>CAVRWQ010000001.1:0-686893 GCA_963724955.1 uncultured Acidobacteriota bacterium
TGGATGTAAAGAATCTTGACGTGTAGGGGTCAGGGGCCAGGGACTTGGGACTAGAAGGTATCTCATAAATGCCTGAGCAGGATTCGGGCGCAGGCCAGTTGCAACATCCCGAGAAAGTTCTCGACGTGATATTCCCATCGGGTGACGAGTCGTCGGGAGTTGTGGAACCAGGCGAAGAGGCGCTCGATCTTCCAGCGGCGGCGGGCGCGTCGCAAGGGTCGCCCGTCTTGCGTGCGTGCGCGGCCCCGGCGATTCGCCGCGATCATCTCGATGCCGTAGGTGGTCATCAAGGTCTGGTCGAGCGGATCGCTGTCGTAGCCGCGATCGCCGATCAGTCGCGTCGGAAGATCGGCGAGGAAGCGGGCATCGAGGGTGGCCGGGACGAGGTGCGGCTCATACGGCGAAGCGCTGGCCACGTAGACGGCGACAGGAAGACCATGGCGGTCGCAGATCGCCATGACCTTGCTCCCTTTACCGCGGCGAGTAGGCCCAATGGCGGGCCCCCTTTTTTCGCCCCGGCGAAGGTGGCATCGACGAACGCTTCGCTGAGATCGATCTTCCCGCGGTCACGCAGGTCTTCGGCGAGCCGTTGGAGCAGGCGATCGAGGCGCCCCGACCGTTGCCATTGCTGAAAGCGCCGGTGACAGGTTTGATACGGCGGATAGCGAGGCGGGAGGTCGTGCCACGGCGCCCCGGTCCGCAAGACCCAGAGCACGCCGTTCATGACGGCCCGCGGATCGGCCCACGGTCGTCCGCGTCCGTCCGGACGACGTCGTGGACGGAAGGTCGGCTCAAGCACGGCCCATTGCGCGTCAGTGAGATCCATGCCGTCGAGTACGACGGCCATCGTAACTTCGTTCACGGCCCCGCGATGGGGTTTATGAGATAGCTTCTAGGGCGTGCCAAACGCGCTCAACGTTGTTCTCAAGCTGAAGTCCTAATCCCTAACCCCTAGCCCCTGAATGATCGTCGATTTGCCGATCACTCGGCGGCACGTTTCATCTCCTCGGCCAGCCGGACCAGGGCCCGGTGCGCCGTCTTGCGCGCCGCGTCTGGTGTCGGTTTGCCCAGCGCCTCGGCCAGCTCCTCGAAGCTGTAGCCCATCTCCACTCTGGCGATGATCGCTTCCCGCTCCTCAGCCTTCAGTCGCTGAAGCGCACCCTCGTACCGTTCAACCGCCTCCTGACCGATCGCCTGTTCGAGCGGTGATTCGACACTCTCGACTTCGAGGCCATCGAGATCCGTGGCATGCGGCTGACGTCCCTTCCGCCGCAGCTCGTTTCGGATGCGATTGAGTACCGCCTGACGCAGGTACGCCTGCAGCGCACCGACACGACGCGGCTCGAAGCCCTCGATCCTTTTGAACGTCTGAACCAGGGTGTCCTGGATCAGATCGTCCGTGTCGGCGAGATCGCGCGCCCACTGCGGCAACCGTCCCCGGGCCCATCGTTGCAGCGGTTTGAGATGTCGCGCGAAGAGGCGTTCCAGCGCCTGCTCGTCACCGGCGCGGGCCCGTTCGATCAGATGAAAGGTTGATTCGGGGTCAACTGAACGAGAGGTTTCCGACGGGACACGATCGCCGGCTCCTTCGTTCAGGGACATAGGTTCGCTCGTGTGGCACGTCGAAACCACTCCATCCTACGCCCAAACCGACAACGAACGGCCGTGCAACTCGCTCCGTCGTGGTTTGTCCGGATCGGCGGCGGTCGGTGTTTACACAGGTATGCGTCAGAGACGCAGCGGAGGTCGATGATGAGCAGGCAGTTGAACACGCTTCGTGTCAGTTTGATCCTCGCGATTGCGGTGATCGCGACGTTCGCCCTTGGTGCCCACCAGTCTGTCCGGGACCAGCTTCGAACGGAGCATCCGGACCGCCATCACAAGGACAAAGAACTGTGGGTCACCCACCAGCGTGACAACACCGTCTCCGTCCTGTCCTTCCCCGGCGGAAAATTGCTCGACCAGTTCTCCTTGCCGGACGGAACGCGGCCGCACGTCACGACGTTCCACAGCGGCGCCTATGCGTACATCAGCGGCATGGGCAATGGGACGCTGTCAATCGTCGATGCGAAGTCCCGGCAACTGGTGCAGACGCTGAGCTTTGGGCCTGCGCTCTGCCACCAGGGTAAGGTCTCGCCCGACGGCACGACCATGCTCGTCTCCGTCGTCTCCACGCGGACGCTCTACAAAGTCGCCGTGGACGAGGCCAAGCAGTCGTGGACGCCCACCGGCAGCGTGGAGTTCCCAGTTGGGAAGCCGCCGGTTTGCACCGTGTTCAGCGCAGACAGCCAGCGCGCGTATGTGTCGACGATGATGGACGGAATCGTCATCGTCGACGTGCCATCGATGAGAATTCTCGGGACGTTGCCTACCGACGGTTTCGTTGCCTGCGGCATGATCAAGCCCAGCGCGGACGCTGACCATGCAGTGGTTGCGGCAGGCGGCAACGGCGGCCACATCTACACGCTGGACATGACGACCGATACGCTCGAGGATCGCGGTACGCTCGGGGCGATGAGCTGGCATAGCTTCAACATGACGCCCGACGAAGCGCTCGGGTTCGGCACTTCGCCGAACAGCGATGAGGTGGTCATCATCGATCTGACAACCGACCCGGTGACCAACCTCGGGACCATCGTCCTGCAACCACTGCGGGGTCCGGGCAACAACCAACCGGACGCCGTGGGCGGCGGCGAGCCTATTGTCAACGGCACCCTGCCCGTGAGCCTCCGAGGTGCGGGCCGGTTGGCACTGGTGAACACCATCACGGGCAGAACCAAGCGCTTCATCGAGTTGGCCGAGCCGTCGCCACCCGGGACATTCAACCCGATGAACTGCAATGACTGCTCCGTCCACGGTGTCACCGTCAGACGTATCGTGGTGCCGCGGAGGTGAGGCGCAATTTACTGCGTCCTCGCATTTCTTGATCAGAGGCGTGCATCGGTCCACACTATCGTCTCGGCACGGTGGTGCCATGGCCGACGAGCGAACGACGAATCGCGTCCCCACGTTCTGTGCGCTGTGCGTCTCGCGATGCGGGGGCACGGCAATCGTTCAGGATGGAGTGTTCGTTTCCCTGGAGCCCGATCCCTCCCATCCGACGGGGGAGGCGCTGTGTGTCAAGGGGAAGGCGGGCCCGGAGCTCGTTTCCCACTCGAAGCGACTGTTGTATCCACTCAAGAGAACGCGTCCCAAGGATCACGGAGATCCCGGGTGGCAACGCATCAGCTGGGACGAGGCCCTCACCACGACGGCTTCCAGACTCCTCCACCTGTCCCGGGATCACGGGCCGGAGTCGGTCGTGTTCAGCTGCGCGTCCCCCTCGACATCGGCCATGTCGGATTCGATCGAGTGGGTTCAGCGATTGCGGCGAGCGTTTGGAAGCCCGAACTTCTTCGTCTCCATGGAGTTATGTGGTTGGGGCCGGTACCTGGCTTCGATCTACACGTACGGCACCTCGGTGCCGGGCGCGTATTTGCCGGATCTCGAGCGCGCGGGCTGCATTCTGTACTGGGGGTACAACCCGGCGGTCGCCCGGCTCGTCCATGCCACTCAAACGGTGGCGGCGCTCAATCGAGGCGCTCGACTCATCGTCGTGGATCCTCGCCGTGCGGGGCTTGCTCGCAGAGCCGATCACTGGCTGAGAGTGCGACCGGGCACGGACGCTGCCCTCGCGCTCGCGATGACGCACGTCATGATCGAGCACGGCTGGTTCGATCGTGAGTTCGTCTGCCGCTGGACGAATGCTCCCTTGCTCGTTCGTGCTGACAATGGGCGACTCCTTCGAGAATCGGATCTGAGCGCGTCCGGTGACGCGAACATGTATGTCGCGTGGGACGATGCCACGGGGACGCCCGTTGTCTACGATCCGAAGCGCGGGTCGTACGAAGCGACGGTGGGGCAACCTGCGTTGTTCGGGAAGATGGAACTCGCCACAACCACCGGCACCGTCACGTGCCGACCCGTGTTTCAACTGGTCACCGATGTCTGTCGCCGTTACAGCCCGGAGATTGTCGAGCCTATCTGTGGTGTCAACGCTGACCGGATCTCACGCGCTGCCCGCACCTTGTGGGAGTCCCGCCCGGTCGCGTACTACGCCTGGAGCGGTGTCGAACAACACAGCGATGCGACCCAGATTGTCCGCGCCATCGGCCAACTCTATGCGTTGACCGGCAGTCTTGACAGCCCAGGCGGGAACATTCTGTTTCCCAGCATCTCCACGAACGCGATCGCGGGTGACGATCTGCTGGCGCCGTCGCAACGTGCGAAGGCGCTCGGCTTGCCAGAGCGTCCCCTCGGTCCTTCGCGTTGGGAATATGTCACGTCGGATGAGCTGTATACCGCGGCTCTGGAATCGCGACCGTATCGCGTACGTGGACTCGTTGGATTCGGTGCCAACCTCCTGATCGCGAACGCCGACGGCAGGCGAGGACGTGACGCCCTGGCGTCGCTCGACTTCTCCGTCCACGCCGATCTGTTCATGAACCCCACGGCCGAGATGGCCGACATCGTCCTTCCTGTCGCGAGCCCGTTCGAGACGGAGGCGTTGAAGATCGGTTTTGAAGTGAGCGCGGAGGCTCAATCACTGATTCAGCTTCGACAACCTGTCGTCGCCGCACGTGGAGAGGCACGGAGCGACATTCAGATTGTCTTCGACCTCGCGACGCGTCTCGGGTTGGGCCATCAGTTCTGGGACGGCGATATCGATGCCGCCTACCGGCACCAACTCGCCCCGAGTGGCGTGTCGCTCGAGAGTTTGCGCACGGCACCACGCGGTATCCGCGTTCCACTCGAAACCCGGCATCGCAAGTTCGCCACGGAGACCGATGGCGTGGCTCGCGGTTTCAATACGCCATCATGCAAGATCGAGCTGTACTCGGAAACGTTCCTGGAGCATGGGCATTCACCGCTCCCGGGATTTCGCGAGCCGCTAATGAGTCCGCGATCCAGACGCGATCTCGCCGACCGCTACCCTTTGGTGCTCACGTGTGCGAAAGCCACATGGTTCTGTGAGAGCCAGCATCGCGGATTGCCGAGTCTCCGTCGGCTCGCGCGTGATCCTGAGGTCGAATTGCACCCGGACACCGCGCACGCGCGCGGCATCAAGGCACACGACTGGGTGAAGATCGAGACACCCGGAGGGAGCGTCCGCGCGCGCGCGAAACTGAACCCGGATCTCGATCGCGAGGTGGTCTGCGGCCAACATGGCTGGTGGCAGGCATGCGAGGAAATTGGCGCGCCAGCCTACGATCCGTTCGGTCCAGACGGCGCCAACCTCAATGCGATCATCCGTCACCGGCCGAGTGATCCGATCAGTGGAAGCGTGCCCCACCGCGCGTATCTCTGTAACATCGCGCCGTTAGGCGCCTGAGCTCTCACAATCACTACTGGATCGGTCAGCCTGCGGCGCTCGTGGCGGTGCGGGAGACCGGCCTGATGTGGGCGAACATGCTGCGGGCGTTCCAGGTGGGGAAGGCTCTCACCAGCGACGGGGAGCCGTCGAGCTGGATGCGGCCCTCGCGCGTGGCCTCGGCCCAGGAGAGCTGGCCGGCGTGCCATTTGACGAAGGCTTCGGCTTCCGCCGTGATGTACAGGTCCTCGTCGAAGCCCGGGTAGGTCTTGCAGATCTCGGTGTCTCCGAGCTCGATGAGCAGCCAATAGCGCTCACGGCGTCCACCGCCGCTCGCCTCGCTCTTGAGAGGCGAGCTAAGGCGAGACCTCGCCGAAGCCGCGCCCGGACGACGCGCGGCGAAGGCGGGCGGGCGGCCGGTCCCTCCAAGGAAATCGAAACGGATGACGACGCGCCGATCCGGGAGGCGGTCCCGGCGGAGCGCGTTGCACATCGACCACAGCGCCACAAAGGGGTCGAGGTTCTCGGGGGCGATCTCGAGCCAGCGCGCACCCCACTCGCCGAGCGACACGCAGACCTTGAAGAGATCGTGGCCCGCGGACGTGAGCTCGTAGTGGTGCCCGCGCCCGTCGGGCTTGGGTGCCGACGCGACGACACCGAGCCGTTCGAGCTGCTTGAGTCGCTGTGAGAGCAGGGTACGGGAGAGCCCGGGCGCGCCCTCCAGGATCTCACTGAAGCTTCCGCAGCCAAGATACAGGTTGCGGATGATCAGCGGTGTCCAGCGCTCGGCGAAGATCTCCGCGCCACGTGCGATGGGGCAGTACTGCCCGTACGTCCTCACGACGCCAGTGTCGCGCACGCGCCTTCGGTTGTGAAGTCCAGATTCTTGACTTCACAGCTTCGGTCCGCCGTGGTCCGATGGAGCCTCAAGGAGGAGCCCATGAGACGTCATGCAGTTGTTGCGACCCTACTCGTTGCCGGCGTTCTTGCGCAGGCGCTCGCAAAAGGCGGCTCGGTCGACTGGGCGGTGAATGCCACGATTATCGATGGCTGCAGCTGCCGCGTGTTGTGTCCGTGTATCTTCGGATCGCCCGCCACCGTCGGCTCAGCTGCGACCCAGGAGCACGAGGGACACAGATCCTGTTACTTCAACGCGGCGTTTCGGGTGAACAAGGGGCATTCTGGCAAGGTCAGGCTGGATGGTCTGAAGTTCTGGTTCGCGGGAGACAAGGGCGACGCCAGGACCGTCGAACTGACCTTCGAGCCTTCCGCGACCGAAGAGCAGCGGCAGGGGATCCGCGAGTTCCTGTCCCATTTCCTGCCGATCAAGTGGGAGTCTTTCACCGAAGGACCTGATGCGACGATCGAGTGGAAAGCTGAGCCACTGCGCGCCGAGGCCAGGCTCGATGGCGGAAAGGCGGCTGAAATGGTGTTGACTCGATATTCCGGCGCTACAGGTAAAGGTACGACTGTCATCAAGAACATGAGCTACTTCGCCGCCCCCCGAAATGACGGGTTCAATATCCTGCCGGTCGAAATCATCGCCTATCGTCGCGGGCCCCTGCCGGCACCGTTCGAGTTTCGCGGGACCTCAGGATGGACCATCACCATCGACATGAACTCCAGGGATGTGATTGCGGCGCGGTAGAGAGCGAAGGCGGAGCCAACTGTCATGGAGATCGACGGGTTCCGGGGCCGGTTGATCACTGCCGGCCACGCCGAGTACGACACCGCCCGTGCAATCTGGAACGGTGCCATCGATCGGCGCCCGCGCCTGATCGCCCGATGCATCGGGAGCGCCGACGTGGTCGCGGCTGTACGATTCGCCCGCGACCACGATCTGGAGATCGCCATACGCGGCGGCGGGCACAACGTGGCGGGCACCGCCGTGTGCGACGACGGGATCGTCATCGATCTGTCGGCGATGCGGGCCGTGCGGGTCGATCCCGCCGGCCGCAAAGCCTGGGTGCAGGGTGGTGCGCTGTGGGGCGACGTCGACCACGAGACACAGGCGCACGGTCTCGCCACCACCGGAGGAATCGTGAGCCACACCGGAGTCGGCGGGCTCACCCTCGGCGGCGGCATCGGCTGGCTGATGCGCAAGCACGGCCTGACGGTCGACAACCTCCTCGCTGCGGACGTCGTGACAGCCGACGGCGAGCTGCTGCGCGCGTCCGAGGACGAGCACCCTGACCTGTTCTGGGCGCTGCGAGGTGGCGGCGGCAACTTTGGCGTCGTCACCTCGTTCGAGTTCCGCCTCCACGCTATCGGCCCTACCGTCCTGGCCGGGCCGATCGTTTGGGACGCGACCGACGCCAGGGAGGTGCTTCGCTTCTACCGTGACTTCGTCCGAGACGCGCCCGACGAGCTCGGCACCGTCGTGAGGTTCGGCGCCGCGCCACCGGTGCCAGTCATCCCCGAGGGTCTGCACGGGCGCCAGGTGGTGATGGTGGGCACCTGCTATGCCGGGCCGATGGAGGACGGTGAGCGCGTGCTCCGCCCGCTCCGCGCATCCCGGACTCCACTCCTCGATCTCGTCGGGCCCACGCCGTACGTGAAAATCCAGAGCGGGGTCGACTCGACCGTGGTCCACGGGTGGCACTACTACTGGAAGTCCACCCACCTCCCCGAGCTCCGCGACGACCTCATCGACGTGATCGCCGGGCACGCGTTCTCCTGCTCGTCGCCGCGGTCGTACTGCGCGATGTTCCATCTGAAGGGGGCGGTGAGCCGAGTGGCCGACGGCGCGACCGCGTTCGGGAACCGGCAGGCGTCGCACGCGATCACCCTCGATGGTGTGTGGCGGCCCGGCGAGGACTTCGGCGACGGGGACACCGCCTGGTCGAGGGGGTTCTTCGCCGCGCTCGGCCGGTTCCGCCAGGGCGTCTACGTCAACTTCCTCGGCGGCGACGAAGCCCCTGGCCGGATCCGCGAGGCGTACGGCGACTCCGTCTACGACCGGCTGGTGGACGTGAAGACCAGGTACGACCCCGACAACGTCTTCCACTACAACCAGAACCTACGGCGCGACAGGTCCGCCCATGGTTGAGTGCCGCGGCCCTCACTTCACGATCACCGGCCCGAGATACCGATCGAGCCACTCGAGGATTTCTTTGATCGCGGGCAGGCGCGGCGGCGCGTGCCCGGCGTCGTAGAGCACGTGACGCTTGTCCTTCTCCGGCGCGCCGAGCAGCTTGAAGAGCGGCAGTTGTGAGGTCTGCACGGGACGCATGAAATCGTCGCGGCCATTCAGCATCAGCACCGGCTGCGTCGTGCGGGGGGCAAAGTTGAACGGATCCACCTCGGGCGCCATCTCCTCCGGGCTGAAGCCGCCCGCCAGCAGGACGCTGACTTTCAGGCGCGGTTCGACGGCGGTGAACACCGGACCGTAGCGGGCGCCCAGGCTGAAGCCGTAGAAGGCCAGCCGGTCGCCATCGACGTCCGGCCGCGTCACCAGGTAATCGATGGTGCGGCCAAGGTCCTTCGACCAGGGAATGACGAGCTCGCGCTCGAGCGCCAGGCCCGTCAACGACGTCGCTTTCGGGCGCCGTTCATACGTGCCCTTGTACACGGGGTACAGCAGCGCGCGACCGCCGCGGACCAGGAAGTCGAGGGTCAGCATCTCACTCGTGTCGATCGAGCTGGCAAACAGCGACACCGATGTCGGGAAGTACACCACGGTCTGGTAGGGCGGCTGCGCGCGGCGGGGAAGAAAGAGATAGGCGATGACGCGTTCGCCGCCGTACGCCGCGTCGAGGGTGATGCGCTCCCGCCGCCAGTGCTCCTGCTCTTCAACGGCGTCCACGCTCGCGTTGAGCGGGGTCTCGGCATAGTCGTACATCCCGCGGAAGGCGCGAAAGACGCTGGTATCCACGGGCTTTTCGCGTGCGAAGTCCCGCCCGAGCCGTTCGACCGGGCCCGTGACGCTGGGCGCAGGGGGCGACGGATATGACGCCGTACGAAAGCCGTAGTTCGCCGGGCGGGCAAATGGTGGCTGCGCGTTTTCGCGCTGGAACATGTACGTCGCGTCGCTCCAGGACCCGCCGAGGACGAACCGGCGATCGCCGGTGGCGTTCCAGCACCACTCGGCGACATTGCCCGCCATGTCATAGGTCCCGAACGGCGCCAGGCCCTGGTGGTGGCCGACCTTGACTGGTCCTTGTCCCCCGAAGTTGCTGACCTGCAGGATCTCTGAAAAGTTGCCGAGGCCCTGCGCGGCTCGATACCAGTGATACACCGTGGGCAGCGATCGGCCGGCGAAGTCCGCATAGGCCGCCGCTTCGTACCAACTCACGCCGCCGACGGGAAAGTCCTGCTGCCCGTCCGGGTACGTGCCGAGCTGCCACGTCGCCGGGCCGGGCCGGCCGGTCGCATCACGAAACTCGCGCATCGCCGCGTCCCAGGACAGCGTCCGGCCATCCTTGACGAACGGATGTTTCCAGTGCGCCGGCTGCATGTAGCCGCCGGCGTCGACGAATCGCTTGAACTCGCCGTTGGTCACCTCGTACCGGTCGATCCGATATTCGTCGATCATGAGCGTGCTGCCGAACCTGAAGCTACCTCGCGGCACCACCACCATGCCGGGCGTGCCGGCGCCGGCCGGCCCGAGGACAAAACGTTGTTCTTCGAGGAAGAACCCGGCGCCTTCGGCGGTTTCCCACCCGGGCTTGGCGATCCTCCAGCGCAACTGGATGAACGGGAGGAGCGTGTTCAAGATGGGAGACGTTCCGAGATGCTCCCACTCCTGGTCAGCGCTGAGATAGTCCTTGATATAGACGTCCGCGCCCTCGGGTTCCGTGCGGATAGTCGAGGTGATCGAGATCCTGCGGAGCAACTGACGCGTCTGCGGATCCTCCGTTTGATGCAGACCGGCCTTGCGGGCCACCCGGAGCGCGTCCGAGAACTGCTCCTTCTCGATCAGGGCCGCGACGTCCGACAGCGCGCGCTGCTTCCCCCTGGTCCCGTCCGCACCCAGGGTCCACCAGAGGGCCGCGGCCATCGCCGCGATTGCCGCGACGCCCGCTGCCAGCGCGATGGGCGACCTGAGGGCGCGAGCCAGCCGGCCCCCGCGTGAGTCCGCGATCGCCTGGCGACACGCTCTGAGCGCCACAGCGACGTCCTCGCCCGACCGGTACCGAGCGGCGCGATCTTTCTCCAGACAACGCGTCACGATGCGCGCCAGCGCGTCCGGAGCATCGCGACGGCGATCGCTCACTGGCGCCGGCGTGCCGTGGATCACAGCGGCGAGAGTGGACAGCGGCGTCTCCCCGTGAAACGGGCGCGTGCCGGTCAGCAGTTCGTAGAGTACGGCGCCCAACGAGAAGACATCCGAGCGGGCGTCAATGGGCTTCGCCTCCGCCTGTTCCGGCGACATGTAGGCCATCGTGCCGACGACGATCCCGTCGGCGGTGCGAGCGGCCGCGTAAACCGTCGCCGTGGCCTCGTCCACGGCACGCCATTCGGCGAGCTTGGCCAGGCCGAAGTCGAGCACCTTCACCTGGCCTGTGGGCGTCACGATGATGTTGCCCGGCTTGATGTCCCGGTGCACGACACCGGCCGCATGGGCCGCGCCAAGCGCGCCGGCGATCTGGATGCCGTAGTCGAGGATCTGATCGATGGTCAGCGGCGTCCGGGCGGCGAGCCGATCGAGCGGCTGTCCGTCGACGTATTCCATCGCGATGAAATCGACGTCGCCGTCGGCGGCGATTTCATAGATGGTCACGATGTTCGGATGGTTGAGCGCCGACGCCGTTCGAGCCTCTTGAATGAATCGTCGCTTGCGCTCCGGATCGCCGAGCGCTTCCGCGCGGATCACCTTGATGGCGACCGTGCGTCCGAGCCGCGTATCGTGCGCGCGATAGACGACGCCCATTCCGCCTTCACCGGCTTTTTCGATGATCCGGAAGTGACCTACGGTCTGGCCGATCATGACGTGCTGAAGCCTACCGCAAGACAGGCGCTTTCGGCTGCCGGGACAGCTATCGGAGTCCCTCGACGACGAAGAGGTTCGCGAGCCGGATCGACTTCGTGTACGCGTAGGCCTGACCATCGCCCGATATCCGGATGTCCAGTGCCGTCACGACCTGCGGACTCCTGAACGCGAACCTCGCGTACGAACTCGCGTCGTCCGGAGAGGATGTCGCGACGGAACAACCGAGCCAGGTCACCGATCTGTTCCAGAGTCAGCAGGAACTTCCCGTCCGAGCTCCAGGCCGCGACGTTGCCGGATTCCGGCCCGCCCGGCAGCACCCGATCTTTCCCGTCGTCGACCGCGTAGACGCGGATCGTCGAGTTGTCGTTCACGGCCACGAACCGGCCGTCGGGAGAGAGCACCGCAGGCCCGGTGACGCCCTCCGGCGTAATCGCCTTAGCGAATTCCCCGGAGCAGATCGTAGACGTAGACTCGGCCGGGGCGATCGGCGCCCGGCCGAACGGAATCAGGAGGCGCGTCCCATCGGCGGAGAACTCATACGCCCGCCGCGACCAGTCCGTTCGCCCCAGCCCGCTTGCATAGTGCGGTTCGATGTCGATCGGCAGATCGATCGTGCGCGCGGTACCCGCACCGGTCGGGAGCAGCGTCAGCTTGCTGCGAAATCGCTGGTTGGAGGCGCCGTCGCCGATCACCGCCGCCCACTTGCCATCCGGCAGCAGTGCGGCTGGTGCTCCCGGACCGAGCGGAACAGGGGCGGTTCCGTCGATGTGGCCAAGAAAAACGCGATCGCGGCCGGCGCCGCGGCTGTTGTCCCACAGTAGCGCCTGCCGGCCATCTCTGGTCAGGTGAAACAGGCGTGTCGCGTCGAACACCGTCAGGTCGCGTTCGCGCCCCTCGCTCCAGCCGTGTACGCGAGTAGCGGAGCGCGCCGGCGGCAAGGAGCACCTTGCCGTCCGGCGGCGACGTCCTCGATCTGAATCATCCCCGTGTAGCTGGCGACCGTCCGTCGGCGGCCGGAGAGCGCGATGGCTTCGAGCGTCATGTGCATGTCTTCGCCGCCGGACTCCACGAAGATTTCGCGCGCCATCTGGTGTCCACGCACAATGGCCGCCGCGCCCGAGCGAGCTGCGCAAGCAGGCGAGCGGATCCGGCACGCTCTCCGACCCACACCTCGCCGTACGCCACACCGCAAAGAAGCACACGCGCGTCCCATCGGGTGAAATGCGTGGAGGAAGGATGACCGGCGCCTCATGGACCACCGTGCCGACGGGAAACTCGAGTCGTGCGCCGTCGCCGACGCGACGGACGATGGCCATCGTCGCACCGTCGGGGCTCCAGTCCGCGCCGACGACATCGGTATACAGCTCGCGCGGTGCGCCGCCGGCGAGTGCCGTGACGGCGAGCGTGCCGTGCGGCTCCCAGCCATCGATGGCCGGCCGGGACGGCGAGATGGCGAGCTGACCCTGTTTCGACAAGGCGAGCAGATCGGCTGGTCCGAGGTCGATGGCTCGCGACTGCGCGGAGCCGACGCGGGTCGAGTAGAGGCGATACGGCTCGCCATTCCACGCGGCGCTGTAGATCACGCTTTCGCCCATCGGGAGCAAAGCGCGCCTTGCCGATGTTGCCGTGCGGAACGTCAGCTGGCTCACGACGCCGACCGGCGGCGCCGCGAACATCTCGCGCGCAAGATAACCTCCGGCCGCCACGGCGACCGCGAGACCGGAGGTCAGCAGCGCCCTGCGCCAGAAGCGGCGCCGTGCGCTGTGCGCTCCAGGCGCCTTGGCAGTGGACTGCGGCAACAGCGCCTCGTCGA
Source organism: uncultured Acidobacteriota bacterium (assembly GCA_963724955.1). Lineage (GTDB taxonomy): Bacteria > Acidobacteriota > Vicinamibacteria > Vicinamibacterales > SCN-69-37 > CAVRWQ01. Next base: position 13,096 of record CAVRWQ010000001.1, read on the forward strand.
TCTCCAGTCGTGCATCGGCGATGTCGTGAAGGCGCGCGGCGGGATCTTTCTGCAGGCAGCGCCTGAGCAGTCTCCTGATCGACTCGGGCGTGTCCGAAGGGAGTCGCGCCCAGTCGGGCTCGGACTCGAGGACCCTGACCAGGCAGTCGGAGGCGGTTTCGCCGCCAAAGGCCGCTCGGCGCGCGATCAGTTCGTACAGCACGCACCCGAACGCCCACACGTCCGTGCGCCGATCCAGCGTCTTGCCGCGTGCCTGTTCAGGGCTCATGTACGCGGCGGTGCCCATGATCACGCCGGCGCGCGTGCGCTCCGTGCTCGCTTCCGCGCTCTGACGAGCCTCGTCGGTGAGGGCCTTGGCGAGGCCGAAGTCGAGCACCTTGACCATGCCGCTCGGCGTGACCTTGATGTTCGCGGGCTTCAGGTCGCGATGAATGATGTCCTTGGCGTGGGCCGCTTCGAGCGCGTCCGTCATCTGGCGCGCAATCCCGAGCGCCTCGCGCATTGGGAAAGACGCGGTCGCCCAGCGTCTCTCCATCGACCAGCTCGAGAATCAGCGCGGTGACGCCGTCCGCCTGTTCCACTCCGTAGATGGCGGCGATGTTGGGATGGTTCAGGGTGGCGAGGAGGCGAGCCTCGCGCTCGAGCCGCGCCCGGGCGCTCGCATCGGAGGCCACGTGCGGCGGCAGGCATTTGAGCGCGACGTCGCGCTTGAGCCTCGTGTCGTGCGCGAGATACACCTCGCCCATGCCACCCGCGCCGATGAAGGACCGAACCTCGTACTGACCCACGCGGCGCCCGATCCACGAGGTCGTCCGCGCCGCAAGCGCCCGGCCGGTCAGTTCCAGCGCCGGCGTCTCCAGGAAGCCTGATGAGTCGCCGGCGTGCGCCAGCAGCGACTCCACCTCACGCCGGACTTCCGCGTCGTCGCCGCACGCCGCATCCAGATAGGCTCGCCGTTCCTCCGCGCTGAGCGCCATCGCGGCGTGGTAGATCTCGCCGACGCGCTGCCAGCGGGTCGCGGTCACCCGTCCGCCTCCGGATTCGTGCGATCGAGCTCGCGCAGCAGCCATGCCTTCGCGAGTTTCCAGTCGCGCATCACGGTGGCGGGCGAGATCGTCCAGGACGCCCGCAATCTCCTCGACCGTCAATCCCGCAAAAAAGCGCATCACCACGATTTGACTCTGCCGCTCATCGACGCGTGCGAGCTCATCCAGGGCATCGTCCAGCGCCAGGAGGTCGTGGCCCCGGCCGACGTCGACGACCAGCGCTTCATCGAACGCGACGCGCTGGCCACCGCCGCCTCGCTTCTGATAGTGGCGCGAACGCGCGAAGTCCACCAGGATCCGGCGCATCAGGCGAGCCGCCACCGCCAGGAAGTGCGCGCGGTTCTGCCAGCGGATGCGTTCGACGTCCACGAGCCGCAGATAGACCTCGTTCACCAGCGCGGTGGGCTGAAGCGTGTGGCCGAGCCGCTCGCGCGCCATGCATCGGGCGGCGATCTGACGCAGCTCCGCGTGGACCAGCGGGATCAGCTGGTCGAGCGCCGACAGGTCCCCATCGCCCCAGGCGAGGAGCAACTCCGTGACGCGCTGTGCCATCGAGTTGGTGCCGCCAGTGTAGCGCAGGCTCGTTTCCCTCCGAGTGCAAGTTCGCACGCTCCGTTCCCGCCTATAGGCGGGAACCGTCGATGAAGACTCGCATCGAGTCACACAGAAGGAGATTTCTATGAAGCCGCAACAGCTCGTCGGCGTGGTGGCCACCGTGATCGCCTGGGCGTCCCTCACGCCTCATGTCCCAACCGCTGCAGAACCGGTGGCCGTGATGATCGCGTCTGGACTGGAGGGTGCGTCCGGCAGCGCGGTGGGGCCTGACGGCGCCTTGTACGTGACGGAGGGCGCGGCCGGCAGAATTGCGCGTATCGATCCGGAGACCGGAGCCAAGACGACGTTCGCCAGTGGCCTGCCGCCGTCGATCGTCGGCATCGGGGGCGCGATCGACGTCGCGTTCATCGACGACACAGCGTATGCGCTGGTCACTCTGGTTGGTACCGACATCCCCGGCGGCGGGGACACCGTGGGCATCTACCGGATCGACGGCCCGAACACCTCGACCGTCGTCGCAGACATCGGAACGTTCGCCGTCGAGAACCCGCCGGCGACGACGTTCGACGTGCCGACCGGACTCCAGTTCGCGCTGGAGCCGTACCACGGAGGATTCCTGGTCAGCGATGGTCATCACAACCGTGTGCTCGGCGCCACGCTCGACGGCGAGGTCAGCGAGGTGATCGCCTTCGACAACACGGTCCCGACCGGTCTGGCGCGTCGGGGCAACGTGGTGTACGTGGCCAAAGCCGGCCCTGTGCCTCACGCGCCGGAGGACGGGAAGATCGTGTCCTTCACGCCGGGGTTTCCATTCGTGAAGCCGATCGCGTCAGGGGCCCCTCTGCTCGTGGATGTCGAGTTCGGCGCGGCCCGCACGCTCTACGCGCTGTCACAGGGCGTATTCCCGGCCGGGGCGCCTCCCGCCGCGCCTGCGCTGCCAAACACCGGATCGCTCGTAAAGGCCGACGACCTCGGCACGTTCACGGTCGTCGTCCCCGGCTTGAACCAGCCGACGTCGCTCGAGTTGATCGGAAGGCGAGCCTACGTCGTCACGCTGACGGGTGAGGTCTGGAGGATCGACCTCCGATAGCACGGGTCGCCAGTGACATGGCGGCGTTGGGGTCTGACCCCGGTCTGATCCCCAACGCCGCTATACTTCGAGGGCTTCTTGCCCTGAGACGGCGACGAGCACTTCAGCCGCCGTCGCCTCCGTCAGATCGCGCTCGGGTTGCGCGACAGCATCGGCGACGCGTCGACTGAAACGGCGAGGTGACATGGCAGAAGCGCAACCCAACTCACGGCTCGAAACTTTCTGCGATGGAGTCTTTGCCATCGCACTCACCCTGCTCATCATCGACATCAAGGTTCCTGCGCCAGACGCGATCGGCACTACTCGCGAGCTGTGGCGTGCGCTTGGGCATCTGGCGCCGTCGGTCCTCGCGTTCGTGTTGAGTTTCGCCATCATCCTCATCACCTGGGTCAATCACCATGGCGCGTTCAGGCTGGTGAACAAGTCGTCGGCGAGGTTCATCTATGCGAACGGGTTCCTGCTGCTGACGGTCGTGTTCATGCCGTTTCCCACCGCGTTGGTCGGCGAATACCTGCTCACGGACCATGCCGCCCCAGCGGTCGTCATCTACAACGCGGTGACTGCCGCTCAGGCGATCGGCTGGATTCTGATATCTGGAGCGGCACTGAGAGATCGATTGACCAGGGATGAGAAGTCCACCTCGGCCATGCGAACCAACCGTCGAAATGGATACTTTGCCCTTGTGGTCTATTCTCTTCTGGCACTCCTCGCCTTCTGGTTTCCTCTCACTATTGCCATCGTGACCACGATGCTCTGGGCGTACTGGCTGGCCTTTGGCTTGAGGACGGGATAGCGACGAGGGATTCTGGCGGTTCCTATTGACATCCCAAAGGTCGTCGTAGTACTCCTGTGTCGTGGCCAAAGGACCAGCTGACTCCTTCCCGAAGATGGACGTGCTCCAGGGCACGCTCGATCTCATGGTGCTGCAGACCCTCGAGAGCATGGGACCCCTCCACGGGTACGGCCTTGCCCGGCGCATCGAGCAGGTGAGCGAGGATCTGCTGAAGTTGAACGAGGGCACCGTGTACGCCTCGCTCGTGCGGCTCCAGCAGCAGCGCTGGATCTCGGCGGCCTGGGGCGTGTCGGAGAACAACCGCAAAGCCAAGTTCTATGCCATCACGAAGGCCGGCCGTCGTCAGCTGGCCCGCGAGACCGAGAACTGGGAGCGCATTTCAGGCGTGATAGCACGTCTGCTGCGCCCGGCGGAGCCGTCTTAGCCATGTGGGCGCGCGTCAGGAGATTCCTCTCGCGGCGTGCGCGTCTGGATGAAGAGACACGCCGCGAGATGGAGTCGCATCTCGAGCTCCTGATCGACCGTTACGTGCGTGCCGGCATGACGCCCGACGAGGCGCGGGCACACGCGCTTCGGCAGTTCGGCAACGTGACGTGGCATCGGGAGGAGATCCGCCTGATGAACGGCCACCGCTGGATCGACGGGCTCGTCCAGGATCTCCGCTACGCCCTGCGCCAGGTTTGCCGCAGCCCCGGCTTCTCCACGATCGTCGTCGCGACGCTCGCGCTCGGGATTGGCGGAACGACGGCGGTGTTCAGCGCCATGCACGCGGTGTTACTGGCGCCGCTGCCGTATCCGCAGCCCGGCCAGTTGGTGCGCGTCTATCAACAGGAAGCCGACACCGATGCCACGCGTACGCCAGGCATGTCGGCGGCGCGCTTCAACGCGCTTCGAGAGCACGCCGCGTCGCTCACCGGCATCAGCGGAACGCGCTCCCAGAATGACCTGACCGGCCTTGACCTCTTCAAAGACGGAATACCGCAGCGGCTTCGCATCCTGCGCGTCACCAGCGACTACTTCCGGACGCTGGGTTCCGCCGAGTTCCGCGGACCAGGATTCGACCGGAACGACGAATCGGGCACGAGACGGGTGGTGCTCAGCGACGAGTTGTGGCGGACGCGCTTCCGCGGCGATCCGGCAGTCATCGGCACGACGGTTCGCCTGAGCGGCGAGCCGTACGAAATCGCGGGGATCGCGTCTCCTGGTTTTAGCGATCCGATTGTGGGCGCCGTGGACGTCTGGCTCCCGCACAACTTGCGGGGACAGCGGGACACCGCGATGAGGGCTATCGTCGGGCGGCTGCGCGCGACCGTCAGCCTCCAACAGCTTGATGCCGACCTGGCGTCGATCAGTGCGTCGACAACGCCATCCGACGATGACGGCGAGCGAAAAACCCGCATGGTCGCCGTTCCTCTTCATGAGGACGTGGTCGCCTCGTCGCGCGACTTCATCTACCTCCTGCTCATTGCCGTCGGACTCGTGCTGCTGGTCGCGTGCGTGAACGTGGCCAACCTCGCGCTCGTCCGCGCGACGGGTCGCGTACAGGAGTTCGCGGTCCGCGCGGCGCTCGGGTCCGGCCGCGGACGGCTGGCGCGTCAGCTGATGGTCGAAAGTCTGGTCCTGGCGGCGCTCGGCGGCGTGGCGGGGGTTGGGCTGGCCGCGCTCGGCGTGCGCGGCCTCCAGGCCCTCGGCCGTGACGCGCTGCCGCGGCTCGATGGCGTCGGCTTCGACCCGCTCGTTCTGCTGTTCGCCACCATCGTGACGATCGCGACGTCCCTGGCGTGCGGCGTGATGCCGGCACTGCGCCTGGCGAAGAGCGACCCGAATCGCGCACTGATGGCGCAGTCGCGATCTGCCACCGGCTCGCGACGTCAGGGACGGCTGCGGAACGCGCTCGCCGCGGCGCAGCTTGCGCTCGCGCTGGCACTCCTGGCTGGGGCCGGCATCCTGTCGGTGAGCTTTTACCAACTGATGAGAGTCGAGCTCGGATTTCGCGTCGATCGCGTCCTGACGTTCGAGGTGACGCTGCCGGACGTCCGCTACGGCGACGCACGCCGGCGGTCGCTCTTTCAGGAAGATCTGGCGCGGCGGCTCGCGGCGATCCCGGGCGTGACGGCGGCGGGCGGTACGTCGCGTCTCCCGGCCACCGGATCGTTCCACCCTTGGTGGGTGGCGATGGAGACGGGTCCGCTGGCCGGAACGCGGTTGAAAGACGCCGGCCAGACGCAGAATCGCACCGTCAGCGGCGAGCTCTTCAAGGCACTGGCGATTCCTGTGCTGGCGGGCCGGACGTTCGATGACCGCGATGACGAGACGATGCCGTTGCGGGCGGTGGTGAGCGCAAATCTCGCGCGGCACGCGTTTCCGGGGATCGCGCTCGAGAGCGTGATCGGACAGCGGATCAGGGTACTCGTTGGGGGCAGGCGCGAGATCATCGGCGTCGTCGGCGACGTGACGCTCGATGTGTACGGGAGACCCACCGCCGCGGTCTATACGTCTCACCGCCAATTTGCCGGCAACCGGAACTGGGAGCTCACACAAGTCGTTGCGACCGATGGCCCGCCGGAACAGATTCTCCACGCCGTCCGTTCGGCCGTTGCGGCCATGGATCCCGAGTTGGTTGTGCATCGCGTCGCGGCGATGAGCGAGGTCGTCGGCCGCGGGGTGGGTCGAGAGCGCTTCGCCCTCGTTCTCATGGGAACCTTCGCGGCCGTCTCGCTGACGCTTGCGGCGGTCGGCCTCTACGGCGTGCTGGCGTATGCGGTGCGACAGCGCACGCCGGAGATCGGCATCCGCATGGCGCTCGGCGCGACGGGCAGAGAAGTGCGCGCGCTCGTTTTCCGTCAGGCAGTGCTTGTACTCGGCGCCGGTCTCGTCGCCGGCATCGCGGGCGCAGCCGTGCTCGGACGATGGCTGTCGGCGCTCGTGTTTCAGGTCAGCCCGTGGGACCTGCGGATTCTTCTGGTGACGTCGCTGGTGCTCGCGATCACCAGCCTGGTCGCTGCCTGGCTGCCGGCGCGGCGGGCCGCGAACGTGGCGCCGAAAACCGCCATGCAGTCTCTCGATTAACCCCCGAGTTTGACGACCAGCCCAACCGCAAAGCGCGACGTGACTTCCGCGATGTCCACGAATGCGCCGAGGCGGTCGAACTGCGCTCTCACCGCGAAGCGGCGATTGACATCGACATCGATGCCGCCTCCGCCGCCGAGCATCAGGCCGCTGTCCGAAAACCCACTGAACTCCGGGCCGGCGTCGCCTGTCGCCGTCCCTATGAGGAAGTGTCCGAAGACGCCGACCGGGTCCCGATCGCGCGGTGAGGCGCGGACCGACCAGGTATTCGCGGACGTTCGTCCTGGCCACCCGGCCGACGAAACCCGGACCGAGGTCGGTGGCCGTGTTGAACTGCACGCCCAGGTCGCCGACGATGCCGAACCAACGGTTGAGATTGGCGGTGACGCTGGCCTGCACGCCGTGTGACGTCTGCCGCGGAAAGTCGTCGGGCCCGGCCGACAGGACCGAGTAGCCGCCGAACACCTCGACGCCGGGAGGGGGTTTCTGCGCCAGGGCCGGATTCGCGACGGCGACCAGGAAGAAGAGACTGAAGACACCGGTGATTCGCATCATGTCGATCCCTCCAATCGGGAATGCGCAGGATTCCCGATCGCCGGCTCAGGGCGCGGACGTTTCTCTGGTGTGTCCCATCACATGGTGCGATCATCGGTCTTCGCAGAGGAACGCCATGGCTGAGAAATGGAACGAAGACGGACGTGTCTGGGAAGAGGATCACGGCCTGCTGGACGACGAGCAGGTGACGCAGTGCGATCGGGCGGACGTCGCCGAGCCGCGCTCGCCGGTGCCGACGCGGATGATTTCCAACGGCGAGTACATGCCGGCGCCGCAGACGGACCAGCAGAAGCAGGTCGAATCGCGGCTGGACGAATTGGCTGGAACCGCCAGCAGGAGACTCGGCGTGAGCCGCCGGCAGTTTCTCAGCAGCTCCGGCGGCATGGCGGCGGCCCTGATCGCGATGAACGAGGTGCACGGGAAGTTCTTCAACGTGAGCGAGGCCGAGCTGTACGAAGGCGCCGCGTTCGCGCAATCGGCGCCGCCTCGCGATCTGTTCGTCTTCGACGATCAGCTCCACATGGTGCGCGGCAGCCGTCCGTCGCCTGCGGGACTCCGCGCCATCGCACAGGGCCCGACCTCGGTGCCTCGCGTGCAAGGCCAATCCGTACAACCCGCGCGGGCTGCAGGACGAGCGCGGCGACGTCTGGGGCGTCTGGAACCCGGCGCTCGTCGGACTGCCCATCGACCCGGGGTACGCGCACATCACGCAGTTCATCAAGGACGTGTTCCTCGATAGTCAGGTCACGATCGGGCTGCTGAGCAACGTGACGGCGTCGATGGTCCAGGTCGCGGGCGAGCCCTCGCGACCGCCGCGGAACGCCGAAGAGGCGCAGCGCGGAGAGATCCTCACCGCGGCGCAGACCGCGGCCGCTCGAAACTTCGTCAACGAGATCTCGGGCTCGACGCGCATGCTCTGCCACGGGCTCCTGTACGTCGGCAAGGGCAACCTCGCGTTCATCCAGGAACAGATCGACAAGAACGAGCCGGACTCCTGGAAGGGCTACAACATCTCGAACGCCGCCAAGGTCGATGACGATCCGGCGAGCCTCATGCGGCAGTGGCGTCATGACGATCCGGAGGTCGCCTACCCGACGTTCGAGCTGATTCAGAAGAGCTACGACAAGCTCAAGAGCCGGAGACCCGGCTTCAACAACATCTGTGTCCACAAAGGGCTGGCGCCGGGACCGCCCGATCCCAGACGCGGACATCCGGGCGACCTGCCCAAGGCGGCACGCGACTGGCCGCAGCTCAACTTCATCTCGTACCACGCGTGCATCCAGCCGAGCTTCTTTCTCGCGGACGCACTCGACGAAGTCCGCGCGGAGAACCTCCGCGGCGGCGTGCCGAACATCAGCTGGACGACCGAGTACGCGCAGCTGGTGCAGGACCTGAAGAACTGCTACGCGGAGATCGGCACCACGTGGGCGTCGTCGATCGTGACGTTTCCGACGATCGCGGCGCACATCATGGGGCAGCTCCTGAAGTTCGTCGGCGAAGACCGCATCGTCTTCGGATCCGATTCGGTGTGGTACGGATCGCCGCAGTGGCAGATCGAGGCGTTCTGGCGATTCCAGATCCCCGACGCCATGCGGAAGAAGTACGGATATCCGGCGCTCAGCGAGCGCGCGAAGCGAAAGATTCTGGGATTGAACTCGGCGAGGATCTACGGCATCCGTGCGACGAGTGCGCGGTCGTACAAACCGGTGCCGAAGGACTACGAGTCGCGCATGACGCCGGCGCTGAAGACGCTGCTCGAGTTCGGCCAGTTGCAGGGCGACAACATGGCGAAGATGAAGGACACCTACGCGGCGCTGGCGATCGAGCCGGACCAGACACGGTACGGCTGGGTACGCGTCACGGTGTAGGCGCTTTTTTTAGTGGCGCGTGGGGCCCACCCGCTCGTGCGGCCCGACGGCTCGCTACGCTCGCCTGGGGCCGGTCATCATTCTCTTAGCTAACACCCGCAGGTCCGCGACGAAGTCTTTGCGCGCCTGACGTCGCGCCGCGGCGTCTGGCGCTCGAAGATGACGAGGGATGGACGGTCAGCGTCACGAACTCGGCGAGCGCCGACGGGAAGCTGCCGCGATCGCGCATCACGGCGCCGACGGACCGATGACCGTTGCGGCCGCGGTGGCGCCGAGCGCGACGATGATGTGCGGCTTGACCTTGGCGATTTCCTCCTCGAGCCAGAGACGGCACGCCAGGATTTCGCCGCGATTGGGGCGTTCGTGAATCCGGCGCTTGCCGCGCTCTGTCCACTTGAAATGCTTGACCGCATTCGTGAGATACACGTCGTCGACTGAGATTCCAGCTTCTTCCAGCGCCTCGCGCGGGAGCTGACCGGCGGGACCGACGAACGGAAGTCCTTCACGGTCTTCCGCGTCGCCCGGCTGCTCGCCGACCAGCATGAGCTTCGCGTTCGCCGGTCCGGAGCCGAACACCGTCTGCGTCGCGCGGCGATAGAGGTCGCATCGCGTGCACGACGATGCTGCCCGCCGTAACGCCGCGAGGTCATCGTCCCGTTTCGTGGTGCGCGGCATGGACCGGTTTGGACTCGGGAGAACCGCGGTGGCGGAGATAGACGGCGAGCCAGACCATCGCGGCGATGGCGAGAAACTCGCTCTGCCAGTTCTGCAGCGACTCGAACCAGAAGCGCGCCGAGTGGACGTACTCGCTGAGCCCAGGTGCGCCGCGTCCCTCGAGCAGCGCTTCAGTCTGATAGGCGCACCAGCCGGCGATCGCGTGCCCGGTCCAGGACGCGGCGAAGAGCATGACGAATGCCAGGCCGAGCGAGTACCTGGTAGATCGAGAGGACGACACCGCCGCGACGAACTGGCCAGGGCACATCGGGCAAGTGAGAGAATCTGCGCGGGTCGGCATCAGATTCCTCGACGGCGTAGGGGCGGCGCGACTCTGGCGATCCCTTCTGATATAGAAACACGGTCAGCATCACGAAGGCCGCCATCTGCAGGAACTCGCTTTCCCAGTTCTCGAACGTCGCCTCCCACATGTGACCGGACGCGAAGTACTCGACGAACGTCACCTCGGGTGCGCCGTGGTCGGCACGCTCTTCGTTGTAGTCGGCGCGCCCGGCCACGATCTGGCCGGCCAGCATCAGCAGGAAGGCGGCGAGCAGTGTCAGCGTCAGTCCGCGTTCCATGAGCCAGGTCATCATCGAAATCGCGTGCGCGATTCAGGGCACTGTGATGCAAGGACGGCACCGGTATCGCTCGCGATCCCGCGCCGTCGCAGCACCGCTGACGTGGGTGACGCGGCAATCGCCGCGCAACGTTGGGCAGCCGGCGACCGACATGCGGGCGCGTGACAGAGTACGATTTCGGCTGCTCACCCGGCGCGTGATTGGTACTTCTCTTGCTCGATCTGCTTGCCTGAAAGCCGCACGGCTTCCAACACAACTGGATTAGATCGACAGGAGATAGACGATGGCGAACCAATCAGCGCTGCGAGAGCTCTTCACCGAGGAGATCCGCGACCTCTACAACGCAGAACGTCAACTGACCAAAGCTCTACCGAAGCTGTCGCGCGCGGCCAACTCCGACGCGCTTCGCCAGGCCATCGACGGGCACCTGAAAGAGACCGAGGGTCACATCGAACGGCTCGAGAGCGTCTTCGAGGGCCTCGGCGAGAAGCCTCGCAGCAAGTACTGCGCGGGGATTGCCGGCATCATCGAGGAAGGCTCGGACCTCATCGGGGAGGACCATGAGGGCGCCGTGCTCGACGCCGGAATCATCGCCGCGGCACAGCGCGCCGAACACTACGAAATCGGCGCCTACGGCTCGGTCATCGCGTGGGCGAAGGTCCTTGGACTTTCTCAGATTGCTTCGACGCTCGAAGCGACCCTCGAGGAGGAGAAGGCGGCTGACGAGAAGCTGTCGGCGCTCGCCGAGGGATCCATCAACCTCCAGGCCGCGGCCATGGACGCCGAAGGTGACGACGAGGACGAGGAAGACGAGATGGCCTCCGCGTCGTCGGGCAGCGCGAGCCAGTCGAAGGGGCGCAGCCGCTCGAACGGGCGCGCGCAGCCGAACGGGCGCAGCCGGTCCGCGAGCCGTCGCCGCTGACGGCGGCCGCTACATCACGTTCGACGGGCTGACGCTCTTCGGGGGAGCGACGACGGCCGCCGGTTGGCTGGGCAGCGTGAAGCAGAAGGTCGCGCCGCGACCCGCATTCTGCTCGGCCCACAGCCGGCCGCCGTGGGCTTCGATGATCGACCGGCTGATGGCCAGCCCGACGCCCGTGCCGTTGGCTTTCGTCGTGTAGGACAGCATGAACATCCGCTTGATGTCCACGTCGCCCAGACCCACGCCGTTGTCGGTCACGGCGATCTTCACCGCGCGATCGACGTTTGACGAGTCCAGCTGAATCTGTCGCGCCGCCGGCTCGACGCGTTCCATCGCATCGATGGCGTTGGCGATGAGATTGAGCAGCACCTGCTGCAGCTCGATGCGGTCGCCGCTCACGGGCGGCAGGTTGTCGGCGAGCGCCGTCGCGACCGTGACGTGGTTTTCGGCCAGGCGGAGGCCTGCCAGCACGATCGCCTCCCGGACGACGTGGTTGATGTCGAGTGTCGCCGTCTGGACGGAATGGCTTCGGAACAGCTCCCGGTTGCGCTGAATCACCTCTTCGGCCCGCTGCCCGGCGTCCACGACGTCCAGCAGCCCGGCCCGCACCTCTTCGAGGTTGGGCGGCGTGCGGGCGATGCCGTGAAGACAGCTTCTCGCGTTCATGATGATCGCCGTCAGGGGCTGGCGAACCTCGTGGGCGACCGACGCGGCGAATTCTCCGAGCGCCGTGAGCCGTGACACGCGGCTGAGCTCGGCGTGCGTTTCCTGGAGCGAGACTTCTGCCTGTTTTCGGTCAGTGATGTCGAGGCAGGAGCCGATATAGCCGGCAAAGACGCGGTTCGATTCCCATCGGGGCACGCCGGTGTCGAGCATCCAGCGGTACTCGCCGTCGAATCGCCGAAGCCGGTATTCCATGCGAAACGTCTGATGTGCGTCGAACGCGGTGTTGTACGTCCCGAGACACGCGGCCAGGTCATCGGGATGCACGCAGTCCACCCAGCCGTGGCCAAGCTCCTGTGCGAGCTGGCGTCCCGTGAATCGCAGCCACGGCAGATTGAAGAAGTCGCGCCGCTTGTCGATGTCCGATCGCCAGATCAGGACCGGCGCGGTGTCCGCCATGATCCGGAAGTGGGCTTCGCTTTCGCGCAGCGCCGCCTCCGCACGCCGCCGGCGCGTCCTGTGGACGAGCAGCGCGCTGATGAGCGCCGACTGCACGAGGAACAGCGCGAACGCGCCCACGATGTATCCGCGGTACGTCTCCCACGGAGTGGGCTGGCGGAATCGGATGTCCGTGCCCGGCGGGAGCCGCGACGGGTCGATCCGCCAGCGCTCCAGTTGTCGCCAGTCGATCGTCGGTGTCAGTGCCACAGGCTCCATGGGAAGATCCTGCGCGCGGCCGCCCGCGAGAAGCTGGCGGGTCATCTCTCCCAGTCGATGTCCGAGCCGCTCTCTCGACGCGATGACGCCGCCAACGATTCCCGATCCGACGTACGAATCGCTCACCCCGTACACCGGCACGGGCGAGGCCTCGCTCACCAGTCGCGCGACGTCGGCGGGGAACAACACGTTTCCGCGCTCCTCCTGTGAATGCCGCACGTAGAGAACCAGACTGTCCCGGGGAACCGCGCGGATCGCGGCCAGCACCCGCTCCACGGACTGGTCGTCGAGATAGGTGAACTCGACTCGACTCGAAAACGCCCGGAGCTCCTCTCGAACCATGTCCGCCCACCGCACGGTGGGCGCGTACGCCACGACGAAGACGCGTTTCGTCGCCGGATGCAGCCTCAACGCCAGATCCAGTGTCTGGTCGTACGCGTCGCCTCTCACGACGCCGGTCATCCCCGGACCGGCGGTGCGAAGCAGAGTGTCCGGCATGGTCGCGACGGACGTCACGACCGGCGCCTCGGGAAACAGCTCCGCGCGGTACTCCAGCACGAACTCCAGCGCAGGATCGGAGATCGCCAGGACGACGTCGATGGTGCCGCCCGATGAAACTTGCGCTTGATGTAGTCGCGCAGGGCCAGGGAGGCTTCCTGCGCGGGAAAGCGATCGGATTCCAGGTACTCGGCGAAGTAGTCGACCGGCCCCGTCGCGTTGGCCAGGAGGACCTGCCGGATGCCGGCCTCGATGAGCGGCGTGCTCGGAAAGTCCTCGGAGCTCCAGTGCACCGTGAGCACCGTTCTCGTCGGCCGCGATTGAGCCGGGATCTCCGGAGCCGTGAGGAGCAGGAGAAGAAAGACGCCGGGAACGGCCGCCGGCACGAGGCGAGTGAGCGTCACGCGCACGGTCAGAACGACGCCTTCACGGCGAGTTGAACCTGACGCGACGACCCGGCTTCACCCGTCGCAAGACGCGTCCTCGTGATCCTGCCGAATGTCGGGCTGCCGACGAGGTTGCCCGGCGGTCCGAGATTCGCGTAGTTGAACACGTCGAAGACGTCCACCCTGAACTGTAGCGCCACCTTGCCGGCCTTCAGGTTCTTCATGACCGAGACGTCCGTGTTGTGGAAGGGCGGGCCGATGACGACGTTGCGGCCGAGGTTGCCGAAGCGATCGACCGCCACGAAGACCGATGTGTCGAACCACTCGTCGACCGATCCGATGATCGTGATCGGTCCGGTCACGTCGGGGCGCACGGTGTTCGGCACGCCGGTGAGCGTGCTGTTGCTCGTGACGAGGTTCACGGGATTGCCGCTCTGCGACTGCACGATGGCCGCGACCTGCCAGCCGCGCGCGAAGGCATTGGCGTCGAACGGCAGGTCGTAGATCGCGCTCAGCACGAATCGGTGCCGCGCGTCGAAGTCCGACAGGCCGTACTGGTTCGGGATGTCGTAGCTGTCCTGGACGGCGAAGCCCGACGAATTCAGGGAGTTCGTGTCGAGCGATCTCGACCACGTGTACGAGACGTCGAACTGGAGGCCACGCGATCGCCGCATCAGCGCCGACACCCACAGGGCACGGTAGTCGGAGAAGCCCGTGCTCTCGACCTGCGTGATGTTGCCGAGCGGCGTATTCGGCTGAATGGGGCTGGTCGAGGACAACGCCGGGAACGGCCGGACGCCCTCAGTCGGCTGATTGAGGTTGCGCGAGATTCGGAGGTTCCTGCCGCTGGAGCCGAGGTAGCCGATCGTCGCGGCGATCTCGCGCGTGAGCTGGCGCTGGACGTTCACGTTCCAGGACCGTACGGACGCATTCCGGAACTGCGGGTCGGTCGTCGCCGGCGCCAGCCCGGCCGGTTGCGTCGTCGACAACGCCGTCGCGAGCGCGATCGTGCCGGTGGCGGCGAGTGGCGTGGCGGACGGAGGGTTCCCCGCCGTGTCTCTCACGGCCGTCGTCCCTGGCTCGTCCACGGCCACCGCGTACCCGGCGCGCACGATCGTGAGGCCGTCCCGCGTCGCGTCCCACACCAGGCCCAGGCGCGGCTCGAAGTTCTGGTGGTTCTGCCTGTGAATCCTGTCGAGATCAACCCCGACGCGGAGCAGCGACGCGCTGGCGGCGTCGAAGACCACGAACTTGTCGTCGCGCTCGGTCGGGGTCACGTGCCACTCCCACCGCAGGCCGAGATCGACGGTGAGATCCGATCGAAGCGCCAGGCTGTCCTGAAAGAACAGCGCCGGCGGCGCGCTGACTGATGTGGTTCCGTCGCTCGCCGAGCGTGACGCTGAACGCGTTGGCGGTGCCGGCCAGAAACGCGTTGACGCTTGGGAAGTTGAAGAGTCCGGTGCCTTGGGCGAAGTTCTCGTTGAGGAAGTGCCGGTACTCGCCTCCAAGCTTGATGGAGTGCCGGCCGCTCGTGACGTGCAGAGTGTTCACGAAGACGTAGGACGCGTCTGTCCGGCCTTGCGGGAATTGCATCGGACCGCCGAAATTCAGGCCGCCCGCGACGATGAGCTGTGGCAGCCCGATGGGCCCCTCTTTGCCGTTGCGAATGCCGAAGTCCGCCGGATTGAGCGCGGCGGTTGGCACGGTCCGGCCGCCCAGGGTGCTTCGGCCGAACCGCGCTTCGTTCACGAGCCGTCGTCCGAGCACGTGGGTTTCGCCGATCGTCAGGATGCTTCCCCCGGTGTTCGCGGTGTGCCCGAATCCGGGAATGGAGTTGCCGTTCGACGCCGGCTCCTTCGCATCGACGTCATTCTCACTGTAGAAGAAGTGCAGGCGGCCGTTCGCGCCGAGATTCTGCTGGAGATCGAGCGACCAGCGATCGGTGTTGACGATGGCTTCGCCCGACCCGACGAACCGAGGGGTGCCGCCGCTGTCGACGACGTTCGCCCGGGGAATCAGCTCGACGAGGCGGCGGATCACAGGATCGGTGATCCCCGCGCGCTGCTGGTCGCTGAGGACCAGGCTGTTCATGTCGAGACCCTGCCGCTGCCTGAAACCCTCGTAGGCCACGAAAAAGAACATCTGCCCGCGCACGAGCGGACCGCCGAACGATCCGCCGAACTGGTTGCGCCTGAACGGAGACGGCTCCGTCGCGTTGAGCTCGAAGTAGTTGCGGGCGTCGAGCGCGTCGTCTCGAAAGAACTCGAACAGCTCGCCGCGGAACGCTTCGGTGCCGGATCGGGTGACGATGCCGACGATCGCGCCGGAGACGTGCCCATGCTCGGCGCTGAACGCCGAGTTGTTGACCTTGAACTCCTGAATGCTCGCGATCGAGGGCTGGAAGCTCAACGATCCGAACGTCAGGTTGTTGGTCGTGATGCCGTTGACGACGAATCCCACGGCCTCCTCGCGATTGCCCGTGGTGTTGATCGCAAGGGCCCCGACACCGCGAATCGGCGTCGTCGAGAACCCGGTCTGTGACGGCGCGACGGAGCCAGGCACCAGCAACCCGAGGTCGGTGAAGCGCCGGCCGTTCAACGGCGCCTCCTGCACGGTCTGCGCCGTCACGACGTGACCGACCGCCGAGGAGGCGCGCTCGATCAACGGGTATTCGGCCTGGACCACGACGCTCTGGCTGCTGCTGCCCACCTCGAGGTGGAAGTCGCGGACGAGCGTGCGGCCGACCTCGATGCTCAACTCCTCGATGACTTCGGATCGGAAGCCGGTCGCCGCCGCGACGACCTCGTAGCCACCGGCGGGAATCCCCACCAGCTGATAACGTCCCTCACTGTCGGTGGTGACCGAACGGTTGAAGCCGGCGGCGGAACTGCGAACGCGAACCGTGGCGAGTGGAATCACCGCGCCCGATTGATCGAACACGCGGCCCTGGAGTGTCGCGCTCGTTTGGGCGTCGAGCGGCACCACCGCGAACAGCGCGAGGCCGATGGCGAAGAGGGTCGCGCGCATCGAACGTGTCCCAGGCTGGGAAGGAATCCGAAATTATATCGCGCCCAGCCATGTAGAATCGCTGCAAAGGACAGCAATGGACGAGAAGCTGCGCGTCTTCGTCATCGACGACGACCCGGTCGTCCTCAGAGCCATTGAGCGCCTCCTGCGTTCGCACGGCCTCCAGGTCGAAGTGTTCATGTCCCCGGAAGCGTTTCTGGAGCGGCCCCCGTACGACGGCGTGGCGTGCCTGCTCCTCGATCTGTCCATGCCGGGCCTCAATGGTCTCGATGTTCAGCAGGCGATGGTGGCCCGCGGAAACTCGCACCCTATCGTCTTCTTCAGTGGGCAAGGGGACGTGCCGTCAACCGCGCGCGCGATGCGGGAGGGCGCGGTGGATTTCCTCGTCAAGCCACTCGACGAACCGCAGTTGATGGAGGCGATCGGGCGCGCCGAGGCCCGCGCGACGGCGCTTCATCAGCAGCGACAGTCCGAACGCGAGACGGAGGCTCGTTTCGCGCGGCTGACCAGACGCGAGCGGGAAGTGTGCGAGCTGGTGGCTCGTGGCCTGCTGAACAAGCAGATCGCGTACGAGCTCGGCACCGTCGAGAAGACGGTCAAGGTCCATCGGGCCCGCGTCATGCAGAAGCTCGAAGTGGACTCGGTTGCCGCGCTCGTGCGTCTGCTCTCGAAGCTTCCCGCCGACAAACCGCCTCAGCCCTGATCGTTCGTCGCGCGCGCGATGGCGCTGAGCAGCCCGGGCTCGTCGAGCGGTTTTCTGAGAAGTGGACGGTGCGTCTGCTGGACGGCGGCCAGGATGTCCAGCTCGTCATGCGCCGTGATGAAGACCACGGGCATCGGGTGGCCTTCCTTCCTGAGCTGTTCGTCGAGCTCCAGGCCGCTGATGCCGGGCAGATCGATGTCGAGGATGGCGCAGTCGGCCTGGCAGCGCCGGGCCAGATAGGCTTCGGCCGAGTCGAAGACATGGACTTCGTGCCCCTGGGAGCGCAGGAATCGGCCGACGGCCCGCCGAATCAGCGCGTCATCGTCGACCACTACCAGCGTCATCCCCGGGTACACCCGACCAGCATACCTGTTCGCCCGCCGGCCGCCAGTTGGACGAAGGTCCAACATTCGTCGCGGCACGGTCGCTCCAGAGGACGCCTCTAGTTAAAAGAGGCGGAGATCTCAAAATGCGACCCCTCGCGTTCGTCACGGTCCTCGTCGCCCTGTCGGCAGCGCCTGGCGCTGGCCAGGCCCCGGCGGCCGGCCAGGCGACACCCGGCACCACCGGCCTGACGATTCGTGTTTTCGGCAATCTCCTCGGCCTGGTCGAGGGCTTCTGCGAGGATCCCGGCGGCACGTACGACTGGGGACTCGACAAGCCCGTGAAGTGCGGGCCGGAGAACGGCTCGATCGGATCGGCCTGGCTGGGCGGAGCGATCGGCGCGGCGGCGGCGGTGCGCGAGGCAAAGCCAGCCCCGGACGACCTCCTGATCGTCGCCGGGAACAATCGATCCACGTCGGACGGCGGCGCGGCCTGGGCGCACCTCACGTCGCTTCAACCCCACACGGTCGCACTCGGCCGGCTCGATCTGACGCGCACGCTGCGGCAATCGCCCGTGTTCGCGCGTGGCCTGCGCGACTGGGTCAATACGAACCCGCACCTCCCGCTGCTCGTCTCGAACGTTTCGATTCATCACACGAACAAGAAGCTGAACAGTAACAAGAGCAGCGACGGGCGCTTCAAACTGCGCATCGAGGACGACGAGACCGTTTCCTGGATCGCGTCACTCAAGATCGAGCACCCGCCGCTCGCATCGCCGAAAGCCGACATCCAGGAGTTTGCACGTCGTCCGCGCGACGGCGACACCAGCCCCGTGCGGACGGTGAAGTTCGATGCGGGCAAAGGCAGCGCCGACGGCACCCTCACCTTCGAGCGGCCATTGCGACCAGGCCGCTGGTATCGGCTGACGATTCGGGACGGCGACCTGGAGCGGGCGAACTTCGTGTTCGAGACCGACGCCGCGCTGACGCCGGGCGCGGGACCGATCGCCGACCTCGTGGGCTACCCGGTGCGCACGCGACTGAACGCCGGGCTGCTGGTCGTCGCGATGGTCGATCCCGACGTGCGAAACGACTTGTCGAATCCAATGTGGCGCTGGACCGAAGCAGACGGCGACCGGGAGATTCAGTTCCTCGACCCGAAGAAAGCGCTCAAGGCGATGCTCGACGTCGTCCGCGACGACGTGACGCCACCGCCGACCGTGCTCCTCGTGTCGGATCTGTCCGACGCGGGCACGACGAGTGTCATCGAAGAGTTTCCGGAGATTCGGTTCGTCGTGCTGCCTCCGGACAGCGCGCTGCTGGGCCGCGCCGCGCGTGTCATCAACCCGTCCGCCTCTCCCGCGGCAGGCGCCACGCGGTTCTCCGGCGATCGCGGCTTCATGTCGGTGCTGGATGAGCAATATGAGTCGGCCACCAGAGTCATGGTTCGGCCGGAGTGGTTCGGCGAGACGCTGATCACGATCAGGGCCAACGTCCAGGCCGGCAGCACCAACGGTCAGTTGGACAGAGCAGTCACCGGAGCAGGCGCTGAAGTGAGCATCGTGAAGGGCGCCGCGTTCAGTTGGCGCATCAACGGATCCCAGGTCACCTACCTGGCGACACTCGGGAGCGAAGTCGAGACCGGCAAGGCCGACACCTATCGCAGTTGCCCGGACAAGTCGCCCGGCGAATGCTCGGACTTTCGCAACATCTGGACCAGCGGCGACCAGTTCGTGGCGTTCATCGGCGACGCGCTCCGCGCGAGCGTGAAGACTGATCTCGCCGTCGTGTCGAAGGACCTGATCGATGCGGACTACGCGGGTTACGTCCGGCGGCATCTCGATGGCAACGGCAGCGACTGGCTCTCGAAGTACATCCTCGAGCGCGTCGTGTACGACTCGCGGCGTGTCGTCAAAGCGAAGGTGTCGGGCGCCGATCTCGTCGGAAAACTGAACAGCGCCCTGAAAGAGGACGGCGACTACTGCATCTCCGGGATCGGCGGCGGCTGCCCGTCGAGCCTCGACACCGCTCACCCGGAACGGCTGATCATCAACGGACGCCGGCTGTACTTGAATCTGTTCTACTCCGTCGCGGTCCCCGACCATCTGGCCGAATCGCTGGATCTCGATCACAGCGACGACGATCCGGGAATCGACATCGTGGAGGCCACGCATCAGCACTTCGTCCGCCTCGGCTGGATGGGCCGGACGGAGGACGACAGGCCCACCGTCGCTGGCCAGCTCGAGGCCGCCCGCAGCCGCAACGCTCAGGGGTATTTCGCCGCGACGAAACTCGATTTCGGCATGGTGTTCATCCGGCCGGTCGATCCCGAGGGCCGCACCGACATCCGCAAGAACCTGGGGCTGCCGTTCAGCGGGGCGGAGCGATCCACGAGGTTCGCCGTGGCGCTCGACAGCGATTACGGCGCCGTCGACGCCCAGTCGTTCGCGATTCGAGTGCCGATGGCGATCGACTACACGAGGCGCGAGGAGTCCGACAAGGTGACGTTCGACACGGATGAGTTCTCCACGGGCGCCCGGGGCGACTACAAGTACCGGATGGCGCGGCTCTATGGCGGGCTCTTCTGGGACGGACAGCTCCGGGATCATCCGGCCACACTCTCCGCCAGTCGCAAGCTCGCACAGACGCGGGACGGGTTCGATCTCACCGAAAAGGCGTTGTTCTCGACCACGTACGTCGTCGAGCCGAGACGGTTCCGTCACTACGGCGGCGGCGCCGAGATCCTTCCGATGAAGGAGTTTCCTCTGAGCAACATGGTGAAGATGAGCCTGCGAAAGTTTGGAGGACGCCTGACGAGGGGAACGGAGAGCAACGTGCCGGTCGGGTTGAGCATCGGCGGCGCCGACCAGGACCTCGATCGGCTGCTGTCGCGGGGCCATGCCACGCTGTTGAACGAGTATTTCAAGGCGAACGAGGCGACCTTTTCAAAGGAGGTCGAGTTCGCGATTGAAACAGAAGACCGGCGCCAGTGGCGATTCCAGGTGGATGCCGACGGGCAGATCAAGCTCAAGACAGGCGAACGTGACTACACCCTGGACCTCGGCGTCCGGTATCGCTTGTACCGGGCGGCAGGAGAGCCGCTCTCACAGTTTCAGAAGACGTCCGAGCTGAAAGTGGAAATCGCGTTCGGCATTCCGCTGTGGTGGCGGTTGAAGCTCACGCCCGCCTGGCTCTATGAACAGGCGACGATCGAAGCCAGCGAAAATGACCTCTTCCAGTACAGCAAGCTCGACATCAGGCTCTCGCTGCCCATCGTGATGAGGTACGGGCAGGGAAGACTGATCAAATGAACCCGGCGCCCGGCATCCGACCGGGTGCGCTAACTTTTCGCCCGTCCTTGCGTATTTACGGATACAGCTCCGCCGCGTGAGCCGTCCCGGGACCCGGGAGTGCGCCCGTGGTGTCTATCATCCTGCCTCTGCTCTTGCTGCGGCAGGCTCGCCGAAGCGCCGGAGGCGCGCAGGCGGCACATTGGAGTCACCAGATGCGGGAATGGGTCCAGGACCTGCGGTACGGCGCCCGGATGATCGTCAAGCGGCCCGGGACGTCGGCGATTGCGATCGTCGCCCTCGCCCTCGGGATCGGGCTGACGACGACGATGTTCTCGATCGTCGAAGGCGTCATCCTCAGGGGCCTCCCGTTCGACGAGAGCGAGCGGATCATGTTCGTGCGGCGCGCGACGGTCAAGGAGCCCGACCGCCGCGACAACGCGCCGCCGCATGACCTGGTGGACTGGCGCGCACAGCAGAAGTCCTTCGAGGCGCTTGCGGGCTACTTCGGGCAGACGGTGACGATGGCGGGGGACACGGGCTACCCCGAGCGCCTGCGCGGTCTGCGGATGACGCCCAACACGCTGTCGCTGCTTCGGGTGGCGCCCGTTGTCGGCCGCGATTTCTCGGACGCGGATGCCGCGCCCGGCGCGCCCGCGGTCGCGCTCATCGGGCATCGGCTCTGGCAGGCGCGCTTCAAAGCCGATCCGAACATCGCCGGGACGGCTGTGCGGCTCGACGGCGTCTCGACGGCCATCGTCGGCGTCCTGCCGGAGAAGTTCGGCTTTCCGGAGTCGCACGAGATCTGGCTGCCGGCCGTGGTGACGCCGCCCGTCAAACGCGGCGAAGGCCAGAGCATGCAGGTGATCGGCCGTCTCCGGGGCGGAGTGACACTCGAGGGCGCAAAGAATGAGATGGCCGCGATCGCGCGCCAGCTCGCAGCCAGCTATCCCGAGAACAAGGACATCATCGCGAGGGTCGTCCCGTTCATGGACGAGTCGATCCCCGTCGCGATCAAGAACACCTTCTACACGATGCTGGCGGCGGTGCTCGGGGTGATGCTGATCGCCTGCGTGAACGTCACGAACCTGCAGCTCGCGCGCGCCGCCGAGCGCGCCAAGGAGTTCGCCATCAGGACGGCGCTCGGGTCCGGACGCTGGCGGATCCTGCGTCAGTCGCTGGCCGAGGGCCTCGTGCTGGCCGTGATCGGCGCCGCGATCGGGCTCGCGCTGGCGCAGTACGGAGTGGTCTACTTCATGGGGGCGATCGCCAGCACGCAGCCGCCCTTCTGGATCGACGTCCGGCTGGATCTGACAGTGCTCGCGTTCGTCACGGCCATTACTGTCGCCGCCGCGCTGATCTCCAGTGTCGTGCCCGGCTTGCGCGTTGCGCGGGTGGACGCGCACTCGGTGCTGAAAGACGACACGCGCGGCGCGACGAGCCTGCGTATGGGACGCTTCAGCCGCTGGCTGGTCGTGGTCGAAGTCGCCGTCTCCTGCATCCTGCTCGTCGTCTCGGGGCTGATGATTCGCAGCATCATGACCACGAGCCGGCTCGACTATCCGTTCGCGACGCGCGACGTCTTTTTCGGGCAGACCAATTTCGACCCGCGGACATTCCCGGAGATGCCGGCGGCGCTTCGCGCGATGGAGCAGTTCGAAGAAAACCTCGCGCGCGTGCCCGGCGTGCGCCGCGTCACGCTCGCGACCGGCGTGCCCGGCGGCGGGCTTCTCGCCGCCGTTCAGTCTCGAAGGCGTGACCTACGCGAAGCCGGAAGATCGACCCCGCGCGGCGCAGATTGCCGCCACGCCAAGCTTCTTCGACGTGCTTGGCATCGCCGTGCGCCACGGCCGTCTGTTCACTCCGGGCGACACCGCCGGCGCAGAGCGTGTCGCCGTCGTCGACGAAGCGTTCGTCGCGCGTCATCTTGCAGAGGGCCCGGCGCTCGGGCGGCGCCTCCGCTTCGGCGACGAGAAATCTGCCGTGGATCACGATCGTCGGCGTGGTGCCGAGCCTCGTGCAGGCCCAGCGCGACGGGCAAATCGTCGAATCGGTCTATCTCTCGCTCGCGCAGGAATCGTCGCGAGGCGTCGCGATTCTCGCCAGGGCCGGAGGCGATCCGACGGCGCTCACGTCCGCCGTGCGATCCGCGTTGTCGGCGGTGAGCACGGAGATCGCGCTCGTGAATCCCAACTCGCTTTCCGGAGAGCTCTGGCGCCGTGGCTGGGCGTTCCGGCTCTTCGGCGGCCTCTTCATGCTGTTCGGCGCCGCCGCGCTGCTCCTGGCCGCCGCGGGACTCTACGGCGTGATGGCCTTTACGGTGCGGCGCCGCACGCAGGAGATCGGCGTCCGCATGGCGCTCGGCGCGAGCCGCCGGGGCGTGATGCGGATGGTGCTCTGGCAGGGCCTCTGGCGCGTCGCGCTCGGCGTCGCGATCGGCCTCTGGCCGGGCTGGTTCGTCGGCACGCAGATGCGACAGCTGCTCGCGAACGTCTCGCCGGCCGATCCGAGCGTGTACGTCACGACGGCCCTCACGCTCCTGGCTTCGGGCGCGATTGCCACGCTCGTTCCGGCTCTTCGAGCGTCCTCAATCGATCCGCTGATCGCGCTAAGAAGAGATTAGGCACTGGGCACTGGGCACTAGGCACTAGGCTGGTCGGCGCGCACCGCGATCGACACCTGAGATTTGATCCCCATGATGATCTCGGTGACTTCCTGCAGGATGCGAACGAGGCCTGTCCTGACGTCATCGCCCAGCGCGGGCGGCGTGCCGTCCTTTGGCTGCAGCGCGGCCGAGACGACCATGACCATCTGCGCGGCATCGAGGGCGCGCGGGTTGATGTAGTCGGCGAGCTTCATGAGCTCGGGCGAAGGACCCTGCGGCTTCTCCGACTTCGGCTGAGACTTCGCGGCCTTCGGGGCCTTCTTCACGAGAACACCTCCAATTGCCTGATCGCGGCTCACAACCTCGAGCCGCGCTACGTACCGAACCGCGACGACGTACGTAGGGCGGCCCGGGCTACGGGCCGCCGAAACGTCGCGCCCCCGGCGCCCCGTATCCTTTCGACGCGTCGTCCAGAACCAGCACCCAGTCGATGGCTTCCCCCGGGTCGGGCGACGTGAACGTGCGCGTGCCGGTGTTGTCGTAGGCGCCGACTCGTGTGGCCTGGCCGGTGCGAGGGTTGAACCACCACGCCGTCACCTTCGCGCCGGTGATCTTGTTCAGTCGCACGGCGAACGGCCGGCCGACCGGCGCGTACACCATGGCGTAGGTGCCAGCCTCGTCGCGGGTGGCGACAAAGCGATACCGGCCCGCGCCGGGGACGCTCGTCGGGACCTGCGCCGGCACGATCACGTCGTCATCGGGAATCCGGGAGAGAAACGGACGCGATTCGAGCAGCGCCCGGCCGTGCTGCATCTGCACGGCGCCCGGTTGAGTGATCGCCTCGATCCACGGCAGCAGCGGCGCGTTGACCGGCGGGCGCTCCGGCGAGAGGAACTGCCAGACGGAGTGATGGCCGTAGGTGTGGCCGAACGCGCCGCTGAAGAGATCCCAGTACATCGCGCGCCGCACGTCGGCGCCGATCGAGTGGCCCTGTGCGGCTGCGGCGAATGCCACCGGATGATCTTCGTACACCGGCTCGCCGTCGAGGACGGGCTTCACCGGCACCCGGTCGTAGTCGGCGCGCGTCTTGTCGTAGCGCCCCGTGTACTCGACGTTGTGGCCGTTCTGGCGCATGTTGAAGTCGAGCCACGGTTCGTCGTGAAAATACGCGGACGAACTGTCGTTGCCGCGCGGATGAAACGTGATCAGGTGCCGGCCGTCGTCTGCCGATCGGAGGCCGCGCGCCATGTTGCGGATGATCGCACGATGCGTGTCGTTGTCCACCGCACGATCGCCGCCGAGGATCCAGACGATGTTCACGGCGTCGCGGTAGCGGCGCCCGAGCCAGGCGCCGTAGACCTCCGCGTTCTCAGGCGTGAAGATCTCGGGGCCGACGCCTTTCTGGCGATTCCATTTGTCGCCCCACGTCGGCAGCAGGCCGATGTAGAGCCCGCGCGCCCGCGCCTGCGCAATCGCGAAGTCCACGTGATCCCAGTAGTCGTTCTCCGGTCCGTCGTTCACATCCGGCGTCGCCGGATCGTTGTTCACGAGCGGACGATGGCCGTACGCGTTCGGCGCGCCAAGCCCGTCGAACTCCGCCAGGGCAACGGCCTGGATCACGGTGAAGCGCAACCTGGCTCGATTGTCGAGATAGCGGATCACGTCCTCGCGCGTCAGCCGGTGAAACAACTCCCAGGCCGTGTCGCCGAGCCAGAAGAACGGACGCCCGTCGTCCGTCACGAGAAAGCGCCTGTTGTCCGAGACGCGGAGGGGGCGCGGTGACGACTCGCGCGGAGCCTGAGTGGTGGCGCCGCTTGTCGCGACAAGCGCGGATGCCAGAACGAGCGGCAGCGCCACCCGGCGAGCAGTCACACGCGGGATTCTACTCGGTGGCCCACCGGGTGGCTCAGTAGTGCGGCTCGGGCTGAGAGCCGCGAAGTAGGCATAATGGGCCACCCCCATGCCCGAGCTGCTGCATCCCGGCGTGTATGTCGAGGAAGTGTCCACGGGTGTCAAATCCATCGAGGGCGTCTCGACGAGCACGGCGGCGTTTCTGGGAGTGGGGCGTCACGGCCTGAACCCGGTGCTCGTGACCAGCTTCGCCGAGTTTCTTGGAGCCTTTGGCCCGTCTGCGGCCGGGTGCCTACCGCTTGCGGTCAAGGGCTTCTTCGAGAACGGGGGCCGTCGCTGCTGGGTCGTGTGGGTGCCGGAAGGCGAGTCGATCCACGCGGGGCTCGAGGCCCTGGAGCGGGAAGAGTTCTCCATTTTCTGCTGCCCGGATGAACACGAGTGCCCTGGCGCCACGGGACGGATCGTCAGCTTCGCCGAGCGGCTCCAGAAAGTGGTCGCACTGCTGCAGTTGCCGGCGCCGCTCGCCGGCCCGGTCGAGATTCCGCGGTCCTCGTACGTCGCCTGCTATGCGCCGTGGCTCGTCGTCCGAACTCTGGACGGCATGGCGAAAACGGTGACGCCGCCGGGCGGACACGTCGCGGGCATCTACGCGCGCCTCGCGATTGAGCGCGGCGTCCATCATTCGACGGATGGCATTCGAGTGACTGACGTGCTCGGGCTTGCCGAAGACATCGACGCGACCGAAGCGGAGGCGATGGCGGCGCAAGGCGTGAATCTGGTCCGCGACGTTCCCGATCGCGGCATCGTCCTCTGGGGCGCCCGGACGACGAGCGAGGACCCGGCGTTGCAGCACGTCGCGGTCCGGCGACTCCTGGTCTTCGTGGAGCAGTCGATCGTCCGCGGTCTGCAATGGACCATCTTCGAGCCGAACGGCCCGGTCCTGTGGATCAACGTCCGGCGGACTATCGAGGACTTTCTGTTGAATCTCTGGCACTCCGGCGTCCTCGTGGGCCTCAAGCCGGAACAGGCGTGCTTCGTGCGCTGCGACCGATCGACGATGACGCAGGACGACATCGACAACGGGCGGTTCATCGCGCTGGTCGGGCTGGCGACGATGCGGCCCGCGGAATTCGTGATCCTGCGCTTCATGGGGCAAACGGCGCGCCGTCCGGACGACGACAGAAGGAGATGAGATGAAAAAACGGCTCGTGATTCTGCCACTCGCGATGATCGCCCCGGCCATCGTCGCCGCGATTGCCATGCCCCTCGACATCGAGAACGTGCCGGTCGAACGTGTCGTCGCGAACCTCGAGCGACAGCTGACCGAGCGGCCGAAGGACGCCGACCTGCGCGTGAACCTCGCGAGAGTGCATGCGATGGCATTTGCCGAGAAGCTCGACACGATCCCGACGGCCACCGCCCGCGGCGGGAAGAACGTCACCGTGCCGTGGGCCGGCGGATTCGTGCCGTCCTTTCGTCAGTTCGAGGTGAAACCGTCAAGTGACCCGAAGGTGGTCGCCGCCGCCCGAGCACACCTGACGAAGGCCGTCGCCCGGTACCGCGAAGCGCTCGAGCTTGCCCCGACGAACCTGGTCGCGAAGATGGGCCTGGGCTGGACCTTGAGCGAAGCCGGCGACAAGCCCGGGGCCATTGCGGCGCTCCGCGACGTGGTCGCCCAGGCGCTTCCCAAGGATCGACAGGGCGCCGGGGTCATGTACGGGCACCGGTCGCTCACCGAGGAAGCGGCTCGCTATCTGATCCCGTTGCTCGATCCGGGGCGCGATCGCGCGGAGATCGAGCGATTGAACGCGGCCGCGGCTGAGCTGGCGAAGCAGCCGCGCCCGATCACGCCCATCGTCGTCCCGCTCTCGGACGGGCTTCGGGCCGAGGATCTCGTGGACCTGCGCGCATCGGTCGCCTTCGATCTGGACGGCAGCGCGCTGTCGCAGCGGTGGCAATGGATTCGTCCGGACGCGGCGTGGCTCGTGTTCGACAAGCGGGGCACGGGCGCCATCACGTCGGGCCTGCAGCTGTTCGGCAGCGTCACGTTCTGGCTCTTCTGGCGGCAGGGCTACGACGCGCTCAGCGCGCTCGACGACAACGGCGACGGCCACATCGCGGGCGCGGAGCTCACTGGCTTTGCGCTCTGGCATGACCGCAACGCGAATGGCCGAAGCGAGCGCGGCGAAGTACGGCCGGTGGCCGCCTGGGGCATCGTGTCGCTGTCCTGCGAGTACGAATACGACGCGAGTCATCCCGACGAGATCGCGTTCTCGCCGCGCGGTGTGACGTATCGCGATGGGACGTCGCGGCCGACGTACGATGTGGTCCTGCGTCGGAAATCGGGTTCATAGGTCCGGGCTGATCCAGCAGCGCCTACCGGCGAATCTCTGACGGCCAAAGAGTAAAACCAGAAGTCCATTTTAGGTACATAGCACGTAAATTAATTGACAAGATACTAATTTAGGGCTATTGTTACGTCGTGGCTGCAGCGGGTCAGTGGGAAGCGGAGCTCGGTCGGCAGATTCGTGCGCTGCGAGCTCCGCCGGAACCTCGACTCAGCGCCAACTGGCGGCGCGGGCGGGGATCGCGCTCAACGCAGTCAAGCGGCTCGAAAGCGGCTCGGGCCGCGACGTTGCGGTCGCTCGTCCAGGTGTTGCGCGTCCTCGACAGAGGCGAGTGGTTGCGAACGCTCGCGCCCGCGAACGTCAGTCAGCCGCCGTCGCAGACGCTCGAGAGCAAAGCTCCGAGGCAGCGGGCGTCGCGCAGGAGACGCAAGTCCGGCTCCGGACTGCCGACGTGATGTACACGCACGTCCGAGTGTCGAAGTCCGCATGTGGGGCAAGGCAGTCGGCGCCGTCGCGCTCGACCCGGCTTCGGACATTACGCCTTCGAGTACCAGCCCGGCTTCATTCGCTCGGGCATCGAGCTGGCGCCACTCACGATGCCGCTCGCCGCCGCGAGCGCGCCGTTCGTCTTCCCGATCTTCCCGAGCGGACCTACCGGCGCCTGCCAGGCCTGCTCGCCGACGCTCTGCCCGACGACTTCGGCAACGCGCTGATCGATGCGTGGATGGCGCGGCAGGGCGTCGACAAGTCGGCAGATCACTTCGCTCGACCGTCTCGCGTACATGGGCAAGCGCGGGATGGGCGCGCTCGAGTTCAAACCCGCGCGCGGACCGAAGCCCCAAGAGCGGCCACCGCGATCGAGATGTCCAACTGGTGGAGAACGCGCGGGTCCGGTCGCCGGCGAGCTCGACACGGATGCGCACGCCGAAGCCGCGCTGGCGCAGATCATTCAGGTCGGCACCTCCGCCGGTGGCGCCCGCGCCAAGGCCGTCGTCGCCTGGAATCCGAAGACCGCAGGAAATCCGTGCGGGGCAGTTCGACGTCGGTGCGGATTCGAGCACTGGCTGATCAAGTTCGACGGCGTCGGTCGACGAGCGGCTCGGCGTCGGTCGCGACTACGGACGCATCGAGTACGCGTATCACCTGATGGCGCGGGCGGCCGGCATCGTCGATGTCGTCGAGCCGGCTGCTGGAGGAGAATGGCCGCGCCCATTTCATGACGAAGCGCTTCGACCGGGAGGGCAACGCGAAGCACCACCTGCAGACGCTCTGCGGGCTGGCGCACCTCGATTATCGGCAGAAGGCCACGCACGACGTCAGCCAGCTCATGCTCGCGATCGACCGCCTCAGCTCGGATACGCCGCCATGGAAGAGGCGTTCCGCCGCACAGCGTTCAACGTGATGGCGGCCAATTGCGACGACCACACCAAGAACACGTCGTTTCTGATGCGCGAGGGCGGCGCGTGGGAGCTTGCTCCCGCCTACGACGTGACGCATGCGTACAATCCGAAAGGCGAATGGACCTATCAGCACCTCATGTCCGTGAACGGCAAGTTCCGCGACATCACCCGCGACGACCTGCTGGAGCTGGCCGACCAGTCCGGCGTCGGCACCGCGCCGCAGGTCTTGAAGCAGGTGGGTGGGGCCGTCGCCGCCTGGCCTGACTTCGCCGCGAAGGCGGGCATCCGCGCTCCGGACCGTAAGCGCGTTGGCGAGCACCTTCGCGCGCTGTAGCGCGTCACCGACAACCCCGGTTTCACGAAATGAGCTTCTGAACTCTCTCTGGTTCCTCTCCGAGCCACTCCGGATGCTCCGCCGTCTCGTCGAAGATCGACGTCGTCTGGAAACGCCGACCAGTGAGCGACTCACGTTATCCTTGGTGACTGGAGGCAGAGATGCGTCGACTGGCAGGGTTCGCGGTCGCTGTGACACTGATGGTGAGTACCGGAGAGGCTCAACGTGGCCCGGGCCGCGGCCCGCAGGCGCCGCCAAACGTCGTCGGCGCGTGGACCGGAACGTGGAGCGCCTACAACCCCGCGCGCGCGTCGACGCCGCCGCAGGAGCAGTGCGCGAAACTCTCTGCGACGATTTCGCAGAAAGGCGACGTCTACCAGGCCGTCTTCGAGGGCGACTGCGGGCGCCCGTACAAGTACACGATCACGATGGAAGGGCGTCTCGCGGGCGGAGTCGTGATGTTCAAGGGCAGCGCCGATCTCGGCCAGCAGGACGGCGGCGTCTACGACTGGATCGGCCGCGCCGTGGACAACGAGTTCGTCGGCTTCTACACGAGCGCCGCGTACACGGGCGTCTTCAGCCTCGCCCGCGTGAAGTAGACCTTCGTGCCGCGCGCATTTGAACTGGGTCTCGATACGTTCGGTGACGTCACGGTTGACGCGAACGGGACGCTGCAGTCGCAGGCGCAGGCGTTGCGAGATGTGATTGCCGAAGCCGTGCTGGCGGATCACGTCGGTCTCGACGCGTTCGGCGTGGGCGAGCATCATCGCCGCGATTTCGCGATCTCGGCGCCCGAGGTCGTGCTCGGCGCCATTGCCGGCAGGACGGAGCGCATCGCGCTCGGGTCGGCCGTCACCGTGCTCAGCACCGACGACCCCGTCCGCGTCTTTCAGCGATTCTCGACGCTCAATGCGATCTCGAACGGGCGCGCCGAAGTAATTCTCGGGCGCGGGTCGTTCACCGAGTCGTACCCGCTCTTCGGCTACGACCTCGCGCGCTACGAGGAGCTGTTCGAGGACAAGCTGCGTCTCTTCGTCGAGCTGCTCAAGCCGGGACCGGTGACGTGGAGTGGCTCGACCCGGTCGGCCATCAACAATCAGATCATCCACCCGCCAATCGAGAACGGCACATTGCGCACGTGGATCGGCGTCGGCGGCAGTCCGGAGTCGGTCATCCGCGCGGCGCGGTACGGCTTGCCACTGACACTCGCGATCATCGGCGGCAACCCGCTGCGGTTCCGGCCGTACGTCGATCTGTACCTCGAGTCGCTCGAGCGCTACAGCCAGCCGCTCCAGCCCATCGCCGTGCATTCTCCGGGGCACGTCGCGCCGACCGATGAGCAGGCGAAGAACGAGCTGTGGCCGCATTACGAGACGATGATCAATCGTATCGGCGCCGAGCGCGGGTGGCAGCCGACCAGCCGCGCGCACTTCGAGCGCGAGGCCGGCCCCGACGGCGCGCTCTGTGTCGGATCGCCGGACACCGTGGCGGCGAAGATCGTCAGGACGGTCAAGGCGCTCGGGCTCTCCCGCTTCGACATGAAGTACAGCGCCGGTACGCTTCCGCATCCGGCGCTGATGACCAGCATCGAGCTCTTCGGCACGATGGTCGCCCCGAGGGTTCGCGAGCTCGTGGAGAGCACGGGAGCAAAGATCTCACCATGAAGACTGAAGATGTGAAGCGAGTTTTGGGCCTCGTTCTCTTCGCCCTTGTGGGACCGGGCTCGCACGCGGCCGGTCCGACCGACTGGCCTCAGTTCCGCGGGCCCGGCGGATCCGGTATTGCCGATCAGTCCGCGCTGCCGACCGTTTGGTCGGGCGATCGAGCCGTCTGGAAAGCGGACATTCCAGGACGCGGGTGGTCGTCGCCGATCGTGTGGCGCGATCGCGTCTATGTCACGACCGCGGTGAGCGCCGGCGCGTTCAAGGCGCCGTCCACGGGCATCTACGGCAACGACTACGCGCAGCAGCTCACCGAGCAGGGCTTGCCGCCGGAGGAAGTGCACAAGCGCGTGGTCGCGCGCGACATCGAGCTCGCCGGCGAGGCGACCGATGTGAGCTATCGCGTGTACGCGCTCGACGCGCGCTCCGGAAGGATCGTCTGGGAGCGTGAGGCGCATCGCGGCCAGCCGTTCGGTGGCCGCCATCGCAAAAACACCTACGCCTCCGAGACGCCGGCGACCGATGGCGAGCGGCTCTACGTCTCGTTCGGCGGCAACGTCGGGCTGTTCTGTTACGCGCTCGACGGCACCGTGCTCTGGAAACGGACCTGGCCGCCGCAGCAGATGTACCTCGACTTCGGTACGGCCTCATCGCCCGTCGTCCACGACGGGCGTGTGTACCAGTTGCATGACACCGACGCGCAGTCGTTTCTCGTCGCGCTCGACGCGAAGACGGGCGCCGAGCTGTGGCGTGTCGATCGCTCGGCGCTCGACGCGCGGATGAAGTCGGGCTGGGCGACGCCCTTCATCTGGAACAGCGGCAGCCGTACGGAGATCGTGACGATTGGCCGGGGTCTGGCCGTGAGCTACGACACGGCTGGCAAAGAGTTGTGGCGGCTGCGCGGCATGACGCAGGCCACGCCGAGCCCGGTCGCGGCCGGCGGTCTGCTCTACGTCGGGTCCGGCTCCCAGGGTGAGGCGAATCGTCCGCTGTTCGCGATCCGTCCCGGTGCCTCGGGTGACATTTCGCTCGCGCCGGACCAGACGAGCAGCACGTTCGTGTCCTGGTTTCAGCCTCGCCTGTCGGGCTACACGCCGTCGCCGCTTGCTCTATCGCGGCCGCGTGTACGTCGTGAACGACAACGGCATCCTGCAGGTCGCGGACGGCGTGACGGGCAAGGAGATCTACAAGGCGCGTGTCGGTGGCGGCGGCCAGACGTTCTCGAGCTCGCCGTTTGCGAGCGCCGGCCGTATCTACATGCTGAGCGAGGACGGCGACATGTTCGTGCTCGAGGCGGGCGACGAATACAAGGAGATCGCGAAGAACAGCCTCGGGGAGATGAGCTTCGCGACGCCGGCTGCCGACGCCGACAGCCTCTACATCCGGACGCAGACCAGGCTCTACAAGGTGAAATAGGACGACCCGGCTTGGGCGTAAGATGTGGTCATGGCCGAGTACGTCCTGCGCGTAAACGGTCGGAGCCACCGCGTTCAGGGCGATCCTGAAGATCGCCTCCTGTCTGTTCTTCGCTACGACCTGGGCCTCACCGGAAGCAAGTTCGGGTGCGGCGAGGGCCACTGCGGCGCCTGCACGGTGATGCTCGACGGCCAGGCGACGAGGTCGTGCGTCGCGCGTCTTCGCGGCTTGGGCGACAAGCCGATTACGACGATCGAAGGGATTGCAGAGAACGGTCGTCTGCACCCGGTCCAGGAAGCGTTCCTCGAGACAGAAGCGTTTCAGTGCGGGTACTGCACGCCCGGCATGGTGATGGCGGTGATCGGCCTGCTCACCGAAAAACCCAACCCCACCGCGACCGATATCACCACGCGTCCTGGATCGCAACGTCTGCCGCTGCGGCACCTACCCGCGCATCGTCCGCGCGATCCAGTTGGCCGCGGAGAAGATGCGAGCGCGCCGTGGCTGATCACGTCGATCTGTACGATTTCGAACCTGAGCGCTATGAGCTCAGCGGGCCTCCCCGCTACACGTTCGAGCTGCCGGACGTGAATCGCCGCGAGTTCCTGCGCCTGTTCTCGGCCGTGGGCGGCGGGCTGCATCGTGATCGCGTCGATGCCTGCAGCCGGCGCGCAGGAAAGCGGACGCGCGCAGGCCGGGCGCGAAACGCCCGTTGACGTCAGCGCGTGGATTCACATCGACGAGCGCGGACGCGTGACCGCCTACACCGGCAAGGTCGAGATCGGCCAGAACATCCGGACGTCGCTCTCGCAGGTCGTCGCCGACGAGCTGCGCGTGCCGATCGAGTCGATCGCGTTCGTCATGGCGGACACCGACCTCACGCCCTTCGATCAGGGGACGTTCGGATCGAGGACGACGCCGGCGATGGCGCCGCAGCTGGCGCGGGCGGCGGCCACGGCGCGGGAGATCCTCATCGATCAGGCGGCGGCCCGGTGGCAGATGGATCGCGCGTCGCTGCGTGCGGCCGAGGCGGAAAGTCACCGCCGCAGACGGCCGATCGATCGCGTACGGCGATCTCACCGCCGGAAAGCGGCTCGCCGGACGTGTGACCGGCGAGGCGGCGGCGCACGCGCAGTGGGTGCTTCGCGGCAAGCCCGTTCGCAAGGTGCAGGGACGCGATTTCGTCACGGGCGCGCATGTCTACACGCCGGACCTCGTTCGCCCCAACCTCGCGTTCGGCTGTGTCGTAAGGCCGCCGGCCTACGGAGCGCGCCTGCGCAGCGTTGACGACCGCGCCGTCCGAACGATGGCCGGCGTCACGGTCGTTCGCGACGGCGAGTTTCTCGGGGTCGTCGCTCCGACCGATCGCGCGGCGCGCCGGGCGGCGATGGCGCTTCAGGTCGAATGGAGCGCCGCCTCCGCCGCAGCCCGACACGGCGACGGTGTACGCGCATTTGAAGAAGACGGGTGAGGCCGGCGGCGGGGGCGGCGGTCGCGGCGGCAGCGCAAGGCCGCAAGGCGACGTCGTTGCCGCACGCGTCGGCCGCCGCGCGCGTCTTTGAGGCCAGCTATCACATCCCGTACATCGCGCACGTGCCGCTCGAGCCACGTGCCGCAGTCGCCGAATGGACGGACGGCAAGGTGACGGTGTGGACCGGCACCCAGCGTCCGTTCGGTGTGCGTGGCGAGGTCGCGACCGCGTTCGCGCTGCCGGACGAGCGCGTGCGCGTCATCGTGCCCGACATGGGCTCCGGCTACGGCGGCAAGCACACGGGCGAGCAGGCGATCGAGGCGGCGCGTCTCGCGCGTGGCGTCGAACCGTCCCGTCAAGCTCGTCTACGCTCGCGACGAGGAGTTCTCCTGGGGCTACCTCCGGCCCGCGGGGGTCATCGACATCAAAGCGGGCGTGGACGCGTCGGGCCGCCTGACGTTCTGGGAATTCGACAACTTCAACTCGGGCAACTCCGGCCTCCCGACGCCGTACGTCGTCGCGAACAAGCGCGAGGCGTTTCACGCGTCGGATTCGCCGCTGAGACAGGGCTCGTATCGCGGGCTCGCGGCGACGGCGAATCACTACGCGCGTGAGATGCACATGGACGCGATGGCGCGCGCGCTCGCCGTCGATCCGCTCGAGTTCCGTCTGAAACATCTCGACAACGCCCGCATCCGCGCCGTGCTCACGGCCGCGGCCGAACGATCCGGCTGGCCGCGCGCCTCGAGATCCGATCGTGCGCTCGGGATTGCGTGCGGGACCGAAAAGGGCAGTTACATCGCCACCGCTGTCGAGGTGGCCCGGTCCGCCGGCGGATTCACGGTCACGCGCATTGTCGCCGTCTTCGAATGCGGCGCCATCGTCAATCCCGACGGGCTGAACAACCAGGTCGAGGGCTCGATCGTGCAGGGCCTGGGCGGCGCGCTGTTCGAGACGGTCAAGTTCGCCGAAGGGCGTCTACTCAACGGCACGATGTCGCAGTACCGCGTGCCGCGGTTCAAAGACGTCCCGCCCATCGAGATCGTGCTGCTCGACCGTCCGGATCTGCCGTCGGCGGGCGCAGGTGAGACGCCCATCGTCTGCGTGGCGCCGGCGATTGGCAGCGCGGTGCGGAACTTCGGGCCCGTCAAGACCGAGCTTCCGGTCGCGCTTTCCAGCTGAGCTGCCCTCATCCCCTTCAGAGGAGTTGTCATGCGGCGTGCGGTCCTCGTCACCATCACGCTCGGCCTGGCTGGTCTCACACTTTCGGCCTCGCTGACGAGTTCACCTCAGGCCGACGCCGTCGCCATTCACGTGGACACCGACAAAACCCTCGGACCGATGACCACGATGTGGGCCTGGTTCGGCCACGACGAGCCGAACTACACGTACACGCCAAACGGCAGGAAGCTGCTGTCGGAGCTGGCGGCTGCCAGCCCTGCGCCCGTGTTCGTGCGCGTCCACAACCTGCTCACGACGGGCGACGGCACGTACGCGCTGAAGTGGGGATCGACCAACGCCTATACCGAGGACGCGGACGGCCGGCCGCGCTACGACTGGACGATCGTGGATCGCATCGTCGATACGTACCTCGAACGGAAGATGCGGCCCTTCGTGCAGCTCGGCTTCATGCCGGAGGCGCTGTCACGCAAGCCGGAGCCGTACCGGCACTTCTGGAAACCCGGCGATCCCTACAACAACATCTACACCGGCTGGGCGCACCCCCCGGCGGACTTCGCGAAGTGGGGCGAGCTCTCGTTCCAGATGACGCGGCATTTCGTCGAGAAGTACGGCCGCGCGGAAGTCGAGCGATGGTGGTTCGAGGTCTGGAACGAGCCCGACATCGGGTACTGGCAGGGCTCGTTCGAGGAGTACCTGAAGCTCTACGACTTCGCCGCCGACGGCGTGAAGCGCGCGCTGCCGACGGCGCGCATCGGCGGCCCGGAAGTCACCGGGCCGAATGGCGCGCGGACCCAGCAGTGGCTCCGCGACTTCATCGAGCACTGCCTGCGTGGAACGAACTTCGCGACGGGCAAGATCGGATCCCCGATCGATCTCGTCACGTTTCACGCGAAGGGCGCGCCCTCGGTCCGGCCCGAAGGCCACGTCAGGATGAGCGTCTCCAATCAGCTTCGGGCGATCGACAACGGTTTCCGCATCGTCCGGTCGTTCCCCGAGCTCGCGAAGACGCCGATCGTCATCGGCGAGTCGGATCCCGAAGGCTGCGCCGCCTGCCCGGTCCGGACGAACCCGGCCAATGCGTATCGCAACGGCACGATGTACTCGAGCTACACCGCCGAGCAGATCGCCCGCACCTATCAGCTGGCAGATCTGCACGGCGTGAACCTGCTGGGCTCGGTGACCTGGGCGTTCCTCTTCGAGGACCAGCCGTACTTCGACGGGTTCCGCGATCTCGCGACGAACGGCATCGACAAGCCGGTGATGAACGTCTTCAGAATGCTCGGCCGCATGGGCGGGGATCGGGTCGCGGTGACGAGCTCGGCCGGCCTGCCGGTCGAAGAGGTGCGCGATAAGAGTGTGCGCGGCCCCGCGGACGTCTCGGCGCTCGCGACACGCAGCTCACGCTCCGCCGCCGTGCTCGTGTGGAACTACCACGATGAGGATTTGCCCGCACCCGCATCAAACGTCGAGCTCACGATCGCCGGGCTTCCTGCAGGCCGCCCGACGGTCACGCACTATCGCGTCGACAACGAGTACGGGAATGCGTACGCGCGTTGGAAGGGCATGGGCTCGCCGCAGCCGCCGACGGCCGCGCAAATCGCGGAGCTCGAACGCGCCGGCGAGCTGACACAGCTTGCGAAGCCTGCACCCGTCGCCGTCCGCGATGGCCGTGTCGTGTTGACGTTCGCCCTTCCGCGGCAGGGCGTGTCGCTGGTCGTGTTGACCTGGTAGGCGGGGGCAGGGTGGTGGGTCGAGCGCAGGCCCTGCTGTGGTCGCTGGCCGGTACGGTGACGGCCTCGGCGCTCGCGTTCTCTTCGCCGGGCGTCGACCGGGATCAACAGACGGCCGGGCGAGGCGCCATCCAGTCACCGACCGGCGGGCGAGGATCTGGCGCCGCGCCCGAGGCCAACGATCCAGCGAACGCCGCGGCAGACTGGTCGCCCAAACCGCCGGTCGTGCCCGTCTCTCCCGCTGAACAAGCCAAACGCTTCTGGCTCCCGGCCGGCTATCGCCTCGAGCCCGTCCTCTCCGATCCGGCCATCGAGGATCCGGGCCAGGTGGCGTTCGACGGGAACGGCCGGATGTTCGTCGTCGAGCTGCGCGGCTACTTCCAGACGCCTGAAGGGACCGATCTCATTCGGCCGATCGGCCGCATCTCGCGGCACGAAGACCGCGACAACGACGGCGTCTACGAACATCACGATGTCTTCGTCGACCACCTGGTGTTCCCTCGATTCGTGACGCCGCTGGGCGCGGACAGCATTCTGACGATGGAGACCAACGCGGACGAGGTGTGGAAGTACACCGACGTCAATGCCGACGGCGTCGCGGATCGGAAAGAGCTGTTCATCGCCGGTTTCGGGCGAGCGGCCACGATGGAGTCTCAGCCGTCGAGTCTGTTCTGGGCGATGGACAACTGGCTCTACAGCACGGTGAATGCATTCCGCGTTCGCTGGACGCCGTCAGGTGTGTTGAAAGAGCCCACCGGCCCGAACGGCGCGCAGTGGGGCATCACGCAGGACAACGACGGCAAAGTCTGGTTCCAGCACGGCGCCAGCGGACTGCCCGGCTACTTTCAGTTCCCGGTGCACTACGGCAACTTCGCGGCACCCGACCAGTTCGAGCCGAATTTGAACATCGTCTGGGGCGCGCCGATTCTGATTGGCGACATCCAGGCGGGTCTGCCGGGCACACGGATGCCCGATGGCTCTCTGATCTATGGGACGGCCGCGGCGGGCAATGACATCTTTCGTGGTCATCGACTGCCGAAGGATCTCGTCGGCGACTATCTGCACGGCGATGTCGTCGCGCGGATTGTGCGCCGCCTGAGACCGGTCCGCACCGAAGGTCTCACCGAGCTTCGAAACGTCCACCCTCGCTCCGAGTTCATCCGCTCGCTCGACCCGCTGTTCCGTCCGGTCGACATGGCGACGGCTCCGGACGGGACGCTGTATATCGCCGACATGCACCGCGGGATCATCGAAGGCGCGGAGTGGGCCAGGGAAGGGACGTACCTGCGCGAGAAGATCAAACAGTACCAACTCGACAAGGCGATCGAGCGCGGTCGAATCTGGCGCCTCACCTACGAGGGTCTGGTGCGCGATCGCACACGGCCGCGGATGCTGACCGACACGTCCGCGCAGCTCGTGGCGCATCTCTCGCATCCGAACGGCTGGTGGCGCGACACGGCTCAGCAACTGCTGGTGTTGAGACAGGACAAGTCCGTGGTGCCTGCTCTCCAGCGTCTCGTGCGGACTTCGACCAACGTGCTGGCTCGAGCGCATGCGCTCTGGACGCTCGAAGGGCTCGGTGCGCTCAGCGCACCGCTGGTGCGGGAAGGGCTTCGCGATCCTGATGCCAGGATGCGCGTCGTGACGATTCGAGCGAGCGAGAGTCTCTACAAGGCCGGTGACCGTTCGTTCGCCGCCGACTATCGAGCGCTTTCGAAAGACCCGGACACCGACGTGGTCATTCAAGCGATGCTGACGCAGAACGTCCTGAAGATCGCCGACGCCGCGGCGTCGGTCAAGGCGGCACTCGATTCCAATGCGGCTCGCGGCGTGCAATTCGTCGCAGGCCGGATCCTGAATCCTCCGGCCGCCGCCGGACGTGGTGGTCGCGGCGGTGCCACCCTGACGGCCGATCAGCAGAGCGCCCTCGAGCGCGGCGGCGCCATCTACGCCGAGCTCTGCTTTTCCTGCCACAACGACGACGGGCGCGGCACGCCGACGCCGGGCGCCGGAACCGGCTTCACGCTGGCGCCGTCGCTCGCCGGCTCATCGCGGGTGAGCGGCCATCGCGACTACGTCATCAAGGCGCTCCTGCACGGCCTCCGCGGGCCCATCGACGGCCGGTCCTACCCGCAAGTGATGGTCCCGCTTGGCGCGAACCGCGATCAGTGGCTCGCGGACGTCGCGTCGTACGTTCGCAACAGCTTCGGAAACAGCGGGACGTTCGTCACCCAGCAGGATGTCGCGCGGGTGCGTGCCGCCGCCAGCGACCGCAAGGCGCGGTGGACGGTTGAGGAGCTCGAAGCGTCGCTGCCCCGCGCGCTCGTTCCCACTTCGTCGTGGACGGTCACGGCCAGCCATGACACGGCCCCATCGCCGCAGCCAAATCCGGCGGGCAACTTCAACCTCGTCGCGGGCGCTGCTGGTGCGCTGAACGTGCTGGGCTGGACGACCGGCGTGCCGCAGCAGGCCGGCATGTGGTTCCAGGTCGCGCTGCCGGCAAGCGTCGTCCTGACGGAGATTCAGTTCACGTCGTCTGCCATCGGCGGGCGCGCCGGCGCGCCGCCGACGTGGACGTTTCCCCGTCGGTATGAGGTTCGGATCTCGCTCGACGGCGCGACGTGGAGCGCGCCTGTGGCGGAGGGCGCCGGCGCGGAGGGCACCACGATGATCACGTTCCCACCGGTCAGCGCGAAGTTCATTCGCATCATTCAGACGGCCAGCGTGCCAGAGGCGCCGCCGTGGTCGATGCGACTGCTGCGGCTGTACCAGCAGCCGTAGCGATCAGGACATCTCGACGTGCGCCTTCGTGATACCGCGGATCTGTCCCAGCAGATCGAGCCGGTTGACCTTGTGACAGTACGGACAGAAGAAGGTCGTGGCAATCGGCCGCGGCCCGGGGACGTACGAGAGCGCCACATGACGTTGACAGGTGCCGCAACTGAGCGGCATGGAGCGCGGCGCGGGTTTCGGGTCAGCCACGGAGGTCATGCCGACTCAACGAGGCGGTATTCCGACAGGCCAGGCTCGGACCGCAGGTAGACGCGCTGATAGCCGCTCGTCGCACGCGTGGCCATGAGGAGCGCGGCCGGCTGGGTTTTCTGAAATCCCATGACGTGACTCGAGCGGCCGTTTGCCGACACGCGCGAGACCTGGTAACCGCCGTCCGCGGGCGCCACCAGGATGTCTCCAGCCGAGTAGAGGGGATCGGTCGCGTGAGAGGTATCAACGGGCACGCTCCAACGATACTACTGCGCCGGTCACTTTGCACGTCCTGCCCGAGGCGCGGCTGCCCGATCACGAGCGCAAAATCAGTGCTATACTTCAGTTTCTCTCAGTCGCCGCCCTTAAGCTGCGCCCCTACAGTCGCCGAACCCGCCTCCCGCGGGTGCTCCGATGGGCACAACTTTTTCCCGGCCCAGGAGCTCATGGTTCCATCGAGAGGCGTGTCGTAATGACTGGCCGTATCGCTCAAGTCGTTCGCAGCCGTGCGTGCGGGTTCATCCGCGCTGCCGACGGTCAAACCGTTTTCTTTCACGCGAGTGATCTGCTCGGCACCGATTTCCATGAGATCGAGGACTGCCTGGTGGTTCGATTCACGTTGATTCCTGACGCCGTCAGTGGTCCGCGGGCGACGCAGGTTCGAGTCGTGCGCCGCGAAGTCACGAAGGCCAGGGGACGCGGCCGCGCCGCTCCGTGATCGGCGGATTCTTCGTGACGACCGACACGGGCGCGGACGCGGCCGGCTACCGCCACTTGGCGTTGCGGGTCATCGGTCTGGCATTTCGAGATCTGACGAAGTTGGACGGGACGGCTGAGGATCGGGCGAGTGCGCGAACGTTCCTCGCGGGCTCGGTCATGTTCAGGCATTGGTGCGCCGTGGCGCGCCTCGATCCGCGCCGCGTGATGCGCCGGGTGAGCGGGCCGCGGGATTATTTCAGTGGACTCAGTCTGACCAGGGAGGTCAAATGGCGGCAGTGAATGGAACCATCAAGCGCTTGGTGTTCGAAAAGGGTTTCGGGTTCGTGGCGGACGACAGGGGCCAGGAGTACTTCTTCCATCAGTCGGCGTGCCCGTCGTTTGCGACGCTTCGCGAAGGGCAGAACGTGACCTTCGAACCGGGCCAGGGGCCCAAGGGACCACGCGCAGAGAACGTCAACGCCAGCTGACGGATCTCCGGAGTAGGATTGGGGGCCCATGCCCCCTGCCCGCGTCGTCATCATCGGTGCCGGTGCGGCCGGAGTCTTCACCGCGTATCGCCTCCATGAAATGGCCGGCGACGCGTTCGAGATCGTGTTGCTCGAACAGAACGATCGCGTCGGCGGCAACGCCCAATCCACGACGCTGCAGTTTGGCGGCCACGACTACTCCATCGACTGTGGCGCACAGTTCTCTTACAAGAACCCGCAACCCGGCTACGTCGACCTCCTGCTGAATCTTGGCCTGTTCGACGCGCCCGCGCAGATCGATGCGCGGCCGACCGGGATCACCCTCTGGGACGGTCAAGCCGGCGAGCGGCGGCTCTGGATTCCCTCGCACCTCAACGGATTCCTGCGCTACCGCGCCCGCGACTGGGAGCGCCTGATCGGCTTCGCCACGTTTCTCGCGTACGCGTTTCTGCTCGATCGCGATCGGCCCGGGAACTGGAGCCTGAGCGTCGACGAGTGGTCCCAGGGCCTGGCGCTGCTCGACAGCGAGTTCAAAGACGAGGTCTTGCGGCCATTTCTCTACCAGTTCCTCACGCTGCCGGCGGACCGCATCGGCGAAGGCTCGGCGCTGTACGCGATCACCTACTTCGTGCGGAATGTCTTTGGCGAGCCCGGCCTCGACGAGCCCGAACCCGACATCGGTGATCCGGCGGGCGCCGCGACGTTCCAGGTCTATCAAAGCCGCATCGGGCTCGACGGCATCCTCGTGCGCGCGCTCGACGCGTCGGGCGTGACGCCGAGACTCTCCGAGCCTGTCACCGCCGTGCAGAAAAACCCGGACGGCACGCTGCAGGTCGTCACCTCAGCCGATTCGATTCAGGCCGATCACGTGGTGTTCGCCACCGATCCGCAGGTCGCTGCGGCGATTCTCGGCGCCGGCGCGTTTCCGGCCCCGGAGCTGCTCGCGAGCCTGCAAGCCTGCGAGTACGACGATCTCGTCATCTCGATGCAGTCGGGCGGCTCCTGCTGGATGCCGGACGACACGAGCTTCTGGGAGTCCGTCAACACGGTGGTCGACGGAGAGGCGCTGCGATTCAGCGTCTGGTTCGGGCCATTGCGCGACACGTTCGGCGCTGGCCAGAGGATTCCGGTCTTCAAGTCATGGGCCAGTCCGGGTCTCGAGCCTGCGAACTGCGCCCGGACGTTCATGTCGCTCTCGCATCGAATCCTGCTGCCGACGACGACGTTCATGAC
This sequence comes from uncultured Acidobacteriota bacterium, assembly GCA_963724955.1. GTDB lineage: Bacteria > Acidobacteriota > Vicinamibacteria > Vicinamibacterales > SCN-69-37 > CAVRWQ01. The sequence goes on from CAVRWQ010000001.1 coordinate 55,296, forward strand.
GCATCGGGAGGACGTGCTGAGCTTTCAGGGCAACGACCACGTCTGGTTCGCCGGCGGCTGGACCACCTGGTTCGACAGTCAGGAAGCCGCGCTCGATTCGGCCACGAGCGTCGTCGAGCAGCTGACCGGCACGTCGCGTGCAGGTCGCGCAGCCGGACCGGCGGCCGAGCGCGATCGCCTGCGGCGCGGCATCGATCGCTGGTTGGCTCGCGTCGCCACGCTGGCGCCGGCGAATCATCGCGCCAGGCTGATGAATTTGATCAACGAGATCGAAACGGTCGGCTGATCTGCTAAATTAGGTCCCTCTCCAGATCAATCTGCATCGCCATCCGTTGCGTAGTCATCGCAACGGGCAACTGCTCCCCAGCTCAACCGGCGTACTCGTGGAGCTGCCATGAAACACGTAGCAATTGCCTGCACGCTGATCTCGTCGCTCGCTCTCGCGCCTTCTGTCCCCGTCACCTTTGACGTCATCTACGGCTGGAATGTCGCCGCCCTGAAGGCCATTCGAACGAACCGGACGCCGCCGCCCACGGCGTCGCGGGCGCTGGCGATTCTGCATACGTCGATATTCGATGCGGTCAACGGGATCGACGGGTCGTACGCCCAGTACTTCGTCCCGAGCGCCGCGTCGCCGGAGGCCTCGGTGGAAGCGGCGGCAAGCGCTGCCGCGCGCAAAGTTCTCGTGACGCTCTTTCCAACACACGCTGGCGGGTTCGACGGGCTCCATGCGTTGATCGTCGGGGCGATCGACGACGGTCCCGCGAAGCAACAGGGCCTCGCGTGGGGCGAATCAGTCGCGACCGCGATACTTGCCTGGCGAAGTCAGGACGGGTTCGACGCGGTCGTGGATCTTCCGTCGAACACCGGGCCTGGCGCCTGGCAGCCGACGCCCCCGGCGTTCGCGCCGTACCTGCTGCCGCAGTGGGGACACCTGACGCCATTCACGATCGCGTCGGCGGCCGACGTCAGACCCGCGGGCCCTCCGGCACTCGACAGCGCGAGATGGGCCGACGACTACAACGAGGTGAAGGCGCTTGGCGCGGCGGTTGGCTCGACGCGCACGCCCGACCAATCTCAGATCGCGCTCTTCTGGGCCGACGGCGCCGGCACCGAGACGCCGCCTGGACATTGGAACTCGATTGCCCGAAGCGTGAGCGAGTCGCTCGGGACGCCGCTGGCCGAGCGGGCGCGGCTGTTCGCGCTGCTCAATGCCGCGATGGCGGACGCCGCCATCTGCTCCTGGGACGCCAAGTACACGTTCGCGTTCTGGCGCCCTGTAACCGCGATCCGCCTGGGCGATACCGACGGCAACGATCTGACGGAGGCCGATCCCGCCTGGAGCTCGTTCATCATCACGCCGCCGTTTCCCGACTACACGTCGGGTCACAGCACGTTCAGCGGCGCGGCCGCGACGATCCTCGCGATGTTCTACGGGACCGACGAGGTCTCGTTCACCGCGACCTCCGACGCGCTGGTGGGGGCGACACGGACGTTCACGTCGTTCTCCGACGCGGCGGCCGAAGCCGCGTTGAGCCGCCTGTACGGGGGAATCCACTACCGGTCGGCCAACGAGGACGGACTGCGCGCCGGGATCGCGATTGGCGCCTTCGCGTTCGGAAACGTCATGCAGCCGACGGGGAACCGCGCGCGACGATGATTTGCGCGGTGCTGGCAAGAGCTTACTGACAAGAGATTGAACCATGGAGGGCCATGGAGAAAACCACGAGGGTCTTCTTCATGGCTTCGTGGTTCTGTCTCTCTCGACAAGCGTTCTTGGGTAAGCGCTAGCGCCTGCTAAGAGCTTGCTGGCAAGAGCTTGAACCATGGAGGGCCATGGAGAAAACCACGAGGATCTTCTTCATGGCTTCATGGTTCTGTCTCTCTCGACAAGCGTTCTCGGGTAAGCGCTAGCACGTGCTAAGAGCCTGCTGACAAGAGCCTGAACCCGTTGGGTCCGAAGATAACCAATAAGATCTTCTCCATGGCCCTCCATGGTTCAGTCTTTCGACAAGCGCTCTTGGCGAGTACTGGCGTTGGCAAGAGTTTGCTGGCAAGAGCTTGAAGCAGGTCAGGCGCTTTTGCGAACCGCACGTTCTCGATCAGAGTTCGCAGCCGGCAGGTCCGGTGAGGCGGGGATCGCAAGGGACACCGGTGCGGTCTTGACCTTCGAGACAAGCGAACTGAAAAAGAAGTCCCCTTGGTTTCCTCCATGCCCTCTATGGTTCAGTCTCTTTCGACAAGCGCTCTTGCCTTGTCGCGCTGACGGAGTACGATGCGGGGCGTGCTGCGCCGGCTGCGTGAGCGCGACGAGTGGAAGTTCTTCGGCGTCCTGCCGAGAGCCGATCGTCCGCTCGCGATCGCGTGGTGGACCCTGCTCGTCCTTCGAGGCGTGCTTCCCGCCGTCTTCGCGATCGCCATGGGCATGCTCGTCGGCGCCGTGCAGGGCGGGGCGAGTCTCGGCCCCGGTCTGACGTTCGTCGGCACGGTCTTCGTGCTGCTCCAGGTGTTGTCGCCGATGCACCAGGCGGTCAGCGCGAACCTCGGCGACCGGACGGCGGCGTGGCTGTACGACCGGCTGACCGAGGCCTGCATTCGCCCGCCCGGGATGGGCCATCTCGAAGATCCGAAGCTCACGGCCGATCTGACCGTCGCGCGCGACTTCGACCTCGGCATGACCGGTCCGCCGCTCAACATCTCCGTCGACTTCATCGCCGATGGGCTGGTCGAGCTCATCGGCGGCGTCGCCTGCGCCGTCGTCCTGTCCGCGTACGCCTGGTGGGCGCCGGTGCTGCTCGGAGGCGCGTGGGTGTCCACGCACTGGCTGCTTCGCGAGAGCGCCGTCTGGCGCGATCGAAACACGGACGAAGTGCGCGCGGCACAACAGGACGCGAGCTATGCGTACCGGCTCGCCGTCGATCCGGCGCCGGCCAAGGAAGTGCGCCTCTTCGGACTGGCGTCGTGGGTCATCGATCGCTTTGTCGCGCGTCGAACCCGTCTCCATGCGCTCCAGTACGAAGCGACTCGGCTGCGCGAGAAGCCGCTGCTCTGGAGTCTGCTGCTCATCCTCGGCGCCAACGTCGTGGTGTTCTGGTCGCTCGCCGCCGCGGTGGATGCCGGCCGTCTCAGCCTGGCGCAGGTCGTGATGTTCGCGCAGGCCGCGGTCGGCACCTCGATGATCGCGTTCGGCGGCCTCAACTGGGTGCTCGACGGCGCCGCCGCGCCGGTGGCGGCAGTCCTGCGGCTCGAAACGGCCATGGCGCCCGCCGGGGCGCTTCGTGGGGGGAGCCGGGCGGCGGCCGGGCTGCCGACGCGCGAGATTCGATTCCGCGATCTCTCGTTCCAGTATCCCGGCGGGGCGCCAGTCCTCGACCATTTCGATCTGACGATTCCCGCCGGCTCCTCGCTGGCCATCGTCGGGCAGAACGGCGCAGGCAAGACGACGCTGGCCAAGCTGTTGTGCCGACTCTACGACCCGCAGTCCGGCGCGATTGAGATCGACGGCGTCGATCTGCGCGACTTCTCGATCGACGCCTGGCGCGCGCGGGTGACCGCCGTCTTCCAGGACTTCACCCGCTTCGAGCTGCCGCTTCGCGACAACGTCGCGCCGGCCGGCGCGCCCGACGAGGTGGTGCAGAACGCGCTCGCCTCCGCTGGCGCCGAGAAGCTGGCGGCCCTCGACACGGTGCTGTCGCGCGGCTACGAGGGCGGCACCGATCTGTCGGGCGGCCAGTGGCAGCGCGTCGCGCTCGCGCGCGCTCTCGCGGCGGTTCACGCCGGCGCCGGCGTCGTCCTGCTCGACGAGCCCACCGCGCAACTCGATGTGCGCGGCGAGGCGGAGATTTTCGATCGCATCCTTGCGACCGCGCGACATTGCACGACGATTCTGATCTCGCATCGCTTCTCCACAGTGCGCCACGCCGATCGCATCTGCGTGCTCGAGAAGGGTCGCGCGATCGAGCTTGGGACGCACGAAGAGCTGATGGCCAGAGGCGGCCGCTACAAGACGATGTTCGATCTCCAGGCGCAGCGGTTCAGCGAGGGCGAACCCGAAGGGACGACGTATGACGTCCTCGCCTGAGGCGACCAGGATGATCGAGCCGCTGCCGCCCGCCTTGTCGTCCATGTGGCGGCTGTGCAGGCTTGGCTACCGCCACGAGCCGCGCCTGATGCTCGCCGCGTTCGCGCTGTCGCAGCTCGCGGCGTTGCCGGACGCGCTGCTCGCGCTGTGGCTGATGTTCCTGGGCAGGGGCGTGATCGAGCAGAGCTCGGCGCTGGTCCTCACTGCGGCCATCGGCATGGGCGTGTCCGCGGCCGCCACGTGGTTTCTCCGCACGGTGAGCACGCGCGTGCAGCGCCGCTTCCGCGACAAGGTCACGATTGCGCTCGAGTCGCACGTCGCCAGGCTGCAGGCCTCGGTCGCGACCATCGCGCACCACGAGCGGCCCGAGATCCTCGACCGCGTGGCGATGCTGCGCGACCAGGTCTTCGTGCTCGATCACATGTACATGTCGCTCTTCGCGACGTGCGGGTGGATCCTGCGACTGGCCGTGACGATCCTGCTCCTCGTGTCGATCCATCCTGCGCTCGTGCTGCTCGCCCTGTTCGCCGTGCCGACTGTCCTCACCTCGACATGGCGGCCGGTCGTCGAGCGCGCGGCCCACGAGCGTGCCGCGCAGGCGAACCGGCTGGCGCGCCACCTGTTCAGCGTCGCGACCACGGCGGCGCCCGGCAAGGAAGTGCGAGTCACGGGCATCGGGCCGCGGCTGGTCACCGGGCGCCGCGCGGCGTGGGAGCGCGGATATGCGCCGGTCGCCGCGGCCCGATGGGGATCGGCCGTCTGGCACACGCTGGCGTGGGCGCTGTTCGGCGCGGCCTACGTCGGGGCCGTGGTCCTCGTATCGTCGGGACTCGGCGCGCCGGCCGGCGACGTGCTCCTGGTCCTCGCGGCAGGCTCACGCCTGTCGGCGTACGTCGGCGCGACGGTCGGCGAGCTTGGATTCCTGCGCGGCTTCTGGATGGACGGCTCGCGCCGCCTCGCCTGGCTCGAGGACTACGCTGCGTCATTCGTCGCGTCGGCCGATCTCGCCGCGCCCGCGCACCTCACGCGCGGCATTCGTCTCGAGCGCGTGTCGTTTGCCTATCCCGGCACGACGCGACTGGTCCTGGACGACGTCTCGCTGACGCTGCCGGCCGGATCGGTCGTCGCCGTGGTCGGCGAGAACGGCGCCGGCAAGACGACGCTCGTCAAGCTGCTCGCGAAGATGTACGAGCCGTCGTCTGGCGCCATTCTGGTAGACGACACGCCGCTCTCGAGACTGCCGGCCGATCAATGGCGCTCGCACCTGGCGGGCGCCTTTCAGGATTTCTTTCGCTTCGAGTTCCGGGCGCGCCAGACCGTCGGTCTTGGCGACGTCGCGAGAATCGATGACGAGCGCGCCGTCCGGACTGCGGTCGCGCATGCCGGCGCCGAGGACGTCGTCTCACGCCTGCCCGCGGGCCTCGAGACGCAGCTTGGCTCAACGTGGCCCGGCGGAGTCGAAGTGTCCTTCGGCCAATGGCAGAAGCTGGCCCTCGCCCGCGGCTTCATGCGCGATGCGCCGCTCCTTCTCGTACTCGACGAGCCGACCGCCGCGCTCGATGCCGAGACCGAGCACGCGCTCTTCGAGCGCTACGCGTCCGCGGCCCGCCGCGGCGTCGCAGCCGGATCTTCCGACCGTGACGGCCGCATCACGATCCTCGTATCCCACCGGTTCTCGACTGTGCGCATGGCCGACCTCATCGTGGTGATCGACGGCGCACGCGTCGTCGAAGTCGGCTCACATGATGAGCTGATAGCTAAACGCGGGCAGTATGCCGAGCTCTACGGCATCCAGGCGGCGGCGTACAAGAGATGACACTTGAAGTACGGGAGTGAAGGGCGCCTGAAGTACGGGAGTGAAGGGCGCCTGAAGTACGGGAGTGAAGGGCGCCTGAAGTACGGGAGTGAAGGGCACCTGAAGTACGGGAGGGAAGGGCACCTGAAGTACGGGGGGTGGAAAGCGCTTGAAGTAGGGCAAGAGCTTCCGGTGCCCGGGTACTGAACTGAAGTGGTGCCGTGGCAAGCCCACGAAGTACGGCCACCCGCCCACGTACTTCAAGGGCTTTTCAGAGCCGTACTTCGATCGCTTTCCAGGGTCGTACTTCCCGTGCTTTTCCAGGGGCCGTACTTCAAGCGCCTTTCAGGAGAAGTACTTCAGGTCTTCGACTTCAGGTCTTCGGCTTCAGGTCTTCGGCTCCGCACCACTGACGACGATGGCTGGCGTCTCGACGAGATCGCCGCGGAACGCGACGCCGAACATCTCCCAGATCGTGAGAAACAGCGCGGCGATCACGGGGCCCAGGATGAAGCCCATCGCGCCGAACGCGAGCAGGCCGCCGAGCGTCGAGAAGAAGATCAGCAGCTCGTGCATCTTCGTATCGCGTCCGACCAGGATGGGGCGCAGCAGGTTGTCCACGCTGCCGACGACGAGCGCGCAGAAGAGCGCGAGGCCGATGCCCTGCCAGACTGAGCCGGTCGCGACGAGGATAATCGCGGCCGGCACCCAGACGATCGCGCCGCCGACGCCGGGCACGATCGACAGCACGGTCATCACCGAGCCCCAGAACGTCGCGCCCTCGATGCCGACGACCCAGAACGCGATCCCGCCGAGAACACCCTGGGCGAGGCCAATCAGGACCGTGCCCTTGAGCGTCGCCCGCGTGACCGACACGAACTTCTCGAGCATGCGTTCCTTGTCGGCGTCGGCGAGCGGCAGGTAGGCCAGCATCGTGTGGACCAGCCGCGGTCCATCGGTGAGGAAGAAGAACATCGTGTACAGGAGCACGACGAAGTGGAAGATGAACACCACCGTCGCCATCGTCGTCGCCGACAGGGCGTTGAACACGAAGCCGCCGGCGCTGCTGACGAGATCGCCGGTCTTCGCGATGATCTGCTCGCGGTACGGCTCGATCGACGCATAGCCAGGCACGCCCCGCAGCCAGCGGTCCAGCGTGCCGGGCTGCTGGAGCTGCTCGAGGCGCGGCCCGATCGACTCGTTCACACGCAGCGCCTCGTTGGCGACCGCGCCCGCGACGAGCAGGAGCGGCGTGCCCACGAGGAGGATGAGCAGCAGCAGCGTGAGGATGGCCGCCGTTTTCTCGCGTCCGCCGAGCCGGCGCGCGATCCGGCGATGGACGCCGTACGCCACGCCCGAGAACAGGGCGGCGAGCAGAATCGTCATCAGAAAGGCGCGGATCATCCAGAGGAACACGAAGGAGATCAGGACGACCAGCAACAGCAGAAAGGCCCGGCGGAGGTTCGTCGTCATCACAGGTGGATGGCCGATTCTATGGCAGGGAGGGGTCCGCGGCGCCGCCCTCCGGCGGTGCCGGGGCCGTCAGCTCCGCCGCGATCTCGGCGGCCTCGGCATCCGTGAGCGCGGGAGTGAAGCGTCTCAGTCGAGGCATGATCTCGGTCGTCTCGAAATACGGCTGAACGCATCGAACGTGGACGAAGCCCGACGGCGCGAACCGGCCGTCCTCGTAGTAGACGAGCGAAATCCGCCAGGCGCCCTTCTCGATGGGCTCGCGGCAGGATCGGCACGCCGCGCGCGCGGTCGTCGCGCGTTCGATCGTGTGGACCCGCGGCAACCGCCGGTGGGTGACGCCAAGCCTGGCTTCGCGCTCCAGCATCGCGCGATCGTCGATCGCGTCGGAGGTGGCCGTGAACGTCTCCAGCAGCGGCTCCGGCCGCTTGAACGCCGCACAGGCGAGGTGGTACCAGCGGGTCATCTCGCCGTCGTCCTCCGCGTAAGGATTCGGCAGACGTTCGCCAAAGCGCTGGTCGCCGCGCGCGATCTTCGCGCCACATCCCCGGCACATCGCGCGGCCGGTTGATGCCCGTTCGATGACGTGAGGCATGCCGTGTGGAGTCGATTCTGCCACACGCGCTACACTCGCGTCTGAGATGAGAAACGTAGGGCGGGCCGGGTTTCGGCCCGCCAACAGCTCGCGGATTGCAGCCCAATCCGCGCTACGACTGGCGAGCGCGTTTCTGACACTGGCGGCACTCGCAGCGTGCGGGCGCGCGTCCACGCCGCCGCCACCGGTCACGTTCAACAAGGACATCGCGCCCATCGTCTTTGCGAACTGCGTGACGTGCCACCGGCCCGGCGGCGCCGGGCCGTTCTCGCTCCTGACGTACGAGGGCGCCGTGAAGCGGGCCGACGACATCGCCGAGCACACGCTCGCCCGGCACATGCCGCCATGGCTTCCCGAGCGCGGCGAGTTCCCGATGCTCGGCGAGCGCCGCCTCCGGGAGGACCAGATCGACGCGATTCAGCGGTGGGTGCACCAGGGAAAGATCGAAGGCGAGGCCCGCGATCGGCCGGCGCCGCCGGCGTTCACCGACGGCTGGGAGCTCGGTGCGCCGGACGCCGTCATCACTCCGTCCCGCGGCTATCAGGTGGCTCCCGGGCGCGAGGACGTCTATCGCAATCTCGTGCTGCGCACGTCGCTCGAGGCCGGCGTCTACGTGCGCGCCGTCGAATTCAAGACCGGTGGCGCGCCGATCCACCACGCAGTGATTCGCATCGATCAGACGTCGGCGTCCCGCCGGCGCGACGGCGAAGACGGACAGCCCGGATTCGAGGGGATGGCCTGGCAGGGCGTCCAGGATCCGGCGGGTCACTTCATCGGCTGGGCGCCGGGCCGCGGGCCCATCGTCGCGCCACCCGGCATGCCGTGGCGGCTCGAGAAGGGCGCCGACCTCGTGGTCGAGGTCCACGTCATGCCGCCGGATCGCGCCTTCGCAATTCAGCCGACCGTCGGGCTGTTCTTCAGCAGCACGCCACCGGTCCACATGCCGATCAGCGTCAAGATGGGGTCAAAACTGATCGACATTCCGCCCGGCGAGCGCGCGTACGTCGTCACGGACTCGTACGAGCTGCCGGTCGCCGTGGATTTGCTCAGCGTGTACCCGCACGCGCACAACCTCGGCAAGGAGATGCTCGTCACCGCGACGCTGCCCGACGGCGCCGTGAAGTCGCTCATCCACATCAGGCACTGGAGCTTTCACTGGCAGCAGGACTATCGCTACGCCACGCCGATCCCGCTGCCGCGCGGTACAAGGTTGACGATGCGGTACACGTACGACAACTCGGAGGCGAACACGCACAATCCCAATCGTCCTCCGGTGCGCGTGCGTGCCGGGCCGCGGTCGAGCGACGAGATGGCCGAGCTCGGGCTCCAGTTGATGCCGAAGTCCGCGGACGAAGGCGCGCTCCTCGTCCGCGCCTTCGACGAGCGCGACATGCTGGCGAACGTGGCCCAGGCCGAGTCACGCGTGCGTGAGTCGCCTGAGTCGGCAGAGTTTCACGCGGTGCTCGGCGGCACGTATGTGGAGGTGGGGCGATTCGCCGACGCCATTCCGCATCTCCAGACCGCGCTTCGCCTGAAGGACCGGTCGGCGCCGACGTACAACTATCTTGGTGTGGCGCTGATGGCCGAAGGCCGCGTCGCCGACGCGCTGGCCGCAGTTCCGGCGCGCCGCCGCGCTCTCTCCGCGCGACGAGCGGATCCCGTTCAATATGGGCAACGCGCTCAGCCAGCTCTCGCGGCCCGCCGAGGCCCTCGCGGCCTACGATCGATCGCTCGCGATCAATCCGGACTTTCCCGATGCGCATGTGAATCGCGCCGTGCTGCTGTTCTCGCTCGGAAGGGGCACCGAGGGGCTCCAGCACTACGAGCGTGCCGTGGAGCTGCGACCGGACTCGGCGGTGATCCACAGCAACTACGGCAGCGCGCTGGCCTCGTCCGGGCGGTTCAGCGAAGCCCTGCGGCATGTTCGCCGGGCGCTCGAGCTGGATCCGTCCTACGCGCCCGCGCGCGACACCCTCAACCGCCTGCTGCAGATGGGAGTGAAATAGATCCTTGCAATTTCGATTTGGGAGTTTCGATTTGCGACTTAGAGCGAGAGCACGCTCTAAATCGACAATCGAAAATCGCAAGTCGAAAATGTGCGGGTTTTGACTACGATGTCTGTGTTGGAGGGGTCCATGCGAGCACGGGTAACGGTCGCCGTAGTGGCTGGGGTCGTACTGGGCGCGTCGGCGTTGGGCCAGTCAGGCAGGCACCTGAACCCGATGGTCGATTTGCTCAAAGAAGGGAAGCCGGTCTTCGGAATGCAGCCGCCGTTCGGCCGCGGCGGCGGTGGCGGCAACCGGGGGGCGGGCGGGACGGCGGCCCCGGCGGCCGGCGCGCCGACGACACCGCCACCGGCGCCCGCGCCGGCGAGGACCCCACTCGACGTCGCCAAGGACATCCTCGCGCATCCGGAAGTCGACTACTTCTTCAACGGCAGCATGGAGGGCGCGGTCGATCCGTTCCTCGCGACGTTCACGCAGTATGCCGACGCGCTCGTCGAGGCGGGCGGCATCAGTCATTCGCCGTACCACCGGCTGCTCGCGCCGCTCAGCGTGAAGACGCCGAAGATCTCCAGAGATCCGGCCAAGGCGATCGAGAACATCAGCCGGCAGCTCAATGCGGGCGTCGCGTCCATCTCGTTCGTGCACGTGGACACCGCCGCCGAGCTCGAGCAGGGCATCGCGGCGATGCGCTTCAAGTCGAAGGGGGGCACTCGCCCGGACGACATCGGTCAGGCCGCGAAGTACTGGGGACTGACCGACGCGCAGTATCGCGCGAAGGCCGACGTCTGGCCGCTCAATCCGGACGGCGAGCTCGTCGCGTGGGCGATCATCGAAACGAAGGAAGGCATCGCGAACGTACGTCAGATCGCTCAGGTCAAGGGCCTGGGCGTGCTGATTCCCGGCGCCGGGACGCTCCGCGGCGTGTTCACGACGACCAACGCCGAAGGGCAGAGCCTTCGTGACAACAACGCCTGGGAAGCCGGCATCCAGACGATTCTCGCCGCGTGCAAGGAATTCAAGGTGCCGTGCGGCTATCCGGCCAACGCGGACGACATCGAGATGCGCATGAAGCAGGGCTTCAGCGTGTTCATCATCCAGAGCTTCAGCGACGCCGGATTCAAGGCCGTCGAGATCGGCCGGCAGGTGTCGGGCCGCAAGTAGGGCGGGCCGGGGTGAGGCCCGCCTGACGCGTTCACCTCGCGCGGACGTCGTAGACGGTCAGCGTGTTCTGATTGCGAATGTAGAGTTGGCCGCCCGTGACGACGGGGTGCGCCCAGCTCGGAAGCCCCTGATCGGGAATGTTGAATCGGCCGGTCTCGCGATAGCCCTTCGGCGATACCTCCGCGAGACCGACCACGTTGTTCTCGCTCAGCATGTACAGCCGCCCGTCGGCATAGGTGACAGAGCCCTTGCCGACGCTGCGATCCTGCCAGAGCGTCTTGCCCGTGGCGAAATCGAGCGCGGTGAGGATCGCGTCGCTGAATCCGTAGAGCGTACTGCCGACGAGCACAACGCCGCCGTGGTGATTCCGCATGGCGCGCGTGAAGTACGATTCGGTGGCGACGAGGACGTCATCTTTCGCCCGAAGCGTGACCATCCCGCCGCCAGTGCCGTACGCTGACGTGTAGAACACCTGGTTGCCCTGCACGACCGGCGTGGCGATGTTGGCGGTGCCGTTCGCCGCGGGCCGGTACTGCCACATCAGCTTGCCGTCCGACGCGCGCACGCCGACCGCCGCCGATCCCATGATCGTCGTGTAGGCGCGGATGCCCTCCACCTCGACGACCACGAGCGACGAGTACCCGGCATCGTCTGAAACCTCTTTCGCCGTCCAGATCGTCTTCCCCGTCATCTTGTCGAGCGCGACGATGCCGCCCTGCCGGCCGCCGGGAGTGACGACGACGCGATCGCCGTCAATGAGCGGCGACTCGCTCAGCAGCCACTGGATGTTGGAGCCCGAGAAATCGCGCAGGATGTTCCGGAGCCACAGCTGGGTGCCGTCCTCGCGCAGGCAAATCAGATCGCCGCCCTCGCTGAGCACATATAGACGATCGCCGTCGATCGTCGGCGTGCTGCGTGGACCCGATCCTCGATCGTTGCTGCCGCCGGAACCGACGTTCTTCGACCAGAGGTACTTGCCGTCCGCCCGATTGATGCTGTGCACCATCGACTGGCGCCCGCGCAGGCCCTGCACGAAGATCCGCGTGCCTTTGACGGCCACCGCGCCGTAGCCGGCGCCCAGCCCCGAGATCGACCAGACGACCGGCGGACCCGAAGCGGGCCACGACGGGGCGAGTCCGGTTTCCTTCGACAGGCCGGTGCGATCCGGCCCGCGCCACTGCGGCCAGTCGAGTCCGGCAGGCGCCTGTCCCGAACCGGCCAGCGAGAGCGACAACAGAACGACGACGATCAGCGCTACGCGAGTCTTCATAAGGTCTGTCAGATCTCCGTTTACGATGCGGCGGCGGTCTGCTTCGCGACCTCGTCGCCGCGCCGCTTCATCTCTTTCGGCGAGACGTCCTCGATGTGCGTGGCGATCGACCACTTGTGACCGAACGGATCCGAGAACTTGCAGTACCGATCGCCCCAGAACATGTCGGTCGGTGGTTGTTGGGACGTCGCGCCGGCCGCGATGGCCTTCGCGTAGGCCTTGTCCACGTTCTCGGAGTAAATGAAGAGCTCCACGGGTGTGCCGCCGACCGTCTGGGGCGCGGTGGCCCCGATCTGCGGCACTTCGTCGCCCAGCATGACGATGGCGTTGCCGACCTGAAGTTCGGCGTGTGCAATCTTTCCGTCGGGCCCGACCATCCGGAATCGCTCCTTCGCGCCGAACGCCTTCTTGTAGAACTCAATCGCCCTGGACGCCTCGCGACAGACGAGGTACGGCGTCACGGTGTGGTACCCGGGCGGGATTGGGGCGACCGTCTTCTTCGCCGCCGGTCGCGGCACAGCTTTCTTCGTGGTCTTCGTCCTCTTCGTGGACTTCGTGCTCTGCCCGGACTTCTTCGCCATGGAACGATCCTTTCAACAAGATAGATCCAGCATCCTAACATCCGCAGAAGGCGTACGATAACTCCACCGATGTGTTCCGGACGTCCAGCCGATCGCGCCTCGTGCGTTCGTTTTCGGTCGTGACGACGGTCATCCTCGTCGTGCTGGTGGTACTCGGCCTGATCTGGTTCGGCCAGCGCGGGTTGATCTACTTTCCCGACAACGAGGTGCCGCCGCCGGTGGCCGTCGGTCTTCCGCATGCCGATCCGGTCTCATTCGAGACGGAAGACGGACTCCGGCTCGACGGGTGGTTCGTCCCGGCCGCGCTGCCGGCGTCGGGGTACACGGTCGTCGTGTTCAACGGGAACGCGGGCCACCGCGGCTATCGGGCGGAGCTCGCGGCGAAGCTGGCCGCGCGCGGCATCGCGACGCTGCTCTTCGATTACCGAGGCTATGGCGGCAATCCCGGCCTGCCGTCCGAGCACGGTCTCGCGCGCGATGCTCGTGCCGCGGTGGCGTCAGTCGAGCAACGTCCGGACGTCGATCGATCGCGCCTGATCTACTACGGTGAATCGCTCGGCGCGGCCGTCGCCGTCGGACTCGCGGTCGAGCACCCGCCGGCCGCGATGGTCCTGCGTTCGCCGTTCACCTCACTCGTCGAGATGGGCCGGCGGCACTATCCCATCCTGCCCGTCAACTGGCTGCTTCGCGATCGGTATCCCTCAATCGATCGAATCGGGCGGATTCGGACGTCGCTCCTCGTGATCGCAGGCGACGCCGATCGCATCGTGCCGATGGACGACAGTGTGGCGCTCTATGAGGCCGCGAACGACCCCAAGCGCCTCGTCATCCTCAAGGGCGCCGATCACAACGACGCCGAACTAACGATTGGCCCGCAGGTCGTCCAGGCGGTGGTCGATCTCATTCAGGGGCGGTAAGGGCGCCGTACCCGTCGTACCAGTCGTACCTGTCGTACCAGGGGTACCGGCCGGAGCGGCTCCAGCTTCGGCGGTCTGGGTCCATGACGTTGCGCCGACGCGTCGAGTCGCGCGTAGTCGAGCTCGTCGCCGGACCGCGCCTGACGCAGGAGGAGCCCGCCGCGGCTCATGTCGCCGCGGCCGATGAACGACGGCGGGTAATGCAGGCGCGAGCCGAGGATGCCGACGAGCACATCCGCGTACTTCCCGGTGGCCACGCTGCCGAGGAGCACGATCGGCACGTTGGCCGGCACGCGTGACGCGAGCGCGTGCAGGTCGCGCTCGAGCGGCGCGCGATACCGCGGATCGCCGGCGCTGACGTCGACCGACGCGAATTCCCGCAAGAGATCCGCCGTGACGACTGTGCCGGGCGCGAGCAGGCCACGCGTGGGCGTGATGATGAGCGTCGAAGCGGCGCCGTCGCCTGGAGCACGGCCGAAGGCTGTGGCATAGGCGAGCTTGCCGCGGAAGTACAGGCCGCTGAGGAAGGTGAAGGCGTCGCCGAGCGTGAGCGTGCCCGCCTGGAGCGACTGCGCGAGGGCCATCGACGACCCGGGCCGGAGCAGCATCGCGGCCCGGCGGCCGGCGCAGTACGCAGGGGACAGCAGGAAGATTCTGGAGGTCATCGGGTGTGGTTTACAAAAGCGTAAACGATAATGACGTCATTTCTCGCGACCAACGAGGTGGACCATGTCCAAGTTGTGCGAAGCGGTCGTATTCCTGCTCTTCGCTGTGCCTGCCGTCGCTCAGTCGCAGGCGTTTGAAGTGATCTCAATAAAGCCCGCTCGCTCAGGCGACCCGCGCAACATGCGCATGCGAGTGCTGCCAAACGGTGACCTCAATGCGAGCGCGGTACCTGTGCTCTTGCTTTTGCGTTACGCGTACGACGTGCCGGTCAACCCCTCGCCGCGTCTTTCCGGTCTTCCTGGCTGGCGCGAGACGTACGATATCGAGGCGAAGGCACCCGCCAACGCCGTTCCCGCCGGTCTTCCAGAAAGCGAAAAGCGGCGCCGAATGCAGGGAATGGTTCGCAGGTTGCTCGCCGATCGTTTCAAGCTCGTGATGCGGGTTGAGCAGAAAACGATGCCCGTCTACGCTCTCACCGTCGCAAGCGGAGGTCCGAATCTCCAGAAGTCGACCATCGCGGAGAAGGACTGCGTTTTTGACACAGGCACCCCGGAAAGTTGCCATCACTTCATCGTGGGCAGGGGTCACCCCCTGAATGCAAGAGCTATCAACATGGACGACCTTGCCCAGTACATCGAGAACTGGACAGATTTGCCGGTGGTGAACCGCACGGCAGTCAGCGGCCTGTTCGCCGTTGAGACGGAAGGCTGGACCCCCATGCGGCTGCCGCCTCCTCCGCCTGGCAACGCGCCGGCCGTGCGTTTCGATGACCTCCCCACAATCTTCACCGTGCTGCGCAAACTCGGTCTCGAACTGAAACAGCAAGTAGCCACAGTGCCGGTATACACGGTGGAGCACATCGAGCGCCCGGCAGGCGAATGAGCATGACGCACGATAGAGCGCGTTTTTTCCAGTGCCCATCCATTACCCATCTCCATTACCCATTTCCATTACCGCATTACCGATTTCCATTACCCATTGGCCATTTTCTCTGCCATTGCTCGATTGCCCATTCCCCGATTGCCGATGAACGAGGGAAGTACATCCGCAGAACTACACGTTCATCGCACAATTGATGGATGCGCCCACCCGGGCAACTGATCGACGTCGGCGGCTTCCGTCTGCATGTGCACGCGCTCGGCGAGCGACGCCCGGTTGTCGTCTTCGACGCGGCGCTGGGCGGCTCGTCCATCAGTTGGACGTTCGTCCACAAGCCGGTCAGCGAGTTCGCGCGCGCCGTCGCCTACGATCGCGCCGGGTTCGGCTGGAGTGATGCCGGTCCGATGCCGCGCACGGCGCGCCGGGTGGCCGATGAGCTGCACGTGCTCCTCGAGCGGACAGGGGAGCCGCCGCCGTACCTGCTGGTCGGACATTCCTTCGGCGGACTGGTCATGCGCATCTTCGCGGCGCGGTATCGGCAAGACACCGCAGGAATGGTCCTCGTCGATCCCGCGCATCCGGAGGACTGGCTGGTCCCGAACCCCAGGGAACAGGCGCGGATCGATCGAGGCATGCGGCTCTGCCGCACGGGCGCCATTGCGTCGAAGCTCGGCATCGCGCGAGTCGTCTCCGAGCTCGTCGGCCTCGGTGCGGTCGGGCCGGCGCGTCGCCTCGTCGATGCGATCTCGCGAGGGGAGATCGGCGGCGACGTCGAGTGGCTCCTGGCCCCGCTCTGGAAGCTCCCGCCACCGGCCCGCAAGCCGCTCCGCCGATTCTGGACGAAGGCGAAGTTCTACGAGGCCCTCGGCAGCCAGATCGCGAACATGCCCCATACCTCGCGCGAGGTGCTCGACGCTTCCAAGGATGGCTACGGCGATCTGCCGCTCGTGACCATCTCGATGACCGATCCGGGTGACCATCGGCTGCGTCAGCAGGAGGCGCTCGCGCGCCTGTCAACACGCGGCCGACACGTCGTAGCGTCCAGAAGCGGACACTGGATCCCGCTCGACGAGCCGGATCTCGTCATTGGTGAGGTGCGCCAAATGCACGAAGCGCTCTAAATCTCTCCCCGGGAACCCTTTTCCAGTCTCCAGAGTCAAATACGGGCAGCAAACGACAGATGAGTGCTCTTCTCCAGGATCTGCGATTCGCCTGGCGCAGCCTCCGCAAGACCCCGGCGTTCCCGATTGCCGCCATCGCCACCTTGGCGCTGGGCGTGGGGGCGACGACGGCCATCTTCAGCACGGTCAACGCCGCGCTGCTGAGGCCCCTGCCGTATCCGCACGCCGAGGATCTCTACGCGCTCCGGACCACCTTGACCGACGGGCGCGTGACGACGGGTCTGTTGGCGCCGAGTGAGATCGTGCGCCTCAACGATGCCAACCTGTCGATCCAGCGCGCCGTCGGCCTGCTGCAGCAGGACGTGACGCTTCTCCAGGACGACGGCACGCCGGTGCGCACGGTCGTGTACGCCGTCAGCGAGGGGTTCTTCGAGCTGTTCGGGCTGCCGATGACGCTGGGCGGCTTCACCCCGGAACAATTGGCCACCAACGACGGGGGACCGCCGCCTGGGGTCGTCATCTCGTACCGCGTCTGGAAGGACAAGTTCAACGGCGATCCGGCCATCGTCGGCAAGCCGATCCGCTTCGCGGAGGTCGCGACGACGATCGCCGGGGTGGCGCCGCAGCACTTCGACACGCCGCATGACGCGGACTTCTGGTTCGGCATCCGCCTGGATCCGCAGGGCGTGAATCACAGCTTCGACGCGTTCATGCGCCTGAAGCCCGGCACGACGATCGAGCGCGCGACGAGCGAGATGGCGAGCGTGATGGCCGGGCTGGCGCGCGACTTCCCGGCCAGCGCCCGCGCGCGCGCCTACGTCGTCCGGCCGATCGTCGATTCGATCGTGGGCGATCTCGGGCCGATCCTGCTCATCGTGCTGGGTGCAACCGGGCTCCTTCTCGTGCTCGCGTGCGTGAACGTGACCAACCTGATGCTGGCACGCGGCGCCGCGCGGGCGCGAGAGATGGCGGTGCGCATCGCGCTCGGTGCAGGACGCGGGCGAATCGTGCGACAGCTGCTGACCGAATCGGTGTTGCTCGCCACGGCCGGGGCGCTCGTCGGCCTCCTCGTCGCGTACGCCGGCGTCCGCTTCCTGCTCGTCGTCGGCGCGTCGCGGCTGCCACGACTGGATGCCGTGCCGTTCGACGGCCCGGTCCTGCTCTTCGCGCTCGGCGCGCTCGTCGTGTGCGGCGTGCTCGTCGGATTTGCGCCGGCGTTGCGCCTGGCCGCGACCGACGTCAAGACGCTGATGAACGAGAGCGGACGGTCCGGCGGCGGCGGAAAAGGCACCGTGCGATGGCTGAGCGTCATGACGGTCGCGGAGATCGCCCTCGCGATCACGCTCGTGGCCGGCGCCGGCTGGCTCATTCGCGGCTTCGCGAACCTGCGGACGACCGATCCCGGCTTTGTCGCCGACGGGCGGCTGCTGTTCGACATCTCGCTCCAGGGCGAGAGGTATCGCGATCAAGCCGCAGTGACCACGGCCTCACGGGATCTGCTCGAACGAATGGGGACGCTGCCTGGTGTCGTGAGCGCCGGGTCGACCTTCAACTTCCCGCTCCGCGGCGGTCCGGAGAACTCGCTGTTCGCCGAAATCAACGGCGAGCCGATGGATCCAACCCGCCCGATGGGCACGCGTCAGCGGATCGTCAGTCCCGGCTTCTTCAACACCATGGGCATCAGGCTCGTGGCCGGGCGTGATTTCAACCTGGACGATCGGCAGGGCACGCAATCGGTGGCGATCGTCAACCAGACGTTCGTGCGCAGATATCTGGCGGACAAGGACCCGCTCGGCGTGCGGTTTGCGTCCGGCTATCCGAAAATCAATCCACAGAGCGAGACGATGATCGTCGGCGTCGTGGCCGACGTCCGGCAGCGGTCGCTGACAGACGCAGCTGAGCCGGCGTTCTATTCCTCGTTGGGCCAGGGCACGACTCGTCGTCAGACAGTCGTCGTTCACACGAATCTTGCCGACACGACCCCGTTGCAGGCGGCCATCCGCGACGAGATTCGCAAGATGGATCCGCAGATGGCCGTCGATTTCCAGCTCGCATCAGAGATCGTAGGCACGACGCTGAGACGCCAGGAGCTCGGCATGACGCTGATGCTGCTCTTCGGCGCTGCCGCTGTGGCGCTTGCGGCCGTCGGCATCTACGGCGTCATCGCGTACGCAGGAACCCAGCGCCGTGGCGAGGTCGCGACGAGGCTGGCGCTCGGCGCCACGCCGTCGAACGTGTTCTGGCTGATGCTGAAACAGGGGAGGACGCTCACCGCCATCGGCGCGACGATTGGACTCGTCGTCGCATATCTGTCAGGCCGGTACGTGTCCAGCCGCCTGTACGAAGTCAGCGCCGCCGACCCGCTCGTTCTCGGCGCCGCCGCCGTCATCGTCGTCGTGATCGCGCTGCTCGCGACGACCATCCCCGCCTGGCGAGCCGCACGTCTCGATCCCGCCAGAGTGCTGCGGCCCGATTAGCTCACCCTAGTCCGTGTCGCTTTCCGACAAGATCTGCCGGTAGCGGACACGCGCATGCTCGTAGGCACGCTGCGCCGCATCGCGGGCGACACGGGCGATGCGCTGCGACTTCTGCGACCAGCACTGATCGACGGCCTTCAGGCACCAGTCGGCGCTTCGCCGTGACGCGCGAATCGGGCGCCCCCCGACGTGCACGAAGATCGGATTCGTGTGCGCGGATCCGAGGATGCGAAGCGCGACCCAGCTGCTGCGCTCGATCGTGATGTCGAAGGCCACGTCGCGCAGGGCGCCATCGGCCACGATCCTCCGGCTGGCGGCCGGGCGTCCGTTGACGACGACCTCGACGGTGACGTCACGCGATCCTGCGATGCGCGCGTGCTCCGGGGTCCAGAACGGCGCCTGGTCGCGATTTGGAAGGGCGGTCGGCGCCGCTTCGGGAAGCAGGCACGCGGCTCGTGCGGTCACTCGCACCGTGCCGGCTCGATTCAGCGACAGCTCGCTGCCGTTGGTGCCGGCCTCGAGCCCGTTCGCGGTGAAATTCAGGAGATGGCTGAACCCGTCGGAGACGTACCAGCGACCGTCACGCACGCCGTCGCACCACGCGTCATAGGTGAGGGTCTGCGGGAGATGAACGTACGAGCGGCCGGCGCCGACGCGATCGTCCGACATGCACGGGAAGTCGGTTTCGCCGCTGATCCGAGTCCTGTACCCGCAGTTGAGGGTGTGGTACCAGATGTTCAGCTCGTAGAGGAAGGGCGTGTCGGCGGCGGAGATGAAGTCCACGGCGTCATGCGTGACGTCCATGATGTATTCGTTCGCCCCGATCCCGTTGAACATCGGCATCTCGTAGTTCGGCAACTCGCGGCTCCGGACCTGCTGCAACCCGAGCCCGGAGTGCGCAAAGCCGGTGATCGCGCCCTGGGCCTTCGCCCATTTGAGAATCGGAAGGTTCCACGTAGGCCAGTCCTCGATCTGCCGCGTTTCGGGATAGTCCTGGTCGCGGAGTCGCAGCAGGACCAGGTGGCCGCAAAAACTTGAAGGGAACCCTGAGACCTCGAGGTCGTAGCGGAGGAGCGTGGACGCGGTCGAGACCTTGTGGTCCTTCGCTTCGAAGTACTGCCGCTGGTGATAGTAGCTCGGTCCCCAGTTCAATACCGAGCCCACGCTCAAAGCTTCGCCCAGCACATGGCGCATCATGTCTTCCGGCCGCACGCCTTCGGTGGGACTCTCGTAATGGGAGCAGCCTGCGGCGTGGATGTGGTGATCGCCTGAGTACCATCCGAGTGACGGCGGATCGATCCAGCGCCGGAGCCGGAAATCGACCGACGCGCTCGCGCCCGCGCGGTCGAGGGTGATGGTTCGTGATTCGGGCATGTACTCGGGTCCGCGGCCGCACGTGATCGTGAACTCGCCGTCCGGCAGCCGCACGGTCTCGCCGTCCGCGCGGTAGACCTGATCCTGGAAGAAAAAATCTGGCGCGAGACGCTTCGATCGCGCGGGATAGATGCGCCCGACGGCATCCTTGATCAGAAGCGACGCCATGCTCGGCTGGCCGCGTTCGTCGCGCACGTGAAAGGTCACGTCGCGCGACGCCGCGATGTCGAAGAGAATCGCGGTCCGGTTGCGGAATCCGAGGTCCGCAGTGCCCGGTTCGAGCGTCGCGCCAATCTGCGCCTCGCGCCGCCCGCGGTCGCGGCTGTACAGCAGAACGATCCGGTACTCCAGATCGAGACCCGAAAGCTGAGGCTCCATCGGTTTGCGCCCGAACGTGTCGAGCTCGAGCCATCGATCGGTGATATCGGCCGGCCGCACGGCTTGCGGCGGCGCCATGGCCAGCCCGGTACCGGGCCGATACACCGGACGCGCCTGCGGGCTTTCGGCGGCGAGTGGGCCGGTGACGCCCGCTTCGTTACGGACTTTCATCAGGAATGCGCGCCAGCCGTGCTCGACGAGACGTGGAGGCACGGCGCCGCGCTCGACCGAGATGCGGCTCTCGGGATTGATGCGCACGTTCAACAGGCATCGCGCGTCGAGGATCCGCTGCACCTCACCGAGCGTGCGCCCTGCCTCTCCAAGGTTCGCGGCGGCATCGAGGGCCTTTCGATCGGCATCCGTGAATGGCTCTCCCAGGTACGCCATCGCCTCCACGAGGCGGCCGACCTGGGCGAGCAAAGGCTGAACGTCTGGTTCGGCGCCGAACGCGACGGCGCCCAGGAGTCCGTGTCCCACCGGCGACGCGAACAACGCGAACTTCACCATCGCGTCAATCGCTCGCCGGCGCGAGGGATCGGACAGGCTTTCATGGAAAAGAGGCCGGTGGTCTTCTCGAAGGTGCATATGACCTCCCGGAACGGCCGTGGTGTCGGTTGGGGCAGGGTATCAGACTAGCGAGCTCTAAATCTCCCAATCCTAAAATCTACAATCGAAAATTCACGATTCCCTGAGAATCACAGCCGGATCGAGCTTGGCCGCGCGGCGTGCCGGCACGAGACAGGCGACGAGCGCGACACCGACCAGCGCGACGGCGACAGCGCCGAGGGTCAACGGATCGGTCGGACTCACCCCGAAGAGCTGCGTGGTGAGCAGCCGCGCGGTGAAGAACGCCATCACGATGCCTGCGACGACGCCCGTGGCGACCAGCCCGAGTCCTTGCCGGACGACCAGGCGCCGCATCGCCGACGGCTCGCCGCCGAGCGCCAGGCGGATGCCGATGTCGCGGGTGTGCTGCTGGACGAAGTACGCCATGACGCCGTAGATCCCCACGACGGACAGCACCAGCGCGGTGAGCGCGAACATGCCGATGAGCACGCTCAGGTAGCGCGGCGCGATGAGCGACGAGGACACCAGTTCGTCACCGGTCGAGATGTCCGTCACCGCCAGGTTCGGATCGATCTCGCGCATCGCCTGACGCAGCGAGGGTGCGAGTGACACGGGATTGGCCGCGGCCCGCAGCACGACGTAGCCGTTGGGAAAATCGACGAACGGCCAGTACACCGTGCCGAGGCCGGGCTCGTCGAGGCCCGTGAACTTCACGTTGCCGACCACGCCGACGACCGTCGTCCAGGGACACGTCGTGCAGCCGCCACTCTTGAGGCGACGGCCGATCACGTCCTCGTTCGGAAAGAACCGGTCGGCCCAGGCGCGGTCGACGACGATGACCCGGTCGTCGAGTGATCGCTCGTCGAGCAGGCGCCCGCGCTCGACCTCGAGGCCGACGGCCTTGAAGAAGGCCGGCGACACGGCGACCCACGTGGAGATGGGCTGATTCTGTCCTTCGGGTGTCGGCCGATCCTCGAGGTCGAAGTTGTTCCGGTTCCCGGAGTCCTGCGGCGGCCGGCTGTCGGCGAGGGCGACGGCCTCCACGCCGGACAACTGCGCGAGCCGCGCGGTCGTGCGATCCCAGAACACCACTCGATCCTCCTCGCGCGGATAGAGTCCCGACGGCAGGGAGACCGACGCCGTGAGCAGCCGATCCATGTCGACGCCGACGTCCACGCGATTCAGGCGCTCGAGACTGGCGAGCACGAGCGCGGCAGCCACGATGAGCGGCGTCGCAAGCGCGAACTCGGCCGCGACGAGCGCACGCCGCAACCGGCGCGAGGCCGGGCCGTCCGTGCTGGAGCGGGTTGCCGATCGCAGCACGCGATCCATGCCGAGCCGCGACGTGTGAATGGCCGGCACGAGGCCGCCGATGAAGATGATCAAGCCGCTGAGCGCCGCGAGGCCGGCGAGCCAGATGAGGACGGGCCCCGACAGCCGAACCTCGCTGATTCGCGGAATGAACGTGGCGCCGTAGGTCGTGACGAGCTTTACCGCGCCGGCGGCGACAAAGAAGCCCCCCACCGCGGCAGCGGACGTGAGCACCGCGCTCTCGGCAAGGAGCTGCTGGACGAGCCGTCCGCGCGAGGCGCCAAGCGCGCCGCGAATCGCGAGCTCGCGGCTCCGGTTGAGCGAACGCGAGATCAGCAGGTTGACCGCGTTTGCGCACGCGATGAGGAGAACGCAGGCGACGGCCGCCAGGACGAAGACCAGCGTCGTGCCGACGTCGCCGAGCACGCGCTCCTTGAGATCCTGCATGCCCCACGTGGCTTTCTCGTCCTGATACGTCGATTTCCAGATCGGAAAGAGGCGCGCGTTCGTCGCGCGCAGGGTATCCACGGCGGCTGAATGCGACATATCGGGCCGCAGTCGTCCCAGCACCATGGTGAAGAATGGGCCCTTGCGCTTCGGCGGAGCCCATCGCGCGGCGGTGAAGAACGCCACACCGCGCTCGAGCGGACCGTCCGTCGGCTCGAGGACGCCGACGATCGTGTAACTCGATCCGTCGACCGAGATCGTGCGCCCGAGCACTGTCGCGTCGCCGCCGAATCGACGCTGCCAGTACGGAGCCGTCAGGACCGCGACCTGGTCGCCCTTGTTGTCGTCAGAGGGGGCGAAGAGGCGGCCGAGCACCGGCCGTTGCCTGAGCAGCGGAAAATACGACCCGGTGACCGATTTGGTGATGACGCGCTCCGCAGCGGTGCCGTCGGTGACCGTCACGCCGCTCGTCTGGTACGCCGCGACCTCGCTGAACGCCGGGTGATCGACCTCGAGCGCACGATAGTCCACGACAGAGAACCGGAACTTGAACGGCGGATTGTCCGTGTAGATCCAGAAGAGCGACTCAGCGGCGCTGTACGGCAGCGGGTTGATCAACACCGCGCGGACGACGCTGATCATCCCCGTCGTGGCGCCGAGCCCGACCGCGACGGTGACGACGATGGTGAGCGCCAGCGTGGGCGCTCGCATGAGGCTGCGCGCGCTGTAGACGATGTCCCGCCAGAGATACGACATGACACCCCTCGCATGGCCGGGAACCGCTCGGAGGCGATCCACCAGCAGGTGAAGTGGATACAGGAGCTGTTGCCGTCGCAGCCATCGCGCCGCGGCGCCATCGCCGCGCTGCCGGCGCCGGAGCTCGTACAGCTCCGCCAGCTCGCTTTCGATCGCCCGGCGATCGGCGTCGCGCACGAGCAGGCGAAGCAGCCAGCGCATGTAGTCACTTCACCGACTTCAGCAGCCGCCCGAATCCGCGCCAGAGGCGCGCGTGTTCCAGGCGATGTTCCTTGACGACGGCCACGCCCTGCTTCGTCAGCTTGAAGTACCGCCGGACCCGGCCGCTGGCCGGCTCGTCGAGCCGGGACGCGACCAGTCCCTTCTTTTCAAGCCGGCTCAACGCGATGAAGACCGCGGCTTGCGCGACCGAACGCTCGGTGCGCCGCTCCAGCTCGAGGACGAGCGGCACGCTGTAGGTCTCGCCGCCCTGGCGGAGCATCGCGAGCAGGACGTGCAGCTCGAAGTGCTGGAGCGAAGGCATGACTAACGATGTTAGTCGAAGACCGGGCCGGATCGGTTGGCAAGCCCTATTTGAACCACCGCAAGTACTCCGCCAGCGAGTGCAGCTGATCGACGTGATCCGGCGCCGAGTTGCCGGCGTAGCCGATCACCGTCAGGGTTCCGGCCTTGGCCTCGCTGAGCTGCTGCGTGCCCATCGGGCCCCACCGGACGACGGGACGTCGCTTGAGCCCGAGCTGACCCAGCAGCCAGTCGGTCGTTTCGGTCGTGCTCGCAAATGTTCCCGGGAAGATCTCCGAGTGGGTGACGATCATCTGCTTGCGGCCCGCGACCGCGTCGCGCGCAAACTGCAGAAAGATTTGCAGATTGTCCGTCTCGAGCTCGGAGACCTGAGACGCGCCGGTGCCGGGCTTGCCGCCGACGTAACCGGCATGCAGACCGTCGATGAGCAACACGCGATCGACCCGCTCGTAGTGCGCCGGGACCTTCAGGATCTCGCGCACCGCCCCGTACCCGGCGCTCCATGCTGTCAGCGTGATGGGCGAGAACCGCCTCGCCGCCTTCGTCTCGGCGTCGGCCACCAACCGGGCGAAGAGTTGCGGATCGGCGAACGGTTTGGCGTAGACGCTGGAGCCGGACCCGAGCTGAATCGTGATGACGCCGGTCTTACCCACTCTGGCGGCCGCGACTTCCGGCAGCCACGTGCCGCCGTGAAAGTGAATGAAGAGCGGCTGCGGCGTCGTCTGCCTGAGCGCCGCCGGCAGGAACAGCGTGCCGATCTCCAGCGGCTCCCGGCGGCCCGGCGGCGTCTCTTCTTTCAGCCGCGGGTGCGCGCGCGTGTGCTCGACCATCGGCGACGGGTTCTGCGCCTGCTGGGCCAGGGGCGCGGCTGCGAGCAGAAAGACAATCGCCGCGCTAGATCCTCGTGATCGCATATCCAAGCAACAGTAACCCCGTCGTCAACACGCAGGCGAGATACGCACCGCCCACGACAATCGACTTGAGAAGGGTCTTCGGCCAGGAGTCGCCGAAAAGTCGACGGAAGGCCGCGAGACTGTACCAGACGACATAGATCAGGAACAGCAGGCCGACCGGGGTCACGATCGAATCGAACGGAATGAAGGCGATCACCAGACCGAGCACCGCCATCGCGCCGAACCACAAGGCGTTCAGGTGCAACGCGACGTACAGGTGCGTCGGATACCGGGGTTGCGCACGGCGCCAGGCGAGGTTCGTGAGCAGGGCGAACACCGGCAGGAGGATGAACATCGCCCTCGGAAACGCCGCGTCGACCTCACGATTCAGACGTTCGGGGTTCGCCGCCGCGCGCTCCAGCCGTTCGACGCCGAAGAATCGTGCCGTCGGAGCATTCCTGAGCTGTTCCCGCTCCTCCGGCGACAGCCTGCCCGGTGTGGTGGTGTCGGTAAACGACAATTGTGCGATCTGACGGAAGGACCGTCCGGTGACTGCCTCGATGATCGGCCGGCTGGCGAAGAACGCGATGCTGCAGATGAGGTATACGCGCAGCGGCGACAGCCAGCGCGCCCGCCGGCCGGCAAGAAAATCAACGGTCAACTGACCTGGTTTGAGAAACAGGGTTTTCAGGGTCTGAGGAATCTTTCCATCCCACTGCAGCAACTCATGCGTGGTCTCGTGCAGGAACTCCGACAGCGTCGGATTCGGCTTCACCGTGCGCTGGCCGCAGCGCGCGCAGTACTCGCCGCCGAGCGGCGCGCCGCAGTTCGCGCAGGCAGAGGGCGCCATGGCAGGACGCCGGATTATATGACGCCCTCGCGAATCGTCAGGCCTCAGCAGGTCGTGCAGCAGATGGCCGGCACTTCCGTCAGCGGCGACGTGCGCAGGATGCGGTAGTGTCCGAGCGCGTCGGACAGGGGCCGCACCGCTGGTTGCGGCGCTTGCGACACAGCAGCTGGCGTCACGGCACGCCCGGAGGCGACGTGCTCGCGCGCCTGATCGAAACCGGGGCCGAACGTGGACCCAGTCGTGGACGGCTGCGCCTGGACGTTGAGTGCCGGCAGCAGCTCCACGCAGATCACACTGAGCGGCGAGTCCTCGGGCAGCCCCAGCATGCGCAGCAGGTGCGTGATCTCCGGGTTCGTCCACCGGGTGACGCCCCGGACGGTCCTGTCCACGTTCTCGAACGGCTCGAGCACGCGTCCCGTCTCGTGCGTGATCTTGCGCCGCTCGCGCGGCGGCACGAGCAGAAGTCGATCGTCGAGCAGGATGTTGCGATAGTCCTTGCCGTCCGCCTGGCGCACCTGGGCATAGAGCAGCGCCCAGATCTGCGTGCGCGGCGGCTGGGCGGTGATCTTCCGGCCGTGCAGCACGGCCTCCGCATACGGCGCCTCGACGACGAGCCCGCTGACATCGTCTCGCTGGCAGGTGCAGAAGAGCGTCGGCGCGGGATGCTGCACGCCGGTCGTGCGCAACGGGCGGCCGAACCGCCCTTGCGCGGTGGACCAGATGCTCATGTGACCGACGCGCAGCTCGTACGTGAAGAAGCCGAAGAGCTCGAGGCTGTCGCCGTGCATGCCCGGCGGCAGCGGCACCAGATAGTGGCGCTGGCTGTTGTCGGAGGCGACGAGCGGCGTCATCGCCGCGAGCCCCGCGCTGTCGTCGGCATGATTCGGCGAGATCTCCCGGACGAGCTCGGGATCGATCGGCAGCGGCGGCTCTTCCGGAGCGATCAGCGTTTCGAAGCGGTTGTCGGACAGCAGCGGATCCGGCGCGTAGCCCAGCAGCCGGATGAAGTACGCGTCGTGCGGATCGCGCGGCGGCGTGTCCAGCTCAAGCCACAACATCTTGCGCCGCGGCTCTGTCGCCGAATACGTGTCGTTGCGCTCGTACTTCGACAGCGCGATGCCCGCTGAGGCGATGCGCGGGACCTGCGACGGTCTCGTGGTCACGGGCAGGCGCAGCGTCAGCGGTTCGATCTCGTCGGTGTCGTCCGGCTCGACCCGGAACTTCGGCTCGATCTGGTACTCGAGCTCGATGGTGTCCGGAAGGCGCGTCTCCCCGGGCTGTCCCGCGAGCGGCCGGTCGGACTTCGGCTCGACGGCGTCGAGGAAGACGAGCAGCGTGTGATCGCGGTCCGGCTTGTCGAGCGCGGGAATGGGCGCCGTCGGGAGGATCTCCCAGTCCCCGATCGGCTTGCCGCCGTTGTCGTCCACTTCGAGATCGGCAGTGAACCGCTTCGTACGGGAGATCTCGAAGCTCACGGGCGACAGCCCGTCCCACGTCCAGTCGCGATCGAGCACGAGCGTGATCGCGACGATCCAGTGGTTGACGAGATCTTCCTTGGCTGCGAACGTCAGCGACGAATGGTCGGGCGCAAGGGTGTGGCGAATGCGCCGCGAGCAGCCGAAGACGACGCGCTCGCCGCGCTTGCCGACCAGCGTCATGCCGCGATGCTCGACGCCGAGCGGCTGCGCCAGCCGCTCGATGATCGCGGGCGAGTCTCCGGTCTTCCGCTCGACCAGCATGTTCAGCGTTCCGTCGGCGAGCGGCACCGGATCCGGCTGGAGGTAGAGCGCACGGATCTTCTTCGACGCGCTGAGATCCGCAAGCAGTTCCGTCTCGTCTTCGGCTTCGCGTCGCACCCTCACTTGCACCGGTTTGCCGATTTGGGCGTCCGTGGCGAAGTAGAGCGGGTTCGCCGTGGCCACTGCTCGAATCGTCAGCCGGATGTCACGAGCGCGCGGCAGCACAATCTGGTTCAGGCCGTCGATCTCGGTCTTCGTCACGCCGAGATCACCGAGATCGTCCAGCTCGCCAAACGTCAGCACATTGGCGTGCCGGAACTCGAGCGGAATCACCCGCGGCTGCGTGAAATCGCCCGGGAAGTCGCGCTCTGTGGAATACAGATGGATGTAGGCCTCACGGCGCGAGATCGACAACTGGTTGTCCATCCGGAGCGCGCGGACCTCGACGTCGATGCGCACGCGCTGGACATCGGGATCGGGAATGCCGAATGTCTCCTGGTTCGCGGCCGCCGCCGTGGCGGCTGCCTGAAGCAATGGCATGGGATCGGCGTACTTACCGGTGAACACGACGCTCGGATAGCCGAGAAGCGGCCGGTCCACGCTGATCGAATCGCCGGCAAAGAGCGCGTCCAGGCCGGCGTCGGGAAACTTCGGAAGATCCGCGATGCGCAGGGGCTCGGGTGCGACGTGCCGCAGGAATCGGATCGACGTCTCCGGCGCCGGCGCCTCGTAGAGCGGCGTCGCGTCGATCGCCGGGCCGCCGCCGGTCGCGTCCATCAGACGCACGCGGAAGTCGTAGAACGTGCCGTACCGCAACGGAATGTCCTCGAGTCCCACGGGCTCGTAGATCTTTCCGAGGGTCGCTTTCGGGCCGTCGCTCGCTTCGGTTTGGAACAGCGCCGCCGCGTGCTCGTCCGGCAGGACGAGCGACGTGCCGTTCCACTGCGTCATGTAGGCCGGCAGCCAGAACTGTCCCGTCGCCTGATTCCCGTCGATCTGCTGAGGATGCACCTCGACGGGCAGCTCGCCTTCGAACGGCTGGTCCGGCGGATCGCCGAGCGGGATGTCGTCGAGCACGAGCGGCGCCTTGCTGCGGACGCGGGTCAGCGGGTGCCAGTCATCGGCGCCGCCGTTCACCCGTGCGTCGATGCGATACCCGAACACCCCGGGAGGCGCATCGAGCCGCTGGGGCACGCCTGGCACGACCGGGATCACGGTCGTGTCCTCCTTGAGTTGGCGGTTCTGCCAAATCAGAATCTGCTCGTCGTCCCAGCCGAGACGGACGCCGATGTCCGTGAGCGGCGTGATGCCGTCCGGATCTTCGGCGAGCAGGTTCTGACTGACCGGCTGCGTGCTGTGCACGATCTTGGCGAACCCGTCGTCGTATTCGGCCGCTTCGACGAGCACGGCGTCGAAATTGCCCGGCGCGGCGGTGGGTCCGGGGACCACTGGATCGTCGAAGACGACGGGGAAGAGTACGGCTGCGAAGATCTCGCGCGCCGCGCCCGCGGTGAGTGGCGGAATCCTGGCGGCGTAGCGTTTGAGGAACACGTGGTCGGGCGCCGCCGTCAGGTACTCGCTGCCGGTCGCGAGGCTGACGTACAGGTAACCGCCGTCCTTGAAGAGGTCGCCCGCGATCGCGAACGACCCGCTGCGGATCAGGCCGATTCGGCGCGCCAGTTGCGGATGGCGCAGGCAGTACGCGTAAACCTGCCCCCAGCTCACTTTGTCGGGCGTCACCACGAAGGCGGGATTGGGCGCCTTGTCCGCCATGATCGCGCAGTGGTAGCTGTCGTCGGTCACCGCATCCGGCGTGCGGCTTCCGTTGAAGAGAAACGCCTCGCGGTACTTTCGAGGGAGGTACTTCTTGATGAAGATCTCCGTCCGCACCTTGTCGGCCAGGCGCGGCGGCAGCGTCTCTTCGATGACGAACCTGCCGGCGGCCGGCGCCGTGAGCGCCTCGAACAGCGCGCGGGCATCGGCCGCCACGCCGCTCGCCTCCGGCAGCGCGGCCGTGACGTCCGCGGGCGCGCTCGACGGGAACACCCCGAGCCCGTCGATCGCGCGCGCCTCGAGTTGCAGGTTGGCGTCGGCGAACGGCGTGACCGGGCCGCCGGGCGTCGGCAGCGACAGCAGCGGGTTGCCGTTCCACTCGCCGCTCAGCCGGGGCACGACGAGGACGTTCACATGAAGGCGTGCGCCGTCGAAGCGCTGCGGAAACGTGAGGATGCTGAAGCGTGATTCCATGAGGGCGGGCTCCGACTCTGTCAGGAGATCTGCTTGCTCGTCTCCCAGCTCTTGCTGAAGCTGATGTTGATGACGAGGAAGATGCTGATGTCGAGGGCGAACGTGACCTGGGCGATGAGATCAGTCCTGTGCGGACTCGCCGTAATCTGCTTGACGATGCCCTTCGCCTCGATGGTGATCGTCACCGTCACGATGCCGCCGAGGATCTCGGCGCGCCCGCGGAACAGTACGAACCCGGCGACGGTCAGCGAGCCGGTCGTGATGTCGATCTCGATGCCGACCATGAACAGCACCGAGACGTTGGCGACGACCGGCAGGCCGACGACGAGCTCGGCGCCGAAGCCGAACTTCATGTGCAACGCCGGACCCGTCTTGATGTCGGCCGAGGTGCGCAGGTCCACCGATCCAGTCGCGTAGATCGTGCCCACGCCGATCGACGCGCACATCACCGACAGCCGGCCGCCGAACTCGAGGAACGCGCCGGCCGACGGCACGAGCTGGCCGGCGTCGCTCGTCGGCGTCATCACCTCGTTGAAGTAGACGCCGACCGCGAGGTGCGCCTCGAGCTTCAGCGGATTGCCGGGATTGTCGTAGGCCGGGCCCGGCGGGAACTTGACGACCGGGATCTCCTTGCGCGCGTGGAACGCATAGTTCCAGCTGTCGGCCGAGTTGCTCATCGCGATCTCGAGCCCCTTCGCGAACGCCGCCTGGTAGTCGCCGCCCTGCAGCTTCAGCAGGATCTCGAGGATGTCGATGACCGGCTGCAGCGCGTCGCTGAAATCGAGCTCGGGCTGGATGAACGCCGGCGCCGCGCCTTTCTCGGCGTCGAACCGGCCGCGGATGATGAGCAGCCGCTTGAGCGGTCCAAGATCGACGACCATCCCGATGTCATTGACCTTCGACAGCCACTTGTTGCCGGGCGCCGCGGCCCCCGAGTCGAATCCGAAGCGAAGACTGCCGTCGCCGAGCTTCGCGCCCTGCTTGTCGTTCTTCGAGTACTCGATGTAAAGCTTCAGGAACTCCTCATTGATGAGGTAGAGCGGTCCTTCGGGCAGCACCTGCTCGAAGACCTTGGCCGGGTCGGACTGATCGAGCAGCTTGTAGCCTTCCGACAGGATCTGCGTCTTGAACGCGCCGAGGTTGAGCGGCAGCGTGTCCTGAACGTTCGGAAAAATGCCCTTCGAGTTGAGCAGGCGATAGGCGTCGGCGAAATCCGGCGCTTCACCGAGCAACTCGCTCTGGTTCAGCTTGAATCGCGGCTGGCGGAAGAGCGCCTTCTGCGTGTCGGTGGCCTGCAGCAACCCGTAGTGCCGCGTATTCGCGACGGGCGCCTTGACGAGATCGGTGGGATCGGCGACGCGGAACAGATCCGCCGCCGCCGCGTCGGTCGCCGGTCGCATTCGCGTTCAGCCGGCCGCGCCGGACGACCGGCACGGCGGCATTGGCCTCGAGCGGCGCCACTTCGCCCGACCCGTGCGTGTGTTGGACGACGCTCCAGGATCCGTCGCGCGGCAGCACCAGCGAGCCGCGGGCGGCGCACACGATGATCGGCTGGTTGCCCGCGTCGACCGCGTTGTTCGCGTCCACGCGCCCGATGCGCATGAGCTGCTTGCTGCTCGCGACGTCGATGACGCAATCGACGGGCCCGCCGATCGACCCGAACTGGCTGCCAACGAGCGCCGCGAGCAGCTGGGGCGTGATGAGTTCTCCGCGCGGTTTGAGCTGGACGTACCCGAGCATGCCTTTCGACGGCACCCGCCCGTTGACGGCCCCGCTCGTCACGCCGTCGATCTGCACGTCGCAATCGAAGAACACCGGCCGCAGCAGCACTTCCGGATTGCGCTCGGGCCCCGGCGTCCCTGCGTTGACGAACTTCTTGACGCCGTTCTCGTCCACGTACGGCTCGCCGTTGGCCTTGTTCCAGACGGGCGTGAAATCCGGTATCGCATTGGTCTCCCGAATGTTGCGGACCTTGAAGACGCCTTTGACGATGCCGGGATGGAACGTGTACGGATTGGGTTCCGGAAAGACGTTGCCGGCCGCCGGGAAGTACACGTTGTAGCGGAAGTCGTAAATACCGTCGGACTCGGCCTGCCACCCGCTGTCGAACCGATGCACGTAGGCGCTGCTCGTCCGGAGCAGCGTGATCGTCCGGACGACCCGGATGCCCCAGGGGTAGACGAGGCTCCGGATCTGCACGATCTCGTGGCCGGTCCGTCCGACGAAGACGTCGAAGCGCGTCTGGCTGGTCGCCGCAATCGCCGCGTTCGGATTGAACCAGTGACTGAAGATGCTGGCGCCATACCCCGAGAAGTCGATGCGCGTGAGCGGCACGCCGCGATCCTTGAACCCCTGCTGGGCGCCGTAGAAGAACTCCTCGTTGAACACGATGCCGACGCTCGAGCCGAGCGTGCCGGCCCCCGTCGGGAAGCCGCCCGGGCCCAGCACGTTGTCGAGCTGGAGCGTGCTGCCCTGGAAGATCGGGCTCTCGCCTGGAAACGGCGGCGCATCCGCTCGCAGTTGGATCCCGCCCTTGAGCGCGCCCGCTTCGTACTCCGGCCGGTTGAAGGCCAGCTTGGCGCCGTCGAGCGTCGCCGGCTGAAACAGGTTCTCCCGGCGGAACTCCGCGAAGGCGCGCAGACCGAACGGCAACGTGAAGATCGCGCCGGTGAAGCCCGTCTTGCGATCGGTGAAGTCCTTGAGCAGGAATTCGGTGACCGGAATCGGCGCGATCGGCACGAGCTCGACGCTGTCGTTGAACAGGCGCGTCGGGCCGCCGTCGTTCGGATAGAAGTTGGGCCCTGCCGGCGGATCGCCCGCCTTGGTGGGTGGCGTCCAGTTGAGTACCGGCTCCCAGCTGATGATCGGCGTCGTGAACGCGCGCACGAAGCGGCTCTGCGCCGACAGGTCGAGGTTGCGGATCTCAACGGGGAAGGGCGCCGGCGCCTGGGTCTGGTCTTTCGGCCGGAAGACCTCGTAGAAGATGAAGTGATCCTGATTCAGCGCGCGCGGGTTGAACCACGCGAAGCTCACGCCCAGCTGGTCGGCGTTGGTCGAGACGTCCACGAGCGCGAAGGTCTCGGCGTCGAACGCGCCGAAGTGCCGGCGCCAGATCTGTTCTTCTTTCGACCAGGTCTCCACGGGCCAGCGCGAATCGCCGGCCTGCGGCAGTCCGGGCGGCGGCGGGACGAGCTCGGACGGATCTGCCTCGGCCGACCACGTCGCGATCGCTTTTTCCTGCGTGCCGAGCGGCGCGAACGCGAAGCTCGTCGTGACGTCGTCGGGCAGCTCGTCGGTGGCCGCCTTCTTCCAGACGACCGACGCGACGAGCAGTTGCGTCGCCAGCCGCATCTGCTGACTGCTGCGGTTGAGACGCCCGAATCGAAACAACCTCGCCGCGTACGGGTCCGGCAGCGTCGGCAGCAGCCCGTACAGGCCCATCGCCACGAGCAGCACGCCGCTCTTGACCATCTCCTCGTCCTGAAGCTCCGCGAAGAGAAAGAGGCTGTTGACCGGCGTCACCGTGAAGAGCGCGTTGCGAATCGCCAGCGAGATCGCCTCCCCGGGCTCGACGGGCCAGCGCGCGTCGGGATCGAGGCTGTCGATCAGGATGTTGTCGTCGTAGAGCGCGACGAACTGGTGCGCGTCGGCGTAGCTCAGCAGAAACAGCGAGTTGAGCGATCGCACCGGCAACGGGACGCCTTTCACGTCCACGGGACGATCGGTGCGGGCCTCGCTGTTGGCCATCGTGAAG
The DNA here is from genome assembly GCA_963724955.1 of uncultured Acidobacteriota bacterium. Lineage (GTDB taxonomy): Bacteria > Acidobacteriota > Vicinamibacteria > Vicinamibacterales > SCN-69-37 > CAVRWQ01. The sequence continues at coordinate 89,153 of CAVRWQ010000001.1, forward strand.
AGGAGCTCCGTGCCCGAAACGTCCGAGGCGTAAATCACGGGAAACGCGCCCGTGAACCGAAGATCGAGCGTGGACCGGAATTTCGAATCCTCGTCCTTCCAGAGCCGCAATCGCTGGTGCGCGTGCAGGTTCGACGCCTCGAAGTCGATCACGGCGAGCGTGCCCGGCGCGAGCGTGACCCAGGGCGACGGCAGCAACACCGGCCCGGCCTGCAAGCCGCGCCAGCCGATCGTGAGGCCCGGCTTCGTCCTGACGCCGAGGCTTCCGATCCCGGCGGCTTCCGTCGGATGCTCGATGTCGATGACCGAGATCGGCAGCAGCCACGCGGCGCGATCGACCGGCGCGCGTTCGGTCAGCGTCGCGAACGGCGAGGCGTCCTTCGTCTGCAGCTCGGTGATGGAGGCCTTCAGCGGGATGCCAACGGAACGCACCTGCGGCTCGAACGCGGCTTGCGCCTGCGTCCACGTGAAGTCGCCAGGTTGACCGTAGATCGTCCAGCTCGAGTCGGCGACCGCGATCACGGTGACCTTCGTCCCTTCGAGCGCGAACGCGCAGGTCCTCGGCAGCGCGAGCTTGGCGTCTCGCGCATCGGCGCCGGCCTGACTCGTGGGATGTGGCGTGACGGCCGGTTGCACGAGCGACAAGTCGATCGCGCAGCGTCCGCCCGCAGGCAGCGTCACCTTGCCGTCGGCCTCGATCGGAGGCGGCGTGAACCGCACGCGGCCGCCGCTGATCCGAAGCCCGACGTACGTGCCGGCCGGCGCCTCCGGAGCCAGAAGGTTCGCGCGCATCCAGAAGCTGCCGGCGGCCAGCTCGTACTGCGTGGACGCGAGCAATCGGATGACGTCACGAATCGGGATCGGATCGCCCGGCCGCAGGCGCAGCTCCCGCACGAACATCAGCAGGGCCGGCGCCGGATCGCCGGGGAGGTACACCGGCACGAGCCGAACGATGGGGAAGAAGTCGAACCAGAACTGGCGGCCGTCGAGCGACTCGAACGGACCGAGTGAATGCTCGACCGCGGCGCCCCGCCCCCACGCCGGCGTCGCGAGATCGACCACGGACGACCGAACCGGCGCCTCACGCCGGAACACGCGGTACTCTGGCTCGCGCGCGACGTCGATGCGATCCAGCAGGCGATCCAGCCGCTCCCGGGAGCCCTTCGGGAGCTGATCGGGCGCGTACCAGGTCGCCCGCTGAATCGACAGCTCGCGCGTGAGCGTGTCGGCATCGACCTCACCGACATGAGATCGCAGTAACAGATCGTCGAGCCGCGTGAACGGCCGGGTGCTGCCGGTTGGAGGAGCGAGCGTCGCGGCGAGTGCCGTGAGTCGCGATCGAAGTTGGGTGACGGACCGCATGATGACGGACCTCGGGTCGAGACGAAGGGAGCGTCGGCGGGCGTGCGCTGGGGGGCTTGCCGGGGTAGCGGAGAAGCTACCACGGACGCGTAGAAGGGAAAAGGGAGAAGGTAGAAAGTAGAAAGTAGAAGGTACAGGGCGAAGGGAAAAAGGTAGGCGCACCTGCAGGCGGCGAAGGCCGATGTACTATCAGGATTGAATCACTTGGGAGTCATCGATGAGCAGCGTCCGGATTCTCGTGGGCACGCGCAAAGGCGCGTTTGTACTGACGTCAGACGGCAAGCGCGAACGATGGACCGTCAGCGGGCCTCACTTCGCGGGCTGGGAGATCTATCACTTCAAGGGGTCGCCCGCCAATCCCCAGCGGCTCTACGCGTCACAGACCAGCGGATGGTTCGGCCAGGTGATTCAGCGTTCCGATGACGCCGGCGCGACGTGGGAGCCGGTCGGGAACGAGTTCACGTACCAGAGCGGCGGCCCGACGACCCACAAGTCGTTCGACGGCACGCCCCACCCGTGGGCGTTCGCGCGCGTCTGGCACTTCGAGCCGTCCTCGGCCGATCCCGATCTCGTGTATGCGGGCGTGGAGGACGCGGGTCTCTTTCGCTCGCGTGACGGCGGCACGACGTGGCAGGAACTGCCAGGTCTGCGCGCCCACCAGTCGGCGTCGGACTGGCAGCCTGGCGCCGGAGGCCTGTGCCTCCACACCATCCTGATCGATCCCACTGATGCCAACCGGCTCACCGTCGCGATCTCAGCCGCCGGCGCCTTCCGATCGGACGATGCGGGAGAGTCGTGGCGGCCGATCAACCGAGGCCTGGTCTCGCAGGGGTTGCCGAATCCCGCGGCCGAGGTCGGCCACTGCGTGCACCGCATCGCGATGCATGCATCGCGTCCTGATGTGCTGTTCATGCAGAAGCACTGGGACGTGATGCGCAGCAATGACGGCGGCGCGTCGTGGCAGGAGGTGAGCGGCGACCTGCCAAGCGACTTCGGGTTCCCGATCGACGTCCATGCGCACGAGCCGGAGACGATCTACGTGGTGCCGATCAAGAGCGACTCCGAGCACTTTCCCCCGGACGGCAAGCTGCGCGTCTACCGGAGCCGCACCGGCGGACACGAGTGGGAGGCGCTCACGAACGGCCTGCCGCAGCAGGACTGCTACGTGAACGTGCTCCGCGACGCGATGGCCGTGGACGGGCTCGATCCCTGCGGCGTGTACTTCGGAACGACGGGCGGACAGGTGTACGCGTCAGCCAGCGCCGGCGATCGCTGGGCGCCCATCGTGCGGGATCTGCCGCCCGTCCTGTCCGTGGAGGTGCAGACACTCCCATGATTCGAGTCGTGCTTCCGCCGCACCTGCGAATGCTCGCGCACGTCGAAGGCGAGCTCAGTCTCACCGTGATCGGTCCGGCCACACAGCGCGCGGTCCTCGACGCCGTCGAAGCGCGCTATCCGATGCTGCGGGGGACCATCCGCGATCACGTCACCCGGCGCCGGCGGCCGCTGGTCAGGTTCTTTGCCTGTCAGGAAGATCTGTCCCACGACCCGCCCGATACGCTGCTGCCGGATGAAGTGGCGAAGGGTGTGGAGCCCTTCCTCATCGTCGGCGCGCTCGCTGGGGGGTAGCAAGGCAGAAGGCAGAAGGCAGAAAGTTGGCCAGCGGCAGCTCCTTCCACACTTGTGCCTTCTGCCTTGTGCCTTCTGCCTTATGATCCGTTCACCTCGGGAGGGATGGAATGTCGAGAACTGCCAGATTGCTGACCCGCCTGTCGCCGGTCCTGCTCATCGTGATCGTGCTCGCGCCAGGCGCGGCCCCGTCGGCTCAGGCGCCGGCGCCGGCGCAGAAGATCGACGCCGAGTACACCGCGCTCATCAAACAGCACCTCACCGACTCGCGGATCTCGACGGAGCTCGTCGATCATCTGCCGGCGTCCGACAAGGTGCCGACGCCGCTCAAGTTCCCCGCGGTCGGACACATCTCCGGTATGCCAGGCGTGCTGACGTACGCGAAGGACATCCACGCCTACATGAAAGCCGTGGCTGACGCCGCGCCCACGCGCGCGAAGTTCTGGGTCATCGGCCAGACCGAAGAAGGACGCGATCAGATCATCCTGGCCATCTCGAGCGAGGAGACGATCAAGAACCTCGATCGCTACAAGGGCTATCTGCAGGCGCTCACCGATCCGAGGCGGACGACCGAGGCGCAGGCGCGCCAGATCATCACGCAGGCCAAACCGATCTACTGGCTGACGAGCGGCGTGCACTCGACCGAGCGCGGCGGGCCTGAAATGCTCATGGAGCTGGCCTACCGGCTCGTCGTCTCCGAGACGCCGTTCATCCAGCAAATCCGCAACAACGTCATCACGTTCATCACGCCCGTCGTCGAAGTGGACGGCCGCGAGCGCATCGTGGACACGTACTACTCCAACGCGAAGCGCGCGGCCGAAGGCCAGCAGGGCCAGCTTGGCCTGCCGTACTGGGGCAAGTACGTCGCGCACGACAACAACCGCGACGGCATGGGCCAGTTCCTCGCGATGACGCGCAACGTCGAGAAGATCGCCAACGACTGGAAACCGACGGTCCTGCACGACCTCCACGAGGCGCAGCAGCTGCTCTACTCGTCAACGGGCACCGGCCCGTACAACGAAGAGATCGATCCGATCGTGATCAGCGAGTGGTGGATGCTCGCGCAGAACGACGTGATGGAGATGACCAAGCGCGGCGTGCCGGGCGTGTGGACCTACGGGTTCTACGACGGGTGGACGCCCAACTACATGTTCTACCTGATGCACTCGAACAACGCGATCGGCCGGTTCTACGAGGTCGGCGGCTACAATGTTGGCAATCCGACGACGTATCCGGGGGCCTCTTCGGCAAGCTCAGGGCAGGCACCAGCGACTGCGCCCGCCGCTCGGGGCGCAGGCGCCGGCGCGGGCGCGGCTGCGGCGCCCCCAGCGCAGGGCGGACGCGGCGGCCAGGCCGTTGCCGGCGGTGGTGGCGGACGCGGCGGCCGCGGCAACAGCCGCGAGTGGTTCCGGCCGAATCCCGATCCGGGCAACGTCAACTGGGGACCGCGCACGCACGTGAACATGAGTCAGTCGGGGGTGCTCTTCTCGCTGAGCTTTACCGGCAAGGACAAAGAACGCTGGCTCGAGAACTACTGGATCAAGAACCGCAACGCCGTGGACAAGGGAAAGAACGGCCCGACGTTCGCGTGGGTGATTCCCGCCTCGCAGCACAGCAAAGCGAACGCGGCCGAGGCGGTGAACGGCCTCATGGCGCAGGGCGTCGAGTTCCATACCGCGACGAGCGCGTTCACCGCCGGCACCGTGTCGGTGAAGGCCGGCGACTGGATCCTCCGCGGCGATCAGCCGTACCGGACGGTCGCCGACATGTACTTCGCGGTACAGGACTACTCGATGACGAATCCCAGCCCGTACGACGATCTCGGCTGGACGTACCCGATGATGCGCAACCTCGTCATCACGCCGGTGACCGACAAGAGCATTCTCACCGCCGCGATGACGCCGGTGGCCGGACCGGTGAAGGCGCCGGGCGGCATCTCCGGCACGGGCTCGACGATCGTCGTCGAGCACACCGGCGACAACCTGCTCGCGCAGTTCAGGTGGCAGTTCGCGACCGTGAAGATGGCGGCGGCGGAAGTCGAGTTCGAGGCGGGCGGCCGCAAGTTCGCGCCCGGCGCGTTCATCATCGCGAACGCGAACCGCGCGCAGATCGAGCCGGCGCTGACGCAGCTTGGCCTGTCTGGATTCGCGGTGGCCTCGGTGCCCGCCGACCTGAAGCAGCACGATCTCGACGTCCCGCGCATCGGCTACATCCACAGCTGGGGGAACACGCAGGACGAGGGCTGGGTCCGCGCGGCGCTCGACTACTACAAGATTCCGTACACCTACTTCGGTGAGAACGAAGTGGCAAAGCGCAATCTGCGCGCGGAGTTCGACGTGATCCTCTGGCCGCACGGCGGCGGCGTCGGGCAGGATCCGCCCACGAGCGGGACGCCGGTGCCGTTCAAGAAGACGCCTGAGTTCCAGGCGCTCGGCTTCCCCGGATCGACTGACGACACGCGCGGCGGACTCGGGCCGTCCGGCCTGAAGAAGCTGCACGAGTTCGTCGAGGCCGGCGGCACGCTCATCACCGAGGGCGGCACGTCGTCCATCTTCCCGACTTACAGCCTCACGCCCGGCATCACGATCGATCAGGGGCAGGGCCTCATCGCGCCGGGCTCGGTCTATCGCGCGATCGTCGCTGACCGCACGAGCCCGATCGCGTACGGACTCTCGCGCAACCATCTGCCGGTCTACTACAAGACCAACGGCGGCCCGCTCTTCAGCGTCGGCGGCCAGCCTGGTCCGCTCGCGTCGCCGCCGGCATGGCAGGCGGCGGGGGCCGGCGGGCGTGGCGGCGGCCGCGGCGGCGCGTCGCTCTATCAGCAGACGACGCCGATGGGCGCGAGCACGAACGTCTTCGGCACGTGGGATCCCACGAAGGACTGGACGCCGGCGGCAACGCCTGCGCCGGCACCTGAGGCGGCGGGTGGTGGCCGTGGCGGCGGCGGTGGCGGCCGTGGCGGCGGTGGTGCTGGCCGCGGCGGCGGCGCGCAGTTCGGCGGCGGTGGCCAGACGGGCACCACGCTCCTTCCGTTCATGCAGCCGCGCGTCATCCTGCGATTCCCGCCCGATGCGCGCGACATGCTGCTCTCGGGCGGCAACCTCGGCGGCGAGAACCTCGAGAACCGTCCGCAGGTGATCGACGCGCCCGTCGGCCAGGGACACGTCGTCATGTTCGCGATCCGCCCGTTCTGGCGCTGGCAAACGCAGGGCACGTTCATCCTCGGGTTCAATACGCTCATGCACTGGAACGATCTCAGCGCAGGAAAGTGAAGCTAGTTGACCGCCGCCAGCCGAGCGTAGCGAGGCGTCGGCGGCGCGCGCGCGGGGGTGGGGCCCCGCGCGCAACTAAAGAATGATGACCTTAGGGACGTTGGGTACGCGAACAGCGGCGCTGGTCATTTGCGCCGCCGCGCTCGTCGTTGCGCCGCTGGCCGCTCAGCGCGGCGGTGGTGATACGCCCGAAACCGTGATTCGATCGCTTGCGCTCGCCATCTACGGCAACGACGTCGCGACGTACGAGAAGATCACGCTGCCTCATCCGCAACTCTCACGTCTGACGGCTGGCGGGCGAGTGAACGAAAGCGCGCTGCAGGAACTGAAACAGAATCCTGGCGCGCTGCAGATTCGCCAGCGCAGGCCGCTGCTTTTCAAGGGTGAGCCTGTCAAGCCGCTCCCCGGGCCCGGCGGCATCTATCCCGTCGGCACGACCGGGTTCTACGTAATGTCGCATCGCAGCCCGATGGCCGTCGTCGTGGTCCTCACCGTTGGGGGATGGAAGGTCGATCCGCGCTGGTGGATCGCGATGACGCAGATGGCTACCGGCCCGGGCCCCGCGGCCGGCAGTCCTGAGGACACCATCAAATCGTGCCTGGCCGCGATGCTTCGGCTCGATCGCGAACGGGCCGTGCGCTATCTCACCGACGCGAAGGGAATCGAGCTGCTGTTTCTCGACGCTCCGAGGACGAGAGAGCCGTCCGGCGTGCTCGACGCCTCAGTTGCGGAGATGCCGCTCGTCGAGATCCAACCCGGTGAGTTCTACCCGATGCCGAACGGTTCGATCGTCGAGGGCGTCACCGATCCCGACCGGAAGGTGCTCGTCGGTCTCTTCGGACCGGTCGAGATGCCTTTCGTGGTGCGCCGCAACGGCTCCACGTGGCGGCTGGAGCCGCAGCCGTACTTTCATTTGATGTTGCAGTAGACCTCCAGCACGTACCTGCCGTACCCGTCGACCCGTCTACCGTTTCACCGCCACGCCCTGGATTTCGAACCTCGCCCCGAACAGCAGCTTTCCCGATCCAATGAACGCGCGGCTCGGGTACTCGCGCTTGAAGTAGCCGCGATAGACCTTGTTGAACGCGTCGTAGTGCGCGACGTCCGAGCAGAAGATCTGCACCGACACGAGATCGTCCATCGTCAGGCCGGCCTGCTTGAGTGTGTTCTGGACGTTGTTCAGCATGTTCGTCGCCTCCGCTTCCGGCGTCGCCGGTACTTTCTGCCCGGTCTCGAGGCCGAGCGTGCCCGAGACGAAGAACACGTCGTCCAGGAGCACGCCGCCGCTGAACGGCGCGCCGGTTGATTCGGCGGTGCGCGGCTCGACGTATCGGCGGCCGCCCTGGGCGGCCGTGTGGCCGAACCACCATCCGGTGGCGACGAGGCAGGCAATCATCACGGCAAGACGAAGTCTCTGCATACGATCTCCTCGGGCGTCAGTTTACGTGCGCCGTGTCATACTCTGCGCCACAAATCTCCGCGGACTCATCGAACCCCAGCCGATTCGGAGTCGTCGCCGCGCCTGCGGCGAGCCTTCGACGGGAGGAACCCATGGGCTGGGAAGTACTGGACGTCACCTCGGGCAACATCGTCATTCATGCCGCGCTGGTTGAGACAGCGGATGGGCCCGCGATTTTCTACTTCGACGGGCTGTTCGCCGAGGAAGGCGCGAGGCTGTTTCGCGTCGAGGACCGCACGGTCCACCCGCCGCCGGACGAGGACGGCATGGAGACGCCCGGCTATCACGTCATGTGTTCCGGGCACGCGCTGCTCGGCGACGGCCGCCTGCTCATTGCCGGCGGCGTCGTGGTTCAGGACCTCGACCACTCCGGTCCTCTGCACGACAGCGGCGAGCGGCGCTGCTACCTCTACCATCCGCTCGTGAACAAGTGGGAGCAGGTCAAGGACCTGAACTTCCAGCCGGACAGCGAGGACGACCCGCGCGGCGGCGGGCGCTGGTACCCAACGCTCGTCACGATCGCGACGGGAGAGGTGTTCGCCGTCTCCGGTCATCCGTACATCGGCCAGGAACTTGCGGGCGGCGTCGTCGACCAGTCGGGCGCGGACGACTACGTCTTTCCCGGCGACGACACCCACCGGCACAACAACAACACGCCGGAGCGCTATTCGCCGGGCGCCGACGACTGGGCATTGCTCACAGAAGACTCGACGTCGTTCAACAACCAGTTGATCGACGAGTACGCGCGCGTCCATCTCGCGCCAAACGGCGACGTCTTCTTTTCGACGCGGGCGCAACTGAACGACCGGTTCTACGACCCGTTCACGGGAACGTACACCGGCAACGATGTACCGCCAGGCGATGCGGCGTACCACAGCGGCAGCGAAACCACGTCGGTGATCCTGCCGATTCTGATGAGCGACCTCAACAACGTCTGGGTGCTCGCGTGCGGCGATGTCGCGCCGCAGAAGATCAACATGGCGGGCGTCTCGGTCTGGGAGAGCGCGGGCGACCGCGACACGTGGTCGGATCCCGGGACGGGCGGCCCGGCGGCGTCGCCAATCCGTCTGCATGCCAATTCAGTCATCCTGCCGACGGGCGAGATCTTCGTCACCGGCGGCGTTGGTGCTGCGAACGACGAGTTTCCGCAGGGGACGAGCATCCGGCGGCCGGAGGTGTATACGCCGCCGATCAACTGGACGACGGGCAAGTACACCGGCGGCACGGGCTCCTGGCAGACGCTGCCTGAGGCCGCCACCGTCGTACGCGGCTATCACGGCGTCGCGCTGCTCATGCCGGACGGCGCCGTCTTCACGGGCGGATCGACCGACCAGGCCGGCGGCGACAGCACGGCCGACGACGTCGATGAGAACGGCAACCCGGTGTACGCGCGGGAGAACGACTACCGGATCGAAATCTATCAGCCGTGGTACTTCGACGAGGTGCACCAGGACAACCGGCCGACGGTTTCCGGCGTGCCGAAGACCATCGGCTACGGCTATCCCTTCCGCTTCACGACGCAGGCGGACAACATCCAGCGCGTCGTGCTGATTCGCTGCGGCTCGACGACGCACGCGCTCGACACCGATCAGCGGATGGTCAGCGTGGCCTTCACGAAAGTCAACGCGACGACCATCCAGGTCGCACTCCCGATCATGCCGGAGTACATCCCTCCCGGTCGCTACATGCTGTGGGTGGTCGACACCGGCGGGCACCCGTGCCAGTGGGCGCCGCTCATCCGGATCTCGCGGCAGAAGCCGACCTTTTCCGTCGAGTTCGATAAGTTCGCCAGGTCCGAGATCGATGCGCTCGGCACGCCGGCGACGTTCCCGAGCGCGCTGTTTCTCGTCTACGACGGCTTTCTGCCGGACGAAGTGACGTCGGTGTCACGCTCGATCGTATGGAAGGGCACGAACACCGAGGTGTCCGGAGTCAGGACGACGCTCGGCGCGAAGAAGTACGAGAGCAGCGCCGATGACAAGGACGTCTCCCAGCGAATCGTGATCCCGGTCAACGTGATCTTCGATGACGACTCGGCGTTCGACGACGTCCCGGACGATCCCGGGTTTCGCGACTTCGTCCTTCGAGCCACGATGGGCCCGTACACGACCGAGGTGACGCTGTCGCTCACGAAGAAGCTCAACCCGAGAATGAGCGACGGCGACCCGCACTGGCTGAGCATCGATCTGCGCGCGTTCAGCACGCGCGAGGGTGCCGCGCCGATCAGCGCCGGGCTGACGCATGCGTCGAGCCTGTCGAGCGCCTACGATTACATTCAGGAACTTCTCGCCGACTACAACGCGTGGCCCGCGGATCACCCCGGTGAGCCGCACCCGTTCGACGCGCTGCCCACCGTGCAGGAGACGAACCAGCTCCCGATGTCCTCCATGATCGACGACGATCGGGTGTTCAACTTCGCCGTGGCCCGCGTGCGCTTTCGCGCGCCCGAGGACATCGAAGCGGCGAACGTGCGCGTCTTCTTCCGGCTGCGGACCACGGGCGTGGCAGCGCTCGACTATTCGACCGATCCGGCCCACGGCTCATATCCGCGCCACGGTAACGGGGCGTCGGCGGCGCCGCTCCTCGGCCTGCACGGCGGCGAAGTGAACACGATTCCCTGTTTCGCCGAACCGCGCGAAGCCGACATGTCGCAGCAGGAGGACGCCGCCAATCTGAAAAACCTGACCGGCGTCGGGGCGCCGGAAGTGCACTCCTACTACGGCTGCGTTCTGGACACCAACCAGAACGTGGAGCTGTTTCCCCTGAAGCCGGATCCTGGTGACCCAGGGCCCTTTGGCGGGGAGCTCAAGACGATTCAGGAGATCATGCGCGGTCTGCATCACTGCCTGGTCGCGGAAGTCCACTACTGGCCCGACGACCCGATCCCGGACTCGGCGACGCCGGCCTCGAGCGACAACCTCTCACAGCGCAACCTCCTGTTCGACGAGGCGCCGAATCCCGGCGGCTTCGCGACGCACCTCGTGCACCACACCTTCGAGCTGAAGGCGTCGCCGGTGCCGATCCCGCCGATCGGCCTGCCTGTGCCGGTCGGCGGCAGCGCGCAGAGGCCCCATCCGGACGAGTTGGTGATCGATTGGGGCAACCTGCCGCGCGAGAGTCATGTCGTCTTCTACATGCCGCAGGTCGACGCGGACGAAGTGCTGCGCTTCGCGGCGATGCGCCAGGGACCGGCCAACCTGTCGAAGGCCGGCCCGCACAGCATCCGCTGCAAAGTCACCGACGTCGGTTTCCTGCCCATCCCGAAGACCGCGAATGCCGCGATCGCCGGACTGCTCACGGTCCAACTGCCGCCGAATCTCGTGCACGGTCAGAAATTCAGCTTCGTGCTCCGGCAGGTGGACGGTCGGAAGCTGCGCGTCCTTGGCATCACGCAGTTCGATATCCACATCAAGACTGCCGCCGCCATCCTGCCGAGACTCGAGCGCAATCTCTCCGTCCTGAAGCACATCGCCCTCGCCATTCCCCAGGACAGCCGGTGGTACCCGGTGTTCGAGCGCTATCTGGCCGAGCTTGGTGACCGCGTGCGTGCGCTTGGCGGCAATCCGGACGACATCGCGGCGTCGCCAGACGGGAACGGAAAAGCGAAGCCGTGTCCGGACCCGTGTCCGGACCCCGGGATCTCCACCGGCAAGATCCGCGATCTGCTTTACGATTGCTTCGGCGACTTCGAGGGCTTCGTCCTGGAGAGCTGCGACGGCCGCGCGATCTTCAAGTCGTGCGAACGTGCCCTCGAGGAGGTCGTGCGGCGCGCGTGCCGCGAGCGATCGACGGTCACCGTGCGGCCGAATCCAAAGGATCGGACAAAACCGTTGAAAATCATCGTCCACTGCTGCTGATGTCCGGGAGCGACGAAGGCACAGTCCAGGCGCGCAGCGCCGAGCTGCGCAAGGAGCTTTCCGTCTGGGATCTGGCGTTTGCCCAGATCCTTTTCATCGTCGGCCTGCAATGGGTCGGCGTCGCCGCAAAACAGGGCCCGTCGCACGTCATTTTCTGGCTGATCGCGATTCTGCTCTTCTATCTGCCGTCCGCGGTGGTTGCCATCTGGCTGAACCGGCAGATGCCGCTCGAGGGCGGGCTCTATCAGTGGGCGAAGATCGGGCTCGGCGAGTCGATGGGATTCATCGTGGCCTGGAACCTCTGGCTGTTCACGATCCTGAACATGACGAACGTCGGCCTGCAGGTGACGCAGTATCTCGGCTACATCTTCGGCGATCGCGTCGCGGCCTGGACCTCGCAGAACTGGGTCATCTCCGCGACGACCGCCGTCGTGGTGCTGGCCCTGGTGTGGATCACGATCGTCGGGTTGCGCGCTGGCCGGTGGGTCCACACGGTCGGCGGCGTGCTGATGCTCGCGACGTTTGCGATGATCATCGCGCTCCCGTGGCTCAACGTCGCGAACGGCACGCTGGCGGAGTTCCATCCGCTCCAGACGGCCACGCCGGTCATCTCGCTCCTCAGTCTCAACCTGCTGGGAAAGATGGGATTTGGCGCCTTCGGCGGATTCGAGTACGTCGCAATACATGCGGGGGAGTGCCGGGATCCGGTGAAGAGCATCACGCGCGCGACGATCGTCGCCGCCCCGATCATCGTGGTCATGTTCATCCTCGGCACGAGCTCGGTGCTCGGCATGATTCCGATGGACGAGATCGACTTGATCGCGCCGATTCCGCAGCTCCTGAGCCAGGGGTTCGGGCTGCTCGGCGGCGTCGCGGCGATCGTGCCCCTCACGCTCAGCGCGATGCTGGCCATCCGGTTCGCGCAGGCGAGCGTGAATTTTGCGGGCAGCACGCGGCTGCCCATGGTCGCCGGCTGGGACAGCCTGCTGCCGGCGTGGTTCACGCGCTTGAGCCCGCGCTACCGGACGCCGGTCAACTCGATCCTGTTCGTGGGCGCCGCGACGTTCGTGCTGAGCACCCTCGGCCTGGTCGGGGTCGGCCGGCAGGAGGCGTTTCAACTGCTCTGGAATTCGGCGGGCATCTTCTACGGCCTGACGTACCTCGCGATGTTTGCCGTCCCGCTCCTCGGTCTCCGGGGCGCGCGCGTGCCGCCGCCGTGGTGGGTCAAGCTCTGCGCCCTGTCGGGGCTGCTGATGACGGGCCTGTACGTCGGCTTGTCCGTCCTGCCGATCATTCCCGTCGGGAGCCGCACGGTGTTCGCGCTCAAGATCGCGGGGCTCATCGTCATCACGAATCTCATCGGTACAGCGATCTACAGTTCCACGCAGATCAGCAATTAGCAATTAACATCGAAACATCGATCAAAGTTAGGGTTCTGACGCGGCCCGAAAAGCTCTGTCCGTGCTAATTGCGGTCAGCCGTTGCTGCTTCCCTTCGGCCACACGTTGTCGCTCGGCGTGCGGTCGGGGAAACGGCACGCGGGATCGAGCGTCACGGACGTCACCTCGCGGCCGCCGAAGTCGAGCGCCGCCTCGAACGTGCGGCTGCCGTTGAACCAGACGTCCGCCGGCCAGGTGACGAGCGCGGTGCGTCTCGTTGACCATCTTCGCGTTGGCCATCGGCTTGACGGCCGGCCCCGTTGCGGCGAACTGAACCCTCAGCACGACGGGTGACGGCATCTGGCCGGCCTGACGCACCGTGACGACCGTGCGCGGCCCCGTGGTCGTGACACTGTCGATCGATCCATCAACCGACTCGGTCGTCCACAGCCAGTAGTACCAGAACCAGTTCAGCTCGTGTTTCAGGGAGTTGCTCATGAAATTCGCGAAGTCCCACGGCGACGGGTGCTTGAATGCCCACGCCTTCGTGTACTCGCTCATCGCGCGCTGGACTTCGGGGTCGCCGACGATGCCGCCGAGCATCGAGAGCATGAGCGGCGCCTTTCCGTACGTCTGGAAGCCGTACCCGGGCCCGGCGTCGTTGGCCGACCACATCATCGGCGCTTCGGTCTCCTCACCGCTCATCGGCCCGTAGCGTTGCCCGAGGCCGTTCAGATTCGCCGGCACGCCGCGCGAATCCGCGTCGGACAGGATGTTCATGTACTGGTTGAATCCCTCGTCCATCCAGCCGTACGTGGTCTCGTTCGTGCCGACCATCATCGGCCACCACTGATGTGCGGTTTCATGATCGGCCGCGCCCTGGTTCGAGTTGATGACCATCGGGTATTCCATGCCCGAGCTTGGTCCGTCCTGCAGCGTCAATTGCGGGAACGGATACGGCGCCCAGAGCTTCGAGTAGAACTCGAGCGCATGCCGGGTGATGGAGCCCGCGTTGGCGAAGAGGTTCGCGCGCTCGGGCAGGTGGACCATGTGAATCGGGATCGGTCCCTTGCCGGGAATCGTCGCGCGCGTGGCTTTCCACGTGAACTTCCTGGCCGTCGCCCACGCGAAGTCGTTGACCATGTCGGCCACGAAATGCCAGACGAGCCGGTCGCCCGGCGCCGTCGCCTGACCCGGCCCGACTTCGTCGTCGCCAACGATCGTGATGACGTCGTCCGAGGCCAGGACTTTCGCGAGCCGCTCGCGCGCGCGAGCGGTCAGGACCTCCTGCGGATTCTGCAGGACGCCGGTGCCGCTCACGATCCAGCCGCCGGGCACGTCGATGCGCACGTCGAAGCGGCCGAAGTTGTTGTAGAACTCCGACGGGCCAAGGTACAGGCTCGTGTCCCAGCCGCGCAGATCGTCGAACTTGGCGAGACGCGGAAACCACTGTGTCGGCTGAAACAGGATGTCGTCGAACCGCTGCGTCATCCGGTGCCCGCTTCCGTTCGGACCGCCGGGCAGCTTCGTGTGCCAGGCAATCTCGACCTTCGCGCTCGACTTTGCCGCGATCGGCGTCGCGAGCGTCACGCGCGCGACCGTCTGATCGAGCCCGAAGACGCTCAGCCGGCGCTGTCCGGCGCCTGCGCCGGCGCCGCGCCCGCGTCCGCGCCCGGCAGGCGCGAGGTCGGCGGCCTCACCGTTCACGGCGAGGCTCGTCACGACCATGCCGTCGGTGTTCTCGGCAGGCAACGACGTGCCACGCGGCACGAGACCGCGGAAGATGTTGTGGTCGAGACGCAGCACGATCTCGTTCAGCGCCTGCGGGCTGTTGTTATGTACGGTGATCGTCTCGGTTCCCGTGATCGTCTGGGTGGCCGGATCGAGCCGCGCGTTGATCTCGAAGTCGGTTTGAAGCTGCCAGTAGTTCGGTCCCGGACGTCCGGTCTCGTTGCGCGTGCCCGCCTCGAACGCGCGCCGGATCGAGTTGGTCATCGGGATGTCGCGCCGGATGGCACGCGGCACCGCCGTCGCGGTCTGCACCGCGGCGTCAGGCTTCGCCTGCGCCGCCATGGGCGCCGGCGGCGGCAGGACAATGGAGAGCAGCAGTACAGCAAGAGCAAAACGGCGATGCATCAGAGTCTCCAAAATGGCATGGTAGCCTACCCCGACATTCTGTGGGCCGCCTGACTTCAATTCTGCTCGTGCTGGTTCTCGCGGCGCTGGTCCACACCGACTGGCACTTCGCGCGACCGGCTCACCATCGCCTCAGCCTCGGGTGGTCGTCGCACTGGTTGTTCTGCTTCGCAATCTTCGCCGCGGCCGGCTGGTTCATCGTCCGACGCTGGCCGGCGGACCGATGGCGCGCCGCCGCGTGGAACGTCACGCTGGCCCTCGTCGTCGCGCAGCTCGTCGAGCCGCTGCTCGAGGCGGCGTTCTACGATCATCGTCTCGCGTACGAAGTCGAGCCCGAGCGCTGGATCGCGTTCTGGCAGTGCGTCGCCGCGGGGATTCCCGGGATGGTTGTCGCGTTGCTCGCGATCAAGAAAAAGTAGACCGCCGAGCGCCGAGCGTAGAGCCAGAGCGCACCGCCTTACGTCAGAAGCACCGGACGGCGCCCATGATTGAGCGTGTTCGTTTCGAGACAGTCACGGCTTTCCGGTCGCTTGCCGCGACGCCTGTGCCCACCCTCGCGGCAGTCGCGACGCTCGCTGTCGCCGCGGGCGTCAATCTCGCGATGTTCGGGCTCATCAATCGCGCGCTGCTCAGCCCGCCCGCGCACGTCGCGGGCGCGGATCGCGTGTTCACGGTCGGCTTTCAGGTAAGTGATATCGCAAGCGAGGGGCGGATGACGACGACCTCGCCTGTGACGTATGCGGCGATTCGCGGCCAGGTGCCGGCGCTTTCCGGCGCGGCGGCATTTCAGCGACAACCAACGAGCGCCGTGGTAGAGGGCGAACAGCGGCGCGTCAGCGCGATGCTCGTCTCCGGGTCGTACTTCGACGTGCTGGGCGCGCGTCCCTGGCTGGGCGCCGGCATCGGGCGCCCCGACGACGACGCGGGCGCGCCGCCGGCGGCGGTCCTCAGCCATGCCTTCTGGCGCGCGGCCTTCAGCGGCGATCGAGATGTCATCGGACGCCGGTTGTTCATCCGTGGCCTCGACTACACCGTCGCGGGTGTGATGCCCGAAGGCTTCAGCGGACACTCGGCGACGGGCGTCGACCTCTGGGTGCCGTTTGCCGCGGCGATGCGCAATTCGCCCGGCTGGGATCGCGACGCCTACCGGAACATCCTCTCGATCGTGGTCAGGCTCGCGCCCGGGGAGACGCGCGAGTCAGCCGAGGCGCAGGCGACGGGCGCGGTGAACCGGCGCGTCACGCTCGCGGCGATTGTCGGCGCGGAGGTGGCGGCCACGGAGCAGCGCGTCGCCTGGTGGCTCGGCGGTGTGTCGCTTCTGGTGCTCGTCATCGGCCTGGCCAATGCCGGCACGCTGCTCGTGGTGCGCGCGGCGAAGCTGCGACAGCACGTCGCCATTCGGGCGGCGCTCGGCGCCTCCCGCCGGCGGCTCGTCGCGCAGGCGCTCGCCGAAGCGATCGCCCTGGCGCTGGCCGCGACTGCCCTGTCCCTGCTCATCGCGCCGTGGCTCGACGACGTGGTCCGGCGCGTGCTGTTTCCAGGCGTCATCGCCGAAACCGGATTGCGAATGACCACGCTCGTCGCGGCGTTCGCGGCTGGCGGTCTTGCGGCCGTGGTCGCTGCCGTCTGCAATCTCTGGCAGCTTCCGACGCAGGCGATGTCGCTGGATCTCGTCGCGGCCGGACGCACCGGCCCGAGGCGCGGCAAGGCGATGACCGGACTGTTGCTCGTGCAGACCATGCTCTCGGTCCTGCTGCTCGCGGGCGCCGGGATGTTCGGCACGAGTTTCCATCGGCTGGCGTCACAGGACTTCGGCATGAGAATGGACGGCGTCGTGCTGGTCGAATTCGAGGGCCCCGGTGTCGCCGGTCAGGGGCGGCTCCTCGAGGCCGCGCTCGATCAAGTGCGCGCAATGCCGCACGTGCAGCAGGCGACGGTCATCGACGCGATCCCGTTCGGGGGATTCAACGTGCCGCCGATCAGCGTGCCCGGCCGCGCCGAGCCGCCGAACGTCGGCCGGCAGTTGCCGCACCTCATCGCCGCGACGCCGGAGCTTCTGAAGATTCTCGACATCGAGATCGTCGAAGGCCGTCCGTTCACCGCCTCCGACGATGGAGGCCCGCTCGTCGTGATCGTCAACCGCGCGATGGCGCGCGGCGTGTGGCCGGGCGAGAGCGCGGTCGGGAAGTGCATTCGAATCGGATACGATCCTGATTTCGATCCCGCCACGGCGAGTGGTCCGCCGACGCCATCGGCCGCCGTGCCGTGCCGCGAAGTCATTGGTGTCTCGCGCGACGTGCGGTATCGCTCGCTCCTGCCGGTCGACAACGAGGCGCGGTTGATGCAGTACTTCGTTCCGTTCTCGCAGGTGCCGTCGCCGTTCTTCGACCCGTCGGCCGGTCTGCCCGTGCGTGGTCTGCTCCTGCGCACCGACACGACGGCCGACGCGCTGGCGGCGCCGATCCGCCGGCTGGTCGTGGGGGAGCGGACGGATCTGCCGTTCCTGCAGCGTGCAGCCGTACGCGCAATCGCTCGATCGGCAGATGCGGCCGTGGCAACTGGGCACGACGCTGCTCGTGCTCTTCAGCGCGCTCGCGCTCGGCGTCGCCGCCGTCGGGCTCTATGCGGCGTTCGCCCACGCGGTCGCGGAGCGCCGGCGCGAGATGGCGATCCGAATCGCGATCGGCGCGCCGCCGGCCGGCGTCCTGCGGATGGTGCTGCGCGAAGCGCTCGTGCTCGCCGCCATCGGCATCGCGCTGGGCTGGCTCCTGGCGATCGTCTCCGGCCGGTGGGTGCAGTCCCTGCTCTTCGAAACGACGCCGTCCGATCCGCTCGTGCTGAGCGCGGCAGCGGCCGTCATGCTCGTCGTCGCGGCGGCCGCCACGCTGCTGCCGGCGCGGACGGCAGCGAAGGCCGATCCGAACACGCTCCTGCGAGTACAGTAAGACGCATGCCGCCGATCACCCGGCGTCGCTTCGGCACGCTGGCCGGCGCGATGGTCGCGCCGCTTGCGTTCAGCGACGCCTGTCATCTTCCGGAGCAGTCGGGCCCCACCGAAGGCGCGCGGATTGCCGCGCGTGCAAAACCCGGCACGAAGACGACGGCGCAGGGCACACGCGCGCTCGGGCTGGACGCCGAACGCGACGCGATCCTTCACGTGCCGGCAGGTGCGGCGAGCGCCGCCGTGCCGTTGCTGGTGCTGCTCCACGGCGCCGGCGGCACCGGCGAGCGCCAGATGCAACGGCTCCGGGCCGCGATTGACGCGGCCGGCATCGCCGTTCTGGCGCCCGACTCTCGCGGTTCGACGTGGGACGCGATTCGCGGCGGCTTCGGCCGCGACGTGATCTTCCTGAACCGCGCGCTCGAGCGCGTCTTCGAGACCGTGGCGATCGATCCCGACCGCGTCGGCGTCGGCGGTTTCTCCGACGGCGCGACGTACGCGATCTCGCTGGGCCTCATCAACGGCGACCTGTTCCGCCGCATCCTCGCGTTCTCCCCGGGGTTTGTCGTCGCAGGCGAGCGGCAGGGCCGGCCGCGGTGCTTCGTCTCGCACGGCAAGGCGGACGAGATTCTCCCAATCGACCGCTGCAGCCGCGTGATCGTGCCCGCCCTGAGGCAGCTCGGCTACGACGTGACGTTCCGCGAGTTCGACGGAGGCCACGAGGTGCCCGCCGCTGTCGCGACTGAAGGGATGCAGCTCCTGACCGCGTAGAAACGACCGCGCCCGGGCACGGAATCCTGCTGGACCCGGACGGGTGGCGGCGTCTCCGCGGCCGGCCGGCTTGGCCCGCCTTTCGCATAGGTTCGGGCATATGAGCTCGCGTGAGCGGGGCAGGAGAATGCGCGCGGCGCGACACCATCTGCGGCGCCTCCACCGCCGGGGGCTGCAGTCGATGCTGCTCGTCGGCGCCACCGGGTTCTTTGCCCCGCATGCCGGACACTCGCCCCCGAAGTCGCGGTTGGTCGCCCACGCCCAGAGCCGCGTTCACGCCCCGGCCGACGCCCCGGCGTATGCTCCGGTCGCAAACGTCACGATCACGACCGAGTTCTGGCTGCAGCCCGATGTCGCGTACGAATCGATCATTCAGGAAGCGGCGACTCGGTACTCCGTGAACCCGGATCTCGTTCGCGCGGTCATCCGCACCGAATCCGCATTCGATGCCGGGGCCATCTCGACGGCCGGCGCACAGGGCCTGATGCAGCTCATGCCCGCGCTGGCCGAGGAGCTTGGCGTCGCGGATGCCTTCGACCCGCGTGAGAACATCATGGCGGGGGTCCGGTATCTGAGCTACCTGCTCTACGTTCACCACGGCGACGTGCCGCTGGCCCTCGCCAGCTACAACGCGGGACCAGGCGCCGTCGACCTCTACCAGGGCATTCCGCCGTTTCCCGAAACGCAGCGCTACGTCAAGACGATCACCGACCTGCTCTCGCCGCCGCCCGAGAACGATTGACGAGCGCGGCCGCCGCCGCCGAAAATCTCTAAATCTCTAAATCTGTAAATTTCTAAATTTCTAAATTGTCCATCGAAAATGCCCGCTTTTCCCAAGTGGCTCGAGCCCATGGCGGCAACGCTCACCAAAGATCGGTTCGCCGGGCCTGAGTGGACGTTCGAGCGGAAGCTCGACGGCATTCGCGTGCTCGCCTACAAGCACGGCGGCGAGGTCCGGCTGTTCTCACGGAATCAGCTGCCGCTGAATGGATCGTATCCGGCCGTCGCCGAGGCGATCGCGAAGCTGCCCGTCCGCGACGTCATTCTCGACGGCGAGGCGACAGGCGGATGGGGCAGACTCGGTCGCGGCGACTATCACGTGTTCGACATCCTGTGGCTGGACGGGCGAGACCTGACGTCGCTGCCGCTCGATGAGCGGCGCGCGATTCTGAAGAAGCTGCCGCTCCGCCTTCCCCTCGAGCGCGTGACGGCGCTCGACGAAGCGAAGCCGTGGGAGCGCGCCTGCGCCGAAGGGTGGGAAGGTGTCATCGCGAAGCGTCGCGACTCGAAGTACGAGCATCGCCGTTCGCCGCATTGGCTGAAGATGAAATGCGAGGCCACGCAGGAGCTCGTCGTCGGCGGGTTCACCGATCCGCAGGGCGCACGCGTCGGACTGGGCGCGCTGCTCGTGGGGCATTACGATGACGCGGCCCAAAGCCCGGGCCGCGCCACGAAGGCCGCGGGCCGCGTCACGAAGGAGCCAGCGTTCGTCTTTGCGGGCAAAGTCGGCACGGGCTTCGACACGAAGCTGCTTCGGGATCTTCGCGCGCGGCTCGATCGACTCGAAATCCCAGCGCCGCCGTTTACGGTCGCGAAAGGTCTTCCGAAACTCCGTGTACATTTTGTTCGTCCTGAAATCGTCGTACAGGTCGCCTTCATCGAGTGGACGCCGGACGGCAAGCTGCGTCATCCGCGCCTGCTCGGCGTGCGTGAGGACAAGGTCGCCCGGGAGGTCGTGCGCGAGTGGCCAGACGGCAGGAAGCAGCGGTAATCACGCACCCGGAGAAGGTGCTGTTCCCGGACGACGGGATCACCAAGGGCGAGCTGGCGGCGTACTACGAATGTGTCGCGCCCTTCATGGTGCCGCACATGCGCGCGCGGCCGGTGACGATGGAGAGGTATCCGGCCGGTATCGGCGCGGAAGGGTTTTTTCACAAGGATCTGTCGAAGGGGTTTCCTGCCTGGCTCAAACGCGCCGAGGTGCCGAAGAAAGGGGGCACCGTCCATCATCCGCTCGTGACGGACACACGCTCGCTGCTCTGGATTACGAACCAGAACACCATCACGCCGCACGTCTGGACGTCACGCGCGCCGAAGCTCACGCACCCGGATATCTGCGTCTTCGATCTCGATCCGGCCGACGACGATCCCGGCGTCCTGCGCACGGCGACGCTGGCGCTGCGAGACCTGCTGGATGAGCTCGGCCTGCCGAGCTGGGTGAAGACCTCGGGCTCCAAGGGTTTTCACGTCGTCGTCCCGCTCGACGGCAAGGCGCACTTCGGCCAGGTGGCAGGATTCGCTGGCGCAGTGGGATCGGTCCTCGTCGCGCGCGATCCGGCGCATCTCACGCAGGAGTTCAGCAAGGCGGATCGCGGCGGCCGGATCTACGTGGATACCGGCCGCAACGGCTACAGCGCGACGTTTGCGGCCGCGTACGCGGTGCGGGCGAAGGCGGGTGCGCCCGTCTCCGCGCCGTGCACGTGGGAGGAGATCGAGCAAGGCGCCGTTCGTCCGCGCTCGTTCACACTGCGCACGATGGCGGAGCGCGTGGCAGACGTCGGCGACGTCTGGGCGGACCTGCTGAAGCGCAAGCGATCGCTCGCGCGCGCGATCGAGAAAGTCCGCCGCATGAAGAGCGGGGGTTCATAGGTTCGGGGTTCGGGAACCCCCGAACCGCCTTTTACACGTCCACGGCGATCTTGAATCCCCCATACACCAGCTTCTTCATGTCGAATGGGGACGCCTTCGTCATCGCGTTCATCATCTTCAGCATGCGCGCGTCTTTCATGACGTTCTTGTTCACGCGATCGCGATGGGCGCGTGATTTGTAGACGATCCAGGAAAAGATGACGGTCTCTCCGCGTTTGGCGCGGGCCGATCGCGTGAATGGCACAACCTTCTTGATGTCGAGATCGTCGCCGACGCACTCGCGATACTCGAGCGCGCCATGATCGCGCCAGACGGCCCCGGCCTTACGGGCAATCGCGAGATACTCGGACAGTTTCTTCTTCGGGACGGGGATGACAAAGCCGTCGACGTAACGCATCGTGGATTCCTCCAGGGGCGCTCTTCTCATTTTAGACATTCCCACGACAGCGGGTTCATGGGTTCGGGGGTTCGGGGTTCTGGTTCCTGCTGGTTCGGCGGTTCAGGGGTTCCCCCGAACCCATGAACCCGTTCTTGAAGGTAGACTCTCCGCAATCACGAGGTCCCAAATGCGTCTTGCCCGTCATCTCGTCGTCATCAGCATGCTGCTCGCGAGCACCGTGGCCGGCCAGGGACGGCAGATCACTGCCGCCGGCCAGCCCGCACAGCTCGACATCAGACCGGCGGGCGACGTGAGCCTGCGGATCACGCTCAAGCCGGTGAGCTACCGCGCCGAGTTCCCGGCGACACCGGCCGTCGCGGACCGCCGATACGCGGCGCCTGCGCTGAGCCTGCGTGAGATCACCAAGCCGGTACAGCGCACGATCGGCGCGCTCCAGGTGGACGTCCGTCCGAACCCGCTCACGGTGACCGTGAGGAACGCCGGCCGGCTCGTGCAGGAAGTCACGTTCGAGGCGGACGGCACGCTGTCGTTCAAACTCGACGAGCATCCGGTGCTGGGGATGGGCGAGGGCGGTCCGCGGCCGGAACAGGGCACGCCGTGGCGCCAGCAGCCCGTGCAGTTCGATCGACGCGGCAAGCTCGACACGATGGAGCCGCGCTGGCAGAGCGACATGTACGGATCGCGCAATCCCGTCGCGATGCTCCTCGGCACGCGCGGCTGGGGACTCTTCGTCGCGACGCCGTGGGTGCAGGTCGATCTGCGCGACGCGCGCGCGCGGCGTCTTTCAGCCGTGGCAGCCGCCCTCGACCGACAGCGGCCCGCAGACGCAGCGCAACCAGCAGCAGAACTCGGTGAAGGGACGGCCGCCCGCGAGCCAGATCGTCGCGGGCCTCTACGACCTGTTCGTCTTCGACGCGCACGATCCCGCAACGGGCCATCAAGGACTTCTCCACCATCACCGGGCCCGCCGCGATGCCGCCGAAGTGGGCGCTCGGCTACATGCAGTCGCATCGCACGCTCGAAGACGACGCGCAGATGATCGGCATCGTCGACACGTTCCGGGCGAAGCAGATCCCGATCGACGCCGTCATCTATCTCGGCACCGGCTTTTCGCCGCGCGGCTGGAACACGCTGCAGCCGTCGTTCGACTTCAACCCCGACGTCTTCAAACGCGATCCGAAGGCTGTCCTGGCGGAGATGCACGCGAAGAACGTCAAGGTGGTCGTGCACATGGTGCCGTGGGACCGCGATCGGCTTCCGACGCTTCACGGCACGATCCCCGCCAAAGAGGGCGAGACGCTCGACGCGTCGCATGTGCAGAGCTACTGGCAGCAACACGTCAACCTCGTGAAGTCGGGCATCGACGCGTTCTGGCCGGACGAGGGCGACTGGTTCAACCTGTTCGAGCGGATCACGCGGCATCGGCTCTATTACCAGGGAAGCCTCTCGACCACGCCGAACGTGCGGCCGTGGAGCCTGCAGCGGAACGGCTTTCCCGGCATCGCGCAGTGGGGCGGGTGGGTCTGGTCGGGCGACACCGAGACGTCCTGGAAGACGCTCGAAGCGCAGATCGCCGTCGGCCTCAACTACTCGCTCAGCATCGGGCCGTACTGGGGCTCGGACATCGGCGGGTTCTATCCGAACAACGAATACACGGGCGAGCTGTATGCGCGCTGGCATCAGTTCGCTGTGTTCTGCGGATCGTTTCGATCGCACGGCCGGACGTGGCATCTGCGGCTGCCGTGGGGCTGGGGCCTGTCGGACATGGGCCCGCGTGAAAACGACAACAAGAACACGCCGCTCCCGCCGGGCGATCGGCGCAACATTCTTCCATCCGAGATGAACAACCCGGCCATCGAGCCGGTCGTGAAGAAGTACTCCGAGCTGCGCTATCAGCTCATGCCGTACACGTACACGCTCGCCCGGGAGGCACGCGATCTCGGGCTGCCGCTCATGCGCGCGTTGTGGCTGCACTATCCCGACGACGCGGACGCGCGCGCCGTCGGCACGGAGTTCCTGTGGGGACGCGATCTGCTCGTCGCGCCCGTCTTCACCAAAGGCGCGACGTCGCGCGACGTGTACCTCCCGAAGGGCGAGTGGTACGACTGGTGGACGAACGAAAAGGTGACCGGCGCGCGACGGGTCACGCGCGCCGTCGATCTCGCGACCATGCCGATCTACGTGCGCGCGGGCGCCATCATCCCCGTCGATCCCGTCCGGCAGTACACGAGCCAGGCCGTGACCGAGCCGACGACCTTGCGGATCCATCCCGGGGCCAACGGCGAGTTCACGCTTTACGACGATGACGGGATCAGTCAGGAGTACCTGACGGGACGGGGAAACTGGACGCGCATGACGTGGGACGATCGCGCGCGAGCGCTCACCATCGAACCGGGCGCGCCGCGCGGCGCGACGAACGTGGTCCAGCCGCGCACGTTTCGCGCGCTGTTGCCCGACGGCTCGACGAAGACCGTGACGTACTCGGGCGCGCGGGTCCGCATCACGTTCTGAGCCATGGGCTTCGTCTCGCTGCTGTTTCCGTGGGGCGTCCTGCTTCAGGCGATCGCGATCGTCCACTTCATCCGGCGGCGTCCCGACGCGTTCTGGCTCTGGATCATCATCTTTCTCGGACCGCTTGGCGCGACGGTGTACATCGCCATGGAGGTCCTGCCCGACGTCGGTCTGCTCCGGCAGTCGTACGACGCGTACGGCCGGCGCAAGCGCATCAGCCGTCTCGAAGCCGTCGTGGTCGAGAACCCGTCGGCCGGAAACTACGAAGAGCTGGCCGACCTGTACCTGGACGACGGGCAGTACGGGCGTGCGCGCGAGTGCTACGACAAGGCGATCACGCCACGAAGCGACCAGCCCGATCCCATCTACCGGCGGGGGATCGCCGAGATTCACCTGGGCGACTTCCCGGCCGCGGTCAAAGACCTCGAGTACGTCACCGCGCGCGATCCCAAATACGACCTGCACCGCGCGATGGGGCTGCTCGCGCACGCCTACGCGAACACCGGGCAGCCGGACAACGCCGAGGCGCTCTTTCAACAGGCCACCGCCATCTCGACGTCGTCAGAGACCTACTTCAACTACGCGACGTTTCTGGCGGCGCAGGGTCGGCCCGCCGAAGCGCGCGAGTGGGCGCAGCGCATTCTCGCGAAGAAGCCGACGATGCCGCGCTACCTGCAGCGAAGGGAACGCCCGTGGTTCCGGAAGGCGCAGGCGTTGTTGAAGAAACTGCCGGGATCGTAGGGCGGGCCGGGGTGTGGCCGGCCACGGAGGCGCGGATTACAGCCCAATCCGCGCTACGTACCGCGGATTACAGTTCAATCCGCGCTACGTACGTCGCTGGCGTCGTCGGCCGGAAGCTCGAGCGTCGTGGGCGGTTTTTTGGTCAGCGTCTTGAAGTGGACTTCGGCGTAGGCGACGTCGCCGGTCTGGTCGAGGTTGAGCTCGAAGTCGTAGCCCTCTTCGGCGAGCTTCCGCTTCACGTAGCCCACGATGCGCATCGCGAGGGGGCTCAGGTCCTCTTTCTTCTCACCGAATTCGGCGAGCAGTGTCACCCAGGCGTCGCGCTGGTCGCGTGACGGCTTCTTCGCCACCTGAAAACCGTTGCGGCACTTGCCGAGGACGTATTTCCTCAGCTCGTCCTCCGGCATGGTCTTCACGCGGTCCCACGATTCCACCCAGGCCCGGGTTCTTGCGCTCATGTCGATCCTGTTCGCACCGGCCGTCGTGCCGGTCACGCACCATTATGAACGGCCGACCGTTGCGGGGCAACGCTCTCAGCCTGATAGAATTCGCACGGCCGACGACATGGACGATCTGGGACACACACTTGGCAACATCACGATGGCGCCGTACATCGTGAAAGCGATGGCGCTCATCGGCGTCAAACGACGCGCCGGCAGCAACATGTTCCGGCATCAGATCAGCACCATGGGCATCCTGCTCGACTACAAGATCGTCGATCCGATCCTGCTCAAGGCGGCGGTGATTCACGATCTCTTCGAGGATGCGCCGACGATGCCGGGCGTCACCGAAGCGGAGATCACCGGCATCGACGCGGACGGCCCGGCGGTCTACGCGCTCGTCATGGAAGTGACGATCCGGACGATCGAAGGCGTGCGGGAGCCGAAGTCCGAGTACCTGCGGCGGATCATGCTGGAAGGCAGCGCCCGCGCGAAAGTGCTCAAGCTGGCCGATCGGATCAGCAACCTCACGGCGCTCGGATTCGTGAACGACATCGGCTTCGTCCGCCGGTACCTCGCGGAAACGCGGGAGTGCATCCTGCCGCATGCCGCGTCCGTCAACGCCAACATGTTCCGGGAGCTGTCGGACCTGGTCGAGAGCCGCGAGTACTGGCTGCCGTTGCTCGCAGAGACCGCCAGGATGCCCAAATCCGAGCGGTAGCCCCCGGACAGCCTCCACGTCATGGCCTCGACATCCATCCGTGATATGCTTCCGGCTCGGCCCTGAACGCCCTGTTGGGGCCAGTGTCAGGCAAGCCAAGGTTGTTCTTTGTCAATAACTCGCACGTAACTCGCACGTAACTCGCTTACTCACGCGTTACTCGCACTTAAACGGAGAAGTTCATGCGCAAGCTGATATCCGGCTGCGCAGTCATCGCCGCTTTGCTTTTGGCGATGCCTGTGGCAGCTCAAGAAACACGCGGATCGATCGAAGGAGTGGTCAAGGACAGCGCCGGCGGCGTGTTGCCGGGCGTGACCGTGACGGTGACCAATCCAGCTGGGGCGACCCAGACCACCGTGACCGACGCCCGTGGCGTCTACCGGTTCCCGGCCGTGACGCCGGGTGTGTACGTCGTGACATCCAACCTGTCCGGCTTCACTGCCGCCAAGGTTGACAACGTGAACGTCACGCTCGGCAACGTGCTGACCGTGCCCTTCATCATGGCGCCTGCGGGCGTCGCGGAAACGGTCGAAGTCAAGGCGACGGTGCCGGTCGTTGACGTGAAAGTCAACTCCGTCACGCAGGTCGTGACGTCTGACGTCATCGATCTCATCCCGAAGACGGGCACGGGGATTCTCGGCGCACTCTCGGGTCTGCCGGGCGCCGGCAGTGAAGGCCGCCTCGGCGGCTTCGGCATCGACGGCGCGGGCGCGTCGGAGAACCGCTACATCATCGACGGCATGGACGTGAGCAACCTGCAGAACGGCACGATGGGCCGGGATGTGAACATCACGTTCATCGATTCGATCCAGGTGAAGCAGTCGGGCTACAACGCCGAGTACCGCGCGGCGACCGGCGGCGTCATCAGCGCCGTGACCAAGAGCGGCACCAACAAGTACCACGGCGACGTCAACTTCTTCGTGAGCGGGCGTCCGCTCCGCGGCCTGCAGGGCGACGTCCGCCCGCAGATCCGCCTCGTCCCGTCGGACAACACCAAGGCCGAGTACTTCATGACGCCGCGCCTCAACGAGACGACGAGCGTGAACCCGTCGTACAACGTCGGCGGCCCGATTCTCCAGAACAAGTTGTGGTTCTTCGCCGGGTACAACCCGCAGCGGTCGGAGACCGTCCGCACGGTGATCTGGACGACGCCCGCGGCGTATGCCGGGCAGACGCAGACGATCGACTCCAAGGAAAAGGTCACGGGCGGCGTCTACAACGTGACGTATTCCATGTCGCAGAACATGCGCCTCCGGTTCAGCGGCGCGAACGAGCGCCGGACCGAGGGGCTGCCGCTGCCGCAGATCGACTCGAACACGGGCCAGAGCACATCGAATGCGGCGACCTTCAACCCGCGCTCACCCGTGTACACCGCCCGGTTCAACGACGCGTACAGCGGCGTGTTCGACTGGACGGTCAACAACACGACGTACTTGAACGTCTCGGCGGGATATCTCGGCTACGGCAACAACAGCCAGGGCGGCGACTTCTACCACGGCGTGCGCCGGACGTTCATCACCTCGAACATCAACTACCTCGACGTGCCGGCGAGCCTGCAGCAGAACACGAACTTCTCCGACAACGCGTCGAACGCCTACTCGCTGATGAACGACTTCACGCGGTTCAACGTCAACATGGACGCGACGAAGTTCGTGAACTGGAAGGGCGCGCACTCGATCAAGGCGGGCCTCCAGCTCGAGCGGTTCGGCAACCAGGTCAACAACGGCGACCAGTTCCCGAACGTCCGGCTGAACTGGAACGCCAGCCGCTCGACGCTGAGCAGCACGAACGTGCGCGGCACGTATGGCTACTACGAGGTGCGCCGGCAGTACACGATCGGCGACATCACCTCGAACAACGTCGGGATGTTCATCCAGGACCAGTGGACGGTCAACGACAGGCTGACGCTGAACTACGGCCTCCGCACCGATTCGACCAACATCCCGTCCTACCGCGAGGAGAACGCGGGCATCAAGTTCGGCTTCGCAGACAAGCTCGCGCCGCGCGCCGGCTTCGCCTACGACCTCAAGGGCGACGGCATGTGGAAGGCCTACGGCTCGTGGGGCGTCTACTACGACATCGAGAAGCTCGAGATGCCGCTGGGCGCGTTCGGCGCGAACCGCTGGATCAGCTACTACTGGACGCTCGACGACTACAACTGGCCGTCGATTGACTGCGACGGCACGCCGACGAGCGGCTGCAAGGGCAAGTTCATCGAGCAGGTGGACTTCCGTCACGTGTCGAACGGCCAGGGCGCCGACAACCTCGTCGACCCGAACCTCGAGCCGTACCGCACGCAGGAAGTCACGTTCGGTCTCGATCACCAGCTGAGCCGCACGATCTCGGTCGGCACGCGCTGGACGCACAAGTGGCTCGATCAGGCGATCGAGGACGTCGGCGTGCAGGTTCCGGGCGTCGGCGAGGTCTTCTATATGGCCAACCCGTGCGAAGGGCTGGGCGCGTATCCGCTGGGTCAGGAATTCCCGCAGGTGCCGTGCCCGACGCGCATCTACGACGGCGTCGAGTTCACGTTCAAGCGCCGGCTCCAGAACAACTGGATGATGAACGCCAGCCTGCTCCTGAGCCGCATCGACGGCACCTTCTCGGGGCTCACCAGCTCCGACGAGGCGGGCCGCAACTCGCCGAGCGTCAACCGCTTCTACGACGGCCTCTACATGTCGTTCGACCAGAGCGGCAACGCGATCAACGGCCGGCTCCAGTCGGATCGTCCGTGGGTGTTGAAATTCCAGCCCGCCTACATGCTCCCGTGGGGCACGATGGCCAGCGCGGAGATCGACGTGATGGCAGGTCTGCCGCAGACGTCGGCGGTGACGTTCACCGGCGTGCCGGTCTACGTGTTCGGCCGTAACGATCTCGGCCGTACGCCCGTGCTGTCCTACACCCACCTGAACTTCCTGCAGGAAGTGCGGCTGCCGAAGAACCTCAAGGCGACGGTCGCGTTCAACATCGAGAACCTGTTCGATCAGATGACGACGACGTCGATCGGCACGGCGCCGTACCGTGACGCGCTTGTGTTCACGGAGTGCTCGGGAAGCAGCTCGTGCGCGAATCGCGCGTTCTTCAAGGGCTTCGACACCACCGCCGTGATGGCGCGTAACAACGCGGCCAGCGCGACGACGGGACGTCCGGACCCGCGCTACAAGCTCGCGTCGGGCTACCTCGGCGCGCGCCAGGCAAGACTGCAGGTCCGGTTCACGTTCTAACAAGAGCGAGGGCACGGAGAAAGACCGGGAGGGCACGGAGAAGATCTCCGTGCCCTCTTTTTTTCGCGGCTCATAACCCGAGCCGCGCTACGTTCCGGTACGCGGCTCACAACCCGAGCCGCGCTACGTTCCGAGCCGCGCGACGTTCCGAGCCGCGCTACGCTAGTATCTCCGGTGTGCGTCGTCTGACCGGCCTGCTCGTCGCGTGGATCTCCGTCGCGCTGTCGGCACAGCAGCAGACGCCGCCTGTCTTCCGCGCGCGCGTCGATCTCGTGTCTGTTGACGTGGCGGTCGTGAACCGAGACGGCAAGCCCGTCACGGGTCTGGCGCCGTCGGATTTTCAGGTCGTCGCCGGCAACCGTCCGCGACGCGTCGTCGCGGCCGACTGGGTGACCGTCGCCGCCACCCGGTCGAAGCCGGCCGCCGACGCGCGGCCGCCGGCGCCATCGACCAACTCCCTTCCGACGACCGGCCGCTCCTTCCTGTTCGTGATCGACATCGGGCACATCGCCGCGGGCGACGGCCACACGGAGCTGAAGTCGATTGCCGCCTATCTCGATCGACTCGATCCGGCCGATCGCGTCGGTCTCGTCGCGCTGCCGCACGGCACGCCGCGGGTGGACCTGACGACCAACCGCCAGCTCGTCAAGGACGCTGCCGGCCGCATCGTCGGCGCCTCGCTCCGCAATCAGGGCGGCATGATGACGGTCGGCGAAGCGGCGGCCGTCGAGATCATGGACTCGCGCGCGCTCGACAACTATCTCGAGCGGATTCAGACGCCGGACTGCGGCGTCTCTGCCGCGCTGCTGGACCCGCAGGTGGTGGCCGCGATCGACAAACAGGCGACGTCCTGTCTCATGCGAATGATGCCGGTGGCGGTCCAGGTCATGGACGAGGAACGGCAGCGGACGCGCGATCTGCTCGATTCGCTGGAGGCGCTGGCCGGCGTGATGACCTCGATCGACGGACCGAAGAGCATCGTGCTCGTCTCGGAAGGACTCGTGATCGATCGGCAGACGATCGCTGACCTGCGCCGTTTCGCCGACGCGGCCGAGCGCGCGCGCGTCACGTTCTACGCGCTGAATCTGGCGCCGCCGCTGTCGGGCGGCGGCACGCGGTACAACATGACATCCGCCCGGACGCTCGACCAGCGCACCCTCCTGGACGGGATGTCGATGGTCGCCGTCGCCGGACGCGGCGATGCCTTCATGACGTCCGGGAGGCCCTCCGGCGCGCTCGAGCGAATCGACGCAGAAACGTCGGGCTATTACCTCGTGTCGTTCGAGCGGGACGGCCAGGATCGCCCCGGCGAACGCCAGGGCATCGACGTGCGCGTGAACTGGCCCGGCGCGACCGTGCGGGCCCGCAAGGACTTCACGATCAACCAGGCCGAGCCTGCGATCGCGCCGTCGGCCGATCTGCGGGCGGCCATCGGACGGTTGTTGCGCTGGCCGGTCGCGACGATCGAGCTCGGGTTGGATCTGGATACCTACGTCGTGCCCGTGCTCACCGGCCGAGACGACGCGCGGGCGGTGATCGCGGCGAGCTTCGCGTCAGCGGGCCAGCCGATGGCGGCCGTGGGCTACGAGGTGACCAACGCCGAAGGCCAGGTCATGGCCGACGGCTTCGAGGTGGAGAAGCTCGTGACGGAACGGCTGAACGGAGACCGGCAGCTGTACCTTGCGGCGATTGGCCTTCCCGCCGGGACCTATCGCGTCAAGCTGGCGGGCATCTCCGCCGAAGGCCGCCGCGGCAGCATCGAGCATGAATTCAGCGTCGCGCCGTCCCGGGCGGGCGCGCTTCGCATGAGCGATGTGTTCCTAGGCGAGATCTCTTCGAAGGGATTTCTGCCGAGTCCTTGGCTGCTGCCTGGCACCGCGGCGCTCCCGGTTTCTGTCGAAGTCTACGCTGACACCCTCGAGTCGCTCTCCGACGCCGTGGTCACGCTCGAGCTCGGCCGCGTGGCCGCGCCGCCGCTCGCGCGGTTGACGCTCACCCAGAAAGAGTCGAACGACCCGAGACGTCGCGTCGCATCGGCCACGCTGGCCATCGCGTCGCTCCCGGCCGGCGACTATGTCGTGACTGCCGAGCTTCTATCGGCAAGCGGTGGCACGGTTCGCCGGTCGCGGCAGTTCACCAAGAGATAAGGCGGGAATCATGCGTCGCGTTGTCGTCGCACTCTTTGCATTCGGCGCGGTCGCGCTGACCGCCGCTCAGCAGCTCGCCCCTCAAGTCCGCACGGCGTACGTGAAAGTTGACGCGCCGGTCATCGCGCTCACGAACGCGCGTGTCGTCGATGGCACTGGCGCGCCCGCCCGGGCGGGGCAGACGCTCGTGCTCAAAGACGGCCTCATCGCCGCCGTCGGCAACACCGGCTCGGTCGCGGTGCCTGAGGGGGCAACCGTCATCGACCTCGCGGGCAAGACGGTCCTTCCGGGTCTCGTGATGGTGCACGAACACCTGTATTACCCGGTCGGCCCCGGCGTCTACGGACAACTCGGCGAGAGCTTCACGCGGCTGTACCTTGCCGGCGGCGTGACGTCGATGCGAACGGGCGGCAACGTGAACGGCTTCATGGACCTCAACATGAAGCTCGCGATCGAGCGCGGCGCCAAGCCAGGGCCGGCGATTGACGCGACCGCGCCGTACCTGAACGGCCCGAACACCTTCATTCAAATGCGCACGATGAAGGGGCCGGACGACGCGCGGCGGCAGGTGGCGTACTGGGCCGACGAGGGTTTCACGTCGTTCAAGGCGTACATGCAGATCACGCGCGCCGAGCTGGGCGCTGCGGTCGAAGAAGTACACAAGCGCGGACTCAAGATCACCGGCCACCTCTGTTCGGTGACGTACGCGGAAGCGGCCGATCTCGGCATCGACAACCTCGAACACGGCTTTCTCGCGGCCACCGACTTCGTCGCCAACAAGACGCCTGACCAGTGTCCCGGACAGGGCGCGGGACAGCAGGCGGTCGCCGCGCTGGACGAGCAGGGCGAGCCGTTTCGCGCGCTCGTCAAGAAGCTGGTCGATCGCCGCGTCGCGCTGACGTCGACGCTGACGGTCTTCGAGACCTTCACGCCGAACCGCGCGTTGCCGCCTGGCCTCGAGGTCCTGCTCCCGGCGCTGCGCGAGCAGTTCGAGCGCACGTACGAGCGCAACAAGGCCAATGCCGGGTCTCTCTATGTGAAGCTCTTCCCCAAGGCGATGGCGCTCGAGCGCGCCTTCGCGCAGGCCGGCGGCCTGCTCATTGCCGGGACGGACCCGACGGGATCCGGCGGCGTCATTCCGGGCTATTCGAACCAGCGACAGATCGAGCTGCTGGTCGAAGCCGGCTTCTCGCCGGTCGAAGCGATCAAGATCGGCACGCTGAACGGCGCGACCTATCTCGGACAGCAGGCGCGTGTCGGATCGATCGCGCCCGGCAAACAAGCCGATCTGGTCGTCGTGTCCGGCGACCCGTCCACGACCATCGCCGACATCCGCAACGTGGACACCGTCTTCAAGCTCGGCATCGGCTTCGATCCCGCGAAGCTCATTGCATCAGTCACCGGGCGAGTCGGGCTCTGGTAGTACCCGGGACGCCCGTCAGGTGCTCTTGGTATCATCAACCAGGTGCGCTTCGTCCTTTGCCTCGTCCTCTCGCTCGGCCTGATCGTTTCGGCGCCGCTCGCGGGGCAGCTCGCGTCGCGCCCTGCCGACGAGTGGATCAAGACGCTCGACGGGGCGGCGCGCGTCGCCACGCTCAGGATCGACGAGGTGGTCGCGGCGCTGAAGCTGCAGCCGGGCCAGGTCGTCGCCGACATCGGGGCCGGGTCGGGGCTGTTCGAGGCAACGCTCGCCAGGGCCGTGGGGCCGAAGGGCGTCGTGTATGCGGTCGAAGTGGATGCCGGGTTTTTCCCGGAGATCAAGAAGCGCGCTGACGCCGCACAGGTGACCAACGTCCGGACTGTCCTGGGCAAGTTCACCGACCCAGCGCTCCCGGTCAGGAATATCGATGTCGCGCTGTTCCATGACGTGCTCCATCACATCGAGGATCGCGCCACCTACCTCGAGACGCTGGCCGGCTACCTGGCCCCTGCGGGGCGCGTCGCCGTCGTCGACTTCGAAGGCGGGAAGGGACCTCACCTGAAGCAGCCGGAGCTGGAAGTGACGCGCGAGCAACTCACCGGCTGGATGAAGGCTGCGGGACTCACGCAAGTTGAAGACGTCAAGCTGTTCGACAACAAATACTTCCTCGTCTACTCCAGGCGGTAGCGCTTTTCCTGTGACCGTCCGGATTCTGCTCCTTCTCGCCGCCGTCTCAGTGTGGACCGTGGTCTCCGGTGCCCAGCAGAAGCCCGCGCACACCGAGGCGGACGTCAAGTTCATGCAGGGCATGATCGGGCACCACGCGCAAGCGCTCGAGATGACGGCTCTGCTGCGTACGCGGACCACCCGCGAAGACATGAAGCTGCTCGCGCTGCGGATCGACGTCTCGCAGAAGGACGAGATCAAGATGATGCAGCAGTGGCTGAAAGACCGCAGCCAGGCGATCCCGGACGAGCACGCGCATCACGCGCGCGGCGCGAAGCTCATGCCCGGCATGCTGTCGGCCGACGACATGAAGCGGCTGTCCGACGCGAAGGGCGCGGACTTCGATCGACTGTTTCTGCAGTTCATGATCAAGCATCACGAGGGCGCGCTCGTGATGGTCAAGGAGTTGTTCGACAGCGCCGGCGCCGGCCAGGACGCGGAGATCTTCGCCTTCGCCTCCGACGTGCTGGCCGACCAGTCGATGGAGATCGATCGCATGCGCGGCATGCTGGAGGTCAAGCGATGAGGGTTGGGGTGAGAATGCTGTTCGGCTGCGCCGCGATGGCGTACTTCGCGGCGACGGGCGCTGCGCAATCGACACAGACGGGGACGGCGACGTCCACCGATCCGCGCGTCGGCCTCAAGGCCGGGTTCTCCGACGCCGGCGAGGCCGCACGGAACCTGGAGCTCGTCGCGCACCTGCCGATGCCCGAGGGCTTCAGTGATCCCAAGTCGCCGGGCGGTCTCAACTTCGCGAATTCCGACCTCGCGTTCCAGCGCAATCATCTGTTCCTCGGCAATTTTTACGGGTTCAATTTCTACGACATCGAGGATCCGAGAAAGCCGCGGCTGCGCACGTCGGTCCAATGTCCCGGAGGGCAGGGCGACGTCTCGGTGTACGGCTACCTGCTCTTCATGTCGGTCGAGCAGCCGAGGGGCCGCGTGGACTGCGGCACGCAGGGAGTGACCGAGGTGGTCAGCCCCGAGCGGTTCCGCGGCGTCCGCATCTTCGACGTCAGCAACATCGACAGCCCGAAGCAGATTGCCGCGGTGCAGACGTGCCGCGGCTCGCACACCCACACGCTTCTCGTCGATCCCGACGACAACGCGAACATCTACATCTATGGATCCGGCACGAGCACGGTCCGGTCGGCGCAGGAGCTCGCCGGGTGCTCGGGTCTCAACGCCGATTCGGATCCGAACACGGCGTTGTTCAGCATCGACGTCATTCAGGTGCCGCTCGCGTCGCCCGAGAAGGCGCGCATCGTCAATCGCCCGCGCATCTTTGCGGATCCCGGGACCGGCGCCATCAACGGGCTCTGGCAGGGCGGCGACTTCGGGCCCGGGACGCAGACGTCACGGCTGACCAACCAGTGCCACGACATCACGGTCTACCCGAAGATGGGGCTGGCGGCGGGCGCGTGCTCGGGCAACGGGATTCTGCTCGACATCTCCGATCCCGTGAATCCTGTCCGCATCGATCAGGTCACCGACAAGAACTTCGCGTACTGGCACTCCGCGACCTTCAACAACGACGGCACGAAAGTGATTTTCACGGATGAATGGGGCGGGGGCACGGCGCCGCGGTGCCGCGCCACCGACCTGCCGACGTGGGGCGCCAACGCGATTTTCGACATCGTGGACCGGCGGCTGAAGTTCGGCGGGTACTACAAGCTTCCCGCGCCGCAGACCGATCAGGAGAACTGCGTCGCGCACAACGGCTCGATCATCCCGGTCCCGGGCCGCGACATCATGGCCCAGGCCTGGTACCAGGGCGGCGTGTCGGTCTTCGATTTCACGGATTCGACGAACCCGGTCGAGATTGCGTTTTTCGATCGCGGGCCCGTCGACGCCGCCAGGATCGTCACGGCCGGATACTGGTCCACCTACTGGTACAACGGCCACATCTACGGCTCGGAGATCGCGCGTGGTGTCGACGTGTTTCGCCTGAAGCCGAGCGAATTCCTTTCGCAGAACGAGATCGATGCGGCGGCCCTCGTCAAGCTCGACGAGTTCAACGCTCAGCATCAGCCCGGCATCACCTGGCCGGCCAGCTTCGTCGTCGCGCGTGCGTACCTCGATCAGCTGACCCGCAGCCGCGCGATCACGCCGGCGCGCGCCGCCGCCCTGCGCCAGGCGATCGATCGGGTCGATCGCCTGGCGCCGGGTCAGGAGCGGACCGCCGCGCTGGACCGGCTCGATGCCCTGACGAAAGAACTGGACAAGGAGGCCGGCCCAGCCGGTCCGCGAGACGCGGCTCGCTTACAGACGCTGGCTGCGACGATTCGTGTGAGAACGGCAGAGCTCAGGAACTAGAGCGCATCCATCGGCCTCGGGTCTTCCGCGCCACATACCCGAGCCCCAGCGAGGTGAGGAGCAGCGTGGCCGGCTCCGGCACCGCCGTCGGCTCGGCGTAGATGAAGTCGTCCATGACGACGTTGTCGCCGTTGCCGCCGGACGTGATCCGGACGCGTCCGATGAGCGCGTTGTCGAACTGCACGCCGATGAAGGAGAACGTCTCGTTGCCGGCGAAGCTCGGCGCGTAGAAGACGCCCAGGGAATTGCCGAGAATGTCGAAGAATTCCAGGCTCGTGTTGTTGGCGATGTCGACGTCGGTGAAGACGACGCCGAATGCCGTTGTCGAGGCGGGGTTGTTCGAGCCCGGCACGAAGAAGTTGACGTCCGTGATGTTGCTCCCGATCGCGGTGAAGAGCCGCTGGCCGCTGAACGGCGCGAACTGACTCGAGAACGTCGGGTCGAGGTTGTCGAACTCGATCGGCGCGACCCCCAGCGCTCCGCTCACCTGGAATCCCGTGCCCGGCGTGTCGTAGACCACGCCGCGCGGGGAGTTCACGTTGAAGAAATCGTCCGGGAA
Organism: uncultured Acidobacteriota bacterium; assembly: GCA_963724955.1. Classification (GTDB taxonomy): domain Bacteria; phylum Acidobacteriota; class Vicinamibacteria; order Vicinamibacterales; family SCN-69-37; genus CAVRWQ01. Next base: position 125,815 of record CAVRWQ010000001.1, read on the forward strand.
GAAATTCGGCGCGGCGAACTGAGTCGGCACGCCGTCCCAGTTGATTTCGCGTCGTCCCGATCCGAAGCTGCCGGGCTGGTTCGGATTCAATGTGCCCAGCGCCGCCCGAAAGTTGTCGACCACCCCCTGGATAGCCGCCGCATTCGCGCCGGCCCCTGAAAAGACGATAGGACTTGCCTGACTTTCAATCGCGCTGCCAACGACCAGCAGAACCGACAACGCGAGTACACCCTTGCTTGCCATTTCCTGACTCCTCTTCTGAGAACACATCGAGTGTCGCGGGGAGCATCCAGGAGCGTAGAGGCACGACGAAACGCAGGCATGACGGCGCGGTCAGCAACCGGTGAGGATTCAGTAAGAGACGCGCCGCGCACTACAATGGACTCACCCCAGCCGGTCATCAGCGTGTAAGTGGAGAGCGGCCCCCCGTGACATCCGGCTCGGTCCTCACCTTCGGCGAACATCGTCTCGACCCCGAACGAGGACACCTCTATCGCGGCGAGTCGACGGTGCCGCTCACGCCTAAAGCCTTTACGCTCTTGCAGTACCTCGCGTCGCGGTCCGAGCGGCTCGTGCCGAAACAGGAGCTGCTCGACGCCGTCTGGCCGAACGTGTTCGTCGGAGACGCCGTCCTCAAGAGCACCATTCGTGAGGTCCGCAAGGCGCTCTCGGACGATTCGGATCACCCTCGTTACATCGAGACGGCGCATAGACGCGGGTACCGTTTCATCGCCGCAGTCGAGGTCGCGGCGCCCATGACGCACGTGTTGCCTGACGCGCATCCTGCGTCTGCGCCCGTCGCCGCGCCCATCGCCGGGGCCCCGAGGTCGCCGCGCGTGAAGTACGCGCACAGCGGCAGCGTGAACATCGCGTATGAGGTCGTCGGCTCAGGGCCGATCGATCTGGTCTTCGTGATGGGCTGGGTCTCCCACCTCGAGTACTTCTGGAACGAGCCGTCCTTCGCGCGATTCCTGACGCGTCTCAGCTCGATCGGCCGTCTGATCCTGTTCGACAAACGTGGCACCGGCCTGTCGGATGCCGTGCCGGTCAGCCAGTTGCCGACGCTCGAGCAGCGCCTCGACGACGTGCGTGCGGTGATGGAAGCGGCGGGCTCTGAACGCGCCGTGCTGCTGGGCGTGTCCGAAGGCGGCCCGCTCTGCAGCCTCTTTGCCGCGACCTATCCCGAGAAGACCGAGGCGCTCGTCATGATCGGCAGCTACGCGCGGCGGTTGCGCGACGATGACTACCCGTGGGGACCGACGTTCGAGGAGCGCGAAGCCTTCCTCGCCGCGCTGGTCGATCAGTGGGGCGGCCCGGTCGGCATCGACGAACGTGGCCCTTCCAAGGCCGGCGACCCCGCGTTTCGCGAGTGGTGGGCGTCCTACCTCCGCATGGGCGCGAGCCCGGGCGCCGCGGTCGCGCTGACCCGCATGAACGCGGACATCGACATTCGCAGCCTGCTGCCTTCGATCCGGGTGCCGACGCTGGTCCTTCACCGGACCGGCGACCGCTGTCTCAAGGTCGAAGAGGGGCGCTACCTCGCCTCGAAGATTCCCGGCGCCACGTTTGTCGAGCTCGAAGGGAACGACCATCTGCCGTTCCTGGGCGACCAGGACGCGATGCTTCGTGAGATCGAGCAGTTCGTCACGCGAACGCACGTGAGAAACTCTGCGGACTGGGTGCTCGCGTCGGTCCTCACGGTCCGCTCCGACGGGGCGGGGGCTGACGCGACGGTCCTCCAGCCTGTCTTCGAGCGGGAAGTGGACAAGGCCCGTGGTCGCGCGCTCGACGTCAACCCCGGCCGGTTGGTCGCCATGTTCGACGGACCGGGCCGGGCGGTCCAGTGCGGGCGCGCGGTCGTCGCCAGCGCCGGCCAGGCCCACATCTGCGCGCGCGCCGGCGTTCACGTCGGCGAGTGCGATCCCGACGCGCGGGAGGGTCCGATTCTGGCGATCAGCGCCAGACTGGCCGAGGCCGCCGGCCCCAACGAGGTCTGCGTGTCCCGGACCGTCGTCGACCTCGTGCCGGGCTCCGGCCTGGACTTCGTGGACCGGGGCCTGCTCAGCGTGGAGGGCCTCACTTACCGAATCTTTACAGCACCTTAACCGCCCTTTCATGTCCGGCAGGCGCCGGCTTCGTATCGTTCTGGTGAGCTGGCGGGATTGAGGTCGCCCCGCCGTTTATCAGAACGAGGTAAGTCGAGATGCAGACCGCGCCAGTGATCATCGTCGGCGCCGGTCCCACCGGACTGTGCGCGTCCATCCTGCTGTCCCGCCACGGCGTGCCATCGCTCGTCATCGAGCGGCATCCCGGCACGTCCATTCACCCCAAGGCGACCGGAATCAGCACCAGAACGATGGAGCTGTTCCGGTCGTGGGGGATTGACGCGACAGTACGCGAGCGCGGCCTGGCGGTGGGCGCCGTGAGTCCCGTCGAAGCGACAGTCTGCGCGCAGGATCGCCTCGAGCCGATTCTTCTGGACTACGCACGCCGCTACCGTGTCGCCGAGGTGCGCTTCGACACCGAGCTCGCCGACTTTCAGCAATACGGAGACGGGGTGGACCTCACGCTGGTCGATCGACCGACCGGCGTGTCGTCGCACGCGCGCGCGCGCTACATCATCGCGGCCGACGGAGCGGGCAGCCCGGTGCGCACGAAGCTCGGAATTCGGATGATCGGGATCGAGCGCGTGGAGGGAGCGGAGGTGTTCGACGTCGGGGCGCAGGTTGCGGATCGGTTTCGGGCCGGGCGCATCTTTCTCGCCGGCGACGCCGCGCATCGCATGACGCCGGCCGGCGCTGCGGGCATGAACACGGCGATACACGACGTCCACAATCTCGCGTGGAAGCTGGCGGCGGTGATTCAGGGCTGGGGCGAGGACCCGCTCCTCGAGACCTACGAAGCCGAGCGGCGGCCGGTGGCCGAACGGAATGTCGCGCGCTCGATCGGGCCGTGGCGGGACGTCTCGCTCGCCGCGCTCGATCTCGGCGCCGCCTACTCGTCGTCAGCGGTCGTGAGCGATGGACCGATGATGACCTCGATGATGCCCGATCTGACGGCGCCGGCGTGGCCCGGGTGCCGGGCGCCGCACGTGTGGCTCGAACGCGGCGGCCGCAGAATCTCAACGCACGATCTGTGGCGTGAGCGGTTCGTCCTGCTGGCTGGCGATGGCCCGGTCGGCGACGCGTGGGCGGCGTGCGCGTACAGCGTCGCGCGCGACCTGACGCTGCCGTTCGCCGCGTTCACGATTGGCCGGGGAGGCGACCTCCACGATCACGACGCGACATGGCACGAGGCGTACGGCATTGAGTCCGACGGCGCCGTGCTGATCCGGCCCGATGGCCACATCGCGTGGCGATCGCGGCGCTCGGTCGCCAATCCCATCGCACAACTCACGATCGCGATGTCACAAATCCTGAGCCGTGAGACGATCGCCGCGGCGCTTCAGGTCGCCAGTTGACGCCCCGTACACACGAATGGCGGCCATCTCTGACCGCCACTCGACTTCACGCAGGTGTCATGCACTATGCCCGCTTCTTCAGCCGGCGCGCGACCGCGCCGAGGCCGGTGCCGACGAGGAGCAGCGTGGCGGGTTCCGGGACCGTCTGAAGCGCCAGCAAATCATTGACAAAGCAACACACGTTGCTGGGGGCTCCGTACAACTCCAACGACGCCCCGCCGAGGTTCTCGAAAAACACGATCTCCAGGTAGTTGAACCCGGCGTTGAGCGCGACCGAGCCAAAACTGAACATGTTGTCCGTGGGCGTGGCGAATTCGAACAACTGGACACCGTTCACAGAGAGCCGGACGCCGTCATCGTGGTTGATGATAAACGTCCACATCGCAGGAGCCGCCAGATCGATGGCACCCGTCACGACGGCCGCGAAGTTGCTGTTGAATCCACCCGGCCAGGCGACGTTCAACGCCGAGGCTCCCGTCGTTCCGTCGCCGAGGTCGTCGAAATCGATCAGGCCGTTGTACTGCGTGACAAACGTTGCCGGCCCCGACCCAATGAGCGCGTCAGCTTGCGAGATATTCGTCAGGGCGCCGCCGCTCTGCCAGATCGCAATCGTCGAAGCCTGGGCGGGATGAGCGAGGACGACGAACGCGGCTGCGGCCACCAGAGCTGCACGCCATTGACGTAAGACAAGACTCATAGTGTTCTCCTTGGGAGGCGAAACATGTTCTTCTTGAGAGGCGGGAAACTGCGGAGAACTCCCGCAACGATCTCCAGTCTGCTCATCGTCCTGGCCTGTGCCGCGGCGCTCGGCGCGTGGGCCGACCAGGCGACCGGTACCTTCACGGCCGCCGGCAAGACCGTCCGCTTCGCCGAGGTCTATGCGACGCTCGAGCGCGACGCCGCGGACTCTGACCGCCGGTATCTCATCCTGCTCGTCGCCGATCGGAAGGTGGCGGCGCGTGACCGCACGCCGGAGCGGCTGCAGACGCTGGCGCAGGCGGGGAATCTCCACGCCCTGCGAATCAGGTGGACGTACGGCACCGACGGGCTTGCCGTCGTGCCGTACCACCGGGGTGTCACGCAGAGCGGACGAGCGTTCGAGGGCTTCGCGACGCTGAACCTCACGCGCTTCGACGACCGCAACGTGGAGGCCGAGTTCAAGTCGAAGATGCTCGGGCAGGACTGGCACTTCAACGCGTTGATCAAGGCCGCTGTGGCCAAGGGCGGCACCGTCGTCCCCGAGCCGCCAGCCGATCTCACGCCGCTCTTACTACGCTGATCGAGGCGGGGTCGGATCTATCGGTAAAAAGCGCAGGCGGCGCGACGGCGCTGCAGCTCGCAGAGATCTACCGGCGCCCCGATGTCGTGAAGCTGCTTCGAAAGTGACGCGACGCGTCACTTCACCACGAGCACAGCCGTCATCACCGGATGCAACGTGCACACGTAGGGGAACTCGCCGGCGGTCTTTGGCGTGAACGTCCACGACGCGCCCGAGGCGATCTCGCGCGAGTCGAAGCCGCCGGTCTTTGACACGACCGTGTGGGGAAACACGTCCTTGTTGACCCACACGACCGAATCGCCGGCGTTCACCGTGAGCTTCTCGGTCTGAAACTTCACCAGCTCGATCACCACGGTGTGCGTTTTCGGCGGAGGCGCGACCGCCGCCTTGTCGGTGGCGCCGCCGCATGAGAGCGACACCAGCAGACCGGCGACGGCCGCGACCGCCCGGACGTGCAACAGGCTTCGCACCGGCGTGACCGGAGTTACTTGCCGAGCGCCGCTTGAACCTTCTTGGCGTGCTCCAGGTGCGCGACGAACGCCGGCCGCGTCTTCTCGAGCAGCGCCTTGAGGTCCGGGTTCTTCGCGTTCGGGATCAGGACCTTGTCGACCGCCTCGAGGACTGCCGTGTGATAGGCGACCTCGTTGCCGATGTAGGCCTGGTCGAACGCGGCGCCCGTGAGCCCCTTGAGCCGGGCGATGTTCTTGTCGCCGCCGGCCTTGAGGCTCTTGCTGGTCGCGTTGTCCTCGGGCGTCAGCTTGAGCTTGGCCGCGAGGTCGCCGGCCGCCTTGTTGACGCCGGTGTGGTCGGTCACCATCCGCTGACCGAAGCTCTTGACCTCGGCATTCGTGGCCATGGAATCGGCCAGTTTTCCGGCGTCGATATCCACCTGGTTGGCCGTCACGACGATGTGGGCGATCTGCGCGTCGGTCGGCGCCTGCCGAGCTGCCACCGCGACACCCGAGAGAGACAGGGCACTGACAAGGAGAAAGGTTGTGGGTTTCATGTCTATTTGATGCAGACGGACGGGACGATGTTCCCGGGCCAAAGGCCCCTGGCCTTATCAGGTCTTCCCAAGCACGGCCGCCACGATGCGGTCGCACCGCTCGCCGGCGAAGCCGAACACGTCGACCGTCGCGGTGTCGATGTCGCGGGCGAGGGCCTCGCGCAGCCGCGCCCGGGCGCGAAAGAGCCGGGTGCGCACGGTGGCAGGCGAAATCGACAGGCAGTCGGCGGTCTCCTCGACGGTCATGTCCTCGACATCGCGCATCACGAAGACCGTGCGAAACGCGATCGGCAGCTCGTCGATCCGCCGCTCGAGCATGCGCCGGATCTCGGCACGCAGCACGGCATTCGGCGGCGATTCGGACGCATCATCCGCCACGTCCACCTCCACAGGATCTTGTCCCTGCGGCCCCCAGTCGCCGATCGGCACGACGATCGGGTCGCGACGCTGCTTGCGCAGCCGCATCAGCGACCGGTTGACCACCAGCCGTGTCAGCCAGGTCGCGAGCGTCGCGCCGCCCCGAAAGCCGGCGATGTGACGATAGACGTCGAGGTAGGCGTCCTGCAACGCGTCTTCGGCCTCGGTGTCGTCCTTGAGGACCGCGCGCGCCACGCGAAACAGCCGGCCGTTGTGACGTCGCATCAGCGTCTCGAAGGCGGCCTGATCGCGCCTCGCGATCCGTCGCGCCAGTGCGGCGTCGTCCTCCCCGGCGACTCGAGCGGACCGACTGGGATGTGTGGCCATCTTTCTATTAGATGCGACATGGACCGGTTGCGTTCCCCCAGAGTACAGAAGTTGTGGCGCCGCGGCGAAATCGATGTAATTTGTAGAGATGGGTGATGCTGGAGAAGGCCTGGTCGATGCCGAGTCGCGCGTCCAGGAGCGACAGGAAGAGCTCGAGCGGGAGCGCGCGGAGAAGCGCACCGGCGGACCGCAGAGCCCCGAAGCCGTCGAAACACAGCGCGCCCGCGAGTCGCTGAGGCTCGCGCGCGCCGAGCTCGATCGCCAGTTGCAGGCCACCACGCACGAAGCCCGTCGCGCGCAGCTCACGCACGCGATCGCCGAGGTCGACCGCCGGATGTCGGAGCTCGGCCAGGGGCGGTAGGCGAATCGTCCCGACTCCCGTGATTGTCCAGGAAGCTGAGGATTCGCTGTGGTTGATCACTCAGCCAGAACACGCCGCGCTCGCCCGGCGCGTGATGGAGCGCTGGCAGGCCGGCGGCTTCGCCGGCGCCCCGAGACGGACGTCCATTCTTCACGCCATCGAAGCGCACGACAACGGCTGGCATGAGCTCGACGCGTCCCCGCTCGTGGACGAAGCCACGGGCCGGATCGCCGATTTCATCGGAGCCCCTGTCGAGCTGCGCCGCGCCGTGTGGCCCCGCGGTGTGCTGCGGCTCGCAGACGATCCCTGGGCCGCGGCACTCGTCGCCCAGCACGCCATCCACATCTACGAGACGTACCAGCGCGATTCTGCGTGGACGCCGTTCTTTTCGGAAATGGCGCGCCTGCGCGCGCACTTTCTCGAGCGGTCCGCGCTGACGCTCGACGAACTGCTCCCGGACTATGGTTTCGTCCGCAACGGCGATCTGATCTCGCTCGCGTTCTGCAACCGCTGGACCGGCGTCCGCGATGGCTGGAGCTGCAGGATCGAACTGGAGGGCTCGCGCCTGGTCGTCAGGCCAGATCCGTTTACGGGCGCGTCCGTGCCGATCTCAATCCGCGCGCGTGAGATACCGAACCGTCCGTATCGAGACGCGGCCGATGCCGCCGCCGCGTGGCGCGCTGGCCGCGACGTCACGATTGCCGGCACGATCTCTGGCGGGTGAGGCGGCGTCTCAAGTCCATTAACACGGAGAAGGCGGAGGAGAGCGGAAGCCACGGAGGACAACCGGCGTTCCGGGCGGGCCTTTGGCCCGCCCGCGGCTGAAGCCGCGGGGCCGGAACGCCGGAGCGTTCATGCGCGACTCAGCGCTGCGGATCCTTTCCGTGACCTCCGTCCTCTCCGTCTTCTCCGTGTTTATGGATCGAAGGTCTTCGGCAGGTCGCTCCAGATCCATCGCAGCATGTCCGGCAGGATCGAGCCGCCGTGCGCGTCGGAGTGCGCGCCGTCGCCCCATTCGTGCTTCACCTGATAGCGCGGGCCAGGCACTTTCTTCACGTCCGCATTCGAGTTCGCGAACTCGAGCGCCGAGAGGATCTGCTGATTGGCGAGAAACCAGTTCCCGTGAGTGTTGTTGAGATCGTTCGAGCCGTCCTGGAGAAAGATCTTGATCGGCTTGATCGGCGTCTTGCGGATGAGCGTCGGGTAGAGATCGCCGCCCGGCACCATCGGCTGGCCCTCCTGTGCCGGACGATACGCGATCGAGACGTAACTCCCGATCATGCTGATGACGTTGCGAAACTGGTCCGGGCGATGCCAGGCGACGGTGAACGCGCAGATGGCGCCGCTGCTCGTGCCGCCGATCGCGCGCGCGGCCGGGTCGGTCGCGAGGTTGTAGCGCTTGCCCACTTCCGGCAGCATCTCGTCGACGATGAACCGCGCGTAGCTGTCGGTGAGTGAATCGTATTCGGCGGCGCGATTGTTCGGATTCCCCGTGCCGAGGTCGTCGGGATATGTGTCCCCGCGCTGGCCCGGCGTGATGAAGATCCCGATGGTGACGGGGATGTCTTTCTTGTGAATGAGATTCTCGAGCACCTGCTGCACTCGCAGTGAGCCGGCCGGATTCGTCGCGCGCTGGCCGTCCTGGAAGACCAGGACGTTGGCGGGTCTCGACGGGTCGTACTGCGCGGGCACGTAAATCCAGTACCGGCGAACCGTGTTGGCGATGACCTGGCTCTTGAAGAGCAACGGCCCTTCCAGCTTGCCTTTCGGCACGCCGTCCTGCGGCAGCGAGTCCGGCCCGAGCGGGTAGTCGCCCGGCTTTCGCTGACTTTGGGCCGCGACTGGAGTCTGACCCTGCGCCGCCGAAGCGCCGAGGCGCGGAGGCGCGGCCTGCAGCGGCGAGAGCAGGCACGCGGCGGCGACGCAGAGGGCCATCGCGAACGATCCGGCAAGACGAATTGATGACGTCATGATGGCGAATCTTACAACCTGACGTCTTCGTGCGTCAGATCCTTGGGGCGATGGTGAATCGTCTCGCGACCAGAAGTTGCGGACGTATCCAGTCCCAGTCGTAGAACCGGTACGAGCCGGACTACACGTGAAGACTTCGTCACGAGGGCAGGAGGGCTGTGCTAGTGTCCCCCTCATGATTCCCGAACCCATCTCGCGTCGAACGTTTCTTGCGATGGCGGGCGCGATGCCCCTCGCGGCCTCGAGTCTCTCGGCGTTTCAGAGCACGCAGCGCGTCCCGGTGGGCCTCGAGCTCTACTCGGTGCGCGACGAATACATGAAGGATTTGCCCGGCACGGTCACGGCCGTGGCGAAGATGGGCTACGAGGTCGTCGAGTTCTGGGCGCCGTACTTCTCGTGGACGGTTGACCAGGCGAAAGAGGTCCGCAAGCTGCTCGACGGGCTCGGCATCAAGTGCTTGTCCACGCACAACGGCGGCCAGTCCTTCACGCCGGACGGACTGCAGAAGGCGATCGAGCTCAACCAGATCATCGGCAGCAAGGCGATCATCATGGCGAGCGCCGGCAAGGTCGTCGGCATCGACGGCTGGAAGGCGCTCGGCGCCGAGATGTCGGCCGTCGTCGAGAAGCTGCGTCCGCTCGGCCTGAGCACCGGGTTCCACAATCACGCCTCAGAGTGGCGCCTGGTCGACGGCCAGCGGCCGATGGACGTCCTCGCCTCGAGCACGCCGAAGGACTTCGTCCTTCAGCTCGACGCCGGTACCTGCGTCGAAGCCGGCGCCGATCCCGTCGCGTGGATCAAAGCGAATCCCGGGCGCATCAAGAGCATCCATCTCAAGGACTGGGGCGCGGGGAAGGGGCGCGGCTACGCCGTCGCGTTCGGCGAAGGCGACGTTCCGTGGAAGGATCTCCTCGCCGCCGCCGAATCAACGGGGGGCATCGAGTACTACCTCATCGAACAGGAAGTGAGTCCGGCGGGGACGGCGTTGGATATGGCGAAGAGGTGCCTGGACAATTACAAAAAGCTTCGCGGGTAGAACGGTCATGAGCGTGTGGTGGCATCTGATCTTCCAGCAGGATGAGCTGCCCATCTCGGTCGTGCGATTTGACGGTGTGCGAGAGGCGCCGCCAGCCGGCCTACTGCGCTACGTCGAGCTCGCCCATGGCGCCTGGACGCTCGAGCCGGCCACGAAGCCCCTGGGAGTGGAGGGCGTCGAGTGGCCGCGCCCTTGTGTTTGGGGCACGGTCACCGGCTGCCGAGGCGCGATGACTTATGTCGAGCACGTCACGTCCGCGGTCATGATGGCTGAGACTGGCGAGACCCTCCATCCCGCTGGGTGGCAATGCAAAACCTGCGGTGCTGAAGACGTCAATGGCTTCAGCGTCCTCACGACCGACGTACCCCGCCCTTGACTTTCGCGTCTTTTGACTATTCAATATCACTGTTTTGATAACTCAAAATCGTCGTGTCGGGCTCCTCCTGATGCTCCTCCTGGTCCCGGCCATCGCCCAGGCCCAGCAGGCGCCCGCGGCGCCACCCCCACCGCCTCCCTCCGAGTCCTCCACGAACCTCTCGGGCTACATGGACTTCCACTACAACAAGTTCGAGTTCGAGGACGGCCGCCTGGACTTTCACCGGTTCGTGCTCCTCTTCACTCATCAGTTCACCGACCGCATCCGCTTCGTGGGCGAGCTGGAGCTCGAGCATGCACTGGTCGAGGGACTCGAAGAGGCGGGGGAGCTGGAGCTCGAGCAGGCGTATGTCGACTTCCTGCTCTCGCGGGCCTTCAACGTCCGCGCGGGGATGCTGCTCGTGCCGATGGGCATCATCAACGAGCGGCACGAGCCGCCGGTCTACTACGGTGTCGAACGGCCGTTCGTCGACACCTTCATCATCCCGACGACCTGGTTCGAAGTGGGGGCCGGGATTCACGGGGAGATTCGCCAGGGCTGGCGCTATCGCGTCTACGTCCTCGCGCCGCTCAACGCCGCCGAGTTCACCGCAGAGGAAGGCGTGCGCGAGGGGCGCCAGAAAGGCGCCGAAGCGAACATCGGGCGCGCGGCGTTTGCCGGGCGCGTCGAGTACGTCGGCACACCCGGGCTGACCATCGGCGCCAGCATCTGGACCGGGCGCTCGGGATTCGAGTTCCGGCCGAGGTTCGACGTGCCGGTCCGCGTCTTCGACGTGGACGCGCGGTACTCGCGCGACCGCCTGGAGCTTCGCGCGCAGTTCGCCGATGTCGCGATCGACAACGCCGGCACACTCAACGACGCGCTCGGCCGGCAGATCGGCACCAGCCCGAACATCGCCAGCCGGCTGTCCGGCTTCTACCTGGAAGGCGGCTACCGCGTGATCTCCGGCCGCCGGTTCGGCGAGGTTGGCGCGTTTCTCCGCTACGAGAACTTCGACACGCAGAAGCGCATGCCGGACGGCTATCTGCCGCTCGAGGAATTCGATCGCGACGCCTGGGTCATCGGCGGGACGTACTGGCCCGATCCTGACGTCGCCGTCAAAGTCGACTACAGCATCGTCCGCAACAAGAGCACGGTCACGCCGGCGGCCAACGTGTTCAACGTCGGGCTGGGATGGTGGTTCTGATGGGCAGGCGGCTGGTGTTGCTGTTTGCCATTCTCTGTGTCGGCGCGGTGACGGCGCTCGGCGCGTGGCGATCGATCGATCAGGCCGATGTGCCGGCGCAGGACGTCCAGGTGGTCGAGGTGTCTGCCGAGCGCTTCAGCTTCACGCCGTCGGAGATTCGGACGAAAGTGGGCGGGCGCGTCGAGTTCAGGATTCGCAGCGACGACACCGATCACGGCTTTCGCATCCTCGGCACCGACATCAACGTCAGGATTCCGAAGCGCGGCCAGGGCGTCGTGACCGTCGCGTTCCAGCCCGCCAAAGCCGGCCGCTACACATTCGAATGCTCGAAGCTCTGCGGCGCCGGCCATTCCTTCATGCGCGGCGCCATCGTCGTCTCGCAGTAACAAGAACAAAGAGATCACCATGAAGACTGAAGAAATGAAGCAAGGCGATCGAAAAGCTCTTGCGACAAGTGTTTTTTCCCAAGCCCCCTTCACGTCTTCATTCTTCACGGTGAGGTTTTTGAGCAGTCGGTTGCCGGCCGTGCTCATTGCCATTGCGGTCGTCGTGTACGGCGGCGCGCTGATCTGGGCGCAACAGCGTCCGCCGCGGCCGGGCGAGCCGCTCGCCGGCCTCACGCCGGCGGAGTTCGAGGAATTCCGGCTGGGCCTCGAGGATTTTCTCGAGGTCGAGACGGCCGAAGAAGGACTTGGTCCGGCGTTCAACGGCGCGAGTTGCGCCGTGTGTCACAGCGTCCCGGCGGTGGGCGGTGGCGGGATCATCGCGGAGATGCGCGCGGGATTGCGTGGCCCCGACGGCGAGTTCCAGGCGCTCGACCCTTCCGGCGAGTCGCTGTTCCATCTGTTCTCGATTCCGGCCCATCCGTGCCAGCCGGTGATTCCGGCAAACGCGACGGTCATCGCGCGTCGCGTGCCGATTCCCGTGTTCGGCGCGGGCCTCGTCGAGGCCATTCTCGACGAGACGATCCTCGCGCTCGAGGACCCCGTCGATCGCAATCGCGACGGCGTGAGCGGACGTGCGGCGATCGTCACGGACCGCGCCTCGGGCGCGAAGCGCGTCGGACGATTCGGCTGGAAGTCGCAACACGCCACGCTGCTCGTGTTCGGCGCCGACGCGTACCGCAATGAGATGGGGATCACCAACGACCTGTTTCCCGACGAGATGGCCGTCGGCGTGAGCCCGTCGCAGATGCGATTGTGCGACCCGATTCCGGATCCCGAGGACGTCGCCGATCCGCGGACGCGGCGCCGCGGCATCGACAACTTCGCGAGCTTCATGCGTCTGCTGGCGCCCGTCGAACGTGCGACGCCCGACGCGGAGACGCGAGCAGGTGAGCAGGTGTTTCTGTCGATCGGCTGTCAGTCGTGTCACGTGCCGTCGCTCGTCACGGGGCCGAGCGCTCACCCCGCGTTCAATCGCCGGTCGGTGCCGCTCTTCTCGGACCTGCTCCTGCACGACATCGGCACGGGCGACGGCATCGCCCAGGGCGCCGCCGGTCCCGAAGAGATTCGCACCCCCGGGCTGTGGGGCGTGCGCTTCCGGCGCCCGCTCCTCCATGACGGCTCGGCCGCCACGCTCGAGGACGCGATCCTGCGCCACAGCCGGGAAGCGGATCTCGTCCGCCGTGCGTTCGAGCGCCTGGGCAGTGCCGACCGGGCCGCGCTGCTCGCATTTCTCCGGTCGTTGTAGGGCCCACGCCTTCCCGCCACTGTTCTTTAGGGCGTGGGGCCCCACCCCCACGCCTCGTGCTGCGGCCCGCGCTCCGCTTCGGCGGTCCGCAGGTGACCGTTTCGTGTTGCCCCACCCCACGCCTCGGGCTGCGGCTCGCGCTCCGCTTCGGCGGGCCGGACGTAACCTTTTCGTCGTTGACCCGGACCGGGACCGGGCGTAGTATCTGTGGCCTCTCCCCAGTCGAAAAACTGACCGGCTGATCCTTCAGCGCCTCTCCGCTGAGCTTCACGAACGACACCGACGAGCCCGCGGCTCGCTCCCCAATCCGCGGAACGACTTGGTCGCCTCGGGATGGACTCGGACTGGCACTCTGATCGTCCGCCGTCGAGGTGTGCCATGGCCAAGTCGAAGACCCCAGTGAAAGCTCAGCAACCCACCATCCCTCGCGAGCGGTCTGAATTCCGCAAACTGCTCGCGACGAACCCAGAGCTGTTTGCCAAAGGCAAGAGCGCGAATCAGGCAGCCGGCGGCAACACGACGTTTGAAGAGCTGACCTGCATCGGCTTCAACCCGGCGCTGGATCTGCTCGAAGCGACCGTTCAGATCAAGCGGCCGAACGGATATCTCGGCGCGCTGTGCTCGCCGGGCTCGACGGAGTACGTGCGGTTCTACATCGACTACGGCGGAGGGTGGATCGATCTTGGCCTGGGGTCGTTCAACGCGCACGACATCCCGAACTCCGTCGACTGCTTCAAAGATCCTGACAAGCCGCTGACGTACGTCGTCACGCTGGCCTTCACGCCGAGCCGGAGGTTCTGTCAGTTCCCGGTACTGCCGAAAGTGCGCGCGATTCTCTCGTGGAATCTGGCGCCGGCGGCCGGCAACGCGAACTGGCCGCCGCCCTGGGGCAACGTGCTCGACCGGCACATCCAGATCAGACCGCGGACGCTCTGGTTCACGGATGTCATCGAGCTGATCCCGAAGGATTCGCTGCTGAAGCTGCCGCCCCTGTTCGAAGAAGCCAAGGAACTGCCGATCCCCATCCCCGATCCACCGCCACTGGGGATTGCCGATCTGGCAAAGCTCTACTCGAAGAAAGGCCAGCAGGCGCAGGCCGTCGAGGCGCACCGCTTCGGATTCGCGCAGCTCAAGACGATGCTCGCGTCCGCCGATCAGGCGATGATCGCGTCGTCGGCCGTCGAGTGGAAAGCCGCCGGCTTCGACCTCGCGGACCTCGTGGCGGTGCTCGACAAGACGAAAGCCGACGTCTCGTACGAGCAGCTCGACTGTCTCGGGCTCGAGTACAACCTCGACCGGCTGGTCGCGACGTTCCGCATCAAGCGGCCGTCCGGGTACGGCGGCGGGCTGTGTTATTCGGGCAGCAAGGAATACGTCGCGTTCTGGGCCGACTGGGACGACAACTGCCAGTGGACGTACGTCAACACCGTCGCCGTCAAGGTCCACGACATCCCGTCGATTCCCGCAGGCGGGCTCGTCTACAGCGCGATTCTTCCGGTCGATCTGAGCAACGTCCGGCGTCCGTGCGGCGCCCCCAAGGTCGTGCGCATTCGCGCGGTGCTCTCGTGGAACGCGCCGCCCTCGACGACCGATCCCGACGACCTGACGCACTGGGGCAATCGGCTCGACGCGCACGTGCAGATCAAGCCGGGCGCGCCCGGGCCTGGCGACAATCCCGTCATCAACATCATCGGTGGCATCGGCGTGCCGGACATCAACATCTTCGGCAACGGGCTGACCAAGCCGAACGCGGTCTTCGCCCTTGGCGGGAGTCCGGCGGATCCGTGGCTGTTGAACCGGGAGTGCCCGTTCGGCGGTCTCGTCATCGTGCACGGCCCACATGTGCCGAACCGGAAGTACCGGCTCTGGGTGCGCGAGCACGGGAACGCGCTGACCGAGGAGGTGGTCAAGAATCCGTTCCACATCGTCGATGACGACGGCAACGGGAGTTGGATCGCGCCCAACCCCGCGACCGGCTACGTGACCTACATGGACACGACCGTCAACTTCCTCGGAGTGCTCGCGCACTGGCATCCGCCGGGCGACAAGCTGTGGCAGATTCGGTTGGAGATGGCCACGCTTGCCGAAGTGTCGGTCGGCACCACGGTGTGGCACGCGATCCAGTCGGACAACACCGGGCCGCGCCGGCGCCCGGCCGATCCGCCGTTCGAGCCACCGCCGGTCACATGTGAGATCCACATCGACAGCGGTGGAGACTGCAAGGACTTCACGCCGCCAGTGACGATCACGGGCCGCTTCACGGCCCGCGATACGTACTTCGGTGCGTTCACTCTGTCGACGCTGCCGTCGAGCATGGTGCCGAACCAGCCGACGACGCCGACGCCGAACACGACGCAGACGGCGACGTTTGCGGCGAACGGCGACCCGTGGTCGCTGATCACGACCAACATGGATCCGTGCGGCTACGTCGTCGTGCTGAACGTCTGGGATCGCTCAATCGTGAACAGCCATCCCGGATCGCACAACCACAACTACTTCGACGTGGGCTTCTGCTTGCGTAGCAAGTGATCGAAATACTCACCATGGAGCGTGAAGGCATGCAAGACTTCACGCTTCATGGTGAGCTCGTCTGAGCACGCGCCGTCACGGGCGGAGCTTCTTGCCGCCGAGGGCAGGACGATCCGCGACGTGATCGCCCCGGACCTCGACGTGCTGTTCTGCGGCATCAATCCCGGACTCTATTCCGGCGCGACCGGCCATCACTTCGCGCGCCCGGGCAATCGATTCTGGCCGGCGCTGCACGCCGCTGGATTCACGCCGCGCCGGCTTGCGCCGTGGGAGGAGCAGGCGCTCATCCCGCTTGGCCTCGGCATCACAAATCTCGTCGCGCGGACCACGGCCAGCGCGGACGAGCTGAACGCGGCGGAGCTTCGCGCCGGGCGCCTGCGGCTCGCGCGCAAGGTGCGCCGCTTCCGCCCGCGCGCCATCGCCGTCGTCGGCATCACGGCGTTCCGTGTGGCGTTCGATCGCTCACGCGCGGTGCTCGGACGCCAGCCCGAGCCGTTGTCCGGCGCGCTGCTCTGGGTCCTGCCGAACCCCAGCGGCCTCAACGCGCACCACCAGGCCGCCGACTTCGCGCGCGCGTTCCGAGAGCTGCGGCGCGCGTTAGATCTCAAAGCTTCACCATGAAGAACTGAAGGCATGAAGGGGCCCCTTCACTTCTTCATTCTTCATGGTGTGCTCTTGGCAAGCAGCCGGATTAGGCGACCAGGGCCGCGATCGCATACACTGAATAGGAGCGCCGCCAGCGGCGCCGGGAAGTTCCCCAATTCCGTCAGTTTTCACTTCGAGTTTCTGTGCCCCAAGACGAACGACTCCGTATTGCCGTATTCATCGACTTCGACAACATCGAAATCGGCGTCAAGAACACGCTGAATTCATCATTTGACGCCGGTCTCGTGCTCGAGGCCCTCAAGGAGCGCGGGGAGGTCGTGTCGAAGACCGCCTACAGCGACTGGCAGCGCGCCGGCGGCTACAGCCGCATGCTGACGCAGCACGCCATCCGGATGGTGCAGCGCAACCTCACGCCGGGCGGTGACAAGAACGGCGCCGACATCAACCTCGCGCTCGACGCGCTCGAGATGGCGTTCACGCATTCGCACATCAACGCCTTCGTCATCGTCGGCGGCGACAGCGACTTCATCAGCCTCGTCGAGAAACTGAAGCAGTACGACAAGAAGGTGTTCATCGTCGGCGGCCGTCAGTTCACGAGCGCCATCCTGCAGCGCAACTGTCACGAGTTCATCGCGTACGAGAACCTGGTCGGCGCAGCAGGTGGCGCCGCCGTGTCGAGCGGCCGTCGTGAGACCGGCCGCGGCGTCCGCGTCGATCGCGCGCCCATCGAGCAGGCGATCCCGCTCGTGACGCGCGCGCTCAAGGTGCTGTCCGAGCGTGAGGTGTCGCCTCAGCTCGGCCTGCTCAAGTCCACGCTGCTGCAGCTCGACTCGACCTTCTCCGAGCGGACGTACGGCGCCGGTTCGTTCCGCGATTTCGCGCAGAAGCTCGAACGCGCGGGCGTCCTCAAAGTGCACCAGGCGAAGGGCGGCTGGATCGTCGGGCCTGCCAACGGATCGGCCGCGGGCGCGGATTCCGCCGGCGTGGGCGAGGAAGCGCCGCCGGCCGAACAGGCGCCGCCGCGGCAGGACGTCCAACGGCACGCGCACGCGCCTGCCGTGAGCGGCACGGCGGCCGAAGGCGTCGGCGAGCTGAGGAGAATCCTGAGGTCGGCCGAGATTCGCCGGTGGCCGATGTATCTCAGAAATGTGAAGCAGATCATCCGTCAGGTGAGCACATCGTACGACGAGCGCGCGTACGGATTCGCCAACCTCGTGGACGTGCTCCGCGCCGCGCAGAAGGAAGGGATCGTCCGTGTCGATCGCGATCGAACCGGTGTCGTTCGAGTGTTCCAGGGGCCGCAGTTCGCCGCCGCGTTGCCGGTGATCGACTCGGCGCCGACGGCGTCGGACGCGCCCGTCGAAGTGATGGAGGACGCGTCGCCCGTCATCGGTCCGGAGACCGACGACGCGATCGACGCCACGGTCGACGAAATCCCGGCCGTGGCCGCCGAGGTCGTCGAAGCGCCGCCGCCGCGCCGCCGCCGCACGCGCAGGGCATCAGCCACGCCACGCGCGCGGTCGCGGACCAAGAGCTCATAGGTACCCCCGACGTACCCAACGTACCCCGCCGTACCCAACGTACCTAACGTACCTAACGTACCCAACTGTACCCCCTGCAGTCCCCACCCCCTGTCGTGGTCTACAGCGCTGCGCCGCGGGTTTTCTGCCATGGGGGAGGGGTTGCCCCCGATGCTCAAGCGGGTCGTGATGGGCACGTGACTTGCTGATTGCTCCCGGGAGTGCCGGCGCGCGGCACCTTCACAACTGGAGCACACCATGTTTGGAATACTTGGCTGGATTCTCTTCGGTCTTGTCGTCGGCGCGCTTGCCAAGTTCGTGATGCCCGGACGGGACGGAGGCGGGTTCGTCGTGACGATCGCCCTCGGGATCGTCGGCTCGGTCGTCGGAGGCTTTCTCGGCCGGACGCTCAACTTCTACGGACCGAACGAGCCGGCGGGCTTTCTCATGTCGCTCGTCGGCGCCGTGGTCCTGCTGTGGATCTATCGCGCCGTCGCGAGACGACACGTCGCGTAAACGTTGGACGGGAGCTCGGTTATTTCCGAGCTCCCCCAACCAGCAGGGGCCGCCGGGACTGGATGGCGACGACCTCGGCCGGAAAGCGATGCACCTTCGCCGGCTTGATCGCGCCGACTCTCACCACTTCACGATGCTCGCGCGCTGTGCGATCGACGGCCGGCACCGCGTGCCCGCAGTCCTCGCACACCCAATGCAGAATCTGAACACCGTGGAGGCTTCTGCGCTCCCGAATGGTGTTCCGATGAGGGCACCCGAAAAGATGTAACAGCCGAGACAGCATGTTCATGACAGTCCTGTAAGCAGGTTCCTCTGGGTCGCTGCCCTCCTATAGCGCAACTCTCTTGCCGGGTCCCAGGCCCATTTCTCGCCCGAAAATGCCCGGCCTGGCCCAGAAAGTCAACCTCACGGATCCCCAAAGGTCGGTTTTTCGGGAAATACCACTTCTGGAGGCTGACTTTTGGCGAAATTACAGGGCTGTGCCGCTCCATGACGGGCGCGGACTCAATGGGACACTGGTGACAATCTGTGGGGTCAGACCGGGGGGTCAGACCCCTGGGTTGCGGGGTCTGACCCCCCGGTCTGACCCCAGCTACTGCGCGATCGGAAACAGCTTTTTCAGCTCGCCCAGCGTCGGCTGGCGGCCGTACTGGCAGAGCTGAAACGCCTCGGCGTACTTCACCTGGCGGCCCCGCGGCTCGCCGTAGAGGGCGACGAGCTGCGCGCGGTAGCGATCGGCCACCGCCGCGCTCCGTTGTTTCACGCCGTCGAGCAGAAATGCCTGCCGCGCCTGATCACCGGCCGGCACGCCTGGGCGCGTCCGGCCCTGCCACGAGTCGGCGTCGCCAAACTGCGACGGCATCGCCACGATGCACGCCCACTTCTTTTCAGCCACTGCATCGATCGACACGACGATCGTCGGATCGAACGGCGTCGGCTGCTTGAAATCATCCGAGTGGTACATGAACACCGGGTTTCGCTTCACGGGCGGCGTGTCCGGTGTGAAGAACGGCGCGGCGACCACGACCGCCGCGTCTTCCATCAGCACGCCCGTGTACCGGTGATCGGGATGATAGTCGTTCGGCCGATGGCCCAGGACGATGTCGGCCTGCCAGCTCCGGATGAGCCGCGCGACGGTCTTTCGATTCTCGAGCGACGGCATCAATTCGCCGTCGTGGATGTCGAGGACTTCGGTCTCGATGCCGAAGATCTTCGCGCACTCCTGAACTTCCGCCTTCCGCCGCGTCGCCAGCGGTCCGCCTGCGGAGGCAAAGTGCCCGACGTCCCCGTTGGTCATGGCGACGAACTTCACCTTGTGTCCCTGCGACGACCAGAGGGCCGCCGTGCCGCCGGCCTTGAGCTCGGCATCGTCCGGGTGCGCGCCGAACGCCATGATCCGGAGCGACGTGGCCTGCGACACCAGTCCTGTGGTGCCGACGTCGCCGGCGAACACGAACAGCACGAGCAGGATCGATGCCGATGAGAATGACTTCATCGCAGCACTCCTTCGTATGGTTGGCGGCCTGAAGGCCAGGCCGCCCTACAGCGCTTCGGTGACCGGGATGGGCGTCGAGAGCGCGGCCAGTACTTCCTTGTAGAGGTACTTGGATCCTTCGACGCCGTTGAGGGGCCCCGCTTCGTACTCGAGCGCGAAGGTGCCCTTGAACCCGCCGGCCAGCATGATCCGGACGCCCCGCTGCACGTCGTTCTTGTCGCCCCAGCGATCCCAGTACTTCGCGTGCACGTTCGTGTGCGAGTACGGCGCGAGCGCCTTGAGGCCGCTCACGAGCATGTACTCGTGCTCCCAGTTGCAGAAGTCAGGCGAGGCCTCGCAATACGGATGATTCACCGCGTCGATCATGATCCGGATATTCATGGGATCGGCGGCCAGGCCCCAGTGGTTCTCGAACGTGACTTTGATCCCCAGCTTGCCGCCGTGGTCGGCCATCTCCTTGTACGACTCGATGGCGGCGTCGAGGAGCGGGCCGATCTCGAGATTGCGCGGATAGCCGTCGGTGCTCCGGGGAATCGCGTTCGGCCGGACGGCGGGACCGAGCGCCGTCACCGAGTTCATCCGCATGGACCGCGGGCCGAGCACGGCGCAGCCGTCGAGCCATCGCTTGGCGATCTCGACGCCTTCCTTGCGTTGGGCGGCGTCCGCGCTCGCGAGATTCGTGGGCGCGTTGTTCGAGATGTGCTGCACCTGCGTGCCGGTCGCCTGACACTTCTTCGCGAGCTCTTCCAGCCAGCGCCGGCCGGATGCGGACGACGGGTCGAACCCGCGACCCTGCGTGAACATGCTGTCGTCGGTCACGTCGCCAAAGAGCGACGAAAAGATGTCCATCTTCCAGACGCCGGGAAACGTGTCTTTCGTGAACTGCGGGAAGTCCAGCATGGTGATCTCGCCGTACTTCTGCTTCATCTCGCTCAGCCCGCCGCCCTGACCGCCTCGGCCTCCGGGCCGCGACTTGAACAGACTTCGAATCGGGTACGAGCACGACGCGATGCGCTCGAACTTGCCCTTCTCGCTGAGCTGCACCAGGCCCTCCGGCACCGCAGCGTCGGTCCCGCGAGGGGTCAGCGCCAGTCCAGCCGCCGTCAGGCCCGCGCCGGCGCTCTTGAAGAATCCACGTCGATCCAGTGTCATGCCCGGTCCTCCCGTTGACGGCATTCTGTAGCACAATGGCGCCAAACGCGCAGGAGGATTGCATGAAACTCTGGAAGTCTGCGGGCGCCGGACTGCTGGCGGCGACGACGCTCGCCGCAACGCCGGTGGCGCAGGAACGCCCGCTGAATCAGCCGCCCGCCGGCTTTACCAGCCTGTTCAACGGCAAGGATTTGTCCGGATGGCGCGGGCGACAGGGCACGTACAGCCCGCACGAGCAGGCGAAGCTCACGCCGGAAGAGCTGGCGGCAAAGCAGCAGGCCTGGAACGCCGACCGCGATCTGCATTGGCGCGTTGACGCCGCCAGGGGCGAGATCGTCTCGGACGGCAAAGGCGTCCATCTCGCGACGGTCAAGGATTACGCGGATTTCGAGCTCTGGGTCGACTGGCTGATGGTGAGCCCGGGCGGCGACTCGGGCATCTACCTGCGCGGGTATCCTCAGGTCCAGATCTGGGATCCGGACAATCCGCGTGAGGTCAAGAACGGCGCCGGCCGCGGCTCCGGCGCGCTCTGGAACAACAACAACGACAATCCCGGCAAGTGGCCGCTCGTCCGCTCCGACAACCCCGTCGGTCAGTGGAACACGCTCCGCGTGCGGATGGTCGGACCGCGCGTGTCGATCTGGCTGAACGGCAAAGCGACCGTCGAGGACCAGGTGCTCGACAACTACTTCAACCGCGCGATTCCGGTGCTGCCGACCGGGCCGATTGAATTGCAGACGCACGGCTCGGAGATTCGCTTCCGCAACGTCTACGTCAGGGTGCTATGAAAAGAATCAGTCAGGTTGCGGTGGTTGTCGTGTCTGTCATTGCGCCGCTCTGTCTCGACGGTGCACAGGTCGCCCAGACGCCGCCGACTCCCGCGCCGGCGCCCGCGGAAACGCAGAAGCCGACACGACGCTCGCAGCGGATCCGAATGTCCGATGTCCAGGTCACGAGCCCGGACGCCCGGATCACGCTCGCGATGCTCCCGAATGCCGAGCGCCTGACGTTCACGGTCGCGATGGACAAGATCGCGATCGTCGACCCGTCGCCCATCGTGCTCACCCTCGATGGCTACGACTTGTCGGCCGGCGTCGTGCTCGTGGGCGAGGAGCGCTTCGACGGCAAAGAAACGTATCCGTGGAACGGCGTGCGGAGCACCGCGGTGAGCGAGTACAAGGGCGCGCGCCTGTCGTTCACCAACGATCTGACGTCGATCGACTACACGCTGGAGATTCGCGTCTTCAACGACGGCGCCGCCTGGCGACACGTCATCCCGGGCGAGGCCACGGCGTCGCGCGTGCCGGACGAGTCCTCGACGTTCAATCTGCCCGCCGGATCGACCGTCTGGTACGCCGGCATGGCGGAGGGCCACTACGAAGCGCCGTACCAGAAGCGGGACGTCGCCGACGTCCGCGTCGGAGACTGGGCGGGCCCGCCGCTCACGTACAAGCTTCCGCAGAGCGCAGGCTACGCCTCGATCACCGAGGCCAACCTGGTGAGCTACAGCGGCATGGGGCTCGAGGCCAACGGCCGTGGCGGATGGACCATCGGCCTCGGCCATCGTCAGCCGCTGAACTATCCCTTCGAGTTGCGCTACGGCCGTGCCGAAGGCAAGCGGCTCGGCAAGGCGGCCGCCATCACCGGCGCCGTCACGACGCCCTGGCGCGTCGTCATGACAGGCCGCGATCTGAACACGCTCGTGAACAGCACGATCCTGGCGAACCTGTCCCCGGCGCCCGATCCGGCGCTCTTTCCGCAGGGTCTCAAGACGCCGTGGATCAAGCCAGGACGCGCCGTGTGGCGGTACGTGGACGGCGGGCCCACGGGCCTCGAGGGTATGCGGGAGTTCTCGCGAATGGCCGGCGAGCTCGGCGTCGAGCATCACGTCATCGAAGGCCTCTGGGCGAAATGGACGATGGAGGAGCGCCGCGAGCTGGTGGCCTACTCGAAGGCGCGCGGCGTCGGCCTCTGGTTCTGGCGCCACAGCAATCAGCTGCGCACGCCGCAGGCGCAGGACGAGTTCTTCAAGATGCTCCGCGACCTCGGGGTCGTCGGCGCCAAGATCGACTTCTTCGATCACGAGCACAAGGAAGTGATCGACCTGTACGAAGCGCTGCTGCGCAAGGCTGCCGAATATCAGATCCTCGTCAACTTCCACGGCGCGAACAAGCCGACCGGCCGCGAGCGCACGTGGCCGAACGAGCTGGTGCGCGAAGCGATTCGCGGGATGGAGTCGAGCGGCATGATGGAACGCGCCCGGCACCAGACCATCGTGCCGTTCACGCGCTTTCTCGCCGGGCCGGCCGAGTACACGACGATGGTCTTCACCGAACGCCGGCGCGATTCGAGCGTCGCGCATCAGATCGCGAGCCTTGCAATCTTCGCCAGCCCGTTGCTGACGATCGCCGCGAACCCTCAGAGCATCCTCAGCAGTCCTGCCGCTGAAGTGATCAAGAGCATTCCCGCGGTCTGGGACGAGACGATCGTCCTCCCAGGTTCAGAGATCGGCGAGCTGGCAATCTACGCGCGCCGCTCCGGCACGACCTGGTTTCTCGCGATCATGAACGGACCCGCGCCGAAGAACCTCAAGGTGGCGCTCTCGTTTCTCGGCGCCGGTCAGTATCGCGCGACATTCGTTCGTGATGACGCGGACGCAGCCGCCGTGCGAGTGGAGACCGCCACCGAGACTCGTACCGGGATGATGTCGTTCGATCTGCGGGCCGGCGGGGGATTCGTGGGCCGCTTCACGGCGGGGAAGTAAGGGGACGCGTCTCGGCACAACCCGAGACCCGTCCCCCTCGTTCTAGAAACTAAACCGAATCTGTCCCTGAATCGACCGCGCGCCCTGATATCCGCTGACCGCCCCGAAGCCCGCCTGATTCGGCCGGACACGGTTCGGCAGCAGGTTGCCGTTCGCATCGAACGGCAGGTTCAGGATCGTGGACGGATCGCCCGGGTTGGTCAGATTCATCTGCGTCTGACGTCCTGTGATCCCGCCAGCGTTCGGCGCGTTGAACATGTCCACGCGCAGCTGGAGGTTGCGGCTCCCGCCCAGCCGGATGTTGCGCGCGAGCGCGATGTCGAGGACGCTCTGGAAGCAGCCATACAGATACCCGACGCCTGATTCGAGGCCGACGCTGTTCGTCGGGGGCCCCTGGAACGCCGACGTGTTGAACTGCCGATACACGTCGCCGCCGCAGCCGGCGCCCGGATCCCCGACGATGCGGATGCGCGCGCCGTAGTCGGGGGAGCCCGTCAGGTTCACGTTGCCGCCCCCGCTCTGGTAGCTTGCAGTCACCGTGTACTGGCCGCCGGTCTGTGCCGACCAGATCCCTGAGAGCTGCCAGTCGTTGATCACCAGGCCGATCGCGCGGAGCGTGGAGTTGTCGCTCCTGAGGTCCGGCAGATCCCAGACGAAGTTTGCCCTGAGCAGGTGCCGTTGCGGCGCCTGGTCGCCCAGGAGATCGTCGGCCTCGGCCTGATCGTCGCGGAAGGAGTAGGAGCCGTCGGCGTTGTGCTGGATGCGCGCGCCGGCGTTGGCCTTATCCGAGAGCGCGATCGTGTCGTTGAAGCCGAACGACAGCCCGTTCCGGAACCGGCGGTTGAAGGAGAGCTGGATCGAGTGGTACGTCCTCCAGCCGTCGAACAGCCGGTGGTTGATGCCGGCGTATCCGCCGTACGACCGCAGCAGGTCCGTCTGGTAGCGCCGTCGCGCCCGGAGTCGCGCTGGTCGCGAGCGTCGTGTCCTGATTCTGCGGCAGGAACGCGGCGCCGAAGTCCACCGCGTTGATGTTCACGGTCCTCACACTGTTGAAGCTGTGCTGGCCGACGTACTCGGCGTCGAGCGTGATCGCGCCCGGCAGCAGCAACTGGATGCCCGCGTTCCACTGCGTCGAGGACGGCAGCTTCGGATCGTACTGAATCGTGTTCAGTCCCGGCGGGGCTTGCGTGGTGAGCCCGGCGCTGCCAAGCGACTGCAGCTGCGAGAACCGGGTCGTGACCTGCTTGGACGCCGGCGGGTTCCCGGCCATGCTGATGACCGTGTTGCCGAACGGCCGGTCGAAGTAGAGCCCCGTGCCGCCGCGCAGAATCACCGTCTGGTTGCTGCTGAGGTCGTACGTCATCCCGAAGCGGGGCGCGATGCCGAGCGCCGGGAACGTGTACGTCGTGTCGACGATCCCCTGGCCCGGCAGGAACAGGCCGTTCGTCGGGCTGCCCGAGCCCGCCACGAGTGTGCCGAATGCGCTCGTCGTGTTCGGCCCGAGGAATTGACCGGTGAGGGGATTCTGCGCCTGGCGGTTAGCCGCAGGACACGCGGCGCCGGGCGCCACGGTGATCGTGCAGCCGGGCTTGTACAACGCGGGCGCCGAGCCGAGCAGCCATTCATCGGGCAGGAAGTTCGCCGCCTGCTTGAGGCGGTCGTACTGCGGCTTCTGATGCACGAGGCGCACGCCGTAGTCCAGCGTGAGCCGGCCGTTCACCTTCCAGTTGTCCTGGATGTAGCCCTCGATGTTGTCGTAGACGTAGTTGCCCTCGACGTAATTCTGAGCCTGCGCGAAGGAACTGAACGTCCCGATGGCTGCGTTCGCAAACCCGAACGACGTGTCGAAGGGGTTCGTGCCCGGGGTGTCCTGCGTGAAGTTGATCGTCCCGAACGAGTTGGTGTCGGTGGCCTGCTCCGCCTTGTAGCTGTGGGTGTAGTAGAAGCCCGCCTTGTACGTGTGCTGGCCGCTCACCTTCGTCACGCTGATCGAGACGTCCTGCGTGGCGTTGATGTTGAAGTAGCCGGGGAACGGCGTGTTGGGTGGCGAGTTGGAGATGCGGTTGCCCCACTGGAACTGCGGCGTCTTCTGGAAGTCGCCGTTCACCCACGCGGGCGGCGCCGGGTCCATGCCGTTCAGCGCCTTCGTCGCGTAGTAGTCAGGATTGAGGACGTTGGCGTTCGGGAAGAGCAGCGGAAGACCGGACAGTCCAACCGCGCCCCGGTAGGACGCCGGGTTCATCGGCACGGCATTTCTGCAGAGCTCCGGCCCGGTGCCCGACTGCGCGAGCGCGCACCCGGCCAGGTCGTTCTGGCTGTGGCCGTACGTCGCTTCCAGGAACATCGTCGGCGTCAGGCTGTAGTTCACGCTGGCGACCCACGACGACACCTTCGGCCGCTGCATGCGCGAGTCGTTGAATCCGGGCAGCAGGCCGTTGATCGTCTGCATCCGCTGCGTCCAGCCCGAGTACTTGAAGCTGGCGCGCAGAGACGACGACGCCTGGTAGTCGAAGCGAAGGCCGGGCTGCCACGCGAGGATCGTTTCCTCAGGCCGCGTGATCTCGTAGTTGTAGTTGTTGAGCCCAGGGTCGGCGATGTTCGGCAGCGGGTACATGTTCAGGATGTTCAGGCCGGGCTGATAGAGCATGTTCGCCGGAATCTTGCCCAACACCCCGTCGGTGACGAAACACGCCGCCTGAGTGGTCGCATTGCAGGCGCCCGTCGTGATCCGCGGATCCTTGATGTACGGATACGGAGCGCCCAGGTTGTCGGTCGTCCTGCGAGAAATCGCCCTGCCGCTCGAGCGCCGTCGGCATGCGGAAGCGCTGGACGTCGTTGCCGCTCGTCCGCGGCGCGAACTCCTGGCTGTAGAAGAAGAACAGCTTGTTGTTGCCGCCCGGTTTACCGATCGGCCCGCCGATCGAATACCCCCAGTCGCTCTCCTTTGAGATTTGCTTGGGATTGCCGTTGAGCTTGTTCGTCTTGCTGTTGGGGTTCCAGGCCGAGTTGCGCATGACGTCGTAGACCGAGCCGCGGAAGCGGTTCGTGCCGCTCTTGGTGACCGCAGTGATTTGAAGGCCGCTCGAGCGGCCGTACTCGGCCTGATAGGTTGACGTCAGGACTTTCACTTCCTGGATGGACTCGACGTTCATCTGCAGCAGCGGACGATTGCTGCCGGTGTCGATGATCGACACGCCGTCCATCATGATGTTGGTGTCGCCGCCGCCGCCCGTGCGGACGGCGTTGGCCGCGGTGCCGCTCACGCCCGGCGCGAGCAGCGCGAGGGCGATGAAGCTGCGGCTCGCCGTGGGCAGGTTCTCGACTTCCGCCGTGGTCACCGTGAACGAGCGCTCGCCGGTCGTGGCCTGGATCATCGGCGTTTCGCCGGTGACCGTGATGACTTCGGTGGTGCCGCCTATTTCGATCGGCAAATCGCCGACTGAGGTGCGCGAGCCGGGATTGACCGTGATGCCCGACCGCTTCAGGGTCTTGAACGAGGGCATCGCGACCTCGACCGTGTAGGTGTCGGGTGCGACGTTGACGAAGACGAAGTCCCCGGTCGCGCCTGTGACGAGGGCGCTGGACCTGGTGCCTTTGGTATCACTGACCAGCGTGACCGTCGCGCCCGGGATGACTCCGCCCTGGGCGTCCTTGACCGTTCCGGCCACCGAGCCGGTCGTGATCTGTGCGGCCGCCGCCGTCGCTATCGTGAGCAGCACGATGAGCGCGGTGGCGACAACTCGCGGGAGCCTACCAACCATGTAATCCTCCTGAACGACTTGCGTGGTACGGACTTGCTCTAGGGTCAGGCAAGCCCTGACCCCTTATCGACGTGCCGGATTCCGCATTCTGCAGCCCCAAGTCCTCCGGTACCTGGCGGCCGCCTCACAGGGGGGACGAGATGGGCGGATGGTATCAAAAAACCCGCCCGTGCTAGGGTCGTTTGATGCCGCTGATCACGCTCGAGGGCGTGTCCCTGGCCTTCGGGCACCTGCCGCTGCTGGACCGGGCGGGTCTCGTCATCGATGCCGGGGAGCGGGTCGCGCTCATCGGCCGGAACGGCACGGGCAAGTCCACCCTGCTGCAAATCCTGTCCGGTGAGCTGGTGCCCGATGCGGGCGCCGTCTGGCGGGCGCCGGGCGCTCGTCGGCCGCGCGCCTGGCGCAGGATGCCGGCGCTTTCGCGGGCCGATTCGGTCTTCGACGTCGTGGCTGAGGGCCTGGGCGAGCTGCGAGAGCTCGTCACGGCGTATCATCACGCCGCCGTCGAAGTGGCCGAGCGGCCGACGGACCAGAACCTCGCGTCACTCGGGCGGCTGCAGCACGCGCTCGAGGAGCGTGACGGCTGGCGCGTCGAGCAGCGCGTTGAGCTCGTGTTGTCGCATCTCGGCCTGCCGGCCGACGTCAGCGTCAACACGCTGTCGGGCGGCTGGCGGCGCCGTGTCCTGCTCGCGCGTGCGCTCGTCGCGCAGCCGACGCTCCTCCTGCTCGACGAGCCGACCAATCACCTCGACATCGGCGCCATCGAGTGGCTCGAGACGTTCCTGGCCGAGTACGCCGGCGCCATCGTCTTCGTGACGCACGACCGCGCGTTTCTGGAGCGCCTGGCCACGCGCGTGGTCGAGCTCGATCGCGGACGGCTGACCTCGTGGGCGGGCGACTACGCGACGTTCGTCGAAAAGAAGGACGCCTGGCTCGCGAACGAGGCGCTCGCGCACGAGCAGTTCGACAAACGGCTCGCGCAGGAGGAGGTCTGGCTGCGCCGCGGCGTGAAAGCGCGGCGGACGCGCGACGAAGGGCGTGTGCGCGCGCTGATCGCGATGCGAGCCGAACGGGCCGCGCGCCGGAATGCGCTCGGCAACGTCCGGCTCCGATCGACGTCGCCGAGCGTCCCGGACACGTCGTCTTCGAGGCCGAGGACGTGACCAAGTCCTACGGCGGCGGTCCCGTCGTACGCGACTTCTCGTCCCGCGTCCTGCGCGGCGATCGCATCGGCCTCATCGGCCCGAACGGCGTGGGCAAGACGACGCTCCTGCGCCTGCTGGTCGGGGAGCTGGCGCCCGATGCCGGCGAGGTTCACCGCGGCACGAACGTGCAGGTGGCCTACTTCGATCAGCAGCGCGAGCAGCTCGATCCGGAGCGCACGGTCGTCGACACGGTCGCCGACGGCAACGACACGGTCACCGTCGGCGGCGCGACGCGACACGTCCACGGGTATCTCGAGGACTTCCTGTTTCCGCCGGAGCGCGCGCGGTCGCCCGTCAAGGCGCTGTCCGGCGGCGAGCGGAACCGCCTGCTGCTCGCCCGGCTGCTGACGCGGCCGGCCAACGTGCTCGTCCTCGACGAGCCGACGAACGATCTCGACCTCGAGACGCTCGAGCTGCTCGAGGCCCGAGCTCGTCGATTTTCCCGGCACGCTCCTCATCGTCAGCCACGACCGGCGATTTCTCGACAACGTCGTGACGAGCACGCTCGTCTTCGAAGGCGACGGACGCGTCGAGGAGTACGTCGGCGGGTACGACGACTGGATGAGGCAGAAAGGGAAGGAGGCCGAGGGCCAGGGGCCAGAGGCCCAGGGACCGACGGCGGGGGAGGACCGTCCGGCTGCTGATCAGAGGGCCGCGCAGTCGCGTGCGGAAGCCCCGCGTGCGAAGACGCGTCTCTCTTACAAGGAGAAGGTGGAGTTCGAAGCGCTTCCCGCGCGCATCGACGCGCTGGAAACGGAGCGTGCCGGGCTCGAAGCCAAGGTCGCCGGACCGGAGTTCTACCGCGAGCCTGCCGACGTCATTCGCAGCACGCTCGCGCGTCTCGAGCATCTCCCGGCCGAGCTCGACGCGGTGTACCGTCGCTGGGACGAGCTCGATTCGCGCGCGAAGTGAATCGCGCCGGCAGATTACTGAATGATGTTCGACGCGATCCGGTACTTGCCGCTCGTGCCGCCCGACGCGTTGAGCACCTTGACGACGATCCGCTGACCGGCCGTGACGTCGATGGTCGCGGACTCGTTCGCCTCGCTTCCCTGAAGATCCTGATCGGATTTCGCGATGGCCTGGCTCAGGTCGCTGGCCGCGTAGACCTCCAGCGCCAGGTCGACTTTGCTGTCGGCGATCGGTCGCGTGATGATCGTCAGCGTGCCGGCCGTCTTCGGCACGAACGCGAACCAGTCCCAGCGATCGCTGGTGGGCGCGCCCAGGCTGTCCTCGTGGCTCTTGCCGATGTCAACCACCCGCGCCTGCGCGGCCCGGCGATCGGGATCGGACGGCTGCGCGAGGCCGGGAAACGGAATCCAGCCCGCGCCAATCTGGAACTTGCTCATCCCCGACTCCTGCATGCGCACGTGCACCCGGTACACGCCCGGCTCCGTGAGCGTGACGATGAGCATCTCGGTTCCGACTGAACCGAAGCGATCGCCGTCGGTCGATCCCTCCGGCACCGGCTGATCGTCCTCGTCGATCATGCGCAGGGCCAGATCGCCGTTGCCCTGCACGGCAATCGACAACACGCCCGCCGTCGTCGCGGTGAACGTGTAGACGCCCGCGGCACTGTCCGTCGCCGTGCCGGCCTCGGATTTGCCGATGGGGAGCGGAAGGCCCTTGCCGGCCTGACGAGCGAATCCCGTCGAGGCGCAGAGCGCGAGGGCGGCGGCAAGACACAGGAGTCGGATGGGGAGGTGTCGCGTCATAGGCGGCTACTATAGCCGGTCTGACCCCCGGTCTGACCCCTCGGTCTGACCCCCTGGTCTGACCCCCTGGTCTGACCCCCCGGTCTGACCCCCGGTCTGACCCCATAATGTCCGCCATGACGTCGAAATTGCTCACGCTGTTCGCTCTGGCCGCCGGCGCGTCCGCGGGGCTGCTCTCTGCGCAGGCTCCAGCGGTGTCCGATGTCGTGAACGCGATGTCGTTCAGGAACATCGGTCCATTTCGGACATCGGCATGGATTACCGACATCGCCGTGCCGGATACGCCAGTTCGAGAGCATCTCTACACGGTCTACGCCGCGTCGCGGAGCGGCGGTCTCTGGAAGACGACGAACAACGGCATCACCTGGCAGGCGATCTCCGACAGCGTGGGCGTGGCCGCTGTCGGCGCCGTCGCCGTCGCGCCCTCCAACGCGAACATCGTCTGGATGGGCACGGGCGATCAGGCGAACGCGCGCTCGTCGTACTCCGGCAAGGGTGTCTTCAAATCGACCGACGCGGGCGCCACCTGGCAGTTCGCCGGGCTGCCTGATTCGCACCACATCTCGCGCATCGTCATTCACCCGAAGAACCCGGACATCGTCTACGTCGCGGCGATGGGGCATCTTTTCTCGCGCAACGAAGAGCGTGGCGTGTTCCGGACGATGGACGGCGGCAAGTCGTGGCAGAAAGTCCTCTACGTCGATGACGAGACCGGCGCGATCGACCTCGTGATGAACCGCAAGTCGCCCGACATTCTGTTCGCCGCGATGTACGAGAAGCACCGCACGCCGTGGCAACTGGTGCTCGGTGGCGTCCGCACGGGCCTGTATCGATCGGACGACGGCGGCGCGAAATGGCAGAAGGTCGCCGGCGGCCTGCCGACGGGCACTACTCGGCCGCATCGGCGTGGACATCTATCAGAACGATCCGAACGTCATGTACGTCGTCGTCGAGAACGTGAACCCGCGGCCGGAGTCGATGGGCGCGAGCATTGACGGGTGTCTCATGCAGGGCCGCGCGACCGTGCCGCCTGCGGCGGCGGCTGGCGGTCGTGGCGGCCGCGGCGGCGCCGCGCGAATCGGCAACGAAGTCTATCGGAGCGACGACGGCGGCAAGACGTGGCGCAAGACGCACGACCCGGCCGTGGACGTCGCGGGCGGGAAGGCGCCGTATTCGTTCAATCAGATCCGGATCAATCCCGGCAACGCCAATCACATCATCCTGACGAGCGACACGATGTACTCGTCAACTGACGGCGGCAAGGCGTGGAGCTGTTCCAACACTGACGGCTTCTTCCGCGGCGTCTTCGGCGACTTCCGCGCGATCTGGTGGGACGACCAGGATCCGAATCGCATCATGCTCGGAAGCGACGGCGGCGTGAACGTGTCGTATGACGGCGGCCGCACCGCCGACTACTCCGTGAACATCCCGATCGGCGAGGTCTACGCCATCGGCGTGGACATGGACGATCCCTACAACGTGTACGCCGGGCTCCAGGACCACGACTCGTGGAAGGGCCCGTCCAACGGCAAGACGGGCCGCATCACGCTCGAGCAGTGGACGACCGTCGGACCCGGCGACGGCATGTACAACCAGGTGGACCCGACCGACTCGCGCTGGGTCTACAACACTCGCGAGATGGGCAACCACGGACGCTTCGATCAGCAGACCGGTCAGCGCACCGTGATTGCGCCGCCGCTGCCGCCCGGCGTGCCGCGGCTTCGCTACAACTGGGTCGCGCCCATCGTGATCTCGCCGCACAACCCGCAGGCGCTCTATGCGGGCGCGCAGATGGTGTTCCGCTCGCTCAATCGCGGCGACACGTGGGAGGCGATCAGTCCTGACCTCACGACGGCCGGTACGACGTGCGGCAACAACTCCGGGAACGTTCCGTTCTGCACCATCACGTCGATCTCAGAGTCGCCGCTGCGTGCCGGCGTGATCTGGGTCGGCACCGACGACGGGAAGGTGCACGTCACGCAGAATCACGGCGCCGCGTGGATGGACGCGACGCCGGCGCTCGTCGCCGGTGGCGCGCCGGCGGATCGGTACGTCAGCCGCGTGTTCGCGTCACCGCACGACGCCGGCACGGCGTTCGTCGCCAAGAGCGGCTTCCGGAACGACGACTTCAAGCCGATGCTCTACCGCACCACCGACGCGGGCAAGACGTGGACGTCGATCAGCGGCAATCTTCCAGGCTCTCCCTTGAACGTCGTCGTCCAGGATCGGAAGAACCGCGATTTGTTGATCGCCGGCAACGACATGGGCGTCTGGGTCTCGATCGACGCCGGCGGAACCTGGTCGCGGCTGCAGTCGAACCTGCCGACGGTGGCCGTGCACGACCTGACGATCCATCCGCGGGAGAACGATCTGGTACTCGGCACCTACGGCCGCGGAATCTTCGTCGGTGACATCTCGCCGCTGCAGCAGCTCACGGCCGCGACGCTCGACAAGACCGTGCACCTGTTCGACATCGAGCCCAGGGCGCGTTACGGGTTCAACGCGATCGGCAACTTCGATCTGTACGGCAGCCGCTACATCGAGGTGCCCAACGAGCCCGAGGCGCTCATCGTGAACTACTACCTCAAGGCCGACGCGACGGGCCAGGCGCGCGTCTCGCTGACCGACGTCACCGGCCACGTGGTGCGACAGATCGACGGCCCGGCGCGGCGCGGACTCAACAGGATCACCGTGAGTCTCGCCGGCGGCGGGGGAGGCCGCGGCGGGGGCGGGGGCGCCGGTCGCGCCGGCGGCGCCGCTCAGGCGGGCCCGTCGGGTCCGCTCGCACCCGGCAACTATGACCTCACGCTCGAGGTCGCCGGCGAGAAGCACTCCAAAGTGGCCAGAGTGCGCGAGCGACTCAAGTAGTCGATGGACCTCGAGGCCGAATTCGGCTCGATCGACATCTATCTCTTCGATCAGCTCCTGCGGCGACGGATCCTGCCGCGTGACCGGATCGTCGACGCCGGCTGCGGTTTTGGACGCAATCTTGTCTACCTGTTTCGCGGCGGCTTCGACGTCTACGCCATCGACGGCGACGAAGACGCCGTCGACGAAGTGCGCCTGCTGGCCGCCCGCCTCGCGCCCAATCTGCCGGCGTCCAACTTCCGCGTCGAACCGATCGAACACTCGACGCTGCCCGACGCGTTCGCGACGGTCGTCCTCAGCAGCGCCGTCCTGCACTTCGCGCGAGACGACGCCCAGTTCGACGCGATGCTGGCCGGCTCCTGGCGCCTGCTCGCGCCCGGCGGGATGCTCTTCTGCCGCCTGGCGTCCACGATCGGGCTCGAGACACGCGTCCGACGGATCGATCCGTCGGGACGCCGCTTCCGGCTGCCCGACGGCACGGATCGCTATCTCGTGGACGAGCCGATGCTCATGGAACGCACGCGCACGCTCGGCGGCCGCCTGCTCGACCCGCTCAAGACGACGGTCGTGCAGAATCAAAGGGCGATGACGACGTGGGTCATCAGAAAAGACACCTGAAGTACTTTCCCGACGAGCGCCGAAGTACGGGCACTACCGCTGAAGTACGGGCGCTACCGCCGAAGTACGGGCGTTGGCGCTGAAGTACGGGCCCCCGCGTACTTCAGTGCTGTTCACTCCGGTACTTCAAGCGCTTTTCAGGAACGTACTTCAGTCGCCCTTCAGGAAAGTACTTCATGTGCTTTTCAGGAAAGTACTTCGGCGTCAAGCGCCGATCCCACCCGGCAGCGCGAGCCGCGCGCGCAGTCCGCCGGTCGGCGCGGCGCCGAGCGAGATCGAACCCCCGTACAGCTCCGCGAGGTCATGCACGATGGCGAGACCAAACCCCGATCCCGGCGCTGCCTCATCCGCGCGCACGCCGCGCTGAAGGACCGCTTCACGCATCGACTCGCTGAGCCCGGGTCCGTCGTCATCGACCGTGATCACGATCGAGTCGCCGGTCGGGGCCGACGTCAGCCACACGCGCGATTTGGCCCATTTGCATGCGTTGTCGAGCAGGTTGCCGAGCATCTCGTCCAGATCTTCTCGCTGCACGCGGACGACGTGATTCGGGCTGGCGGCGAGCTCGATGGCGATGCCGCGGCCGGCGTAGAGGCGGTTCAGCGTGCGGGCGAGCGCGTCCGCAGACTCGGTGACAGAACAGCGCGCGCCAGTGGCGCGGCCGGACGCGGCGGCGCGCGCGTGGGCGAGGTGGTACGTCGATCTGGCGCCGCATTCGCTCGACCTGCTGACCGATCGTCGCCGCGAGCTCGTCGTGTCCGGCCGCCTGCGCGCGTTCCGCTTCCTGCATCAGCACGGCCAGCGGCGTCTTGAGTCCGTGCGCGAGGTCGCCGGCCTTCGCGAGCGCCCGGCGCACCGCCGCATCGCGGTGATCGAGGAGCGTGTTGAGATCGTCGACGAGCGGCTGCACTTCGGCCGGGTACTTCCCCTCGAGACGACGCGCGCGCCCTTCCCTGACGCTGGCCAGGCGCGATCGCAGGAGGGGAAACGGCGTCAGTCCGCCCCGCACCATCGTCAGCCCCAGTGCCATGAAGCCAACGGCCGTCATCGCGATGAACGTGACATGCGCGGTCCCGCGCACCGATGGGACGTGCCTGAACAACGCCAGCGAGACCATATGGGTGATCGCCAGCAAGCCGGCCGTCCACAACAGCGACCCGATCACGATCCTCGATGTCAGCGAGCGCCGGATGCTCATGACGTCGCCTCGATCCGGTAGCCGAGGCCGCGCACCGTTTCGATGGCGGACGCGCCCAGCTTCCGGCGCAGCCGCGCGATGAACACTTCGACCGTATTCGAGTCGCGATCGAAGCCTTGCGAATAGATGTGCTCGGTGAGCTCACCCTGCGAGACGACACGCCCGCGATGGTGCATCAGGTACGAGAGCACTCGGAATTCGTGGCTCGTGAGCTTGACGGGCACGCCGCCGAGCGTGACTCTTGCCAGCCGCGGATCGAGCGTCAGCGCCCCGCAGCGAATCTCGGGCGACGGCTGCCCGCTCGATCGCCGGATCAGCGCGCGCAGGCGGGCGAGCACCTCTTCCATTCTGAACGGCTTCGCCACGTAGTCGTCCGCGCCGCCGTCGATGCCCTGCACCTTCTCGTGCCAGCTGTCTCGCGCCGTGAGCACCAGCACCGGCACGGTCAGTCCGGCGTCCCGCCACCTGCGGAGCAGCGTCAGGCCGTCCACCTTCGGCAGCCCGAGGTCCAGCACGACCGCGTCGTACTGTTCGGTCTGCCCGAGAAAATCGGCGCGCTCGCCGTCAGGCGCACAGTCGACGGCATAACCGGCATGCCCGAGCGCGGCCGCGAGCTCGTCGGACAGCCGCGCCTCGTCTTCGACAACCAGAATTCGCACGTACAGACTTTACGCCCCCTATTCCTGAACGGCACCTGAACGCGGCGTTCATTGACCGTTCAGCGCGCTGCTCGTACGATGCGCTTCACCAACCGTACCGCGGAGGCGGCTCCTGCACATGGGTCGGAGATCGTACAAGCGTCTGCTCATTGCCCTGGTCGTGATCCTCGTGGTCGCGGCCCTCATCCGATTCTTCGCCGGGTCCCTCCTCGAGACGTTCCGGGAGATGCACGGCGGAGGCGGCGGACACTGATGTCGCGCGTCCTCGGTCAACTCCTGCGCGACGTACGGCACGCCGCGCGGTCGATCCGCAGGATGCCGGGCGTTGCGGCCGTCGTCGTCGGTTCGCTCGGCATCGGCATCGGCGTGAACACGGCGGTCTTCTCGTGGATTGAGGCGCGGGTCCTGCAGCCGCTGCCGCTGGTGAAGGACAGCGGCAGCTTCCATCTGATCGAGCCACGCAGCGAGACGGGCGGCTATCCAGGCATGTCGTGGCTCGAATTCCGCGACCTGCAGGAGCGCCTGACGTCGGTCCGCGACATGCTGGCGTTCCGGATCGTGCCGTTCAACGTCGGGGCCGCCGACTGGTCCGATCGGACGTACGGTCAGCTCGTCTCCGGCAACTACTTTTCAGCGCTCGGCCTCACCGCCGCCGCCGGCCGGCTGATCGACCTCGAACATGCGGCCCGGCCGGGCGGCGAGCCGGTCGTCGTGCTCTCGCACAGCTTCTGGCAGACGCGGTTCGACGCGTCGGCCGCCGCCATCGGACAGACGCTTCGCGTGAACGACCGTCCGCTCACGATCATCGGCGTCGCCCCGCGCGGATTCGGGGGCACCGTGATGGGCCTGACGTTCGATCTCTGGGTTCCGGCGACGGCGGCGCCGATCGTCTTCGAGGGATCGCGCGAGCTCGACAACCGCGGCGAGCGCGGCTACTCGGCCATCGGCCGGCTGCAGCCGCGCGTCACGCGCGCGGACGCGCAAGCCGATCTGGACGACGCCATGCGCCGGCTCGCGCTCGATTTCCCCGACACCAACCGGACGATCACAGGTGAGGTGCTGCGCTTCTGGCAGTCGCCGCGCGGACCGCAGCGATCGCTCATCGGCGCCCTCGCGCTCCTCCAGGGCGTCACGCTGCTCGTCCTGCTGGCCGTGACCGGCAACACCGCGAACCTGGTCCTGGCGCGCGCGAGCGCGAGACAGCGGGAGATGAGCGTCCGCCTCGCCCTCGGCGCAGGACGATGGCGCATCATCAGTTTGCTGCTCACCGAAAACCTGCTGCTGGCGATGCTGGGCGTCGTGCTCGGTGTGGCAATCGCCTTCTGGGCGACCGAGGCGCTGCGCGCGGTGCCGATGCCCACGCCAGCCGGCATGAAGCTTTCGTTCTACACGCCCATCGATCTCGTGAGTCTGGCGTTCGCCACGCTGCTCGGCATCGGCTCCGGGCTCATCTTCGGCCTCGCGCCTGCGTTACAGCTCGCTCGCATCGACCCGCGGCCGTCGCTTCGCGCAGGCGCCAGTACACCGGGGCGCAGTCGCATCCGTGACACGGTGCTGGCGCTCGAGGTCGCCGTCGCGCTGCTCGTCCTGGTCGTCGGCGCGTTGTTTCTCAAGAGCTTCAACGAGACGCGTTCGACCGATCCGGGATTCCGGCGGGACGGTCTGCTGGTCGCGACGTACGATCTCAGCGGACGCAATCGCGACGTCACCCCACCCGAAGCGACCGACTTCGCTCGCCGGCTCCTCGACCGGCTGCGCGCGTTGCCTGCGCTCGAGACGGCGGCAATCGCGACGTCAGTGCCGCTCGACATTCACGGCATGCCGTCGCGGTCGTTCGCCGTCGAGGGCCGGGCCCGTCCGGACGGCGGCCTCGATCGGTCGCTCACCAACACGGTCACGCCCGGCTACTTCCAGGCGATGGGCATCGCGATCGTCGCGGGCCGCGACTTCGTGGACTTGAACGACACGACGGCCCCTCCGCAGGTCATCGTCAACGAGGAGTTCGTCCGTCGCTACCTCGGCGCGCAGGAGCCGATCGGCCGCCGGCTCGAAACCGCGGGCCGGTCGAACACGATCGCCGGCGTCGTCAGGAACTCGCTGTACAACTCGTTTGGCGAACCGCCGACGCCCTTCATCTATCTCTCCTATCGCGACCGGCCGTCGTCCATGGGCGAGATTCATCTGCGCGCCCGCGGCGGCGACGAATCGAGGCTCGCGAACGACGCGCGACGGATTCTCCGCGAGCTCGATCCGACACTCCCGCTCTACAACGTCCGGACGATGACCGACCACGTGGAGACCAACCTGGTGTTCCGCCGCGTTCCCGCGCGCCTGTTCGTCGTGCTGGGGCCGCTGCTCCTGGGCCTCGTCGCCGTCGGCATCTACGCCGTCGTGGCCTACACGGTTGCGCAGCGAAACGCCGAGATCGGCATGCGATTGGCTCTCGGCGCCACGTCGCGTCGCGTCGTCACCCATCTCGTCGTCGACGCGCTTCGGGTGATCGGCCTCGGCGCTCTCGGCGGCTGGCTGGTCGCGCTCCTCATCACCGATGTGCTGCCCGGCGGGTCGATCGACGGGCTGGTCCTCGCGGGCGTGCCGCTGCTGCTCATCGTCGTCGCGACGGTGGCGTCCTGGCTTCCGGCCAGGCGCGCGAGCGCCATCAATCCGATCGTCGCGCTCAAGCACGAATGACCGCCCCCAAGGCCGGGGCTGGGGCCCCGCGAGCAATTAAGTTAGGATGTCCCTGCTCCGTGGCACCTTTTCGACGCCGTTCCGCCGGTCCCCTCTTTGCCCTGTTCATCGGGCTCCTCCTCGTCGTCTCGACGCGGGCCGACGAGCCGCCGTGTGAGTTCGAGAAGGTCGAGCGCATCGTCGCGGTCGGCGACGTGCACGGCGCGCACGACCAGTTCGTCGAGATCCTGAAAACCGCTGGCGTGCTCGACGCCCGCGAGCGCTGGTCGGGCGGGCGGACGCACCTCGTCCAGACGGGCGACGTCGTGGACCGCGGGCCCGACTCACGCAGGGCCCTCGACCTCCTGCAGCGCCTCGAGCGCGACGCGTCGCGCGCCGGGGGCCGGGTGCACCCGCTCATCGGCAACCATGAGGCCATGCGGATGCTGGGCGACCTCCGCTACGTCTCGGAGGCCGAATACGCCGCTTTTATAGACAGGGATTCCGAGAGGTTCCGGAAGCAGGTCATCGAGACGTTCCCTTCAGAGGAGCACGAGCGCCTGCTGAAGGGCACGCCGCTCGGCATGATCGAGCTGGTGCGCGCGTTCAGCCCGAAAGGGCAGTACGGCGAGGTCCTCCGGAAGAGGAATGTCGTCGTGCGGATCAACGGCCTGCTCTTCCTGCATGGCGGCATCAGCCCCGCGGTCTCGTCGATGCGTTGTGCCGAGATCAACGCCGCCGTGCGGAAGGATCTGACCGCCGCGGCGCCTCCGCCGTCGGACGTGCCGCCGCCGGCGATGCTCACGACTCGCGAGGACGGGCCGCTGTGGTACCGCGGACTGGCGCAGGAACCGGACACGTTTGCGCCAGAAGTCGATGCGATCCTTGCGGCACAGCAGGCACGAGGGATCATCGTCGGCCACACCGTCTCGCCGACCGGGAGCATCCAGACGAGGTTCGACGGCAAAGTGATCATGATCGACACCGCGATGCTGCCGGGCTATGCGCCGAAAGGCCGCGCCTCGGCGCTCGAGATTCGCGGCGGCGTGTTCACGGCCATCTATCGGGACGGTCGTGAAGTCGTGAGGAGCGAAAAATGACGGCGTCGCGCATTGGGCAAGTCGCCTGGGGCGTGCTCTTGTGTGCGTTATCTGCAGTGCTCGTCGCAGAGCCCCTCGACCAGTCGCAGGCCGGCGCCGCGGCGCCCGCCACGGCCGCGCCGGAACCCTGGCCCGACGCCAAGGAGATCGCCGAACGCAGGCGCGAGTCCGAGACGCTCCGTCTCTTCGCGTCGGAAGAGCCGCTGGCGTTCAAGCTCATCGCGGACTTCCGGGCGGTCAACCGGGATCGCAACCCCCTCAGCGAGAAGACCTTCCCCGCGGCCATCGTGCTGCCGCTCGCCGACGGCACCGAGACCGAGATCGGCCTGCAGATCCGGACGCGCGGCCATTCGCGCCGCAAGCCCGAAGTGTGCTCGTTCGCACCGCTCCGGCTCGAGTTCCAGCGCGAGCTCATGGGCGGGACGCCGCTCGCGCGGCATCGCGCGATCAAGCTCGGCGCGCACTGCCGCGACGTGGACGAGTTCGAGCAGTACGTGCTGCGCGAGTACGCCGTCTACAAGGTCTTCAATCTCCTCACCCCGCGCTCATTCAGGGCCCGGCTCGCCAAAGCCACTTACCTCGAGGCGGGGAACAAGCGGATCTTCGCGCAGAAGTACGCGATCTTCATCGAGGACGAAGACGACGTGGCGAAGCGGCTGGAGGGGCGGATCACCGACGCGAAGGGCACGGTCTTCCGGAGGCTCGATCAGGAAACGCTGACGCTCATGACGCTGTTCGAGCTCATGATCGGCAACACGGACATGTCGATCTCCGCGCAGCACAACGTGCGGCTCGTCGAGACGCCCGCGTCGGTGACGTACCCCGTCCCCTATGACTTCGACTACTCGGGACTTGTGAATACGGTCTACTCACTGCCGGACAAACGGCTCGGCATCTCGGACGTCCGCGAGCGGCTCTACCGCGGCCCGTGCCGGACGCCGGAAGAACTCGAGACCTACTTCGTGAAATTTCGGGAGGCGCGCGCCGGGATTTACGCCCTCTACGATGCGATTCCCGGCATGAGCGCGTCCACCCGGCGCGGCGCGAAGGCGTACCTCGACCAGTTCTACCGCACGATCGAGCGGCCGCGGGACGTGAAGCGGATGATTATCGATCCGTGCCTGAAGGGCGGGATGTAGGCAAGGCAGAAGGCAGAAGTGAGGAACGAGCGTTCCTGACTTCTGCCTTGCGCCTTCTGCCCCTTGCCTTCTATTTCTTAGCGCGTCTCCGCATCGCCAGCCCACTCAGTCCCAGTCCGAGCAGCGCGAGCGTGGCCGGCTCCGGCACGGCCGCGAGCTGACCGCGGATCTCGCCGCCAGGGAAACTGGTGCTGTGAATATTGAAGTAGCTCAACTGGTTGACGAGTCCGTTCGCGAGGGCAGCCTCAGCGCCGGCGACGGTGCCGCCGTTGGCCGTGATGAACGCCGCGTTCCAACTGGACGCGAGCGTCAGGTCGAACACCGTAAGCGGCATCAGGCCGGCTGTGACTCCCAACGGGAAATTCAAGAACGACGGGACCTGTGTCGCCACGCCCGCGTTGGTCGGCACCGGCTGGCAGCAATGAATGTGCGCGGCCGTCGTGTTGCCCAGGAGCCCCGAGAACGAGGCGGTGACGGCCAGGGTATGCAGGTCCGCGTCGTAGGTCACGAACGCCACACCGGTCCCTGGCGAATTGACCGGCGGATTCTCATTCGCGCCCAGCAGCACCGCGCCGTACGCGATCGGCGTGGCCTGCGCCATGGCAGCGCACGACAACACCAGGACAAATGTCAGCAGAATCTTCCGCATGAACAACCTCCGAAACAGATTGTGGATACTGGTGCCGTTACCGTCGCCGCCGAACCTTGCGTGGAGGGGACGCACGAAAGATAAGCAAAAGCGTCACCGTACGCGGCGGCGCTGACCGAATCGCTCTAAAGCCCACACAATCAGCACGTTGCAGGAGCGGACCGTCCCACCGCCTTCGCCGGAAACGGCGGGACAGGTGACGTTAGTCTGCAAAAAGCAAGACTTTGCTGCCTTGTGACGGACTTCCGCCGGGCTGAAAACAAAGGGCGCCACCTGGTTGGATGGCGCCCCTGGAGTCGGTTCTAGGCGAGCTTGACGTTTTCCGCCCTTGGGCCCTTCGGACCCTGACCCTTCTCGAACGTCACGGCCTGCCCCTCACGCAGCTCGTCGTACCGGACGCCTACGCAGGCTGACTGGTGAAAGAAGTATTCGCCGCCGTCGCTGCCCTCGACGAATCCAAACCCCTTCTCGCTGACGAGCCGTTTCACTTTGCCGTTCATGGTTGCCATGGTGTCTCCTAGGTCAGCACTTTCTCGGTCCATCTCAGCCGGCGGTCGACACCGGTCTCGCCGCGATGGGTTTCCTTACTGAGCCGGGGTGTGGGGAGTGAGGCGAGAGTTGGCCAAGACCAGCAGCTAGTCCGCGAAAGTGTGTAGACAGATTAGCGCATTTCTGGGTTTTCCGCTCGGGTCGTTTTTGGCGGGCCCCGCCGGGCGGGCCGGCCGTGCGATCATGGGCCTGATGTCGGTCGGAAAGGCCTATCGGGCCGGGTCGTCCATCGAAGACTACTGCCGGGCGTGCAAGATGGACCGGATGCACACGGTCATCGCCGCGGGCGCGGACGGGCGGCCGGTACGCGTCGCCTGCGGCTACTGCCGGAGCGAGCACAACTACCGAGGCGGTCCGAGAACCGAGGTCGATTCGCCGGCGCCGGCCGCGGC
The DNA here is from genome assembly GCA_963724955.1 of uncultured Acidobacteriota bacterium. Classification (GTDB taxonomy): domain Bacteria; phylum Acidobacteriota; class Vicinamibacteria; order Vicinamibacterales; family SCN-69-37; genus CAVRWQ01. Next base: position 168,031 of record CAVRWQ010000001.1, read on the forward strand.
CCCGCCGGCGCCTGCCGCCGCGCCGGTGGCTTGGGGCGGTGCTCCGGCGGGCAAGCCCGCGGCTCGCCGTGCCGCTGGCGGAGGCGCCGCGCCCGCCGCGCCGCCGCGCGACCGCGGACCACGCGAGGACTTTCCCCTCGTGAGCGATCGTGAAAGAATCGCGGCCGAGGTCGCGTTGTCCGACGGTTCCACGAAAGATCTCGAGATGCTGCTTCGGCGCATCATCCGCGAGGAGGCCGGCCTCACGGCCGTCACGCCTGCGGACAAATGGCGGGGCGGCTCGCTCGTGCTCCGCCCCGGCACGCCGGGTCTGCAGGAGAAGAGCTGGCCGATCGAGACCTTCTTTCACAAAATCGTGATGGTCCGCAATCGCCTGCGCTCGCTCGAGCAGCAGGTCAACGCGTCCGATCTTCCCGACGACGTGAAAGTGCGGCTGCAGGCGTACGTCAGCGGCTGTTACGGGTCGCTCACGAGTTTCAACGTGCTCTTCGCCAACGACGACGACGTGTTCCGCAGCAACGAATGAGATCAGCGATGGCGTCACTTGACGTGTTTGCCGAAATCGACATCCTGGCGGCGCCGGCCGACGTCGCGGCCGTCATGTTCGATCCCGAGCGTGAGCCGGAATGGATGAGCGGGGTGACGAAGGTCGAGATCATCGACGCCGCGCTCGCGCCGGGCGCGCGCGTCAAACGCGCGGGCACGTTTCTCGGCCGCCCGATCGCCTGGATGACGACGGTCGAGGCGGTTCACTTTCCGCACGTGCTCGCGCTGCGCCTGGGAGAGGGCCCGTTCGACGGCCTCGTGCGCTACGACATCCAGCGCTCGGGCGCCGGCTCCCGTGTCCGAATCCGCAACATCGGCGAGCTCGCCGCCGCCGACACGCCCTCGGCCGTCGTGACCGGCCCCCTGCGCGAGGCGCTGGCGGCCGATCTCGCAAGGCTCAAAAAAATCGTCGAGACTAAAACCTCACCATGAAGAATGAAGACGTGAAGGAGGTTTTGGCAAGATCGCTTGTCGACAAGCGGTCTTTCCAAAAAAAGGCCTTCACGTCTTCATCCTTCATGGTGAGCTCTTAGTGTTGGTTGACATCATCATGCATGCATGTATGATGCACGCATGCCGTTTCGGTCTGCCGACGCGCTCCTGCCGCTGACGCCCATTTCGTTCGAGATCCTGCTCGCCCTGCTCGGCGGCGAACGGCATGGCTACTCGATTCTGCAGACGGTCGAGGATCGGCTGCCCGGCACGCTGCCGATGCGCACCGGCACGATCTATCGCGCGCTCGCGCGTCTGCTCGACGAAGGCCTGATCGAGAAGTCCGGCGCGGGCGGGTCCGGAGACGACGAGCGCCGGCGGTACTACCGCATCACGCCGCACGGCAGAAAGATCGCGCGCGCGGAGGCCGAGCGGCTCGCAGGTCAGGTCGAGGCCGCGCGCGCCCATCGTCTCCTGCCTGAAGGGCGCCGGTAATGGGCCTGTTCAGGCTCCTGCATCGAAGCGCGCTTTTCGCGTATCCCAGGGCCTTCCGTCACGAATTCGGCCCGGAGCTCGAGCGGGTGTTCGCCGACTGCCTGTCGGCTGCGCGCGAGCGCGGCTGGTGGCGCATGGCCGGGCTTGCCGTGTTTCAGACGGCCGACGCGCTGCTCTCCGGCCTGGCCGAACGCGCGCGGGCGATCGCCGTGTGGTGGGCGTGGCCGCGCCATGGCTCGAGGTCTTCACCTGTCAGGAAGGGCACGATGAGCTGGCAATCTCTCTCCGCCGACGTCCGCCTCGCGCTGCGGCAGTTCCGCCGCGCGCCGCTGTTTGCCGCGCTCACGGTCGCATCGCTCGCGCTCGGCATCGGCGCGAACAGCGCGATTTTCGGCGTCCTCCACGCCGTGCTCCTGCGCCCGCTGCCGTACGCCGCGCCCGGCGCGCTCGTCTCCGTCTGGAGTGACAACTCGAAGCAGAGCGAGCCGAACAATCCGGTCTCGCCGGCCAACTTCGAGGCCTTTCGCCAGGCGCCGGCATTCGACGCCGTCGAGGCCATGTACTCGTTTCTCATCCCCGCGCGGGTTCGCATCGGCACCGAGCCTGAGGTCGTGCAGGCCGCGACGCTCACGCCGGGCATGTTCAAGCTGCTCGGCCGCGAGGCGCTCATCGGCCGCGTGTTTCAACCCGGCGATCCCGACGGCCAGATGGTGATCGGCTACCGCTACTGGCAGCGCCGCTTCGGCGGCGACTCGGGCGTCGTCGGCCGCACGGTCACCGTCAGCGGGTATGCCGTGCCGGTGACCATCCTCGGCGTCATGCCGGAGGACTTCCTGTTTCCGTACCGGTCGATGCTCGGGCCGTCGGGATTTGTCCAGTCGGAACACGCGGACGTGTGGCTCCAGCTCTATGGAAACCGCGACGGGCGATATCTCGATGCGGCCGGGCAGCCGAATCGCAACATTCATTACCTGTCGCTGGTCGCGCGGCTTGTCCCCGGCGCAACGATCGAGACGGCGCGCGCGCAGCTCGCCGCGATCGCGACGAAGCGCGAGGCCGAATTCCCGGACACGAACGGCGGCTGGCGCATCACCGCCCGGCCGCTCCACGAACAGGCCGTCGGCTCGATGCGCCCCGCGCTCGTCACGCTCGCGGCAGGCGTCGGGATCGTGCTCCTCATCACCTGCATCAACATCGCGAACGTGCTGCTCGCGCGCGCGACCGGCCGGCAGCGCGATCTCGCCATCCGATCCGCGCTCGGCGCGTCGGGCCGCCGCCTGATTCAGCAGGCGCTCGTCGAGAGCCTGCTGCTCGCGATCGCCGGCGGCGCGCTCGGCGTTGGCCTCATGGTCGTCGGCGTGCAGGCAATCCTCGCCGTCGCGCCGGCGACGCTGACGCGCATCGCCGAGGTGTCGCCGAACCTGACGGTCGCGCTCTTCGCCGGCGGCGTGTCGATCCTGACGGGCCTCGCCGTCGGCGCCGTGCCGGCGCTTTCGGCCGCCCGGGCGCACGCACAGGACGCGCTCAGGGAAACGCATCGCGCGACGGCGTCGCCCCTGCGCCGCCGCCTTCGTGCGGGCCTCATCGTCGCCGAAGTCGCCATGGCGATGGCGCTCACCGTCGGCGCGGGCCTGCTGCTTCGGAGCTTCGTGGCCGTGCTCGGCGTGCAGCCAGGATTCCGGCCGGACAACCTGCTGACGCTGCAGATGAGCGTGCCGAGCCGCGTCCAGCCTGGCCCCGCGCGCCTGGCGTTCTACGACGATCTCGAGGCCCGGATCAAAGCGCTGCCCGGCGTCACTCACGTCGGAGGGACGACACGCCTGCCGCTTGGCAGCACGAACGTCTCGACGTACGTCGAAGTCGAAGGCCGGGGAACGCCGCGGGCCGAATGGCCGGAAGTCGAGCTCCGCCGCGCCGTCTTCGACTTTTTCGGTGCCATGAACATCCCGCTCGTGCAGGGCCGGACGTTCACGGCCGACGACGGTCCCGCCGCGCCCCTCGTGCTCGTCGTCAACACGTCGTTCGCCTCGCGGATCTTTCCCGGCGAGAGCGCGCTCGGCAAGCGCGTGCGCCTCGGCGGATCGCAGGACGGCCCGTGGAGCACCATCGTTGGCGTGGTCGGCAGCGTGAAGCACGCGAGCCTCGAGGAGACTCCGAAGCCCGAGCTCTACATCTGGTTCCGCCAGGGTCCGCCGGTCTCGCCGTTTCTCACCATCCGGACGTCCGGCGATCCTTCGGCGATGGCGGCGTCGGTCCGCGACGTGATTCGCGCCGTGGGCGCCGATCCGCCGACCGAGGTCCGGACGATGGCCGAGATTCGGAGCGCGTCGGTGGGGCAGCGACGGTTCGTGCTGCTGCTCGTGGGTCTGTTCGGCGTCCTCGCGCTCACACTGGCGGTCGTCGGCGTCTACGGTGTGATCACGCTCGTCGCCGCCGAGCGCACGACGGAAGTCGGTATTCGACTCGCGCTCGGCTCCACGCCCACGCAGGTGCTCCAACTCGTCGTCGGGCACGCGGTGAAGCTCGCGCTCGTCGGCATCGCCGTCGGCGCGGCGCTGGCACTCGCCGTCGCGCCCGCGCTCGCGTCGCAGCTCTTCGGCATCGGCGGCGGGGATCCGATCACGTACATCGGCGTCGGTCTCGCGCTCCTCCTCATCTCGACACTCGCTGCTCTCGTGCCGGCTCGACGCGCGATGCGGATCGATCCGGCGGCGACACTCAGAACCTGACGGGTACGACGGGTACGTCAGGTACGCGTACAGGTACGACCAGTTGCCAGCGTCGGAAGCCCGGCTTAGAGTTGGCTGGTAAGGGCTCCATGCAGGTGCGTCTGGGCGTGTCGGTCGTTGCGGCCGCGGCGTTCGCGATCTGCGTGGCCGGAAGTCACGCTGGCAGGCATCTCCTTCCATTTCCGACCTCCTGACGCGCTACGAAGCGGGCGAGTACGGCGAGGCCGCGGCGGTCGCGGCGCGAGGGACGGATTTCGCGCGATTTCGACAGGAGATCGATGTCGCCGCGCGGCAGTGGATGCTGGCCGATGGGGCGCCTTCGGTAGAGAAGCGGCGGGCGGTCGTGGCGACGTTTGTGCTCGAGGTCGCGCGTCGGGCAGTGGAGGCGGCGCGTCAACAGCAGAGCGATTTCCTGGCGTCGGCGGGTGGAGCCGGTCGCGGCCGGGGCAGCGCAGGACCCAGGACGAACTTGGCCCGAACGTGGACCGAGCTGCGGTTGCTGATCGAGTGGGCATGCGGGCTCATGCGGTCGGCTCCCGTGCCGAGTCCGTCCGAGCGACTCTGGGCGCTGGCCTCGCTCGCGATCGCCCCGGACATTCCGTTCATCATCGGACCACCGAACGGCACATCAGTGGATCGTTTCATGGACATGCGGGAGCAGTACGGGGCGGCGCTCGCGCACGGCCTTCATTTTCGGTCGCGACCAAGCTCGGATTCCCGGCTCTCCCTGGTGCTTCTCGACGGCCGGTATGGAACTCGCGGGGCGGCGTACCTCGTCTCGCGGCGGGCTGAATTCACGCCTGCGCAGGTTACCGAGAAGCAGCGACAAGCACAGGCCATCATCTCGCGAAGGCGCCAGCCCGGACTCAGGGCGACCGATGCGAGCGGGAATCAAGTCTCGTTCTCGTCTCCGCTCGATGAGGAAGTGATACTCCTGGTCGATCTGCTGTCGAGCCTGCGTGAGAAGAAGCAGGAGCTCGACGCCCTTGATCCACCGGAAGATGCGCGTGCCGAAGTTCGCCTTCAGTTGGGCACCATCGCACTCAGCTTCGCCGACCGCGACGCCGCGCTGCAGCACTTCAGCGATGCGGAGCGGTACGCGCGCACCGGCTACGACCGGTATTTGAGCAGCTTTCTGCAAGGCCGCGTCTACGAGCTCCAGAATCGCGTGGTCGATGCGGAATCCAGCTACCGGCGGGCGCTCGAGGCCGTGCCGCGGGCGCAGTCGGCCGTGACGGCGCTTGCGAGGCTCCAGTTCGTGGACGGGCGGCGATCCGACGCTTCAGCTCTGGTCGCCGGCATGCATGCGTCGCCCTCGGCCGCGGATCCCTGGCTGGAGTTTGTCGACACGGGCTGCGATCGCTGGCCGGATCTGATCGCCGAGTTGCGGAAGACCCTCAAATGAACGGGCACCACATGAACGTCAGAGGACTGACTCTGGCAGCGATCGTCGCTACCGCCGCAGCTGCCACGGCCGACGTTCAGCAGAAGCCGGCGTTTCGGGCCCACGTGGACGTCGTGGCCATCGATGTCGCCGTCACGGTCGGGAACACACCGGTCACGGGCCTGACGGCGCAGGACTTCGCGCTCCTCGACAACGACGTGCCGCAGCAGGTCGAGTTGATTTCCATTGAAAGACTGCCCATCGACGTGACGCTCGTCGTGGACACGAGTGGCAGCGTTGCGAGACATCTTGATCGCGTGAAGGAGAGCATCCGGCGCGTTGCCGCCATGCTAAGAGCGGACGACCGCTTGCGTGTGCTGACGTTTGCCTCGACGACGAGCCAGGTGCTGGCTCTGGGCGATTCGGTGGAGTCTCTTTCTGTCGAGGTGCTCCGCGCCAGAGGCTGGACGGCTGCGTACGACGCGATCGTGCAGTCGATCGTCCGCGGTGCCGAGCCCGACAGGCGACATCTCATCGCGGCATTCACTGACGGCGGCGACAACCAGAGTGTCGTTGCACCCGAGCAATTCCTCGACGTCGCACGCCGATCCGACAGCGTCCTCGTCGTGGCGCTGTCATCAGGCCCGCTCATCCTGTCGCCGCAGTCTGCGCGGTTCGACGGCCCTCGTCCGGAACAGCTCTTCAGGCAAGCTGCAGAGTCGACCGGCGGACAACTCTACGAGGGCACGTCACCCGAAGCCATCGATCGAACGTTCCGCAGAATCTTCGACGCCTATCGTCAGAGCTATCTGCTGCGTTACGAGCCCACAGGCGTTGCTCGGGAAGGGTGGCATGACATCAGCGTGAAAGTCGTCAAGGCGGGCAGCGGACGATACACGGTCAGGGCAAGGAAGGGCTACGACGGAGGCCAAAAACAATAGCGGGGTTCAGGGTTCGGGAGTTCACGTTCTCCGAACCCAGGAACCAACAAGAACCAGAACCCCGAACCTCTCAACCCCCGAACCCTGTCTTTGCTTACTTTTTCCTACTCGGCGAGTCGTCCGCCTTCAGATCCCCCAGCGCGTACTGCATGCCCGCGAGGATGTGCTCGAGCATCGCGGGGTTGTTGTAGTAGATCGACTCGTGGTGGCCGAGCGCCTGGTAGAAGACGCGGCCGTTGCCCTCGCGGCGAATCCAGCTCAGCCCGTAGTCGTGATCGGGCCGCGGGTTCGACTCCAGTCCTTTGTCGCAGCCGTTCATGAGCGAGTAGTCCACGCTCGTGAGGACGCGCACGTTCTCGCGCGACCAGGACGTTTCGTTGAACGTGTAGGTCTCGTCCATGGTGTTGAACGACTGGCCCTTGAACGCCGCGTTGATCGGGCTCTTCGGATCGTCGATCTTCACCGTGATCGGCGTCGGCCAGTTCCAGTGATGCTTGAAGTAGCCGCCGATCATCTTGTTGAAGTCCGGCCAGAGCGGCTGGCCACCGCCGCCGCCCGGCGTCGTGTTGGTCGAGCAGGGCGCGGCCTGCCCGCGTCCGCCGCCCTGACGGCCTCCGCCCGCGGCTGGTGGAGGCGGTGGTGGAGGCGGAGGCGCCGCGGTTGGAGGCGCCGCGCCCGCCGCCGCACCGGTGGCTTGGGGCGGCGCTCCGCCGGGAGCGCCTGCACCCCGCCCGCGTCCGCCGCCAGAACAGGCCGTGCCATGGTACGAGTCGCTCGCGGCGTGGATGCCGGCCAGTCCCTTCCCACCGCGCACGAAGTCGAGCAGCGCCTGACGTCGCGACGTCGTCGCCGCCTCGTCGTTCGGATCGTCCAGGAAACAACCCGTCGTGCTCGAGAGGAAGATCGCGTCGTACTGTTTGAGGTTCTCGGTGTTCACGACCGACGCGTCGTAGGAGATGTCGGCCGTCCACGCGCCAGTCTTCTTGCCCATCTCCTCGATCATCCGTCCGGCGAGCGGAATCGACGAATGCTGGAACCCGCGGACCATGCCGAGCACGAGCACCTTGCGCGGCTTCGCCGGCGTGGCCGGCGCTTTCGCCGGCAGGACCGCCATCATCCGGTTGACGTCGTTCTCGCACGGCACCTGAGGCGTCGCGCTACGCCCGCCGCACGCGTCACCGAGCCCGCGGCCTCCGCCGGCCTGCGGCGCGACGCCAGGCGCCTGTGGCGGTGTCGGAGGTGTCTGCTGCGCGCCGCCACTCGCGGTCGCGATGAAAACGCCCGCGCACACGCAGGCGACGAGCGCACTCGTAGAGCCTAGCTTCATGACCGCCTCCGGGTTGGGATTGAACCGGCACACCATACCACGACGGGTACCTGACGTACCCGTCGTACCGTGGTACCGTCAGTACCGCAGTCGGTCACTTGAACGAAGCAGTTCGATCGCGTTGCCGAACGGGTCGAAGCAGGCCATGAACTCGCCGGCCGGAAATGGCTCGGGCGCTCCGTGGACGAACTTCGCGCCGGCCTGTTTCAGGCGGGCGGCGTCGGCCTTGAGGTCGCCGGACGGAAAACCAAGCACGACGCCACCCGGATAGGTGCGCGTTGCCGGCGTGTCCGACAGACACAGCACGAGCGCCGGCCCGTCGTGCGCGAGCTCGACGAGCACGCCGTCAATCCGCTCTTTGACCGTGAAGCCGAACGCCTCGGTATAAAAACGGGTCGCCTGATCGAGATCCGTGACGTAAATCGAGATTGCCGCAATTGCCGCCATAGGCTGCCTCCAAGGATGGGTGAGCAGCTTCGGCGATTCCGTGATCGCGGGTCTTGGACAAATGCGACGCCCGGGTTCGTCCGGGTGTTAATGTGCCTAGACACCATGGGTCGTCTCCTTGCAGTTGATCCTGACGCTGAGCTCCTCGAGGCTCTTGGCAAGACCCTTGCCGGGCATGAGATCGAGTCGGCCGCCGGCGACGTCGAGGCAATCGGTCGTCTGCGCGATCGCGCGTTCGACGTCGTCGTCACCGACCCGGACACGCCGATTTCCGAGGATCTCGCGTTTGCCTCGGAGATTGGCAAGGCGCGGCCCGGCGTGAGGGTCATCGTCCTCGCGCCGGCCGCCTCGCGCGAGGACGTCGTCGAATCGCTGCGCGCGCAGGTCTTCGCCTGCTTCACGCCACCCTACGAATACGGCGAGATTGCGGCGATGGCGCGGTCGGCGATCACGGCGCGTGACTGGCGTCACGGCATCGAAGTCATCTCAGGCCTCACGCACTGGCTGACGCTGCGGGTGTCCTGTCATCTGCTCACGGCCGAGCGGCTCGTGCGGTTCATGACGGAGTATCAATCGATGCTGCCGTCCGGCGACCGCGACCTGTTGATCACGGCCTTTCGCGAGATGCTCGTCAATGCCATGGAGCATGGCGCAGGCTTCGATCCCGAGAAGGCGATCGAGGTCACCGCGGCGCGGACCGCCCGTTCGATCGTCTATCACTTCCGCGACCCCGGTCCTGGTTTCGATCGCGACGATCTCGCGCACGCGACTCAGTCGAGCCATCCCGAGAAGGTCATCGAGGCCGCCCTCGAGCGTGCCGATCGCGGGCTTCGTCCGGGCGGATTCGGCATGCTGATCGCGCGCCGCATCGCGGACGAGCTCGTGTTCAACGAGCGCGGGAACGAGGTGCTGCTCGTCAGTACCTTTCGTGAACTTGCCGGAGGACGTGACGGGCCCCCCGCTCTCGAGGCGTTGTCGAAGGCCCTGGAGGACTTGTGCGGCTTCCGACCTCACCCGTCGTTCGGCGACCATGCGCGCGACGCCACCGAACACCCCGCTCAGCACGTCGACTTCGGAGCGATTGACCGTCACCAGGTAGTTCGGACCGCCTGCCGTCCCCGGCAGAATCGTCATGACGTTGAGCGATCCGTTCATGTAGTGCGTCGCCATGATCTGTTTTCCGGCGACGACGGCTCGCCCCGACGCAGGCTCGCGCCAGATGCTCACGTGGACGGCCACCGTTGCGGGCTTGCCGCCGACGCGTTCAGTGGACCAATAGAAGAAAGACTGAACTTCGGGCGGCGCGGGTTGCGGATACCGCTCGAGATATTCCGTGAACCGCGGCAGTTTCTGCGTGAGATAGGGCGACCGTTTGAGGAATGCGGAGAAGGTCGCGTGGAGCGGGCGTGTGGCGTTGCCGTCGCTGTACTGCCCGAGCGCGGGATGTCCGCCGGCCATGTAGGTTTCGACGCGCTTCAGGACGAGCCGTCTGAACGCGTCCGTCAGGCGGCGCTTCCAGTCGGCGCCCGCGGCGGCGTTCTCCTGTTGAACCTGCGTGATTTCCGGGGTGGTGAGCTTGACGTCGCAACTGTTCGGCCGGCAGCTGCGCATCGCGGTCAGATCCTCGTCGCTCACCGTCAGCGCGTTCAGATCGGCGAGCACCGGCGGGGTCGAGAACCGGCCGATGGCCAGCACCGCCGGGCTCTTTTTCAGTTGCTCGATGTGTCGGACCCAGGTGACCAGGCGCTCGGAATCGGCCGTCGTCGGCACGATGGCCGCGACCGCAATCTCGTGTGCGTCGGCAGGCAGGACTTTCACGAGCGGCTGGCCCTGCGCGAGGCCCTGCTGCTCGCTTGCGGTCAACGTCACGGTCGGAGAGAAAAAAGCGAACGGATCGGCGCGTTCTTGCGTCGATCCTGTCACGGGCAGGCTGGCGAGGGCCGCAGCGATCGGGAGCAGCCGGGCGGCAGTCACCGATCCATCTTCCCATCATTAAGGCTTTGGTCGTCCCTGCCGATTGCCCCCGTAGCACCACGGACCGGCACGGGGCGCCGGCGTGGGACCACTATGAACTGGACCGTCCGCGATCACCCCGGGCTTGCGCAGGTCTTCCTGGCCCGGCAGCCCATCCAGGACAGGAATCGCCGCGTCTTCGGGTACGCGTTGCGCTGCCGTCTGGCGGAGACGTCGGGCCCCCGGCAGCCGCCGGATGCCGGCATCGGCCGCGCACTGGCCGATCACCTGCTCGGGATGGGTCTCGAAACGGTGACCGGGGGACGTCGCGCGTTCATTCAGATCGACCGCGCCGCACTGCTCGACGGCGTGCCTGCCGCGCTGCCGAAGGAACGGGTCGTGGTGGAGCTCGGTGGCGAGATCGAGGCGGATCGCGAGGTCCTCGCAGCGTGCTACGAGCTTCGGCAGACAGGCTACGCGATCTCGTTCGATGACTTCGTGCTGAACCAGCGAACCGCCGATCTGGTGCCGCTCGCCAATTTCCTCAAGATTGACGCGTCGGGCGGCACGCCACCCGAAGCCCGCGCGCGCATCGTCGCGTGTCTCACACCCGGTGGGGCGTCGCTCGTGGCCAAGAACGTCGAGACGCTCGACAGGTTCGAGGAGGCCCTCAAGGACGGGTTCCCGTACGTTCAAGGGTTCTTCTTCGGCCGGCCCCTGCTTGCCGGCGGACCCGCCGGCGCAGCCGGGCAGCTCGCGCATCTGAAGCTCCTGCGTGCGCTCCAGCATCCCGACCTGTCCGTCCGACAGCTCGAGGAGCTGGTCAGACACGACACCGCGCTCTGCTACCGCATCCTCCGGACCGTCAACTCCGCGGCGTTCGCACTCCAGACGACGGTGCACTCGATTCTGGAGGCGCTCGTTCTTCTCGGTACCGATCCGGTGCGGCGCTGGGCATCGCTCTGGGTCATTGCCGGGCTCAGTGAGGCGTCCCACTCCGAGCTCGTGGTCATGTCCGCCGTCCGCGCGCGCTGCTGCGAAGCGCTCGCCGGCACCATCGGCGGTGACGACGCGGCGTCGGAGGGATTCCTGCTGGGAATGTGCTCGCTCCTCGATGCCATCCTCGGACGCTCGATGGCCGAGGTCGCTGCTCGACCTTCCGCTCGACCAGGACACGCAGGCCGCGCTCCGCGGCCAGGACAACTGGAAGCGCCGCGTGCTCGACTGCGTCATCGCCTACGAGCGCGGCGACTTCGATCGCGCCTTCGACCTCGCGCAGCCGCACCGCCGTCGAACGCACGCTGCTGCCCGTCGCCTACGCGGACGCGCTCCGCTGGAGCCGCGAACTTCAAGAGATGTAAATCGAAAATCGAAAGTCGAAAATCGAGAATTCATGGTCTCGTGAGAGAGTGGGTGGGGAGCGATGTCTGTCCCCGCCATCTCCGTTCGCGATCTCGTCAAGGTCTACACGCGCCGTGGTCAACCGGCCGTGCGCGCCGTTGACGGCCTGAGCTTCGACGTCGCATCAGGCGCGATCTTCGGCCTGCTTGGACCGAACGGGGCAGGGAAGAGCACGACGCTTCGCGTGCTCACGACGCTCGCGCGTCCGACCGGCGGCTCGGCGTCCGTGCTCGGTCACGACGTCGTCACGCACGGGCTCGACGTGCGCCGTGCGATTGCCGTCGTGATCCAGGACAACGCGGCCGATCTGTTCCTCACCGTCCGGGACAACCTGCTCACCTACGCGCGCTTCCGGGGGCTCACGGGCGCCGCGGCGCGCCGCGAGTCCGATCGCGTGATGGAGCAGTTCGGCCTGACCAGCGAGGCGAGCCGCAAGGTGATGGATCTGTCCGGCGGCTTCCGGCGGCGCGTCCAGGTCGCGAAGACGCTGATGGTTCAGACGCCCGTCCTGTTCCTCGACGAGTTCTCGACGGGAATGGACCCGCTGCTCAAGCGCGAGGTGATGGACCTGCTTCGCCGCGAGCGCGACCGAGGGCGGACGATCGTGCTGACGACGCAGATCCTGAGCGAGGCGGAAGAGCTGTGCGACGACATCCTCATCATGAACCATGGGCGTCAGGTCGCGCGCGGCGACCTGCACACGTTGAAGCTGCTGTCGCAGGGGGTCTATGAGGTCGCGCTGACGTTCGAACGGGTCCCGGATGGGCTCATCGGAGAGCTGGAAGCCCGTCATCCGCTCAGGCTCGCCCAGAGCGGCAACACGATCGAGCTTGCCCTGCGCGAGTCCGAGGAAGACATCCTGGCGCTCGTCGCCGGCCTGGCGCGGCGCGGGCGCGTGCTTCGCGTCGAGATCGGCGGGGCGAGCCTCGAGGACATCTTCATCGACCTGACGAAAGGGCCCGCCGCATGAACGGGCTCGTCGCCGTGCTCTCGCGCGAAGTCCGCATTCGCGCGACGAACATGACCTTCATCTTCTGGGACATCTTCTTCCCGATCGCCTACATGCTCGTCTTCGGCGTCGGGATCGACCGCGCGATCGGCTTCCAGACGCCGGGCCTCACGGTCGGGTACGACAGCTTCTTTCTCGCCGGTGTGCTCGCCATGGCGAGCTTCAGCATCGCCTCGAACACGGCGTGGTCGTTCTTCATGGACCGCGACAACGGCATGTTTCGCGAGATGCTGACCTACCCGCTCAGCCGCTCGGTTTATCTCGTCGGCAAGGTCCTGTTCAACGTCCTCGTCGCCGTGGTCCAGGCCCTGGTCACGATTCTGCTGGCCTGGCTGATCCTCGGCGTCAAGATCCTGCCTGCCGGCGTTCCCCTGCTCGTTGCCGGCGTGGTACTCGGGACGGCCGGCTGGTTCTTCTTCTACGCCATCTTTGCGCTCTGGCTCCGCCGCAACGACGCGTTCAACACGCTGACGTCGTTCTTCTATTTCATCTTTCTCTTCGCCAGCTCGATGTTCTACCCGATCGACCCGCTGCCGGACGCCTTCCGCATCGCGGCCATCGCCAATCCGATCACCTGGCAGGTGGACGTGATGCGATTCGCGACGATTGGTTACGGCGATGCCGGGACGATCGCCATCGAGGCCATCCTGTTCCTCGTCTTCAGCGCGGTGTCGTTCCGGTTCGCACACCGGATGCTCTGGTCGGAGGAGTAGGCCGTGGACACCAACTCGGTCGCCGCCGGCCTGCTCGCCGACATGGCCGCGATTCAGACCTCGAAAGAGCGTACCCGGGCCTACGAACGCGCCGCGGACGTGATCTTCACCCTCGACGGGCCGCTCGAAGCCCTCGTGAAGACGCACGGAGGGCTGCCCAAGCTCCGCTACATCGGGCCGTCGTCCACCCGCGTCATCCTCGAGGTGGTCGAGTCGGGCGGATCGGCCACCGTCGAGCGTGCGATCGCCCTTAGCGGGCGCGCAGACGATATCGCGCGGCGGCGGGCCCTGCGGCAGGGCTTTTTCAGCCGGGCGCAGGTGATCCAGATGCTCCGCGACCCGTCGCTCCGCGGCCCGTCGGCGTCGGACTACCTGGGCGATTTTCAGATGCACTCGATGTGGAGCGACGGCCGGGAAACGCTCGCAGATCTCGCGCAGGGCTGCATCGCTCGAGGCTACCGCCACTGCGCGGTGACGGACCACTCCGCCGGTCTGCGCATCGCCCGCGGCCTCACCGCAGAGGATTTTCGCCGCCAGCATCAGGAGATCGACGCCCTCAACACGTCGTTGGGGAAGTCGTTTCGCGTCCTGAAAGGCGTCGAAGGCAACATCCGCGACGATGGCTCGATTGACGTCGCGGATCTGCACGAGTTCGACCTCGTCCTGGCGGCGCCGCACGGCAGGCTGCGAGGCGCGGAAGACCAGACCGAGCGCATGCTGCGCGCGGTGTCCACGCCGGGTGTCCACATCCTGGCCCATCCGCGCGGACGCATGTCCGGCTCGCGTGCGGGCATCGTCGCGAACTGGAACCGCGTGTTCGACGAGGCCGCACGGCTGAAAGTCGCGGTCGAAATCGACGGCGATCCCTCGCGACAGGACCTCGATCACACCATCGCCCGGCAGGCGCTCGCCGCCGGGTGCCTCTTCGCCCTCGACAGCGACGCGCACAGCATCGACCAGCTCAACTACGCCGAGACAGCGATCGTCCACGCGAAGCTCGCGGGGATCCCAAAGGATCGGATCGTGAACTGCTGGCCGCTCGATGCGCTCCTTGGCTGGGCGGCGGAGCTCTCGGATCGGGTGAGGTAGCGCGCACGGGTGCAGGCTCGAAGTGCGGTACTCTAAGGGGCTGAGGGCCTCCCAGCGCTCTCTGGCGTCGCCGCGCGGAGTCCGCAATGCCCGAGCCGAGCAACCTTCAGTCCGTGGTCGACGCCGCCGAGCAGGCGGCGGGGGCCGGAGATTTCGCCGCCGCGGCACAGTTGCTCCAGCAGGCCGTTCGGCAGCAGGAAGCGGAGCTCGGCCCGATTCATCCCGACCTGGCGAACACACTCAACAACCTCGGCGTCGTGTGCGAGAGAATCGGCAACTGGACGGAGGCCGAACGGTCCTATCGACGCGCGCACACCATCGCGGCCACGGCGCTTCCCGCCGACCATCCCTTTGTCGCGACCAGTCACCAGAACCTGATTGATTTCTGTGCCTTGCGGGGCCTGCCGCTCGACCCTTCGGCCCCCGCCGTGGGCGCGCCGGCGTCCAGGGGCATGCCTCAAGATTTCACGACCGAACGTCAGCCGTTCGTCGAAGCGGCGCCGGCGTCAGCGCCGGCGTCTGCGCCAAAGACACCAGCACCACCCACGCCGCCGATGCGTCCGATCCCGGCGCACCCGCCGCCGGTCGCTGCGCCCCCACCACGGGCAGAAGCGGCAAAGTCCTCGTCGTTTCGAGGGCTCGCGATTGCGGCGCTCGTCGCCATCGGAGCGCTCGTGGTGATCGTCGCGATCGGTCCGTGGTCGCGGCCAGCGGAGTCTGGTGGAAACCCGCCGCCAGCTCCGGTCGCCGCGCCGGCGGACAACCCGGCGCCACCGCCGGCCCCTGCACCGCAGAGTACGCCGTCAGCTCCTCAACCTGCGCCGCTGCCGCCGCCGCAACCGGAGACCGGTCCCGCGCGGAGCGCTGCGGCCGCCGCGCCGACTCGAGCGTCGAAGCCGTCCACCCCGTCAACAGAGGCGAGCGCGCCAACGGTCGTCACGGCGCAACTCTGCCGGACCCTGCGCACAGGCGGCGCTGAATGGACTTGCACACCCGCAGGCGAAGAAGTGACTCCGGGGCCGCTGTACTTCTACACCCGCCTCAAGTCGCCGGCCGACACCGTCGTGCGGCATCGCTGGTATCGCGGTGACCAGTTGCGGCAGGCAGGCGACCTCAAGGTTGGGGCGAACGTGAGTCCGGGCTACCGGATCTACAGCCGCCACACCGTCTCTCGTGGTGCGGCCAACTGGCGAGTCGAGCTCATGACGGCGGACGGACGACTGCTGCACGAGGAACGCTTCGTCGTGAAATGACCTCGGGGGGCATTTCCTGCCGCGATCTTCCGCGGAAATGACCCCCGAGGTCTTTGTGTCGCCGCCGACCCACCTTAGGCAGTGGGATATCGCCAGAGGGCGGCCGCTGCGTCAGTCGACGACGACGACGGGCGGGCCGAACGAGGAAGTGGCGAGGGCGCAGCTGCGCTTCGGGGAGCTCAGCGCGCCGAACCGCCCCTGTAGGTAGTCGATGGCCGAGTCCATGGCCAGCGGCTCGCTCGACGCGGAGATCTCAATCCTGCGGCCGTTGGGCTTCACGAGAGGCCGCACAATCGCGCCATTTTCCTCGAGCAGCGACAGGAAGGCCGTATAGGCCCGCCGACCGGTGGCCGCGAGGCGCGCGTCGATCTCGACCAGGCAATTTCCCCGCGCAAAGTCCATCTGCTGGCACGTCATGGTCGTCATCCTCCGAACGGCGACAACTCGCTGCCAGAGCTTCTGCAAGGCACGTGCCCGTAGCGTTTGGGCCAGTTCCCGAGCGCATGACGCCCGGTGGGCCGGCCCGGGGATCACAAATTACACACTTGGCATTCAAGTTCGGTGGATGGCCGAAGGGCTACGAGCTCGCGACGACCTCGCCGTCGGGCTGGACCGACTTCGGGTTCACGAACGGCATCATGCGCCTCAGATCGGCGCCGACGCGCTCGAGCAGCTGATTGCGCTCGCGCGCCCGCGTGGCATTGAACCAGGGGCGGCCGGCGTTGTGCTCGTCGATCCACTGGCGCGCGTAGGTGCCGTCCCGAACGTCCCTCAGAATCTGCCGCATCGTCTCCCGTGTCTCGTCCGTGACGATGCGGGCGCCGCCGGTGTAGTCGCCGTGCTCTGCGGTGTCGCTCACCGAGTAGCGCATGTAGTTCAAGCCGCCCTGGTAGATGAGATCGACGATGAGCTTCAGCTCGTGGAGGCACTCGAAGTACGCGATCTCGGGTTGATAGCCGGCTTCGACCAGCGTCTCGAATCCCGCTTTGATGAGCGCGCTGACGCCTCCGCACAGGACGGCCTGCTCGCCGAACAGATCGGTTTCTGTCTCTTCCGCGAACGTCGTCTGCACGACGCCGGCGCGCGTCACGCCGAGCGCGCGCGCGTACGACAACGCGGTCGCGAGCGCGCGACCGGTCGCGTCCTGGTGCACGGCGACGAGCGCGGGCGTGCCGCCGCCGTCCACGAACAGCTCGCGGACGCGATGGCCCGGCGACTTCGGCGCCACCATCGCGACGTCGATGTCGGCCGAAGGCGCAATCGTGCCGAAGCGGATGTTGAAACCGTGCGCGAACATGAGGAGATCGCCCGGCGCGAGGTTTGGCTGAATCGCCTCGCGGTAGAGCGCCGCCTGCGCCGTGTCGGGGACGAGCACCATGATCACATCCGCCCACGCGGCGGCGTCAGCCGGCGTGAGCACGGTGAGCCCCGCCGCCGCGGCCCGGGCGCGCGACGCGCTCCCTGGCGGCAACCCGACCCGCACTTCCACGCCGCTGTCGCGCAGATTCAACGCGTGCGCGTGCCCTTGCGAGCCGTAGCCAAGGATCGCCACCTTTCGCTGCTGAATGATGAAGAGATCCGCGTCCCGGTCGTAAAACATCGTCGCCATTGGTGTCCCTCAATCGCGGCTCGAAGCCCGAGCCGCGCTACGTACCCGACGCGGCTCTAAAGAGCCGCGCTACACAGAACAGGCGACCGACTCGTCGCCGGCCGAGGCCTGTTCGATTGATTCCCTGCCATCCGGCCGGACCGCCGGGCGTCCGCGCGTCATCGCGAGCCGGCCGGTCCTCGCCATCTCCATTACGCCGAAGGGCCTGAGCATCTCGAGCAGCCCTTCGATCTTTTCTTCCGTCCCGGTGATCTCCACGATGAGCGACTCGGGTGCGACGTCGACGATGCGCGCGCGGAAGACGTCGACGAGCTGCAGGACCTGGCTGCGGGAGGCGACCGACGTCGCCACCTTGATCAACGCCAGGTCGCGGCAGACGGTGGCGACCTCGGTGACGTTCTCGACGAGGCGCACGTGGACGAGCTTGTAGAGATTGGCCTCGATGCGCGGCGCCGCTTCGGCGCTGGCCTCGACGACGAGGGTCATCCGCGAGATGCCATCGGCGTCGGTGTGCCCGACCGTCAGCGAGTCGATGTTGTAGCCGCGACGGCGGACGAGCGAGGCAATGCGGTTCAGCACTCCCGGCCGATCGGCGACGTGCACGACAAAGGTCAGCATGTCTGCATCCTCGTAGCGCGGCTCGAACTGCGAGCCGCGTCTCTAATGGCGGACCGCAACCCGGTCCGCCCTACGCACGTCATTCGTCCGCTCCGGTTTCCGCGAGCGGGCTCGGCGACGGCCGCCGGATCATCGCGTGCAGGTCCGCGCCGGCCGGCACCATCGGATAGACCGAGTCTTCCTGTTCCACCTGAAAGTCGATCACGACCGGGCCCGGGTGCCTGCGGGCGGCCGTGACGGCGGGCACGACGTCCCGGCGCGCCCGAATTGTGCAGGCCTCGATGCCGTAGGCGCCGGCGACCTTGGCGAAATCCGGGCTGAGCAGCGGCGTGGCGGCGTAGCGTTTCTCGTAGAAGAACTCCTGCCACTGGCGCACCATGCCGAGAAAGCCGTTGTTGATGATGGCGACCTTGACGTCCAGTTGTTCCTGGACCGCCGTCGCGAGCTCGGCCATCGTCATCTGAAAACCGCCGTCGCCGACGACGGCCCACACTTCCGCGTCGGGACAGGCGATGCGCGCGCCAATCGCGGCCGGCAGCGCGAAGCCCATCGTGCCGAGCCCTCCGGACGTGATGAGCGAGCGCGGCCGCTCGTGGTGGTAGTACTGTGCCTCCCACATCTGGTGCTGGCCGACGTCGGTGACGACGATCGCGCGCCCTTCAGTGGCGCGCCAGAGATCGTGAATCACGTGCGCCGCGTAGAGGTGGCCGTCGTCCGGCAGGTTCTGGATGTCGCGGACGGCGGAGTCGCCTTTGAGCGCGTTGATGCGCGCGATCCAGTCGGACAGATCGGGCTTCGGCAGCTCCGGGCGCCAGGCGCGCAGTACGCTCCCCACATCGCCGACGAGCCCGACGTCGACCGGCACGTTCTTGCCGATTTCCGCCGCGTCGATGTCCACGTGGATCTTCCGCGCGTTGGGCGCGTATGTCTTGAGGTTGCCGGTCACGCGATCGTCGAACCGCATGCCGAGCGCGATGAGCAGGTCGGCTTCCTGAATCGCCGTGTTGACCCAGGCTTCGCCGTGCATGCCCATCATCCCGAGATTGAGCGGATGCGAGGCCGGCAGCCCGCCGATGCCGAGGAGCGTCACCGCCACGGGCACGCCGGTCGTGTCGACGAAGGCGCGCAGGTCGTCCACCGCGTCGCCGAGCAGCACGCCGTGGCCCGCGAGCACCAGCGGCCGCTTGGCGGCGGCGATGAGCGCGAGCGCCTGCTGCATGTCGCGGCGCTCGAGCGGCCGGCCCGGGCGCGGCGCGATCGGCGCCGGTTCGGCCGCATCCCAGTCGAACGCGCACGATGTCTGCTGCGCGTCCTTGGTGATGTCGATCAGCACCGGGCCGGGACGGCCCGACTGCGCCACCTGAAATGCTTCGCGCACCGCCGGCGCGACGTCGTCGGCGCGCGTGACGAGATAGTTGTGCTTCGTGATCGGGAGCGTGATGCCGGTGATGTCGGTTTCCTGGAACGCATCGGAGCCGATGAGCCGGCTGCCGACCTGTCCCGTGATGCAGACGATCGGCGACGAGTCCATCATCGCCGTGGCGATGCCGGTGACCATGTTGGTCGCGCCCGGCCCGCTCGTCGCGACCGCCACGCCCACGCGGCCGCTCGCGCGCGCGTAGCCGTCGGCCATGTGCGTCGCGCCCTGCTCGTGGCGCACGAGCACGTGACGAATCGGGTACTTCAGCATCGCGTCGTACGCCGGCAGAATGGCGCCGCCGGGATACCCGAAGACGTCGCTGACGCCCTGACGGACGAGGCACTCCCAGAGAATCTCCGCTCCGGTCAATCGCTTCACGAGGCGCTCCAGTCGCTGGTGACGGCGCCGATTGACGCCGAGGACACGAGCCGCGCGTACTTCGACAGCACGCCGGAGGGCGCGCGCGATGGCGCGGGCGTCCAGGCCGCCAGCCGCGCGTCGAGATCGGCGCGCGGAATCTCGAGATCGATGCGCCGGCGCGCGACGTCGAGCGCAATCGGATCACCGTCACGCACGACCGCGATCGGACCGCCCGCCGCCGCCTCCGGGGAGACATGCCCGGCCATCAGTCCGTGCGTCGCGCCGGAGAACCGGCCGTCGGTGACGAGCGCGACGTCTTCGCCGAGCCCCGCGCCGACGATCGCCGCCGTGACGGCGAGCATTTCGCGCATGCCCGGGCCACCACGCGGACCCTCGTGGCGAATGACGACGACGTCGCCCGTGCGGATCGCGCCGGCCTGCACGGCGGCGAACGCGGCTTCTTCGCCGTCGAAGACGCGCGCGGCGCCGCGATGAAGGAGGCGGGCCTGGCCCGCGATCTTGACAACACAGCCGTCCGGCGCGAGGCTGCCGCGAAGAATCGCGAGCCCACCGGTCGGCGCGAGTGGGGAAGACGTCGGTCGGACGACCTGCTGGCCGGGCGCTTCCGCGGCCACGGCCGCCTCAGCGCCAATGGTGCGGCCCGTCACGGTCACCGCGTCGGGGTGCAGCACGCCGGCGTCGATGAGCCGCCGCGCCACCAGACGCGTGCCTCCCGCGCGATGCAGATCCGTTGCGACGAACCGGCCGGCGGGCTTCAGGTCGGCAATCCAGGGCACCCGCGCGCTCACGCGATCGAAGGTGTCCAGATCCAGATCGACACCGGCTTCGCGCGCGATGGCGAGCAGGTGAAGCACGGCGTTGGTCGAGCCGCCCGTCGCCGCGACCGAGGCGATCGCGTTCTCGAAGGCCGTGCGCGTGAGGATCTGGCGCGACGTCACGTTGCGGCCGACGAGCTCGACGACCAGCCGGCCCGCATCCGCTGCGACGCCGCGCTTGGCGGGATCGAGCGCGGGCACGCTGGCGCTGCCCATCGGCGAGAGTCCAAGGAACTCGCACACGCCGGCCATCGTGTTGGCCGTGAACTGGCCGCCGCAGGCGCCGGCGCCGGGGCAGGCATGGTCTTCGAGATCGCGCAGTCCGTCCGAGCTCAGCCGGCCGGCCGCGTGCGCGCCGACGGCCTCGAAGACATCCTGAATCGTGACGTCCCGGCCGTTCACGTGTCCCGGCGCAATCGAACCGCCGTAGAGCACGACACCCGGCACATCGAGCCGCGCGAGCGCCATGGCCGCCCCCGGGATCGTCTTGTCGCACCCGACCAGCGCGACGACGCCGTCGAGCTGATTGCCCGACACGACGAGCTCGATCGAGTCGGCGATGACCTCGCGGCTCACGAGGGACATCCGCATGCCGGGCGTGCCCATCGTGATCCCGTCGGAGATCGACACGGTGTTGAATTCCATCGGCGTCGCGCCGGCGGCGCGGATGCCGTCGCGGACGGACCCGGCCAGCTCGCGCAAGTGGTAATTGCAGGGGCCGATTTCGATCCACGTGTTGGCGATGCCGATGATGGGACGCCGGAGATCGGCGTCGGTGAAGCCGGCCGCCTTGAGCATCGCCCGGGCGGGCGCGCGGCTCGGGCCGGCCAGGAGCGAGGCACAGGGCACAGGCACAGGGACCCACTTATATCATCGGCATTACACAGTCTAATAATTATTACAACATCATAAGAAATATTATTAGTTGACCGGCCGTGAGGCGCCGCGCGTGGGGGTGGGGTTTAGGGGGTCAGAGCTGTTTTCCACAGATTCGGCCCGAAAGGTGCCAGAGCTCGCTTGGTAAAAAGCCCCTTAGAGCTCTGGCACGTTTCCCGGGGAATCTGTGGAAAACAGCTCTGACCCCCTCTAATACTTCGGCTGACTCGGGTCGATCCGATCGCTCCAGGCGAGGATGCCGCCCGTGAGGTTCTTCACGCGCGTGAAGCCGTGCTCGCGGAGCAGCGCGACGGCCTTGGCGCTCCGGCCGCCCATCTTGCAGTGGACCACGATGTCGGGGGCATCGGGCCCCTGCGGCACTTCGTTCAGCCGCTTCGGCAGCTCCCCGAGCGGGATTAGCGTCGATCCGGCAATCCGCGAGATCTCGTACTCGCGAGGCTCGCGGACGTCGAGGATCCAGATCGGATCGCGTCGATCGATGCGCCCCTTCAGATCTTCGACGGTCGTCTCGAACTCGGGCGGAAGCGCCGCCTGCGCGGCCGGTCTCGCCGCGGGGACGACGCCGCAGAACTGCTCGTAGTTGATGAGCTGCGTCTGCGTCGGGTGATCGCCGCAGATGACGCACGCCGGATCGCGACGCAGCTTCAGCGTGCGGAACGACATCGCGAGCGCATCGAACAGCAGAAGGCGTCCCGCGAGCGAGTCGCCGGTCCTGAGAATCAATTTGATCGCTTCGGTGGCCTGAATCGTGCCGATGAGTCCGGGCAGCACGCCCAGGACGCCGCCTTCGGCGCAGCTCGGCACGAGACCCGGCGGGGGAGGCTCCGGGTACAGGCAGCGATAGCACGGACCGCCCTTCGTCGCGAAGACCGAGGCCTGGCCGTCGAAGCGGAAGATGCTGCCGTAGACGTTCGGCTTGCCCGTGAGCACGCACGCGTCGTTCACGAGATACCGCGTGGGAAAGTTGTCCGCGCCGTCCACGATGACGTCGTAATCGCGGAAGATCCCGATCGCGTTGCCCGTGGTGAGCGGCGTCTCGTGCGCGATGACGTTCGTGCCCGGGTTGAGCGACGTGAGCCGTTCCCGCGCGGCCGTGAGCTTCGGCCGCCCGACGTCGCCCGTGCTGTACAGGATCTGCCGCTGCAGGTTGCTGACGTCCACGACGTCGAAGTCCACCATGCCGAGCGTGCCGACGCCGGCGGCCGCGAGGTACAGCGAGGCCGGCGATCCCAGGCCGCCGGCGCCGACGCAGAGCACGCGCGCCGCCTTCAGCCGCCGCTGCCCCTCGACGCCGACCTCCGGCATGATGAGGTGCCGGCTGTATCGCGTGACTTCCTCGTTCGTGAGCGACGGCAGATCGGCTGTGGCGGGCGTGGCCACCGATCCGCCCGCGACCGACGGGACGATGCTGAGCGTGTCGGTCTGCCCGACGGGCGTCTGCTCGCCGCTCAGGTGGCGGATGTCCTCGTCGTTGACGTAGATGTTGACGAAGCTTCGCAGCCGTCCATCTTCGCGATAGAGATGGTTTTTCAACTCGGCGTGGGTAGCCGTGAGCTGCTGCAGCACTTCGCCGACGTCGCGGCCCTCGACGTGCACGACCGACTGCTGGCCGGTGTAGGGACGAAGCGGCGTAGGAATCAGGATGCGCATGTCTTCATACTACCGTTTCCTCGTCGAAACCCGACCGGTCGGCGCGCAGGCGCCACGACCGCATGACGCTCACGCGGCCGCCCTGCACCGAGACGATCAGATAGCTCAGGTTCGGCCACGCGGCGGCCAGATCCGTGGCGGATGGCTCGGCCGGATGATCCGGATGCGAATGGTAGAAGCCCACGAGCGCGGCGCCCGTGGCGTCGGCCCGCTGCTCGGCGACGCGATACGCTTCGGGGCTGACCAGAAACCGCCGCTGCCGTTCTTCGGTCGTGACGTTCTCGAGCGGCATCGCCTGGAGGACGTGGCCGTCGGCCGAGCCCAGGAGCGCGCCACAGCACTCGTGCGGATAGCGTGACGCGGCGTCGCCGCGAATCGTCCGTTCTGCGTCCGCCGAAAGATGCAACCGGCCAGGCTCGTTCATTCGCCGCTCCGCTCCGGGCCCATCCCACACGCGGTGCGACAGGTAGCGATCGCCGCCGTCCGGAAAGATCGTCACGACCACGCCGGTCTCGAGGCCGGAGGCCATCTCGAGGCAGGCTGCCAGCGCGGCGCCGCTCGACGGCCCGACGAGCAGGCCTTCCTCGCGCGCGAGCCGCCGCGTGAGCTCGTGTCCACGATCGGTCGAGACGGTCAGATGGCGATCGGCCAGCGCCGGATCGTAGATCGGCGGCACGATGGCCGTCGCCATGTGCTTCAGTCCTTCGAGATCGTGGAGCGGAGAGTCCGGCTCCATCGAGATCAGCGTGATCGACGGATCGAGCTCGCGAAGCCGGCGGCCCGTGCCGATGAACGTGCCGCTCGTGCCGAGCCCGGCGACGAAGTGGGTGAGCGTTCCGTCTGTCTGCTCGAACACTTCGGTTGCGGTCGTGGCGTAGTGCGCGCGCCAGTTCGCCGCGTTGCTGTACTGGTCCGCGTAGAAATAGCGATCGGGCTCGCTGGCCGCCAGCCGGCGCGCCATGAGAATCGCGCCGTCGGTGCCTTCCATCGGATCGGTCATCACGAGGTCCGCGCCATAGGCGTGGAGGATGCGCTTTCGCTCGACCGTGACATTGGCCGGCACGCAGAGCTTGACCGCATGGCCTCGCGAGGCGCCGATCATGGCATAGGCGATGCCCGTGTTGCCCGACGTCGCGTCGAGGAGCACTCGTCCTCGCCCGAGGGCGCCCGTCCGCTCGGCCTCGAGAATGATCGCGAGCGCCGCGCGATCCTTCACCGACCCGCCCGGATTGCGAGACTCCAGCTTCGCGTACAGCTCCACACCCGGACGCGGCTCGAACTTCTGGAGACGCACGAGCGGCGTCCCGCCAATGGCGGACGTGAGAGGCGCCAGCATGGACGCGTTTGGGGTCAGGTCTTGTTTTGCCACATTGCCGCGATCGGGTCAGGTCTTGCCTGGCAATGTGGCAAAACAAGACCTGACCCCAAAAACAAAGGGCCCGAATCATCGGGCCCTCACCAGCGTCGCGAAACAGCGGAACAGCCTGTTCAGGCTGTGCTCGTCGATGCTCACGCACCTGGTGATGGGCCCGAAACGGGCCCGCAACAGGTGCAACAGATTCCGGAGCACATCGAGCGGAACATCCCTGCTGGCATTCTGATGGAGGACGGGACCGGGCGTCAACCTGGCGACTTCCAGACGCTGATCAGGCTGCTGAACGCGTCAGTCCACGCGACCGTGCGCGTGTCTTCGAGCTCGGTCGCGGCGAGCGGCCGCGCGATCTCGATGAACTCGTCGCTGCTCGTGATGAGCAGCCACGTGTTGCCGATCGCGTCGTACGGCCCGCCGGACCCCTGCTCGACCTGCAGCATCTCGCGTCCCACGATCGAGGCGCTCGCGCGGACGACCGGCTTGAGATCGAGATAGCGGTTCGAGACATGCACCGCGAGGATGCCGTTCGGGCTGAGCGCCTGCCGGTACAGCGCGAAGGCCTCGCGGGTGATCAGGTGCACCGGAATCGCGTCGCCGGAGAACGCGTCGATCGCCAGCACGTCGTACGTGTGCCGGTTCTGTTCGCTGACCATCTCGCGTTCCAATGAGAGCCGCGCATCGCCGAGCACGATCTGCGTGCGCGCTGCCGAGCTCTTCAGGTACGAAAAATACCGGTTCGAGAATTCGACGACGAGCGGGTCCAGCTCGAAGAATCTGATCTGATCGAAGGGTTGTCCCAGGGCCGCGACCGTGCCGGATCCCAGTCCCACGACGCCGATCTTGATCGGCTCGAGCCGCGCGCGCTTCGGATGCCGGCCGACCGCGAGCGCGATGCCGCTGTCGGGCGCGTAGTACGACCCCGCCTTGCCGGCGATGGGCGATGGCGGCAGCGCTTCGACGCCGTGGATGATGCGGCCATGCCAGAGCTTGCGTTGCCGCCGGCTGTTCGATCCCTCGTCGCTCACCCGCAGCACGCCGTAGAAGCCCCGATCCTGCGCGACGAGCCCTTCCACCGGCTCCGAATGGAGCAGAAACCAGCCGGCGCCGGCAAAGGCCGCCACCGCGACCAGGACCGCGATCGCGCTGACGTATCGGGAGGATCCCCGCGCGATGCTGCGACACGTCACGGCGAGCAGCGCGCCCAGCGCGATGAGGAACAGCAGGGGCAGCTCGACGTAGGACGTGAACGCCAGCGGCGCGACCAGCGTGACGAACGCCGTGCCCAGGCTGCCGCCGATCGAGATCGCGAGATAGAACGCGGTGAGGTGCGACGGCGCCGGCCGGGTTTCCGCGAGCTCGCCGTGGCAGACCATCCCCGCTGCCGCGAACGCGGCGAGCAGCGCCGCCCCTTCGAGCAGCACGGCATCACTCGAGTCGTTGGCCGCGAGGACCAGCGTGCCAATCAGGACAATCAGCGCCGGGCCCCACGCCCAGCGCCAGTAGAGACCGCCGAACGCGCCGATGAATGTGAGCAGATAGATCGAGAGCGGCACGACCCACAGGAGCGGCACGGCCGCCACATCCTGCGTCAGCGCATTCGTCGTCGCCACCAGCAGCGCCGATCCGATCGCCGGCAGCGCGATCCACAGGACACGATCGAAGGGGTCAGACCCCTCCCTGCGGGAAACTCCTGCAACGTCGCCAGAGAGCCCGGCGTCTAGGGGGTCAGACCCCTCCCTGTGGGAAACTCCTGCAACGTCGCCAGAGAGCCCGGTTGCAGGAGTTTTCCACAGGGAGGGGTCTGACCCCTTGGACGCGTGCCGCGCCGGCCACGCGCACCAGAGCGTGACGAGGCCAAAGACGCCGAAGCCGATCGACCACCAGACCGCCTGCGCGGGCATCGTGAGATTCGGCTCGACGAGCAGCGGGTAGACCACGAGCGCCGCGAGCGAGCCGACGTTGGAGACGACGTACAGCCGGTATGGTGAGCGGCCCGGGAACACGCGCGTGAACCAGTCCTGCATCAGCGGCGCTGTCGCAGCGAGCAGCACGAACGGCACCCCGATGGTCGCGGCGAGCGCCAGGACGACACGAGCCACGGGCGCGGTGCCATCGACCGGCTTCCATCCCACCGAGACGAGAATCGGCAGGAAGACCAGCGCGATCCCGAGCGTGCCGACGTGCAGCCAGGCCTGCCGCGGCAGGCCCAGCCGCCGCGTCACGTGCGCGTACGCGTACCCGCCGACCAGGGCCACCTGAAAGAACAGCAGGCACGCCGCCCAGACAATCGATCCGCCGCCGAACCAGGGCAGCAGTTGCTTGGCCATGAGCGGCTGGACGAGGAAAAGCAGGAAGGCGCCAAGAGCAACCGCGAGGTGGAACCGGAGCGCCCGCACGGCGCGGAAAATACCACAGGATGTCCGGTGGACTTTATTCGAACGAAATGCTCGAGGTGATGTCGTCGATCAGGTCGCCAGTCGAACGGCCGCGCCAGGTCTCGTCCAGGAAGGCGAGTCCGGCGACGTGGACGACCCCGCCTGCACCGGTTGAATGGCGATGCGTGTGCACGACTATCGCTCGGGCGAACACGACCGAACCGTCCCGGAGCGAGAAGCGGAACTCGTGCACGTCGCCCGCAGCCAGCTCGACCCCGCTCTCGATTCTGAAGCCCTCGAGGCCGATTTCGGTCACGTGGACCGGCTGGTCGAGGGCGACCAGATGGCCCCGGATCTGTCCCGACACCTGCAGACGCGGGGTGCGACGCCCCTCCATCGAGCCGGTCGCCGGGCCGTTGGAAGGCTGTAGCTTCGAGGTCCGATCGCCGCCGCGGTCCATAAACAACCGGCCTTGTTTCCCGCAAGAAGCTTGCCAGGAGTGGGCGCTACTGGAGCGGTGCATCGATCGCGCTTCGCCCGCTTTGATGGCACATTCACGTCGGGCGAATGACAGGTCCAGGCACTAGGCACTAGGCACTCGGCACTGGGCACTGGGCACTAGGCACTGGGCACTGGCAGCAGGACGCCTATCTGTCGGCGCTCGCTCTCGGCTCTAGGCGCTCGGCTCTTGGCACCCTGCGCACAGGAAACGTAAGGCATGATCAACGGGCCCCAGAGAGGCTTCAATGAGCGACTGGAAGCAGGTACTGCGCGCTGCGGCGAATCACTCCGAACGTTACCTGGACGGTATTGGAACACGGCCCGTGCGCGCCACGATGAGTGGCGACGGGTTGCGCGCGGCGCTTGGCGGGCCGTTCGCGGCCCAGGGCGCGTCAGACGTCGAGGTCATTGACGCGCTCGCCGCGGCCGCCGCCGGGGGCACGGTCGCGACGCAGGGACCGCGCTACTTCGGGTTCGTCGTCGGCGGCAGCCTGCCGGTCGGCGACCGCCGCCGACTGGCTCGTCGTCCGCCTGGGATCAGAACTGCGGGATCTACGCGCTCTCGCCGCTCGTCGTCGGTCGTCGAGGACATCGCCGCGTCGTGGCTGCGCGATCTGGCCGGGCTGCCGGCGTCGTGGAGCGTCGGCTTCGTCACCGGCTGCCAGATGGCGAACTTCACGGCGCTCGCGGCGGCGCGGCATCACGTGCTCGACGCGCCGGCTGGGACGTCGAAGCGCGAGGGGCTGTTCGGCGCGCCGCCGATCGACGTCGTCGTCAGCGACGAATCGCACTACACGATCTTCAGCGCGCTCGAGATGCTCGGGCTCGGGCTCCGAGCGGCTGACGCGCGATTCCGACCGACGGGCAGGGCCGGATGCGCGCCGACGCGCTGGCGGCGGCGCTCGCGCGGCGGCAGCGGGCCGTGCATCGTCTGCGCGCAGGCCGGCAACGTCAACACCGGCGCGTTCGATCCGATCGCCGGCGATCGCCGACGGCGCGAAGGCGCGCGGCGCGTGGCTGCACGTCGACGGCGCGTTCGGCTTCTGGGCGTGCGCGAGCCCGGCTCGGCGTCGCTCGTCGACGGGCATCGGGCCGCGCCGACTCGATCGCCACCGACGCGCACAAGTGGCTGAACGTGCCGTACGACTCCGGCGTCGTGCTCACGGCGCACTCGGAGTCGCATCGCCGCGCGATGACGCGTCTCGGCGGCCTACATCGTCGAGAGCATGCGACGGAGCGCGATCCGCGCGAGTTCGTGCCGGAGGAATCGCGACGCGGGCGCGCGCGTGCCCGTCTACGCCGCGCTGCGCAACGCTCGGCCGCGACGGGCTGGCGACGCTGGTCGACCGCTGTTGCCGTCTCGCCCGGCGCATGGCCGACCGCCTGCGCGACGCACGGCGCGATCGGATCCTGAACGACGTCGTCCTGAATCAGGTGCTGGTGCGGGTGACCGCGGAACGGCGACGCCGATGCGCTCACGCGCGCGGTCATCGCGCGGGTGCAGGAGGACGGCACGTGCTGGCTCGGCGGCACGACATGGCACGGCATGGCAGCGATCCGCGTGTCCGATCAGCAACTGGTCGACGACCGAGGCGGACATCGATCGATCGGCCGACGCGATTCTGGAAATGACGTCGGAGGTCATTTCCGCGGAAGAACGCCTCAGGAAATGACCCCCGACGTCATTTCGCGCCCGGGGCCTCCGCCCAGATGCGCGACGGACTCGCGGATGTAGTCTCGCGTCTGCAGCAGCGTCGACGCAACGTGCGACGCTCCAGCAGCCATGAGCGCGTCGTGGCTGGGATCGGCGAGCGAGGGCGTCGCCCATCGACCGACCAGAATCCTGACCTCCGGTAGCGCCTGGCGGAGCCGCTTGATCACATACAGGACCTTCGACTGAGAGCTCGGCGGCAGGTCGACCAGAACGATCAGGTCGAAGTCTCCACGCTTCGCGGTCGCGGTCATCTCGGAGACCAGCTGTTTCGCGGAGCTCATCTCGAATTCGACGGGCAGATCGCCCATGACCGACGCGAGCATGTCGAGCGCCACTTCGTCGGACACCGAGTCCACCGGATAACCGAGGACTCGAAGCGGCCTGGCCGCGGGCTCGGCCTTCGGCAATAGGGCGTCCACGTCGAGGCTGAGCTCGCGGATGGTCTCGACCACGCGGTGCTCGTCCTCAAGTGAGATGTGCCCCAGCGCGCGATCGTGCTCCACATAGTTGAGCGACGGAACCAGCACGGCATCGAACACGCATTCGGCGGCCCCGGCCTCGGTCGCGTGGTTGATGATGGCCTGCGCCTCGGCCGGTTGATCGGCGAGCAGCCGCTGGTAACACGCCGAATCTGGGGCCAGCACCGGCCGGTCCGAAATCAAGGCCGAGACGCCGCGAAGACCGGGCGCGTGCTTGCCCAGGACGACGAGACAGACGGTGAGCGGCGTTGCGAGGAGCAGGCCAATCGGACCCCAGAGCCACGTCCAGAAGGCGATCGCGATGATGAGCGCCACCTGGGAAACGCCCGCCGCGCCGGCATAGAGGATGGTTTCAAGGACCAGATTCGTGAACAGTTCGAGCCCCACGAAGAGCCCCATCACCCAGAGCGGCTTGACCCATCCAGGAATCGCAGCGAGGGTCACCACGATCGGCGCGACTGCGGCGATCCACGGCCCGATGTACGGAATGAAGCGCAGCACCGCGGCGAGAACGGCCCAGAGCAACGGATACGGCACGCCGAACAGCCACAGCCCGATGCCGACGCCGACGCCGTAGATCGCATTCACCAGCGACTGCATGAGGAGGTAGCGGCTGAGCCGCGTGGCCGCCTCGTCGAATGCCTTCGTCGCGATCGCGAGGTGCCGCTCGCCGACGAGGCCCATCAGCCGATCGCGCAACTCCCGCTGCTCGAGCAGCATGAAGACGACGAGCACGATCACGAATCCGACCGTGGCGAGCGGGGTCATCAGGCCGGAGAGCCACGATGGCGCGATGCTGTCCAGCGGGTCCGGCGCGACGAACACCGCCTGCGGCTTCGCGCCGGGACGCGGTTCAGGACCGGCGATCTCTTGCTTGATTTCGTCGATCGTGGACTGCACTTTCGCGACGGCGCCTTCACGGCTCGCGCTGCGGATATCTGCGATCTTCTCGCGAATGTTCTGGCGATAGCCCGGCAGCTCGGACGCCAGGCTCGTCATCTGCCTCGCCAGGACCCAGCCGAGCAGGGTCAACGCCGCGACGGTGATCGTGACGACGATCAGCGCGGCCGCCGCGCGCCCGATCGCGCGCTGCAGCGACGTGACGGGAGGATTGAGCACGAACGTGAGCAGCAGTGCCACCGCGATCGGCAGGAACAGCGGCTCAGCCCAGTTGAGCACGGCGATCGCCAGCACCCAGCCACCAAAGCGAATCCAGCCTTGCATCGCAGGCACGGCCCTGCCCTGTGCAAGGTGAGTGCCGCACGAAACGACCGTGGGGATGACTTCATCCCGTCCGGTTACCCAGATCTGGTCGGTAATTATTCACTTCGACCGGGCACCACGGGCGCGCGGCTGGCATCGGCGCTTGCTCATGGAGCTAGCTGAGATTGCGCGCGAGCACGGCTCAGCGCGACAACCAAAAGGGGATAGGTATGCGTACCGTTGCGATTCCAGCTCTCGCACTTGCCGCGCTTCTCTCGTGGGAAGCGCCAGTGGCGTTGTCCGCGCAGACGGCGCCCGACGACGTCGACCGGATTAACAAGTCGATCGCCGCTCTCCGTGACCTGACGAAGGCGCCGGACGACGCGATTCCACAATATCTCCTCGAGCGCGCCGAGGCGATCGTCGTCATTCCGAACCTCGTCAAGGGCGGCTTCGTCGTCGGGGCCAAGCACGGCCGCGGCGTGCTGAGCATCCGCGACCGAGCGACCAACACCTGGTCCGCTCCGGTCTTTGCCAAGTTGACCGGCGGCAGCATCGGCTGGCAGATCGGCGCCGCCGCGGTGGATCTCGTCCTGCTGGTGATGAACAAGGGCGGCGTCGAGGCGCTGCTCAACGACAAGTTCACGATCGGCGGGAATCTCGCCGTCGCCGCGGGGCCGGTCGGCCGCGCCGCCGAGGCGTCGACGAGCACCAGCGCGTCGGCAGGCGTTCTCGCGTATTCACGAACGAAGGGACTCTTCGCCGGTGCCGCGCTCGAAGGCGCGGCGCTTCGTGCCGACGACGAGGCCAACGAAGCGTTCTACGGCCGCGAGCTGAATCTTCGCGCGATCGTGACCGATCGGGCGCTCGCGCCGAAGGAAAAGGACGCGGCAACTTCCTGGCGCGACACGTTGCGCGCCATCACGAGCGCGAAGCGGTAGTTGACGGAAGAAGTAGGGAAGTAAGAAGGAGCAACACGATGAACACCGATGTGATCAAGGGCAAGTGGCTGCAGATTCGTGGCGAAATTCAGAACCAGTGGGGCAAGCTGACCAACGACGACGTCGATCAGATCGAAGGCAGCGCCGACAAGCTGATCGGCAAATTGCAGGAGCGGTACGGCTACGCGCGTGAACGCGCGCAGCAGGAGATCGCTCGCTTCACGCAGCGCTGGGCGGACGAACCGGCGACTTCGTAGACTGACGCTGTGCAATGAGGCACTGGGGCAATGAGGCAATGGGGCAATGCTGACCAATTCACTCATTAGTTGCCCCATTGCCTCATTGCCTCATATGCCCCATTACACGACTCATCTATCTCCCTGCAGTCGTTATCGGTGTCACGACGATTTTCCTGACCCACACTCTTCCGTGATCGCCCTGAATCAGTATCGGTCCAGGCGCCAGTTCGTCAGCGTCGAGGGCGCCGCCCGTGATGCCCTCGATGACCGCGTTGTCATGCACGCGCTGGCCGTTGAGCGTGACCGTGACGCGGTTCTTGACGATGATCGTTTCCATCGTCTGCCATTCGCCGGCGGCTTTGCTCGCCTTGACGCGCGGCGCGGTGCGGCCGTAGATCGCCATCTGCGTCTGGTACGGCGCCGTCGTCGTGTCGCTGAGATCGTCCAGCACCTGGAGCTCGTAGCGCCCCCGCAGGTAGATGCCGCTGTTGCTCTTTTCTTCGAGCTTGTACTCGACCTCGATCTTGAAGTCGCTGAACTTCGCCGTCGAGACGAGGTTCGTCGCGCCCTGTGAGTTCACGGCCGTGCCGTCCTCGACCGACCAGCCCTTCGGCGCCGGCATGCCCTGACCCGTCCAGCCGTCGAGCGATTTGCCGTCGAAGAGCGCGACCGGCTTGCCGTACGTGTGACGGCCGTTCGCGTTCGCTTCCGGCCACGCCGGCGGACGCACGCCGATCCAGTTGACGGTGCGCGTGGTCGGCGGGGGAGGCGGCGGCGCGTTCGGATCGTTTGCCCGGCCGCGACCACCGCCGACGGTCAGCTCGTGCCGGCCGATGAGCTTGCCGCCCTCGACGCGCGCTCGATAGACGGGGCCGCCGGCCGCCGGCGGCGCGCCCGCGCGTCCGCCTGCGAAGCCCTGGAAGACGAGCTCGCCGTTCTCGACCTTGACCGTCGCCAGCGGCGTGGCATGCCCGCCGCGGTTCAGGAACAAGCCGGTGAGGGCGTCGCCCTCCTGCTTGATCTCCAGCCAATAGACATACGCCGTGTCGGGCGCGACGCCGGTCATGTTCCAGCGGCCGAGATACGGATTCTGCTGACCGGTCGCGGAGAGGAGGGACACTCCGACGATGACTGCTACGAGGGTGAAGGTGACTTTCATAGGTCGAATCCTAATACAATCGGGCGCTTGATTCGTACCTGCGGTCGCCTCATTCCTGGTTCTGTTCCTCGAAGTCGCGCTGATCCGCTGGGTTCCGGCACACGTGCGGCTCCTGTCGTTCTTCTCGAACTTCATTCTGCTCGGGAGCTTTCTCGGGATCGGCCTCGGCTGCCTGCGGGCCGGGGCGGCCCGGCGGTTGTTCGCGTGGTTCCCCGTCATTCTCCTGGGGCTCGTGGCGGCCGTGTACTGGCTCCGGCTGGAGGTGGCCGCGGCGTCGCCGGGCAGCATCTATTTCTCCAGCGGCACGAAGGAGCAGGTGGCGGTCGTCGAGAGCACGCTGCTCCTGCCGCTCCTCTTTCTGGCCATCGTCGCGCTGTTCACGGCGCTTGCGGAGCGGATGGGGCGCGAGATGGCGGCGATGCCGCCGCTCGCCGGATACACCGCCAACATCGTCGGCAGCCTCGCGGGCGTCGTCGCGTTCGCGGTGCTGTCGTGGCTGGAGCTGGGACCCGCGGTGTGGTTCGCCGTCGCAGGTCTCTCCGCCCTCCCGCTCCTCGTCAGTGCCGATCCGGGCCGGAGCGCACCGGCCGGCGGCCGGGGCCTCGCGATCGCCAACGCGGCACTGCTCGCGGGCTCCGTGGTGCTCGTTCACGTCATCGCGGGCAACGCGCTCTGGTCGCCGTACTACAAGATCGCCGTCCGTCAGGAAGGGCCCGACACCGTCATCGAGGTGAACAACATCTTTCACCAGTCGATGGCGCGGGTCGCCGAGAAGGAGTACTTCTACACGTGGCCGTACGCCGCGTTCGGCGAGACGTTCGAGAACGTGCTCATCCTCGGCGCCGGCTCGGGCACCGACGTCTCGGCTGCGCTCCAGCACGGCGCCAAACACGTGGACGCTGTCGAGATCGATCCGACGATCCTGCGCCTCGGGCGCGAGTTCCATCCCGACAAGCCGTACTCCGATCCGCGCGTCACGGTCATCAACGACGACGCGCGTCATTACCTGAGACGGACGACAAAAAAATACGACCTCGTCGTCTTCGCGCTGATTGATTCGCTCACGCTGCAGTCAGGGTTTTCAGGCGTGCGTCTCGAGAGCTACATGTTCACGGTCGAGTCGTTCCAGGCGGTGCGCGATCGCCTGACGCCCAACGGCCTGCTCGTGATCTACAACTATTTCCGCGAGCGCTGGCTCGTGGATCGGCTGGCGAACACCGCGGCGGTGGCCTTCGGCGACGAGCCGTGGGTGCACGTGCACAGTGCGCGCGCATATCTCGGCGTGATGATGGCCGGCCCGCGGCGGCGCACGCTCGCGGCCGATCCGGCCGTGCCCGATCGCGTCACGGCGTTCGGCCAATCGCACGATCCGAGCCCGGCCGTCCGTCACGTGCGCGACGCGGCGATCGAGCCGGCGAGTGACGACTGGCCGTTTCTCTACCTGCGCGATCGCCACATCCCGCGCCACTACGTCGTCGTCGTGGCGCTGATTCTGCGGCGTCTCCGTCGCGCTCGTCGGGCTCACACGCCGCGCCGGCGGAGCCGCGGGGGCGGAGCCCAGCGGATCCAATTGGTCGTGGGAGTTCTTCCTGCTCGGCGCGGGGTTCATGCTGCTCGAGACGCGCGCGATCACGCAGTTCGCGCTCCTGTGGGGATCGACCTGGCTGGTCGCCTCGCTCGCCATCGCGTCGGTGCTTTTCATGGCGCTCGGTCGCGAACTTCGTCGTCTCGCGTGTGGAGATCAGGCGCCCGTGGCTCGTGGGCGCGGCGCTGCTGGCGCTGCTGGCCGTGAACTACGCCGTGCCGGTCGGCCGCGTGACGTTCGACAGCCGGGTGACCGAATCGATCTTCTACGCGGCACTGCAGTTCAGCCCGATTCTCTGCGCCGGCCTGCTGTTCGGGTCGTCCATCAAGCGATCGCGCGCGCTCGCGAGCGACTACGGCACCAACCTGCTCGGCGCGATGGTCGGCGGCACGGCCGAGTATCTCTCGCTCCTGCTGGGCTTCAGGTTCCTGCTCGTGCTGGCAGGCGTCTGCTACGCGGGCGCGGTGCTGACGCGTGCGAAGAGCTCGGGTAATTAGAGATTCAGAAATTCAGAGATTTGCAGACTTAGAGCTCTAAATCTCTAAATCTCTAAATCTCTAAATCTCTGAATTCAACCGTCAGAGCGAATATCCCTGTCGATAGACGCGCGTCAGGAACTCGTTCGCCGCCGTGTTGTTGGTGACGCGCATGTTCGCGGCGTCGTAGTGCAGCTTGCGTCGCCCTGGCGCGCGAGCGCCGCGACGCCGAGCAGCATGATCTCCGTCAGGTGCGCCGCGTACGAGAACGGCGACGAGATCGTGTCCTTGCCCTTGATCGCGTTCACCCAGTTCATCTCGTGCGACTCGTGCGGCACGCGCGCCAGTCTGTTCCTTCGGCGCGCCGTACGAGTTGTGCCGGTCCGACCGGCAGCAGCCGCGGGCGCTGCGCCGTAGGTGTTCTGCAGCATCTTGCCCTTGCTGCCGATGTAGAGAATCCCGCCCTCGCCGTTCAGCCGCTCGTCGCCGATCTCCTCCGGCCGCGGCGGCATGAGGCCGCCGTCGTACCACGTCAGCTTCACCGCCGGCATCGCTGCCGCGCGCCGGGAACTCGTAGTACGTCGTCGTCGCGTTCGGGTAGCAGACGCCGTTGAACGGCGTCGAGATCGTCTCGATCGACCGTCGGCAGGCCGAGCTTCAGCGCCCACACCGGGTGATCGATGAGGTGCGCGCCCATGTCGCCGAGCGCGCCCTGGCCCCAGTCCACCCAGCCGCGCCAGTTGAACGGGTGATAGAGCGGGTGGTAGTCGACGTCGGGCGCGACGCCGAGGAACAGATCCCACGACAGCTGATCGGACGGCGGGTACCCGTCGCCCAGCATCGCCGCCGCCAGCCGGCGCTTGACGCCGCTGTTGTTCCAGCCCGGCGGGTTCGCGGTCGGCGCTGAGCGGCGCCGGGCGCGGAATGCCCTGCGGCCAGAAGCGCGAGCGGACGGTTCGTCCACACGTGCACTTCGCGGACGTCGCCGATCGCGCCGGCCATGAGGTATTCCTGGCCGCGCCGCGCCTCGTCCTGCGAGTGGCCCTGGTTGCCCATCTGCGTGACGACCTTCTTCTCGGCCGCCTTCTTCGCCAGGTGCCGCGCTTCGTGCACCGACCAGCACATCGGCTTCTGCACGTAGACGTGCTTGCCGAGATCCATCGCCGCCGACGCGATCACCGCGTGCATGTGATCGGGCGTCGCGACGATGACGCGCGTCGATGTCCTTCTGCTTCTCGAGCATCTCGCGATAGTCGCGGTACTTCTGCGAGCTTCGGCAGCTGCTCGTCGACGAAGCGCTTGAGCCATCGCGGTCGCTCGGCGTCGGCGTCCACTTCGCGTTGGCGTCCGTCTGCAGCTTCGACGCGCCGAAGTCCTGCCACACCGGCTGGTTCGGCGCGGCCGGCCGTCCGCCGCCCTGACGGCCACCGCCGACCGCCGCCCGCCGCCCTGACGCCCGCCGCCGGCCGGCCGGCGGCGCCGGCGGGTACGCCGCGTCCCGCCAGCCCTTCAGCCGGTTGTCGAGCAGCCCGAAGTCGCAGTCGCAGATGGCGACGATGTTCTGGCTCATCACCTGCTGCGGTGTTGCTGCCGCCCATGCCGTTGATGCCGACCGTCGCGATGTTCACGAGGTCGCTCGGCGCCTGGAAGCCGCGGCCGAGCACGTGACGCGGCACGATCATGAACGCCGCGGCCGCGCCGGCCGCGGTCGTGACGAACTCGCGACGGCTCACGCCGGCTTGATCTGACGATGTTTGGTCTTTCATGGGGTCATAGTAGAAGGGGTCAGAGCTGTTTTCCACAGATTTCCGTGACCAGGTGCCAGAGCTCACCAGACGCTAGCTCTGGCACCTGGTGCGGGAAATCTGTGGAAAACAGCTCTGACCCCCTACTTTCCCACCACCGCCAGCAGCGACAGCGGGTCCACACGCGCCCCTGACACCCGCACCGTCCAGTGCAGGTGCGGGCCGGTGACGCGGCCGGTGGCGCCGACCTTGCCGACGAGGTCGCCGGCGGTGACGGTGTCGCCCGCCTTGACCCCGATCGCCGACAAGTGCGCGACCAGAGAGAACACTCCGACGCCGTGATCGATGACGACGGTGTTGCCGGAAAAGTACAGGTCTTTTGCGAGGGCGATCCGGCCGCCGCCCGGCGCGAGCACGGGTGTTCCGGCCGGGCTCAGGAAGTCCGCGCCACTGTGCGGGTTGCGCGCCTGGCCGTTGAAGACGCTGCGCGAGCCGAACGCGCTGTTGGCTTCCTGCGGAACCGGCCGCACGAACCCCGTCGTCCAGAGGCGGGTGGCGGCTGCCTCTCGCCAGCAGCGCTCGAGATCGCGCGCGTCCTGCGCGATGCGCGCCTGCGCGCTCTCTGGCGGGTTGACGAACGCGTTATCGACTTTCAGTTGACGCGTCGGAAAACTCTTGCTGCGGACGACGAGCGAATAGGTCGCGCGCGCGGCGTTCGCCGGGGGTCCCGCTTCGACGGTCACCGGATATTTGCCAGGCTTCGTCTCGAGGTCGATGCCGACGAGCACGCGCCACGCCTGCGACTCGTCCTGGAAGGGCCTGAGATCTCGATCGAACCCGCGCGCCCGCACTGACGCGGACGCAGGCACGCCTGAGATCGTGAGGACGACGACCTCACCTGGCTGCATCGACCGGGCGGTTGCCGAGATGTCGAGTGCGGGAGCTGCGGAACGTTGCGGGACGATGAGCAACAGCGCCGCCAGAACCAGTCGCATAAGCGATAGTGTAGAAGAATGAGCACCGAGGTCGGAATTGTGCCGCCGGGCTTCCGGCTGCCTGAGGCCACACGCGTCGGCCGGGTCAGGCTGCAGGTGGCCGATCTCGATCGCTCGATCGAGTTCTATCGGCGGGTCATCGGCTTCAGCGTGGTGCGTCGCGAGGGAGGCCGGGCGGACCTTGGAGCGTCAGAAGGCGACGTCGTGCTCCTCGAGCTCGTCGAGAAGAAGGGCGTGCGCCCGGTGCCACGCCGCGGGCTTCTCGGGCTGTATCACTTCGCCGTGCTCCTGCCGAATCGTCCGCAGCTCGGCGCGTTCATTCGTCATCTCTCCGACCTTC
Source organism: uncultured Acidobacteriota bacterium (assembly GCA_963724955.1). GTDB lineage: Bacteria > Acidobacteriota > Vicinamibacteria > Vicinamibacterales > SCN-69-37 > CAVRWQ01. Next base: position 206,264 of record CAVRWQ010000001.1, read on the forward strand.
GGATCCAGGCCGGCATGTCGGATCATCTCGTCAGCCAGTCGATCTATCTCTACGATCCTGACGGCCTCGGCATCGAGGTCTACGCCGATCAGCCGCGCGAGCGCTGGCAGGTACGCAATGGCGAGTACGTCGCCGCGATCGAGCCCCTCGACGTCCGCGAGCTGCTGCAGCTTGCTGAAGGCACACGCTGGACCGGACTCCCGGGCGGAACCGTCATCGGGCACGTGCATTTGTACGTCGGCGATCTCGAACAGGCCGGCGCCTTTTATCATTTCGCTCTTGGCTTCGACAAGGTCGGCTGGAGCATTCCGGGCGCGTTGTTCGTCTCAGCCGGCGGCTACCACCATCACGTCGGACTGAACATCTGGGCGGCCGGGTCGCCCGTCGCCACCGACGACGACGCGAGACTGCTGGAGTGGGAACTCATCGTGCCCGATCCGGTCGCGGCGGACGACGCGGCGCGCAGTTTAGAGGAGTCGGGCGTCGGGATCGTCCGCGATGAGGACGGCGTCCTCGCCCGCGATCCATGGGAGAGCACCGTGCGTCTGACACGTCTCAAGTTGGTGTGAACTTTCCGTACTTCGATCGATTGATCGATGGATCGATGCTAATTGCGCGTGTTCATTCCAGGTGCAGTAGCCGTCGCTTCCGCCACAGCCCTCCGCCGTAGCCGCCCAGCTCGCCGCTCTTGTTCACGCACGCGGTGGCACGGGATGACGATCGCGATCCGGTTCATGCCGTTGGCGCGGCCGACGGCGCGGACGGCTGCGGGCTGAGCCGACTTCGCGCGCGATGTCCTCGTAGGAACGCGTCTCGCCGTACGGAATGCGGAGCAGCGCCTGCCAGACGCGCTCTTCGAACGGCGTGCCGGGCGCGTCGAGCGGCATCGTGAACGTCTCGCGCGTGCCGGCGAAATACTCGGCGAGCTCCTTGCGAAGCGTCGTGAGGTGCGGGTGGTCCGCGGGCACGAGCGCGGCCTTGAACCGGCGGCGCAGCGTCGACAACTGGTGCTCGAGCATGCGGCGATCGGTGAACTCGAGCAGGCAGAGGCCCTTGTCGGTCGCGCCGGCAATCATCGGACCGAGCGGCGTGTCGATCCACGTGAGCCGGATGCACTCCGCGCTGGCGGACTTGCCCGGCGGCTGGCCAAACGCCTTCTGAAACGCGTCGCGGAATCCGCTGTGCGATTCGTATCCGGTCTCGAACACCGCGTCGTCGAGCGCCTCGCCGTCGCGGATGCGCTCGAAGGCGCGCGCGAGGCGGCGGGCACGGCAGTAGGCCTGAAACGTCAGCCCGTAGCTTGCGTCGAAAGTACCGGCGCACGCCGCGCGGGCTCGATGCCCATCGTCCGCAGGTCGCCCTCGCGGATGCGCGCGTCCGGCTGCCGCTCGATCCGCTCGAGCAGCGGGCTCACCCACGGCGGCGCCTGGTCGCTCTCGAGCGGCTTGCACCGCAGGCACGGCCGGTAGCCGGCAAACAGCGCGTCCTTCGGCGAGGCCGAAGAACTCGACGTTTTCGGGTTTCGGTTTCCTCGCCGGACAGGACGGCCGGCAGAAGATCCCGGTCGTCCGCACGCCGAGGTAGAAGACGCCGTCGTACGAGGCGTCGGACGCCTGGTACGCGCGCTCCATTTCCGGGCGCGACGGCAGGGGCAACAACGGCAGCGACGGCTCGGACGTAGCAGGGGCAGTGGCCATTGAGGTCGTCTGGAGCATCATGTGCGGATCATCGCGTCCGCGCAACTGTCCGCGCCACCGGTAAACCGACATTGAATTCGCGTGCGATACTTTTCGCCATGTCCACCCCACACTCGCGCCGATCGCTCGGACTCGTCGTCATCGGCCTGGCGTTGCTCGTCGGCCCGGTCGTCGCCGGCCAGACTGCCGGCACGCCGCCTCGTGTGCTCACCGGCGCCGACTACAGCCGCGCCGAAAAATTCCTGGCGCCTGGCACGACGCCGCTCGTGTTCGGGCTGACGGTGCAGCCCACATGGCTGCCGGACGGCCGCTTCTGGTATCGCAATACTTCGGACGGCACCACCGAGACCGTCCTCGTCGACCCGGTCGCCAAGCGGCGGATCGTCTGCACGCCCGATCAGGCCGACTGCAAGACCGCGAACATCCCGGCGGCTCCGGCGGGAGGCGAGGCTGCCGGACGAGGACGGGCTGGAGGCGGCGGCGGACGTGCGGGTGGCGGCAGCCAATCAATCGCTCTCGCCAGACGGGAAGCGGGCGGCGTTCATCCGTGATCACAACCTGTGGGCGCGTGACGTCGCGACCGGTCAGGAGGTCCAGCTCACGACCGACGGTGTCAAGGACTTCGGCTACGCGACGAACAACGCCGGCTGGACGAAGAGCGACGCGCCGGTCGTGCTCTGGTCGCCCGACTCGAAGCGCATCGCGACGTTCCAGCACGATGGCCGCGGCGTCGGCGAGATGTACCTCGTCAGCACCAACGCCGGACATCCCACGCTTCAGGCGTGGAAGTACCCGCTGCCAGGCGACGACAAGATCTTCATGATCGAGCGCGTGGTCATCGACGTCGAGACGAAGAAGGTCACGCGGCTCCTCATGCCGCCCGATCCGCATCGCTCCTCGCTCTGCGACCACGTCGTCTGCGGCGGCACCTGGGCGGACGTGCAGTGGTCGCCCGACGCCAGGCAGATCGCGTTCCTCTCCACGTCGCGGGATCACAAGCACGAGTGGCTTCGCCTGGCGGACGCGACGACCGGCGAGGTCCGGCAGGTGCTCGAAGAGAAAGTCGAGACGTTCTTCGAATCCGGGAACGGACGCGTGAACTGGCGCTACCTGCCGGCATCGAATGAGTTCATCTGGTTCTCGCAGCGCGACAACTGGGGCCAGCTCTATCTCTATGACGCGGCGAACGGCACCCTGAAAAACAAGATCACCTCCGGCGACGGCAACGTGACGCAGGTGCTCAGAGTGGACGAGAAGAACCGGGTCATCTACTTTCTCGGTCTCGGCAAGGAGAAAGGACGCGATCCGTACTTCCGTCATTACTATCGCGTGGATTTCGACGGGAAGAACCAGCGGCTGCTGACGCCTGACGACGCCGATCACACGGTGACGCTGTCGCCGTCGGGCGAGTACTTCGTCGACACCTGGTCGAAGCCGGACGTGGCGCCGATCTCAGCGCTCCGAAACGCCACCGGCGAGCTCGTGCTCGCGCTCGAGAAGGCCGACATCTCGAAGCTCGTCGCCACGGGCTGGAAGCCGCCGATGCCCATCACGATGAAAGCGCGCGACGGCACGACCGATATCTACGGTTTGCTGTACCGTCCCACGAACTTCGATCCGGCGAAGAAGTATCCAATCGTCAATCAGATCTATCCGGGTCCACAGAGCGGCAGCGTCGGCAGCCGCAGCTTCTCAGCCGCGCGTGGAGACACGCAGGCGCTGGCCGAGCTCGGCTTCGTCGTGGTGCAAATCGACGGCATGGGCACGCCTGGACGCTCGAAGAAGTTCCACGAGGCGTACTACGCCAACATGGGCGACAACACGCTGCCCGATCAGGTCGCGGGAATGCGGGAGCTCGCCAAGCGCTTCCCGTGGATCGACATCGATCGCGTCGGGATCTGGGGACACTCCGGTGGCGGCTATGCCACGGCCGACGCGATGTTCCGCTATCCGGACTTCTTCAAGGTCGGGATTTCGGAGTCGGGCAACCACGACAACCGGATGTACGAGGACGACTGGGCCGAGAAGTGGCAGGGCCTGCTCGTGAAGAACGCGGACGGGACGACGAACTACGACAATCAGGCCAATCAGCTGCAGGCGAAAAACCTGAAGGGCAAGCTGCTGCTGGCGCACGGCATGATGGACGCCAACGTGCCGCCGTACAACACCTTGATCGTCGTCGACGAGCTCATCAAGGCCAACAAGGACTTCGATTTGTTGATGCTGCCGCAGGCGGGCCACGGTTTCGGCGCGGCCGGTCCCTACATGATGCGCCGGCGCTGGGACTACTTCGTCAAGCACCTCATCGGCGCCGAGCCCCCGAAAGAGCACGTGATGGGGAAGTGACGACAGGTACGACGGGTACCGTTCGTTACTGCGCGATCTTCCTGATCGTCCGTATCACCCGTCCGAGCGGCTGATCCTGCACGCCGACGAGCGCCCGGACGACGTAGTCGCCGGGCGGAAGCGCGCCGATCGGGATCGCGCCGCTCGCGCGGTACACATTCGGATCGCCCGACGATTCGATCGCCAGCCGGGTGACGACGAGCGGAGGGCCGGCCACGGTCCTGGCGATCTCGACGGCAGCGCCGACCGCCGCCCCCGCCGTCCCTCCGTAGATCTCGAGAAACGCGATCGCCACCGGCTCGCTGGTGAACTGCATCCTCGGCGTGAACGTGCCGTTTCTCGAGAGCCCGACGACGAGCGAGCTCAGCTTGAGCGGACCGGCGGGCGTCGTTTCCGCCGTGATCTCGGTGTCCGCCGTGCCTGCTCGTCCAGAGGCGTCCACGGCGGCGACGCGAAGCCGGTACGGGCCGGGCGGCACGAGCAGCGCGGCCAGGATCGGGTAGCTGTTCAACTGATCGGGCGTCGCGGTCGCCTGCCGCGTCAGCCGTCCCTGGCCGTCGAACATCGCCACCGAGAGCGACGAGATCTTCGTCGTGGGATCGACCGGCTCCGTGACGGCGATGACCTTCATGGTGCCGTCCAGGCTGTTGAGTGACGCGTACGCCGCTGCGCGGAGCCCGAGATCGAACGTCGTTTTCGCCTCCTTGAGCATTTCGGGCGGCGTCCTCGCGGCGGGACGTGCCGTCGATGCCTTCGGAAAGTACAACTGCGGCCGCGCGCGGACTCTCAGGCCGTTTCGCGAGACCTTCACGTCGAGGCCGCGGCTGATGTCGTCGAAGTCGTTGGCGCTCGTCTCGATCACCGCCGTGTAGTACGCCGTCGTCTCCTGCGCAATCTGGATCAGCGTCGTGTCACCGGCCGTCGTGAGCGACAGACGTTCCGCGGCGGTCACGCCGGCAATGTGCTCGAGACCTTCGAGCGGATTGTCCGATCCGGTGAATCCGGCCCCCGCGATGGTCTCCGAGGCGAGCGAGCCGCGCGCCATGAGCTGCTCGGGCTGGATCACCCAGAAGTGCGCGCGTGCCGGCGCCGCGGCGCGGCCCATCCGCTCGAAGAGCTGCGCCGTGAGCTCGCACATGCCGGGTGCGAGCGTGACCGGCGCATCGCGGCGCGGTCCAAGTTCCGACGCCGAGATGAACAGGATCGTCGTCGGTCCCTCGCCGCCGGCGAGGCTGTTCAGCATCCCTTCGAGGCTTTCCAGTACGCCGCGCGTCCGGCAGGCGCCGTCAGATCCCGTCTCCCGCTCCGGCGCCTGGCCGACGAGCTTCGCCAGCGATTCGGCCACGCGATCGTGGTTCGTCGTCAGATCGACTTTCATTCCGCCGTGCGGCACGGTGATGAGCGACACGCGATCGCGCGACGTCAGGCTGCCGAGAAACCGCCCCACGGCCGCGCGCAACGGGCGCTCCCGCCCCGGCCGGAACGACTCGTCGTCGAGGACGATGATGAACGAGCGGCCGGCTTCGGCTGCAGTGTTCGTCGCGAACGGCGGCGGCGGCGCCAGGGTCAGGGTGGGCGTTCCGGCATCGGCCGGCGGCGGAGGCGCGACATCCACGAGCCGCAGTGACGTGATCTTGCGGTTCCGGCCGTCCACGCGAATCGTCAGTTCATCGGCCTTGAGGTCGGCAATCGGCCGGCGATCCGGCCCGAGGACGTAGAATTCCACCGCCACGATGTCGCGGGGAGGCGCCGTGGTCTGGCCGGCCGCCTGCACGATCGCCGCGGCGAGCGCCGCACAGGCAGAGATCGCGGCGACCGCCCGAACCCCTCTCATCATGCGCTAGAGAATAGCCGACTGGCCCCGAACCTGCATTGGAGAACCTGACGCGATGATCACCGCCGGGTCCGTTCATGCCTTCTATCTGTTCGATGTCGCACAGGGGATCGATCTCGGCAGGTTGAGGACGATCTTTGGTCCCACCGCGACGACGGCGATCCTGCAGGACAAGACGCCGGGTCCGCCGCGACTGCGCTACATCCAGCCGCCGGTCGTCGTCGGTGGCGATCTGCTCGAGCTCGGCCAGTTCGACGGATTCAAGGCGCGCGTCAAGTTCTACGACTACGGCGTCATCTCGATCATGCTCTCGCGCCCGTTCAGCGGGTCCTGGAGCGAGTTCGTGCAGCTCGGCCAGGATTTCATCGAGAGCGAGCCGCTCGAGTCGCACGCGGCCGAGCGCCTGCCGGCGCGTCGTGGAGCGGGTGCAGACCGCGCTCATCGGCCTGCGGTCCACCATCCTGGATGAGGACTACCTGGCCTTCGTCGTCTCGGGTCAGGACGAGCCGTCCGATGCCGAGTCGGTCCTCGCGCGGCACGGCGACGAGATTCCGCAGCTGCTGCGGGGCGAGCGCCAGGCGCTCAGCCGCCAGGAGCGAGACGAAGTTCTCCGCCACCGGCTGTCGTACCTCACCGACGACCTGGTGGTGCCCGCGTGGAACGCGGCGTTCGTCCTCGACACCGAAGCGGGTGCGCAGGCGACGCTCGAGCTGCTGGAGTTCGCGAACTCTCAGCTGCTCGAGTTCCGCTATCACGACGAGCTGCTCGAGACCGAGCTCGCGCAGGCGTACGCCGTCCTCGAGAAGCCGCAACGGAGCGACCGCATGGTCGGCCGGCGCTACACGCGCGCGGCGCGCCGGCTGCAGTCGGTGTTCATCGACGTGAACGAGCTGACCGATCGCATCGAGAACGCGGTGAAGTTCGTCGGCGACGTCTACTCCGCGCGCCTGTTCACGCTGGCGACCGCGAGGCTTGGTGTAGACGCGTGGAAGCGCAACGTCGAAGAGAAGCTGAAGACGCTCGACGACATCTACCGGTTTGCCGTTGAGGAAACCGGCATGTCGCGCGCGAATCTCCTCGAGCTGGTGATCGTGCTGATTCTCGTGATCGAGCTCGGTCTCTTCCTCGCCGGCATCATGAAGTGACGGCGGCCGGGAACCGGAGCACCACGGCGGTGCCGGCGTTCGGCTGGCTGTCACAGCTGATGTCACCGCCGTGCCGCCGGACGATCGCTTGGGCAACGGCGAGGCCGAGGCCGGCGCCTCCGGCTTCGCGGCTCCGCGCGGGATCGGCGCGGAAGAACGGCTCGAAGACCCGGCCGAGATCCTCGGCCGCGATGCCCACGCCGGTATCGGCGACTTCGAGCACGGCCCGGTCCCCCTGTTGCTCGAGCGAGATGCGAATCGCGCCGCGATCGACGTTGTAGTGCACGGCGTTGGCCACGACGTGGCTGACGGCCTCGAGCAGCCGGTCGGGATCGCCGATCACCGTCGTGGGCGGCGTCTCGAGCGTGACCGTGAGCCCGCGGCCGCGCACGAGCGGCGCGACGTTGTCCACGGCGCGGCGCACGATCTCGTCGAGCCGGACGGGGACGGCGCGATCGCGTTCGGCGTGTGCGTCCGCGCGCGCGAGCGCGAGCAGGCGCGTCACCACGGATTCCATCCGGCCCGCCGCGCGCTGGCACGTCTCGAGCGACTCGCGGTACTCGGCGGTGGTGCGGTCGCGCGCGAGCGCCCATTGCGTCTCGGTCGAGAGCGGCGGTGAGCGGCGTCCGCAGCTCGTGCGACGCGTCGGCCGTGAAGCGGCGTTGCCGCTCGAGCGACGCGTGGAGCGGCGCGAGCGCGCGGCCGACGAGCAGCCATCCGCCTGCGAGCGACACGGCCAGCGCGCCCAGGCCGACGGTCGCGATCAGCCCGGCCAGCGACCAGACGTCGCGGCGGATCGCCGCGAGATCCTGGCCGACGAGCACGAATGCGCCAGACGCGGCGGTCATCGTCACTTCGCGCCGGCCGTCGCGGCTGCGGGCGCCGGGGGCGACGGGGCGCGGAATGGCCGTCGCGCCCTCCGATCGATCGATGAGATCGCCCGCGGCGGTCCAGAGCGTGTGATACATCGCCTGATCGTCGGCGGCCGCGCCGGTGCGGTCGCCGGCCGGCAGGACGAGGTCGAACGTGCCTTCCGGCGCCGGCTGCAACGCCTGGGCGAGCAGGCGCGCGTGCGACGTGAGCCGCGCGTCCACCATCGCGAGGCGCGATCGCCACGCGAGATAGCAGACCGTGCCGCCGAAGAGCGCGATGACGACGGCCAGGATGGCCGTGTACCAGACGAGCAGGCGGGCCCTGAGGGATCTCAAGCATCGATCAGATACCCGAGCCCGCGCCGCGTCTGAATGAGGTCGGCGCCCAGCTTGCGGCGGAGCGACGCGACGTGCACGTCGATCGCGTTCGACATGAGCTCGCTGTCGTCGTCGTAGAGCGAATCCAGGATGGTCGCGCGCGGCACGACCTCGCCCTGCCGCCTCGCGAGCAGCTCGAGGATGCCGTACTCGCGCGCCGTCAGCTCGACCTCTTCGCCGTCGCGGTACACGCGCCGCGCCGCCAGATCGAGCCGAATCGGCCCGAGATCCATGTCGGGCGACGGATGACGCGCGGCCCGGCGCACGAGCGCGCGCAGCCGGGCGACGAGCTCGGGGATGGCGAACGGCTTGGTCAGGTAGTCGTCAGCGCCCAGATTCAGGCAGCCGACGCAGTCGTCGAGCGTGTCGCGCGCCGTCAGCACCAGGACGGGCGCGCGGCGTCCCGCCTGCCGCATCGCGCGCAGGACGTCGCGGCCGTCACGCCGCGGCAGCATCAGGTCGAGGACGACGACGTCGTAGTCGATCTCGAGCGCGCGATGCAGGGCGTCCTCGCCATCGGCCGAGGAATCAACGGCGAACGCTTCGTCGGCCAGCGCGCGCGCGAGCGAGCGCCGGAGATCGGCTTCGTCTTCGACCAGGAGCAGCTTCATTTGTCTCGATCCCGATCCAGGCCGATTCGCAGGTCGTCGAACCAGACCTCGGCGGTGCCGGCGGCGATGACGCCGAGCCGTCCGCCCTTCGGCGGCGCGGCGTCGCGGCTCTCACGCTTCTCGAGCACGCGGATGCCGCCGAGCGCGACGTACATCGTGCGATCGTCGTGCGAGACCTTCAACGTGTGCCAGGCGTCGCGATCGAGCTCGAGATCGTCTTCGAGGTCGAGACGGACGCGGTTGCCGCCGGCGACCCGGTACAGCGCCAGCTCCTGCTTCGTGAGATCGAGGACGGCCGCATAGAACGTCTGCTCGTCCTGATAGTGCCAGACGAGCCCGCCGGCACGCGCGCCACCGGCGAGACGCAGGCGGGCGGAGGCGACGAACTCGCGCTCGGGCATCTCCGTGAGAATCGCCAGGCTGAAGCCGGCGGCCGCCGCGTCGGCGTCATGGGCGAGGTAGCCGTTCGTGCCCTGGCGGCGCACCATCCAGGTGCCCGGCCCCGGCTGCCGCATGGCCGCGAACGTGAAGCCCGACGGCGGCGCGCCGGCCGCTTCCGCGTCAAAGGTGCGCGCCGGTCCGCGCTGCGCGCTCGCGGTCAGCGCGAGCACCATCAGGACGCAGAAGAGCACGCAGGCACGCTGCATAGGACCTCGGAGGTCATTCTAGATCCCGGGCCCGTGAAGGATTCGTGAAGGGGGAGGCGTCATCTCTTCATCCCGGCTTCATCGAAGGTTCGGTACAACCCACGGCATGCTCCCGTTGCTCGTGACCCTCGCGCTCATCCAGACGCACGCCGACCAGGCCGCACAGGTGCCGGCCCCGGCGCCGGCGCAGGCACCCGTTCCCGGGCAGACGCCCCGGCTGCGCGTGTACCTCGACTGCGGCGATTGTTTTCCCGACTTCCTGCGCGAAGAAATCCGCTGGGTGGACTTCGTCCGGCAGCCGCAGGACGCCGACGTGCACCTGCTCACCACGTCGAGCGACACGGGCGGCGGCGGCCAGGAAGTCGTCCTGCGATTCGTCGGCGCCAATCGCTTTCGCGACGTCAACCAGTCCCTGCGCACGACGTCCCAGCCTGCCGCCACCGAGGACGCGCGACGCCGCGACATCCTGCGCACCGTGAGCGTCGGTCTCCTCGGTTACATCGCGCGCGAGGGCCTGCCGGCCGATGTGGCGCTGTCGGTGAAGACCGCGCGGCCCGACACGCCCGCGGCCGCGACGCGCGACGCATGGAACTTCTGGGTCTTCAACCTGGAGGGCGGCGGATCGATCGACGCGGAAGAGACCGCGCGGCAGTGGGATTGGAGCACGAACGTCAGCGCCGATCGGGTGACGGAGCTCTGGAAGATCAGCTTCGGCGTGAATTTCGAGGAAGAGATCGAAGAGTTCGATCTCGACGAGGACGAGCCGCTGAAGGTCAATCGCAAGGAGCGGTCCGTCGACTGGTTCGTGGCCCGCAGCCTGACCCAGCACTGGTCGGTCGGCTTCGCGGGGGACGTGCAGTCGTCGACGTTCGGCAACATCAAATTCCAGACCTCGGTCGCCCCGGCGATCGAGTTCAGCGTCTTTCCGTACTCGCAGTACGTCTCGCGTCAGCTGCGCATCGAGTACCTGATCGGCGTCGAGTCGTCGAAGTACAACGAGATCACGCTGTACGGCAAGCTGGAGGAGACGCTCGGCCGTCACGAGCTGACCGCGACGCTCGACCAGCGCCAGACGTGGGGTTCGCTCCAGGCATCCGTCGAATTCGGACAGTACCTGCACGACTTCAGCAAGTACCGCCTCGAGGTCGACGGCGAGCTGTCGTTCCGCATCGCGCGCGGCCTCGAGCTCGAAGTCGACGGCTCCGCCTCGCGCGTCCGCGATCAGATCTCGCTCCCGCGCCGCGACGCGACGCCCGAAGAAGTGCTGCTGCGCCTCCGCGAGCTCGCGAGCGGCTACGAGTTGAACTTCTCGATCGGCCTGTCCTACACGTTCGGGTCGATCTTCAACAACATCGTGAATCCGAGGTTTGGACGGTAGACAAGGCAGAAGGCACAAGGCAGAAGGCAGAAGTGAGGAACGAGCTGGCGCGTGTCCTTTGTTCTGCCACTAAGAAGAGTTGGCCAGCGAAGCCGGCTCAACACTTCTGCCTTGTGCCTTCTGCCTTTTGCCTTTTAGGACCCTTCTCTCAGACTGAACGTCACCGTCACTGTCATGATGATCGACACCGCCGTGCCGTTCAGCCGCGTCGGCGTATACCGCCACTTCGAGACGGCGTCGATGGCAGCCTTGTCGAGCAGTGGAATCGAGCGCAGGACCTTCACGTCGCGGACGACGCCGGACTCGTCGATGATCGCTTCGAGAATCACCATGCCTTCGACCTTCGCCGCCTGCGCGATCTGCGGATACACGGGCGCGGCGTAGCTCGTCCGCTGCGGAGGTTTGATGTCGCCTCCGGGGCGGATCGGCGCGACGACGCGCGGCGGCGCGGTGAGGGTAATGCCTTGCCCGGCCTGGCCGACCGAGCCGGGGACGCCAGGACCGGTGACTGTCAGGCTCGGCAGGTCAGGCCCGGTGCCCGATACGGCAGGCAGCGGCTCCTCGGTGAAACGCGTTCCCGATTCGACAGGCGCGGCGTTGAGATTCACGTCCACTGGGGCCGTCCGTCTCAATTCGCTGAGTGGGCGGCGGAGGTTGTGGCGGGATCGTCGGGGGCGGCGGGACCACGACGAGGTCGAGCCCCTTCACGATCGCCGGCCCCGCCGTCGTCGAGACGATCGGGACGACGACCATGACGAGGACGACGGCGAGGTGGACGATGAACGATCCGGCGATCGTCCATTTCGAACGCGCCGGCGCGATGGCCGGCGTGACGGTCTGCACGAACAGATCACGAGGCATGGGCTCCTCCAGTTCAGCCCAGTCCTCAGTGCTTAGACACCAGTTGTCAGATTTCGCCCCTGGCTGCCGCGACGGCGAGTTCTTCGTCACTCGCTTCCTTGAATTCACCCTCCCATTTGGCGATGACGACCGTCGCGAGGCAGTTGCCGATGACGTTCGTCATCGTGCGGGCCATGTCCATGAGCTCGTCCACGCCGAGGATGAGGGTGATGCCGACGAGCGGCAGGTCGTAGCTCGCGAGGGTGCCGGCGAGGATGACGAGCGACGCGCGCGGCACACCGGCCACGCCCTTGCTCGTGAGCATCAGCGTCAGGAGCATCGTGACCTGCTGGCCGACCGTCAGCTCGACGCCGGCCGCCTGCGCGACGAAGACGGCGGCCAGCGAGAGATAGAGCGTCGTGCCGTCGAGGTTGAACGAGTAGCCGAGGGGCAGGATGAACGAGACGATGCGGCGCGGAACGCCGAGCTTCTCGAGCACTTCCATCGCCCGCGGCAGCGCCGCTTCGCTCGACGTCGTCGAGAACGCGATGACCGCCGGCTCGCGAACCGCGCGGATGAACTTTCTGATCGGCACCTTGAACATCAGCGCGATGGGCACGAAGACGAACAGGATCAGCACGATCAGCGCGCCGTAGAAGGTGAGGACGAGCAGCCCGAGATTGCGGAGCACGCCGAGGCCGCTGTGGCCGACCGTGTACGCCATCGCCGCGCCGACGCCGATCGGCGCGTAGTGCATGACGATGTTCGTGAACTTGAACATCGTCTCGGCGAGCAGTCTCGCACCAGTGCACCATGGGCCGGCCCTTTTCGCCGAGCATGCCGAGCCCGATGCCGAAGAGGATGCTGAAGACGACGATTTGCAGGACGTCGCCGTCAGCCATCGCCTTGATGACCGACTCGGGCACGAGATGCAGGAGGATTTCGCGCCATCCCTGCGCCGTGCCCGTGATGCCGCTCGGTTCGGACGGCAGCGTCAGGCCGTCGCCCGGCCGCGTGAGGTTGACGGCGACGAGTCCGATGACGAGCGCGATCGTCGTGACGATCTCGAAGTAGATGATGGCCTTGAGGCCCATCCGGCCGACCTGCGAGAAGTGGCCGGCGCCGGCGATCCCCGCCACGAGCGTGGCGAAGATCAGCGGCGCGATGATCATCTTGATCATCCGCAGGAAAATCTGGCTGAACGGCCGGATGTTGTTGACCCAGTCGGGATGGTAGACGTTCACGAACCATCCGAACAGGACACCGGCGGCGAGGCCGATGAAGATCTGCTGCGTCAGCGTGATCCGGCGGCGACCGGGAGCCGCGTCTGCCATCAGTGCTCTCCTGCGAGTTCCTTGACGACGTCGCCGATGACCGCCTTCGCGTCGCCGAAGAGCATCAGCGTGTTGTTCGCGTAGTAGAGCTCGTTCTCGATGCCGGCGAATCCGGGATTCATGCTGCGCTTGATCGCGAGCACCGTCTGCGCCTTGTCGGCGTCGATGATCGGCATGCCGTAGATCGGGCTCTTCTCGTCGGTGCGCGCCGCCGGATTGACGACGTCGTTCGCGCCGATGACCAGCGCCACGCTGACCTGCGGCATCTCGGGATTGATGTCGTCCATCTCGACCAGCCGATCGTAGGGAATGTCGGCCTCGGCGAGCAGCACGTTCATGTGGCCCGGCATGCGGCCCGCGACCGGATGCACGGCAAACTTCACGTCCACGCCGCGCTTGGCGAGCTGATCGTAAGAGATCGCGCACGCGATGCTGCGCCTGCGCGACCGCCATGCCGTAGCCCGGAATGATGACGACGCTGTCGGCGTTGGCCAGCAGCTCGGCGGCGTCGGTCGGCGTCGCGCTCTTCACCGTGCGCTGCTCGGTCGCCGCGGCCGCGGCCTGCACCGATCCGAACGCGCCGAACAGCACGTTCGTCGACCGACCGGTTCATCGCCTTGCACATGATGATCGACAGCACGAAGCCCGAGGCGCCGTCGAGCGCGCCCGCGACGATCAGCAGCTTGTTCTCGAGCACGAAGCCCATCGCGACCGCCGACAGGCCCGCGTAGGAGTTCAGGAACGAGATGACCGTCGGCATGTCGGCGCCGCCGATCGGCAGGATCAGCAGCACGCCGAACGATGAGCGCGAGCGCGATGATGATCGGAAACGCCCAGGACTGCGTCGGATCCAGACCAGCAGACCGCCGAGCGCGACGGCCGCGGCCGAGCAGCATGATGCTGACGATGTTCTGGCCCTTGTAGGTGACCGGACCGGGTCGTGATGTATTCGGCGAGCTTGCCGGCGGCCATCAGGCCGCCCGTGCAGGTGAGGCAGCCGAGGATGACCTCGCCGGCGACGACCGCCATGCGGAACGAGTTGAGCTCGCCTTCGTCGCAGCCAGAGGTAGTACTTCGCCGTGCCGACCAGGGCGGCCGCCAGGCCGCCGAACGCCTGCGACAGGCCGGTCCGTTCCGGCACGGCCGTGAGCGGCACGCGCGCAGCGGGATGCCGAGCGAGGATGCCGGCGACGGCCGCGATGCCGATCCACTTGTAGGTGACGATCTCGGGTGGAGCAGCGTGCCGCCGACGGCGAGCAGCCATCGCCGTCACGGCCGCGATCACGGCGCGCCGGGCCGTCTCCGGCGGCTCATCCAGCGCAGCGCCAGGATGAACAGGGCCGCCGAGACGAAGGTAGAGGAATTCGGTGACCGCCGCCATGCTCACGCTTCGTGCCTCCCGCTTCTTGAACATGCGCGAGCATCCGGTGCGGTGATCAGGTAGCCGCTGACGAGGTTGGTCGTCGACGCGAACACGGCGATCGCGCCGAGCATCGTGCGTCAGCGTGTCCTGCGCTTCTCCCGCGATGATGATCGCGCCGACGACGGCGATCGACGAGATCGCATTCGTGAGCGACATCAGCGGCGTGTGCAGCAGACGCGAGACGCGCCGGATGATGTCCAGGCCCGAGGAACGTCGCCAGCATGAAGAAGAAGAGGAGTGTCGCAAGCAGTTCGAGGCGCATTCGCGGGGACATCTATATGGGGACTCGCGGGATCTGCGGGATTCTGGGATTGGGGATCCCAACCTCCGATAGAATCCGCGCCATGCGCGCCGCCTACATCCTGATCCCGGCCCTGGCGCGCTCATTGCGCTCGCCTACCGCTTCTACAGCGCGTTCCTCGCCGCGAAGGTCATGGTGCTCGACGACGCGCGCGTGACGCCGGCGCACACGCTGCAGCGACGGCCACAACTTCCACCCGACCCACAAGTGGGTGCTCTTCGGCCATCACTTCGCGGCGATCGCCGGGCCCGGGCCCGCTCATCGGCCCGGTGCTCGCGGCGCAGTTCGGATTTCTCGCCCGGCCTGCTCTGGCTCGTCGCCGGCGTCTGCCTCGCCGGCGCCGTCCACGACATGATCGATCCTCTGGGCCTCGACGCGCCGCAACGGCGCGTCGCTCGCCGAGATCGCGCGGATGGAGATCGGTCCGGTCGCCGGCTTCACCGCCGCCATCGCGATCCTCTTCATCATCGTCATCGCGCTCGCCGGCGTCGGCGTCGTCGTTCGTCAACGCGCTCGCCGAGAGCCCGTGGGGCGTGTTCACGATCGCGATCACGATCCCGCTCGCGCTGCTCATGAGCCTGTACATGTACAAGCTCCGGCCCGGCACGATCGGCGAGGCGACGATCCTCGGCCTCATCGGCCTGCTGCTGTCGCCGTCATCGCTCGGCCGCTAGGTCGCGACGTCGTCGCTGGGCGCCGTACCTGACGCTCTCGCGCCAGGAGCTCGTCATCGCGCTCGGCATCTACGGCTTCGCCGCGTCCGTGCTGCCGGTGTGGCTGCTGCTCGCGCCGCGCGACTACCTCAGCGCGTTCATGAAGATCGGCACCGTCGCGTTCCTCGTCATCGGCGTCATCATCGTGAACCCGACGCTGCAGATGCCGGCGTTCACGCAGTACGTCGACGGCGGCGGGCCGATCGTGCCCGGGGCCGCTCTTCCCGTTCGCGTTCATCACGATCGCGTGCGGCGCGATCTCCGGCTTCCACTCGCTCGATCGCCTCGGGCACGACGCCGAAGATGATCGACAAGGAGACGCGACATCCGGCCGATCGGCTACGGCGCGATGCTGATGGAAGGGCTCGTCGGCGTCATGGCGCTCATCGCCGCCTGCTCGCTGCATCCGGGCGACTACTTCGCCATCAACACGCCGCCGGCGGTGTTCGCGCACGCTCGGCCAGCAGACGGTCGACGCTCGCCGGCGCTCGAAGCCGACGGTCGGCGAGACAGGTCGCCGGCCGCACCGGCGGCGCCGTCTCGCTCGCCGTCGGCATGGCGCAGATCTTCAGCAGGCTGCCCGGCATGGCGCGGCCTGATGGACTACTGGTACCACTTCGCGATCATGTTCGAGGCGCTCTTCATCCTCACCGTGATCGACGCCGGCACGCGGGTCGGGCGATTCCTCGTCGGCGAGTTCCTCGGCCGCGCCTACGCGCCGCTCGCGCGCCCGAACTGGCTGCCCGGCGCGATGCTCACGACGACGCATCGTCGTCGTCGCCTGGGCGTACTTCATCTGGACCGGCAACATCAGCACGATCTGGCCGATGTTCGGCATCGCGAACCAGCTGCTCGCCGCCGTCGCGCTCGCGGTCGGCGACGACGATCCTCATCAACATCGGCCGCGCGCGCTACGCGTGGGTGACGCTCGTGCCGCTGACGTTCCTGACGCGTCACGACGCTCACCGCCGGCTTCCTGAGCGTGAAGAACAACTTCTGGCCGATGGCCGATCGGGCCCGACGTCCGGCGCTGCACTTCCAGGGCATGATCAACATCGATCGCTGACCGTCACGATGATGGTGCTCGTCATCGTCATCCTCGGCGCGGCGGTCCGGAAGTGGATGTCGGTCCTCGGCGCGTCTGGACCTCCAAGGGCGGTCGCTGTTAATGAGGCAATGGGGCAATGAAGCAATGGGGCAATGCTGCCTGGCGGCATTGCCCCACTGCCGCATTGCCTCGTTACACCGGCAGGAACTCGACAGATGGCCCCCCTCGTCTAAGCGGTCATGCTCCTTGCCGATGTGCGCTACACGCTTCGCAGCCTCTGGCGCAGCAAGGGCTTCGCGACCGTCGCCATCCTCTGTCTGGCGTTCGGCATCGGCGCTCAACACCACGATCTTCAGCATCGTCGACGGCGTCCTGCTGAAGCCGTATCCCTACCCCGATCCCGATCGCATCCTCGTCGTCGGCGACGCAGAACCAGAAGACGGGCGACGACGTCCGGCCTGTCGTATCTCGACCTGCGCGACTCGACCAGGCGGCCGACGTCGCCGTTCGCGACGATCGCCGCGAGCGTCCGGCCGCAGCCTCACGATCGTCCGACGGCAGCGGGGAGCCCGAGCGGTATCCGGGCGGCGGGCATCTCGTGGGATCTGTTCCCGCTGCTCGGCACGCCGCCGATTCTCGGGCCAGGGCTTCACGGCCGAGCAGGATCGCGTCGGTGGCGGCGGCGTCGTGCTGCTCAGCCACGATCTGTGGACGCGTGCGCTACCAGTCCGACCGCAACGTGATCGGCCGGACGATTCTCGTCAACGCACGGCCGCACACGGTCATCGGCGTGATGCCGCCGGGCTTCGCGTTTCCGAACCAGCAGCGGCTGTGGGTGCCGCTGACGCCGCTCGTGGCGAACGACCACGCGCGAGCTTTCGCAACCTGTTCACCTTCGGACGGCTGAAGCCCGGCGTCACGGTGGAGCAGGCGACGCAGAAGCTCGACGCGCTCTTCGGCGCAGCTCGCGCAGCAGTACGCCGGCGACGAACGAAGGCTGGACCTCGCGGCTGCGAGACGCTGCGCGAGGAGTTCCTGCCGCCCGAAGTGCCGCTCGTCATCGCGATCATGATGGGCAGCGTCACGCTCGTGCTCTTCATCGCGTGCTCGAACGTCGCGAACCTGCTGCGTCGCGCGCGCGACCGGACGGCGCCGCGAGATTTCGGTGCGCGCCGCGCTCGGCGCCGGGCGCGGCCGCATCGTCCGGCAGCTGCTGACCGAGAGCGTCATGCTCAGCGTGCTGAGCCTGCCGCTCGGCCTCGCGCTCGCCGAGGTCGGGCACGCGGCTGATTTCGGCGCGGCATGCCGCCGGAGCAGGTGCCGTACTACATCACGTGGGAGATCGACTGGCGGTCGCTGGCCTACAGCGTCGTGGTCGCCTCGACGACGGCGCTGCTCTTCGGGCTGTTTCCCGGCGCTGCAGGCCTCGCGGGGCAATCTGCACGACGTCGCTCAAGGAAGGCACGCGCGGCAACAGCGCGCTCGCGCTCGCGGCTGCGCAGCGCGCTCGTCGTCGTGCAGGTCGCGCTCGCGCTCGTCTCGCTCGTCGGCGCGCTGCTGTTCGTCCGGACGTTCCGCAATCTCGACACGGCCAACGTCGGCTTCGACACGCGGCCGCTGATGACGATGCGCGTCTCTCTGCCGGGCGAGGCGTACGAGCGGCCGGACGCGAAACTGCGGCGCGTCGAGGACATCGTCCACCGCATCGAGGCGCTGCCGGGCGTGCAGGCCGTCTTCGCGTCGAACTTCGTGCCGCTCAGCGGCGGCGGCGGCGGCGGTCCGCTCGTCGTCGACGGCCAGCCCGCGCGGGAGGACGAGCTCGTCCATCATCGTGCTCATCGGCGTGACGCCGCGATTCGTTCAGGACGATGGGCTTGACGCTGATTCAGGGCCGCGACTTCACGGAGGCGGAAGGCTGGTCGCGCACGCCGTACGCGCGTCATCAACCAGACCATGGCCAGGCGATTCTGGCCGAAGGGCGATTCGATGGGCGCCGGTTCCGGCTGGGCTATCCCGACGAGAAGGACAACTGGTTCACCGTGATCGGCATCGTGACCGACGTCAACCTGTACGGAATCGACCCGGAGAACCCCTCAGCCGCCGACGGCGGCGTTCGTGCCGTACGCGTACCAGCAGACGCTCAACACCGGGTTCACGATTCGGGTGGCGGGGGAGCCGGCCAGCATCACGGGCAGCGCCCGGCGCGAAATCCGCGCGTCCGATCCGAACCTGCCCGTCTTTCAGGCGCAGACCGGTGAAGAGATCCGCCAGCTGCGCTTCTGGCAGTACGGACTCTACGGCTGGATCTTCGGCACGATTGGCGTCGTCGGACTGCTGCTCGCGTCGGTCGGCGTCTACGGCGTGCTGTCGTACTCGGTGACGCAACGCACGCAGGAGATCGGCGTGCGCGTCGCGCTCGGCGCCGCCCGCCGCGACGTGCTCCGGCTCGTCGTCGGCCAGGGCCTGCTGCTGTGCGGGCTCGGCGTCGTGATCGGCCTCGTCGCTCGCGCCGGCCGGCACCTGGTTCGGTCGCGCGCTCTTCTACAACGTGAGCCCGTTCGATCCGCTGAGCTTCGTGTCGGTCGCGCTCATGCTCCTGTTCGTCGCGTTTCTCGCGAGCTACCTGCCAGCGCGCCGCGCGACGCGCGTCAATCCGGTCGTGGCGCTTCGAGGCGAGTAGGACGAGCTTTCGATCCAGAACACGGAAGACACGGAAGAAAAGTGGACAACACGGAGACGGGCGAGAGACGTCAGTCGTTGGCGAGCCGGCGTCCCGCTCGGGCTGAGTAAGCACGCCACCCGACTGACGAACAGCACGACCGAAACAAGCTGTTCGTCAGTCGCGTGCGGTGCTCACTCAGCCGCGCGGCCTTCGGCCGCGCCCGGGCTCTTGGGCCCGGGCGGGACGCCGGCTTTCCGTGATCTCCGGTACCTCCGGCCCTCCGTGTCATGGACCGAACGTGATCAAGACTCCCGCAACACCGTCAGCGGATCGACTCTGCGTCGCGCGCCAGGCCGGCACGAGGCACGCCACCGCCGCGACGACGATCATCACGCCGGCGACGACGGCGAGGGTCAACGGATCGGTCGGCTTGACGTTGAAGAGCAGCGTTGAGATGACGCGCGTCAGCGCGAGCGACGCGCCGAGGCCGAGGAGCAGGCCGATGCCTGACAGAATCAGGCCGCGGCCGAGCACCAGCTTCAGGATGCCGGATCGATCGGCGCCGAGCGCCATGCGGATGCCGATTTCCTGTTTTCGCTCGGCGACGAGATACGACAGGATGCCGTAGGTGCCGACGGCCGCCAGCAGCATGCGCCAGGCCGGCAAAGATCCCCAGCAGCACGGTGAGGAAGCGCGGCCGCGCGATCGCGTCGCCCACGACGTCGTCCATCGATCGCATGCGGACGAGCGGCAGCGTCGGGTCGAGCTCGTGCACGGCCTGCCGGAAGGTGCTCGCGAGCGATCGACAGCGGCAGCGACGATCGCATGACGAAGTTCATCTGCGACGGCGCCAGGTTCGCTGATCCGCGGCATCTGCGGCGTGAGCATGTACAGCTCGGTGCCGGCGGCCTCGGCGACGCCGCCCTGCTTCACGTCTTTCAGGACACCGACGATCGTGAACCACGGGATGCTGTCGCCGAATCCCGGCTTCACCTTGGCGCCGATGGGGTTGCGATCGGAGAAGAATTTCCGCACCAGCGCTTCGTTCACGAGCACCGCCGGCGCGCCGCCGATGTCGGCCGGCTCGAACGTGCGTCCCTGGACGACCGGAATTCCCATCGTCTCGGTGTAGCCGACCGAGATGAACTGCCAGAAGTCCACGTTCTGCGAGATGGGCGGCGGTCCGCCCTGCGGCGGCGGTTGTTCGGGATGTGCTCGAAGTCCGTGTCGTTGGCGTTGACGTTCCGGAGCGGCGGCAGGCCCGACATCGCCGCCACGCGCTGGACGCCCGGCACGGCGCTCAACTTTGCCGAAAGACGGTCGTAGAAATCGACGCGCTGCTGCGGGTTGTAGCGCGCGCCCGGCAGCACGAGGCCGAACGTCGACAGCTCGGCCCGATTGAAGCCCATGTCGACACGCGTCAGGTTCATGAAGCTGCGAATCAGCAGGCCGGCGCCGACGACCAGCGTGACGGCCAGCGCGACTTCGCCGACCACGAGCAGCGATCGCATCCACACGCGCGTCGCGCCGGCCGTTGTGCGCGTGCTCGACTCGCGCATGGCCTGGCTCGCTCGCGCCGATCCGACGTGGAACGAGCGGCACGAGCGCGAAGACCAGGCCGGTGAGCACGGCCACGCCCAGCGTGAAGCCGAGCACGCGCAGGTCCAGCGTGATCTCGGCCGTGCGCGGAATGGCATTCGGGTTGATCGCGACCAGGGCCTGCGAGGCCGGCGTAGGCCAGGCCGACGCCGGCGGCCGCGGCCAACGTGGTCAGCAGCAGGCCCTCCGTGAGGAGCTGACGGAACAGCCGGCCGCGCGACGCGCCGAGCGCCGATCGCACGGCGTACTCGCGCATGCGCGCGTCGGCGCGCGCCACGAGCAGGTTCGCGAGATTCGCGCACGCGATGAGCAGCACGAAGGCGACCGCCACCTGCAGGACGATGAGCGCCTGGCGGACGCTGCCGATGATGTCGTCGCGCAGCGGATCCATCCGGAGCCGATGATTCTGCGCGGTCGGCACATGGCCCTGCGGCGCGATCGTCCGCCACTGGTTCAGCAGCCGGTCGATGTCGGCCAGCGCCTGCGCGGGCGAGACGCCGTCCTTGAGACGCCCGACGAGATACAGGAAGTGGCTGCCGCGGGAGTTCGGGAACGCCGCGGGATCGATCGTGAGCGGGCGCCAGATCTCGATCTTCGAGTCGTGCACGTCGTACCCGGGCGGCATGATGCCGACGATCTGCTCGGCGCCGTTGTTGATCTGATGCGTTCTGACCGACGATGGCGGCGTCGCCGCCATAGGCGCGCTGCCAGATCTCGTACGAGAGGATCGCCACCGGCGGGGCGTTGGGCATCGAGTCTTCTTCGACGAACCACCGACCGTGCAGCGGCTGGACGCCGAGCGTCGGCATGAGCTCGGGCGTCACGACCGCGGAGACCGGCCGGCTCGGCGGCGACGTGTCGAGGTTGACCGCGCCGACCGAGTACGCGCCAACCGACTTGAACGCCTGGTTGTGGTCGCGGAACTCGACGAACTCGGGCGTCGAGACCCAGAACTGGTTGAAGCCGAGCGTTGGGAACTGGCTGGTGATGTACTGCAAGTCGCTCCGGTTGCGGATACGGCAGCGGCCGCAGCAGCACGCCGTTGACGACGCTGAACACCGCGGTGTTGGCGCCAATGCCGAGCGCGAGCGTGAGGAGCGTCACGATCGTGAAGCCGGGCTGCCGCGCGGAGCGATCGCACGGCGTAGCGCAGGTCCTTCCGCAGTTCGTCCATCATGGCGTTCGGTCCCCTCTGTCGATTCTCGAAGTCCTCGAGCGTCGTGGCGGCAGCGGGGCCGGGACCGTTCGTGTCATCGGCGCGCCAATCTATACCTCGAGAGAGACATCGAGTCATTGGACGAAGGGCGAGGACGGAAGGTTGTGCCGGAGTATTCTCTCGTCATGCGTCTCCTGTTAATTGCGGCCCTGGCCTCGATTTCGCTCCTCTCGGCAGCGCAGCCGTCGTTCGACGTCCTCATCCTCAACGGCCGCGTGCTCGACGGCTCCGGCAATCCGTGGCGGCGGGCGGATATCGGCATTCGCGGCGACCGGATCGTGGCCGTGGGACGGCTCACCGGCGCCACGGCGGCCCTCGTCATCGACGCCAAGGATCGCGTCGTCGCGCCCGGCTTCATCGACGTCCACTCGCACGCGCTCGGCAGCCTGACGCAAGGCGAGCTTCGCGAAGCGCGCGCGCTCGTCGCGCAGGGCGTCACGACGCGTCATCGGCAACCCGGATGGCGGCGGCGACACCGACCTCAAGAGCCAGGCCGCATCGCTCGAAGCGAACGGCGGCATCGGCGTCAACGCCGGCCTCCTCATCGGCCACGGCAGCGTGCGAGGCGCGGTGATGCGCCGGCCGGCCAGTCCCGCGGGTGCCGCACCAGCGTCGAGCGGCGACCGCCGCGATCCGACGCCGGACGAGCTCGACCCGCATGCGCGCGCTCGTCCGCCAGGCCGTCGCCGACGGCGCGCTCGGGTCTGTCGAGCGGCCTCTTCTACGCGCCGGGCCGGTACGCGAAGACCGAAGAGGTCATCGCGCTCGCGCGCGAAGCCGGCGGCGTCTACACGAGCCACATCCGTGACGAGGGCGACTACGACGTCGGCGTCGTCGCGTCGGTGGACGAGGTCATTCGCGTCGCCGAAGAAGCGCGCGTTCGCGGCGTCGTCTCGCACATGAAAGCGCTCGGGCCCGACAACTGGGGCAAGAGCGCGACGATGATCGAGCACATCGAGGCGGCACGGGCGCGCGGCGTCGAGGTGTTCGCCGATCAGTATCCGTACGAGGCGTCGTCGACGAGTCTCGGCGCGG
Organism: uncultured Acidobacteriota bacterium; assembly: GCA_963724955.1. Lineage (GTDB taxonomy): Bacteria > Acidobacteriota > Vicinamibacteria > Vicinamibacterales > SCN-69-37 > CAVRWQ01. The sequence goes on from CAVRWQ010000001.1 coordinate 229,343, forward strand.
CGGTGATGCCGGGGGAGTGCCGCGACGAGCGCCCGTGAAGCGCTCGAGGGCCCCGAGTCGCGACAGAAGTTCCTGGCGATGGTGCAGGAGAACATCCGCCGGCGCGGCGGGCCGCAGTCCATCGTCATCGCGTCGGGCCGCGGCGGAGCGAACCTCGCCGGCAAGACATCTCGAGGAGATCGCGAAGTCACGCGGCGTCTCGCCCGAGCAGGCAGCGGCCGACATCGTCATCGCCGGCGGCGCGTCGATCGTGTCGTTCAACATGTCGGAGAAGGACATCGAAGCGATCATGCGGCAGCCGTGGACGATGGGATCGAGCGACGGCGGCCTCACGCAGCCGGGTGTGAGCCTGCCGCACCCGCGCAACAACGGCGCGTTCGCGCGCCGCCTGGCGGTCTACGTGCGCGAGCGGCGACGTGATCACGCTCGAGCATGCGATTCGGACGATGACGAGCTTACCGGCGCAGGTGTTTGGCCTTGTCGGCCGCGGTGAGTTGCGAGAGGGAGCGTTCGCGGACCTCGTCGTCTTCGATCCGCAGCAGGTACGCGATCGCGCCACCTATCAGAATCCCCATGCCACGGCCGAGGGCCTGGACTGGGTGTTTGTGAATGGTCTGGTCGTGCGTCGTGATGGTGCCTTCACCGGCGCGCGCGCCGGCCGAGTCCTTCGTCATGTCGCGTGGGCTCCCAAGGCTCTGGTGGGTCTGTTCAGTCAGCCGGTCAGCGGGAGCCGCCTCCCTGTTCAGTAATGCGATATCGGCCGGAAAACGGCTCAGCGTTAGGAATTCGTAAAATCAGACCTAACTAGTCGGTCTTTTACTGCCTAGGACGGTCGCCGTTAGTGAGACGAATCTCACTAAGGGCGACGCCCGCCGGATGCGGCACATCCGGCGGCCGTGCCGACGCTGCCGATCGAGATCGGCGTGCCGATTCGCATGACGTCCGCCCTCGACGCCCATCCACTCGTCTGTGAGATCGTCACGGACCGTGCGCGCGCGATGAGCGTGAACCCCGAGCGTGAAGCCGTCGTGCTCGTCGCGCACGGTCCGAACGAGGAGCAGGAGAACGACCGCTGGCTCCGCTCGCTCGACGACATCGCGCGGGCGGTCTCACGCGCGGTGCCGTTCGCGCACGTCGGCCGGCTGACGGTACGAGACGACGCGCCCGCGCCGGTGAAAGCGGCGGCGACCGCAGACCTGCGAGCGCTCGTCTCCTCCGAGACCGCTCAGGGACGCCGCGTGCTCCTCGTTCCGGTGCTGTTGTCGTACGGCGGCATTGAAGCGGGCATCCGCGAGCCCTTGCGGGGCTTTCGTATTCGATGTCCGAGAAAGCGCTCGCGCCCGACCCGCGACTTGTGGATTGGGTGCTGTCGCAGGCCTTGCGATAACACGGAGGCACGGCCACGGCTGTCGGTGTACACTCCTGCCCCATGACTCTTCGATTCCGGCCTGGATCGGCCATCGCCGCAGGGGCGGCGCTCTTCGTCCTTGCGATGACGTCAATCGACGCGCAGGGGCCGCCGCAAGCCACACAGCTCGACCGGCTGCGGAGCCTGCCGGGCGTCGAGCAGTTTCAGAAGATGCAGGCGGCGCTGCAGGGCAATCCTGCCTTCGTCTCCGGCGCGGTGAACGTGACCTGGGTGGACGAGGGCAAGGCCTTCACGTACGCGTGGGGCGGCAAGAGCCACCGCTTCGATCTGGCGACATTGCAGAGCGTCGAGACGGGCGACGCTCCGGCGGGCGGCGGCGCGGGCGCGGGGCGCGGAGGACGAGGCGGTGGACAGGGCGCGCCGCCTGTTCAGGGCGTGCCACCGGGTGGTCGCGGACGAGGTCAGGTGACGACGGCCGCGCAGCTCGAGATGCCCGTGGAGCCGATGGCCGGCTGCCCGCCGACCGGCGTCGCGCGCGGCCGCCAGCGCGAGTGCGTCGTGTCGCCGGACGGCAAGCTGAAAGCGTTCTATCGCAATCGCAACCTCTGGGTCGCGAATGCCGACGGCACTGGTGAACGGCAGATCACGACCGACGGCGACGAGCGCAAGCGCATCAAGAACGGATCCGGGAGCTGGGTCTACGGCGAGGAGCTGGGGCAGACGACGGCGATCTGGTGGTCGCCCGACAGCACGAAGGTCGCGTTCTATCGCTTCGACGAAAGTCCGGTCAAGGACTACTACATTCAGCTGAACCAGACGCAGGTCCTGGGCGAGCTCGACGTCGAGGCGTATCCGAAGGCCGGCGAAAACAATCCGATCGCCGATGTGCTGCTGCACGATCTGGCGGCGAAACGGACCGTGACGATCGACGTGCGTGACGGGAAGCCGTTCGCGAACGACGTCGTCGGCCACTACGCGTACAACATCGGCTGGTCGCCGGACGGTGCCGAGGTCACGCTGAACCGCACGAACCGTCGGCAGCAGATCATGGAGCTCGCCGCCTGCAGCCCCGCGACGGGGAAGTGCCGCGTCGTCGTCCGCGAAGAATGGCTGACCGGGTGGGTCGACAACCGGCCGCAGATGAGGCTGCTCGCGGACAAGAAGCGCTTCATCTGGGAATCCGATCGCAGCGGCTGGACGAACTACTATCTGGGCGATTTCTCCGGCAAGCCGCTCACGCCGATTACGCGCAACACGAGCTTCGAGTCCGGCGCGATTCTCAAGGTGGACGAAGCGGCGGGCGTCATGTTCTACATGGCCCGCGACGGCGAGAACCACATGAAGATGCAGCTGCATCGTGTGGGCCTCGACGGCCGGAACGACGTTCGGCTGACCGATCCGAAGTTCAACCACACGGTCAACATCTCGCCCGACAGCAAGTACTTCGTGGACGTGTACCAGACGCACGCCGAGCCGCCGGCGACGCAGCTCGTGGATGAGACCGGCAAAGTGCTCGCGCAGATCGCGAAGACCGACATGACGCGGTTCGGGACGCTCGGCCTGAAGAAAGTCGAGATGTTCACCTACAAGGCCGCCGACGGCCAGACGACGCTCTACGGGACGATCGCGTTTCCGTCCAATTTCGATCCAGCGAAGAAGTACCCGACGCTCATGCCCGTCTATGGCGGGCCTGCCTCGGGCAGCAACGTGCCGACTGAGAATTTCTCGGCGCCCAATCCGTCCACCGAGTACGGGTTCCTCGTCGTCAACCTCATGTCGCGCGCGGCGCAGGGCATGGGACGCCGCACGCTGGATTCGATCTACATGAAGCTCGGCCAGACGGAAATGGACGACATGGCCGAGGGCATCAAGGCGCTCTGGGCGCGTCCGTACTTCGACAAGGGGCGCGTCGGCGTTCACGGCTCGTCGTACGGCGGGTACACGTCGGCGATGCAGATCCTGCGGCACCCCGACGTCTTCACGGCCGCGTCGGCCGCCTCGCCTGTCACGTCGTGGCACCACTACGACACGATCTACACCGAGCGGTACATGTGGATCCCGCAGGAGAACCAGGCGGGCTACGACGCGGGCAGCGCGATGACCTACGCGAAGAACCTGAAGGGCCGGCTGCTCATCTACTACGGCACCGCCGACAACAACGTGCACCCGAACAACGCGATGCAGCTCATCCGCGCGCTGCAGCAGGCCGGGCAAGAGCTTCGAGATCCAGGTCGGGCCCGACGTCGGCCACAGCAACGTGAACAACCAGCGCATGATGGAGTTCTTCATCGAGAACCTCGTCGTGCGTCCGGAGCGGTTGATGGCGCCGGGCGGGAACTGACGCTTAAGAGCACACCATGAAGACTGAAGACGTGAAGGGAATTGATCGAAAAACGCTTGTCGAAAAGCTCTTTCGACAAGCGTTTTTCCCAAACACCCTTCATGTCTTCAGCCTTCATGGTGAGTTCTTGGTGACGGGCGTCCGTTTGTCGGCGACGACGACGCCCTCTTTCATCACCCACCGGACGCCCGTAAAGAGGTCCTCGATTCTGGTGAGCGGGTTGCCCTCGACGGCGATGATGTCGGCGAGATACCCGGGCGCGATGCGGCCGAGCCGCTTCTCCTGGCCGAGCAACTCGGCGCCCGTCGTCGTGGCGGTGCGCAGCGCTTGCTCGGGCGTCATGCCGGCTTTCACGAACCAGCCGAGCTCGCGCGTGTTCTGACCGAACATGGAGTAGACGGCGTCGGAACCCATCGCGATCCGCACGCCGGCCTTGACCGCGCGGCGCACCGACTCGAGGTTCTTCTCGATGTACGCCAGGAGCGGCGAGATTGACTCCGGCGCGAACTGGAATTCGTCTTTCGCATCCACGTAGTACCGGTTGTGATCGACCGTCGGTACCCAGACGGTCCGGCGCTTCACCATCTCCGCCAGCGTCTCGTCGTCGAGGTCGATCCCGTGCTCGATCGAGTCGGCGCCCGCGCGCACGGCGTCCTTCACGCCTGACGGACCGTACGAGTGGATCGCCACCTTGCGGCCCTTCGCGTGCGCCGCCTCGACAATGGCCGCAAGCGCGGCGTACTCGATCGTCTGCGTCGTGTCCACGCTCTGGTAGCTGCCGCGCGACGCGTACACCTTGATCCAGTCCGCGTTCGTCGAGAGCCTGGTGTCGGTCGTCTTCCGCACCGTCTCGACGTCGGGTGCTCCGCCCCGGCCTGCCGAGATGCCCTGACCTGAGACGAAGAGCCGCGGGCCAATCATCTGGCCCGCGTTGATCAGATCCCGCATCGTGATGTCTGCGCCGCCTGCCGCGCCCAAATCGCGCGCGGTCGTCACACCTGTCTCGAGCGTGCGGCGCCCGTTCGCTTCGGCGAGGCGCACGCGCTCCGCCGGCTCGCGGGCCGGCTGCTTGAACGGCGTCGTGCCCGTTGCGCCGTCCCAGAAGTAGGTGATGTGCGTGTGCGCGTCGATGAGGCCCGGCAGTCCCGTGTACCGGCCGAGGTCGATCGTCTCCGCGCCGGGCGGCGTCGCGACCTTGCCGCTGCCGACCGAGACGATCGAGTTGCCCGAGACGATGACGACCGCGTCAGGGATGACGCGGGTGCCGTCCCAGAGCCGGGCGAAGCGGAGGACCTTCGTCTCGCTTCGAGTCTGGCTGGCGAACAGAGTCAGGCCCAGCAGAAGAACGACTGCGACGGTCAGGCTGTGGCGTCGGGACATCTGGCAATTAGACTATGGCCCAGCCCGAGCTTGCGCACCTTCCGATGGCGCGACGATCGTTAGTTTTGGGAAGTCCGTCCGATAGCGCCGCGGATCCCGCAGCATCCGAAGTCAAGATCGCCCCAAACCATCCACTTGACTCAGGGATCGTTCTTTAATAATCTGTAAATCCGGATTTACGGATACATGTCCGCAGACACCCTGCCCCTGCTCGACTCGCTCTCGGCCCTGGCCGATCCGACCAGGTGCCGCATGCTCTGGCTGCTCGACCGGCAGGAGCTGACGGTGACGGAGCTCTGCGCCATTCTCCAGCTCCCGCAGTCCACGGTCAGCCGGCAGCTCAAGACGCTGGCCGACGCCAACTGGCTGTCGTCGCGCCGCGACGGCACGAGCCGCTACTACGCGGTCGACCGGCGGGAGACTGCGCACGCGCAGCTCTGGGAGCTGACGAAACAGCAACTGGCGGGCCGTCCGGGCGTCGAACAGGACGCGCGACGGCTCGCCCGCGTCATGGCGCGACGCCGGGAGACCTCGGAGCAGTTCTTCGCGACCTCGGCCGGAGAGTGGGATCGGCTGCGTGAAGAGATGTTCGGGCGCGCGTTTGTCCCCGCGGCGCTCGTGGGGCTGCTGCCGCGCGACTGGGTCATGGGCGATCTCGGGTGCGGCACGGGCGCCATGCTGCCGGTCCTTGCGCCGCACGTCGCGCGCGTGATCGGCGTCGACGCCTCCGAGGAGATGCTCGCCGCGGCACGAGCGCGCGCGAGTCATCTTCCGAACGTCGAATTGCGCGCCGGCGTGCTGGAATCGTTGCCGCTCGAGAACGACTCGCTCGACGCGGCGACGTTGATGCTCGTGTTGCACCATCTGGCGTCGCCGGTGGACGCCCTTCGTGAGGCCGCCCGCGTGCTCGTGCCCGGCGGCCGCCTGCTCATCGTCGACATGGCGCCACACGAGCATGAGGAGTATCGTCAGCAGATGGGACACGTCTGGCTCGGCTTCTCGGAGAGCCAGACGCAGCATCTGCTGGCGCAGGCCGGTTTCGACGCGATTCGGATTCACCCGCTCGCGCCCGATGCCGACGCCAAAGGACCAGGACTTTTCGCGGCGACCGCCGCGAAACGCAACGTAGGGCGGACCGGGCTTCGGTCCGCCTCAACTTCGCGGCCTGCAGATCAGGCCGCGCTACGAAGGAGAGAGAGTAATGTCTACCGCCGTCTCCACCGAACATGCCTTCGACGCCGCCCGCAAGGCGGGGCGTCAACCGTTCAAGGTCGCCGATCTGGCGCTGGCCGAATGGGGCCGCAAGGAGATGCGCCTCGCCGAGCAGGAGATGCCCGGCCTGATGGCGCTCCGCGAGCGCTACGGCCGCACGAAGCCGCTCGCGGGCGCGCGCGTGATGGGCTCGCTCCACATGACGATTCAGACGGCGGTGCTGATCGAGACGCTCGCCGACCTCGGCGCCGACGTGCGCTGGGTGTCGTGCAACATCTTCTCGACGCAGGATCACGCGGCGTCGGCCGTCGTGGTCGGGCGCCCTGAGACCGGCGGCACGGTTGACGCGCCGCGCGGCATCCCGGTGTTCGCCTGGAAGGGCGAGACGCTCGAGGACTACTGGTGGTGCACGACCGAGGCGCTGCGTGTGGCCGGACGGCGCCGGTCCGACGCTGATCGTGGACGACGGCGGCGACGCGACGCTGTTCGTGCACAAGGCGTACGAGTTCGAGAAGGCGGGGAAGGTTCCCGCGTTCGACGAGGCCAACGAGCCCGAAGAGTGGGGCGTGATCCTCGAGACCGCGCAGAAGGAGCTCAAGGCGCATCCGGGCCGCTGGACGAAGGTCGCCAAGGGCATTCGCGGCGTGTCGGAAGAGACCACGACCGGTGTGCACCGGCTCTATGAGATGAAGAACGCGGGCACGCTCCTGTTCCCGGCGATCAACGTCAACGACTCGGTGACCAAGAGCAAGTTCGACAACATCTACGGCTGCCGGCACTCGCTGCCGGACGGTCTGGCGCGCGCGACCGACGTGATGCTCGGCGGCAAGGTCGCGGTGGTCTTCGGTTACGGGGAAGTCGGCAAGGGCTGCGCGCAGGCGCTCCGCGGTCAGGGCTGCCGGGTCGTCATCACCGAGATCGATCCGATCTGCGCGCTGCAGGCGGCGATGGAAGGCTACCAGGTGACGACGCTCGACGACGTGCTCGAGACGGCCGACATCTTCATCACGGCGACCGGCAACTTCAACATCATCACCGTCGAGCACATGGCGCGGATGAAGGACAAGGCCATCGTCGGCAACATCGGCCACTTCGACAACGAGATCGACATGGCGGGACTGAAGAAACTGCCCGGCATCAACAAGGTCAACATCAAGCCGCAGTACGACGAGTGGCAGTTCCCGGACGGCCACAGCGTGCTCGTGCTCGCCGAAGGCCGTCTCCTGAACCTCGGCTGCGCGACCGGGCATCCGTCGTTCGTCATGTCGGCGTCGTTCACGAACCAGGTGCTCGCGCAGATCGAGCTGCACAAGAACGCGGAGAAGATCGGCAAGGACGTGATCATGCTCCCGAAGCAACTGGACGAGGAAGTGGCGCGGCTGCACCTCGACAAGCTGGGCGTGAAGCTGACCCGGCTGAGCGAGGAACAGGCGAAGTACCTCGGTGTCTCGGTGGACGGACCCTACAAGCCCGAGCACTATCGCTACTAAGGTGATAGAGTTTCGGGACCCCAGCAGCGGTACGGAGGCACCCCGTGTCTGTCCGAGCTTTCCTGCGCATTGTGGCATTGGCGGCCGTACTGGTTCCGTTCGGGACCGGCGCGGCCGACGCGTCCAGCATTACCACCATTACCTGCGGATTCGGGACCGCTGAGAGCGGTTGCGATGGGACGCCGACCGAGCAGATCTTCGATTTCGGCCCGTATTTCGTCGTCCTGGATTTCGCCGCGTTTGGCGGCGGGGTGATTGGCGGCTTCGAGATAACGATGGGCGCCGTCCCGACGGATCAGTCCCAAGTCGCCGGCCGCTTTCCCAGTCCCGACTTCAGCTGTGTGCCGATAGCCGGCCTTGGCCCGGGTCAGAACTGCGTGGAGTTCGTCATCCTGTCGGCGCCGCCCCAGCAGGGCGTGAATTTTACCGGGGACTATCGAATCGACATCGTCTGGTTCGCGCCGACGGATGACGACTTCCCGGATGCGCCGGGCGGTCGGATCCGCCTCCTTCACAACAGCAGCCTGGTGCCAGGGAACGGCTTCGCGGACATCACCATTCCGGGCAGCTATTTTGGCGGCAACTGCATTATCGGCACGTGCCCGGAGGACCCCGGCATCGGCGGCAGGGACAACGACTTCCAATCGTTCATCGTCGCGCACTCGGCCACGGAAGTGCCGGAGCCGGCGACGCTGATGCTGGTGGGATCGGGTCTGGCTGGCGCGATCGCTGCTCGACGCCGGCGTAGAGTGCGGCAAGATCCGCGCGCTTGATCAAGTCGCGGTTCCCGTCGTCATTTCGGAGATCGTTCAGGACACGCAACGCGAGTCCGTACTCGCGACGCGCGTCCGCATCGTTCGCGAGCCGCATCGTTTCGGCACGGACGTAGTGCGCGCGCGCCTGCGGCACGCGTAACCCGAGCGTTTCCGCGCGAGCGAGGACCCGCTCGGCTTCCTGCCGGGCCGCCGCACGGTCGCCCACGGCAAGCAGGACCTCGGCGCGGCTGGCCGCACAGTCGACTGCGAGCGACGTCAGCCCGGCTTTCTCAGCGTCGAGCGCAAGGCTGGCGAACCTCGCGGCCAGCGAACGGGTGGGCTGCGATGCGGCCGCCATCGAGGCGCTCGCCTGCGCCAGCAGCGTCAGCGTGCGATCCGAAGTCTTCGACGCCGCCTGGATGGCCTGCTCAGCAAGCGCGGCGGCCGCTTTCGAATCGCCGGCGTAGAAAAGGCGATCGGCCTGAAATCGGAGGGCGTGCGCGACCAGCGTCGGGTTCTGCAGCTCCTTTGCGAGCGTCAAGGCTTCCTCCAGCGACTTGACGGCGTCGCCGGTGCGTCCCGCCAGACTCAAACTGTGGCCGTAGCCGCCAAGGATCTCCGCATACCAGACGTCGCGCGCTTTCAGGTCGCGGAGGGCCTGAAGAGCGGCTTCCTTCGACTTGATGGCGGCGCCGAACCGGCCCTGGTAGTCGAAGATCGTTCCGACGCCGTAGGATTCGAGCGCCGCCGCCCGCTTGTCCCCCGCCGCACGCCGCAACTCGAGCGCGCGAAGGTACCGGCCAAGCGCCGGCTCGTACTGGCCCATTCTTGTGAACGTCTCGGCGAGATTGTGAAGCGTGTCGGCAATCAGGCTGGGCGAGTCCTTCGCCTTCTCACGCAGCTCCAGCGTGCGCTCGAAATACGTCTGCGCTTCGGAGAACTCCCCCTTCATTAGGTACACGTTGCCGATGTTGTTCAACACGAGCGCTTCGCCGGCCGGATTGCGCGCGTCACGCCGGATCTGTAGCGCCTCGCGGAGCAGCGGCAGGGCGTCATCGGGCCGGCCGAGCGTCCCGGTGTAGAGGTCGGCCAGGCTGATGAGCGTGATGCTCGTCCCTGACCGGTCGCCGATCTCGCGCCGCAAGGTCAGCGCCTCGCGGTAGCTCTGCTCGGCTTCGCGCGCCTTGCCCATCTGGTGCTGCACCGTGCCGATCTCCCCGAGACTGCTCGCCATGCCGCGCTTGTTCCCGAGCCGGCGCTTGATTTCGAGGGATTGCTGGTAGTGTCGGAGCGCTTCGTCCGGCCGGTCCAGCAGCTTGTAGGCGATTCCGATGGCCTGCAGCACATTGCCTCGGGCCTCGTCCTGGTTGAGCTGGATCGCCAGCGTCAGCGCGGAGTTCAGGTGCTCGAGCGACGCCTGCGGGTTGCCGCTCCGGATTTCCACGCGTCCCCGCGCGAGCAGTCCCTCGACGAACTTCGGGTCGAGCGCCACGACATTCGCGAAGTGCTCCCGCGCCTTGTCGAGCGTCCCGCTCTGCTCGTAGAGGGTCCCCAGGTCGAACTGCAGCGTCACGTTGTTGGGCGACGCCTTCGCGAGGGTCTCGTAGGCGTCGATCGCTTTGGCGACCTCGTTCGTAATCCGGTAGTGATTCGCCGCGATCAGGTACTTTTCCTGCGCCGGCAACGCCTCGCCGAGCGTCATCGCGCGTCGTGAGTTCTGTGTCGCCTCGGCGTCGTAGCCGAGCGTGGAGTACGTCCGGGCAAGCGCCGAATACGCGAGCGCGAAATTCGCGTCCTGTTTCGTCGCGGCGGTGAAGCTCTTCAACGCGGCTTGATGTGTGCCCTGATCGGCCAGTTGCCGGCCTTCGTTGTAGAACCGCAGCGCCTCGAACGAGCTCGTCGACGGCTTCCACGCGGTTGACTTCAGCTCCTGCAGAATATCCGGCGCCCCGCGCGCCAGATCCTGGCGGACGGCTTCCGCCAGCGTCGAGATCGCGGTGAGCAACCCGCTCTCGTTCGGCGCCATGGCGTTCAGCGCCACCGCGCTGCCGCGATCGAGATCCTGCAGCGTCGCGTCGATGCGAATGGCCTCGCCGAACCGGGTGTATTGACCCCACAGCACGCGCCGCGCATTCGTGAATTCGGCCACGCGGGCGAGCTCGGTGGGCGCCAGCGTCGCGTTGGGCGCGATCTGCAGATCGCGAAGCACCTGGTGCAGGCGATCGGCGGCGACTGTGCGAACGCGCGCCGACTGTCCGAGCTCGGTGCCGAGTACCTGGCTGAGGCTCGAGCCGAGCGAGTCCAGCGTGGGATCGCTCGAGGCGTTCCTGAACGGCATGATGGCGAGCGAGATGGCTGGAGCCACCGATCCCGGTGAGGCCGTCGACGCGCCGCCGAACAGACGATCGCGGAAGAGCCAGGCGCCGCCGCCGACCGCGACCACCAGGCCCACGGCGATCAGCCATTTCGCTGTGGAGCTCGTCGACGTCCCGAGCCCCCAGGCTCCGGTGCGCGCCGGGTGCGATGGCGCGGTCCAGGTCGCGGCAGTGGACGCCGGGGTACGGTGGCCGTCGGTGTTGAGTTGGTCGAGGTCGGCCACGACCTGGGTCATGGTCTGATAGCGCGCCGCCTGATCCGGCTGCAGGCATCTCGCGGTGAGCGCGTCAACGGCTTCGGGAATCGACGGATCGATCGACCGCGCGGACGCCGGCGCCTGCTGCATGCGCGACATCAGCTCGGCGACCGCCGTCGTGTGGCCCGAGTGCCGCCGGCCCAGCAGCATGTCGTACAGAATCAGGCCGAACGCGTAGACGTCGGCGCGCCGATCGATGGGGCCGCCGCGCGCCTGCTCCGGCGCCATGTACTCGATCGTGCCCACGATCGCGCCACCTGCCGTCATGCTGCCCGTGTTGGCGTCGGTCGAGCGCGCGATCCCGAAGTCCGTGATCAGCGCGTCGCCCTCGTGGTCCACCATGATGTTGGCGGGCTTGAGATCGCGGTGCACGATGCCGGCGTCGTGCGCCGCGACGAGCCCGGCCGCGATCTGTTTCGCGATGGCGACCGCCCGATCGACCGGCAGCCGTCCCTCACGCTTGAGGATCGACGACAGATCCGATCCCTGGATGTACGGCATCGTGATGTAGGTCGTGCCGTCAATCTCGCCGAGATCGTGGATGCGAACGACGTGCTTGTGCGTGACCTGCCGCGCCAGGAGCAGCTCGCGCTTGAATCGCTTCTCGAGGGCCCGCGTGGTCTCGGGATCTTCCGTCTCCGGGGGACGAATGACCTTCACGGCCACCGCGACTTCGAGCACCTTGTCCCAGGCTTGATAGACGGCGCCCATCCCGCCGCGGCCGAGGAGCTTGATGATGTGGTACCGCGACCCGAAGTCGTGACCGACGGTCAGTGGGCCGGCCGTCCTCGCTAGTGGCGCCTCGGATCCACCGCCCGGGCCGGTCGCCGCTTCTGGAGGAAGCGACACCCCGGGTCCCGCGCCCGTTGGCGCCTCCGGATCAATCGACGCAGCCCCGCCCACCCCTGGCGCCGTGGGCCGTTCAGAGGGACGAGGGTCTTCGCCGGTCGGCGAGTCGTCGGACTCGGTGGCCATAGGAACCCGTTCGGATTATGGACTCTAAGAGAGCGGCGGACAAATCGCCGGCTTTCCCGCACGGTCCCGGGCGAGCTCATTTCGACCTTGCTCTCGAGCGTCACCGCGCGCGATCCTCTTGTCTGCGTCGGCATGCCGTGGTGCTGACGGTCGCCGGGGTCCTGACATGCCCTTGTACGATTTCGTGTGCCGCGCCTGCAGTCACCAGTTCGAGGCGCTCGTTCGTCCCGGCTCCGTGACGGCGTGTCCGTCATGCCAAAGCCAGGACCTCGAGCGCCAGGTCTCCAGCTTTGCCGTGAGCACCGCCGACCGGCGTCAGGCCGCGGCCGCCGAGTCGCGGAAGAAACAGATCACCACCGCCCGGCGCGATACGGCTGAAGCGGAGAAAGCCGCCGAGAAGCATCGACTCGAGGACCACTAGTGACCCCGTTCACGACTTCAGTCTTCATGGTGAGCTCTTTGTTGGCTTCCGCCGTCCCGGCGCAGGATCCCATGGAATGGTCTCCGACGCGCAAGCTCGCGTGGAGCGACTTTCGCGGGAAGCCGCCGCGCCTGCTCGACGGCGCGCGAAGCGCCCTCGGCTACAGCAGCGCCTTCGGGTGCCGCGACGGGAAGCTGGAGTTCTCGATCATCGCGATCTTCGTGCCCGAACAGTCGTGGGTGACTTCCCGCATCACGACCAGCGGACTGGCCAGCCCGGTCGGGCTGCGGCACGAACAGACGCATTTCGATCTCAAGGAAGTCTACGCGCGGCGGATTCGCAGGATGTTTGCCGAGCTCGAGACGCCCTGCCCGCGATCTGACGACGCGCTGTATGCGCTCGCTGAACGCATCATGCGCGAGGAATCCGCCACGCAGGAGCGATTCGAGCGGGAGACGAAGTCCGGCGAGAACGAATCCCGCCAGAACGAATGGGAGAAGCGCGTCAGCGCGGATCTCGAGGCGTTGAAAGCGTTCACTTCCGGCCAGTGAGCCCTCGTCGCGCGCTCCCGTACTACGCGTTGATGTAGCGCGCGGCCGTTCCGCCTCGCGCGCGATCTCAAACGCCGACTACCAGCTCACGCCGCACGAGACGCGGCTGCTGCGCATGATGGTGGAAGGGCACAACTACAAGAGCGCCGCGAAGGAGTTCGGCGTGACCACGCACGCGGTGTCGTTCCACATGCGGCGCATCTACGAGAAGCTGCAGGTGCACTCGAAGTCCGAGGCGGTGGCCAAGGCGCTCAAGAACAGACTGGTGTAGGGCCCAGGGCCCTTGGCCTGGCTACAGCGGCTGGATCTCCCGTCGCGCCTGAAAGATGTCGATCGCGACGTCGAAGGTGTCCTTGTCCGCGGTCCTGAACCTGCCGGCCCCGTCCTCGCAGGCGATCTGAAACGTGCGCTGCCGCTCGCAGACGTAGGTCGCCTCGACGAACGCGAGGTTGCCGCGGTCGAGCAGGTCCAGCAGTTCCTTGCCGTCGGTGATCATCCAGTTCTCGCCGTACTGACTGGTGCGCAGCCGTTCGGCCCGCTCCTTCCAGAACTGCTCCTGTGCGCGCGAGGACGTCCAGTAGCCCACGTAGGTATGGCCCGGCACGAGGACGACGAGCGGGCGGATGTTGACGTATTCCGCGCACGCTGCAAGGAGCAGCGTGAGGTCCTGGCACGTGCCCAGCTTGCGGTCCACGACCTCACTGTGTGTCCGGATGACCTGGCCGCAGACGCGCTTGGAGACCGCGTCGAAGACCGGACTGCCTGGCGGCGAGATGTACGTCAGCCCGATGGCATCGTCACGCAGCGTCTGGAAGATGGCCTTCACCTGCCGCGCGACGTAGTCCGGGCGATCATCGGCGCCATAGCCGATGAAGCTGTCACCGGGATCTCCGAGCGTGCGCAGCACCTGGTTCGCGTGCTCGAAGACCTTGATGACGCCGGCATCGTACGGGTTGACGAAGGCGGGAATGAACGCCCACGTGTCCTGCTGATCGAGCCATTCCTTGGCGCCCATCCATTGCACGGTGCGCGTCTGCCCGGAAAGCTCGGTGCCGTCCGGCAGCGACAGCGTGGCCGTGAAGCTCACACGCCGGCGGCCCGTGTGATGGCCGATGAGCTCGTGCAGGGCCGGGAAGTGAATCTCGGTCGAATTGATCGGCACGACACCTTTACGCAGCTGGACGGTCTGCCGGAATGTCGAGATGTGGGAGCCGGTATCGCATTCGATTCGAAGATGAACTTCCTGTTCGCCGGCGGATTCGATGCTGATGTACTCGATTGGGTGCAGGCCGTTGAACAGCAGCGCCGGGTTGATCGACGGTCGCGGGCGAAACTCGAGCCGCGCGCTCTGCACTGGCAGCGTGCCGATCGGCGCTGACGGCGTGAGCACCGCGGGAGGCGGAGCCGGCGTGACCGGGACCACGCCGGCAGGCGGCGCCACCGGCTTGCGCGGCGCGGCCACCTTCGCGCGTTTTTCCTTGCCTGGCGCGGCGGCTCGGACTCCCGGTTCGGCCTCGGCGCCAAACGGACTCCACGTCGCCCAGGCTGGTGACGGCAGCCAGACGGTCGGCACCTCGACGGCCGCCGCCCCGGCCGTGGCGAGCGACTGCTGAAACGCCCGAACCGCGGCGAGTGGCGTCCAGCCTTCGATCAAGCGCTGATAGAAAAAGAAGGTGAAGTCGGCCGCGGTGTCGTCCTGAACGAGCGCCGGCCATCCAATCGCGGCGACGCCGAGCTCGCTCGCGATCTGCCAGCAGCCGCCAAGTCCCGCGTAGCAGGCATTGAGCACCACCATCTTCAGGTGTTCGCTTTTCTCGAGGACCTTGTTGAGATCGTCAATCGAGACGGGCGACACATCGGTCGCTTTGGCAGCCGCCTGAACTGATGTCCACGTCAGGTTCGCCACCGGGATCGCGAGCTTCCCGGCTTCTCTGATGAGCGACGGCGGCGAAAACTGCAGGAAGGCGTACTCCTGTTCGCAGGCCTCGAGAAGTTGTTTTCGCTTGGGATCCGCAAGCGGGCGCACGGCCAGCCGATCTTTGTCCACTTTCCCGGGAAACTCCTGGAGCTCGCGGACACAGCCGTGCATCACGTGGCCTGTGAGATCCGTCCAGGCCGCGAGCAGCATGCGGATGGGAAGCGTGAGCAACGCGGGCGCGTCGCCCTCGAGGTGGCACACGTGCACCACCGACGTGGTGACGTTTTGACGGTCGCCGGACAACAGGATCTCGCTCCAGGGGAGCGTGGCGAGGCGCGGGTCCTCCGAGTGCACGCACAGCACGGACGCGTCCGTGCGTTCGGCGATCCACTGGCGCCACCACACGCCGAAGTCCGACGAACGGAGCTTCTCTGCGATCCGGGAAATTGCACGGCTCCGTTCGGCGCCGTCGCCGAACTCTGACTCTGACAGCGTGTGAAGCCTCTCGAGGTCCTTGACGAGAGGGCCGGGGAACGTCTGCCCCGACCCGCCGACCGTGAAAACGATCCGGCCCTCCTTCGAGGCCGGCAGGTCCAGGGTCGCGATTCTCATCGTCGTGCGCGCCGGCGCGAGGTCTTCGTGATCCGCCTCCGCGTGCGACCCGCGGGCGCCTTTTTCGCTTTGGTCTTCCTCGCGGCCTTCTTGACCGTCTTCTTGACGATCTTCGTCTTGCGCTTCGTTCGCGGCGCCACGGCGGACTTCGCCCGTGTCGCGGGCCTGGCCTTCGTCGCGGGCGCAAGGGCTTCGTCGATGGGCACGGCCTCGAACACGCGCTTCGGCGCGCCGGTCGTCGACGTCACGGCGGCGCGAACGAGATCGGCTGAGCTGTCGCCGCCGAAGAGCTTGTCGAGCACGCTGCGACGCACGCGCGAGACGCGGAACATCGGCGTCAGGCTGGTTTCCGCAAGAACGGAGGTGACGTCCCCTTTCTGCGAGACGACTTTGAGTCCTGCGCCGGCCGACGCGAGAGGGGCCGGGCCGGCGGGAAGCGTGCCGCTGGCCTCGAGCTCGACCCGCGACGACTTCGAGTTGGAGATCAGCACCGTGACCTTGTCCGCGCTCAGGAGCTCGGTGACGACGCACCAGTCTTCCTGCCACTTGCGTTTACCCGTCGTCTGGTCGCGAAACAGATTCAGGATGTCCTCCGCAAGGCGCACCTGATTCTCGATTTCCGTCACGGCCGGCGTGACCGCCTGGAACACGAACGCGCCGGAGGCGCTGAACTCGACGGCCGCGCCGGCCTTGGCGAGATTGATCGACGCGCCAGGAAGCGGCTGACCTTCTGCTTTCAACTGCACCTCGACGCTCGATCCCGAGGTGTGAGAGAGATCCGTTCCTGGCGGTCCGGACCGCGGCACGAAGGACACGCCGAGATCCGCGAGTGATGTCAGTCGCTGGAACTGACCGCCGCTGAGCCGTCCGACGTCGCCGAGCTTCCGTGGCTGGTTGACGGGCCAGGCCGCATAGAAATTGAACTTCTGGTGAATCCCTTGCACGTAACTCGTCGCTGGACTGCTCATGTGACCGCGCAATCTGCCGCACGAACTGGGGGGCTGAACGGCCCCATATGGTCACATAGCCCGGGCCCAAGGCCCAAGGCCACGGGCCCAAGCCAGGCTGTGGTTCAACCTGGGCCCCCGGCCCTGGGCCCTTGGCCTAATACGTCACTCGCACCCGGTAGCGGAGCACGGACGTGCCGTCGGGCGCGACCGGCACTTTGAACTGCGCGGCCCAGGCGTCCGTCTTCGTCCACTGGTGCGAGGACGAGAGCATCCGCCACGTGCCGCCGACCGGCTCGTTGACCTCGACCGTCACGGCCGACGACTTGTGGTTGCGCAGTGTGATCTCGTACTCGACGTCGTACACGCTGGTCGCGACCCGCTGGAAGTCCGTCTGCTTGCGCTCGCAGACGACGTCGAACGCGTTGCCGATCTTGAGATTGAGCGTCTCGTCCTTCGGCGTGTGGTTGATGCGATCCTCACCGACGAACTGCACGCCGCCCTTCGAGTCCGACTGGTAGACGCGCACGATGCCCGCCGGCATCGGCATGCCGAGTCCGGCCGGCGCGTCGTTCTTGAACTGGTAGTACACCTGCACGACGTCCTTGAGCGGGGCGCCAGGGTGCTGCGCGTTCCGGTAGTAGAACGCCTGTCCGTCCACGATGTAGCGCTTCTGGACGGGGAAACTCGTCGCGCCGAGCATGCTGACCTGTTTCGTCTCGTTGTTGTTGATCGTGGTCTTTCGTCCGAGCGTGTACAGGTGATAGTCGGAGAACGCTTCCTGCGCCATCCGCTCCATCGCCGCTGCCGCCGGCATGGACTTCGCCTCGTCACGCATCTGGCCCACGCCCTGGCGCACACGGTTCAGATCTCCCGCGACGAGCTGGAGGGCGGCGTTCCTGAATGACGTGCCGCTGCCGTTCTTGAGCGTCACCCAGCCGTCGATGTCCGCGGCGCGATCGTCGCGCGCCACCGTCAGCACGTAGTCCGCGTTCCAGGCGAGCTGGCCGGCGAGATACGACGCTTCCACACGATGCTGCGCCCCGCCGCTGTTGTCGAGCGTCCAGATGAGCGTCGGCCGGGAGTACAGATTCTCCGGAAGCTGCGGGAACCTGATCGAATCGGCGTGCATGCCGGTGACGATTTGCCCGTTGATCTGCCAGACGGGCGCGGTGTTGTAGCTCAACAGCCGCGCCGTCACTTCCTCTTCGCGCGTGGTGTTCTGACTCTGCCGGACGCGGACGAGCGTGACGTCACGGCCGACGTACTTGCGCAGCAGCTTGTCCGGCTCGAGCAGGTCGTACTCGTAGTTCTGCTCGACGACGCTGACGCGCGACGGCTCGCTGAGCGACCTGAAATGAACGGTCGCGGGGTTGACCGTTGCCGCGATGTCCATGAAGTGAAGATCGGACGTGCCTCGTGCGAGCCGCAGCGTGCGGACGTCGCGAACGAGCGCGATGTTCGAGTTGTACACGGTGACGGCCAGCTCGGTCTGGTCGTCGAGGGTCGTGGTCTGCGCGCCGGTCGATTCGGCGGCCGCAGAGACGACCGGCGCTGACCGGAACGCCGGGCTGACGGCAAAGCCGACGACACACACGAGCGCGGGCGACCAGAAGCGGACGGACATGGATGGACTCCTTTAAACGTCGTAACGCGGGCTCGTCACGCGTGTCCTTTGAACGGAGGAGGGTGGGGAACCTTGCAGGGGGTCAGACCCCGGGGTCAGACCAGGGGGTCAGACCACGACGTCTGAACGCGTTACGATTTCGAAATGGACGTCGTCGGGCTTCGACCGACCGCGCAGGAGGATCTCGAATTTGTCCTCGCACTCGAGCATCGTCCGGACAACCGGAGCTTCATCGGGCAGTGGCCGCGGGAGGAGCACGTCGCGACGATGGCGCGTCGCGACCGGGAGCACTGGATCATCGAGGCTGCTGACGGATCCAGGCTGGGCTATCTGATCGCCTACGACGTCACCGGCGCGGGCTACGGCATGTACGTCAAGCGGATCGCCGTGTTGGAACCGTCGCGTGGCGTCGGGCGGCGCGCCCTGGCGGCCTACCTCGAGCACGCGTTCCACGACCGCCGGGCCGACGTCGTGGTCCTCGCGGTCCGGACCTCCAACATGCGGGCGCGCCGCGTCTACGAGTTGCTGGGGTTTCTCGTCTGGCCGACGACCGACGCCGAGCGCGCGGACTTTACCGACAAGGTGGACCCGGTCGGTGACGACTGTCTCATCATGAAAATCGGGAAATCGATCGAACGAACAATCGATCAATCGATCGATTGATCGCGGCGCACGTGCTCCATCGAGAACGCCGGAGTGCAAATCGCGACATACTCGGCGCCGCCCGGCTCGGGGCTGCTGTAGCGCACCCATTCACCGGGCCGGGCGACGACGGCCTGGCCCTCACGAACGTCGAGCACGCCGTGTTCGTGCTCCACTCGCAAACAGCCGCGCAGCACGACCGTAATCTCTTCGAACTCGGGGCGTTGCCCCGGCTCGACCCAGCCTTCCGGCGAAACCATGCGCGCGACGCTCACGTGCTCGTGCCCGGAGTTCACGCGACCGGCATATTCCTCGATCCGCTTGGGCATGTTGCCGGCGGCAGCCACGACCGCGGGCGTAGGAATCAACGTAGGCATGGGAAGCCATCTTATCTCCTGGACTGACGCGGGGCTGACGCGGGGCTGAAGTCCCGCGCTACAGCCCGGCGCTACGGCCCGGCGCTACGGCACGGCGCGCGCAGGCGATCGAGCGAAGCGAGCGCCTCCTCCCGCCGGTCTGAGTGCGTCGCCGCGACGGCCGCGCGAACTGGTTCGAGCGCGGCGACCAGCTCCGCGCAATCCCTGGACGGGGCGAAGAAATACCCGCGCGGACTTTGCTGCTGCAACCTCAACGCGTTGTCGGCAATCCGTCCTGTGGCCTCGCCCACATGTTCGGCCGGCAGGGTGCAGACGCAGGTAGGTGCCTTCGAGTTTGTCCAGCCGGCGGAGATAGCAGGGCACGAAGCCTTCGCATTCGCCGAGCAGCCCGAGTCCCGTGCTCGACGAGAAACCATGCGATGTCGTCGGCGGCCGACGTGTCGCGATGACGATGGTGCAGGTCGAGAATCGCGGCGCGCGAGAATCGCCCAGCGTCCTCCCGGCTCGGTGCATGAAGATCACGCGCGACGATTGCCGATCCAGGAGGCATACGGCTCGGCGCCGCTTTGCGATCTGGGAATGGCCTGAGTCGCGCTGTCCATCGCACCGAGCCAGGCGCAGCGCAAACCGGCCGCCCGGTTCGGGTTGCTCGCCGAAGATCGGCGATGGTGCGTTCGACGAGCGCGACCAGCTCGACGCGCGCCGCGAAGCTGTCGCCGCTTCGCGCGAGCCGCTCGCGAACGAGGCTCTCGATGACGTCGAGGCGCGTTTCCGCTTTGATGCGACGCGTCAGCCGCACCGGCAACCAGCCGTCCGGCCCGGTGGACGGGCGCACGCGCACCCACGTGTGATCTGCGCCGCCGGTGTCGAGCTGGACGAGCTCGGTACCGAGCGGCAACGACGCCACGACCGTCGCGGACTCAGCCGCTTCAGCCCGGAGTCGGACGTTTGATGCGGCCGTCAGGCGCGTGGCCACCTGCGCACTGACCGTCGAAGCAGACAGAAAAGAAATGAGAAGGATGAGAGCCGGCAGCGCAGCGCGCACGACGATGGCCTCCTATCAGGTTTGGACACCGGTTCGGCTGGGTTGGCGCGCCGAACCCCGGTCCGTCCTACGAGGCCACCGTAATCTTGCGGACGCCGCGCGCGGCGAGCAGCGTGCGCAGCCGCTCCCGATGGTCGCCTTGCAGGAGCAGGGCCTCGCCCTCGAGGTTGCCGCCACATCCGAGCGCCGCCTGGAGCGCCTTCAGCCACTCCGCCCTCGCCGCCGGAGAGAGGTCGAGATGTTCCACGAGCGTGACTTCTTTCCCGCCGCGACCGGTGCGTTCGATGCGAACCACGGCGCGCGCCGGACCCTTCGTCACCGGCGCGGCCGGCGCAGTTGGCCCTGGCGGCTCCGGGACGCGTCCCGCGTCAGGCTGCGGCGTCCCGCGCAGGTGCGCAAGCGCGGCAAACGGATTGTGAAACGGCTTCTTCTCGTCCGGCATAGCAGTGTCTCTCTATATCCTCATCCGGGGTTGATGTCTAATGACGGGAGATGCGCACGAGGTATCTGGCGCTGCTCGTGCTGCTCGCGACGCCGGCGGCGCGGGCGCAGGACTGGCCGCAGTTTCGAGGGCCCACCGGTCAGGGACACTCCGCCGAGCGCGGATTGCCCATCGAGTGGAGCGAATCGCGCAACGTGATGTGGAAGACGCCCGTTCCAGGGCTTGGCTGGTCGTCACCAGTCGTGTCGAACGGCCGCGTGTGGCTGACCTCGGCGGTGGGCGAGGGCGCGCGATCGCTCCGGTTGCTGGCGTTCGATGCCGGCTCCGGCCAGGAAGTGATCAACGTCGAGGTCCTCCGCGCGAGCGCCGGCGCGGCCGTGAATCCAAAGAACAGCCGCGCGTCTCCGACGCCGATCGTGAGCGGCGATCGCGTCTACGTGCATTTCGGCGCTGAAGGCACGGCGGCGGTCTCGACCAGCGGCGAGATCCTCTGGAAGGCGAAGCTGGCGTACGAGTCGCAGCACGGCAGCGGCGGGTCGCCGGTGCTCTACGAGGATCTGCTCATCCTCAACTGCGACGGCGGCGACACGGCGTACGTCGTCGCGCTCGACGCACGGACCGGGAAAGTGCGCTGGCGGACGTGGCGGCGTCAGCCATGGGACCAGGCCTACTCGACACCGCTCGTCATCCGCGTCAGCGAGCGCGACCAGCTCGTGAGCGTCGGCGCGTACCGCGCGGCCGCCTACGATCCCCGGACGGGACGCGAGATCTGGCGCGTGAGTTACGCCGACGGCTTCTCGAACGTGCCACGCCCCGTGTTGGGCCACGGGCTCGTGTTCATCGCGACCGGGTTTCAGCAGCCGTCGCTCCTCGCGGTCAGGCCCGACGGCGCCGGCGACGTCACGCGCACGCACATCGCCTGGACGCTGCAGCGCGCTGCGCCGCTCACGCCCTCGCCGCTCCTCGTCGGCGACGAGCTGTACCTCGTCAACGACACGGGCATCGCGACGTGTGTCGATGCGAAAACCGGGACGATTCACTGGCAGCAGCGCCTCGGCGGCAACTACTCGGCCTCGCCGATTGCGGCCGATGGGCACATCTACTTTCTCAGCGAGGAGGGCATCGCCACCGTCGTCTCGCCCGGCACGACGTTCCGGCAAGTGGCCGTCAACCGGCTCGACGGGTCGGCGCTCGCCTCGATGGCGGTGTCAGCCGGATCGATCTTCATCCGCAGCGATCGCGCGCTGTACAGGATTGCCAAGAGCTCACCATGAAGGATGAAGACGTGAAGTGGTTTTGGGAAAGATCGCTTGTCCGAAAAAGCATGAAGTGGGTCTAGATCAATCGCTCTCTGATCTCCGGCGGCGGCAGCTCGCAGGCGTTCGAGGGGCCTGCGACGCGGTGCCGGATGGCGGCGACGATGCGGTAGAGACCGTCCCGGACGGGCCTGGGAATCAGGAGGAAGACGCCGGCCATCGACCATGGCCAGCGCAGTCGTCGCGCGATTCTCAGGCTCGCCGTCGATCGTGTGTAGACGTGGCCGTCCTCGATGAGGATGATGCTGCGCGTCGTGTCGCGCGTCAGCCCGTGCTCGGCGAGCAGCGCCGCGGCTTTGGCGGTCTGCGACGCGCCAAACCGGAAATACCGCCGCGCATCCCGCCGGGCGATGAACTTCACGCTGCCCTCGCAGAACGCGCAGGTGCCATCGAAGAGGATGACGGCGCGAGAGCTCGTTGACTCCATCAGAAGAGGAGATTGGCCCCTACTCGCGATAGTTGCCGAACTGGAGCTCGAGGCCGAAGTCCTGCGCTTTGAGCAGGCGGATCGCCGCCTGCAGATCGTCTTTCGACGTCGACGACACGCGGAGCTGGTCGCCCTGAATCGCCGCCTGGACCTTCTTCAGTTTCTGATCCTTGAGGAACTTGACGATCTGCTTTGCGTTGTCGGACGGGATGCCCTGCTGGAGCGTCACGGTGCGCCGGACGAGCCCGCCGGCAAACGGCTCGGTCTCCGAGGGCTTCAGGTTCTTGATCGGCACGCCGCGCCGCACCATCCGCGTCTGGAGGATGTCCCAGACCGCTTCCATCTTGAAGTTGTCGTCGGCGATGAGTTCGAGCAGGTTCTCGCCGCGCTTGAAGTCGATCGAGGACTTCGATCCCTTGAAGTCGTACCGTTGCGCGAGCTCCTTCCGTGCCTGATTGACGGCGTTGTCCACTTCCTGCAGGTCCACGCCCGACGTGACATCGAATGACACCTGTGCAGCCATTCCGGAAATCGTAGCATCGCTTCGCATTTGAACTCGACCGGCCCGGCACGCTACGATCGGGAGGCCTGCCTGCGCCGTTTTCCTGAGGAGTGTTCCTGCATGCGTGTTGGTCAGTCGTCGAGTGTAGTGGTGTGGTTGATCCTGTGCGTCGTGTCGGCCCTGGCCGCAGCGGCCTGCGAAGACTCGAGTC
Organism: uncultured Acidobacteriota bacterium; assembly: GCA_963724955.1. Taxonomy (GTDB): domain Bacteria; phylum Acidobacteriota; class Vicinamibacteria; order Vicinamibacterales; family SCN-69-37; genus CAVRWQ01. The sequence continues at coordinate 252,535 of CAVRWQ010000001.1, forward strand.
CTGCTGCTCCTTCAGTGAATGTGCTGTTCACGACCACCGATCTCGCCGCCGGGACCGGCGCCGAAGCGACGGCTGGGCGGACCGTGACGGTGAACTACACCGGCTGGCTGTACTCCGCCACCGCCACCGACAACAAGGGGACACAGTTCGACACCTCGGCCGGCCGCGGCCCCTACCAGTTCGTGCTGGGCGTCGGCCAGGTGATCCGCGGCTGGGATCAAGGTGTCGCCGGCATGCGCGTGGGCGGCCGGCGCCGTCTGGTGATTCCGCCGAGTTTCGGCTACGGCAACGTCGCCAATGGGCCGATCCCGGCGAACTCGACGCTCGTCTTCGACATCGAGCTGCTGTCAGTCCAGTAGCCGGCCACGGCGCGCAGAGGTTGGCTCCGCCGGGTCCGTGGGCTCACCTCGTAGCGCGCCCGGGTTCCGGGCCGCGGCTCTATCAGCTCTTCAGGAAGCTGCCCTGGCGCAGCTCCGCGAACGCCTGCCGCAGTTCCTCTTCGGTGTTCATGACGATCGGCCCATACCAGGCGACAGGCTCCTCGAGCGGCCTGCCCGAGACGAGCAGGAACCGGACGCCCGCGTCGCCTGCCTGGATCGTGACCTCGTCGCCGCGGTCGAACAGCACGAGCGATCGATTGCCTGTGGTGTCGAGGACGGGCGCTTCATCGATCTCGCCCGTCGTGTCGGTGAGCACGCCCTGCGGCGCCGACGCGTCGCGAAACGTGCCGGCGCCGTCGAAGACGTACGCGAAGGCATGGCGCGACAGTCTCGACCGGAAGCGTCTTCCGTCGACCGGGCGGCACCCAGACATCGAGATATCGCGGATCGGCCGCGATGCCCTCGACCGGGCCGCTCTTGCCCCAGAAGCTGCCGCAGATGACGCGCACGCGCGTACCGTCGTCGTCTGTCCACTTCCGGGATGTCGCGTCCCGCGACATCCTGGTAACGCGGCGCCGTCATCTTCAGCGAGGACGGCAGGTTCGCCCAGAGCTGGAAGCCGTGCATGCGTCCGTGCGCATCGCCCTTCGGCATCTCCTGGTGGATGATGCCGCTGCCGGCCGTCATCCATTGCACGTCGCCGGAGCCGAGCGCGCCGCGATTGCCGAGGCTGTCGCCGTGCTCGACCGTGCCGGAGAGCACGTAGGTGATCGTCTCGATCCCGCGATGCGGATGCCACGGAAACCCGGCTCGTACTCACGCGGGTTGTCGTTGCGAAAGTCGTCGAAGAGCAGGAACGGATCGAACTCGGTCGTATCGCCGAAGCCAAACGCGCGGCGGAGCTTCACGCCCGCGCCTTCAGTCGTCGGCTGTGACTGGGTGATGCGCTTGACGGCACGAATGGACATAGAGCACCGAGGGGGGCTTCTCGTGAGTATAGTCCCGCTCGATCAACAATCCGAAGGCGATGACACAGCGCCACGAGATCGCGATTCGTGAACTGGCCGCATCGGGACCGGTGTTCCACCAGATCGAGACGCTCGGCCCGATCGACTGGGAACGCTGGCAACGGGCCGCCAGCATGCTGGAGCTGTACGCTCGAGGGCGCCGCGGATCTTTCCAGGCGCATTCATCACCTGTACTTGCCGGTGCTGTTCTTCTGCCTCGCGATGCATCGCCGCACGACGCGCACGCCCGTGGTGATCGGCATTCAGGCGCCGCAGGGATCGGGCAAGACGACCCTGGTCGCGCAGTTGCTCGGACTCCTGCCCGAGTTCGGTTTGCGTGGCGCCGGGGTGTCCGTCGACGACTTCTACCTGACACGCGACCAGCAGCTGCAGCTCGCCGCACATCATCCAGGCAACGAGTTTCTCGAACATCGCGGGTATCCCGGTACGCACGACGTCGCGCTCGGCGAGCGGACGCTCTCCGCGCTTCGGCGTCTGGGATCCGCCCCGAGCGCACATGCGAGCGAGACCGCCAGGATTCCCGTGTACGACAAGGCGCTGCACGGCGGCCGCGGAGATCGCCGGCCCGAAGCGGACTGGCGCGTCGTCACCGGCCCGCTCGATCTCGTGTTCGTCGAAGGGTGGATGCTCGGTTTCACGCCCGTGCCCGAGGCGAGCCTGCAGGATCCGTTTCTCGGTCCGCCGAATCGCGCGCTCGCCGAGTACGACCGGTGGCTGCGCCTCATTGACGCCTTCGTCGTGCTGCGCGCGATCGACGCCTCCTTCGTGCTGCGCTGGCGGGTGCAGGCCGAGGAGGACATGGCGGCGAAGGGGCGGCCCGGCCTCGATCGCGCGGCGATTGAAGACTACATTCGCCGGTTCCTGCCGGCGTACGCGACCTACGGCGGCGCGCCGGCGACGATACCTGACGATCGACAGCTCACGATCTGGCTTGATGGCGACCGGCGGGCAGTCGTTTCTTAGTTGCGCGTGGGGCAGGACAGACTCTGCTACCCTTAGGCCACACATGAACAGCCTCTGGAAGGCGCTCGGTCCGCCGGCCCGGCCGGCTGGGCTCGTGCTCTGCGCGCTGGGCATCGCGACGGCCGTCGCGGCCCTCGGCGCTCGCGGCCAACAGGGCACCTTCAGGGCGGCGGTGGACGTCATCGCCGTCGACGTTCAGGTGGTCGACTCGAAGGGCGTGCCAGTGGCGAAGCTCGGCATCCCGGACTTCGAGGTCTCCATCGACGGACGCCGCCGGCGTATTCTGTCCGCCGACTTCATTCGTCAGACGTCCGGTGACGGCATGGGCGCGGTCCGGCCGGTGACCTCCGGGCCCGTCGCAAGCAACAGCTTTCCCGGCGCCGGTTCGACATCCGGACGCGTGATCATGCTGGCGGTCGACGTGGGCAGCCTCAGCGCCGGGACGTCGCGCGAGGTCATGGCTGCCACCCGTGGGTTCCTCGCGCAACTGCCCGCCGGCGATCTGGTCGGACTCTACTCGTTTCCGCTCGGACCGCGGCTCGTGCCGACGGCCGACCACGCGGCGATCGGACGCGCGCTCGACACCGTCATCGGATCGAACGCTCCGATCCGCAGCGAATTCAACCTGCGTCCGTCCGAAGTCGTCGACATCACCGCAGAAGTGGCGTCCTCGATGCCGACGACGACGGTTCCTGGAGGCACGACCCCTTCGCGCGGCACGATGTCCGACGTCGGCCCGTCCGAGACGATTCGCCGCGTGCAGCAACGGGAGAGCTGCATGGATGCCCGCTGCGCGACGCGCATTCGCATGGAAGCGACATCCGCCGCGTTCGAGCTCGAAGCGCGCGTGAATCAGAGCGTCGACGGCCTGCGCACGCTGCTGCAGGGCCTCTCGCTGCTTCCCGGACGCAAGACGCTCGTGCTGTTGAGCGGCGGCATGGTGGTGAGCGATCGTCCAGGCGGCCGTCCCGACGTGAGCGGCCTCGAGAAAGCGCTCGGGCAGGAAGTCGCACAGGCGAACACCGCGGTCTACACCGTACATTTCGACACGCACCACTTCGCGGCATTCTCGACCGAGAACGCGAGAGGCGATCGTATGCCGTCGAACCGCGAGCGCGACGGCTCCCTCATCGGACGATGGCTCGAGATGTTTTCGGGCGCCTCGGGCGGCGCGTTGCTCAAGGTGACGGTCGGATCAGGCGAGGCGGCCTTCGAGCGCGTCCTCCGCGAGACCTCCGCCTACTACCTCCTTGGCGTGGAGCCCGAGCAGGCCGACCGCGACGGCCGCACGCGGCAGCTCCGCGTGAAGGTGAACCAGCGGGGTGTCACCCTCCGCAGCCGGACCTGGGTCGCCCTGCCGAAGAAATAGCGCTCGCTATAATCGCCATTAGTGAATCGGCCCCCGACATCTCCGCCCGCGATCGATCCGGTCTGCGGGATGCGAGTCGATCCCGCGAATCCGCGCGGCGGCTCGTTTGAACACCAGGGCAAGACCTATTACTTCTGCGCCCCCGGCTGCCGCGAGAAGTTCGCCGCCAACCCCGAGAAGTACCTGAACAGCCCGCCCCCGCCTTCGCTGGGCGCTCGCTCCGCTCGCAGCTTCGGCGCGGCAGGCCCGCACCCAGCACTCGGCACCGAGCACCCGCACCCAGCACCCCGCACCCCAGCACCGGGTACGGAATACACCTGCCCGATGCACCCCGAGATCGTTCAGATCGGTCCCGGAAGCTGTCCGATCTGCGGCATGGCGCTCGAACCGCGATTCGTGACGGCCGTCGTCCTCGAGAACCCCGAGCTTCGTGACATGACGCGGCGCTTCTGGGTGTGTGCGGCGCTGACGGTACCGCTCGTCGCCGTCGCGATGGGGTCGATGGGCGAGTCTTCGTGGCTTCCGCACGGCGTGCGGCCGTGGATCGAGCTGGCGCTGGCGACGCCGGTGTGCCTGTGGGGTGGTTGGCCGTTCTTCCAGCGCGCGTGGCAGTCGATCGTGACGTGGAACCTGAACATGTTCACGCTCATCGGTCTCGGCGTGGCGGTCTCGTACGGCGAAAGCGTGCTCGGGGTCGTCATGCCGCAGCTGTTTCCGGCGTCGTTCCGTGACTCGATGGGACAGGTCGCGCTCTACTTCGAGCCGGCCGCGGTCATCGTCACGCTCGTGCTTCTCGGCCAGGTGCTCGAGTTGCGGGCGCGCAGCCGGACCGGCGCGGCCATCCGGAAGCTGCTGAACCTCGCGCCCTCGTCCGCGCGACGCGTGCGTGAGACGGGCGAGGACGAGGACGTGCCGCTCGCCGACGTGCATCCCGGCGATCTCCTCCGGGTCCGGCCGGGTGAGAAGGTGCCGGTTGACGGCGTGCTCGTCGAGGGAGCCAGCGCCGTAGACGAGTCGATGATGACCGGCGAGCCGATTCCCGTTCACAAGCAGCCGGGCGATCGCGTGATTGGCGCGACCATCAACAGCACGGGCGCGTTCGTGATGCGCGCCGAGCGGGTGGGCGCCCACACGCTGCTCTCCCGGATCGTCGCGATGGTCGCCGACGCGCAGCGCAGCCGCGCGCCGATTCAGCGGCTCGCCGACGTCGTGTCGAGCTACTTCGTCCCGGCCGTCGTGCTGGTCGCCGTCGGGACGTTCCTGATCTGGTGGCTCGTCGGCCCGGAACCGCGCCTGGCGCATGCGCTGGTGAACGCGGTGAGCGTGCTCATCATCGCGTGTCCGTGCGCGCTGGGCCTGGCGACGCCGATGTCCATCATGGTGGCGAGCGGCAAGGGCGCGACGATCGGCGTGCTCTTCAGGAACGCCGAAGCCATCGAGAAGCTCGGCAACGTGGACACGCTCGTGATCGACAAGACCGGCACGCTGACGCAAGGCAAGCCGGAGGTCGTGAGCGTGTCATGGACGGAGGGATTCAGCAGGGCTGACGTGCTGGCAACGGCCGGCAGTGTCGAGCGCGTGAGCGAGCATCCGCTGGCGCAGGCGATCGTGAGAGCGGCAGGCGCTGACGGGCTGACCGTGCCGCCGCCACAGGGATTCCGTTCCCTGACGGGCCGTGGGGTGACCGGACGCGTTTCCGGGCGCGTCGTCGCCGTCGGCAATCAGACGCTGATGCGGGAAGTCGGGGCCGACGACGAGTCGCTCGCGCGGCGGGCAGAATCGCTGCGCCACGACGCGCAGACGGTGGTCTTCGTCGCGATCGACGGGCGAGCCGCCGGGCTCATCGGCATCGGCGATCCGGTACGCGTCAGCGCTGCGGACGCGATTCGCGCACTGCACCAGGACGGCCTGCGGATCGTCATGCTCACGGGCGACAGCAAGACGACCGCGGACGCCGTGGCGCGCAAGCTCGGGATCGACGAGGTCCAGGCCGACGTCCTGCCCGACGGCAAGGTCCAGGCGATCAAGCGGCTGCAGGCGGCCGGCCACTCGGCGGCGATGGCCGGCGACGGGATCAACGATGCGCCCGCGCTGGCCGCGGCCGACGTCGGCATCGCGATGGGGACGGGGACCGACATCGCGATCGAGAGCGCCGACGTCACGCTCGTCAAAGGGGATCTCCGCGGTCTGGTGCGCGCGCGGCGTCTGTCGCGCCAGACGATGCGCAACGTCAAGCAGAATCTGTTCTTCGCGTTCGTCTACAACGCGCTCGGCGTGCCGATCGCCGCCGGCGTGCTGTATCCGTTCACCGGAGCGCTGCTCAGTCCCATGTTCGCCGCGGCGGCCATGAGCGTGAGCTCGGTGTCGGTCATCGCGAACGCACTCAGACTACGGCGAGTGCGGGTCTGAAAGCGCACGAGCGGACCTCACGCGCGTTTGAGGACAAGCGCTTCGAGCCGGTCGAGCAGCTCACTTTGGGCGACGTTGATGGCCCGCCGGCCGTCCTCGAGCGAGAAGAACGCGACGCGATCGATTTCGGGGATCTGAATCGTTCGACCCGAGCGCGGGGGCCACTCGGTGGTGGTCAGGACGCTCGAAACGCGCGCGGGATCGCAGTCGCCCTCGAAGGCCCAGGCGTGAACGATCTTGCCGCTCCGCTGCGTGATGGTTCCGAGCGCGGTGTACGGCCCGGCCGGATGGAAGCCGGTCTCCTCGATGAACTCGCGAATGGCGGTTTCGAGCGGGTCTTCTCCGACGTGAATCCCGCCCTTGGGAATCGTCCACGCCCCATCGTGCCGCGCGGCCCAGTACGGCCCCCCGGGGTGCGCGAGGAGCACCTCGAACCGGCCCGAGCAACGCCGGTACAGCACGAGACCCGCACTCTCTTTCTGCGCCATCCTCCGAGGTGGAGCTTACTACAGCGACGAACCGCGAGCGCCTTTCACCCGACGTGAATGCGCGGGCGGCGCTCCGGGTCGGGCTCCGCCTGTCTGAGCACTTCGCGGCAGACCGGCGCGGTGTCGCCTTCACCGAAGGCGAGGAACTTCAGCAGATACGCAATCGGATTGCCTTCGGTCCAGCCGAAGTAGGCGTGCGGCATCGAGTCGGTTCGATCGCGCAGGTCGAGCAGCAGGCCGGCGATCGCGTTGGGAATCGCGGGACTGCTGCTGCGCAGGACGCGGAAGCCGTCGACGTCGACGCCCTGCACGTCGAGATCGTCGGTGAATTCCGACGCGTCGCCGGGTCGAATCTCGAGAAACAGCACCGGGTCGTCGGCCGGCAGATGATGCGACCGGCTCGCGTCCTCGAGCTTGCGGGCGTACTCCTCGCGCTGGCCGGTGTCGGGCCGGTTCGCGATGATGCGCACGGTTCGCCGGGCGGCGACGTCGTTTACGAAGCGTGCGGCCGTGGGGTCATAGTTCACGTTCTCGATGCGAATCTCCGTTGATCTCAAGACCCGTGAAATGAGCGAGGCGACCACGATCGTCACGATGAACCAGGCCGCGATTTTGATCCCTTCCGGGCGCTCGAAGATGTTCACGATCGTCGTGTACATGAAGATGATCGTGATGATGAGAAAGCGCACGCGGCTGGAGTTGACGGCGATCGTCACGGCGACGGCCGCCGAGGTCATGAGCACGAGCACGCCGGTCGCGTAGGCGCCGCCCTGCTTGTTGACGTCCGCGTCGAAGATGATCGTCACGATGAAGCAGATCGCCGTGATGAGCAGCACCAGCGGCCGGGTGGCTCTCGCCCAGTCGGGCGCCATGCCGTAGCGGGGCAGGTACCTGGGCACGAGGTTGAGCAGCCCGGCCATCGCTGACGCGCCCGCGAACCAGAGAATCGCGATGGTCGACATGTCGTAGGCCGTGCCGAACAATTCGCCGAAGTCACGATGCGCGAGATAAGCGAGCGCACGGCCGTCTGCCGGACCGCCCGGCCGCAGCGCCTCCGCCGGGATCATCGTGGCCGAGACGATCGCGCTGCCGATGAGCATGACGCTCATGATCACCGCGGCCGTCCGCAGCATCGTGCGGGCGCGGGCGATCCGCGACGCGAGGATCTCGGCTTCCGTCTCGCCGTCGCCCGCCACGAGCGGCATGACCGCCACGCCCGTCTCGAAGCCGGAGAGCCCGAGCGCCAGCTTCGGAAAATAGATCGCCGCGAGGGCCGCGATCATCAGCGGATTCGACTGCTGGGCCAGGAGATTCCTGCGCCAGTCGGCGAGCGCCGACGGGTGACTCACCAGGTCCACCAGCTCGCCGCCGATCAGGATCACATTGAGCGCGAGATAGACGAACACGAGCGCCACGGCCAGCCAGATCGCTTCGCGGAATCCCTTGAGAAAGATCGCGCCGAGGAAGCCGATGAGGACGAGCGTCACCAGCACGTGGTGATCCATCCACGCGGGCACGAAGGGGTTTTCCACGATGTGCTCGGTGGCGTCGGCCGCCGAGAGCGTGATGGTGATCACGAAGTCCGTCGCGGCAAAGCCGAGCAGGCACAGGACGAACGCCTTGCCGCGCCAGCGCGGCAGCCGCTCCTCGAGGACCGACAGGCTGCCTTGCCCGTGCGGACTCAGGGCCGCGATCCGGTTGTAGACCGGCAGCGCGCCGAAGACCGTCAGGAGAACGAGAATGAGCGTCGCGAACGGCGAGAGATAACCGGCCGCGAGGAAGGCGATGCTGGGTTGATAGCCGAGGGTCGAGAAATAGTCGACGCCCGTGAGGCACATGACCTGCCACCAGGGCGCCGTATGTCGGGGCCGGGACTGCCGGCCAACCGGCTCGCTGAGCTCACCAAGCAGCCACGCACCGAACCCGGTGCGTCTGGCGCGGCTGGAAGACAGGCGCACGCGGGGGAGCGTACCAAGAGATCAGGTAAAAGGGCAAAGGGAGGAGGGCGAAGGAAAGGGCGAAGGAAGAAGGGGTAAGGACGAAGGAAAGGAACGAAGGAACGAAGGACGAAGGAAGGAAGGAAGGTAGGAAGGAAGGAAGGTAGGAAGGAAGGAAGGTAGGAAGGAAGGAAGGTAGGAAGGAAGGAAGGTAGGAAGGAAGGAAGGTAGGAAGGTAGGAAGGAAGGAAGGAAGGAAGGAGGTATCCGATCGAAGAAACTGCAATGGCGCGCTCGTCGCTGCATTGCAGAAACTGCGCGGCCATCGTCAGCCTCCGCCCGAATCAGGCCCTCAGGGCTTGGCAAAGCGTTCGCACTTGCGCTCGCCATGTCGAAACCCCGTCAAGATCTGAATGCTCGCGCGCTCGCATTCGCCGAACGCGCGCTGGCTCTTTACCCTCGCCTCATCAAAGAGAGTCCCGCGCATGCCCACATGGCCGGGCAGATGTGGGAGGCCGTCTCTTCAATCGGGGCGCAGCTCGAAGAAGGCAGCGCGCCAAGCAGCCGGCGCGACATGGCGCACAAATACACGATCGCGCTCAAGGAGTCGCGCGAGGCGCGCTATTGGCTGAGACTGATCGCCACAGATCCAAAGTGGAAGGCCGAGATGGCCTGGTTCATCGGCGAGAGCACCGAATTCGTCGCCATGCTCACCGTCTCGGTCCGCAACCTGCGGTCGCCGCCACCGTAGAGGCGTTCCTGGGCCTTCGAGCCTCCGTCCTTCCTTCGTCCTTCCTTCGTCCTTCGTCCCTACCTCCGTCCTGTCCTGCGTCCTTCGTCTTTTCCTTTGCCCTTCCTCCTTCGCCCTTCGCCCTTGTCGCTATTTGCCTTTTATCGTCCAGAAATAAATGTTGTACCCGTTGACCTGCTCGGTCTTTTCCGGCGGCCAGGCATCGCCCATGCTGAACGTGTTCGACACCACGCGCGTGCCGGGCTTCAGCTCGGCCTGGAGTCGCGGGCGAAGCTTCTCGTTGAGCGTCTGCAGCAGGTACAGCGTGACGACCGTGGCTTCGCTGATCTTCGTGGCCGGGTCGAAGATGTCGGCGTGAAGAATCCGCACCCGATCGCCCACGCCGGCCGTCTTGACGTTGGCGGTGGCTTCCTTGATGCGCTCCGGATCGATGTCGATTCCGACCCCGCGTGCACCGATCTTGCCGGCGGCAATCACGATCTTGCCGTCGCCACAGCCCAGGTCGTACACGACGTCGTTCTTGGTGACGTTGGCCAGCTTGAGCATCGCCGCGACGACGGCGTCCTGCGTCGGCACGAAGATGACATCGGGCGTTCGCATCTGGCCGGCGGCCTGCGGCGCGGCCGGGCCGGCGGCAGGGCTCGACGCCGCGAGCGCCAGGAGAGCAATAACGAGAACCGTTCGCATGGGGTGACCTCCCGATCGGGGATGACGCGCTGCTGTCAGCGCTTGGGAACCGTCCACAGGTGGATGTTTCGGCCGTCGACCTCTTCCGTACGATCTGGTTTCCACGAGCCCATCTCGAAGCTGTGCGAGACGATGCGCGTGCCCGGCTTCAGGTCGCTCAGCAGCCGCGGCATCAGCTTCTCGTTCAGGCTCGGCAGCAGGTACAGCGTGACGACCGTCGCGTCGCCGATCTTGATCGCGGGATCGAAGATGTCGCCGAGGAGGAACTTGACGCGGTCGGTGACCCCGGCCTTCTGCGCATTCGCGGTCGACTCGGTGATCCGCTGCGGGTCGATGTCGACCCCCACCCCCCGCGCGCCGAACTCGCGCGCCGCCGCGATGACGATCTTGCCGTCGCCGCATCCGAGGTCGAACACCGTATCGTCTTTGGTGACCCTCGCGAGCTTCAGCATGCCGCGTGACGACGAGGTCCGGCGTGGGGACGAAGAAGATATCCGGCGTGCGAACCGGCGCCTGGGCGGTTTGTTGCGCCACAAGCGGCGATCCCGATATTGCCAGCGCGACGGCAAGCACACCCGACAGGATCACGCGACGCATAGGCACTCCTTGAAACTGGGGAAGGGCCAATCATAGCAAAGGCCGAAGGTCGGAGGTTCAAGGGCCAAGGTCGAACCAGCCTCCGCCTGTTATGTCGCCACGACTATGAGCGTCGCGTCGTCCTGCGGAGCTCCGCCGGTCCAGTCGGTCACGGCGTCGGCGATCGTCCGCGCCAGCCGGTCCGCCGGCTCCGTGCGATGCGCGCGGACCATGTCGATGAGCCCGTCTTCACCGAACTCGTCGCCCGCCGGTGAGTTCGCCTCGGTGATGACCGTCCGTGAAGCAGACGAGCCGGTCGCCGCCGCCGATTTCGACCGTGCCGGTGGTGTAGGTCCAGTCCGCCGCGACGCCGAGCACGAGGCCGGTCGGCGCCAGCCGTTCGACGCGGTCGTCGGCGTGCAGCAGGATCGGCGGGAAGTGACCGGCGTTGGCGTAGCTGACCGTTCGCGCGCTCGTGTCCACGACCGCATAGCAGAACGTGACGAATTTTCCCGAGGCGATGTTGCGGCAGAGCAGCCGGTTGACGCTCGTACAGACGTCCTGCGGTTCGGCGGCCGCGGTCGCGAAGGCGCGGACCGCCGCCTGGAGATTCGACATGAGGAGCGCCGCGGGCAGACCTTTGCCCACGACGTCGGCGATCGAGAGCGCGACCCGATCGGGCGAGAAGCGCAGGATGTCGTAGCAGTCGCCGCCGATGCCCGACGCCGGCGTCCAGAGCGCCGCCACCTGGCAGCCGCGCATCTCCGGCATCGTCGACGGCAGGAGGGCGCGCTGGATGAGCCGCGCTTCTTCGTGCTCGCGCGCGAGCCTCGCGTCGCGACGGCGTGACGCGAGCCCTTCGTCAACCTCACGGCGGACGACCTCGACGAGCGTCGTGTCATCCCACGGCTTCTGGACGAAGCTCCGCGCGCCACGGCGCATCGCTTCGACCGCCGTCTCGATGCTGCCCCAGCCCGTCATCACCACGACCGGCAGCGTGCCGTCGTGCGTGCGCACGCGCTCGAGCAGGTCGAGCCCCTCGCGGCCCGACGTCGTGTCGCGCGTGTAGTTCAAGTCCATCAGGAGCAGGTCGTACGGCTCACGGGTGACGCGCTCGACGACCTCGTGCACCGTGTTGACGAGATCCGTCTCGAAGCCCGCGTCCCCCAGGAGCAGACGCAGCGCCTGGAGGATGTCGGTCTGGTCGTCGGCGACGAGGACGCGGGGCAGAGACATAAGAGCAGGCACTAGGCACTAGGCACTAGGCACTGGGCACTGGGCACTGGGCACTAGCGCTTGGAGGCTACAAACCGCGTGCCAGCGCCGCACGAGTGGCCGCAGGTCGTCACGAGAGCGAGTTCCAGGCGCCGACCGACCAGTGCCCAGTGCCGAGAGCCCAGTGCCTAGTGCCCAGTGCCCAGTGCCTACTGTCGGAGTGAGTGTTTGGCATGGCTTTTCCTTGTGTTCCCGCGACAGGTGCGCGTCCGGCCGGGAAGCGGACATAATTCCCAAATCCGGGACGCGGCGGTCCCACGAACCGATCCCATTGACCTCCAGCTCATGTCTCAAGGCCGGGTCCTGATCGCTGACGATCAAGTCGACATCCTCGACGCGCTCAAGCTGTTGCTGGGCGCCGAGGACTTCGACGTCGCGACCGCCAGCTCACCGGCCGAGCTCGTCTCGACGCTCGAGAAGTCCGACTTCGACGTCGCGCTGATCGACCTGAACTACACGCGCGACACGACGTCTGGTCAGGAAGGCTTCGCGCTGCTCGAGAAGATGAAGGCGATCGACCCGACGCTGCCCGTGCTCGTGATGACCGGCTGGAGCAGTGTCTCGGGCGCGGTCGAGGCCATGCGGCGCGGAGCGCGAGACTACATCGAGAAGCCGTGGGACGACGAGAAGCTCGTCGCGGCGGTGCAGACGCAGCTCGAGCTGCGGCGCGCCCTGCGTCGAAGCCGCCGATTGCAGGAAGAGAACACCAGGCTCCAGCGCCGCGATCTTCCGACGTTCATCGCCGAAGCGCCGGCAATGAAGGCCGTTCGCGAGACGATCGCGCGCGTGGCGCCATCCGACGCGTCCGTGCTGATCACGGGCGAGCACGGCACGGGCAAGGAAGTGGTCGCGAGCCTGCTGCACCGCCTGTCCACACGCGCCTCGAAGCCGCTCGTCACGATGAACGCCGGAGGGCTGTCGGAGGGGGTGGCCGAGTCGGAGCTCTTCGGGCACGTGAAGGGCGCGTTTACCGACGCGCGCACCGATCGCATCGGCTGCTTCGAGCTCGCCGACGAGGGCACGCTGTTTCTCGACGAGATCGCGAACATGCCCGTCAAGCTGCAGCCCAAGCTGCTGCGCGTGCTGCAGACCGGCGAGGTGCAGAAAGTCGGATCGTCGCGCGTGATCTACGTCAACGTGCGCGTCCTGTCTGCGACCAACGCGGATCTGTCGTCCGAGATTTCGTCGGGCCGTTTTCGTGAGGACCTGCTCTACCGGCTCAACACCGTGGTGATTCACCTGCCCGCGCTCCGCGAGCGGCGGGAGGACATCTGGCCGCTCGCCGAGCACTACCTGGCGAGATTTCGCGAGAAGTACCGCCACAACGTCGAAGGATTCGACCGCTCCGCCCGTCAGGCGCTGGAGTCGCACCTGTGGCCGGGCAACGTGCGCGAGCTGGGCCACGCCGTGGAACGCGCGATTCTCATGGCGAAGGATCGGCTGATTTCGGCCGCCGACCTCGGGCTCACCCCGGCCGCCGCGCCCGCGGCAACGTCCGAGGAGTTGACGCTCGAGCAATCCGAGAAGCTCTTCATCCAGAAAGTGCTCGCGCGCCACGCCGGCGACGTCCGCAAGGCGGCCGAGCAGCTCGGCATGAGCCGCAGCGCGCTCTACCGGCGCCTGCAGCACTTTGGCCTGTAGAGCGAGAACAAGGCACCAGGCACCAGGCAGAAGGCAGAAGGCAGAAGTGAGGAACCAGCGTTCGCGGGTCATCGTTTCTTTAAACGGGAGAATTGGCGGGCGCCAGCGCGTTCCAGACTTGTGCCTTGTGCTTTCTGCCTTCTGCCTTGAATCCGCTCTTGACTGACCGCCTCTCTTCCCGTCGCGGCGCTCCACGAGCGCGCAACCTCGAAGTGGCCCTGGCGCTGCTCGTGCTCGCCGGCGGCCTGCCCGCGGTCGTCGTGGCGCTCTACTACCTGATCCGCCAGCCGCCCCCACCGGAGGTGTTCTGGACGCTCTTCGTCGTCATCGTGCTCGCGTGGTGGGTGGCGGCGTCGGCTGCGCGACAACTGGCCATCCGATCGTTGAACCTGGTCGCGAATCTTCTGGGTGCGCTCCGGGAGGGCGACTACTCGATCCGCGGTCTTACGGCGAAGAGCGGCAGCTCGATGGCGCTGGTCATGCGCGAGGTCAACGATCTCGGCTCGACGCTGCAACGGCAGCGCACCGAAGCGGTCGAGTCGACGGCGCTGCTGACGCACGTGATGGAGGAGATCGGCGTCGCGGTGTTCGCCTTCGATCCCGCGAATCACTTGCTCCTCGCGAACAAAGCGGGCGAGGAGCTGGTCGGCAAGCCGAGCGACGAGATCGTGGGGCAGCCGGCGTCGGCGCTGGGGTTCGACGAGTACCTCGCCGGAGAACCGCGGCGCCTGGTCGATCGCATTTTCGGCGGCCGTCGCGGGCGCTACGAAGTCAGGCGGGCCGTGTTCTACCGCGAAGGGCGGCCGCATCATCTCGTCGTGCTGGCCGACCTCAGCCAGGCGCTCCGCGAGCAGGAGCAGGCCGCCTGGCAGCGCATCGTGCGCGTGCTCTCGCACGAGATCAACAACTCGCTGACGCCCATCAAGTCCATCGCCCATTCGCTCAGGCGCATCGTCGATCGCGCCCCGGAGTTTCAGAGGACGAGCGAAGTGCAGCAGGGGCTCTCGCTCATCGAGGAGCGGTCGGGCGCGCTCGGGCGGTTCCTGCGGTCGTACGCGCAGCTGGCCCGTCTGCCGAAGCCCAATCCGAAGCTGGTGGACGTCCCTGGGCTCGTCACGCGCATCGTGGATCTCGAGAAGCGGCTCCCCGTGACGGTGCATCCGTCGCCCGTCGTCAAGCTCGTGGCCGACTCCGATCAGATCGAGCAGCTGCTCATCAACGTCATTCGCAATGCCGTGGACGCCTCGCTCGAAACAGGCGGGCAGGTCTCGATCGGCTGGAAGCGCGCGGGTGACTGGTTCGAGTTGAACATCGACGACGAGGGCAAGGGCCTGCCGGATACCTCGAACCTCTTCGTGCCGTTCTTCACGACCAAGCCCAGCGGTTCAGGCATCGGCCTCGCGCTCAGCCGGCAGATTGCCGAAGCGCACGGCGGAACCATCGCGCTCGAGAACCGCGTCGCGGGCCCCGGTTGTCGCGCCACACTCCGGCTGCCGCTCGTGCACTAAGAAAAATGACCGCCGCCAGGCGAGCGTAGCGAGCCGTCGGCGGCGCGCGCGAGGGGGCGGGGCCCACGCGCCGCAAAGATGTTGGCTGCAGTCAGGCGTTGGCTTTGGCCCCGAGCTCTGGGCCTATGATCTGTGTCATGTCCCGGATGCGATCCGACGGATGGCGGCTGACCGCCGGGGTTGCCGGCATCGCGGCGGTGACGACGATCTACACGCGGTGGCTGCCGGTCTCGAACACCGCCACCGTCGCCACCACGTTTCTCATGGTGGTGCTGCTCGTGGCGGCCACCTCGCGCCTGCGGGTGGCTGTCGTGACGTCGATCGTCGCGGTGCTCGCGTTGAACTACTTCTTTCTCCCGCCCGTCGGCACGTTCACGATTGCCGACCCGCAGAACTGGGTGGCCCTGTTCGCCTTTCTGGCGGTGAGCCTCGTCGCGAGCAATCTGTCGGCTGTGGCGCGCGCGAGAACGACCGAAGCGCTCGGCCGGCGCAACGAGCTGGCGCGCCTCTTCGACCTCAGTCGGGATGTGCTGTCGATGACCGACAGCCGCGAGGCGCTCGCCACGATCGCACGGTCGGTCGCGCGACGATTCGATCTGGAGTTCGTCGCGATCGCGCTGCCGAAGGGCGACGGCTGGGAAGTCTTCGACGCGGGCGGCCAGCAGGTTGCGCTCGACACGCGCCAGCTGACCGCGGCCTTCGCGACGGCGCAGGCCTCCTACGAATTCGATGCGTACGCGCGCACGTATGCCGGCCACCGTGAAATGAACGTGGACGGACGGCCGATCCGGCTCGTGCCGCTTCGGGTGGGCACGAAACCGGTCGGTCTGCTGGCGGCTGCCGGACGGCCGATCGAGCTGGGCACGCTCGATACGCTTGCCGGGGTCGTCGCGATTGCGATCGAGCGCGCGCAGTTCCTGGAGGAACGCAAGGCCGGTGAACTGACACGTCAGAGCGAGGAGCTCAAGACGGCGTTGCTCGCGTCGCTGGGCCACGATCTCAAGACGCCGCTCACGGCGATCCGCGTGGCCGCGGCCAACATCAAGAGCGCAGAGCTGGGCGACGCCGCCCGGGTCGAGCAGACCGATCTGATCCTCGCGGAGACGGAGCGTCTGACCCGGGTGTTTCAGAACATCCTCGCCATGGCGGGAATCGATGCCGGCGCCGTCGCGGCCGAATCCCGTTGGACCTATCCGTCCGAGATCATCGCGGCGGCCCGCGACCAGGTGGAGCAGACCCTCAGACAGCACGAGGTCCGGGTCTCGGCGGAGCCGGACGTGGCAGTCAGGCTCGATCCGCGGCTCACGGCTGCGGCCGCCGCGCATCTGCTCGAAAACGCCGCGAAGTACGCGCCCCCCGGGTCAGTCATCGAGGTCAACGCGCGCGTCGCCGACGAGACGCTCGTTCTCGATGTTCGCGATCACGGCCCCGGCCTGGCGCCGGCCGATCTGCCGCATCTGTTCGAGCGCTTCTACCGCGGGTCGGCGGCCCGGATCGGCGTGTCCGGCACGGGCATGGGGCTCGCGATTGCCAGAGGGCTGCTTGCCGTCGAAGGCGGGCGAATCTGGGCGGAGAACTGTCCGGACGGCGGCGCCCGGTTTACGATGTCCGTTCCCGCGCTCACCAGGGATCACGAACTGCGGGCCCCTGCGATGTCATGAATCAGCCGGCCCGCATTCTCCTCGTCGATGACGAGGCGTCCATTCAACGAGCGGTCGCGCCGCTCCTCCGATCGCGCGGGTACGACGTCGAGGTGGCCGGCAGCGGCACCGAGGCGTTGAAGCTGTTTGGCGACCGCACGCCGGATCTGATCGTGCTGGACCTCGGCCTGCCCGACCTGGAAGGGACGGAAGTCTGCCGGCGCATTCGATCGCAATCCGCCACCATCCCGATCGTCGTGCTGTCGGCGCGCGGCGCGGAGGCGGACAAGGTCAATGCGCTCGATCTCGGCGCCGACGACTACGTCACGAAGCCCTTCGGGGCGGAGGAGCTGCTCGCGCGGATTCGGGTCGCTCTCCGCCGCGTGAGTTCGGGCGACGAAGCTCAGACGGGTCATTTTCAGGCCGGCGATCTGACGATCGACTACGACCGGCGCCGTGTGTTCGTGCGCGAGACGGAGATTCGTCTCACCCCGAAGGAGTTCGAGCTCCTGTCGCTGCTGGCCCGTCATCACGATCGCGTGCTCACGCATCGCGCGATTCTCAAAGCGGTCTGGGGACCGAACGCCGTCGAACAGCCCGAACATCTCTGGACGCTCATCGCGCAGTTACGCAAGAAGGTCGAGCCCGATCCCTCGCATCCGCGCTATCTGCTGAGTGAACCGTGGGTCGGGTACCGGTTCGCGACCGGGAGCTCGGAGGGCTGATCTCAGGAGCGACTGTCAGACGGCGTGGTCACCCACAGCGTCCGGACGACATAGACCAGCGCCGCCGAGGTGGCGGCGAACACGCCGGCGAGCAACCACGCTTGGGTGGTCCGGCCGTACACGAAGCTGCCAATCATGAAGAGCGACGACCAGATCGCGGCGCAGCCGGCAACCCAGCCCAGGAGCGCGAGCGGGATGTTCTCGCGCGGACCGCGGTCAGGAAAACCCGCGAGCTCCACCTCGCGGCGGACGCGGTTCCATCCCGGACCTGACGGGCGGACCTTCCTGTAGAACTCCAGCAGCACCTGGCGATCCGTTTCGGGCCCGAGATAGGCGGCGGCGATCCAGCAGATCGTCGTGCCGACAACCGTGACGACGAGCGCGACATGCGTGCTCATGACGACGCCGCTCCTGCCGAGAATCAGCAGGACGACCGAGATGGCGAGTGAGCTCACCATCGCGACCACCTCGCACCACGCGTTCACGCGCCACCAGAACCATCGCACGAGATAGAGGAGGCCCGTGCCCGCGCCGACCTGGAGGATGATGTCGAACGCGCCCTTCGCGGTGTCAATCAGGTACACCATCGCCGAGCCGCACAGAAACAGACCGACGGTCACGAGTCGTCCGACCCACACGTAGTGGCGCTCGTCGGCGTCTGACCGGATGAAGCGCCGGTAGAAGTCGTGCACCAGGTACGACGCGCCCCAGTTGAGGTGCGTGAGGATCGTCGACGAGTTGGCGGCGATGAGGCCCCCGACCATCAGGCCGACGAATCCCACCGGCAGGAACTTCAGCATCGCCGGATACGCGATGTCGTGTCCGAGCAGGGTGGGATCGAGATCGGGAAACGCCTTCTGAATGTCGGCCAGCTCCGGGTAGACGAGCAGCGAACAGAGCGCCACGATGATCCACGGCCACGGGCGCAGCACGTAGTGCGCGATGTTGAAGAACAGGACGGCGCCGAGTGCGTCGCGCTCCGATTTCGCGGCCAGCATGCGCTGCGCGACATAGCTCCCGCCGCCCGGTTCCGCTCCGGGATACCAGACGGCCCACCACTGCACCGCCAGCGGCATGATGAACACGGCGACGGCCAGCTCCCAGTTGCTCGTGAAGTCCGGCAGGAAGTTCAGGTAGTTCAGCCCGTCGGGACCGCGGAGCGTCGAGAGCCGCGACATGAGGCCGTCCAGGCCGCCGACTTCCGGCGCACCGAGCGCGAACCAGGCGGCCGCGATGACCGCCGACATCTTGATGAAGAACTGCACCATGTCGATGACGAGCACACCCCAGAGCCCGGAGTACGCCGCGAACACGACGTTCAGGCTGCCAACCATCAGCAGGGTCTGCCAGCGATCGAGGCCGAACAGGATGCCGGCGATCTTGCAGGCCGCGAGGTTCACGGCGGCCATGATGATGCAGTTGAAGAACAGGCCGAGGTAGACGGCGCGGAATCCGCGGACGACCGAGGCCGCTTTGCCGGAGTACCGGATCTCGTAGAACTCCAGATCGGTGAGCACGCCCGACCGGCGCCAGAGCCGCGCGTAGAAGAACACCGTGGCGACGCCGGTGAGCACGAACGCCCACCAGACCCAGTTGCCGGCCACGCCGTTCCGGCGCACGATGTCGGTGACCAGATTCGGCGTGTCGCTGCTGAACGTCGTCGCGACCATCGACAGCCCGGCGAGCCACCACGGCACGGCCCGGCCGGACGCAAAGAACTCGGTCGTGTTGCGGCCTGCGCGCCGCCCGAAAAACAGCGCGGGCACGAAGCAGATCGCGATGGAGACGGCGACGATGAGCCAGTCGACGGGGGCGAGGGTCATCCTGGTGTCAGAGCCACCGTGAGCGCTTGAAGGCGACGTACAGGCCCGTGCAGGCCGTCGCCATCAAGGCGAGGGCGATCGGATAGCCATACTTCCACTCGAGCTCCGGCATGTGGGTGAAGTTCATCCCATACAGTCCCGCCACCATCGTCGGCACCGCGATGATCGCGGCCCAGGCCGCCAGGCGCTTGGTGTCCTCGTTCTGCGATCTGGACATCAGCGACAGGTTGGCCTCGAGGGCCGTGGTGACGAGCTGTGACAGGCTGTCGATCATCTCATTGATTCGGACGACGTGGTCGTAGACGTCGCGAAAGTACGGCCGCGTGTCGTCGTGAATCAGCTCGAGATCGAAGCGGAGCAGGCGATTGCACACATCCATGAGCGGTGCCACGGCCCGTTTCATGCTCAGGAGATCGCGCTTGAGCCGGTAGATCCGCTCCATCGTGTGCCGGTTGAACTGCTCGCTGAAGATCGCGTGCTCGAGTTCTTCCAGCTCGTCTTCGAGTGCATCGACCATCGGGAAATACTGGTCCACGACGAAATCCATCAGGGCGTACAGCACGAACGCCGGGCCGCTCGCCAGCAGGTGCGGCACCGCCTCGCAGCGCCCCCGAAGGCCGACGTGCGAGACCTGCGACCCGTGGCGGACGGTGACGACGTAGTTGGTCCCGACGAAGATGTGCGTCTCGCCAAGATCCGCACGCTTGGTGTCACGGCCGAGCTGCACCGTGCGCAGCACGACGAACAGCGAGTCGTCGTACCGTTCGAGCTTGGGACGCTGGTGGCCGTGCAGGGCGTCCTCGACGGCCAGGTCGTGCAGCCCGAACTGGCTTTGCACGGTCCGAAGCAGCCACTCGGCCGGGTCCACGAGACCGATCCAGATGAACGTGCCGGGCCGCTGGAGCGTGTCGTGGATCTTGCCGAGCTCCACCTCGCCGATGCGGACACCCGCCTCGTACGCGACGCAGTTGACGATGCCCGACTGCTTGAGATCAGGACTGGCCATGACGCGATTTCGCCACGATGATCTCTCAAAAAGGCTTGCTTGTCGAAAAAGATTGATCCAGGCGGCAGACAATTGCGATCCGAGCGCAATCTCGGGGGTGTAGGATGCGACCAATTGAGCGTGGGCAAATCAACACCGCTACGCGGGCGACTCGAATCGGTAGACGCCCTGCGGGGAATTGCCATGGTCCTCATGGCACTCGACCATACGCGTGGGTTCCTCAGCAATGCGCAGTTTGCACCGGTCGACCTCGCCCATACCACTCCGACTCTGTTTTTCACGCGGTGGGTAACGCACTTCTGTGCTCCGGCTTTTTTCCTGCTCGCGGGCGTCGGCGCATCGCTGTCGCTTGCTCGCGGGCGAAGCCTTGCTCAAGTGAGCCGATTCTTTCTGACGCGAGGTCTGTGGCTCGTCGTTCTCGAATTGACTCTGGTTGCTTTCGGCTGGGACTTCACACTCCACGTTACCCCGTGGCTCGCCGGAGTCATCTGGGCCCTCGGCTGGTCGATGGTGCTCATGGCGGCGCTTGCCTGGTTACCGAGAGGAGCGATTGCAGCGGTCGGCATCGCGCTGATCGTGCTGCACAACATGACGGATGCAATTGCTCCGGCAGCGTTTGGCGCGTTCGGGTGGCTATGGAAGTTTCTCCACTTCCCTAACCCGCACGCAGGCATGCTGATTCGCATCGACTATCCGATCATTCCGTGGGTAGGCGTCATGGCGGTTGGCTACGCCATGGGCCCGCTCTTCAGAGAACCGCCGGAACGCAGGCAGAGGATTCTCGTCGGTATCGGCGTCTCGGCCGTCATCGCGTTTATCGGTCTTCGATGGCTGAACAGCTATGGCGATCCGATGCCGTGGAGTGTCGAGACACGAGGCACGTATACCCTGCTCTCATTCCTGCGTGTACGTAAGTATCCGCCTTCTCTCGCCTACCTGCTCATGACGCTCGGCCCTCTGCTGATCGCGCTTGTCTGGCTCGAACACGCGCGAGGCCGAGTGTTCTCGTTCTTCGTGACGTACGGGAGAGTGCCTCTGCTTTTCTACGTGGCGCACATTTACCTGGTGCATCTCATCGCTGTCGTCGTTGCGTACGGACAGGGCGGCCCAGCGAGTTTCCTGTTTACGAGCGACGGACCAATGGCCGTGCACCCACCGTGGTACGGAGTCGATCTTGGCTGGGTTTATGTGGGCTGGGTCTTGATCGTGTTCGCTCTCTACCCGATGTGCCGGGCTTTTGCCAAAGTAAAAGCTCGTCGCCGGGATTGGTGGTTGAGCTACTTGTAAAGCTCTTACAATCACGACGTGCCGGACCCGCGCCAACCCTCGCCCGACAAGCTGGTCGCGAAGCTGAAGGACGAGGGGCGCGCCCGGCTGCGGATCTACATCGGCGCGGCGCCCGGCGTCGGCAAGACCTACCGGATGATTCGCGACGCACACGAGCTCCGCGCGTCCGGGCTCGATGTCGTGATCGCCTTCGTCGAGACGTACGGCCGGAAGGACACTGAAGCGCAGCTCGGCGACCTCGAGATCATCCCGAAGCGAACGGTCGAATACCGCGGGGTCACGCTCGAGGAAATGGATCTCGACGCCGTGATCGCCCGCAAACCGAGAGTGGCGGTGGTCGACGAGCTGGCGCACACGAACATCCCCGGCAGCCGCCACGAGAAGCGTTATCAGGACGTGCTCGAGCTGCTCGACCGCGGGATCCACGTCCTCACCGCGGTCAACATCCAGCACCTGGAGACGCTGAACGACGCTGTCGCGCGGGTGACCGGAGTCCAGGTCCGCGAGACGGTGCCGGACACGTTCCTCGATCGCTCCAACGAGATCGTCAACGTGGACATCACGGTCGAGGAGCTGCGCGATCGTCTCAAGCAGGGCAAGATCTATCGTCCCGAGAAGATCGAGCATGCGCTCGCCAATTTCTTCCGCAAGGGCAATCTCTCGACGCTGCGGGAGCTGGCGCTTCGCGCCGTGGCCGACCAGGTGGGCGAAAAAGCGGCGACGTACCGCGCGCGCGAGGGACTGGAACCGGCCGTCATTCCCGAGCGCGTGATGGTGGCCATGAGCTCGTACGCCGAGGCGTCACGCGTGATTCGCACGGGCGCGCGCATCGCCGGCCGTCTGGGCGCGACGTGGTATGCCGTGTACGTGGAGACGCCAGGCGAGCGCGCCGGCAGCATCTCCCCCGAGAGCCGCGAGGCCCTGCAGCGCAACATCGCGCTGGCTGAGTCGCTCGGCGCGACCCTCGTCCGCGTCCGCGCCACTCGTCCGGCCGACGGCCTGATTCAGTTCGCTCGCCGTGAAGGCATCACGCACGTGATCTTCGGCCAGAGCCAGCGGTCACGGCTCGAAGTGCTGTTCAAGGGATCGATCATCGACAGGTTTCTGCGGGAAGTGCCGGATGCGGCGGTGCAGGTGGTGCCGATCGACGGAAGATAGTAGGTTCCGAGGTTCCGGGGCACCCCGGAACCTACGAAGCGCCCTTGAACACAATCGGTGTCCCCTCGGCCAACTCCGCGATCCCCGTCAGGATGATTTTTTCCCCGACGGCGACTCCGCTGGCGATCTGAACCAGTCCGTTCGCTGTGAGACCAACCCGCACCTCCCGCCGATGCGCGGCGCCGTCGTCTCCTGCCACCCACAGGAACGACTGGCCCTGATCGGTCTGCAGCGCCTGTTGTGGCACGACGAGCGCGTCGCGGCGTTCCTCGACGAGGATCTCGACGCGAACGGGCGTATCGACCGTGAGTGCCGTCGGGCCCGCCAGGTTGATGCGCACTTCGCCTGAGGATCCGCCAGGTGCCGGCGCCTGACGATACGCGACCGTAGCGGCCTCGCTCGCTCCGCCGACGATCTGGATCGTGGCCGTCAGGCCCGGCTGCACCCGCTCGAGCTGCGAGATGGACGCCTGTGCCGAGATCTGCAGGCGGGTCGGATCGATCACGCGCAGGATGGGATCGTTCGAGCCCCCAATCACCAAGTCGCCCGTCTTGTGCCAGACCTTGACGACGCGCCCCGGGAAGCGGGCGCGGACGATGGTCCGGTCCACGAGGGCGCTCGCCGAATCGAGATGCAGCTTGGCCTGAGACAGCGTGTTCTCCGCCACCGCCACGGCGGATTTGCCGGCGTCGAGCGTGTTTCGCGAGATGAGGCCTTTCTCGTTGAGCGAGGCCAGCCGCGTTGCTTCCGCCTTGGCTTTTTCCAGTTGCGACGTCGCTTCCGCCATCGCGAGCTGGCGCGCCTGCAGGTCCCCCGTGATCGACGCGATCTCGAAGCGAACCAGGACGTCGCCGGCCTGCACGAGATCGCCCTCCGCACGCGGCAGCTCGACGATCTGCGCCGGCTCCGCGACGATGACCGTGTGATCCGCCGCGACGGACGGGACCACGAGTCCCGGCAGCGAGATCATCTCGCGCATGGTATCGAGGCGGGCCGGCAGCCCGGTCACGACGATGGTGTTGGTCTTCGTGGTGTCTGGCGGGTCGCTCCGCCGGCAGGCGCCGGTGGCGAGGCAGCTCGAAAGCACGAGGGCAGCCGCCAGGCGGAACGACCCGGTCGCGGATCTCAGCACTAGAGAATTCTAGCGAATCGGCGTCGCCGGCGCGCCAAACGGCTCGGGAGGGGCTACCACGCCGGCCATCTGCCAGACCGTGCTGGTGCCGTTCACGGCGAAGGCCCGGGTGCCGGTGTTGGTCGAGAGCGGCGTCGCGGCGGCGTAGTACGCAGAGTTGGTCGCCTGCCCGTTGCAATCGAGCGGGCCGGCCATCGAGCCGGTGCCCGGCGCGAGCGTGAAGTTGTAGCCGCTCTTCATCGGCGTGAGCGAGCTGCCGAGATCGGCCGACAGGAACGCCTGGCCGCCGCCCGGAGGCGTGCCGAGCACGATGTACGTCGTCGCGTAGGCGCCGAAGCCGCAGCTCGTGGCGTACACCTTTTGCGCCGTGGCGACAACGCGCATCGACGCAATCGCGCCGACTTCGTTGGCCGTCATGCGGCTCCGGAGCAGCCCGGCCGTGGCCAATGCCGCAAGGATGCCGATGATCGCCACGACGATCAGAAGCTCGATCAGCGTAAAGCCATTGTCCCGGGACGATGTCTGTGTGGCAGCCATATGTGTGCGCGGACACTTCTCGTAAGCGGACAAAAATGAAATGCCCGTCGCTGGGCCTAATCGACGCAAGTCCCAGGCCAGGGCCCCTTCCGCGGGGACTTGAGCATGTGAGGCCGGATTTCGCCCGCACGTGTCTTCACCTGCACGCTTCTGTAACGGTTGACACGCTTTTCGGGCCTGACCGCCGCGCCGGAAACGCGATAAGCTGTCGCCCTCCGTGCGCATGTTCCTCGTGCTCGGCGGTGCTGTCGCGCTCCTCACGGCGACCGGACTGGACGGCCAGCCCCGAGACGCCCGGACTCAAACGCCCGCCGCCCCCGAATCGACCTCCCTCACTGGACGCGTGACGGTCGCCGGCGCCGGGCAGCCGTCGCCCGTCCGGCGCGCTCGCGTGACGGCCCAATCCGAAGGCTCTGCTGCCTTCTACACGACCGACACCGACACCACGGGCGAGTTCAGATTCGACGCGCTGCCGGCTGGGACGTATCGAGTGCGCGTCGAGAAGGCGGGATTCGTTCCCGCCCAGCCGCCAGGCCGTGAGTTCGCCCGGCCACCCGCGATTCAGCTCAGATCCGGCCGGCCCGCACGGCACGACATCGCGATGCAGCGCGCCTCCGCGCTCGAGGGGCGATTGCTCAACGACGCGGGCGAGCCGCTCGCGAATCTCTTCGTCACGGCGGCGCGATTGACGTTCACCGAGTACGGTCGCCGCTCGGCGACGGTGCGGCAGGTGAGGACCGACGATCTCGGGCGATTCCGGATTCACACGCTGCCGCCGGGCGAGTACCTCGTGCACGCCGCACCCGATCCGCTCGCCGCGCTTCCGGTCTCTGCGCCAGGTGAGCGGCCCTCGGGATTCGCGCTGACGTACTACCCTGGAACGCCCCGCCTCGAGGAGGCGCAGCGCTTCACGCTCGGACCGGGCCAGGACATCACCGATTGCGACTTCCGGTTGACGGCGGTGCCGCTCGTGGCAGTGACCGGCCGCGTGGTCGACGCCGCCGGCAGAAAGCCGGCGAGCTTCTCGTTTCGCATGCAGCGCGTCGGATTCCCTCCGGGTGAAGTGCGAGGGTTCAGCATTCCGCCCGACAACAACTTTCAGTTCCGGGGCGTGCCGCCCGGCGACTACTGGCTGATGGGCTCGTCGTCTCCGGCGGACGGAGGCGAGATCGAGTTTGCGCTCATGCGCCTGACGGTCTCCGGCGGCGCGGTGCGCGAACAGGTCCTGACGACATCACGCGGCGCGGCGCTCAGTGGTCGCGTCGAAGTCGATGGCGCGTCCGCGCCATTGCCCGCGGGCCTCCAGGTCGTCGCTCATCAGACGGAGTACGAGTTGCCGGTTCCCGGCGGAACCTCGGCGGCCGCTCCTGTTCCTGTCAGCGCAGACGGAACCTTCGCGCTTGGCAGCGTGTTCGGTCCGAGGCTGCTTCGCCTGAATGGATTGCCCGGCGAGTGGGCCGTCCAGACGATCTCGCTCGACGGCGCCGACACCACGGATACGCCGGTGGACTTCCGCGCCACTGAAAAGCCACGGCCCCTCCGCATCGTCGTCGTTTCAAAGACCCCGGGAATCGCCGGCGCCGTCACGAACGCGCGCGGCCAGGCCGCATCATCCGCGCGAGTCGTCGCGTTCACCGAGGACTCGCGCCGGTGGGGCCTTCACTCGCGCTGGATCAAGAGCGTCGAAGCCGGTGCAGACGGCCGGTACTCGCTCGCCGGTCTGCTCCCCGGCCGCTACTTCATCGTTGCCGTCGATCACCTCGACGACGGAGCATGGGAAGATCCCGACGTGCTCGGACGGCTTCAAGCGCTGGCGACGCCCGTCGTGCTCAGCGGGCAAGCGGCCGTCACGATGGCACTGAGAGTGAGGGACTGGCGATGAAGTGGGCGGCGACGGCGATCGCGTCCGTGCTGCTCGCGCTGCCGGTCTCGGGGCAGCAGGCGCCGCCCGCGCCCGATCCGAAAGCGACCGCGAAGATCTCCGGACGTGTGACCGCCGCTGACACCGGACAGCCGATTCGACGTGCGACGCTCAGGCTCGTCTCGTTCGACGTCATGCGCCTGGCGCGGACCGCGGTGACCGACGGCGACGGAAGGTTCGAGTTCACGAGTCTGCTGGCGGGCCGGTATCAGCTCAACGCAAGCGCCGAGCGGCATCTCGGTCTCGAATTCGGACAGCGGCGTCCGCCGGAGCCGGGCCGTCCCATCGATCTCGCCGAGGGGCAGCACTTCACGAGCGCCGATTTTTCACTGCCGCGATCGGGCGTCATCGAAGGCACGGTGGTGGACGAATTCGGCGATCCGGCGCCGAACATCAGCGTCATGGTCTACCGCTCGGAGTTCATCGCGGGCCGGCGGCGTCTCATGCCGACGGGCAGTCCCACAACGCTCCGCCCGACCGACGACAAAGGGCAGTTTCGCCTGTACGGTTTGACCCCTGGCGACTACTTCGTCGGCGCGATGTCGGGCGTCTTCACCGAGTCGAACGAGACCGGCGGCTTTGCGCCGACGTTCCTTCCCGGCGTGATCGATGCGGCCTCCGCGACACCGGTGCGGCTCGGGTTCGGCCAGAGCGTGACCAATCTCACGGTGGCGCTCGTGCCGGCCGTCATGGGCCAGATGTCCGGCAGGCTCGTCGATCGGGCAGGCCAGCCGATCGGGGGCGGCAACCTGGTGCTGGTGCCGAGCGAGCGGTCGAGTGCGCAGGCGTGGCATTTTGCGCGCGCGGTCGCCGACGCCGACGGGAACTTCACGCTCAGGAACGTCCCTCCAGGGACCTACACGATTCAGGCGTTCGGCCGGCCGGAAGGCGGAGGCAATCTCGGGCGCGCGCCATTCGGATGGCTGACGCTACCGATCAACGGCGAGTCGCTGCGCGACCTGCGGGTCGTCGTCAGCGCCGGGACGGTCGCGCGCGGACGCATCACGTTCGAAGGAGATGCGACGCTTCCGAGGCCGACCGAGGTCAGAATCTCGCCCGGGCCCGTTGACTTCGAGTCGTCGCCGGTCGGCGGCGGACCGCCCAATGCGGTCACGCGCGACGACTGGACGTTCGAAGTGCGCAACATGACCGGCCGTCGTGTGATTCGCGCCGACGTCGCGTCGCCCGTCTGGAGTCTGAAGCGGGTCACCGTCAACGGGATGGACGTCACGGACGCGCCCGTCGATTTTCGCAAGGACGACGTGAACGGCATCGAGGTGGCGCTGACCGCACGGACGACATCGGTGGAAGGATCCGTCAGCGACCCCGATGGCAAACCCTCGTCGAGCTACAGCGTCGTCATTTTTTCAGCGCTGAAAGACAAGTGGGCGTTCCCGTCGCGGTTCATCGCGCTCGCGCGGCCGAATCAGACCGGCCGCTTCCGGGTCGCGGGCCTGCCTCCCGAGACCTACCTCGCCATCGCGCTGCCGGCCGTGCAGGGGATGGAGCATCTGGATCCCGAGTTCCTCGAGGCGCAACGAGGTTTCGCGACGCTCTTCACGATCGCCGAAGGCGAAGGCAAGGTCCTCGATCTGAAGATCGTGCGCCGCTGACGTCGCAGCCGCGGCGAAGTTTCCGAGTACACTCCTGCGCGTGTCTTCTTGGGTTCCTGACTGGGCCGCCGCGGTCTGCGCCGGCGTGCACGCGGCCGGCAGCCGTCACGTCGTGTACGTGCCAGACAATCCGCTCTCGCACGTTCTTGCGCGTGCTTCGCGATCGATATCCGGACGTGCAGACGACGCTCGCCACGCGCGAGGAGGAAGGCGTTCGGCATTGCCGCCGGACTCTACCTCGGCGGCGCGCGGCCGACGGTGATGCTGCAGTCGAGCGGGCTCGGCAATTCGCTGAACGCGCTGACGTCGCTGCTGCTGCCGTTCCAGATTCCCGGTGCTGATGGTCATCAGCATGCGCGGCGACGCCGGCGAGTGGAATGCCGCGCAGGTGCCGATGGGACGCGCGGTCGGTCCGATTCTCGACGCGATCGGGATCCCGCACACGACGATCGATCAGACGGCGGTCGGCTGCCGAGACGGTTCAGCGCGTTGCGGCAGACCGCATTCGGCACGCGAAGCTGCCGGGAGCGTGTCTCCTTTCCCGGCGGATGACGGCGAGCGACCAGGCGGCGGGGACGAAGTCGCCGCGGTAGTACACGATGAATCGACTCGACGCGACGAAAGTCGTCCTCGACGCGCTTGGCGACGACGCGAAGACACCGATCGTCGCGAGCCTCGGCCATCCGGCGTACGATCTGTTCGCCGCCGGCGATCGGCCCGCGAACTTCTACACCTGGGGCAGCATGGGCCTCGCGTCGTCGATCGGACTCGGTCTCGCGCTGGCGCGGCCGGAGCTGCGCGTGTTCGTGCTCGACGGCGACGGCTCGCTGCTCATGAACCTCGGATCGCTCGCGACGATCGGCTGGACGCGGCCGGCCAATCTCGTCGTCATCGTCTGGGACAACGAGGCGTACGGCACGACCGGCGGGCAGGACACGGCGACGGCGCACGGCGCCGATCTCGAAGCGGCGGCGCGCGCGATGGGCGATCAGCCAGACGGCGACGGTGCGCACCGCCGGCGAGCTCAGCGCCGTCGTGCGCACGCGCGCGTCGCGGCGGCCGGTCCCTGGGTGATCGTCGCCAAGGTCGCGGAGTCCAGCGCCAACCGTGAAGCCGCCGCTCGACTACGTCTTCATCAAGCAGCGGTTCATGGCGGCGATTGGCGGCCGAAGCCGCGACGCGAGTGACGGTCGAATGACGCCGTCAGGCGATCGCCGCTCGTCTGGCGGAGTTCGCCGTCGGCGGCGCCGCCGCCCGCCGGCGCGGCGCGCGTCGGCGGCGGCCGCCGTGCTCGACACCGTCGGCGTCACGCTCGCCGGGGCGGCCGAGCCGGCCGCGCGCATCGTGCAGCAAGCCGTGGCGCCGCGAAGGCGGCGGCGCCTGCCGTCGTGCTCGGGACGGACGTCCGCGCGAGCGCGACCGGCGCCGCGCTCGCCAACGGCACGGCGGCGCACGCGCTCGACTACGACGACATGTGCTTCGTCTCGCTCGCGCATCCGAGCGCGCCGCTCGTGCCGGCGATTCTCGCGGCGGCCGAGCTCGGCGGCGCGTCGCGGTCGCGGCGCTCCTCGACGCGTACGTCGTCGGGTTCGAGATCGAAGCGCGGCTCGGGCGCCTGATGAACCCGCGGCACTACCAGCGCGGCTGGCACTGCACGTCGACGCTCGGCACGATCGGCGCCGCCGCCGCCGTCAGCCGCCTGCTCGGCCTCGACGCGGTCCGGACGCAGCACGCGCTCGCGATCGCCGCGTCGGCGGCGTCCGGCCTCAAGGAGAACTTCGGGACGATGGTCAAGCCGCTGCACGCGGGCCTGGCGGCGCGCAACGGCGTGCTCGCCGCGCTGCTGGCGCAGGCGCGGCCTGACGGCGAGCGCGCTGGCGCTCGACGGCCCGCAGGGATTCCTGCGCGGCGATGGACAGCGAGCGGACCGATCTCGGACAGCGCGATCGCGGATCTCGGCGCGCGCTGGGAGATCCTCGACACCGGCATCACGGTGAAGCTGTATCCGTCGTGCGCCGGCACACATCCGACGCTCGACGCCATGCTCGATCTGCGGCGCCGCGAGCGGGTTCTCGCCGGACGACGTCGAGCGCATCGACATCGACGTCGATCGCGTCACGCCGACGATCCTGATCTACGACCGTCCGGCGACGGGTCTCGAAGCCAAGTTCAGCATGCCGTTCTGCGCCGCCGCAGCCATCGTGGACGGCCGCGTCGGCATCGACACGTTCGAGGATCGCCGGCTCAGCGACCCGGCAGTGCGACGCTGATGCCGCGCGTGTGACCATGCGCGTCGATCGCGCCGCTCGACCGAGCAGCGGCCCGCCGCTGACGCAGGCGCGCGTGACGGTCACGCTGCGGCGACGGCCGCGCTGGTCTCGCGCGGCCAACGGCGCGCGCGGCTATCCGGAACAGCCGGCGAGCGACGCCGAGCTCGACGCGAAGTTCATGGCGTGCGCGCGCCGCGCGCTGCCCGAGGCGAGCGCCCGCGAAGCGCTGCGACAGCTGCGAGGCCTCGACCAGCTGAGCGACGTGAGATCTTGCTTGCCAAGTCTCGCCATGACGAGTGCAGGCATGAAGAGGCTTTGGAAACCTCACTTGTCGAAAGAGCTTTGTCGGCAGCGATCTGTCCAGAAAGCCGCTTCATGTCCTCAGTCTTCATGGTGAAGTTCTTGGTCTGCGTTGTGGCACGTGGCCGCGCTTCCAGATCATGAACGTGCGCGTGAACTCGATGACCGTCGTCGCCGTGCTGATTCATGCCCGTCGTCTTGACGCGGACGATGCCGACCTTCGGCCGCGATTTCGACTCGCGCGTCTCGAGCACTTCGCTCTTCGCGTAGACGGTGTCGCCCTCGAAGAGCGGATGCGGCAGCTGGACCTCGTCCCAGCCGAGGTTGGCGACGCCGTTCACCGTGAGATCGATGACCGACTGGCCGGTGACGAGCGCGAGCGTGAAGCACGAGTTGACGAGCGGCTTCTTGAACTCGGTCTGCGCTCGCGTACTCGGCGTCGAAGTGAATCGGATTCGTGTTCATCGTCAGGCACGTGAACCAGATGTTGTCGGCGGCGATGCACCGTGCGCCCGAGCGGATGCTCGTAGACGTCGCCGACCTCGAAGTCCTCGAAGACGCGCCCCGTCCATCCCTGTCTTGATCGCCATCAGATCATCCCCTCTCGCGCGAAACGCGCGATCGTCGCGGCGTCGAACGCCGAGCTCCCGAGAATCGCTCCGGTGTGCTGGCCGAGCGACGGGACGGCGCCCATGACCGGCTCGACGCCGTCGATGCTCGACCGGCGGCAGCAGCGCGCGCAGACGGGCCGGCGGGCGAGTCGATGTCGCGCCAGCGGTCGCGCGCCGTCAGCTGCGGATGATCGAGGAAGTCGCCGATCGAGTTGCGGCGCGCGCAGGCGATGCCGGCCGACTCGCAGGCGATCGAGAATCTCGCGGCGTCGAGCTCGCGAAGACCGCCGGCAATCGATCGCCGTGCAGCGCGTCGCGATGCCGGACGCGCACCGGGTTCGGTCGCGAAGCGCGGATCGTCGGCGAGCGCCGGGCTGGTCGCAGCACGTCGCGCGCAGAAGCGCGTCCACTCGCGCGCGTTCTGGATGCGCGAGGCAGATCTCGACGCCGTCGCGGCTCGACGAAGAGCTCGTACGGCGCGATCGTCGCGTGCGCGCCGCCGGTTCGCGCCGGCGCGGCGCCTCCGTAGGCCGTGTAGTACGCGGGCGCGCCCATCCACTCGCCGAGCGCGTCGAACAGCGAGACGTCGACCGCCGCGCCCTGCGCCGCTCGTCGCGCGCGCGAGGAGCGCCGTGAGGATGCCGGAGTAGGCGTACATGCCGGCGGCGATGTCGGCGACGGAGATGCCGACGCGGCTCGGCGTCTCGTCGCGTGCCGGTGATCGACAGCAGCCCGACCTCGTTCTGGACCAGCAGGTCGTACGCCTTCTGCTGCGCGTACGGCCCGCGACGTGCCGTACCCGGAGATCGTGCAGACGATGAGCCGCGGGTGGCGCGCGCGCAGGTCGGCCGGCGCCGTGCCGAGGCGATCGGCCGCGCCGGGCGCCAGGTTCTGCACGAAGACGTCGGCGCGCTCGAGCAGCCGCGCCGAGGACCGGCCTGCGCGTCGGGCTGCTTCAGATCGAGCGTCAGCGACTCCTTCGACCGGTTGAGCCAGACGAAGTAGCTCGACAGCCCCTTGACGGTCGGGTCGTAGGCGCGCGCGAAGTCGCCGCCGTCCGGCCGCTCGATCTTGATCACGCGCGCGCCGAGATCGGCGAGCTGCCGCGTCGCGAACGGCGCCGCGACCGCCTGCTCGATCGACGACGACCGTGATGCCCGTCGAGCGGCAGCGCATGCACGTCTCAATACGATCGCGGCAAGCCCGAGCACGTGCTCCGCGACGTAGGTCGAGGATCAGGTTCGTCGAGATCGGCGCGACCTGATAGAGGCGCGTCTCGCGGAACTTGCGCTCGATGTCGTAGTCCTCGGCGAACCCGAAGCCGCCGTACGTCTGCACCGCGACGTTGGCCGCTTCCCACGACGCGTCGGCGGCGAGCAGCTTCGCCATGTTCGCCTCGGCGCCGCACGGCTCGCCGCGATCGAACAGCTCGGCCGCGCGGATGCGCATCAGATCCGCCGCCTCGACGTTGACGTGCGCGCGCGCGATCGGAAACTGCACGCCCTGGTTCTGGCCGATCGGCCGGCCGAACACGACGCGGTCCTTCGCGTACTTCGTCGCGCGCTCGATGAACCAGCGGCCGTCGCCGACGCATTCGGCCGCGATCAGAATCCGCTCGGCGTTCAGCCCGTCGATGCAGATAGCGGAAGCCCTTGCCTTCCTCGCCGACCAGCGCGCTCGACCGGCACCTCGAGGTCGTCGAAGAACAGCTCCGTCGTCGCGTGATTCATCATCGTGCGGATCGGACGGATCGTCAGGCCGTGGCCGACCGCCGCGCGCATGTCGACGAGCAGGATCGACAGGCCGTCGGTGCGCTTCTTCACCTCGGCGATCGGCGTCGTCCGGACGATCGAGCAGCAGCAGGTCGGAGTGCTCGGCGCGCGAGATCCAGATCTTCTGGCCGCGGATGACGTAGCTGTCGCCCTTGCGCACGGCCGATCGTCTTCAGCTGCGTCGTGTCCGAGCCGGTCGTCGGCTCGCTGACGCCGAACGCCTGCAGGCGCAGCTCGCCGCGGGCGATCTTCGGCAGGTACTCGCGCTTCTGCGCGTCGGAGCCGTGCCGCAGGAGCGTGCCCATCGTGTACATCTGCGCGTGGCAGGCGCCGGAGTTGGCGCCGCTGCGGTTGATCTCCTCGAGGATGACCGACGCCTCGCGTGACGCCGAGCCCGGAGCCGCCGTACTCTTCCGGAATCAGCGCGGCGAGGTAGCCGGCGTCGGTCAGCGCCTTGACGAAGGCGTCAGGATACGCGCGGCCGGCGTCGAGCTCGCGCCAGTAGCTGTCGGGAAATTCCTTGCACAGACGCGCGCACGCCAGAACGAAGATCCTGATGCAGTTCCGCCATGGCGGGCGGTGATCATATAAGACCTCGGGAGTCATTTCCTGCTGCGTTCTTCCGCGGAAATGACTCCCGAGGTCTTCATTTCCCGGTAAGCTCTTGGCCGGGAAATGACTCCCGAGGTCCTGCCAACCGTCGCCGATCTCATCGTCTCCGGACTGCGCGGCGCGGGCGCCCGCGCGCTGTTCGGCGTGCCGGGCGGCGGCGGCAATCTCGATCTCATCGAGGCCGCCGGGCGCATCGGCTTGCCGTTCGTCCTCACGTCGACCGAGACCGGCGCCGCGATCGCGGCCATGGCGCAGGCGGAGATCACCGGACGGCCCGGCGCCTGCCTGACCACGCTCGGACCGGGCGCCGCCTCGATTGTCGAACGGCGTCGGCGTGCGCGTTGCTCGATCGCGCGCCAGTGCTCGTGTTCACGGACAGTTATTCGTCGGCGTTGCGAGAGACCGTCGAGCATCAGCGGCTCGATCACGCGGCCGCTGCTGGCCGGCGTGACGAAGTGCGTCCGCCACGCTCACGGCGGAGAACGCCTGCGAGATTCTCGCGCAAGCGACGGCCGCGGCGATGGGACCGCCGCCGGGACCGGTGCACCTGGACTGTCCCGGCGATGTGGCGTCCGTCGGGGCGCCGGCACGCCGCGAGTCCGTTGGCGAGCCGGTCGATCCAGCACCGCCAGCGATGGACCACGGCCGCCTGCGCGCATTGCTTGGCGCGTCACGCCAGCCGTTGCTGCTCGTCGGCCTCGGCGCCAGGCGTCCTGAGGACGCGATCGCCATCCGTACGTTCTGCGAGCGGCGGCACGTCCCCGCGCTGGTGACCTACAAGGCCAAGGGCGTCGTGCCCGACGACCATCCCTGGTTCGCGGGCGTCTTCACGAACGGCGCCATCGAACAGCCCGTCATCGAACGAGAGCGATCTGCTCATCGGCGTCGGGCTCGATCCTGTCGAACTGCTGCCGCGGCCGTGGACCCATCGCCAGCCGGTCGATCGCGTGCGGTCGCTGGCGTGTTGACGACACGCACGTGCCGTTTGCGGTGCAGCACGTCTCGGACATCCCATCCGCTCTTCTCGACATGGAGTCGCACTGTGGCGTCTCGGAATGGGCGCGAAGACGACCGTTGCCCGGCACGTCACGGATCAACAGCGGCGCCTCAACGTCACCACGCCGGGAGGCCTCTCGGCACAGCGCGTCGTGCAGGTCGCGGCACGACGCCTCGCGACCGAGGCGCGCGTGACCGTTGACGCCGGCGCGCACATGTTTGCCGCGACAACGCTATTGGCCGGTGCGCGAGCCGAACGGCATGCTGATCTCGAACGGCCTGTCGACCATGGGCGTTTGCGCTGCCGGCGGCGATCGGCGCAGCGCGCATCGGAGCGCGACCGTCCCGTCGTCGCGCTCACGGGCGACGGCGGTCTGCTGATGTGCGCTCGGCGAACTGCTGACGGCCGCACGCGAGCGTCTGCGCGTGATCGTCATCGTCTTCAGCGACGCGTCGCTCAGCTTGATCGAGATCAAGCAGCAGGCGCGGCGGCTCACGCCTGCGGGTGTCGCGCTCGGCGACGTCCGATGGCCCGTGCTCGCCGAGGCCCTCGGCGTGACGGGCTTCCAGGCCGCGACCGAAGAGGGACTCGAGCGGGCCGTTGAGCAGGCGCTCGAATGCCGCGGGCCGAGCCTGATTGCGGCGAGAATTGATCGATCGAACTACGGCGCGACCCTTCGGGTCGTTCGAGGAGGCTGATGGAGGAGCTACTCATCATCGACGGCCAACGCGTCGCCGTCGTCGGACGGCGGCACGAATTCGAGGTCTACGATCCGTCGACGGGCGACGTGCTGGCGACTGTCGCCAAGGCGACGAAGGCCGACGTCGATCGCGCGGTGCAGTCGGCGCACGCGGCGCTCGAATCGAAGGCGTGGGGCGGCATCGCGCCGGCCGAGCGCGGCCGCATCATGATTCGGATCGCGCAGGCGCTTCGCGATCGCGCCGACGAGCTGGCGACCCTCGAGAGCCGCGACAACGGCAAGCCGCTGCGGCAGGCGCGGACCGACGTGCAGGTCGCCGCGCGGTACTTCGAGTTCTTCGCCGGCATCGCCGACAAGATCATGGGCCACACGATTCCGCTCGGCCCGGGATTCCTGGACTTCACCGTTCGCGAGCCGATCGGCGTGTCGGCGCAGATCGTCCCGTGGAACTATCCGATTCAGATCGGCGCCCGCGGCGTCGCGCCGGCGCTCGCCGCCGGCTGCACCGTCGTCCTGAAGCCGTCGAGCGAAGCGCCGATGACGGCGCTCGAGCTCGGCGAGATCGCGCTGGCGTGCGGCCTGCCGCCGGGCGTGCTGAACGTCGTGCCCGGCACCGGCTCGGAGGCCGGCACGGCGCTCGCCAGTCATCCGGACATCAACCAGCTCACGTTCACGGGATCGGTTGATGTCGGCATCCAGGTCGCGAAGATGGCGGCGGAGAACGTCGTGCCGGTCGTCATGGAGCTGGGCGGCAAGTCGCCGAACATCGTGTTTGCCGACGCGGACCTCGATCTCGCGGCGCAGGGTGTCGCGAACGCGATCTTCCAGAACGCCGGGCAGACGTGCTCGGCCGGTTCGCGGCTGCTCGTCGAGCGCAAGGCGCACGACGCGCTGGTCGCACGGCTGGCCGATCGCGCGAAGACGATGCGCCTCGGGCCGGGCGTGAGCGATCCCGACATGGGGCCGATCATCTCGAAGCGCCAGCTCGAGACGATCGAGCGGCTACGTCGACGATCGGCAAGGACGAAGGCGCCGCGCGTCGCCGCCGGCGGCTCGCGGCCCTCGGATCCCGCGCTGCGGCAGCGGCTTCTACTTCCAGCCGACGCTGCTCGATCGCGTGACGCCGGGACATGCGCGTCGCGCAGGAAGAGATCTTCGGTCCGGTGCTCGCGATCATCGCCTTCGACGACGTGCGAGGAGGCGGCGGCGATCGCGAACCGCAGCCAGTACGGCCTGGTGGCCGGCGTCTGGACGCGCGACATCAACAAGGCGCATGTCGCTCGCGTCGCGGATCAAGAGCGGGCAGGTCTACGTCAACACGTACGGCGCCGGCGGCGGCGTCGAGCTGCCGTTCGGCGGGTACAAGAAGAGCGGATACGGGCGCGAGAAGGGACTCGAGTCGCTCGTGAGCTACACGCAGGTGAAGAATGTCTGCATCAAGTTCTCCTGAGACGATCGGGTTCATCGGGCTCGGCAAGATGGGACGGCCGATGGCGTCGAATCTGGTTCGCAAGGGGTTCAGCCTGATCGTTCACGACATCAACCTCGAGCCAGTCAGAGCGCTGGAAGCTCTCGGCGCCCGGGCGGCGGCCAACGCGAGGGACGTCGCGGCCGCGAGCGAGGTCGTCATCACCATGCTGCCGGACTCCGCGGCCGTGACGAGCGTGATCACCGGGCAGGACGGCGTGCTCGTCCACCTGCGGTCCGGCGGCGTCATCGTGGACATGAGCACCATCGATCCGCGAGTCACGGACGCGCTGGCTGGTGAAGCCGCCGATCGTGGCATCTCGTTCGTGGACGCGCCCGTCGGCCGGCTCGCGAGCCATGCGGAACGCGGGGAGTCGCTGTTCATGGTTGGCGCCGACGCCGACACCTTCGCGCGCGTCAGGCCGCTCTTCGAGGCGATGGGCACCACGATTCATCATTGCGGAGGCGTCGGCACGGGCATGCGAACGAAGCTCGTGAACAACTACCTCGCGATCATCTCGTGTCAGTTGAACGCGGAGGCGATTGCGTTGTCCCAGCGGTTCGATCTCTCGCTCGAGAAGACGCTCGACGTGATTCACGGGACCACCGCGACCAACGGCCAGCTGAAGATCGCGTGGCCGTCGAAAGTTCTGAAGGGCGACACGGAGCCGGGTTTCACCATCGATCTCGCGCACAAGGACCTGACGCTCATCGTGGAAGCTGCGCACGCGGTAAACGTGCCCGTCCCGGTCGCGATGGTCGCCAGACAGGCGTTCGACGCGGCGCGCAGCCGCGGGTACGGCGCGAAGGATTTTTCCGCCATGGTCGATGTGTTGTGCGACCAGGCCGGCATCAGGAAAGCCAGACTGTCCTGACGAGAGGGAGCTCATCCATGCCTGTGTTTGCGCATCTCATTGACGGGCAGCACGTCGATTCGTCCGAGCACGCCCCCG
Source organism: uncultured Acidobacteriota bacterium (assembly GCA_963724955.1). GTDB lineage: Bacteria > Acidobacteriota > Vicinamibacteria > Vicinamibacterales > SCN-69-37 > CAVRWQ01. The sequence continues at coordinate 290,070 of CAVRWQ010000001.1, forward strand.
ATATCAATCCGTCCAACCTGGCGGACGTCATCGGCGAATTCGCCCGTGGCACGACGGCCGACGTCACTCAGGCCATCCAGTCGGCGCGACAGGCGTTCACGAAGTGGTCGCAGACGACGCCGCAGGAGCGGTTCGACGTGCTCGATCGCGCCGGGACGGAGATTCTCGCGCGCAAGGAGGAGCTGGGCCGCCTGCTCTCGCGCGAGCAGGGGAAGCCGCTGGCGGACGGGATCGGTGAGGCCGGCCGCGCCGGCGCCATCTTCAAGTTCTTTGCCGGGGAAGCCCTCCGCCCGGGCGGCGAGAAGATTCCGTCGGTCCGGCCCGGTATCGAGGTCGAAATCACCCGCGAGCCGGTCGGCGTCGTGGCCGCCATCACGCCCTGGAATTTTCCTCTCGCCATCCCGGCGTGGAAAATTGCGCCGGCCCTCGCGTACGGCAACACCGTCGTCTTCAAGCCGGCGGAACTGGTGCCGGCGTCGCCCTGGACGCTCGTCGACATCGTCCAGCGCGCGGGGCTGCCGCCGGGCGTGCTGAACCTCGTGATGGGGCCGGGCTCGAAGCTCGGCGCCGCGCTGGCGGCGTCCCCGCACGTCGACGCCGTCAGCTTTACCGGCTCGCAGGACGTCGGGCCGTCGGTCGCGGCGGCGGCTGTCAGCGCGGGCGCGCGTGTGCAACTCGAAATGGGCGGCAAGAACCCGCTCATCGTCCTCGACGATGCCGATCTGCCGACGGCGGTGAGTGTCGCCGTGAACGGCGCGTTCTTTCAGGCCGGCCAGCGGTGCACGGCCTCGAGCCGGCTCATCGTGACCGAAGCCATTCACGACCGGTTCGTGCAGGCCGTCATCGATCGCATGAAGAAGCTCGTCGTGGACGACGCGCTCAAGCCGGGCACGGAAATCGGCCCCGTGGTCGACGAGCGGCAGCTCGAAAAGGACCTGCGCTACATCGACATCGGCAAGCACGAGGGCGCACGCCTCGCGCATGGCGGTGAGCGCCTGCGCCGCGAGACCGAAGGCTACTACCTGGCGCCGGCGATCTTCACCGACACGACGCCTGAGATGCGCATCAATCGCGAAGAGATCTTCGGACCGGTGGCTTCCGTCATTCGGGTGAAGAACTACGAAGAGGCGCTTGCCGTCGCCAACGACACGCCGTTCGGGTTGTCGTCGGGCATCGTGACGACGTCGCTGAAGTACGCGAGCCACTTCAAGCGGCACGCGGCCGCCGGACTGGTCGTCGTGAACCTCCCGACAGCCGGCATCGACTACCACGTGCCGTTCGGCGGCCGGAAGAAGTCGAGCTACGGCCCGCGCGAGCAGGGAAGTTACGCGAAAGAGTTCTACACGGTCGTCAAGACCGCCTACACGGCACCTTAACAGGTACGACAGGGACGACCTACTAGCGCAAGGGGGCGCGGGTGGCGCGTCCGGGGAAGGCATCGCTCACGATGCGGCCCTGGCGCACGACTGGCGTGCCGTTCACGATCACGAATCGGAAGCCCTCGGTGGGGAGTGCGGGCTGTTCGTACGTCGATCGATCCGAAACGCGCTCGGCATCGAACACCACGAGGTCGGCGTCGGCGCCGGGGCGAAGGCGTCCCTTGCGCTCGAAGGCCGGCGCGGCTTTCTGGAGGCGCGCCGCGGGCATCAGCGTCATCTTGCGCAGCGCGTCCATGAGCGTGAGCTGGCGTGTTTCGCGAACGTAGTGGCCGAGCACGCGGCCGAAGGTCCCCGCCTGGCGCGGGTGTCCCTTGCCCGCCTCGAGCCGGCCATCGCTGGCGATCATCGTGAGGGGACTCGTGACGGCCATCGCCTCCATGTCCGGCGTGTTCAGATGCATGATCACCATCCCTCCCTGACGCCGGTACTGTTTGAAAGTCTCGCGCGTGAGCCGCTCGCCCGTCGCCACCCATTGCAGACGCTTCAGGGCGTCGTCGGACGCCGTCTCGTACTGATCGAGCAGCGCCGACTCGATGCGCGTCATGCCGGCGCTGTACGGGTACGCCTCGGTCGTTACGTCTAGACCACGCTGTCTGGCCCCCTCGACGAGCGCCAGCGTCTGCGGTGTCTGCTCGAGGCTCATGCTGTTCAGGTGGACGATGTGAAGCGATGCGCCCGTGACGGCCGCGGCCGCGATCACCTCCAGGAACGCTTCGACGCTCGACCCGGGTTCGCGCACGCCGTACGAGCGGACGTGGACGAAGACCGGCCGGCCGAAGGCGGCCGCCACACGAAAAGCCTCGACGATCTCCCAGCGGGTCGCAGCCGGCGTGTACTGGATGCCCATCCCGACACCCAGCGCGCCACGTTCGAGCCCGCGCCGCACGCGCGCGTGGATGTCGGTGAGCTGCGCTGGTGTCGCCACGGCCCGCCCGCCGTCACCGCTCGGAAGGAGCGTCCCCGGGTCGCCGAAGACCGCCATGCGCGACGGAATGTGCCCGCTGCTCACGCCGTAGTTGAGGAGCGCGCGCCCGTCGCGCGCGGCGTACCACGCGTCGACGTCGACCGCCCCAATCTCCAGCTCCAGCGCGGTCGTCACGCCGTCGAGCACTTTGGCCCGGTCGTTCTCGGCGTCGTGGCCGTGCACATGGAGGTCGATGAACCCTGGCGCCACGACGAGTCCCGACGCATCGATCGTCTCGCGGCCCTCGAGCGGCTGATCGCTCACCGTGTCGATGCGCCCGGCGCGCACGCCGACGTGGCGAACGCCGTCGAGCCTGGACTCGGGGTCCATGACACGCCCGTTGGCCACGACGAGATCGAAGGGGCCGGCGCCCGGCGCCGGACGGACCTGACTGGCGATGACGGTGGCGGCGGCCGCCACGGCCAGGGCCGCGCCGAGTGAATGGAGAGGTCTCATGCGCGTCACCGCCTATGCTCTTTCGATGAGTCTTCGCGCTCGCGCGACGACTGGGGCATCGACCATCTGATCGTCGAGCCGAAGCACACCTTCGCCGCGGGCTTCTGCGGCCTCGAATGCGTCGACAACGCGACGCGCGCGCTCGAGCTCGGTGGCGGTGGGCGTGAAGACGTCGTTGATCACCCGCACTTGATCCGGATGAACCGCCATCTTGCCATGGAAGCCGAGACGGCGCGCCCGCTCGGCGTCCCGGCGCAAATCATCCAGGGCCGTGAGATGGACGAAGACCGCGTCGATCGCGTCGACGCCGGCTGTGGCCGCGGCCAGCACCACTTGCGACCGCGCGAACATCAGCTCCTCGCCGTCGACCGTCCGGGGCACGCCGAGCTCGGCCGACAGGTCTTCGGCGCCGAAGAGCACTGCGGGGATCGCCGGATGAGCTGACGCGATGGCGGCGGCGTTGAGCACACCGCGAGCGGTCTCGATCAACGGCAGCACGGGCAGGTTCTCCAGCGCACGAGCGACGGCCTGGATCTGGTCCGGGCGTTCCGTCTTGGGAAGGACGACGCCGTCCGGCCCGGTCAGACGGCGGACGAGCTCGATGTCTTCGTCGAACCAGCCGCTCGCGAATGCGTTGATCCTGACGAGATGCCTCGCGGCGCGCGGCCGGCTGTCGCTGAACAATGCGGCGATCGCCTGTCGCGCGTCGTCCTTCCGGCTGCGCTCGACGCCGTCTTCGAGGTCGAGCACGACGGCATCCGCGCCTGACGCATCAGCACGAGCGAACCGGTCGGGCCGGCTGCCGGGAACGAAGAGGACCGATCGGAGTCGCATGATGTGACCGGCCCGATGATAGTGCGGAGCGCGCCGATTCGTAATAGAAGCATCACATTCCGTTCTGACTCGAACCGACCTGATACGCTCGTGTCGGTTCGAGAACATGGATCTCAGGCAACTCGAGATTCTCTGCGCGATCGCCGACGCCGGATCGTTCACCGGCGCGGGCGACAAGCTGCACGTGTCGCAGTCGGCCATCAGCCGGCAGGTGCTGATGCTCGAGGACGAGCTCGGCGAGGCGGTGTTCATCCGCCAGGGCCGCGGCGCCGTGCCGACTCGCGCCGGGCGGACGCTCATCGACCTGGGCCGGCGGCTGATTGAAGATCTGACGCTCACGGTCGGGCAGATCCGCGACGAGCATCAGGCGCTCGGCGGCACGGTCCGCATCGCCGGCGGGATGACCGTGTGTCTGTACGTCCTCCCCCCGCTGCTCAACGAGTTCCGGCGCGCGCATCCGAAAGTCGAGGTCAAGCTCATCACGGGCGCCACGCCGCGCCTCATTCGCCAGTTGAGAACGGGACTCGCGGATCTCGGGCTGCTGACGTTGCCGATCGACGAGCCGTCCTGCGTGGTGATTCCCGCGATGCGCGAAGAGCTGCTGATCGTCATGCCGCCCGGGCATCCGATGGCGGGCGCGCCCAGTGTCCAGCGTCAGGATCTCGCCGCCGAGCCGTTCGTGCTCTTCGAGCCGCAGTCGAACACGCGGCGGACCGTCGATCGCTTCTTCACCGAGTGCGGCATCGAGCCGCGCGTCGTGCTGGAGACCGAGAACGTCGAGATTCTGAAAGCGCTCGTCGGCATCGGGATGGGCCTGACGATCATCCCGTATCAGGCGGTTGCCGAGGAGGTTCGCGCGGGCAAGCTCGCGTGCGCGCGGATCGCCGGCGCCACGCTCGTGCGTGAAACCGGCTGGGTCTATCCGAGATCCACGCATCTGCCACGCGCGGTTCAGGAGCTGATTCGTCTCTTCGATCAGGTGCGGCCAGCGCTCAGGCTGACCCCTGGAGACGAAGCGCGCCAGACGACGCCGGAACTGGTCCCCTCGTAATCTAGACGCTCACCCTGTCCCTGCCCGCCAGCTTGGCGCGGTACAGCGCGGCGTCGGCGATGGCCAGCAAGCCGGCCAGGGGGATCACCACCTCGATCGTTGCGACGCCGATTGACACGGACGTCGTCGGCGACCACTCTTCGTCGGGCAGCCCCGGTCCGTCCACGACGGACTGACGCAGCCGCTCGGCGATTGAGACCGCATGGGCCTCGTCGGCGCCAGGCAGGAGCACGGCGAATTCATCCCCGCCGTACCGGGCGAGCAGATCCTGCGGCCGCAGATCGGCGGCGATGCGCCTGGCGGCGCGGCGCAGCACGGCGTCGCCGACGAGGTGGCCGTGGTGGTCGTTCAGCCGCTTGAAATCATCGAGATCGATCATGAGCATCGACACCGGCTGCCGTTCGCGGAGCGCGCGATTCATTTGCCGCTCGAAGGCGCTGTCGAGCCACCGCCGGTTGCGCAGGCCGGTGAGCCCGTCGACCGTCGCGAGGTGTTCGTACTGCAGCTGCATTCTGTCGGACTGTGCCAGGGCCACGTCGTCGTGACGGACCCGTCCGGCGAGGATGCGCAGGAGATTTCGCGCGACGGCGGCAGACGAATCGATGAGCCCCCAGAAACGCGCGCGATCGATCGCGAGCAGGACCGTGGTCTCGCTCGCGATCACGTCGGCCGAGACGCGCGAGTGATCGATGACCGAGAGCTCGCCCACGCATTCGCCGGCGCCGAGCCGGATGTAGGGAAGTTCGGCTGTGGCGAAGTGGACGTTCACGGCGCCCGAGACCACGACGTAGAGCGTCTCGTTGTCCTCGCCGGCGCGGAGCAGGATCTCGCCCGGAGCGAGTGTCCGGCAGGCACTGGCGTGCAGAACCGAATCCAGGAGCGCGCGCGGCACTTCGTGAAAGAGCCGAGCGCACAGAATGTGATCGAGAAGCTCGCTCATGCCTCAGGCGCGGCGAGCTGGGGTGTCCTCAGTCTACGACAGCTGCCCGCGCATTGACACCCGGCCGCGGTTCCGGGCTAGAATTGGGCCAGTTCGCTCATGACCTTCGCCTGTCGCTGCCATTGCACCTGTACATCTCCCCTCAGGGGAGCAGTGGCTTGGCGTCTCGGCGCGAGGGTTCGCGGCATTTTCTAGCTCAGCCGTCGAGAACAAGTTCAGGGCTCCTCTCACACGAGAGGGGCCTTTTTTTTGGCTCGCCGCTGATCGGCGTCAGAGGGGACGAGGATGACCACACTGGACTCCACTCTCGGGATCTACTACGAGCATCCCGACTGGTTCCGCCCGCTGTTTCAGGAGCTCGATCGGCGCGGCGTGCCGTACACCGCGCTGCACGCGGACACTCATCAGTACGACCCCGGTGAAAGGACGTCGCCTTTCTCCGTCGTCTTCAATCGGATGAGCCCGTCGGCGTACACGCGCGGCCGCGGCCATCTGACGTTCTATACGCTGCAGTACCTCGCGCATCTCGAGCGGCTCGGCGTGCGGGTGATCAACGGACAGGCGGCGTGGCGGACGGAAATCTCGAAGGCGTATCAGCTCACGCTGCTCGAGCGCCTCGGACTGCCGTATCCGAAGGCGCGCGTGATCCACCAGCCCGCCCAGGCGGCCGAGGCCGCCGAAGGGCTGCGGTTCCCCGTGGTGGTGAAGCCGAACATCGGCGGCAGCGGCGCGGGCATTCGTCGCTTCGACACACCGGACGGACTCGCTCGCGCTGCGCGTGAAGGCAGCTTCGAGCTCGGCCTCGACAGCACCGCGCTCGTGCAGGAGTTCATCCCCGCCGCCGACGGACGCATCGTCCGTGTCGAAGTGCTGGACGGGCGGTATCTGTACGCGATTCGCATCTACACGCCGGGCGACAGCTTCAACCTGTGCCCGGCCGACGTCTGCCAGAGCGTGGACGGCGCGGAGCTCGCCCGGCCCGCCTGCGCGGCCGATGCGCCAAAGAACCAGATGCGCGTGGAGAGCTACACGCCGCCGCACGACATCATCCAGGCGGTTGAACGCATCATGGTCGCGTCGGGCATCGAGCTCGGCGGCGTCGAATACATGATCGACGACCGCGACGGACGCCTCTATTTCTACGACGTGAACCAGCTGTCCAACTTCGTCGCCGATGCGCCGCGCGTCATCGGCTTCGATCCGTTCTCGAATCTGGCTGACTGGCTGGAGGCCGAGCTGGCCCGGGCCGGCGCACCGGCAGGGGAGGTGGCGTGATGCGTTTCGGATACTGGCTTCCGGTGTTTGGCGGCTGGCTCCGCAATGTCGAGGACGAGCAGATGCAGCCGACCTGGGACTACGTCAGGCGGCTCGCGCAGCGGAGCGAGCAGATCGGATTCGATCTGACGCTCGTCGCCGAGCTCAATCTGAACGACATCAAGGGCGTGCAGGCGCCGTCGCTCGACGCCTGGAGCACGGCCGCGGCGCTCGCGGCGGTGACCGAGCGAGCTCGAGATCATGGTCGCCGTCCGGCCGACGTTCCACAGCCCGGCGCTGCTGGCCAAACAGGCGGCGAACATCGACCACATCAGCGGCGGCCGGTTGTCGCTGAACGTCGTGTCCTCGTGGTGGGCGTCCGAAGCGCGGATGTACGGCGTGCCGTTCGATCAGCACGACGATCGCTATGCCCGGACGTCCGAATGGCTCGACGTCATCGACGGCGTCTGGTCGTCGCCGTCGTTCTCGTTCGAGGGGAAGTTCTACAACCTCGCCGGGACCGTCCTCGAGCCGAAGCCGGTGCGCCGGCCGCGGCCCACGCTGTACGCCGGTGGGGAATCGCCGGCCGCCAAGGCGCTCATTTCAGCCAAGTGCGACGCCTGGCTGACCCACGGCGATCCTCCCGACGTGATCGGACGCAAAGTCACCGACATGCGTGCGCGCCGGGAGGCGCTCGATCTGCCGCCGATGACGTTCGGCGCCGCGGGTTTTGCCGTGGTGCGGCCGACCGAAGCGCAGGCGCGTCGCGAGGTCGAGCGCATCACCGACGTGCGCGAAGGCTCGCACGGCTATGCGAACTACCAGGAGTGGATCGGCAACACGCAGCTCGAACAGCGCGTGAGCCTCGAGGACTACTCAGTGTCGAATCGAGGGCTTCGGAGTGGTCTCATCGGCACACCGGAACAGGTCGCCGAGCGAGTGCTGGAGTTCGAGCAGGCCGGTGTCGATCTCCTGCTCCTGCAGTTCAGCCCGCAGTACGAAGAGATGGAGCGCTTCGCCCAGGAAGTCATTCCACTGGTGAATGGGTCACGCGTTCAGAATCCAGCGCGGCATTCGAAGTTGGCGGCATCATCGGTGCTGCCCGAGCCCTTGTAGCGCGCGACCAGCGGGTACTGGCAGAGCGGCCGCGATCGTGTCACCGCGCCGGCGCCGTCGCGTCTGACCGCGTTCAGCGTGTCGGGCGCCTGGCCTTCTTCGACCCATTTCACGACCGCTTCGAATTGCCCGGTGGGCGCCGGTCCGGCGCCGCCGGCGCAATGGCCGACACCGGGCGCGAGGAAGAAGCGGAAGAACTGCGCGGTGGCCGCCGGGCCGCCCGCCGCGGTCTGGACGCGCTTGTAGTAGTCGGTCGACCCGCCGGCGTAGATCAGCGGATCCGCCCAGCCGTGCCACATCACGATTCTGCCGCCGCGCTTGCGGAACGCGCCGAGGTCAGCGCTGTCGGTCCCGAACACTTCGCCAAACTGATCGACGGACTGCTTGAACAGCTGCTCGTACGTGGCGTGTGTGAGGGTGGTCCAGTCCCACTTCGGATTCTGCGTCAGGAAATAGCGGAACCAGTCGAGCGTGATGGCGAACGGCTGGCCCGCCGGCGGAGTGCCGCCGGTGGCCGACAGCGAAAACGCGCCGCCGCGCGGCAGGCCGTGCCAGAGGAAGGATCCGTCGCGGGCGCGCGGTCCGTCCCAAATCTTGCGAATCACACCGGCGTCGGCTTCGGTGATGGCCGAGCAGTTTGCGCCTGCCGCCGCGCCGACGAGTGCCTTCGGGTCGAACGTGCAGCGCGGCGGATCCTCGATGACGCCGTCTTTCACGCCGTCGATGGCGTCGCAGGCCTCGACCGCCGCCGCGGTCGCGGCGGCGAACTTGCACGGCGGGACGAAGTTGTTCGCCTCGAGCATCACGAACTGGCCCCAGAGCTGGCCGTTGTGGAGCTTCGGCCAGTTGATCGCCGGCGCGCCCGAGAGGATGCCGTCATAGTCCGCCGGATATCGTTGCGCCTCGCTCAACCCCTGCCGGCCGCCCGTCGAGCACCCGTTGAAGTACGACTTCTGCGGGCGCGGTGCCGTAGAACGCCTGCGCCAGCGCCTTGCCGGTCACCGTCATGTCGTGAATGCCGACGTACGCGTTGTCGCGGATGAGCTGCCAGTTCGAGCCGGCCGTCCGCATCGAGCGCGAAGCTCCCGCTGCCGCCTTCGTGGCCGGTGTCGGTGGAGCCGGCCGCGTAGCCCGCGCGAAGCGGCTGGGCGACGCCGTTCGCGTTCCCGCCCGAGAATCCGCCGCCGCCGACGCCCTGGAATCGTCCGTTCCAGTTGGACATCGGCAAGCCGATCCAGACCTTCACGCGATCGCCGGCCGGTGGGTGAGTGACCGTGGCGGTGACTCGGCATGACGCGGGAATCGTCTGATTGCCGGGATCGACGGCCGCGGCGTCAATCGTCGTGTTCGCTAACGACACCGAACGAAGGTTCTCGCAGGTGGTGACGGGCTCGCCCTTGGCCACGAGCGACTTCGGGACCACCGGAGGCGGCTGTGGCGCCTGACCCTGCGCGCGGACCAGGACCGTCGCGATCGTGACCACCAATGCGAAGCCCCCGGCCGGGAAGCGTTTCCTTGTCATGATGCGGGTAAGACTACTATTACGGCGCCTGAGATGCAGCGTCCCGCCAATGAACCTGAGGTGCCCGTGAATGATGCGGCCCGTTCCGACCAGCCTGTCGACGTCGGGACGCTGCTCGACCACTCGCGCTGGAGCGGGTACCAGAAGTGGCTCATCTTCCTCACGGCGCTGACCATCGTATTCGACGGCATCGACAATCAACTGCTCGGCGTCGTGATTCCCACGATGATGAGCGAATGGGGCGTGCCACGCGGCGCGTTTGCGCCGATCGTCTCGCTCGGCTACCTCGGCATGATGATCGGCGGCGCGATTGCCGGGCTCACGGGGGATCGCTTCGGGCGCCGGACATCACTGCTCGCGAGCGTCGCGCTGTTTGGAGCCATGACCATCGGAGCCGCGCTCGTCGATGGCCTCGCGGCCCTTGCCGCATTGCGATTTCTCGCCGGCCTCGGGCTCGGGGGCGCGCTGCCGAATGCCGCGGCACTCGCGGCCGAGTTCGTGCCGATCCGCCGCCGTCCGATCGCCGTCACCGTGACGATCGTCTGCGTCCCGCTCGGCGCCACGCTCGCCGGACTGCTCGGCATCCGCGCGCTGCCGGCGATCGGCTGGCGCTCGCTCTTCGTCCTCGGCGGCGTCGTGCCGATCGTCGTCGCGCTGCTGCTCCTGAAGATCCTGCCGGAGTCGCCACGGTATCTCGCGCGGCAGCCGCGCCGCTGGCCTGAATTGCTCAGCTCGCTTCGGCGCATGGGCCATTCGCTCGCGCCGGCCACGACATTCGTGGACTCCACCGAACGCGCGGTCGCGCGTCCTTCGGTGAAGACGCTGTTCGAGCCGGCGTTCCGATCGGACACCATTCCGCTGTGGGGCGCATTCCTCTCGTGCCTGCTGGCCGTCTATCTCGGGTTCAGCTGGCTCACGGCGCTCCTGACCAAGGCAGGCTTCGATCCGGGCACGGCGAACACGGGCATCACGGCATTCAATCTCGGCGGCGTCGCCGGCGCGCTGGCAGGCGGCGTGGCCATCGCGCGCTTCGGCTCGCGACTCGCCATGCTCGTCATGACCGGCGATCGCCATCGCCGGCGCGCTGGGGCTGGCCAGTCTCACCATCTCGACCGCCACCTCGATGCTTCCCGTGCTGGCGCTCCTCACGCTCACCGGCGGCGCGATCAACGGCGTGCAGACGACGATGTACGCGCTGGCGGCGCATGTCTATCCGAGCGCGGTGCGGGCGACCGGAGTGGGAACGGCGGTCTCGTTTGGCCGGTCCGGCGCGATTTTCAGCGGCTTCGCGGGCGCGTGGGCGCTCGAGTACGGCCACGCGTCGTTCTTCGGTCTCGTCGCCGCGTCGATGACGCTGACCTTCGTGTCACTGGCGCTCGTCAAGAAACACGTACCCGCTCGGTGACGGTAGGCGAGGCTCAGCCCCAGACGTCCCGAGCTATCTGAGCCACCAGTTCGAGTTTGCGCCGCTGCTCGTCGGCCGAGAGCCGGTTGCCTTCGTGAGTAGACGCGAAGCCGCACTGCGGGCTGAGGGCCAGCCGATCGAGCGGCACGATGCGCGCTGCGTCCCGTGATGCGTTCGCGTAACGTCGCCGCAGATTCCAGCTCGGGCCGCTTGGAGCTGACGAGGCCCAGGACTACCACGCGATCGTCCGGCACGTAGCGCAGCGGATCGAACGTCCCCGACCGCTCGTCGTCGTACTCGAGAAGAAAGCGATCGAACCGCGCGCGCTGGAACACGTGCTGCGCGATGCGGCCGTAGCCGCCCGACGCGTAGAACATGCTCTTGTGGTTGCCGCGGCAGATGTGGATGCCGAACGTCATCCCGGGATGACCGGCGATGATCGCGTTGTCGAGCTCGATGCAGGCGTCGATCATCCGGTCGGGATCGGCGCCGCGCTTGCGGTAACCTTCGCGGATCGTCTCGTCGAGCAGCGCGCCGTACTGCGGCGCGTCGATCTGCACGTACTCGCAGCCGAGCCGTCCCAGCTCGGCGATCTCCCGCCGCGTGAAATCGACGACATCGGCGAGGTAGCCGTCGCGGGTCGGATAGGCCGCGTGCGATTTGTCGGGATCGTAGTACGCCGCCGCCTGCTGGGCGCTGATGAGCGTGACCTTGACCGGCCGCTCGGTGCGCCCGCGCAGGTAGATGAACTCCTCGACGCTCATCTGCCGCCGCCAGCGCAGCTTCTCGACCACCACGGGCCGTGCGAGGCGCGCTTCGTGGCCGTCCTCGTCGCGGAACGTGATCGACCAGCCGCCGAGCTTGTCGAATCCTTCGACCGCGTCGACGAGATGGCCGTAGAACGCATACCGGCGCATCTCGCCGTCCGTGATCACGTCGAGGCCCGCCTGCTCCTGCAGCGCGACGGCCTCGTCCACGGCGCGGTCTTCGATGTGCTTGAACTCGGCCGGCGCAATCGACTGCCGGCGAAGCCGTTCCTGCGCCTCGAGCAGGTAGGCAGGTCGCAGCAGGCTGCCGACGACGTCACTGTGCGCGGTGATCAAAAGTCCTTCGTGTGCTTCGTGTTCTTCGTGGTGAGAGGCTCTTAGCTCGCGGGCCGCTTGATGAGCGATGCGCCAGGCATGCGGCGGAAGAGATCCTGATCGGCGAGCGCGCAGGTGAGATTGCGCCGCGCGACGCGCGAATGCTCGCGCGCGAGGCTCTCGGCCCGCCCGCCTTCGCCATGTTCGATGGCTTCGACAATCGCGCGGTGATGCTCCTGAGCGATCACCGCGGTGCGGGCCGCCTGCGTGGACTCGACCTGGTTGAACACGAGCGCGCCCGGCGCCGCGAAGGGCAGCGTGAGCACCCCTTCGAGCGTGCGCAGCAGCACCGGACTCTTGGCCAGTTGCCGCAGCTCGCGATGGAACGCCTCGTTGATCTCGAGATACCGGACGAACGTCTCGACGTTGACGGGCACGACCTCTTCGAGGGCGGCCACCAGCCCGCGAATGCCGTTGAGCTCCGCGACGTTTCGCAGGCGCTCCGCGGCCAGCCGAGCTGCCGTGCCCTCCAGCACGCCCCGAATCTCGATCGCGTCCCAGACTTCGTCGAGGGTGAAGGCGCGCACGCGAAATCCGCCGGCGGGCACGGGCTCGAGCAGGCCTTCGTGCGCGAGACGGAGCAAGGCCTGGCGCACCGGCGTGCGTGACGCGCCGAGTCGCGGCACGAGGCTGAGCTCGGTCAGCCGGTCGCCCGCCGCGAACGCGCCCGTGAGCAACAGCTCGCGAAGCATCAGCAACGTGCGATCCGACTGCGTGGCAGCACTGACTTTCCACGTGCCCATGGAGAACCTGCTTTGGCCTTCGGCCGTTGGCCCTTGGCTCGGGGCCCAAGGCCCACGGCCCATGGCCGACGGGAGACCGATCGTAGCTCGGGTGTATGCAAGAGGGCAAAGAAGGTCCTTTCCGGGCGGTCGGGCTTCCTTGCTTTCGCCGGAGATCTGCACTATACAAACCCCACACAGCCCAACGGCCGGAATCGAGTTGTATACAGGCTGAAATCGATGACGGCGACTGACCTGAGGTGCTAGATGGTGCGACGACTCCTGATTTCTGTGATCGCTCTTTCGCTCGCCACGATCGTCGCCCTGGCCCAGGCGCCGCCTCAGCCTCCGCCGCCGGCGCCCCCGGCGCCCGGTCAAGCGGGAGCGGGCGGGGGCCGCGGGCGCGGCGGCCCGGCATTCATCTCGAACGAGGTGGGCGCGGACCGCACCATCACCTTCCGCTACTACGCACCCAACGCGCAGGCGGTCACGGTGAGCGGCGAGCTCGATGGCAAGCCGCATCCGATGACGAAGGGCGAGAACGGCATCTGGAGCACGACGGTGGGCCCACTAGCGCCCGACATCTACACCTATTCCTTCAACGTCGACGGCATCACGTCGCTCGACCCCCGCAACACCAACACGAAGTACGGCTACGGCGGCTTCGGCCCGGTCAGCGTCGTGCAGGTCTCGGGCGAGACCCCGGCGTTCTACGACGTCAAGCCGGTGCCGCATGGTGAAGTCCGCATCCGTCCGTACACCTCGAAGGCACTCGGTCTCAGCCGGACGATCTGGGTCTACACGCCGCCGAGCTACGAGAAGGGCAAGGACTTCCCCGTGCTGTACCTGCTGCACGGCGGAGGCGACATCGAATCCGGCTGGACGATGATCGGCCGCGCGAACAACATCCTGGACAATCTGATCGCCGAGGGCAAAGCGAAGCCGATGGTCATCGTGATGCCGCTCGGGCACACGATTCAGAGTTTCTGGACGGGACCGGCGAAGGCCTACGTCAATCCAAATGCCCCCGCGCCCGGCGCCGCGCCGGCAGCCGGCGGCGGAGGAGGGCGCGGTACGCCCGGCCCGCAGGGCCTGAATGCGTTCGCGCGCGATCTGCTCGAGGAAATCATCCCGCTCGTCGAGTCGACGTACAAAGTGTCGAAGCGGCCCGACGATCGCGCGATCGCGGGGCTGTCGATGGGCGGCGGTCTCACGATGAACGTCGCGTTCAACAAACCGGAGATGTTCCGCTATGTCGGAATCATGAGCATCGGCGGCGCCAACGCCGAGGCGCAGTATCCGGCGTTCTTCGCGAAGCCCGACGCGGTCAACAAGCAGTTCAAGCTGCTCTGGTTCGCGATCGGCAAGGACGACGCGTTGATTGGCGGCGGGGCCAAGGCGTTCGACGACGTGCTCACGGCGAAGGGCATCAAGCACACGTACCTCGTCACCGAAGGCCGGCACGAGTGGACCGTGTGGCGCCATCACCTGAACACGTTCGCGCCGTTGTTGTTCAAATAGCACTTGTTCTTGTTAGTGAGGCAATGGGGCACTGAGGCAATGGGGCAATGACGGTTCGGCTGCCTCTGATCTGCCTCGTCGCGGCGTTGGCCGGCCTCGCGCCGCTCGCGCAGGCGCCGCCGGCCGGTCAGGCGCCGCCGGCTGGTCCGCCGCCGGCGGGGCAGGGCGCCCGTGGCGCCGGCCAGGGGCGTGGCTTCGACGATGCCGCGGCGGGCGCCGATTTTCTGCCGCGGCCGCCCGTCACCCGGCTCTCGCCCGACCAGCAGCAGAAGCTGTTCCTCCTGCCGGAGGGCTACCGCATCGAACCGGTGCTCACCGATCCGCTGATCGAAGATCCCGTCGCCGTGTCGTTCGACGGCAACGGCCGGATGTACGTCGTCGAGATGCGGTCGTACATGCAGGACGCGGACGGATCGAACTCGCGCGCGCCGGTGAGCCGGATCTCGCGCCACGAAGACACCGACGGCGACGGCACCTACGACCGGCACACCGTGTTCGTGGACAAGATGGTGCTGCCGCGGATGGCCTTTCCGCTCGAGGACGGCGTCATCCTCGCGCTCGAGACCGACAACCGCGACATGTTCAAGTACACGGACACGAATGGGGACGGTGTCGCCGACAAGAAGGAACTGTTCTATGCCGGCGCCGGCCGCGTGACGAACATGGAGTGGCAGCCGAGCGGGCTCATGTGGGCGCTCGACAACTGGCTGTACATGACCTACAACCCGTACCGCCTTCGCATCCTGCCGGGCGGCAAGCTGCTGCGCGAGGAGACGGAGTCGAACGGCGGCCAGTGGGGCGCGGCGCAGGACAACTACGGCAAAGTCGTGGTTCGTCGACGGTGGCGGCGAGCTCGGCCCGGTGAATTTCCAGGTGCCGATCGCCTACGGCGCGTTCAACGTCCCCGACGGGATCGAAGAAGGATTCCGCATCCCGTGGCCCGCGCCCGGCGGAATCGCGGACATGCAGGGCGGCATGCGGCGCGTGCGGGTGCCCGACGGCACGCTCAACAATTTCACCGCCGCGTCAGGCTCCGAGATCTTCCGCGGACACCGGCTGCCGCCGGACATGGTGGGCGATCTGTTCTTCGGCGAGCCGGTCGGCCGCATCGTGCGGCGCGCGAAGGTGGTCGTCACCGACGGGCTGACGCAGCTCCGGAACGCCTATCCGAAGTCCGAGTTCATCCGCTCGACCGATCCGCTCTTTCGTCCGGTGAGCCTCCACAACGCGCCCGACGGCACGCTGTATCTGATGGACATGTACACGGGCATCATCCAGGACGCGCAGTTCATCGGCGCCTACTTGCGTGCGAAGGTCCAGCAGTACGCGCTCGACAAGCAGCACAACTGGGGCCGGATCTGGCGCATCACGTACGACGGCATGGCCCCTGACCGCACGGCGCCGAGGATGTACAACGAGAGCGCCGCCATGCTCATACGGCATCTCGAGCATCCGAGCGGCTGGTGGCGCGACACGGCGCAGAAACTGCTCGTGCTCAGGCAGGACAAGTCGGTCATCCCGGCGCTCCAGACGCTGGCGGCGACGGCCAATCAGCTGACGCGCATTCACGCGCTCTGGACGCTCGAGGGGTTGGGCGGTCTCGACGCCAGACTCGCGCGCTATGCGATGAAAAGCCCTGATCCGCAGCTGCGGATCCAGGCCATTCGCGCGAGCGAGACGCTGTACAAGGCGGGCGACAAAACGTTCGCGAACGACTATCGCGCGATGACAAAGGACGCGGACCCGAACGTCGCCATTCAGGCGATGCTCACGCTGAACCTGCATCGAGTGCCGGATTCCGCCGCCGTGCTTCGCGCGACGATCGACGGCAGCCAATCACGCGGCGTCCGCGAGTTGGGCGAGCTGATCCTGCGCGGGTCGAACTCGCAGGGGCAGCGGCCTTCGCTCTCGGATACGGGCGCCGGTTCGGTGAACCTGTCGGTCGCCGAGCGCCGGATCCTGATGCGAGGCGAAAGCGTGTATCGCGAGCTGTGCGTGACGTGTCACGGCCAGGACGGCAAGGGCGCGCCGATGGCGGGCGCGACCGACGGCACGACGCTGGCGCCGTCGCTCGTGGGGTCCGCGCGCGTCCTCGGTCATCGCGACTACGTCGTGAAGGTGCTGCTGCACGGGCTCACCGGGCCGATCGACGGCAGGCGCTACGGCGGCGATGGCGTGATGGTGGCGATGGGCACGAATACCGATGAGTGGATTGCCGACGTCGCCAGTTACATCCGCAACGCCTTCGGCAATTCGGCGATCTTCGTGCCGCCAGACTACGTCGCCGCGGTGCGCAAGGCGGCGTCCCGGCGGAGTCCGTGGACGATGGCGGAGATCGAGCCGACGATCCCGACGCCGCTCGCGAACATCGCGGAGTGGAAGATCACCGCGAGCCACAACGAGACGGCGACGGCGAATCTCACGACCGGCGCCGGGCGATGGGACACGGGCGCGCCGCAGCAGCCCGGGATGTGGCTGCAGCTCGAGCTGCCGAAGCCGGTCGCCATCGTCGAGATTCAACTCGACTCGGTTGTCCCTGGGGGCGGCCGGGGCGGCGCGGCCGGAGCGCCCGGCGCGCGACCGGCCGGTCCGCCGGCGGGATTCACGCCCGGCCGCGGCCGCGGAGGCCCGCCGGCTACCGGACCCGTCGGGTACCGCGTGCAAGTCTCAGGCGACGGCACGACGTGGAGCGAGCCGATCGCTCAGGGACCAGGCGCGACGCCGACGACCGTGATCGTGTTCGCGCCGGTGCAGACGAAGTTCATCCGCATCACGCAGACGGGATCGTCTCAGAATCAACTGTGGGGTGTGCAGCAGGTGCGCATCTATCAGAGTGGGAAGAACTGAGTAGGCACTGGGCACTAGGCACTGGGCACTAGGCAGAAAACGGAGAGTTCCTGTGAAAGTACGCGCTGCATTTCTCTGTTCACTTCTGGCCGCGACGACGCTCGTCGCGCAACAACCGCCGCCGCCACCCCCGCAGAATCCACCAGCACCCGCGCCAGGGGCGCCGGGAGCGGCGGGCGGACGCGGAGGCGGGCGCGGCGCGGCGCTGCCGCGCGGGCCGCAGGTCGCGGCCGACGGGCGCGTGACGTTCCAGTTGCGCGCGCCCAACGCGAAGGAAGTGCTCGTCGTCGGGTTCGGTCAGCGACTGGCGATGCAGAAGGACGAGCAGGGCGTCTGGAAGGTGACGACCGAACCGCTCAAGCCTGAAATCTACACCTACACGTTCAACGTCGATGGCGCCACCTTCAACGACCCGACCAATCCCGATGTGAAGACGTCATTCGGCAATGCCGGGCAGAGCCTCTTCCGCGTGCCGGGCGGCGCGGCCTGGGATCCGTCGAACGTCCCGCGTGGGACGGTCTCACACCACTTCTACAAGTCGGCCGTCATCGGCGACAACCGGGACTACTACGTCTACACGCCGCCCAACTACGACCGGAATCGAAAAGAGCCGTATCCCGTGCTCTATCTCTTCCACGGCCTGACCGACGACGCGTTCGGCTGGATCTCGGTGGGCGCGGCGAACGTCATCCTCGACAACCTCATCGCGCAGGGCAAGGCGAAGCCGATGATCATGGTGAACACGCTCGGATACGGCACGACGGACGCCGAGGGCCGCACGACGCTCACCGGCCCGGAGCAGATGCCGAACTTCACGAAGGCGCTGCTCACCGAGGTGATGCCGCAGGTCGAGAAGGACTACAACGCGACGAAGGATCGTAATCAGCGCGCGATTGCCGGTCTCTCGATGGGCGGCGCCGAGTCCGTCTACGTCGGTCTCAATAATCTCGATCGCTTCGCGTACATCGCGTCGTTCAGCGGCGCGTTCGTGATGTATCCGGGCGTCGGCGGCGGCGGCGGACGAGGCGCGCAGGCGCCGCCGGTCGATGCCGCGGTGTGGGCGAAGACCTTCCCGGCGCTCGACGCGAAGCTGAACGCTCAGATCAAGATGCTCTGGATCACCTGCGGCACCGCGGACGGTCTGATCGGCATCAACCGTCAGTTCAAGGACTGGCTGAAGTCGAAGAACGTGAAGTTCACCGAAGTCGAGACGCCGGACGTCGGTCACGTGTGGCCGTACTGGCGGCAGAACCTCACGGAGCTCGCGCAGCAGATCTTCAAATCAGGTACCCAACGTACCTAACGTCCCGGCGTCATCGTCCGCAGGTACACGACGAGATCGATCACCTCGCGGTCCAGGAGCGCGTCGAGGAGCCCGGGCGGCATCATCGACATCGCGGTCGCTTCTCGTGACTGGATGTCGGCCTTGCTGATCACCGCGGGCTGCTGACCGGCGACGCGCAGGGTGAGCTGACGGTCGGTCTCGGCGCTCACGGTTCCGGTAAAGGTGCGGCCGTCGCGGGTGGTCACGACGACCATCCGATAGGCCTCCGGTACGTCCGCGCCAGGATTCAGCACGTTGAGCAGCAGGTAATCGAGATTGGTCCGGTTCGAGCCGGTGAGGTCCGGGCCGATGTCGGCGCCGTCGCCGTACAGCTTGTGGCAGGTGCCGCACGTCTGCTGGAAGATCGCCCGCCCGTTGCGGACGTCCGCTGCGGCGAGCGCGCGGTCGGTGAGCAGGCCCCGGTATCGCGACAGTCCTTTGTCCTCGACCGTGCTGGTGTCCACGGCGCCCCAGACGTCGGCGAACTTCGGGCCGACGACTCGCCGGAGCTGCCTGACGACGTGCGGCGGGATGTCTCGTCGTGGAACGGTCTCACGGGCGAGCGCCTCCGTCAGCATGCGGCCGTATCGGGCGCGTGAGGCGAGCGCCTGCACGGCCTCTCGCTTGTCGTCCGGAGCGAATGACGGATAGCGCGTGAGCAGTACCTTGCCGAGGCCGTCATCGTCGTACGCCGCGACGGCGCGAATGGCGTCCGTTCGCAGGGCGGGATCGTCGATGAGATCCGGCAGGTACTGCACGAGCTGCGGCGGCCGCCGGGCGGTCAGCAACTGGAGCGCGCGGCGGCGGTCGTCGGGCGAGCCGGAGCGGCTCCTGAGCAGGTCGAGATTGGCTCGCGCCGCGCCGGCGTCTCCGAACCGCTGCGCCACGTCGTTCGCGAGCTGTGCCGACCGCGTGCCTGCGCGTCTCAGCCGATCGAAGACCGGCGCCCAGTTCGGCGGCGCGGCCAGATCGAACCGCCCCTCGAGTCCGTCGCGCAGGCCCTCGAGCAGGCTTGTGACGGTCCTCGGGTTGCGGCCAACGGCGGCGACCACCGGCTCGAGCGCGCCGGCATCGACGGCGCGACGCGCGATGAACGACGCGACTTGCGGGATGCGGCTCTGCGACGCGTAATCGAGGGCCAGCGGCGGATTCGCGGCGACCAGCGGCTCGACCGCGAGCCACACCATGGTCGGCAGGTTGGGATCCGACGCGTCCTCTTCGTGTTTCAGCAGCTCGGCCGCAATCGGCCACCGCGACGCCGGATCGAGACGCTGCAGGGCAGAGGCGAGGTAGAGGCGCACGACGGGTGAGCGATCGCTCTCGCGCCATTCGGGCGAACCGGGCGACCAGGTCGGGTGACAGCGCTCGATCCTCGGAGAGCAGCTGCACCGCCCAGGCGCGGACGTACTCGTCGCGATCGCGAAGCGCATCGGCGAGCGCCGCCGGTCGTCCAGCCGCCGGTGACGTGCAGCGCCCACATCGCCCGCAGGCGGATGTCCGGATTCGTCGTGGTCCTGGAACATCGCGAGCAGGCCCTCGTGCGTGCCGGGCGACAGCGTGCGCTGCGCCGCGCGATGTTGAAGAATGACGCGCGCCCGCCGCGCGTGCCAGTCGCTCCGGCTGGTCTGCAAGCGCACGAGATCGGCGATCGGTCATCCGGCCGAGATCCGCGTAGCGGCCCTCCCACGATTCCGCCAGGCGATTGTGAAGACGCGATGCGATAGATCCGTCCGGTGTCTTGATGCCGGATGTCGTTGCCGCAGATGTCGGCGTCGTGCCAGTCGAGGACGTAGATCGCCCCGTCGGGTCCGACCTCGAGGCTGAAGCCAATCCACTGCGCGTTGTTCGCCATCAACACGTCTTCGCCGTGGCGCGCCGTGAAGCCGGATCCCTTGCGCGTCAGCACGTCCGACAGCACCGCGTGCTCGTGGATGTTGGCCATGAAGATGCGGCCCTGCTGCGACGCGGGGAACGCATCCGACTGGTAGACCCGCGCGCCGCCGTGCGCCGAGCGATGCCGATGATCGGCGATCGTCTGAATGTCGCTGTAGACGTACGGGTTGTAGTGCTGTCCGCCCTGCCGGTGATAGATCCCGCCCGGCACGACGTGGAAGAGGTGCGGGATGACGCACGCGCTGATCAGCAGCTGTCCCTTCGCGTCGTAGTCGATGCCCCACGGGTTGCTGAAGCCGTGCGCGACGACTTCGAAGACGTCTTTCGTCGGGTGATACCGCCAGACGCCGCCGTTGATGTCGACGCCCTCGCCCTTCAGCAGGTCGTCCGGGAACGGTTCCTGCCGCTGGAACAGCCGGCCGCGGCCCGCAGGTTTTCTCACGCGCGACGTCGTCGCGAATCCCTGGAGTCCGTAGAGCCAGCCGTCGGGGCCCCAGTGCAGGCTGTTCAGCACTTCGTGACGATCCTGGATCCCCCAGCCCGTCAGGCGCACTTCGATGTTTGCGACGTCCGCCTTGTCGTCGTGATCCCGATCCGGGATGAACAGCAGATTCGGCGGCGCGCCGACGAACACGCCGTCGAACCCAACGGCCAGCGCGGACGGAAAGACGATGCCCTCCATGAAGACGGTGCGGCGATCCGCGCGGCCGTCGCGATCGGTGTCTTCCAGAATCAGGATGCGGCTCGTTCCGGCGTTCGAGAACCCGCGGCCGCGCGTCTCGTAGTCGATGATTCTCGGCGACCCACAGCCGCCCGCGATCGTCCCACGCGAACGCCATGGGCTGCGCGATGGTCGGCTCCGCCGCCCAGGTGTTGACGGCGAACCCGTTGGCGAGCGTCATGGCGGCCACGGCGTCCGCCGGCGTCAGGAACGTCGCATCGCGCCCCTCGCGCTGCGCGATGCCCCACAGCGCCGACGTCGAGCGATTGCCGCTGAACTCGGTCCAGGCGTTGGTCACCTCGACGTCGTTGAGCGTTCCGGTGTGCACGACGACCTGATGACGCAGCACTTCGGTCTGGCCCTTCGCCAGCGTGAAGTCCGCGGACCGCGTCCTCGCCGAGCCGACGCCGAATTGCGAATCGACCCGCCAGGCCGTCGGGTATCCGGTGTTGTCGGGGTGATCGAACAGCGCGATGTGCGCGAAGTCGTTTCGGCCGTCGACGCGCATCCCGACGTCGATCCACATCGCGCGCTGTCCCTCGGCGCGCGAGTCGCGCTGCCGCGCGGCGTTGACGACTTCGGCCGTCATCCCTGTACGCCACGGCATACGCAGGAAGAGCCCGCCGTAGTCGTAGCGGCCGATCGTGACATCGGTCTTCGCGTCACCTCGCCACTCCAGGTCGATCACGAACCTGCCGTTCGTCTCGCGCATCGACCAGCGCGCCGTTTCGGTGAGGACGACCGCACCCGACGCGTCGAGGAGGTCGTACACCGTCTGCCAGCGCACTTCGTCCTCGGCGCGCGTGCCAGTGCCTCGAGTGATGCCGAACGACGCGCGCCGCCAGTAGTCGCCCTGCGGGTTGTGGAAGTAGTCGCGCCCGTTGACGCGCGTCAGGCCCCAGAAGAGGCCCGTCTGGTGAGGATGATGGGCCGGCCGATCTTCGGTCAGTACGCCCCTGCCGTCTGGCGCCGCGATCGGATGCAGATACGGCCGCGAGTCGGGCCGTGCCTGTTGAGTCAGCACCGGCTGCCGATCGCCTGGCCGATAGACGGCAATCGTGCCTGCGCGATCGTCCTGCCGGATCGTCAGCCCGCGCGACTGCGCCGCCTGCCGCTCCTCCGTCTCGAGCCAGCCGGACGACGCGCCGATCGCCATGACCGCGAGCGGCAGACCGGTCGCCAGGGCGAAGTGGAGCTTCGAGGACATGGCGTCGGCCAAGTTGTGACGAACTCGACGCCGTTCTGTCAAGCTAATCACGCGGCATGAAGGCCCTGGTCGTCACGAGTCCCGGAATCATCCAACTACAGGACGTCACGCCGCCGTCGCGCGCAGGCGAATGCCTCATCCGCGTGCGGATGGCAGGCATCTGCGGGACGGATCTGCAGATCCTCGAAGGCTACGCCGGCTTCGAAGGCATTCCCGGCCACGAGTTCGTCGGCGTGGTCGAGTCCGCGCCTGAGGCCGATGCCTCCTGGATCGGCAAGCGCGTCGTCGGCGAGATCAACGTCGGCTGCGGACAGTGTGCGTGGTGCGCGCGGAATGAGAAAGAGCACTGTTCAAACCGAAACGTCCTCGGGATTCGAGGTCGCGACGGCGCGTTCTCGGAGTTCGTGACGCTGCCTGCGAAGAACCTGCACGCTGTTCCTGATGCCGTTGACGACGAGACGGCGGTGTTCGTCGAGCCGGTCGCGGCCGCGTGCCGGATACTCGAGCAGATGACGATTGTCGACGGCCAGCGTGTCGCGGTCGTCGGCGACGGCCGGATGGGACTCATCGTCTCGCAGGTGCTGAAGACGGCGACTCCTGATGTCACGGTATTCGGTCGCCACGAGCGCAAGCTGGCGATCGCCCTTGAGCTCGGCCTATCGACGTCCGCAGTACAGGAGCGACCCAAGCCTGACGACCGCTTCGACGTGGTGGTGGACGTGACCGGCCGCCCTGAAGGCCTGCGGCGCGCCCTGGAGATCGTTCGCGCGCGCGGGACCGTGGTCATGAAATCCACATTTCACGGCGAGGCGCCGCTCGAGTCCTGGCCGATCGTCGTGGACGAGGTCACGATCCTCGGATCGCGCTGCGGCCCCTTCAAGCCGGCTATCGATCTGCTCGCGTCAGGCGCCGTGCAGGTCAGGCCGCTCATCGCGCGCGTGGCGCCCCTCGAAGATCACGCCTCCGCCTTTGCCGAGGCACGCCGGTCGTTGAAGGTGTTGTTTGCGGTGAGCGACAACGAATAGATGTCGTTGAGAATGCCGGCCGCGGTCACTTCCGCGCCCGCGCCAGGACCGCTGATCACGAGCGGTTCCGTTCGGTAGCGTCGCGTCGTGAACGCGACGAGATTGCGCGTGCCTGCGAGTGTGCCGATCGGACTGCCGGCGGGAACCTCGATCAGTCGTGCCGAGACCGACCGTGGCGTCGCGCTGACGACGTATCGGAGCACGCGACCTGATTTCGCCGCCTTCGCCGCCCGTGCGGCCCATTCTTCGTCGTAGGCGGACAGGCGCTTGAGGAACTCAGCCGGCGGCACGCGCGCGAGCGCGCGCGGGACGAGATCGTCTGCCACCGGCGCAGGCCCCCGGTACCCCAGCAGCCGCGCGAGAATCAACGCCTTCCTCGCGGCGTCGCGACCTGAGAGATCTTCACGTGGGTCCGGCTCAGCGTAGCCTCGTTCGACGCTCTCGCGGACCGCGTCCGAGAATGGCCGGCCCGCGGACACGGCCGACGTGATGAACATCAGCGTCCCGCTCACGCATCCGTCCATGCGGAGGACGCGATCTCCCGTCTCGACCAGCTTCTGGAATGTATCGAGGATGGGCAGCCCTGCGCCGACCGTCGCTTCGTACCGGATCTGACGTCCGCCGTCCACAGCCGATCGAAAGAGCTGTTCGTAGCGCTCCCACGACCCGGCGACCGGTTTCTTGTTCGCGAGGACGAGGTCGAAGCCGTGAGCGAGGGCTTCGCGCAGCAGGTCGGCCGTCTCCTCGCTCGTGACGTCCACGAGCAACGGCTGTGAGACGGCATGACTGGCCATGAACGTGAGCGCGTCGGCGGCTGACGCGCGTCGGCCGCCAAGGGAAGCGAGCAGTGCGCCGCGATCCTTGTCGCGCGTGAGGCCGAGCAGCCGGCGCCGGGACAACCCGCGCGGCTCGAAGACGAATCCGGATCGATCGAGCAGCCCGACGACGCGGACCCGCGCCCCGCTGTTGGCGGCAGCCATCTGATCGGCCAGCGCCCGTCCGACGCGGCCGAACCCGAGCAGCACGACGTCGGTGTTCGGCTCGGCGGGCGGCCGCCCGCCGCCGATTTTCGACAATTGAAACGCGGCGTGAATCCGCCGCGCGGCCTCCGCGGCGTCGGCTTCGGCCACCGCGCACGAGATGTTGCGTTCGGAGGATCCCTGCGCGATCGCCACGACGTTGATGCCGCCGGCCGCGAGGGCGCCAAACACGCGTGCCGAGATCCCCGGCGTGCCGACCATGCCGTCGCCAACGACGGCGACGACCGCAATCCCACGGCGCGAGGTCACACTGTCCACGAGGCCGGTCGAAAGTTCTTCCTTGAACGCCTGACGTACGGCGGTCACGCCGCGATCGGCCTCTGTCTCGGGCACCGTGAAGCCGATCGAATTCTCAGACGAGGCCTGGAAGATCGTAGACACCGACAACCGCTGGCGATCGACGGCGGCGAACGTGCGCGCGGCGACGCCGTGGACGCCGAGCAGACCTTTCCCTGCCACCGCGATGATCGACTGCCCGTGCACGATGGCAATCGCCTTGACGGGGTAGCCGCGCAGCGACCGCCGGCCCGATACCTCGGTCCCGGCGACGTCGGTCTCCACGAACGACCGCACGTGCATGACGGTGCGCGTGCCGGCGATCGGGATGAGCGCTCGGGGATGCAGGACTTTCGCGCCGTAGTGCGCGACCTCGGCCGCCTCGCGGTAGTGCAGCTGCGGAATCAATCGTGCGTCGGGCACCAGGCGCGGATCGGCGGTCAGGATGCCGGGCACGTCCTTCCACAGGACGACACGCTTGGCGCCGAGTGCGCGCGCCAGCAACGTCGCCGTCAGATCCGATCCGCCTCGGCCGAGCGTCGTCACGCTCCGGTCCGGGGCCCGGCCGATGAAACCCGGCACGACGGGGACGCATCCCTTGCGAAGGAGCGGCGACAGCATCTGCTTCGCGAGCGCCGTGGTTTCTGCGACATGCGGCGCGGCGGCGCCGTGTTGCGCGTCGGTGCAGACGAGATCGGCGCCGTCCACGAACTGGGCGGGACGCCGCCGCTCCGAGAGCACGGCCGCGACGAGCGCCGCTGACGTCCGCTCGCCGCGCGCGACCACGAGATCGCCCGCGTCGGGCGCCAGCCCGCCAAGCGCGGCGACGCCGCCACACAGCTCGCGAAACTCGCGCACGGCGCGGTCGACGACCGCGAGAAACGCCTGCCGGACGGGACCGGCCGGCAGCAGATCGATGGCAATCTGCCGGTGCCGTTCGCTAAACGTCTCGGCGGCGGCGAGCGCTTCGCGATCGCGCCGCGCGGCGGCATCCGCCGCGCCCTGCAGAAGCAGGTCGGTGATCCCCGCGAGCGCGGAGGCGACGACGACCAGCGGGCCTGAATGCGCCGCGATGAGCGACACCGCGCGATCGACCGCGCGGGCGTCGGCGAGCGACGCCCCGCCGAACTTCCACACCTCGAGTGGATGTCTGCCGCTCACGTCTGCGCTCCGTCAGTGGCGAGTCGCGGCGGGCAGGCGATCGATCGCCCGGCGGACGGCGTCGTAATCGTTGGGAAGCTCGACAGGCGGATTGGCATGGCGCGACGGGACCTCAGGCAACACGTGGGCGTGATAGGCCTGCTTGAACTCAGGGAACTTCAATCCATTCGCGGTAGAGACGACGACCACGCGCTCGTTGCGGCGGATCTCTCCACGCGCGACCAGCTTCTCGAGCGCGGCCAGGGCGACGCCCGTGTGCGGGCAGTTGAACATGCCCGTCCGGTCGGCGCGCGCAGCCGCCTCGGCCAGCTCGCCCTCAGTGGCCTGTTCGACAATGCCGTCGAAGCGCTGCAGCGTGCTGATCGCTTTGCTAATCGAGACCGGGTTGCCGATCTGAATCGCTGATGCCAGCGTCGGCTGCGCTTTGACCGGCTCGAACGCCCAGTCGTGGCGGAACGCGCGATACAGCGGATTGGCGGCCACCGCCTGCGCCACGACCAGGCGCGGCCGCTTCGTCGTCAGGCCCAGCGCGAGCATCATCTCGAAGCCGGCGCCGATCGCGCTCACGTTGCCGAGGTTGCCGCCCGGCACGATGACGACGTCGGGCACTTCCCAGTCGAATTGCTGCGCGATCTCGATCGACAGCGTCTTCTGTCCTTCGAGCCGGAGGCTGTTCATCGAATTGGCGAGATAGACGCCTTCCTCAGTCGCGAGCCGCTGGACGATCGTCATGCACCCGTCGAAGTCGGTGTCGAGCGACAGCACGAGCGCGCCGTTCGCCATCGGCTGCACGAGCTGCGCCGGCGAGACACGCGCGCGGGGCAGGATGACGATCGCTGGAATGCCCGCCGCCGCCGCATAGGCGGCGAGCGCCGCCGACGTGTCGCCGGTGGACGCGCACGCGACCGCTCGAATCCGGGCGCCGTCGGCGATCATCTGCTTGACGACGGAGACCAGCACCGTCATGCCCAGGTCCTTGAAGGATCCCGTGTGCGAGTTCCCGCAGAGCTTGATCCAGACATCGTCCAGACCGAGCTCGCCTCCGAAGCGATCGGCCCAGAGCAGGTTCGTGCCGCCCTCGTCCATCGAGACGACGTTGTCGTCGCGCATCTCGGGGCAGATCCACTCCTTCTTGCCCCAGACGCCGGATCCGTACGGCCACGCCGTCCGCTTGTAGCGCTCGTCGAACGTCTGCTTCCACGCGGCGGGGCTGCGTTCCGCCAGGGCGTCGAGATCGTGGACGACGTGCAGCAGCGCGCCGCAGCGCGGACAACGGTAGAGGGGTTGCCAGATGGAATGGTCGCCGTCGCACCCGGCGGTGCAGCGGAACCGAGCGCGGTATCGGGCCATTGCGGTCGGTCAGGTCGTCGCGGCGGCGGCCGCGGCGGCAAAGGCCGCCTCGAAGTCCGAGAGCGATCGGCCGATGCGAATCGGCTCCACCCCGCGGCCCTGCAGGACCTCCACCGTCTTGTAGCCGTTGCCGGTGATGCAGATGACGATCGACTCGTCGAGTGGAATGGCGCCGCGCTCGATGAGCTTGCGCGTGGCGGCCACTGTCACGCCTCCGGCGGGCTCCGTGAAGATGCCTTCGGTCTCCGCCAGCAATTGAATCCCTTCGATGACCTCGTCGTCGCTCACCATCGCACCGGTACCGCCCGTCGATCGCACCGAGCGGAGCACCTGGAAGCCGTCGGCGGGGTTGCCGATCGCGATCGACTTGGCGATGGTGTTCGGCTTGACGGGCTCGGGGAACTCGAGACCGGCTTCGAGCGCATGAATCACGGGCGCGCAGCCCGCCGCCTGCGCCGCATGAATCGCCGGCAGATCATCGCTCACGAGGCCAACGCGTTTCAGCTCCTCGAAGCCTTTCAGAATGCGAGGCAGCAAGGTGCCGCCCGCGACGGGCGACACGACGTGCCGGGGCAGTCGCCATCCGAGCTGCTCCGCGATTTCGAAGCCGTACGTCTTCGCGCCCTCCGCGTAGTAGGCGCGCAAATTGATGTTCGCGAATCCCCACCCGTACTGGTCGGCCACCTGCGTGCACAGCCGGTTCACGTCGTCGTAATTGCCGCGGACGGCGACGATACGCGGACGATAGACGCTGGCGCCGGCGACCTTCCCGGCTTCGAGGTCGTCGGGAATGAAGACCACGCACGAGAGGCCGAGCCGCGCGGCGTGCGACGAGACGCTTCCCGCGAGGTTTCCCGTCGACGCGCAGGCGAACACCGAGAAGCCCAGCTCGACGGCGCGCGTCGCGGCGACCGAGACGACGCGATCCTTGTACGAGCACGTGGGATGGTTGACCGAGTCGTCTTTCACGTACAGCTCGCGCACGCCCAGACGTTCAGCCAGCCGGTTGGCGCGCACGAGCGGCGTGAAGCCGGAATGGAGACCCGTGCGCGGCTCGCCGGCGATCGGCAGCAGCTCGCGATACCGCCACAGGTTCTTCGGGCGGCGCTCGATGACCGAGCGCGACAGCGTCGGCGCGATGGCGTCGTAGTCGTACGTGACCTCGAGCGGGCCCAGACACTTCGTGCAGACCCACAGCGCTTCTGCGGGGAAGACGGTCTGGCACAAGTGGCATCTCAGGCTGAACGTCATCATTGGTCCTCGCGGCTCACGCGGCCCACGCGGCCCACAACCCGGGCCGCGCTACGGCCGCGCTACATCGCGGCTCACAACCCGAGCCGCGCTACGCGCGGCTGGTGCGCCGACAGCACCCTGATCGTATGCGACACGCCCAGCCGTTCGTAAAGCCCGTGCAACGCCGCGGCGGCCTCGCGGTCCCGGCCCGGCCGGGCAAGCGCGACGACGGACGGCCCCGCGCCGCTCAGGCAGACGCCGAGCACCGCGGGGTCATCGAGCGCCAGCGCCTCGTTCAGGCCCGGAACATGGGGCGCGCGGTAGGGTTGGTGCCACCGGTCGCGGAGCGCCTCCCGCAGGTCCTCGTACTGACCGGTCTCGAGCGCGCGCACGAGCAGCAGCGCCCGCTGCAGATTGAACACGGCGTCTTCCATCCGCAGCGTTGATGGAAGGATTCGCCGCGCGAATGACGTGTCGAGCGGGCGGTCCGGCGTCGCGACGACGAACCGCAGCTCGTCGGGCCAGCGCCACGCCCGTGCGGTGATGCGTCCGTCCTCGTGCTGGCAACTGATCGTCGTGCCGCCGAGGAGCGCAGCCACGACGTTGTCGGGATGGCCTTCGATCTCGCGCGCGAGCGGCAGCCAGTCGCCTGCGTCACGCGGCCCGGTCACCGCTTCGTAGAGCTTCAGACCGGCGATCGTCGCGGCGCCGCTGCTGCCGAGGCCCGCGCGTATCGGGATGTCGCTTTGCACCTCGACGCGCAGTCCAGGCGCCACGCGGCCGAGCCGCTCGCGCGCGAGTCGAAACGACGTCTCGATCCGGTTGCCGCCTGCGGGCGCGGCGCCGGCGAAGTCGAACTCGAGCGTGTCGGGCGATGACGGACGCACGTCGACGATTCGCAGCCTGAGGTACAGATTGACGGCCACCGACAACGTATCGAACGCCGGTCCGAGATTGCTGATCGATCCCGGGACGATGATTTCGTTCGATTCCGGACGGATTGGCGGTCGGTCTGTCATCTCGCGCGGTGGAAACACGAGAACTTAACGTACTTTACGTTGACGCGGCGCTATTCTGGGCGCATGGCCATCCGCCATCTCGTCTCGATCGCCTTCGTTCTTGCCGCCTGTCTCACGCCGCTTGCTGCGCAGGACTGGCCGCAGTGGCGCGGGCCCGCCCGCGACGGCGCCGTGCCGGCCGCCAGCGTTCCGCAGCAGTGGCCGGCGTCGTTCGCTCCCGCGTGGAAGGTCGAGGTCGGCGAAGGCTATTCGTCGCCGGTCGTGGCCACCGGTCGCGTCTTCGTCCACAGCCGCCGCGATCCGCAACGAGATCGTGACCGCCATCGATCTCGCGTCGGGCAAGGTGGTCTGGCAGCAGGAATACCCGGCGGCGCAGGACAAGAATCAATACGCCGTCAAGATGGGGAAGGGTCCGAACGCGACGCCGCTCGTGACCGGAGGCCGCGTGTTCACGATCGGATCCACAGGGATGCTGAATGCCTGGGACGCGGCGAGCGGCAAGCGGATCTGGCAGAAGGACTTCTCGAAGACCGTCGATTTTTCGAAGCTCTTCTGCGGCACGTCGGCGTCGCCGCTGCTCTCGGCCGGGTCGATCGTCGTGCAGGTGGGAAGCGACGTGCGCGGCGGCAGCGTCATGGCGCTCGACCCCGCGACTGGCGCGACGCGCTGGGAATGGAAGGGTGACGGTCCCGGGTACGCGTCGCCTGTCGCGATCACAGTCGGCGCATCGAATCAGATCGTGACGATGACGAACCGATCGATCCTCGGGCTCGACGCGCAGAACGGCACCGCGCTCTGGACGGCGCCATTCCCCGACGAGTGGCACGAGAACATCGTCACGCCCGTGTGGACCGGATCGCATCTGATCGTCTCAGGGATCCGGCAGGGCACGCAGGCCTGGCGCCTCGAGCAGAGCGGCGGCGCCTGGCGCGCCGTTCAGGCCTGGCGAAACGAGAAGGCATCGATGTACATGAGCACGCCGGTCGTCGCCGACGGTGTCATCTACGGTCTGTCTGACAAGCGTCGCGGCTATTTCGTCGCGCTCGATCTTGCGACCGGCGCCGTGAAATGGGAGACGGAAGGACGCGAGGCGACGAACGCGTCGGTGCTGCTGACGCCGACGCATGTCGTGTATCTCACCGACCTGGCCGATCTCGTCGTCGTGAAGCGCGATACCGGACGGTTCACGCTCGAGAAGAAATACGCGCTCGGCACGGGGGCCACCTGGACGACGCCTGTCCTGCTCGGCCGCGATGTCATCGTCAAGGACGCGACGAGCGTCGCGAGGCTGGCAGGACGATGACGTCGGGTGCGGCGCTGACGTTACGGTTCGCCCCAGAGCTGCAGGCCGGCCCACACGGCCGGATGTGCCGGGACGACCACTGAGCCGGCACGCGTCTCGACGGAGATCTTCCCGTTCCGCAGCGCGAAGAGCAGCTCGAGCTGGGCCTGACGCAACGCCACGCCTGTCTCAGTGACGCGACCCCGGGCGGCGTAGAACCGTTCGAACAGCCACGGGGCGGTCTCATCCGGCAGATCCCAGATCGACGCCACGACCGACGGCACACCGGCGGACATGAACGCACGCGTCAGGCCCACGATGCCGTCGCCCGTGATCCGGCCGCCGGCGCTGCGACAGGCGCTCAGGACGACCAGCGAGGCCTGGAGATCGAGCGCATAGATCTCGCGCGCCGTCAGCCGGCCGTCGTCCGTGGGAGCGTCCACGCCGGCCGCCAGCGCCAGAAACGAGTCGAACGGTCTGTCGTCCCGCACGACGCCGTGGGTCGCGAAGTGGAGCAACATCTGGGCAGGCGCGGCCGCTCTCACCCGGGCCTCAGTGGCCTCGCGGCCGGACAACGTCTGCACGTCCGACGCCGGATGGAGACGAGCGATCGCGGCCGCTTCGCGTGACGCCCCCTCGAGCGGGCCGAGCTGCGCCGTTCGCGCCATGGCCGTCGCGAGCGACGGGTTCGCGACGAGCAGCATCCGGTCCGGACTGAGGCCCGCAGGCCTCGCGCGTGCCGTGAATTCGAGAATCGACAGCGCCGGTGCGTAGTGCAGCCGGTAGCCCTCGAGAAGGTAGCGGCCGCGTTCGTTCTGCAGCGCCGCGAACGACAACCGGCACAGCGGACCGTCCGGAACGATGGTCAGCAGGTTGCCATCGCCTCGCGGCATCCACTGGCGAACGGGCAGGATCAGCAAATCGTAGAGCTCGCGCCAGGGGTCGAGCTGATTGCGCTGGCTGACGCTCGAAGACGATGACGGCATGCCGGCCCAGGTGCGGCGCACGAGCTGATCCAGCCGCGAGGCCGGGACCCTGACGACATGACCGTGGACGGTGCCGTCTCGAAGCACGAGCAGGACGAAGCTCTCACGAGGCGTGACCCAGAAGCTCAACACGGTTGACTGCAGCCGCGAGGCCGTCTGTCTCAGGCGTTCCAGCGACGGCGCCGCGGCCGGCGCGTGGCCCGGCCGCTCGGTCGTCGCGGCGAACTGTTCCGGCGACGCGACGCCGACGGCCTGCGAGTTGAGGAGGTCACGAAACGCGCGCGCCCGTCCCTGCTCGGTCGCGACGAAGGCGTCCTCGGTCCGGCCGGTCTCGATGAACAGCGACACGGCGAAGTTGAACTGAAAGCGCATCCGCTCGCCGAATCCGAGCCTGAACGCATCGGCCGGCACGAGGTTCGGCCGGAGTTGCTCGACGAGGCGGAGCGCTTCTTTCGTGTCGTCGATGGCCTCAGCGGTCCGACCGGCGTCTCGTCGCGCTTCCGCACGAGCGAACAGCGCACTCCGCCGGGCCTCGAGGTCGGGGGCATCCTGCGCGAGCCTGACCGCTTCTGTCGCCGTGGATTCCGCGTCGTCATGGCGGCCCATCGACGCGTACGCTTTCGCGAGCGCAGACAGCCCGCGTATCCGGTCGGCAGGCGTCAGCTCAGAGCGCAGTCCTTCCTCGAGGAGCGTGGCGCCGCGCGCGAAGGACCCGATCTCCGCGAGAAAGATTCCGAACTCCCGCTGAATGAAGGCGACCTGCCCGACAACGCCGGTTTGTCGCGCGAGCGTCAGCGCGCGCTCGTAGTGCGCCTGCGCGACGCGGGACCGGCCCAGGACGTGGTTGGCCAGCGCGATCGCATTCAGCGTCTGCACCTGTCCGGCCTCGTCGCGCGATGCCAACTGCCGCTCGAGCGCGCGCTCGTAGTACGGCAGCGCCATCGCCGGCTCGCCGTGCAGCCGGTGCATTCGACCGATGCTCGTGTACAGGCGGGCCATCTGCGCGCCGTTCCCGACTCGTTCGAGAAGCGCACGCGCATTCGTCGTATTTCGTCATCGCGCCGGCGTAGTCGTTCTGCCGTACCAGCAGGTCGCCCCATTGATGGAGGGAGAGCCCCTGGAGCGCGGGCGCCTTCGCGTCGCTCGCCCGTCCGGCCGCGGCGGCGATCAGCCGGAGCCGCTCGTCCTGCGGCACCGTCGGGACAAACGTCAGATTCCGGAGGACGTTCGCTTCTTCGCCGGGAAGGCCGACTCGCTCGAACTCGGCGAGCGCGCGCCGGTACCCAGTCTGCGGCTTCGTCCCACAGTTGACGAAAGAACGCATTGGTCCCGGTCTGGTTCCAGACGCGCCCGATCCCGGCGTGATCCTCGAGCGCTTCGAACAACGCGAGCGATCTCGCAAGCGCCTCACGCGCGGCCGGCAGATCGTTCTTGTGAGCCCACATGCGGCCGAGACCGCGGTACGCATCCGCCTCGATCCGCTGGAGTCCGGTGTTCACGCGCGATGGAAATCGCGCGATCGAACAGGATCTTCGCGTCGTCGAAACGGCTCTCGTCGAGTTGCGCGAAGCCGTCGGCGACGAGCTTCGTGGCGGCAGAAGAATCGGCGGCAGACGACTGTTGGCGGAACGCCGCGCTCGCCCGATGGCAGCGAGGGCGACGTGACGACCACAGCCGCCGCCAGCGCGACCGACCGCCATCGATGAGCGCGCATGGGAACGCGCCAGTGTAGCGCGGCTCGGCGAACGTAGGGCGGCTCGGGTTGCGAGCCGCGAACGTCTCTCTTCACCGTCCCATGATCGCCTGCGGCAACAACACCCGCACTGTGACCTCGCGTTCGAACCCGCCACCACGGCCGATGGCTCTGAACGTGATGGTTGGCGGCGGCGTGAGCTGCGGCCGGCGCGCGACAGTGAACGCGAAGCCGACCTGATTGGACTCTAGACGCGCGGTTGTCGGCGTGATGGTCAGGAACTCGCCAAACGGACTGAACGACAGAGTCGACCGGCGAGTCTGAAATCGCCCTCGCGGAAGATCTGGCAGACGAGAGTCGCGCCTCGCTCCGGCTGCCAGGGTGAGGTCCGCCGGGTTGCAGAACATGCTGAAGCCACCCTGGCCGGTGACCACTTCGACAAGGCGGCTGGTTTCGCTCCAATCAGGTGCGCCGCCGCCGGCGAACGTCAGATGCGCGCGCACTGTCACGATGTACTCGGCCACAGGCGCGCCCGCAGGGACCTCGATGACGAGCTCGGCATCGCGAGCGGTCTCGCCGAGACGGGACGGCACAACCGTCACGTTGATGCCGGCCGGCATGACCCGCGCCTCGAACTCGACGCCGGCGTTGACCTGTGCCTTGTCGTCCACTCTGACCGGATTCCTGATCGTCGTGCCGCGGGCGGTCTGTTGACTCACCGGCGCATTGACTGTGAACCGCACCCAGGTTTCGAGTGTCGGGCGCGCGCCGGGCGCCGGCATTTCCTCCGGACAGGCGCCCGCGCCGCACAGCAGGACGATGAGGATGGCAAATGAACGCAGTCGTTTCGCCATGGTGGCCTCGAGCAGTCAGGAGTTCGACCGTTCTCTCTGACTAGGAGGCGTGACCGCGGCAATTTGCCCACGGGCTGATTTACTGGCGTGCGGCCAGGACCTTGATGGCCTCGCACCCCTGATTCCGATACGACCCCGATCCGGCACACACCCGCTTCAGCACTCCCTGCGCTTTTTCGGGAACGCCCGCATGGACGTAGGCCAGCCCGAGCCGCCATTCGATCTCGTCGAGCAATTCCGGCGGCGCCTGGTCGCGCGCGCGTTCGAGGTGGACCACGGCATCGGCCGGCTTGTTCGAGAGAAGCAGCGCCACGCCGGCATAGAGCGCGGCCTCCACCCTGTCCGGGTAGCTGCGGGCGAGTTGCGTCAGCCGGCCTGCGGCTTCCTCAAAGTCGTCGGCGCGGTACGGCGCGAGCGCCTCGCCGAGCGCGTCGAGAAAACGCTGGCGATCGTCAGCCGGACCACGGGGCGTCAACGCCAGCGCTGCCGAGAACATCACCGGTGCCTTGTCCAGCCGGAACGCAGGATGTTGAGCGAGAGACGTGGCGCGCGCCGCCGCCGAGCCCGGTCCTTCGCCCACCGAGGCCCCGGTCGACGCGGGGGCTGCGGGCGCCGATCGCCACGCGCGCCACACGAAGGGCGTGAGGACGGCGGCGAGCAGGACCGACGCCGCCAGCGCATATGGAACCCATCGCACTGGCGATGACGCCGCCGGCGCGGCTGGATCGAATGCCGCCGCTTCACGGCGGACCGCCAGCAGGGATCGATAGATGTCGGCGCACGCCGGACAGCCGATCACGTGCGTCTGAACGCGCTCGCGCTCCTCGGCGGTCGCCTCCTCGCAGAGCACCCGCTCCCACACGGCGTCGTCCGGATGTTCTTCGTCCCGTCCGGCCCGCTCAGCCTGCGCCCGCTCGTAGAGCCGTCGCAGCGACTCGTCGCTACTCATGGACGCCTCGTTCTCGAAGCGCGCGGCGGAGATCTGCCATGCCCCGTGCGATCAGGTGCCGCGCCGTCTGATAGGACCAGCCGAACATCTGCATGATTTCACGGACCTCGAATCCGGAGAGGTGCGCGCCAACCGCCTGGCGGCGCTTCGGCGCGAGGCTGTCCATCGCGTCGAGGATCGCCTGTTGCCGCGCCTTGTCTTCGAGGTGACGATGGGGATCGCCCGCCGCCGACTCGAGGGATCGTTCTTCCTGGTCGAGGGAAAACGCCGGGGCGTGCGCGCGCTCCCGCCGCACCAGACGGAGCGTCTCTCGAATCGCCGCTCTGAAGATGTAAGAGGCAGGGCGGTCGATAGTTTGCCCACGTTCCAACTGGCGCCAGAGCCCGACGATCACGGCCTGATGAACGTCATCCTCAATCACGGGCGCCTGAGAGCCGGCGACGCGCCGCACGGCGCGAGAGATGACGCCGGCGTACGCTTTCACAATCGCTTCAATCTCCCGGTCGTCCGGTCCGCTCACCGGGTCTCCAGTTGCCGGCGCGTGAAGACGCTCGCGAGCGCGGCGAGCCCAAGGACGAACGCCGCAAGCGACAGCACGATCAACCAGGCGCGCCGCGGATAGTGCAGCTCGACGGAGTAGTTCCCGTCGGCGGGCGCTTCAAACGCGAGCTGACCTTCGACCGCGAAGAGCGAGACGGGCCCGGCACTCGACGTCGCCTGCCAGGCCGGGAAGTAGTTCGTCCGCACGACGACGCGATCGGCTCGTTGAACGCCGGAAAGCTCAACGACGCCGCCGAGTGGGTCGCGGCTGGCGAGCCGGCCGTGGCCGTGGGGCGTGACGACGGATTGATCGTCGGCGTCGGCCATCTCGTAGTGAACCCAGCGGCCAGCGGTCCACCGGCGAGGGAAGCGTTCGGGGACGGCATCGAGGTACGCCGTCGTCGCCTTGCTCCAGACGACCAGATGACGCACGCCCCACTTGCGCATCTCCGCTTCGAAGAGCTGGCCGGGCGTGTCGCCAATCGCCCGGCCGCGGAATGATCCGCCCGCCACGGTCTGACCGCGGAACGGCGTCCAGTGCCAGGCGTCCCACATCTGCGCGTAGAAACTTCGCCCCATCGCCTCCGGCAGCATCGAGTCGAAATGAATGCCGAAGGGCGTGCGCTCGGTGCGCTGCACCGGGTCGGCGTTCAGATCGCGATGCGGGTTGCCCTCGACGAGCACGAGATGTCCGTCCAGCGTTCCCAGCCGATCGATCAGCGCCGGATCGAACTCGCGCACGCTCGTCACGTGCGGCACACGGCTGAAGTTGATCTGCACGTACATCCCGATGACCGCGATGAGCGCGGCGGCGAGCAGGCGATGGCCGGAGTGCTGCACGATGAACCAGGCCAGAGGCGGCGCGGCGAGGGCTGACATCATGTGCATCTCGCGCGACAGCAGGTAGCCGGCTTGCGGCACGTCGAAACGAAGGAGCGCCGTCGTGGCCAGGACGGCCCACGCGTAGAACGCGGGACGGCTGCGTCCGCCGCGGACGGCGATCCAGACGAACAGCACCAGGAAGACCTTGGTCAGCGACAAGTAGTCGTTGAACCACCGGTGCGGGTGCAGCAGGATCTCGGTGTTGTAGAACACCTGCCGCGCGACATGCGGCCAGTCAGTCGGCGCCGACGTGTACAGCAGGTTGTTCGTGAGAAAGAACGCCGGATAGCGCAGCATCTCCCAGTACAACGGCAACGCGCCGAGAAACGCGACCCCCCCGGCCACGAGCCCGCGAAGCGCCATGCGACGGTCGCGATAGAAGACGACCTCGAGCGCGAGGTAAACGACCGTGTACAGGAAGAACGCCGCGTGGCTGTAGAGCGCGAGCGTCAGGCCGAGCGCGAGCAGTGGGCCGCCCCAGCGGCGGCCGAGTCTGGCGGCGCGGCTGCCTCCGAGCGCGAGCACCGCGCAGAAGACGCCGGCGATCGAGTTCGTGTCGCCACTGGGGATGATGGTCCCGAAGAGACCCGCCGTCGTGACGAGGGCAAAGAACGCCGTCAGCCGCGCGACGTCGCGCGGTTCGTCCGCGGCGACGTCCAGGTACACGATGAGCGGGATGCCGAAGATGATCGCCGCATGCAGCAGATGAAAGCCCAGCCGATCGCCCAGCAGCGTCATCGGAATGGCGCCGAGGATCGTCAGGCTCTGTGTGAGATCGGCTGACGTGTGATACCCGCCGAGAAAGTGCCAGTTCCAGCCGCCGAACGCGCCGCGGCCGAGCAGCGTCAGCCCGTCGACAGTGGACTGGAATCGCGGCGGCCAGTCGTCGAAGAACGGCACGAGCTGCCACGTGGACAGCGGGAACGCCGAGAGGAACGCGATCGTGAGCAGCGCCCAGCCACCGGCGACCAGAATCGGCAGGCCGGGAGGGCGCACCGGCTGTCCCAACCGGCGCGCGAAGATCGCGCCAATCGTCGCAATCGCGAGCGCGGCCGCGTACCACGGGCGCTTCGGCCCATTCAGCGCACCCGGAAACGTCCACTTCGTCGTGAGGAGGAAGTTGAGCCACGCGACGCCGAGGGCGATGAGGAGTACAACGCGCGATCCGGACAGACCCGCGCGCAGTCGGCGCCACATGGAACCGGATCTTAGTTCGAACCGGTCCGTGATAGTCGCACCCAGGCCGCCTCGTGGTCGGAGAACCGGACGTCGGCGTAGCGCCGCGGGCACGCCGCCGACGTCTTTCAGAATATGGGCGACGTAGCTCGATTCAAGCGGCTTTGGGCGGCGCTCGCGATGCTCGTGGCGTCGGGCGGGGCGACCGAAAGAGGCGACCTCCCGCCTGGCGCACGCGACGTCGGTCCCGTGCTGGCCGCGTCCGGCGACCGGCTCACGCTCGACGGCCAGCCCCAGTTCCTGCTGATCCTCTCGTACTTCGACGGGCTGAGGACGATGGCGAGCGCGCCGCAGCGCGTGGTGTCGGACCTCACGTACATCAAGAATACGATCCGCGCCCACGGGATCCGGGTCCTCGTCAACTGGTGCGACTACCGCGAGACCGCGTCGCCGGGGTGCGCGCCGGTGCGGGATACCCTGATCCAGGCGGACGGGTCGCTCCGTCAGCCGAGCCTCGAGGCGCTCGGCGATCTGCTCGAGGCCGCAGCCGAGCGTGGCCTCGTGGTCGACCTCACTCTGACCAAGGACGCCGTTCGGCACCCGGTCAGCGGCGAGAAGGACGCCGCGCCGTTTGGGGCCTATCGTGACGCGATCAGGAAGCTCGTCGCGCACGAGTCGATTCGGCCGTATCGCAATTTCCTGATCGACGTACAGAACGAGCTGTTGTGCCACAGCGATCTCACCGTCGATCAGGCGCTCGAGATCCGTCACGCGATCCACGAGGTCGATCCCGCGCGCCTCGTGACGGTAGGCGGCGTGTGCTGGGATCCGCCGGCGCCCGACAATGGTCCCGCGAAGATCGGGCGCCTGGCCGGGCGCCGTCTCGAGTTCACGGGCAAGCCGGGATTCTCGATCGCGGCCCATCACAACGATCGCGATCCGCCGGGCGACACGCCCTGGTCCGAACATCTCGTCGTCGAAGCGGGGCAAATCGCGCACGGACTGTCGCCCGCGCGCCTGCCGATCTATTTTCAGGAGCCGCCCGCGTTCGCGTTCGCGCGGTTTCCAAATGACTCCGACGACGGCGATCCGGACCGGTGGAGGCAGGCCATTCGAAACGCGAAGGCTGCCGGGGTGGCCGCCTTTACGTTTCACTCACGCGCCGGCTTCGAGCTGAGCGTGCACAGCTTCGAGACGCAGGTCTCGGATCCGAAGTACCGGTTTCACAACCCCAACCTGAAGAAGATTCTGGAAGGCCCGCTGTCGCTGCGGGACGTCATCGACGGCCGCTAGCCGCGCGCCCTTCGGCGGCCGGACGATTTCCGGCCGGGTGTGACGTCGTACTCGAGCGCGAGCGTGCCGGTCTTGCCATAGACACGGTGCTTCTTGAGCGTCAGCGACGCTCGAGCCGCCGTCGGCGGGAGCAGCGGGATGCCCTGGCCGAGCAGCACCGGAATCACCGCCACCTCGACCGAATCGACCAGCTCCAGCTCGAGCAGGGTCTTGAACAGCTCGCCGCCGCCGAACAGCCAGATGTCCTTGCCGGGTTGCTCCCGGAGCGCCTTGATCTCGGTGGCGAGGTCCTGGCCGATGATCGTGACCTTCGGATACTTGCGTGGATCGAGCGTCCGGGACGCGACGACGATCTTGAGCCCGGAAAACGGCCCGCCGCCCCCGCCGCCGGAGCCGCCCGTGACCGCGAACGTCTTCCGGCCCATCAGCAACGTGTCGAACTGCGTGAAGATCTCCCCGAAGTCGATCTCCGGATCGATGAGGATCCAGTCCGCCTCGCCGTTCGGGCCCGCGATGAAGCCGTCGAGGCTCATGGCCACCGAGTATCGGATTCGACGCATGTCCCACCTCCCAGGTCCGGTGAGACCAGGATAACTAAACGGCCATTAATAATAAAGTTGAAACTTAATGACGGTTTATAATCGTCGGCCATGAGCCCGAGGCCCAGGCAGGCGAGCGATGAGGCCATCTTCCGCGCGACCTTCGACGCCGTCTCGCGGCTGGGGCCGGGACGCCTCACGCTCGCGGACGTCGCGCGGAAGGCCGGCGTGTCGGCGGCAGCGCTCGTGCAGCGCTTCGGGTCGAAGCGTGACCTGCTGCTTGCGGCGGTCGCGTCGGGTACGGGCGCCAGTGACCAGCTCTTTGCTGCCCTGCGAGCGAACCACCGCTCGCCGCTCGCGGCGCTCTACGCCCTCGCCGACTGCATGGTGATGATGGGGTCCACGCCGGAGGCGATTGCGAACACCCTGGCGTTCCTGCAGATCGATCTGACGGATCCGGATTTCCACCGCCACGCGCTCGCGGCCTCGGCCGACACCCGCGCCGGGATTCGCGCGCTCGTGCGAGAGGCGATCGCGG
This sequence comes from uncultured Acidobacteriota bacterium, assembly GCA_963724955.1. GTDB lineage: Bacteria > Acidobacteriota > Vicinamibacteria > Vicinamibacterales > SCN-69-37 > CAVRWQ01. Next base: position 330,264 of record CAVRWQ010000001.1, read on the forward strand.
CGGGCGAGCTCGTGCGGTGCGACGACCGCCGGCTGGCGTCCGCGCTCCAGGCGACGCTGAACGGCTCGCTGCTGAACTGGGCCGTGCACCGCGAGGGCGCGCTCACGGCCTGGATCAGGAAGGACCTCCGCATGCTCCTCGACCCCTACCGCGTGAATCGCCGGCGGCGCTGACCCGATTGCGCCCGGGCGCCGCTCGGGATTATCGTGTCCGGGCCCCCCACGTCGCGCGTCGCTCACCACTACGCTGAAGGAGAGGTGATGCGGACTGAGAGCCTCACGGCCATTGAGGCGTTCTTCGACGATCTTCGCGACCGCGAATTCGGCCGCCTGGCGCGGGAAGATCACGCCTATCTCGATTACACCGGCAGCGGGCTCTACGCCGAGTCCCAGATTCGCGCCGCATCTGGATCTGCTGAACCGCGGCGTGCTCGGCAATCCTCACGCCGATCATGCCGCCTCCCGCGTGAGCACCGCGATCGTGGAGGCGGCCCGGGCGCGCGTGCTGCGCTTCCTCGACGCGGATCCGGACGAATACGCCGTGTGCTTCACGTCGAATGCCAGCGCGGCGCTCAAGCTGGTCGCCGAGAGTTACCCGTTCGACTCCAGCACGCGCGCTCGTCCTGTCGGCCGACAACCACAACTCGGTGCACGGGCTGCGCGAGTTCGCCGTGCGCGCCGGCGCGCGCGTGCGATACGTCCCGCTCGGCCCCGAGATGCGGATGGCGGACGCCGAGCCGATCCTGAACGACGAGGCGCGCTTCGAACGCAAGCTCTTCGCGTTTCCCGCGCAGTCGAATTTCTCGGGCGTGCACCATCCCTGCTCGCTCGTGTCGTACGCGCAGGCGCGCGGCTACGACGTGCTGCTCGACATCGCGGCCTGGGTGCCGACGAAGCCCTTCAGCCTCAGGCGCTGTCCTGCGGACTTCGTGGCGCTGTCCTTCTACAAGATCTTCGGGTACCCGACGGGCGTCGGCGCGCTCGTGGCCAGGCGTGACGCGCTCGGCCGCCTCGCGCGGCCCTGGTTCGCCGGCGGCACGGTGGCGTACGCGAGCGTGTATGCCAATCGGCATCTGCTTCGTGGCCACCCCGAGAGCTTCGAGGACGGCACGCCGAACTTCCTGGCGATCGCCGGCCTCGAGCCCGGCTTCGCCCTCGTTGACGACGTCGGGTGGCCGCGGCTGTCATCACACCTGAGTAAATTGACCGCCCGCCTCCTCGACGATCTCGCCGCGCTCCGGCATCCCGGCGGAGCACCGCTCGTGGTGCTCTACGGCCCGAAGACGATGGCCGATCGCGGCGCGACGGTCGCGTTCAACGTGCTCACTCACGACGGGCGCCCTGTCCCGTTCTGGGACGTCGAGGCGCGCGGGCGGGAGGCGCGAGTGTCGCTGCGCGGTGGCTGCTTCTGCAACCCGGGCGCCTCGGAGGCCGCCTTCGGCTACACGCCGGACGAAGTGATCCGCTGCCTCGACGAGGTGACCGAGGGCTTCACGCTCGATCGTTTCAAGCGATGCATCGGCCCGGAGCTGGCCGTTGGCGCCGTCCGTGCGTCGCTCGGCATCGCGAGCAGCCTCAATGACGTGCGGCGTGCGGTCGAGGTCATCGCCTCGTTCGCCGAGTCGAAGCCGATCGACATCGCCGTTTGACCCACCGTTCGTCACAGAAGGCTGGACAGATCGGACGCGACGCGCGAGACTGCGCCCGATCGAACGGGAGGTCGCGATGCGAAAGAACTTTCTGGGAGTTTGCGTAGCCCTCGTCGCGTTCGTGGCGTCGGGTCCGTCCGGGTTTCAGCGTCCCTCGCGCGAAGCGCCGGCGAACGCGCCTTCGACCGGCATCCTCGCACCGGCGGGCGAGCCAGGGAGCCGCCTCATGATCTCCGGCGTCGTCGTCGCGGCCGACGGCGCCGTCGTCTCCGGCGCATCCATCTACGCGTATCAGACCGACGCCGAGGGGTACTATGGCGTCAAGCCGGTCAGCGACAACTCGAATCCGCGTCTGAAAGTTCTGCTGCGATCCGGTCCTCGCGGCGAGTGGTCGTTCGAGACGATCCGCCCCGGCTCCTATCCCGGGAGCCGCGCCCCGGCCCACGTGCATTTCGAAGTGGTCGCCGCGGGGTTCTCACCGCGCATCTTCGAGATCGTCTTTGAAGGGGATCCCTTCGTCACCGCCGACATGCGAAAGAACCCCGCGTTCTCGGTCCGATCGATTGACGCGCCGGCAGCGGCGGGCGGCCCCGGTCGCGTGACCGAACGCATCGTCCTCGCGCGAGCCCGCTGATTGGGCGGTATGCTGGGCATCGCGGCCAGAATCGGACTGATCTGACGTCTGAGCTCTGGCACCGGACGGGCGAAAACTGTGGAAAAGAGCTCTGACCCCCTATTGGTCACTCTGCTGGTGGCGCCGTTGCTGCTGCTGGACGGCGGCCACATCGCGTCGGTGCGCACGCGGATCGAGCGCGGCGACGAGGGGATGCGGAGCGCGCTGGCTGTGCTCGAGCGCGATGCGCGGAGTGCGCTGGCGCTGACGCCGCCGTCGGTCATGGACAAGGGCGTGACGCCCCCGAGCGGAGATAAACACGACTACATGAGCCAGGCGCCGTACTGGTGGCCGGACCCGTCGAAGCCGGACGGCCGGCCGTACATCCGGCGCGACGGCGAGCGGAATCCGGAGCTCAAGCGCATCAGCGATCACGACAACCTCGGACGCGTGACGAATGCCGTGGCCACGTTGGGTCTCGCGTATCGGCTGACCGGCCGCGCCGACTACGCCGCAAAGGCCGCGCGGTTCGTGCGCGTCTGGTACCTCGATCCGGCCACGCGCATGAATCCGCATTTGAAGTTCGGCCAGGGCATTCCCGGGATCAACGACGGGCGCGGGATCGGCATCATCGAGACGTCCGGTCTGCCGCAGCTGCTGGACGGCGTGACGCTTCTCGCCGGCTCGCCCGAATGGACGCCCGCCGATCAGACCGGGCTCGAGGCGTGGATGCGCGCGTACCTCACCTGGCTGCTCGAGAGCCCGTACGGCCGCGAGGAAGCGGCGAACGGCAACAACCATGAGACCTGGTATGCCGTGCAGGTGGCTGCGCTCGCGCTGTTCACCGGCCAGCGCGACCTCGCGCGGCGCACCGTTGAAGGCGGGCGCGACGCGCTGGCCCGTCAGATCGAGCCGGACGGCCGGCAGCCTCGCGAACTGGAGCGGACGCGCGCGTGGCACTACAGCGCGTACAATCTCACCGCGTTCTTCGGGCTCGCCATGATTGGCGAACCTGTCGGCGTCGATCTGTGGCGCTTTCGCACGGCCGATGGCCGCAGCCTGAGACAGGCGCTCGATTTTCTCGTCCCGTATGCGAGAGGCGACCAGTCCTGGACGTACCCGGAAATCACCGGCTTCGAGCCCGGCGCGATTCACGCGCTGCTGCGCCGCGCCGCTGTCGCGTGGAACGAGCCGGCCTACCGCGCGCTGGCGATGAAGATCGGCGGCGGAAGCGAACGGTTGAATCTGACACTGCAGTGATCCTGGGAGGCCGCATGAGCAGGAGAGTTCTTGGAATCAGTCTCGCGATCGCACTCGCCGTGGCCGTTGTGGGCTCCGCGGCGGTCCTGTCGGCCGGCAACACCGGCGATCAGACGCGTGGTGCCGCCGGCGGTGACACCCTCGCGCGTTCCATTCGCAAGGCGTGGGACGACGCGAAGCTCAACATCAAGGAATCCGCGGACCAGATGCCCGAGGCGAACTACGCGTTCAAGCCGGTGGACACCGTTCGCACGTTTGGCCAGATCCTGTCGCACCTGGCCGGCGCGAACTACGTGTTCTGCTCCGCGGCAAAAGGCGAGAAGACGCCGCACGCCGAAGACGCGTTCGAGAAGACCGCGACGACGCGCCCGCAGATCATCAAGGCCCTGACCGATTCGCTGGCGTACTGCGACAGCGCCTACGCGGCCTTCGACGATCGGCGCCTCGCCGAACCGGTCGCGATGCCGTTCAGCAGCGCGCAGGACTCACGCGCGCAGGCGCTGCTCGGCAACATCGGCCACGTCAACGAGCATTACGGAAATCTGGTGACGTACTTCCGCATCAAAGGGCTGGTGCCACCGTCATCGCGGCGGTAGGGACGACGGGATGGATGTCAGGGACGGAGACCCGTCCCCCTGAATGCACACGCCACGAGCACCGGCGCATAGAGCAGCAGACGGACGCTGAGCGACAGTCGCTCGTTCAGGCCGTCCATGAGTGGAGAGAGCGTCACGACGTTGATGCTGACGGCGACGATGGCGATGAGCCCGACGGACATCGAAACCCGCTCGGCAGGCCGGGACGCCTCGACCGACGCCCAGAGCGCCAGATACGACGCCACAATCACGAACATCCAGATGCGTGCCGTGTCCCACGCCACGGCGTGCATGGCAAGCGGCGCGACGCACACGGCCAGGAGCGCGACGCCGAGTGCCGTGGTCCGAGGTCTGACCGCCTCGACGAGATAGCACACGATCGCCAGCGTCGCCGGCAGCACCAGGCCGTGCATGTGGCCCGAGGACAACCGCTCGCCGAAACGCCGGAGTTGTGCGAGGTTTTCGACCGATCCCGTCAGCAGCCAGCGCGGCACCAGGAGATTCATGTCGCCGCCGATGAACTGGAATCGCGAAAGATGGGCCGCGAGCGACCCCTCGACATCGGGCGCCAGCCAGAATCGCTCGCTCGCGATGAGCGCGACGAGGCCGGCGATCGGAAGGAGCAGAGGCCAGAACGAGGGCGCACGAGCGTCGCGCGACCCATTGGCGCGCACCAGCAGCCACGCGAAACACACGACCGGCAGGCCAACGACCACCGAGGATTCATGAACGAGGACGGCAATCGTCTGGAGCGACGCGGCGCTCCAGACGCGGCCGCGAAGGACGAGCGCCACCGAGACGATGGCGAGCAGCACGATGAGGCTGTCGAAGTACCCGAAGAAGTGCGCGCTCATCACCACGAACGGCGACGAGAAAAAGGCGACCGATGTCAGCACGGCCGCGGGAGACCATCGCGATCGCGCGATCACCCGAAGCGAGACGACGAGGAGGGCGGCCACGAACGCGGCGAAGACGAGGCCGGAGAGCACGGCGATCGTCGTCTCGCCGGGACGCACGCCGAAGACGCGCCCGACGCTCCACACCACTTCGCCGACGAGCCCGCGTTTGAGGAGGCCGTGCCGGTAGTCCAGGAGCCAGTGCGCCTCCGCGAAGTCATTCGGGAGGCGAATCGCGCGGAGCAGCGTGACCGCCAGCGTCCAGACGAGCAGGGCGACAACGGCGGCGCGACGGCTCACTCGATGTGCTTTGGCTTGTAGCCGACGACGCGCAGGGGCGCGCCGGTGGGCGCGGTCAAGGCATAGCGCGCGCGATCGGCGACCGCGGTTGGAAAGCGATTCTGCGGCGCATCGTCTCCGTACCGGCGCTCGGCGACCGTGAAAGACGACGGCCCGGCCATGACGACGAACGTCCAGCGCGTGGTGCCGGTGGAGGAGTCCTCGATGCAGGTGATTTCGTCGAGCGTCACCGCGACTGACCCGGCCTTCGCCGTCGAGGTGAATGCGAATCGAAAGCTGCCCTGACTCGGATTGGGGGCTTTGACGTCCACCGTCGGTTTGCCGGCCGCCGGGTTCGCCGAACCGGCGACCACGTATTTCGTGAAGAACCGGAAGGCCTCATCCGCTAGCTGCTGGTCGGCGTCCTTCACGGCTTGCAGGATCGTCCTGAACGGCGCGCCCACCACATCGTCGGCGGAAATGCCTTTCATGCCGTTCAGTGCCCAGATCGCGCCGAGGCGCGCGCGATAGGAGCTTCCCGGCTCGGTGAGGATCGTTCGGATCAGCGGAAGCGCCGATCGGCCACGCGCCGCCAGCTCTGTCCGCGCGTCCTGTCGAATGATCGGATCCGGCGACTCGAGACGCTTGCGGATGACGTCGAGCGGCGCAGCAGACCACTGCGCGAAGAGCGTCGGCACGAAGAAGCTGAGCAGCGAGCGCGCCGGTGCCGGCTGCGCGATGCCGAGATCCGATCGCCGCTCGTCCTCGAGCGGCGCCAGCTCGATGTTGTTGCCGCCCTCGATCAATTGAATGAGCTTGTCGCTCGCACGCGTGTACTGGATCCGCAGCTTCTGATCCGCCTGGTCGTAGAGCGACGCGCGCACCGTGAGCTCGTGTCTGGTGGCGCTGCGGCCGTCCTCGCGTCCGCGGTCGAACAGAAACCCGATCTTCTTGCCGTCAGGGAGTCGCGTCGGCGTGACCAGCAGCCATTCGTAGTCGAAGCCGACCTGGTCGTAGACCCGGCGAAGGAACAGGTTCGCCTCGCGGCTCGTCATCGTCTCTTCGGCTTCCAGGTTCTCCAGCGTTCCCCGAATCGTGTAGCTCTGCGTCGTCTGCTGGACAAGAGGGGAGTTGATGAACGACGCCGTGGCGAGCAGCGCACCGAGAGAGCCGCCGACTTTGAGCGCGCCGTCCGTAAAGCTCGTGCCTGAGGCGATTCCGCCGAGGAACCGGTAGACGACCGCGGCAACGCCGATCCCCAGAAACACGGAGATGAGGATCGGCGGCGACTTGATCAGCCAGAGCGCGACACCGCCGCCCAGGCCAAGAATGGCAAAGGCGAGAATCGCGACATCTTCGAACAGCGAAGACGGCTTCGAGCCGGGGTTCTTCTCAGCGGGCATGGTTCTCTCCCTAGCTCCGGAATACGACGGTCCATCCCGGATGTCTTGCCTGGTCCTTGGTGTAAGACACGCCGTCCACCTTCAGACCTTTCTCGTCGACGATGGTGATCACGCCGCCTTTGTTGGACAACGCGACGGGCGGCTCGATGGTCACGACACGCGTTTCGCCGGCCGCGATGGATCCTGAGAGATTCATCCGTGCTTTCTGCGTATCGAGCAGTCCCCATCCCTGCAGGTCCACGGCGTGCGGCGCCGAGTTGAGGATCGTCAGGCGTTCCACCTCAGGCGAAGAGACCGAATTGACCAGCGCCGCGATGATGCGGACGAGCCCGTGCGGCTCATCGCCAGTCGGCAAGTCATCGTCGCCGGACGGCAGCGCGTGCCCGGTGACGTCGTCGGTGTGCCAGGATTGAGACTGGAACTTCAGGAACGCCGCGGTCCACTGCTGCTGATCGGGGAAGTGGATCAGCAGTCCGCCGTCCTGCTGGACGCCGTCGTCTTTCACGAACTGGCCGACGTTGCCCTGATTCATGTGAATGTCGTGAATGCCGTTGCCCGGCAGGAAGCCGAAGTACTTGTCCTTGAGGCCGGGCTCCGGGCCCCAGCGCTGCCCGAACGCGTAGACGACGGCGGATTCGTCGGCCATCGCGCGCTGCATGACGTGGTCGATCTTCTCGTTCAGGTCGTTGTCGAATCCCGGCATCGTGTGCGGCAGCGGCTTCATCTTGGTGCGATCGAACAGGTTGCCCCGGATGAAGTCCAGCGCGCCCGAGGCCGGTTTGCTGGGCAGTCTCGTGAAGCCGAGCGGGAATTGCAGCGCGGTCTCGAGAATCGGATGCTCGATAATCCTCGACGATGAGGTACTCGACTTCCGAAGGCGCCAACTGCGACTTCACGTTGATCGCGATCCGGTAGTCGGTGGTGTTGTCGATGATCCGGACCTGATAGTGCGGAGACTGACCCGCACCCAGACGGACTTCGATCGCTTTTCCTTTGAGGACTCCGTACGACGTCAGTGGCATGGCTCACTCGCAGCGCTGGGGGGAACGCGCCCTATTCGTACCGAGATCGCGCCGGGCCGTCAATCCCGGCCTTTTTCTCGACCTCCGAGGTCGTCAGAATCTCCCGGCAGACGCGAAGGCAGTCGTGACACACGCGTCCGGCGGGACCGGCGGCCATCGGCCTGTCCTGTCCGGCGCGCTTGCCGCAGAACGAACACCGGCTGGCGACGCCCTTCGTCTTGACCTCAGTGAAGGGCCCGGCCGGAGTGCGGCCGCCGGCGAGCGCCTTCTCGCCGGATTCCACGCAGGCGTCGCAGATGTACACGCGCGGGCCGGCGATGAGCTTGGCGACCTCGCTCGGCGGCCGCCCGCACCAGGTGCAGACCGCGTCGGGCCGGACGCGGCGCGTGCTCCACATGCGGCTCCACCAGGACCCGCCCGCGCCGCTCACGATCTGCTGCACGCGCTGGTGGCTGACCTTCAGCGCCTGCGCGATTTCGCGAAGCGATCCGCCGGCCAGGTGGAGCCGGCGCACCGCCGTGTGGTAATCGGCGCGCGAGAGCAGGGCATCGCGCTCGGCGTCCGCGAGCCTGGACGACGCGGTCCGCGCCTGGTCGACGAGTTCAGGATCCAGCACCATAACGCACCTCGCCTGCCCTGGCCGGCGGCCGGCCGGGCGTCAAAATGTCTATGTCAGATAGACATATTAGTCTATGTGGACTAGACAGTCAAGCGCCGCTGCCGGTCTGCCCATCGATCGATTGATCGATGTTCCTTTGATCGATTCCCGCCTTGGTGTTTAATCCCCGCGGAGCCGCGCCCTGGAAACGACGCCCGCCCTGAGCTTCGTCATCCCGCTCTACCACAGCGCCCAGACCATCGCCGGCCTCGTCCGCGACATCGAAGCGCTCGACATCGAGGGCGGACACGAGATCGTCCTCGTCAACGACGGCAGCAACGACGCGACCGGCGAGGTCTGCCGCGGGCTGCTCGTCCGTCCGCCGTCGGCCGGCCGGCGCGTGCCCATCACGTTCATCGATCACGCGCGAAATTTCGGCGAGCACAATGCCGTCCTGACCGGCTGGCGCCACGCCCGCGGCGCCCATATCGTCAACATCGACGACGACGGCCAGAACCCGCCGGCTGAAGCCGTGCGCCTGTGGCAGCACGCGAGGCACACGGGACTCGACGTGGTGTTCGGCCATTACGCGCAGAAACAGCACTCCGTCTGGCGCAACTTCGGCAGCTGGTTCACCAACCGCATGACGGACTGGGCCGTGGACAAGCCGTCCGGCTTCTATCTGTCGAGCTTTCGATGCGTCACGGCGTTCGTCGCGCGGCAGGTCGCCACGTATGCCGGCCCGTATCCGTACATCGACGGCCTGCTGCTGCAGGTCACGCAGCGCATCGGGTCGATCGACGTTCGTCACGAGCCGCGCCGGGCCGGACAGAGCACGTATACGTTGAGGCGCCTCGTGCGGCTGTGGCTGAGCGCCTGGGTCAACTTCTCGCTGCTGCCCCTGCGCCTCGCGACCGCGCTCGGGCTGCTGATGGCTGCCGGCGGGCTCTTTGGATTCGGCTGGGTCATCTACTGGCGCCTGACGGACCAGGGGCCGTCGTTCGGCTGGGGTTCCACGATGGCCGCGCTGCTCGTGTTTTCAGGCACGCAACTCGTACTGCTCGGCCTGATCGGCGAGTACGTCGGCCGGATGTTCCTCACCGTCAATCAGCGGCCCCAGGCGGTCGTGCGGGAGGTCGTGCGACGCGAGTGACGACGAAGCCCACTTCTTCACCACGAAGGGCGCGAAGATCACGAAGAACTCTTCGGGTTGGGGAAAAGCTTTTCCACAAAGAAGCCTTCGTGTGCTTCGTGCGCTTCGTGGTGAAACGTGGTACCTGTCCGTGGCTGTCACTCGATTCGTCGATACACCGTGAAGTCTTCGATGCGGGTTTCGAGCTGATAGGCCTCGAGGAGCCGTGGCGATCTGAGGGTCGGTCGTGACGAGGCTGTCCACCGCCTTGCCCATCTCCGACACCGAGTTGAGCCGCTCGAAGACGATGTAACGCGGCCGGCGGGCAGCCAGATCGCGCGTCACCGCCTCCAGCCGGAATGCCGGATCGGGGAATCCATCCGGCACGAAGAAATTGAGCCAGAGAAACCGGTGAGCCGTGAGCCGATCGGCGTGGAAATAGACTCCGGCGCCGTTGATGCCAAAGAGAAAGATGCGATCGTCCGGCGTCGTGTGCGTGCGCAGGTAGCTCGCGAGCTCTTCGTTGGCGCGAGCCGAGTAGCCTCGCGCGTTGTCGTACCCGCCGAAGCGCTCGAGGTACGCCGTCCGTTCGAAGCGCCCCTGCAGCAACTCGTAGTCGGCGCGGGCCGATTCCATGACCTTGGCGGGATAGTGACGCTGCAGGAGCACCGTCAGCATGAGCGCTCCGGTACCGACAGCAATCAACCGGCGCAGGCGCGAGGCGCCTGCGCCTTCTACCAGGTGCCACGCGGTAAGAATCGCCAGCGGCGCCAGCGCGTGAATGAAGTAAGAGTTGAACAGCCTCGCTCCGTTCGCGATGATGGCAATCGAGGCCGCGCCGCCCCAGATCACCGCCAGTCCGGCAAGCGGCGACAGGCGTCGGGTGCGCACGATTCGCCAGACGGCAACGACCGCACCAATCCCGCCGGCGAGCCACAGCGGATCGGTTTTCATGCGCAGCCAGACCGCGCGTGAGAAATCGAGCACGTAGCCGCCGATCGTGAACCCGCCTGCGAGGTAGTACCGATTGAAGTCCACCACCGCGATTCGCGCGTCCGCGAGGACGCCAATCCGCCAGAGCCAGGCGATCGTGAGCAGCGGCAGCAGCGTCGACGCGACGATGGCGATGATGATGGGGCGGAACGTGACTGCGTCGCGGCGGTACAGCCACATCCACCACAGGAGGGCGGGCAGGTAGATCCCGGCGTTCGGTTTGTAGACGACCGCCAGGCCCGCGAAGACCCCGACGCCGGCCGCCAGGATGTCGCGCGGCTGGTTCCGGTAATTCACCGCGCACCAGGCCATGAGACCGGCGCAGACGACGATGAACGTCTCGCACACGCTGCGCTCGAGGAAGCCGCTGTGCCGGTACAGCCACGCGGGCATCGTGAGCACGGCGTAGAGCGCCGACGCCAGCGCCGCCGTCAGTCGCGTGCCGAGTGTCCGGACGACCGCGTAGATCAGCAGCGTCGTGAGCGTGGACGCGATGATGTCGAGCCACGCGACCGCGGATGGCGTCCAGCCGAGGATGCGAAATGCCGCGAGATACGTGAGGAAGATGCCGGGCGGGCGTTGTTCCCAGACGTCCTGATAGAGGAGCTGCCCGCGCGCCATGCCCCGAACCGCGGACGCCCACAAGCTCTGGTCGATCCCGAGCGGCTCCGCAATCGAGACCACCCTCGCGATCAGGGCGGCCGCTGCCATCACCATCAGCGCGATGGTCAGCGCCGAACGAACCCGGTTCGGTCCGGCATCGGGACCCAGCCTCGCGATCATCGATCGGCTTGGTAGTATCGCACGCTGCTTGCGGTAGCATGAGCGGACATGTCGACTGAGACGCCGCGCACGACCGGCTTTTTCGTCCATCCTCGGGCGCTCTGCGAGAGCACGGCGATCGGCGAGAACACACGCGTCTGGGCGTTCGCGCACGTGCTGCCCGGCGCCCGCATCGGCCGCGACTGCAATATCTGCGACCACGTGTTCATCGAAAACGACGTCGTGCTGGGCGATCGCGTCACGGTCAAGTGCGGCGTCCAGCTCTGGGACGGCCTGCGGATTGCCGACGACGTCTTCATCGGTCCGAATGCGACGTTTTCGAACGACAAGTATCCGCAGAGCAAGCACCATCAGACGACCGTGCTCGAGACGCACGTCGGGCGTGGTGCGTCGATTGGCGGCGGCGCGGCCATCCTGCCCGGCCTGCGCATCGGCGCCCGCGCGCTCGTCGGCGCCGGCTCCGTCGTCACGCATGACGTTCCGACGAGGGCGATCGTCTCCGGCAATCCGGCGCGCATCGTCGGCTACGTCGACGCCACCCGCCGCCCGGAGAGCGCGCCGACGTCGTTCAAGTCGCGAGACGGCGGGGAAGTGATGGACACGTCGGTGCCCGGCGTGACCGTCCATCGCCTGCCGCTCGTGAACGACCTTCGGGGAAGTCTCTCAGCCGGCGAGTTCCTGGCTCAGATCCCGTTCGCGCCCAGGCGCTACTTCGTCGTCTTCGACGTGCCGGGCAAAGACGTTCGCGGGGAGCACGCCCATCGCCAGTGTCACCAGTTCCTCGTCTGCGTGCGTGGATCGCTCGCAGTGGTCGTCGACGACGGCGCGGCGAGCGAGGAGATCGCGCTCGACGGACCGAACCTGGGCCTGTATGTGCCGCCGATGGTCTGGGCGGTGCAATACCAGTACTCAGCCGACGCGATGCTGCTCGTCTTTGCCTCCGAGCACTACGACGCGGACGATTACATCAGGGACTACGACGAGTTTCTGGCGTGCGATAGACGAGCTGCCGCGCCGGCGTCCGGCGCTTGACGATGTAGTTGGGCCGCTGCCTCGAGTTCTGCACCGACAGCCACATGTACTGCCCGATGATGCCGAGCCCGAGCGCGGTGAGCCCGCCGAAGAAGGTGATGACGAGCATCAGCGGCGTGTAGCCCAGCACCGGCACCTGGCCGAGCCACCATTCGATGAAGACGGTCACGGCCCCGACAACGGCCGCGGCCGTGCCGATCGAGCCGAGGAGCAGCAGTGCGCGAATCGGCAGGTCGGTGAAACTGAAGATGCTGTCGAGGGCGTACCGGACCTTGCCGCCGAACGTCCACGCGCTGCGTCCGCTGTCCCGGGCACGGCGCTCGTACGGCACAAAGGCTCGCCGGAATCCCAGCCAGAACAGCAGGGCGATCAGGTTCGTGTGCGTCTCACGCAGCTCGAGCAGCCGATCGCGCACCTCACGCGTGCAGCCGAACACGTCGATGCCGCCCTCGGGCATGTCCGGGACGACGAAGCGGCGATAGACGGTCCAGAAACTTTCGGACAGCCAGCGCGACCAGAACGGATCCGCGCGGCCGGTGCGGTGGCCCATCGCGACGTCCGCTTCGCCGGCTTTCAGGATGCGGTGGAACTCGAGCACCAGCTCGGGCGGCTCCTGGAGGTCTGCGGCCATGACCGCCATGAGCTCGCCTTGCGCGTGGCGCATGCCGGCCGCGATCGCCGAAAACGATCCGAAGTTGCGACTGAGCTCGATGAGCTGCGATCGAATGGACCAGCCCGGCAGATGCTGGCGCAGGATGGCCAGCGACGCGTCGGGGCTGCCATCGACGACGAAGACGACCTCGAGATCGTCCGGCAGCCGCCTGGCGAACAACTCGAGGTCGGCGAACAGACGAGGCAGGTTGGCCTCGTTCTTGTAGACCGGAATCACCAGCGACAGCATGGCGGGCGCGGCACGCGCCGGATTATAGTCACACGTGACGATTCGGCGCGACTCCGCGCGGTAGAATCCGCCGTATGCCCGGAAGCGCTGCACGTCGGACGTTGATCGCGATTGGTGTCGTCGCCTGCCTGCTGCCTGCGTGGCGACTGCTGTCCTCGAGCGAGGTGACCGCCCAGTCGCAGGCCGAGACGGCGACCCGGACGTCGACGGCGGCGTGGCAGCAATGGGGTGGACCCGATCGCAATTTCATCGTCTCCGGGACCGGCCTGGCGGAGAAGTGGCCCGACGCCGGACCGCCGGTGCTGTGGAGCCGTCCGCTCGGCCCCGGACATTCGGCGATCGTCGTCGACGACGGGCCGGCTGTTCACGATGTACCGCGCCGGCAACGGCCGCGCGCAGGCAGGGCCCGTGGGATGCGGAGGAACGCGTCGTCGCGCTCGACGCGAAGACCGGGAAGACGATCTGGGAGCACAAGTACCCGTCGCGCCGTCGAGGACTTCAGCTTCGGCGCCGGCCCGCACTCGACGCCGCTCGTCGTCGGCGACCGCGTGTTCACGATCGGCACGAACCAGCAGTTGTTCGCGTTCGACAAACGAACCGGCAAGGTGCTCTGGTCGCACGACTTCATCAAGGAGTTCAATCGCCCGAGCTGCTTGATCCGGCCGATCGTGAAGACCGGCTACGGCTGCAGCCCGATCGCCTACGGCGACACGATCATCTGCAGCGTCGGCGGTCCCGGACAGTCGGTGATGGCGTTCCGGCAGAGCGACGGCGCGGTGGTGTGGAAGAGCGGCGACTTCCTCACGGCCGCGGCGGCGCCGATCCTGATCGACGTTGGCAGGCCGTCCCGCAGGTCGTGTTTCTCGCGCGGCGGCACGGTCACCGGCCTCGATCCAGCGAACGGCCGCGATTCTCTGGTCGCATCCGCACGATCCCGGCAACGATCTGAACTGCACGACGCCGATCTGGGGACCGGACAACGTCCTGTTCGTCTCGTCGGCTTACAAGGCGGGCAGCCGCGCCATCGAGTTGCGACAGGTGGCGCGGCACGACGCGCGTTCGGGAGCTGTGGTTCACGAATCGCGTCCGCTTCATGTTCCTCAGCGCGATTCGCGTCGGCGACTACGTCTACGGCACGACCGGTGATTTCGGTCCGGCGTTTCTCACGGCGCTCAACGTCAAGACGGGCGCAGGCGGCCTGGCAGCATCGCGGCTTCGGTCGCGCGAGCCTGCTGCAGGCGGGCGACAAGACGATCATCATGGACGAAGACGGCGACCTCGCGCTCGCGAGGCTGGCCCCGCAAGGCGCGACGATCCTGTCGCAGGCGAAGATCTTCGACACGATGTCGTGGACGGTGCCGACGCTCGTCGGGCACGACGCTGTACGCGCGCGATCGCGAGAAGATCGTGGCGCTCGAGCTCGGCGCGTCCGGCCAGCCCGGCGCCGCCAGTACTGCGAGCACAATACTGAACCGGCGCCCTCCGGATCCTCTCAGACCTGGTCCAGCCCCCGGTCCGGTGGCACCCGCCGCGTTCGCCGGATCCTGGCAACTCGATTCGAAGTCGTCAACGATGGGTCGCGCCACGTTTGCCGGACTCATCGCCGCCGGCGCCCCGCCCATGCTGTTCGTCACGCAGGCGGCGAACGGGACGCTCGTCGTCGAGAGCCCAATGAACGAAGGGCAGTCACGCCTCTACGTGCCGGGTCAGAAAACGACGACACCGGTCGGGCAGGGTGGCGATATCACGATGGCGGCGGAGTGGCAGGGCCGGACGCACATCGCCCAGGGGACGCTGCTCTCGTCATCGGGAGTGTCGACGACGGTGAAGGAGATCTTCCAGCTGTCGCCAGACGGCAAGACGCTGACGATCGAGATCAGCGACACGGCCGTTCCCGAGGCGCCCAGCCGCCTGAATTACACGCGGATCACCAGCGTCGGCCCGTGCGAGAAATGGCCGACGCCGTGCAAACGCCCGCCGCTCAAGTAATCGGCGGCTTACAAACCAAGCCGCCCTAACGTACTAGGCCGCCCTACTTCTTCGTGAGCTCCGCCTTGAGCACCTCGACGGCCTTCTCGATCTGCGCGTCGCGGTTCTTCGCGAAGTCGGCCGGCGTGTTGTCGATGTGCACGTCCGGCGGCACGCCGTAGTTCTCCATGTTCTGTCCGGTTGACGTCCACACGCCGGTGCCTGGCGTGCGGATCGCCGATCCATCCAGCAGCGTGTACGAACCCGGTGCCGATCACCGCGCCCATCGTCGGCACGCCGATGACCTTGCCGAGACCCAGCGCGCGGAACCCGGCCGGGAACATCTCGGCGTCCGACGCCGAGCGCTCGTTCTGCATCACGACCATCGGCCCGTAGAAGTTCTGCGGCCGCGGCTGCCGCACGCCGGCATCGCGTCCGAGCGTGTACTGATACGCGCGGCCGGACAGGATCGCGAGCAATTCCTGGTCGATGCCGCCGCCTCCGTTGAAGCGCTGATCGATCACGAGCGCCTTCTTCGTCCGGTTCGCCGCGAGGTCGAGTTGGAACTGCCGCAGCGACGGCGCGTCCATCGCGCGGATGTGCAGGTAGCCGATCTCCCCGTTGCTGAGCTTCTCGACCATCTGCCGGCGATCCTCCACCCATCGCGCGTACTGCAGGTCGCCGAACCCGGCGCCGACGACAGGCGTGATCACGACTTCCCAGGCGCCCTCCTTCGCCGGCTTGTCGTTCAGCATGAAGCGGAACTTGCTGGTCGACGGGAGCGTGAGGTGCTGCCAGTAGTTGTCGCTCGTCTTCAGGTCGCGGTCGTCGAGCGAGATGATGTAGTCGCCCGTTCGAACCTTCAGGTAGTCGTGGTCGGCGGGCCCGGTCTTGAAGATGTGCCCGACACGATAGAAGCCGGACGGATCGGTGACGATCGTGAATCCCGGCTGCCGCGTCTGGCCCGTGGACGGCCCGGCGTCACTCGGCCCGCCGCTCACGCCCGTGTGCGACGCGTTGAGCTCGCCGATCATCATCATCATGACCGTGTGCAGCTCCTCCTGATCGACGAGGTAGTTCAGGAGCGGCTCGTACGATCGTCTTGCAGCGAGGCCCAGTTGATGCCGTGCATCTCGACGTCGTAGAAGCGGTTCTTCATGATGCGCCAGCCTTCGTTGAAGACCTGCGTGCGAAGCGCCTTGCGATCGATCTGAATCGTCGCGGTGTAGGTCACCTGACGAGCCGTGCCGCCGCCGCCCGCGGGTTCCTGCGTCGCCGCCGCCGCGCCGCCACCGCCACCGCGGCCCGCGCCGCCGCGCCCGCCGCCCGCCGCGGGGCCGCCCGCCGCGCCGCCTCCGGCTGGCACCGAGGCGGCATAGAGTCCGCTGCCCGACTGGAAGTAGAGCGTCCGGCCGTCGCGCGAGAACACCTTGCCCGCGCCGCCGGCGCCGCCCCCGCCGCCGCCGCGCCCGCCCCCGCGTCCGCCGCCGGCCGCGCCGGCTTCCGACGCCGGAGGCACGCGCGTCAGCTGCGCCGTCTCCACGTTGATGACGTAGATGCCCGCCGTGCCGCCGCCGGCCGCCGCGCCGCCGCCGCCGCGGCCGCCGCCCGTCGACAGGTTGAACGCGACCGAGTGGCCCTCGGGTGACGCGACGAGACCGCCCAGGGTGTCGCCGGGCACCGTCAACTGCCGCGCGCGACGCGCGATGTTGTTCCAGTCGATCTGCACCGTGACCGGCTGGCCGGCGGCGCCGGCGCCGCCCCGGCCGCCGCGCCCGGCCGCCTCGGCCGCGAGCGCCTGCGCTTCGTTGTCGATGTCACGATTCAACGGGATCGCGATCCTGATCCCGCAGCGACAGCGCCCACAGTTCCATCGTCGTGGCAATTCCGCCCTGCGTGGCGATCCCGTTCGACGCGCTCTCCGCCGACGTGAACACCAGGTAGCGTCCGTCGGCGGTCCACACGGCGTTGCTCTCCGAGTAGAGCAGCCGGTCGTCCGAGATGTGACGCTCCTCGCCGCCGGTGATCGGCGCGATGTACACGTGCGAGCGGAGCGTGCGGTCCTGCTTCGCGAACGCGACCCACTTGCTGTCGGGCGAGACCGAGAAGAATCCGATCCGCGAGATGTCGCTCGACGTGATCACGGACGCCTTGCTGTCGGCGAGCGAGTAGCCGTAGAGCTTCTTGTCGGCGGCCGCGTAGAGGAGCATCTTCGAGTCGGGGGTCCAGAGCATCTGCCCCTTCTCGTTGTCGAGGTCCGTGATCTTCTTCAGCCCCTTGCCGTCGGGATCCGAGATCCAGATCTCGTCGCGGCCGGATCGATCCGACAGGAACGCGAGCCACTTGCCGTCGGGCGACCACTTCGGCGCCTGATTGCGCGACACCATCGCGTCCGGCGCGACGCGCGTGATGTCGCCGCGGTTGGTGGCAATCGTCAGGATCTGTCCGCGCGCGGAGATGACGGCCCGCTGTCCGGACGGCGAGAGATCGAAGCCGTCGACGTCGTTCTGCACCGTCTCGGCCGCGAACTCGTTCTCCTTCTCGTCGGTCGCGATCTGCAGCGCGATCTCGCTCGTCCGGCCCGTCGCGACGTCGAGCTTCCACAGGCCGAAGTTCTCCTCGTAGACGATCGTCTTGCCGTCGCCGGACATCGCCGGCCAGAAGAGACTGCCGCTCGTGTGCTTCGTGACCTGCACGGGCTGGCCGCTGCCGGTCGCGGAAATCCGGTAGATGTTGTTCACGCTGCTGTACACGGTAGCGGAGCCTGGCAGCACCGATTTCTCGTTCGGGAGCGGGTCGGCGACGAAGTAGATGTTGCCGTCGGCGCCCCACATCGGCCAGTAGCGGTTGAATTTCTCGTCGGCGAGCAGTTGCCGGTACGTGCGCGTCGCGAGATCCGCGATCCACAGGTCAGCGGCGTAGCTGCCGCGATAGTGCTGGCGCGACCACGTCGCCGGGTGCCGGTTGAAGACGAGCTGCTTGCCGTCGGGCGAAAAGTCGCCGGAGTAGCCCCAGTCGATCGGAAGCGGCTGCTCCTGTCCGCCCGTCACGGCGACTTCATACAGAATGGCCACGCTTGGAAACGCGCCGTCGCCGCGCGCCGACCGGAACGTCACTTTCTGCGAGTCGCGCGTCCAGCCGACGACATCGTCGCCGCCGGAATGAAAGGTGAGCCGCCGCGGCGTGCCGCCGGTGGCCGGGATCGACGAACACGTCGTAGTTGCCGTAACGGTTGGACGAGAAGGCAATCCAGCGCCCGTCCGGCGAGAAGCGCGGGTACACTTCGCGGGCGATGTTGTCCGTGAGGCGCAGGACGCCGGACCCGTCCTCACTGGCGGTCCAGATGTCGCCCATGTACGCTGAACGTGACCTTGCCGGCGTGATAGTCAGGATGCCGGGCCAGCTTGATGGGGCCTCCGCCGTCCGGTGCAGCGGCCGGCCGCGCCGCGCTGTTCTGCTGCGCATCCGGCACCGCGCCGCCCAGTCCCCAGACGAGCACGACGGTCAAACACGCGCCAAGCAGAGCTCTTCGAACCATGGCAGGCCTCCGGGAGGAAATGCGGGATCTCAGGGCGGATACTACACCCAGACAGGAATCGATCGATGGATCGATGATAATTCCATCGATTCAAGGAGCAGGCTATGTTCCGACGTCAGGCCTTTGCAGTTGTCGTGGTCGGGATCGGTGCGGCTCTGGCCTCTCATCCTTCGGCGCAGCAGCGCGCCGCCGACGGCGTGACGATCAACGACGAGGGGCTGCCGCAGGTACTCGACGTTCTCGTTGTGCGCCGTCGATCCGGAGACCGGACAGTCGGGCGCGGCGGTGACGACGCGCGTGCCGTTCGTCGGACGCGCGGTGCCGCACGTGCGGGCCGGGGTTGGTGCGGTCTGCACGCAGGCCTCGACGATGGTCGAGTACGGGCCACGCGGGCTCGATTTGCTCGCCAAGGGCGTCGCGCCCGAGGACGTGCTGCAGCAATTGCTTGCGAACGACGCTCAGCGCGAGTCGCGTCAGGTCGGGCTCATCGACATGAAGGGGAGATCGGCCGCGCACACGGGCAAACAGAACGGCAACTGGGCGGGCAGCAGACAAGGGCTGAACTACACCGTGCAGGCGAACATCATGGTCGGCCCGGAAGTGATCGAGGCGGTGGCCGCGAGCTTCGAGGCGACCGGGAGCTCCGGCTGGCCGCTGGCCGAGCGAATGATTCTGGCGCTCGAAGCGGGACAGGCGAAGGGCGGCGATCGCCGCTGGGGCAATCTGCAGTCGGCCGCGATCAAGATCGCGGACCCGAACAATCCCGGCAGGGGAGGCGACTACATCGCGCTCGCGATCGAAGTGGGCGAGCATGCCGAGCCGGTCGCCGAAATGAAGCGCATCTACTACACGACCGCGCGGCGACTCGGCTATCGCAGCTTCTCGCGCGTGGAGGGGCCGGACGTGATCGAGCTCAAGCGCATGCTCCATGCCGTCGGCGCGTGGCGTCCGACGCTCGCCACGTTTCCGGAAACGTCCGTCGACACGGCAGAGATGCGCGCGCTGCAGAAAACTGACAAGGCGCAGTACGACAAGCAGGCGGCCGCGATCCGGCAGAACGCGCGCGACCTGCAGCTCTACGACGAGGAAGCGATCGCCGCGGTCGACAAGTTCCGCACGGATCGCGGCCTCAGCTATCAAGGCTCGCCGCCAGGCCTGGTGGACGCGCGGTTCATCGAGGCGCTGCGTGCCGCCTGGCTGCAGAAGAAGAAAGGGTGACCGGCATGGACGACACACGTCGCACGATTAGCCGGCGGACCTTTCTCGAGACGACGTCCGGGGTCGTCGTGGGGGCGATGAGCCTCGAGACGCTCGCAGCCGCCATGCAGTCGCTGGGCGTGCGCTGGCCGATCGGCTGCTTCAACCGGCCGTGGACGCGATGGACGTACGACGAAGGGCTCGACGGCATCAAGGCCGCCGGGTACGGTCTGACCGGACTGCTCAGCGCCCATCGTGGTGAAGCCTTCACGTCCGCGGCGGCGACGCCCGACTATCTCGACGGGCTGAAGCGCCGGATCGCGGCGCGCGGGCTGTCGGTGAACATGACGGCGATCCGGCTGAATGCGTCGGCGCCGCCAGACGATCAGATCAGGGACCTTCGCGTGCAGATCGACAACGCGAGCCGCCTGGCGCTCGAGTACATGCTCACGTTCGGCGTCGATCGGCCTGAGGACTACGAGAATTACTATCGCGTCATGGCCGACGCCGCGCCGTATGCGGACAAGCGCGGGATCAGAGTCGTGCTGAAGCCGCACGGCGGCGGCAGCGGAGCGTCCGAAGAGATTCTGCGCTGCATGGAGAAGGTCGCGCACCCCAACTTCAAGGTCTGGTACGACGCCGGCAACATCATCTATTACACGGGCAAGGACCCGCTCGCCGAGCTCGAGCCGGTCGTGAAGCACGTCACCGGCTTCTGTGCCAAGGACTGTCCGGCGCCGAAAGGCGAAGTGATGTCGCAGTTCGGCACCGGCAAGGTGGACTTCGCCGCGATCTTTGCGCGCCTCAAAGCCGCAGGGTTCAACGGGCCCATCATGGTCGAAGGCGTCGCTGTCGGCGCCACGCCGGACGAGACCACCGCGAACGCTCGCGCCAATCGCCAGTTCCTCGAGAAGGTGATTCGCTGAAGGACCTGCGATGACCCGCGTCCGCCTGACCGCTCTCGCCGTAGTGGCCGTCGTCGGTGTCGCGTCGTCCTCGAGCATCAACTCGCAAGTCACATCACCGCCCCGAGCCTTCATCGACGGGACCGAGCCCGGATGGCGGGCGCTCGCGCAGAACGACTTCGCGCTGGTGAACGGCGGGGAAGGCACGTGGGTCTGGACAGGCGACGTGCTGTTCGGCAGCGGCACGCCGATTGGCGTGATGCGCACCAGGCGGCAGTTCACCAACTTCGAGCTGGTCATCGAGTGGCGGCATCTTCGAGCCGGCGGCAACTCCGGCGTGTTCGTGTGGGTGCCCGAGCACGCGCTCGCGGACCTGAAACCTGGCGCGCTGCCGCAGTACGGCATCGAAGTGCAGATGCTGGACCACGGCTTCCGCGAGCAGTACGAGAAACTATCGGGCCGTTCGGGCGACTGGTTCACCACGCACGGCGACGTGTTCGCCGTCGGCAAGTCGAAGCTCGTGCCGTTTCCTCCGACGTCGCCCAACGGCGCACGCAGCTTCCCGCGAAAGCATCTCAGCCGCGGCGCGGGCGAATGGAACCATTACTACGTCCGCGCGATGAATGGCGAGGTCCGCCTCTGGGTGAACGGCGAGGAAGTCTCCGGCGGCAGCGGCGCCGATCCTCGGGCCGGCTACTTCTGTCTCGAGGCCGAGGGATCGCCGATCGAGTTCCGGAACATTCGCGTGCGTGAGGCGCCGGCCGTCACCGGAACGTGACGCGCGGCGGCTTGCACTCGGTCGAGACGACCTTTACGGACATCACGTTCAGCGTCGATGCCGGCAAGGTCGATCCGGGCGTCGCGCCACGCTGTTCGGACGCCGGTGGCTTGGCGGTGATGCCGAGCGTGCCTGTCACCTCGACCCGCTGGTTCTGAAAGTCGCTCAGCTTGGTGCTTGCCGGTGCGGCCAGCAGGTACTGCGTCTCCGCAGTCGCGGGCCGCTGTGCGCGCTGGCCACCCAGCTCAACGTCCACCAGCTTGTACGCCGGCGGCGGGAGCGGCGCAGTCTCTCCCGCGCGACGCGCCGGCGGTTCGATTCGTTCGACACATCCGACGAGCGCCAGCGTCGGTGTGGTCTGCGAGCGTTCCCCGACGGGAGGCGCCGACGGTCCCTGCGCCGAGGCCACCAGAGTCCAGGGTGTCGCCGCCGCCAGCAGCGCCACGATGTGGACAGCTTTCCTCATGGCACACCTCCCTCTCGTCGAACGAATGCAGAAACCGTTCCGGGGTCAGGTCTTGTTTTGCGACATGACCTCGCTGGGGTCTGGTCGTGCGTCGCGATGTGGCAAAACAAGACCTGACCCTCGCCATGGACACAGTGGGCGCGCCGTCGGACTACAATGGCGCCCGAACCGCGCTTCCCACTGCAGTAGAGCGAACGAGCGCGAGGCGATCGTGGGATCCCCGCGAGAGAGCGCGTAAGGGCCGGGGACGAAGTCCCCCCGCTTCTGAAAGGACCCGACATGCCGACCCTCGCCGACACGAGACGACGGTTCATGACGCATTTTGCCAGCATCGGGCTCGGCTCGACGCTCGCGCCCGGAGTCATCTGGGCCCGCATGCAGGATCAGGGCACGCAGCGTATCACGCTCGCGATGGTCACCGAGGCGCTGAAGCTGTCGGGCATCGAGCTGCCTGAGGCGGACCGGCAGGCGATGGTCAACACCGCCAACCAGAACCTGACGCGCTACGAGGAAGTGAGGAAGATTCACATCCCGCTCGACGTGTCGCCGCCGTTTCACTTCAGCGCGCTCGCGCCCGGCATTCAGGTGAACCGTACGCGTCAGCCCTTCCGGCTGAGCGCGCCGCCGGCCGTGAGGCGTCCGTCGAATCTCGAGGACGTGGCCTTCTGGCCCGTCCGTCACCTTGCCGAGCTGGTGCGAACGAAGCAGGTGACCTCCGTCCAGCTCACCGAGATGTACCTGACGCGATTGCACCGGTACAACGCGAAGCTCAACTGTGTGGTGACGTTCCTCGACGACCTCGCGATGGCGCAGGCGAAGCAGGCCGACGCGGAGATCGCGCAAGGCAAGTACAAGGGCGCGCTGCACGGCATCCCGTGGGGCGCGAAAGACATCATCTCGGTGAAGGGCTACAAGACCACCTGGGGCTCCAACGCGTTCAAGGATCAAATCTTCGACTACGACGCCAGCGTCGTCGAGATGCTGCGTGACGCGGGCGCGGTGCTCGTCGCCAAGCTCTCGACCGGTGAGCTCGCGGCCGGCGATCAGTGGTTCGGCGGGCGCACCAACAGCCCGTGGGACCCGTCGGTGGGTTCGAGCGGATCGTCCGCCGGGCCGTCCTCGGCCACGGCCGCCGGCTGCGTGGCCTTCGGCATCGGCACGGAGACGAGTGGATCGATTCTCAGTCCGGCAGCGCGCTGCGGGCTCGCCGGGCTGCGACCGACGTTCGGCCGCATCAGCCGGTATGGCGTGATGGCGCTGTCGTGGACGCAGGATCGGCTCGGGCCGCTCTGCCGCTACGCGGAGGACTGCGCGATCGTCATGCAGGCGATTGCGAAGCCCGACGGCCGCGACATGAGCGTGTCGGACATTCCCTTCAACTGGAACGCGCAGCTCGACGTTCGCAAGCTGCGCGTGGGCTACATCAAGGAGTCGTTCGACGACCTGACGAATCCCGTCGTGAAAGCGAACGCCGAGAAGCTGCTCGAGACGCTGCGGTCGCTGGGCGTGTCGAACTTCATTCCGATGAAGATTCCGGTGTCGCAGACGAACGTCAGCGGACTCGGCGTCGAGTCGGCGGTCTATTTCGATGAGATGTTCCGGGCCGGCAAGACGGCCGGCACGCGCATGAGCCGCCCGACGTCGCGTCTCGTGCCTGCGGTGGAGTACCTGCAATCGCAACGCCTGCGCATGATGATGATGACGGACCTTGCGGCAGCGACGGCAGACGTGGACGTCTATATCGTCGCGTCGAATGCCGGCGCCGGCGGGGGCGCCGGACGCGGGCGTGGCACGGATCCCGCGGCGGATCCGGCGGCCGCGGCGGCGGATCCGGCCGCCGCCGCTACGGCGAGAGGCGGCGGCGCCGCGCCCGGCGGCGGACGTGGCCGTGGCGCCGGCGGGCCCGCGCAGCCGCAAGGGCCCGCGCAGCGCCATTCGACGATGGCCAACCTGGCATGCTATCCGGCGATCAACGTGCCCAACGGATTCACTGACGCAGGAACGCCGACCAACGTCACGTTCTTCGCTCGGCCGTTCGGCGAAACCGAGCTGCTCGCGCTGGCGAAGGCGTACCAGGACGCGGCCGGACATCATCTGAAGAAGCCGGCGAAGCTCGACGGGTGAACGCGAAGAGCTTTCACCACGAAGAGCACGAAGGCCACGAAGGGTTTTGGTTCAAGAGCTTTCCCAGAAAACTTCGTGTGCTTCGTGATCTTGGTGAAAAGATCTACCTGAACGTCAGGAGATACAGGAGGCTGAGGGCCAGCCCGGCCGCCGCCGAGCCTCGTCCCGGTCCGCGAACCAGCGCGACGATCGCCAGGAGGCAGCAGACGATCGCGCACACCGTCGCTCCCGTGGCCATCGCCTGCACCAACCGAGCCCGCGATCCCGGGCTCAGGCCGTCGATGAGCAGCGACAGGGCGAACACCGCCCAGCACGACGCCGCGCCGAAGAACGCGATGCGACCGAACTGCCGGGTCATTGCCGCGCTGACTATATCTGCAGAGGACTATGCTGTCAGCCGAGCGCCGAGCGCCTCGTGCCAGTGCCTAGTGCCCAGTGCCTAGTTGGAGGCAGCAATGAATCGACGTCAGTTCTTGAAAGTCACGAGCGGCGCGGCGGCGCTGCCGGTCATGACGGTTGCTCCGGCCGGGGGCGCGCAGCAGAAGGTCGCCGCGTCTGGCGGAGAAGCGGACCGCGCGTTCTGGATTGCCTCGCTTCGGCGGCTGGCCGATCCCGTCCTGAACAATCTGGCGAACGGCACGTTGAAGACGCGCATGCCGGTCGAGCAGGCGGCGGGCGCCGATCGGCGGGCGGTGTCGCACCTCGAAGCGATTGGCCGTCTCGCCGCCGGCATCGCGCCATGGCTCGCGCTGGCGCCTGACGACACCGCGGAAGGGCGGCTGCGCCGTGACTACGGACGGCTGACGCGGCAGGCGATCGCGAAGGCGGTCGATCCGGCGTCGCCCGACTATCTCAACTTCACCAAAGGCGGGCAGCCGCTCGTGGACGCCGCATTTCTCGCGCAGGGCGTGCTGCGTGCGCGTCAGGCGCTGGGCGACGATCTCGACGCGACCACGCGTCGCCAGCTGATCGACGCGCTCGTCGCGACGCGCGCGATCTCGCCGGGGTTCAACAACTGGTTGCTGTTCTCGGCGACCGTCGAGGCGGCGCTCGCCGTTCTCGGGGAGCGATGGGATCGGATGCGCGTCGACTACGCGCTGCGCCAGCACGAGCAGTGGTACAAGGGCGACGGCGCGTACGGCGACGGTCCCGCGTTCCACTGGGACTACTACAACAGCTTCGTCATCCAGCCGATGCTGCTCGACGTGCTCGACGTCTGCCGGAACGAATCAGCGGCCTGGAAGGAGCTGGCCTCGCGAGTCGAGCCGCGTGCGCGTCGCTACGCGGCGGTCCTGGAACGCCTCATCGCGCCCGATGGGTCGTTTCCCGCCCTCGGCCGATCGATCGCCTACCGCTTCGGCGCGTTTCAGTTGTTAGCACAGATGGCGCTGCGCCGCGCGCTGCCCGACGGCGTCTCGCCCGCGCAAGTGCGCGGCGCGCTCTCTGCCGTCATTCGCCGGTCGATCGAAGCGCCGAACACCTTCGATGCGGACGGCTGGCTGCGCATCGGCTTCTGCGGTCATCAGCCGGGGATCGGCGAGTCCTACATCTCGACGGGGAGCCTCTATTTGTGCGCCGTCGGACTGCTGCCGCTCGGCCTGCCCGCCACCGACGACTTCTGGTCCGCGCCCCCGCAGCCCTGGACCGCGGTACGCGCGTGGTCGGGTCAGCCATTCCCAATCGACCGCGCGCTGCCGAGCTGATCCTAAAAACTTAACCATGAAGAATGAAGACGTGAAGCGGGTTTTTCTTTCCCAAAAGCCTCTTCACGTCTTCATTCTTCATGGTGAGTTTTGCTGTTTTCTGAATGCTCTGAGCACTTTGATTGGCGGATCGAGCGTCTCGGTGCTGTACGCGCCGCGTCCGGGTGCGTCCGCGGCGCGTGTCTTTGACGCCTGGATCTTCTTCACGACATCCATGCCCGCGACGACGCGTCCGAAGACGGCAAAGCCCTGACCGTCGGCGTTGCGCTTGCCGCCGAAGTCCATCTCCGGCTGATCGTTGATCACGATTGAGAAGGAACCGGTCGCCGTGTCCGGCCCGGCGCGCGCCATCGAGATCGCGCCGTCCACATGCTTGAGGCCGGTCACGTTCGTGCGCTCGAGCGGAATCGGCGGGAACTGTGCTGCACGCCGGGCGGGATCAATCTGAAACTGGATGACCTGGATCTCGACGTCTTTGCGGATCGTGTTGTCCGGCCGGACGGCGCGATTGACGATCCCGCCGTCGTAGAACTTGCCGTCCACGTACTTCAGGAAGTTCGCTGCCGTGACCGGCGCGCGCGCGAGATCGACTTCGAGCGTGATGTTGCCCAGCTCCGTCTCGAACACGACCTGCACCGATCTTCGGCGGGGCGGTTTGCGCCAGCGCCAAGGTGAACACAACAGCGAGCAGTCGGGACATGAGGGCTCCGCGAGGAATTGAGGATTGGGGATTTGAGATTGACGATTTAGAGCGTCACGACTTGCCCCGTTTTTACGCTTTCGTCCGCGGCGAGGACGATGCGGAGGCTGTTGACGGCATCATGGAGATGATCGGAGAGATCGAGGTCGTCCTGAATCGCGCGCAGGAAGTACGTCTGCTCGCGATCGCAGAGCGCCTGGTGATCGGGCTCGTCCTCGGTGTTGATGATCTCGTCCTTGCGCGTGAACTCGTTGTCCGGGCCGAGCGCGCTGTGATGCAGGCGCAGGCAGTTCGTTTTCGTATGGCTGTCGATGTCGTCCGAGCCACCGGCCGTCGCCTCGTTGGGATCCTTGACGATCGAGACACAGCCCTTCGGTCCGACGACGTCCTTCACGAAGAACGCGACCTCGCTCATCATGGGTCCCCAGCCCGCCTCGTACCACCCGACCGAGCCGTCGTCGAACGTGACCTGCAGCTGTCCGTAGTTGTACATGTCCGGTTTGATCTCGTCGGAGAGTCGCGCGCCGACGGCCGAGACCCGGACTGGTTTCGCGCCCGTCATCTGGCACATGACGTCCACGTAGTGAACGCCGCAATCGACGATCGGGCTCATCGAGTTCATCAGATTGCGATGCGACGTCCACGCGTGGCCGTGGCTCTGCTGGTTGAGGTTCATCCGCATCACGAGCGGCTTGCCGAGCGTGCGCGCCAGCTCGATGAACTTCGTCCACGCGGGATGGACGCGCAGGATGTAGCCGACGACGAGCTTGCGCCGGCGCGCGTGAGCGAGATCGACGAGCGCCTGAGCGTCCGCGACGGTCTCGGCGAGCGGCTTCTCACAGAAGACGTGGCACCCGGCCTCGATCGCCGCGCGGGCGTACGGCGCGTGTGTCTCCGGATACGTATTGACACTGACGACGTCCGGGCGGGTCGCCTTCAGGGCGTCGTAGTAGTCGCTGAACTCGGGCACCCCCCCGAGCGCCTGGCTGAGGGCGCCACGCGACGCCGGGCCGCGGCTGACCACGCCGGCGATCTCGAATTCGGGCATCTTCTGGTAGGCGCGGGCGTGGCTGGCCCCCATGTTGCCGCAGCCCACCACGAGCACTCGCAACGGTAGTCGCATGGGGCCGTATGATACTGGCAGGGACACATCGCCACCCACCGAGTGCAGCGTCACAGGGCTGTCACAGCCGGATCCGCGCGGCAGGCGTCCTCGGTGACTGGCATTTCCATTGCTTATCAGTACGGGAGCGGCGCCTTCTTCGATTTTTCCAGCACGGAGTCAGGTTGATGAAGAGAGACCAGTGGCGCGTAAGGGTAGGGGCGAGCCTGTTGGCGGCAGTCCTCGGACTGATCGCCATCCCGGCGCAGGCTGAGGCGCAGTACTTCGGCCGCAACAAGGTGCAGTACGACCGCTTCGACTTCAAGATCCTCAAAACCGAACACTTCGACATCTACTACTACTCCGAAGAGGCCGAAGCCGCGGCCACGGTCGGCCGGCTGGCCGAGCGGTGGCACACGCGACTGTCCCGTGTGTTCAAGCACGCCCTGACCGGCCGGCAGCCGGTGGTCCTGTACGCCAGTCACCCCGAGTTCCAGCAGACCAACGTCATCGAAGGCGCCATTGGCGAAGGGACCGGCGGCGTGACCGAGGGTGCGAAGCGCCGCGTGATCCTGCCGATGGCGGCGACACTCGCCGAGACCGACCACGTCCTCGGCCATGAGCTCGTGCACGCCTTTCAGTACGACATGCTCGGGGAGAACATCGGCGCGCTGCCGCTCTGGTTCGTCGAGGGCATGGCGGAGTACCTCTCGATCGGCGCCCGAAGCCCGCAGACGGCGATGTGGCTCCGCGACGCGGCCGTCGAGGATCGGCTGCCGCGGCTCCAGGATCTCGACAACCCGCGATTCTTTCCGTATCGATTCGGTCACGCGTTCTGGGCGTACGTGGCAGGGCGCTGGGGTGACGAGCTGATCGGGCGCGTCATGCAGGCGGTGGCGTCGCCGCGCGCGGTCGATGCCGCCGGCGAGGCCGCGGCAGAGAGCGGCGCTCCCGTGCAGATCGCGCGCAATGCCGTCGAGCTCATCGAGCTGGCCACCGGTCAGAAGCGCGATGACTTCTCGGCGGCGTGGCACGCGTCGATCCGTGAGACGTACGGCGTCGGACCGGCGCCGACGCGCAACCAGAAGGTCTACGGCACGATCATCGGCGAACGGACGGGCAGCGGGTCGATGAACGTGGGCCCCGCGCTGAGCCCCGACGGCACGAAGGTCGCGTTCCTCTCGGAGAAGGACCGGCTGTCCATCGACTTGTTCCTCGCGGACGCCACGACCGGCAAGGTGATCCGCAAGCTGCTCGACACGGCGGCGGACCCGCACTTCGAGAGCCTGCAGTTCCTCGCCTCCGCGGGCGCGTGGGATCCGACGAGCCAGTTGCTGGCCATCGGCACGATTCGCGGCGGCCGCCCCGTGCTGGCGATCATCGACACGACGCGTGGCGGCATCAAGCAGGAAATCAAGTTCGAGGCGTACGGCGAAATCTTCCACCCGGCCTGGTCGCCTGACGGACACCTGATCGCGTTCTCGGGTCAGGTGGGCGGCGTCACCGATCTGTTCGTGCACGACCTGCGTTCGGGACAGACCCGACGGCTCACGAACGACGCGTTCGCGGATCTGCAGCCGGCCTGGTCGCCTGACGGCGCGCGGCTGGCCTTCGTCACCGACCGCAACGTCACGGACTTGACCACGCTCGCGTTTGGCGGGTACCGGATGGCGACGATCGCGATCGCCGACGGCGCGATCAGTCCCATCGACACCGGCGTGCCCGGCAACGCCATCAACCCGCAGTGGTCGCGCGACGGCGAGTCGATCTTCTTCGTCGCGGATGCCGGCGGCATTCCCAACGCCTGGCGTGTCGATCTCCGGACCAAGCAGGCGACGCAGCTGACGGACGAGGTGACCGGCGTCTCCGGCATCACGGCGCTGAGCCCGGCACTCTCGGTGGCGACGGCGACCTCGCGGGCGGCCATCGCGGTGTTCCGCGACTCCGGATACGAGATCCAGATCGTCGATCCGCAGGTACCGCCGGTCGCGATCGAGCGGCCGACGCGCGTGACCGACTACGCGCTGCTGCCGCCCATCGCGCGGGCCTCGACGGTCGTTGACGACCTGCTCGCCGAGCCCAAAGTCGGACTGCCGCCCACGACGGAGAAGTTCGAAGAGGAGCCGTACAAGCCGAAGCTCGAGCTCGTCGGCATCGGCCAGCAGATTGGCGTCTCGACGAACAGCCAGTTCGGGACCTACGTGAGCGGCGGAATCGCCCTGCAGTTCAGCGACCTGCTCGGCAATCACCTGCTCGGCACCGGGTTTTCCGTGGATGGCGGCGTGAAGGACATCGCCGCGTCGGTGACGTACCTCAATCGCACGTCGCGGTGGAACTGGGGCCTCTTCGGCGAGCGCGTGCCGCTCCTGAGCGGCACGATTCGCCAGGGCTTCGACACGATCCAGGGACAGCCGGTCTTCGTGGAGGAGTCGGACCTGCTTCGCCAGACCTACCTGCAGGCGGGCGCGCTCACCGCGTATCCGCTCAGCCGGTCGACGCGCGTCGAGTTCAGCACGGCGGCCCGGCACATCGGGTTCGACCGCGAAGTGAAGTCGCGGTACTTCGATCCGTTCACCGGCGAGTTCCTTGGTGAGGACACGACCCAACTGCCCGCGGACGAATCGATTGGGCTGTTCGATGTGTCAGCCGCGGTCGTGCGGGACACGTCAGTGTTCGGGGCGACCAGCCCGATTCTCGGCCAACGTCTCCGCGTCGAGTTCGCGCCGACGTTCGGCGATATCCAGATGAACAATTTCACGGCCGACCTGCGTCACTACGCGATGCCCGTCCGGCCCGTGACCCTCGCCGGACGGCTGCTGCACTTCGGACGCTACGGCGCCGGCTCCGAGGACCCGCGGCTGCCGCCGCTGTTCCTCGGCTACTCGACCCTCGTCCGCGGCTACGATCCGAATTCGTTCGAGGCGAGCGAGTGTTCGGTCACGCTCGACGGCAGCTGTCCCGAGTTCGATCGTCTCTTCGGCAGCCGGCTCATGGTCGTTCAACTCGAGGCGCGGGCGCCGGTCGTCGGACTCTTCACCGGCAAACTGGACTACGGCCCGCTGCCGGTCGAGCTCGTCGGCTTCTTCGATGCCGGCGTCGCGTGGTCGAAAGGCGATCCCCTTCCGCTCCGCAGCAACGCGCTGAGCGACTGGGTCTCGAGCGCCGGCATCGGCGCGCGCGTGAACCTCTTCGGCTACATCATCGCCGAGTTCAACATGGCGCGGCCCCTCAACCGGCCATCGCGGGGGTGGTTCTTCGTCTTCAATCTGAGGCCGGGATTCTAGACCTGGAAAGCACTCGAGGTCCTGGGCCTGAAAAGCGCTCGAGCGAGCTATTTCCCGGCCGCCTTGGGCGCAATGTACGATTTCCTTGCCCTCGGCCTGACGTCCTTGCCGGGCACCTTCACTTCGATCTTGTGGACCTTGCCGTCGAGCGCGGGCGGGACGAAGCCGAGCATGTACTGGCTGTGCAGCTCGGCGGCGACGCGGGCGAAGGCCGCGCCCAGATCGTCGCGCGGGCGGATCTCGAAGTAGCCGCCGCCCGTCTCGAGCGCGGTGGTGCCGAGGCCGGGATCGGGCAGGTCGGCGATCATCATCGCCTTGATGTCCATGCCTGCGCCCATCGGCATCGGGCCGCGGCTGCGCAGGCCGATGCCGTAAATCATGATCTCGTCACGTCGTGCGCGATCGACGATGTCGAGCTGGGTGATGAAGCGCTCGTTGAACTTGCGCGGGCCCGTGTCTTTACCGTCGCTCAGGACCAGAATCACCCGGCGCTGTTCGATCCCCGCCAGCGCCGTCATCGCGTCGTCCACCGCCCGCCACATTGGCGTCGGCGCATCGGGCGCGATCTCCGTTGGCAGCGCGGCGACGAGCTCGCGGACGTCGTTCGTGAACGCCGGACTGATGGTGATCTCCTTCCCGAACGCCCCGACCCGTACGGCGTCCTCGGGCCGAAGCTGTTTGAACAGTTCCTGGCACGCTGCGCGGAGCAGCGCCAGATTGCCCAGCATGCTTCCGCTGACGTCCAGCATCACGATGAGCCGGATGGGCTGCGGCGAGTTGTCGAAGAGCGTCAACGGCTGCGGCTTGCCGTTGTCGAGGATCTGAAAGTCCTCGCGCGCAAGGTTCGGGACGAGCCGCTCGTCCTTGTCGATGACCGTCGCGAAGATCGGGACCGTGTTGCCGGTGACGCGAAAGACGGGCGCCTGCTGGCCCCCGCCCTGTCCAAACAGGGCGCCGGCCAGAAGAACGGACACGATTGAAACTCGGGACATGAAGACTTCCTCAGACGGGCAGCGCGGGCGGCAATTACTAGTATAGATCTGTCAGTCGGCGAATGCGGCGGCAGTCGACGTGTCCGTACAGATCGGCCGCGTCCAGCAGCACGGCTTCACGAAGTCCTGCGGCGCGCGCGCCGACGACGTCCACGTGATACAGGTCGCCGACGTGGATCGTCCGGTCGGCCTCGGCGCCGGCCTGGTCGAGCGCGAGCTGGAACAGGCGCGGGTCCGGCTTCTCGACCCCCCACTCGTGCGAGTCGAGCACGACGTCGAACCAGCGCGTGAGATCGAGCCGGTCGAGGAGCTGCCGGAGGCGCCCGTTCGCGTTCGAGACGACGACGAGGGTGAGGCCGCGCGCCCGGAACTGCTCGAGCGCCGGCAGGACGTCAGGACACAGCTCCTCCCAGAGGTTCTGGGCGTGGTGGTACTCGCGAAGCGTCGCGAGCGCGGCGTCGGTGGCCGTCGAGAGCGGCACGCCGGCACGCTCGAGCACCCGGTTGAAGTACGCCCACCCGCGTGACGTGTCGTCGGTCACGCCGCTGACGATCGCCTGATCGATGTCCTGCTTGGCGAGCGGTTCGGCGGCTCTCAGCCTCGCGGCGCTGACCTCGACGCCTTCAGCGAGCAGGGCGGCACTCACGCGATCCCAGGCGGGCTGAACCAGCACGCCGCCGGCGTCCAGAAACAGGGTGTCAACGCGCTGGTCGAGTGTCATGGAGAACGCCGGCCGCGCAAAACGAGTCAACGACCTTGACGACCGTGGCCCACAAGCCCGGCAGCCCCGACTCGATCGGCTTCATCCGGCGAAGGACGTCGTCCCGCGTGAGCTTCTGCCGCTTCCAGCTGCCGCCCTCCGAATGGGCGTTCAGCAGGAGCGGCTGAAAACGGTCCAGCGCGTTCGCAAAGCGCGCCTCCTCGGTCGTCTGCGCCTCGAACTCGTCCCAGAGGGCGTGAACGTACGAGTGCTGATCCGACGGCAGCAGCCCGAAGATGCGAGCGGCGGCCGCATGCTCGCGCTCCGCTTTCGTCGTCTGGCCTGCCGGGTCATAGGCGAATGTGTCGCCGGCGTCGATCTCGACGAGGTCGTGGATCGCGATGAGCTCCATGACCCGGAGAAGATCGACCGACGCGCTCGTGTGTTCGCGCAGGACGATCGCCGCCAGCATCAGGTGCCAGGAATGCTCGGCCGAGTTCTCGTGGCGCGAGCTGTCGATGAGACGGGTGCGGCGCTGGACCGATTTGAGCTTGTCGGCCTCGACGAGAAAGTTGATCTGCTGTTCGAGTCGATCCATGACGTCGGAATCGACAGGATCTCACAGGACACGCAGATTCACGCAATCAGCACGCCGGCGTACGAGACGACTGACGAGCGGTCGCCGGACACCTCTCCGGAATGGCGATAGTCGACGACGTCAGCCGTCCGTGCGCCGAGCTGTCTGGCGGCCTCGATCGCAATGGCCGCCGGAACGCGCCCGCACATGCTGATGTGCCGGCGCGCGCAGGTGGCGAGGAGGGCGGCCCCGTCGAGCGCGGCGATGGTATCGAGCGCCGCGTGATCCTTGATCTCCGTATCGCGCGCAGATTCGTGGTGATTCATGTCCGACGAGGCCAGCAGCAGCACCTCGCTCGGCCACGTTGACAGGACGGACGCGAGCGCCGACGCGAGGGCGTGCGAGCGCGGCCAGTCGGTCCACGCGATGACGAGCGGGACGATGCGAGTCTCGGGCGCGCGAACCTGCAGGAAGGGCAGCACGACTTCGACCGCGTGCTCGGCCTCGTGCGCGGCCGGATCGTGGGCGATGAGATCCGAGGCCCTGGCCAGCGTGTCGGCCAGCGTCTCGTCGATCCGGACGGCGCCGAGCGGTGTGTCGAACACGCCGCGCTGCCAGGACGACGCGCCCGGCGAGCGGCACACACCCGTGTGGTTGGGCGCCAGAATGACGACGACCGGCGGCAGCCGCAGCCGTCCGAACACGGCGCCCGCACAACGGCCCGAATAGGGAAGGCCGGCGTGAGGCACGATCGCCGCGTGGCAATGCCTGGCCTCGTCGGGCACGTCCTCGAGACACGCCGAGACGATCTCCCTGAGCTCGTCGGGATCGTCAGGGTAGAACTGGCCCGCCACGGCGGGACGCCGCGTCGTTCGGTCGGCCGCCATCACATCGCCGCGCCGGTCATGACGATGCGGCGCCGGCGAGCGCCCCAGTTTCCCGGACGCCCCGCGAACACGCCCGCGCACGTCGAGCCGCACGCCCTGCACCGCCCGTCGTCGTCCAGGCGCCAGTCGAGCATCTCGTACCAGTCACGCGCGATGAGCGTCGCGCCGCAGACATGACAGTTGGTCGTGCCGCCCTCGACGTCATGCACGTTGCCCGTGTAGGCGTATTGCACGCCGTTTCTGATCGCGATCTCGCGCGCCCGGCGAAGCGTCGCCGCCGGCGTGGGCGGCCGGTCGCGCATCTTCCAGTCCGGATGAAACGCCGTGAAGTGGATCGGCACGTCGGGACCGAGGCGCTCGACCACCCATCGCGTCATGGCGTCCGTCTCGTCCTCGCTGTCGTTCAGTCCCGGAATCATGAGGTTCGTGATCTCGAACCAGATCGTGGTGTGGTGTTTCAGGTACTCGAGCGTCTCGAGCACCGGCGCGAGGTGTCCGGCGCAGGTCTCGTGGTAGAAACGCTCGCTGAACGCCTTGAGGTCCACGTTGGCGGCGTCCATGTGCCCGTAGAACTCGACACGCGGTGCGGCGTCCATGTAGCCCGCGGTCACCGCGACGGTCCGCACACCGCGAGCGCGGCAGGCCTTCGCGATGTCAATCGCGTACTCCAGGAAAATGACCGGGTCGTTGTAGGTGAAGGCGACGCTCGGACAACCGAGGGACACGGCGGCTTTGGCCACCTCGTCGGGCGTCGCCGTTTCGGCGAGTGTGTCCATCTCGCGCGACTTGCTGATGTCCCAGTTCTGACAGAAGCGGCACGCGAGGTTGCAGCCGGCCGTGCCGAACGACAGGACCGGCGTGCCGGGAAGGAAGTGATTCAGCGGCTTCTTTTCAATGGGATCCACGACGAAGCCGCTGGACCGGCCGTACGTCGTGAGGACGATCTCGCCGTCCTCGCAGGCGCGCACGAAACAGAGCCCGCGCTGCCCCTCATGCAGGCGGCAATGCCGCGGGCAGACATCGCACTGCGTCCGGCCGTCCTCCGTCCGATGCCAATAGCGCGTGCGGTGCATGGCAATTTGGGAATTGGATCGATTTCGATCTGAATGTTCGATGTTACTTCCAATTGTATTCTCCCGTCCTCTGTGAATTCCAGGCTCGTCCTGTACGTCGCCTTTGCACTCTCGGGCGCGGCGGCGCTGCTGTACGAAATCACGTGGACCCGATGGCTGACGCTCTTCATGGGTCACACCGTGGCCGCGGCCAGCACCGTGCTGGCGGCGTTCATGGGTGGACTGGCCATCGGTGCGGCCATCGGCGGTCGAGTGGCGCTTCGGCTGTCCGTGCCGGCCGCGCTGCGCGCCTACGCCGCCCTGGAGCTCGTCATCGCCCTGCTCGCGGTCACGCTGCCGTTCGAGTTGTCGTTGTTCGAGCCGCTGCTCGCGCGCGCCTACGCGAATGGCCACGGCGGGGCGACGTTTGCCGCTGTGCGCCTCGCGTGCGCACTCGCGGTCGTGACGCTGCCAGCCGTTGCGATGGGCGCCACGCTGCCCCTCGTCGTCCGCGGCAGTGTGCACCTGGCGGCTCGGGCGGGTCGCGAGACCGGATGGCTGTACGCGCTGAACACGCTGGGCGCTGCGACGGGCGCGTTTGCGGGTGGCTTCGTCCTGCTGCCTGCTCTCGGGATGCGAGCCACGACGTTCGTTGCGGTCGCGCTGAATGTGTTGTCGGCGGCGGGTGGGTGGTACGTAGCGCGGCTTGGTCTTGAAGCCGCGCCAGGGGGACGCGGCTGATCAAGCCGCGCCAGCGAAGACGCGGCTTAAAGACCAAGCCGCGCCACGTACAACTCGAGCCGCGCTCCGTACAGACCCGGCGCGAGGCCGCGTACTGGCCGCCGTCGCGCTGGCGATCTCCGGGTGCGTCGCGCTCGTTCAGCAGATTGCGTGGACCCGTATTCTCGCTCTGGTGCTGGGACCGACGACGTTCGCGTTCAGCGCGACGGTCGGTACGTTTCTCGTGGGCATCGCGCTGGGATCGGCCGCCGGCAGTTGGGCGGCCCGGCGAGGCCCATCGGGTTGGCGATTGGCGTTCACTCTGCTGTTGTCTGCGGCTGGAGCGCTTGCCGCGCTTTCGTGGGCGCCCCGAGCGGTCATGGTCGTCGCGGGTGCCGTCGCCGCGCCCGGCGCGGACTTCGGCAGCGTCGTGCGACTGCAGGTCACGCTGATCGCCGCACTCCTGCTGCCGATGACGGTCGCGTTCGGCGCGGCCTTTCCGCTCGCGGTCGCGCTCGCGGCCCGGACGGACGACTCGGTAGCCGCCGACGTGTCGCTGGTCTACGCCGCGAACACGCTCGGGGCGATCGCGGGCGCGCTCGCCGGCGGCTTCTGGCTGGTGCCTGCGCTGGGTCTCGAGGGAAGCGTTCGCGCGGCCGCCGGCCTCGCCACCGCGGGCTTCGTCGTCGTTGCGGCAGCGTACGCCGCCACCTTCGCGCAGAAAGCGATGGCTGTCGGCGCCGCAGGGGCCGCCGCGGGCGCGATCTGGCTGCTTCCACACTGGGACCGTGCGCTGGTGTCGAGCGGCGCCTACAAGTACGCGGCGCTGCTGCCTGACGAGCATCGTGAAGCGCTCCTCGGCGCCGGCACGTTGCTCTACTACCGCGAAGGCGCCGCGTCGACGGTCTCCGTGCGGCGGACGGCCGGCGTGACGATGCTCGCGATTGACGGGAAGGTGGACGCGTCGAACGGCGGCGACATGCTCACGCAGCGTCTGCTCGCCCATCTGCCGTTGCTCCTGCACGAGGCCCCACGGCGCGTCGGCATCATCGGCCTCGGCAGCGGCGTCACGCTCGCGAGCGCGCTGCGGCATCCGGTCGAGCGCGTCGACGTCATCGAGATCTCGCCCGAAGTCGTCGACGCGTCGGCGTTCTTCGTCCGCGAGAATCGCGACGCGCTCCGCGACCCGCGCGCCCGGCTCGTCGTCGGCGACGGGCGAACCCACCTCGCGCTCGGCCGCGAGACCTATGACGTGCTGATCTCGGAGCCGTCGAATCCCTGGATGGCCGGCATCGCGGCGCTCTTCACCCGTGAGTTCTTCGAGGCCGCGAAGAGCCGGCTCGCGCCTGGTGGACTGCTGTGCCAGTGGGCGCACACCTACGACATCCGTGACGCCGATCTGCGGTCGATTGTCGCGACCTTCAGCGCGGTTTTCCCTGATGTCATGTTGTTCCTGGTCGGCGAAGGCGACGTCTTGCTGGTGGGATCGCGCGAGCCCCTCGGGCCGCGGCTCGACGTCGTCCGCGCCGCCTGGGCACGGCCGGGTGTCGCACCGGACCTCGGTGACGTCGAGGTCAATAGCCCCGACGTGTTGATCTCGCTGGCCGCCGGCGCACGCGCCGACCTCGAGCGGTATTCGTCCGGCGCCGTCCTGCAGCGCGACGATCGCCTGAGCCTCGAGTTCTCCGGACCGCGCGGCCTGTACGGCGAGGCGTCCGACGGCGCGGCGCGGATGCTGCGATCCGAGCTCGGCAGATCGGCGCTGCCGCCTGCGGTCACGAAGGCGCGTGGCGCTCCTGAGTTCGCTTCCGCGCGCGGCGCGATGCTGCTTCGAGCGGAAGCCGCGAGCGAAGCGTTCGACGAGTTCGCCCGCGCGATCGGCCACGACGCGCGCCATCAGCAGGCCGCGGACGGCCTCCTGCGATCGGCGGCCCAGGCCGGGCGCGTCGACGAAGCCGAACGCGTCCTTCGCCGCACGCTTCAAGCCGACCCGCAGAGTCTCGAGGCGGCGATTGCGCTGTCGCGTCTGCGCGCCTCGCTCGGCGATTTCGCCGGCGCGACCGAGCCACTTCGCGAAGAGATGGGCCGCGCCCGTTCCGATCCCCGCGCACTCGAACAGCTCGCGTCAGTGGCGGCCGATGCGGAGGACTCGAGCGAAGCTCACCAGCCTCGTCAGCGCGCTCGAGCAGTCGGCGCCAGACGCAGACGCGACGCGCTTCTACGCGGCTCAGCTCCACGCGATGACGGGTCGCATCGAGGAGGCCTTGCGCGTGGCCGGAACGCTCGACCAGAGCGGCGATCGTCACGCGCGCTGCCAGAATCTCGCCGGCGCGCTGTACTCGGCAGCGGGTCGCCCAGACGAGGCGAAGCGCGCGTTTGTGGCCGCGATCGAAGCCGACCCGCGCGATCCGACCGGCTACATGAACCTCGGCGCGTTCGAGATGCGGGCCGGCAACGCCACCGCGGCCGCGCGGCTCTTCGCGGAGGCGCTCACGCTGGACCCAACATCAGCCGCCGCGAAACGGGGGCTGGCGCAGGTGAAAGGACCTCGGAGGTAGGGAATCACCTCCGAGGTCGTCACTTCACATACGTCCTAATCTGCTGCAGATCCTTTATCGCCCCCGACAGCATCCGCTCCAGCTTCTTGTTACTCGTGGCCGCGCGTGCGGCGGCGTAGCCTTTCATCGCGCCGTCGAAATCGAAGTTCATGATGGACGCGGACGCGATGCCGAGTTGCGGACGGTACCACTTCGCGTCGGCCGTGGCGGCCAGCTCGAAGAACCGCCGCGCCATCGCCGGTTCGCGCAGGAGGAGCGCGATGTCGCCCGCGGCGCAGAGCGCGGCCGCGTCGAGGCTCGTCTCCGAGAGCTTCAGCAGCAACTGACGGGCGCCAGGCTTGTCGCCGGCAGACAGGCGTTGCGCCGCCTCGACGATCAGCTTCGCCGGCGACGCCGCGTCCGTGCCCGGGGAGACCGTCGACAGCGGCAGCAGTGCGAAGCTCGTCTCCCACGGCACCGGTTCGGGCTGCAGCATCAGGTAGATCGGCACGACGACAACGTGCGGGGCGTGGTCGATCGCGCTGATCTCGAGAATCCAGAGCCCGCGCGTGAGGCCCAGCAGCGACCAGTCGCCGCTCCGTCCCGTGCGGGTCGTGAACTCGCGCTGCGCGGCAAACTGCGACATCGCCGCGCCGCGGATCGCGTCGGTCCTGATCCGCGCGCCCGGGAGCGGGCCGCCGCCCTCGACCAGGATGTCGCCCCGGATCCGCAGCGTGTCGAACCCGGTCTGCGTGCCGAGATCGAACGCGTCGCCCGCCAGGAGCAACGACGCCGTAAGGATCATCGCGAGTGCCGTTTTGAGCATGACGTTGCTCTCCTGTCGTCGCTCTCCTGTCGTAGCGCGGATTGGGTTTCAATCCGCTGCAGCGCGGATTGGGTTTCAATCCGCTGCAGCGCGGATTGGGTTTCAATCCGCTGTAGCGCGGATTGGGTTTCAATCCGCTGTAGCGCGGATTGGGTTTCAATCCGCGAGTAACGGCGGGCCACAGCCCGGCCCGGTTAGTTGGCGGGCCACAGCCCGGCCCGCCCTACTTAATCAACTCCAGCAACTTCGCGGCCGCGGCTCCGTGGGGATCGTCCTTCGGGATCTTCCCGAGCAGCTCGCGGGCCTCGCCGGCGCGACCCTGCGCGAGCCGAGCGACGGCGAGAAAGTAGCGCGCCGCGTGGAGGCCGCTGTCGAGGCGAAGGCTCGCTTCGAGCGTGCGCGCCGAGGCGTCCGCGTTCTGGTTCAGCAGATGGAACTTGCCCGCGTCGAGGAGCGCTGACGCGTCGTCCTCGAGCAGGGCGGCGCGCGTGAGGTAGTCGCGCTTTGCCTGTTCGAACTGCCGGCCTGACTCGCCCTCGAGCGACGTGACCTTCAGGTTCATGAGCGACAGCGCGGCGCCGACGCGGACGACGCGCCTCGAGTCTGCAAGCGCTCGGACCAGCACCGGCGCCACCTCGCTCGCTGAGTAACCGGGCTCGCCGAGTCCGAGAACCGCCGTGGCGCGGATGGTCGCATGCTCACTCGCCGCGGCCGCCGTCAGCTCGGACTGCACCCTCGCCCCTGGAAACGATCGCAGATAACCGACCGCATTTGCCCGGATCAGCGGCGGCTGGCGGTCGTCACGGGCCAGCTTCACCAGCAAATCGATCGCTGCTGGATCGCGCCGGCGTCCGGCGGTGAACGCGTCGGCACGTGCGGCGAGCTGCTGGCGTCGCCCGTTCGGATACCACTTCGCCAGGACGCCCACGGCCCAGCCGGCATCTTTGTCCAGGTGACATTCGGAACAGGCGTTGGGAATCCCGTGGCGGACCGTGTTCTCGGGCGCTGGAACGCCGATCGTGTGATCCGGCATGCGTGCACGCAAGCTGACGACCGTGCGCGGCATGTGACACGCGACGCACGAGCTGCCGGTGCTTCCCGGCGCGTGACGGCTGTGACGAGGCACGTCCGCCGCAATCGCCTGGTGACACGGCGCACACAAGCCGTTGTTCGTGCGCACAAGTTGAGGGTTTCGATCGATGTCCGGCTCGTGCGGGTCGAGATGACACGTCACGCAGCTCGCGCCGCCCGACAGAAAACAGCGGCTCTGCCAGAAGCCGATCGCGTCATTCGAGAACCGGCGCGGGCGTCCGTCTGGCCAGTACGCGGGATCGCTCGTGTCGCTCTTCTGTCCGTACTCCAGCACCGGCGTGAAGTGATCGAAGTAGTCAGCGCCTGCCGTGAATCCCGGCACCGTGATGTCGCGCAATGAATGACACTGCGCGCAGATCATCGTCGAACGTTCCGCCGGCAGCGCAGTGGGGACGACGATGGCCGAGCCGCGGCGATCGGTTGGTGATGCGTCGGCGTAACGTGCCGCATGCGCGGCGCCCGGACCGTGGCACCGCTCGCAGGTGGTCCCGAAATCGATCCACCGCGTGTCGTACCTCGTTCGCGCGGAGTCGAAGCCTTTTTCCTGACCCGAGACGTGGCAGCCGAAGCAGTTGCTGTTCCACACCTGCACCGGATTTCGAGTGGCCTCGTCCGGATTGACGATCTCCAGGTTGTGAAACCACTCGCGCCGCAGGACGTCCCACGTCGGCGGAAGGACGACGATCCGGCCGTCAGGGAGCGTGGTCAGGTAGTGCTGGACGCGCCGGCTGCCAAGTGTGTAGTCCACGCGATGCGTCTGGTCGCGTGACGTGGGGAACGGCCCGCCGATGGTGAAGCGGTCGCCGTCGCGCCCGAAGACGAACCGCGCGCCGCGCAGGGTGACCGACTTCGTTGAGAAGTCGCCGGCGACGGCCGCCGCGGTCGCCGGCTGCAGCATCTTCGAGTGCCGGCCGCCCACCCACGTCTGGTGCACGTCGGCGTGGCACTTCGCGCAGATCGCAGCCCCGACGAACGTCGTCGCGCGGCCCGCCGTCGCGCGGCCCGGGCTTTGGGCCGCGAATGTGGCGCCGTTCGTCGTAGCGCGGCCCGGGCTTTGGGCCGCGAATGTAGCGCGGCTCGGGCTATGAGCCGCGTCCGCCGCGTCCCCATCAGACGCGAACGTCGCCCTCGTCGTGACGGCCGCCGCCCAGACGCCGCACGGCACGAGCAGGCACGCGATCCGTCCCACCAGGCGCCAGGTCATGCGATGTGCCGTTCTGTCCGGGGAGAGGGCAGTGTACTACGCCGTCTCTGTGACCAATGCCGGGCGAGCCGGGACCAGTCGTGCAACACCATTGCAACGGTCCCCCGGAAGCAGTACCTTAGCCTCGTTCCCCGACAGGATCTCCCGTCACCTTCTCCCGCTCCCCGGGGAGGGAAGAGGAGGGTGTATGAGCAGGTCCGCGTCCGCCTTGGTTCTGGCGGTGCTCCTGGTGTCGCCTGCGTACGCGCAGACGACAGGCAGCATCAACGGGGCCGTCACCGACAACTCTGGAGCCGTCTTACCCGGTGTCAGGGTCACCGCCACGAGTCCTGCGCTCATGGGCGCGCAGGTGGCCGTGACGAATGAACAGGGCCAGTATCGATTCCCGTCCCTGCCCACCGGCACGTATGCACTGAAGTACGAGTTGCCCGGCTTCGCCACCATCAACCGCGAGGGGATCATCATCACTATCGGGTTCACGGCGACGATTCCGATCCAGCTCGCGCTTGCGAGCCTCGCGGAGACGGTGACCGTGACCGGCGAGTCACCCGTCGTGGACGTCAAGAACACCAACATCCAGACGAACATCACGGAGCAGATGCTCAAGGACATTCCGAACTCGCGTGACATCTGGACGGTCATCGGTCAGGCGCCTGGCTTCACGGTGAACAACTTCGACGTCGGCGGATCGCGCGCCGGCACACAGACCGGATACTCGGCCTTCGGGTACTCCGGCCAGGTGCGAATCCAGGTCGACGGCGTGAACACGACAGAGGGCACCGGCGGGGCGGGCTTCTACTACGACTACGGCTCGTTCCAGGAACTGCAGCTCACCGGCGACGGGATGGACGCGTCGGCCACGACCCCTGGCGTGCAGCTCAACGCGGTCGTGAAGTCCGGCGGCAACAAGTTCAAGGGCGATTTCTACTACGACTACGAGAACAAGAACTTCCAGGGCACCAACGTGACCAACGACTTGCGGCGCGTGGGGGTCACCGAGGGCACGCGCATTCTGCTCTACCGGGATCCGAACATCAGCCTGGGCGGGCCGATCAAGCGCGACAAGTTCTGGTTCTTCACGTCGTTCCGCGATCAGCGCACCGGCGTCACGGTGGACGGCTTCCCGGTCGAGCAGCCCGGCGGCTTCTTCTTCGAGACGCGCCTCACCAACGTCACCTACAAGCTGAACTATCAGCTCTCGCAGAACAATCGGCTCGGCCACTACATCCAGTGGGGCCGGAAGTTCCAGCCGCACCGTGGCGCCGGCAGCACGGCGTACTCGGACGCGCCGTTCCGGCAGGACAGCTGGTCGTGGGCGGCCAACGTCGACTGGAACGGCGTGATCAACAGCCGGTTCGTTCACAACGCGCGCTACTCGACGTTCGGCTACGACTGGCCGAACTATCCATACGGCATCGCCGGCGAGGTCAATTCCAACATGCGGCGCCGGATGACGGATAACCTCACGGGCAACACCGCGGGCGGCGCGGCCGGAGATCAGAACAATCGACTTCGGCACCAGTTCGACTGGACGGCCACGCTCTTCCAGGACAACTTCATCCGCGGCAACCACGCGCTGAAGTTCGGCATGGTGAGCGAGTGGGAGACACAGGAGTTCACCGACTACGGCTTCCAGGACGACCTCAGCCTGACGTTCAACAGTCCGGCGGGCTCGACTGACTTCACGACGCCATTCCGGGTCACGCTCCGCAACACGGATCGGCTGTCGATCAACTCGTCGTGGCACCACGGCGCATTCGTGACAGACCAGTGGCAGCTTCACCCGCGCATCACGGCGAACATCGGCCTCCGGTGGGACTACTACTCGTCCTACTTTCCCGACCAGGCGATCCTGGACGGCCCGTTCCGCGACTTCTTCTACGCCGGCGAGCCGCTCCCGAACGGCTATGCGCTCCCGCCGACGCCGTTTGCCGACACGATGACGATTCCCGCCCTCTACGGCATCCGCGCACATTCGTCGGTCGCGCCGCGGATTGGCGCGGCGTGGGATGTCTTCGGGACCGGCAGGACCGTCGTGAAGGCGAACTGGGGCCGCTTCTACTTCAACACGGGCACAGCGTCGGGTGACATCAATCCGGCGCGGAGCCTGACGATCCAGTTCGGCTGGAATGACCTGAACGGCGATCGCCAGTTCACGCTCAACGAGCTGGGAAACCTGGTCGGCAATCCTCCGAGCGGGATCTCGACGACCATCGATCCGGACAT
Organism: uncultured Acidobacteriota bacterium; assembly: GCA_963724955.1. Classification (GTDB taxonomy): domain Bacteria; phylum Acidobacteriota; class Vicinamibacteria; order Vicinamibacterales; family SCN-69-37; genus CAVRWQ01. The sequence continues at coordinate 373,998 of CAVRWQ010000001.1, forward strand.
CAAGCACAGCTACACCGACAGCACCAGTCTCTGGCTGGAGCATGAGCTCTTCAGGGACGTCGGCATGCGCGTCGGCTTTACCTTCAAGTCGGACGGGAACAGCTCGGCCACGGTGGAGCAGAACCGCGTGTACTCGGCTCTACACGAGCCAGGTTCGGGTCGACGATCCGGGTCCCGACGGCACTGCCGGAAATGCCGACGATGGTCCGCCGTTCGTCGTCTATGAGATTCCGACGACACCGGCCATCAGCACGCGGGCGATTGTGCAAACGGTCGATGGCGTCATCGCCACCGATCGGGCGGTGGACCTGACGCTGACCCGCCGCATGCGCAACAACTGGTCGCTGATGACGAACTTCCTCTACAACTGGGATCGGGATCGCGGCTACGTGCAGAATCCCAACCAGGAGCGGTTCAACGACAACACGGTGACGGGCTGGGCGTTCAAGATCGTCGGCACCTATCGCGCGCCCTGGGGCATCGTCGTCTCACCAGTGCTTCGCCATCAGTCCGGCGATACGCTGGCTCGAGTCGTGCAGGCCTCTCGCGGCGTGGATCTGGCGACTGGCGTGACCAGGAACACCAATTCCACCGTGAACTACGACGCCGAGCGAACCGGAGCCTATCGTGAAGACAACATCACGATCTTCGACACCCGGGTCGAGAAGCGGTTCCGGTTCGGCCAAACGACCTCGGAGCTCTCGCTCTTCTTCGACGCGTTCAACATCACCAACTCGAACATGTCGCAGAGCGCGGACAACACGGTCGGCCGGCGCACGACGACGATGCCGGACGGCGAGGTCGTGAACTACGCGCGCTTCATGCGTCCAACGGGCGTGCTGTCGCCGAGGATTTACCGGATCGGGTTGCGGTACACGTTCTGACGTTCGTCTAGGGGGTCAGAGCTCTACCTGTGGAAAACTCCTGCAACACCCCAACTCAGAGTTGCAGGAGTTTTCCACAGGTAGAGCTCTGACCCCTTATTATTCATCCCATGACGCTTCGCTTCGCCGCCGTTGCCGCACTGGTCCTCTGTCTCGTCGCGGTTCCAGCCGGCCAGCAGGGATCGACCACCCGTCCGACCGTCGTGACCGGCCGCTCGAAGGTCGCAACGAAGTACGGCATCGTCGCGGCCAGTCAGCCCCTGGCGGCGCGCGCGGGCGTGCAGATTCTCGAGCGCGGCGGCAACGCCGTGGACGCCGCCATCGCGACCAACGCCGTGCTGGGCCTCGTCGAGCCGCACTACAACGGCATTGGCGGCGATGTGTTCGCCATCTACTACGAGGCCAGCAGCCGCAAGCTGTACGGCCTGAACGCCGGCGGCTGGGCGCCGAGCGGGCTCACTCCTGCCTTCCTGCGATCCAAGGGGCTCACCCGGATGCCCAACAGCGGCATCTACTCCGTGACGGTGCCTGGCGCGGTCAAGGGGTGGGAGATGCTGCGGGCGCGCTTCGGCAAGCTGCCGATGTCGGATCTTCTCGCGCCGGCCATCTTCTACGCGGACGAGGGATTTCCCGTCACCGATGTCATCGCCGACGCCTGGGAGGGCTCCACGCGCAAGCTCACGACCGGGCCGCATGCGGCGGAGGCCTTCCTCGTCAACGGCCGCGCGCCGCGGGCCGGTGAGGTCTTCAGAAACCCTGCGTTGGCCGGCACGATGCGGCTGATTGCCGAGCGGGGCGTGGCTGGGTTCTACGAAGGGAAGACGGCGGAAGCGATCCTCGCGGTCGAGCGCGAGCTGGGCGGCACGATGACCGCGGCCGACCTGAAGGAGTACCAGCCGGAGTGGGTCGATCCGATTTCGACGACCTATCGCGGATGGACCGTCTACGAGCTGCCGCCGAACACGCAGGGCATCGCGGCGCTCATGATGCTGAACCTGATGGAGCAGTTCCCGCTGGGTGAGTACGGCCTCACGAGCGGCAGGGGACTGCACGTGATGATCGAGGCGAAGAAGCTCGCCTACGCCGACATGCTTCGCTATGTCGCCGATCCGAAGTTCTCGACCGTGCCGGTCCAGTCGATGCTGGACAAGTCGCACGCAAAATCACGGGCAGCGCTCATCAACACGGCAAAGGCCGCCTGCAGCGTCGAGCCGTCACGGTTCGGCGGGCTCACGGACGGCCAGGGCGGCGACACGATCTATCTCTCCGTCATCGACCGCGACGGCAACATCGTGTCGCTCATCCAGAGCATCTACTCCTCGTTCGGCAGCGGCGTGGTCGCCCCCGGCACCGGCGTCATGCTCCACAACCGCGGCGGCCTGTTCACGATGGAGGACGGCCATCCGAACCAGGTCGCGCCCCGGAAACGTCCGCTGCACACGATCATCCCGGCCTTCATGGAGAAGGGCGACGTCAAGATCGGCTTCGGGATCATGGGCGGCTTCAATCAGGCGCAGGCGCACGCGCAGTTCGTCTCCAACATCGTCGACGCCGGTCTCGACGTGCAGGAAGCGCTCGAGGTCGGCCGATTCACGAAGGGATCGTTCACGGGCTGCGACGTGGACGTCGAGGCGCTGATTCCGGACGCGACGAGGAAGGAACTCGGCGCGCTCGGCCACCAGGTGCGGACGGTGCGCCCGCGGTCGGGCACGTTCGGCTACGGGCAGGCCGTCATGAGCGACGGCACGGGCGTGCACTACGCGGGGTCAGAGCCGCGGCATGACGGGGCCGCGATTCCGGAAGCGCCGAAAGTCTTCAAGAACAAAAACTAAACATGAAGGGTGAAGACATGAAGACCTTTTGGGGGGAAGAGCTTTGTGACAAGCGATCCTTGCCAAGAACTCTTCATGTCTTCACACTTCATGGTTAGCTCTTAGAGACATTGACGTAATAAAGTTCCGTCGCCACCTCGAACGTCTCTTTCGTCAGCGGCGTCTTCATCGTCTTCCATTCGGCTGTCGGCTCGACGACCTGCCAGTTGCCCTTCGTGCCGACGCGAATCGGCATCGCGAAGCCGGCGACGTCGGCCTTCCAGCGGTAGCCCACCGTTCCTGGCGTCTCGAAGTTCAGCTCCAGCGTCGGCAGCGCCGCGTGGCGCAGGTACTGATCGAAGATCGCCGTGAGATCCCGGCCGGCGCGCTGATTGAAGAAGCGCACCATGTCCTCCGTCATGATGTTCTGGTACTTGAACTGATCGTAGAGATCGCGCAACAGCTTCCACCAGCGCGCGTCGTCGTTCACGACGTTGCGGAGCGTGTTCAGGAACAGCGCGCCCTTGAAGTACTGGTCCTGCGACGGGCTGCGATGAATGCCGCGCGTCGTGATGATCGGCTCCTGGTTGCGCACCTTCGACTTGTAGCCGTTCACGTACTTCAGCGCGTCGTCGTAGCCGAACAGGTGCTCCACGTAGAGATTCTCGAGGTAGGTCGTCCAGCCCTCGTGAATCCACATGTCGGACACGTCGGCCGCCGAGATCGCGTTGCCGAACCACTCGTGACCGCTCTCGTGGATGATGATGAAGTCGAACTTGGGGCTCACGCCCACGCCCGTCCAGTCGCGTTCGAGGTAGCCGTTGGCGAATCGGTTGCCGTAGGTCACGGCGCTCTGGTGCTCCATGCCCGAGTAGGGCACTTCGATCAGCTTGTAGCCGTCCCTCGGGAACGGATAGGGACCGAAGAACCGCTGGAACGCTTCGATCATCGGCTTCGCTTGCGCGAACTGGACTTTGGCTTTTTCGAGATTCTGCGGCGTTACGTAGAAGTCCAGGTCGAGATCGCCGAGCCGATCGGCAAAATGCGCGTAGTCCGTGACGTTGATCGAGACGTTGTAGGAGTTGATGGGGTAGTGCACGCGCCAGTCCCAGCGCGTGAAGCCGTCGCCTAAGTCCGTCTTTTTGAGCAGCCGGCCGTTGGAGACCTCCGTCAGGTTGCTCGGCACCGCGACGCTGATGTCCATGCTGGCCGGCTCGTCGCGCCACTGGTCCTTGCTCGGCCACCAGATGCTCGAGCCCTGGCCTTCGCACGCGGTGTAGATCCACGTGCGGCCCGACGGCTCCTGCTGGAACACGAAGCCGCCAAACCGCCCGGACTGCTGCGGCGTGCCCGAGTAGTAGAAGTCGATCGTGTACTCGCGTCCGGCCCGAAGCGTCTCGGGAAAGTCGATGAACACCGCGTTCAGCTCGCGCTCGTACTTCAGCGGCGTCGTGCCGAGCAGGATCTTGTCCACGTTGAGATTCGCGTAGAGCTCGAGCTGAATCCGCGTGTCGTCCTTCAGCATCGTGAACCGCACGGTGTTCTTGCCTGAGACGAGCTTTTTCGCGGGATCGACGCGGATGTCGAGGTGGTAGAACGTCAGGTCGTTGTTCGCGCGGTAGCGGCCGTACTCGCCGCGAAGCACGCTGGCGCGCGATGCCGGCGCGGGCGTCTGAGCAGAGACCGACCACACCAGCGCCGCGATTGCCGCGGCAGGAAGCAGTCGAACCGAGGCGGCACGTAAGGTCATGGGCCAACTATAAGGGGACGGGCCTGATTGCCTGTCCCTTTCATGTGGATTTCTGTGAAAATCAGGCCCGTCCCCTTATGAACGTCGTCGTCATCGTCTGCCTCATGGCCGGCGCCGCGCAGGTCATCCGAACCGCCGACCCCGACAAGCGCGGCCTGACGGATGCCGACTTCCCGCGCATTCAACGTCTCGCCGACGGCGTCTATTCCTACGAGCAGTTGCGATCCGCCGGCGCCGAGCGGTTCACGACCGTCAGCCTGTTCGTCGTGACCGAGGCCGGCGTGCTGGTCGCTGACGGGCAGGGCAGCGTCGCCGAAACGCGCCGGATGGTGGACGAGATCGCGAAGGTGACGCCACGCCCGATCACGCACGTGATCGTCTGTTCGGACCACGGCGATCACACCGCCGGCAACTCGGCGTTTCCTGCCACGGCGACGTTTTACATCCACCCGACATCGAAGGCCACGCTGGGTGCGAGCGCGGCGTCGATGACCGAGGTCAACCCCAGAACGGTCCTGAAGCTTGGCGGCAAGGAGATTCAGCTGCTGTTTCTCGGCCGGGCACACACCGGCGGCGATCTCAGCGTGTACCTGCCGAGCGAGAAGATCCTCTTCATGAGCGAGGCGTTCCTCAACCGGGTCTTCCCGGCCATGCGATCGGCGTATCCCACCGAGTGGGTGGCCGCGATCGAGAAAGCGCAGTCGATGAGCGTGGACATCTTCGTGCCGGGCCACGGCTTCGTCGACTCGGCCGCGATCCTGAAAGAGGAGCTGGAGACCTATCGCCAGGCGCTACGTCAGGTCATCGCAGAAGGGCGGCGCCTCCATGGTGCCGGCGTCGACGTCGAGTTGGCCGTCAGCCAGGCGAAGTTCGGCGATCTCGAGACCTGGTCGCTCCGCCAGAGCCAGGGCGCGATCGCGATTCGACGCGTGTACCTGGAGATACAAGGGAAACTGGGCAAATAGGCATCGTACGCAACCGCACAGCGCCACACCCTGTCTCAAGGGCAAGGGGACGGGACATGGGACACACGGTCGGAGACGCCCTCATCGTCGCAGCACTCGCCGCCGCATTCGTGGCGTGGCTCTACTTCAGGCACATCGAGCGGCAGCGTCGCCTCGAAATCGTTCATCAGGAGCGCCTGGTGGCCATGGAGAAGGGCATTCCGCTGCCGGAACTCCCGCTCGATCCGCCAAGGGTGCCGGCGCCGCCGGATCCGCGGGCCCCATTGATTCACGGCATCGTGTGGGCGGCGCTGGGCGTCGGCGGCGTCGCGGCCCTGCGATTGATCGGGCAGCCGAATGGCCCGGCGCTGTGGCCGCTGCCGCTGCCGCTCGTGCTCCTCGGCATCGGGTTGATGCTGTACTACGCCCTTGCCTCCGAGCGCGCGCGCTGAGCCCGCCTCGTACGCCGATCGGACTGACGAGTGGCTGGTCGAGAGCTGTCGGGAGTCGGCCGATGATGCCGCATTCGCCGAGCTCGTGCGGCGCTATCGTGGACCGGTGTTTCGCCTGGCCGTTTCCATTCTCGGCCGGGAGTTCGTGCCGGAAGCCGAAGACGTCGCCCAGGACGTGATGCTGCGCGTGCATCATGCGCTCCGCTCGTTCCGAGGCGAGGCCAGGTTCGGGTCCTGGATCTACCGTATCGCGTTCAACCAGGCGCTCAACGTCAAGGCGCGCACCCGTTTTCGAGCGCCTCACGTGAGCGATCAGGCGCTCGCGACGACACCGTCGCAGGATCGCGGTCCGCACGATCAGTTGCAGGACAATCGGCGCGAGCGGGCTGTACTCGCGTGCATCGGCGAGCTGCCCGAGGTGTACCAGTCCGCGCTGCGCCTGCACTACTGGCTGGGTACCAGCGTGAGCGACATCGCGGTGATGCTCGATGCGCCGGAGAACACGGTGAAGTCATACCTCCACCGTGCCAGACGGCTTCTGCACGCCATGCTTACTGAGCGAGGTTTCGATGCACGATGACGACCTGATGGACCGGCTGTTGAGAGACGTCATGGCCGCGGATGCGCCGCAACTCTCGCCCGCCTTCGACGCCCGAGTCCTGCGACGCGTGCGGCCGCGCCGCTTGACGCGGATCGGCCGCGTGGTGATCGCGGTCTATGCCCTGGTCGCGGCCGCCACGGCGGTCTGGCTGATGCGGGACCTGCCCATGGAGTCGATCGTCGCGGCCGTCGCGATCGGCGTGCCGATCGCCGCCGCTGCGAGTGCCTATGGGCGGCGTCTCGCAGTCGGGCACTGAGGGCCCAAGGCCAAAGGCCAAGGGCCCAGTGCCTAGTGCCCAGTGCCTACGGGATCACCAGTTCAGTCTCACGATGATCTGCCCCAGCCGTCCCCCCGGGTCGTACGACTGGCTGATGTCCGTGTAGTGGCTGTTGGTCTGGAACAGCGTGTTGCTGTTCGGGTTGAACACCGGCTCGAAGTTGATGTTGTTGAACACGTTGTTGACGTCGAACTGGACGTCGAACGTCATTCGTCCACCGAGCGGGATCTGTTTCTTGAGCGACATGTCGAACCGCGTGAAGAGCGGAGCGGTCAGGAAGATGGCTTCCGGCTCGCCGCAGTCGCCCGGCCGCACGCGGACGCAACCTGCGGAGCTGGCCGGCCGGATGTAGCGGCCGGTCGGCGCGCCGAGCCCGGCGTAGCCGTCCACAGACGTCGCGCTCGTGTCGTACGCGCGCTGCGTGTTCTGGATGATGTCCTGCGGCAGCATCGTCACGACCTTGTTCTCGTCGATGCGGAACTTGTATTCGCTCTGGAGCTCGTCCAGCGTCATGCCGACGAGGACCGCATCGCCAATCGACAGGTTCTCGCGCTGCATCCGTCCGGTCATGCTGAGCGACCAGCCGCCGGCGAAGCCGTCCACGACGGGATGCCAGTCGGTGCCGAAGCGCTTGCCGCGTCCGAACGGCAGCTCGTAGAAGCCGTTCAGCTTCAGTGAGTGGGGGACGTTGGTCGCCCGGCGCATCACGCGATCGAAGTGGAGCGAATCGAGGTTCGACGTGAATCGCCGCGACCACGTGTAGTTGCCGTTGACGAGCAAGCCGCGCGAGAGCCGCCGCCGCACTTCGATCTGCAGCGCGTGGTACTGCGTGGACGTCACGCTGCGGCGGACGTTCGCGTTGCCGATGAGCGGGTTCACGACCCAGAAATTCGACGGCAGCCCGGCCGCCGCCATGTTGCCGCGGAACGTCGCGCTGCTGAAGAGATCTCCCGAGGCGTTGCCGACCGACGGCTCGCGCTGGTTGAGACGGCCGACGAAGGTCGTGTTGGTCCAGTTGGCGCCGCTGTAGAGCAGGGCGTTCCCCGCGTTGGCCTGCGGCTGCGCGTTGAAGTGCGCCAGGTAGATCGGCAGCGGCGACGAGCCGGTGTTCGGTCCACGGTACGCGAATGAACAGGCCGGCTGGCCCGTCGTGCCGCAGCCCGCGGCGACGTGCGCGCGCAGGTTGGCCTGCGCGACCTTGAACTCGTCGAGGAAGCCGTTCTCGTAGATGTTGACCTCGTTCCAGTTCTCCGTCGTCCAGCCGTTGCGGTTCTGTGTGCCGATGTAGCGGACCTCGATCGCCATCGCGTCCGACAGCGCCCGCTGGAAGCCCACCGAGAACGAGTTCGTGTACGAGAGCTGAATCTTCGGATCGAAGATGTTCACGCTGGTTGCCGTCGTGGCGAGCATCGGGTACGCCGGTGCGTCCGGAATGCAGCCGGCGGGCTGTCCCGGCGCCGTGCAGGCGGGCGGCGGTCCAAGGCGGCCGCTCTCCCGGAAGAGCAGCGGCCAGGCCTCGCCGGGAAGCACCAGGTTGCCGATCTGGTTGTTCCGGTTGGCGGTGAGGCTGCGGCCAGGATTGCCGCCGAAGATGTTCTCGAACTCCGCCATGCCGTTGCGGTTGTAGGCCACGGCGAACCCGGCGCGAAGCGTGGCCTGCTCCGGATCTCCAAGCAGCGTTCGCAGCCAGCCCGCCTGCGCGTTCGGCCGCCAGGCGACGCTGACGTTCGGCGCGAAGTTGTTCCAGTCGGTCTGGTAGCCGGCCGTGTTGGCCGCGTACTGCGTGTACTGCGGGATCTGGCCCGGCGCGCCGAAGACGCTCGGTTGGAACAGGTTGCACTCACGGCCTCCCGGCCCGTTGCCGAGGCCCGACGGCCCGCAGATATCGGCCATCGTCGCTGTCGAGTAGTTGGCGTTGAGCGCTTCGACGGGCAGCTGCAGCTCCCAGCGCACGCCTGCGTTCAGCGTCAGGGCCGGCGTGATCCGCCAGGAGTCCTGCGCGTACGCGCCCAGTTCGGTGAGACGGAGGTCGTCCGTCGTCGGCCCGAGGTAGACGTACTGGCTCTCGGGATTGAGGCGCGCCTGCCCGTTGACTGACGTCACGCGGCCCGTCAGGAACGCGTACATCGCACGCAGGTCCGTCAGGTTGTTGGTGGACGCATCCGGGAAGTTGGCCGTGTTGAACATCGCGTCCGCCGGATCGAGGCCTGCCTGAATGCCGAAGTTCACCGACGGCGCCCCGGTGATCAGCGTGCGGAGATATCCCACCTGCGTGAACGATCCGCCGAAGGCGAAGGCGTGAGTGCCACGCTGCCAGTTGAGATTGCCGTCGAGGTTCCAGATCGGGTTGTTGCGCGGGCGCTCGCCGCCGGTGCCCGGGGCGAAGTTGGTCATCTGCGTGCTGTTGCCGCTGAAATTCGGGATGCCCATCTGGAACCCGTTCTGGTTCTGGAAGAGCGCCGGGTCCATGTTGGCGGAGAAGTAGTTCGGCGACCACTGCCAGCCGCCGACCAGCTCGCTGACGAGCGAGGGCGTCAGCGTCGATCGCAGCGTGATCGCGCCCACCGTGCGGTGCGACAGGTAGTTGTTGAACGCCGGGAAGCCCGGGTAGTTCGAGTCGCCCCCGTTCTGGATGTCGGGAAAGCGGTTGATCTCCTGCCAGTAGTAGGTCCCGCTCAGCCGGTGCCGGGTACTCAGATTGAAGTCCACGCGCGTCGTCGGCAGGTGCTCGATGCCGTCGCCGGGGCTCTGATAGACGTAGGACTCGCGGTTGAGCTCGTTCTGCAGCACGCTGATCGTGCCGGTGGTGCGAGCGGCCGCGCGCGCGTCGCCGATGAGCCGCTGAATCGTCGGATCGATCGTGGCGGTGTTGCCCGTCCTCGCGGCCACCTCCATCACGTTCACCGTGCGCGGCTGGCCGCCGACCATGTACGTATACCGCCCCTGCGCCGCATCTGCGTTGAGGAGCGTCCGCGTGCGATTGGCCTCGGTCGGCTGATTGAACTCTTCGTAGTTGAAGAAGAAGAAGGCCTTGCCCTGGCCGTTGAAGAGCCCGGGAATCCTGATCGGCCCGCCGAGGCTGCCGCCGGCCTGGTGCAGGATGATCCGGTTCTTGTCCAGTCCGTTCTTTTCGTTGATCCACGAGTTCGTGTTGAGCGAGGGGTGGCGGAAATAGTCGTACACCGTGCCGTGGTACGAGTTCGTCCCCGACCGCGTGACGAACCTGATCTGCACCGCGCCCTGCCCGGCGCTCTCCGCGCCCTGCGCCGCCGTCGTGAGCGTCACCTGTTCGATCGCGTCGAGCTGCGGCCGCACCATCGCGTAGAAGCCGTCGTTCGCTTTGTCCTGGTTGTTGTTCACGTTCACGCCGTCGAGCGTGATGTTGATCGTCTGCTCTGGCAGGCCCGCGATGGTGGCTTCACGCACCGTTCCGGTCGTGTCCACGCCCGGCAGCAGGTTCACCGCGTACAGCGCATTGCGCGTCGGCAGCGGAATCGTCTTGAGCTGTTCGGTCATGAGCGTCGACGCGACCGTGCCCGTCTGCGTCTGAATCAGCTCCGAGCCGCCGCGCACTTCGATCGTCTCACTGAGCGCGCCGACCTCGAGCGTCACCTTCACACTGGCCGGACTGGCGGCGACCAGCCGTTGATTGTTAATCACGGCCGTCTTGAAGCCGGAGAGCGACACGGTCACGGTGTACGTGCCTGGATCGAGCGCCGGTACCGAGAACGCGCCCTCGGAGTTCGTCACGGTCGTGAACGAGGCGGCCGTGTCGTTGTTCTTGACGACGACGGTCGCGCCTGGAATGACGCCGCCGGCGGGATCAGTGACGGTGCCGGCGAGCGTGGTCTTCGTGCTGCCGCCCTGGGGGGCATACGCGCGTGCGTTCATCACGCACACGGAACAGACGAGTAGTGCGATCAGGAGCATCCTGGAACGTGGCATGAACGGTCGACTCCTCCACATTTTTTCTGAGCGTAGGAGTCAATTCCGCAGCGCGTCAACTGCGCGGGACAGGACATGTCACGCGAATCACCGCGTTCGTCTCAGTGACGATCGGACACACGGGGACGAAGACCGCAATATCAAGGACGAACGGTCACAATGGCGTGACCGATCCGCTCGAACCTTGCAGACGAAAATATTTTCGCGTTATCGAATCGTCTGCGTCTGGACCGGCGTCCCTCTTCGCCGATCCTGCACGTCGTAGATGAGGACGTCGGTCGAGCCCTTCAGGTTGGCCGTGGGCGTCCAGGCGAGGTCGCCCAGTTCCTTCTCTGTCGCAAAGCGCTTTCGGAACTCGTCCACCTCCCAGGCGTCGAGGACGATGAACATCGGATACCCGCGCTTCTGGAGATGCTCGACGAGATCGTCGAGCCGATCGGCCGGAATCTGGTCGTAGCGAAGCGTCGTGCGGCCTGAGTAGTAGCGCAGGCTCCCGCTGTGCTGCGCGGAGAGCAGCAGCGCCCGATCCGGCAGCGCGCGAGCGGCGAACTCGCCGACGATCCGGTAGCGCAATTCGCCGGACGACCTGCCGAGCAGCGAGTGACGGCGATCGACGCCGAGCTCGTACAGGATGAGACCGAGCACCACCGCCGTTGCCACCAGCCGCGGCGCCGGCCACCGTCGCATGAGAATGACGAGGACGGCGCTCGCGAGCGCGATCAGCAGGGGATAGGACGGCAGCAGGAAGCGGAGATACATCCACGAGTCGAACTGGAAGTACAGGAGGTACGACAGCCAGACGATGGCCGAGGCCGTCAGCATCAGCCACGAAATCGCCGCCGGTGAGAGCAGACCGTTCGGGTTCGTCCGCCGGCGCAGGAAAAACGGCGCGGCGAGACTGGCCACGATGAAAAACGTCTGCGAAGCAATCAGCCAACGGGGGTACCGATTGAGGTTGGGCAGCACGTTCGACCAATCGACGTTCATGCCGACGGTGCCGTACCCGGACCGGAAGGGAGATCCGAACAACTCATTGAAGATGAGGGCGGCGACGATGGGACCGATTGCGGCCGTCGCCAGAAAAACGCCGGCGGCGACACCGCGCGTCCGCCACGCGCGAGGTTCTGCCAGCCATCGGAGCATGAACGGCAGCGCCACCACAGCGGCGAGCGGCGCCAGGTTCGGTCGAGTCAGCACCGCCAGTGAGCTGCTGAGGCCCGCAACGGCTGCCGTTGCCGCACTCGGGCGGAACGACGCGACCAGCGCGGCCAGCCACCACGCGGCGGCCGGCACGTCGCTCATGGGCGCGAACGCCGAGGCGAGAAATGCGGGGCTGACCGCCAGCCACAGCGCGGCCGTGAGACCGGTCGCGTGGCCTCCGAGCCGCCGGCCCGCGACGAATGTCAGCCAGACGGCAAGCGCCGACAGGATCGGCACGACGAGGAACACGGCCGACGGACCGAACGCGATTCGCAACGGCGCCATCACCATCGGCAGGCCAGGCGAGAAGAGGGGGACGATCCGGCCGCGGACGCCCGAATGACTCTGCGGCACGAAACCGAGCGGCGCGATCACCCAATCGTTGACGTACTCGGGCAACTCCGCGGCGATCGGTTGATCCACGTGGAGCTCTCCGCGGGCCCACAACGCCGACTGGCTGACATATCCATAGGCGTCGGCGCCTCCCGCGACGTGATTGCCGAGTACCAGCGCCGAGACGAGGACGGCGATCGACGCCGCGCCCGCGACGAGCGCCGGCGCGCGCGTCCAATCGGCAATCGCGGTCACCGCACGGCGTGTTTCTCGCCACACCAGACCACCGACGGGTGCGGCGTCAACGGCCTTCCTTCCAACGAACTGGCCGAGGGCGACGAGATGATCGGCGTGCACAATCGCGGCACACAGGAGAAACGTGTTCATCGCGAGGAGCACCTTGAACGGCGTCAGTCGATCGACCACCAGCGTGATGGCGAACAAGAGGAGTACGAAGCTCACGCCGGCCAAGTACAGGAGGCGGGCGGTGCGTCCGCTGGGCCAGCCGGAGCGGCGTCGAAACGCCAGAAGTCCCAGGACGATTGGCCAGAGCCACCAGATTGGCACACGCGAAAAGCCGGTGAAATCTCGAGGCACGATCGTGAATCCGACGATGCGGTCGGAGTGTCCGTGGACGTTGGCAATCTCGAGTGCGTCGAGCCGCCAGCCGCCGCGGTCGCCCGTCAACGAGAGCTCATGTCCCCGTCCGGCCGGGATGCGTGCCGAGGCGTCGAGTCGCAGCTGACGCCCGGCGGGCAGAGTGACCTCGCCGACGGTCGCGCCATCCAGCGAGACGCGGACCTGGACGGCCTCGGTCGCGCCGCGTAGTCGCAGGATGATGGCGGCGGGCTGTCCGTCGAGCCGCGAGAGATCCGGCAGGGGCACCGCGATTGACTGCCGTTGCTCAGCGACCGGCGAGGTCACGATGCGGAAACGGACGCGCCCGAACCCGCCAGGCACACGTGACAGAACGAGAGCGCAGAGAACGGCCCACGCGACGGCGTACGCGGTTCTTGTTTTCACTCGACGTCTGCTTTCGACGCCAGCAGCGCGGCGCGAGTGTTGAGATAGTTCCGCTCGGGAAGGCTCCTCGTCCGGCCGGCGGCGGCGCGATAGTGTGCAATCGCCGCCTGGTGATAGCCTGCCATCTCGTGAAGATGACCGCGTACCGCGTCGAGCCGATGCGTGTCCGCCATGCGCTCGTCTTTGTCCAGCACGCGCAGCAATTCCAGGCCCGCGGCGGGCCCGTGCACCATCGCCGCGGCGATCGCGTGGTTGAGCGTCACCATCGGATTGTCGGACATGCGCTTCAACAGGTCGTACAGCGCGAGGATCTGCGGCCAGTCGGTGTCCTGCGCCCGCGCGGCTTCATCGTGAACTGCCGCGATCGCCGCCTGCAACTGATACGCGCCAATCGAGCCCCGCGAGAGCGCGTCGCTCACGAGCGCGACGCCGTCGGCGATCGCGTGCCGATCCCACAGTGTCCGATCCTGGTCTGCGAGCGGAATCAGCTCGCCGTCCGGCCCGGTCCGCGCCGGCCGCCGCGCGTCGGTCAGCAGCATCAGCGACAGGAGGCCCGCGACCTCGCCGTCATGGGGCAGCAGGTTGTGCACGGCTCGCGTGAGGCGAATCGCTTCATTCGAGAGATCTGTGCGCTGCAGAGTCGGCCCTGTGCTCGTATAGCCCTCGTTGAAGATCAGATACAGCACGTGCAGGACCGCGCTCAATCGCTCGGCGCGCTCCGTCTCCGTCGGCATGCGGAATGGCACGTCCGACGTCTTGATGCGTTGCTTCGCCCGGCTGATTCGCTGCGCCATCGTCGCTTCGGGCACGAGATACGCGCTGGCGATCTCGGCCGTCGTGAGGCCACCGACGGCGCGGAGCGTGAGCGCAATCGCCGACGGGCGCGTGAGCGCGGGATGACAACACATGAACAGCAGGATGAGCGTGTCGTCCTTGCCCGTCGCCGGATCGCTGTCTGGGGCCGGCGCCACGCGCTCGTCGTCGGGCATCCGGGCCATCACGACGGCTTCGCGGCGGCGCCTGGCGAGGTCGGCGCGAAGCTGGTCCGTCATGCGCCGGGCGGCGACCTGGATGAGCCAGCCTCGCGGGTTGTCGGGTACGCCCTCGTTCGGCCACTGCATCGCCGCCGCGAGCAGGGCCTCCTGCACGGCGTCCTCCGCGGCGGCGAAGTCGCCGAAGCGCCGGACCACCGCGCCGAGCACCTGCGGCGCCAGCTCACGCAGCAGGTGCTCTCCGGTGAATTGCACGGATGCTTCTCTCACATGTCTGTTGACGGCGCGCTCATCACTTCTCGCACTTCGATCCGGATGCTCATCGGCACACCGCCTTTGCCGGGCGCAGCCGACGCGCGCGCGGCGAGTTCGTACGCGCGCTCAGGCGTCTCGCAGTCGATGATCCAGAAGCCGGCGAGGAACTCCTTCGCCTCAGGAAACGGTCCGTCGGTCACCTCCGGCGCCCCGCCCTTGCCTGCGCGCACGATCTTCGCCTCCTCGGGCCCGGCCAGGCCCTGCGCGTCCACCAGCTCACCTGCCTGCGTGAGCTCCTTGTTGAACCTGTGCATGAAATTGATGTGCGCCTTGATGTCCTCGGCAGGCCACGTGCCGATCCCGGCGTCCTTCCAGCCGGTTTTGCCGGAATGCATCATGAGCATGAACTTCACGAGTGTCTCCTTCTTTAGTGGCGCGCGGGGCCCCACCCCCGCGCGCAGCGCCACCGACGCCTCGCTACGCTCGGCTGGCGGCGGTCAACTTTCTTTAGCGCGGGGCCTCACCCCCGCGCGCGCGCCGCCGACGGCTCACTCCGTTCGCCTGGCGGCGGTCATTGCGTCCTCAGCGCGTTCACCGGTAAGTCGGAGCAGACGCCGGGTTCTCGACATCGCCGGCCGCCCCATCGTATCCGGCAAGAGCCTTCACCACGAAGGGCACGAAGGTCACGAAGAGGCCGCTTGTCTTTAAAACATGAAGCTCGTGAAGAGCTTGAAAGGCATGAAGGCTGGCAGCGTCAGTGAGGCCGGGCGTCGGCTGATGGTCGCGCCGCGCGCGGAGATGACAGAGCTCCGTGTGCCCTTATGTGGAGCTCTGTCATCTCCACGCGTGGCGCGACCATCTCCGCGGCCGCAGGCCGCGGGGCGGGCTCTGCCCGCCCCCGACGCTCGGCCTTCATGAACTTCACGCCCTTTAAGAACTTCATGTCGTAAAGACGATCTGCTTCGTGTGCTTCGTGCCCTTCGTGGTGAAAAGACGAGCGCCTTGGTGGCGCGTTACCGTGCCGATCGACCGGCGAGCGCTTCAGTGAGCACCCGCCCTTCGACGTTCCGCAGGTCCAGGCCGAGCAGCGCCGCGATCGTCGGCGCGACGTCGATGTTGCGCACGTGGCCGATGGTCCGGCCCGGCGCGATGCCCGCGCCCGACATCACGAGGACGGGGAACATGGCCGGGTGATCCGGCAGGTAGCCGTGGCCGTGGTACGGAGTGGCCTTCGGCCGGCGGGCGGTTGACGAGTCTTTCGGGTTCAACACGAGGTGAAGGCTGATGTCCGACACGATCAGATCGTGGCCGCGGGCGTACGGATTGTCGTCGTAGTCCGGGAATCCGAGCGCCGCGAATTCGTTCGAGCGAACGACGCGGCGAATGCCCGGCGTCGCGGCAACGCGCGCCAGCAGTTTGTCGAGCAGCGGTCCGTGGCGGGCCGGGTCGAATGTCGGCAGCCGCTCGCCGGCGATCACCCAGCCGTCGGTCCGCCAACGCATGTGCGCGTCGAGCGCCGGGTCGGCCAGCACGGGCGCCAGATTCATCTCGTCGCGAACCGTCACGAAGCCGTGATCCGCCCCAATCACGAACGTGGTCCGATCCGCGAGGCCCGCGTCTTTCACGGCCTGGCGAAGCACGCCCACGCAGTAGTCGGCCGTCGAGAGGGCAGCGGCCGAGAGGTAGTGCGACGGACCGAACTCGTGCTGCGCCTTGTCCGTGATGAGCAGGTGCAGCGCCGTGAGTGCCGGACGGCGCTTCGCAAAGACGTACGCGGCGGCGCGCGTGAGCGCAAGGTCTCCGGCGCCGCTCGTGTACGGGTCGTCGTAGAAGGCGTAGTAGCGTGTCGATTGGAATGCCGTTTGAGCGAAGCTCCTGCAGCAGGCCGGGCGTCACGGCGTTCGGATCCGCGCCTCCGTCCGGCGCGAAGACCTCGGCGATGTTGTCGTCGATCGCCTTGTCGTCTTTCGTCTCGGGCCAGAAGAATGCGGCGGACCTGCGCCCGGACGCTCGTACCGCGTCGAACAGCGTCGGCACGCGAATCGACTCGCGCCTCGGGAGATTCGTGATGTGAAAGCGCTCGCCGGTGCGGCGGTTCTCGACAGTGTTGCCGACGACCCCGTGCCGGCGCGGCGTCACGCCGGTGATGAGCGTCGTGTGCGACGGATGCGTCAGGCTCGGGAAGACGGTCTCGCTGCTCTCCGCCGCGACGCCTGCGGACGCGAGCGCGCGGAGATTCGGCAGATCGAGCGCCGGGTTGTTCAGATGAAACGCGGCAAACCCGTCAATCGAGATCAGGATGACGTGCTGGCTCGCGGTCGGCGCCTGCCCGGCGGCGCCCGGCGCCGCCAGCAGGGCGGTGCCGAGCGCCGCGCCCAGGAAGAGCGGTTTCACCGGAACCGCCAATCCAGGCCGACCCACAGGTTCCAGGAGTAGATCTCGTCCTGCACACGGTAGGGCGACGAGCCGGCGTAACGGCGCCGGCGCTCGTCGTTCAGATTGCCGAGCTCGAAGAGCGCTCGCAACCCCCGCCGGAGCGGCGCGCTGAACTTGAAGTCCACCACGCGGTAAGTATCGCCGTAGTTGTCGCTCGCGGGACCGGTGCCCACCGAACCAAGCGACGGGCTGTTGAACGACACCGACAGCTGTGTCGCCACGCCGAACTTTTCATACAGGAACGCCACGGTTCCCACGTGATCGGACTGCTTGAAGAACGGCAGCTCGTCCGTCCGCGTGAAGAGCGTGACCGACGAGTCCGTCACCGTGTAGTTGAGGTTCACCCCGAAGCCGTCGAACGGCGCCGGCAGCTTCGTGAAGTAGCTCTGGACGTTGAGCTCGACGCCGGCGATGCGGCCCTCGTCCGCATTCTCCGGGTGCGAGATGCCGAAGCGCTCGTAGAGCCGGTCGTCGTAGACATAATCCGTTTCCACGTAGCTGCGGGTGAAGATCGGGTTGTCGATCCGCTTGTAGAACGGCGCTACCGTCACCAGCCCGGCCGGCAGATAGAACTCGACGGACAGGTCGACGTTCATCGACTCGTACGGCTTCAGCCCGGGATTGCCGGTCGAGAGACTGCCGACGTACACGCCGGGCTCGTCCTCGATCTCATCGAGCGCGCTGATGGGCGCGAGGTTCGCGTACGCCGGGCGCCCGATGGTGTTCGTCCAGGCGAAGCGCACGGTCATGTTCTTTCGTGGAAAGAAGTTGACGTGCACGCCCGGCAGGACGTCGGTGTAGCTGGTCGATCCGGTCGTCGGCCTGACCTCGCCCACGAACGCGCCATTCCGGGTGACGAGCGCGAACGCGTCGTAGGTCGCGCTGGTGTGCTCCACGCGGACCCCGGCCAGCAGACTCCACTTCGAGAAGTCGATGCCCGCCATGAAGTAGCCGGCCGACACGAGCTCGTCGGCGGTGAAGTCCTGGACCTTCGAGTTGTTCAGGCTGGTGAGCGAGTCGAAGGTGAACCGGTTCGGGTTGGCGCTGAAGAACTGGTTGAGCGCCTCGAGATTGAGCGTTGGCCCGAAGCGGTACCGGCCCTCGAAGTAGCTGTCGACTGGCGGACCGGCGAGTCCGAAATCGGCGAGCGTGAAGACCGGGTTCGCCACGTTGTAGTTCAGGTTCTCGCGATCCTGCGTCTTGTCGCGGCCCGTGAACTTCAGGCCCGTGCGCCAGTAGCCCTGCCGGCCGCCGAACGACGCGCCGCGACGCAGGTTGGCTTCCGCCGTCAGCACGTCCTCACGCTCCATGTCGTTGCGGAACCGCACGCGCCGGAACGGGTAGGCGGAGGCGTCGTAGTAGTTCGCCGCCGGCGTGATGATGGGATGCGCCGGATCGGCGACGTCGTAGGTGTTCGGAAACGCGTTGGCGCCGGAACGGAACTCCCAGTCGACGCGGTTCGGCGTGTGGCGCTGGCCGCGGCTGAATCCGAATCGCCAGTCGAGCGTCGAGTCGGACACGAGATGATTGCCTTCGAGGAGCGCCGCGTTGATCTTGTGCGACTGCTCGTAGTCACGATACTCGCGCGTGGCTCGGCCCTGGCTGAACCGGCCCGATGTCGGCGTCTGATTCGTCAGCGTGCCGCGCGTGAGGTCGAATTCATTCAACTGCCGTCCCTCGATGTCACGGAAGTAGTTCTGGTTCACGCGAAAAGCGACCCGGTGCCCGGACGCGGGCTTGTAGCCCACCGTCGCGTTCAGTCCCTGCCGCCGCCGGTCCACGTCGTAGAGCAGCATCCCCATCGTCTGCGGCACCAGGAAGCCGTTGAACGTCGCCCAGGATTCTGACGCGCCGCGGTACAGCTCGGAGTCGAACCGGCGCTGCGAGTAGCTGCCGCCGATGACCATGCCCCACTGCTGGCGCTCGCCGAACATGCGGCCGTAGGACGCGTTGGCTGTGAACGGCGACCGCCCGCTCATGTCGTTGTAGCCGGTGCGGATCGTTCCTGAGAAGAATCCCTCCGGCCGATCGAACGCGCCGACAGTTGCGATGTTGATCGCCCCGCCGATGGCGTTCGCGTCCATGTCCGGCCGGATCGCCTTGCTCACCTCGAGCCGCGAGATCAGATCGGCCGGCACCGAGTCCATCGACACGCCGCGCGTGCCGAACTCGGCCGGCGTGCCGACCGTCTGCCCGTTGATCGTGACGTTGTTGAGCGTCGAGTCCATGCCGCGGACCACGACCATGCGCCCTTCGCCCTGGTCGATTTCCATCGACACGCCCGGAATGCGGCGCAATGCCTCGGCCGCGTTCGCGTCGGGGAAACGGCCCACGCCGTCGGCCGAGACGACGTCGATGATGTTCTCCGAGGCGCGCTTCTCGTCACGCGCCAGCGCGGTCCCGGCGCGGACGGTCAGCTCTTCGGAAATGCCCGCAATCTCGAGCTTGAAGTCGAGCTTCTGCTCGTCGCCGGCCGCAATCGTCACGTCCGTCTTCGAGGCCTCACGGAACCCGGAAATCGTCACCGTCACCCGATACGGCCCGCCCGCTCTGAGACCCGAGACGAGGTAGGTGCCGTCGACACGGCTGACTGCCACCATTCGCGCGCCCGTCGGCTCGTGGACGACCGTCACCGTCGCGCCCGGGATGGCTCTGCCCTGGGGATCGGTAATCGAGCCCGTAATCGAGCCCGTCGTCGTCTGCGCCATGGCCGGCGCCGGGATCGTCACCGCCAGCGCGAGAATGAGAAATGTGCCTGGTAACCACTGTCTCTGTCCTGTACCTCACGTGCCCTCCCACTCGCAAGATTCGAGTCAGGCTAAGCGGACATCGCGACGACGGTGTTTCAGTCGTGTGAGGTTGGTGTAAAGAGCCTTTTACCACGAAGATCCCGAAGACGACGAAGGATCGTTTGCGTGGTGAAAAGACAAGCGCTCTTGAGAGCGGCCCATCCTGCTAGACTGCGACCGGTAGCTGACATGAGCAA
Source organism: uncultured Acidobacteriota bacterium (assembly GCA_963724955.1). Classification (GTDB taxonomy): domain Bacteria; phylum Acidobacteriota; class Vicinamibacteria; order Vicinamibacterales; family SCN-69-37; genus CAVRWQ01. Next base: position 393,887 of record CAVRWQ010000001.1, read on the forward strand.
GACCGCTCTCATCGACGCCATCGGGTCGCTCGATCTCGACCGCGTGCGGGCGATTCTCGAGAAGAAGCCCGCGCTGAAGGACTTTCAGTCCGAGAAGGGCTTCAACCTCCTGCAGATGTGCTGCGCGCGTTCGACGGCCGACGATGCTGCCGCAGCCAATCGCCAACTGCGGCTGGCGAAGTGGCTCGTGAGCGAAGGCTTCGATCCGCAGGTGACGCACACGACGAAGCCGGGAGAAGATGGCGAGGCGGATCCGGCCACACTGTCGCTCGTCTTCTTCTCCATCGCCAGAGCGCAGAACACGAAGCTCGCCAGGTTTTTTCTGGATCTGGGCGTCAAGGCGGAGGGATTCTTTGCAGCCGCGTGGTGGGGGAACTGGGAGATTCTCGGGGACCTGGTGAAGCACGGCGCCGACATCAACGAGATCGTCGGCGCGACGCCGTTCCATATGGCAGTGGCCGTGCTCGACCGCGGCATCGAGGGCAAGCCGGAACGAGCGCGCCGGCGTGTGAAGACGCTGAAAGAGTTCCTGCGGCTGGGCGCCAACCCTGCGATGGGCGAGTTTCGCGGGGAGACGCCATTGCACACCGCGCTCAAGAAAGAGTACGACGATCGAGATCCTCAAGCTGCTGCTGAAGTACGGCGCGAATCCCGACGTCGCTGGCAGGGACGGACGCACGGTGCGCGAGATTGCGTCGCGCAAGCGGGACAAGAAGTACTTCGAGGCGCTCGGGACAACGAAATGAAGACGTCGAGACGCGATGCGCTCAAGCATCTCGGGGCCGCGAGCGCCGGCTGGCTGCTCGCCCCGAGCGTCATCCGCGGCCGGTCCGTCGATCTGATGGTTGCCGGCCAGCCGGTCGAGATCGCCGTGTCGTCCGTCAGCGACATCACGGTCCGGATCACCGTCCGGCCGCTGCAGGCCAGCGGGGCGATCGCCGTGCCGGACACGGGCGCGCTCGTTCAGGACGAGTTCGGCGCGCCGATCGCGCGCGGCCGCGAGGCCGCCGCGCTCGCGCGGCTACGCGCCGGCAGTCTGATCGTGCGCGTCACCGAATCGCCGCCGACGATTCACATCGACACGCCAGCCGGTCAGCCGCTCCAGCGATTGACGCTCGACGCGGCCGCGCCGGGGCTGTCGTTTCTCCTGGGCGCCGGCCCGCTGCTCGGTCTCGGCGAGGGCGGCGCGCAGTTCGATCGACGCGGTTCGACCGATCAGATGCTCAACGGCCAGAGGAACTCCGACGCCGACGGCTACCGGCTGGCGATTCACGGCACACGCGCGCCGATTCAGTGGCTCGTCGGCACCGATCCCGGCTGGGGCTTGTTCATTCACCAGCCGTACGGCGCGTTCGACTTCACCGGCGCCGAGGGTCGTTTTCTCGCCGCCGGCCGCCACCGCGCTTCCGCTCGACGTGTTCGTCGTCGCGCGCGCGATCCGAAGACGATCATGCGCGAGTACGCGCGCATCACCGGCCTGCCGGAGATGCCGGCGCGCTGGACGTTCGGCTACCTCCAGTCGCAGCCGCACGCTCGGCGGCCCGGAGGAGATCCTCGGCGTCGCGCGGACGTTCCGCGAGAAGAAGCTGCCGTGCGACGGCGCTGATCTATCTCGGCACGGAGTTCGCGCCGTCCGGATGGAACACGCGCAACGGCGAGTTCACGTGGCATCCGACGAACTTTCCCGATCCGAAGAAGATGCATCGACGCGCTCCACGCCGCAGCACTTCAAGGTCATCGTGCACGTCGTGATCGAAGGGCGACGTCTCACGGGCCGCGTCGCCGATCCGTGCACGGCCGAGCCGCTGCCGAGCGGCCGCACGCCAGACAATCGCTGGCCGCCAGAGCGCCAGGTGTCGTGCTACTGGCCGGTGCACAAGTCCGTGCTCGACGTCGGCGTCGATGGCTGGTGGCCCGATCAGGGCGACGGCTTCGACGGCCCGTCGCGCTTCAACCGCCATCGCATGTACTGGGAAGGCACGCAGCTCTATCGCCCGAACGAGCGGCCGTTCGCGCTGCATCGCAACGCGTCGGCGGGCGTCCAGCGGTTCGGCGGCTTCATCTGGTCCGGCGACGTGCAGAGCGCGATGGGAGACGCTCAAGGCGCACGTGCCGGTCGCGATCAACACCGGCCTGTCGGGCCTGCCGTACTGGGGCACCGACATCGGCGGCTTCAATCCGACGCCCGAGTACACGGGCGAGCTGCACGTGCGCTGGTTCCAGTTCGGCGCGTTCAATCCGCTGTTTCGCGCGCACGGCCGCAACTGGCACTTGCGGCTGCCGTGGGGCTGGGACGGCGGCGACGGCGGCCCGTTCGCAGACGGGAACTGGCGGGCCGCGCCGGAGGAGCTGAAGAACGACCGCAGGTCGAGCCGATCTGCCGCAAGTACCTCGAGCTGCGCTCGCGCCTGATGCCGTACCTCTACACCGCGGTGCGCGAGTGCCACGACACCGGGCTGCCGATCATCCGCGCGCTCTGGCTGCACGCACCCGACGACGCGATCGCGGCCGCGCGCGGCGACGAGTACCTGTGGGGCCGGACATCCTCGTCGCGCCGGTCGTCGAGAAGGGCGCGACGAGCCGCAAGGTGTATCTGCCGCGCGGCACCTGGTATCGACTTCTGGACGAACGAGCCCGTGCAGGGCGGCCGCGAGATCGATCGCGCCGTCGACCTGGCGACGATGCCGCTCTACGTGCGCGCCGGCGCCGTCCTTCCGCTCGGGCCCGATCAGGCAGTACGCCGACGAGCCGATCGACGAGCCGCTCACGCTCGTCGTCTATCCCGGCGCCAACGGCACGTCGTCGTTGTACGAAGACGACGGCAAGTCGTTCGAGTACAAGCGAGGCGCCTGGATGCGAATCGCGATGGACTGGCGCGACACGACGCGGCGAGCTCACGCTGCGCCTCGCGCAAGGTTCAAGGATGCTGCCGCCGGCTCAGCGGCGCATCGACGTGCAGCTGGCTGGTTCGCCGAACAAGACGGCGGTCACCTTCAGAGGCGCGACCGTCAGCGTACGGCTGCGGTCGCCACGGGCGTGACAAAGGTTCACCACGGGATGCGACTCCGCCAACCTCTCGTCACGATGATGCTCGTCGCCGGAAGTCTGCTCGCGTCCAGCGCGCTGGCCTTCGCCTCGAGTCTCGGCGGCGGCCGCCTCGTCTCCATGAGTGGGCTGCCTCCTGACGTCGCCCCGCCGGCCACGGTGAGGGCGATGGTCGGCCGCGCTCCGGAGCGCTGCGTGCTTGCGACGCAACCCATCGGTGGACGCTCGCCTGCCGCCGAACGGAAGAGCGTCTTGCGGCAATCGGCGCTGTCGCCCACGCGCCCGTCGACGGTCGCTGAAGGTCAGCGCTGGGGCCGGACGATCCTGGAGCTCTTCTACTTCAACATGGTGGGACATGCGGTCCGGATGCTTCAGGAGCCGGTCCGCAAGGAGCTCGCGGGCCCGTTCCTGAAGGACTGGTTCCGGTCGGCGAGACCCATCTTCGCGGATCCGCATTGGGATGACGATGGGCCGTTCAGCATCAACTACATCGGGCATCCTATGAGCGGCGCCGCATACGGCATGATTCAGCGGCAGAACAACGGCCGGGCCCGCGACGCCATCGTCGGCAGCCCGGAGTACTGGCGCAACGTGCCGAAGGCGATGGGCGTCGCCGCGCTGGCCAGCCTGCAGTACGAGATCGGTCCGCTGAGCGAGGCGTCGCTCGGCAACATCGGACTGGAGCCACAGAAGCAGGGCTACATCGATCTCGTCGTGACGCCGCTCCTGGGCACGGCATGGATGATCGGGGAAGACGCCTTCGACCGGTACGTCACGCGAAAGCTCGAGAAGTCCATCCGGAACAAGGTGGCGCGTGCGGCCATCCGCATCGCCACGGACCTCCCGCGCACCATGGCCAACGCCACGTCGCGCAGGGCGCTCTGGTATCGGGCCGACCGGCCGCTCGGCGATCGGTAACAGGCGGCTTCGGTCAGTTGACAGGCTTCAGTACCAGCTTGAACGCCGTCTCACGATCGACGCGCGCCCGCGAGTAGACAAGCGGAAAGTACGTGTCCTCCGCCCAGAGCTTGAGCAGATTCGAATAGAACGGGCTCTCCGGCTGCCCGGACTGTCCGGGTACGTTCGTGACGAGGGACTTGTCCCAGTCGGCGACGTCGAGGATCTCGCGGAAGCTCGCGCCGTCGGCGGCGACCGTGCCGGCGCCGCCGGGACGCTCGACCGTGGGGAGATCGAACAGCGTCACGAGCTGGTGCGGGAACGATCGCATGTGGCTGCGGCCCCAGCGCCAGCTCGCCCAGTCGGCGCTCTGGGTCTTCACGAGCTCGGCAATCGCGCGCGTGAGGCTCGCCTCGTGCTGCGCTTTGCGTTCGGCGGCCGGGCGAGCGATCTCGCGCTCCGGGGCCGTCGAGGCGGTGCGCCAGGCCTGATAGATCGCCGCGGCGGCGCTGTCGCGCACGAGCACGGCGTCCCAGCCCGCGATGAGCTGCCGCGCGCGTTCGACGTCGGCGGTCGCTGACGTCCAGCCCGTGAAGAGCGGCACTTCTGATTTCGCGCGCAGTGACAGCGCGTCGAGCTGCATGCGGCGATGGTCGTCGAGCGTGTAGCGGCGGCCGGGCTCGAGCATCTGCAGGAGGCGGGTGATCCGATCGAAGGCGACATTCGCCGACGACTTGAACATGATCGGCGGCGCGTAGCCCTTCGGGTGAATGTTGTGGTTGGCCGTCGCGATGAATCCGCGCGCCGGGTTGATCTCCTGCGGCAGATCCGTGCGGAAGCCGTCCCACTCGAAGTTGCCGGTGCCGGGCACCGGCAGCCGGCCGGACCAGCCCTGGCGCTTCGGGGTCAGCGCCGACGCCTGCCAGCTGATCGTGCCGTCCAGGTCGCCGCAGATCAGGTTCTCGCTCGGCGCCTTCCAGTACATGGCAGCGTTGAGGAACTGGCGGCAGTCCCTTGCCTGCGACAGGCGCAATCCCGCCAGGTACGCGGCGGTGCCCGGCTCGAAGAGCGCGGAGCGCAGCGCGTACGCGCGATGACGCGCGCGGTCTTCGTGGAAAATCGGCCCGTGGCGGCTCAGTTTGACCTCGAAATCAACCGGTGCCGCGCCTTTGACCTTGACCTGTTCGCGGACGACCGTGAGCGGCTCCCAGGCGCCGCGGAACTTCACCTGGTTCGGGTTGTCCGGATTGAGCTCCTCGACGTAGACGTCTTCCTGATCCGTGCCGACGATCGTGAGCCCCCATCCCAGCCGTTCGTTGTGTCCGATGGCGACGCCGACAAACGGCGCCTCGACCGCGCCGATGACGTTCCATCCGGGCGCGACCAGGTGCACGAGGTAACGAAGCGACGGGCTCGTGACCTCGCGATGCGGGTCGTTGACCACGACGGGCTTGCCCGTCGTCGAGATCGATCCATGGATGACCCAGTTGTTCGAGCCGGGCTCGGCAATCGCGCCGGGTTGCGGATCAGGCCTGCCGGATTCGCCGCGGCCGCCGAGCCATCCCCGGTACGGCTCGATGATCGCGGGACGGATGCCGCCGCCTCCGCCACCGCGGCCGGTCGTGACGGTGTCGTCGATGATCGACACATCCAGGCCGCCTGGGACCTTCAGGTCGTCCCACGGATCGGGCGCGCGCTCGCGATTCGCCTGTTCGGCGCCCATCCGCGCGACGAGGCGCGCCAGCGACAGCTCATTCGACGCGTCGCCGAACGACGCCGAACGAAGCAGGAGCGTCTCCGGCGTCCACGGCTCGGGCACGATCCCGGTCAGCTTGAACTCGACGGGCAGGTTCTTCGTTCTGGTGGCGATGAACGTGTTCACGCCCTGCGCAAACGCCGTGAAAATGCGCTTCGCTTCCGGGTGATAGCTCGTCCATTCGCGTTCGTCCACCGGCCCGCGATATTTCAACAGACGCGCCTGGCGATCCCTCGCCACCGCGCTCGGACCCAGGATCTCTGCGAGCCGGCCCTCGCGCTGCCGGCGCCACATCTCCATCTGCCAGAGCCGGTCCTGCGCGACGACGAAGCCCTGCGCGAAGAAGAGATCGTCGATGTTCTGGGCGTAGATGTGCGGGACGCCCCAGCGATCGCGGATGACTTCGACCTGCGTTCGCAGGCCGGGCAACCGGAGCTCGCCGGCAATCTCGGACAGCGACTCACCAGCGAGCGCCTTGATCCGCTCGTCGCGGGCGGAGACCGGCCAGACGAAAGCGGCGGCCAGAAGAGAGGCCGCGGCCACCGCCGACACGAAGGGCCGTATGTGCCGATTCATCGTCGGATTCCCAGGAGGGACCGATTATACCGAACCCGGTTACTTCGCGATCCCCTTCGTCGCGCCGTACCCAGTCGGTGACGACCATCAGCGGCTGCGCTCCGACCCTGATCTGAGGGTTCGACGAGAAGAAAACGCTGTCCGTCGGGCGTGACGTCGAAGTTGATGTCGTTGGTGCGGAGTCGTCGGCGCGCCGGCATGGAACAGGCTCGATGGCGTGGACCATTTGAAGGCTGAGCCGCTGCCGTCGACCGGCACGACCATCATCCGGCCGTCGAGTCCCCAGTAGTAGATCTCCATGCCATCCCGCTTCCAGCGCGGCATCGCCCCACCGGTGGTCGTGATCTGCCAGCCGCGCCTCCGTCGCTGGCTTGCCGGGCGTGATCGGCTTCACGTAGATTTCGCGCTGGCCGGTCTCGTCCGACGAGTACACGATCCATCGCCGCGTTATGGGATCGATCTGGCTGTGCCCCTCGCTGATCGTGGTCTGGAGAAACGTGTACGTCTCACCGCTTGCGAGCAGGACCATGAGATCCGTGCCGAACTTGGGCAGGTTCCGTGTGAACGACAGGAACTGACCGTCGGATGACCAGTCCATCGAGTGCTGAGCCGACGGTTGTCTGGTGAGGCGCTCCGCGCTGCCGCTGCCATCCGCGGACCGGCGATACAAATCGAAGTTCGCCGCCTGTTCCCGCTGAGTAGGTGATGCTCGTGCCGTCCGGTGACCAGATCGGCCAGCGCTCGATGCGCCGGATCGAACGTGAAACGCGTGGTGGCCTTCCGCGCGGCGATCGGCAATCCAGATGTCGGTGTTGTTCCCGTCGGTGCGCGCGAACGCCACTCGCTGGCCGTCCGGCGAGATCCTTGGCGTCGCGAACGCGGCGCCGGACGCCAGATCGTCGAGTCGCTTGCCGCCTCGCTCACGCCAGGAGAGCGTGCTCAATCGCTCACCCTGGGCATATGCCAGCAGGCCGCCGGCGGAGACCGAAAACTCGCCAGGATTGTCGATGAGACTGCCGGGCAGCAGCTCTGCGATGGGAAAGGCCTCGCCAGAGAGCTTCAGCGTGTCGAGATCGAACCGCTGTGCGTGCAGGGTTCGATCGCGGACGAACATCAGGTGGCCGTTCGAGTAGGCGGACTTCAGCGCGTTCGTCGCGACAATCTGACGAGGCACGTCACCGGTCGCGACGGAGCCGGCCCAGATGCCTTCGCCGACGCGTGAAAACAGGAACCGCCTTCCGTCGGGGAGAAACGACGGCCACCGGCCCGAGGTCACGGGCGCCGGCTCGCCGCCGCCCGCGGCCACGCGTTCGATGTTGTTCGAGTCCTTCGTGATCAGCACCACGTCATCGCGGCCCCAGGCGCCGCCGAGCGATCGCGCGTCGGTCGCGCAGATGGTCTGAGGCGCGCCCCCGGCGGACCCGACCTTCATCAGGCGGGACGGCGTGAAGAACGCGATCCAGCGGGAGTCGGGCGACCAGAACGGATAGAACGCGCCCTCGGTGCCGGCAAGGGTGCGCCTCGAAGCTGAGTCGAGCCGCCGGAGCCAGAGCTGGGCGTTTGCCGGCGGTGAGCGCCACGAACGCGATCGTGCTGCCGTCCGGCGATACCGCCATGCCGCCCTCGCGATTGCGTGCGAAGAGAAAGCTCGTGTTCGGCGGCGGACCGATCGACAACTGGTAGAGCGTGCGCGGCACCGCGGGTTTCAGTATCCACGCGGCCACGATGCCCGCGAGCCCCAGGAGCACCGCCGCGGCCGTCCACCACCACGATCGGCGTGGACGCGCGTGTTCGACGCGGCCTTCGGCAATCGACTCGAGGAGCCGCTTCACATCGCGCGCCGATTGCCATCGATCGTCCGGCTCCGATGCGACGCAGCCCTTGACCACCCACGCGAGTTGCGGGTGCTGCACGGCCGTGTCCAGGTTTCTCTGGCCGGTGGCCATTTCGTGCAGCACGCAGCCGAGCGCGTAGATATCGGTCCGATGATCCGCCGCGTCGCCCGACCATTGTTCCGGCGCCATGTACGCCGGCGTCCCCAGGGCGACTCCGGTCTCGGTGAGCGTGTCCTGGCCGGCGGCCTTCGCGATGCCGAAGTCGAGCAGCTTGACGCCGCCTGCCGTCACGATGATGTTGCCCGGTTTCAGGTCGCGGTGCGTGATCCCCTTCCGATGCGCGGCATCCAGCGCGTCGGCGATCTGCATCCCGTACTCGAGCACTTTTGCGAAGGGCTGCGGGCAGATGAGCCCGCGGCCTTCCAGATACTCCATGACGATGTAGTCGGTCCCGTCATGCTCGCCGATGTCGATGAGCGTGCAGATTCTCGGATGCTGCAGCGTGGCGACGATGCGTGCCTCGCGCTCGAAGCGCTGGCGCGTTTCCGGTGAGGATTGGTGGAGGACCTTGATGGCGACGTGACGATCCAGCCGCCGGTCGAGCGCCTTGTACACGGCGCCCATGCCTCCGCGGCCGAGGGGGCCGACGATCTCGTAGGGGCCCAGCCGGGTGCCGTTCGCGAGCGTCATCGGTCCGGCGAGCTTACCATTGAGTAATGAGACGAACTCTCCTGGCTGGATCCGCCGGAGAGTCCCTCGAGCCGTCAGCACGGCTCGAGGGTGCAGGACGATCGCGCTATGGAGTCTTGGCCATGAAGCGCAGCGACACCGCGACGGCGAGCAGACGCTTCCGTTCGAGGTTCGCGCTCGTGGCGAACAGCCCGAGATCGACGCCGAAGCTGTTGCTGAGATTGAACCCGAACCCGCCCGTCGGCTCCCAGCGCTCTTTGATGTACCGCGCGCCGCCGCGCAGCTGAACGCGATCGATGCGCTGCTCGTACCCCAGGCGGACGGTCGTGCCGTTGTAGCCGTTCCCGAACTCCGTGGTGACCGTGTACTGGTCGGCGTTGTATCTCGCGTTGCCGCGGACATCCACCGGCAGTTCCACGCGAAGGTCGTCGACCGGCAGCGTCGGCAGATCGTTGAAGTCGCCGCCGCTGAACAGGCTGTCGAGTATGTAATTCGTGCGCTCTGCCTCGGTCCAGTCGATGCGGTTGGCGATGCCGTTCACACCGATCCCGGCTTCCCATCGGCCGACGATGGCCGTCGCGCCGACGTCCATCGCGTAACCTGTGCCGTGCCTCGACGTGGTGCGGGAGATCGACACGGGAAAGCCCTGCGAGAGATTCACCGTCAGCAATCCCTGGGCGTTCGTGTCGAGCCTCGCCTCGGGCTGGAACTGCTCGTAGGCGAAGCCGCGGAGATAGTGGAAGTTGGCGCCGACGTACAGGCCCTCGAGCGCCGCATTGCCGCCCGCGCTGCCCGAAAGCCGGCTGGGCCACGCGAACCGGCCGCGATACCCGCCGGTGATCGCCATGGCGAACTGGCTTTCCGTGTCGTTCGACATGTAGAAGCTGGTGTTCGGAATGTAGATCGGCGTCGGGCTCGCGAGCACGTCGGCGAGCGCGGGATCGATCTCGGCGGCCGTCTTCATCGCGAAGTACATCCCGGCGCCGGCGTAGATGCCCTGAAACGTCCCGTCGTCGCGCTTCCGGAGTTTGAACGTGTAGCCCCAGTTCGGCGAGGCGAGTCCCTCGGCCGACGCGCTGGTGGCGGGCGAGAAGCCGCGGTAGTCATTCAGGTCGCGGCTCAGCTCGCCGTTGCGCAGGTCGGTGATGAACGCCGACGCGGTGCTCGTGCTGTCGCGCCCGACGATGAAGTGAATCGGGCTGGCGCTGTACTCGATGGCACGCACGAGATCGAACTCGTCCTTCGTCGGATCGAGCTTGGGCATGTTGGGAAGAATCTGAAAGAGGCCGAACGGCAGCACGATGGCCTTGTACGGGCGCTGCTCGTCAACCATGTCCACGGCGACGTTGCTGGTCGAGCCGATGCCGCCCATCCCGATGTTGCGGGCATCGAAGCTCCAGTTCTGTGCGGACGCCGGTGTCGCAATCGGAATGAGTAGGAGAGCGGGCAGACAAACGTGTAGAACACTTCGACGGCTGGGGAGCCTCATGAGTGGTCCTTTCCTTGTACGAGGCAAACGAAACGGAGAAGTGTACCATGATTCCATGCGCACACTTCTTCGCACCGCCGCCGGGTTGGTCCTCGTCGTCGTCGCCTCGGCCCAGGCGCCGGCGCCTGGCCTGGAGGGCACCTGGCGCGGGACGCTCGACACTGGGGCGGGTGCGCTTCGGCTCGTGCTGCACATCGAGAGATCACCCGACGGCCTGTATACAGGACTGCTCGACAGCGTCGATCAGGGGAGCAAGATCCCGATCGCGTCCGTGACATTGACGGGCGAGACGGTGAAGCTCGACGTCAAGGCAGTGGCCGGCACGTTCGAAGGCACGTTGAACGCCGCGCGGACGGAGATCAAAGGCACCTGGAGTCAGGGCGCGCGTCTGCCGCTGGTCTTCACGCGCGACTCGAGCTCCGCCGCATCGGCTGGCGCGGCGCCGGCTGCCACCGCGGCCACTGACGCCGCGGCGCCTGTCACCGCCGCCGGATTTCCGTTTGGACTACCACTCGATCTTCACGTCCCGATCGCGCCCATGACGTTCCAGGGCGACGACGGCAAGACGTATCTTGTCCACGAACTGCACGTGACGAACACGGGCGCGCGTGACTTCCTGATGGGTCGTGTCGAGGTGCTCGCCGGGCAGACGACGATCGCCGGCTACGAGGGCGCGGAGCTGAACGGCATGATGCCGGCGCGTGCGGGCGCGCAGGATCGCCGGGTCGTCGCGGCCGGACGCCGGGTCGTGGTGTTTTTCTTCATCCCGGTCGAGCCCGCCTCGCTTCCCGGCGCGGTCGCACACCGCGTCACGATCGGCGAATTGAACGTCAGCGGCGCGCCCGTCGTCGTGTCCACTCAGAAGCCGATCGTGATCGCGTCCCCGCTCAAGGGCGACGGCTGGCGCGCGGGCAACGGACCGAGCCGCGATTCCGGCCATCGGCGGGCGTTGATCGCGGTGGAGGGCGGCGCCCGCATCGCGCAGCGCTTCGCGATCGACTGGGTCAGGATCGGCGCGAATGGCGGAACGTTCAGCGGTGACGCGAAGGACAATCGCAGCTATCTCGCGTACGGCGTGGACGCGCTTGCCGTCGCCGACGCGGTCGTCGCGGCGATCAAGGACGGCATTCCGGAGAACGTGCCGGGACTCACGTCACGCGCGGTGCCGATCACGCTCGAGACGGTGGGCGGCAATTACGTCGTGCTCGATCTCGGCGGCGGCCGGTTCGCGTTCTACGCGCATCTGCAGCCGGGCAGCCTGCGCGTGAAGGCCGGCGACCGCGTCAAGGCCGGGCAGGTCCTCGGGCTCGTCGGCAACTCCGGCAACAGCACCGAACCGCACCTGCACTTTCACGTCAGCAACGGCATCTCGCCGTTGGGATCCGAGGGGCTGCCGTACGCGATCGCCGGCAGGACCGGCATGCCGCTTCAGAACTCGCGCGTCGATTTCGGGAAATGATTATTCACGTGCCATGTGCCCTGAGAGCGGCCCCGACGACACTCGTCGCCCTGCTCCTGGCGGCTGCCGGCGCACTCTCGGCCGCCACCGTCACCCCAGCGCCGCAGTTGTCTGCCCAGCCCATGAACGTCGTCGTGCTCGTCATCGACGACACGCGATGGGATTCGATTGGCGCTGCCGGCAACCGGATCGTGCGCACGCCGCGGCTCGACGCCCTCGCCGCGGAGGGCATCCGCTTCACGCAGGCGCGCGTCACGACGTCGATCTGCATGACGAGCCGGGCCTCGCTCCTGACCGGCCAGTACATGTCGCGGCATGGCATCGACCGGTTCGGCAAGCCGCTCACGCCCGACGCGTTCGCGCGCACGTATGCGGGCGTGCTGCGCGCCGGCGGGTACTGGACCGGCTACGTCGGGAAGTACGATGTCGGCCCGCCGCGGCCGGCGGACTTCGATTTCCTCCGCGCCTACCACGGGCGCCACTGGATCGACCGGCGCTGACGGCGCACGCGTGCACGTCACCGAGCAGAACGCGCGCGATTCGGTCGAGTTCCTGCGGACCCGGCCGCGGGACAAGCCCTTCCTGCTGAGCGTCGGCTACTTCGCGCCCCACGCCGAAGACAGCGCGCCGGAACAGTATCTGCCGCAGGCGTGGAGCGCGTCGCTGTATGAGGGTGTGAAGGTCCCGCCTTCCTTGCTCGCGGATCCGAAACACCTGCGCGCGCTGCCGCCGTTCCTGTCGACGGACGCCAATGAAGGCCGCGTCCGCTTTCGAGTGGCGATTCGACACGCCCGAGCGCTACCAGGAGTACATGATTCGGTACTACCGGCTCATCACCGAGGTCGATGCGGCGGTGGGACGCGTCGTCGATGAACTGAAGGCGCAAGGGCGTCTACGAGCACACGCTCATCGCGTTCATCGGCGACAACGGGTACTTTCACGGCGACCGCGGGCTGGCCGACAAGTGGTATCCCTACGAGCAGGCGCTCCGCGTGCCGCTCATCGTCCGCGATCCGCGCGCGCTCGTCGCGGGCGCGCGGCAGCACGCGCGATCGAGCTTGCCCTCAACATCGACGTGGCGCCGACGCTGATTGCCGCGGCCGGCCTGCCGGTCCCGGGCGTGATGCAGGGCCAGGATCTCGGCCCGCTGTATCTTCTGGACCAGCCGCCCGCCTGGCGGGACGAGTTCTTCTACGAGCACCCGACGATCACGTCGCGGGATCGCATTCCCTCCTCGCAAGGCGTCATCCGGCGCGATTGGAAGTATGTGTACTGGCCTGAATTCGAGTACGAGCAGCTCTTCAATCTGAAGGAGGACGCAGAGGAGCTCAGGAATCTGGCCCTGGAGCCGGCCTACGCGAGTCAACGGGCCGCCGCGCGCCAGAAGCTGGACGAGTGGCGAGCGCGCGCGGTGAGGGGCGTCGACCTATCTCGTCGTACGGCCGGTCGACTGCGCCTGACCGATCCGTCGCCGTGAGGCCTGGGAAGGGATCGGCAGTCCGACGCATCCAGTCGTCCAGCTCGCGGCTGAGACGCATTCGCTCCCGGGCCGCGTTCGGATCGGCGCGCCAGGTTGCGCAGCTCGCCAGGATCCGCGGACAGGTCGTACAGCTCCTCGCCGTAGTTGACGTATCGCACGTACTTCCAGCGCTCAGTGCGCACCATGCGGATCGGGACGCGCCAGGACTGTTTGCCGTAGTACTCGGCGAACACCATCTCGCGCACCCGCGCGGCACGCTGCTCGAGGATCGGACGAAGCGAGACGCCGTCGATGCCCGGCGGGCGGCGGCACGCCAGCGAGATCGCACAGCGTCGGGAGCAGATCGATCAGGCTGACGAGCGCATCGGAACGCGCCGCGCGGATTCTCCCTGGCCACGAGATCGACCAGCGGGACGCGCACCAGTTCCTCGTACATCGCCGGCCCCTTGTACGGCAGGCCATGCGCGCCCCCAAGGTCGCCGTGGTCCGTGCTGAACACCGTGATCGGCGGGACCTCGCGTGCGCTCGAGCGCGTTGAGCACGGTGCCGATCTCGCGGTCCACGGTTTCCACCAGCCCGTTGTAGAACGCCCGATAGCGTCGCCAGACGTCCGCGGTCCGCGCCGACGAAGGGCTGTCCCTGATCGGCTTCAAGGTAGTGGCGCTGCGGGAAGGGCTTCTGCCGCAGATCGTCGACCAGATTCGACGGAAGTCGCGCCGCGGCCAGCGCTCGCGCATCGGGCGGCGGGGCCTCGAGGACGTCGTAGATGTCGTGCGGATTCAGCCAGGAGACGACCAGAAGCAGGGGCTTGCGCGTTGCGCCGGCCGGGCGCTTCTGCAGGAACGTGACGACTTCCGTGGCGAGCGTCCGATCGCCGATGGTCGAGTTGTGGACCTGGAATCCGTACTCGCCCGGCGTGGCGCCGAGGTGCCACTTGCCGAAGTACGCCGTCTCGTAACCGGCCGCGGCGAAGACGCGCCCGAGCGTCGGCAGCGACGCGATCGAGCGGCCCCGACATGCCCTCTGGCGGGCGGCCGCCCGTCGCTCGCCCCTCTCCACCCGCCGTGTTCCCCATCACGCCGGTGCGGTGGGGATATCGACTCGTGAGCAACGCGGCCCGCGACGGCGAGCACTGTGGTGTGGCGGTAAACGCCCGCGTGAACAGCACGCCTTCGCGGGCGAGCCGGTCCATCACCGGCGTGCGCAGATCAGCAGCGCCCGCCGCGCCGAACGCATCGGCGCGCTGCTGATCGGTCAGCACGATAATCACGTCCGGTCGTCCGGCGGCGCCTGCCCCGAGCCCGGTCGAGGGGCCTTGCGCTGAAACTGAGGGGCCTGCGCGCCAGATCGATACGCATGCCCCGGCAACCGCGAGTGCCGCCAGAGAGCGAAAGGCAGGGGCCACGGCCGATTCTAGATCGGCCGCCCCGGTGACCGACGATACGATATCCGCCGTCATGACGTCGCCCGAGCCCAGTCGCACCGAGACGTCGCCACGCGTGCGGCCCGCCGGGCGTCGCCGAGCGCTGACCGGCCTGCTCGTCATCGTCACCGGCATCGTGGCGACGGACAGCGTCCTCTTCCACGCGTTCATGGCCCGCGAGGGTCAGTCGCACAGTTGGCTGACCGGCATCTACTGGACGCTGCAGACGATGATGACGCTCGGTTACGGCGACATCACCTTCACATCGGATCTGGGGCGCGCGTTTTCTATGGCGGTACTTGCTACCGGCGTCGTCCTGCTGTTCGTCCTGTTACCGTTCACATTGATCCAGTTCGTGTATGCGCCGTGGCTCGAAGCCCGCAACTCCGCGCGAACGCCGCGTGCGCTGCCGGCCGGAACAGCAGGTCACGTCATCCTGACCGGGTACGGCCCGGTGGAAGGGGCGCTCATCCAGCGCCTCGAACAGTTCCATTTGCCGTACGTCGTCATCGTCCCGGACGCCGTGCGCGCGCTGGCGCTCCACGACCAGGGCGTGCGGGTGATGGTCGGGCGTCTCGACGACCCGGAGACGTACCGGCGTGCGCACGTTGGCGACGCCGCGCTCGTCGCGACGACGCTCTCGGATGTGACCAACGCCAATGTGGTGCTGACTGTGCGCGAGTCGTCGGACGTCGTGCCGATCGTCGCGACGGCCGCCTGGGAAGCCTCGGTCGATCTGCTGAAGCGCGCCGGCTGTCAGGAGGTGATCCAGCTTGGCGAGATGCTCGGACGAGCGATCGCACGCCGCATCGCCGCGCGCGAGGGACGCTTGCTGGTCATCGGTCAACTCGACGGGCTTCTGATCGCCGAAGCCTCAGTGACCGGCACGTCACTGGTCGGGCAAACCGTGCGCGATTCCCGGCTGCGCGAGCGCTTGAACCTCAACGTCGTCGGGGTGTGGGAGCGTGGCCGCTATTCACCGGGCACGGCCGACACGCGCATCGGCGAGGACATGACCCTCCTCCTATCCGGGACGCAAGCCGACCTCGACGGCTACAATCGAGAAATCCGCACAGCGGATCTCCCGCCAGCCTCGGCAATCGTCATCGGCGGCGGCCGCGTCGGCCGCGCCACGTCGCGCAATCTCATCGCCACCGGGATCGACCACAAGGTCGTCGAGAAGCTCAGCGACCGGGTCCAGGACTGGTCTCGCTACGTCATCGGCGACGCCACCGATCCGGAGGTGCTCACGGCCGCCGGTCTCGATCGCGCCACGAGTGTCGCCATCACGACCCATGATGACGATGTGAATGTCTACCTTACGCTCTACTGCCGGCGGAGACGGCCGGATGTGCAGATCCTGAGCCGGGCGACACTCGAACAGAATGTCTCGACGCTTCATCGCGCCGGCGCCGACTTCGTGCTCTCCTACGTGCCGATGGAAGCCACCGCGATCTTCGACATCGTGCGGCGCGGCAACTTCCTGCTCCTCGCCGAAGGCCTCGAGGTCTTTACCGTGCGCGTGCCGCCGTCACTCGTCGGCAAGCCGATCGCCGATTGCCGCCTGCGAGACGACACTGGCTGCAACGTGCTCGCGGTGCGGCGGCCAGGCGGCACGGCGCTGCCGCCCGACATCGCCGCACCGCTCGAGCCCGGCACGGAGCTCGTCCTCATCGGCGATCGGGAGGACGAGCGGAAGTTCTTCGAGCGGTACTGATGAAGACGCGCGAATCCTGCGATCCCGCAGCGTCAGTCCGATCCCGAGGCCGGCGGAGACAAGGAGGACGATGACGGCCAGACCGTTGGCCCAGCTCGTGGTCAATTCCACTCCGATCAGTTGCTGAATCAGCAGCTGAATGTAAGACGGCGGGTCGACGTAGCCGAGCCGCGCACGGATCGCCCAGTGCCAGTCCGTGCAGGGGCAGTATCCCCACCCGTACCAGATGCCCAGGCCGAACCAGGAGAGGGCCGTTAGGGCAATCGTCGCGAGCTGCCACGGCCGGGTGCGCTTCCAGATCCACCCGAGGCAATTGAAGGCGATCCACGCCCCATGGAATACGAAGAAACCGGTGTTGAGGATCTCGTCCATCGGCCGCCGTTCGTCGCCTCGGTAGATAGGCTATCTCTGCGCCGGGGTGGAGGAGGCAACGGAACTCGCCCGGTGCCCTCATCGCCCGGACGTGGGTCGTCCGGAAATGACGTGACGACGTATGCTCGGACCATGTCCAATTCGCCCAAGGCGGCTCTGGCGCGAGATGTGTGGGTCTTGATGTTCGACTTTCTCATGCGCACGAGCCCGCAACGGACCAGAAGCCTCGGCCGCCGCGGGCTGACGCCCAACGATGCTCGCGCCCTTGCAGCCCTCGATCCGCGCGTCGGGCGAACGATGAGGTCACTCGCAGACGACTGGGAATGTGACGCCTCGAACGCGACGTGGATCGTGGACCGGCTGGAACGTCTCCGTCTGGCGGAGCGCCGGGCGGTGCCCGGCGACCGGCGCGTTCGGCACGTCGTGTTGACCGCGAAGGGCCGGACGACGAAGGCTGAGCTCATGGACGAGTATCACGCACCCCCGCCCGATCTGCTCGAGCTCGGCTTCGATGATCTCGAGGCCCTTCACGAGGCGATGGCCAAGCTGACGCGCACTCGGCAGAGCGCACCCGGCCGGCCCCGACGCCAAAAGCGGGCGTGATCCTCTTTCGGGTAGGCCAATATACTTGAACTAACTTAACTATTTAGACGTCTCAATAATATTGAGACGAGAGGACGTGAGGAAGCTCACTACGTCATCGGGCGTGCGCTCAATCTCCGGCCGCCAATTGCTGGCAGTGATCGGTGTGTGGCTCCTGCTGTCCGCCCTCGGCGGCGCGGCGATTGCCTTCGCCGCAAGGGCCGTCGCGCCGAGTTGGGGACGCGATACGAACACCGTCACCTCACTCGTGGTCGCGGAAGTGTACGCCGCCTTGCTGGCCGCCGTCGCGCTCGTTCTCCGGCCGAACGCTCGTACCGGCGTTGCCCTTCACATGGCTCCTGGCCGCACGTTCGTTCTCGCCTTCGGCGCGCTCGGATTCGCTTACGCGGCGGCAGCGCTCGCGCACACCTTCCTGACACCGTTTATCGGCTCATGGTCGGAAGCGGTGGCGATCCTCCGTGCCGTCGGCTCGGACGATGGCCGGCTCGAGCATGCAGGGCCTGGCCTCGCGGCGATTATTTTGCTGCGCGCGTGCTTTCTCGCGCCGCTCGGTGAAGAACTGCTGTTTCGCGGCGTCCTTTTCGCGTGGTTGCGCCAGCGTCTATCCGCTTCGTTGACGATCGCGCTCACGTCGGTCGCCTTTGCGGCGATTCATGTCTACCCGCCGATCTTTCCACTCGCGTTCGCGACTGGCGTCGCGCTTGGTTGGATCCGTGAGCGCTCGAGCTCCACCGCGCCGGCGATTGTGGCCCACGTCGTTCACAACGTGTTGCTGGTGGTTTTCGCGTACGCGACGGCGGGCTGGGGCGCGCATCTTCCGCCGTGGGCCGGTACATGACGACCCAGAGGAAAGAACTGGGTCCGGCCCCAGCCGGGGCAGATACGCTATCCTCTGCGCCGGAGGGATCGTGTCCAACCCCAGCGAGCGGGACGACCCGGCCGGCACGCGTGCCGACGCCGAGCGAAGCACGCACCTGGCCGACCGCTCCACGCGCTACTTTCCGGAGCGCGTCGGTTCCTACCGCATTCTCGGCATCATCGGGGAAGGCGCAATGGGCGTGGTCTACGAGGCGGAGCAGGATCGGCCGCATCGCCGCGTCGCGCTGAAAGTCATCCGGCCCGGGTTCGCGGCGCCCTCGCGGCTGCGCCGCTTCGAGCATGAGGCCGAGTTCCTCGGCCGGCTGCAGCACCCCGGCATCGCGCAGATCTACCACGCGGGCGTGGCCGACACGGGCCACGGCGACCAGCCGTACTTCGCGATGGAGCTGGTGCGCGGCCGCTCGCTGAACGATCACGTCGCAAACCGCGGGCTGCCGCTCGAGGAACGCCTGACGCTCTTCACGCAGATCTGCGACGCGGTCCACCACGCGCATCAGAAAGGCGTCATCCATCGCGATCTGAAGCCGGCCAACATCGTCGTCGATGCGTCAGGACAACCGAAGGTCCTCGACTTCGGCCTGGCCCGCGCGGTCGACGCGGACCTCCGCTCGACCATGCACACGGGACTCGGCGAGATGGTCGGCACCGTGGCGTACATGAGCCCGGAGCAGATCTCCGGCGAGACCGATCAGATCGACACGCGATCCGACGTCTACGCGCTTGGCGTCATCGCGTACGAGCTGCTCGCCGGATCGCTCGCCGTACGATCTGCACCGCAAGCCGCTTGCGGAGATGGCGCGGATCATCCGCGAAGAAGAACCGGCGCGGCTGAGCAGCGTCACCCGCCGTCTTCCGGGCGACCTCGAGACGATCGTCGCGAAGGCGCTCGAAAAGGACAAGGCGCGCCGCTACGGCTCGGCGGCGGAAATGGCCGAGGACATCCGGCGGTTCCTGCGCGACGAGCCGATCGTCGCGCGTGCCGCCGACGACCCTCTATCAGATTCAGAAGTTCGCCAAACGTCACAAGGCGGTCGTGGGCGGCGTGGCGGCCGTCTTCGCCGTGCTCGTCGCCGGCATCGTCGTCAGCTCGTGGCAGGCGATCCGCGCGCGCCGTGCGGAGGCGACGGCCGATCTGCGGGCGTCGGAGGCTCGGCGGGAGGCCGCCAAGGCACTGGCGGTCACCAGGTTCATGCAGGGGATGCTCGCCGCCGCCAACCCCGAGAACGCGCAGGGACGCGAGGTCACGGTACGCGCGGCGCTCGATGAGGCGGCGAAGAAGGTGGATGGCGGCACCCTGTCCGGCGAGCCGGACGTCGAGGCGGCCGTGCGGACGGCGATCGGCACGACGTACGAAGGCCTCGGGCTCTACGACGCCGCCGGACGGCAGCTGAAGACCGCGCTCGAAACGCAGCTCAAAACCGGGGCCGACCGGTTGCTCGTCGCGCAGACGATGGCCGACCTCGCGCGGGTCGAGTACCAGTTGCACAACCATCGTGAGAGCGAACGGCTGGCGCGCGAGGCGCTCGCGATCCGGCGTGCAGCACCTCGGGGAGAAGCATCCCGACGTCGCGTGGTCGCTGAACGCGCTCGGCGCCCAGCAGTTCCGCGCCGGCAACACGGACGCGGCCGAGCCGCTGCTGCGCGAAGCGCTCGCGATTCGGCGCGAAGTCCTGGGGCCCACGATCCGGATGTGGCCTCGACGCTCAACAACCTGGGCATGGTGCTCCGCGCCAAGGGAGACTATGCCAGCGCCGCTCCCATGCTTCGCGAGGCGCTCGAACTGCGGCGTCAGAAGCTTGGCGACGATCATCCCGATGTCGTCATCCAGCTCGTGAACGTGGCGCGCGTGCTCGAAGATCTCGGCGACCACGCCGGATCGGAAAAGTACGGGCGCGAGGCGCTCGCGGCCCGTCGCAGGATTCTCGGCCCCGAGCATCCCGCCATGGCCAACACGTTGAGTGTCGTCGCCGATGCGCTCGCCGGACACGGCGACTTCGCCGGCGCCGAGCCGCTCTATCGCGACGCGATCGCCATTGCGCGGAAGGGCTTCGGCGAGCAGCACTCGGAGACCGCCCGCTACCAGTCCACGCTCGGCTGGGTGCTCGTGCGGGCGGGCGAGTACGCGATGGCCGGGCCGCTCCTGCGCGACGCACTGACGGTACAGCGCAAGACC
Organism: uncultured Acidobacteriota bacterium; assembly: GCA_963724955.1. GTDB lineage: Bacteria > Acidobacteriota > Vicinamibacteria > Vicinamibacterales > SCN-69-37 > CAVRWQ01. The sequence goes on from CAVRWQ010000001.1 coordinate 414,281, forward strand.
CCCGGCGTGGACAACGACGCCACGAGGACGTCGCTCACCAACCTCGCCCGCGCGTTGAACGGCACGGGCGACTACGCCGGCGCCGAGACCGCGGCGCGCGAGGCGATCGCCAGCTATCGAAAACAAACCAACCCGCGCCTGATCGCCGGGCCGCTCGCGGCACTCGGCGAATCGCTCCTCGAACGTCGGCAGTTCGTCGAGGCTGCGGTGGCGCTCGAAGAGGCACGCGACGTGCTCGCGAAGCAGCATCCGACCACCGCCTGGCTGCCGCCGGACGTGGCGAGCCTGCTCGGCGCGGCCCTCGCGGGTCAGCAGAAGTACAGCCAGGCCGAGCCGCTCCTCGTGAGCGGGTACCAGGGGCTGCGTGATATCACGGGCAGTCCGCGATCGCGGCTTCGCAAGTCGATCGAACGGCTGATCGCGTTCTACACGGCCGCCAGGCGTCCGGCGGAGGCGGCGCCGTGGCGAGAGCGACTGCAGGGGATCGCCGAATCAAGGCAAGGTCATGACCCGGACGATTACGTACACGACGCGCGCCGGCTGGGTGGTCGCCGCCGCCATCTTCGCCGGCTTCGCCGGTCCCCGCACGCCGCCGCAGGCGCAGCAGTCCGATGCCGGCGCGGGTTTCACCGTGCCAGCCGGGTTCGACGTCGAGCGCGTGGCGGGTCCTCCCCTCGTCGACCGTCCGATCGTCGCCGACTTCGACGACGACGGCCGGCTCTATGTCGCAGATTCCTCGGGATCGAACGACAGGGTAGAGCGGCAGCTCGCCGATCGGCCACATCGGATCGTGCGTCTCGAGGATACGAACGGCGACGGGCGCTTCGACCGCAGCGTGGTCTTCGCCGACAAGATGATGCTGCCGGAAGGCACGATGTGGCTCGACGGATCGCTCTACGTCGCGGCGCCGCCGAGCATCTGGAAACTGACGGACACCGACGGTGACGGCGTGGCCGACCTGCGCGAGGAATGGTTCCGGGGAGAGACCCTGACGAGCTGTGCCAACGATCTGCACGGTCCGTATCTGGGTCTGGACGGCTGGATCTACTGGACCAAGGGCGCGTTCGCCCAGCAGACGTACGAACGCATCGGCCAGCCGGCGCTGGTGACGCGCGCGGCGCACATTTTCCGGCGGCGGCCAGCAGGTCCGGCAATCGACGTCGTGATGACGGGCGGGATGGACAACCCGGTCGATGTCGCGTTCACGGCCACGGGAGAACGCATCCTCAGCGCCACGTTCCTCAACCATCCGCAGGCCGGGCGGCGCGACGCGCTCGTGCACGCGATCTACGGCGGCGTGTACGGCAAACCTCACGCGGTCATCGACGGCCATCGGCGCACGGGCGATCTGATGCCCGTGATGAGCGAGCTGGGTCCGGCCGTGCCCGCCGGTCTCACGCGCTACGCGTCGCGCGTGTTTGGCGCGGAGTATCGCGACAGTTTCTTCGCGGCGATGTTCAACCTGCGCAAGGTGACGCGCCATGTGCTGGAACCAGACGGCGCGACGTTCACGACACGCGATACCGATTTCCTCGTGTCGGAGAGCCGGGACTTTCATCCCACCGACGTGATCGAGGACGCCGATGGGAGCCTGCTCGTCATCGACACCGGCCCCTGGTACAAGCTCTGTTGTCCGACGTCGCAGCTGGCGAAGCCGCAGGTGTTCGGCGCGATCTACCGGATCCGCCGGAAGGGCGCCGCAGCACCCGCCGACGCGCGCGGGCGAAGCCTCGCGTGGACCACGATGACGCCCGCCGATCTGGTGCGGCTGCTGGACGATGCGAGACCGGCCGTGCAGAGCCGGGTGCTGTACCAGCTCGGGAAGGCCGGAGAGGCCGCCGTGCCGGCGCTCGCCGGCGTCCTGCGCGGGTCGCGATCGGTGGAAGCACGGCGCAATGCCGTGTGGGCGCTGACGCGCGTCGAGGGCGTGCCGGCGCGCGAGGCGGTCCGGGTCGCGCTGGACGATCGCGAGGAGACAGTGCGCCACGCCGCGCTTCACTCGACGGGGCTCTGGCGTGACGACCGCGCGCTCCCGCAGCTCGTGAAGGCGCTCGGCGCCGGCCGGCCCGCGGAGCAGCGCGCCGCCGCCGAGGCGCTCGGCCGCGTCGGCCGCGTTCAGGCGATCCCGGGTTTGCTCGCCGCGGCCGGCGCGCGCGTCGATCGCGTGCTCGAGCACTCGCTCATCTACGCCATGATCGAAATCGGCGATCGGGCATCGATCGAGGCCGGCCTCCAGGCGGCAGCGCCCCGCACACGACGCGCGGCGCTCATCGCCCTCGACCAGATCGACAGCGGAGCCGTCAGACCCGAAGGCGTGATCCCACTGCTCGACTCACCGGATCTGGTGCTGAAAGACACCGCCTGGTGGATCGCAGCGCGCCACCCGGAGTGGGGCACCGCACTCGCCGGTTACTTTCAGAAGCGCCTCACGGCTCCCGGGCCGACTCGCGTCGAAGGCGACGATCTGCAGCAAAAACTCGTGCAGTTTGCCGGCACTCCCGCCATCCAGATGCTGCTCGCGGAGACAGCGGACGGGAGCGTGACGATCGACAGGCGGCTCATCGCGCTTCGGGCGATGGCGGCCGCATCCTCGTCATCCGCGCCGGCGGCGGTACGCCTGAAGGAAATGCCTGCCGTCTGGGTCGCGCCGGTGTCGCGCGCACTTTCTGACAGCAGCGATGACGTCACCGGGCAGGCTGTCGCCGTCATCCGGTCGGTGCCGGCGAAAAGCGCCTCCCTCGAACTGCGGGCGGCCCTCGATCGACTCGTGCGCGACAGGACGCGGACACAGGAAATCCGGCTGAACGGCCTCGCGGCGCTCATGGCCACAGGCGGTGCCCCGATCGACTCGGACCTGTTCGACCTGCTGCGCACCAGCCTCGAACCCGGCACGCAAGCGCATCTTCGAACGGCCGCAGCAGCCGTGGTCGAGCAGACCAGGCTCGACCGAAGTCAGTTGCTCGCGCTCACGCAACTCGTCGCAACCGCCGGGCCGCTGGAACTTCCTCGCCTGCTTCCGGCGTTCGACCACGGAAAAGACGAGGCGCTGGGGATGGCGCTCGTCGCGGCGCTCGATCGGTCGCCGGCGCGCTCGACCGTGCGGCCCGAGATCCTCCGCCCACGCCTCGCACACTATCCGGACTCGGTGCGCTCGGCTGGCGAGGCCCTGCTGGCGTCGGTCCACGTGGATCTGGCCCGCGAGGCCCAGCGCCTCGAGGCACTCATGCTCACGGTTCAGGGGGGCGACGTCGCCCGAGGGCAGACGGTCTTCAATAGTGCAAAGGCTGCGTGCCTGACCTGCCATGCGATTGGGTACCTTGGCGGGACGATCGGTCCGGACCTGACCCGGATCGGGCAGGTCCGCAGCGAGCGCGATCTCGTCGAGGCCATCGTGTTTCCCAAGCGCGAGCTTCGCGCGCGGCTACGAGCCGGTCGTCGTCCGCATGAGATCCGGCCAGACGCACGGCGGGCTGCTGCGGAGCGAAACCGCCGATGAAATCGTGCTTTCCAGCCTTACGTCCGTCGACACGCGTGTTGCGCGGAGAGATGTGGCGGACGTGCAGCCCGGCACGATCTCGCTGATGCCGGCCGGGTACGGCGAGTTGCTCACGAGACAGGAACTGGCGGACCTGCTGGCCTTCCTCAAGGCAGCACGGTAGGACAACAGCGGCGTCGGCGGCTCTCAGCCCGAGCCGCCCTACTAAAACTTAGCCACGATCGTCACGGCGCCGTGCCGGCCGGGCGCCCAGACCCATCTCGGTCCGGCGCTCGATTGATACGCCGCGTTCAGGAGATTGCGCGCGACGCCAAGCAGATCCAGGTGCGGCGTCAGCTGCCAACGCACTCCGGCTTCGACGAGAGTGAACGCCGACGTCGGCACTTCACTTGGTCCCGACGCGTCGTGCGCGGCGATCGCCTTCACTCGCAGGTACGTAGACACGCGCGTGCCAAGCGCGTTCCGGATCGTCAGCGACACCGCCGCCGGCGCGATGTCATCCAGAGGCGTGCCGTCGACCGCGTCACCGCCACGCGAGACCTCAGCGGTTCCTTCGATCGCGAATCCTCGTGGGAGGGTGAGCTGGGTCTCCAGTTCCAGGCCCCGAAGATCAGCGAGGCCGCGATTCCGATACAGGAACAACGTGGGCGTGGAGGCGTAGCGCTCGATGAGATCGTTGACGCGATAGCGGTAGAGAGACCCGGCGATTCGGACTGGCCCCACGACGTACTGCGTGAGGACATCGAACTGCAGGCTCGTTTCCGGCTTCAGGTCCGGATTTCCTTCGATGAAGCCCCGGCCGACCGGGCCGCGATAGAACCGGTCGGAGAGGATCGGATCGCGAAACCCTCGCGAGAGCTGCGCCGTCAGCGTGAGGCCGTCTGCAGGGACGATGGTCACGGCCATCAGGCCCGCCAGCGCCGAGCTCGAGACCGTGCGATCGCCGAAGAACCCGCCCGCGTTGCGATTGCGCACGCCATCGACGCGAAGACCGCCGGTGAGGCGTATCTGCTTCGTCACCTGCGCGCCTGTTTCCGCGAACAGGCCGAGTGCCGTACGGTTTGCGGAAGCGACCGACGCGCTCACCGCGGTGGACGTGACGTTGCCGGCGAGGTTGTAAGAAATCGTCGTGTCCAGCGCCTCGAACCCGTACCGTCCGTGCATGTCCGCGCCGACGTTGAATTTCAGCGGCCCGACACGCGGCTCGGCGGAGAGCCGGAGCTGCATCTCGCGCGATGACAGGTCCGCGCGCTCGACGCTGCGCGGGCGAGTGGGCGTCGGCAGCCGATCCTGATCGAGGCGTTGCCGCGACGTTCCGGCGAGCGCATCGACCCGAATGGTTTCAAAGACGCCGGCCGATCCGCGCTCGTAAGAGACCGTCAGCCGATGCGAGTCCTCGAGCGGGCTGGTCGCCCGCACGACGTCGCTGTCGCTTCGCGGCCGTCCGAGGTCGCGGCCGAAATCCGTCTGCCAGCCGGCCGACCAGCGAGTCGCGCCGGCGGCGTGTTCCCAGCGCGCCCGCACACCGTGATCGCGCCAGCGTGAGTTCGGGATCTCTCCAACCGGCGCGTCGTAGTCGTCGAATTCCCGCACGCGTATGCCGATGAGCACGCCTCCTGACCCGTAGCCCGTCGAGAGCTCGAGATCTCCCCGTTGCTCAGGCACGCCGCCAGCCGCCGAGGCAGCGAAGCGCACGTGGAGCGGGGCGCGATAGTCCGGTCCGCGCGTGCTCGCGGCGATAACGCCGCCCAGTGCGTCCGACCCGTACGCCACGGATCCCGGCCCGCGCGCGACCTCGATCATCCGCACCGCGGCTGGATCGAGAAAGGAGGCGTTCGGGCCCGCCCGCCGTTCGGTCGAGGCACGGCTGCCGTCCACCACGATCAGCGTTCGGCCACGCGCGAGCCCGCGAATGGCAGGCGACGCGGCCTGGCCTTCCGAGATCGCGGCGACGCCGGGGATGGTGTCGAGGGCTTGTGCCAGCGTCTGCGGGTGTCGTCGTTCGAGATCCGCGCCGGCGATCAGGGTCATCGCCGCGGCCGGGGCGGCATCGATCGTCGGCGCCGCGCCGGTGACGGCGATCTGTTCCGTCACGAACGGCGCGACGGCGATCGTGAGCTCGCTGGCCGCGTCGATCGTCGTCAGCCGAATCCGCTGGACAATGCGGCCGTCCGGCAGGACGACAACGAGGTCGATCGGCAGCGAAGGCGTCGCGGGCCACTCGAATCGTCCTGCGCCATCAGTGCGCACCGAACCGCGCTGGCCGACGACCGTGACATCGGCCCCCGCAATCGGCGCGCCGGTCCGTGCGTCGACGAGACGGACGGTGAGTGGCGCTGCGACCGCGGGCGGAGTGAACGAGAAGACGGCGAAGAGTGCGGGAGCAGCAGCATCGCCACAATAGGTTAGCCGTAAAGGGCGCGGCGCATCCAATGACCCTCGCCCGCGTTTTCTGCTACAGTCTAGCGCCCCCACGCGACTGCTCGAAGTCCGTCTGCGGGAAGAGGCCAGGGCCCACAGATGGACAGACCGCGCGACCAACGACCGCAACTCCTGAAGAGACGTGAGCTCCTGCAATTGGGCGCCGCGAGCGTCGCCGCCTTTGGTGTGGTGGGACTGCCGATGGCCGAGCCGGCAGCTCAGACGCCTGGCTCCGGACAGGGACCGCAGCCGCCGAAACCGCCAGCGCCGGAGATGGTGGCCGATGTCGCGGCGCAGTCGTCGGAGGATTGGACGGAGCCGTGGATCTGGCGCCCCAGCGACTGGCCGGGGCAGAGCCTGGCGCTGCACATCGTGGGGAATGCGCACCCGCCGCGGGCGACCTCGCCCGGCAACCGGTTCACGCCGCTCTTCAGCTTCAACGGATCGAGCCCCGGTCCGACGATTCGTCTGCGCGGGAACGAGCGGCTGCGGGTGACGCTCAGAAACCATCTGGGTCCGAGTCTGAGCCGCGTCCCGAAAGGGCCCGCTCCGGATCCGTTCGAGCAGCGTCCCGACGTCCTCGAGGCGACGTTCTGCCGCATGCTGAAGTCGGCCGGAAAGGCCTGTACGGATGCGCCGACTGGCGCGATCGTCTTCGGTCACTTTCACGAGTTCTTCGAGGGCAGCCCGATCGAGCTCATCGACACGACCTGTCTGTCCGGCCACGTCAACGTGCCGCACGGAGCGCACACGACGAACCTGCACACGCATGGCCTGCATGTCGAGCCCGGGTTCAACGCGAACGGCACGGTTGGCGACAACACGTATATGCGCGTGCTGCCGCGTGCCGATGGCGAGGCGCGGCGGGCCGACGCAGATCGGTCGTGCCGCACTCTCCAGGCCCACGAACGAATCGCGGAGGCGCAGTACGAGCATCCGCTCGGCAACGTGCAGCGATCGCGGCGGCGGCCTGGGACGCCGCCCCAGCCGCATCCGCCCGGCACGCACTGGTATCACCCACACTCGCACGGGTCGACCCACGATCAAGTGGCCAGCGGGCTTGCCGGCTTTCTCATCATCGAGGGCGATGTCGACGAGGCGATCAATCGCGCGATGACCGGCACCGAGCGGCCGGATCCCTGTGTGAAGACAGGGCCGTACGACTATCGCGAGCGGTTGATGATGATCCAGCGCGTCGAGGTCTCGTCGGTCGACACGGACGCCGGGCCGCGCCGGGGGCAGGCGCGGCTCGCGCCTCCCGCCGCGATCAACGGCAACTTCTCACCGACCACGATGTTCATGCGACCCGGCGCCGTCGAGCGCTGGCGCGTGCTCAACGCGAGCGTCGACGGGCGCGGGTTCAAGTCGTTCATGGTCCTCGAGGGGCACTTCGTGTTCGCGGATCGTCAGCTCTGGCGCGTCCTGCCGGGCGAGAAGGAAGGCGCACCGCGGCGCCTCCAGGCGGCCACGCGGCAGGACGTGGCGGACGCGACGCGGCAGTTGTTCCAGCTCTCGTTCGACGGCATCACGCTCGTCGAGATCGAGAACGGCAAGGCGCGGCACACGATTCGCGACCTCTCGAAGCAGAATGCCGGGACGCGCAACCCGCTCGACCGTCAGCCGGCGCCGGGCGAAGATCCCACGCGCGCGATGCTGAAGAACGTCGAGGACTGCTATCGCGACGGAACCAGCCTGCGCGACCTCTTCGTTCGTCCGAACCAGGTCTTCCTCACGAATGCCAACCGCACGGATGTGTTGTTCAAGGCCCCGCGCGATGGCGCCGGCAAGGTGTACACCGTCTTCGCGCAGGAATTCCCGCTGCCGACCGACAACTTTCAGCAGCGCCTCCAGATCGGCATCGGCCGAGGACGCACTGGCTTCAGCAACGCCAACCCGTCGCCGTTCGACGTGGTGGTCGGTTACGTCAAGGTGGCGGGCGATCCCGTGCCGGGCGGCGACTTCGATGTCATGAGCCTGCGCGACACGTTGCCGCCGGTGCCGCCGTTTCTCCTCCCGATCGAGGACGGCGATCTGCGCGTGCCCGCCGCCGAAGCGGCGCGTCGCGGAGTCACCGCTGGCAGTTTCCGGACACGCGTCGTCAGCTACTCGGGCTACGGGCCGACGGATTTCCCGCTCATCGAGGTGCCCGAGTCGTTTGCCAGCCAGCATCCGGAGCTCAAGGGCCGGTTGTGGGACGAGATCGACGGCACGCGCGTGCTCCTCGCGCCTTTCTCGCGCACGATGTCGGTGAACGGGAACTTCGACCTCGCGGTCTCTCCGAATCCGCCCGCCCCGGAGAAGTTCGGGCATCACGACCCGCATCATCCCAGGGCGCTCGTGGACACGGCCGAAGAGTGGGTCCTGTACAACTGCTCGATTTCACTCTGGAGTCACACCGACAAGGAGAGGTTCAAGCAGCCCGGCCAGTACGCGCTGCACTATCGCGCGTTTCCGTTGGGACGCGCGGAGGGGCAGGCCCGCTTCGCGAAGGACCCGGAGTTTCAGATCACCACGAAAGGCGCGGATCACCCGTTCCACATTCACGTCAACCCGTGCTGGGTCACGCGCATCGACGTGCCCGACGAGCAGGGCCGGCTCCACAACATCCTCGACGCGCCCTGCTGGATGGACACCGTCTCGATCCCGCGCGGTGGGCGTGTCGTGTTCCGGTCCCGATTCGCGGACTACGTCGGGAAGTGGGTGAACCACTGCCACATCCTCATGCACGAGGACCACGGCATGATGCAGGCCGTCGAGTCGGTCGCGCGCACCGAAGACGCGAACTACCATCCCCGTGCGCGCGTCGCGTCGCCGACGATGTCCACCGACGAGGTGAATGCGATCTACCCGCCACCGTCGCGTGAACTCATGTACCGGCAGAGTATGTCGTTCGTGGACTCGAGCCCGGAGTTCGGTCAGGTCTTTCCCGGGTTTCCGCTCGAGGTGCCGAAGCTCGAGGGGTAGGGATCACGAAGGACACCCGCGGCGAGGAGCTGAGCCCAAACGTTTTCCAGAAGCGTATAGTGCGCTGCTGGCCTCAAGCGGCACGCTCGCGCGCCCTCCGGGTGAACGCGCCGTCGGACGCGCTGCCGCAAATTCGGCCTGCAGCACACTACACGCTTCTGGAAAACGCTCTATGACCTACTTCATGGAAGTTGTTGGCTGGGTTGGCGCAGCATTCGTGCTGCTGGCTTATGCGCTGGTATCGACCGGGAAAGCAGAAGCCAGTTCAACGCTCTATCAGACGCTCAACATCGTGGGCGCGCTGGGACTCGTCGCGAACAGCAGCTGGAACGGCGCGATCCCGTCGGCGGTCGTGAACATCATCTGGATTGGGATCGGGGTCTACGGGGTGGTTAGGGCGCGGCGGGTTGGGGGTGGTTGAGTGGACAACAGTGCTTCTGGTCCCGTGGAGCTCGGGGCCAGTTCTAAGTTGTAACGACCTCAGGCCACGGCCGCGGCAAACTGCTCGAACAAATCGCCAGGCAGTCGATGTTCCAGTCGCCACGTTACCGACATCGGGGTTTCAAACTCGTGCTTCACATAGGTGGCTGGACCGAGGAACCAAAACGCTCGATCGTCGGTGCGGAGCCGAGCGAACAGAAGAATGGTACTTCCCAGCCGCACGTGGTTGCGATAGCGGAGCCCTGTCTCACTGTCCTCCCTGGTAACCGACTGACTTTGCCAGTGCACCAATTCAGGACTGATTGCATAGTCCTCGTAACGAGTCGTCGGCGAGAACTGTCCGCTGGTCTTGTCAAGCGTGAACGCCAAGAGGTCTGCGTTAGCCTGTTTAGACCAATAGACGCCGGTTTGCCAGGGGCTAACCCGAGCTTTCTCGCCGATCCCGAATGCCGCGAGGAGCTCGATTCGCGTGTATCGAGCGTGGACTCGCAATGGTGCATCGGCATGCGAACGAAGATCATGCTGTAGGTGATTGATCCGCAGCTCGAGCGCATCGAGCAAGTCCATCAGTTCCGCAATCACTTGCGGGTGCGACCACACCAACTCACAACCTTCTTCCAAAGTCATGGACGCCGTTAGGATGGTGTCAGCAATAGACGCAATGAGCATCCGGAGAAGCCTGCGATCGCGCTCGAGTAGCGATCCAACATCTGGAGGCCTGGGCGAGTTCAGAAACTGGCGGTACTTTTCGATCCGAAGACCGTCGTCAATATGCAACATTCGTCCGCAAGCACGGCGCAGCGTTACCTCGTGAGGTCCCGCGGACTCCACACGCATGCCCGCGTCGACTCGCAGATCCGACCAGGACTTCTTGCCCTGGTAGACATCCTCGAGATCCAAGTCGGCCTCTTGGAGGTAAGTTGAGAGCGTTACGTTCCGGTGATCTGCCGCCATTGCCCGAAGTTCTTCCACTTTTCGTGGCCAGTGCGAAGGTATGGCCTGGCGGATGTTCTCAAGGACGATCTCCTTCGCGACTCGGTCGAGCTCCATATGGCAACCGGCAGGCAGGAACGGGAAGCCGTGCTCGATCTGTCGTTCGAGACCCTTTCGACTGCCTCCTACTAGTGCCCGGTATCGACGATCGAAACGGAACTCCTTTCGATGATGGCCCACAAAGTCGAGGACCGTGCAGTGTCGCTTGCCGAAACTCTTGCGCAGCCCTCGTCCTAGCTGCTGGAGGAACAGCGTCGGACTGTCGGTGGGGCGCAAAAGCAACAACGTGTCGACGACAGGAACGTCGACGCCTTCATTGAATAAGTCGACGGAGAAAAGGACCTTGATGCGTCTCGCCGTCAAGTCCTCGAGAGCGCGCTGACGCTCCGTCGATGCTGTGTCTGCCCAAACTGCAGTGGAAGGAATGCCGGCGTCGTTGAAAGACTTGGCCATGAACCTCGCGTGTTCGACACTCACACAGAATCCGAGCGCTCGCATGCTCCCGAGATCGTCTACACGCTGACTCAGTTCCTTCACCACTTGGCGCGCCGAGGCGTCTGTTCCCGTAAGCACGTTCGTCAGCGCCTCGGTGTCATACCCTCGGCCGCGACGCCAGGGAATGTCGCGCAGATCGAGCCCATCGTGTATGCCGAAATAAGAAAACGGTGACAGCCTCTGCTGGTCGATCGCATCCCAGAGTCTCAGCTCCGCCGCGATTCGGTTGTCGAACCACTGGAGCACCGGCAGGCCATCGCTGCGTTCCGGAGTCGCTGTCAAACCGAGCAGCTCAATCGGCTTCAAATGTTCAAGAAGCGCCACGTACGAGGCTGCCGCCGCATGGTGAAACTCGTCAATGATTACGACGTCGTAATGATGAGGGTCGAGAGCGCGAAGGCCGCTGGCGCTGAGGCTCTGAATAGATGCGAAGACGTGTTCGAAATCAGAGGGACGATGGCCGTCTACCCAAAGTTCGCCGAAACTTGGCTGGCGCAGTGCGTGACGAAAAGTGCGCAGACTTTGGTCGAGGATTTCCATGCGGTGGGCAACGAAAAGGAGTCTCGCGCGAGTCAACCAATCTCTTAGCCGGGCATAATCGACCGCGGCCATGACCGTCTTGCCGGTGCCTGTTGCGGCGGCGAGGAGATTACGGTGGTGACCTCGCTCACGCGAAACAGCAATCTCTTCGAGCAGCCGTTCCTGGAACGGCTCCGGCCGAAGCTCAATCGGGCTCAATACGAGCGTCACATTCCCGTCATTTCCACGGGCTGTCTCTTGTGCAAAAACCTCCGAGTCGTAGTCGATGAAATCACCGCTGTTCCAGTAGCTCTCGAATACTGCTTCGACTTTGTCAACCACCCTCGGGTTCCTCGCCCTGGAAACGCGAACGTTCCATTCCAGGCCTGTCACCTGCGCCGAATGCGTCAGGTTTGAGGATCCGATGTAGGCGGTTGAGAATCCGGAGTTGCGATGAAACAGCCACGACTTCGCGTGCAAGCGTGTTCCAGTAACGTCGTAAGAGACTCTGATCTGGGCGCCGAGATTCCGCAGCACGTCGAGCGCCCCGCCCTCCGTTGAGTTCGTATAGGTAGTCGTCAGAACTCTCAGCACTCGACCCGCCGAGCAATGCATGTGGAGCGCCTCGACCAGTGGTGCTATGCCACTCTTTCGGATAAACGCCATGACCACGTCGATTCGGTCCGCCGAGGGCACTTCTGCCAACACTTCGCTTCCTACTCGCGGCTCACCGGGGGCATTCGTCAGGAGAGTCGTGTCAAACAGAGGAGTGAGCGGAGGGCGGATAGTCTCGGGTGAGCCGTCCGGCCGCCGGCCAACAATTGCACGAAGGACTGAGCCGGATAAAGCTTCGACCTCGGCGGTGTTCGAGCCAATTTCCCGGATAATGCGATTTACTAGCGCGACGCCCAGCTCGACGCGCTCAGAGTCTTCAAGATCTGCGAGAGCTTTCTGTACGGCACCTCCCACGTGGAAGCCGATTCGATCTGCGGCGTCCGCCGACCGTAGCGGTTCGCGAACGATCTCGAGATTGGAAGGGAGCTGCGCCAATATGTCGGAGAGCGCTTTGGTGAAGAGCAGCTCGTAGAGGCCGCGGGGTTTCATTTTGAGGAGCATACTCGAGGCGAACACGGCCGGCCGACGGCAAGGTGTCATTCCGTTGAGGACGCCAGGCTGACAATGCGGTGCCGGTAAGTAACCGCGAAGGCGGGCCGCGGGGCCCAAGCGACGCGCAGGGTTGTCAGTGACTGGTTCTCAGCGATGAGCGCGGAAGAGGTGGCAGTTCTCGACTTCGGTGGCGTCGTAAAGAAGCAGCTCGGCGATTGGCCGCGCTTCGGAAGGACGTCATTTTTTACAGGAGATCGCTCCGGCCAGGATGCGACTCGAAACGTCATTTTCTATGACAGCGTTTGGGAGTTCCTGAAGGCTTGCGGCGCCCAAAGAACTGACGTCGTAGCTACATTAGCCCACACCGCCAAGTTCAGCGAGCGTCCTAGCTGGACAACTCGCCGCGGAGCATGCTGCGAAGCCGGTCGACGGCTTCAGCGTCCAGCCCGTACAACTCGCGGAGATTGTCGGCAGCCGCAACCTCGCTGTCAGTTGGATCGATTACGAGCGCTTCATCGCCGAGCGAGACGACGAACTGCCTTCCCTGCTCAGCCAGCGTAATGTCGGAACTCACCTCCACAACGTGGCATAGGCGGTTCTTATACAGTGCTTTCACGACGAACTCCCAAAAAGGGCCGGACGCGGCAGAATCTACTCGCGCCGCCGCACTGAGTCAACAGACCGCAACCGTTTGCTGGCACCGAGCTCACATGCCGTAGGGTTGCCCTCCTCTTGTAACCCAAGAGTCTCAGGCAAGGAGTCGCAATCGCCCATATGAATCTCGAGTCCATATTTTTGAGTAACGGATGATGGTCCTATTCATCGACAAAGCACAGCGCATCGATGACGATGCTGAGCGCTTCGGGAAGTCACAACTCCTCTACCCCGTATTTCTCATCCCCGCCGCAATCCCGTTGACCGTGACGACGAATGCGCGCATCAGCTCCGGCGTGTCCGGCGCCTGGCGGAGGCGCGCGAGCAGCTCGACCTGCACGAGGTTGATCGGATCGACGTACGGATTGCGGACGTCGATTGATCGGCGTAGTACCGGGCGTCGTTTCCACTGGCTTGCGGTGGCCGGTCACGGCGAGGACGGCCGACGTCGCGCGCTCGAGGCGTGCGCCGAGATCCGCGCCGAGCGGCTGGAGCGTCGCCCGAACGAGGCGGCGGTCGTACTCCCCGGCGATCCGCGCGTCCGCCTTGGCGAGCACCATCTCGATGAGATCGAGCGTCGACTGGAAGAACGGCCACTGCTCGTACATCGCACGAAGCTGGCCGAGCTCGCCCGCGCCGGTGGCGCTGCCGAGCGCGTCCTCGACCCCCAGCCACGAGGCCAGCAGCAGCCGCGTCTGCGTCCATGCGAACTGCCACGGAATCGCACGTAGGCCTTCGATCCCGGTCCCGCTGTCGCGGCGGGCGGGCCGGCTGCCGATCCGCACGCGCCCAAGCTCCGGGGCCGGCGTGGCGGCGCGAAAGTAGGGAAGAAACTCCGGCGTGTCGTAGACGATGGCCCGGTAGGACTCGCGCGCCCGATCAGACAGGCGATCCATCGCCGCCCGCCATTCCTCTGGCGGTTGCGGCGGCGGGGCCAGCATCGCGTCGAGCGTCGCGGTCGTGTACACCTCCAGCGTCCGGACCGCGATGTCGGGCAGGCCGAACTTCGTCTGGATCATCTCGCCCTGCTCCGTGACGCGCAGGCGGCCGTTGACCGAGCCGGGCGGCTGCGAACGGATCGCGAGGTGCGTGGGACCGCCGCCGCGGCCGACACTGCCGCCGCGGCCATGGAACAACGTCAGCGCCACGCCGTGCCGCGCACACGTCGCGACGATCCGCTCCTGCGCCGTGTAGAGCGACCAGGCCGCGGCAAACCTGCCGGCGTCCTTCGCCGAATCCGAATACCCGATCATGACTTCCTGGTGGCCCCCGATTCGCTGGCGATACCAGGGCACCGAGAAGAGCGCGTCGAGCACCTCACCCGCGCGCGCGAGATCGGCCGCGGTCTCGAAGAGCGGGACGACGCGCTGTGGATGAAGATTGCCCGCCAGTTGCTGCAGCAGCTCGACGGCCAGCACATCGGACGCGCGGCTCGCCATCGTGATGACGTACGCGCCCAGCGAGTCTTTCGGCAGGGCCGCCGCTGTCCGGAACGTGTCGATCACATCGCGCACCGCTTCGTCCGGCGAGTCGGCAGACGCCAGCATCTCCTCGAGCGTCCTCTCGCGCTTCGTCAGCTCGCGCGAGAGCAGGGAGAGACGGTCCGCTTCGCTCGAGTCGCGATAGGCGCCGAGCTCACAGATGCGCGCGATCCAGTCGACCGCGTCGGTATGGCGCGCGGAGTCCTGCCGCAGATCCAGCGGCGCGAGCGTGAGACCGAACGCGGCAATCCGCCGGAAGAGGTCGGTGAGACGCCCGCCGGCGATGGCGCCGTTGCCGGTCGCAATGAGAGAACCATGACAAAGCCGCAACGGCGCGAGAAAGTCTTCGACGTCGAGATACGGACGCTCGACGGGGTCGATGTGAGGCAGTTCGTGTTCGATGCGGGCGGCCGCATAGCTGAGCGTCGCCTGAAGCCGCGAGGCGACGCCGCGCAGCACCGCGCGATACGGCTCCGTCGTCTGGCCGGCCACGTGACGCAGCTCGTCGCTCGCCGGCGCAATCGACAGCTCCGCCCGGAGCGCGTCGATTTCACGGGCGTACAGATCCGCCGCGACCCAGCGCGCCATCCACGTCGCGCGCCTGGTCACTTCGGGCGTGACGTTGGGATTGCCGTCCCGATCGCCGCCGATCCACGAGCCGAAGCGGAGCGGCGCGGCATCGAGAGGGAGCGGGGCGCCGAGCGCGTTGTCCACCTGCCGGGTGTACCGCGGCAGCGCGTCCCACAGCGTCTGTTCGAAGACCGCCAGGCCGCCGCGCACCTCGTCCAGGGGCGTGACCGGCCGATCGGCCTGCTCCTCGGTCTGCCACAGCGTCGCGACCTCGCGCCGGAGCGCGGCAACCGTCTCAGCGGATTCCTCTGGCGTGAGATCAGCACGGTCGAGCACCGCGAGCGCGTCGGCGATGCGATGGTGCGACTGCAGGAGCGTCCGGCGCACGACCTCGGTAGGATGCGCGGTCAGGACCAGCTCGATGCGGAGCGATCGCACTGACTCGGCCAGGACATCGTCCGGCATCCCAGTCGCGCGCCAGCGCGCGAACGCCTCCGCGCACGATCCCGGCTGGGGCCGGCTCCCGTCGCGCGCGTAGTCGCGCCGGCGACGGATGCGGTGATGCTGTTCGGCGATGTTGGCGAGCGTGAGGAACGTCGCAAACGCGCGGGCCACCGGCACGGCGGCGTCCAGGGGGAGGTCCGCGAGCCGTGCCGCGAGTTCGCCGAACGCTGACGGGTCGCCGCTATGCGCCTGCTTCGCGAGCGCCCGGACGTCTTCCACGCGATCCAGCACCGCGGCGCCCTCGAACGTGCGCAGCACCTCGCCAAGCAAATCCCCGAGCCTGCGCACGTCGTCGCGCAGGGGACGGTGCGGATCGCCGATCATCCGACAATCAGACCGCGGATCGATACGGGAGCGCAACGCCCCACCGGATGAATGTCTTTAGGAACGCACTCCTTGAACCCCGAGAGTCCAGGAATTCTCCTCGCGCATGATTCGCTCGTGGCCACCGCCGCTCGAATTCAACCTCACCTCAACAACTTCAAAAACGCCACCATGTCCGCCTGATCCTGTGCCGTAAACACGAACCCCGTCGTGCTTGGACTGGTCAAGAAGAAGAACGCGTAATGCTCCGCGACGTCCTCGAGCGTCTTCGCGGAGTTGTCGTGGAAGTACGGCGCCGTGTCCCTGACGCCCCAGAGCGGCAGGATTTTGAAGAAGTTCGCGAAGAACGACCTCGGCGGCGTCGGCACGCCGGGCGGCACGGCCGGGGGTGGATTGTTCAGCATGGCGCCAGGGTCGGGCGTGTCGCTGACGACGACAACGCTGCCATCGTGATTCGTGACGACGAACGTGTAGAGCGGGTTGCCGATGAGATTCCGGTCCGACACGCCGATGCCGGCGCGAAGACCACCGGGAGGTAGCCCGAACGGATTGCCGGCCGCGGCCCGGTTCAGCATCGGTCCGGAGTGACACGCGTTGCAAATCCCTCGAGTCGAGACGCGATCGAACGGCACGTTGTCGAACATCGCACGCCCCCGCCGTTCCGAGTCCGTCGTCCCCGCCGGGAGCTGCGGCGGGGGACCGCCGTTCGCGAACGCTCTCAGCGCCGCCGAGGAGAAGAAGCGCTCGTCCGTCTGCTGGAACTCCTTGATGAGTATCCAGCTCGAGCGCCGTCGGTTGCCGGGTGTTCTGCGCATGACCCGCGATCGCGTTGAACGCCTGCTGCAGCAAATCCGGCTCGCGGGTGTCGTACATCAGCAGCGGATCGAGCGCAGGCGTGTTCATCGTCGTCGGGGTTCCTCGATTGAGGATGACGCTCCGGCGGCCCGGATCGTCCAGGAGGACCACGCCCGGAGGCAGCGGGATCTCGATCCGGACCGTCGCGTGTTCGGTGATCCGGCTCGTTCCCTCGACGCCGTCGTCGAGACCATCGTGAACAAAGAGCGGGTCGTCCGGGTCGGCGGCCAGGCGCGCCGCGGCCTCCTCGGGCGTGAACGTGCCGGTCTGCTTGCTGTGGCACGTGCGGCAGGTGCGGCCGTTGCCCCCGAACGTCTCCACGTCGAAGAGTTTCCGGCCCTCCTGAAGGCGCTTCTTCGCGCACTTCTCCGAGAGGGTGGGATCGCAATCCAGCGGGACGTCCTGCCCGACGGAGTCGATGCCCGCTTCCTGCCCGACTGCCCGGTGATGCCAGCCGGCCACGACGAGCAGAGACGCACATCCAACGACAACGGCGGCACGATGCTTGAAGTTCATGTTGCGCGCTCCCTGGCAGTGAGACTAGAAGCGCGGTGCAGGGCCCGCAAGCGACAAGGACGGCCATCCGGGCGATGACCGACAATGTCACAGCACGTCCCGTCCTTGTCCGCGACAAGATTCGGGTCCTACAATTGCTCTTCCTCGAGCCTGTTATGGATCCAACGCGTTCTGGCTCAATGGCGGACCCCGAACCGTCGCGTCGGGAGGACCGGCTGGATTCCTGGAAGGAGATCGCGGCCTACCTCAATCGCAGCGTTCGGACGCTTCATCGCTGGGAGAAGGACGAGGGCCTGCCCGTTCACCGCCATCTGCACAAAGACCTCGGCTCGGTGTTCGCGTACAAGCGCGAGCTCGACGCCTGGATCAGCGCGCGAAGCCCGGATCCCGACCTCCGGGCACCGGACGACCAGACGGCCTCAGCCCCCAAATCTCGGTTCACGATCGCAATCACTCTTGCGGCGGCTGTCCTCGTGATCGGGACGATTGCCTACGTTGTCGCGAGCCGATCCCGCCCGGACGGGTCCCCGGGCCGGACCCCGGTCGCGGGCCTCGAGTTGATCTCGACGTTCGCGGGATCGCACCGTGGCCCAGCCTGTCGCCGGATGGGCGCATGGTCGCCTTCATCAGCGATGCGGCGGGCACACCGCAGGTCTGGGTGAAGACGCTGGGGAGCGGAGTCCCGATCCAGATCTCGTTTGGCGATTTCCCCGCGGTACGCCCTCGATGGTCGGCGTCCGGAGACCGCATCATTTATTCCCAGCGGGGTGGCGGCATCTGGTCCGTGGCGCCGCTCGGCGGAGAACCTCGCCGGATCGTGGAGCACGGCTGGAACGCGGAGCTGTCGCCCGACGGGAAACGCCTGGTCTTCGAGCGCCATGAACAAATCCTGATCGCGAACGCTGATGGAAGCGACGTCGTCCCACTGGCGGGACTCGAACGGAAGTTCATTCCCTGGTTCGGCGACGCCTGGCCGACGTTTTCGCCGGACGGCAAGTCAATCGCCGTCTTCCTTGGCGAGCACGGGCGGTACGGCGATTACTGGGTCATGCCTGCGGCGGGCGGCGCGCCACGCCGGCTCACGACCGACCTCGAGGAGGGCGGCGCTCCAACGTGGACTCCGGATGGTCAGTTCCTTGTGTTTCCCTCCGCGCGTGGCGGCAGTCTGAATCTGTGGCGCGTGCCCGGCGCCGGAGGCGTTCCCGAGGCGCTGACGACCGGGCCCGGTGAGGATCTCGATCCGGTCGTCTCGCCGGATGGCCACACGCTGCTTTTCGCAAACGTGAAGCGCACCTGGACAGTGGTCGTTCACGACGTGAAAAGTGGCGCGCGGAAAACGCTGCTCGAAAAACGCACGCCGCTGGTGTACCCAGCGTATTCCCCAGACGGCCGCCGCATTGCGCTCATGGGCAGGAACTCGCGAGGCGACACGCATCTGCTCGTCATGAATGCGGACGGCTCGAACCTGATGTCCGTCACGGACGGCGCCGGCGAGCTCAACATCATGCCGAGGTGGGGGGGCGACGGCGAGACGCTCTATTTCTACCAGGTGCGTCCGAAGCAGACCTTCCGCAGCATTTCTGTCTCAGGTGGCGCGTCGCGAGAACTTGCCCCCTGGTCTCTCAGGCGCCAGTTTGCGGCCGAGGTCGACCCTCGCGGGCGCTTCGCCGTCTATTCTGCGGTTGACCAGGGAGCCCTGCAGGAGTCGAGAGCGCGCGATCTCGATTCCGGGCAGGAGACCACGCTGCCCTTTGCGTTGTACGCCCACCGGTTCTCGCGAGACGGTCGGTGGATCGCCGGAGAATCCCGCGATGGGGAGGTCGTCTTGTGCGAGATCTCGAGCGGCCGCTGCCGGGCCCTCACCCCGAAGAACGACAACGGTCTGACCGGGTTGGCATGGTCTGCGGACGGTACCAGACTCTTCTTTCTGCGGCCGACGAGCGCGCGAGTGTTCGGCGAGCTCACGTCCATCAGTGTTGCGGGGGGCGAGGCGAAGACGTATGGACCGGTTGGTCCATTCGAGCACCGTTTTCTGATGTCCATGGACGTCTCGCCACGCGACGAGGTGGTCTTCGTGCTCTGCCACGAGAGCCCGCGCGAGTTGTGGATGGCGAAGTTGCGGTAGCGGCCGAGGGAGTTACTTCCGCGCGTACTCTGCCGCACAGGTATTAAGGCGGGCGATACCTCCCCAGTCCCCGAATCGCTTCTTTGCAGCCTCGTCGATTCGCGCCGTGGTCATGAATGGATTCTTCGCGTCGCGGGTGGCAGGGAAGACGAGCACCAGCGCCGTCGGCACAACCCAACCGCGTCCTGAGAAAGGCTTTCTGCCCCTTACCTCGTTGTAGTTCACCGGTTCCGCGGTCTTGCCGAGCAGCTTCCCGTTGAGTGCGACCGACCCTTCGCCCAGTTCGCTGGCAGGGCCGATGTCTCCGACGACGGCAAAGACTGGATTCGTACCGCCCGGAACCATCGCGATGACAAGATCGCCAACGTTCGCACCTCGCTTCGCAAAGTCGGACACTCCGTTCTTTGGGTTACCAGGTATGACGAGCGCCGGCACCGTGAGCGCATCGACATAATTCGCGATGTCGCAGACGTCCGACGCGGCCGGTTTGCGAAGGGCGGTTGCGGAAACCAGGAACCCGTCCACCGTCGGGCAGGGCTTCCCGGCCTTCATTGGGACGATGCTGGGACTGATTCTCGTTTGCTTCAGCAACTCCGGTGGCCAGCCCTCTGCCTGGGCCTTCTGCGTGACGAGCCTTCGGTTCGTCATTCCGGTGGTGTCGAGTCCGTCGCACTTGTCACTCATCGCATTGCAGAGGTTGTTCAGCGCGGTCTTTTCGCCCCAGAAGTCTTCGACGCTATAGGAGCGGCGGGTGCCGTCAGTGTTGACGTTGAGCGATTCGACGAAGAAGAGCGCGGTCCCACTTGCGTCGGCCCAGACCGCGGTGGCTTTCTTGGGCGCGTTCCCGTCCGGCTGCATGAACGCGGCCGCCATCCCGCAATCCTGACGGGAGCCGGGAACTACGAAGACGACAAGAAGTGCGGCGGCTACCGAGCTCCCGGTCGCATGGCGTTCTCGAGGCGCTTTGGCGCTGATCACTTGTGTGTTCTGCTGGACACCCATGGCCTCACCTCCTAACGGTCGCTGGCCTCCGTCTACGCGGACTGTACTTCAAGGAGCCTCTACTGACGGCGCATGAACCGGTCCAGTTTCACCGTCAAGCCGGCGATGAACCGCAGGTCGTCTCCGCCGTCGCCGTTGTTGATGTCCAGGCCGAGATACACGAATTGAAGCATCAGGCGCGCTTCGATTGACAGACGTTTCTTGGACGAATCCACCTTGAACGCCTCCTCAGGCGGAAGTTTGCCGGCAAGACACACGGCCGGCGCCTCGAGACACTTCTTCGCGGCTTCATCGTCGTCCTTCGCTTCCGCGGTCTCGAAGTTCTGGAACTGGCCCCACGAGAAATCCACGTAGGCCACGGGCGACCAGCCTTCGCGGACGTTGTCGCCGACGAGCCGGTTCTTCTGATACAACAACAGGCGCCCACCGGCGGTGATCGCGTGATAGAGGTCGTCGTCGAGGTTCCATACCCGCGTCGCACGATTCGAATCGGTCACACTCTGGAACGTCGCGCGGAAGACAGGCGCGATGGCCCAATGGAAGTGTGATTCTCGAACCTTGAAGCCGCCGAAGTTCCAGCTGAACAAGCCGCCGAACTGCGTTTGAACAGCCTTCTCCGTTTTGACGAAGGTCGCGTCGGGCGCCTGAATCAGATCGCCCTTGCCGGTCGCCACCGGTATCGCCGTCAGTCTCACGTTGATGAATGGTTCGATGTAGAGGCGGTTGTAGCCGCGATCGTCGATGATCCGCCGACTCGCCGTCGCGCAGGCCAGGTCGACTGCCCTCTCTAGATCGCGCCCAGTCAATTTCTGGCTCGCTCCCAACTTTCTCGCCGCCTCGCTAACCGGGCCCGGGCATCCCGGACTGTACGCAAGCAGTCTCGGCTGCGCTTCCACCGCCAGGTACATCGTCGCCTGGCTGAACTGCGATGACTTGATCGTGCCGGTGACGACGCCGTCGGTGCCCGTCGTCCTGATGATCTCGTGATCGCCGTTGAAGAACACGGCTCCCCCTGAGAGGTTCACGCGAAGCGCGGCGAACACGTCTTCGTCGGACTCGCCAGTTACGGGCAAATCGGGCGCTGCCAGCTGTGTTGCCGCGACGGTCGTCTGCTCTGCGGCAGCCGTCGTGGCCGTCGCCGCCTTGTGTGTCTCGGCCACCACCGCGGCGATGTCGTTGCGCGCCGCATCGGCGGTGGTTGCGGCCTGCACCTTGGCATGAGCCTTGGCAGCCGCGGTGGCCGCCGTTTCCGTGTCGGCCGACCCTTTCTGCGCGGCCTCTGAGGCCCGCACCGCTCGAAGCTTCGCGAGGTCGCCCACCACTTTCGCGGCCGCGGCCGCCGCCGCCTTTGCGGCCGCCGCTGATTTCCCGACTGCCGCTTTCGCCGCCTCAGAGGCCTCGTTGGATTTCGCCTTCAGCGACTCGAGGGTAGACGCGGGGTCCTTGGCAGCCGCCTCGGCAGTGGCCGCGTCCTTCTCGGCCTTCACCGCCGCCTTTGCCGCATCCTCAGCCGCGGTCGCCGCGGCGGTTGCCTCGACTGCACCTGCGACTTTCACTCTGAGACCGCCTGCGGCGATCTGAGCCGCCTCGGCTGGTGTCGGATTCGCCTGCTGATCGACAGAAGCTGCCCACGCGCCGACGGCGAGTGACAGCGAGACACTCACGCACAGCAGACCGATAAGAAACAGATGACGCTTGTTCATAGAGCTCTCCGTATCTGACCGCGGATCGAGCGCCGGGAAGGCGGATACCCAATTGGGAGTAGCCGGCTCCACCAACGTCGTGGCCGCTGCTAACGGGTCGAGAGCAACATGCCCCCGCCTGTTAAAGCGCAATCGGCGGGATGACCGCGCCATGAAGCAGCGCGCGGCCTATGTGAGTGCCGACCTGAACCACTCGCCGTTGAGCCGGGTCGGCAAGTCGGTCGAGATCACGGAGTCGAGCGAGGGTGGAAGTGTCCCCGAGTTGAAGGTGGTCCATCGCGGCGACACGGCCGTGTCGGCGATGTGACGAGAGGATGGATCGCTCGCTCGAAGATTTCGTCGCGGCCGAAGCTCGCGTTGAGCGGCGGCCAGTCGGGCGAGATCACGGCGTCGAGCGAGGGAGTGTCCGATGAAGTGCACGCGCGACACGCTTCGGCAGTGGAGAGTGGCCGGACCGGCCGTGTAGGGCGAACGCGCGACGGGGACGAATGTTCCCGTCGCGCGATATTTCAGTTGGAAGGACGTCGAATGGTCAGCGAACCCGGCGGCGGCGGCGCAACGCGGCGGCCGCGATGCCGGATCCGACGAGCACCATCGTCGCCGGCTCGGGCACGACTTCGCCGCTGATTCGCCAGGTCACGAGGATGTTGCCCTCGTTGGGAATGAACGTGTCGGAGATCGACAACGTCCAGATCCCCATGAGCTGGTGGCCGTCAAACGCGCTCAGGGGATTGAATGGCTGGAAGGTCCCGTTGGCGCCAAATTGTTGCGCCGAGTGCGGAAGCACGGCCTCGTCATCGAAGGTCGCGAACAGCGGGCTGTCGATGTGAAAGAACGGGTTGGTGAAATCGCTCCGGAAGTGCACCATCGTGCCGTCTGGCGCCGTCAGGAACAAGTCGAAGTCTTCCATGTGGCCGCCCGCGATCTCCACGAAGATGTTGAGATCCGCAATCGGCCCGGCGACGTTCGCGAACAGGTTGACCGTCGTCGCGGGGTTCGAGTCGACGTTCAGAGCCCCGGGACCCACAAAGACGAACGGGACGGCGGCGGCATCGCGGGGCGCCGCGAAGAAAAGCAGCGTCACGAGCGAAGCGAGAAGTGTCAAGCGTCGCATGTGTACCTCTATTCCATTCAGTGGCTGGGAGTGCTGGTGCGGGAGCAAAAACTGCGCCCACCCTTCGATCGAGGATTATCGGCACCTTCCAGAACGGATGGGCTCGGAAGTCTACCTGAAGGCAACCTATTGTCTTGCCGAACGCGACCGCGTAGGTCGCGCGCCTCGACCTTGCCGGACTCGGGGGTTATACAAACGTCGAACGGTGAAGTCTGAGATCGACATCATCCGCCAACATGTTCCGCGCGGAACATCGTCAGCTGCCCAGGTGTTGGCTCGCTCATCGTGGCGCACGAGATACGTGTCGCCGTCCGTGCACTTCAGTTTGAAGCACCTGTAGTCAGGCGCCAACCACGCGTCGATGATCTCCGCGACTTCGATGCGACGCTCTCCAAGAATCAACGTGCGTGGCGTTTGCTCCCCGCGATGGCCCGCGTAGCACTCGACACCAATAGTGAAAAGCGGCGGCTCATCCATCGGGTCACCATAGCACCGTGAAGCTCACGTCATTGAATTGACGTGCAAATGAGTGCCTCAAAAGTCGGCGAATTGCCCCAATGTGTGCCGCGCTTTTGGCCTGAAGTGAACCCGCCTGGGCCTCACGAAGCGGTCCAAGGCTTGCAGCAAATAAGGGTCAGAAAGCACCATGACTCCTGTTGGACGCGGCCCCACCGCCATGCGGCGCGTCTGCAGTCTGCTGGCGCGGCCGTCCGTCAAGGCGCTCTTCGTCGCAGCTGCGGCGCTGACGGGCTACCTCGCCGCGCGCGCCACACCTCTAGAACCCGTCGTCATCACGCTGAGTCCTGAAACGCTCGAAGCGCGCGGCGGCCGCGCGCCCCGAGGAACGGCGTTCGCAGCCCCTCCGGCGGGCCAGACCACGACTGCTGCCGGTCAGACCGCGACCGCCCAGGTCGCATGCACGTTGCCCGCACCAGACGCGAGCTCGATTTGTGTCAACGGGTTCTGGCAGGCGCCGTCGGGCACGGAAGCCGGTGCCGCGCGATTCGATCGCGCCAACGGCTGTGTCACCGTGCAGCCGGCCAACGACATGATCTGTCGGAACGGCTTATGGACGTTGCGCGGTGCGGAAACGCCAGCCCTGAACGGCGGGACTGCGACCACGACGGATCCCATGCGTCCGCCGTCCTTCGAAGCGCCGCCAGTGCCATCGACGACGAACGTGTCGCCAACGATGTCGAGCGGCAATGCTGCGAACGCCGCAGCAACCGGTTCGGTTACAGCCGGCTCTTGTCCCGGTTCGGCGCCGGCGGTCGGGCCGTCACAGAGCGTCGCGTGCGTGAACGGAGCCTGGGTCGTCCGGTGAGAGAAAGGAGCCAAGACATGTCAATCTTTCATCCATCGCCGTATTCAGACCGGATACTGAGCATCCTCCGGATCGTTGCCGGTATTGTGTTCATGTCGTACGGCACGATGAAGGTGTTCGGCTATCCGCCAGGCCCGACGCCGATGCCCGCGTTCGATCCGACGTCCCAGATGGGCATCGCGGGTCTGCTGGAAGTCATTGGCGGCGGGCTGTTGATCCTTGGGCTGCTGACACGTCCGGCAGCGTTCCTGCTCGCAGGCGAGATGGCCGTCGCGTACTTTCAGGTGCACTTTCCACAATCGCTGTTTCCGACGCTGAACAACGGCGTGCCGGCCGTGCTGTTCTGCTTCGTGTTCCTGTACTTCGCGTTCGCCGGTGGCGGCGCCTGGAGTCTGGACGCGGCGATTGCACGGTCCTCGATGAGACGTGCGCTGCCAGAGCAGCACGACGAGGCAAGCATATTGCACGGGCTTCGGTAGCGACGTTCAGAGGATCGATCGAACACAGACAAGGCCCAGGGCTCAAGACCAAGGGCCCTGGGCTCTCAGAGACGTTTCGGCCACTTCTGACGCCCGTGGAACACGGCGATGACTTCGAGGCGGTCGCCTCGCATCCTGTAGGGAATCACGTATGGTGTTCCGGGGACGACCAATTCCCGAGTACCGGCGATCCGACCAGGACGACCCCAATTGGGCAACTCCGCGAGACGCTCGAGAGCCGCAAGCAGCACCGTCCCGATTCGATTGGCTGCGTTTGGATTGTCGCGTGCAATGTAGGCGCGGAGCTCAGCAAGATGGGCCATTGCGCGCGGCGACCAGACGATGGTCACACGCGAGGCGCCTTTCGCTCACGCTTCCGGCCCCACGAACGAAGCCACTTTGCGACATCCTGATGAGCAACGCCACGTCCATCGTCGAGCTCTTTGAGGCCGGCCTGAATCTCGTCGAGCTGCCAGCTCTCTGCTTCGACGAATGCCGCGATCGCCTCGGCGGCAAGGAACGACTTCGAGCGCCGGGCACGCTTGGCCAGCGCCTCCAGCCGCTTCTTCGTGTCGGTGTCGATTCGAACCGAGAGGGTTGTCGTCATGTGCAGTGATACGTGTGAAGATGTATACACGCTAGCACAAGCTTGGCAGCCCCGCCCCAGCGGCTCCGGAACAAGGAAGGGGCGCGGGGTGTCTAAATCCGTATGACCATCGGAGCAGCCCTCCTCGCGATCGCGTTTGCCACGACGGCGATCCCCGCGCAAACCCGGCCTGATTTCTCTGGTGACTGGGCCCTGGCCAGGAGCCGAAGTACGCAGACCGTCCAGGGTCAGCGCGTGACGTCCGTGGTCGGACTCCTCGGCGAGAAGTTCACCGCGAAGCAGGACGCGAAGACGCTGACGCTCGACATCACGTCCGCGGTGGTCGGCCGGCCCGTTCGCGCGGTCTACAACCTCGACAACTCAGAAAGCAAGAACGTGAATCCCGGTCAGGCCGGGCAGCCTGACGAGGCGATCATCTCGCGAGCGTCCTGGGACGGGGAAAAGCTCGTGATCCTCACCCGCGGCACCGTCCTGGTCAACGGCAAACCCCTCGAATCCAAGCGCGTGATCTGGATCGACGGCGATGGGCTGCTCACGATCGAGCGGAGCAGCGAAGGAGCTCCAACCACCCGCAGCGTGTACGAGCGCGCACGGTAGGGGGTCAGAGCAGTTTTCCACAGAAACGGCCGGTCCGGTGCCAGAGTTCGAGGGCAGCTCTGGCACTCATCGAGCCGTTTCTGTGGAAAACAGCTCTGACCCCCTACCGCTCTGTGTGGCACAGTTGAGCGTCGGCACGATGGCAGGCGTTCATCACTTCAAAGGCCGGCCCCCCAATCGCCGGGCTCTTGTGGGGCTGGCCGTCGCGCTCGCGTGTTTCCCTCACACGACTGCCGCGATCGGCCAGAGCCTGGCCGGCCAGAGTCCCCCTTCAGCTCCTCGACGCGCAACCGCGTCTGGTCGTGTCATCGCGACGATCACCGTCCTCGAGGGGACGGTGCGCATGGGCGGCGTTGACGTGGCAATTGCGCTCGCTCGACGGCAAAGTGGTGCTGGCGAGGACCATCAGCGATCGACGCCGGGCAGGTGACGTTTCCCGACGTGCCGCCAGGCCGCTACGTCGTGGACGCGACACGCCCGGGCTTCGTCTCCACGACGTCGGCGGCCTTCGAGGTGCGGGGCGGCGAGACGGCGCAGGTGCTGGTGGACCTCAATCTGAGGTTCGTCGCGCCCGGCCTGGAGGTGCGGGCGCCGGCATCGCCGACACAGAGCGTGCAGCCCGTGTCGGCCAGCGACATGCTGGCGGGGTCGGTCCTCGACCTCGCGCCACTGCAAGGCGACGACTTCCAGAGTCTGCTTCCGCTGTTGCCCGGGATCCTCCGCGGTCCTGACGGACGACTTCGCGCGAAAGGCGGGCAGCCCACGCAGGGCGCGCTGCAAATCAGCAGCGCAAGCCTCATCGATCCTTCGTCTGGCGACTTCGATCTCGAGTTGCCCGGCCAGAGCCTCGAGCTCGGTCGAAGCTGCTCGCCAATCCGTTTCGCGGCGGAGTACGGCCGGTTTTCGACGAGCCGTCGTCCAGCTGCGCACCAAGCGCGGCACCAACGACTGGGAGATCAAGCCGGGCAACCTGGTCGCCGCGGTTTCGCAAAGGCCTTCAGGGGCATCCGCGGGTTCGAGCCACGGTTCTCGGTCCGCGGACCGTTGCAGACGCGATCGGCTGTTTCTCGCGCAGGATGTCCAGTTCCGCTATGCGAACGATCCGGTGAAGAGCCTGCCCGGCGAACCGCGGATTCAGTCTCACGAGCTTCGATTCGTTCACCCGCGTCGACAGCGTGTTCTCGCCGCGACATACACTGGGCGCGCTCGTCGTGCTGTTTCCGCGCAGGATCGAACACCTCACGATGAAGACGTTCCGGCCGCCCGAGGTCACGCCGGAGTTCAACCAGAGCGGGATCGTCGGCGGGCGTGCAGGATCGCTTTGCGATCTCGCCGACGATGGTGCTCGAAAGCACCGTGGCCGGCCGGTGGTTCGAGATCAATGTGAACACCGACGGCCGGGAGCCGATGATCTACACGCCGGAGACGCAGCAGGGCAGCTTCTTCAACGATCAGGAACGCGAGGTCAGGAGCGTGCAGTGGATCGAAGCGCTCTCGCTGTCACGCTCGACAAGTGGCGTGGACAGCACCTCTTCAAGTTCGGCTTCGATTTCCAGGACTCCGGTTACAACGGCACGAGTGTCAGCCGGCCAGTCGAGATTCGCCGCCTCGATGGCTCACTGGCCGAGCGCATCGTCTCAGTGCGCCGACGACGCAGGACGTCACCGCCGCCGAGCTGGCGGTGTTCGCTCAGGATCGCTGGCGCCTCGGATCACGGGTCACGCTGGAGCTTGGCATCCGCATGGATCGCGAGGACGTGATCGAGCGCGTGAACTGGTCACCCCGCGCCGGCGTGTCGGTGGGCGTGTTGCCCGAAGGACGCGGCATTCTCCGTGGCGGCGTGGGCCGCTTCCGGCAGCGAACGCCGCTCAATGTCGGCGCCTTCGTCAGACTTCGAATCACGCGTCGAGACACGGTTTGGACCGGACGATGCAGCCGCTCGGTCCACCCGTCACGTTCGTGAACGTTCCGGCACCCGACCTGCGCACGCCGGAGGCGGTCGCCGGGAACGTCGAGTGGAACCAGCGGTTCGGCCGGCGCGTGCTCTTCAAGGCCAATTACCTGCGACGCCAGGGATCGCACGAGTACATCCTCGAGCCCGACCCGTCGAGCGGCGAGGTCCGCCTGTCGAGCACGGGCACGTCGCGATACTGGGAGCTCGAAGCTCACGGGCCGCTATCTCGCGAGCGAACGGCGGGATCTGACGGTCTCCTACGTGCGGTCGCACGGCACGGCCGATCTGAACAACTACGATCAGTTCTACGGCAATCTTCGCAACCCGATCATGCGTCCGAACGAACACAACCTGATTCCCACCGACGTGCCGCATCGAGTGATCGTTCGCGGCACGATCGGCCTGCCGGGTCAGTGGGATTTCGCCCCGGTGATCGAGGTTCGTTCGGGGTTCCCGTGGTCGGCGGTCAACGAGTTCCAGGACTTCGTCGGGCCGCGAAATCGGTCCGGGCGTCTGCCGAGAGTGCGCACGCTCGACTTCTGCGCTGTCCCGTCCCTGGCAGTTCCGGAAGTACCGGTTCCGCGCCGGCACTCAGGGTCTACAACATCTTCGGCGCGTCGGCCGAGCGTGATGTCCAGAGCAACATCACCTCGCCAGACTTCGGCCGGTTCTTCAATCCACTCGAGCGCTCGGTTGGGTTCGTGCTCGGCTCGGCCAAATGAGTCTGCGCCTCATGCGTTCGATCACCACACGACCTTGAGGCCTTCGTAAAGGTTGAAGGCTTCGTCAGGTGTCACGACCGGGATGTTTTCCACAAGGGCCTGCGCAACGATCTGGCGATCGAAGGGATCGGCATGATGTGGGGGCAGATCGAACAGGCGAAAGGCATGTTCTGCCGCGTATGGCAGGATCCGCACTCGCAGATCAGCGACGCCTGCCATCGCGTCGGCGTTGCTGAAGGTGAGCTTCCCTCTGGTCTGTTTGACCGCGATCTCGGTCAGGGAAACGACGCTGATCTCGCGCACTGCGGTGCCCTTACGAAGAGCGGACATCGCGGCACGGGAGAGGCGCTCCGGGGCGCTCGCCGCCCAGATGAACGTGACCGTATCGAGGAGGAGCCGCATGCGTCAGCGGCCATCGAGGAAGGCTTCGACTTCATCGTCGGTCATCGGCTTCCACCAGTCGGGGTCGAGAGCCGTCACCTTGCCCTTCAATGTCCCGAACTTCGGCTTCTCGGGATGGGCCTTCGACGTCCGGACGATAT
Source organism: uncultured Acidobacteriota bacterium (assembly GCA_963724955.1). GTDB lineage: Bacteria > Acidobacteriota > Vicinamibacteria > Vicinamibacterales > SCN-69-37 > CAVRWQ01. Next base: position 443,790 of record CAVRWQ010000001.1, read on the forward strand.
CGACCACCGGCGTTCCGTGCCGGTAGATCGTCACGGACTCGCCGTCTTCGACCGCCTTGATCAACTTGGGAAGCGTGTTCTTGGCTTCCGCCACACTGACTTTCATGCCTGATAATTATAGCCATAAAAAATGGCTATCTCAACCTGAGCACGAAATCGTCCCACAGAATGCTGATGACGCCCTGACCACTGCAGTCCGCGCGGATGAGCGCTGACCTGGCGTTCGCGCGCGTCTCGGCCGTGCCCTGCACCGTGGCCCACGTCTCGGCTGGCGGCCGCCCGTCGCTGCCAAGCGGCTCCTGGCCGGCGGCGCACTTCATGTCGGAGTACTGCCAGACATTCATGGCGCAGAAGTACAGCGTGCCGCTCGAGCGGCGCAGCCGGGCGCTGAATTGATACGTCGTCGTTCCTTTGACTGGCACGCAGGCGCTCGACGCGCTCACGCTGCCTTGCGCGCCTGACGTCACCTTCATCGCCGCCGTCGCGGGATCGCCGCCGGTCGCAGGCTGGTGCGCGATCGTCGTGTCAGGGTGTCCGTTCCAGCCCGCCGCATTCGTGTCGAACCCGCAGTTGGCCTTCGCGAGCAAGTTTCCCGCCGCCCCAGCACAGTCCGTACGCTTGGCCATACCAGTGAAGGTCCCCAGCGTGACCGTGAGCGCTACCAGGAGAATCAGGGATCTCTCTTGTGTCGTCGCCATGGCTGACAGTCTACGACGCTCGTGCGGTTGTTCATGCCGTAAGGCTCCTTGCGTTACGTCGTTCCGGAACATACGATGGCAGCCCTCCAGCCGCGATGATTGCCAAGGAGTTTGCGCACTACCGCATTGATTCACGCATCGGGCAGGGCGGGATGGGCGAGGTCTACGTCGCCGAGGATCTCACGCTCAATCGACGTGTCGCACTCAAGTTTCTCCTGCCCGTCGCCGCGAGCGAACCGGGTGCTTCCGCGAGCCCTGGCGATGGTGAAGGCCGTCGGCGGCTGCTCCGCGAGGCTCGGGCTGCGGCGCAGCTCGATCATCCGTTCATCTGCAAGGTCTATGAGGTCGGCGAGCATGACGGCCGGGCCTTCTTCGCGATGGAGTTCGTGGAGGGGGTCACGCTCAAGGCGCGGCTGGCGACCGGCCACCTGACCATGGATGAAGCGCTCCGGATCGGAGGAGAGATCGCCGAAGCGCTGCATTTCGCACACAGCCGGGGCATCGTCCACCGCGACGTCAAACCCGCGAACGTGATGCTGGCCGCCGATGGCCATGTCAAGGTGATGGACTTCGGCGTCGCGAAGCGCATGGTTGCACCACCGGGTGCAGAGGACGTCACCGCTGGCGCGGCGACGGCGACCCTGCCGGGGGAGCCCACGGGCACGCTGGCGTACATGTCACCGGAGCAGCTCCGCGGCGAGCCGGTCGACGCCCGTTCAGACGTCTTCGCGTTCGGCGTACTGCTTCATGAATTGCTGACGGGTGCGCATCCGTTCAAACGCTCATCCTCGCTCGAAACAGCGCACGCGATTCTGCACGAGACGGCACCGCCGCTCGAGCAGAGCCTGCCCGGGGCGCCGCCGCTCCTCGCACACCTCGTCAGCCGTTGTCTCGAGAAGGATCGTACTCGCCGGTATGAGTCGCTCGGCGACGTCCGACTCGAAATGGACGCCGCGCAGAAGCCGCCGGTCTCCGGCGATGCCCGCAGCCAGGGCCGACGCAGGCGCTGGATTGCCGCCGTGGCTGCGCTCACGCTCGTGCTTGCCGCCGGTATCGCCACGTCCTGGCTCCGGCCCTGGTCGCTCTTGTCGGGGAAACCCGCGCTCGCATTCCAGGAGCGGGACTGGATCATCGTCGCAGACTTCAACAACCTGACGAACGACCCGGTCTTCGACAAGTCGCTCCGCCTTGCACTCGAAGTCGCCATCGCGCAGTCACAGGACGTCAACGTGTACCCGCCCGCCCGCGTGGCCGCCGCGCTGCAGCGAATGCAGAAGAAGCCCGAGCGGTTCGACGAGGCGCTCGCCTCGGAGGTCGCGGTCCGCGACGGCATCCGGGGCGTGCTGGCCTGCGACATCGCACAAATCGGGAATGTCTATGCGCTGACGGCACGGTTAATCGACCCGAAGACGCGCGCGGCCGTCCTCACCGATCAGGTTCAGGCCAGGAACAAGGACGCCGTGCTTGACGCGCTTGGCGACGTCGCCGCGCGGGTGCGCAGCAGCCTTGGCGAATCGCTGGCCGGTCTTCCCGCGCAGATCAAGCCGCTGCCGATGGTGACCACGTCATCTCTCGAAGCGTTGAAGCTGTACGCGGAAGCTCTCAGCGGCTCGCGAGACCAAGGCGAGGGCAACGCGCTCTTGCGACAGGCGATTGCACTCGACGCGGACTTTGCGTTGGCGTACGCGGAGCTGGGCCGTCGGTACTACCTCGAGGGCGAGCGTGCCACGCGCGAGCAAGGGGAGCAGCTGTTTGCGAAGGCTCTCCAGCTGACCGATCGACTCAGTCTTCGTGAGCGTCTGTGGATTCAGGCAGTCGCCGAAGATTCCCGCGGTAACCGACAGCAGGCGGCGGTTGCGTACAAGGCCTATCTCGCGCAATACCCGGATGACCCCAACGCCTGGTTCCGGCTCGCCTGGACGCAGATGGCCACGCTGGGGCAATTCAGTGAGGCGGCCGAAGGATTCAAACAGGTGATCCGGCTCCAGCCAAACGACCTGGGAGCGCACATCAATCTCGCCAGCGCCTACTCGGGGATGGAGGACGTCGAGGCGGCGATCCCGGCCTATCAGAAAGCGTTCACGTTGGAGCCGGCCGCGATCTTCGGCACCTTCGTGAATCACGAATACGGCTTCACCCTGATTCGGGCGGGGCGACTGGCAGAAGCTGAAGTCGTGTTTGGTCGAATGAAAATTGAGGGCGAGCTTCATGCCAAAGCGAAAGGCCATCGTTCGCTCGCGCTGCTCCAGATGTATCGAGGGCAGTATGCCTCTGCGAGCGAAGAGCTCCGCGGCGCGATCGTGCTCGATCAGACCTACAAAGAGGCGATCAGTGAGTTCCGCGATCGCATGTACCTGGTGACGGCGCTCGACGCCCGGGACCAGAGGCCCGAGGCCGACGCCGCGTGGAGGGAAGTGGACCGGCTCATCAACCGCCTCTCGCTCTCGCCGAACTGGCTCTGGCAGCCAGTCAGGTGGCTGGCGCGCAGGGGACAGCTCCGCGATGCCCAGCGCATCGTGGCGCTCATGGAGAAGACCGCCGGGAGCGCGACCGCCGATAGCTCCGTCGCCCGCAATATGGGACTGGATCGCGCCTACGTCAATCTCGCGCAGGCCGAGATCGAGCTGGCCAGCGGGCGGGCTGCACGCGCAGTCGAACTGCTCGAGCCGACCCGGGACGTTCTCAAACAGGAGATGGTCGAATCCCTGGCCGCTGCCTACGCGTCTGCGGGGCGCCTGCCCGCGGCCATCGGCCTCCACGAAGAGTTCATGCGCGGGCGGCTGTTACTCGGCAACGAACTGCAGCAGATTTGGCTGCAATCCCACGCGTCGCTCGGGGCGTTGTACGAGCGGGTGGCGCGTCCTGATGACGCGCGTCGCGTCTATTCGGCGCTCGTGGAGCAATGGAAGGACGGCGACAGCGATCTCGTGCTGCTCAGAACGGTGCGGGAGCGGCTCTCGAAGCTCTCTCCGCGGGCCGGCGCTGGTTCGAAGTAACGCGCCAGGCATCCGCCCTACGTCCCCACATGCCATCGGGCGCGATCGTCAGAGCTGGAGCGGGCTCTTGCTGATGCCGAGGAGCGGCGTCTTGTCGAACAGGTTGTGCGGCTTCAGGACCCAGCCGGTCCACATCAGATGCGCTTCGCCCTGAAACACATTGCCGACGAACTCACCGTCCTCGTCGCGCACGAGGTGATGGACGGAGCCCATGTACCACAACACGATGTCGGTATTGACCACCGACTCGGGCGAGGCCACATACGTCGGCAGGTCCTTGGCATGCATCTCGGCGGGATCGTAGCGGGTGACCCAGAAGTCGTTCTTCGTCAACGCTTCCTGATGCCGGCCCGTGCCCATTCTGAGCGGCATCAGGTGAAACATCGACGCATGTCCTTTGGCGTTCTTGAGCGCGGAGTCGTGCACGTGCAGCGCAGTGAACTGCTGCGCGTTCCACTGGAGTCCGCTGGCCGTGGCGATGACCGGCGCCGTGTCGGTCGCCGTGCCGCCCGGCAGGTTTTCGGTGTGCGTGCCCTTCGAGACCGAGTCGCCGCCGAAGCCATTCAGATCGATGTCGAGGCGCCAGATCGGGTTGTGCATGTGGGCTTCGAGCTCGGCGCCCGGCAGGTTGCGCGCGGTCGCGCCGACACGGCCCTCGACGATGCCGTCATCGCGAAAGATCCACATCTGCACGTAGTTGTAATTGGCCGCATCGAGCGCGCCCCACAGCGCGACCTCCTGTCCGCGCCTGGCCACACCGTCATTCATCCAGGCGAGCCCACGATCGCGGACCTCTTTGCAGACCTTCGCCGGATTGCCCAGGAGCGTGCCCCCGGCGGCCGCCGGGCAGTGCGTCTGATTGAGCGTGACCGGACTGAAATTGAAGCCGGTGACGTCAAAGAAACGCGGCGAGCCCGAGTGGTACGGAACGAAGATCTCCGAGATCCGCGCATCCCAGAACACCCTGACGAACGGGCTGGACGGCGACTTCCGGAAGAACGCGGCGGTAATCACGATCCCGTTCTTCGACTGCGCCTGCCAGCAGATGCGCCAGCGTGTTTCTTCCGGGCCGGCCAGCGGAAACGGCTGCTCGACCAGGCTGGGCGCGGAGCACTGCGCCAGGCTCTTCATCGGGAACGCGAGCACGAGCGTGAGCGTCACCAGGAGTGAAGGGACAAGTCTCCGAGTCATCGCTTCCTCCTTTCGACGAGAACGATCTGCTTCGAGAGATTCACCGTGACAATCGGATCCGAGATGTAGTCGCGGTCGAGGCGATACAGCAGCCGGACGCATCGCTGAGCAAAGCACGGGTCGGCCTTGTTGATCGTGAACACTCGCAGGCCCTCGACTTGCGCCTTCGCAAGCTGGTCGCCGAGAAGCGTCCGCACCGTGGCGTTCTCGCCGGCGAGTTTGGCCGCTGATTCGAGCTCGACCTCGGTCATCGGGATGTTGGACTCGTCCACTCGCTGAACCGTGACGACGATGGGTTTGGCGCCGAGCTCGACCAGCACGCGGACGCCGTACCGGGCATCGTCACGAAGCAGATTGACCTCCGCATGACGCCGGGGCTCGGCCGTCTCGGTGTCACTCTTCAGGGCGATGAACTCGATGTGATTGGCGCGGCCGCCGGTGCCGACGAGCTCGCGAACTTTGGGATCGGCTCGAGCGACGCGCTCCGCCGTGCTGCGTTCCTCAGCCGTCAGCGGATCGAGCGGCTGCGGCTGCTGAGCGATGAGCGCCCCCGTCGCAAGAGCCAGGAGGCTGGATGTGAGACCGGCGCGCAGATATCGTCGTGCCGGCGCGGAGAGGAAGGTCATGAGCAACCTCCAAGGTCAGAACACGCGTCCGAGCGGCTGATGGGGAGCGGGGCATGGTAGCACCAAACGCCCGGGCGGTCTCTCGCTCACAGCCGAAGGAACAGCCGCCGGCGGTACATCCAGAACAGCACCAACCAGTACACGCCGAGCACCGTCATGCCTCGAATGAACGGTTGCAACCCCGGACCGAATACGCCGAACACATCCGGACCGAGGTGGATTCGGAACGATCCAATGATGAAGTCTTCCCACAAGTGGGCGATGACATACGCGGCGATCGAGTTCATTCCAATCACGACGAGCGGAAACGCCCAGGCCCGGTAGCGCTTCACGTCGATCACCCACGAGAACGCGGCGAGGAACAGGAAACAGACGCCGCCGCTGAACAGCGTCCAGCTCGGGGTCCAGATCCGCTTGACGACCGGACAGATTCCCGAGAAGTGCAGGAGCAGGCCCGAGGCGATTCCGATCCCGCCCGCGGCGAGCAGTTTTCGCATCGGCACGATCGGCGCGCTCTCTCGCAGCCACCGTCCGGCAATCAGTCCCAGAATCATCGTGCCCAAAGTCGGAATGAAGCTCAGGGTGAGATAGCCGCCCGAGTTCGCGACGAACGGCGCGCGCCGCGGGAACAGATTCAGGAACCACTGGTCGAATGCGGCGCCGAGGTTGGCGTTCTTGTTCCAGTGCGCCGCAAATCCCGAGAACCCATGCGCCCAGTCCGGCGGCACGCCAACCGCCTGATAGTCGAAGTCCGGACCGGGCAAGGGCCAGAGACCCCAGGCGAGCCAGTATCCAAAGAGGATGGCGCCGAGTGCTGTCCACTGCGCTCGCGGCCGCGCGAAGCCGAGCAGGAACAGGAAGGGATAGCCCATCCCGATCTGCGTCAACGTGTCCTCGAACGTGAAATTGGTGATGGGTCCGCGAAGCGATCGCAGAAAGAACCCGAGCACGATGAGAAGCAGCGCGCGCCAAAGCGCATGGCCGAACATCCGGGAGAAAGACCCGCCCCGGGCCAGACGGCTCGCGATCGAATACGGCAGCACGACGCCGACGAGAAACGAGAAGCCGGGCTGGATCGTGTCGTGCAGCGAGCACCCCGCCCACTCCACGTGCGTCTGGTGATAGGCGAGCAGGTGCCAGAAACCGCTGTCGGGAAACGCGCGGGCCACCCGCGAAAGCTGCAGGACCTCGGCCATCATGAGGAACATCACGAGGCCACGATAGGCATCGACGGCCAGGTTGCGATCGGGCAGGATCCCACCCGGTGGCCCTGGTGCCGAGGCGCTGGCCAACCTCGCCGACATGAGCTATATCGTAGGGTCAAACCCCAAGGGGGACCAATGAAGCCCTGCCCGCGCCAACACGTCTGGTTCGCCGTCATCGCCGCGGCTCTGGCGAGCGGCGCCCTCGGGTCCGCGCAGGATCTGCCGCTTCGCAACTACGCGCCGGCGTCCATGCTGAAGGTGGCGGCTCACACGGTCGCCGCCGCGAAATTCCCGGCGATCGATTTCCACAACCACCTCAACACCGCCCAGCCCGAGCAGGTGCTTGCGGTGATGGCGGCCACCAACGTCGCGACGGTCGTCAACTTCACCGGCGGGTCTGGCGACACGCTCCGCGCGCAGGTGGCGAAGTTCGCGCCGCATCGCGATCGGTTCCTGGTGTTTGCCAACGTCGACTGGAGTCAGATCGATCGACCGGACTTCGGCCGCTGGGCCGCGGACGGGCTGGAAGCCGACGTCAAGGCCGGCGCGCGCGGCCTCAAGATCTTCAAGGCGCTCGGCCTGAATGTGACCGACGGCAGCGGCCGGCTCGTCGCCATCGACGATCCGCGCCTGGATCCGATCTGGGCGCGAGCTGGCGCGCTGGGCATTCCCGTCGCGATTCACACGTCCGATCCGGACGCGTTTTTCCTCCCGGTCGATCGCTTCAACGAACGATACGAGGAGTTGCAGGCCCATCCCAACTGGAGCTTCGCCGGTCCGCCGTTTCCGCCCAAGGCCACGCTGCTGGCCCAGCGCAACACCGTGATCGCCCGGCATCCCAAAACGACTTTCGTGGCGCTGCACGTCGCCAATCATCCGGAGGATCTGGCCGAAGTCGGGACCTGGCTCGACCGGTATCCGAACATGCACGTGGAAATCGGCGCGCGACTGAACGAGCTGGGCCGACAGCCCTACACCGCGCGATCCTTCTTCCTGAAGTACGCCGATCGAATCCTGTTCGGAACGGACAGCACGCCCCGGGAGAGCACGTATCGCACCTACTTCCGGTATCTCGAGACGCTCGATGAGCACTTCGACTACTTCACCTCTCCGACCCAGGGGCGGTGGAAGATCTACGGCATCGGCCTGCCGGACGACGTGCTGGACAAGGTCTATCGAGGCAACGCGCGACGCGTTCTGGCCGGGCGGTAAGGGGTCAGAGCTGTTTTCCACAGAAACGACCTGTCCGGTGCCAGAGCTCGAGGGCAGCTCTGGCACCTATCGAGGCGTTTCTGTGGAAAACAGCTCTGACCCCCTTTTTGCGGTATACTGACAGCGCTTCTAGCTTTCCTGAGTCTCGCTCGTCGGCCTCCCGCCTGCGTATCTCATCAAGGCAGAGTTTCCGTTGTCGCTAGGGCCAGGTGTGTCCATGGGAGCGGGAACCGCGTCACAGGCGATGCGCGGCACGACTACATCGCATTCAGGTATCACTCACATGGCAGCAGTCAACGGTACGATCAAGCGTCTCGTCAGCGACAAAGGTTTCGGTTTCGTCGCGGCGGAAGACGGCAGCGAGTATTTCTTCCATCAGTCCGCCTGCGCGCATTTCGACAGCCTGCGCGAAGGCCAGCACGTGACGTTCCAGCCCGGCCAGGGCCCCAAGGGCCCGCGCGCCGAGAATGTCACGGTCGTCTAACTGACTCCGGCCGGCCGGGGCGTCCAGCCTCGGCCGGCGCTCTTCACGTCGCTCTCGCGGTCTCCTGACCCAAAAAAGTAGACATCGCAGCCGATCAATCCAGACGAAAGCGGCAGCCGTAATCCTGATGAATATGCCGCTCGCGGGGCGCTCACCCTCGTTTCACGGCCCATCCCGGTTCGGCCCGACGCGATGTTCGGAAGCGAACGATTGGCCGCGCTTGCATCGGTCTCGAGCGGTATGCAATGGTAGGTTAAAAGTGGAATTCAGCAGTTCGGAGATCGACGTCGATCTGCTCCAGCGCATTGCCACACGCGACGAGGCCGCCCTGGCAGAGCTCTACGACCGGCACAGTCGTCTCGCCTACAGTGTCATCATTCGCATTCTGGGTAGCCCGTCGGACGCGGAAGAAATACTGCAGGAAACCTTCGTGCGGGTCTGGTCACGCGCCGACACCTACGACGCGTTGCTGGGGTCGCCGGCCACGTGGCTGACGCGCATCGCGAGGAATCGCGCGATCGACCGTCTGCGCGCCCGCCGCGTCCGGGCGGACATCGCAATCGAACCGGCTGTCCACGCCGATGACGTTGCGCCCCGTTCGGGGCAGCCCGTCACGCGCGACACGCCCGAGACGCTGCTGGACGATCGCACGACAGCCGGCGCGGTGCGGACGGCGCTGGCCAGCCTCACGCCCGCGCAACGGGCGCTCATCGAAGCGGCGTTCTTCGAGGGCTACACCCACACCGAGCTCGCGACCCGGTTCGGCGTGCCGCTGGGCACGGTAAAGACACGGATCCGAACGGGGCTGGCGGCGATGCGCGTCCGCCTGGAGCAGGTCATATGATCCCCGACGAGCTCGAGGCTCTCGTCCTGGCCGATTCGGTCGGCGCGCTCGACACTGACGAGCGGGTGGAGCTGCAGGCCCGTCTCGATGCGCTGACGCCGCAACAACGGTCGGAGGTCGCCCGTCTGTACGACGCCGCGACAGCGGTGGCGTTGAGCGCTCCGCTGTCGGAGCCCCCCTCGCGCGCGCGCGAGCTCCTGCTCGCCGCGGCGCGCAAGCCCTCGACCTACACCGTGTGGGCGGCCGACGCCGCCTGGATCGACACCGGCGTGCCGGGCATCCGTGCCCGGCTGCTGGCCGTCGACAAGATCCGATCAATCGTCACGCTGCTGATTCGCGCCGATGCGCGGCGCGGTCTATCCGTCGCACAAGCATCACGGACCGGAAGAGTGCTACGTGATCAGCGGGTCCGTCGTGATCGACGGCCGCGTGCTGCGCGCCGGGGATTTCCATCACGCGGACGAGGATTCCGATCACGGGGAGATCACCACGACCGAGGGCGCCGAGGTGATCGTCGTCGGCGCCATTGAAGACTACCTGCCGCCGGCCGACGGCTCGGTGAACACCCCGTCGATCTAGCGGTCTCTCCTGACGACGGCCTTCAGCCCCCGGATCTTCGTCGAGCGCAGGGCCTCGATGACGTCGTCGGCGAGCGCCTCCTGAACCTCGACCAGCGAGAAGCCTTCTTTGATCTCAATCGCGCCAATCGACCGCGATGGGATGCCGGCCTCGCCGGCAATCGCGCCGACCAGATCGCCGGGGCGAATCCCCGCGCGCCGGCCCGCGCCGACGAACAGGCGGGTCATGTTCTCGCCCGTGCCGGCACGCGTCGTCGGGCTGCTCGCGCGCCCGCGGGCCGGCTTGGGACGCCCCGGTCCCCGTGGGCCAGCCGCGACCGCCGGCGCCGGCGCCGCCGGAATCTCGCGATCGTCGCCGTCGCCGCCCGCCGCAGCGTGCGCCAGGTGGACGGCCGCGGCCGCGATGTCCACGATGTCGAACTCGGTCGAGAGCGACTCGACCACGACGCGCGTCCGATCGAGATTGCCGGCAATCAGCCGCTCGCGCAGCGCCGCGCGCGTGATCTCCAGACGTCGCGCGCGCAGATCCGCGACGGTGGGGATCGGGGCGACGTCGATCTTCTGCTTGGTGGCCGCTTCCATCGCGCGAAGCAGCCGGTGTTCGCGCGGCTCGGCGAGCGTAATCGCCGTGCCGCCGCGGCCGGCTCGGCCGGTCCGGCCGATGCGGTGGACGTAGTCGTCCGGCGACGCCGGCACATCGTAGTTGATGACGTGCGACAGCCGTTCGATGTCCAGGCCGCGCGCGGCGACGTCGGTGGCGACGAGCAGGTCGATCTGTCCCTCGCGGAATCGTCCCATCACACGGTCCCGCTGCCGCTGTTCCATCCCGCCGTGGAGCGCCTCGGCGCGGTGTCCGTGCGCGTTGAGCATTTCGACGAGCGTATCGACCTCGAGCCTCGTGCGGCAGAAGACGAGCGCCGAATCCGGATCCTCGATCTCGAGCACGCGCTCGAGCGACACCGGCTTGTGGGCGCGGCCGACGATGTACGCCACCTGGCGCACGCGCGGCAGCTTGCCGGCCACCGGCACTTCGCGCGCGATCGTCAGGCGGGTTGGATTCCTGAGGTGGCGTTGCGCGATCGCCAGGATCCGCGCCGGGATCGTGGCCGAAAAGAGCGCCGTCTGCCGCTGGGCCGGCGTCGCCTCGAGAATCGCGTCGAGATCTTCTGCGAACCCCATGTCGAGCATCTCGTCGGCTTCGTCCAGGATCAGCAGGTCCAGCCGATCCAGCTTCAGGGTGCCGCGGCGGATGTGGTCGAGCGCGCGACCGGGCGTGGCGACGACGACGTTGGCGCCGCGCTCGAGGGCGCGAATCTGCTGCGACATCGAGGCGCCCCCGTAGAGCGGAAGCACCGACAGCGGGCCGCCGCGGGCGTATTTGTGCACCGCTTCGGCGACCTGCATCGCCAGCTCTCGCGTCGGGACGAGCACCAGCCCGTTGGTGCGGCGCCGCTCGCTGGCCCCGAGCGCGGAGATGCGGTGCAGCATCGGCAGCGCGAAGGCCGCCGTCTTGCCGGTGCCGGTCGCCGCCTGCGCGAGCAGATCGCGCCCGTCGAGCAGAAGCGGGATCGTTTCGCGCTGCACCGGCGTGGGCTCTTCATAGCCGAGCGACGCGACCGACGCGACGATGGCCTCGTCGAGCCCGAGTGCGGCAAAGGCGCTGCGTGTGCCCTTCGGTTTCGGAGACGTGCGTTCGGTCATGACCTGTTATTGGAGTGTAGCGGAGTCAGGCGCGCTTCACGTCCGAGGCCGTGGGCCGCGGACTTGACATACTGTATATGTTCTATATATACAGTATGTGCCGATGACGCCCGCGCGACCCTCTTCGCGACTGCTGATCGCCCCGCTCTCGGCGGCGGCGGGCGGGCCGCTGTACCTGCAGATCGTCGACAGCCTGAAGCGTGAGATCAGCGAAGGCCGTCTCGAGGTGGGCGCGCCGCTGCCGTCGTTCCGGCGGCTGGCCGAGGAGCTGCTCGTCAGCGTCATCACCGTGAAGCGCGCGTACGAGGAGCTCGAGCGCGACGGCATCATCTACCGCCGCCAGGGACTGGGCACGTTCGTCTCCGACGCGGCGGCCGACCGCAGCCGCGAGGTGAAGACCGCCCACGCGGCCGCGCTCTTCAGGCAGGGCGCGCGCGAAGCCGCGGAAGCCGGACTGCCTCCGAAAGCCATCCTCCAGCTGGCGGAGGCGGCGATCCGCCAGGACGCCGACGACCATCCCGCGACACTCAGGAGCGCCTCGCCATGTCCGAAAACGCGCTTGAAATCCGCGGCCTCTCGAAGTCGTTCGAGTCGTTCACCCTGGGGCCGATCGATCTCACGGTGCCGATGGGCGCGATCTACGGCTTCGTGGGACCGAACGGCGCCGGCAAGACGACGACGCTGGACCTCGTCTTCGGGCTGGGCATGAAGGACGCGGGATCGATCTCGGTGCTCGGGCTCGATCACCAGCGCGATGAGCGCGCCATGAAGCTGCGCGCGGCCTACGTGAGCCCGGACCTGAATTACTCGCCGTGGAGCCGGGTCAGCAAGGTCATCAGCTTCGTCAAGGGCTTCTATCCGAGCTGGGATGACGCGTACTGCGCCTCGTTGCTGACGAATCTTCGATGTCGGACTCGACGAGCGGATTCACTCGCTGTCCTTCGGCGCGAGGACCAAGCTCTCGCTGGTGCTGGCGCTGTCGTGGCGGCCGGCGTTGCTGATCCTCGACGAGCCGACGACCGGGCTCGATGCGATTTCCAAGCAGCAGGTGTTTGCCGAGCTGCTGTCGGCGGTCCAGGGCGAGGATCGGGCGGTCCTCATCTCATCGCACGCCATCACGGACCTCGAGCGCTTCGCGGACCACGTCGGGCTGATCAAGAACGGCCGGATGATCGTCGAGGGCGCAACCGACGAAGTCGTCGAGCGATATCGCCTGGTCGACATCGCGAGCGAACAGGCCGCCGGCGTCGAGCGGGAGCCTGGCGTCCTCGTCCAGCATCGCGATCCGCAGCGGTGGCGGGTGCTGCTCGATCAGCGGCTGACGCCGATCGAGCAACTGAGGGCCGGCGGACGATCGCTGCTGGCCGACTCCGCCCTTTCACTCGAAGAGCTGGTCGTCGCGTTGGGGAGGAGCTGAGATGGTCGCGCGACTCGTCTTCGACGCGCTCTGGCGCAATCGGTGGTTCTACATCCTGGCGAGCGTGTTCCTGCTCCCGTTGCTGGTTCATGTTCGGGATGATCAGTCGCACGAATTCGCTTGCCAATCAGCATCACGGCGTTCTCGCTCATCTTCGCGGCGGTGCTGGGGCCGATGGTCGTCATCGCGACGATGAGCTTGCGGGAGCTTCGTCACCTGCCGGTCACCACTCGCGATCTCTGGCGCACGACGTGGATCGTCGCGACCGTCGTGCCGGCTGGAATCCTGCTGGCCACGAAGACGATCACCGTGCTCCTCGTGGCGACGTTCGGCGGGAGCCCGAGGCTGTCCGCCGAAGAGATCCTGCTCTCAGCCGTGTACGACTTCACCTGTGCGGGCGTGATACTGCCGCTGCTCTCGGCAGCTGCCGAAGTCGACAGCTTGCAGGGTTAGTCGTCGGCCCGCTTGCCTGCTTCGGGCTCCCGATCCTGGCGGGCGACGCGTTGCCGGCACACGTTGCCGAGTTCACACCGGCGACGACGGGCATGCTGATTGGCTGTCTGGCGATCGCCTTCGGTGCGTTGCCGTGGACACCGCGGCGCGGCGTGCTGGCCGGCGAACGCGTTCGCGCCGCGAGCGGCTCGCCGAAGCTTCAGCGGAGGCGGGCCGATCGCCTGACTGGAATCTCGAGAGTGGCCGTTCCGTACCTGCTGGCGACGCTCGCGCTGCCAGTCGGCGCGTGTCTGGCCCTGGCCGCCTACGGAGTCATCTCCGGATCCGGCCCCTGGTGGTTCGTGCCACAAGCACCGTCTGTGTTCGACCCGGCGGACATCGGCGATCGCGGACTGACGTACTTCGTGCTGCTGCCGGCCATGGTCACGATCGCAATGGGACTCTGGACACCCTGGGCACGCGTGCTCAAGGTGCTGCCCTTGTCGGTGAGACAGATCAACGCGCTGCTTCTTCTCACTCCGTTCGCGACCTGGGCGATCTTCTGGATCCTCGGATGGTTTGGCTATTCGTTCGCGTACGGGACACCGCAAACGCTGAGACTCGAGTTCGTGTTCGGCATGGCTGCGATTGCCGCGCTCGCGCACGCGGGACTGCTCCGTGTTCAGGGCAGCGCCGCCATGGTCTGGATCATTGGCTTGATCGGCGGCCTGTTGCCTCAGGTCGTGAAGGTTGGACTCCGCGACGGGACCGCGGGTCATGTTTGCGGTCATTGGCGCGATCGCGCTCTGCGCGGCCGCGTTCATCAATCACCGCACGCTGACGCAGTCGACGTCGTCGTCGCTGGCGTATCGGCGGCCGCAGCCGCCGTTCGGCATGCCCGCAACGCCCGGCATGCGATAGCGGCGCGGCCGTGCGCGTCGTCAGTCGTCAAGCCGGCCCGGCGTTCCGATCAGCAGCCTGTTCTTTGGCGTGACGTCCCCGGGAATCGTCAACGTCCGGATGCGGTAGCCGCCGGACCTGAGACGAAGCGCTCGCAGGACATCGATCGCCAGGGCGCTGTCCGTCCACCCGTCGAGATCACCGGTGTCACACGCGGCCAGGTCGTGACAGCAGGGGAGAACGGCCACGCTCGTCAATGCCGTCATTGCACGTTCGAGGATGCGATCGGTCAGCGCGCCGCACGCGTGGCTCGACACCACAAGATCACCGCCCTGAATCTCCACATCGTCAAGATCGTCGGTGACGAACGTCACGCGGCCCGAGAGCCTGGGCCACACCGCGGCCAGGGCATCGTGGAGCTTCGTGGAGGACGTCGGCGGCTTCTTGTCGACGATGAGCGCGCCGGGCGAGGAGTCGTCGAGCACGAGCAGCATGTGCCCGAGCAGGCCGTGCCCGCCGCAGACGTCCACGATGCGGCCGCCGCGCAAGTGGCGCCGCACGCGCCGCGCCATCTCCCACGATTCGTAGAGCTCCTTGCGCGGCAGACACTCCGCCTCGCAGACGGCGCGCGCGAGCCGATCGAACAGGGTGCCACTGGAAAACCGCCCCAGGTCGTGTCGCGTCAGCCGGGCGCGGGAGGAGCGAGAAAACGTGTGGCTCATGCGTCCGATCACCAGACGACCCTGAGGCCTTCGTAAAGGTGGAAGGCTTCGTCTCAATCCTGGTGTGGTTGAAGACTACAGTATCCGGATGAGCGTGATCGAGTGGCTGCTCGACTCGGATCCGTCGATTCGCTGGCAGGTCATGCGCGACCTGATCGGCGAGTCGGACGCGACCGTTGCGCGTGAGCGATCGCGTGTGGCCGCGGAGGGCTGGGGGGCTCGCCTGCTGGACCTTCAAGGATCGGATGGCCATTGGGGCGGCGCGGCGTTCGTACCGCACGCATGGATCTCCACCAAGGACACGCTCCAGCTGTTGCGAGATCTCGGTGTGGACCCGACGAGCGATCGGGTGCGAAGGGCCATCGGCCAGGTGCGCGACCGCTGCACCTGGGGCGAGGAGTTCGGCGACTCGCCGTTCTTCGAAGGCGAGGTCGAGCCCTGTATCAACGGACGGGTGCTTGCGATCGGTGCGTATTTCGGCGAGGCGAGCGATCGTCTCGTCGATCGACTACTTCAGGAGCAGTTCGGCGACGGCGGCTGGAACTGCGACGCCCCGCGCAGCCAGCGATCGTCGTTCCACACGACGATCTGTGTGCTCGAAGGACTGCTGGAATACGAGACGGCGAAGGGTTCGAGGCCCGACGTCACCGGCGCTCGCCTTCGCGGACAGGAGTACCTCCTCGAGCGGCGCCTGTTCCGATCGCGATCGACCGGACAGATCATCACGCGCGACAAGAAGACCGGGAACGCACACCGGCGTGGACCGAGATTTCGTTTCCCACGCGCTGGCACTACGACATCCTGTGGGGACTGGACTACCTGCGGCGGGCCGGCGTCGCACCCGACGAGCGCATGGCCGAGGCGATCGATCTGGTGCGGAAGAAGCGCGACGAACACGGGCGCTGGCCGCTCGAGAACCCGCATCCCGGTCCGGTCCACTTCGAGATGGAAGGCCGCGCCGGCGAGCCGAGCCGCTGGAACACGCTTCGGGCGCTCCGCGTGCTGCGCTGGGCGAATGCGTTGTGACGCTGAGCCCGTCGCGCTGACTGTCATCTCCGATCATGGCGCTCGCCGTTGGCGCTGGCGGAATGCCTGCGGCGTTTCATCGCGCCATCGTCTGAAGGCTCTATCGAAGGCGGCAGGTTCCGAATAGCCAAGCAAGTACGCCACCTCGCCGATCGAGAACCGCGAGTCGTGCAGGTAGCGCTCGGCCGCTTCCTTGCGTGCCAGATCGAGCAGTTGACGGTAGGAGAAACCTGCAGCAGCAAGGCGGCGCTGAAGTGATCGCGCCGACGTTGCAAGCGCCCGAGCAATCGTCTCGATGCGCGTATCGCCGCCTCCGAGGCGCGGCGCGAGCGCCCGGCGCACATCACCAGCGACATCTTCCTTTGGTGGCAGACGGGCCATTGCCTCGTCGGCCTGTCGCTGAAGCAAACTGTTCAAGACACGGTCGCGGCGCCGCAGCGGAAGTTGCCACGTTTCGCGCGCCAGGGCCCACCCATTCCAGGACGCTTCCGCGTGCACCGGGCAACCGAGCACGCGTTCCATCTCGACAACATCATCAGGGGTGTGGCAGAAGCTCGCGTAGGCGGCACGAGCCTGGTTTTCCGTTTGCTCCCGAAGATGCAGCAGGTTGAGCGTGACCGTGAACTCGGCCGAGAAGGGCGTGTCAGAACCTTCGAGTGATACGCGGATCGGCTCCTCCTCCTCGTGAGCCTCAGGAACGGATCGAGCCTCGGCGAGACGCAGATAGCGCCCAAGGCGGGTGACCCCCTCGCCAACGTTCTGAGACGTCCCGATCAAGTAATCGACCAGCGGGAAAGCGCCAAAGGGTGTCACGGTCGCCACCCTCATCCCCGCATTCTTCATCGGACGCTGTTCCAGCGCGCGGCTGAACACGGGGCCCCAGACAGAACGCGGTATGCGCGCGTCAGGGTCTTCCAGGGCCGTTCGATGGACACCCGCGTCGGTCAGCAGGCGCTCCATACGATAGCCGAGACGCTCCATTGCCTCGACGAAGACACGCAGGTTCCTGGCCGCATAGGAGGACAAAACAGGACCCGTGTGATCCGTCGTTTTGGCGCGCTGGGTCAAGCGATCGGCGCGTCCGGTCATGGTCGGCGACGACACCTCGCTGAAATGATTGTGCCACGCACCGTCTCCAAGGATGAATGGTTGAGGTCCAGCTGTCAGCGTGACCATGACTTCACAGACCCGTTATGACGTCGTCATTGTCGGCGCGCGGTGCGCCGGCGCGACGCTCGCCACGTTCCTCGGTCGAGCCGGTGCGTCAGTATTGCTCCTGGACAAGGAGCGACTTCCAAGCGATCAGATTCTGTCGACTCACACCATTCACCCACCCGGCCTCGACGTGCTCGACGACGTGGGTGTCGGCGAGGCCGTTCGTGCCGTCGCGCCGCCGATGCATATCGTGCGGCTGCGGAAAAACGATGCCGTTGTCGACTACCGGTTTTCCGGAGAGAGAGCTGAGTACTGTCCGCGCCGAAAGCGGCTCGATGGTCTCTTACAAGACGCGGCAGCGGCGGCTGGTGTTGAAGTCCTTGACGGAACGCGTGTCATCTCGGTCGTGCGAGAGGGAGATCGCGTGGTCGGAGTGCGAGCCGCGACCGCGGCGGGCCAGGAACGTGTCTTCCGGGCGAGTCTCGTCGTGGGAGCCGACGGCCGCCATTCCGCAGTCGCACAACAGGTGCAAGCGGAGGAGTACCTCGGATACGACGCGCCGCGAGCGATGTATTGGGGGTACTGGAACGCACCCGAATTCTGGCGAACCGATCCCGCCTATCGATTCGGGATGTATCTCGCGAATACCGATGGTCACATTCGCGTGATCTTTCAGACAGATCATGATCAGCTTCTGATCGGTAGCCTGCCCCAGGTCGAGGAGGCCATGTCGTGGCGCACCGATGCCGACGCCGCGCTGATTGCCGATCTGGCCTCCGATTCGACAACCGGTCCACTGATCGCCGGCTCGGGGCCCGATGGACGCATCCGTGGGACCGTGAAGGAACGCTATTTTTTCCGGAGAGCAGTCGGAAACGGGTGGGCGCTGGTGGGTGATGCCGGGCATCACAAAGAGTTCGTCATTGGCGACGGCATCACGGAGGCGCTCCTCCAAGCACGCAGCCTCGCCGTGGCGATCGCCCGGGGAACGGACGCCGCGCTGCATCGCTGGTGGCGGGCACGGGACGTCGAGGCGCTGCCGTACTTCTTCCTGGGCCAGGACGAAGGGGCCGCAGGGCCTCCGCTGACCCTTCAGCAAGTCGTCTTTTCGCATGCGGCGAAGAGCCCCTCGCTTCGGGCGCGAATGGCGGCGACGATGGAGCATCAGCTCTCGCCGCTCGAGACCTTCTCGGCACGACAAGTGCTCGGGTGGACGCTTGGGGCGGCGGTGCGGGGATCACTGCGCGTCATACCAGAGTTCATCGCGATGGCGAGGCGGGGGTCAGCCAACAACCGCGAGCTGCGTCTGCGGCAACGGTTGCTGGCTGAGGCGGAGGCCTCCGAGGCACAAGCCACACGGGCCGAGACAAGTCGGGCGAGCGAGTTCTGCCCGTTCTCCCGCAACTCGTAAGCGGCAGCTCGATTGGTCAACCTTGCCGACGCACCATTTCGTTGATCCAGATCGGGGCGAACGGAGAGGTGCAACCCTTGGAGACCGGATAGTCGCGATAGACTCCCAGTTTCTCGCCGATCGCGATGGCGCGCTTGCGATGCTTGGAGAAGTGAATACCGATTTCTGCAAGACACGAGTTCATCGTCCATTGCACTTCCGGAGCAGATGTCCCCATTTCGGATTCGATCCGGTCCAGAAGCGCCGGCACGTCGAGCCCGTCCGGACTCCTGGCGATTCGCGCTGACGTCAGGCTCCATCCGGCGCGCGCGGCCCACGGGTGATCATCTTCCATCCATGCCTGGCGGAGAGTCTCCTTATCGGGGTGGTTCTTGACAACATAAGAATTCAGCCAGTCGGCGAGTCCGGAAAAATTGGCGGACCTCACCATCCGATCCATCTCGTCGCGAGACAGGTTGTCGGGCTTGATCAGGAGGATTGCCAGGAGCCGGGCATCGATGTTCCCGGTGTCCCAGAGAGCGCTCGCCAACTTGTCGTTGGTCTTGATCTTCGCGGCGAGCTTTCGGATGTCACCCATCGGGACGCCGAACTGATTGTCCCCAGCGCCACTCTTCCTGTTGTGCGCACGGCGCTTCTCGTCGCCGAGAGACTCCAGCTGCGCGAGAGTGTCCTTGAGAGTCATGGCCATGTCTGCAGCCTCCATGAACCATCATGCGTCAAGCGGAGCGGGCACAGGATCAGCGCCGCGTCGCAGTCCATTCCACCGCGACTCCCTCGACCGTTGCCGATGTGGCCACATGTGGCTATACTGGAAGCATGGAGACCGGGATTCGAGAGCTGAAGGACAACTTGAGCCGGTATATTCGGCGAGTCGAAGCGGGACAACGGATTGCCGTGACCGCTCATGGGCGCGTCGTCGCGGAGCTCGTGCCTCCAGGAACGGCTACCCGCAGGTCCGGAAGTCGATGGGACGAGCTCATTGCCGCCGGCATTCTCCATCCACCGGTGGAGACTGGCGACCCGTTTGAGGACTGGCCAGACATCCGCCTGCCACCGGGGACGGCCGCGGAGCTCATCGACGCCGATCGTGGCGAAGCGTAGTGCTCCACGACGCCGCTCCGCCCGGAAGGTGGCGGCGGCCCGTCCGACCCGCCCCGTGGCCGCCCAGACGAGAGTGCGGTACATGGAGTCGAGCGCCCTGGTCGCCGCCCTGCTCGAGCGCGACACGGCCATCGTAAAGAAGGTCTCACGCGGCACGCAGCAGGTGACTTCGGCTCTGACACTCGCAGAAGCGGGGCGGGCCATCATTCGAGCGCGCGCGACTGGTCGTCTGACACCGGCAGAGGAACAAGCCGCGTGCGCGCCCTCCGAACCTTCGAGCGGCGCTGTTTCATCCTCGACGTTGATCGAGCGGTGCTCGACCGAGTCCGTCGCCCCTTCCCGGTCGAACCGATCCGCACACTCGACGCCGTGCACCTTGCGACCGTGGATCTGCTCGGCGAGCCGCCCTCACTGGTCACCATCGTCACGCGCGATGGTCGCGTGCGCGAGAATGCCGAGGCGCTTGGATTTACAGTCGAATAGGTGAGCAGTCTCGAGCGCAGCTGCGGCTCCGTCTGCGCTTCGCGACCTTGACCCGCGCCACTCTGGGACTGCGCTTGCCATCAATGGCCGCGCGCGTTTTGCAGATCCTGGTGCTCGAAGGCAGAGGCCATGCGGTCGATTTCCTGACGGGGAATACCACGGCGTCGCGCCTCGGCTCGCCACGTTGACACGACCGCCGCCACCTCGGCGGCGATCTTCCGCGCTCTCGTCTCCGCAATCTCGAAGTACCCGCGACCTCGAAGGCAAGCGCCAGCGACGCCGTGTTGTCATCTTCGGTGATTGCCGTCACCAGCACTCTCGGCTTGATGTCGAGTGGCACCGGGTTGAGGTCATACGCCGGCGAGAGACGCCAACCGTTTTGTCCTTCGTAGAGGAACGCGTGATTGCGGAGGTGATCGTCGGTATTCGAGATGAGAATGGTAAAGACGATCCGGCGCCACAGCGCCTCCATGTCCTCCATTGGCGCAGCGCCGTACCGGCGGAGCACGTCGACGAACTCGAGGTAGCTTCGCGACTCGTTGTCCTTCGCGCCGAGCATGCTCATGGCGGAGAGAAACGGCTTGCGACGCCCCTTGACACGGTCAAACCGCGTCACGACGAGCACAGGCTTTCCAGCGACATCCTCGAGACGGGCGGCAGGAGTGGCGATGCCCGCCTTGCGGGCGAGCGCCAGCGCGACCGCTTCCCACGCGACCACGTTGATTTCGTCGTCCCGCCGTGGAAACTTCGCAATCGCAAGACTGCCATCCTTCAGCCGCACCGATGCCTTCGGGCGGGCGCCGCCCAGCGACGAGCCAGGTGCAAACAGCAGGCGCAGGTCTTCGTCCGTACCTTTTTCGTCGATGATGCGCTCAGTCGCGGAGAGGAGCCTGGGAAGTTCAAGCAGCGGTGGGATACGGCTCGCATCGGGCTCCCGCAGGAATGGGCCACCGGGTTGTTCCGCAAAACGAAGCGCTCCCTGTCGCGCTTCGTCGTCGACCATCAGGAGAAAGTCGATCTCGCGAAGGGTCCGAACCGCGCGGCCTTTGCGTTCGGCCTCCCGTCGCGACACGCGCCGCATGAGCCCGCGCCCCCATCGGTCCGGCGCCGAGTCACCGATCGCGCCAAAGAGCGGCGCGTCGGGTGCGGTGTG
Source organism: uncultured Acidobacteriota bacterium (assembly GCA_963724955.1). GTDB lineage: Bacteria > Acidobacteriota > Vicinamibacteria > Vicinamibacterales > SCN-69-37 > CAVRWQ01. The sequence goes on from CAVRWQ010000001.1 coordinate 465,125, forward strand.
AAAGGCGCCAGGACCCAGCGTGAGCGCTGGCTCGAGGGCAAAACGAGCAGGATGCCGGAGCCAATCCGGGTCGTACTCGAACGTGGCGCTCTCTTTGTTCTTGCGCAGTCGAGTCCGAAGGCGCCCCGTGAGACGGGGGACGCCGTCCAGGTCCACGTAGACCAACACCTCTCTGTCCATCACTCACCGGCGGGCGGTTTCGGTTGGCGAGGGGTGCGGATACGCTTGGGCAGATGCTCCTCTTCGAGCTGGAGCCCGATGGGGTCGTTCTTCGGATCGGCGATGTCCGCAAGATGGTCGGCCAGTCCCAGGACGAACAGCACGGTCGCGTAGCTGCCCATCGCCACGCCGGGCTCACCCTTTTCGATCTTGAGGAGCGTCATGCGGCTGATGGACGCACGCTCGGCAGCGATCTGTGACAGGGATGCGCCGTCGCCGCCGCGCGTCGCGGATGTCACGCCCCAGCTTGCGCAGGACGCGGCGGACAGGAATCGGGAGTACGACAGATGCCCGGGTTGTTCTCATCTCTAGAGCCCACTTATATAGACGTTAGTTGACTTAACGTATATTATAATGGACGTTATGTCAACCTTGATGGGCCCTACGAGAGCGCGGGCGACGATGCGCTCAAACCGGAACTCGTGTCCTGAGCTCACCGAGCGGGAAGAACGACACCACGCCTCGTGACGGCGTACCTAGGGAGTGAGCGAGCCATGGTGATCAAAGAACTCGACCGGGTGGTCCTCACTGCCGCAGTCCCCGCCGAGGGCCTCGAGGTTGGCGACGTCGGAACGGTCGTTCACGCATATGGCGACGCCCGGGCATACGAGGTCGAGTTCACGACTCTGGACGGGAGAACTGCGACCGTCGTGACCCTGGAAACGTCGAACGTGCGCCCGGTCGGCCGTCGCGAGATCACTCACGCCAGAGAGATGGCGCCACGGTAGCTGCCTGCCGGCCTTGCCGACAGACCGCCAGCGCGGAGATAGTTTCGTAGGGGCCAGCGCGCTCGCTGGGGTCGTGGGTGGATATTCCTGCGCCTTGGCAGATCAGCGGTCGAAGACGCCGCCACCGCTCTCACGGGCCATCACGTCACTGGCCAGAAGATCTCATTCCCCTCGATCTCCTTGAAGCATTCTGCCGCCGTCAGTGCGCGATAGACCGTGAACCAGCGGCCGGTGTGCCGGAAGTACGCGAGTTCGAACCGCCCGAACCCAGTCATCGTCATGCGCGTACCGCTGACGACAAAGTCCTCCTCTGGTATTTGGCTGGGCGTCCGATACCGTGCGCAGAGGTAGAACGCCTTGCCGCGCCACTCGGGGAAAACCTCGATCGGATAGTTGAATGGCCCCGGATCGGCGGCGCGAAGCTCGAGCAACCGCGAGAACTTCCGCGGCAACCAAGCGTCCGCCCATCGATCGATCTGCTGTCGCAGTTCCGTCGGAACCCTTGCGAGCACCCACTCCCGATTGCGAACTGCTGGCCGAGCTGGCTTCCGACGTTGGTGTTCGGCCATCTGCTCAGGTGTGACCTATATGTGACCCACAAACTGAAAAGTGGTCGGGGCGACTGGATTCGAACCAGCGACCCCCTGCGCCCAAGGCAGGTGCGCTACCAGGCTGCGCTACACCCCGACTCTGTTGTCCCTTGATCTTAGTGCATTTCCCAACGGCACATTCATTGCCCTGCCCTCAAACTGTCGCAACACTGCCCTCGGCGGCTCGCGAGAGTCGGGCGAGTTGCTCACGGAGATGCGGAAGGCGACGGGCGCGGCTGGCGTCGGCAACGATGACGAAATGCGCCGAGAGTCATGAGCGGCCGTGCGCGGACGTGCTGACCTGGACACGTAACGGCGCAAATCCTGCCCAGGCACCATCGGGCGCGCCGATGAGCATCTGCAGAATCGTCGAGAACCGGACATCGTACTCGCCGTCGGGAATGGTCTGACGGCCGGCGTGTTCTGCGAACACGGCGGCGAGCGGTAATCGTAGACGGTACGTCTCTCCGCTTTGAAGCGTCACCGTCGGGACCTGCGAGGCCAGCGCCCACGAGAACTTGTCTTCGGACAGACGGGATCGTCGGACGCCGGCGGCGCTGAGCAAGACGGCGTCGGGGACAAAGAACGACGAGGACCACTTTTCGCCGGTCGTCTTGAGTAGTGACACCGACACGCTTTCGCGATGTTCGCCGCGGTGTGGAAACCGGATGACCTGATTGGAGCGATTGCGCACCGTCAGGGTGACCGACGCGTCGGCCTCACCAAAGACCAGCGGGCTCGGGAAGACGAACTCGGTCGCGATCTCCTTGAGAATCGGAAATTCAACGTCGAGCGAATACGGCTGCGTTTTCTGGCCGGCGAACTCGAACACGAGCGTGTAACGCCCGAGCTGAATCGGCTCCCGATTCAGCCGGTGCCCGCCGCGCCAACCGCGCTCCAGCATCCCGTCGATCGGCCACCCGACTTTGTCCACGCGCACGGTTCCGTCGGGCCGCGTGATCGTCAACTGGCAGCTGTCCCAGAGGCGGTTTGGGATGAGGTAATCGTCGGGCGCGGTGACACCGACCCAGAAGAACACCTCCTCCGACGCCGCGAAGCGTGTCTTGTCGAGTTGAATGATCGGCTGCGCTGGCGTGGCGTTGCTCTGCGGCGGCGATTCCTGGCGCGGCGTTGCAATCGAGAGCGCGATTGCGATGACGGGAAGAAGACCGCGAGGCATCCACGTCCGACGCGATTCTACGCGAGGCGACGACAGCGGGCCGAGGAGTTCGGCAAGAGCGGCTTCGACGAAGGAGCGTTATACTAACCGCGAGACGGCCCTAATACTTCCTATCGTCTCGCCCATTGCCGAGGACGGACGACATCCAGACCATCGCGCTTGATCAGGCCGTCCGTCCGCTCGCAGCCAGGCCGACCGCGGTCGATCGCGTCGCGTTCCTGCTGATCCTGGCGTTCGCCGCCAGCCTTCGCCTTTTCCACCTCACAGCTCCGTTCACCGACCTGCATGCCTGGCGGCAACTCGATACCGTCGCCATGGCGCGCAACTTCTACGAACGCTCGTTCTGGCCCTTTGACCCCGAGGTGAATTGGGGCGGCCACAATGGCTACCTTGAAGCGGAGTGTCCACTCATTCCTGCGTTGATCGCTGTGGTCTACAGGATCGTCGGACCCCACGAGATCGCAGGACGCCTCATCATCATCGCGTTCTCCCTGGCGCTCGTGTGGGCGACCTACAGGCTCGCGCTCATCCTGGACGGGAGGCGTTCGGTGGCGAGAGGGGCCGCGTTCCTGATGGCCGTTTCGCCGGTTGCGACCTTTTTCGGACGGATCGTCATCCCCGACACGCCGATGTTGTTCTTCACCGTTCTGGCGCTGGTCGGTTTCGCGGAGTTCAGCCGCAGCGGTTCGGTGCGGTGGATGGTGACTGGCGCGTCGGCCCTGACGATCGCGTGCCTGCTGAAGCTGCCGGCGGTCTTTGTCGGGCCGGCCATCGTGGCGCTGCTCGTCGGCCAGCGCGGCTGGAGCGTCTTTCGAGATCCTCGCGTCTGGCTGGCCGGGGTCATTCCGCTCACGATCACCGCCGCGTGGTACTGGCGAGCCCACGTCGTCTTCGAGCAGACGGGCCTCACAATGGGCATTCTCGGAACGCCCGCGAAGATCTATCCGGCCGACGTCAGTCCCGGCCCCTGGACGAACGTGTTCTCGAAGTGGAGCACGTCGGCGCTTCTGTCCGATCCCGATTTTTACGTGGGGATGTTTCTGCGCTTCTATCACACCCTGCTCTTGCCGGTCGGATTCGTTGGCGCGATGCTCGGTGCGTTCCTCTGGAAGGCGCCGGGACGGCGTGCGATGACCGTGTGGCTGACATCGCTCACGGTCTTCTTCTTTATTACCGGAAATGTGCAGCGCGGTCACGAGTATTACCAGTTGCCGTTCGTGGTCGTGGCAGCAATCTTCTTCGGCGGCGCCGCGTGGCCGCTTTTCGACGAAGCGTGGCTGAAGCGCCATCTTGGAGGCGGCCGGTTGCTCCTCCCGTCGTACATGGTCATCATCGCGCTGCTGGCGATCGCGTCCATTTACAGCAGCGGCGCGCTCAGAATCTTTTATCACGAGCGTAGTGGGCAAGCAGAGCGGATGCGTCAGGCCGGCCGCGTCATCGACGTGATCACCGACGACAACGACCTCGCGATCGTCGTGGACGACTACGGCATCATGTCGCCCGTCCTGCTGTATTTTGCTCACCTCAAGGGATGGAGCTTCGAACCGGCGGAGGTCTCTCCGGCCGTGATCGACAACCTGCGCCGGCTGGGGGCGCGCTACTTCATCACCTCACGCTGGCGGGAATTGAAGACCGAGAGGCCAGAGGCGGCAGCCCTTCTCGAGATGTACCAGGACCTTTCGATCACCGGCGTGCCCGCAGACACACGACTCGTCGATCTGAGACTGAGGAAGTAAGCCGAGGTCCTTGGACGCCACGCCTGGATGCGCAGGTGTCCCATTCGACAAGTCTCCAACCCGGGCGTATATTTCCTCTTGCTCCCGTTCAAGTTCAGGAGGTTCCCATGCCTCGCCGACACCCGCGCCAGAACGGGTTCACCCTCATCGAGCTGCTCGTCGTCATCGCGATCATCGCGGTGCTCATCGGCCTGCTGCTCCCAGCGGTGCAGAAGATAAAGGACGCGGGACTCCAGGCATCCAGGTGGCTCGGCCAGCTTGCCGAGAACATCGTCGACTATGTCGACGAAGACTATGGCCGGGACGTCTTCGAGTGGCAGCAGATCTTCGCCGACGCCCTGAGAGACGGCGAAATGCCGGCCGGCGCCATCGAGGCGCTGTTGCCGGCCGTCGAGCGGCATCAGGACAGCTTCACTGATTTCGCGCGGCGCGTGATACCGCCGGGCGACGGGACGCCGGCAGACGACGCGATCCGGGAGCTTCGGCGTGAGCTCGTCGTGACAGCGAACGGGCTGAGACGCTTCCGCGCCTATCTCCTCCTGCTTCACGAGCTCGGGCGGCGCCCGCCTTGTCCGTTTCCTGGATGTTGAGGCCCCATTACGGAGCTCTTGATCTCCAGCAGCACTTCCTCCGCGCGTCCGCGAATCGAGATGTCCACCTCGCCGGACGCCTCGGTGACGTCCGGATTGATCTCGACAGTAATCGCGCCGTGCCGTTTGGCTTGATACACGAGTCCGACGGCCGGATGGACGACTGACGACGTACCGATCGTGAGGAAGACGTCGCATCGCGTTGCGGCGGACGCCGCCGAGACGTCCTCCTGATCCAGCGTCTCGCCGAACCAGACGACGCCGGGGCGGACGAGGCCGCCGCAGTGAGGACACCGTGGCGGCAGGTTCGGGAACGGCACCGTGTCGTCGCGCCAGCCGTGCGGCTCGACGCCGCAGCGGTTCCAGCAGCGCACGTGCCAGATCGAGCCGTGCAGACGAACGAGACGCTCGGTGCCCGCGCGCTCATGCAGGCCGTCCACGTTCTGCGTGATGACGGTGACGCCCGGCCGTGCGCGTGTCCATTCAGCGAGCACCTCGTGCGCCGCGTTTGGTCGCGCATCGCGAATGACCTGGCGGCGCCAGTCGTACCACTCCCAGACCAGCTTCGGATCCTGTTCGAAGGCTTCGGGCGTCGCGAGCGAGAGCGCACGCACGTTCTTATAGAGGCCATCCGCGCCACGGAACGTAGGAATGCCCGACGCGGCGGAAACGCCCGCGCCAGTGAGCGCGCTGACCGTACGCGCCCGCCGAAGGGCATCGACGATTGAGCTGAGGCTGCTCATGAACGGGTTCGCGCCGCGGCCAGCGGCTGTCCTGACGCGCGGACAGGACAAGACGAATCCGCGAGTTTCAGGTGCATTTTTTCCCGCTTCAAGTTTGGCACACATGTTGGACAAGGAGAGGTCACCGGCGTTCCTGGAGGATTTGTCATGATCACCGTTCGTCCACTTCATCTTGCCGGCGCCGCCATGCTCGCCGGCGTCGCGGTTCTCGGCGCGCGCGCGGCGTGGCCCACCACCGCCGCGAACGCCGCCGTGAACCCCTCGTCCAATGTCGCCGTGAATTGCGAGCCCGGTCAGCAGGCGCTCGTGCGACAGACCGTGATGAACGGCGAACCGCACGTCGCGATTCAGTGCGCGGGCGCCTCGTCGCAGCCGGCGATGTTCGGCAACTCGAGCGGCTTCGCGCCGCAAGGCTTCGTGAGCGGCGACGCGCGTCTCGTGCCGGCAAGCTACGTCGTCCCGGTTCGGGAGCCCGCGCCACTCGTGCGGACCGTCTCGGCCCCGAGACGCGCGAGCGTTCCGCAATCCGACGTCAAGCGCAGGTCGTGGCAGAAAACCGCGCTCCTGATCGGTGGATCGGCCGGCGCGGGTGCAGGCATCGGCGCGCTCGTCGGCGGCAAGAAGGGCGCGCTCATCGGCGCCGCCATCGGCGGCGGAGGAGCAGGGCTGATCGAGGCGATCAAGAGAAACTAAGAGACGCGGGCCGCCCCTTTGTGGGTAGGTCGTGACCCACAGAGTTGCGTCTCGAACCGACGTGGCGGGCCGGGACGCCCAGCCAATCCGGCAGCCATCTTGCACTCGCACGGGCCGTGGAACGCACCAAAACACCCGTCGATCGTGAGCGAGATCGAGTGCCGCCGGGGCCGCGCGAACCTGTCAAGAAGACCCCGATTGAAGAGCCGCCTCCGCCGACGCCGAGCAATCAGCCGGACGGCGTCGGCGAGCCTGACGAGATCGAAAACGGCGGCGATCCGATCAACCCGCCGGTCGACGAACCCCCTCGCGACGGCAGTGATTAGACATCTCCCCATCGCCGCGCTGGTCATGGCGTCGCTCATCGGCATCGCAGGACTGCTGCGCGCGCTCGGCGGCGGCCCGCCTCCTGAAGTCGTGCCGCTGACCATGACCGAGCAGCAGTTCGTCGCGCGGGCGGCGCAGGCGTGCGAGGCGGAGATTGCCCTCGCGAAGCTCGCCGGCACCAGAAGTCAGGACCAGCGCGTGAAAGCGCTCGCGACGTCGATCGCGCGCGATCACGAGGCGACAAAGAACGACATCGTCGTGATCGCCAGGAAGATGGACGTGACGCTTCCGGAGCCGAGCGTCGCGCAGAACGCCGCGCGCGAGCGGCTGTCGAAGCTGCGCGGCCCGGAGTTCGACCGCGCGTGGATCTGGCAGACGGTAAAGGACCACGCGTCCGCCGTCGCGCTCTTCACGGACGGCGCCCGGAGTGAGCATCCCGAGCTGAAGACCTTCGTGGACAACAGGTTACCGTTGATGGCCGCGCACCTTCAGGGGTCGCGCGAGCTGGATAACGTTTTTGTGGCTCGCGTGGGCCCATCTCGTACGTCGCCGAGGCGATAACTCGCGGTAGAATGCGCGGTCCTGGCTGGTTCGTCCAATCGCGTTGGTGTCACCCAGCCACCATCGCTCATGGAGTCGCGCTCCAAAGAACGCCTCGGCGTCCTGCTCGTCGCCTCGATCCTGGCCGTCGTCCTGACCTGGCCGGTCACGGCGCGGTTTGCGTCCGCGGGCCGGCTCGACTCCGGAGACGGACGCTACAGCATCTGGAACGTCGCGTGGGTCGCGCGTGCGCTCACGACGAATCCGGCCGAGCTCTTTCACGCCAACATCTTTCATCCGCACGAGAACACGCTCGCGTTCTCCGAAGCCAATCTGGTTGCCGGCGCGATCGCCGTGCCGGTGTGGCTGCTCACGACGAACGCGATCGCCGCGTCCAACTGGGCGATCCTGTGCTCGTTCGCGCTCGCGTTCTTCACGACGTACCTGCTCGTACGGCGGCTGACCGGCAGCGTCGCGGGCGCGGCGATCGCCGCGTTCCATTTCGCGTACAGCCCGTTCGTCTTCGCACACATCCCGCACGTGCAGCTCCTGATGACGTTCCCGCTGCCGCTCGTGATGCTGGCGCTGCACGGGTTCGTCGAAGCACCAGGCATCCGTCGAGCCGTCGCCCTTGGCGCCGCGCTGGCGTTGCAGGCGCTCGCGAGCGGCTACTACGGCGTCTTCGCGGGTCTCGTCACGGCGCTCGGCATCGTGTGGTTCGGCGTCGCGTTCGGTCACTGGCGATCGCTCCGCTACTGGGCGCTCTCAGGCGCCGCGGCGGCGATCGCCATTGTCATCGTCGCGCCGTTCTTTCTGCCGTACCTCGACGTCCGTGAGGCCGGCTTCGTGCGATCGCTCGACGATGCCAGGCAGCATTCGGTGAGGTGGCGGGCGTACCTCGCGTCGCCGATTCTGGTTCATCGCTGGATGCTGCCGCTGATTGGCACATGGCGCGAGGTGCTGTTCCCGGGATTCCTGCCCATCATCTTCACCGTCGTCGCGATCGCCCGGTCGGTCGGCCCGCGTCCGGAGTCCGTCCCGATGCGCGGCCGAGTGCTCGGCTTCTATCTCACGGTCGCCGCGTTGGGCTTCTGGGCCTCGCTCGGCCCCGACGCCGGTCTCTATCGCGCGCTGTACGAAGTCGTTCCGTTCTTCTCGATGCTGCGCGCACCGGCGCGATTCGGATTGCTCGTCACGTTCGCACTGGCCGTGCTCGGCGGCGTCGGCTTCGCGAGCGTCGAGCGCGTGCTGGGCGGGCGGAAGCGCCGTGTGGTCGTGGCCGCGGTGTTGTCACTCGCCGTCGCGCGTTCGACCGTCGGCACGCTCGCGCTCACCGACGCGCCGCCTGTCCCGGTCGCGTATCAACGTCTGAAAGACCTGCCGCCGGCGCCAGTCTTCGAGTTCCCGTACTACAACGGGCGAGACGACCGTCACCGGAACACCGAGTACATGGTGTGGTCCACGCTGCACTGGAAGCCGTTGATCAACGGCTACAGCGATCACGTACCTCGCGAGGCGCTCGAAGACATGGCGAGGCTGGCCAGCTTTCCGGATGCCGCGTCGCGACGCGTACTGCGCGACCGCGGGGCCCGGTACGTGCTCGTTCACTGGTACGCATTCGAGGACGAAGCCGAGCGCCGGGACCTCGAGGCCGCTATCCGGCACGAGCCGAGCTTGCGCCGCGTGGTGGACCGTGGTGACATCTCCTTATACGAGGTCATCGCGTCACCGGACGGGTCGTGAGCGAGCGCACACTCCGAGGCACCAGCGTCATTGTCGCCGGCGCCGGCATGGCGGGTCTCGCGGCCGCGCGCGAGCTCGAAGCGCGAGGCGCGGCAGTCACGGTCATCGAGGCGCGCAATCGCCTGGGCGGACGCGTCTGGACCTGGCGCGATTCGTTTCGCTACGGCCAGCACGCCGAAGCGGGCGGCGATCTCATCGAAGGCGAGCAGAAGACCGTGCTCGAGCTCGCCGCCGCTCTGGGACTCAAAGCCGCGCGCATCATTCGCCGCGGGTTCGGCTACTTCGGTCCGGACCGCCACAGACGCCTGGCCATCCAGAAACTCGACACGTTCTTCGACGCGATGGAGCGGCCCTTCAGCAGCCTCATTCGCGACTACAAGCTGGCAGAGCAGCGCTGGGACAGCGCAGTCGCCCTCCGGCTCGCCCGGCAGTCGGTTGCCGACAGGCTCGAGGAAACGAACACACCTGCGTGGGTGCGCGCACGGCTGCGCGGATTGCGCGGGTTGTTCCTCGCCGATCCGGAAGACCTCGCGACGCTCGCGCTCGTTGATTTCTTCGCGGAGTTCGGCGCACCCGGCGAGGGCGCGATGTTCCGCCTGGTGGGAGGGAACGACAGCCTCGCGCACGCGATCGCCGGGCGGCTGGAAAAGCCACCCGTCCTCCGGACCGTATTGAGGAGAATTCGTCAGACCGCGGGTGACGTCGTCGCGACGGTGGACGGGCCGTCGGGTCTCGACGAGCTTCGTGCCGACTTCATCGTCGTGACGCTTCCCGCGACGACGGCGCGCGATGTCGTCTTCGAGCCCGGCTTGCCGGAGATCCAGCGGGACGCGATGGCGAGAATCCGCTACGGCGCGGCGACGCGGCTCGTCCTGCAATTCGAGCGGCGGTTCTGGAAGGCGGCAAATCGGCCGAACGCCTTCGGCTCCGATCAGCCGTTCGGCGCGGTCTGGGACGGCAACGAGCAGCAGCGCGGTCGAGCCGGCATCCTCAGCTTTCTCGCCGGAGGCCGTGCGTCGAGCGAATTGCAGACGATCCTTCGCACCGACGGCATCGACGGCGTCGTGCGACGAGTCGGCTGGCTCGGCAAACCCGCGGGCGTCCTCGCCTCGGAGCGCGTGGTCTGGGAAGACGACCCCTGGGCAGGCGGCGGCTACGCTTACGTGGATCCCGGCTTCGATCCGCGCCTGCGCGACTGGCTCGCCCGGCCGGCCGGTCGCGTCTTCTTCGCCGGCGAGCACACGAGCGTCCGCTGGCAGGGCTATATCAATGGAGCGGTCGAAAGCGGCCAGAGGGCGGCCGCGGAGATCGATGGGGTCAAGAGCGTTGAGTCTTCTGCAAGGGCACTGAGTCCGGCGTAGAGCGCGAGGTGCTCCTGAACGTCGCTTCATGTACGGCAATCGCAAGTCGAAGATCGCTGAATCGCACTGTCAAGCCACCGCTGTATCGGTCACTCCCAAGCGATGGAGCTTGTCGATCAGTGTCGTCCGGCTCAGGCTGAGCATGCGCGCGGCGCGGCGCTTGTTGCCGCCGGCTTTGGCCAGATAGCGAAGGATCAGCTCGCGCTCCACCTGCGACATCGTTGACGCGAAGTTGATGCCTTCGTCCGGCATCGCGGGAAGCGTCACCGCGCTCAACTGGGCGGGCGCGTGCATCTCGTCCGGGAGGGCGTCCGGCAGAATCTCCGAGGAGTCGCCGCTCATCGCGACGGCGTGCTCGATCGCGTTCTGCAGGTGCCGCACGTTGCCGGGCCAGCCGTAGTTCATCAGCATCCGGAGCGCGCCCTGGCTGAGCGTCTTCTGCGCGATCCCGTTGCTCTGACAGGACTGCTGCACGAAGTACTGCGCCAGCACGGGGATGTCCTCCTGCCGCGCGCGCAACGCCGGGAGGATGACGCGGACGACGTTCAGACGATAGTAGAGGTCTTCGCGGAACAGCCCTTCTCTCACGAGGGCGTGGAGATCCACGTTGGTCGCGGCGATCACGCGGGCATTGATCTTGAGCGGCTTGGACGTGCCGACGCGCTCGACTTCGCGCTCCTGAAGCGCGCGCAGGAGCTTTGCCTGCAGCGCCATCGACATCGACGAGACTTCGTCGATGAAGAGCGAGCCCTTGTCGGCCGCCTCGAAGCGGCCCGACGCGCGGGGCGATGGCGCCGGTGAACGCGCCCTTCACGTGACCGAAGAGCTCGGCTTCGACGAGCCCTTCCGGGATCGCCGCGGCGTTGAAGGCCACGAACGGCTGGTCGCGGCGCGGGCTGTTGTGGTGGATGGTCCTGGCCACCAGTTCCTTGCCCGTGCCGGTCTCGCCCTGAATCAGCACGGTGCTGTTCATCGGCGACACCAGCTCGAGCGTGGAGAAGAGACGCTTCATCACGTGGCTGCTGCCGACCAGGCTGCCGAAGCGGAACCGGTCGTTCAGCCGCGCCCGAAGCTCCGCGTTCTCGCGCTGGAGGCGCCGCTCGCTGAGCGAGGTCTTGAGGACCTGTACCAATTGAATGAGCTGGAACGGCTTGATGAGGAAGTCGACGGCGCCCCGCTTGAGCGCGCGCACCGCATGATCGATGCTCCCGAAGCCGGCCGTGACCACGCAGCGCATGTCGGGATAGCGCGACAGCGCCTCGTCCAGCACGTCCAGACCGTCGGCGTCAGGGAGCCGGACGTCCACCACCAGCGCGTCGTAGGCAAAAGCGTCGAGCCGCGCGAGGGCGTCGGCTGCGTTGGGGGACTGCGCGGCGGCGAAGCCGGCGGCCTCCAGCGAATCGACAATCATCTGGCGGGAATCGTTTTCGTCCTGGACAACCAACACAGTTGGCCGAGTACGGTCCGTCACGTCCGGTCTCCTCGAGGCCAGGGAGTCTGCCTCTGTTGAGTTCTCGATGGATGCCGATTTGACACTAAGCGAGCAACGCGGCCGTCGGAGAGGCAACTCGTGTGCCAAGGGAGCTGAAGTCGCAAAGAGTCGCACGGCTGCGCGCAAGTGCACACGTCAGGTCGTCTCCAAGGCGATTCCGGCCCCGCGCGGGCATTTTCGGGGCCCGAGCCGTCAACAATCCGTCAGATCGAGACCAAAGTGTCCAGATCGCCGACATACTGACGGTTTCCGCCGACTTCCGGCCGATTTCACGACCCTGGCGAGCCGATTTCGACACTCGGATCGGGTTGCCGGCCGGTCGGTCGTCGTACAGGTGAGACAGGAAGGCCGGGGGGGAGTGTCGACCGACCGACATGGGGTGTCGGTCCATCGGACGCTCACGGGCTCCCGGCACCGCTGCTCACGCCGTAGGAAAAGCGCCCGCGTGCGTTTTTCCGGGCGCAATTCTAGCAGTACCTGTCAAGTCGCCGCGTGACGTCCCCATCCGGCACCCCGCTCGCACCGCGCTCCGCCGATTCACGGCCATGTCGCCAACCTGGACACGCCCGGTTTCCGTACTGAAGACGCGCAGTTCGCTGACGCGCTCGATCAGGAACTGGGCGCGGCGCCGATCGCCGCGACCGCGACCAACACGAAGCACTTCGGCGCGCGGAGATCCTGAACCGCGTCAGCCGCGCGATGCCCGACGTCACGTCGATCCGTCGACATCGGTGTCCGGCCGGCCGACGTGATCGACGCGCTCAACGCTCTCGGATCGTGCGCGATTTTCGCTTTCGCGCCGCGCCCGCGCTCGAGTTGCGGCGTCAGGCCGCGCAAGCGCGTGCACACGACGAAGTCCTGCGCGAGACTCACGACGTCGCGCTCGACTGGCACCGGAATTGGATCGTTCGTCTCGCTGCCGCAATCGATCGTCTCCGCGCCGACGTCGACGCGCACGCGATCGCGGTTCTGGAGGCTCCCCACGTGTCATTGAACATTTCTGCTGCCCCGCGCGTACCCGCAACCCGCATCGCGGTGACGAGTGGCAAGGGTGGAGTCGGCAAGACGAGCCTGACGATCAACCTCGCCGTCGCGATCTCCCGGCTCGGCCATCGTGTCGGCATCCTCGACGCCGACTTCGCGCTCGGCAACGTGGACGTGATGCTGGGGCTCGCGCCGGAAGAGCACCTGGGCGCCGTGCTCGACGGCACGCGCGCCGTCGGCGACGTGACGCTCGACGGGCCGTCCGGTGTTCGGGTGATTCCGTCCGGCAGCGGCATGCGCGGGCTCTCCTCGCTCGACGAGCCGAAATGGTCACGGCTCGTCGAGGCGATGAACGATGCCGGCCGCGATCTGGATTTCCTGCTGTTCGACACAGCCACCGGCATCGGCGACACGGTCCTCGACGTCGTCGGCCTCGCCGACTACGTGCTCGTCGTCACCTCGTACGACCCCGCCGCGGTCGTCGATGCGTATGCCGTCATCAAGCTCATCAGCGCCGCGCATCAGGGCAAGTCGATCGGCGTCGTGGTCAACGCGACGCGTGACGCCGAAGAAGCGGGCGTGGTCTACCGGCAGATTGCGCTCGCAGCCGATCGGTTCCTGGGCCGATCGCTCAGATACGACGGCCATGTGCTCGAAGACCGGTCGGTCAAGGACTCCGGGCTCGCGCAGCGGCCGCTGATCGGGCAGGAGTCGTCCGGTCCCGCGAGTCGATGCATCCGGCGGCTGGCGTGCCGTCTGGTTTCTGCCCGCCCGTCCACCGGCGGGCCGTGGCCGGCCCAGCCGTCGACGACGGCCACCACGGGCGCGTCTGGACTGGAGGCGCCGAAATGCGCATGAGAATCGCGACCCCGGTCGAAGGCCACTCCGAGCGTGACGCGCTCGTGATGGCGCACGTCGACCTCGTCAAGTCGATGGCGAGCCGGCTCGGGCGTCGGCTCCCGACGCAGGTCGAGTTGTCCGAGCTCGTCAGCGTCGGCGTGCTCGGCCTCATCGACGCGGCGAGCCGCTATCGTCCATCGCTCGGCGTGCCGTTCGACGCATTCGCGCGCCGGCGCATCCACGGCGCCATGCTCGACGCGCTGCGGGGGCTCGACTGGGTGCCCCGCTCGGTGCGTAAGCTGCAGCGTGACGTGGACGAGGCGATGACCAGGCTGCGGCACTCGCTGGGACGCGAGCCGGAAGAGCAGGAAATCGCGACCGCGCTCGGAGTGTCGATCGAGGAATACGACGAGATGCTCGACGAGGTGCGGTCCGCGGATCTGGCCGTCATCCGCCGCGCCGGCGGTCAGTCGGAAGGCGGCAGCATGCTCGAAGTCGCGATCGCGCCCGAGAGCGGGCCGTACGCCCAGCTCGAACGCCACGAGCTGCGACGCCGTCTGGCCGAGGCGCTCGGCCGAATCCCGGAACGCGAGCGCCACATCCTCGCGCTCTATTACGAGCAGGAGCTCACCCTGGCTGAGATCGGCCGGGTCATCGGCGTCGGCGAGTCGCGCGTGTCGCAGCTGCGCACGCAGGCGATCGCCCGGCTGCGCTCGGTGATGCAGCAATGGCTGCGAACGCCGAAGGCGAGCTGACGGGACCGAGCTCCTCCAATACTAAAGGTTGGTCCACTCAGGCCGATTACTGGCGTGTGAAGGTCGACACTCCGGCCCCGAACCCGGAGGCGAAGCGTTCCGAGGGGTCGGCGGGCTCGATGTATGCCGTCAGTCTGTCCTCTGACCTGCGCCTGGCGGATGAGGCGGTTCGCGCCGCCGCGCTTGCCGGAAACGTGAGACCCGAAGCGGTCGCGAGAGCGCGCGCCCTGCTGGCGAGTGGCGAGCTTGGCGGCGATCTCGAGCGCCTGGCAGACCGCCTGATCGAGTCGCTCATCGAATCCCGCGATGGCCATTCCTGACCCGTCGTGACTCCGGTCTGCGAAGACTGGCGGGGACTCCGAGCACAGGACGCGGTCGCGCTCGTGGCCGCCGAAGTACGAGTGTGGCGGCGCCGCCTCGACTGGGACGTCTCGCCGGCGTGGAGCATGATCGAGCCGGCGCGCGCCGCCGGACACCTGCCCGGGTTCGTCGCCCGCGACAGCGCGGGCCGCGTGACCGGATGGACGTGCTTTCTCGTCCATCGTGACTGTCTGCAGGTCGCGATCCTCGTCGCCGAGAGCCGCGAGGTGACGTCGGCGCTCGTGGACGGCATTGTCTCCTCGGCGGAAGCGGCATGTGCCACGCACTTCGCGCTGTCGGTCCGCGACGCAGCCCCTGGCCTGCGCGAAGCTCTGACTGCTCAAGGTATCGGCGTGACAACGTACCGGTATCTGGGCATCGATCGCCTCGCGCCCGCCGCCGGCCCGGCCCACGTCCTCAGACCCTGGCAGGGAGACGACGTCGAACGGATGGCGCGGCTTTGCGCGCGCGCGTACGCCTGCTCGCGCGACGTGCGCGCATTTGCGGTGGACGGAACGTCCGACGAATGGTCCGACTACGTCACCGGACTGGTCACGCGACCCGGAGGCGGAAGTTTCCTGCAGGACGCGAGCTTTGCGACAGGCACTGAGGCCGGGGAGCTCGACGCCGCGGTGATCACCACCGAGCTGGCGCCGCGCACGTCCCACATCGCGCAGCTCGCCGTGGACCCGGACGCGCGACGCCGTGGCCTGGGCCGGACGCTGATGCAGTCCGCCATGTCGCGCGCGGCTGCGATCGGATACACGCGCATGACGCTGCTCGTCGCGAAAGCGAACACGCCGGCCGTGCGCCTCTACGAGCAGTGCGGGTTTCGCGATTATGCCGCGTTCGTCGTGGCGGCGAGCGGTCAGCCGCGGCGTGAGCCTGCCGCGACCGACTGCCAGGCGTCGCGGAGCGGCTCGAGCACGCGAACGGCGTCGTCGATCGGGCGCACGGACTGCTGCACCGTCGCGTCGATCAGGCGCGACGTCACCCAGCCGTAGAGCCGGTCCAGATCCTGCGCGATCTTCCCGCCCTTTTCGGTGTCGAGCGTGTTCTGCAGCTCGGCAACGATCGCCAGCATGCGCGAGAGCGCCGCCCGCCGCGTGCGGATATCACGCTTGACCATCGCTTCGCGTGCGGTCGCGGCCGATCGGAGCGCGGCGTCGTAGAGCAGCACTACCAGCTCGAACGGCGTGCTCGATCGCTCCTGCGTCTCGACGTACTGGCTGGCGCCGCGGAAGAGCTTCATCAGGATCGGTGTGGTTGTCATGGCGAGAAGGCACCCAGGTCGTAGGAGTAATCGCCGTGAGGGCTCGGTTCTTTAGAAAGCCTCGGAGGTCGTTTTCACTTGGCAGGCTTCTCGCCTTTCCACGTGCCAGAGGGAGCAGTCATGGGTGCCAGCGGTGAAGGTTCGAGCAGCCGAGCGGCGCGTCTACGTGGGAAAACACGACCAATTCTGACAACGGCGCTTGCGCGAGCGCGCCGCCGGGGCGCCGCCACGGTGACGGCCGACCGAACGAAGGGTGTCGAGCGCCCGACGCAAGTTGACGCAGGAACCCTTCTCATCGCCGAGGCGGTCGCGACGGCGCTCGAGAGTCTCACGGTGCTCGAGCGGCACACCGGGGAAGTTGCCGACGCCTTCCGCTGGAATCGGCTCGGTGACGCGCAGCGCGGGCTGGCCGAGATCGTTCAGAGCACTCAATCGCTCCTGCAGCTCGCCGCGATGGTGGCGCAGGCGACCGGCGTCGATTTCGGGACGCTGTGTGGACCGGAAGGCCTGCGCGCCAAGGACGACACGAGTGAAGCACTCGATCTCATCATCGAGCAGCAGCTGGCCGACGATTGGGCCGCGCTGTCCGACACGCTCGATCAGGATTTCATCTCCCTGCTCACCCAGTGGCGTCTCGTGTTCGAGACGCTGGGCGGCCTGCCGCCGCAGGGCGGTCCGGGAGGGCGCGCCGCATGACGCCCGCCCGCACCGCGACCGGCCTCGTGCCGGGTCCGACCTCGCCGGTTCCGTTCTCGCCGCCGCAGATTGGCGCCGACGAGATCGCGGAAGTCGTCGCGACGCTCGAATCCGGGTGGCTGTCCACCGGGCCGCGCGTGCGCCGCTTCGAGGAAAAGTTCGCGGCGTTCACTGGCGCGCCGCAGGCGGTGGCGCTCAATTCCTGCACGGCGGGCCTGCACCTCTCGCTGCTCGCGGCCGCGATTGGTCCCGGTGACGAAGTGATCACCACGCCGCTGACCTTCTGCGCGACGGCCAACGTGATCGTGCACTGCGGCGCGACCCCGGTCTTCGCCGATGTGGATCCGGGCACGGGCAACCTGGACCCCGCCGCCGCCGAGGCGGCCATCACGTCGAAGACGCGCGCGATCATCCCCGTCCACTACGGCGGCAGACCCGCGGACGTGGACGCCTTCGCAGCGCTCGCGCGCCGCCACGGCCTCGTGACCATCGAGGACGCGGCTCACTGCATCGAGGGGTTCTCGCGCGGCCGCAAGATCGGCACGACCGCCGACTTCACGAGCTTCAGCTTCTACGCGACGAAGAACCTGACGACGGGCGAGGGCGGGATGGTCACGACGTCCTCCGCCGACGCCGCCGAACGCATCCGCATCGCCTCGTCGCACGGCATGACCCGCAACGCCTCGTCGCGGTATGAGCGGCTCGGACTGGCGCAGTACGACGTGGTCGTGCCGGGATTCAAGTACAACATGACGGATTTGCAGGCCGCGCTCGGCCTGCATCAACTGGACGCGCTCGCGCGCCACCTCGTGCGGCGTGAAGCGATCAGCCGGCGCTACGACGCCGCGTTCGCCGATCTCCCGATTTCGACCTTCGGTCCGGTGCCCTCAGGCGACGTGCACGCACGGCACCTCTACACGATTCTCATCGACGACGCCGCCGGCCGGACGCGCGACGAGGTCGCGCTGGCGCTCGGGGACGCCGGTGTCTCCACGAGCGTGCATTTTCCGGTCGTGCATCTGCATCGCTACTACGCGGAGCGATTCGGGTTCCGGCGCGGGCAGTTCCCTCACGCCGAGCGGATTGCCGACACCGTGCTCTCGCTGCCGCTGTCACCCGCGCTTTCCGATCTCCAGCTGGACTTCGTCGTTGCCGCCGTCCGCGGCGTACTGGGAGGCTGAATTGAAACTCTTTCGCGCGGCGGCGGGCTCGAGACTCGCGTCGGACCTCCGAATCGATGGCCGCGTGACGCGCGCTCGCGGTTCGGTGCCGGCGGATCTGCAGGGGCCGGAGTTCGCGATTCTCGATCCGATCATTCCGGAGATCCGCGCCAGACGTCCGCCGGGCGATCCCCGGCCCGTGCTCATCGCCGCCCGTGCTCCGGTGCATCGTCATGTTGCCTGAGACCGCGGCCATCTTCGTCGCCGGCCGGCGCGTGGCTGCGGACATGCCGCCGTTCGTCATCGCCGAAATCGGCATCCATCACGGCGGCGACGCGAGCCAGGCGGTGTCGCTCGTTGACGCCGCGGCGGCCGCAGGCGCGCACGCGATCAAGCTGCAGACGGTCGTCGCGCGCGAGCAGTGCGAGCTCGACGAAGCCGCGCATCGCACGATCGCGAAGCGCGCGACGAGCCTGGGGCTGTGCGTGATGTCCACGCCATTCTCGCTGGCGGCCGTCGATCTGCTCGAGCGCGCCGGCATCGACGCCTACAAGATCGCGAGCGGCGACCTGACCTGGGATCAACTGATCGCGCGCTGCGCCGCGACCGGCAAGCCGCTTGTGCTCTCGACCGTGATGGCATCTCTGGCAGAGGCGCGCCATGCGCTCGCGGTCGCCCGGTTCGCGGGCGCGCGCGAGGTCGCGCTGCTGCACGGCGTGTCGGCCTGTCGGGTGCCGCGCGGCAGCGAGAACCTGCTCGCGATTCGCACGCTCGTCGAGGAGTGTCGCGTGCCGGTCGGTCTGTCCGACCACGCCGAGGACACGTTTGCGTTGCCGATGGCCGTCGCGCTCGGCGCATCGCTGTACGAACGGCATCTGTCGCTCGAGTCCGACGCCGGCGCCGATCGCGCGGTTTCGAGCACGCCGGCCGAGCTGGCCGCAGCGGTGGGCGCGGCGCGCCGCGCCTGGGCGGCGCTCGGCTCCGGCCGGAAGGCCTCGGCGCCGGCGTGGCAATCGATTGAGGAGGTGTCGTGATGGAACGTACGGCCATTGTCCTTCAGGCCCGGATGGGCTCGCCGCGCCTGCCGGGCAAGGTGCTCGCCGAGCTCGGGTCGCGAACGTTGCTCGAGCACTGCGCCTATCGTCTGCGAGGCAACCGCCTGCCGATCATCGTCGTGACGACCGACCGGCCCGAGGACGACGCGCTCGAGCGTGCGGCCAGGCGGCTGAACCTCGATGTCTTCCGCGGCGACGAGGACGACGTGCTCTCGCGGTTTCTGGGCGCCGCGCGCGCATTCGACCTCACGTACATCGTGCGCGCGACGGCCGACAACCCGCTCGTCGACTGCGACGCGCCTCGTCGGGTGCTCGAGCTCATCCGCCGCGTGCAGGCCGACCATGCCGTCGAGTGTGGGATGCCGGTCGGCACGGCGGTCGAGGCGGTCACGGTCGAGGCGCTGCAGCGCGCACAGGCCCTGATTGTCGATCCCTACGATCGCGAGCACGTCACGTCATTCGTCCGTCGCGACAGCCGGTTTCGCGCGCTGCGGGCGGTCGCGCCCGGCGACATCCGGCGTCCCGGCCTGCGGCTGGCCGTGGACACGCAGGAAGACCTCGATTTCCTGCGCGCCGTCTTCGTGAGCCTCGGCGTCACGCATGATGCGCCACGGCTGTCGGCAATCATCCGGGCCGCCGAAGGCCTGTTGGTGCGCGCGGTCGCCGTTCAACGAACGCAACAGGGGGCGTGATGGGCCGGACGGGCGGGGAGCGCTGAGACGGTCATGGCCACGACTTCACTCGGCGGCGACCGGCGCGAGGCCATCCGCAACGAGGCGATTGGCCGATTGGCGGGCGGCGTCGCGCACGACGTCAACAACCTGCTGATGGTGATCCTCTGCTATGTGGATCTCGTGCTCGATCGCATGCACGACAGCTCTCCGGCGCGCCGGGACGCGCTCGAGATCAAGACGGCCGCCGAGTCGGCCGCGCGCGTGACGAGCGAGCTCGTTGCGCTCAGCCAGCAACAGCAACTGCTGCCTCGCCCGCTGGACATCAGCGACGTCGTCAGAGAACAGGCCGGCGCGCTGCAACGCGCCGTGGGCACGAAGGCCAACCTGGCATTCGAGCTCGCGGACTCGGTCCCTGAAATCGAGGCCGACCGCGGTCAGATCGAGCGCATCGTGATGAATCTGGTCGTCAACGCACGTGACGCGGTTGACGCCGGCGGCCGCGTGACAGTGACGACCGAAGCGGATCCCGACGGCGCCAGAGTCCGGCTCCACGTCGCCGACAACGGCCCCGGCATTCCCGACGAGGTCCGCGCGCGCATCTTCGAGCCGTTCTTCACGACCAAGAAAGCCGGAAAGGGCACAGGGCTCGGCCTTGCGATCGTTCAAGTGCTCGCGGTGCACACCGGCGCGACGATTGACGTGCACTCGCGGGCCGGCCAGGGGACGACGTTTACCATTGCATGGCCCGCACTCGCAGATAACCTGTAATGGCACTACGGGAATCGAACGACAGCGCCGACCCTGATCGCCCGGGGAAGGGCCGGATGCGTGTGGACGTCCGCGACGCCGTCGCCTGGCTCGCCGGGCAGGCGGGAGACGTAGTAGTAGTCGATGTCGCTCACCGCGCGATTGAAGAGATTGAATGCGTCGAGCGACCAGGCGCAGCCGCGGCGTGAGGTCGTAGGCCGCCTGGCCGTTGACGATCGTCGTGGCCTTCGACTTGACCGAGCCGTCTTCAATGAGCGGCCGCGGTCCGAAGTAACGGAGGCGCACGCTGCCGGAGACGCGGCGGACTGAGTCGACGGTGAGGCCGGACGAGACGACCGTCTGCAGTGATCCGGGAATCAGGTTGCCGGCCGGGTCATCATCGCTGAAGCGCGCGTGCGACCACGCAACGTCGGCGTCGGCGACGAGCCACGGACGCACGCGCGTGTAGGCCGACCACTCGACGCCGTAGCGGTCGCTCGGACGGCCAGACTCCGTCGTGCCGGCGTCGCCGACGAACAGCAGCTCGGAGTCCAGGTCGAGCCGCCACAGCGTCAGCGTCATCTGCGTGCGCGGCACGATGATCGTGCGGACACCGACTTCGGCACCCTTCGCGCGAACGAGCGGCGTGACGCGGAAGGCCTCCTCGCCGGTCGTCGGATCGCGCGTGATCGTCGAGCCGCGGGCGTCGTTGCTGTGGTACCCGTAGCCGGCATTCACGTAGAGCTCCGTGCGGCGCCACGGGCCGAACACGACGCCGCCCTTGGGGCTCACGAGCCCCGCGCCGTCCGTGCCCGAGTTGAGCGGATCGTCAGCATCCACCGCGAAACGATAGCCGTCCACGCGCAGTCCCGCAGACGAGCGCAGCCAGGGCGTCCAGTCGACGTCGGCCTGCCCGAAGGCGCCCACGGACGTCTGCCGCACGGCGTCCTCGCGGACCGTGTCGAGCCGCACGCGGCCGGCCGTGCGAAAGAGTCCGACGTGAGGGATATGGTCGTAACGAACCTCCGTCCCGGCGACGAGCTCCACCGGTCGCGAGCGCCAGGTGGCCAGCCGCCGGTGCGACAGTTTGGCGCCGGTCACCCAGCGCCGGTCGGCCTGCTCGAACTGATCGCCATCGTCCGGGTTGTCGAGGGCGTACGTGAAGTTGGAGAAGAGATTCAGTCGATATCGCAGCGCGAATGCGGTCACGCGGGTCCGCGACCGCGCCGACGATCGCTCGAACTCTGTCGCGACGCTGTACCGGCCGGTATCACCACCAGTCGTCGGATCGACGCCGCCGAACCGATCGATGAGGCCCGAGTCAATCGCTCGCTGGGGCACCTGATCGGTGGCGTTCCACTTGCCGTCGTACGCCTGGCCTGTGATCGAGAAGGCGCTTCCGGTGGTACTGCGCGTGTAGCGGACGATGCCGTTCACCTTGCGGAAGTCGTCTGGCCGCGTCCAGGGGCCGTCGTTGGCGCCAATCTCGACGCCCAGGAGCACGTGCCCTCCGCCAACGCGCGGCGAGGCCCCGGCGACCAGCCGGCGCCAGCCCTGTTGGCCGAAACTTACCCCCAGGAATGGTCGCTCGAGCACATTCGCATACGTGATGTTCGCGGCGCCGGCCGCCGAGAAGTCGCCAGACTCCGAAAAGTACGGGCCCTTGCGAAATTGAACGCCCGTCACGAGCTCGGGGATCAGGAAGTTCGCGTCGGAGTAGCCATGCCCGTGCGCGTGGGTCGGCAGATTTACCGGCACCCCGGCGACGACGGTCGAGAAGTCGGTGCCGTGATCGAGGTTGAAGCCGCGCAGGTAGTACTGGTTGGCTTTTCCCTCGCCGCTGTGCTGGCTGATGATGAGGCCGGGCACCGTCTCGAGCACTTCCGCTGCGCGCATGACGGGCCGGTCGGCAATCTGCTGACCGGTCACGGCGCCCTCGCTCGCCGACCGTGCGATCCCGACCAGTCCGGCTTCGGGGTGATCCAGATCGGCCAGATTCCTGAACGTGCGCGTGCCGGTGACGACGACTTCGGTGCTGATGGCCAGTGGCAGGGTCACGTCGCGGACGGCAGCCGCGCCGGCCTTCAACGTGAGGGCGGCGGGCCTGAAGGTCGCAAATCCCGGCGCCGAAAACGTCAACTGATACCGTCCGGCGGGCAGGGCCGTGAACGCGTACCGGCCGAGCTGGTCGGATTCGACGCGGCGGCGGGACGCGGCGTCGCCGTCGATCGCCAGCTCGACGGACACGCCAGCCAGCGGAGCGCTCACTTGATCCCGGATTTGCCCGGAAATGCTCGCGGCGTCCTGCGCCGACGCCACGGCCGGCAGGGCAAGACTGAGAGCCCAAAGGGCCAGACCAGACCTGAGTGCGAGCATGGTGTCTTCTACGGGGGAATCCGTCGATCGGATGTATATTCTCTCCGCTAACCGCGCCACCGTTTTTGACACGACGCCCAGCGTGAAAGCGGCTGGAATCCAAGGAGCCGGCGATATGAGGACGCTTGTCCGCTTTGCGATTCTGATTGTCTTCGCGGTCACGGCGGTGCCGATGGCCGCGCCGAACCCGGGCACCGATCAGGCCGCCGTCACGGCCGCGCAGTCCGCCGAACGCCCGCTGCCCAAGCCCAACTACGACCTGGCGTCGCGCTGGACGTCCGCCAAGGTCGGCAAGTACGTCTTCTCGACGGCGGTGACGCCGCACTGGCTCGAGTTCAGCGATCGGTTCTGGTACAGCTACGAGACGCCGGCCGGCCGGAAGTGGTGGATCGTCGATCCGGTCAAGAAGACGAAGACGCCGCTCTGGGACAACGCGAAGATGGCGGCGCAGCTCACGCGCATCCTGCGCACGCCGTACGACGCGCAGCACCTGCCGATCAGCACGATCCGGTTCATCGAGAACGACACGAAGATCCGCTTCAGCGTCACGCTGCCGCGTGACTCGCGCGTCGAGAACGCCGCCGGCCAGGAACTGACCGGCGAGACGCAGCAGGAACAGAACCAGATGCAGGGCGGCGGCGGCCGCGGCGGACGCGGCGGCGGCCGCGGCACGGCAGGCAGCAGCAGCAGCAGGGCGGCCGCGCCGGCGGCCAGGCGCGCGAAGGCGCGAACGCAGCACGCGACGTGGTGGCTCGAGTACGACGTCGCCACCGGCACCGTCGTGCTGAACGACAAGTACGAAGCCCGAGCGCGCCGAACCCGAACTGGGCGCCGGTCTCGCCCGACAAGCAGACGATCGTCTTCGCGCGCGGCCACAACCTGTTCATGATGGACGCGGCGAACTTCGAGCTGGCGAAGAAGAACGCCGACGACCCCGCCATCGTCGAGACGCAGCTCACGACCGACGGCGAGCGGTACTACGGCTTCGCGGCCGAGCGGCCAGGGCGGGCAGCAGCAGGACAACCAGCAGCAGGACAACGACAACAACGCAGGACAGGGCGCCGGCCGCGCGGCGCGCGCGCAGCAGAGCGAGGCCGACAAGAAGTTCGGCCCGCGCACGCGCGCCGGCGGCGTCTCCTGGTCGCAGGACAACAAGAAGTTCTCGGTCACGCGCACCGATCAGCGCAAGGTCGCCGACCTCTGGGTCATCAACTCGCTGGCGAATCCGCGCCCGCCGCTCGAGACCTACAAGTACGGCATGCCCGGCGAAGAGAACCAGCCGCAGGCCGAGCTGCACGTCGTCGACATCGCCGCGAAGAAGGCGACGAAGCTCACGACCGACGCGTTCAAGGATCAGCAGATGGGCGCTCGCGACCGCGCCGACCACGAACCTGCAGCGCGAGAAGCAGGAGACGGCGTCACGCTGGCTCGGCGCCGACGCAGCGACAAGATCTACTTCAACCGCACCAGCCGCGATCTCAAGCGCATCGACATCGTCGCGGCCGACACGACACCGGCGAGCCGACGCGTCGTCGTCGCCGAGCGGTCGAACACCTACATCGAGATCCAGCCGCTGCGCCTCATCGACGGCGGCAAGCAGCTCATCCACTGGTCCGAGCGCGACGGCTGGGGCCACTACTACCTGCTACGACGCAGCCGGCAAGATGATCCGGCAGATCACGTCCGGCGAGTTCGTCGGCCACCGGCATCGTCAGCGTCGACGAGAAGACGCGGACGCTGTACTTCACCGCGCGTCGGCCGCGAGCCGAGCGAGGATCCGTACTTCCCGCACTTCTACCGCGCCAACATCGACACCGGCGAGATCAAGCTGCTCAACCCGGGCAACGCGTCGCACGCCGTCGTCGCTGAACGACAAGAACGACGTTCTTCGTCGACAACTCGTCGCGCATCGACATCGGCGCCCGAGTCGGTGCTCTACGACACGATGGGCAACAAGGTGATGGACCTCGAGAAGACCGACGTCTCGGCGCTGCTCGAGGCCGGCTTCAAGTATCCCGGAGCCGTTCATCGTCAAGGCCGACGACGGCATCACGGACCTCTACGGCAACGATGTACAAGCCGTTCGACTTCGATCCGTCGAAGAAGTACCCGATCATCCTGTACGTCTATCCGGGCCCGCAGACCGAGTCGGTGACGAAGACGTTCTCGCCGCGCAACGGCAGCGTCGCGCTCGCGCAACGTCGGGTTCATCGTGATCGAGGTCGGCAACCGCGGCGGCAACCCGCAGCGGTCGAAGTGGTACCACAACTACGGCTACGGCAACCTGCGCGACTACGGCGTGCCGGACAAGAAGGCGGCGGTCGAGCAGCTCGCGAAGCGCCATCGCGTGGATCGATCTCGAGCGCGTCGGCATGTGGGGCCACTCGGGCGGCGGCTTCATGACGGCGGCGGCGATGTTCGGCTATCCCGACTTCTTCAAGGTCGGCATCTCCGAGTCGGGCAACCACGACAACGCGATCTACAACCGCTGGTGGAGCGAGAAGCACGACGGCGTGCGGAAGTCATGGGCGAGGACGGCAAGATCACGTTCGAGTACGACATCGACAAGAACCAGGACATCGCGAAGAACCTGAAGGGCAAGCTGCTGCTCATCACCGGCGACATCGACAACAACGTGCACCCGGCCGAACACGTATCGCGTGGTCGACGCGCTGATCCGCGCGAACAAGCGCTTCGACTTCATCCTGCTGCCGGGCCAGCGCCACGGCTTCACGACGATGGGCGACTACGTGTTCTGGCGGCGCATCGACTACTTCGCGCAGCACCTGCTCGGCGCCGCGCCGATGGACACGGACATCGTCGAGCTCGAGAGGGAACGGCAGATCCGCCGGTAATGTCGACTCACGCGTCAGCAGCGCCGCGCCGCGCGATCGGACGGCGCGCAAACGGCCGGCGTTCTCGCCGCCCCGCCGGCCGTTCGTGCTGTGGCTGATCGGCGTCGTGGTCGTCGCCGCAGGCTGGGCGACCTGGCGATTGGTATCGCCATGCGACCGCCGACCCGCGACGGCTCGCCGAACTGGTCGCCCGACGGCCGCCACATCGTCTATCTACTCGGAGCGGCGGCGGCGCGGCCGCCGATCTGTTCGTCATGGACGCCAACGGCGACGACGTCCGGCAGCTCACCGGACGCCGGCCGCCGACGAGGGCGCGCCGGCGTACTCACCGGACGGCACGCACATCGCCTTCGACACCGATCGCGACGGCAACTTCGAGATCTACGTGATGACCGCGACGGGCCAGAGTCCGCGCCGGCTGACCAACCATCCGGCGCGCGATCTGGCGCCGACCTGGTCGCCCGACGGCACGCAAGATCGTCTTCATGTCGGATCGCGATGCGCGGCCGGAGTTCGACGTCTGTACCGCATGAACGCCGACGGCACCGGCGTCGAGCGGCTGACGACGGCCGAGTCGAACTGGTTCCCGCAGTACTCGCCCGACGGCCGCAGGATCGCGTTGCACGTCTGGACACGACGTGCACGTGATGGACGCTCGCGAACGCGCTCGCTCCGCCGGCTGACGACCGAGCCCGCCGAACGGGATGTACCCGACCTGGTCGCCCGACGGCCGCCGGCTCGCGTTCATGACCTGGCGCAACGGCCCGACGGAGATCTTCACCATGAACGCCGACGGCTCCGATCAGCAGCGGGCTCGTGACGATGCCGCGCGGCAGCGCCATCGACCCGCGCTGGTCGCCGAAATCCGATCGTCTCGTTTTCGTGCACGTGCCGGAAGAGAACGTTCGCGAGGAGCAATCGCCCAATCAGCAACGGGTCATTTACCTCGCGGAGCTGGGGACGGGCAAGCTCACGAGGCTCTCCCGCTGAAACGCGGAGTACTTCTCTGAAACGCGAAGTACTTCTCCGAAACGGGAAGTACTTCTCTGGAAAGCGCTGGAAGTACTTTCCTGGAAAGCTCATGAAGTACAGGGCCTGTAAAGCTCACCAAGTACTTCGAGAGCCTTTCACGCCCTGTACTTCAAGTGCTTGTCACCGAAGTACTTCCAGTGCCTGTCAGAGAAGTACTTCGAGTGCCTGTCACCGAAGTACTTCCCGTGTTTTTCAGTCCCTGTACTTCAGGTCCCGTTCAGCGCCCCCCGATGATCGGGAGGGCGATCCCCCCCGGTGCGCCGCCGAGGCCATCCATCATCGGATCCTGACGGACCGTGACGGAGCTCGAATACGTCTTGCCGTTCGCGGTCATGGTCACGCGATAGCTGCCGGGCGGGACGCGGCCGCCACCGCCGCCCCCGCGGCCGCCGCCACCACCGCCACCGCCACCGCCGCGACCGCCGGCGGGCGCGTCAGTGGCCGGCGGCACTAAGCACGCGCCACCGCCTCCGGCGCCGCCGCGGCCACCACCGCCGCCGCCTCCACCGGCGCCGCCACCGCCACCGCCGCCGCCACGACCGGCCTGCGGGGGAGCGGCTGCGCCGGGCGCGGGCGGGGGCGTGCTCCAGCGCATCGCCCATTCGACGCGGTTGATGCCGGCGCGCGCCGGGAACGTCGCCGAGCACGTGTTCCTGCCCGCGACGTCGGAGATTTCGAAGCGAACGTCGCCGGTGACCTTGTCGCTCAGGTAGTAGTTGATGATCGCGTTGCGCGTCGGGTTCTGGCCGAGGAACGCGATCTCGCCGCCGTCGTACTGCGGCTGGATGCTGAGCCACTGCGTCGGCGACGCGGTTCTCGAACAGATGCGCCTCGGCCGCTGCACGTCGCCGGTCATCTGCTGCAGCGGCGTGATGTCGTCCATGATCCAGATGCCGCGCCCGTGCGTGCCGGCGATCAGGTCGCCGTCGCGCGGGTGGATGATGCAGTCGTGGACCGCGACGGTCGGCAGGTTGTTGTTGAGACTGCTGCCAGCGCTGCCCGCCGTCGAGCGAGTAGAACGACCGCGAACTCGCTGCCGGCGAAGAGCAGGTTCGGGTTCTTCAGATCCTCCTTCGACGACGTACAGCGGATTGCCGTCCGGCAGGTTGTTGGTGATGTTCGTCCACGTCTTGCCGTAGTCGGTCGTCTTGAAGACCCACGGCTTGTAGTTGGCGATGCGATGGCCGTCACCGTCGCGTAAGGCGGTGCCGCGCGTGTGATGCGACGGCCTCGACGCGGCTGACCCAGATGTCCGGCCGCGGGATGCCCGGCATGCCCGCCGTGCCGACCTTCGTCCACGTCTCGCCGTCGTCGCGCGTCACCTGGATGTTGCCGTCGTCGGTGCCGACCCAGATGCTGGCCCGGCTCGACGGTCGACTCCGCGATCGTGATGATCGTCGCGTGATACTCGGCGCCGCCGCCGGGGTTCTCGTCCGGCGTCAGGCCGCCCGACTTGCGGAGCGTCTTCTCCGGGTCGTTCTGTCGTCAGGTCCGGGCTGATGAGCCGCCACGTCTGCGCCGCCGTCGACCGACATGAGCAGGTGGTTGGCGCCGATGCATAGCATCGTCGCGGATTGTTCGGCGAGAGGATGAACGGCGTGGACCAGTTGAAGCGCAGCGCGCCCGAGCTGCTGCGGCTGGCGGCCCCAGTTCTGCTTCTCGCGCGAGATCCTCCATCGCCGGCGTGATGTACTCGCGTCCAGTTCGCGATGTTGTTCTTGTTCGGCCGGAGGTTCGTCCGCTGGCGCGTCGCGCGTTCGGAGCGCCCGACGTTGCCGCCCTGGTTGGCCGGTTGCGACTCCGTGTAGACGTTCCGCCAGTTCATCGGATCCATGTCGCGCGTGATAGCCGTCACCTCCCGAGATGTTGAACCAGTCGCTCAGTGTAGATTCCGCCCGGCGCGCGTCGCCGACGGGCCGCACGAGCTGCCGGCGTCCTGCAGGCCGCCGCAGACGTAGTACGGATCGCGCATGTCGGCCGCGACGTCGTAGTACTGCGTGACGTTGATGTTCTCGAACCGGATGTCGCGTCACCGCCGTCGTCGTGCGTCAGGTTCAGGCCGCCGTCGCTGCCGATGTAGTAGCGGTTCTTGTTGTGCGGGTCGTGCCACATCGCGTGCCAGCAGTGGCCGCCGTTTCCGCCGCCGCCGCCCTGCCACGTCTTGCCGCCGTCGCGTCGAGCGGCGATAGTCGATGTTGAAGCTGAAGATGTACTTGTCGTCGAGCGGGCTGATCGCGACGTGCTTGTAGTAGAACGGCCGGCTGATGTACGCGGTCGAGGAAGATCCAGCGTCTCGCCGCCGTCCTCGGATCGGTAGATGCCGGCGCCGAGCTTGGTCATGTCGCACTCGGCCGGCGTCGCAACTGCCGGCGCCTGGCCGCCCGCCACCGCCGCCTCCACCGCCGCCCGCCGCCGCCACCGCCAGCGCGGCCGCCGGCGGCCGGGCAGTTCGGCTGATAGCCGTGCTCGACGTGCGCCATCAGCACGCGCGGGTTGCTGCGCGCGATCGCGAGGCCGATCTTGCCCGTGTCGCCGTCGGCAGGCCCTTCGTGACCTGACGCCACGTCTTGCCGCCGTTGGTGGTCTTGAAGATGCCGCTGTTCGGCCCGCCGCTCTTCAAGCTCCCACGGGAAGCGGATGCGCTGCCAGAACGCCGACGTACAGCATCTCGGGATTCGTCGGGATCCATCACGGCGTCGATCGCGCCGGTCTGCGGATCGTTCGGCAGGCCGTCGGTCAGCTTCGTCCACGATCTTGCCGCCGTCGATCGTCTTGAAGAAGCCGCGATCGCCGATCGGCGCGTAGATGTTGCCGATCGCGGCGACGTAGACGATGTCCTTGTTGGTGGGATGCAGGACGATCTTGCCGATGTTGTAGGTGTCCTCGAGCCCGACGTGCGTGAAGTTCGCGCCGCCGTCCGTGGACTTGTAGACGCCGTCGCCCCACGCGGCCGAGTTGCGGCCGCACTCCTCGCCGGTGCCGACCCAGATGATGTTCGGGTCCTGCTGGTTGATCTTGACGTCGCCGATCGACGCGGCGCCGTAGTCGATCGAAGATCGGCGTCCAGCGGGTGCCGCCGCTGATGGACTTGAACACGCCGCCCGAGGCCGATCCGACGATGACGTGCGCCCAGTCGCTGTCGAGCGCGTCGACGGCGGAGATGCGGCCGACCAGGTTGGCGTTGCCGATGTTGCGCCAGCGGAGATCCTTGATCATCGGATCGGCCGGCGCCTGCGGCGCGCCGGACTGCGCCGCGAGCGTCGCGCCGGCCAGACCGATCGCGAGCGCGCTGGCCATACGGACCCAGCGTGGAACTAGAGCTTGCATTGAGATCCTCCCGAGTGAATCCATCCCGCGACTGACTGTGTAGGCGCGAGAATTCTGCCAGAATCTCCAGGACTCGTCCACTGCGATGTCCCGTCCCAGCCTGCTCGAACGGCTTCTGCATCTGCACGACACGCCGCAACGGACCGCGGCGGCGTTCGCGCTCGGCGTGTTCTTCAGCTTCTCGCCCTTCATCGGCCTGCAGATCCTGGTCTCCTTCACGCTGGCGTTTCTCTTTCGCCTCAACCGCCTCGCCGTCTTCGTCGGCCTCAACGCCAACCTGCCCTGGATCCTGGTGCCGTGGTACGCCGGGACGACCATCGCGGCCGCGTACGCGCTGGGCATCACGATGCCCGCCGGATTCACCGACGCGCTCGGCGCCCTCTTCGACCGCAGCCTGTTCACCCGCGACTTCTGGACCTACGCCTGGACGCTGCTCGAGCCCCTCCTCGTGCCGTTCCTCATCGGCCCGACCATCGGCGCCGTTCCGATTGGCATCGCGGCCTATTTCGTTACCGTCAGACTGCTACACTTTCGCCGGCATGGATCGGCTCCTCGAGGCCACGTATAAGGCCGAGCAGACGCATTTCTGGTTTCGCGGTCTGGCCCGGTTCGTCAAGCCGTTCATCGCCCGCGCGGTCGCCGGGGTCGTGCGGCCCGAGATCCTCGACTGCGGCTGCGGGACCGGCGCCAACATGCGGATGCTCAGCGCATACGGCCGCGTGTCGGGCTTCGACATCACCTGGGCGGGGCTCGTGTTCGCGCGGTCGTACGACCAGCGCCGTGTGGCGCAGGCGAGCGTGACGCACATCCCGTTTGCCGGCGAGGCGTTCGATCTCGTGACCGCGATGGATCTGCTCGCCTGCCTCCAGGACGACGAGGAACAGCGCGCGCTGGCGGAGATGCGGCGCGTCCTGCGCCCCGGCGGGGCGCTCGTGCTCAATACCGCCGCGCTGCCGTTTCTGCGCGGACAGCACTCGGTGTTCGCCGTCGAGGTACGCAGATCGACGCGGCCGCGCCTGCGCGCGACGCTCGAGCGCGCCGGGTTTCGCATCGAGCGGCTGACGTACACGAACTTCAGCCTCCTGCCGCTCATGGTGCCCGTTCGGCTCTCGCAGCGGCTGATGGGGCTCTCCACACCCGAAGAAACCGGCGCCGACATCGTCGTGCCGCCGGCGCCCGTCAACGCCGTGCTCTCGGGCTTCGTCGCCGTCGAAGGCGCCGCGCTCCGCTACGTCAACATGCCGCTCGGCAGCTCGCTTCTTGCGCTGGCGAGAAAACGGTAGACGCGATCTGGCGGCCCACAACCCGGGCCGCCCTACGTAGCGCGGGACCGTAGGGCGGGCCGGGCTTCGGCCCGCCCTGCCATCGTTTCTCAGTGCGTGGGGCCCCACCCCCACGCTTGGCGCCTGCGACGGCTCGCTACGCTCGCCTGCGGGCGGTCAACGGTTTTTTAGCCACTCCGCGAACATCCTGAACGCCTTGCCGCGGTGCGCGACGGCCAGCTTCTTCTCCCCGTCAACTTCGCCAAGTGTGCAGCCGTACGGCGGGTAGTAGAAGATCGGGTCGTAGCCAAAGCCGAACGAGCCTCGAGGAGCGGGAGCGATTTCGCCTTCGACGGTCGCTTCGCACGAAAAGGCCAAGGGCCCAGGGCCAATGGCCCAAGGGAAGCCTTCTTTGGCCTTTGGCCCTTGGCCTTGGGCCCTGTCCACGAACGCCACCGCACACACGAACCTCGCCGTCCACGGCCGAGGATGCGCCTCCAGCTCGCGATACAGGTTCACGAACTTGTCCGGGTACGTCGCGCCCGGGTAGCGGGCGCTCTCGACGCCGGGACGTCCGCCCAGCGCGTCGATGACGAGGCCGGAGTCGTCGGCGACCGTGGGCAGGCCATATGCTGCGGCGTAGTATCTGGCCTTCAGGTGCGCGTTCTCCGCGAACGTCAGGCCGGTTTCCTCAGGTTCCGGGACGGACGGGAAGTCCGCGAGGCTCTGGAGCACGATCGGCAGGACGCCGAGCACCTGCCGGATTTCCCGGAGCTTGCCGGGGTTCGTCGTGGCAATGAACGGCGCACTGCCTATATAATTCCGCCACTTCCGTTTTGACTCCAGGAGGAGAGCACATGCGTCGAAGCAGTTCGTTTCTGGCGTGGGGCCTGACCCTCGCGAGCGCTTGGCGTTCGTCGTGGGGGCGTCGGTCACCGACCATCGCGCCGCAGGATCCGCCGCCGCAACAACAGCAGGAGCCGCCCGCGGGCGAACAGCCCGGCCGCGGCGGCCGCGGCAACCAGCCGGCCGCGCCGCGTCCGTACGCGCAGGTCATCACGAGCGCCGCCAAGACGGATGAGGGCATCTTCAAGGTGCACCGCGTCGGCGACACGCTCTACTTCGAGATTCCGAAGGGCGAGCTGGACAAGGACTTCGTCTGGAATGTCGTCGATCAAGAAGACGACGATCGGCGCCGGCTTCGGCGGCCAGAACGTCAGCAGCCACGTCGTGCGCTGGGTGAAGCGCGGCGATCGGATCCTGCTCCAGAGCATGGACTACAGCATCACCTCGAGCGCCGACGACGTCGTCGCGCAGGCCGTCGCGAACGCGAACTACCCGGCGATCATCCGCGCGCTTCCGGTCGCGGCCTACGCGTCCAACGGCGACGCCGTCGTCGACGTGACCGCGCTGGTGATGGAACAGGGCGGCGGGGCCGGCGGCGCCGGCGGCGGAGGCGGCGGTGGCGGCGGCGTGCCGGAGTTCTCCGTGGCCAGCACGATCGGCGGCCGCGGCACGGACGCGACGCGGTCGTTCCTCGAACGCGCCGTCTCGTTCCCCGAGAACATCAATATCGAAGCGACGCTGACGTTCACGAGCGGCGCCGGCGGGCGCTGGCGGCGGGGGCGGCGGGGGACGCGGCGCCGGCGGCGCGGGCATGCGCGGCCCGAGCGGCACCGTGCTCGTCCATCACAGCCTGATGAAGCTGCCGCGATCAGCGATGATGTCGCGGCGCTTCGACGAGCGCGTCGGCTTCGACGCGCTGAAGCGTCGTCGATTTCGGCACCGACGAGCATCGCTCGGTGCGCGAGCGCATCATCAACCGCTACCGGCTCGAGAAGAAGGATCCGAACGCGGCCGTCTCCGAGCCCGTCAAGCCGATCGTCTTCTACGTCGATCCGGGCACGCCGTCGAAGTGGGTGCGGTACGTGAAGGAAGGGCATCGAGTCCTGGCAGCCGGCGTTCGAGGCGGCGGGATTCCAGGAACGCGATCCAGGCGCAGGACGCGCCGCGCGAACGATCCGGAGTGGAGCACCGAGGACGCACGCTACTCGTTCGTTCACTGGGTGCCGACGCCGAACGAAAGCGCAGACGTTCATCACGGATCCGCGCAGCGGCGAGATCCTGTCGTCAGCCATCGACGTGTACCCGAGCATCCAGAGCTTCGGCCCGATCGCGTACTTCGTCCAGGCCGCGCCGCTCGACAAGCGCGCGCAGCAGCTGCCGCTGCCCGACGAGGTCCTCGGCGCGCTCGTGCGGTTCCAGGTCGCGCACCAGATCGGCCACGCGCTCGGCCTGCCGCACAACCTCAAGGCCAGCTCGCTCTACACCGCTCGCGCAGGTCCGCGATCCGAAGTGGGTCAAGGAGAACGGCTTCGTCCCGTCGATCATGGACGACGCGCGCTTCAACTACGTCGCGCAGCCGGAAGACGGCCTCGACCCGGCCGACCTCATCCCGAAGCTCGGGCCGTACGACAAGTTCGCGATTTCGTGGGGCTACAAGCCGGTGCCGTCCGCGAAGACGGCACAGGCCGAGCGGACGACGCTCGATCAGTGGGCGCGCCAGCAGGACGCGACGCCGTATCTGCGGTTCTCGACCGAAGGCGCGGCGGCGAGCGACCCGGGCGAGAACCCGGAAGCCGTCGGCGACGCCGACGCGGTGACGGCGACGACGCTCGGTCTGAAGAACCTGGCGAAGGTCTCCGACCTGATGTTCAAGGCGACGAGCACGAAAGTCGGCGATCCGTGGGACGACCTCGAAGCGGTCTACAACCGCATGGTCGGCTCAGTGGGGCATCGAGATGAATCACGTCGTCAAGGTCGTCGGCGGCCTGGAGTCGCATCAGATTCACATCGGCCAGCAGGGCGACCGCTTCAAGACGGTCGCCAAGGCCAAGCAGGTCGAAGCGCTGCAGTTCCTCGTCAACAACGCGTTCACGGTGCCGGCGTTCATGGTCCGGACCGACGTGCTGCGCCGGATTCAGCCGAGCGGCGCGGTCGAGCGCGTTCGCACGGCACAGACCGCGGTGCTGACGGCGCTGCTGCAGAACCAGCGGATCGATCGCATGACCGAGCAGTTGACGATTGACGGGCCGACGGTCGCGTATGCGCCGCTGCAGTTCCTGATGGACGTCCGCAACGGCGTCTGGTCCGAAGCCGCGAAGCCGGGGACGGCGGTGACGATCTACCGCCGGAACCTGCAGCGCGCCTACCTCGAGATCATGGATCGAGAAGATCAACGGCACGCCGGCCGCGAGCGCCGAGATCCGGATGCTCGTCAAGGGCGAACTGAACGCGCTCGGCCGCCAGTTGCAGACCGCGGCGGCCGCTCCCGGCCTCGACGAGAACACGCGCCGGCATTTCGCCGACGCGCGCGAAGAGATTGCGACCATCCTCGACCCGAAGGTGCCGCGGCCGGAACCGGCGCGCCGGCGTCGCTGCAGTGGGCGGGCGTGGCCGCGGTGGCGTGCGTTAGGACAGCGGGAGGCAGGGACATGTTGCGACAGAGAACGCTCGTCACGTGGTCGCTGGCGCTGGGCTGCGGCCTGGCCTTTCTGGCCGGGTCGTCTGCGCTGCGCGCCATTGCAGGCCGTGTCCGGTCTCGTGCCCGCCGAACCGCCGCAGGGACGCGGCGGCGGCGCGCGGCCGGTCAGCGCGGCTCGGGCCCGCGGCCGTACGACGAGGTGATCACCAGCGCGGCGAAGACCGACGACGGCATCTTCAAGGTCCATCGCATCACCGACGGCAACCGCGACACGCTCTACTACGAGATCGCCAAGAGCGAGCTGGACAAGGACTTCCTCTGGAACACGCAGATCAAGAGGACGACGATCGGCGCGGGCTACGGCGGCCAGAACGTCGGCAGCCGCGTCGTCCGCTGGGTCGCTGAAGGGCGACCGCGTCCTGCTCCAGGACATCGACTACACGCTCGTCGCCGATCCGAGCAATCCGCTGAAAGACGAAGCCAACCTGCCGGCGATCGTTCGCGCGTTCCCGGTCGAAGCGTACGCGGCGAACGGCGACCCGGTGATCGACGTGACGGCGCTCTTCACGACGGACGTCCAGGAGTTCTCGGCGCGCGGCGCCGTCGGCGGCCGCGGGATGGACGCGACGCGGACGTTCCTCGAGAAGGCGGTGTCGTTCCCGCAGAACATCAACGTCGAAGCGACGGTGACCTACACGACCACGCCCGAACCGGGCGCGGCCGATGCGGGCGGCGGACGCGGCGGCGGCCGTGGCGGCGGCGCGCGCGGGCCGAGCGCGACGCTCCTCGCTGCACCACACCATGCTGAGGCTGCCCGAGAAGCCGATGATGGCGCGGCTCTTCGACGAGCGCGTCGGCTACTTCACGCAGAGCCTGACCGACTACGGCACCGGCGAGCAGCAGCAGATGCAGAAGCGCTTCATCACGCGCTACCGCCTGGAGAAGAAGGATCCGAACGCGGCGATCTCCGAGCCGGTGAAGCCGATCACGTACTACGTCGATCCGGCGACGCCGAAGAAGTGGGTGCCGTGCATCAAGGAAGGCGATCGAGTCCTGGCAGCCGGCGTTCGAGCTGGCCGGGTTCAGGAACGGCATCGTCGCGAAGGAAGCGCCGAGCAAGGCGGAGGATCCGGACTGGAGCATCGAGGACATCCGCTACTCGGTCATCGACTATCTGCCGTCGACGACCGAGAACGCGGTCGGACCGCATCTGCACGATCCGCGGAGCGGCGAGATCATCAACGCGAACGTGCAGTACTACCACAACGTCATGAACCTCGCGAAGAACTGGTACTTCGTCCAGGCGAGCCCGAACGATCCGCGCGCGCAGCAGTTGCCGCTGCCCGACGACTGATGTGCAACCTCGTCAAGTACGTCGTCGCGCACGAGGTCGGCCACACGCTCGGGCTTCCAGCACAACATGAAGGCGAGCTCGACCTACACGATCGAGCAGGTGCGCGATCCGAAGTGGGTCAAGGAGAACGGCCACACGCCGACGCTCATGGACTACTCGCGCTTCAACTACGTCGCGCAGCCCGAAGACAAGATCGATCCGAAGGACCTGATCCCGAAGATCGGCCCGTACGACAAGTGGGCGACGCGCTGGGGCTACGCGCCGATTCCGGGCGCGAAGACGCCGGAGGAAGAGAAGCCGACGCTCGACAAGTGGGCGCGCGAGCAGGACGAGAAGCCGTACCTGCGCTTCTCGACGGAAGGCGCGGCCGGCACCGATCCAGGTGACCAGACCGAGGCCGTCGGCGACGTCGATGCCGTCAAGGCCACGGCGCTCGGCATCAAGAATCTCTCGCGCGTCTCCGAGATGCTGATGAAGGCGACCAACTACAAGGTCGGCGAGCCGTGGGACGAGCTCGAGGAGGTCTACGGGCGCATGGTCGGCCAGTGGACGACCGAGATGGGCCACGTCGTGCGCGTGATCGGCGGCATCGATTCGCAGCAGAAGCACATCGGCCAGAACGGCGCTGCGGTTCGTGACGGTGGCCAGGTCGCGGCAGGCCGAGGCGCTGCAGTTCCTGATCGCGAACGCGTTCACGACGCCGACGTTCATGATCCAGCCGGACATCCTCCGCAAGATCCAGCCGACCGGCATCATCGATCGCGTGCGCACGGCGCAGGCCGGCATCATGGGGCAGCTGCTGCAGGCGCAGCGGCTCGATCGCATGGCCGAGCAGGTCGCGCTCGACGGCGAGACCGTCGCGTACTCGCCGCTTGCAGTTCCTCACCGACCTGCGCGCCGGCGTCTGGTCCGAGCTCGCGAAGCCGGCGACGGCGATCGACATCTATCGCCGCAACCTGCAGCGCTCGTACCTCGACAACATGGACGCGCGCCTGAACGGCGCCGGCGGCAGCAACGAGGTGCGCGCGCTCGTCCGCGGCGAGCTGCAGGCCCTCGACAAGCAGCTGCAGTCGGCGCTGCCGGACGTGACTGACGAGATGACGCGCCGCCACCTGCAGGACTGCCGCGATCAGATTGCCGAGTCGCTCGATCGGCTGGTGCCGCGGCCGGCGGCGCCGGCCGGCGGCGCGTTCGGCCGCGGCCGGGGCGGCTGGCGGTGACAAACGGAGGACATCGGGTGTCTTTTTACGGTTTACGTAAAAAGACACCCGATGTCTTTCTCGTCCTCCTTCTCGTCCTGTCTCCTGCAGTTGCCACCGCGCAGGACAAACCGGCCCCGATCGTCGAGTTCGTCACCGGCTGGGCCGGCTTCGTCGACGAAAACTGGATCGACCGCACGATGTTCGGGGCCGGAGCGCGCGGCTATGTGACTCCGCGCATCGCCATCGGCCCCGAGTTCGTCTACATGAAGGGCGCCAACGACGAGTACGACTGGACGCTCACCGGCAACGTGACGTTCGATCTCGTCGCCGAACGTGCGAGCGCCCGCCCGCGCGTCGTTCCATACATTGCCGCCGGCGGCGGCTACCTCAGACAGACCACGCACGTCGGCAAACCGTTGTTCGCGTCGAGTGAGGGCACGATCTCGGGCGGCATCGGCGTCCGCCTGGCGCTCGGATCGCGATTCTTCATCGCGCCCGAGTTCCGGCTGGGCTTCGAGCCGACGATGCGGCTGGGTGTGATGATCGGGTGGCGCTAGGACAACGGCACAGTACGGGCGCTGGCGCCGAAGTACGGGTGTCTGAAGACCTGAAGTACGGGCGTTACGGCCCAAGTACGGGCACTACCGCCCAAGTGCGTGGGCGCTCCCGCTGAAGTCCACGGGCGTCTGTTTTCGTTCAGTACTTCAGGATCTTTCCAACCACATCCCTCTGCCTGTCCACGAGCATCTTGATGCCCGTGTCAGCGAGCTCCAGCAGCGAGTCGAGGGCCGCGCGATCGAACGGGCGCGTCTCTGCGGTGCCTTGCACTTCAATGAACTTGCCACCGGCCGTCTTGATGACGTTCATGTCGACTTCCGCGCGCGAGTCCTCGTCGTACGCGAGGTCGAGAAGCGGCGTGCCGTCGACGATGCCGACGCTGGTGGCCGCGACGTAGTCGGTTACGGGGACGCGCGGAATGGCGCCCTGTTCGCGCAGCCGTTCCAGGGCCAGGACCAGCGCGACGAACCCGCCGGTGATGGCGGCCGTCCGCGTGCCGCCGTCGGCCTGGATGACGTCGCAGTCGATCCACACCGTGCGTTCGCCCATTTCGGCCATCGACGTGACCGAGCGAAGCGAGCGCCCGATCAGCCGCTGGATCTCCTGAGTGCGTCCGCCGACCTTGCCCGACGTCGCTTCACGCTGTGTGCGGGTGGACGTCGCGCGCGGCAGCATGCCGTACTCCGCCGTGACCCAGCCCTTGCCGCTGTTGCGCAGGAACGGCGGCACCCGATCCTCGACGGAGGCCGTGCAGATGACGCGCGTCCTGCCGACCTCGATGAGGACGGATCCCTCCGGGTGCATCACGAAGTCGGGCGTCAGCGTGGTCGCACGGACGGCATCGGCCGCCCGTCCATCGAGTCGGGTCATGAGATTCACTGTGCCTTTCGTACCCACTTCGCCGCGCGGCCGAGCGGCTGGCGGAGATCGATATGTCCGGCGAGCGTGTCCACTTCTTTGCCGTCGACGAGGATCTGCACCGACGTCACGCCGGGCAGATTGGCCGAGAGCGCGTTGACGATCGCAAAGACGGCAAGCGCTTCGTTCAGCGAGCCTCCGGTGTGCGCCGCGGCCGCTTCGGGACCGAGGTCCACGTACGCGTCCCCGCGCGAGCCCAGAAACACGGCGCGCACTTTCGTGTTGGCGGCGATGGCGGAGACCATGCCCTCCGGCGGCGCAGCGACCTGGGCGTCGACGATGTGCTTCGCCTGTTCGGCGGGCGTCGCGCCGTACAGGACCTCGCGGCCGACCGGCATCAACTCCGCGCCGTCGTCGGAGACGTAGAAGAGCGTCGCCTGAATCTTCCTCGCGTCGCCGGACTTGCCCGACGCCTGCGGGCTCGTGGCGCCGCCGGGATCGGGGCGCTGCAGAAACGACGGCAGCTTGGCGAAGACGAGCCAGACGCCGATGGCGAGCAGGCCGACAAACGTCGCGACCGCGATCCACAGGCGCCGCGAGCTCGCGGCGGAAGCCTGCTCCGGCGTCCGACTCGCGCTTGCCGGGCTCATCGTCCGCCTCTCCCCTGGGGTAGCGGTTGAGGTTGAGACTGCGTCAGGTCGGGAATCCCGCGACGGACCTCGGCGATTGTGAGAAGGATCGCCTCGATGATCTCGCCAGGCAGCTGGCCGCCGGCCAGCGCCTTCTCGTCGGCCGGGTTCGTGAGGAATCCCATCTCGATGAGCACGGCCGGCATGTTGGCGCCGACGAGCACGCGCATCGGCACCTGCATGGCCGGACGGCCGTAGAGCGGCACCTGCCGCTCGTTCAGGTGCTGAATCAGAATCGCCGCGAGTGCTGCTGAACGGCCCGCGAAGGGAAGCTGCGCCAGGTTCCAGGGCACCGGCTCGATGTTGCGCATGGCGCCGCCCACGACGGGCACGAGATCGCGTCGCGGATCGCCGCGCTCTCCACCGGTGTCGTAGTCGTCGCGGCTGAGCGACAGCACCTGCGCGCCGCGGACGGCGGGCCGGACCGACGCATTCGCGTGGAGACTGAGGAACAGGTCCGCCTTGTTGTTGTTGGCGAGCGACGTGCGGCGATCGACCGGCACGTCCTCGTCGCTCTCGCGCGTGAGCAGCACGCGCAATCCCAGGCGGCCCTCAATCGTGCTCTTGAGCCGTCGCGCGATCTGCAGCGTGACGTCCTTTTCCTTCGTGCCGTTCGCCCCGCGCCCGCCCTCGTCGCCGCCGCCGTGTCCGGGGTCGATGACGACCGTCCGGATCGTGCCCGGCGAGATATCGATGACCGGCGCTTCCTGCGGCGGTTTGGCCGTGGGCGGTGGCGGCGGCGGTGGGGGCGGCGCCGTCATCAGGTCGATCGTCAGGCGGCTGTCGTCTCGATCCGCTTCGGCGCGGTACTCCGCGGCACTGCCGCCGAGTGTGAAGACGAGCGACGTACCCTCCACGCGCGCGCCGGTCGCGAACTCCGGGACCTGGGCCGCGATCGGACCGGGATCGAGGGCCGTCGCGTCGAAGCGCACGATGAGGCGATTGCCTTCGCGCGTGACCTTGTGCGGGGTCGCCGGCTGGATCTCGACGAGAATGCGCCCGCCGTTCTGAGTCTTCTCCGCCCGCGCCGTCACCTGCGGCACGCGCACGTCGCCGACCAGCACGAGCCTCGAGGGACGCCGCAGGACGATGCGCTGGCCGGCGGCGGGGCCGAGGGCGAGCGGCAGGAAGTCGAGCGGCACGAGCCAGGTGTTGCGCTCGCGCTGAATCGGCCCGGAGAGCTGCACGACGCGCCCGGCCGCCTGGACGAACGACTGCCCCGGGACCGCGATGATGCGCTGGCCCTTCGTTTCGATGACGAGCCCGCCCGCGAGCGTGTCTTCAGTGAACTTCAGGCCGAAGATCGTCGCCAGGACGTCGAGCGGTACCGCCTCGTTGTTGCCGGCCATGCGAATGGCCAGCGAGCGCCGCCCTTCGGGCGAGATGATCGTGTAGGGCGCCGGCGACTGACCCTGCAGCACGGGGCTCGCAGGCACGAGCAGAACCGCGAGCAGCCCGATCAGGGCTGCCGGCCACGTTGACACCGCGAATGACGCCCGCGAAAGACGCAAGACAAACTGATCATAATCGACTTGAAGTACGGGCTTGAAAAGCGCTCTAAGTACGGGGCCTGGAAATCCGCGGCGCCCGGCGTCTTGCGAACTTGAGGCCTGACCATGTGTCGTTGACCGCACAGACCTTGTAGTCCACGAGCCCGTGCTTCAGTCCGGCGGCGCGCACGAGGTCTTCAGTGAGATCGGTGACGACGCCGGAAGCCTTCTTGGGCCACGCAATCCACAGGCCGTCGCCCATCTGGCGGCTGAGGGTCGGAACCCGTCCCTCGAGCGCTCGCTTCGACCCCACGAACCAGACGATCAGGTTCGGCGATCCGGCCGGCCGCGCGACCAGCCGGACATCGTCGGGAAGACCGACCAGCTCGTCCATGAAGCCCTCGGGTGCACCGACGAGCAAGAGTGTCGAGCCGGGCTTGATGCCAAGTTTCTTCACGAGCGGCGTTCCCGAGTACCCGGCCATCACGCGGTCGAGAATATCGCGACACGGTGCTGAGGCCGTACCCGTACTTCCCGGCTCTTACAAGTCTGCCAACCGCACCACCAGCCAATACGCCCCTGCCAGTCCTATCGCAAGCGACGCCGGCCGAACGACCAGCCGGCGATAGTCTGCGGCCGGCAGCCGCAGCGCGTGAACGAGCAGCGCGGCGATCAGGATCACGGCGAGTTGTCCGCCTTCGACGCCCACATTGAACGCGACGAGCATCGCGACCAGCTGCGACGCCGGCGGATTGAGCGCGGCGAGCGCCTCCGCGAAGCCCAGGCCGTGCAGCAGGCCGAACAGGAACACGAGCAGCAGCCGCCAGCGCGTGAGCGACGTCGTGAAGAGGTTCTCGACCGCGACATAGGCAATCGACAGCGCGATGAGCGGCTCGACGACGGCTGAGGGCACCGACACGACGCCAAACAGCGCGAGGCCGAGGGTGATCGAATGAGCGAGCGTGAAGGCGCTCACCTGGAGCAGCACGGTGCGCGCGTTGGCGGCCAGCAGGAACAGGCCGAGCACGAACAGGATGTGATCGAGGCCGTGCGGCACGATGTGAGTGAAACCCAGACCCACGCCGCGCCAGACGAGGTTTGGGCCCGACGCCGGACGAATCGCATCGGCAGAGTAGGGTTGGCTGCGTTGCGGGCCGTTGAGCCACTCGAAGGCCTCGCCGGGTTCCGATCCGCCCATGCTGCGCACGGCGAACACGTACGATCCAAAGACGAGATCGGTGCTCCAGGTGAGGGTCGACGCGCCGGCGGGCACCCGGCTCGCGAGCCGCACGGTGACTTTGCCCTTGCGATCGCGCGGCTGCTCGATGCCCGAGAGGTCGAGCCTGACCGGCTTGCCGTCGAATCTCACGTCAACGTGGCTCACGAGCGTCGTGCGCAGCGTCGCGATACGTCCTTCGAGCGCGGGCAGCGAAAGCGTCCCGCTGGGCGGCTTGCCGGCAAGCACCTCGAGCTTGATGAGCAGCGCTTCGAGATCGGTCGTGATCGCCAGATCGACCGTGCCCTCTGGCGTGAGCGTGAGGATCACTTCGGTGTCGGCTGCGGGATGGGCCGCGAGCGACGTCGCGCCGAGCGCGATCGCGATCGTGGTGGCCAGCGCCAGCGCGCTGCGCCCGCCTACGCTCGGCGCCGTGAGATCGATCATGCGGCGGCATGCCGAGCGAAGGCGGGTCATCATTGCGCTGTCGCCTTTCCGGCCGCCGCACGCGAGATCGCCGCGGCGTGTTCGCGGATCGTGCGGTCGCGACTGCCGGTCCGCTGTGCGCGCGCGGACGCCGCCACTGCTTTGTCCATCTGTCCGCTCTTGAAATACACCCACGCCAGCGCGTCGTCGGTATAGATGTCGCGGCGCTCGGCTGCGGTGCCTTCGGCGAGCCGAACGGCCTCGTCGATCTTCCAGCCGCGATCCGCGAGAAACACGGCCAGCCGCGCCGGTTCCGGCGCGTCCGATCGCCACGCGGCTTCGGCCAGCCGGTACTGACGTTCGGCCTCAGTGGCGCGACCGAGCTTCGTCAGGATGTCGCCGGCGAGCGCCAGCTCGGCGGGGGAGGGCGAGGCTGCCAGACGTTGATTGACGAGCTCGAGTGCCCGCGCGGCGTCATCCGAGGCGAGCGCGACCCGCGCGAGACCCTCGCCGGCCAAGGGATGCCCGGAGAACAGGAACTCGGCGTGCTCGAACTCGCGTCGCGCTTCAACGAGCCGATCGGCCGCGAGATGGAGCTGGCCGAGCTGCGCGTGATGCCAGGCGACCGATTCCACGTCGCGCGGGCTGGTCGCTTCGAGCGCCATCTTCATCAGGCGGACGGCGCCTTCCAGGTCGCCCTGCAGCTCGCGTGCGTAGGACGCGCGTCCGTACGCCGCTGCCTCCGGCCGTGTCGCCAGCATCCGATCGAGGGCGTCGAAGGCGCGCTCGTAGTCGCCAAGCTCCAGATGGGCGTCGCCGATGACGCCCAGCGGCCAGGCGTCGTCAGGCCGCACCTGGCGGCAGCGCTCGGCCGCCGCGATCGCCTCGCGAAAGCGATGCTGCGACAGGAGCACCGTCGCGAGCATCCTGCGCGCCTGGTAGTGATTCGGGTCGTGCGCCAGCGCACGCTGCAGCACCTGCTCGGCGCGCATCGCCAGGCCGGCGTTGCCCGTCACGCGGGTCTGGCGCAGCCACGCATCGGCGAGCGCCACCGCCGCGCCCGCGTCCGCAGGCCGCGCCTCGAGCCGCTGTTCCATCGATGCGACCGTGCGCACGAGGTCGTCGCGCCCGGTCGGCGATCCCTGCGGCGATCCGAGCAGCGCGACCGGCGTCTCGGGCACCGGCGCCGCGCGCCTGGCACAGCCCGCAGCCACCGCCGGCATCATGCAGACAAGAACCAAAGCGCTTGTCTTACAAAATCTCACCATGAAGGCATGAAGGCTTGAAGCTTTTTGATCGAAGTTCTTCAT
The DNA here is from genome assembly GCA_963724955.1 of uncultured Acidobacteriota bacterium. Classification (GTDB taxonomy): domain Bacteria; phylum Acidobacteriota; class Vicinamibacteria; order Vicinamibacterales; family SCN-69-37; genus CAVRWQ01. The sequence goes on from CAVRWQ010000001.1 coordinate 509,050, forward strand.
GTCTTCACTCCTTCATGGTGAAAGCTTTGTCGACAAGCGTCTTAGAATTTGACATCGAGCCCGACCGACAGCCGCCAGAAGCCGAGCTTCGAGAAGTCGATTCCGAACGCGTTGGCGTCGATGTCGCTCGTCCCCAGGCCCCGGAAGTACCGAACGTCGCCGCGCACGCCCATGCGTCCTTGCGCGAACGTCGCGCCCGCGCCGGCGTTCCAGCCGAGCTTGTTCGTGTCGACGACGACCAGCTCGCCGGCTTCGGCGAGCGTCGGCCGCAGGAGGCCCAGACCGGCCGAGGAATACGGCCGGAAGCTCTCGCCGCCCGGCAGCCTGACGATCCCGTTGCCCATCAGAGTGAACATCCGGCGACGGCTCAGGAAGCTGTCCTGCTCGAAGAACTCCGGCGCCCAGGCGAGATCCGCTTCCGCCCCGAACCAGCCCGATCCGATCCAGCCGCCGGTCAGGCCGACCGACGGGCTCGAGCTCGCCAGATCGCTACCGCCCGACGATCCCAGAAACGGCGCGACGAACCAGTTGGCCTTGTCCATTGACTGAGCCGACACCGCGGCGGGAGCCAGCACAGCCGCCACGAACATCACACCAACCACCAGGTTTCTCATGGCCTTCTCCTGAATGATCTAAATCGCCAATCGAAAATCTCAAATCGAGAATTCAAGCATCGGTCATCTGTTTCCTGCCGTCGGCGTGCCGACGAACGGGAAGACCGTGAGGAACGGCAGGTCGTTGGCCGCCACGCCGTCGCCGAGCTGCGCGTTGATGCCGGTGTTGAACGCCGGCGTGAGCGGCGTGGCGCCCGCCATCGCTCGAAGCGCGATGTCCACGACGTCGTCTCCGAGGCGCCGGCCGTTCGGGAAGCCGGCGAGATCGCCCGCGAGGACGCCCAGACGGTTCGGATTCGGCATCGGCGCGATCGCGACGTTCAGTCGCAGCATCTCCGACGGCGTCACGTTCGGCGGCATGTTCAGGCCGGGGATGCCGGTCAGGAAAATCGTCACCAGGTCGTTGCGCGGCGCGGGCGGCGACTGGATGCCGAAGAGCGCCCTGAGCAGCTTGGGCACTTCGGGATCGGTGACGAAGTTGAGCGCGGCACCGTCGCCGGTCGGTTGCAGCGAGTTGAAGATGTCCTTCACGCCGCGCGGGATGACGACCTCGTTCACGAGCGGCTGGCCGAGGCGGCTGACCTGGACGTACCGATCGTTGTGTTTCTCCTGGCCGCCTCCGCGCGTCGTGACCGACGGCCGGTTCGCGGTGGACCACACGCCGATGACGGCGTTCGGATCGCTCGGGCTCGCAGGCCGGGAGCCGTTCGCGGTCAGCATGCTGATCGGGACTTCGATCGCAATCGTGTGCACGTTGTAACCCGCGAGCGAGTCGCTGTTGGAGACGTCGGCCGGCGGCACGGCGAGCAGGTCGAACACGTTCAGATCGACGAAGAAGGGATCGTCACGCTGGCCGGCGAAAATCTGCGTCCCGTTGGCCAGCTGGCGCACCGCGAGCTTCGCGAGGATCTCGTACTGCGGCGTCGACCGGAGGCCGACGTTCACTGGCGGCGTCGGCACGTTGTCGGCGAGCAGCGAGCCTCGTCCCTGTCGCGGGCCCTCGTAGCGCGTCACCGAGTAGAACTGACGCACGTTGAAGTTCGGCGAGTCGAGCGAGGTGATCGGCCCCGTGTTGTAGAGGAACGTGTTCGGATTGCGCACCTCGGTGCGGAACTGGAAGCTGAAGACGATGTCCTCGACGGCGTCGCCGTCGTTGTCGATGTTGATGTCGTAGAGGACGTTGTCGTCGAACTTGTAGAAGTTCGGCCCGCCTGAAGGCGCCTCGAGTGGAATGAAATTCGCGATGAGCGTCACGCGGTCGGGATTGACCGGGCTGACGAACGCGTAGACGTCGGTGTTGTCGGCCAGCGGATCCTGACTGATGAGCGGCGCTTCACGATGACTCGACGCGCCGACGAGCCCGAACGCGGCGAAACCAACCACCACGAGCGCTCCGAGCGAGAGTACAGACTTCTTCACGTGTCCCCCTTACCGCATTCGCGGTGTGCTTCACGAGACACCTACGGGGGGTGAGGGCGCTTGGATTGAGAGGCGCTGGAGGTCCTGGGCTTGAAGTGCGCTCGAGGTCCTGGGTCTGAAGTGCGCTCGAAGTCCTGGGTCTGAACGGCGCTCGAAGTGCTGGGCGTGAACGGCGCTTGATGTTCCGGCCGCTTACCGTCGGAACACCCAGAGATCTCCGAGCCAGAAGTTGACCAGACCGCACGCAGCGATGGCGACGAGGTTCGCGACGAGTGGCGGCATGGCCAGGATGCCCGTGAGCAGCGCCATGATCGCGAGGTTGCCGGCGAGCGAGACGGCGCCGTTCGAGATCACGAATCGGCCAAACGCGCCGGACGCGCCCGCGACGTCTGTGGGCCGGTCGCGCCACGTCCATCGCAGGTGCCAGAGGAAGTTGTGTCCGATGGCCGCCGTGACTGCCGCGACGGTCGCCGCAAGATAGTCGACGCGCCCGGCGTCGACGAGCACCCACAATACTGTGAGCTGCACGAAGATGCCGAGCGCGCCAACCGCGTTGAAACGGAGGAAGCGAATCATCATTTGCGGGATCCGGGAATCGGCTCCGCGCGATAGAGCGTCCGCGTGTTCTTCGCCGCCGAGACGAGGAACGTGACGAGGAGCCCCGCGATGCCCACCGCGCCGCCGACGTCGAAGAGCCGGAACGTCTGCCCGAAGATCACCGCATTCGGATGCACGAGCAGCACGAGGTTGCCGATCGCGAGCAGAATCCGCAGCTCGGTCGGGCCCATGCCGAAGTGCGTGATCTTGAAGACGCCGATGCTGTGGGCGGCGAGCGCGATCTCGACCATCAGCATCAGGTAGAGGATCAGCAGCCCGAACGCGATCACCGGGCTCATGTAGCCCGAGAGCGCCAGCCCGCCGAACAGGAGAAACGACCCCGCGGCGTCGACGACGTGATCGACGTAGTAGCCGTAGCGCGGCCGCTGAGTGTTGCGGACGCGCGCGAGGGTTCCGTCCAGGCTGTCGCCGAACCAGTTCACGGCGAGAAACACCACGGCGAGTACGAGCCCGATCGGACTGGCGCTGGCGAGCCAGTAGGACAGGCCGGCGCCGAGCATGGCGAGGAGGGCAAGCCCCGTGAGATGGTCCGAGTTGACGCGCGACGGGAGCCGGTGCGCCAGCCAGATCAGGGTTCGCTTCTCGAATGGGGCGAGCACGCTCGTGAGCACCCGGGTGGCGTCACGAAACGAGGTGCGAGGTGTCGTGGCAGTGGCGGTCGTTGCAGTCATGGGGTCATTCCCCTCCTCGCCTATGAATGCGTGGCCAGCGCCAAAACCGGCTCAAAACGGCCTGGACTGAGCCCAGTCGAAGGCCCGTGAGCCGCTTTTGGCGCCCCCTGCGCATTCCTAAGGAGAGGGAAGGTCCCCAGACAGAAAAGTTGACCGCCGCCAGCCGAGCGTAGCGAGGCGTCGGCGGCGCCGCGAGCGGGGGTGGGGCCCCGCGAGCAACTAATAAAGGAGACCGCGTCATGCTTTCGAAAGTGCTCAGCCTGCCTGTTGTTCTCCCTGCCGTCGTGGCCGTGGCCGGCGTGATGTCGGCGTCCGCCGGCGTCACCGCCTTGAAGCCCGCCTCTGAGGCGGCCTGGGCGACCTATATCAAGTTGACGGACTCGCGCATTGCCGGCGAGCTGTCGGCGTCGCCGCGGTTTCTCGCGCTGGACTTCGCGCCGGCCGGCGCCGCCGCACGTCGCGACGTGCTGGCCGGCGCGATCGTCGTCGCGCCGATGGACGCCGTCGTCGCGAATGGCAGCGTAGTCGAGGTCCCCGGAGCGATGATCCACCACTGGCGCGGCGCCGTGTTCGTGCCGGGCGCGAAGCTCGACGACCTGCTGAAGAAACTGCAGAGCGGTGACGTCGGCCCCAAACAGGAGGACGTGCTGCAGTCGCGCGTGCTCGAGCGCGGACCGGATCGCATGAAGGTCTACCTGCAGCTCCAGCGCACGAAGCTCGTGACCGTCGTCTACAACACGGAACACGTCGTCACATTCAAGCGGTACGGCGCGGGTCGCGCTTCGAGCGCGAGCACGGCGACGAAGATCGTCGAAGTCGACTCGCCGGGCACGCCGTCCGAGCGCGAAGTGCCGCCCGGACAGGATCGCGGGTTCATGTGGCGATGGAACGCCTACTGGCGCTACGAACAGGTCCCGGGCGGCGTGATTGCCGAATGCGAGTCGGTGTCGCTGAGCCGGACGATTCCTTCAGTCCTGTACTACGTCGTCGCGCCGCTCATCAACTCGACCGCGCGAGAGTCGATGGACAGGACGCTGACGAAGTTCCGGGAACGCCACCGGCACTAGTCGGCCCGATCCCTGAACGCCGCGCGCGTCGTCGCAGGTTCGATGATCGCGAACGACAACAGGACGACGACGGCCGATCCGATGAAGACCGCCGCCGCGCTGGCGTGCGTTTCGTGGACGCCGATGCCGGCAGCGAACAGCACGACAACAAAGAGAATGTCCGCAAGACGGATCCACCTGCCGCTGTGCGCGCGTTGACGAGGCCACTCTGACGGATACGACCGCACGGTGAACCAGAGGTGCAGTCGCAGGATCGCCGCTACGGTCGCGCCGATGAGCCCCCCGAGAAAGATGACGAGACCCATTTGTCCGCCGATCCAGGCGCGGGCGAACCACAGCCCGAAGACCAGGGCGATGTAGCCGGCGCTCGTCGCGCCCTGATGGAACTGCCACCACCACTCCGGTGGCGCGGGCGGCGCGGGCGAGATGAAGTCCGACGACATCCGCGCGCCGGCGCCGCTCGAGCCGCGCACTTGCTCGAGCGCGGCGACGAGCTCATGGGCCGAGCGGTATCGCGCTTCCGGCGCTTTCCGAAGGCAGGTGCGGACGATCCCTTCGAGCGCGCCGGCGAGGGCTGACGATCCGCCGGATCCGTGACCGCTCAGCCGCGGCGGCTCGACTTCGAGAATCCGGGCAAGCGTGGACGCGCGATCCGCGCCCATGAACGGGTGCACGCCACTGACCAGTTCGTAGAGCACGATGCCAAACGAGAAGAGGTCGGACCGCGCATCCACCGTGCCGCCACGGATCTGCTCCGGCGACATGTACGCCGGTGTGCCCAGAAACGTCCCGTCGTCAGTCAGACGCGCCGACTCGTACGCGGCGTCGCGCATGCGTGCCAGGCCGAAGTCGAGGATTTTCAGCTCGCCTGATGGCGCGCGAATGATGTTTTCCGGCTTGAGATCGCGGTGGACGATCCCCCGATCGTGCGCCACGGCGAGCGCCCGCGCGACGGCAAGCGCCGTGTCGAGCGCGCGAGCGGCGCCGAGGGGACCGCGCCCGAGCTCGTCACGCAGCGTTTCGCCGGGCACGTACTCGACGGCGATGAAGAGCTGCTCGTCGAACTCCTCGAGCGCGTAGACGGTCGCGATCCCCGGATGCGTGAGCGCCGCCGCGGCGCGCGCCTCGCGCCGCAGCCGCTCGCGACGCGAAGGATCTCCCGTGTACCGAGGTGAGATGGCCTTGAGCGCAACAGCGCGCCCGAGCCGCAGATCTTCCGCGAGATAGACGACGCCCATCCCGCCTTCGCCGATGACGCGATCGATCTTGTATTGCCCGACGACCTGACCGACGAGAAGCTGGACGCCGGCGACCGTGCTCGCGAAGGCTGCCGGCGGGGCGGCCGGCTGCTCGATGAACGCTGCGGCGCGTTCGTGCACGGCGAGGAGCGAGAGCACCTCGTTGCGGATGATCGGATCGCTGGCACACGCCTCTTCGATGAACGACGCGCGCGCCTCCGAAGGAAGCTCCAGCGCGCGATGGAAGATGTCGTTCACCCTGCGCCAGACGTCAGGACTGACGGGCCCGGCTTCGCTCACTGCGGTCCGGCTCCCTCGAGCTCGCGCAGCAGCCACGCTTTGGCGATCGTCCAGTGGCGCTTGACCGTCGCCGGTGAAATCGACAGCGCTTCGGCAGTTTCCTCCACCGACAGCCCTCCGAAGAATCTCAACTCGACGATACGCGACTGCTGCGCGTCGATGTCGGCAAGCGCCGTGAGCGCGCGATCCAGGGCGATGAGATCCACGCTCTGGGCGCTGGCGTCATCCACGAGCAGCTTCTCGTCGAGGGTCACCTGGACAGGCGCGCCGCCACGCTTGGCCGCCGCCCGCGCGCGGGCGCGCTCGACCAGGAGCCGGCGCATCGAAATCGCGGCAATCGCCACGAAGTGCGTGCGATTCTGCCAGCGCGGCGATTTGTCCTTGGCGAGACGCAGATAGGCCTCGTGCACGAGGTCACTCGCCTGCAGGCTCTTGGCCTGCTCACGGTGCACGTACCGCTCGGCGATCCGCCGCAGCTCGGTGTACACCTGCTCGACCATCGCGCCGGCGTTATCGGGCACGGTAATTTCTGGCGAGCTCGGCGATCAGTCCCGCTTTCCACACATACCCGAGCTGCAGCGACGTCTCGAACGTCTGCATTTCAGCGGAAAACCCGGGCGAGCTGACGGGCCGCCGTTCGCGGATCACCGGCATCGACGAGAAGATCCCGAGCAGCTTCCAGATACGGCCCGATCGCATGGAGCCGTCCTCGCTTTCGTACAGCCCGTTCGCCACGGCCAGCACCGGCGATCCCGACATGCCCGGGAACGCCGAGACGTCCACGAGGAACACCGGCCGGCCCTCGAAGTCGACGCTCGGCTCGCTCGCGACGTGTCCGGTCTTCCAGATCGGCAGGAAATGTTTTTGATCGTAGAACCCGAAGGGATAGCCGAGCAGCGTCGCGCCGGAGGTCGGGCGAATGCGGATGTCGGCACGCGTGTGCGCTTCGATGAACACCAGTTGTGGGATGTTCGCGTACGCGCGCGGCGGCACGGGGAGGAGCACGATGTCCGCCGCGGGATACGCCTCACTCGCCACCCACAGCGGCTGCTGGCGTTCGTCGTAGAGCGGCAGCTCGACCACGTGCACATCGGTCAGATTCGCCGGGTCCTTGTGCATCACGAACCGGATACGGTCGCCCGTGGGCGGCGCCGTCGACAGCGGAGGGTTGCCGGTGACGACGTGGTAGTTGGTGACGAGGAACATCGTCTCGACCTGGCGGCCCGGCGATGTCGAGTTGGTGCTGCCGAAGAAAAAGCCGGTGCCCTGAGACACCGTGCGCCCCTCGTTCATGAGCAGCACGGGCGTCGTCATCAGCGAGGCCGGATCGAGATCCTGCTGACGGGCGAGCGACCCGGTGGAAAGCAGGGCCGCGCCGACGATCCCGCCGAGGCCTGCCCGGAGGAGACGCATCAGGGGAAGAATAGCAGGAGCCGGCTCACCCGGCCGGTGACACCGCGTCGGCGGCCTGGCGCTTGCGATACACGCCGGGCGACATGCCGTGCCAGCGCTTGAAGGCTTTGCTGAACGCCGCTTCCGCCTCGTAGCCGACCTGGCCCGAGATCTCGCCGATGCTCGACGAGCCGCGGCGCAGCAGGCGCGACGCCTTGGACATGCGCCAGCGCGTCAGGTAGGTGAGGGGCGGCTCTTCGACGAGCTGACCGAACCGCGCCGCAAACGCCGATCGCGACATGCCGACGCGCTCGGCCAGCCGCTCGACCGTCCAGGGCTCCTGCGGCTGCTCGTGAATGAGGCCGAGCGCCTGACCGATCTGCGGGTCGACCAGCGCGCGCAGCCATCCGGTCGCGCGATCGCCGGCCTGCGCCAGATGGGCGCGCACGGCCTGCACGAACAGGATGTCCGCGAGCCGGCTCACCACGGTCTCCGCCCCTGGCCGGCCGGCCGCCATTTCCGAGGCGACGAACTGCAGCGTGGCCTCGAGCCATTCGACGGGCGCGCCCTGGTCCGACTGCACGTGAATGATCGACGGCAGCGATCGAATCAGCGGGTTGTTCGCGCCGTCGTCGACTCGAAAGAAGCCGCCCACGAGCGTGGTTCGCGCGCCGCCGCCTCCGAACTGGAAGACGCCGCCGGGCTGGCACGCGCGATGGTTGGAGCAGGACTTCAGCGCTTCGGCGGCCAGCACGGGTTTCGTCCGCCGGCTGTCGCGAATGACGTGCCCCTGGCCCTTGGGCAGCACGACGAAGTCGCCGCCGGCGAGATGGCTGGGCGAGCCGATGCCTTCGACGTCCAGCCAGCACCCGCCCCGCGTGACCACATAGAACGCCGGAATGCCGCGCGTCATCTTCAGGCCCCAGGGCGCGGTGCATTCGAGGCGGCCGACAATCAGGCTGCGCACGCGAATCGATTCGAGTACGTCGGTGAGGACATCCATTAACAGGTCACAGGGAACTTCTTCGTCACGCGTTCGTCGTATCTCTCATATTAGACTAGTCCGATAGTCCCGTCCACACGGTAATATCTGGACGAACGGACAAGTCTGATGGACTCTGTATCATCGACACTCCAGGCGACGTCGCGTATGTTTTCCTGATGTCGTACTGAACGATGACCGCCGAGCGGGCGAGCGTAGCGAGCCCAGCGAGGCGCGCGCGTGGGGGTGGGGCCCCACGCGCAAGTAATAGAGGACCGCGGCGGGTGTGCGGCGGCGGGCAGTTGGCCGCAAACGACCAACCTCGGATATCGTAATAAGCTCCCCAGTCCCACTGCAGGGTTTTCCATGATGTCTGTCTTCGAACTCAAACTGATCTGTTCGCGTTGGGCACGGACGGCACTCTCGCTCGCGCTGCTCGTTTCGTTCTTGCTGCTCGCCAGCTGTGGCGGGGATGGCACGCCGCCGGCCTCTGCGGCCGGAGCTCCAGGGGGCGGGCCGCCGATGGCGGTGCCCGTCGAGATGATGACGCTCGCACTGAAGCCGGTCGAGCAGATCGGTCGAGTTCGTCGGCACGGTGAAGTCGCGGAAGCGCACGACGATCCAGCCGCAGGCCGAAGGGTTCCTCACGCGGATTCTGGTGAAGTCCGGCGATCGCGTGCAGCCCGGGCACGCCGCTGTTCGAGATCGACGACGGCGTGCTGCAAGGCGGCGGTCGCGAGCCTCGAGTCACTGCGCGCCGCCCGCGAGGCCGACGCGACGTTCGCGCGCCAGCAGGCCGAGCGCGCGAAGACGCTGCTCGACGTCGGCGCCGGGAGCCAGCAGGAGCTACGAGCAGGCGGCTCGCGCAGCAGAAGGCGGCCGAGGCGCAGCTCAAGGCGGTCGACGAGCAGATTCGACAGCAGCAGGCCGAGCTGGCGTACTACCGCGTGGTCGCGCCGACGCGCCGGCGTCGTCGGCGACATCCCCGTGCGCGTCGGGCGATCGCGTGACGCGCCACGACGGTGCTCACGACGCTCGACGACAACACCGGGCTCGAGGTCTACGTGAACGTGCCGGTGCAGCAGGCGCCGCGTCTCAAGGTCGGACTGCCGGTCCGGCTCGTGAGCGATACCGGCGAGACGCTCGCGACACGAGCGGATCACGTTCGTCTCGCCGTCGGTGGACGACACGACGCAGACGGTGCTCGTCAAGACGCGCGCTCGAGGGCGCGCGGATCGGCACTTCCGCGACCGATCAGTTCGTGCGCGCGCAGATCGTCTTTGGCACATCAGCCGGCGCCTCACCGTGCCGGTCGTGGCGGTCAACCGCATCAACGGCCAGTACTTCGTGTTCGTCGCCGAGACCCGGCGAGGGCGGCATGCTCGTCGCGCGGCAGCGCGCGGTCACGCTCGGCGCCGGTGGTCGGCAACGACTACGTCGTCATCGGCGGGCTCAAGGCCGGCGAGAAGCTGATCGTCTCGGGCATCCAGAAGATCGGCGACGGCGCGCCGGTGGCTGCCGGGCCGCCGGGGCCGCCTCCCGGGGCGCCGGCGCCGGCAGGGAAGGGCGCGCCGGCCGCGGCGGCAAAGACAAGGGGAAGTAGATGTTCTCTCAAGTCTTCATTCGCCGGCCGATCCTCGCGACCGTCTGCTCGCTGCTGATCATCCTGGCGGGCGCGATCGCGATCCCGACGCTGCCGATCGCCCGCTATCCGGATCTGACGCCGCCGTCGGTCAGCGTCGTCGGCGTTCTACACCGGCGCGAACGCGCAGGCGGTCGAGAGCGCGGTGACGACGCCGCTCGAGCAGGTCATCAACGGCGTCGAGGGCATGATGTACATGCGCTCGTCGAGCACGAGCACCGGCTTCTGCGAGCATCACCGTCACGTTCGAGATCGGCCGCAACCCGGATCTGGCCGCGGTCGACGTGCAGAACCGCGTCAACCAGGCGCTCGGCCGCATGCCGGCCGAGGTGCGCACCAACGGCATCTCGGTGCACGAAGAACACGGCCGGGTTCCTCGGCGCCATCGGGTTCTACTCGGACGGACAACCGGTACGACTCGCTGTTCATCTCGCAACTACCTCGACCTCTACGTCCGCGACGCGTTCAAGCGCGTGCCGGGCGTCGGCAACGTCATCATCTTCGGCGAGCGCAAGTTCGCGATGCGGCTGTGGCTCGATCCCGACAAGCTCGCCGGCCGCGGGCTGACGCCGGGCGACGTCGTCAACGCGCTGCGCGAGCAGAACGTGCAGGTGGCCGCCGGCAGCGTCGGCGATTCGCCGTCGGCCGCCGATCAGATGTACCAGCTGAGCGTGCGCGCCGCGGGCCGGCTGACCGAGGTCCCGCAGTTCGAGGACGTCGTCGTCAAGGCCGGGCCGCGACGGCGCGCTCGTGCGCGTGCAGGACATCGGCCGCGTCGAGCTGGGCGCCGAGAGCTACTCGTCGCGCCTGCGGTTCGGCGGCGTCGAAGCGTCGGGCATCGGCATCCAGCTGCTGCCGACGGCCAACGCGATTCGAGGTCGTTCACCGGCGTCCAGGAGGAGCTCGATGCGGCTGCGAGCAGAACTTTCCGCCGGGCCTCGAAGGCGCAGATCGCGTTCGACAACGTCGTCGTCGTGCAGGAGTCGATCATCGAGGTGCTGAAGACGCTCGCCGAAGCGATCCTGCTCGTCGTGCTCGTCATGTTCCTCTTCCTGCAGAACTGGCGCAGCACGATGATTCCGGCGATCACGATTCCGGTGTCGCTCATCGGCACGTTCGCGTTCGTCAAGCTCTTCGGCTTCTCGATCAACACGCTGACGCTCTTCGGCATCGTCCTCGCCACCGGCATCGTCGTCGACGACGCGATCGTCGTGATCGAGAACGTCGAGCGGCACATGCGCGAGTACAGGAAAAGCGCGCACGTCGCCGCCGTCGACGCGATGCGCGAAGTGTTCTCCGCCGTCGTCGTCATCGGCATCGTGCTCGTGGCGGTGTTCGTGCCGGTCGCGTTCTTCCCGGGCACGACGGGCCGGATGTATCAGCAGTTCTCGCTGACGATCGCGTTCTCCGTCGTGCTGTCGGTGTTCAACGCGGTGACGTTCACGCCGGCGCTGTCGGCGCTGCTGCTCGACCGGCACAACCCGAAGCAGGGCCGGTTCTTCACGTGGGTGAACCGCGTCATCGACGGCGGCACGAACCTGTACGTGCGCATCGATTCGCGCGGCTGCTGCGCTGGGAGCTGGCGATGCTGGCGGTGTTCGCGCTCGGGCTCGTGGGCGACGTGGCAGATCTACCAGCTCGTGCCGTCGTCGTTCGTGCCGGACGAGGACGAGGGCTACTTCATCGCGATCATCCAGGCGCCGTCCGGCGCGTCGCTCGAGTACACGATGAACATCGCGAAGCAGGCCGAGCAGATCATCATGAAGCAGCCGGAGGTGCTGGCCGTGTTCTCGGTCGGCGGCTTCAGCTTCAGCGGCTCGGCGCCGAATCAGGGCCTGATGTTCGCGCGGTTGAGGCCGTACGACGAGCGGACGACGGCCGGAGCCAGTCGCTCGGCGGCCGTGCTCGATCGGCTGCGCGGGCCAGCTGCATCGGCGGGCATTACCGGCGCGCTCGTCCTGCCGTTCGCGCCGCCGGCGATTCAGGGCCTCCAGGTCGTTCGGCGGATTCCAGTTCGAGGTGCTCGACGGGTCGGGCGGCGACATCAGCAACCTCGCCAACGTGACCTACGCAGATGATGGGGAAGGGCAACCAGTCGGGCAAGGTCGCGGGGCTGTTCAGCACCTTCACCGCGAACGACCCGCAGCTCGCTCGTGGAGATCGATCGCGATCGCGCGCGCAGCCTCGGCCTGCCGATTCGCGAGATCACCGACGCGCTGTCGGTGCTGCTCGGGTCGCAGTACGTCAACGACTTCGACTTCAACAACCGCGCGTATCGCGTCTACGTGCAGGCCGACGAGCGCTTCCGCGGCGAGCCGGCAGACCTGCGGCAGTACTACGCGCGCGCGTCGAACGGCCAGATGGTGCCGCTCGACACGGTCGTCCGCCTGAGCGAGACGACGGCGCCGGCGGTCATCAGCCACTTCAACCTGTTCCGCTCGACGCGAGATCACCGGCGCGGCCGGTGCCCGGCGTGAGCTCGGGACAGGCGATCGCAGGACATGGAGCAGCTCGCGCGCGAGACGCTGCCGGCCGGATTCGACTTCGCCTGGGCCGGCCAGTCGCTCGAGGAGATTCACGGCGGGATCGACGGCGGTCTACCTCTTCGCGCTGAGCATCGTGCTCGTCTACCTGGTGCTGGCCGCGCAGTACGAGAGCTGGGTGCTGCCGTTCATCATCCTGCTCGGCGTGCCGCTCGCGGTGTTCGGCGCGCTCAGCGCGCAGTTCCTGCGCGGGTTCTCGAACGACGTCTTCTGTCAGATCGGGCTCGTCATGCTCATCGGCCTGGCCGCGAAGAACTCGATCCTGATCGTCGAGTTCGCCGAGCAGCTGCGCGCAGCAGGGACAGTCGATCGTCGACGCGGCCGTCGAGGCCGCGCGCATCCGGCTGCGGCCGATTCTGATGACGTCGTTCGCGTTCATCCTCGGCGTGCTGCCGCTGGCGCTCGCGACCGGCGCCGGGTCCGGCGCGCGCAACTCGGTCGGCACGACCGTCGCCGGCGGCATGCTCGCGTCGACGTTCCTGTCGATCATCTTCATTCCGGTGCTGTACGTCGCGATTCGCACGATCGCGCCCGGGCCGCAAGCACGCGCACGAAGAGGTGCTGCCGGCGCAGACGGGAGGGGCTCATGCATAACGCTGAACGACGTCGCGCCCGCCGGGCGCTCGGCGCGGCCGTCCTGCTGGCCACAGTGACTGTGCCGGCGGCGGCTCAGACGCCGGCCGGCGCCCAGACGCCGGCTTTTCCGCGGGTGGAGTTCGACGAGGCCGTCGCGCGCGCGCATCGAGAGAAACCCGACGGTCGCCGTGGCGGCCACGAACATCGCGCAGCGCCGACGCGCTGCTGCGGCAGACGCAAGCGTTCACCATGCCCACCGTGAGCGCCGGGTTGACGAACACCACGCTCGACGGCTCGCGCGGCTTCGACGGCAGCACGTTCACGCCGCAGAACCAGTTCGGGTTCGCGGCGAACGCCACCATTCCGTTCCTGGCGGCGAGCCAATGGGCCGCGGTGACGCAGGCGCGCGATCAGATCGTCGTCGCCACGACCTCGGCCGCCGACGTGCGCAAGCAGGTCGCCGTGTCGGCGGCGCAGGCCTACCTCGCCGTGATCGCCGCGAAGCGGCAGGTGGAAGTCGACGAGCGCGCGCTCGAGACCGCCGCGGCACCATCTGGAGTACTCGCACGAAGCGTTTCGAGGGCGGGGTCGGCAGCCGCCTGAACCAGGTCCGTGCCGCTGTGGTGGTGACGGCCGATGACGGACGTCTCGAGAACAGCCGCCTCGCGCTGCGCCGGCTCAGGAAGCGCTCGGGGTGATCCTCGCCGCCGATGGACCCGTCGATGCCGGCGAGACGCCGGTCTTCGACGTGCCCGCGTCACTCGACGAATCCCAGTGGATGGCCGCGCGCACGGACGTGCAGACCCAGATGTCGATTCAGCGCGCCGCCGAGCGCGCGCTGCAGGACAGCTCGAAGGACTGGTGGCCGACGGCCGCCGCGTCGTTCGATCCCGTCTACATCGCGCCGGCAGGCTTGTTCCAGCCGTCGCAATCCTGGCGGCTCGGCGGTGAACGTGATCCAGCCGGTCTTCGACGGCGGCCAGCGCCGCGCGGCGAAGAGCCTGCGCGACGTGAGCGTGCAGCAGTCGAAGCTGGCCATGACGGATCTGGAGATTCGCGCGCGATCCGAGGTGCGGCTCGCGCAGGAACAGATCCGCAGCCTGCAGCGACGTTCTGCAGACGGCGCGTCAGGCGGTGGAGCAGTCGAACGAGGTGCTGCGCATCACGACCTCGGCCTTCGAGGTCGGCGCGACGACGAACATCGAGGTCATCGACGCGCAGCGAGCGGCCCGCGATGCCGAGACGGCCACCGTGCTCGCCGAAGACGCCGTCCGTCGCGCGCAACTCAACTTGCTCGTCGGGCTCGGCCGGTTCCCGAAATAGCGCCGCCCACGCGTTCACCACGAAGGCCACGAAGGACACGAAGCTCCCTTTTCTTCTAACAAGAAGGCCCTTCCCAAATAGTCCTTCGTGTTCTTCGTGTGCTTCGTGGTAAAAAACGTGTCTGTGCGATTCCCCGTGAAGCCGGGCGTCCGGATGCTCTTCTTCACGGCCTTCATTTCCTCCACGACCTCAGTCACGGCCTCAGTCGCAGGTTCAGTTTCGTGGCGGCATCGAGCTCACTCGCCTCGACGTGTCGGTCATCGACGACAATCGTCAGCCGGTCCAGGGTCTCAAAGCCGGCGACTTCACCGTGCTCGAGAACGGCACGCCCCAGCCGATCGCGGCATTTACCGAAGTCTCGGTGCAGCCGCCCGAGGAGCCGGCGGCGTTGTGGATGCGCGATGTGCCGCCGGACATCCGGAGGAACGACACGCTCGAGGACAAGCGCATCACCGTCATCGTCCTCGACGACGCGCAGGTGCCGCCGGGCGATCCACGGATCGCGAATCGTGTGAAGGAAATCGGTCGGGACATCGTCGGCCGTCTGGGTCCGACCGATCTCACAGCCGTGGTCTATACGCTCGACTCGCGCAAGTCTCACGAACTGACCGACGATCGGGACAAGCTGCTGGCTGCGGTCGAACGCTTCACGCCCGGTTATGGGGACGGTGAGGAGCTGTACCAGCGCTATGCCGTCGAAACGCTGGGCAAGCTGGCCGAGCGCCTCGCCGAAGTGCCGCAACGCCGGAAGACGATCTTCTATGTGAGCGTCGGCGTGCCGGTCGATGTCGAAGCTGCGGCCGCGCCGGTGTCGGTCGGGACGTTCGGGGACGCGTCGGGACGCTATGGCCTGCTCCTCCAGAAAATGCGCGACCTGTTCCGCTCCGCGCAACTGGGCAACGTGAACATCCACAGCATCGATCCCTCCGCGCTCTACGCCGGCGTGGGCGGCGTCGATCGGTTCCGCCTGCATCGTGATTTCCTGCAGACGGTGTCCGCGAACACGGGAGGCCTGGCCGTGGTCAATCGCGAGGATTTCGAGGCAGGCCTGTCGCAGATCTTTCGTGAGAACGGCTCGTACTACCTGCTCGGGTATCAGTCGACCAACCCAGCCGCCGACGGCCGGTTCAGGCGGCTCGAAGTGCGCGTCAACCGGCCCGGCCTGACCGTGCGCGCGCGGAGCGGCTACTACGCGGAGCGGCCCGCGACGGGCAAGCCTGCGGAAGAGTCGCCGCTCGTCAAGGCGATCAGCGGGCTGTTGCCGAAACCTGATTTTCCGATGCAGGTATCGGCGACGCCGTTTGCTCTGCCCGGGAAGCGCGAAGCGGGAGTCGCGATCGTGCTCGGTATGGTTCAGGACGTCACGAGTGAAACGGCGCGTGTGGTGGAAAAAGTGGATCTGCTCGTCAACGCGTTCGGGCAGGACGGCTCCCGGGCCAGCTCACAGACGATGAACGCGGCCGTCGCGCTGCGGGCCGGAATCAGCGGAAAGGTGGGCTACGAGATCCTGTCGCGCATCGATCTCCGACCGGGGCGCTACCAGCTCAGGCTCGCGGCGCACCTGCTCAGTCAGAAGAAGAGCGGCAGCATCTACTACGACATCGACGTACCGGATTTCTCGAAGGAACCGCTCTCGCTCTCCGGCGTCGTCATGAACGTCGTCCCGGGCCTCGCGGTTGCGCCGAAGGACCGGCTGGCGTCGTTGATCCCGATCCTGCCGACGACTCATCGCCATTTCCTGCGGAGCGACAAAGTCGGCAGCTATCTTCGCGTCTATCAGCTTGGACAGCGGTCCGCCAAGTCCGTGGTGATGACGGCGCGGCTCTCGGACGATACTGGCGCGATCGTCTTCAGCTCGACGCAGAAGATCAGCGCGGAGGTGTTTGCCACCCCCGCTCGCGCAGCCGGTTTCGACTTCGAGCTGCCGCTGACGCGATTGACGCCGGGGCCGCATGTCGTTACCTTCGAGGCGACGACAGGAACGAGCACCGTGAGCCGTCACGTTCGGTTTTCTGTGCGCCAGGGCCCGTGAGGACCAGATGATGGAAAGACGACGTGCCGGCAGACCGTCGATGGGGACCGTGCTCGCCGTGGCGATTGTCGTGTGCCTGATGCTCGAGGCGGGTCTCGAGTTCATCGCCCGCGGACAGACGCCGCCGCGCTGGTACAAAGGGAACACCCACACCCACACGCTCAACAGCGACGGCGACAGCCCGCCTGACAGCGTGGTGCGCTGGTATCGCGAGCACGGGTATCAGTTCCTCGTGCTGACGGACCACAACTACCTCACGAGCGTGGACGCGCTCAACGCACTGCATGGCGCGGACGACAAGTTCCTCGTCCTGAAGGGCGAAGAGGTCACGGACCGCTTCGGGGACAAGCCGCTCCACATCAACGGCCTCGACGTGGCGCAGCGAGTGGCGCCGCAGGGCGGCACGTCGATCGTCGACGTCCTCCAGCGCAACGTGGACGCCATTCGCCGCGAGCGCGGCGTCCCGCACATCAACCACCCGAGCTTCGGCTGGGCCCTCACCGCCGACGAGCTTCGACAGGTTCAGAACAACCGGCTGTTCGAGATCTTCAACGGTCATCCGCAGGTCAACAACCTCGGTGGCGGCGGCGTGCCCGGCCTCGAGGAGATGTGGGACGCGATCCTCACGAGCGGCAAGCTCCTCTACGGCGTCGCCGTGGATGACGCGCACACGTTCAAGGATCCGGGGAATCCGAACGTCGCAGGGCCGGGCCGCGGATGGGTCATGGTGCGGGCGCCTCGACTGGAGCCGAGAGCGATGCTCGACGCGCTCGAAGCGGGGGAGTTCTACGCGTCCAGTGGCGTCGAGCTTTCAGACTACGTCGCGACGGCGTCGAGCATGACGGTGACCGTCAGAAAGACGACGTTCTCGAAGTACCGCATCCAGTTCATCGGCGCGGGCGGCAGTCTCCTGCGGGAGGTGCTGGACTCGCCCGCGACGTACCAGTTCACCGGCAAGGAAAAGTACGTGCGCGCCCGCGTCATCGAAAGCAACGGCCGGATGGCCTGGGGCCAGCCGGTGTTCGTGTCAGAGCGGTGACAGCGCGGTGAGAAGGTCGTGGCACGCGGGTCCTTCAGGAACCGCGCCGCGCCGCGAGCGTCCAAACGATCGAAAAGAGGACGCCGGCGATGAAGACCCCGCAAGAGACCCTCCCTCCCAATCGACGCGATGTGCTGTACTCCGTCGGTTCGCTCGTCGCCCTGGGCATGCTCGGGTGCGGCGGGTCCACTCCGACCTCCCCGTCATCGTCCGCATCAACCGGCTCGACCAACTCGAGCTGTACCGTCACTCCAGCCCTCACGGAAGGGCCGTATTTCGTGGACGAGCGGCTCAACCGCTCCGATATCCGGTCCGACCCGGCATCGGGCGTCGTCAGCGCCGGCGTGCCTCTTTCATTGATCATCCGGCTCACGCAGGTGACGGCCGCGGGCGCGTGCGTCGCGCTCCAGGGCGCGCTTGTCGACCTGTGGCACTGCGACGCACTCGGCGTCTACTCGGATGTCGGCTCCGCGTCGGGTCGGAAGTTCCTGCGCGGCTACCAGATCACGGACCCGAGCGGCGTCGCGCAGTTCACGACGGTCTATCCCGGCTGGTACATGGGCCGCTCGGTGCACCTGCATTTCAAGGTCCGCACGAATCCCGGCGCCGCGAGCGGGCTCGAGTTCACGTCGCAGATGTTCTTCGACGAGTCGCTGACCGACACCGTCTACGCGCAGGCGCCGTACAGCACGCGCGGGCGCCGCGACACGCTCAACACGACCGATGGCATCTACAGGTCCGGCGGCAGCCAGCTCGTCGTGCCGCTCTCGGCAGCAGGCGGCGGCTACGGCGGCACGTTCAACGTCGGCGTGCGGGTGTAGCTCTTGGCCTGCTGCGCCGGCGGGACGTCCGCCGAACGGCGCGCTTCCGTCCCGGCATCACGAACGGATGAAGCGCCGAGGCGTCAACGGCTTCGTTCCGGAACATGAAGAAGCCGCCCTTGTGGATGCCGACGACGCGGCCGGTGCCGAGTGAGAAGAGCGGCGATCCGGAGTTGCCGCCGAGCGTCGAGCAGTCGTGAAAGAGATCGGGCCCGTCGCTGCCGTCGAGCACTTCGCCAACTGCGGCGCGTTTGACGCCGAATCTGTTGCCGAACACGGTGTCCATGAACAACGGATTGCGCTTCCGATCTTTGGAGGGATAGCCGACGGCCGCGACGCGAAGACCTTCGACTGGCGAAGCGGCGTCGATCTCGGGCACGGGCCTCCCGGTCGCCGGCACCTCGAGGAGCGCCATGTCGAACGTGTCGTGCACCCTGACCACTCCGCTGAGGGGCACGACGTTTTCGGGCCGGTCCGTCTCGCCGTCCTCGCCCTGGAAGTCGACGACGGCCTCGCCCGGTCGAAGCACCTCGGTGCCGTCAGTGAGATCGTCGAGCACGTGCCGGTTCGTGGCGAGGATGTTGTCCGCGACCAGGAAGCCCGTGCCGATGTGGGTGCCGTCCTTCAGGTTCACCCGGCCGATGGAGTAGAGCAGCGGCTGCACTTTCGTCCGGAACGTGCTCCACTGATCCTTCAATTCCTGCGGATAGAGATCCCGTCCCTGTTGATCGGGAAGGTCGTCGAGCGCCCCGGCGTGTGACAACGGCGCCGGCCGGAGGAGCCGAATCACGAGCTCCAGCGCCGCCAGTTCGTCTGGATCGGGGGCCTGGCCGTCGCGCAGCTTGATCCAGGCCGCGTGCGCCTTCGTCTCGCTGGCCGGGACATCGGCGCCGACAATCGCGCGCAGCTTGCCGAGCAGATCGGGGATTTCCTGGTCCCCGAGCGCGCGCGTCGCCCGCCCGAGAAAGCTGACCATCCGGCGGTTCGGCGCCATGACGTCAGGTCAGTTGCTGTTCGAGAATGACGGCGCCCGACGGATCCCTCACCTGCTCGAACAGGTGCGGTCCGTCCAGCCTGAGGACGGCGTAACCGTTCGGCGTGAAGTCGTCTTCTTCGCCGGCGATCAGCGGGTTCGGTCCTTCGAGCACGAGCGCCGGCGGCGCGAGGCGGACGCCGCCCGCGGCCCAGAGCGCCGGTGCCTGCCGCCAGTCGGCGTGGCCGACGCCGCTTGCCGCCGGCAGATTCCGCGTTTTGGCGCGGCTCGCGGGCATGCCGCCGTGACCGATGCATCGGGCCCAGAGTCCCGACGCGTCATCGCGTTCCTGGTAAATCGCGCAGCGATGCTCGTGTCCCCAGTACCAGGCGAAGATGCGCCGGCTGTTCAGAATCTCGGCGAAGCCCGGATGTGCGCGCAGCTTCTCTCCCTGGGCGTCGAAGATCGAGAACAGCTGTTGATGTGAGAAGAGAACGATCTTTCGATCGCCCGCCTGATCGACGATGCCCTTCAGCCACGCGACCTGCTCGTCGTCGATGGCGTGGTCCGTGTGCGCGACGTCGAGGCCGACGAGCGTCCAGTGGGCGTTCTGATGCGCGAAGTAGCTCGCGTCCTGGCCGAACGCCGGGAGCGTGTCCTTGAAGTAGTACTCGCCGCCGGAGTACATCTCGTGGTTCGAGTTCAACGCCCGGTGGATCGCCTCGGGCCGCTTCGGCCAGATGCCGAGAAAACGGTCCCGGACCTCGCTCTTCGTCCCTGAGTAGTAGACGTCGCCGAGGTGCATGAGCATGATGAACGGATCCGGATCGTTCTTCATGCTCTGGGCGATCTGCGGCGCGCCGTACAGCCCTGTGCCCCAGTCGCCGACGATGCCAATTCGGCCCCGCTCGGGCAGGGGCAGCGGACCGGACTGTGAAGGCTTGAGCAGCGGATGCTTAATGAGATGGCTCAGCTTCGCCCAGACCACGCTCGCCCAGCCCAGCCAGTCCTGGGTGTCGAACTTGGCTTCGAGGCCGCCGGCGGGCAGCGGCTGGAGTCCGAGCGTGCCGAGCTCGCCGGACGCGATGAGCGTCTGCAGCCGCGAGGCCGGCCCGTGCTGCGCGGTGACCAGGACCCTCTCCGATCCGGTCTCGACCTCGGCCTTCTGCAACTCGCGCAGGATGGCGCCCGTCATGGCCATCGCCTGCGCGTGCTCCATCGGGCTCTGCTCGGCCGCGGCTTCGTGAATCGCGGACTCGGCTTCCTGGTTGACGAACAGCCTTTCTATTTCACGGCGGGTGACGATGACCGGAGCGGCAGGCGCATCAGGCATAGCGGAGTCCGATTCTCTGTCTGGAACTCGCCGGGGGGCCGGGGCGCATCCTAACACGCACACACGAAGGGCACGAAGCGAAAGACGAAGGGCACGAAGGGGATCGGCCCCTCCGTGCCCTTCTTCGTGTGCTTCGTTTCCTTCGTGCGCTTCGTGTCTAGAAAGTGAACCGCACCTGCATCTGGACGGTGCGCGGCCCCTGATAGCCGTTGACCGCGCCAAATCCCGCCTGGTTCGGCCGCACGCGGTTCGGCAGCACGTTGCCGTTGGCGTCGAACACCGGGTTCGTGATCGTGATCGGGTCGGTCGGGTTCGTCAGGTTCATCGTCGCGTTCCGCCCGGTGATGCCGGCGGCGTTCGGCGCGTTGAACATGTCCACGCGCAGCTGGAGTGTCCGGCCGCCGCCGAGGCGGATGTTGCGCGCGACGGCGATGTCCAGCACGCTCGAGAAGCAGCCGCTGAGGTAGCCGTTGCCCGACTCGAGCCCGACGCTGTTGTACGCCGGACCCTGGAACGCCGCCGTGTTGAACTGCTTGTAGACGTCGTCGCTGCACCCGTTGCCCGTGATCGCCGGCGATGCGCACGCGCGCGCCGTAGTCGGGCGATCCGGTCAGGTTCACGCTGCCGCCGCCGTTCTGATAGCTGAACCCGACAGCGTAGGGCGCGCCGGTCGACCCGGTCCAGATGCCGGAGAACTGCCAGTCGTTCAGCACCAGCCCGATCGCCCGCAGCAGATTGTCGTCGCTGCGGATATCCGGCAGATCCCAGATGAAGTTCGCCTTCATCGTGTGGCGGATCGGCGCGGTCTGCAGCAGGTCGTCGGCCTCCGCCTGATCGGCGCGGTACGTCCACGATCCGTCGGCGGCATGCTGCAGGCGCGCGGCGGTGCTGCCGTCGCGACGAGACCCCGATCGTGTCGTTGAAGCCGAATGACACGCCGTTGCGGAAGCGCCGCTGGAACGAGATCTGCAGCGAGTGATGCGTCACGAAGCCGCGATCGGTCGAGAGCGTGATCCCGCCGTAGCCGCGGATCGCGCGCATGAGATCCGTGCGAGCGGCGCGTCGAGCCGGAATCGGATTGGTCGCGAGCGTCGTGTCCTGGTTCTGCGGAAGCAGCGCCGCGCCGAAGTCCACCGCGTTGATGTTGATGTTCTCGACGATGTTGTAGCCGTGCTGGCCGACGTACTCGACGTCGAGCGACGTCGTCCACGGCAGCATCATCTGCACGCCGTAGTTCCACTGGACGCGACGACGGCAGACCGCCGGCGTACTCGAACACGGCCAGCGCCGGCGGGCCCTCGGTCGTGAGCCCGCCCTGGCCGAGCGACTGCAGTTGTCCGTAGCGCACGGTGACGTTGCGCACGGACGGCGGGTTGGTGACCTGCGGATAGATCGAGTTGCCGCTCGGCCGATCGAAGTAGAGGCCCACGCCGCCGCGCATGACGAGCGTCTGGTTGCCGCTCACGTCGTACGCCGCGCCGAAGCGCGGCGCGATGCCGAGCGCCGGCCACGTGTAGGTCGTTTCCGCGATGCCTTCACCGGACAGGAACAGGCCGTTCGTGCGGTTGCCCGTGTTCGGAATCAGGCCGCCGATGGCGAGCGACGCTGTTCGGCCCGAGGAACTGGCCGGTCACCGGATCCATGCGCCTGCCGGTTCGCGCCCGGGCACGCCGTGCCGGGCGCGACGGTGATCGTGCAGCCGGCGACGTACAGCCGCGGCGCCTGGTTCGAGTCCCACTCGTCCATGCAGGAAGTTCGACGCCTGGCCGAGCGAGTCGTATTGCGGCTGCTGTGCACGAACCGCACGCCGTAGTCGAGCGTCAGCTTGTCGCTCAGCTTCCAGTTGTCCTGAATGTAGCCTTCGGTGTTGTTGTAGACGTAGATCCCCTCGATGTATCCCGACTGCTGCTGATACGAGCCGAAGATCCCGAGCACCGCGTTGGCGAACGGGAACTGCGAGTCGAGCGGGTTGTTCGCGTCGTTCTGGAAGCTGATCGTGCCGAACGGGTTGCCCTGCTGCTGCGCCTTGTAGCTGTGCGTGTTGTAGAAGCCGGTCTTGATCGTGTGCCGGCCCCAGACCTTCGTCAGACTGACCGAGAAGTCGTCCGTCTGGTTGGTGTTCAGGAAGCCCGGGAACGGCGCGCTCGGCGGCGAGTTGGCGACGCGTCCGTCCCACGTGAAGTTCGGCGTCTTGAGCACCTGGCCGTTCTCCCAGATCGGCGGCGCTTCGCTCGAGAGCACGCGATACGCGTAGTAGTCCGGGTTCAGCACCAGCGCGTCCGGGAACAGCATCGGCAGCGCGCCGAGGCCGGCCACGTTCCGGTTGGAGATCGGATTCACCGGCAGCGCCGCCTGGCAGAACGTCGGCCCGGCGCCCGTGATCGCGCAGCCGGCCTGCTCGTTCTGGCTGTGACCGTACGTGCCCTCGAGGAACATCGTCGGCGTCAGGTTGTAGTTCACCGTGATCGCCATCGTGCTCACGATCGGGTTCTGCATGCGCGTGTCGTTCCAGCCGGGAAGGTCGCCGTTGACGGTCTGCTTGCGCTGGATGAACCCGCCCCACTTGAAGCTGGCGCGCAGCGTCTGCGACGGCTGGTAGTCGAGGCGAATCGCCGGCTGATAGCCGAGGAGGCTCTCTTCGGGCCGCGTGATCTGGTAGTTGTAGTTCTGGCCCGCCGGAACGTTCGTGATGTTCGGCAGCGGGTACATGTTCAGGATGTTCAGGCCGGTCTGGTACAGCCGGTTGGCCGGAATCTTCCCGACGACGCCGCCGTCGGCGAAGCAGGCCGTCGTCACCGTGTTCGAGCAGGTGCCCGTGAGTTGGGGATCGCGGATCGCGAAGAACGGATTGCCGTTGTTGTCCGTGGTCTGCGAGAAATCGCCCTGCCGCTCGAGCGCGGTCGGCATCCGGTAGCGCTGCGACGTCGTTGCCCTGCGTGCGCGGCTCGAACTCCTGCGTGTAGAAGAAGAACAGCTTGTTCTGGCCGCCCGGCTTCCCGACGGGACCGCCGATGGAATAGCCCCAGTCGCGCGACTTGGAGATGTTCTTCGGGTCGCCGTTGAGCTTGTTCGTCTTGCTGTTGGCGTTCCAGTTGGAGTTGCGCTCGACGTCGTAGACCGAGCCACGGAACCGGTTGGTGCCGCTCTTGGTCACGGCCGTGATCTGAATGCCGCTCGACCGGCCGTACTCGGCCTGATAGCTCGAGACGAGCACTTTGACTTCCGCGATCGACTCGACGTTCATCTCGACGAGCGGGCGGTTGCTGCCGGTGTCCATCGTGGACACGCCGTCCATCATCACGTTGCTGTTGCCGCCGCCGGTCGAGGAGACGTCGCCGATGCGGCTCGTGCCGGTCACACCCGGAGCGAGCGCCGCGAGCGCGGTGAAGCTGCGGCTCGCGATCGGCAGGCTCTGGACCGAGTCGGTCGCGACGGTAAAGGAGCGCTCGCCGCTCTGCGCCTGAATCACAGGCGTGTCGCCCTTGACGTCAACGGTCTCGGTCACGCCGCCGACTTCGAGCGTCAGCGTCGGAATGACGAGACGGTCAGCGGGACTGACGGCGACGCCCTTGCGCTGCATCGTCTTGAACCCGCTCATGGTGACTTCAACGGTGTAGGTGTCGGCGGGGACGTTCGGGAACACGAAGTCCCCGGTGGCCGTGGTGACAACGGGCGACAGACGAGTGCCGCGCGCTTCGCTGACTAACGTGACGGTCGCGCCGGGGAGCACGCCTCCCTGCGCGTCCTTCACGGATCCGGTGACCGTACCGGTGACCTGCGCGGCGGCCGGGACTGCAAACGCTCCGGCGACGAGCCACGCCACGGTGTACGTTCTCCATCTCGCAATTGCGGACATGTTTGTAGAGCTCCTCTCAGGTGGGCGTCCTCCGGGCAAAGAGGCCGCTGCTGATGCGCCGACGATATCCGATCGGGGGGACACGCTCAAGGCCTGCCAGCGCGCGCCGCGCCGCCTTCGCGCCGATGGCGCTTCGGCGGGGCTGGCGCGCTATACTCGCGGCACCATGTACACTCGACGCGAACTCGGAAAGCTTGCCCTCGCGACGCTGCCCGTCGCGGGAGTCCTGCCGAAACTGGCCGCGACCGCGAGCGCCTGGCAGAGGCCGAACTCGAAGGTCGCCGGGGTGCAGATCGGCTTGAACGTCCCGTACAACTTCGGTAACCAGTCGGAATGGCCGGCCGATCGCATTCTCAAGGCCGTCGTCGATCTCGGCGTCAGCGGGCTCGAGCTGCGCGCGCAGCCGGTGGAAATCTTCATGGGTGCGCGCCCTGAGTTGATTTACCCGCCCGGCCGCGGCGGCCGGAACGCACCGCAGCCCACGCCCGAAGAGGCCGCGAAGCAGGCGGAGGCTCGCAAGGTAGGGCGCCGAAGACCTGCGCAAGTGGCGGACGTCCGCGTCGCTCGACCAGGCGAAGGCGCTGCGGGCCAAGTACAACAGCGCAGGCGTCCTGATCGAAGTCGTCAAGGTCGACGGCATCTTCACCATGGCCGACGACGTGCTCGACTACTTCTTCACGCTGGCTCGCACGCTCGGCGCGCGCGCCATCTCGACCGAGATCGCGTCCAACCTGGACGACACGAAACGCGTGGGGCAGTTCGCCGACAAGCACAAGCTCATGGTCGGCTACCACGGCCACGCCACGACGACGCCCGCGCACTGGGAGACGACGTTCGGCTTCGCGAAATTCAACGGCGCGAACCTCGACATCGGTCACTTCATCGCCGGCAACAACACGTCGCCCGTGCCGTTCATGAAAGCGCACCACGCCCGCATCACGCACATCCACGTGAAGGACCGCAAGATGAACGAGGGTCCGAACACACCGTTCGGCCAGGGCGACACGCCGATCAAGGAAGTCCTGCAGCTCATCCGCGACAACAAGTGGAACATCCAGGCCACGATCGAGTTCGAGTACCCGGTCCCGGCCGGCTCGGACCGCATGGCCGAGATGGCCAAGTGCGTGCAGTACTGCCGGGACGCGCTGGCGTAGATCGCACTGACCTAAAAGGCTCACCATGAAGCCTGAAGACATGAAGATCTGTCAGGCAAAGACCGCTTGTCGACAAGCGATCTTCCAAAAAGAGCTTCATGTCTTCATCCTTCCTGGTGAAGCCCTTTTGATCTGCGATTGTGACGCGGCAGGCTCATCCAAGTAGAGCGTCGCGTTGCCGTGCGTGCGAAGAATCGACGCCGGCACCTGGGGGCTCACTTTGCCCTCGAGCGTGGCTTTGACCGCCGCGGCCTTGCGAGCGTCCGGAACGATGACCAGCAGCTCTTCAGCCTCGAGGATCTGCCTGATCGACATTGAGATCGCTGTCCGTGGCACGTCGTCGATCGTCCTGAACCAGCCTTCGCCGACCTGCTGGCGACGGCAGGCCTCGTCGAGCGTGACGACGATGTAGGGTTTGTCGCAGTCGAAGTCGGCTGGCGGGTCGTTGAAGGCCAGATGTCCGTTTTCGCCGATGCCGAGGAACGCGACGTCCACAGGCTCGCTGGCGAGAACCTGCCCGACGCGATCGCAGACCAGCGAGGGATCATCCTCGCCGTCGAGCTCGTGAAACCTGGTGATCCCTGTCGGGTCCACGAGCCGCTCACGAAGAAAGCGCCGGAAGCTGGCCGGATGACTGACCGGCAGTCCGATGTACTCGTCCAGATGGAACAGCTCCACGGCGGGCCACTCGACGCGATCGGCCCGTGTGAGCAGATCGAGGAACGCGATCTGCGACGCGCCCGTGGCGGCGACAACCCGGGCCCGCCCCTTGCGATCGATCGCCCCGCGAATCGCCGAGGCCGCGCGCTCGGCCGCCGCCGCGCTCATCGTCTGGCGATCGCTGAAGACCCGAACGTTCACGCGCCTCGTCTCAAGAATGATTGGCCAGCGTCAGGTCGTTCCACATTTCTGCCTTTTGCCTTGGGCCTTCTGCCTTTGTGTCTGCCTTTCATCGTTGAATCCGCGCCGAGCCGCCGCGCGCGAACGCCCGCACGTCCTCGAGCGTCGCCATCGTCGTGTCGCCCGGGAAGGTCGTGATGAGCGCGCCGTGCGCCCAGCCCAGCTTGACCGACTCGGCCGCCGTTTCGTTCGTGAGGAGGCCGTAGAACAGACCGGCCGCGAACCCGTCGCCGCCGCCGACGCGGTCGCGCACATCGAGATCGCAGGTCGGCGTGCCGTGTATCTGACCGTCGATCCAGGCGATCGCCCCCCACGCGTGGCGGTTCGTCGAGTGCACCTCCCGCAGTGTCGTGGCGACCACTTTGATCTGCGGATAGCGCGTGATCACGCTCTCGATCATCGCGACGAAGACCGCCGGGTCGAGCTTCGACGCCGCGGTGATCTCCGGACCCGGCAGGCCGAGTCCCTTCTGGAGGTCCTCTTCGTTGCCGACGAGCACGTCCACGTGCCGGACGATCCGTCCGAGCACGGACGGGGCCCGCTCGCGGCCGCCCGAGGCGGTCCACAGCTTTTCCCGATAGTTCAGATCGAACGACACAGTCGCGCCGTGGGCCTTCGCGGCCGTCATCGCCTCGATGACGAGCTCGGCCGTCGTCTCCGACAGCGCCGCGAAGATGCCGCCGCTGTGGAACCAGCGCACGCCGGCGCCGAAGATCGCCTTCCAGTCGAAGTCGCCTGGTTTCAGGAGCGCCGCCGCTTCGTTCGCGCGGTTGTAGAAGACCACCGGTCCGCGCACCCCGTAGCCGCGGTCGCTGTAGACCGTCGCCATGTTCGGGCCGCGCGCGCCGTCGTGCTGAAACCGCTTGTAGAACGGCGTGACGCCCATCGCGCGGACGCGTTCCGAGATGAGATCGCCGATGGGGTAGTCCACCATCGCCGTGGCGATGCCCGTGCGCAGCCGGAAGCAGTCCGACAGGTTCGCGCTCGTGTTGAACTCGCCGCCGCTCACGTGAATTGCGCATGTGTGCGCCTTCCGAAACGGGATGATGCCCGGATCGAGGCGATGCACCAGCGCGCCGAGGGAAAGAAAGTCCAGGCTCATGCGGTTGGTGTCTCGAGCGACCCGCCTTCGACGAGTGCGGCCCAGTCGGTGTGGAAGACGCCGTCGCGATCGAGGCGGCGATACGTGTGCGCGCCAAAGAAATCTCGCTGCGCCTGCGTGAGATTCGCCGGCAGCCGCGCGCTCCGGTAGGCGTCGTAGTAGGCGAGCGACGAGGCGAGCGCCGGCACCGGAATACCGAGGCCCACCGCCGTCTGCACGACGAAGCGCCATCCCTCCTGGCGCACGGCGATCGCGCCGGCGAACGTCTTGTCGAGCAGCAGATTGGTCAATTCCGGCTCGCGGCGAAACGCCTCACGAATGTCGCCGAGGAGCGCCGCCCGGATGATGCAGCCGGCGCGCCAGATGGTGGCCACGAGACCCGGATCGATGGCGTATCCGTAGGCCGCTGATGCCATCCGAAGCATGCCCAGACCCTGCGCGTACGACGTGACTTTGCTCGCGTACAGCGCCTGCCGCGCCGCGTCGATGAGACGCTTGCGATCGCCCGCGAACGTTGGCGACGGACCACCCAGCACCCGGCTCGCTGCGACTCGCTCGGCCTTGAGGGCGGACAGAATCCTGGCCTCGACGGCCGCGTTCACCGTCGGGATCGGCGCGCCGATGTCGAAGGCGTTCTGGCTCATCCACTTGCCGGTGCCCTTCTGCTGCGCCTCGTCCGCGATGACGTCCACGAGCGGCTGGCCGGTCTCTTCGTCCACCGCCTCCAGCACGCGTGCGGTGATCTCGATGAGGTACGAGCGCAGATCGCCGTCATTCCATTCCGCAAAGATCGTCGCGATCTCGCGTGCCGGAAGCCCCGCGCCGCGGTGCAGCAGGTCGTAGACCTCGGCGATGAGCTGCATGTCGCCGTACTCGATGCCGTTGTGCACCATCTTCACGTAGTGGCCGGCGCCGCGCGGGCCCATGTACGCCACGCACGGCTCGCCGTCGTCGGCCTTCGCGGCGATCGCGCGAAAGACCGGCGCGACCTCCTCCCACGCCTCGCGCGATCCGCCGGGCATGATCGCCGGTCCCCTGAGCGCCCCCTCTTCGCCGCCGGACACGCCGATGCCGAGAAAATGGAAGCCCGCGGCGGCCAGATCGTCCGTTCGCCGATCCGTATCGGTGAAGTACGAATTGCCGCCGTCGATCAGGATGTCGCCCGGCTCGAGATGCGGACGAAGATGCGTGATGACGCTGTCGACGGCCTTCCCGGCGGGAACCATGATCAGCACGCGGCGCGGCCGTTCGAGCGCGTCCATCAGGTGTTCCGGGCTGTCCACCCCGCGGATGGCCGCGCCCTTCGCGGGGCCCTCGAGAAACGCGCGCGTTTTCGCAGCGTCGAGATCGTAGCCGGCCACCGGAAAGCCGCGGCTCTCGATGTTTCGCGCGAGGTTCCCGCCCATGACGCCGAGTCCGACGACGCCGATTTTGCAAGTCATGTGGTTCACCGAGTCACGTCCGGCGCGGTGCCGACGCGATAGAGCAGCTCGCCCGCCCGTGCAACGACGAGTGTGCCGTTTTCCGATTCCGTTGGCCAGTCGGCGGGCGCGATCGTCGCGGGATCGGCATAGCCCAGGTTGATACGCCGGCAGCGCTCGCGCGGGATGCCCGTCGCGAGCGTCACCTGGATGCGCGGGGTTTCGAGGGACCGCTCCCGATCGAATTCGCCGAGTCCTTTGACGTGCGTCGAGTGGGCGAGGATGCCGCCAGGATAGTGCTCGAAGCGCTCCCACTGGCCGAGGAAGTAGTCCCGGCAGTGATAGCCAATCTCGTCGATGAGCCGTCCGTGCACGTAGCTCACTTCCTGCACGTGAGGCGCGTAGATGATCACTTCGCCGCCGTCGGCGACCGCGGTTTCCGTCTTGTAGGCGCCCTTCGCCGCCGTCCACAGATCGTCGTACATCGGCGGCATCACCGCCAGCACTCGCTCGAACGGCTCGTTTACCCAGACGATGTGACGATGCGCGGAGAGCGCCGCCGCCCGGCGCCAGGCGTCGCCTGGATCGCCGCAGAACATGCCCGCGACGCCGTCGTGCGTCACGACGAGCGCGATGAGGGAGAGCGGCGTGTCGAGCAGCGCCGCGGCGCGATCGATGACGGCCCGCACCACGGTGTCGGCGCGGCCGATCACTTCCGAGCTCGTGATGAGCGCGCCCAGCCAGTGCGTGAAGTGAATCATCGGCGGCGCCGCGATTCCCGGGAAGAGGTATTTCGTCCCGCCGGAAAAGCCCACGACCTCGTGCGGAAACACCGGCCCGCAGATCAGAACGTGGTCGTACTCGACGACGAGCCGGTTGAGCGCGACGCGGACGTCCTGACTCAGCCGGCCGTCCGTCACCCGCGCGATTGTGGCGGCGTCGATCGTGCCCAGCTCGACGAACTGCGACGGGTCGTCCCAGCGATGGTTGAAGATCCGATGGTTGCCGGCGCGGCCATCGACCACGGGGCGCCCGACGTGACGGCTGAGCTGCTCGTCGGTCATCGCGGTGTGCGTGCCGAGGGCGACGAGGTAGTCGAGCGCGGCCACCCGGGGCGCCAGTTCCCGCTCGAGCGCCTCGAACATCATCGGCATCGGCATCGTCCTCGTCCCGTCCGGGATGAGGACCAGCACTCGCCGCCCGTCCAGCGGCAGGGCGGCAAGCCCGTCGCGCACGAGGCGCGCCATCTCGTCAGGAGCGAGATAGCCGCTCGTGAGGCCGCGCCCAACGACCGAAGTCATCACAGGAGACGCTATGCAAGCGGTCGAACGGCTGTCAAGGTGGCGTCACCGCGCGGCCGCCACGCAGCCGGGCAACCGGAACGATCCAATGCGTGTCGAATAGCTCGTCGAGTCCTTCTTGAAATAGTCGCCCACGTACCAGAACGAGCAGTCATCGCCCGGGTCCATCGCCATCGTCGTGTAGTCCTCCCACCGCAGCGTGTTCGTCTGCGCGGCTTCGCCTTCGGCGAGCACCGTCTCGTGGAAGGTGAGGACGCCTCTGGGATCGCTTGCCAGGCGCGCGGCAAACCGCTGGCCCGCGAAGTGCGGGACGCCGCCGAAGGAGTAGCCGATCGCGATGTTGCCCTGGCGATCCATTCCGGGGGCGGCCATCCAGCGATACAGGCCGTCGGGGGCGTACGTGCCCTGCTGGTGCAGGCTCACGTTGCGTCGCTGATCCACGCGGAACTCGTACCAGCGCACGCCGCCGCCGCCCGCCTCCGTGTTGACGGAGTGCACGGCGACGATCGATTCACGTCCGTTGATTCGCCGGTACACGAGCCGCTGCATGATCTTGTCGCCCTGGGCATCCAGCCGCCGCTCCGTCCCGGGTTGCGGTACGCAACTGCTGAGCTGGCCGTGGCACAAGTAGTGATACGGCGCGACCGCCACCTTGACCGGCCCCGTGACCTTCGTCTTTGCCGGCGTGGTCCAGTCCACGTGGAACTGCCACACGTAGATCCCGTCGTCCGTGTAGATCTCTTTCAACTGCGTGCCGCCGGTCGCCATCATGATGTTGGGAGCGCCGGCTGGTGGCAGCGCGCGTCCGTCGACGTCGGCGTTGTTCAGGAAGTTCACGCCGTCGATGATCACGCACTGCTCGGTCGCCGGCTCGCCCTTGAGCATGCGCGCGCGATCGACGACGCACGCGTGCTTCTGAACGAGGTCGTCGCTCGTGCTCGTGGGGACGTAGTAGCCGTCCGGCCAGACCGCGGGGCGCGGGTAGTCCGGGAACAGCGGACGTTCGAAGGCGTAGCGGTAGTACGAGCCAAGCGGATCGGCGCTGGTGCTGATCGCGTAGCACATCATGTACGGACCTTGCGGTCCCGCCTGCGCGCGCTGGCCCCCGGCGCCGCGAGGCGCTTGACCCGGTGGGCCTGGCGCCGCTCCGGGCGCCGGCGGCGGGGCGGGCGGGGCGGGCGGGACAGGCGGGGGCACGAACAGCGGCGCGGCCGGTCCCGGCTGGCCGGGCCGGCCCGGCTTCATCACGTGCACGACTCCGTTGGCGCCGGGCGCAATCGCGGGTGGCGCGGCGGCCGCCTGATCCGGTGACAGCGGCGCCCGGCTGAAGAGTGGCATCACGATCAGCCATCGATCGGCGAGCTGGTCGTACCGGACGACCGCGTCGCCGTTGTTGCGTTCCTCGCAGACGCCTCCGAATCCCGCGAACAGCGTGTGCGTCGGTACGGGGCCGTACAACGGCGTGCCGGACGTGTCGTACTTCCCGCCTTTCTTCGTGAAGATCGCCAGCCGCGAGTTCACGGTTTGGACGATGTGATTCGGGCCGACTGCCAGGCTGTTGTCGGAAGGACTGCGGCCCGTGTAGCGGCCGTGAGGGCCTTCAAAGCCGGCGCCGATTCCGTCGAAGCTCTCGAGCACGGGCAGCGCCGGTCTGGCGCCCGGCTTCGTCTGTTCGACTTTCGCTCCCGCCGGGTTGTTCGGCGGCCGGGACGGCGCCCCGGTGCCGCGTTGAAGCGGACCTGGGCCGGCTGCGACGAAACCGGTCGCGATCGCGGCGCAGAGGGGGACGGCGAGTGTGAGTCTCGGGCGCTTCATCGGTGCGCCCATCATAGCCATCCGTGGCTGGCCGGCGATTCATAAATTTTCGCCGCCCTCCGCCCTTTTAGCCTAGTCTATGCGGCGGCGCTCTGGTCCGCGCCGGTGTGACTCAGGTGATTGCGCGTGGATGGACCAACGAGGTGACTTCATGGTGATCAGGCGAGTCAATCCAGTCTCTGCGGCGAAGGTCTGCGGCGTGCTGTATGCGCTGCTGGGCCTTGTTATCGGCGCGCTCATTTCGCTGGTGATGATGGCGGCGGGCGGCGCGGTGTCCGCTGCGGCCGAAGAGACCGGCGGTGCGATCTTCGGCATGCTCATGGGAGCCGGCGCGATCATCATCGCCCCGATCTTCTACGGCATCTGCGGGTTCATCGGGGGTCTGATCTTCGCGCTGCTCTACAACCTGGTCGCCGGCTGGACCGGCGGGCTGGAGGTGGAGGTCACGTAACGTCTAAGAGCTCGCGTGCAAAACTCCGCAACTCCTCAGTGCTCTCGCTCTTGGAGGGTTGCAGGAGTTTTACACCGAAAAACATGCCGCCGGCCGGATCACCGTCCGGGCAGGGCGCATCCTGCAGCCGGCGGAGTCGCTCGCCTTCCTGGGCGGCGAGCGACTGATACTCCGCAATGCGCACGACATCGGACGAGGCGAGCTTGACTCGTTCCCGGGTGAGGAACGTGATCTTGTAGGCGCGCCAGTACGTCGCTTCGGCGATCCGGACGCCGCGAGACTCCAGGGCGTCGGCGATTTGCCTCGGCGGATTCGGCTGACGCCCTGAAAGCCACGGCGCGAGGAAGCGCCAGTTGTCCACGCCCGATGAGACGGCCCAGGCCGCCACGCAGGCGAGCGCCACGTACCGCCAGTGCCGGCGCGTCTCGAGCGTCAGCCAGAGCGCCGTCAGTCCGATCGGAACGAACACGGCCAGCAGAAAGTAGCGGTGCACGACGGAGTCCACTGGCCGGGTCGCGATGTACGCGCCGGCGGCAACCACGCCGATGCCGATCAGGTAGAGAGCCAACGACGGGTCTCGCCGACGCGCGAGATCGTCGTGG
Organism: uncultured Acidobacteriota bacterium; assembly: GCA_963724955.1. Taxonomy (GTDB): domain Bacteria; phylum Acidobacteriota; class Vicinamibacteria; order Vicinamibacterales; family SCN-69-37; genus CAVRWQ01. The sequence goes on from CAVRWQ010000001.1 coordinate 542,235, forward strand.
CGCGACGTCAGTGCCAGGCTGACGAGTCGCGCGCAGGCGATGGCTGCGCCCACACCGAGCAGCCACGCGATCCATCGATGTCCCCACGGCCCGACCGGGCTTGGCGTCGGCTTGCCGCCCAGCAACTCTGGCAGCCGCTCCGTCACGAACGCCCACGCGCGCCCGGGCATGTCGGCGGGTCGCAGCGTCAGTCGGTTGCGCAGGCTGTCCATCTGTGTGCTGTCGGACCACACCACTTGCTGGCCGCGAGTTCCCGGTCCCATCGGATCCGCGAACGCCCGAAGCTGATGCACTCCTGCTGTCACGACGCCGAAGGTCACGGCGACGATGAGCCATCGCTTCCACGTGCCGGCCTGCCACACCGTGCGATTCCAGATCTGCCCGGCGAGGAGCACCGGCACAACCGCCAGCGTGAACTCGCGCACCAGAAACCCGATCGCGAGCACGACGCCCAGCCAGATCGGACGCGCGCGAAGCGGCCAGGCGATCAGCACGAAGAGCAGCGGCAGAATGTTGCCGCCGCCGGCCTCGAGGAGATTCATGGACAGAAACGGCGGCGGAAAGCAGAAGAACATCGCCGCGGCGAGTCCGTACGCCGGCCGCAGGCCGCCCCACCGTTCGAGGCCGAGGATGATGAGCGCTGCGGTCGCCGCGTTGGTGAGGATGAGCGACGTGCGAAGTGCCGCGACCGTCGGCCCCGCAACCCAGAACACCGGCACCGCGAGCCAGGCTTCCACCCCCAGAAGATACGGCTGCCCGTACATGAAGAGCGGAAACGCGCGCCCTTCGCTCAAGTGCTTCGCCATCAGCCCGATGGTCGCCTGATCGGAGTCGAAGAACGTCTGTTCGTACACCGCGAAGACGAAGCTGCGGGCGACGATGAGGAGGAACGCGATACCGAGCGCCGCCCGGCGCTCCAGGCGCGGCGACCGGCGGCTCACGCGGCCGCCTGCCACCGCAAACGGATCAGGCACGCGGCAATGAGCACGGCGCCGACGCTCACGCCGGCCAGCTCCATCAGGAAAATGTAGATCGTCCGTCGCTGCAGATCGAAAACGGTGAAGCTCGTGAGGAAGATGCCCAGGAGCGCAACCCCGCGCCAGGGCGGCGACAGGTCGCGCCACCGATCCAGGAGGAGCATGTAGGCGGGCAGCCCAAGCACGAGCACGTAGTCCCATCCCTGCGGAGACAGGAGCGGCACCAGCACCAGGAAGTATGCGGCCTCCAGATAGTTGGGCTCGGCGACGTGTTGCCGTCGCAATATCACGGCCACGCCCGCCGCGACGGCGACGACCACCGAGACTACTGCGAGACCCGAGGCCAGTGGGCCCGGTTCGATCCACTTCGCCCACATCGATGCGAACGAGATGTTCTCATGCCCCATCAGATTCGGTTGCGTCGTCTCGGCGACCGTGCTGTACCAGCCGTGCAGCAGGGCCAGGTTTCCGTTCCACCCGTAGACAGCGGCGGGTAACGTCAATCCGGCCGCCAGCAGCACACCAAACACGACGAGCGGACGCCAGCCGAGCGTCAGGGCGAGCCACGGCACAAGAACCAGCGCATACGGTTTGATGAACACACCGGCCGCGACGAAGGCTGCGGCCGCGAGCCCCCGCCCCTGCTGGGCGGCGATCACCGCGCCGATCAGGAGCAGCCCGACCGGCAGGTTGAAATTTCCGAACCCCAGTTCCTTGACGAGGAATTTGGTGACCAGCAGCAGCGTGAGCCAGAAGAGCAGACGCTCTGACCGTCGCCGGTTGGGGAGGGCGGCGAGCGACAGATGCAGGAATGCCCAGGTCATGGCCACCGTCATCGTGAACCACGCCACCTCTCCGGTTTCCCTGGACACCCAGGTGAACGGCACCATCACCAGCGCGAAGGCCGGCAAGTATTTGTACTGGTAGTGACCGTCATCCGGCCGGTAGAGCGCCTCGTGCGCAAGGAAACGCTCCGCCGCCGTTCGCGGCACGACGAAATCGACGAGCTCAGTGCGCTGCGTGCGAAGGATGCTGTAGAGGCCGGCGACGATCAGCAGGAAAACGAGGAGGGGACGGACGAGCGACTCCAGCCTCGGCCGCACGGACGAAAGTGTACCGTGTCAGTCCGTGAGCGTAGTTCTCAACGCGCCGAGCCGATCGCGCAGGCGTTTCCGCTCCTAAACCTCGAGCAGGTGTACGGCGCCATCACGTACTACCTCGCTCATCGGGACGACGTCGATCGATACCTTGCAAGTCGGCGGCAGGACTTCGACGCCGCGCGGCAGGCCGCGCGCGACGCTGATCCGATGTTCTACCAGAAGCTCACCGACGCGAAGAAGCACACGCCACTCACGCGCTGAATGCCCATTCGCTTCCAGGCAGACGCGGACCTGAATCAGGCTATTGTGTCCGCTGTTGTGAGGCGTGTGCCCGCGATCGACTTCAGGACCGCGACGTCAGCAGGTCTGGCGGGCCTCGAAGATCAAGAAGTGCTCGTTATCACCGCACGCTAGGCGACGCCGCCGCGGTCTTTCTCCTGTTCGGGCTCGATGTCGTAGCCCGCGCCGGGACCGGTTCGGTCGCCGACTTCTTTGTCAGTCGCGCCCTCACGGCCGTCTTGGGCCGGCGTTGCGAGGTCGATGTCGTTCCCTGGCTGTTGGGCCTGCCCTTCGCTCTCCATTTCCGCAATCTGGTCCTTGGTCGTGCCGTGCGGCAAGCTCTCCGGACGCGGCTCAGCAGGGGCCTCGCCGTCTCTCTCGCGCAGAGTCTTCCTGGATTTCGTATCGTCCATCTTTTTCTCCGGCTGAGACTTGAGCATTGCATATCCATGAGCCGCCAGCACGGTCAAGGTTCCGGGGCCGGACGACCAATGTCCGCCGGGAAGGCTGATCACGGCCCTCATGACGCCTCGCGCACCCCGCTAATTCTTCCCAAATCCTTCCTATCATGCGGCCGTCGAGATCCGCCGGCCAGGGCAAACAGCCCGCCTTCGCTAGGCCGGATGACCAGCCTCCGCCAAGGCGCCTATTTCTTTGCCCCAGGCTCAGGCGGCAGCGGCACAGACGCGTGATCCATCAAGTAGACCCACTTGCCGTCGCGCATCGCTTTGACGTCCGAGTAGCGGCCTTCCATCACCATCGGCTTCGGCTTGCCCGGAATCGTCAGTTTCCAGGTGCCCGATCCGAGCACGACATCGCCGGAGACTTCGTTGCGCGACGAGGTGGGCTCCAGCTTTGCCCCTGGCATTGCGCCGAACATCCCGGCCAAGCCCGCCTTGATCGCGTCGTAGCCGCGCGTGCCCATTCCATCGGGGCCGATCGAGACGACGTCCGGACTGTTCCAGTAGGTGGCCATCACGGCATCGACGTCACCTTTGCTGAACGCGTCCATGAACCGCTGATCGAGCGCGTTGGCGGCCGCGACCATTTCGGCCGGCGTCGGTCCGGCCGGCGCTGATGGGGGAGGTGGGAGCGGCGCCGCGCAGGCGCTGCTCAGGGCGAATGCGGCAACAGATACGAGTGCGCAGATTGCTCGTCGCATGCGAAAGCTCCTCTGAAGGTGATCGACGAGCGCAGCATACGCGCTGGCATGCGCGACGTCCAGTCGGCGCGGGACGGTCGAAGCCGTTTCGTGATATTAACTACACTTGAAAAAATATGACGCGCCGCCACTTTGGGGAATTTGAACAGACGCTCCTGTACGCGGTGCTGCACCTCCAGGAGGGCGAGGAAGGCGCGTGCGGCCCGGCCATCCGAAAGCTCCTCCACACCCAGACCGGCCGGCGTGTCTCGCCGGGGGCGATCTACACGGCGCTCGCCCGCCTCGAAGAACGCGGGTTCGTGACCTCAGAGTTGGGCGAACCGACGCCCGAACGCGGCGGCAAACGGAAGCGGAAGTACCGGCTGCGCGCCGCCGGAGAGTCTGCGTTGCGCGCGGCCGAAGCCAACCTGACGAAACTCGCCCGCCTCGCGCGAGTAGAGAGCTGACAGCATGCCTCGACCAACACGACCGCCGCGTCTCGCCCGCCTGCTCGTGTCATTCGCCATCTCCGGCGACGTGCGTGAGGTGATCCTCGGTGACCTCGATCAGGAATTTCACGAGGCGATCGCCTCGAACGCCGGCGCCGCTGCGGCGCGCCGATTGTACTGGCGCCAGACACTGGCCTCAATCGCCGCGGTTCGCCGCGACGCCCGCGATCGCCGTCGTGCAGACCGGCCGGCGTTTCTGCGCCGGCCGCTTCAGGGACTGACGCTCGATCTCAAGTCTGTGCTGCGCGTGCTGCGGCGGAGTCCGGGCTACGCCGCTGTCGCGGTCTTGTCGCTCGCCATCGGCATCGGCGCCAACACCGCCATCTTCAGCGTCGTCCGGCAACTGGTCCTGATGCCGCTGCCCGTCGAACGGCCCGAGGAGCTCCGGCTCGTCTACTGGTCGCCGCGCGTCAACGGGCCGCTTGGCATCGGGAACATCAACGTGACCAGCTATGCGGATCCGTCCGGCGTGTTCTACCGGAGCAACATCACTTATCCGCAGTTCACGGCGCTCCGCGGCCTCGTCTCGCACGCTGCGGATCTCGCCGGCTACAACCTGCTCGGACGCCTCACGGTCTCAGCCGACGGCCGCACACCTGTGGTGACGTCCGGCATGCTCGCGTCTGGCAGCTTCTTCAACGTCGTCCGGCCGCCACTCGCGCTCGGCCGTGGGTTGACCGACGCCGACGACGTCCCAGGCGCCGCGCCTGTGGTCGTCCTCAGCCACGGCTTGTGGACGCGTCTCTTCGCCAACGCGCCGGACGCGCTCGGCCGGACCGTGCGGGTGAACGGCACGGCGTACGCGACCGTCGGCGTCACGGCCGCGTCGTACCGCGGGTTGTCACAGGGTGGCTTCCTGCCGCCGACCGACGTGACCGTCGCGATGGCGAACCAGCCGCTGGTGTCTCCTGAGTGGAGCGAACGCGGCCAGCCGCTCTTCGCGGAGCCGAAGACGTACTGGGTGCGCGTGATCGCGCGCATGACCGATCGTGCGGACGCGGCCACGCGTGATCTCCTCGAAGCCAAGCTCCGGCCGATGCTTGCTGACGGCGGCATCAAACAGGAGATCGCCGCCAATGCGGCTGTCGCCCTGCGGTCCGGCGCGCGCGGCCTCGACGGGCTCCGCACGAGTACGCGTCTGCCACTGCGCATCCTGGCGGTGGTCAGCGGCGTCGTGCTGTTCATCGCGTGCCTGAATGTCGCCGGCCTGATGCTGGCGCGCGGCGTGTCGCGGCAGAGAGAGCTGGCGGTCCGGCGCGCGCTTGGTGCCAGCCGCGGGCGCATCATGCGCGAGCTCCTGCTCGAAAGCGCGATCCTGAGCGTGACCGGCGGCGTGACGGGTCTGGTGCTCGCCCTGTGGACCGCGCCGGTTCTCCAATCGATGCTGGCATCCGGCCTGGGGACGAGCGGCGTGAGCGTGTCCCTCGACTGGCCGCTCCTCGGCGTCACCGCCGGGCTCGCGTGCATCGCCGGTCTCATCGCCGGCCTGCTTCCCGCGCTCCGATTCAGCCGAAACACGGACGCGATGCTGAAAGATCGCACCGGCGCCGGCGTCCCAACGCTGAAGATCGGCCGCGCGCTGCTCGCACTCCAGATCGCCGTGTCGCTGCCGCTCGTCGCCGGCGCGGGTCTGTTCCTGCGCACGCTACACAACCTCGGCCGCGTCGATCTCGGCTTCGATCCGCGCGGCCTTGTGCTCTTCACGTCCGATCCGACGATGAATGGCCGGGCGCCAGAGCGGATGGCCACGGTGTTTCCCCGGCTGCTCGAGCGGCTCGAGGCGATCCCTGGCGTGAAGTCGGCCACGGTTCTCGAGAACGCGCTCGTCTCCGGCTCGGAATCAGACACCACCGTCTCGATCGACGGCCGCGAAGTTCTGCTGTATCTCAACGCCGTCGGCCCGCACTACTTCGAGACGATGGGCGTCCGCCTGATCGCGGGTCGGCCGCTCCTCGCCTCGGATACGGCCGAGACGCCGCGTGTGGTCGTGATCAACGAGACGGCGGCGCGGATGTACTTCGCGGGCCGCTCGCCGATCGGCGGCCGCATCAGGAACGGCAAACGCGAACTGGAGGTTGTGGGTCTGGCTGCCGACAGCAAGTACGACGGCCTACGCGACGCGGTGCAGCCGACGATGCTGCAATCGTATCTGCAGCGGCAGTTGGGCTCGATGGTCGTGGCCGTGCGCGGCTCGGGATCGGCGTCGGACCTGCGCACGGCGATCGACGCAGCCGTCCACGACGTGGATCCGGCGCTGCCGATCGCGAACTACAAGACGCAGCTGGAACAGATCGACGAAACGATCGGCAAGGAGCGCGTGTTCACGCGGCTCCTGACGGCGTTCGGCGGCTTCGCGCTGCTCCTCGCCTGCGTCGGCCTGCACGGCGTGACGTCGTACTCCGTCGCGAGGCGCACCCCGGAGATCGGCATCCGCCTGGCGCTGGGCGCACAGCGATCGCAGGTCCGGTGGCTCGTGCTGCGGCAGGTGGTCGTGCTCGCCGGGGCCGGACTGGCGATCGGGCTGCCGATCGCCTGGTTCGCGGGACCGGTCACGAGCAGTTTCCTCTTCGGCCTCGACGCGCGCGATCCGATCACGATCGCGACGGCGGCCGCAATCATGGTGCTGGTCGCGCTCGGCGCGGGATTCTGGCCGGCGCGCCGCGCTGCCCGGCTGGAGGCGCTGACGGCGTTGAGATCCGAGTAGGTTTCACACTCGACTAGCGCCTGTCCCAGACGGTTTTCATTTCAAAGATCGTCGCGCAGATTGCTCGAGACGAATTTGAGGGCGACCTTGCGATTGAGTCTGGTGTCGACGGCCAGGTAGACCTCTCCCATTCCACCCCGGCCAAGGTTCCCCTCGATGCGGTAATGACTGATCGTCGACCCGACCATGACTGGCGTGCCCGGATGTTACACCGGACTGGCGGGGTCGCTCGTCATCGTCCTGACGGCGCTGCTGCATGCTGCGCGCGTCGTGGTCAGCCTTCACGCGCGCACCGCCAAGATGCTCCTGGTGGCCCAAGGCGGGTAACCTGCCCAAGGGTTCAAGGTTGAACCCAGAAAGAGTGGCTATCGAATCTCCACCAACTCCCCGCGTCCGGGTGTGACTCCAGTACGAATCCGCGCCAGTCCGCTCGCCTGGTCGAGGGCGATGTCGTACGCGACGCCGGCGCGCACGAGCATCGGCACGTCCCAGGCCTCGACCTTGGCGGCGATCCGGTCCGTGCCGGCGTTCAGCGCGTAGATGGCTTTCATGGCGAGCCCGGAGACCTTGGGGGTGGAGACGACGATCGCGGCCACCTGGCCGAGCGGGTCGAATCTCGTAATGACTCCAGCGTTGACCGCGACGCCCTCGGCGAGTTGCACCTGCTGACCGTCGGCGGTCGTGCCCACGACCTCGTAGCTGCCGGGCGCGATCGGCAGTGTGACACCCAGCTTGCCGGTCTCCTGGGCGACCAGACGGTCCTTGTCCACGAACTGCAGACTCTTGATGACCGGGAAGCCCTTTTTCGTCACCGGCTCGACCGCGATGCCGCCGATCAGCGCATTCGGGTTGATCCGTGTGAGTGTGCCTTCCTTGACCTCGACGTTCGACGCCAGCACGAACCCGGCGTTGGAGTTTGCGGCCTTCATCACGAGATCGTAGGCGCCGGGATCCATGACCACGGGCACGCCGGGCTTCGGCTGGTACCGCACTCGATACCCGCCGCGGATCGGGGTGCCGTGCACGACGACCTGAATCTCGCCGGGCGCCTCGTACGGAGCGCTGACGGGATCGATCGTCATCGTCGGAATGGTGCTCGATTCGGTCCGGATCGCGGGCCCTGTGACCGGCGCCTTGATCGCAGCGTCCGGCAGCGTGCCAGTCTTCGTCGCCGCCGAGGTCAGTTCGGCGATCTTTTCCTTCGAGAGCTCGAACGCCCGCCCTGACGCGTCCGCGTTGCGCGTCTTCTCGTACGCGACCCCGAGGTTGTGCAGGATGGCGGGCACGGGCGCGTCTTTCGCCAGCTGTTCGAAAAGGCGAACGCTCTCGGTGTGATTGTTCTGTTGGGCGGCAGTGACGGCTGCCTCGATCTGTTTCCGGAGGTCATCGCTTAGCGGCCGGCCGGTCTGCAGCTCGTACTCCCTGGCGATGACGTTCACATTCGTGACGAACGTGTTCCGCGTGGAGTAGTCGAACGTGATGGTGTTGTTGTTGCCGGTGACCGTCGTCCCGGTGTTGCCGGTGACTGTCGGACCGGTGCTGCCGGGCGCATCGGAGCCGCCCCGGTTCACCAACTGCGGGACGATCGCGATGAGCGCGACGACGACCGGCACAGCGGCCACGACCCACCAGTACTTCCGCGGCGCCTTCGCGTCGTCGCCCACAACTGCCTCCCGCGTTCGCTTCCAGTCCCGGCGGGGAGTCGCCTGATGGTTGCGCGATTATCGCTGATCTCCCGGCAGTGATCTACTGCGATACTCGATCCTGCGATACTCGATCCAGTGGTCCGAATCGTCGCACGACGCGGCCGCCACGATCTTTTCGGCCGCCGCAATCGCGTACTCGCCCGCAGGCAGGCCGCTGACCGCGAAGGATCCGTCGGTCGCCGGCTGCGCCGATCGAATGCGGCGGGCGTTGGGGAGCCAGAGCGATCGATCCTGCGTGAAGACCACGATCGAGTAGGGCGTGACGGGCCGGCCGGAGGCGTCGATCAGGCGGCCCGAGATTTCGGCCGCGCGATCGGTGAACGTCACGACGACATCTGACACCTCGCCGGTGCCAGCGGTCGCCTGCAGCAGACGGTCGGCGAGATCGCAGTCATTCACAATCGCCGATTTCAGGATCTGTCAGTGCCGGCGCGCCGGGAAGGCTGATAACGGCCCTCATGACGCCTCACGAACCCCGCTAATCCTTCCTGAATCCTTCCTATCATTGCGCAGAAACTGCTGAACAAGATCGGCATCCGCAGTTCCTACATCATGCTGAACACCTTCCTGTTCGGCATCAAAGGCCGGATGGATCCCGTCATGAACGCCGCGGCGGTGGATCCCACGATCATCGACTATCGCAACGGTCTGTTCGACACCGTCCTCGCCGAAAACACCCTCCAGGCCATCATCAGCTTCGGGAACGGCGCCGACCTGGCGATCACCAACTGGCCGGGCCGGCCTGCGGCACGTTCGGTCCGGGTGACTTCGCCGATATTCCCCGCGAGGATCTCGCGTTCGGCATCGCTGACAGGAACAGCCATGGTGAGGCGATCGGCGGCGTGGGTATTCGTGCTGCTTGCGGCGGTTTCGTGGCACGTGGGCTGCGCTCCTCCCGCGGCTCCTGGCGTCAGCACGTTCGACTGGAGCGTCACGCCCGCCGCCTTGCCCCTTCAGCCGGGGTCCGCGGGAACGTTCGCGATTCGCATCGATTCGAAGGTCAACATCAACTCGGCCGTCGCCTTCAGCCTCGCCGGCAACGTCCCGCCAGGCAGCACTTCGGCGTTCAACCCGGTGCAGTTGCCGGGCACGGGACGCGACGCGACGCTCACGGTCCAGACGAGCCGCAGACGCCCGAGGGCGCGTACACGCTGACGGTCACCGCCACCGAGATCGGCCACAGCGCGCACAGTCTCTCGCGTCGCGTGGACGTCCTCGCAGGGGCGGGGGCTGACTTCACGCTGGAGATCGACCCCGCGGAGGCCACCGTCACGCCGAACAACGTGCCGACACTGACGTTCTTCGTCAGACCGGTCAACGGCTTCAGCGGCACGGTCACCGTCACCATCGAGGGCATCGACGTCCCGCCCGCGCCGCTGGTGGTCACACAGCCGCCCACGCCTTCGCAGATCGTTCTCGCGGGCTCAGGAGGAGCTGGCGGCACGTTCGTCGTCCGGCTGGCCGATCGGCCCTTGTATGAGCCTGAGCCGCGGCAGCGGCTCAGGCACGACGATGGCATCGTCGTCAAGCAGGAAGCAAGTTGAACTGTGGAGCCGAACGCGGCAGCGGAGCGGTTAGCTGGGGCGCCGCACGGTCGGCCCTTCGACTCGCTTCGCTCGCTCAGGGCATTCGACGAGTCGAATGGCCCGCCATGAGCGAACCTTGCGGTTCGCCGAAAGCGGGCCGGAAGGTGAGTCGAATGGAGGCGGCGGGAGTCGAACCCGCGTCCGAAAGGCCTGTCGCTGCAGGACTCTACATGCGTAGCCGGGCTTGAGATTTCGCGCGCGCCCACAAAGCTCGGCGAATGCGGCGCGCGCTAGTTCGAGGCGTCTCGCTCAGCCGCGTCGAACGCGCGTCTGAGCCAGCCATGCTGAATGGCGTTCGTTCCCGGCCCGCAGGCTGACCGGGACGAACGTCGCGAGCCTAGTTAGGCCGCGAGCGCAAGCTGCGTGTTCGCAGTTACGTTGGTTTTCCACCGGTTTAGCGAGTCAGTGGGGCTCGGCATGCATCCCACAGTCCCTTGCCCCCGTCGAAGCCGTGTCGCCCCCACAGAGAGAAACTGCACCTCCTATTGTGACAGGCCGCCCCGAAGATGCCAAATCTCCGTCATCTGCTACCCACCGCCACGAGGCGGAACGCCCACGACCCAGGCACGAACGTTGCACTTTGAGGGCTACCGTGGCGGTCGCGGACACACAGGACGTCGCCGGGAGGCGCCGGCAGGCGCGCGGCCGCCACGGCACGGACGAACCGGCCGTCCCGCGCCAGCGCGTGTCCGTCGTGGCGCTCGTCGGGCTTGCCGCCGCCGCGCTCCTGATCACCGCGCTCGTCATCGGACCGTTCCTGCCGTCGCTCGTCTGGGCGCTGACATTCGCGATCGTCGTGCGACCGATGCACAACGCGATCGCGGAGCGATTCGGGCGCCCCGCGATCGCCGCCGGAACGAGCGTGGTCGTCGTCGCGCTCGTGCTCGTCGTGCCGGCGATCTTCCTCGCGTGGCAGATCAGCCACGAAGCGTCCGAAGGACTCGCGTATCTCAAGCAGCAGGTCGAGAGCGGCGAACTGCAGAAGACGCTCGCGCGCTATCCGCGCGTGCAGGCGTTCATTGGAGTGGTTGCCGGCCGCGTCGATGTCGCCGGCCTGCTCACGAACATGCTGCCGGCCGTGCAGCGACAGGCCACCGCCTGGCTCGCGGCCTCCACCTGGGCGGTCGTGCAGATCCTCGTCGCGCTGTTTGCCTTGTTCTTCTTTCTTCGCGATCGCGACGCCATTCTCAGGCTGGTGCGGTCGCTGCTCCCGCTCTCGACCGACGAATCGGCGTCACTGTTCAAGAGCGTGCGCGACACGATTCACGCGACCGTCCACGGCACGCTCGTCGTCGCCATGGTGCAAGGCGCGCTTGGCGGGCTGATGTTCCTGATCCTCGGCATCCCTGGCGCCGTGCTCTGGGCGGTGGCCATGGCGTTGCTGTCGATTGTGCCGACGCTCGGCGCGTTCGTGATCTGGCTGCCCACCGCCGCGATCTTCGCGCTGCAGGGTCACTGGGGCCAGGCGACGCTGCTCGCCACCTGGGGGATGTTCGTCGTCGGCACGATCGACAACCTGCTGTATCCGTTCCTCGTGGGCAAAGAGATGCGGCTGCACACGCTCGCCGTGTTCCTCGCCGTCGTCGGCGGCCTCGCACTCTTCGGGGCTGTCGGTGTCGTGCTCGGCCCGATCGTGATGGCTGGGACGATGGCGCTGGTCGACATCATGCGCAAGCGCGAGGCTTGAGGCTACAGTTTCGTTGAGCTCCAGCACTGCCGCGACTGTCCCCCCGAATGCGGCCGTGTTACGCCCACGGCGTCCAGCGCATCGAGAAAGGTCAGAAGATGAGGAGACACCGTGTGCTTCTGTGCGCGGTCGTTCGCGGCCGCGAGCTGCGGACGACGACTCGCCGAACACTCCGTCTGCTCCGTCGGTCAGCTTCTTCGTCACGAGTGAGACGAGCGCGACGGGAATCTGGGTGGGCTGACGGCGGCGGATCACGACGTGTCAGCGGCTCGCGGCGGCGGCGGGGCACGGCTCGCGGACGTGGCGCGCCTATCTCAGCATCGAACGCGATCCGAACAACAACAACCAGCCCCAGAACGCGCGCGATCGCATCGGCAGCGGTCCGTGGTACAACGCGAGCCTGACGCTCGTCGCGAACAACAGTCACGGAGCTTCATTCGCGCGCGGTGACGCCGCGTTCTTCCTCGACGAGCGTGGACAGCGGATCAACGGCCAGTGGACCGGTTCGCCGGGTCCGAACCAGCACGACATGCTGACGGGATCGAACGCTGACGGTACAGTGATGGCCGGATTTACGTGCTCCGACTGGACGTCTGCCGCGTCGACCACCGCAGCGCGGGTGGGGCATTCGGACGGAATGGGCCCTCAGCAGAGCACAACGCCGCCGCTCAATTCGTGGAACTCGGCGCACGCCAATCAGAGCTGCGCCAACACGGTTCCGGCCGGGGGCGCCGGACGGTTTTATTGCTTCGCGTTCTGAACGTTGGGGTCAGGTCTTGTTTTGCAACATCGGCGTACGGGGGTCAGGTGTTGCAGACCGTTGTTGCAAAACAAGACCTGACCCCCTTAGCGTACGCGCGTGGGGTCGCGCGTCTATCGCGGGTGGGTCGTGCTGGCGGTGGCCGCGCTCGCCATGGTCGGCACGTTGCCCGGGCGCACGCAGGGCCTCGGCCTCATCACCGAGCCGCTCCTCGTCGATCTCGGCCTCGATCGGCTGACGTACGCACAGATCAACTTCTGGGCGACGATCCTCGGCGCCGCCGGCGCCCTCGGGGTCGGACGCCTGCTCGATCGCTTCGGCAGCCGCGTGGTGCTCACCGCGGTCGCCATCGCGCTCGGCGTGGTCGTGTGTCTCATGAGCGGCGCCACGTCGCTCATCACGCTTTCCATTCTGATCACGCTGACGCGCGGGTTCGGGCAGAGCGCCTTGTCGGTCGTGAGCATCGCGATGGTCGGACACTGGTTCGTGCGCCGCATCGACATGGCGATGGCCGTGTACAGCATCGCGTTGAGCGTCGGGTTCATGATCGCGTTCCCGATCGTGGGATCCCTGGTGCAGCAGTGGGGCTGGCGGGCTGCGTGGCTGTCGGTCGGCGTCGCGCTGATTGTGGTGCTCGCTCCGATCGCCTGGCTCGTCGTCCGGCGGAGCCCGGAGGCCATCGGGCTCGCGACTGACGGACCGGCCGGCATCGCGGTTCGTGGGTCGTCTCCGGACGCGGCCGGGTACACGTGGACCGAGGCGATGGGCACCGGCGCGTTCTGGGTGTTCGCGATTGGCACCGCGTTCTACGGCCTCGTCGCGTCGGGCATCGGCCTCTTCAACGAGTCGATTCTCGCGGAGCGCGGCTTTGGACCGGCCGTCTACTATCAAACGCTCGTCGTCACCGCGCTGACCGCGCTCGTGGGCAACTTCGCCGGCGGATGGCTCAGCACGCGGCTCGGCCTCACGCATCTGCTCGCGGTGGCGCTGTTCGTGCTCGCCATCGGGCTGGTCGTGCTCCCGCACGTCTCGTCGATCGGTCAGGTCATGGCCTGGGCGACCGCGATGGGGCTCGGTGGCGGTCTCGTCATGGTGCTGTTCTTCAGCGTCTGGCCGCGCGTCTTCGGCCGCCGGCATCTCGGACGGATTCAGGGCGCGGCCCAGGCGCTGACGGTCCTCGCGTCTGCCCTCGGACCGCTGCTGCTCGCCTGGTGCGTCGAGGTCACCGGCAGCTACGCGGCGATGTTCAGGATCCTGTCGTTCGCGATCGCGTCCACGGCGATCGCTGCGCTCGTCGTGTCGCTTCCACGTCCCGCCACCGCCACTGCGGCCGGTGCTCGCGATGCGTTTGCGCCGTGAACGCCGCGCTCTACGGGACCATCTGGGTCGCGCTCGTGCTGTTCGTGGTGGGTGAGGCGGGGAAGCGCTCGCTGCGCGACGGCCGCTCGCCGTCGTCTCTTGTGTGGTGGGGCTGGACGACGGGGCTCAGCCTGTGCGTCGTTCACACCGCGCTCGCCTTTGACGTCCGGCACGGATGGAGCCACGAGGCCGCGCTGCAATCGACCGCACGACAGACCGCGGCTGTGTACGGGCTCGAGTGGGGAGGCGGCTTGTACGTGAACTGCATCTTCATCGCCGTCTGGGCGTGGGAAGTCGTCGCCTGGCGCCGATCGCCGACGGCGCTGGCGACGCAACCCTCGTGGCTCCGGCGATCGGTGCAGTTCTTCTATTTCGTCGTCATTCTCAACGCCGGGGTCATCTTTGCCGGTGGCGCCCGGCGAATCGCCGGCATGCTCGTCGTCCTCAGCCTGTTGTGGATCTGGAGGCCGGGCCCGTCATGACGTCCAGCGTCGGCTCGCATCTCGGCATCGAACTGCGTGAGTACGACAGACGGATTCGCACCTTCATTCCGGACTACGAGACGATGCTCGACGAGGCGGCTGGCGCGGTGAAGGTGCTTGCCCCCGACGCGAAGGTGATCGTCGATCTCGGCATCGGCACCGGGGCGCTCGCCGCCCGGTGCCTGGCGCAGATGAAACAGGCGCGCGTCATCGGACTGGATGTCGACGACGGCATGCTGGAGAAGGCGCGACGACGGTTGGGAGCCCGGTTGAGCGCGCTCACGATGGATTTTGTCGCCGTTCCATTGCCGCGGTGCGACGCCGTCATCGCGTCGTTCGCGCTGCATCACATCCGCACGCGGCGGCTCAAGGCGGCACTCTACGGCCGCTGCCATGCGGCGCTCAGGCGCAGCGGGGTCCTCGTCAGTGCCGATTGTTTCCCGGCGTCGAATCCGCGGCTGCGAGCCATCGATCGGGATGCCTGGCGGGCTCATCTCGAACGGCGCTACCGACCGCGGCAGGCCGAGGCGTTCCTTCGCGCGTGGGCCGAGGAAGACGTCTACGTGCCACTCGACGTGGAGGTCGATCTGCTGCGGGCCGCCGGGTTTACCGTGGACGTGCCCTGGCGCCGCCACAGTTTCGCGGTGGTCGTCGGCTGCAGGCGGTAGTATCCACGGGGGCTCACATGGCGCATGACAAGGTTCGTCCTCAGAGCAATCTCCCGTCCAGGCGCGATCTCGTCTGGACCGTCGGCTTGGCGGCCGGGGCCGTCCTGGCCGCTCCGCGTGCCCTGTCGGCGCAGAACCCGCCGCCGGCGCAGGCGCCGCCCAGCACCGTCACGAATCCGCCACGCGATTTCGGTCCCGGCGCGCCGCCCACGACCTACTTCAACGACCCGGACATCGTGGTCGTCGATCCGATGTTCGCCAATCTGATTCAGCGCAACTCGGCGATCACGCGGCTCTGGACCGGCGCGCTCTGGACCGAGGGGCCGGCGTGGAATGGCGTCGGACGCTTCCTCGTGTTCAGCGACATCCCGAACAATCGCCAGATGCGCTGGATCGAAGACGACGAGCGCGTGACCGTGTTCCGGTCGCCGTCGAACAACTCGAACGGGAACACCTTCGACTTTCAGGGCCGGCAGCTTTCGTGCGAGCACCTCACGCGGCGGGTCGTCCGCTACGAACTCGACGGCTCGGCGACCGTCATTGCCGACGCGTTCGACGGCAAGCGGCTCAATTCGCCCAACGACGTGGTGCCGCATCCGGACGGCAGCTACTGGTTCACCGATCCGCCGTTCGGCGCCAGTTTGTACGAGGGGCAGCCGGACGTCGCCGGTGGACCTGCCAACACGAGCGGCCGGTTGAATCCTCGTCTCGGCCAGCCGCCCGAGGCCGGGCGCCTGCGACGCGAGCTGCCGACGGCCGTCTATCGCGTCGATCCGAAGGGCCGCGTGGAGCAGGTGGCGTCAGAGGACCTGCTGACGAATCCGAACGGCCTCACGTTCTCGCCTGACTACAAACGGCTGTACGTGGTGAGCAGCAGCAGCCGCGATCTTCGCGTCTTCGACGTCGGCGCGGACAACAAACTGACGAATCACCGGGTGTTCACGGATTTCAGGATCGACGGCATCTCGTGCGGGCCGGACGGCGTGCGCTGTGATGTGGACGGGAACGTCTGGTGCTCGAGCAACGCCGGCCGCAACGTCGGCTACAGCGGCGTGACGGTGTGGACGCCGGAAGGCAAGCTCATCGGCCGCATTCGCCTGCCTGAGGTCTGCGGCAACCTGTGTTTCGGTGGTCCCAAGCGCAACCGGCTCTTCATGGTGGCCAGCCAGTCGCTGTACGCGGTGTTCCTCAACACGCAGGGCGCGGCGCCGGGCTAACGTAGGGCGGGCCGGGTTTCGGGCCGCCAACCGACGCGGATTTCAAACCAATCCGCGCTACGCACAATCCGCGCTACGTCACGCGGATTAAAGACCAATCCGCGCTACTTGCAGTCGCGGACACGGCGCGCGACGTCGAAGCGGACCTGCCCATCGCGCTTCGGGATCCGCGCGATGTCCACCGGCGACGTCATCATCTGCGCGTTGATGCAGCCCGCGCCTGGACTGATCAGTTCAACGCTGACCGTGACGTCTCCCTTCGCTTCGGTCGCCGACATCACCTGGATCGCATACCCGCTCGACGGCCTCATCCCGGCGGCGGCGACGACGATTATCTCGCGGGAGAAATCGACCGCCGGGACGGGCGGCGCGGGCGTCTGACTCGCGTGCATGGTCGACCAGAACGTCTTCCAGGCGGCCTCGTCCTTGATCACCGACATCATCTCGCCAGGGATGCCGCTGTCCCGTGGCAACTTGACGCCCTGCGCGGACAGCCGCGATACCGTCAGGGACGCCTGCGCGCCGCGCTCGTCCGGCCCGCTCGCGGCTGCGAAGGCCACCACCGTGATGAAACTGACCAGGCCCATCAATGTGACCTCCATTTATCGTGGTATATCACGAGGGACATGTCTGAGGACGTCGCCGCGCAGTTCGAAGCCCTGCAACGCAAACTGGTGCCGCTGTGGCAGTCGATCCAGGTCCTCAACCAGGATCCGCAGACCATCGTCGTCGTCCCGTCGCTCACGCTCGACTCGACCATCCACGGCGTGCGCCTGCAGGCGTACGAAGAACGGTACCTGTTCCTTCTCCTGCTCCTCAGGCAGCCGCGGGCACGACTCATCTACGTGACGTCCCAGCAGATCCATCCCGACATCGTGGACTACTACCTCGATCTGCTGCCCGGCGTCATCTCGAGCCACGCACGGCGGCGTCTCTTTCTGGTCACGCCGCTCGACGGCTCGTCGCAGCCGCTGACCGAGAAGCTGCTGGCGCGGCCGCACCTGCTCGAACAGATTCGGTCGCTCATCGTGGACAAGGACCGCGCCCATCTCGTGCCGTTCACGACGACGGCCCTGGAACGCGACCTCGGGCTGAGCCTCGGGATTCCGGTGTACGGATCGGACCCGAAGTTCCTCCCCTTCGGCACGAAGAGCGGCGCGCGCCGCGTGTTTGCCGAGGAAGGCGTGCCGCACCCGGCCGGCTTCGAGGATTTGAAATCGGTTGACGAGCTGATCGACGCGATCGTCGAGATTCGCGCGCGGCGGCCGGGCGTCGAGAGCGTCATCGTCAAGCTCAACGAGGGCGTCTCGGGCGAGGGCAACGCGACGGTCGATCTGAGCGGACTGGCGGGCCGGACAGGCGCGGCGGAGCGCACGGGGGTGGCCGAGCGTTTGCAGGCGATGCGATTCGAGCTGGCCGGCGCGACCTTCGACACGTACATGGCGAAGCTGGCGGAACGCGGCGGCATTGTCGAGGAGCGCCTGCGCGGGAGCGACTTTCGCAGCCCGAGCGCGCAGCTGCGAGTGACGCCGCTCGGCGACGTGGAGCTGCTGTCCACGCACGATCAGCTCCTCGGCGGGCCCAGCGGGCAGTCGTACCTCGGCTGCCGGTTTCCGGCGAGCCCGGAGTACGCGCCGGCGATCATGCGGGAAGCGGCGAAGGTCGGCCGCCGCCTTGCCAGGGAAGGTGTCCTCGGCCGGTTCGCGCTGGACTTCGTCGTCTTCAGAAACGACCGCGGCGGATGGGAGATGTCTGCCATCGAGATCAACCTGCGCAAGGGCGGCACGACGCATCCGTTCCTGACGCTGCAGTTCCTGACCGACGGCTGGTACGACGCGGACGCCGGCACGTTCACGACGTTGCGCGGAGAATCGAAGTGCTACGTCGCGACCGACCATCTTCAGTCGCCGGCCTACCGCGTCTTCACGCATGAAGACCTGTTCGATGTCGTGATGTGTCATGGCCTGCACTTCGATGAAACCCGTCAGACCGGGATCGTCCTGCACATGCTGAACGCGCTGGCAGAGGAGGGGCTCGTGGGCCTGACGGCCATCGGAAACACTCCGGACGAAGCCGACCGGCTCTACGGGCGCATGGTGGAGGCCCTGGACAGGGAAGCCGCGCTGTGGGTCAGCCGGTCTCGATCCGATAAGCGATAATGACAGCCAGATGCCTCCGCCGTCGAAATCACGTACACGCGAGGCCGTTGACCGGTTCGTCGCCCGGGTGCGGCACAACATCGACGTCCACCTCGAGACGCTCGGCCAGGATCTGGTCAAGGCCGTGCAGGACGAGGCGACCGGGCACGTGAACGTCGAGCGTCTCATCGCTGAGTTGGGCCGCCCGGCCGCGGCCGATGCCCACGAGTCACGGCTGGACGTGCTGGCGAAGCTGGTCGGCGCCATGCGCCTGCTCGACGAGGCGGTCTCGCTGAAGGGCATCCTTGACGCCTTGTCGCGGGGCGCCTCCGGCCAGGCCGACCGGGTCGGCGTTTTCCTCGTGGACGGGCAGACCATCCGCAGCTTCACCGATTTCGGGTTTGCTCCCGGACAGCGGCCGGGCGACGTTCCAGTGGATACCTACGGCGCCATTTCCCGCGCCGTCACCGAACGCCAGCGGACCGCGGTGTCGCCGTCGAGCGGCGGCCTGCCGGGCGATGTGCCTTCGTTCATGCGTCCGCCGGCCGGGAAAGCCGGCCTGCTGATTCCTCTCGCCGTCGGCGGCAATGTCGTGGCGCTCGTGTTCGCCGAAGGCGCCAATCGGCACGCGCACCCGGAAACCGGCGGCGTGTGGACCGAGTCGATAGAAGTGCTGGTGCGACACGCCGCGTCCCGTCTCGAGAACGTCACGTCGAGCCGCACCGTCGAGGTCCTGACCAAGCCCGCGTGAGATCGATCGACGCTCCATGATCGCTACAAGCTCGTCCCTGACCGTCCGCCGTGCCTTCACAGTTCTTGTTGCGCTCGCCGTCGGTTTCTTGCCGCCGCCTTCGCTGAACGCTGGCTTCGCCAGCAGCTACGGCGGGCAGGCGCCTCCGGCGGCGGCCGCCGTGCTCACCGCGAACGACCTCTGGCTCGTGCCGAGCCCGGAGATGCTGCAGACGCGCACGGCGCTGGCCAGGGCGGTGACCGATCTCGCTGAGGAACGCGCCGAGGCCGCGCTGCGCGTGTTCGCGCAGGCGACGCGCGATCCGATCCTGGGTGGACATGCGCTCCTGTACGTCGGACGTGCGCAACTGGCGCTGGGGCGATCGAGCGACGCGCTCTTCTCGGCGCGTCAGGTGCTGACCGCCGCGCCAACTGGACGGCTCGCCGAGGCGGCGCACCTGCTCTCGGCCGACGCGGCCGAGGCTGCGGCAGACTGGCCCGCGGTCGTGACCGCGCTGCAGTCGCTCGCCGCCGCCCGTCCGCTGTCGCCGTCCGTCGTGCACCTGCGACTCGGACGCGCCGCGGTCCAGGCGCGCAATCGCCCCGTCGCCGTTCAGGCCTTCAACAAGGTCTATTACGAGTATCCGCTCACGCCCGAAGCGACTGAAGTCGAGGACGATCTGGCGCGGCTCGTCACACCCGCGCTGGTTCCGACGCGCGAGAGCTACGCGCTGAGCCTCGGGCGCGCCGAGCGGTTCTACGGCGCGCGACGATACGCAGACGCGCGCAACGCATTCGTGCCGCTCAAGCCGCTGGCGTCCTCTGACGACCGGCCGCTCATCGAGCTGCGTCTTGCCCAGTGCGACTTTCAATTGAAGCGATATCCCGCCGCGCGCGACGCGCTGCGCGAGTACCTCGACAACCAGTCCACGCGCCTGATGGAGGCGCGGTACTTCTACATCGGCACCTTCCGCGAGCTGCGTCTCGAGGAGGAGTACCTCGCGCAGCTCTGGGCGTTCGTCAACGCGAATCCGGCCGAGCCGCTCGCCGAATCCGCGCTCAACGACCTCGGCACCTACTACATCCTGAAGGACGAGGACGGAAAAGCGGCTGAGGTGTTCGCCGAGCAGTACCGCCGCTTCCCGCGCGGAGCGTCTGCCGATCGCGCCGCGTGGAAGGCCGGATGGTGGGCCTACAAGAGCGCGAACTACGCCGAGACCGCGCGGCTCTTCGAGGAAGCCGCGATCTCGATGCGGCGTGCCAACTATCGGCCGTCGTGGCTCTACTGGGCGGCGCGGTCACACGAACAGCTCGGCCGGCGCGACCTGGCGATCGCGGGCTTCCGTCAGGTGATTGCGGACTATCGCAATTCGTTCTACGGACGGCAGGCCACGCGCAAGATCGAAGAGACCCAGGCCGCGCTCCGTACCAAGGCGGCAGGGCCGGTCTCACCCGCGCGCCGTGAGCTTCCCGCGAGCATCGTCCCCGGGACGGCGCCGCCGAACGCGACGCTCATTCGCCACCTGCTCGCCGCGGGGATGTACGACGACGCGATCGCAGAGGTGCGAAGAGTGCAGGTGGACACGGGGTCGTCGCCGCTGCTCGAAGCGACGCTGGCCTTTGCGCTGAACCGCAAAGGCGATCTGCGCCCGTCGATCAACACCATGCGGGGTGCGTATCCACAGTTCATGGCGTCGGGCGGCGAGGCGTTGCCCGTCGAGATCCTCACGACCATCTTTCCCGTCGAGTACTGGGCGCTCATTCACAAGTACGCGACGTCGCACGGACTCGATCCCTACTTGATGACGGCGCTCGTGGCGCAGGAATCGACGTTCCAGGCCGACGTCCGGTCCGTCGCCAACGCCTACGGGCTCATGCAGGTCATTCCGGGGACCGGTCGCCGGTACGCGCAGACACTGGGGATCCGGCCGTTCCGCACCGCTCGATTGACGGAGCCCGAAGTGAACGTGCGCATCGGCATGGCGTACTTCGCCGACCTGATGCGGCAGTTCGGCGACGTCGCGCCGGCGCTCGCGGCCTACAACGCCGGCGAACATCGCGTGGCCGAGTGGCTGGCCGAGCGGCCTGGACTCGCGCGCGACGAGTTCATCGACGACATTCCGTTCCCCGAGACGCAGAACTACGTCAAGCGCGTCGTCGGCACCGCCGAGGACTACCGGCTGTTGTACCGGGACCTCACGCCAGTGATTCCTGTGAGAAGATGACGCTCACAGAGAATCCTCATGCCTCGCCCACGAACGTCCGAGAAGGCGGCCCGCTTCACTGAGTCCGTCATCCGCGAGATGACGCGCCTCGCCAACAAGCACGGCGCGGTCAATCTCTCGCAGGGCTTTCCCGATTTTCCGGCGCCGGAGGCCATCAAGGAAGCCGCGTGCGAGGCGATTCGCGGCGACATCAACCAGTACGCCGTCACGTGGGGCGCGAAGCCCCTGCGTCACGCTATCGCCAATGACGTCAACACGCGGTACGGGATTCCCGTCGATCCCGATACGCAGCTGACTGTCTGCTGCGGGTCCACCGAAGCCATGATGGCGACGATGCTCGCCATCGTCGATCCCGGCGACGAGGTCGTCGTCTTCGAGCCGTTCTACGAGAACTACGGACCCGACGCGATCCTGTCGGGCGCGACGCCGCGCTTCGTCAGCCTGCGCGCTCCCGCTCGTCCGGGCCGTGGCGGCGGCGACTGGTTCTACGATTCCGACGAGCTTGCCGCGGCGTTCAGCAATCGCACGCGCGCCATCATCATCAACACGCCCAACAACCCGACGGGCAAGGTGTTCACGCGCGAAGAGCTCGAGGAAATCGCGCGCCTGTGCCAGCAGTGGGGCGCGATTGCGGTGACGGACGAGATCTACGAGCACATTCTCTACGACGGCGCCCGGCACATTCCGATGGCCTCGCTCGACGGGATGGCGGATCGGACGGTGACGATCAACAGCGTGTCGAAGACGTTCAGCGTGACCGGCTGGCGGGTGGGCTGGACGATCGCGCCGCCCGACATCACGAACGCGATCCGCAAGGTCCATGACTTCCTGACCGTCGGGGCTGCCGCACCGCTCCAGGCCGCATCGGCGGCCGCGCTCGCCCTGCCGCCTGAGTACTACCGTGATCTTGCAACGAGCTACAGCCAGCGCCGCGACCGGCTCATGGCGATCCTCGAGGACGCCGGCTTCGTCTGCTATGAGCCGCGCGGCGCCTACTACATCATGACGGACATCGGCGGCTTCGGCTTTCCGGACGACGTCGCGTTTGCGCGGCATCTCGTCACGGACATCGGCGTGGCGGCCGTGCCGGGCAGCAGCTTCTATCGAGATCCGTCGACGGGGAAGACGAAGCTGCGCTTCACGTTCTGCAAGAAGGACGAGACGCTGCAGGCCGCCGAGCAGAGGCTCAAACACCTCAAAGTGCAACTGAGAAAATAATCACGCCGCCCATGTCGTTGATCGCGTCGGTTGTCATTGGCGTCGCGGTCTGGTGTGCCGCGGGTCAGTTGACGGTCGCCGGACCAGACGAGGCGACGCAGCGTATCGCGATCGCGGCGCCCTGGTGGATCGGTGTCGCCGCGGCGATCGCGGCGCTTGCCGTGCCGGCATGGCGGCGGCGCCCGCTGCTGGCCACGCCCGCGCTGCTGTCCACGCTGCCCTGGTGGCCGGTCCCGCTTCCGCCGATCGCGCTGCTCTGGACCGGTCCGCTCGCGTGGGCGCCGATCGGCCTCGCCCTCGTCGCGGCGCTGGCGTCGCAATGGCCGCGCCGGCCGGACCGTGTGGCGACCATCACCCCTGTGCACGCGACCGCGCTCGCGTTTGCGCTGACGCTCATGGCGGGCGTACTCACGGTCTGGTCGATCGATCCACGCATCCCGGGCGGCGACGAGCCGAACTACCTCGTCATCACGCAGAGCCTGCTGAAGGACGGCGATCTGAGGATCGAGAACAACTTCGCGAGCCGCGATTACGCCGAGTACTTCACTGGCACCCTCAAGCCCGATGTGATTCAGCGCGGGCGAAACGGGGAGATCTATTCGATTCATGCGCCCGGCGTGTCGGTGGTCGTGGCGCCGGCGTTCTGGCTCCGGGGCCTGCGCGGCGCGCAGGGTACGCTGCTGGTGCTGGCCGCGCTCGCAGGCGCGTTGATGTGGCGAGCCGCCTGGCGTGTGACCGGGAACGCGGGCGCCGCCTGGTTCGCCTGGGCCAGCGTTGCCGGCTCCGCGACGTTTCTGCTTCAGAGCGGCACGGTCTATCCGGACGGTCCCGGCGCCCTCGCCGTGGCCGCTGCCGTGTGGTGGCTTGCCGAGAAGTCCAATCCGGAGGGGCGCGCGAACCGTTGGGCGCTCGTGGCGGTGTCGGCGGGACTCGCCGCCTTGCCGTGGCTGCACACCCGTTTCGCCGTGCTGGCCGCCGGCCTTGGTCTGGTGATCCTCTGGCGACTGCTCAGCGACGCGGGCCGCCCCCTCGCGGACCGGCGGCGCGAGGCGGCCGCCTTTCTCGTCATACCGGTCCTCGGCGCCGCCGCGTGGTTTGCATATTTCAAGATCATCTACGGCACGTTCAATCCGGCCGCGCCCTACGGCCCGAATCCCGAGACGTCGATCAGCTACGCCCCGGGCGGCCTGCTGGCGCTGCTGTTCGATCAGCAGTACGGTCTGGTGGCCTACGCGCCGGTCCTGGCCTTCGCTGGCCTCGAACTGCTACGTCGCCGCCGCAAGGCCACCGGGTTCCCCACGATCGCGACGTGCGCGATCGCCTTCGCGTACCTGATCGCGTCCACGACGTACTGGATGTGGTGGGTCGGCAACCCCGCGACGCCGGCCAGGCTGGCGACCGCCATGCTGCCGATTCTGGCCGTGCCGCTGGCGTCCGGCTGGGCGCGCGCGAACGAGACCGGCCGCTTCGTCCGGGTGATGGTGTTGCTCGCGTCGCTTGCCGGAAGCGCGCTGGTGATTTCCGTGGCGCGTGGCGACCTCGCCTGGAACGTGTACAGCGCGCATGCCCGGTGGCTCGAATGGCTGGCGCCCGTCGTGAACCTGCCGCGCGCCTGGCCCAGCTTCTTCTGGAGTCTCACGCCCGGCGTCGTGGCCACGGAGATGCCGTTCGTGGTCCATGTCGTGATCTGGGGCCTCGTGATCGCGGCGGTGTCGCTTGCGTTCCTCGCATGGGCAAAGCGTGCGGCGAATTCGCCGCACGGGCTCACGCTGGCGGTGACATGGAGTGCGGTGGCGCTGGCGATGCTGCTCGTCCAGGCCGGATGGTGGCTGAACCGAACGCACGGTCTCGATCCTGCGCGCTCGCAGCTCGGCGTGCTGCAGGAACTGAGCGGGCGCGGGCGCGCGCTGGCGCTCGGAACGTTCTCGATTCGGCCCGTGAGCGATCCCCGCGGTCTGCTCAGGATTCGGGGCGAGCAGCCTGCCGTTCACGTCGAGCGGCCCTGGGCGTTTTTCGGTTTCGTACCGGCCGGCACGTACGACGTGCAGATCGAGACCGCCCGGCCTCAGCGCGGCGAGCTGGCGATCTCGATTGGCCGCTCGCCGCGACCGCTGCTCGTGCAGCCGCTCTCCTCGCTTTCTCGCCAGCAGTTCCCGTTATCGCTGCCGGCAGGCGCG
Organism: uncultured Acidobacteriota bacterium; assembly: GCA_963724955.1. Lineage (GTDB taxonomy): Bacteria > Acidobacteriota > Vicinamibacteria > Vicinamibacterales > SCN-69-37 > CAVRWQ01. The sequence goes on from CAVRWQ010000001.1 coordinate 566,897, forward strand.
GCTGCCTTGCTCTTTCAGCCGGTGGCCGGCCTCGCCGGCATTCGCGGCGACGTCGAGCTCGCTCCCGTCAGTCTCGATCGGTCTGACGCGCCGCCCGCGCTCGTTGCCTCCCGCTACGGCGACGCGGAGACGTTCTTTCTCGATGACGGCGCCTATGTCGAAGACGGCGGCTTCTGGGTGCGAGGTGGCCGGACGGCCGCGGTCGTCCTGGCCCTTCGACCGGGCTCAGGGCAGGCCCTGTCCAGCGGTCAGGCAGTGGAACTCCTGCTGCGTAACGGAGCGGCCGCTAACGACATTCAGCTGGAATCGACCGGCGGGCGCCAGTCGTTTTCACTCGCGCCTGGCGAGGAGCGCGCCGTGACGCTTCAGGCGACGTCGGGTGTCGTGCGACTGCGAATCACCTCGGGGTCAGGCTTCCGTCCGTCCGAGCGGGGAGAGCGTGACACGCGCTACCTGGGCGTGTGGGTGACTGTGAAGTAACCAAAGAAGTGGACCGCCCCGAGGCCGAGCGTAGCGAGGCCGGCAAGGGCGCGCGCGTGGGGGTGGGGCCCCACGCGCAGTTGAAAAAAGTTGGCCGCCCTCAGAACCTGAGGGCCCCGCCGAACCAGAGGCCTTTGAATTCCATGTCGCCGCTGTCCTTGTCGATCGCGAGGTACGTGCTCATCTTGCGATAGCCGACCTGGAACCCGACGTGGTTGGTGAAGTTCACCGTCCCGTACAGATCCCAGTCCCAGTAGTTCGCCTGGTAGTCCGGATCGATGGCCGGGATCCGCATGCCGCTCAGCTCGAAGTTGATCGCGACCGTCGGATGCACGTAGCCACGCGCGACGATGCCGGCGGCCGGCAGTGGTCCCTTCGCCGTCGTGAACTCCGACGCGATCGCGGACTCGAGTCTCGCGTCGAACTCGGTCAGCCTCGTTTCGAGAAGAACCCCGACGAAGCCCCAGGGCTGATAGACGAAGTCGTACTCGTAGCCGATGCGCCAGACGTTCCACGAAAAGCTCGACTGCACCGGCAGGCTCACCGGGAAGAGGATGCCGTTGAACGTGATGTTCCGGGTGAAGCTCGACACCGCCTCGTACGTCATCGGCGTGTACTGCACGCGGAACCTGTGCTTCGTCGCAGGCCTGAGGACGATGCGCAGGTCCCTGAAGCGGGTCTGCTTGAAGCCGAGGTCGGTGCCGAAGCTGATGGCGGAGCCGAGCTGGCCGAACTGCTCGCTCGAGATGACGCCGAAGAGCGCCGGGTTCCAGAAGTTCCCGCTGACTTCGACGTGGTATTTCTCACCGAGCACCGCCGGGCGCTGGTTTTCCGGGGCGGCGTACTGCGCCCACGCGACGGCCGGCACCAGCAACACGATCGCGGCGAGGCCGCTCACGGCCGCGCGGCGCCACGCGGAGGAAAGAGTCCGAATTGCCATTGTTATACTGCCCTCCATGATCCGGGCGCTGTCGCGCCTGCTGCCGTACCTGCTGCGCGTTCGAGGATCCATCATTGCCGGACTGGCCGCCGCGCTCATCGCGACGACCTTGTCGCTCGTGTCGCCCTGGGTCCTCAAATACGTCATTGACGGTCTGACCCAGGGTGTCGACCGGGCGACGCTGGGCCTGTACGCGCTCTCCATCCTGGCGCTCGCCGCCGCCGACGGCATCTTTCGATACCTGATGCGCAATCGGCTTATCGGCGCCTCGCGGCAGGTCGAATACGACCTCCGCAACGATTTTTTTGCCCACCTCCAGCGGCTGCCGCTCGGCTACTTCCAGTCCCACCGCACCGGCGACCTCATGTCGCGCGCCACGAACGACCTGGCCGCCGTCCGAATGCTCGTGGGGCCCGCCGTCATGTACTCGACGAGCACCGTCTTCGGCTTCGTCATCGCCGTCTCGGTGATGCTCTGGATCGACTTCCGGTTGACGCTCGTCGCGCTCCTGCCGCTGCCGGGCGTGACGATCGCGACCTGGTTCTTCGGCCGCGCCATTCACGACCGGTTCGAGCACATTCAGGCCAGGCTCGCGGGCATGAGCGCCGTCGTCCAGGAGGCGCTCTCGGGCGTACGCGTCGTTCGGGCGTACCGGCAGGAGGCGGGGGAGCTCGCTCGCTTTGGGGCGTCGAACGACGAGTACGTCGCGTCAAACGACCGGCTGATCCGGATCCAGTCTGCGTTCTTCCCGAGTTTAACGCTTTGTTTCGGCTTGAGCGGACTTCTTGTGATCTGGATTGGCGGCACCGACGTCGTTCGCGGCCGAATCACCCTGGGCGAGTTCGTGGCCTTCAGCCGCTACCTCGTGCTGCTGGCCTGGCCGCTCATCGCCTTCGGCTGGGTCATCAACATCGTGCAACGCGGGGTGGCCTCGTGGGAGCGAATGCTCGAGGTGCTGGACGTGCCGCCGGCGGAGGAGGCGGAGACGCGGGTTCCAAACCAGGCCGAGACGCGGCTTACAACCCAAGCCGCGCTACGCGGGGCGGAGACGCGGCCCACAGACCAGGCCGCGCTACGACGAGACCCGGGACGGATCGAGGTCCGGGGCCTGACGTTTGCCTATCCGGGGACCACGGCCAACGTCCTTCAGGACGTGTCGTTTGCCGCGGAACCTGGCCAGACGGTCGCGATCGTCGGGCCGACCGGATCGGGCAAGTCCACGATCGCGTCGCTCATCTGCCGGCTGCACGAGCCGCCGCCGGGCACCGTCTTCGTGGACGACGTGGACGTGCGCGATCAGCCGCTGGGCCGCCTCCGCCGCGCGATTGGCGTCGTGCCCCAGGAGCCGTTCCTGTTCTCAGACACCGTCGGCGGCAATGTCGCCCTCGGGCTCGACGCCGGCTGGAACGACGAGACGACGCGCCGCCGCGCGATCGCCGCCGCGTCCACGGCGCGCCTCGACGCCGACGTCGCCGATTTCCCTGCCGGGTACGACACGATGGTCGGTGAGCGGGGTGTCACGCTATCGGGCGGCCAGAAGCAACGCGTCGCCATCGCGCGGGCGGTCGCGATTGACCCGCGCATCCTGATCCTCGACGACGCGTTGTCCGCCGTCGATACGGCCACAGAGGAAGGGATCCTGCAGCAGCTCGGCGAAGTCCGCCGCCGTACGACCTGCCTGATGATCGCGCACCGCATCTCGACGGTGCGCGACGCCGATCTCATCCTGGTGCTGGTCCGCGGCCGCATCGTCGAACGCGGACAGCACGAGGCGCTCGTCGCGATGGGCGGCGTGTACGCACAGATGCACGAGCGGCAGATGCTCGAAGAGGAGCTGGCGGCGACGTGAGCCCTCCCTCGATGCAGGACGACGTCGTCGGCAAGGCGTACGACGCCCGGCTCATGAGGCGGCTCCTGGTCTATCTGAGGCCGCACAAAGCCGCCGTCGGTCTGGCGTTCCTGGCGATCCTCGGCGGGTCAGTCGCCGAGCTCGCGCAGCCGTTGATTACCCAGCAGGCCATCGATCGGTACATCGCCGCGGGTGACCTCGCCGGCCTGAAGTGGATCGTGATGATCTACCTCGGGTTGCTTGCCGTGGGTTTCGGCTGCCAGTACGGGCAGACCTACATCCTGCAGACGACGGGCCAGCGCATCATGCACACGCTGCGGATGGAGGTGTACGGCCACCTCGGGCGTCTGGACCTGCGGTTCTACGATCGCAATCCCGTCGGCCGCCTCATGACCCGCGTGACCACCGACGTGGACGCCCTGAACGATCTGTTCGCGTCCGGCATCGTCACCGTCTTCGGCGACATCATCGTCCTCGTCGGCATCATGGCGGTCATGCTGCTGATGAACTGGCGGCTCGCCCTGGTCGCGTTCGCGGTCCTGCCGCTCATCGCCTGGGTGACGCTCTGGTTCCGCAAGAACGTGCGCGAGTCGTACCGGCAGATTCGGGGCCTCATCGCGCGGCTCAACGCGTTTCTGCAGGAACACATCACGGGCATCTCGACGGTCCAGCTCTTCGGACAGGAAGCGCGGGTGTTCGACCGCTTCGATGCGCTCAACCGCAGCCATCGCGACGTGAACATCGCGTCGATCTTCTACTACGCGGTCTTCTATCCGGCGATTGAAATGCTCGCGGCGCTGTCGGGCGCGCTCATCATCTGGATCGGCGGCGGCTGGTCGCAGGACGGCGTCGTGACCGTCGGCGTGCTGGTCGCGTTTCTCCAGTATTCGCGCCGGTTCTTCCAGCCGATCAGCGACCTCTCGGAAAAGTTCAACATCCTGCAGGCGGCGATGGCGGCCTCAGAGCGCATTTTCGGGCTGCTGGATACGGCAGTGGAGATTAAGACTCCGGGAGTCGTTTTCTCAAGAGTCGGGAAGAAAACGACTCCCGGAGCTGTCGGGCGTCCGCGACGGTGAGAAAACGACTCCCGGAGTCCTGTCACACCCGGCCGCATCGTCTTCGATCATGTCTCCTTCGCCTATGACGGCGAGCACGACGTCGTCCGCGACATCTCGTTCGTCGTCGAGCCGGGCGAGCGCATCGGGATTGTCGGCGCCAGCGGATCGGGCAAGACGACGCTCATCAACCTGCTGCTGAGGTTTTACGACGTGCGCCGGGGGCGAGTCCTCATCGACGGCGTGGACATCAGGCAGCTCGATCTTCACGAGCTGCGCGGCCTGTTCGGCCTGGTGCTGCAGGACGTGCATCTGTTCTCCGGCACGGTCGCGGCGAACATCCGCCTCGGCAACGAGGCCATCACGGACGCCGCGGTCGAGCGCGCCGCGCGGGCCGTGCATGCCGACGGGTTCATCGAGCAGTTGCCTGGCGGGTACCACGCGCAGATGGCGGAGCGCGGCGCCACGCTGTCGGTCGGGCAGAAGCAGTTGCTGTCGTTCGCGCGGGCGCTCGCCTTCGAGCCGCGCATCCTCCTGCTCGACGAGGCGACGTCGAGCATCGACACGGCGACCGAGGCGCTGATTCAGGATGCGCTCCACGTGCTCATGGCCGGGCGCACCGTGCTGGCGGTCGCGCATCGGCTGTCGACGATCCAGGACGTCGACCGCATCCTCGTGATGCACAAAGGAGAGCTGCGCGAGAGCGGCACCCACCAGGAGCTGCTCGCTGCGCGAGGGCTGTATTACCGTCTGTATCAGCTGCAGCATCCGCAGCAGGTGGCGTAGGTCTTATCTCTTGCGCACCGTACTTTTCTGGTTCCAGCCGAGTCGAAGGACGGTCACGTCCACATTGCGACGGCCGAACTGCAGCGCCTCGGTGCAGCTCCAGATGTAGATGTCCATTTCGCGGCCCTGGATCTCGGGACCCGTGTCGAGGACGGTATAGATGCCGCGATAGGGCTCGGCAACGCCATCGACCTGCACGACCGAGCCGATCGGCAGAATCTTGGGATCCGCCGCGGCGATACCGGCCCGGACGGCGACCCCAGAGGCCGTCGTCTGACCCTTGCAGTAGGCCGTGGCCGAGAAGGCCGTGCGCGACCCGGGCTGCGGCGGCCCGACCGCCAGCTTCGTCCCGTGCCCGCCAATGGTCCGCGAGTCGATGACCGTCGCCTGGTACAGCAGGAAAAAGGCGACCCCCCCGAGCAGGGTGGCCAGAAGCTTCCGACGAAGGGAGCGAGAAACCAGCAGCATGTTCTGGGGGGAACCTACGAATGCTAGCAACATCCCGAGGCGAAAGTGGGGCGTAGATCCGCGAGGCGGATGCGGTCTGGCCTATACCAATTAACTTACTGTAAAAAAACAACTTACGAGATGATAACGACCCAGGAAACGGCGGGCGCGATACTAGGGCGAACCTGCGCGGAAGTGCTGAAAGCCCTCCGGCAGCGCCTCGAGCGAGCCTCCGCGGCTGACCAGGACGCCCGGCTCGCGACGCAGCCGTCCGATCTCCGTGACGGGCAGGCCGCCACATCGCCGGACCGCGCCCAGGAAGGCGCGGCGACGGGCGGCCGGCACCGCGAAGAGCAGCTCGTAGTCCTCGCCGCCCGTGAGCGCGAACGCCACGGCGTCCTGCCGCATCTGTTCGGCCCACGCGCGGGCCCCCGGGTGAACCGGCAGGCGCTCGGCCTCCACGATCGCCCCGCGACCGCTCGCCTCAGCCAACTGCCGGACGCCCGCGGCCAGACCATCCGACAGGTCCAGACACGCGGACGCCGCCCGGCTGGCGGCGACGATCCGGCCACATCGGCTCCGCGCCTCAGGCTGCTCGTAACGCGCGATGCACTCGAGGAGTGACGGATCGACGCCGTCGCGATCCCTGCCGGCTTCGAGGACGCGGAGGCCCGCCGCCGCGGCGCCGAGGCTGCCCGTGACATAGAGCACGTCCCCGGCGCGTCCGCCGCTCCGCGTGAGCATTCTCCGCCGGCCGACCGCGCCAATCGCCGTCACGTCGACGACGAGCGGCCCGGCGATCGGGCGAGATTGCCGCCGACGAGCGGCGCTCCCGCGGCGCCGGCGGTGCCGACGACGCCGTCGATCAGCTCGTCGAAGTCGTCGAGCGGAAAGTCTCCCGGCAGCGCGAGGCTGAGCAGCAACGCGCGCGGCGTGGCGCCCATCGCCGCCAGATCGCTCAGGTTGACGCGGCAGCCTTGTGGCCGATCGCGCGCGCGCGGTCCACGCGCGCCGGAAGTGCACGTCTTCGACGAGGCGTCGGTCGTGACGACATCGAGGGCGTTGCGCGCCGGCTCGATCGCTGCCGCGTCGTCGCCGATCCCGAGCGGAACCCAGGCAGGCGGGCGGCCCGCGCGGCGCCGGAGGCGCTCGATCAGGGCGGACTCACTGAGGGTGGAAACCGAGGACAAGAGAAGTTCCCCGCTTTGCCGTGTGGGGAGGCCGCATGAACCTGCTAAGCAGGTGGAGCCACTTTAAAAGCCGCGCTTCAGGCTTCCTCACCACGGAGGCATGCACACCACGCGGCATCGCGACTCACTTTGTGGTGAAACATCGGCTCAAGCAACACTCCGAACCATCACGCACAAAGCAGGGAGTCTGATACTACCGCTTGCCATGGGTAATCGGCAAATCGGGGAATCGGCAATGGCAAACAAATTGGTAATCGGCAATGGAGATGGGTAATCGGTAATCAGCCGTTCACCACTTGCTTCGCGGCGTCGGCGAGGACGGCGTCGACGATGCGCTCGATGTCGGCGGCGCGGGCGAGGAGTCGGCCTTCGGCGCCGCGCGAGTCGCTCCGCGCGCGAAGCAGCTCGTCGACGATGTTCAGCGCGGCGATGACGGCGACGCGCAGCGGATCGGTGCTCGCGAGCTCGCGCGCGGCGAGCCGCATCTTCTCGTCGAGGTAGCCGGCGATTTCTCCGATGTACTGCGGGTCGAGCTCGCTGCGGATGGCGTAGCGCTGGCCGTGAATGTCGACGTGAACGACTCGCATGCTCATGAAAACCCTCCCGCCATCGCCAAGGCTTCGGCGGGCAGACTACAGATTCAGCTTGTCGATCTGCGCGATCATCTGCACGACGCGGTTGCGGATGAGCTCGCGTTCCTCGCGCAGCGTGGTGACCTCGGCCGAGGCGCCGGCGGCTTCGGTCAGCCGGGCGCGCGGCCGCGTCGAGCTCGCGCTGCAGCCGCGCGGCCTCGTCGACGGCCTTCGCGCGCTCGGCGCGCAGCGTGTCGATCATGCCGACGAGCTGGCGGACCTTCTCTTCGAGCCGATCGATCGGCTGCACATCAGTGGCGGCAGCGGTTCGAACGACCATGTCTCTGTCCTTCCCGAACGACGCTCATTTGCCGCGCAGCGTCGCGCCGTGCTCGCGGGCGAGCGCGGCGACGATCGCGTCGACGGCCTGCTGCACTTCGCGGTCGGTCAGCGTGCGATCCGCGTCGCGGAACGTCAGCCGGATCGACAGGCTGACCTGGCCGTCCGGCACGCCCTTGCCCTGATACCGATCGAACTCGCGCACCGCCACGAGCGTTGCCGGCGCGTTCGCCCGAATCGTGCCACGAACATCGGCGGCTGGCAAGCGTTCATCGACGACGATCGAGAGATCGCGGACGATCGACGGATAGCGCGGCAGCGGCTCGATGCGGACGTCGGGCCGCGGCCGGCCGCCTCGAGCGCCGCGAGGTCGATCTCGCCGCCGAACACGGCCTCGTGCCGGCCGAGACCGCGCGCCGCGACCAGATCGGACTGCAACTGACCGATCGGTGCCGAGTGTCACCGGCGCGTTACCGGTTCCGACACACGAGCGTCGCGGCCGCGCCCGCGAACGAACCACGGCGCGCTCATCGGCCGGCTGCGCGGCAATCGCGACGCCGAAACACGCCGGCCAGCAGCTCGGCCATGCCCTTGGCGTCGAAGAAGTCGACCGCGCCCGCGCCGCCGCTCCAGTGCTCGCGGCGCGCGCCGGTCAGCACCCAGCCGACGCGCGTGGACTCGCCCGTCGAGCCGAAGACCGCGCCGACCTCGAACAGCCGGACGTCGTCGCGTTTCGCGCCGCCGGCTGTACGACGAGCGCGTCGAGCAGGCCCGGCAGCAGCGACGGCCGCAGCACGGCGAACTTCTCCGACAGCGGGTTGGCGATCGGCACCGGCGACGTCGGCCGGCGGGACGAACGGCGCGGCCGCGGCCGCGCTCGATGAACGTGAACGTGACGGCTTCCTGCAGCCCGGCGCCGCACAGGACGCGGCGCAGCAGCCGGTCGCGCGCCACCGCCGGCGCCGGGCCGGGCGGCGGCGTGCGCAGCGCCGGGAACGTCGCCGGAATCCGGTCGAATCCCCAGTGCCGGCCGACTTCCTCGATGAGATCGGCCTCGCGCGCGACGTCCACGCGGAACGACGGCACGTCGACCAGCCAGCCGTCGGCGCGCCGCTCCAGGCGGAAGCCCAGCCGGCCGAGGATGCGCTCGACGTCGGCGTCGGGCACCGAGTCGCCGAGCAGCCGGCCGAGCCGCGCCCGCCGCAGCGCCACACGCCGCAGCTCGGCCGGCCGCGGGTAGACGTCGCGACGACCCGCCGGCCGCGCGGCCGGCGCCGATCTGCTCGAGCAGCGCGAGCGCCCGCCGCAGCGCGCGCACCGGCGCGGCGATGTCCGCGCCGCGCTCGAACCGCGCCGACGCTTCGGTCTTCAGGCCGAGCCGCTGGCTGGTCGCGCGCACCGACGCCGGCAGGAACCAGGCGCTCTCGAGCGCGATGCGCGTCGTGGCGCCGGAGACCTCGGACGCCGCGCCGCCCATGACGCCGGCGATGGCGACCGCGCGCTCGCGGTCGGCGATGACCAGCATCGTCTCGTCGAGCGTGCGCGACTGGCCGTCGAGCGTCGTCAGCGTCTCGCCCGCGCGCGCGCGGCGCACGCGAATCTCCGGGCCCGCCAGCTTCGCGACGTCGAACGCGTGCATCGGATGGCCCAGTCTCGAGCATCACGTAGTTGGTGACGTCGACGACGTTGTTGATGGGCCGGACGCCGGCGCCGTGCAGCCGGTCGGCCAGCCAGGCCGGCGACGGCCCGACGGCGACGTCGGCGACGGCGAGCGCGTAGCGGCCGCAGCCGGCGTCGCCGATCGAGACCGTCATCGCGGCGGCCGGCCGTCGGCACGGCGCGCCGGGGCCGGGCCGGGGAACGGGACGTCGGCGGCGGCTGCAGGTCGACGTCGAACGCCGCCGCGGCTTCGCGCGCGAGACCGTACACGCTCAGGCAGTCCGGGCCGGTTCGCCGTGATCTCGAAGTCGATGACGTCGCCGTCGATCGACGCGACCTCGAAGCCGCACGCGGCGAGGCGCGCGGCCAGCTCGGCCGGCGGTCGCCGGCACGTTCGACGAACTCGCGCAGCCAGGACGCCGGCACCTTCACAGCGCCACCTGGCTCAGGAAGCGCAGGTCGTTCTCGTAGAACATCCGGATGTCGTCGATGCCGTAGAGGCGCAGCGCGAGCCGCTCGATGCCGACGCCGAACGCGAAGCCCGTGTACCGCTCGGCGTCGTAGCCGACGGCCTCGAAGACGGCCGGGTGCACCATGCCGCAGCCGAGCACTTCGATCCAGCCCGGTCTGCTTGCAGAGCGCACAGCCCGCGCCGTCGCAGCCCTGGCACTCGACGTCGAGCTCGGCCGACGGCTCGGTGTACGGGAAGAAGCTCGGGCGGAAGCGCGTCTGCACGTCGGCGTCGAAGAACCGCTCGGCGAACGCGTTGCAGCGTGCCCTTGAGATCGCCGAGGCTGATGCCCTCGTCGACGACGAGGCCTTCGACCTGCGTGAACATCGGCGTGTGCGTCGCGTCGAAGTTGTCGCGGCGGTAGACGCGGCCCGGCGCGATGATGCGCACCGGCGGCTCGTGCGCCTCCATGTAGCGAATCTGCATGCCCGACGTGTGCGTGCGCAGCAGCGTCGCCGGCCGTCCGCCCTCGCGCGCCGGCACCGGCGCCGCCAGGTACAGCGTGTCCTGCATGTCGCGCGCCGGATGCTCCGGCGGCATGTTCAGCGCTTCGAAGTTGTGCCAGTCGTCTTCGAGCTCCGGCCCGTCGATGACCTGGTAGCCCATGCCGAGGAAGATGTCCTCGATGCGCTCGCGCACCTGCGTCAGCGGATGCCGGCGGCCGACGAGCGGCACGCGGCCGGGCAGCGTGACGTCGACGGCGCCCGGCGGCGCCGCGTTGCGCGGCGAGGTCCGCCTCGTCGCCGTCGAGCGCCGCTTCGATCTCCTGCTTGAGCTCGTTCGCGGCCGCCCGAGCGCCGGCGCTCGTCGGCGCCGACTCCGACGACAGGAGCTTCAGCAGCGGCGTGACGCGCCCCTGCTTGCGGCTGAGGAACTGGTCGCGGACCGCCTTGAGCTCCGCCATCGAGCGGACCTCGGACGTCGCCGCTCGAAATCCTCGCGGAGTTCCTCGATGGTACCGGTGAAGGACGGTCATGTCAGGGCGAAGGGCGAAGGTTCAAGCGAGAAGGTTTAGGACGAAGGCATAAGGGAGGCCGAAGGCCCGAAGGGAGTAGGCTTTGCCCTTCGCCCTGCCGTCCTTCGTCCTCAGCGCGCGGGTTGCGCGCGCTGCGCCTGCTTGGCCAGCGTCTCGAACGCGGCCGGATGGTTGACGGCCAGATCGGCGAGGCTCTTGCGATCGAGCCCGACGCCGGCGGCCTTGAGGCCGCTGATGAGCTGACCGTAGGTCAGCCCGTGCAGGCGCGCGGCGGCGTTGATGCGGACGACCCACAGGCGGCGGAAATCACGCTTCTTGCGGCGGCGGCCGGAGTAGGCGTAGTTGAGCGCCTTGTCGACGGCCTCCTGCGCGGCCTGATACAGCTTGCTCTTGGTGGCGTAGAACCCCTTCGCGCGCTTCAGCAGCTTCTTGCGCTTGGCGCGGCGATGGGTTCCTCTCTTGACGCGGGGCATGGAACATCACTCCTTGAGCTCTCGAAAATCGAAAATCCTCGAAATCGTAACTGCAAGCGTCAGTCTGCGTCAGTCGTACGGCAGCATCCGCTTGAGCTTGCCGGCGTCGGCGGGCGACACCTGCACGGTGCCGCGCATGTGGCGCTTGCGGCGCGTCGGCTTGCTCGTCAGGATGTGGCGCTTGAACGCCTTCGGGCGCAGGAACTTGCCCGTCGCGGTCTTCTTGAAGCGCTTCGCGGCGCCTCGATGGCTCTTGATCTTCGGCATATCTCCCTCAGTTCTTCCGGCCTCCCGGCCTCGGCGCCAGAATCGTGTGGAGCTGATTGCCTTCCTTCTGCGGCTCCGGCTCGGTGACGGCGATCTCGCTCAGCTCGCCGACCAGCCGCTCCAGAATCCGCCGCCCGATTTCCGGGTGCGCGTTCTCGCGCCCGCGGAAGAAGATCGTCGCCTTCACCTTGTCGCCGTCCGCCAGGAAGCGCTCGATGTGCTTCTTCTTGAACTGGTAGTCGTGCTCGTCGACCTTCGGCCGGAACTTGATCTCCTTGACCAGGATCACCTTCTGGTGCTTCTTGGCCGGCGCGCGCCCGCTTCTGCTGCTCGTACTGGTACTTCCCGAAGTCCATGATCCGGCAGACCGGCGGCACGGCCGTCGGCGAAATCTCGACGAGATCCAGTCCCTTGCTGCGCGCCAGCGCCAGCGCCTGCGGCGGCGGCATGATGCCGAGCTGCTGGCCGGTGTCGTCGATGACCCGGATTTCCCGCACTCGGATGCGCTCGTTGATGCGGACGCGATCATCACGTCGTGGGCTTCGATCGAAAGCGATAACAACCTCCTACCTGAAACACTCGAAGTTCCCTGCGGCGCGGCCGCCGCCGGGGTCACGCCGGATTGCCCGCGACTGGCGATTTCGGCGCGCGCATCCTCGACGAACGCCTCGACCGCCCGCGCCCCCAGGTCGCCGCCGGTCCGGCTGCGCACCGCGACCGTGCCCTCGGCCGCCTCGCGGTCGCCGATGACCAGCATGTACGGGACCTTCTGCAGCTGCGCCTCTCGAATCTTATAACCAATCTTCTCCGCACGCCCGTCGAGCTCCACCCGCAGGCCCGCGGCCTCGAGCGCAGCGCGCACCGCTTCGGCATACGGCAGGTGCCGATCGGCAATCGGCAGGACGACGACCTGGACCGGCGCCAGCCAGAGCGGAAACGCGCCGGCGTAGTGCTCGATCAGGAGCGCAATGAACCGCTCGAAGCTGCCGAAGATCGCCCGATGGATGACGACCGGCCGGTGCTCGGTGTTGTCGGCGCCGGTGTACTTCAGGTCGAAGTTCTGGGGCTGCTGGTAGTCGAGCTGAATCGTCGCGCACTGCCACTTGCGGCCGATCGCGTCGGTGACGTCGAAGTCGATCTTCGGTCCGTAGAACGCGCCGTCGCCCTCGTTCAGCGCGTACTCGAGGCCGGTGCGGTCGAGCGCCGCCTTGAGCTGCGCCTCGGCGTGATCCCAGGTGGCCACCTCGCCGAGGAACTCTGGCGGCCGGGTCGAGAGCTTGGCCGTGAACGGCAGGCCGAAGTCGCCGTAGACGCGCTGGACGAGTCGAATCAACCGCTCGACCTCGTCGCCGATCTGCTCCTCGGTGACGAAGCAGTGCGCGTCGTCCTGCGAGAACTGCCGCACGCGAGTCAGGCCCGAGAGCACGCCCGAGGCCTCGTTGCGGTGCAGCGGCGTCTGCTCGTGAAACCGGATCGGCAGGTCGCGATAGCTGCGCTTCTCGCTCGCGTACAGCAGGAAGTGGCCCGGGCAGTTCATCGGCTTCAGGCTCATCGCCTCGCCTTCCGATTCGATGAGGAACATGTTCTGCCGGTAGTGCTTCCAGTGGCCGGAGCGCTCCCAGAGCGCCTTGTTGTAGATGAGCGGCGTCTTGACCTCGGTGTAGCCGGCCGGGAAGAGCACCTCGCGCATGTAGTGCGCGAGCAGGTTGTAGAGCGTGGTGCCCTTGCCGAGCCAGAACGCCGCGCCCGGCGCCCACGGGTGGAACGTGAACAGGCCGAGGTCCTTGCCGACGCGCCGGTGGTCGCGCTTCTTCGCTTCCTCGATCTGATGCAGGTGCTGCTTCAGGTCGTCGTCCTTGAAGAACGCGGTGCCGTAGACGCGCTGCATCGGCTGGTTGCGCGCGTCGCCCTTCCAGTACGCGTTCGAGGTGGTCAGCAGCTTGAACGCCTTCAGCTTGCCGGTGGACGGCACGTGCGGCCCGACGCAGAAGTCGACGAACGTGTCGCGGTCCTTGATCGTGTAGCAGGAGACGACGGGCTGGCCGGCGGTCTTCTCCTCGATGAGCTGAACCTTGAGCGGCTCGCCGCGCCGCGTGAAGAAGTCGATCGCCTCCTCGCGCGGCCACATCTGCCGCTCGTACGGCAGGTCCTGCCTCGCCAGCTCGCGCATCTTCGCTTCGATCTTCTCGAGATCCTCGGGCACGAACGGCCGGGTCACGACGAAGTCGTAGAAGAAGCCTTCGTCGGTCGCCGGACCGATGCCGCACTGCGCGCCCGGAAAGAGCTGGGTCACCGCCGCCGCGAGCAGGTGCGCGGTCGAGTGCCGGTAGAGCGCGAGCGCCTCCGGGCCGTCGGGCGTGACGATCGTAAGCGCGGCATCGCGATCGAGCGGGAAGGTCAGATCCACCATGCGCCCGTCGACCTTGGCCGCGAGCGCCTTCTTCATCACGCTCTGCGGCAAGGATCGCCGAGGCAAACTCCCGCACCGGCGTGCCTTGCGCCGCCTCTCGCGCGAGCCGTCAGGAAGAGTGATGGTGATCAAGGACATGGATCGGGATGTCGTCCGCCTTCGCTAAGCGCTCGCTCTGTCCGCAGCTTCGGCGGACACCTTCGCGGCTTGCCAGCCGTAGCGGCGAGCGAAGCGACCGTTCCGCGAAGGCTGGTAGGCACGGGCGGACTCGAACCGCCGACCTCCTGCATGTCAAGCAGGCGCTCTAACCAGCTGAGCTACGTGCCTAGAATCGCGAAGACCGGCCTCACGAACTGGCCAGTATAGCAGGGAAAAACGCCGCAAAGGGGTCAGAGCTCTCCCTGTGCAAAACTCCTGCAACCGTGCGACTTTGCGAAGTTGCAGGAGTTTCGCACAGGGAGAGCTCTGACCCCCTTACTTCTTCCGTCCTCCGCCGCCCGGTTCAGCGGCTCGTCGGTCGTGGGCGGCACCTCGTCGAACCCGAGGGTGGGGATGGAGACGCCGACGGTCGGGCGCAGGCCGCGCTCGTGGATCGGGCCGACGCCGTCCACGGTCAGGTAGCGCTCCGTCGTCAGCCACAGGCCGTAGTTCTGGGGCAGCCGGACCAGTTTCTGGACGCCCGCGATGCCGGCGGTCGGCTCGCCGACCAGCTCGGCGCGGTTGTTGCCCGCCGAGGGCCGCCGCGAAGACCTCGGCGGCGTTGGCCGTCCCGTTCGAGACGAGCAGCACGACCGGCATCGTGATGGCGCCGTCGCCGGCGCCCGCGGCGATCGTGACGCGTTGGGGCGCGCGCGACCGCGCGGATGGCGAGCGTGCCGCTCTTGACGAACAGCCGCGCGGCGGCGATGCCGTCCTCCGCCGTTCCGTCGGCCGTGCCGCGCAGGTCGATGACGGCGGCCGTGAGCTTCTGCGACGCCAGGCCGTCGAACAGCTTGCGGAGCGTCGCCGCCGTGCCGGAGCCGAAGCTCGCGACGCGCACCCGCGCGACGCCGCCCGGGAGCGGCGTCATGGTCGCTTCGTCGCCGGCACCCGGCCCGCGCACGAGATCGATGACGTGCGGGTCGGCGGCGTTGCCGCGGAATGACCGTGAGCGAGACCTTCGATCCCGGCGCGCCGCGCAGCAGGCGCGCGCCCGTGATGCGCCGACATGTCGCGCGTCGCCCGGTCGTCGATCATGCGGATGAAGTCGCCGGTCTGCAGTCCCGCCTTCGCCGCGGGCGATCCGTCGCGCACGCCGACGACGCGCAGGTAGAACTGTCGCGTGACGACGAGGCCCACGTCGCCGGCCGGCGGCGCCGCCTTGGCCTCGATCGCCCGGACTTCGTCAGGCGTCAGATAGGCGCTCGACGGGTCGAGGCCGTCGGCCAGGCCGCGCATCGCGCCGTCCATCACCTTGTCGATGTTGGGTTCCTCGACGTAGGCGTGGGTGATGAGATTCGAACACTTCCTGGAAGGCGCCGAGGGACCCGAAGCCGCCCTGCGACGGCGTCCTCGCGGCGCCCAAGGAGCCCGCCGACGGTGATGAACGCGACGAGCGGGCGTCGAAATCAGGACAATCAGCCAACGGGACCTTGATGACATAGACACTTAATTATCATCGATCCATCGAGACATCGAAACATCGGCGAAATCGACTTGTCTCGAGGGCTCGTTGGCCGCGACACGGGCTATTTCGTCGGCAAAGAGCGGCTTGCCGTCGAGGGTGCCCGGAATCGGGATGCCGAAGAACTTCAGCACGGTCGGCGCGATGTCGATGATTCGGGGGCGGTCGTCGAGAGGCGGCGGTTGGTCACGAGGACGCCGGCGGTCGTCGCGTAGTCGAACCCGCCGTGGTCGCCGCTCCACTTCTTCATGTTGGCGTAGACGATGCCCTGGGGCGAGCCGCCGAGGGTCGTCTGCCAGGAGACGCGGTAGCCCTCGTCGAAGCCCGACCTGCAGGTCTGACGCCTCGCCCAGGAACTCGCCCGCTGTAGACGTCGTCGCGTTTGTAGACAGCGCGGGCGATGCGCTGGCCGGTGTCGGGATCGATGAGCGACGAGCGGAGCTTCGCGGAGAGCTCGTCGGCGAGCGCCGTGTACTCCTGTCCGGGGCTCACGATGCCGCGCGCTTCGCGGCCGCGGAGGTTGAAGTAGATCTGTCCGAGGCCCATCGCGTAGGCGCGCGTGCGGCTCCAGTCGACGTTCTCCCAGAACTCGCCGCCACCGAACAGATCGTCCAGCTTCTTCTCGCCCGGCGTCTGCCCGTTGAGCAGCATGTAGCCCTGCTGCACGAGCCATGTGTTCAGGTTCACGGACTTCCGCCAGGAGTGGAAGCCGTGATCGGAGACGATCATGATCGTCGTGCCCGGGCTCGACCATCTCCATCACCTGCGCGACGAACTGATCGGCGCGCCGGTAGACGCTGCCGGATCGCGTCGGCGTACTTCGTCGCGAGCTGCGCGTCGTACATCGGATGCGCGGGATCGATCAGCCGGTACATCATGTGCTGCACGCGATCGGTCGATTCGATCACGCCGACCAGCAGATCCCAGTTGCGGTGATTGAGCCGATCGAGGATGACCTGCGCGCGATCGTCGAACGCGCGGTACAGATCGTCCATGAACGTCGCCTCGTCCATGCGGCCCTCGTTGAGCGGCCACGTCGCTTCGGCCCAGCCGAGCGTGCGGTACGGCCCGAGGCGCGCGAACAGATCGCCCGCGAAGCCCGCAGGCGAAGAGATCGGCACCGGCGGCGCATCCGGCTTGAAGTTGACCGGCGAGACGTAGAGCTGGAGCTCCTGGCCCGCCTCGATCAGGTAGAGCTGGACCATGCCGTGCAGCCGGACGAAGAGGTTCACCGTGAAGTCCACGTCGATCCACTTGCTCCACTGCGCCGGCGGAGAGGGTGACGGCCGTGCCGCCGAGATCGATCACCGCCGACGAGCCGCCCCGCTTCCAGGTGACCCGGAGCGGGATCGTCGTGTCTTCCTTCGCTTCGAGCTCGGCGAGCGGTGGTCCGGTCGGCGTCGGCGAGCGGGCCCTTGCGGCGAATCGCCTGGATCTTCG
Organism: uncultured Acidobacteriota bacterium; assembly: GCA_963724955.1. GTDB lineage: Bacteria > Acidobacteriota > Vicinamibacteria > Vicinamibacterales > SCN-69-37 > CAVRWQ01. Next base: position 583,954 of record CAVRWQ010000001.1, read on the forward strand.
TGCGCACGATCGGATTGGGCGGACCGACGAGCAGGGCGCGCGCCGTGTCGCCCTCGAAGACGAGCCGCCGCAGGATGCCGCCGAACTCGGTGTTGCCCTCCTCGTACCGGCTCAGATCGGTCGCGAAGTACGAGAACGTTCCCATCGTGCCGCGAAGGTCGGGCAACGGCAGGCCCGACAGCAGCTCGCCGTTCGGCACGTCCTCAGGCGGAAACGTGATCGGCACCGTCAGGATGCTGCTGCGCACGCCCGTCTCGCCGGCCGTGACCCAGAACGACGTGCCGCCGCGAATCGAGATCACTTTCGGCCGGCGCACCGGAATCCAGTCGAAGAGAAACTTCGGCGGCTCGCGCCGTACCATGCCGAGATCGGGCAGGTAGGTCGCGGTGTCGCGCACGAGAAAGTCGTAGATGTTGTGCTTGCCCGGGTTGACGCCGGTCGCGAACGACGCCCACGCCGTCGGCGATTCGGGTGAGACGGTCGTCTCGAGCGGATAGACCCCGCCAGACTGGATGAGGCGCGAGAACGCCGGCATCTGGCCGGCCTTCATGTACTCCTGGACGAGATCGGGATCGAGGCCGTCGAAGCCGAGAATCACGAGCTTCGGATGCCCCGCATCGACCGGCTCGCGGCTGCACGCCGCCATCGTCACGACCGACGCGAGCAGGAACAACCCCAGGCGGCGCACGCGTGAAGTGTAGCGCGGTCCGGGCTTGGACCGCGTTCGCCGAACCGCGCTACATCGCGGTCCGCAACCCGGACCGCGCTACATCGCGGTCCACAACCCGGACCGCGCTACACTTTGGCCATGCGATTTCTCGGCGTGGACTTCGGCCAGCGCCGCATCGGCCTGGCCCTGTCGGACGACGCGGCGATGCTCGCGCGGCCGTGGCGCACGATCGCCGCCGGACCCACGCCCGAGGCGTCGGCCACGATGCTGGCTGAGCTCATCGCCAGGCTTCGCGCCGACGACGATCCGGAAGCGACCGAGCTGGCCGGCCTGGTCGTCGGTCTGCCGCGCCGTCTGAGTGGCGAGGACACCGATCAAACCGCGCCGGCGCGGTTGTTCGCCGGTCATCTCGGCGCGCTGACGGGCCTCGTCGTCCATCTTCAGGACGAGCGGCTGTCGAGTCACGAAGCCGAGGCCCTGCTCGCAGAGCGCGAGCCCGATTGGCGCCGGCGCAAGGCAAAGCTCGACGCCGCGTCGGCGGCGGTCATTCTCCAGGATTTTCTCGACGAGCGTGCGAGGCTGGCGGCGCGCGATCCGGCGGCCGACCGATGCTGAAGAAGCTCGTTCTGCTTCTCATCATCGGGGCAGTCGTGGCGGGCGCCGGGGCGTTGTGGCTCAGGCACCGCATGGGCGCGCCGTACCGCGCGTTCGTCGCCGACGAAGTCTTCGTCGATCTGGCGCCAGGCACGAGCGTCGCCGGGATTGCCGCGCAACTGGCCGAGGCGGGTGTCGTGCCCGATGCGTTGACCTTCCGGCTCGCGGCGCGTCTTTCGGGCGCCGACCGGCGCCTGCAGGCCGGCGAGTATCGATTTGCCGGCGAGCAGTCGCCGTTCGAGGTCGTCTGGCGGCTGGCGGCCGGTGACGTCTACACCCGTCCCGTCACGTTCCCCGAGGGGCTGACGATCCGCGAGATGGCGCCGATGTTCGAGCGCGCCGGCCTTGGAACGGCGGCGGCGTTCGAAACGGCCGCGGCTGACCGGACGCTGGCCGCCACCATCGGCCCGAGCCTGCGGTCGCTCGAGGGCTATCTCTTTCCGGACACCTATCCGCTCCCGCGCCGGGTCAGTGCGGAGCACGCCGTGCGGGTGATGCTCGCGCGCTTCGATACAGGTCTTCGACGACGACGCTGCGGCGCCGAGGCCGCAGGCGCGAGGGCTCTCGGCGCATCAGGCGGTGACGCTGGCGTCGCTCATCGAAAAGGAAACCGCGAGACCTGAAGAGCGCGCGCTCGTCTCAGCGGTGTACCACAACCGGCTGGCGCGGAGGCATGCCGATGCAGTGCGACCCGACGGTGATTTACGCGCTGATGCGCGCGGGCCGCTGGAACGGCAACCTGCGCCGGGTCGATCTGCAGATGGACTCGCCGTACAACACGTATCGCTACCCCGGCCTGCCGCCCGGACCGATTGCGTCGCCGGGCCGCGCGTCGCTCGAAGCCGCCGTGCGCCCGGCCGACGTGCCGTATCTCTACTTTGTCAGCCGCAACGACGGGTCCCACGTGTTCGCCACGACGCTCGAGGAGCACAATCGCAACGTCGTGAAGTGGCAGAAGGAGTACTTCAGGTCGAAGGTGGAAGGTCGAAGGTAGAAGGTTCGGAGCGCGACGTTCTACGAATTTCCCCACTTGAGCTTCTCGCGCAGCATGTCGAAGTGCGTGCGCGCCGACGTGCGCAGGAGGCGCAGCACGCGCGGCGGCGCGCGTGACGGACGCACGTCGCCCGCCGAGAGCGGCACGCCGAACTGCCCGTCGAACGTGAGCAACGATGTCGGACTGCGGCTCGATGACCGGCTGGAGCGTGACGCGCGCCGTCGCGGGCAGCACCAGCGGCCGGTTCGTCAGCGTGTGCGGCGCGATCGGCGTCAGACGATCGCGTCCACGGCCGGGTGCACGATCGGCCCGCCCGCCGAGAGGTTGTACGCCGTCGATCCCGTCGCGGTCGCGACGATCAGGCCGTCGGCTTTGACGTGACAGACGAACCGGCCGTCGACGGAGACGTCGATCTCGATCATTCGCGAGAACGCGCCGCGGGTCACGACGATGTCGTTGAGCGCGAGGTGACTCGTCGGCGGCGGCCGGCGCGCTCGACGGCGCCGTCGAGCAGCAGGCGCGTTTCGATCTCGGTGCGGCCGGCGAGCAGCGCCTCGAGCGCCGTCACCAGCTCCGACCGGCCGACTTCGGTCAGAAAGCCGAGGCGGCCGAGGTTCACGCCGAGTAGCGGCGTCTCTTCCTTCGAGTGCGCCACGGCGCTCGCCGCGTCGAGCAGCGTGCCGTCGCCGCCGAACGCGATGACGACATCCACGCCCACGCCGATCGACTCGCGCGGGATGGTGCGCCACCTGCCTTCGACACCGGCGCGCCGGGCGCTCTCGGCTTCGATGACCGGCGTGCAGCCGTGGCGTTCGAGCCAGGTGGCGGCGTCGCTCAAGGTCGCCAGGGCATCGGGCAGGGTATGTCGCGCGACCAGCGCGGCGGTGCGGATCGTCATCGGCGGCGTGTCAGGCGCAACAGAAACTCGACGTTGCCTTCGGCGCCGGTGACCGGTGACGGTGACGAGCGCCGGCGCGCTCCAATCCTACTCGATTGGCTGCGCGTCACCACGTCGTCGACGACGCGCGCGTGCACCGCGGGATCACGCACGATGCCGCCCTTGCCGACCTCCGGCCGCGGCCCGCTTCGAACTGTGGTTTGACCAGGGCGATCACCGACCGGCGGCGTCGAGCAGCGGCGGGACGACGGGCAGAATCAGCGCCAGCGAGATGAAGGAGACGTCGATCGTGACGAGATCGAACTTGCGTGAGATCTTCCGGCAGTTGCGCCGGCACGCAAATAGCGCGCGTTCACGCCTTCGAGGGAGACGACGCGCGAGTCGGTGCGAAGACGCCAGTCGAGCTGATTCTGGCCGACGTCGAGCGCCACCACGCGGGCGGCGCCGCGATCGAGCAGCACGTCGGTGAATCCGCCGGTCGAGGCGCCGATGTCGAGCGCGCGGCGCCCCTGCACGTCGATCTCGAAGGCGTCGAGCGCGTGCGCGAGCTTGAGGCCGCCACGCCCGACCCACGGATGGTCGGCCTGCCGCAGCGTCGAGCTCGACGGCCTCATCGACGAGCGTCCCCGCCTTGGTCGCCGGCACGCCGGCGACGCGCACCCGCCGGCAATCACGAGCGCGCGCGCCCGTTCGCGCGACTGCGCGAGGCCGCGGTGACGAGAGCTGATCGAGGCGGATCGGGCATAAGAGCGCGCGACTGAAGTCGCGCGACATCGCGGTTACAAAACCTTCACCAGAAGGCTAGACGAGCCAAGCCCTTCAGGCTTCAGTCTTCATGGTCGCTTGACTCGTCCCAGGCTCCAGTCCGCGATCTCCGCGAGGCGGCCACCGAGATCGACCGAGGCGAGCGCCTGCTTCGCGCGATCGACGGCCTCGGCCGCGAGCGTGCGCGAGCCCTCGATGCCGAAGAACGCGGGATACGTCGGCTTGCCGGCGGCGGCGTCCTTGCCGGCCGTCTTGCCCAGCGCGTCGGGCGATCCTTCGACGTCGAGCACGTCGTCCACGATCTGAAAGGCGAGTCCGAGATCGCGCGCGTAGTCGTCGACCGCGCCGATCGTCCGGTCGTCGGCGCCGACGGCAGATCGCGCCGAGCGTCGCCGCCGCGCGGATCAACGCGCCGGTCTTGCGCCGGTGCATGTCCTCGAGCGCGTGGGCGTCGAGCGCCGCCGTGTTGCCCGGAACGCGGCCCGCCGCGGCGAGATCGATGGCCTGTCCGCCGACCATGCCGCGCGCGCCCGCGGCGCCGGCCAGCACGGCCACGGCGCGAAGCCGTCGATCGATGGGCGGCTCGGCCGCGTCCGGCCGGGAGCAGGGGAGACGGCGAGCGAATCAGCAGTCGAACGCGTCGGTCAGCAGGCCATCGCCCGCGAGAATCGCCATGCCGTCGCCGTACACGACATGCGCGGTCGGCCGGCCGCGCCGCAGCGCGTCGTCGTCCATGGCCGGCAGGTCGTCGTGGACCAGCGAGTAGCAGTGGATCATCTCGACCGCGACGGCCGACGGCAGCGCCAGCGCGCGAGCGACACCGGTGTCGAGCCCGCGGTGCGCGCCCGCGCTGTCAGCCACGGCCAGCGTCAGCGAGGGTCGCAGCCGTTTGCCGCCGCCCAGGAGCGCATAGCGCATCGCCTCGGCGAGCACGGGCGGCGGATCGGTCGCCGCCACGGCGTGCTCGCAGGGCGTGTTCGATCGTCTGTCGCAGGTCCTCGAGATACGCTGCGAGGTCGGGCTGCGTTGACCGCACGGCGCTCACCGCTCAGCGTCGTCGTTGGTGATGAGCGTGGAGGCGTCCTTCAGCTCGCCGCGCTCGGTCAGCAGCTCGATCCGAGCCTGCGCCGCGCCGAGCTGATCGTGGCAGTAGCGAGAGAGCTCGATGCCGCGCTCGAAGAGCGCCAACGACTTGTCGAGCGGGAGGTCGCCGTCCTCGAGCTGCTTGACGATCTTCTCCAGCTCGCCGATGGCGGATTCGAAGTCCTTGATGGAATCGGGCACCTAGTTCTCCACGACCTTGCACGCGAGCTCGCCTTCGGCGAGCGTGACGCGGACGCCGTCGCCCGGCGCGACCGCGTCCGCTCTGCGAATGATACTGGTGCGCGCGTCGTTCCAGCAGACCGCGTATCCGCGCCCCAGGACGGCCAGCGGACTGAGGGCGTCGAGCTGCGCCGCGAGCCGCCTTACGCGCGCTTCCGCGGCGAGGCGCCGGGCTCGGGCGAGCTCGCGCAACCTGCCGTCGGCACGCACGATCCGCGTCTCGAGGCCGGCGACGACGCGACGGACGTCGCGGCGCTCGAGCCGGCGGCGCAGCGCGTCGAACCGGCTGCCGAGCCGGCCAAGGCGGTCGCGCACGCCGTGCGCCAGCCGCATCTCGAGCTCCTGCACGTCTCGATCCTGCAGCGCGACGCGCCCGGGCCACTGGCGCAGGCGGAGCGCGAGCCGATCCGTGCGCTCGTGCCGCCGCCCGTTCGCATGCGCGATCGCCTGGCGGAGCCGTTGGGCGGCGCGGTCGATGCGGAGCCGGAAATGATCGGCCCGCTCGACGACCAGCTCGGCGGCGTTCGACGGAGTCGCCGCGCGGACATCCGCGACGAAGTCGGCGATCGTGAAATCGGCCTCGTGACCGACGGCGGAAATCACGGGGACGGGGCAGGCGACGATCGCGCGCGCCAGCGCCTCGGTGTTGAACGCCCACAGGTCTTCCGCAGACCCTCCGCCTCTGCCGATGATGACGACGTCCACGTCCGGGACCTTGACGATCGCGCGCAACGCGCGAACGAGATCGACCGACGCCTCTTCGCCCTGCACGCGCGCGGGGCGGATGACGATCCGGGCTGCGGGATGGCGCTGCGTGAGAATCCGCACGATGTCGCGCACGGCCGCGCCGTCGAGCGACGTGACGACGGCGATGCGCCGCGGAAGCACGGGGAGCGGACGCTTGCGCCCGCTGTCGAAGAGCCCTTCGGCCTGCAGCTTTCGCTTGAGCTGCTCGAAGGCCGCCTGCAGCGCGCCGAGACCCTGCGGCTCGAGCGCGTCCACGATCAATTGATAGTCGCCTTTGACTTCGTAGACGCTCAGCCGGCCGCGCGCGATGACGTGCATCCCGTCCTCGGGACGGAATTTGAGCTGGCGGGCCTCCATCCGGAACATCACCGCGCGCAACTGCGCGTAGTCGTCCTTCAGCGTGAAGTAGATATGGCCGGAGCTCCACTGCTTGCAGTTCGAGATCTCGCCTTCGATCGTGAGACCGCTGAACGTGCCCTCGACGGCGGCCTTCAGGCGCGCCGTAATCTCGCTGACGGTCCAGGGGCGCCGCTCGGGGGGAGGCCGATCTTCGAAGGGCAAGGGTAGCCAGTCGCTCATCGAACGTGCGAGACGGACGGCAGGGCGATCAGGTCCTCGATCTGCTGCGACGAGAGGCTGAGCCGTTCGATGGAGAGCGCGCGGCCGGTCGCTTCGTCGGCGGTCACCATCACGCCGTTCAGTCTCGGGTTCTCCGTCGCCGTGTCGAACCGCTGCGGCAGGCCGGTCAGAAACCGCTGCAGGATCGCGGACCGCTCGACCCCGATGACCGAATCGTGCGGGCCGGTCATGCCGGTGTCCGTGATGTACGCCGTTCCCTGCGGCAACACGCGCTCGTCGGCGGTTTGAACGTGCGTGTGGGTGCCGACGACGACGGTCGCGCGCCCGTCGAGATGCCAGCCCATCGCCACCTTCTCGGACGTCGCCTCGGCGTGGAAATCGACGAAGATGATCTTTGCCTGGTCGCCAATGCCCGCGATCTGCTCGAGCACCACGCGAAACGGGTCGTCGATCGCCGTCATGAACACGCGGCCCATGACGTTGACGACGCCCACGGGCACTCCGCGCGCAGTCTTCGCGACATAGCTCCCGCGCCCTGGCGTGCCCGGCGGAAAGTTCGCGGGGCGCAGCAGGCGCGGCTGATCGGCAAAGTAGGGAACGATCTCCTTCTTGTCCCACGTGTGATTGCCACCGGTCATCACATGGACGCCGTACGACAGGAAGTCGTCGGCGATGTCCGGCGTGACGCCGAACCCGGCCGCCGAGTTCTCGACGTTGGCGATGACGAGATCGATGCGGTGGTGGGCCACGAGCGCGGCGAGGCCGCGCCGCACGAGCTCCCGCCCGGGCCGGCCGACGACGTCACCGATGAAGAGCAGTCGCGTCATGCGGTCTCCACGGGCACGCGAAGCACGCGGCCACGACGGTCTTCGAGCCGCGGCAGGATGACGCGCAACTCGCCGCCCGCGGAGACGGCGCGCGCCCGGCTCGAATCGAACGCGCCGGCGAGCCGGATCGCCCGCGCGAACCGGCCGTAGCTTCGTTCCGCGAGATGAAAGCGTGAGATGCCGGCATTGGCCGGCGCGAATTTCGCACCGACCACCAGCACCGTGTTGCGGCGAATCGCGACACGCAGCGATTCGGGCGGCACGCCTGGCACATCGACGACGACCTCGATCGCCGACGACGTCTCGAGCACATCGAGCGGCGGCCGGCATTCGGCGTTGAGCGCGGCCGCGCCGGGAACGTCGCGGTCGAGCTCCATCAAGAGCCGGCGCGCGTCATCGGCGAGGTCGGCCGTGTCCTGGTTGAGGGGATCGAGGACCACACCTGATCATAAAGGGGTCAGAGCTCGTGTGTGGAAAACTCCTGCAACCCGGATCTCCCTGTTGCAGGAGTTTTCCACACACGAGCTCTGACCCCCTAGACAGCGGCAATATATGAGTCATATACACTAAAATAATCTTCTTCACTCGTGCTATACTTGCAACGAGTTGGAGGAACACAGCAATGACGTTGATGACCCGTTGGAGTCCGATTGGAGATTTGGCGACCCAGGAGATCGAGCGGCTGAACCGCATGTTCTCCTCGGCGCTCAGTGGCGAACCGTTGTCGGGCGGGGCCTGGTCGCCCGCCGTCGACATCTACGAGACGGCCGACAAGGAACTGGTTGTGAAGGTCGAGTTGCCCGAGATGAAGCGTGAGGACATCAAGGTCTCGTTCGAGAACAGCGTCCTGACGATCGAAGGCGAGCGGAAGTACGCGCAGGAGATCAACCGCGATCAGTACCAGCGCATCGAGCGCGGCTACGGCGCGTTTCGCCGCAGCTTCACGCTGCCGCCGACCGTCGATGGCGCGCGCGTGGAGGCGGGCTATCAGGACGGCGTGCTGAGCGTGCGCCTGCCCCGGCGCGAGGATGCGCGTCCGCGTCAGATCCAGGTGAACGGATAACACGAGGGCACGAAGTTCCTCGCGATCTTCGTGCCCTTCCTTCAGCGTTATACTCTCGTCTTGACCCTATGACAGATCGTCACGATGACCGGGAGGACGCAGGCCCGACTGAGCCGGCCGAGCCGCCGCCGCCCATTGAAGGCCGGTTTCTGCTCGTCGACGTCGCGGCGCAGCGGGCGAAGCAGTTGCGACGAGGCGCACGGGTCCGACTGCTGCCCGCCGACGGCCGCCATCCACACAAGCTCGAGCGCGCCGCCATGGAAGAAGTGCGGCAGCGCTTGATTCACTACTCGGTTCCCGACCTGCCCGGCTCCCACTAGTCGTGGGGGTGGAACCTGAGACGAGGAGGACTCGTCCTACGCAGGTACATGGCCGGGTGGCTCATCGTCATGGGAATGCTCGCGGCCGCGATGACGGCGTTCTTGCTCGCCATCTGGCTGTTCCTTCGAGTCGTCGTCTGGCTCGTTCTGCTGCCGTTCAAGCTCCTCTTCCTGGCGGTCGCGATCCCCGTGCTCATCGTGAAGCTCGTGGTCGGATTGATCGCGTTTCTGCTCTTCTTCGTCCTCGCGTTCGGGAGCATCCTCGCGCTGGCCGGTGTCTTCTTTGCCGTCCTCGTCCCCCTGCTGCCGTTCGTGATCCTGGCGTTCGCCATCTGGGCGCTCGCCCGGGTGATGAAGCGTCCCGTCGCCGCCTAGCCTGCTACGCTGACGTCCCGTGACCAACTGGGCCAGCGCGCTCCTGCGCGTTCACCTGGCGTGTGCGCTCGTCGCGACGGCGGCGTTCTGGATCGCGGCGTTGTCGCGGAAGGGCGGCCCGGCCCATCGCACGGCGGGGCGGCGCTTTGCGCTGCTCGTGTACGCGGCGGCCGCCACGGGCGGGTTCCTCGCCATCGTTCAGCTCGTCGCCCCCACGCTCGTCCGGCCGGCGGATCCGGCGCTCACGGCCGACGCGCTCGATCAACTCGCCCGGCGCTCGTCGCAGACGATGTGGCTGGCGTTGTACGTGGTGGTGATTCTCGTCACGCCTGTGCAGCACGGACTGGCTGTGGTCGCGGCCGGTCCGGACCCGCGCCGGCTGCGGACCTGGCCGCACGCGGCGCTCAACCTGATCTCGCTGCTGTCGTCGTTCCTGATGCTGCCGGCCGCCGTCGTGTGGCGACAGCCGGCGTATGCGCTCGTCGCGCCCATCGGATTCATCGTCGGACTGCGCAACATGCGCTACGCGGGCCGGAGCGCGTCCTCACCGCTCGACTGGCAGCGTGAACATCTCACGAGTCAGCTCACGGCGGGCATCACGCTCCACACGACGCTCTTCGTCTTCGGCACCTCCCGCACGCTGCAGTGGGCGCAGCACGGCTGGATGCTCTGGGCGCCCTGGCTGCTTCCGGCCGTCGTCGGACTGGCGTGCATCGCGGCACTGCGGCGGAAACGGCAACCCTGGTACTAGCCTGCTAGGCCGATGGGAAGGGCCCGCGCGCTCGTTCGTACGCATCGGCCGCGCGAAGAATCGTCGCTTCATCCCAGGCGCGGCCGGTGAGCTGAAGGCCGAGCGGGAGCCGATCGGGTGACAGCCCGCACGGCACGCTGATCGCGGGCAGGCCGGCGAGCGGCGCCGCGACGGTGAAGACGTCCGCGAGATACATCTGCAGCGGATCTTCGATCCGTTCGCCGAGCTTGAACGCCGGGGTCGGGCTCGTCGGCAGCGCGACGGTGTCAACCGTTTCGAGCGCGCGCGCGTAATCGCGGCCGATGAGCGTGCGCACCTGCTGCGCCTTGAGGTAGTACGCGTCGTAATAGCCCGCGCTCAGCACGTACGTGCCGAGCATGATGCGCCGCTTGACCTCGTCTCCGAATCCCGCGCTGCGCGTCCGATCGTACAGGGCGCCGACCGACGGCTGGCCGGAAGCGCGGAGCCCGTATCGGACGCCGTCGTATCGCGCCAGGTTCGAGCTCGCTTCGGCCGTCGCGACCAGGTAGTACACCGGAATGGCGAAGCGGCTGTGCGGCAGCTCCACCGTCGTGATCTCGGCGCCGAGCGCGGCGAACGTCTGCAGGCTCTCCTCGAACGCCGCGAGCACGCTCGCGTCGATCCCGTCTTCGAGCAGATGGCGAGGCACGCCGACCCGCAGGCCACGGATGTCGCCGGTCAGCGCGCCGGTGAACTTCTCGACCGGCCGCAGGGACGACGTCGCGTCGAGCGGATCGGCGCCGCAGATCACTTCCAGCGTGAGCGCCACGTCGGCGACCGATCGCGCGAATGGGCCGATCTGATCCAGCGACGACGCAAACGCGATGAGGCCGTACCGGGACACGCGCCCGTAGGTCGGCTTCATCCCGACGACCCCGCAGAGCGCCGCCGGCTGCCTGACCGATCCGCCCGTGTCGGATCCGAGCGCGATCGGCGTCATGCCGGCGGCGACGGCGACGGCCGATCCGCCGCTCGATCCGCCCGGCGTCCGATCGGTGGCCCAGGGGTTTCGCGCCGGCCCGGAGGCCGAGTGTTCGGTGGACGATCCCATCGCGAACTCGTCGCAGACGGTCTTGCCGACGATCACGGCCCCCGCCTGTTCCAGCCGTTCGATCACGGTGGCGTCGACCGGGGGGACGTAGCGCTCGAGCATGCGCGATCCGGCGGTGGCCGGCATGCCGCGGACGGCGATGTTGTCTTTTATCGCGATCGGCACGCCGTGCAGCGCGCCCGCGGGCGCCGTGCCGCGATCGCACGCGCTGGCACGCTCCAGCGCGCGTTCGGCAGCGACGTGCTGGAACGCATGCAGCCGTCCGTCCGTCTCCCGAATGCGATCGAGCGCGGTACGGCAGGCCTGTTCCGCCGTGATCTCGCGGCGGGCAATGGCGTCTCGCAGCCCGAGGGCCGTCGACAGCGGGTCGGCCGCCATGCGTCAGAGCACCTTCGGGACTTTGAAGAGACCCGCGTCGCGCGCGGCTTCGGGCGCCTGCTGCAGGACAACGTTTCGATCGAGTGAAGGCACGGGCGTATCCTCTCGCCACACGGGCTCGATGGCGAGCGGATGCGATGTCGGCGGGACATCGCTCGTGTCGGCCTGCTGCAGCGAGATCGGCGTAGGCGAGAATCTCGGCGAGCTGCGGCGCGAAGCGCGCGATTTCCGTTTCCGACAGCTCGAGACGCGCGAGCTCGGCGACGCGCAGCACGTCGTCTCGCGTGAGAGTCGAAGCCATGTCGTCAGGATGCTAGCATGGTCAACATGCGCGCCGTCGTCGCGATCCATCGCCGCCTTGCTCATTCTCACTCCAGTGCCTACCGGTGCGTGGGGCATGGAGGTTCACCGCTTCCTGACGAAGCGCGCGATTGACGGGTTGCCGCCGGAGCTGATGCCGTTCTTCCTGCCGCACCGCGAGTTCATCGGCGAGCATTCTGTCGATCCCGATCTCTGGCGCGTTGTGGACCTCGTGACCGACCGCGGCGCCGAGGATCCGAATCACTTTCTGGACATCGACGGGCTGGATGAGCCACGGCCGTTCACGAACATCCCGCGCGAGTGGGACGCGTTCGTGGCGCGCTACGGCGCCGATCGCGCCAACAAGATGGGCCGGCTGCCGTGGCGGATCGAGGAAATCTACGGACGGCTGGTCAAGGCCTTTCAGGAAATCGGGACCCGACCCTACGCGGCCGAGAACGCACGCTATCTCTCCGCCGTGCTCGCCCACTACGTGCAGGACGCTCATCAGCCGTTCCACGCCGTGCTGAACTACGACGGCGCCCTGACGAACCAGCGCGGCATCCACGCGCGATTCGAGACCGAGCTCGTGCTGCGCAACCTCTCGAACCTGAAACAGGATCCGGTCGAGATCCGTCCAATCGGCAAGATCCGGGACTTCGCGTTCCAGACGATTGTCATGAGCGAATCGCTCGCCCAGGGCGTGCTCGATGCCGACCGCAAGGCAACGGCGGGGCGTGAGCTCTACGACGACGGGTACTTCGCGGCGTTGCTCGACGGCGCGCGGCCGACGCTCGAGCGGCGGCTGAACGAGTCGGTGAGCGCGACGGCGAGCGTCATCGTGGCCGCCTGGACCGAGGCGGGCAAGCCGCCGCTGCCGGCAGGTCGCGTGACGACGCCGGCCAGGATTCCACGCTGACTGCCTCCGCAATCATGGACGTCTACGTCGTGCCGGTAGGCACCGATCGGCACGAGCTGTACTTCGAGGTCGATCACGACGAGACGCCCGTGCCCGAGACGGCCACGACGGCGTCCGGGTTCTTCAAGCGCTACGCCGATCGATTTCGCGCCGTGCTCGCCGAAGCCGAGCGCGAGCGCCTGCTGCGCGAGCGCGGCATCGACAGCGGCAAGAGCGGCCTCTGGCGCGCGATCATGAGGAAGGTCGCGGAGGTCGTCGCCGAGCAGCGTCTCCTCTGGCACTTGCGCGGCGAGGAGACGGGCCGCCTGCGGCATCCCGACGACCTCGACGGCGAGGCCGCCGTGAGCAATGCGCGAGGACAGTTTGCCAGCGACTTCAAGAAGCATCGGCGATGGGCGGTCATCGACACCGTGCTGGCGGTCATCCTCGGCCCGCTCCTGTTCTTCATTCCCGGACCGAACGTCGTCGGCTGGTATTTTCTGTTTCGCGGCGTCGGCCATTACCTGTCGATGCGCGGCGCCCGGCAGGGACTCGAGCGGGTCACGTGGGAAACCGTGCCGGCGCCGGCGCTCACGCGTATTCGCGCCGTGCTCACGTTGCCGCGCGCCGAGCGGCGCGCCGAGCTCGATCGGATCGCGCAGGCGCTCGGATTGAATCATCTTGCGGCGTTCGTCGAACGCGTGGCCGCGCGGCCGTCCTGACGAAATCCGGATGGTATACTCGCGCCGCCGTGACTCTCGGTGAGTTGGCTCGTCGCCTCGGCTGCCGTCTCGAGGGCGATGGCCAGTCTCGAAATCACGCACGTCGCCGGCATCGACGAGGCCGGCCCGGGCGACGTCACGTTCCTCTCCAATTCAAAATACGCATCGAAGCTGGCCGGCACGCGCGCGTCGGCCGTGATCGCCGACGATCGCGTGCGCGAGGCGCCCTGCGCGGTGCTGCGCACGCCGGAGGTCTACCTCACGTTCGCGGAAGCCGTCGCACTGCTCACGCCGCCGGCCCGCCCGGCGCCAGGCGTCAGCCCGCTGGCGTCGGTCGATCCGTCGGCCACGCTCGGCGCCGACGTGTACGTCGGACCGTTCGTCTCCGTCGGCCCGCACGCGCGCATCGGCGCGCGCACGGCGCTCTATCCGCACGTGGTCGATCGGTCCGCACGCCTCGGTCGGCGACGACTGTGACGTCCACGCAGGCGTCTCCATTCGCGAAGGCGTCGATCGTCGGTCATCGGGTCGTGCTGCAGGACGGCGTCGTGATCGGCAGCGACGGTTTCGGCTTCGCGCGGCGGCGCGACGGCACGCATCGGAAAGATCCCGCAGGTCGGCCGGGTCGTCGTCGAAGACGACGTCGAGATCGGCGCCAACACGACGGTCGATCGGCCCGCCGTCGGCGAGACGCGCATCGCCGCGGGCACGAAGATCGACAATCTCGTCCAGGTCGCCCACGGCGTGAAGATCGGGCGCAACGTGTTGCTCGCCGCGCAGGTCGGGATCGCCGGCAGCACCGTGCTCGAAGACGACGTCGTGATGGCAGGGCAGTCGGGCGCGACCGGCCACGTCCGGCTGGGGCAGGGCGCCGTCGTCGGCGCGAAGTCCGCCGTCACCAAGGACATCGCGGCGGGGGCGCACGTGACCGGCATTCCGGCCGGCGACGTCGCGGAATGGCGCGAGGCGACGGTGCTCCTCCGCCGGCTGCCGGAGCTGCGCCGGACGTTGACCGATCTGCGACGCCCGGCTCACCGCGCTCGAAGCCCGGTTGAACAAACCGGTCTGACCTGGAAGACCGGCCCCGGCCGGTTTGCCGTGACATAATCCAGGGAATGTCTCGCAAGATCACTCTCCGCGCAGCTGGCGCTCGCGGCCGTCGTGTTCCTCTCCGGCGCGGTCGGAGCGGACACGGTTCGTCCGGCCGACCAAGTTCGACTACACGATGACCACGCTGCCCAACGGGCTGCAGGTCGTGTTCCTCGAGGACCACTCGACGCCGATCGTGCACGCGGCGCTCTGGTACCACGTCGGGTCGAAGGACGAGAAGCCCGGCCGCACCGGGTTCGCGCACCTGTTCGAGCACCTGATGTTCAAGGGCTCGCGCAACGTCCGGCCCGACCAGCATCCGTCCTGGATCACGAGCATCGGCGGCCAGGCGAACGCGTTCACCGACGAGGACGCGACGGTCTACTGGGAGACGGTGCCGGCGCAGTACCTGCCGCTCGTGCTCTGGCTCGAGGCCGATCGCATGGCGTCGCTCGACGTGAGCGAGGAGAAGTTCAAGACCGAGCGTCGAGGTCGTCAAGGAAGAGCGGCGGATGCGCTTCGAGAACCAGCCGTTCGGCCGGCTGCCGGAGATCATCTTCGACAAGGCGTTCACGACGCACCCGTACAAGCACCAGACGATCGGCAGCATGGCAGGATCTCGAGGCCGCGTCGATTCGGCGACGTGCGCGAGTTCCACGCGACGTACTACGTGCCGAACAACGCGACGCTCATGCTCGTCGGCGACTTCGAGACCAAGCAGGCGCTGGCGCTCGTCGAGCAGTACCTCGGCACGGTGCCGCGGGGCAAGCCGGTGCCGCGCGACATTCCGAAGGAGCCGCCGCACAAGAGCGAGACCGCGGTTCACCGTCACGGAGAGCTGGCCGCTGCCGGCCGTCGTGGTGTCGTATCACATCACGTACGACGGCCATCCGGACGCGTACCCGCTGCACATCCTCGCGAAGATCCTGTCGGACGGCGACAGCTCGCGAATCTATCGCTCGCTCGTCTACGAGAAGCAGATCGCGCTGGCCGCGTTCGGCGAGGCCAAGCTCATCGAGCATCCGAATCTGTTCTACGCGGTGGCGATCGTGCAGCCGGGCCAGCAAGCCCGAGGACGTGCAGAGGGAGCTGCAGGCGCAGCTCGATCGCGTCAAGACCGAAGGCGTGACGGCGGAGGAGCTCGAATCGCGCGAAGCGGCAGTTCGCGCGCGACTACATCCTCGGCCGCGAGACCGTGCAGCAGAAGGCGCTGCACCTCGGCGCATGCCGTCGTGATTCACAACGACATCAAGACGGCCGACGGCGAGTTCGACCTGTTCCAGAACGTGACGCTGGCCGACGTGCAGCGCGTCGCGAAGACGTACTTCACGCCCGAGTCGCGCATGCTGCTGACGATCCTCCCGCGGACGAGCGCCGGCGGCCGGAGCCGGCGCCCGCGCGCGGGAGGAAGCCGATGACGCCGCGTGTGTCGGCTGCGACGCTCATCGCCGTCGTCGGCGCTCGGTCTCGATGCGCGCCGCGCCCGGCGCCCAGCAGCAGTGGCCGGCCGAGCCAGCCGCCACGGCCGCTCGCGGCGCGGCCGGTCGACTTTCCGCCGTACCAGATCAAGACGCTGCCCAACGGCCTGCAGGTGCTCGTCGTGCTGCACCACGAGCAGCCGTCGGTGAGCTTCCGGCTGCTCGTGCGCGCCGGCGCGATGCAGGAGCCGGCCGACAAGCCGGCGTCGCGAGCTTCGTGGCCGGCGCTGCTCAATCAGGGCACGACGACGAAGTCGGCCGGCGAGATCGCCAACCTCATCGAGTCGGCCGGCGGCATCATCGGCGTCGGGTCCGGCAACGAGCTGACGCTTCGTCAACGGCGCCGTCATCAAGGATCAGACCGATCTGATGCTCGGCCTCGCGTCCGACATGGTCCAGCAACCCGCGTTCGCGCCGGAGGAGATCGAGCGGCAGCGCAGCCAGGCCGCTCTCGTCGCTCAAGGTCGAGCTACGACGATCCGGACTACCTCGCGAACCTCGTCTTCGATCGGCTGGTCTTCGGCTTCCATCCGTACGGCCGGCCGAACGAAGGGCACGCCCGAGTCGATCGCGCGGATCACGCGCGACGATCTGGTCGCGTATCACCGCACGTGGTTCGTGCCGAACAACGCGCTGCTCGCGATCGTCGGCGACCTGACGGCCGACGAGGCGTTTGCGGCCGCGGAGCGGCGTTTGGCACGCTGGGCAGCGGCGCGACGTGCCGGCCGTCGAAGACCATCGAGCCGCCCCGCCGACGCGGCCGGATCGTCGTGATCGATCGGCCGGGCTCCGCGCAGACGGAGATTCGCGTCGGCCACCTCGCCGTGCCGCGGACGCATCCCGACTTCGTGCCCGCTCGATCTCGCCGATCCGCATCCTCGGCGGCGAGGGCGCGAACCGGCTGTTCGGCGTGCTGCGTTCGCGATCGCGGCCTGACCTACGGCGCGTCGGCCGACGTTCAACACCTACAAGAGCAGCGGCGACATCGTCGCCGAGACCGACACGCGATCGTCCGCCACCGGCGAGTCGCTGCGGCTGATGGTGGACGAGTTCGCCCGGCTGCAGCGGGAGCCGGTGCAGTCCCGCGGAGCTCAGCGGCGCGCAGGACTTTCTGGCCGGCAACTTTCCGCTGACGATCGAATCGCCGTCCGCCATCGCGCAGCAGGTGCTCGCGCACCTGTTCTACGGCCTGGACTCGTCGGAGATCGAGACGTACCGCGATCGCGTCGATGCGCGTGACGCCGAGCGACATCCAGCGCGTGGCGCAGGCAGTTTCTCAAGCCCGACCAGCTCGTCGATCGTGCTCGTCGGCGACGCGTCGGTGTTCGCCAGCCAGCTCAAGGCGCTCGGCTTTCCGGACTTCGAGCGCATTCCGCTCGCCGAGCTCGACCTCAACTCCCCGACGCTCCGACGCACGACACCAGCCCGGGACGCGCCGTCCCGCGAGTGATCCGCCGCCGGCGTGAGCGTCGCGACAGACGCACGACTCCCGGCGGCGCGTCATGATCTCGTGCGGCGAGGCCTCCGGCGATCTGTACGCCGGCGCGCTCGTCGCGGCGATGCGCTCGATCGATCCCGGCGTCGACGGTCTTCGGCTTCGGCGGCGGCCAGCTCGCCTCCGCCGGCGCGCGGCTCGTCGGCGACTACCGCGGCTTCTCGGTGACCGGGCCTCGTCGAGGCGCTCTCCGTGCTTCCGCGATCGTGGCGGATGCTTCGGCGTCTCGCGCGACGACGCGCGCAGCGCGCGCGGCCGGACGTCTTCGTCGCCGATCGACTTTCCGGACTTCAATTTCCGGCTGCTGCCGGTCGATGCAAGCGGCTCGGCATCCCCGTCGTCTACTACGTCAGCCCGCAGCTCTGGGCCTGGCGTCCCGGCCGCCTCGAGACGCATTCGACGGTACGTCGACCGCATGCTCGTCATCTTTCCATTCGAGGCGGAGATCTACGAGA
This sequence comes from uncultured Acidobacteriota bacterium, assembly GCA_963724955.1. Lineage (GTDB taxonomy): Bacteria > Acidobacteriota > Vicinamibacteria > Vicinamibacterales > SCN-69-37 > CAVRWQ01. The sequence continues at coordinate 601,807 of CAVRWQ010000001.1, forward strand.
AGGCCAGCGTCCCGGTGGAATTCGTCGGCCATCCGCTCGTCGATCTCGCGAAGTCCACGCGCAATCGGAGCGAGCTGCTTGCCTGCCGTCGGACTGGATCCGTCCCGGCCGGTCGTCGCGCTGCTTCCCGGCAGCCGGCCGAACGAGCTTCACGACATCCTGCCGGTGCTGGTCGAGGCCGCACGGCAGGTCGTCCGCCGCGTGGACCGGGCGTGCAGTTCCTGATCGCGCGGGCGCCGTCGCTCGACGACGCGCTGTTCGAGCCGCTCGGCGCCCTGCGCCGCGCGGGCGTGCCGATCGCCGTGGTCGACGGCGCGACCGACGACGTGCTCGCGGCGGCTGACGTCGTGGTCACCGCGTCAGGAACGGCGACCGTGCAGGCGGCGCTGCACGGCCGGCCGATGGTGATCGTGTACCGGCTGTCGCCGCTGACCTACGCGCATCGGCCGGCGCGTTCGTGCGCGTCGGCACGTACGGGATGGTGAATCTGGTCGCCGGCCGGCGGATCGTGCCGGAGCTGATTCAGGACCAGTTCACCGCCGAGAACGTGGCAGGCGAGACCGTCGGGCTTCTCACCGACCGGACCCGGGCCGACACGATGCGCCGTGACCTGGCCGAGGTCCGGGCTCGCCTGGGCGCGCCTGGCGCGTCGCGCCGTGCGGCCGAGGCAGTCATACAATTGAGCCATGCCTCGTAGATTGACTGCGCTGCTCGTCGTGCTGGCCCTCGCCGGCGTGTCGCTTCCGGCGACCGTCGTCGTGCCAGCCGAGTTCCGGGAGATCGTGACCGACGCCGGCCTCATCGTCCGCGGTCGCGTCACCGATGTGCGGTCGTTCGTCGCGGCGAACAACACCATCGACTCGGCGGCGACGATCGCGGTGGAGAGCCTGCTCAAGGGCCAGGCGGACACGTTCGTCTCGGTGCGCGTTCCCGGCGGCGAGATCGGCCGTACCAGGTACGTGATGATGGGCGCGCCGACGTTTCGTGTCGGCGACCGCGCCGTCTTTTTCCTCAAGCGGGGTCCGGACAGCGCATGGCGGCCCATCGGCCTCACGATGGGCGTCTACCGTCTTCAGGCCGACGTCTCGACCGGCCGTCCGGTCGTCCGGCCGCCGGTGCTTGCCGACCGCACGGTCACGGCCCGCGGCGACGTTCGCCGCCGGATGCTGCCCATCAGCGAATTCGAGTCGCTCGTTCGCCTCGTGATGACGAGCCCGCCTGCGCAGGCCGTCCCGCGAGGTGGCCGGTAATGGCGCGGCGCCTCGCGCTCTTCGGTGTGCTCGCCGCTGCCGTCGTCCTCGCGCCTGCGGTCGAGGCGTACCTCAAGATCGGCCGTTCGCGTCTCCGGCGGCCGCGTCGTGCCGATCAAGTGGACGTCGCTGCCGATCAGGTACTTCGTCACCAACCGCGACATCGACGGCGTCACGGCGCCGCAGTTCCAGACGGCGATCGACCGGGCGTTCCGATGCTGGACGAGCATCGAGGACGTGACGCTCTCCGTCGCAGTTCGTGGGATTCACCAGCGCGAATCCCGGCGGCCCCGACCAGATGACCGTCATCGGATTCCAGGATCGGCCCGAACTGGACCGGGTGCTGGGCGCGACGAGCTGGCGGACCGACGCGGTGACCGGCGAGATCCTCAGCTCGGACATCTTCCTCAATTCGGCGTTTCCGTGGTCGGTCGCAGAGGGCGGGGCCGCGGGCCGTTGGGACGTCGAGTCGATCACGCGTGCACGAGCTGGGCCACCTGCTCGGCCTCGGGCACTCGGCGATTGGCGAGACGACGCCGCGGGTCCCCCGGCCGGGGCGCGACATCATCGCGAAACGTGCGGTGATGTTTCCGATTGCTTATCCGCGCGTGAACATCGAGGACCGCACCCTCAAGCCCGACGACATCGCCGGGCTGACCGACATCTACGGCACAACGGAATCGACCCGGAGACTGGGCCAGATCTCCGGCAAGGTCACGCTCAACGGCGCCGGGATCTTCGGCGCGCACGTCACGGCGTTCAATTCGGCGACCGGCGCGATCATCGGCGGATTCTCACTGAGCGCCCAGGGCGAGTTCGTCATCTCGATGCTCGAACCCGGCCTCTACGTCGTCCGCGTCGAGCCGATCGACGACGCCGACATCACGAGTTTCTTCGACGAGGACGCCGGTGTGAACATCAACTTCCGGCCCGCGTATCACGAGAAGCTCGTGACCGTGCCCGCAGGCGGCACGAGCGGCGACATCGAGATCAAGGTGCAGGCGAAATGAGCGGGCGCCCGGAGGGCGGACGGGATCCTGCAGGCTCGCGCTGCTGACGGCGATGAGCTCCTCGTCGCGGCCGTGGCGGCGGAGGCGCAAGTCGCGCGGCAGCCGCGGCCGACGTCGCCCGAAAGAGCTGTCGGTGGGCGGCTCGTGGATCACGCCGACGTCCTTCGGCGAACGCCGCCGCGAATCTCGAGCGGCCGGACGGATCCGATCTCGCGTTGTTCCGGGTCGATCACGACCTCGGTCCCGGCCTCGGCCTCGAAGCGAGTTTCGGTCTGCAGATCCAGCCGCAGTTCTGGGCCGAGCTCACCGGCTCGTGGACGAGCTCGGAACTGCGAACCCGTGTGTCGAACGACTTCGAGTCCGTGGCGGATGCGACGCTCACCGAATCGCTGACCCGTTTTACCGTCGAGGGCTCGGCCCTCTGGTATTTCCGTCAGCGCGGCAATGACGTCGTTCTTCACGCGAGCCGGCGCCGGCTGGATGCGCGAGCTCACCGGCGGCGCGTCGCTCGCCTCCGACGGCGTCGTGGCGAACGCCGGCATCGGGGTGAGGCACTGGTGGCGCGATCGGCCGAAGGGCTCGTTCCGCAGGCTCGGGTTTCGCGCAGAGTTCCGCCTGAACATTCGATCGACGAGCCTGTCGCCGCTCGAGCCGGCCGCCCGCGTCGGCGCGGCCGCCGCGGGGAATTTCGTGATGGGCTTTTAGCAGGCCCAGGGCCAATGGCCACGGGCCCAAGTCTCGAACCTGGGCCGTTGGCCCTGGGCCCTGGCCCTAGTGAGGATCTCCCGCCATGTCGCTGGACACGTTCGGCACGCGCTCGTCCCTGACCGTTGGTCGTGACTCGTTCGAGTACTTCAGCCTGGTCGCGCTCGAGCGCGCGGGGTTTCCTGCCGTCGAGCGGCTGCCGTTCTCGCTCAAGATCCTCCTCGAGAACCTGCTGCGCCGTGAGGACAACGCCTTCGTCCGCGCCGACGACATCAACGCGCTGGCGCACGCCACGGCCGACCGCGAGATCTCGTTCATGCCGGCGCGCGTGCTGCTTCAGGATTTCACCGGCGTGCCGTGCGTCGTCGATCTCGCGGCGATGCGCGACGGTATCGCGCAGCTCGGCGGCGATCCTGAGAAGGTGAATCCGCTGCAGCCGGTCGAGCTGGTCATCGATCATTCGGTGCAGGTCGACCACTTCGGCCGGTCCGACGCGCTGCAGCTCAACGCGAGCCTCGAGTACCAGCGCAACCGCGAGCGGTACGTCTTCCTGCGCTGGGGGCAGACGGCGTTTCGCAACTTCCGTGTCGTGCCGCCCGAGACGGGCATCGTCCACCAGGTGAACATCGAGTACCTCGCTCGCGTCGTCTGCCGCGAGACGACGAACGGCCGGACGATGGCGTATCCGGACACCGTGTTCGGCACCGACTCGCACACGACGATGGTCAACGGCCTCGGCGTCATCGGCTGGGGCGTCGGCGGCATCGAGGCCGAGGCGGCCATGCTCGGGCAGCCGAGCTCCATGCTGATTCCTTCCGTGGTCGGGTACCGGCTGTCGGGCCGGCTGCGCGAAGGCACGACGGCAACCGACCTCGTGCTCACGATCACCGAGGCGCTGCGCAAGAAGGGCGTCGTCGGCACGTTCGTCGAGTTCTATGGACCCGGGCTCGAGCACCTGACGATTGCCGATCGCGTCACGCTCGGCAACATGTGCCCGGAGTACGGCGCCACCGTCGCGATTTTCCCGATCGACGACATGACGCTCGAGTACCTGCGCTTCACGGGACGCGACGACGCGCAGGTGGCACTGGTCGAGGCCTATGCGAAAGCGCAGGGATTGTTTCGGACCGATGCGACGCCGGATGCGACGTACTCGGACGGACTGGAGCTCGACCTCGGGACGGTCGAGCCGAGTCTGGCCGGGCCGCGCCGGCCGCAGGATCGCGTCGCCCTCGGCCGCGCGAAGACGTCGTTTGCCGCGGCGCTGCCCGATCTCCAGAAAGCCATCAAGAAGCCGTCGGCTCCGGCCGGATCGGGAGGGAGCAGCGCGGCCGCCGTCGCCGAGGCCGTGACGACCGGGATCGAGCACGGGTCGGTGGTCATTGCCGCGATCACGAGCTGCACCAACACCTCGAATCCCAGCGTCATGATCAGCGCCGGTCTCGTCGCGAAACGCGCGATCGAGCGCGGCCTCCAGAGCCGGCCGTGGGTGAAGACGAGCCTGGCGCCAGGTTCGAAGGTCGTGACCGAGTACCTGGTGAAGGCGGGGCTGCAGCAGTACCTCGACGCGCTCGGGTTCAACCTCGTCGGCTATGGCTGCACGACCTGCATCGGCAACAGCGGTCCGTTGCCCGACGAGATCGCCGCCGAGGTGCGCGATCGCGGGCTCGTGGTCTGTTCCGTGCTCTCGGGCAATCGCAATTTCGAGGGCCGGATTCAGCAGGATGTGCGCGCCAACTACCTCGCCTCGCCGCCGCTCGTCGTCGCGTACGCCCTCGCCGGCTCGATGAACATCGATCTGACGACAGAGCCGCTCGGCGCCGACAGGAACGGAAAGCCCGTCTACCTGAAGGATCTCTGGCCCTCCGAGCGCGAGATTCAGCAGACGATGCTGAGCTCGGTGTCGGCGGAGATGTTCCGCCAGCAGTACGCCAGCGTGTTCGACGGCGACGATCTCTGGCGCACGCTGCCCGTGCCGACCGGCGATCGGTTTGCCTGGGAAGACGCATCGACCTATATCCGGCGTCCACCGTTCCTCGAGGGACTGTCGCGAGAGCCGTCGCCCCCGCGGGAAATCATGAACGCGCGGGCGCTGGCCGTGCTCGGCGACAGCATCACGACCGATCACATCTCGCCCGCCGGATCGATCAAGGCGGACAGCCCCGCGGGCAAGTACCTCATCTCGCAAGGGGTGGCGCCGAAGGACTTCAATTCTTACGGCGCGCGGCGCGGCAATCATGAAGTCATGATGCGCGGGACGTTCGCCAACGTCCGGCTGCGCAACCAGCTCGCGCCGGGCACCGAGGGCGGGTGGACGACGCTGCTGCCCGATGGCGGCGTGATGTCGATCTACGAGGCCTCGCTGAAATATCAGGAGGCGGGCGTTCCGCTGGTCGTTCTCGCCGGAAAGGAATACGGATCCGGCTCCTCGCGCGATTGGGCGGCGAAAGGCACGCTGCTGCTCGGCGTCAAGGCGGTCATCGCCGAGAGCTTCGAGCGCATTCACCGCAGCAACCTCGTGAACATGGGCGTGCTGCCGCTCGAGTTCGGCCAGGGCGAGACGGCCGGGTCGCTGGGCCTCACCGGCCACGAGGTGTTCGATTTCATTGGCGCGGGCGCGTCGCTCGCGCCCAGGTCCACGATCACGGTGAGAGCGCGTCGTGAGGACGGCGACGGTGAAGGAGTTCCGGGCGCGCGTCCGCGTGGACACGCCTGAGGAGCTCACGGCGTTCCGGCACGGCGGGATACTTCCTTACGTGCTCAGACGGCTGGCGCATGTACGACGGGTACGACGAGGTACGACAGTACGACAGAGTCCGCACATGCGAAAGGCCGCGCTGATCGTCATCGTGCTCGTCGCCTCCATGGCGGTCGTCGCCGCTCAGCGCGGGCGGGGGACCGGCGGGCAGCGCGGCGGTGGGGGAGCGCCGGCGGAACAGCAGCGGCCTGTCTTCAGGAGCAGCGCCGAGCTCGTCCAGGTTGACGTCGTCGTTCGTGACCGGGACGGAAACGCCGTCCACGGGCTGACCGCCGCGGACTTCCAGGTGCTCGACCGCAAGACCCCGCAGAGCGTCGAGGCGTTCAAGGAGATCAGCCGCACCGTCGACTCGACGCCCGCGTTCTCGTCGCACTTTCCACCCACGATGAAGCTCGACGTCGCGAGCAACCGGACCGCGGCGTCGGAGCGCCTCGTCGTGATGGTGCTCGACGACCTGCACGCCTACCGGAAGCGCGACGACAAGGTGAAGGAGATCGCGCGAAAGGTCGTCGAGGATCTCGGGCCGCACTCGTCGATGGCGCTCGTGATGACGAGCGGCAGGAACAACGTCGAGGTCACCGAGGATCGATCCCGGCTGCTCGAGGGGATCGACAGATTCCAGGGCTTCCGGCTCGTGCCTCGTCCGATCCTCGCCGTCGGACTCGCGTCGCGGCGGCGATCTCCAGGAGTTCCAGGCGAACATGGATCTCTACGGGGCCCTGCGCGGCGCCGCGAGGGTGCTCGGCGCGAACGACGGGCGCCGCAAGGCGTTCGTGCTGGTGTCGGAGAACGTCGGGAAGGATCTGAGCGGCTTGTTCGGCGTCACGTCCGCACCGGGAGAACCGCCGCCCAGCGGGTACGGCATCGTCGCGGACCCGACCACCGTCCTGACACAGACCCCGGTGGAGCCGTACCACGCCAATGCGCTCCTCGACATGATGGAGGCGATGCGTCGCGGCAATGTCGCGACCTACTCGATCGATCCGCGCGGGCTCGTCACGAGCCAGGAGCTCCTGCGTGAATGTCACCCGTCACCCCCTGACGGGGATCCGCTCGGGGATCCCTGTCTGGGCGCGCAGTTGCCGGACTGGTACTCCTGGGTGCGCCAGGCGCAGCACGGCCTCGAGCAGATCTCAGCGGCCTCCGGTGGATTCGCGGTGGTGAACACCGACGACTTCGCGAGCGGCGTCGATCGGATCATCTCGGATCTCGACAACTACTACATGCTCGGGTTTTATACGAGCGACACGAAGTCGAAAGGCTACCGCCGGCTGGAGGTGAAGCTGCCCGGGCATCCCGAACTGACGCTGCGGTACCGGCGCGGCTACGATCTCGGCCGCGGCAGCGACGAGCCGAAGAACAAGAGCGCACTGCTCGCGCTCACGGAAGGCGCGCTGCCCCGGACCGACTTGCCGCTCCGTGTTGGCGCCACCGCGCTGCCGGCAGCCGGCAAGGACGCGCGCGTGCCCGTGACGATCGAAATCACGGTGCCGCGCGAGAAAATGCAGGCCGCCGGCGCCACGCTGCAGGACGACATCAAGTACGCGCTCATCGCCGTGGACATGCGCGGCGCGAAGGTGAAAGAAGCCGTCGGCTACGCGGCCAACATGGTGCTGCGCCCGCGCGATCCGTCCTTGCCGCCGCCCGACACCGTCGTCTACCAGATCGGCGAGACGCTGACGCTCGCGCCCGGCCGGTACCAACTCCGCGTGTCCACCTCGAGCTCCAAGGTGGACGTGGGCGGAAGCGTCTACCTGCCCATCGACGTTCCTGATTTCTCGAAGCCTGCGGTGGCCGTGAGCGGCCTGATCGTCGGCTACGCCGGCGGGCCCCGCGTCCCGTCGTTTGCGAGCATGCCTGCGCGCGGACGCGGGCCGGCGCGAGGGGCAGGACCGGGACGAGGCATGCCCGGCCCTGCGAAGCCCGTGGCCGTCGTCTCCGACCTGCCGTTTCCGCCGACCCTCGATCGCGAATTCGAAGTGCGCGACGACATCGCGCTCTACTTCGAAGTCGTGCGCCGCGACAAGACGATCGATGTCCCGGTCTCCGTGGCGTTCGTCGATCGCGACGACCGGGTCGTCAGGAAGTACGATCAGAAGATTCCGCCGGCGAGCAACGGCAAGATCAGCGTGCGGCTGCCACTGAGAGACGTCGGGCCGGGCGCGTTTCGTGTGCGCGTGACGCTCGACGCGAAAGGCAGCGAGGCCGTCGCGGAGACGGGGATCATTATTCGGTAGGCCGAGGCCTTGGGCCTTTGGCCTTGGGCCCTTGGCCCTGTCAAAGATGTTGTCCTCCGATCTCGTCAAGGCGAAAGCGCTCGAGCTGGGGTTCGATCTCTGCGGGATCGCGCGCGGGGAGCGGCACCCGAAGCTCGAGCGGCTGGCCGAGTGGATCGGGCGTGGCCACTCCGGTGACATGGCCTATCTCGCAGATTCGCTCGACGAGCGGCTCGACCCCGCCAAGGTGCTGCCGACCGTGAAGTCGATCGTCTGCGTGGCCTGCGTGTACAACACTCGCGAGCCATACTCGACCACGGCGGCCGAACCGGGCCGCGCCGCGATTTCCCGGTACGCCTGGGGCGAGGACTACCACGAGGTCGTTCGCGGAAAGCTGCGGCCGTTCGTCCGCTGGATGTCGGAGACGGCCGGACGAGGGTTCGAGGCGTTTTCGTGCGTGGACAGCGGCCCCGTGCAGGAGCGGGTCTTCGCCGAGCAGGCCGGCCTGGGCTGGATCGGCAAGAACACCTGCGTGATCAATCCCGGACTGGGTTCATGGCTGTTCCTCGCCGAGGTCCTGATCAATGTCGATCTCGACGCCGACGCTCCGGCCCTCGATCAGTGCGGAACGTGCACGCGTTGTCTCGAGGCCTGTCCGACCGGCGCCATCGTCGAGCCGTATGCGGTCGATGCCACGCGTTGCCTGTCGTACCTCACGATTGAAGCGCGCCACTCGATCGACGCGTCGCTTCGCCCTGCCGTCGGCCCGCAGGTCTACGGCTGCGACATCTGCCAGGACGTCTGCCCCTGGAATCGCCGCGCGGCGACAAGCGAGGATCCCGTGTGGCGGCCGCGCGACGGCCTGTCGTTTCCGCCATTGGTCGATCTGTGCCGCCTCTCCGACGATGAATGGCGCAAGGTGCTGAAAACGAGCGCGATGCGCCGCGCCGGTCTCCGCCGCATTCGACGGTCGCTCGCCTACGCGGCGGCGCGGTTGCCGCGTTCGGAATCGGCCGCCTCGCTCGACGCGCTCTCGGCGCACCCGTCGGCGATGGATCCAGACGTCGCCGACGCGATCCGTTGGGCCCGCCTTCGCTAAGCGCTCGCTTCGCGCGCAGCTTCGGCGATCGGCGAGGCTCGACGAGACCCGACTCGCTGATCGCTCGATTGCCGAAGATCGCGCGATCGGCAGGCTTTGCTTGCTAAAATCCCTCCATGGCGTACCTTGCACCGACCCTGCTTCTCTCGATGCCACAACTGGTCGATCCGAACTTCGCGAAGTCGGTGGTGCTCCTCTGCGAGCACGCGGCGGAGGGCGCATTCGGGCTCGTCGTCAATCGGCCGTCCGACATCTCGGCGGCTGAAGCGGTCCGGCTCGAGCCGACGCTCGTCGCGCCGAACGATCTTCCGTTGCTCATCGGCGGGCCGGTCGAGCCGCAGCGCGGCTGGATCCTCACCGCGCATCCGCCGGAGGACGTCGAGCATCGCGGCGTGGGCGCCGGGTTGTATCTGTCGGCATCGCCGCTCCTGCTGCGGCGCGTGCTGTCGTCGCGGCCGCTTCCGCGCCGCACGCACGTCCTCGCGGGCTACGCCGGCTGGGGGCCGGGGCAGCTCGACGAAGAGCTCGCGCAGTCCGCGTGGCTCACGCTGCCGGTGGAGCTCGACCTGATCTTCGAGATTCCTGCGGCTGCGGCGTGGGAGATGGCCATCCGTCGCCTCGGGGCCGATCCGCACGCGCTGCAGATGGGCCACGGCGTCCATTAACCCGTTTTCGGTGTCTCTTGTAGCGTATGCGCCGCGCCTTTGCGGTCGGTGCCGGAACGGCCGCCCTGGTGTGGCTGCGGGCGTTCGCCTATCAAGCGCCGCCCGCTCCGCCCGCGAGCGGCGCCGCGTACCATCTCGAGGCGATCGATCCGAAGACCTTGTCGACTCGCTACACCGCGCAGCAGATCGCGCTGCTCGAGAAGCTCAACCGGCGCGATCTCGAGCACCTCCTTCGCCTGAAGGAAATCATCGCGCCCGACGAGTGGCTGGACGACGAGCTGTCGTACAGCCCGCTGCCGCGTGAGTGGGCCTGGGCGGGGCAGTTCCCGAAAGCCCTCGTCGTGGACCAGCCGTCCCAGGTGTTCGGGGCGTACGCCTCGGGGCAGCTCGTGCGCTGGGGCCCCGTGAGCACCGGCCGGCAGGAGACGCCGACGCCTTCCGGCGTCTACAACCTGAACTGGAAGTCGAAGAGCCGCACGAGCACCGACAACGATCAGTGGCTGCTCAAGTGGTACTTCAACTTCATCAACTCGCGCGGGGTCTCGTTTCATCAGTTCGAGCTGCCGGGACTGCCGTTGAGCCACGCCTGCGTCCGGCTCCTCGAACGCGACGCGCAGTGGGTCTACGACTGGGGTGAGCAGTGGACGTTCGGCGCGGACCGGCGCAATATAGTCACCCCGGGCACGCCGGTCGTGGTTCTCGGGACGTTCGACTATCGGCGGCCGGCGCCGTGGCTGGCCCTCGAGTGGTGGCGCGCCCCCATCGAGCTGCCCGTTGATCCGAAGCGATGATCCCGCCGTCCGCCCCTTCGCTCGACGGGCGACTGCCGGCGCACGCCGGCCGTGTCGCTATCGTTGCGGCCGGCGCGCGGTCCACCTATCGACAACTGGCTGACGCTGCGGCCGCGGTGGCCGCGCGCCTCGACCTTGCCGGCGCCGGGAGCACGGATCCCGAACCTCGCGTCGCATTCTGGGTTCCTCCCGGGTTCGAGTACGTCGCGGTGCTGCTCGGCATCTGGCGGACCGGCGCCGTCGCCGTGCCCCTCGCCGTGTCGCATCCGCCGCCGGAGCTCGAGCACGTCGTGACCGATTCGGCGCCGGCGGTGGTCGTCTCGTCGCCCGAGTCGCTCGAGGTGCTGCGGCCAATCGCGCGGGCCGCCGGCGCGCGGCTCATGACGACGCCGGAGCTGTTTGACGGCGGCCAGGCCGCCGCCGCCGCCGCGCCTCCAGCGTCAGCCGCAGGCCTGGACGCACCGGCCCGGCGCGCGATGATGCTGTACACGAGCGGCACGACCGGCCGCCCGAAGGGCGTTGTGACGACGCACGCGAACGTGACGGCGCAGATCACCGCGCTCGTCGACGCCTGGGAGTGGACGCCCGACGATCGGTCGCTGCTCGTGCTGCCGCTCCATCACGTGCACGGCATCATCAACGTGGTCGGTTCGACGCTCTGGGCGGGCGCCACCTGCGAGATGATGACGCGTTTCGACGCGGAAGCCGTCTGGGCGCGGCTGGCTTCGCGCGAGATCACGGTCTTCACCGCGGTGCCGACCATCTACCACCGGCTGATTGAATCGTGGGACGCGGCGCCCAAGCCGCTCCGCCGCGAGCGGTCCGAAGGCTGCCGGCACATCCGGCTGATGATGTCGGGATCGGCCGCGTTGCCGATTCCGGTGCTCGAGCGATGGCGCCAGATCAGCGGACAGGTGCTGCTGGAGCGATACGGCATGACGGAGATCGGCATGGCGCTCGCGAATCCACTCCACGGCGAGCGCCGTCCTGGATCGGTGGGCGATCCGCTGCCCGGAGCGCACGTGCGCATTGTCGACGATCTCGGGCGGCCGGTGATGCCGGGCACGCCGGGCCATCTCGAGGTGCGTGGTCCGGCGGTGTTCCTCGAGTACTGGCGCCAGCCCGACGCCACGCGCAACGCGTTTCGCGACGGGTGGTTCCGCACGGGCGACGTCGCGGTCTCCGAGTACGGCGGCTATCGCCTGCTCGGCCGGGCCAGCGTTGACATCATCAAGACGGGCGGCTACAAAGTCTCGGCGCTCGAGATCGAGGACGTCCTGCGCCGCCACCCTGCGGTCGCCGACTGCGCCGTCGTGGCCGTGCCCGACGCGGAATGGGGCGAGCGCGTCTGCGCAGCGCTCGAGCTTCGTCCGGCCGCCACGCTCAAGCTCGACGAGCTGCGGCACTGGGCGAGCAGCCAGCTTGCGCCGTATAAAGTGCCGCGCGACGTCCGCTGCCTGACGGGACTTCCGCGCAACGCGATGGGGAAGGTACTCAAACCGCAAGTGGCCTCGCTCTTTCGCGAGGCCGAGTGAGCTCCGCGAGGCCGCACAACATGCATCTGCCGATCGAATCGCGCTCGGGACTGGCGCCCTGGAAACCGGCCGACTTGCCGGCCCCCCCGACGCCGCGCGGGCTCGCCTGGCTGGGCGTCGTGGGGCCCGGCGTCATCGTGCTCGGCGTGTCGCTCGGGTCCGGCGAATTCCTGCTTGGTCCGGCGGTATTCGTCCGCCACGGCCTCTCGATTCTCTGGGTCACGCTCGTGTCGGTGTTCCTGCAGACGATCTTCAACACCGAGCTCATGCGCTACACGCTGGCGACCGGCGAGCCGGTCTTCACCGGGTTCATGCGCACGCGGCCGTCGTCCACGTTCTGGGCGTGGGTCTACTCGATCCTGTACTTCCTCCAGGCCGGCTGGCCCGGCTGGGCGGCGAATGCCGCGGGCGCGATCTTCTTTCTCTTCGCGCGCCGGCTCGCCACACCGGCCGATGCGTCCGTCGTGTACGTCATCGGCATCGGCGCCTTCCTGGCCTGCGTGCTGATTCTGCTGGTCGGACGACGAATCGAGCGCACGCTCGAGCTGCTCAACTGGGTGCTCATCGCGTGGATCCTCGGCAGCTTCCTGATTCTTGCGTTGATCTTCGTGCCCGGCGGCACCTGGTTCTCCGCGGCGGCCGGCGTCGTGGGCTACGACACGCGCACCGGCGGGTTCAATTTCATGCCTGCCGGCATGGACTGGGTCCTCCTCGCCGCGCTCGTCGCGTACTCCGGCTGCGGCGGGATCACGAACATCACGCTCTCGAACTGGGCGCGTGACCGCGGCTACGGGATGGGCGAGCGCGTCGGCTACATTCCCGCGATCGTCGGCGGCAAGAAGGTGCATCTCGCGCACACCGGATTCATGTTCACGCCGAACGAGGCGAACATGGCGCGGTTCCGCGGCTGGTGGCGCATCGTGCGCGCGGATCAATGGGGCGTGTTCTTTGCCGGCGGCGTACTCGGCATGATTCTGCCGGCGCTGCTGTACGTGACGTTCCTTCCCGCGGGCACGGACATTCGCGGCCTGGGGATTGCCGCCGCCCTGGCGTCGAGCATCGGCGCGCAGGCGGGCGCACTGCTGGCGGGCGTGATCGCGCTGCTCGGCGCGTGGCTCCTCTTCAAGACGCAGCTCGACAGCCTCGAAGGCATGGTGCGCGCGCTGACCGACATTCTCTGGACTGGGAGCGCGCGGCTGCGCGAGTGGCGCGGCGGCGACGTCCGTCTCGTCTACTACTCGGTGCTCGCTGCCGTCGTCGTCTGGGGAATGATCGCGCTGCGGCTCGCGCAGCCGATCGTGCTGCTCCAGATCGGCGCGAACGTCGCCGGCGTGGTGTTCATCATCACGTCGATCCACGTGCTGTACCTGAACACGCGCCTGCTGCCGCCCGCGCTTCGTCCGCCGATGTGGCGGCGCGTGATGCTGGTGCTGATGTCGTTGTTCTACTCGTACTTCTCGGTGCTCTCGATCTCGAGCCTTCTGTAGGCATTGTTCGCTTGGGCTGGCTCAAGTTCCCGCCTCTCCCGCCGAATACCCGGGGAGCAGCAGGCCGGCGCCCTGTGGGCGATCTCTCCCTGCTTTCTGGAGGCACGATGGCGAGGCGAGTACTCGGCGCGGGCACGGTGATGCTCTGGGCTCTCGGCGTGAGCGTGGCGGCGCAGGGACCGCGAGGCCTGAGCACGACTCCTGAGGAATTCGAAGCGAAGCTGGGCTACGAGACAGGGACGATCACGCTCCCGGGCGGGCTCGCGACGCTGCGTCTGCCGGAGTCGTTCCGATTCCTCGGACCGGAAGGCGCACGCCGGCTGCTCACCGAGGGCTGGGGCAATCCTCCGGCCACGGCGGAAGGCGCCCTGGGCATGCTCGTGCCGGCCGGCATCAGCCCGCTCGCGCGCGAGGGCTGGGCCATCGTCATCACGTTCGACGAGGACGGCTACGTCAAAGACGATGACGCCGCGTCGATCAATTACACGAAGCTGCTCCGCGAAATGCAGGAAGGCTCCGAAGCCGCGAACGAAGAGCGCCGGAAGCAGGGATTCGAGGCGGTCACGCTCGTGGGCTGGGCGGAGCGTCCGTCCTACGACGCCGCGGCACACAAGCTGTACTGGGCGAAGGAGCTGAAGTTCGCCGGCGAGCCGGAGAACACGCTGAACTACAACATCCGCATCCTGGGCCGCCGCGGCGTGCTGGTGCTCAACGCGGTCGCGTCGATGAGCCAGCTCGACACGATCCGCCAGCAGACGCGTGGCGTCCTCGACGCCGTCGAGTTCAACGAGGGACACCGGTACGCGGATTACGTGCCCGGCGCAGACAAGGCCGCGGCCTACGGCATCGCGGGTCTGATTCTCGGCGCGGGCGCCGCCAAGGCCGGATTCTTCAAGGTCCTCATCGCCGGCATTCTTGCGTTCAAGAAGGCGATCATTGCCGGCCTGATTGGGCTGGTGCTGGTCGCCAGGAAATTCTTCAGCCGCGGATCGACGAAGCCTGCGTAGCGCTGACTTCAGCGTCAGGTCCTGTGTTGCAACACGACCGTTTCGATGTTGCAATACAGGACCTGACTTCCCAGGGCCTGACGATCACCGCCTCCACGATGCTCCTGCTCGCCGTCACCGGCGTCCCGGCGGCGCAGTTGCGGTCCGCCAGCCGGGTCGTCGAACAGCCCGACGCGCCCGTCCAGATCACGGCGTCCGCGAGCGAGTACCAGAAGCGCACGAACAACTCGGCTGAGGGCGTGCGCCACGAGATCGAGTTCCGCAGCCGGTCCACCCAGAAGATCGTCGCGATTCAATTCGGCCTGATGTCGTTCGACGTGTGGAACGAGTTCCTCGCGCGGACGGCCGGCCTCACGACGGAGGAAGTCGGACCCAAAGCGCGCAAACGGTGGGCGTGGCTGACGCCGACCGACGAGGCCATCGCGTTCCTCACTGCGGTTGTCTACGTCGATCGCGTGCGCTTCGAGTCGGGCGAAATCTGGATGGCCGACAAAGAGCAGGTGCTCGCCGCGATGCGCGCGATTCAGAAGGACTTCGATCCGGCGAATCTCTCGCCAGTGCGGAAATAGGTGGTTTCTAGTGCCCAGTGCCTGGTGCCTAGTACGGTGCCTATCTTTTGATGATCTCTTCCAGATACGCGAGCGCGCGGCCGTCGCGCGACTGGCCGAGCACCGTCACCGACTCTTTGCGGACGACCGCATCGGGCGTCGTCTTCGCCAACTGGATGAGCAGCGGGATCGCGTCGTCGGCCGGCAGGCGGGCGAGGCCGCGCACGGCCTGCTGTTTGACGCTCGGGTCGGTCTCCGTCTCCATGACCTTGCGCACTTCCGGCACCACTGCGGTGCCGCCGCGTTGGGCGAAGTAGAAGACGGCTTGCGAGCGGACGCGCGCGTCGGGATCGCGCAGGAGCGCGCGCAGCGCGTCGACGGTGCCGGGCTCGCGCGTCTGACCGAGCTCGGCGACGAAACTGCGGCGCATGTCGGGATTCTTTTCAGTGTCCACGAGGCGCTTCACCGTCGCGAACCCGCGGGCCCCGCGCGAAACGGCGAGGGCGTTCGCGGCCGATCTGCGCAGGTCGGGATCGGAATCGCTCGTGGCGATGCGATCGAGGATCGTGTCGGCGGCCGGATCGCGATGCCGGCGAATCGCGCCGAGCGCGCTCTGGGCCAGGCTCCGCCGCGCGCCCAGTGACAACCGGTCGCTGTCCATCCGCGTGAAGGTGTCGAGGAACCGCAGGCTTTCAGCGATCGAGATGCCGTTCAGCGCGTAGACGGTCCGGCCGTTTGCGTCGATCGGACAATCGTCACTGAGCGACCGCATCCGTTCCACGCGGCCGTCCACGACCCGTACCATCACGAGCAGTCCGGTCCCGCCTTCGAGCGGGATGGGACCGGTTGGCGGCGTGATCTGCGGTCGATTGCTGGAGACGACCGTGCCGCTGATCCCGCTGTCCAGCAGCTCACCGCGAATCATCGGCTCGCGGTCGCCGTAGTAGTAGGTGCTGCACGGCCCGCGCTCCCCGTCGATCATGGGCACGCGCCAGTACGCCCACGCCGGATCGGGGACGCCAAGCGACGCGATCTCCCGGTCGGGCGAGGACGCCTGACGCGTCTCGACCCGGCCGTTCTGAATCTGCGGCGGCGGCGCCTGCGGCAGCCGAAGCGGCAGGACGGGCCCGAGCACCAACGCCGCCAACATGACAGGTACTGATTTCGTCATCGCCGCTCCCTGATGCCCAGTGCCTAGTGCCCAGTGCCTGACTAGTTTCCGCCCTTGATGAGCTCCATCAGATAGTCCATCGCGACCTTCGAGCGCTGCGCGAGCTCACTGAGGCGCCTGACGATATCCGTCCTGAGCGTCGGGTTCGTTTCCTTCCTGGCGATGGCGACGAGCGCTTCGGCGTTGTTCTGGCTCGCGAGCGCCGAGATCACGGCCTTCCGCGTGTCCACATCGGGCTCGTTGCCATAGATGTCGACGAGCATCTTGCCGGTCTGTTCGGTACGCAGGCCGCCGAGGCTCCGCACGGCGCGCCGGCGGATCTCCGGGTCCTTCTCGGTCTTCAGGATCTGATTCAACTGCTCGAGCGCCTGCATGGATCCGAAGGCGCTCACCATCTGCAGCCGCAGGTCCCGGTTCTCTTCCTTCTGGTAGAGCGCCCAGAGATCCTGCGGGGTCCCGATGCTCGCGATGCCGCTGACGGCCGACTGGCGAATCGCCACCGGCGTGCCGGCCTGCCCCGCGATGGTCACGAGCGCGGGCGTGTTGTTGGAATTGCGGTACGCGCTGATGATGGCGAGCTTGACGGCCGTGTCCTGCGTGCTCGAGTAGATCTGCTGCAACTCGGCGCTCGTCGCGCTCGTCGTCTGTTTGTCGCGGTTGACGACCAGGTACCGGATGGCTTCGAGCTGCAGGTCGGGGTTGCCGGCGCCCTTGGCGTAGTTGAGCAGAATCGCGCGCGCCTTCGGGTTGCTGATCTGCGCCAGCACGAAGATCGCCTGCTTCTTGACTCTCAGAGCGTTGTTCTTGCTGAGCTGCTCCTCGAGCAGCGGAATCGCGCGCTCCGGATCGGAATGCTGCATGGCGTTGATGGCAAGCAGCTTGATCTCATCGTCATCGGCCGCGATCTGCTCCGGCTTCAACCGGCGCGCATCGGCCTCGAGCACCTTCGAGTCGTTGAGGTACCGGCTCTGCGGGAAATCGCGCCGGAGCTGGGCGATCGTCGCCACCGCCTCGGTCGTCTGGCCGAGCCGGAACTGCGCGAAGGCCTTGTGATACAGCGCCGCATCGGTGCGCGGGCTCTTCTGGGCAATGGCGCGGTCGAACCGCGCGATCGCCTGATCGTACTGACGCTGGTTCAGGTGGCTGAGGCCGCTGCTGTAGTTGCTGTCGCCTTCCTGGAAGGAGATCGCGTACGGCTTCTCCTGCCACTCGTCGAAGTGAAACCTGAACTCCTTCGCCTCATGCGCGATGGCGAGCGCGGCCTGCTTCGCCTCCTCGGCCACGTGCCGCATGGCGTCGGCGTCGATGCGGACGACTTCGCGCGCGGCGCGAATCGCTTCCTGCATCGCGTACTCGTCGATGTAGACCGGCGCGATCACCGGGCGCGGCATCGGCGGCAGCGGCGGCAGCGGTGCCACCATTGGTGTCGGCGGCGCAGGAGCAGCGGGCGCCGGCAGCGGCGGTGGCGGGGGAGGTGGCGGCGTCTGTGCCGCGACAGAAAGAGGCAATCCACACATCGCTACGAACAGTACCAGTCGTCTCATAAACCGCCCTCGTGTGTCGTGATGATTTCCTGCTGACGCTCGCGAATCTGATTGGTCACGGCCCGTACTTTGAAGAGGAGGCCTTCCTCATTGATCTGCGAGCGAAGGAACTGAAGATCTTTGCGCTTGGACTGGTCCGGGCTCCGGGCCACTTCGACCAGCACGGGTTCGAGCTGTTCGAGCACGGCGGCCAGCCGCTCCTTGCCGATCTGCGTCGCGCTCATGCGATACAGCCGGCCGGAGGCCACCAGATCGCCGGCGACCAGCCGCTCATAATCCAGGTCGAGCCCGTTGCTGTCGGGCGCGTTGAGCAACTCGACCAGCAGCAGCTCGGTCTGCTCGAAATGTCCATCCAGCGCCGTGAGCAGCACGCGCTCGCGCACCCGCCCGGCATCGGTGGGCTTCTCGGCTGCGGCCTTGCCTGCGACCGGGACCGAGGCGACGGTCGTCTCAGGCGCCGCGTCACGCGTTCTGCTGGTGATGGCCACCACCGCAATGACGATCGCCGCGAGCGAGGTCAGCGGCACGAGACGCCGCCACGTCCAGAACGACCGGGCGGGCGCCGGCAGCGCCTGCTCGACCTTCGCCCACATCACGCGCTCGAATCCCGCCGGCGGCTCCGGCACGTCCACCGTGTCGACGAGCTTCAACGTCTCGGTGAGCTCCGTCCACGCGTTCTGACACGCGGCGCACGCGCGGAGGTGTCCGTCGATGCGCGCCGTCTCGGCCGCGTCGTGCTCGCCGTAGAAGCGGAGAACCAGATCGTCGTCAGTCGGGTGCCTCGTCATACGTTCACTCATGTCTCAACCCGGGCATCGATGAGGGGCCGAAGCGCGACCCGCATTTTCTTCACCGCGCGGAAGATCGAGTGCTTCGCCGCGTTCGACTTCAAGTCGAGCGCCTGGCAGATTTCCTCGATCGAATACCCGTGGTAGTGCCGCATCAGAAATGCCGCCCGCTCCTGCGGGCTGAGCGCGCCGAGCGCCTTCTGCACGCGCTCTCCAATCTCGCCGGCGAACACCTGATCGTCCATCGACGGTCCGGTGCTGCCTGAGGACAGCCGCTCGAGCGTCTCGTCGGTCTCGGCGGCTTCACGATGTGGCCTGGCTCGCATGTAGTCGATCGCGCAGTTGAATCCAATCCGATAGAGCCACGTCGCGAAATTCGATCGCGCCTCGAAGCGCGCCAGCTGCCGGTACGCCCTCACGAACGTCTCCTGGACGACATCTTCGGCGTCCTCCGGGCGGCCCGTCATGCGGTGCGCCAGGCGGTAGACGCTGCGGCTGTGCCGTTCGACCAACAGGCGAAAGGCCTCGTGATCGCCGCCCTTCGCTTTCGCGACGGCAGCCGCGTCGTCCAGCTGCATCTGTTTACTTAGACGGGAGGGGGTCGACACGGTTAGTCCGCAGCTCATTCGCAGTCTACGAGGACTTACGTAGAAGCGTCAGCACCCCTTGGACGAGCGGAACGATCTGAAAGTTGAGATCGCGCACGGCGGCGGAGGAGTCGAGCGGCCAGTCATGGCGGAAGATCTCGACGGCGCCGCGCGTGACGAGGGGCATGCGGCCCGTGAGGCGCGCGCGCGCCTCCTCGACGGCGCCCACCGTGGATGCCAGCCAGTAGGGCAGCCGTCGCGGCACGGGCCGCCCGGTGTGCTCCCGGACGATCTCGAAGGCGCGAACTTGCGGGAGGTTCTCGCCGCCCAGCTCGTAGGACGATCCCGGCGCCGCGCGCTCGGCCGCGATGACGTGTGCGTCGGCCACGCTCTCCGCCCAGGCGAACGACCACAGGCGCTCCGGCCCGATCAGCGCAAGCAGCCGGCTCGCGGCCTGATCGGCGAGCATCCGTCCGACCAGATTGCCTTCCGACAGCAGGCCCGGCCCGAACAGCACGCCCGGATAGAGGACGACGATCGGCGCGCCCGCATCGCGCGCGCGTCGCGCGACCGATGCGGCGAGGACTTTGGTCCGCTGGTAGTCGTTCGCGCGAATCGGCGTCTCGCGTCCCGCCGGCGGTCGTGCGAGAAACGACGACGTGTAGACGAGCTTGCGGGCGCCTGCCGCACGAGCCGCTTCGATCGCGTTCTCGAGTCCGCCGACGTTGACCTCGTCGAACTCGCGCGCGTCGCGACGCCAGATGGTCACGAGCGCCGCCGTGTGGCAGATCACGTCGCATCCGCGCGCCGCGTCGATGAGCGCTGTCCGATCGCGCACATCGCCGTCGATCGCGCGGCCCGGCAGGCGCGCGGCGGACGCGCGTCGCGCGAACACCACGGGTTCATGTCCGCGTGCGACCGACGCCCGCACGATCGCCTGACCCAGATATCCGGTCCCGCCGGTCACGAGGATGCGCATCTGAGATATTCTCCCAGGATGTTCAAGCGCCAGACGACCGGCTCGGTCGTCTGTGTGTCGTGCGGCTACCTCGTCGGCGTCAACGACGACAAGTGCTATCACTGCGGCCGTCGCAATCCCGGGCTTGTGGGGCTTCGCGCCGGCGCTTCGCAGCCTCGGCCACGACCTCGGGTTCGTGCCGTTCGTCACCGGCACCTGCATCGTGCTGTACGTGCTGACGCTCGTCTGTCGGGCGGCGCCTCGGCATGAGCGGCGGTCTGTTCAACTTGCTCTCGCCGAGCGACTTCAGCCTCCTCGTGTTCGGCGCGAGCGGCGCCGTGCCGGTCTTCGGGTATCACCGCTGGTGGACGGTGCTGAGCGCCGGCTGGCTGCACGGCGAGTCTGCTGCACATCCTCTTCAATCTGATGTGGATTCGGCAGCTCGCGCCGGCCGTCGGCGAGCTGTACGGTCCCGGCCGCATGGTCATCATCTACACCGTTGGCGGCGTCGCCGGCTTCGTCGCGAGCTCGCTCGCCGGGGCCTTTCTCGGGTTCATGCCGTTCCCCGATCTGCGCGGCGGCCAGTTCACGGTCGGCGCCTCCGCGTCGATCTTCGGCCTGCTCGGCGCGCTCGTGTACTACGGCCGCCGATCGGGATCGAGCCTGGTCCGACGGGCAGGCGCTGAGCTGGGCGCTCACCGGATGTTCGTCTTCGGGCTGCGTCATGCCCGGCATCGACAACTACGCGCACGCCGGCGGGTTCGTCGGCGGCTATCTGGCGGGCCGCGTGCTCGATCCGCTGAAGCCGGAGCGCATCAACCACATGCTCGGCGCCGTCGTCTGCCTCGCGCTGTCCGTTCTCTCCATCCTCGTCTCGGTCACTCCACGCCTACATGGTGTGACCGCCGAACTGGCCTGCATGCGCAAACCTGTCGTCCTCATCACCGGCGCGTCCGGCGAAATCGGCCACGGCCTGATCGAGCGGCTGTCGGCCGACGGCACGCGCGGGATCGTCACGCTCGACGTCGCGCCGCTCGAGCCGGTGCTCGCGAAGAAGGTGCAGCGCGAGATCATCGGGTCGATCCTCGATCGCGGCGCGCTCGAGCGGATCCTCGTCGGAGTTCGAAGTCGATCTGCGTCTTTCATCTGGCGGCGCTGCTCTCGACGCGCTCCGAGTTCTCGCCGGTGACCGCGCACGAGGTGAACGTCGGAGGGCACGCTGAACCTGCTCGAGTTCGCGCAGCAGCGAAGCCGAGTCGCACGGCCGGCCCGTCATGTTCCTCTATCCGTCGTCGATTGCCGCGTACGGCCTGCCGGCGCTCGAGGCGAAGCGGCAGGCCGGGCGCGTGCGCGAGGACGAGTGGACGCACCCGACGACGATGTACGGCTGCAACAAGCTGTACTGCGAGCAGCTGGGCAGCTACTACGCGCGCCACTACAAGCAGCTCGCCGCCGAGTCGCAGGCCGGGCGCGTCGACTTCCGCGCGGTGCGGTTTCCCGGACTGATCTCGGCGCGTGACCGTGCCGTCGGGCGGCACGTCGGACTACGCGCCCGAGATGATTCACGCGGCCGCGCAGGGCGAGCCGTACGCGCTGCTTCGTCCGGCCGGACACGCGGATTCCGTTCATGGCGATGCCCGACGGCGTGGACGCGCTGCTCGCGCTGGCGGCGGCGCCGCGCGATCGCATCTGACGCAGACCGCCTACAACCTCGGGCGCTTCGCGCCGACGGCCGACGAGGTGCGCGCGGAAGTCCTGCGCGCGTTTCCCGACGGCGGACATCACCTACAAGCGTGGATCGAGAAGCGCCAGGGCATCGTCGACTCCTGGCCGGAGGACGTCGACGACTCGGCCGCGCGCCGCGACTGGGGATTCGCGCCGAAGTACGACTTCGACGGGCGCGTTCCGGGAGTACCTGATTCCGACCATCCGGCGACAGTATGACGCTCTGCACGTAGCCATATGCCGAAACTGACCGTGGAAGGTGTCGGGACGTTCGACGTGCCGCACGACAAGCGGCTCGTGCTGGCGCTCGAGCAGGATGCGCAGATCGATCAGCTGCACGCCTGCGGCGGCAACGCGCGGTGCACGACGTGCCGCGTCGAGTTCATCGAGGGCGAGCCCGAACTGAGCACCGTCGCCGAACGGGCCGCGCTCGCGGCGAAAGGGCACACCGGCGTCCGGCTGTCGTGTCAGATCCTGTGCGACCACGACATGACCGTGCGCGCGATCAGCCGCCTCGCCGGCAGCGGCCGCCCGGATCCGGGCCCGACGCCGCAGCCGTTCATCACGCCGCCGCCGGAGTACTGAGGCAGAGGCTGCGAAGGCAGAAGGCACGGCAGAGGCAGAAGGCAGAAGTGAGGAACGAGCTGACGCACGGCACTCCATTCTTGCTAGCAGCGAAAAACCGATGGCCAGCGTGAGTTCCCTCCTCATTTCTGCCTTGTGCCTTCTGCCTTCCGCCTTGTGAAGCCTTCTGCCTTGTGAAGGCCGTGCCCCCGCTCGATCCGGCGCTGGTCGTCCGCGCGTACCGCGAGGGGATCTTTCCGATGGCCGTCGAGGACGGCGAGATCGGCTGGTTCTCGCCTGATCCGCGCGGCATTCTTCCGCTCGACGCGTTCCACGTTCCGGCCCGACTTGCGCGTCGTCGTTCGTCCGCGCCGCTTCGAGATCGTCGTCGATCGCTGCGTTCGAGGCCGTGATGCGCGCGTGCGCCGAGCGTCCGCGACGACGGCACGTGGATCAGCGACGAGATCGTGGAGTGCTACGTCGCGCTGCACCGGCTCGGGCTCGCGCACTCCGTGGAAGTCTGGCAGGGCAGCCATCTCGTCGGCGGGCTCTACGGCGTCCACCTGGGCGGCGCGTTCTTCGGCGAGTCGATGTTCCATCGCGTACCGACGCCTCGAAGGTCGCGCTCGTCGCGCTCGTCGATCGGCTCACGCGCCGCGGGTTTCGCGCTGCTCGACATGCAGTGGGTCACGCCGCATCTCGAGCAGTTCGGCGCCATCGAGATCCCCAGGCGGGAGTACCTCGTGCGGCTGAAAGACGCGATCGCGATCGATTGTGCGTTCTAGGGGGTCAGAGCTGTTTTCCACAGGTTTGGGCGCGGTGGTGCCAGAGCAAGCTCCGGCACCCGGAAGCTCAAACCTGTGGAAAACAGCTCTGACCCCCTAGTGCACCGTGTACGGCTCGCTCAGCGTGAACGGCGCGATCTCGACGTCGAACTGCTCCCCGCGGCTGGTGATCATCTGATAGGTGCCTTCCATGGTCCCGAACGAGGTGGCGAGCGAGCAGCCGGACGTGTAGGTGAACTCCTCGCCGGGCTCGATGACTGGTTGCTGGCCGACGACGCCCGGGGCCCTGGACTTCTTCGACGTGGCCGTTGCTGTCGGTGATAATCCAGTGACGCGAGACGAGCTGGACGGTCTCGTCGCCGCCGTTGCTGATGGTGATGGTGTAGAGAAAGAACCATTGATTGTCCGACGGACGCGATCGATCGGGCGCGTACTCGGACACCACGGACACGCGGACGCCACGTGTCGTGGCTTCGGAGATGAACATCGCGCCACATCATGAACGATCGTCCTGAGCCTCGGCAAGCCGACGACGCGTGGCCTGTGCGCCTCCTGCCAGCACGCGTCGATCGTCCGGAGCGATCGGGGCAGCGAGTTCGTGCTGTGCGATCTCTCGAAGACGGACCCGCGATTCCCGCGCTACCCGCGGCTCCCGGTGCGGTCGTGTGCCGGGTATGAGAAGACCAGCAACGAAGTACCATAGACGTCGCCATGCATCGGATTCATCCGGCACGACTCAAGCCGGGCGTTGACGTCGATCGCCTCCCTGAGCCCGAGTCACGGGTCGAGGCGGTGGCTGCGCACCGCGGCCGGCTGGTTCGCGGCCGTGCGCTGATCTTCTGGGACCCGAAGGCGCCGCCAGGCACCAGGAAGCTCGATGCGATCGACACCGACCAAATCACGCCGGCTGCCGATTGCGTGTCGGAGAGCCTGGAGACGCTCGACGAGCGCTGGAAGACCGGCTCGTTCCGCTACCTCATGCCGGATTTTCGCGCGCGCGTGCATCGTGGCGAGACGTTCGTCATCGCCGGGGATCGGTTTGCCATTGGGTCGTCGCGCGAGATGAGTCCGGCCGGCTTGAAGGCCGTCGCCGAAGAAGCCGGCCTCGAGCTGGTCATCATCTGCGGCCAGAACATGGGCGACATCTTCCGGCGCAACGCCTTCAATCTCGGGCTGCACGTCGTGCAGTGCCCGGACGCCGTGGCCGACGCCCGCGACGTCGACGAGTTCACGTTCGATCCGGACACGCGCGCCATTGCCAACGTGACGCAGGGCCGGACGTATCAGCCCGTGCCGCTCTCGCCCAAGGAAGAGGAGATTCGCCGGAGCGGCGGCATCTTCGCCGTCGGCCGTCGTGAGCTTCGGGCGTCGCGTCACGACCGCGCCTGTCGTCGAGTTTCCGGACGAGGCGACTCGCGCGCGACATGACCTCGACCGAGCAGATCATCTGGGCGCATCGGGTGGACCGGCAGCTGTCACGCGCCGACCTGCGTCCGGGCGCGACGCTTCGCGTGTACGCCGACCTGCTGCCCGCCTCGGACGGCACGGCGCCGTTTGCGATTCACACGTTCAATCAGATCACGGGCGGCGCGACGCTCTTCCCGCGCCAGGCGGCGATCGCCAACGATCACTTCGTCTTCACCGGAAAGGACGAGGACGAGAAGCAGACGTCGATCGGCCGGGCGTTCGCGCGCCTGCACGGCCTCGAGAAGCCGTACTACGCGACGCCGGGCGACGGCATCTTCCACTTCTATTTCCCGGAGCAGGGCCTCGTGCTGCCGGGCCAGTTCATCCCCGGCGCCGACTCGCACAGCCGCGCGTACGGCGCGTACGGCGCCGTCGGCATCGGCGTGGGATCGACGACGCTCGGGTTCGGGTGGTCGACGGGATACATCTATTTCACGCTCGCGAAGCAGCGGCGCGTGGTGTTCGTCGGACAGCTCAACGCCGTGGGTCGGCGGCAAGGACATCGTGCTCGAGCTGCTGCGGCGCTGGGGGCCGACGCAATCGCAGGGGATGTCGGTCGAGTTCGTCGACGCCGGCCGGCAGTTGCCGATGGTCTCGCGCAACACGATCGCCAACATGATGGCGGAGGCCGAGGCGCTGAACGGCATCTTCGCGCCCGACGAGCTGACCGTCGACTGGTATCGCACGAAAGGCCTCACGGACCTGCCGTATCCGATGGTTCAGTCCGGGACCCGAACGCCGTCTACGAGATCGACGAGACGTTCGACCTGTCGTACGTGGCGCCGATGATCGCGAAGCCGTTCAGCCCGGGCAACGCGTTTCCGGCCGAGGAGGTCGCGCGCGAGCGCATCACGTTCGACAAGGCGCTGATCGGGTCGTGCACCAACGGCAGCTACGACGACCTGCTGCAGGCCGCGCTCGTCGTGCGAGCCGCGCGGTCGCAGGGATTGACGCCGCGCGGCGCGCGAGTTCAAGGTCTTTCCCGGATCGGGCGGCGTCGGCCGGCTGATCGAGCGGCCGGATCAGCGGCTGGGCGGCGAGTCGATCGCCGACGTGCTGCGGGCCGCCGGCGCGGTGATTCGGCAGTCGTGGTGCGGCCCGTGCTTCGGGCAGGGCGAGGACGCGCTCGCGGCCGGGCAGCGCGCGATCACGTCGTTCAATCGCAACTGGCAGAATCGCATGGGCATCGGCGGCGAAGGGCTACCTCGCCAGCCCCGCGGTCGTCGCCGCGTCGGCGCTCATCGGCTACATGGCGCCGCCGAGCGAGCTGGGACTGGAGTGGAAACCTGAGCTGTATGGGGTGTGAGACACGAAGGTTTCTCATTCCGTTGCCCGCGCTCGTCATTGCGGTGGCGCTCGCCGGGCCGGCGCTGGACGCGCGGCAGCTCCTGCCGGAAGTCGTCCCGACCGCCGGCATGGTCATCAGCGAGTCGGTGCGGTTGCGTCCGGGCATCTATCGCTTCGCGTCGCCGAAGGACGGCGCGGCGATCACGGTTCGCGGGCAGAACATCTCGGTCGATTTCCGCGGCGTGACGCTCGAGGGCGGCGATCCGCTCGCCGATCCCGACAGCTACGACGGGACGGGCGTCTTCGTGGACGGCGGCCGCGGCGTGACGATCCGGAACGCGACGATTCGCGGCTACAGGGTCGGGATCCTCGCCAGGCAATCGGCCGCGCTGCGCCTGACCGGCAACGACGCTCAGCTACAACTGGAAGGCGCGGCTCTGGAGCGGCCTCGAGCGGGAAAGCCTCGCCGACTGGCTGTCGTATCACGACAACGACAGGACCAGTGGCTCCGCTATGGCGCGGCGATCTATCTGACCGAGTGCGACGGCGCCGAGATCGACAACAACCGCGCCGTGCAGGGCCAGAACGGCCTGATGGTGTCGCGCTCGTCGAAGCTGCGCATCTGGAACAACACGTTCTCGTGGATGTCGGGCGTCGGGCTCGGGCTGTATCGCACGAGCGACAGCCTCATCCAGCACAACAAGCTCGACTGGAACGTGCGGGGTTACAGCCACGGGCACTACAACCGCGGTCAGGATTCGGCCGGCCTGCTCATGTACGAGCAGTCGAGCCGCAACACGGTCGCCTACAACTCGGTGACCCACGGGGGCGACGGGCTCTTCCTCTGGGCGGGGCAGTCCACCCTGAACAGCGGACAGGGCGGGTCGAACGACAATCGCTTCACGCAGAATGATTTCAGCCATGCGGTGGCGAACGGCATCGAGGCGACGTTCAGCCGCAACACCTTCGTGGGCAATCGCGTCGACGACAGCTGGCACGGCGTCTGGGCCGGCTACAGCTACGACACGCGTGTTCACCGGCAACACGTTCGCCGGCAACACCGAAGCCATCGCCATTGAGCACGGACAGAACATCCAGATTCGCGGGAACATCTTCAAGGGCGACGAGACGGCGATCCGCGTCTGGGCGAATGCGGCGCAGGATCCGAGCTGGGGCTATCCGCGCCAGCGGGACACGCGCAGCCGCGAGTACGTCATCGAGGCCAATCGCTTCGAGGGCACGAAGACGGCGCTCAACATCCTGCGGACGACCGGCGTGCGCGTGAAAGGGAACGCGTTTGCGAGCGTCGGCAACGCGTTACAGATCGGGTCTGACGTCGGCGCGCTGGAGTTCGAGCCGCCAGGCCCGCCGCCGGTTGCGCCCGAGCTCGCCGGACCGCCCCGCTTGCAGGGTGCCGTCGAGGCGCGGCTGCCCGACGCCGCGCTGCGCGGCCGATCCACCATCATCGTGGACGAGTGGGGCCCGTACGACTACCGGTCCCCCAAGCTCTGGCCGGCCGGCAAGCCGGACGACCGGCCCCTGAAGCTGCGCGTGCTGGGCCCTCCCGGCAAGTGGACGCTGAAATCGATTCGCGGAGGCACGACGACCGCGCGTGAGGGCGTCGTCCCCGGCGACCTCACGGTCACGCTGCCGCCACGCGGCATCGACCTGGACGTCACGCTCGAGTACGTCGGCGCGGCGGTGCTGACACCGCGCGGTCAGGGCCACGCCGCCGGCGCGCGCGTGCCGGTCTCCTACACGCTGTTCGAGCCCGCCGTGGACTGGACGGTGATGTTCTGGAAGGTCGAGGCTCCGACCACCACCGCGGCGGCGCAGGATCGTGTTTTCGGCCGCCTTCAAGGCGTCGCCGATTCGCTCGGAAGCGGCGCCGCGCCTCGACTTTCTCACCTCGGGGCCGATCGGCACGGGCCTGCCGAACGACGGCGTCGTGCTCCGGGCCGACGGCATCGTGATCCTGCCCGCAGGCGCCTTCGAGATGACGGTGATCAGCGACGACGGCGTGCGCGTGTGGCTCGACGACAAGCTCGTCGTCGATCGCTGGTCGGTGCACGAATCCGACGCTCGACCGCGTGCCCATGACGGCCGGCAAGCATCAGCTCAAAGTCGAGTACTTCGAAGCGTCCGGCTTTGCCGAGCTCCAGGTGCGCTTCTGGCGCAAGACGAACTGACCTGACCATGACTGAACTCGTCGTCGCGCTCGTCACTCTGACATTTCTCGAAATCGTTCTCGGCGTCGACAACGTCATCTTCATTTCCATCCTCTCCGCGCAAGCTGCCGAAGGATCAGCAGAAGCGCGCGCGTCGCGTCGGCCTGATGACGGCGATGCTCATGCGGCTCGCGCTGCTGTTCTCGATCAGCGTGGATGGCGCGGCTGACGACGCCGCTCTTCACGATGCTCGAGTCAGCGGATCTCGGGCCGCGATCTGATCCTGATTTTCGGCGGCCTGTTCCTGCTGGCGAAGGCCACCTACGAGATCCACGACAAGCTCGAGGGGCCCGGGCGAAGCACGAAGACGCGCGTCGCCGCGTCGTTTCAGTCCGTGATCGTCCAGGTCATGCTGCTCGACATCGTCTTCTCGCTCGACTCGGTGATCACCGCCGTCGGGATGGCGAACGACCTGCGCGTCATGGTGGCGGCGGTGGTCATCTGGCGGTGCTCGTGATGCTCGTGGCGGCCGAGCCGATCAGCGACTTCGTCGAGCAGCACCCGACGATCAAGATTCTGGCGCTGTCGTTCCTGCTGCTGATCGGCCTGTCACTCGTCGCCGACGGCTTCGGCCAGCACATCTCGAAGGGCTACATCTACTTCGCGATGGGCTTCTCGGTGTTCGTGGAGATGATCAACATCCGGGTCCGGCGCAAGGGCGCGCCGGTGCAGTTGCACAAGACGTATGAGTAGGGCGGACGAACTTCGTCCGCCCTACTCATGCGTCTTGTGCGGCGTCTTACACCCGTCTCACGTCCTTGACGGCGGGAAGCTCCCGGATCTGCGCGACCGCATCCGCCAGCCGCGCCTCGTCTTTCGGCTCCAGATCGAGGTTGACGACGCCGACGGCGCCGCCTTCGTGACGGCCGAGGCTGAACGAGGCGATGTTCAGGCCGCACTCGCCGGCGATCGTGCCGACGCGTCCGATGACCCCGGGTTCGTCAGCGTTCCAGATCACGAGCAGCGTGCCCGAGAGCGGGGCGTCGAGGCGCACGTCGTCGATGCGGACCAGCCGGCCTTCGCGACCGGGCGCGAAGGCGGCCTCCAGCCAGCGGGCGGTCGTACCCGACCAGAGCTTGAGAGAGACGACGTCCACGTGCGAGTGCGCGCGCGAGCTTTGAGATTCGACGATCTCGACGCCGCGCTCGCCGGCGATGGTTCGGACATTCACCGGTGACACGCCCTCGGCGAGCATCGACGTGAAGAGTCCGGTGAGGATGGCATCCGCCAGCGGGCGCGGCGGCAGCGCGGCGAGCTCACCGTAGGCGCGGATGCCGACGCCGGACAGCGGACCGGGCAGCAGCGCGGCGGCGACCTGGCCGAATCGATGCGCCACGGGCAGCAGCGGCGCGATGCGCGCCGCCACGGCCGGCGGGAGCGCCGGCGCGTTCACGGCGTTCCGCACGATGCCGCGCTCCAGGAACTCGCACAACGCGTCCACGGTATCGATGCCGACGCGTTCCTGCCCCTCGCGCGTCGAGGCCGCGATGTGCGGCGTGGCGATGACCTGCGGCAGTGACTGCAGCGTGTGGTCGGCGGTGGGCTCGACGTCGAAGACGTCAATCGCGGCGCCGGCCAGCTGCCCCGAGGCGAGCGCCTCGACGAGCGCGGCCGTGTCGATGAGCTCGCCGCGCGCGGTGTTGATGAGCCGGGCGCCTTTCTTCGTACGCGCGAGCGTGTCGCGATTGATGATCTGGCGCGTTTCCGGCGTCGAGGGCGCGTGCAGCGAGATCAGGTCGGCGCGCGCGAGCAGGTCGTCGAGCGTGACCAGCGACGCGCCGCCGGATTCTGCCGCTTCAGGCGAAAGAAACGGGTCGGCCGTGATCACCGTCATGTCGAACGCGCGGGCGCGCAGCGCCACCTCGCGGCCGATGCGGCCAAAGCCAATCAGGCCGAGCGTGCGGCCCGAGAGCTCGTCGCCGGTGAACTTCGACTTCTCCCAACGCCCGGTCTTCATCGACGCGTCGGCGGCCGGCACGTGCCGCACGAGCGCGAGCGCCAGCGCCAGCGTCAGCTCCGCGACGCTGACGCTGTTGGCGCCGGGCGCGTTGATGACCAGGATGCCTCGCGCGGTCGCGGCCTCGACGTCGATCGTGTCCACGCCCGTTCCGGCGCGGGCCACGACGCGCAATCGCGGCGCGCGGGCGATGAGCGCGCCGGTGACTTTCGTGGCCGATCGGACGACGAGCGCATCCGCCGTTTCGAGCGCGGCGTTGCGTGCGGCTTCGTCCTGTCCCGCCGTGACGACGACGGACCAGCCCGATCGGCGGAGGCGGTCGAGCGCCGACGCCGGCAACTGATCGGCGACGACGACGTGAATCGATGATGATGACGGTGACGAATGCGCGGTGTCAGACATGAAAATCGAAATCGTGAACCAGGATGTGTGGTGCAGGCCGAGACGCCTGTCCCTCGGGGGACGCTCAGGCGGTGAAAAACGCGCCGTTGAGCATAGCACGCGCCGCAGCGCATAATCGACTGGCGATGTCACGATTCCTCGCGCTTCTCCTGTCCGTCGCCTCAACCGGTGCGCTGGTTGCCCAGCAGGCCGCGCCGCCAGAGCGCACGTTCGACAGCGCGCGTGGGGCGTTCGTGGAGTTCGATGCGATGCTGGCCGATCTGGCCGGCGCCGACGTGATCTTCATCGGCGAAAAGCATGACGATCGCCACACCCATCAGCTCGAGCTGGCCGTGCTCGAGGGCCTCGCCCGCCGCCGCGGCGACGTCATCGTCTCGCTGGAGATGTTCGAGCGCGACGTCCAGGAACCGCTCGGGCACTTCCTCATGGGGCACCTGCTCGAGGACGAGTTCCTGAAGGAGTCGCGTCCGTGGCCCCGCTACCGTACCGACTACAAGCCGCTGGTCGACTTCGCAATCGACCGGGAATGGCCGGTCATCGCCGCAAACGTCCCGCGCTCAGTGGCCGCCGAGGTTTCCAAGCAGGGCCTCGACGTCCTGAAGTCGAAGACCGATGCCGAGCAAAAGTGGTTCGCGCGTGAGCTGAAGTGCCCGACCGACGACGAGTACTTCAAACGCTTCGCTGAGGCGATGGGAGATCACTCAGGTACGACAGGTACGACCGAGCGGTACTACTACGCGCAGTGTCTCAAGGACGAGACCATGGCCGAGTCGATCGCCGAGGGCTATGCTGCCGGCGCGATCGGCGGCAAGCGGCCGGTCGTCGTGCACTTCAACGGTGCGTTCCACAGCGATTTCGGGGCCGGCACCGTCGAGCGCGCCAGGCGGCGGCTGCCGGGGAAGCGCGTCGTGGTCGTCTCCGTGCTGCCTGTCGAGAAGATCGACGTCGCGGCGCCGGAGGCCGCTGAGCGGAGGCGTGGGGACTACCTGCTCTATACCGTCGCGAGTCCGGCGAAATGAGATCGACGGCGAGCGTGATCGTCTGGCTGGCGATGGCCGCCCTGTTTGTGGCGGTCTACTGGCGCCTTCGGACTCGCCGGGGCCACATCGGTCCGGCTGCGAGCGGCTCGGTCTACGACATGCTGCACGAAGACAAGAGAAAAGCGCTCGAAATCATCGTCGAAGAGCGCGCCGAAGCGCGCGATCCCGAGGATGCCGACGGCAATCTGCCGGACCTCGAGCGCCCGAAGCCGAATCGCTGAGCCGCACGTCTCCCGTCGACCCTCGTCTATCTCTCCGACCCGAGCTTCCACGGAAGGTCGGCGGCCACGTACGCCATCACCGCAATCGCCGCGGCGTTGTCCGACATCTGCTTCGGCGTGATCCGCGCGATCGTGTCCGCCGGCGTGTGATGGATCAGGAAGTAGTCGCCGCTCACCACGTGAGACATCATCGGAATACTGGCCGCGCGGCCTGACGGCTCGATGTCCGCGCCGCCGCCGGCCGGCAGAATCGGATGCGCGCCAATCGATCGAAGGAGTCCGGCAATCGCGCCGACTGTACGCCGCGCTGACTCCGGGCCGCTGAAGCCGAATCCCGCGGGGTCGAAGACGCCGCCGTCGGATTCGAGCAGCAGGACATGATTCGGGAGCTCCGTCCGGTGCGCATCGCGATAGGCCGTGCCGCCCCGGCCGCCGTTCTCTTCGTTCGTGAACAACACGACCCGGATCGTGCGGCGTGGGCGCAGGTTGAGCTTCTTCATGAGGCGCAGCGCGTCCCACGTGACGACGCAGCCGCCCGCGTCGTCGCTCGCGCCGGCGCCTGTATCCCATGAATCGAAATGCCCACCGACGAGCACCACTTCGTCCGGGAGCTCCCGCCCTCGCAGCTCACCGACGACATTGAACGACTGCGCGTCCGGCTCGAAACGGGCTTCCATCGCGAGCTTCACGCGAATCCGCACGCCACGCGCCTGCAGCCGCTGGAAGCGGTCGGCGTCTTCGGCGGAGATCGCCGCGGCAGGAATCGGTGGCGCACCGCCGGCGTCGTAGATCGTGGCGCCGGTATGCGGCGTACGCAGCCCGACCGGGCCGACCGACCGCAGCAGCATGCCGACGGCGCC
Source organism: uncultured Acidobacteriota bacterium (assembly GCA_963724955.1). GTDB lineage: Bacteria > Acidobacteriota > Vicinamibacteria > Vicinamibacterales > SCN-69-37 > CAVRWQ01. The sequence continues at coordinate 634,462 of CAVRWQ010000001.1, forward strand.
CGCGGCGGACGCGCGCGACGGCCCGCTGCGCCGGTACGTCACCGTCTCGCCGTAGCTGGTGAACACCGCGTTGAAGAGCACGATGCGGCCCTTGATGTCGGCCGCGCGCGCCGAGAGCTCGTCGAAGTTCCTCACGACGACGACGTCTGCCTCGATGCCGTCAGGCGGCGTGCCGATCGAGTTGCCGAGACCCAGCATCGGCAACGGCTGACGAATCGGTTCGATCAGATCGAGACTCTCGCGCCCGCGAACCCACCTGGGCACCATGACCGGTTCCTTGCGCACGTTCTCGAGCCCATCCTTCTGCATGGCGCCCACCGCCCAGTCGATGGCTTTCTCGAGACCCTCCGATCCCGACAATCGTGGTCCGTACGTGTCGGTGACCTCCGCGAGGCGCTGCCAGGCGAAGTCGTTCGACTGAGACTCGGCCACGATCTGCCGTGAGATCGACCGATAGGGATCGAGCCATGCCGTGGCCGAGGACTGGGCGAGCAGGGTGGCAAGCACGCCGGCGACGACGGGGAGGGCCATTAGATAACGGGCCATGAACGCGAGTATAGCCACGCGCGGTCTACAGCGCGACGCGATGGCGTCCCGAGTGCAGGTAGTTCATCGTCTGCACGACGACCAGCATGGTGAAGTCGATTCGCGTCCGATTCTCGGGGTACCTGAGGCGCAGGTTCAGTTCGTTCGATCGCGTGATCATGTCTTCAATGACGCGGTCGATCGTGTACTGGTACGAGCCGGTGTATTCGGCGACGAGCCGGCGCACTTCGCTGCGAAACCTGGACATCACGCGCGACGCTTTCGGATGACGCGCGTGCTCGGGAGCGTCCGAGAAGAGCCGGCGCAGGTCCCGGTCGTAGAAGTCCGGATACTCGAGACCGTAGCGTCCACGCTTCGCCGCATAGTGTTTGCGCAAGGTCGTGCGCAGCCGCTCGAGCGGCTCGACGCGCCGTCTGGTGGCCACCGTCGGACGGCGCCCGGCGATCTCCTTCATCAGCGCGTCCATGTACTCGAGCTTGCGCAGTGCCGGCCAGTCGTCGTACCGCGTCCGCCAGTCGCTGTCGGGGGCGAGCCAGACGGCGAAGGTCTCGGCGAAGTCTTCGTCGGGGTGACTTTGCGCGTACCAGGAATCGAGATGGAGCACGAAGCTCTTCGAGTACGGCCGCGGGAGATAGAAATCCGGATAGGGCACCGACGGCCGCCCGAACAGTCGAATGCGGCGACGACGCTTCCGCAGCTCGTACGCGTTGTCGAAGGCGTGTCCGGCTTCATGCCGCAGAATCTGCAGGCACCACTCCGGCGTGCCGCCCTCCACTTCCAGCATCAGCGCCTTCTCGAGCTTCATCAGCCGCGGATGCGCGAGATAGAAGGGCACAGCGACGCCGGTCACGCCGTCGGGCGTGAACCACTCCGACGAGAGCCAGAAGTGCGGACGAAAGCTCAGGCCGCGCGCGGCGAGCTCGTCGTAGAGCTGCGTGATGTGCGGCTCGACCGAGCTGCCAGCGATCGTGAGGCCGAGCTCGCAGAGGCGCAGGTCGAGCAGCGCCTCGTCGTCCAGAGTCGGCCAGTCCGATCTGATCGACGGCCTGGTGCCGCCGCGCGATGAGCCGGGGGTGTGAGCCGCCACTGTGCCTGACTGAATCGCATATCATAGGCGCGTTTCCGCACACGGGAGGGTTCATGTTGTCCATTCGTCCGATTGCCTTCGGTCTCGTGGCGACATGCGCGGTCGCGACCGGGGCCGCCGCCGGACAGGCCACAGGGTCGCAGCCCGCGCAGGGTCAGGGTCAGGGCCAGGGACAGACGCAGGGTCAGGCGCAGAAACCGCCGCCGCCTCCGCCGCCGCCCCCCGACCCGCAGGACGTCAGCTACAAGGAAACCGTCGTCGTCTCCGCCTCGAAGACCGAGCAGCAGCTCATCGACGCGCCGGCGACGATGTCCGTCATCGGGCCGAGGGCGCTCAGCGTCGCGCCGTCGACCAACTACGCGGATTTGCTGCGCAACGTGCCGGGCGTCAACGTCACGCAGATTTCGGCGCGCGACGTCAACGTCACGAGCCGCGGCGCGACCAGCTCGCTGGCCACGTCGCAGCTGACCGTCGTCGACGGCCGGAGCGTGTATCAGGACTTCTTTGGATTCACGATGTGGGACTTCGTCCCGTCGAACGTGGACGAGATCAAGCGCATCGAAGTCATCCGCGGGCCGGCGTCGGCCGTGTGGGGCGCGAATGCGTTGAACGGCGTCGTGAACGTGCTCACGAAATCGCCGCGCGAGATGCCCGGCACGTGGGCGACGTTCGGCGTCGGCGGCTTCGGGCGCGAAGTGGGCGACAACGGCGCGGCCGGCGGGTCGCTGTTCTTCGTCCGCGGCACGCACGCCCAGGCGGCGAACGATCGCTGGTCGTACAAGGTCTCGGCCGGGACGTACTCGGGCGACGCGTTCGCCCGGCCCGTCGGCAACATCCCGAACGGGCAGCCGAGGCCGACGCCGTACCCGCCGTACGAGAACACGGGCACGTCGCAGCCCAAGTTCGACGCGCGCGTGGACTACGACTTCCCGAATCCCGACCGAAAGCTGCAGTTCTCTGGCGGTATCGCGGGGACCGAGGGCATCATGCACTCCGGCATCGGGCCGTTCGACATCGACGGCGGCTCGAAGATGGGCTACTGGAAGGTCAACTACCTGCAGAAGGCGTTCAAGCTCCAGGCGTTCATGAACTTCCTCGACGGCGAAGCGACGAACCTCGTCAGCGTCGATGAGACGGGCACCGCGATCGGGCTCGACTTCGACACGAAGACGTTCGACCTCGAGGCGGGCGACACGAAGCTCGTCGCGTCGAAACACGTCCTGACGTACGGCGGGAACCTCCGCTTCAATCGCTTCCATCTGACGATTGCGCCCGGCGAAGATTCGCGAACCGAGGGCGGCGCGTACATCCAGGACGAGTTCCTCATGAGCGACCTGTTCAAGATCGTCGCGGGCGCGCGCATCGACAAGTTCAGCTCGATCGACAACGCCGTGTTCTCGCCGCGCCTCGCCGTCGTGATGAAGCCGAAGCCGGACCATTCGATCCGCGCCAGCTACAACCGCGCCTTTCGCGCGCCGTCCATGGTCAACAACAACCTCGACACGACGATCGCGACGGCACTGCCGCTCGGCGCGATCTCCCCGATCTTCGGCAGCGCGATCTACTACGTGCCGACCAGCGCCGTCGGCAACCCCGATCTGACCGAGGAGCTGATCGACGCCTTCGAAGTCGCGTATACGGGCAGCATCCGCAACCGCGCGACCGTGTCGGTCGCGTGGTACTTCAACAAGTGGTCCGATCAGATCCTGTTCACGCAGGTCTCCGAATGGGGACCGACGACGCCGCCGCCGGGCTTTCCGCTGGGGCCGCTCGTCTGGGGTGCGTTGTACGCCCAGGGCATCCGGTTCCCGCGCGAGTTCGCGTACGAGAACTTCGGCGAAGTCAGCAGCCAGGGCATCGAGATCGGCGTCGAAGGCTCGATCCGGCCCAACCTGACCGGATTCGTGAACTACGCCTTCCAGACGGAGCCGGACCCGAATTTTCCCGGAATGACCGACGAGTTGGCGCTGACGGAAATCAACCTCCCGGCGCAGCATCTGTTCAGCATCGGCGTGTCGTACACCGGGGAGAAGGCGTTCGGGACGTTCTCGGTCAGCCATCAGACGGATGCGTACTGGCAGGACGTGCTCGACAGCCGCTTTCACGGACCGACCAATCCCTTCACGTCGGTGAACTTCACCGTCGGGATGCGCTGGCAGGGCGGCCGCTACTCGGCCGCGCTCAAGTGCATGAACCTGGGCAACCAGCAGATCCAGCAGCACGTCTTCGGCGACATCATGAGGCGACAGGTCATTGGGGAGTTCAGGGTTCAGCTCCCGCGCTGACGCAGGACGTACTTCAGTGAAGAAGCGCATGAAGTACTTGAGTGGAAGGCGCTTGAAGTACTTGAGTGAAAAGCACGTGAAGTACGTGAGTTCAAAAGCACGTGAAGTACCTGAGTGAAAAGCACATGAAGTACTTGCGCTTGTGGCGTTGGGTTCTTGTTTGCGCAATTGCGCTGATTGCGTCGGGCTCGACGCAGGCGCCGTCGGGGCTCGATGCGGCCCTTGCGGAGCTGGATGCGCGGCTGACCGGCGAGTTTGCGAAGGACGGCATCGGCGGTGTGTCCGTCGGCGTCGTGTCGGGCGCGAGCCTGATCTGGTCCAGGCACTACGGCTACGCCGAAGCCGAGACGAAGCGCGTCGCGACGAACGACACGAGCTATCGCATCGGGTCGATCACGAAGCAGTTCACCGTGCTTGCGCTCCTGCAGCTCGCCGAGCAAGGCAAGCTCCGGCTGGCCGATCCGCTCGACAAGTACGTCCCCGAGATCCGGGCCGTCCAGGGCGCACCGGACGGCGCGGCGCCCATCACGCTCCTGCAGGTCAGCACGATGATGTCCGGCCTCGCCCGCGAGCCAGGGTGCGCCAACCATTCGGTCGGCCCGGTCGGCGGCTGGCAGAAAAAGGTCCTCGATTGCCTGCCTGAAACGCGGTACCAGTTCGAGCCGGGCACGCAGTATCTCTACTCGAACATCGGCTATGCGTCACTCGGGATCGCCATCGAACGCGCGGGCCGCAAGCCCTACATCGATCAGGTCGCCGAACGCATCTTCGTGCCGCTGGCGATGACGCGATCGGCGTTCGAGCCGACATCACAGATCCGCCAGAACCTCGCCCACGGATACGTCCGCCGGAACAACGTGGTGAGCCGCACCGGGCCGGACGCCGAGCTCGAGGGCCGCGGCTATCGCGTGCCCAACGGCGCCATTTTCAGCACGATCAACGACCTCGCGAGATTCGTCGCCTGGGAGCTCGGCGCCGGGCCGGCCGGCGTGCTCAAGCAGGCGACGCAGGACGAGAACTACAAGCGCGTGTATTCCTCGACCAGCAGCGGCGACCTCGCGATGTCGTCCGGCTACGGCCTCGGCTTTCAAGCCTCGCGGCGGGGAGACATCGTCATGCTCGGCCACGGCGGCTCCACCGCCGGCTACCACGCCTCCGCGCTCTTCCATCGCGCCACGAAGCTCGGCGTCATCGTCCTCCGCAACTGCGACTCGTGCGTCGTCGACGCCGGACCCGTCGCGACCTATATGCTCGAACGGCTCGTCACCGCAGCGCGGCCGGCAGCGGGACGCTAAGCCCTGGACTTGGAGTGCCCTTCAGGTCCAGGACTTGAAGCGCACTTCAGGCCCAGCACTTCAGCACTGGTCCAGGACTGGCTGCAGATCGCTGCGTACCATGTTTGGATGCCCGTCCGCTGGTCCTCCGCCTGGGAAGAAGCTCGCGAACTGATTTGGGCCCGGCGCTGGCGGCTCACGCTGGGCCTGGTCCTGATGCTCATCAGCCGGCTGGCCGGTCTCGTCCTGCCGATCTCGTCCAAGTACCTCATCGACGACGTCATCGGGAAGGGCAGGATCGAGCTGCTGGCGACGCTGGCGTGGATCGTCGGGGCCGCCACGGTGGTGCAGGCGGTGACGTCCTTCGGCCTCTCGCAGATTCTGGGGGTCGCCGCGCAGAAGGCGATTACCGACATGCGGCGCCGCGTGGAAGCGCACGTGATGCGCCTGCCGGTTCGATATTTCGACTCGACACAGACCGGTGTGCTGATCTCACGCGTCATGAACGACGCCGACGGGATCCGCAACCTCGTCGGCACCGGGCTGGTGCAGCTCACCGGCAGCATCGTCACGGCGATCTTCGCGCTCGGATTCCTGCTCTACCTCAACTGGCAGCTCACGCTCGCGACGATCCTGGTGCTCGCCGCCTTCGGCGGCGTCGATGAGCTACGCGTTCAAAACGTTGCGCCCGCTGTTCCGCGAGCGCGGCAAGCTGACCGCCGAGGTGACGGGCCGCCTGAATCAGGCGCTGGGCGGCGTGCGAGTGGTCAAGACGTACACCGCGGAACGGCGCGAGGACCTGGTCTTCACGAAAGGCGCGCACGGCCTGTTCCGCAACGTCGCCAAGTCGATGACCGGTGTCTCGGGCATCACCGCGTTCTCCAGCGTCGTCGTCGGCGCCATTGGCATCGTCATGATCCTCGTCGGTGGACGGTCCATCGTGAACGGCACGATGACGTTGGGCGAGCTGTTCTCCTACATCTTCTTTACCGGTTTGCTGGCGATGCCGATCGTCCAGATCGCGTCGATCGGCACGCAGATCACCGAGGCGTTCGCCGGGCTCGATCGTATCCATGAGATTCTCGGCACGGCGCGGGAGGATGCGGACGACGCCAACCGCCAGCCGCTCGGGGATCTCGAGGGCGACATCGAGTTCGATCGCGTGTGGTTCGAGTACAACCCGGGCGTCCCCGTCCTCAAGGACGTCTCGTTCCGGGCGCCCGCCGGGACGACGACCGCGCTCGTGGGATCGTCGGGATCGGGCAAGAGCACGTTGATCAGCCTGGTCATGGCCTTCAACCGGCCGTCGCAGGGGATCGTTCGCGTGGACGGCCGCGATCTCACAGCGCTGCGGCTGACCGAGTACCGGCGGCATCTCGGCGTCGTGCTTCAGGACAACTTCCTCTTCGACGGCACGGTCGCCGAGAACATCAAGTACGGCACACCGCACGCGACGTTCGCCGACATCGAGCGGGTGAGCCGGATCGCCCATGCGGACGAGTTCATCGAGAAGTTCGAGAAGGGGTACGAGACCGTCGTCGGCGAGCGCGGCGTCCGGCTGTCGGGCGGGCAAAGGCAGCGGGTGGCGATCGCGCGCGCGATTCTGGCCGATCCGAAAATCCTGCTGCTCGACGAGGCGACGTCGAGCCTCGACAGCGAAAGCGAGTCGATGATCCAGGACGGCCTTCGCTCGCTGCGGCAGGGCCGCACGACCTTCGTCATCGCCCACCGGCTGTCCACGATCCGGAGCGCCGACCAGATTCTCGTTCTCGAAGGCGGCGAGATCGTCGAGCGCGGCACGCACCAGGAGCTTCTCGCGAAAGGCGGCCGTTACCGGCAGCTCTACGACAAGCAGTACCACTTCGAGCGCGACCGGTTCATCAATCCTGGTGAGGACTTCACGCCGGAGCCGCCGAAACCGCAAGCGCCGCCGGTCCGGCAACCGGCGGGGCTGCGAGTAGAATGACGCCGGCCGCGTCCGGCCTTCGGCATGGAAGAGGCCCTCGTCCTCGTTGTCATCGCGCTGGTCGTGCTGGTCGGTCCCCCGATCCTGGCGATCAGCGCCTTCGCCAAAGTCCGGCGGCTCGAACAGACAGTCGCGGCACTCGAACGCCGGCTGGCGTCGTGGCCCGCTGAAAGCCCCGCGCGCGCCGAGGCGGCGCCAGCCGTCCCTCCGGCGCCCGTTGTCGCCCCGCCGGCGCCTGAGGTCGTGGCCGTGCCGGCGGCTCGTCCGATCGACGTCAGACCCAGTCCGCCCGCCGTGGTGACGGCCCGGACAGGATTCGACTGGGAGAACCTCATCGCCGGGACGATGGCTGAATCGGATCGGCTTGACGGCCGTGGCCATCGGCGTCGCGTACTTCCTGAAGCACGCCATCGACAACGACTGGATCGGGCCGCAAGGCCAGGTGGCGCTGGGCCTCCTGTTCGGCACGGCGCTTCTGGCGTGGGCGCCGTGGTTCGTGAAGAAGGGTCTCGTCTACTTCGCCGACGGCCTCACGGGTCTGGGCGCCGCCGTTCTGTACCTGTCGCTGTGGGCGGCGGGAAACTATTACGGCTTTTTGTCGCCGGCCATGGCGTTTGCGGCGATGGCCGTCGTCACGGCGGCCATGCTCGTCATCGCGACGGGCCGCGATTCGCCGCGCATCGCGATGATGGCGATGGTGGGCGGCTTCCTCGCGCCCTGGCTCGTCAGCACCGGCCGGGACGCGCAAGTCGAGCTGTTCAGCGTACCTCGCGCTGCTCAACATCGCCCTGCTGGTCCTCGCCTGGACGCGCAACTGGCGGTTTCTCGAGCTGCCTGCGTTCGTGCTCACTCAGCTCTACTTCTTCGCCTGGTACGACCGCTTCTATACGAGTGCCCGCCTGACCAGCACGGCGCTCTTTGCCGCACTGTTCTTCGTGCAGTTCTCGACGCTCACGACCATCCGCAGCCGTCGGACCGGGACGCTCTTTCCGGAGCAGGTCGTGCTCTCGCTGGTCAACGCCTTCGTGCTCGTCCTGGTGCTCCGCGAGCTGCTCTGGCCCGAGTATCGATGGGTGCTGGCGGCATCGACGCTTGCGCTCGCCGTCGTGTATCTCGTCAGCGCGCGTGCGGTGTCATCGGCCGACGGCGCCGGCACACTTCAGGCGCGCCTGCTCTTCGCCGGTCTGGCGTTGACGTCCGTCACGCTCGCGATTCCGATGGCGCTCGATGGGAGGTCCATCACGATCGCGTGGGCTGTCGAAGCGGCGGTGCTGGTGTGGACAGGGTTCACGGCAAGGTTGTGGTACCTGCGCGCCGCGGCGCTGGTCCTGTTCGCGCTGGTCGGAATGCGTCTCGTGATGTTTCCGATCGAGGCCACCGTGTTCTTGTGGAACGCACGCTTCGGCCTGGCGCTCGTGACCGCGGCCTCGGCAGGCGTCGCCGTCGCCTGCGCCTGGCGCTGGCGGGCCGAGTTGTCGACAGAAGAACGTCCCGCGTTCGGCGCGCTTGCGGTTGGTATCAATGTGCTGCTCGTCAGCGCGCTCACCGCCGAGGTCGCGCTGTATTTCCATCCGAGCACGTATGTCACGGGGTTCGAGCGGGACAGCCGGCTTGCCGAAAGCCTGACCGTGTCGCTTCTCTGGACCGCCTACGCGACGGCGCTGCTCACGGTTGGCGTCCGGTTTTCGAGCGCGCTGCTGCGCTGGCAGGGACTGGCGCTCTTCGCCATCGTCACCCTCAAGGTGTTCGTCGCCGATCTCTCGTTCCTGCGCGGCTTCTATCGCATCATCTCCTCGATTGCTCTCGGCGTCGTGCTGATCGTCGATCTCGTACCTGTATCAGCGGAGGCTCGCGGCCGCGCGCGAGACAGAGGCCCAGTGAGAAGCGCGACCACAGGTTCGATGAGGGCGCTCGTCCTGTTTCTTCTCGGCGCCGGGTGCCTTCAGGCGCAGGGCGCGGACTGGAATCACTGGCAGTACGCGGCGCCAGTCAACGTCTCGGCCGGCGCCTCCTCCAGGCTCGTCGCGGTCCTGGTACCGGACCAGGTGACGGCGCGCGCACGATCCGGGTGGCCGGACCTTCGCGTCGTCGATGCCGATGGCCGCGAGGTGCCTTTCGTCCTGCACGCACGGCACGGCGCGCGCGCGTTGGAACGGCGTCCGAGCCGGCTGCTGGAGCCGAGCGTCGTGCCTGGTCAGTACTCGCAGGCGATTGCCGACATCGGGGCGGACAGTCGCGTCCACAACGCCGTGACGCTCGGCCTCGAGGGTGACGACGACCTGTTGTCGTGGGTCGAGGTGGCCATGAGCAGCGATCTCACGACCTGGAGGGTCGTGCGCGAGCGCGCGCCGATCTACCGGCTGAATCGGGACGGCATGGGCGCGCAGATGGTGGTGACATACGCGGACAGCCCGTCGCGGTACATCCGCGTGCGGGTACTCGACGCGTCGAAACCGCATCGAATCACGACGATCGACGTCGCGCATGAAGTCGTCACGGCGGCCGAGCGCGTGGCCGCGAACGTCGCCCTGACGCGAGTGCAGGACACACCGCGGCAGAGCACCTGGACGTCAGCGGCAGCCGCCACGGCGCCGCCCATTTCCGAAGTCCGCTTCTCGACGTCGCAGGAGGCCTTCTATCGCCCCGTCCGCGTCGAGACGAGCGACGACGGACAGGCGTGGACCTGGGTGGCATCCGGGGAGATCTTTCGTATGATCGAGGGCGGCCTGCCGCGGGCGTCGCTGTCGTTGACGTTCGCCGAGTCGCCCGCGCGACGCTGGCGCATCACCGTGCTCGACCGCGACGACAAGCCGCTGGCCGATCTGACGCCTGAGTTGTACGCTGTGCCAAGGCGAGTCGTGTTCCGGTACGAAACGGGCAAGCAGTACCGGTTGCTGTACGGCAACACCCGCGCGGTCGTGCCGCAGTACGATCTCAGTCGCCTGACCGACGCGTCCGCGCTGGAGTCGGCCGAGTCCGCAGGCCTCGGGGCCGAGGCGACCAACCCCGACTACGCTGATCCGGCCCCCTGGACCGAGCGCAACCGGGGCATCCTGTGGGTCGCGCTCGCGGGCGCAGTGCTGGTGCTTGGCTCGCTTGCCGTGCGTGCGCTCCGATCGGCGTCGTGATCGAGATGTTGCACGTATTCCATTAACCTTAGACTTTCGACCTTCTACCTTCGACCTTCCTATGCCGTCATTCATCTACACCATGAAAGGTCTGGGCAAGATCTATCCGCCCGACTCGGTCGTCTTCAAGGACATCTGGCTCTCGTTTCTCTACGGCGCCAAGATCGGCGTCATCGGATCGAACGGATCCGGAAAATCCACGCTGCTCAGAATCATGGCCGGGCTCGATCCCGACTTTGCCGGCGAGGCCACGCTGTCGGCGGGCTACACGGTCGGCTTCCTGCAGCAGGAGCCGGAGCTCGATCCGACGAAGACGGTGCTCGGCAACGTCGAAGAGGGCGTCGCGCCGATGCGCGCGTTGCTCACGCGCTTCGACGAGATCAACGCGAAGTTTGCCGAGGAACTGTCGCCCGGGGAGATGGAGAAGATCCTCGAGGAGCAGGCAAAGGTCCAGGACGCCATCGAGGCCGCCGGCGCCTGGGATCTCGATTCCAAGCTCGAGCACGCCATGGACGCGCTGCGCCTGCCGCCTGCCGGACGCGGAGGTCTCGAAGCTGTCGGGCGGGGAGCGCCGTCGCGTCGCGCTGTGCCGCCTCCTGCTGCAGTCGCCGGACCTGCTGCTGCTCGACGAGCCGACGAACCATCTGGACGCCGAATCGGTCGCGTGGCTGGAGCATTTCCTGGCGGAGTACAAGGGCACGGTCGTCGCGATCACGCACGATCGATACTTTCTCGACAACGTCGCCGGCTGGATCCTCGAGCTCGACCGCACGCGCGCGTTTCCGTGGGAAGGGAACTACTCGTCGTGGCTCGACCAGAAACAGCAGCGGCTGTCGGTCGAGGAAAAGCAGGAGACCAAGCGCCAGCGCACGCTGCAGCGCGAGCTCGAGTGGATCCGCATGTCGCCCCGAGCGCGCCAGGCCAAAGGCAAGGCGCGACTGAACTCGTACGAGCAGCTCCTGGCGGAGGACACCGCGCGAGAAGATCGATCGCGTGGAGATTTACATCCCGTCCGGTCCACGGCTGGGCGACGTCGTCGTCGAAGCGCGCGTTCTGCGCAAAGGCTACGGCGACCTGCTCCTCATCGACGACCTCGACTTCACGCTGCCGCGCGGCGGCATCGTCGGCGTGATCGGCCCCAATGGCGCCGGCAAGACGACGCTCTTCAGGATGCTGGTGGGGCAGGAGCAGCCGGACGGCGGCACGCTCAAGGTCGGCGAGACGGTGCAGATCGGCTACGTCGACCAGTCGCGCGAGGCGCTGGCTCCGGACAAGACGGTGTGGGAGGAGGTCTCCGGCGGCGAGGACGAGATCGTCCTGGGCAAGAAGGCCGTCAACTCGCGCGCTTATGTCTCGTGGTTCAACTTCCGCGGGCGCGATCAGCAGCAGAAGGTCGGGACGCTGTCTGGCGGACAGCGGAACCGCCTGCATCTGGCCAAGCTGCTCCAGCGCGGTTGCAACCTGCTGCTGCTCGACGAGCCGACCAACGACCTCGACGTCGATACGTTGCGCGCGCTCGAACAGGCGCTGCTGGAATTTGCCGGCTGCGCGGTGGTCATCTCGCACGATCGCTGGTTTCTCGATCGGATCGCGACCCACATCCTCGCGTTCGAAGGCGACAGCCAGGTCGAGTGGTTCGAGGGCAATTACCAGGACTACGAGGCCGACCGGAAACGGCGGCTCGGCGCAGAAGCGGATCAGCCGCATCGGATCAAGTACAGGAAACTGACGCGATAGCAAGGCAGAAGGCAACATAAGGCAGAAGGCAGAAAGCAGAAGGCAGAAGTGTGGAACGAGCTGACGCTGGCCAATCTTTTCTAATGAAAAAGCGGACACGGGCTTTTCACACGTTCCTCACTTGTGCCTTGCGCCTTTTGCCTTCTGCCTTTTGCTGCCTTCTGCCTTCTGCCTTGCTCAGCGGCTGCTCGGGCGGAAGCGCGCAGCCGCTGAAGTTCCTGTCAATTGCCACCGGCGGCACCGGCGGCGTCTACTACCCGTACGGCGGCGGGCTCGCGCGCCTGATTTCTGAAAAATTGCCCGGCTGGCAGGCCACCGTCGAAGTCACCGGCGGGTCGATCGACAACCTCAGGTACCTGCAGTTGGGCAAGGTGGAGCTGGCGTTCACGCTGGCTGACACGCTCGACGAGGCCGTCAAGGGACGCGGACCGTTCCAGGGCACTGCCGTCGGAAGCGTTCGGACGCTGGCCGTCCTCTACACCAACTACACGCATGTAGTCGTGAGGCAGGGCAGCGGGGTCAAGACGCATCAGCGACCTTCGCGGGCGCGTCGTCTCCGTGGGCGCGCCGGGCAGCGGGACGGAGCTCATTGCCGACCGGGTGCTGGCGGCGGCCGGTCTCGATTCGCGCCAGGATCTGACCCGGCACCAACTGAGCGTCGCCGAGTCAGCCGCCGCGATGAAAGACAACAAGCTCGACGCGTTCTTCTGGAGCGGCGGCGCGCCGTCGGCCGCGATTCAGGATCTCGCCGCCACGCCCGGCATGGCCATCGCGATGGTCCCGCAGGACGATCTGCTGCTCCGGCTCCAGCGCGATTTCAGCCGCCGGCTGTACCGCCTGGCCGTCATCCCCGCGGGCGTCTACCGCGGAATCGACGAAGGTGCGCCCACCGTTGGTGTTGAGAATCTTCTCGTCGGGTCGTCCTCGCTGGACAACGATCTGGTGTACTCGATCGTGAAGCTTCTCTACGACGAGAAGCCCGCACTGGTCGCGTCGCATCCCGAAGCCAGGAATCTCGCCGTGCCGGCCTCCCCCGACGCGTCGCCCGCGCCGTTCCATCCGGGGGCGATCAGGTACTACAAAGAACACGGCTGGAAGTGACGAACGTCTTCTGCTTCCTGCTGAGCGCGCTCTCGCTCGTGTGGGTGCTCGTCATCATCAGCCCGCAGTCGTACCGCCCGTTGATGTTGCTGATTGGCGTGTGGGCCATCTTCCGCGCGTACCCCACGCGCGGGCGATGGGGGCCGGCGATCGACACGCTCTGGGTCGTCGGGGCGCTCGTCGGGCTCTACTGGCCGGTCGCCAACGGCGAGGCCTTCTGGTACCGCACGGCGAACCCGACCGGCGGCGACGTGCTTTCGGGCACCGTGGCAATCATCGTCATTCTCGGAGCTGCGCGGCGGACGACGGGCTGGATTCTTCCCATTTCGGCGGCGGCGTTTCTCGTGTACGCATTTGCCGGTCCCTGGTTCGCGGCGATCGGCGCGACCGGCATCGCCCATCGTGGCTACGACCTCCCGCGTCTGGTCGGCAACCTGTACATGACGCTCGAGGGCATCTACGGCGTGCCGCTCGACGTTGCCGTCACGTACATCGTGTTGTTCAGCCTGTACGGCGCCGTGCTCGAAGCGTCGGGCGCGGGAAAGTTCTTCGTCGATTTCTCGATGTCGCTCTTCTCGCGTGGCCATCCCGTGCGCGCCGCCGGGCGATCGGTCACGCTCGCGGGTTTCCTGCTCGGGTCGGTCTCGGGAAGCGGCGTGGCGACGACGGTCACGCTGGGATCGGTGGCCTGGCCGGTGCTCCGGCGTGTCGGCGTCGGCGCCGAGCCAGCCGGCGCGATGCTGGCTGCCGCCGGTATCGGCGCGTTGCTCTCGCCTCCCACGCTCGGCGCCGCCGCCTTCCTCATCGCGGAGTACCTGCGCATTTCGTACCTGCAGGTGCTCCTGATGGCGACGATACCGACGATCCTGTACTACATCTCGATTCTGCTGATGATAGAGGGGGAACGAGTTGCGCCGGTTCCGGAGTTCCGAGGTTCCGAGGTGCCGGGGTTCAGTCCCGACGTTCCAGCACCCGAACCCCGGAACCCCGGAACCCCGGAACCCCGGAACCAGTATTTCCACTTCACCTCCCTCGTCCTCGTCGCTGTCCTGATGGTGATGGGCCTGACGCCGTTTCGCGCGGTGTTTTGGGCGACGATCGCCGCGGTTGCGCTGAGCTTCCTGGGGCGGCGCGACGACTGGCTCGTGCCCAAGCGACTCGGTCGCGCACTCGTCGCTGGAGGCAGGGATGTGCTGCCCGTGCTCGCGACCACGGCCGTCGCCGGCATCATCGTCGGTGTCGTCACGCTCACGGGCATCGGGCTCAAGGCCGCGGGCCTGATCGTCGGTCTGGCCGGCGGGTCGTTGGTCTGGACGGTGGTCTTCGGCGCGATCGCCGTGTGGATCCTGGGCCTGGCGGTGCCGGTGACGGCGTCGTACATCATTTCTGCCGTCATGGTGGTCCCGGCGCTTGACCACCGTCGGCGTGCCGGCGGTCGCGGCACACATGTTCATCTTCTATTACGCCGTGCTCTCGGAGGTCAGTCCGCCGACTGCGCTCGCGCCCTTCGCTGCGGCCGCGCTGACCGGCGGCCGGCCGTTCCGCACGATGATGCTGACGTGGAAGTACACGCTGCCGGCATTCGTCGTGCCGTTCGCATTCACGCTCGACGCGCGCGGTCTGGGATTGCTCCTCCAGGGTCCCTGGACGGACATCGCGCTCACGACGCTCACGGCCCTGCTCGGGATCGCGGCACTCGCACTCGGATTTCGCGGGGCCGTATCGACGGGCAGCGCCGCCCTCGGCCGTGTCCTCTGCCTGATGGGCGGGTTCGCCCTGATTCATCCGGCGCCGGTGGCCGACGTCGCGGGGCTCATCATTGCGACATCAGGCTTCGCAATGCTTAGAGCAGGCACTGGGCACTGGGCACCCGCCTTCGCTGACGCTCGCTTCGCTCGCTGCTTCGGCGAGGCAGGCTTGCGAAGCACGCCAGCACCAAGCGCCCGGACCGAGCACTCAGTCACGCGGCTACCCAGCACGGATCTTCTGTTATCGTTGACTCTCTCCGGAGGGGAGCAAGGCAATGCGCACACTCAAACGACATCTCATCCCGGCCATCCTGCTGGTCGTGGCCGCTGCGAGCGTCGTGCCGCTTGCACAGACCGGGGCGGCGCCGCCGCAGACGGTCGCAGGCATCACGAGCCCGAAGGAAGAATGGGGCCACAACATCGGCGACGACTTCTTCCTCGCCAACTATCAGCAGCTCATGGCGTACTGGAAGAAGCTCGACGCCCAGTCGCAGCGCCTGCAGGTCGTCGAGATCGGCCAGACCGCGCTCAAGCGGCCGCAGCTCATGGCGATGATCACGGCGCCGCAGAACTTCGCGAAGCTCGAGCGCTACAAGGAGATCTCCCGCCGGCTGTCGCTGGCCGAAGGCCTGACCGACGCTGAAGCGCGGGCCCTTGCGAAGGAAGGCAAGTCCATCGTCTGGATCGATGGTGGCCTGCACGCGAGCGAACTGCTGGGCGCGCAGCAGCTCATGGAGATGGTGTACCAGCTGGTGTCACTCAATGACGAGGAGACGCAGCGGTTCCTGAACGACGTGATCGTCCTGCTCGTGTGCGCGAATCCTGACGGGATGGATCTCCAGGTCGATCACTACATGAAGCACTCCGTGCCAGGCGCCGGCGTGCCCGTGCTCTATAACCACTACGCCGGCCACGACAACAACCGCGACTCGTACATGAACGCGCTGCCCGAGACCGCGAACATGAGCAAGGTCATGTATCGCGAGTGGTTCCCGCAGATCATGTACAACCATCACCAGTCCGGGCCCCAGGGCTCGGTGATGTTCGCGCCGCCGTTCCGCGATCCGCACAACTACAACTTCCACCCGCTGATTCCGGCCGGCGTCGACCTGATCGGGTCGATCATGGCGACCCGGTTCATCGAAGAGGGCAAGCCCGGCGTCGTCTCGCGCCGCGCGGCGGCCTACTCGACGTGGTGGAACGGTGGCCTGCGAACGACGGCCTACTTCCACAATCAGATCGGCATCCTGACGGAGACGATCGGCAACCCGACGCCGACGGCGATTCCGTTCAATCCGTCGCTGGGCATCTCGAACTCGAACGTGTGGTGGCCGATTACGCCGCAGGCCTGGCACTTCCGGCAGTCGATCGATTACTCGATCACGGCCAACCGCGCCGTCCTGGATTTCGCCTCCCGGTACCGCGAGACCAACCTGTATCGCATGTACCAGATGGGCAAGGACAACATCAAATGGGGCAACGAGGACCACTGGACGCACACGCCGCACGAGCTGGAGCGTGTGCAGGCGCAGCTTGCGGCCAACACGCCGGCCCCTCCGCCTGATGCGGCGGGCGCGGGTGGCGGTGGCAGAGGTGGCGGCCGAGGCGGCGGTCGCGGCGGTCCGGGTGGCGCCGCGGTGTTCGCCGCCCTGACGACAAAGGAGATGCGAGACCCGCGTGGCTTCATCATGCCGGCCGATCAGCCCGACTTCGGCAGCGCGGTGCGCTTCGTGAACGCGCTCATCAAGTCAGGCATCACGATTCACCGGGCGACGACGAGCTTTACGGTGGCGGGCAAGCAGTATCCCGCCAACTCGCTTGTCGTGAAGACCGCGCAGGCCTTCCGGCCGCACGTCATGGACATGTTCGAGCCGCAGGATCATCCCGACGACATCCCGTACCCGGGCGCGCCGCCGACGCGGCCGTACGACACGGCCGGATGGACGCTGGCGTTCCAGATGGGCGTGCAGTTCGATCGGATTCTCGACGGCTTCGACGGCCCGTTCGAGAAGCTCACGGACTTCGCCAAGGTGCCGGCGGGCACGATTCGCGGCGCACAGACCGTCGCCGGCTATTACTTCAGCCACAAGTCGAACGACAGCTTCATCGCGATCAACCGGCTCCTCGCGGCGAATGAAGAGGTCACGTGGCTGTGGAACGGGCCGATGGGCTACGGCACGTTCTACGTCGCGGCGAAGCCGACGACGCGCGCGGTTCTGCAGAAGGCGGCCACCGACCTCGGCGTGAGCTTCGAAGGCACGCCGACGGCGCCGGCCGGGCCGTCCGCGAAGCTCCGAAAGCCACGCATCGCGCTCTTCGACACCTATGGCGGCGGGATGCCGTCAGGCTGGACGCGCCTCGTCCTCGAGAACTTCGAGTTCCCGTACGAAGTCGTGTTTCCGCCGATGCTCGACGCGGGCAATCTGCGCGCAAAGTACGACGTCATCATCTTCAATGACGCCGGCCTGGGCGCGGGCGGTGGCGGCGGCCGGGGTGGCGGCGCCGGCGCAGGCGGCGACGCGCCTCCGTCAGGTGACGCCGCGGCCGGCGGCGTCCCAACGATCGGCGGGCGCGGTGCGGGCCCTGGCGGACGCGGCGGCGCTCAGGGCGGACGCGGCGCAGGCGCGCCGGCGGCCCGGGCGGCGAACGACGATCGACAGCCGCCCGTCGACTATCCGGAAGAGTTCACCCGTCGGCGAGGCGCGGTCAGCGCGGCGACGTTCGAGAAGATCCAGCAGTTCGTGCAGGAGGGCGGCACGGTCCTGGCGATTGGCGGCGCGTCAACCGACGCGATCCGGCTCTTCAAGCTGCCGTTCACGAATCATCTCGTGAAACCGGACGGCACGGCCATCAGCGGGACGGAGTACTTCGTGCCCGGCTCGGTGCTGCGCGTCGCGGTGGATCCGAAGAACCCGCTGGCGCACGGCTACGGGACCGAAGCCGACGTCTTCTTCTCGAGCAGCGAAGTGTGGCGGCCCAACCCGTCGGTGAGCACGCCCGGCGTCGAAGCCCGGAGCGTCGCCTGGTTCGCCAACGCCACGCCGCTGCGCAGCGGCTGGGCGTGGGGACAGAAGTACCTCGACAAGGGCATCCAGATGATCGACGCGAACGTCGGCAAAGGCCGCGTCTTCGCGTTCGGCAACGACCTGATCTTCCGCACGCAGCCGCACGGCAACTACAAGTTCTTCTTCAACGGCTTGTATCTCTCCGTGGCCGACGGCATGAAGGCGGGGCTGGGACAGTAGCTCAATGAAGGGGCCTGGCGGCGCAACGAGTCGCCAGGCCTTTCTCTTTCGCCCCGCCGTCGTCTCGATCCTGGCGCTGGTCGTCACCTACCTCGCCGTCCGCTTGTTCTGGTCTGGCGTCGAGAACATCCGCGCGATCGGTGACTCGCCATTTCTCGAAGGGCTCTGGAAGCTGCTGGTCTGGGTCGGCCTGTGTCTGGCGGCCGCGATGGCGCTCGCGCGCGCGTCGCTGCACGACGCCTGGCGCGACCTGGGGCTCGGCGGCCCGATCGCCCGCGGCTTCGGCTTTGGCCTCGTCGCGACCATCCCGATGGCGCTGGCGGCGTTCATCAACCGCTCGTACCTGCCCGATCTCGACGATCTCGTCGGCACCGTGCTCTTCGGTCCGTTTGCCGAAGAGGTGCTGTTTCGCGGGTTTCTCTTTACCGTGCTCTGGCGGCGCGCGCGCTGGCCCTGGCCGGTGGCGTTGGCGGTGAGCTCAGTGGCCTTCGGCCTGGCGCACCAATACGGACTTGCGGGCGTCGTCCTGGCGTTCGGAGGCGCGGTGCTCGCGTGGGTCTACTACCGATGGGGCAGCCTCTGGCCGGCGATCGGACTGCACGCCTGGATGAACTTCTGGTGGGACCTGTTGCGCGGCGTCGACTATCGCGGGCGATTCGAAGTCGACGCCGCCGGGATCGCGCAAATCGTGTCGATGCTCCTGGCGCTCGTCCTGACAGTACAAAGGCCTAAATCTTCAATCTTTAATCTCAAATCTTAAATCTACTGTCCACCCCCCGCCCGTCCTCCCGGCTTCGGCATCTGTTCGGACGGGAACCGCGGCAGCATGTCGTTGCGCATCGCGACGTGGTAGACGGCCGAGGCGATCGCGACCGCGGACTTCTTGACGTCTTCCTCGACGATGCGCTCGAGCGTGTCGAGGTTGGTGTGCCAGGTGTGGCTGTTGTATTCGATCGGATCCTGTCCGAGGCCGATGCCGGGCAGTCCGGCGGCGTTGAACGACGAGCTGTCCGTGCCACCGGGGGCCGCCGGGCGGGTGCCCGTGGCGGTGGCGCCGTAGATGCCGAGGTCCTCGAACTGCGAGAGATACCGGCGCAGGATCACGCCGGCTTCCGGCGGTCCGAAGATTGAGGCGCCGCGGATCCGTCCCGTGCCCGAGTCCACGTTGAAGTAGCCGTTGAATTTCGAGAACGCGGACGTCGGTTTCTCGAACGTGCCGAAATGTTGCGCCACGTAGGCGCGCGAGCCGATGAGTCCCTGCTCCTCGCCGCCCCAGAGCGCGACACGAATCGTTCGTCGCGGTTTGATGCCCAGCGCCTGGAGGATGCGCGCGGCTTCCATCATCACCGCGCAGCCGATCGCGTTGTCGGTCGCGCCCGTGGCGGAGTGCCACGAGTCGAGATGGCCGCCGAGCATGACGACTTCGTCGGCCTTGTCGCTGCCCGGAATCTCGGCGACCGCGTTGTAGGAGGTCCGGCCGTCCGGATAGATGTTGTTCTTGATCGTGAACTCGAGTGTGACCGGCGTCCCGTCGGCGATGATGCGCGTGATGCGTCCGTAGTCTTCGTTGCGGAGGACGACGGTCGGCAGGTTGCGCGCCGGGTCGTTGCCGATGCCGGCGAACGCGCGAATCTGGCCGTGCTCGCGGCCGGCGTCGTTGATGCGGACCGCCGCGCCGCTCGTCAGCACGAAGTCATTGACCATCGTCGTGACTTGTTGCGCGGTCAGGCGCGTGGGGTCGGCCGGCGCGTTGCCGCGCCCGGCGCCTCCGCCGCCGCCGCGGCCTCCGCGTCCGGCGTCGGGGTTGGCGCGGCGCGTTCGGATCGGGGTTGTACTGCGCCCGTGCCGTCGCGTCCTCTCGCCGCTTGGCCGGCGGCGTCTCCTGAAACGCGACACGCATGTGCGGTCCCACGAGGACGATCGCGTCCTTCATCGACGGCGCGAGGTTCGCGAGGAACTGTTTCATTTCCGCTTCAGTCGGGCCCTGCGGCGGCACGAGATGCACGGCCTGCCCGCGCACGGTGCCGTTCGTGGACGGCGTCCACGCGAGGACTTCGAACACGAGGTTGTCCGTGACCGGGCTGATGATGTGCCCGGACGCCTTCTCGTTGAGCCAGCCCGGCCGGCCGAAGTCGAACGGCTCGAGCCGCCCGTTCTTCATGCCCCAGGACTCCATCTGCTTGACGGCCCAATGCGCCGCATTCACGTGGTTCGGCGATCCCGTCAGGCGCGGACCGTACACGTCCGTCAGGTAATGCATCGTCTTCAGGATCTGCGAGTTGTTCATCCCCTCCGCGCGAATTCGTGTGTTCATCGCGGTGTCGATTGGATCGGGCGCCTGCGCGGCGACCACGGCGACGAGACCGGTGGCGAGCAGCGGCGCCAGCATCTTGCGCAACATGAGGGACTCCTTGAGAGAATATTGGCGAAGTGCCCGGCAGACGTACCGCCAGGCTCGCGCGGATCATACATGACGACCGGCTCCTGGACCTACCCGGACGAGCTCGGCGCGGCGCTCCTCGCGCTCGGTCTTGCGCCGACGCCGGCGACGCCGCCGTCGCTCGTGAGAGACGCGCTGAACGATCTCTATCGCTACGAGTTGCGCCGCATGCGTGATGGGCTGCGCGCCGGCACCATCGAGAAACAGGACTACCTCGACCTCGTGATCTCGACCCGCCGGAAGTACTGGCCGCTGACACTCCCACTCGCGGCCTGGGAGAAGATCTGTAGTGAGTAGGTGACTTCCATGCGACTGGCTCTGGTCCAACAGCACGCCACCGCGAATCTCGATGACAACCTGACGCGCGCGATCTCAGCCACGCGCCGTGCGGCGGCCACCGGCGCCGATCTGGTCACGTTTGCCGAGCTGGCCTTCACGCCGTTCTACCCGCAGCATCCCGCAGGAACCGGCGTGCGAGGGCTGGCCGAACCGGTGCCGGGCCCAATCACGGATCGCTTTTCAGCGCTCGCGCGCGAGCTTGGCATCGTGATCGTGCCCAACCTGTTCGAGCGCGACGGCGACGCGACGTACGACTGCTCACCGGTGATCGATGCTGACGGCGCGCTCCTGGGAAGGACGCGGATGGTGCACATCACCGAGTACCCGTGCTTTCACGAGCAGCAGGTACTACCGGCCGAGCGACCTTGGCGCTCCTGTCTTCGAGACGAAGGCCGGCCGGCTAGCCGTCGCGATCTGCTACGACCGCCACTTTCCGGAGTACATGCGGGCCCTCGCCCTCGGCGGCGCCGATCTGGTGCTCGTGCCGCAGGCCGGCACGGTTGGGGAGTGGCCCGACGGCCTGTTCGAGGGGGAGATGTGCACGGCCGCGTTTCAGAATGGCTATTTCATCGCTCTCTGCAACCGGGTGGGGCGCGAGGCAAAACTCGAGTTTTCGGGCGAGTCGTTCGTGTGCGGACCGGAAGGCGCGGTCCGGGCGCGCGCTCCGCGTGGTGAAGAGGCGCTGCTCGTCGCGGACATCGACCTCGCCGACACGGCACAGTCGCATGCCCGTCGCGTGCTGCTGAAAGACCGCAGGCCGGAGCTGTACGGGCGGATGCTGAAGCTGGGGTCTGACCCCACGGTCTGACCCCACGGTCTCATCGCGGCTCACAGCCCGAGCCGCGCTACCTTACTTGATTTGCGGCGGATCCTCGCCCAGCGCCGTGGCCAGATCGATCAGATGCTCCTGCTCGGCGCGGAGGATCTCGCGGATGTCCTCGGCGATCGCGTACTCGCCGAGCGCTTCGCACTCTTTCACCCGCTTGCGGTAGTTGCTGATCGTGTCGCGCTCGTTCTGAAGGTCCGCCTTGAGCATCGTCACCGCGTCGTCTGACAGCTTCACCGGTTTCGGCGTCGCATTCGGCATGCCGCCCAGGTAGTCGATGTGCTTGGCGATGGTGAGCGCGTGGTCGAGCTCCTGCTTGGCGTGCACGACGAGCTCGTCGGCGATGTTCATGTACTCGGCGCCCTTGAGCACCTGCGAGTAGATGACATACGCGATGATCGCCTGGTATTCGCGGGACAGGTCCTCGTTCAATCGATCGGTCAGCTGTTTGCGCGTAATCGCTTTCCCGGCAGTCTCGTCGGTCGCCATACGTGTCTCCCGTCGTGTCAGCGGGTACGTGTGCAACCGTCGTGCCAGTCGCCTACCCGAGCCGTTCCGGCTCCCAGCGCAGTCCGGTGGTCAGAATGCGCTGTAACAGCGCCGGGTAGGGAATCCCGGCGGACTCAGCCGACTCCGCGAAGTCCTCGGCCCGGGCAATCTGAGGATTGGGGTTGGCCTCGAGGACATAGACCCGGCCGGACGCGTCGAGCCGCAGGTCGATGCGCGCGTAGCCGCTGAGCTCGAGCACCTTGTAGACGCGCCGGGTGACGTGCTGCACGAGCGCCGTGGCGACGCTCTCGAGGTCCTTTGCCTCGCCGGTCGCGATGCCCGACCTTTTCCTGGTACTTCAGGTTCCACTTGACCCGCTCGGTGGCGATCCGGTGCTGGCCTTCCGGCATGTTCGCAAACGTCATCTCCCAGACCGGCAGCACCTGCAACCGCTGATTGCCAATCACGCCGCAGTAGAGCTCGCGCCCCTCGACGAAGCCTTCCACGATGGCGTCGGTCGCGATGGAATCGTGGATGAATTGCACTCGCTCGCGCAGCTTCGCGTCGTCTTCGACGACCGACGCCTGCGAGATACCGATCGACGCTTCCTGTGTCAGCGGTTTGACGATTACGGGAAAGGTCAGACGCTTGGGCAGGCGCGCCTTGCGGCCGCGCTGCACGACGGCGAACTCCGGCACGGGCACGCGATGGTAGTGGAGGAGTTTCTTCGACAGCGCTTTGTCGCGCGCGAGGAACATGCCCCGCGGATTGCAGCCGGTGTACGGCAGCTTCAGCAGCTCGAGATAGCTGACGACGTTCTGATCGAACGTGCCGATCTCATGGAACGCCTCGAGCATGTTGAAGGCGATGTGCGGCTTGAAGTCGTCGTTGGCCTGGCGGATGGCCGCGAGGTCGTCTTTGACGCCGAGCGCATGGACGTCGTGGCCCAGCTCGTCGCGCAGCGTCTTGAGGACGTCGTACTCGGTTTTCCACGGGGCCGTGGCAGGGTCGTGTCCCGTGAGATCCTCGGGCGGCACCTGATAGTGGTGCATCAAGAGGAGGACGCGCAGTTTTCGCATCGACGCGATGAATGATACTGCACCCCGCGCGCGGCGTTCGGCGTCCTGTTGTCAGAAAAATGGATCGCGCGCGGGAATGAAGCGTGCGTGACCGTCGCCCTGGGCCGGCAGGATCTCGTCGCAGGTACCACCCGAGTCCGCGTTCGGCGCGCCAGTCGCGTGGATATCCGAGCGAGACTTCTTCGTACCGCACGCCGTGTCGCACGATCGTCGTCCGCATGTGCAGGTGGCCGGAGACGACGACGCGGGCGCGAAAGCGCTGAGCCCAGTTCTCGGTGCGCGCCGTTCCGCACCAGATGGAGAAACGCGGAACGCGCGGCGGCCGAGCGAGGTCGTACCGCAGGGGCCAGTGATTGACGAGCACGGTGCGCGAATCGGCAGAGAGCGCCAGCAGGCGCGCTTCGGTCAGGTCGCATCGCGCGTGGCACCACTCGATCAGCGACGGCCACGGGTGCGGGTCGAGCATCTGCTCGTCGCCGGAGACGACGCCGGTTTCGCGCGCCCAGGCGACGGCGCGATCCTCGGGCACGTCGGCGGGTCTGAAGCTGTAGTCGAAGAGCAGGAACATCGGCACGATGAACGTGCCCGGCTCGCCAGGCCATTCCACGTACGGATCTTCGGGTCCGATCGCGCCGAACTGCCGGCACAGCGCGACCAGCTCTTCGTACCGGGCCAGCCCGCGCGTCCGGTCGGCGGCGCCCGGCGGGCACCAGAGATCGTGGTTGCCCGGTGTCCAGATGACGCGCGCAAACCGTCGGCGTCAAGGCGTCGAGCGCGAGCGCGAGGTGTTCCGGGCGCTCGCCGATGTCGCCGGCCACGATGAGCCAGTCGTCCGGATAGTCGCCAATCCCGTCGAGCGCTGCGCGATTCTCGCGGTGCCCGAGGTGCAGGTCGCTGATCGCCAAAAGGCGTGGGCTGGTCGGGCCGACGTCAATCAAAAGAGCACACCATGAAGGCTCATGGTGAGCTTTTGAGATCGAGGGAGAACTGCCGTGTGGTGACCGTCGGCCGGATGCCATCGCCCGTTGCGGCGGCGACGGCGAGCAGATGGCGGTCTGTCGGCCGGAGCAGGTCGAAGGCCCAGCGCGTGTCGGTGCCTTCGAGCGATCGCAGGAACGCGACACGCACGCCGTCGGCGGCGATGGAGAAGTTGATGTCGGACAGGTGGACCGAGATCCCGACGCCGCGCGCCTTCAGATACGCCTCTTTCAACGTCCAGTACGTCCAGAAACCGGTCGCGCCAGCGTCGGCCCGTGGCCTTCGATCTCGAGCGCTTCCTCCGGCGAGCAGTACCGCCGCACGAGCGCCACGTCGGTGGTGGCGCGCGCCAGGTCCTCGACGTCCACGCCGACTTCACGCCCGCTGGCGACGGCGCAGGCCACGAGACCGGCGCTGTGCGCGAGGTTGAAGTGAATCGTGGTGTCGGGCGCCGCGATCTCCGGTCGGCCGTGGGCGCCTTCGCGCCACCGCCACGCCGTCGGCGCGACGCCCAGCGCCCGGCCGACGAGCGCTCGCGCCATGACGCGACCGAGCAGGAACATCATGCGGTCGTGATCGAAACGGTAGCGATCGAAACGCCCGCGCTCTTCCGGCTGCAGCCATTCGAGCGCGCGGGTGATGCCGGCGCGATCCGACGCCAGGGCCGCCGCGTCGGCGTGCCAGACCTGCACTTCGTTCGGAGCGGGACGTGACGCCGGCGACGACATTGGGATAGTATGTCGCGGCTCGCCGCACGCTGCACCAATCACTCCAGACACATGTCGATCGCGTGCATTTTTCCAGGTCAAGGCTCCCAGTCGAAGGGCATGGGCGCCGGGTTGTTCGAGCGCTTTCAGGACTGGACGACTGAAGCCGACGCGATTCTCGGCTACTCGATTCGTGAGCTCTGCCAGGACGACCCGCGCGCCGAGCTCGGCCTCACCGAGTTCACTCAGCCCGCGCTCTTTGTCGTGAACGCGCTCAGCTATCGAGCGCGACAGGACGAGGGCCGGCCGTCGCCTGCGTTCGTTGCCGGCCACAGCCTTGGCGAATACAACGCCCTCGTCGCCGCCGGCGTCATCGACTTTTCGACGGGGCTCAGGCTGGTGCAGCGGCGCGGGCAGTTGATGAGCCGCGTCCGCGGCGGCGGCATGGCGGCCGTCATCGGCCTCGAGCCGGCGAAGATCGAAGCCGTCCTCGCGTCCTCCGACGCCGGCCGTCGGCTCGACGTCGCCAACTTCAACTCATTCGAACAGACGGTGATTGCCGGCCCGAAGGACGATCTGACGGCCGTGAAGGCGCCGTTCCAGGAAGCCGGCGCGCGTTTGATCCCGCTGAACGTCAGCGCGCCATTTCACTCGCGCTACATGCGCGACGCGCAGGCGGAGTTCACGACGTTTCTCGAGAGCGTCACGTTCCAGCCGCCCTCGGCGCCGGTCATCTCGAACGCGACGGGCGCGCCCTACGAACGGTCCGCCGTCATGGAAACCCTGGCCAGGCAAATCGGCAGTTCGGTGCGCTGGCTCGACTCAGTGCTGTTCATGCTCGATCACGGCGTGACCGAGTTCGAAGAAGTGGGACCGGGAAACGTCCTCACGAAGCTCGTGGCGCAGATCAAAAAACGAAGACCCGGCATTTAGGATTTGCGATTTTCGATTTACGACTTAAAGCTCTAAATCCCCAATCGAAAATCCTAAGTCGACAATGCAGGTATCAGTGTTTCCGTCCCCGTATCCGGATATCGCCGTTCGTGGTGCTGAGGCGGACCGACGGTCCGCCGCCGCCGGCGGTGGCTTCGAGACGCCGGCGCGACTGTTCGCTCGTGGCCAGCGCGAGATCCCGTGCCGAGATGTCGCCGTTGGTGACCGTCGCGGACAGCCGCGCCTTGACGTCCTGCGGCAGGGTGATCGCGATCGTGCCATTCGTCGTGCTGCACCGCACGCCGTCGTCGCCCAGGCCGGCGAAATCGAGATCGACGTTGCCGTTCGTGCTCTCGACCTGCGCGCCGCCCTCGAGCGCGGACGCGCGGATGCCGCCGTTCGTCGTCTCCGCGCGGAACAGCCCGCCGACGTTCTTCGCATCGATGTCCCCGTTCGTGGACTTCAGCGTGATTCGTGTCCCATGTGGCACGCGCACCGAATAGTCCACGCGCTTCGATCGGTTGATCGTCATGCGGAGACCCGTGCTGTCGACCAGGACGCTTTCCGGAGAGACCGTCTCGGCGATCTTGAAGTCCTCGAGCGTCCGCCTGGCTTGTTCCTCGGTTGGCGCCCGGACGACGCGCGTGGCCGTCAATTCGACGGTGTCGCCTTCTGCGGGTTCGACGCGAATCTGTCCGTTGGTGTTGCGAATCTCGAGCGAACCGCCCTTCGTGAGCTTGTAAGACCGCTTCCATTCGTCGCGCGCCTCCGCCCTGGCCGTGAACGCCAGGTCGCAGGCGCTCGCCGCGACCACCGTCAGGGCGAGCCATGTGGACGCAAGGGCGCGCACACCGCGAACGCGCAGAGGAGACAGGAGGCTGTCCATGCCGTGATCATACGCAGGCCGGGTACGACAGGTTCGACCCGCCTTCGCTGAGCGCTCGCTCCGCTCGCAGCTTCGGCGCGGCAGGCTCCGCACCCCGCACCAGCACCGCGCACCCAGCACCCGCACTGAGCACTCAGCACCGAGCACCCAGCACCGACCCTATGGCTTGTCCGGGCTCGTCTGTGCGTCGTGCGTGATCGCGTTTCGCACGTCCCAGAGAGCCTGGAAGTAGCGCACGTCGAGCCGGCGGCCGAGCACCTCCACCGGTGTGCCCTGCGTCCCGATGACGTGGCCGCCGATGATCCGTTCCACGAGCTTCAGATGAAGGGTGCGCCACAGGACGAGCCGTTCGTCCCAATCGACGAGGCGCTCCGCGGCCTGATAGACGTCCTCGTGCGCCTGGCTTGCGCGATAGAGCGTCGGCAAATCGAGGCGGCGGCGGCCGAGCAATCGATCGAACGCGGCGCCGAGCGCGGGTGACAACTCATGCGTCCGCCGGAATCCCGGCGAGTCGAACCCGCTGCCGTGCCCGAGGGCGGGCCGCATGGCATGGTAGTCCCAGGGGCTGATGTGCTCGAGCATCACCGTGCACTGCTGCACGATGTCGAGCGCATCGCTCGCTCGCCGCAGCCACCGGACCGCCGCCCAGACGTCATCGCGGTCCAGCGCCGCAGTAGCCTCTTCGACCTCGACACAGGCCAGCTTCAGCCAGAGCTCTGACGCCTGATGGATGGTCTGGAACAGCAATTCATCCCGGTTCAGCATCTCGCCAGGCAGCTTCTGCAGGGCCAGTAGCTCGTCGGTCCGCAGGTAGCGCTCGTAATCGGTCGCGGCTGTCCCTGGGAGAATTGGGTCGTTCAGGTCGGGCATGAGGTCAGCTTAATCGGTTCCGGGGTTCCGAGGTTCCGGGGTTCCTGTCCGATAGGTGTGACCCCTCGTGTCACAGGCCGCCGCTACTCTCAGGGCAGGAGAGTAGACCATGCAGGCAGGGCACCCGAAGGTCGTGGATTTGGCGGCGTATCGAGCGGCGCGAGAGCAGCAGCCGCTGCCGTTGTTCGACGGCCCGGCGCCCGAGCGGCCGGCCGCGCCGGCGGCGGTCTCGGACCTGTCGGCGAGGCAAGTCGAGCACCGGGCCCGGATGCTCCGCTACCTGGGTGGCCGGACGCCGGAGAGTGTCAGGCGGTAATGCCCAGCGCCCGGCTGCGCTGGTAGCGCACGACACACTCTGTGTAGATTCGACACCTCACATCCGACCGCCGTCGCACAATTTCGGCCGCGCGGCCGGTGAAGCGCTGGCACGGCCCGTGCACATGAGGGGCTGAGGATTCTGGGTGACCACGAACACTTGGCTCGCGCTCATCGCCGTCGTCAGCGTGGTGCAGCTCGCGATTGTCGTCGCGGTGCTCATTGGCGCGATGCGCTTCTATCGGAAGACGGCGGGCGTGCTCGAAGAGGTGCGCGGCGAAGTACGGGAAGCCGTGGACCGCGTCCGGCGCGCCGACGACGCAGTGCGCAACGTGATGCACAAGGCTGGCGCCGCGGCCGGAACGGTCGCGCTCCTGACCACGCGCCGCGCGTGGCCCCTGATAGGCATCGTCCAGGCCGTGCGCGCAGGCGCAGGATCGTTGTTCCGTGCGCGCAAGGGAAAAAAAGATGACCGCCGAAGGGCGAGCGCAGCCCTTCGACAGGGCTCAGGGCAGGCGAGCCCGTGAGGCGCCGCGCATGGGGGTGGGCCCGCCTACGCGCCGAAGGCGCTTCGGCGCGCTCGCCAAGCTTCGCGGAGGCGAGGCCCCGCGAGTTAAGGAAAGATGACCGCCGAAGGCCGAACGCAGTGAGGCCGTGAGGCGCGCGAGCGGGGGTGGGGCCCCGCGAGCAATTAAAAAAGATGGCCCCCACAACGAAGGAAGAAAACATCATGCAGGAATGGGACCTTGAACAGAGAACAAGCACCAGCAGCAGCACCGGCGCGTTTGCGTTGGGGTTGCTGTGTGGCGCCGCGATGGGCGCGGCGATCGCGCTGCTGTACGCGCCGAAGCCCGGTGCGGAAACGCGGCAACTGGTTACTGATTCGGCCCAGCGCCTGAAGCGCAGGGCATCCGAGGCGTATGACGGCGCCTCTCACGCGGTCGGCGATGTGCTGGCGAAAAGCCGCCGAGCTGTCGAGGTGGGTCGCGAGACCTTCCGCAAGGCTCGTCCCGACAACGAGACGACGGCGCCGCGAGACGTCACGATGCCCTGAGCCGCCTTCGCTCGGCGCAGCCGAGCTACGGCGAGCCTGGCCGACGCCTTGCGCGGAGGCCGGCAGCGCGGAGGCCGATGCCGGCCGGAGTGTGGGTACTGTCTGTCCGGGAGGGGGCAGGGAGTAGTCGCCTTCGGCCGGCCTCTTGTTTTTTATACTGAGGTCAATGGCCGACTTCGAGGCGCGTCCGCCGTTGACCGATCGGCTCTGGCGGGCCCGCCGCTGGCACGATCACGTCGAGGCTGCGCTTCGAGCCGACGAGTCCTCTT
Organism: uncultured Acidobacteriota bacterium; assembly: GCA_963724955.1. Lineage (GTDB taxonomy): Bacteria > Acidobacteriota > Vicinamibacteria > Vicinamibacterales > SCN-69-37 > CAVRWQ01. The sequence continues at coordinate 663,764 of CAVRWQ010000001.1, forward strand.
GGGTGCTCCAGTTCTTCCGTAACGATCACTTTCTGCTGTCATGGACCTACGCGGATCGCGAAGCCGCGCTGGCGGAGGCCGCGCGCATCCTGCGTGACCTGCAGCGCGCCGGCTGGAACGTGCACTGGTAGCCCTATCGTCCCGGCCCGTCCTGCCTGGCGCCGATCATTGCCAGCGGTTCGCCTTTCGTCACCGGCGGCGTGCCAATCACGTAGAGGATCTCGCCGTCGAACGGCGCGACGACGTTCTCGATGACGGCGCCGTGAAAATCGGTGACATGGCCGATGCGCGCGCCTTTCGTGACCGTCTGGCCGCGCGTGACCGCTGGATAGAACAGACCGGTCGCTCCGGTCCTCAGCACTTCGTTGCGGCCAATCCAGACGGGCTTGGCCACCGGCGGCGGACCCGACGAGCGCATGCCCAGATGGCGAAGCAGACCGGCGACGCCGCGCTCGACCAGCCCGATCGAGTCGTTGTCCACGACCGCCAGTCCGCCCGTCTCGGTCGTGATCGCCGGTTTGCCTCGCGTGATGGCCGTGTTCGAAAGATACAGCGACGCCGCGGGGTCGACCGGACGCGCGCCGTCCACGACGATGTGATCGAGTCCGAACGCGAGCGCCATCGCGCGTCCGGCCTCGGCGACCTTCGGATCGCCGGTCGTAATCCAGTACGTATACGGTCTGAGCGACTCGTTGCCGTCGCCACAGTGCAGGTCCACGACGTGCGTGGCACGGCCGATGACCTCGCGCGTCAGCGTCTCCGCGATGCGCTCCGAAAGTGTGCCGTCGGCCTTGCCCGGGAAGACGCGATTCAGATTCTGGCCATCGGCCGGCGAGTAGTAGATGGTCCGGCCCAGAAACGACGGCATGTTCGCGACATGCACGAGGATGACCGTACCGCGCGAGCGTCTTCGGATCGATTGCCGTTCGCAGGCGCTGGAGCGCGACGATCGGCACGTACTCCATGCCGTGCGTGCCGGCGACGAGCGCGAGAACGGGGCCAGCCGTCGCGCCGTGGATGATCGTGAATGGGATCGACGTTCCGGCGTCGGTCCCGCGCGCCGCCACCTGAAGCGAGCCTGACGCCACCGAGCCCGGTGGCGTCGTCACGGCGCCGATGGCAAAAGGCGTTTGCGACGCGGCCGGCGTCGCGAGCCGCAGCGCCAGCCAGAGTGCGAACAGGATCGAGAGACGCGGACGTGCCATGGCGACCTCCGGGCCGATTCTACGCAAAGTGAGCGAGCGCGGGCAGCGGAGGGGGATTGGGGCCCCGCGAGCGAGCGCCGGGTGCGGCGGACGAAGTCCCGCTTGGAATCGGCGTATCTTTTGGGGCATGGCATCCAGATTCCTCGCGGCCGGAGCGACGACGTGCCTCGTCGCCGTCTGGGCGGCGGTGGTCCTGGCCGTGAGCGGCGACGCGCGGCAATCGCGCGTGGGATCGCCGGCCCGCGTGGACTATCAGCGCGACGTCCATGCGCTCATCGCGGCGAACTGCCTCGAGTGTCACAGCCAGGACAAGCGGAAGGGCGGCCTGTCGCTCGCCACGTACAGCGACGTGCTGGAAGGCGGCCGGAGCGGTGCGGTCGTGCGGCCGGGAAACAGCGCCGGCAGTCTGCTGATCGACCGCATCAGCGGCCGAGTCGAGCCGCAGATGCCAAGGGACGAGCCGCCGCTCACCGACCGCGAGATCACGGTCATCAAACAATGGATCGATGAAGGCGCCCGGGCGACGCCGTCGTCGCCGCCGGCGCCCCCACCGTGGGAAGCGCCGATGGCGCTCACGCGGCCGGCCGTGCCGCCGGCTGTCTGGAACGCCTGGGACGAGCCGGTCGATCGATTCGTGTCGTCGTACCTGTCGGACCGGCGCATCGCTCGCCCGGCAGCTGTGGCCGACGCGCAATTTGCCAGGCGCGTGTATCTCGACGTGTGGGGGCTGCTGCCGTCGCCCGAGGAACTGCAGGCGTTCCTGAACGATCGGGCGGCGGACAAGCGCGCGAAGCTCGTCGCCCGGCTGCTGGCCGACGATGAGAAGTACGCCGAGCACTGGATCACGTTCTGGAACGACCTGCTGCGCAATGAAGACGGCGTCAGCTATTTCTCGGAGAACGCGGGCCGCAAGAGCATCACCGACTGGCTGCTGCCCGCGCTCCGGACGAATCTGCCGTACGATCAGTTCGTCGCCAAGCTCGTCAACCCGACCGTGCCGGCCGATCCCGACGGCTTCGTCACCGGCGTCAACTGGCGCGGCGAGGCCAGTGCTGCCGTCATGCCGTGGATGCAGGCCGCGCAGAACACCGCGCAGGTCTTTCTCGGCGTCAACCTGAAGTGCAACGCGTGCCACGACAGCTTCGTGAGCAAGTGGAAGCTCACGGACGCGTATTCGCTGGCCGCCTTCTTCTCTCCGCAGGCGGAGCTGCAGCTCTTCCGGTGCGACGTCGCGCAGGACGCGTACGCCAGCCCGGCATTCCTGTTCCCGGAACTGAACCGCACGCCGCCGACGAGCTCGCTGGCCGATCGCCGCGCGACAGCGGCCGCGATCTTCACTGATCCCCGACTGGGCCGCATGCCACGCACGATCGTGAACCGCATCTGGCAGCGGCTCCTCGGACACGGACTCGTCGCGAACTCCGACGAGATGGACGGGAAGCCGTGGCATCCCGCGCTGCTCGACTGGCTGGCCAGCGATTTCGTCGAGCACCGGTACGACCTCAAGCACTTGATTCAGGCGGTGCTGACGTCGCGGACGTACGAGATGCCGGCCGTCGCCCGCAAGATCGAGCCGCCCGCGCGTGACTACGTCTTCGCCGGCCCCGAAGTCCGCCGCCTCACGGCCGAGCAGTTCGCGGACGCCATCGGGTTCATCACCGGCGAGTGGAGCGTCTCGCCCCGCGGTGGTCCGCCGGCGCCCGCCGCGCCCGCGGGTGGAGCCGGCCGCGGTGGTCCGGCCGCGTCGCAACCGACGGCCGTGGGCTCGTACGCGCGCGACTGGCGGACGCCCTCCACCGATCTCACGCGCGCGCTGGGGCGTCCGATTCGCGACCAGGTCATTTCCGTCCGGGCCACACAGGCCACCACGCTTCAGGCCCTGGAGCTCGTGAACGGCGAGGCGCTCGCGGCGAGGCTCTCGCGCGGCGCGCGCCGGATGCTGGGCGTCCTGCTGCCGGAGCCGCAGAGCCGATACAACCGCGCCGTCGCCGGACGGAACGCGGCGCCGAGCACGTTCGACATCGACATCGCCGGCGTGAACCGGATGTGGCTGGTCGTGCAGGAGTTCGGATCGAACGTCCCGGACATCATTCAACCGGCGTGGGCGCAGGCCGAGCTCGTCGGGCCTGGCGGTCCCGTGGCGCTGTCGTCGCTGGCCCCGGTGGATCGTTCAGGACTGCGCACCGACTCCGGCCCCGTACGCGTCGCGGGCTCTGATGGAACCGGCGTGCGCGTGAAGAACCCGTCCATGCTGGTCTACGACCTCGCCGGACAGGGATTCACGCGCTTCCGCGGCATCATGGGCCTCGAGAATCGTGCGAGCGACATCGGCGCGACCCTCAACCCGCAGGTCCGCTTCTACGTCTTCGACGCCGAGCCGAGTCTCGAGCGGCTGCTGCCGCCGGTGCCGGCGCTGCCGCTGCCGGCGCCGCCCGTCGCGGCGTCGATCGGCCAGCTCGTCGATCGCGTGTTCTGGCACGCGCTCGGGAGGCGCGCCGACGGCCGCCGAGCGAAGGTCGGCAGAGCTCGCGGTGCGCGATCCGGCGACTCCGGGCCGCGCGTCGGCGTCCGGGCTCGCCGATCTGCTCTGGGCGATGATGATGACTCCAGAGTTCCAATTCATCTTTTGAGGCATGTGGCGATGAGCTCGAATCCGCATCACGAACCCGCGCTGACCGCCGAGGAACGGCGGATCTACTCACACGTGAGCCGCCGCGGGTTTCTCGGCGCGACGGCCGGCGCGACGCTCGCCGCGCTCGCCGGTCGCGAGCCTGGGCTCGTTCACGCCTCGGGACTCGCAACGCCGGCTGCGACGGCTGACGCCGTCATCGTGCTCTGGATGGCCGGCGGCATGGCGCAGACCGAGACGTTCGATCCGAAGCGGTACACGCCGTACGAGTCCGGCGTGCCGATCAAGGAGGTCCTCAGCACGTTTCCCGCGATTGCGACGGCGGTGGACGGCATCAGGTTCTCCCAGGGACTCGAGCAGATCGCGAGCGTCATCGATCGCGGCGCGGTCATTCGCTCGTTCATGGCAGCCGACCTCGGCTTCATCCTGCACTCGCGGCACCAGTATCACTGGCACACGGGCTACATTCCGCCGCAGCCGCTCGCGATGCCGCACCTCGGCGCGATCGTCGCCCGGACGCTCGGGCCCAGGCATCCGGACGTCCCGCCGTTCATTGCCGTCGGCCAGACCGTCGAGGGCCCTGGCGAAATCGGCACGCTGAAGGCATTCCACACGGCGGGTTTTCTCGGCGCCGAGTACGGACCCTTCCTCGTCGTCGATCCACAGGACGCGGTGTCCGCTGTGCGGCCACCGGCCGGCCTCAGCGACGCCCGCTTCGCGAGCCGGCGGGAACTGCTGCAGACGCTGCTCGCGAACGAGCCGGTCGCGCGTTACGGCAGCGACTTCCAGCGCGAGTCGCTCGTGAAGTCGCTCGACGGCGCCAATCGCCTGCTCAGCTCGCCCGCGGCGAAGGCGTTCGATCTCTCGCTGGAGCCGGCGAAGAGCTACGCAACCTACAACACCAGCAAGTTCGGCCAGAGCTGCCTGCTCGCCCGGCGTCTCGTCGAAGCCGGCGCCCGCTACGTCGAGGTGACGTCCGAGTACATCCCGTTTCTCTACTGGGACACGCACGAGCACGGCCACGCGCGCGCCGACGCGATGAAGAAGATCATCGATGCGCCGGTCGCGCAGCTCGTCCGCGATCTGGACGAGCGCGGGCTGCTGAACCGCACGCTCGTGGTGCTCGCGAGCGAATTCGGCCGCGATGCGATGACCGAAGGCAAGGTCGGCAGGGAAGTGAAAGATCAGGCCATCAACATTCCCGATGTCATGACCGACCCGCGCCACTACGGCATGCACCGTCACTTCACGGCAGCGGGGTCCGTCCTGATGTTCGGCGGCGGAATCAAGAGAGGTTTCGTCTACGGCAAGACGGCGGAGGAACGTCCGTGCACGACGATCGAGCATCCGGTCGTCATCGAGGATCTGCACGCGACGATGTTCCATGCGCTCGGCATCGCGCCGGACACGTCGTACATCGTCGAGCGGCGTCCCGTCTATGTCACTCGCGACGGAAAGGGCAAGCCGATCACCGACTTGTTTGGTTAACCACGCTTATATGAAACCGACCCGACGCGAGTTCCTCACGGCTGCGGCCACGGCGCCGCTCATGTCTCCCATCATCCTCGGCGCACAGGACAAGGCCGGGACGAAGGCGCCGGTTCTCGGCAGCGGCGCGCACACCTACGAGGCGATCCACGACTGGGGCGAGCTCCCGGCGGGCCTCAAGTGGGGCAACACCCACGGCGTCGTCGAGGACTCTCGAGGGCAGATCTACGTGCATCACACGGTCCATGCGACGAGCGAGCGGGCCGATTCGATCGTGGTGTTCGACGCCCGAGGAAGGTTCGTCCGTTCGTGGGGCGCGGACCTGCGCGGCGTCGCCCATGGGCTGCACATCCGTCGCGAGGGCAGTGAAGAGTTTCTGTATCTCACGGCGAACGCCGCCAATCCGCGCACGTCGCCTCCGCCACCGATGCAGGCCGTCGTCGTGAAGACAACGCTCGAGGGCGAGGTGGTCTGGAAGATTCAGGGACCGCCGGACGTGGCAGAGTACCGTCCGGGTCCGGACGGCGCGGCGCCGCGGTACAACCCGACGAACGTCGCCATCGCGCCGAACGGCGATGTCTATGTCGGCGACGGCTACGGATCGTCCTACGTGAATCAGTACAACGGCCGCGGCGAGCACATCCGGACGTTCGGCGGTCGCGGCGCAGCGGCGGGGCAGCTCGCCGAGCCGCACGGGATCTGGGTGGACACGCGCGGCGCGACCCCGGTCCTCGTCGTCGCAGACCGCCGAAACAACCGGCTGCAACGATTCACGCTGACCGGGCAACACATCGACTTCGTCGCCGGCTTCCGGCTGCCCTGTCACTTCGACGAGCGACAGGGCACGGTGGTCATTCCGGATCTCGATGGACGCGTCACGCTCATCGGCCGCGACAATCAGGTCCTGCTGCACTTCGGCGACTCGAATCCGGGCGGGAAGTACCCGCTCAGGACCCAACCCCGCGAGCGGTTCGTGCCGGGCGAGTTCATCTGCCCGCACGGCGCCTGCTTCGACCACGAAGGCAACATCTTCGTGGTGGAGTGGGTGGAGGTTGGACGGGTGACGAAGCTGCGAAAGGTCTCGTAAATCGCTTGTCCAAAGAGCACACCATGAAGGGTGAAGGCATGAAGCGGTTTTTGGAAAACCGCTTGTCTAAAAGCTCTTCGACAAGCGCTCTTTCCAAAAAAGAGCCTTCACGTCTTCATTCTTCATGGTGAAGATTTGTTCAGCAGGCTTGTGGCAAGTGCTATCTCGGTCTCGTGAGTTCCCAATACTGCCGAAACTCCCCCCGTGCGAATCCGTCGAGCAGGCTCTTGACCGGCTGGGTGAGTGACGACGAGTTGTAGCCGGGGCGGGGCGTGCCGCCCCCGCCGAAGACGCTGCGAATGACGACGGCGTTCTCGGCGTGAGGGATGCGCCCGAGATTGGCGACGAAGCGCGGGAAGCTGCCGTCCCGAAACAGGTAGAACTCGACGTTCGAGGCGTAGAACGCCGACAGCCGCTCGCCGGTGGTCGAGAGATACCGGCCAATCGCCGCGAGCGCCGACGGGCCGCTGAGGTTGCCGACGACCGGCACGACGCGATCCCGTTCCTGGAGGGACTTGACTACCTGAAAGCTCTCTTCCGAGACGAGAAAACTGCGCCGCTGGCCCAGTCGATCGACTTCGAGCAGAAGATCGCGGTACGTCGGGTAGTCGTACTGCGGGGCCCGTCCGGTGCTGTTGAACTGGAGCCCGAGACCCGCGCTGATGAAGCGCTGGTGAAAGCGGTCGATCGTCTGACGTTCCGCAGCCGAGAGCGGCACCCCGAAGGCCGCGATCCTCGTGTTGATCCGTGTGCGCAGAGCCTCGAGCGCCGCCGGAGGCGAGGCCGGCGTGCGTTCCAAGTAAGTGACGATGGCCTCGATCGGCCGCGACTCCCATGCGGCTAACGGGTCCGGCGGCGCCCGGCCGGTGAGCAGCGCAAGATATTCGACGCGGGTCCTGGCCAGGCTGAAGAGCGCCTTGAAGAGCAGGTGCAGCAGCAGGTTGTCACGCCGGATGTCGACCATGAACGCGATGCTCGGACGCACGTGCGCGATGTACGAGAAGTTCTGATCCGGCCCGACGCCGATGTACGCCCCGCCTCGCACGCGGCCGTCGACGAGATCCGGAACGACGTGAAGATAGGACCGCTCGTTCGAAATGAGATTGTCGGTGTCGAAGTAGCCGCCGGGCTCCGACAACGCCGCGACGAGCGACGCAAACGTCTGCTGTTGGAATACCGGAGGCCGCGAGTCGCCGCGACCGGCCAGCACCAGCACACCGAGCAGGACGAGCGCGATGCGCCTCATCTATTGGACGGGAACAGTCCAGACGACGTTGAGCGTCTCCGGCCGGTAACACACGAGGTCGTCACACGCCTGATAGCGGAGCCGTCCGACCACCTCAATTGTCTGGAGCTTTGGGCTTCCCTTGGCCGCAGCCGGCGCCAGCGCAATCGGCTGCCGCAACTGGAACGTCTGGTTGTAGACGCGCGCCTCCTCCTTGATCGCCGGCAGCATCAACGTCATCGCCGCAGGATAGGAGGCGGGTTGCGCCGAGTAGAGCGGCGACGGTTCGAGTGTCAGCTCGACCGGGATGTAGCCCTGCTGACCCGGCGCGTAGATGTGGATCTTCGGCGCCGGCGTGACGTCCAGGATGAGCGTTGTGGGGCTGCCCGCGGCGCGCGCCGGTTCGACGCTGGTCCGGACGGACAGGTGTGTGGACTGCTGAACGGCGCCGGGGACCGCGACCGACTGCACGGGCGCCGGGGTGACCGGGTCCGGGCGCTTGAGGGCGCGCTTGGAAAGGACGAACGCGGCGGCCACCGCCGCAACCGCGGTGAGGAGCGTCCCGGCCGCGGCGATGATCAGACCCGTGCGTGCCTTGCCGGATCGATTCCTGATCATCGTCTCTTCCCTATACTATCCAGATTTGATGCGAACAAGCGTCGTGCTCGTCACGGGACCCGAATTCCTGCGGGCCGAGGCGTTGTTTACGTCGGCAGCGGGGGTCCGGTGCATCGCGGCGCCGTCGCTGGAGCGCGAGTTGGCGTCTGCGATTGTCGAGCAGGGGGCGCGGCACGTCGTTGTCGGCTCGCAGCCGTACAGAAGCGAGCTGTACGCGGCACTGCCCCGGGGCGGGGTGCTGGCGCGCCTCGGCGTCGGTTACGACAACATCGACACCCGCAAGGCGACGGAGGCGGGTCTCTTGTGCACGAACACGCCGCACGTCCTCGAGCAGTCGGTCGCCGAGCAGACTTTGCTGCTCATCGCCGCCGCGGCTCGCCATCTGCTTCCCATGACGAGCGCCATGCAGTCGCGCGACTGGACGCCCCGCCAGGGCGTCGAGCTGCGCGACAAGACGCTCGCCGTCATCGGCTGCGGAGAGATCGGACGCGCGGTCGCGCGCATTGCCTCAGCCGGCTTCGGAATGCGCGTCATCGGCTGCACGCGACAGCGGCTGCACCGCGACGCGATCAGCGCCGCCGGCCTGGACTACGTGACGACGGACTTTACGGAAGCCGTCCGCGACGCGCATTTCGTCAGCCTGCACATACCAGCCACGCGTGAGAACGCGCATTTCATCAACGCGGATCGATTGGAATTGCTCGCCGGACACGCCTGGCTCGTGAACACGGCACGCGGCGCTGTCGTCGACGAGTCGGCGCTCTACGACGCGCTGGCCGCACAGCGGATAGCCGGGGCAGCCCTCGATGTCTTCGAACGAGAGCCGTACCAGCCGGTCGATCCAGGACGGGACTTGCGAGCGCTGCCCAACGTCATCCTGACCCCGCACGCCGCGAGCAACACCGGGGAAGCGAATCGCCGCATGGCGGAATGCGCGCTCGGCAACATCGCGCTTGCCGAAGCGGGGGAGTTCGCGCGGATGGATCTGCTGAACCGAGAGGTGCTGGCCACATGATCCGTTCGCGCGCCTGGCGGATCGTGCCGGCGGCACTGCTCGCGTCGGCTGTCGCTGTGCCGAGTCCGTCGGCCCAGAACTTCTCTGCGACGGACCTGCTCGATCGTTATCTGCGCGGTGAATTCGATGCGGTCGTCGGCAGCCTGGAGAAGTTCGAGAGTTTTGGCGACCTGCTCGAACAGCTGAAGAAGGACGGGCCGGCCTGGGTGGACGCCGGCGAACCGCCGGCGCGTACGCGCCGTGCGCTCGCGGCGGCCACGGTGGCGCTCGAAGCCGCTCGAATCGGCGCGTGGATCGAATGGAAGGTCCGGACGCGCGTACCGGAATATCTCAGGCGGGAAGGCGAACCGCCGCCCGAAGTCCTCGAGTGGCGCCCGCCGCCGCTCCTCATCGAGTGGGGCTGTCAGCTGTTTCGCCGGGACGGGGCAAAGGCCGGCCCGCTCGAACGCTGGTGGCAGCTCGCGGCGCTCGCCGTGGCGCAGCGAGCAGAGGACTTCGAGTTCCTTCGGAGCGACGGCGTCACGCAACATCTACAACCCGCAGGTGGAGATCGATCATCTCTTCCACACCAGATTGCGCTTCCCAACCGAAGCGCGGCTGATGCTCGCCGATGGCACAGTGGCAGAGTGGCGCCGTCCAGGTCCTGCGATCGAAGTCTTCGAAGAGCTCGAGAACCATCCGGACGTCGGCGGCGAGGCCACCATGCGGATGGGTGCCATCTACTTGCGTCAGCGCGACGACGACCGGGCGATCGTGCGGTTCGAGCAGGTCGAGCCGAAGACACGCGATCCCTGGGTCGTGTACCTCGCGCGCTATTTCAAGGGGCAGGCGTTCGAGCGGAAGCGGCGGATTCCCGACGCCGAGCGCGCCTATCGTGGCGCGCTCGCGGCCGTGTCGGGCGCGCAGTCGGCCTCTGTTGCTCTCGCCACGCTGCTCTTCCGGCAGGACCGCCGCACTGAGGCGGGCGCCCTCGTGTCCGCCATGTTTGGCCATCGGCCACTCGTGGCCGATCCCTGGCGCGGTTACGCCCATGCCGACGACCGTTTCTGGCCCTTCCTCATCGCGAGGGTGCGCGCGGAGATCCGATGACGCGCCGCGGAATCGTCGCGGGCACCATCGCGCTCGCCGCGGCCCTGGCCGGAGCGCACGGGCAGACTCCGCCCGCGCAGCAGCCGCCGGCATTTCGCGCGACCACGGACCTCGTCACCGTTGACGTGTCCGTTCGTGCCGGCGACACGCCAGTCCCCGGGCTCACGGCCGACGACTTCCTGCTGCTCGACAACGGCGTGAAACAGCGGATCGAAAGCGTAGACATCGCGCGCGTGCCGCTCGATGTCTCGCTTCTCGTCGACGTGAGCGGGGGCCGGCCCGAGTGGTGGGGGACGCCGCGACCTTCCGCAGAGATATCAACGCGTCTGAATGAAGCCGTCCGCAGAATCTCGTCCGTTCTCCGTCCGGACGATCGCGTCCGCCTCGTCACGATCAACACCTACGCCGAAGAGGTCGTGCCGCTCCAGCCTTCCGGCCGTGTCGCCCTCGTTGATCCGCGACTCTCGACGAACGGTCTGTCGTCGCTCCACGACGCGCTCGTTGCCACGCTGCTTCAACCGGTGGAGCCGAACCGGCGGCACCTGATCATCGCGACGACCAAGGGAGATGACACTGTGAGCGCGGCCGACTTCGCCGCGGTCGGCGAAGTCGCGCGACGATCGGACGCCGTGCTCCACGTCGTGCTCGGTCACTCGCAGGTCGGAGATACGACCTGCACGGTGGAGTGTTACTACCCGCGACGGCAATTCTGGCGGCCGTTTCGCCGCGCGTCTCTGCCGCTCCTGCCGGACTGGGCGGCGAGTACCGGCGGCGCGTTTCATGGCTACTCGACGCTGGGCTTCATGCGCGATCTGTGCGGACGAGTTCAAGCGCGTCTTCGACGACTTCCGCCAGGGCTACGTGCTGCGGTACCGGCCGCAAGGCGTGAAACGCGAGGGGTGGCACGAGATCGCCGTGAGCGTACCCGGCCAACCGAAGTACGTCGTCCGCGCACGCCGCGGATACGCGATCGAAGCGGCACCGCCGGCCGCCCCACCGAAGCGGGCGGCCCCGGGCGCCATTCCGTCCGGCCTGGCCCCTGAGACCGTGAACTGGCTCGCCGAGATGTACGAGCTTGGAGACTACGCGGCGTTCACGGCCGGCCTGGATCAACTCACCGACCTGGCGAAGGTCATCCGCGATTTTCGCGCCGCAGGCAACCCGTGGCCAGCGGCACCGCGACGAGACGCGGCGTTCGGGCTCGAGATCGCGATGGCCGGTCTCAGTCGTACCGAAGGCAACGCACGACGCGAGGCGACCACGCTCCTTCAGGACTACGCGACCCTCCTGCGCCGGCCATTCGGCGCCGACGCGTTCGAATGTCTGTGGTACTGGACCGCTATCGCCGGCATCGAAGGTCTGATTCTGCCCGCTCTTGGGAAGCCGTTCGTCGCACGCGGACTCGAGCGGTGTCCGGATCACCCGCGTCTCCGGCTCGCCGAAGCCGTCTTCGCCGACCAGCAGTGGCCGCTTGGGACGCTGACGCCTGTTCCTGGACAACGGTTCGTAGTCGGCCCGACGCCCGATCAGCGCCGCAATGTCTTCTCGCTGTACGAACGGGCGGCGGCGTTCGCTGACTCAGCCGTGGAAGCGGGCGTCCGCGCGGCGTGGTTCGCGTTCCGGACCGGTGACTCGGCTCGAGCGCTCGCGCTGCTCGACGCGGCGGCTGGAGCAGGCGGCGATCTTCAGGTTCGTTACCTTCGCGAGCTCATTCGCGGACAGGTGCTTCGACAGAAGCAGCCCGACGCGGCCGCAGCCGCCTATCGCCGGGCGCTCGAGATCTGGCCGGCGCAATCGGCGCGCGTGGGCCTGATGACCGTGCTCCTGGGATCCGGACACCGCCGCGACGCGGAAGCTCTCGCCGAAACCATTCAGACGGCCCCGGCCGACGAGTTCGATCCGTGGTGGATGTACTGGCAGGGCGATTTTCGCGTCTACGCTGCAATCCGGAGCCGCTTGCGGGAGACGGCGAGATGACGCGGCGCCTTGCCGTCGCGCTCGCGCTGATCGCTTCGAGTCTCGCGGCTTCCGGGCAGAGCCAGCAGCCGACATTTCGCACGAGCGTCGACTTCGTGACCGTTGACGTGGCGGTTCGGCAGAAGGGCCGGCCGGTTCTTGGTCTCAAGGCCGAGGACTTCGAGGTCTTCGACAACGGCGTGAAGCAGCAGGTCGGAGACTTCAGCTACGAGAAGCTGCCAATCGATATCAGCGTCGCGCTGGACGTGAGTGAGAGCGTCTCGGGCCGTCTCCTGGACCAGTTGCGCCGCGCCGTCCAGCAGTTGCGTGCCGACCTCGGCACGAACGATCGGCTGAAGCTGTTGACCTTCAACATGCGCGTCAGGCGCCTCGCAGACTTTGCCGATCCTGCGCCCGCGACGTCCGCGGCGTTCGACGGCATCCGGGCGTTCGGCAGCACCGCCATCTTCGACACGCTGGCGGTCGCGCTCGCGAGCGCTATCGCGCCGGATCGCCGCCAGTTGATTGTGATCTTCAGCGACGGTCACGATACCAGCAGCATCACCGATCCCAGTGTGCTTCTCGACGTCGCGCGCCGCACGACACCGACCGTTCACGTCGTGCTGCCGCCACTGCAGGTGACTGGTGGGACGGGGGCCCTCATCGTCCAGAACCAGTTGCTGCTGTCCTCCCGCCAGGTCTACACCGCGCTCGCACGCGAGACCGGCGGCGTCGTCGTGACCGTCTCACCCGGCGAGAACCTGACATCCACGTTCCGGCGGATTCTCGAGGACTTCCGATCGAGCTACGTGCTCCACTTCAGCCCGACCGGTGTGGACCGCCGTGGCCTGCATACGCTCGACGTTCGTGTGAAAAAAAGCGGCGTGGACGTCCGTGCGCGGAGGGAGTACGACTGGCGCTGAGTGGGGGTCAGACCCCTATTTGTGTGTCGCGAGGAACCTCGTCAGTTCCTGGTTGTCGGGGAAGTCGCGCGCGAGCGTCCGCGCCGATTGAGCGGCCTCTTTGAACCGGCGCTCGCGAATCAGCATTTCCCACAAGGCGAAGCCCGCTTCGGTCTTGACGAAGAAGTCCGCGTCGGCGGCCGCCGCCGTCTGCACCGTCGTCAGCGCCCGCTTCTTGTTGCCGCCGCCGAGCATCCAGCGAAAGCCCCAGGGGACTTTCGTCTCGACGATGTAGTCGATCCAGGCGCGGGCGACCTTGGCGCGGACGTGCCCTGGATTCCGTTTGAGCACGGCGTCGAGCGACTTCCGCGCTTCCCAGTACTCCGACCAGCCCGTCTTCTCGCCGAGCGTGCCCAGGTGCAGCCAGACGTGATTGAGATCGATCTTGCCCAGAAAGAACAACGCCACGTCGTCGGTGGGCGCCGCCTTGAGGCGGCTGCGCGCGAGCCCCTGGCCGCGCGCGATGTCCGCGCGAAACGCCGTCAGGAGCGCGGGGCAGGTCGCACACTGCTTGAGGGCCTTCTCCTTGTCCTCGTCCGTCCCGAGCGCGCGCCGGAGCTGGAAGTGCAGCGCCGACGTTCTGAGCTCATACACGGCCAGATCGTCGGCCGCGGCGCCGAGCAGCGTCTGCGCGAGATCGGCGGCAGCGGAGTACTGGCCGTTGTAGAAGAGACGTTGCGCGTCGGCGAACGTCCGCGCCTCCTCGCCGCTCGCCTGGCTCCGGCGCAACTCCGGCTTCCCCTGGGCGTTGAGGGCGCCTGCGACGTACAGCACCGTCACGCCGACGAGGACGGCGATCGACCTCTTGTTCGCTGTCACTTGCTCAACAATAGCAGTCAGCGGCCTCTCGCGTCAGGTTCCCGGCGCGACAACGGCCTGCAGTTTCGATTTTTTTGCATAGTACCGAGCCGCCGCGGCGCCGATGCGACGCTTCTGACCGGGTACTTTCTCGCCCGGCTGTTTGCCCCACGGCGAGGCGTGCTCGATCTCGGCGTTCATCTCGGCGCCGATCACGATGATGAGCCCGGTGAGATAGAACCAGAGCAGCACGACGATGATGGCGCCGACCGCGCCGTAGCTCGCCTCGTAGTCGGTGAAGTTGACGACGTAGTAGCGGAAGCCGAGCGATCCGGCAAGCCACAGCGTCGCGGCGAGGACCGAGCCCGGTGTGATCCAGACCCAGTCCTGCTCGGCGTCCGGCGCGAAGTAATAGATGATGCCGACGCCCGTCGACACGAGGAGAAAGACGAGCGGCCACTGGACGATCTTCCAGGTCCACGCCCACACAGCCGGCAGCCCGAACCACTTCGCGGCGAGGTCGGCCAGTTGCGGACCGGCGAGCACGAGCGTCAGCGCCACGAGGATGAAGAACGCGAGCCCCATCGTCAGGAGGATTGACGTGGTTCTGACGCGCCACCACGGCCGGCCCTCCTCGATGTCGTAGGCGCGGTTCATCGCGTTCACGATCGCGCCCATCGCGGCGGAACTGCTCCACAACGCTCCGATCAGCCCGAGACCGAGAATCGCGGTGTCGTCGTTGTTCGAGAGCTTGAGCATCTGGTCCCGGATGAGCTCGATGACCTGATTCGGCGCGATTGGCTGAAGCATCCGGATCATCTCGTCCGTGAGGTTCTGGAGCGGAAACAGGCTCGCGAGCGCGATGAGACACAGGAGGGCGGGGAACAGCGCCAGGAAGAAGTAGTACGAGAGCTGCGCCGCGAGCCCCAGCGCGTCGTCACTCATCGCATCCTTGACGGTGCGCTTGAGGATCTCCTTCCATCCGACGTGGACGTCGAAGTAAGCCAGCATGACCCGGGCCGCGGGCAGGTGTGTGCCGTGCGTGACCGCCAGATAGCCAACGTGTGGCGCCGGCGGCCTCTTTCAGTGGCCCGTACTTGAAGTGAGCAAAGGCAGTGCCATCATTCGCGCTCGCTCGAGTGCAGCGAAGGTTGTAGTGGCGGAGCGCGGCGACCGACTTCGGATACCAGGGAGACGTGCGATGGGCCATTGCGTCGGCCGCTGTCAGCGCGGCGCCCTGGAGTGTACCAGTCGGCGTAAGATGGCGCCATGCCGACTGCCGGCTGGACCGGACGGGCCGCCATCACCACCGCCTGCGTTGGTCTCGTCGTCGCCGGGGCCGGGCGAATCGCGGCGCGGTCACAGGAGAAGTCTGCCGCCTCGCCAATCAGCTTCAACCGCGACATCCGGCCGATTCTCTCGAACAACTGCTTCGCCTGTCACGGCCCCGACGAGAAGCAGCGCGAGACGAAGTTCCACTTCGACACGCAGGAAGGCGCGTTTGCCGAAGCGGGCATCATCGTGCCGGGCGACGCCGCGCAGAGCCTGCTCGTCCAGCGCATCACCCACCCGGATCCGGCGGAGCGGATGCCGCCGGCGGACTCGGGGCACGCCCTCACTGAAAAACAGATCGCGCTGCTGCGCCGTTGGATCGAGGAGGGCGCGAAGTGGGATACGCACTGGGCCTTTGCGGCGCCGAAGCCTCCGGAGCTGCCGTCCGTCCGCGCATCAGGATGGGTGCGCAATGCCGTCGATCGATTCATCCTCGCGCGCCTCGAGCGCGAAGGCCTGTCCGCCGTCGCCGGAAGCCGACAAGACGACGCTGCTGCGTCGCGTGACGTACGACCTGACCGGCCTGCCGCCGACGTCGGCCGAGATCGATGCGTTCCTGGCCGATCGCTCGCCCGATGCGTACGAGAGGCGAGTCGACGCGCTCCTGCAGTCGCCGCGGTACGGCGAGCGCATGGCCGTGCCGTGGCTCGACGCCGCACGGTACGCCGACACCCACGGCTACCACATCGACAGCCTCCGAGGCATGTGGCCGTGGCGCGACTGGGTGATCGACGCCTTCAACCGGAACCTGCCGTTCGACCAGTTCGCGATCGAACAGCTCGCGGGCGATCTGCTGCCGAACGCGACGCGCGAGCAGAAGATCGCGTCCGGCTTCAACCGCAATCACATGATCAACTTCGAAGGCGGCGCGATCGCCGAGGAATACCAGGTCGAGTACGTCATCGATCGCGTCGAAGCCACCTCGTCTGCGTTCATGGGGCTGACGATGGGCTGCGCGCGCTGCCACTCGCACAAGTTCGACCCGATCACCCACAAGGAGTTCTACCAGTTCTACGCGTTCTTCAATAACGTGCCGGAGCGCGGCCTCGACGGCCGCACCGGCAACGCCGCGCCGGTGCTGCTGCTGCCGACGCCCGCGCAGGAGAAGGTGCTCGGCGAGCTGGATGCCGCGATCACGTCACGCGAGCGAGCGCTCGCCGACACGATCGTCGCGCCGCTCCAGGTCGAATGGGAAAAGACCCAGGCCGGGAAACCCGTGACAGGCGAGATCGACGGCCTGACGGCGCACTTCGAGCTCGACGGCAGCTTCTCCGATATTTCAGGCCGGTATCAGCACGGCCGCACGGTCGTGGGCGATCCGACGTTCGAAACGGGCCGCATCGGCCGGGCCGTGTCCTTCGACGGCGACACCGAGGTGAGCTTCGGCAACGTCGGCGCATTCGATCGCTCGGACGCGTTCAGTCTCGCCGTCTGGCTGCGAGGACGCGGCAACCTGCCGATGAGCGTCTTCCAGAAGCTGGATGGCCCGCAGCGACGTCGGGGGTTCGAGTGGAGCTTCGACGACGTCGCGCTGGTCGGGATCCAGAGCTGGGCGGCGCGTCTCACGATCACGCTCGCGTCGGAGACGCCGGCGAGTGCTCTGCAGATTCGCACCCGCGAACGCCTGAGGCTCGGCGACTGGTACCACGTCGTGCTGACCTACGACGGCTCGGGCAGGGCGTCGGGCCTGCGTCTCCATGTCGACGGGAAGCCGTTCGCGACCGACGTCGTGAAGGATTCGCTTGCGGGGCCAATCGCGACCGACGCGCCGCTGCGCGTCGGAAGCAAGGCGCTCGGCAAGCCGTACGTCGGGCAGATCGACGATCTTCGTCTCTATCGCCGCGCGCTGACCTCAGAACAGATCGCGCAGCTCGCCATTCACCACGTGCCGCGCGCGGTCATCTCCGGGGTAACAGGAAAGCGAACGAACGCGGAGACCACAGAGCTGCGCGACTACTTCCTCACGTACGCGGCGCCGGAGGCGTTGCGGACGACCTACAGCGAGCTGAAGACGCTCCGGACGCGCAGGCAGGAGCTCGAGCAGCAGATTCCCACGGCGATGATCATGGGCGAGCTGCCGAAGCCGCGGGACACGTTCGTGCTCGCGCGCGGCGACTATCGCAATCAAACCGAAAAGGTCCAGCCGGGCGTGCCCGCGATGCTGCCGCCGCTGCCGAAAGGCGCGCCCGCAAACCGGCTCGCGCTCGCGAAGTGGCTGGTCGATCCCGCGCATCCGCTCACCGCCCGCGTCGCCGTGAATCGCTTCTGGCAGATGTACTTCGGCGCCGGCCTCATGAAGACCCAGGAGGATTTCGGCGTGCAGGGCGAGCCGCCCGTCCATCCCGAGCTGCTCGACTGGCTGGCGACCGAGTTCATTCGCACCGGATGGGACATCCGCGCGATGCAGCGCCTGATCGTGACGTCGGCGACGTATCGTCAGTCGTCGAAGGTCACGCCGGCGCTGCTCGAGAAGGACCCGGAGAACCGCCTGCTTGCGCGCGCGTCACGCATGCGGCTCCCTGCCGAGATGATTCGCGACACCGCGCTCGCGGCGTCCGGCCTCCTCAACGGCGACATCGGCGGACCGAGCGTGCAGCCGTATCAGCCGAAGGGACTCTGGGAGGAGATGGCCTTCGGGGAGGGCTTCTCCGCGCAGTCGTACGAACAGAGCCACGGCAAGGATCTCTACCGGCGCGGCATGTACACGTTCTGGAAGCGCACGGTCCCGCCCGCGTCGATGGCGACCTTCGATGCGCCCGATCGAGAGAAGTGCACGGCCCGCCGCGCCCTGACCAACACGCCGCTGCAGGCGCTCGTGCTGCTGAACGATCCGACGTACGTCGAGGCCGCGCGCGCCCTGGCGCAACGCGTGCTGCTCGAGGGCGGGACAGGGGAGCGCGCTCGAATCGAGTTCGCGTTTCGCCTCGCCACCGCACGCCGACCGACGGACAAGGAGACCGCGGTCCTGCAGACACTGCTGAGAAAGCAGATCGCCTCGTTCGGTCGCGATCGCCAGGCGGCGCTGCAGTTGGTGGGCGTCGGCGAGTCGTTACGCGACAAGAGAGTCGATGTGTCAGAACTCGCGGCATGGACGATCGTCGCGAGCACGATTCTCAACCTCGACGAGACGATCACCCGACAGTAGGAGGCCAAAGGCCCAGGGCCCACGGCCAAAGTGAGTGAGTGGTCCATGGAATACGAACGCGAACTGAACCTGCACCTGACGCGGCGCCAGTTGTTCGGCCTGACGGCACGAGGCATCGGCGTGGCGGCGCTCGGATCGCTGCTCGGCCCCCAGGCGTTGGCTGCAGTGCCGCCCTTGCAGGCCAGAGATCCGAAGACCGGCGGCCTCCCGGGTCTGCCGCACTTCGCGCCCAGGGCGAAGCGCGTGATCTTCCTGCACCAGTCCGGCGGGCCGTCGCAGCTCGAGACGTTCGACTACAAGCCGGGACTCGCGAAGTTTCAGGGCACACAGATTCCCGACTCGGTGCGCCAGGGACAGCGCGTCGCGCAGACGATGGGGCAGTCGACGCTGCCGGTCGCCAGCTCGCCGTACAAGTTCGCGCGGCACGGCAAGTCCGGCACGTGGGTCAGCGAGCTGCTGCCGCACACCGCGAAGATCGTGGACGACATCACCGTCATCAAGACGATGTACACGGATGCGATCAACCACGACCCGGCGATCACGTTCATTCAGACCGGATTTCAGCAGCCGGGCCGCCCGAGCATGGGCGCGTGGCTGAGCTACGGCCTCGGCAGCGAGAACCAGACGCTGCCGGCCTTCGTCGTCCTGCTCTCGCAGGCGCATGCGATCATCGCCGATCAGCCGCTGTTCTCGCGGCTCTGGGCCAGCGGCTTCCTGCCGTCGAGCTACCAGGGCGTCCGCTTCCGCGCCGGAAGCGCGCCGGTGCTGTTTCTCGAGGATCCGCCCGGCATCAAGACCACGACACGCCGCGAGATGCTCGACGCGGTCGCGAAGCTCAACGCGATGAAGCACGAGTCCTACGGCGATCCGGAAATCGAAACGCGGATCGCGCAGTACGAGATGGCGTACCGCATGCAGACGTCGGTGCCGGACCTGATGGATCTCTCGAAGGAGCCCGACTCGGTGTTCGAGATGTACGGCCCCGAATCACGCAAGCCCGGCACGTACGCCGCCAACTGTCTCCTGGCGCGGCGACTGGCGGAGCGCGACGTCCGGTTCATCCAGCTCTACCATCGCGGCTGGGATCAGCACAAAGATCTGCCGCGCGATCTCGCGCTGCAGTGCAGGGGCACCGATCAGCCGACCGCCGCGCTCGTCACGGACTTGAAGCAGCGAGGGCTGCTCGACGACACGCTCGTCGTCTGGGGCGGCGAGTTCGGGCGAACGGTCTTCAGCCAGGGCAAGCTCACGGACGTCAACTACGGCCGCGATCATCACCCGCGCAACTTCTGCATGTGGGTGGCCGGCGGCGGGACCAGGGCGGGGTCGGTCCTCGGCGAGACGGACGACTTCAGCTACAACATCACGTCAGATCCCGTGTCCGTCTACGACCTGCAGGCGACGATCCTGCACCTGCTCGGGATCGATCACACGAAGTTGACGTACCGGTTCCAGGGACGGGATTTCAGGTTGACCGACGTGCACGGCGAGGTGGTGAGGAAGCTCCTTGGCTGAAAACAACGATTGGGAGGATCCATGAAGCGTCTGTCGATTGCTGCTCTCGTACTTGCCGCCGCGTGCTCCCAGCCCGCGCCGCCTCCCCCCGCGCCCGCGCCACCGCCCCCGCCCGATCCGGCCGCCGTCCGGTCGGCCCTTGAAGCCAACAACACGGCGTTCGCGAGCGCCATGCTGAAAGGCGACGTGCCCACTGCCGTCGCGTCGTCGTACGCAGACGATGCGGTGGTGATGATGTCGGGTGTCCCGAAGACGACGGGCAAGGACGCCATCCAAGGGCTCTTCACCGCCATGCTCTCCGAGATGAGCCTCAAGGCCATGAGCTTCCATACCGACGAGGTCATCGTCACTGGCGACGTCGCGATCGAGACCGGCGGCTACCAGATCACCATGCAGGCGAAGAAAGGCCCCGAGATAAAAGACGAGGGCAAGTACCTGTCGGTGTGGAAAAAGCAGCCGGACGGCCGGTGGCGGATCATCCGTGACATCAGCAACACCAACCAGCCGACAACGCCGCCGGGGAAGTAGAGAAACGAACGAAAAGCTTTACCGCGGAGCGCCGGAGCGACGGAGGGTCCTCGAGAGAGACTCTTGTCGGCGCGCGTCGCGGGCCGCCGCGGCATCACTTACGCAGGTCGATGCCGAGGCGGACCGGTGTGCCCGCCGTCACGGTGACCGTCTGCTTGCGCTCTCCGAATTGCGGATGGCGCCATGTGATCTCGTGGCGTCCGATTGGGATGGCGAGATCCGCGAGCGGCGTCGTGCCGACCGCCCGGCCGTTGACGAGGACTTCCGCCCATGGCGACGCGTTGATGGACAAGGACCCGTTGGGCAGCGCGACTGCCGGCGCGCTGACCGTGCCGGCCGCGATCTGCACCGCGAGGGGCGCGCGAAACTGAAACGGCTCGCTGACCAGCTCGAGCTCGTGGGGGCCCACCGGGAGCATGATTCGTCCCGTGGCGGTCGTGCCGATGATCTGGCCCCCTTCGAGAATCTGAAGCTCGATCGGCGACACGATCGACAGCCATCCGGCCGACGCGCCTGCCGGAGTGAGAGAGGCGACGACCGAGGCGGTCGCCCCGGCGCCAACCCGCACGGTCCTCGTTACAGACGAGGAGCCGCTGGAGATGACGACGGTCCGAACGCCCGGCGGGACCGAGGGAAGAACCAGCGGCGTCACGCCGCGCTTGACGCCATCGACGCTCACCGATGCGCCCGGCGGGTCAGACGTGATGTCGAGTCGCCCGGGTGCGTCGATCGTCGAAGTCGCGCTGATTGGCATGTCGATGTAGTGGGCGCTCTCTGTGCCAGCCTTGACGACGAGCGGGAGTGCGCGTGTCACCGCACCATGGCGAAGGAGAAGGACGTGCTCTCCGGCAGCCACTGCCAGCGTCAGCGGCGTGGTGCCCCGGGGAAGTGTATCGATGATGACTTCCGCGCCTGGCGGGGTGGAGTTGATCGTCACCGCGCCCTCGCCGGCGATCGCCCCCGGCGCCGCGCCCGAAGCGGCCGGTGTCGCGGAAGCCGAGGGGGCCTGTGGACCACTGGCCGTCCGCCAGCGACCGCTGTAGACGACTGCGGTCACGACAGCCCCGACGACGAGAACCGCCAGTCCGATCCAGACAAGCGGCTTTGTCTTTCGAGGTGGCGCCGGGGCGTCAGTTCCCGGTCCCGCACTCGGAGGCACGGCGGGCGGCGTCTCGGACGTCCTCAGCTCATCTGGATTCTTCGGACTCTCCGCAGTCTCCGACCTGAAGAGTAACGCGGGATCCCAATTGGGGTCTTGCTCCTCAGCCGGGCGAATGGGCACGACGACCCCGCGGGGCGCAGGGTCCTCCGGGCGGTCACCAGGCTGGGGAGATGTCGCCATCGCAGAAGTGTGATTTTACTCCGGATCGGCCGTGGCAGCTGCGAGCTGCGCCGTCGTTAGGGACCCAGCTCGGCCCGATGGTATAGTGCCCGGTGGTCCGTTCACTCCTGGTAGGCCCCAGTGCAAGGAGATCGTTCGATGCGCAACGCCACCATTCGTGGCCTCAGTGGGCTGTTTCTCGCGGTATTACTGACCTCATCCTGTAGCAAAGACCCAGAGAAGCAGAAACTCGAGCACGTGGCGCGCGGCGACCAGTACGCCGCCGAAAAGCGTGACGAGTTTGCCGTCGTCGAATACGCCAGTGCCGTGAAGCTCGATCCCAAGTTCGGCGAGGCGCGGCTCAAGCTGGCGCAGACCTACGAGCGGCTGAACAACCTCCGCGCCGCCATTCCCCAGCAATACGTAACTCAGCCAAGCAAGTGTTACGAACAGAACAAGCTATCGAGACTGATGATGATGATCCGGATGCTTCAGCCGATCGCCGAGTCAGGAGTTATCAAGCTCATCCGGGACCAGATGCTCAAGATTCTGAACAACGACGACACCGCGATTCTGGGTCTCGGGCTGATCGGAGCGTTGTGGAGCAGTTCCGCCGCGATGGGCGCGATCGTGAACGCGATGAACCGCGCCTACGACATCGAGGAGGCGTCGGCCGTGGTGCGAAGCGTGCTGCGCTCATCGCCAATCGGCCTGACGCTGGGGCTCGCCGGTCTTCGTCCTGCGTGGCGCTCGACGCTCGTCATGGTCGGCCCGACGCTCCGCAGAAGTCCACCTCGCCGCGACGCGGTTCGGGCTGGGCGCGGCTGTGTGGGCGTGGACCTGGAAGGTTGCTGCAGTGGCCGGTCGTCGTTCGGCTCGATCGCTGGTGGGCGTTGCGGCGGTCATCTACTACTGCGCGCCGGACGCGGAGCAGGACTGGGTCTGGATCACGCCGGGTGCGGTTCTCGGCGACGCTGCTGTGGCTATCGGGATCGCTCGCGCTTCAAGCTCTACGTCGCAACTTCGCCGACTACAACGCACGCTACGGCGCCGTCGGCGGCGTCATCGTCGCTGCTGCTCGTGGTTCTACATCTCCGGGCTCGCGATGCTGATCGGCGCTGAGACTGAACGCCGAGATCGAGCACGCCTCGCCGTGGGGCAGCCGCAATACGCTGAACGAGTAGATGAGCAGAACATCGCCATCGCCCCTAATTGCT
>CAVRWQ010000002.1:0-497539 GCA_963724955.1 uncultured Acidobacteriota bacterium
GTTCCTCTTCGGGAGCGGCGCTTCGAACGCCCGGATCACGGATGTTGATGCGGGCATGCTGGCTAGCGGCAAGCGCCTCGACCGTCGACAGCCACTCCCGCTGGACGAATGAAGCGAGCGCGATCAACACAGTGCGGCGCTCGCCGTCAGATCGCCAGATCAGCGTTGCGCCGTCCGTGCCACCGTACAGGCGCCGGCCCGACGGGGACGCTGACTCAGATGATCGCCACCAGGTCTCAACCCCGCTGGCGAGGATCTGCGAGGGCGCCCGTGGATCGGACGTATCCCCAAGCCATGCCTGCGCGGAGGCGAGATTCACCTCGTGAACCGTCCGGCTGATGGGCCACCGACCAATCAGGAGGTCCTGGCGGATTGCCGCGGCCGCTTGCCGAAGTTCTGTGGTGCGTCCCAATTGACTGAGCTGCCGGCATCGCTCGATGCCTCCGAACAGCGCCGCTGGTACACCTTCAATCGTCGCGTCATCAATCGCGGACATCTGCGCGTAGAAATCGATTCTGTCCTGGGGCGGCCGGTCCCACGCTAGCCTGAGCAGCGCCCCGGCGCGGATCGCGGAGTCTCGGGAGGCGGCCATCGACCGGTACAACGTTCGTGCCTTCTGCAGGTCTCCTTTGAGTCTCACGTCGTCTGCCGCGGCGAAGTGCTCGGCGGGGACTTCCCGTCCGGCGGAGGGCACGGGCAGAAATGCCACGTGACTGCCGGCCACAGCGCTCGTGTACCCGCGCTCGATCACGATGACTGCCGCATCGCCGCCGGTGATTTGGGAACTGAGCTCGGCCGGCGTCGCGAGCTGCCGTTCCACCGTGCTCAGCAGCTGGTCGAGCTTTGAGACGGCCAGATCTGCGGTCTGTCGCCGCCGCTCGCCGAGCTGCTGCAAGACGTTCGTCTGCTCCTCACGAAAGAGCCGCCATCCGAGGCCGACAAGGAGGAGCGATGGGATCAGGACCAGTGCGAGAGAGATGGCGGCCAGTCGACGCGGTGAAGCGATCGGTCGAGCGGCCATGGCAACGGTCCGATTCTAGTGCCGCGGCTGTGAGGAAATGATGAGGATCTCGCCGTCGCTGCGACCCTGCGCGCTGGTGGACGACACGTTGCTGGATTGCATCCGACAGTAGGGGAACAACCGTGTGGGCGCTTGGTACGGAAACCGGGTCCAGCACATGACGTGCTGACCGTCCAACTCTTCTCTTCTCGGGCCACGCCCACTCCACCGAGATCCGCGGCCGACCGGAAAACCTTGCCCTTTTCTTGCCCTTTGGCCGCCACAACGGGCGGCCAATCGCCGCAAACTATCACCCACGTTTTCTGTCACTGCCGTAAGAATCGGTGGTTCTAGTTGAGCCCAACGGACTGATAATGGCCCCGGACTGACCTGATGCGACGCCTCGCCGCCGTCCTGGTTCTGTCACCGCTTCTCCTGTCGCCAGCCATCGGCGCTCAGGGTCCGTCGCAGCTGGGAACGCCGGATGCGAGTTGGGCGCGCATGATCGGCCGCGTCGTGGACAGCGCGACCGGCCAGCCCGTCGCCGACGTGCCTGTTCTGCTCCAGTGCAGCTGGCTGGACGGACGGTGGGGTCCTCTGGAAGGGACGACTGACGCGAACGGTCAATTCACGATCGGCACGCCGGCGGGCCAGTGCACGCTTGCCCTCAATGTGGCGCGTGGTTTCTCGGCCGAAGGGCCGGCTCTCCGCCTCTACGAATTCGCAGCAAGCGAGACCGTCGAAACCGTCCGCCGACTGGAGCGGTATCCAGTCGCCCGGCCTCTCGAGGGCCGCCTGCTGGATGATCGCGGCGAGCCTGTCAGCGGCGCGCGGGTCATCCTTCGATCTGACACCATCCGCGCGGGCACGCGGCAGTGGACGGCGCGTTCGCCAGTTCAGACCGACGCGACAGGATCGTTCCGGTTCCCATTCGTCGGCCCGGGCGGCTGGGAAGTGGTTGTGCCGGCGTTGGGATTGACGAGGCTGGTGGAAGTCGCGCGTTCCGCGTCGGCGCCGCCGTCGCCTGAGCCGATCGTGATCCGCGGAGCGCGTGTGGCCACGTTCCAAGTGTCGGGCCGTGTCGAGACGCCGCCTGGCAGGGCTCGCCGCTTCGCCGCCATTTATCTGGACCGCGGCGACTCACCGTCCACCAATCCGCTGACGATTGCGGAAACCGCGGTCGATGACTCGGGGACTTTCGCGTTTCCGGACGTTCCCGCCGGTTCGTATCGCATTCGCATCGACACGAGTCCCACGACGCCTGGCGGCCCCCGGAACGCTCCGACCGAGATCTTGTGGGGTATCACACCGGTCGTCGTCACGGGCGACGTGAGCGGGGTGCGGGTCACCGCGCGGCCCGGCCCCAAGCTTCGCGCCGAGGTCCGGCTCGACGATCAACCGCTGGCGCCGAATCAGAACGTGTTGCTCGGCATCGATGCCGCTGGCGGCCGGTTCGTGCCCCTTCTTCAGGCGGTCGACGGCTATCTCATCGCGCCCGGGCTGTTTCCAGAGCGATATCGCATCCGCTTTACCGGCATTCCAACCGGCTATCGCATAAAGAGTGTCACTGCCGGCGGACGCGACGTCACCCAGGAGGGCGTCGATCTCCGCGATGGTCCGATCGACGACATGATCATCACGCTCACCAAACAGCTCACCGAGGTGAAGGGCGTTGTTCGCGACGCCCAGGATCGCCCGGACGGCGAAGCGGCCGTGCTGGCTTTCCCGACCAATCGACGGCTCTGGGCAGAAACAGGTCAGGCTCCCGCGTTCATCGGAAACGCGCACGTCTCTCAAAAGGGGAACTACTCCGTCAAAGGCCTTCCCCCTGGCGAGTACTTCGTCGTCGCCACAATCTCCGACCCGCTCTTGACGACGGACGCCGAGACGCTCGGACGGCTCGCGCCGCTCGCCGACCGCATCCGGCTGGCCGAAGGCCAGACGATGGCGCTCAACCTGCGTAGTCGGAATTGATCGCGAAGATTTTCCTGCGGAGAGTAGCCCCGCCGCGTCGCCAAGGTGACTCTCGTTCCTGGCCGCTCGCTGGCTAATCTGTCGAACGTCAGCTGCCTCTGCAGTGCGAGCATGCGCAGCATTGCACCTCACGGAGCGTGGCGCATGTCGAGACCAAGCGAGTAGGTCCTGCCTGCTCGCCACATGTAGGGGAACCTAGGTTTGGGCTGCCTCACCCTTCGCCAAGTCGCGATAGCGCAATGACGACGTGAGACGTTGATGAAGGGCGGGGGACGTGTGGTCCCTGGCATGGGCCGCGCCGTTGTCGCCGGTCAAAGGACCGAAGCTGACGGGCGAGTCCCGCCGGTCAGGTTCCTCGCGAGAAGGGCGTTCGATCAGGATGAGAGACGATCTCATCTGTGACGCAGCGACTCGGTGCAACGCTTTCTCGGGCGCTTGGAGCGCCACGGCCCGCTGCCGCCCAGGTCCGCGGCCGACCGGAAAAACCTTGCCCTTTTCTTGCCCTTTGGCCGCCACAACGGCCGGCCAATCGCGGCAAACTCCGGCAAACGTTTTCCGCGACTTGAGGCCGCGTTTATCGCGTCTCACGCCACTTTCGGCAAGAGCCGGCCAAGTGCGGCAAGGTCCAGCAAACGGCGTCGATTTCGGCTGTTAACCGGAGGGTTGCTGGTTCGAATCCAGCCCGAGGAGCCAAATCATTCAAAATCAATAACTTACGCGCGCCGTTTTCCGACTGAAAGTGCTCCCGAGCGACTTTGCCCTTTTCTTGCCCTTTTCAGCTATCCATTTCGATCGAATTCCGACGTGTTTTGGTTCGCGCTCAGAGGGAAAACCGATCGCGATCGATTCGAGCGATGGACAGAGCCTCCGGTATTTACCCGGAGGGTCGCTGGTTCGGGCTCCGCCGCGATTTGCCAAGTCTTCCGATCCCCCTCAGACCGCTTTTCCCGACGTTGAACTGGCTCGAGAATCGCCCAGCACGTCACGACATCGCCCGGCCGCGTCAGCTGCGCTTGATGGTCAGATCTCTGGCAGGAGGTCCATCAACTTGCGGACGTGTTTTGTTGCCGTCTCGCCAGGGCTCGTCACCGGGAAGAATCGTGGAGACGCCGCGAGCGAGGTGCTAACATCCGCCGGGGCAAGGCCATGAGACTCATGCGGATCGCAGGCGCGTGTGCCGTGCTGTGTGGGCTCGCCGGTCCCGCCGCCGCCGAAATCGTCCGGATCGAGATCATTTCGCGCAAGCCGGCGCTCAACGGTCAGGCGTTTGATCCGGCTGGACCGTACGAAGAAATCCGAGGCATCGCCTACGGCGAGATCGATCCGCGCGATCCGAAGAACGCGGTCATCACCGATCTTGACCTCGCGCCAAAAAACGCGCGCGGACGGGTCGAGTACCGGACGACGTTCACGCTGCTGAAGCCGGTGGACATGACGAAGTCGCCGGGCGTGCTGTTCTACAACATCGTCAATCGCGGCAACCACAACGGACCGAACACGTGGCACGTCGGCGGCGATCCGGGCGACGGCTTTCTCTACAAGCTCGGACACGCCATCTTGTGGAGCGGCTGGCAGGGTGACATGCCGATCGCGTCGGTCAGCGCGACGCAGGAAGGCATCGATGTTCCCATTGCGAAGAACCCGGATGGCTCTCCCGTCACGGGCCGGGTGTGGGCGCGCTTCATCGCGGTGCCGGGCCGGGTGAACACGCAGTCGGTGCCGGGCGCGGCCGGCCGCGCACCCGCGACACTCGATACAGCTCAGGCGTCGCTGCTTTCGGCGCGGGCCGAAACGCCGGCAGGTGAGAAGAGCGGCGTGGAGAAAATCGCACCGACCGGATGGGCGTTCGCTGACTGCCGATCTGTGCCATTTCCCGGCACGCCGGATCCGACGCGGATCTGCTTGAAGGCTGGCTTCAATCCCGAGCTGCTGTACGAGCTCGTCTATACCGCCAAGGACCCGTCTGTGCTCGGCATCGGCATGGCGGCGACGCGCGACCTCATTTCGTTTTTCCGATACGCGACGACGGACGCATCCGGCAGCGCCAATCCGATTGCCGGCGCCATCCCACACGTGATTGCGATGGGCAATTCGCAATCGGGACGGTTCGGCAAGGCATTCATCAACCTCGGCTTCAATCAGGACGAGCACGGCCGGATCGTTTGGGACGGCTTCAACGCGCGGATCGCGGGCCAGTTAGGCGGCTTCAACATACGGTTCGCGCAGCCCGGTGACATCGCGGAAATGTACGACCCAGGCGCCGAAGGGCCGCTCTGGTGGGGCGCCTACACGGACCGCGTGCGCGGCCGGCCTGGGTGGGGCATCCTGCACCGCTGCACGGCGACGAAGACGTGTCCGAAAATCACGGAGACGTACGGCGGACCGGAGTTCTGGTACAGCCGCGGCAGCGTCGGCATTGCTGGCACGACCGGCACTGAGGACCTGCCACTGCCGGAAAATGTTCGGCGCTACTACCATCCAGGCACGACGCACGGCGGTGGGCCCGGCGGATTCACGCTCGGCGTGGCGTCGACGACGTCGGGTGTCTTTGCGAGCAATCCTAATCCCCAGCGCGAAACGGACCGCGCGCTCTATGTCGCGTTGGTGGACTGGGTCACGAAGGGCAGGTTGCCGCCGCCGAGCGTGTATCCTCGCGTGACCGACGGCACGCTGGTGCCAGCGACATCGGCAGCCATGGGATGGCCGGCGATACCTGGAGCGCCCAAGTCCGATGGCGTCGTGAACGCCGTGCTCGATTACGACTACGGTGCGACGTTCCGGTACAACGACAACTCGGGTGTCATTGCGAACGTGCCGCCGACGGTCAAACACGTCATTCCGACGCTCGTGCCGAAGGTGGACAATGACGGCAATGAAATCGCCGGCGTAAAGTCGCTGCTGCTCAGCATGCCGCTTGGCACGTACACGGGATGGAATCCGATTGCGACAGGACCGCTGAAGGGACGTGCCCGCGCGCTGGCCGGCGGCTATCTGCCGTTTGCGAAGACCAAAGCTGAGCGCCTGGCGGCCGGCGATCCACGACTTTCGATCGAGGAGCGGTATCCGAGTTTGTGGTCGTACTACTCGGCCGCATTCGTGAAGGCGGAAGATCTCGTGCGCCGGCGATTCCTGCTGCCGGAGGATGCCCTCCGTCTGATGAAGCAACTGCTGAGCGACCTCGAGACCAGCAATCTTTTCACCAAGTAGCGACGCATTGACGACGGGACATCCGTTCCGCCTGAGTTGGAGGCGCAGGTAAATCAACCTCCATTTGTCACGGTCGCTGGTCCGATGCTGTTCCTGGTCGCGTTCTCGGCGCAGAACGCCGGCGGCCAACGCGCCGCCGCACCGGACGGTCAACCCGCGGCGCCGCTGATGACGCTCGCCATTCCCGGATTTCCCGACGGCGGAATCATTCCGGTGAAGTTCAGCCAGGCCGCGCCGGGCGCGGCACCCGGCGAAGGCACATCGCCGGCGATGACCTGGGCCAACGTGCCGGCCGGCACGCAGTCATTCGTGCTGCACATGCACGACCTCGACGTCCCTGCCAACCGAACAGCGGACAGGGCCGAAGCCTGAATCGCCCGGGATCCTTGGCGCTCGGCTCTATCGTGACTCTACAATCGTCCAGTCAGGCGACATGAAGGTGGAGACAGGTGCGCGGCTGGGTCACTACGAGATCGTTGGCGCTCTCGGCAAAGGCGGCATGGGTGAGGTCTACCTGGCACGGGACACCCGCCTGGACCGGCGCGTGGCGCTGAAGATCCTGCCGGCCGAGAGCTCTGCCGACAGCGACCGTCTGACCCGATTCATTCGAGAGGCAAAGGCGGCGTCTGCGCTGAATCATCCGAACATCATTACCGTCTACGACGTCGGTGAAACCGCTGGTATGCACTTCATCGCCTACGAGTTCATCGAGGGCAGGACGTTACGCGAGTTCGCCAGTGGCAGTCCAGTCGTTGTGGCGTCGGCGCTGGAGATCGGCACCCAGATCGCCTCGGCGCTTGTCGAGGCCCACGGCGCCGGCATCGTTCACCGCGACCTCAAGCCTGACAACGTGATGGTTCGCGCCTCGGGTCTCGTCAAGCTGCTCGACTTCGGCATCGCGAGGCTCACACGTCCTGCCGAGACCTCAGAGGTCGACTGCACGGTCACTTCGCTGAACGACCAGACGCAGCACGGGGTACTGATTGGCACGCCGCAGTTCATGTCGCCGGAGCAGGCTCGTGGCACAGAGGTCAATCACCAGACGGATATCTTCAGCTTCGGCGTGATCCTGTACGAGCTGCTGTCGGGCCGGTCGCCGTTTGCCGCCGGCACGGTCGCCGACGTTCTTGCCGCAGTGCTGACACGAGAACCGCCACGATTGACTGGAGTGCCATCGAAGCTCGCCGACGTGGTCAGCAAGGCCATGCAGAAGGACCGGTCGCGCCGTTATGAAACAGCGACCGAGCTGCTGCACGACCTGACGCACGTGGCGCCGGATGTCGACGGTCACACGGACAAAGTTCGCGAGGTGAGATCCATCGCCGTGATCCCCTTCGCCAACATGAGTGCAGATGAGGACGACGATCATTTCTGCGATGGTCTGGCTGAAGAGCTCCTGAACGCGCTTTCCAAGATTGACGCGTTGAAAGTTGCGGCGCGGACGTCGGCATTCTCGTTCAAGGGAAAGCACGCGGAGGTCAGCACGATTGCGAGAACGCTGGGCGTCAACACGATCGTGGAAGGAAGTGTCCGCCGGGCAGGCACGCGGCTGCGGATTTCGGTTCAGTTGATCAATGCCGCGGACGGCTATCGATTGTGGTCGGAACGGTATGATCGTGACATGGGCGATATTTTCGCGCTTCAAGACGACATCACGCTCGAGGTCGTCGCAGCCCTGAAGCTCAAGTTGTGGGGAGACCGGAGCGCGGTCGTGCAGAAGCGGTATACGGACAACGTCGAGGCCTACGAGCTGTTCCTGAAAGGCCGCTATCACTCGCACAAATACACCGGACAGGGGTGGCACCAGTCGATCGAGTTGTTCGAGAAAGCCATTGCGATTGAACCGGACTACGCGCTGGCCTATGCGGGCCTCGCGGCGTCGCGAGCGTGTCTTTGGTATTTCGGCCTGCTTCCAGCCGACCAGACGATCCCGCAGTGCAAGGCCGCTACGGAGCGGGCACTCGCTATCGACGAGAGCCTGCCGGACGCGCATCTGTACCGGGCCCTAATCACGTTCTTTTATGACTGGGACTGGCAGCGAGCCGAGCCGATGTTCAAGGAGTCGATCGCGCTCAAGCCGGACAACGCCGAGGCGTTGTCCTACTACGCGATGTTTCTTGCCATTGTCGGCCGGGTCGAAGAGGCCATCGACTTGAGCAGAGGAGCGCTCCGCCTGGATCCGCTCGCGCCGCTGATCGGCATGAACTGCGGATGGACCTATTTCTCCGCCGGCATGTCAGCCGAGGCGTCCCAGCAAGCCGCGAAGATGATCGAGACTGAGCCAGGGTTCTTCGGCGGTCATTGGCTGCTGGGCGCGATTCATCTGAGCGAAGGCGAATTCGAATCGGCGGTGTCGCACCTGAGGGCGGCCGTGTCACGCGGCGGGCATCCGGTCGTCATCGCGGACCTGGCCTCGGCCTGCAGTCTCGCGGGAAGAGATGAAGAGGCGGGCGCCATTCTGCGGCAGTTGCTGGAAATGCGACGCGAGAGCTACGTGCCAGCCACCTGCCTGGCGCGCGTGTACGCGCGGTCCGGCGACATCGAGAATGCGATCAAATGGTTTGAGGCGGCATGGGCGGAGCGAAACGGAGAGATGGTGTTCCTGCAGGAAGAAATCGCGAGCGCGACCGACGCCGACCCTCTTCGCCGCCTTGCCGATGAGCCGCGAGTCACGACATTGCTACGTCGCATGAAGATGTCATCAGAAATCGGATCGTCCGCGGACGAGTGAGGAGCGAAATGAACAAGTTGGCTGAGGAGCAAGGAATCCGATCGGTGATCGCCCACTACGCAGAAGGCATGCGAACGCACAACGTCGAGTCGTTGAGGCGCGCCTTCCACGAGCAGGCGATCTTGTGCGGCTACCTGGGTGACGACCTCATTGCCGGGCCCATTGCTGCGCTGTATGCATGGGTCAGCTCGAATCCCGCGCCTTACGTCACCGGGGATCCGTACGCATGCGACATCCTCAACATCGACGTGACGGGGAGAGTCGCGGCAGCAACCGTGCGTGAGCTGTATCACGATACGGCGATCGACTATTTTCACTTGCTGAAGATTGGCGACACATGGTCGATTGTCAGCAAACTCTGGGATTCCGAGATCAGCCTTCGCGCAGGATTGACGCCGGACTGATCTTCACGGCACGCGCGTGTTACGGAGGCTCTCACGACGACCGCAGCCCGTGACCGCAACCGCTTGTGGCCGACTGGTTTTCAGAATTCCGCGAATTCGGACGATTGTTGACACACTCTCTCAGCGAGCAGTGAATGGCGACGAGTGAGTTGCGCAGGTCAGGCCGCCACCTCGGCGCGTAGTTGGGCGGCGGCTGGCATTGTCGCCGGGTCGTAGTAGTTCGCGCCGATGCCAATGCGGGCGCCTTTCAGGCCTCGACCCTGAGGAATCTCGTGTAGTCGCGGCTTGGCGGCGCGTAGCGCGTGGTCATCGCGTCGTGCGTATCACGAGACGCCGCTTCGAGGGCGCCAAACATGATGGCGAGGGAGGGGTCGACCGCGGCTGGACTGACGCGGCGATTCGTGGACGCAGAAGACCACCGCATGGGTCAGCAGATGCATGTAGAGGCCGACGATGTCGCGAGACCTTTTCGATCAGCAGCGGGTCTATCGACAGCTTGAACGTCTCGCTCGGTGCGCCTGGAATCCAAAGGCACGCCAGATTCTGCGGGATCGTCGGTCAGGTTCCTCGCGAGAAAGGCGTCCGATCAGCATGAGAGACCCTCTCATCTGGGGACAGTGACTCTGTGCGACGCGTCTTGGGACGCCACGACCCGCTGCCGCCCAGGTCAGCGACCGGCCCAAAAAACCTTGCCCTTTTCTTGCCCTTTGGGGATCGGTTTTCAGCTGTCGCCTTGCAGCGCCTCGGCAATCCTGTGTAGCGCCCAGACGGCCGTAGCGTGGTCATTGAGGCTCATTCGGGGCCAACACGTCAGGGCTGTATCGAATTGACCTTGCCCTGGCCGACCGGGTAGTAGAGGTGCTCGTGCAGCATCACGAGAGCAGGAATGGCGCTCTTGCCCGTCGCGTCGATTGTGCGCACGTCGGCCGGCACCGCCACCGATGCACCGCCGCTGATCGCGGCGATGCGGCCGGCGGCGCCCGCATCACGTGATCGCGGTTGTAGAGTATCGGGCGCGGGTTCAATGACGTTTCGCGAGTTTCACTATCGATGGACGTGGCGGCTGCGGTCGAGTGCCGAAGCGTTGTGGCCGCTCGTGTCGGACACGAATCGCTTCAACCGCGACACGGGCGTGCCTCAGGTCGAGCGCCGCCTCGCTCAGGCCGAGGCGCTCCCCAACGCGCGGCGCCGCGTCGGCCTGCGCAGGTTCGGCGTTGCCGTCGAATGGGAAGAAGAACCGTTCGAGTGGACCCGGCCGTCGCGATTCGGCGTCGTGCGGCGCTACCTGAGCGGGCCGATCGCGACGATGCGCGTGCTCGTGGAGATGACGCCGCGCGAG
Source organism: uncultured Acidobacteriota bacterium (assembly GCA_963724955.1). GTDB lineage: Bacteria > Acidobacteriota > Vicinamibacteria > Vicinamibacterales > SCN-69-37 > CAVRWQ01. Next base: position 10,656 of record CAVRWQ010000002.1, read on the forward strand.
TCGGGCGGTACCGATCTTGTCTATCACGTGTGGGCGCGGCCCAGAGGGACGGCGGGGCTCGTCGCGATTCCCGTCCAGATCGGCGTCCTGAGCCGGCGCCGGTTCGGGAAAGCACTGCTCGACTACGACCGCCTGGCGGCGGCCCCGGGCCCCAGGGCGATCGCTACAGCTGCGGCAGACGTCCGCTTTGCGCCCGGTGGACGCGAGCGGCTGGCCAACATCCGGCAAAACCTGGTCGCCGAAGCCGCGCCGGCCGATCTGGTCGCAGGACTCATCAGGACGATCGAGCAGGCCGACGATCTGACGATCGCGGGGCTGCGCCCATACGCGCTCGCAGACGCGTGGGGCGTGCCGCGGCGATCCGTCCTCGAGCTGTGCCTGATGGCGACGCGCGCCGGGCTGCTCGAGTTTCAGTGGCGCGTGCTCTGCCCGCTGTGTCGCGGGACGCGCATTGCTGACACGAGTCTGCGCGAGATTCGATCGACCGTCCACTGCGAGAGCTGCAACATCGACTTCACCGCCAACTTCGAACGGTCGGTCGAGCTGGCGTTCCGCCCGAATCCGGCGATCCGCGAGATCGTGCAGAACGAGTTCTGTGTCGGCGGCCCCGGCCTCACGCCGCACATCGTCGCGCAGCAACTCCTGCCCGTCGGAAGCGAGCGTGCGTTGTCTCTGCCGCTCGAGCCCGGACGCTACCGCCTGCGCACGCTACTCTTACCCGGTGGCCTCGCGCTGGCGGCACGCCCGGACGGCGTCGATCAACTGACAATACGCGTCTCTGACGATGGCTGGCCGGGCGACGAGATCGGCGTCTCGACGCGTCCGACGCTCACGCTCGTGAATGCGACGTCCGTCGAGCAGCTCTTCGTCCTGGAGCGCACGGCGTGGGCGGACGAAGCTGCGACCGCCGCTGACGTGATCGCGCTGCAGCTCTTCCGGGATCTGTTTGCCGGCGAGGCGTTGCGGCCCGGCGAGGAATTCGCCGTCGGCAGCCTCGCGATCGTCTTCACCGACCTTCGCAGCTCGACGAATCTCTATCGGGAAATCGGCGATGCCGCCGCGTTCGGCTGGGTGCTCGATCACTTCGACGTCGTCAAGGCCGCGATTGCGGCCGAAGGCGGCACGGTCGTGAAGACGATCGGCGACGCCGTGATGGCCGTGTTCCGTCGGCCCGTGTCGGCGCTGCGGGCGATGCTCGAGGCGCAGGCGCGGCTCGCGGCGCCGCCGAACGGACGGCGGCCGCTGCCGCTCAAAGTCGGCGTGCACTATGGCCCGTGCATCGCCGTCACGCTCAACGAGCGGCTCGACTACTTCGGATCGACGATCAACATCGCCGCGCGGCTCGAAGGGGAGTCGTCTGGTGCGGACATAATCGTCTCGACGGCCGTGCGGGACGATCCGGAAGTCGCCGCGTTTCTCGGATCCGCCGGCCACGTCGTCCGTCTGGCGCCGCTGGACACGCAGCTCAAGGGATTCGACGACCAGCGGTTCGAGTTGTGGCGGCTCACGCGTGAGCCTAGTTCGACGAGTCCTCCAGGCAGTGTTTCGCCAGGTAGTAGCTGAGCGCGCTGGCTGATGCCCATCGGCTCGGCGGCGTCCTTCTTTCTTTACGCCGCGGGCCTGCCCGAGCGCCCGCCGCCCGGTTTCGCGCTCGGCTCGCGCACGTTGCCAGGCCACGGCGCGTCCACGAGCAGCTGCAGCGCTTCCGGCGCGATGCCCTGGATGCGCTTCCCTGCCCGCGTCGCATGCCGCTGCACGAAGTGTTCGACGAACGGCGAGATGTCGTCGCGCCGCTCGCGCAGCGCCGGCATCGCGATCGGCATGACGTTCAACTGGTAGAAAGGATCCTCCTGGAACCGCCCGGCCGCCACGAGCGCGCGCAGGTCGCGATTCGTCGCCGCGAGTGCGCACGACCACCTTCACCTGCGCTCCGACCCGAGCGGCTCGAACTCACCCTCCTGCGGCACGCGCAGCAGCTTCGCCTGAACCGGAAGTGCGATCATGCCGATCTTGTCGAGCAGAATCGTGCCGCCGTCGACGAGCGCAATGCGGCCCTTCTTCGTGTTCACGGTGCAGGCAAGGCGCCGCGCACGTGGCCGAACGGCTCCGATTCGATCAGCGTGTCCGGCAGCGCCGCGCAGCTCACGCGTCGGCTATGTGGCCGAGCGTCAGGACAGGGAGAACAAGTTGTTCGGGCTATGGCGGGAGGACTCGACTGCGCTGATCGCGACCGTGCCGGAGGAGCGTGCGCGCCTACTGTTCGAAAAGGCTTCGCGCCACGCCCGACTGTCGAATTATGCTGGTCAGCGTCCCGATCTTCAGCTCGGCGTGATCCGGCACCGGCACGGTCGTCGTCGTATCGGCGGATCGCTTCTGCATCACGATGTGGCTGCCGCGCTGTCGAACAATTGAGAACCCCTGGGACTCGAGAATCTGGCACACGTCGCGGCCAGACAGAACCCGCAGTCTACCCAACCGCGACCTCGACGCGAGTCACGAAGACTTCGCTGTGTAGCCGTCGGGTGATCTCCGTTGGGTCCGCTGACTCGAAGAAAAGTTCCAGGGCTTCGATGAGGTTGGTCCTCGCGGCCTCGACCGTCTGGCCCTGGCTCGCAACGTCCAGTTCGGGACACAGGGCCACGTACACGTCGTCCTCGCGTTCGATGATGGCAGTCAACTGCCGCTTGGATTTCATTGCCTGATGATAGCGCCGCTAGGCGGGAATGGCGAGCGACGTCCACGACATCACGCAATTCGGGCGCTGGTCGCGGCGATACCGGCGGTCGCCGGTCGACGCGGCGCACTGCGCCGGAGCGGAGTGTCGTCGAAGGCGATCCGCCTATTGGTGGCGCACGCGCCTTGCGCGGCTGCCGGGAACCCGAGCGGTCAGGTTCCTCGCGAGAAGGGCGTTCGATCAGCATGAGGGACGATCTCATCTGGGACGCAGTGACTCGGTCCAACGCGACTTGGGAGGCCACGGCCCGCTGCCGTCCAGGTCCGCGATCGGCCGGAAAATCTTGCCCTTTTCTTGCCCTTTGGCCGCCACAACGGCCGGCCAATCGCGGCAAACTCCGGCAAACGTTTTCCGCGACTTGAGACCGCGTTCATCGCGTCTTACGCCACTTTCGGCAACACCCGGCCAAGTGCGGCAAGGTCCCGCAAACGACATCGATTTCGGCTGTTAACCGGAGGGTTGCTGGTTCGAATCCAGCCCGAGGAGCCAAACCACACAAAATCAATAACTTACGAGCACGATTTTCCGACCGAAGATGCGCGCGTTTGACTTTGCCCTTTTCTTGCCCTTTTAGTGAACCAATTTCGATGGAGTTCCGTCTCGTTTGGTTCGCGCTCAGAGGGAAAACTGATCGTATCAATTCGAAGAGATGCACGCGCATCCGGCATCTACCCGGAGGGCGCTGATTCGCGCTGCGCAACGAGTCAGCCGGGCTTTCCAATTCTCAACAACGACGATCTTCCTGGAGTTTCAGAATCGCGGTGCAGAACGGATTGGCGACACCCGGATCCTCGATCTCGGCGTGACCAAGAGTTTCACGCTCGGTGACCGCGTCCGGCTGAAACTGATGATGGACCTGTTCAACGTGTTCAACACCAGCAACATCCTGACTTATGCGAGCGGCAATGTGAGCCAGGCCAACTCCACCGCGCCGGCCTCGATCATCCCGCCGCGGGTACTGCGATTCGGGTTGAGAGCGTCCTTCTAACCAGTGCAGGAATTCAACGTCTCTGCGGCGCGCGCCAAAAGCGACCGTCACTTGATGACATCGCTTCAAGTAGTCTGCGATCCGAAAGCCCACTCCGGATCGGACAAGGAGTACTAATCCGGCAAGGCAAACGCAATGATGGCATCACCCGGCCGTGTTTCCGGCTTGGCCGCGCCGCCTGCGGCAATCACGACATACTGCTTGCCGTTGATCGTGTAGACGCTCGGTGTGGCATACCCCCCTGCGGGCAACTGGTACTCCCACAGGATCCGGCCGGTGTACTTGTCGAACGCGCGGAACTTCTCGTCGACCGTCGCGCCGATGAAGACCAGGTTGCCGGCCGTGACCACGGCACCGCCCATGTTGAGCGAGCCCGTGTTGCCGATGCCTTCGGCGGCCAGTGCCGGGTATTCACCGAGCGGGACTTTCCACAGCAGGCGTCCTGTCGCCAGATCCAGGGCATTGAGCGTGCCCCATGGCGGCTTGATGGCCGGATACCCGCGGTCGTCGACAAAGAACGGCGCCATGTTGGCGTACTGCGGCGTGGTCGTCGACCACGCCCACGGTCCCTTGCCGCCAGACCAGGTTGGGACCCCAGTTCTGCGATCGGGCCGCGGCGCCGCCGGCGCTGACGACGGCGCTGATGGATCGCTCTGCAGGTACGCGATGACATCGTTCATCTCCGCCTCGGACAGCCGCGAGAACGACGGCATCGTGCCTCGTCCGTTCGTCAGCACCTCGCGGATCCCGTCACGGCTCAGCTTGACGTCGGTCAGCGGCGGCAGCAAGGGCAGGTTTCCGATACGGTTGGGGCCGTGGCAGGCCGTGCAGTTCATGTCGTAGATGCGCGCGCCGCGCTGCACCGGAGTCAGGTCGCCGGACAGGTTGTCCGGATCGAGGGGCCGCAGCGAGTGGATCGTCGGCAGCTCGTTCACGTTCACGAACAGGACGTTGGTGGTCGGATCGAAGGCGCCGCCGTGCCATTCGGCGCCGCCGAGATGGCCGGGCATGGTCACGACACCGCCCAAGGTCGCGGGGGTGTAGAGAAAGCCGGACTGGTGCTGCCGGAATCGTTGCAGCACGTGCGCGCGCGCCTTCGGCGTGATGTCGGTGATATCGGACTCGTGCATTTGCAGGCGGGTCAACGGCTGGGGCAGCAGCGGAAACGGCTGCGTGGCCGACGCCTGCTCACCCGGCACCGTCGACGGCGGTACCGGCAGATCGACCACGGGAAAGACCGGCTTTCCGGTGTCCCGATCGAGCACGAACGTCAACCCCATCTTGGTGAGCTGGACCACGACGTCCCGTGTCCCGTTCTTCGTGGTGATCGTGGCGAGAATCGGCGCTGGTGGCAGGTCGTAGTCCCAGATGTCGTGACGGATGATCTGATAGTGCCAGATCCGCTCGCCCGTTCTGGCGTTGAGCGCCAACACCGTGTTCGCGAACAGGTTGTCGCCCTTTCTCGAGCCCCCGTAGATGAACTCGCCGGCGGCCGATCCAGGCGCGGCGAACACCCAGCCCCGTTGCTCGTCGACTGTCACGCCGCCCCAGACGTTGGCGCCGCCGTAGTGCATGTTCGGTTCGAATGCCCAGGTGTCGTACCCGACCTGTCCTTTCCGGGGGATGGTGTTGAAGATCCATTCGAACTTGCCCGTGGCGGCGTTGTACGCGCGAATGTCTCCAGGCGTGCTGGTATTCCCTTCGGGGACCCGCGAGGTCACGATCAAGTAGTTCTCGAACACCGTGCCCGGCGTGGTCACTTCGATGTCCGCCAACTCGGGCGGGACGGGCAGATCCCTCTTGAGGTCGATGAACTGGCCGCCGGCCTGTCCGAAGGGTTCGATCAGCGCACCGGTCTTGGCGTCGATGGCATAGACACGATCGCGGACGAAGGCGAAAATCCTCTGGTTCCTGCCGTGCTCATCCTCCCAGTACGTCACGCCACGGTTACGGCCGCGGAAGATCCGGCCCCCGTTGTACGGTGCCGGATCGAATCTCCAGACTTCCTTGCCCGTGGCCGCGTCCAGCGCAATCACGTTGACGCGCGGTGTCGTGAAATAGAGCAGGCCGTCCACGACAATCGCGTTGCTGTAGATGCCCGGGCCTTCCGGAAGGCCGTGGTTGTACTGCCACGCGACTTCCAGGCGATGGACGTTTGTCGTGTTGATCTGGGAAATCGACGAGTATTGGGTGGCGCCCTTGTCGCCGCGGTAGATGCCCCACTCGGTCAAGTTGTTGAGCCGATCGGGCGGCCATGCCGTACGCGTCGCGCCGGCCTGTTCGGCCAGGCGCGCGGTCCCGTACGCGATCGGCGCGAACGCCGCGGCCAGCAGTGACATCCCGAACGCACGTCGTGTGGGCCCTTCGACTCCGCGGGAGGCGCGTCGCTCAGGGCGGGGCCGTCATCGCGACTCACCCGCGTACGCGGTCCACGCGCGGTGCAGCACGGTCGGATCGAGCCGGCCCGTATACACGACCAGGCGGTACCTGGTCACTTCACTCTCGCCTTCGGTCAGTCGCCAGCCCTGGAGGATCTGGCGCGACGGCCCGACACCCAACTGAGCATCCACGCGCCAGGCAATCGGAAAGCCTGTGTTGTCCGGGTGATCGAGGATGGCGATGTGTCCCCAGTCGTCGCGGCCCTCGATCGCCATCCCCACGTCCGCCCAGATCGCCCGTTGCTGCTCGGCCTGGTTGTTGCGCTGGCCGGCTGCGTTGATCACTTCACCCGCGATGCCCTGGCGCCACGGCATACGGATGAACAGGCCGCCGACGTAGAACCGGTCGACGGTCACCGCACGCTTCGCGTCGCCGCGCCATTCCAGATCCAGCAGGTACTTGCCGGTCTGCTCCTGAATCGACCAGGTCTTCGTCTCGACGAGGATCGTCTGGCCGTTTTCATCCAGCAGGTCGTAGACGGTGCGCCACGACACGCGCGCACCCGATTCCTGAAGCACGCTGGCGGAGACGCGGCGATGGTAACGCTGCTCGCCTGGGACGCAGCAGGTCATGAAAAAGTCGCGGCCGTTGGTCGCCTTCAATCCCCAGTACACGCCCGTCTGGTGCGGATGGTGGCTGGGTCGATACTCCGTCAGCATCCCTTTGCCGTCGGGCGACATGATCGGATGCAGAAACGGGCGGATCCGCTCCTGGGCGTTCTGGACCAGCACGATGTCACGGCTGCCACCGCGCAACACGGAAATGGTTCCCGCGCTGGAATCCTGCACGACGTGAAAGGTGACCGGCTGCGCCGAGAGCGCGGAGGAAGCGCTACACAGCCAGACGACGAGCAGCGTTGTCAGCAAGCTACGCATCGAGATCATCGTCGTGGCTCCGGGGAGGTCTCCTGGCCCAACGGATTGAACGCTCAGTATCCCACGGAGCGTGGGTCCATTCCGGGCATCCGACGAATCGTTTCTGGCGGCCGGCTTTGAGATCGCACAGCAGTACGGCGACTACCGGTTCGTGCGCTTCGACCGCACGTCGTCCCATGTGGTGACGATGGCGCGCCGGCCGTGTCGGCTAGAGCGTCGCCGATCGCGATCGATTCGGGCGATCGACAAGTCTCCGGAGTCAACCGGATGGTCGCTGGTTCGAGCTCGGCGGTGGTTCGACCTTCCGCGGTTCGGCGTGCTGCGATTGAGGCGAACGCGCGGCGGCCGAAGCTCGCGAAAAGGAGCTGGGCCGAGAGCACGTCACAACCAAGGCCGTGGCCGGCGATCTCGTGAAGCTCTATCAGGCGTGGAGCAAACCCGAGAAAGCCGCGGAATGGCGGCAGCGTGCTGGCATCGAATGAGCCCTCATGATCCGATAGCCATGAGGACGCGCAGGCCGAGCGCAGCGGCACCGGCAGTATGGCGATCTCGGTGCTGGTGTTCGCTCCTGTTCGTTTTCGATGGCCCGGGTCGGTGCCAGGCCGCGCGGCAGGCTCCAGGCGCGCTCGCGGCCGTGTGCTCGCGCGCAGAACATTTCTGATAGGCGGCCATCGTCACGAGCGAAGACGCTAGGGCGTAAGGGTGCCGTGCGCCTCTCGAAAGGCTGCCATCGCCTGGTAAATCCGCCGGCGCGCCCGATTCATGTTGCCGAGTGGCTGGTGATCGACGAGCGAAAACCAGGGGTTGAAGACGACGGTCTCGCAGCGCGACATGGTCTCGGCGACATCGATGTCCTGCCGCGCGATGACAATCCGAGCGACCGGGACGTATGGCGAATCCTGCTCGTCCCACTCGGCGCTCGCATCCTCGATCGGCATCTTCGCGGCATCCGTCTGGAACTGCAGGCAGAACTCGAACGACGCCTCAGCCCTCGACAGTCGCTCCTTGAGCGCGTCACGTAGATACGTCTCGGTGAGGTGAAACGGGCGCGTGCTCTTCGTCGCCGACGTGGGGCGCACGATGTACTTGACCGCGCGCCCGGGCCCTAGCAGATACGGCGTCGTGCTCCAGTACGGGATATCGAGGTGAGAACTCGGATGCTGCCGCGCCTGCGCGCCGATCACGGCGGCCTGCGGGTGTCTCAGGAAGTAGCTCGCCACCTCGAACCCGCCGGCATCCATCGCCCGCAGCAGGTTCAGGAATTCCGCCGTGTTGGGCACGACCATGACCGGATGGCTGTTCAAGATGAAATCCTGCGACGTCGCGGCGGCGGTCAGGTTCCTTCCCGGCACGTCCAGGACTTTGATGCTCATGCCGCGGACGTCGGCGTCGCGATCGGTGTCCGACGAGGCGTTGGCGAACCGGATCCAGGCGGCGTACGTCGCTGGTGTGGCGAACAATCCCACCCGGAGCTCCGGCGCGAGGCCTGCCGGCACGACGAACGACGCATGCACGCAGCCGCTGGCCCGGCCCTGGTTGAAGCGGGGGATCGTTCCGGTCGGATAGCGCTTGCGGCTGGTCACCTGCAGGAACGCAATGAACTCGTCAATCGTCGCCTCTTCGCGATCGTCGATGGTCTCTTCCGCGATGCGGGGCATATCACTCCCGAAAATGGGCGCTGGTCGGATCGCGCCCGTGGGAATCGTCAGCAATACAGAGCACGCTGATCATGACGCAGTCTAATACAATCATCGCCCTTCGATCAGGATGCCCCGACGACGGTCGCCGTCGTGTTTGCTGCCGGGGCGATCGAACGCCGGCGGTGCATTTCGCTGGCGTCGGGAACCCCGAGCGACGTTCACGCCGCCGCCCACCACCGCGCCAAGTCACGGCGGTTGCACGCCCCCGATTTGAACCCCTCTTCACCCTCTTTGCCACTCGGCCGGTGTGCGCAGTTGGTCGGCGCACCTCTAGATCGCGTGCCTCAAGTCGATCATCCGACGTCTTCCTTTGGCGTTCAAAATCGCCGGCCTCGTATGGCAGTTGCGCTGTGGGACCCTTCATACCAGCGCGCGCTCTGGTTGGACCCGACGTTCACGACATCACGCAATTCGAGCGCTGGTCGCGGCGATACCGGCGGTTGCCGGTCGACGCGGCGCACTGGGCAGGAGCGGGGTGCAAGCGGCAGTGGAGTCGGCCTGTCGTTCTGACAGTGCAACGAGAGTTGACTACCGGGTCAGGGCAATGGTCTGCGGGTAGCTGAGCGCAATCGTGCACGCTGGCGGCGCGTTGATGACATGACCGGTTCCCGTAATGGTGAGCACGCCGGTCTGGTTGCTGAAGGAGCCGGACCAGTTCTCCCCGGGTAAATTGGGACAGGGCACCGATCTGGTGGTGATGTTCACGAACGGATTGGCGCCGGACGCCACGGTCCCCGTTAAGGTCACCGACCCCTGGAGGGGACTCGTCTGGATCGGATTGGACAACGTCCCTTGGACGGAGTACCCGCCGGTCAGCACGCCGCTGGATTGCTGCAGGGTCAGCGTGATCGTTCCGTCGAGTGTCACGCCCTGCGTCACACCTCCGACCTTGCCAGTCCACGTGCCGGCGACGTTCTCGAACGCGACAGATGAAGTCGGTGCGGAGGGTGATCCACCACAACCTGGCATCACGGCAGCGCAACAGCACCACGCGGCTCCCCGCAGCATGCTTCCGATCTCCTTCAATCCACGCCGCTTCATGTCGCCCTCCTTTGTTCGGTCAACATCACGCGCAACACCTGGCGCCAACTTCGACGTCATGGTTCGCGATGGTGCCTCGACCCGAGGCCAGAAGGGATCCCCAGTTCAGGTAGGAATGGCGATCGGGACTAACTGAGTGGGGACGAGATCGGGACGGTGAGCTCGACCCTGGTGCCCGCCCCCGGCGCTGAGCTGATCAATACCCTGCCACCAAGCCGCTCGGCGCGGCGTCGGAGGCTCGAGAGTCCGTGCCCACCCGGGTGCGTGCTGTCGAAGCCGCGGCCGTCATCCTCCACGGTCAACCGCACGTGTCCGGCGTCGAGGCGCAGGTCAATGGTGACGCGCCGGCACTGAGCGTGACGGACGATATTGTGCAGTGTCTCCTTGAACGCCAGGAAAACATCGCGGCGGACGTCTGCACCGATCGCGGCCTCCGGAGATCCGTCCACGGTGAACGTGTACTCCAGATCCCGCGCCGAGAGCAGATCGTTCGCGAGCCGTCGCATGCGCATGATCAGGTTGCCGAGCCGATCTTTCTCCGGATCGATCGACCACACGATGTCGCTGAGCGAGTCGACAGACTCGCGCGAGAGGTCGGCAATCCGCGAGACCGATCCCTCGAACGCGCCGGCGCTCTGCGGCCGCTTCAGCAACTCGCCGAGGATCGCGATCTGCGACAGGTTCGTGCCGATGTCGTCGTGCAGGTCGCTCGCGATCCGCGTCCGCACGCGTTCGATCGCAAGCAATCGAGCCACTCGCGCGCGGTGGGCCAACACCAACGCGCCGCCGATCAGGCCGATCATCGACGCGACGAACCACCATCGTCGATAGACCGGCGGCTGAATCGTGAACGCCAGCGACGCCTCCGTCGGGCCGCCGGGACCTGGGACCCGCACCACGAAGCGGTACGAGCCGCTGGTCAGCCGTGCGTAGTGAACCGTGCGCCGGCCGCCCGCCGGCGTCCAGTCGTCGTCGGCGCCCTCGAGCCGGTACTGCAAATCCGACGACTGCCTGTCGCCGATCGACATGTAGTCGACCTCGATATAGCGCTGATCCACACCCAGGTCGAAGGGCCCGGCCGCCTGCACGCCGAGGTCGGGGATCGGCAGCGGCGTCCCGTTGACGCGCGCGCCGCCGATGAGCAGGCGCGCCGGCTGATCGGCATCGGCGTCGTCGGGCCGGAGCCGCGAGACGCCGGCGTCCGTACCGAACCACAAGGTGCCGGATCGGTCGCGGTAGGCGACACGCACCTCCGATCGCGCGAGCCCGTCTTCGACGGTGAACGTCCGGGTACTGCCGTCGGTCGGGTCGAACCGCGTCACGCCCAGCGTGGTGGCAAGGTAGAGCCGGCCGCGCCGATCGTCGACGATGGCCTGGATTCGAGCACTCGGGAGTCCTTCGGCGGTGCCGATGGCCGTGAACGCGTTCGCGGCGGCCTCGGGACGGTCGAACCGCAGCAGACCCCGACCGAGGGTCGCGGCCCACAGCGTGCCGGACGGCGAGCGATGCCAGGCGGTGACTGGCTCGGCGAGGTCAGGCACGCGCTCGAAGCGTCCGCCGCGGAGGCGCGCCGCGCCGCCGTCCCAGAATCCCACCCAGAGTTGCCCAGCGCGATCTTCGACGAATGCGCCGATCGCAGCGTACTCGGTGAGGCCATCCGCGGGGCCGTATCGCTGAAACCGGCCGGACGCGCGGTCCCACCGCGTCAGTGTCTCACTCCCCGGCGCGCGAGCCGCGAGCCAGATATCCCCGCGACTGTCTTCGAACAGCCGCCAGATGTCGCCGCCGGCGAGGCCGTCGCGCGTCGTGTAGAACGCGGTCGGCGCCGATCGTGCAAGATCCTCCACCCGCTCGATGCCGGTGAAGTGAAACACGCCGTCGCCGGACGGCACCCACCAGTCGCCACGGCTGTCTTCGAAGAAGCCCGTGTTCCGGCCTGCGCCCGATCGCGTCCACGTGCAACGGAACGTTCGGCCGCACCGACGTGAACCGCGCGCCGTCGAAGAGCGACAACGCGAACGCGCGGGTGACGACGCCGAGGCGGCCGTCGCGACTCTCGGACAGATTCACGATGTACGGGCTCGGGAGGCCGTCTTCCGACGAAAAACTGGTCAACCCGCGCAACGCCAACCGGATCGCGCCACCAGAAATGACGCCCAGCCAGATGTGCCCGTGCCGATCCTCTGCCAGCCTCGAGACCGCGACCGACGGCACTGCGATGGCGAAGCGATGATCGCGGAAGGTCGCGACGCCGGTGTCGGTACCGATCCACAGCGTGCCGTCGCTGCTGCGAAAGACCGTGCGAATCTTGTCGGCCGGGAGGCCGTCGCGTGTCAGATATCGGCGTCGATCAGCGGGCGCGCTGTGTACCGGTGTCGCGGGAGCGGTCGTCCGGTCGGCGACGAAAAAGAGTCCGGCATCGTGTGCAGCCCACACGCCGCCGGCGGCCGGATCGATGGCAATCGCGTAGACGTGGTCGGCGCCTTGCGCGGGGTGCAGAGCGAGATGCGTGAACGTTCCGTCGGCGTCGCGCCACGCCAGGCCATGCGACGATCCCATCCACACCCGTCCCGCGGTGTCTTCCACGAGCGCCCACACCTGCGTCCGGGCGTCGTCCTGCGACGGCGTGCCCATCGAGACGCGGCGAAACGCCAGCCCCGGACCGTGCAGCACGAGCTCGAACAGCCCGCCGTCGGTGCCGACCCAGACGCGCCCGCCACGACCGCGAAGCAGCACGTTGACCCGATTCGCCGCCGCCAGCCGGCCGTCCACGGCGAACATCTGAAATCGCGATGACGGCACGGTGATGCTCTGCGGGCGATACCAGCCGACGCCGCCGCCATTGGTGCCGATGAAGTACTCGTCGCCGGCTTCGACTATGGCCGTGATGGACGCCGACGACAGCCCGTCAGCCGTGCCGTACGACGCAAACCGCGCGCCGTCGAACCGGCTCAGCCCATTCGCGGTGCCGAACCAGACGAAGCCGCGCGAGTCGGCGAGGATCCAGCTGATGCGATCGTGCGCGAGGCCGTCAGTCGTGGTGTACGCGCGCATTGCCGGCCGTTCGGCCGCGACCGGCGCGGGAATCAACAGCAGCGCCGCGAGGGTCAGACGTGGCCACACGCGGTTCATTCGAGAGCCCTACCGAACGAGGCGATGCCGCAGCGCCTTCGCCACCGCCTCCGATTTCGAGTGCACCTGGAGCTTGAGATAGATGCTCTTCATGTGAAACGCGACGGTGTGCGGGCTGCTGTTGAGTGCCGCGGCCGCGGTCTTGTAGCTGTGTCCTTCGGCAAGCAATTGCACGATGCGGAGCTCGTGCGGCGTCAGCCGGTGGTCGGGATTCGGCGGACGCCGCAACTCACGAAAGAGCGCGATGACGCGGCTCGCGACTTCCGGCGACATCGGCGCGCCGCCGCGGCGGACGTCGTCGAGACATTCGATCAGCCGCGCCGGCGGTGTTTTCTTCAGAAGGTAGCCGGTCGCGCCGGCACACAGCGCCTCGAAGACGCGGTCGTCGTCTTCGTAGACGGTCAGCGCGATCAGTCGCAGGTCGGGATCGACGCCGCGCAGCCGGCGAATGCCCTCGAGCCCGGACATTCCCGGCAGTCCCAGATCCATCAGCACGATGTCGGCCAGGCCGGGCCGCATCGCGGCGAGCGCGTCTTCCATCGATCCGAACGTCGCCGTACAGCGGAACGACGGCGTGTCATCGATGAGGAGGCGCAGACCCTCGCGGATGTCTACCTGGTCTTCGATAATGGCCACGCGCGAGCGCAGGCCCGAGGTCTCACGAGCCGTATCCGGCATCAGCATGGACATCGCCAGTCTACTGGCGCTGCCCGCCGGACGAACCCACCTGTTTGCGGGGGAGCGGCTTGTCAGCGCGGCCATGCGATCGCATCGCGACGCGCCTCCGCAATCCGCTCGATGTCTCCGAGTCCGGCCTGACGGGCTATTCGGACGGCAAGATCGGTCCTGCGACAGTGCCGCCGCGCGTTGCCCCTCGCGGGCGAGGGCATCGGCGAACTTCAGAACGGCCGGCCAAACGCCGCAACTCCGGCAAACGTTTTCCGCGATTTGAGACCGCGTTCATCGGGTTTCACGCCACTTTCGGCAGCGTGCGGCCAAATGCAGCAAACGGCGTCGATTTCGGCCGGTCAGGGCGTCACTTACTCAATGGCTTCGATCCGTGCGCGGTGTCCCGCCGCCCTGGCGAGCGGTGAATCGCATGTGATCATCGTTGCGTCAAGTGCCTCCGCCAGGGCAACGTACACGGCGTCGTAGGCCGTCACGTTCTCGCGGAGTTGCCAGGCGCGAGTCAACAGGTCGAGATGGGCGTGACGGTGGAGATCGAGGTCGCTGAGATCCTCGATGGCTTCTGCCGCGCGGGTCGCGCTGACCTCACCGGAGCGCACGAGTCTGCGGAGACCCTGTGTTACCTCGACGTCCACCAGGTGCGGCGAGTGGAACTCCTCCTCGTCTCGGAAGAGGCGCGCCTCGACGCGGGCGCCGAGAGGAGTTTGCAGGAGAAACTCCAGCATCGCCGACGCGTCGACGACCATCACGCGGACTCGCGCTCCTCGCGGATGACGGTCGAAGCCGCTGTCTTCAACGTGACACGTCGCCGCTTGTGAAGTCGACTCAGCATCTCGTCGCGCGTGGGCCGTGCGGCCACACGCTCGAGTTCCGCGAGCAGGTAGTCGGAGAGTGTCTGTCCGGCGCCTGCGGCCCGGACCTTCAGCTTACGGTGCAGCGCGTCAGGCACGTTCCTGATTTGGACCATTCGAGGCATGCGATTAGCATGCGTGCATGCTCATCGCATGTCAAGGCTCTGCGCCCTCGAGCGTCTTCAGCAGCTCGGCTCCCGACGCAAAGCGCTCCGCGGGCGACTTCTGCAGCGCGCGCGTCACGATGGCCGCGAGGTCGCGCGGGATGGCGCGGCCCGACTCGGCCAGCGGCGGGGGCTCGGCCTTGACGATCGCGACTAACCGCTCGACGCCGTGGGCCGCCGGGAACGGGTGGCGGCCCGTCAGCATCTGGTACAGGATGATACCCGCCGCGAAGACGTCCGAGCGCGCGTCCATCGCGTTCCCCATCACCCGTTCGGGAGACGCGTAGGCCGGTCCCCCTGCGAGGTGGCTTGCCTCCGTCGGCCCGGACGCCGCAAGTGTGGTTTCGGCCTGCGTCTCGAAGCGCGACGCCTCCCAGGCCACGCCGAAGTCCAGGACCTTCGCGCCAACCGGCGTCACCATGATGTTGGCCGGCTTCAGGTCGCGGTGGACAATCCCCAGCGCGTGCACGGCGGCGAGCCCCGAGGCGATGTCGGTGACAATCCTGCGGGCCTCATCGATCGGCAGCGGTCCTCTCGTCAGGACATCGAAAAGCGTCTCGCCCTCGACGTATTCCATGATGAGGCACGCCCGATCGCCGTGTTCGACAGTGTCGTAGAGCGCGCAGACGTTCGGGTGATTCAACGAAGAGATCGTCTGCGCCTCGCGCAGAAACCGCTGGCGAAACTCGTAGCCCGTGCCGGATGCCGGGGAGACGAACTTGATCGCGACCACGCGCCCGAGGCGCGTGTCGCGGGCGCGGAATACGCGCCCAAACCCCCCACGTCCGATTTCAGATTCGAGTCGGTACGGGCCGATGGTGTCTCCGGGCGCTGGAGGAGGTAGCGGCGAGCTCATGAGAACACAGCGACGAGACGATTGGCGAGGGCCAGGTGTCGGCTGTACATGGTTTGTGGGCGCGGCGAGTGTATCGCAGACCGGTGGGGCGACCTACCGCCCTCGAACTTGACGTTTAAACCCGGGCGCGGCGCGCGAGCGTCGACGATCGCCCGCATCCTGAAGGCGCACGGCATACCGCCGGTGCCGGAACGCCCGACCTCGTGGCAGACGTTTCTGCGAGCGCCCTGGGGCGCGATCGCCGGCGCGGATTTCTTCACGACGGAGGTGTGGACATGGCGCGGCTTGGTGGCCGCCACAACTTCCGGCAAGCGCTGCAAACTCCGGCAAACGGTTTCCGCGACTTGAGACCGCGTTCATCGGTCTCACGCCACTTTCGGCAAGGGCCGGCCAAGTGCGGCAAGGTCCAGCAAACCCCGTCGATTTCGGCTGTTAACCGGAGGGTTGCTGGTGACACTACCGGCTCAGCTGGAAATCGAACCGCGTGTTGCCGGCGATCGTGACCCAACTGCACTGCTCGCCATGGTCCTCACACGGCCGAGCGGACGACGGAGGCTCATAGCCGAACTTCCACGCGTAGAGGGTCGTCACCGTCGCACATCCCTCTTCGACGAACACACCGCGAATCGGAACTCGACCGGACGACGTCATCTGGGTGACGACGCCGGAAAGAGTGTAGGGGCCCGACGGGGCGGTGGGCGGATTGTCACAGGCACGTACCAGCACGAACGCTGTCCGAGACCTGAGAGATGACGGACGTTGATCATGGCGTGCTCTCCTGACTACGGCTAGAGCCGTTCTCACTTTCCTGTAGCGAGCAACACGCTCAATTCGGCCACATGTCTCGTGATCCAAGCCGGTTTTGCTCTACGCGGAAGTGAGAACGGCTCTAGTTCTCGTCGTCGTCGCCTGGCCGCACGCGGACCCAACCGAACATCTGATTGTTCACGAAGTGCGTCAGGACCCCGCAAACCACCAGATAACGTCCCGGCGCCTGAAACTGCACGACTTCGACCCGGTCGCGCGGGTGCAGACTCGGATCGAGTCCCGCGTAGAGGCGATTCGCAGGATCGTTGATGAGCGGCGTCCCGGCCGGCGTGCCGGTCGTGGGTCTGATGAGCGAGGTATTGATGTGCTCGGGCTTCACATCAGGTCCATATACGAGGATCTGATGCAGGCCCGAGATCGCGAATGTGACCGATCCGCCGGGCTTGATCGTGACCTGATACGGAATGACGAGATGCGCGTTTGCCGCCGCCGCACTGACGTTCGGGTACCTGTCGAACGGGTTGTCGGATTTCCAGGATCCGAAGGTGACCGTCGCGGTCGCCATCGGGCCGCGCACGGGTTCGTGATCGTGCTTCTGTCCCGTGTGTTCGGAGGCGGACGCCGCCGGTGTGCCTGAGCTGGTGGCGAGCGCACCTCCAGCGACCAGCGCCACCGCGGACCCGACTCCGAGCTTCTGAACGAACTCTCGTCTCTCCATGTTCAACTCCTCATCTGCCATTGCTTCCCACCCGATACGCGAGAATCGGGCGTCAAACCTTGAACGACGGAGGCGACGGGGGCCGGCGAGCGTGCCTGGTGGGCATAGAATGTCCGGATAAGCGACCATCCTGCCGACATCACCGGTCTGCTTCTCGCCTGGGGCAAAGGAGATTCGGCGGCTCTCGACCGCCTGATCCCGCTTGTTCACGGCCAGCTGCATCAGATCGCGCGGAACTGCATGGCCGGCGAACGCGCCGGGCAGAGCCTGCAGGCGACCGCGCTCATCAACGAGGCGTACCTGCGGCTGGTCGATGCGAAGACCATCAGCCTTCGCGGTCGCGCGCATTTTTTCGCACTTTCCGCGCGCGTGATGCGGCGGATTCTGGTGGACCATGCACGCGCTCGGCGCACCGCAAAACGCGGAGGGCTGGCTGCCAGAGTCACATTCGACGAGGGACTTGCGGTAACCTTAGAGCCCGGTCAGGAACTAGTAGCGCTCGACGATGCGCTGGAAGCGCTGGCGAAATTCGACGAGCGGAAGAGCCGCATCATCGAGATGCGGTTTTTCGGCGGCCTCACCGTGGAACAAACGGCCGAGGTCCTGAACGTGTCGCCGGACACTGTCATGCGCGACTGGCGGCTCGCCAAAGCGTGGCTCGAGCAGGAGATGAGCGGTCGTCCCCATGACGCCTGAGCGCTGGCAGCAGGTCGAGGCACTCTTCCACGCGGCGCACGCCCGGCCGGCGGCCGAGCGCTCGGCCTACCTTGTCGATGCGTGCGGCGCCGACGAAGACCTGCGCCGAGAAGTCGAACACCTCCTGAGCCAGCCTCCGTCAGATGAGGGATTCCTGGCGGGGACCGTCAGCGCCATGACGACCGGGCTCACCGACGCGCCCCCGGTGATGGTGGGCCGGACGCTCGGCACCTATCAGGTGCAGGCATTGATCGGCGTCGGCGGCATGGGCGAGGTCTACCGCGCTCGCGACGGGAAGCTTGGCCGACCTGTGGCGATCAAAGTCCTGCCGCACGCCTTCACGAGTGACCCCGCACGGCTCGCGAGATTCGAGCGCGAAGCGCGGACGCTGGCCGCGCTCAATCATCCGAACATCTGCGCGATTCATGGGTTCGAGGAAGCGGACCAGGTCCGATTCCTCATTCTCGAGCTCGTCGAAGGCGAAACGCTTGCGGACAGACTCGCCGTGGCTCGAGGACGCCAGGATGGTCCGGGGTTGCCGGAGCGCGAGGCCCTGCGTGTCGCGCGACAGATCGCGCGCGCCCTCGACTTCGCGCACGAGCGCGGCATCGTGCACCGCGACCTGAAACCCGCGAACATCAAGATCACCGCGCGACGGCACCGTCAAGGTCCTCGACTTCGGGCTCGCGAAGGCGGCCGCCGGTGACGCGGCGGGCGCCGATCTCGAGCCCGTGCCCGTGGTGACCGTGGACGGCACACTCGAGGGCATGCTCATCGGGACGCCGGCGTACATGAGTCCCGAGCAGGCGCGCGGCAAGACCGTCGACAAGCGCACGGACATCTGGGCGTTCGGCTGCGTCCTGTACGAGATGCTGACAGGCCGCGCTGCGTTTTCCGGTGACACCGTTGCCGACACCATCGCAAGAATTCTGGAACGCGAGCCCGATTGGACGGCCCTGCCGCCCACCACTCCGGATCCGATCCGCAACCTGCTCTTCGGCTGTCTGGTAAAGGATTCCCGCGAACGATTACGGGACATCGGCGACGTCGCGATCTCGATCGATAGCATTCTGTCTGGCTCCGCTGGCGCCACACCCGTTCCAGAAGCGCGACGCCCGGCGAAGGCCCCCGTGCGGTGGGTGCCGTGGGCCGTCGCCGCGGCGCTGGCGTTCGTCGTCGGCTGGTTCGCGCTCGAGAATCTCAGGCCGCCGCCGCAGCCACCGCCACGAGTCAGCCGGCTGCAGGCGGAGATTCCGCCCAATCTCGCGCTCGATAGCTCAGGCGGCGCGCACACGGTGGCATTGTCGCGCGATGGCAACATGATGGCCTACGTTGCGTCGCGCTTCCTCTCTATCTGCGACCGATGGGAGGCTTCGACGCAAAGCAGATTCCCGGAATTGAGTTGTTCGTCGGCGCTCGAGAACCGGTGTTTTCGCCGTCCGGCAAGGAAATCGCGTTTTCGTCCTTCG
This sequence comes from uncultured Acidobacteriota bacterium, assembly GCA_963724955.1. Classification (GTDB taxonomy): domain Bacteria; phylum Acidobacteriota; class Vicinamibacteria; order Vicinamibacterales; family SCN-69-37; genus CAVRWQ01. The sequence goes on from CAVRWQ010000002.1 coordinate 29,774, forward strand.
CCGATCAACAGTTGATGCGCATGCCCGTTGCAGGTGGTCACGCGCAGAGAATCTGCGAGGCCGACACGCCCAGCGGGATGAGCTGGGAGCAGGAACGGAACGGTCTTGTTCGGGCAGGGTCGGAAAGGCATTTGGCGTGTTCAGGCAAGCGGCGGTTCCTGCACACCAGTCGCAAGCGTTTCGGAGGATGAAGAAGCGCACGGGCCGCAACTCCTGCCCGACGGCGATCATTTCGTGTTCACGATCGCGACGGGCAAGCAACGCGACCGCTGGAACAATGCCCAGATCTTCGTCCAGTCTCTCAGTAAGCCGGCCGATCGCAGGCGCCTCGAATATCAACGGCAGCGACGCCCGGTACGTCCAGATCGACCAGGCCAGCTATCTCGTCTACGCCGTGAGCGGCAACGTCTATGCGGTGCGGTTCGATCCGAATCGGCTCGTGACGAACGGATCGCCCGTGCTCTTGCAGGCCGGCGTCCGTCTCGCGGGCGGTTCGTTCACCGGGGCCGCCAATTTCGACGTGTCCGACGACGGCACGTTCATCTACGTCCCAGGACCCGCTTCACCTACCATCGGCAAAATGGAGGTCGCCGTTGAGGACCTGGTCGCGCAAACCGTCACGCCTCTCAAAATGCCGGCGGACGCCTACGAGTCCATTCGCGTAGCTCCCGACGGAATCGCGCATCGCATTTGGGAACGGGCAGGACAAGGCATGGATCGTTTACACCTACGCGCTGTCCGACAAAGGCTCGATCCAGCCGCTGACGTCCGATGGCAGCAATAACCGGTATCCGGTTTGGCGATCGGACAGCCGGCGGATTGCGTTTCAATCCGATCGTGAAGGGGACGTCGGCATCTGGTGGCAGGCGGCCAACGGCACCGGCAAAGTTACACGCTTGACCGAGGCCGCCGCGGGCGAGTCTCACATCCCCGAGTCGTGGTTCGGAGACACGCTCGCTGTACAGCGTGACGATCAAAGGCCGCGTGTCTCTGCGGACCTTGACCGTGCGGAACGGCACACCGGGGGAGACGCGCCCGTTCGGCGCGTCCAACTCCGCCGATCCGATGGGCGCCGTGTTCTCCCCGGATGGAAGAACTGTGGCCTACACCCTGACGGAGCGCGCCACGCCGACCGTTTGCATCGAGCCGTTTCCACAGGGTCAGCGCGTCTGTCTGCCCCCCAATCTCGCAGACAGTCCGAAGCACCCGCGCTGGTCTGCCGACGGTACGCGGCTTTACTACGATCCGAGAATCGGAGACTTTGAGTCGGTCATCGTGAACACGCAGCCAACTCTGAGCTTCGGCGCGAAGAGGAATGAAGAGTTTCACGAGTTCCAGCTGGCGCCGCCGGGTGGCAGGACGCCGTACGACATCACCAGGACCGGCAAGGTCGTTGGCCTGATCAACCCTGGCACGAAGGGCTACCAGCGAAACCCCCAGAACAAGATCCAGGTCGTCCTCAACTGGTTCGAGGAACTCAAAGAGAAGCTGAAATAGGCGGGCGTTACTTCCCGAGATTCATCTTCACGCTCAGCATCACGCGCCGAGGGTCCAGGAAGATGTTGCCGAGGACCGGGCTGTCGTATCTGTCGTTCGCGATTGATTCTTCAGCGGCGTCATTCAGCGCGTTGAGCAGCTCCAGACGCAGGTCGAGGCGCGCGCTGCCGGCGAATACGAACGCTCTCGACACACGCAAGTCGAGGACCGTCTGCGACGACAGCCGCTGGGATCCGCGCGGCTCGAGCAGCACCCGCACGGTCCCTTGTCTCAGATCGATGTCGGCCGTGCGCGCCCACGGCTTGCCGCTGGAGTACTGCAGGTTGGCCGCAAGGGTCACGCCGGTCCTCGGCACGTCGAAGGCGCCGGTGATCCGAAGCAGATGCGGACGATCGTTGGGCAGCCGGCCGCCCGCGTTCGTCAGCGTGTTTCTGTCGCGCCCGAATGTAACCGGCGGCGCGAACGAGACTGGCGGCGCGCCCGTGGTCGCGACCTGAGCGCCGGCAGCGGTCGTGGCGCCGGACGGCTGCAGACCGACGGCCCTCGAATACGTGTACGACCCGTCGCGTGCCAGCCGCGTGAGTGGCGCTTCTCGACGACGAACGCGATGCCGTTGTACGTGAGCGAGTAATCCTCCTGGTTGGTCAGGTTGTAGAGTCGCGCGGCCGGCGAGTTGGTCAGGACAAACACGGGAATGGTCACGCCGTTCTCGGTTCTCGATTCCTCACGATACATCCCACCGATGTCCTCCCAGCCGATGAAGTCCCGGCCGTCCTTGTGAACGTAGACGGCGCCCACAGAAAGCGTGCCTGCGATCTCCCGATCGACACCGATCGAGTACGCATCGGTTCGTGGGGCGCGGGTATGGGGATCGACTTGAGTCTGCGTCGGGTTGGTGGGGACAGGGTTCAGGAAGTCGCCGGTCACCGGATCGACGTCCCACCGCGTGGTTGTCGTTCCGCCGGGGTGAGCCGGGCTCAGCTCCCCGGTCAGCATTCCCTGGGTGAACAGGCCGTAGCTCGCTCTCATCATCGTCTTACCGTCGCCGGTGAGTTTGAGAGCGAATCCGATCCGCGGCGACAAGACACTCCATGTGTACTGCAAGCCGGCCCCGGAAATCGTCTCGCCAGTGTCGCGCCCGTCGGCGTCAAACCTGGGAACGTCGGGACTGATTCCGCGGCTGTGATCGAAACGGATCCCGGCCGTGATGGTCACCCGAGGTCCGATGCGGAGCGCGTCGGTGGCAAACATGGACGCGGCGACGACCCGGCCGCCGGAGTGAGAAGGTCCGCTGACGAAAACGCGCGTCGGCAGCGGCGCATTGTCCTCGAAACGCCTGCCCGTTGGCACGCCGGTATGGGCCTGGTGCTCTGCCCGGTCAAACTGTCCGCCGATCTTCAATTCATGATCGGCGCCCAGAAGATTCTTGTAGTAGCTGAATGTCGCTGTTGCCGTCCACCGAATCTGCTTCAGTCCCCCGACTATCTGCGGGGCGCCGCTGAAGATCCCGGTCTTGAGATCGCGCCGGCCGGGGACGCTCGGGTCGCCGGTGGCTCGCGAAATGTCCTGCGACCAGACGAACTTGCCGACTCGGACATCCCACATGCTGTTCGCCGAAGACGTGTGCGTGAGATGCCCGAACGTAATGGCCGGCACGGTGGCCTGCAGGTGTTGCGTGGCCTCGACCAGTCTTGCCGCTGTCGGAAGCTCCCGGTTGTCCCATGATTCGCGGTGGAGGCTCTGCATCAGCTGCCAGCCCGGCGCGAGCCGCCACGTCAGCTTCCCGAAGATCTTCTGTTGGTTGAACTGCTTTGGATAGACCGGGTCTCCGCCAGGTTGACTGTCTTCGTCGCGCAGGTGTTGGTAACCGGCAAAAAACCAGAGGCGGTCGCGAGACACCGGACCGCCAAGCGTCGTCGTGACATCGGAATAGCGGCGCCGCTCGTACCCGCTCAGTACACCGGCGCCATTGATCGGACGTTGGATGGGCTGACTGGTCAGACCGCGGGGCTGCGCGTAGTACGAACCGTCCCACAGAAAGCGGTTACTGCCCTGTCGGGTGAGGATGTTGATGACCGCACCCTGAGCATTGCCGGTACTCGGCGGACGCTCCGACTGATTGAATCTGGATCTCTTGAATGAAGTCGATCCCGGGTTCGGTGCGCGCCACACCGTTGCTCGTCGAGGTGATGTTCGTGCCATCAGCCAGGACGATGTTCTGGTCGACACCCGAACCGAACACAGAAAGAAAGCTGGTCGCCTGCGACGTTGGCGAGACTCCCGGTGCCATCATGATGAAGGCGAACAGATTATTGCGTCGTGTCGGAGTGTCACTGAGCGTGCCGGCATCAATACGGGTCGCGAATCCTGGCTCGCGGGTGTCGATGCGTGATCCTGCGACCGTAACCGTGGTGGTCAGCGATGCCAGCTTCAGCACGGGGTTCGTTTCGATCGCCGCGTCCAGCGCAATGCGGATGTCCGTCTCGCGATAGGGCTCGAACTTCAGCATTCGGATCTCGAGCGTGTACCACCCGGGCGTCAGCGCGGGAAAGCGGAACTGTCCCCTGGCGTCCGTCGTCCAGCGCGCAACGCCGCCAATGAGCGACGGTGAGCTCGCGCGAACCTCGGCGCCCGCGATCACTCCCCCCTGTTCGTCCCGGACGGTGCCGGTGAGGCTGCCCGTCAGCGCCTGGGCGGCGGTCGCCGCGGGCTGAAGCAGCGACACCAATACCGCCAGGAGGACGGGAACTATTCGCATTGACTGGAGCGTTTCAGTATACGCCACGTGGGTACACCCCGCTCATTAAGCGAGATTCCGCGTCCGGAACTTGAACGGGGGACGATTCCCTGAGGCGTGCAAGGTTTCGACGCGCCACGGCGCTTTCTGACCAGGAGGGCACTTCCGCCTTCCTGGCTCGAGGAATCAGCTATGCGCAACCCCGATCGACTCACCTCCCTGACCACTGTCATGGCCGTGCTACTTCTCAGCGCCGCCTGCGACGGCACGTCCTTACGACCAGCCGGTTTGCCCATGTCGCCGGTCTCCCCGAGTAGCGGCGCGACGTTCACGATCTCTGGTGCCATCACCGAGACGACGGCGCCCGGGCCAATGCCGGTGGCAGGCGCAATGGTCATGGAGCTTTCGACTCGTGCGTTCGCGCTCACTGGAGAAGACGGTTCCTACACGCTTCCGGGGCTGCGCGCGATGAACACAAGCGTGTCAGTCACCAAGTCGGGCTATGTGACGCAAGCGAAGGCGCTCGCCGTGACCGGCGATACCCGGCTCGACATCGTCATCAGCCGGGCTCCGATACCCCAGACATACGTCCTGTCGGGTCTGGTGTACGAGGTGACGGCTGCCGGACGAGTGCCAATCGACGGGGTCGTCCTCTACTGCGATGGCTGCGGCAGTCCGGACGGCCACACGTTTGTGACGACCGATGCCGAAGGGCTCTACAGCCTGTCGTGGGTGTGGCCGGGCGTCACGTACCTCCAGGTGATCGGGAAGACAGGCTTCAAGTACGACGGTCCGATTCAGTCGCTCGGAATACCCGTCACTATCAACGGCAACACGAGATTCGACATCGAACTGGTCCGGCGCTGAGGCTTAGCAACGACCAACGGGGCCATGGAACTAGTCCTCGGCCATCGCGGACGCGCTTGGTCGCGCAACTGCGGAAGGAAGCGGACGCGCACGGAGTGGACGTACTGACGTGGCTCGCCCGCGATAGAGGACCGACGAAGAGAGACGCTTGCGACTCAGTGGGAGGCGACATGCGTCGGTGCGTCTCGCCGTCGTGGCGGCCGCTCGCATCAGCGAGTGAGCTGCACATCCGCGTTTAGGTTGGGAAGAACAGAAACGCGGTTATGTTGCGGGGGGTCGGAAGCCGTGCGGTCTACTCGATCTCCGCGAGCACCATACCGGTTGCCATCAACGGTACTTGCGCCACAATCTCTGCCTCCGGATTCATGACGCTGGTCGGCCCGTAGGCCACGCGAAGGTCATCACGCGCACCGGTGACATCGGCTGACACCAACCACATCCCGGTTTCCCTGACGCGTTCAGCCCTGATTCGATTGTGGAGGAGCTTCCACTCTTCTGCAGCGCCCCGCTTCATCATGTTCTGTGAAGGAACCAGCATCAGCCGAGCACCTTGCGCGGCGAGCGGTGCGGCAGCATTCGCGAAGTTCGTATCAAAGCAGATGTTGATACCGTACGTGACACCGTTTAGCTCGAACACGGGAAACGCGCCTCCTGGTTCAAACAGCGATTCTCCGGCGGAAAGGTGCGTCTTGCGGTAGACGCCGACGACCTGACCGGACCTGATCACGACAGCCGAGTTGAAATAGCGGCCGCGCAGCAGCTCGATCATGCCGAAGACGAGCGTCGGCCGAACTGAAGTCAGGCGCTGAAGGATGGAGGCGAAGGTCGCCGACTCAAGGTCGAGGGCATGTTGGCGAAGATGGCCTTCTTCGACGAGGTAGCCCTGCAGGAAGCACTCTGGAAAGAGGAGCAGATCGACATGTGCCGACTCGGACTGCCGCGCGAAGTGTTCGATGCAGCCGAGCGCGGCCTCAATGTCTCCGAGAATCTCCGGTGTCTGACAGGCGCCGACGCGTAGCATGTTGCGCCTGCCGATTGTAGCGCGTCGAATCGGTATCGCCGCCTTGACCTCGACCTGCTAGTCCCATCGCCCGGCGCTCCTTCACGCGATTGTGTTGCGCCGCCGCAGTTATGTGTCGCAGGCGGGTGAATGCCAGCGGCGAGCCAGCCTCACCGGTCCTCGGACGCAACAGAATCTCGCCCATGCCAGCCCCGTCGGCCGATTCGGTGGGCGTCTCACCGCGACCGCAGGAACGCGATCAGTCCCGGCTCCCTGCGCCAGTGCTTGTGCATGGCGTCGGGAATCGCGCATTCGTTCAGCGCCTTGCGAGGTTGCCTCCGGCGTACGCGCTCGGCGAGTCGAGCCCATCGATGCGGCAATAGTCATGCCCTGGGGCGTAAGCGAGAACGCCGACGTGCGACTCGACCTAGATCGCATTCGTCAAGAGTGTCCGAGGGGCGGAGTCCCGTTCAGCAATCCGTGACCTTCACGACGCGCCAGCGCAATGCAAAGGGCACGAGTCGAACCCGTTGACAGCAGCTCGAAGGCCATAAAATGAAGCGCCGTCATTACAGGTTGATGGAGGTGTTATGCGTCAAGTCAGTGCATTGATGCTCGGTGCAGCGATCGGGATGATGGCTCCGCTCGGCGCTGCGGGACGCGCGGAACCTATTCAGGCTCAGAATCAGGCGCCGCCGCCCGGAGGGTTCCGCATCATCGGCAACATTCATTGGGTGGGCGGCGAGTATGGCTCTTATTTGATCACGACTCCGCAGGGCCACATCCTCCACGACACGGGCACCAGCGAGATGCACGACGTCATCGTGTCGAACGTCAAGAAGCTTGGCTTCGACGTCAAGGACATCAAGATGATCATCTCGAGCCATGCGCATTTTGATCACGTCCAGGGACACGCGGCGATGAAAAAATTGACCGGAGCGTCGGTCATCGCTCTCGGCGGCGATGCCGCGGCGCTTGAAGCCGGCCAGGACAACTCCGCCGGAGGATTCCCCGGGCTGGTGGCCGTCCATGTCGATCGGGTCATCAAGGACGGGGATACGATTTCCCTGGGCGGGGTGACCTTGCGCGCCCTCTGGGTACCGGGGCATACGCAGGGGGCCACCGTGTGGATCACCAGCGTCTCCGAGGGCGGCAAAAACTATTCGGTCGCATTCCGCGGCGGTGAAATTCCTAACTCGGGGGTTCAACTCATCGGCAATCCCAGGCACCCCACGGTGATCGAAGATACGAAGATGACGCTTCAAAGGATGAAGGCGCTCCAGCCTCCAGACCTCTTCCTTCACAATCACCGCCAGGACCTCGGCCGTCCGTTAAACCCTGCGCTTCCCGTCAATCCGCTCTGCGTCACGTGCCTGGACACCGAGGCGTTCAAGGCGATGGTTGCCAACGCGGAAGCGTCATTCGCAGCGAGAGTCCGCGAAGCGGAGGCGCAACAGAAAAAGTAGTGGGCCTGTTTACCGCGTCTCACTCGCTCGATTTGAAGCGCCGATGCTTTAGGCGCCAGCCTTTCCGCTCCGCGGCCACTGTCAGCCCCCCGATTCCGTTGGCAGCTCCGCGGCCATCCACCCGCTGATGCCGGCCGACATGACGCGGACGTTCCTGTAGCCGAATCCTTTGGCGCGGCGGGCAGCGAGCGGCGCTTTGCGGCAGAGCAGACGGGAGCAATAAAACACCATCGGCGCATCGAGACTGGCGGGGAGATCGCAGGCCTGGTAGTGCGCATGATCCAACGTGAGCGCGCCCGGTACGTGCGCGCGAAGCCAGCTCGATCGCGCGTTGACATCGATCGCGGTCACCGCGCGACGCTCGACGAGCGCCAGCAGTTCCACTGGCGAGATGGTCGTGACGCCCATCAAACGTGCAAGCATGTGTCTTCGTCTCTCGAAACAGTACCGACTCTACGCCGGGCGGCCGGCGCGATACACACGAAGCGTCTGGACCAGGACCAGCACAGTCACCGGAGCCAACAGCAGCGTCAGTAGATTCGCCACCGGTTCCGGGAGTACAAGCCAGCCGATCGCGAGGGCGGCACCCGCGAGCGCGAACGTCCAGCCCGCTCGGCGCTGGAGCTGCTGCAGCGTCGCTGGATCGCGGGAGTCCGCCGAGAGTGGCCTGAGCGTCTTTGGAATCGCGTTGCCCATTACCATGAGTAACGCGCCCGTCACCGCCATCATGGCGCGCCCGGGCCAGTCGCTTCCAACGAGGCCGTGCGCGGCCGCGAGCTTCGCGCCCCCAGCCACAACGATGATCAGCCCGGCGTAGCTCAGACCTCGACGAATGTCCGTGGATACCGTCATCTCACGCCTCTCCTTTTATGAGGGCTGATCGCCGTGCGCCGCGACGCGCCCTGTCAGCAGCTTGCGGCGGCGCGATCTTCCAGCCGAGCGTCTGCGCAAAGCCGAGCAATGCTTCTTCGAGCACCGACATTTTGAGTCGATAGAGAATCGTCCGCCCTGTCTTCGCGGACTCGATCAGTCCCGCTCCTTGTAGCACTGCGAAGTGCGCCGACATCGTCGGCTTGGAGACGGGAAAATAGTCGGCCAGCTCACCCGCTGAGCGTGGCCGCTCCCGCAGGAGTTCGAGCACGCGCCGGCGCGTCGGGTCGGCCAGCGCCTTGAAGACACGATTCACGTGCCTATAATTAGCTAACTATCTAAATATTGTCAAGTTCAGTGCCAAATTGAGGGACCGGGATGCTGCGCTCGCCGGCGCGGGGCGAGGGTGGGCCGCTACTCACTGCGTAACGCGATGACCGGATCGACGCGCGCGGCCCGCCATGCGGGAACAAGAGCCGCCACGAACGCGGCCAGCAGCAGCGTGCCTAGTGGAAGCGCAAGACTCCAGACATCGCGCGCCGCGACCTCGAACAACATCGTCTCGACATAGCGCGACGCGTACAGCCCGCCCGCGAGGCCGCAGGCGGCTCCGATCAGCGTCGTCCTGGCGGTGCCCGCGAGGACTGGGCGCACCGCGCCGACCGCGCGTGCTCCGAGAGCGACTCGAATGCCGATCTCGCGGGTGCGCTGCACAACCGCATAGCTCAACGTGCCGTACAAGCCGACCGCCGTCAGCACGAGCCCGACCAGTGCGAAGAAGCCGGAGAGCAGGGCGAGCAGCCGCTCGCGCACGAGCGTACGACTGACCATCGCGGCCTGCGACGTGACCGACGTCACGCGCAAGAGCGGCGTGGCGGCACGCACTTCTTCGCGGAGCCTGGCAGCGATCGTCGTCGCATCGCCGGCCACGCGGACGTGCAGGGTTTGGAAGCTGTTCAACGGGAGCAGCATGTAGATGGCCGGCGCCGGCGGCTTGCGCAGGTCGTAACGCACATCCGCCACAACACCGACGACCTCGTTTGGCGCGCGCGTCCTGCCGAAGCGCGCATCGAACAACCGGCCGACCGCCGGCTCGCTCCCGAAGTAGCGCTTCGCGAAGGATTCGTTGACGATGACGACCGTGGGACTCTCGGTGTCGAGATCGCCGCGGACGAAGGGCCGTCCGGCGAGGAGCGGGATCTTCATCGTCTCGAAGTACCCTGGCGTCACCGGCGCCATCGTGATTTCGATCCCCTCGCGCGCGCTGCCGGGCACAGGGATGACGTGCCGCCAGGGCCGGCCGAGCACGTTGAACTCGGCCGCGCTGACCGCAGCGACACCAGGGAGGTGGCGAAGCCGATCGAGCACCTGTAGCAGCGCCGCCTGTTGTTGACTCGGCTCCAGGCGACCTCCCGCTTCCCAAGACACCAGCAACACATCTGACACTTCGAATCCAGGATTCACGCTGGTCAGTTTGACGAAGGACCGTACTAGCAGGCCGCCCACGAAGAGGACGATCAGGCTGAACGCCACCTGGATCATGACGAACGGACGGACGGCTTCCGTGCGGGCCGAAGTCCGAACGCCGCTCGCCTTCAGGCCAGTCATGAGCTTGACCCTCGACGCGCGCAACGCCGAAACGAACCCGAAGAGCGTGCTGCACAACATCGTCATCCCGCCGATGAACGCGAGGAGGCGCCAGTCGATCCGTAAATCGAGCAATACCGGATCGTCTGCCGATGTGAGCATGCTCACGACTGCCGGCGCCGCGAGCATCGCGAACACCACGCCGATGAAGCATGCAGTGCCGCCGACGAGCGCGCTTTCAATGAGCATCTGCTGGATCAAGCGGCCGCGGCTGGCCCCCAGCGAGAGGCGCAGCGACATCTCGTCCTCACGCACTGCAGTCCGGGCGAGGAACAGGTTCGCGACGTTCGAACCGGCGATGAGCAGCATGAGCGCGGCGATTCCGGCGAGAATCCACAGCGGCCGCTGAAACCTGGTACGGAGCGGCGACGGACCAGTCGCCGCAGATCGTACGTGAAGCGGCGCATTGACGAACTGCGCAACGCGATCCGGAGGCTCGTTCGCGCTGAATTGAGCCTGCGCGTCGTCGCGGCGCAGGTTCGTGAACGCGAGCTGCAGAACGTCGTGCACCCGGTCCAGCGAGCCGTCTTCCTTCACGCGGCCAATCACACGCAGCGCTCGGTACCCCCTGTTACCAAAGGTCGAGGGGTCTTGCATCGCGTACGGCAGCCACACGTCAATGGCGGAGCCGGGCTCCACGCCGCTGAAGCGTGGCTCGGTGATGCCGATGATCTGGAACTGACGATCGTCTTTGGAACCATGCACCACGAACCAGCGCCCGACGATTCCGGGATCGCCGCCGAACCGCTGCATCCAGAACGCATGGCTGAGGACGGCCACGGAATGCGCGCCGGGGCGCTGATCGTCTTGCATCGTCAGCAGCCGGCCAACCACTGGGCCGATGCCGAGCCGTTCGAACGCGTCACCGGACACGAACTGCGTGCGTACCGTCTCCCTGTCTCCACTCGCCCCGTCGAATGTCACGCGCGGCCTGGTGGCGTACGCCATGGCGAACAGGTCGACCCGCCCGCGGCCGGCGTCGCGCAGGCGCACGAACGCCGGATCGCTGAACACGTCATTCTCGGGCGCGTCGGGGTTTGTGTTGGGAAAGGTCAGGTACACCAGCCGCTCGGGTTGGTGCACCGGGAGCGGCCTCAGGATCAACGCGTCGACCAACGAGAAAGCTGCCGCGCACGCGCCCAGCGCCAGCGACAACGACACGATGGCTGCAGCCGTCACCAGCCCGTTCTTGAGCAGCACCCGTACGCCCAGCCGCACGTCGCGCGCGAGTGAGTCGAGCCAGGGTAGCAGCTTGACATCGCGGCTTTCCTCGCGAAGTCGCAGGCGATTCCCGAACTGACGACGCGCCATGGCCTCCGCGGCGTCGCGCGTCATCCCACCGGCGACGAGGTCGGCGATTCGGGATTCAATGTGGAATCCGATTTCGTCGTCAAGGCTGCGGTCGACGCCGGATGCACGAAACGCGTTCGCTATCCGAGATAGCCAGGACATGCGTGCACCTAGGCGTGCTTGAGCACGTGGTTCACCGCGTCGGTGACCGACCGCCAGCGCGCTTCTTCGGTACCGAGCTGGCGTCGTCCAGCGGCCGTGATTTCATACGCGCGCGCGCGGCGGTTGTGTTCGGTCGTGATGGTTCGTGCCTTGATCCAACCGGCCTCTTCCATCCGATGGAGACTCGGATACAGCGAGCCTTCCTCTACCCGCAAGGCGTCAGAAAGATTCTGAATGTGCGACGTGATGGCGTAGCCGTGCAGCGGACCTCGTCGGTGCAGCACGGTGAGGACCAATAGCGGCAACGACCCTTGCAGCGTGTCTGGACGCGTCGGCATACCTAGTGAGCTTAGTAAGCACGCTCAGTATACGTCGGCTCGAGCAGCGACTGTCAAGGGCGCCGTCAAATCGGTACTTCTTTCGGCCTCACGCCGCCACCGACCACAGCGGCAAGTACCGGCGGTTGCCCGCCCCCGATTTGAACCCCGCTACTGGACCTTCCAGCTGATATTGCCTTCCAGGTCCTTGGTGGTTACCTCGACCGTCGCTTTGTGATCGCCGGACGTGGCCTGGCACTGGAAGACCTCGCCGACCTTCGCCGCCTTCCAGCGGCCCTCGCAGGCCACGGTGGCATCGACGTTCGCCTGGGCCTTGAGCCCTTCCTTCACGGAGACTTCGACCTTGTCCAGATCGAGCAGGCCCTCGGTTCTGGTCACCTCCCACGACACGGTGCCGGCGTTGTCTTTCTGCGTGACGGTGACGATGAGCCGGCCGCCTTCCTTCGGCGTCGCGGTGCATTCGAACTTGTCGCCGGCTTTCATTGCCCGGTCGCCCGCCGGGCAGCTCACCGTCGCGATGGGGAGCTGCAACTGCGTGTCGATGCCGTCGCTGATCGACCGATTGAGGGCGGCCATGTCGAGCGACCGGGTACACCCGGTCGCTGGCAGAATCGCGGCGGCAAGGATCAGCAGATATGAGCACGAGAGAAACGAGAAGGCGGCGCGATTCATCGGAAGGCTCCTGTGCGATCGATCACGGTTGGTCCAGGGTAACGAACCAATCTTATACGCGCGAAGATGGCATCCCGAAAGGCGCGCGCTCAGGCTGTGGCGGCAAGAGGGCGAGGAGAGAGCATCGGGATTCGGGTGAACCGCGGCGCAGCCGTCGCCATCTGCTCCGCCACGCGCAGCGCTCGCTCCTTGATTCCGGCGCCGCGACCAAACCAGAGTGAATTGAGCCGACCGAGCGTCGTGTCAGCGCCGTGCTGCCGCGCCTGCCGGTGGTCGATCAGTTCGGTCACGCCGTTATAGGCGGCCCAAAGCGTTCCTCTCACGTTCGGCAAATCGGTTCCTCGGCCGTGTTCGTAGAAATGGAGCGCCCAACGGCGAACGTCTTGCGCGCGGCCGTGAGCCCCGGGGGCCGTGTCGTTCGGAAAGACGTGCTCGAAGTACCTCAGGGCGCGTTCCCGCGTCAGTTCAGTCGCGGCCATGCGCCGAAACAGCCCGGCAACTGCGCCGTACCGTTGGTTCACCAGACCAAGGAGTGCCTTCGCCTGCTCCAACCGACCGGCCATGTCCAGACCGTGGCGAATACTGATCGCGCGCCCGTCGGAGAGGGCCGCGATCAGCGTGTTGTTACACACCACTCGGATTGGCGTGAGCTGGATCTGGACACTGCTCGTGCCGTCGTGGCGATTGCTCAGCAGCAGAAATCGCTCTGACGCGGTCGCCGGACCCGACCTCGAAATCGCCTGGGAGTCGAGCTTGAATCCACACTCGCTCGCCTCTTCCCAGCGCGCCCGCGGTGACATACCAGGCGTGCCCTTCCTGTACGAGCGGGTCGAAGAAGTCGAAGGCCTGACGGTTCTGGAGAGGAACTGTACTCCGGGCCAGCGATTCCGAAAACATGGCCGTCTCGATCTCCGATCAGGTCCTCTCTGAGAAGAGCAAACCGGTCGGGAAGCTCGTGCGCATTTGGTCCGCCGACACCGTGCAGGGGCACCTTCGCGACCGTCCAATCGAGGCCCGCGGCTTCGATGGCTTCTCGAGACGTCGGGGGCGCAGCGAGCCGCGTTCCAAGGCCGTGCCAGGGCGGATCGTTCACATAGAACATCGACGCGCGCCCGTTTTCGATCAGAAGTTCATGGGCCATTCGAGCTCATCTCCCGGAAGCGTGACAAGCGGGTCGCGAAGGTACTCGATATTGTTCGCCGAATCAACCTCGTTGAGCGCGCACAACACCTACGGCTTGCTGGATGACCGGATGCCGTGCAGTGACTGCACTCGAAGCTGACTACAACCCCAGAAGGACTCTGAGTCGCTCGCGCACGTCAGTGACCACATCGACCGGAGCCAAATACAAGTCCACCGAGCCATCCGCTCTAGCCGTCGCCCGCTGACAGGTCTGCCCTGAGCCACGCCTTTGCGATCGTCCAGTCGCGGACGACGGTGGCTTCAGAAATGCCGACAACTTCGGCGACCTCCTCGATCGTCAGCCCGCCGAAGTAGCGCAGCTCGATGATCCGCTCCTGCCGCGGGTCGAATGCGGCGAGCCGTTCGAGCGATTCGTGCAGCGACAGCAGATCGATCTCCTGGGCTCCGCCAGCGACTTGATCTTCGACAAGAGTGACGCGGTCCCACGCGCCGCCGCGCTTGTCCGCGCGACGGGAGCGGGCGTGATCGACGAGGATGCGGCGCATGATCCCGGCAGCCACCCCGAAGAAGTGGGCGCGGTTACGCCAGTGAACCTGGCGCTGGTCAATCAGCCGGACGTAGGCTTCATGGACGAGCGCCGTCGGCTGAAGCGAATGGCCGGGCGATTCGTGACGCATGTGCCCGGCCGCCAGACGACGCAGGTCTTCGTACAGGAGCGGCACGAGCCGATCGAGGGCATCACGACGGCCCTCGCTCCAGGCCACGAGCAACTGGGTGATTCCCGCGGCCTCGTCCTCGTGATGCGTCACACCGCCTCCATTTCCACCGCCCGCGCACCGCTATCGCCTTGACTGGGCTGAGGATAGGGCAGCTCTCCCGAACCTTCAAGACCGCAGACCCATCCGGCGTGAGGTAAATGCCTCGGCGTTTACGCGTTATGGCCGGACGGGGGAAACCCTTCACGCGCGGTTCCTCGATCCATCACAGCAAGCGGTGACAACCATCGATTGAAGGAGCGTTATGAAAACCATTCGTATGCAACGCTGCGTCAGCGGGTTCGTGGGCGCGATCGCGATCCTGCTCCAGATCTCACCTGCATTGGCGGGCAGTGCCCCTGACAACCCGCCCAGGCCCATCGTCATCACCTTTACGAAATGGATCACCGGCTTTCCTCTCATGGCGGGCTTTGTCGGCGGCGATGTCACCGGCGATTTCGCGGGGGAGGTTCTGCAGTTTCAGGAGATCGGGAACGGCCGTGTCGTTCGCCTCGAGGCCATCTATGAAGTGCAGGCCGGGGAACGTTCCTTTACCGCGCTCGTCCGGGGCGCGCAGAACAACGAGACAGGGAGGGCCATCCTCAACGGCGTCATCCAGAGTGGATGGCGGACAGGCGCGCGTGTGCACGTGGAATACGAGGTGCTGACCGACTGTGCTGGCGCACCCGCCGGCCTCTGTTTCCAGGGCACGATCCGCGTCCAGCGACCTTCCAGGGACTGACGGTCTGATTTCATCCGGGGTGGTAGATGACTGGGTTAGAATGCGCTCCTCGCGACCACCAACATCTGCACTTGGCAGCACTTCTTGGTGCGCGCCTCGGGTATGAACCTGAGGTGCAGAAGGAATGGCCCAATGACGCCTGAGCGCTGGGAACACATCCAGGAGCTGTATCACACCGCCCGGGCCCGCGCAGAGAGCGATCGCCCCGGGTTTCTTGCGGAAGCGTGCGCCGAGGACAAGGCGTTACGCCGCGAGGTCCAGGCACTCCTCGATCAGCCGACCTCCACGGGGAGCTTCGTGGACTTTCTCGGAGGCCCGGCCCCGGCGCACCTGCGCGGTGCACCGGGGCCCGACCTCACCGGCCAGTGGATCGGTGGCTATCGTGTGCAACGACTGCTGGGCAGGGGCGGCATGGGCGAGGTGTATCGCGCCCACGACACCAGGCTTGGCCGCGATGTGGCGATCAAGGTGTTGCCGGCTGCGTTCACGGCCGACGCCGAGCGGCTGACGCGGTTCGACGCCGAAGCGAGGATGCTCGCCGCTCTCAATCACCCTCACATCGGGTCCATCTATGGCCTCGAAGATGCGGGCGGCGTGCCGGCGCTGGTACTCGAGCTCGTCGAGGGCGAAACGTTGGCCGATCGATTACAACGTGGGCCGCTGGCTGCACATGACGCGTTCGGCGTGGCCCGACAGATCGCTGACGCGCTCGACGCGGCGCATCAGAAGGGCATCGTCCATCGGGACCTGAAGCCGGCCAACATCAAGATCACGCCAGCCGGCGTGGTGAAGGTGCTGGATTTCGGATTGGCGAAAGCCGCGGCGGGAGAGCCAGCATTGGCTCGAGAGTTGTCGCAATCGACGACGGTGGGGATGTCCGGCACTCGCGTCGGCGTGATTCTGGGGACCGCGACGTACATGAGTCCGGAGCAGGCGCGCGGTCTGCCGGTGGACAACCGCGCCGACATCTGGGCGTTCGGTTGCGTGATGTACGAAATGCTGACCGGACGGCCGCCGTTCACCGGCCAGACGATCGCGGAAACGTTTGCAGCGATTCTCGAGCGGGAGCCGGATTGGAAAGCCCTGCCCCGCGTCACGCCCGCAAGCATTCGTGCGCTGTTGAAGCAGTGTCTGGAAAAGGATCCGGCTCGACGTTTGCAGAATATCGCCGAGGCCCGGAGCACCATCGAGCACGCGCAGCGTGGATGGAAGCCCTGGCAGGTCGCGGCGCTGGCGGCAACGGCAGTTGCGGCGCTGGCGATTGGCGCCGGTGTGTGGTGGCGCGCGCCGGCTGGCCCGGCCGCGCGCTCCGAGTGGGTGCAGCTGACGCAGTTCCCGGACTCGGTCATCCAGCCAGCGCTGTCGCCGGATGGCCGTATGGTCGCGTTTCTTCGCGCTCCTTCCAGCCCCCTCGTGCCGTTCGCGAATGGCCAGGTCTTCGTGAAGATGCTCCCTGACGGCGAGCCGCTCCAACTGACCAACGATAGCCTCCAGAAGATGAGTCCGGTCTTTTCACCGGACGGCGCCCGAATCGCCTATGGGACCGTCGAGGCGCCGTTTTCGTGGGATACGTGGATCGTCCCGGTGCGCGGTGGCGAGCCGCAGCGATGGCTGCGCAATGCCTCCGGAGTGATCTGGGCAGGTCCGCGTCAACTGCTGTTCTCGGAGATCAGGAAGAGTCCCCAGATGGCGCTCGTGGCTGCGGACGAAGGCCGCAACGGACAGCGTGACGTGTACGTGCCCGCTCACGATCAAGGCATGGCGCATCTCTCGTACCTGTCACCGGATCGACGCTCGGTCCTGCTGGTGGAAATGGACGAGAACCACGCGTGGACACCGTGCCGCGTGGTGCCACTGGACGGCAGCCGCCCGGGGCGTCTGGTCGGACCGCCGGGCGCGGCCTGCACGTTTGGCGCGTGGTCGCCTGACGGCGAGTCGATCTACCTCACCTCGAACGCGGGAGGAACGAATCACATCTGGCGCCAGCGCTTTCCCGACGGCGAACCCGAGCAGATCACGATGGGCCCAACGGCGGAGGAAGGCGTTGCCGTGGCGCCGGACGGCCGCTCACTGGTCACGGCGGTGGCGTTGTCGAGCTCGTCGCTATGGCTTCACGACGGCAGCGGAGAGCGGCAGATATCGCTCGAAGGCAACGCCGTCGACGCGAGGTTTACCCCGGACGGGAGGACGCTTCTGTATAAGGTCGTCAACTCCCTCGGCACCTATCCAGTCCCAGGGGAGCTGCGCGTCGCTCACCTGGCCACCGGACGCTCTGAGGTGATGCTTCCAGGCTTTCAGGTGATCGACTACGACATTTCCGCCGATGGCCAACACGTGGTGATGGAGGCGGCCGATGGCGACGGGACGTTGCGGCTCTGGCTGGCGCGGCTCGATCGCCGCGTGCCGCATGGTCAGATCCCGAACGTCGAGGGAAGGCAGCCGAGATTCGCACCAGACGGCGACATCCTGTTCCGCCGCTCGGACGGAGCGGCGACTTATGTCTACCGGGTCCGTCCCGATGGGACCGGAATGCGAAAGGTGATCGAGCAAGCCATCCCGCTGCTGGGCGACGTGTCGCCGGATGGCCGATTCGTCGTCGCATGGACCACGCTTCCCGGCAGCGAGGCGTCAATGGCTCAGCTGTTCCCGCTGAACGGCGGCGCTCCACTGCCGGTCGCGTCGTTCATCAGTTGGAGCAGATCGTCCAGCGGAGGGGCCGTCTCGATGGTCATTGGGACGATCGCTGACGGTCTCAGCTATGTCGTTCCACTGCGACCCGGCGAAACCCTGCCACCGATGCCGGCAGCGGGACTTCGGTCGGTCAGGGACGTTGCGAGCCTCCCGGGCGCACGCCGCGTCGCTGCCGTGGTCGTTCCGGGTCCGTCCCCCGACGTTTATGCGTTCCATCGCACTACGACCCAGCGAAATCTGTACCGGATCCCGCTTCGATGAAACCAGCAAGAGCCTTCGTATCGTTACTTGTCGAGGTATTCCTTGCGGCCGCGAGCCACGTAGTCGGGATTCTTCATGCGGATTCGAACCGTGTGCCACTTGCCGTCTTTCTTCGGATGGGTCGGGTAGTAGCCAATGCTGTATTGGCTGCGGAGCTCCGCAGCAATCGTGTCGATCACCGCGTCCATGTTCTTGCCGAATGTGGCCTCGGAGATCTCCCATGCCCTGCCGCCGCTCGCTTCGCCGAACTGGTTGAGCACCTTCATGTCGACGGTGGTGTTGTTCAGTGTGCTCGATCTGGCGTTTCCTGAAAGTGGATCGGTTCCCAGGTCGAATCCCGGTGCTCCCCTGATCCCGATGCTGTAGACCAGCATGTCGGCTTCGCGGATGTATTGCAGCGCCTTGTCGAAGCGCGTCAGGCTGGTGGTGTCTTCGCCGTCGGTGACGAGCAGTACCGCTTTCTTCTGATAGCGGCCCTCTTTCACCTTCTGGAGCGCCTGATACAGCGAGTCGTACAGCGAAGTGCCACCGCCGAGGTTCACCCCGGTCATCAGCGCGTTCGCGAGTGTTGTGCGATCGGAGGTGAAGTCGGCGATGAGCGACGTCCGCCTGGTGAAGGTCATCAGGAAGATTTCATCGTCCTGATGAATCATCGAAAAGAAGCGGTTGACTGCGCGCTGGGCGGTGCGGATCTTGGTCTCCATGCTCAGGCTCGCGTCGAGCACGACGCCGATGCTGATCGGCAGATCCGCCGATGGCACGAGGTGTTTGATCGTCTGGGGCTGCCCGTCTTCTTCCACGATGAAATCGTCGCTCGTGAGATTCGGTACCGTCCGGCCTTTGCTGTCGACGACGGTCGCGACCACGTTGATCAACAGGGCGTCGCCCCTGAATTGAGCACCCAGGAGGGTGCTCAGGAGCAGGAGGACGACCGTCGTGTAGACCGCTTGCCCGCCGAAGCTCAAAGAGCGAAGGTGGGTTCGCATGGTTAGAAGATGTAGCGCGCGCTGAAGCGGACGACGGTTCCGTCGAGGGTGTCCGTCGGATAGCCAAAGGACTGGTTGGTGAGCGTGTAGACGGAGGTCACGGTCTTGGCGTCGAAGAAGTTGAACATGTTGAGCATCAGTTGAATCCGCTGGGTGTCCTTGATGACGAATTCCTTCTGCACACGGATGTTGACCAAGTTGAGGGCGGGCAAATAGTACGTCCCGGCCTTCTCCGCGATAATCTGCATGTTGCCTTGCACCAGCGGGGCGGTCCGATTCGGATCCGCCAGCGTCAGGTACTCTGGAGTGATGGTGAACAATCGGCCGTACGGCTCGCCCTTCATGGCGTTGTAGGAGACACCGACCAGCAGGCCGCGATTGAACACGTAGCTTCCCGACGCCTTGAACGTCCAGCCCGTCGTCCGCGTGTTGGTCGAGTTCCAGAGCACGGTGTTCGGATCCTCTGGAAAGAGCGACGCCAGATCCCGTCTCGTCCAATCGACACCGCTGATCATTTGCCAGTGATCGCTCATGCGTTTGGTGACGCCGAACTCGACCGTGTCGTAGGTGTCGCCGATCGGCTTGTTGGTCAGATAGTAGTCCGTCATATCCGGAGGCACGCCGGTTTCAAAGACCGTGATGGTGCGGTCGTCGGGGCTGTTGACGATGCCGTCGGGACCCGGATCGAGGGCCCGGACCGGGGTGTAATTTGAAGGCGTGCGTAGCCGGTCAAGCCTGCCGAACGTGTTCTTCTGCTGCTTCCGAACAAACGTGACATAGCCCCGCAGGTTGCCTGCGATTTCCTGCTCAGCGCCGAGCGTGAAATCATCGGTGTACGAGTCCTTCAAGTTCGGATCGACCGTCGTAGGCGTGAGTTGCGCGCCGCCGAGGATCGGCTGATGCGTCGCGACATACGCCGGCGTGATCCGCGTTGCGGCGACGGCCGGGTCCGCCGTCAGGTCGTTGTTGTCCCATGCGTACTTCTTGGAGATGAGATCAATCGGATTCACCCACGAGGCAATGGACGCCGCCGGATTCGTCGCGTATCTGCCCCAGCTGGCCTTCAAGGCCGTCTTCGACCTGCCGAAGGGGTCGTAGATGAGCGCGACTCGAGGCACCACGGTGTTGAACGTCACGATGTCGCGCGCCGGCGTGACCGTTGGGACGGCAAAGGGACCGACGTTGCCGTTCAGGCCGAACCTCTGTTCCGGGTAGGAGCTGTTGTACTGATCGAAGCGAACGCCGACATTGAGCGTCAGCTTCGTCGTGACTTGGAATCTGTCCTGGACGAACACCGCGTGGTTCTTGAGGACGTTCACGTTCCACACGGGTCCGTTGTCCGTCCAGAACGCGCTGGG
The DNA here is from genome assembly GCA_963724955.1 of uncultured Acidobacteriota bacterium. Classification (GTDB taxonomy): domain Bacteria; phylum Acidobacteriota; class Vicinamibacteria; order Vicinamibacterales; family SCN-69-37; genus CAVRWQ01. The sequence continues at coordinate 50,256 of CAVRWQ010000002.1, forward strand.
CGCCCCGCTTGTCGTCCCGATATAGAAGTGGCCGACGGTCCCGGCTGGGCCCGGAGCGCCATAGGCCGTGTATCGCGGTGCGTAGTGCTGATACATGTAGCCGATCTTCATGTCGTGTTTGCCGGCGTAGAGGCTGAGGTTCGTGTTGTAGTGCCAGCGCCGATCCTGCGAGAGGCTGGGCGTTGGGTAGGCGCCGCTCCGGACATACGTGATGTCGTCGATGATCGGCGTCTTGTCGGTGCGAGCGGTGAGCGGAAACCGGGTGCCGTAAAAATTGATCGAGGCGTCCAGCGTCGCGCGGTTGTTGATCACTCGCGTGTAGTCGACCTTGCCGATTTCGCTCCAACTATTCTGAAGCGCCGTCGACTCGACAAGGTATAGAAAGGCGCCGGGTCCGGACCCGAACCGATAAGGCTGATGTTTCCTGCCGAACTGCGTCATGAACGTCAGGGTGTTTCCACGGCTGAGTTGATAGTTCAGCTTGAGGGTGTAATCCGTCGTTTCGGTGGTGAACACCTGACCTTGTGTGCCGCCCTGCGCCGCAGGCTTGTTGTACATCCCGGTGACGGACGCGGTCTGCTGGCCGCGGAGTGACGTGAAGTACCAGAACCTGTCTTTGATGAGCGGGCCACCGAGCTGGGCATTGACGTCGAGATACCGCAAAAACTTTTCCGCACCGGTGTAGCCTTCGCTGCCAGCGGGTTTGAAGTCCGTGTAGACCTCGCCGTGGTGCGTGTTGCTTCCGCTCTTGATCACCGTGGTCACCGCGGCGCCCGCCACCGGAACTTCTGCGGAGTTTCCCGCGGCCGCAATTTTCGCTTCGGCCATCGCGCCGTAGTCGATGTAGGCGCCGATGGCGTTGGAACCGTCGGTGATGTTGACGCCGTCCACGGTCGTGATCGACTGGCCCGACAGACCGTAGGCCCGATATGCCGACTGCGTTCCCGCGGTATTGCCGCCGACGTCCACGCGCGGCAGCGTGATGCCGGGTGTCTGGGCAAGCAGCGCCATGAGGTCGCGCTGGTTCGGGATGTCGCGCAACATCGCCTCGCCGAAGTTCGTTCCGACGGTCGCGTTCCGCACATCGACGATCGAAGAACGGCCGGTGACGACCAACGTGTCTTCGATGTCGGCGATCTGCATCGTCACGTTCATCGTGACGGTCTTGCCGACCTCGACCTTCACGCCTTCGTAGACGATCTTCTTGAACCTGGGCTGCTGATACGTGACCCGGTACTCACCCTGCGGCAGTAACAGGACGCGATAGGAACCGTTGGCTTCAGACGCCACCGTTCGCTGGCCCTGAATCGCGGCGCCTTCCACCGTGATCGAGACTCCAGGCATGAGCGCGTTGGTCGGGTCCACGATTCGGCCGTAGATACTGCCGGTGAACTCCTGTGCTGAGGCATGGATGCCGACGGCCAGGAGAAACGCCATGACCAGGATGTGCTTTCGCATGATCGGCCCTTCACGATGGGTTCTGACGCATCGTGCCGGATTATGCCACATATAGTGCACAATGTGCAGTATATAATCAGACCCGATGGCCGACTACCTCGGTGAATTCGAACAGCTGATCCTCCTGGCGCTGGCGCGGCTCGGTGAGGACGCCTACGGCGTGACGATTCGCGCGACGCTCATCGAGCGCACGAAGCGCAAGCCCTCATTTGGCGCGATCTACAGCACACTCCGACGCCTGGAGGGCAAGGGTCTGGTCCGCTCGTTCGCGGGCGAGCCCGACGCCGTGCGCGGAGGCCGCGCCAAGAAATATGTCGTGCTGACGCAGAGAGGCCGCGCCGCACTCCGCGAAGCGCACGGGGCGGTCGTGCGGATGGCGGAAGGGGTCTCCTTCTAACTTCACATGAAACACCCCTTGGCCTTCCTCCTCCGCCTCGGCCGTTCCGATGACGAACGTGTGTCGCTGCTGGGCGACCTCGAGGAAGAACGCCGCGCCCGGCTCGCGCGTGGCAGCGGACGGCTGGTGGTGTTTGCATGGTACACGGCAGAGATCTTTCGTGCGCTTCTCTGGGGACTACGCGACGCCTTCGTGCGTCAAGCCTCGCACCCTGCATCCGCCTCCGCTAGAGCTACGGCGGACAAGCGTCGCACGTCCTTGTTCTCCTGGCCCGACATCAAGCTCAGCCTCCGGCTCCTGATCAGGAACCCCGGCCTGACAGCTGTCTCCACCGTCGGGATCACCGTCGGCATCGCGATCGCGGCGGGCATGTTTGGCTATGTCCACGCGAACTTCGATCCCACGGTCCCGCTCGACGACGGTGACCGCATTGTCGCGCTCGAGAACTGGGACATCGTGGGCAACAACGAAAACCGTCATTCGCTGCACGACTTCGTGACCTGGCGGGATCAGATGGCGTCAGTCGTCGAAATCAGCGCATTTCGCGAAGCCAGCGCGACGATGCGGGCCGGCGATTTCGTGCCTGAAACGGTGCGGATCGCCGCGATGAGCGCCAGCGGGTTTCGCGTGGCGCGCGTGCCGGCGCTCGTCGGACGCTTTCTCACGCCCGACGATGAGCGCGAAGCGGCGTCGCCGGTCGTCGTGATCGGGTACACCGTCTGGCAATCCCGGTTCGGGCAGGACCGATCGGTGATCGGGCAGCAGGTCCGTTTCGGCAACACGCAATACACCATCGTCGGCGTGATGCCCGAGGGGTTCGCGTTTCCGGTGAACCATCAGTACTGGATCCCGCTCCGCGCGAACCCGTCGGCGATAGCGCGTGGTGCCGGTCCGGAGCTCTTTGTGTTCGGACGGCTGGCGCCGGGCGCGACGATGGCGTCGGCCCAGCTGGAGCTGTCGGTCATCGGACAGCGCGCCGCGGCGGCGTTTCCACAAACGAATGCGACGCTGACGCCGCAGGTGCTGGGCTATACCAGACCGATCAACGACACGCAGGACGGGAGCCTCGGATCGGTGGTCATGGGGCAACTCGTGGTCACACTCATGCTGATCGTCGTCGCTCTCAACGTCGCGATCCTGCTCTACGCCCGGACGGCCACTCGACGGGGAGAGATCGCCGTGCGGACTGCGCTCGGCGCGAGTCGCGGGCGGATCGTCGCCCAGCTCTTCGTCGAAGCTCTGGTCCTGTCGCTGGTGCCCGCTCTCCTGGGCCTCGCGCTCGGGCAGTACGCCGTCGAGCTCGGCAACCGGATCACGGCTTTGGACGTGATGGGTGGCGACGCGCCGTTCTGGTTGGAGCACGGCCCTCAACCGTCCACGATGCTCTATGTGCTCGTGCTCGTCGTGATCACGGCCGCGATTGCCGGCATCCTGCCGGCGCTTCACGCGACGCGACGTCGAGGCGGCGCGGACCTTCGTCAGCTCGGCGGGAGCACGGGTATGCGACTGGGCCGGATGTGGAGCGCGCTCATCGTGGCGCAGGTGGCGTTTGCGGTGGCCGTCCTGCCGGCCGCCATCAAGATGGGCCTCCAGGAAATTCGCGGCAGCCTCACGCGACCGAACTATCCGGCCGAAGAGTTCGTCGGGGCCGCCGTCGCGACAGAGAATGCATCGAGTCCCTTCGGAAATCGGCTGCTGGAGTTGAGGCGGCGTCTACGGGCTGAGCCCGACGTGACCGGCGTGACGTTTACCGGGTCCCTGTCCCAGCGCAACATCACAGGACGGATCGAGGTGGAAGGCATCCCGGTGGACGGCGCCTCAGCGACCAACGGATCACGGGGCCTGACGACGTTCGGCATCGACACTGAGTATCTCGACGTCTACGGCCTGCGTGTCGTCGCGGGCCGTCCGTTCAACGCCCTCGACGCGAGTGCGACCAACGGCCCAGTGATCGTCGACCTTTCCTTTGCGCAGCGGTTCCTGAATGGCACGTCCCCAGTGGGCCGGCGCATACGCTATGCCGCTAGGCCGAACGGAGAACCGTCGCCCTGGTACGAGATCGTCGGCGTTGCCGAGAATCTGCGGCGGAACCCGATCGACCCCGACATCGTCGGCCCAACGGTGCTCTATGCCGTCGCACCCGAGCAACTGGCGGGTGTGAGCCTGACGGTGCGACTGCGAGAATCAGCGGCATCCCGGATGAACGAAGGCTTCGCCCGGAAGGCGCACCAGATCCTCGCCGCCGTTGATCCCGCATTGCGGATGGCCGAACTGCAAGCGCGCGCGCAGGCTGATAGCGAGGATGCGCTCGCGGTCCGCCTCGTCGGGCTCGCGTTGTCTTGCATCCTGGTGACGGTGCTGTTGTTCTCAGCGGCCGGTGTCTACTCGCTGATGTCCTTCACCGTGTCGCAGCGCCGGCGGGAGATCGGCATTCGCGCGGCCCTGGGTGCGTCTCAAGCGGGCGTGCTGCGCAGCGTGTTCTCCCGGGTGGCCGCGCAAGTCGGAATGGGAGTCGCCCTTGGCGCTCTCGGAGCGATGGTGATCGCACCGGCCAGCGAGGACGCGGTGCTGGCCGGGCGACTGGCGATCGTCACGCCGGCGATTGCGCTGATCATGGTGCTGGTGGGCGTGATCGCCGCGTACGGACCGGCGCGACGCAGCCTGCGGATTCAGCCGACGGAAGCGCTGCGCGCGGAATAGTGATTTGTACGTGGCGCGGCATGGGTGAAGTCCTGACGCCACGTGTCCACGTTCACCCGTTGCCTCGTTCCTGGGGGCTGGGAGCGGCTGCGTCCGAGTCGTACTTCTTCGCCGTTCGGGCGAGGGCCACCGAAACGCCCGCCGAGAGGGCGCCGAGTGCAGTCAACACACCGATGACCGCGACAGGCAGGAACCGTGGGCTCCTGTTCTGAGTCGTCAAGAACCACAGAAGCGCGCCTGCGGGCAGTCCACTCACGACAGCTGCCAGGATCGCGGCTCGGAAGATCGATCCGTCGCCCAGCCGGTGCCGGCCTGCGGCCATCGCGGCCGCCGTGGCACTCGTCGCCACGATAATCGTGGCCCACATCGCCTGATAGTCCGTGGCGTCCCCCGTCCCCATAACAAATGGAAGCACGCCGACAAACAGGCCACTCAGAGCGCCCCACGCAGCGGCTCGGTACGGCGACAGTTCATCGAGCCGGCGGCGGCCCGATGCAATTCCAGCGAGTCCGGAAAACAACGTTCCGCAGAGGAAACCCGCGTACAACGGTCCCGCGATGTGTGGGGGGTCGAGCTCGCCCACGATCAGCCTCGCCGCAAGCGCGCCGATCGGTATCCAGACGCCGGCCCAGGCGAAGCCCATCATGGCGGCCCGGCTGATCCGGGTCAGAGATTTCTTCATTGCGAGACAGGTCTCCAATTCGTAAAGACCTTTGTATCACAAAGATGATGGGATGGATAATGGAGCCGCGTGACGATCGACGACCTGCGGCGCGCTGCGGTCGCGCACAGTCTCTTCGCCCCGACGAAGCTGCAACGCGCACTCGACGCACTTGGCTTTGTGCAGGCCGATCCGATCCGGGCACCGGCGCGCGCGCAAGACCTCACGCTGCGTCATCGCGTGACCGGCTACCGCGCCGGCGATCTCGAGCGTCAATATTCCCGCCTCGACATCCACGAGGATGTCTTCGTGAACTACGGTTTCGTCACGGGCGCTGTGCAGGCCTTGATGCACCCGCGCGGCGGTCCAGCGCCTTGGCCTGCGGGGCGCGGCAGGCAGGTGCGGGCCCTGCTCGACTTCATCCGTACGCGCGGCTCGGTGCATCCGCGCGAAGTGGATGATCACTTCTCGCACGGGACGGTCACCAACTACTGGGGCGGCCTCTCGAGCGCGACGACGCACCTGCTGGAGGCCATGCAATACCGCGGCTTGTTGCGGGTCGTGCGACGTGAGGCTGGAATCCGGATTTATGCCGCGCACGAGCACGAAGCCGGACCGCGCGACACCGCCACCCGCCACGTGCACCTCGACGCGCTGGTGGACGTGATCGTTCGACATGTATGCGCCTCTCGCGGCAGCGAGCCTGTCGAGCCTGGTCAGACGGCTACGCTACGCCGTTCCGCACTGGCGTGGCGAGCTGGACCGCACGCTGCAGCGCGCGAAGCGACGGCTCGCCTCGGCGCGCATCGACGGCGTGGACTGGTACTGGCCGGCCGAGACGCCATTCGCGGCCCGCGAGCCAGACGATCTGGTGCGGGTATTGACGCCATTCGACCCGGTCGTGTGGGACCGGCGCCGGTTCGAGATCTTCTGGGGCTGGGCCTATCGCTTCGAGGCGTACACGCCCGTGGCCAGGCGCAAGCGCGGTTACTACGCGCTCCCGCTCCTGTGGCGTGATCGTGTCATCGGTTGGGCAAATGTGTCGCTCAGAAACGGGACGCTCCAGTCGGACTTCGGCTACATCACGTCGCACCCGCCGCGCGATCGAGTGTTCCGCCGGGCACAGGAGGAGGAGTTGAATCGCCTGCGCGTCTTTCTCGGTCTCGAATCCTGATGGTGGCTCGGCGCGCTGGCCACGCGATAGGGTGCGGAGTCGGTGGACGGGAGGCGACGCTACCGACCGAGTTCACTGATCCGAGGCATGCGCCCTTGCGCATACGCCTGCGACACGCGGACAAGGTCCGCGCGGGTTTCGCCAACGAACGGGCCGTGCGTGACGATCGGCACATCCTGTCGCTCGCCGGCGTACAGGATCACGCGCGATCCGTCTTGACCCGCGGTCAGACGAACCGTTGTTGATCGGACCGCCAAACTCCAGCCAACCGATCTGGCCAACCGAAAGTCGCTGAGGTGGCGCTTCCGTCAACCAGAAGCTGGCCGTCGAGCGGATAGAGAAATCCGTTGTAGGACGAAGGCACTTCTTGCTCGAAGACGGCGTTCGGGGCCAGGCGGACGTCGACCATCGTCATGGGCAGATACGTGTGCGACGGTGCGTGGATGGCTCCCGACGCTCCACTGTAGACGCGTGCCTCGACGCCGGGCTCCTGCCGGACCGGCGCGTCCTCGCGCGGGACGTGCTCGAACCGGGGCGCCACCCAGCGCGACGCGCTCGGCAACGTCACCCACAACTGCAGAATGCGCACCTTCCCGAGGGGTTCCAGGTCCTCGTTGTGGACGACGCCGCTGCCGGCGGTCATCCACAGGACGTCGCCGGCTCGCAGCAGCCCTTCGTCACGGTCGCGTGCCTCGCCCTCGACCGCGAACGTCACGATTTCGAAACCCGCATGCGGATGCGGGCCACCGGCACGCTGTCCCGGTGGAAGATCGACGCGATCGTCCGCCAGCATGATGAACGGATCGTTGTGGGCAAACTCCCGCGGATCGATCACGTGAATCGCCGTGTGACCCTCGCCGATGAAACCTGGGCCGGGCGGCGGAAGCGTGACGACGTCGCGCGAGGCCGCGTGTCCGCACGATTGGGCTCCGTGACGTATCACGGTTTGACATGTTTGCACCTCCAACTGAGCGAGGGCCGCTTCCACGGCCCTCGCCGTCCGCGGCCTAGGCGACCTGCGCTTCGACCTGCTTCACCGCCTGGATCTCGGCCTCGATCTCGACGCGGTCGCCGACCATCACGCCGCCGGTTTCGAGCACCTGGTTCCACGTGAGCCCGAAGTCCTTGCGATCGATCGACGTCTTCGCACTGAACGCCGCGCGCAGGTTGCCCCACGGATCCTTCGCCTGGCCGTGCTGTTCGACACGGAGGACCACCTCGCGCGTGATCCCCTTGATCGTGAGATCACCCACGACGTCGATGTCGGCGCCGGATCGCGGCTGCACGCGCTTCCCGACGAAACGCAGCTCGGGATACTGCGCCACATCGAAGAAGTCGGCCGACTTGAGATGCGCGTCCCGGTCGGCCACACCCGTGTCGATGCTCGACGCGTCGATCGTCACCGCGACCGTCGCCTTCGAGAAGTCGCCGTCCGGCACCTGCACCGTGCCCGACCAGCGGGCAAACGACCCTCGCACCTTCGCGATCACCAGGTGCCGCACCGAAAAGTGCACGCTCGAGTGGCTGCTATCGATTTCCCAACGCTCGGTTCTCATGGCTCCTCCTAATGGCTCCGTCCATCCTCTGGACACCGACGAGAGAGCAACGGGAGTGCCAGGAGCAGCGATCCTTTGGTTTCAATCACTTACAGGATTTCGGCGTGCGCAGCGCGCCTGAAATGACTATCGAAATGATAGTCTTGACTCTCAATTTGAAACGAGCATTCACGGAGGCCTGATGCGCGCGGCGGACCTCGACATTCATGAGCTGCTTCACTTCCTTCCCGAGGGCGGAATCATCACCTTCGCCGGCGAGCGCGTGCTCCTGCTGGACGCCGTCGCGCTGGGGCTGCTGAGGCGGGAGCTGATTGAGACGCTCGGCGTGACGGCGGCGCGGGCGGTGCTCACGAGGTTCGGGTATGCGCACGGATGGCGCGTCGCCGAAATGCTGCGCAAGGGATTCCCGTGGGACAGCGAAGACGAATGGAGAATCGCCGGCGCGCGGCTTCACACGATTCAGGGTCTCGTGCGCGCGGAGGTGACGCGCGCCTCGCTCAGCGGCGCCACGCCAGGCGCCGAGGGCATCTGGCACGACTCGTACGAGGCCGAGCAACATCTGCTGCATCTCGGCCAGGCGGACGAGCCGGTGTGCTGGACGCTGACGGGCTTCGCCAGCGGCTACATGTCGTGCGTCTACGGCAAGGAGATCATCGCGATCGAGGATCGCTGCCGGGGCAAGGGCGATGCGCTCTGTCGCGCCGTCGTCCGCTCAAAAGAGGAGTGGGGTCCGGAACTCGCCACGCATCTGCCGTTCTACCAGAAGGCCTGTCTGGATTCAGCGCTGACGCAGCTGACCGACACACTCAAGAAGAAGGAACGACAGCTCCAATCCCGTCGCGCGCTGCGACAGGTCGATCCCACGGCGCCCTGCCGGTCTTGTCGGCTCGAGTCCGGCGATGCTGCGGACGCTCGATCTGGCGCGACGCGTCGCGCAGGTCGACTCGACGGTCCTGATCACCGGTGAAAGCGGCGCCGGCAAGGAGCGCATCGCGCGCTTCATTCACGACGAATCGGCGCGGACAGCCGGCCCGTTCCTCGCGATCAATTGCGCGGCCGTGCCCGAGACGCTGTTGGAGTCCGAGCTCTTCGGACACGCCCGCGGCTCATTCACGGGCGCGTCGCAGGATCGCGCCGGTCTCTTCGAGGCCGCCAATGGCGGCACGCTGCTCCTCGATGAAATCGGCGACGTGCCGCCGGCCATGCAGGTGAAGCTGCTGCGCGTGCTGCAGGAGCGCGAGGTGCGGCGCGTGGGCGAGAACCGCGCGCGGACGATCAACGTTCGTGTGCTGGCGGCGACCAATCGCGATCTGCTCGCGGATGTGCACGGCGCCCGGTTCCGTCAGGACCTCTACTATCGTCTGCGCGTCGTCGAAGTCGTCGTGCCGCCGCTCCGGGAGCGGCGCGAGGACATTCTGCCGCTGGCGCGGCAGTTGCTCGCCGGAGCGGCCAAGCGATTTGGGAAAAAAGTGCCAGCGCTCACACCCGACGCCGCGAATCTGCTGCTGCGGTACGCGTGGCCCGGGAACGTGCGCGAGTTGGAGAATGCGTTGGAGCGGGCCGTCGCGCTCGCGCAGTCGGATCGCATTGGCGTCGATGACCTGCCGCCGGAAGTCGGCTCGGCGGCTCCGGCCAGTCCGGCCGCCGGCGAGGTTCGCACGCTCGCAGAGGTCGAACGCGACTACATTGCCGCCGCGCTGCGGGCCTCAGGCGGCAACCGCGCCAAGGCCGCCGAAAGACTGGGCATCGGCGCGGCGACGCTGTACCGGAAACTGAAACAGCCACACCGTGTCGCGCTTTCTCGCAGAGGACCGGGGTCGAATTGACGCGGGGATCGACGGTGGGATAATCCCACCATGGTCGTGACCCTTGATGCCAAGCGCCGCCTGACGGTGCCGGCCTCACTCGCGCCAGCCAAGCCAGGCGACTACTTCGATGCACACTTCGATGCCGAAGAGGACGCCATCGTCTTCCGTCGCCTCGCGGGGCGGGAGAGTTGGCTGGCGGTCCTGAAGGCGTGCCCTGTCAGTCCGGACGACGTGCCTGCCCGTCGGCGGACGCCGGCCAGCCGGCGCAAGCTATGAGCTGGTTGCTCGACATGGATGTCATCTGCCAACCGGCGAGAAGAACGGCGACGCAAAGGTCATCGCCTGGCTCGAGGCAGAGCAGGACCGGTGCTACACCAGTGCCGTCGTCATCGCGCAGCTGGCGTACTGGTTCGGACGAAGAAGGCGGCACGCAGGCGCTGCAAGCTGGCTCACGCGTCCGTGACGCGCTGCACGGACGCATCCACGGGTTCAACGTGTCGGTCGCGCACGTCTGGGCGGAGCAGGAACGACTGCTCGACAAGGCAGGTCAGTGCATGCCGGTCGAGGATAGCTACATCGCGGCAACCGCGCGCCGGCACGCCCTCACGATCGCCACAGGGAACGACCGGGACTTCAAGCGGCCCGGTCTCAAGGTCTTCAATCCATTCAAGGAATTGGCGTAGCCCCGGCGGACGAGCACAGACTGCCACAGCCAATTTCGTGGTGCGAGATTACGTCGGTGACGGAGTCGACTTGCCGATAGTCGATAAATACGATATCGTTATTCGATAAACAAGATGCCGGCTGGTCATGAGGCTGCGCGCGGTCGCCGCCGTGCTCCTCACGTTCCTCCTGGCCCGGGTGTTCGCGGAAGGCACGCTCATGCGCGACGACCTCGAAGGGACGGTCTGACATGCCGATCGTCGTCAAGCTCGACGACATGCTGCACGACCGGCGGATGACACTGACCGATCTCGCGGATCGGGTCGGCATGACGCTGGCCAATCTCTCGATTCTCAAGACCGGCAAGGCGCGCGCGATCCGCTTCTCGACGCTCGATGCGATCTGCGAGGCGCTCTCGTGCCAGCCCGGCGACATTCTCCGGTTTGAGACCGAGGGCGCAGAACGCGTGCCGCCGCCGGTCGCGAGAAAACAGAAGGCAAGCTGATGAACATCACGTCGCACTGGAGATTGTGGAGGGTTCAATGCGGATCTCGCGTCCGGATCGAGTCGTGAGGACACTCACAGCGTTGGCGTCATTCGCTTACTTCTTCATGTGGGTTGGTGCGGCGTTGGTGCTCATCGGGCTGCCCATGTTCAAGGCGTTCGGCGGGACGGAGGCGGTTTCTACTACAGCCTGGAGCTGCCGGTGACCGCGCCAACGTTGCAGACGATGGTTCAGACGGTATGGGGTCCGGCGCCACTCATGCTGGATGAAGTGCGCGGTAAGCTGCATCTGCCGATCTCGACCGTGCCGTGGTCATTCCTGGCGCTGCTCTGGAGCTACGCGGCGGTCGGATTCGGCTCCTGCTGCTCTGTTCTCCACAATGTCAGACGTATCTTCCAGAGCGTTCGAGACGGCGCAGCGTTCGACGTGCAGAATGTCGTGCGGCTCCGAACGCTCGGTACGCTCCTGCTGGCGATCGCCGGACTCAACGCCGTCGCGCAGTTGGCGACGTCAGTCGCCGTCCGGAAGGGCCTGGCGGCGGGCAGCAGCCTGACCGTCCCGACCGGGTTCCACCTTGACCTGACGCTCGTCCCGGTCGCGCTGGTCCTCATGGCGTTGGCGGAAGTCTTCCGCCGCGGCGCCGCGCTCGAGCACGAGCAGTCGCTCGTCATCTAGCGTGCTCAGCGCAGTCGCCGCAGTTCCACTTCCGAGAGAATGAACCCGAAGCCGGGCCATCCGCCCGACTGAACCGATCGTTCGAACCAGACGAGGGCCTGCGCCTTGTCGCCGCGGATGAGGTACCAGTTGCCCAGGCCGTAGGCGAGCGTCGCGACCTGAACCTCGTCGGTGTCCGCCGGCGTGACCACCGCATCCGGGCCGATCTCGCCACGATAGAGCTGCAGGCGGCGCGTGTAGGCGTTGGTGACGGGCGGTAGTTTTGATTCGGGTCGCCGATCGAGCATGGCTTTCGCTTCCGCACCACGACCGGCACGGCTGAGCGACATCCACAACCAGTCGGTGGAACCGGCCAGCTCGGCCGGGTCCGGAGCGATGGGCTGCGCCTTGGCAAACGACGCGGCGGCCGCGGCAAACTCTCCGCGCACGTACTGGACGATCCCGAGGTGATACCAGATGCCGTAGATCGTGCTGTCGATGCCGGCGCCGCGCGTGAGATCGGCCAGGGCACGATCGAACTCGCGGACGGAAAGATACCGATGCCCGCGCCATCGCAGCAGCAGCGCGTTGTCCGGCTCGATCTCGAGCCCCCGCGTGAACGTCGCAATCGCTTCGCGGAACTGCCGGGCGCCGGACTGTGCGACGCCAAGGTCGATGAGTCTGGCAACGTTGCGCGGGTCGGCCGCAACGCCGCTTGCGCTTTCGTGACCGCTTCCGTATCTGGAAGCGAGCGATACTCGACGCCCGCGGGCGACCGGTATTGCACCGACGGCGCACCGGTCTGGAGTGCACCAAGCGATGGACCAAGTGCGATCGCGGCGCCCAGCACGAATGTCAAAGACCTGCGCCTCATGGCTGTTTACACTAAGATACGTCGGACCCGCACGACAGGGCAGAGGTAGAGGCTCCCCCCATGACCAACCTTGCCGGCCGCACGCTCTCGCACTATCGCCTCGAGGCGAAGATCGGCGCCGGTGGTATGGGAGAGGTGTACCGCGGCGTCGACACCCGCCTGGATCGCCAGGTCGCCGTGAAGATCCTGCCGCCCGACCTCCTGGCCGACGAGGAGCGGCGTCGTCGCTTCACCCAGGAAGCCAAGGCGGCCTCCGCCTTGAACCACCCGAACATCGTGACCATCCACGACGTCGGGTCCGACGCGGGCATCGACCTCATGGTGATGGAGTACGTCGATGGCCAGACGCTCGAAGATCGCATCGGGCGCCGGCCGATGCCGCTCGGCACCTTGCTCAAGGACGCCGTGCAGATCGCCGACGCCCTCACGGTCGCGCACGCGGCCGGCATCGTCCACCGCGACCTCAAGCCGACCAACGTGATGGTCACGAGCCAGGGCCTGGTCAAAGTGCTGGACTTCGGACTGGCGAAGCTGGCCGAGCAGCCCGCCGCGGGCGAGGACCGGACGCTCACGGCACGACAGGCGGGCTCGCCAACCGAGCGCGGCACGGTCATCGGCACGGCGGCCTACATGTCGCCGGAGCAGGCGCAGGGCGGCGTCGTCGACGCGCGGTCGGACATTTTCTCCTTCGGCGCGCTGCTCTACGAGATGGCGACCGGCCGCCGCGCCTTCTCGGGCTCCACGACGATGTCCACGATTGCGTCGGTGTTGCGCGACGATCCGCCGCGGGCGAGCACGGTGACCGGCGCGCCGCTGCCGCACGACCTCGAGATCGTCATCAACCGCGCGCTGAAGAAGAATCCGAGCCGACGCTTCCAGCACATGGCGGATCTCAAGGTCGCGCTCGAAGACCTGAAGGAAGAATCGGAGTCGGGCCGGTTGATGATGGACGTGACGGCGTTGACGCCGCCGAAGCGCCGGCCGCGCTGGCTCGTGGCCGCAGCCGGCGCACTCGTCGCGGTGGCCAGCGTCGCCGCCTGGCTCGTGTGGGGTCCATCGGCGGCCGCCCCAGAGGCGAGAACGTTGACACGCATGACGTTCGATACCGGCGCCACGGTGAGTCCGGCCGTGTCGCGCGACGGCAAGCTGATTGCCTTCGTCTCGGATCGCACGACGCCTCTGCCGAACCTCTGGATCCAGCAGGTCGACGGCGGTCAGGCGGTGCAGTTGACGCACTACGAGGGCGGCGCCAACTCTCCATCGTTCTCCCCGGACGGCACCCGGATCGCCTACTCAGGGCTCGGGAAAGACGAAGGGGTGTACGTCATTCCGACCATCGGCGGCGACCCGAAGAAGATCGCCCCGAAAGGCTCGGAGCCGCGATTCTCGCCGGACGGATCGCAGGTCGCCTACTGGGCGACGGAGGCTGGCGCGCGGCGCGCGTTCGTGGTTGGGGCCACGGGCGGCCAACCGTCGAAAGTGAGTGAGCAATTCCAAGTCAGCGGGCTCGTCTGGTCGCCGGACGGCAAATCGCTGCTCGTACTCGGCCGGCCCACCAGCGACGCACCGGCCCGTGACGTGCACGACTGGTACGCACTGCCCGTGGGCGGCGGAGAGATCGTTCGCACCGGCGCCACCGCGGCGCTGAAGGCCCAGAAGGTCCTCGCGGATTATGACCTCCTGGTGAATCCGGAGCAGTGGGCCTCGGGCTCGATTCTCTTTTCGAAAGGGACGGGCGACGCGGCCAACATCTGGCGCGTGCCGATCGACGCCCGGACGTTCAAGCTGACGGGACCTGCCGAGCAATTGACGTTCGGGACCAGTCGCGAATTGAGTCCGACGCTGTCCGACGCCGGAAAACTTGTGTATGCCGCCGAGGACCGCATCGCCGACTACTGGACGCTGCCGGTCGATGCCGATCGAGGAAAGGTCACGGGTCCCCGCACGCAGCTCATGAACAACTCCGCGAGCGACGGGCATGCGCTGTCGCACGACGGCAAGATCATGCTGTTCTGCTCACGGAGGGGCGGCAACTCGGACATCTGGAGCCGCGATCTCGTCACCGGCAAGGAGACCTCGCTTCTCGTGTCGCCGGCCGAAGAGCACATCCTGACGGCATCGGCCGACGCATCGTCGTTCGTCTACTGGGTGCGGGGAGCGACCGCCCAGGTGTTCCTCGCGACGACGTCCGGGACACCGCCGCGGAAGCTCTGCGACGACTGCGGCCACATCGCGCTCTCGGCAGACGCCGCGAAGATGCTCTACGTCAGCGAACCCGAACACAAGGTGTATCACCTGTTGGACACGGCGTCCGGACAATCCGCGCCGCTGCTCTCCCACGCGACGGCAGGATTCGGCTCGGCGTCCTTCTCACCGGACGGCCGGTGGGTCGTCTTCACCAGCAACCGTCAGCTGATGGCCGCGCCGGTTCGGGACTCCAAGGTGGATGAGAAGGACTGGATTCGCATCAACTCGCGCGCCGCAACTTACCAGTGGGCGACGTTCTCGCCCAACGGCGAGTACCTCTATTACGCGTCGAATGAGGATCGCCACATCTGTCTTTACGCCCAGCGGCTGGGCGCGGCCATGCAGCCCTCGGGCGCACCGGTCGCGATCGCCCATCTGCACGAGGGCAACAGCTACACGCACCCTCACGGCATGAGCTTGGGCGCCGACAAGATCGTCCTGCTCATGAACCAGGGGTCGAGCAACGTCTGGATGACGCACGTGGGACGGTGAGCGTCAGCCACGTCGTTCGTCTCGCGATCATCCCGGGAACTCGATACTCGCGAGAATCGCGTCGAACACGGCCAGCGACTCCGGCAGCCCGATGAACGTGCAGATGAACAGGTGCGAGTTGTGGACGAAGTAGGCCTCACGGGCTGAGTAGGTGTGCGGACGCTCCGGGACCTTGACGGTGTAGTCGACGATGACAGCGGGCTCGCCGGCGATCGTCGTTTCGCGCCGACCGAGCATCTGATACCACTCCGGATTCTGGCGGCGCTCAGGTTTGAACTCGACGCGAGCTGATGACATCGCCGAGTGAGAAGCTGCAGCCGGCTGGCTTCGGCAAGGGCCGCTTCGAGGTGCGCCTTCGCGGCGTCCCGGTCGCGATTCCGGTAGGCCGCGCTCGCCTGGCCGACTTCACTGTTCACGCGCTCGGCAATCTCGGATTCGAGAGACGAGAACGGCGTGTCGGTGTACGCGTAGGCGTTGCGAAGCGCCCTGTCCCAGGCGAAGCCGTCATCGAAAGTGTCGAACTTCGCGAGGATCTCCCGGATGTGGGCGCTGCGGTTCCGGTCCGCGAGGCCCGATGAGGATGACCATGACGAACCCAAGACCGGTGGCAAGACAGCCGGCACGCATCTATTCATTTATCGGTATCGGGCGACAAGACCTGAGGTTCCGCCGCGCCGATTGACTTATGAGGCCGTTGGGCGAACACTGATGGCAGCGAGCCTCCCCGAAAGCCGTTCCTCCCAGGAGGACAGCCGTGCGCGAGGAATCCGATCACGCCTTGTCGGCATCCATCTCTTCGATGGCCCACGACGCATCGAAGCTGACGATCCAGGAACATGAGATTGGCGCGGTGACGGTCCTGAAGCTGATCGGCGAGATTCTCCTCGACGACGGCGATCTGGTCTTCCGGACGCACGTGCACGATTTGATGGTCAAGAACCGGACGAACCTCGTGGTCGATTTCGAGGACGTCACGCATGTTGACAGTTCCGGAGTTGGGATGCTCGTCGCCAAGCTGCAGATGCTCCGCAAGATCGGCGGCGACATCCGGCTCGTGAATCTCGGTCCTCGCTATCAGCGCCTCCTGGCGACGATGCGCGTGCTGCCGCTCTTCCGCGTGTTCGACGACGAAGCGACAGCAGTGGCGAGTTTTTAGAGAGGTCCAGGGATTACTCCAGCCACTCGCTGGCTCCTCCCGCTTGTGATCGCGCTCCTCCCGAGCAGTGTTCAGCGCAACGTACCTCTGACGGTTGCGGGCTTCAGCAGCTTGCCGTGGTTGCTGCCGTTACGCCAGGGCGCCGGGTTCAGACGCGATCTGTTTCAAGAAATCCGCGACCGCACGCACTTTGGGATCGCGCCGGAACTCCGGGTGCGTGATGAGCCAGACATCGTTCTCAGCGACAGGGTCCGAGACCTGGACGAGATCGTCGTGTCGCGCGGCGACGAAGCTCGGCAGCACGGCGATGCCGACACCAGCCCGCGCGGCGCTGAGCAGGGCGTGCGTGCTGTTGCTGGTCATGCTGACCACCGCTGACGCGCGCACGGTCTGGAACCATTTCGCGCCCTGCAGCATCTCGAATGACGCCGTGTAGGTGAGCAGCGGCAGACCGCGCAGTGACCCGCGCGCAGTGACGCGCAATGTTCGATCGCCAATCAGCGTTCGCGCCGCAAACAGCGCCAGTGTGGTGCGCGCGGTGCGCACCGCGATCAATCCCTGCTGGCGCGGCGCCGGCGACTGCAGGGCGAGCTCCGCCTCTCCTCGCCACAGATTGCGCTGCCGTGTGCCAACCAGCACCTGCATTTCAATATGCGGAAACGTCGCGTGGAAGTCGCCAAGTCTCGGCGCGAGCCAGTGCGAGGCAAACTCCGGAGGCAGCGCCAGGCGCACGCGCCCGGCCACCGCGGCCGTGTTCTCGCGAGCGCGGGCGGCGGCCGCCAACGCGGCGGCCTCCATGGCTTCCGCGCTCGACAGCACATTCCGGCCCTGGGGCGTCAGCTCATATCCCGACGCGGTTCGGTAGAACAGCGGCACGCCCAGATCGGCTTCGAGCGTGGCCAGCCGCCGCGACACGGTGGTATGACGCACGTCGAGCCGCTTCGCCGCCGCCGACATTCGTCCCGACCGCGCCACGGCCAGAAACACCTGCAGATCGTTCCAGTCCACGGTTTATGTGCATTCTCGCACACTTCGATGTGCAAAAATGCTCGACTGATGCAGGCGTCCCGAGGCTATCCTGCGGCTCGCAGGAGGTGGGTGATGCCCGTGCTCGTTACCGCGGAGGTCGCCGGACAGACGCAGGAAAAATACGATCAGATGATCGCCATCCTCGGCCCGCTGATTCGCCAGGCCAGGGGATTCATCGCGCACGGCGCCGGGCCGGTCTCCGGCGGCTGGCGATCGTTTGAAGTCTGGGAAACCGAAGAAGACGCCACGCAGTTCTTCGCAGAGTATATTCATCCGAACCTGCCGCCAGGCATCAAGCCAAAGCGCACCTTGCTGCGGCTGCACAGTCTCGTGCGGCCGGACTGACGTGCCGGCGGCGGCGCCGCCCGCATGGATCAGCACGCCAGGGAACAGCAACAGCGGCATTGGGACGCGGTGGCCGGTGGTTGGGCCACGTGGCTCGAGTGGACCGAACAGAACTTCGGTCCTGTCACGGATTGGTTCGTGAATGAAGCCGGTTGGGCGCCGGGCCGCCGCGCACTCGACGTCGCCTGCGGCGCCGGATACCCGGCGCTGCTCGGCGCTGCGCGCATGTGCCCGGGCGGGGCGATGGTGGCAACCGACATCTCGGACGGGATGCTCGCCACCACGTTGGAGACCGCACGCGCCAGAGGACGACACAATGTCGAATGCGTAAAAGCCGAAGCGGAGCACCTGCGGTTCACCGATGCCTCATTCGACTGCGTCACCAATGCCTATGGACTGATGTTCTGCCCCGATCCGCAGCCCGCGATCGACGAAGCCTATCGGGTGTTGAAACGCGGCGGCCGGTTTGCGATCGCGACGTGGGATGACCCGGCGAAGAGTCCGTTCTTCACCGTCATCACGACGATCGCGGCGCCCATGCTCGCGCTCGCGCCGCCTGCCGCCGGCGCGCCCGGCCCGTTCAGACTGGCGGACGCATCGCAGCTCGAGATCATGCTGCGCCGCGGTGGGTTCTCCAGCGTTCGCGTGGAAAGCCGCAGCGCGACGCTCGAGCTCGGATCGGTCGAGGATTACTGTCGGATCTTCGCGGATGTGGCGTGGAAGAATCGCATGGCCTCCTGGTCGCGCGGCGAACGATCGCGTTTCCAACAAGCCGTGCGAGAGGCATCGAGACCGTTCGAACGAGACGGACAGCTCCGGCTCGAGGCGACATCGTTGTGTGCGTCCGGCCGCAAGGTGGGGCTCGTCCGATCGACGCGGCAGTAAGATGGTGCGAAGGAGTGCGGAAAAACGATGGCTAAAAAAGCGAAGCGACAGACCAGGGCACGATCGACGTCTTCCCCGAAGGGACGGTCACGCGCCAAGGCAGGGCGCAAACCGGCGCCCGTGCGCGCGAAGGGGCCGCAAAGCGTGGCGGCAGGATTCACGGCGAACGACGCCGCCGCGTCGATCAAGTGGTACTGCGACGTGCTGGGCTTCTCGGTCAAGGAACGCTGGGAAGAGGAAGGCACGTTCCTCGGCGGGTCGGTGGTGCAGGGCAGTGTGACCATCAACATCGGCCAGGACGACTGGAAACTCGGCCGCGACCGCAAGAAGGGCCAGGGTGTCCGGCTGTTCATCACGACTGCCGACGACATCGACAAGTACGCCAGGGCCATCACGTCGCGGGGCGGAACGCTGGATCACGAGCCGAAGGACGACTGGGGCTTCCGCGCGTTCAGCGTCGCCGATCCCGACGGGTACAAGATCACGTTCATGCGACCGCTCAAGTAAAACATCTCGTGATCAATTCGGGAACTCGATACTGGCGAGGATCGCCTCGTCCGGAGGCGCAGGAGGCGCAGGACTCGAGGTGCACGCTGGCCCGATGAGGATGACCATGACGAACCCAAGACCGGTGGCAAGACAGCCGGCACGCATCTATTCATTTATCGGTATCGGGCGACAAGACCTGAGGTTCCGCCGCGCCGATTGACTTATGAGGCCGTTGGGCGAACACTGATGGCAGCGAGCCTCCCCGAAAGCCGTTCCTCCCAGGAGGACAGCCGTGCGCGAGGAATCCGATCACGCCTTGTCGGCATCCATCTCTTCGATGGCCCACGACGCATCGAAGCTGACGATCCAGGAACATGAGATTGGCGCGGTGACGGTCCTGAAGCTGATCGGCGAGATTCTCCTCGACGACGGCGATCTGGTCTTCCGGACGCACGTGCACGATTTGATGGTCAAGAACCGGACGAACCTCGTGGTCGATTTCGAGGACGTCACGCATGTTGACAGTTCCGGAGTTGGGATGCTCGTCGCCAAGCTGCAGATGCTCCGCAAGATCGGCGGCGACATCCGGCTCGTGAATCTCGGTCCTCGCTATCAGCGCCTCCTGGCGACGATGCGCGTGCTGCCGCTCTTCCGCGTGTTCGACGACGAAGCGACAGCGGTGGCGAGTTTTTAGGCAGTCAGCGCGCGACGGCGGACCGACGCAACACGCGGCGTAGACTGACCACCGACTAATGATGCGATCGTGGAAGGCGCTGCTCGTCCTGGCCGTGGCGGTGGCGGTGGCACCGGCCGACACGCAGCGCGCGGTGGATCCCGCCCGGATTGCACCCGGGCAAACGTGTACCGCGATCACGCAGGCCAATGCCGACGCGAGCGCCGGCCCGGTCAACATCAACCACGACGGCACACCGATCGCCGGCACCCCGGGGCCCGACATCTCGCGCGGCTTCAAGGGCATCCCGCGATCGGCCCAGCCCCGGCTCACGACGTCGCAGCAGCGCATTCTCGAATGCACGTACCGCCTGGCGGAGGCGAACGCCGACATTCCCTACACGCTGTTCGTGCCGTCGACGTACGATCCGCAGAAGCCAGCGCCCCTCGTGGTCGATCTGCACGGTCTGAACATCACGCCACTGCAACAGATCCTGTTCGACGGCACCACGGACTTCGCCGAGCGATACGGATTCATCGTCCTCGCCCCGATGGGATTCAACCTGTCCAGTTGGTGGGGGAGCCGGACCGGCAAGCCGGTCGGCACGGCGGCCGTGAAACCCGGCGGGGACGTCCGCTACTCCAACACGGAGTTGGCGGAAATCGACACGATGACCCTTCTGAAGTCGATCCGCGAGCGCTTCGCCATCGACAGCGATCGCATCTATCTCATGGGGCACTCGATGGGCGGTGCGGGAACGTACTATCTCGGCGGCAAGTACAACGACATCTGGGCCGGACTGGCTGCGATCTCAGGCGCCCAGGGCATCGCCGACGGCGCCGCGGAACGGTACAAGTCACTGCCGACCCTGATCATGCACGGCGCGAAGGACTCGATCGTGTCTCCGGAGACCTCGCGCCGGACCGTGGCCGCCCTGCAGGCCGCCGGTGCGCCGCACATCTATCTCGAGTTCCCTGACAAGGATCACGAATTCTGGATTCGGCGCGGCGCCGCACAGATGGAGAAAGTGTTCCTCTTCTTCAGCCTGGTGTCGAAGCGGACCACCGTTCTCCCGCAGAAGTAGCGATCACGATTTCGTTGATCACGGCCGCCGCGAGATCTACAAGATCGAAGGTTGAGGACGCGAGCGCGCTCAGTGCATCACTCCAGGCGGGCAGTGCCTACTGCTTCGATCCCAGGTACAGCACGTTCGGGGCGCCGGATCGCGCCATGGCGATGTCGATGATCCCGTCGCCGTTCACGTCGCCGAGTGCGAAGCCGTACGCCGAGCCTGCCTTGTCGCCGAACGCGACCGGCGTGAACTGACGGCCAGTGCCGTCGTTGAAGAACACGGCGTGCGGCCCGGCCGTGTAGCCGAAGACGATGTCCGGGTGCCCATCGTCGTTCAGGTCTCCCGCCGTCATCGCGTACGGTGTCTTCGCCGGATCCGCGGTGCGGAAAGCCGCCGTCAGCCGGCCGCGGCCGTCGTTCACATACACGGTCAGCGATTGCGCCCTCTCGTCGCCGACGGCCAGGTCGATGGAGCCATCCCGGTTGAAGTCCGCGGCCGCGCCAACGCGCGCCGCGGCATCGGCGGGACCGAAAGGCGCCGTCCTCGCGAAGCCCGCTTTGCCGTCGTTGAAGTAGATGCGGCTCTGGCCGCCGTCACGGCTCGGCACGGCGAGATCGATGAAGCCATCCTTGTCGAAATCGGCAGGCGCGATCGTCGTCGCCGACTCGGCAGGGATAGGGATGCATGCACTCGTGAAGCGGCCCTTGCCGTCGTTGAGACACACGAAGCTCGGACCAGGCCGGTTCGCGGCGATGACGTCGACCCTCCCGTCGCCATTCAGATCCGCGACCGCCGCATTCCGCGTCGACCATTCGGCCACGCCCCATGTACCGGCGACGGTGAAGCGGCCCTTCCCGTCGTTCAGGTACACGAGCTTGCGGTCGGGCGAGTCGTTGCTCGTGAGCACGTCGAGGTCGCGATCGCCGTCGAGATCCGCGAGCGCCGCGGTGTAGGTGCGATCGGGCGTCGGCCCCAGGTCCGACGCCGTAAAATGGCCGTTCCCGTCGTTCAGCAGGACGCGGTCGAGGATCGGCGTGTGCCGCCCCTTCGCCAGCACAAGATCAAGGTCGCCATCACCATCGAGGTCCCCCATGCTCACGTTGGCGGAATCCTCGGCCGTCGTCTCGAGGTTGACAACGGTCGTGAACGCACGCGGCTGTGAGCTACCTTGCGTGGCGCGAATGTCAGCGGCCGCCCAAATGGTGAGCGCGGCAACGGGGAGCAGAAGAACAGCTCTCATTTGTGCGGTTGACCCTGCGTCAGTCTAGCACTCGAGCCGGTGCCTTACCTGCGGTCCGCGCTTCCGCGTAGAATCCGCGGATGGTGATGCGCATGCTGCCGGTGTTCCTGCTGGCAGGGCTGATCTCGGTGTCGGCCCGTCAGATCCCGCAAGGCGTCTTTACCGACGCGATGCCGCCCGAGGAGTTTGCCGCGCATCGCGCCGCGGTCCTCGCGGAGATTGGCGACGCCGTCGCGATCGTCCAGGGCGCGGTGGAGCCGCGCGCGGAGCTGCCGTTCCGGCAGAGCGCGCAGTTCTACTACCTGACCGGCGTCGAGGTGCCGCGCGCGATCCTGCTGATGGACGGGCGCGCGAAGACGTCGACGCTCTACCTCGATCCGGCCGGCTTCAAAGTCCGCGCTTTCGGCCCGTCGCTCGCCGCCGGCGCCGAGGCGGCGAAGATCACGGGACTCGACGCGGTGCTGCCTCGTGAGGCGTTTGCCGACGCCGTGCAGACGATCGGCCGCGACAACCGCCGCGTCTTCGTCGCGGCGGGCGCGGATGTCACCGGCGGGGGATCGCGCGCGGAGGCGAACGGGCTCGAGGCGGCGACGAGGCGCGATCCCTGGGACGGCCGCGCCACCCGTTACGAAGCGTTCGTCGATCGTCTGCGTGCCGCCGCGGGGCGATCCGATCTTGTCATCGACAACCTCGATCCGATCGTCGACCGCGCGCGATCGGTGAAGAGTCCGCGCGAGATTGCCGTGATTCGCGAGGCGACGCGGATTGCGGGGCTGGCCATCATGGAAGCCATCCGCGAGGCGGAGCCCGGCCAGTTCGAGTACGAGCTGCAGGCCGTCGCCGAGTACGTGTTCAAGAAGTACGGCGCGCAAGGCCCGGCGTACTTCGCGCTCGTCGCGACCGGTCCCAACACGGTCTACTCGCACTACCACAAGGGCACGCGCAAGCTCGCCGCGGGCGATCTCGTGCAGTTCGACTACGCGCCCGACTATCAGTACTACGTCTCGGACGTCACGCGCGTGTTCCCGGCCAGCGGCAAGTTCACGCCGTTGCAGCGCGAGCTCTACGGCATCTATCTCGCGATGTATCGCGCGCTGATGTCGGAGATCCGGCCCGGTGTCCCGGTCCGCGAGCTGCTCCAGGCCGCGGGCCGGAAGATGGACGCGGCCATCCAGGCGACGACGTTCCGGAGCGCGCATATCAAGGCGGCGGCGCAGCGGTTCGCGGATCGCTACAAGAACAGTCAGGGATCGAGCTTCGGCCACAGCATCGGCCTCGAGGTGCACGACGTCGGCCGAGGCCGCCCGGCCGACGGCGCGCCCGTGACCACTCGTGCCGGGGCAGGTGTTCACCATCGAGCCCGCCCTGCAGGTGCCGGAGGAAGGCCTCGCGATGCGGCTCGAGGACGCGCTGCTCGTGACGCCGACGGGCTACGAGAACCTGTCAGCGTTCGTCCCGCTCGAGATGGCGGCGATCGAGAAGCTGATGGCGGAGCCGGGGATCTCGGCGCTGATCAAAAGCCGGCGGTGATGACGCGCACCGCCGGGCTCTCGTCCATCGCTCTCCTGTTCCTGCCGATCTGTCACGCTCAGCAGCCGGCCTTTCGTGGCGGCGTCGAGCTCGTGACAGTTGACGTCGCGGTGCGAGAGCGCGGCCAGCCCGTGACTGGTCTCACTGCCGACGACTTCGTGCTATTCGACAACGGCGTGGTTCAGGAAGTCGTGGACGTCGCCTACGGCACGCTGCCGATCGACGTGACGCTGGCGCTCGATCTCAATCTCATGAACACCGCACTGCCGGCCGATCGGGTTCGAACGGCCGTCGAGCAATTCATGAAGCGCCTGGCGCCGGACGATCGCATCAAGCTGCTCATGTTCAACGGCGTGTCGAACCCGGCCGTGGACTTCACGAACGATCGGGCGGCCATCGATCGAGCGCTTCGTCGCGCGGCACCAGGCGGCGGCCCGGGCCTGGCCGAGACGCTTCAGCTCGCGCTGGCCTCGACGTCGCCGCCACACCGGCGTCAGCTCGTCATCTTCGTGACCGATGGCGCCGCCGGCTCGAGCGCGACGCCGGAGGTGCTGACCGTGTTGACGCAGCGCTCGCGCGCCACGCTGACGATCGTCATGCCGCGGCCCGTGCCGGCGCGGGGGAGCAGCTTCCAGCCGACCGCCGGCCAGCGCGACCGCACGGCAGGCCTCTGGCCTCTCGTGAGCCAGACAGGGGGCGGCATCGTGCTGATGACCGACAATGCCGATCTGATGCGCCCGCTCCTGCGCATGCTCGAGGAATTTCGATCGACCTACGTGCTGCATTTCACGCCGCGCGGCGTCGCGCCGGCCGGATTCCACACCCTCGAGGTGACTGTCAGGCGTCCCGGGGTCATGGTGAAAGCGCGCCGGGGATACGTTCGCGACGAAGCGCGATGATCGGCGCCATGAAGCTGGTCCAGGCGCGTCTGGACGCGAGATACTGAGGCGAGGGCAACCCATGACCATGAACCCGCGCCGGACGACCACGATCGCGATCGGAGTGGTGCTCGCGTCGATCTCCGCCTGCACAGGCGGCGCGATCAAGAAGCCGTTGAATACCAGTCCCATCGCCTCGGGCATCGATACGGTCGAAAGCGCGCGAAAATCTCTGGAAGGCACGTGGACGCTCGTCTCGCTCGTCGTCCAGAACGCGAGCGGCGGACGCGCGACGCCTGACGCGACCGGCACCCTGACCTGGGATGCCTATGGCAATCTGAAAATCGAGTACCGCCTGAGCGACGCGGGCCTGAAGGCGCTCGACGCCATCGGCGTGCGGCCGGCGACGCCAGTCATCGTGACTGACGGCCGCGCCGTCATCAATCCGCAGGACAAGGCCATCCAGTACGTTCCGCCCGACGCGTCGGCCCGCGCATTCGATCCGAACCTGGCGGCGGCGCGCGCCAATCCATTCGCGTTGGAGCGGCTGCGATACTACGTGCTTCGCACCGACGGCACGCTGACGCTGTCCACGCGGCACGACAACGGCCAGGACGCCGCGGTGAGCCACTGGAAGAAAGGCTCGTTCTAGTGACGACGCGGCGGACGATCCTGGTTCCCCTTCTGACGCTCGTTCTTGGGCTTGCCGGGACTCCGAGTCACGCGCAGACGCTGCCGGCCGGTTTCACTGCCGTGCTGGTCGCAGGCGGGCTCTCGAGTCCGACGGCCATGCAATTCGCACCGGACGGGCGGTTGTTCGTCGCTCAGCAGGGCGGCCAGCTCCGCGTCATCAGCAATGGCGTGCTGCTGCCCACGCCGTTCGTGACGTTGACCGTCAGTGCCGTCGGTGAGCGAGGCCTGCTCGGCATCGCGTTCGACCCCGCGTTTGCGAGCAATCAGTGGGTGTACGTCTATTACACGGCGACGACCCCGGCCATCCACAATCGCATCAGCCGCTTCACCGCGAATGGCAACGTGGCGGTCGCCCGGCAGCGAGCTGATCCTCTTCGAGCTCGACAACCTCAGCGGCGCCTCGAATCACAACGGTGGCGCGCTGGCCTTCGGACCAGACGGCAAGCTGTACGCCGCCGTGGGAGAGAACGCGTTTGGCGCGAATGCGCAATCGCTCAACAACGTCCTGGGAAAGATCCTGCGCATCAACGCCGACGGGTCAATCCCAACCGACAATCCGTTCTATACGATGACCAGCGGCAACAACCGGGCGATCTGGGCGCTCGGACTCCGCAATCCCTTCACGTTCGCGTTCCATCCCGCCGGCACCTCCTTCTTCATCAATGACGTCGGCGAGGGAACCTGGGAGGAGATCAACGAGGGTCTGGCCGGTGCGAACTACGGCTGGCCGATCACTGAAGGCCCGACGGGCAATCCCAGCTTTCAGTCGCCTGTCCACAGCTACACCCACGCGTCCGGCGCGTGCGCGATTCTCCGGCGGCGCGTTCTATGCGCCGGCCACGCCGCACTATCCGGCCGGCTACGCCAACGACTACTTCTTCGCCGATTTCTGCGGGGGCTGGATTCGGAAGCTCGATCCCGCGGCGGGCTACACCGTGGAGCCATTTGCGACCGGCATCTCGTTTCCGGTCGATCTCAAGGTGTCTGCCGATGGCCGCCTCTACTACCTTGCCCGCGGAACCGGCCCGGGGACCGGCGCCGTCTATCGAATCGAGTTCGCAGCCGGGCCGCCCGGCGGGACCGCGACGTTCGTTGGCAACGATTCGACCACGCAGGGGTCATGGCGCGCCGTGTATGGCGCCGAGGGCACAGCGCTGGCCACGGAGGTCAGCACACTGCCGGCGTTCGCGCAGCTCACTGTCAACGGCGCCCTGTCGTGGACGTGGGCGGCGTCCACGCCGGACCTCCGGGCGCTGCAGCGCCTCACGGGTCCCGATCGCTTCGCCGCCACCTGGTACAGCGCCGACACGTTCGACCTCAACCTCAACCTGACCGATGGACTGCCGCACCAGGTGGCGCTCTACGCGGTGGATTTCGATAGCCCCGATCGTCTCGAACGGATCGACGTGCTCGATGCCGCGACGGGCGCAGTGCTCGACACCCGGACACTCGGCGGGTTCCAGAGCGGCCAATACCTCATCTGGACGATCACGGGACACGTGATCTTTCGCGTGACGCGAACTGGTGGCGTCAACGCCGTCGTCAGCGGGCTGTTCATCGGCGGTGGCGCCGGTGGCGGCGGCGGTGGATCCGCGACGTTCGTCCACACAGACTCGACCACGCAGGGGTCATGGCGCAACGTGTATGGCGCTGAAGGCACGGCGCTCGCCACCGAAGTCAGCACCCTGCCGCCGTTCGCGCAGCTGAACGTCAACGGCGCCCTGACGTGGACGTGGGCGGCGTCCACGTCGGACGTCCGTGCGCTGCAGCGCCTCATGGGTGACGACCGGTTCGCGGCCACCTGGTACAGCGACAGCGACGACACGTTCGACCTCGACTTGAATCTGACGGATGGACTGCCGCATCAGGTCGCGCTCTACGCCGTGGACTTCGATAGCGGTGGCCGTGTTCAACGGATCGACGTGCTCGATGCCGTCACGGGCGCGGTGCTCGATACCCGGACGATGAGCGACTTCGTCAATGGCCAATACGTGGTCTGGACGATCACGGGGCACGTGATCTTCCGCGTGACGCGGACGGCTGGCGTCAACGCGGTGATCAGCGGGCTCTTTGTCGGGTGAGACGGAGCTTTCTCAGGAGACACTCATGATCACCCGTCGAGATTTCATCGTGGCTGCTGTCGCGATTGCCGTCAGCGCCGGTGTTCACGCTGCGGTCCGACAGGATTCCGGACCCGTTCTCGGATCGACCGTCTTCGACTGGACCGCCATGTCGGACAAGCCGACGAATGTGGGATCGGTCAGGAGCGTTGTTCGACAGCGGACCGCGACACTGGACGAGCTCGAAATGCACATCACCACGCTGAAACCCGGGCTCGCCTCCCACGATCCGCATCAGCACGTGAACGAGGAGCTGATCATCGTTCGCGAAGGCACGGTCGAAACGTTGAGCAACGGCGTCTGGAAACGCATCGGCCCGGGCTCGATTATTTTCAACGCCTCGAACCAGCTCCACGCGATTCGGAACGTCGGCGACGCGCCGGCCGTGTATCACGTCATCAATTGGAAGCCGCCGGCGGCGCGTTAGCACTTGAATCGCAGTCACCGCTGGCGTGTCGAGGCCGCGGTTGGCGTGTTCTTCGCCGTCGTCATCCTGGTCGTCGGGGGAGCGAAACTCTACTTCGTCGCCACCGCGAAGCCGGTGCACCCCGATCCCGCGGCGGTGCCGTCGGCGGCCGCGGATGCGGATCCCGGGCCGCACGCGGGTGCCGTCGAGGAGGCAAGGCGCCTCGCCCGGGCGCTGCTCGCGGCGGAGAATCTGCCGAGCCTCTCGGTCGCCGTCGCCAGGGACGGCAAGATCGTCTGGGCCGAAGCCTTCGGATTCGCGGATGTGGACCGCCGCGCGCCGGTGACGCCGCTCACGCGGTTCCGTACCGGCAGCGTCTCGAAAACGCTGACCGCGGCAGCCGTCGCCCTGCTGTACGAGCGCGGGCGCATCGATCTCGATGCGCCGGTCCAGGCCTACGTTCCCGAATATCCGCGAAAGCAGTGGACCATCACGACGCGCCAGTTGCTTGGCGACGTCGCCGGAGTTCACCGCATCCGCGGGGATAACAACGACAACGTCCCCCGCGGCCATTGCACGAATCTCGACGAAGCGCTCGAGACATTCGCCGGCGAACCGCTGCTGTTCGAGCCGGGCACGAAGTACCGGTTCTCCACTCACGGCTGGATCCTCCTCAGCGCGGTGGTCGAGGGCGCGTCCGGGGAGCGGTTTCCCACGTTCATGCGCCGCGAAGTGTTCGAGCCCCTCGGCATGGATCGCACGATGCTCGAGGGTGTCGAGAAAGATCCGGACACCGTCTCACTCTATTCTCCGAGGACGGCCATGGGCGCCAACGTCGGACTGCAGGACGCGCCGGCGGTGGACTATTCCTGTTTTGCGGGAGCGGGCGCGTTTCTCTCCACGCCGTCCGACCTGGTGCGCCTCGGGTCTGCGATGCTGAAGCCCGGGTTGCTCACGGCCGAAACCATCGCCCTCTTCCAGACGCCACTGCGGCTCGAGTCCGGCGCTTCCGCTGGATTCGCGCTGGGCTGGAAGGTCGACCACGTCAAGCTTGGCGGTGCGCCGGCGCGACTGGTGCGCCATCGCGCCACGCTCATCGGTGGTGCCGTCTCACTCTCGGTGTTTCCAGATCTCGGCCTGGTGATTGCCGCCACATCGAATTCGCACACCGAACGCGTAGACCCCTTCGCTCTGCAGGTCGCGGCGGCGTTCGCACGCTAGTAGCGGCGCACCTCGAGCAATTTCGTCAGCGCGTGCGTCACTTCCTTCTGAGGTACGCCGCCGCCTGATCGATCGCATGCTTCAGCGCCGTCAGATCCGACAGATCGAACGGCGTAACGACGGGATCGATGAGGCCGGTATAGAGAAAACCGCGCTGCAAGCGGACCGACTCGCGAATCTCGACGCGCAGGCCGTCGATGCTCGTGAACGAAAGCGCGGTCATCTTGCGGTCGTCGCCGACCGTCCAGTTCCTGACGAGATCCACCATCGACCCGAGCGCGGCGACGAGGCCGTCGATCTCCTCGATGTCGACGTAGCTCGATCGCTCGGGATTGCCGGGGCGGCGGTCGTCCAGCACCTGGAAACGCAGGCCGCGCACCGCATCCGGATCGGCGCCGACGCGGACGATGACCGCGTCGATCCTGAGATTGGGGCCGAAGCGAAAATCGATGTTGTGATAGTCGGCGTGAATCAGCGCATTCGGCGTCGTGAGCGCGAACTCGAGCTTCGTGCTGACGTCGGGGATGACGGCTAAGCCTTGCGGAATCCGCACAGGACGCTGCTGCGCGGCAACGACGACGGGCCGAGCCTGGGTTGACAGAGCGATGACGGCCACCATCGCGAGCGAGCGGACCGGGGGAAGACGCATGGTGATGTCCTCATGCGGCCGCTGGCAACGGCATAGTGATTGTACAGCCTGCCGCGCCGAAGCGGCGCAGCCGCGAAGGCGGAGCCCGCCGCGCCGAAGCAGCGGAGCCGCGAAGGCGGGTCACTCATCGCGCAACGCAATGAGCGGATCGATCCGGGACGCGCGGCGGGCCGGGAGATAGCTGGCGAGGAGCGCCACGCCGATCAGCACGAGCGACACCGCCGCATACACAGCGGGATCGGTCGGCTGAACGTCGAAGAGCAGGGTCGCCATGGATCGGCTGAGCAGCACGGCGCCAACCAGACCCAGGACGACGCCGATGCCCCCTTTCCACAATCCCTGGCGCAGGATCAGACTGGAAATCTGCCCCCGCGACGCACCGATGGCGCTGCGCACGCCAATCTCACGCGTCCGCTGTGAGACGTCGTACGCGAGCACGCCATAGATGCCGAGGGCCGACAGGAACAGGGCCAGAACCGCAAACGCGGAGAGCAGCAGCATCACCGCACGGCGGTTGTCGAAGGACGAACCCACCGCGTCCGCCAGGCCGCCGGTGTCAAAGAGTGGAAGCGCGGGATCGATGGCGCGCACGCTGTTGCGCAGGGCCGCCACCACGTCCGCCGCAGGCCGTGCTGTCCGCATGAACAGCGTCAACCCGGCCGGTCGTCCCCCCCGAAAGAGTTGATAGATGAAAGGATTGCCGCTCTTCTCCTCGACGCCGTTGTGCGGCACGTCTTTCACGACGCCGACGATCACGGGCCAGTCTTCCGGGTTTTTCGGCGGACCGCCAAAGATGAACCTTCCGCCAACGGCAGAGCCATTCGGGAAGAACTTCCGCGCGAAGCTCTGGTCGACGACGAACAGCTGCCGGCCAGGCACCAGATCCGCTTCCTCATAGAAGCGACCTTCCACCAACTTCAGCCCCAGCGTTTCGAGATACCCCGGCGTCACGATGACCCGGTAGGCGCCCGGCTGCGGCGCACCCGGCGGCAGCGTGTCGTTCTCCAGGGTGAACGCGTTGATCGGCAGTCCCCCCTGGAAGGGTGTGGAAAACGACAGCGCCACGGATGTCACGCCCGGAATCTCTCGCATCGCCTGGAACAGGCGTTCGCGAATCTTGTTGGCGGCCTCGTCGCTGGCACGATGTTCCCGCGTCAACGCAAGGCGCGCCGTGACCACCCTCGTCGCATCGAGTCCGGTCTCCACGCGCAAGGCCTTGGCGAAGCTGTGGATGAGCAGCCCGGCGCCGGTCAGCAGCATCAACGCCACAGCGACCTGGGCCACGACGAGGACGCTGCTCAGCGCGCGGACGCCACGGCCCGACGACGCACCCCGCGAACTGCTCTGGATCACCGCCGACAGATTCGTGCGCAGGATGTGAAACACCGAGATCAGGCCGATGAGGAGGCCGACCACGACGCTGAGCGCGACGGCGAATCCGAGCACGCGCCAGTCGAGCGACGCAGGCAGCGACTGGGGCAGCATCTTCGCCAGGTAGAAATTCGTGATTCGCAGCGCCGCCCAGGCCACGCCCAGCCCCAGCACCGCGCCTAAAGAAGTCAGCAACAGGCTTTCCAGCAGGAGCTGACGGGCAATCGTCGCGCGTCCGGCCCCGAGCGCGGAGCGAATGGCCAGCTCCGACTGGCGGGCGTTGGAACGCACGAGCAGGAGATTCGCCACGTTGAAACAGCCGATGAGCAGCACGAACGCGACGCCGCCCTGCAGCATCAGCAGCGTCGGCCGCACCGGCTGGACGCGCTGCTCCTGCACGCCGCCGACGTTCATCGTCATGCCGGAGCGCTCCACGAATTGCTTCAACGTTGGAGGCCCCGCGTCGACGTAACGCTTCTCCAGGAGCTTCGCCTCGGCGTCCGCCTGGCTGGCCGTGACGCCGGGCTTGAGGCGGCCGAACAACTGAGTGCCCACGCCGTAGCGGCCCTGCGGATTCTCTGCGCCCTGGGGCCAGCTCAACGGCAGGACGAACTTCATGCGTGCATCAAACGCTTCCAGCACCCGCGGCGCCACGCCGATGATCTTGTAGGCTTCATCGTCGATCCGCACCTCCTGGCCGATGACCTCAGGACTCTCCTGATACTGCGTCTGCCAGTAGGATTGCGTGAGGACGATGACCTTGTCGGCGCCCGGCTTGTTCTGCTCCTTGGTGAAGAAGCTGCCGAGCACGGGCTGTATCCGCAGGATGCTGAAAATCTCGGCGGTCGCCCGTGCGCCGGGGAGACGGACAACGGCATTCTTGTCTCCCACCAGGCCGTAAAAGAACGTCCAGAGCCCGATGCTCTCGTAGGAGGTCCCGTTCTGCGAGTAGTCGAGGTAGAACGGGACGTTGGCCGCCATGTGGTTCAGGCCGGCCTTCACCGCGGACGTGTACAACTCCACGATCCGCTCCGGCTCCTGATACGGCAGCGGCTTCAACATCAGCGAATACACCGAGGAGAAGATCGCCGTCGTCGCTCCGATGCAAAGCGCCAGCGTGACGAGCGTGGTTGCGGTGATGCGCTTGGACTTCCACAGGAGACGGAAGGCATGACGGAAGTCCGTGAGGGCGCCGGTCCAGAAGCCGGAGGACGTTGAAGCGGAGGCCTGTGGCGATGACGTCATGGTGCGCATCTCAGTCTTGGACGTCAATTCGCAGTCGACGGTTCTCCTGCTACTCCCCGATCCTGCGCGTACGTTCGATCCTGCGCAGGAACACCAGGAGTCCGACGTTCAACGCCAGGCCGAAGGCGCTGACCGCCGCCGCCGGCCACACGACCGTGTCGTCCCCACCGAGCCACGCGTTCATGGTCGCGGTCAGGAGCCAGAGCTGCAGGATCACGACAATCAGCACGAACACCAGCATCCCGTAGACGATGGTCATCCGCTGGTCGCGGCTGAACGGCCGCTTGACTGAGGTGTTCATATCGTCCGCTCCTCGACGCCGACGGCGTAGATGTCTCGTCCCCTGATGTCGAGCACGATTCGGGTCAGCGGCCGGCGCGGCGGGCCGGCTGTGGGCGCACCCGTCCGCAGGTCGAATCGTCCTTCGTGACAGGGACAGTAGAAGCTGCCTTCGGCCGGCCGGGGAATCACCGCGCAGGACAGGTGCGTGCACTTCTGGCTGAAGGCGACGAAGTCGCTCCTGGTCAGCCGCACCAGTAGACAGGGTTCGTGTTCGTCAGGGTAGGTGAAGACGACCGCTGCGCCGACGGCGAGATCGTCGACGGCCGCGATCCGCCGCATCGCCGGCTGGCCGATGCTCTTCCGGTACCAGTTCTGAAGACCAATCCACACCTGGCCGAGCGTGAACGCGGCGCTGGTCAGGACGAGGAACTTCATGAAGTCCCGGCGCTCGACGTAGAGATCCTGCGGCCAGTCGATCGGGAAGTCCTGCCGCCACGCGGGCTGGGCGTCGGCGGGCGCGAGGTTCGGTGCGATCGTGATCTGCTCGCGCTCGAGCCCGTGCGCATAGAGGCTGGCGGGCGCCGTACCGGTGAGGCCTTCACGCCCCGGCGAGTTGATCGCGGGATCGATCGGGCGACGCAGATCGGGACGGATGTCCGGCATCGCTACACCTCGACCTCGGCAAACGGATCGCTCTCGACCGGCGCCGCGTCAGGCACGGCCGCAGGCGCGCTCACCACCTTCAACGACACGGCCCGGTTCCGCGGCTGCTCGTCCATCGCCGCGGTGACATCGACGTGTGGCGCCGCGCTCGCGAGCTTGCGCGGCACCATCACGTGTACCTGCGTCGTGATCGTCTGGTTTCCGAACTGGAAGGTGTTGACCGGCGTCGACAGCGGACGCAACTGCTCGATCTGCTCACGCGTGCCGAAGAAGAGCGCCTGGCTCGGGCACACGGTCGCACACATGGGCTTCTTGCCGACACTCGTGCGGTCGTAGCACATGTCGCACTTCATCATGATCTTGCGGTCTTCGTAGAGCTCGGGCACGCCGAACGGGCAGGCGACGACGCAGTTCCCGCAGGCGATGCAGCGCGGCTTCCGCGCCGATTGCACCACGCCGTCGCCGGTGCGCTTGATGGCATCCGCCGGACAGACCTCCGCGCACGTGGGCTGATCGCAGTGCATGCAGACCACCGGTACCGTCTGGACGCTCTCGGACCGGTTCACGTATTCGAGGTGAATCATCGACTCGCCGCGATGCGTGTCGCACTCGGTGCACGCCTGCAGGCACGCCTGACACCCGATACAGCGGTTCGGATCGACGAAGAAGTGGAGGTAATCCGGTTTGGCCATCGGTGATCCTGCCCGGTTATTGCTGCGGCTCGAGTACGGCTGCGTAGTCCGGCGGGCCATCCGCCTTGCGCACACGGCACCCGCACACCTTGTATTGCGGGATCTTGCTGATCGGATCCTGCGCGGCGACGGTGAGCTGATTCGCACTCTTCCGGCCTGCCCAGTGATAGGGGATGAAGATCGTGTCCGGCCGGATCGTCGTCACCACCTGCGCTTTGAGTGTGATGGTGCCCCGCCTGGTCTCGGCCGTCGTCCAATCACCGTCCGCGATGCCGAACTTCGCCGCCAGCCGCGGGTGCATCTCGATTCGAGGCTCCGCGTACTGTTTCACCAGTGGTCCGATGCGGCGCGTCTGGGTCCCGGAGAGGAACTGGCTGACCACTCGGCCGGTTGTGAGGTAAATCGGGTACTCCTCGCTCGCATCGTCAACTGGTGGGCGATGCTCGGCGACATTGAACCGCGCGCGCCCGTCGGGGAAGTAGAACGGGCCGGCGCCCCTGGCGATCGGGTTGTAGCTGCCGTGCTCGAAGAGCCGCGGCGTGCCGGGATGGTCGTCGATCGGCGCGCCGGTTCTCGGATCCTCGCTGTAACACGGCCAGAACACACCGAGCTGCTGCGTGATCTTCTCGTAGGTCACGCCTGAGTAGTCCGCGACGCCGCCTTTGCTGGCGACGCGCAGTTCCTCGAAGATCTCGCGCGGCTCGGTGAACGTGAAACCATGCGGCCGGCCGAGCGCCTGCGCGATGTCCTGGATGATCCGCCAATCCTCACGCGCGTCGCCGGGGCAGTCCACCGCCTTGTTGATCTTGATGATGCGCCCCTCGACCTGCGTCACCGTGCCTTCGTCTTCCTCGTGCAGGCTTCCGGGCAGCACGACGTCGGCGTGCCAGGCCGTGTCGTTGAGGAAGAAGTCGATGGCGGCATAGAACTCCAGCTTGTCGAGGCAGCGTGTGATGAAGGAGTTGTCCGGCAACGACACTTTCGGGTTGAAGCAGATCGACAGCAGGCCCTTGATCTCACCGCGATCGATCTTGCGGAACAGCTCGTACGCGTCGACCCCGGGACCCGGCAGCTCCTGCTCGTCGATCCCCCACACGCCGGCGATGTACCGGCGATGCTCCGGGTTGCTGATGTCGCGCCAACCGGGCAGCTGATCGCACTTCTGCCCGTGCTCGCGACCGCCCTGTCCGTTGGCCTGTCCGACGATGGTGCCGTAGCCGCTCTTCGGCTTGCCGATCCGCCCTGACGCGAGCACGAGATTGATCGTGCCCAGAGAGTTCTGCACACCGTTCGAGTGGTGCTCGATGCCGCGGGCGTGGAAGAGGAAGCTCGTCTTCGCCGTGCCCCACCACTCGGCCGCCTGCATCAACGCCCGCTGCGGCACGCCGGTCACCTCCGCCGTCCGCGGCAGCGTCCACTCGCGGCAGTACTCGGCGACGTGTTCGAAGCCGACCGTATGCGCGTCGATGAATGCGTGATCGAGCCAGTCCCGCTCGATCATCACCTGCAGCACGCCCGCGAACAGGGCCGCATCACGCCCCGGCTTCACCGGCAGGTACAGATCGCAGGTGCGAGCGGCCGGCGTGATGCGCGGATCCTGGATGATGATCTTCGCGCCCTGCTCGCGCGCCTGCCAGATGTAGTTCGTTGTGATGGGCGAGCACTCGGCCACGTTCGACCCCGCCACCCAGATCACGTCCGTCCCGACCATGTCGGACCACGGGTTCGTCGTGCGGTCGATGCCGAACGCCTTCTTGTTCGCGGCCCCGGCGCTGACCATGCACAGCCGGCCGTTGTAGTCGATGAACGGCGTCTTGAGGCACACGCGCGCGAACTTGCCGACGAGATACGTCTTCTCGGTCGTCAGGCTGGCGCCGCCGAGGACGCCGATCGCGCCGGCGCCATGGGCCTGTTGAATGCGACCGATCTCGGTGGCGACACGGTTGATGGCCTCCGTGTACGGCAGCGGGCTGAATCCGGAGCGCGACGACGTGTCCCGCCGCACCGCCGACGTCAGCCGATCGGGATGCGAGCCCTGCAGGTAGCGTTTCACGCCCTTGGGACAGAGCATGCCGCGATTGAACGGAAAATCCTCCCACGGCTCGAAACCAATCACCTCGTTGTCGCGGACCTTGAGCTGAATCCCGCACTGCTGCCCGCAGAAGCAGCAATGCGTCTTCACGAGCCGATCGGGCTCGACGCTGGTCGACAGCCGCACGCCCGTCATCGCGGACAGGTGCGGCCCGAACTGTTCGATGATGCGAAGGGGATCGGCCGGAACTTCAGCCACGACCGCTCTCCCGTCTCTCGTTCGTGACGTGGCTTGCCGAGTTCAGGTATTGCTGCCACAACGCTCCCTGCGCCAGACCGAAGAGCGCGCGACGGCACCTGGGGCAGACGTCCTGGTAGTGCCCGCCGCCGGGCAACTCGTATTGAAATCCGAGCTCCTGCTCGACGGACGCGAGGTCGCGCACCATCAGCTGCGAGGCATACGGCTGCCCGCAGCGCCGGCACGCCGCCTGCTCCCCGCGCGCGCCCGCGTCCTTGTAGAAACCGACACCGAGTTGCGCCGGCCGCTGAAAGACGTGGAACAGCTTGCCGAACGGCAGCCAGAGGAGCGTGACGATCACCGTCGCGGCATGGAGAATCGCGAGGAACTCGTATGCGTAGCCCCGCATCCACGTGTAGCTGGCCGTCAGCATCAATCCCGTGACGCTGATCGCGAAGAGGAGCAGCAGGGGAAGGATGTCCTGACCGAACTGCTGCGTGGCGACGGCGCCATGGTCGATCATCCGGCGCCGGAAGGCGAGCATCACGCCCGCGATGACCAGGAACGACGACCAGACCAGTCCATGGAAGATGACGAAGGCGAACGCAGACTCCACGGGAAAGTCCTGCATCGGGATGCCGAACACGAACGTGCGGTACATGTGCAGGTCGCCTGGAACCGTTTCGAAGTGAACCCAGCCCCAGACCAGCGGGAACGTGATCGCGGCCGCAAGGACGCAGCCCCACATGATCAGCCAGTGCGCGAGCCCGCGGAGCCGGCCACGCCGGAAGATGTAGGCGTTGGCGGCAAACTCCAGCAGCGCGCGGCGCCCGAGGCTGAGCGTGTTGCCGCTCAGCGCGCGCCGTGAAAAGAAGGCCTGCCAGCCGCGACGCCAGTACATCCGCGTCGGCGGGCGCTGCAGCCACATCGCATAGCGATAGCTGATTCCGAACGCCGCAAAGAGTGTCGCGAACGTGTAGCCGACGAGTGCCGCATCCAGGTGCTGCAGCCTGCGCGACCCGATGACGATGGCCGCCGCCAGCGTGGCCGTGACGAGGCCGGCCCACGCGCCGGCCCTGACCCGCTCGAGCGCCTGACGCGCAGCCACCGGCAGGGACTCCGTCCACGCGACGTCGCCGGGACGGAAGACGCGCTGGTTGGCCACGCGCAGCAGCAGCGCGGTCGCGGACAGCAGCAGGAACCCGGGCCAGATCACGCCGAGTCGATCGCCGAAGACGCCGAGGAGCAGCGGCGGGAAGAAGCCTCCGAGCCCGCCGAGCGCGCCGACGAGGCCGGTCACCGTGCCGGTGTCTTTCGGGAAGTGCTCCGGCACCAGTTTGAACACCGCGCCGTTGCCCAGTCCCATCAGCATCGCGCACCCGAGCGCGCCGACCGTGAACGGCACCATCGACGGCCACGTCAGGAGCAGCGAGAAGAGCGCGACGCCGCCGAAGACCCACGACAGGACCTGGGCGCCGCCGATCCGGTCCGACAGCCACCCGCCGACAGGCCGCATCAGTGTCGCGATCACGACGAATCCCGCCGCGCGGAATCCGGCGTCCGCCGGAGCCAGGCCGAACTGTGCCCGCAGCAGGGTGGGCAGGTAGATCGAGAACGCCACGAAGCCGCCGAAGGTCAGAAAGTAGAAGACGCCGAGCAGCCAGGCGGTGGGCTGCCGGCGCAGGATCGCGATCATCGCAGCGATCGTGGCTGGCCGACCCGGGTGCGGTGGATCTCGCGCCAGCAGGACGTACGCCACGGCCCAGGCCAAAAGCAGCGCCCCGGTGCCCTGAAACACCACCTCCCAGCCCAGGCGGGCCGCCACCACCGGGCCGACGAAGACCGCCAGCGATTGCCCCATCGTCCCCAGGCCGTACACGCCGAGGGCCGTGCCCTGCCGGGCCGCCGGTGTCCATCTGGAAACGAAGGCGGCGCCCACAGCGAAGGACGACCCGGGCATGCCGATCAGGAACGCCGCCACGAGCAGCGAGGCGTAGCTGTTCGTCAGCGGAACGGCGAAGGCAGCCAGCGCGGAGAAGACGAGGAGGGCCGTGAACACGAGGCGTCCGCCGAGGCGATCCGTCAGCATGCCCATCGGCAGCCGCGCCAGCGAGCCCAGCAGCACCGGCACCGCCACCAGCAGCGCGGTCTGGGACGCGGTCAACTGGTAGAGGCCGGTGAAGACCGACGCGAGCCCGCCGACGAGACCCCACGCGACGAACGAGACGGCGAACGAGATCGTCGCGAGGGCCACCGCGCGCGTCGGCGAGGCGGCACCGGCCACGGAACTGGCGGATGGCAGGCTCTCGGCAGATCGGCTTCGCATCTGCGTTGTTCTAACTCTAGCCCGACGCCACCGCTCGCGAACCTGTTATGTTTACGGCCGACGTCGTGCAGACCGGCCCCGAGGTTCATCACTCACTCGGACGCATTCTTGTCGCGACCGACCGATCGGCGACGGCCGATCTGGCCGTGCGCTGGGCGGCGGAGCTGGCCAGCCGGTACTCGGCCGAGCTGATCGTCCTGCAGGTGCTCGCGCCCGCCGCGGACGCCGCCGCTGACAGACGGTCTGGCAGAGGCCAACACCGCCCGCGCGGATGTCGCGCTCCAGCTTCTGGCGAAGGAACGTGGCAGGCTCGCGGGGCCGCGCCAAGGTCGTCGTCGATACCGATCCTGCGCAGGCCATCCTGCGCGCGATCGACGACGAGAAGGTCGACGCCGTCGTGGTCGGGAACGTCGGGATGGCGGGGCGGAAGCAGTTTCTGCTCGCGAACATTCCCAATCGCGTGTCCCACAACGCCCGTTGCGTTGTCATCATCGTCAACACCGCACACCTGGCGGGCCTGGCGGCGCCCGCGGCCGCGACCCAGCCGGACCAGCGAGACGCCGCTCGAACGACGACTGCTGGGCCGCGCGCTCAAGATCCTGCGCGTGCTCGTCAAGACGAGCGTGAAAGAGTTCCGGAGTCGATTTCGCGCCGACGCGGACGGCGCGATGCGGGATCGAGCCCGTCGTATTCGTGACGCGCTTCAGGAGCTCGGGCCGACGTTCGCGAAGCTCGGCCAGGTGTTGTCCACCCGGCCCGACCTGCTCCCGGCGGAGCATCATCGAGGAGCTCGCGACGCTGCAGGAAAAAGTCACGCCGCTCACCGAACAGGAAGTGGTGGCGGCGATGGAGCGCGAGCTGGGCGTGCCGTGGGAGGACGTGTTTGCGTCCATCGATCCCGCAGCCGATCGCCGCCGGCACGATCGGCCAGGTGCATCACGCCACGCTGGAATCGGGCGAGCGTGTCGTCGTCAAGATTCAACGGCCGACGGCGGAGCAGGACATCGCGCTCGATCTCGGGTTGCTGGAGCGGCTGGCGCGCCAAGCTGGCCGCTCGCCCGGGATCGCGGCGCGGTGATCGATGTGCCGCTCTTCATTCGTCAGTTGTCCGATTCGTTGCGACGCGAGCTCGACTATCAGACGCGAGGCGGCCAACGTGAAACGAATGACCGAGGTGCTCGCGCCGTACACGCGTCTCGCGGTTCCGAAGGTGTACGAGGACTACTCCACGTCGCGTCTGCTGGTGATGCAGGCGGTCGGCGGCGTGCGCCTGAGCGAGGCGCCGGCTGGGGAGGCGCGAAAGGAGGCGGCGCGGCAGCTGCTCGAGTCGTACTACAAGCAGGTGCTCGTCGACGGGTTCTACCATGCGGACCCGCACCCGGGGAACCTGCGCTGGTGGAACGACAAGATCTATTTCCTCGACCTGGGGATGGTCGGCGAGGTCGAGCCGAACGTCCGCGAGTTGATGTTGCTGCTGATGCTCGCGTTCGCTCAGAAGGACGCGCGGTTTCTCTCAGACGTCGTGCTGCTGCTCGGCGCCGAGGAAGGCGCGGCTGACACTCAGGACCGTCGAGACCGTTTCGCAACGAGCTGACGTCGCTCGTGGAGAAGTCTCGCGGCGTCGTCCCTCAAAGACATTCAACTGGGTCCGCTGCTTCAGGAAATCAACGAGGTGGCCGTCCGGCACGATGTCCGGATTCCCGCCGCGCTGGCGCTGGCGGCGAAGGCGATGTCGCAGATGCAGCTCGCCGCGGGGGAGCTCGATCCCACGCTGAATCCGCTCGAAGTGGCGCGCTCGTTCGGCGTCCGCAACGCGCTTCAGCAACTCGGCGCGGTCATCGATCCCCAGCAGATCTTCTACAACCTGCAGAAGGGCAAGGCCCGCGTCAATCGGATCCTGGAATCGATCGAATCGCTGGCGCGCGCGATGCCCGGCGGCCGGCTGCAGGTGCAGTTCCGGGGTCTGGATCATTTCGAACAGACGGTTCGCCGAACGGGCCGTCGCCTGGGACTCGGCCTGGCGTCCGGTGCGGCCATCGTCGCGACCGCGGTCGTCGCGGCGTCGCCCAATGGGACGACCCTCGTCACGACCGCCATGGGATTACTCGCCGTCCTGCTGGGGACGGCGCTCGTGGTGGATATCGTTCGTGGCGACCGGAGCGGCCATGACGTGGGTCTATCGAACCGTGCTCAACGTCTGCATGAGCCTGATTGCCTGGGCGATCGATCGAAAACTGCAGCAGGGACAACGTCAGCCGTGAGATGGAGCGAGCGCGACGCCCGTTCGTCATCGCTCGGCGGCGACGACGCGAAAGCCGATGTGGTCGGAGCGACGGTGCGGTTCGTAGCGCAGGCGGCAGGCGGAGCGGCACGTCCAGCTCTCTTCGATCCAGGCGCTCCCGCGCCGGACGCGCGAATAAGTGCCGTCGCGGTTCTGCACGCCCCGCACGTCGTACAAATCGGGATCCGTGCCTCCTGGCAGTTGCGTGTGGTACCAGTCCCGGCACCATTCCCATACGTTGCCGAGCATGTCGTGGATTCCCCACGGATTCGGCGGATAGCTGCCCACGGGTCGGGCGCGTCCTTTCGCTCGGAGCGCCCGGTCAGCTAAGTCGCCGGCGAAGTTCGCCTGATGCAGACCGACGGTGTCGCCAAACGGCGTGGCGCTCGTCGTCCCGGCGCGGCAGGCATATTCCCACTGCGCCTCGGTCGGCAGCCTGAACTCCCAGGCCTCCGGGAGTGCGCCTGAACGGCGTCCGCGCCGAGTCAGTGCAGCGCAGAATGCTTCCGCCTCGTCAGCGCTGATCCAATAGGCCGGAAAGTTGTCGCCTTCTCCGAAGGCGGCCGATGGGGGTTGGTCCGGGAAGTTCCCGACGACTTGTCGCCACTGTCGCTGGGTGACCTCCTGCTGCGCCGTCCAGAACCCGCGCGTGAGGAACACCTGGACCTGCGCTTCGTCCGGACGACGTCCATGTTCTGACGGCGGACTTCCCATGACGAAACGGCCGGGAGGACACCAGCACAGCGTGATGTCGTCCACGACCCGTGTCTCGCCGGCCCGGCTCCCTCGAAACGAACGTTCCTGGGCCAACAGGGAAGCGGCGCCGGCGGCTCCGCCGGCCCTAGCGAGCGTCCGCAGAAAGCGACGCCGACTCTGTCGTACGAACGACATCGCCCGTATGGTACAGGGGAGTGACGTGGCGCCGATCAGGAGAAGTAACCGGCTACGCGATGCGCGGCACCGCTTCGACGGCAAGGAGTCCCAGGCCCCAGAACACGGTGCAGACCGCGACCGTGTGGGCCGCCGGAAGGCGTGCGTCCCAGGTGAGCTTCGCTCCCCAGATGCCGGTGACCACGACGAGCGCGACGGCCGACACGTACAGCAGCAGCCCCCACGACCACCCGAGCGCGTACGGCCAGTAGGGCATCGCCGCGCTGAGCAGGACGCCAAGTCCGACGAACGTCCGCACCGAGAGGGTGTCCCACTGCATCTCCTTCAGTGCCAGGAGCGCGATCCTCGGCAGTGTCGGGAGGCTGATGGCGGACACAAACGCGAACGAGGTCCTGCGCTCCATCCTGGCCGCCGGCATCAGCAGGCGAGCCGTCGACCATGGCCGGCCGGGCGGCAGGCCGTCAGCCGTCGCTGGCGGCGGCGGCTCGGCGGCGAGCGCCGCGAAAGCCGGTTTTGGCGCTGGCGGCTTGAGTGGAGTCGCCAGCTCCTTGACGAGGCGGTCAATTTCCTCACGATCAAATTCGTCGCTGGCCATGTGGAGACTGATAGGCAAGCCCGTTGCCAAGTGCGGGGCGGCCTGCGGCCTCGGTTTCGGCGCACCGATCGCGCCGCGAACCACGTTCTTGTAATGGGATAGGCTCGTCTCGTGGCGCTCGCGGCAACCATTTACAACTTCGACGTCGATCTGGCCGACGCGGACCGGCATCGCTACGAAACGCTCGCGCTGCGCATGGCCCGGCATCCGTCGGAGAGCGAAGAGCACCTCGTCGCGCGGCTCCTCGCGTACTGCCTCGAGTACACCGACGGGATCGTGTTCTCGAACGGCCTGTCCGATCCCGACGAGCCCGCCGTGTCGGTGCGCGACCTCACGGGAGCGGTCCGCGTCTGGGTGGACATTGGCGCGCCAGACGCATCACGCCTCCACCGCGCGAGCAAGTCGGCGGATCGGGTCGTCGTCTACACCCACAAGGACACGACGCAATGGCTGCGGCAGGTGTCGAGTGAACGGATTCATCGCGCGAGTGACATCGAGATCTTCAGCTTCGACCGGAGGCTCATCGCGTCGTTCGTCGAGCGGCTCGCCCGCCGCACCGCCATGACCGTCTCGGTGGCCGACCGGCACCTGATGGTTGCGCTCGACGGGGTCGTGCTCGAAGGCGAGTTGATACGGCATAGCCTTGCGTGACGCGGACCGCCCGCCACCGGCGCCGTCTACCTGGCGCTCCCCGGGACCAGCCTCTTCACTTCATCGAACCAGTTGATCACGAGCGACAGATGCGTGATGACGCGCTCCGGATCCACCTGTTGAATGCGCAGGAAGCGCTGGCCGTCCTTGCTCTGTGTGAAAGGCGTGTTGCCGTTGATGGATCGAAGAAAACGTCCCTCGTGCACGACGCGCGGGGCGCTCGCGGAAAACGCCGCGCCCAGCGTGACGTTGACGCCCATCAGCGTATCGCCGCTCTGAAAGAACAACTCGCGGCCGTCGCGGGACCACAGCGGCTCGAGGCCGCCGCCGTTCGAGATTTGCCGCCTCGGACCGGGGCCCGGAAACGGCGCGACGAAGATCTCCTGACGGGACGAGACGGGTGCCTGAAAGGCGATCCACTTGCCGTCGAGCGAGATCTGGCCGTCCTGCTCACCGGCAGGCGAGCTGAAGAGGTGATGCGGTGTGCGGTCGCCGTCAAGGCGCATCGCCCAGATGCCGGTGCCCTGCGCGGCGCTCTCGCTGAAGAGGAGCCAGCGGCCGTCGGATGACACGGACGTCGGCGTCTGCACCACATCGGGCTTCGAGGTGAGCGGTTCCTCGGCGCCGGAGCCGTCGGCCGGCCGCCAGTAGAGATTGCGGAACCCCTTCCGCGTGCCGCGGTAGATGACGCGCGTGCCGTCGGCGGTCCAGAGCGGCGCCTGACTGCTCCCGGGACTGTTCGCGAGGGGCGTGAGCGTGTGGCGCGCGAGATCGGCCATCCACAGGTTGGTCGTGCCTTCCTTGATCTGGACGACCGCCCGCGTGCCGTCCGGGGAAATCGTCACGTTCTCGTACACGCGCTCGGGCCACGCCGAGAGATCGACCTTGCCTGGCGGTCGATCCACA
Organism: uncultured Acidobacteriota bacterium; assembly: GCA_963724955.1. Lineage (GTDB taxonomy): Bacteria > Acidobacteriota > Vicinamibacteria > Vicinamibacterales > SCN-69-37 > CAVRWQ01. The sequence continues at coordinate 94,003 of CAVRWQ010000002.1, forward strand.
CGAGCCGCTTGACGTCGCGGCCCCGCGCGCCGGGGACATAGACCAGCGTGCCGTGCGTGGACAGGGCGTAGTTGCCGCTGCCCTCGTTGCCGCCCGAGTCGCTCGTCAGCTCCGCCATCGCGACGGGCACGGCCTGGCCGAGGCTGGTGTCGGTCGGCCGCCACGCGACGGCGAACAGCTCGCCCAACTGCGAGTAGATCAGGACGCCCGGGCCCGTGGCGTATCGCGGCGCGTTGGCGCCCCTCACGAGCACGCGATGCCCTGGCGCGCCGATCGTCTGTACCGCGACGCTCTGCTCGTCGTCTCCGGGGCCCGTCCAGACGCCGAAGAGGAGCGTGTTCGTGCCGGCGACGACGTGCGGCCACCGATGGTTGATCTCGCCGGCGGCGGGATCTTTGCGGGTGACCTCGGTGGCGGTGCCGCCGCCTTCGGGCACGCGCCAGATCGTGCCGCTGTTCGTGGGCGCGAAATAGATGTAGCCATCGGCAGACCAGCTGCCGCCACGCGGCCCAGACGCGTCGGCCAGCGGCTGCAGCGCGGCGCCCGCCACCGAGATCTTCCGGAGTTTGGCGTTGGCGAAAAACCCCACCCACTGGCCGTCGGGCGAGAAGAACGGACTCGAGCCGCCATCGGTGCCGTCGAGCGCTTTGGCCACAGGCTCGCTCAACGTCCGGACGTAGATCTTCGTCTTGCCGTCCCGAAGCCTCACATACGCGACGCGCGATCCGTCTTCGGAGATCGCGATTGGCCGCAGGAATGCCTCGCCGATTTCGTCGCCTTCGGGCAGTGCGAGGCTGACGTGCGCCAGGGCGCCAGGCGTGCCAGTCGAGGTTGACGCGTCCGGCCCCAGCCAGTGCATGAGGCCGACGGTCGCGATGATCGCGACCGCCGCCGTGGCCGCTGTCAGCATGACGAGCGGCGCGATCCTCTGCCGCGTGACCGCTGGCACGGTCACGCTCGCCGGCGCGGGTGCAGGGCCGCCCGACAGCGTCTTCGCGGTGTCGCTCAACAGGAAGCGAACGACGGACATGTCGGGGAGGCGATCGGCGCGATCCTTGATGAGGCACCGCTCGAGCAGCACGCGCACATTCGGCGGCAGGCCCGCCGGGAGGCGCGTCCAGTCCGGCTCGCCGCGGACGATCGCCGCGAGGGTGTCGGTGATGTCTTCGCCCTCGAACGCGCGGCGGCCGGTGAGCATTTCGTACAGCACGCAGCCGAACGCCCAGACGTCGGCGCGGCGATCCACCGCGCGGCCCTTCGCCTGCTCGGGCGGCATGTAGGCCGCGGTGCCGAGGATCGTGCCCATCTGCGTCGCGCGCGCGGTCAGACGTCGGTGAGTTCGCGAGTGCTCCCTCGTCGGCTGCTCCGGGCCGGTCGTAGGGCGCTCGGGCCGGTCGTAGGGCGCTTCGGGTTGTGAAGCGCCATGTTGCAGCGCCTTGGCGAGGCCGAAGTCCAGCACCTTCACCGTGCCGTCCGGCCGGACCTTGACGTTGGCGGGTTTCAGGTCCCGATGGACGATGCCCTGCGCGTGAGCGGCCTCGAGGGCGTCGGCCATCTGGCGCGCGATCGGCAGCGCGTCGGCGAACGGGATCGGTCCGCGCGCGACGTGCAGGGCGAGGTCGTCGCCCCCGACCAGCTCCATGACGAGCGCGTGCGTCTGCCCTGAGCCTGTCGAAGGGTCTTCAATCCCGTAGATCGCCGCGATGTTCGGGTGATTGAGGGCCGCGAGCGTCTGGGCTTCGCGCGTGAAGCGCGCCAGGCGGTCGGCGTCTGCCGCAAACAGCTCCGGCAGAACTTTGATCGCGACGTCGCGATTGAGCTTCGTGTCACGGGCGCGATAGACCTGGCCCATGCCGCCTTCGCCGATGAGGTCTTTGATTTCGTAGGCGCCGACGCGGGCGCCGGGTGAGAGAGACATTCGAGGGTTCATTTCCTCCCGGCCAATTCCCCAAGCCAGTTGACGACGACGTTGAAGTGCGTCGTGCCGCGACTCTGCCCGGGCTCCTTGATCATCAGGAACCGGGTGCCGTCGGCTGAGACGTCGTAGTCGCTCAAGAACGGTCCCTCGAAGAGCGTCGTCGGGTTCGACCAGCTGAACGTGGGTGTCGTTGTCACCGACACGGCCATGATCTTGCCCGGCGGCGCCCAGTAGAACAGTTGTCGTCCGTCGCGGCTCCACCGCGGCGAGGTGCCGCCGCCGCTCGAGATCAGATGCTTGCCGTCGAGCGTCGGAAACGGCTGCACGGTGATCTCGAGCTGACCGGCTTCCGCCGAGGCGTACGCGAGCCACTTGCCGTCCCAGGAGAGACGCGGCGTGTCCTTGTTCCAGTTGGACTCGAGCATCGAGTGGCGCGCCGGTTTCCCGTCCATCGTGAGATACGACGCGCGACCGCCGAGCTCCTCGATCGTGAGCACCTTGCCGTCTCCCGACCAGGACATCGGCCACTGGGTGATGTTCTTGTCGGTGGTGAGGCGCTCTTCGACGCCGCTGCCATCGGCGAGCCGCCAGTAGACATTGGACGTGCCGTCGGACCGCGCGCTCATGTACGTCACACGCGCACCGTCGGGCGTCCACACCGGCCACGCGCTCGTGCCCTCGAAGGTGCGCTTGGCCAGCGTGCCGCGAGCCGGGTCGAACACCCAGATCTGCGCGGCGCCGTTGGAATCCGCAATCTCCAGCGCGACGAGCTTGCCGTCGGGCGAGAGGCGCGCGGCCTGATAGCGCGCGCGCTCGGCCCGCACCGGGGTCTCGCCGCCCTTGCGGTCCACCCACACCAGCGACGCGTCACCCGCGGCGCCCGCGCCCGGCTCGTAGACCAGCACGCCGTTCGTGCTGACGGCAAACTGGCCATACCCGGAGGCGGTAAACGCCGCGACGCGCTCGACCACCGGACGAGGCGGTCCCGTGACCTTGAGCGTTCGTGCATCGAACGGCACGGCGATGAGTCCCTCCGGCCGCGCATAGACGACGTGACCCGACGCGACATACCGGCCGCTGGAGCCTCCTCGCACGACGAGCTCGCGCTCGTGCGTGATCAGGGACTCCGCGTAGATCGCCGCGTTGTCGAAGCCGGTGTCCAGCCACGTGGTGTAGAGAATGGCCTTGCCCCCGGGGAGCACGTGGACCCAGCGATGATTCCGCTCGCCGTCTCGCAGCGTGGTCGCCGGCTCCGGCGTGCCGCCGGCGATCGACACGCGCTGCACGGGACCGCTGGACGCCGAGAAGTAGATGAAGTCGTCTTCGCCCCAGCTTCCGCCGCGGAGCGTTGCCAGCAGCGGGCATACCGAGAACGAGGCGCCGCCGCGGATCGCCACTTTCTTCAGCTGGCCCATGGCCGCAAACGCCACCCACTCGCCATCGGGCGAGAAGAACGGCGCGTACGGAATCTCCGTGCCGGCGATCGGCGTCGCGCTGAACTCGCCCAGCCGGCGCTGGTAGAGCAGGGCGTTGCCGACCGACGGGCCCGCGTTAAAGACGAGCGTCGAGCCGTCGGGCGAGATCGCCAGGCTGCCATTCACGTTCTGGAGGTAGCCGATGTTCGGCCCGGCTTCCGCGGGGATCGTGACGCGGAGCACCGGCGCGGGAGCGGCGGCAGGACGGAGCGCGGTCCAGAGACCGAGCGCGACGAACGCCATCGTGGCCACGACGGCGACGCCCCAGGCCAGTCGCGTGCCGCGAGCTCGAGAGGCCGGCGATGGCGGCGGCGCGACGACGCTTCCGGCGGTGCTGGCGGTGGTCGTCGCCGGCGGCCGTCCTTCGCCGGCGATCCACTTCAGTTGCGAGAGAAGGTCGCGTGCCGTCTGGAAGCGCGCGTCCGGATCCTTGGCGAGACACGTGCGCACGACGTAGTCGAGCGCCGGCGGCGCCACGGGCGTGAGCTGCGAGACCGGCGGCGGCTCGCGTTCCAGGATGGCGGCGAGCAGGCTCGCCTGACTCTTGCCGGAGAAGGCGCGCTGGCCCGTGACCATTTCGAAGAGCACGGCGCCGAACGCGAAGATGTCCGCGCGCGCGTCGGCTTCGGCGCCTTCGACCTGCTCCGGCGCCATGTACTGGAAAGTGCCGAGGATCGTGCCCTGAACCGTGAGCGGTGGACCCTGCGCCGATGGCAGCGGACGTGGCCAGGGCGGTCGGCGCGCCGGCCGCCACGCTGCCCGTGGTGCCGACCTTCGCCAACCCGAAGTCCAGGAGCTTGGAGCCGGTCTTCGTCAGCATCACGTTGCCCGGCTTCAGGTCGCGATGGACGACGCCGTGCCGGTGCGCCTTGTCGAGGGCGCTGGCGATCTCGATGGCGGTCCGCAGGGCGTCGGCAAGCGGCAGCGCGCCCTTCGCGAGCCGCGCCTCCAGCGTCTCGCCCTCGAGGTACTCCATGACGAGGTACTCGACCTCTTGCGCACCCTGGCTCGCCGACCGGCCTTCGCCAAGGCTACGGCGGTCCGCCGACTTGTCCGCCGAAGCTGCAGCGGAGGCGGAAGCTTCAGCGGAGGCGGAAGCGTCGAAGACGCGAAGGCGCCCGACGTCATACAGGGTGCAGATGTTCGGGTGCGTCAGCTGCGAGATGCTCCTGGCTTCCCGATCGAAGCGATCGCGGAACTGCGGGTCCGCGGCGAGAAGCGCGGGCAGGACTTTGATGGCGACGTCGCGGCCGAGGCGGGTGTCGCGGGCCTTGTAGACCTCGCCCATCCCCCCGGCCCCGATCGGTTGAAGGACCTCGTAAGGTCCGAGCCGGGTTCCCGCGCTCAGCGGCATCTATTCACGACGCGAGAGTCTACACGGATCTGCCGCAGGGTGCTTTGGAGTATGCAGAGCGGGCGTTCGCCGCCGGATGGAGTAGCCTCGGACACGCGCAGTACGCCATCATCGATGCGCCACACGAGGATCACGCCCATGGAGTCGTCATGAGCGACGCTCGCACCGTGGCATGAATGGACACGCGGCTCCGCGAGCGAGCGGCAGCGAGCGAGCCGCGCGAGCGGAGTGGGGATCGTGGGGCCCCGCGAGCGAGCGCGCAGGGGGGTGCGGCGGGGACGAAGTCCCCCCGCATTTTCTATGAAGATCGGCATCATCGGCGCCGGCATGATTGGCTCGACCCTGGCCAGGCTCTGGGCCGACGCGGGGCATGACGTGATCGTCGCCTCGCGCCACCCAGAGGCTCTGCAGCCGCTCGTTCAACGGATCGGTGCCCGTGCCTCGGCGGGGACGCCGATCGAAGCCGCAGCTTTCGGCAAGGTGGTCATGCTGACTGTGCCGCTCAAAGCGATACCCGACCTGGCGCACGACCTCAGGCAGGAACTTGATGGCAAGGTCGTTCTCGATACCGCCAACGCCTACGAGCGACGCGATGGCGCCGCGGCCCGCGAGGCGAGCGACCATCCGCAAGGCTCGGCCGGCTGGGCCGCGGCGATGTTTCCCGGCGCGCGCTGGGTCAAAGCCTTCAACACGGTGAACTTCAAGACGCTCGAGACCGAAGCGCATCGCGACAGCGACCGCGTCGGCATCCCGCTCGCGAGCGACGACGAGGCGGCGCTCGACACGGCAGCGGATCTGGCGCGAGACGCCGGGTTCGATCCGGTCATCGTCGGCCCGCTCGCGCGCGGCAAGGACTTCGAGCCGAACACGCCGATGTACAACACCGGCAAGAGCGGGCGGGAGCTGCGAGCGTTCTTCGGCGTCGGCTAGACGCACGCCGAACGGTCTATTTCCGCTACTTGATCGCGAGCTCCGCCGCGAGCGCCTTCGCCGGATAGATCTGCGACAGCGCGATCCGGATGAAATCCGGATGCACGGCGATCGTCCGGTTCTTGTCCGTGTCGAACCAGTACGAGCCTGAGATCGAGTGGATGTTGCCGTCGAACACGAGGCCGACGATCTCGCCGGCGGCGTTCACCATCGAGCTGCCGGAATTGCCGCCGACGATGTCGGTCGTGGCGGTGAAGTTGGCGCGGGCGGCCAGATCGAGCTTCGCTTTCGCGTCGAGCCAGCGCTTGGGCAGCGCGAACGGCGCCTGGCCGGTTGTCCGCTCGTACATCCGGGCGAGGCGGGTGAACGGATCGACCGGCGTGCCGCGCTCGATCCAGCCCTCGACCGCGCCGTACGTGACGCGGAGCGTGAACGTCGCGTCGGGATAGAGGTTGGTGCCAAACGCCTTGAATCGCGCCTCGGAGATGAGCTGCTGCGCGCGCTGCACCGGGCCGTCGACTTCCGTCTCGAAGGTCTTCCGCAGCGCGCGCGCCTCGGCATCGATCGCGCGCGCGACCTGGATCATCGGATCCGTGCTGGCCGCCACCGCTTTCTGGCCACCCTCGAAGAGCGCCACGCGCGTCTTGGCGTCGGCGAGCTTCGAGCCGCCGACGAGCGTCTTGGCCTTCTCATCCGGCGAGGCGGATCCGAGCGCCGCCTTCACGATCGGATGATCCGGCCCGAGCCACTCGCGCATGCGCTCGAGCGAGAACGACAGCCGCACCTGCTCGAACTCGGGATAGACGGGCGCGTCGGCGGCGATTGACTGCTTCAGCGCGGCCAGTCGCGCATCCGTATACTCGCGAAGCCGGTCGGCGTTCGGTTTGGCGCGCTCGTCGCCCGCGCGCACGAGCTGGCGCGCGATGGCGAACAGATCGCTGTTGAACCCGGCGCCGCCTTCGAGCCAGACGTACGGAATATAGATGTCGCGCCATCGGGCGTGCGCCTTCGCGATGTCGTCCCAGGCGCCGCCGGCGCGGCTCGCGAGCGACGCGTCGCCTTTTACGAAGGCGCGCAGTTTCTGCTCGTCAGCAGCTTTCTGTTCCATCAGCCGATCGTCGAGGAGCGCGAAAAGCTGCTGACGACGGACCTTGATGCTGTTTTCGATGGTGTCGAGGAAGTCCTTGGCGGTGCGCGCCGCTTCGGGTGACGACTTCGAGTACTGGATCAACCGGCCGCGCAGCTCGCTGAAGCGCAGCAGCCAGAACGGAATCACGAGATCGCGCTCGGTCTTGAGCTGCGCCACCGTCAGCAGTCGCTGCGTCGTGCCGGGATGGCCGGCCACGAACACGGGTTCCTTGTCGCGCGCGCCTGCCCAGTTGAACTTGAGATGCGCCGGCGTCGCGGCCGGCTTGCCGTTCTCGTACGCGCGCAGGAGCGACATGTCGAGGCACCAGCGCGGAAACTGGAAGTTGTCCGGATCGCCGCCGAAGGCCGCCACTGCGTGTTCCGGCGCAAACGCCAGGCGGACATCGTCGTAGCGCTTGTATTTGTAGAGCCAGTACTGGCCGCCCTGGTACAGCGACACGCTTTCGCACTTGAGTGGCGCGCCGGTCTTCTTCGACGCTTCCTCGCACTGGCTCTCGAGCGTCGTCAATGTCTCGTTTCGGATGCGGGCGGCGTCAGCCGCCGCGGCCGCCGCGGTCGCCTTCGTGACGGCCGGCGTCACGTCCTCCGTGTCCATCAGCACGGAAATCGCCTCGCCCTGGCACTTGATCTCCTCGGCGCGATCCGGCGAGACGAAGCCATTGGCCACCAGATCGCGTGCGGCCGTCGAGTTCTCCGCGAGGCACGACTGTGCGCAGTGATGATTGGTCAGGATCAGGCCCTCGGGCGACACGAACGACCCGGTGCAGCCGGTCTCGAGCCGGACGACCGATCGCTGCAGTTTCTGCAGCCACGCATCGTCGAGGTTGACGTTGTATTTCTGCCTGACCGCCTCGCGTGGGAAGTTGTGCGTGGTCCACATGCCTTGATCGGCCAGGACCCCGGCGGTGGCGGCGAGAATCGTGAAGACCAGGGGAAGGCGGTTCATCGCTCCACTGTAATGCGATCAGCCGGCTCGTAAACCGGTAAACTTGCGGATGCACTTCGTCTACATCGTCCGCTGCTCCGACGGCTCGCTCTATACGGGCTATGCGCGGGATCCGAAGGCGAGGCTGAAGGCCCACAACGCCGGCCGGGGCGCAAAATACACCGGCGGCAGGCGACCGGTGAAGCTGGTGTACAGCGAGCCGTGCGCGTCGCTGTCGGTCGCGCTCAAGCGAGAGCATGAGCTGAAGCAGTGGCCGCGAGAAAGGAAGCAGCGGCTGGTCGGCGCCGCCGCACGCCCTCGTCGCCGTCGTCCGCGCTCACCCTCCTGAGATCAGCGCATGAACACGAGCCAGATCACCGTACCGAGACCGATCACGCCGGCAATCGTCAACCAGCGGGTTCTCATCATCGACGCTTCCTGAGCGGCTCGCCGCTCGCGGGCGTCGAAGCGCTCGTCGGAGTGTTCCTTCGCCTCAGCCGCGGACGCGGCCGGGCGGTCCTCGGGCGACGTCGAACGGTCGGGCGGTGCGGGATTGGGGGTCAGGTTCGTCATCAGGTCCTCCAAGACAGTTGTGGATGCGTCAGGGCTGACCAACATGACGCATAGCCCTTCACTGGGTAACCATGGTGAAGGCCGGCGGCGCGCGCCCGTCAGAGTTCAGGATGGTGTGAGAAGAGTCTAGCACTCTCTGCTGCCCGGTTGGTCCGGGGGTCACTGGCTCGACTACGATGCGTGAACTCGTATGATCCTGCGCCTCGCCTGGGTGTCGTTGTCCATCGTGCTGTCACTTGCCGACCTGGAGCAAGTGCCGCAAGTGAGGCCGGGCGAGGAACCTCGGCCCCGGGTGATCGTTTCGACCGACATCGGCGGCACCGATCCGGACGACTTTCAGTCGATGGTCCACTTTCTTCTCTACGCCGACATGTTCGACGTCGAAGGGATCATCTCCTCGCCCTACGGCCCCGGCCGTCGCGAGCATGTGCTTCAGGTCCTCGATCGGTACGCCACGGATTACCCGAACCTGAAGACGCATTCCGATCGCTATCCGCCGCCGGACACGTTGCGAGCGCTCACCAAGCAGGGCGCCATTGAATCGGCCCCGCCGGGCGGAGTGAGTCGGCCGAGCGAAGGATCGGACTGGATTGTCCGCAGTGCGCGGCGCAGCGACCCGCGACCGGTGTGGGTGCTGGTGTGGGGCGGCATCGACGATCTCGCGCAGGCCCTCCACGACGCGCCGGATATCCTGCCCAGGCTGCGCGTGTATTTCATCGGCGGTCCGAACAAGATGTGGAGCGTCGAGGCGTACGACTACCTCGAGCGGCAGTTTCCGGCGCTGTGGATGATCGAGGCGAACGCGACCTACCGCGGCTGGTTCACCGGCGGCAATCAGACGGGCGAGTGGGGCAACACTGCCTTTGTGGCGCAGCACGTCGCCGGCCGCGGCGCCCTCGGCGAGTTCTTCGCGACGCTGCTCGGCGGAACGATCAAGATGGGCGACAGCCCATCGGTCGGATATCTCCTCCATGGCACGCCCGCCGACCCGTCGCAATCTGGATGGGGCGGCAAGTTCGTCCGCGTGTGGGACGACCGGAAGACGGTGTTCAGCGGCCTGACCACCGCGGCCGACACGGCCGAGGCGTTCGGCGTGGTCGAATTCGCGCTGCCCGTGCCTTCCGGCATGACTCGCGGCCACTCCGCGCGGATGCTGTTCGACGATCGCATTCCCGCGCTGGGCGAGAACGACGGCCGCCTGCTGCGGTTCCGCTTCTCGCCGCGCGACGCCAGGGTCTGGCCCTACGTGATACGCAGCGACTTTCCGGGACTCGACGGGCTGTCGGGGCAGTTCACGGCAGTCCCACCTCCGGCCACCCGCACGCGCCGCCCGTCGTCACGCCACCCCAACTGGTGGATCGACGATCCGGATCCGGCGGCCGCCGAGGGGATTCATCCCGGCGCGAAGCACGTCAACCGGTGGCGCGAGGCCTTTCTCCGCGACTTTGCCGCTCGCCTGGAAAGATTGAGGCGTCGAGGATCCTTGCGGCCCCCGGCTCGCCGTACAGTTGAGCGACGAGGGCGGCGCGCCTCTTCAGCACGGCGCGCTGGTTGATCGAGCCTTTGTCGGTGATTTCCTGCGCGTCGATCGACGGCGGCTCGACGAGCACGATGGCGGTCGAGAGCGCCGTCGAACTGCCGGGACGTTCGTCGCTGAAGCGGCGGAGGATCGCGACGAGCGCCGCCTCGACCGCGGCATCCGCCGCCAGATCCGCAAGCGACAGCATGGCGTCACCGTTCTTCGCGACTGCCCGGCACGCCGTGACGTCGAGCAGCAGCAGGGCGGCGACGTGCGCCCGTCCCTCGCCGGCGATGACGACGTCGTGGACCAGGCCGGCGGCGGCGGCGAGGAACGCGGCGCGCAGCGGACCAACTCGCACCCAGGTGCCCGTCGAGAGCTTGAAGTCGTCGGCCAGCCGCCCCTGATGCACCCACCCGCGCGCGGGATCGGCCGCGTCCATCAACGCGACCGCGTCGCCCATGCAGTAGTAGCCCTCGGCGTCGAACGCCGCGGCGGTCAACGCCTCGTCACGCCAGTAGCCCGGCGTGATGTTCGGGCCGCGGAGCCGGAGCTCGAGCCGGTCTCCCACCGGCGCGACCTTGAGCTCGACACCGGGCACCGGCACCCCAATCCAGTTGGTCGACGTCGTCTGGGCGCCGGTGAAGAGCGCCAGCGGCGCACTTTCCGTCGCGCCCATCCCCGTCACCCAGGGAATGCGTTCGCCGCACGCTTCGACGGCCAGCGCGTCGATCTCATCGGCCACCTGCTGTCGCAGGGGCGCGGCGGCGGTGAACAGCATGCGCGACCGGCTGAAGAAGTGACGGCGAAACGCGTCGTCTCCGCGCAGAACGGCGAGGAGCAACTCGAAGCCGCGCGGCACGTTGAAGTACGCCGTCGTCGCAATCTCGCGGAGGTTCGCGAGAGAGACATCGAACGCGCCTGGAACGGGCCGGCCATGATCCACGTAGAGCGTGCCGCCGTTGTAGAGCGCGATGCCGAAGTTGTGATTGCCGCCGAAGGTGTGATTCCACGGCAGCCAGTCGCAGAGCACGGGCGGCTCGTCGCTGAGGAAGGGCTGGGTCTGGCAGATCATCTGCTGGTTCGCGCACAACATCCGCTGGGTGTTGATGACGCCCTTGGGAGCGCCGGTGGATCCCGACGTGAAGAGGATCTTGGCAATCGTCTCGGGTCCGACGCGCCGTGTCGCGTCATCGACGGCGGCGGTCACCGGCGTCGAGCACAGCTCGGCAAACGCTGTGCAGCGCGGCGTCGCATCGGCCGCTGGCGTCACAGAGACGATCTCCGTCCGCGGGCCCGCCACCGCGCGTAAAGCGGCCGCGAACGGCTGCGGATCGGCGACGAAGACCAGGTCGGGATCGAGCGCCGTCCAAATGGCCCGCAGCGTCACGTGCTCGCGCGCGGTGAGCGAATACGCGGGCGCGAGTGGGGCATACGGCTGGCCGATCGTCATCGCGGCGAGTCCCAGCAGCGCATGATCGATCCCATTGCCGGAGAGGATCACGATCGGCCGGTCAGGCGACAGCCGCCGTGCGAGGAGCGCCTGCGCGATCGAGCGGACGGTGGCGCGCGTCTCCGCAAACGTGATGGAGCGCCAGCTACCTGAGGGCAGTCGTTCGGCCAGGAACGGACGAGAGCCCGCCGCGTCTGCCCAGTGGTCGAGCCTGTCGGTGAGCCGGTCCGGGTACCTTCCGAGCCGATAGGGAGAGCGCGCGTACACGGTGCCGTCCGCCCGGCGATCGACCGTGACTTCGGGCGTGAGGATGCGTACCTGACGGACGGGAGCCGATCGTGATGCCACGTGACATCAAGCGTTCACGATCCGTGGCCTCGCGTCAACGCGCGGACGGCAGATCCGTATGGCGGAAGTCGTCGCCCACGTACAACAGCGAGTCTCTGGCCGACGCCGCCGTCGCGTACGCCAGGCAGTCCCCGAAATTGAGCGAGGCCTTGTGCCGGCCGCGGCCGTATCGTGCGAAGGCATCGGCGGCGCGACGCCATTCGGCTTCACCGAACGGGACGACGGTGATGTCGAGCTCCTCGACCAGCGTCTCGAGCTCCCGGCCGGCTGGCCGGCCGCGCCGGCCGGCGAACACCAGGCTCGTCTCGACCAGCGTGGGCGCGCCGACGCGGACGGTGTCCGCCTCGAGGATGCGGTCGACGACGTCGAGGTAGCCGGGCTCCGAGAAGAGCACGGCGATGAGCGCCGAGGTGTCCAGCGTCATGGGCGTCAGACGCCTTCCGGACCGTAGCCGAGGATCGCGTCCTCTTCCTTGCGCGTCAGGCGGCGGCCGAGGGCTTTCCTGGGAATCGACGGCCAGACCTTCGACTCGAGGAAGCGGAGGAATCTGGCGCGGCGCTCGTCGACCGTCGGACGCTTCAGGCGACGATGGCGTTCCTCGAGCGCCCGGCGAATCGCTTCGGTCTTGGATTCACCGGTCAGCTTCGCCACCTCCGCCGCCAGCCGCTCCACGTGGGCGTTCTTGAGATTCAGAGCCATGGGTTACACCATGGTATAGCACCAGTTGCTCGTCAGCGTGGCGGCCGGCATTCCTTGCATTTATTCTAATTCCTTACTTATTGCAAGGGCCTCGCAGCCGGCGCGGGGCGTCAGTCTGCCGGCACCAGCACGATGATGTGCTGCCAGGGAAGCACGTCGATCACGCGTTCGATCCGGAAGCCGTCGGCGCCGAGCTCCTGGCGCACCTGGCTCACGCTCATCTTGTGCACCTCGCGGATCGGCACGCGCGGGTCTTCGAGCCGGAACTCGATGAGCACAAGGCGGCCGTTGGGCTTGAGCGCGGGCTTCAGCTTGCGGACGAACACCTGGGGCGCCGCCAGCTCGTGATAGACGTCGACCATGAGGATCAGGTCGAACGTGGCCGGCGGCAGCAGCGGATCGTCGGCGCGCCCCTGCACGAGCGTGACGTTCGTGAGCTTGTCGCGCGCGAGCCTGGCGCGAATCAAGTCCAGCATGCCGGGCTGCAGGTCGGTGGCGACGACGCGCCCTTCCGGCCCGACGACTTTGGCCAGCCGCACGGTGTAGTACCCCGACCCGGCGCCGACATCGGCCACCGTCGCGCCGTTCGGCACCTTCAACGCGGCGATGGCTTTCGACGGCGCTTCTTCCGCTTCGCGCTCCGGGCGATCCAGCCACGCCGCGCCCTCGACGCCCATGGTCGGCGCCAGGACGCGACCGCTGACCGGGTGGCGAGCCTGCTGGCCGGGCAGCGCCGTGGCGCTCGCGACGATCGCGGCCACGAGAAGCACGACGCGGAGAGAATCGAGAGTGGCCATCAGCGAATCATCGCGCGTTTGGGGGTCTGGCGATCAAAAGCCTCAGCTGGCGCGGCGTCAGCCTTGCGGTATCCTGAGGCCGCTCGAAGCCATGAAGGAGTCCCGATGCTGACCCGTCGCAAGTTCCTCGGTGTGGTCGCGGCATCCGTCGCGCTGCCGTCCGTGTCTGCGCGCGGCCAGCAGCCGAACGAATGGGGCTCGCCGGTCTTGGATCTCCACCACCACATGCGTGGTCGTCCCGCCGACAACCTCGCGCACCTCGACGGCGCCGGCATCGCCAGGGCCAACCTGCTCACGCGCGCGACGGCCGCCGAACAAGTCGGGGCCGTGCAGTCCGCGGCGCCCGGGCGGTTCACGTGGTTCGCGAGCGCGGACATCTCGCGGCCGGAGAACATCGAGGCGCTCACCCAGGCGATCAAGAGCGGCGCCCGCGGATTCGGCGAGATGAAGCTGCACCTCGTCACCGACAGCCCCGAGTTCCATCGCGCGTATGCGCTGGCGGCCGATTTGAACGTGCCGATCCTGATTCATTTCCAGGAAGTGGATCACTTTCCGAACGAGGGCACGTGGAGCTCGGGATTCGCCACGAAGTTCGAATCCGTCCTGAAAGCGTTCCCGAAGACGACGTTCATCGGCCACGCCGACGCGTTCTGGGCGAACGTCAGCGCCGACTACCGCAACGAGGCGGCGTATCCCGCCGGCCCCATCGTCCGCGGCGGCATCACCGATCGACTCCTCGGCGACTATCCGAATCTGTTCGGCGATCTGGCCGCGAACTCCGGCAACAACATGCTGTCGCGCGATGCGGACTTCACCCGCGATTTCCTGCGCCGTCACCAGGACAAGCTGTTCTTCGGGAGCGATTGCAGTTGCGCCGACGGCCGCGGCGGGGGCGTCAGCCAGGCGAACAATCCAGCAGCCTCGCGGCTGGCGGGGAAGTGTGTCGCGCGAGAAACGCTGACGGTCCTCCAGCGTTCGACGACCCGCGAAGTGTTTCGCAAGATCACGTGGGACAACGCCCACAAACTCCTGAAGATCCCGGGCATGACGGTCGTTGCCGGAAGAACTCAGTCGCGTGTCTACTTCCGAAGCCGTGCGTACTCGGCCTTGGCCTCGAGGAGGATAGGGACGTCCGCATCGGCGTCCTTCCACATCGCAAAGAACTTCTCGTAGGTTTTCGTGGCATTTGCCGTGTCGCCGGCCAGTGTGTGGGCGCGCGCCTGTTGAACGTAGGCCAGCGCGTGCAACGGCGAGGACGCCGCAATGTAGGGCCGATCGATGATGCGCTGGAACTCCGCGGCGGCAGCCGCGGCATGGCCCGCCCGCAAGAAGATCAGGCCCCGCACGTAGGTGCTTCGCCAGTTGGTGCGGTTCGGGAGCTCCACCACCGGTGTTTTGGGGAGTCGATCGGCCACGGACCGGTCGCCGCCCTCAGCGTCTCGAAAAGCCCGGACGACCCCGGTCGGAGATGCGTAGGGATTTGCGCCTTGAGCGGGCACCGTGAGTTGGGGGGCCGGTTGCTGGGGGAACAGTTGATTGACGAGCCCTCGATCTCGCGTGAGCAGCGCGGCGATGCGAAGGTCGAGCGGCCCCTGGTCTTCCGACGGCACACCCGCGCCGGACACCTCCGCTCGCGCACGCTCGATGAACCCGCACGCCGCATCCCAGAGGGCCTCACGGGCACGGATCGTCGCGACAGTCGCCGGCTGTCGCTCAGCGGCCATCGCGACGGCCCGCGCGCGCAGCTCGCGGGACCGCCGGAGCTCTCCACCAAACGCCGCCACGTCAGCGTCGGCAGCGACGAGCGCGCTCCCTTCGGGGTCAGCGGCCGCCCATCGACGCTCGGCGTCCATTGCCGGCAGGTCATTCATCGCAAACGCCAACATGAAGCGCAGCACGTGGAGGGGGGCGCCTCCGAGTCCGCGCGCAACGGCCTGGTCGAGAATCTGGCGGGCTTCGGCTGGGCGACCCAGGTTCAGGTAGGACGCGTGCAGATTGGTGTACGCCAGCACTTGATCTGGAGCCAGACGCATCGCTTCGAGGCAGTTCTCCAGCGCCTTGTCGTACTGGCCAGTGCTGTTGTACGAGAAGCACAGATTCAACACTGGGTTCCAGTCACGCGGGTACGTGCGCTTCCACAACTCGTGCACGTTCTCGTAGCAGCCGGGCTGCACGCGAACGGAGCAGCCCCGGCCATCGATGTAGAGCCGCTCACGTTCGCTCACGCGGTCTCGCCGTGCGTACGCTTCGCTCGCGTACTTCAGCATCTCCGGTCCGCGATTGAGATTGCCGTAGATGGTCGAGAGCCGCGCGTACGCCGTCGCGAAGTCGGGATCGAGCTCGATCGCCCGGAGATAAAACGGCATGGCGGCGCGATCGCCCGCGCGGGCTCGCGTTTCCTCGGCGACACTGAAGGCTTTGAGCGCCTCGAGCGATGACGTCGTCGCCTGCGTGATCGGCGCATCGAATCGCTGAATCGACGCCAGCGATTCCCCGAGTTTGCGCCGGAGCCGGGACGCCGTCGCGCCGAGGGTCTTCAGGACCTGTTCGCGATCGGGTGCCTCTGCCAACTCGGTCGCGACGGATTCTCCGGAATGACAGTTGACGGCTTCCAGCCCCATGGCGAAGTGCGTGCCGATCGGGGCGATGCTGCCTGCGATCGTGACCTTGGCGCCGAGCCGCTGGCACGCCTCCCGCGCCACCGCCTCGACGACGCGTTCGTCCGGCGACCTGGTCATGGCACGCAGCGTGTCCTCCATCTGTCGGCGCGAGACGAGGCTCAGGAACGGCGATTGCTCGAGCTGGATGACGAGAGCCTGACGAAGGGTCCCATCAAAGACGTCGTTACCCGTCGTGTTGACGAAATCCGCGACGAGGATCGTGTCCCGGTCGGTCACCGCGGGCCCTCCGCTCCGGAAGAAGATTCCCGCGGTGGCGCTGGCGAGCAAGAGAATCGCGGCGCCGCTGATGGCCCAGATCCATCGCCTGCGTCGTGACCGCGCGTTCGCCGCTGACGTGTCCGTGAAAGGCGCATCGGTCGCCGGCACGGCCGGGGCGGCGCCGGTACGGACCTCGCGGACACTCGATCCCCTTCGCAGCCGTTCGAGGTCCGCGCCAAGATCGGCTGCGCTCTGATATCGAAGAGCGCGATCCTTGTCCAGCGCCTTGTGCAGCACGCGCTCCAGGTCGTCGGCTACGTCGGGGTTTAACCGGACCGCCGCCGTCGGAGTCCGGTTCAAGATCGCGTCGAAGATCACGCCCGACGTGATGCCGGTGAATGCCTGCCGGCCGGTGGCCATCTCGTACAGCACCAGACCAAACGAGAACAGGTCGCTGCGGGCATCCAGGGGCTCACCACGGACCTGTTCCGGCGACATATAGGCCACCGTGCCCAGCGTCGTCCCTGGGTTCGTCAGATTCTGTTCGAACGTCGCCTCGTCCGCTGCCGCCGGGTGAGCCGGCGCGTTGAGCTTGGCCAGGCCGAAGTCGAGGATCTTCGCGTGCCCACGCCCCGTGACGAAAATATTGGCGGGCTTGATGTCGCGATGGACGATCCCCTTCGCGTGCGCCGCATCGAGCGCATCCGCGATCTGAACGGCCAGGTCCAGCACGCGATCCATCGGCAGCGGTTGCCCGCCAATCAGGTGTTTGAGCGTTTTCCCCTCCAGCAGCTCCATGACAATGAAGTGCTGGCCGCCCTCTTCGCCAAAGTCGTGGATCGTGCAGATGTGCGGGTGATTGAGCGCCGACGCGGCGCGGGCCTCTCGCTCGAATCGCTCGACGGCGTGCGGGTCGCGTGAGAATTCTGGCGGCAGGAACTTCAGCGCGACACGGCGTCCGAGCCGGAGGTCGTCGGCGGCATAGACCACACCCATCCCGCCACCGCCCAGCGCCGCCACCACGCGGTAGTGCGAGACGACGCGCCCGACCAGGTCGCTCACGAGCGTCCTCCTCCAGGCACGCCAGCGGACTACCGGCCGCTTCCTGCCAAGCGGCAGTCAGTCGGGGAGCCTCCGCAGCGCGATGGAGGAGGATAGATCAAACTTGCGGCACTACGAGGCTCCTAGTCGAGCCGCGGCAGCTACTAGTTGACAGCTAGTACTGTTAAGTGAATAGTAGTGGCGTGGACGTGGACGATCGTCACGCCCGGAAATTCCAGAAGGAGCTCAACGCCGGTCTCGTGGCGTTGGTGTTGCTCGCGGTCCTCGACGCGTCCTCCGAAGATCTGTACGGCTACGACATCGCCAAGCGCCTGCAACGTGCCAACGAAGGCGAGGCGTTGTTCAAAGAAGGCACCGTGTACCCGGTCCTCCGCGCGCTCGGCGCCGACGGGTTTCTGCGCAGCCGGATCGAGGCGTCCGACGCGGGACCGCCGCGGCGCTACTACCGCATCACGAAAGAAGGCCGCGCGCTGCTCGGGCAATGGAGCGGCATCTGGAATCAGACACGCGACTTCGTCGATCGCTTCCTGCGAGGCAACCAACCATGACCCCGTCGTCATTGCGTTCGATCGACGACTACCTTCGCGCGTTGCGCGCCGCGCTCGCCGGTGCGGACCCGGCGTTGATTCAGGACGCCCTGTACGACGCGGAGGCACATCTCCGCGCTGAAGCCGCAGCGAATCCCGGGAAGTCCGAGGCGGAGCTGCTCGAACAGATCGCCCGGACGTACGGCGCGCCCGACGAAGTCGCGGCGGCATATCGCGCCACGGAAACGAAGGTCAGCGCCGCGCTCCAGCCGCCGGCGTCCAGGGCCGCTCAGCCGCCGACCGCGCTCGGTCGATTCTTCGCGGTCTATTCGGATCCGCGCGCGTACATCTCACTGTTCTTCATGGTCCTCAGCCTGGTCACCGGCTGTGTCTACTTCACCATCGCCGTGACCGGTCTGTCGCTCTCCGTCGGGCTGGCCGTTCTGATCATCGGACTGCCGTTCTTCCTGGGGTTCATCGGCATCACGCGGGTGATTTCCCTGGCGGAGGGCCGCCTGCTCGAAGCCGTGAGCGGCGAACGCATGCCGCGCCGGCCGCTGCATCCAGGCGCGCCGGAGGGACTCATCGCACGAATCATGGAGATGCTGCGGGACGCGCGGACGTGGACGACGCTCATCTACCTGGTGATGATGCTGCCGCTCGGCATCATCTATTTCGTGACCGTGGTCACCGGGCTCTCGCTCGCCGTGAGCTTCATCCTGCTGCCGGTCGTGGGGGTCTCCCAACGCGCTGGATGGTGGGTGCCGTGGGAAAACGAGGGCTACATCACCTTCAATCCCGCCTGGCTCGACACGCCAGGGGGCTGGGTCGTCTCCATCGTGTTGGGCGTCGTCGTCCTGACGACGCTGCTGCATGCGGCGCGCGGCGTGGTCAGCCTCCACGCGCGCACCGCCAAGACGCTCCTGGTGGCACAAGGGACGTAAAGACGACGTCTCTTCGAGCGGGGCCGACTCACCAAGAGCTCACCATGAAGCCTGAAGAAGTGAAGGGGGTTGGGGGCAGATCGTTTGTTCTTCCCCAAAAAAGGCTTCACGTACCCTTTCCGAAACTCGATCGATGAATCGATGGATCGATGGGTACTGCTAGCGCGCCCTTGATCCCTAGTCTTTCTAAGCCTAGAATGCCTAAGCCTTGAACCCCCTCCAGATCTGGGCGCGCCTGCGCGCACGGCTGCATGGTCTCGTCCATCGGGACGCGGTCGCCGGCGAAATCCGGGAGGAGCTCGAGTTTCACGTCCGAATGCGGGCGGAGGACTACGAGCGCGGGGGCACGCCCGAGCCGCTGGCGATGGCGCGCGCGCGCCAGCGTTTCGCAATCTGGCGCTCTGGCAGGACAGCGGCTACGACGTGCGTGGAGGCGGCGTGATGGAAACCATCGTCCAGGATTTCAAGTACGGCGCGCGACTGCTCATCCGGCAGCCGGGATTCTCGCTGCTCGCGGTACTCACGCTCGGGCTCGGCATCGGTGTCACCACTGCCATCACGAGCGTGATCGATGCCGCGCTTCTCCATCCGCTGCCGTACCCCCGGCCGGAGGAGCTCGTGCACCTCACGGTTGCCGTCCCGCGTCCGGATCGGCCGACGCCGTCCCGCTATGGGCTCTCCGCGCTCGATGTCGAGACGATTCGGGCCGTCTCGAACCCGCCTGTGGAGATCGCGCGGTGGGATACGGCCGACCCGATGATCGCTGACGGCCCGGAGCCCGAGCGGCTGCGCGGGTACGAGATCGACAGCCACTACCTCGGCATCTTCGGCGTGGTCCCGCATCGCGGTCGCGGCATTCAGGAAGCCGACACGCGCGAGGGTGCGCCGCGCGTCGTGGTGCTCGGCTATGGCTACTGGCACCGCCGGTTCGACGGGCGGGACGATGCGATCGGGCAGCAGCTCAGGCTCGACAACCAGAGCTACGAGATCGTCGGTGTCCTCTCGCGCGACTTCTATCGCAACACGGCACTGTGGCTGCCGCTTACGACCCCGTCCGCGATGTCTGCGAGGCGGGGCACCGGCGTGAGCAGTTACGCGCGGCTGCGGCGGCGGCTCACGCAGGATCAGGCATCCCGCGAACTGACCGGCATCCTGTCGGGCGTCGAGGTACAGGGCAACACGACGGGACCCGGCTCGTTTGTCTACGTCGAAACCTTGCTGGAGAGAACCACCTACGGGTATTGGACCACCGCCAGGATTCTGCTGGGATCGGCCGGTGTCATCCTGCTCATCGCGTGCGTGAACGTGGCCGGCCTTCTGCTCGCGCGTGGCGCCACGCGCATGCACGAGCTCGCGATCCGCGCGTCCATCGGCGCGGGGCGTGGACGGCTGGTGCGCCAGTTGCTGACCGAGAGCCTGCTGCTTTCAAGCGCCGGCACGGCCGTCGGGTTGGTGCTGGCCTGGTGGACGCTGGACACGCTCGTTGCCAACATTCCGCTTCCGGTGTCGACAAATGTCCCGGCCACGCTGAACCCGCGCGTGCTGGGCTTCAGCGTCATCCTCACGATCGTCACCGGCGTCCTCTTCGGGCTCGCGCCGGCGCTGCGGCTGTCGCGCGTGCAGGTCTCGGGCGCGCTCGCGCGTGGCAGTCGTCGCGCGGGCGCCGCGCTCCCCCGCCGGGGTGGCCATTGGCTGATCGGCGTCGAGATCACGCTCGCGCTCGTGCTCGTTACCGCCGCGGCCCTCATGATCAAGAGCTTCAACCGGATGGTGTCCGTCGATCTCGGCTTCCGGCCCGAATCGTTCGTGACGCTGCAGGCGTCGCCGGCCGAGTTCCAGTCATCTGTCTTTGCAACGTACTACACGCGTCTGGTCGATACGATCCGGCAATGGCCGGACGTCGAAGCGGTCGGCGCTGTCGATCACCTTCCGCTGATGGGAAGTTCCTGGTACATGCCAGTCACCACGGACGCCGGCAGGAAGCAGAGCGTCACGATTCGGAGGATGCTGCCTGGGTATTTCGAAGCGCTCGGGCTGTCCTCGCTCGAAGGACGGCTGCCACACCCATCCGATCTCACCAGCGGGCGCCGCGTGGCGGTGATCAATCAGCGCGCTATCAAGCAGTTGTTTCCGGAGGGTCGCGGGATCGGACGTGTGTTGACATTCGCCAACGAGCCGATGGAAGTGATTGGCGTCGTCCCGGATCTCAGGAACGAGGGGCCTCTGCCGAGTCCGATACGCGACGCGGTCGAGGTGTTCGTGATGTACCGGCCGGCCCCCACGGATCGCCCCGAACCGATGGTGGTGGTCGTGCGCCCAGGCGCCAGCGCGGCCGCGCTCGACGAACGGCTTCGGCAGGCCGCGCAGGCCGTGGGGTCCCGGGCGATCGTCGAACGAGTGCGTGAAGGGACGGACTGGCTCGACGCGACCGTTCTGACGCCGCGACGCCGGACCGTGCTGCTGTCGCTCCTCGGCGCCCTCGGTCTGGCGCTGACATTGATCGGCGTGTCCGGGATGACCGCCTACGCCGTGGCCAGGCGCACGCAGGAGATCGGCGTGCGCATGGCGTTTGGCGCGACCGCGGCTGATGTCGTGCGCGAAATGATGCGCAGCGCCGCCTGGCCGATCGCGCTCGGGATCGCGGCCGGTCTCGCTGGAGCGTGGGCGGCAACGCGGCTGATTTCGACGTTCCTGTTTCAGACGACACCCACAGACGCACCGACGTTCGCCACGGCGGCCGGCCTCCTGGCGCTCGCGGCGCTCGTCGCGGTCTGGATTCCCGCCCGCCGCGCCGGGCACGTCGATCCGGTGACCTCGCTTCGATCGGAGTAGCTATGGCGGCAAAGAAAACCAGGACGAACAGCGATCAGCTGCACGGGGCGCTCGACATGCTCGTGCTGAAAGTGCTGGCCGACGGCCCACTGCACGGGTACGCGATCGCGGTGCGCCTCGAGCGGCTATCGAACGAGATTCTGGCCGTCGAAGAAGGCTCGCTCTACCCTGCGCTCTATCGCATGGAGTCGCGCGGCTGGCTGTCATCGCAGTGGGCGGTGACGGACTGGCGACGCCGGACGGCCAGCGCGTCGCGATGCCTGAGGAACACGGCGAAGATGTCGGCGTAGCGCCTGGCAAGCGCTTGCTGCTTCTCGTCGGGCAGTCCCTTGACATAGGGATTCGCCACGGCCGGGTCGGCGTTGCGACCACCCGGCGGCAGCAGGTTGATGTCGAGCTCGGTGTACATCACCTTGAGCCTCGTGCCGTGCAGATCGACGAGCGCTTCCTCGATCTCGCTGATCGCCCTGGTGGCGGCGGAAATGAACGGACTCGACTTCGATCTCCGCGTCCTGCCGTCCCTGGGAGCGCGATCCCGCGTTCTACCAGTCCATCTGGACCGGTCAGAGCGACACGCCGGCGCACGAAGGCCCGACTCATCACGCCGTCGTCGAGCTCTGGACCTACACGTTTCCGCTCTCGGCGGCGGACGAAGCCCGGCTCGCGCGCGAGCTCGGCACGCATTCCACCGCTCCTCGCCCAGGCGCGCGCGAATCTGGTGGGCAATGCCCGCGATCTCTGGATCACGGGCACGGGGACCATGGCCGAGCAGGTGGCGGACCTCGATGCGCTCGCGAAGAGCCTGCCGACCGGAGGCCCCGAGGTGACGCGCGCGATTCAAGCGGCTCGCTCCGCCACCGTGGAGTTCGTGCAGTGGCTCGAACGGCACGCCGCGTCGAAGACGGGGCCGTCCGGCGTCGGCAAGGAGCACTACACGTGGAGCCTGCAGAACGTCCAGCTCATCCCGCTCACCTGGGACGATGAAGTGGCGCTGCTGAAGCGTGAGCTGGCGCGCGCCCATTCGTCGCTCAAGCTCGAGGAACAGCGCAACCGCGGCCTGCCACAGCTCACGCCCGCGGCCAACGCCGACGAGTACCGCCAGCGCGCCGGTGCGGCCGTCACGAAATACATCGCCTTCCTCAAGAACAAGGACGTCCTGACCGTCCAGGATTATCTGGACCCGGCGATGCGCGCCCATCTCGGGAGCTTCGTGCCGATCGAGCGGCGCAACTTCTTCGGCATCGCCAGCCACTACGAGCCGATGACGCTGTTCGCGCACTGGTTCCACTGGTTCGATCACGCCTGGATGGAGCACGCGCCGCATGCGAGTCAGATTCGCCGCGGCGCCACGCTGTTCAACATCTGGAGCGCCCGGTCGGAGGGCATGGCGACCGCGATGGAGGAGCTGATCCTGCACGCGGGTTACTACGACGACAACCCGCGAGCCCGGGAGATCGTCTGGATCATGCTGGCGCAGCGGTGCGCTCGAGGGTTGGCGTCGCTCTACGCCCAGGCGAATCAGTTCGACATCAAGCAGGCGAAGGCGTTTCAGGTGGAATGGACGCCGCGCGGCTGGATGCGTCCGGATCTGGATCTGCTGAACTTCGAGCAGCAGCTCTACCTCCGGCAGCCCGGGTATGGCACGAGTTACGTCATCGGCAAGTATCTGATCGACGAGCTCATCAAGGATCGTGCGCACCAGTTGGGGGACGCGTTCACGCTGCGCCGGTTCTTCGATGAATTCATTGGCGCCGGCGTGATTCCGGTGCCGCTCATCCGATGGCAGTTGACGGGACAACGCCAGTAGTGTGACGCCACGGTCACAGGCAACTTCGGTTCCACTCGGTCACCTGTCTTCCGGGGGATGTTCGGAATACCTGATGTGGCGGAACAGTCTCAGGCCCATGATGCACGCCGCCGCATAGCCGATCGCGCCGAACAGCGACACACCTCCGACGACCGGTTCGGCGTGCAGGCTCCAGAGGAGCGATGAGCCAAGAAGGAGCGACGAGGTCAGCAGACCCAGCACCAGACGATTGACGACAGGGTCAAGACGTCGATGATCCAGGTGCACGCTCAGGGTTCCGGCGCGCATGCTCGCCAGCATGTCGTTGAGGTCGGTCGGGAGCGCGCGCAGCAGACGCTCCCATGCCCGCGCGCCGCGCTGCACCTGCAGCCAGACACGTCTGGGGGCGAACCTGCGCCTGACAGCCTTTTCCGCATGCGGTTGAATCAGCTCCCACAGGCCGAACGATGGATTGAGCTGCTTCGCGGTCCCTTCGAGCTCGCCCAGCATCCGCAACAGCAGCATCGCGCCAGGCTGCAGGAACAGGTGGTTCTCGTAAATGACGGCGGTCAGGCTCCTGACCAGCGCGCCGATATCGACGCTGCCGATGGTCTGCCCGGTGTACTCGGTGACGAGCTCCTTAATGTCAGACTCCAACCGTTGGCGCTCAGTGGTGGGCGGCGTTGTGCAGAGGCCCCAGACCGCCTCGGTGACGGCTTGCGGATCGCTATGCACCGCTGCGAGGAGCAGGTCCTCGATGCCGTCGCGCAGATCGTCATCCAGGCGTTGGACCATGCCGCAATCGAGCACCCCCACCACGCCATCGGGCAGGAGCATGAGGTTCCCGGGATGCGGGTCCGCGTGGTAGAAGCCGTCGCGGAAGATCATCTCCAGGTACATGTTCGCGCCGCGCCGCGCGAACTCGTCCATCTCGGGGTTCGGCCCGGGGAGTGTTTTGATCTGCGAGAGGAGCGCGCCCTCGAGTCGTTCCATGGTCAGCACGCGTCGCGAGCACAGCTCGGGAAACGGAACCGGAAAATGGACGGTGTCGTCCGCGGCGAAGTTCTGACGGAACTGCTGGATGTTGTGCAACTCGCGCAGGAAATCGAGCTCGGCGCGCATCATCTTCGTGAACTGACGGACGACGGCGACTGGCTGGTACGGCTTCAGGTCGTCGACATGGCGTTCGGCCAGTGCCGCGAGATCGGCAAGCATGCTCAGGTCGGCTTCGACCCGACTCTCGATGCCGTCCTTCTGCACCTTGACGACGACGTTCTCGCCGCTGTGCAGACGCGCGGAGTGCACCTGCGCGATCGAGGCTGAGGCAAACGGCGTCGGGTCGAACGAAGCGAACAGGGTCGCGGGCGGACTTCCGAGCTCCTTCTGAATCGTCGCCTCCGCCACGCCTGACGGATCGGGCGGCGTCTGGCTTTGCAGGTGCGTCAACTCGCCCGCCACGTCTTGCCCGACCAGATCCGGCCGGGTGCTCAGCATCTGACCGAACTTGATGAACGTGGTGCCCAGTTCGCTGAGCGCGAGCCGGATGCGGACGGGCGTGCTGAGATCCACGATGCTCTGCCCTGTCGACCCGCGCAGCCATTGTTGCAGGCGCTTGCCGGGCATCTTGCGAAGTTGATCGGCGAGGCCGTATCGAACGGCGACGCTGGCGATCTGCCGGAACCGATGCGTATTGCGCCGGCGTCGGCTGCGTCGTTCGAGACGTTCACGCACGGAGGCCAGGTTCATGACGGTCCGCTGATCCGCAAAAGGCGTTCCAGCGGGTCTGCGGAGGGAAGGCGATGAAGTGCTCAGGGTCGTGGCGAAATCAAGGCACGAGACCTGTGGCCGTCAGCAGGACACCGCGCACGTGCGCTGACGAGCTGCCGTCATCGGCTTGAGACAGACAAGCCGAGCTGTGGCCGCGCCGTTGCATTACGCACGGACTGATGTCCCGCCTCTTGATCCTGGGCGCGACCGGGTCCCTCGGTCGCCACGTGCTGCGCCAGGCGGTCGCCGCCGGCCACGACGGTCACGGTGTTCGTCCGGACGCCGTCCAAGCTGCCGCCTGAAGTCCGGGAACGACTGTCGGTTCACACCGGCGACCTCGGCGCCGTCGTGCCTCCCGATCTCGTCAGCGGCCAGGACGCGCTGATCAATTGCGCCGGACACGTCGCCGATGGCGAAAGGTTCGTCGGCCTGATCGACCGGCTCGTCTCCTGCGTGGACCTCCTTCCCGCGGCGGAGCAGCCGGTCTGCTGGCTGCTCGCGGGCGTGGCGCTCCTCGACATCGACTCGTCCGGGCGTCGCGGCGTCGATCTGCCCGAGGTGAAGTCCACCTACTGGCCGCACCGGGTCAACTTCGAGCGATTGAGCCGCTCGCGCCTGGACTGGCGACTGCTCTGTCCTGGCCCGATGGTCGATGAGCCGGCGCTCGGGTTGGACCGGCTGCGCATCTCGCTCGACGCCCTGCCCGTTGAGGTTCCCGCAGCCGCGCGGGCCCTGCCGGACCCGTCGTTCCTGCCGGTCTTCGCGTCGCTGATTCCTGCAGATGATCGTGCCGTACGCAGATGCGGCTGCCCTGATGCTCGCAAACCTCGATCGCGGTACGCCATGTCCCGCCATCGCGTCGGGCTGGCGCTGCCAGTGGGGATGCGCGGGCGAAAGCTGCAGTAGCGCTGGCGGCCCGCAGGCCTGCGGCGTCGATTGAGGGCGCTATGCGCGAGAGGCGCTGTCGATGTTCATGACGCGACGGCATGGCCTGCGCTCGACAGCGCCGCACGCACTGCGCTGCCGTCGAGGCTCTCGGCTTTCAGCAACTCGGCCGATAGCTGGCTGAGCGTGTCACGATGCGCCGCGACGAAGGCCGCGGCCCGTTCGAACTGCTCGCCGACAATGCGGCGCACTTCGGCGTCGATCGTTTCGTGCGTCGCGGCACTGGCATCGCTGCCCTCCGCGACCGCGGTTCCCAGGTACTGCAGGCGTTGGCCCGCATACCGGACCGATCCCAGCTTCTCGCTCATGCCGAATTCCGTGACCATGCGCCTGGCGAGCTGCGTCGCACGCTGAATGTCGTCGACCGCGCCGGTGCTGATGGTGCCGAGCATGACCTGTTCGGCAGCCCGGCCTCCCATCATCACCGCGATCTGGTCTTTGAGCTCTTCGATGGAGAGCAGGTACCGATCCTCCTTGGGCATCTGCATGGTGTAGCCGAGCGAGCCGCGGCTCCGCGGGATGATGCTGATCTTGCTGACGGGATCGCCGGTCGGCACGAGGCTCGCGACGAGGGCGTGGCCGCATTCGTGGTACGCGACGGTCTGGCGCTCCTTTGAATTCATCACCCGGCTGCGCTGCTCGAGACCGCCGAGGACGCGCTCGATCGCCGCCTCGAAGTCGGCGAACGTGACGCCCGCGCCCTGACGGCGCGCCGCAAGCAGCGCCGCCTCGTTGATCACGTTCGCCAGATCGGCGCCGCTGAATCCGGGGGTCAGGCGCGCCGCGCGTTCCAGATCGAAGTCCGGTGCCAGCGTGACGCGGCGGCTGTGAATCTTCAGGATCTGCAACCGCCCGACCAGATCGGGGTTTCCGAGCACGACCTGGCGATCGAACCGGCCTGCCCGCAGCAGCGCCGGGTCCAGAATCTCCGGACGATTCGTGGCCGCCATGATGATGACGGGGTTCTCGGCGCCGGTGTTGAAGCCGTCGATCTCTGCCAGGAGCTGATTCAGCGTCTGCTCGCGCTCGTCGTTCGTCATCAGACGGGCGCCGCCGCCGCGGCTCTGGCCGATTGCGTCGATCTCGTCGATGAAGACAATGGCCGGCGCGGCGGCGCGGGCCTGTTCGAACAGGTCGCGCACGCGGGCCGCGCCAACGCCGACGAACATCTCGACGAACTCCGAGCCGCTCGTTTCGAAGAAGCGGACCCCGGCTTCGCCGGCGGTCGCCTTCGCGATGAGCGTCTTGCCTGTGCCGGGCGGCCCGACGAGGAGCACGCCTTTCGGAATCCGCCCGCCCAGCTTCGCGAATCGCTGCGGCGTCTTGAGGAACTCGATGATCTCGCGCAGCTCGGCGATGGCCTCGTCGGCGCCGCCCACGTCCTTGAACGTGACGCCCACTTGCTCGGGTTTCACCTCGGTCGCCTTGCTCTTGCCGACGCCGAAGATGCCAGCTCCCGCTCCGGTGCGAGCCGCAAGACCGCGACCAACGAGTGACCAAAGGGCGATCATGACAAAGAGTGGCAACACCCAGCTGAGCATGAACGTCGCAATCGGACTGGGCGGCGTCTTCGCGCGATACGTGACGTGTGCGGCGCCGAGCTCTCTGATGAGGTCCGGATCGCCGTCAGGCGGCGGCAGGGTCGCGAATCGGGTTGTCGCCCCCCCGGGTGCCTGGCCGTCGGTGTTCTTCATCACGCCCTCGATGGGTGTCCCCAGAGTGACGTCGGTGATTTGGCCCTCCGCCAGCTTCACCTTGAACTCGCTGTACGGGAGCTCCGCCGCACGAGGAAGAAGCGGGACGACCAACGCCTGCAGCAACCAGACGCCCATCAGCGCGGCTGCGGCATACGGGAGCCAGCTGGGGATCTGGCTCTTGCGAGACGGTTGATTGTCCACACCAGTCGGTCCTGCGTTGGTCGCGGGGCGACGCGCAGACGGCGGTTGACGCAATCGTGAAGCAGGCATGGGCCCTCCTGTCATGCGGCTACGGCGCGTGAAATCGCCGGCTCGGAGTCACTTCTTCTCCGACGGTGTCGTGAACTTGCGCCTGAAGTCCTCGAGCGACGCCTGGAATGCCACGATCGCCGCATCGATGTCGGCCTTGCCGCGTGCGACCTGCGCGTCTCGCGTCGTCTTGAGGTCGACCAGCATCCGTTCGATGTTCTGCCTGGCGGCCTTCAAGCTATTGATGGCGGTGATTTCTGCCTGTGACCCGCCTGGGCTTGGCTTTCGCCTCGAGCTCGTCGATGCGGGTGTTCGCCGCATGAATCTGCGCGGCGATCTTGTCCTCGTAGGCCTGGAGTGTGGACCCGGTTTCCGGTTGGGTGGTTGGTGTCTCCATTTTCCTTCTCCTCGCTCACATTAGCGGTGCGCCAACGGTCAGCCCAGAACGTCGGGCTTCGCCGTTGAATGAGCGCAAGTCTCGTTCCTGGAGGGCGCACCTGAAGGAGAGGCTGTATCCCGTTCTCGTTCAAACGGTTGCGGACTCATGGCGATGGGTGAGCCGGTGCGACCGTGCCGAAATAAAGGCACGCGATCTGTCCCCGTCACAGGCAGCGCGGCGTGCGTATGACGCGCGCGCGTCACCGGCACACTCGCGCTGGAACCTGTTGGGATAGCGGGCGGTGCGAACGGTCGCGGGCGTCTGGGCCATCGTCGTCACCAGCAGAGACGTGAACAGCACGATCCGCATGTCCGTCTCCGCGCCTTCACTATCTGTCGGACGGAATCAGTACCGTGTCAATGACGTGAATCACGCCGTTGCTGGCCGCGATGTCCGTCTTGACGACCGTTGAGCTGTTGACCATCACGCCTGAGCCCATCACGGTGATGGAGACGACGTCGCCGCTCACGGCCTGTGCCGACTTCAGCTTCACGACATCCGCGGCCGTCACCTTGCCGGAGACGACGTGATACGTGAGGATGCGGCGCAGCTGCGCCTTGTTTTCCGGTTTCAGCAGGCTTTCGAGCGTGCCAGCCGGCAGCTTCGCGAACGCCTCGTCGGTCGGCGCGAACACCGTGAACGGTCCCGCACCCTTCAGGGTGCCGACGAGATCCGCCGCCGCCAGCGCCTTCGCCAGGGTCTTGAACGATCCCGCCGCCACCGCCGTATCCACGATGTCTTTCGACTGACCCGACCCTGCGTTCATCTTCACCGCGCCGACCGTCAGGATGGATGCCGCCGCGATGCCTGCTACGAATTGCTTCACCATGTCTGTTTCCCTCTCGCCTTCACTCAATCGCGCCACATGCCGTCGCGTCCGTCGCGCCGGCACTTCCAGGCGCCGTGGATTTGAGTGTAGGGCACATTCACTTGCGTTAAAGTAAAATCGACTCGCAACCCAAGATCGTGTGCATGACAGGACAGAACTCGCCCGATTTGTGAGCAGGAATCAAACTCAGGAGCGGTGATGCTGTCAGCGACGTTGAAGAAGGGACTGGGCGACTACAGAATCGGCGAGCGGCTTCGCGCGCTGCGGCTCAAGAAGAAGATGGGTCTCGTGGAACTCGGCAAGCACACCGGGCTGTCACCCGCACTGCTCTCCAAGCTCGAGCGCGGCCGGCTCTTCCCCACGCTGCCGACGCTGCTGCGCATCGCGCTCGTCTTCAGCGTCGGGCTCGAGTTCTTTTTTGCGGGTGCGCGCGACAAACCACTGGTGGCCATCGTCCGCAGGAAGGAGCGGGTCCAGTTGCCGGAGCGGCCAGGCCCTGGCGCGGTGATGTACCGATTCGAGTCGCTCGATTTCGCGCCACCGAGCGGCGGTTCAATTCCTATTTCGCGGAATTCCTGCCCGCCGCCACGGAGAAGCTCCGCCCGCATGCGCATCCCGGCGTGGAATTCATTCTTGTCGTGCATGGATCCCTCGGCCTGCACGTCGGAACGGATGAATACATCCTGGATGCCGGCGATTCCGTGTACTTCGACAGCAGCGTGCCCCACGCATATCGCCGGGCGGCCGGCCGCACCTGTTCCGCCGGTCGTGCGGCTGGGTCGCCCGCGAGAACGACGCCCGTCAGCGGGCGCGAGCGTCGCGATTTGCGCCCGCGTGTGGCTTTGGCCGGACGATGCCCAGGCGCCGCATCGTCGAGACGAGTGACGTACGCTTGAGGCCAAGTCGCGCTGCCGCACCGCCAGCGCCGCCAATGACCCAGCCGGTCTGCTCGAGTGCGCGCAGGATGTGGTCGCGTTCGGCGTCCTCCAGCGTCACGGGCGAGGACGTCGAAGGCAAGGGCGATTCGAACTCGGAACGGGGTACCGTCAGCATCGTGCCCTGCGACAGGATGACGGCGCGCTCGATCACGTTCTGCAGCTCGCGGACGTTGCCGGGCCACGACCAGCGGCAGAGCATCTCCATGCTCTCGCGCGAGATCGAATCGATGGGCCGCCGCAGCCGCTTGGCGAACCGCTGCGCGAAGTAGCGGACGAGCAGCGGAATGTCCTCGCGACGTTCTCGCAGCGGCGGAATTCGGATGTGGAAACACCTTCAGCCGGTAGTACAGGTCCGACACGGAATTCCCGCCTCGCGACCATCTCTTCGAGATCGCGGTTGGTGGCGGCGATCAGCCGAAAGTCGACGCGAATGGTGCGCGTGCTTCCTAATCGCTCGATTTCGCGCTCCTGAAGCGCGCGCAGCAGCTTCGACTGCAGCTCGAGTGGCACGTCGCCGATCTCGTCGAGGAACAAGGTGCCCTGGTGGGCCAGCTCGAAACGACCGATCTTCTGCGACAGGGCTCCGGTGAACGCCCCACGCTCGTGGCCGAACCACTCGCTCTCGAGGAGTCCCGCGGGCGAGGTGGCGCAGTTCACCGTCACGAGCGACCGGCCCCGGCGCTCGCCCGCCGCGTGAATCGCCCGCGCGATCAGCTCCTTGCCCGTGCCCGTCTCGCCGAGCAGCAACACGGTGGCATCGGTCGCGGCCACCGTGGCGACCTGGCTCAGGATGCGTTTCAGCGCGCGGCTTTCGCCGACGATCTCTCCGAAATGCTGGGCGCCGCGGATCTCTTCTTCGAGATAGATGTTCTCGCGCGCGAGGCGATCCTTGAGCGAGGCAATCTCGCGAAACGCAAGCGCATTCTCGAGCGCGAGAGCGATCTGCTCGGCGATCTGCGCGACCCAGCCCAACTCTTCGCTCGTGAACGGCATCGGCGTCAGGCGGCCGAGCGAGAGGATCCCAAGCACACGGTGGGGTGTCGCCAGCGGCGCGTTGCAGATCCGCTTCACACCCGACGCCGCGACGTGCGCGTGCAGCGCTTCCCACCCGGTCGGGTCCGCGTGCGTGACGTCCACGTCTACGGCGCGATCGAAGGGAGCGAGCCACGAGGTGTACGGTTCCGCGTCGAGCCGGATCTGCGTCGCCAGCTCGTCGGGCCACGCCGGAGCGGTCGGATCGATCACGAAACGGCCCGATCTGGCGTTGTTCGTCAATGAGATACAGGTTCGTGTGATCGTGCGGGACGATCCGCCGGACGTTCGGCACGATGGCCGCACGCAGCGCGCCGACGTCACGTTGGGTGACGACCGCATTGGTCACCTCGAGCAGCGCTCGCCAGTGATCGCGCTCCGCTTGCAGCTGGCGCTCACGCGCCACCGCCTCCTGCTGATGGCGTTCGTTGTCGATCGCCATGGCAACCAGCGCGCCGATGTGCCGCAAGAAACTGGTGTCGCACTGACTGTACGTCCCCTCGCGCGACGACGCGAATGCGATCAGCCCCACCGGGCCCAGCGCTGTTGCGAGCGGCAGCAGACAGGCCGACTGCTGGCCGAAGCCGCGCATCGCGGCGATCACATCCGCGTATTCGGCACGCTCGTCAAGGCGGTCGAAGATCATCGCCGGGGAACCCGTTTCGACGAGGGCAGCCAGGCGCGCTTGATCGAGCGGCGCAACGGCCATCGACTGTACCTCCGCCGCCGTCGACGCGCCGTCAGGCGATCCAAGGCGCACGGAGCTCAGCTGCGCGGTTCTCCAACCGTCATGCGGAACGACCACGCCAAGCACGTCGAAGTTGGCGACCGTTCGAAGAGAGGCGGCCAGCGGCGGCAGGAACTGGCCAAGTTGAGTGTTACGACCGATCAGGTCGATCACACGCGTTAGAGGCATGACATAACCTCAGAGCCAACCGCTGGACTGCCGCCCTGTACCAGTCGGAGTTTGTACTGGTCAGCATCGTAGCCCAAGGTCCGGCGCGCACGACGGCGAAGTTTCCCGATGCCGGCGAGGTGACCGCGCCAAGGCCGGCGTGACGTCCCGGCAACCTCTGACTTCATTTCGCCACCGCCGCCCGTTCGGCGACGCCGACGGCTGGCGTCAACCTCCTGACGGACAAGCAGATACGGCTGCGGTCGCATTCGCGGCGGGTATCGATCTTGCCGCCAGGGTCAGGAACGACCGTACGACGCGCGCAGTTCGCAGCGAACGTCGTCGCCTGGCGAGAGCGCATCAATGTTACGGGTGATTACCGAGAGGCAGGGAGACCGCTACAGGCTCGACCTGCATGGGACACTCGGCGGCGAATGGGTGGCGGTGCTCGAACAGCACTGGCGCTCCATCATGGACGCCGTGCCGTCCGCGAAGGTGACGCTGGTGCTGTCGAACGTCGACTTCATCGATCCGGACGGTGAACGGTTGCTCCACCGAATGGCTGACGAGCGACGTCGAGTTCGTCGTGGCGGGATGCATGAATCGATACGTCATCGACAGCTTGAAGCCGGGTGTACCGGCGGCGGAAGGAGGACGGCGATGAGATGTCCAGCGAGATTCATAGCAGCGATCGCACTCGCAGCGGTGTCACTCGTACCGTTGTCCGTGGCCTCGAGGGCGGCCGGCGCGCAGCCCTCGTTGCCGCCAGCGCTCGCGTCGTTCCTGACTGAGGAGGCGCATGCCAGTCCGTCGGAGCGTGAGGCGTTGCTGGCAGGCAACCCGCTGGTCAAGTTGCTCGATGCCGATCCCTCCAAGGAGATCGCGGTGCTCGGCGCGGTGTGGGTGAACGCGCCGCGCCAGGCGGTATGTCGAGCAGGTGAAGAACATCGAACAGTTCGAGCGCGGCGGCGCGTTCCGCATCACGAAGCGCATCAGCGATCCGCCGAGCGCAGACGATTTCGCGGCGTTGACCATCTCAGACCAGGATTTCGAGGATCTGAAAGACTGCAAGATCGGCGATTGTGTGCTCAAGCTCGACGCGGACGGAGTGCAGACACTCCGCGCCCAGGTCGACTGGCGCAAGCCCACGGCCAAGGCGGACGCCACGGCGCTCTTCCGCCGGTTGGCCCTCCAGTACGTCAACGGCTATCGCGAAGGCGGCAACGCCAGGTTGGGCGTCCATCGCGACCAGGAGCATCCCACCTTCGTCGCCAACGAATTCCGTTCGATGATCGATCGGCTGCCGCGTCTCGCCGCTGAACTGCCTGAGCTCAGGCGATACCTGCTCGACTACCCGAACGCGACGTTGGCGAATTCGACCGACTTCCTGTACTGGCAGGAAACACAGTTCGGACTGAGGCCGACCGTCCGGATCAGTCACCTGGTGATTCAGGACCGTCCGGATCAGACGGTGGTCGCGTCGAAGATGCTGTACGCGAGCCACTATTTCTGGACCGCGCTCGAACTTCGCGTCCTGCTGCCCGATCCGGCGCGCGGACCCGGATTCTGGCTGGTGACGGTCAACCGCAGCCGGTCCGACGGCTTGAGCGGATTCACGGGCCGCGTGATTCGAGGTCGGGTGCGGAGTGAAGTCGAGGACGGTACGCGGGCGGCGCTCACGGCAACAAAGACGAGGCTCGAGTCGAAGCGCGCACGCCCTCGACGCGGAGCGCGACGCACACAGAACGCGTGACTTCATTTCGTCACCGCATCTCGGCCCGGCGCCGGCCTTCAGCGAGCCAACGCACTGACTCCAAAGCAGATCCCCTGTCAACCCGCCGCGACTGGCGAGGCATTCGTCTTGCGAGTATGCGAGGTAGCGGCTCAGGACGGTGAGGCTGCGAAGTCCGCAGCGCCGATCGGTTGAGCAAAAGGAGAGAGCGTCATGAACAAAGTGATCTTCGTCGGATTCGACACGGAGCAGAAGGCATACGAGGGCGATCGCGCCCTGCACGACATGCACAGGGACGGCACCCTGACGCTGTACAACGACGCCGTCGTGGTGAAGGAACCCGGCGGCAAGGTCGCGGTGCGGCGAGCGCCCGACGCGGAACCCGTCGGGGCGTTTGGTGGAATGCTCACCGGCGGCCTCATCGGCCTGCTGGGTGGACCCGTCGGTGCGGCCGTCGGCCTCGGCGCCGGCACGCTGATCGGCGCCGCGTTTGATCTGACCAAGGAGGGCGTCGACCGGGACTTCGTCGAGGACGCCGGCGCCCGCCTCGAGCCGGGCAAAGCCGCGGTGATCGCCGAGATCGACGAGCAGTGGCAAGTACCCCTCGACACACGCATGGAGGGGTTGGGCGGGAAGCTCGTGCGGCGGACGCAGACGCAAATCGAGGATGCGTACCTGGAACGGGAGATCGAGACGGCGCAGAAGGAGCTGGCCGGTCCTGGAGTCCGAAACGGTGGCGGAGGTGAAGGCCACGCAGACTGAAAAGGCGCGCAAACGAGCCGAGAAGCTGCAGGCGAAGATCGACGCCGCGAAGCGGAAGGTTCAGGAGAAGGAAGACGAGCTTGCGCGCAAGCTGCAATCGGTGAAGGACGAAGGCGACCAGAAGATCGCGGTGCTCGAGGCGCAGAAGGCGACGGCGACCGCGGAATCCAAAGCCGCGCTCGAACGTCGGCTGGCAGATGTGCGCAGCGACTATGAACGCCGGACCGGCCGGCTGCAGGAGGCAGTGGATCGCCGCAAGGCGGCGCACGCGACCGCCGTGGCATGACTGTCGAGACACAGGCCCGATTGCGGGCGAGAGGAGGTTCTATGTTGGCACTGTTGTCGAGGTACTGGTGGGTGCTGGTCATCCGCGGCGTGATGGCGATCGCGTTGGGTGTCTTCGCGTTCGTGTGGCCGCAGGAGACGATTGCCGCCCTGGTCCTGGTGTTCGGCGCCATCGCCCTGGTGGACGGCATCTTCGCCGTCGTGGCGTCGATTGCCGGACATGCGCCTGACGCCGTACTGGTGGGTCCTGCTGCTGCAGGGACTGCTCGGTATCGGGGTGGGCGTCCTGACGCTGTTCAACCCGGCGATTACCGCGGTCGCGCTGCTGATCTACATCGCCGTGTGGGCGATCGGCATGGGCGTGCTGCAGGTCATCGCCGCCGTGCGGCTGCGCCACGACATCACCGGTGAGTGGTGGCTGGCGCTCGGCGGCATCGCCGGCGTCGCGTTCGGCATTCTGCTGATCCGGAACCCGGCGGCAGGGGCGCTCGCGGTGTTGTGGCTGATCGGCAGCTATGCGCTCGTCTGGGGCGTGATGCTGATGCTCGGTGGATTCGATGTCCGCCGGCTGCACAAGCAGGTGTCGGCGTGAGGCTCCGGGGTGCACGCGCTTGCCCGCCGGAGCCTGCGGCGAAGGCGCGGTGCACCCCGGGACTCCTCATCCCTCGTAGCGAGCAGGAGGTCGCATGTACTCGGTCTCTGACCAACGCCCGGAGCGACTGACGATCGCACCGCTCGTGATGAAGTGGTCGGTGTTTTTCGCGGCGGCCGGCGTTGTCGTCTACCTGTGTCTGCTGATCCTGCGCCCGTTCTTTGGCGTCGTCGCCTGGTCGACGGTGCTCGCGATTACGTGCTATCCCTTTCATCAGCGGCTGGTACGGCGGAACGGCCGTGTTGCGCTGAGCGCGTTCATCACCAGCGCGCTGATGGTGCTGGCCGTTCTCGTGCCGCTCGTCTTCATCGGCGGCGTCGCGGTCAACCAGCTGCTCGCACTCGGGGATTCGCTGCGACAAGCGTTTCTCGATCCCGATGGCATCAGCCGGCGCGTCACGGCGGCGCTCGCGCCGCTCACGCAGCGCCTCGGCCTGGACCCCGACGCGATCGTGGCATGGGCGAGCGCGCACGCCAGCGAGTGGGTCGCTGGCGCCGGGCAATACACGATGTCCGCTGCGGCAGGCGTCGGCGGCGCAATCCTGTCGTTTGCCTTGATTGCCGTGGCCACGTTCCTCCTGCTTCGTCACGGCGAGACGCTGGTCGCGACGATTCCCGATCTGCTTCCCTTCGAACGAACGCGGAGCGAAGCATTACTCCTTCGGATCCGGGACGTCGTGCACGCCAGCATGCACGGGGTCGTGACGATCGCGACTATCCAGGGAGTCCTCTGTGGAGGCATGTTCTGGCTGCTCGGTATTCCAGCCGCAGCCCTGTGGGGTCTGGTGACGGTATTCGCGAGCATGGTGCCGTTCGTCGGCACGGCCGCCGTCTGGGTGCCCGGGACCGTGTATTTGCTCGCGACCGGCGCCTGGCCAAAGGCGATCGTGCTGGCGGTGTGGGGAGCGGCGATCGTGAGCAGCGTGGACAACTTGTTGAGGCCGCGACTGGTGGCCGGCCGTGTGCGGTTGAGCGGGCTGGCCATGTTCGTCGCCATGCTCGGCGGGCTGCAGGCGTTCGGTGCACTCGGCATCATCCTCGGCCCGGTTCTCTTTGCAACGGCGGCCGCCATCCTCGACGTGCTGCGTGAGATGCAGCGATCACACGCGGTCCGAGCTGATGTGTCCGAGCAGAAGGTGGTGTGAGCCCGCGCCGGGCGCTCTACCGGACATGACATGCGGCGCGCGGCGTGGTCAGCCTGCACGCGCGCACCGCCAAGGCCCTCCTGGTGGTGCAAGGCGCGTAACCGCCGGTCATGCGGTGGATTTGCGTACGTACGATATCCTACACAGTGGCGTACGAACGAGGAGGACCTGTGCCAGCATCAACCCGCCGCGGATCGACAATTGGCCGGCGATCCCCCCGATCTCGTCTGACAACCGCCGGGTCGCGCGCACCGCGAGTCGGAAAAGTTCGAAAGGCATTCTGGCTCGATCCACGCCTCCTCGACGAGGCGAGGGCGTCACTCGGCGCGTCGAGCGAGCGAGAAACTGTTGAAATGGCCCTCGATCTGGTCACCTTCCGGAGGGAGCTCGTCCGCGGGACGCGGGCGCTCCTTGGTCTCAAGCTGTCGCGCATCGAATGACGCCTGGCCGTGACACGGCGCAAGTTCGTCCTCGACACGAACTGCTTTATTGACGCCTCTCGCACGAATGAGGACGTGGCCGCGTTGGCCGAGTTCTGCGCCTGGGCCGCGCCGGGACTCTATCTGAGTACCGTCGTGGCAGCGGAGCTTCGGGCGGGCGCGGGAAGCGCCAGGGATCGGCGTACTCTGGAGCGCCAGGTCCTGTCACCATATCTCCGTCGCGGACGAATGCTGAATCCGTCGCCGGCCGCCTGGGAGACGTTGGGAACCACGCTTGCCGAGCTGGTCGAAGAAGAGGGCCTCGTTCTTCGCGACGTCCGTCGAAGTTTCGTATTCGACATCCTGATCGCACGGTCGTGCCGCGAGATTGGCGCGACCCTCATTTCTCGAAATGTCACCGACTTGTCGCGCATCGCCAGAGTGTTCGCGTTCGACTTCGTCCGTCCGTATCCGCTTCAGCGCGGCGACTGAACTTCTGCCCTCTACCCGCCGACTCGCAAGTCCTGCGTCTTCTGTTCGCCTTCTGCCAGCTTTGTCTTGTAGGCCGCCGCCAGGAGC
Organism: uncultured Acidobacteriota bacterium; assembly: GCA_963724955.1. GTDB lineage: Bacteria > Acidobacteriota > Vicinamibacteria > Vicinamibacterales > SCN-69-37 > CAVRWQ01. The sequence continues at coordinate 131,537 of CAVRWQ010000002.1, forward strand.
TGCGAGAGGAACGCGGAATCGGCGAGATCCGCCGCCGCCACGTCTTCGACGGCTGCGATCGCGTAGTCGCCCGGCAGGCAGGCCGCCGACCACGAACGATCCATCGGTCGCCGGCTGCACCAATCGAATGCGGCGGGCGTTCGGCAGCCAGAGCGATCGATCCTGCGTGAACACGACGATCGAATAGCGGGTGACGGGCCGGCCCGAGGCGTCCATCAGGCGGCCGGAAATCTCCGCCGCGCGACTGGTGAACCTGACGACGACATCGGACACCTCGCCGTCGCCGGGCGTTGCCGGCAGCGGCCGGTCGGCGAGATCGCGGTCTTTCACCATCGCTGATTTCACGACCCACGGAACGCCGGCCGGCACGTCGGCGCGGACAACATAACTGCCTGGCCCGAGGCTTGGAATCTGGAACGTGCCGTCGGCCTGCAGCGCGGCACGATAGGTTCCTGCCACACCAGGCAGCGGGTTGGTCGCCACGAGCGACAGATTCAGCGTCGCCGGATCGGACGGAGGCGCGGCGCCCGGCTCGAAGGCGTATCGTCCCGTCACCTTGACGCCGGGCAGCAGGCGCAGGGCGAGATCGCTGCGATCGTTTCCGTCGATGGTGAGGTCGAGGACATTCCAGAGCGTGGGCGAGGCCGCCTCTGCCGCCACCAGGCCGCGCTGGCCGGAACCCGTGCGCGCGATCATCGTGTACTGTCCGGGCGCGACGCCAGAGAACGCGAAGCCGGACGCAGACACGATGGCGCGCGGCAGGGCGATCGCGCCCGACGCGACCAGCGCGTCGACCGGCGACGGCTGATCGCCACGCTTCGGGACGAGTGACACGGTCGCGCTCGTCACCGGCTGTCCCGCTCTCGTCGACGATCGTGCCCGCGAGACGCGCGAGCGCGACGATCTGCAAGGACATGTCGATGCCGGCGCGCTCTTCACCGCTCGCGACGCGGATCGTGGCGGCCGCTGCCGCGTCGGTGGTGCCGGGATAGAAGACGGGCGCGTACGTCACCGGGCGTCCTGGCTGACCCGGGCCGCCGCCCGCTCCAGTTCCGACCGCAGTCGGCGCGATGCCCAAGTTCTTCGCCCATTGCACGTCCGCCTCCGTGACGGCAGTCACGGCGGTGCTGGCCGGGCCGCCACGCATGGCCGATGCCGGCACGAGCTGCGGCAGCGCGGACACGAGGTGCTCGCCGGGCGCGAGGCCGAAGAGGCGATACATGCCGCGATCGTCGGTGACGACGCGGACGGGCAGCGTGGTCGCGCCGGATGCGCGCGTGTCGACCGCCGCCACGGTGACGCCCGGCATCGGCGTGCCGCGTCCATCGGTGATGACGCCGGTGATCGCGGCGCCGGGCAGCAACTTGATCGCGACGTCGACCGTCTGACCGTCGGCGACGGCCACCGGCACGCCGGGGCCGCGGCCCGGCCGTGTCGATCCGTGAAACGCCTGGACGAAGCCCGCCTTCGTTGCCGACACCGTGAATCGTCCCGCCGGCAGCCGATCGAAGACGAAGCGCCCTTCGTCATTCGTGCCGACCAGACGTGGCGTGGCGATCGTCTCGCCGGAGAGGCGGACGGTCGCGCGTCGAACCGGCTGGGGATCGGTGGTGTCAGTCAGGACCACTCCGGTGAGCACAGCGGATCCGGCCGGCGTCGCGCCGGCTGGCACGCCCGTGTCGCGCGCCTGCCAGGCGGCGACGGCCATGCTGATCGACGCGAGGATGACGACGATCGCCGCGATCGCTCGATGTCTCACGGCTCAGCGCCCCACCAGCGTGGTCGTGCGGAGCGGAAAAGTCTTCTCGTCCTCGGCACCCAGCGTGACGCGGGTGGCGCCGGCGATCAGGCGTGCGAGGAACGCCGGATCCTGCCAGTTCAGTGCGACGCGTGTGCTGACCGCGGCGAGGTAGTAGTCTCCGGGCGCGAGCGTGGCGATGTCGTAGGAACCGGTCGACGTCGAATGCACCTTACGCGCACGACGGCTCGTGAAGATGCCGTCCCGCCACGCAGTCGAATCTGCCGGAAACACGATCACCGCGGCCTGCGGATCCGGGGCGCCGTTTCCGTCGCTCACGCGCCCTGACACGCGATTCGTCGTCTGCCCGAACGTGAGGACGAGACCTGAGATCTCCGCCGATCCCAGCTCGATCATTTCGTCCGGCACCGGCTTGCCGTCGATCGACGTCGTCTGCCAGAACCATCCTGGTGGTGCCGACGCATTAACAATGTAGCGGCCGGGCGGATCGCCCGGGGAGCGGAACGCGCCATCGGGCTGCACGACCGCCGGAAGCGTCCGCCAGCTCTCCGCGCGAATCGGCCGCAGGTTGATCACCTGGCGTGGCGATGGCTTGTTCGTGACGCCAGACGCGCTTCTGAATTCCACGCTGCCGCTCAGTCCGCACGCCCGGCTGCATCGCCATCGCCAATCCCGCGATGCCGGTGTCACCGACCTCCAGCGATTGCGACGCCCAGAGTACCCGGCCCTCGCCCGTCATCTCGTTGAAGTCACGCCTCACCCAACTGTTCAGCAGGTACTCACCGGGCGCGACCGCGAGAAAGGTAAATGCGCCACCGCTGTCCGTGATGGCGGTGGCGATGCCGGCGGCGTCGAAATCGTTGAGGTCGGTGCCGGGAGACGAGAGCGTCAGCGCCACGTGTCGCATCGGTCCGTCGGGCCCGGTGAGCAGGCCAGCGACGGTGACGGTGGGCGTGAGTCGCAGCGTGACGTCGAGGTCCGTGCGCGACTCGCCCGATCCGAGCGCGATCACGGTCGCTTCCTGCACGCGCGACGTGCCGGGATAAAAGGTGTTGGCGAATCCGAGCGGCCTGCCGTCAGGAGCCGGTGGCAGCGGTGTGCCGGGGCGCTGCAGCACGAAGCTGGCGACAACGTGTCCCTCGTGGCTGTTGCTGATGCATTCCGGACAGCCATAGGTCCGAAGGAAGCCGCTCTGTATCAGCTCGGAGCGCATCGCGCTGAACGTGGTGCGGTTGGCGGCCGATGGATCCAACGCGGCCGCGACGCTCGACGGCAACGTCGTCGTCGTGGAGAGGACGCCGGCCGTGTAGTCGCCGGGCGCGAGCTGCGAGATGCGATACACGCCGCGATCGTCGGTCAGGCCGGTGGCGACGCGCCGCAGGAGCACGCGGCCGCCCGAGGCCACGCGGCGTGAGCGCGCTGACCGGGATCCCGGTCACCGGCTCGCCGCGCTCATCGACGACGCGTCCACCGATCGTCGCGTGCTTCCAGACCCGGAGCTGCAGCTGCGTCGGCTTGCGGTCGTCGCGGATCTCGACCACCGTGGGTGGAAAGTCGCTGATCGACGTAGCCGTGCGCACGCGTGGCGGCCGTGAAGCGATCCCGGCGGGCAGGTTGCGAAAAACGAAGTAGCCCGTCCACCGTGGTCATGACGTTCAGCGTGGGCGGGACGTCGCGCCCGACAATCGGACTGAGCGCGGCCGGCTTGCCCGACGCGTCGAAGTGGCCGATGAGCGTCACCATGGCACCGCCGACCGGCGCGTCGGTGCCCACCTCGAGCACGCGGCCGAGGAGCACGTTCGTGCCGGCGGGCATAGGCGGCGGCGCTGGCGCCTGGGCGCGCAGGAGCGTGGCGCCCAGCGCGACGACGAGAAGGGCCCGGAGTGCGGTTTGCACGGGTGGTTTCACTACGCCTTACGATGGCGGAGCTACGCGCGTTTCCTCTCCGGTGGCGCCGGCACCTTGGGCTTCCATTGCATAGTCGATCGCCTGCGGCAACGACATCGCGCGACCTGCGGCCAGCGCCTGTTCGTAGGCGTCCGTCCCCAGGTCGCGCTGCACCGCGCCGAAATAACGGTCGCCAATCAACATGTTGTAGCTCGGTTGAACCGGCGCGCCGATGCTGTCGAGGAGACCGTCCATCGCGCCGCGAAGCCGCGCGGCGCGTGCGGGGCGTCCTTCGGCCGCTTCCACGCCGGCCAGCACTCCGAGACACCAGGCGATTGCGCGCCGGTCGCCGAACTGCCGGCCGAGGGCGATCCCTTCGCTGCACAAGGCTCTGGCCTCGGCGTGACGCTGCTGAACGACGCGCAGGACCGAGAGGTCGAACAGGACGATCCCGATTCCCCAGAGCTCGCCCTTCGCGCGCAGCAGCGCGAGCGCCTTCTCGTGCAGTTGCCCGGCGCGATCGATGTCGCCTGCGAACAGCGCCTCGTAGGCGAAGAACGACAGGGAGAAACACTCGAGCCAGGGATCGCCCGCCGCGCGGGCGGCCGCAGCGGAGTCAGCCGCCATCCGGCCGGCGCCCTCGAGGTTGCCGCTTTCCAGCGCCGTCAGAGTAAGGATGCCCAGCGCGACCGCCGTGATGGCGGGCTCGCCAACGCTGCCGGCCAGTGCCGCGCTTTCTTCCAGGTGATCCTTGGCGCGACCGAAGTCTCCTTGAAAGAAGAGCACGTTGCCCAGCGCCAGAAGCGCCTGCGCTCGTCGTGCCGGCGGCGGTGCGGTGGCTCTGGCGAGTGCGCGTTCGAGCCAGTGCTGGCCCTCGGCAAGATACGTGCGCTTCAACCAGAACCACTGGAGGGACACTGCAAGCTCCAGGCTCTGATCGCCGAGCCGATCGGACGCCAGACACCACTCCAGCGCCACTCGAGAATTGTCGTGCTCCAGTTGAAGGCGCTCGAGCCAGCGAAGCTGGTCGGCCTTCATCAGCTCCGGTTCGGCGCGTCGAGCGAATTCAAGGAAGCACTCGAAATGACGCGCGCGCACGACGTCTGCCTCGCCGGACTGTCTCAACCGTTCAGCCGCGTACTGACGCACGGTCTCGAGGTAGCGATACCGGCGGCGCCCCTCGACTTCCTCGTCAACCATGACGAGCGACTTGTCGATGAGGCGTGACATGACGTCGAGCACGTCCCGGCGGTCGATGCCGTGGCCGGAACACACCTCTTCGGCGGCTTCGAGCGTCCATCCGCCGGCGAACGTCGAGAGCCGCCGCAGCAGGTGGCGTTCGGCGTCCGTGAGCAGGTCGTAGCTCCAATCGACGGTCGCCTCCAGCGTTCGCTGGCGCCCGATCGGCGCCCGATGCGCACGAGCGAGCAGTCGCAAGCGATCGTCGAGGCGTGCGTTGATCTGCTCGATCGACAAGACGTTCAAGCGCGCCGCCGCCAGCTCGATGGCGAGCGGGATGCCGTCGAGCCGCCGGCACACCTCGGCGACCGTGCCGGCGTTCTCCTTCGTGATCGTGAACCCGGAATCCACGGCGGCCGCGCGGTCGGCCAGCAGGTGGACGGCCTCGTACTGCGAGAGATCGTCAGGGAGGCTCGTGAGGCCCGGGTCGGGCAGCGTGAGCGACGGCACTCGCCACGTCGTTTCGCCAGCCACGCTGAGGGGCTCGCGGCTGGTGGCGAGGATCGTCAGGCCCGCCGCGTGGCGGAGCAGCGTCTCGGCAAGTTCGGCACTTGCCGAGATCACGTGTTCGCAATTGTCGAGAACCAGGAGGATCCGGCGGTTGCGCAACTGATCCGACAGCGTCTCGAGCAACGACCGGTTCGGGGCCTGCCTGACGTCGAGGACGGCCGCGACCGTTTGCGTGACGAGCGCGGGCTCCGCGAGCGGCGCCAGGTCGGCCAACCACACGCCGTCGGGAAATTCATCGAGCACCTGCCGCGCAACCTCGAGCGCGAGCCGGGTCTTGCCGCACCCACCGGCGCCCGTGAGTGTCAACAGCCGCGTCGATGGCAGCAGCCGCACGAGCTCGGCGATCGCCCGCTCTCGGCCGATGAAACTGGTGAGCTGGATCGGAAGGTTGTGACGGGCGCCGGCGCCACTACGGCTGGCCTCGGTCGCCGGCTCGCGGAAGGCATAGCCGAACCGATGCACGGTGCGGATGAAGCGGGCCTGCCCGGAGTCGTCCCCGAGCGCACTGCGGATTTCGCCGATCAGGTTGGTCAGGTTCTTCTCGACGACGAAGGTGCCGGGCCAGAGGTGCTGCTGCAGCTCGATTTTCGAGAGCGCGTTGGGATGGTGTTCGACGAGGATGCCGAGCAACTGCAACGCTTTCGGCGACAGGGCGACAGGCTGGCCTGCCCGAACGAGCTCCCGCGTTCCGAGATCGAGCACGAACTCTCCGAAGGTCCAGCTCGCCACCAGAGACGCATTGTAGATCCTGCCGAAACCCTGCCGTACCCCTGCGACTGCGTCCTCCATGCCGGATAGCGTGTCCGCAGTCAGGAGGACCTCGTGATACGACCTTCCCTTGCGCTCGCTTCGCTCATCGTCCTCGGCTACTCCTTCGGGGCGTCAACGACCACCGTCATTCCGGTCGTGTCAGCGGACTCCGGCGGGGAGCACCCGTCGCGGCGTCTGACAGGGCGTCAGCTCTTCGAGCGCGAGACCTTTGGTGGCAACGGCCGGACATGCCGCACGTGCCACAGCCGCGAGACCGGCACCGTTTCGCCCGCCGACGCCACGAAGCGCTTCGCGCGCGATCCGGAAGACCCGCTATTTCGCGCGGACGGGAGCGACGACGGCGAAGGAAACGGCGTCGATCGCATGTTGACGGAGGCCACGATCCTCGTGCGCATCCCGCTCGCGCCGAACGTGAGCCTCGCCGGCGATCCGGCCGCCCGGACCGTCGTCGTCCGCCGCGGTATTCCGACGACGCTCAACACGCCGGCCCTCGATCCGGTGCTCATGTACGACGGGCGGCAGCCCAACCTGGCCGCCCAGGCGCTCGGCGCGATCATCGATCATGCGAACGCGACCCAACTTCCGACGGCAGCCGAACTGGAGCTGATCGCGGACTTTCAGAAGACGGCGCGCTTCTTCAGCTCGAGCGCGCTCCGCAAGTTCGCGCGCACCGGAGAGGCCCCTTCACTGCCGGACGGCCGCACCGCGTCGGAACGGCGCGGCCGCATCTTTTTCGAGGACCGCCCGTTCGATGGGCAGGCCAAGCCGGGCATGTGTGCGATCTGTCACAGCGGCCCGATGCTGAACGAAACCAACGAATTCATCCTGGTGCCGCCCTTCGGCCGTGGCGGCCGCTTCCAGACGGTCCTGGTCTCGGAGCTCAACGCGGCGGGCAATCCGGTCATCGACTTCGTCTTCCGCAATGCGGATGGCACCAGCACCCCCGTGTCCAGCCCCGATCCGGGACGGGCGTTGATCACCGGCGATGCCCTCGACGGGTTCCAGAGCCTCAACGCCTTCAAGATCCCGACGCTCCGAGGCGTCGCCCGGACCGCACCGTACTTTCACGACAACTCGGCGAAGACGCTCGAGGATCTCATGCGGCACTACGCGCAGTTCTTCGCCTTCGTCACGGATCCGTCGATCGACGGCACTCCGCCGCTGGTCCTGACGGAACAGGATCAGAGAGACGCCATTGCGTTCCTGAAACTGCTCAAGTAGCGGGCCCCACTGCGGCGGACTTCCCGGCGGCGCTGTGGAAACAGCACTGCGGACAGCGTATGCTGTCTCGAAACAGGATCGACCGGGAGGTGACCAGGTGCGGCGCGACCTCAAGTTCGCGATTCGATACCTGACGAGAAACATCCCTGTGACCGCAGCCGCGGTGCTGTCGCTGGCACTGGGGATGATGGCGACGACCGCGATCTACAGCGTCGTTCACGCGGTCGTGCTCGATCCATTTCCGTACAGAGACATCGACAGCCTGACGAGCGTCAGGGTGTCGACACCAGGTCAACCTGGCGGGCGCACCGGGTACTCCACCGATCAGTTCCTGGAGATCGCCGAGCGCGCGAGCATTTTCGAGGGCGTCATTGCCTCGACCATCAGTGACGTCCTGTGGACCGACGGTGAGGAGCCACAGCGGCTTCGAGGCAACTACGGGACGCCGAACACGTTCCAGGTCATGGGCGTGCCGCCGCTCGCCGGACGAGTCTATGGTCCAGAGGACGTGTCGGCGGGCGCCCCGCCGGTCGTCGTTCTGGGGTATCGATTCTGGCAACGTCAATTCGGCGGCGACCACGCGATTGTCGGCCGCAACCTCCGGCTGAACGGCCAGACACGGACCGTGGTCGGCGTGATGCCGAAGCGCTTCATGTGGCGAGGGGCCGACGTGTACCTTCCGATCGCCCTGCGCCGAGGCCAGGTCGTCGAAGGCGTGCGCAACGTGCACCTGCTCGGCCGCTTGAAGCCACACGTCAGTGAAGCCGCGGCCGCGTCCGATCTCGGCCCGATTATCGCGGACTTGAAAAGGCGCGAGCCATCGCAGTTCCCCGACAACTGGCGCGTGAGTCTCCTCTCGTTCGAAGAGACGTTCCCGAGCAGCATTCGGCAGAACCTGTGGATCATGTTCGGCGCCGTCGGACTGCTGCTGCTGATCTCCTGCGCCAACGTCTCGAATCTGCTGTTGTCGAAAGCGGTCGTGCGCCGGAAGGAAATGACGATGCGGGCGGCACTCGGGTCAGGCCGCGGCGGGATCATCCGCCAACTCCTCATCGAGAGCTTGCTGATTGCGTGCGCCGCCGGACTCATCGGGACCGCCCTGGCTGCCGGGGGACTCCAGATGATCCTGTCGCTCGTGCCGCCAAATACGATTCCAGACGAGGCCGAGATCACGTTGAGCATGCCTGTCCTCCTGTTCACGCTCTTCGTGTCAGCGGCAACGAGCATCATTTTCGGACTCGCCCCCGCGCTTCACACGACGTCGCAGGACATCGCCTCCTCGCTCCGGGAGATCGGCCGCAGCGTCACGGGCGGCCGCATGCAGGTGTTCCTTCGTCAGACGCTCGTGGTCGCCGAGGTCGCGCTGTCGTTGATGCTGCTCGTCGCGGCGGGCCTGATGATTCGCACCGTCCTCGCGATGCAGCAGGTCGATGTCGGCGTCCCTCCCGATCGCGTGCTGACCTTTCGCGTGCCGTTGCCCGAGCTGCGCTACCCCGACACCGAGCGGCGTGTGGCGTTTTTCCAGGATCTGCTCGCGCGGGTCTCCAGAGTTCCCGGCGTCGAGGCCGTCGGCGTGAATACCGGAATGCATCCGCTGGGGAATCTGACTGCGGCAGTCCAGGTGGCCGGCGCCAGCCAACCATCTGCCAGCGCCCAGGTGCATCAAGTGAGCGCCGATTACCTGCGGGTCTTCGGAGTCCCCCTCGCCGAGGGGCGTCTCTTCACCGACACCGAGGTGGAGCGGCGGCTGCCGCTTGCGGTCGTGAACCAGGCGTTCGCGCGCACTCGTCTCGACGGACGCGCGGCAATCGGCCAGACCGTGCGGATTCCTCGACTGACCCAGCCGCCCTTCCACAGCCCGCTCGAGACGTTCGAGGTGGTCGGCGTGGCGAGAGACACGGTCAACCGCGGAATTACCGACGACGTGCTGCCGGAAGTGTATGTGCCGTACACACACGCCGGGCGCGCCGATCGCATCGTGGTCCGGTCGAAGAGCGATCCGAGCGGGATCACGAAGTCGGCCCTGGGCCAGATCTACGCGATCGATCCCGAACAGCCTGCAACCGATGTTCGCACGCTCGAGAACTGGTTGCAGGACGGCGCGTTTGCGGGGCCGCGGTTCAATCTCGTCCTGTTCTCAATGTTTGGCGTGCTCGGACTCGTGCTGGCGGTGATCGGCGTCTACGGCGTGATGTCGAACGCCGTGGCCCAGCAGGTTCACGAGGTCGGCGTGCGGATGGCGATCGGCGCCAGCCCGGGCGCCGTGTTTCGCATGGTCGTGGGCCGGGGCGTCCGTCTGCTGACGATGGGCATCGTCATTGGATTCGTCGCCAGCATTTTCGGGGCGCGCCTGCTGGCCACGTACGTCTGGCGCGCGTCGACGTTCGACGCCCTGACATTCGTCGGCGTGTCCCTCGTGCTGTTCGTCGCCGGTCTCCAGGCATGCATGTGGCCGGCACGCCGCGCGTCGCGGATCAGTCCGATGGTCGCCCTGCGCGACAATTAAGAACGCAAGACATTGCGCCTCGCTACTTGTCTTGCAGCCGGTAGAACCCGACGACCGCTTTCGAGAGACTCCAGGCGGCGTAGATCAGGAGCGCGTTTCGGATGACGAGCACAATCGTGCGCCCGAGATCGAGCCCTGTGGCGAACGCCTGGCTCGGATAGAAGACGGGCACGAGAAAGGTCGCGAGAAAGAGACAGGCAACGGCCCGGCGCACGCCCGCCGTTCCGGTGACCAGGTCGCGGCGATCGCGCGCGAGGAGCGCGAGCGCCGCCCAGGGGGCGAGCCACAAATGAAACTGCGGGCTCAGCACCGGACTGAACGCGACGAACGCCGTGGCCGGCAGGAGCAGCAGGACGACGAGCGCCGGCAGCCAGCCGGGGTCCGGCGTGCCGGCTCGCGCACTTGTCGCCCAGGGCCCACGCAGCGCTGCCCACACCGCGACCCCGAGGCTGGCCAATGTCGCGCCGATCCACACCAGGCGAGCCGGTGCGACGAGCCCGGCCGCGACGGGACCAGTGACCTCCATCCAATCGGTCACGAACTCCCACTTGGCCGGCAGGCCCCAGGAATGACCCAGCCAGATGACCGAGGCCCAGACTGACCCGGCTTCGAGGCCGCGTTGGGCGTGGAACCCCAGAAACTTCCACCACGGCACCCACCACGAGATCGCGAAGAGCGGCACCGCACCAATCACGCCGCCGACGATGAGCCGGGAGAAATCGCGCGGACCGCGTCGCCAGGCGAAGGCCATCATGACCGGGACGTACAACGCCGGAAACAGCTTCGTGCCCGTTGCGAACGCGATGGCGATCCCGGCGGGGAGGGGCCAGCCGCGCGTCAGCAGGACGATCGCCAGGAGCGACAGCGCCGCGGGGATGACGTCGAAGCGCTGCAGGATGATGCGGGCCGCGGCGGCCGTGGCGAGGCTGTACAACAGGAACGGCAGCAGATCGACGCTTCGGTCGCGGGGGCGACATCCCAGCCACACGAGGACCGCCTTCACGACGGCATCGAGGGCCCAGATCAAGAGGCTGAAGACGAGCCGGAAGCCCGGGAGATCGGCGGTGATCGCGGCCGGAACGACGAACCACGCCAACGCGTAGGGCGGGTACTCGAAAAGCACGTTCCTGTAGATGCCGGCCCCGTCCAGCACGGCCCTGGCTGAGTCCAGATAGTGCGCGAGGGTTGTGGAGGTTCGCCCGGAGTGAAGCTGTACGAGAAATGGCAGGGTTCCCACAAGCCACGCGGACACGCCAATGAGGACGCGTGAGGCCGGCAGGCGGTCCGTCCTGGCTTCGTGACTCATCTCCTACCTATCCCACGAGCTGTCGAGCGAGCTGGTGCAGGAACAGACCGACATCTGTCACCACTCCGATCGTCTGCGACGATCCACGATCGGCCAGCTTGGTGACGACGGCGGGATTGATGTCCACGCAGACGACTGGAACCCAGGCCGGCAGCATGTTCCCCACGCCGATGCCGTGGAGCATCGTCCCCAGCATGATGACCATGCCGGCGGAGACGAGGGCCTCCGCGTAGCGATCCTGGGCCGCGATGATGTCGGTCAGCGTGTCCGCGATCGGACCGTCGTCGCGAATGCTGCCGGCAAGTACGTAGTCGACCCCATGGCGCACGCACTCGGCCATCACGCCGCCGGTGATCACGCCGGACTCGACGGCGCCGCGAATGCCGCCGGCGCGGTTGATCGCGTTGATGGCGCGCATGTGGTGCCGGTGGCCGCCGTGCACGGGCACGCCGGTTTCGAGGCTGACGCCGAGCGAGGTGCCGAACATGGCCAGTTCCGCGTCGTGCACCGCCAGCGCGTTGCCGGCCAGGACGACGTCAACCCATCCAGCGCGGATGAGCGCGGCGAAATACTCGGCGCCGCCCGTGTGCACCACGACGGGACCAGCGACGAACACGATTCGGCGGCCGGCCGCTTTCGTGTCGCGCAACTGCGCGGCGATGCGCGCCACACTGGCCTCGACCCGACGCTCGGACGAGATGTCGTTCGACATGAATCCGAAATCGGCGCGATCGCGTTCACGGAATTCGGGAGACACGCGCAGCCCCTGCAGGCCGCAGACCACCTGGTCGCCGGCCCGAACGTCGCGCAGTTTGCGGCAGATGGGGCGGCCGTCCTCGAGGAGGATGACCGCGTCCATGCGCTGGCGCTCCACTTCGATCCAGCGGCCGTTGACGCGCACGTAGGTCCGAAGGTTGGTCGTCGAATAGAAGTCGTCCGGGACGCTGCCATCGCGGTCGGCGGTCCGGACGATGGCGTTCTGCTCTTCGACGGCATGACAGCCGAGCGGAATGAGCTCCTCGACCAGGCGATGCAGCGTGGCGGCATCGGCCGCCGACACCTTCAATGTCAGGCGCGAGAACTCGTCGTTGGTGCGGCCGATCTGGAAGTCCACGACGTCGAACGCGCCGCCGCGCGCGATGACGACGTCGAAGATCGTGTTGAGGATGTTCGAATCGATGAGGTGGCCCTGCGCGGTGACCAGGGCCGTATGCGGATGGGCGTCTGACATGTGCTAAGAGTAGCTCCGACAGCATGACTTCTCCCGTGGATGCCCCTCGACTGAACGCGGAGGACGCGGAGCGCCTGGCAGCCGATCTGTTTGGCCTCACGGCGCGAGCGACGGCGCTTCCAAGCGAGCGCGACCAGAACTTCCGGGTCCAGTCAGCCGACGGCGATCGCGTTTCGTCCTCAAGATCGCGAACCCACGCGAAGACCGTCGCATGCTCGAGGCCGAGAACGCCGCGATGCGGCATCTCGCGGGGACGGGTCTCGTTCCCGTGCCACTGCCAGGCAAGACCGGGACCGACATCACGCAGCGTGGACGGGCACTTTGTGCGTCTTCTGACGTGGCTGGACGGCCGGCCGCTGGGCGAGACGGCGCGCCACTCCCATGCGCTGCTCGTCGATCTCGGGCGGTCGGTCGGCTCGATTGACTCGCGCGCTGGCGACGTTCGATCATCCGGCGCTGCATCGCACGTTCTACTGGGATCTGGCACACGCCCCGTCGGTCATTCGGCAACACCTGCCGCGTGTGCTCGACGACTCGGTGCGCCGCATGATCGAATCGCTCACCGCGATCTATCAGGAAATGGTCGCTCCTCGTGCTGCCGTCGTTTCGTCGCAGCGTGATTCACGGCGACGTGAACGACTACAACGTGCTGGTGGACGCGCGTGCACCAGCGCGTCACCGGCATCGTCGACTTCGGCGACATGGTCGTCAGCCACACGGTGAACGACCTGGCGATCGCGATGGCCTACGCGCGCCTGGACAAGCCCGATCCGCTGGGCGCGGCCGCCGCCGTGGCGTCGCGGCTATCACGCGATCCGTCCGCTCACCGAGGACGAGATCGCGGCGCTGTTCGGCCTGATGGGCATGCGTCTCTGCCTCAGCGTCTGCGTCGCCGCCGCAGCAGCAGGCCGAACGGCCCGACGTGCGACTACCTCGGGATCAGCCAGGCGCCGATTCGCGCGCACGCTGCCGGCGCTCGCCGCCATTCATCCGCGGCTCGCGCACTATCGGCTGCGCGACGCGTGCGGACTCCCGCCAGTCCCGCACTCGCCGCGCGTGGTCGAGTGGCTCCGGGCGCACGCCGGATCGCATCGCGCCACTCACCGGTCACGACCTGAGCACGACGCCGGTGCTCGGTCTCGATCTGAGCGCGGGCAGCACGCTCGTCGCGAGCAATCCCGCCGACAACGCCGCGGAGCCGTTCGCGCGGCGTGTCTTCGCCGCCATGCGCGAAGCCGGCGCGGCGATCGGCGCGGGCGGATACGACGAAGCGCGGCTGATCTACGCCGCGGACGCGTTCGCGACCGGCGCCGTGACCGACGAACGGCGCACGATCCACATCGGCCTCGATCTGACGCTGCCAGCCGGATCGCCGCTGTATGCGCCGCTCGACGGCGTCGTGCACGGCTTCGAGGACGCGGCGGCCCGGCTCGACTACGGCCCGGTCATCGTGCTGCGGCACGACATTCCCGGCGACGAGCCGCGTGTCGTTCTACACGCTCTACGGGCATCTCGATCGCGCAGTCGCTCGAGGGACTGCACGTCGGCAAGGCGCATCAAGGCCGGCGAGCGCTTCGCCGCGATCGGCGCGCCGCCCGAGCAACGGCGACTGGTGGCCGCACGTGCACTTCCAGATCATCACGGACCTGCTCGACGTGCCGTGCAACTTCAACGGCGTCGCGCCCGCGAGCCAGCGCGCGACGTGGCTCAGCCTCTCGCCCGATCCGAATCTGATTCTCGGAATTCCGCCGGAGCGCTTCGCGCGCACGTCCGTCGCACCGACGTCGCTGCGCGATCGGCGCCGCCACTGCTCGGCGGCAACGTCAGCCTGTCGTACGGCGACCAGCCGCTGCAAGATCGTGCGCGGCTGGATGCAGTACCTCTTCGACGAGACCGGCCGGACCGTATCATCGACGCCTACAACAACGTGCCGCACGTCGGTCACGCGCATCCCGCGCGTGACCGCGCGGTCGCCGCGCAGCTCGCGACGCTCAACACGAACACGCGCTACCTGCAGCGAACGTCGTCGCTCGAGTACGCCGCCGAGCTGACCGCGCGGTTCCCGGCGCCGCTCGAGCGTCTGCTTCTTCACGACATCGGGCAGCGAAGCCAACGAGCTGGCGCTTGCGGCTCGCGCGCGCGCACACGCGGGCAGCGCGATCTCATCGTGATGGACGCCGCCTATCACGGCCACACGACGACGCTGATCGACATCAGCCCGTACAAGCACGGCGGGCCCGGCGGCCACGGCGCGCCGGACTGGGTGCACGTCGTCGCCGATTCCCGACGTCTATCGCGGCGCCTACCGGGCTGACGATCCGGACGCCGGGCTGAAGTACGCCCGCGACGTCGGCGCCGTGATCGACGCGATTCGCGCGCGCGGCCGCGGCCTCTGCGGCTACATCGCCGAGACCTGTCCGAGCGTCGGCGGCCAGATCATGCTGCCGCCGGGATTTCTCGCCGAGGTGTATCGCCTCGTGCGCGCCGCCGGCGGCGTCTGCATCGCCGACGAAGTGCAGACCGGGCTTCGGCCGCATCGGCACGCACTTCTGGGCGTTCGAGGCGCACGACGTCGTCCCGGACATCGTCGTGCTCGGCAAGCCGATCGCGAACGGCTATCCGATGGGCGCGGTCGTCACGACGCGCGCGATCGCCGACGAGCTTCGACAACGGCATGGAGTTCTTCAGCACGTTCGGCGGCAGCACGGCTGCGTGCGCGGCCGGCCTCGCGACGCTGCGCGCGACGCTCGACGAAGGGCTGCAGGCGCACGCGCTCGCGGTCGGCGAGCACCTGCTCGCCGGGCTGCGGCGCGCTGCAGCGCGAGCCACGAGCTCATCGGCGACGTGCGCGGCTCGGGCCTGTTCATCGGCGTCGAGCTCGTCCGCGACCGCGCCACGCTCGCGCCGGCGACCGACGAAGCGGCCGCGCGTCGTCGACCGCATGCGCGAGCTCGGCGTGCTCGCCGGCACCGACGGCCCGCACCACAACGTGATCAAGATCCGGCAGAAGGCCTCCAGCCGCACGCGCTCGCAGTGGGCGCCCACCTCCTCTCCGAGCTCGGCCGGCTCCAGAGGAGCCACGATCTCATCGGCGACGTCCGGGGTTCGGGCCTGTTCATCGGCGTCGAGCTTGTACGTGACCGCGAGACGCTCGCGCCCGCGACCATTGAGGCAGCCGAGGTCGTCGATCGGATGCGGGAGCTGGGTGTGCTGGTTGCCACCGACGGCCCGTCCCACAACGTGATCAAGATTCGTGGACCCATGCCGCTCACCACAACGGACGCCGATCGCGTCGTCGAGGCACTGTCACAAGCGTTGCGCGAACAGCAGGTTTGAGGCGAGTTATAGTCTCCGGGTAGCGAGGGCAGCATGACGATGAAACTGTTCGGTGCGGCGATGGTGATCGCTCTCCCGGCCGCGGTCATGTCGGCGACAAGCCAGGGCTCGGCCCCGGTGCAGGGGCCGCCGGCGCAAGCGGCGCCACCTCCGGCGCCCACTGGAGCGCCGACACAGCGTCCCGGTCCGCCGGCGCGCGACCCGCTCACGCCGGGCTACGTCACGGCAACCGAGCTGCCGGACGGCGCGGTGCCGCCCGTCAACGTCAACGGCAATTTCATCATCGGGCCCACACATCCCGCGTCACCGGACATGACCGTGAAGGAGGGCGTGGCGCAGGGCACGATCCACAACTTCACGATGAGCTCGGCCGACAGCAAGATCTATCCGGGGATCGCGCGCGAGCCCGGAACGTCGTCGCGGCCCGATCCGGGCGACCCGGCGAAAGTGATCGTCTCGAGCGTTCCCACGCCCTACACGCGCCGCGTCGCCGTCTACGTGCCCGCACAGTATGTCCCCGGCACCATCGCGCCGCTCATCGTCGGCGCCGACGGCCCCGACCAGCTGCTCTTCACGGCACTCGACAACCTGATCGCGCAGAAGAAGGTGCCGCCCACGATTGCCGTGTCCATCGGGAACGGCAGCGGCGATGCGCAAGGGAGCCAGCGCGGTCTCGAGTACGACACGATGTCCGGCCGCTACGCCGAGTTCGTCGAAACCGAAGTCCTGCCACTCGTCGAGAAGCAGTACAACGTGAGACTGACGAAAGATCCGAACTCACGCGTGACGATGGGCTGCAGCTCGGGGGCGGCGGCGGCGCTCAGCATGGCGTGGTACCGCAACGACCTGTATCACCGCGTGCTGTCGTACTCAGGCACGTTCGTGAACCAGCAGTGGCCGCACAACCCCGAGACGCCGGGCGGCGCATGGGAATATCACCGCGCCCTCATCCCGAACAGCCCGGCGAAGCCGATCCGGATCTGGATGCACGTCAGCGACAGAGACAACTTGTCGGCGAACCGGAAGGACGACATGCACGACTGGGTGCTCGCCAACCAGGAGATGGCCAAAGTCCTCGCGGCGAAGAAGTACGCCTATCAGTTCGTCTTCGCACGCAACGCCGCGCACTGCGATCGCGCCGTCAAGATGCAGACCCTGCCGCAAGCCCTCGAGTGGGTGTGGCAGGGGCATCCGGTGGACGCGAAGCTGGCCCGCTGAAGGTCCCGCACCATGGGCGCTCGCGCCGCTTGAGCGCGCTCTCGAGCGCCGCAGGGTCATGACCATGACGGATCGACTCTACCGGACCGAGACCACGCTGGAGCGGACGCTCCGGGTGGCCTATCCCGCCGGACACGGCCAGATCGTCCTGCGGACCGAGCAGGACTGGGAGCGCGACATTCCGCCGCTGGCCGTGAGCGACGACGGGCAGATCTCGACGTTCCGCCTGCAGGCCGACCAGCCGTTCCTGTACGTCAAGCCGTGCCTGATCCAGAACGGCAGGCATCTCTGGTCGGTGGGCGCCAACAAGCTGCTGCTGATGGGCGAGGACGATCAACGCCTCATGTACCCGTTTTTCCTCAGTCCTGAACACGGCCAGTTCTCGCCGCTGATCGAGTTTCCCTCGCGCATCCTCGGCCGCGCGCATCAGCTGCGCGTGTACGTGCCCCCGGCTACCACGAGAACACGCTCGCGACGTTCCCCGTCGCGTTCATGCAGGACGGCCAGAATCTCTTTTTCCCGGAGGACGCGTTCCTCGGCCGGGACTGGCAGGTGGATGACACCAGCCGCACGCTGCGCGCGATGAGCGCCGTCGAGGACTTCATCATCGTCGGTGTCCACTCGGGCGATCGTATGAAGGAGTACACGGCGCCAGGCTATGAGGCCTACGCGCGGTCGCTCGCTGAAGAGGTCGTCCCCGAGGCGCAGCAGCGTTTGCGCATCGGAGACCACCGACGATTTCGATCGGTCTGGGGCTCATCGCTCGGCGGCGTCGTGTCCTTCTACACGGTCTGGCAGTACCCGGAGGTGTTCGGCGCCGGGGTCTGCATGTCGAGCACGTTCTCGCACCGGGACAATCTGATCGACCGCGTGCTCGGTGAGCCCGCGCGTGACGTGGCCTTCTACCTCGACAGCGGCTGGCCGGGCGACAACTACGAAGTGACGATGGGGATGGCGATGGCGCTCGTCTCGCGAGGCTGGCGCTACGGCCTGAACCTGCTGCACCTCTGCTTTCCGCAGGCCGAGCACGACGAGGCGGCCTGGGGCATGCGTCTGCACCTGCCGATGCAACTGCTGAACGGCGCCGTCGCGCGCGCCTCGCGCGCGCGGACGCCCGTGCTGGGAAAGCCGAAGGCGTAGCGGGCGGAGCCCTGTTCCCATCACCGCGCTCCGGCGGACGACTGGAGCTCGAGGCCGGGGATATCGCGAAAATCTTCGCGGTTGAGCGTCCAGAGACTGGCGCCGTTCGTGAGCGCACAGGCCGCAATCGCCAGATCGAGCTCGCGCCCGCGGGCACGCTTGACGCGCCGGTACAGGTCCGCAGCGACCCGGGCTTCGTCCTCGCCGAACCCGAAGATGGCTTCAGGGCCGAGCAGGGCCGCCTCCGCGGCAAGCTCCTCGTCGAGGCGCGGACCCCGGCGCCACTCGTACAGGACGAGCGAAGACACTCCCAGACGGATGCCGTCCGCGACGACGCGGCGCACAGCCGGAAGCGATCGCCGCGGTCCGGTCAGCGCGTCGATGAGCAGGGAGGTGTCGAGGTGGATCACGCCGACCGGCGACCGTGCCGGCGCGCCGCGCGGACGTCGCGCAGCTCGCGCTCGACGGCCGCCGCCGTCCGCGTCGGAGGCTGCGCCAGAAGGGCGTCAATCGTCTTCAGCATGCGGCGCCGCTCGTCTTCGCCGAGACGTCCGGCACGCGCGCCGTACTCTCGAATCGCCTCGCGCACGATCGCGCTCTGTGGCTTGGCGAGCCGATCGGCCGTCTTCCTCAGCGCCTCGACCGTCTCGTCATCGAGCGTGAAGGTCATCTTGACCATATCCGAGCCATATTACCATACTGAGTATGGCCTCTCGGCACCGAGCCACCGGACCCGTCCCGATTCAATCCTCGCTATACTCTCGTCGCTCCCTATGGCGCTTGCCCCCGGCGCTCGCCTCGGTCCGTTCGAGATTGCCAGCCTGGTTGCGTCCGGCGGCATGGGTGAGGTGTACCGGGCGCGCGACACGCGCCTCGATCGCGCCGTCGCCATCAAGGTCCTGCGTCCGGACGTCGCCGCCGATCCCGATCGCCTGCAGCGGTTCGAGCAGGAAGCGCGCGCAGCCTCCGCGCTGAACCATCCGAACATCCTCACGATTTACGACATCGGACGCGAGCAGTCGACGGCGTATCTCGCGATGGAGTGGGTGGACGGCGAGACGCTCCGCGCCCTGCTCGCACGCGGTCGCGTGCCGCTCCTCCAGCTCCTGGAGATTGCTCACCAGCTCGGAGAGGGTCTCGCCAAGGCGCACGCCGCCGGGATCGTGCATCGCGATCTGAAGCCGGAGAACGTGATGGTGAGCACGGACGGCTTCGTGAAGATCGTGGACTTCGGGCTCGCGAAGCTCGGCGCCGGCCAGGCGAGCGAGCTCGAGACCGCGATGGTGGGCACGGCACACGGCGTCGTGATGGGCACGGTCGGGTACATGTCTCCCGAGCAGGCCAGCGGCCGGCCGGCGGACTACCGATCCGATCAGTTCGCGTTCGGGCTGATCGTCTACGAGATGGCGACCGCGAAGCGGCCGTTCCAGCGCGACACGGCGGCGCAGACGATGGCGGCCACGATCGAGGCCGAGGCGCCTCAGGTCCGGGAGGTGAATCCCGATGTGCCGGAGCACCTCGGCCTGGTGGTGGATCGCTGCCTGCGAAAGAACCCGAACAGCCGGTACGACTCGACCCGCGACCTCGCGCGCGATCTGGAGCAGATCCGCGGCAGCGCCGCCACACGCCCCGCAACCGCGCCGTCGGCCGGCGTGCGCCCGGTTCGCCGCCGGACCCGCTGGGTCGCCGCCGCCGCGGTGGTGGCCGTACTCGGCGCGGTGGCGATCGCGACGGCGTTCTGGATGCGCGGTTCGCCCGCGCCGAATCCAACGGACACACCGCTTGTCGCCGTGCGACCGTTCCGCAACCTCTCGGCCGGCGGCACGCAGGAGCATTTTGCGGTCGGGATGACCGAGGAGATCCGCGGACAGCTTTCGAAGATCGCCGCACTTCGGCTGCTCAGCGCCGCAGCGGTGGCGAAGTACGACGCCGGTGAGGCGCCAAAGATGGTCGCGGATCTCGGCGTGACCAACGTCGTGGACGGCAGCGTCCGGCTCGATCAGAATCGTGTCCGCGTGTCGGTGGAGCTGGTCGACGCGCGCACGGGACAGATGCGCTGGTCGGAGCAGTACGAGCGTGAGATCGCCGATGTCTTCGCCGTGCAGAGCGAGATTGCCCTCCGCGTGGCACGAACGCTTCAGGCGAACCTGTCGCCGGACGAGCAGGCGCGCGTCGAAAAGCGTCCTACGGCCAATCTCGAAGCGTACGATCTCTATCTGAAGTCCAGCCGGATGATTCCGTTGATGAACTACGAACAGAACGTCGCCGGGATGGAGCTGCTCAACCAGGCGCTCGCGCTCGATCCACGCTTCGCGGCCGCGAAGGCGCGACTGGCGTATCGACACTTTTTCCTGCACTACCGGGGCGACGCCGGCGCGGTCGATCGCGCGATCGCCATGGCACGCGACGCCGCCGATCTCGATCCGACCCTGGCCGCTCCGCATTACGTGCTCGGCAGCGCCTACAGTGTGAAGGGCTTCGACTCGCAGGCACGGCTCGCCTTCATGCGCGCGCTCGAGCTGGATCCCAACCACACCTCCTCGATGAGCAACCTGTCGTACCACGAGTTCCTGTACGGCCGCCTGGACGACGGGTTGATGTGGGCCCGGCGGATGTTCGCCCTTTCCGATCGGACCGGGAACGCCTATTACCATGTGGCCGTGCCGCTCATTCCCCTTCGCGACGATCAATTGAGCTGGCGCTGGGCGACGGACGCGGAGCGCCGCGCCCCGCCGCATGCGCGCGTCGAGCTCGTCTTTGCGTACATGGAGGTGCTGCGGGGGGAGGGCGCCGCCGCGCTCGCCAGGATTCGGCGTGCGGCGGAGCGCTGGCCGGGCAATGAAGAGATCGGCGCCGCGCGTGCGGAGCTCGCCTACCTGACCGGCGCGGAGGACGCGGACGCGCTCACGGCAGACGTCGCGAGCCGCACGCCGGATATCGTCGGCACGCTCCTCGGTCTTGGCGCGCGAGTGCGCCTGGCCCATTTCCTCAAACGCGGCGGCGATGCCCGGTGGGTTCGCGAAGCGGACGAAGTGATCCGGAAGCGGCATGAGGAACTCGCGGCCGGCGCCGAGGGCGCCCTGATCCACCTCAATCTGGCCGCCGCGTTCATGGTGAAGGGCGATCGCGGTGCGGCGCTCGAGTCGCTGGCCCGTGCGCTCAAAGGCGGGTACCGCGAGTATGCGTTCCTCGCGCCCGATCCGATCTTTGCCCCGATCCGGACCGATCCGCGGTTCGTGTCGATCCTCGACGAGATGAAGGCGGACGTCGCGCGCCAGCGGCAGCGTGCTGCGGCGCGGGGCCTGCTGGATCTCGACTCGCTCGCGCCCGGCATCAAGTAGCCTTCATTTCACCCCGGCAGGACCCCGACGCGTGGCCAGCCATCTTCCCAGACCATCGTCGAGATGAACAGGCTGCGAGCCGCGGCCCTGGGCGGGATAGGCGTGGAACAGGATCAGGTCGCGCGCGCCGTCGGCGACGATCGCCTGATGGCCCGGCCCACGCCAGGCCGGTGTCGTCGCTTCGAGGACGAGCGTGCCGCCGCCGTCCGTCATCGCGACGCCGTCCCGGTCTGCGTACGGACCCGTCACGCGCTCGGCGCGGCCGACGCGGATGTTGTAGGTGCTCATCGCGCCGCGGCAGCATCGATCGAACGAGACGAACAGATAGAAGTAGCGGCCACGTTTGACGATGAAAGGCGCCTCGACCGCGCCGCCGATCGGCTGCGCGCGCGGGCGGCTCGAGAGTGAATGCAGCGTGGTGTCCGCCGGCGAGAGCCTGCCCGTGGCAGGATCGACGCGCCGCATCTTGATGCCGCCCCAGAAGCTGCCCCAGCTCAGCCAGACGTTGCGTTCGTCCTCGACGAACAGATTCGCGTCGATGGCGTTCCAGTCATCCTTGTCCTGGAAGGAGCGAACGACCATCCCTTCGTCGATCCACCGGTAGTCCGGGCTCGACGGATCGAGCGTCGTGTTGGTGACGAGTCCGATCGCAGAATCGCGGCTGCCGAAGCTGGAGACCGAGTAGTAGAGCAGGTACTTGCCGTTGTGCCGCGCAATGTCGGGCGCCCACGCGTTGTTCGCGCGCGGGATTTCGGTCTTCGTCCACTCCGGCAGGCTGTCGGGGAAGACGAATCCGGTCCGCGTCCACGTCTCGAGGTCCTTCGAGATGCGAATCGGCAGGACCCCGCTGCCGTTGCGGCCGCCGGTACAGAACACGTAGTAGGTATCCTTCTCCTTGATCATGACTGGATCGTGTACGGGGCTCAGGTCGCCGTCGAGCGCGAGCATGCCGGCGGTGCCCTGACCGGGGCGCGGCGCCAGCGCGAAGGCCGACACGCCGACGAGACCGAGACACACGGCGAGCGCAGTTCCAGGACGCAGTGCCATCGGCGCAGACTAACAGGAAAGGAGACCTGGTGGAGGACTGCATGAGGAAGGTCTGGCGGATCGATCGTGCCGGATCGCTCGACCGCTTGACCCAGCGGTCGGAGGAACTGTCAGATCCCGCGCCGGGGCAGGCGCGGGTCGCGGTGAAGGCGATCGGCCTGAACTTCGCGGACGTCTTCGCCTGCCTCGGCCTCTATTCCGCGACGCCCAAAGGCTCGTTCATTCCCGGCCTCGAATTCGCCGGCGTCGTCGAATCGGTCGGCCCGTCCGCCTCCGAGGCCGATGACGCGCGCGGCATTCGCGCGGGCGATCCCGTCGTCGGCCTCACGCGCTTCGGCGGCTATGCCACCGCACTCAACGCGGCGCTCGGATACGTGTGGCCGATTCGCCCGGGCTGGAGCTTCGCGGAAGCGGCGGCGTTGCCGGCACAGGGTCTGACGGCGTGGTACGGCCTCGCGCGCCTCGGCGACGTCGAGCGCGGGGACGTGGTCCTGCTGCAATCGGCGGCGGGAGGCGTGGGACTGAATGCGCTGTCGATTCTGACGGCTGTCGGGGCGCGGACGATCGCCGTGGTGGGTCGCGCGTCGAAACGTCAGTGGCTGATCGAAGAGCGCGGGCTCGCGCCGGAGCAGATCATCGTGCGCGATCGCGCTACGTTCGGTGCCGACATCGACCGTGCGCTGGCGGCCACGGGTGCGCAGGGACTCGATCTGGTCTTCGACGCAGTCGCCGGCCCGTTCTTTCAGCCGGCCTACGATCGCCTGCGGCCCGAGGGCCGGCATGTCGTGTACGGCGCCGCGGATTTCATGCCGCCGGGCGCGCGCGTGAACTATCTTCGTCTCGCGCGCCGGTACCTGCGACGCCCGCGCATCGATCCGCTGCGCATGGTGAGCGACAACCGCAGCGTGATGGGCTTCAACCTCATCTGGCTGTGGGATCGAGTGAATTTGCTGCCGGCGGCCCGAGCGGCGCTCGAGACGCTCGTCACCGCCCCGCCGCATGTCGGCCGCCGCTTTCCGTTCGCGGAGGCGCCCGCCGCGATGCGGTACCTGCAGAGCGGCGAGAGCGTGGGGAAAGTGGTGCTGGAGGTCTAGACGACCTTCTCGTCGCGCTAGAATTCGAGGGTCCGCAAGGAGCCCGCCGTGAGAAAAATGCAAGTGCAAGGCGTTCATCACATCACCATCGTCGGATCCACGAAGCAGAGTGCCATCGACTTCTGGCAGGGCGCGTTGGGCATGCCGTTCGTCTTCGAGCAGCCCAATCTCGGCAAGCCGGACGAGAACCACCTGTACTTCGATCCTGGCGATGGCCGCCTGCTCACCGTGTTTACCAACGAATCGCGCGAGGATGCCGGGCGGCACGCGCCGCGAGAGGTCGGATGCGTGGAGCACATTGCCTTCAACGTTTCGAGAGCCACGTTCCTGCAGGCTCCGGCGCGCCTGCAGGAACGTGGCATCGAGTTCATTCAACGCGACCGCGGCTTCATGGATTCGATCTACCTGCACGATCCCAACGGCCTCAAGATCGAGCTCGCGTGCTACAAGTTCGAGACGCCCGACGGGTTCCGCGACGTCGATGTGCTGATGCAGGCGCACCGGCTGCGCGTCGAGCGCGGCGATCATCACATCACGGACGAGCACCTCGCCGATGCGATCGAGTCGCTGCTGGCGGCCAGACCCCGCCTGACGGTGGAGGAGAAGACCTCGACGCCGGCCTGACGCGGCGCCCGTGAACGCGCCCGCCGCGCGCAAAGCAGACCGGCCGACTGTCGCTTGACGCTTCTGCCTCCTAGGTGTAACGTGCGCCTCCCATACGATAAAACGGCACAAAAGGAGTGTGACGATGCGTCTCAGATGGTGGATGCCCTTGCTGGTGGTGACGATCGGCGGGTGGATGGTAACGACCGCGCTCACGGCGCAGGTGCGAAGCAATGACGCCAACATCGCCATGATGGACAACTGCTCGGACGATGACCCCGCCTACGACGACTTTGGCGGCTGCCCCGAGGGCGCGCCGTTCCCGGGTTCGAACTCCTACAGCGGCGACGTGAGCGTGGAGGAGTTCTTCGCGCTCCTCTTCAGCCCGCTCGCCCCCGGAGGGCAGGTGATTGGCCATCCGTCGTGGCGGAACGAACCCGGGTATATCTCCATTCGTGAGGGTCAGAAGGTACGCGTGACCAATCGCGGTGGCCGTGCCCATACGTTCACGGAAGTCGAAATTTCGGCGGCGGCTTTGTCGATCCGCTCAATGGTGCGATGGAGAAGGCGCCGGAATGCGAGAATCCCGCAGCGCTGACGTTCGTGCCCTACGGCGGGTCGCAAACACTGACGGGTCTGGAACCCGGGCTGTACAAGTTCCAGTGCTGCATCCACCCGTGGATGCGCGGCGCCGTGCGGGTCAACTAGATCGGAAGTTGGTGACTGGCCGCCGGCCGGAATCGAATTCCGGAGGCGGCCAGTCCGCAGCTCCGGCAATCGGTACTGAATCAGCGCGGACAGACCACTACTCGAGAATCCGCCGCAACAGACCGACAAGCAGGCGCTGCTCCTGTGCCGAGAGACGGCCGAGCGCCTCAGGCGGCGCGGTGAGCCGCTCGACGAGGACGGCGCGCACGCGCCTGCCGCTCGTCGTCAGCGTCAGGACTTTGACCCGACGATCGGCGGGGGAGGGCTGTCGCGCGACGAGCCCGCGCGCCTCGAGCCGGTCCACGAGCCCGGTGACGTTCGATGCGTCACACGAAAGCGCCCCCGCCACTTCGCCCATCGGCACGGGCCGGCCCGGCTCGATCAGATGCAGCACGTGACACTGCGCCGGCGACAGCTCGAACTCCGCCGCCAGCGACGGCAGGTTCCCCCGCTGCGACAGCGACAGTTGCACCAGCAGTCTCCACGCGTCACACCCATGCGGTCCCGCCGGTTTCATGCACGCTCATAGTACGGCCGTTGGTTGAGAAAGTCTATAGTTGACATTGTCAAGTAATGGACGTATCGTTCGCTCATGACCTCTCTCAGATTGATTCCGCTCGACGACGCGGTGATCCTCCCCGGCATGTCGGTGACGCTCCCGCTGGATCCCGGCGCCGACGAGCGCGTGCTGCTGGTGCCGCGGCAGAACAACGTCTTCGCCAAGGTCGGCGTCGTCGCTGAGGTGACCGAGCGGATGCAGCTGGCGGGCCGCGGCTTCGCCGTGTCGCTGACGGCTCGCCACCGGGCCATTCCCGGCGCGGCGCATCCCCATCGGGACGGCCAGTTGCGAGTGGACGTGGACGAACGGCCCGACACCGTGCCGCCGAAGCGGCTGACCGATGAGCTCGAGCGGGAGTATCGCGCGACCGTCGAGGAACTGCTCCAGCTGCGCGGTGACGACGGGCGCATCAGCGCGTTCGTGCGCAGCATCGCCGAGCCCGGCGCGCTGGCCGATACCTCGGGGTACGCGCCCGATCTGTCCGTGGCTCAGAAGATCGAGCTCCTGGAGACGATCGATGTCGTCGAGCGGCTGACGCTTGCCACGCGCCTTCAGAAGGAGCGTCTGGCCGAGCTGCAGGTGCGCAAGCGTATCCGCGAGGACGTCGAATCCGGCGCCGCGAAACAGCAGCGCGAGTACTTCCTGCACCGTCAGATGGACGCGATCAAGAAGGAGCTCGGCGAAGGCGACGGGTCCGTGGCCGACGAGTATCGCAAGAAGATTGCCGCGGCCGGGATGCCTGAGAAAGTGCAGCAGCAGGCCGAGCGCGAGCTCTCGCGCTTCGAGCGCATGGGCGACCAGAACGCCGAGTCGTCGATGATTCGCACGTATCTCGACTGGCTGCTCGCCGTGCCCTGGGCCGATCCGGTCCGAAGAACGGCTCGACCCGACGTTCGCGCGCGGGGTGCTCGACGCCGATCATGCCGGACTGGACGACGTGAAACAGCGCATCACCGAGTACCTGGCGGTGCGCAAGCTTCGGGCGGACCGCGGTCTGGTGGACGATCGGCGCTCGGGCGCGATCCTCACGCTCGTCGGCCCTCCGGGCACGGGCAAGACGTCGATCGGCGAGTCGATCGCGCGCGCGACGGGGCGCAAGTTCGTCCGCATGTCGCTCGGCGGCGTGCGGGATGAATCCGAGATCCGCGGCCACCGGCGGACGTACATCGGCGCGCTGCCGGGCCGGCTGGTCCGGGCGCTGCGCGACGCGGGCACGATGAATCCGGTCATCATGCTCGACGAAGTGGACAAGCTCGGCGCCGACTGGCGGGGCGATCCGTCAGCCGCGCTCCTCGAAGTGCTCGACCCGGCGCAGAACCACGCGTTCGGCGATCACTATCTCGACGTCGATCTCGATCTCTCGCACGTGCTGTTCATCGCGACGGCGAATGTCGCCGAGCGGATCCCCGGTCCGCTGCTCGACCGCATGGAAGTGATCCCGTTCGACGGCTACACGATCGACGAGAAGGTGGCGATCGGGCGAGGCTATCTGTGGCCGCGCCAGGTCGAGCGCAATGGCCTCACGGCCGATGACGTGACGACGACCGACGCCGTCATCCGCACGGTGGTGAACGACTACACGCGCGAAGCCGGTGTGCGCCAGCTCGAGCGCGAGCTCGGCAAGCTCCTTCGCAAGACGGCGACGCGCGTCGCGGCCGGCGCGACCGACGAAGCCAGTGGTGATTGACAGCGCGGTCGTGCGGACGCGCTCTTGGCCGGCCGAAAGTGTTTCACGAAGCGGCAGCGCGCACGGCGACGCCGGGCGTGGCGACCGGACTCGCGGTGACCGGCACCGGCGGGGACGTCCTGTT
Source organism: uncultured Acidobacteriota bacterium (assembly GCA_963724955.1). Classification (GTDB taxonomy): domain Bacteria; phylum Acidobacteriota; class Vicinamibacteria; order Vicinamibacterales; family SCN-69-37; genus CAVRWQ01. Next base: position 158,824 of record CAVRWQ010000002.1, read on the forward strand.
CGTCGAGGCCGCGTCGATGTCCGGCAAACCCGGGCTCACGATCACCGGCCAGCTCGGCGACGTGATGAAGGAGTCGGCGCGCATCGCGCTCACGTACGTCCGGAGCCATGCGGGCGAATTGGGCATCGAGGACGCAGCGTTCATGGGCCGGGAATTCCATCTCCACGTGCCGGCCGGCGCGGTGCCGAAGGACGGCCCGAGCGCCGGCGTGACGCTCGTGACCGCGCTCACGTCACTCCTCACCGGACGTCCCGTGAAGAGCACGGTGGGCATGACCGGCGAAGTCACGCTGCAGGGTCGTGTGCTGCAAATTGGCGGACTGAAGCAGAAGGTGCTGGCGGCGCATGCCGCGGGGCTCACCGAGGTCATCCTGCCGGAACGCAACGCGCCGGATCTCGATGACGTCCCGGCCGACGTGCGCGACCACATGACGTTCCATCCGGTCGCGACGATCGACGAGTCTGTCGATTGCGCTCGAAGCCGCGGCGGTGGCGAAGGCGGCGTAGGCGCTGGCTACAACGGCGACGTCCACTTGATGATCTTGTCCCCGTCGCGCTGGCTGCGGGTGCCGCCACCCGTTCCGTGCCAGTCGGGGATCGCGAAGGGAAGATCCTCGCGCGGAATATCGGCGACGTCAGTCGGACCGAACGCCGCTCCATACGGCGTCAAGTCCACCAGCGACGCTGAGTCCGGCGTCACGACGGCCTGCATCGCGTTGAGGTTCGTGTTCCAATTGGGCAGCACGACATTGTCGGGCGCCGATGGATGGTGCAACTGGAACCAGGGAACCGCGCCGGGCCGGCCGGGCCACTTGTCGATCGCCAGATCGGCGCCGTTCCCGAAGGTGATGATGGCCTGGATCGTGTTTTCGGCAAGGATCTTGTCGAACAGCCCATTCCGATAATTGAGGATCGTCGGTTCCACCGCGACGGCATTCGTGACGGGATCCATTTGTCCCTTGATGCCAAACAGGAACGTGTTGAACATGATGTAGGAACTGCGGATGCCGATCTTGTTCAGCAGCCTCTGCGTTCGTTGTCCTGCTGACCCCACCAGATTTCTTTGCGCCAGGATCTCGTCCGTGCTGGGATCCTGCCCGACGATCAGCAGCCTGGCGGTTCCGTTCAGGCGGCCGCGGTAATAGACGGGGCCGAATTCCGTCCTGAATCTTCCGGACGGATGCGTGACATAGAAACTGCGCGGCGCGTCAAAGAACCGCTTGGCCCATGAAGGGGTGGGGCCTTTGTCGAACTTGAATGTCGTCGCCATCGAGCTCTGTCGAGTTTACCTTGCTCGGTGGCCATGCCGAGCCCCGCTGGCGCGTCCCTGGGGGCCGCGCCAGCGGGGCCGGTTCATCAGAAGCGCGAGCCGACGCGAAACGCGTAGCTGACTCTGGTCCCATTCTCCACTTCCCCCGACACGACGAGCGCCCGCCAGCGGTACGAGAGTCCCGCGTAAGCGACTGAGGCTCCTGCCGTGGCCGGGTCGAGGTCCACGTCTTTCGACCGTTCGATCGCCCCCGAGCTCGTCGCCGCGACGCCGGCGTAGGGCGAGAAGGCACCAAACGCTCGACTGACGGTCAGATCCACACCCACGCTGGCGGCCCACACCTCCGAGGGTCCGATGAGTGCCGTGACACTCGGCCGGACGGAGACGGACACCGGCCGCGCGGGTCCCTGCCTCATCAGGAGGATCTTGGTATCGACGCCGGCCATCCCGTAGTTCGCGTTGGGGTGCAGGCCGCCCCACACGCCCACGTCCGCCCGATCGCTCACACCGAACCGTCCAACAATCCCCGGCGACGAGCTCGACTGGCTCAGCGAGTGGCTCGCGGCGAGTGGCTTGGTGGCGAATTGCACGCCGAGATCGACGGTCCCTTTTTCCAGTGTGGTGCCGTCTCCAAGCTGACGGAAGCGCAGCAAGGAACCGATGTCGGCGACGAACAACGCGAACTCCTCCTGCGTGAGCCTGGGCTGCAAGTCGAAGAAGTTGTCGCCCTTGCCCGGCTGCTGGGCGTTGGCGAGGGCGGGGGTTAGCGTCGCAACGAGTCCGAAGATGCTGATCGCGGTCGAGAACGGTCTCATAAAAACCTCCCTGGCGCATTGGCCATTTGGTGATGAATTACGAGAGGTTCCCGCCGGCGTACTTGGCCTCCGGCGACAGCGGTTTGACTTTCGGCGACAATCGCGCCGCACCCGCTACACGGCGGCGGTCCGGCGGCGGTACTCGGTGGGCGTCTGGCCCGCCCAGCGCTTGAACGCGTGGTTGAAGGAGCTCTGCTCTGCGAAGCCCAGGAGGTACGCGACCTCGGCGCCGGCGACGTCCCGCTTCGCCAGGTAGGACTTCGCCGCGCGAAAGCGCATCGCGTCGAGCAGATCGTTGAAGTGCACGCCCTCGTCTCGGAGGCGGCGCTGGAGCGTGCGTGAGCTCATCGCGAGTCGCCTGGCGATCGACTCCAGCTTCGGGTCGCCTCCGCGCAGCTCGCTCTCAATCGCCTCGCGCACCCGGCCGACGAGGTCGGACGGCCCCGGAAGCTGTTGCATGAGCATTCTCGCGTGCGTGTCGAGGATGGAGAACAAGGTTGGATCACTGCTGCCCGTGCGCGGCGTCTCCCAGACGTCCCTGGCAATCACCAACTGGCAGCTGTCCGCACCGAATCTGACAGGGCACTCGAAGATGCGCTCGTGCTCGCTGATGTCCGCCGGTCGCGGGTGGCTGAACTCGACGCGCATCAGCCGATAGGGCTGGTTCGTCGCGATCCGCGAGCGCAGGAAGACCGCCGCCAGCGTGTACTCGGCATACGGCCGGGTGATCGTCGCAGGACGCGACGGCGCCTCGACGGCGAACGTCACGTGGCGGTCGTCGACGACGTACGGCAGACACACCACGCCGTTGATGAGTGGAAAGTAATCGGACACCTTGGCGAGCGCGGCGCCGATGGTCGGCGCGCTCGCCGCCAGGAAATCGATGACACGATAGGCGCCGAACGGCAGCACCTCGATGGCATGGAGCGCCAGGTTGGGGTCGCCGGACAACTCGTAGGCTTTCCGCCAGAGCGCATCGACCTGCTCGATCGGAATCCGGGCGTCGGGATCCTGGATCGTGGCACGGTCCAGGTTCGCGGCCGCGAGAATCGGCGCGGTGTCGAGACCAAGGCGCGCGCACGCCTCGAGCATGGCGCGGCTGGACACGCTCAGGACGGTCGCTCCCACCGGGCGAATGCTACCTGAGCGAAGCGCCGCTGATCTCGCCAGTTGCGAACCAGCCAGAATCGTGCAGAATCAGTCGGCTGGTAGACGTGCCGAGCGACGAGGGGCAGGCCCATTCGATGAGATGTCCGAAGTGCGGGGCGACACGTGCGGGACGGGTCAGGTCTAGTGCCCGGCCTGCGAGCCCGCCTGCCGTCTTCCACGACCGGACGCCGACCAGACGGGCTTGGCCGACGTCGACGCCGGACCGGACCGTGCTTGCGACGCCAGTCGACGCCGATCAGACGGTCCTTCGCTCACCGCGTCGGGAACGACCAGACAGTGCTTGCCGCCACCTGCCCGGCGCCGACGGGACGGTGCTTCGCTCCCGGTCGAGGCGACCGACCGCTGCGCCCGCAGGCGGCCAGCAAGCCGCCAACGGGCCGGGTGGACCTCAGCGCCGTGTACAGGACGCTACGGCCCGCTCAGCACCGGCCAGCAATTCAGCCCCCGCTACCTCATCGTGCGGCTGCTCGGCATCGGCGGCATGGGCGCGGTGTACCAGGCGTGGGATGGCGAGCTGAGCGTCATGGTGGCGCTGAAGGTGATCCGGCCGGAGGTGACCAGGGATCCCGCCGCCGCCCGCGACATCGAGCGGCGGTTCAAACAGGAATTGCTGCTGGCCCGCCAGGTCACTCACAAGAACGTCGTCCGCATTCACGACCTGGGCGAGATCGACGGCATCAAGTACATCACGATGCCGTATCTCGAAGGCGAGGATCTGGCCAGTGTCGTAAGGAAGTCCGGACGCATGCCCGTGTCGAGCGTGATGCCGATCGCAAGGCAGATCGCCGCGGGAATGCTGGCGGCCCATGAGGCCGGTGTCGTGCACCGCGACCTCAAGCCGGCCAACGTGATGATCGCGAAAGAACAGGCGAAAGACCAGACGAAAGACCAGGCGATCATCATGGACTTCGGCATCGCGCGCACCTCCGGCGGCCCGTCGGCGCGCGGGGCCGTTGCACCGGGACAACTCGAGCCAGTGCTGAACGAGGCCGTCACGCGGATCGCACCCGGCGCACCGGCCGGCACCGTGGCGGGCGCTATCGTGGGCACGGTCGAGTACATGGCGCCCGAGCAGGCGCGAGGGCAGCCCGTCGATCAGCGCGCGGACATCTACGCTTACGGGCTCATGGTGTACGACATGCTCACCGGGCGCCGCCGGGCGGGGCATGACAAGAGCGCGATCGAGGAGCTGCAGGCCAGGCTCGAGCAGCCACCGCCTCCCATCCGCACCGTCGTGCCGGAAGTCCCGGAGCCGGTCGAGCGGCTGCTGGCGCGCTGTGTCGAGCCCGACGCCGCGAAGCGGTACCAGACGACGGCCGAGCTGGTCGAGGCGATCGAGCGGCTCGACGACAACGGCAAGCTCCGGCCGATCAAACGCGTCGTCGGCGTGAAGCTCGCGGCCGCCATCGTCGTTCTGCTGCTCGGGCTCTCGGGCTACATCTGGTGGTACACGCGGCCGCCGGTCGTGCACGATCCGGTGTCCGTCCTGATTGCCGACTTCGCGAACACGACGGGCGACCCGGCGTTCGACGGCCTCGGCCTCGAGTCGCAGATGCAGCGCGCATTGGAAACCGCGGGCTTCATCACGGCCCTCGATCGCGCCGGCATCAGACGGACGCTCGGCGTCCGGCCTCCCGAGACGCTGGACGAAGCCGACGGCCCAGGGGATCGCCGTCAAGCAGGGCGTGAACGTGGTGCTGTCCGGCGCCGTGAGCAGCGAAGGCCGCGGCTACAAGCTGTCGGTGCGCGCCGTGCGATCGGTCACGAACGAGTTGATCGTCGACGCCGAGAGCCGGGCCTCGAACAAGGACGACATCAAGGCCGCCACGGGGACCCTGGCGACACGGGTTCGCCGCGCGCTCGGCGACGACGAATCCGAATCGGCGCAGCGGTTCGCGATGGAGACGATCACGGCGACGTCGCTCGAGGTCGTCCGTGAGTACGCGGCGGGAATGGAAGCGCTCTCTCGCAGCCAGTTCGACGACGCGATGAAGCGCTTTTCGAAGGCGGCCGAGCTCGAGCCGACGTTCGGGCTCGCGTATGGAGCGATGGCGGCCGTCTCCCGGAATCTGGACCGGCAGGCGGATGCCGAGAAGTACGCGACGCAGAGCCTCAATTATCTCGACAGCATGACGCCGCGCGAGCGGCTGCGGACGCGCGGTCAGTTCTTCTCCATCACGAGCAACTATCCGTCCTGCGTGAAGGAATTCAGCGAGTTGGTCGCCCGGTACGCGGCGGACGCCGCGGCGCGCAACAACCTCGCGGGGTGCTCCTCGTACATGAGAGACTGGCCGCAGGCCCTGAGCCAGATGCGTGAGGTCGTCAGGATCCTGCCGGGCCGTGCGCTGTATCGCGAGAACCTGGCGACCTTCCTGAGCTACTCGAGCGATTTTCAGGCCGGGGAGCAGGAGGCGCGCGCCATTCAGAACCCCAGCATGTTCGGCCTGCTCGCCCTCGCCTTCGCGCAGGTCGGAGAGGGCCAGCTAGCCCAGGCCGAGGAGACGTATCGCGCGGCCGGCGAGATCGACGCGCAGGGCAAGTCGTACATGGCGTCGGGTCTCGGCGACCTGGCGCTCTACGAAGGCCGCTTCGCGGAGGCGGAAAGAATTCTCGAAGCCGGCGCGACCGCCGACATCGCGAGCAAGGATCCAGATCGAGCCGCGGCGAAATACGCCGCGCTCGGCTACGTCCGCGTTCAGCAACGAAGGATGGTCCCTGCGATGGCAGCCGCTGAGGACGCGCTCAAGGCGAGTCAAGGCGTGAAGACCCTCTTCCTGGCGGGGCGCATCTTCGTCGAGGCCGGTGAACCGGCCCGGGCCCAGGAGTTGGCCGCCCGCCTCGGAAAGCACATCCTCGCCGAGCCGCGCGCCTACGGGAAGATCCTCGAGGCCGGGCTCGCACGGCGAGCTACCGATCTCAACAAAGCCATGACGCTGCTGCTGGAGGCCAACACGTTGTTCGATACATGGATCGGCCATTTCGATCTCGGACGGATCTATCTGGACGCGGCCATCGCCACGAAAGACCTCGGGTTGTTCGCGCAGGCGGATTCCGAGTTCGATAAGTGCTTCAACCGTCGCGGCGAATCCCTGTCCGTGTTCGTGGACGAGGAACCAACGTCCGGCTACTTCCCGCCGTTGCTGTATTACCGGGCGCGGGCCCGCCAGGGCGTCAACCCCACCGGCGCGGCCGACGCGTACGGCGCCTATCTCGCCATCCGGGGAAACTCCAAAGAGGATCCACTCGCGCAGGAAGCCCGCAAGCACATCGGCAAATAACAACTAACAACTAACAAGTAACAAGTAAGTTGACCGCCCACAGCGAGCGTAGCCCTTCGACAAGCTCAGGGCGGGCGAGCCGTCGGCGGCGCGCGCGTGGGAGCCTTCAGCCCGAGCGCCGGGGTGGGGCCCCGGCGCCAAGAGCGAAGTCGCGCCCGCACACGCAACTCAAAAAAGAGGGGCGGGTTTCATCCCGCCCCTTCAAGCATTGACGCGCGATCGAGTCTAGTTCACGAGTCGAATGATCGACAGCCGGCGCTGGGAGGCTCTGCCCGCTGAGTCCGCAATCACCCTGACGGTGTAGTTACCTGCCGGCAGCGCCTGTCCCGCTTGCGGATGTCCCTGCGGGAACACGGTCTGCCAGTTGAAGCTGCCACGTCCAGCCGTTGGCCTGCGTGGGCCCGGAGGTGTGTGCCCGGCTCCTGCGGATTGAACGTGAACACCGACCCGTTGGGAGCCGTGATTGTGATCGATACGTTCGCGTTGGAGCTGTCGACGACAACGCCGCCGAGCGTGAGACCGCCACTTGAGCGGCACCGTGCTCCCGCGCTTGAACGTCTTGTTCGCCGGCGGCGGCAGGTTCTGCACGTTGACGAAGCCGTAGACGACCCCGTTGACCGTGATCGACACGGTGACCACGTTCGAGCCGCGAGTCGGATCGACGTCTCTCGCCATGTAAGTGAACACATCCGTGCCGACGAAGCCCGCGGCGGGCGTATACGTGAACGCGCCGTTGGCATTGAGGACCAACGTGCCGTGCGCCGGCCCCGTCACGAGCTGCGTCGTCAGCGTCGGGCTGTCGACGTCGGTGTCGTTCGTGAGCACACCCGCGGCCGCGACGACGAGCGGCACGCCGGCGTTGGTGCTGTAGCTCTCGCCGGTCGCGACCGGCGCGATCGTTGACCGCCGGAATCGTGACGGTGTTGGACTCACCGCTGGTGATCGCGCCGAAGTCCGCGACCACGTAGTAGGTGAACGGTCCGTTCGGCAGCTCCTGCTGATCGATCACCATGTACTCGGTCTGGCCGAGGACCGCTGGTACCGCCGGCCCAACCTGCACCGCCGCCCCGCCGCCACCAGGCATGCGGAACGCGCGGAACTGCGTGAGCACGTTCAGGCCCACGTCCGGTGGCCCGAAGCGCAGGCGAATCCGATGGCACTGCGCAGGAGTCAATCCCGTGCAGCTGGTAATCACGTCAGGACTCAGTCCGACGACAGTCGCCCTCAGCGTCGTGGGCGGCCCGTAGCCCGAGGCCGCGGCCAGGCCCGACGACGCCTCAGGTTCCGATCCGGTACCAAAGTCATTCCGGGCGAAATCATTCCGGGCGAAATCATTCCGGGCGAAATCATTTCGGGCGAAATCGTTCCGGGCGAAATCATTCCGGGCGAATACATTCCGGCCGAGGTCGCCGTAATTCAGGTCCCCATGGCTGAGGTCGCCACCGGCGAGATTGGCAGTCCCGAGGTCGCTGAGGCTCAGATCCCCGCTCCCGAAATCGTTCCGTGCCATGCTCAGGGACAGCGGGCCGATGAACGCCACGTAGTCGTTGCCCTCGGCATTCGGCACCCAGTACCACCCGCCGACGTTGCGGCGGCTGCCGAGCTGATTCAGACGGATGTTGGCCCAGTCGTTGTAGCCGGCGTTGAGCGGCCCGATCACGCCATCGAAGTTGAGGTCCTGGCCGCTCCCGGAGGGTGGGTCCGGGGACTTGTTCCAGTCGATGCCGCCGCTTGCGCTCGTGCTGTCGACGCGAACCATCACCTGATCGGTCGGCAGAAGCGGCCTGCCGTCGCAGTGTCGTGCCGCAGGCGTTCCGGTCGTCCCCGGGCCCTGAGGCGCGTACCATCCGGCCCGATAGGCCGGCATCGGCGCGGGCGTCAGGACTCCCGGATCCGAGAGGAACCGCTCATCGATCGCGCCCACGCTCTGTCCCGAGAAGTTCACATGCGCCTGGCCGGCCTCGTCCCGCAACCCGCGCAACTGGAACAGGTAATTCATCACGCTGAAGTAGTTCGGCTTGCAGTTCGGCTCGAGGTCTGCGCCCCCATGACCCAGCCCGAGGGTGTGTCCCAGTTCGTGCATGAGGGTGGTGGCCTGAAAGTAATCGGTGCCGACGGGCAGGCCCGCCGCGTTGTCGAAGGCACCGAGCGAGACGATCGCGTCGCCGCCCAGAAAATCGCCGACGCCGCCATAGGTGTTAGGAATGTGGAAGTCGGGATTCGTGTCCTGGCAGACCTCATCCGGGAACCCGAAGTCCGGGCTCAACGGATCGTCTTCGATGCAGGGGGCTCTCGGGATTCCGAGCGCATGCGCAAACAGGACGTAGCGGAACATGTCCTTGCGATTCCGGTCGAACCGTCTCTCGCACACCGTTGCGGGATTGCCGTCGCGCTCCGCCGCTTCGCACGCATCGTCCGAGAGGCCGATTGGACTGTCCCTCAGGAACCGGAAGCCGGTCTTCCAGCCGACGGTTCCCGGGTCAGGGAACTGGCAGACCCATGGCGGATCGTTGGGTCCGCGCGTACAGACGGTGATCGTTTCGTCCATCGATTCGCCGCCGCGCGCAAGGCCTCCGCGAACGATATACGGATCGGCCTCGCCCGCTGGAAAACTGTTGCCGAGATCGAAGTGCACGCTGATCCCGGGGCCCCCAACGGGATTCGTCACCGGCGCCGCCGCGAAGGCGTCACCGACTTTCTTCAGGGCCGCGTGCGTGGGCCGGTGCGAGTGCTGCGGCTTCGACACGCCGTTATAGCTCAGCGCGCCGGCCGTTTCGAAGTAGCCCATCTCGATGAACATGTCCTTTCGATTGGGGTTCGCAATACCCGAGAGGTTCGGGAGCGCAGCGCCGTTCGGATCGAGAATGGGTGTGGCTGACGACTCCCAGCGGTTGAGCAGGCCGTCGCCGTCCGTGTCGTTCACGCGGGTTCGGTAGACGATCGAGGCGAACGTGATGCAGTCGAACGTGCCGAGTCCCTGCGCGTGCACCGTCGTGTTGAACGAATCGGGCGCTGGGCTCGTCGTCGTGCGGGTCACGTTGTCCCACGACGCGCCCTGGAACGCCTGGAACGGATTGAGCTCGAGCACGCCAGGCGCGACCAGCCATTCCGGCTTGTTGCCCTGACGCGCTGCCGCCGATGAGCGTGATCTTTCCATCGACGCCAGCCGCGGGATCGTAGTACCCCTTGATGGTCTGGCTCATGAACGGCACCGCGTCGTTCATCGTGTGGCTGCCGTCGTAGAGAACGACGGCGTTCATCGGCGCAGCCGGATCCGGATGCCGGTAGATCACGACGAGACTCGCGCCGAGCGCGCGCGGCGTGTTGTTCGAATTGCCGTTGTCGGGCAGTTGAACAGTGTGGGCACCGTTGATCTGGTACGCGGCCGTCCACGATCGGCAGGAATCGCAGCACGTCGGCGCGGTAACGAATACGTCCGTTTCGAGCCGCCGCCGCCCGAGCCGCCGCCGCTGCTCCAGCACGGCGAGGCGCCCGCCGGGTCGCCGACGGCGGCAATCGAGCCGCCAGTCGGCGTAAAGGGCGGACCGGGTGAGCTGAGCTGCTGACCGTTGAACCGCACCGGAAGCGAGCCGGTGTCCGGCCCGTTGTCCGAGATCACCTGCCAGTAGAGGAACGCGGCCAGCGGCTTCGGCACCCGCCGGCGCCCCGCTCATGTTGATCGTGCCGGACGCGAGACCGTTGGCGCCGAGCCCTTCGAGGCCCTTTGCCGGCGACGACGTAGTCGATGGTGCCGAAATAGTTCTTGAAGAACTTCAAGGCATCAGCAGGCGGAACTCTGCGAATGTCCGGATTGCTGAGCCAGGAGGATTGCGGCGAATAGACAGACAGAGAGCGTCCTGAGACGCTGGGGAGCAGTCATGTGTGAGGACACTACTACATCTCCGTTGAAACTTGCATTCCAATGGATGCCAGTGACAGGAGTGCCGGTAGATCGGAAGAAGGTCCGCTCGCAGGGCGCCTTTTGTCTGCCTCTGAGGTGCCGCGCGTGGGATCTGCCATCCCTCAACCGCCAAGCGGGGGTCAGGTCTTGTTTTGCTACATTGCGTGGCAAGACCTGACCCGATGTTGCAAAACAAGACCTGACCCCCGTTACACTCGCAACTATGTCCTCACCAGTCACCTCGAGAGTTGCGGCGCTGATCGTGGCGAGCCTGGCGCTGCTCGTGCCGACCGCGGCCGCGCAGACGCTCCCGCCGCACCAGCAGCTCGGGCGCGACATCTACAAGCAGCTCATCGAGATCAACACCACCGACAGCGTCGGCAACACGACCGTCGCGGCCGAGGCGATGGCCGCGCGACTGCGCAAGGCGGGGTTTCCCGACGCGGACATCTTCGTCGGCGGTCCGGACCCGCGCAAAGGGAACCTCGTCGTGCGCTACCGGGGACGTGCCGACGTCAGGACGCAAGCCGCTCCTGCTCCTCGCGCACCTCGACGTCGTCGAAGCGAAGAAGGAAGACTGGTCGCTCGATCTCGATCCGTTCCGATTCATCGAGAAGGACGGCTACTTCTACGGGCGGGGCACGGCCGACGACAAGGCGATGGCGGCGATCTTCGTGGCCAACCTGCTGCGGATGAAGCAACAGAATCTGGTCCCCGAGCGAGACATCGTGCTCGCGCTCACGGCGGATGAAGAGGGCGGCCAGCACAACGGCGTGCAGTGGCTCCTCGCGAACCATCGCGCGCTCGTCGACGCCGAGTACGGACTGAACGAGGGCGGCGGGGGACAGTCGAAAGCGGGGCGCCGGATCGCGAACCGCGTGCAGGCCAGCGAGAAGATGTACGTGGACTTCACGCTCGAAGTCACGAACAAGGGCGGCCACAGCTCGCAGCCGCAGCCCTCGAACGCGATTTACGAGCTCGCCGACGCGCTGGCGCGCATTGGAAAGTTCGCGTTTCCCGCGAAAGTGAACGAGGTCACGCGCGCCTACTTCGAGAAGATGGCGGGCATCGAGCCGGGCGCGGTCGCGGCCGACTTCAAGGCGACCGCGCAGGCCGACGCCCGATGCCGCCGCGGTCGCGCGGCTCTCGGCTGTCCCGCTCTACAACGCGATGCTGCGGACGACCTGCGTCGCGACGATGGTCACCGCGGGCCATGCGGTGAACGCGTTGCCGCAGCGCGCCGTCGCGAACGTCAACTGTCGCATCCTGCCCGGCGAAGATCCGCAGGCCGTGCAGCAGACGCTGGCGAAGGTGATCGACAATCCCCGCATCACGATCGCGCCGGTGCAGGCGGCGAAGCCGAGCCCGCCGTCTCCGCTCACGCCTGACGTCATGCAGGCGATCACGCGAATCACCGAGGAGATGTGGCCGGGCGTGCCCGTGATCCCGTTCATGAGCACGGGCGCGACCGACGGCCTCTACTTCCGCCAGGCCGGCGTGCCGATCTACGGCGTCTCGGGCCTGTTCGGCGACATGGACGACGTGCGCGCGCACGGGCGCGACGAGCGGATGGGCGTGAAAGAGTTCTACGACGGCCAGGAATTTCTCTGGTGGCTCGTGAACGCGCTCAGCGGCGTGAAGATGGGCCGCTAATACCTTCAAAGGAGACGTGATGGCTGCCTGTCAATTTCACAGAACGTTCGCGGGCTCGGCCGTGGATCTGGTCAACCGTGCGCGCAACGGCGTCCAGGCCGTGGGCGGGACCCTGACCGGGGACGCGACACACGGCACGTTCAGCATCACCAAATCCGTCTTCGGAATCGCACGCACGGTGGCCGGGTCTGTACGCGGTGCAAAGCAACGCGATTCACTTCGACGTCACGCAAGTTGACCTGCCCGCTACGTGCAGCATGGTCCAGACGACGATTGATGGCTTCTTGAAGCCGCCGTCAACGAAGGCCGTTCAGGCGACGTGATCCCTGCCCGTATCTCGGGTTGAAGCGAGGGCGGCTCGGCCTGCATGCTGATGTTGCAATACAAGACCTGACCCCTTATCGTTCCCGCATGTACGTCCAGGGAGCCGGAACGGCGCAGAACACCTACGACGCCATCGTCGTGGGATCCGGCATCAGCGGCGGGTGGGCGGCCAGGGAACTGACCGAAAAAGGGCTGAGGACGCTCGTCCTCGAGCGCGGTCGCGATGTGAAGCATCCCGACTATCCGACCGCGATGATGGAAAACTGGCAGTTCGCGGGGCGGAACCGGCTGTCGCGCGCCGATGTGGCGAAGCAGGAGAAGCAGAACCGGACCGGCTACACCACGCACCCGGCGTCCGCGCACTGGTTCGTCAACGACATCGAGAATCCGTATTCCGAAGTCCAGCGCTTCGACTGGATGCGCGGCTACCACGTCGGCGGGCGTTCGCTCCTGTGGGGGCGGCAGTCCTACCGATGGAGCGCCCTCGACTTCGAGGCCAACGCGCGCGACGGCGTCGCGGTCGATTGGCCGGTCCGCTACGCGGATCTCTCGCCGTGGTACGACTACGTCGAACGCTTTGCGGGGATCAGCGGCAACCGGGACGGCCTGGCGCACCTGCCCGACGGCCAGTTCCTGCCGCCGATGCAGATGAACTGCCTGGAAGTGCAGGTCAAGGAGCGCATCGCCAAGGCCTTTGGCCGCGCGATGATCATCGGACGCGCGGCGAATCTCACGCAGCCGCACAACGGCCGCGGCAGTTGTCAGTACCGCAACCGCTGCATCCGCGGCTGTCCGTACGGCGCCTACTTCAGCAGCAACGCGGCGACGCTGCCGGCCGCCTACGCGACGGGGCGGCTCACGCTGCGGCCGTTCTCGATCGTGACCGCCGTCCTCTTCGACCCGAAGACGCGCAGGGCCACCGGTGTCCGCATCATGGACGCGGAGACGAACCAGACGTCTGAGTACTTCGCGCGCGTCATCTTTCTCTGCGCGTCGGCGATCGCCTCGACGTTCATCCTGCTCAACTCGACCTCCGATCGCTTCCCGAACGGGCTCGGCAACGACAGCGGTGAGCTCGGCCACAACCTGATGGACCACCACTTCAAGGTCGGCGCCGGCGGGGTGTCGGATGATTTCGGCGATCGCTTCTACAAGGGGCAGCGGCCCAACGGCATCTACATTCCGCGCTTCCGGAATCTCGACGCGAGCTCGAGGCGGAAGGATTACCTTCGCGGCTTCGGGTACCAGGGCAGCGCCAGCCGCGAGAACTGGGCGCGCGGCATCAAAGAGCTGAGCGCGTTCGGCGCCGATCTGAAGGCCGACCTCATCGCGCCCGGGCCATGGCGCTTCGGGATCGGCTCGTGGGGCGAGTGCCTGCCGTACCACGAGAACCGCATGTCCCTGAATCAGAAGCTGCGCGACAAGTGGGGGCTGCCGACCGTGACGTTCGACTGCGGCTGGAAGGCGAACGAGCTCAACATGCGCAAGGACATGATGAGCTCGGCGGCGGAAATGCTCGAAGCGGCCGGCCTCAAGAACGTGACGCCGTTCGATGACGGCAGCGCACCGGGCCTGTGCATTCACGAGATGGGGACCGCACGGATGGGGCGCGATCCGAAGACGTCGGTGCTCAACGGGTGGAACCAGGTGCACGCCGCGCCGAACGTGTTCGTCACCGACGGCGCGTGCATGACGTCGGCCTCCTGCGTGAATCCGTCGCTCACGTACATGGCGCTCACCGCCCGCGCCTGCGACCATGCCGTGAGCGAGATCAACAAGCGGAACTTGTGAAAGATGACCGCCGAAGGCCGAGCGGAGCGAGGCCGTGAGGCGCTGCGAGCGGGGGTGGGGCCCCGCGAGCATGAAAAGAAGCAGGACGTGATGCGAGCCGATCAGCAGACAAACGCGATCATCAACAGGCGCGAGGCCATTCGCCGCGCGGCGCTCCTCGCCGGCGTGGCGCTGTCGCCCGGCTGGCTCGCGCTCGTCGGCCGGGCGCAGACGCCGGCAGGGAAGGCGTATCTCTCAGAAGCGTTGGCCGTGACAATGGGCGCCGTCGCCGATCGCATCCTTCCGCGCACCGACACGCCCGGCGCGGCCGACGTCGGCGTGCCGAAGTTCATCGATCTGCTCTACGGCGAGGTCATGACGCCGGCCGAGCAGCAGTTGCTCGCGGCGGGTCTGGACGAGATCGAAGCCGCGGCCACGACCGCGCACGGCGCCCCGTTCGCCAAGCTCACGACCGCCGCGCAGGACGGCGTGCTGCGCACGGTGGCGACGACCCAGCAGGGCCGGCCCCAGAGCTCGTTCGCTTTGATCCGGTCGGCGACGATTCTCGGCTACTTCACGTCGGAAGAGGTCGGCCGGAAAGTGCTCAACTTCGATCCCATACCCGGAGCGTACGACGGTTGTATCCCGATCGATCAAGTCGGCCGGCGCAACTGGACGACCTGAAGAACGCTGGGTCTGATTTCCCGGCGGCGCGCCGCGTTTCCAGATCGAGCTCGTTCAGCGGGACGTCCCAGTGCGCGTCGAGCAGCTCGAATCGCCGGCGCTCCTCGCGCCGGAACGTCGCCTGATCAGGATAGAGACGCCGCACGATCTCATCTTCGCCCGACGGGCCCGTCATTGCCGCGGCGTCGCGAAACGTAATCGCGACGGCGAACGTCCAGTCGGCCCGCCCGTCGCCGTGGTAGGTGGGAACATACGTCTTGACAGCGGTCATCCGGCCCGTCTTGATCTGATCCTTGAGCACGGGGTAGTGATTCTTCTGAAACAGATCGACGAACTCCTCCTGAGATCCCCATTTGACCCGATAGAAGTACCATACCGTGCGTTCGGCCCGCGAGGCCGCCTGCGCGGAGGGGGCTTGTGGCCGGCTGGCGCGCACTGGCACGGGCTGCGCCACGAGCGAGGAGAGCACCACCGCCAGGGTGAGCGTCAGGCGAAGGAAAAATCGGCTGGACATGGACCACCTTCCGGATGCGAGTATAAGACCGGGTTCTGGCGTCAGGTACTGCATCAATGCGCCGGGACTGCCCTGGTCGGTCGGATAGAGGTATGCCACTCCCAGCAACGGCTGTACTGCGCACCCCGGAAGCCCGCGAGTACGGAACGCCTGCCCGCGAAATGCCGCGGAAAGTGCGACGTCTCGTTGCGGCCGGCGCAATTGCGCTCGCGTCCATCACGT
This sequence comes from uncultured Acidobacteriota bacterium, assembly GCA_963724955.1. Taxonomy (GTDB): domain Bacteria; phylum Acidobacteriota; class Vicinamibacteria; order Vicinamibacterales; family SCN-69-37; genus CAVRWQ01. The sequence goes on from CAVRWQ010000002.1 coordinate 174,424, forward strand.
TCTTTGGCGCCAGCCTCGAGGCCCGATCAGTCGACGCGATGGGGGCGCCGCAGGAACCGATCGAGGTCCACGTCAATCTGGACCGGATCCGATTGGCTCTGCAGCAGGCTGACAATCGGGATCCCGAATCGAACCGTCTCGCGGACCCCAACCGCCAACCGTTCGGAGACCGGAGGGACGCGCGTCCCGGCTTCGCTCCGATCGCTCTGGCGGCGCCTCCCCCTGGAGGCCAGCAGTGGGGCCCTACGATCGCACAGTTGTTCTTCTTCAACAGCATCGGTCACGCCGTCCGGATGCTCCAGAAGCGAACACGCGACGAACTTGGGGGCCCGTTCCTGAAGGAGTGGCTGATATCGGCCCAGCCCATTTTCAGGGACCCCCACTGGGATGATGAAGGATCGTTCAGCATCAATTACATCGGGCATCCGATGAGCGGCGCTGCCTACGGCATCGTCCAGAGACAGAACAACGGGAAGGCCTGGAACGCTGAAATCGGCAGTGCGGCGTACTGGCGCAACCTGCCGAAGGCATTTGCGGTTTCCGCGCTGGCCAGCCTCCAGTTCGAGATCGGTCCGATCAGCGAAGCCTCGCTCGGCAACGTCGGCCTGGAGCCGGAGAAGCAGGGCTATGTCGATATCGTCGTCACGCCCGTCCTGGGAATGGCCTGGATGATCGGCCAGGACGCGTTCGATAAGTACGTCACGAAAAAATTTGAAAGCAAAGTGCACAACAGGACGATTCGCGGGACCTTCCGCTCGCTCACCGATCTTCCCCAATCGATGGCCAACCTGGTGGCGGGCAGGGCGCCGTGGTATCGCCCGGACCGGCCGATTGGCGGCCGGTAGCCGGCAGGACGAATCTCAGCCCTCCTCGTCGGGCGGGCCGCCGCCGGCCTTCGCGACATCTTCCTGACGGACGCGATCGACGTTGAACTTCGAGGCGCTCGCCGTGATCTTGTCGAAGGCCTCGTCGAAGTCGATCGACGGCGCTTTCGAGAAGCGCGTGTAGTTCACGCGCGAGACGACGAATGAGCGCAGGTACGGACTCGTCAGCCCTTTCTTCTTCAGACGTTCCACCACCGCACTGACGGCGTCGTCCAGTTGCAGCACGTTGCGGCCGCGGCGCTCGCGTTCCTTCAGCGCCTTGCCGATCGCGACGTCGAGGAACGCGTCCGTCTTGCGCAGGATCGACTGGTAGGCGCCGCCGCCGAGGCGCGGCCGTGCTTCGTAGCCGACACCGAGCGTGAGGTACGACGCCTGCTCGAACTCGAACGAGAAGCTGGCCTCGGTCGCGTCGCTCGTCCCGGCGAGCGCCCGCGCCATCCGGATCGTCTCGAGCGACTTCTCGCGGAGGTTGTGCGCCTTCTCGGTGTTGAGCGCGAGGATCTTGAACGCGACGTTGGCGTCGGGCACGAGCAGCGCGGTGACCGCGCGATGGCCGAGCTTCTTCAGCGCCTGCAGGCGATGGTTGCCGTTTGGCGTCCAGTATCCGTCGTCGTGATGAACGACGATGATGGGGTCGAGGAACATGCCGATCTTCTCGATGACGCCCATCAGCCGTTTCACGTGCGGATCGGACGGGTCGCGCTGATAGGGCGTCGGTTCGACGCGATCTACCGGCAGCGAGACCAGGAGCAGCGGCCTGCCGCCCACCGGATCGCGGTAGCGAGTCAGCACGGCGCCGCCGTCGCGTTCGACGAGGCTGGCGAGATCGCTCACGTCGGTGGTGACGACCGCGGTCTCGGGTGCCGTGAGGCCGGTCGAAAGCGCCGCCGCCTTCTTGCGCCGGGTGGAGGGTTTACGAGGTGGCATCAGCGGACGTCACTGGGCGAACAGATCGCCGGCGAGGTACTTCAGTCCGGTGTCGACCGCGACGGTGGCCACGACCTTGCCCGGGCCGAGCTCGCGCGCGAGATCGACGGCGGCCGCGATGTTCAACGCGCTGGACGTGCCGACGAGCAGGCCTTCCTCACGCGCCAGGCGCGCGCCATCGCCCGCGCATCGTCTTCGCGAATCGCGCGCGCCTCGTCGTACGGCTTGCCGGCCATGTGCGGCGGAATCGCGCCCGGTCGCGATGCCCTCGACGCGATGCGCACCGCCGCGTCCCTCCGTCATCGCCGGCGAGCTGGCCGGCTCGAGCGCGACGATCCGGGCGCGGCTCACCGCCGTCGCGCAAGCGCGCGCGCGACGCCGCTCAGCATGCCGCCGGTGCCGACGGCGCCGCAGAACACGTCGAGCGATCCGCCGGTCTGCTCCAGCAGCTCGCGTCCGATGCCGGCGTAGCCGTCGAGCGCATCCGTGTTGTTGAACTGATCGGTCCAGAACGTGTCCGGCTCGGCGGCGAGGACGGCGATCTCGCTGCGGAATCGCTCGAACAGCGCCGGCGTCACCTTGCCGCCGTCGCTCGGCACGATTCTCAGCTCCGCGCCAAACGCGCGCATCGTCCGCAGCTTTTCCTCGGCGAAGGCGTCCGACGACAGGAGCACGAGCGCGGTAGCCCTTGACGGCGCAGACCATCGCCAGCGACGAGCCGGTGCTGCCGCCGGTGAACTCGACGACGCGCATGCCCGGCTTGCAGCGCGCCGCGCGCTTCGGCGCCTTCGATCATCGCGAGCGCCATGCGGTCCTTGTACGAGCCGGTCGGGTTGTAGAACTCGAGCTTGACGAGCACGTCCGCGGCGCCGGACGGCACGACGCTGCGCAGGCGAACGACCGGCGTGCGGCCGATGGCGTGGAGCACGGATGCCGGCGATCGCCGGGTTCAGCGCGGAAGATGGTGTGGGCATGTGACCCCGATCGTAGCGCAGCTGTGGCGATGCTGGCGCGTGGCGAGATGGCCCCGCCACGCGCCCTGGAGTCATCTCCCCGAACCGCCGCCGCGGGTCCTCAGCATCGCGTTCACGTGGATGTGTTTGGCGATCGCCTGACCCTCGGCGTCGCTGATCTCAACGGTGCTGGGGTAGTGCATCCCGCCCCAGACCCGGGCGTTGTTCCCATCGGCGCGCGCCTGCGCGATGCTCGTGTACGTGCGGCTCGACGGCCCGGTCGTCAGCGTAAACGCCTGCTGGTCGTCGAAGTGGATGAGCAGCACCGTCGCGGCCGCACCGTTGAGACTCGGGTGTCCGGCCGGGTATTCCGGATGCGACGGCGTGTTGATGAGCGGCGCCCAGTCCGGATCCGGCACCGTGTCCTTATTGTCGTCGGTGGCCGCCAGGGGGATCGCTGTCACCGGCCGCCACGTCACTTCGGTCGGAAGGTCGCCGTAGAAGCGCTTCCCGCTCCACGTGGTGATCGCTGTGTCGGCCATCACGATATTCAGCAGGGCGAGCAGCCGGTTGTTGTCGGAGAGGGACAGACGGTTGGCACACGCGATCTGGTTCGCGGCCTGATTCCAGTGCACGCTGGCGTTGCCTTCCCAGAACGCCGCGAGGAACGTCTGGTCGTCGGTGCGGGTTGATCCGGTCCTGCGACCGAGCGTCTTGACCGTATTGAAATCGTCGGTGTACGTGTCGCTCGTGAGATCTCGCGGGGCCCCGGGGCGGAACTGGAGCTCGTCGGCCAGGACGAAAAACCCGGTGAAGGCCAGCCCCTGCGCGCTCATCGGTCCGAAGAGCGGCGGCGTGGGCCGCCACTGGCCGACTTCGGTCCCGCCTCTGAACGGATCGTACTGCGCGCCGAACCCGTCGGTCGCACGCCAGGCGAGCACCGCGGACGCGACCTCAATTCCCCAGGCGATGCCGCGCTCACGGGATTCGCCACCGTCTTCGCCGTCATCGCTGAGCGCCGCCACCGACGCCGCATAGCGAGCGTCCAGCTCCCCTTTCTGGGACTGGAACAAGCCAACGAGCACGGCATGTGCCGCCGCGATGACCGCGGCTCGGCGCGATGCGCCCCGTGGCGCCGTCGTGGGAACGAAGACCGGCGTGTAGCGACGTTCGATGCCGTTGTACGCATCGAAGATCGCCGTGTGAACGATCGCCCCGAGCCGCTGACTCGAGGAATTCGCCGTGTTCGTCGCAATGAGCATGTCGATGAAGGTCTGATTCCACTCCAGGACCTGGTCGCGATTCTCAACGCAGACCTGTCCATTGGTTGAGCTTCTTGCGCGTGTTTCGACCAGCCTCGACGCCGGTCCTGCGCTGAGGGTCGCCGACGACAGGCCTGCAGAGATCGCTGCCCCCAGAACGGCCGCGACGATGGCTACTTTCCCGATGTGATTTCTCAGCATACGAATCTCCTGAACGGGCTGAAGTGCGCCCGCACGCTGTAATGCGGGAACGGAGGTTCGACGGGTGAATACCCTCGCTGTGCGATACTGCAGGGATTCGAAAAGCCCTGACCACACCGTCACCTGGCGCGGTCACCGAGCTCTTGCGCGCGTGGGGCGATGGCGATGATGGCGCGCTCGAGCAGTTGACGCCACTCGTGGAGGCGGAGCTGCGGCGGCTGGCCCGGGCCTACATGGCCCGCGAGCGCCGCGGCCACACCTTGCAGACGACGGCGCTGGTGAACGAAGCGTTTCTCAGGCTGACCGATGCCCGGCGCGTACGGTGGGAGGATCGGGCGCACTTTCTTGGGGTCTCCGCGCGGTTGATGCGGCGCGTGCTCGTCGATCACGCGCGGTCGCGTGGGTATCGCAAGCGCGGCGGCGGCGCACAGCGCGTGACGCTCGACGACGAGCTCGCCGCCGTGCCGGCACTTGCCCTGGACGTCGTCGCGCTCGATCGCGCCCTGGACGCCCTGGCGGCGGTCGACGCTCGAAAGAGCCGTGTGATCGAACTGCGGTTCTTCGGAGGCTTGACCGTGGAGGAGACAGCCGAGGTGCTCCGCGTGTCGGCCGACACGGTCAAGCGCGATTGGCGGTTGGCGAAACTCTGGCTGCTTCGCGAGCTCGAGGGCGAAAAACGATGACGGACTCCGAGCGCCGGCGGCGTATCGAAGACGTGTGCCACGCTGCGCTCGAGCTCGATGAGCGCGAGCGGGCGGAGTTCGTGGCGGCGGCCTGCGGAAGCGACGAAGGGCTTCGCCAGGAAGTGGAGGCGCTCCTGGCGCACGCCCGGACAGCGGAAGGGTTCCTTGCCGGGCCCGTGGCAGAAGTCGCCGCCGGGGTCCTGAGCGATCGGCACGACGCGTCGCTCGTGGGCCGGCAGGTCGGGTCGCACAAGATTCTTCACCTCCTCGGCGCAGGCGGGATGGGGCAGGTGTATCGTGCCCGCGATACGAAGTTGGGCCGCGACGTGGCCATCAAGGTCGTGGCAGGCGCCTTCCATTCAAGCCCGGAGCGGCTCGCGCGTTTCGAACGCGAAGCGCGCGTGCTGGCGACGCTGAATCATCCGCACATTGGTGCGATTTACGGACTGGAGGACACCGACGGCGTCCGCGGCCTCGTACTCGAGCTCGTGGAAGGCAAGACGCTCGCCGAGCGTCTGTGGTCCGATCCGGTGTCCCTCAGGGAGGCCCTCAGCGTCGCGCGTCAGATCGCTGACGCGCTCGAAGCGGCGCACGACAAAGGCATCATCCATCGCGATCTGAAACCGGCAAACATCAAGATCACGTCGGACGGCACTGTAAAAGTGCTCGACTTCGGGCTGGCGAAGGTGTTTGCGCGAGAGGGCGTGGAGGGCGAGCTGGAGCAGTCGCCGACGATCACGCTCGACGACACACGAGAGGGTGTGATCGCGGGCACGGCCGCTTACATGAGTCCCGAGCAGGCACGTGGGATGGCGATCGACAAACGGACCGACATCTGGGCGTTCGGGTGCGTGCTCTACGAGATGCTGGCGCGCCGTCCGGCGTTCTCGGGTGACACGTCGTCCGACATCATCGCCAGAATTCTCGAGCGCGAGCCCGACTGGATCGCCCTGCCTGCAGGAGTGCCACCGGACATCCGACGACTGCTCCAACGCTGTCTCGAGAAAGATCCGAGGCGCCGCCTGCGCGACATCGGCGATGCGCGCCTCGAGATCGACGAAGCGCTTGCCGCGCTATCGGGCCCGACGGCTCACGAAACCGCGCGTCCGGACGGTCCGAAGACGTCCGCGCGCCGGGGCCGGCTCAGGTGGTGGGCAGCAGCGGGTGCGGCCGTGCTCGTCATCGGGGCGGTGACGCTCTGGCAGTTGCAGCGCGCTGAGTTCTTCTGGCGGAATCCGCTCGACGGCGCGACGTACACGAGGTTGACGGATTTCGAGGGGGTGGAGCATCACGCCGCCATTTCGCGCGACGGGAAGTTCGTCGCGTTTCTCTCCGACCGCGACCGCCAGGGAACCTGGGACGCGTACGTCAGCCAGGTCGGGACGACGGGCGACGTCCACAACCTCACGAACGGACGCGTGCCGGAGCTGCGGAACCCCGCGACCCGTACGGTTGGCTTTTCTCCCGACGGTTCACTCGTCATTCTCTGGAGTCGCCTGCCGGATGCCGACAAAGGCGGGGTGGTCGATGCCGGCTCGGCGGTGCCGACGCTGGGAGGACCGCCTCGGCCCTACCTGAAGGGAATCTCCAGAATCTCCGAGCTCGACTGGTCGCCCGACGGGAGACGGATCGTCTACCACCCGCCAGTGGACGGCGATCCGCTATTCGTCACCGGGCCGGACGAGAAAGCAGGACATCAAATCCATGTGGCGCGGCCCGGCTTCCACAACCACTTCCCCCTCTGGTCGCATGACGGCGCGTTCATCTACTTCGTCCACGGGTTGCCGCTCGATAAGAGCGATATCTGGCGCATTCGTCCGACCGGCGGCGAACTCGAGCGGCTGACGTTTCACGACTCACGCGTCACTTTTCCAACCTTACTGGGCAATCGGACGCTGCTGTATCTGGCCACTGACCGTGACGGTTTCGGGCCCTGGATCTACGCGATTGATGTTGAACGGCGCGTTCCGCACAAAATCAGCACGGGCGTCGAGGAGTACACCTCGCTCGCGGCGAGTACGGACGGTCGACGATTGGTCGCGACCGTTTCACGGTCGACGTCACGGCTCTGGCGACTGCCGATTACCGACCACGTCATCGACGCATCCGGGGCCACGCCGATTGCGCTCCCGACCGCCAGCGGCTTCTCGCCGCGCGTGGGCCCCGGCTACATCACCTACCGTGCCCCGAAGGGCGGATTGGATGGCCTCTGGAAGATCGCGGACGGAGGCGCGGCGACAGAGCTGTGGAATGGCCTCGATGGGCGCGCCATTTCCGGAACGGCCATTGCGCCGGACGGGAAGCGCCTTGCGTTCGTTGTGCAACGACAGGGACTGACGCAACTCTACGTGATGAACGCCGACGGAAGCGGTGCGCGCCGGATCAGCGGCGAGCTCGACGTGCGGGGCACGCCCGCGTGGTCGCCAGATGGGCGGTGGTTGGCGGTCGCCGCCAATCGCGACGGCGAGCCGCAGTTGTTCAAGATCCCGACAGACGGCGGAACACCGACGCCGCTCGTGAAGGCCTACGCGACTGATCCGATCTGGGCGCCGAGCGGAGCGTTTCTCGTTTACACGGGCGCGGACGTGGGCACCACCTTTACCGTCAAGGCGGTGAGCGAAGACGGCGCGCCCCGGCCTCTCCCGAACCTGGTGCTCACGCGGGGCGCCAGGCGTCTCGCCTTTCTCGGGGAAGATACGCTGATCTTCCTGAAGGGCGATGTGTCGCACCGGGAGTTCTGGCAGGTCGATCTTACGACCGGCCTCGAGCGCCAACTGAGCAACCTCGGCCGTGCGTTCACCATCCACGACTTCGACGTCTCTGAAGACGGTCGCGCGATCGTTTTCGATCGCTGGAAAGAGGAGTCCGACATCGTCCTGATCGACCTGCCCGCCCGCTGAATCGTCGAGCGACGGCTGGAGGTTGACAGACCTGCCGCCGTCGGAGAGTATCGCCTGCCTTGTCCGTCCACCTCGTCGGTGTCCTCGGCCTCGTCGTGGTGTTCGTCATCGGCACCGCGCGGCCGGTGAACCTCGGCGCGCTCGCGCTCGTCATGACGTATCTCGTCGGCACGCTCGTGAAGGGCGAGGGCGTCCGCGAGATGTTCGGCGCGTTTCCCGTCGATTTGCTCGTGCTGCTCGTCGGCGTCACGTACCTCTTCGGCGTGGCGTCAAGCAACGGCACGGTCGAGCGCATCGTCGAGGGCGCCGCCCGGATCATGCGGGGGCGGCGCGCCTGGATTCCATGGATCGTCTTCGGGGTCGCGTCGCTTCCCGCGATGGCGGGTGCGCTCGGCTCGGCGGGCGTGGCGATGCTCGCGCCGCTCTCCCTGCGGCTCGCGGAGCGATACGAGATCGATCGACGGATGATCGGACTCATGGTGGTTCACGGCGCCGCCGCCGGGAATTTCTCGCCGTTGAACGTCCTCAGCGCGATCGTGATGCAGGCCGTGGCGAAGAACGGCCTGCAGATGTCGGCCTCGACGCTGTTTCTGGCGAACCTCGCGTATAACGTCGTGCTCGCGGTCGCGATTTTCCTGGTGTTCGGGGGAATGAAGCTGCGGGGCGCGGGCGGCGATGCCGGACCGGCGAAGGACGGCCGCCTCAACTCGCTCGAGAGATCGACGAAGCGTCTCGGCGCCGATCAGATCTTCACACTCGTGGCGCTCGCGGCCGTCGCGATCGCGGCGTTTCGCTTTGGCCTCAACATCGGGTTCGTCGCGCTCATGGCCGCCGTGTCCCTGCACCTGCTGTTTCCGAAGTCGAGCGCCGGCGCCGACAGCAGGATCGCGTGGAGCGTCGTCCTGCTCGTGTGCGGAATCATTACTTACGTCGGCGCCCTGCAGCGCTACGGCACCGTGGACGCCGTCGGCGGACAGATCGCCGCGTTGGGCAGTCCGTTGCTGACTGGCTTGCTGATTTGTGCCGTCGCGGCGGTGACATCGGCGTTCGCGTCGAGCGCCGGGATTCTGGGCGCGATGATCCCGCTGGCCGTGCCGTTCATGACCCAGGGCGACATCGGCACGACCGGTCTGGTCGTCGCGATTGCCCTCTCAGCGACCGTCGTGGATGCGACGCCGTTCTCCACGGTGGGCGCTCTCGTGGTGGCCAACGGGCAGCCTGACGAGCAGCCGCGGATCTACCGGGGCATGCTGGCCTGGGGCGCGGTCATGGTCCTGACTGCGCCGATCGTGACGTGGGTGCTGTTCATCCTGCCCGCCGCGTCACCGTGATGAGCTGGGGAGCCAGGCGTGGGGCGCCGTGATCGAACATCGATCAGAGCGCCCCACGATGCCTTCAGAACCGCAAGCGCACGCCGATGAGGAACGGAATCGACCACCGCGAGCTGTCGTCGTTGATGTGGCTCAATCCGGTTTCTGCGAGCGGAGGCACGTCGGCGAGACCGCCCATGTACCGGAAACCCGATTCGGCCACGAACTCGACCGGCCCGAGGCCGATCGAGCAGGCCGCCCGTGAAGGCCGCGCTGAGCGCCCAGGAGGCCTCGAAGAACTCGGGCTGGTTGACCGCGATGTCCGGCTGCGAGCCGGTGGCCGGCGCGGTGAAATCGGCGGACATGGCCGAGAAATGGTTCAGGCCGACGGTGTACCCGACGAACGGCGTGAACCGGGTGCGCGAGAAATACCACCGCTGTCCGCCTTCGAAGCCCCAGTAGCTGTAATCACCGAACTTCACCGACAAGGGGGCGGTTTCCGTCCCGAAGGTGCCGAGTTGCACGACCTCAGAGGCGCTCTTGGAATAGACGAAGTTGAAGTTGGCTTCGGTCCGCGGACTCGTGCGGTAGCCGACGCCGATCTTGAACAGGCTCATCTTCCCGTAGACGGAGTCGAAGCTCGTGTCGTTCGAAGTGGATCGGCGAGCCCTGATAGTCTCCATCCCCATCCTGCGCGATCTCGCCACTGAACGAGTTGTCCGGGCCCCACAGCACCGAAATCGTCAACCGGTTTCTGAGCGTGTCTACAGCCTCCGCTTGTGGGGCGGAAGCCGGTGCCGGTGTGACCACGGAGAGGTTGACGGCCTCCGTCCGGGTCACGTCCACGCGGTCGCCCACCTTGATCCCGGCGAGCACGCTGGCATCGAGGGTCTCGGCGACTCGGCGCGTGTAGCTCTGGCCCGCGGACGAGGTAAAGGACACCAGCCTCGTCGCCGGATCCCAGCTGTCGATCGTGACCGTGGCGACCCGCTGGGTGACTCGAATCCCGCCGGGCAGCAAGCCCGGCGCGAGCGTCGTGGTCGTGGTGGGATCGGCCACCCGATCCACCACGGCGGGTTCCCCGGCCGGCTTGAGCCGAACGCTCACGCGGTCGTAGTAGGCAATGGTCACGACGTCGCCGACCCTGACCTGGTCGAAGCGGTTGTAGTTGGCCGGCACGTCGAGCGTGACGATGTTGCTGGTTCTGATCGTTGCGGACCTTCAGGATGCGGGCTGGATGATCCACAGCGGTGACCGTCCCCTTGAGCGTGATCTCCTGGATGACGGCCTCTCGCTGCGGTTCTTGCGCACCAGCGACGGTGGCGATGGGGACCAGAACGACGACGAAAATGAGCAGTCGAAGCAGGTAGCGCATTTCCTCTTTCTCCATGAGTTCCATCGGACTGACGTGGGGGGCGTGCGCGAGTTCGAGGGGGCGAGGCGCTTTGGCGGGGCGTCCCGCTGCTCGCCGGAAGGAGCAAGGACTGGGCCGTCACCAGGCCGTCACGGCGCGAGCGTCTCTAAGTTCTCTGTTCTCAGAGGATTAGAACCGCGCTGAGGCTCCTTCAGCGCGTGGGCCTCAGGCGTCGCGAAACGGGTTTTCGCGGCTGGCCTCAGGATGCCGTGGGTGGGCTACCGCTTCAGGGTCACCGAGAAACCGATCATATTGATGCCGGTGTTCACCTGGTTCTGAAGGGCCGTCTCCTCAGATTTGCCAAAGACCTTCGCGATGCTGAAGAACAGGGGCAGTCGGTACCCGGTGGCCCACGGGACGGGAACGTCGGCCACGAAGATGTCGACGCCCCACGTCATCTTGACTTCGATCCGGCCGTCCGGGCGCCGGAGCAGCAGCATGCCTGGCGGCCCCCAGAGGTACACGCGACTCGCGTGGGCCAGCGTCAGGTGGGTCCCGAACAGCCCGTAGAACCGCGGCCCGCTTTCGCTGTTCGTCCAGGCTCCGTCGTAGTGCAGATTCCTGAGGATGTAGTCCATGAATCCACGAGCTTCGCCGGGGCCCGGTTGAGCGACGCGTTTGGAAAACGTGATGGCCGCTTGCGGACCCTCGACGTGCTGGGTCCAGTCGTACCGAAGGTAGTCGTCGTAGGCGTAGCAGACGAAGCTCGAGGACGTCGCGCTCGGCATCACCGGCTCACAGTAGCGGGCGACCCACAGGGGCGGATCGGGCCGCCTCACCTGCCGAACGGGCACGCCTTTATGCGTGACGTAGTTGGCGAACAATCGGCGGTTCTCTCGCCACGCTTTCTCTTGTGTTTGCCAGTGGTTGAACTCTTTCTGGCAGGCCGGGTCGGTGACCGGGAGGTCCCGTCCGCATGTCGGCATCTGCGAAATCTGTGGGGCCTCGGTCGTGATCTCCGCTCGAACCGGCGATGCCGTGAGCACGACCAGGATCACGACAGCCTTGGCGAACAGATCGGCAGGGAGCGGCCGTGAATGGCGTCTGGCAGGATGGTCGCGCCACGCGTACGCGGCGCACACCGAGTTAACAGTCGGGCCTGTGGACAAGCGGGGAGCACCTCGTCCGCGAAAAACGTTTGGGAACCTTACTCGATCAAATCGACCGAGTCAACTTCACCTCACGGCCTTGACGAACGACGGCTCGCCGCCGACGACTGGAAGCGAGAGCGTGCTCTGCGCGGTGTATACAGACAAGCGCGTGCCGGGCGGCGGGCGCAGCGTGAACAGCCGATCGCTCGAGAGCAGGACGAGGCCGATCCGCGAGCCCGGCGGAAAGATGTAGTCGTGCGGCTGCAGCTCGAAGGTCATCGTGTACGCCGTGCCGGGGACGACGGCGTCGTCTTCGACATCGACTCGCGGTTCTGCGGATCGGCCCAGCCGCGCGTGACGATGACCGGCGCGCCGGTCGCCTTGTAGTCCACGAGCATCGCGCTGACGATGGCGGCCGGCTTGTCGAAGGACAGCCGGAGCGACACTGACGGGATGCCGCTGACGTGCACGGGCGCGCGTGAGCGGCGCGCTCTGATAGACGAGCCGATTCGGCGACGCGGCGGCCGCGACGAGCACGTTCGCATCGATGGACGAGTCGTCGACGATGAGCTCGATGGCCGACGAGGCCGGCTTGGCGACGCCGAGCTGGCCGATGGCATTGGCGTCGGCCGCCGGCGAGAAGCGCAACGTCGTCGCCTCCGCGCCCGGCACCGGCCAGTCGGCGTAGTCAACCCAGGCGTTGTTCTCGCGCTCGACGACCGCCTTCGGTCCGTCCATCGCCCCGTTCTTCACGCCAAACAGGTGATGGCTCCAGAACGCGGTTGAGCGTGTCGCGCCACACCGCCTGCCGCGCGGAGTTGGCGCGGTCGCCGTGCCCGCCCTGATTCCACCAGATCTTGGCCGGTACCTTGTGCGCCTGCAGCGCCGCCCACAGGCGCGCGGCATGTCGAGGCTTGACGTTGAAGTCGTTGAGGCCGTGCGAGATCAGCACCGCCGCCTTGAATCTGGCCGCGTCCTTGACGTAGTTGCGCTCGTCCCAGAACGCGTTGTAGTCGCCGGTCTGCGCGATCCTTGTCGCGCGCGATCCGCTCGCGCATGCAGGCGCACGCCTCCGGGATCTGGCGCGACAGGATGTTGTCGAACAGCGTGTCGGCGTCGGTGCCGATCATCGGAAACGAGTTGATCACCGCGCCGTACGAGCGCCGGTGATCGTAGTAGCTCGACACGCCGGCGATCGGCACGATCGCCTTCAGTCCGTCGACGCCGAGACTGGCCGCGCCGATCGGCAGCGTGCCGACGTACGACGTGCCGATCATCGCCGGTGGCGCCAGTCGTCCAGGAGGCCGTCGACCGGCGCGCCGTCGACGTCGAACGCCGGCCCTTGCCGTTGAACCAGTCGATGACGGCCTTCATCGCCAGGTTCTCTTCGACGCCGCCGATCGTCGGGCAGCCGGTGGAATGGCCGGTGCCGAGCGAGTTGGCGTCCGCGAAGATGAATCCGCGCGGCAGGAAGTACGTCTGGTAGCCGCTCGGCGCGAGGTCGCGGATCGGCGGCTCGTTGCCGAGGGACGGCTTGTCCGGCCGATGGGCGGCGGCGGCTCCGGCGGCTGCGGGCGGCAGGCGTGCCGCCCGGCACGAACAGCGGCACGTTGATGTCGTGTTGCGGATACGGCACGCGTGCCGCCCGAGTACGGACTGGCGACCAGGATGATCGGCAGCTTCGTGCCACGATCGGTGGCGTCCGGCCTGCGAGATCTGGACGCGGATGCGATCGTTCACGCCGTCGCGATCGGTGTCGAGATTCGGAACCTCGACCCACACGTTGTGCCGGATCGATCGGCTGCCCCGCGAACACCGGCTGCGCCAGTCCGTTCTCGAACTGCGGGGCCGTGGCGGGCGCCGGCGATTGCGGCATCGAGCATCGCCGGCGAGGACGAAGCGCGCATCTGCGAAGACGGATCCGCATCTGGTGCGAGAATACGCCATCCAGGAGGCTCTTCATGTTCCTTCGCCTCGCACGGCTTCGACGGATGTGGTGGACAGCGGTGATTGCAGCGATGGTGCCGTGCGCGACGATCGCTCAGTCGGGCGCAGTCGGGCGCGCATCGCGCGCCCGGCGCGGCTGGGGCGACGATCCGCCGGCGCTGTCGTCGCTCGTGGCCTTCGCCCGCACCGAGAGCGACCTGCGCGTCGCCGTGGACCGCTACCTGCTCGACAAGGCCGCGATCGAGCGCCGCTACGAGGTGCCCTACTCGCCGGTCCGCCATGCACGTCTGCGAACGCTTCTACGAGGGCTGGCAGCGGCGGCTGGCGGAGCTCGACTTCAACGGCGCTCAACGCCGAAGGCAAGATCGACTACGTCCTGCTCCGCAACCGCGTCGAGTACGACGTCGAGATGCTGACGCTGGCCGACGCGCGCTGGGCGCAGATGGCGCCGCTGCTGCCGTTCTTCGATCGGCTTCGCGTGCTGCAGGAAGATCGCTTCGATCGCAAACGCGTGGACCCGCGCGCGGCGGCCGACGACGCTGAGCGACGTCGCGCGGCAGGTCGCGGGTCTGACGCAGGCGCTGACCAGCCGAGGCGCGCCAGGCCGGTGGCGTGACCGCTCGCGCCGGCGTGACGCCCGTCGTCGCGTCGCGCGCGGCCGCCCAGGTCGACGCGCTCCGCGCCGTGCGTCGCCGACTGGCACGCGTTCTACGACGGCTACGATCCGCTGTTCTCCTGGTGGGCGCGCGAGCCGTACGGCCGGCTCGACAAGGCGCTCGTCGCGTACGCCGACGCGCTGCGCGTGCACCTCGTCGGCATCCGGCCCGGCGAGCAGGCGCCCATCATCGGCGATCCCGGTGCTCGCCGACGGCCTGCGCGCCGATCTCGCGTACGAGATGATTCCGTACACCCCCGACGAGCTGATTGCCATCGGCACGAAGGAGTTCGAGTGGACCGAGAGCCAGTTCCGGATCGTCGCGCGCGACATGGGGTTCGGCGACGACTGGAAGGCGGCGCTCGAGCACACGAAGAACCTGGCGCCGCCGCCCGGCGAGAAGCCCTGGGCTGATCTTCGACATCGCCCGGTACTCCGAGGACTTCGTCGAGAAGATGCACTCGATCACGCTGCCGCCGCTCGCGCGCGAGGTCTGGCGGCTGGCGATGCAGACGCCCGAGCGGCAGCTCATCAATCCCGTTCTTCACCGGCGGCGAGTTGACGCGCGTGTCGTATCCGGTCGACACGATGACGCATGACGACAAGCTGATGAGCATGCGCGGCAACACGCCGCACTTCAACTTCGCGACGGTGCACCACGAGCTGGTTCCGGGCCACCACCTGCAGGCGTTCCTCTCCGACCGCTTCAATCCGCATCGCGCGGCGCTGCAGCGCACGCCGTTCTGGCGCGAGGGCTGGGCGCTCTACTGGGAGCTGCTGCTCTGGGACCGGGACTTTCCGCGCAACGAACCCGGACAAGATCGGCATGCTGTTCTGGCGCCTGCACCGCGCCGCCCGCATCGTCTTCTCGCTGAACTACCACCTCGGCCGGTGGTCACCGCAGCAGGCGGTCGATTTCCTGGTCGATCGCGTCGGCCACGAGCGCGCGAACGCCGAGGGCGAGGTGCGGCGCACGACGATCGACGCGCCGCTCTACCAGGTGGCCTACATGATCGGCGGGCTGCAGTTCCGCGCGCTGCTACCGCGAGCTCGTCGAGTCCGGCAGGATGACGGCCACCGCGTTCCACGACGCGATCCTGCAGGGCGGCTACATGCCGATCGAGCTCGTCCGCGCGCGGCTGACCGGTCAGCCGCTCACGCGCGACTACCGGACGTCGTGGCGCTTCTACGGAAACCGCGCCGGGAAAGTAGCGCGATTCCGGACGACTGGCGCTTCTGGTGCCATAAGCGCCACGCACACTCGACAAACGCGCGACGGCGTCGTTATCGTAGGCGCGTCCATCGCGATCGACATCGGACGGCCCGCGCACCCGAACGCGTGGACGGGAGGAACGCATGCGAGTGTCACTGTGTCGACTGGCGGTCGTCACCCTCGCGGTGATCGGCCTCGCGTTCTCATCGGCGCACGCGCAGAGCGGCACGACGAGGACGGCGCTCTCCGGAACGGTCCTCGACTCGGACGGCGGCGTGCTGCCCGGCGCCACCGTCGAGGTCAAGAACAACCGCACGGGCGTGGTCACGACGCACGGTCACCAACTCGACCGGCGTCTTCGACGTGCCCGCGATCGACGCCGGGCGTCTACAGCATCACGGTGTCGCTCAGCCGGCTTCAAGACCGTCGGTGCTGACCGACGTGGAGCTGCTCAGCGGCACGCCGCGCTCGCTCAAGGTCACGCTCGAAGTCGGCGCGCGTCGACCGAGTCGGTCGAAGTCGCGCGGCGGCAGCCAGCTCGTCCAGACGCAGTCGACGGCGGTCTCGTCCGACGATCCGCGTCGATCAGATCTCGAACCTGCCGCTCATCACCCGCAACGCGCTCAACTTCGTGGTCTTCCTGCCCGGCGTCGACACGTCGGCGGCCAACCACTCGCAGCGGTCGTCGACGGTGAGCGGGCTGCCGCAGAGCGCGCTCTCGCTCACGGTCGACGGCGCGAACATCCAGGACAAGTACACGCGATCGACGGACGGCTTCTTCGCCAACATCCACCCGAAGCTCGACCTGATCGAGGAAGTCACGGTCTCGACCGCGACGGCCACCGCCGACAGCTCCGGGCCAGGGCGCGGTGCAGATCAAGTTCGCCACGCGCTCGGGCACGAACACGTTCGTCGGCAGCGCCTACGAGTACCCCCGCCACCGCGCCCTCAACACCAACTACTACTTCAACATCCGCGCCGGCCTGCCGAAGAACCAGCTCACGCTGAACCAGTGGGGCGTCGCGCGAAGGCGGGCCGATCGTGATCCCGGGCTGTACGACGGCCGCGGCAAGGCGTTCTTCTTCTTCAACTTCGAGCAGCTGCGGTTCCCGCTGAGCAACACGCGCACGCGCGGCATTCTCACGCCGGACGCGCAGCGGGGCATCTTCCGGTACCCGGTCGCGGGCGGCATGCAGACCGTGAACCTGCTCGCGATCGCCGCGGCCACGGGCCAGACGTCGACGCCCGATCCGACGATCGCGCGCGCTGCTCGGCGAAGATCCGCGCCGGCACGACGACGACCGGTCATGGTCAACGACCGCACCGACCCGAACACGCAGGACTACCTCTGGCAGCCGGAGTCGCTGCGCATCGACAACTCGCCGGGCGGCCGCGTCGACTTCAACCTGACGCCGCGGCACCGGCTGAGCGTCAGCTACAACTACCAGGGACAGCGGCTGAACCCGAACCTGTTCGGCGGCGACGAGCCGAACTTCCCGGGCCTGGCGAACCAGGCGCATCTGTACAGCGCCGTCAGCCGCGGCTCGGTGACGCTGCGGTCGACGCTCGGCAGCCAACCTCGTCAACGAGCTGCGCGTCGGCATCTCGAACGCGCCGGTGTGGTTCGCCGACGAGGTGGACTTCAGCCAGTTCGACGATCAGGCCGGCTTCAACATCGGGTTCCCCGGCATCGGCGCCGGCACTGACCAACGCGACGACCAACGCCGCGCCCTCGTCGCGCAACGGCAAGAGCTGGAACATCGACAACACCGTCAACTGGCTGCGCGGCAAGCACTCGATCCAGTTCGGCGCGTCGTTCTCGCGCATCGGCGGCTGGACGAAGGCGCAGACGCTGGTGCCGTCGCTCACGCTCGGCGTGGACACGACGAACGATCCGGCGAACGGCGATGTTCACGACCGCCGATCTTCCCGGGCGCCGCCGGCGGCGACCTCACCAACGCGCGCGCGCTCTACGCGCTGCTGACCGGACGCGTCACGCAGCATCAGCAGCAACGCGCGCCTCGACGGCGCGACCGGCCAGTACGTCTACCTCGGCGTCGGCCAGACCGACGAGCAGCAGGACGAAGTCGGCCTGTTCATCCAGGACTCCTGGCGCATCCGGCCGAACCTGACGCTCAACGCCGGGCTCCGCTGGCAGGTCGCGATGCCGTTCCAGGCCGAACGACGAGCGTGTACTCGATGAACACGATGGCCGACGCTCTGCGGCGTCTCCGGGCTCGGCGACGGGCCGGGCGGACGCGAGTGCAACCTGTTCAATCCCGGGCGTGTTCAACGCCGGCGGCCGCGCCGCCGGTCTACGAGCTCTACACCGCCGGGAACCCGGGCTACAACACCGAGTACGACAACTTCGCGCCGAACGTCGGCGTCGCCTGGCAGCCGAACGTGCAGAGACGGCTGGCTGCGCACGATTCTCGGCGATCCGGCGCAGGCGACGATGCGCGCGAGCTACGGCGTGTCGTACAACAGCGACGGCCTCGTCGTTCTACACGGGCGTCTACAGCAGCAATCCCGGCAACTCGATCACGACGAACCGGACGGCGACGAGCACGCAGTTCCCGCTCGTGCCGCCGGGCGAGACCTGGCCGGTGCTGCTGCGCCAGCCGGAGCGGCTCGGCGCCGTCGCCGGGCATCCCGGCGTCGCCCGTCTATCCGATGGCCGATCGACTTCAACAGCGGCGTGAACCTGTTCCATCCGAACTTCAGGACGCCGTTCGCGCGGTCGTTCTCGTTCGGCCTGCAGCGGGCGCTCAGCCGGCAGATGGCGGTCGAGGTGCGCTACGTCGGCACGCGGCTCGTCGACGGCACGACGACCGAGGACTGGAACGAGGTCAACTGGACGACGAACGGGTTCCTGGACGAGTTCAAGCTCGCGCAGGCGAACCTGCTGGCGAACATCGCGGCCGGCCGCGGCGAACTCGTTCGCCTACTTCGGCCCGGGCACCGGCACGTCGCCGCTGCCGATCTATCTGGCGAACTTCAACGGCCAGCCCGCAGGCGAACGCCGGCAACGCCGGCGCTCTACACCGGCACCAACTGGACGAACAACGACGCGGCTCGACCGAGCTGGCGGCGCGCAATCCGAACCCCGGCGGCGCCGCGAACACGCTGTTCACGACCGCGGCGTTCCGCACCAACATGGTCGCCGCCGGCTACCCGAGCAACTTCTTCGTGCTGAACCCGGCCGTGAGCAGCGCGACCGTCCGGACGAACGGCGAACTCGACGAAGTACGACTCGCTGCAGGTCACGCTGCGCCGCGCGCTGTCGGACGGCCTGGCGCTCGACGCCAACTACGTCTTCGCGCACGCGCTACGCGTCGCGGCTCGAACACGCTGCGCGAGGAGCGCGACGCTCGTGCGGTCCACGGCCGGCGTGCCGCACGCGCTGAAGATGACGGTCATCTACGAGCTGCCGTTCGGCCGGGGCCAGCGGTTCGGCACCGACGTGAACCGCTGGCTCGACGGCGCCATCGGCGGCTGGTCGCTGAACCTGACCGGCCGCGTGCAGAGCGGCACGGTCCTGAACTTCGGCAACGTCCGCGTCGTGGGCATGACGACTCGACGAGCTGCAGCGACGCGTTCAAGATCCGGATCGATCCGGCGACGAAGATCGTCTACACGCTGCCGCAGGACATCATCGACAACACGATCAAGGCGTTCAGCACGAGCGCGACGTCGGCCGACCGGCTACGGCGCGCTCGGGCCGCCGACCGGCCGCTACCTCGCGCCGGCCAACGGGCCGGACTGCATCCAGGTCAGGTCCGCGGCGACTGCGCGCCGCCCGACGTGTTCGTCGCAGGGACCGATCTTCACGCGCTTCGATCTCAACGCGAGGAAGCGCTTCACTGATCCGCGGCACGCAAGAGCTTCGACCTCGGCGGTGGACGTCCTGAACCTGTTCAACGCGATCAACTTCAACGCGGTCGCGCAGGCCGGCAGCGGCGCGACGATCAACCAGGTGCACGCAGGCCTACCAGGATCCGAACGTGACGTTCGATCCGGGCGGCCGGCTGATGCAGCTGGTGTTCAGATTCAACTGGTAGACTGGGCTCGACGGGCTCGACGGCTCGAGCGGCGCGAGCTGAGCCGCCGCGAGCCTCGAGCCTCGAGCCTGCGAGCCGAATGCTGTCTCGTGAAACTGACGCTGCTCGGCACCGGCACGCCCGCGCCGTCGCTCACCCGGCAGAGCTCCGGGTATCTCCTCGACGTCGGCGGCGACGTCATCGTATCGACCACGGTCCCGGCGCGCACCACCGGCTGCTCGAGAGCGGGCATCGCGCCGATCGACGTGACGCACGCGTTCTTCAGCCACCTGCACTACGACCACTGCCTGGACTACGCGCGGCTGGTGCTGCAGCGCTGGGACCAGGGCGCGGATCGGATTCCCGATCTCGACGTCTACGGGCCGCCGCCGATCGCGCGCATGACGGAGCAGCTCTTCGGCGAGGACGGCGTCTACGGGCCCGACATCCGCGCGCGCATCGAGCACCAGAGCAGCATCGACGTGTTTCGCGGCGCGCGGCGGCACGCCGCCGCGCCGGCGGCCGGCGCCGCGCGTGCGCGAGATCCACGCCGGCGACGTCATCAACGGCGCGCGGCTGGACGGTGACCGTCGGCCACGCCGCGCACGTGCAGCCGTACCTCGAGTGCCTGGCGTTCCGTCTCGACACCGACGAGGGATCGGTCTGCTATTCGGGCGACAGCGGGCTCGTGCGACGAGATCGTCGAGCTCGCGCGCGGCTGCGACGTGCTGATCCACATGAACCACCACTTCAGCGGCACCGAGCCGTCGCCGGCTATCCGCGCCGCCTGCGGCAACCATCGCGACAACGCCGTCATCGCGCGCACGCGCCGGCGTCAAGACGCTGGTGCTCACGCACCTGCTCGCCGCAGATCGATCGTCCCGGCATCCGCGAGACAGATCGTCCACGAGATCCAGCAGGAGTTCGACGGCACGGTGATCTGGGGCGAAGATCTGATGACGATCACGCTTCCGGCGGCTGGCGTCGGGAGTCGATCGAGGCGAGGCTTCGCCGACGCGCACCCTTCGCGCTCGGGAGGCCGGTGGCGCATCCGTTCGCGCGGCTCGACTTGCTGCTGCGCGTTCGCGCGCAGGCGTCCCGCTACCGCGTTCGTCCGACGTAGACGTTCCCCGGCATTTTGGTTGCGGGGATCACCTGCCGGACCAGTTCGTACAGCCGCGGGTCGGCCTGCGAGCAGCGTGTCCGGGCCGCGGCCGCTGCCGAAGACGTAGGCCTCGATGCCGGTCGCCCAGTACTCGTTGAAGTTGTTGCCGGGGTAGCCCTGCGCCGACGACAGTCCCTGCTTCTTCGCCGAGGCGTAGGCGTCCTCGACGGCCTTGCGGTACTCGGGATCGACCGTGTAGATCGCGCCGCGCATGATGCCGTGCGAGAACTCGTGCACGCAGATCGACTGACCGAAGTAGCGGGTGCCTGGATAGCCGAGCAGGTTCTCCTCGGCGCACGAGGTCGTGTTCTCGCCGTCCGGCTCGCCGCCGAAGCCGCGGCCGCGCGCGTTCCAGTACTGCTCGCCGGTCATGCGTGCCGACGCCGCCCGGCTTGTTGTAGTTCTCCCTCTGCTGCGGCGTCAGCCGCTCGTCGTCGATCTTCGGCAGCAGGCGGAACTTGCGATGCTCGGGAATGTCGTAGGTCACTTCCGTCTCGGCCATGATGGCGAGCTTCCACTTCTTGCGGATCAGCTCCTTGCGCAGGTCGGGCCGGTTGGCGAGCATGAACTGCACGATGTCGCGCGCGACGAGGAGCGCCGCGTCGGGCACCTTGTCCGACGTGACGACCGGGATGCCGTGCGCATCGACGTACTTCTTGTAGAACGGATCGAGCCCGAGCTCGGCCGGCGGCGCGCGTGACCGTGAACTTGATGTAGTCCTGGAGCAGCGGGGGCTGGCGCGGTTGCTGCGGCGTCGTGCCGCGCCCCTGGCTCTGGATCACGACCGAGGTCACCGCGAATCCCGCGACGATCAGTGCGCTTGATGCAGAAAGTCTGGGCATGGGGTCTCTCTAGTGGGGTCAGACCGGGGGGTCAGACCCCTGGGTTGCGGGGTCTGACCCCCCGGTCTGACCCCACGGCTCGCATCGGTCTGGCTGGCGCGCGTTTCGCCACGGCGGATCGCGGCGACGCCGCCCCGGCCATGAGAGGCTCGTGCTCCCAGTTGAAGTTGCGGACCAGCTTGATGAGCTCGGTGGCCGAATCTGACAGGTAACCCTGGTCGCGATAGACCATCAGCGTGCGGCGCGGCATCGAAAGCTCTCTGAGCGGCACCTGCACGAGCGTGCCGTCCGCCAGCTCGCGACGCACCGTGATCCGCGGGACGATGGCCAGGCCGACCTCTTCGCGAACGAAGCTCTTGACGTTCTCGAAGCTCCACAGCTCGGCCACGACGCGGCAACTCGTCGCGTGCTGGGCGAAAAGCTGCATGATGCGATCGGTCGTGGCGCCGCAGCCGTGATGGATCACGAAGCGTTCCGCGCCGAGGTCGCGAATCTGCACGGCCGGACGGCTCGCGATCGGATGACCGGGCGATGCGACGAGGATCATCTCGTCGGAGTGCACGTCCACCCAGTGCAGCTCGTGAAAGGCCGGTTCGTCCTTGAGGAACCCGACATCGACTTCGCGATCCATGACGAGCCGCGGGATGTCGGTCAGGCGGCTGCGCTGAATTCCGATGCGGATGTTCGGAAACTTCTGCAGGTATTGGCGGAGCGGCGCCGGCAGGAGGTACACCGCCGCGGACTCAGGCGCGGCGATGGTGAGGCGCCCGCCCTTGAGGGTGCGGAGCTCCGAGACCTGACGGATCGCCGTGTCACGCATCGCCAGCAGTCGCCGCGCGCTTTCGGCGAGCAGGCGGCCCGCCTCGGTGAGCGTGATTTCCTGGAGGTCGCGCGAGAACAGCGGCGCGCCGATTTCCTCCTCGAGCCGGCGAATGCTCTGGCTGATGGCCGGCTGTGTCCGATTCACGCGCTCGGCCGCCCGGGTGAACGTGCCTTCGTCGACCACTGCGAGGAAGTGCTCGAGATGCAGTAGATCCATGGGGGATGTCCCGCCTAAGGATACGCCTCGCGCCCGCGGTATCGAAGGGCCAGCATCGTCAGGTCGTCGTCGGGCGGCGCGCCGGCGGAGAAGCGCTTGACGGCGGCGGCGACGGCGTCGAGCACCGCAGCCGCAGATTGGCCGGCGGCGGAAGCGATGGCACGCTCCAGTCGCTCCGCTCCGAAGCTCTCTCCCGCAACGTTCCGGGCGTCCGTTACGCCGTCCGTGTAGAGCACGAGCGTCGCACCCGGCTCCAGCGTCAGCGTGCCGCAGGAGAAGGGCGCCTGCTCGACGACGCCAAACGCGATGCACTTGGGGACGGAGGCCTGCGGAATCGCTCCGCCCTGGCCGAGCACGAGCGCCGGGTTGTGACCCGCGTCGCCAAGCGTGACGACGCCGCTCTCGAGCGCGAGATGTCCGACGAGGGCCGTCGTGAAGACCACGTGGTCGTTGTCCTGACAGAGCTCGCGGTTCATTCGCGCGAGCACCTCGGCCAGCTCGAGGCCGGCCTGCACCGTGGCCCGAAAGAGCGTCCTGGCGACCGCCATGTACAACGCCGCCGAGACGCCCTTGCCGGACACGTCCGCGACAATGAACCACAGCCGGTCGCCGTCGAACACGAAATCGTACAGGTCGCCGCCGACTGATTGAGCCGGCGTGATCCGCGCCGCCACGTCGACGTCCGGCCGGTCCGGCATCCGGCGCGGCAGCATCGCCATCTGCATGTCGTGCGCGAGCGCAAGCTCGCGATCGAGCACGCGGCGCTCCGCGGCTTCCTCCGCGAGCTCGACGTTGCGGACACGCAACGCCGCCGCGGACGCCAACGAGACCAGCATGTCGAGATCCTGATTCGAGAACTGCTGCACGCTGATTCTCGAGGAGAGCGAAATCATGCCCAGCGATCCCTGGTCGTCCGCAAGGGGCGCGGCCAGCACGCTCCGCATGCCGGAGGAAATGACCGACTCCGAGTAGGAGAACCGGTCGTCCATCGAGGCGTCGAGCACGCAGATCGGCTGCCCCTTTCGCGCCACCTCGTCGACGATGCGGCGCGAGATGGCGACATCGCCGGTGGTCCCGCGTGCTCGCCTCGTCGCGGCCGGCTTCCATTCCCCGTCCGGTGTCTTCAGGAGAATGACGCCCTCCTCGGGATGCAGCACGTCGAAACACCGCTCGAGAATCAAGTCCAGCAGCGCGCCAAGGGAGATCGCCGTGGCAAGCGCGCGGTGAACCTCGTTCAGGATCCGCAGACGGTCGGCCTGCCGCTCCGGCGGCTCCGTTCCTCGTTCGATCGCCGGCGGCCGGCGCGCGTCCGGGGTGGGAGCATCCGGGGCCAGGTACTGCACGGTCGTCCCGCCCATCCTGAGTTGATCGCCGTCGGTCAGGGCCGTCGGCGTTTTGAGCGGCGCGTCGTTGAGCGTGGTCCCATTGGTCGTCCCGAGATCCTCGGCCCACCATCGGCCGTCGCGCGCGAAAAGACGGACGTGCTGGCGCGACATGCTGCTGTCCGGCACGGCGAGCCCGGCCGTCGTCGATCGACCGATCGTGATGTCCGCGCCGTCCAGATCGCGATCGAACGGCGCACTCGCCGGAGGCCGGACGGTCAGCCGGGACGTCACGGAGCGCCCAGCGTTTCAATCGCGCGATCGCGTGATGGTGCGACGGTGAACAGCGGCAGGAACCCGGCGAGCTCGAAGACCTGGCGCACCGACGCGCCGAGCGAGCAGATCGCCAGCGCGCCGTGGCGCTCGCGGATGCGCTTCGCCAGCGTCAGCATCACGCGCAGTCCCGCGCTGCTGATGTAGTCCACGCCGGCGAAATCCACGACGATGCGGTGACGATCGTCGTTGGTCAACCCGACGAGATGCGCGTCGAGCGCCGCCGAAGTCGTGCTGTCGACGCGTCCGACGGGCGCGACGACGACGATGCCGTCGATCCGCTCCTCCTTGATGGTCATGTCACGTCCCACGTCATCGTCAGCACATTGCGATCGCCCCGGCGCTCGTACCGGACGTCGTCCGCAAGCGCGCGCACCAGCGTGATCCCGAGTCCGCCCGGCTGCCGCGCCTCGAGCGGCGCGGCGACGTCGGGCGGGGGTTGCGTCAGGGGATTGAACTCGGCCGCCGTATCCGCGACCGCGGCGGAAACGGCGTCGCCATCGCGGACGAGCGTGACATCGATCTCTCCCGCCCGGCCCCCCAACCCGTGCCGCACCACGTTCGAGAGGACCTCGTCCAGCGACGCGAGCATGCGGCGCCGCGCGGCGTCGGACACCCGATGACGCCGGCACCAGGCGTCCAGCGCGTCCGTCGCCAGGCGAACCCCGGCTTCCGTACCGGGCACGGACACGGTTTCGGGCGTGGGCATGTTGTCCAGGCGAACAGCCGGCGAATCATAGCACCGGCAGCGATGTGCTATAAGTGCCATCCCGCCAACCTTCCAGCAGTCGCCGGTGTATTGCATGACAGGACCAAACGACGACGCGGTCTGGGTCGCCCGATGCCTGACGGGCGACCGCGCCGCGTTCGAAACGCTGGTCCGGCGCTACCAGCAGGTGCTCTTCACCGTGGCGCTCAAGTTGACAGGCAATGTGGAAGACGCCCGCGACGTGACGCAGAACGCGTTCGTGCGCGCCTATCTCAAGCTCGACACCTACGATCCGTCGCGGAAGTTCTTCAGCTGGCTGTATCGGATCGCGGTCAACGAGAGTCTGAACGCCCGTCGCGGCCGGCGATCCCACGAACCGCTCGAGGAGCGGATCGAAGCCGACAAAGAAAGCGATCCGGTCGAGCGGCTCGAGACGAGCGGGCGGGTGCACGCGGGCTTGATGGCGTTGTCGAAGGAATACCGCGAGGTCATCGTCATGAGGTACTTCGCGGACCTGTCCTACGAGGAAATCGCCGAGGCGATCGGGATTCCGGAGAAAACGGTCAAATCCAGGCTGTTTTCGGCCCGACAGCGGCTCGGCGAGATTCTGAGAGAGGGGAGCACCTAGTCGTGAGCGAAGAGGAACGGGACGTTCTCGTCGACGGAGCACTCACCGACGCCGGAGAGACGCAGCCGCCGGAAGGGCTGGTGCGCCAGGTCATGGCGGAGGTCGCCGCCGAAGAGTCGAGGTTCACGGCGTGGCGCCGGTGGCGTCGTGCCGCGCGAGGCCGGCGCCTCACCAACTTTCTGGCAGCCGGTCGTGTAAGTTCCAGGCAGGGAGGCGTCTGACGTGAGAAACAAGATTCTCTGGACAGTCACAGGGCTCGCCGCGGTGGCGCTCGTGTCGGTGTTCGTGTTCGGGTATCCCACCGATTGGCTCCGGCACCGAGGCCACCATTGGCGTCGCGCAGCGTTACCAGGGCAACCAAATCTCCGCAAAGGACATCAACGTCCCGGATTCCCAGGTCCAGCAGTTCATCCAGAGCGAGACGTTCGACCGTCTCCTGAAGGACAAGGTGACCCGGAACGCGCTCGTCGCCCTGTTCTCGAACGAGATGGTGGCGGATGCCGTCTCGAAGCGGCAGATGGTCGAGGCCTTGGCGCTTCCCGCGGTCAGGGCGGCGATCGCGAGCAGAGCCTTCCAGGAGGCGATGCAGGTCGAAGGGGTCGCGGCAATTCTCGCCGACCGGCAGTTCGCCGAAAGCGTCGCCAAGAGCGGCGTCGCCGATGCCATCGCGAAGCACAAGGCCATGGTCGAGGCGATCGGCAAGCACAAGGCGGCCGAGGCGCTGTTGCGCCAGGAAGTGGTCGAAGCGCTGAACAGGAACGGCGTCGCCGAGGCGCTGGCCATGGAAGGCGTCTCTGAAGCGCTCTCGAAGAGCGGCGTCATCGCGGCGCTGGCCAACGCCAGCATCGCGGAAGCGTTTGGCCGCACCAACTTCGTTGAAGCGCTGCAGATGGAAGCGATGCGCACGGCCTTGAGCATGAACGCCTCGCGGGCGGCGATTTCTGCGGCCTTGAGCAGGTAACCCGTCGGGTCAGTCCCCGGTTCGGCAGAGGCCGGCGTCAGTGATGGCGCCGGCCTTTTGCTTTACTATCTCCGCGCGATGCTCCTCACCCGCGGGGGCCTGCTGGCCTTCGGTTTCACGCTGTTCGTCCCTGCCGCCGCCGGCGCGCAACTTGCCAAGATCGAGACGCCTGACGTCCGCATCGTGTACGTCGAAGGCAGCGAGACCTTCCTCGTCCCGTACGTGGCGCGGTCCTTCTTGAATTCGCTGCAGTTCCAGAGGCGTCTGTTCGACTTCACCCCGTCCGAGAAGCCGACGATTCTGATCGTCGACTTCCAGGACTACGGGAACGCGTGGGCCGGCTCGGTGCCGCGCAACAACGTCCAGGTGCAGGTCGCACCGTTCAGCTCGCTCTTCGAGACGCTTCCATCCCACGAACGGCTCACGACCATCGCCAATCACGAGCTCACGCACGTCGCGACGATGGATCAGGCGACGGGAACGGACCACCTGTTCCGGAAGCTGTTCTTCGGCAAGGTCAATCCGGTGGCCGAGCAGCCGGAGTCGATCCTGTATTTCTACCTGACCTCGCCGCGGGTCGCCGTGCCGTCCTGGTATCAGGAAGGCGTGGCGGTCTTCGTCGAGACCTGGATGGGCGCCGGCGTCGGCCGGGCGCAGAGCGGGTACGACGAGATGGTCTTCCGGGCGATGGTGAAGGACGGCTCGCGCTTCTACGATCCGCTCGGTCTCGTGAGCGAAGGCACGAAGATCGATTTCCAGGTCGAAGTGAACTCGTATCTCTACGGCGCCCGCTTCATGACGTGGCTGGCCAACGAGTACTCACCCGGGAAGCTCGTGCAGTGGATCTCGCGCAAGCCCGGCAGCCGCGCCTACTACACGCGCCAGTTCCGGCAGGTGTTCGGCCGATCGCTCGAGTCCGCGTGGGCGGACTGGATCGCGTTCGAGCGGAAGTTCCAGGCGGACAACCTCGCGGGGATTCGCAAGCATCCGGTCACGGCGTCCACCGACCTGTCGTCGCGGGCGCTGGGCTCGGTTTCACGCGCGTACTACGACGCCCGCACGAGCACCATCTACGCCGCGCTCAACTACCCCGGCGTCGTGGCGCATGTCGGCGCCATTTCCACGAAGACCGGCGACGTCCGGCATCTCGTCGACATCAAGGGGCCGAGGATCTACCAGGTCGCCTCGCTCGCGTGGGACGGCGCGGGCACGCTGTACTACACGACCGACAACGCCGCGTATCGCGATCTCGTCAAGCTCGACATCGCGACCGGCCGGACCGACGTGCTGCAGAAGGACGTGCGCATCGGCGATCTCGCCATGAACCAGGCGGACAAGTCGCTCTGGGGCATCCGGCACCTGCACGGCATCGCGTCGATCGTGCGGATGGCGCCGCCCTATCGCGAATGGACGCGCATCGTCTCGCTGCCGTACGGGACCGTGGTCTACGATCTCGACATCTCGCCCGACGGCACGCGGGCCTCGGCGAGCGTCGGCGAAGTCGGCGGCCGGCAAAGCGTCCGCGTCTTCGACCTGGCCGTCCTGGAGAAGGGCGACGTCACGCCGTTGGCCGAGTTCGACTTCGGCGGCATGGCGGTCCCGAACAGCTTCACGTTCTCATCCGACGGCCGCTTCCTGTACGGCAGCTCGTACATGACCGGCGTCTCGAACATCTTTCGATACGAGATCGCCACCAAGTCGCTCGAAGCGGTGACCAACACGGAGACCGGCTTCTTCCGCCCGATTCCGCTCGGCGGCGACGAGCTGCTCGTCTTCCGGTACACGGGCGAGGGCTTCGTCCCGGCGCGCCTGACGGCGCGGCCGATTCAAGACCTCGACGCCGATTACCTTCCTGGGCGAACGGACGATCGCGAAGCATCCCGTGCTGAAGACATGGGAAGCCGGCTCGCCCCAGCAGGTGCCGTTCGACACGATGCCGCAGACGAAGGGGGTCTACCATCTCGGCGGCGGCCTGGGGCTCGAGTCGATCTACCCCATCGTCCAGGGGTACAAGCACACCGGGGCGGTCGGCGCGCGCGTGGATCTGTCGGATCCCATGCGGCTCAACCATGCCAGCGTGGCGGTGTCGGTGTCGCCCTGGACCTCGCTCCCGGCGCGCGAGCGCGTTCACATCCGCGCGGACTACGAACGCTACGATTGGAAAGGTCACGCCGCCTGGAATGCCGCGGACTTCTACGACCTCTTCGGGCCGACGAAGACCAGCCGGAAAGGCTACTCCTTCGGCGTGAGCCATCAGAGCTCGCTGATTTTCGACGAGCCGAAGCAGCTCGACCTGACGATCGGCGGCCGGCTGGCAGGCGGGCTCGATCAGCTTCCGGAGTACCAGAACGTGCCGGTCCGGGTCGATCAACTGGCGTCGTTCAATGCGGAGCTGTCGTACAGCTTCGTCCGATCGTCGCTGGGGCACGTGGACTACGAGAAGGGGCGAAAGGCGAGTCTGTCGCTCGAGGGCGACTACGTCAACAACGACTACTTCATCCGGATCCGCGGCACCTACGATGCGGGCACGCTGCTTCCGATCAAGCACTCGTCGCTCTGGGTGCGGAGCGCGGCGGGGCTCTCGCCGCAGGACGCCGACGAGCCGTTCGCCAACTTCTTCTTCGGCGCGTTCGGCAACAACTACGTGGATCACCGCGACGAGAAGCGATACCGTGAGTACTACAGCTTTCCCGGGGCGGAGTTGAACGAGATCGGCGGGCGCAACTTCGTTCGAACGCTCGTCGAGTGGAATCTCCCGCCGCTCCGATTCAGCCGCGCTGGAACGCCCGGCGCGTACCTCAGCTGGATGCGACCCGCCATCTTCGCCGGCGGGCTCGTCACGAATCTCGATCGAGGTGAAATCCGGCGCACGGCCGCGACGGCCGGCGGGCAGCTCGACTTCAGATTCACGGTCCTCTCGAGGCTCGACCTGACGCTCTCCGCCGGCGCGGGCGTCACGGTCGAGCGCTATCGCGGATCCTCGGGCGAAGCGATGGTGTCGCTGCGCGTCATGAGATAGAGATCCCGCAGGTGGCCATCCTCGTCGCGCTGCTTCCGGTGATCGCGTTCCTCCTGCTGCTGATCCTGTTCGACAGCTTCAAGCTCGTGCCCTCGTCGATGATCGGGCGGGCGCTGGCCGCCGGCGCGATCGCGGCGCTGGCCGCCTCGTTCGTCCATGGCTGGATCCTGTCGGCCACCGGAATCGAACCCGGCATCTTCACTCGCTACGTCGCGCCGGTGACCGAAGAGACGCTCAAAGGCCTGTTCCTGATCTACCCGCTGTGGCGGCGCCAGATCGGGTTCCTGGTGGACGCGGCCATCATCGGCTTCGCCGTCGGCGCCGGCTTCGCCGTCGTCGAGAACATCGAATATCTGCGCATCGTCCCAGACCAGCGCCTCTGGACGTGGATCGTACGAGGCTTCGGCACGGCAATGCTGCACGCGATGACGACGGCCGTCATCGCGATTTCTGCCAAGTCGCTGATGGACCGGCGGGAAGAACGCGCTGTGGCTCGCGCTCCTCCCCGGCTGGATCCTCGCCGTCGTCCTGCATTCGGTCTTCAATCACGCGCTGGTGTCGCCGGTGCTGGCGGCCGCCGTCCTGATGCTCCTGCTGCCGCTCGTGGTGCTGGCCGTGTTCTCGCGCAGCGAGGATCGGACGCGTGACTGGGTCGGGGCGGGCCTCGATCTCGACGTCGAGCTGCTGGAGCTCGTCAAATCCGCCGAGTTCGGGGGCACGCGGCTCGGACGCTACCTGGGCGAGCTGCGCTCGCGCTTCCCAGGGCCGGTCGTCGCGGACATGTTCTGCCTGCTCCAGCTCGATCTCGAGCTGGCGATTCGCGCCAAGGGCATGCTGATGGCGCGCGAAGCCGGGCTCGACGTGCCGGTGGACGACGCGCTTCGCGCCCGGCTGGCCGAGCGCGCGTATCTCGAGCGGGCGATTGGCCGCACGGGCCTCGCCGCGCTGCGGCCCCTGCAAGTCACGAGCGATCGCGATCACTGGCACCAGTACCTCCTCCAGCAGCGCTAGAATCGACCAAATGACTCCCGTGACGCGCCGCAGCTTCGGACAACTCCTTGGCGCGGCCGCGCTCGGAAGCACGGTCGCCGACCTGTCGGCGGTGCCGGTGGACGCGGATTCCGCGCAGCCTGACGATCTCTGTTTCCTCCCGGCCGTGGAGCTCGCGTCGCGCATCCGTCGAAAGCAGATCTCCGCGCGGGACGTGATGCGCGCGCATCTCGCGCAAATCGAACGCGTGAACCCGCGCGTGAACGCCATCGTCACGCTGGTGGCCGAACGCGGCCTGGCCGATGCCGCCGCCGCGGACGAGGCGCAGGCACGCGGTCGGACCCTGGGACCGCTGCACGGACTCCCCATCGCGCACAAGGACCTTGTCGCCACCGCCGGGATTCGCACGACGCGGGGCTCGCCCTTCTATCGCGACCACGTCCCGACCAGCGATGCCGAGATCATCACGCGCATCAAGCGCGCGGGCGCTCTGACCGTCGGCAAGACGAACACGCCGGAGTTCGGCGCCGGATCGCATACGTTCAACACGATCTTCGGCGCAACGAAGAATCCCTACGACGTGACCAAATCCTGTGGCGGCAGCAGCGGTGGCGCCGCCGTGGCGCTCTCGTGCGGCATGGTCCCCATCGCCGACGGAAGCGACACGGGCGGGTCGCTTCGCAACCCGGCGGCGTTCTGCAACGTGGTCGGCTTCCGTCCCTCACCTGGCCGCGTGGCGACCGACGCGACGTCGTGGTCGCCGCTCTCGGTCTCGGGCCCGATGGCCCGCACGTCCGCTGACGTGGCGCTCTTCCTCAGCGCCATCGCCGGCCCCACGTCGCGGAATCCGCTCGCGCTCGACGAGGATGGGACCCGATTTGCGGCCCGGCTCGACCGCGACTTCAAGGGCGTCCGCGTGGCGTGGTGGAAGGGCCTGGGCGGCATTCCCTTCGAGCCGGAGATCCGGCGCGTGGTCGAAGCGAATCGCCGCGTCTTCGACGAGCTCGGCTGCAACGTCGAGGACGCGGAACCCGACTTCGCCGGTGTCGACGAGGCATTTCCCACGCTGCGTCACCTCTCGTATCACACGAACTACGCGGCGATGGCGCGCGAGCGTCCCGACTGGATCAAGGACACCATCAAATGGGAAATCGCCGAGGCCGAGCGGCAAACGGCGACGGACGTCGCGCGCGCCGTGGCCAGGCAGAGCCGGATGTACGCGGAGAGCAGCGCGTTCTTCGATCGCTACGAGTTCTTCGTGCTGCCAGTCACGCAAGTCGCTCCGTTCGACGTGACCATGTCGTACCCGACGACGGTGGACGGCACGCCGATGGCGACCTACATCGATTGGATGCGCTCCTGCTGGTACGTGACGTTCATGGCCAATCCGGCGATTTCGGTCCCAGGCGGATTCACGTCAACGGGACTGCCGGTCGGCGTGCAGATCGTTGGCCGGCACCGCCGCGACTGGAGTGTGCTGCAACTGGCGCACGCTTTCGAGCGCGCTACGCGGCACGGCCAGCGGCGGCCCAGTCTCACTGCTTGACATTTTCTGTTCCGAGGCGCATCGTGCGATCAGCCTCGTCGATCAAGACGTGGAGGTTCGCGATGGAAAGACCGCCGGGCCAATGACGCGCATCTTCGAGCCACGATTTCCCGGAGATGCGCCAGACGACAACTCAAACTGAATTGTGAATCATGCTGGCGTTGCCAGCAGCGTGCGATGCACGCGTAGAACGCCCGGCTCCTGGCTCCGGCCAGGCCGGGCGTTTGCTTTTCACCACCAGATCCGCAAGTACTTGAGCACGTTCGCTTTGTCGACGTAGATCTGCACGGTCC
Organism: uncultured Acidobacteriota bacterium; assembly: GCA_963724955.1. GTDB lineage: Bacteria > Acidobacteriota > Vicinamibacteria > Vicinamibacterales > SCN-69-37 > CAVRWQ01. Next base: position 206,751 of record CAVRWQ010000002.1, read on the forward strand.
GGGCGTCGACCGTCGTTGGCGGCGTGACGCCTGCCGCGCTCATGACGTTCCGAATCGCGGCCTCGGTCTCGGCCGAGGGCTTGAAGTTTCCGTGACGATACCCAACTGCGATCGCCAGCGGCGTCCAGCCGAACCTGTTGGGCGTGTTCCACAGGTCGATTCTGGCGCCCCTGGCCGCGAGGAAGCTCACGACCTTCGGCAGGTTCTTGTAGGCGGCCGCGTGCATCACGGTTTCGCCGTTGGCGTCGACGGCATTGATGTCGTTGCCGAGCGCCAGGGCGAGCTCAACGGCTTCCAGGACTTCGCTCTCGGTGCCGGCGTCCTCGCCGGGCGAGCGCGTGGCGAGCCCGGCCGCGATCATCAGCGGCGTGCTGTTCTCCACGTTCGTCAGCGTGGGAGTCGCGCCCAGCGAGGCGAGGAGTTTCATCAGTTCGGCGTCCGCGGTCAGCGCGGCGAGGAGGAACGGCGTCGCGCCGAGCTCGTTCGCGCGCGTGTTGTTCAGGTTCACCTTCCTCGTCATCTTCGCGTTCACGTTCGCGCCGCGCGCGACGAGTTTCCTGGCGAGCGCCAGGCTGCTCATCGTTCCGGAGCCGTCGGGCGCCGGATCGTTGTCGCCGACGCCGGGTTTGCGCACCACGGTGATGGCGTGAAGGGCGGTGTAGCCGGTCAGGTCGGCGTTGGGATCGGCGCCGGCGTCGAGCAGCTCGGACGCGAGCGAGAAGTGCGCGTTCGAGACGGCCAGCAGCAACGGGCTCGTCCCCGCCCGCGGCAACGGTCCGCCATAGCCGCGCCGGCGCGGACCGTCCACCGGGATGGGCTCGTTCACGTTCACACCGGCCTCGAGGAGGACCCGCACGACCGCGAGCCGGCCCTCTCTCACCGCAAACAGGAACGGCGTGAACCCCGACGGCAGACGGCGATTGACGTCTGCGCCGGACGCGATGAGGGTCTGCACGACGTCGGCGTGACCGTCGGCGGCCGCCCACATGAGCGCCGTCTGGCCGCGCACGTCATCTTTGCCGTCGACACTCGCGCCGCGCGAGAGGAGGGCCTTCACGGCGGCGAGTCTGCCGGTGCGAGCCGCCGTCATCAGCGGGGTTTCGCCGCCGGGAAGGGGCAGATTCGGGTCCGCGCCGGCGTCGAGCAGCCGCTCGACCAGCGCGCCGTTCCCGTTGGTGCAGGCCAGCGTCAGCGGCGTCACACCGTACCGTGTCGCCGCCTTCACATTCGCGCCGGCGCGGAGCAGCAGCTCCACGATTTCCAGATCGTCGTGGTGTGTCGCCCAGTGCAGCGCCGTCATGCCGTCGGCCTGCGGCGCGTCCACGGCGACGCGCTGGCCGAGGAGCGCGCGCACACGCGCGCGGTCCTGCCTCTCCGCCGCATCCGCCAGCGCGGACTCAGGACCGGCTGCGCGCACACTGACGCTCGCGACGCGCCAATGCCGCCGCAACGCCAAAGAGCTTTAACCACGAAGCCACGAAGAACACGAAGTCTTTTGAAAAAATCTCTTCGTGTTCTTCGTGATCTTCGTGGTGAAAGACCGTTCATCTGAGGTCTCATGCTCACAGCGCCAGCAGCTCGTCGATCTTGCCCTTGCTGTCGGCGAAGGCGTCCAGCCGGATGCCCATGCGCTCGAGCAGCGTGAGGTGCAGATTGGCGAGCGGCGTGGGCTGGGCGTACCGGATGTGGCGCGCGCCCTTGTGCCGGCCCGCGGCGCCGCCCGCGACGAGAATCGGCAGGTTGACGTGGTCGTGGATGTTGGGATCCCCCATGCCGCTGCCGTAGACGAACAGGCCGTGATCGAGCAGCGATCCGTTGCCTTCCGGCGTCGACTTCAGCTTCTCGAGGAAGTAGGCGTAGAGCGACACGTGGAACGCGTTGATCTTCGCCATCCGCGCGACCTTGTCCGGATCGTTCCCGTGGTGGGTGAGCGGATGATGCGGATCCGGCACGCCGATCTCGGTGTACGTCCTGTTGCTCGTCTCGCGCGCGAGCTGGAACGTGATGACGCGGGTGACGTCTGCCTGGAGCGCGAGCACCTGCAGATCGAGCATCAACTTCGCGTGATCGGCGTACGCCGGCGGGCACGCCGGCCGGCCGATCGAGATCCGGCATGGGCTGATCCGAGGTGTCGGCCTCGGCCTTCTGGATGCGGCGCTCCACTTCGCGAACGCTGTCGAGATACTGTCCGACCCGGGTCCGATCGTCGGCGCCGAGCTTCGACTGCAGCCGCGTGATGTCGCCGCGCACCGCATCGAGGAGACTGGCCTTCCGCTGCAGGGCCGCGCGGCGATCGGCCGCGCTGCCGCCCTCGCCGAACAGCCGCTCGAAGACGATGCGCGGGTGCGCCTCGGCGGGAAGCGGCGTCGTCGGCGACGACCACGAGAGGTTGTTCTGATAGACGCACGCGTAGCCGTTGTCGCACTGCCCGACCATCTGGATCAGGTCCATCGAGAGCTCCAGCGACGGCAGCAGCGTCTCGCGGCCGATCTGCTGGGCGGCGACCTGATCGACCGTCGTGCCGAGGTAGTAGTCCGTGCTCTCCGTCCACTTGGCCTTGGCCGCGCTCAGGAACGACGCGTTGGACGTGGCGTGCGTGCCCGGGTAGGCGTTCTTCAACTCGAGATTGCTGATGACCGTCAGCCGATCGACGTGCGGCCCGAGCGACTGCAGGATCGGCGACAGCTCGATCAGCCTGCCGTCCGGCGCGGTGGATGCCGGCGTCCAGCGTGGAAGGTCGCAGCCCATCGGCATGTAGACGAAGCTCAGGCGCCGCACCGGATCGGCGGCCGTCCGGACGAGGGCGGTCATCGCCGGGACCATCGCGTCGAGCAAGCGGCAGCGCGACGGTGGCTCCGAGACCCCGAAGGAACGTGCGACGCGGCAGAGCCTGCCTGGTGATGATCATCGTGACATCCTCATTTGAAAGGGCGCGCTCTTCACGACGCCGAGGACGATCGAAGAGAGGTGAAAGTCGTGCGCCTTCGCCTCGCGCACGATCGCGCGAACGGCCGGGGCGTCGTAGTACTCCATGCCTCGTCCCGAGGCGTAGGTCAGCAGCTTCTCGGTCAACGCGCCGACGAACAGCTCCGGGCGCCGCAGCAGCGCCGCTTCGAGCCCGTCCACGTCGGCAAACCTGCTGCCGTCGGGCAGGCTGCCGGAGGCGTCGATCGGCACGCCGTCTTCCGACGGCGCGCCGCCGCCCGACCGCGTCGAACTTCTCGAGCGAGAGGCCGATCGGATCCATCAGGTCGTGACAGGCGGCGCAGACCCCGTTGCTCCGGTGCTCGGCGAGCCGCTCGCGCACGGCGAGCCTCCCGTCCACCGTGTTGTCCTTGAGCGCGGCGACGTCAGGCAGGGGCGGTGGCGGCGGGACGCCAAGCAGGTTGTCCAGGACCCACTTGCCGCGGATCACCGGCGAGGTCCTCGTCGCATACGAGGTGACCGTCAGGATGCTGCCCTGACGCAGCAGCCCGCCGCGCTCGCCGGTCTTGTCGAGCGCGATCCGCCGGAAGTGACTGCCGTACACGTGCGGAATGCCGTAGTGCCTGGCCAGCCGCTCGTTGACGAACGTGTAGTTGGCGCGCAGCAGATCCAGCACGCTGCGATCCTCGCGGAGGATGCTGTCGACGAAGCGCTCCGTCTCCTGCCGGAAGGCCTGACGGAGATTGTCGTCGAAGTCCGGGAACAGGCGCATGTCCGGCGTGATCGCGGCGAGGTTCCGCAGGTGCAGCCACTGCGAGGCGAAGTTGGTGACGAGCGCGCGCGAGCGCGCGTCGGCCAGCATGCGCCGCGTCTGCTGCTCGAGCACCGCCGGCTCGTGCAGCTTGCCCGCAATCGCGACGTTCAGCAGCTCGTCGTCCGGAAGGCTGCTCCAGAGAAAGAAGGAGAGTCGCGACGCCAGTTCGAGATCGCTGACGCGATACGGCGTGTGCGGCGGAATGCCGGCGGGATCCGTCTCGAGCCGGAAGAGGAAGTTCGGGCTCACGAGCACCGCCGAGAGCGCCAGTTCGATGCCGGCGTCGAAGCCGCCGCGGCGGCCCTTCTCGAAGAGCGCGAGCGGGCCCTGAAGATCCGCGTCGGTCACCGGCCGCCGGTAGGCGCGCTTCATCACCGCGCCGAGGATCTGTCTCGCCGCGCGATCCTCGTCGCCCGCCGGCCGCCTTCGACCCGAAGATGCGCCGGCGGCTCGGACTGTCGCCAGGCTCGACGGCGCCGTACGGGCCGATGATCGAGACCGAGTAGACCGCCGGCTGGATGCGCGGATGCCGGTAGAAGTTGAAGTGCGCCTGATACGGCTGGCGCGCGGTCTCCTGCAGGACTGACGGCTTCTTCAGAAACGCGACGCCGATGGCGTGTGCGTCCTGCCGCGACGGGCACGCGGATCTTCAACTGCTGATCGATCGTCGCGTGCTCGGGCTCGCGTTGCGGCGGCTTCACCGTGAACAGCTGCACGCGCGCCTTGTCCACGAGCAGCTCGAGATCGTGCGCCTCCGTCAGTCCTTCGACGTGCTCGTCGCGATCGCGCATCAGCCGAATCTGAATCTCGTACTCGCCGTCCATCGGGAACATGTACTGGACGACCGCTCCGCCGCGGGTGCCGATCGGCAGCCCCTCGAGATGCTTCTCCTGCGTGAGATCCGGCGGGATCCTGATCGTCTCGCCGCCGGGAGATCGGCCGGGGCGTCCCACGGCGATGCGGCTGATTTTTTCAGCCGCCGAGATGTAGCGGTCGAGCAGCGTCGGCGAGAGATCGCCGACCGTCACGTTGTCGAAGCCGTAGCTCGATTCGTCGGCGGGCAGGAGCGACGTCACATCGATTTCCAGCGCCAGCAGATCGCGAATCGCGTTCTGATACTCGGTCCGCGTGAGTCGCCGGAGGGTCGCGGTGCGGCCCGGGTTCGGCGTCGCGGCCGCCCCGCGATCGAGCGACGTCTCGAGAAACGCAGATCACGCGATCGTAGGTCGCGTCGTCGGGCCGTTCCTTCCCGACGGGCGGCATCTGGCGGGCGCGCAGCTTCCGGACGACTTTTTCCCACACGTCCGGATGTTGAGCAATCTGATCCCGCGCGATCGTGTCGAGCGCCAGGTCGCCCTTCTTCTCGAACTCGTCATGACACGACGACGCAGTACGTGTCGACGAGCGCGAGGTGGGGCCACCCGGCGCCGGGCGGCGGTCGCTGCGCCGCGTTCAGGGTCAACGCCGTGCCGCCCGCGACGGCGAGAGCCGCCACGCCGGCGAACGCCAGTGCCCAGCCGGCAGCGTGCCGAGGCATGGAGGCATCATACGCCCACAGAAACTCCATCCAAACCCCATCGGCGGCAGCGGCGCGCCTACGTCTTACTTAGGCAGGCGGGGGTGGCATGGTCAGGCTCGGCCGCGGTGCACACATCAGCGTCCTCTTGGCGTCGATCGTCTCCGCCGTCGTCGCTGGGGAGGCTCGCGACACGGACGCCGGTGCGAGAGAGCGACCGCCGGTCCTCTCGACCTGGCTGAGCCGGTACGCCGGAGGCGATTCCGAGGCGGCGCAGGCGTTTGCGGCCCAGCCCAACCGGGCGCAGCTGGCGCGGGCGTTTCCAGATCAAGCCCGGCGCTGGATCGAGGGCGGCGGGGCGGACGCGGCCAAACGCCGTCTGACCGCGGCGACCTTCGTCGTCGACGCAGTCCGCCACTGGGCCGGCAGCGCGGACTGGCAGTACGCGCGCCCCCTACTCGCGTGGAGCTGCGCCGAGCTCACCTCGTCAGGCGTCCCGACACGCGCCGAGCGGATCTGGCACCTCGCGGCTATCGCCGTCGCACAACGCGCCGACGACTGGACGCTGGTCGCGGGCCGGACGCGCGAAGGCGGCCGTCCATTCAAGACCGTCAAGGATCCGTTGGTGAACGAGGAGAATCAGGGCCATCTCTCGCATGCGCTGGCGCGATTCCCGAACGAGCCGCGACTCGCCCTGGCCTCGGCTGTCGCCGCGGAGAACATGAGCTGGGCCGTTGGCGCATTCGGGAGGGACCGCAATCTCACGGGCGGGCTGACGTTCGGGGACATCGATCATCTTTATGTCGATCAGCTGCGCGCGGGTCGCCTCGTCGCCGAGGACGGATCGGCCAGGAAGATTCCAGCAGCGAAGCTCCTCGCGCGATTGCACATCGCTCGCGTTGAAGAAGTGCGGCGTCTGAGGGACCGGTACCTCGCGCTGACGCGCCTGCCTGATGTGGCGGCTGAAGCCCATGTCCGCCTGGCGCTCGTGGCGACCCGGTTCGCCCAGCCGGACGAGGCGCAGCGTCACCTCGAGCACGCGCAGGAGCTGGCGGACGAGCCGTACGTCCTCTATCTCTCGTACCTCGTCGCGGCGACGGTTCATGAACGACAACAGCGAGACGACGAGGCGATCGACGCGTATCGAGCGGCGCTCACCCTGTTTCCGCGCGCGCGGTCCGCGACGTCGCTCCTCGCCGCACGGCTCGTCGGTCTCGGCCGGCAGGCGGAAGCGGCGGCGCTCGCCGACGATTTCTTTGCAGCCGGTTCCGGCGACCTTGCGGGGGACCCATGGAGCACCTACAGACTCGGCGACTTTCGTCTCTTGGCGTCGTACCTGGCGCAGCTGCGAGCCAGCCCCGAGCGGAGTCGAGGGGCCGCCTTCGCGCCGTAGGCGCTTCCGCCCGAACCTGCGGTGCGCTCGGCGCCGTTCTGGCAGCCACGACTGTCCTGGTGTTCGCTGAGCCGGCGGCCGTCGCCCCGCCACAGGTCTTTCGACTGTCCACCGATCTCGTGGCCGTGCATGTCGCGGTCCGGCAGGGAAGTCAGGCGGTGAAGGGTCTCACGTCCGGCGACTTCGAGCTCGTTGACAACGGCGTTCGACAGTCGGTGGACGCGATGTCGATCGAGGAGGTGCCGGTCGATCTCAGCCTCCTCCTCGACGCGAGCTCGAGCACGGGCGCCGTCATCGAACGGTTCAAGGCGAATGCCGCACAGATCGCCACCATGCTGCGCCAGCAGGATCGCGTGCGACTCGTCGCCTTCTCTACCACCGCGATCGAAATCTTCCCTCTCACGGCCGCGGGGGCGCCTCTGCCCGTGCAGCATCTCGTCGCCAGCGGCAGCACGTCGTTGCATGACGCCCTGGCGCTGACGCTCATCCGCATGCCGCGTGAGGGACGCCGGCAACTCGTGCTGGTCTTCTCGGATGGTCACGACACGACGAGCCTGATCTCCGGGGCCAGGCTCGCCGAGGTGGCGAGCCGTTCCGATTGCGTGCTGCACGTGGTGCTGTCGCGATCGTCCGGCCAACCTCCGCCGACGGAGCGATCGCTGCGAGCGGCGGCCGAGGCGACCGGCGGGGCGTTGCACACGGCGGACAACGCCGTCGATGCCGTCACCGTCTTCCGGCGGCTGTTCGAGGACTTTCGCCAGAGCTACGTGCTGCGGTACACGCTGACCGGCGTGCCCGCGCCGGGCTGGCACGACATCGGCGTGCGCGTCGTGTCCAGAGACGCGCAGCGCTACACCGTCCGCGCGCGCCGCGGCTACTTCGGCGGGTGAGTCCCACGCGGACGACGATCGGCACGCGGAGCTAAAGATCAGCACGCGGAGCTGAAGCTCCGCGCTACGACGATCGGCTCGCCACCGGTCCTGACGTCGGCGGCCGGAAGAACAGCGCCAGGCCGATCGCGGCCAGCGACGCGACGGCGAGCGGCACCATGAACAGGCCCCGGAAGTCGGTCACGCCGCTCGGTCGTGTAGACGCTCTGCATCAGCCACGGGCAGATCGAGTTGGCGAGCAGCGCGCCGATGCCGAGGATCTGCAGGTTGAACAGTCCCTGCGCGCTCGCGCGGATGTCCTTCGGGCAGTACGGCGTCCACGAAGATGTAGACCGTGGCGAAGAAGAACGCGTAGCAGATGCCGTGCAGCACCTGGATCGCGATGATCATCGCCGGCGCTGTCGGGGAACAACGCGTAGACCGCGAACCGCGCCGCGTGCCCGAGAATGCCGACGATCATCGTCGTGCGCCAGCCGAGCTTCTTGAGCGTCGCGCCGAGGACGAGCATCGTGAGGATTTCCGCGACCTGGCCGATGCTCATGACCGGCGTGATCCAGTTCGCGGCGATGCCGACGCCGCCGGCCTCTGCGCGCGGTGCCGAGGAACACGCCGGTCCAGTTGAAGTAGCCGTTGTGCACGAACGAATCGACGAGCGTCACGAGCCAGAGCACGAGGATGAACGGATGCTTGAGCAGCGCGAAGGCTTCGGCCCAGGCCGTGCGGCCCGCGCTGACGCGGCCGCGCGCGCCTGCGGCGCCGTGCGCGGCAGCGTCAGGCTGAACGCCGCGAGCGCGAGCGACGCGATGCCCGCGACGATGAACGTCCAGCGCGTCGCGGCCTTGGCGGCGTCGCCGGTCAGCGGATTGGCCAGCGCCGTGCCGAGCCAGTCCACGAAGCCCTGCGTCTGCGCGGCGTTCACGGCGGCCCAGTTGACGAAGATGAACGTGAACGGCCACGCCGCCAGAATCCAGCCGATCGTGCCGCCCATGCGCACGATGCCGAATTCCTTGTCCGGGTTCTTCATGTTGGCGAACGCGATCGAGTTGGTGATCGAGATCGTCGGCACGTAGAACAGGCAGTGCACGAGCATGAGCAGGAAGAACGGCAAGAACGATCGCGCGTGAACCCGCAGCCGAGGATCGCGAGGCCGCCGATCAGGTGCGAGAAGGCGAGCACCCGCTCGGGCGCGAACGATGCGGTCCGCCCACTGGTTGCTGAAGAACATGCCGACGATCGACGCGACCGGGAAGGCGTTGAGGATCAGCGACTGCTGGCCCGGGCGTGAAGCCCGAGGCTCGGCAGGTAGCCGAAAATCAGCGGAAGCCAGGCGCCCCAGATGAAGAACTCGAGCACCATCATCACGAACAGCCGCGCGCGTGCGCTCATGGGAAGGGCATTGTATGCCGGACGGTCTCTGGGTCATCGGAATTGCTGCCGTGGTCGCCGGTTCGGTGGCGGCGGTGTCCGGCTTTGGCATCGGCAGCCTGCTGACGCCGCTCCTGATGCTGTCGATGCCGACAGCGCACGCCGTGGCCGTGGTGGCGATCCCGCATGCGCTGGCCACCGCAATCCGGTGGCTGCGGCTTCGCGCCGATGTGCATGGGCCGACGTTTCGACAGTTCGGCATCGCGAGCGCGATCGGAGGCCTGGCGGGTGCGGCGCTGCAATCTCAGCTCGCGAGTCCGGCACTCACGTTCGTCCTCGCGTCGCTTCTCGTGCTCGCCGGCATCACCGAGTTGCTGCAACGCCGCGTTCCCCTGCCACACACGGCGTTCTGGCGGCTCACCGGCGGCACGCTGTCGGGGCTCTTCGGCGGACTGGTGGGCAACCAGGGCGGCATCCGTGCCGCGGCGCTGCTCGGATTTCAACTTCGCCCGAGGCAACTGGTCGCCACCGCGACGGCGTCTGCACTGCTGGTCGATGCGGCGCGCGTGCCGATCTACTTGCTCTCCTCGCGTGGCGTGATCGCGGACGCGACGCCAGTCTGGATCGTTGCCTCCATCGGCGTCACCATCGGGACGTTACTCGGCGTGCCGGTGCTTCGCCGGATTCCAGAGCCGCTCTTTCGTCGCATGGTGGGAGGCCTGCTGCTCGTTCTGGGCGTTAGTTTGTTTTCGGTTGCGGGGCGCTGACGATCGCGATCCACTTGCCGTCGGGACTGATGGCCAGACGCGTGATGGCCGTGATGCCCGCGTTTCGAAGCTCGGCAATCTCGAGCCAGTGATCGTCGCCGTCGGGCCAGAGGAAGAGCTTGTTCTTCGCGCCCATGACGATCCCGCCCTTCGGTGTCCAGGCCAGATCCTCGCTGCCCTCGACGGTGGGCGCGAGCTCGTCGATCTTGCGCGTCGCGAGATCCAGCGACTTGATCACCCACGATGATCCCTGCGGTTTGTGGACGAAGCTGAGCGTCTTGCCGCCCGGCGGGACGTGCAGCGAGCGGCCGATGCCCGACGTGATGACCTCGGAGGCGCCTGTCGGCAGGTCGACGAGCTCGAGCGTGTTCGGCGCTCCCTGTCCTCCGAGGATGAACGCCGCCACCTGCGTGGGCGAGATCCAGGCGTGATACCCGATCAGTCCCTTGTGCGCGAGCGCCAGTCCGGCGTCGGATCCATCGAGCCCGAACTTCCAGAGCCGCTGCTCGGCGCCACGCACGGTGGTGAACGTCCTGCCGTCAGGAGTGATCGTGGGTGAGTATTCATTCTCCGGCGTGCGCGTGACCTGCGTCACTTTCTTTGTCGCAATGTCGTACCGGTAGATGTCGGTCTGCTTGCCGTCGCGGTTGGACGAGAACAGCAGGCCGCTGGAATCGGGGAGGAAGAACGGCTGATTGTCGTAGCCGGGGCTGTTCGTGATATTGACGACCGGCTTGCCGACGCTCACGCCTTCGCGCTGAATGCTGATGAAGGCGATGCGCGTGGTCTTCTTTTCGCCTTCGACGAACGGCGCGAGGTAGATCTCGGTGGCCGGCGGCGCCTGTGCGGCGGCCGGCGACACGGGCGGCTGCTGCGCCGCAACGGCGCCACCGGCGATCATCACGGCGATCCAGACGGAACGCATCACGGGACTCCTAAACACAATTCACATCGATCCATCGATCCATCGATCCAATTAACATCGCTTGCCACTTCAACATAGACGCTCGTCCTGGGCTTCCGGTCGGATACGTCGTCTTTGGTTCGACAAGCGGTCTTTTGTGGCGAGCCGTCCGAAATTGGCTCGATGGATCGATGAATCGATGCTAATTGTAGTGTCGTGGTCGGTCCAATCCGCCTCGCCGTCTCCCTCGCCGCCGCGCTGCTCCTCGGCGCCACGCGGGGCGCAGGAAGTCGTGCCGGTGCGGGCCGCCGCGGCCGCGCTGCCGAGGCTCCATAGCCTGACCGTGAGTCAACGCGGCCAGATCACGTTCGAGTACTTCGCGAAAGGACACGGTCCGGCGCGTCACGCCAACATCAAGTCGGCCTCGAAGAGCGTCATCTCGACGCTCGTCGGCCACGCCATCGAACGCAAGCTGATCCCGCGCCTCGACGAACCAATCGTCCGCTGGTTTCCGGAGCTGCGCAACGACCCGGACAAGCGCAAGCAGACGATTACCGTCGACGACCTGCTGTCGATGCGTTCGGGGCTGGCGTCCACGAGCGGCGCGCAATACGGACGATGGGTGACGAGCGCGAACTGGGTGCGGCACGCGCTGACGCGGCCGATGGTGAGCGATCCCGGGACGTCGATGGAATACAGCACCGGCACGTCGCACATCCTGTCGGCGATTCTCACGAAGGCGTCAGGCCGGAGCACGCATCAATTCGCCTCGGACGTGCTCGCCAAACCGCTCGGCATCACGCTGGCGCCATGGACGCGCGATCCGCAGGGCATCTTTTTCGGCGGCAACGAGATGCTGATGACGCCGCGCCAGATGATCGCGCTGGGCGAGCTGTACCTGAACCGCGGCCGCGCCGGCGACCGGCAGATCGTGCCGGCCGCGTGGGTCGACGCCTCCTGCACGCCGCGCACGCGCTCGCGATGGGACGGCGATCGCGAGTACGGGCTACGGGTGGTGGATTCAGGACTTCGCAGGGCACCGCGCGTGCTTCGCCTGGGGATTCGGCGGACAGTACATCCTCGTCTTCCGAGAGCTCGATCTTGTCGTCGCCGTGACGTCTTCAACCACGGTGAGCGACGAGCGCCGCGGTTACCGGCGGCAACTGTTCGACCTGCTCGAGACCCACGTGCTGCCGGCAGCCGCAAAGGCCAGTCACTTACAATCAGCCGTTCCACGGGTCGCAAGCTGACGCGCGAGGTCATTTCACTGTCGACTGATTCACAAGCTGTCGCAACGGTCGTCAAAGCGCCGCGCGTGACGTCGGTGGACGTCCTCCGCGGCCTCGTCATCGTCGTCATGGCGATTGACCACGTGCGGGACTACTTCCACTACCAGGTCGATCCGACGAACGTGTCGAATACGATTCCGGCGCTGTTCTTCACGCGCTGGATCACGCACTTCTGCGCGCCGGCGTTCATCCTGACGGCCGGCGTCGGCGCGTACCTCGGCTTGTCGCGCGGGAGAACGAAGCGCGACTTGTCGTGGTTCCTCGTCACCCGCGGGCTGTGGCTCGTCGTCCTCGAGGTCACGTGGGTGCGGTTCGGTTGGATGTTCAATTTCGACTATCACCTCGTCTTCTTCCTGGTGATCTGGACGCTGGGCTGGTCGATGGTCCTCCTGGCCGGTCTGATCTGGGTGCCGCGCCGCGTGCTGGCGATCGTGTGCCTCGTCGTGATTGCGGGGCACAACGCGCTCGACGGGATCAACGTGAGCGGTCCACTGTCCTGGCTCTGGACGATCGTCCACGCGCCCGGCGCGATCTCGCCTGCACCTGGCTACACGATCGCGGTCCCGTACGTGCTCGTGCCGTGGGTGTTCGTGATGGCGCTCGGCTATTGCTGCGGTCCGATCTTCCGGTGGCCGCCGGCGAGACGGCAGCGCGCGCTCCTGTGGGTCGGCGTGCTCGGCACGTCCGCCTTCATCGTGCTTCGCGCGTTGAACGGCTACGGCGATCCCGACCCCTGGACCTCGCAGCGCAACGGCGTCTACACGATGCTGTCGTTCCTCAACACGCAGAAATATCCGCCGTCGCTGGACTTCCTGCTGATGACGCTCGGCCCGTCGTCACTTGCGCTCGCGCTCTTCGAGCGCTGGCGCGATCGATTCAGTGAGATCCTGCAGGTCTACGGCCGCGTGCCGATGTTCTTCTACCTGCTGCATCTGCCTGCGATTCACGCGACGGCGGTGCTGTTCGCGCTCGCGCGCTACGGCGACGCAGGATTCCTGTTCCGGAATCCCGGACAGGAACGGTCGCCGTTCTCGTCGCCGCCCGGCTACGGCTACTCGCTGTGGGTGGTCTACGGTGTCTGGCTGGCCATCGTGGCCGCGCTCTATCCGCTGTGCCGGTGGTTCGACCGGCACAAGCGCACGCATCGCGCGGCGTGGTTGTCGTACCTCTGATCTCTGGCCTCTCACTCCTACCTTCGTCAGCCTAGAGTCGACGCGCCCTGGCTGCGCGTCGCGCCTGACCCACAATGACCCGTTCAAACGACCGCTGGAGTGAGGCGTGCTGTCTGTGGCTCGGGTACAGCTCCTCGATTCTGGTGGAGATGCTCTCGGTCAGCGCCGCAAGAGGCGGGCTCGCGCCGCCGAGCGCCGCCAGGGCGACGCGCATCGCGATCAGACTCGAAAGGAGCGTCAGTTGGCGTGACAACGGAAGATCCTCGATCGCCGTGTCCTTCACGGCGTCGAGCATGTCCTGCGCCGCGTCATGGACAGAAGGGCGCAGTGACGACTCGAGCGACGGGCCGGCCAGGATTTCTCTCAGGAGCAGGACGGTGCATTTCGAGACGACGTCCTCCGGAACTGTACGCATCAAGGCGTTCACGCGCCTGGTCCGCCTGTCCACTGGCGTACGCGAGCAGAGCGATACTCAATGGGTACTGATCCAGACGCTTCTTTGCTTCGAAGACGGTCAGCGCCGGGCCGAGTTCCGGCTGCCGGCCGGCCTGAATCGTCAGCAGGATGCCGGACAGGATGGCGTCGCTGACGTTGGTCTCGACTGCGAAGGCGACAAGTTGCCCGACATCCAGGGGGCGGGCCGGCAAGACCACGAGCGGGCCGGCGAGGTCGGCAAAGACCAGATCAGGATCGTCAGGCAGTCCATCACGGGCGTGCGCCCATCGCAGCTTTTGGGCCGCGGCCTTGAAGTCGCCCAGGCAGGCGGAGATCTCCGCGTCAAGTCGCGCGGCCGCGACGTCGTAGTCCTTCGTCTCGATCTGGCGGATGTATCTGCGAGCCTGTTCCAAGAGCCCGAACAGCAGCGACCGGCGCGCGAGCGACGTCAGGTCCTCGCCCGTCTGCGTCCACGAGCGCAGAGGCAGCACCATTCGTACGACGTTCAGATAGAGGAGGCTGCAGCAGATCATCTCGAACGCCTCTCGCGCGGTCACCGCCCCAACCGTCGCCACGATGCTTCGTGGGATTTGTCCCGTGTTCGCCAGGGCACGCGTGAGACTTTCGATGAAGCTCCGCACCTCCGAAATGGACAGGACGTCCACCAGAACTCGCGTGAACCCGACCGACTCGAGGGGTGCGCCGGTACGTATTCTCAGGTACTGCACCAGCACGACAAAGGTGAACGTGTCGAGGCACAGCGTGGCTGCAAAGACGACGCGCGGATCTCCCAGCCCGCGGCGGAATGTCGCTTTGAGATCGTGCGCAAAAATCAGCATGGCCAGGTGACGCCACAGGATGCTGAGCGTCAACACACCAAACAACGCCGTCGCAAACCACCCGGCAGCATTCCCGGTGCCGGTGAAGACCAGCAGGCTCGCCGGAAGCGCGAGGAATAGAACGGCGTTGAGCGCGGCCTGCCCGTAGTACAGCGCGAGCACGCGGCCTGGGTCGGGCTCGGTGTCGAGGACTGGCTGACCGCGGAACAGCACGCGCTTAACCATGCGCATCGTGAGGAGCGCGCCGATTACCTTAACCGGCCACAAGATGGCAATGGCGATGATCTGCAGAACGGCCGCGCTTGCGCGCCTCAACTGTGTCAATCTGGAGGCGGTACCAAGTTTGAGATTGATGAAGTCGCTGACCAGCTTGCCCTGGAAGTCGGTCTCCGGAGAAGCGAAGAACGTCGTCCGTATCTCCCGGATCGTCAGCGAGGCGAAGACAGCCAGATAGAGGACCGCCGCGGCAATCGCCGGCCAGCGAGGCACGACCGCGACCAGGAGGGCGAGGACCCCCAACGCGGCAACGATGCGGAGGACGAACTGGCCTCGTCTCACGTCAGGATCGACTGGTCACGCCGGCACGGGCGGTGCAGCCAGCGCAGTCAACATCGCAGCCGCGATGAGCGCTCTGCAATAGATGGATCGGTTGGCCATGCTCAGGTTCCTTAGTTCGATCGATGGTCCTTGTTACTTGTGAATTGGTTTGATGTTCTGATTCCCGTGAAAGATGTTGTCCGGATCCCACGTCGCCTTGATCCGGGCGAGCCGCTCGTACTTCTGCCGGCCAAAGGCCGAGACGACGCGGTCTTCGCCTTCGTTGCCGATGAAGTTGAGATACACGCCGCCTGTGGCGAACGGCTGACAGGCGGCGCGGATGCCGCGCGCCCAGGCGATGCACTCGGCGTCCTGTGACGCGTCCTTCCAGATGCCGAACGGGTGCACGTGCCACGCTGCCTGACGACTCGTGAGCGGCGTGTCGTCTTCGCCGACGTCCTTGACCGCCCCGCCCGCCGGCACGATGAACGACGCCGTCCGCGTGCCGTGCGGCAGCCGCCGCGAGTGATCGATGAAGACGTCCACCGCGGAGTCGTCGAACGCGCGAAGGTACTCCGCCGTCCAGTAGTTCCGGTATCCGGGTGGATCGTCGAGTGAGCCGTTGAACTCCGCATACGGCACCGTCCCGACGGCGTCGAGATCCGGCGTGAACGCGCGAATGGGCGCGACGAGACGCTCGCCCTCGGCCGGATCGCCGACATGACAGACGACGACGCCGACGCAGAGCCGATGATGAAGCTCGGCCGGCACCGCCGGATCGGGCGGCACCCGCTGCCAGAGCAGGCCGCCGCCGAGCGTGCGTGGCGCGCCATCCATGAGGTCGCGATACGTCCGCGTAATCGCCTCGCCGCGATCGCCGTGCTCCGCGATGAACAGCCAGAGGCCCGCGTACACCGTGCCGACCGGGTGAAGCCTGAAGGTGAACGACGTCGCCACGCCGAAGTTGCCGCCGCCGCCGCGAATCGCCCAGAAGAGATCCGGATGCTCCTCGGCGCTGGCCGTCACTTCGCGCCCGTCGGCCGTCACGAGATCCACCGACAGCAGGTTGTCCACCGCGAGGCCGAACGTGCGATCGAGCCAGCCGTTGCCGCCGCCCAGCGTGTACCCCGCCACTCCAGTCGTCGTCACGCGGCCGCCGGTTGTTGCGAGTCCGTGCGCCTGCGTAGCGCGATCCACCGGTCCCCACGACGCGCCGCCGCCGACGCGCACCGTGCGCGCTGCCGGATCGACCGCGACTGACGAAAGGCGCCGCATGTCGATCACGAGGCCATCTTCGACGAGCGAATGTCCGGCGACGCTGTGACCGCCCGAGCGGATGGCCAGCGGCAGGCCGTGATCGCGCGCAAACCGGATGGCCGCCGCGATGTCGGCGGGCCCGGCGACCTGCGCGATCGCCGCCGGGCGAGTGGCAATCATCGTATTGAAGAGGACGCGGGCGTCCTCGAACCCGGGATCGGCGGACTCGAGGACGGTGCCCTGAGGCGTCCCGAGCAGTAGTGTGCGATCGAGCGTCAGCATCCAGATGTCTCGTAGCGTCGTCGGATGCTGCTCGTACGTCGCCAGGACGTCGCTCGTCGGCGACGATGAGGTCGCCCACTGGCGAAATTCCCCGCGCAAGCAGGAGCTCGGGCTGGCCGCTGCCGTCGGCGGCGACGGCGTAGAGGTCGAGGCCGACCTTGTTCTCCGATCTTGCTGTAGACGATCCGGCTGCTGTCGCGCGTCCAGGCAAATGGAAACAGCACGCCCGTCGTGCCGTGGGTCACCCGGGTACGCGTCAGCGCGTGCGAGCTCGATGACCCAGATATCCGCGCCAATCCCGATCGCGAGACGCGTCCCATCGGGTGACAACGCGAGGCAGCCAGTAGTCGTCCGCGACATTCGAGCAACGCCGTCGGGCTCGTGCCTTCCTTCCGGTCGACCCAGACGATCCTGCGCTCGGGTCGCGTCGAGCCTGAGCATCAGGGCGAGGGTACCCTCCCGTGACAACGCGATAGTTGGCGGCGCCCAGATACCGTCGTCATCACCGGCTCATGAAGGGGGACGCGGGTGGCTGGCGGCCTCGAGGCGAACGGGATCGAAGGCGCGTCGCCATCAGCGTGCCGGCCTGGTAGTAGACGAGATGTCCGCTCGAGCTGTACCGCGCGGCCGTGCCGCCCTCGACGAGCGGCTTGCGTTCGTCGGTCACGAGCGAGCGGACGTCGATACGCGTCCGATCGAAGCCGCCGGACCACGAGGTGAACACGCACGGCGCGGCCGTCGGGCAGGATGTCGGGCCATCGATGCTCGAACTCGCCCAGCGTCGGCGTCCGGCGTCGTCAGGACACTGCGGCGTCGCCGCCGGCGGCAGGCACGCGATAGAGGCTCGACTGCCGCAAACACGATCGTGTCGTCAGGTCCCCAGGACGCCCCGTACAACAGACCGCTGCTCGGTATCTTGCAGATCGTTGAGAACGATCCGCCGCTCGAGCGACACGCGGCGAAGCTCGGCCTCGAGCGGGATGACCAGAACCCGATGGATTTGCTGTCGAACGAGAAGAACGGCTGGCGCGCGCCCAGCGGTGCCGGGGATCGGCCGAGCGTCGAGCTGATCGACGCGACGCAAGTACGAGCTGAAACGTGCCGCGCACGCCCGTGTAAACGACGCTACAGTCCGTCGGGCGAGACGGCGATCGGGGTCCCGGTCGGCTCGGAGTAGAGCGGGCTCGGTCGAGTGGCGGCACGATGACGAAGCGCATCGGGCGCGGCGGCGGTCGCGCCGGGCCGGAGCCAGGCATTTCCGCCGACGCCGGCGGCCGACGCCGGCGGCGACGAGCGCGGCCGCGACGAGCCACTTCCACGCGCGATCCCGCTGGCCGCGAGAACGCGCGTCGACGACCTCGCGTCGGACGCCGGCGCGGTCAGCGCTTCGTCGATCTCGAGGCGCGCGTCGGCGACGTCCGAGAGACGCCGCCGGCGATCTTTCTCGAGGCAGCGGCGAAGCAAGCGACGGATGGCTGGCGGCGTCGCGGGCGGCAGCAGACGTGAAGTCAGGCTCGCGCCCGATGATGCCCGCGAGCAGATCGGTGACGTTGTCGCCCTCAAAGGCGGGCGGCCGGTCAGCATCTCGAAGAGCACGCACCCAAACGACCAGATGTCCGCGCGCTTGTCCACGGGCTGTCCGCGCGCCTGCTCGGGGCTCATGTAGGCCGCCGTGCCGAGGATGATGCCGGCGCGCGTGCCGACGCTCGTGATGGTCGGCGAGTTCTCCGCGCTGTCCGCTGTGGCGCTCGAGCGTCCGGCCCGAACGCCTTGGCGAGACCGAAGTCCAGCACTTTCACGGCGCCGCCCGCTGTGATCTTGACGTTGCCGGGCTTGAGATCGCGATGCACGATGCCGATGCTCGTGCGCGGCGTCGAGCGCGTCGAGGATCTGCCGGGCGATCGAGAGCGCCTCGGAGATCGGCATGCCTTTCGGAGCGGTCGCTCGATGATCTCCGCGAGCGTCGGGCCGGTCGACGAGCTCCATGACGAGGCCGCGCAGCTCGCCGGACTCTTCGACGCCGGCAGCGTCTTCCGGAGCAGTGACAGCTCGGATCGGCTCGATGGCATACGGCCGGATACTGAGCCGCCACCGCCGGAGCGTCCGCGCCGAACTCGGTCGCGAGCCACGCCTCGTACTGAGCCAGCGTCACGCCGGACGGAAAGCGTTCGCGTGATGAACGGGCCGGCGGCTTCGTCGCGTGTGAAGCCGATGATCGTCGGCACGGGGTGAAAGCGGCCGATCTGGAAGAGCACGCCGCGGCTGATCCGGGATCTCGACGCCGTCAACGACCGGCTGCCAGAACACGCGCGAAGGCGGCGGCTCTCCGACGGCCATCGAGGCGAGCGGCAGCGCCGTCAGCACGGCATCGCGGCTCTTCGAGCCGCATGCACGACGCGACGGTCGCGGGATCGACGCAGCCGAGCGCGGCCGCAAACGCGTCGCCCTGCGCGGCGGCTTCGGCGTGCGTCGGCCAGCGGATGGTCGGCGTGCCGCTGTGGATGACCGCTCGCTGAAACAATCCGGCGCGTGCCCGGCGAGACGAGGTGCAATCCGACGCTGTCGCCGCCCGCGATGTGCCGGCCAGCGTGACGTTGTTCGGATCGCCGCCGAACGCCGCGATGTTGTCCTTGACCCACTGCAGCGCCGCGCGCTGATCGAGCAGACCGTAGTTGCCCGAGACCGGGCGCTGCGGATCTTCGGCCGCGAGCGCGCTGTGGACGAGGAACCCCAGCGGTCCGAGGCGATAGTTTGGCGCCACGACGATGACGCCCGTCTCTTCCGCCAGCCGCCGGCCGTTGTGGGACTGGAAAGTTTGCGGAGGCCGCCACGAATCCGCCCGTGTGCAGCCAGACGATCACCGGCGCCGGCGTGGACGGGAGCGGGTTTCTGACCCAGATGTTCATCTTCAGGCAGTCTTCGCTGCCCGCCGGCGTGCCGGCGTTGACATTGGGACAGTTCGACGGGTTGGCGATCGCCGGAAACGGCGTCGACCACGGCTCAGCCGGCTGCGGCGGCTTCCAGCGAAGCGCGTCGACGGGCGGCGCGGCGTACGGAATGCCAAGAAACGCGCACGACGGTCCGACGTCGAGTCCTTGAACATCGCCGCTCGTGGTCGTCACGTAGCAGGACGCCACGTCGGCGCGCGTCTCGAGCGTCGTGAAGGGGATTAGCCGCGAAGACAGCAGCGGCGAAGAACGGAAGCGCTCGTGTAACGGAAGGTTGACATGGCGCTCACTATCGACGCCGGGCGGACGGCAAGTCTTCAGGGAGAGTCAGGAGTTCCTCCGGGTTTTCGTCAGCGACGCCGATCCTGCGCCGCTGCGACATAAGATAGGCGCCGGCTCCCCCGATGATGCTTGCCGCCGGCGCCCGGCTCGGACCGTACGAGGTCGTGTCCGCCCTTGGCGCCGGAGGTATGGGCGAGGTCTATCGCGCTCGCGACACGCGCCTCAATCGGACCGTCGCCCTCAAGCTGCTGCCCACAGAGTTGCGTGACCGACCCGATCGCCGGCAGCGCTTTGACATCGAAGCACGCGCCATCTCCTCGCTCCAGCATCCGCATATCTGCGCGCTGTTCGACGTCGGCGAGCAGGACGGCACGGCCTTCTTCGTCATGGAGCACCTGGAAGGCGAAACGCTGGACGAATCGTGCGCGACGCACGCACTTCTTCGCGTCGTACGAGCGGGACAACGTCGACACGGTCCGAGTCATCGCGTTGTCGGACGTCAATCCGTTCGCCCGGGACGAGAATGGCGTGTTTCCGGCCGAGACGGACAATCGGATGGCGAGCGCGCGGCTCGATCATCGATTCGGCGCGGCGCACCTCTTCTCGGCGCGGTACGCGTCCGACCGGCAGCAGTCGCTGCGGGCGGCGGCGCAGCCGTCGTCCGATTCGAGCCAGATCGACATCGCCAACCGATCGCACAGCCTCGTGATGGAAGACACGTGGATGGCGCGGCAGAACGTGGCGCACGCGTTTCGCGTGCATCTGCTGGTGCACACGCTCGGCACGACTCCCCGTGTCAGCGGATCGCCTGCGATCAGACGGCTCTCGGTGACCCACGGACTGACGAATGCGGACGCGTATGTGGTGCCGGTCACGCGGGTCACGCTTCTCGGATGCGCTGTATCTCCACACGCCGCGGAGCGACTTGAAGCTGGGCGGCGAGCTGGCGCTCGGCACCCACGAGATGGACTCGCACGTGTTCGAGAACGGGTTCTTCGACTTCCAGACAGACACGGACTTCAATCCCGCCGACTCGCACGACCTGGCCGACGGATCTTCATCCAGCAGAAGCCCGCCACGGACGACCTACCGGTCGCAGGAAATCGGCGCTGTTCGTGCAGAACGACTGGCGCCTCGAGCGATCGGATCCGG
Source organism: uncultured Acidobacteriota bacterium (assembly GCA_963724955.1). Classification (GTDB taxonomy): domain Bacteria; phylum Acidobacteriota; class Vicinamibacteria; order Vicinamibacterales; family SCN-69-37; genus CAVRWQ01. The sequence continues at coordinate 227,518 of CAVRWQ010000002.1, forward strand.
CTCAACGCCGGCCTGCGCTACGACATCGATCTCAACCTGCGGCTGAACGACTTCTACGGACAGGCGCTGGACGACCCGAACTTCGCGGGCCTCGAACGCTTCATCAGCCGCGACCGCGGCACGGACACCAACAACCTGCAGCCGAGGCTCGGTGCGACGTGGGACACGCCGCGGCAACGGCACGCTGATCGTCGGGGCGGCTGGGGCGTCTACGTCACGCGCAATCGCCCGTGGTTTCAGCTGCGCTCGATGAATCAGTTCGCCAGCAGCGCCGTGCGCATCACGTCGCCGTCGACTGCGCTCCAGAACTTTCCGGATACCGGCGGCGGTGCTCGGCGGCCTCGAGTCTGGACGCGTACCTGCTGGCCGATCGGCGGGCGGCAGCTCGGCACGGTCATTCCGGACGACTTCGTCCAGCCGTACGCGTTGAACACGACCGCCGGCATCGCGTGGCAGGTGAACCGCGACGACAACGCGTCAACGTGGACTACATCCATTCGCTACGCCACTCATCAGACCGGGATCGACCGACGTGAACCTGCCCGCCGAGCGGCAGGATCTCCGCGACCAATCCACGTCCCGGTCGCCGACATTCAGCCAGGTGGGCGATGGTCGAGAACTTCAGCCGGAGCTGGTACGACGCGGTCGAGTCGCAGGTGCGAACGCGTTTCGGCGATCGCGCGGCTCGCTGCAGGCGTCCTACACGCTGTCGCGCAGTTATCTCGACGGCGTGGACTTCTTCCTGACCATGCGCGGCACGCAGCGAACGCCGCACGAGCGCGGCTACAACCCGTCCGACCAGCGTCACAACCTGACGATCGCGGGCACCGTTCAGTCTGCCGTGGGCCTTCGAGGTCAGCGGCATCCTGAAGCTCGTCAGCGGCGCGCCGATCAAGGTGCAGGCGGATCGATCTCGACGGGGACGCGGTTCGCGACCGGCGATCTGCCGGACGGGCATTCCGATCACGGTCGGACGCGAGCGCGTGGACGCAATCGCTGGCCGCGATCAACGCGTTTCGCGCCGGACTCAATCGCGGGCCGCTCGCCCGATCGATCGCGTCGCTGCTCTCGCTGGATCCGTATCGGACGCTGGACCTGCGCGCTGACCCGGTCGTGGCGCATCGGCCGCGATCGGCGGCTCGAGTTGCTCATCGAGGGGTTCAACGTGACCAACCGCGTCAACCTGAGGCCGCCGACCGGCCTCGGCCGCCAACATGAACACGGCGTCGTTCCTCGATTCGCACGCCCCTCTTATACCCGCCAATTTGCCGTTTTGTTCAGCATTTCCACTCGATCGACTGATCGATGGTCCTTGTGAATTGCGCTGACGGGGGTGTAACTTTTATTCGATACCCGTGGGACCAATGAGAAGGCTTGCCCTGCCCCTTCTCGTCACGGCGGTGTTGTGCACCGCGGTGGCGCTTCGAGCCAGCCTGGCCGGTCATCCGGCAGCTGGCGCCGCGCCGAACGCCTTTGCGGCCGGCGTCGCGTCCGCAGCGCGCCAGCAGGTGGCCGGTGCGGCCAGCGCGACACCCGACGCCAGGGCATTCTTCGAAAAATACTGCTTCGAGTGTCACGACGACCTCACGAAGGAAGGCGAGTTGACGCTCGAGCAGTTCGACATCGCGAAAGTCGGCGAGCACGCGGAGCTCGGCGAGAAGATGGTCCGCAAGCTGCGCACCGGCCTGATGCCGCAGAAAGGCTCGCTGCAGCCTTCGGCCCCGGCGCGCCTGGCGATCGTCACGGCGCTCGAATCGAGGCTCGACGCCGCGGCCGCGGCGAAGCCGAATCCCGGACGCCGCGTGTTCCAGCGGCTCAACCGCGCCGAATACACGGCCGCGATCCGGTCGCTCTTCGGACTCGACATCGACGTCAGCACCTATCTGCCGGCTGACACGATCAGCGCCAGCTTCGACAACATCGCCGACGTGCAGACGCCGTCGGCGACGGTGATGCAGGGCTACATGCGCGCGGCGGCGTACGTGAGCCGCGTCGCGGTCGGCGATCCGTCTGCCGATCCGACCTCGGCGACGTACGACGTGCCGCGAACGCAGTCGCAGAAGGATCGCGTCGAGGGCGCGCCGTTCGGCACGCGCGGCGGCACGGTCGTCACGCACAACTTCCCGGCCGACGGCAAGTACAAGTTCCAGCTGCTGCTGCACGGCGAGCCGGCCGGGCTGCTCTTCGGCCGGACCGTTCGCGACATTCAGATGGAGGTCGCGATCGACGGCGAGCGCGCCGCGCTCGTGAAGGTCGATCGCTGGATCTCCGAGTCCGACCCGGACGGGCTGACGGTGTCCACGCCGCCGCATTCAGGTGCGAGCGGGCGCCCGCCGCGTGGCGGCGACGTTCATCCAGGAGTTCGAGGGCACCGAGGACGATCTCATCAAGCCGATCGATCACACGCTGGCGGACACGCAGATCGGCGTCGGCTACGGCGTGACGACGCTGCCTCACCTGCGCAACCTCGCGGTCGTCGGGCCGTTCGAGGTCACGGGCGTCTCGGACATCCGACGCGGCGCGCGATCTTCGTCTGCCGCCCGACCGCGCCGAATGAGGACGCCGCGTGCGCGCGGCGCATCGTCGCAGGGGCTGGCCACGCAGGCGTATCGGCGGGCGTCAGCTGCCCGCGAGGTCGACGAGTTGATGCCGTTCTACCAGCAGGGCGCGAAGGCGGGCGGCTTCGAAGGCGGCGTGCGCACCGCCGTGCAGGCGATGCTCTCGAGCCTGCACTTCCTCTTCCGCGTGGAAGCCGTGCCGGCGACAGCGAAGCCCGGCGAGATCTATCGGATCAGCGACATCGACCTCGCCTCGCGGCTCTCGTTCTTCCTCTGGGGCACGATTCCCGATCGCGAGCTGATCGACGCAGCACGCCGCGCCGAGCTCTCGCGGCCGGACGTCTTCGAGCAGCAGGTCCGCCGCATGCTCGCGGACCGCCGCTCGGAGGCCCTGGCGACGCGCTTCGCCGCGCAGTGGCTCCGGCTGCAGGATCTGCACAAGGTCGAGCCGGATGCGTTGTCGTTCCCGTACTACGACGAGCTGCTCGCCGAAGCGATGTCGCGCGAGACGGAGCTCCTCTTCGATCACCTCGTCCGCGCGGATCGACCTGTGCTCGAGCTGCTCACGGCCGACTACACGTTCGTGAACGAGCGGCTCGCGCGCCACTACGGCATCGCCGGCGTGAGCGGCCCGGAGTTCCGCAGGGTCTCGTATCCGGACGACAAGCGGCGCGGCGTGCTGGGCCACGGCAGCATCTTGACGCTCACGTCGCACGGCAATCGCACGTCGCCGGTGCTGCGCGGCAAGTGGGTGCTCGAAGTCCTGCTCGGCACGCCGCCTCCGCCGCCGCCGATCGACGTCCCCGACCTCGACGAGACCGCCGAGGCCAAAGACGGCAAGTTCCGGTCGGTGGCCGAGCAGCTGGCGCTGCATCGCAGCAACCCGTCGTGCAGCTCGTGCCACAACGTCATCGACCCGATCGGCCTCGCGCTCGACAACTTCGACGTCACCGGCTCCTGGCGTATCAAGGATCGCGGCGTCACGGTCGATACCACGGGCGAGCTCTACGACGGCACGCCGATCAAGGGCGCCGCCGATCTGCGCGCCGCGCTCGTCGCGCGCTCGGATGTCGTGATCACGCACCTGACGGAAATGCTCATGTCGTACGCGCTCGGCCGCCGGGTCGAGTACTACGACATGCCGGCGATTCGAAAGATCGTCCGCGACGCGAAAGCCACGGACTATCGTCTGTCGTCACTGATTCTCGGGGTCGCGAAGAGCGCGGCCTTCGTCACTGCCGAAAGCGGAGAAATAAGAACCATGCTTGTCACTGGCAAACACATCTCTCGTCGCACGGCCCTGCGTGGGCTCGGCGTCTCGATCGCGCTGCCCATGCTGGATGCGATGGTGCCGGCCCGGACGGTCTTCGCGAAGACGGCCGCCGGGAAGCGCGGCGAGCCGCACCCGGCTCGTCTGCATCGAGCAGGTCCACGGCGCCGCCGGCTGCAGCGAGTACGGCGCGACGCAGAACTTCTGGAATCCTGCCGCGACCGGCCGCAACTTCGATCTCAGCAAGAGCAGCCTCGTCGTCGCTCGAGCCGTTCCGCAAGCACCTGACCATCGTCAGCAACACCGACACGCGCATGGCCGAGGCGTCCACGGCGGCCGAGGTCGGCGGCGATCACTTCCGGTCGAGCGCCGTGATGTTCACGCACGTGCGGCCGAAGCTCACCGAGGGCTCGGACGTCAGCGTCGGCACGTCGATGGATCAGCTGTACGTCCAGAAGTTCGGCAAGGACACGCCGATCCCGTCGATGCAGCTCAGCATCGAGCCGGTCGATCAGTCCGGCGGCTGCGCGTACGGATACGCCTGCGTCTACACCGACACGATCAGCTGGGCCGCGCCGGATCAGCCGCTGCCGATGGTGCGCGATCCGCGCATGGTGTTCGAGCTGATGTTCGGCGCCGGCGGCACGCCGGAGCAGCGCGCGCAGCGCCGCGCGACCGATCGCAGCATCCTCGACATGCTGTCGGACGCAGATGACCGCCCTGCGGCGAGCGATCGGGCCGGCCGACCGCCAGCGGCTGGAGCAGTACGCGAGCAACATCCGCCAGATCGAGCAGCGCATCGCGCGCATCGAAGCCGGAACCTGAGCGGCGAGACGCGCGAGCTGCCTGGCGCGCCGGCCGGCGTGCCCGACTCGTTCGACGAGCACGTCAAGCTGATGTTCGACCTGCAGGTGCTGGCGTTCCAGTCCGACACGACGCGCGTGTTCTCGTTCAAGTTCGGCCGCGACGCCTCCGGCCGCGTCTATCCGCAGAGCGGCATCGAGACCGGCTTCCACAACGCGTCGCACCACGGCGCGTCCGAGGAGCGCATCCGGGAGTTCTCGGAGATCAACAAGTACCACGTCTCGCTGCTGCCGTACTTCCTGGAGAAGCTGCAGGCGGCCACCGAAGGCGACACGAACCTGCTCGAGAAGACGCTCGTCATCTACGGCTCGCCGATGGCCAACGGCAACCTGCACAACCACCGGAACTGCCCGCTGATTCTGCTCGGCCACGGCGGCGGCATCCTCGAGGGCGGCCTCCACGTCAAGGCCGCGGACGCGACGCCGATGGCCAACGTCATGCTGACGCTGATGCACAAGCTCGGGCTGGACGACATGCAGACGTTCGGCGACAGCACGGGAGAGTTCTCGTTCAGTGCGTAAGGAAGATGACCGCCGAAGGCCGAACGTAGTGAGGCCGTGAGGCGCTGAGAAGCGTTGACCGCCTGCAGGCGAGCGTCGCGAGCCGCGAGCGCGCGTCTGGGGTGGGGCCCCAGACGCAACTAGGATGCTGACCATGACGGCTGGGCTTCTGTCGCTTGGTGCGTGCTGGCGCCGGCGCGAGCCGCTCGTGCACGACCTCAGCCGCGTCGCCGACGCCGCGGCAGCGCGGCGACATCGAGGCCGTGCGGACGCTGCTTCGCGACGGCGCCGACGTCAACGCCGCGCAGGGCGACGGCATGACGGCGCTCCACTGGACGGCGCTCAACGGCGATCTCAAGACGATGAACGTGCTCCTGTATCGCGGGCGCGACGACGGAGCCGCTGACGCGCGTCGGGCCGGTACACGCCGCTGCACCTGGCGAGCTCGCGCGGGCACGCGCGCGGTCGTGTCGCGTCTGCTCGAGGCCGGCAGCAAGGCCGGCGCCGTGACAGAGACCGGCGTGCAGCCGACTGCATCTCGCGGCGCAGGCCGGGAGCGCCGACGCGGTCAAGGCGCTGCTCGAGCGCGGCGCCGACGTCAACGCGAGGGACGCGACGCACGGCCGGACGCCGCTCATCTTCGCGGCCTCGCAGAATCGGCTCGAGGCGATGAAGGTGCTGCTCGCGAAGGGCGCCGACGTGCAGGCTCGCGACGACCGTCATCGACTACCGCGAGCGCGTCCGCCGCCGACAACCAGGCCCGGCAGGTCCGCGACCGCATCGTCTCCGCGACGACCGGTCGCGCGACGAACTCGAACATCAACATCAACGATCCGCCGCCTGCCGGCGCGGCGGCAGCCGGCGGGCGTGCGGCGCCGGCGGACGCGCCGGCGGCGGCGGCGGCGCCGGGGCGGGCGGACAGCGTAGTCGATCCGAACGATCCAGCGGTCGCCGGGCAGCGGGCGGGGCGAGGTGGCGGCGCGGCCGGGCGGCCTGCGCGCGCCGTCGGACATCGAGCAGATCGGGCGGCAGGGCGGCTTCACCGCGCTGCACTACGCCGCGCGCGACGGGTACGCCGGACGCGGCGACGCTGCTCCTCGACGCCGGCATGAGCATCAACGCGCCGACCGAAGGCGACCGCTCGACTCCGATGATGGTCGCGATCATCAACGGCCAGTACGACATGGCGCATGGGGTTCCTCGCGCGCGGCGCGAATCCGAATCTGGCAAGCGACGACGGCGTGGCGCCGCTGTTCGCGGCGCTCAACAACGAGTGGGCGCTGCGCACGTGGTATCCGCAGCCGACCGCCGGATCGCAGCAGCGCGCGTCGTACCTGCAGTTGATGGAAGCGCTCCTCAAGGGCGGCGCCGATCCCGAACGCGCGCACGCTCTCGCACATCTGGTACGCGGCGTACAACACCGGCCGCATGGGCGTCGAGTTCACCGGCGCGACGCCGTTCTGGCGCGCGGCCTACGCGCTCGACGTGGAGGCGATGCGCCTGCTCGTGCAGCTACGGCGCCGACCCGACCATTCCGACGATGTCGTACGGCATCGGCGCGCGCGGCCGACCGACACGACCGGCATTCGCGCCGTGCCGCCGGGCGGTCCGCACGTGCCGCCGTTCCACGCGGCGAGCGGCGTCGGCTACGGCACGTCGCGCGTCGCCCAGCAGCATCGCCACGTGCCGGACGGCTGGATGCCGGCGGCGAAGTACTTCCTCGAGGAGCTGGGCGTCGACGTCAACATGCGCGACGCCGACGGCTTCACGGCGCTCCATCACGCCGCCGCACGCGGCGACAACGCAGATGATTCTGTATCTCGTGAAGACGCGGCGCCGACGTCATGGCCGTCAATCGCGCCGGCCAGACGACGGTGGACATGGCCAACAGCCCGGAACAGCGCACGCAGCCGTTCCCCGAGACGATCAAGCTGCTCGAGGGCATGGGCGCGAAGAACAACAACAACTGCCGGGCGTGTAAGTAGACATGGAGCGGCCGGTCTTCGAGACCGGTTCCGGACGAGAGGATCCCAATGTCGCGACGCGTACCTCGCTGCTCATTCTCGCTATGCCCACGCTCGCCGTCGCCTCAGCGCCCAGCAGGCGCAGACCACGCAGCAGCAGACCGGGCAGGGCCGGCAGGGCGGTGGCCGCGGACAATCAGACGCCCGAGCAGCGCGAGGCCAGCGCGAAAGCCGCGCACGAGAAGGAAGCCGCGCTGCCGCGACCGATTGCCGCGCTCGACAGCGTGTGGATCGAGGAGCTCACCTACCTCGAGGTCCGCGACGCGATGAAGGCCGGCAAGACGACGGCGCTCGTCTTCGCGGGCAGCACCGAGCAGAACGGCCCGTACATGGCGGGCGGCAAACATCAGTACGCGATTCGGCTCGTCGGCGAGGCGATCGCGCGCAAGCTCGGCAACGCGCTCATCGCGCCGGTCATCGCGATCGAAGCCGGCAACCCGGAGAACAAGTACCTCGAGTGGGGCAGCCTCTATCTCACGCAGGAGACGTTCCAGGCCGTCGCTCCGCGACATCGCGACGAGCCTCAAGAGCCAGGGCTTCAAGAACATCATCCTGCTGGGCGACAGCGGCGGCAATACCGCCGGCATGCGCGCGGTCGCGCAGGATCTGTCCGCGAAGTGGGCCGGCGCGGCCGACATCTATCACATCCCCGAGTACTACAACTGGACGAGCAAGGGCGGCGTGCGCGAGTTCGTCGTCAGAGCAACGGCATCCCCGAGAAGATCAACGCCGACGGCATCCACGACGAGTACGGTCTGACCGCGGTGATGATGGCCTACGACCCGAAGCTCGTCCGCTTCGACGAGCGCGTCACGGCCGGCAAGACCACGATCAACGGCATCGAGCATCTCGGCCGAAGGACAAAGACGATCGAGATGGGAAAGAAGATCGTCGAGTTCCGCGCGAAGGTCGGCGGTCGACGCGATCAAGAAGGCGATCAACAAGTAACAACTAACATCGATCCATCGATCCAATTCGGGTTCATAATCTCGCGGCCATGCCTTTGACCGCGGTACGCGCCTTGGTCTTTACCTCCGAGCCCATCCCGGAGGTCTGCGATGGCGCTGAGTCCGGTACGCCGGTCCGTATGAAGTCCTCAGCGCCATCGGCGCCGGAGGGATGGGCGAGGTCTACAAGGCGCGGGATACGAAGCTCGGCCGCATGGTCGCGCTGAAGATCCTCCCGGAAGCGTTCGCGCACGACGCCGAGCGGCTGCAGCGGTTCGAGCGGGAAGCGCGCGCGCTCGCGGCCCTCAATCACCCGAACATCGCGCAGGTCTTCGGTTTCGAGCAGTCGGCCGGCGTCCGCGCGATCGCGATGGAGCTGGTCGAGGGCCCGTCGCTCGACAGCGTCCATGCCCTGTCCATGCCCGAGGTCCTCGCGATCGGCCGCCAGATCGCGGCCGCGCTCGAGGCCGCGCACGACCACGGCATCATCCATCGCGATCTCAAACCGGCCAACGTCAAGGTCAGGGACGACGGGACGGTCAAGGTGCTGGATTTCGGCCTCGCGAAGGCGCTCGACCCGGCGGCGTCAGGCGCGACGGCGGGCGATCTGTCGTCCTCGCCGACGATCACCAGCCCGGCCACGGGCATCGGCACGATTCTCGGGACCGCGGCGTACATGAGCCCGGAGCAGGCGCGGGGCCGGCCGGTGGATCGGCGCGCCGACATCTGGGCCTTCGGCGTCGTGCTCTTCGAACTGATCACGCGGCATCGTGTGTTCGACGGCGAGACCGTGTCGGATACGCTCGCCGCCGTGCTTCGTCAGGAGATTCCGTGGGAGCGCCTGCCGGCAGACACTCCGCCGCAGTTCCGTCGATTGTTGGAGCGGTGTCTCGAGCGCGATCCGCATCAGCGTCTCCGCGATGCGGGCGACGCCCGCCTGGAGATCGAAGAGCTGCTCGGGCGGCGACCTGAGCCGGTCTCGGCAATCAAGCATGACAAGCCGTCGACTGGCCGCGGCCGCGTGCTCGAACGTGCCGCGTGGGTCCTGCTCGCGCTCGCCGCGGCGGGTGGCGGCTGGTGGCTGGCGCGGCCGGCGGCCGAACCGAAGGAGGCCGCATGGGCGAACTTCACACAGCTCACCGATGAGGCCGGAGCGGAGGACATGCCCGCCATCTCGCCGGCCGGCGATGCCATTGCGTACGCCCGCATGACCGATGGGTCCTGGTCGATCTACATCCGCCGGATCGGCGGGCGCACGGCCACCGTCGTCGCCGCCGATCCCGACCGGCACGAGTCGGCGCCGGCGTTCTCCCCCGATGGACGCTCGATCGCGTTTCACGAGGCCGACGCCGACGGCGGTATCTTCATCGTCGGCGCGACCGGTGAATCGGTCCGGAGGGTCACCCAATCGGGATTTCATCCGGCGTGGTCGCCGGATGGCCGGACGATCGCGTTCTGTGGCGAGCGCATTTTCAATCCGGCGTCGCGAACGGCCGTGAGCGCGCTGTCCGTCGTGGAGATCGCGACCGGCGCGGTACGCGAGGTCTTTCGGGGCGACGCCGTGCAGCCCGACTGGTCGCCCTCGGGGCGCCGGTTGACGTTCTGGGGCCAGCGCAGCGGGCAGCGCGACATTTTCAGCATCGCCGTTGAAGGTGGCGAGCCGGTGCCCGTGACCGATGACGATGCGCTCGATTGGAGCCCCGCGTGGTCACCCGATGGGCGATTCGTGTACTTCGCGAGCGATCGTGGCGGCGTGATGAACCTGTGGCGCGTCGCGGTCGACGAAGCCTCGGGGCGTGCCGGCGGTGCGCCCGAACCGGTGATCAACGGCACGCAGGCCGGCGCCGAGCGGCCGACGTTCTCCAGGGACGGCACCAAGCTCGCCTTCCGTTCGACACGCCTGTCGGTCAGCCCCGCGGTGTTCCCGATCGATCCAGGTACGGAGCGGCTTGGTGAGCCCCGCTACGTGTTCGAGCGGACAGGCATCATCGCACCCGCGTCGGTCTCGCCGGATGGCCGTTGGCTCGCTCTTGGCAGCGTCGGGAGCTCCAAGGAAGATATCTTCGTCAGCCGGATCGACGGCACGGATCTCCGCCGGCTGACAGACGATGCCTTTCGCGATCGCTTGCCGGTGTGGGCGCCGGACGGCAGCCGACTTGTCTTCTACTCCAATCGCAGCGGCCAGTACCAGCTCTGGAGCATTCGACCGGATGGAAGCGGACTGGCGCAGTTGACCAATCGCGCCAAGACGGGCATCTGGTATCCGTTCTTCGAGCCCGGTACCAGCATGCTGTGGGGGTACGACTTCACCCGCCAGGCGCAGATCAAGGTCGATCTGACACAGCCCACGCCGACGGCAGGGGTTGACGTCCCTGGCATTGCGATCGAGGGCGGCGTCTTCCGTGCGCACGGGTTCTCCCGGGACGCCGCACGGCTCGTGGGCCACGCGATTTCTCCGGAAGGGACGCGTTTTGGCGTCGGGTGGCACGATCTGCGATCCGGTGCGACGCGGATCTTCAAGACCGCGCTCCCGCCCAGCCCGCCGGTCTGGTGGCCGGATGGCCGCCACATCCTCTACATCGAGAGCGAACACGCGTTCGGGCTGATCGACGCCGACACTGGACGTCGCCGCACGCTGACCGGACGCTGGCCATTCACCCTGCAGCTGGGGGTCCTCGCGCTGGCCCCGGACGGCCGGAGCCTGTTCATCGGCGCCACGACGGCCGAATCGGACATCTGGATGGTCGAACGAATTGACAAGTAAGTGAAGTACGAGATTCCCCCAGACATCGAAGAACACCGAGACGTTCGCTGGTGGCGTGAGGCCACGCGGTCGATCACGACCGCGCTCGACGTCGAGCGATTCGTCGAGCATGTCGGCTTTGCGTCCTGCCTGACGGACGCGCGACGGCCGGGACCGTCGCTGTACGTCGCGGTGTGCGGGCGGCGTGATGCCGTGATGCCGCGTCATGTCCAGAAAGATCCCGAAGCGTCACTGACGTGGCAGCTGAAAGACGAGGTCCTGCGGCGCGGGCGGGTGTACTACGGCAAGCTCGCGCGCGGGAAGAGCACGTTCATCGCGCCGCGCATGGTGCCGTACTTTCACGCAATCTGGGGCATGCGCCGCGCCGAAGAACCGGGACGTCTCAGCCGGCACGCGCGCGCGATCCTGAAAGTCCTCCGGCATGAATGGGAGATGGGCACCGCCGATCTGCGCGCCGAATCCGGCGTGAAGGATCGGACGAAGTTCACGCGAGCGCTCGATGAACTTCAGGCCGCGATGATCGTCGTGCCGGCCGACGTCGTGTATCAGCCCTTCACGTACATCTGGACGCTGGCCGTCGGGCGATTTCCCGACGCGCTGCGCCGGCGCGTGAGCCGCGACACCGCGCTTCGCGAGATCGCCCGCTGCTTCCTGGCTGGGGCGGGTGTGACATTTCCGGGTGAGCTCGCGCGCGTCACGGGGCTGTCACGCCCTGAGGCCGGCCTGGGTAATCGCGCGCTCGTCGCCGAAGGCGTGGCGACGATGCTCGGCCGGGGCACGTATCGCTACGAAAACGACCGCTTGAACAGATCGTCGATCGCCTGACGGCCGTTGGCCTCGAGCAGCCGCGTGCCGGTGCCGGTGAAATGAGGATGCGTGATCACGGGAAGGTCCGCGCTGCCGCAGACGGACCAGTCGGTGCCGGTCCAGCGATCCCAGCACTGCTTCTCCTGGTCGAAGACGTGAAGCGGCTTGTTGCAGAGCTTCGCGAACTCCGCGCCCCAGCCCGTGCCGCCGCGGACGGTGCCGTCGGCGAGGACCGTGCCGATCACGTAGATCTCCTGGCCGTTGTTCACCTGATACCACAGGCTCTGCAGGATCTTGCGAATGGTCTCGGCGTCGGTGTAACGGCGGTGCATCAGCCGTGAGACGTATTCGAGGCTCACGTCTCCGGCCTGCAGTTCCTCGTGGTTCAGCGCGCGCACGCCGCGCGTCCGGTCCATGCGGTGGCCTTCGAACGTGAAGTTCACCTCCTCGACGCCGTGGCGCTCGGCGGCCTCCCCAAATGCCGTTTCCGCGCCTGGCGCCCCGCCGCTGAAGAGAATGCAGTCCCGTGGATTCATCGACTGAGTATAGAGTGATTGCCGGTACCAGGAGGCGCTCCCCATGTGTATGTGTGTCGTCCGTCATCAAATGTCCAGACCGATGGCCGGCATGGTCGTCGCAGGCCTGCTGTGCGCGGGAACACTCGTCGTCGCCCTCGATGCTTCATCGCGCGAGCAGGCGGGCGGCAAGAATCCGACCGTCACGGTCGGCGGCATCCAGGTGGCGAAGGTCACCGCGCCCAAGGACGAGATGCTGTCGAGACCGTTCAACTCGGAGAACGGCACAAAGCTCGTGCTCTGGATCCAGATGCCGGCAGGGCAGGGCCTCATCGAGATCGACGAGGACACCTCGGTGCTGCAGCGGTTCGCGGATGACAAGGGTACCGATCTCGGCGGGCGGTTCGACAACTTCCCGGACGAGTTCAAGGACGGCACCGGCGGCACGTTCGAGATCAGCAGCACCGGCATGCCGGCGGCAGGCGCGACGAGGCTGATGGCCGAAGGCACGATCTCCATGACGATCGCCGAGGGCATCAAACCCGTGCGAGCGGCCAGCGTCCCGCTCGTGAACGGCCGGACCTTCCTGCTCGAGAAGACGACCATCACCGTGGCGGAAGTGGAGCCGGGCAGTGGAGGGACGAACTTCACGCTGAAGCTGCCGCGGCAGGTCATGGAAGGGATCAGGGACGTCCGGTTCTTCGACGCGAAGGGCCAGCCGGTCGAAGGGAGCCGGGGCGGATCGGGCTACATGAACGACGCGGCCGAAATGAGCTTCACGGTCAAACCCGCCGCGAAAGCGATCACGATCGAGGTCGATGTCTGGCAGGGGCGCCGCGCGATCAAGGTCCCGTTCAAGGTCCAGGCCGGACTCGGGCTCGGGGGGTAGGACCCGGTGCGCCGCGTCGCGCTGCTGCTGCTGGTCGCCGGCCTCGCGCCGGCTCCGGCGTTTGCCCAGCCGTCGCGGCACGATCAGGCGTACGCAGGCTACCAGCAGCTCTACACCGGTGACGAGCTCGGCGCGATCAAGTACTTCCAGAACCTGCTCGCACCGAATCCGGATGACCTTGCGTTCAGGTTCGGTCTGCTGTCGGCGCAGCAGGCGCGCCTGGATCGCGACGTGCCGCTTCGGGCCGAGTTCGAGCGGCGTCTCGATGCGTTCATCGGCCTGGCTGATAAACGCTACGCCCGGACGACGCGCGACGAGGAAGCGCTGTTCTATCTCGCTCAGGCGCACCTGATGCGCGCCCGCTACCGGGTGGACTACGACAAGGGCATGTGGGGCGCTGCGCGCGATGGCGTGAAGTCGCGGAGCTACAGCCTCGCCTATCTCAAGGTTCATCCCGAGCACGGTGACGCGTATCTCGCGCTCGGTCTCTACAACTACTACGTCGAGCTCGCGCCCGCGTTCTTCAAGGTCATCAGGTTCCTGCTGTTTCTTCCGGCAGGCAATCGGGCCGAAGGCCTGAAGCAGATCGAGCGGTCGGCGTCGCAGGGCAGCCTGTTCGGGCCGCAGGCGCAGGAGCTGCTCATCGAGGTGTACTCGCAGTACGAGGGCCGCGTCGCCGACGCCGTGACCACGGCCGACCGTCTGCTGGAGCGCTATCCAGGCAACGACGACTTCGCGTTCACGGTGGCCGAGCTCTACTCGAGCGCCGCCGTGGACGATCACCGGCGTGCGGGCGAGATCTACCAGCGCGTCGCCGATCGGCGCAAAGGCGACGAGTCGGGCGATGCCCCCACGACGTACTATCGCGCGCTCCTCAATCTCGCGAACACGCGCATGAGCGAGTGGCGTCCGGCCGAGGCGGTCGCCGTGCTGACGCCGTCGATCGACGCGCGCGTGGCCAGGCCTGGCTGGGTGCTGCCGAACCTGCTGCTCGCGCGCGCCAACTACCGCGCGCTGCTCGACGATCCGGCGGCAGCCGACGACGCGCGACGCGTGCAAGGCGATCCGGCGATGGCCGAGCAGAAACCGCGCGCCGACGGCCTGCTGAAGTGGATGGACGCTCGGAAGGCCTCCGGCGAGGCCGCGATCTTCGCCGCACTCATCCCCGCGCAACCGGCTGACCTACGAAGGCAAGTGGGACGAGGCGAGGCGTGTGTACGAGGCGGCCGCCGCGCGCTATCCGAACAGTCCGTTGATTCGCTACTGGCAGGCGTATCTCGAGTTCGCCAGCGGGAACGTCGATCGGGCGCTGCCCGCGTTCACCGCGCTCTCGAACGGCGGCCGCGCCGTCCCCGACGGCATCCGCGCGTCGTCGCTGTTGTACATCGCGCGGACGCACGATCTGGCCGGCCGCCGCGACGAGGCGAAGAAGGTCTATCAGCAGATCGTGGATACCTACGAGAACCAGCGCGCGGCCGGAGCGGCGCGGTTCGGCCTGGTGACGCCATATAGACGACCGGTACGGCAAGTAACAAGTAGCATCGATCCATCGATCCATTGGATTTACTTTGCCGCGGCCGGTGGCGGCAGCACCGCAATCGCGCCGGCGACGACCAGCATCGCGGCTCGCATAGGGGGTCAGAGCAGTTTTCCACAGTTTCGGCCGTTTCGGTGCCAGAGCTGGCGAACGCCCGAGCTCTGGCACCAATCGGGCCGAAACTGTGGAAAACTGCTCTGACCCCCTAAACCGCTCCCGCACGGTACCCGTCAAAGTTTCATGCGCTCGATGCTGTCCGACCTCCGCTATGCGGCGCGCGAGCTTCGCCGCCGCCCCGGGTTCGCGCTCACGGCGATCCTGTCGCTTGCGCTCGGCATCGGCGCCACGAGCGCCGTCTTCAGCGTCGTCTACGGCGTCCTGCTCAATCCGTTCCCCTACACGGACTCGGACCGGATGATGCAGCTCGCCATGCGCGAGCCGTCCGGCCGGTTCCGGTATGCGGGCATGAGCGGCGCGCAGATCGATGAGCTTCGAAAGGCCCGCAGTGTCGAAAGCGTCGTCGGCGAGGACGGCTGGAATCTCACGACCACCGACGGCGATATTCCCGAGGACGTCGTCGCGTCGTACGTCACGCCCAATTCGCCGAATCACTGGGGCGTCCTTGCGTTGATGGGACGCTGGTTCATCCCGGCCGACGGTCCCGCGGGCCAGGAGCCGGAGCGCGTCGTCGTCCTGGGCTACCGGTTCTGGCAACGGTATTACTCCGGCGACCCGGGCGTCGTCGGGCGCACGCTCCAGCTCGTTCGGAAGGATTACCAGATCGTCGGCGTGATGCCGCCGCGATTCCGCTGGCGCGACGCGGACATCTACCTGCCGCTCAAGGTCAGGTTCGAGCCCAACATCTATTACGGCGTCAATCTCAGGATCCGGCAGGGCGTGTCCGTCGAGGAAGCCAACGCCGAGCTGCAGCCGATCCTCCAGGAGTTCGCGAAGCAGACGCCGGCGCGCTACCCGGAGACGTTCCGCGTGCAGCTGCGCAGCATCATCGAGATGTACGCGCGGCCGATGGGGCCGCGGCTGTATCTGCTGCTCGGCGCGGTGGCGTCGCTGCTGCTGGTCGGGTGCGCGAACGTGTCGATTCTGCTGCTCGTGCGCGGCGCGCACCGGCAGCAGGAGCTGGCCGTTCGCGCGGCGATCGGCGCGGCCCGCGTCAGGCTCGTCAGGCAGTTGCTGACCGAGGCGCTGCTCATCGCGGTCACTCGGCACGGCCCTCGGCGTGGCGATCGCCTGGAAGAGCCTGGCGCTCATCGTCGCCTGGATTCCCACCAACTCGTTCGCGTCCGAATCGGTCATCGCCATGAACCTGCCGGTGCTCTGGTTCAGCGGCGCGCTGGCGATCGTGACGGCCGTCGTGTTCGGCGTCTGGCCGGCGCTCCAGCTTTCGCGTCCGGACCTGGCGCGCGTGACGCAAGCGAGCACTCGCCGCGTGATCGGCAGCGCTCAAGGCCGGCGGCTCCATCGCACGCTGGTGGCGGTCCAGGTCGCGCTGACGCTCGTGATGCTGACCGCGGCCGGCGCGGCAGGAAAGGGATTCCTGCGCCTCGCGAATGCGGACCTCGGCTACGACCCCGGGAACACGATGTCGCTGCCGATTCCCGTCCACGACGGCACGTACAAGACGTGGAAGGAGCGGTCCGAGTACTTCGAGCGGCTTCGCGCCGCGGTCGCCGCGATGCCCCAGGTCGTGTCCGCGGGGATTTCGACCAACGCGACGCCGCCTGGCAAACGGCGGCGACAGCGCCATCGAGATTCACGGCAGCAGCTCGGCCGACAAGCCCGTCGTCCGCGCGAACTTCGTCAGCCCCGAGTATTTTTCGCTGCTTCGCATTCCACTGTCGCAGGGCCGTCTCTGGACCGGCGACGAGATCAGACGCGGCGCGGCGCTCGCCGTGATCAACCAGACGATGGCCCGGCAGTACTGGCCGAATGGCGACGCGCTCGGCCGTCAGATCCGGTTCGCGAACTTGAAGGACGAGCCGCCGTACTCGCCCGCGTCGGCAGAAGCCGGTGGCTGGGTCCAGATCGTCGGCGTCGTCGCCGACGCACGCAACGACGGGCTGCGCAATCCGATCAAGCCGTCGGTCTACGTGCCCTATTCACTGAAGATGCGGATGTTCACGCAGATTCTGGTGCGCGCCCGCGTGCCCCCGCTGTCGATCCTGCAGGAGGTGCGCGCCGAGGTCGTGCGCGTCGATCCGGAACAGCAGGTGATGCGCGTTCGCGATCTCGACGGCTGGATCACCAACCTGCCTGAGTACGCTCAACAGCGACTGGTCGCGAACCTCTTCAGCATCTTTTCGATTCTGGCGCTGGCGCTCTCGGCGGTCGGCCTTTACAGCGTGGTCTCGTACGGCGTGGCCATCAGGACCAGCGAGTTCGGCATCCGCATGGCGCTCGGCGGCAAGGCGCGCGACGTCGTGCGCATCGTGCTCTCCGGGACGACCTGGAACGTCGGGGCCGGGTTGCTGGCCGGAACGGTCCTGTGCCTGGCGTTCGACAACCTGGCGTCCCGGTGGCTGATGGAAAGCTCACGCGACCCGCTCATCCTGGGCGGCGTGATCGTCCTGCTGCTGGCGGTCGCGGCGCTCGCATGCCTGCTGCCGGCGCGCCGCGCGGCCTCCATCGATCCCATGGACGCGCTGCGGCACGACTGAGGGACCCTCGCTCCGGCGTCCCCGGCGTTCAAGTACGAGGACAGGCGCGTCCCCCTGCGGCCCCAGAATCCGGCGCCAGCGCCGATTCTTCAAGCAATCGACGGCCCTCCGTACGGCAAGGAATTTGCGACCTTGCTCCTCGTGGAGCTCTTCTCCCAGAAAGAGATCGCAGCCGCGGCCGGCGTGCCCGTCGGGCACGTCGAGCGTCACGTGATCTCCGGCGGCGTTCCGTCGGCGCACGGGTTCGTGGCTGAATCCGACGCCATCCGTCTGCTGCGCGCGATCCGGCACGGGGAGCCGGCGCCAAGCGCCAGCCCCACGTTCTTTGCGGTCACGAAATCGCGCGAGCGCCGCGGGCTGAGCGGTCTGGCGACGTCTGGCGTCCTGCACCTCGTCGTGGCGGCCGCTGTGATTGCGACGTCGCTGACGCTGGTGACCGCAGACGAGCCCGAGGAGACGCCGACTATCTCGCGTTTAGTGTTCCTGATGACCCCGGGCCCCGGCGGCGGGGGCGGAGGCGGAGGAATCAAGAGTCCGTTGCCCGTCCGACGCGCTGCACGCAAGGCGCCGGTCATCAGGAAAATCTCCAGCCCCGTTCCAGAGGTGCGACCCCCAACTCCGCCTCCGGCGCCAAAGGTCGATCCGCCGCCGGCCCCGCCTCCACCTGTCGTGCAGGCGCCCGTCGTGCCCAAGCCCGCCGATCCGGTCGAGGCGAAAGGTCTGCCGGCGCCGGTGGTCGAGCCGCCGGTGGCGAGCCAGGGATCAGGTTCGGGCGGCGGGACTGGATCGGGCGCCGGTCAGGGGGTTGGCGAAGGCACCGGTTCGGGAATCGGTCCGGGCTCCGGTGGCGGGGAAGGCGGTGGTCCCTACCGGCCCGGCACAGGCATCGAACCTCCCTCGCTTCTGCGCGAGGTGAAAGCGAGCTACACGGACGATGCGCGGCGCCGCGGGATCGAGGGCGAAGTCGTGCTGGAAATCGTCGTGAGACGCGATGGATCGGTCGGCGACGTGCAAGTGCGCCGAGGCCTCGATCGTGGCCTCGACGCGCGAGCGGTCGAGGCGGTTCGTCAGTGGCGCTTCGCGCCCGCTAAACGACGCGGCGTCGCCGTGGACATCGTCGTCGAGGTCGCCGTCGAATTTGCTCTGAGGTAAGGACATGGAATCGTTCCTCGTTGCCGGGAGTCTGACGTCGTTGGCGCTGGGCGCAGCCATGGCCGCATTCGCCTGGAATGTCATCCGCGCCAACCAGCGCCGTGAGGCGGCACGCGTCGAGTTGCTGACGAGCCGGGCATTTCCGGATGACGTTGCGCCGCCCGCGTCCACGACGCGGACCGCCATCGAGAGCTTCGGGACAGACGAGTTTCTGAGCGAGGACGCGACGGACGTGAACAGGCTCTTCAGCCAGCCGGAGGAGGTATCGAGCGAGCAGGCGACGCCGGTCGAGACGCTCTTCAGCGAGCCGGAGCCATCAGGCGCGACGGCACGTCGCAGAAACTCCTTTGCGGCTGTGGCTGTCGTCGTGACGATCGTCATCTCGATGTATGCCTGGCTCCACTCCGTCTCGGCGCCTTCGCAACCGCCGGCGGTTGCAGCCGCGCCGTCGACGCCTCGCGAACTGCGCGTCGAGCTGCTGGCGCTCGAGCACGCACGGACTTCTCCTTCGACATTCGTGGTGAGGGGGCGACTTCGCAATCCAGGAGACGTCGGGCCGCTTCGCGATCTGGTCGCCGTCGTCGAGGTTTTCGACGCCGCCGGCCGCGTCCTCGCGACGCTGCGGGCGCCGCTCGATCGCACGCTGCTCGACGCCGGCGAGTCGTCGGCATTCTCGGTGACGACGCCAGATGGCAGCGACGTCGCGAAGTATCGGGTCGAGTTTCAGGTCAATGGCCGCGAGCAGATCCCCCATGTCGATCTTCGGGGGGCTTAAAGGAAGTTGACCGCCGCCAGGCGAACGTAGTGAGCCGTCGGCGGCGCGCGAGCGGGGGTGGGGCCCCGCGCGCAAAGAAAAGATGACCGCCGCAGGCCGAGCGTGAGCGAGGCCGTCGCGGCGCTGCGCGTGGGGGTGGGGCCCCACGCGCAACTAAGGAAGTAGACAACATATGAACCGAATTGTCGGCCCGTGCATCCTGACCGCTGTTCTCGGCGTCAGCCTGATCGCCCAGGATCGCCAGACCGGTCAGGGGTTCTCGTTCAGAACGTCTGTCGCCCTGGTGAGCGTGAACGCGACGGTCACCGACGGCAGCGGCCACACGGTGCCTGGCCTCAGCGCCGAAGACTTCGTCATCCACGAAGACGGCGAGCGCCAGACGATCACGCAGTTCGAGAGCGAGCGCGTGCCCGTCAGCCTGGGCATGGTCCTCGACACGAGCGGCAGCATGGCCGGCGACAAGATGGTGGCCGCCCGGGAGGCGCTCCGGCGATTTGTCTTCGACCTGCTCGGGCCGCGCGACGAGATGTTCCTGTATCGATTCGACCGGCATCCCGTGCTCGTCCAGGGCTGGACGGAGAACCGGCAGGCGCTCGTGCGCGGGCTCGGATCCGTCACGCCCTCGGGCGGCACCGCGCTCTACGATGCGGTCGCGGAAGCCGTTCCGCTGGCGGCGACCGGCACGCGCCGCAAGAAGGCGATCGTCGTCATCTCGGACGGCAACGATACCAACAGCGACATCGCGCTCGGCGAAGTGCAGCAGTTGATTCGTGAGTCGGAAGTCATGGTCTACGCGATTGGCATCGACGGATCGGGCGGCGCCTTGTCGGGCGGACCGGCGAGCACGCCGCAGACGTCGCCGTGGGCCGGGCCGACGGGGCCGATCCAGTTGCCCTGGCCTCGCCGTCCGCCCTCCCGGCCCACGCCGCCGCCGGCGCGTGGTGGAACGAACGATCGCGTCAACGTCCAGGCATTGCGGATGTTGTCCGATGACAGCGGCGGCCGCACGGAGATCGTCGGCGGCGCGCGCGATCTGGATGCCGCCACGGCCGGGATCGCGAGCGAGCTCAGCCAGCAGTACTTTCTCGGCTACGTGTCCACGCGTCCCAAAGACGGCCGGTGGCACGCCATCACCGTTCAGGTGAGGCGCGGCTACCAGGTGCGCGCGCGGCGCGGGTTCGTCGCCGACTGAGGCCGCGTCGCGGCTTGCGCGCGTCTCGAGGACTCGGCCGTTACTTTTCCCGGATGGCGAGCGTCAGCACGCTCGACACTCCAGGGACGCCGGAAAACTGAACGATCGCCTTCTGCAGGTCGGCGATTGTCGTCGCCGCCACATGAACGATGACGCCAGTCCCGGCAAATCGTCCCCAGACCAGTTGCTTGGCGTTCGCGAGGGAAATGCTCCGGACTTTCTCGGAGTCGATGGACTGACCGTCGAGCAGCAGGACACTCTCAATCATAATGACCAAGTATCATCGATCAATCGATCGAAGTGAATGCGGTTCTTACTTCGCCTTCGCGCTCACGACGCCGGTGATCGACACGACGTCAGCGTCCAGGTCCGCGATCGCCGTATAGATGAACTTGCTATCAAGACTCCATGCGATTTGTCGAATGATCCAGGTTGCCCGGTCGCCGAAATCTGTCACCTGATGCAGTTCTCCACTCTCGGTGGACATTCTCCAGAGGTTTGTCGTCGCGCGGTTCATGAGCGCCAGCGCTACCCAATGCCCATCGGGCGAGAGCGCCTCCGACGGGCCCAGTCGTGAATCCCAGGCAATCTGCCTGGCGTCGATCCGGCGCAACAGCGTCGTGTCAGGCCTGTTCTCAGGGTTGGCTTTGTGGAGCTCGTAGTCGAAGCCGCCACTCGTCGCCACAAGGCGGTGCTCAAAGAACAGAGTGCCGTCCTTACGAAGCAATGGCTTGGTGGCGTTGCCGCATCGGACGGTTTCCACGATCTTGTCCGCAAGTCGGATTTTCTTGATACAGGTGCCGTCAGTGCCCGTAGCGGCGTAGTAGATCCACTTGCCGTCCGGCGACCATGACACCGCAACGCCGCCTTCCAGCAGCCTTCGCAGGTTCGTGCCGTCGCCGTTGACAAGCCACTGCTCGGTCTTCGTACCGACGATCTTGAGAAACGCAATCGTCGAGTCGACAGGCGACCAGACCGGAACGGCAACCTTCACCGATGGGTCGATTTCGGTGGTCAGTTGACGCCTCCCTTCACCGTCTGTGCCGATCACCCAGAGGTTCCCGTGGCCACCACTGTCCGAGGGGTAGACGAGCTCCTTGCCATCGTGACTTATCGACGGTGTCTGTACCTGGCTCGTGAGGTGCGTGACAATTCTTGCATCCTTGTGGTTGAGCGCGGGCGTTCCCGTCGCCGGCATCTGCCAGATGGCCGAGCTCATCGTGGTCCGCATGGCGAGCACCAACCCCGACTCGTGCACGTCCGGATCGGTGAGCGAGTCGATGCCGTAAGTCAATTGCTCACTGGCAGCACCGGTAATTCGAATCATCCGGAGCTGAAAGGTCGGCGGATACGTGACCGTACTTTCCAGCCCTGATCCGAAGACCAGACCGGATCCGTCGGGAAGCCACGACAGCCCCCTGACGATATCCCCGTCCACGATGCGGCGCGGCTCGCCGCCGGCGGCGCTCACAATGTTGATGGCATCATTGAACCCAATTTGTACCGAGTCGATGTACGCGATCGATTGGCCGTCCGGCGCCCAGCGCGGCGTCGTTTCGGCCTGCCGCCCGGGCGTACGCGGAACCACCTCGTTCAGAGGAGTCCCGTCACGTCTGACGACGACGAGTTTGACGACGCCGCCGACCTTCTGGAAGACCGCGATCTTCTGTCCGTCGAGACGACTGATGTCTCCTCCGGTCAGCGCGGGCACGATGGGCCGGGGCGGCCCGCCAAGGAATGGAATCTCATAGAGCGCCGAGTGATCACCTGAAGCCGAGCGTCCCAAATAGAGAATCGTCGTGGAATCTGGCGCCCACCGCGGATGCTCGTGATCGAGGTCGTCATTCGTCACCTGACGCGACACGCCTCCGGCCAGCACGCGAACGAAGAGCTGCCGCCGGCCTCCGCTGAAGGCAGTGAACGCGACCATTTTTCCGTCGTGAGAGATCGCAGGCGACTCCTCGAGGCCGACCGCATCTGTGACGTTTTGAAACCGGACATTCGGACGCGCATCGTCCGGGGTCGGCTGCCGCCGCCAATACGCGAATGAGGCGGCGACGACCAGCCCGGCCGCAAGCCCGACAGTCAACCAGAGCCAGGGACGGCGCGGCTTGCCCGCGCCACCTGTGTGGGGCGTGTCGCCGCCCGTCTCTGCGTCGTCGATCTCGAGCCGCGCGTCGCCGATATCGCGCAGCCGGCGGCGCGGATCCTTCTGAAGACATCGCCGCACCAGCTTCTGTAGCGCGGGCGGCACGTGCGCGATGGCGCTCCAGTCGGGCTCGCGTTCGATGACCGCGTTCAGGATCTGCACCGCCGAATCGCCCACAAACGTCCGGCGTCCGCTCAGCAGTTCGTACAGCACGCAGCCAAACGCCCAGATGTCCGTGCGTTCGTCCACCGCTGCGCCGCGGGCCTGTTCCGGACTCATGTAGGCCGGGGTGCCCATGACGAGGCCGGCCTGTGTGTCGAGCGCGGTCAGCGTCTCCACGTCGTGGCCGGACGCCGCCGACGCCAGGACTTTCGCGAGGCCGAAGTCGAGCACCTTGACGGTCCCGTCGTCGCGCACCTTGACATTTGCCGGCTTGAGATCACGATGAATGATGTTCTGCGCGTGCGCCGCCTCGAGCGCGTTCGCGATCTGGCGCGCGATGTCCAGCGCGTCGGCAAGGCCAGGCAGCCTGCCTTGTCCTGGGCCCTTGGCCTGGGCCTTTGGCCAGCAGGAGCTCGGCCAGCGTCGGGCCGCCGACCAGCTCCATGACGAGCGCCGGCGCCGACGAGGCGTCCTCGAGCCCGTGGATGTGCGCGATGTTCGGATGATTGAGGGCCGCGAGCACCTGCGCTTCGCGCCGGAACCGCGCCAGTCGTTCCGGGTCGTTCGCCACCGACGAGGGCAGGACTTTCAACGCGACGTCGCGGTTGAGCTTGGTGTCGCGCGCGCGGTAGACCTCGCCCATGCCGCCGGCGCCGATGGCAGCGACGATCTCATAAGGCCCGAGTCGGGTTCCCGAGGTCAGCGGCATGGGGGCGCGCGCATTATAGACGCCTATCGAAAACCCATGCGAATCCCATAGGTCGCGGACTGGCGGCCCTGCTAGCATGGCCGCGGGTCTCAACTTCCCAGCGCCCGATCTCGCTCTAGCCGGTAGACGCGGGATCCGTTCGCGCCTGAATTCGTCTGCTGAGGTTGCCATGGGCTACACCACCCGCACTGCTCGCTGGCTAGTACGGTTCTCCCTTGTATTCCTCGCTGTCTGCCTGATTCCCGAGCGAGTGGCCGCGCAGGCACTGACAGGGACGCTTTCTGGAACGGTGAAGGACGAGCAGGGCGGCGTGCTCGCGGGTGCGATGGTTCGCATCACGTCTCGCGAGCTCATGGGCGGAGAGCGTCAGACGACGACGAACGACAGAGGCTTCTGGAGGTTTCCGGTCCTGCCCCCGGGCGACTACGACTTGACAGTCGAGCTGGCGCCAAAATTCAAGGCCCATCGTGAGCCGGGCATCATCATCGGTGCGGGGGCGACGATCGATCGGCCGGTGGTGCTGCCTCTCGCCAACGTTGTTGCCCCTTCGGTGACAGTCCAGGCGAGTCCGGGGGACGCGCGGGACAGCGGGCTGGCCACGCGATTCGGTTCCGGCTACCTCGCGTCGATGCCCTCACGCCGGGCCAGCATGTTCGATCCGATGAAGAGCACGCCGGGCGTGTCGCCCACGTCCGCGTCGAGCGGCACCGTCAACACCGTGTCGGTCTTCGGATCGGGCGTGAACGAGAACATGTTTCTCATCGACGGCACCAATTTCACGTGCCCGTGTCAGGGCGTGTCGCGCGCGGAGCCGAGCGTGGACGTCATCAAGGAAGTCCAGGTGCAGGCCACCGGCGCCTCCGTCGAGTACGGCAACATCCAGGGCGCGGTCTTCAACGTCGTGACGAAGCAGGGAGGCGCACGCTACGAGTTCGACGCCTCGTACTACGCTCAGCCGTCCTTCATGACCGCGCAGCCGGTCGTGATCCCCGCCACGAACGGCACAGGGTTCGAGCGGGTCAGGTACCACGACTTCACGACCAACGCGGGCGGCCCCATCATGCCGGATCGGCTGTGGTTCTTCGCCGGATATCAGTACCTCCGCGACTACGACAGCCAGCCCGGCGCGGATCCCGCGTTCCCAAGAAAGTACGAGCAGAACAAGGTGTTCGGGAAGCTCACGTGGAGGCTCACGCCGTCCCTGCAGATGATGCAGAGCTTTCATGAGGAGATTTGGGTCAACCCGACGGTGCCGACGCGCGCGGTGCCGTTCATCGCGACCCAGCGGGTGCACGCGAAGGTCCCAAGCATGACGTTCGCGAACGTCACGCACGTGCTGTCGAACAGCACCGTGTGGGAGGCGCGGGTCGGGCGGTTCCTCGTGTTCCAGGACATCGACCCCAGTTCAGGCAATTTCGAGACGCCGGGTCACCGCGATTCGGTCACCGGGATCTCGAGCGTCAACGCGTCTCAGATCGGCGGCGTGACGTTCGACCGAATCACGGCGAAGGCTCTCCTCAACCGCTATCAGCAGCAATGGCTTGGCGCGGACCATCACTTCAGGCTCGGGACGCAGATCGAGCGCGGCGAGCATCGCGCGACGAATGCGTTCCCGGGAGGTGTGCAGTACGTCGACCGGAACAGCGCGCCGTTCCAGAGCATCTCCCGTGACGCATGGACCCTGGGCGGCCGCTTCAACACCTTTGCCGTGTTTGCCAGCGACTCGATTGCCCTGAGCGAGCGCATCACGGCGGAGGCCGGCCTCCGGTTCGACCACAGCCAGGCCGTCAGTCAGGATCTGGCGGGCGTCGATGCCCACGGAAAGGAGACCGACGGCTTCACGGAAGGCCTGGGCACGCTCTACACGTGGAACGTCTTCTCGCCGCGGCTGGGGATGACGGCGAAGCTCGACGCGAGTGGCCGAACCGTGCTGCGAGCCAACTACGGCCGGTTCACTCAGGGCGTGCTGACGGGAGAGCTGGATCCGATCCATCCGGGCGTGTCGTCGGTCACGACGATGGAATACGAGGAAGCGACGAAGGGCTACACCAAGTTCATCTCGACGGTCGATCCCAACAAGAACCTCGATTTGAATCGAAATACGCGCACGCCGCATACCGACGAGTACTCGTTCGCCGTCGATCGTCAGATCACGCCGCAACTGGCGGCGTCCGTTGCCTACATCCGCAAGACGGGCAGGGATTTCATCGGCTGGACGGACACGGGCGGTATGTACGCCGAGGACACGCACCGGCTCCCCGACGGCACCGACCTGCCGGTGCACAGGTTGACCAACAACACGAGCGACCGGCTGTTCTTGCTGACGAACCCGGACGACCGGGGCGACTTGTTCCTCAACTACGACGGGTTCGTCGTCGCACTGGACAAGCGGCTGTCGAAGGGGTGGCAGGCGTCCGGGTCGTACACGTTCTCCCGGACGTACGGGCGTCAGGTGACGAGCAATGCCCCAGCGGCGGAAGCGCAGTTCAGCACGATCGCCCGGCCGGCGTCGCTGACGTTTGGGCAGGATCCGAACGACCTGACGAATTCCGCCGGCCGATTGCCCAACGACCGGCCCCACGTCTTCCGGACGAACGGCGTCGCTCACCTGCCGTGGTACGGCATCGCCATCGCCGCGAACCTGCAGCTGTTCAGCGGCCGGCCGTGGGCCGCCACCGCGCAGGTGCCGCTCCGCCAGAGCGGCCAGCAACGCATCATGATCGAGCCGCGCGGGTCACGCCGGCTCTCGTCGCAATCGCTGCTCGACCTGCGGATCTCGAAGACGCTGCGACTGAAGACCGCCGGCACGATCGACCTGCGCCTGGATGTGCTGAACCTGCTCAATGACTCTGCGGAAGAAGCCCTGGAGACCGACGTCCTGTACACCGCGGCCGGCCTGGAGAACGCCGCATTCGGCCGGCATTCCACGTTCATGGATCCACGGCGCGTCATGCTCAGCGTGAGACTGAACCTCGGGCGCTAGTCCTTCTTCGGCAGGTCGATCAAGACGATGTCGGAGTTGTCGACCGAGCGGTCGAACACGATGTGCTGGCCGTCGAGCGTGATGTCGAACCAGCGAATCCGACCCCCCTGACTGAGGCCGGCGAGCTGGCGCCTCGACATCGTGGTCAGGTCGAGCAGCCAGAAGTTCTGCAACCGTTCGTTCGCCAGATACACCAGCGTCTGGCTGCGTCCAAGAAAGCGATACGCACCGGGCCGGACCCGTACCTCCTCTTGCAGACTGACTCGGGTGCCGTCGGGGCGCACGGCGCGCAGCGTGGCCTGGCCGGCGACGAGCGAAGTTCCGTAAACGATCAGGTCGCCCGACCACACCGGATTGCTGGCGTCGTCTTCGATCAAACGACCCGCCGCGCCGCCGTCCACCGGAATCTTGAAGAGCGCCGACCCCTTTTGATCCGTGCCCCCGGCGACAATCCACTTGTCATCTGGCGACCAGTCGGCCGTGCCGCGAATGTCGACGGCGTCGGCCATCGTCCGGCGATCCGTGCCGTCTGCGGACATGTTGATGAGTTGTCGCCGGCCGTTCTTCGTGCGGACGATGGCCACTCGCTTGCCATCGTGCGAGACGGCAGGCGGCTCGGAAATCACGCCATCGGCGCCCTTCCAGATCTCGGTCGAGGTCTCGCTCCCCAGCAACCATCGCGACAACCCGTCCACCGTTCCCTGAGCGGACAGAAAAAACAACGACGAGGTACTGGCGAAACGCGGCGCAAGCGCCCGCACTGGCGGCACGCGATATGGCTGCGCGTCGCGATCGTCGACGACGCGATCGCGGATGGGGACCGTCCACAGGCTCGCCACTGGGTTGCTGACGGTGGCCACCAGCCGTTGACCGTTGCGGCTCGCGGCCACGGACGTGTATTGCTCGAGCCCCGAGGTGACACGATGCGTCGTCCTCGTCTCGACGTCCAGAACCCAGAGCGAGGGACCGGAGCCGTCCTGGCCACGCGCGACGTAGATCAAGGTGCGGGCGTCGAGCGGCGCCAGATAGCTCACGTCGGTATGCTGTCGCGTCAGCCGTTCCGACCGGCCGCCAGAAGGGCGCACGCGCCAGATATCCAGATCGTCATTCAGGCTGACGCCCTGGACGAACCCGTGCACGAAATAGATCCAGGCGTCGTCGACCGACCACGTGGGGTTGTGGTTGTGGACACTACGGCCGGACGAGCCGGACCACTCATCGCGATCGGCGGGGGTGATGGGGATCTCGCGTGCGTCGCCGCCCGTTGCGTCCGCGAGGAACAGCGGATCGCCGTCGGTGTTCTTGAAGTAGACGAGGCGCGTGCCGTCGCGTGACCAGGCCGGGGCCTTGGCGTGTGCCACCAGGAAGGGCTGGAGGGCCCCGCCGGTAAACGGCACTCGCAGGTTCTGCGCGGTGCGCCCGGGCGCGAACCAGATCTCGAGACCGTCACCGGAGAACCCGATGTTTCGCAGGAGATTTGCGGTCTCCGGCGGCGGCCCGTCCGGGGTGAGGTTGCGAAAAAACTGGCCGGTGCCGACCTGGCTCGACCAGAGGCTGGATGGGCCCCCGCTGTCGGAGACGAACGCCACGAAGCGCCCATCGGGTGAAATATCTGCGCCGGTTTCCGTGCCTTCCCAGTTCGTGAAGCGCGAGAACGTTGCGTGTTCGAGCGGGTTCTCGAAGGGCGCGGTTCGCGCACGGAAGAGACTGACTCCAGCCGTGAGCAGGCTCAGGAGAACGACGGCGATGGCGGCGGCCGGCCGCCAGTCGCGCCGCACCGTTGCCGCGGACCTCGGCACCATGCCGGTCGTGCTTGAGAGAACCTCCAGGCCGAACGCGAGGTCACGTGCCGATTGGAACCGCGCGTCACGGGCCTTCTCGAGGCAGCGCGCCACGATGCGGCCGAGTGCTGGAGGGATCGTCGCGGCAGCGATCTCCGGCGCGTCCTCTTTCAGAATAGCGGTCATGGTCTCGGCGGCGGTCTCGCGGCTGAACGGCGCACGGCCAGCGAGCATCTCGTAGAGCACCGCGCCAAGGCTGAAGAGATCCGAGCGCACGTCCACGGCCTCGCCGCGCACCTGCTCGGGCGACATGTAGCCGACCGTGCCGACCACGACGCCGGGCTCGGTCTCCGTGGGCAGGTCGAGATCGCGTCCTCGTTCGTCGATCGACCGCGTGAGCTTCGCGATGCCGAAATCGAGAACCTTCATCCGCCCGTCATTCGTGAGAAACAGGTTCTCGGGTTTCAGGTCACGGTGAACGATCCCTTTGTCGTGCGCGGCGCCGAGTCCGCCCGCGATCTGCCGCGCATACTCGACCGCCTTGCGCGGCGGCAGGCCGCCCTCTCGCAAGAGATGGCGCAACGAGACCCCTTCGAGGAGCTCCGAGACGATGAACGGCGCGCCGGCGTGCGTGCCGACGTCGTAGACGGCCAGGATGTTGGGGTGGTTGAGCTGGCCGGCCGCGCGCGCTTCCTGCTCGAATCGAGTCAGCCGGATCCGATCCGCCCCGAGTGTTTCGAGAATCAGCTTGAGGGCCACGTCCCGCGCGAGGCGGGGATCGCGAGCGCGGTAGACCTCACCCATGCC
The DNA here is from genome assembly GCA_963724955.1 of uncultured Acidobacteriota bacterium. Lineage (GTDB taxonomy): Bacteria > Acidobacteriota > Vicinamibacteria > Vicinamibacterales > SCN-69-37 > CAVRWQ01. The sequence goes on from CAVRWQ010000002.1 coordinate 256,578, forward strand.
GCCGGCGCCGATCCAACCGAGGACCTCATAGGGACCGATTCGAGTCCCGTTCGGAATAGGCACGGGGTCTGGATTATAGCGTCCGTTCAGCGCCTGGTTCGATCCGCCGGCGGGACCAACCCGCTGATGAGCACGACGTCGGCGTCGCCTTCGCCGATCGCCGCCAGGATCGACTTGCCGTCCGCGGACCAGGACACGCGGCGCGCGATGAACACGGACCGGTCGCCGAAGTCGGTCACCTGCTGCCACTGCCGGTTCTCGATGGAATAGGCCCAGATGTTGGTTGCGAAGCCATCGGTCAGCGGCTGCGCGAGCCACTTGCCGTCTGGCGACAGCGCGGGATTCACGATCTGCCACGACGGCACGCGCGAGGCCGGAATCGTCGTGAGGAGCGTCGAGGCGCTGGTGTCGAGGGACAGGGCGCCGATCTGGTACTGTGGCCGGCCGTCGGTGAGTTGGCGCGCCACAACGTAGTAGACCGTCGATCCATGCACGCCAATCACGTTGCGCACGGGTTCCTTCAACACAACGGTTGATTCGCCACCAGAGATGGCGATGCGCTTCAACGGCTGTCCTGCGGCTTCGACGTAGTAGAGTAGCCGGCTGTCCTCGGACCAGGCGACCCCGAAACCCTTCGGCACGAGTTGCACGGGGCCTCCTTCATCGGGCTTGACGACCCAGACGCCGAACTCGAGCCCGACGTTGCCCTTGGAGGAGACGTACGCAACCCATTGGCTGTCCGGCGACCAGATCGGGACGCCGACCTTCACATTCGGATCGTCCTCGAACGTGATTTGCCGGGGAGGGCCGTCCGTGGGCTTCACCCAGAGGTTGGAGTGGCCGCCGCTGTCCGAGAGGTACGCCACGCGACCGTCGCGCGCGGCGGACGGCGTCAGCACGTGACCAGTCTGGCGAGTGACTGGCTCGCCGCGACTGACGTTTTCCACGGCATTCCGTCCGAACGGGAATTTCCAGACATCGGACCGCATTTGCATCCGCGTCGCCGACACGAGACCGCTCGCGTGCACGTCGGGCTGCTCGTACCACACGTCAGCCGGCATGAGCTGCTTCGGAGGCGTGTTATCGAGTGCCACCGTCCACAGGCTGAGCGGTGGCAGGTATGACACCGTCGTCGCCCGGCTGGAGCTGTACACGAGGCCGGAGCCGTCCGGCAGCCAGGTCAGCCCGCGGATCATGCTTTTTTCGAACGTCAACTGACGAGGTTCGCCGCCGCTGGTTGAGACGACATAGAGGTCCCATCTGTAGCCATCGCCGGCCTGGTAAGCGATCGACTGCAAATCGGGGGACCATCGCGGAGAGCGGTAGTACTGAACGGTCGCCGGAAAGCGATGGATGGTCCTGAGATCCGATCCGTCGAGCGCGCAGGTGCCGAGCTCGATGCGTTCGCTCTCGAGCCGGAAGAACGCCACGCGGCGGTTGCTGCCGACGTCGCCGGCGTCGATGCTGGCGATCACGCTCCGGGCCGCGCCACCGAGCGCCGGAACGCTGTAGATCGTGCCTTGAACCTCTCCCGGGGCTGCCGGCGTGAAGTACACGATCGTACCTGAGGTCGGGCAGCCACCGCGGCTGCTGGTGATCGGCGTCGTCACTCGTGAGCCGCAGTGGCTCGCCTCTGCCGGAGAGCAGCCGCACGAAGATGTGGCGGCGTCCTCCCTGCTGTGCGGTGAACACGACCGATCGGCCGTCGGGTGACAACGCCGGCGACTCCTCGAGTCCCTGAAGATCCGTGATCGCGCGGACGTTGGGGATCGAGACGGCCGTCGCCGCGGGCGCAAATGCTGCGCGTGCGACATAACCAATCGCGGCGGCGGCGAGCAGGGCGAGGCTCGCCAGGCCCGCGACGACCGGCCGCCTCGACAACTGACGCCGCCAACGTGCGTCCGCGGGCTGTGCTCCGGTCGAGTGCTCCCGGGTTTCCAGATCGAACAGCAGATCGCGAACGCTTTGAAATCGTTCCTCGGGCTTCTTCTCCAGGCAGTGGTGGACGATGCGTTCCAGTGCCGGACTGGCACCGGCGTCCCGCGGCAGCGCAGGCGGATCCTCGCTCAGGATCGCGATGATCGTGTCCGATGACGTCGCGCGGCGGAACGGCGGGAACCCCGCCAGCATCTCGTAGAGCACCACCCCGAAGCTGAAGATGTCGGTGCGATGGTCGATCGGCAGGCCGCGCGCCTGTTCCGGCGACATGTACGCCACCGTGCCGATCACCGGGGTCCGGTGCTCGCCGTCGATCGTCACGGTCTCGGTGTTCCCCGAGATCCGATCCGATCAGCTTCGCCAGCCCGTAGTCGAGGATCTTGATCCGGCCGTCGGTCGTGACGAAGAGGTTGTCGGGCTTGACGTCGCGATGCACGATGCCGCGCTCGTGGCCCGCCGCGAGTCCGCTGGCGATCTGAGTCGCAAAGCCGAGCGCTTTGCGAACGGGCAGAGACCGGCCGCCGATCCGCTGACGGAGCGTCTCTCCCTCGAGAAGCTCGGAGACGATGTACGTGGCGGAACCGTGGACGCCCACATCGTGGACGGCGAGGATGTTCGGATGGTTGAGGCTGCCAGCCGCTCGTGCTTCCTGTTCGAACCGGCGTCGCCGTTCCGGATCGGCCTGGAACGCCGGCGGAAGAATCTTGACGGCGACGTCACGCTGCAGCTGGGGGTCGCGCGCGCGATAGACCTCGCCCATCCCGCCGGCGCCGAGCGCCCCGACGATCTCGAGGCGGCCGAGCCGATCGCCCGCGGAGAGATTCATGGAAGGGAGCCAGCATTATATGGTGGGCGCCTCGGCAGCTCGCCCGTCACTCCTCCTATCGGGTGATCGGCCGCCAACGCCGCTCGAGATACTCCGCCACACGCGTCAACGGGAACGTGAGGGCGAGATACAGCAGTGCCACGAGCGGCCAGATCGTGAGCGGCGCGGCGTACCGGCTCGCCAGCTCCTGTCCGGTCCGCGCGAGCTCCGTGAGGCCGATCACCGAGACGAGCGACGAGTCTTTGAGGAGCGCAATCCCTTCGTTCGTCAGCGGTGGCACGACCCGCCGGAACGTCTGCGGCAGGATGATGCGGCGCATGGCCTGCCAGTAGCTCATGCCGAGCGATCGCGCGGCCTCCATCTGGCCTGCGTCGATCGAGAGGATGCCCGCGCGGATCGTTTCGGAGATGTAGGCCGCCGCGTTCAACGTCAGCGCAAGGATGCCGCTCGTCAGCGCCGGCAGGTTGATGCCGACACTCGGCAGCACGAAATAGACGAAGAGAATCTGCACGAGCAACGGAGTCCCGCGCATGACTTCCACGTAGACGGCCGCAGGCGTCGAGATGAACCGGTTGGACTGCACGCGCATCAACGCGAGGGCCAGGCCGAGCGGCAGCGCGAGCAGGAGGCTCGACACGGCCATGATGGCCGTCATCCAGACGCCGCGCAGGAAGAACGACCACGTCCGCGCGATGAGTGACGTGTCGAATGCGCGTGGCGCCACGGCGGCGACGCCCGACTGGACGCTCTCGCCAAACCACTTCGTGTAGATCTTGCGGTACTCGCCGCTGTCCTGCATACGCCAGAGTGCCGCGTTGACCGCGCGCCGAAGGTCGTCGCTCGCACGCGCGAGCACCACGCCGAAGTGCTCGGCCGTGTACTCGGCGCCTGCGGTTTTCAGTCCAGGAAAGCTCCGGCTGACCATGTAGCGGAGCACCGGGCCGTCGCTCGCCACGGCCTCGATGCGCCCGTTCTGCAGGTCCAGCAGCGCGAGATCGATGGTGTTGTACTTCGCGATCTTCACGCCCGGCCGCTGTTCCATCGCGAACTGCGCCGTGGTGTTGATCTGCACGCCGACGGTCCGCCCAGCCAGGTTGTCGGGGCCGCCGATCGGGCTGTCGTCGCGCACGACGATCTGCTGCCCGGCGCCGATATAGGGATCCGAGAACAGCATCGTCGCGCTGCGCTCGGGCGTGATCGTGACCGCCGAGATGACGACGTCGAAGCTGCCGTTCTGCAGAGCGGGGAAGACGCCGTCGAAGCTGGCGTTGATGAGCTCGGCGTCCACGCGAAGCTCGCGCGCAATCGCCCGGGCGATGTCAACGTCAAAGCCGCTGAAGTCGCCGCCTTCCGCGATGCCGAAGGGCGGATACGTCGCGTCGATGCCGACGCGCAGGCGCCCCGCCGCGCGCACGCGCTCCAGCGCGGACGGAGCGGACGACTGGGCGACGAGCGAGGCAGTGAGCACCAGGGCGGACAGAGCGCCGGCCAGTACCAAACGGAGCATGCACGTGTCCTTTCGTATGACGGTACGCGGCTCGCAACCCGAGCCGCGCTACGTGCCCGAGCCGCGCTACGTGCTCGAGCCGCGCTACGGGCCGTGGCCTTCCAGGAACGCGCGCGTCTCGGCCTGCTTCGGGTCACCGAACACTTCTTTCGCGGTCCCCGACTCGACCGCGCGGCCGCCCTCGAAGTAGATGACCTGATCCGGAGATCGCCTGCGCGAAGTCCATGTCGTGCGTGACGACGACGAGTGTTTTCTTGAGGTCGTCGAGGGTTCGCAGCAGCGCCGCGACCTCGCGGATGAGCCGCGGATCGAGGGCCGACGTCGGCTCGTCGAACATCACGACACCTGGTTCCATTGTCAAGGCGCGCGCGATCGCGACACGCTGCTGCTGGCCGCCGGAGAGCCGCGCCGGGTACTCGTGTTCCTTGCCCGAAAGGCCCACGCGCTCGAGGTACCTGCGCCCGAGCTCTTCCGCCTGCACGCGGCTGAGCTTCTTGACCGTCATCGGCGCGAGGGTCACGTTCTCGAGCGCCGTGAGGTGCGGGAAGAGATTGAAGTTCTGAAAGACCAGCCCCACGCGCATGCGCAGGCGGTTGACCAGCTCGTCCTCTTCAGCGGCGGCAAGCCGTCCCGTCGCGGTCCCGTGGACCCGCACGTCGTCAATGACGATCTGGCCTTCGTCGAACCGCTCGAGGCGGTTCAGGCACCGGAGCATCGTGGACTTGCCACACCCGGACGGGCCGAGGATGGTCGTGAGCTGCGCCTCGGCGATGCTGAACGTGGCCTGGTTCAGCACCGAATTCGTGCCGTAGCGCTTGACGACGTTCGTCACTTCAATCATCGGGGGCTCGCTGTGGGCAGCGACGATATCATCCCGCGGTCATGAGTGGCGTCCGCACGCGCTGCCTGCCGGCTCCGGTCGTGCAGTAGTATCGCAACAGGGATGGAGGCCACGCGACTCGTTGCGAGACCGGGGGCGCTGAAACGTCCGGCGATCGCCTACTCGCTTGCGATCGCCGCGCTCGTCGCCGCGGTGCTCGTCCGGTGGATCCTCGATCCCGTGATGGGCGAGACGCTGCCGCTCGTCACGCTGTATGGGCCCGTGGCCGTTGCCGTGTGGGCGGGCGGCTACCGGCCGGCCATCCTCGTTGTGATCGCCGGCTACGTCGCCTGCAACTATCTGTTCATGGACCCTCGAGGCCGACTTGGCCTCGATGAGGTCGAAAACGTGGTCGGCCTCGGAGCGTACCTGTTCACCTGTTCCGTCATCATCGGGTTCGGCGAGGCGATGCGGGTCGCCCAGGTTCGGGCCAACGAGCGACGAGAACTGCTCCAAGTCACGCTGGGCAGCATTGGCGACGCCGTGATGACCACCGACATCAAGGGCCGGGTTACCTACATGAACGAGGTAGCCGAGTCGTTGACGGGCTGGAGTCACCTGGACGCCCTTGGCCGGCCGCTCAACGACATCTTCCGCATCATGAATGAGGTCACGCGTGAGGTGGTCGAAAGCCCGTCTACAAGAGCGATGCGTGACGGCGCCGTCGCGGGCCTCGCCAATCACACCGTGCTCACTCGGCCAGACGGCTCCGAGACTCCGATCGACGACAGCGCCGCCCCAATCCGCGACGAAGACGGCCGGGTGTCAGGATGCTTGCTGATCTTCCGCGACGTCACGGCGCAGCGGCGTGCGGAGCGGGACCAGGCCCGCCAACTTCTGGCCGCCCGGCTGCTGGCCTCGATCGTCGAGTCATCGGACGACGCCATCATCAGCAAGTCGCTGGAGGGCGTGATTCAAAGCTGGAACGCAGGCGCCGAGCGCATTTTCGGCTACACCGCCGAGCAGGCGGTGGGCCGTCACATCTCGCTGGTCATCCCGCCGGAACGGCTCGCCGAAGAAGACGTCATCATCGCCAGGCTGAAAGATGGACAACGGATCGAACATTTTGAAACCGAGCGCGTGCGGAACGGCGGCGAGCGGATCCTGGTGTCGCTCACCATCTCGCCGATCAAGGATCAGTCGGGCCACGTCGTTGGCGCCTCCAAGATCGTGCGCGACATCACCGACCGCAAGCGCGCGGAAGACAACTTGCGACGGCTGGCGTCGGACCTGTCAGAGGCGGACCGCCGGAAGAACGAGTTCATGGCGACGCTCGCTCACGAGCTTCGCAATCCGCTTGCCCCGTTGTCGAACATGCTCGAGGTGATGAAGCGCGCGGGCGGTGACGCGGAAACGCTCCGGCGCGCGCAGGACGCCATGGGGCGCCAATTGGGACAGCTGGTTCGGCTGGTCGATGATCTGCTGGACGTCAACCGCATCACCCACAATCGATTGGAGCTGCGCCCGAGCCGGGTGGCCCTGGCGCCGCTCGTCGAACACGCCGTCGAGGCAACGCGGCCGCTCGCCGATGCCGCGGGCCACCACCTCTGGGTGTCGCTGCCGGCCGACCCGATCCTGCTGAACGCCGATCCGGTCCGGCTGGCGCAGGTGTTCGGCAACCTCCTCAGCAACAGTTGCAAATACACCCGTCCGGGCGGAGAAATCTGGATCGCCGCGGAGCGGCAGGAACACGACGTCGTGGTCTCGGTGAGAGACACCGGGATCGGCATCCCGGCCGACCAATTGGCCAGCATCTTCGATATGTTCACGCAGGCGAACCGGTCGCTCGATGCGTCGCAGTCAGGGCTTGGGATCGGCCTCACGCTGGTCAGACAACTCGTCCAGCTGCACGGCGGATCCATCGAAGCGAGAAGTGCGGGTGAGGGGCAGGGCAGCGAGTTCATCGTGCGCCTGCCCATTCTCAGTGAATTCGCTGAAGCCATGGCGCCCCCGCAAACTGCCGGACGAGGACCGTCACCGAGCCGCCGCATTCTGGTCGTCGACGACAACAGCGATTCAGCGGCATCCCTCGCGTTGCTCCTGAACATCTCGGGGCACGAGACGTACACCTCTGCACGACGGGGCCGAAGCGCTCGAAGCGGCCGAACAGCACCGGCCCGACGTGGTGCTGCTGGACATCGGCTTGCCGAAGCTGAACGGACACGAAGTCTGCCGCCGCATCCGCGCGCAGCCGTGGGGCAAGGACATGGTGATCATCGCGCTGACCGGGTGGGGACAGGAAGAGGACCGCCAGCAGTCACTGGACGCGGGGTTCGACGGCCATCTGGTCAAGCCGGTGAGCTACGCCGCGCTGCTCGAGTTACTGGATTCGGCGACGCCGGCGGCCAGCGCGAGTCCAGCGCCTCCGCAAACCGGCCGGCAGACATGAGGTCGTTTACTCCGGCCGCAGCAACACCATCGGATCGACTTTCGACGCTCGATGGGCCGGCAGATAACTTGCCAGGAGACCGATGACCATCATCGTCGCCGACATGCCCGCAAACGTCGTGGCATCGACGGCTTCGACGCCGAAGAGCAGCGTCCCGAGGGCGCGCGTGACGAAGAACGCTGCGGCGAGCCCGATGACGACGCCGACGGCGACCACACGGGTGCCCTGGGCCACGACCATGCGGCGCACCTGTTCCGCTCGCGCGCCGAGGGCCAGGCGGACGCCGATCTCGCGGGTGCGCTCGGCGACGATGTAAGACAGGATGCCGTAGAGGCCGACGACCCCGAGGATCAACGCCAGCGCCGACGGCGACGCCCAGCGTCAGCATCGTGAACGACACGTCCCGCATCGAGTCGCCGGCGAGTCCGGCCAGCGTGTACACGCGGTACATCGGCGCTTCCGGCGCCATCTCCCGGACGATCGCGCGAACGTCGGGCGCAATCGTCTCGGCACGCGAGGTCTTCATGACGTACGCGGGAGACGAGATCGCCCAACTCGCCGGCGTCGGGCCGACGAGCGGGAAATAGGCGAGCGGATTCGGGCGCTCCCTGAAGTTGTTCTGCATCACGTCGTCGACCACGCCGATCACCGTGTACCAGTCCTTCAGACCCTGGCGCAGCACGCGCTTGCCGATCGCGTCCTGGCCCGGCCACAGCAGCGCAGCCGCCGATCGGCTGATTACCACGTGACGCTGCGCCGACAGATGATCGTTCGTGTCGAACGGCCGTCCCGCGATCACGTCGATCCCCATCGTCTTGAAGTAGTCGCCCGCCGCCCACGTCATACGCAGCAGCGTGCCGCCGTCGGCCTCGGCCGCGGTGCCTTCAGCCCGGAATCGCACGCTCCCGGTGCCTTCGTTCAGGGGAATGTTCTCGACCAGTCCGACGGATTCCACGCCCGGCATGGCCCTCAGCCGGTCCATGAACTGAAAACTGAAGCGTGCGTACGCCGGACCGTCCGTCAGGTGCGGAGCTTCCGGGGCGATCTGAAATGTGAAGAGGTCTTTGGTGTCGTAGCCGGGATCCACGGCGCGCAGCGCCCAGAAGCTGCGCACCAGCAACCCCGAGCCGATGAGCAGCACGAGCGCGAGCGCCGTCTGGCCGACGACGAGCCCGTCGCGCGCCCAGTGACGCTTGCGCGTCGAACCGCGGCCGCCGTCGCGCAGCCGCGTGAAGTCGGCGGAGGAGGCGCGCAGCGCCGGAAGCGCGCCACACGCGAGCGCCGAGAGGATCGCCGCGCCCAGGGTGAACAGCAGCGTCATCGGCGACATCGCGACGTCACGAAGACGCGGGATGCCTGCCGGCGCGACGCTGACGAACGCCCGAAGCGCGAAATGGGCCAGCGCCAGCGCGAGCACGCCCGCGAGCGCCGCGACGACGATCGCTTCCGACATCTGCACGCGAACGAGCTGGCCGCGTCCCGCGCCGATGGCCCGGCGCACCGCCAGTTCGCGCTGACGCCCTTCGCCTCGAACGAGAAAGAGGTTCGCGACGTTGGCGCAGGCAATCAACAGGACGATGCCGACGGCGCCAAGCAGCACCCAGAGCGGCCGCGCGACGTCGCCGAACAGCTCTTCCTCGAGCGGACGCACCACCGCGCGGTGCTGGCCGATCAGGCGGGCGTAGTTCGCGGATCCACCGAAGCGCTCCGGCAGCGTCCTGGCGAGCGCGGTGAGCTCGTTGGCGACCGCCTCCGGCGTGGCGCCCGGCGCCATGCGCGCGACGAGCGGCTGACCGAATCGTCCGGGCGTGATGCCTTCAGCCCGGATGGTGCTGGAGATCCAGACCAGGGTTCCGTCCGACGGGAAGGTGAACTCCGGTCCCATGATGCCGACGACCGTGCGGTCCTGGCCTGAGATGGAGTAGGTGCGGCCGACGACGCCTTCATCGCCGCCAAACCAGGATTGCCACAGCGCGTGACTGATGACGGCGACGCGGCCCTCGTCCGTATCGGCGGGCAGCCGTCCGCGGATCGGCCGGGCGCCGAGCGTCGTGAAGAGCGAGTTCGTCGGCTGCGACATCCGGATCCGTTCCACCCGATCCCCCGCCCGCATCGTGGACGTGAACGAGTTGAAGGTCGAGACGTCCTCGAGCAGGCGCGACTGCTCCTTGTATTGCACGAAGAACTCTGCCGCCACGCCGAACTCGGGCGGCAGGTCCGATCCGGGCGCGGTGGCGGAGATGAACAGCAGTCGATCGGCGTGCGGGTACGGCAGCGGATCCAGCAGGACCTTGTTCACGACGCTGAACATCCCGGCATTCACGCCGATGGCCAGACCGAGTGTTCCCACGGTCATGGCGGTGAAGCCAGGGGCCCGCCTGAGCGCGCGGAGCGCGTGGCGGAGGTCGCGGGTCCATTGATCGAGCATCTGACCCCCTTTTGACGGTTTTCGGCCTCGAAACGTTGCGGTCGAGGGAGCCGAGACCGTATGATCGTCCTCCTCCCCGGAACACCAGGACGGATCACCATGAAAAAACGGCGTCTCTCACGCGTTACCGCCATCGTCCTGCTGGCCACCGTCCTCGGAGCCAGCTCACTGTTCGCCACCACGTTCATCTCGGTGGAGCCGATTCCCACCGGCGATGTCATCGGCGAGGAAGCGCTCGCGACGCTTCGATCGGCAGGGTATTCAACGCTGGCCCTTTGGAGCAACCGTTTGTTGAACGACTGCGGCAACGTTCAGGCCGTGATCGACGCGCTTCGGCTCGACGGGGCCATCACGACGATCAACTCCGGCAATACGAGCGTGCGCGTGGGCGCAGGAGGTTTCGAAGGCGCCACCAATCCGTCATACATATTCACGGTACGGGACAGCGGGCCTGGCGCGGTGAGCGCGGCGGACGTCGATGTGCTCGACAACGCGCTCGGCTATGTCCTCAGTCAGGGAGGGACGGCGCACTTCAGCCCGGATAATCCGAACGCGTACGACTTTCCGCTCGACTATGCCGTGGTGACGTTCGATGGGGTCCTGCTCGGTGAAGCCGCCCAGGCGTTTTTCGAGCACGTGGGCGACATCGACGAGGCGCTCTTCAGCGGTCCGCTCGCCGGGTTCACGCAGATCGACTTCCAGGGCTCGCCGACCAACAACTCGATGCTGTTCCTGCAGCCCGACGTCTCGACCCCTCGGTTCATCGACGGCCTCTTCGCCGCCGCCACGAGCTATCCAGGCGCGACGTACGTGACGCTCGATAGCGACGGCACGCCGACCACGGCGCTCGCAGGTATTGCCTTTCCGGGCAACGACTGGATCGAGTTTCCCGGCGGCGATCAGTACCTCGCGAAGCTCGGGACGCCTTCACCGCAGCTTCTGTTGACGCTCGCGAGACTACGGCGCGAGCATCTCGAGGCCGTGGACGCACTGCTGGCGGCAATCGACGCCGGCAATCCCAAGCAGTACCTGGCGTTTCAGTTCGCGTGTTCGGCCCGGTAGCCAGGCACCCCGGGGCTGTCATTCAGCTATAGTGAATGGCAGTCGTCATGAAGACCGCATTGTCCCTTGTTCTGGTCCTGCTGGTCTGCGCCGCGCTGGCCGCGGCGCCGCCAGAGCAACAGGCCGCGGCCGAGCAGAAGACCTCCTCGGCGGATGCCGCGAACGATCCCGCCGCGGGTCTCTTCGCGCAGATGTGCAACAAGTGCCACGACGGCGCGCGCATCACCTCGATCCGGCGAAGCAGCACCGAATGGGAAGAAGTGCTGAACAAGATGATCGAGCGAGGCGCGACCGGCAGCGGGAAGGACTTCGACACCGTCTACGAGTACCTGCTCCGCAATTTCGGCAAGCTCTACATCAACAACGCGCTGCCGGACGAGATCATGACGATCCTGGGTCTGTCGAAGAAGGACGCCGAAGCCATCGTCGCCCATCGAAAAGCGAACGGATCGTTTGCCGACTACGAGGCCGTCAAGAAAGTGCCGGACATCGACGTCAAGAAACTCGAGGAGCGTAAGGACGCAATCGCCTTCTAGCGACGGCAATTAGCATCGATCCATCGATCCATCGACCCAATGACGGACTCTCTCGGTGGCTCCGGGGCAGTATGCTCGACCTTTGCAAAATGTAATCGTTTGCATATCCTTGGCACGCAAGATACCGGGAGGCCCGTATGAAGACTGAAACTCGGTTGACCGCGGCCATGGTGCTCGCAACCGCCGCGCTGACCGGCATCGTGTTCGCCAGAGGCGCCGACGCGCCTGAACAGGGACAAGCGCCGCCTCCGCCGCCGCCCCCGGCACAGGGGCAGACCCAACCGCCCCCGACGGCTGGCCGCGGCGAACCGGGTCGCGGCGCAGGGCCCGCTCAGGGGCAGGGGCGTGGCGGACGCCGCGGCGGCTTCCCGCAGTACACCCGCGAGTTGGCGCCGGAAGAAATGCTCATCCGCGGCAAGGCGCTCTACGAGACGAACTGCGCGTCGTGTCATATGGCCGATCTGCGCGGCACCGTCGACGGCAAGAACCCGAATCTCCTGCGATCGGGCGTCGCATTGCGCGACCTCAAAGGGGAGCTCATCGGCGCGGCGATTGGCCAGCACAAACCGCCCATCAATCTGATCGCGGCCGACTCGGTCGCGGTCGCCGAATACATCCACAGCGTCCACGCCACCATGGGCGGCCAGGGCAGCCCGCCGGGACGGAATCCGACCAACGTCGTGTTGAACGTGCTCGTCGGCGACGCGAAGTCGGGTGAGACGTACTTCGCGGCGGCCTGCTCGAAGTGCCACTCCATCACGGGCGATCTCAAGGGCATCGGCGCGAAGTACCCCGACGCGCGCGCGCTTCAGAACGCGTGGGTCGCCGGATCGAGCGGCCGGTTCGGCGGCGGCGGTGGCGGCGGACGCGGTGGCGGCGGCGGCGCAGGCAATCCCGTGACGGTGACGATGGCCGACGGCTCGAAGCTGGAAGGTACGCTCGTCCGCAAGACCGAATGGCTCGTGGTGCTGACGCTCGCCGATGGCACGCGCAAATCCATGGCGCGCAACAACGGCGTGCCGCGAGTAGACGTCAAGGATCCGCAGGAAGCGCACAAGAAAATGGTGATCGAGCTGGACGACGCGCAAAACAAGAAGATGCACGACGTCACCGCGTATCTCTGGACGATTAAGTAAGCTGACCGCCCCCAGGCGAGCGTAGCGAGCCGTCGGGGGCGCCGCGCATGGGGGTGGGGCCCCATGCGCAACTAAGAGAAGCAGACTCCTATGCTCAAGAAACTTTCCCTCATCATTGCGCTTGTTGTCGCGCCTGCGCTGGTCGTCGCACAGAACCCACCGCAAGTCGCCGGGCCAGGCCATCCTGACTGGAAGGGCCAGACGATCCAGATGAGCCCGCCCCCGGCCGGGTTCGACACGGGCGGGCTCGATCCGGCCGAGATCGTCAAGCCGGCCACGGATCAGTGGCTCAGCTATTCCGGCGATCTCAGCGGCCGGCGCTTCAGCTCGCTGAAGCTCGTCAACACGAATACCGTCAAGAACCTCAGCCTCAAGTGGATCAACCAGCTGACGACGGGCTGTGGTCCGAACGGCACCGCGCCGGTTGACCCGAATGCCGGCGGCGGGCGCGGCGGTGGTGGCGGAGGCGGTGGCGGGCGCGGTGGCGGTGGCGGCGGACCGGCCGCGCCGATGATCGTCGGCGGCCTTGGCACGGGCGAGGCGAACAACTGCGGACAGCGCAGCCCCGGCGGCGGGATTCTGACCGTCGGAGACGTGATCTACGCGGGCTCGCCGTTCAACGTCTATGCGATCGACGCGCGTGACGGCACGGTGCTCTGGCACTACTACTGGAAGACCCGTGGCGGCACGGCGCTGCAGACGCGCGGCGTCGGCATGTGGCGGAACATCGTGTACTTCACGATGCACGACAACTGGGTCGTCGCCCTCGACTCGAAGACCGGCAAGGAGATCTGGCGGCACGAAATCGCCCCGCACGCGCAGCAGTACTTCTCGTCCAACGCGCCGATGGTCACGGGAGATCATGTGCTCGTCGGTACCGGCAACGACCTGGATGCGCCGTCGTTCCTGAAGTCGCTCAATCCGCGGACGGGCGCCGTCGAGTGGATCCTCTATTCGACGCCGCAGAAGCTGGGCGATCCCGGCCTCGAGACGTGGGCGAGCCTCGATGCGGCGCGGCACGGCAACGGCGCCACGTGGATTCCCGGCGTCTACGATCCGGAGACGAAGCTCTACATGTACGGCACCGGCAATCCGACGCCGGCGTACACGCAGGGCCGTGGGGAAGGTGACCTCCTCTACACGTCGTCGTTGATCGCGGTGAACGTGGACACGGGCAAGATGGCGTGGTACTTCCAGACGTCGCCGCACGACACGCACGACTGGGATTCGACGCAGACTCCCGCGCTCGCCGATGCGATGTTCAACGGCCGGATGCGGAAGCTGGTCATGACGGCGACGCGCAACGGCTATTTCTTCGTCCTCGATCGGACGACCGGCGAGCACCTGGTCACGAGCAAGCTCGGCCTCGTCAACAACTGGGCGCAGGGCCTCGACGCGAAGGGCCAGCCGAAGCGCAATCCGTTCAAGGACGCGACGATCCCGGGATCGCTCGTGAACGGCGACGTCCTGAACTACCCGCCGCCCACCTTCTCGTCACAGACCGGGCTGTTCTACGTGCACGAGCAGAACTCGATTCGTATCAGCTACCTGATGGAGCCCGATCCGCGCGGATCGATGGGACTCGGTGGCACGGGCGGCGGCGCAAACCTGAACTACGGGACCAATCTCGTCGCCGTCGACTACCGGACCGGGAAGATCACGTGGCGCAAGGAGCTCAACGGCGGCAGTGCCGGCCTGCTGTCGACGGCCGGCGGCGTGCTGTTCCTGTCGAACGCGCCGAACGTCGAGGCCTGGGACGCGGCCACGGGCAAGGGTCTCTGGTATTCACAGATTGGCGGGCTCTCGGCGCCGCCGACCACGTTCATGCTCGACGGCAAGCAGCACGTGCTCTTCAGCGCCGGCGGCGGACTGTACATGTTCGTCTTGAACTAACAAGCGCCAAGCCCAAGCGCCAGCCCCCAACCCTCCGGCTGTCACGAGCGTCTTACGAGCCGACCGCCGAAGCGCCAGAGGGGATCTATGTCCGCTTTCATACAGGATGTCCGTTACGCGCTTCGCACCCTGAGCCGCAGCCCGGCGCTGACGTTCGTCATCGTCGCGTCGCTCGCGATCGGCATCGGAGCGAACACCGCGATCTTCAGCGTCGTGCACGCGCTGTTGATCAAGCCGCTCCCGTACCCGGAGCCAGATCGGCTCGCGGTGCTCTGGCTGCGTTCGCCTGGCATCAACATCCCGCAGGACTGGCCGTCGCCCGGGCAGTACATCGACGTCCAGAACGAGAACCGATCGTTCTCGGAGATGTCGATCTCCCGGGGCCGGAGCGGCACGCTGCTCGGGCTCGACGAGCCGATCCGCGTGGAGGTGCTGGAAACGCATTCGACGCTCTTCCCGCTCCTGGGAGCGAAGCCGCTCTACGGGCGGCTGCTGCGGGCCGACGAAGACAAGCCGGGACCGCCTTCGGTGGCGATCCTCAGTCACGGCTTCTGGAGCCGGGTCTTCGGCGCCGATCCGAACGTCATCGGCCGGAACATCACGCTGAACGGCTTCGGCACGGGCACGGGCGAGCAGAAAAACCAGTTCGAGGTCGTCGGCGTGCTTCCGCCGGACTTCCTGCTGAACGACGAGATCATGCCGACCGTCGGCAGCATCCGTCAGATGGACGTGTTCCTGCCGCTCCCGTTCGCCCCGGACTTCGTCACCACCCGGCGCGGCGACGAGAACTACAACGTCATGGCCCGCCTCAAGCCGGGGGTGACGATGGAGCAGGCCCACGCGGACGTCGCCGCGATCGCCGGCCGGATCCGCGAGAAGGACAAGCGCGACCGGACGTTCACGATCGATGTCGTGCCGCTCGTGGACAGCGTCGTCGGCGACGTCCGCCGGGCGCTGCTGGTCCTGCTGGGATCGGTCGGGCTCGTGCTGCTCATCGCCTGCGCGAACGTCGCCAACCTGCTGCTCACGCGCGCGACCAGCCGGCAGAAGGAAGTCGCGGTCCGCACGGCGCTTGGCGCGGGTTGGCAGCGCCTCGCGCGGCAGCTGCTGACGGAGAGCCTGCTCCTCGGTCTCCTCGGCGGCGCCGCCGGCCTCGTCATCGCGAAAGCCGCGCTCTACATCGTCCGCACCGTGAATCCGGGCAACATCCCGCGTCTCAACGCCATCAGCCTCGACGTCACCGTCCTGGCGTTCACCTTCGGCGTGTCGGTGCTCACCGGGCTGGTGTTCGGCCTGGCGCCGGTGTTTCGTGCGGCGCGGGTCGATCTCAACACGTCACTCAAGGCCGGCGGCAGGAACACGCAGGGCGATGGCGGGTTCGGCAGCGCGCGGCTGCGTCTCCGCGGCCTGCTGGTCGTCGCCGAAGTGGCGCTTTCGCTGATGCTGCTCGTGGGCGCGGGCCTGCTCGTTCGCAGCTTCATCCAGCTGCAGAACGTCTCGCCGGGGTTCAACCCCGAGGGCGTCGTGTCGATGCGGCTCGGCGGCATCGCGCGTCAGTTCGAGAACCGCGATGCGGCGCTCGCGTTCTGGCGCGATTTCAGCGCCCAGCTTGCCGCGGTGCCCGGCGTGACGATTCGCGGCGCCGTGACCGTGCTGCCGTTCACGTCGTCGATCGGATGGGGCTCGATCAACGTCGAAGGATGGACACCTCAGCCCGGACAGGAGCTGCAGGTCGACCGGCGCGCCGCGACGAGCGAGTACTTCAAGACGATGCAGATTCCGCTGGTCCAGGGCCGCTTCTTCACCGACGCGGACCTGCCACAGAACGCCGAGCCGGTGGCGATCGTCGACGAGAAGTTCGCGCAGCGCTTCTGGCCCAACGGCGACGCGATCGGCAAGCACGTCTGGAACGATCCCCAACGGAAACTGAAGATCGTCGGCGTCGTGGGCACCGTGAAGCAGTACGGCCTCGACATCGACGGCCGCATCGTCGTGTACCAGCCTTCGCCAAGCGCCGGATACCACGTCGCCAGAACGGCAGGCGATCCCGTCGCGGTCGCTGCGGCGATGGTCCGGAAGGTGCACGAGCTGGACAGGACGATCACCGTCTTCGACGTCCGGACGATGTCGGATCGGATGAGTGGCTCACTGGCCCGTCAACGGTTCGCGACCATCATGCTCGGGGCCTTTGCGATGTTCGCGCTGCTTCTCGCCGTCGTGGGCGTCTACGGCGTGATGTCGCACCTGGTCGCCCAGGGCGCGCACGACATCGGCGTCCGCATGGCGCTGGGCGCGCAGCGGAGCGGCATCGTGATGATGGTGCTGCGCCAGGGGCTGACGCTGACCGGCGCTGGCGTGGTCCTGGGCCTCATCGGCGCGTTCGCGCTGACGCGCGTCATGGCGGCGCTGCTGTTCGGCGTCAGCGCCAGAGATCTCACGACGTTCTCGACCGTCCCGTTGATTCTCGTCGCGAGCGCGATTGTTGCCATCTGTATTCCGGCACGTCGGGCGACGCGGGTGGATCCGGTGGTGGCGCTGCGGGATGAATGATCGGGAAAAGTAACAAGTACAATCGATCAATCGATCGAATTGACGGCAGGCACCTCCGTAAGCGCCCTGGTCCGTGACAAGATCCGGCTGAATGGCGGTCTCACGCCTGCAAGCGCCGTCTCGCGATGCGCTCGTCCTCGAATTGCTGTTCGACGACGGCGCCGCCGACACGAGTGGAAGCGGTTGTCACGGCGTGATCCACGGCGCCACGCCGACGACGGATCGCTTCGGCCGCCAGTCGGCAGCTTGCCTCTTCGACGGCGTTGACGACTTCATCGTCATCGCGCCGCCGCCTCGCCTGAGCGGCACACAGCTCTCGATCTCCGTGTGGGCGTGCTTCGACGAGGCCGACACCGACCTCGACGGCTGGAACAACTGCGTCGTCTGTCAGGACAACGGCAACGACCGGGATCAGTCGAGGAGAATCTTTCAGCTCAGCGTGTACCAGGGGCGGATCGTGTGGCACCAGATGATCAATGCGCGCGACCCCACGTCGCGTGGCCTTGGTCCGGCTCGGCACGTGGCATCACATCGTCGCGTCGGTCGATCGCGGGAAACATCGGCTGTATGTCGACGGCGTGTTGCAGGACTCGGTCACGCACGACTTGCGACTGCATGCGGACGAGCCGATCTACGTCGGCCGGAAAGGCACACCGGAGCCGCATTTCTTCTTCCACGGCGCCATCGACGACCTCAGGATTTACAACCGCGGGCTCAGCAGGGACGAGGTCGAGGCGTTGTTCCACGAGGGCGGGTTCGGCCAGAACACTGCGAAGAGGGCCTCCGATCCCATCTCGGGGATGTGGGAGGTGGACGGCGGTGGCCGTCTCGACTTGAGCTTCGATGGAAACGTCGCGGTGTCCGGCACGGCGACGGCCGGTCGTCCGGGCAATCTCGCGGTGATCAAGACAGGGACGTTCGATCGTGAGACCCGGCGGTTGAAATTGATGGGGGAGACAAAGCGGCCGGATACCGGTGAGGTCGTGCCGTTCAGCATCGACGGGACGCTTGCCGGACGGCGCCTCGAGGTGACGTATCAGATCGGCGCCGACCAGGGCCGCGCGACGCTGCGAAAGGTCACGGCCTGGACCCACCTGCGCAGGCGCCTCAGATTGGCGCGTGATGAAGCGTTCAGACGTGTCGAACCTGCGCTCATTCCCGTGTTTCGTTACCTGCGGGCGCGGAAACGTCCGACCAAGGCAACGAACTTGCGCCGGCTCCGTGAGCGCGACGAGACGCTGACGTCGCTCATGTTCCGCGATGCGGTGCCGGACGACATTCCGGCGTTGGCCGCGCTGCACGTGACGTCCTGGAACGCCACGTACCCGGGCGTGCGGCGTCCTCCGACGGTGGCGCTTCGAGAACAGCAATGGCGGGAGGCGTTCTCCGAGGCCGACGGCACCTGGTTCTGCATCGTGATCGAGAATCGGCACGGTGAGCTGGTCGGATTTGCCAAGGGGATCTGCCACCCGGACGGCGCCGGCGATCTGAACAAGATCTACTTACTGAGCGAATACCAGCGCCTGGGCATCGGCCGGCGGCTCGTCGGCCACGTCGCGCGGCGCTTTGTCAGCCTCGGGATGTCCCGCATGACGCTCTGGGCCGACGCGGCAAATCCCTCATGCCATTTCTATTGGGCGATGGGCGCGGTGAATCCCCGGAACGAACGCGGGAGCGTCGAGCGAAACACATTCATCTGGAAGGACCTGCAGAAACTAACAAGTACGATCGATCAGCCCTAAAACCGCACCCAGACGATCGCCGGGTCGTCCACGCGCATGACTGACTGCTGCTGATAGAGGTCTTTGTAAATCTCGCGAATCTCGTCGAGCTTCCGCTGGCTCTCCTGACGCGTCTCGTACGGGTACAGAACGATGAGCACGAAGGACGACTCTTTGGTGATGATCTGATCTGCGCCGCGGAATTGGCCGGCGCCCTTGAGCACCGTCAGTCCGTCCGGAAACCGGGCGGTCACGTGCTCGTCGACGAACCACTGGAAGTCAGCATCCGTGACCACGCCCCTCGGCGTCAGGGTTCCAAAGAACAGCTCGGTCCGTCCAAACGCGCGGGCTCCGACGTGCTCGCTGCGCGGGGGCCGGGACTTCGCCTCGGTCCGCGGGAAGGGAGTCCCGTTGACGGGCTGCTGCCGGCCCTCCGCCCACGGCTCGACGACCGTCGTCAGGGCCAGAATGAGGACGCCGAAGGTTCTCCGCGTCAGTCGTTCCACTACCAGTCCTCAGGCTGCCGGGGAGGCGAACACTACGGCTGGCGGCTCAAAACCCGAGCCGCCTGCGACAGACACCCAGAATAGCGAGGTCAACTGGCCAAGTTGTGACGACGGCGTAAGCGAACTGTCAGAAAACTGTCGACGTGTGGGGGCCGCGACAGGCCGAGCGCCTCTGTCTACTCTTTAATCCGTTCGTAGGTCGCGAAGCTCACGCTGTCGGGTTTGCCGTCCGCTCCGGGCCGCACGTAGACGATGCCGAGCGTGTTGCCGTCTGGCGTCAGCACGTTGGTCAGGATCTGCGTGATCTGTCCGTTGCGCCGGTAGACGATCTCGGCGACGCGATCGCTGATCATCCGCACGGCCGCGGTCTCGGAGCTTCGCGTGCCGGTCATCGGCTCTTCCTTGCCATCGAAGTTGGTGGCATAGCCCCACTGCGACGCATTGCCGCTCGCGCCCACGGCGTCGATCGTCACCTTCATCCCGCGCTCGCCCGACGGAGCGTAGGTCATGATGTTGCTCTGCGGCGCGGGCGCCTCGGACTTCAGCTTCCACCGCCCGAAGCGAGGGTTCGTATTCTGAGCCGTAGCCGTGGTCGCGACGAGCGTGGCAAGCACCGCGACGCCTGTCAGAGCCCGAATGAGCGGATTTCGCATGATCCCTCCTCGATGTCGGGACCCATTCTGAATTAACACGGGCCATCGATCAATCGATCAGAATTGAAGGACGAAACGGCGAAATTGTGAAAGGCTCTTCCCGGCATGCGGAACGGTGGCTGGCTGATCGCGACTTTCATGGTCGGGTTGATGACGGGTCCGTCCACGGGGGGCTGGCTCAAAGCACGGCCCCGCCGCGCCCGACGCCGCCAACGCGCGATCCGAACACGCCCGGCTATGTCGCGGCGAGGGAACTACCCGATGGCCGGGTGCCGCCCGCTGATGCCTACGGCAACTTCATCACCGGCCCGATGCATCCGGCGGCGCCCGAGATGACGTTGCCGAACGGCCCGCTCGAGGGCACGGTCCACAACTTCACGATGAGCTCGGCCGACAGCCGGATCTATCCCGGCATCGCGCGAGATGCGGGAACGTTCGGCACGCCCGATCCCAACGATCCCGCAAAGCTCGTCGTGACCACCAGCCGCCCGGCCCCGTACACCCGCCGCGTCGCGGTGTACGTGCCGAAGCAGTACGTCCCCGGCACCGTCGCGCCGTTCATCGTCGGCGCCGACGGACCCGATCCGTTGCTCTTCACGGCCCTCGACACCCTGATCGCGCAGAAACGGGTGCCGGTGATGATCGCGATCTCGATCGGCAACGGCAGCGGTGACGCGCAGGGCAGCCAGCGCGGTCTGGAGTACGACACGATGTCGGCGCGGTACGCCGAGTTCGTCGAAACCGAAGTGCTGCCTCTTGTCGAGAAGCAGTACGACGTGAAGCTCACCCGCGATCCCGACCAGCGCGCGACGATGGGCTGCAGCTCCGGCGGATCGGCGGCGCTGATCATGGCGTGGTATCGCCCCGATCTGTACCGCCGGGTGCTGACCTATTCCGGCACCTACGTGAACCAGCAGTGGCCGCCGAGCGCGGAGACGCCGCACGGCGCCTGGGAGTTCCACGAGCGGCTCATCCCGAACAGCCCGCCGAAGCCGATTCGCCTGTGGATGCAGGTCGGCGACCGTGACCTCTTCAATCCGAACATCATGCGCGACGACATGCACGACTGGGTCGTCGCCAACGAGAACATGGCCAGGGTGCTGGCGGAGAAGAAGTACAGGTATCAGTTCGTCTTTTCCCGCAACGCCGGCCACTGCGATCGCGCGGTGAAGCTGCAGACGCTGCCGGCGGCGCTGGAATGGCTGTGGAAGTAGTTCAGGAGGTCGTATGGGCCGGAGAGCGACGATCGCGTACGTGTTTCTTGGTGTCTCGTTCCTGACGACGAGCCCGGTGGCACAGCAGGGCATCGCGGGGTGCAAGGAGCTGCCGCCGCACGGCGCGCTGCAGAAGGCGCTGGCGGCGGCGCAGGCGCAGCCGAACGGCGGGCTCGGCTTTCATATGTGGGGGACCGTCGTCGATCGCGACGGCAATGTCTGCGACGTTGCGTTCACCGGCGCCGATCGCGGCGATCAGTGGCCGGGCAGCCGGGTGATCTCGGCGCAGAAGGCGAACACGGCGAACGCGTTCAGCCTGCCGAAATTCGCGCTGTCCACCGCGAACCTGTTCTCTGCGGTCCAGCCGGGGCAGTCGCTCTTCGGGCTGCAGGAGTCGAATCCAGTCGATCCGTCCGCCGCGTATGGCGGCCCCGCTCAGCAATACGGCACGCCGAACGATCCGATGAAAGGGAAGCGGGGCGGCGGCGTGAATGTCTTCGGCGGAGGACTGGCGCTCTACACCGCGGCGGGCCGCATCATCGGCGGCCTCGGCGTGAGCGGCGATACGTCGTGCGCCGATCACATCATCGCGTGGAAGACGCGGCACGCCCTGAATCTCGACAACGTGCCCGCGGGTGTCGCCGGCGCCGCCGGCAAGGACAACACCATCCACGACGTGGCGGTCGATCCCGCCACCGGTCACACGACGAGCAAAGGCGGCTTCGGCCACCCGACGTGCAGCGCCGAGTCCACGAAGATCGCGAACGGGCTGCCGACGTCACATCCAACTGGGGCAAAGTGACGTCAGGCCTGGCCCTGCTGCACCTTCCACCTCGCGTGCAGCTCACTCACGGCGGCGATGGCTTCGTCGGCCGTCTCGAGGCATGTCGGGATCTGCAAATCCTCGGGATTGGCGAGTCCCAGCCTGGGATCGAGCATGCTCGTCCTGGTCCAGTCGACGAAGCCCTTCCACATCTTGCCGACGAGGATGAGCGGGACGTCGCGGATGTGACGGACCTGGATTGATCGATGGTACTTCGATCGATCCCGTCCTGTGCTACTCTCGGTTCCCGCCGGTGGGAGGACGCTCACGGACGATGCGCGAGACGGCGACAGCTCGGATCGGAATCGACGACCAGGGCATCCTCGTCGTTCGCATTCGCCACGGCGCGCGTCAACGGCCGGTTGACGCCCGCGAGAACCTCGACACCGCGCTCGCCGAAAGCGCCGGCCGGCGCCGGCCGCTTCTCGTGGATATCACCGGCTCGCCGCCGCTCGATGCCGAGACCCGGCATCTCTATTCCGGTGAGACGCTGGTCGCCGGATTCACCGCGCTCGCGCTGCTCGTCGAAGGGAGCCCGCTCGGAATCATGATGGGCAACGTGTACTTCCGGGTCGCCCGCCCCGGCATTCCCACGCATCTGTTCACCGACGAAGGCCGTGCCCTCGACTGGCTGACGGGCTATCTGGAGTGACGCGCGTGTCGTCAGAGCTCAGCTTCAGCCGGGACAGGATCCGCGCGCTGCTCGACACGCTCGAGAGGCTCGCGGCCGGCGACACGCACGTGAACCTGGAGCTGTCGTCCGCGCATGACGAGCTGGACGCGATCGCGTTCGGCATCAACGTCCTCGCTGACGAGCTGCGCTGGGCGTACACACGCATCACGGAGTCCGAGCGGGTCAAGGCGGATGCCCTGCGCGCCGAGCTCGCTCACCTCGGCCGCGTCCGGATGATCGATCCGCTCAGCGGCTCCTTCGCGCATGAAATCAATCAGCCGCTGACGGCCGTGATGGCCAATGCCGAGGCCGCGCTGCGCCTGCTCGAAGCGCGCCCGACACCCGTCCTCGCGCTGCGCGAGACGCTGGGCGAGATCCTGCTCGACAACAAGCGGGCCGCCGACGTCATGCAGCGCATGCGGACCCTGCTCAAGAAGGGCACGACGCTCTCGGAGTCCGTAGACGTGAACGGGGTCGTGACCGACGTCGAGAAGCTCGTCCAGGGCAATGCGGCCCTGCGCCGCGTCCAGCTCGACGTCCAGCTCGCGGCCGACCTCGGCTCGGTGCTGGGGGACCGCATCCAGATCCAGCAGGTCGTGCTCAACCTGTTGCTGAACGCGTTTGACGCCGTGGAGGATCGCGAGATCGCCCGGCGGCGGGTCCGCCTGCGGACGACGCGCTGTGGTCTCATGGCCGTCATCGCCGTTGACGATCAGGGCGTCGGTATGTCGGACGAGGAACTGGCCCTCATCTTCCAGCCGTTCTACACCACCAAGCGTCACGGCCTGGGCCTCGGGCTCTCCATCTGCCGCACGATCATCGGCGCCCACGGCGGCACCATCACGGGAACCCGGAATCCGGGTGGCGGCATGACGTTCTCTGCCAGCCTGCCGCTCGAGCAGTCGGTGACGTCCATCACCCCGACGCCCCCCGCGGCGCTGGGAGTAGCCGGAGCACCCGTGACCGTCACCGACTGCGCCGCGCCGGGAACTCACGTCGTCCAGTTCTACGAGGGCGAGCGGTTCCTGCACCGCGCGGTGGCCTCGTTCTTTTCCCCGGCGATTCAGCGCGGGGAACCCGCGGTGATGATCGCGAGGCGCCGGACGTTCGAGGCCGTCGCCGCGCAGTGCGCCAGGGATGGCGGTGCTTCTGCGGACGCCAGCCGGATCGTGTTCGTGGATGTCGACGAGGCGCTGCGCGGGTTCATGGCCGGCCTCACACCCGATCCCTCGCGATTCGAGCAGACCTTCGCGAACCTCGTCAACACGCTTGGCCGGCGCGCCGAGGCCGGCACGACGTGGATCTACGGCGAGATGGTGGATGTGCTCTGCAGGGCCGGCAATCACGCGGCCGCCGTCGGACTCGAGGAGTTGTGGAATCGGGCGCTCGCCGGCTCGCGCTTCTCGGTGCTGTGCGGCTACGGGCTCCAGAACTTCGACGAGGACCTGCACGCCAATCAATTCAGAGCGGTTTGCCGCCAGCACTCCCACGTCATCCCGGCGGAAGGCTACATCGATGCCCCGGATGGGCGGAGCCGCCTCGAGCAGGTGGCGTTCCTTCAGCAACGCGCCCGCGCGCTCGCCGGCGCGCTCGCGCACGAGCCGTTCCTGGCGGTCGATCCGGGGGCCGGCACCTCAACCGTGTACCTCGTCGACGACGACGAGAGCGTCAGACGCTCGATGGTGCGGCTGCTCGTGTCGATGAACCTGACCGTGCAAGCCTTCGAGTCCGCCGAAGCCTTCCTCGCCGGGGTCGACCGCACCGCGATCGGGTGTCTCATTGTCGATGTCCAGCTCGTCGGCATGAGCGGATCCGAGCTGCAGGATCGAATGGTGCGCGCAGAGTGGACGATGCCCGTCATCGCGATGAGCGGCGCTCACAACGCCCAGACCGAAGCCGAAACGTTGCGTCTGGGCGCGAGCGCCTTCCTGCGGAAGCCGTTCACGACCCGCGCCCTCGTCAGCGCACTCGAACGGGCGCTGGGGAGATCGATCTAGCCCTGACCTCCAAATCACACCACGAACGCGAGGACGAGCGACGCGATGAAGAAGAACACGAACGTCACGACGGCCGTGCCGAGCGCCATCCTGCGCGGGTGCTGATCGAGCCGCAGCATCCGCTGGCGGTACTCGTGATAGCTGATGGCATAGGCCGCCGCGGCCGCGAGCGCGCCGAAGACTGTGCCGATCATGAGGAAGAGCGGGAGCGTCTCAGGCAAGGTCACGCGTCTACTTCACGCTGCACGTGTACGATCCCGCCACGAATTCCGGACCCTGGACGTGGCGCGGATAGGCCGGGTACGAGCACAGCGGCAGGCTGCGGGCGCCGGCGGTCGCGACGAGCGATTTGCCGGGCGCGACGTTGCGCTCGACCCAGTCGGTCAGCACCGCCAGCCGATCGTACGCGTTCGGAATCGGCCCGGCCGGAACGGTCTGGCCGTCGCCATTCACGGCGGCGTTCGTGCCGGACAGTCCGTGCCCGGCCTGCGGGATCACGAAGAAGCGCGCGAACTGGTCGACAGTGGACTGGCCCATCCGGTCGATGACGGACTGGAAGTAGTCGAACTGCGCCCCTGGCGACGCGAGCGTGTCGTTCGTGCCGATGGTGACGATCATCTTGCCGCCACGCTGATAGAACGCGCTCAGATCGGTGGCCGTCGTGTCGAGGTGGGCGGAGATCTCTACACGTCGCGCGTTGAGCGGGCCGCCTTCGACGTAGTCGAGCGGGTTGGCCGCCAGATCCCGCATCAGAAAGCCCGTGACGCCCAGCACGCCCAGATGCGAGTACATCGGCGCGTCCGGCGCGGCGCCCTCCTGTCCGCGGAACCGCGTCCCCGCAATCAGGCCGCTGCCGGACGGGTCGGTATTCGGCACCCACATCCCGAACGCGCGCGTGCCGTTGGCGAGCGGCGTCGTGAACCGAAAGCGCTGGTAGACGAACTCGAGCGTCTCGATCTGGCCGTCGGTCAGGCAGGCGGCCGCCGTCGCGTCGTTGGGATCGGGATCGACGTTGTTCGTGCAGCGCTTCGCCGCCCAGGGCCTGCGATTGGGCGCGCCCTGGCTCACGTCGAAGGTCGCGCGGCACGCCATGTAGTGGTTCATGATGCCGTCGGCCGCGCCGTCGAGCGCGTCGCACTGGCGCATGAACTCCCCACGAATCGCGTTGACCTTGGCGGGCGTCACCCAGTTGGCGACCGGCTTCTCCTTGATGCGAATCAGGTGCGGCCCGAGCGTCAGCGACGAGAAGCTCACGATCGGCACGTTCGAGATGATGCCGTCATAGTCGGCTGGATACCGCTGGATCACGGTCAGCGCCTCGCGCCCGCCCTGCGACGTGCCGACGTAGTAGGTGAACCGCGGCCGCTCGCCGTAGGCGCGCGCGATCAGGATCATCGCCGCGTCGCGCGTCTTCTTCATCTGCATGTAGCCGAGGTTCTTCATCGACTCATCGTTGAGCGCCCAGTCATTGGTCGACGCGCCTGCCGCCGCGCCGCCGCGCGGACCGAACGACGACTGGTGCCCGGAGTCGCTGCCGTACGTGGCGAAACCGGCCCGGAGCTCGGCGCCCGCCAGGTTTGGAATCACACCGTTCATTCCGCCGCCGCCGATCTGCGCAGCGCGGTGATTCCAGGAGGCCGGCAGGACGACGCGGAAGTTGATGGGCCTGGCCGTGGCGCTCGTGTCCACCGGCGCCATGACGCCGTCGATCCGACAGGACGCGGACGTCGCGCCGGCCTCGGCGACCCAGACCGGCGCCTGGAGCGTCACGGCCGCGACCGGCTCCCCGATCTCCTTCGCGGCGATCGGACCGCCGAGCTTCGCCGCGGTGCAGTCACCGTCGCCAAGGGCGACGCTCGGTCCGAGCGCAGGGAGCCTGGAGCCCGCGGTCGGGATTGGGCCGGGAGCGGCTTGATCCATCCGAGCGGTGACGACCGACGCGAGGGCGAGCGCGGCGATGACAGGGAGCAGCAGGCGACGCATGGAAAGGGCATCCTATCCCACGGCTGCACTTGCGCGAGCGAGACGCGCGTCGAGCGTGACGAGGTCCGCGCCAAGCGAGCCGGCGAGCCAGAGGTAGGCTGCGTCGTACGCTGTGCAGCCGACCGCCAGCGCCACCAGGACGAGGTCGGCGGGCTCGACGTCCCGCCAGATGATGCCGTAATCGTCAGCCAGGGCGGCGTCCAGGGCGGTCAGGAGGGCGGGAGCCTGACGAGGATCGCGCCGCGCCTTCTTCCACGCGATGTTTGCCAGCTCGAACTGAAGGAGCGTCGGAGCAAACACTGCGGCCCCGTCAAGCTTGCGAGCCATCGTCCGGCCCGCGGGCTCGCCAAACGTGATCGCGGCGAGCGCAGATGCATCGACGACAATCCGCGTCACCGGCGTCCGCGATCTTTGCGGATCAGACGAACGGACTCGTTTGGCGTGCTCAGCCCCAGGGCTTCGATGCGCCTCCACAGGGCGTCCGCCCGAAAGGCGCGGGGCTTCACCGCCGATTCGAGGATCTCCATCAGCTCTCCTTGAAGAGATCGATGGTTCCGCTGCGCGCGTTCGCGCAGGGCATCGGCGAGATCGTCCGGGACGTCTTTCACGGACAGGCTCACTGGCATAGTTCCATTATAGCACCATATTGGAACCACTGGGTGGAAGTGGTGATCCGCCCGGCAGCCCCCCGACGCGACGCGCGTGTAACGCGCGCGCGGTACTGCTCTTGCTCACTCCACGGCCGGAGGAGGCTCGTGATGAAAAAAGAGAATCCAATGGCCAAACAACGGAACGATCCTGACCCTGATGACCTCGGAAACCAGCCTGCCGTCCCGATGTCGCCGGACGAGATGCTCGAGCTCGAACAAAGCGTCATTCGAGCGGAAGACGACGAGAACGACGAAGAGCTCGCGGACGCGAGCGACGAGCTGAAGGAGCCCAACTCGGAGGACCGGTAACGTCACTCGCGCGTTGTACCGGCATGCTATGCAGTCAAGGCGATGCCTCCGCGCGATGCGGCCTCGAACGAGTTCAGACGACTCATCGACGAGTTCGTCGCGTTGCGTCGCGAGCTGATAGGACAAGCGACCGAGTCAGCGGAGGCGCTCGACGAGGTCCAGCCCAGAACAGATCCTGTGGATCTGCGAGGCGGCGCATGTCCCGGTAATCTGCATCTCGTCTCGAAATTCCGTCGTGCGAGAACGCCCCGCCGCAAAGACACCGTGCCGCCGCGGACCGCGTAGATTGACGACTTCAGGATTTTGGACTCGCTTTCCGCCTCTCACTCAAGAGGGACGGAATGTTCGAAGGGCCACGTCTTGATTGTCTGTCGATCCCTGTTTTTCCAAATCTCGACACGCTCCACCGCCGCCTGATTGCCGGGATGCCCGGCGCTCGCGACGAGCTGGCGCGATCGCTCCTGATGCTCGTTCGGCCCCGTTTCAGGGGCCGGCGCTGGTCGGTGGACGCCGACGTCGTCGAGGAATGCATTGAGGATGCCGTGCTGGACTATCTCAATGCCCCGCAGACCTACGATTCGCGTCGTGCGTCGCTCGACCGGTTCGTCGCCTTCGTCGCGAAGAACAAGCTCATCGACCACGTGCGCCGGGCCGGACGACGGCTGCGGCACGAAGTGCCGGCGGGCGGAAAGCTTCCCGACGTCGCTGACAGGAACGATCAGGCGCCTCGCATCTGGCACAGGCTCAGAGCCGTGCTGACCGCCGCCCGCACGAAAGGGGAGCGCGCGTTTCTGGGCGCCCGCCTTCGCGGGGAACGGCGCGCGGAAACGCTTGGAAAGATCCTCGGGATCGATCACCTGCCCATTTGCGCACAGCGGACGGAGATCCATCGGACATGGATGCGGTTGCGCCTTCGCATTCTCCGGGAACACCGGCTGCAGCCTGTGCCGGTGAGGGTCGCGAGCCGTTTCAGTTCGCCTGTCGGAAAACGTCAGTACCCGATAGACGGTTTGATCCGGGCGCCAGAGGCCGCGGAGGAGCCGAGTCTGGTCCCGGGGGCGAGTGCCATTGGCACGAGAGTCTACTTTGTTTGATAACCTCTTTCCGCT
This sequence comes from uncultured Acidobacteriota bacterium, assembly GCA_963724955.1. Classification (GTDB taxonomy): domain Bacteria; phylum Acidobacteriota; class Vicinamibacteria; order Vicinamibacterales; family SCN-69-37; genus CAVRWQ01. Next base: position 285,361 of record CAVRWQ010000002.1, read on the forward strand.
CCCCCCGGAGGTCCCCCATGCGGCACATCGGTGCGGCCGCGTTCTTCCTCATGGCACTGGCAAGTCCAGTGCTCGGCCAAACGCAAATCACGAGCGGCGTCATCCAGGGCACGGTCATGGACGGCACAGGCGCGGCTCTTCCCGGCGCAGCCATCGAGATCAAGAACCTCGACACGAACACCATCGAACGGCGGACGACGGACGGCGACGGCCGGTTCGTCGCGCTGCAGTTGCCACCCGGGCGCTACACCGTCACGGTTCAGCTCAAAGGCTTCTCGACGCTCGTCCAGGACGGCGTCGTGCTCACCGTCGGTCAGAGCATCAACCTGCTGCAGCGGCTGGCGGTGTCGGCGGTTGCCGAGACCGTGACGGTCACGGGCACGCCGACGATCGAGACGACCCGAAGCGGCGTCGCGACGACGCTCGACGAGAAAGTCGTCAGCACGCTGCCGATCCTGGGGCGCAAGTTCGAGGACTTTCTCACGCTCACGCCGGGTGTGAGCGTGGTGCAGGGACCGGACGGCGACGAGATCTCGTTTGCCGGCCAGCGCGGCGTCTTCAACAACGTGAGCCTGGACGGCGGTGACTACAACAACGGCTTCTTCGGCGAGCAGGCCGGCGGACAGCGGGCGCCGATCGACATCACCCTCGATGCGGTGAAAGAGTTCCAGGTCATCGCCACCGGCGCGCCGGCCGAATTCGGCCGGACGGCAGGCGGCGTCGTGAACGTCGTCACCAAGTCCGGCACGAACACGCTGCGCGGCAGTGTGTTCTACTTCCAGCGATTCGAGGGGCTCACCGGCCAACTGTCCGACGGCACTTCGCTGGAGGGTTTTCACCGCGAGCAATTTGGCGGGACGGCTGGCGGGCCGATCAAGCGGGACACGCTGTTCTTCTTCGGGGCGTTCGAAGGCATCACCGGCAACTTCACCCGGCCCAACCTGAGCGTGCCGATCGGCGCCCCGTGCCCGGTGCAGAATCCGACGGTCCCGGCCAACGAGGGGCAGATCAACGAGAGCCCCGACTGCCAGCGGCGGGCGTTGCTCACGTTCTTCCAGTCACGGCTTGGACAGGATGAGAGTCAGCCGATCGAGCACCCGATCAACACGACCGCACTGCTCTTCAAGGGCGACGCCAACCTCAACGCGAACAACCGCCTGTCGGTTTCGTACAACTTCAACCACTCGCGCAAGGAGAACGAGACGTTCGACGTGGCGACGTACGGGACGTCGGCCAATGGCATCGAGGGCGATCCGGCTCGCATCAACATCATCAACGCCAACTGGTTCACGACCGTGTCGCCGACGCAGCTGAACGAGTTCCATTTCACGTACTCGCGCGAGTCGCGTCCGAGAATGGCGGTGGAGTCGGCGATTCCGCCGGATACCGGGATGGGCTTCGGCCCCTCGTTCAGGTTCGGCAACCCGTACTTCCTGCAGCCGAATGTGGACGAGCTGATCTGGCGGACGCAGATCAAGAACAACTTCACGTGGGTCCGCGGCCGCCACACGTTCAAGGCCGGCGGCGAGTGGATGCACACCCTGAACGATCAGATCTTTCGCGGCTTCTTCAACGGCCGGTACATCTTCGACAGCGTGACGTCGTTCCTCCGCTACACGTCGCCGGCCGCGCCCGGCGGGTTCGGGCCCTCGACCATTGGCTGTTCGGGCGGCGTGTACGTCACGGCGCCAGCCTCGTGTCCAGCGGGCACCGCCACGACGGGCGGGCCGCTCCTCCTGTACCTGCAGGCGGCGGGCCCCGCGGGCCCGGCCACCGATGCGGCGGGAGCCTCGACGATCGCCAATGAAGAATTCGGGCTCTTCATCCAGGACCAGTGGCAGGTGAAGCCTGGTCTGACGCTCAACTACGGCCTGCGCTGGGACGCGCAGTTCATGCCCGAGACGGTCGATCCGAGAACCACGGCCTACGGCGCGTTCCTCGACGATCCGAGATTCCCGAGTGACGGCACGATTCCCGATCAGACGAACATGTGGCAGCCCCGTCTCGGAGTCGCGTGGGATTGGAAGAACGACGGCACGTCAGTGATCCGCGCCAACTACGGCATCTTCTCGGCGCGGCAGAACATGCTGACGCAGGTCGGATCGGTGACCACGAACGGAATACAGCAGCAGACCATCTTCCTGCAGACCGACTTGCACCGCCAGTTCGGCGCGCCCATGCCCGTCTGGCCCGGCATCGTCTCGCCGGCCCCGGTGCCGGAGGGCCAGTTCCCGCCCTTCTCCGGCGTGCGTGTGTTCCACCGCGACTACCAGAACCCGCGCATCTACTCGTTCAACGTGTCCTACGAGCAGGAGATCGCGCCGGACTGGGCGGGCTACGTCGATTTCATCGTCGCCAAGGGCACGAACCTGAGCCGGTTCCTCAACTACAACCGGTCGGGTCCGGTCTGCTGCGACGTCAGCCAGGCCAACGGAGGCACTGGCAACGTCATGGCGTACACCGGCGCACCCCCCTGGGGACCGCAGCTCGGCGAGGTCATGGTGGCGACGAGCCTCGGACACTCGCTCTACCGCGGTCTCACGCTCGGCGTGCGAAAGCGCTTCTCGGACCGGTATCAGCTCGAGGCCAACTACGTCCTCGCCAAAGACGAAGACGACGACAGCAACGAGCGCGATCCGTTCAGCGACCGCAGCTTCAACTTCTTCGACCTCGACCTCGACTACTCGCTGTCGGACCGTGACATCCGTCACAAGTTCAACCTGTTCGGGTTTTTCGAGTTGCCGTACAGCCTGAATTTCAACGCGCGGGTGCAGGCTCGATCGGCGCAGCCGATCACGCCGTCGCCGCGTGTGGAGAACGGCAACGATCGGGGGCGCAACAGCACGCGCAAGGACAACGCCTATTTCAGCTTCGACTGGCGCCTGACCTGGCCGTTCAAGGTCGGCGCGCGCTCCCAGATCATCCCGATGCTGGAGATGTTCAACACGTTCAACAACGCGAACAACCTCAACCCGCTGACCACCCCGGCACTGTTCGACTTCGCCGGGTTCCTGCGGACGGGCGTCGGAGATCCGCGGCAGGTTCAATTGGCGGTGAAAGTGGTGTTTTAGACTCTTCCGCCGTGACCTTCGAGAGGACGCCTTCGAGGAGGGGCGTCATGATCGAGAGCCGTTTCGCGCGAATCACGAGGTCCCAGAGCGGCTCGAACTTCTTCCAGCCGGCGGCATAGAAGAAGTGCTTCGCCTGATGTTTCAGCGAGCCGTGCGAGAGCGACCCGCGCGCGATCGACGACCAGCGGTAGAACTCGCGATAGGCCCAGTCGTAGCCCTCTTTGAGACGTGCTGGTGTGAGACGTGCCGGCTGGTAGACGACGTGCCGGGTGTCATAGAGGTCCCAGTCGCGCGTCAGGATGCGGCCGGCGGCGTCGGTGCGGGCGAAGAGTCGCGTGCCCGGATACGGCGTCTGGATGTGGAACGTCGCCGTCGTGATGCCGTGCTCGATGGCCCAGTCGACTGTCCGGCGAAACACCGTCTCCTCGTCGTCGTCCATGCCGAAGACGAAGCTGCCGTTGATCATGATGCCGAGGCTGTGCAGCCGGTTCGCCACGGCGGCGTAGTCCCGGCCGAGATTCTGGCGCTTGTTGCTCTTCGTGAGATTGCCGGGCGCGAGCGTTTCGAATCCGACGAACAGGCTGCGGAGTCCCGCCTCTGCCGCGCGCTCGACGAGATCGCCGCGCAGCACGGAATCCACCGTCGCGGCGCCCTGGAACAGCCGTCCCATGCCCCGCATGCCGTCGAAGAGCGCGGCCGCAAAGCGCGCGTCGCCGAACAGGTGATCGTCGAGAAAGTAAAGATGGCGGCCGGGCAGCCGGTCGATCTCGGCGAGGGCGTCGTCGACGCGCTGCGTGTAGAACGAGCGCCCGCCATCGAAGAAGGCGTCCTTGTAACAGAAGTCGCAATGTTGCGGGCATCCGCGCGTGACGACGATCGAGTTCGGCACGAGATAGGCACGGCGGCGAATCAGGTCGCGACGGATGGGCGGCAGACGCTCCAGCGTCCGGCCGGACGTCGAGACGTACCGGCGGAGCGGCGCGCGGGCACGGAAGTCGGCGAGAAACTGCGGGAAGGTCTGCTCGCCCGGTCCGAGGAAGACGACATCCGCGTGCGCCGCGGCCTCGTCGGGCAGGGAGGTGACGTGCAGGCCGCCGAGCGCGACGAAGACGCCCTTGGCGCGATAGGCGTCGGCCAGCGCGTACGCCCGCCGCGCGTTGGTGATGTAGACCTGAATCGCGACCAGATCGGGGCGGTCGTCGGTGGTCACCTGCCCGACGTGCTCGTCCACGATGACCGCTTCGTCGTCTGGCCGGAGGTACGCGGCGAGCGTCGCGAGGCCGAGTGGCGGGAACAACGAGTACTTGATGGGCCGCCAGTACGGGCTGGTCGCTTCGGTCAGGGCGGGCAGGATGAACTTGACACGCACTGGCCGAGTATAGCAAATAACTTTACACTACAAAGTTATGTGGGAAAAAGGGGGCCAGATCTTGCCTCGCGATGTCGCAAGACAAGATCTGACCCTACAAACCGTCAGCGGCGTCGCGCCGGGGCCGTGGCCGCCGGCTGGGCCTGGGGGGCGACGACGACCGTGAACCAGCCGCTGTTGTCGCCGAGGACCGAGTCATTGACGCCGAGCTGCAGCACGCCGTCGTTCGGCATCTCGACGCTGCCCTGTGTGCCAATCACGAAGGGCTGGACCTGAATGCGCGCCGAGCCGGGGTCCACGCGCCCGATCAGCGTTCCGGTCGACACGTTGGGAATCAGCGAACCGGGATCCGTGTTGGATCCCCCCGGGCGCTGACGGGCTCGCCGTTGGCCGCCAGCCTGATTTCGCCACTCGTCTGAAACCTGACCTGTTGTCCGCGACGCACCCGGATGTTCGTCGGTGTCCATCGCTGATTGGCATTCACGCGCACGGTCGTGCCGCCGATTGACGGTGGCGGCGGTGGCGGTGGTGCGCCCCCGCCGGGACGGGTCGCCGGCTTGTCGAGATAGATTCGGCGCACGTCGGCCGACGAGAGATCCTGCGTCCCTGAGTCGGTCCGCACAGTGAGGCGAAGCGGCCGCGATCCGCCGACGTCCACGAACTCTCCGCGAACGTGCGAGCCGTTCCGCAGGAGGAACAAGTGACGGCCGCCCAGGTCGTTGACTTCGTTCGGCATGGGCGCCGCCGCACCGCCGAAGTCGATGACGGCGACGTCGTTTTTGGGGATGTTCCGCTCCTCATTCCCGACCCGCACGGTAAAGCCCGAACCGCCGAGGTCCATGAGCTGGGCCGGGAGCCTTTCGCCTGACTTCAGGAGGAGCGTGACCGATTCCTGCGCGAAGACGACGCCGAGCCCAGCCAGGGTGAGCACGACGGCCGCAATTCGAGATCGCATGTTGGCCTCCTTCATGGGCACGAAGCGATCAAAAGCAAAGGCTGTTCCAGCCAATTATCCACACTTCCGGGCAATTCCCCAGCAGGTTCACGCCGGTGTGGCTGTGCCTGGACCTTGATAGGGAACGGATGTCCTCACCCGGCACCGGTGAGACAATGCCCCCAGTGCTGTTTCGTTGCCGGCTTCCCCGTCCGCCGCTCGACGGGTTCGTCGAGCTGATCTGGCTCTGTCACAACGAGCCGCAGGCGCACGCGCTCGAGCGCATCCTGCCGACCGGCGCGGCGCAGCTCATCGTCAATCTCAAAGAGGACCGGGTACGGCGCTACGATCCGGATCGCGGACATCGCTGCGAGACGACGTGCGGCACGGTGCTGGCGGCGGTGCAGTCACGCTACAGCGTCATCGACACGGCCGAACAGGAACACGTCATGGGCGTGGTGTTCAAACCCGGTGGGACCGTGCCGTTCATGCGCGTCCCCGCGCACGCGACCTGCGATGCGGATGTGCCGCTGGATCTGCTCTGGGACCGCCGGCAGGCGGCGACGCTCAGGGAGCGTCTGCTCGAGCCTGACGATCCCGAGGCGAAGCTCGACGCACTGGAGCAGGCGCTCCTGGAAGCCTGGCACCCGGTCACCAATCACCCGGCTGTGGCCTTCGCGCTCCGGATGTTCCAGCGGCGACCGCCGGTGGCGAGCGTGGGCGCGGTGACCGACGCGGTCGGCCTGAGCGCCAAACGGTTCATCGAGCGGTTCAAGACCGAGGTCGGGCTCACGCCGAAGCAGTACCTGCCGCATCGTGCGATTTCAACGAGCCCTCAAGGGCGCGCACTCCGGCGGCCGGATCGACTGGCCGGCGCTCGCCGTCGATTGCGGCTACTTCGATCAGGCGCACTTCGTCCACGACTTTCGCGCGTTCACCGGGCTGAATCCGACGGCGTACCAGGCGGCACGGACGGCATCTCCGAACCACGTCAAATTCTTACAAGACGATTCGGCCCGGGCCTGACACGATCGCGCCATGACAACCCAAATTGAGACGTACCGCACCGTGACTCCGTATCTCGTCGTCGCCGATGCCGACATCGAGATCAGTTTTCTCGAGTCGGCGTTCGGCGCCACTGAAGTCGAGTGTCAACGCAACGCCGATCGGACGATCATGCACGCCGAGATTCGAATCGGCGACTCGCTCGTCATGCTCGGGCAGTCGAGCGATCGATGTAAGCCGGCCGCCTGCGCCATCTACCTCTGGGTTCCCGACGTGGATTCGGTCTACGCGAAGGCCGTGGCCGCCGGCGCCGCGTCGGAGAGCGTCCCCGAGGACAAGCCGTACGGCCACCGCAATGCCGGCGTCATCGACCCGAACGGCGTGACGTGGTGGATTGCGAGCCGGTCCCGCCGCTGAGCCGTTTTCTCTCGAGCCTGCGCATTCCCTCCTGGGAGGATTCCCATGAGGCGACTGCTCATGCTCGTTCCCATCGCCCTCGCGTGCTGGCCGGTCCAGGCCGGCGCGCAGCAGCCTGCGCCGCCGCGCGTTACCGTCGGCGGTCAGGCCGGAGGGTTCGTCGTGCTCGGCGACGACGGCGGATTTCGGCTCGTCGTCGGACCTCGTCTGGCGGTGCGGGTCACGGGCCAACTGGCCGTGGAACTGCTGGGCGAGATCTTCGTTCCGAGCGATTCAGACGCGCTTTACGGTCTGTATCAGATCTTGCTGAGCCACCCGCTTCGAGATGGCGGACCCGGCAGGAGCAAGCTGCTCGTCACCTTCGGGGCCGTGGGTCCGTTCGAGTACCGACCACGATCCTGAACGCCGTGAGGTCCGACCCGACGGATCCACGCTGGTCCGCCACCCACACACAACAGCCTCGCTCGGGCGTCCGATCCTCGCCGCGGCTGGAATTGGCTTTCACCGTGTAGTTTCGCCGCGCGCGGCCGTTCGATCCGACGTTCAGGTGATGTTTGGCCGTGAGCCCAGGTTGATCCTGCGAGCGACGGTGGGTGTCTCGGTGCCGATCGGAGGCCGTTATGCGTCGACGCGTTGACGTCGTGATCCTCCGATCGGTCGCGGCCGGGCTCGCGATGTTCGTGTCGAGCGGCTGCGAGATGGGCGGCGACAGGACGTTCTCGGTCATCGCCGGCCCCACAGTGCCCAGCAGCGTTCAGACCGCGATTCCCTACGTCTGGGACTCCCGGGAGGAGCTCAGCATCTGGGTCAACAACGAGGTGACGCGCGGTCCCGTTCCGATCTCGCTCGTCGAGGACGGCGGCGTGGCATTCATTCGCATCGAGCCGCGTCGAAACGTCGAGGGCTGGCTGCTGCGCGGTCCCGATCTCGATCCCCCGGCAATCGCCACGCGCGCGCTCCGGATCCAGTATCGATGGCGGCCCGATCCGACGTTGTCGCCGACCGCCTCGCGCACGTTCTCGCTCATCGCGATCCTCGACGTCCTCAATCCTTCGAGGCCGGGAGATCAACCTGGCGGCTCGACGTCGCTCCAGCCAGCCGACGAATGGACGGCCGCCAGCCTTGCATTCGGTCCCGCAGGCACTCGGTTCGACGTCAAGTACGTCTACTTGAAGCAATTCAGCTCGAATGCCGGAGTGTTCGAGATCGATCGGATCGAGATCGTGAAATAGTTCCGCGTCAGTATCTGCGGACCGTGGCGCGGGGCCGCGTTACCGGAGCCCTTCCACCAGAAGCAGATCGCCGAGCCGTCGCAGGTAGGAATAGCAGTAGGCGCCGGCGTCCGGCGTCATGACGACGCGCTGGATGTCATCGACCCCGACCGAATCGGACGGACCCAACGCCTTCCAGTGCACGCGGCTTCCAGTCGCCAGTTCGACCCGGTACACTTTCTGCGACGAGGTCCGCCCTTCGGATCGATCGGCGACGTACAGGAACCGGCCGTCGCGACTCCATTGCAGCGGTTGATCGCCTGCGGCGAGGCCCGGCACCGGGCGCGGTTCTCCATTCGCGAGTGGCTGGAGCCGCCAGCCGGCCCCCGACTGAAGGAGAATCGATCGGCCGTCGGGCGTCGGTGCTCTTGCGGCCAGCACGCCGGGCCCGGATGTGATCGCCTGCGGTAGGCCTGCAGGCACCTCCTGGACGTACACACGCGCTTGCGGTTTCGGTCCCGCTTCCCATCCGATGAACGCGATGCGCGCGTTGTCAATCCACCCCCCGACCCCGATCCTCTCCACGCTGCCCTTGGGAAGAGCGGTTGACGAGCCTGCCCCAGTCGGCAACAGCGACCAGACGTCGTTGACGCGTGTCAGCACTGATTTGCCGTCCGGCGACAACGCCGACGGATTTCCCGTTCCGAGCATCACCGCCGGCGCGCCGTCCAGCCGGCGCGAGAAGACGTGGGGAATGCCTTCACTCGCCCCTAGCGGCTCGGAGAAGATGACAGTCTGTCCATCGGGCGAGAGGGAGGTCGCGAGGGAGGCGATGAGCCACGTCAGGTCGCGCTCGACCGATTCGCCGGTCGCCTGACACGACATCGCGATTCTCACGGAGTTCCTGCTCATGAGCGCCCGGCCATCCGGAGAGATGTCGTGCAGGACGATCCAGTCCGGGGCACGGTAGATCTGGCGAATGCTTCCCGACAGGGACGCACCATAGAGCGACGGCGGAGACTCTCCCGTGCCCGCCGTATACCAGACCTCACGTCCCGAAGGCGCCCACGCCAGACCCAGGCCGGTCACGTTCCGTGTGAGCGTCGACTTCTGGCCTGAGCGGTCGATGACCATGAGACCGGAATCCGGTGTGTTGCGGAATATCTGGGAACCGTCGAAGAACGCCACCCGGGTTCCGTCAGGCGAGACTCGCAGCGACCAGGCGGCCCGGGATTCGTGGACCTTCGTGCCGATCGGGAATTCGACCTGCGACATCCCGCCGGCCAGACTCCGAACGACGGCGAGCTCGTCCGTCCCGGGAATCCAGTCGGCGTCGATCACATTCTCGAGCAAGTCACGGCGCGCGCCCCCGGCGAGAGGCACGCGCGCAAGCGCGCCGGACACTGGCGAGACCATCTGCCGGCCGAAGTGCACCGCCAGTTCTCCCGTCCTCGACACGGCCAGGATTCGCCCGTCTGGAAGCTGCAGCGACCGCGCGTCGGCGCTGTCCGCCCGGCCCACGAACACGTCATGTGGCGCGCCCTGCCAGCTCGCGCTGTAGACGATGCTCTGACCGTCCGGGGCAAAGCGCGCGGCCGTCACGGCGCCGCGACGAAACGTGACGACACGGAACGTGGGAACCGTCGGCTCTGCTCGACGAAGCGACAGCCCGATCGTGGTGCCGATCGCCGCGAGCCCTGCGCCGGCGAGGCCCGCGACGAACAGGACGCGCCGCGATCGTCGAACCGCGGCTGGCGCGGCGGTGGTGGCGCCTGAACCGGCATCGGACAGCCAGCGCAGCTCTGCCGCGACATCCCGTGCGTCCTGCCAGCGGTCCTCGGGATCCTTGGCGAGACAGCGGGCGATCACCCGATCGAGCGCCGGGGGAACGAGCGCTTGCAGCGTCGAGGGCGCCGGCGGCTCGCGTCCGACAATCGCGGCCATCAACGAGATGCGGCTGTCGCCCTCGAAGGGCCGGCGGCCGGTCACCATCTCGTACAGCACGACGCCGAACGAGAAGATGTCCGAGCGTGCGTCGATCGCGCGTCCTTCGATCTGCTCCGGAGACATGTACGGCACGGTGCCGACGATCAGTCCCGCTTCGGTCAGTGGCTGCGCCGCCGCGATGAACGTCGTCGAGGTCGTAGGCGCGGGCTCTTCACGCAGCTTCGCGAGCCCGAAGTCGAGGATCTTCACGCCGTCGCGCGTGAGCATGATGTTGGCGGGCTTGAGGTCGCGGTGGGTGACGCCCTGGCGATGCGCGTGATCGAGCGCGTCCGCAACCTGCGCCGCCGTTCGAAGCGCGAGCGGGAGAGGAAGCGCGCCGCCGGCGAGCCGGGCGGCGAGCGTCTCGCCCGCGACGTACTCCATGACGAGAAACGTGGTCTCGCCGTCCTGGCCGACGTCGTGCAGGGCGCAGATGCCGGGGTGATTGATGCGGGCAACCGCGCGCGCTTCCTGCTGGAAGCGCTCGAGCCTGCCGCGTTGCGGCTCGCCCTGATCCGGCTCGGAAATGATCTTGATGGCGACCGTGCGTTGGAGCCGCGTGTCGTGAGCGCGGTACACCTCGCCCATGCCCCCCGATCCGAGGGAGCCGACGATTTCGAACGGGCCGAGGCGAGCGCCGGGAGCAAGCGGCATCGGGGAGCCGACGTGAGTATAGTCCTTCGAGCCGTGCTGAACCGGAGTAGACTCCTGCTCCATCCCCGCTCGTGAGGTCAGCCGTATGCAGAGAAGAGAGTTTCTCGTCACCTCTGTACTCGCCTCGCTGGCGGCGGGTTTGCGCCCCCTTGCCGCGGCTGGTGAGAAGGTCGAGCCTTCCCAGGCCACCGGCGCACGCGCAACGCGCAAGATCCTCATCGCCGGCGGCGGGTTCGGCACGGCGTTCATTCGCTACATGGCGGAGCTCACCGGCAAACCGCGCCCGAAGCTTTGTTATCTGCCGACGGCTTCCGGCGATTCGCCGGCGGGCATCATCAGCTGGTTTCGAAACTGCGCTCCGCTGAACGTCGAAGCGTCCGTACAGGAGAGCTTCATCGCCAGCACGCGCCAGACGCGGAGTTGGGAGGAGGTCTTTCTCTCCGTAGACGGCATCGTCTGCTCGGGCGGCAACACGCTCAATCAGCAGGCGATCTGGAAGGCCCAGGGGATCGACCTGGTGTTGAGGCAGGCCTGGGATCGCGGCATCGTGCTTGGCGGCGCGAGCGCGGGCTCGCTTTGCTGGTTCGAAGAGGGGACCACCGACTCCCGCCCGAAGGAGTTGACCACCGTGCAGGGTCTCGGCTTCCTCAAGGGCAGCCATTCGCCGCACTACGACGCGGAGCCGGGCCGGCGGCCGCTTTACCAGAAGCTGATCGGGTCGGGCCAGATGAAGCCCGGATACGCCTGCGACAACGATGCCGGCATCTACTTCGAGGACAACGAGGTCAAGCGCGTCGTGTCCACGCGCGCGAATGCGAAGGTGTACTACGTGAGCCTCGTCGGCGGCAAAGTGGTCGAGCGGGTGGTGGAACCGGAGCGGATCCAGTAGGCGCGAGCCGCGCGGCGCTCAGTCACGTACCCACACCTTTCCCCCATTCTGCCGCGCGAACAGGACGATCAGATTCCGGCTCGCCGCGTACGTCTGGACGCCGCCCTTCATGCCTTGCGCCTTCAGGTAGCGGTCGTTGACTGACAGGCTGACACGTGTCGCCGGGCCCTCGTACCCCAGCCAGAACGAGCGAATGAAATCCACGTCGCGCTGCACGCCCGGCAGGCGGCGCGAGACCAGTGCCCTGGCGCGCGCCAGGTCGAATCGCGCGAGCTCCGCGAGCAGCTCGTGCTGCGCATAGAGCCCGCCCGAGTAGCGCGTGTATGCGTCGTCACTCAGGGCGCACGCCAGATAGCCGATGAAGCCGGCCTCGTCTTCCGGCGCGATGCCGCGCTGGTGGGCCTTCTCGTGGGCCATCGAGTGCGGCCGCGTGGGCGCCGGCTGGAGCCGGTTGTAGTTGGCTTCGCCCGTCCAGGGAAAGTAGAAGCCGCTGAGCCCGAGATAATTCATGATCGCGCTCGCGAGGACCGGCCGCGCGCGGCCGCGGGCCACTGCGAAGGGCGCCTCGAGGCCGAGGCGCTGTTGCACGCCCACGTAGGCGGCGTCCAGCGCGGCGTCGAGACCGGGCGCGCCGCCGGGCCGCTCGCTGGGACGTCCGGCGTCATCGCCGCCGGTCGCTTCGCGGTACGCGGCGTTCGTCGCGTCAACGAGCTCGGCGGCGAGTGTTGCGAGCTCGTCGACCTGCCGTTGATGCGCGGCGCCATCGGCACGTGCCTCGACGGGCGGCCATCCCAGCCGCGCCGGCAACGGCGCGCGCGAATAGTTGAGACCCCACACGAGATAGAACACCGCCACGATGACGGCCACCGCGGTCGAGAGCCGCAGCAGCCCGCCGGCGATGGCATTCACCAGGCCACGTTCCCGTCGCAGCACGCGGAGGGACGTGCGGACGAGCGGCACCAGGAAATACGCCGCCACGCCCGCCAGCGCGATCTCCGCCAGGCTCACCGGCGAGAGGCCCGAGACGACCGAGAGCCCGCGAGAGATCTGAAAGCCAATGCCGCGCGCGTAGACGTGCTCGAGAAGATAGGACGACTGCGCGGCGGCCCACATCGCCGCGATGAAGATGAGGCAGAGAAGAATAACGATCGCCCGCCGCACTAGACGCAGGGGCCTGTTCCGCTTCATGACGGGAGTAACGTTAGCGTACCCCCGCAGAGCCTGGAGGTTCGGTTCATGGGTCCGGAGGTTCTCGAGAACCTCCGAACCCCTGAACCTGTCGTACCCGTCGTACCCGTCAGAACTCGACTCTCACTCCAAACCGCACGTTGCGCGCGCCGCCGACGCCGTCGACGCCGCGCGTGCTGGTGATGCGCATGAAGCTGCCGCTCGTGACGCTGTTCACCGGGTTCGACCACTGCGGCTGGTTCGCGAGGCTGAACCCCTCGACGCGGAACTGCAGCCGCGCCCGGCCGTTTATCGGGAACGTCCGGAACAACGACATGTTCAGCGTCCAGAATCCCGGCCCGCGGAACTGGTTGCGGCCGGTGTTGCCGTAGCGCTGCTCGGTCACATTCGCCCAGGCGGCCGGATCGTAGTAGGGCTCGTCGGGCCCGATGCCGACGCGCTTCACTTCACCCACGAGATCGGCGGTCTGCAGATTGCCGCGCTGATCGAGCGCCGTGTTGCTGGCCGTCACGGTGAACGGCGAGCCTGAATAGGCGGCCACCGATCCGTTCACCTGCCAGTCGCGGACGATCGCGTTCACCCACAGATTGTCGCTGGCGAAGGGCATCCGGTAGGTCGACGCGACTGTGAACGTGTGACGCCGATCGAAGCCGGCCAGCGCGTAGTTGCGCTCGAAGACCTCCGGGGCGTTGTAGTCGAAGCCGGAGGTGCCGTCATCGTCGGTCATGTTGAGCGTCCGGCCGAGCGTGTACGCGCCGCGGACGAGCAGGTTGTTCTTGAACGGCCGGCTGAGCTGCAGTTGCATCGAGTGATACACGGCCCGGTTCCAGCCGCCAAACGACGTCGTCGAGGCCGTGCGCCCGAACTCGGCGACGAACCGGCGTCCCTGCTCGCCACCGCCGGGAGGCGACACGTTCAGCTCGATGTTCGCGAAGCCGCGCGTCGTCTTCGTGCCGACGTACGCGACATTGATCGACATGTCGTACGGCAACCGGCGCTCGACGGACGCGTTCCACGACTGGACGTAGCCGCGGTGCACGTTGTCCGGATCGGGTGTCCGCATCGTGGCGGTCCTCGGCAGCGGCGTCAGGCTCTCGTTCGGTCCTGGCCCGCTGAAGTCGGGAATGCCCTGCGCGAGCGTGCCGTACGGCTGCCAGCTGTTCAGGCTCACGTAGGTGTTGTGGATCGTCAGTGGATAGGCTCCGCGCAACGGCCGCGCGAACGGCAACGGGTTGTAGGTCAGCCCGTATCCGGTGCGGACCACCGTCAGCTCGTTCATGCGCCAGGCCACGCCGAGCCGTGGCGCGAAGTCGGTCTTCCGCGTTCTCAGGCCGACGTCGCGAGGGACGTCACCGACGCCGCCGAGCAGGACGTTCATCGTCTCGATGTCGAGCCGCTCGACGCCACGCCCTTCGTCGCGATTCACGAGCGGGAAGTACTCGTAGCGCACGCCCAGGTCGAGCGTGACGTCCTCGTGGATCTGCCAGCGATCGCCCACGTAGAAGCCGAATCGCCACTCGCGCGTCGTCATGTCCTCCCACTGGATGGCTTTCTGCGCCTGGGAGGTCAGCCCGAGCATGAACGACGCGTACTGGTTGTAGAAATTCGGAGCCTGCGCGCTGCCGCGCAGGCCGCTCAGGTTGCCGCTGAAGTCGAGCCGGCCGCGCGGGCCCGTCCCGCCGAACTCCGGCTGCCAGTGATTCATGGCCTGGTAGTCGATCGCGGCGCCGAACCTGAGCGAGTGCTTGCCGGACAGCTTCGTCAGGTTGGTGGAGATCGTGTACGTCGGGTCGAAGCGCGTGTACGGATTCCAGCTGTCTGTGGATCCTTGCGCGCTCATGCCGTTGCCCCACACGGGCATCCCGCTCTGCCGGATGTCCGAGCCGTTCGTGCCGGGTACGCCCAGCTCGAGCCCGTAGTTCGTTCCGTAATCCGGGCCGTAGCCCCACTGGTCGAGGAGCGAATAGCCGAAGGTCGTGTCGATCACGAACGACGGGCCGAGGGTCACCGTCTGGCCGATCGTCGCCACCCAGGTCAGTGTCTTACCCAGGCCTCCGCCGTCGAACGCCAGCTTCTGCAGGTTGCTGACGGTGGCGTCCATGACGCCGATCTTTCCCCAGAACTGATGCGTGGGGCTGCGGTTCCAGTTGATCTTCACGTCGTACTGGTTCCGATCGAACGTGCTGATGAACTCCTTGAAGTAGTTGCTCGAGGTGCCGGGCCCGTTCGGCAGCGGGTAGAACTCGTTGATACGACGGGCAATCGGATCGATGCGATCTCCGGGGATGACGTTGCCCGCGAACGCCTGGCGTCCCCGCCCTTCGATGTCGCCGGTGCGCGGGTCGTAGATCAACTGCAGCGATCCGTTGTTGTTGAGGGCCTCGCTGAAGTCGCCGTTGCGCATTTTCAGCGTGGGCACGGTGTACGTCGATTCGCCGGCGGTGTTGCGGTACTGTCCCTCGAACGCGCCGAAGTAGAACAGCCGGTTCTTCACGATGGCGCCCCCGAGCGTCCCGCCGTCGATGTGGTGATTGGTCGGCAGCTTGGGCGTGTTGTTCCGCTTTGCGAAGTACGTCTGCGCCCGGAAATTCTGATTGGTGAAAAAGCCGAACGCCGATCCCTGGAGTCGGTTCGTGCCCGACTTGGTGATGACCGTGACGGCCGCGCCGCCCGCGAGTCCCTGATCCGCCGAGAAGCTCCCCGTGGTCACGTTGACCGACGCGATGGTCTCAGCGGGCGCAACGTACAGGGTGTGATGCGGCAGCCACGTGAACTGATTCGTGGCGCCGTCCACACGCGTCGCGTTGTTGTTCCGGTTCGTGCCGTTGATCGTGGTGGACAAGGCGCGCGCCGGTGTGTCGATTTCGGCGTTCTGAAATTCCGACGGCGTGGAGCCCGGCACGAGGTCCAGCAGGCTCTGGTAATTGCGGAACTCGGGCAGCGGCAGATCGACGACTTCCTTCGACGAGAAGACCGAGCCGGTGTCCGCCTTGTCCGTCTTCAGCAGTTGCACCTCGGACTGCACGGTCACCGTTTCGGTGAGCTGACCGACTTCCAGTCTCGCATCGACCCGGCTGATCGCGCCGGTGGTGACGGGCACCTGTTGTTTGACGAACTCTTTGAAGCCCGTCAGGGTGACCTTGAGGTCGTAGATTCCCGCCAGCACGTTGGTGACGGTATACGTGCCGGCCTCATTCGAGATCGCCCGCAGGGTCAGGTTGGTGTCGCGGTTGACGATGACGATGGTCGCGCCAGGAACGCGCGCGCCTGTGCCGTCCTGAACCGTCCCCGTGACGCTGCCGTAAAGTTCCTGCGCCTCGGCGCGCGAAGGCGCCAAGACTACAGAACACATGTAGAGTACCGCCAGAACGACGACATGCCGCCGACCGAGTCGTGTCACACGCATGGAGATCCTCCTCTCCAGCAAATGCCGACTTGGGGAGCACGAGTCTGAGCGGCAGGCGTGGGCAACGCCTGCCAATTGCGCAGGATACACCCGCGCTGACGAAACGGCTGGAAAAACGGTGTGACGCGGGGCGCTGACGTGCTCCTACCTCAGAGCCCCCGCAACGAGATCGCGGACACGGTGGCGTAGACGCTCGGTCAGCGACCACGGACTCGCCTGGCGGACGACGTGGAGACTGCCGTGTTTGTCGAGCACGTGATAGTCCGTCCCGCCGTTGGCCCCCCGGCGAAATCGAATCGTCACGACGGCCGCGCCGACCCGCAGATCGCGCAACGTGACCTCCGGAAGCCATTCGGGGAGATGCGGGTCGAGGAACAACATCTTCGAAGGGGCGTACGGATAGAGCCCGAGCAGGGACTGCATGATCAGGAAGAGCGTCGAGGCCGACCACGCCTGCGGCGCGTTGGCCTGCGGGTAGAGCGCCGGGAACGGATGGCCCGCATCGCGCGGCTGCCCGCCGAAGAGCTCGGGCAGGCGCGAGTCTCGAACAGGGCCGCCGCGTCGAAGACCGCCCGGGCCAGCCGCTCGAGCTCGGTGTGCAGCCCGTACCGCATGAGGCCCAGCGCGAAGCTGCCTTGCTCGACCGGCCAGACCGATCCCCGATGGTAGCTGTAAGGGTTGTAGGCTGGATGATCCGCCGAGAAGCGTACGAATCCCCCATCCGGAGAACAGGTCGTCGCGGAACAGTCGATCGACGGTGGCCCTCACGTGCTCGCGTCCGACGATTCCGGAAGCGAGACAGTGGCCCGGATTCGATCCGGCTGAGGCGATCGGCCGCTTCGTTGCGTCGAGCGCCATCGCGAAGAACCCTTGATCGGGCAACCAGAAGGCGTCGTTGAAGCGTTTCTTCAGGCGCCTGGCCTCGCGCAGCAGGCGGCGTGCCTCGCGCCATTCGCCGAGACGCCAGAGCGTCGCGGCGAGATGGAACTTGGCGACGTACACGAACGCCTGCTCCTCGCAGGTGGCGATCGGCGGCTCCGCGGCCGTGCCATCGGGATAGACGATGGCGTCCGCAGAATCCTTCCAGGCCTGATGCTTCACGCCGAGCGTGGACCGTGTCTGGTACTCGTAGAACCCGTCGCCGTCGATGTCGGCCTCGGTGTCGAGCCAGCGCAAGCTGTCGAGCGCGTGCGGCAACAGCTCGCGAACGCACGCTTCGTCAGCCGTCCAGTGCCAGAGCTCCGCCAGCACGAGCGGGAAGAACCCTGACGTGGTCACCGAGCCGTAGTAACGCGCGCGCGGGTTGACGTTCAGTGTCTCGAGCGGCCCGGTGTGCGCCTCGTGCAGGAGGCGCCCCGGCGCCTCGTCGCGCCAGTCGTTGTGCTCGCGGCCCTGAAGCCGGGCGAGGACCTGCAGGCTGCCTCGCATCATGTCGGGCGTGAGCATGGCGGCCTGCCACGACGCCGTGAGCACATCGCGGCCGAAGAGCGCGACATAGAGGGGGATCCCCGCCGCCATCGTCCACGCCTGCGGCCCGTCGTCGAGATCTTCCAGCCGCAAATCGAGCAGGTCGCGCTGCGCCCGCTCGAGAATGTCGGACACTTGACGCGTCCGGGTCTGGTCGCAGGGAAACTCGAATCGCGTGCCAATCGACCGGTCACCCGATCTCGGCCCGGCGAGTGTGAGCTCGCGGCGAACGGACGGGGTGAATCGAAGCTGGGCCATCCAGCGTTCCTGCGGGCGCAGCGCGATAGAAAACGCGATGCCGTCAGGCGTCTCCCTCACCGGCCCGTCAGCGTCGATCACCGTGACGGTCAACGCGCGCTCGTCGGTGGCGCTTCCGGCTTCGCTGGGGTGATCGAACGCATGACGTGCCTGCCAGCCGAAGTGAAGCGCGCGTGCGGCGGCATCCCAGGACCGCCGGACGCGTCCGAGGCCCAGCGGTCCGTTGCGAATCTCGGGAAGACCAAGGAAGTCGCTGTCGATCCTCAGCATGAGATCGAAGGCGGTGCGATCGCTCGAGTAGTTCGTCAGTTCGAGCTCCTCTGTGAGGATGTCGGCAGGAGAGTCGGCGCTCGTTCCAAGTGCGCGACGAACGATGAGCTCGAGCGTTTGCTGCGTGTCCTCGATGATCAGGCCGCTGCCCTCGTCGATCGCGCCGGCCGTCCGGTCCGGGGGAAAGAACAGGTGATAGCCGTGAGACGCACGGGCACTCGTCGCGCTCACGCCGACAGGGCGCGGTTCCTTCCCGCCGATTGACACGCGATAGTCGGAGAGCATCCGGGTCTCGTGGACGAAGAGTCCCTGCTCGCCGCCGCGAATCCACCCGTCGAGACCGGTGGAGAGTACCGTGTGGTTGAAGTAGAGGTGCAGCCGATCGCCGCTCGGCCGCAGGGCCACCAGCGATGGATCGTGTCGCTCGGTCGAGGCTCCGCCCATGCGATTCGGTGCCTCTACCTGTGAAGCAAGTCGGGTACCGGCCTATGGCGAGAAGGCCGGCCGTGACCGTGAGGAACGGAACCGTCTGTACGCGAACGCGATGAGACTGACGACCGGGACCAGAAGGATCGCAAATTCCAGGGAACCCGATCCGCCGTCCAGCGAAATCCCGAACCACCGCTCGATGAAGTCCATGGTCCCTCGCAATGGTGTGACAACCTGCGCGGCCGGCCGAGAGCTGGTGGGATTGCGCCCGACTATACCAAATCGCTACGAAAATCCTCACATGAGAGTGTGCCCTGTGCTGCCATTTGTGTGCAGCGACCCACCCTCTACTTCGAGCGATTGGTCGATGGTACTTGCTGATTCCCATTTGGCATCAGGGATGCAGTACCTCCAGTGATGTGCGCGGCCTCCCACGCATGCTCGAGCGATCGATCAGAACAGCCTGACGATCGCACCAGAAACGGAGGCTCCATGCGATTCACCATTGGCGCAGCTGTCCTCACGCTGGCGCTGGCCGGCGTGCAACCGGAACCGAGAATCACCGGCGTGGCGCCCGAGACGCCCGTGACGAGTCCGAAGCTACAGACGCTGAGCGTCTCAGGCGAGGGCTTCAAGACCGGCCTGACGCTCTTCGTGACGACGCCTGGCGGGGCGGTGAAGACCTTTGCCGGCGCCGACATCGCGGCGCAGCGCGCCACTTCGTTCCAGGTGTCGTTCGCGCTCGACGCGGTCGGCCGGTACTCGCTCGTGGTCGCGAACGAAGACGGGATGCGTTCAACCGCGTTTGCGATTCAGGCCCGCGCGGCCACCAGGCAGCCGTGGATCGACGAGATCACGCCTGCGGAGTTCTCCAGAAGCCGCGAGCCTCAGGTGGTCACGCTCAGCGGACGCAACTTCGCACCCGGTCTGAAGGTGAGCGTCACCGATCCGACCGGAACGGTCACGACGCCCGACGTGGACAGAGTCGAGACGCAGACCGTCGTGCTGAAGGTCGTCTTCGAGCATGCCGGCCCGTACGAGCTGCTGGTGACGAACGCGTCGGGCGAGTCGTCGAACGCCGTGTCGCTGTCAGTGAACAGGTGACGCCATGACCCGCGCGACATGGAAAGGCGCGATTCGGATCAGCCTGATCACGATTCCGATCCGCGTCTTTCCAGCCACCAATGCCGGTTCGGACGTTTCCTTTCGGCAGCTCCATCGCCGCTGCAAGACGCCGATCCAGTTGAAGAAATGGTGCCCGCACTGCGAAGAAGAAGTGACGGCCGAGGACATCGTGAGGGGCTACGAGTCCGCGAAAGGGCAGTACGTCCTTGTTGAGGAAGAGGAAATCAGCAAGCTGCGTCCCGAGTCCACCCGGGTGATCGACATCGGCCATGTGGTGGACGCCGCCAAAATCGATCCCCTTCTCATCGAGCGCGCGTACTTCCTGGCGCCTGACACGAAAACCTCGGGACCGTCGTTCGCTGTGCTCCGGGAAAGCATGGCGGACCGCGCCGCGGTCGGGCGGCTGGCGCTGCACGGGCGGGAATACCTCGTCGCCGTGCTGCCGCGCGACAATGCGCTCGTCATGTACACGCTCCGAACCTCAGGTGAGGTGCGAAGCGCCGAAGACATCGACGAGCTGGAATTCGCTCGAGGGAAAGTGAAGCCCGACGAGGTCAAGCTCGCGCGGCAGGTGCTGCAGCATTTCGAGCAGGACGTCGATCTCTCCACGTTCACCGATCACTACCAGGAATCGCTGCGCGCGATGCTTCAGGCGAAGGCGCCTGACTCGACCGTGGCGGCGAAGGGCGGCAAGCCGGCCGGCAAGGTCGTGGACCTGATGGAGGCGTTGCGCCAGAGCCTGGACCGCATCGGCTCGGAGAAATCGCGGCCTGCGCGCGTCAAGAAACCGGCCCGCATGCGTGTGGTCGCACATCCGGCGGGGAAGAGACGAAAGGCCAGCTAAGGCCAAAGGCCAAGGGCCGAAGGCCAACGGCACAAATCAAGGCACCGTACGATTTGTCTTGGGCCTTTGGCCCTGGGCCTTTGGCCGGCGTCAGTCCTTCCTGGCTATCCTGCCCACAACTCTGATCCAGCCGACCGTGCCGTCCGGACGCCGGATGAACTCGACCGGATTGCCGCGCTGATTGCCGGACGTCACCACGGCGCGGTCGGGCGCGTAGAAGGCAATCGTGCTCATGTCGACCATGAGCTGTCCGTTCTCGACGCGGACGACATTGGTGCCGACGGGCGGCCGGCGATACGTGCCGACATAGAGCGCGAAGTCCGGCGGCTTCGACATGATCGGCGCATCCGGCATCGTCTCGTTGACGCCGCGGTGGCCGATCGTCTGCGATGGATTGAGCGTCAGTCCTTCCAATTGCTTCAGTGCTGTCCGCTCCACGTCCTGGATGAGGCGCCAGCCGTCGGCGTGATTCGTGAGGATCGCGAGCGTCAGGTTCCTCGCAGGCACGAGCTCCAGCAACAGACAGTGTCCAAGCGTGCCGCCATGCGCCGCCGTCGTCACGCCTCCGATCGTTCGAAGATGCCAGCCGAGGCCCATGTCTTCGTCCGTCGCGTTCTTCTTCAGTCGCGGCGTACGCATCGCTTCCAGCGACGCGCGCGACAGCACGCGCTGGCCGCCGGCGGTGCCGTCGCCGAGATGAAACGCGCCGTACGCGAGCAGGTCTCGCAAGCTCATCGACACGCCGCCGGCCGTCACTGAGCTGGACCGGCTGAGCGGCCGGATCACCGCCGGCTTGCCGGCCTGCTGGCGATGGGCGACCGAGAATCGGTACGAGGCGACGTCCTCGAGCCTCGTGAACGCTCGCGTGAGTCCGAGCGGCTGGAACACGAGCGTCCGGATCGCCTCGTGAATCGGCTGGCCGGTCACCACTTCGATCACGCGTCCGGCAAGTGTGAAGCCCGCGTTGTTGTAGCTCCAGACCGTCCCGGGCGGCGCGAGTTGCGGCAGGTCCTTCAGGGTGTCGAGAAAGCCCGAGAGCGTCTCAGTCCCGCGGTCGGGCGCCGTGAGCTGGCCCTCCCAGCCTGGCGTGTGCGTGAGGAGATGCCAGATCGCGACGTCGCGGCTGACGGCGTCGTCCTGCACCCGAAAGCCAGGCAGATACTTGCGGACCGGCGCCGCGAGATCGATCTTTCCCTGATCGACCAGCCGCATGATGGCCGTGGTCGCGACCGTCTTCGAGATCGAGGCCAGAGGAAAAACCGTCTCCGGCGTGACGGGCTGCGGGTCGTCGATGTTGGTGACGCCAAATCCGCGAGCCGTGACCTGGCCATTCCTGACGATGCCGAAGGCGACGCCCGGGACGCCGTACTCCGTCATCTTCTGCTGGACGAGCGAGGCGAGCTGCTCGAACTGCTCACGCGCCTGATCCTGCGGTTCCGCCGGCGCGATTGCCGCGCAGACACGCGCCGACGAGCAGGAACGGCGATGCGCACATGGGCGCAATTATGGATCGATGGGTCGATGCTAATTGCTACCGGTTTTTCCGCGTAGTGGCTCGCCCCGAACCAGTCGACCACGACGACCGGCTCGTCGCCGACGACCCAGGCGTCGTGGCCGCTCGGCAGGGACGTGACGTCGCCGGGCTCGGCGATGAATTCGGTGCCGTCGTCCATGCGAATCGCGAGACGTCCGCTCACGTGGTACTGGAAGTGGGGCGCTTCGCAGCTGGCGGTGCCGGCAATCGGCCGGACGTCGTTCGACCAGCGCCAGCCGGGGTGGAACACGAGCCGGCCGACTTCGCCGCCGCCGACTTTGAGGATCTCGGCGCGGCCGCGCGGGAACTCACGGGTTTCATCGGGCCGGAGAAAGGACTTATGCTCAGTCTGGCTCGTCGTTTCGGAATGCATGATCAGCCTCCTCGTTGAGGTTCGTGCGATGAGAGCGGTATACTTACCTACTAGTAGGTAAAATGTCAACCACCAAGGCCGGACGCGTGCCGGCGACCGCCCCGGTCAGGAAATCCCCAACCACCGCCGACCAGATCCTGGATGTTGCCGAGCGGCTGGCGCAGACGCGCGGGTTCAACGGATTCAGCTATGCCGATGTCGCGGCCGAGCTCGGGATCACCAAAGCGGGCCTGCACTACCACTTTGCGACCAAGGCCGAGCTCGGCCGCGCGCTGATCGACCGATATGCGGCGACGTTCGCGCAGGCGCTCGCCGAGATCGAAGCGAGCCGGCTCGGCCCGGCGGCGCAGCTCGAACGCTACGTCAGCGTCTACGCTGATGTCCTCAGCCACCAGCGCATGTGCCTCTGCGGCATGCTGGCCGCCGAGGTACACGACACTGCCCGAGCCGATGAAGCGCGCGATCCAGAAGTTCTTCGACGACAACGAAGTGTGGCTCGCGCGCATCCTCGAGCACGGGAAGCGCTCGGGCACGCTGGCGCTGACAGGGAAGTCAGTCGACGCCGCGCGCGTGCTGACCGCCGGCCTCGAAGGCGCCATGCTCGTCGCGCGTTCCTACGACGATGCGACGACGCGCTTCGCGGCCGCAGCCGGACACCTGCTCAGGCAGCTGACACAGCGGAGACGATGACCTCAGCCCGCCGCGTCGTATGCCTTCTGAATCCAGCCGATCAGTTCCTTGTCGACCTCCGACGCGGCCGTCAGCTTCACTCTGTACTGACACATGCCGCCGGGCGGCAGCGCCTCGAGGCGCGACGTGCCGGGCACGTCTTTCATGTTCAGGCCCACTTCCACGCGCGTGTTGGTGGCGGGGCCGACCATCGCGAACTGCTTCTTGCGGCGCAGGCTGAGGTAGGTTTTCTTCGGCGCGATCTCGAACGGACCGAACGCCTTGACGGCCTTCATCACGGCGTCGTGAACCGGACGCAGCACCGCTTTCGGGCCCGTGTAAATGCGACCTGCCGCGGCCGCCTCGTCTTCCACATCGTCCGCCACGGCCGGCGATGACTTGAAGACGACGTGGACGAGCGTGTTGGCGTCGCCGTGCCCCATCTTGAGCGTTTTCTGAAGCCAATCGCGCACTTCGCCGTGCTTCGTCAGGCCGCTGTTCTTCACCAGCCGGGTCAGCTCGTCGAGCGACTTCCCGGTCCGTTTTTCGATGTTCGCCAGTTGCGTCTCGAGCGCCTTGTCCATCCCACACCTCCTCCAAGGGGTCCATTACACAAACCAACGGTCGCCCTTTTGAGTCAGAAGTAACCCATAATCCCGCCGTGCGGTCAGCCTCCTCAGGCATCGGTCAGGACCGCCTCGCACGACTTTTCGCAGAGTCGCGCGCGGCCAGGTGGGGGCTGACGGTCCAGGAGCTCCGGGCCGCCCTGGACGAGAGCGTCGCCAAAGCGTTCGCGGCGAAGTCCGCGTCGCCCGAAGACGTCGAGCGCTATCTCGGCGCGCTGCACCTCGAGGATCTCGCGCTGGCCAGGGCCTGTGCCGCGGGGTGCGAGCCGGCCTGGGAGCACGTCGTGCGTGAGCATCGTGCGGCGTTGTCGCGTGCCGCCGATGCGATCGATCCGTCCGGCGGCGCGCGGGAACTGGCCGAGGGAATCTTCGGAGAGCTGTTCGGCCTGCGCGAGCGCGACGGCGTCCGCCAGTCGTTGTTCCGTTACTTTCACGGACGCAGCAGCCTCGCGACGTGGCTGCGCGCGATCTTGTCGCAGCGGCACGTCGATCGTCTCCGCGCGCAGCGTCGAGTGCAGCCGCTGCCAGCCGATGAGTCCGTGCCTGAGAACGCCATTGTTTCGATTCGCAACAGCGCCGAGGGCCGTGAGCCCGATCCGGAGCGCGCGCGGTTTGCCGGGGCCATGCGGCGCGCGCTCGCGGCCGCCATCGCGGCGCTGGCGTCGCGCGATCGCGTTCGCCTCGCGTGCTACTACACGCAGGAGATGACGCTCGCGGCGATCGGCCGGCTGCTCGGCGAGCACGAGGCCAGCGTGTCGCGTCATCTGACCAGGATTCGGCGTGAAATCCGCGACACCGTCGAACGTGCGCTCCGCGAGGATCACGGGTTCGACGACCGCGCCGTGGCCGACTGCGTGCGTTCCGTGCTGGACGACGCCGGGTCACTGGACCTGTCGAAGCTCGTCGGGGACGAATCGCAGGTGACGGCCGCCGGCAAGAATCCCGGCCGGGATCGTTCAAGATAGGGAGGAGGATCAGGTGGACGACCAGCAGATCGACCAGTTGCTGACGGCCGCCTTGCGGCGGCGGGGGGAATCCCCCTCGCTCGCGGCCGGGGACTCCTGCCTCGACGCCGAGACGCTGGCCGCCTGGGCGGCCGGCACGCTCTCGACCGCAGAAGCCGAGACGGTCGAACTGCATCTCTCCAACTGCGCGCGCTGCCAGGAAATGGCGGCGATCTTCGCCGAAGTACACCGCGAGGCGCGCGAGCGCCTCGCGCCCGAGCCGCGGGGGTGGGGCCCCGCGGCCCAAGAAGAAGAAGACCGTGGGCGCGGCCCCAGCAAGGTGCTCCGGTTCCCAGTGCGCTGGGTCCTGCCGCTCGCGGCCGCGGTCGCCGCGAGCCTGGTATGGCTCGTCTGGCCGGGCGCGAGACCGCCGGATCCGGCGTTGCAGCTGGCGAAGTCACAGCCGCAAGAAGAGACGAGCGCCGCTGTACCGCCGGCCGCGCCCGCCGACGCGCCGAGTGCGCCACCCCCTGCGACGGCGACCCCGAAAGCCGGGACGGAATCCCGCGGACAAGGACAAGAATGTCCAGCGTCAGCTCGGTCAATCGGCGCCGAGGGCCGACGCGCAGACGGGTACGACGGGTACGACGGGTACGAGAGGGACGAAGCTCGACGCGGTCTCGCCGGTCGAGACACGCACTGCGGCGGCGCCGCCTCCTCAGGCGCGAACGCAGCCGCCTCAACTTGCCCAGCCGCCCGCCACCGCCGGCGGGCGACCGGCGACCGCGCCGCCACCCGGACCAGACCCGGTGCGACCGGCCGCCTCACCGGTTCCCGTGCCAACACCAGCACCACCGCCACCGCCGACCCCAGCACCTGTCGCCGTGCTGCCTCCGCCACCGCCGGCGCGGGCTGAGGCCTTTCGCGAAAACGTCGCCGACGCTCGCGCGGTCGTGGTCGAGTTCTCGACGATCGTGGCCGAAACGGGAGTCGCTGACATGGCGGACCGTTCGCGTGCGCTCGGCGGGGCAGGACGGGGTGGCGGCGGGGCAGGCCGTGGCGGCGCGGCCACGCCGCCGGCCGCGCCGAAGCAACAAGCGGCCGAATCGAACGTTCTGCCGCGTTGGCGCGTCCTCGCGTCCGGTGCCGTCGAACGATCGACCGACGCCGGCGCGTCGTGGATCCCCGTGCCGATCGATCCACCCGTCCACATCATCAACGGCGCGTCGTCATCCCCGACCACGTGCTGGCTCATCGGACGCCAGGGCGTCGTCCTGCTCTCAACCGACGGCGTTCGTTTCCAACGCGTCACTTCTCCGACTTCATCAGAGCTCTCGACCATCCGCGCCACCGAGCGCTCGTCAGGCGACGGTGACGACCGCCGACGGGCGGACGTTCGTCACGACCGATGGGGGAGTGACGCTGGCGGGAAGCGAAGGCGCCGTAACTTCGCTTGTCTCAAAAACCAACACACGGAGCTCACGGAGGCAAACGGAAGGCACGGAGTAGGATTCTCTTTTCATCCTAAAACCTTTGTGGCCACATTGCAGATTCTGCAACGTCCGGCCGGGGACATGGGTATTTCTGGCTGATCAAGATGGCGTCAGACTTGCTTCGGTCTGATGGCACCATGTCATTGATCACGAACGAAACTGCAACCGCAGTAATCGGCTGCGCGCTACGGGTGCACGAGGCCGTTGGCCCAGGACTGTTTGAATCGGTCTACGAACGGTGCCTTGCGTACGAGCTTCAAGAAGCGAAGCTCGAGTTCAGACGACAGGTCAAACTTCCGATGACGTATGCCGGTGTCGAAATGGACTTTGCATTCATAGCCGATTTCATTGTAGAGAACACGGTGCTTGTCGAGTTGAAGAGCGTCGAGCAGACGTTGCCAATTCATCATTCGCAGGTGCTCACCTACCTGCGGATCTCCGGATTGAAGAAGGGGCTCTTAATCAACTTCAATACGAAGCGGCTGAAGGAAGGCATCAAGAGCTTTGTATTGTAGAGCCTTGATCTATTTTCCGAGGCCTCCGGTTTCCTCCGTGCCCTCCGTGTGCAAGGTTTTTGATCTGCATCGTTCTAGGGACATCGCCGCCCCGCCGCTTGGGTGGGGCGGGCTCGTGCCGGGGCGCGACCCCGGGGAGGCCAGTGATGTTCCGACGTCTACATGCTCTTCCCATGCTGTGCGCCCTGGTCTGCTGGGCGCTGTTTTCGGCGCAGCCGGCCGGGCAGTCCGGCGCAGGCTCTCAGAACACCGGGACGACGATCATCGGCTCGGTTGTCGATGCGTCGCTTGCTCCGCTTGCGGGCGTCGCCGTGACGCTCGAACGCGACGGTCGCGTGCAGGCGAAGACGTCCTCGGCAGCCGACGGCGCATTCAGATTCGCGAATGTCGCAGCCGGTGCGTATCGCATCAAGGCAGAGCACGCCGGGTTCCCGCCGTTCGAACGCGAGCTGCGCGTGCCGGCAGGCGCCGCGGCGGTGCGGATGCCGATCGTGCTGGCGCGGCCGACGGACAAGCTCGACGAAGTGACCGTCGACCGACAGGAGGCGAACCGCCCGCGCGCTCAACCGTCGCAGACGCCGCCTCCGCCGCCGGCTCAGGCTGCGCCGCCGCCTCCTCCTCAGGCACAAGCGGGAGCGTCAACGGCAACCGCTGGCGGCGGCGCAGGTGGCGGTCGGGGTGGCAGGGCGCTGGGCGCGGCGCCGGTCCTTGCCGAGCCGGCTCCTTACACCGAACGTCCGCACGCGATGGTGCGAGACGACGCGTGGTCGGGCTATCGCTACCGGCACTCCGGCGAACGCTACGCGCACGTCGAGCCGAATCGTTTCCAGTCCGCCTGGAACAATCCGCTCTCGACGTTCGGCGCCGACGTGGACACCGCGTCGTACACGAACGTCCGCCGCTTTCTCTCGCAGCGGACAGCTGCCGCCGCGTGACGCCGTGCGCGTCGAGGAGTTCGTCAACTACTTCCGCTTCGCCTACGCCGCGCCGCGCGACGGCCGCCGATCGCGCTCACGACGGAGATCGGCGACTGTCCGTGGGCGCCGTCGCACAAGCTCGTGCTGATCGGCGCGCGCGCGCGACGCCGCCGCCGCCGCGAGATCGCCGGCCGCAACATCGTGCTGCTCATCGACGTGTCCGGATCGATGGCGCCGCCCGAGCGGCTGCCGCTCATCAAGACGGCGCTCGCGCATGTTCGTCGACACGCTGCGCCCCGACGACACGGCTCGCGATCGTGACCTACGCGGGCACGAGCGGCGTCGCGCTGTCGTCCGACGCCGGCGCGGCAGCGCGACGTGATTCAGCGCGCGATCGCGAGCCTCAACGCCGGCGGATCGACCAACGGCGGCCAGGGCCTCATCACGGCGTATCGCGTCGCGCGCGAGGCGTTCATTCCCGGCGGCGTCAATCGCGTGATCCTCGCCACCGACGGCGACTTCAACGTCGGCATCACGAGCCAGCGCGATCTGCTGCAGCTCATCGAGCGCGAGCGCGAGTCCGGCGTGTTCCTGTCGGTCCTCGGCGTCGGCAGCGGCAATCTCAAGGACTCGACGATGGAGATGCTGGCGGACCGGGGGAACGGCCACTACGCGTATCTCGACTCGCTGCAGGAAGCGCGGCGCGTGCTCGTGCGCGAAGCCGACGCGACGCTCGAGACCGTCGCCAAGGACGTGAAGTTCCAGGTCGAGTTCAATCCGGCGGTCGTGAGCGCGTGGAAGCTGATCGGCTACGAGAACCGGCTGCTCGCGGCGCAGGACTTCAACGACGATCGCAAGGACGGCGGCGAGATGGGCGCCGGTCACACCGTCACGGTGCTCTACGAAGTCATTCCCGTCGGCGTCGAGAACCCCGACGACGGCGCGCGCGTCCGCGCGCCCGGACGTCGATCCGCTGCGCTATCAGCCGGGGTCAGATCGCCGCGCCGCCGGCGCAGGCGCGAAGCCCGCGGCGCCGGCGCACGTACGAGCGAGTGGCTGACGGTGAAGGCGCGCTACAAGGCGCCGGAAGGCGAGCGAGCGATCTGCTGCGTCCGGTGCGCACGGCGGCGTCGCGCGTGCGGCATCTGCCGCTCGCGTCCGCGGTCGCCGACTTCGGCTGCTGCTGCAGTCGGGCAGCCGCGATCGCGAGCGCTGGAGCGCGCTCGAGCGGCGCGTCACAGATGGAGATGCCGCGTCGTTCGCCGCCGATCGCGGCGAGTCGTTCCGCGACCTGGTCGCGATCGCGAGGGGTTGATTCGGACGAGTCCGTCCTCGAGACGCTAGAATCTGCCCCGGGGCTGTCATGCGTCGCCGATGCTGTCGCCATGAGCGTCGTACGCCTCGTCGCGGCAGTTCGCGCAGCAGGCGCAGCGCGGCCGCGGACCGCAGGGGCCGCCCGACATCGCCGGTCAGTGGTCGGGCACGTGGAGCTACTTCAATCCGGCGCAGGCGACGACCCAGCCGAAGGAACTCTGCAAGAAGCTCGACGCCACGGTCGTCGTCACGGCGAGACCTGGGTGGCGACGTTCGAGGCGACTGCGGCCGCCCCTACAGTACAAGATCAGCATGGACGGCCGTCTCGTCGGCGGCGTCGTGATGTTCAAGGGCACGGTCGATCTCGGCGCGCAGGACGGCGGCGCTTCGACTGGGTCGGCCGGGCGACCGCCGGTGAGTTCATCGGCTTCTACACGAGCGCTACGCGACCGGCTTCTTCGACATGAAGAAAGTGAAGTGAGACGCACGACGGCCGGCTGTCGGTCTCGCCGACCGATCTCGCGAACTTCCTCGCCTGCCGCCACAAGACCGCTCTCGATCGGCTGGTCGCGCTGGCGGCTGGCGAAGCCGCACTTCCCGATCCACTCGCCGAGGTCCTGCGCGATCGCGGCATCGAGCACGAAAGGCGCTACGTCGCCGACCTCCGCGATCGCGGACTGACCGTGATCGATCTGGGCGGCGGTGCGCCCGACGCGCGCCGCACGCAGACGCTCGAGGCGATGCGCTGCGGCGCCGACGTCATCGTCCAGGCCGCGCTCGCCGACGATCGGTGGTTCGGGTATCCCGACGTGCTGCGAAAGGTCGAGGTGGCGAGCTCGACGTTCGGCGCCTGGTCGTACGAAGCGCACGACACGAAGCTCTCGCGCGAGACGCGCGGCGGGACGATTCTGCAGCTGTGCGTGTATTCCGATCTCGTCGGCAGGATTCAGGGCCGCGCGCCGGACTACTTTCATGTCGTCACGCCGGTCGCGGCGCAGACCTTTCGTTTCGACGACTTCGCGGCGTTCTACCGCCAGGTCAAAGCTGCGTTTCTGGAGTTCGTGTCGTCCAGGACGCTCGACGAGAAGTCCGGAGACGTATCCCGATCCCGTCGATCACTGCGAGGTGTGCCGGTGGTGGGCACGCTGCAACGCCGAACGGCGTCGTGACGATCACCTGTCGTTCGTCGCCGGTCTCGGGCGCCAGCATCAGACCGAGCTGGCGGGACGAGGGATCACGACCCTGCCCAAGCTTGCCGCAACGCCGATTCCGCTGGAGTTCACACCCGATCGTGGGGCGAAGGAGACGTACGAGCGCCTGCGCGAGCAGGCGAGGCTGCAGCTCCTGCAGCGCGAGTCCGGTCGGCCCACGTTCGAGTCGCTGCCGCTCGAGCCGAAGTTCGGTCTGTGCCGGCTCCCGGAGCCGCGGCCAGGCGATCTGTTCCTCGATCTCGAAGGCGACCCGTTCGGCCGTGCGCTCATCGCGCCGCGCCCGGGTGAAGGCGGCCGTGAGTATCTCTTCGGCCTGGGGCGCGTCCTTGCCGACGGCTCCTTCGGCTACAGCGCTCGCTGGGCGTTCACCGATGTCGAGGAGCGCGCGGCATTCGACGCGGTGATGACCGCGATCATGGCGGCGCTCGAGGCCGATCCGTCGATTCACATTTATCACTACGCGCCTTACGAACCGGCCGCATTCAAGCGGCTCATGGGCCGCTACGCCACGCGTGAAGCGGACATCGATCGCCTGCTCCGCGGGTGACCGCTTCGTCGATCTCTACGCAGTCGTCCGTCACGCCCTGCGGGCCGGCGTCGAGCGCTACTCGATCAAGGACCTGGAGCCGTTCTACGGCTTCATGCGCGAGGTCGCTGCTCGAGCCGAGGCCGAGCGGCGGCTGGTTGAGCTGGCGCTCGAAACGGGCGATCCCTCGCTCGTGACGCCGCCGGTTCGCGCGATCGTCGAAGGCTACAACCGGGACGATTGTCGATCCCTGGTGGAGCTGCAGCGCTGGCTCGAGACGCTGCGTGAGCAGCAGATCGCCGGCGGCGCGCTGATTCCCCGGCCGCCGCTCGAACCCGACGCGCCGACCGAACGAAGTCACCGATCGCCAGCAGCGCGTCGAACGCGCTGCGCCGACGGCTGCTCACCGATGTGCCGGTCGATCCGCGAGCGAGATCGCCGGAGCAGGAAGCGAGCTGGCTGCTCGCCTACCTGCTCGACTGGCACTATCGCGAGGACAAGGTCGTCTGGTGGGAGTACTTCCGCCTGCTCGATCTGTCCGACGACGAACTGCTCGACGAACCGGCACGCGGTCTCAGGACTGGAGTTCGTCGAGCGGAAGTCGATGTCATCCGCGAACAAGAGCACTGGCCGGCCGACCGGGTCGGTGATCGACCGGTATCGGTATCCGCTCGCAGGAGTGTGAAATCAGGCGCGGGCGACAAGCTGATGCTTCGCGACGAGAAGAGCTTCGGTGAAGGTCGTCGCCGTCGATCGCGTCGCCGCGGACGCTCGACGTTCGCAAGGGTCGAAAGCCGCGGACGTCCCGCGTCGGCGATCTCATGACCCATCTCCTCGGACGCTCCCGCCAGCACGAACGGCTGGGCGAACGCGGACGAAGCGGGCAGCCGCCTTGCTTCGTCTCGGGCGAACACGTGGCCGCGCATGGCGCGGTCGACGTCCGCGCCGCGATGCCGCTCTTGCCTGCGAGGCTGGCTGCTGTGGTCGACTCGCCGTCCGACGCCGGCGATCTCGATGAAGGGACGCTGCCAATCCAGGGTCCGCCGGGTTCGGGCAAGACTTTCAAGGTGCGCGGATGATTGTCGCGCTCGCCGCGCAGGGCAAGCGCGTCGGCGTGACCGCGACCAGTCACAAGGTCATCCGCAATCTGCTCGACGCGGTCTCGAGGGAAGCCGCGGCACAAGGACAGGAGATTCGGCTCGGACACAAAGTCGCAGACGCCAGCGAGACGCTGGTGGACGGATCCTGGAGTTCGACGAAGAACGACGACGCATATCAGGCGGTCGCAACGAGCAGGTTGACGTGCTTGGCGGGACCGCGTGGCTCTGGTCCCGGCCGGAGTTCGCAGAAGTCGGTCGACGTGCTATTCATCGACGAGGCCGGTCAGATGTCGCTCGCGAACGCGCTCGCCGTGTCTCAGGCGACGGCCACGCTCGTGCTGCTCGGCGATCCGCAGCAGCTCGAGCAGCCGCAGAAGGGCAGTCATCCGGACGGCGTCGATGCGTCGGCGCTCGATCACGTCCTCGAAGGTCACAAGACCATGCCGGCCGATCGCGGGCTGTTCCTGCCGGTCACGTGGCGTCTCTCGCCGGCGATCTGCGCGTTCACGTCGGAGGTGTTCTACGAGGCAAGCTGCGATCGAAGCCGGGCTCGAGCGCCAGCGACTCGTCGGCGCGGGCCGCTTCAGCGGCTCCGGCCTCTTCGTCGTCGACGTCGAGCACGACGGGTGCCGCAACTCGTCCGACGAGGAAGTCGAGGTCGTCGCGGCCATCGTCGGAACTGCTGCTCGCGCCCGGTGTCCGGTGGATCGACGAGCCGGAGAGGCGAGGCCACTCGATACTCGGCGATATCCTGGTCGTTGCGCCGTACAACGCGCAGGTGAGCCGGCTTCAGGAGCGATTGCCGAGCATCCGCGTGGGCACCGTGGACAAGTTCCAGGGTCAGGAGGCGCCCATCGTGATCTATTCGATGACGACCTCGCGGCCTGACGATGCGCCGCGCGGGATGGAGTTCCTCTACAGCCTCAATCGGCTCAACGTCGCGACGTCGCGCGCCGATGCGCTTGTGTCATCGTCGCCAATCCGACGTCTGTTCGAGCCCGAGTGCCGGACGCCGCGACAGATGCAACTGGCCAACGCCCTCGCGCGGTACCGGGAGCTGTCGGTCCGTGTCGATTTCCCTCCCCTTCAATCGACGTCTGGATAGAAGGCAAGTTCGAGGGCAAAGGAGACACGAAAATGCGATTCATGATGATTGTGAAGGGCAACAAGGAGACCGAAGCCGGCATCCTTCCAAGCGAGCAGGTCCTGGCCGACATGGCCAAATACAACGAACAGCTCGTCAAGGCGGGCGTGATGCTGGCCGGCGACGGCCTGCAGCCGACCTCCAAGGGCATCAAGGTGAAGTACTCCGGTACCAAGCGCACCGTCGTGGACGGTCCGTTCGCCGAGGCCAAGGAGATCATCGCCGGCTTCTGGGTGATTCAGGTGAAGTCGAAGGAAGAAGCGATCGAATGGGCACGGCGCGTGCCGTTCGAGGAGGGCGAAGTCGAACTGCGGCCGTTCTTCGAGCTGGAAGACTTCCCGCCCGGTCCGGCCGTGGACAAGCACGCCCAGCTTCGGGACCAACTAAAGAAGTAGGGCGGGTCGGGCTTCGACCCGCCGTTCCGGGTCGGGTTTCGATCCGCCGTCAGTCGGTCAAGCGCCACGTATACTTGCTCTTGCACGTGACGCGAATCGGACCCCAGGCATCCGCCGAGCCGTCGTCGTACTCCGCGCGGGCGTACAGCACGGTCGACCCCGGCACGGCGGATGCCGCCATCTCGCCAAACGGCCGGATCGTTCCCGCATACTGGCCATCGATGTACGTCTTCGTGAACAGATCGGTGTAGTTGTCGAACATCACCGAACAGAGAACCTTCCCGGCCGGTGTCTTGGACACGGGCGCGGCGACCTGCGACGGTTTTGTCCGCACGTTGACCTCCGACGTGACCTTCACGTTGGGATCGTCCGGCCCGCTGCGCAGCCGGGTGCGCCTGGAAATCTGATCTGGCTTGTTCTCGGCCTGTCCGATGCCGTGCGCGGCGGCGACCGTCGCCAGGAGCGCGACCATTGCCAGCGCGCCCGTGCGAAGCTGTCGCCGTCGATGACCGCCATTCGATTTGCCGTGTGCCATTCGGTGCCCCTCCCGCCCGCGCGGCGTATTGTGCCAGAATGCGCCGCTACTACCAACTATGAGCACCCCAGCGAATTGGATGTATCGATATCAGTGCAAGCTATGCGTCGTCGTTCTTCTGCTGGCGGGACTCGCCCGCGTGGCGAGCGCCGATCAGGCCGCTGGCGCCCGGCCGAGCACCGTGGTGTGGGCGACGTGCGAAGCGACGAGCCCGGCCGCGAGCGCGAACGAGCCGCCGATCAGTCTGCACGATGCCGCCTGGCGCGCCCGCCCGGCGCTCTGGTTTTCGCCCGACGAGCCGCTCATCGATCTCGACGGCCCGCTGGTAAGGGAATGGCCACGCGTCTCGGGAACCCGCCCGACGCCCGAGGATGTCGTCTATTACCGCATTACCAGGATCAAGTCGTCGTCGAGCGACCGCGATCTCGTTCGCGCCTTCCACGAGCGATTGCCCGAGACCGCGCGCGGGCTCGTCACCGCCGACCAGGCCAACCCGGAGATTCTGGCGCACGTGCCGCTGGACAAGGCTCTGCTGGGGCAGATCCATGAGGTCGTCATTCGGTACCTCTTCTATTACCCGAATGAGCTCGGCGCGCACAGCCACGCGCACGACCTCGAGAGCGTCGAGTTGCGCGTGGTCGTCGAGGACGCCGATGAGCTGGGGAACCCGAACGCGAAGAGCAAGCCCTGCCGCCAGATCCGGGTCGCGACTTTCTACGGTGCGGCGCACGGATTGGGGCTGTACACGAATGTCCTCGACCTCGACCTCGTCCTGAAAGATCGACTGGCCGACGTGGCCGCCGTGCTCGAAGGCACGAGCCGGCGTACGCCGGTCGTCCGCAGCCGGCCCGGCGATCCCGGAATCCCCGCCATCGTCGCAGCGGCGCCCGCGTCGGGCGGAAAGCTGTACCGATCCGACCCCTTCTGGCCGCTGCTCGTCCTCGTCGAAGAGGGCAAACACGCGAGTGCGCCGGATCGCAACGGCGACGGCCTCTTCACGCCGAATTACGACGTCAATCGATACTCCGCCGACGCGTGGGGCGTGAGAGACACCATGCGGTCGAGACAACTGTCGCCGGCGTTTCGCTCCGACACCTTCAAGAAACGGTTGCCGGAGATCACCGTTGGCGACGACGGCACACTCAGGCAGGCCGAGACGCAAAGCAGCTGGGCAGGGCAGGCGTTCGGGCGTTACGTTCGGTACGACTACCAGCTGCGCAGGGCCACCGAGGACGGCGAAATCTGCGGCGAGCCGCTGCGTCCGGTGGCCGATCGACAGCGCTCGATGGAAGCCTACGCCGCTGGTCTCATCGCGCAGATGGGACAAGGTCATCCCGATCGTCTGCTGTCAGGCAAAGGATTCTGCAACGACCTGGTGGTCCACAGCCGGGTGAACGCCGCCGACGTGCTGGCTCACATTGGCTTCGGCGGCGCCTACAACGGCTTCACGCACTGGTGGGAACGCATCAGCGGTTCCGTTCGTTTCGACGGCGGCGTCGGCTGGAGCACGACCGTGCCGGTCGGCGTTCAAATGCCCGGACTGGGCGGCTGGGTCGTCGGCCGGCTGAGCGGGCCGATGCCCGGACAGCAGGCGAGAAAAGCCGTGGACGTCGCCTACATGCCATCCGCCTCGCGATTCGCGGATTGGTACGTCGCCGGCGGTCTCGACTACGGTCACTACGAGTCTTCCACGAAGGTGGAGGACGGCGCGCGGTTTGCGATCGAGACGGGCGTGAAGTTCCGATTCCCGATCCCGGACTGGGGCACGTTCTTCGGCGCCCGCATCGGCATTCGCGCCAACGGCTCCAGCGCGCTGCATAGCCCGCGCATCGTCTTCGAGATCGGCGCGGGGATCTGGTGAGCCCATGCGCTCGGGCGCATGGCGATCCTGCGCGGCGCATCGCGCGCGTCGTCCGTGGTCACGTTCAGGTCGCGAGGACACCATGCCTCCGGCCGTCGCTGCGGGCTCTGCTGATCGGGGTCACGCGAGTTCCTGGCGCCCGGAGATGAAGAGGCATAACGCTGCAGGGCCCAGCGAACGACGTCGCGCTGTTTCGCGCGGTGCTCTTGGGCGCCGCGCTTGCGTCCTCGCGCCGGCAGCCATCGTGACGCTGGCCGGGCTGCCGGCCGACGAAGCCGACGCGCCCGACGCGCGCGAACATCGAGCGCGCGTTCCAGCGCGTTGCGCGATACGGCGCGGCGGGCGATCAGGTGGTCATCCTGCTTGCCGGCCACGGCAGCCAGCAGCCGGCGAATCCCGATCCGACCGACGAGAGCCGGACGGCCTCGACGAGATCTTTCTGCCGGCCGACGTGGCGGGCTGGGACGGCGTCGCCGGGCGCGTCACCAACGCGATCGTCGACGACGAGATTCGCGCAGTGGGTCGGTCGACATCCGGAACAAGGGCGCGGTCGTCTGGCTCGATCGTCGACGCGTGTCATTCGGGCACGATGAGCCGCGCCGACGCCGGAGTCCCCGCAGCGCGAGCGCCGGATTCCGGTCGACGCGCTGGTGCCGGCCGCGGCGATTGACGGCCGCACGGGCCCAAGCGGCCGCGCGGGCACAGTCGCGCCGGAGCGCGACGATGCTCGATCTCGCGGAAGGCGCCGGCGCGACATCGCCGCGTTCTATGCGGCGGACGTGATCGAGACGTGACGCCGGAGCTGGCGATGCCGGACCGAAGACGGTCCGGTGCACGGGCTCTTCACCTACACGCTGGCGAGCGTGCTGTCGCAGCGTGCGGAGCCGCTGACGTACCGCGAGCTCGTGCAACGCGTGATCGATCGCTATCGGGCGGAAGGCTTCGCGCCGACGCCGGCGTTCGAGGGCGGCGGACTCGATCGCGGAGATCCTCGGGGACCGTTGACCTCGCGCGATCGACCGCCTTTTCAGCATCGAGCGGCGACAGGGGCTGACGGGCGCCTGGACGCTCGACGCCGGCAGCGTCCACGGGCTGACCAACGGATCCATTCTCGAAGTGTTTCCACCGGTCGACAGCTGCTGATGCGCGGCCGGCCGATCGGCTACGTGCGCATCGTCTGCGGTCGCAGCCGGCGACTGCACTCGTCGCGCCGGTGCGAGTCGGATGACGTCGCGCGCGCCGTCCGCGGATCGCCTCGTCGTCGGGACGCGCGCGCGCGAATCAAGTACCACGAGTTCGGCGAACCTTCGTCTTGACGTCGCGC
This sequence comes from uncultured Acidobacteriota bacterium, assembly GCA_963724955.1. Lineage (GTDB taxonomy): Bacteria > Acidobacteriota > Vicinamibacteria > Vicinamibacterales > SCN-69-37 > CAVRWQ01. The sequence goes on from CAVRWQ010000002.1 coordinate 322,365, forward strand.
TGCAAGCAGTCGGTGCGCGCGAGCCGGACCAACGACGGCGACCTATGCCGTCGTCGCACGCCGCGCGAGGCCGCGTCAAATCGATGGCGCTCGACTGCGCTCCGCCACGTCGTCGAACGGGTCTGGCCGGAACGGGTCAGTCACGAACGACGCGCGACTGGTTCGTGCGCGCGGCAGGCATCCGCGTGATTCTGGTGCTCGTCCACTGCCATGCAGGGCTCGAGCGTCTCCGCGCAGGATCGCGGCACTGGCGACCTCAGCGATTCGCCGGAAGCCATTTGACGTCGGCGAGCTGACATGACGCCGGCCTGGCCGACGCTGCTCGCCGACCAGCTGCGACGGATCGCGCGGGCGGCCAACCTCGGCGCGAATGGCGTCGTACGTCGATCCGCGACGCAAGACTGCAGGTGCAGGTCATCCGCTCCGCCGCCGGCGCGTCACCAGCGCGACCGTTGCTCGCGGGCGGCGGTGACGCCAGCGTCAAACCCGGCGAGTGCCTCGAGTTCGAGGTGAAGAATACCGGCACGTGCCGCTCGATGTGACAGTGCTCTATCTCGAAGCGGCATACGGCATCATGCCGATGTTCCCCGAAGCGCCGACACCGCGCTCGACAACCGCCTCGATCCCGGCGAAGTCGCGACTCGTCGGGCCGATCTCGAATCACCGGCAATCCGCTCGGCTGGGAATCGGTCGTCGCCATCGGCGTGACGTCGACGCTCAGACACGAGAACTTCACGACGCTCGCGCAGGAATCGCTGGCGGAAGTACGAGGCGCACCGATCCGCCGCCGTCGGCGCTGCGGAAGCTCCTCGATCGACGCGATGTACGGCAGGGCGTGCAGAGACGCGGAGCGCGTGAAGACGACTCGGGCGGTTCGCATCAGCCTGGCGTCGTTTCGAGTCGAGCTGCCGCGACGCTGACGCGACGGCGACGTGTCGGGCGCCCCCCCGCCCGCGGGGTCAGTTGGTTCGAAGCGGTGTCCAATCACCGGCGATGATGAACGGCGCCCAATAAAACGGATGCGAGTAGTCGCGCGACTTCAGCAACTCGAGCTGCACGGTACGAAGTGACGCCGACCGGCCGTTGCCGGCGGTCAGCCGCTGATAGAACTTCGTCATGAGGTCGCGCGTCGCGTTGTCATCGACCCTCCAGAGGCTCATGACCAGCGTTTCCGCTCCGGCGATCTCGAGTGCACGGCGGAGGCCGTAGACGCCGTCGCCGCTGGCGACCTGTCCCAGCCCCGTTTCACAGGCTGAGAGCACAACCAGCTGCGTACCGTGGAGATCGAGGTTCGCCGCCTCGTACGCGGTGAGGAGCCCGTCTTCACCGTTCCCGCCCTGGCGTTGATTTGCGCCAGCCAGCGCCAGTCCCGACCGGAGCAGCGCCAAAGGTCCGCTCGTCTGCGGAGGCTGGGCGGCGGTCGCAGATGCAGCCGCGCCGGGACTCGAACTGGCCTGCGGGGAGAGATCCCGGAAGAAGCCGTGGGTCGCGACGTGAAGGATGCGAGGTCCCTTGACGGCCTTCAGCGTCGTCTCGGTCGCTGCTGGTCCGGTCAGGACGTGCGAGCGTTGGGAAGCAGCTTGCGCAGGGCGGCGGCCTCGTCGGCGGTCCCGGAGAGCGGGTCCAAACAGGACGCGGCCTGTGCCGGCCGCCGCGGATTGAAGGTCGGGATCCGCCACGATCAAAGGCGACTCCCTCGGAGCCTGCCGAGCGCTCAGCCGCACGAGATCCCGTCCACTCGTCACATACGAGACCTCCAGCCGCTGGACGAGGAACCGATTCCTGCTGTCCTGGAGCGCGGAGAACGGCACGACACTGAGCTCGCTGTCTGGAGCGATCACGAGCCGCTCCATGCCGGTGAGGTCACGTTCGATCGGATCGATGAGCGTACGCGCCAGCGCCCGCGCGACCGGCAGGACGTCACCTGCCGAAGACTGCAGCGCCTCGCGCAGGGCCCGAATCTGCCCGTCGATGGTCGCCGCTTCCCCGAGCTCCACCCAGTGCGGCCGACCGCTCGGACCGAGCACGAACGCCGAGTAGCGTGCGCGGCCGAAGCGGTTGGCGTTGCCGATCGCGCGCGGATCGAAGGGCCGGTAGCGAACGTACTCGACAAGCACGGTCCTGGGCGGCAGCTGTCGTTGAACCGCGAACAGCTCGATGGGCTGCAACCCGGCCGGCGCGGTCGCGTCAGTCGCGCGAGCGAGGACTTGAGTGTTTCGATTTCACGAAGCAGTGCCTGCGTTGCTCAGCGCTGCCGTTCGGTTGCTGCGTCAGCCTGGCGAACTCGGATTGCTTCGTGCTCAGCTCAGCAATCAGGCCGCGCTGCTCGGCGGTCGTCGTGTCGCCGAGGCGTCGGCTGAGTGAGACGCTGGCGTCGAGGACCCGGCCTTTGCGCTGGAGCGCGATCAGGGCGGCCCACGCACTCGCCTCGGGCTGATCGCGCAGCACCGCGTCGCGGAGGGACAGGGCAATCTCGGTGTTCTCCTGTACGACCGTCATGTAGTTGTTGGCGACCGAATCGGATTCGCTCACGAGGATGGTCTTGAGCGCCTCCTCGTGGATGGCCGCCGACCGCGTCATCGCTCGCAGCGCGTCGGCTGGCCGCCCCACGGCCTGGTAGAACACGGCCATCGTCTCGAGGGTCTTGGCGACACTCGTATGCCAGGGCCCCAGTGTCGATTCGAGCAGTTTCAGGGCTTCCAGGTAGAGCGGCTCGGCTTCAGCGTCCCTGCGCTGCAACAGTCGAACCATGGCCAGGTTGTTCAGCACGTTACCGAGGGTGGCCGGTGGCGGGTTCTTCGTCGCGCGGTGAATGTCGAGCGTGCGCTGGTACCACGATTCGGCGGCGTCGAATCGTCCCAGTTCCTGGTACAAGGCGGCCAGGTTCCCAGTGACGCGGGCGACGCTGGGATCGGCGGCTGGATTTTTCGACAGCTTCTCGCGCAACGCCAGGCTGCGCAACAGCGGGGCCTCGACCTTGTCATAGGCGTTGACATTGAAATGAACCATCCCGAGGTTGTTCAAGATCGCGGCCTTGAGCTGCAACGCCTGCAGGTCGAGCGATTCTTCGCTTTTCGAGTCGATCAGTTGCAACGCGCGCGTGTAGGCGGCTTCGGCTTCGACGCGATCGCGCCGGGCGTCCAACAGGCCGCCGAGAGTGTTCAGAGCAGAAGCCCGCTGGAGTTCGGTGTTGGGAAGCCGGTCGTAGAAAGCGACGCTCCGCCGAATCGCCTGCTCGCCGTCGATGAGCTGTCCGGATCTGAGTTTTACCGTGGCGAGGTCGCTGAGCGCTGCCGGGAGCCGTGCTGGCGGCTCGGAGCTGGCTGAAGGCCTGCTCTCGAGGATCTTGATTTCGCGCGTGAAAGCCTCTGCTGCACAGCTGAAGTTCTGCGCTTCGTAGCAGAGTCCGCCGCGCAGCTGTTGGGCGTTCGCCACCGTCTCGGCCATCGGCCCTTGCGCGGCCTCATAGATCCCGGAGGCGCGTTCGACTGCCGCGATCGCTTCCTTGAAGTTGCGTGCCTTGCCCAGCTCCTTTGCCTGCTGGACGAGCCGCGCGGCTTCCTCAACTGTCTGGGGCGCGGCAGCCGGACTGCCCAAAGCCATCACGAGTGAGACGACGCAAAGCGAGGGGAGCACTGATTGCCTGGTCACGATTCGGCCGGTCCTTTCATGTCTGGACGTTGATCGAGCGGCAGATCATACCGCCAAAGTTCCAGCCGCAGACAAGTCGCTCGTCGATCGGACCTTAGTCGCGGGCTGAACGGAATTCTTCCCGCGCCTCTTCGAGCAATCGCCGGCGGGACCAGCTTGCCATCTGGCCGCGCTTTTGCATTCTGTGTGCGGCTCTTTAGGACTCCCCAGGAGGTACTCTGTGATACGACTGTTGCGTACGATTGGATTTGCTCTCGCACTACTAGCGTTTACTCTCCACCCGACGACGGCCCAGGCGTCGGAATTCGAGTTCAACGGCGCCGGCGTGGGCGGAATGATCATCTGGGATGGCGATTACGCCGTCTCGACGTCGAACAACGGCTGCTTGTTCAACGGCGGAAATATCAACTGCGCGACCAACCAGTTCCTTCTCACCAATCCCGGCAATCTCCATATCGTCGTGGAGGAGCCAGCGAATGCTAATCTCCAGATCACGAGCCTCTTCATGGTGCTCGGTCTGGCGCAGGGGACGACCTTGCCGTCGTGCGACCTGAACGGCGTCGAAGTCCAATGCGGTTCGTTCATGGATTTCGCCGCGCTGGCGGACCTGTACAACGATGGCGACCTGACACATGCCAACGTTCGCCAGGAAGATAACAGCGTGCCTGGATACACGGACCCGAACGTGACGACTCCGGATTCGCTGCTGCTATATCTGCAGATGGCGTTCGCGGGCAGCGATGGACTGTTTCGGACCTTCGATCTCGATCCCGTGAGCAGCCAGTTTCTCGCGAATCTGATCGCGCTCAATCCAGGACTGCAGGCCTATATCGGACTCGATATCCACTTCGATGTGAATCCGGACACGGCTTTCTCAGTTAACGTTGTGAACGCCCCCGCCGCCGTCCCCGAGCCCGGCACGATGCTGCTGCTCGGCTCCGGCCTCGCGGTGGCCGCGCGCCGGCTGCGTCGGCGTCAGTAAGTTCGCGAAGACTCGATCACCTCAGCGTGTCGCGGCGCCGGACGGCCGGTGTCACGGCACGCTGAATCTCTTGTAGGGCTGTTCCGGCTGCGTGCGCTGCAGCAGCGGCAGCGACACGTTGAACACCGGCGCGCCGCCGGCGGTGCGGCCTTCGGCGCGGCCGTGGTGCGCATGGCCGTGGAACACGGCGTGGACCTGATAGCGCACCAGCGGTTCTTCCAGACGCGTCGATCCGAGAAACGGATAAATCTCCAGCGGCTCGCCTTCCACCGTCGACTCGACGGGCGAATAGTGAAGAAGCGCGATGCGCGTCGTCGATCGGAGCCGCCCGAGCGCGGCTTCGAGCTTGAGCGTCTCGGAGACGGCCTCCTGCACGAACGCCTTGATGATCGGCTCGCCCCAGGCGCCGAGCGCCCGCGGGCCGAAGCCTCCGCAGAACCCCTTCACGCCGGCAAAGCCAATCCCGCCGATCTCGATCGCCTCTCCGTCCAGGACGTGAATACCCGCATCGACGAGCACCCGGCGGACGGCATCGTGCTGGCCCGACTCGTAGTCGTGGTTCCCGAGGACCGTGACGATGGGCACGCGACTGCTCTGGACGAGCATGCGGCTGACCCCCTGGGCTTCCTCGACGCGGCCGTGATCGGTGAGGTCGCCGCACAGGGCGAGCACATCGGCGTCGAGCGTCGCCTGCGCGACGAGCGGTGCGTAGATCTCGGTCGGATAGCGGCCGAAGTGAAGATCCGCCATCGCCGTGATCCTGACGACTCGTCCTTCCGCCGGACTGCCGGTTTCCACCATGACTCCCTCTGGGCTGCCGGCGACTCACAAAAGCAAGTCTCGTACCCTGCGGGGCGTCTATCTGCTCGAAAATCACCGGCTGGGCGGGCTGGTATGTCAATTGCGTTCACAACCCTCGTGAAGCTGCCCGTGCCGTTCTATCGTCAGGTGATCTCCGCCCTGATCGACGGCGACGTGCCGTTCCTCGTCGGCGGGGCCTACGCCTTCTGCCGGCATGCGGCGATCGATCGCAAGACGAAGGATCTCGACCTGATGATCCAGAAGGACACCTGGCCTGTCCTCGCCCGGGTTCTTCGAGCTCACCACATTCACACGCGTCTGGCGTTCCCCCACTGGCTGGGGAAGGCGCTTTCGCCCGACGGGCAGGTGGACATCATCTTCAACGGCGGCGCTGGCCTGACACCCGTGGACGATGAGTGCTTTGCCCACGCGGTGCCGGCGATGGTGCTCGGCTATCCCGTCCGGCTGTGCCCGGCGGAAGAGATCATCTGGTCCAAGGCGTTCGTCATGGAACGGGAGCGCTTCGATGGCGCCGACATCCTGCACCTCATCCGCGCCCACGCCGAGCGCCTGGACTGGGCGCGGCTGTGCCGAAGGTTCAACGGACACGAGCCCGTGCTGCTCGCCCACCTGACGCTGTTTGCCTACGTGTACCCATCGGAGGCGCCGCGCGTCCCGGTGTGGGTGATGCCCGCGCTTCGGGCGGCGGCGCGCAAACTGGACACCGACACCCGCGTCTGTCGCGGCACCCTGCTCTCGCGCGCGCAATACCTCGTCGACATCGAGGAGTGGGACTACGCCGACGCGCGGTTCCCGCCCTACGGCACGTTGTCGGACCGCGACTGGCTGACGTGGACGAACGCGATCGACACTCGCCAGGCGCGCGTGCGAGGCGGGCGGCGGACGTCGACGCCCCGGCCTCGCCGGCGATCAGCGGCTTGACGGGTACGACGGGTACGGCCGCGTCGTACCGATGTTGCGAAGTAGTCGTCCGCGCTTTGCACCCTGTCCGCTAGAATCGCGGCCATGGGTGCTGTCTCCACGCCATTCACGAGAATCCGGGCCGCGACGATCGCCGGCCTGACCCTCCTTGCCATCCTCGTCGTCGATCCGCATGCGCTTCGCGCGGTGTCGGCGAACGTGATGATCAGCGAGTTCCGCGTGCGCGGCCCCAACGGGGGCAGCGACGAGTTCGTCGAGCTGTACAACGCGTCGGCGGAGCCCGTGAACATCTCCGGGTGGAAGATCCGAGGCTCGAACGCCAGCGGGACGGTGAGTACCCGCGTGACGATTGCGGCCGGCACGATTCTTCCCGGGGGCTGCTACTTTCTCGCCACCAACAACGCGACGTCGGGTGGACCGTACAGCGGCGCCGTGCCTGGCGACCAGACGTACGGTACCGGCATTACGGACGACGGCGGCATTGCGGTGACGCTGCCTGACGACACGGTCGTCGATGCCGTCGGTCTCAGCAGCGGATCGGCTTTCAAGGAAGGCACGCCGCTCGCGTCGCTCGGCTCGTCGAATCTGAACCGCGGTTACGAGCGCAAACCGGGTGGGGCCGCCGGGTCGGGCACCGACACGGACAACAACGCCGCCGACTTTCAGCTCATCACGCCGAGCGATCCGCAGAACAGCCAGTCCGGGTGCGTCGCCTCCGGAAATCCGAGCGGCGTGGGCGCCGCGACGCCGGCGACGGTAGCGCCAGGCGAGGCCGTGCTGCTGACCGTCGACGTCGCGCCCGGTACGCCGCCCGAACCGATCTCGAACGTCGTCGGCAATCTCGCGCAGATTGGCGGCGCGACTGCCCAGCCGTTCTTCGACAACGGCACGAACGGCGACGCGACAGCCGGCGACAACACCTGGTCGTTCGCGACGACCATCGGCGCGGGCACGACTGCCGGACTGAAGACGCTGCCGGTCCTGATCACCGACGCGGCGAACCGCACCGGAGCGGCCTCGATTCAACTGACGGTGCCGGCTGCGCCGCCGGCGTTCGTCGCGATTCACGACATCCAGGGAGCCGGCGCCTCGTCCAGCTTCGTCGGCCAGTTGGTCGTGACAGAAGGGGTCGTCACCGCGCGACGGTTCAACGACGGCTTCTACATCCAGATGCCGGACGGCGCGGCCGACGCGAGCTCGTCGACCTCGGAAGGAATCTTCGTCTTCCTCGGAGGCCCGGCGCCCGCGACAGCCAGCGTCGGCAACCTCGTTCGTGTCGTCGGCACCGTGCGCGAACATACGCCGTCGAGCGATCCGAACAGCCCGCCGCTCACCGAGCTGACGCTGCCGACGGTGACGCTCGTCGACGAAGGGCATCCGTTGCCGGCGCCAATCGCGATCACGGCCGCGGACACGAACCCGTCGGGACCGTTCGACGCGCTCGAGCGGCTGGAAGGTATGCGGGTGCACATCGACTCGCTCACGGTCATCGCGCCAACCGGCGGATCGGTCAGCGAGGCGAATGCGACGGCGACGTCCAATGGTGTGTTCTATGCCGTGATTTCCGGCCTTGCGCGGCCGTTCCGCGAGCCGGGTGTCCCGCTGCCCGACGTGCTGCCGCCCGGATCGCCTGGCAGCATTCCGCGCTTCGACACCAATCCCGAACGGCTGCGGGTGGACAGCGACGGCCAGATTGGCGCAACGCGGCTCGACGTCGCCACCGGCGCCATCGTCAGCGACATGACGGGCGTCGTCGACTACGCCTTTCGCACGTACTCGATCCTTCCCGATCCGTCGCCGGCTCCGATCGTCACGGACGGCGCGTTCGTGATGGGCGTCCGCGCCCCGGCCGCCGACGAGCTCACGATCGCCACCGCGAATCTGCAGCGGTTCTTCGACACGGTGAACGACAGCTCGACGGGGGATGCAGTCCTCACGCCGGCGGCGTTCGCGATGCGCCTCAACAAGGCATCGTTGCTCGTCCGCAAAGTGATGAGAATGCCGGACATCATCGCGGTGCAGGAGGTCGAGAACCTCGCAACGCTCCAGACGCTCGCGGCGAGGATCAACAGCGACGCGTCGATGTTCGGAGGGCCGAGCCCCCAATACGTGGCCTATCTCGAGGAAGGCAACGATCCCGGCGGCATCGACGTCGGCTTCCTCGTGAAGTCCACCCGTGTCGCGGTGACCGACGTGACCCAGTTCGGTAAGACCGCGACGTTCGTGGATCCCAGGGACGGCAGCATCGACACGCTGAACGATCGGCCGCCGCTCGTGCTGCGTGCGCAGATCGCCGGCACGTCATCTCCAGAGTCGTTCACGGTCATCGTCAATCACCTGCGTTCGCTGAACGACGTGAACGATCCCGGATCGCCGGGCGTCTACGCACGCGCGAAACGCCGATTCCAGGCCGAGTTCCTCGCCGCGCTGATTCAGTCACGGCAGGCGAGCGAACGCATCATCAGCCTCGGCGACTTCAACTCCTTCGAGTTCAGCGACGGCCTGGTGGATGTGCTCGGCACGGTCCTCGGCACGCCGGCGCCGCCCGATCAGGTCGTGCTCGCGAGCCCCGACCTCGTCGAGCCGAATCTGACGGCGCTGGTCAATCAGTTGCCGTCCGACCAGCGATACTCGTACGTCTTCGACGGCAACGCGCAGACGCTCGACCAGGTGCTCGTGTCGTCGCAACTGCTGGGGTTCGTATCCGGCATCGAACCGGTACGCGTGAATGCGGACTTTCCGGAGAGCCTGCGGCAGGTTCCGTTTCTGCCGCAGCGGCTCTCCGATCACGATCCGGTGGTTGTGGTACTCGCAGATTATCTCCAGCGCTCGACCACGACCTTCTTGTCCGTGTAGAACTCGATCGCGTCCCGCCCCTGCGCGTGCAGATCGCCGAAGAAGCTGTCCTTCCAGCCGGAGAACGGGAAGCACGCCATTGGCGCGGCGACGCCGACGTTGATGCCGATGTTGCCGGCCTGGACGTCGTATCGAAATTGCCGCGCGGCGGCGCCGCTGGTCGTGAACAGGCACGCCATGTTGCCGAAGGCGCTGCGATTGACGAACGCGATCGCCTCCTCGATCGTCGCGACATGCCGCAGCCGGAGGACGGGGCCGAACACCTCGCTCTCGGCGCGCGCGCTTTCGAGGGGGACGTCGTCCAGCACTGAAGGCCGGAGGAAGTAGCCGTGGCGTCCGGTGAAGGGCGCGCGATGGCCGTCCACGATCGCGCGCGCGCCGCGGTGGATTCCGTCTTCGATGAGACCCCGGATACGATCGCGGCTGTCCGCGCTGATGACGGGGCCCATCTGCACCTCTGGATCGGCGCCGTGTCCCACGCGACGGCTGGCCGCCGCCTCCGCGATTCGCCCGGTGAACGCCTCGCGCGCCTCGCCCACGGTGACGGCCCACGAGCCGGCGAGGCAGCGTTGCCCGGCACACCCAAAGGCCGACTCGGCGACGACCTTGGCCGTCATTTCCATGTCGGCGTCGGGCAGGACCACCAGCGGGTTGGTCGCACCGCCCTGGCACTGCACGCGCTTCCCTGACGCGGCGGCGCGCTGATAGACATAGCGCGCTACGGGCGACGAGCCGACGAACGAGACGGCCCGAATGTCCGGATGGTCGAGCATCGCCTCCACCGTCTCGCGCTGACCGTGCACCAGGTTCACGACGCCCTTCGGCAGACCGAGCTCGTCGAGCAGCGCGATCATCCGCGCCATCGTGACCGGCGTCTTCTCGGACGGCTTGAGCACGACGGTGTTGCCACAGGCGATGGCGTACGGCAGAAACCAGAGGGGGATCATCCCGGGAAAGTTGAACGGCGTGATCACGGCCACGACCCCGAGCGGCTGGCGAAGGAGCAGCTCGTCGATGCCGCTCGCGATGTCCTCGACGGTCGCGCCCATCATGAGTGACGGGATGCCGCACGCGACTTCGATGTTCTCGATGCCTCGCCGCAACTCGCCTTCGGCTTCGCCGAGCGTCTTGCCGCACTCATCTGTGATGGTGCGCGCGATCTCAGGGAACGCCCGCTCGAGCCGCTGCTTGAACGCAAAGAGATACTGCACGCGCTCGTTGGGCGGTGTCCGCCGCCAGCCGGGGAACGCGCCGCGCGCCGCCGCGACGGCGCGGTCGACGTCAGCCGCGGTCGACAGCGGCGCCTCGGAGATCACCTCGGCGGTCGCCGGATTGTCCACCGCGATCGACGCGCCCGGGCTGCGCGTCCAGGCGCCGCCGATGTAGTTCAGCAGTTCAGACGGGAGGACGGACACGCGGTTACGATAGGTGTAATGGGGCACTGAGGCAATGGGGCAATGGGGCAATGCTGAATGAGTGAAGTGCGCTCGCCTTCTTCTGGCCGCGACCGGCGTATGAGAGGGCAAGTGCTTTCGCGCCGGCAGCATTGCCCCATTGCCTCATTGCCCCATTGCCTCATTACAACCGTCGCTGTCCGCGAAGCTCCTGCAGGATCTTTAAGTAATCCGCGTCCTGAACCCGCTCTGAAGCGCCGGCCGTGATCTGACGGAGCACCCGTCTCGCAAGGCGACGGTCCGGCGTGTCTTCGGCGGCGTTGGCCGAGCGCGCGATGCGTGCGATCCGGTCGCGAAGCTGGAGCAGACTCTGGGTGCGGCGGTCATCGGCGCGCAGGCCCGCCTCGAGCTCGAGGATCTCGCGGAGCATGCGGGCCTCGGTCTCGTCGTCTTCGCGCTCGCGCGCGAGGGCTTTCTTCATCTCGGGCTGCTTCGTCAGATCGGCCGCACGCGAGGCGGCGGCCGTGACGTCGCGCACGCCGCGAAAATCGTCGACGAGCGCTTCGAGCAGGTGAACCGTCGTGACGGGATCCGTGACCGCCGCCAGTTGACGCTGCCGCGCGTCGAAGATCCGATCGATCAGCGCCTCGTCGCGGGTCCGCCGGCCGGATTTCATGGCCTGCAGCTCCATCCACTCGATCGCCTCGAACGCAACGGCGTCGGGCGGCAGCGTGTGGCCGCCCTCGAAGACGACGAGACGATGTGGCGACTTGAGCGGGCGATCGAGCAGCCGCATCTCGAGATGGTTGAAATCCTCGGTGCCGGCCGTGCCGAAGATCGCGAACGGCACCGAGGTGCGCGGCTGGTTGTCGGGGAAGCCGGCGCTCGACGCAATCACGCCGGCGACCTGTGGCGTCGCCAGCGCCACCTGAAACGCCACGCGCGCGCCGCCCGACATGCCGGTGAGATAGAGACGCCCGGCGTCGATCGCAAAGCGCGATCCGACATCGGCCGACATGGCCTTCACGCTCGCCGCCGAGACCGCCCAGGGCCCGTTTCGCGAGTTGTTCGAGCCGGCCACGATGTAGCCGTATCGCTCCGCGGCGGCCCGATACTTCTCGACCATGGCGCGCCCGTTCGCGCCGGGGTGGAAGGCGAGCAACACGGCCCATGTGCGGTCGGGCGTGTAGGCCGACGGCAGATAGAGCGCGTAGCTCTGCGACGGATCCGCGACGCACCTGACGTCGTCAATCGTACGGCCGCGCGGCAGATCCTGACCGCGCGCTGCCATCACGGGCATCGCAGAGACCAGCGCAGCCAGCGCGGCCAGTGAGGACAGGCGCTTCAAGACAGGGCCAGCAAAGAATCGATCGATGCTAAGCAGGTTTCTTGAAGACCGCATCGTCAATGGGCACGTTGTGCTTCACCTCGGTGAACGTGATCTCGACGGTGAACTGCGGTGTGATTTGCCTGATGCTGAACGGACGCTTGACGCCGTCAACCGCGCGGTAGTCGTCGAATCGCACGTCCACTTCCATCGGCCCGGCCGGCGACTGCCGGCTGACGACCTGGCGCACCGGCAGGCCCGATTCGAGGTCGAAGTAGAGGCGCGCCGGCGGCCCGTCGGCCGGCTCACCGACGACGACCCAGGCGGAGCGCGTGCCGACCTGTTCCTGGCCGGTCACGGTCATCTTCGGGTAGATGGTCTTCATCTTCAGCTCGCGTGGAAACAAGGCGGAGCGTTTCACGTCCGCCAGCTCGCCGCCGCTCTTCTCTCGCAGCCCGGTTTGCGGGTCGGTGATCCAGGCGGTCACGCCGTCGTAGCCTTCGCGCTGGAGGCCGTACCCGGCGATGTCGACGTGCGTCACCTGCTTGTCGGGCGCCTTCTGCAGAATTTCGATCGTGCCGGACAGCCCGGCCTCCGCGATCTTGATCGTGCCGCGGCCCTGGAGCGACGTGACTTTCTCGGCTGCCTTGCCGCCGACGGCGGCGACGTACTTGTCCACGATCTGGTCGACCGTAGGGAGCTTCGGCGCTTGCGCCTCGACGCTCGCGCCGGCGGTCGCGATGGCACAGAGACCCAGTGCCATCAGTGCGACTCGATGGTTCATGGTGAGACCCTCAGGGTGAGTCTACAGGACGCGAAGTCCCGGTGGACAGGAACCACGAAGTCCTTGGGGCGCCCGACTACTTGCCGGTGACCGTCCCGCTCAATGACTCCAGGAACTTGACGAGCGCCCGCTTTTCCTCCGGCGTGAGGTTCAGCGGACTGATGACGGGGAAGAGATTGCGATTGGGACGGCCGCCGCCGTCGTAGAAATTGACGACGTCTTCGAGGGTCGCCAGGCTGCCGTCGTGCATGTACGGCGCCGTGCGCGCGATCTCGCGCAGCGTCGGCGTCTTGAATTTCCCGCGGTCGCGCTCGAGGCGGGAGACCGCATACCGGCCATCGTCCTGATACGTGCCCGCTTCGGGCTGCCATGCGACGCCCGTGTTCTGGAACTGCTCGTCTGTGAACGTCGGCTCGAAGTGACAGATCGCGCAGCGCCCTCTCGAGCGGAAGATTCTGAGACCGAGCTGCTGTTCCGTAGAGAGCGCCTGCTGGTCGCCGGCGATGAAGCGATCGAACGGCGCGTCGCCGGAGCGAATCGTGCGGAGGTAGGTCGCCAGCGCGCGGCCGAGGTCCTCCTCTGACATCGGCCGTTCGAAGGCCGTCTGAAAGTCCCTTCGATACGACTCGCTGGCGCCGAGCCGCTTGAGGGCTTCGGCGATCGACAGGTCCATCTCGTTCGGGTCCTGGATCGGCTGGAGCACCTGCGCTTCGAGGGTGCCGGCGCGGCCGTCCCAGAAGTGGCTGCGCCCGAATCCGCGATTCACGAGCGACGGCGAGTGACGCTTGCCGATCCGGCCAAACACGCCGACCGCCAGCGCCTTGTCGTCGGCAAACGCGCGCTCCGGATCGTGACAGGTCGCGCAGGAGACGGTGCGATCGTTCGACAGGAGCGGATCGAAGAACAACCGCCGGCCGAGCGCGGTCTTGGCTTCAGTGATGGGATTGTCGGCCGGCACCGCCATCGTCATGTCTGCGAGCCGCCGTGCCCCCCGGCCTCTCGCGACGACCACCTCGAAGTTGACGATCCGCGGGAATGTCGGCGGGGGCGGAGGCGGAGCCTGAATCGTCGGGGGCGCGGTGCTCTGCGTCAGGACGAGCGTGGGTGGAACAACCAGTGCGGCGAGACCGATTACGAACACGCCGCGTGTACGCCAGGACGCCCTTGGAGCCATTCGACCCCCCGATTTCCTTAGACACCGACTCGCGAACGAGGGCGTCATGTGTAGGACGCGGCTCGGAGTCGGCTGGTTGGTTCCGTCGATCGGGTACCCTGTCCTCCCGTGGCTCCTTATCTCGTCCATCTCGGCTACGCGCTCATGCTGTGCGCGCTCGTCGCGCGCGACATCCTGTGGCTGCGCGCCATTCTGATCTGCGCGCAGTCGCTCCTGGCGCTGTACGCCTGGCACATCGGCGTGACGGGCATGGTGGCCTGGAACAGCGCGTTCGTGGTGATCAACGTCGCCTGGGTCGTGCTGATTCTGCGGGAGCGCCGGGCCGTCACGCTGCCGGCTGAGCTCAGCCGGCTGCACCAGGCGTACTTCACGGCGCTCACACCGCAGGAATTCATGCGTCTCTGGCGGGATGGGCAGCGGGAAACGCTCGATGGCGGCCGGCTCACGAAGCAAGGCGTCTTTCCCGAGTCGCTGTATTTCCTGTTGAGCGGCACGGTGCGCGTGAGCCATGCCTCCGACCACGTCAGGGATCTCGAGGCCGGGTGCTTCATCGGCGAGATGAGCGTGATCACCGGTGAACCGGCGACCGCAGACGCTGTCGCCGTCGGCACGGCGTCAGTCGTGCGATGGCCTGCCGGGCGCCTTCACGCCGTACGGCAGCGCGATCCTGTCTTCTGGGCGAAGATCCAGTCCGTCATCGGCCAGGATCTCGTGCGAAAGCTCGGCGCTACCAGACGATGAAGTTGGCGGTCTGAGTCGAGTCGCCCTCGTTCGGCGCCGGCTTCAGGCCGAGCAGCGCGCACATGAAGTTGTACAGATGGACATTCCGGATCTCCGGTGCGAGATAGCCCTGTCGCACGCGAGGACCAGCGGCGACGAACAGGCCGTGCATGTCGCGATAGCGTGGATCGTACCCGTGCGCGCCGCCGTACCGGCCTCCCTCCGCCCGCTTGGCAGCTGCGGCGCGCGTCGTGACCAGCCATCCGCGCTGGACGAGCCCGATGATTGCCGGCACGCGACGATGTGAACCGTACCCCAGCCAGGCGGGCGCCTGTTCCTTCTTATAGATGGAGAGCGACGGATGTTTGCTGAACAGCTTGCTGTACAGCGCGTCAGCCGACGTCCCGGGCATCGGGTTCAATGCGAAACTCGCGCCGCTGTCGATGACCTCGGCTTCCTTCTGGTCAATGTAGTCGTCCAGGAAGATCAGCCGATGCCCGCTCGTCTGCGCCATCCCGTGATCCGAGACGAGAATGATGGTCGTCCGATCCGCGAAGCCAATTGACGAGATCCCCTCAATCAGCACACCCAGCACATCGTCCAGATGCTTCGTGGCGGCAAGCAGCTCGGGTGAGTCGGGTCCATACGAGTGGCCTGCCGTATCGACGTCGCTGAAATACAACGTGATGAACGACGGGCGCTCCGAGTCAGGCAGTTTCAGCCAGGTGAGGACCTGCTGCACGCGGTCCACGTTCGGCACCTTGCCGTCGTACGGTTTCCAGTAGGTCGGGAAAATCGCCTCGGAGCCGGGCCAGAACATCGACGCGCTCTTCTGTCCCTGTTTGATGGCTGTCGTCCAGATCGGCTCGCCGCCCCACCAGCGCGGGTCTTTGGCCGTCTGCGACTGCATCGTGAATCGTTCCGGCCCGATCGTCCGATCGACCATGCTGTTCGAAACGATGCCGTGGCGATCCGGCACGAGGCCGGTGACCACGGTGTAGTGATTCGGGAATGTGACTGACGGGTACGAGGGAATCAGGCCTTCCGAGCGCACGCCCCGTGCGGCGAGGGCTCGGATGTTCGGCACATTCGCATGGTTGATGTAGTCCCACCGCCAGCCGTCGAGCGAGATCAGGATGACGGTATCGCGCGGCTGCGTTTGCGCGAGGAGCGCCCATCCGCTGCAGACGACGAGAAACAGGACGAGGGGCCGGACGAAACGGGGGAGTGACGGGCGCATGACGCCCGGGAGGCTATCACTCAACTGTGACGGTGACCACATCCCTTAGCGGTCAACTTCCTTAGCCGGCGATCCGTGTTGGCGCGCGCACCGTCACGCCACGGCGTTTGACGGCGACGCTCAGTTTCCACGTCGGCTTGGTGTCGGTACCCGCTTCGTACACGATCGCGTATTGGTTGAGGAGATCGTCAGCGACCGCCTCGAGGGCCTTGCCGAGACCTGAGGCGACCGAGAGCTCATGGCGGCGGCCCCCCGACAGACGCGGACCCTCGCCAAGGACGGCGTTCCGGTTGTTCTCATCGGTCGTCCATTCATCGCCTTGCGCATTGCCACTCTCGACCAGCGCCCTGTTCATTCGCCGCAGCGTGGGCTTGCCGACCGCCACGACGTGCAGGGCCGCACGGCTTCGCTCGATGGCCTGCAGCACGGGCGGCGCGGGCCGATGACTCTTGAACTCCTGACCCTCGAAGGTCACGACGACGATGACGGGGCGAACGGCCTCGCGGCGCTTGAGCTCGTCGGCCGCGTCGCCGACGGCTCCAAGGAGCAGGCCGGTGGCCGGACCGCTGCGCCAGACCAGACGCCGAATGCCGGCGATCATGGTCGGCCCACTCGAGGTGTAATCGAAGACCCGTTCGACTGACGGCACGACGGTCGCGAGCGAGACCTCGGCGCGTCCCTGGACGCGCATGACGAACGCGGCGAGCGCCGAGCGAATCTCGTTGATGTCCGAGCCCTTGTCGTCGATGAGCAGGGCGATCGACAACGGCGCCGCCGGCGGCGCCGCCTCCAGCACCCTGCGCGACTTGCCATCCTCTTTGATCTCGAAGTCGGCGGCGGAGAGGTTCGGCACCGCCGCGTCCTTGTCGCCGGTCACGGTCACGTACACCGTCCGGCTGGCCTGACCGGGCGTGGCCGCGGCAGCGAGCAGGGCGCAGGCGGCGACCAGGAGCACCGTGCTGGCGAAGAATCGACCGGGCCGGCGTGTGCCAGCCGGGTCGCCGTCTAAGGGGTCAGAGCTCTGATTGTGGAAAACTCCTGCAACTCCGCTATTCATGTTGCTGGAGTTTCCCACAATTAGAGCTCTGACCCCCTGATCCCTAGAAGCTGAAGCGGAGCGAGAACTGCATGATGCGCGGGTCGCGCGCCGCCGTCGCCTTGCCGAAGTTCGCGTTCACCTGCTCACCGGCCGGGTTGAACTGCGCGTTGAGGTTGATGCCCGACCAGTTCACGGTGTTGAACAGGTTGTAGACCTCCCAGCGGAACTGGATCCGCCGCCCGCCGCCCAGCTGGAAGTTCTTGAACAACGACAGGTCCGTGTTCCTGATCCACGGCAGCCGGATGAACCGCGCCGGCGCGTTGCCGAGATCCAGCCGCCCTGACGGGCGCGCGAACGCGTCCCAGTTCACGTACGAGCCCGTGCCATCGGGATTCGGATCCCGATTGGCGCCGCTCGTCGGATCGACACCCGTCAGGACGATTCGACCGCCGGCGCCGCCGCCGTAGAAGTCGAAGTTGTCCGTGGTCGAGAAGCCCACGCCGACCCAGTCGCCCGAGACGAACGCCGTGTTGCCGGAGAGCTGCCAGCCGTCGAGCGCCGCGCGAGCGACCGCGTGGTCCCAGAGCTTGCTGCCGTCCGGGACGTCCCACGTGTAGCTGATGGTCAGGTTGTGGAGCTGTGTCCCGCCCGTCGGCGCGCGCCAGAACCAGTCCTGATCCGCCGCGACGTACGGGCTCGTGACGCGCCGGTCGTACCCCTTGGCCAGCGTGTAGGCCAGCGCGAACTGGAGGCCCTTGATGTACCGGCGGTTGACCTGCACCTGGAGCGAGTTGTAATCCGTGTCGCCGGTGTTCTGGCGAACACCGATGGTGCCGTACCCCTGATAGGGCCGCAGGAAGTTGGCCGGGAGCACGGTGCCCGTCCGCGGATCGATGTTCTCCGGATGGACGTCGATGAAGTTGGTGCCGTACGGCAGGTCGTTGTAGTTGTAAGTCACTTCGATCCGCTGTGTCTTGCTGCCGGCGTAAGTGACGTCGACCACCGTGCCCCAGCCGATCTCGCGCTGAATCCCGATTGAGTAGTTCAGCGACTGCGGCGTCGGTGCGTCATGCTGGAACCCTGTGACGTTGCTCGGCGTCTTGTCGAAGGCGGCTTGCGCCTCGGGCGTCTGCATCAATGCGATGGTCGAGTAGCGCAGGATCGGGTTGTTCTGCGCGGGCGGCTGCCGCCCCAGGATGTCGAGCCCGTTGGCGTTGACGAACCCGTTGTGGTACCGCCCGAGGCTCCCGTGCAGCGACGTCCTGCCGTCGCCCTTGATGTCCCACGCGACGCCGACGCGCGCCTCGGGCTGGATGCCCTGGCTCACGCGGAAGCCGATCCCATAGGTCGGCCACTCGTCGTTGGTGACCATGCCGTTGTAGGGGTCGCCGGTGCCCGGCACGAACGAGCCAACGTAGACGTTGGGCTTGAGGTCGAGCGGGTTCAGCGGATTCTGCGCAAGGTTCACTCCGTTGATCCTGACCGGCTGGTAGAGCGCGGGGATCCGCCCGGCACGTACCGATCGGGATCCCACGACGCCGAGCGGGTGCCTTCGCCGGTGGACGCCCACGGACGGAACCAGAGGAACCTCATGCCGTAGTCCACCGTCAGACTCCGGCTGACCTTCCACGTGTCCTGTCCGTAGAACTCGACCGTCGGCCGCACGCCCTTCACGTCGGCGAAGCCGTCGGTCTCGGTGTATGTCGTGAAGTTGCCGAGCAGCGCGTTCGCGTAGCCGTAGTTGGTGTCCAGGCCGTTCGCGCTGTCGACGCTGAAGTTGTAGTCACCCGCCCAGGCCCCGCCGCCGACGCCCCCCTTGCCTTCCGAATTGAAGGAGCGCTCGTAGTACATGCCGGCCTTGAACGAATGGCTGCCGCGAAGGTACGTCACGTTGGATCGGACCGACGTCAGCCAGGCCACGCCTCGGTCGGACAGGCGGCTGTCGTAGCTGAAGTTGGGCGACCCGCCCGGGACCCCGAACGTGACCTTCGGCAGGACGTCGCGCGGGTTCAGTTCGGGATGGAACTGCGGCACCGTGAAGCTGGCGTTCGTGCCGGCTCGCCTTGGTCCACTCCGTCTCGTCCAGCGGGTAGAAGACTTCCGTCTGCCGCCGGCTGCCGAAGTCCGTGTCCCACACGAGGTTCGACTTCAGGATCTTGGTGTAGTTGCCGCTGAAGCCCCGGTCCGTGTTCTTGTAATGCGCGAAGAACCACTGCCAGTTCGACGGCCCCGCCGTGATGCGCGCGCCGCGCTGGTCCTGCCACCAGTCTTTGAACGTGAAGGAGAAGCTGTCGTTCGACGTCGGCCGCCAGTCGATCCGGACGATGTTGTTGAGCTTCGGAATGTCGATGACTTCTTCCGTGTCGTAGTTGTAGTTGCCTGACGTCGTCCGCGGGTCGTACTCCGGCAGCGGCATGATCTTGAGCATGGCCTGCATGTGGTTCGGGTTGATCCGGTCACTCGGGATGATGTTGCCCGGGAAGCAACCCGGCCCGCCGTTCACGGCGTTGCACGCGAGGCCCGTGCGCGGATCGCGGATGTTGATGAGCCGGCCCTGCGCGTCGAACGTCTGCGAGAAGTTGCCCTCCCGTTCGAGCGCCGACGGCATCCGCCACGTCTGCACGCTCTGCGGCCGCTTCACGATGCGGCGCTTCCATCGAGTAGAAGAAGAACAGCTTCCTCTTGTTCTTGAGGACCGGGCCGCCGAGGTTGGCGCCCCAGGTGTTGAACCGGTACTTGGGCGGGAAGGGGTCGATCCCCTGGAGCCGCTGCGACCGCGCCCGGAAGTACTCCGTGCTGTTGAACCGCTCGTGCCGGCCGTAGTAATAGCCGCTGCCGCGATATTCCGACGTGCCGCCGCGGGTGACGATCTGCAGCTGGGAGCCGCCCGACTGGCCGTACTCGGCGCGATACGAGTTGTTGAGCAGGCGCACCTCGGCGATCGCGTCCAGGTTGACCATCTGCGCGTTCATGCCGCTGTTGCCCACTTCGTTGGCGACGACGCCGTCAATGATGACCTTGCTCCAATCGGCCGGCAGGCCGCCGACGGACGGCATGTCCACGCCGAACCCGCCGCCCATCGAGTCGACCGGCGCCTGTACCGAACGCCGGGCAGCAGTCGCATGAGTGAGGTCACGTCACGGCCCAGCACCTGGATCTGCTCGATCTGCGTCCGGGTGATGACGCCGCCGTGCTGGGTCTCTTCCGTGTTGACGTGCGTCCCGGTGGCCGTCACGCTGACCAGGTCTTCCAGTCCGCCCACGAGCAGCGCGACGGACCCGATCGACACGCGCTCGCTCGAGCTGACGACGACGCCTTTTCGTTCGAATTTTCGGAACCCCTGCAGGGTCACGCTGACGGAGTAGGTCCCCGGGTTCAACCCGGTGACCTGGAACGAGCCGCGCTCGCTGTCGGTGGTCGCAGTGCGCGTGTCGTTTGTGGCTTCGTTGGTCACGGTGACGGTTGCGCCGGGTACCACGGCGCCTTGCGGATCGACGACGGTGCCCGAGATGACACCGGTGGTGGTTTGTGCGGATGCGGATCGGGTCAGTGCGAGGGCGGCCACGAGAGCGAACGGCATCACCATCGCCCGCAGAACGCCGGATCGAACACTCAACATGCAGCCTCCTTGACTTCAGTTCGGGGTATCATCGGGCGACAGTAGAGACAAAGGCTCATCGAGTCAAGCGCGTTTACTTTAACGCTAAAGCATATGAACAGGCTATTCGCGTTTTCGACCACGGTCATCGTCTCGGCAACCATCGCCACGGCCGCGGCCCAGAATCCTCACCTCGTCGTCTATCAGGGCGACAAGGGCCCGGGAGCCGGCAAACACCTTGTCTTTCTCGCCGGCGACCATGAGTACCGCGGCGAAGAGACGTTGCCGGCGCTCGCGCGCATCCTCGCGCGGCACTACGGCTTCAAGTGCAGCGTGTTCTTCACGACGAATCCCGGCGACGGGGTTCATCGAGCCGGGCAGCTCCAACATCTCGGGGCTCGAGGCGCTGCGGACGGCTGATCTGATGGTCGTGTTCCTCCGATTCCAGGATTTTCCAGACACCGAGATGCAGCACATCGTGGACTACCTCGATCGCGGGGGACCGGTGATGGGATTCCGGACCGCGACGCATGCGTTTCAAATCAAGCGGCCGGACGCGAAGTTCCTGCAGTACACGTGGAACAACAAGTCGCCGGATTTCACTGGCGGGTTTGGCCGGCAGATTCTCGGCGAGACCTGGGTCTCGCACTACGGCGCCAACCACAAGCAGAGCTCGCGCCTCGTCTTTTCACCGGACCAGGCGTCGCATCCGATCCTCCGCGGCGTCAGGGACGTCTGGGTGCAGTCGGGCGGCTACACGGCCAATCCGATGCCCGGCAGTACGGTGCTGGCCATCGGGCAGATTCTGAACGGCATGACACCCGACGCGCCGCCGGCGCCGGACAAGAAAGAGATGCCTGTCGTCTGGCATCGCACGTACACGGGCGCGTCGGGGAAACCCGGACGCGTGTTCACGACCACGCACGGGGCATCGGAAGATCTGCTGAACGACGGCTTCAGACGGCTGCTCGTCAACGCGACGTTGTGGAGCGTGGGTCTCGAGGCGAGCATTCAGCCGGCGAGTGACATCTCCTTCGTGGGTCCGTTCCAGCCGTCAACCTTTGCCTTCGAGGGCTACGTCAAAGGCATGAAGCCTTCGGACCTGGCCGGGTGGTCGTCTTCCATTCCAAAGAGGTAAGCGAAATGAACTGGATGCGGTCATGCGTGGGCGTGCTGGGCGGCGGCGTCGCGATGGTCGCGACCCTTTCCGGGTCGCAGCAGACGACGGCGCGGTTCGTGCTGCAACCGCGGGATCACATCAGCATCATCGGGAACACGCTCGCGGAGCGATTCCAGTACGACGGCTGGCTCGAGACGTTGCTGCATGCGCGGTATCCGAAGCACGAGCTGACGATCCGCAATCTCGGCTTCAGCGGCGACGAGGTCACGACGCGGCTGCGGTCGAAGAACTTCGGCAACCCGGACGAGTGGCTCGGCAGCAATCCTGCGCCGATCGGCGGCTACCAGGAGAATCGCTTCGCCGGCACCAACGTCAGGTCGGACGTCATCTTTGCCTTCTTCGGCTACAACGAATCCTATGCGGGAGAGGCCGGCCTTCCGGCGTTCGAGCAGCAGCTCACCGACTGGATCAAGCACACGGCGTCTCAGCGGTACAACGGCAAGACGGCGCCGCGGATCGTCGTCTTCTCGCCGATCGCGCACGAGGATCTGGGCAATCCTGACTTGCCGGACGGGAAAGAGAACAACCCGCGGCTGGAGCTGTACACGCGGGCGATGGAACGCGTCGCGAAGGCGCAGGGCGTGATGTTCGTCGATCTGTTCACCACGAGCGCCCGGCTGTACGCCGCGACGCCGGCGCCACTGACGATCAATGGCGTGCACCTGAACGCCGAGGGCAACCGCGAGATCGCGCAGGTGATCGACCGCGCGCTCGTTCGGCGCGCCGCTGAAGCACGCCGAGGCGTTCCTGTCGCGGCTGCGGCAGGCGGTCATGGACAAGGAGCGCCACTGGTTCCAGCGTTATCGCGTGACGGACGGCTATTCGACGTACGGCGACCGCGCGTTTCTGACGTTCGTGCGGGGCACGCCGCGCAACGTCAATGCCGAGACGCGCGCGAAGACGCCCGCCGAGGACATGCTGCCGACCAACTACGACACGCTGCAGCGCGAGTTGCCGATCCTGGACGCGATGACGCGCAATCGCGATCGACGCATCTGGGCGCTGGCGGGCGGCGGCTCCGACGCGCAGGCCGATCCGAAGGTCGACGACTTCGACACGCTGCCGTTCATCGACGCGAAGACGAACTTCCCGACGACGCCGGTCGTTCATGAACGGGCCGGAGTCGATCGCCGCCATGACCGTCGGGCGGGGCCTCAAGGTCGAGCTGTTCGCGTCCGAAGAGACGTTCCCGGAGCTCGTGAAGCCCGTGCAGATGGCGTTCGACACGAAGGGGCGCCTCTGGGTGGCGTGCTGGAAGAACTACCCGCACTGGCAGCCGAGGACGCCGATGGACGACAAGCTGCTGATTCTCGAGGACACGAACAACGACGGCCGCGCCGACAAGCGCACGGTCTTCGCCGGGGATCTCAACAACCCGACCGGCTTCGAGTTCTACAACGGCGGCGTCATCGTCGCCCAGCAGCCGAACGTGGTGTTTCTCAAGGACACGAACGGCGACGATCGCTACGACACGAAGGAAATCCTGCTGCACGGATTCGACTCGGCGGATACGCATCACGCGATCAACAGCTTCACGTTCGATCCAGGTGGCGCGCTCTACATGCAGGAGGGCGTGTTTCATCGCACGCAGGTCGAGTCGCCGTGGGCGCCGGTGATGCGTCAGGCCGACGGCGGCGTCTATCGCTTCGAGCCCCGCACCTGGAAGGTCGAGACCTACGTGCCCATGAACTTCCCGAACCCGCACGGGCACGTCTTCGACCACTGGGGACGCGACATCATCTTCGACGCCACGGGCGGCCAGCCGTACTACGGCCCGTCGTTCTCGACGAAGAAGTACTACCCGGCGATGGAGACGAACAAGGCGCCCAGGCCCGGCAGCGTGCGGACCCGGCCGGTGGGCGGCACGGACATCCTGTCGAGCCGTCACTTTCCCGAGGCCATGCAGGGCAACGTGATCGTGCTCAATACCATCGGGCTCCGCGGACTGCTGAGCTACAAGCTGAGCGAGGACGGCGCGGGCCTCAAGTGGGCCGAGGTCGATCCGATCCTGCAGTCAGCCGACGAGAACTTCCGGCCTGTGGACGCGGAAGTCGGCCCCGACGGCGCGCTGTACTTCGTGGACTGGCACAACCCGATCATCGGCCACATGCAGCACAACCTGCGCGACACGACGCGCGATCACCTGCACGGTCGCGTGTATCGCGTGACGTATCCGAGCCGGCCGCTGCTCACGCCGGCGAGGATCTTCGGTCAGCCGATTCCGCCACTGCTCGACCTCTTGAAGGAGCCGGAAGACCGGGTGCGGTACCGCGCGAAGATCGAGTTGAGCGCGCGGAACACCTCCGAGGTCATGGCCGCGCTGCAGACCTGGATCGACCGTCTCGACCAGCAGGATCCGCAGTACGAGCACCACATGATGGAAGCGCTCTGGCTGCACCAGTGGCACAACCGCGTCAACGAGAAGCTGCTCGCGCGCATGCTCCAATCGACCGAACCATGGGCGCGCGCGGCCGCCACTCGCGTGCTGTGCTACTGGCGCGACCGCATCCCGACGCCGCTCGCGCGGCTGCGGACGCTCGTCAACGACCCGCACCCGGCTGTGAGACTCGAGGCCATTCGCGCGACGAGCTTCTTCCGTACCCAGGAAGCCGCCGAGATCGCGCTCGCCTCACTGAGCCATCCCCAGGATCGGTTCCTCGAATACACGCTCGACCAGACGATGACGACGCTGAAGCAGTTCATAAAGTAGGGCGGCCCGGGCTGAGGGCCGCCACCGAGCGCGGCCCGAAAACCGGGCCGCGCTACGT
Organism: uncultured Acidobacteriota bacterium; assembly: GCA_963724955.1. Lineage (GTDB taxonomy): Bacteria > Acidobacteriota > Vicinamibacteria > Vicinamibacterales > SCN-69-37 > CAVRWQ01. Next base: position 346,821 of record CAVRWQ010000002.1, read on the forward strand.
ACAATCCTGGGCCGCGCTACGTCCAGATAAGGACCGTGCCCGTCGTTTTTTTCGCGTTGCTCGTGGGCCTCTGGGTCCAGGACGCCCCGAAGATCCTGCTCGACCAGCCGCTTCGCGCGGTCGAGTACCAGCTCAATCGCCTGACGAACGAGCAGCTCATCCTGGTCGAACGCAAAGCCGACGACCCGAAGTACCGGCCGGTCTACTACGCGCTGCTCACGCGCAAGGGCCTCGCGCGTCAGTTCCGCGACGAGTCGCTCGCGGCGCTGACGAAGCTCGACAAGACGAGCGCCAGCAAGATCATCCTGGACGCGCTCGCAAAGGCGCCCGCGGACGACACGCTCGGGGCGAAGAACCTGCTGGCGTTGCTGTTCAGTCAACCGGCGGACGTACTGAAGGCTGAACGAGGCAGTTTCGTTCAGACCGTCGCAGGCGCCAGCGGTCCCTTCGTGCTCCAGGCGGCCTACGGCGCGTGGATGATCGGCGACGCCGGCCCGGCGGAGGCCTGGTCAGCGGCGCTGAAGCACGATGGGCATCTCGTCGAGCTCCTTCGCAGCGTGCCGCTTCTGCCGGCCAGCGGGAACGATGCGCTGCGAGCGGCGCTCTTCACTCCCGTCTCTGGCTTGGCCGATACGGCCTCGACCGACGCGGCCGTACGTGTTGAAGCGCTCAGCGCGTCAGGCTGGATCCGCCGCGACGCGGCGACGTTCAGCATGCTCGCGCGCGAGATCATCAAGGGCACGCGCGATGACACGCGCGCTGCTGCCGCCCGATCGCTTCTGCTCATTCCCGAGCCGGCGTGGCCGAAGGGCGAGATCGAGCCACTCGCTCGCGCGATCGTCCTGTGGGTCGGCAGTGTCGGTCCAGAACGCCGCACCGAGCCGGAGTTCGTCGAAGCGATCCAGTTGGGAGACAAGTTGGCCGCCGCGCTGCCAGCCGAGCCGGGACGCGAGGTCCGGCGAAGCCTTCGCGCCCTCGGCGTGCAGGTCGTGCGCATAGAGGCTTTGCCCGAGAAGCTCAGTTTCGATCTGAAATGGTTCGTCGTCGAAGCCGGGAAGCCGGTCCAGATCGTGCTGGTGAATCCCGACGCGATGTCGCACAACCTCATCGTCAGCCGGCCCGGATCGCTGCAGGAAGTCGGCACGGCCGGGGGCGCGATGCCGGTCTCGGCCGATCCGTCGGTGAAGCCGTTCGTGCCGAACCTGCCGAGCGTCCTGTTCTCCACGCGCCTCCTGCAGGGCGGCGAGACCGAACGGCTTGGCTTCACGGCCCCGACGACACCCGGCGAATACATCTACGTGTGCACGTTCCCGGGCCATTGGGTGCGCATGTACGGCGTGATGCTCGTGGTGGAGAATCTCGAGGCCTGGGAGGCGCGGCCGACCGTCCCTACTGATCCAATGACGGCGAAGCCGTTTACCTCTCAGCGGTAGACGGGTACGACAGGTACGACAGGTACGGCGTCTTCGTGGTACAAGGAATGCGAAATGACCACCATCGGCAAGACGATCTCCATCAAAGGCGAGTTTCGCGCGGCTGAGGACATCACGGTGGAGGGCCGGATCGACGGACACCTTCACTGCGAGGGCTTCGCCGTGGTCCTTCGGCCGACGGCCGACGTCACGGGCGACATCATCGCGCGCGACATCACGGTGTTCGGCCGCAGCAGTGGCCAGCTCGTGGCCACGGACGTCGTCGACGTCCGGCCTGAGGCGATCGTGAAGAGCCAGGTCATTGCCGCGCAGTTCATCCTGAACGAGGGCGCGCAGTTTCACGGGCGCGTCGAGCCACAGCACCTCGAGGCGGCGCTTCGTGTGGCGAAGTTCAACCGGCAGAAGCGCGATGCCACAGCCAGCTGATCCGGCTGATCCAATTGACGAGCTCGCCGCTGCAGTCCGGAGCGGCAACACGGCGCGCGCGACAGAGATACTCACACACCACCCGGAGGTTCGATTGCGGCTCGACGGGCCGATGCCGGGCGGGCACTTCGGCGCGACCGCGCTTCTTTCCGCCGTGCATGCAGGCGATCGCGCCATGGTCGAGCTTCTGCTCGAGCACGGCGCCGACATCAACGCGCGCAGCCACTGGTGGGCCGGCGGATTCGGCGTGCTCGACCGCGACCCCGACGGCCTGACGGACTTTCTCATCGAGCGCGGAGCCAGGATCGACGCGTATGCGGCCGCCCGTCTGGGCCGGCTCGACCGGCTGAAGCAGCTCATCGCCGCGAATCCGGCCGTCGTTCACGACCGGGGCGGCGACGGACAGACGCCGCTCCACGTCGCGCGTACGGTGGCCGTCGCCGAGTGCCTCCTCGACGCCGGCGCCGATATCGACGCGCGTGACGTCGATCACGAGTCGACGCCGGCGCAGTACCTCGTGCGCGACGCGCAGGACGTCGTCAAATCCCTCGTCAGCCGCGGCTGTCACACCGACATTCTGATGGTCGCTGCCATCGGCGATCTCGCCAGGGTTCGTGAGCACCTCGATCGAGATCCTTTGTCCGTTGCGATGACGGTCTCCGATCGCTGGTTTCCAAAAAAGAATCCGCACGCCGGCGGTTCGATCTACACCTGGACGCTCGGCGCCTACAAACTGCCGCACGTCGTCGCCCGCGAGTTCGGACACGAAGCGATCGTCACGCTCCTCATGGATCGGAGTCCAGCTCCGACCAGACTCGCGGCGGCGTGTGAGCTTGGTGACGAGCGGAGCGTGAAAGAGTTGGTCGCGAGCCGGCCGGAACTTGCGAGCACGCTGTCGGACGACGACAGGAGCCGGCTGCCGGCGGCGGCAGAGACCGATCGCACGAACGTCGTGCGGCTGATGCTCGCTACCGGCTGGCCGGTCAATGCGCGTGGAACGCACGGAGGGAGCGCGCTGCACTGGGCGTGCTGGAACGGCAATCTCGAAATGACGCGCGAGATCCTGCGCTACAAGCCGGACCTCGAGATGAAAGATCACTCGTACGGCGGCCCGCCAATCGGCTGGGCCGCCTACGGCTCGACGCACGGCTGGCGCTGCAAGACCGGCGATTATGCCGGCGTGGTCGAGGCCCTGCTCGACGCCGGCGCGCCGCCGCCGCCGGCGGGCAGCGATCCGGACGACCCCGACGTCAGCGACGCGGTTCGGGAAGTGCTGCGCCGGAGGCGTCTGTAAACGCTGCACGAAAAGCCCGCCGAAGAAACCTTCACCATGAAGGAGTGAAGGCGTGAAGCGGACCGAAGACCTTCGATCCATCACACGGAGGCGCTCGGAGGAGATCGGAGGCCACGGATGACCGTCGGCGTTCCGGGGCGGGCCGTAGGCCCCGGCCCACGCGTCCGACTGGTTGCCGGAACGCCGGCGCACCAGAAGGTAATATCCGCGCCTTTCCGTGAACTCCGTTCTTGCTCCGTGCTCTCCGTGTTATGGATTCAGGTTTCTCGCCTCTCCACGTCTTCAGCCTTCATGGTGAGGCCTTGTTGCCGGAGGCCGCACGAGCATAGGCTGCCAGCGTCATCCCTTGTTGAACGATCGCTCGACGGTGTCGTTCACGTCGGTGGACGCCGGATGATCGCGCCAGAGCCAGCGCATCATGTCCGGGAGAATCGCGCCGCCCTGCTTCTGCCCGTGGCGGCCGATGCCCCAGGTGTAGTTGACGTCGTAGCCCTTCTCGGTGAGCGCCCGCATCAGCTTGACGTTCTGCAGGAACCAGTCGCGCGTCTCGTCGTACGTCCCGCCACGCCCCACGCCGCGATTGTCGTTGCGCCCATCCTGGAGGAAGATGCGAATCGGCTTCGCGGGACTCTTCCGCACGATGTCCGCGTACTGGTGCCCGCCGCGCAGATTCACGAAGCTGCCGACGATGCTGAGGACCTTGCGGAAGTCGTTGGGCCGCTCCCACGCGACCGTGAACGCGGCAATCGCGCCGGAGCTTGCGCCGCCGATGCCGTGCCGATCCGGATCTTTCGAGATGTTGTACTCCTTGTAGAGCACCGGCATCAGCTCGTCCACGATGACGCGCGCGTACTTGTCGTCGAGCGTGTTGTACTCGGTGGGGCGATTCGTGCTGCGGTCGCCCCAGTCCTGCGGCGTCGGCTCCGGTTGTTCCGGCGTCCGCCCTGGATTGACGTAGATGCTGATCATCACCGGGATTTCACGCCGGAACGTCAGGTTGTCGATGACGTTCGGCGCGCGCGCATCGCCTTCCATGTTCTTGAACGCCTGGCCGTCGTTGAAGATCATCAGGCTCGCCGGGACAGCCGGGTTGTACTGCGCGGGGACGTACACCCAGTAGGTATGCTGGGTTCCGGGATACGCCTGGCTCGGCAGCGTGAACGGGCCGCGCATCTCGCCTCTGGGCACGCCCTCGCGGGGGAGCGTGTCCGGTCCGACGGCATAGTGCATGTCGGTGTTCACCGGCGCCGGCTGCGGCGTCTGTGGAAGCGCGCGGGCGGCCGCCGCGCCGACGAGGAACGCGAGCATCGCAGGAAAGGCACGTCGCATGTCGATTTCTCCAGGAGGGTGTCGGGACTGCCGAAGTAGACTACGTCAATGCGCGCGCTGTCGAGGATGTTTCGCGACCGGCCGGCGCTGCTGCGGCTGATCCTGGGCGTCGCGGTGTCGACCGTCCTGCTGGCCTCCGGCGGCGCAGTCGAGCCGCAACGGCGGGGCGGTCAGCGCGGGCGCGCGTCGCAGTTCGTGAGGCCCTGGATGTACGACGGGGCCTTCGTCTTCTGCCGGCTGGCCTACCGCGAGGCGCCCGACGGCGACGGCGGCGGGTGGCAGGTCGATTACCCGAAGGCCGACCTGAATTTTCCGTTCCGCCTCGGCCAGCTCACGGCGGCGCCGATCAGCCGCGATTCACGCGGCGAGCCCAATCACGTCGTCGTCACCGCGACCGATCCGCACCTGTTCGAATGTCCGTTCGTCATGATGACCGAGCCGGCCGCGGCGTATTTCGACGAGGAAGAGGCGGCGAAGCTTCGCGAGTACCTCGACAAGGGCGGATTTCTCTGGGTGGACGACTTCTGGGGCGAGTACGCGTGGCGGGCGTGGGAAGGTCAGCTTCGCAAGGTGCTGCCCGCCGGCGAATTCCCGATCTTCGACGTGCCGGCCGACCACTTGATTCGGAACATCGATTTCATGATCAAGGAGATTCCGCAGGTTCCGTCGATTGATTTCTGGTTCCGCAGCGGGTTTCGCACGTCGGAGCGCTTCGACAGCGACGTGGCGCACATGCGCGCGATCCAGAACCGGCGCGGCCACATCATGGTGCTCATGACGCACAACACCGACTTCGGTGACGCCTTCGAGCGCGAAACCGAGAACAAGGAGTTCTTCGACGCCTTTGCCGCGCGCGGCTACGCGGTGGGCATCAACGTCTTCTTCTACGCGCTGACGCACTGACGCAATCGATCGAAGTTCGCCAGGTCCCCAAATCTCCCAATCCCAGAATCCGCGCATTCGTCCGCGAGATATCGCGGCCGCGAGCGCCCGGCGGACCGCCGTGCCGTGAGACCTGCGCGCCGAAGTCGTATTGCGCGCTGCAGTTAGTGAGCCAGGTCGCTCCGAACACCGACGGCACGCGCCATGCAGTAGCCCTCTCGCTTGAGGAGCACTCCCATGAATATCCTTGAAACGATCCTGAACGCCTCGGGCGGTAATGCCGCGCGACAGGCTGGCGCCGCGGTCGGCTTGTCAGAAAGTCAGACGTCTTCCGCACTTGGCGCGCTGATTCCCGCGCTTTCGGCGGGCATGAGCCGCAACGCTTCGCAACCCGGCGGCCTCGAGTCGCTGTTCGGCGCGCTCACCGGCGGCGGTCATTCGCGGTACGTGGAAGACCCCGCCGCCTTCGGCCGACAGGAGACGATTGCGGACGGCAACGGCATCCTCGGTCATCTGCTCGGCAGCAAGGACGCCAGCCGCGCCGTCGCGAGCGAGGCGTCCGCGCAGACCGGGATTGGCGCCGACGTGTTGAAGAAGCTGCTGCCCATCGCGGCAACGCTGATGATGGGCGCGCTCGCCAAGCAGAAGTTCGCGCAGGCGGCGCCCGCTAGCGGGCTCCAGGCGTCGGCGGCGCGCAACGATCTGTTCTCGATGCTCACGCCGATGCTCGATTCGAACCGCGACGGCTCGGTGATGGACGACCTGCTCGGCCAGGTCGGCAAGTTCCTCGGACGGTAACAAAAAGGGGTCGGAGCTCGAGTGTGCAAAAGTCCTGCAACTTTGCATTCCGTGTTGCAGGACTTTGCACACTCGAGCTCCGACCCCTTAGACAACGATCACCTGATTTTGCAGCGTGCCGATTCCCGAGATCGCGATCCGGATGTCGTCGTCAGCGTGAAGCGTGAACGCGTCGGGCGGCACGATGCCGGTGCCGGTGAGCAACACGGCGCCGTGCGGAAACACCTGGCAGCGAAACAGGAACGCCGCCAGCTCGTCGAAGCTGCGCCTGATGTTGGCCACCGACGTCTCGCCGGAGAACACCGCGAGCGCGTTGCGGCGCACGTCGAGCCGCACGGTCCAGCCGCGCGCCGTGGACTCCGATGCGCCCAGGACGATCCACGGCCCGAGCGCGCACGAGCGCTCGTAGATCTTGGCCTGCGGCAGATAGAGGAGGTTCTCGCCCTCGATGTCGCGCGAGCTCATGTCGTTCCCGATCGTGTAACCGACGATGGTGCCGCGCGAGCTCAGCACGAGCGCCAGCTCCGGTTCCGGCACGCTCCAGCGCGCGTCGCGCCGAATCCCGACGGGCTGTCCGGTCGCGACGGCTTTCTCCGGGAGCGACTTGAAGAAGATCTCCGGCCGTTCGGCCTCATACACGCGACCGTAGGCCGTGGCGCTGAAGTCGGACTCCTCCATGCGCGCGGTCCGGCTGCGCAGATACGTGACGCCCGCGGCCCAGATCTCCTGCCGTTCGACCGGGGCGCAGAGCTCGACGTCGGCGAGCGCGAGGCGAGGCAGATCCTTGCGCGTGACACGTCCAAGCTCGCCCACCGGGTCGTCGTGCTCGATCAGCGGCAGGATCGACGTGACCCCCGCGGGCGTGAGATCGATCACGAGCTTCTCGTCGGTCACGACGCCGACGCGAACGGAACCAGGGCCGTGACGAAACCGGCAGATTCTCATGGTCTTGATTGTGGATCAGCCCGCGTCCTGTGAGACGCTGTGACATGGCGTTCAACCGGGCGGTTCGCCTGTGCGTGCTCGTGCTCGCCATTCCGCTCGCGGCGCTCGCGCAACGCGGTCAGGGCGGCTTCTTCAGCTTCCGCCCGGTGGACCACGGCAACGTCCGCTACGACGGCCGGTTCACGTTCGCGCGCGTGCAGTACGCAGGCTATGGCGGCTGGGCGTTCGACTATCCGGAGATGGAACGCAACCTGACCATGATCCTGAAGGCGCTGACGTCGGTCGGGCCGCACACCGAATCGAGCAACATCCACCTGTTCGACGACCCGGAGCTGTTCAAGTTTCCGATCGCGTACCTGTCCGAGCCCGGGTTCTGGTACCCCACCGAACGCGAAGTCGAAGGGCTGCGGCGCTACCTCGCCAAGGGCGCCTTCCTGATCGTGGACGATTTCCACTATCAGAACGAATGGGCGGTGTTCGAGCGCGCGATGCGGCGCGTGCTGCCTGACGCGAAGATCGAACGGCTCACGCGCGAGCATCCCATCTTCAATAGTTTTTTCTCCATCAAGACGCTCGACGTGCCCTACCCCGGCGTGATCGGCCAGCGCGGCCTGATGGGGGAGTTCTACGGCATTCACGAGAACAACGACTCGTCGAGACGCCTGATGGTCGTCATCAACTACAACATGGACATCGGCGACTACATGGAGTGGTCCGCGACCGGGCGATACGCCGTCGATCCGACCAACGAAGCGTACAAGTTCATGATCAACTACATCATTTACGGACTGACGCACTGAACGACATGCCCGCAGCCATTCAACCAGCCGCGAAGAGTCTCAACGTCGCGTTATGGGTCGCGCAGGCGCTGCTGTTCCTGTTCTTCGGGATGGCCGGCGTCATTCACGGGTTCTTCCCCGTCGACGAAGCGGCGAAGAACGCGCCGTGGGCAGACGACGTGCCGGTGGCGCTGCTGCGGTTCATCGGGATCTCGGAGGTGGCTGGAGCACTCGGGGTCGTGCTTCCCGCGCTCACGCGCATCAAGCCGCACCTCACGCCGCTCGCCGCGCTGGGCTGCATGACGATCATGCTGCTCGCCGCGGCGTTCCACATCTCACGCGGCGAGACCGGCGTGATCGGACTCAACCTGTCGGTCGCCCTGGTCGCCGCATTCGTCTGGTGGGGCCGCTCGCCAAAGAGCTCACCATGAAGAATGAAGGCATGAAGGGCTTCTTTGGAAAAAACGCTTGTCGACAAGCGATGTTTCGAACAAGCGATCTTTCCCAAACCCTCTTCACGTCTTCATTCTTCATGGTGAGCCCTTCTCGACAAGCGCTGTTAAGACACGCATAATCCCCCCATGCTGCGCCAACTCCTTCGTTCGCTGGCTCTGCTGCTCTTGCTGCCGGCGCCGGCCTTTGCCACCTGGTCGATCGTCGCGGTCGACCTGAGCACACGGCGTGTCGTGATTGCCTCAGCGACGTGCGTGAATCAGAACGATCAGTTCCTGATGGGCGTCCAGGCCGTCATCGTGCCGGGCAAGGGCGTCGCCGCGTGCCAGGCGAGCGTGGACAACACGCACAAGAACCAGATGCTGGTCTTCGAGGAGATCCAGAAAGGGACCGATCCCCAGCGGATCATCGAGATGTTGAGCCTCGACCCGGCGTTTCAGTCGCGCCAGTTCGGGATCGTCGATCTCACAGGGCGGAGCGCGGGTCATTCGGGGCTGACCAATGGATACGTCTCGCAGGATCTTCAGGGGCGTGTGCCCGGAACGGAGATCTACTATTCCATTCAAGGCAACATCCTCCGGCCCGGTGAGGTCGTGCCGAATGCCGTGAAGGCGTTTCTCAACACGAAGGGCGCGCTCACCGACCGGGTCATGGCCGCGATGGAAGCCGCTGACACCTCGGGTGGCGACAGCCGGTGCAGCTGTCCGGCGCCCGCGCCCAACGTGCCGGCCTCTGCGATTCCCTGCGACGGCAAGACGTCGCACGTGGCGTACATCCTGATGGCCGAGCCGACCGATACGAACGGCGACTCGCACAACAACGGCAAGTACTCGATGTACATCACCGTCGCGCAACCCCCTCAGCCGGAGAGCGACCGCGGACCGGGCGCGATCAAGCCCGGCGAGAATCTCAATCCGGTGAAGACGTTGCGTATGCGATACGACGTGTGGCGAAAGACGCAGGTGGGGCTCAAGTGACGCATCGGTTCCGGGGTTCCGGGGTTCCGGGGTTCCGAGGGTTCTGGGTTCTCTGCGGGATTCTGGCCGTCGGCGTGAGCTTTCCCGCGAAGAGCGCGCAGCAGAGCGGCGAGGCGGGGCAGGCCGTGCAAGCTGCGCCGCCGCCACAACAACCGCCGCCGGGGCAGCGCGGCCGAGGCGGACGCGGCCGAGGGGCGGTGGTGATGACGCTCTCTACGACCGCGTGGGCCGACGGCGGTCAGATTCCGCTCAAACATTCGCAGGCCGGCGATGAGATCTCGCCGCCGCTCATGTGGACGAATGTGCCCGAGATGGTCGCGAGCTTCGTGCTGATGGTGCACGACGTGGACGCGGCGACCGGCAACGGCACCGACACCCTGCTGCACTGGCTCGTCTGGAACATCCCAGGTAGCGCGAGAAGCCTGCCCGAGGGCGTGCCACAGGGCCCCGAGCTGCCGGATGGCACTCGGCAGATCAGCGGAACGGGTCCGTACTATCGTGGGCCTGGCGCGCCGGCGTCCGGCCCGCCGCATCATTATCTGTTCGAGCTGTACGCACTCGACTCGACGATCGATGTGCCGGCTGTTGGGGCTTCGCCGTCCGCGACGCGCGCCGCCGTCGTGGCCGCGATGGCCGATCACGTGCGCGGCAAAGCGGTCCTTGTCGGATTGTTCAGACGTCACTGACCCCGTTATCGGCAATCGGGGAATCGGCAGTGGGCAATGGCAGAAACATCGGCAATGGGTAATGGAAATCGGCAATGGGTAATGGAGATGGGTAATCGGTAATGGACATTAGCGACAGCCTCGTCCATTCCCCATCGCCCGGCTCGATTACCGATTACCGATTTCCATTACCCATTGCCGATCATTGCCAATTTCCATTACCCATTGCCGATTTCCATTACCGATTGCCCGATTTCCATTACCGATCGCCCGATTTCCATTACCGATCGCCCGATTTCCATTACCGATCGCCCGATTGCTTTGCCATTGCCGATTGCCCATTCCCCGATTGCCGATGAACTCGGCGCGTCCTCGCCCGCAGTTTCCGTGACATAGTCTGGCGCGCCGATGAATGGCCCGACCCCGATCGTTCGCGATCTGCCGGAACTTCCACGCAACACCTGGTCCGTCATCGGCCCGGGCATCGTCGCCGCGGGCGTCGGGTTGTCGTCGGGCGAGTTCATCCTGTGGCCGTTCATCGCGTCGCAGGTCGGCCTGGTCTTCATCTGGGCCGCCGTCGTCGGCGTGGTGACGCAGTTCTTCCTGAACATGGAGATCGAGCGGTACACGCTGGCGACGGGCGAGACCGTGATCACCGGATTCAACCGGCTGTGGAAGCACTGGGGCCTGGTCCTCGCCATCATGGTCTACTTCGCCAATCTCTGGCCCGGATGGGCGCTGAGCTCGGCGACGCTCGTCACGTATCTCTTCGGCGGCGGCGATGCGCGACTGATCGCGACCGCGGCGCTCCTGGTCATCGGCGCGGCGCTGACACTGGCGCCGGTCGTCTACGTCGCGCTCGAGCGGCTGATCTTCGTCAAGATTGCCGGCGTGGCGCTCCTCGCCGTGCTGGCGGTGCTGTTTGCCGTCGAGCCGCAGTCGTGGAGCGCCCTGCCGGGCGGCCTCTTCAACGTCGGGTACTTTCCGGGCGGGCTCAGCTTTGCGCTCCTCTTCGGCGCGATGGTATTTGCCGGCGCGGGCGGCGGACAGAATCTCTGCCAGAGCAATTGGATTCGCGACAAGGGGTTCGGCATGGGGGCGTACGTGCCGAGACTCGTGAGTCCGATCACCGGCGCCGAGGAAGCGGCAAAGACGAAGGCGGTCTATCGCTTCGAGCCGAATGAGGCCAACCTCGCGCGATGGCGGCGGTGGTGGCGATTCGCGAACCTCGAGCAGGCGCTGAGCTTCGTGCTCGTCACGGTCATCACGATCTGTCTCACGTCGATGCTCGCGCACTCGACGCTCTTCGGCCGGACGTCACTGCCCAACAGCGTGGCGTTTCTCCAGATCGAGGGACAGGAGCTCGGCACGCGCGTCGGCGAATGGTTCCGCACGCTCTTTCTGGCCGTGGGCGCGTTTTCCCTCTTCGGGTCCGCGATGGGGATCATCGACTACACGAGCCGGCTGGCGGCCGACGTGTTCAAATCGACGTACTTCGCCGCGAGCTCGCTGTCCGAAAACCGGCTCTACTTCGGCCTGGTCTGGGGCCTCGTCGCTATCGGCTGCACCATCGTGCTCGTCGGCGTCACGCAGCCGCTCGTCCTGCTCGTCATCTCAGCATCGGTCGGCGGCGGGATGATGTTTCTCTATTCCGGTCTCCTCATCGCCATCAATCGGCGCGGCCTGCCCGCGCCGATCCAGGTGCAGTCGTATCGGCTCGCGTCGCTCGTCTGGGCGACGCTGCTCTTCGGGGCGCTGGCGGGCATCACGATCTGGACGCAGATCTCGCAGCTGCTGCGATCGTAAGATCAGGGGACGACATGACGGGTCTAGGGTGGCTGGTGGCGGCGGTGGCGCTGGTGGGCGTGCTTGACGTGGCGGGCGCGTCGGGACAGGCTCCCGCGCAGGCCCCGTCGGTGGGTCCCAGGCCGAACGTCGGCCCGGCCGATCGTCCGCTCGTCGATCCGGTCGCCGCCGATCGCGGGCGAAAGACTGTACGTCGTGGAATGCGTCACCTGCCACGGCGCCGCGGCGCGCGGCACGGACAACGGCGTCGAGCCTGCTGCGATCGCTTCTCGTGCTGCGCGATCGGCAGGGCAGCGAGCTCGGGCCGTTCCTGAAGAAGGGCCACCCGACGCAGAGCGGCACGCCGAGCGCGAACCTGAGCAGCGCGCAGGCCGCCGATCTCATGCACTTCATCCGGCAGCGCCTCAACGACACGCTGCGCGGCTCGCCGGTCTTCACCGTCCAGGACATCCTCACCGGCGACGCGACCGCCGGCGCCGCGTACTTCAAAGGCGACGGCCAGTGCGACGACGTGCCACTCCGTCACGGGCGACCTGGCCGGCGTCGGCGAAGCGATTTGCGAGTCCGGTCGATCTGCAGCAACGCATGCTCTTTCCGCTGCGCGGCCGCGGCGCGCGTCACCCGCCCGTTCGCTCGTGACGGTGACGATCACGCCGCCGGCCGGCGCGCCGGGGAGCGGCACGCTCGTCGCCGAGGACGACTTCTACGTGACGTACCGCGATGCCTCCAACACCGTCCGTGTCGTCAAGCGCACGCCGGGCCTCAAGGTCGTCAAGACCGATCCGCTGAAGACGCATCAGGAGCTGCTCGACCGCATCACGGACAAGAACATCCACGACCTCGTGGCATATCTGGTGACCTTGAAATGAGACGTCTCTTCACCACCCTCGTGCTGACTGTCTCTGGCCGTCGTCTCGTCGTCTGGTCAGAGCGGACTCGATCCGGCCAGGCTGCTCAAGCCCGGCCCTGACTCCTGGCCGACGTTCAATGGCGACTACTCCGGCCGGCGCTTCAGCACGCTCACGCACATCACCGCGGCGAACGTGAAGGCGCTGAGCCTCGCCTGGATCTACAACGCGCAGGCGGCGTGCCGATCAAAGCGACGCCGCTCATGATCAACGGCGTCCTGTACTTTTCGACGCCCGATCACGCCTACGCCGTCGAGGCGCGGACCGGCCGCGAGCTCTGGCACTACGTCTGGCCGTCGAAGGGCGGCAATCATCTCGGCAATCGCGGGATGGGCGCGCTCGGCGAGACGCTGTACTTCGAGACGCCAGACTGCCACCTCGTCGCGCTCAACATGAAGGACGGGCACGAAGCGCTGGGAGAAGGAGATCTGCGACCTCGAGCAGTTCTACTACGCGTCGGTGGCGCCCGTGATCATCAAGAACCAGGTCATCGCGGGCGTGAGCGGCGACGACATGGACAATCCCGGGTACCTGCAGGCGCACGATCCGGTGACCGGCGAGCTGCAGTGGCGCTGGTACACGGTGCCGCAGAAGATGGACGATCCCGGCTCCGACACCTGGCCGAACGTCGAGGTGATGAAGCACGGCGGCGGTATGACGTGGCAGCCGGTCACGTACGATCCCGACGCTCAATCTGCTCTACGTCACGACGGGCAATCCGCAGCCGGTGATCGCGCACAAGAACCGGGCGGGCGCGAATCTCTTCACCGGATCGATCGTCGCGCTCAACGCCGACACGGGCCGCATGGCGTGGTACTTCCAGTCGTCGCCGCACGACACGCACGACTGGGATTCGACGCAGACGGCCGTGCTCTTCGACGGCGTCATCGACGGTCAGCCGCGCAAGCTCATCGCGCAGGCGGCGCGGAACGGGCACTTCTTCGTGCTCGATCGCACCAACGGCAAGGCGATCGTCTCGACCGAGTACGTGAAGACGAACTGGTCGCTGGGCTACGACGCCAAGGGACAGCCGATTCCGAACCCGGCGAAGATGCCGCAGATCGACGGCGCGCTCGTGTCGCCCGATCAGGGCGGCGCGACCAACTGGCAATCGCCGACATTCAGCCCGCTCACCGGGCTGTTCTACGTCAACGCCTCGCGCGCGTTCAGCGTGTACTACATCTACGATCCGAGCGACCAACCCGCCGGCTGGGGCGGCACCGATCGCGGCGGCTGGTCGGAATCGATGCTGCACGCCATCGACTATCAGACCGGCAAGATCCGCTGGCGTCATCCCTGGCCCGCCGGTCAGGCCAAATCCGGCCTGCTCAGCACCGCCGGTAACGTCCTCTTCACCGCCGGGTCCGGCGGGCTTGCAGGCGCTCAACGCCACGACCGGCGATGCCCTCTGGCACGCCCGGCTGCCGAGCCCCGTCAGCAACGCCCCCATCACGTTCGAGCTCGACGGCCAGCAATACGTCGTCGTGGCCGCCGGATCGCAACTCGTGAGCTTCGTCATGAATCGTTAACGTTCCAGGGCCCGGATTCCGCCTTTGAAGGTATGATGACAACCCTTCTGTCCAGCCCGTCCGTTTCCCCAGCGGACTGATGCCGTTCGGCGCAGGCGGGACAGACTCGGTGGAGGCCCTCCCATGGCGAAGCGAAAGACATCCCGACGTCCGAAGACCACGCGCAAGACCCGACGCACGGCACCTCGCGCGTCGGCCCGTCCGCGGCGAGCGGCCGCGCCGGCCGGCTCCGGACCACGACAGCACCCGCGACTCGATCAGACGCTGCGCAGCGAGAGCGCGTCGTTTCCGGACAACTTCCATGCGATGTACGACCGTGGCTTCCGCGCGGCACGCGGCATGGTCGCGACGACCCCGGCCCCTGCGCCCTCGCCGGGCCACAAGGCGCTTTCGAGAGCGGTCAAGGATCTCGAGGTCCACTACGACCAGACCACGCAGGTCCCGAACATGATCATCGCGCGCCGGCCGCGAACGATGCTCGCGAAGCGCGTGGCCGGGACGCCTGAGAGCGCCGTCACCGACTTCATCCAGCAGCGGGGCGATCTCTGGAAGTTGTCGAAGGACGACACGGGGACGATCGAAGTGGTGTCGGTCAGCCAGCCTCGCGGCGCGGCCGCCGACACCGGGAAGAAGGCGCGTGGCCGGAAATCCGCGATCGGCGGCGGCTTCAGCATCGGCAATCTGCGGACGGTGAACCTCGTCCAGCGTGTCGAGGGCCGCGAGGTGTTCAACTCGGACACCACGGCCGCAGTCAACGCCAGCAACGAAGTCATTTCAATTGCCGGGCAGTTCTTTGCGGGCGCCGCGGCACCCGCGACACGTTCGAAGGCCCGGGCGCGGACCGGCGCCGTCGGCACGAACCTCGCGACCGCCGAGGAGGCGATCGCGCGCGCGGCCTTCGATCTGACCAACATTCAATACACGGCGAGCGACTTCGAGCGCGCGAGCGATCCGCCCGACAGCGGCGCGTATCGCTTCTACGGCTACCAGGCGGCGGCGAACGACAAGCGCCCGCCGTTCGAGCGGCCGACCCGCGTCAAAGACGTGATGTTCCCGCTCGGCCAGGGCGAGTTCGTTCCGGGCTACTACGTCGAGATCTGGATCAAGGGCTATCCCGCGTTCAGCTACGTGATGGACGCCGTGGCTGATCCCGACGTGCTGTACCGGAAGAACCTCACGTCGCACGCGTTTTTCAAGTATCGGGTGCACAACACCGGCTTGCCGATCTTCCGGCCGCACGACGGCCCGGCGCCCGGATCGCCGCATCCGACCGGCGTGCCGGACGGGTTCCAGGCCAAGACCGTCAAGGAAAAGCTCGTCAAGATCGAGAGCCTGCTCCCCGGCGATCCGTGGCTGCCGGCCGGGGCGACGACGACAGATGGCAACAACTGCATCGCGTACGCCGACGTCACGCCGCCCACGGGATTCAACGCGGGCGACGTGGTCGGGCAGGTGACGTCGCCCGGCACGTTCGGCCAGAAGTACGACCACACCAAAGCGGCGTCCGATCCGAAGAACGTGCAGAACAGCGTCGTGGGCATGTTCTTCCACGTCAACTGGCTGCACGACCGCTGGTACGAAGCGGGGTTCGACGAGGCCTCGGGCAACGCGCAGAAGAACAACTTCGGCCGCGGCGGGGCAGGCGGCGATCCGATTCTCGCCGAGGGCAACGACTTCAGCGGCACCGACAACGCGAACATGGCGACCCCGGCCGACGGCGTCAGCCCGCGGATGCAGATGTTCGTGTTCACGGGGACGACCCCGACGCGCACGAGCAACCACGAAGCGCTCATCACGTTCCACGAGCTGGGCCACTACATCACCAACCGCCTCGTCGGAAACGGCAACGGCCTGACGAACCAGCAGGGCGGCGCGATGGGCGAGGGCTGGGGTGACTTCTTCGCGATCTGCATGACCTCGCAGAAGAAGGACAACTTCGCGAAAGGCGTGTTCGCGGTCGGCGGCTGGACGGATCTCGCGCCCGGGTTCACCGACAACTACTACTTCTCGATCCGGCGGTTCCCGTACTCGGCGGACATGACGAAGAGCCCGCTCACGTTCAAGCACATCAGCAACGGTGTCGTGCTGCCCGCGGGGATACCGATCAACGCCAACTCCGGCGGCAACAACGCCGTGCACAATGCCGGGGAAATCTGGTGCGTGATGCTCTGGGAGGTGTTCGTCAACCTCGTCAAGAAGCACGGGCATGCCGAAGGCGAGAAGCGCATGCTCGCGTACGTCGTCGGCGGGCCTGAAGCTCACGCCGATCCGGCCGACGTTCACGCAGGCACGCGATGGCATCATCGCGGCGGTAACGGCCCTCGACCCGAACGACCTGACGCCGGTCAAGGCGGGGTTCGCGAAGCGGGGCATCGGGACCGGTGCCGTGTCGCCGCCGTCCAACTCGACGTCGCTCGCCGGCGTCGTCGAGAGCTTCACGCCGTAGCGGAGGCATGTCATGAAAATCGCCGTCTACGAAGCGCCCACGAACGCGCGCGGCGCGCAGCCTGACGTGTCGGCCGTCGCGGCCGGCACGTCGTGGGCGCGGTTCGGCCGCGAGACCGTCCTGATCTCCGACGACCAGCATGAGCCGTCGCTCGCGTCGCGCGCGGTGACGGGCACGGTGCGGGCGCCGCGCCAGGTGCCCGCCCAGCGTGGGGAACTGCACGTCGTCGTGCAGCACGGCCGCACGTTCCAGCAGCATCACCCGGACGTGCCCGTGCTCCACGACCGCGGCCGGTTCCTGCTGGTGCAGCTCGACCCCGCCCGCGCGAAGCAGCTCGCCACAGAAGAAGAGACCTGCTTCGGCGTGATGCCGCTCGCAGACGGTCACGTCGTGTTCGAGGAACGCGAGCGGCCGCAGGCGCGCGCGGCCGTGCCGTTCATCCAGAACCTCGTGAACATCCCGGCCAAGGCGTCGGTCGAGACCAGCTTGAAGAAGTTCGTCTCGTTTCCGACGCGCCATTCGACGAGTGCCGGGTTCTCGAGCGCGGCGACGTGGGCGCGCAAGCAGCTGAAGCTGATGAGCTACAAGACGCGCCTGCAGAGCGTCGACGTCGCCGGCAGCACGAGCCGGAACGTCATTGCCGACCGGCCCGGGGGCGGCACGGGCAATCGCAAGGTCGTGATCGTCACCGCGCACCTCGACTCGATCAACCTGCAGGGCGGCCCGGCGGCCCCGGCGCCTGGCGCCGACGACAACGCCAGCGGCAGCGCCGGCGTCCTGGAGATGGCGCGCGCGTTCAAGGACCACCAGGGCGTGCACGACCTGCGCTTCATCCTGTTTGGCGGAGAAGAGCAGGGCCTCTTCGGCAGCAAGCGCTACGTCGCGACGCTCTCGCAGAAGGAACGGAACCGGATCGACGCGGTCGTCAACATGGACATGGTCGGGTCGCTCAACAACGCGTCGCCCACCGTGCTGCTCGAAGGCGCCCAGTTGTCGCAGGCGATCATCGATCGGCTGAGCGACGCCGCGGAGACCTACACGCAGCTGAACGTCGAGACCTCGCTCAATCCCTTTGCGAGCGATCACGTGCCGTTCATCAATGCCGCCGTGCCGGCCGTGCTCACGATCGAGGGCGCGGACAGCACGAACGACACCGTCCACACCGGCGCCGACAAGCTCGAGCGAATCGACTTCGATCTCCTCGTCGAGATCCTGCGCATGAACGTCGCATTTGTTGCAGAAACCATTGGCAATTAAGTACGGCATTTTTCTTGCTCCTAAACAGTGTGTTGCGGCTGCAGGTGCGGCGCGGGAGCCACATGTGCTCCCTCGGACGTGCGCATCGAGGTCGCAGGATGCCCATCGTGTGGATCGATGGGCGCCTCAGGACAAGGAGATGCTCATGCTTCGCAAACTTCTGCTCTCGGCTTGCGCCGCCGCCATGCTCGTCGTGAGCGCCGGTGTTGCCGATGCGCAAACTCGCTCGGATCGAGCCACCTACTTCACGTTCAGTCAACCGGTGGCCATTCCGAAAGTAACGCTTCCGGCGGGCAAGTATCTGTTCCGCATTCTGGATTCACCGACAACGAGGTCGGTCGTGCAGGTCTTCGACGCGGACGGCACGAAGCTCTACGCGATGCTGCTCACCATTCCGGCCGAGCGAACCGATCCGTCCGACGAGGCTGAAGTGAGATTCCTCGAGACGGCCGCCAACGCGCCCGCGGCGATCGCCACGTGGTGGTATCCAGGCATGAAGACCGGCTGGGAATTCGTCTACCCGAAGGAACAGGCGATGATCCTCGCGAGAACC
This sequence comes from uncultured Acidobacteriota bacterium, assembly GCA_963724955.1. Lineage (GTDB taxonomy): Bacteria > Acidobacteriota > Vicinamibacteria > Vicinamibacterales > SCN-69-37 > CAVRWQ01. The sequence continues at coordinate 365,301 of CAVRWQ010000002.1, forward strand.
GCGAAGCAGCCGGTCCTGTCGACGACGAAGGAGAATGCGAGCGTCGACGACATGAAGACGGCTGATCTCGTTCGCGTGACGCCTTCGGGCGAAACGCCGGTCAGCGACTCGACGCGTCCGGCCGCGTCGACGATGAGCGGCCGGTCGCAGCGTGGCGAGGTCACGCAGCCGGCGCCTCGGCCGACGACTCCGGCGCCGGCAACGGCACCGGCAACCGATCCAGCGACGAATCCGGCGCGTACCCGTCTGCCGGAGACGTTCGGCCTGCTGCCGCTCATCGGCGTCATCGGATCGATCGCGCTCGTGGCCGGCTACGCGATGCGCCGCCGGAACGGCCGCTCGCGCTCGAACATGACGCCGAAACCGGCGGCGCCCGCCTCCACCACCGACTATCACCGTGGAGTGTGACGCCGCTTCGTGAGGTTCCGTGCTGATGCGATCTGGAATCGTGGCGCTGCTCTTCCTGTGCGCGGGTGTCCGCGCACAGGAAAGCGGCGCCCGGTTCACCGGCACGGCCAATCTGGTCGTGCTGCATCTGGCGGTGACCGACAGCCGGGGCGAGTACGTGACCGGCCTCGCCCGGGAGGCCTTTGCCGTTCAGGAAGACGGCCGGCCGCAGCAGCTCAGCCTCTTTGCTGCTGACGACGTGCCGGTGACGGCCGGGTTGCTCATCGACAACAGCACCAGCATGATGATGCTCCGCGATGTCGCCGTCGCCGCCGGCGCGGCCTACGTCGACGCGAGCCGCCCGGGCGATGAGGTCTTCGCGCTGACCTTCACGGAAGTCGTCCGGCGGGTGCTCCCCGCGGCCATGCCATTCACGAACGATCCGGCCGTGATGCGCACGGCGCTCGACGCGGCGATGACTGCGCGCGGGCGGACGGCGTTGTTCGACGCCATCGTGGCCGGGCTCGAGTACGGCGCGAAAGGCACGCACCGGCGCAAGGTGCTCATCATCGCGAGCGACGGCGGTGACAACGCCAGCAGCGCAACGTCGGCAGACGTCATCGCGAGGACGCAGGCGTCGAACGTGACGATCTACACCGTCACGCTCTTCGATCCGGTGGCCCGCGACGGAAATCCCCGGCTCTTGAAAGAGCTCGCCCAGTCGACGGGCGGGAGGTCGTTCAGACCGCGCGGCGCGACTGAGACCACTGACGTGCTGCGGCACATCGCGAAAGACGTTCATCACGCCTATACCCTGGGTTACGTCCCCGGCCGACCGCCTGACGGCTCGTTCCGCAGGCTCCAGGTCACGGCGAAATCGCCACGCGGGCAGCGCCTCGACGTGAGGACCCGTACCGGGTACCTCGCGGCGGCGCCGCAAACCGCACAGGTCCGCCATGCTCCGTGAACAGGTGCGACCGGTAGAGTGGCTCTCGCGAGCCCTGGCGGCCGTCGGCCTTCTCTGTCTCGGCTGGGTCGCGCTCGTCTCGGCGCAGGCGACGCTCTTTCGCCGCGATCAACTTCAGGCGATGGAGCGGATGGCGGCGACGGCCACGACGCCGGCGACCGGCGCGCCCGTCACGCTGCCGGCGGGATCTCCGCTCGGCGTGCTCGCCATCCCCCGGCTCGGTCTTTCAGAAGCCGTCGCGGAAGGCGAGGAGGAATCGACGCTGTCGATCGCGATCGGCCATCTGCCGGACACGCCCCTGCCGTGGCACGCAGGCAACAGCGGCTTTGCCGGCCATCGAACCACGCACTTCCGTGCGCTCGAGCACATCCGGATCGGCGACGAGATGCAATTGACGACGCCCCACGGCACGTACCACTACACCGTGCGCGAGACGCTCATCGTCGATCCGTCCGACGTCTGGGTGCTCGCCCACACGCCCGACCGTCAGTTGACGTTGATGACGTGCTATCCGTTCACCTTCATCGGACGGGCGCCGAAGCGATTCATTGTGTCGGCGGTTGAAACACGATAGGAATACGGGCATTTACGACTTGGGGATTTTCGGCTTTCGATTTAGAGCGGTCAGCATTTCCAAGCTCTAAGTCGTCAATCGTTAATCCCAAGTCGCAAATGCCCCATGCTGTTTAGAACCAGAACCTGACCCCCAACTGCACGTCCCTCGGCTTCATGACCGTGCTCGTGTCGAGATTCGTCACGGTGCCGAAGGCCGCCTGTGCTGGATTCAGGTTCACGTTGCCTGCGCCGAACAGCGTGTAGTTCGTCGCGTTCAGCGCCTCGATCCGGACCTGCATCCGCGCGCGCGGACCCAGCATGAAGTTCTTGCTGATCCCGATGTCGAGGATGTGGTGCTTCATGAACCGGACGTTCGACAGCGTGGATGGGAACGTGCGGACATTCGCGGCGCCCAGGCTGATTTCGGTCGCGCCGAACGTCACGGGCTGACCGGCGGCATTGCGGAACTGGTTGCCGTTCAGCGTGTAGAAGCAGGTCGTGTCGAAGACCGTCTTGTCGACGCCGCCGATCTTGCCGGACGAGTCTGTACCCCAATCGGTCTTCAGCCGATCGTTCGGATCGCCGCAGCCCGGATCGAAGTACAGGTTGCCCATCGTGAGCGGCTGGCCGGACTGCGCCTCGTACTTCGCCGTGAACTGCCATCCACCGAGCACGCCGTCCAGGACCGGATTCCAGCCGCTGCCCCAGCGCTTGCCCTCGCCGAACGGCAGCTCGTACACCGTCGCGAGCGTGACGCGATGCGGCCGATCGACCGTGGCGACGCGATCCTCGAGCTCCTGGTAGCCGTTGAGCGGCGCCGCCTTCTCGCGCATGTGCGACCAGGTGTACCAGCTCATCAGCATGAACCCGCTCCGGAACCGCTTGTCGACGCGGAAGATCAGGCCGTGATACGTGTTGCTGCCCGTGTAGGTCTCAATATTGAGCGTGTCGAAGTGCGGATACGCGAGCAGGAGCCGGCGGCGGGCGATGGTGGCGCCGTTCACCCCGGAATTGTCGGGGAACAGTCCCTGGAACGGGTTGGCCACGGTCGCCGTGAGGAACGTTTCTGCCGCCACATCGCGCACCACGCTCTGCGTGCGGAACTGCTCCGGCACGAAGTTCTGCTGGCGCACGATCGGCAGGTTCTGGCCCTTCTGACCGATGTAGGACACTTCGACCAGCAGCTCGTGCGGCAACTGCCGCTCGATGCCGAAGCTGTACCGCCAGTACTGGGGGTTGCTGCGCTCGTCGAGGAAGACGGTGCCCGGGCTGCCGCCCAGGTTGGCGGACAGGCCGAGGCTCGATCCCACCGGCTGGAGCAGCACGCCACTCGGCACGGGATTGGTGAGATTCGCCTGGAACGTCACACCGCTGTCGCTCGTGACCGGGAACACCGTGTTCCGCGAGTAGCCGAACTGATTGATCGGGCTCGAGAGACCGGGCACGCCCGCGACCTGGTACGGCGCGGCGAAGAGCCCGATGCCGCCGCGGAGGACCGAGAGGTCGTTGAGCTTGTAGGTGAATCCCAGTCGCGGCTGGAAGTTGTTCTTGTCGGCCGTCCACATCCGCGTGTTCTCGTCTGACAGGTACTCGTAACCGCCGATGAGGCGGCTCGCGAAGTCTGCCGCCGAAATCGGCACGCCCGCCGGCGGGTTGGCGGCGAATGCCGCCCTCGCCTGCGCCTGAATCGGACTCGTGGACTCGAAATCGAACGCGCGCACCGCGCGCTGCTCGGCCTCGGTCATCCCCATTTCGAGGTCGTAGCGGACGCCGACGTTGAGCGTCAGTCGATCCGACACGCGCCAGTCGTCGTGCACGAAGAGCCCATGGCTGATGACCGAGAAGTCCTGCTCGGGCCGGAGCTCGATGAACGAGCCTTGCGTGGGAAGTCCCAGCAGGAACGCCGCGATCCCCTGCCCGTACCGGGCGGTCGAGTTGCTCGCCTGGCGGGTGAACGCCGAGTCGAACCCGAACGCGCCGCCGCGCCAGCCCTGGTTGACCTCGACCTGGCGAAGCTGACGCCAGTCGTAGCCCATCCGGAGCGTGTGCTGGCCCTTCGTCCAGGTCAGCGTCGGCGCGAACTGCACGTTGTAGAACGGCTGCGTCCGGCCGGTGTTGAATCCGCTCTGCTGCGCGCCGAGCGTGGCGACGGTGCCGCCGGCGGCGGCGGCGCCCTCCAGCGTGAACCGCGGGATGTGCTGGTACCCGCCGAACAGCGACAGCGTCGAAGCGGGGAACCCGAGAATCGCCGGGTCGATCACCTCGTGCGGCTTGAGGTCGTCGTTGAAACGCAGCCAGCTGCCCTTGACGTCGAGGATCATCGACGGCGAAATCACCGCCGTGTGGCCGAACGCGAAGTTCAGGTTGAACCGATCGGTGCCGCCCTGGGTGATATTGACGCCGTTCTGGAGGCCCGCGAAGTTGAACCGCTCTTCACGCCGGAAATTGCGCAGCCATCGTCCGTACGTCCGGTGGTTGCCCGACCACTGGTGATCGACGCGCACCATGCCGAAGTTGTAGGCGTACGTCCACGGCTGATCGACGAAGTAGTTGTTCGAGAGGTCCGCGTTGCCCGCGACGTTCGGCATGGGGTAGTAGCTGAGGACGTTCAGCGCGATGGGATTCAACATCCCGGGCGGAATGATGTTGCCGCCGAACGGCTGGCGTGTGATGACCCCGCCGACATTCTGAGCCGTGAACGGGTTGTAAATCTGCACCCCGGCGCCGAGCAGTTCCGAGAAATCTCCGCTCCGCATCTTCGCCGTCGGCACCGACGTCGTCAGCGACTCTTCGGTGTCGTCCTGCAGCTTCTCGAACGACGCCATGAAGAACGTCTTGTTCTTGAAGATCGGTCCCGACCCGGTGGCGCCGAACCGGTTGTAGTCGCGGATGGTCTTGCCCGTGTCGTTGCGAATGGACGCGAAGAGATCCTCGGACCGCGATTCGTCACGGTTGTAGAAGGAGCCAGACAACTGCCAGCGGTTGGTCCCGCTCTTGAGCGCGAGATTGACGCTGCCGGCGCCGGTGTGGCCGATCTGCGCGTCGTAGGCGGCGGTGTCGACCTTGAATTCCTGGATCGCTTCGGCCGGCGGCTGAATCCCGGCGCGCGCCTGCGAGACGACGTTGCTCGATCCGTCGATCGAGAACTCGCTGCTGATGGTCCCCGTGACCGTCATGCCGCGCAGGTTGTCGTTGTCCATCGGGCGCTGGAGCGCGTACGAACGCTCGAACGTCGCACCCGGAATGAGGCGGGTCAGGCCGTACGCCGTGCCGTCGCCGAGCGGAATCTCGGAGATGAGCTTCGCGTCGATGACCTGATTCATCGTCGCCGTGCCCGTTTCGAGCGACCGTGCGCGCGGTGACCGACACCTGCTCTTCGATGCCGCCGGGCTGCATCGTGACGTCGATCACGATGCGATCGCCGACGCGGACGGTGATGTTCTCGTGCTTGACGGTCTTGAAGGCGCTCAGCGTCGCGGTGACGCTGTAGGTGCCCGGGAGGAGATACACGGCGGTGTAGACGCCGGCTTCGTTCGTGACGACGCTGGTCGTGGCATTGGTGCCCGTGTTGAGCACGGCCACGGCGACGCCCGGGAGCACGCCACCCGAAGTGTCGACGACGCGGCCGGTGATGGATCCTCGGGCGTCCTGACCGAACGCGGTGGGCGCGGCGGCCAGGAGCGCGAGTGCGAGAACAAAGACGAAGCACCCCGATCGACCCGGAATGCAGAAGCGCTGTCGATGCGGTTGCCGGCTTTCAGCCATTGGATCCCTCCAAAGAGCCTGACCCTCCACGTAACGGTCTCGTGAAGCGCTATATCATATATGATCAGCGCCATAAGCAAAACAAATTCTGAGATTCACAGCCGGGGGACCGTCAGACCTCCGTCGACCGTGAGGACCGCCCCGGTCGCATACGGCAGATCGCCGCGCACTAACGCGGCGACGACGCGGCCGACGTCAGCAGGCGTGCCCCAGCGCTTCTGCGGTACCAGGCCTTCCGCGATCCGCCGATCGTAGACCTCACGGACGCCAGCCGTCATGTCCGTCGCGATGATGCCTGGGCGTACCTCGTACACGGGGATCTCGTACTCGGCGAGTCGCGTGGCAAACAGCTTGACGGCCATCGCCAGGCCGGCTTTGCTCACGCAGTACTCGCCTCGATTGGGAGAAGCCAGCTCGGCCGACACGGACGTGATGAAGACGATCGCCCGGTGCCGCATGGCGACGTCCCCAACCTCTTCCCGACGGCGATCGATCATGAGCCGTGCGACCGCCTGTGTCAGAAAGTACGGACCCTGCAGGTTGGTCCGCACCAGCTCTTCGAAGCTCGCTTCACCGGCCTCGAGCAGATCCGCCCGCACGCGGGGCGCCCGGCCGGCGTTGTTGACGAGCGCGTGCAGATCGCCGTACCGCGTCCTCACCTGATCGAGGAGCGCGCCGCGGTCCGCGGCCACGCCCACGTCAGCGCGCCAGTAGGCGACGCTCCCGCCAGACTCCGCGAGCGACCGGATCACGTCGGCCACGTCGGCCTCGGATCGCTGTCCGCAGAGGGCCAGATCCCACCCCTCCTCGGCCAGCACCCGCGCAATACCCAGCCCAATCCCGCGCGTGCCGCCGGTGACGAGGGCGACGGGTCTCATGACGTGGCGCCCCCGAAGAACGACAGGTACGGCCTCTCCTGCGCGAGTCGCTGTACGTAGAGCGCGGCCTCGCGCAGATGGTAGTCGCCCCACTGGCACGACTCACCGCGCGGGATCCTGCTGCCGGGCGGCACCGTGTCCCAGCCGTTCGGGCGATGGTAGATCGCGTGAAGCAGGAGCCCCTGATGCGCCGGATCCTGGCTGAGGTACGGGCCGGCGGGATCGATCAGCGTCTGGAGCACGCGCAGGCCGGCCTGCGTGTACCTCGATCCGTCCTCGCCACGCCGATCGAGCACGCGTCCGAGTCGCAGGAGACCCTGCGCGCCAATCGCCGCCGCCGAGCTGTCGACCGGCTCGTGGTCGTTGAACGGATCGGCCGGACGGCTGTGCCAGTCGCCGAGCGCCCCGAGGCCCGGGGCGCCGGTGTCCCAGTACGGAACGCCATCAGCCGCCGCGGCGCGATCGATGTAGAAGTCATTCGTCGCCCGCGCGGCATCGAGCATCCAGCGATCGATCGCGCGGCGTCCGCCAAACGGCTCGAGCGCCGCGTCGTCTAACGTCGCGACGAACTCGAGCTGCTCGGCAAAGCCGAGCATCGCCCACGCGAGGCCCCGCGTCCAGGTGCTGAACGGCGCATAGCCCTGCTGTGTGCTCGGGCCGCGATACGTGCCGTTGCTCGCGTTGAACATGCTCTCGTGCGCGACCCGGCCGCGTTCGTCGTACCGATCGCGGCCGCGACCGTAGTAGACGCTGTAGTCCGCGGTCGCCTTCGCGTGCTGGAGCAGACGTTCGAGCAGGCTGATCTGCGCGTCCTGCTCCTCTGACAGCCGATGGCCGAGCGTGTGCGCCAGCGCAAGCGCGCGGAGCGATCGCACCGTGTCCACGAAGAGCGAATGCGCGCCGTTGAAAGAATAGATGAACCCGCCGCCCGGCGATCTTCGTCCAGCGCCGCGCCTGGACGGCGCCGCTCACCTTGAGCGCGAGCTCATGGAAGTTGATCTCCCACGGTGAGGCCTCGATGCGTCCCTCCCGGGCGAGCCGCCAGAGGTTGCCGTAGGTGCTGACGTTGTTGAACCCGTGATCGTGCACGCCGACGTGGCTCACGTGCGGAGCCATCCGCTCGACGGTGCGTGACCGGCCGAGGTCGAGAAACTCCGGGTCGCCGGTCGCGTCGAACTGAAGGATGGCGGAGCCGAACTGGAACCCCTGGGTCCACTCGGTCCAGCCGCGCGCGACGTAGCGGCCGCCGGACGTGAAGACCGGCGCGCCGTCTTCGGCTCGCCAGCCCGCCTCGATCGAAGTGATTTTCCCTGCCGAGATCGCGAACAGGTTCGCAATCGCCGGCGCGAGGTCTCGGGGCGTCCGGGGGCGATCAATTTGCAGCATGGTTCGAGAGGCCGCCAATCATATATGATTCGCTGACATCGTGAGCGTCAGTCCGTTCTCGAGCCGCTCGGCAGACGCCGTTCAACCTGGCCGGCGGGCCGTGTTGTCCCGGCTGTGGACCCGCACGCCGGAACCCGTCCACGCCTGGATCCGCGTGGCGCGCCAGGCGATGGCCTGCCGGTTCGAAGTCATCCTGCCGGATCGCTGCGCCGCACTGCTCGACGACGCGCGCGCCGCCCTCGAGACGGTCGAGCAGGTCGAAGCGCAGCTTAGCGTCTTTCGGGAATCCAGCGACATCTCGCGTGTGAATCGCACCGCCGGCGAGCGTCCGGTCGCCGTTGATGCCGAGCTGTTTGCGTTTCTTCGCACGTGCGAAGAGCTGCATTCCGAAACCGAGGGCGCGTTCGATGTGACCTCGACGCCCCTCAGCCGCTGCTGGGGATTCCTGCAGCGTGAGGGTCGCGTCCCGACGCCGGCCGAGCGCGAGACCGCGCTCTTTGCCGTCGGCATGAACAAGGTCGGGCTCGACCCGGCCGCGGGCACGGTTCACTTCAGGACGCCGGATCTCGAGCTCAACTTCGGCGCGATTGGCAAAGGCTACGCGCTCGACGTCATGGCCGCGGCGTTGCGACGGTCGGGCGTGCGCGAGGCGCTGTTGTCCGCCGGCAGCAGCAGCGTGCTGGCCGTCGGCGGCGAATGGCCGGTGGACGTCCGGTCGCCGCAAGTCACCGACCGTCCGCTTGCGCGCCTGACGCTGCGCCACGGCGCGCTCGGCACGAGCGGCGCCGGTGAGCAGTTTGCCGTCATCGAAGGGCGCCGGTATGGACACATCATCGACCCGCGCACCGGGTGGCCGTCCGTCGGTGTGCTGAGCGCAAGCGTGATCACAGACGACGCGGCGCGCGCCGACGCGCTCGCGACGGCGTTCTTCGTCGGCGGGACGGATCTTGCCCGCCGTTACTGCGAGGGGCATCGCAATGTCCTTGCGCTCGTCACTCCTGACGATGCGCAACGGCGGCCGCAGATTTTCGGACGCCATGACGGCGTCCGCCTGGAACACGCATGACGCGAGCCGGCTTCGGCGGATGGGCGCAGGCCAGCCTCGTCCTGCTGCGGACGCTCATCGGCTGGCACTTCCTGTACGAAGGCTACTTCAAGCTCGTGCAGCCGGCCTGGAGCGCGGCCGGTGCGCCGCTGCCGCCCTGGTCGTCGGCAGGATTCCTGCGAGCGGCCTCCGGCCCGTTCGCGGCGGCATTTCGCAGCCTCGCCGACTCGTCGTGGCTGCAAGCCATCGATGCGGCGATTCCAATCGCCCTCGTCGCGATCGGCCTGATGCTGATACTCGGTGTGTTCACCCAGCTCGCCTGCGTGGGTGCGCTCGGATTGCTCGTGGCGTTTTACGCCGCGGCCATTCCGATGTCGGGCCTTCCCGAGCCGCGGGCCGAGGGCGCGTATCTTGTCGTCAACAAGACACTCGTCGAGGCCGCCGCGGTGCTCGTCGTCATGACGTGCCGGACGGGACGAATCGCCGGGCTCGATCGCTTGCGCATCCGACGAGCGGCGGTCGCGCCGGTGGCAGGAGAACTCTCATGAATCTGACGCCAGCCCAGCAGGAGCAGGGACGCCGCAACTTTCTGAAGGCGCTCGCCGGGACGCCGGCGCTCGCCATGCTGGGCGTCACGAGCTTTTTCCGCGGTCCGGTCAAGGGCGGACCGGTGCGCGTCGGCTTCATCGGCACCGGCGGCCAGGGCCGCGCGCTCCTTGGCGTGGCGTCGCCGCCGTTCGTCGAAGTCCGGGCGCTCTGCGACATCAACCCGGCGCAGCTCGCGCAGGCCGACGCCATCCTCGAGAAGAACAAGCTGCCGCCCGCGCGTCACTACGCCCAGTGGCAGCAGATGCTGGAAAAGGAAGATCTCGAAGCGGTCGTCATGGCGCCGCCGCTGTGGATGCACGCGGATCTCGCCGTGGGCTGTCTCGACGCCGGCAAGCACGTGCTGTGCGAGAAGATGATGGCGTGGGACGTGCCCGGCTGCGAACGGATGCGCGACGCGGCGGCTCGAAACCGGCGCGTCCTCGAGATCGGCTACCAGCGTTTTTACAGTCCGCTCTACCAGGCCGCTTACGAAGGGATCATCCAGAAGGGTCTGCTCGGCGACGTGTATCACGCGCGACTGGCGTGGCACCGCAACGGCAACTGGCGACGTCAGGGTACACCGCCGGCGCCGGACTACAATCCGTCGTCCTGGGGCTATCCCAGCTTTGAGCATCTCTTGAACTGGCGGCTGTACAAGAAGTACTCGCGCGGCTTGTTCGCGGAGCTCGGCAGCCACCAGCTCAGCATCGCGAACTGGGTCTTCGGCGCCCCACCCGAGGCAGTCTATGCTTCGGGCGGCGTGTATCGCTTCAAGGACGGCCGCGAGGTCGACGATCATCTGTACGGCACGTTCGACTATCCTGGCGGCCGCACCGCCGTGTTCTCGTCCATCGAGTCGAATGCCTTCGACAACTACTACGAGATGTTCCTCGGGACGAAGGGCACGTTGATCATGTCGGCCGAGACCGAGGCGTTCCTCTTCGAGGAAGGCGGGACGGCCGGTCGCACATCGGTCGAAGTCACGCCGGCCGGGCCGGGTCCCGTGCTCGAGTCCACCGAGACGCAGCCGGGCAACCGCCCGACGGACCCGCGGCAGGCCACGACGGCGCCCCAACGGTTCGAGCGGCGCACGTCGTCCAAGCTGGAGATCGAGCGATTTGCCGCGGCGGTGCGGACCGGGCAGCCGCTGGCCTGCGGTTTGGAGCGGGCGATGCACTCGGCGCGCGCCTGCATTCGCGCCACCGAGTCGCTCGAGCAACGGGCGCGTCTCACGATATGAAAGCCACCGCCACCGTGTCGCAACACCTGACGAAGCAGCAGTTCGTCTACGGCCTGCTGCGCGACGCCATCATCCGCTGCGAGCTTCTGCCGGGGGAGCGGCTCGTCATCGACGATCTGGCGCGCCGGTTCCACGTCAGCATCATTCCGGTCCGGGAGGCGCTGCGGCTGCTCCAGTCGGAGGGCCTCGTGGTCAGCGTCGCGCACGTCGGCGCGACCGTCGCGCCGATCTCGCAGGCGTCGGTCGCATGAAGTCTTCGCGATCCTCGAAGGGCTCGAGGTCGTCTCGACTCGGGAAGCGGCGAGCCGTGGCACGCCGCCGGAGATCGAGGAGCTGACGATGCTCGTCGGCGCCATGGATCGCGCGATTTCCGGCGACCGGCCGGCGCAGTGGGCGGATCTCAACACGACGTTTCACCTGGCGATCGGCCGCATCGCCGCCATGCCGCTTCTCGAGGACATGCTTCGGCGCGCGCTCGATCACTGGGATCGACTGCGACGCCATTACTTCCGCGGCGTCCTGGCGCGACGCATCGAGCAGGCGCAGGCCGAGCATCATCAGATCCTGGCGCAGATCACGACGCGCGACCTCGCGGGCCTGGAGCTGACCGTGAGAAAACACAACCAGGGCGCGCTCGCGTCGTATTCGGCGTACCTGTCGACGCCGGGAGCGGCCGGTGAGTGATCGCTACACCCGGATCGCCGCGCTGAAGACGGCGGACGCCTTCGAGCGGCATCTTCGCGCGTCGGGGATCGAACTGGAATTCGATCGCGACCTCGCGCCGGCGGGGACGTCGCCGCTCGGCGCGCCGTTCGAGGCGGATGGCGTGCGCGTCGGCAACCGGTTCGCGATTCTGCCGATGGAGGGATGGGACGGCACGACCGACGGCCGTCCGAGCGATCTCACGCGGCGCCGCTGGCAGCGATTCGGCTCGAGCGGCGCGAAGCTCATCTGGGGCGGGGAAGCGGTCGCGGTCAGGCCGGAGGGCCGCGCCAACCCGAACCAGTTGATGCTGACGCCGGCGACGGAAGTCGAGATCGGCGCGCTGCGCGACGAGCTCGTCCGATCGCACGAAGAACATTTCGGCGCCGGCGCGGCGGACGACCTCTACGTCGGCCTGCAGCTCACCCATTCCGGGCGCTTTGCGAAATGGCGCGCACAGGACGCGCCCGACCCGATCGTCGCGTACGCGCATCCGTGGCTCGACGGGCGCTTTCCGCGCGGGATCCGCGTCATCACCGACCAGGATCTCGATCGACTGGTCGACGACTTCGTCGCCGCCGCCGGGGTGGCACAGCGTCTCGGGTTCCAGTTCGTGGACATCAAGCACTGTCACGGCTACCTGGGTCACGAGCTGCTGAGCGCGCGATCGCGGCCGGGCCGGTACGGCGGCTCGCTCGAGAACCGCACGCGGTTTCTCCGCAACATCGTCGCGGGCATTCGTGCGACGTCGCCGGGGCTCGGCATCGGCGTGCGGCTCTCGGCGTTCGACACCGTGCCGCACGTGCCCGGACCGAACCGCGTCGGCGTGCCGCAGGCGCCGCCCGACGACTACGACTACGCCTTCGGCCTGCTCGATGACGACGATCTCGACGGCACGCTGGCCGACAGCCGCGAGTTCATCGGCGTCCTGCGGCAGCTGGGCGTCCGGTGGTTGTGCGTCACGGGGGGCAGTCCCTACTACTGTCCGCACGTGCAGCGCCCGGCGCTGTTTCCGCCGAGCGACGGATACGAGCCGCCCGAAGATCCGCTGCGTGGCGTCGCCCGGCACATCGCCGCCGCCGCGCGGCTCAAGTGCGCCGCCTCCGACATGATCATCGTCGGCACCGGGTACAGCTATCTGCAGGAATGGCTGCCGCACGTGGCGCAGTCCGTGGTGCGCAGCGGACGCGCGGACTTCGTCGGCCTCGGCCGGATGGTGCTGTCGTACCCGGAGCTGGCGGCCGACGTGCTCGCCGGCCGGCCCCTGCGTCGCAAATCAGTGTGCCGGACGTTCAGCGACTGCACGACCGGACCGCGCAACGGCCTCGTCTCCGGCTGCTATCCGCTCGACCCGTTCTACGTCGCGCATCCTGACGCGGTCCGGTTACGCGATCTGAAGGCGCCGGCGCAGTCGTGACGCCGCAGGCGGATCCGGCCCGGTCGCGCGGTCAACTCCTCGCTCTCGTCACGGCATTTCTCGCCCTCTTCGCGATCGTCGGCTTCGCGCTGTACGGCCTGCCGCGCTTCTATCCGTTCTTCGTCGAAGAGCTCGGCTGGACGCGCCAGCAGGTGACGTCCGGCAACGCCTACAGCAAGATCGTGGTCGCGCTGCTGTTCGGCGTCATCGCGGGCCGGCTCGTGGATCGGTTTGGTCCGCGGCGCCTGATGATCGCCGGCATCCTCATGGCCGGCGGCGCGCTCATCGGGCTGTCCACGGTCACCGGACTGTTCGCGTTCTATCTGTTCTACGGGTTCAACGCGCTCGGCTACGTGTGCGGCGGCCCGCTGCCGAACCAGGTGATGCTGTCGCGCTGGTTCGACAAGGCGCGCGGCCGCGCGATGGGGATCGCGTACCTGGGCATCGGCATCGGCGGCGCGCTCGTGCCGCTCCTCGCGTACTGGCTGACGCAGTCGTTCGGCTGGCGCGGCGCGCTGCAGGTGCTCGGCGTCCTGATGATTCTGATTGCGCTGCCGGCGGCGTTTTTCGTGCGCGAGCCGACGGCGCCGGCCGCGGCCGCCGCCGGAACGCCGGCGCTGGCGCTCGGCGGCATCCTCAAGCGGCCGGCGTTCTACTTTCTGCTCGTCGGCAGCATGGCGTCGATCGGCGCCGTCGGCGGCACCATCCAGAACCTCGCGTTGTACCTGCGCCTCGATCGGCAGCTTCCGCAGGGAGAAATCGACGGGATCCTGTCCCTCGTGCTGGGCGGCAGCATCGTCGGCCGGCTGCTCATGGGGTGGCTGGCGGATCGCTGGCCGAAGAAGTACGTGATGATCCTGATCTACGCGATCGTCGCGGCGTCGATTCCGCCGTTGTTCTACTCGACAGGCGCCGGCTCGCTCCGCGTCGCCGCCTTCGTCTTCGGCGTCGGACTCGGCGGCGACTACATGATCATCCCGCTCATGGCCGCCGAGCTCTACGGCCTCGCGGTCATGGGACGCGTCATGGGGGTGGTGCTGACGGCAGACAGCGTCGCCGAAGCGACCGTGCCCATGCTCGTCGCCTCGCTTCGCGACGGGAGCGGCTCGTACGCCGGCGGCTTCCTCGTGCTGGTCACACTCGCCACAATCGGTGCGATTGCCGTCAGTCTGCTGCCGAGAACGGATCTCACCACGAAGAACACGAAGAGCACGAAGCTTCTTTAGGCAAGAGCTCTCACTTCGTGGTGAGCCGTGGCTAATGCTGTGATACTTACCCAGCAATGACTCCGGCTGCCCGGCAGAACATCACATCGCTCCAGTCGCACATCCTTCAGGAAGAGGCCCGGTATCCCGGGTCCACGGGAGATTTCACGTGGATCCTGTCGGCGCTCTCGCTTGCGGCGAAGGCGATTGCCTACAAGGTCCGCATCGCGCGGCTCGAGGACGTGCTGGGCGACCACGGTCACAGCAACGTCCATGGCGAGGCGCAGCAGAAGTTGGACGTCATTGCCAACGACATCCTGATGACCTGCCTCGGCAACCGGCCGAGCCTCGCGGTCGTCGCGTCGGAAGAACACGACGAGCCCACGATCCTCCGGCGCGGGGTCGAGGGCGGAAAGTACTGCGTCATCTTCGATCCACTGGACGGCTCGTCGAATCTCGACGTCTCGGTCGGTGTCGGCACCATCTTCTCGATCCTGAAGAACGATCCCGGCGTGCCCGACGCTGTCGAGACGCTGTGCCAGCCCGGAACGCGGCAAGTGGCGGCCGGCTACATCCTCTACGGCTCGTCCACCGTCTTCGTGCTCACGACCGGCAACGGCGTCGATCTGTTCGTGCTCGATCCGATCGATTGGATCCTTCGTGCTCGTGCAGAGCAAGCTCGTCATTCCACCGGCCGGCAGGATCTATTCAATCAATGAAGCGAACCGCCGGACCTTTCCGGACGGGATCAACCGGTATCTCGACTGGGCTCACGAGCAGGGTTACTCGAGCCGCTACATCGGATCGATGGTCGCCGACGTCCATCGGACGCTGCTCAAGGGCGGCGTGTTCCTGTATCCCCCGACGAAGAAAAACCCGGACGGCAAGCTTCGCCTGATGTACGAAGCGAATCCGCTTGCGATGGTCGTCGAGCAGGCGGGCGGCAAGGCGATGGCGGTGACGACCGGCGGCATCCAGCGCATCCTGGAGGTCGAGCCGACCAGCATTCACCAGCGCACGAGCGTGGTCGTCGGCTCGCGCGACGAGGTGGATGCCGTCCTCGAGCAATGCCGCTGATCGATCCCTGTCCAGGCTGCGGACACTCCGCCGGGCGCGCGGCGTGTCAGGATCTGTTCAACGACGCCGCGCTGCGGGTGCGCGAGCTCGCCTGGACCGACAGCATGAAGACGTGGATGCTCATGCACGACACGTACTCCGTGCAGCACGAAGAAGATTTCTGCGGCCGCTACAAGGGGCTCGTCGTGCATCTCGGCGGTCTCTGCTGGGCGCTCGATCACGGCGGCAGCCCGTCCGGCTACCGCGCGCTTCAGCAGCTCATCGAGCGCCAGTCGTGGAAGGACGTCCCGTACCCGCCTCCGCCCGGCATCCCGAAAGAACGCGGCGCCGTCACCGCTGCCAGCCTGCGTGGCCGGACCGAACCGGTGACGCTCATGAGCGGCGTCGATCGCTGGGCGCGATCGGTGTGGGCCGCCTACGCGGACCTGCAGCCGCTCGCGCGCGAGTGGGTGCAGCAGGCCCTACGGCTGAAGTAATGGTTGACACCTGCAGCCCGCCGCCGCGGAGCGCGGGCTGCAGCCCGAGGCGCGGGGGTGGGGCCCCGCGCCACTAAGAAAAGCCCGCCGCCGCGGAGCGCGGGCTGCAGCCCGAGGCGCGGGGGTGGGGCCCCGCGCCACTAAGAAAAGCCCGCCGCCGCGGAGCGCGGGCTGCAGCCCGAGGCGCGGGGGTGGGGCCCCGCGCCACTAAGAAAAGCCCGCCGCCGCGGAGCGCGGGCTGCAGCCCGAGGCGCGGGGGTGGGGCCCCGCGCCACTAAGAAATGCCCTGCACCCTCAACGCGCCGACCAGATCGTCGGGTGACATCGCAGGGAAACTCGCGAGGACGGTCATGCCGCGATCGGGGTTCCGTTCGGCTCGAAGCGCGCCGCCATGCGCGCCGACGATGGCCTGGCAGATCGAGAGCCCGAGGCCCATCCCGTCGCGCTTCGTCGTGTAGAACGGCTCGAACATTCTGGACAGGTCGGCGTCAGCCAGTCCCGCGCCCCGGTCGATGACCGCGATGACGGCCCGATCGTCGGAAGCCGACGTCCGCAATGTCACGCGGCGCGCGTCGGGATCGCCGTCCTCGACGGCGTCGAAGGCGTTCAGCAGCAGGTTGAGCACGACCTGCTGGAGCTGAACGCGATCGCCCAGCACGAGGCGGCCGGCCGGCGCGAGATCGACGTCGAGCTGAATCCGGCGGCCCACCGCCGTGCCCTGCACGAGTCGCACGACCTCCCGGATCGTCTGGTTGAGGTCCACGCCTTCGTACCGGGCGGACTCCTTCTTCAGCAGCGATCGCACGCGTTTGAGTACGTGGCCCGCGCGCTGACCTTCCGCGATGATGTCGTTCAGCGTCCGTCCGAGCTCCGCGAGATCCGGCGACCGCTGGCCGATGATCCGCAGGCCCGTATCGGCGTTGGCGATGAGGGCGGTCAGGGGCTGGTTGATCTCGTGGGCCAGCGTGCCGGTCAGCGCTTCGAGTGACGTGACGCGGCCCAGGTGGGCCAGCTCATCGCGGAGCGCGACGGCTTCGAGCTCCGCGCGTTTGCGCTCGGTGATGTCGCGGACGACGCTCAGGAGCTTGTCGCTGTCGCTCTGCACGACGCGCGCTTCGTAGAAGCGCGGCTCGCCGTCGATGCCGACCGAGTACTCGTAGACCGCCGGGTCGCCGGAGCGGCGCGCCTGTTCGAAGCAGCCGATGAGCCCGTCGGCGAGGTCGGGCGGCAGCACCTCCCGGACGTTGCGGCCGAGAAAGACTTCCGGCGGCGCCAGAAGATGGCGCCGATCGCGCGCGTGGAAGTCGAGAAAGACGCCGTCGTTGTCGAGCAGGAACACCCAGTCGGGAAGCGCCTTGAGGATCGCGCGTTGCGTCGCCTCCACTTCGCGGCGCACCGTGATGTCCTCGGCGATCGCCAGCACGCACGGGACGTCGCCCATCGTGATGAGGTCGGCGGAGTACAGCGCCGTCGCGACGAGACCGGCCTTCGTACGGAACCGCAGCTCATGGCGGCCGACGCGCCGTCCCAGGGCCAGCGCGGCGCCGATGGCCTCCCGATCGGACGGATCGATCCACATCCCGAATTCTTCGATGGTGTGGCCGACGACCTCGGCCCGGCTGTATCCCGTCTGCCGTTCGAAGCTGTCGTTGACGTCGACGAACTGTCCATCCGACAGACGGGTGATGGTCATCGCGCACGGGCTGAAGTGAAACGCCGTCGCGAACTTCGCCTCGGCTTGCGCGAGCGCACTGGCCGGGAGATCACTGTGGATCGGCTCCAGCGGCAGCGCACGCTGCCCCTGGAGCCGCTGATGGAGCACCCACACCCAGACCGCAAGGACGATCGTCAGAGCGATGGCGGCCAGTGCCGGCAGCGTCATGGATCGCGAGGGTCCAGGTCGAGCGGCGTTACCCCCGCCGCCGCAGACCCGATCGCCGGGATCGCGCGAGCGCGGCGACGCCCGTTCCGAACAGGAGCAGCGTCGCGGGTTCCGGCACGGCCTGGATGTTGTCCACGCCGAGCTGCGCGGCGATCGGTTGCGCGCCCATGCCGGGGCCGCCGAAGACCGGCGCCACCGAGTGGAACAGACGCAGCTCGCTGACACCGGACAGCGCGCCGGCAATCGTTCCGATCGGCGCGAACAGGCTCGACAGATTGAACTGCACGGTCTGCCAGCCGCTGCCCGCGGCGACAATGACGGGAATCAGCGTCCAGGCCACGTCGGTCGGAGGACCCGGATTGTCCGGGAAGTTGACGAGGAGCAATCTCAGGTACAGATCGGTTTGCCCGAAATTGTTGACGTCCATCTGAATCGTCGTCAGCCCGGCAGAGAGGTAGTCACCGGTCCACTGCGAGAAGTTCAGAACGGACAGCCGGCTGCCAGGGCCGACGCCGCCGAAGGACGTGAGGCTGAGATAGGCGTCGCCGGCGCCGCCGGGACCACCCGTGGCGACGTTCGCCGGCGGAGCTGGATGGCCGGGGTCCCCGACACCCCACCCCTGAGTGGTGCCGTCTGAAAACGTGTCAATCCCGATAGGAAGGGCGAACAATGACGCTGGAATACAAGCGGAAAGTAACAAGGCGAAGATTGCAGACCGGACACATTTCATTTTTCTGATCCTCCGAGTAACGTGAAGAGTCGACGAGCCACGTTATCTGGTTGCATGGCCCCCGGCAACGAAATTATTGGAGAGCGGCGCGTGTCCCGTCACCTCGACGTCACGCCGTTGTGGATCGCGACGCGGCGTTTCAGCTCCGCGTCGGTCGGAGGGAACCCGTCCACGATCAGATGACCGACCGACGCGTGCTCGCTCGCCGCTCGAGACGAGATGATGATCGTGTCGAACCCCTTCCCGGCTGGACGCGGCGGCACCTCCACCAGGAAACTGGCCAGCCCGGGCTTGCGCCGGTATTCCGGGACGGGACCCAGATCGATCTCACCGACGATCGTGTCCCGTTGAAGGAACGTGAGCCGATACCCGTCATCGGCATCCAGGCTGATGTCGAGATACTGGCGTCCCGGCCGATCCTCGATTTGAACGGCCAGCGGAAGGCCCAGCGTCCTCGTGCCTGGTGCATTCCACGGCGTGCCGTCTGCGCGGACGCCCGACAGCTCGTCGAGACGCACGAGCGAGCCGTGGTGGCGATAGTAGGCGACATTGATCAATTGGTCATCCCGTCCCAGGTTCATCCGGACGATCGCGCGCCACCGCGCCCGCGACATCAGGTCCGGCGATCTCGTGATGAGCCGCAGGTCGTCATAGAACAGACGCAACCCAGGGTCCTTGATCAGGTTCGTGTCGGTCGCGAGGCTCTCTTCGTAGCCCTCGGGGACGATTCGGCGATAGTGACCGGTGCGCCAGTTCCTGTTGAACGCCGCCGGAAGCCGCGCGAGCAGCGGATCGGCGAGGGCGCAGTCGTCGAGCAGGTGCACGCCGGGCCCACCGAGGCCGCCGGCGCCGAGCAGCCCGCACGTCTGCTGCACGTTCCACCGTCCCGCTCTGACCGACGTCGGCCAGTCCGGACTGAGGAAGGTCGATCGCGTCGCCCGGGTGAGCGACAGCCGTTCGAAGTAGACGCCGCGCTCGTCGATGATGCCGGTCCGCCGCGGGTCGTCGTCGCCGAACTTGCTGTTGCTGAAGAGCGGCATCTGGCTCGACGTCGCACCGACGGCGAGGAACACCATCGAGACCGTCGCCCACACAGCCGGACGCGCGGCGCCGAATCGGCTGAGCAGGAGGACGGCGGCGTACACCGGAACCGCCAGAAACCGTCCCGCCATGAAATCGCCGCCAATGGAGACGGTGTACAGGAGATACAGGACGATTCCTGCGGCCAGGGCGCGGCCCGCCGTCGAGGCCAATGTGAATCCAGTGACGACGGCAAAGCCAGTCGCGACGAGCGTCAGCGCATCCCGATCGAGCGAATCGACCAGATAGAGGAGGCCCTGTGACCACAGCTCGGTGCGGCTGATATGGGTGGCCAGCTTCGCGTACGCGGTGTTCGGGAACGGGAAGCCGTAGTAGACGATCGCGAACGCCGTCCACGCGAGGGCCGGCACCGCCCCGATGGCGAGCGATCGGGCGATGGCGAGCGGCCTGCGCGTCTGGTAGATCGCCACGGCGAGGAGTGGCATGACGAACAGCACGGCGTCCGGCCGGTTGAGATAGATCAACGACGTCACGAGCGTCAATCGGGTCAGCCGTCGAGACGGATCGGTCCCCGCCTTCATGAACACCCCGAGGAACACCGCCAGAAGCAGTGCCATGAGCGGGTTCTCGAGACCGGAGGTGGAGTAGTCCACGAACGCGCGCGACCAGAGCAGCACGATCGCGGCGGTGGCGGCCTGCCAGGTGGACACGGCTCTCGTGAGCACGAGCCAGAACGCCGAAAGCGAGACGCCAATCGAGACGACGAAGGTCGCGATGTACACGTTCTTCAGCACCAGGTACGCGACTGTCAGGAGCGCCATCCACAGCGGATGCGTGAAGGTCTGCACGCGTTCGGCCACATTGAAGGTGAGGCCGAACCCGTGCGTGACGTTCAGCACCGTTCGCAGCGTGATGAGCGCGTCGTCGCTGATCCAGGCCGTGCGAATCAGAATCGCGAAGAAGACGAGCGTGATGAGGCTGGCGAAGACGTTTTTCAGCGACATGAAGTCAAGAGGGTCAGGGGGCGACCGCGCCCAGCCCTCTCCCCGTCAGCTGACCGGTGTGCATCATGCCGTCGCGAATCGTGAACAGCCCGGGGAACCTGGCGTCCCACGATTGATTGGCGCTCGGCACGAACTGGCGCGCGTTCGCCTCGATGCCGGCGTTGCCGGGCACGCGCGACGCAAGACCGGCGGAGTGAATCAGCGAGGCGCCGGGGCACGTCAGGTCCTGCACACAGAGGAACATGCCGTGCTTCTGCGCGGCGGCGGCGGTCAGCAGCGCGTGCGTCTGGCTCTTGCACGCTTTGAGCGCGACGCCGGTGTAGCCCATCTCGCGGGCCAGAAGCAGCGTCTCGAGATCGGTGACCGCCTCGTCCGCGACAATCGGGCACAGCCGCGCGGCGTCGTGCATGACGTTGGCGCGATCTTTGTGAAGGTCGCGCGCGGTCGGCTGCTCAATGTACAGGATGCGGCCGAAGCCGGCCGGCGTCGCTTCGCGCAGCCGCCTCATGAACTCGAGCAGGTACCCGACATTGGGGCACCCTTCGTTGAAGTCGAGCAGGTATTTCCAGTCGGTGACGCCGCGACCGGGCAGCACACGCGTGACGAGCCGATCGATTCGCACGACGCGCTCGAAATCCGCCTTCAGATTGCCGCCGTTGAGCTTGATCTTGAACCGGACGAGGCCGTCACGCGCGATCCACTCTTCCAGCGTATTCGGCAGGCCGTCGTCGAGCCGCGTGCGGACGTCGCTCGCGTCGATCGGATCGCTCGCGCCCACCGAGTGGAACAGCGGCAGGCGCGCCTGTGGCGCCGGCAGCAGGTACCGATCCAGGTACTCGCCCGTGAACGCGGGCCCCAGATCGTGAGAGAGGTCGCGGCTCATGTGCGACGATCCGTACGTCTGATACGAGCTCAAGCTGAACGCCTTGCCGTAGGCGTCGTGGATCGCCGCGTCGAACGCGCTGGCGACCACGAGCAGGCAGAGCTTGGGGATGGGCCCAGGCAGCGCGAGCGTCTTCGACAGCGCCTCGGCGGCGCGGATGAACTCGGGCTCGAGCACGCGAAAGAGATCGATGGGATGGCCCGTGTCGTCACAGGCGGCCGTGAGCCTGGTGAGCTCGCCCGACAGCGCGCGCATCGCGCCCAGGCCCTGGTCCTGCGACGCCGCGGGGAACGCCCACGCGTTTCCCAGCGTCATCGATCCGAAGCCCTGCGACTCCCGGCCGTCGCCCGTCCTGACCCGGCAGGTCACGTTCAACAGCGTGACGCGGTCGACGGTGCGTCCGCCGAACATGTACGGCGCGCGGTACTTGAACTCCTCGAACTCGTGACGAACGTCCGCGATGCGGATGTCGGTGGGCCGCGACGCGGTGACGGCGGGCGCGCGGCGGTCGAGGCACGCGACCAGCGAAAGCGCCGGAGCGGCGCCGACCGCCTGCAGCAGCGCACGGCGAGAAATTGTGCGGTGCGGTCGAGGCAAGCGCGGCATTATAGCGTGTCCGTCCGCCTTCGTCCGCCGCACCATATCGAGCGGCGGACTTCGGCGGGACTCCGGCGGGACTGCACCGGGAGGCCTGAATGCGGGTGAGCTTGGATTACGGACGTCATGGCCTCGAGGTCGAGCTGCCCGAGGAACGGACGACCGTCATCGAGCCGGTGTTCAGGCCGGCGCTGTCCGATCCACACGGCGCGCTCATGCGGGCGCTCGAGGCGCCGCTCGGGACGAGACCGCTGCGCGAGATCGTGCGGCCCGGCCAGCGCGTCGCGATTTCCGTGTGCGACGTCACGCGGGCGCAGCCCCGGCGCGAGACACTGCGGGCGCTCTTCGAAGCGATGCCCGGCGTGCGGCCCGAAGACGTCACGATCCTCATCGCCACCGGGACCCATCGCCGCAACACGCCGTCCGAGCTGGAGGAGATGCTTGGACGAGACATCCTGCGCACCTATCGAGTGGTCAATCACGATGCGCGCGACCCGGAGGCGCTGACGCTGGTCGGCACCACATCCAAAGGGGTGCCGGTGCACCTGAATCGCCTCTGGGCCGGCGCCGAGGTGCGCATCACGACCGGGTTCGTCGAGCCGCATTTCTTCGCGGGATTCAGCGGCGGTCCGAAGATGGTCGCGCCGGGGTTGGCCGGTCTCGCGACCGTGCTCGTGCTCCACGACGCGCCGAGAATCGGACACCCCAACGCCACGTGGGGCATCACGGAAGGCAATCCGATCCACGACGACATCCGGGAAATCGCCCGAATGACCGGGGTTCACTTTGCGATCGACGTGACGCTCAATCGCGAGCAACGAATCACCGGCGTGTTCGCCGGCGACCTGCCGGCCGAGCATCGTGAAGCCTGCGCCGCCGCGACGCGCGACGCCATGCGGGCCGTCGAGGCGCCGTTCGACGTCGTGCTCACGACCAATTCGGGATTCCCGCTCGATCAGAACCTGTATCAGGCGGTCAAGGGCATGTCGGCGGCGGCAAAGGTCGTCAAACCCGGCGGCGCCATCGTGTGCGCGGCGGAATGCTGCGATGGACTGCCCGCCCATGGCTCGTATGGCGAGCTGCTCGCCTCACGATCGTCGCCCGCCGAGCTGCTCGCGATGATCAACGCGCCGGGCAGCGCCGTGCCGGACCAGTGGCAGGTGCAGATTCAGGCGCAGGTTCAGGCCAGAGCTCGAGTGAAAGTGAAGGCCGGCGGCCTCGGCCCCCAGGCCCTCCGCGCGGCCCACTTCGAGCCCATCGACGACGTCGCGCTGGCGGTGACCGACGCGCTTCGCGCCGCCGGTCCGCACTCAACGTTGTGCGTGCTGCCTCGGGGGCCGCAAACCATCCCGTACTTGAAAGAGCGCCCAAGTACAGGGGGACAAGAACTCTGAGGTACGGAGGACAAGGACTCAGAAGTACGAACGACAAGAGCTCAGAAGTACGGCGTGAAAAGCACTCGAGGTACTTCCCGCGCTTTCCACGCCCTGTACTTCACGTGCCTTTCAGGAAAGTACTTCCCGCGCTTTCCACGCCCTGTACTTCAAGCGCCTTTCAGGAAAGTACTTCCCGCGCTTTTCACCCCAAGTACTTCCGCCTTCCCTGTTGTGTCCTTGACGATGATGAAGGCGAGGACCGCGGATGTGAGTACAGATCCCGCGAGAAAGTACAGCCCCGCCACGTAGCTTTGCGTGCTGTCGCGAATCCAGCCGACGATGTACGGACCGACGAACCCGCCGAGGTTGCCGATCGAGTTCACGAGCGCGATGCCGCCGGCTGCGGCCGTGCCGCTGAGAAACGTCGACGGCAGCGGCCAGAACGCGGGCCGCGATCCGTAGATGCCGATCGTGGCCATCGACATCGCTGCCAGCGCGAGGTACGGGCTCGCGACCGACCCGGCCAGGAAGAGTCCTGTCGCGGCGAGGAGCGACGCGATGATGTAGTGCCATCGCCGTTCGTGGCGCCGGTCGGACGAATACGCCCAGAGCAGCATGCCCAGCGCGCCGATCGTGTACGGCACGGCCGTCACGAGACCGGTGGCGACGTTCGACAGCCCGTGAGATTTCACGATCAGCGGCAGGAAGAAGACGATGCCGTAGCTGGCGGTGACGCTCGTGAGGTAAATCAGCGACAGTCCGATCACCCGCCGATCGGTGAGCGCCTGAAACAGCGACAGCGCTCCGTGTGCTTCGACTTTCCGGCGCTCCGTCTGCAGCTCGTGCTCGAGCCACTGCCGTTCCTCCGGGGCCAGCCAGGTCGCCACCGACGGCCGATCGGTCAGGACTGCGAGCACGACCGGCGCGAGGAGCACGGCCGGCAGCGACTCGATGAGGAACATCCACTTCCAGCCCGGCAGGCCCCAGAGTCCGTCGAGCTGGAGCAGCGCGCCGGACAGTGCCGCCGCCACCGCGTTCGATCCCGGCACCGCGAGGAACAACGCCGAGACGACCCGCGCGCGGTACTTCGGCGGGAACCAGTAGGTGAAGTACAGCAGCACGCCCGGGAAGAAGCCGGCCTCGGCGACGCCGAGGAGAAAGCGAATGACGAAGAAGCTCACCGGCCCGGTGACGAACACCATGAGGCCCGAGATGATGCCCCACGTCGCCATGATGCGGGCGATCCAGATGCGCGCGCCCACGCGGTGCAGGATGACGTTGCTCGGCACCTCGAAGAAGAAGTAGCCGATGAAGAACATCCCGGCGCCCCAGCCGTAGATGTACGCCGTGAAGCCGAGGTCGCGGTTCATCGCCGTGGCCGCGAACGCGACGTTGGTCCGATCGATGTACGCGATGAAGTAAATCGCGATGATGAGCGGGAGGAGCCGCCAGGAGATCTTGCGAATCGTCTGTTGCTCGATCGTCCGCGTCATGGACCTCCCGGCGTCGTGTCAGTGAATCTCCGGATCCGGTGTCGCCTGCCCTCGGGCGAGAAAGTCGAAGTCACAGCCCTCGTTCGCCTGCGTCATGTGCTGCGCCGCGAGCGCGCCGTACCCGCGATGGTACCGGGGCGACGGCGGCTGCCACCGCTCGCGCCGGCGCGCCAGCTCGTCGTCGGTCACATGAAGCGTCAGCCGCCGTCCGGGGACGTCCAGCTCGATGAGATCGCCGTCCTGCACGAAGGCCAGCGGGCCGCCGACGTACGACTCAGGCGCGACGTGCAGCACGCAGGCGCCATAGCTCGTGCCGCTCATGCGCGCGTCGGAGATGCGCACCATGTCGCGTACGCCGCGCTCGATCAGCTTCTTCGGGATGGGCAACTGGCCCCACTCCGGCATGCCCGGCGCGCCAATCGGGCCCGCGTGCTTCAGCACGAGCACCGACTGCTCATCCACGGCCAGATCGGCCGCGTCGATCCGGCGCGCCAGGTCGTTGAAATCGGCAAACACGACCGCGGGACCGGTATGCCGGTGCAAGCGCGGATCGGCCGCCGGCGGCTTGATGACCGCTCCGTCCGGCGCCAGGTTGCCGCGCAGCACGGCCAGCGTGTCCGAGGGCACGAGCGCCCGATCGCGGGTGCGGATGACGTCGCCGTTGTAGACACTCGCGCCCTCGAGGTTCTCGCCGAGCGTCCGGCCGTTCGCCGTCAACGCACGAGTGTCGAGAAGGTCGCCGAGCGCGTTCAGCACGGCGCGCAGTCCGCCGGCGTAGAAAAAATCCTCCATCAAGTACTGGCCCGATGGACGGATGTTCGCCAGGAGAGGCGTCCGCCGGGCGAGCGCGTCGAAGTCGTCGAGGTCGAGCGCCACGCCGGCACGGCGCGCCATGGCGATGAGATGAATGATGGCGTTCGTCGACCCGCCAAGCGCCAGCACCGTCGTGACGGCATTGCGGAATGCGGCGTCACCGGCGATCTCGGAGACCTTGAGATCGTCCCAGACCATCTCGACGATCCGCCGTCCCGTGGCGACCGCCATCGCGCCGTGCCGCGAGTCGGCGGCGGGAATCGACGCGGCGCCCGGCAGCGTCAGGCCAAGCGCCTCCGCCGCGCTCGTCATCGTGGACGCCGTCCCCATCGTCATGCAGTGGCCGGGCGATCGCGCGATGCCTTGCTCGATCTCGCACCAGTCGGTTTCGGTGATGTTCCCGGCGCGCAGCTCCACCCAGTACTTCCAGGTGTCCGAGCCGGACCCGAGCGTGCCGCCGCGCCAGTCGCCGCGCAGCATGGGGCCGGCCGGCAGAAAGATCGCCGGCAGGTTCATGGACGTCGCGCCCATGATCAACGCCGGCGTGGTCTTGTCGCAGCCGCCCATCAGCACGGCGCCGTCCGCCGGATACGATCGCAGGATTTCCTCGGTCTCCATCGCGAGGAAATTCCGGTAGAGCATCGTCGTCGGCTTCTGGAACGTCTCGGCCAGCGTCATCGCCGGCAGCTCGACGGGAAAGCCGCCGGCCTCCCAGACGCCACGTTTCACTTCCTCGACACGCTGCTTGAAGTGCGTGTGACACGGGTTGATGTCGCTCCACGTGTTGACGATCGCGATCACCGGCTTGCCGGCGTAGTCGGATCGGTCGTAGCCCATCTGCGCCGTGCGGGATCGATGCGTGAACGTCCGGAGGCCGGGGGCGCCGTACCAGCGATGGCTGCGCAGATCTTCAGCCCGCTTGCGCGGGCGCGGCGGACGTGTCGTGTCAGGCATGCGGAGTGCCGCCAGTGTATCTGAACGGTCGCCCGGAGCGCTGACGGCGCTATACTCGTCGGCCTCCCCTGAGATCGCAGGAGGACCCATGGAAGACTTTGCGATTCGGTTGAGCGACCGGCCCGGGGAGCTGGCGCGGGTGGCGACGGCACTCTCGCGATATGGCGTCAACATCAAGTCGCTGGCGGGACTGGCCGCCGATGGGCAAGTGGTCGTGCGGATCCTCGCCGACAATGCCGAGGCGGCGCGGTCCGCTTTCGAAGCGAGCCAGATCGCATTCGAGGGCGACGAAGTGATCAGCCTGCTGCTGGAGAACCGCGCGGGCAAGCTGGCGACGGTGTGCCAGAAGCTCGGCGACGCGCGCGTGAACCTGAAGGCGATCTACCTGACCGGCATCGTCGACGACCTGGTGGAGCTGGCGATCGTTTCCGACAACCCCGCCAAGGCCCGCGACGCGCTGCGCGACGTGATGTAGTTCGCTGATTTTTGCGCTAACTTTAACGATACAGTTAGCGCGTGATAGGCTGGGCGCGCTGGCGGGCCGCACGCCGTCATTTCCGTCCGCAGCTGCGCATGGCCACCATCGGTCCCGACCCCCCTGACTCGCCAGCCGTCCTCGAGCTGAGGCAGGCCTGGGACCTTCCGACGACCCCTCGCCCGATTGTGATCATCGGCGCCGGCGCCATCGTGCGGACGGCGCATCTGCCGGCCTATCGCCGGCTCGGGCTGCCGATCGCCGGCGTCTATGACATCCGCCGCGACACCGCTCGCGAGACTGCGCGCCAGTTCGGCGTGGCGCCCGTCTTCTCGACGCTGGACGAGGCGGTCGTGGCGCCTGACGCGCTGTTCGATCTGGCGGTGCCCGGCAATCAGGTGCTGGGCGTGCTCGAGCGGCTCGCGCCGGGATCGGCGGTCCTGATCCAGAAGCCGATGGGCGACGATCTGGCCGCCGCGCGTCAGATTCGCGCCACCTGCCGCGATCGCGGGCTGATCGCCGCGTTGAACTTCCAGTTGAGGTTCAGCCCCAATGTCCTTGCGCTTCGCGATCTCGCTCGCGCGCGGCCAGCTCGGCGAGATGACGGACATCGAAGTGCGGCTCGTGGTGCGGCAGCCGTGGGAGCAGTGGTCGTTCCTCGAAGGCGCGCCGCGCCTCGAGGTGCTGTACCACTCGATTCACTATCTCGACGTGATTCGGGCGATCGCCGGTGAGCCTCGCGGCGTCTACTGTCGTGTCGTCGCGCACCCGTCGATGCCGGATCTGCAGGACAGCCGCAGCACGATCATCCTCGACTACGGCGATCGGCTGCGGTGCTCGCTGATGCTCAACCACACGCATCGGCACGACGCCAGGCACCGCGCGTCGATTCTGAAGGTTGAAGGCACGGCGGGCGCGGCCGTGCTGACGATGGGCGTGAACCTCGACTATCCGACTGGAGAAGCCGACCGTCTGGAAGTGGCGCTGGTCGGCGGCCCGTGGCAATCGATTCCGCTGCGCGGCTCGTGGTTCAACGAAGCGTTCGAGGGTCCGATGTCGAACCTGCAGCGATTCATCGCCGGCGAAGACGACGCGCTCGTCTCGCCGACCGACGACGCGATCAAGACGATGGCGCTCGTCGAGGCCTGTTATCAGTCGAGCGATGCCGGCGGGACGCCCATCCCGCCGACCTCGTAGCCCCGAGATCTGACGGCCCCGATGCGCATCGACGCCCATCAGCACTTCTGGCGCTACGACGCTGACGAGTACGGCTGGATCGACGACGGGATGGCGGTGCTGAAGCGCGACTTTCTGCCGGGCGACGCCGAGCGGGCGATGTCGGCCGCGGGCTTCGACGCCGGCGTCGCGGTTCAGGCGAGTCAGACGCTCGACGAGACGCGACGACTGCTCGCGTGGGCCGATGCCCATGCATCGATCGCGGCAGTCGTCGGCTGGGTCGATCTTCAGGCGGACGACGCGCACGAACAGCTTTCCCGTGTTGCCTCGCATCCGAAGCTCGTGGGCATCCGGCACATCGTGCAGGACGAGCCCGACGATCGCTTTCTGCTGCGGCCGGCATTCTGCCGCGGGGTCGGGCTGCTCGGCGAGTTCGATCTCGCCTACGACCTGCTCGTGCACACGCGGCACCTGCCGGCGGCGACGGAGCTCGTCATGCGATTTCCCACGCAGCGGTTCGTGCTCGACCATCTCGGCAAACCCGGCATCCGTCGCGGCGAGCTGCAGCCGTGGGCGCGCGATCTGAAGCGCCTGGCGGCGCACCCGAATGTCTGCGCGAAGCTGTCGGGACTCGTCACCGAGGCCGACTGGAACGAGTGGCAACCGGCGCAACTCGCGCCGTATCTGGCCGTCGCGTTCGAGTGCTTCGGGCCCGGGCGGCTGATGATCGGGTCCGACTGGCCCGTCTGCACCGTGGCCGCCGACTACGCGCGCACGATGGCCGTCGTCACCGATTACCTTCGAGACCGGCCCGCGGCCGAGCGCGACGCGGTGCTGGGGCGGAACGCCCGCGCGTTCTACAGATGGAAGGACCTATGAGAAGGATCCTGGCGATTCTGACCATCGCGGTGGCCGTCACAGCGCCCGGCTGCAGCCGGGGCGGCCAGCCGGACACGCTCACGATTGCCGTCATTCCGAAGGGCACCTCGCACTCGTTCTGGCAGAGCATTCACGCCGGCGCCGAGAAGGCTGCGCAGGAGCTGAAGGTCACGGTCATCTGGCGAGGCCCGCTTCGCGAAGACGATCGCTCCGCGCAGGTCAACGAAGTGCAGGGGTTCGTCACGCGGGGCGTCTCGGGCATCGTGCTCGCGCCGCTCGACGACGCGGCGCTCGTCGCGCCGGTGGCAGACGCGGTGCGGCAGAAGATTCCGGTCGTCATCATCGACTCCGGACTGAAAGGCAGCGATTACGTGAGCTTCGTGGCGACCGACAACCACAAGGGAGGCCGGATCGCCGGTGAGGCGCTGGGCAACCTGATCGGCGGCAAGGGCAAGGTCGTGCTGCTGCGATACGCCGAGGGCTCGGCGAGCACGACCGAGCGCGAAGCCGGGTTTCTCGAGGCGATCGCCGCGCACCCGAACATCGAGGTCGTGAGCTCGAATCAGTATGGCGGCGCCGACGTCGAAAGCGCGTACCGCAAGAGCGAAGCGATCCTCAGCCGCTTCCGCACGCCCGATGGGCGCCTCGGCGTGGACGGCATCTTCTGCCCGAACGAGTCGACGTCGCTGGCGATGCTCCGCGTGCTCGAGGCCAACGGCTGGGCCGGCAAGGTGAAGTTCATCGGCTTCGACGCGTCGGACACGCTCGTCAAGGGCCTGTCCGACGGGAGCATCGACGGGCTCGTGCTGCAGGATCCCGTGAAGATGGGCTACCTCGGCGTCAAGACGATGGTGGCGCACATCCGGGGCGAGCCGATCGAGAAGCGCATCGACACCGGCGTGCGGCTCGTGGCGAAGAAGGACATGACCGATCCCGAGGTCAAGGAACTGCTCAGCCCGGATCTCTCGCGATGGCTCAAGTAGACGCCGGCGTCGCCGCGCTTCGAGATGCGCGGCGTCACGCAAAGCGTTTGGATCGACGGTGGCGCTCGACGGCGTCGATCTGGCCGTGAAGCGCCGGCGAAGTCTGCGCTCTCGTCGGCCAGAACGGCGCGGGCAAGAGCACGCTCATGAGCATCCTCTCCGGCGCGATTCGGCCCGACGCCGGCACGATGACGCTCGACGGCGCGCCGTACGCGCCGCGAATCGCCCCTCGAGGCGCGCCGCGCCGGCGTCGCGATGATCTATCAGGGACTCTCGCTCGCGCCGCACCTGACCGTGATGGAGAACGTCGTGCTCGGCGTCGAGCCGGCGCGGCTCGGCGTCGTCCGTCGCGATGACGCTCGGCGCCTCGCCGTCGACGCGCTGGAACGGCTCGGCCATCCGGACATCGGCGCGGACACGATCGTCGGCACGCTCTCGCCGGCAGGGCAGCAGCTCGTCGAGATCGCGCGAGCGCTCGCCTCGGGCGTGCCGGGTCCTCGTCCTCGACGAGCCGACGAGCAGCCTGGCGTACGACGACGTGCGGCGGCTGTTCGATCTGGTCGCTCGCCTGAAGGCGCAGGGGCTGGCGATTGTCTACATCTCGCACTTCATCGAGGAAGTGAAGCTGGTCTCGGATCGCTTCGTCGTGCTGCGTGACGGCCGTTACGCCGGCGGCGGCGACACGGCCGCGGTCGACGGCGACGCGATCGTGAGCCTCATGGTCGGCCGCGCGCTCGAAGATCTCTACCCCCGGCACCGCCAGGCGTCCGGTGAGCCGGTCCTCGAGGTCGAGAACCTCGATGCCGGGCGCGGCGTCGTTCACCCTGCATCGCGGTGAGATTCTCGGCATCGCCGGGCTCGTGGGCGCGGGCCGCACGCGTCTGCTCCGCGCCATCTTCGGCCTCGAGCCCGTGCGAAGCGGCCGGATCCGGCTCGGCGTGCATTCCGGCGCCTTCCCGCCGGAGGCGCGATGGCGTCAGGGCATGGGCATGGTGAGCGAGGACCGGGCGGGCGAAGGACTCGCGCTCGGACTGCCGCTCGCGGACAACCTGACGATGTCGCGCCTGTCGGGGCTCGGGCCCGGCTTCCTCGTCATGCCGTCGCGGCAGGACGCCGCCGCACGCCGCTGGATCGATCGCCTCGCGATCCGGTGCACGAGTCCGCAGACAGCCGACCTCCACGCTCTCGGGCGGCAACCAGCAGAAGGTCGCGGTCGCCCGATTGCTCTATCACGACATCGACGTGCTGGTGCTCGACGAGCCGACACGCGGGATCGACGTCGCGAGCAAGGCGCAGATCTATGCGCTCCTCGACGCGCTGGCGCAGAGCGAAGGCCGTGCTTCTCGTGAGCAGCTATCTTCCAGAGCTGCTGGGCGTCTGCGACCGCATCGCCGTGATGTCGCGCGGGCGGCTGGGCGCTCCGAGGCCCGCGGCCGAGTGGACCGAGCACGCGCTGCTGTTGGCGGCGTCCGGAGCGCGTGCCGCCTCATGAGGCTGCAGCGTTTGCTCGACGAGCGCGGCGTGCTGCTCGGGCTGCTGCTCGTGGCCGTGCTGTTCGGCGCTGCTCATCGGCCCGCAGTTCTTTCGCGCCGCCAATCTCGAGCTGATGGCGCGCCAGGCCGCCATCGTCTGCGTCGCGGCGCTCGGCATGACGATGGTGATCGTGTCGGGCGGCATCGATCTGTCGGTCGGATCGATCATCGCGCTCGGTACGGTCGTCACCGCGCTGCTGCTGCGCGATGCCGCCGCGCCGACGGCCGCCGCGCTCGGCGCGATTCTCGTCGCGGCGATGTGCGGGCTGGCGAACGGCCTGCTCATCACGGGCCTGCGCGTCGTGCCGTTCATCGTGACTCTCGGCACGATGCTGCTCGTGCGCGGATCGGCGAAGGGACTCGCCGACGAGCGCCGCCTCGAGGCGCCGGCCACCTGGCTGAACGACCTGCTGCGGACCGCGGGCGACGGACGCGGCCTGATCGTGCCGTGGGGCATCTGGATCGCGTTCGTCCTCGCGGTGCTCGTCGCCGCAACGCTGCGTTACACCCGCTTCGGGCGGCACCTGATCGCGATCGGATCGAACGAGCGCGCAGCCCGGCTGTGCGGCGTGCGCGTGAACTGGTGCAAGGTGGCCGTCTACACGCTCGCCGGCGCGATCGCCGGGGTCGCCGGCGTGATGGAGTTCTCGAAGCTGTCGGTGGGCGATCCGACGGTCGCCGTCGGCTTCGAGCTCGACGTGATCGCGGCCGTCATCATCGGCGGCGGCAGTCTCTCGGGCGGCAAGGGCAGCGTCGTGGGCACCCTCGCGGGCGCGGGGATCATGACCATCATTCAGATCGGATGTTCGCAGCACGGGCTGCCGAACTGGGTTCAACAAATCGTGACAGGCGCCATCATCGTGTTCGCCGTCGGACTCGATCACTGGCGCCAGGCGGCGGCAAAGTGACCAATGCGATCGTCATCCGTGATCTCGCCGTGAGCGACCTGAGATTTCCGACGTCCCGCACGCTGGACGGCACCGATGCGGTGCACGTCGATCCGGATTACTCAGCCGCCTACGTGGTGCTGCAGACAGATGCGGGGCTGGAGGGCCACGGGCTCACGTTCACGATCGGCCGCGGGAACGAGGTCTGCGTGGCCGGGATCGAAGCGTTCCGGCACCTGGTCGTCGGCCAGCGCCTCTCGGACATCACAGCGGACTTCGCCGGCTTCTGGCACCGTCTCGCCAGCGACTCCCAGTTGCGATGGCTGGGTCCTGAGAAGGGCGTCATCCACCTCGCCCTGGCCGCCGTCGTGAATGCCGTCTGGGATCTGTACGCGAAAGCCGAGCAGAAACCGCTGTGGAAGCTGCTCGCGGACATGACGCCTGCGGAGCTCGTGTCGTGTGTCGACTTCCGGTACATCACCGATGCGCTGACGCCGGCCGAAGCCGTCTCCCTCCTCGAGCGCCAGGCCGGCAGCAAGCCCGACCGCGAGGCGGAGCTGCTCAGCAGGGGATATCCCGCGTACACGACGTCGGTCGGCTGGATGGGCTACTCGGACGACGTCATTCGGGCGCGATGCCGTGCGGCGCTGGCCGACGGCTGGACGCACTTCAAGGTGAAGGTCGGTGGCCGCCCGGACGACGATGCCAGGCGAGTCGCGCTCGTGCGCGAGGAGATCGGTTTCGATCGCCGGCTGATGATCGACGCCAATCAGAAGTGGGAGGTCGGCGAAGCGATCGATCGCGTCCGCCAGCTGGCGCCGTTCGATCTCTGGTGGATCGAGGAACCCACGCACCCGGATGACATCCTCGGTCATGCGGCGATCGCGCAGGCGGTCCATCCCATTGGCGTCGCCACGGGCGAGCACTGCGCGAACCGCGTGATGTTCAAGCAGCTTCTTCAAGCCGGCGCCGTCGATTTCTGTCAGATCGACAGCTGCCGTCTCGGCGGCGTGAACGAAAACCTCGCCGTGATTCTCCTGGCCGCGAAGTTCGGCGTACCGGTGTGCCCGCACGCCGGCGGCGTGGGGCTCTGCGAGTACGTCCAGCACCTCTCGATGTTCGACTACCTCGCCGTGTCAGCGACGATGGAGAACCGGGTCATCGAGTACGTCGACCACCTGCACGAGCACTTCCTGGACCCCGTGGTGGTGTGCCGCGGCCGCTACCAGGCGCCGATGCGGCCCGGGTACAGCATCGCGATGCGCCCCGAGTCGCGCGCCGCCCACGTCTACCCGGGCGGCGCGGTCTGGGTGGCGTCCTAGAAATTAAACCTCAGCGACATCTGCATGATTCGCGGGTTGCGGGCCGCGGTCGCCTTGCCGAGGTTCGCGTTCACCTGCGCGCCCGCCGGGTCGAAACGCGCGCCGCGATCGACGTCCCTGAACTGCAGCGTGTTCAGGATGTTGTACGCCTCGATGCGGAACTGGAACCGTCGCGCTCCGCCAAGCGGGAAGTTCTTGAACAGCGCGAGATTCCAGTTGCTGATGCCCGGCAGCTGAAGCACCGTGCGCGGCGTGTTGCCGTAGTCGCCTCGTCCTGCCGGACGCGCGAACGCGTCCGTGTTGAACCAGCGCGTCTCGGCGTCGCGCTCGCTGCGCGGCAACGTCGGATTGCCGACCAGCACCGGCCGTGCGCCTTCACTGCCCCCCGTGAAGTCGAAGCCGTCCGTCGTCGACAGGCTCACCTCGGCCCAGTCGCCGGAGACCCACGCGTTTTCACCCGAGAGCTGCCAACCGTCCAGCATCACCCTGACGGCGGTGTTGTCCCACAGGCGGCTCACGTCCGGCAGGTCGTACGTGTAGTTGATGGTGAGGTTGTGCCGCTGGTTGCTGCTGAGCGGTGCGTAGTACCACTCGTCGAGCGGCCGCAGGATCGACACCGACGCCGGGTCGTCGTCGCCCACGCCGAACGCTCGCGCGTACGTGTAGGCCGCGCCAAACTGCAGGCCCTTGATGTAGCGACGGTTCACCTGGATCTGCAGCGAGTTGTAGCTCGAGTCGCCCCAGTTCGAGCGGATGTTGATGGCCTGGTACCCGCGGTACGGACGCAGGAAGTCATCAGGAAGCGCCCGGCCGTTGCGTGGATCGATGTTCTCGGGATGGAGATCGACGAACTTGGCGCCGTCGGGCACGGGATTGATGTTCTCCTGCATCTCGAGGTGGCGGTTCGTCGATCCCACGTAGCTCACGTCGACGACGGTGCCCCAGCCGATCTCGCGCTGGATGCCGGCCGTGTAGCGGTAGGCGGCCGGCGTGTCGGCGTCGCGCTCGAGGCCGTTCACGCCGACAGGTCGCTGCGCGAGCGACGTGCCGGACGCCATGAACGTAGCGAGCGTGCTGTAGAAGATGCTCGACTGGCTGAAGTAGGGCGGTCCCTGCAGGTTGCCCTGCGATCCGCCGCCGAGCACCGCGTTGTGGAAGATGCCGGCGCTGGCGTGCAGCTTCGTCGTGTTGTTGCCGAAGAGGTCGTAGGCGACGCCGACGCGCGGCTCGATCGTCGGCGCCAGCGTGTCGCGGAAGCCGCGTGGATAACTCGGGTCATCGGCGGTGACCATGCCGTTCGCCGGGTCGCCCGTGTCGGGCACGAACGTGCCGACGTAGACCTCGTTCCTGACCTGTCCGGTGACGGTGTCAATCGCCACGTTCACGCCATTGATTCGGGCCGGGTAGTAGAGCCGGGGCGCTTGCGCGGGATCGTAGCGCTCGGGCACGAATGCGGCCGTGCGCTCGTTGGCCTGATAGTACGGCGTGTACCAGAGGAAGCGGGCGCCGTAGTCCACCGTGAGCCGGGCGCTCGCGCGCCACGTGTCTTGCGCGTACCATTCGGCCTGCCAGTGACGGTTGCGCGTCGAGCGGTACGCATCCGTTTCGTCGTACTGACCGAACACGCCGAGCAGCAGGTTCGAGAAAGCGTAGTTCGTGTCGATCGGATTGCTCGTGTTCCGGCTGAAGTTGAACTGGCCCATCCAGAGTCCGCCGCGGGCTTCGTTGTTGCGCATGTACTCGAGGTACGCGCCGAACTTGAAGCTGTGGTTGCCCCGGAGCCAGGTGACCGTCTCGGTCACCGAAGACAGCCAGTCGTGCGCCGTTTCTCCCAGGCGCTGGTCGTAGGTGTAGTTCGTGTTGCTCACGCCCGACGCCGTGTTGCCGAGGCCGAGGGTGACGATCGGCAGGACCCCGAGCGTGTTCAACTGGGGATTGAACTGGCCGACGTTGAATCCCGCGCTCGTCCGAAGGAGACGCTGCATGTCGGCATCGGTCGCGGTGCCGAACCCTTCGGTCTGACGCCGCACGCCGCCATACGCTTCGTGGACGACGTTCGACCCGAAGACGTGCCGGTGCGCCAGCGTGAAGAAGTTGTTGCCGAAGTCGTACTTGCCGTCGAAGTAGCCCCACTTCTCGGGACCGGCGGTGATTTCCGAGCCGCGCTGCACGGAGATGAAGCTGTTGAAGCCGAACGTGAGCGAGTCGCTGGCCGTCCGCCGCCAGTCGAGCTTGATGACGTGATTCTGCCGCGGCTTGTCGGGCGTCTCCTGCCGGATGAAGTTGTACAGCCCGGCGGTCTCCGCCCGGTCCAGCCGGTTCGGCATCGGCAGCAGGTTCATGAGCGCACGGCCGTTCGCGTCGACGCGGTCGGACGGGATGACGTTGCCCGGGAACGGTGCCAACGTCTGCGGATCGCGCACGACGATCAGTCGCCCGGCCGCATCGAGTGTCTGTGAGAAATCTCCGCGCCGCTCGCGCTCGGTCGGCATCATGTACTTGCGAACGGCGCCAGGCTGCTGCGCCTGCGGGTTCTCCATCGAGTAGAAGAAGAAGAGCGTCTTGCCCTGCGGTTGATCGATCAGCCCGGGGAGTTTCACTGGTCCACCCACGTTGAAGCCGTAGGTGTCGTAGTGGTACTTCGGCGTTGGCAGGTTGTTGCGGATGTTGTCCCACGTGTTCGCGTTCCACTGGTCGCGCCGCGCGTAGTAATACGCGCTGCCGCTGTAGCGGACGCCGCCGCTCTTGGTCACGACCTTGATGTTCGAGCCGCCGCTGCGGCCGTCTTCCGCCTTGTAGCTGCCGAGCAGGACCTTGACCTCCGCGATCGCGTCGAGGTTGGTGGCCGACGCAAACCGCGCGGTGCCGCTCAGCTCGTTGCCGTTCAGGCCGTCCACCGTCACCTGGTTCCAGTGGCGCCGCTGGCCACCCACGTTCGGCACGTTGGATCCGAAGCTCTCGCCCATGGCCTCGATGTCGTCTTCGTACCGCACACCCGGCAGCAGGCGCAGGAGCGACATCACGTCGCGGCCCCTCGTCTGAATCTGTGAGATCTGGGTCGACGTCAGGACGCCCGTATAATCGCTGTTACGCGTTTCGACGGTGCTGCCCGAGGCGACGACGGAGACCTCTTCGGTGACGACGCCAAGCTCGAGCTTGATCTGGCCGAGCGTGAGCCGTCCGCTGGCTTCGAGCACGTTGCTGCGCAGTACGTGTTTGCGAAAGCCGGCGATCTCGATGGCGACGGTGTACGTCCCCGGGAGCACGGCTCTGAACGTGAATTCGCCCCGCGCGTCCGACACGGCGGTCCGAGTGTCTGACGTGCGTTCGTTGGTCAGGGTGACGCTGGCGCCTGGGAGCACCTGGTCCGATGAGTCGACGACGATGCCCGAAATGGTCCCGGTGTCCTGGGCTGCCACGACGGCGGGCGCGAGGAGCGCGCACAGGGCGGTGCACAGGATCAGCCGAAGCTGGATCGCTCGCATGAAAGGGGTCCTCCGGTACCCGCGGTGATACTATGCTTTACCGCTAAAGTCAACTCACTTTATCGGTAAAGCAGCCAGAGAAACAGGACACAGACGGATGCCCCCCACCACCATGAAGCGCATCGCCGGCGAGCTCGGCGTGTCCATCACCACCGTCTCCAAGGTCCTCAACAACCACGACGACATCAGCCCCGCCACCCGCCACCGCGTGCTCGCCAAGGTCGAGGAGCTCGGCTATCAGCGCAACGCCGTCGCGCGCAGCCTCACGCTCCGGCAGACCCACACGCTCGGCATCGTCATTCCCGATCTCATGCACTCGTTCTTCGTCGAGATCATCTCGGGCATCGAGAAGGTGGCGAGCGTGCGCGGCTACGGCCTGCTCGTCTGCAGCTCGGACGAGAACGTCCGCAAGGAACGCAGCGAGCTCGAGATGCTGATCGGCCGCCAGGTGGACGGCATCGTGCTCGCCTCGACCCACGGCGCCGGGAACGATCACGTGCTCAATCACCTGACCGCGCTGGGCATCGGCCTGGTGATGATCGATCGCGACGACCATCCCCGGCTGCGCTGCCATCGCGTCGTCACCGACGACGAGAAGGTCGGGCGCCTGGCGACCGAGCACGTGCTCGATCTCGGCCGTCGCGCCGTGGCGCACATCAGCGGCCCGCCGGTCATGCACGCCAGGCGCCGCGAACAGGGCTGGCGCGCGGCGCTCAAGGCGCGCGGGATCCGGGTGCCGGACGCGTGGTTCATCGAGGCCGGCTTCATGGAAGGCGATGGCTATCAGGCGATGAAGCGGCTGCTGACGGTGCGGCCGGCGATCGACGCGGTGTTTGCCACCAACGATCCGGCGGCCATCGGCGCCATGAAGGCGATCTGGGAGGCCGGCCGGCGGATCCCGGACGATATCGCCGTCATCGGCGCCGGCGACATCGCCCTGGGCGATCTGCTGCGGGTCCCGCTCTCGACCGTGAGCTGGTCGCGGCAGGCGGTCGGCCAGCATGCGGCCGAGCTGCTGCTCGGCCGGTTCGATGAGGACGCCGACGACCCGCCGCAACGGATCGTCGTCCCGCCACAGCTGGTCGTGAGAGAATCGACTGCCGGGCCGCCCCGAAACGGCCCGTTCAGTCCACCAAAGGGTTCATAGGAAGAGATGGCCTCGACGGCATCCGCGCGGCTGGCCGACACCGTAGCGGGCCGCTACGAGATCAGGCGGCGTTTTGACGTCGGGCCGGTCGCGACCGTCTATCTGGCCCGCGACCTGAGCCAGGATCGCCTCGTCACGCTGAAGGTGCTCCACCCCGATCGAACAGGCCCACACGAGACCAGCCAGCTCCTCGCGAATCTCAAGGCCGCCGGTCAGCTCAAGCACTCGCAGATCCTCGCGCCGCTCGACGCCGGTGAGGACAGCCGCTCGCTGTTCTATGTCCTGCAGTACGTCGACGGCGAACCGCTCAGTGCGCGCCTGAAACGTCAGGGCGCGCTGCCGGTGGCCGACGCGGTGACCCTGCTCCGGGAGATTGCTGATGCGCTTGCGCACGCGCACGCGCGCGGCCTCGTGCATGGCGACATCAGCTCGGACAACGTGCTGATGTCCGGCCGGCGTGCGTTCCTCCAGGACTTCGGGATCGCGCGGCCGAGGCCTGCCACCGCGGGCCAGGCGGATTCCCGGAGTGCCGACATTCGCGGGTTCGGTGGCGTCGCGTACGAGATGCTGGCCGGGCGCGCGCCGTTTGCGGCCGAATCCGCCGCCGACGAGCCTGCCATTCCTCCTGCGGCCCCGCGTCTCGAGCCGCTGCTCTTCGCGCGGCCAGGTCTGGCGCCCGCGCTGGCCAGCCTGGTCACGCGATGCCTCGAGGCCGGCCCAGGGAACCCCGGGCCGACGGCCGAAGCGATCGTGTCCGAGCTCGACGCGATCGCCCAGTCGCTCGACATGATGCGCTCCGAGGAGCCGACGCGCGCGCATTTCCTGACGGCCGGCAACTGGCTCGTCGTCGGTCTCGTGCTCATTGGCATTGCGACCGCTGCGTATCTGTTTCTTCGCGATCCGTCCTCGATCCTGCTGCCGCGCGCCGGCCGCGTCACTCAGGTGACGACCGAACCCGGCGTCGAGCTCGATCCGGCGATTTCACCGGATGGCCGGATGGTCGCGTACGCCGCCGGAACGCTGGGCGAGACACGCATCTATCTCCGGCCGATCGCCGGTGGACGGCCGACGCCTGTCGGAACGGCCGCGGGGGCGATGCCGCAGCGCTGGCCCGCCTGGTCGCCCGACGGATCGCGCGTGCTGTTCCAGGCCGGCCGGCAGGCCGGTTCAGCCGACTTCGCGGGCTCCGACCCGTCGATCTGGATCGTGCCGGTGCGCGGCGGGACGCCGCTTCGCCTCACAAGTCAGGTGACCGGCGGGATCGCCGTCTCGCCCGCCTGGTCTCCGGACGGAACACAGGTCGCCTTCAGCTCGTCCGACGGCATCTATCTGCTGCCGGAGGGCGGCGGCCGGATGAGGAGGCTCACGAATGCCGGCGCGGCCGGTTGGGCGCACGCGCTTCAGTGGTCACCCGATGGTGGACGCATCGCCTACGTGACGGGGGCCCGGGCGTTCACGTTCGTCGAGGAAGCCACGGGTCCGCCCGAGACGAGCACGATTCACGTCGTCACCGTGGCCAGCGGCGAGACGATTCCAGCGACGACGGGTAAGTGGCTCGACGTCAGTCCGGTGTGGACACCGGATGGGCGCGCGTTGCTGTTCGTGTCCAATCGTGGCGGCGGGCGTGACGTCTATCGCGTCCGGCTCGGCGGCGTCGGGGCCGATGCGCCCGAGCGGATCACCAACGGCCTGAACGCGCACACGATCTCGCTCTCGCGCGACGGCCGGCAGCTCGTCTACTCGTCATATGCGCGGCAGCCGAACGCGCCCGACGAGGGAGACATCTGGCTGATGACGCTCGTGGGCAAGTAGCCGTTACTGTCGCGGCGCCTGCTCGTAGTTGATGAGGATCACGAGATCCTCTGTCCCGATCTGTTTCAGGCCATGCGAGCTGCCGGGACGCGTGAGAATGGCCGTTCCCGGGCCGACCTCTGACGCCTTGCCGTCGAGCGTCAACATCCCGCGCCCGCTGATCACGTAGTAGATCTCGTCCTCTTTCTGTTCGTGATAGCCGATTCCTGAGCCGGGCTTGAGCGCGCGCTTGCGGAAGACGAGCTTCAGGCCTGGCGCCTTCGCGAAGAACGAATAGCCGACGGTTTGTCCGCCGCCATTGTGGGTGCCGGGCTCTTCCTTCGCGACGTCGGCGTCGCGCTCGATCAACGATCCGCGCGGAGCAGGCGCCTGCAGGGCAGAGGCGCGCGCCCACGCGCACCCGAGCAGTAGAACGGCCAGCATGACGACGTGACGAGTGCGAAATGAGCGTGGCTGCATGAGACTGTGCCCCCGCGCACAGTGTAATGTACGATGACGCCGCGAGGCCGAGCGTAGCGAGCGCCGAGCGCCCGAGGCGCGGGGGTGGGGCCCCGCGCCAGTAAGATTGATGACACCGCGAGGCCGAGCGTAGCCCTTCGACAGGCTCAGGGCAGGCGAGCGCCGAGCGCCCGAGGCGCGTGGGTGGGGCCCCGCGCCAGTGAGATTGATGAGGCCGCGAGCCCCGAGCGCCCGAGGCGCGGAGGCGAGGCCCCGCCGGTAAGATTGGTGACGCCGCGAGGCGCGAAGCGTGCCGCACTATAATGAGGACTCGTGCAGAAACAGCGTCCTACTCAGAACAAGCGCGCGCGAGAGCGCTCGCGCCAGGAAAAGCAGCAGAACAAGGCGGCGCGCCGCCTGGAAGCGAAGCAGCGCAAGGCCTCCGCTCCAGAGGCGGCGCCCGGTGAAGATCCGGATATCGCCGGCATCGTCCCCGGGCCGCAGCCCTCGCCCTGGGGGGAAGACTGAGCGACTGCCATGAGGGCCGTCGCGGCTTCCGCCCTCGTCCTCCTTGCCGGCGCGCTGACGCTCGAGACGCCGCCGGTCCTCACAGCGGCTCCGAGCCGCACCCAGCAGCAACGACCTGAAATCGTTCGTTTGAGTGCCGCGGACGCGACGCGGATTGCCCGCGAGGTCCGGCAGAGCGTTGCGGCGCGGATGCCGGAAGGCCTCGAGCTGTCGCTGTGGGCGTCCACCCAGTTGCTGGCCGATCCCATCGCGCTCGACATCGACACGGACGGCACCGTGTACGTCACGAGCACGCCGCGCTCGATCATCCCGCTCGATATCCGGCAGCATCCGGACTGGGTGCCGGACGTGCATACGCTCAAGACTGTTGACGATCTGCGGCAGTTCTTCCGGCGCGTGATGGCGCCGGAGCGCAGCGCCCAGAACACGTGGCTGCCGGACTACAACGGCGACGGCTCGCGGGACTACCGCGACCTCGCGTCGTATAAAGAGCGCATCTACCGGCTGCAGGACACGACGGGCGATGGCATCGCGGACTTTTCCCTGATCGCGTACGAGGGGTTCAACGACGACGTCGCCAGCGACATCGCGGGCGGCGTGATGCGGGTCGAAGATGGCCTGCTGGTCGCGGCTGCGCCGGATCTCTGGAAGCTCCGGGACACGAACGGCGACGGGAAGTTCGACGTCAAGGAGTCGCTGAGCCACGGCTACTCGGTGCATCCCGCCTTCTCCGGCCACGATCTCTCCGGCATCACGCAGGGACCCGACGGCCGTATCTACTGGAAGGTCGGCGACATCGGCATGAACGTCGTCGACCGCACCGGACGCCGCTGGGCGTATCCGAACCAGGGCGCGATCATGCGCGCGAATCCGGACGGCAGCGACTTCGAGGTCTTTGCCGCCGGCCTGCGCAACACGCAGGAGTTCGCATTCGATCAGCACGGGAACATCGTGAGCGTGGACAACGACGGCGATCATCAGGGCGAAACCGAGCGGCTCGTCTACATCACGTACGGATCGGACGCCGGGTGGAGATCGAACTGGCAGTACGGCAAGTACACGGACCCGAAGAACAACCGCTACAACGTGTGGATGGACGAGGGGCTGTTCAAGCCCAGGTTCGAGGGACAGCCCGCGTACATCTCGCCGCCGATTGCGGCGTATCGCGCGGGTCCGTCAGGCCTCGTCTACGACCCGGGCACGGCGTTCGACGAGCGGTGGCGCGGCCAGTTCTTCGTGACGAGTTTCACGGGCAGCGCCGCCAACGGCCGCATCTACGCCTTCG
Source organism: uncultured Acidobacteriota bacterium (assembly GCA_963724955.1). GTDB lineage: Bacteria > Acidobacteriota > Vicinamibacteria > Vicinamibacterales > SCN-69-37 > CAVRWQ01. Next base: position 407,711 of record CAVRWQ010000002.1, read on the forward strand.
GGCTGAAGGAACAGGGCGCGGGATTCGAGATGGCCGGTGAGACGGAGATTCTGCGCGGCGTGCTCTCGCCCGGTCTGCGAATCGGTCCGGATGGCGCGCTGTATCTGACGGACTGGATCAATGGCTGGGCGCCGACGGGAGGCGGACGGATCTGGAAGCTCGATGGACCGGCGGCCGCGGCCAACCCGATGCGGGCCGAGGTGCGCGGGCTGCTGCGCGCGAACTTCCGCAGCCGATCGGCGGCCGACCTGTATCTCCTGCTCGGGCACGCCGACATGCGCGTACGGCTGAAGGCGCAGTTCGAGCTCGTCCGGCGCCGTGACGTCGAGAACCTGCTCGCGGCCGCGCGCGTCGTCGACCGGCCGCTCGGAAGCATTCATGCCATCTGGGGACTGGGGCAGCTCATGCGCGCGCGGCCCGAGGACGTCGGCGGCAGGCTGACGCCGTTCCTGCGGCACGACTCCGCCGAAGTGCGCGCCCAGACGGCGCGCGTGCTCGGCGATGTTCGCGACGCGTCCGCGGCTTCGTCGATCGTGCCGCTTCTCTCGGACGCCTCACCCCGGGTGCGCTTCTTTGCTGCCGAAGCGCTGGGACGCATCCGCCACATGCCGGCGGTGCCGGCGCTCGTGCAGATGCTCGCGGAGAACGACGATCGTGACGTGAACCTGCGCCACGCGGGCAGTCTCGCGCTGGCGAGCGCCGGCGACCCGGCGTCCATCTCCGCCCTGGCGACGCACCCGTCGCGCGGTGTGCGACTGGCCGCCGTCATCGCGCTGAGGCGCCTGCGCGATGCCGGCGTCGCCCGGTTCCTCGACGACGCCGACGAGACCGTCGTGGCCGAGGCCGCGCGCGCGATCAACGACGATGAAGGCATCGCGGGCGCGCTGCCGGCGCTCGCGCGGGTGCTGGAGCGGCCGCGCGTCACGAACGAGCCGCTCCTGCGTCGCGCGATCAGCGCCAATGCCCGCGCCGGGTCGGCCGAGGCGCTCGATCGGCTGACCGCGTTTGCCGCGCGCGGCGAGGGATCGCAGGCGGTGCGCGGCGAAGCCGTGGCCGCGATCGGCGTCTGGGCGTCGCCGTCCACGTTCGATCGTGTTGACGGCTCGTACCTGGGACCGTCGCCGGCACGCGACGGGACGGCCGCGCGCGCCGCGCTGGCGACGCTCGTACCGCTGCTCGATCGCCCTGGCACCTCGGTACCGTTGAAGCTGGCGATCATCGACGCGGCCGCGCGGCTGGAGGTCGCGACCGCGGCGCCCGCCCTCGTCACGCGGCTCCGGACCGACACCGCCGCGCCGGTGCGGGCCGCTGCAATGCGCGCGCTTCAGGCTGTGAAGGCCGGCGACGTCGGCCCCGCCGTCGACGCGGCCATGGCCGATGCCGACGCGACCGTGCGGATGGCTGCGATTCGCGCGATGGCGTCGCTGCCGCTCGACGAGACCGCGAAGGCGGACCACCTCGCGAAGGTCGTCCGCGAACGGCCGGTGCCCGAGCAGCAGAGCGCGCTGGAGGCGCTCGGCAAAGTTCCGGGCCGCGCGCCGGAGCAGTTTCTCGCCACGCTGCTCGACGAGCTGGCCGCCGGCAGGATCGCGCCGGAGATTCAGCTCGACGTCCTCGACGCCGCGCGCGCCACCGGCGCCGAGCCGCTGCTCGCCCGGCTCGACGACCTCCGTGTCGGCCGCGCACTCGATCGCACGGCCACGGCGTTCCCCGCGGCACTCCAGCGCGGCGGAGCGGTCAGCCGCGGCCGCGAGGTGACGTTGCAGCACGCCGCCGCGCAGTGCACGCGCTGCCATGCGATCGCCGATGCGACGACCGCGACCGCCGGCCCGGGCCTGAACGGCGTCGGCACCCGGCTCACGCGCGAGCAACTGCTGCAGTCGCTCCTCGAGCCGAGCGCCCGCATCAGTCCGGGATTTGGCGTCGTGTCGATCGCGCTCCGAAACGGCCAGCGCGTGGACGGTATCCTGCGCGAGGAAACCGACACGCACCTCGTCGTCGAGGGCAGCACCGGATCGCGTCAGCAGATCGCGATGAGCGACATCAAGGAGCGCGTGAACGCTCCGTCCGCGATGCCGCCGATGGGTGTGATTCTCAAGCCGCGCGAGATCAGGGACGTGATCGAGTTTCTTGCCCTGATGAAGCAGTAGCAGTCAGCTTTTTTTAGTTCGCCGGGGCCCCACCCCCGGCGCTTGTCACGCTTCGGGGCTCGCCACGCCCTGCCTCGCCGAAGCCGGCTTCGCCGGCGAAGGCGGGTCGCTCCCTCGCAGTGTCCGCGTCGCTTAGTTCAGCGGCTTGATCCTGATATTCCTGTAGTGCACCGTGCTGCCCGGATCGTGCGCCTGGAGCGCGATCGTGCCTGGCTGGAATCGTGTGGCGTTCCTTTCGGTCGGCGATGACGGCGACCACTGGACGACCTGTTTGCCATTCACTAGCACCGTGACGGTGTTGTCTTTGACGATGATGTGTTCGGTGAACCACTCGTCGTCTTTGGCGGGCGCTTCGTGGATGTCCGAGACGCGGTACAGGCTGCCGGTTCTGATGGGATCGGCCTTGAACGAGTTGTTCACCTGCACCTCGAATCCCTTCGAGGGCCAGCCCTTCTCCTGAAACTCCGTCATGATGAAGATGCCGCCGTTCGAGCCGGGCTTCGTCATCACGTCGACCTTCAGCTCGAAGTTGCGGAACGTGTGATTCATGAACGGCCCGTCGTAATACGCGTGGCCGGGCGTGCCGTGCGCGACGATGGCGCCGTCGGCGATGGAGAATGACTCCGAGTTCGCGACCCTCCAGCCCGTGAAGTCCTTACCGTTGAAGAGGGACGTGAATCCCGCCTCTGGCGCAGGTGTCTGTAGTGCAATCGCGACGACGAGCGGCAGGCACCGAATCATGAGGGTCATGCCGCGGAGTATACTGCCGGGAAAGGCATGCAGATCATCCGTTCGCCGAGGATCTACGACGTCTGCATTGTCGGTTCCGGGGCCGGCGGCGGCACCGTCGCGAAAGTGCTCACCGAGGCGGGCGCGGACGTCGTGATGCTCGAGGCCGGCCCGATGTGGGACTCGGCGACCGACAGCGCGATGTTCGCCTGGAACTACGAGACGCCGTCGCGCGGCTGGGGCGGCGACAAGAAACCGTTCGGCAGCTACGACGGCTGTCTGGGCGGCTGGGACATCGAAGGCGAGCCGTACACGATCGGCCGCGGCGCCTGGCGCTGGTTCCGCGGGCGCATGCTCGGCGGCCGCACGCATCACTGGGGCCGCATCTCGCTTCGCTTCGGTCCCTCGGATTTCCGGCGCAAGAGCATCGACGGGTACGGCGACGACTGGCCGATCACGTACGACGATCTCAAGCCGTACTACGACAAGCTGGATGAATTCGCCGGCATCTTCGGCACGAACCACGCGAAGGAGACCGGTCTCGACAACGAGCCCGACGGGATCTTCCAGCCGCCGCCGAAACCGCGCGCGCACGAGCTGCTGATCAAGAAGGCCTGCGACCGGATGAAGATCCCGGTCGTCCCGTCGAGGCTGTCCATCATCACGCGGCCGTTGAACGGACGCACCGCGTGTCACTACTGCGGCCAGTGCGGCCGCGGCTGCGCCACGCATTCGAACTTCTCGAGCGTGTCCGTGATGATCGCGCCGGCCCTCCGGACCGGGCGCCTGACCGTCGTGCCGAATGCGATGGCGCGCGAAGTCACGACGGGCGACGACGGGCTCGCGACCGGCGTGTCGTACATCGACACCGGGAAGCGCACCGAACATCAGGTGCGCGCGCGCGTCGTCGTCCTGGCCGCGAGCTGCTGCGAATCGGCGCGGCTGCTCCTCAACTCGAGGTCGCCGCGGTTCTCGAATGGGCTCGCCAACTCGAGTGGCGTGGTCGGCAAGTACCTCACCGACTCGACGGGCCTCAGCGTGAGCGGGTTCATTCCGGCGCTGATGGATCTGCCGCGGTACAACTCGGACGGCGTCGGCGGCATGCACCTGTACGTGCCGTGGTGGGGCGACAACAAGGCGCTCGGCTTTCCGCGCGGCTATCACGTCGAGCTGGGCGGCGGCTTCGGCATGCCGGGCTACGGGTTCATGGGCGGCATCCACAACTATCCGCAGAGCCGCGGCGGCGGGTACGGCGCCGACGCTCAAGGAAGAGTACCGCCGCTACTACGGCGCCTTCGTCGGGTTCGCGGGGCGCGGTGAGCAGGTCGCCCGCGCCGACTGCTACTGCGAGATCGACCCGAACCTCGTCGACAAGTGGGGCATTCCGGTGCTGCGCTTTCATCACACCTGGAGCGACCACGAGCGGCTCCAGGCGCGCCACATGCAGGAGACGTTCAGGAGCATCATCCAGGAGATGGGCGGCACGCCGACGTCCTCGATGCCGGCGCGCGAACAGGACTACGGCCTCGCCGTGGGCGGTCTCATCATTCACGAGGCCGGCGCGACGCGCATGGGGAACGATCCGAAGACGTCGGTGCTGAACGCGCAATGCCAGGCGCACGACGTCAGGAACCTGTTCGTGGCCGACGGCGGTCCGTTCGTCTCGCAGGCGGACAAGAACCTGACGTGGACGATCATGGCGCTCGCGTGGCGCACGGCGGAGTACATTGCTGAAGAACGCAAAAAGCGGGCGCTCTAAGTCGGGCACTAGGCACTGGGCACTGGGACGAGATCAGCTGATGAGTTCCCTCTCCCGAAGACAACTTCTTGCGCGCGTCGGCACGGCCGCGACGGGTGGGGTGTTGTTCACCTGGACGGCGGACGAGACGCTCGCGGGCCGCCGCGCATGTGCAGCAGACGGCCGCGCAGACAGGTGCGTATGTTCCCGTCTTCTTCACGCCGCGACGAGTACGCGACGATCGTCGCGCTCTCCGACCTGATCATTCCGGGTGACGCGCAATCGCCCGGCGCGGTGCTCGGCGGCGCGCCGCCGTTCATCGACTACATCGTCTCGGAGCAGCCCGAGCGGCAGACGGCCATGCGCGGCGGCCTCGTCTGGCTCGACACCGAATGCCGCCGCCGTTTCGACAAGGCCTTCCTCGAGTGCGCCGATGCCGATCGCCGCGCCGTGCTCGACGATATCGCATGGCCGGCGAAGGCGCGTCCCGAATTCAGCCACGGCGTCCGGTTCTTCACGACGATGCGGGATCTGGTGGCGACGGGGTTCTTCTCGAGCCGCGTCGGCGTGGCGTACCTCGGCTATCTCGGGAATCGCCCAGCGCAGTGGGACGGTCCGCCGGCCGACGTCCTCGCCAAACTCGGTCTGCAATGACGGTTGCCCGCCGCGTGAACGCCGAGCGCCTGATGCTGCTCGCCTGGTCGCGGGCGATTCTGCTGCAGCTGTCCCATCCGCTCGTCGCCGCGGGCGTCGCCCAGCACAGCACGTTCCGTCACGGGCCCGTGGCTGCCGCGCGACGCCTGCACCACGTCGTCCGCGCGATGCTCGCGCTCACGTATGGGGATGCGGCCGAGCAGGCGAAAGCGCTGTCGGGCATCCGGAGAATGCACCGCATCGTGCACGGGGAGCTTGCCGAACCGGTCGGGCGGTTCGCGAAGGGCGCGTACTATTCGGCGGAGGATCCGGAGCTCGTGCGCTGGGTCCATCTGACGCTCCTCGAATCCGTCGTCATCGCCTATGAAGCGCTGGTCGAGCCGCTGACGGATGCCGAACGTGACGCGTATTGTGCCGAGTCCGCCTGGGTGCCGGTCGGTCTCGGCGCTCAGGATGCGGACATCCCTCGCACGTGGGCTGACGCGTTGCGTGCGGTCGAAGCGATGCACGCCTCGGGCACGTTGTGCGTCGGCCGCGACGCGCGCGAGCTCGGCGCCGCCGTGCTGTCTCCGCCGATCCCGCTGCTCACCGGCCCCTTCGCCCGGGTCAATCGCCTGCTCACGCGCGGCCTGCTGCCTCCGGCCATCAGGGCGCAGTACGGCCTGACCTGGAATCGCAGGAGCGAGCGTGTCCTGCAGGGCGTCGTCCGCGCATTGCGCGCGACACGCGTGCTGATGCCGCGCGCGATTGCGTTCTGGCCTGAAGCCCGGAAGGGCGGGTCACGCTCGATGCCGGGCTGGGCCGAGCGATCGCCCAACCGATCGAACTGATCGCCCGATGCACCGCCGACGCTACGTGTTGCCGCCCATGCTGATGGCGATCGCCCTGCTCTTGACGGCGACGTCACGAGCGCCGGTGACCCAGGAGTTCAACGTCGTCGACGCGACCATTGCGGACATGCGCGCCGCACTGGACAAGCGTCTCGTGACGTCGAAAGTGCTGGTGACCAGGTCGCTCATGCGGATCGCGGTCTACGAAGACCAGCTCAACGCCGCAATTACCGTCAACCCGCACGCCATCGACGAAGCCGACGCGCGAGATCGGGAGCTGGCTCAAGGCAAGGTTCGTGGGCCGTTGCACGGCATCCCGATCGCGCTCAAGGACAACATTCACACGACCGACATGCCGACGACCGGCGGCGCGCTGGCGTTCGACGGTCTGATCCCGCCGTACGAGGCGACGATCACGAAGAACCTGCGGGACGCGGGCGCCGTCATCATCGCCAAGACCGGGATGACCGAGCTCGCCAACTGGGTCGCGAGCGGCATGCCTGGCAATTACAACGCGCTGACGGGATACGGCTTGAATCCGTACGATCCCCGGCGCGATCCGCGCGAGGCGACCGCGGACGGCCGGCCGGTGCTCGGCACGGGCGGGTCGAGCTCGGGGATTGGCACGGCCATGAGCTTCTGGGCGGCGAATGTCGGCACTGAGACGTCCGGGTCGATTCTGAGCCCGGCCAACGCGAACATGCTCGCGGCCGTCAAGCCCACCGTCGGACGCATCAGCCGGTACGGCATCATTCCAATCACCGCCGATCAGGACACGGCGGGCCCGATGGCGCGTACGGTCGCCGACGCCGCGATCCTGCTCGGCGCGCTGGAGGGCACCGCGCCCGATCCCAACGACGCCGCCACGAGAACGTGCACGCCGCCATCGAATCGCGACTACACGCCGTTCCTGCGCGCGAACGGACTCAAGGGCGCGCGCATCGGCATCCCGCGTGCGTTCTACTACGACCGTGTTACGCCGCCGGGACAGACTGAAGCGCGCGGCGGGCTCAACGCCGATCAGGCGAAGGCCATGGCTGACGCGATTGCGATCCTGAAGCAACAGGGCGCGGTGATTGTGGATCCGGCCGACATCCCGAGCGTGATCGCGACCGACCCGGCCAGGAACTTCCTGCTTTGGCCGACGTGCAGCGGCCTCGACAACGCGAAAGGGAAGGACGCCGGGTGTTCGGTCGTGTTCAAGTACGGAATGAAGCGCGACTTCAACGCCTGGCTGGCCTCGCTCGGTCCGGTCGCGCCGGTGAAGACGCTGACCGATCTCCGCCTCTGGAACGTCGCGCACCAGCGCGGCGGCGCGCTCAAGTACGGGCAGGCCCAACTGGACATCTCGGACGAGATGGACGTCTCTGCGGACAAAGCGCGCTACAGCGCGGATCGCGCGAAGGATCTTCGCCTGGCCGGCACCGAGGGCATCGAGGCGGTGATGAAGCAGCACCAACTCGACGCGCTGATGTTTCCGGGGCCCGGCGGCGCGGCCATCGCGGCCAAGCCGGGCTACCCGACGGTCATCGTCCCGTTCGCGATGGTGCCAAACGCACCCACTCCGGCGTTCCCGGCCGGCTTCGACGCGAAGCCAGCGCCCTACGGCGTGAGCTTCACCGGCCTCGCCTGTTCAGAGCCGCGCCTGCTCGAGCTCGCCTATGCCTTCGAGCAGGCGACGAAGCGACGACGAGCCCCAGCCGCCTTTGAACGCTGAACAGTGAACCGAACGCTGAACCCTGAACCGTGTTCAGGACAAGTGTCTTCGTATCTCGCGCGTGATGTGGTGCCGCTCCCGTCGAATGCTCTTGAGCTGCGCGTGATCGTGCGCCTGCACCGCGTCCTCGCGCTTTTTCTTGAGCGCGCGAATCCGGGCCTTGAGCGCCGGCTTGTCGATCCCTGTCGCGTGGTGATGTTCGAACGTATCGATGCCCATCGCCTTGCAGATCACCGGCAGCAGGTGGTCCTTGTTCATCTGTGAGTAGCCGTGGACGGCCTCCTGATCGAGGCCTTTCGCGATGTCACGCAGTTGGGCGACGGTCTTGCTCCTGAGGTCGTGGTATGTCAAGGCCATGGCTGGCCCTCCTTATTCGTGTTCCTTGTCCTTTCCGGGCGATAACAAGGGGAGCGGTGAGCCGGGCGAGTGCGCGAGCAGGCCCGCGCGCGTGTAGACGAGCAGCTTGTCGCGCGTGTCCATGAGGTCCAGATTCCGCATCGTCAGCTGGCCGATGCGATCCTGCGGCGAGAACGCCGACTCGCCCTTTTCCATCGTCAGCCGCTCGGGCTTGTACGTCAGGTTCGGGCTCGTCGTGTCCAGGATGGAGTAGTCGTTGCCGCGCCGGAGCTCGACGGTCACTTCGCCTGTGATGGCGCGCGCGACCCAGCGCTGCGCCGTCTCGCGCAACATCAGCGCCTGCGGGTCGAACCAGCGTCCCTGGTAGAGCAGGCGTCCGAGCCGGCGGCCGTTGTCGCGGTACTGGTCGATCGTGTCCTCGTTGTGGATGCCGGTCACGAGCCGCTCGTAGCCGATGAAGAGCAGCGCCATGCCGGGCGCTTCGTAGATGCCGCGGCTCTTGGCTTCGATGATGCGGTTCTCGATCTGATCGCTCATCCCGAGCCCGTGGCGCCCGCCGATCGTGTTGGCTTCGAGCAGGAGCGCGACCGGATCGTGATAGGTCATGCCGTTCAGCGCGACCGGAGAGCCTTCCTCGAAGCGAATCGTCACGTCTTCCGGCGCGATCTTCACGTCCTCGCGCCAGAACGGCACGCCCATGATCGGCTGGACGATCGTGATGCCGCGGTTGAGCTGCTCGAGATCCTTGGCCTCGTGCGTCGCGCCGAGCATGTTGGAGTCGGTCGAATAGGCCTTCTCGACGCTCATCCGGTACGCGAGCCCGGCGCGCTCCATGTACTCGGACATTTCCTTGCGGCCGCCGAGTTGGTCGATGAAATCCTTGTCGAGCCACGGCTTGTAGATCTTCAGGTTCGGGTTGACCAGCAAACCGTACCGGTAGAAGCGTTCGATGTCGTTGCCCTTGAAGGTGCTGCCGTCGCCCCAGATGTGGACGTCGTCGTCCTTCATGGCGCCGACGAGGAGCGTGCCGGTCACGGCGCGGCCGAGGGGCGTCGTGTTGAAGTACGGCACGCCGGCGGTCGCGATGTGGAACGCGCCGCATTGCAGCGCCGCGATGCCTTCAGAGGCGAGCTGCTGCCGGCAGTCGATCAGCCGCGCGACTTTCGGCGCCGTACTGCAGGGCCCGGCGCGGGATGTCGTCGTAATCGGGCTCGTCGGGCTGTCCGAGGTTCGCGGTGTACGCGTACGGCGTCGCGCCGCGCTGGCGCATCCAGTGCAGCGCGGCGCTCGTGTCGAGGCCGCCGGAGAACGCGATGCCGACGTTCTCGCCGGCCGGAAGACTCTGAAGAATCGTCGCCAAAGGTGCGCTATTCGAATCGGGTCAGCGCGACATCCACCTGGCGGGCGCCGCCGCGGGCGGACCGCCACTGCACCATGATCGGCGTCTGGAACGTGCCCTCGACGACGGCGCCCCTGCCGGGCGTGCGCGCGTCGGAGACGAGGAGATCCACCGACCGCTTCATCCGGAGGAAGCGCGACGCCGGGACTTCGAGGGCGCGGGCGAGCAGGCTTTCGATCCGCGACGCGTTCAGGCCGAGCGCGTCGACGAGCTGATTGAGCGCGCGCACCAGATCGTACTTGGCGTATTCGATCGCCTTCATCGGCACGGTGCGCGGGTCGTCCCAGGCGTGCCGCGCCTTTTCCGCCGCAAAGCGGATCGGATTGCGCAGCACCTCGGCCAGATCGTGCCGCATGAGGAGCGTCTCGTACTCGTTCACGGTCAGGCTCGCGGAGTGCTCGCTCGGCGCGAGCTCCAGCCGCACGCGGCCCTTGGTCACGTCATGCTGATCGATGAAGCGCACGAGCTGGTCGTACAGCCCGAGCTTGACGTCTTTCAGGTTCACCGCTTCGATGGGATGCGCCGAGACCGGCACCTGCAGCGACGTCCGCGCCACGACCACTTCGTGCGAGTAGCCGACGAGGCTCGTCACCCGGCGCCTCGGCCCGGCGTCGTTGATGCCGTCGAAGTCGATCAGGTAGACCGGGCCGGGCCGCGCCATGGAGTAGGACACGCAGGCGTGGAGCCCCGCGCCCATGTAGGCCAGGTGCGAGTCGCCGTTGGTCGGCTCCACTTCACGCTGCGCCGGCGCCAGATCGTCGCGCAGGTCGAGGCTGTCGTGAAGGTAGCCGGCGCCTTCCGGAAACACCGCGCGGAACACGTCCAGATACGGCGCGAGGCCCGACGGCCGCGCCGTCAGCCGAGCCGCCAGACTCTGCGGCAGATAGCCGGCGGTCGTGTGCGGCGAGTAGTAGAGGCAGCGGGCGAAGCCGTTCAGCGCGTCTCCGTAAACCGAGGCGGCCAGGCTTCGAACATCGGTGACATCGAAACGCGCTCGAGGCGTAATCTCGAGCGCCAGCTCAAGGGGTGACACGGTCAGTCAACAAACTCCAGTCAAACAGGGTAGCACCGGGGAGCCTGCCGCACAAAACGCGCCCCGCCTACTCCGGTCCAGTGATCTTCTTCCACGGTTTGAAGGCGTTTTTCACTCCGGCGAGCGCCCGTCCAAGCTGCGGGTGGTGCCGCTGGAGGACGGTGAGCATCGAGTTCTTCTTGATGTAGTCGATGCCGAGCTCCGTGTAGAGCTCGGGCCCGTAGTCGTCGGTAAAGAACCGGTCGCTCTTGAGCCGCCGCGACGCCATGAGCACGAAGATGCGGAACGCCGTGTCGCTGAAGCCGAAGCCCTCGGGCAGCGGCTCGGCGAAGAGGCCCGTCATCAGGTCGATCTGCTCGACGTCGTTGTTGTAGACCTGCTTGATCTGCTGGCGCTCCGTGGCGTTGTCGGTCACCTCGTCGACCGATTTCAGCGGCGCTTTGCGAATCAGGCGTCTGAACTGGTTGTAGCGGGGCACGCCGCGCTCGCGGTCGCGCAGGATGTCCACAGCCGCCAGGTCGAGGCGCTCCCCGTCGTCTCGTGTGAGGTCCTGCAGGTGCTTCGGGTAGTTGTGGAGCCGGATCGCGCCCGGGTGCGAGATGCCGAACGAATAGAACAAGTCGGGCATCGTGATCCGCTCGGCGATGGCCGGCGTCCGGCGGCCGGAGACCTCGATGAGGTTGCGGCGCTCGAGCAGGCTGCCGGTCGCGAGCGAGCTGAACTCGTAGTCGTCCGGCATGAGCGGGTGCATGCGGTAGACGGCGACGAACTCCTCGGTCAGCGAGTACGGCGCGGCGTGATGGTTCGCTGTCGACCCGACGATGCCTCCAATCAGCTCGTCGTCCTGGAGGAACTCGAGCAGCTCGCGGTCCTCGCCGGCGAGGCCGGACCAGTTGACGTTCATCGCCATCTCGATCACCGGATGCGGCAGGATCGCGGGCGTCCACTCGACGGTGTGGATCTTGGCCATGAGCGCCGAGTTGATCAGCCGGGCCTTCCGGAAGATCTGCTCGTCGTTCCAGCTGTGGTGCTGATGCGCGAGCAGGTCGGCGACGTGGTTGTGCTCCAGCGTGAACAGCGTGTGGAGCATCGCGAGGCCGATCCACCAGTTGTCGGTGAAGCCGCTGAAGCTGATGCCCGTGTCCGGATCGGTCGGGAGTAATCCAGTGGGCTCGATCCGCAGCTTGCCGCCGATCCCGGTCCGCACTTTGGTCGCGGTCGTCGGATCGCCGCCGTAGATCATCGAGGCGTCCCACCAGTGGCTGTTCAGATTGGCGTAGGCGGGTGGCCGCTTGGAGCCCGCCGGCCCCGGATCGGGCACCGAGCGGCGTACCGGGATGTGCGGCGCGCCCCACGGATCTCCCGGCGGCGTCGGGATGTCGATGCGCTCGGTCTCGGATTGCTTGTGCACGAACCAGTCGTGCACCATGAACTGGATCCACGCCGCAGCGAGCAGATTGAGGATGGTCGCCGGCTTGAACGTGTCGCGTGTCATCAGCTCGCGGCTGACGACGCGCGGGTTCGGAACGAGCAGCGTCGGGCTGTGCGGCACCGCCTGGTCCAGCGGCACGTTCCGGCCGAAACGGCACCCGACCGCGCCCATCCTCGGGTAGTGCAGGTCGTTGTACGCGCCGTCCACGGTCCGGGCCTCGCGCAGCGCGGGATCGAGATTCGCCGGAATCTCTTTCTTCTCGAACGGCGGCTCTTCCGTGTCGTGAAGGTTCCGCTCGCGCAGCTGCGTGCGGATGTTGACGAGCTCCAGCATCGAGAACAGCCGCGGCAGCTCGTACCATTCGCGCCGCGTCAGCAGATCGTCGACTTTTCTGGAAAGCGCCGCCTTGCGGTCGAGCTCCTGTTGCCTGGACGAATCATCAGCCATCGCTGCAACCTCACACGCAGTCGGATCGGCTGGGGAAGGGCCAGATTATGTGCCCGAAACTGGAAAGTGGAAAGCGAAAAGTTCTCTTTTACACTGTGGTGCGGTGGACCTCCGCGACGTCCTGCTCTATTTGACGACACTGCTGGCGATCATGAATCCGATCAGCTCCGCGGTGCTCTTTGCGGCGACCGGGGGCCGGTTCCGCGAGACGGTGCAGCGCGGCATGGCCTATCAGAGCGCCCTGGCGATCCTGATCATCCTGCTCATCTGCTCCTGGGTCGGTCAATTCCTGCTGACGGTGCTCGGGATCACGGTGCCGATGCTGCAGGCGGCGGGAGGACTGATTCTCCTCGTGACCGGCCTGCGCATGGTCATCGTCGAGGAGACGAAGCTGACCCAGGCCGAGCAGAGCTCGGTCGAGGACGTTCCCGAAGCGAAGTGGAAGACGCTCGCCGTCGTCCCCATCGCGATTCCGGGCACCGTCGGCGCCGGCTCGATCACGACGGTCATCGTGCAATCGACGACGTACGGGCGCTGGCTGGACCTGGCGCTCATCTCGCTCGTGGCCGTCGTCGCGGCGCTCGTGATGTGGATGACGTTCCGATCCGCCGGCCCCATCGCGCGCCGGCTCGGACCGATCGGTCTCAACATCGCGACGCGCGTGATGGGCATCCTCGTCACAGCCACGGCGTTCGGGCTGCTCACGAAGGGATTGGCGGGGCTGCTGCCGGGGCTGGCGGGATGAGAACCCCGGAACCCCGGAACCTGTCTAGAAGTGCAATCTCACCGCAAACTGCATCACCCTCGCATCCCCCGCGAGCGTTGAGATCGTGCCGACCGTCGCGGCCGTGATGTCGGCGTTCGGGTTGCCGAAGTTCGCGCGATCGAACACGTTGAACACGTCCCACCGCAGCGTGGCGGCGACGCGCTCGCTGAACCGGAAGCGGCGCTGCAAGCTCATGTCGAACGCAGCGTAACCGGGGCCGCGCAGGATGTTGCGGCCCGCGTCGCCGAAGACGCCGGCCGGGACGCGCGTGAACGCCGTCGCGTTGAACCAGGAGTCCACGGTCTCGTTGCCCGCCGGATCGCCCGTGACATTCGGGACCCACGTCGCACCTTCGAGGCTGCCCTGCGTCACGGTGAACGGCCGGCCCGATCGTGTGGTGAGGATACCGCTCACCGTCCACCCGCCGAGGATCGCGGCCCCGACGCCGTCCTGCACGTACGGTTTGCCGTCGCCGAACGGCAGCTCGGCGACGAAGTTGATCACGAGGCGATGCCGGATGTCGAAGTCGCTGGGGCCCTCCCAGCCGGCGAGATCGTTCGTGTTCTGTGGACGTCCCGAGCTGGCCGCCAGATGCTCCGGCGCCTGGTCGGTCGCGTCACTGAGCGTGTAGCTGACGCGGTAGCTGTATCCGCCCGAGAAGCGCTTTTCCGCCGACAGATCGAGGCCGACGTACCGCGACGTGCCGGCCGGATCGCGCCACTGGATGTGCGAGAAGTTCGGGTAGGGCCGCGCGCCGTTGCCGTTCGCCGGCTGATTCAGGTTGCGCAGCACGGCGATGTGATCGCCGATGTTGCCAATGAGATCCGCCGAGACGACGAACCTCCGGCCGATTTGCCGCTCGGCGCCGATCGCCATCTGCTGGGCCCGTGCGTTCTCGCCGCTCGGATTCGCGGCGCGAATGAGCAGCCGGCTGAGCACGATGTTCGACGGATCGAGGTAGTTGGGCGGGAACCCGTCGCGCAGGAAGATGACCGGCTGCGTCGTCGACGTCGTCGTGATGTTGATGTTCCGCAGTCCCGGAGGATTGAGCGCGAGCTGATCCTCGGACCCGATCCGGTCGAGCGGGTTGTAGAAGATGCCGTACCCGCCCCGGATGACCGTGAGCTCGTTCATCTGATAGACGACGCCGATGCGTGGGGCGAGGTTGTTGCGATCCGGCGTGAGGAGCGCGCGATCTTCGAGCGAGCCGTTGGAGGCGTACACAAGCGTGCCGGATGCCGGATCGAAGTTGGCCATCCGGTTGTCCGCCTCGTAGGACGGCGTCATGAAGTCGTAGCGCAAGCCGAGATTCAGTGTGAGCTTCGGCGTCACGCGCCAGTCGTCCTGGAGAAAGTACGCCATCGCCCAGCGCCGCTGATTGACGATGTGGACGTTCGAGAGCTCCGCCTGGCGCGCATAGCCGAGCAGAAAATCGGCAAACGCATTGCCCGTGAACTGGTTGGTGAACCCGAGATTGCCGCGCGTCGACGGGATGTCGACGTACTCGTTGTTCATGGGGGCGAGGATGTCGGCGCCGAACTTGAGGTTGTGGTTGCCGCGCAGCCAGGTCAGCGTGTTCAGATACTGCACCTGATCCGTGTGCTGGTACTTCGGCATGAAGTTCGGCGATCCGAGCCGGATGTGGCCGCTGATGTCGACGCCCACGATGCCGCCGAGCACGGTGGGATCGGGCGGGACGCCCTTGAAGCCGATCTGAGCCATCCCGTCGTTGCCGAACGGATCCTGCTGGCCGTCCGAAATGCCTCGCGTCCAGCCGAGGCGAAATTCGTTGACCAGGTTCGACCCCAGAGTCTTCGTCCAGCCGCCGACCGTGCTGTGTGACTTCAGGTAGTTGCGGCCCCACGCTGACGTCGATGTGCCGTCCAGCATTCCGCCGAACCAGCCGGGCACGAACCGCGTGCGGTCCGTGAAGATGTATCGCACGAAGAGGTTGTCGTTCGGTGTGAGCCGCAGGTCAGTCCGGAAGAGATAACGCTCCCCGTCGTCCTCGACGTTCGGCTGGCGAATGAAGTTGTTCGTGCCCGACGTATTCGGCAGCGGGATGAGCCCGATGATGTTGCGCGCGACCGCATCGATCCGATCGCCTGGAATGCGGTTGTCGGAGAAGTTCTGGCCCGTCAGCGGATCCCGGATCGCCGACGTGAACTGACCGGACCGTTCGGCCTCGGTCATCACGCGGCCGGTACGAAGCACGCCCTGGGTGATCCGCGTGACTTCGACGTCGGCAAAGAAAAAGGCGCGGCTGCCCATGAGCGGCCCGCCGATGTTGCCGCCGAGCTGATTCTGATCGTTGGCCGGCTTGTCCAGACTCGACCGCTTGGCGAAAAACGTTCGCGAGTCGAACTGCTCGTTGCGGAAGTAGTCGTAGAACGTGCCATGGAACCGGCTCGTGCCCGATCGCGTGGTGACGACGATCGCGCCCCCGGGCGCGCGGCCATATTCAGCGGCGAACGGGCTCGTGACCACCTTGAACTCGTCGATCGCGTCGATCGACGGGCGGGAGACCTGCGTGCTGAGCTCCTGTACGTTGGTCGAAATCGAGTTGTTGTCGATGCCGTCGAGCAGGAAGTTGTTCTGCAGCGACCGGTTGCCGTGAATGCTGACGCCGCCCGTCCGGCCCGCGTTGGTCGTGCCCGTCTGTTCCGTGAACCGATCGCCCTGGACGCCCGGCACCATGAAGAGCAAATCGTCCCAGTTCCGGATCGCGAGTGGAAGATTGGCCACTTCATTGCGGCTGACGACGCTGCCGACCACCGCCGACTGGGTGTCGAGTCCCGCCGACGTCGCTTCGACCGTCACCGTCTCGGTGACCGCCCCGACCGCCAGCGAGAAATCCAGCCGGGCGCGCTGTCCGACCTCGAGGACCACCGTCTGGGCCCCGACCGAGAAGCCCGGCGCCGTCGCCGTGACGACGTAGTTGCCCGGGGCGAGATTGACGACGAGATACGCGCCGTCCGAATTGGTCTTGGTCGTTTGCTCGAACTTCGTAGCGTCGTTCGTCACCTTGACAACGACCGCCGGCAGGACGAGATTCGAACTATCGCGGACGGTTCCAGAGATCGTGGCGCGGTCGACCTGCGCCAGGACCGGACGAGAGACCAACAGAGAGACAGCAAGGAGAAGCAGGATGCGCTTGGTCATAGCCCTCCACCCTAGCTCGCGCGGTCAACATCCGTGCGACGGCGTCGTGACGACACCGCAACGGCGCGCCGGCGTTACAGCGCCATGCTACAAGAAATGACTATGCGTCTGTCGCGTTCCTGGCGCGCCGTGGCGGTCCTCATCGTCGGGATTGCCGCGGCCGAAGCCGGTGGCGGGCCGGCCGACACGCTCGCACCCGGCGGCCGCGTGCTGCTCCACGCGCACAACTGCTATCCCGAGCTGGGCCGCTGGACCGACCGGATCGATCGCGCGCTCGCGACGGGCCTCCGGCCGCATCGCGATCGAACAGGACCTGGTCTGGGACGCCGCGCGCAAGCAACCGGTCGTCTCGCACGGCGCGCCCGTCTCGGGGTCCGAGCCAACGCTCGAAGAACATTTCTTCGCGCGCGTGCGGCCACTCGTCGACGCGGCGCTGGCCGCAAGAGAGCGCGACACCTGGCCGGTCATCATCCTGCACCTCGACTTCAAGACGAACGAGCCGGAGCATCACCGCGCCATCTGGGATCTGCTCGGGCGCTACGAGTCGTGGCTCACCTGGGCGCCGCGCGTGAACGACTCCGCGTCTGTCCAGCCGCTCACCGTGGGCCCGGTAATGGTGTTGACCGAACAGGACGCCGGACAGGAGCAGGCGTTTCACGGCCAGGTGCCTGCCGGTGCACGGCTCAGAATCTTTGGAACCGTGCCGCCGCTGCCTCGGCCTTCGACCGGCAATCGTGATGCCGATCTCCGCGCGGCCGTGACCGCTCCGCCGTCCGATCTCATTCCGTCCGCCGCGACGAACTATCGGCGCTGGACGAACCACTCATGGGCCGTCATCGAAGAGGGAGGCCAGGTCCGCGCGGGCGAGTGGACAGCCGACGATGCGTCGCGCCTCGAGGCCGTGGTCGGACGCGCACACAAGATGGGGCTGTGGATTCGTTTCTACACGCTCAACGGCCATTCGGCGGAAGCGGATCGCGGCTGGACCGCCAGCTACAACTTCGGATCGCTCGATGCCGTCCGCGCGCGCTGGCGCGCCGCGATCCGGACCGGAATCGATTTCGTCGCCACCGATCAGTACGAAGAATTCGCCGCCGAGCTGGCGAACGGGAGTCGTCGCTGACGCCAGATTAGGCCCCACGCCGACGTTGTCGTAAATTCTTCAGCCATGTCAGCCCGCTGGCAGCTACCGGCTGCCCGGCTGCCCGGAGCTCTTGCGGTCGCCGTGCTTGCGGCACTCGCGTCCGCGTGTCGCGCAGGCGACACCGGCTTCGACGAGTCGCGTGCCCGGGCGCACGTCACGACGCTCGCCGGCACCATCGGCAGCCGGCCCACCGGAACGCCCGCGAACGTCCGTGCTCGTCAATATCTGGTCGACGAGCTCGGTCAGATGGGCTTCGCGGTGCGCATTCAGGAAGCCGAAGCCGTCAACGAGGAGATCGGGCTCACGACGCGCGTCGCGAACGTCATCGCGATTCGAGAGGGCCCGCGTCAGGACGCCATCGGGCTCGTGGCGCACTACGATTCGGTGCCGGAAGCCGACGGGGCCGTGGACGACGCGATCGGCGTGGCCACGTGTCTCGAAGCCGCGCGGGCTCTTCTGCGCGAGCGGCTCAATCACACGCTCATCGTGCTGTTCACCGACGCGGAAGAGCTCGGTCTGATGGGCGCGCGCGCCGCGGTGGCCGATCCCGTCATCCGGCAGCGGCTGCGCTACTTCCTGAATTTCGACGGCACCGGCGCGGCGGGACCGTCGCTGCTCTTCGAGACGACAGGCTCGGGCGCCGCCCTCAGCGCGTGGGCGCGTCATGCCCCGGCGCCGTCAGGGACCTCCGTCGCCATCGAAGTGTACAAGCGCTTGCCCAACGACACGGACTTCACCGTGCTCGAGACGACCGGCGCCTCGGGTCTGAACTTCGGCGCGATTGCAGACGCGTATGCCTACCATACGGACCGCGACGTCGCGGGCCGCGTGCGGCCCGAGACGCTTCGACACGGCGGGAACAACACCGTGGCGATCGTGCGCGCGCTGGATGCGGCCGATCGCCATACGCCACGCGGTGGCGACGCGACCTATTTCGACATCGCGCGGCGCCTGGCGGTGTTGTACGGGCCGAGACAGGCGACGCTGTTCGCCTGGTCAGCTTGTGTGATTGCCGGCGCGGTCTGGTTGTTGCTCACCCGCGACGTCTGGCGCGCGCGGCGGCTGCCTGGGCTGTTCCTCGTCGCGTTCTGGAGCGGGCTCACATCTGCCGCCGCGGCCGGCGCGATGATCGGTGCGGCGTGGTGGATTCGTGCCTCGCGAGACGAGCTCAATCCCTGGTACGCGGCGCCGCACTGGTTTTTCATGTGGCTCCTCGCCGCCGGAATCGCCGCCGCGTGGATCGTCGGCCGGCTGCGCGAGAGCGTGCCCGAAGGCGCCAGACCATGGCGCGCGCCTCAGGCGACGTGGTGGGTGACGCTGCCGATCTGGATCGCGCTCGCCATCGTCCTGCAACGCTTCGCGCCGGTGGCGTCGTACCTCGTGACGCTGCCGCTCCTCGGGATCGCTCTGCTGTTGATCGTCAGTCGCCGCTGGCCCGGCGCCATTCGTCCGGCGTCAATTGCCGTGGCTGTCGTCGCGTCGTTGCTGTGGGTCACTCGCACCGGCGAGCTGCTCGGATTCCTCGTGCCGCTGTTCGGTTGGTTGCCGGTGGTGCCGCCTGTCTGGTTGTTCCCTGCGGTGATCGGACTGAGCGGCGTCATGCTGGCGCCACCGCTGGTCGCGGCCGTGACGGGACTCCGCCGGGTCGTCTCGCCGCCGCTCGTCACCGCGGGGGTGCTGCTGTCTCTCGTCGCGAGCGGAGTGGCAGCGTACCGATCGCCTGCCTACACCAACGAGCGTCCCGCCCGCCGCGCGGCGCGCTACATCCAGGACGACACGCGCAGCGAAGCGTGGTGGGAGGTCGCCGGCACGGAGCGGGTACTCGGGCTGCGCACGCCCGGCCCGGTCGGCGAAATGTGGCAACCGGTGACGACGCCGCCACGGACGGCCACGTCGCTCGGCCCGCTCCGTCCGCCGTTCAGATTCCGAACGGTCACGATTCCCCTGGTCACGACGCCGCCAGCCGACGTGCGCGCCACGCTCTCCGACGACGCACTGGGCCGCACCGCGCTCGAGATCGTGGTCGCCGGGCGCGAGCCGTTTGCGGCGCGAGTCGTTCTGCCTGAAGGCGTCGTGCCGGCCGAATCGACGCTGGCCGGCCGCATTACTGATGGGCGGTGGACCGGCATGTACGTCGCGCCGCCGCCACCGGGGCTCAACGTGAAGATGACGTTCGACAAGCTGCGCCCCGGTGCGCTCGACAACACGGTCGTCGTGGTCACCGTCACCGGGCTTCCTGGCGGCACGGGCCGCCTCCGTCTGCCGGAGTGGTTGCCGCAAGAGCGCGCTACCTGGTGGGCGCGCTCGCAGTTCATCCTGCCCGTCGTTCCAGAGCGCGCAGTGAAGAAGCATCCGTAGCGTGAGGTCCTTCGCTGGGAAGAAGCGACGAACCTGGGGCGGGATCGCAGCCGGCGGCCGGCGGTGGACGGCGAGGGTAACTGGCGCGTGAGGCGCGAGCAATACTGCCCGCGGCTGGGCGCTCGCCTCGACGGCCACCGTCGAACGCCGGCTGCGACGCTCCCAGAATCGCATCCCCGGGTGACGGGGACGTGTCGGCGCCAACAACAGTCCGTAAAATCTCGCGCGTTTACCCCGGCGTTGCCGCGCAGCGTTACACTCGCGGTGGTGGAGCGCACACGATTGCGCCGGCGGTTCGGGCGGTGGGGATTCTGGACGGCTGTGGGTGTTGCCGGTATCGTCTGCCTGTCACCGGTGGACGCCCGCTCGGACAAGGTCAACATCGCGCATCGCGGGGCGTCGGCCTACGCACCGGAGCACACGCTGGCGGCCTACCGGCTGGCGATCGAGCAGGGCGCCGACTACGTCGAGCAGGACCTCGCCGTGACGAAGGACGGCGCGCTCGTCTGCCTGCACGACGATTCCCTCGAGCGCACCACGAACGTCGAAGACGTCTTTCCCGATCGGGCGACGCCCGACGCCGGCGGGCGGAAGCGCTGGCTGGCGGTTGACTTCACGCTCGCCGAGATTCGACGCCTCGACGCGGGCGCCTGGTTCGGATCGGCCTTCGCGGGAGAGCGTGTCCCGACCTGGGAGGAAGCCGTCGACCTGGTCTGGGGCAAGGCCGGCATGTATCCCGAGCTCAAGACGCCGGCGCTCTACCGGTCGCGAAACGTGGACATGGTCGAGATCTTCGCGCGCACCGTGCGCGCCAGGCGCGGGGATGCCGCCCCTCCGTCCGGCGCCCGCCCGCCGCTCGTGCTCCAGTCGTTCGATGAGGCCGCGGTGCGGGCGCTCGCGACCGCGTTGCCGCGCGTGCCGCGCACATTGCTCATCGGCGACAAGGCCGCGGCCGCGCGATGGCTGTCGTCCGCCGAGTCGGTGCGCGAAGTCGCCGGCTTTGCCACCGGCATCGGGCCGGCCAAGCAGATCATCGAAAGCCAGCCCCAGGTCGTCGCCTGGGCGCACGCGGCGGGACTCACCGTGACGCCGTATACATTCCGCTCGGGTCAGACGGGCCGGTTTGCGGACGTCCAGGCCGAGATGCGGTTCTTCCTGTACGACCTGGGCGTCGACGCGCTCTTCACGGACAACCCCGACAAGTTCCCCAGAAAGTAAGGCCCGGAACCGCTTCCGCAAACGCCGCCGGCCGTCTTATGATGGCCCGAGTTTCCATTCATCCATCGAGTGGTCGGCTGGGTCTTCGAGGAGGGTGCAATGCGCCGCTGGTTCCAATTGGATCGACGCGTGGTGATTTCAGTGCTGGCCGGGGTCGCGTTTGCCGCCGCTGCGCTCCACGGGCAAGCCGGGCGCACGGCCAGTCCGGCCGCGGCGGCGTCCTCAGGTCCCCGGCGGATCGAGATCCTGTTCCTGGGCCACACCAGCACGCATCACGACTCGGGGCGCTTCGCGCCGATGCTGAAGGCCGCGCTCGCGCCCGAAGGGCTTCAACTTCACGTACACGACTGACCTCAACGACCTCAACGCCGCGAACCTCGCGCAGTACGACGCGCTGATGATCTACGCCAATCACACGAAGATCACGCCCGAGCAGGAGAAAGCCCTGCTCGACTTCGTCGCGGGCGGCAAGGCGTTCCTGCCGATTCACTCGGCGTCGTTCTGCTTCCAGAACTCGCCGGCCTACATCGCGCTGGTCGGCGCGCAGTTCCAGAGCCACGGCACCGGCGAGTTCACCGCCGAGATCACGCAGCCCAATCATCCCGTCGTGAAGGGCATCAAGCCGTTCCAGGTCTGGGACGAGACGTACGTGCACACCAAGCACAACACCGAGAACCGCACGGTGCGTGATGGAGCGCGTCGATGCAAGCGGGCCGCGAGCCGTGGACCTGGGTGCGCACGCACGGCAAGGGCAAGGTCTTCTACACCGCGTACGGCCACGACGAGCGCGTGTGGAACAACGCCGATGCTTCCATCGCCTGATTCGCAACGGTCTGCTCTGGGCGATCAATCCCGACACGCGAAACCAGTGGACGCGGCTCGGGCATTCAGCCGCTGAAGTACGCCGTGTCAAAGGTGCCGGTGCCCAACTACGAGCAGCGCGATCCCGCGCCGAAGCTCCAGGAGCCGCTCACGATTCAGCGAAGCCGCGAAGCACTTCCAGATTCCGCCTGGCTTCGAGCTGACGCTCTTCGCCTCCGAGCCGATGATCTCGGGCAACCCCGAAGCGATGGCCTGGGACGAGCGCGGCCGCCTCTGGCTGCGTCGAGACGAAGGACTATCCGAACAGCCTGCAGCCGGCAGGGCAGGGGAACGACGTCATCAAGATTCTCGAAGACACCAATCGCGACGGGAAGGCCGACAAGTTCACGATCTTCGCCGACAAGCTCAGCATCGCGAGCAGTCTCGTCTTCACCCGCGGCGGGGTCATCGTCTCGCAGGGCGGCGAGTTCGTGTTCCTGAAGGACACGAACGGCGACGACAAGGCGGACGTGCGTGAGACGCGTGCATGCACTGGCTGGGGCACGAACGACACGCACGCGCTGCGCGTCGAACCTGAAGTACGGCCTCGACAACTGGCTGTGGGGCACGGTCGGGTACTCGGGCTTCCGGGGCACCGTGGGCGGCCGTGAAATTCGCATGTCGACAGGCCGTGTACCGGTTCACGTCCGACGGCGCAGAAGCTCGAGCACATCGCGAACTTCACGAACAACACGTGGGGCCTCGGCGTTCAACGAGACGTTCGACGTCTTCGGATCGACGGCGAACAACGAGCACAGCGTCTACGTCGCGATCCCGCTGCGCCTGTACGACGGCGTGACCGGCCTCCGCCGCGACGGCAAGAAGAAGATCGACGGTCACTACGCGCATGCCGGCCAACACCCAGAAGGTCCGCCAGGTCGACTCAGTTTGGCGGGTACACGGCCGCGGCCGGCCACAACTTCTATACGGCGCGCGCGTTCCCCGAGCGGTACTGGAATCGCATCGCGTTCGTGAACGAGCCGACTGGCCACGTGATCCATCACGCGATCATCCAGAAGAAGGGCGCCGGGTTCGCCGAAGCCGACGGCTGGAACCTGGTGGCGAGCGACGACGAGTGGATGGCGCCGGTGCACGCGGAGGTCGGCCCGGACGGCGCCGTGTGGTTCCTCGACTTCTACGACTTCATCATCCAGCACAATCCGACGCCCGGCGGACGCGTCCACCGGCGGCTATGCGTACCAGAACGGCCGCGGCAACGCGTACGACACGCCGCTCCGTGAGCACGGCCGCGGGCGCATCTATCGGGTCGCCTGGAAGGGCGCGAAGCCGTACACGCCCATCTCGCTCAGCATCGACCGCCCGGCCGAGCTGGTCGCCAGGCGCTTCGCCACGACAACATGCTGTGGCGGACGCACGCGCAGCGTCTGCTCGTCGAGCGCGGCAAGCCGGACGTGCTGCGCAGATCTGTACGCGATCGTGAACGATCGCACCGTGGACAAGATCGGGCTGAACTCGCCGGCCGTCCACGCGCTGTGGACGATCCACGGGCTCGGCGCGCTCGACGGATCCAACCCGCAGGCGCTCGACGTCGCAAAGCGCGCGCTTGTCGCATCCGGCCGCCGGCGTCCGCAAGACCGCGCAGTCCGTCCTGCCGAGGACCGCGCAGACGATGGGCGATCTCGTGGCCGCCAAGGCGCTCGCCGATCCGGATCTGAATGTGAGGCTGGGTGCCATTCTCACGATCGCCGAACTGCCGGCGTCGGTCGAAGCCGGCAAGCTCATCTACGACCTCAGCAAGCAGCAGGAGATCCGCAGCGACGAGTGGCTCGCCGGAGGCGATCTTCGTCGGCGGCCGCGCGTCATCAGGAGGGCTTCCTCCAGGCCTACGCCAACGAGATCGGAATCAGCGAGTTCACGACCATCGCCGTCCGCGGCGCGCGCGGCGAGCTCGAGACGTTCCCGAACTGGTCGGCGCCCGGCTTCGCGGACACGACCTGGAAACCGGTGCAAGTGCCGGCCTACTGGCCCGACACGCCACTGGGGCAGCATCTCGGCGTCGTCTGGTTCCGCAGGGAAGTGACGCTGCCTGAGAACGCCGCCGGCAAGGCCGGCACGCTGCGGCTTGGCGTCGTCGATCGAAACAGACACGACGTACGTCAACGGATCGCGCGTGGGAACGACGACGAGCCGCACCAACGCGCGCGAGTACGCCGTGCCTCCCGGCGTCCTGCTGCCGGGGCGCAACGTCATCGCGATTCGGCTCAGCAACAGCCGCGGCCGCGGCGGCATCGCGCCTCCTCAGCCAGGCGCCAAGCCCGGCGCCGACGCCGGGCCCGATCCCGGCATGACGCTCGCGGGCGAAGGGTTCAGCGTGCCGCTCGCCGGACCCTGGAAGCACCGGATCGAAGAGGTGTGGGAAGGCGGACGCCGGCCCGAAGTTTCGACGAGCGTGCCGATCGCGCAGCAGTACCTGATGGCCAATAGCCCGGTCGCCGCGCTGTTGCGGCCCTCCGTGCTCGCGGCGGCGATCGCAAACGCCCCTCCCGGGGGCCGCGGCGCGCCGGCAGGCGGACGCGGTGCGGGTCCGGCCGGCGGGCGCGGCGGTCCGGCGCCGCCGATCACCGTCGCTCTTTCTGTCGTCGCGGGCGAAAACCGCTTCAGTCAGAACGTCATCGAAGCACGGCCCGGCCAGCGGGTGACGATCGCGTTCACCAACGCCGACGACATGATCCACAACGTCACGATCCTCAAGCCCAACAGTTACGACGCGGTCGTGAAGGACGTGCTCGCGCTCCTGCCTGATCCAACGGCAGCGAATCGCGGCTACGTGCCCGACTCACCGAACGTGCTGTTCTCGACACCGCCCGTGCCGGCACGTCAGTCCGCGGTGCTCGAGTTCACCGCGCCGATGGAGCCCGGGGAATACCCATTCATCTGCACGCTTCCCGGGCACTGGGTGACGATGCGGGGCGTGATCAAAGTGGGATAGGCCGAAGGCCCAGGGCCAACGGCCCTAGTGTTTTCTTTGGCCTTGGGCCTTCGGCCCTTGGCCTGCTCGAGGTTTGGGCATGTCGAGTGACAAAGTCCGCATCGCCATCATCGGCCTCGGCTTCGGCGCCGAGTTCATTCCGATCTATCAGCGTCATCCGAACGCCGAGATGTACGCGATCTGCCGGCGGGACAAGAAGGAACTCGACGCCGTCGGCGATCGCTTCGGCATCAAGACACGCTACACGGACTACGCGAAGCTGCTGCAGGACCCGAACATCGACGCGGTGCACATCAACTCGCCGATTGCCGATCACGCGCCGCAGTCGATCGCGGCGCTGAAGGCGGGGAAGCATGTGGCCAGCACGGTGCCGGCTGCGACGACCATCGACGAGTGTCGCGAGCTGGTGCTGCTTCAACGCAAGAGCGGCAAGGTCTACATGATGATGGAGACCGTCGTCTACAGCCGCGAGTACCTGTTCGTGAAGGAGCTGTACGACAAGGGCGAGCTCGGCCGGATTCAGTTCCTTCGCGGCAGCCATCAGCAGGACATGGACGGCTGGCCCGGGTACTGGGAAGGCTTTCCGCCGATGCATTACGCGACGCACTGCGTCAGCCCCTGCCTGGCGCTGGTCGGCAAGCACGCCGAGCACGTCGTCTGTCACGGGTCGGGAAGGATCGACGAGGAGTTGATCCCGAAGTACGGCAGTCCCTTCGCGATCGAGACGGCGACGTTCAAGCTGCGCGACTCCGACATCTGCGCGGAAGTCACGCGCAGCCTCTTCACGACCGCTCGTCAGTACCGTGAAAGCTTCGACGCGACCGGATCGAAGAAGTCATTCGAGTGGCAGCAGGTCGAGGGCGAAGATCCGGTCATCCACACCAAGAGCACAACCGGGAAGCCACTCACGGAAGCTCAGATTCCCGAGCGTGTGAAAGTCCCCGACTACGCGCACCGCCTGCCCGAGCCCATCCGCCGGTTCACACAACCTGCGGCGATTCAGGACGCCGAGCATCTCTCGTTTCTTCAGGGCGGCGGCCACGGCGGATCGCATCCTCACCTGGCGCACAACTTCCTGATGGCCTGCCTCGGCAAGCAGCCGGCCATGCCGGACGCGGAGACGTCGGTCAACTGGACGATGGTGGGAATCTGCGCGCACGAATCGGCGATGCGGGGCGGGGAGAAGATCCAGATCCCGAAGTTCTGAGATTTGGAGATTGTGAGATTCCTCAGCGGCGTCCTGCTGCGGCTCGACCGATCTTGATCGCGAGGTCGTAGTCTCGCTCGGAGACGAAGATCGCCCGGAACCCCTCTTTGATTCGCCGTGCGATGTCCTGCTCGTTCGCTGGAATGCCGCATGGAACGTCGAACTCCTTGCAGGCGGCGAGCAGGGTCTGGAGCGAGGCTTCAGTTTCCTCTGGGCCGCCGCGCGAAACGCTGCCGAGCGTGCCGGGCCCGGCACACACGAGGGTCGGTCGCACGCGCGCGATCTCACGGCAGTTCGCGCGACCCTTCTCGGTCGAGACCACGAACAGCGACGCGAGCTCGCCGACCGGGTTCAACGGATAGACATCCGCGCGCATCCGGTACTCCTCCTCCGACATGCCCCAGTAGTGAATCGACTCGCCGACATCGTCGGGCGCGACGCCCAGCGGTGACGGGGACTTCGACGAGGCCGCGGTCTTGCCGAAGCGCATCGCGGCAACCGCCTGCGTCGCTTCGTCGGCGCTCTCCATCTCCGGGAAGGCGATGCCATGAACGCCGAGGTTGAGCAGCTCGGAGATTCGCCGGCGGGCAGACTCAGGATTGCCGTGAAAGGCGGGTATGCGCACCACGACCGGATGAGTATTGGGATTCGTCTGCAGCCCGGCTTCGAGCATGCCCTGCATGAATCCTCTGACCGCAGCCGGATCGTACACGCCAGTCGACTCCATGTTGATGAACACGAAGTCCATCAGCGGATCCCTGGCGGCACGCCGGGCGGCCTCGACGGTCGTGGCGTTCGCAAACCACCCGAAGATCACCTGCCGGCGGGCCAGAAGATCGACCATGCGGCTGTGACGGCCCATGAGTTGGGTGTCTATGGGGACGGGTCTCAAATGTGGAAAACTCCTGCAAGTCTGATATCTATCTTGCAGGAGTTTCCCACATTTGAGACCCGTCCCCTTCGCACTGATCCTTCTTCTGGCTCTCTCGACGTCCCCCCTCGGCGGTCAGCGCGGCTCGCCGAAGCTCGCGACGCTGCTCGCGGATCTGGCGCAGGTCGTGCCGCAGGACCGGGGCGACGGCCCCGCGGGTCCGGCGCGCCCGGTGTCGGTCGCCGGCCTGCCGGCGTCGCTCCAGGATGCGACGGCCAGCGGCGTCCTGCGGGTGGACGAGGCGAACCAGGTGCAGGTCTACGTCCTGATGTCGGAGGTGACAGACGCAGGGCTGCGGCAACTCGAGGCCGCGGGCGCGACCGTCGAGATCGTCGATGCCGGCGGACGACGGGTGCAGGCGCGGGTGGCGGCGTCGCGGCTCGAGCGGCTGGCCGCGCTGCCGCTCGTGACGTTCGTCAGGCCGCCGACCTACGCGATTCCGCACACCGGCAGCCGGCTGAGCGAGGGCGACGCGATTCACAGGCCGACATCGCGCGCGCGCAGGTGGGCGTCACGGGCGCCGGCGTCCGCGTCGGCGTGATTTCCGACGGCATCCGCGGCATCTTCGCGACGAGATGCGAGTCATGCGGAGGCGTCGAGGGCGGGCCCATCGCGACGCGCGATCTGCCCGACGCGACCGGCACGCGGGACAGCCGGGGCACGCTCACGGCCGCGAGCGGAGGCCTGACGGCGCGATCCTTCAAGCCAAACGGCGATCTCGAGGATCGGCGGTCGCTCTTCAACGCGTGCGGTTTCCCCGGCGCCGGGTCGGAAGGGACGGCGCTGCTCGAGATCGTCCACGACCTCGCGCCCGCCGCGCAGTTGTCGTTCGCCAACGCCAGCACGAGCCTCGAGTTCAATCAGGCCGTGAATTTTCTCGCGGCGTCGAACGACGTCGTCGTCGATGATCTCGGGTTCCTGGGCGAGCCCGCGAACGGGCAGAGCTCGGTGTCATCGAACACGGCCGCCGCGCTGAACAACCCGCAGAACCGGATCCGGACTTACGTCACGTCGGTCGGCAATGGCGCCGACGATCATTATTTCGGGATGTTCGTCGACTCACGGGTCGACGGCCGGACGATCAACGGCATCTCGAACGCCGGCCCTCTGCATCTGTACCAGCGCATCAACGACACGTCGGACGTGCTGGGCCTCGGTGACCGGCCGTACGACGTGCTCATGCTGCCGCGCAACGGCGAGGTCGTCGTCGTGCTGACGTGGGACGACCCGGCGGGGCGGTCCTCGAACAACTACGATCTGTATCTCGTCCGCGAGAGCACCGGTCAGGTCGTCGCGCGAAGCACGGACGTGCAGCGCGGCTCGCAGGATCCGCTCGAGTTCGTCGACTTCCTGAATCGCGACGCCGACGACTTCTTTCGCATCGTCATCCAGAACGTCGGCGACCAGGCCGCGCCGCGCGCGCTCAACACGTTCTCGTTCCAGCCGCAGTGCGCGATCGCGGGACCGCGCCTGCTGGCCGACGGGCGTCACGAGCGCCACAACTACAACACGCCGTCGCGCAGCCTCTCGGCGCAGAGCGACGCCGGCGGATCGCCGGTGAGCGTGATCTCGGTCGGCGCCATCTGCTCGGCGTCGGCGCAGGCGTCGGGCGTGTTCGCCGGCAGCCGCGCGCCGAGCGAGTCGTGCAACGACCGGACGCACACGACGATTCAGTACTACAGCAGCCGCGGTCCGACGCTCGACGGACGCCTCAAGCCGGACATCTCGGCGATCGACGGCGTGTCGATCACGGGGTCGGGCCGCTTCGGCAGCCCGTTCTTCGGGACGTCAGCGGCCGCGCCGCACGTAGCAGGCATCGCCGCGCTGGTGCTGCAGGCGGCGCCGTGCCTCATCACCGGATCGACCGGCGCCGCGACGCCCGCGAGCGCGCGCGCGGCCCTGCGCGACCTCATCGTGGCGAGCGCCGATCCGCTCGGTGGGGAAGTCCCGAACAATACGTTCGGGTCCGGGATCGCGAATGCGTTCAGGTCCGTGCAGCGGGCGCAGGGCGTTTGCCGGTAGCGAGGCCTCGTGGCATACTGGCAGACACTGGAAGCTTAGCCCTTAAAGTGTAGCTGCGTCAGCGTCGATCGAGCCCACCTCAGACTCGTTCCTCCCTGGATGTCGGCCAAGCCCAGAGCGATGAGCGCTCAGGCTGGTTTCCTGTAACTGTCCGATTTGTCGGACGCAGGAGTTGAAGGAAATGAATCGTAAATTGTTCGTCGGCAATCTCCCGTTCCAGACCAGCGAAGACGATCTTCAGACGTTGTTCGCGCAGGCCGGCCCGGTCGAATCCGTGCGGGTGATGCGCGACCAGGCGACTGGCCGGGCACGGGGATTCGCATTTGTCGAAATGTCGACGCCCGAGGCGGCTCGCACCGCCATCGAGCGCTTCAACCAGACGGACTTCGGTGGGCGTGCGCTCGCGGTGAACGAAGCGCGGCCGCAGGCGCCGCGTCCGGGTGGCTTCGACGGCGGCGGTGGCGGCGGACGTGGCGGACGCGGTGGACGTGGCGGCGGCCCCGGACGCCGGTCGGAACCGCGCTGGTAAGCTTCAAGACTGGTCGTGGGGCCGTGGGGCAGCATTGCCTCATGGCCCCACTGCCTCATTCCCTCACTACTGATTCATCCGAACGGCCCCTGGCCGCCCATCCTCCACGACGAATGACGCGCGGGTCCGCTTCGGCGCACCCGGGCGCGTGACGTACTCGACAATCTGATAATCCGCGCGCATCGACCTGGCCGTCACTTCGACGGACACGTAGCCGCGCTGTGTGTTGTGAAACTTCACGAACGGATTCTCGGTCGAGAATCGCCGGCGTCGCCGCCGGCTGGTCCACGCCGTCGCCGCCGGACGTGATCGACGTGCCCGACGAACTCCGTCGCCGACGACCGGCGACTTCGGATCGGTGAAGTCCACCTTCAGGTCGTTCACCCAGTTGCTGTGGATGTCGCCCGTGAGCACGATCGGGTTGGACGGCTTGCGCGTCCCGAGGAAGTCGAGCACGCGCGTTCGCTCGACGTCGTAGCCCGACCACTGATCGGTCGAGTAGCGCAGCGCCGACCGCCGGGCGTCGGCCGGTCGACCTTGGCCATCATCACCTGCTGCGGCAGCACGTTCCAGCGTGCGCGGCGACGCGCCGAGCCCGCCGAAGAGCCACTTCTCCTGACTCTCGCCGAGCAGCGTCGCCTTCGGATCGGCCATCTCGGGGCAGGGCGTCTTCTGAGCCGGTCGCCGCAGGGCTGATCGCTCCGGTACTGCCGCGTGTCGAGCACGAAGAACGACGCGAGCGTGCCGAACGCGAACTGCCGATAGAGCCGCAGCAGTCGGGCCTTTCGGAATCGACGCGCGGCGAAGCGGCATGTGCTCGTAGTAGGCCTGATAGGCGGCGGCGCGCCGCGCCAGGAAGGCGTCACGCGCGGCTCGTTGTGCTCCGGACACGTCGCCCGCGTAGTTGTTGTCGACCTCGTGGTCGTCCCACGTCACGATGAACGGGAACGCCGCGTGCGCCGCCTGCAGATCCGGATCCGTGCGGTACTGCGCGTACCGGTTGCGGTAGTCGATCGAGCGTCGACGATCTCCGGTCCCGTGTGCATGCGGGTGCGCACCGCCGTCGGGATCGCCCGGGTCCTCGTAGATGTAGTCGCCGAGGTGGAACACGAGATCGAGATCCTCGGCGGCCAGGTGCCGGTAGGCCGTGAAGTAGCCCGGTCTCGTAGTGCTGGCACGACGCGAACGCGAAGCGAAGCCGATCGGCCGCCTGGCCCGCGCGCGGGCAGCGTGCGCGTGCGCCCGATCGGACTCAGCGCGTCGCCCGCCCTGAACCGGTACCAGTACCAGCGATCGGGCCTGAGTCCGTCGACTTCGACGTGCACCGAGTGCGCCCACTCGGCACCGTCCGCGCGCGTGCCGCGCTGCACGATCTTCGTCATCTGCTCGTCGTCGGCGACTTCCCAGGTCGACGTCGACGGCCGCGGCGGCATGCCGCCGCCGTTCAGCGGATCGGGCGCGAGCCGCGTCCAGAGCACGAACGCCGTCGGCGCTCGGGTCGCCCGAGGCGACGCCGAGCGTGAACGGCCGGAACCCCAGCGAGCGCGTGTTCTGAAGCGGCGCGGCCGATCCCCGCAAACGCGCGGCCGACAACCCGACCATCGCCAGCCCGCCCGTGAGCAGCGTGCGCCGGCTGAGCTCCGTTCGCAACCAGTTGTCCAGACTTCGGCCCTTTGGCATGTGCGAACTATAACGCGGGGGTCAGGTCTTGTTTTGCAACATCGGTGTGATCGGGTCTGACCCCTGCGTCGCGATGTTGCAATACAAGACCTGACCCCGTCAGTGATGCGTGACCGTCCGAGGCTGGCAGATCGCCGCCATCGTCTCGACGAAGTCACGGCCCTCCTCCTGGCGCGAGATTCCGGGGTGGCCGAGCCGGCGGACGACGTCGCTCAGCGAGAGCATGCCGATCGGTTGCTGGCGGTCGTCGATCACCGGCAGGCGATGCACCTGGCGCGCGCCCATCAGATGCTCGGCCTTGGCGACGTCATCGTCGGGATGGCAGGCGAACACTTCGTGTGACATCGCGTCGGTGACGGGAATCTCGGTGAGCGTTTTCCCTTTGAACAGCGCGGCCATGCACAGGTCGCGATCGGTCACGACGCCGCAGATGCGGCCGTCGTCATCGACGACGGGCACGACGCCGCAGTCGCGATCCCACATGATTTGCGCGGCGACCACCGCCCGGTCGTGGACGTTGCAAGTGTAGGCGGGTTGACTCATGAGCTCGGTGACACGCATGGCGGGACTCCTTCCTTCTTCTTTGATCCGGGGACTTCGTCCCCGGACCCCTTACACGCTCACTCGCGGGGGCCCCGATGCCCCGCTCCGTTCGCGTGGCTCACTTCGCTGCGCTCGTTCGCGCTGCCTCAGGGACTTCGTCCCCGGACCCCTGACGCGCCTGCCCGCCGTAGCTTGCCGCATTCATTCTGCAAGCGAAGGCGGGTCAGCGCTCGTGCCGATGCCCGTGCGCGGGATCGTGGCGGTGCTTCTCGTAGTGCTGGCGGAGCAGGTCCTTGCCGTAGTCGTTGCCGTTGGGCGTACGCACCACCGTATGAATGTGCGCCTTGCCGGGAACGCGCGGGCCGGGGAGCGCGACGGGTGTCTGATGATCGAACTCGATCAGAATCACCGGGCTCTGAATCCGGTAGTAGAAGGCGTCGGTGTCGCCCGACGCGCCCACCCACGCGAACCAGGTGTCGTCGAGGTGCCGCGTCACCTCGTCCAGCTTCACCTTCGCGTGAGCGTCGGCCATGTTGAACACGTACTCGCGGATGACGCCGAGGAGTTGCTCCTTCTGCGGGCCGGTGAGATCGGCGCCCCGAAGGCCGGCGTAGTCGATCGTGATGTTGTCGCGAAACGCCTGCGACAGGGCGTTGTTGGCCGTCTTGGACGCCTGGATCGTCGCCTTCTTCTGCTGGTCCGGCGTGAGCGATCGCATGAAGGCGAGGCCGAGATCCTGCTCGCTCTGCAGCACGGTCGTGCCCGCGTACTGTCCGGTGGTTGCCGTCACCGGCTCGGATCCCATGAACGCCGGCGTCATCACGACCTGGTCGCCCAGCACGAAGTAGTTGACGACCAGGTGATGCCCGTCGAGCTGCCAGCCCCACGCGTCGGTCGCCGAGGGCACGCCCATCACGGTCAGGTGATAGAGGTACTCACCGTACTCGTCGAAGTTCTTCATGAGCTCGGCGAGGTGGCCGTTCAGTCGCATCACGTTGCGTGACTTCTCGAATCCCTTCGCGCTGAGGCCGGCCCGCATGAGGCCAAACGCCGTCTCGCGCTGCGCCTCGGTCATGTCCTTGAAGCTCACGCCCTGTCGCGCGTAGCGATGGACGTTGTTCCACTTGCGCCATTCCGAATCGTCCACGGGATAACTCGTCGCGGTCCGCTGTTCGGGAGAGAGCGCCGCCAGGAATCGCGCCGCCGCGTCGCGAACCGGCCGCGTCGAGACGCCGGTCGCACGCACCGGAAACAGCCCCGCGACCAGCGTGCCGTTCGTCGTGATGCCCTTGAACGGCTCAGCGAGCGGATCGGGTTGATTGCCCCGTTGTGCCGCACCAGTGAGCACCCATCCGCCGAGTGAGGACACCACCACGGCAAACGAGGTGATCCACACGCCACCACGAAGCGACCCGACTCCCATCTTCCTCACTCTGCTATCTCACTGTGACGGACTTGATCAGATCCGCCATCTCGATCTTGTCCACGACGTTCATGCCCTTCGTGACGCGTCCGATGACGGCGTACTTCCCGTTCAGTGCGGTATTCGGCGCCCGCAGAATGAACAACTGGCCATTCGCGGCGACCGGCCTCTGCTCCGTGCGATAGGCGAGGCCGACGATGCCGCGGTCGAACACGCGCTTCGAGGTCTCCGCGACGCCGACGGGCTCGCGGTTGCCGCTCTTGCCCCACGCCTCCTGTCGCGACATGTCGCGCGAGACTGGGTCGCCGAACTGCACCACGCCAGGCTGAATCCAGTGGAACCGCTGTCCCCGATAGAAGTTCGTCTTCACGAGGCCGAGGACGTACGCCACCGATTTGGGCGCGTCCGGCAGCGTCTCGATCTCGAAGGCGCCCTTGCTCGTCTCCACCACGAGGACGGGCGACGGCGGCGCCTTGGCTCCGGTCTGCGGCGCGCGAGCCGCAGTCCCGACCATGACGAACGAAACAACCAGCGCGATGATCAATCTGAGGCGGAGCATCGGACACCTCCAGAATTGCTCTGTCTTCCTCGCGTGCTTCGCGGTGGAACCGGTGTTGTGACCCGCCATAGTTTACACGGTGCGGGGGTGCGGCGGCGTGCGGCTCGCACCCCGCACCCGCACCCCGCACTCGCACCCCGCACCCCGCACCGGCTCTCATGCTAGTGTCGCCACATGTTCTCTTCCATTGCCGTCGTCGGCCGCGGGCGGGCCGGCTCCGCGATTGCCGGCAGGCTGCAGGAGAAAGGCCTCCTCGCGGCCTCGACGGCCGCGGCGGATCTCGTCCTGCTCTGTGTTCCCGATTCGGCGATTGGCCAGGTGGCCGCGACCATCGCCCCGGGGCCGTGGGTGGCGCACGTGAGCGGCGCGACCTCGCTCGCCGCGCTCGATCCGCACTCCAGCCGATTCAGCGTCCATCCTCTCCAGACGTTCACGCGCGCGCGCGGTCCCGAGCAGCTCGACGGCGCGTGGGCGGCGGTCACCGGCGCGGATGATGATGCCCGGGTCCGCGGCCGCTCTCTGGCGACGACGCTCGGGCTGCGTCCGTTCGACGTCGCCGACGAGTGGCGAGTGCTCTACCACGCGGGTGCGGCGATTGCCTCGAATTACCTCGTCACGTTGTTTCGCGCGGCCGAGCGGGCCTTCAACGTCGCGGGCGCGCCGCCGGAGGCGCTGCTCCCGCTCATGCGGCGCACGATCGACAATCACTTCGAGCTCACCGGTCCCATCTCTCGCGGCGACTGGAGCACGGTGAACGCGCACCTGGCTGCGCTGCGCGCGCACGCGCCGGACCTCGAGCCGCTCTACCGGGTGCTGGCCGAGGCGACCGCCAGATGACCATCGTCCGGACGACTGCCGACCTGCGCGCAGCGCTCGCCGCCCACCGGGGCACGCGCGTCGGCTTCGTGCCGACGATGGGCGCGCTCCACGAGGGACACGCGCGTCTCTTTCATGCGGCGCGCGCTGAGTGCGCGTACCGAGTCGCGAGCATCTTCGTCAACCCGCTGCAATTCAACGATGCCGACGATCTCGAGAGCTATCCGCGCCAGGAGCAGGCGGACGTCACGCTCGCCGGCGACGCCGGCATCGACCTCGTGTTCGCGCCGGCGGTTCAGGAGATCTACCCGGAGGGCCACGCGACCGCGGTTCAGGTGGCCGGCGCCGCGACCGGGTTCGAAGCGGATCATCGACCGGGGCACTTCGCGGGCGTCGCGACGGTGTGCCTGATTCTCTTCGAGATCGTGCAGGCCGACGTCGCGTACTTCGGACAGAAGGACGCGCAGCAGGTCGCCGTGATCCGGCAGCTCGTGCGGGATCTGCGCCTGCCGCTCGAGATTCGAGTGGTGCCGACCGTCCGTGATGACGACGGGCTCGCGATGTCGTCACGGAACGTGCGGCTCTCGGCCGGCGAGCGGGCGCAGGCGCTCGCGATTCCACGCGCGCTTGAAAGCGGCGCTCGCCGCGCATGTGAGTGGCGCGAACCCGGTGGTTGCCGCGCGGGAAGCGCTCAGCGGCATCGAGACGGAGTACGTGGACGTGGCGCCGTTCGACGGTCATCCGACGCTCGTCATTGCCGCCCGCGTGGGCGCGACGCGTCTGATCGATAATGTTCCTTTGGATCAGCCGGAGCTGGCGGGGCTGGCATAGGTGTTCAGGCGGGCCAGAGGCCGGCCCGCCCTACGAGAGCCACCCGGCCCGCCCTGCGACGCAACATATGAGCCACGATCAGAACGATCCATCGGCGGTGACGAAGGTCACGCTGCCCGTGCTGCAGGAACGCTCGCGTCGTGGCGAGCGCCTCGTGATGGTCACCGCGTACGACGCGCCAAGCGCGAGCCTGGCCGACGCGGCCGGCATCGACATCGTCCTCGTCGGCGACTCGGCCGGCACCACCGTGCTCGGACTGGATTCGACCGTGGCCGTCACGATGGAGGAGATGCTCGTCTTCACGCACGCCGTCGCACGCGGCACGCGTCGCGCGCTCGTGATCGCCGACATGCCGCTCGGCTCCTACCAGGTGTCCGAGGAGTCTGCCGTCCAGAACGCCATTCGGTTCGTCAAGGAAGCCGGCGCTGAGGGCGTCAAGCTCGAGGGCGCCGGGCGCACGTTGTCGCGCGTCGGGGCCATCGTCGATGCGGGCATCGCGGTCATGGGACACGTCGGGCTCACGCCGCAGTCGGCGACGCTGCTCGGCGGCTACAAGGCGCAGGGCCGCACGGCGTCGGCGGCCAGGCGGCTCGTCGAAGAAGCGAAGGCGCTCGAGCGCGCCGGCTGTTTCTCGATCGTGCTCGAAGCGATCCCGCCGCCTGTCGCGAAGCGCATTACAGATGAGGTCGGCATTCCGACGTTCGGGATCGGCGCCGGCCCGTCGTGCAGCGGCCAGGTGCTCGTGTGGCATGACCTGCTCGGCCTCATTCCGGGACCGAAGCCGAGGTTCGTCAAGCCGTACGCCGATCTGGCCGGCGCCATTCGCACGGCGCTGGACGCGTACGTCTCCGACGTGAGATCCGGCGCCTTTCCTGGCGAACAGCACACGTACGGCATGCCGGATGCCGAACGCCAGCGTTTCGAGGAACAGCAGAACGCACGCGGCTCCAAACCGGCCACCCCGCGCGCTTAGGGCCGGCGCACGCTGATGCTCAAGGACGACCATCGGTTTCGCGTCGAGCGTCGTCTGGGCCGCGGCGGCTTCGGCGTCGTCTACGAGGCGTTCGACCAGCAACGCAACGCGCGCGTCGCGCTCAAGCTCCTGCGTCGATCGGACCCGGGCAGTCTCTTCAGACTCAAGCGTGAGTTCCGCGCGCTGGCCGATCTGTCGCATCCGAACCTCGTCCAGTTGCACGAGCTCGTCGCGGATCAGGAGCCCTGGTTCATCGCGATGGAGCTCGTGGACGGCTCCGATTTCATGACGTATGTGGCGGGCCGGCGCCGCGGCGAGCTGCCGACGCACGCGGGCACGGAGCCGGCCTCGCTCATCCTGCCGGACGAAGCGACCGGATCGACCCCGGCGTCGTCGATCCGACCGCGCCGGCCGCTCACGCTCGCGTGCGACCTCGAGCGGCTGCAGGCGGCGATCGCGCAACTGGCGAGCGCGCTCACGTATCTGCACGCGGCCGGCACGCTGCACTGCGACGTGAAGCCGTCGAACGTGCTCGTGCGCCGTGACGGGCTGGTGAAGCTGCTCGATTTCGGTCTCGCGGGCGAGTTGGCGCCGGTGCTGGTGGGCGAAGGCCGGCAGGTCGTCGGCACGCCGGCCTACATGTCGCCCGAGCAGGCCGCGAGCCGGCCGCTCACCGCGGCGAGCGACTGGTACAGCGTGGGCGTCATGATCTTCGAGGCACTCACCGGCGAGCGCCCGTTCGAGGGTGCGCAGGCCGACATGATCGCCGCCAAGCAGGACGAGGACGGCCCGGCGCCGGGGACGCTCGTACCGGGCGTCCCGCCGGCGCTGAGCGATCTGTGCCGCGAGCTGCTCATTCGCCGGCCCGAGCTGCGTCCGGCCGGCGAGGAAGTGATCGCCCGGCTCAACCGCGTGTGGCCGCACGCCGGGCCGCCGCCGAAGGTGCCGGCGCCGGGCCTGCCGCGCGGGGTGTTCGTCGGTCGCGATGCGGAGCTGCGCGCGCTTCTGGATGGACGCGACGCAGCGCGCGCGGGCCACGGCGTCGCCGTCTACGTGCACGGCAGCTCGGGGATGGGCAAGACCGCCCTCGTCGGCCGGTTCCTGCAGCAGCTTCGCGACCACGAGCCGCAGGCGGTCATCCTGACCGGGCGCTGCTACGAGCGCGAATCCGTTCCCTACAAGGCGCTCGACAATGTCGTCGACGAATTGAGCCAGTACCTGCGGCGCGTGGGGCGCGAGGCCGAGGACGCGATGCCACGCGACGTCGGCGCGCTCGCCCGGCTGTTCCCGGTGCTGAAACGCGTCGAGGCCATCGCACTCAGCCGCGACGGCAGCGCAGAGATTGCCGACTCGCAGGAATTGCGCCGGCGGGGCTTTGCGGCGTTTCGCGAGCTCATCGCGCGGGTCGCCCGACGGCATCCGCTCGTGCTCTTCATCGACGACCTCCACTGGGGCGACACCGACAGCGCCGCGCTCCTCATCGATCTCCTCAGGCCGCCGGACTCGCCGCCCATCCTGCTCATCGCGTCGTATCGGACGGAGGAGACCGCGACGAGCGAGGCGCTCCGGATGCTCCTGCCGGCGGGACGGCCCGTCGCAGGTCACGGACACGACGTACGCGAGGTCGTCGTCGGCGAGCTGTCGGACGCCGAGGCGCGCGATCTGGCCAACCGGCTTCTCGGCGACGAGGCGGAGTCACGGCGCGCGCAGGCGATCGTGCGCGAGTCGGGCGGCAGCCCGTTTTTCATCGGCGAGCTGGTCCGCTACTCGGACGTGGTGGACGTCACGACGACCGTGCCGGCCGCGTCTGCCGGCGGAGGCGGGTCCCGCGTGCTCACGCTCGAGTCGGTGCTCGGTCAGCAGGCGGCGCGCCTGCCGCCGCAGGCACGACGGCTGCTGGATGTCGTCGCCGTCTACGGCCGGCCGCTCCGCACGCCGCTGGCCGCGCGAGCGGCAGATCTCGGATCCGGCGAAATCGATGCAATCACGGTGCTCTGGTCGGCGCATCTCGCGCGGACCCGCATGACCGAATCCGGCAAGGCGATCGAGGTCTACCACGACCGGATCCGGGTGACCGTGATGCGCCGGCTGGCCGCGCCGGAGCTGCGGGCGGTGCACGCGAAGCTTGCGCTGGTGCTCGAAGCCGAGCGCGACATGGATCCGGAGACGCTCGTCGAGCACTTCCGTGGCGCCGGACAGAACGATCGGGCGGCGCCGTATGCCGTAAGCGCGGCCGATCGCGCCCGCGATGCGCTGGCCTTCGATCGCGCGGCGGCCTTCTATCGCACTGCGCTCGAGCTGGCGCCGTTCGATCCGGCCATGCGGCGCGAGATTCAGACGAGACGAGGCGATGCGCTGGCGGCGGGCGGCCGCGGACATGACGCGGCCCAGGTCTACCTGGCCGCGGCCACCGGGGCGCCGGCGTCGATGGCGCTCGAGCTGAAGCGTCGTGCCGCGGAGCAGTTGCTGCGCAGCGGGCACCTCGACGAGGGGTATCGCGTGGTCCGCGCGGTGCTCGAGGCGATGGGCATGAAGCTCGCCGAGTCGCCGTGGCGGGCGCTGCTTTCCCTCGTGATGCGCCGGCTCCAGATTCGGCTGCGGGGGCTGCGGTTCCATCCGCGCGAGCCGTCGCAGATTCCGCCGGAGACGCTGGTGCGCGTCGACGCCTGCTGGTCCGTCGCGACCGCGCTCGGCGCAGTCGACACGATTCGCGGCGCCGATTTTCAGGGCCGTCATCTCCTGCTCGCGCTCGAATCGGGCGATCGCTATCGCGTCGCCAGGGCGCTCGCGGTCGAAGCCGTCTACGCCGCCGCGGAAGGCGCGCCGGCCCGCGCCCGCTGCGAGCGTCTCATCAGCCGGGCCGACGCGCTGGCCCACGAGGTCGGCCATCCGCAGGCGCTTGCGCTCGTCGCGATGGGTCGCGGCGTCGCCGAGTTTCTGCAGGGACGCTGGAAGGCGGCGAGGGAATTGCTGACCCGCGCCGAGCCGCTGCTTCGCGAGAAGGCCGGCGCGTGGCAGATCGACACGCATCTCTATCACCTGTATTGCCTGCTCACCGTCTTCAACCTCGGCGACATCGCCGAGCTGGTCCGGCGCCTTCCAGGCCTGGTCGAGGAAGCGGTCGAGCGCGACGATCTCACGGCCGCGACGAGCCTGCGCGCGCGCGCCGGCTACATTCCCGCGCTCGTCGCCGACGACCCGGAAGCCGCCCGGCTCGGGGTGCACGCGGCCATGTTCCGCTGGCCGACGGAAGGCTTCCACGTGCAGCACTCCTGGGAGCTCTACGCGCGGGGGGAAATCGATCTCTATGCGGGACGCGGTCGTGAGGGATTCGAGTACGTCACGAGCCGATGGCCGGCGCTCAAACGATCGATGCTGCTCAGGATTCAGGGCACGCGCGTCGAATCGGTGTACCTTCGCGCGCGCACGGCCGTCGCCGCGGCGGCTCAGCCCATGACGGGAGCGGCGGATCGACGCGCGCGTCTGGCCGTCGCCCGTGGCGACGCGCGCCGGCTCGGCGCCGAGAGCATGGCGTGGGCGCGCGCGGCGGCGGAGTTCATTCGCGCGGGCATCGCGACGGTCGAAGCGAATCGCTCTGCGGCGATCGCGCATCTGCACAAGGCCGAGACGGCCTTCCAGGCCGTCGACATGGCGCTCCATACCGCGGTCGCGAGGCGCCGTCTCGGCGAGCTCAGCGGCGGGCTCGAGGGCGAAGCGCTCGTTCACGCCGCCGACGAGTGGATGCAGCAGCAGGGCATCAGGAATCCCGCGCGCATGACCGCGATGCTCGCGCCGGTCGCGTGATGGGCGGGTCAGACCGGGGTCAGACCCCGGGGTCAGACCCGAGGTCCAGGTTCGGGGGTCTGACCCCGGTCTGAGCCCACGACGGACTCCGTACACGAGCACGAGCTGATCGTTCAACGTGGTGGTCCGCTCGAACGTCTCACCGATCTTCTCGGCGACACGAATCGATCGCGCGTTCTCCGGCTGAATCGTGCTGATGACGTGATCGGCGCCGACGCCGTCGAACGCGAACGAGAGCGCGGCGCGCGCGGCTTCGGTGGCCAGGCCCCGATTCCAGTGCGACCGGCGAATCACCCAGGCGAGCTCGAGGCCCGGCCAGCCATCCGGGTACCAGAGTCCGACGCGGCCAATCACGAGGTTCGTCGTTTTTTCGACGACCGTCCACTGTCCGTAGCCGCGCAGCGCCCAGTGGCCGATCAGCATCGCCAGCATGCGCCACGCCGCGGTGCGGCCGCTCGCCTGGCTCAGCACCATCGTGTTCTGCTTCACGTCTGGGTCCTCGTGGATCTCGACGAACGGATCGAGGTCGGCCGCGGTCGGCAGCCGCAGGTGGAGCCGGGGTGTCTCGAGGGACCGATCGGTCATCGTCAGCCGTCGGGCACTCAGCGGGAGCAAGGTTGGTGCCACGGCGACGGGATCGGGACGGCTGGAAACCTGCGAGAACTGGTGCAGTGTGCGTGGGTCAGCCGGATCGTCGGGGAACCGCGCGTCCTCGGGGCGTTCGTAAGCGGGCGATCGAGGGTAAGCCGTTCCCCAGGTCAGTGGTTCTCACGAGGGACGAGGCCCTGGCGCCGGCGCTTCAGAAAGAGTCCCTTGCGTGACAGGCCGAGCAGCTGCGCGGCTTCGGCCACCCGGCCGTCGGCCGTGCTCATCGCATGTTCGATGAATCTCCGCTCGAGATCGGCCACCGCCTGCGCGAGCGGCTGATCGAGGCGAATCTGGACCGAAGGCGGTGACGCGACTGGGGTGGCAAGCGGCCGTGCGTGCCAGTTCTTGACGATCTGCGGATCGAGCTCGCTCACGCCGAGCGTCTCTCCGTCGCGAGCCATCGCCGTCACGCGCCGGATCTCGTTCGCGAGCTGGCGGATGTTGCCGGGCCAGTCGTAGAGCAGCAGCGCCGCGATCAGATCGTCGCCGAGCCGGAGTCCCGATCGCCCGCACTCGCGCGCGTATCGCGTGAGGAAGAGCGAGGCCATCGCGGGGATCTCGTCTTTGCGCTCGCGAAGCGGCGGCAGGCTGATGCGGGCGACGCCGATTCGATAGAACAGGTCGCGGCGGAACCGCCCGTCGGCGGCGAGGCCTTCGAGATCGACGTTGGTCGCGGCCACGATGCGGACGTTCACACGCTGCGCGCGGACATCGCCGATGGGATGGATCTCGCCGCTCTCGAGAAACCGGAGCAGTTTGGGCTGGGTGCCGGGGTCCAGGTCGCCGACCTCGTCAAGGAACAGCGTGCCGCGTTCCGCCGCGCGGATCACGCCGGGAAACGCGTCGGTGGCGCCGGTGAACGCGCCGCGCCGGTGGCCGAACAACTGGCTCTCGACCAGCTCGCGCGGGACGGCCGCGCAGTTGAACGGCACGAACGGCCCGCGCTTCACGGCGCTCGATTCGTGAATCAGCCGCGCGATGACTTCCTTGCCGGTACCCGTCTCGCCCGACAGCAGGATCGGCAGGTTCGTGGCGCCGAGCCGTTCGGCGATTCTCAGCAGCTCGGCCATTCGCGGCGATCGGAAGATCGCATCGGAGTCGCCGGGCCCCATGCGGCGCGGCCACAGGCTCAGGTCTTCGTCTTCGGTTTCCGTGTCGGCCGTGCGGTTCACCGCTGCCTGTGCGAGATCGGCGACGCTCTTGAGCAGCGAGATCTCGTCGATGGTCGCGACGTCGCGGACGAGGATGGCCACCCGGCGATCGGAGCCGCGCAGCCGAATCGTGAATGTGCCGTCTGCCCCGGCCTCCCAGGCCGCCGACGGTTCGGGCTGATACGGCCGGCCGGATTCGCTCGTCACGTCAACCCGCGCGCCGATCGTGGTGCCCTGAAGGATCGCGGCCATCCGGTGCGCGAGCAGATCGATGGAGTGACCGGCGCCGAGGATCGTGGCCACGTCGCCCAGGAGCAGCGCCGTGTCGGTCAGATCGCGAGGCGGCCGTTCGACGTGCGCGGATCCGGCGCGGCGGGTCACGTCGTGGCGGTCGCGCTCGATCCACCACTCGTGGTAGCGATGCCCAATCGCCCGGCACGCGGCCAGCGCACGGTCGTAGTGGACGGCGCCCTTGCTCATGTCCCCGCGCAGCGAGGCGCAGAGCGCTTTTGACGCCTCGAGGACGATCAGCGGATCGACCGCTCCGCGCGGGCAAATCCGCACCGCCGTCGCGAGCGCCGCCTCCGCCTGGCCGTCCTTCCCCAGCCGCGCCATCGCCCGCGCCCGGGCGCACAGCAGCGACGTGCGGATTGCCTTGTACTGACGACGCGCGAGCTCCCCGTCGACCTCGTCGACGATCGAGACCATGGCGGGCCAGTCCTCGAGCTGCTCGAAATAGGCGCAGCGGGTGATCTGGTGGGCGAGGTCGGACCAGGAAGGCGCTGGCAATCGATGGCCTGCAATGACGCAGCGACAGTCGTCGATTAAGGCTCGAGCCGCATCTGTCTTCCCCTCAAAGATTGCAAGCTGAGCAAGACTGTCGAGCACATTTAGTCGGATCCATTGGAACGATTCGGAGAGGGCGAGCGCCTCCTCTAGGCAGTCGCGAGCCCGGTCGGCCTGACCCGTCAGCATTGCCAAATAACCGAGATTGGTCAATGAACCGGCCAAAGGCATAGAAAGGCCACCCGATCTGGCTGATTCCACTCCAGTGCGCGCAGAACCCAGCGCACGATTCAGATTGCCGCCATACATTTCAAGCCCGGAATCGACGAGCTCGACAACGCTGGTATGCGTCGGCTTGTTGGAGCGGCTGAGTAGCTGCTTGGCCACCTGCAAATGACGACGAGCGTTGATGCAATGGCCACGACAACCCTCGAGACGCGCAACAACAAGATGGAGATTACCAAGCGCCGTAGCATCACCGATACTGCTTCCTAGCTGCCGAAGTTTTGAAAGCGGCGACAAGCATTCTTCTGGAGCCAGAAACTGAGACTGACGACTAAACAATGACAAAGCCGCACTGAACTGGAGTTCGCTCGAACATTCAGTTGATTGGTCGACCGCCGCCTTAAGCCTCTCAAGAGCTGCGAGAGCATCACCGAGCTCGAAGAGACCGATCCCATGGATCATTCCCAGTCGGGCAATGGTTTCAGCGGTAAGGGTGTCCTTTTTCAGTCGTTCGATGAATGGACCGATCTCAGCAGGCCGACCCACGCGGAACAACTGCTCCGCTGCCTCTACACAACTCCCAGCATTCTCGCTTTGAGAATGGGTGTTTT
The DNA here is from genome assembly GCA_963724955.1 of uncultured Acidobacteriota bacterium. GTDB lineage: Bacteria > Acidobacteriota > Vicinamibacteria > Vicinamibacterales > SCN-69-37 > CAVRWQ01. The sequence goes on from CAVRWQ010000002.1 coordinate 451,395, forward strand.
CTCGACGTGGGGCTCCCGATCCAGTTGTCATAGCCGTGTCGGCCACCTGGCCAAAACGGCCAGATGGGGATGGCACAATATCAGAAACCGGAGTGTTCAGAGAGCTTGGATGGATTACGCCTTTGTGACCGGAAGGATTGGCTAGTGAATTCGACTCTTCACATTCTCCGCCGATCCCGACGCTGCCTGCCGCTCTGCATCACCAGCCAGTGGGTGGGAGATTGATGACACAAAGAGTGTTGCCGCATTCTCCAAGAGTCTCCGGTGATCTTTCTCGAACGGCTCACTCGAGAATACAACGAAGACGGCGACAGCGCGTCCGTCGACGACGGGGACGGCGGCAGCATATCGAAGCGGTACGGAGAAAGTTTTCGCGACGGGACCCAGTTCGAGCGTTGCGTCTGAGTTGAGTACTGGCTGCGCGTGCGCGAAGGCCCAACCAGATATTCGTTCGCCGATTGGAACGATGAGACCTTCAATTGCCGACGCACCCACTCCAAAGGAAGCGACGACAGCAAGTTCCGTAGATTCACGTTTCGGAATATAGAGCGCAAACGTGACGGCCGGCGCAATTCGCCGCAAGTGTCGGTACAGCACTTCAGCGGCAGAAACGATTGATGTCGCGCGCGGTAGATCCCGGCGGAGTTCATTGAACTCTCGGTCCTCTGCTGATGTGGCACTAATCACTTCAAGCTGTGCCGGAGCGAGCCGGGCAACAGCATCCGAACCTTCTCCGAGGGATTTCCTCTGTTCAGCTGCTTCTGCTTCCTCGAGCCTGTCGAGGATTCTGAGAAACTGGTCCACAACCCACGGGTCGTAGACCGTTCCGCGCCTTTCACGAAGTTCCTGCTCTGCCTGCTGGCGCGTCATGCGAGGGCGATAAGGTCTGTCGGAGGTCAGCGCGTCATAACAATCCACGACAGAGAGGATTCGCGCTCCGAGAGGGATTTCTTGCCCCCTCAGTCCACCAGGATAGCCAGAACCGTCCCAGGCTTCATGATGGTGCCGAACGATCGGCTCTACTGGGTAGGGAAAATCAATCGACTTGAGAATGTCGGCGCCAACTGCCGCGTGGAGTTTCATTCTTTCGAACTCAGGCGACGTCAAAGGACCTGGCTTGTTGAGGATGTACTCGGGTACGGCGAGTTTGCCGGTGTCGTGAAGCAATGCGGCGGCTCTGAGTGCGTCAAGCAATTTTTCATCCCTGACTCCAAGAGCTTCCGCCAGAGACATCGTGTATCGCTGAACGCGTCGAATATGGCCGTGCGTCACTTGGTCCTTTGCATCGATCGCTAGAGCGAGCGCTTCGACCGTCGAAAGGAACACCCTGTTTAGCTCAAGGTTTTTTTCACGTTCAGCTTTCAGCTGTTTCGATGACCAGCTGTAGTTGAAGTAGATAACTATCAGCACGGGTACGATGATGCTGATAAAGACAATGTCGATTCCCTTGATCGAACTTGCGGCGAAGGCCGCGATCGACGCGCCGGCGGCAAAGTTGATCCAGAGTTGGCGAAAATTTGACCACCAGATACGGGTGGGCGCCTCGCGCTGTTCGAGGGCGATGGCAAACGTAACGAGCCAGCTGTTGAGCAAGAAATAGAGAGCCGTAAACACAGCCAGCCGCAGGACGAACTGAAGCGATAAGCCGGCACCTGCTGCCGGCAGACTGAGTCCGGCGACAAGAGCTGCGAACCAAAGAGAAGTCGCCGGCGTGACGATGTTGAAGGCGACCTGTTCCCAGCGAAGTCCACGGCCAAAGACCGCTTCTTTGATACAGAGCACCAAAGCATCAAGTGCGACGAGGAGGGCACCAACGCCCGGCCCCAGAAGTACGGTCCCGGCTAGGACGAACGTTTCTGAGATGGAAATCGTGGCTCGCTCTGAGGGCAGCTTGACTGAGAGCCACCCGCTGACAAGCGTCAAACCGGCGAGCGGGCTCAACAGACGCCAAGAAGGGGGGTGGCTCAGAACATCAATGACGCTGAGCGTTAGAACGGCCGCACCGATACCGACTATTGAAAAAACGTAGACCTGCGCGGCAACGGAGAGTCGGCGGCGCGACTGAGGCATCAGGGAAGCTACCGAGCGTGAGCCGGTTGCACTCCTTTATCGGTAAAACCGCGCCAGACGTGAGAGGCGTTCTGAACCGAAAATCGTAGCTAGCTCCAAATAATGATCGAGTGCCGGGCCATATCCACTATCCCCCCAGGCATTGCCGGCAAGACGGCGGCCTGCGGCAGAGGTAAGTGCAAACTCGGATCCATTCGAACTAGCCCCAAACAATGATTCTCATCGCATTTCTCCTCAAAAGTCCATCTTTCGTTACAGTTTTGAAACTGTTAAGTCCAAATGATGATGCGCATGGTCAGAAGCCGTCCTCGAGCTGTGCTGGGTTGGAGTTTGACCAGATGATGGAATTGCTCCAGATGATGGAGTTGCTCCAAATGATCGAATTGCTCCAAATGATGGAGTTGCTCCAAATGATCGAGTCCCCCCACACGGCTTGGTTGACTCTGTTGCTCCAAATGATCGAATTCGCACCAATGTCTGGGGCGACCCCATTGCTCCAGATGATGGAGTTCGCCTGAGCCCCGTCCGCCCTGGGCCCAGAGTTGCTCCAAATGATGGAGTTACTCCAGATGATGCTGTTGCTCCAGATGATCGAGTTGCCTTGGACTGCATTGCTCCAAATGATGGAGTTGCTCCAGATAATTGAGTTACTCCAGATGATGGAGTTACTCCAGATGATGCTGTTGCTCCAGATGATCGAGTTATCGCGAATCAGACTGCTCCAAATAGTGCTGCTCGCGAAAACCAGATGTCCCGCCTCACTCGTCTCGCCGCCGATCACATTCGCTGACGGCGCGTCGAGGAGGTCCTCGCTGCGCACGGCCGCTGCGGCCAGGGCGACGTTGATGCTGCCGGCGCCCTGCTCGATGAGGCCGAAGCCCTTCACCGGCGACGCGGTGTACTGGAGCGCGAACTTCACCTGCGCCGGCGTGAGCTTCGGCTGGGCCTGAAGGAGCAGCGCCACCGCACCGGTCGTCACGGCCGTGGCCATGCTCGATCCCGAGAGCGTCAGATACGTCCCGCCGTTCGCGCCGATCACCCGCCGCGCCGGGTAGGTCTCCCAGAGGTAGCTGCCGACGGCGCCCGTCGACACGATCGCGTTGCCCGGGGCGACGACGTCCGGCTTGATTTCCCAGGTGGAGGGATCGTCCGGGTCGCCCACCGGCCCGCGCGAGCTGTAGGTCGCCACGCCGTCGTCCGACCGCGCGACGGTGCCGCGGGTGTTGAGCGCGCCCACCGTCAACGCTCCGGGCGTGTAGCCGGGCGAGACGACGGCGCCCACGACCGGCGTGCCGTCGTCGAGCTTGCCGAGATTGCCGCCCGAGGCGCAGACGACGAGGCCCGCCGCGACGGCGCGTTCGACCGCCTTGGCCAGCGGGTCGTTCCGGGGCGACCCGCTCGCCGGCTGGCCGAGCGAGACGTTCACGACGCGAATGTCGTGCTGGTCCTTGTTCTCGATGACCCAATCGAGCGCCTTGATGACGTCGGAGACATAGCCCGTGCCGTCCTCAGTGAGGACTTTCAGGCTGATCAGCCGCGCGCCGGGCGCCATGCCCGAGTACGCCGTGCCGTCGCTCGTCCGGCTGCCGGTGCCGCGGCCGGCGATGATGCCGGCGACATGCGTGCCGTGGCCGTATTTGTCCGTGAGGCCCTCGTCCGTGAAGTCCATGGCGAGGTACAGACTGTTCGCGACGTCACCGTGCCTCGCGATCCCCGAGTCGATGATGGCGACGCCGATCCCGTTGCCCGTCAAGCCGTCGAAGTTCGCGGCGATGCCTCGCCAGATCTGGTTCGCGCCGGTCGCCTGCGTCGTGACGGACATCGTGCCCATCACCCGGCCGTCGTCGCTCAAGCGCCCGACGTTCGGGTCGCCCGCCACTGCCAGCACCTGCTGACTCGAGCCGACGAGCACCGCGCCGCCAGCCAACCGCAACTGCACTCGCAGGCCGTAGGTCTGCGCAAGCCGATCGGCCTCGGCTTGCGGGCCCTCGTAGATCACTTTGATGACGGTCTGACCCGCCTCCAGCTGGGTTTCCAGCGGCTTCGAGAGCTTCGCCCGGTCTCGCACCTGGGCGCTGACCTCGAGGGGAGCAATAACAACAGCCGCAGCCAAGCCGATAAACGTAATCAACTTGGAACGCGTCAAGGAGGCAGGGTGACCAAAGAGCGTCATGACGACCGTCCTAGGGGATGTCAGCGAACAGGTATGTACGCCGAATCGCACATTTGTCACGCATTTACCGTACCAATAACGTCACCGCGAAAATGTGAGAAGTTCTTGATCCATGCCGAGTTACCGACACGGTTCGGGCCCACAATTCTGAGGGGGCGCTTACAGTTCCGTTAGGGAACGAACGATCTGAACCTTGCCTGAGGACGAACACGCCGGTATTCGGGCCGGCAAGGGCTTCTAGTAGTACAGAATTCGCACCTGGGTTGCAAGAACGTCATTCGGAGGCGTGAAGTGCGTCACCAATGTCAGCTCGGCCGGCTGATTCTCCTGATTGCGACGGTTGCCGGAGCCGTTTCTTGTAACAATTCTGCCGATTCACGCGTCGGAGGTACGAAGAGTGTCGATCCTTCGACCGGTGGAACGCTGCTCGCCACCTACCGGAGCGAGCCGAAGTCATTCAATCGGTACGTTTCGCCCAACGCGCTGGAGGAGCTGGTCGCCCGGCTGACACAGGCCACCCTGGTCCGGCTGAACCGGGTGACGCGCCAGCTCGAGCCCCGGCTCGCCAGCGACTGGACCAGCTCGGCCGATGGCCTCGTCTGGACGTTCAACCTCGCGCCCGGGTATTCGCTTTTCCGATGGGACGCCGTTCACTTCCGCCGACGTGCTGTTCAGCTTCGACGCGCTGTACGACCCGAAAGTGAAGGCCGAGCTCGCCTCCAACCTCCGTGTTGACGGCCGGCCGCTCGTCGTCAAAGCCCTCGGCGATTCCGTCGTGACGGTCACCTTTCCGGCGCCCTTTGGGCCCGGCATCGCCGTGCTCGAGACGCTGCCGATCCTGCCGCGTCACCGGCTGAAAGCTGCGCTCGATGCCGGGACGTTTCGCGACGCGTGGAGCACCACGACGCCTCCGGCCGACATCGTGGGACTCGGACCGTTCGTGCTGCAGGAGTACGTCGCCGGACAACGCCTTCGGTTCGTCCGCAACGCGCACTTCTGGCGAAAGGACGACGCGGGCCGGCAGCTGCCGTATCTCGATCAGATCGAGCTGCAGATCGTGCCCGAGCAGAACGCCGAAGTCCTGCGGCTGCAATCGGGCGGCGTCGATCTGACCAACGATCAGGTGCGGGCAGAGGATCTCGGCGCGCTGCGGCAGCTCGAGAGCAAGGGCGTGCTGAAGCTGGCGGAGGCCGGCGTGACGATCAGTCCCGGACGTGTTCTGGTTCAACCTCGCGGGCGTCGGCGGCATCGGCGAAGGGCCGGCCGTGGCTGCAGAAGCCGGAGCTGCGTCGTGCCATCTCGCACGCCGTCGATCGGCAGGCGATCGTGAACACGGTGTTCCTCGGCGCCGCCGAGCCGATCTACGGGCCGGTCACGCCGGGGCACGGTGACTGGTACGTCGCTGACTTGCCGAAGACCGAATTCGATCCAGCGACGCGCGAGCGCCTTGCTCGGCGTCGCTCGGTCTCAAAGATCGAAACGGCGACGGCCTGCTCGACGACGAGGGCGGCAGGACGGCGCGGTTCACCGATGGTCACGCAGAAAGGCCACACGGTGCGCGAGCGATCCGCCGCCGTGATCCAGGAACAGCTTCGGAAAGTCGGCCTGACGATGGACGTCGTGCCGATGGATGTCGGCGCGTTGATTGGCCGTTACAAAGAGGCCGAGTACGATGCCATGTACTTCTCGTTCACGTACGATTCCTTCGATCCGGCGCGCTACATGGATTTCTGGACGACATCGGGCGGGTTCCACGTCTGGAACCCGGGACAGACGAAGCCCGCGACGTCGTGGGAGGGCGCAGATCGACGGGCTTGATGCGCAAGCAGTCCGCCACGCTCGATCTCGCCGAGCGCCGCCGGTTGTTCGCCGAGGCGCAGCGCGTGCTTGCCGAGCATCTCCCGGTTCTGTACTTCGCGGCGGCGAAGATCACTGTCGCGACGAGCGCGCGCGTGCAAGGTGCGATGCCGTCGGTCCTGCCCCCGCCAGTGCTCTGGAACGCGGAGATGCTGTGGGTGACGCCCGCTGCAGCGGGCGCGCGCCGGTGACGAGGAGCCTGACGTCGTTCGTCGTGCGGCGCGTGGCCGCGGCGCTGGTGTTCATCGCGGCCGTGTCGGCCACCGCGCTGGTCCTCACGCGCGTCGCGCCTGGCGACGCGACGACTGCACTCGCGTTCTCCGGCGCCGACGCGGCCACGGTTGAGGCGGCACGCGAGCGGCTGGGACTGGATCGATCGGTCCTGGCTCATCTTCGCGACTGGATGACCGGGCTGCTGACGCTCGATCTCGGACGGTCGTCGCTGTACAACCAGCCTGTCGCCGGTCTGGTCCTGGACCGCGCGATGCACACCGCGCGGCTGGCGGCCATCGCGCTGCTGCTCTCGACGATCATCGGCCTGCCGCTCGGGATGCTGACGGGATCTCGCCCGCGCGGCGTCCTGCCTGCGATCGTCGTGACGATCTCCACGGCGCTCGTCGCGTGTCCGCCTATCATCGGCGTGCTCGGGTTGCTGTGGCTCGCGGTCACCACCGGGTGGTTGTCGTTGACGCCGGGCAGCATGATCCTGCCGACGCTCGCGCTGGCCTTGCCGCTCGCCGCGACGATCGAGCGGCTGCAGTCACAGGCCACGGCCGAGGCGCTCGGCGCCGTCGATCTCACGGCAGCCGCGGCGCGCGGCGTGCCGCCCTCGCGGCTGCTCTGGGTCCACGCCGCGCGTCAGTCGCTCGGCCCGGTGCTCGGCGTCTACGGCCTGATGATCGGCACGCTGTTCAGCGGATCGCTCGCGGTCGAGATGATGACGGCCTGGCCCGGCCTCGGCCGTCTGACGTACGACGCGCTGACGAACCGCGATCTCTTTCTGGTGGCCGGGTGCGCGCTGGCGGGCGCGACGTTCATCGCGGCCGGCAATCTCGTCGCGGATGTCCTGCGCGCGACCCTCGATCCGCGCGTGAGGGAATCGACGTGACGTCCGCTCCGAGGGCCAAGCTGCTCGCCCGTCTCGGCGCTGCGCTCCTCGCCACCGTCGTCACGCTGGCGCTGCTCGCGCCGTTCGTCGCGCCCAATGCGCCCGGCGACCAGTTTGCCGACCGTTCGTACGCGCCGCCGATGCGGATCCACATTCGTGACGCCGGCGGATTCCGGCGGCCGTTCGTCTATCGTCAGGTGCTCGAGGATCGGTTGATGAAGCGCTATCGGGAAGACACGACGTCTCCGATTGCGCTGTCCTGGTTTTCGGGCGGCAGAGATCGTCTCGGTGCCCGCCGGGCACGCACCGCTGCTGCTGCTCGGCGCGGACGCGCTCGGCCGCGATATCTTTTCACGGCTGCTGTACGGGGCCGGTCTCTCGCTTGGTGTCACGCTCGCCGGCGTCGCCGGCGCGCTGGCCATCGGGGCGCTCGTCGGCGCGTTGGCGGGCAGTGCCGGCGGCCTGACGGAATCGACACTCATGCTCGTCGCAGATTTCATCGTCGTGTTGCCGGGCGCGTATCTCGTCCTGGTGCTCCGCGGCCTGCTGCCGGAGGTCCTGTCGACGACACAGGTCTTTGTCGTGATCTCGGTGCTCTTTGCCCTGGCCGCCTGGCCGCACCCGGCGCGCGGCGTACGCGCGATCGTTCGCTCGGAGCGAACGCGCGACTACGCGGAAGCCGCTCGCGCCGCCGGCGCGGGTCCCGTTCGTCTCGCGTGGCATCTCGTCCCCGCGGCGTGGAGCTTTCTCGCGATCGAAGTTGCGCTCCTCGTCCCCGCGCTGCTCGTCGCGGAAGCGACGTTATCCTTTCTCGGGCTCGGGTTTTCCGATGCGCGCGCGAGCTGGGGGACGATGCTTCAGGACGCCGCGAACGTTCGTGTGATTGACGAAGCGCCGTGGATGCTGGCACCGGCGCTGGCTCTGTTCCTGGTGGTGCTCGGCGTGCAGTTCCTCGCGAAGACGAAGACGACGACGCCCGCGATCGGACCGCGCCCGTGACGCCGCCACCTTGCCTCGATCTCAGGCGCCGGTCTGGGTCCACTCGGCGGGCAGATCTGGCGCCCGGCTTGATGGGGTACGGCGCGTCCCTGGCCAATGTGGACAGGGTGACACAGGCCCTGCGCGATTCGCTCGCCTTCCAGCGCTCCTGACGCTGGCGTCAAGTTTGCAACTGGTCACGGTATGCGTGCCTTGAAGATCCTTGTCTTCGTCGTGATCATCGCCGGTTGCGCGACCAACCCCGCAACGGGGCGGCGTCAGCTCATGCTGATGTCCGAGCCGCAGGAGATTCAGATTGGCAAGCAGTCCGACGCTGAAATCCGCAAGCAGATGGGACTCTATGCCGATCAGCAGGTGCAGCAGTACGTCAGCCGCGTCGGCCAGCAGCTGGCGCGCGCGTCGCATCGGCCGCATCTGCCCTGGACGTTCGCCGTCGTCGACGAGTCGGCGGTGAACGCGTTTGCGCTGCCCGGCGGCTTCATCTATCTCACGCGCGGCATTCTTCCGTTTCTTCGTGACGAAGCGGAGCTGGCGGCGGTGCTCGGCCACGAAGTCGGCCATGTGGACGCGCGGCACTCGGCTGAGTCGTACTCGCGTCAGCAGCTGGCCGGTGGCGGGCTGCTCATCGCGCAGGTGCTCGCGCCCGAGTACGGCAACCTGATTGGCGCGGGCGGCGGGCTGGCCGCGCAGGCGATTCTCCTCAGATACGGCCGCGACGCGGAGCTCGAATCCGACCGACTCGGCGTCGGCTACGCGTCGAAGGGCGGCTGGCAGCCGCTCGCGATGCAGGGTCTGCTCACCACGCTCGCGCGCCTCGATGAGGCGCAGGGCTCGCGCCGGGGCATTCCGAACTGGGCGCTCACCCATCCGCCGGCGGCCGACCGCGTCGTGAAGGTGGAGGAAGCGGTCAGCGCGGCGGCGTCGAAGGGCGCGAATGCGACCAATCGTCAGCCGTTCGAGCGCCTGCTCGACGGCCTGGTCTTCGGCGACAGCCGCGAGAAGGGCATCGTGCGCGGGAGTGAGTTCGTGCACCCGGTCCTGCGCTTTGGGTTGCGGTTTCCCGAGAGCTGGCAGATCGTGAACACCAACGAGCAGGTGGTGGCGCGAGAGCGCGAGAACAGCAGCGTCGCGATGCTGCTCGAGCTCGCCGAGAGCCGGGGCTCGATCGAGCAGACCGCGCGCGCCGACATGGCCGCGGCAGGGCTGCGCGAGGCGGACGGCGGGCGCACGCGCATCAACGGTCTCGATGCGTACGTGGGCACGTACCAGGGCGCGAGCAACGGCACGAACATCGTGGTGCTGGCGGCACACATCCGCTCCGGCCAGCAGACGTATCTGTTCGCCGGTCTCGCGACGGCGTCGGACTTCAACCGTGCGCAGCGCAGCTTCACGCAGTCGATCCAGTCGTTCCGGCCGCTCTCGGCGCAGGAGGCCGATCGCATCCAGCCCAACCGGGTGGATTTCTACACCGTCCGCTCCGGGGACAGCTGGGATTCGATCGCCCGTTCGGCCGGCGGTAACGTGAAAGCTTCAACCCTCGCTATCATGAATGGCCAGGAGCCGGACGCGCCGCCGCGAGCGGGTGACCGGATCCGCATCGTGGTCGGCGGGTGAGGGTTGGCAGGAGCCAAACAAGGATCATCTCGATGGTGGTCGCGGATCGGGTGGAGCCTGCTGGGCGCCACGGCCGTGTTCTTTGCGACGGTCGGCTACACCTGGCTGATGCTGCCCGACGTCCGCCTGCTCCAGCATGAGCGTCCGGCGTCCACGGCGTTCATGCGAATGCGTGCGGCCGAAGCGCATGAGGCCGGCAGGCCGACGCGGATCGTCCATCGCTGGGTCCCGTTCGACCGCATCAGCGCGCCGCTCAAGAAAGCCGTCGTCCTCACCGAGGACGCGGCGTTCTGGCAGCACGAGGGCGTCGACTTCGACGAGATCCGCGCGGCCATCAACGACACGCTGACCAAGGGCGAGCCGCTGCGCGGCGCGTCCACGATCACGCAGCAGCTCGCCAAGAATCTGTACCTCTCGCCGACGCGGAACCCCTACCGCAAGGTCAAGGAATGGTTCATCACGCGCCGGCTCGAAGCAGAGCTGTCGAAGGCGCGCATCCTGGAGCTGTATCTCAATCTGATCGAGTGGGGCGACGGCATCTGGGGGGCGGAAGCCGCGGCGCAGAGCTACTTCGGCGTGCCGGCGAGCGCGCTCTCGCCCGAACAGTCGGCGCTGCTGGCCGGCGCGATCATCAACCCGCGCGTCTACAACCCGGCGCGACCCAACGCCCGTCTGCTGCGGCGCCAGCAGGTGATCCTGGGCCGGATGGGCCTGCTGCCGCCGCCGCCGGAAAAGATCTCAGGGGGCTAGCCTCTTCGCCCCCACCCAGCGCGCCCGCCAGTAGGGCGTGTCCAATCGCTCGACGCGCACCGCGCTGCCGGTGCCCGGGGCATGCACGAACTCGCCCTGCGAGAGCGGACCCAGCGCGATGCCGACGTGTGTCGGTCCCGGCGCCGTCGTGGAGAAAAAGAGCAGGTCGCCGGCGCGGATCTCGTCCGGCCCGATCGACTGGCCGGCGGTGAACTGCTCGGTCACCGTCCGCGGCAACACGATCGCGTGCCGGGCGTAGACATACTGCACCAGGCCGCTGCAATCGAATCCGTTGACTGGATCGTGGCCGCCCAATCGATACGCCGTGCCGCGGAGCGCGAGCGCGGTATCGAGTATCGCGGCCAGGCTCACAGGAGACGCGGCGTCGTCTGTTGCCGCGCCTGCGACCGCGTCGGCCGGAGCTCCGGGTGTCTTCGCGAGCGGAAAGGGCGCGGGCCCGCGTACGCCGGCGGTCGAACTGCAGCCGATGGAGACGGCCGTCACGATCGAGACCAGGGCGGCGCGCGAGACCATCAGCCGGGCTATCGGCCGCAGCGGCCCGCTTCGTGAGGGCGGGTAACCGACTGACTACGTTAGTGTTACGCGCGCCTTTCCTTGACAACCCGCGGAGCTTCTAGGGACAATGGCGACACTCGGGTCATGGAACAGACACTGCTGCTCAACGCTACGTACGAGCCGCTTCGCGTCGTGCACTGGCAGAAGGCCATCACGCTCTGGTGCCAGGGCAAGGTCGAAGTCGTCGCGCATTACGACCGTGAGGTCCGCTCGGTCTCGTTCAGCATCAAGCTCCCGTCGGTCATCCGGCTGCTGCGGCGGATCCGCGTCCGTCGCGTCGCCGAGTATGTGCCGTTCTCGCGCGCCAACATCTACGCGCGCGACAGCCACGCGTGTCAGTACTGCGGCGATTCGTTCTCCACCTCTGACCTGACGTTCGATCACGTCGTGCCCGTCGCGCATGGCGGCCGGAAGGACTGGGAGAACATCGTCACGTGCTGCATCAGCTGCAATCGCAGGAAGGGCGGCCGCACACCGGAGCAGGCGGGCATGCGGCTGATTCGTCATCCGCGCCGGCCCGAGAAGATGCCGGTGTTCCACATCAAGTTCAGCCTGCCGAACGCGCCGCAGAGCTGGCGCGACTACGTCTATTGGAACGTCGAATTGGAAGAATGACCCACGTCATTTCTTCGATCCGGCCGGCCTGGGCGGTGCCCGGGGCCCGCGTCGTGGTCGAAGGACTCAATCTGCCGCTGCCCGCGGACGGTCCGCCGCACGTCCTTGTCGGACCCCACGACGCGCACGTCGTCGGCGCGTCGCATCGATCGATTCGCCTGATCGTCCCGCCTGACGCCGAGGGCGGCACGATGGCGGTGCGCATCGACGAGCTGCCGGGGGAAACGGCGTACCTCGACGTCGCGCGGCCGCTCGCGACGGGCATCCATCAGGTGGACAGCCCCGCCTTCGATCGCGAGGGCCGCCTCTACGTCACCCAGAGCGGCAGCCGGGGCACCAAGGTGCCGGTGCCGCTCTATCGGGTCGGCCGCGACGGCGTGCGCGAGCCGGTCGCCGTCGAGATCGCGAACCCCACGTCACTGGCGCTCGGTCCTGACGGCGCGATGTATGTCTCGAGCCGGTTCGAAGGGCACGTGCATCGATTGACGGCCGACGATCGTGTCGAAATCTACGCGACCGAGCTGGGCGTCCCGACCGGCCTGGCCTTCGGTCCCGACGGCGCGCTGTTCGTCGGCGATCGATCGGGATCGCTGCTTCGCATCTCGGCGGATCGACAGGTCGAGACGTTCGCGACGCTTCCAGCGAGCGTGGCCGCGTTTCATCTGGCGATGGGACCGGACGGCTGTCTGTACGTCTCCGCGCCGACGTTTGCGACGCACGATCCGATCTATCGCATCACGCCGGATCGGCTGGTCGATGTCGTGTACGACGGGCTCGGCCGGCCGCAGGGACTGGCGTTCGATTCGCGCGGCGTGCTGTATGTCGTTGACGCGCTCGCGGGCTCGGCCGGCCTCTACAGGATCGACGTCTCGCAGGCGCGTCCGCAGGCCGAGCTCGTCCTCGAGCGCGCCCGCGCTGGTCGGCGTGACGATCGATCCCGCGGGCGGCATCGTGCTCGCGTCGAACGACGCGGTCTGGAAGCTCGACGTCGATCTCAAGCCGTTGGCGTTGTCCTCCTGACTTGGCCTATGCTCTCGCGGCATGAGCCTGTTACGCATCAAGCCGCTTGATGCCATTCTCGGAGAGGCCGAGCAGAGCGAACATTCACTGAAGCGCGTGCTCGGCGCCGGCGATCTGATCATGCTGGCGATCGGCGCCGTGATTGGCGCCGGAATCTTCGGCGCGATCGGCACGGCGGCCGCCGGTCAAATCGGTCCGAACGGCGAAGTGGTTCGCTACGGCGCGGGCCCTGCTCTGATCTTTTCCTTCATTCTGCTTGGCGGGGCCTGTGCGCTCGCGGCGCTCTGCTACGCGGAGATCGCGGCGATGATTCCCATTGCCGGCAGCGCGTACACGTATTCGTATGCGACGCTCGGCGAGCTGGTCGCCTGGATCATCGGCTGGGACCTGATCCTCGAATATGCCGTGGGCAACGTCGCGGTCGCGATCTCGTGGGGAGACTACGTGAAGACGCTCCTCTCGGGCGTCGGCATTTCGCTGCCGGACTGGCTCTCGACGGGGTATCGCACAGCGCTTCTCAGTTCCAATCCCGACGTGCGCGGTCTGCTCGAGTCGGCGCCCAGGCTTCTCGGCATACCGATGCTCGTGAACATCCCGGCGTTTCTCGTCGTGATGGCCGTGACGTGGCTGCTGCTGCGCGGCGCGCGCGAGAGCTCCGCCGCCAACAAGGTGATGGTCGTCGTCAAGCTGCTTGCGCTGGCGCTCTTCGTCGGCGTCGGGCTGATGAACCTTCATCCCGAGTACTACACGCCGTTCGCGCCGAACGGGTTCACGGGCATCCATCAGGGCGCGGCGATTGTGTTCTTCGCGTACATCGGGTTCGACGCGATTTCGACGGCGGCCGAGGAGACGAAGAACCCGCAGCGCAACCTGCCGATCGGCATTCTCGGCGGTCTCGCGATCTGCACGGTCATCTACGTGCTGGTCGGCATCGTGCTTGCCGGCATGGTTCCCTGGAAGGAGCTCGGCGTCGCCGACCCCCTGGCGCATGCGCTCACGATTGCCGGCTACAAGGGCGTCGGCTGGATCGTCGCGCTCGGCGCGGTGGTCTCGCTCTCGGCCGTGCTGCTGGTCTTCCAGTACGGCCAGCCTCGCATCTTCTTCGCCATGGCGCGTGACGGGCTGCTTCCGAAGTGGGCCGCACGCGTGGATCCGAAGACCCGCATTCCGTACATGACGACGCTCGTGACGGGAATCGTCGTGGCGTGTGCGTCGGCGATTGGCGACGCCGCCGAGACGTACGACCTCACGAACATCGGCACGCTGTTCGCGTTCATGCTCGTCTGCGGCGGCGTGCTGGTCCTGCGCATTCAGGATCCCGGACGTCACCGGCCGTTCAAGGTCCCCTTTGTCTGGGCGATTGCGCCCGCCGGCATCTTCGCCTGCGGCTTCGTGATGTTCGGCTTGCCGAAACAGGCATGGGGGCGGTTCGGCCTCTGGCTCCTGATCGGCCTCGCGCTGTACTTTGCTTACGGATATCGAAACAGCAAGTTGAGGCGCCACTGAGTCTTCCACTTCAGGGTCTTCGCGTCCTGGATCTGACGCGCCTGCTTCCCGGCGCTTTTGCGACGCTGATGCTTGCCGAGCTCGGCGCCGAGGTCATCAAGATCGAGGATCCGCGCGGCGGTGATCCGATGCGGCAGCTGCCGCCCGTCGTGAACGGCCGCGGCATCTATCATCTGCTCCTCGACCGCGGCAAGAAGAGCGTCGTCCTCGATCTGAAGGATCCCGCTGCGCGTCCGGCGTTCGATCGTCTCCTCGCCACTGCCGATGTCGTCGTCGAAAGCTTCAGGCCGGGTACCGCGAAACGACTCGGCGTCTCGGCGGCGGACGTTCGCGCGAGACATCCCCGCCTCGTGCATTGTGCGATCACCGGGTACGGCCAGAGCGGCCCGTACGCGGAGCGGCCCGGCCACGATCTGAACTACGTCGCCGTGTCGGGGATGTTGGCGGTGGACCGGCCGCAACCGACGGATCTGCCGAGAATGTTCATTGCCGACGTCGGCGGCGGTGCGATGAGCGCGGCCATCGGCATGCTCGCCGCGCTCGTGGGACGGGAGCGCGGCGGTGAGGGCGCGTCGCTCGACATCTCGATGCACGAGGCGATGTTGTACTGGGTGATGGTGCCGGCCGCGCGTGAGCTGGTCCCGGGCGGCGCCGAGGCCGCGGATGAGCTGCCGACGTTCGGCCGGCACGCCTGCTACAACGTGTATCGGACGAAGGACGGGCAGCACATCGCGCTCGGCGCGCTCGAGCCGAAGTTCTGGCTGGCCTTCTGCCACGCGATCGGCCGCGATGATCTCGCGAGTCGCCAGCACACTGGCGACGAGGATCAGCGACGGCTGCTCGACGAAGTACGGGCCATCATCGCCGCAAGGACGCGTGACGAGTGGCTCGCGATGCTGGAGGGACACGACCTGTGCCTGACGCCGGTCAACCAGCCTCGTGACGCCTTCGCCGATCCGCACGTCGTCGCGCGAGGCACGGTCGTGGCCTCACCGGGCCTGCGCGCCATTCGTCCCCCGTTCATCACGACCACACGCGGTCTCGATCCTGCGCCGGCGCTCGGCGCCGACACCGCGGCGATTATGGGCGCATAAGTCCGGCGATCGAGCATCCGGACGGTTGCGTGGCCGTGTCGTCAGCGTTACGATGCACACGATCCGCGGAAGCGGTTCCATCTTCAAACAAACTACGGGTGGCTCCCCCCTACTCGAAGGAGTCGGCAGCCATGAGACAACGCTGGCTAGTGTGGCTGACGTGTCTGGGTATATTGCTCAGCGCATCAGCAGCGTCGGCACAAGTGAGCATTACCGGCGCCATTGCCGGAACGGTCGCGGACACGACCACCGCCGTCATACCCGGCGCGACCGTGCTCCTGAAAGACGAAGGGACTGGCGTTCAGAAGCAGACGGTCACCAACGAACAGGGCGCATTTGCGTTTCGCGACCTGAGCTTTGGCAGCTACGAAGTGACGATCACCCTCCAGGGCTTCCAGAGCGCGGTCTATAAGAAAGTGACCGTCGAGTCTGGACGGACGACCGATCTCCGCGTGACGTTGGCGGTCGGCGGACTCGAACAGGCCATCACGGTCGAAGGCGCCACGCCCGTGCTCGAGATGACGTCGAATGCGATCTCGAGCACGCTGAGCAACAAGACGATTACGGAGCTTCCGCTCGGCGGCCGCGATGCGTTCGTGTTCGCGCGTCTCGTCCCCGGGGCCGTCGCGCCGCAGGGCACGGGCAGCACCCATTACAACGGCATGCCCGGCGGCACGATCAACCCGACGATCGACGGCGTCAACAACTCCTCGAACGGCTTCAAGAGCGGCGGCACGAGCTTCTTCGGAACGGTCCGCGCGCGCTTGGGCGCGATCGAGGAAGTCACCGTCGAGACCGCCGGGCTCGGCGGCGAGGCGGGCGTGACCGGCGGCGTCAACCTGAAGTTCGTGACGCGACGCGGCACCCAGCAGTACCGCGGCAGCGCGTTCGAGCAGTACCGCACCGAAAAGCTGAATGCCAACAGCTTCAACAACGAGCTGCGCGGATTGCCGAAGGAAAGGCTGCGGCGACATGACTTCGGCGGTAACTTCGGCGGCCCGCTCATCCCGACAGGCAATCTGCGCAACAAGCTGTTCTTCTTCGTCAACTACGAGCAGGAGTACATCCCGCAGACGACGACCCGCAGCCAGACGCTGCTCACGACGGAAGCGCAACAGGGCATCTTCCGCTATCAGACGGCGGCGGGCGAGCAGCGCACGGCCAACCTGCTGCAGCTTGCGGCGCAGAACGGCTTCCAGGGCGTTCCCGATCCGGTCATCGCCACCATGCTCGCCAAGCAGGCCGAGGCCAGGCAGTACGGCACCAAAACGGAGAACACGACCACGAACGCGCTGCGCCTTGAAGGGATCAGCTGGCTGGAACCGCAGGAACAGATCAACTCGTACCCGACCGTCCGAATCGACTACCACCTCCGGCCGAACATCGCGCTGATGGGAAGCTGGAACCGGTACAACCAGAACGCGAAAGGCCGCCGCATCTGGCCGATGCCCGGCTACCCAATCCAGGCCGACACGTTCGACGCGGGGTGGTGGGTCTATGCCACCGGTATGAACTGGGCGCTGGGCGCGAACGCGCACAACGAGGTGCGCGTCGGCGTGCAGCACAGCGGCGACACGAACGAGCGGGGGCGTGAGTACGAGCACTTCTTCCTGAACGGCGTCGTCAACGGATTGCCGGCACGGTTCGCGATGCCCTTCGGTCTCGCCGCCCTGTCGAACGACGCGGCGCCGGTCATCGGCAAGCACTACATCACGACGATCTCGGACACGTTCACGCTGGTGCGCGGGAACCACACGTTCAGCCTCGGCGGGAACTTCCGCGACACGCAGTGGCGCGATCGATCGTTCGATGGCACCGGCTCAGGCGGATACCTCGGATTGCCACGCTACTCGTTCGGCGCCGCGGCCGGCGATCCGATTCAGAACATCTTCACGCCGACGACCATTCCGGGACTCCAGACGGCCGATCAGGGCACCGCATCACAGCTCTACGCGCTCCTGACGGGACGACTCACGCAGGTGCAGACCGGTGCCGTCGTCGACGTGGCGACCCGGCTGTACTCGCAGTCCGTGTTTCGCGAGAACTGGACGTCGGGGTGGTTCGCCGGGCTCTTCGTCCAGGATTCCTGGCGCGTCAATCCGAACTTCACGCTGAACTACGGACTCCGCTGGGAAATGATTCAGGCGCCGTTCAATCACACCGGCACGACGCTGTTTCCCGACGACGCGAACACCCTCGGACCGTCGGGGGCGCTGTTCCAGCCAGGCACGCTGTCAGGCGTGGCCAGCCCGGTCATCCGTAGCGGCAAGTACGCGTCGAAGACGGACTGGGTGAATCCGGCGCCGCGCATCGGCTTTGCCTGGACGCCGTACTTCGACGACGGGTTCCTGCGAACGGTGTTCGGGGGCGGCCGCGACACGGTCATCCGCGGCGGGTACGACATCACGTACTTCGACGAGGGGACGAACATGTTCGCGTCGACGGCCGGGAACAACCCGGGTCAGTCGCAGGGCCTGCTCCTGGTGCCCGGCGCACCAGGATTCGCCGTCGGCACGCTGAGTCTGCAGACGCCGCTGCCGCCATTTGTCGCGACGCCGCTGGCCTACCGCGAAGAGATCCCGCAGTCAGAGCTGACGTTCGGCGCGACGGGTCTCAACGCAATGCGTTCCGACCTCGAGATGGGGTACGTGCAGGCCTGGAACATCGGGGTGCAGAGGCTCGTCGCGAAAAACACGGTCGTCGAGGTGCGCTACGTCGGCAACCGCAGCAGCAACGTGTGGCACACCTACAACCTGAATGAAGTGAACGTCATCGAGAACGGGTTCGCCAATCAGTTCAAGATCGCGCAGCAGAACCTGGCCATCAACCTCGCGAACGGGCAGACAGGCTTTGCGAACAACGGGCTGCCCGGACAGCAGGCGCTGCCGATCTTCGACGCCGCCTTCGGCGCCCGGGGCGGGCAGGGCGCGCTGCCGGCGAACCAGGGCTACACGAACGCCACGTTCATCGGTGACCTGCAGCTCGGAGAGGCCGGCCGGCTTGCCGGTCGCCTCGCAGGCAACCAGACGTACTACTGCCGCATGGTGGGCAACGGCTTCGGCCCGTGCGCCACCCGAAACTACTCGGCGCCCGGACCGTATGCGATCAACGTCTTCCAGGCGAATCCGTATGCCATTGGCGGCAACCTGAACGTCGTCTCCGATGACTCGTCGACGACGTACCACTCGATGCAGATGCAACTGCGTCGTCGCTTGACGAGCGGCCTCGAGGCGAACGTGAACTACACGGTCGGCACGAACTGGGCCGACATCTGGGCGGACAACGCCACGCAAAACCACGCCGTCCGGACGTTGCGCGATATGTCGCAGGACTGGGGACCGTCGCCCTTCGACGTACGGCAGGTGTTCCAGGCGCTCGGCACGTACGACCTGCCGTTCGGCAGAAATCGCCGCTTTGCGATCGAAAACGGCGTGGCGAACGCGTTTCTCGGCGACTGGACGCTGGGCACCGTGTTCACCGCGCAATCGGGAACGCCGTTCAAGCTGTCGAGCAACCGGCAGACGTTCAACACTTCCGACGCAGGCGTGGTGCTGGCCAACGGCCACACCATCGAAGAGATCCAGAGCATGATCAGGTTGAGCGATATCCCGAACTCGGTCTCGAGACTGTGGGCCGATCCCAGGCTCATCGGCCCGGACGGCCGCGCCAATCCCGAGTATCTGGCGCCGCCGACAACTCCGGGCGAACTGGGTCAGCTCATCTTCCTGCGCGGCAAGAACACGTGGGTGTTCGACATGTCGTTCGTGAAGCACGCTACGGTGGGGGGGAGCAAGGTGATCACGGTCCATCTGACGGTCACCAACGTGCTGAACAAGCCGATCTGGAGCACGCCCAACTTCCTCGGCGACGTGAACATCACGAGTCAGACGTTCGGCCAGACCAACAACCCGTTCAATGGCGCCCGGCAGGTCTACTCGCGCGTGGAGTTCAAGTTCTAGACCCGACGCGACTCGCCACTCGGCGTGCATTCATCGCGGCAAGGGCGGCTTCGGCCGCCCTTGCCGCGTATGGCACGAACTTCTCGCTTCCACGCTGGTCCCGACGATGCTAGCGTCGTCGTCGAGGGGAAATGGATTGAACTTCCCACCACGCTCACCGCCATCATCACCGCGTTTGCGTCGCGCTGACGTCGATCGGCACGGGCACGCCGTGTCAGCGTTTCCCCGTCACGAACTCCTGCAAATCGTTCCGCCATTCGAACGAGCACGCCGCGTCCGCCGACGGGGCAAGCGTCTGGTGTGAGAGTCGAGCCAGCGCTTCAGCCGCTCCATTCCGGAACACGTACGCTCCCCGGACGGTATCGGGCAGTCCAGTGAGCGCGAGCGACTGGCAGCGCCTGATGCGTTCGTCCGACTGGAGCGCCTGCTCGATGCGCGCGCGAGCTGCACCCGCCTCCTGCCACGGTTGAAGATGACGGGTGACGCCGACGAGGCTCGCGACCGCGAGCGCGGCGACGGCCAGCAGTGAAAGACGCTGTCCGTACGGCGATCGCGTCGCGCTTGCGAGCGTCGAGATCAGTACGGCCCACCCGGGCGTCGCGAGGTAGAGGAACCGCGCGCCCTGTAAATCCGGACCGACGTAGAGGAAGGTGAACACGGGAAGGACCGAGACGAGAATCCACGCCGCGGCCGCGATCACCTGTCGATCGACTTCGCGCGATCGCATCAGGAAAAAGTGAGCGAGCAGGGCGACCACGATCACCACGCCGCCCATCGCCATCCAGGGCCACGCTCGAATCACCTCGGCGTGCCACGGCACCGCGAGTCCCCCGAAGCTCTCGAACAACCCTCGCTGGATCAGGTACCTGGTGATCTCCGGAGCCGTCGCGCCAAACGCCTGCAGCACCCTGACGATGCTGAAGAGGCCGGCGAGGGTGAGGAGAACGCCAGTATCCACGAGCAGCCTTCGATTGAGCGCGCGCCTGGCGAACGCGTCGACCAGCACGAGCGCACCTGCGACGGCCGCCGTTTCTTTGGCCGTGAGCGCCAGCATGCCGGCGGCAATGAACAGGGCACGCTGGCCGGTCCGCGGGGCGCCCCCGTAGCTTCTGGCGAGGAGCACGGCCGTCAACACGAGCGTGGTCGCCGACAAATCGAACACACCCGAACCCCAGGCGACGGCTTCGGCGGCCAGTGGAGCGGTCAGCATCAGGGCGCCGGCGACAACGCTCCAGACAGGCGTCCTCACCCATCGTTCGGCGACGCGGCCGGTCAGGTACGCGTTCGTGCCGTGCAGCACGATGTTCGCGAGGTGAAAGACCGGCGCCCCGGCGTTCAGTCCGAGGAGCCCCGCCCAGCCGAAGAGCGGCAGCGGCCGGAACAACGACGGGGTGATCGGGCCCAACTCCCATCGGGACGCCCGATCGAGGAGCACGAAGTCATCGGCGAGGAACCCGACCCCCACCGCCGGCCAGTAAATGGCCAGGGCCAGGACGACGAACAGCGGCCAGAGCCAGAGCGGCAGCCGCCTGGACTCCGCCGGGGCGGTCCCACCGGCCTGGGAAGAAGTCAGTCGAAGCGCCAGGCCGACGCCAACGAACGTCACGGCGGCAGTCTCGACGTGATAGCGCCTGATGCTCGAATCGCCGGCCAGGTAGGCCAGAAAGAAGTAGACGAGCCGGGCGGCCAGCCCGAGGACCACTGCCATCGCGACGAAACGCCACACCGGCGTCCGGAGCCCCGTCTTTGCGTCTGGCACGGCTTCGCGATTCTGTCACGGCCACCTTGATAGAATGCTCATTTGGGCTTGTCGCTGAGATAGCTGCAGTAGACGCATGGCGCACGACTGGATTGCCGTTCGCGGAGCTCGGGTCCACAACCTCCGCAACATCGACGTCGACCTCCCCCGGGACCGGCTGGTGGTCATCACCGGGCTCTCGGGGTCCGGCAAGTCGTCGCTGGCCTTCGACACGATCTACGCCGAGGGGCAGCGCCGCTACGTCGAGTCGCTCTCGGCCTACGCCCGGCAGTTCCTCGAGCAGATGGAGAAGCCGGACGTCGACCTGATCGACGGCCTGTCGCCCGCCATCTCGATCGAGCAGAAGACCACGGCCTCGAACCCCCGTTCGACGGTCGGGACCGTTACCGAGGTCTACGACTACCTTCGACTGCTCTTCGCCAACATCGGCGTGCCGCACTGCCCGAACTGCGATCGGGCCATCTCGTCGCAGTCACTCGAGCGCATCATGGACATGGTGATGCTCTATCCGCCCGACGAGCGCATCAATGTGCTCGCGCCGGTGGTTCGCGGGCGGAAGGGCGAGTTCAAGCGCGAGCTGGCCGCGCTCCGCACGCGCGGGTTCACGCGCGCGCGCATCGACGGCGAGCTGGTGGCGCTCGACGGCGACGAGATCAAGCTGGACCGCCGCCGCAACCACACGATCGACGTCCTCGTCGACCGCCTCATCGTCAAGGCCGGCATCGAGCGGCGGCTCTCGGACTCGATCGATCTCGCGCTCAAGCTGGCCGACGACATTGTCGTCATCAACACGCTCGAGGGCGGCGACCGGCTGTTCTCGCGGCGCATGGCGTGCCCGACGTGCGGCATCAGCATTCCCGAGATGACGCCGCGCGCCTTCTCCTTCAACTCGCCTCACGGCGCGTGCCCGCATTGCCAGGGCCTCGGCGCGGTCTATGACTTCGACCCCGCGAGGATCGTGCCAGACGACTCGATCGCGCTCGCGAACGGCGCGATTGCCCCATGGGCGAAGGGCGACGAACGGCTCATCTCCGAGATGCTCGAGGGGCTCCAGCGGACGTTCGGCATCGATCCGGCGATGCCGTTCGGCAAGCTGCCGAAGAAGCTCAGGGACATCGTGCTGTTTGGCGCGCCTGGAAGAAGGGCCCAGGGCCACGGGCCCAAGGCCAAAGGGAAGGCCCCGAAAGACCCGTTCGGGGTGGACTTCGAAGGCATCGTGCCGAACCTGCGCCGCCGGTTCGATGAGGGAACCTGGACGGATCAGGAGACGCTCGAGCCGTTCCGCGGGCTTCAGCCGTGTCCCGCGTGCGACGGAGCGCGTCTGCGCCCTGAAAGCCGTGCGGTGCGAGTCAAGGGACGCCGGTTGTCGGAGTATGTGGACCAGCCGCTCTCCGAGGCACTGCCACTGCTCGAGACGCTCGAGCTCACCGAGCGCGAGCATCTCGTGGCCGATCGCGTGCTGCGCGAGATCCGGGACCGCCTGCGTTTTCTTGCTGATGTGGGCGTCGGCTATTTGACACTTGGCCGGAGCGCCGCGACGCTCTCGGGCGGAGAAGGTCAGCGCATCCGCCTGGCGACACAGATTGGCTCGCAGCTCACGGGCGTCCTCTACGTCCTCGACGAGCCCTCGATCGGCCTGCATCAGCGGGACAACCGTCGGCTGCTCGGCACGCTCGCCAAGCTTCGCAACCTCGGGAACACCGTGCTCGTCGTCGAGCACGACGAAGAGACGATTCGCACCGCCGACTACCTGATCGATCTCGGACCCGGCGCCGGTGAGCACGGCGGACACGTGATGTTCCAGGGCCTGCCGCGCGACCTCATCGCGAACCCGGCGGAGTCGCTGACGGGTCAATACCTCGCCGGCGCGAAGAAGATTGGCGTCCCCGCGACCCGACGGAGCGCGTTGCACGGCGAGATCGTCGTGCGAGGCGCGCGCGCCAACAACCTCAAGAACATCGATGTCGCCTTCCCGCTGGGCACCTTCATCGCCGTGACCGGCGTGAGCGGCTCGGGGAAGTCGACGCTCGTGAACGAAATCCTGTATCGCGCGCTCGCGCGGATGCTCTATCGCGCCATGGACGAGCCGGGACCGCACACGGCGATCGAAGGCATGAACCTGGTGGACAAGGTCATCCAGATCGATCAGTCGCCGATTGGCCGGACGCCGCGATCGAACCCGGCGACCTACACCGGGCTGTTCACGTTCATTCGCGAGCTGTTCGCCATGCTGCCCGACGCGCGGGCGCGCGGCTACAAGGCCGGCCGGTTCTCATTCAACGTGAAGGGCGGCCGGTGCGAGACCTGCCAGGGCGACGGCGTCATCGCTATCGAGATGCACTTCCTGCCAAATGTGTACGTCACGTGCGAAGAGTGCAAGGGCCGCCGCTACAACCGCGAGACGCTCGAGATCAAATACCGCGGGAAGTCGATTGCCGAGATGCTCGACATGACGGTGGATCAGGCCCTCGAGCTGGTCGAGAACTTCCCGCCGATCGCCTGGAAGCTGCGCACGCTCCAGGACGTCGGGCTTGGCTACATCAAGCTGGGGCAGTCGGCCACGACGCTCTCGGGTGGGGAGGCGCAACGGGTCAAGCTGGCGCGCGAGCTGGCCCGGCGGGGCACCGGGCGGACGCTCTACATCCTTGACGAGCCGACGACAGGCCTGCACTTCGAAGACGTTCAGCGCCTGCTCGAAGTCCTGAGCAAGCTGGTCGATCAGGGCAACACGATTGTGGTCATCGAGCACAATCTCGACGTCGTGAAGACGGCCGACTGGGTCATCGATCTCGGCCCCGAAGGCGGGGAAGCGGGGGGGCGGGTGATTGCGGCCGGCCCGCCTGAGGTCGTGGCGCGCGAGACCCGGTCGGCGACGGGCCAGTTTCTGGCCGCCGGCCTGGGTCTTGTGGCCCCGTCAACCAAAGCCGCCTCGTAACCTGTGGTGAAAGTGACACGAGACTTCCCGGCAAGGTGTGGCTTAATTGACACGCACTGGCGGTTTCGGCTCGCTTGGCCCCCGCGATTTTTCCCAGATAAATACAGTAGAAGGAATGAGTTAGGTAGTGGTAGAGTTTTGGGCCGTTGGTTGGCAGTCCACTTGCTCTAGGCAATGCCGACTGTGAAGGGAATGACGCCGCAACGCACGCTTAGACGAGTCGCTCACTGCGCGGGCATCGGTCTCCACTCCGGGCAGAAAGTCACGTTGTATCTCCGGCCGGCCCCCGCCGATTACGGAATTCGCTTCAGACGCGTTGACCTCGACGGCGCCGAGATTCCAGCGCACGTCGGTTGCCTCGGCGGACCGCAGCAACTGCAGACCGGCCTCGTGGTCGGCCGGGCGTCGGTCGAAACCGTCGAGCACCTGATGGCCGCGCTTCGCTCGATGGGCGTCGACAACGTCTGCGTCGAGCTCAACCATCGCGAAGTGCCGATCATGGACGGCAGCTCCGCGCCGTGGGTGTACCTGATTCAGGACGCCGGGGTGAAGGACCTCAGCGTGCCGCGCAAGACGATTCAGATCCAGCGGCAGATTCAGGTGCAGCAGGGCGACAAGCGCATTGCCCTCTATCCCTACGACGGCTTCAAGGTCAGCTACACGATCTCCTTCGATCATCCACTCCTCCGTCATCAGCAGAAGACCATGGACCTCGACGAACAGGCGTTCGTCGACGAGATCGCGCCGGCCCGGACATTCGGCTTTCTGAAGGAAGTCGAAATGCTGAGGCAGCGCGGCCTGGCGCTCGGCGGGTCGTTCGAGAACGCCATCGTGCTCGGTGAGACCGCCGTGCTCAACCCGCTGCGGTTCACCGACGAGTTCGTCCGGCACAAGATCCTGGACGTCGTCGGCGACCTGGCGCTCGTGGGCCATCCGCTCCTGGGGCATCTGGTGGTGCACCGCGGCGGACACGCACTGCACACGGCGCTTGCGGCGGAAATCCTCCGCCAGCGCGACGCCTGGCAGTTCGTGGAAGCGCCGCTCGACGAGAAGGGCCGCGCTGCGGCGCGCGTTCCGATCCGTCAGACCGCCAATTGAGGGTTAGGCGCCCAGCGGGCGCCCGACGAAGGGGACGGGTGGCAGGCTTCCTCCTCCTGCCGCCCGTTTTCTGTCTATTACGTGAGGGACTTCGTCCCTCACGTTCCCTGACTCGCTCACTCGCCTAACTCTTCCCGCTCCCGGGTTGCGCGGTTGACGAGTGCCATCATGCGCTCGTTCTCGAACCGGTTGAAGCTCATGAACAGGCTCTCCTTCAGGTAGACGCGCAGCTCCTCGTCGGTCATCTGCGTGACGATGAACTGAAACTCGCGATCGACGTCCTCGAAGCTGTAGTCGAGCTCACGCGTGCGAATCAGGTCGCGCGAGATGGTCTCGATGACAGCGAGCACGTCTCCGTCGAGCTCGACGGCGGTGCCGGCGGCGGTCTTGATCGTGCGCATGGCTAGCCTCCGAAGCTCGCGAGCGCCGACGCTTCGTCGGCATGGACTTCCAGGAAGTTGTGCGCGCCCGTCATGGTCAGCATTGTCTCCACACGCTTTTGCACGCCGGACAGCTTGAACGCGCCGCCCGCCGCCTGCGCCTGCCGGAACAGATCCATCAGGCAGCCGATCGTGGCGCTGTCGACGTATCCCACCGGCGCGAGGTCGACGAGAATCTTTTTCTCGCCGGCGCCGATCAGATTCGTGGCGGCCGTCGCAAAATCCGCCAGGATGGGGTAGGTCAGACGCGGCTCCTGCACGCGCATGACGACGACACCGCCGACATGAGAAGTCGTGACGTTCATTCGGTTCCTCCACGCGGAGCCGGCCGGTGGGGCGCGGCTCGAGACTGAAGACGACGAAGTTGCCGGGCCAACTCGAGCCGGCCTCGGTTGATCCGGGATTTGACGGTGCCCTCCGGCAGATCGAGCTTGTCCGCGATCTCCTGGTACGAGAACTCCTGCAGATCGCGCAGCATCACGGCTTCCTTGAGCGCCGGCGGCAGCGCCGCCAGCGCTTCGCGGATGAGCTGGCGCAGGTCCATCTGCTCCAGCTCCGCATGCGGGCCGCGCGCGCGGGAGACCGGCATCAGATCCGCCGCGTCCACATCCCGCGCCATCGTCTCCCGCTCCTTGCGGACGCTGCGGTAGTGATCGATGCAGAGGTTCCGGCTGATGCTGATGAGCCAGGTCTGAAAATTCGCCCGGCGGTCGAAGGTATGGAGGGCCTTGAAGATCTTCAGGAAGATGTCCTGCGTCAGGTCCTCGGCCTCATCGTGCCGCCCGACGAACTTGTACGCCAGGTTGAATACCTTGCGCCAATGGAACCGAACGATCTCCTCCCACGCCGCCTGATCTCCCGCGAGGCAGCGCTCGATGAGCGCGTCCGTGTTCGTGGCGGGGGCGATGTTCGGATCGGACGACATTGACCGGACTCGGGATCATAACAGTAGGCACTAGGCACCAGGCACTAGGCACTGGTTTCGGTGGGTCCGAGTCCCTAGTGCCCAGTGCCCAGCGCCCAGGCCTAGTCCCCAGTGCGAGTAGAATCGTGAGTTCCATGTCCGGGTTCTGCCAAAAGCAGGGTGAGCTCTGGTGCGATGACGTGCAGGTGGCGGCCGTGGCGCGCCAGACCGGCACGCCAGTCCACATCTACAGCGGCCCGGCGATCGACGCTCGCTACCGCGCACTCGATTCGGCGTTCGGCAGCCGGCGTCATCGCATTCACTATGCGATCAAGGCCAACGCCACGCTGGCCGTCGTGCGCCGCCTGCGCGATCTGGGGGCCGGCGCCGACGCCAACTCGGCCGGCGAAATAGAAGTAGCCCGCCGTGCCGGCTTTCGGCCGGACGAGATCGTCTTCACCGGCGTCGGCAAGACGCCTGCCGAGCTTGGCTGGGCCGTCGGTCTCGGCCTCGCCGCGATCAACGCCGAGTCGCCGGGCGAAATGGGCCGGATCGCCGATCTCGCCGCCGCGCAGGGTAAACAGGCGCGCGTCGCCGTGCGCATCAACCCCGACATCGACGCCGGCAGCCACCCCCATATCTCGACCGGCCTCAGCGCCACAAAGTTCGGTGTGTCCCTGGACGACGCGGCCGCGATGATTCGGGAGATGTCACGACGGCCCAGCCTCAAGGTGGTGGGTCTGCACGTCCACGTCGGTTCCCAGATCACCAAGCCGGAACCGCTGGCACGAGCCGCCGAAGCGGCCGCGAGCCTCGCCCGCTCGCTCGCCGCGGAGGGCATCGCCCTCGAGCACCTCGATCTGGGCGGGGGACTCGGCATCGCCTATCAGCCGGGACAGACGGTCGTGTCAGTCGACGCCTACGCCCGCGTACTGCTCTCGGCGACAGACGGAATTGGCCTGACGCTGATGCTCGAGCCGGGCCGCTGGATCGTCGGCCCGGCGGGCATCCTCGTTGCCGAGGTCGTGGACCTCAAGCCTCAACCCGGCGGCCGCTGGTTCGTCGTCTCGGATGCCGGGATGACAGATCTGCTTCGCCCGGCCCTGTACGGAGCCTGGCACGGCATCGAGCCCGTCGCTCCCCGTTCCGGCACGCCGATCCGCGCCGACATCGTCGGGCCCGTGTGCGAGACGAGCGACACCCTCGGCCACGATCGCGAGCTGGCGCCTGTCGACGTCGGTGATCTCATCGCCATCCGCGACACGGGCGCCTACGGCGCGGTCATGGCGTCGAACTACAATCGTCGCCTCACCGCAGCCGAGGTGATGGTGGACGGCCACGGATGGCGACTGGTGCGCCGCCGGCAGACCGTGGACGACCTCCTGCAGTGGGACGAGTGATGCTGATCGCGTTCGAAGGCCTGGACCAGAGTGGCAAGCAAACCCAGGCGCGCACGCTGCGCGCCCGCCTCGCACAGGACGGGCGGAAAGTCCGATCCCTGTCCTTCCCGGACTACGAGACACCGATCGGCCGTGAAATCCGGCACGCGCTGGCCGGCGAGCGTGAGTTCACGCCCGACGTGATGCAGCTCCTGTACATCGCCAACCGCTACGAGTACAAACCGCGACTCGACTTGTGGCTCGGCGCCGGCGACGTCCTCATCTGCGATCGCTACCGCGCGTCGAGCATCGCGTATGGCGAGGCGCAGAATCTCGACGCGGGCTGGCTGAACGACGTGCAGCGCCACCTGCCCGAGCCGACGATCACGATCGTGCTCGACATCGCCCCGGAAACTGCCGTGAAGCGCAAGCAGACCGGCCGCGATCGGTACGAGCGAGACCTGGGTCTGCTCGGCCGGGTGCGAGCGAGCTATCAACGCCAGGCGCGGCAACCTCGCTGGGCGCTCATCGACGCCGAGCAATCCAAAGAGGATGTGGCGGCGGCGGTCGAGCGGGTCGTCCTGCCGCTGTTCGCGCCACCGTCAGCGCCCGCACACTCCTGACGCCTGCGTCCAGCAACACCCGCCCGCACGCCTCCATCGTCGCGCCCGTCGTCATCACGTCGTCTATCAAGACGACGGTGGCGTTGCGAAGAAGGGTTCGAGTCGGCCAGGGCCAGGGGAGCGAACGTTTGAGAGCAAAGGCCTCCCGGACATTCGCGTGACGACGGGAGGCGGGAAGGCGAGCCTGGGGCGGGCCGTGCCGCCGCCGGCGCAGCACGCGCCAGACGGGGAGGCCGAGCTCGCGCGCGAGATCATCCGCCTGGTTGAATCCGCGCTGAAACGATCTGAGGGGGTGGAGCGGCACGGGCACGACGGCATCGGCGCCGGCCAGCACATCGGGACCGGCCTCGCGCATCAGCCGGCCAAGCGGTGCAGCCAGCAGCCGGCGCCGATCGTACTTGAAGGCGTGCACGATCGCGCGAAGCGATCCGTCGTAGAGGCCGGCGCTGCGCGCGATTGTGAATGGACGCTGCTGCCTGCGGCAACGGACGCACAAGGGTCCCGCAACCCGCCACGACGGCAGCGCATCTCCGCAGCGCACGCACCTGGGCGGCAGGAGCCTCGGCACGGCGCGCCAGCAGGCCGGACAAACCGGGCTCAGGAGTGGCAGCTCCAGCAGCGCGCTGCAGGATGCGCACAGCGGCGAGAGAAAGACGCGCACGAGCGCGTTGGTGGCGGCAACGAGCATGACGGGCGCAGGACCCGCCCGCCGTTAGTGCAAAGGTGCGGCCAACGATTAGTCGTTCTGCTGCGACGGGAGCCGGCGATCGGATCGCAATTCCTGCAATATGACCCCCGAGGTCATTTTGCAGAAACTGCAATGCGTTCGGCATCACCCCAAAGACGTTCGAGCGAGTAGAAGTCGCGCGTGGCCGGCAGGAAGACGTGAAAGATGAAATCGAAGCAGTCGATCAGAATCCACTCGCCGCGGTCGTAGCCCTCGATGAGCGCCGGCTTGGTCCCGAGCTTCACGAGCGCTTCTTCGATGCCGTAGGCGATCGCCTGGACCTGCCGGACATTCGTCCCGGTGCAGATCACAAAGAAGTCGGTGAACGCCGACGTGTGCGAAAGATCGAGCACGACGACGTCCTGAGCCTTCTTGTCGAGTGCGGCGGTGATGCCGGCGGTGAGTTCCGAAGAAAGGCGGCGAGCGGGGGACCGTTTCCGGGCGCGTTTTGCGGGCTTCTTCATGCAAGTCCTTCTGCCGAATGACCGAGGTACAGGCGGTGCGTCACGATGTGGGCTGCGACCGCCTCCGGCACGAGTCCGTCAATGGACGCACCCGTCTGGACGCGCCGCCGGACTTCCGTCGATGACACCGGTGCCGTCGGTGCATCGATCAGAAAGATCCCCGGTCTGGACGGGATGGCGCATGGCGCGTCGATCATCCGATCCGCCAGTGACGGCAGTGCGACACGCAGCGCCGGAGCGGACGATCCAGGGCGGGAGACGGCGACGAAGTGACAACGGTCCAGGATCCGAGGATAGTGCATCCAGGTCTCGATCTCACGGAAAGCGTCCGCGCCGGTCACAAAGAACAGCCCTGTCGTGTCGATGCCTCGGGCGGCGAGCCGGTCGAGCGTCGCGGCCGTGTAGGACGGGCCGTCCGCCTCCATCTCGAGATCGGAGAGCACCAGACCCGTGCAGCTCGCGACGGCCAGCGCGGCCATGGCGAAACGATGCGCCGCCGACGCCCCGGGAGGCTGTCTGTGAGGCGGCACCCGGGCTGGCATCAGGAGCACGCGGTCGAGGTTCAGTGCCCGCCGCGCGGCCTCGGCCACGTCGAGGTGCCCGACATGGATGGGATCGAACGTCCCGCCGAGTACGCCCTGTCGCGTCACGCGACGGACGACTCCGCCGGCCGAGCGACTTCACGCCACATGGCCTCGACGAGCGCGGTGAGGCCCTCGCCCGTCACCGACGAAATCGGATAGAGCGGAATCTCGAGCTTCTTCAGATGCTTCTCGAGGCGTCGCAGCCGATCCGGCTCCTCGAGCACGTCGATCTTGTTCGCGACGGCCAGGCGCGGTTTGTCGGCCAAGGCGACGGCCGTGTCGTCACCCGCGCCGGCGAACTGCTCGAGCTCGCGGCAGATGACGTCGAAGTCTTCGACAGGATCGCGGCCCGTGGCCGACGACACGTCGATGACGTGCACCAGCACTTTCGTCCGTTCGAGGTGCGCGAGAAACTTCGTGCCGAGACCGTGCCCGAGATGTGCGCCCTCAATCAGTCCCGGCACGTCCGCCACGACGAAGGACCGGTCGTCGCTCAGATGGACAACGCCGAGATTGGGTGCGAGGGTGGTGAACGGATAGTCCGCGATCTTCGGCCGGGCGGCCGAAATGCGTGAGATGAGCGTGCTCTTCCCGGCGTTCGGAAACCCGACCAGCCCGACGTCCGCCAGCAGCTTCAGTCGAAGCCGCACTTGACGCTGCTCGCCCGCGCCGCCCGGTTCGGTCCGTCGCGGCGCGCGATTCGTGGAGGTCGCAAATGCCGCGTTGCCGCGTCCGGGCCGCCCGCCGCGCGCGACGAGCACGCGGTCGCCAACGGCTTTGAGATCGGCGAGTGGAATGAGATCACCGCCGGTGCTTTCGTAGACGACGGTGCCGGGCGGCACTTCCAGGACGAGATCGTCCGCGTCGTGCCCTGTCCGGTTCGAGCCCTGACCGTGGTCGCCTCGATCGGCCTTGAACTCTGGATGGAATCGGTAGGTGACCAGCGTGTTCTGGTGAGCGCTCGCTTCCAGGAAGATGGATCCGCCTCGCCCGCCGTCACCGCCATTCGGCCCGCCGCGCGGCACGAACTTCTCGCGACGAAAGCTCAGGCAGCCGTTGCCGCCGTCGCCGGCCTGGACATGGATGTCGACTTCGTCGACGAACACAGGGGGAATGGATTGGGATTTGGAGATTCTCAGATCTCCAAATCGTCAATCCCCAAATCCAAATGCCAGTTCTTCTCGAGCGGCAGGATGTCGATCACCCGGCCGTGGGCGCCGTGATCGCTGAACTTCACGCGGCCGGCGACCTTGGCGAAGAGCGTGTCGTCCTTGCCGCGACCGACGTTCAAGCCGGGACGGAATCGCCGGCCCCGCTGCCGCACCAGGATCGAGCCGCCGGTGACGACGTTGCCGTCGAAGCGCTTGACGCCGAGACGCTGGGAATTACTGTCGCGGCCGTTGCGCGAACTGCCTTGTCCCTTTTTATGAGCCATGACCCTACCCTAAGTGTTGATGCTCTTGACGCGTACCCGTGTCTGGAGCGTGCGATGTCCCTGCGTGCGGCGGTAGTGCTTGCGCCGCTTCATCTTGAACACGCGGATCTTCTTGCCTTTCGTCTGGGCTTCCACGACGCCTGTGACCGACGCGCCGTTCACGTACGGCGTCCCGGCGACCACCTGGCCGTCGGCCTGCTCGACGAGCAGCACTTTGTCGAACGTGACTTCCGCGCCGGGTTCGGCCGTGAGACGGTCGATGATGACCAGCGCACCGGGCGCGACCTTTTCCTGCCGGCCGCCGGCTTCAACAATGGCGAACATGTCCTGAGGCTCCGTTCACAGCGAGTCGCACGGCGCCATCCGGGCGCGGTGCCAGAACTTACAACGATAACATGGGCCGCCGGGAAGGCCAAAAAGGTCTAGAAGGCGGCCTTGGGCACCTCGGCGCTGGGCACCAGGCACTGGCGCCGCTCGACACGGCCTGCCGCGCCGAAGCTGCTCGCGAAGCGAGCGCTAAGCGGAGGCGGGCCCCATTTACTTGATCAGTATGCGCGTCCCGCGGATCTTCTGCGAGCTGAGGGTGTTCAGGAAGCCGGGCAGCAGCTTGTCCATCAGCTCGAAATAGGACGAGAGCGCCGGCGTGTTCTGGCCTTCCTGGTAGAGCTGCTCTTCGTGGAACGATTCCTTGTGGAGCTGCTGGCCGGTGCGGCCGTCGATGAAGATGAACGTCGGCGCCAGCGAGTAGCCCTTCATGCTGCTGAAGCTGCGCACTTCGCCGTAGTACGGCTTGCCGTACTGATCGGTCGTCGTGCCGACCTTGGAGACCATCCCGCTCTTCGAGACCTCGGTGAAGAGAATCGATCCGGTGACGATCAAGGCGCCCTGGTTTTCCTCACCGATCTTCTTCCAGAACTCCGTGTCGGTCAGGATCTTCTCGTACTCCGCCAGGTCCTTCTCGTTCTTGATCCGCGGCTCGTCGGAGCTGTCGGGCGCCGGCGGTGCGCCGCCGGGACGCCGCTTGTCGAACTCCTCGACGAGCGACATCACGTCGGCGTCGATCACTTTGAGGTCGGACTTGGTGCGGAGCTGGCTGCGCAGGAGCCGGGCGGTCTCGGTGTTCGGGTCGATGTTGTTCGACCCGCCGGACAGGAACCCGGCGACGAGCACACGCTGGAAGGCCGACACGTCGAGCTTGGCGTGGATCGGCGTCTCGACGGGGATC
This sequence comes from uncultured Acidobacteriota bacterium, assembly GCA_963724955.1. Lineage (GTDB taxonomy): Bacteria > Acidobacteriota > Vicinamibacteria > Vicinamibacterales > SCN-69-37 > CAVRWQ01. Next base: position 484,309 of record CAVRWQ010000002.1, read on the forward strand.
TCGTAGAAGCTGACGCAGCCGCTGACCGCGAGAGCGGCCACCGACAGGCTAACGATCGCGGCGGCGGTTCTGGCGGTCATAGATTTCTCTGAACATGTCGTAGTTGTTGCGAATGAAGTTGTTGTTCGGCTCGAGCGCGATCGCCTTTTCGTAGGCCTCGCGGGCCTCATGGAAGCGGCCGAGCTGCTCATAGCCGATACCGAGGTCGTTCCAGGCCGCCGCGTACGTCGGGTCGATCTTGACCGCCTGCTCCCACCGGACCGTCGCCTCTCGCCACAGGCCCTTCTGGGCGACGGCGATTCCGAAGTCCACATGCGCCTTCGCATCATCCCGGCGGTCGGCGTAGACGGGCGCCGCGAGTCCGACGACAAGCATCGTGACGAAGAACCATCTGGTGCGCATGGTATGTTCCGCCTCCAATATACCGCCGTTCGGTGAAGAGGGTACCCCCGAATCGACGACGCGCGACGAATGCCGTGTCGCTGAATCTGCAATACCGCTGCCGCGCCCGGCGTGCAGAATGTTCAATGTCTGAGCGGATTCCTGCGGTGGCGGCCTGACGCCGCGTGGCATGCTCAGTGCACCCGACGTAAGCTCCGTGACCGCGAGAGGACAGTTCGACCGGCGCGAGCAGCTCGAACGGCTGGTGACAGTTTCGTGTTTGTGCCCGGCGCCAGACACGCGCGCCGCCCGGTTTTTCAAGGAATTGGGCTGCCCCAGTCCCCATGACGCCACGCTGGAGGTGCTCGCCGCCCGACTGGGCGTGGGCGCCGAGGGCCGCCGCCACGAAATTGAACGGGCCCGCGGCCTGGCGCGGCAGGTGTGCGACGCTGCGAGCACGGCTGGGTTGACGGCCCTCACAGTACAAGAGGCGGATTATCCGGAGCTCCTGCGCCAAATCGTCGATCCCCCGCTCGTGCTCTGGGTGAAGGGCGACCCCGCTGCGCTTGGTGCGCCGGCCGTCGCGATCGTTGGCGCCCGCGCGGCGACGCCGGCTGGTTTGAGCGTCGCCCGGCGCCTGGGGCAGGACCTCGCGAGTGCAGGCCTGGTTGTCGTGAGCGGGCTCGCGCGCGGCGCGGACGGCGCCGCGCATTCCGGTGCGCTCGACGCGGGAGGCCGCACCGTCGCCGTCCTCGGCTGCGGCGCGGACGTCGTCTATCCGCCCGAGCACGCGGAGCTTGCGCGTCACATCGCGGCACGCGGCGCGATCGTGAGCGAGCTGTGGCCGGGCGCCCCGCCGCTCGCGCACCACTTTCCGCTCAGAAATCGCATCATCAGCGGTCTCGTTCGAGCCGTGGTTGTCGTCGAGGCCTCGGAGAAAAGTGGCTCGCTGATCACCGCCAGGGCCGCCCTCGACCAGGGCCGGGACGTGCTGGCTGTGCCGGGCAGCGTGGCCTCGGGCCGATACCGCGGAAGCCATGCCCTTATAAAGGATGGCGCGCGACTGGTCGAGACTGTGGAAGACGTCCTCGACGAGCTGAAGTGGCCTCTGGTTACCGCCCAGGCAAGGGCAGCGGCTGGTTCCCCGGCCGGCCTGCCGGATGATAACTTGTTGCAGGAAAGTGAGTTAGAAAGAGCAATGGCGCCCGGCGAGCCCTACACGGTGGACGAGCTGGCCCGCCACTCCGGCCGGCCCGCGGCGACGCTTCTGGCAGAATTGGGGGCCTTGGAGCTCTCGGGAAGAGTCTCCCGCTCCGCTGGTGGCGCCTTCGTCCGACTTGACGGACCTGATAGATCTTAGAGGACCGCCGACGGCCGAGCGTAGCGAGGTCCGGCGGCGCCGCGAGCGGGGGTGGGGCCCCGCGAGCAATTAAAGAAAGAGGCTAAACGTTGGCCAAGGCGCTGGTCGTGGTCGAATCGCCCGCCAAGGCGAAGACGATCAACAAGTACCTCGGGCGCGACTTCAAGGTCGTCGCCTCGATGGGACACGTGCGGGATTTGCCCAAGAGCAAGCTTGGCGTCGACGTCGATGCCGGCTTCGAGCCCGAGTACGTCGTGATTCCGGCTCGAAGCAAGGTGATCAAGGAGCTGAAGGAAGCCGCGAAGCAGGTGGACGAGATCTATATCGCCACCGACCCGGACCGTGAAGGCGAAGCGATCGGCTGGCACCTGGCCGAGGAATTGGGCGGGCGCAAGAAGGTCCGCCGCCTGATGTTCAACGAGATCACCAAGAAGGCGATCCTCGAAGCGATCAAGAACCCCGGCCAGATCGACATGCGCATGGTCGACGCGCAGCAGGCCCGGCGCGTGCTGGATCGCCTCGTCGGCTACCAGATCAGCCCCATTCTCTGGGACAAGGTGCGGCGCGGCCTCAGCGCGGGCCGCGTGCAGTCGGTCGCGCTCAAGCTCATCTGCGACCGGGAGCGCGAGATCGAGGCGTTCGTGCCGGAGGAGTTCTGGCACATCACGGCGCGCCTCGCCGAAGCGGCGTCGGGCGTCGCCGGCCGCGAAGGCGGGCCGGAGTTCGACGCGCGGCTCGTGAAACGCGGCGAGTCAGCGGCGAAAGTGAAGAACGAGGCCGAGGCGAAGGCCGTCCTCGCCGATCTCGAGCGCGCGTCGTTCGTCGTCTCGTCCGTCACGACGAAGGAGCGGAAGCGGCACGCCGTGCCGCCGTTCATCACGAGCAAGCTGCAGCAGGCGTCCCGTTTTCCCGTGAAGAAAACGATGATGGTCGCGCAGCAGCTGTACGAAGGCATCGACCTGCCGGGCGAGGATGCGGCGATCGGGTTGATCACCTACATGCGCACCGATTCGGTGCGCGTGGCCGAGCAGGCGCTCGATGAGGTGCGGGAGCACATCCGCACCGAGTTCGGTGACCCGTACGTGCCCGAGCAGGCGAATCGCTACAAGGTCAAGGCCGCCGCGCAGGACGCGCACGAGGCCATCCGCCCGACGTCGATGACGTATCCGCCCGAGCAGGTGCGCGCGTATCTCACGGCCGATCAGTACTACCTCTATCGCCTGATCTGGAATCACTTCGTGGCGTCGCAGATGACGCCGGCCGTGTTCGACGACACGAACGTCGACATCTCGGCCGGCGATTATCTCTTCCGCGCGAAGGGATCGGTGCCGAAGTTCGCCGGCTGGCTGGCGGCGTACGGGCAGGCCACGACCGAGGCCGACGACAGCGAGCGCATCGAGCGGCCGACGGCGGCCCCGGGCGCGTCCACGGATTCAGACGACGAGCCGACGAGCGGGTTGCTGCCGGCGCTGTCTGAAGGGCAGACGCTCGACGTGCGCGAGATCCGGCCGGACCAGAAGTTCACGCAGCCGCCGCCGCGCTTCAACGAAGGATCGCTCGTCAAGGCGCTCGAAGAAGACGGCATCGGCCGTCCGAGCACGTACGCGTCGATCATCTCGGTGCTCCAGGCCCGCGAGTATGTGAACAAGATCGAGGGCCGGTTCCGGCCGACGATTCTCGGACGACGGCTCGTCGACCGGCTGCTGCATCCCGTCTTCGACGACATCCTCGACGTCGAGTACACCGCGCGCATGGAAGAGCAGCTCGACGAAATCGAGAAAGGCAAAGCGGACTACAAGGGGACGCTGGCGGACTTCTATCAGAAGTTCAAGAAGGATCTGAAGCGCGCGGCCAAGGAGATGCCGAACTTCAAGGAAGGACAGCCGACCGGCGTCAAGTGCGACAAATGCGGCGAAGGCGAGATGGTCGAGAAGGCCGGCAAGTTCGGCATCTTCCTCGCGTGCAGCCGGTACCCGGACTGCGACAACACCAAGGAGCTGGAGCCGGCCGAAGCCGCGACCGAGGAGCTCGACGAGACGTGCGAGAACTGCGGCCGTCCGATGGTCGTCAAGCGCGGCCGGTTCGGCATGTTCCTCGCCTGCACCGGCTATCCCGAGTGCAAGACGACGAGGAAGATCATCTCGACGAAGCAGGGCGTCTCGGCCGCCAAGCCGGATCAGATCCTGGAGGAGCTCTGCCCGAACTGCGGCAAGAATCTCGTCGTCAAGCACGGCCGGTTCGGCGAGTTCACGGCGTGCACCGGCTATCCGGAGTGCAAGTACGTCAAGCTCAAGTCCACCGGCGTCCTCTGCCCGCTCGACGGCGGCGACATCGTCGAACGCAAGTCGCGCCGCGGCAAAGTTTTCTACGGGTGCGCGAACTACCCCAAGTGCGAGTTCACCCTCTGGAACAAGCCGATCGCGGAGAAGTGCCCGAAGTGCGGCCGCGAGTTCCTGACCGAGAAAATCACCAAGCGCCACGGCCGTCAGCTCATCTGCAGCAACGAGTCGTGCGACTACGTCAGAAGCGAAGAGCTGGCGACGGTCTGAACCAGGCCCAGGGCCTAGGGCCAAAGGCCAAAGAAACGCACGGCGGCAGCGAACTCGAAGCTCTTACCTGGGCCCTTGGCCTTGGGCCCTTGGCCTTCTGCCGGCAAGTATCATGTAAGGAATGGTCCACATCATCGGCGGCGGCCTGGCCGGGAGCGAGGCCGCGTGGCAGGCGGCGTCGATGGGCGTGCCGGTCACGATCTACGAGATGCGGCCCGTACGTCCGACGGCGGTGCACAAGACCGATCGGCTCGCCGAGCTCGTCTGCAGCAATTCCTTTCGCGGTGACAAGCTCGACAACGCGGTCGGTCTGCTCAAAGAGGAGATGCGCCGGCTTGGGTCGCTGATCATGACCGTCGCCGATCGCGTGCGGGTCCCGGCCGGCGCCGCGCTTGCGGTCGATCGCGAGCAGTTCTCCGAAGGCGTCACTGACGCCATCGCCCGGCATCCGCTGATCCGAATCGAGCGCCGCGAGCTGTCGCGAATCCCGCAGCCGAACGAGATGTCGCCGGTCATCGTCGCGACCGGACCGCTGACGTCCGACGCGCTGTCCGCGGACATCGCGTCCTTCGTCGGCCGCAGTCATCTCGCGTTCTTCGACGCCATCAGCCCTATCGTGCTCGCCGAGACGATCGACATGGGGAAGGTATTTAGACAGTCCCGCTGGGATCGATCGCTGAGGCCATCGGCTGCGGGGATGTCCGTCAGAGAGGGGGACAGGGGTCGCTCTCCAAGCCCTGTCCCCGCTGCCCCTGATTGGGCCCCGATGCCGGCCCGAGGACAAGCCTCGGTGCCGGACGCGGACAGTGCAGGTGGAGATGTGTCCGGCGACTACCTCAACTGTCCATTCACCGAAGACGAGTACCGCTCTTTCCACGCCGCCATCGTCTCCGCGGAGAAAGCGGCCGTGCACGACTTCGACAACACGAAGTTCTTCGAGGGCTGCCTGCCGATTGAGGTCATGGCGCATCGGGGGACGGACACGCTGCGGTTCGGGCCGATGAAGCCGGTCGGGCTGCGCGATCCACGCACGGGCCGGCGGCCGTATGCCGTCGTGCAGCTTCGTCAGGACAATCTCGCCGGCGATCACTACAGCCTCGTTGGCTTTCAGACGCAGATCAAGTGGAGCGAACAGACGCGCGTGCTGCGAATGATTCCCGGGCTCGAGCAGGCGGAGTTCGTCCGGCTCGGGATGATCCATCGCAACACGTACATCAGCGGCCCGACGGTCCTGACCGAGACGTGGCAGACGCGGACGCGGCCGGACCTGTTCTTTGCGGGGCAGGTGTCGGGCGTCGAAGGGTACGTCGAGTCGGCGGCCTCGGGTCTGCTCGCCGGCCGCAACGCCGCGCGGATCGTCCAGGGCCTCGCGCCGCTCGCGATGCCGAGAACCACCGCCATGGGCGCGCTCGCCTACTACGTCTCGCACGCGGATCCGGCGCACTACGACCCGACCAACATCACGTTCGGGATCCTGCCGCCGCTCGACGCGCCGCCGAAGAGCCGTCAGGAGCGGGCAGCAGCGACGAGCCAGCGCGCGCTAGCGGCGCTCGCCGACTGGCACGCTCTAAATCGTCAATCGAAAGTCGATCAATCGCAAATGCAGGGATCGATCGTTTCCCCGGCACACTGATGTTGAAGGACCTTGTTCGCGAGTTTCTGACCTTCCTGCGCTACAACCGGAACCTCTCGCCGCACACGTTGCGCGCCTACGAGACGGACCTCACGCAGTGTCTGGCGCACCTCTCGGCGCGCGACGGCGTCAAGCCCAGCGACCTCGCGGTGAGCCGTTTCGACACTGACGGCATCCGCGGCTTTCTGGCCGAGCTGCACGCGCGCGGGAACAGCCGCGCCTCCACCGGGCGCCGGCTCGCGGCACTCCGGACCTTCGCGCGGTACCTGCTCCGCGAAGAGCGGCTCCTCGAGGATCCGACGGCGCTCGTGGGCGCCCCGAAGAAAGAACGCACGCTTCCGGCGCACCTCGGCAGCGCCGAAATGGATCGGCTCCTCGCCGCTCCGGACGTCTCGACGCCTGCCGGCCGCCGCGACTGCGCCATTCTCGAGCTGTTCTATGCGTCAGGGCTTCGACTGAGCGAGCTGGTCGATCTCGATCTCGAGGACATCAACCTCTCGAGCCGCGTCGTGCGGGTGCGAGGCAAAGGCGGCAAGGAGCGCCTGGTGCCGTTCGGGCGGTCCGCGGCGGACGCGGTACGCGGGATGTTGGGGGACCACAAGACACCGGGAGTCGTTTCCGGAGAAGAGCATGGGAAACGACTCCCGGTGTCTTTGCGTCATTCGCGACGGCGGAACCCCATATTCCTGAATTTGAGAGGCAGCCGGATCTCGACGCGCAGCGTGGACCGCATCGTTCGCCGCTACGTCCGCGAGGCGGCGATCGCGCACGGCATCAGCCCGCACGCGATCCGTCACACGTTCGCCACGCATCTCCTGCAGGCGGGCGCCGATCTTCGAGCCATTCAGGAACTGCTCGGCCACGCGCGGCTCGGCACCACGCAGCGCTACACGCACCTCGACGTCGGCCGGCTCATGGACGTGTACCGGAAGGCGCATCCCCGCGCGCAGAAGTAGCGCGGATTGGGTTGAAATCCGCGTTGGCGGGCCGAAGCCCGGCCCGCCCTGCGTCAATGACACGCCGTCACGCGCGCCAGATATCCCTTGAAGATTCCGTCCAGCCGCGCGAGCAGCGCGGCCTTCTGTTCGGCGTTGGCCGTCTTCGCGACGACGCGATCGCCGATGGGGCCGAGCCAGCGGCCGTAGGCTTCGATCAGGCCGGCGTGGTTCGTCGCGAGCGCGCGCGCGACGTCGGCTTCGCTCTCCGGCGTGATCACTTCCATCCGGCCGACGAACGCGCGAACGACTGACGATGGCGAGGGCGTGATCTGCAGGGGCAGGATCGCGTCGACGTCGGGCGCCGGCACGAAGTAGAACACGCGCGTCCCGTCGTTGAACCAGTCGTCGCGCCACGTCTCGACCATGGCCGTTGCTTCTTTCTGATACAGCCCTTGTGCGACGAGACGCCGCTCGAGATCCTGGCGAAGCGTGGCGAACGTGCCGGTGAGCTCCGGTCGTGCCAGCACGGCTTCCGCGCCGGCCGCAAGCGCGTCCTGAATGCGGAAGCCGACCTTCCCGTTGTGCTTTCTGAACACGATCACGCCCGGCATCGCGTGCTTGCTCAGGTTCTTCACGCGAACGCTTCCGTCGTCCTGAAGCACGGTCGTGATGGGCACCGGGAAGCCGGCGACACCGCGATAGAAGAGGAACTTCTCGGCCTGGCCGTTCACGCCGACGGGCGCGGCGTCGGTCCCGCGCGCCGCGTAGTAGTGACTGCGTGCGCCGTCGTCGGGCAGCCGCGGGTTGGTGCCCGGAACGATGTTGACGGCGTTCCAGACGATCTTCGCCGGGAACGTACCCTGGCTGTTCAGGACGTTGGCGTAGGACGGCGATTGCAGGACCTCGGCGCGAGGGTAGAACTCAGTGAAGAGCCCCTGCGGAAATCCCACCGCCACGGACGCCGTGGTCGCACGGTCGGCATAGAAGTAGAGCACCGGCGTCTCCATCCGGACGCTGCCCTTGAGACCGGCCCGAGCCGTCTCATAGTCGAGCAGCGGGCCGGCGTCGGCCGCGATCCTGACCTTGAGCTGCCGGTTCTTGTAGGTCTCGACGAAGCAGGGCAGGTCGGTCGGGCCACCGAGCGGCAGCCACTGCATCGCCTGCCCGTCAGGTCCCGCGATCGTCGTGAACGTGCCCCATTCGTGGACCGTCAGCGCCGGCGGGCGCCTGGGTGGCGATGGCGACCGGCACGGCCAGGACGGTGGCCAGGGTGGCGACGAGGATGGCGAACACGCTGCGAAGCGGAAGCACGCGGCGGGACATGGGGCCTCCAGTCTGGGAGACGTCTGCTCGGATGCGGTTTAGGACGTCGGCGGGGTAGGCTTGGCCGTATGCGCCGTCCCGCCGCCATGTGCTGTGCCCTGGCCGCGGCGTGCGCCTCGCTCGCGGCGCAGCAGCAGCCGACCTTCCGCGCGCGTACCGACCTCGTGCAGCTCGACGTCGTCGTGGTCGACGCAGAAGGCCGTCCGGTGCGCGGCCTGACGAAGGACGATTTTCTGATTTCGGATCGCACGCGGCCGCAGGCCGTCGCCGTGTTCGAGGAGATCGCCCACGAGCGCCCGCCCGCGCCGATCCTGCCGCCGACCCTGAGACAAGACGTGGCGGACAACACGACCGCTGCCACGGACCGGATCGTCATGCTCGTCCTGGACGACTTGCACTTTCAGGGCAAGACAGACGACGTGAAGATCATGGCGCTGCGCGTTGTCGAGCAAATCGGCACACCGGCGTCCGTCGGACTCGTCACGACGTCCGGCGTGTTCGGTGTGGAGCCGACTTCCGATCGGGCGCTGCTCTTCCGTGAGCTTGATCGCTTCCTGGACAAGTTCGACCCGGAAGGCAAACGCGTGGACCCCGCTGTGAGAAGCGGGCTCATCATGCCCGACATGGGCCCGGGCGTCGCAGGCCCGCGTGCCGAACCGAAAGACCTGGCACGCTTCTTCGGCGACATGACGCAGTACCGGACGCTCGAGGACGTCGCCAGAATGATGGGCGCCGATGACAGCCGCCGGAAAGCCTTCGTCTGGATCTCGGGGGGCAACCCGGGTCCAGTCCGCTATTCGTCCGTCGGTGTCGAAGGTAGTCCGACCAGCGACTTCTACCTTAATGCTCTCGGTGGACTGCTCGAGGAGCTCAGGCGGTCGAACGTCGCGACGTACGCCGTCTACACCGGCGACTTCGGTGGCGCGTTGCTGCGGGAGGTCGCCGATCTGACGGGAGGATTCGTCATAGACCCGGAGGATTTCGAAGCCGGGCTTGCCCGCCTCGCGAGTGACCTCGACCACTACTACCTGCTCGGCTTCTACCCCGATAACCCGCAGGGGCGCGGCTTTCGCCAGGTCGACGTCCGCGTGAACCGCCCGGGCCTCACGGTCCGGCATCGTCGCGGTTACCAGCCCGGCGGCGCGCCGGCGCCGCCGAAGAACGAGACGCCGCTCGCGCGATTGTCTGGCGGTATCCGGCCGAATCCCGGTCTCCCGCTGCGATTTCAAGCGGCCGCGATGCCGTCGGCCGCGCGCGGAGACGCGCGCGTCCTGCTGGCGATTGACGTGGAATCAGACCGGCCGGCGATCACCGAGCCCGACGGGCTCATGCGTGACGTCCTGCAGTATGCGGTCTGGGCTGTTGACCTCCAGAAGAAGAAAGTGGTGAGAAATGTGACGCGTGAAGCACGCGTGATTCTCGACGCGCGCAACGACGTCCGCGGCCCGTCTGACACCGTGACGTATCAGGTTCAGGCGAGCCTCGTGTTGCCGCCTGGCAGATATCAGCTGCGCGCTTCGGCAACCAGCAGGAAGCTGGCGAAAGGCGGCAGCGTCTACCTCGAGGTCGACGTCCCGGACTTCAAGAAGGCTGGTATCGCGCTGGGCGGCGTCGTACTGGCCGTCGCGCCGGATTTTTCCGTGCCGCTCGCTGCGAACCAGATGACGCGCGGCTGGCTGCCGATCACGCCCGCGCTCAGCCGCGAGTTCGCCCGTGACGACACGCTGCGCGTGATCTGCGACGTCGTCCGCCAGGATCGCATCGCGGCCGACATTGTCGTCGAGCTCCTCGATCTGACCGGCCGTGTCCTCAGGACGATCGAAAAGCGGCGCGTCGGCACCGAACGTTCGACGCGGATCGACGCGTCGCTGTCACTGCGGGACGTGACGCCTGGCGGCTACACACTGCGCGTCGCCGCCCGTGAAGGGGCCAGCGTCGCGCAGCGCGAAGTCGGTTTCGTGGTGAAGAACTAGCTCAGTTCGCGACCGAGTTCTCAATGCAGCTTGCATACGCATAGAGTCTATGAGCTCGATCTCGGTGTCGCCTCCAGCGTCATGGAACTCGACGCTCTTCCTATGTTTGTCACCGCCGTTGACGTGGTCAATGCCGCCACCGACCGGCGACTGCCCGGTGGTTTTCGATAGCGTCGGATGCCAGAAGGCGACTCGAACGCACTCTTTGGACGCAGCCGCCCTTCTCTTCGACGTTCTTCTTGACAGCCTCCGCGGACATTGCTTTCATCGCAGACCAACCCAGCCCAGCCGATCGGGCGAGTGCCAGCGGGAGCACAGCATGGCGTTCGTGCCGCACGCCTCAGATCGTCTCGCGCACGCGATTGTGCGCGTCCGACTGCACGAGACGGATCCGAAGACTTTCACGCACTGGGCGGACGCGAACGCATGTTACGAGCGGTGACCCTGGTTAACCAGGACAGGTGCCGGTACGAGGAGGTGCTGGACGTCGCCGAGCCAAGGGCGCTCAATCGGCTGCTCCAGCGCGCTGGCGTCGTGAATCGCTCCGACAGGTTCGGCGTCGATGCGTTTCTAACTCACCAGACCATTGTCTCCCAGCAGGTGCTCGTCGAGCGTGTCAAGGTGCTCGTCTTGGAGCTTTGCAGAATCTAACGCCGGTTCCACCGATAGATCTGCCGTCAGGTCTACCAACACAATTACCGACACTTCGGATCTTGCGCAGCCAGGGAAAGGCAGTCAGGATCCAGCGCGCACACAACACAGGCTGATTCTGCACCACGCCGGGCGTGGAGAGTCTGCGCGCTGGCCGGTTGCATCGACTTCTTTTGTTGCCGAGGGCTCAGTGGCCGATAGACCGCTTCAACCGAGATGGCAATCCATCGCGGAAACCGTCGCCCTCACCGTTGTCGCGTGCGCTGTGGCTTGGATGGCCATTTCAAGGACGTCCACGGACGCCGTGTCGATCCGCGGCGGGGCGCCAACGCGCCGGCCCGAGCCGCCACGGCCTCTGCCGACTGAAGCCATCTCGCTCGCTGGCGCCCAACTGCTGGGAAAGAGCACAGCCCAAGTCGGCATCGTCGTGTACTCCGATTTTCAGTGCCCGTACTGTGGCAGATTCGCCAAGGAAACTCTGCCATCCTTGGAAGCACAGTACGTGCGCACCGGCAAGATCCTCGTCGCTTTCCGTCAGTTTCCGTTACCCAACCATCCGTTTGCTCAGAAAGCGGCCGAGGCGGCCAACTGTGCAGGCAGGCAGGGAAAGTTCTGGGAATTCCATGACCGACTGTTTGCGAATCCACGAGCTCTTGATTCGCCAAACCTGCTGGAGCACGCACGGCAGGTGAAACTCGAGCCAGCCAGGTTCGCGGCCTGCCTCGATGGTCAGGAAACGGCTGCCGTCAGAGCAGACCATGCAAGCGGCGGCGCAGTAGGCGTGTCGGGCACGCCAACGTTCCTCGTCGGCAGGCTTCTGGCCGATGGTCGGTTGAAGGTGTCCCAACGCCTGAGCGGCGCGCTCCCACTGGAGCACTTCCAGACCGTACTCGACGGCCTGTTCGGGACGCCGGCTGGCGCCGTGACGGACCGCGAGTCCCCGAATCCACGAACTCTTCGTGTTCCGTGAAAGGAGAACCGGCATGCGCACCCGGATACAATTCGTTTTGCTGGTAGCAGTTGGCGTCTGGCTTGGCGGCGAGGATAGGATCACCGCCAGATTCGATAGCCACGTGTGCGAGGACAAGTGCAGCGACGGCGCCTCGTGCGACGCCCAGTGTTGGCGTACGCAGTTCGAGTACGACCAGGACTATCCGTCGACAACGTGCGGCGCTGAAGGCTACTCCTGTTGTGGTGACGGGGCGTGCAACCCAGGCAACGAGGGGTGCAACGCCTGCACCGATGACTGTGGCTGGGTGGCAAGCTGTGAGGTCGAGTGCAATCAGAATAGCGACTGCGACCCAGGCGAGGTTTGCAACCCCACACACGAATGCGTGCCGTTGACCTGGTCGCAGGATGGCCCGCAGACGCCCCAATGCGGCGGGTCCTGCACCAGCAATAGCGATTGCTGCGGCAATGACCTGTGCATTGGAGCCCCGGGCCAGAAGAATTGCGGGATTCCCTCCTCTACTGTACTGTCCGTCAGCACCGAGCTGCGTCGCGAACGACGATTGCGATGACTGGGCCGACTCTGTTCAGAGCGGACTGCAGTGTCCAAACGGCACTAAAGACGTGTTCTGCGATCCTGGAATCGGACGATGCCAGTTCAATCAAGGCTTCGACTGCCCAGCTTATGGGAACATCTGCAATCCGACGTAGGCGATCTACTCTGCGATGCGCTACGGGCGGAGACGCCCTACGGGGCGATAAAGGTTTGAGGAACCTTGCCGCACACGCGAATCCAATGCTAGCGTTGCTTTGATCGTGTCGAAACTAGAACGGCCGCCGGTTATCTGGCTGCTCGCGACGTGTCTGTACGCCACTCAAGGGCAGACGAGTTCCTTGCAACGTCTGGTCGTCACGGACGCACTTGAGCTCTATGATCACGGTCGTTATCCCGAGTTCTTTAGTGCAATCGGCCACGATGGCGCCATTGATCGTGATCTGTTCAGGACCTTTGAGAGGGACGCGGGCCGCTGGCTGAAGGCGGGCGCCGAGGTGGGCCCGGCAGAGCGACGGACACTTGTGGCGGCATCAGTCGCGCTCGAGATCGCCCACCGCATGCGCGATGAGCCGGCGGATCGGGCCAGCGATTACCTCGTCTGGGCGAGTCTGCTCGTGCGGCAGAACCCTCCCGTGACTCCGACGGAAACCGAGCGGCTCTGGCACCTCGCGTGTATCGCGAGCATGCAGGAGCTATTCGAGCCCTGGGTGCTGACCGCCGGCTTGGGGGCCATGAATTCACTGCTGGAACGTCAGCGTGGGGCCATGGGCCCTGGCGGGCAGTTGGCCAGCGCGACCAATCGGTTTCCCGATGAACCGCGGTTCATGCTGGCTCGAGTCGGGGCTTTAGCAGCTGACAACGTCGTATTCGAATTCGGTTTCTCAGCGCCGTACCTGGAGTTCGTAAGGGCGCAGACAAC
>CAVRWQ010000003.1:0-877524 GCA_963724955.1 uncultured Acidobacteriota bacterium
ACCGGGTGGACGACGCCGCGCATATCGCGCCAGAGGACGCTCCGCGGCTTCGTGCCGCCACTCGAGATCGTCGGGGTCTACCATTCGCATCCGAACGGCGCCGCCTGGCCGTCCGAGAGCGATGTCCGCGAGGCGCTCTATCCCGAGTGGTTTCATCTCATCGTTGGCCTTACGGGCCGGAGGGCCGCCGAGTAACGCGCGTTTCGATTGCGCAAGGGCAGATCTCGCCCGCTTCCGATCGTCTGGCGTACGTAGCGCGGATTGCCCGCTCGTCGCTGCAGTATTATCTTCCCCGCATCTGGATAAAACGTTACGCGCCGAATTCGTCGGACGGACGGTTCCGCCGCAGGAAGCGTCGGTCGATCTGTTGTTCGTCCCGGTGTTCGGCGAGGACGATTCGCTGGCGGACGTGCCGGGCCTGGACGAGGCGACCGGCGGTGAGATCGCGCGCGCACGATCGTCGAGCGAGTTTCGCGGCAAGTTGTATGACACCTTCGTCACGCCGGTCACCGTTTGGCGCGTCGCGGCACGGCGGGTCGCGCTCGTGGGCGCCGGACGCCGGGAGGAGGCCGACGCCGAGCGGCTCCGGCGGATCGCCGGCGTGTGGCTACACGGCGCGGCGCCGCGGGAGTCAAGACCATCGGCTGGGTGGTTCGCGAGGGCCTGGATCCGCTGTTGACCGCGCAGCACGCCGCCGATGGCTTGTCGGCCGCCGAATTCGACGGCGCGCAGCTACAAGCACGACGAGGAGGGGAAGGCCGGTATCCGGACCGCGTCGAGATTGTCGGTGCCCGGTGGCGACGGCCGCCGTGTGGACGACGCCGTACAGCGTGGGCGAATCATCGGGACTGCGCGGCACCTTGCGCGGGCGCTCGCCAACGAGCCGGGCAATGTGCTCACGCCGCGCGAGTTCGCCGTGCGGGTGTCGGCCGCGGCGATCGGCGAGGCTCGGCCTTGCGGTCGAGACGCTCGACGAGAGCGCATCCGCGATCTCGGCATGCGGCTGCTCCTCGGCGTGGCGCAGGGCAGCGCCGAGCCGCCGCGTGTCATCGTGCTCGCACGACCCGCCCGGCGCGCCGGCGTCGCCGGTGCTCGGCCTCGTCGGCAAGGGCGTGACGTTCGACTCGGGCGGCATTTCGATCAAGCCGGCCGACGGCATGGAGCGGATGAAAGACGACATGGCCGGCGGCGCCGCGGTGGCCGGCGCGATGCGCGCGCTCGCGCTCCTGCGACGGGCCGATCGGTCATCGGCGTGATTCCGACGACGGAGAACATGCCGGGCGGCCGCGCCACCCGGCCGGGTGACGTGATTCACGGCGCCAGCGGCACGACCGTCGAGATCATCAACACCGACGCGGAGGGCCGGCTGATCCTGGCCGACGCGCTGTGGTACGCGCGCAGCTCGGCGCCACGCACCTGGTCGACGTCGCGACGCTGACCGGCGCGCGTGTCGTCGCGCTCGGACGAAGTGTGTCGGGGCTGTTCGGCCAGCCTGACGACGTGGGTCGACGTCGTGCGCGGCCGCCCAGCGCGGCGGCGATCGCGTTGGCCGATGCCGATCTACGAGGAGGCGCGCGAGGAGCTTCGGAGCGAAATCGCCGACATGGTCAATTCGGCCGGCCGGGCTGGCGGCGCGGTCACGGCGGCCGCATTTCTGCGGGAGTTGCGGCGAGGCAACCCTGGGTGCACCTCGACATCGCCGGCACGGCGTGGGCCGAAGCGAAGAAGGCGTATCAGCCGAAGGGCGCCACGGGCGCCGCCGTGCGCCTGCTCATTGAGCTTGCGATGACCGGGGCCGGTCGGATCGGGAATGAGCGGGCTGACCGGCGGCAGGTGCCCAGTCTCGGGCGGGTGGAGACGGATCCGACATGACCGCCGCCAGGAGCAGACCCAGCACGAGCGACACGGCGACGAGCATACCGGCGATGCCAGCGACCCCACAATCACGTCGGCGATCGTCGTCTCCGGCAGCGGTCCATCACGTGACGACGAAGGCGTCGGTCTGCACCGGTTCCAGTTACCGCGTCACCGCGCCTGGCGCGGGCGGGAGGCCGCCGGACGGGCGCGGCGACCGTCGTGATTTCGCCGCGTACTTCACGATCGCATCGCAGAGCGCCTGCGCGATCTGCTCGCGATAGGCCGGCTGCTTGAGCAACGAGGCCTCGGGCCGGTTGGTGATGAAGCGACTCGCCAGGATGCTCGGCATCTGGGCGCCGATCAGCACGACGAAGGGCGCCTGTTTGACCCAGGTTACGGGTGGCGCGGCCGATCGTCGGACGAGCGAGGTCTGGACCATGCCCGCCAGCTCGCGCGATTCGTCGAGCTTGTTGTTGAGCGCGATCGCCTTGAGGAGGTCCGGCAGCGTGCCCATCGTCTGCGCGCTCGTGGCGTTCTCGCGCGGCGGCGACGGCCTCGGCCTCGCGGGTTGGTCGCGAAGTTCAGGATGCAGGTCTCGATGCCGCGCGCGCCGGTGCCGGCTCGCGTTGGCGTGAATCGACAGGAAGAGTCGGCGCGCCTCCGCGGTTGGCGATCGCGGTGCGCTCCTCGAGCGGGATGAACTCGTCGGTGCCGCGCGTCAGCACGACGTCGACGCCGGGCTGTTTGGCGAGCAGCTTCTTCGACGCGCAGCGCGACGTCGAGCACGAGCTCGGCTTCGTTGATGCCGTTGGCGCGCGCGCCTGGATCGTGGCCGCCGTGTCCGGGGTCGATGACGATGCGCGAGACGCCGAGGCCGAGCTGCCGGGCGAGGGGATAGTCGCCGCGGCTCGTCGACGGCCGGCGGGCGCGGGCTTCGCTGCGACTGCGGTGGCGCGCGGCGACGTCGTGGGGCGAGTGCCGCCGGCGGCGGCGCTGGAGCTCGACGCGCGTCGAGCGCCGGTGCCGGGGGCGTCGAGGCGCCGGCTGCGGCCGGCGCCACGACCGGGGCAGCCGGCGCCGTGGCTCGGATTCGACGTCGATGACGAGGCGGAACGGGTTGTAGAGCGGGAAGGCGCTGTAGCGCGGCGGGCCGCGGAGCTCGAGCACGACGCGCGTGACGCCGGGCGCCGGCCGGCCGACCCGGACGGCTTGAGGAGACGCGCCGCCGACGCGGCCGCGCTGGAGCGCGTCGGCCGCTCGTCGGCGGGTGTTCGGGAAGTCGAAGAAGACCGGTCCGGCGAGTCGACCCGATCGCCCGTGAAGGCACTTCCTGGTTGAGCTCGATCGTGATGCGATCGCCCGCGGCAGCGGGGCTGTGCGTGATGCTCGCACGAGGCGCGATGTCGGCCCCGGTGGCGGCGCTCTGGCGCGGGCGGGGGAGACGCCGTCGCCAGCGCCGGCCGACTGCGCCGGCGGTCGCCGGAGCGGGAGCGGCGGACTCGGGCCGGGCGCCGGCGGCGCGCCGGCGCGGCTGGCGAGCGCGCGAGTCGCGCGAGGCGATCGCTGCCGGCGCGAGCTGTTCGCGGATACTCCTTGCGCAGCCAGTTCAGCAGGCGGCTCGGCGCCGTCGCGAGGTCGGCGACGTCGCCCGAAGCTGGCTCGAAGGCCAGCTGGAGCAAGGCCCGCGGCCTGCCACAGCGCGTTGTCGGCGTAGCCGCTCGCGGGATAGCGCCGGACGACGTCTTCGTACACTGGGGCCGCGCGCGCGCAGCGCCGGCGAGCGCCGTCGCCGGCGTCGCCGTCCGGAGCGCCTGCTCGCGTTCGACGAGCGCCGGTACGGACCGGGCCTGCGCGCCGAGCAGGGACGGCATGACGATCAGCCGGCAGGCCGACGCGGCGATCGCGCCGAGGGGACCGGAGACGGGAGGAGTGGCGTCAGCGTCATGAGCATTTCAGCTGGGCGTCCACTTCTTCGAAGTAGTTCTGATCGACCAGCACTTCGCGCTTGCCGCCGGCGGCCGGCGAGACGACGCCCTCCATCTCCATCATGTCGATGAGGCGCGCCGCGCGGCTGAATCCGATGCGCAGCCGGCGCTGCAGATACGAGATCGACGCCTGGCCGGTCGACACGACGATGCGCGCGGCTTCGTCGTAGAGGTCGTCCTTCTCGATCTCGAGCTTCTCGGCGGCCGGTCTTCTCCTCGGCGGTGATCGTCGTGTCGTACGATCGGCTTGCCCTGCTTGCGGAGGAAGCTGCAGAGCCGCGCCGTCTCCTGCTCGGAGATGTACGGGCCGTGAATGCGGACGAACCGCGACGACGCCGGCGGCAGATAGAGCATGTCGCCCTTGCCGAGCAGCTGCTCGGCGCCGTTGCCGTCGAGAATCGTGCGCGAGTCGATCTTGCGAGGCCACGCGGAACGCGATGCGCGCCGGCAGGTTCGCCTTGATGACGCCGGTGATGACGTCCACCGACGGCCGCTGCGTCGCCAGAATCAGATGGATGCCGACCGCGCGCGCCATCTGCGCGAGGCGCGCGATCGACTCTTCGACTTCCTTGCCGGCGACCATCATCAGGTCGGCCAGCTCGTCGATGATGACGACGATGTAGGGCAGCGTGCGCAGCTCGGCGCCGTCCGGCGCCTTGGCGTCTGGCTGCTCGGCGAGCATCGCGCGAACGTTGCGGTTGAACTGATCGATGTTGCGGACGCCGTGCGCGGCGAGCAGCTTGTAGCGCTCTTCCATCTCGCGCACGGCCCAGCGCAGCGCGTTGGCCGCCTGCTTCGGATCGACGACCACCGGCGTGAGCAGGTGCGGGATGTCCTCGTACATCCCGAGCTCGAGGCGCTTCGGATCGATCATGATGAAGCGCACGTCGTCGGGCGTGCGCGCGGAACAGGATGCTGCTGATCATCGCGTTGACGCTGACCGACTTGCCCGCGCCGGTCGATCCGGCGATGAGCAGGTGCGGCATCGTCGCGAGGTCGCTGACGAACGGCTCGCCGTGGATCGTCTTGCCGAGCGCCATGCGTGAGCTTCGACGTCGAGCGCGTGTAGGTGTCGGACTCGAGCAGCTCGCGCAGCGTGATCGGCTCGCGATGCGCGATTCGGAATCTGGATGCCGACGGTCGACTTGCCGGGGATGCGATCGATCAGCACCGACTCGGCCTGCATCGCGAGGCAGAGGTCGTCGGCCAGCCCGGTGATGCGGCTGTACTTCACGCCGGCGTCCGGCTTGAACTCGTAGGTCGTGACGACCGGGCCCGGATGAATCTGGACGACGGTGCCTTCGACCGAGAACTCGCGGCACTTCTCTTCGAGCAGCCGCGCGGCGTCCATCAGCTCGCGCTCGTCGATCTTGCGCTGGTCCTTCGGCGCGTCGAGCAGCGTGACCGGCGGCAGCACGTAGCCGCCCTGGCGGCGCTCGGCCGGCGTCTTGGCTGGCTCGGCGTCGGTCGAGCGGCAGCGGCTGCGGCGACGGGCGCCGGCTGCGCGCGCGAATCGCCGGCGGCCTGCCGGCCGGCGCGGCCGCGGCGTCGACATCGTCGTCCTCGTCGTCGTCGTCCGTGTCGGCGGCTGCCTCGCGCGCGCGCGGCCTTGAGCGTCTCGGCGGCCTCGGCGGCCTTCGTCGCGATTTCCGGCGCGTGCTCCTTGCCGGCCTTCTTGACGTGCTTGTCGACGATCTGCTGCCGCTCCGTTCGCGCTGCGCGCTCCTCGCGCCACTCGCGCCAGCGGTCGAGCAGGCCGCGCTGGCGCGCAGCCGCGTTCGCCGATCGCGGCTGAACGCGCGGCCGAACGAGAACTGCGTCGACAGGATGACGGCGAGCGCGAGCAGCGTCAGCAGCAGGATCGCCGCGCCCGTCCGGTTGAGGAACGCGGCGAAGACCGGCGCGACGCCGCTGCGCCGATCGACGCCGCCAGGCCGGACGCGCCGCGTCGGCCGCGTCGAACGCGCTCGAAGGCCAGCGCCAGCAGGCCCGCGAGGCACGTGACGACAGCAGGCCGGCGCCGACGAGCTTCGTGTAGCCGGCGTCGACCTTCGCGGCACCAGAAGTAGTGCCAGCCGACGACGCCGAGGACGAGCGGGCAGCAGGTACGCCGAGTAGCCGACCAGCTGGAAGCGACGCTCGCGCGAGGAAGGCGCCGACGCGGCCCGGCGAAGTTCTGACGCTCGCCGCGCCGGCGACGTCGTTGAAGAACCAGACCGGATCGGCCGGCGTGTAGCGTGACCAGCGCGATGAGCCAGATCAGCGCACGCGGCGAACAGCGCCACGCCGGTGAACTCGCTCACCCGACGGGAGAGGGCGGACTCGGCCAACGACGTTCTCCTCAGACTTCCATCACGACCGGCAGCACGAGCGGCCGGCGGCCGGCGCGCTTCCGGAACATGCCGCTGCAGCTCGAGCCGGATGCGCTCCTTCAGCAAGCCCGGATCCGTCCGCTCCTCGCGCGGCGCCGCTTCAATCGCGCGCGCCAGCAGCGCCGGGCGCCTCGCGCAGCATCGCGTCGTGCCGGGCGTCGACCGCCAGGCCGCGGGTGATGATCTCCGGCGGCTGTTCGAGCGCCCCGGTCTGGCCGTTGATGGCCACGACCGGCACCACCAGGCCGTCGCCCGCCAGGTGCCGCCGGTCGCGCAGGACCTCGTCGGCGATTTCGCCCGTCCGGGTGCCGTCGATCAGCACCCGGCCCGCCGGCACCCGGTCGACGACCCGGGCGCCCGGCCTCGTCGAACCGGAGCACGTCGCCGTCCTCGACCATGAGCACGGTCGTCGCCGGGCACACGAGCGCCGCCATCCGGGCGTGACGGGCAAGCTGCCGGTACTCACCATGTATCGGCACGAAGTAGCGCGGCTTGACGAGGGACAGCACCAATTTCAGCTCTTCCTGCGCTGCCATGGCCCGAGACGTGGACGTGCTTGTCGCCGTCGGTCACGACGTCGGCGCCCCGGCGGGCCACGTGGTTCATGACCCGGCCGATCGCCTTTTCGTTGCCCGGGAATGACCCGGGCCGAGAAGACGACGACGTCCTCCGGGCGCGAGCTTGACGTGCCGGTGGTCGTCGATGGCGATGCGGGGCAGCGCGGCCAGCGGCTCGCCCTGCGAGCCGGTGCAGAGGCACAGGACGTCCTGCGGCGGGATAGTCGCCGACCTCGCTGTCGCGAATCTGGACGCCCGGCGGGATCCGCAGGTACCCGAGCCGCTCGGCGATCTGCGACGTCTGCTGCATGCCGCGGCCGACGAACGCGACCTTGCGCTCGAACTGCTCGGCCAGGTCCACGAGGAGCTGCAGCCGGTAGACGCTCGTCGAGAACGCCGTCACGACAATCTTGCCGGTCGCGCTGCTGAAGACCTCTTCGAAGCCGTCGATGACGTCGCGTTCGGATCCGGTGAAGCCGCGGCCGGTCGGCGTTGGTGCTGTCGGAGAAGCAGCGCCAGCACGCCCTCGCTGCCGAGCTCGGCGAAGCGATGCAGGTCGAACGGCTGGCCGTCGAGCGGCGTCTGATCGATCTTGAAGTCGCCGGTGTGGACGATGACGCCGGCCGGCGTGTGAATCGCGACGCGCCAGGCAGTCCGGCATGCTGTGCGTGACGCGCAGGAACTCGAGCCGGAACGGCCCGACCGTCGACGCGTCTGCGCGCGGCGCGACCGCCACGCAGCCGGTCGCGCGGCGTCGATGCCGTGCTCCTCGAGCTTCGGCTCGACGAGCGCGAGCGTGAACGGCGAGCCGTAGATCGGACCGTCGACGCGGTCGATCACGTGCGCGACGGCGCCGATGTGATCTTCGTGGCCGTGCGTGAGGACGAGCGCGGCGATCCGCCCGCGATAGGCGTCGAGCGCGCGCGAGGTCGGGAATGACCAGGTCGACGCCGAAGAGCTCGGGCTCCGGGAACATCACGCCCGGCATCGACGAGCAGAGCGGTATCCCCGCAGGCGACGAGCAGCATGTTCATGCCGAACTCGCCGACCCCGCCGAGCGGGATGACGTCCACCGGCGGCGCCCAGCGGCGCGCCGTCCGCCGTCAACCGAATCGCGACCTCCGAACCTCATCCGGACACGTCGACCAGCGCGAACGCCGGCTCGCGCGAGATCGACAGCCGCGGCGCAGGCGCGCCGCACGGACGGCCTGCAGGTGTCCGGCCTGATCGGGTCGCTGGGAGAGACCCGAAAACAGGCGGGAAAACTGCGGCGAAACTATAGCACAGGCCGGGCTCTGCGCGGGCCGCCGCGAACAGCTCCGCAAGCCGCGCGAGCTCTGTCGAGCTTGCAGCGTCTCCGGCCGCCGCCGGCCGTCGATCCCGGCCGCGGCCAGCACCGCCGGCGCCGTCGGGTCGAACGCCTTGAGCGCGTTCGCGAGCGTCTTCCGGCGCTGGCTGAAGATGCGCCTTGACCAGCTGCTCGAACGAGCCGCTCGTCCGGGATCCGGACCGGCGGCGGGCCGAACTCGAGCCGCACGACGCGTGGAGCGCACCTTCGGCGGCGGCGTGAACGCGCCGGGCGGCAGGTCGAGCAGCCGCGTGACCTCGCGCGTGGACGCTGAGCATGACGGTCAGCACGCCGTACTCCTTCGTGCCCGGCCGCGCGACCAGCCGGTCGGCGACTTCCTTCTGCACCATCACGGTCGCGTCGGCGAACAACCCGTGCGCGCCGGTGCAGCTCGATCAGCCGGAAGAGAATCGGCGACGTCGACGTTGTAGGGCAGGTTGCCGACGACCCGAACGCCGGCGGGCGGGCCGGCGGCGCCCGACGCGTCGGGCGGCCGCTGCGGCTCGAGGCCGCTCAGGAACGGCACGACGTCGGTCTTCAGGACGTCGCCGGCGAGGATCGTGACGTTCGGCGGCACGCGTGGCGCGCGAGGTCGCGCGACGAGATCGCGATCGATCTCGACCGCGAGAATCGGCACGCCCGTCGCCGCGAGCGGCAGCGTCAGCGCGCCCGTGCCCGGGCCGATCTCGAGGAACGACGTCGCCCGGTCCGGGCCGCGATGGCTTCGACGACCTTCGCGCGCCCACGCCGGCGCCAGGAAATGCTGGCCGAATCGTTTGCGCGGCCGATGACCGCCAGCGCGCTCGATCGCTGCGGCTCGCGTCTCATCCGGCTCGTCGCCGTCGCCGCGCCAGTAGCTGCTCTTCGATCTCTTCGATCTCTTCTTCGGACAAGCCCGAAGTAGTGGCCGATCTCGTGAATCAGCGTCTCGCCGATCGCCACGACGACGTCGTCCTCGTCGTCGCTCGCGTCTTCGATCGGGCGTTGAAAGAGCGTGATCTTGTCCGGCAGCGTGTTGCCGTGCGCCCACTGGCGCTCGGTGAGCGGCGTGCCTTCGTAGAGGCCGAGCAGCGTGTCGGGCGGCTCGATGCCGACCTCCGCCAGCTGCGCGGTCGACGGCTCGTCTTCGACGACGATGGCGATGTTCTGCAGCGCGTCGCGAAAGTCGCGCGGGAATCGTCGTCGAGCGCCTCGTCGACGAGCTGCCGGAACTCGCTCGCGGGTCATCGTCGCGTCCTTCGGCGCGCTTGCGTGGCTCGTCGCCTTCGCGCCGAGCTGCTCGGAAGTACGCGCAGTCGCTCGCGACACGTGACAGCGGTCGCAGAGCGGCTTCGGCCGGCAGACGCGCCGGCCGTGCAGGATCAGCGTGTCGGACGCGCGCGTCCACCGCTCGGGCGGCAGCAGCGCGCAGAGCGCCGCCTCGACGACCTCCGGATCGTCCGAGTGCACGAGGCCGATGCCGGTTGGCGACGCGCAGCACGTGACGATCGACCGGGAGACCCGGCACGCCGAGCGCGTGACCGAGCACGACGTTCGCGGTCTTGCGGCCGACGCCCGGCAGCTTCGACGAGCGCGTCCATCGTGCGCGGGCACCTCGCCGCCGTGTCGCTCGACGAGCGCGCTGCGCCATGCCGACGAGGCTGCGGGACTTCATGCGGAAGAACCCGGTCGGCTGAATCTGCGGCTCGAGCTCTTCGGGCGTCGGCCTGCGCCAGCGCCGCGGCGTCCGGATAGCGCGCGAAGAGCGCCGGCGTCACCTGATTCACGCGCGCGTCGGTGCACTGCGCGGACAGGATCGTGGCGACGAGCAGCTCGAACGCGTTGCGTGAAGTGGAGCTCGGTCGTCGGCGTTGGGATGCTGCGCGTCGAGGCGATCGAAGATCGTCGCGATTTCGCAGCGGTCCACGCCGCGACCGTGCCGGCGCCTGCCGACTTCGGGCGACGGCGCACGCGCCATGCGCGGCTCAGTGGAGCGGGCCCTTCGGCCAGCTCGGCTCCGCCTGCGCCGGCCTGCGCCTCCTGCACCGCGCGCAGCTGTTCCTGCAGCGCCGCGATCAGGCCGGGGACGACGCCGAACGGGAGCGCGATGCGCGCGACGACCGGCGCACGCACGGTTTGCGACTGCTCGGCGCTCTTGATGTCGCGCTCCGAGAGCGGCCGCACGTCGCAGAAGGTCAGCGTGAGATCGAAGGGCGTGTGCGCGACGGCGCAGAAGTTCGCGTACTCGCGCCGCGCCCGCTCGCGGATCCTCCGGCTCATCGGGCACGATCGTGAAGTTGATCTGCTTGGTCATCGTCAGTGTTTTCTCGTCAGTATTTTCTCATCACGCCGACGACGACGCCCTGGACCTGCACCTGCGACGGCGTCGAGCAGGATGCGGCTGCATCGCCGGATTCGCCGGCTGCAGGCGGACGCGGCCGTTCTCGCGGTAGAACTTCTTCAGCGTGACGTCGGTGCCGCCGACGAGCGCGATCACCATCTCGCCGTTGTCGGCCGTCTTGCGGTCCTCGACGATGACGAAGTCGCCGTCGCGAATCTGCTCGTCGATCATCGAGTCGCCCTTGCACGCGCAGCACGTAGGTCTCGCGCTTGCCGACGAGGTCCTCGGGCACGGCGATGGTCTCGTTCGTCGCAACGGCTTCGATGGGGGCGCCGGCCGCGACGTAGCCGAGCAGCGGCAGCTCGATCGCGCGGTGACCGGTGCGCGCCGACAGCAGCTCGACCGATCGGCTGCGGTTCCACGAGCGCCGGATGAAGCCCTTTTCCTGGAGGTTGGTCAGGTGCTTGTGGACGGTCGCCAGCGACGACAGGCTGAAGCGCCGGCCGATTTCCTCGAGGCTCGGCGCGTAGCCGTGCTGCTGGATGAATTCCTGGAGGTAGTCGAGAATTTCGCGCTGGCGCTTGGTCAGTGGCTGCACGTCGGGCTCCCCCTGGGGACGAGGCGAAACTCGAGTGGGACTATACGCAAAGAAAAGGCGAAAATCAAGCCGCCATCGCGCGCCGGGAGATAATCCCGCTCCGCATGCTGCTGAGGCTTCCTCTCACGTTGCCGCCGCGCGAGTCGCGCCGGTTCGACGTCGTCGGCACCGGGGAAGCGAGCCTCGATCTCATCGCGGTCACCCGCGGTTGGCCGCCACCGAACACGAAGGCGCCGCTCCATGACTTCCGCATCCTGCCCGGCGGCCAGATGGCCACGGCCCTCGCCGCCGTCGCCCGGCTCGGCTGGCGCTCGCGCTTTGTGGGCGCGTTCGGCGACGATGAGTTCGGGGCGCGCGTGACCGACGCGCTGAAGTCGGAGGGCGTGGAGGTCACGGCCGTACGACGGCCGGCCACGGCGAGCCGGTTTGCGGTCGTGCTCGTCGATGGCCGATCGGGCGAGCGCACGATTCTCGAGCGGCGTGACGCGCGACTGGCACTCGAGGCCACGGATTTCGACATCGGCGTCTTCACGTCGGGACGTCTCCTGATGGTGGACGCGACCGATGTGCCGGCCTCCACGCGAGCGGCCCGCGCAGCCAGAGCCGCGGGGGTGCCGACGATCGTGGACGTGGAGTCTCCGGTGGCCGGACTCGATGAGCTGCTCGAGCAGATCGACGTCATCATCGCGGCAGGCTCCTTTCCAGAGGCTTACACCGGAGCATCGACCGTCGGACAGGGTCTGAGAGAGCTCGGGGAGCGGTTCCGGCCCGCCATCGCCGTCGCGACGCTGGGAAGCGACGGGTCACTCGCCTGGTGTCAGAGCCGTGTGATTCGCACACCGGCCCATGCCGTGACGGCGCTGGACACGACAGGGGCCGGAGACGCCTTTCGCGGCGGCTTCGCTGCCGGGTGGCTGGCGCTCGGCCCCGCCGCGGACGTGGAGCGGCTCCTGGTCTATGCGAACCGGGTGGCCGCGCTCAACTGCCGGGCCGTTGGCGCGCAGACGGCCCTGCCGACCCCCGCCGAGGCAGGACAGGTGTAACCAGCGTGTGGCCGCCGTGGTCTAAGCCTTCAGGAGCGAAGAACGTCGGCAGGAGCGGCCGATGTCCCGTTCCGGAGCTGCAGTATGCGGGTTGGGGCAGGAACAGCCGGGGCGATCGGCTGGAACAGGGCGCCAGCGTGGGACGTCAGCATGACGCGGCCTGAGAGCCGGGCCGGGGCAGAGCCCCCGACAGCTGATTTGAACGGCGCCGACGACCGGACGCTGGTCGAGGCCTTTCTCGGCGGGCGCCGGGACGCCTTCGACGTCATCGTCGAGCGGCACCGGCGCACGGTCTACCAGATCTGCTTCCGGTTCGTGAACAATCACGAGGACGCGTCCGACCTCGCGCAGGACGTCTTCGTCCGGGCGTTCAAGGGACTGCGCAAGTTCAAGAACGAGTCGTCGCTCGGCACGTGGCTCTACCGCGTCGGCGTCAACACGTGCTTGAATCGCGTGGCCGTCAGGAAAGCGCGGACCGAGCCGATCGAGGCCTCGCAGCGCGTCGATGCGCGCGCGCCCGATCCGGTGGCGACCCTGATGCGCGACGAGCGCGCCGCGGAGGTCCGGATGGCCATCGCGAAGCTGCCGCCGAAGCAGCGCGCGACGTTGATGCTGCGCGTCTATCAGGAGCTCTCGCACGAGGAGATTGCCCGCGTGCTGGGGAGCTCGGTTGGAGCGGTCAAAGCGAATTTTTTTCACGCGCTTGGCAATCTCAGGCGCCTGTTGCACACGCCATGAGCACGCATTTTTCGCCTGATGAATTCGTCGATGCGGTCGAAGGCGTTCTGATCGCAGAGCGCCGGGCGCACCTGGACGGCTGCGACGCCTGCCGCCGCGAGGTCGAGGATCTCCGGCGCGTCAGGAGCGACGTCGATCTCACGTCGGAGACGCCCGAACCGTCGCCGCTCTTCTGGGACCACCTGAGCCAGCGGGTCCGGCAGGCGACAGGCGATCAGGCGGTGCCGGCCCGCGCAGGCTGGTGGACGAACGCGTGGCGGCCGATGGTGGCGGCCGCGGCGGGCCTCGCGGTGATCGCGCTCGTGCTCATGTCGCGATCGGCGCCGGACGTCGGTCTGCCCGATGTGCCGGTCACGGAGAGCGCCGGCATGATCGGCGAGGCGCCGCTCGACGAAGGTCCGTGGAACGTGATTGTCGGCATCGCGAGCGCCAGCGGCGTGGATTGGGAAGACGTCCGGCAGGTGGCGAAGCCTCGCGCGGCCACGGTGGATGAACTGATCAGCTCGCTGACGCCAGCCGAGCGTCAGGAGCTCGCCCGAATGCTCCGCGCAGAAATTGGAGACGTGGAATGAGGCGGCACGCAGGTCGGTGGCTCCTCGGCGTGACGATCGGCGTGCTGGCCGCGAGCGCAGCGGGATTCGCGCAGGAACCGCCGCCGCAGACCCCTCCGCAGCAGACGCCGCCGCCGACGCCTCCGGCGGGCCAGGCGGCCGACCCGCCGAGCGGCCGGCGCGGCGACGCCCGACCGGCGGCGCGGCAGAACATGCCGGCGCCCGGTGCGAACCTCACGCAGCAGCAGTTGCAGGAGTATCTGGACATCGCAACGCTCTACCAGGCCGATCGCGCGCTGCAGCTCACGGCGGATCAGTACCCCAACTTCGTCACGCGCCTGCGGAAGCTCCAGACCGTCCGCTGGCAGCATCTGCAGCAGCGGAGGCGCCTGCTGCGCGAGATCGGCGGGCTCGTCCAGGGCCCGGGCCCATTCCGCGACGAGGTCGTCGCCGAGAAGCTGAAGGCGCTCGAGGATCTCAATCAAAAGGGCACCCAGGAGCTGCGGCAGGCCGAGGCCGACCTCGACGGCGTGCTCGTGCCCTGGCAGCGCGCGAAATTCCGCATCCTCGAAGAGCGCATCGAACAGATGAAGCTCGACTTGCTGATGAAGCTCCGCCCCTTGCCCGGCGCAGGGGGCAAGTAGCTCACCCTTCGTCCTCCGTCCGTCGACCCTTCGCCCTGTCGCCCTCGGACCTTCTACCTGTTAAGCTGCGTTACTATCGTCATATGCCTCCCCGTCGCCTGATCGTTACTGGTGTCAGCGGGCTGCTCCTGATCGCCGGTCTCGACGCCCGCCAGGAGCTCACGCGCAGCGAGTCCGACCGCATGGCGGTCAAGCTCGACGCGATCCTCGAGCGCGGCAATGTCGTCCCGGCGAAGGCGAGCTCGAAATCGCCCGCCAAGCCGCCCGGGCCGCTGCACACGTCGTTCACCGAGCGTGAGGTCAACGCGTTCTTCAAGTTCGGCGCGCAGCCGGCGATGCCGGTCGGTCTGGTGAATCCGCGCATCACGATTCTCGAAGGCGGGCTGTTGCAGGGGCGCGCGACGGTCAATCTCGACGCCATCCGCAAGGCGAAGCCTCGCGGCCTTACTGACCCGCTGGCGTGGATCAGCGGCTCGGCGGACATGCTCGTGTCGGGCTTCCTCAAGTCGGCGGACGGCAAGGGCACGTTCGAGTATCAGGCCGGCGCCATCGGCGGCGTGCCGATTCCGAAGAGCGTGCTGCAGGAAGTCGTCAGCCACTACACGCGCACGCCGGAGATGCCGCACGGCTTCGATCTCGACAAGCCGTTCGAGTTGCCGCACAAGATCCGCCAGGTGCAGATTCAGCGCGGCGCGGCGACGATCGTCCAGTAGCGGCGCCCGCTACAATCCGGTTGTGCGCGATTTCCTGACGACGCCGCTGCAGTTCGTGAAGGGCGTCGGACCGCGGCGCGCGGCCGATCTCGAGCGCGTCGGCCTCGCGACGGTCGAAGATCTGCTGCTGCGGTTTCCCCTCCGCTACGAGAACCGCGCCGAGCTCGTGCCCGATCGCGCGCCTGCGGCCCGGCATGGTCGCGACCATCGTCGGCGAGGTCGTCTCGAGCGGGATTCGGCCGACCCGACGGCCAGGCTTCCGGCTGTTCGAGCTGATCGTGAAGGACGAGACGCGGTCCGGTGCGCGCGGTCTTTCCGAATCAGGCGTTTCCTGCGCGACGTGTTCCATCCGGGGCAGCGCGTCGTGCTGTACGGCCCGCTGGAGTATCGCGGACGGCGGCTTGCAGTTCACCAATCCGGAGTACGAGATCGTCCGCGGCGAGGCCGACGACGAGGACGCGACGGTGCACACCGGCCGCATCGTGCCGATCTACGAGAAGGCCGGGTCGGTCACGCCGCGGATGCAGCGCACGCTCGTGCATCGGCTGCTGGCGGAGATGCCGGCGGCGCTGCCCGATCCGCTGCCGGCGGCGATTCGCACGCGCCGCGGCCTTGCCCGACCGTCGCAGGCGATCGCGGCGACGCATTTCCGCCGCCGGGCACCGACATCGACGCGCTCAATGCGTGTCGCGTCGCCGCCGCAGCAGCGGCTGATCTTCGAGGAGTTCTTCCTGTTCCAGGCCGGGCTCGTGCTGCGCAAGCGGCGGCACGCCGCGGATCGCAAGGCCGCGGCCGGTGACGTCGACGATCGGCATTCGTGAGTCGGCGCGGCGCGTGCTGCCGTTCAAGCTGACCGACGGACAGAAGACGGCGCTGCGCGAGATCGTCACCGACATGCAGCGGCCGGAGCCGATGAACCGGCTGCTCCAGGGCGACGTCGGCGCCGGCAAGACGATCGTCGCGCTGCTCGCCGCGCGTCGTCGCGATGGAGAACGGCCTGCAGGTCGCGTTCATGGCGCCGACCGAGATTCTGGCGGATCAGCACTACCTGACGATTCGCCGGCTGCTCGACGCGTCGCGGTTCCGCATCGCGTCGCTGACCGGCAGCGTCCCGGCGGCGAAGCGCCGCGCGATCCTCGCGGAGCTCGCGAGCGGCACGATCACATCTCGTCGTCGGCACGCACGCGCTCGCGGAAGAGGCGGTCGCGTTCCAGGAGCTCGGCCTGGTCGATCATCGACGAGCAGCATCGGTTCGGCGTGATGCAGCGCGCGACGCTGCGCGCGAAGGGCGCCCATCCCGACGTGCTCGTGATGACGGCCACGCCGATTCCGCGCACGCTGGCGCTGACGACGTACGGCGATCTCGACGTGTCGGTGATTCGCGAATTGCCGCCCGGCCGCCAGCCGATCGCGACGATGATGCGAGCCGGAGTCGCGGCGCGACGAGGTGTACCGCCTCGCGCGGCGCGAGCTCGAGCACGGGCGGCAGGTCTACGTGATCTATCCGCTCGTCGAGGAGTCGGAGAAAGTCGACCTGCGCGCGGCGACGGCGATGGCCGATCACCTGCAGGCGGAGGTGTTTCCCGAGTACACGGTCGCGCTGCTGCACGGCCGCCTGAAGCCGGACGAGAAGGATCGCGTCATGGCCGGCGTTCGCGCGCGGCGACGTGCACGTGCTCGTCGTCGACGACCGTCGTCGAGGTCGGCGTGGACGTGCCGAACGCGACGATGATGATCGTCGAGCACGCGGAGCGATTCGGCCTGTCGCAGCTGCATCAGCTGCGCGGCCGCGTCGGCCGCGGCGAGCACGCGTCGACGTGCGTGCTGCTGTACCAGCCGCCGCTCAGCGAGGCGAGCCGCGCGCGGCTCGACGCGCTCGTCGAGACGACCGACGGCTTCGTGATTGCCGAGCGCGACCTCGCGCTGCGCGGGCCCGGCGACTTCTTCGGCACGCGCCAGTCGGGCCTGCCGACGCTGCGCGTGGGCGATCTGCTGCGCGACCACGCGCTGATGGAAGAGGCGCGCCGCGAGGCCGTCGCCTGGCTCGACGAGGAGGGCGCCGCCCGCCGCTCGTCGAGTACCTCTCGGCGAACTGGGCCGACGCGCTTCGGTCTGGTCGGGGTCGGGTAGAGCCGATGCGCATCATTGCCGGGCGGTTCAAGGGCCGGCGGCTGCAGGCGCCGCGCGGGCTCGACGTGCGGCCGACGTCCGACGGGCTGCGCGAGACGCTGTTCAACGTGCTCGGGGAGACCGTCGTCGGCGCGCGCGTGCTCGACGGGTTCGCCGGCACCGGCGCGCTCGGCCTCGAGGCGCTCAGCCGCGGCGCGGCCGCACGTGACCTTCGTCGAGCGCGACGCCGCGGGCGCTCGCGGCGGTGCGCGACAACGCCGCACCTGCGGCGTCGCAGACGCGTGTGCTATCATCCGCGACGATTTTCTTCGCGCGCGCAGCGGCACCGGGCACGCCCTTCGATCTCGTGCTGCTCGATCCGCCGTACGACATCGACGATCTCGAGCGATGTCGTCGAGGCGGCCGCGTCGCTCGTCGCGCCGGGCGGACGCCTGGTGCTCGAGCACAGCCGCGGCGCGCGCGCCGCACCGGCCAAGGCGCGTCAGCGCGCTGTCGCCGGCGACAGCGCGCTCCTCGTCGCCGGACGACAGCGCGCTGTCGTTCTATGAGCTGACCGCCTCGCATCGCCGTCTATCCCGGCATCGTTCGATCCGCTGACGAACGGCCACGTGGACATCATCGAGCGCAGCGCACGTCTGTTCGATCGCGTCATCGTCGCCGTTCTCGGCAACCCGGACAAGACAGCCGCTGTTCACCGTCGCCGGATCGCGTCGCGATGATCCGCGAGGTGTTTCAGGCGGCACGGCGGCCGTCGAGGTGGACACGTTTCGACGGCCTGCTCGTCGACTACGCGCAGCGCCGCAGCGCGTCGGCGATCATCCGCGGCCTGCGCGGCGTGGCCGATTTCGAGTACGAGCGCCAGATGGCGCTGATGAACCGTCACCTGCGCGCCGAGATCGAGACCGTGTTCCTGATGCCGGCCGGCCGAGTGGAGCCACGTGAGCTCGACGCTCGTCAGGGAGGTCGCCGCGCTCGGCGGCAATCGTCTCGGGCCTCGTGCCGCCGGCCGTCGTCGCGCGGCTGACCCGGCTGCGGGACGCGGCGAAGGACGATCGACGTATGACCACCGACACCATCCGCCTCGCCGAGCGCATGCGCGACATCGGCCTGTCGCCGACGATGAAGGGCACGATCGAGGCCGAGCGGCTCCGCCGCCAGGGCGTCGACGTCGTCGATCTCGGCGCCGGGCGAGCCGGACTTCCCGACGCCCGCGCACGTGACGGCGGCGGCGCACGCGGCGCTCGACAGCCAGTTCACGAAGTACACGGCCAACATGGGCATGCTGGAGCTGCGCGAGGCGGTCGGCCGACGCGCTATCGCGAGGACTACGGCGTCGAGCTACGCGCCCGACGAGGTCATCATCACGGCCGGCGGCAAGCAGGCGCTGCTATCACGCCGCGCTGGCGCTCTTCGGGCCGGGCGACGAAGTCATCACGCACGTGCCCGGCTGGCCGACGATCGTCGAGCAGATCAAGCTCGCCGGCGCGACGCCGGTCGTCGTGCGCGACGCAGCTCGAGGACGGGTTCGCGCTCGACGGCCGACGTGCTGCTCTCGGCCGTCACGCCGCGCACGCGCGGCATCGTCATCAACTCGCCGGGCAATCCGACCGGCGCGCTGCTGTCCGAGTCGGAAGCGCGCAAGCTCGGCGCCGAGGCCGCGCGCCGCGGGCTCTGGGTCGTGATCGATCTCTGCTACGAACGGCTGATCTACGACGGCGTCCCGCACAACCTGCCGAAGGTCTTCGGCGACGTCGATGCGCGATCGGCTGGTGCTGTGCGGGTCGGCGTCGAAGACCTATGCGATGACCGGCTGGCGCTGCGGCTGGCTGGTCGGCGCCGAAGCCGGTGGTCAGGCGGCGAATGCGCTGCAGAGCCACGAGACGTCGAACGTCAATTCGATCACGCAGAAGGCGGCCGTCGCGGCGCTGACCGGGTCCGCAGCAGTGCGTGACCGACATGCTCGCCGAGTACAAGCGCCGCCGCGACCAGGTGCTCGCGTGGCTGGCGGAGGAGCCGCGGTTCGCTGCGCGGTCCCGCAGGGCGCGTTCTATCTGTTCCCGGCGGTCAGCGAGTTCCTGTCGCCGGACGGCGTGCCGCACGTCGCTCGAGTTCGCCGACGGCCTCCTGCGCGACGAGCACGTCGTCACCACCGCCGGCGAGGCCTTCGACGCGCCCGGGCTACATCCGCCTCTCGTACGCGACGTCGCTCGAGCGCCTCCGCGAGGGCGTCACGCGGCTGATTCGGTTCGCCCGGCGGTAAGGTCAGAGCTGTTCCACAGGTTGCCGGCGGTGCCGAGCGCCGACGGCCAGTCCGCGGCGCTCTGGCACCTGAATGTCGAAACCTGTGACAGCTCTGACCCCTCGCGCCCGCCTCCGCGCCATCGTCGGCGCCGAGTTCGTCCGGACCGACGACGCGTCGCGCGCGGCGTACGGCACGGATGCGCTCAAGCGCGGCGCACCTCGCGGATGTCGTCGTGCTGCCGGCCGACACGGCGCGAGATTGCCGCGATCGCGCGCCTGTGCCACGAGACGCGCACGCCGCTCGTGCCGCGCGGCGGCGGCACCGGCTACACCGGCGGCGCCGTGCCGGTGCACGGCGGCGTCGTCCTCAGCCTCGAGCGGCTGAATCGCATTCTCGAGATCGACGAAGGCAATCTGCTCGCCGTCGTCGAGCCGAACGTCGATCACCGGCGATCTGCAGGACGCGGTCGAAGCGCGTCGGCTTGTTCTATCCGCCGGATCCGGCGAGCCTGCGGCAGTCGGTCGATTGGCGGCAACGTCGCCGAGTGCGCCGGCGGACCGCGCGCGTTCAAGTACGGCGTGACGCAGCAGTACGTGCTCGGCCTCGAGGCCGTGCTGCCGACCGGCGAGGTCATCCGCACCGGCGGCAAGGTCGTGAAGAACGT
Source organism: uncultured Acidobacteriota bacterium (assembly GCA_963724955.1). Classification (GTDB taxonomy): domain Bacteria; phylum Acidobacteriota; class Vicinamibacteria; order Vicinamibacterales; family SCN-69-37; genus CAVRWQ01. The sequence goes on from CAVRWQ010000003.1 coordinate 19,763, forward strand.
CGTCGGCTACGACCTGACGCAGCTGCTCGTCGGCTCCGAAGGCACGCTCGCGATCCTCACGAAGATCATCCTGCGGCTCGATTCCGAAGCCGCCGGCCAGGCGACGCTCCGCGCGACGTTCCCGAGCGTCGCCGCACGCGGTCGACGCCGTGACGCGGCTCATTCGCGCGCGCGTCGTTCCGGCGACGCTCGAGCTGATCGACGGCGATTCGCTCGACGCGGTCGCCGCGTCTCTCGGCGGCCGTTCGCTCGCGCCGGCCGGCACCGGCGCGCTGCTGCTGATCGAGGTGGACGGCCTGCCGGAGCAGGTCGCCGGCGAGGCCGATCGCGTCGAGCGCGCGTGCCGCGAGGCGGGCGCGACGGAGGTCCTGCGCGCGCGCGACGAGGCCGAGCGCCAGGAGCTCTGGCGCGTCCGGCGCGAGATCTCGCCGTCGCTGCAGACGATCTCGCCGCTCAAGATCAACCACGACGTCGTCGTGCCCAAGGCGCGAGTCCCCGAGCTGTTCGACGCTCGTCGACGAGCTCGAAGGCGCGCTTCGGCCTGCGCGATTCCGTGCTTCGGCCACGTCGGCGACGGCAACATCCACGTCAACATCATGGTGCACGCCGGGCGACGCCGCCGAGCCGGCCCGCGCGCAGGAGGCCGAGCGGGCGCTGTTCCAGGGCGTCGTCGCGCTCGAGGGATCGATCAGCGGCGAGCACGGCATCGGCTTCTCCAAGGCGCCGTATCCTCGGCCTCGAGCTGTCGCCGGAGACCATCGCGCTCATGAAGCGCGTCAAGCAGGCGTTCGACCCGCACGGCATTCTGAATCCGGCAAGATCTTTCCGACTGAGAGCATGTGACTCGCGTGCATGTCCGACGATGCCTGTCATCGCGCGTCATCGGGGCGTCGCGCAGATCGCCGACAAGTTCGGCAACAAGGCGCTGCGGGCGTTCCGGCACGCAGCGGCTACATCGGTCGTGCCGATCAACCCGCACGAGAAGAAGATCGAGGGCGAGCACGGCCTATCGCGAGCGTGCTCGACTACCCGGGGACGATCGACGAGGCCACGGTGTACGTTCCGCCGGACGTCGGCGTGCGGTCATGGACGAGCTGGCCAGGAAAGGCGATCCCGACAGTCTGGCTCAATCCCGGGCGCCGACGACCCCGAGGTCATCGGCGCGGCCCAGGCGCTCGGGCTCGAGCCGATCGTCGCGCTGCTCGATTCGTCGGCGTTGGCGAGATCGCCAGGCGACTACTAACGCGTGATAGTGCTCTTAGCCGCTGTCCGCTAATCGCGACCGCCGTCTGGACCGTGGCCGCGTCCGTTCCAAGTCAGATCCGTTAGCTCAACTCAACCCGATAACCTGTGTCCAGTTCCAACCGCTATGGCCAATCATCAGAAACGCTCCTCAGGGCGGCAGCCTGCCGAATCGGCCGTCGCTGACCAGTCCCGGACGGACACCGCCGACGGCTCGAGCGGCGCCTCAAGCCGCAGGCGTCAGGCCCCGCCAGCCACGGACGGCACCGACGCGCCGCGTCAGGCCAAGCCCGCTCAGACCCTCAACATCAACGACCTGAAGGACATGAGCATTCAGAAGCTCACCCAGGTCGCCAAGGATCTGAACGTCGCCGGCGCGACCGGCATGCGCAAGCAGGATCTGATTTTCCAGATTCTCAAGGCGCAGACCGAGCATGAGCGGCTTCATGTTCTCCGAAGGCGTGCTCGAGGTGCTGCCGGACGGCTTCGGCTTCCTGCGCGCGCCCGACTACAACTACCTGCCCGGTCCCGACGACATCTACGTCTCGCCGTCGCAGATTCGCAAGTTCGATCTGCAGACCGGCGACACGGTCTCCGGCCAGGTGCGGCCGCCGAAGGACGGCGAGCGCTACTTCGCGCTGATCAAGGTCGAGGCGGTCAACTTCGAGTCGCCCGATCAGGCGCGCAACAAGCTCTTCTTCGAGAACCTGACGCCGCTCTATCCGCAGGAGCGCCTGCGCCTCGAGACGACGCCGGAGAACCTGTCGGCGCGCGTCATGGATCTGATGACGCCGATCGGCAAGGGCCAGCGCGGCCTGATCGTCGCGCCGCCGCGCACCGGCAAGACGATGCTGCTGCAGAACATCGCGCAGTCGATCACGACCAACCACCCCGAGGTCTACCTCATCGTGCTGCTCATCGACGAGCGGCCGGAAGAAGTCACCGACATGCAGCGGTCGGTGCGCGGCGAGGTCATCTCGTCGACGTTCGACGAGCCGGCGCAGCGCCACGTGCAGGTGGCCGAGATGGTCATCGAAAAGGCCAAGCGCCTGGTCGAGCACAAGAAGGACGTCGTGATCCTGCTCGACTCGATCACGCGCCTCGCGCGCGCCTACAACACCGTCGCGCCGCCGTCGGGCAAGGTGCTCTCGGGCGGTCTCGACTCGAACGCGCTCCAGAAGCCGAAGCGGTTCTTCGGCGCGGCGCGCAACATCGAAGAGGGCGGCTCGATCACGATCATGTCCACCGCGCTCATCGACACCGGCTCGCGCATGGACGACGTGATCTTCGAAGAGTTCAAGGGCACCGGCAACATGGAAATCCACCTCGACCGCAAGCTGGTGGACAAGCGCGTGTTCCCGGCCATCGACATCATCAAGAGCGGCACGCGCAAGGAAGAGCTGCTCATCCCGAAGGACGACCTCAACCGCATCTGGGTGCTCCGCAAGGTGCTCACGCCGCTGTCGCCGGTCGAAGCGATGGAACTGCTGCTCGACAAGATGGGCAAGACCAAGAGCAACGCCGAGTTCCTGCGGCGATGCAGAAGATGGGGTAGCGCGTCTGCGTGGATGAAAGCTCTTGAGCTCGGACCAGTTCGGCCGGGCTTCGGACCGATTGAGACTCGAGCTCTGGCAGCTCGGTGCACGACCGTGCACTTGCCGTCGGGGCTCGTGACCGGGCAGCGGCGGCACGCCGCAGCATCGTCGCGCAGCTCGTCGCCTTCGATCGACTTCCTTCTCGAGCAGCCGCTCCGAGCAGCTCGCGTCGAGCGATCTGCGCGGTGCTCGGTGAGCGACGCGTTGCGCTGTCCGCTTCGGCGCTCGTGATGAAGCCGCTTGACTTCGGCAGTCGATCACGCGCGCGGTTTCTTCGGCGTAGGCGCCGCGCTCGGGCGACGAACGGCGATCTCGAGGAACGTGCTGCGCCGCCGGCCTTCGTGGTTGACCGGGCCGATCGCCTCGCTCATGCCCGAACTCCGTCACCATCGCGCGCGCGATGTCGGTCGCGCGCAGCAGATCGTTCTGCGCGCCGGTCGAGATCTCGCCGAACACGATCAGCTCGGCCGTCCGGCCGCCCAGCAGCACGGCCAGCTGGTGCTCGAGCTCGGTCTTGCGTCAGCAGGTAGCGATCCTCGAGCGGCAGCTGCATCGTGTAGCCGAGCGCGCCGAAGCCGCGCTGCACGATCGAGATCTTGTGCACCGGATCGAGGTCCGGCAGCACGCGTCGCCGACGATCGCGTGGCCCGACTTCGTGGAACGCGACGATGCGCCGCATCGCGCGGGCTCATCGACGCGCTTCTTCTCGAGCCCGGCGATGACGCGATCGATCGCCTCGTCGAAGTCCGCTGCGCTCGACGGCCGTCTTGTCGCGCCGGGCGGCGAGCAGCGCCGCTTCGTTGACGAGGTTCGCGAGGTCGGCGCCGGCGAACCCGGCCGTGCGCGCCGCGATGCACTCGCAGATCGACGTTCGGCGCGAGCTTCACCTGCTTCGACGTGAATGCGCAGGATCGCCTCGCGTCCCTTGACGTCCGGCTTGTCGACGAGCACCTGCCGATCGAAGCGGCCCGGGCCGGAGCAGCGCCGGGTCGAGCACCTCCGGCCGGTTGGTCGCCGCCATGATGATGACGCCCTTCTTCGAGTCGAAGCCGTCCATCTCGGCGAGCAGCTGGTTGAGCGTCTGCTCGCGCTCTTCGTGGCCGCCCATCGGCGACTGCATGCGCACCTTGCCGAGCGCGTCGAGCTCGTCGATGAAGACGATGCACGGCGCCTTGGCCTCGGCCTGCCGGAACAGATCGCGCACGCGCGCCGCGCCGACGCCGACGAACATCTCGACGAACTCCGATCCGCTCAGGCTGAAGAAGGGCACCTTCGCTTCGCCGGCGACCGCGCGCGCGAGCAGCGTCTTGCCGGTGCCCGGCGGGCCGACGAGCAGCACGCCCTTCGGAATGCGGCCGCCGATGCGTCGTGTACTTCCGCGGGTTCTTCAGGAACTCGACGATCTCCCGCAGCTCGTCCGCGGCCTCGTCCACGCCCGCGACGTCCGCGAAGCTCACCTTGACGTCGTCGTCGGCGAAGATCTTGGCGCGGCTGCGCGCGAACGACATGATGCCGCCCTCGGCGCCGCCCATGCGCCGGAAGAAGAACGTCCAGAGCGCGACGATCAGCACGATCGGCAGGACCCAGCCCAGGAGCTCGGTCAGCCACTCGGTTGGCGACTCGCCCTTGTAGCGCACCTTCTGCGCCTCGAGCTGCTCGACGAGCTTCGGGATCCTCGACGCGGACGGTGTTGAACGTGACGTCGCGCGTTGTTCGTCGTTCGAGGTAGCTTGCCGCGAATCGTCTCGGGCGCCGATCGCGACCTCGGCGACGCCGGCCCTGCGCGAGCAGCGACTTGAACTGCGAGTACTCGATCGCCTGTCCCTGGCGCAGCGCGGCCGAGACGACGTTGACGAGGAGCAGCAGCGCGAAGAGCGACGACGCCGAACCACAGCGGCGAGAACGGACCGGCCGCATCGGGCCGCGCTGCGGCCTGACGGCTTGTTGTCCGGGGTCTGCGCTGGTGTCATGACTCCTGTGCCGGGCCGACGACCGTGCTACGCCGGCGCGCCTGCCGTGGCGGCGCGCCGCAGCACGAGCGCGCCCGTCGTCGGCATCGACCGTCACCGCGTCGCCCTCCCGGAACTCGCCCTGCAGCACGCCGAGCGCCAGCGGGTCGAGCACCCGCCGCTGGATCGTCCGCTTGAGCGGCCGGGCCCCATACACCGGATCGTATCCCTCTTCGATGATCAAGTCTCGTGCGCTGTCGGTCAGCGTCGAGCGTGATCTTGCGGTCCTCGCAGCCGCCGCAGCAGCGCCGCCAGCTGAATGTCGATGATCTGCCGGATCTCGTCGCGCCCGAGCGCGTGGAAGAAGATGATCTCGTCGATGCGGTTCAGGAACTCCGGCTTGAAGTGCTGCCGCAGCGCCTCGGTCAGCTGCCGGCGCAGCGCCCTCGTCGAGCGTCGTCTCGCCGCGCGAGCGCGCGCTCGGCGATGAAGTGGCTGCCGACGTTCGACGTCATGATGACGACCGTGTTCTTGAAGTCGACCGTCCGCCCCTTGCCGTCGGTCAGCCGACCGTCGTCGAGCAGCTGCAGCATGACGTTGAGCACTTCCGGGTGCGCCTTCTCGATCTCGTCGAAGAGCACGACGGCGTAGGCCGGCGGCGGACGGCTTCGGTCAGCTGGCCGGCCTCTTCGTAGCCGACGTATCCGGGCGGCGCGCCGATCAGCCGCGAGACCGTGTGCTTCTCCTGGTACTCGGACATGTCGATGCGGACCATCGCCTGCTCGTCGTCGAACAGGAACTCGGCGAGCGCGCGCGCCAGCTCGGTCTTGCCGACGCCGGTCGGGCCCAGGAAGATGAAGCTGCCGAGCGGCCGGTTCGGATCCTGCAGGCCGGCGCGGGCGCGGCGAATCGCGTTCGCCACGGCGCGCGACGGCGTCGTCCTGGCCGACGACGCGCTGGTGCAGCCGCTCTTCCATGCTGGACGAGCTTCTGGACTTCGCCCTCCATCAGCCGGCTGACCGGGAATGTGCGTCCAGCGCGCGACGACCTCGGCGATGTCTTCCTCGTCCACTTCTTCCTTGAGCATCCGCGGGCGCGGCCGTGCTCCGGCGCGGCCGCTGCTCGTGCTCGCGGATCTGCCGCTCGAGCTCGGGAATGCGGCCGTACTGCAGCTCGGACGCCTTGCGCGTAGTCGCCGGCGCGCTGCGCGCGCTCGACCTCCTGGCGCAGCTGCTCGAGCTCTTCCTTCTGCGCGCGCACGCCCTGGATGGCGTCCTTCTCCTGCTGCCACTGCGCCGCGAGCCGCGTCCGCGTCTCCTTGAGGTCCGCCAGCTCCTTCTCGAGCTCGCCGAGCCGCTCCGCGACGCCGCGTCGGACTCCTTGCGCAGCGCCTCGCGCTCGATCTCGAGCTGCATGATGCGCCGCTCGACCTCGTCGAGCTCGGCCGGCATCGAGTCGATTTCCATCCGCAGGCGCGACGCCGCCTCGTCGACGAGGTCGATGGCCTTGTCGGGCAGGAACCGGTCGGCGATGTAGCGGTTCGAGAGCACGGCGGCGGCGACGAGCGCCGCGTCCTTGATCTTCACGCCGTGGTGAATCTCGTAGCGCTCGCGCAGGCCGCGCAGGATGCTGATCGTGTCCTCGACCGTCGGCTCGCCGACGAGCACCGGCTGGAACCGCCGTTCGAGCGCCGCGTCCTTCTCGATGTGCTTGCGGTACTCGTCGAGCGTCGTCGCGCCGATCGTGTGCAGCTCGCCGCGCGCGAGCATCGGCTTGAGCAGGTTCGACGCGTCGATCGAGCCCTCGGCCGCGCCGGCGCCGACGACGGTGTGCAGCTCGTCGATGAACAGGACGACCTGGCCCTGCGCGTCGGCGATTTCCTTGAGCACCGCCTTCAGCCGTTCCTCGAACTCGCCGCGGTACTTGGCGCCGGCGACGAGCGCGCCCATGTCGAGCGCGACGATGCGCTTGTTGCGCAGCCCCTCGGGCACGTCGCCGCGGACGATGCGCTGCGCCAGGCCTTCGACGATGGCCGTCTTGCCGACGCCGGGCTCGCCGATGAGCACGGGGTTGTTCTTCGTGCGGCGCGCGAGCACCTGGATGACGCGCCGAATCTCCTCGTCGCGGCCGATGACCGGATCGAGCTTGCCCTTGCGCGCGACCTCCGTGAGGTCGCGGCCGTAGCGCTCGAGCGCCTGGTACTTGCCTTCGGGATTCTGATCGGTGACGCGCTGCGATCCGCGCACGCGTCGTGAGCGCCTGAAGATCGCGTCCTTCGTGACGCCGCGCTGCTTGAGCAGCGTCGGCCGCCGGCGCGCGGCCCGCCTTCGGACGGCGATCGCGAGCGAACAGATGCTCGGTGCTCGTGAACTCGTCCTTGAGGCGCTCGGCTTCGCCTTCGGCGGCGGTGAGCACGCTCGCGCAGCCGCGACGACAGCCCCGGCTGCGCGCCGCCGTGGACGCTGCGGCAGCTTGTCGACGCAGCGCCTGCGACCTCGCGAGCCGAGCGCGCGCCGGATCGACGTTCATCTTGCCGAGCGACCGCCGGGACGATGCCGTCGCGCTGGTCGACGCAGCGCGAGCGAGCAGATGCTCCGGCAGCGACCTCGGGGTGGCCGGCGCGCTCGGCGAGCTGCTGCGCGCGCGAGGATCGCTTCCTGCGCCTTTTCCGTGTAGCGATTGAGATTCATGACGACCTCGTGCTCATGCCTGTCTGCGAGCTTCTTCAGCGCCTCGTAGTGCTGCCGTTCCTCGGGCGAGAGCCCGACGGAATCTCGATCTCGACGGTCGCGTACAGGTCGCCGCGCTCGATCGGCTTTGCCGACGCACGGGCATGCCGTGACCGCGCAGCCGGAACACCCGGCCCGGCCGGCGTCAGCTCCGGAACCCGGAGGCGCAGCGTCGATCCGCTGAGCGTCGGCACCGGCACCTCGCCGCCGAGCACGGCGGTCGTGCACCGGGACCGGAACGCGCGTGTACAGATCCTGCGCCACGCCGCTCGAACCGCGCGTGCGGCAGCACGCGGACGATGCAGATAGAGATCGCCCGGCGCGCCGCCGGCGGCGCCGGCGCGCCCTCGCCGGCGACGCGCGGACGCGCGCGCCGTCCTTGACGCCCGCCGGAATGCGCACTTCGACCGTGCGGTCGGTGCCGTCGCTCGGTGATCGGCGAGCGCGCCGCGTCGTGCCCGGCGAACGCCTCTTCGAGCGTCAGATCGACGGCGCATTCGACATCGCTGCCCGCGCCGGACGCGCGGCGCGCGCTGCGCCGGCGCTCCGACCCGCCGCCTGCGCCGCCGAAGAACGTGTGGAAGAAATCGGAGAACGGATCGCCGTTCGCCGAACATCTCCTGCATTTCTTCGGGCGTCATCGTGCGGTAGGTCGCGCCGCCCGGCCCGCCGCTGCCGACGGTCACCGACCAGCCGGTCCACTGGCCGGCGCGCCCGGCGCCGGCGTCTGCTCGTACAGCGCGCCAGTTGGCGCCGAGCTCGTCGTACTTGCGGCGCTTCTCCGGATCGCCCAGCACTTCGTTGGCTTCGTTGATCTCCTTGAACTTCGCTTCGGCGGCCTTGTCGCCCGGATTGAGGTCGGGATGGTACTTGCGCGCGAGCTTGCGGTACGCCTTCTTGATCTCGGCGTCGGAGGCCGTCTTGGGCACGCCCGAGCGTCGCGTAGTAGTCCTTGAACTCCATCATCTCCGGCATCAGGCCAGTACCTTGAGCTATACGTTAATGGCGCTACTGAACGCCTCGCGTGTCCTTCGAACTTCAAGACCTCGCCACCATCGGCCTGCTCGTGCTCCTCGAGGGCCTGCTCAGCGCGGACAACGCGCTGGTCATGGCCATCATGGTGCTGGGCCTGCCGCGTGAGGTCCATCACAAGGCGCTGCGCTACGGCCTGATCGGCGGGTTCGCGCTTCCGCATCCTCGCGACGCTGCTCGCGGCGTACCTCATCCACGTCGCCTGGGTGAAGCTCGCCGGCGGGCTCTATCTGCTCTATCTCGCGGGCGTGCACTTCCGCGGACGCGCGGGAGGGCGAATCGCACGCCGCGCCGCCCAAGGCCAAGCCGGGCTTCGGGCTCTCGGCGTTCTGGGCGACGGTCGTCCGCGTCGAGCTCATCAACCTGGCGTTCTCGATCGACTCGATCCTCGTCGCCGTCGCGATGTCGCGCAAGACCTGGGTCGTCGTGACCGGCGGCATCCTCGGCATCGTCGCGATGCGCATCGTCGCCGGGCCGCTCATCGAGCTGATCCGCAAGTATCCCGGCGCTCGTGGACGGCGCGTTCGTCATCATCGCGTGGGTCGGCTTCAAGCTGCTGGCTGAGTACGCGCATCAGATGCACTGGATCTCGTGGGAGATCCCGAAGCCGATCTCGCTGGGCCTGATTGGCGTGATCTTCCTCGTCTCGTACCTCCTCGCACGCGCGAAGGGGCCCCAGGAGACAGACCCGACGCTGCCCGAGTAACGGGGTCAGACCTGGGGTCAGACCTGGGGGTCTGACCCCGTCTGCCCCTCCGGGAAATCGACCTCCTGCCGATTACAGGATTGTGAGAACGCAGGCCTGGATTGGCGAGGTGTCGGGGTGGGTGTCGGCAGGGCAGGGCCTCTGCCGCGCCGGGCGCCATCGTCCTGTCCTGGTACTGCGGTTGCTCCGTCCCTGAGACCCGATGCCTCAGCACCCGTCACGGCACCCCTCGGATTACCTGCGCGTCCTCTATCGGCGCCGATGGACGGTCGGGCTGACTCTGCTCATCGTGGTCTCGTACGGCTGGGCCGCGAGCGTGCGGAAGACGCCGGTGTACGAGGCCGGGATGCGGCTGCTCGTCGAGCGCGCCGTCGGCGAACGCCCGAACGCGGCTGGACCGGACGGCGCGGACGGGAGCTTCTTCGAGACACAGGCGGGACTGCTTCAGAGCCGGCACGCTGGCGTGGACGGCGCTTGCGGCGCTCGGCATGACCGGCCTGCCGCCCGCCGTCGAGCGGCAGGCGGCGGCGAAACAGGCGTCCACCGGGTTCGTGGAGCGCGTGGCCCTGCTGCTGGGCGCGCCGCAGCACGCGCCTGTGAACGACGAGCGGGCGTGGCAGTCGTCGGCGACAGACAGGTTCCTCGAGGGCATGCGGATCCTGCCCGTGGCGAGCAGCCGGTTGATCGACGTCCGGTATCGCTCGACCGATCCGGGGTTCGCCGCGCGAGCCGCCAACGCGATCGGCGAGGCGTTCATCGCGCAGCGCGCCGCCGCCGGGGCCGGGCCGATCGAGATCATCGATCGCGCTGACGTGCCCGCGGTGCCGGTGCTCCCGAACCACGCCCGCGACTTTCTCCTGGCGTTCCTGCTGGCGTGCGCGCTCGCCCTCGGCCTCGCCTTCGGCGTCGAGCTGCTCGACAGCCGGCTCAAAGGCCCTGACGACATCAAGGCGCATCTGGCCATTCAGTACCTCGGCCTCGTGCCGTCGGTGAAAGCGAAGCATTTCAGCGGCGTGTCGCCGGTGTTGACGAACGACGTGCCCGCAGGTTTTGCCGAAGCGCTGCGCACGCTCCGGACAGCGGTGGTCTTCTCGTCGGCCGCAGGTCGCGGGCGCACCGTGCTCGTCACGAGCACCGCGCCGGAAGAGGGCAAGACACTGGTTTCCACCAATCTCGCGTGCGCGCTCGCGCAGGCCGAGCTGCGGACGCTCGTGATCGACGGGGACATGCGGCGCGCGCGCGTCCACGAAGTCTTCGGCTTCGCGCAGGAGCCGGGGCTGTCCGACGTCGTGTCGGGATCGGCGCACGTACAGACGGCGATCCGGAACACGGACAACGAGTATCTGTCAGTGCTGCCCGCCGGCGTTCTGCCGCCCAATCCCTCCGAGCTGTTGTCGTCGGCGAAGTACCGGAGCGTGCTCGAGTATCTCGGGCGGCAGTTCGACTGGATCGTGATCGACGCGCCGCCCGTGATGGCGGTCACCGACGCGGCGGTCATGTCGCACGACGTCGCCGGCGTCCTGTTCGTCGTCGGCGCGGAGATGACGCCGCGGCGAAACGCGCAGACGGCGCTGGAACAGCTCACGCTGGCGCGCGCGCATGTCATCGGCGCGGTCCTGAACCGCGTGAACCTCGACCGGCACGGCTATTACTACGCGCCGTATCACCGGAAGGACTACACTCGGGCGTATGTCCGGTAGGGGCGATGCGCATCGCGTTTGATCTCGACGGCGTGCTGGCCGATCTGCACACGCCATTCGTCAGCACCGCGCACAAGCTGTTTCCCGAGCTCGACGAGGCGGCCATGCGGCCTGCCGACGTCGGCGCGTCTCCGACCGACAACGACGTCGAGGCCGGGGACGCGCCCGAGGCGCCGACGGTGCCGTCGCTCGTCAGGAAACCGATCTCGCGGCGGCAGAACGAAGCGATCTGGCGTCATCTCTGCGCGATTGACAATTTCTGGGAGGGACTGGGCGAGATCGAGCCCGGGTCGATCTCGCGTCTCGCCGCGCTTGCCGAGCAGCGGCGCTGGGAAGTGGTGTTCGTCACGAGCCGGCCGCGCACGAACGGACGAACGGTGCAAAGGCAAAGCCAGCGCTGGCTGCAGCGTCTTGGCTTTCCGATGCCGAGCGTCTTCGTGGTCCGGAGCTCGCGCGGGCGAATCGCCGGCGCGCTCGACCTGGACGTGGTCATCGACGATCGGCCGGACAACTGCCTGGACGTCGTCCTCGAATCGAAGGCGGGCGCGATCCTGATCTGGCGCGGCGCGCAGGACACGGTGCCGGCGTCGGCGCGGCGGCTCGGCATCGCCGTCGCGCCGACCGTCGCGCGCTGCCTCGAGACGCTCGTCGAGGCCGATGCGTCCGATTCCGAGGGGAGCCTGCTCGATCGTCTTCGCCGGCTGTTCGGGCTCCAGACGAAGTCCGGATCGGGGTTGCGACGATGAGCGCTGAACGCCGCCGCTCCGCGCGGGTCGAAATCCTGGGCCGCCTGCACGGCCGCGCCGTGTCGCTCGACGTGCCGGTCAGCGTTCGCGAGATCAGCCTCGGCGGCATGGCGATCGAGACCGCCGTCTCGTTCACTGAAGGCGCTGTGCACGACTTCCGGCTCACGCTCGGCGACGGGGCGCAGGTCGTCCTGCGCGGTCAGGCCCGCCACTGCCGCAGCCTCGCCGCCGAGGGGCAGCCCCCCCTCTACGTCACGGGGTTCGAGTTCGTCGACGACGATCGCGGCGACAGCCAGTCGGCGGTCGGCAATCTCATCGACAAGTTGTAGGGGGTCAGAGCTGTTTTCCACAGATGTCGGCGGTTTGGTGCCAGAGCGCGCCGGAGTGAGCTCTGGCACCAAAACGCTGTTTTCTGTGGAAAACAGCTCTGACCCCCTCACACCGCCAGAATCAAATACGTCAGCCCGCTCGCGATCAGGCCGAGGAAGTGGGGCGCGGCCCAGCCGTAGCCGAGGCCGCCTGTCGCCAGATGCGTCGTGATGAGCGTCGCGACGCCGACGAGCATCGCCGCCAGCGCGCTCCAGCGGCTCGCGCGCGGCAGAAACAGGCCGCCGAGAATCGGCGCGAAGAGCGTGACGACCATCAACTGATAGAACAGCGTCAGCGCGCTCCCGACGCTCTCGAGGACGAACGTCAGGGCGAAGCCGACGATGGCGCCGCAGACGGCGAGGATGCGCGCGACGCGGAGGACATCGCGATCGGACGCCTGCGGCCGCAGGAAGCCGCGATAGATGTCGCGGGCGCCCGACGTCGCGAGCATGAAGAGCACGGCGTCGGCGGCGCTGAGCGTCGCCGAGAAAACGGCCGCGAGTCCCAGCGCGCCGACGATGGGAGGCACGTCTTCGACGAGCACGACGGGAAGCGCCATCTCCGGACGCTCGAGTCCCGGATGAAGCGCGCGAGCGGTCAGGCCGATGAGCACCGGCAGCCAGGCGAACGCCAGCAGCGCGACGCCGTTGAGCGCCACGCCGCGCGTGAGCACGTTCGCACTCGTCGCGCCGAAGGCCTTCTGGATCAGGCCTGGTGACAGAAAGAACGCGGGACCGAGCAGAAACACCGTGTGCCAGCCGACCGTCGTCCCGCTCCAGAAGCTCGTGTCGCCGCCGAAGACCGGCTGGGCACCCGCCGCGCGCGCGGCCAGCGGCGCCGCGATCGCGAACCCGGCGAGCTTGATGGTCAACTGAATCGCGTTGACCCAGGCGGCGCTGCGCAGGCCGCCGGCGACGAAATACGACACGGTCGCCAGACTCGCCACGAGCGCGCCGACGCCGAGCGGCCAGCCGCCGACGCGATGAAGGATCTCGGCGGCGCCTCGCAGCTGCGTGCAGAGAATCAGGAAGCTCCCCGCCCAGATGATCGCGGCGGCCAGGCCGCGAACGGCGCGGCCGAAATGATGCTCGAGGAAATCGCCGACCGTGAGAAAACCCAGCTGTTCCGCCTGCCGCCAGAGCCGCGGGCCGACCCAGAACGCGAGCACGAGCGATCCAATTCCGGCGCTGCCGTTCCACCACCACGCCGCCAGTCCATCCTGATAGGCATAGCCGGTGGCGCCCACCGTCGAGCCGGCGCCGATGTTGGCCGCGAGAAAGGTCGCGAAGATCAGACCGGGCCCGAGCGATCGGCCCGCCACGAAAAACTCGGAGCACTGGCGCACGTGCCGGCCGATCCAGCTGCCCAGGACGATCAGGCCGATCGCGTAGACGACGAGCAGGACCAGCAGCAGCGTCACAACAGGTGTGGGCTGGCGAGCGTCGGACGGCGGGGAATGGCAGTCACCTCGGGCCCGCCGATTATACCGACCTGCTACAATTTCCCTACGGATGCGCAGAATTCTTCTCACCAATGACGACGGATACTTCTCTCCAGGCCTCGACGTGCTGGCCGACGCGCTGCGGCCGCTGGGTCAGGTCATCATCGTGGCGCCGGAAACCGAAGCGAGCGCGGTCGGACATGCGTTGACGCTCCGGCGCCCGCTTCGCCTCGAACAGGTTCGCCCCAACGTGTACTCAGTCGACGGCACGCCGACCGACTGCGTCAACATCGCGATCGACGAGGTGCTCGATCAGGCGCCCGATCTCGTCGTCTCGGGCATCAACCGCGGCCTGAACGTCGGTGACGACGTCACGTACTCGGGCACGGTCGCGGGCGCGCTCGAGGGCGCGCTGCTCGGATATCAGGCGATGGCCGTGTCGCTGCAGTCGACGAAAGGCGAGTGGGACTTCGGGCCCGCCGCGTCGGCGGCGGCCTCGCTCGCCGCGGCGATTCTCGAGAAGCCGCTTCCGTCGCGGACGTTTCTCAACGTCAACGTGCCCCAGGGCCCCATCAAGGGCTTGCGCGTCACGGTGCAGGCCCGGCGCAATCACATCACCAAGGTCGACAAGCGGCTCGATCCCCGCGAACGCGCGTACTTCTGGATCGAAGAGGCGCAGGATGACTGGGAGCCGCACGATCGCTCCGACCGTCAGGCGATTGAGGACGGCTACGTCTCGATCACGCCGCTCCAGCCGGACCTGACCGATCACGACGCGCTGGCGTTCGTCGAGGCGCTGACGCAGCCGCTCGGCGCGGGACGCTGGTAGCCTGCCGCGCCGAAGCCCTGGCGAGGGCGGGCTTGTCGCGCCGAAGCCTCGGCGAAGGCGGGTCGTCGCGCGGCTCGGGCTGTGAGCCGCGAGGGGAACAGGGAATCCCATACTCAGTCCTGCACCTTTTACCCACACACGCTTCCGTCATTCATCGATCGATTTCGCTAACTCAGTCCCCTGACTGAGGTTGCGGGTGCCGCGCGAAGAGACGTCGATCGGAACGAACCTTGCTGCTTCCGATCGACGGTCGGAAGGTCGAGCCTGCGCGAGGAGGATGCCGTGAAATCGTGGCTTGTATCGTGCCTGGCGGTCGCGCTCCTTTCGGCAGGCTGCGGCTCGAATCCCGCGTCGCCCGCAGCGGAAGATCGCGCATCAACCAGCGGCACCAGCGGAGCGACCATCAGCGGTGCCATTGTGTCGCCCGGGAGCGGTAGCTCGACGACCTGGTCCGTGCAGGCGATGCGCCCGCAGGGCATGGCGGGCCTCGTCGTGACGGTTGCCGGCACGAATGTCAGCGCGACCGTCGACAGCTCGGACCGCTTCGTTTTGCGGGGCGTCCCGGCAGGCAACGTCCAGCTGCAGTTCAGCGCGCCTGGACTCACGGCGTCGCTCGGATTGGCCGATGTGCAGTCGACCGAAACGATCTCGCTCTCCATCAGCATCGCGGGTCCGTCGTCGGTCACACTCGAATCGCAGCGCCGCAGCACGGGCACGGAAGAGCAGCTCGAGGGCCGCGTCGAGTCGCTGCCCCCGGCCGTCGCGCCGTCGACGCTCGTCGTCGCCGGCCGCAGCGTGACGACGAACACTCAAACCAGATTCGTCCTGCGCGGCGGCAGCGCGACGTTCGCCGATCTCGCGGTCGGCCAGCGCGTGCACGTCAAGGGACAGGCGAGCGGCTCGTCATTGCTCGCGTCGATCGTCGACATCCAGAACACGAACGAGACCATTCCGGTCGAGATAAACGGGATCGTTCAGGGCTTCAGCGGCGCGTTGGCGAACTTCCAGTTGACGATTGACGGGCGGCTCATTCGCGGCGACGCGACGACCGAGTTCTTCGGCGGCAGCCAGTTCTCGCAGCTTGCGAATGGCGTCCGCGCCGAGGTCAAGGGACAGCAGCGGAACGGCTTCGTCCTGGCGACACGCATTCACGTCAACCAGCCGGACAGCGGCGGCGGCAGCGACGACTCGGCGTCGATCGAAGGCGCGCTGACTGCAAAAAACGGCTCCGTGCCGCAACTCACGCTGGTCGTCGCCGGCACGACCGTCCTCACGAGCGCCTCGACTGAAGTCAGACGTAAGGGCGATACACAACAACTGGGCGTGCTCGTGCTCGGCATGACGCTTCACGTCGTCGGCGCCCGGCAGCCAAATGGCTCGCATCACCGCACGGATGATTCAGATCAAGGACGACGCGACCGGGGGCGACTTCGAGATCAGCGGATCGGCCGGCGGCCTGAAGGGCAGTTGCCCGTCGATCACCTTCGGCGTCAACGGCTTCAATATCTTCACCGACGCCGCCACGCTCTTCACGCCATCGTGCGCGGATCTGAAGTCGGGCACGAAGGTGCTCGTCAAGGGCGTCGTGCAGCCAAACGGCGCCGTGAAAGCCACGAGCGTGGCGAAACAATAGGATCCCCATGGCGCGGCTCGTCGTGCGTCGCGCGGCTCGAGTCGTAGCGCGGCTCGGGCTGTGAGCCGCGTGCACGGGATGAGATAAGATGGATCGGTTGTCGGGGCGTGGCTCAGCCTGGTAGAGCACTCGGTTCGGGACCGAGGGGTCGGTGGTTCGAATCCACTCGCCCCGACCAATTTTGATCTGGGGGCTTCGCCCCCAGACCCCCTACACACTCGCTCGTTCGACTCGCCTCCTCTGAAAAACACCTAGGCAAGTCTCGCTACGCTCGTGTGGCTCGCTCGCACGGCTCGCTCGCGACCGTGCCATTTCGAACAGACACTCGCCTGATGACCTGCTAGTGTGTGTCTCGATGTCCAACGACACCTTCACGAGCGGCGGCAACTCCTACGAGATGACGGTGCATCCCGCGCCGGCGGACGGCAAGAAGCACCCGATGATCCTCGTCGTGCATGGGAACGCCGGCCTGACCCCGCCGTTCGGCGACCAAATCGACCGGTTTGCCAAGAGCCTCGCGGCACTCGGCTACGTGACCGCCGTACCGCAGTACTACCGCGACAACCTCCCTCACCTCACGGACGACGATCCGCGTCCACATGTCCCAACGCTCGCCGCCGCGATCGCCAGAGTCGCCTCGCGCACGGACGCCGATTCCGAGCGGCTCGGCCTGGTCGGCTACTCGCTCGGGGCCGGGACGTCGATGACGTACATCGCGTCCACCACCCCGGGGAAGGTCAAAGTGCTGGTCGATTTCTTCGGACCGATCGAAGGCAATTCGATCATCGCCTCCGGAGTCGGGAAATTCCCTCCGACGCTCATCCTTCACAACACCAAGGACGATGTCGTCAAGTTCGTCCCCAACTCAAAGGCCCTCGATGGCATGCTGCCAAAATCTGTCGAGCATCTGCTCGTCTCCTACGCTGAGAACTTTCCGGAGCTGCGCTGCCATCCCTTCATCCCGAACGGTCCCGCGGATGTGGACTCGCGGAGGAAAGCGACGGAGTGGGTCCTCAAGCACCTGCCGCCGACCAAATAGCTGGCGTACGGTGCAGGGACCTGGTCACCGCCCTCCGCCCGGCGCCGGGGTGTCGTTCAGATAGCGCTCGAGCCAGCCAATCCAGCGTTCCTGCACGTCACGCTGACGCACGGGATCGGTCGCGTTGTGGCCGAAGATGGGATAGGCCACGAAGCGCGAGGTCACGCCGGCGTCACGAAGCGCGTGAAAGAGCTTGTACGACTGTGTGATCGGCACGCGGTAGTCACCGGTGTTGGCGAGAATCAGTGTCGGCGCTTTGATCTTGCCGGCATACGTCATCGGCGATTGTGCCCGCTCGCGGTCCATCACCTCGGCGTTCAGCCACGGCGAGTTGTTGCCGCCGCGTGCCCCGCTGGCGCCGTCGCTGAAGTTCTGCTGGTCGAGGCGATCGGTCACGGCCGCTCCCGCAACGCCGACCTTCCACACGTCCGGATAGTTGCCGAGCATCCAGGTCGTCATGTAGCCGCCGTACGACCAGCCCGAGACTCCCAATCTCGATTCGTCCACGAACCCCCTGGCTTTGACCGTCGCGATAGCCGCCATGACGTCGCGGCCGGGCCCGGCGCCGGCGTCGCCGCCGATCGCCGCCTGGAACTTGCGGCCGAGATTGTCGCTGCCGCGATAGTTTGGCTGGAGCACCAGCCAGCCCCTGGCGGCCATGAGCTGCGCGGCCGGACTGAACGTCATCATCGACGCCGCCCGCGGCCCGCCATGGATCAGCAGCACCATTGGATACTTCTTCGACGGGTCGAAGTCCGGCGGGTAGGTGAGGATGGCGTTCTGCTCGAAGGCGTCGTTCGTGAACTTCACGACTTCCGTCTTGCCGAGGCGAATCGACGCGATCTCGTCGTTGACCGCCGTGAGCCGCCGCACCGGCGCGTCGGGCGACGACTTGTAGTAGAGCTCTGCGGGCCGGCCAGGCGACGTGCCGGTGAACGCGATCGCGCCGCTCTTGCTGATCGCCATGTCGACGAAGTACGAGGAGCTCGGACTGGCGTCGCCGGTGTCGAGCTTCTTGACCGGCCCGTCGAGCGGCACCTGCCACAGCGACACGCGCTCGTCGTCGTTCGCGCCGACGATCACCGACTTGCCATCCGGCATCCAGAGCACGCGCGCGATGCCACGGTCGATCGCCTGCGTCAACTGGCGCGGCTGGACTGCGGCGTCCGGCGCTGCCGGGGCGAGCGAGAGAACCGCCGCGTTGCCCCCGGCGAGCAACGCCACCATGTCCTTGTTGGGCGAGTAGGTCGGATGCGTGCCGTTCGCGCCGAGCGGTTTGATGGTGCCGTCGGCGACGCTGACGATCTGCAGACCGCCACCACCTCCGCCTGCTCCGCCTCCGCCGCCCTCCGCCGCCGCGGTTGAAGACGATGCCGGCACCATCCGGCGTCCACGTGATCATCGACGACGGCGCACCTGGCGGCCGCGTCACGGGCAAGGTCCATGTGCCTGACGTCAGCCGCTTCGTCTCGCCGCCACTGGCCGGCACCATCCAGACGTGCGTCGGCGGAAGCGACGAACTGGTGAGGAAGTGATCGTTCAGCTGCACGTCGAACGAGTCGTTCCACCGCTGGTATCCGGGTTTCTTCTCGACCTCGTCCGCTGTCGCGAAGCCGATCATCTTGCTATCGGGCGACCACGCCAGCTGCTGGACGCCGCTTGGCGCCGTGGTGATCTGCTTCGGCTCGCCGCCTCGGCTCGAGACGACGAAAATCTGCGGCCTTGCCTGACCCGCCGTCGGCACGGTGGACAGATACGCAATCTGCTGCCCGTTGGGCGCCCATCGCGGGAACGACACGCCGATCGATTGCTCCCCGTTGACAATGATCTGCAATTTGCCGCTCGCGACGTCGACCGTGTTCAGCGACGCGACATGGCGGTTCTCGTCCAGGTTGGGCGTGGAGATCAGCACCGCGAGAGACGAGCCGTCAGGAGCGAACTGCGGGTCGGCCACCCGCGTCAACCGCGAGAAATCGTCGAACGTGAAGCGGCGAACCGCCTGCTGGCCGGGCAATGTGACGACGAACGCCAGGACGGCGACGGCTGTTCCAAGTAGGGTTCGCATCGCTGGAGGCTCCTATCGGGACCAGGCGGCCCCGTGCGGAGGAGTATACGCGGCGAGCGGTCCCCGAGTCGGGTGCAGCCTGCTTGACGCTCGTCACAAGAGCGGGCGAACTGGCGCCGGGACTCAACGAACTCGGCGCCGAGTAGCTTTGCGCCGTCGTTGTCGCGCAGGCTGAGGATCCACCGGCGTCGGCAGTTCGTACCAGACTTCGATCTCGTAGCCGTCGAGATCGCGCGCGAAGATGTAGGGCTCGCCGGGAACGAACTCGCCCTGTTCCTTGACCGTGCCTCCCGCGCGCTCGATCGCGCGCGCGGCAGCGGTGACGTCGTCTGGATGCTGCAGCCGGAATCCGAAGTGCGCGATGCCGCCTGACGTGCCCACTTTCGACGGATCGCGTTCTTCGAGGACGAGGACGTCTCTCGTGCCCGGCGTCTGAAGCTGCACGAAGCCGGCGCCCTTGTGAACGACGACGGCGCCGAAGACGTGCCGGTAGAAGCGCGCCGCGCGGGCCGCATCGCGCACGGCCAGGGCCAGGTGGGTGAGTCCGAAGGTCTTAATCATGTGGGAACAGGCCCGCCCTTCGATTCCCCACCACTGTACCTTCGGGCGGATCGGCCGATACGTGGGGTCATGAGGCAGCTCATTCCCGGCCCGAGTGACGATGTTCCTCCGCCCCAGCCGCTGCTCGATCGCCGCCGTACTACCGACCGTCGCAAGACCTGGCGGGGCGGCCGTCGCAACAGCGACTGGCTGAATCGCCCCCCTGGTGCGCTCGCCAACTTCGACGCGCGTCGTGAACCACGCCGGCCGTGGTGGACGGCGTTGGCAAGCTTTTTCTGGTAATCAGGATGCTACTTCGATCGATTCCTGTTGGCTGCCGAGTCGAGTCGTGCTGCGAGGCCGCGAAACGAAGCGGTCGGTCCCTTCCACTCGAGCTCGTCGACGCGCTCGAAGAGCGGGAGATCGGTCCGCAGCGTCGCGAGCGTGCGGAAGAGCAGCGCGCGATCGCGTTCGCGCGCGAGTGTGGCGGCCAGCGCGCTCGGGTTCGACGCGTTCACGTGCCACGAGCGCCAGTCGTCGGGGATGGCTTCGATGTGGCCGAAACGCGCGAGCACGGCGGCCGCCGACTTCGCGCCCCAGCCACGCAACCCGGGATACCCATCTGACGCGTCGCCGACGAGCGCCAGGTAGTCCGGAATCGACGCGGGCGGCACGCCGAACTTCTTGATCACGCCGGCTTCGTCGCGCATCTCTCGTGTACGGCGATTCAGTTGCACGACTCTCGTGCCGCGGACACTTTGCGACAGATCTTTGTCGGGTGTGCAGATGACCACGCGATCGACGCGCGTGTCGTTCGCCGCGATCATCGCCGCGGCGGCCAGCGCGTCGTCCGCTTCGAACTCGACCATCGGCCAGACGACGACGCCGAGCGCGGTGAGCGCCTCTTCGAGCAACGGAAACTGCGCGAGCAGGTTCGGATCGACCCCCGCGCTCGTCTTGTAGCCGTACCAGAGGCCGTTGCGGAACGACTCGATCACGTGATCGGTCGCCACGCCGACATGCGTGACGCCGCCGTTGACCATCCCGAGCACTGACGTGAGCACGCCGCGCACGGCGGCGACCTCCCGGCCCGCCTCGTCGCGCGCCGAGGGGAGGGCGTAGAAGTGCCGGAAGAGCTCGTACGTCCCGTCAATGAGATAGACCTCCATCGTCGCTCCCCGGAAAGCGTATCCGAACCGCTCTTGCGCCATAATGTCGGCCCCCAGCTCCGACCGCGTGCGACGACCGCTGGAGACGAGGTACCGCAATGGCGACTCTGGATCCGCCGAAGGTGACGCTCGAGGAAGGGAAGCAGGCGCTCGAAGCCAGCCGGCTCGATGACGCGCTGCAGACGTTCAGATCGATCGCCGACGCCGACCCCGTGAACGCCGCAGCGTTCTATTACCATGGCATGACGCTGAAGCAACTGGAGAAGCCCGGCGAGGCGATCGCGCCGCTGCAGCGGGCCGTCGAGCTGGCTCCTGATCAGACCGACTACTGGCTCGAGCTGGGCGACGCGCAGGTCTCAAAGGGCGACTTCTCGGACGCCGCACAGTCCTTCACCCGGGCAACGACGCTGTCGCCGGACAACGCGAGTGCCTGGCTGTGGCTCGCCATCGCGCTCGGACGCGGCGGCCAGCCTGGACCGGCCGATCAGGCGTTCGAGAAGGCGTTCACGCTCGACCCCTCGATTGCCGACCGGCCGACCATGCTCTCGATGCGGGCAGAGATGGTTCGAAGCCTCGGCCGCCGCGCCGACGCGCTCGCGCTCGTCGAGCGGGCGCTCGCCAACGTCGCTGAGGACGAGGTCGACAGGCGAACGGACCTCCTCCTTCACAAGGGCACCGATCTCAACGAGCTTGGCCGCCCCGCTGACGCGCTGGCCGCGTTCGATGAGGCGGCGGCGATCGTCCAGAACGACTCGGTGCGCGGCGCGATCGAGATCAACCGGGGCGTGACGCTGAACGCGCTCGGCCGGCACGATGAAGCGATCGCGGCGCTCGACTCGGCGATCCCTCGGCTGTCCGGCGACGACGAGCGCAGCCTCGCGCTCTTTCATCAGGGTCTGGCCCTGACGCAGCTCGGGAAGTTCGAGCCGGCACTCACGGCGCTGCAACAGGCTGGCGCGATGGCGCCGCCGGAATCCTGGCTGCCCGGCCGGATTCGCCTGCAGCAGGGCATGGCGCTCAATGCACTGTCGCGACATGAGGAAGCCGCGAGGGTCTTGAACGAGGCGCTCGCGGTGCTGCCCGCGGACGGACCATTCGCGGTGTTCCGAAGCGGGGCATGGTTGCAACTGGGCCAGGCGCAACTGGCTCGAAGCCAGCCGGCCGACGCGCTCATCTCGGTCGAACACGCGATCGACCTGACGCGGGATGACCAGAGCGAGATCGCGGTCAGCGTGCGCCCGACGGCGATGTTTTTCAAAGGCATCGCGCTCAACGCGCTCGGACGCTACCAGGAAGCCCTCGACGTCCTGGTGTCCGCGGAGCCCGGCATTGGCCAGAGTCCGTTCGCGGCCGTCAGCTGGTTCCAGACCGGCATCGCGCTGAACGCCCTCGGTCAACACGACGCCGCGCTGGCCCAGCTGGATCGCGCGCTCGCCGCGCCACCGGCTGCGGCCACGCTGCAAGTGCTTCCGGCTATCTGGTTTCAGCGTGCGGTCGCGCTGAGCGGTCTCAAGCGGTTTGACGACGCGCTCGCCGCGTTCGACGAACTGGCGAAAATCGCTCCGCCGCTCGCCGCCTCGGTGCCCGTGTGGATGGTGCGGACGGGCGTGCTCCTGGAACTGGGCAAGGTCGACGGCATGCTCGACGCGCCGCCGGCGCTCGCCGACCACCCGTTCGTGCTCGCCTATCAGGGGAGCGTGCTGTTCATGTTGCGGGGCGACATGGCCGGAGCCATGCAGCTGTTCGCCAAAGCGCAGCGGCCGGGCCCGACCGATCCGTGGCCGGCGCTCGGCTGGTTCGGGTATGCGATGTGCGCGCAATCGCTCAACCGTCCTGCGGAGGCGCTCGAAGCCTTCGACCGGGCCGGAGAGCTCGACGCCAGCCTGACGCGGAGTCCGGCGCATCGTCTGTTGCGTGGCCAGACGCTCAACATGCTCGATCGCCACGAGGAGGCGCTCAACGCACTCGACGGCGCGCCGGACAACGAGGCCACATGGGTCACGCGCGGGATCGCGCTTGCTGCGCTCAAGCGCGACGAAGAGGCGCTTCGGGCCTTCGATCAGGCATTGGCTCGAGCCAAGGAGACAGGGATCGATCGCCCACTTGGCGCCGTCTACGCCACGGCCGCCGCGGTTCAAAAAGGTCTGCTGCTCCTTCGCGCAGGCCGGTCGGCCGAGGCGCTCGAGTCGTTCGATGTCGCGGTCGCGGCCAGCGAATCCCGCCCGCCCGACGATGTGAATCGCGTGCTCGCGCTTCTCGGCAAGGGCCTGGCGCTCAGCCGGCTCGAGCGCCCGCGCGAGGCCGAGGGATTCCTCACGAGCGCGGCGCAGGCGAGCCGCGGCCTCCTGCCGTCCTTCCCGTATCGCGGCCTGGCGTGGCTGTCGCTCGGCAGTTTCCTCGCCGACCAGTCGCGTCAGGACGAAGCGATCAACGCCTTCGACAAGTCGCTCGAGCTCGAGAAGAACAGCGTCTCGGCATTCATCGGACGCGCCAATGCGCACCTCCGGCTCGAAGACTTCGAGCGCGCCGAAGCGGACTTCGCCGCGGCCATGAAACACGCGACGGAGAACGAAGCTCAGGACCGCTTCGATGCGCTCGTCGGCCTCGGGCAGGCGCAGAGCGGGCAGGGTCGCTACGACGACGCCATCATCACGTTCCGTCAGGGACTCGCCGCCCGCTCGCCGAAGCTTCGGCCGAGCACCAACCTGTGGCTCGGCCTTGGCGGCGCGTATCAGGGGCTCGGACGCACGCAGGCGGCGCTGCGAGCGTTTCAGAACGGCTGGCACCAGGACGCGCGGCCAAAACGATCGCGCGAGGTTGCTCTCGGCGTGAGCGCCGTGCTGCTCGATCTCAACCGAGACGAAGAAGCGCTCAAGTTCCTGCAGGAGGCCCGCGCGCGCACCAGGGCCGACGAACGCCTCGACTTCAACCTCGGCATCGCGCACTACCGGTTGAAGCAGAAGGACAAGGCCAGGGAGGCGTGGCAGCGCGCGTCCAAGGCTGGCCTGCAAACTGCTGACGCTGCCCTCGAAGAACTGAGTCCGCTCCGGCAAACTGCGGCAGGATGGCTCGACTACTGGTTCGGCGAAGGACGCGGCGTGGGACGCAAGTTCACGGGGGGAGCGCTCCTCGTGATGCTCGGCTTCACGCTCATCGCGCCGCTCATCAATCCCGGGGCCATCCCCTTGCTGAATACCGGAAAAGACTGGAGCGTGACGGTCTCCACCGTCGTCGTCCTCACCGTCCTGCTCCTGTTCCATGCGATCGGCAAGTTCAGCGTGGGCAAGGACTCACTCGAAGTGCTGCCGGCGCAGCCGGCCGCCGGATCGGGCGGTACCGGAATGGACAGCGTGCTTGGACGGCTGCAGGCGATCGGGCCGGCGCTCGCGCCGACATTTACGCCGGAGAACGTGTCCGGAAACCTCGGCAGCGGGGACGCGGTCGCGGGAGCATCAGGTCTCGCGGGACACAGTCAGATGATGACGACACCGACGGTGGCACCGGCGGCAGCTCCGCGCTGAAGAAACGCGCCGCAATCCCACAGCCGTGCGATATGCTCCGCGCGTGAGCTCCCTCGCGGTCCTGCTCGCGGCTGCCGCCACCATCGTTGTGGCCCAACAGCGCGGTCCGGCCTCGCCGGCGCGCGGCGATGTCACGGGCAGTGTCGCCATCGACGGCGTGAGTGTGCCCATGACGAATGTCTACGCGTTCGCGACGCGCACGCCGACGGGCCAGGACGACGGCACATTGCTGTTCTTCACGAGCGCGCCGTTACCTGATGACGTGCTGAAAGACCTCGTCGCCGGTCGAGGCATCGCCAACCGTGCCAGGCTCGGCGCGATGGCGCTCGGCGGGCAGTTGACCGCGGTCGATGTCTACCTGCGGCCGCTCGCGATCGCCGAAGCGAGATCCGGCACACCCGCGGCGGCCGGCATGGCGTCCACGCTCTATTCCAAAGCCTTCTCGACCGTCTCCGGGTACACGTCTCACGCGGGCACCGAGCGGCTGACGCTCGTCAAGTCCGAGGCCGGGACGATCGCCGGCACCGTGCGGCTGCCACTGCAGAAGCTCACGTCATCCGGCGGCGCGACGGTGCAGTACGACCTCACGTTCAAGGCGAAACTGCGCACGCCTGAGAAGTAGGGCGACCGCCGTCATCCACTCGAAACCCGGTGCACCCCGTCGATTGGGCGATCGTCGTCGCATACATCAGCTGGCTCGTCTGGGACGGCGTCAAGCGGACGCGTCTCGAACGGACCACTGAGTCGTACTTCCTCGCAAACCGCAGCCTGCCGTGGTGGGCCGTCGGCCTGTCGGTCATGGCGACGCAGCTGAGCGCCATCACGCTCGTCGGCACGACGGGGCAGGGCTACAACGACGGGATGCGCTTCATCCAGTTCTACTACGGCCTGCCGATCGCGATGATCCTGCTGTCGATCTACGCCGTGCCGTTCTTCCATCGCGCGCGCGTCTACACCGCGTACCGAGTACCTCGAGCGCCGGTTCGACACGAAGACACGCGCGCTGACGAGCGTGCTGTTCCTGATTTCACGCGCCATGGCCTGTGGCGCCGTGGTCGCCGCGCCGGCCGTCGTGCTGTCGGTGGTCTTCGGCTGGGACGTGACGCTGACCGTGTTCATGATTCTCGTGCCGGCCGTCATCTACACGATGCTCGGCGGCGTCCAGGCCGTGACGTGGACCGACGTGAAGGTCATGGCCCTCACGGTGTTCGTCCTCGTCGCGGCGGTCGTGTTCCTCCTGTCGCAACTGCCGGCCGGCGTGAGCGTCGGCGACGCGCTGCGGATTGCGGGCGAGACGGGCCGGCTCACCGTCATCGACCCGCGCACCACGCTGACCGAGCGCTACACGCTCTGGGCGGGGCTCGTCGGCGGCCTCTTCCTGATGCTGTCGTACTTCGGGTGCGATCAGAGCCAGGTCCAGCGCTATCTCACCGCGAAGTCGGTGAATGAAGGCCGGTCGTCGCTGCTCATGAGCGCCTACTGGAAGATTCCGCTGCAGGCGCTCGTGCTCTTCGTCGGCATCCTCACGTTCGTCTTCTACACGTTTCACCGTCCCCCGATGCTGTTCAACGACGTCCACGACGCGGACGTCCGCGCGAGCGCACAGGCCGGCGAGTATCAGCAGCTCGAACAGCAGTTCGGCGAAGCGTTCGAGTCGCGTCGACAGGCGGCGCTGAGCCTGGCGGCGAGCGACGGCACGCCGGACGCCGAAGCGCGGGCCGACGCGTTTCGAGCGGAAGACGCGCGCCTCAAGGACGTTCGCCGGCGCGCCACCGGCCTCGTGCGACAGGCCACGCGCGACGCCAGCTACGACGACGTGAATTACGTGTTTCCGACGTTCATCACGACCGCGCTGCCGATCGGACTGATCGGGCTGTGGATCGTCGCGATCATCACGGCCGCGACCGACACCATCGCCGCCGAGCTCAACGCGCTCGCGAGCGTCAGCGTGATGGACTTCTACCGCCGCTACATTCGCGCGGGCGCCGCCGATACGCACTACCTGCTGGCCGCGAAAGCGGCGACGGCATTCTGGGGTCTCTTCGCCGGCGTCGTCGCCATCTATGCCAGCGACCTCGGATCGCTCATCGAGGTGGTGAACCGGTACGGATCGTTCTTCTACGGATCGATCCTGGGGGTCTTCATGCTGGCCGTGCTGACACGCCGGGCCACCGGCACCGGCGCGTCACTCGGCCTGCTGGCAGGAATGTCAACCGTCGCCTACGTCGCCTTCGCGCGGCCGGACATCGCGTTCCTCTGGCACAACGTCATCGGCGCCGTCGTCGTCTTCGTCGTCGGCTTCGCGATTGGCGGCACTCGACGTCCTACTTGATCAAGTAGAACGTCGTCTGCCGTCCGTCAATCCAGTCCCAGCCGGTCGAGAGCAGCGCCGCGTCCTCTTCGAGCGCGAAGCGGACGGCCTGGCCGCCCCATTCCGGGACCGGATGAGTGACGTTGAGCTCGATCGAGTGCCAGGTGTCGGGCCGGAAGATGTAGTCGCCGCGGACCGGCACGCCCGTCTGATAGTCGGTCATCCCGATCGGCGGACCCGCCGCGTGGCCGTGGTAGCCGACCGGATGGCAGTAGATGGAGGGGCGCAGTCCCTCGCTGCGCGCCTGATCGAGCGCGGCCTTGAGCGCGGCGTTCCCGGTCGCGCCGACCTTCGCGTGCAGCATCGTCAGGTCCTGCAGCCGATTTGCGGCGGCGAGGCCGGCGCGTAGACCGGCGGGCGCGTCGGTTTCGCCCGGCTTGAGGACGTACGCGTGGTGCTGCGTGTCGGTCGAGTAGCCGAGATAGACGATACCGAAGTCGGTGTGCAGCAGATCGCCCGGCTGAATCGCGGCGGAGGCGGCAACCTGACCGCCCTGCCGCTGGATGCTGACAGAGGGGTGGAACCACGATCCGAGCCCCATCTCGGCGACGCGCTGCCGCATCCACCACACGACGTCCTCGGTCGTCGTCTTGCCGGGTGTGATCACCTTGTTCGAGAACGCCTCGCGGATCACCTGGTGCGCCACCCTCATCACGTGCCGGTAGATGAAGGTCTCTTCGGTCAGCTTCACCTCGAGCCAGCCGACCGCGAGCATCTCCGCGCTCTTCACCCGCGCCGCGTACTTCGGTCCGAGCGTGCGCAGGAGATTGTCCTTCTCGTTCGCGGTCAGCCCGTCAGCGTGATTCCACGCCTCCGAGGTGTTGATCCCGATCGCTTTCGGATCGCGCGTCTCGACGAGCTTTCTGAGTCCGTCCCATTGCCCGTCGTTCGGCGTCGCCACGAGCGTGAACAGGCGGTCGTAGTCGAACCGGCCGATCGACAGCCGTTCGACGCCCTTCGCACCGACGTCGGAGAAGACGAGAATCGTCCGGCGCCGCGACGAGAACGTCGTGAGCGGCGCCATCGACGCGAACACGGGGTCGTCGTTGTACTCGCGCGAGACGATGATCCACATGTCGATGCCCTCGCGCCGCATGAGCGCCGGCAGCACCGTGTCGAAGCGCTTGATGATGCGCTCACGCACGATCGGCGCCTGCTCGCGGTGGGTGAACACGCGGCCATCTGGAAAGAAGGGCGGCGGCGCCTGAAAAGAGACCAGGAGCGTGAGGACGACGACGAGCGATACGGGGACGGGGCTCATAATGTGCAAAACTCCTGCAACCCAGGTGGCTATGTTGCAGGAGTTTTGCATAGTATGAGCCCCGTCCCCTAGGACAGGTTCTCAGCCGGAGGCAAGCTATGAGGTCAGGATGGAAGATTCAGGCGGGACGGCTTACGCTTGCCGTCGCGATTGCCGCAGCGGTCCTGCTGCAACCGCAAGCACCGGCGCGCGCGGATTTCCAGGCGGCCGCACAGCCGGCAGGCGCTGTTGACACGGCGCTCCTTCAGAGCATCTCGTTCCGTCACCTGAGCGTGTTCAGCCGCGGCGGCCGCGTCACGGCGGTCGCCGGCGTGCCGTCCAACCAGCAGCTCTACTACATGGGCAGCACCGGCGGCGGCGTGTGGCGCACGACCGACGCCGGCGACGACCTGGACGAACATCTCCGACGGCTTCTTCGAGGCCGGATCGATCGGCGCGATCGCCGTCGCCGAGTCCAATCCGAACGTGATCTACGTCGGCACCGGATCGGCCTGCCCGCGCGGCAACATCTCGCCCGGCGTCGGCATGTACAAGTCCACCGACGCCGGCAAGACGTGGCAGCACATCGGTCTGCGCAACGCCGGCACGATCGGCCGCATCAAGATTCACCCGACCAACCCGGATCTGGTCTACGTCGCGGTCCTCGGCAATCTCTTCGCGCCGAGCAAGGAGCGCGGCGTCTATCGCTCGCGCGACGGCGGCAAGACCTGGGAGAACGTCGTTCACGCGTGAGCGATCGCACCGGCGCCGTCGATCTGACGATGGACGCGAAGAATCCGGACATCGCTCATCGCCGGCATGTGGACCGTCGAGCGCAAGCCGTGGACGATCGAGTCCGGGCAGCACCGAAGGCGGCCTGATCCGGACGACCGACGGCGGCGACGACGTGGACAGCGTCTGCAGCAGCGGACTGCCGACCGGGCCGCATCGGCAAGGTCGGCGTCTCGATTTCCGGCGGCCAACCCGCAGCGCGTCTACGCGCAGATCGAAGCCGACGACGACGCAGGGCGGCATCGTTCCGATCGGATGACGGCGGCACGACGCTGGACGCGGACGTACACGGGCCGCAACCTGCAGCAGCGCGCGTGGTACTACACGCACATCTTCGCCGATCCGGTCGACGTGGACACGGTCTACGGGCTGAACGTCGGCGCGTTCAAGTCCACCGACGGCGGCAAGACGTTCAGCGGCAACGCCGTCCAGTCGCACAGCGACCATCACGACATGTGGATCAACCCGAAGAACAACAAGGCGATCGTCGACGGCAACGACGGCGGCGGCACGGTGACGCGTGAACGGCTCGCCGTGGACGCGGGCAGAACAACCAGCCGACGTCGGAGATCTACCGGCTGACCGTCGACACGCGCGTGGCCGTACTGGGTGTACGGCGCGCAGCAGGACAACAGCACGATCGCCGTGCCGAGCCAGGGCAACGAGGCGACCGTACGCCGTCGGCGGCGGCGAGAGCGGACACATCGCCGTCGATCCGCGCGACTTCAACATCGTCTACGCCGGCAACTACGGCGGCACGCTCTCGCGCACCGATCGCAAGTTCAACCGCAGCGAGAACATCACGCGTCTACGCCGACATGCAGACCGGCCAGCGCGCGGCGGACATGAAGTACCGCTTCCAGTGGAACTCGCCGATCCGCATCTCGCCGCACAACCCGGACGTCGTCTACACGACGTCGCAGCACGTGCACCGCACGACGAACGACGGCCTCGACTGGGAGGTCGATCAGCCCGGACCTCACGCGCAACGACAAGAAGCGGCAGCAGTACTCGGGCGGCGAGGGCATCACGCGCGACAACACCGGCGTCGAGGTCTACGGCACCGATCTTCGCGCTCGAGGAGTCGCCGACGACGCCCGGCCTGCTCTGGGCCGGCAGCGACGACGGGCTGGTGCACGTCTCGCGCGACAACGGCAAGAACGTGGCAGAACGTCACGCCGACGGACTGGCCGGAAGGCTGCATCAACTCGATCGATCCGTCGGCGCACGATCCCGGCCGCGCGCGACGTCGCGATGTATCGCTACCGGCAGGGCGACTTCACGCCGTACATCTACCAGACGAACGACTACGGCAAGACGTGGCGCCGCATCGCCGACGGGAAGAACGGCATTCCGGCCAGGCACTTCATCGCGCGTCGTCCGCGAGGACCCGGCGCGCAAGGGATTGCTCTACGCCGGCACGGAGTTCGGGCTCTACGTCTCGTTCAACGACGGCGCGCGACTGGCAGTCGATGCAGCTGAACCTGCCGACGACGCCGGTCACGGACATCAAGATCTACCGCGACGATCTGATCCTGACGACGCAGGGACGCGGGTTCTACATTCTCGACAACCTCTCGGTGCCGCGCTGCGCTGCGGCGCCGGCGCGCGACAGCGCCCGCGGCGATGCTCTTCAAGCCGGAGGACGGCGTATCGCACCGGCAGGGCGGCACGTCTGCCCGACGTTCTACTACTGGTTCCGCGAGACGCCGACCGCGCCGGTGACGGTCGAAGTGACGGACGCGAAGGGCACCGTGTATATGACGGTCACGGCGCAGCCGGGCGCAACGGCGCCCGCGCCGGCCGCTGGCGGGCGGCGGCCGAGGGGGCGGCGGGCGCGGCGGCGGCGGTGGCGGACGGGGAGCGGCGGCGCAGCCGCCGGCGGTGGGCTGCCGCGGCAGGTGGCGGCGGCGCCGCGATGCCGACGGAGCCGCCCGCTGAAGGCGGAGGCGGACAGCGTGGGCGCGGCGGATCCAGCCGGGCACGCCCGGAACCGCGACGGCCGTGCAGGGCATGAACCGCGCGACCTGGACGAACCTGCGCCTCCCGACGCCCGTACACGGTGCCGCCGGGCATCGTGATGTGGGGCGGCGGCGGCGGGCCGCGCAGGGACCGAAGGTGCCGCCGGGCACGTACACCGTGAAGGTCAGCTCCGGCAGCTGGTCCGAGACGCAGACGTTCCGGCTCGCGCACCGACCCGCGGCAATCCGCCGGTGATGACCGAAGCCGAAGGCGCCGAGCAGCTCCGGCTGGCGAACGAAGTCGGCGGCATGATCAAGCGAGCTCTACGACGACCTCGCGCGCATCCGCGACGTGCAAGCAGCAGGCGCGCGACCATCGCGACAAAGACCGGCACGGCGTCGCCAGTGGCCGCGGCGGCGAAGACGCTCACGTCGACGCTCGAAGCCGTCGAAGGCGACATGACGCAGATGCAGGGCGAAGGCGGCCAGGACGCGCTGAACTTCCCGGGCCGCCTGGACAACCAGCTCATCGTCGCTCTACGGCGGCGATCGTCGGTCCCGAGCGCCGGCTCGGCACGCCGGTGCTCGAGCGCTACAAGGATCTGAAGCCCAGGCCGACTCAGACTGCGGCGCGCCGCGGACGGCGCTGCAAGACCGACGTCGCGGCGTTCAACGCGGTGGCGACGAAGGCGGGCGCTGGGGGCGATCGTCGTGAAGTAGACCGGCTATACTGCCGCGATGCTCATCGCCCGGCGCTTCCGGTGAGCGGCCGCGTGCAGGGCGTCGGGCTTCCGCTTCTTCGCGCAGGAGGCTGCCGCCGTCGAGGGCCTGTCGCGGGTGGGTGCAGCAATCTCGCCAGACGGACGCGTCGAGGCGCAGGTCGAGGGCGACCGCGAAGCCGTCGAGCGGTTCGAGCGGCAGATTCGCCGCGGCCGCCGGCCGCGCGCGTCGAGCGACGTCGAGGTCGATGGACGACGTGCCGTCGGCGGCGCACGGGCGGGTTTCATCGTGCAGGTCGTGACATGAACGAGGAGCTGATGGACGCAGGCTTGAAGAAGCGGATCCGGCACGTGCCGGATTTTCCGAAGCCCGGAATTCTGTTCTACGACGTGACGACGCTGCTGAAGGATCGCGACGGGTTTCAGCATGGCCGTGGACGCGATGGCTGCGCCGCACGCGAGCCGCGGGCATCGACGTCGTCGTCGGCATCGAGAGCCGCGGGTTCATCTTCGGCTCGGCGATCGCCGATCGGCTGAAGGCCGGCTTCGCGCCGGTGCGCAAGCTGGGCAAGCTGCCGTCGAAGACGCGGCGCGCGTCGTACGCGCTCGAGTACGGCACCGACTCGCTCGAGATTCACGAGGACGCCGCGGCGCAAGGGCCAGCGCGTGCTGATCGTCGACGACCTGCTCGCGACCGGCGGCACGGCGGCGGCGACGGTCGGCCTCGTCCGCGGCCTCGGCGCCGAGGTCGTCGGCGTGCAGTTCCTGATCGAGCTGCTCGCGCTGGACGGGCGCGAGAAGCTGCCGGGCGAGAACGTCGACGCGGTACTTGCATACTGATTGAGAGTGCGCCCGTAGCTCAGATGGATAGAGCACCGCCCTCCTAAGGCGGGGGTCGCCCGTTCAAATCGGGCCGGGCGCACCAATTCACACACGTGCCCCGATTCACTACCAAGTACCCGAGGTAGGTGGGATGGCCTTCGAGACGTATAGCGACGTGATCCTCACCCGCGACGTCCCTGAACGCGGCCTGCGCGCCGGGAATGTTGGGACCATCGTCGATCGTCACGTTGTGCCGGGCGTGCCGGACGACGGGTACTCCGTCGAGTTCTTCGACATGACCGGCGCTCGAGTTCCCTGAGCTCGGGGTGATTTTGTGCAGAAGTTCCACAACACGACATTGCCCGTGGATCCGCGGAGTCCGTCAACTGCGGCACAGCGAATTCCGCTGAGCCACACCTGATTAAACGCCAGTTTCGAGACGGCCCCTTCGGGCGGCAGGCACCTGCGTTGAACTCGCCTGTCGGCTGCTCTTGGAGAACGATGGTCATCCGCGCCGGCGCCTTGGTCGCAATCGCGATCTGCCTGGTGGCGCTCGCCGCCGACGGGAGAGATTTCGAGGAAGTGTTCTCCCGGATCGACGTGCCGGTCAGCGTGTCGTCGGTACGAGTCGTTTCAGTTCGTCGAACCAGTTCTGGACGACGACGACGCTGAGTGCCGCGGATGTCTCAGGTGAGTCGAGCGTCTGAATCATCAGGAAACGCCGGCTGGTACTGTCGTAATCGTACGATCGGCCAAATGCTTCTCCTGCGCCGAATGAGTACGGTCCGCCATCGAACAGCTTCGTCGGGGCGGTGGCCGTCCAACGAGGTCCGGGTGCGAATCGGACCGCCATGACGGCGCCGGTGGGCGACAAGAAGAAAAGCTCCCCGCCGCCGCGAGACCACAGCGGCTGAGTGCCCCCCTCCGTCGAAACCTGCCACCGGCCACGGTCGACGTTGGGAAACGGCCGCACGTAGATCTCCACCCTGCCCGCCTGCCCCTCGTTTGACTGGTACGCGAGCCACCGGCCGTCCGGGGAGATCTCGCCATTCTGCTCGCTGACCGATGGCGCGTGCAGCAGCGGCTGCATGCGATGGTCCTTGGAGAGCGCCAGCAGGCTGAGATCGAATGCCTGGGGTACACCGGTCCGGAGCACCGCCCACGCACCATCTGGTGAGACGCTCATCGGTGTCGCGTTGACCTCCGCGCTCGTGGTCAACGGCTCGGCGACGCCGGTGCCGTCGCTGGCCTGCGAGAACAGAGTCGGCGTACCGGTACGATCGGCCATGAACAAAACCTGGTCGTTCGACCTCCAGACGGGAAAGCGATCCTGCGTCGGATCGAACGTCAGTCGTGTCAGCTTCCGGCCCGCGAGTTCCCAGAACCAGATATCGTTCTCCTGATCGCGGATGTCGAGGGCGACGCGAGTGCCATCGGGGGAGAGCCGAAGGTACTGATAGTTGCGCGGGGACGTCTTGAGCGGTTCTGACTGGCCCTGCCGATCGACCCAGACGAGGGTTCGAGTCAACGACACGAGCCCAGTCGGCACGTAGGCGAGCGTGCCATCCGCCGAGACGTCGAAATCGGCGCCCCCTGACGCCGTGGTCACGAGCTGCGGCAGCACCGGAACGGGCGTACCGATGGTTTCGAGGCGGTCGAGATCGAAGGCGACCGCCCGCAGCGTGCCGGCGGCGCCGTAGACGATGTGACCGCTGCGCACGTAGCGGGACCGGCTGCCCCCTTGGAGGAGGCGTTTGTAGGTGCCCGTCTTCAGGTCGAGCACGGCCAGGTGGGCGTTGTCGATGCCGCCCTGGCCGGTAATCGTGAAGAGGACCGCCTGCCCGCCCGGCAGAAACTCGGGCCAGAGATGATCGGTTTCACCCCGTTCACGGTCCGGGCGCGTCAACACGGTTGACGGCCCACCCGCGTCAGGGATCCGCTCGAGGCCCGTGGATGGTTCAGCCGTGGCAAAGACGATCGTGCCGTTCTCGCCCCACGTGGCGCCCATGAAGTTTCGCGCGCCGAAATTCAACAACGTCAAGGCCGATCCGCCCGTGATCGGGACCTTCTTCAGTTGGAATTGCGCGACGAACCCGACCCACTGCCCATCGGCTGAGAAAAAGGGTGATGCTGGAAAATCCCAGGTTGTGAGGGGGACCGGCTCGAGGTCGGTCATGGCTCGCCGAAACAACCGACCGATGCCGCGGTAGACGATCTGCCCGCCATCGGGAGAGATGGCCACATCCCCACCCGTTGCGACGTGCACGGCCGACGCTCCAACCGGCGCGATGGCGAAGCGCGTGACCCGGCTGGGAGTCGGGCGCGTCTGGAACCAGGCCGCCGCGCCGAGGACCGCGACGACTGCCGTGGCGCCGATGGCGACGAGTGGCCAAAGTCTCGATCGCCGCGGGGGCTGGACCGCCGCGACCGGGCCTGAGGCCGCCACAGCCATTCGCGGTTCGCTCATCACGAACAGCGGCGTCGAGATGTCGGAGATCCTGCGCTTGCGATCTTTCTCGAGACACTGCTCAATGACCAGACGAATGGACGGAGGCACCTGGGTGCCGATCGTCGTCCAATCCGGGTCACTCGACAGGACCGCCGCGAGCGTGTCTGAGATCGTGTCCCGTTCGAACACCCGCTTGCCGGTCAGCATCTCGTAGAACACGCAGCCAAACGCCCAGATATCCGTGCGCTTGTCGATCGGGCGGCCGCGCGCCTGCTCGGGACTCATGTAGGCGGCCGTGCCGATAATCATGCCGGCTCGCGTCCCCAGCGCCGTGATTGTCGGCGAGTCGCTCGCGTCGGCGCTCCCGTCGTCGACCGCGGCCTTGGCCAACCCGAAGTCGAGCACCTTCACGACGCCGTCGGGGCGCAGCTTGATGTTCGCGGGTTTCAGGTCCCGATGGACGATGCCCCGTTCGTGCGCCGCCTGCAGCGCCTCGGCAATCTCTCGCGCGATGGGGAGCGCTTCGTCGAGAAGCAGGGGACCGTGGGCAATCCGATCGGCCAGCGTCGGTCCTTCGACGAGTTCCAGCACCAGCGCCCGGACGACCTCCGAGCCCGGGGCAGGATCCCGGAAGCCTTGGGACGCCGCTGGCACCGGGACCGATTCTTCGAGGCCATGAATGGCGCCGATGTTGGGATGGTTCAGGGACGCGAGGACCTGGGCCTCACGCTGGAATCGGACCAACCGGTCGGCGTCGGCCGTGAACAGGGCCGGCAGCACTTTGAGGGCGACCTCGCGGCCAAGCTTGGTGTCGCGCGCTCGATACACCTCGCCCATGCCGCCGGCCCCAAGAGGACCGACGATCTCGTAGGGGCCGAGGTGCGAACCTGGTGACAGCCTCATGGCGCCTCCCGCGAGCTCGGGCGTCCCGTCAGGTTGCGCATCTTGAGCCGGACGAAGAATATCTTGTTTCTCTTGGTCCCGATCGCTGCCTCAGCGCTTTGAATCGCCGCGTCACGTTCCGCGGCTCCGAGAGGTTCTCACCGCGCCGGGAGTAGAATCCACAGCAAGTGACCCTCCCTCCTGACGACTGGCCGCGCCTCAAAGACGCGTTCGCGGGCGCGCGGGCGCTGCCAAAGGACGAGCGCCCCGCGTACCTCGCGGCGGCCTGCGACGGCAACGAGGCGCTGCGCCACGAAGTGGAATCGCTCTTGTCGTCGGACGAGCGCGCGAAGAGCTTTCTTGAGGCGCCAGCGGTGGTGCTGGGCGACGACCCCAGGGCGACAAGGAACCTCGAGGGGCAGCGCATCGGCCCGTATGAGATCGCGTCGCGAATCGGCGCGGGCGGCATGGGCGAGGTCTACCAGGCCCGCGACACGACGCTCAATCGCCAGGTCGCGATCAAAGTCCTGCTGCCCGGCGTCGCCAGCGATCCCGACCGCCTCGCCCGCTTCCGGCGAGAAGCGCGGGTGCTCGCGTCGCTCAATCATCCGCACATCGCGCAGATCCACGGGTTCGAAGACGCCGACGGCGTACACGCCCTGGTGATGGAGCTGGTCGAAGGCCCGACGCTCGCCGATCGGATCGTAAGCGGGGCGATTCCCATCAACGAGGCGCTCGCTATACGGTGGACATCGTTGGCGTCGCGGCCTTGGTGGGCGCGCGTCGGAGCGCAACGAAGGCGCGTGCCTCGCGCGTCAACGGCCGCCTTGGTGGTCGACCTCGCAAAGCAGGGACCGCAGCATCACGCGCGAAGGCGTCGCGCTGATCGCAGCCCGTTTCGTCCCATCTCGCGCAACGTCGCGGTTCAAGCGGCTCCGACAAGCCTGTCGAGCTCGCCGATTTCGTGTTACGGCGTCCTGCATACGAAGTTGACTGCCTCGTCCGTGCTTCCTGACCCCTTGTAGACAGCAACCTGTGGATACGGACAGAGTGGCCGCGTCCTGTCGACGGCACCCTTGGTCGAATGGGACGCCAGAATTTGATCCGGCGCCTGGCCGTGCTCGACCCACTGCTCCAGCGCGCGCACCATGTCGAATGTATTGGGTCCGTTCCCGCCACCGCAGTGCCCCATGCCGGGCGCCATGAACAACCGGTGCGAACCGCGGACACGATCCGCACTGGCGATCGCCTCGAGCACGCGTGAGTAATACTGCGTGCTATTCAAGGGCGAAATCTGCGGATCGTTCCACCCGTGGTATTGAATCAACTTGCCGCCGCGATCGAAGAACGGCTTCAGATTCGGATCGAGTGCGTTAATCGTGTCGCGATCCGTTTCCTCGGCGCGGACGATGTCGGAATCGAAATTGAACCGCTGCACCGTCCAGTTCGGGTCGCCGAATACGATGAACCGGAACTGATCCAGGCCGGTCGCGCGAGCCGAGGCGGTCCATCCCAGGTCGGTCCATCCCAGCTCGCTGCCTGGCGCGAGACCGGCAATCGCTCGTCCAGTCTTCGGATTGGTGGGGCTCGAGTAAATCAACCGTGCCGTCTCTACCTGTGCCTTGGTCAGGCACGCCGTCTCGATGGGGTCCTTGCATTCAAGGACTCCGGGATCGAACGTACAGCGCTGCGGGTTTTCGATGAGCCCATCCTTCACGCCGTCCAGGGCGTCGCACGCGCCGACCACCGCAGCATGCAGGAGTTGACGATGCGCTTGCGACAGCCGAGCGGCCTCGTTGGACTCCAGCGCTTTCGCGACGCGCACCGCCTGTGCCGCCCGTGAGGTCCAATCCAAGCCCGGCGCGCCCGCGATGATGCCGTCAAAATCCTCCGGGAAGCGCTGCGCGGCTTTCATCCCCTGGCGTCCGCCGGCGGAGCAGCCATTCCAATACGAAAACGTGGGACCGCGATCGTAGTAGCTCGAGATGATCCGCTTGGAGGCCATCGTCATCTCATGGATCGCGCGCCATCCAAAGTCGACGACCTTCTCCGGGTGTCCGAGGGCCCAGCGCGCGCCCTCGCCGGTGTGCCCGGTGTCCGTGGAACTGGTGGCATACCCGCGCGCCAGCGCCGTCCGCATGGCGGCATAGTTGATAGAGCCGTTGAAGGCGCCGTTGCCGACGGCCTGGAATTTGCCGTTCCAGCCTGCTGTGGGCATCCAGACTTCGATCGTCACATCCGAATCGCTCGACGGCTTCAACGTCGCCGCCACGCGACAAAACGCGGGCAGCGTGCGAAACGCCGAACGGTCGGCCGCGTTCGGTGGCGTAAATTCTCCGGCTTGAATCGGCTGCGCCTGCGTGATCGTCCCGGCCGGCATCACCAGCGTCGCCAGCTTCTCACACGCCGCGCTGACATTGCGAGACTGCCCGGAGAGGACCGCTGCCAGAAGAAGCACACTCGAACCGCCGACCAGACCCTTCATGACCTGGCCCGCATCGAGGCGTCCAGCAATTGGATCGTGTGCATGACGGGGATTCGCTCGCCCATCGCCGCGAGCGCAGACTGGATCTGCAGCACGCACCCAGGGTTGCCGGTGGCCACGACGTCCGGACGAAGCGCCGCAATGAGCTCGGCCTTTCGTCGACCAAGGTCGGCGGCCGTGGACGGCTGGACGAGATTGTAGATGCCGGCCGAGCCGCAGCAAATGGCACCTTCCGGGATCTCCAGGAGCTGGACACCTGGAATCTGCGACAAGAGGTGACGCGGCTGGGTCCGGACGCCTTGCGCATGCTGGAGGTGACACGACTCGTGGTACGCCACACGCAACGGCAACGAATGCCGCGCGCCCTTCGGTCGAATCTCCGCGAGCAGCTCGGCCACGTCGCGGCACGTCGCAGAAAAGCGCGCCGCCCGCTCGGCATATGCCGGGTCGTCACGAAGTTGGTACCCGTACTCCTTGAGATTCGAGCCGCAGCCGCCGGCGTTCGAGACGATCGTCTCGACGTTCGCCGTCTCAAACGTCTCGATCATCCGTCGCGCACAGGCGAGCGCGCGGGATTCCTCCCCGGCGTGCATCAGCAGCGCGCCGCAGCACGGCTGTCCAGCGGGCGCGACCACCTCACAGCCCTCCGCAGCCAGCAAGCGGGCGGTCGCCGCGTTGATGGGAGACAGGAATAC
Source organism: uncultured Acidobacteriota bacterium (assembly GCA_963724955.1). GTDB lineage: Bacteria > Acidobacteriota > Vicinamibacteria > Vicinamibacterales > SCN-69-37 > CAVRWQ01. Next base: position 58,484 of record CAVRWQ010000003.1, read on the forward strand.
GCTCTGGACGCATCCCGTGACCAGGCCGACGCGCCGCTCCCGCTCTCCCGCCGCGGGGGTGACAGGCGGGACGGATTCGCGCGGCGCCAACGTGGGCGTCAGCGCGTCAAGTGCCTGCAGTCGTCGAGGAAGTATGTTCATCGCGCCGACACGCCGGATCAGCGCCTGCACGCCGCTGCGTTGATACACCAAGAGCAGACCGCGCAGCAGGCGCAATCGACTGGGGCTGGTGAGGACACCAAACAGCAACCGCCGATACAGCTTGTCGAGAGACGGGCGCTTGTACCGCCGCTCGATTTGCGCGCGCGTTGCCTCGATCAGTTTTCCGTAATCGACGCCGGACGGACATGCGGTGGTGCAGGCCATGCACCCGAGACACGTGTCGAAATGATGCACCCACACCGCCGTCATCGCGGCCTCTCCCGTGCCGGCCGCTTTCATCAGATCGATCCGGCCACGCGGCGAGTCCATCTCCTTGCCCCACAGGACGTAGGTCGGACAGCTCGTCAGGCAGAACCCGCAGTGCACACACTTGTCGATGATGTCGGTCGGCGGCGGGTGGTGCGAATCGAAGGCGGGCGCGATCATTCTAAATCCCACCCACAAAGCGTCCGGGATTGAGCGTCATCTTCGGATCGAATCGCTCCTTGATGGCTTTCATGATCGGCAGCGCGTCGCCGGCGTCGCCCCACGCGTCGATTCGGCCGTCTGCCTGCGGGGACCGAACACATACGGCCGAACCGTGTTGCTGCTCGACAGCTGTCCTGATCTGCACGATCACACTGACGACCGCGCGCGCGGGACCCTGCAGGCCGACCCAACCAATGCCTGTGCCATAGAACACCGCATCCCAGACGAGACCTTGCGCCCTTGCCGCAGCCTCGACGGTCGAGAGCGCGGACGCGATCTCCGCAGGCAGCACGCTGAGTTTGACGACGCCGGCGTCTGTTGCCGCTGGCCAGAGCTGTTCGCGTGCCCGCCATACTTCCCTGGCGCTCTCCTTACCCGGCGATCCCGCAAGCTCGCGCACGCGGCGAATCTGCGCGTCGACGCCGGCTTCGGTCCCCTCGAACAGCACGTCGACCTGCGAAGAACGACTGGAGCTCACCCGACCCTGGAGCGCCGAAGGCACGAGCGACGAATCACGAACCGCGGCCATGACATGGTGCGGGGCCGCGTCGAACGTCAGCGTGCGCGCGACGGGCGACTGTGGGTGCACCCGGAACGTCGCCGACGTGATGACCCCGAGTGTACCGAACGCACCCGTCAGGAGTTTTGGCAAATCATAGCCGGCGACGTTCTTGACGACCTTGCCGCCGCCGCGTGCCAGCGTGCCGTCAGCGAGCGCGACGGTGACGCCGATGATCAAGTCCCGCAGTCCGCCGTAGCGCAGGCGCAGGGCTCCGGAGTCGTTGGCCGAGAGCACGCCGCCGACGGTCGCGCGTTCGGGCCACAGCGGATCCATGGCCACGCGCTGACCGTGGCGCGAGAGCGTCTCCTGCAGCGACTGAATGGTGCAGCCGGCTTCGACGCTCACGGTGAGGTCGGCCCAGGCATGCTCGATCACGCGACTGAGCCGCGCGGTCGACAGCACTTGATCGCACCGCGCGGGCGGATTGCCCCAGTCGGCCTTCGTGCCGGCGCCGCGCGGAATCACGCTCAGGCCGGCGTGGTTCGCGTCACGAAGCGCGGACGCCAACCCCACATCGGTCTCGGGCACCACGACGGCAATCTCGGTCGATCGAGACACGTCAGAAGCGCTCCGCGACGCCTTGCTGCTCGAGCGGATGAGGCACGTACACACCGGATCTGTCGCCGCACAAGCGGGGACGAGGAAAGATCTTGGTGGGATTCGCGAGCTGATGCGGATCGAACGCGCACCGGACGCGCTGCATGGTTTCGAGATCCGGCTCGCTGAACATCTGTCCCATCATCGACTTCTTGTCTTCGCCGACGCCGTGCTCGCCCGTGATGGATCCCCCGTGCGCGATGCACAGCTCGAGAATGCGGGTAGACAGCGCTTCGGCGGCCTCGTGCTGTCCGGGCACGCGCGCATCGAACAGCACCAGCGGATGCAAATTCCCGTCGCCCGCGTGAAACACGTTCGCCACCCGCAGGCCGGCGGCCGCGCTCAGTCGGTCGATTTCCGCCAGGACCTCGGGCAGCGCAGTCCGCGGAATCACCCCGTCCTGGACGATGTAGTGCGTCGAGATTCTCCCGACCGCCGCGAAGGCCGACTTCCGGCCCTTCCAGACGAGCGCGCGCTCGTCGGCGGATTCGGCGACGCGGATTTCTCTGGCGCCGTGCCGGCGGAAGATCTGGATGGTCTCGGCCACGAGCGCCTGCACCTCCGCGACCGGCCCGTCGAGCTCGACAATGAGCAGGGCCGCGCATCGCGGGTAGTTCGGGTGCACGGCCGCCTCGGCGGCTTCAATGGCAAGCTCGTCCATCATCTCCATGGCGGCCGGCAGCATCCCGGCCGCGATGATGCCGCTCACTGCCGCACCCGCGCTCGCCGTGGAATCGAACGCCGCGAGCAGGACTTGCACGGCGTCCGGGCGCTTCACGATGCGCAGGATCACTTTGGTCGCGACGCCCAGCGTCCCTTCGGATCCGACGAAGATGCCGGGCAGGTCGTATCCTGGCGCGTCGAGCGTCGCGCGCCCAAGATGCGCCAGCGTGCCGTCTGGCAGCACCACCTCGAGCCCCAGCACGTGCGTCGTCGTGAACCCGTACTTGAGGCAGTGCGCCCCGCCCGAGTTCTCGGCCACGTTGCCGCCGATGCTGCACACCGACTGCGACGAGGGATCGGGCGCGAAAAAGAAGTCTCTGGATTCGACCCGCCGCGTCACGTCGAGGTTGATCACGCCTGGCTCGACAACGACCCGCGCGTTGTCGAAGTCCACCTCGAGGATGCGATTCATGCGCGCGAGGCTAATCACGATGCCGCCCACGACCGGCAGCGCTCCGCCACTGAGGCCGGTGCCGGAACCGCGCGCGACGAACGGGATGCGGTCTCGGGCGCACAGGCGAACGACGGCTTGCACGTCCGACGTCGAAGAGGGCAGCACGACCGCCGTCGGCCGGGCTCGAAACGTCGTCAGGGCGTCGGATTCGTAGGTGTGCAGGTCCTCGGGGTGCCACAGCACCGCATCCGGCCCCAGCGCGGCCTTGAGCTCGTCGAGTAGCGGATTCACGTCTGTACCCCAGCGCCATGCCGTCTTTGCGAATGTCCGATGCGCCCGACAGCGCGCCGGTGACCGGATCGATCATGATCGCCTGGCCGCCGCCCATGAACGTGCGGTGCAGGACGCCGGCGGCGGCAGGACGCGCTCGTGGCCGCGCGCGATGAGGCCGTCGATGACGGGGTCGGTCAGCGCCTCTTCCATCATCACGCCCTTGCCGCTGATGTAGCGCACGCGCGGCGCGTCGATGCGCCTGCTGCAGGTTCAGGCCGCGATCCACCAGATTGATCAGCACCTGCACGTGTCCCTGCGCCTGGATGTCGCCGCCCATCACGCCGTACGACATCAGCAGCTTGCCGTCCTTGAACACCATCGCCGGAATCAGCGTGTGGAACGGCCGCTTGCCCGGCGCGAACTGGTTGCGGGTGCCCGGGCTCGAGCGAGAAGCCCGACGCCGCGGTTGTGCAGCATGATGCCCGTCTCGCCCGCGACGACGCCGGACCCGAACGCGCTGAAGATGCTGTTGATGAACGACACGGCCTTGCGGTCCTTGTCGACGACCGTGAAGTAGGTCGTGTCGGCGCCGCTGCGAATGTCGCCGTACGACGGCGGGTCGATCGCCTTCGCGGGATCGATGAGCGCACGGCGCCGGGCGGCGTAGTCCTTCGAGATCAGCTCCGGGACCGGCACCTTCGGCTGAACGCGGGATCGGCGATGTAGCGGTTGCGGTCGGCAAACGCGATCTTCGTCGCTTCGATCAGCGTGTGGTAGTAGCGCTCGGGATCGGTGCGCATCGACGTCAGGTCGATGCCCTCGAGGATGTTGAGCAGCATGAGCGCCGTCAGGCCCTGGTTGTTCGGCGGCAGCTCGTAGAGCGTGTAGCCCCGTGTAGGTGGTCGAGATCGGTTCGACCCAATCCGATTTCTGCGCAGCGAAGTCCTCCATCGAGAGGAAGCCGCCGTTCTTCTGGCAGTAGTCGACGATCGCGCGGGCGATGTCGCCGTGGTAGAACGCGTCCCGGCCGCCGCTGCGCGAGCGTCCGGAACGTGCGCGCGAGATTCTTCTGGGCGAAGATGGCGCCGGGCGGCGGGGCGCCGCCGTTCACGAGGAACGTCGACGCCGCGGCCGCCGTCGCCTTGAGCTTCGCGACTTCCGGTTCCCAGTCCGCGCTGGTTTTCTCCGCGACCGGAAACCCGTCTTCCGCGTACCCGATGGCCGGCGCCAGCAGGTCCGCAAGTTTCATCGTGCCGTGCTTCTCGAGCAGCGTGACCCAGCCGTCGAAGGCGCCGGGCACGGTGATCGGCTCCATCCCGGTCATCGGCATCGTCGCCATCTTCCGCGACGCGAAATGATCGACGGTGAGCGCCCGCGGCGCGCGGCCGCTGGCGTTCAACGCCTCCAGTTTCTTCGTCTTCGACGAGTAGATCATCGCGAACGCGTCGCCGCCGATGCCCGTCATGTGCGGCTCGGTGACGTTCAGGACGGCGGCCATCGCGATCGCGGCGTCCACGGCGTTGCCGCCGCGCTTGAGGATGTCGAGGCCGGTGAGCGACGCGAGCGGCTGGCTCGACGCCACCATCGCGCCGGTCGAGCGCACGACGGAGCGGCCGCCCGCGACGCCAGAGAACCACTGGTCGCGGGCGACGGGCGACTGCGCGGGCCCGGCGAATCCGGGCGAGCCCGCGCCTCCCATCGCAGACAGTCCCGCGGATGCAGCGAGAAACTCACGACGGTTGAAGTTGATGCTCATGGCTGAAGAGGAAGCGTCGGGCCCCACGCGATTATAGGGGCGAGGCACCCCTTCCACGCTGATAGACTACGCGGCGCCGCGTCGCTCGATGTCAGCCAATGCCAACACCCGGCTGGAAGCATTCTCTGATGGCGTCTTTGCCATCGCGCTGACGCTCCTGATCATCGAAATCAAACCGCCGGCTCCGAATACGATTTCGACCACCTCGGATCTGTGGCATGCCTTGGACCACCTGAAGTTCCCGATCTTCGCGTTCGTTCTGAGCTTCGGCATCATCCTCATCACCTGGGTGAATCATCACGCCACGCTCAAACTGATCCCCCGATCGTCCGCAGCGTTCATCTATGCCAACGGGTTCCTGCTGCTGACGGTCGTGTTCATCCCGTTTCCCACGGCGCTGCTGGGGGAGTTCGTGGGCACCGACCACGCGGCGCCGGCGGTCGTGCTGTACAACAGCGCGCTCGTGCTCCAGGCGTGTGCGTGGATGATCCTGCTCAGCACGGCTCTTACGAATCAGCTCGCGACCGACGAGCGATTCGTGGTGACGCTGCGGGACAACCGGCGACACGCATATTTCGCCTTCGCGTTTTACGGCATCCTTGCCGTGGCAGCCTTCTGGTTTCCCACCCCCGTGGCAATCGTTACGACGTTGTCCTGGATCTTCTGGGCGACGCTCGGAATCAGGATGAAGCAGGCGTGAGGGTCGAACGCGCGCATCTGGCGTCGTTCACTCGAGCAACCGGTGATACCGGCCCATCCAGTAGGGGAGCAGGAAATACGCGCCGTCGTCTTCGCTCCGGCCGCCGCTGCCGCCGTCGAGACCGTACGGATTGCCGTTCCATTTCTTCATCGGCAGCTCGTCGTAGGGCAGGACGACGAGCGCCTGGCGGCGGCTGAATCGATCGCTCATCGGATCGACCGGCACATCGAGCCGGTGTGAGTTCCTGACGATCCAGTCGATCGTGTCCATCGGGATCTCCTGGAGTGTGCGCAGCGATTCGGTCCGATCGAACTCCTGTGCGCCGGTGCCGGCCGCGTAGATCACGTTCCAGAGCGGATTGCGCTCCGGCCGCTCGATCTGCCAGCTGCGCTCGAGGCTCTGACGGTAGACCTCGAGGAGCCGCGCGTCGGTCTCGTACATGAGCAGCGGGTAGTACGACAGAAACGCGAGCTCGTCGTCGGAATGATTGATGTGCCCGGGCACCATGATCTTCTGGTTCCGCGTGAGCCAGTGATACTTGTGCGTGTTGACGAGATCGTCGTACGCCCGCTGATATTTCGCCCGGTACTCGGCGCTGCGGGTGAGGTGGAGCGCGACGCGCAGGTGCGAGAGGATGTGCAGCGCCCGCAGCCCCGTTTCGTCCGGATCCTGCCAGATCGCATCCGGACCCCACCAGCCCCAGCGCGTGCGCTTTCCGCCGGGGCCCACGAGCTGATACTTGTGATCCAGGATGTGGTTCGTGATCCGATCCATCACCGCCGAGAGCCGCCCCTTCTCCTCATCGTCGGCGACGAGGTCGGAGTAGATCGGATAGACGAAGTAGTGCCCGACGATCTCATCCGAGCTCGTGTCTCCCTTCCATCGCCATGCCTTGTCCGCCGCGTCGTGCCATTCGCCGTCTTTCGGCTGCTCGTCCGCGCCGACCTTGATGAACGAGCGGGCAGGGAAGCCGGAGATCCCGGTGATCGCTTCGAGCCGCATGATGGCCTGCATGCCCGTGCGCGCGTGCTCCCGCGCATCGGTGGCGCCCGTGACCTTGTAGCGGAAACACTCCGCCGCGACGTACATTGCGGTCCACAGGCCGTCGTTGTCGCTCGAGACCATCTGGTTCGTCGACAGGTCGCCTGGCACGCGCAGGTGCGAGCTGGCCGTCAGCCCCCAGCGATTGTGGCGTGACTGAATCCGGCTCACGAACGCGCGGGACTTCTCGTCGAGCGTCATGGGCGCGTACTCGATTCGCGCGAAGCCTTTCGGTGTTTCGAGCCAGGTCGCCTCCCCTTCGAACCCGATGCCGGTCACGTTGTCGTCCGGCAACCAGCGGAGGCCGGCAAAGAGCTCACGACTCTGGTAATTCCGGCTCGCGCGAACCGCGCCTTGCGGAGTGCCGATCCAGACGACCGACGGCGATTCGGCGGCGACCACGGTGATCGCCGTAGAGGGAAGCGGAACGAGGGCCGCGCGAATCGAATCGAGGTGCCGGGGGTCCGCCAGCCGCTGCAGCCTGATCTTTCCGGCCGTCATCCGTGCGAACTCGTCGGCGGTGTGAAACGTTCGCGTCTTCTGCCGGTACGTACGCTCCTGCACAGGGGCGGCCGAAACCGTCAGGACGGCCACCGCGCAGGCCAACGACAGAAACCCGCCCGCCGCCGAGGCTCTCCGCATCACGCGCTTCGATCGACTTGATACCACCACACATCGCCTCCTGAAGGTGCATGGTATGGCATCCCTCTGCGAACGCGTCGGGCAGCACGGTGATCGCATGGTGGCGGTAGAATGCCCGCGATGGATGACAGTTCCCGGCTCATCACCCGCAGACGGTTTCTCGAAACGACCGCGGCCGGGCTGACGATCGCCGCTCTTGGCACACGGGTGCGCTCGCAGCAGGCCCCAAGCGATCAGATCGTGCTCGGCATGATCGGCGTCGGCGGAATGGGCACGGGCCGACTTCGTCAGTTTCTGCAACACCAGGACGTTCGCATTGGAGCGATTTGCGACGTCGACAGCAGCCACGCGAACGCGGCAATCGCTGAAGTGGAAAAGCAGCGCGGATACAAGCCAGCGTCTTTTTCCGATTTCCGGCGATTGCTCGAGCTTCGCGAGATTGATGCCGTTGCGGTCGTCACGCCCGACCACTGGCACGCGATTCCCACGGTGCGCGCCTTCGAAGCGGGCAAAGACGTGTTCGTCGAGAAGCCCTTGAGCTACAGCGTTGCCGAAGGCCGCGCCATGGCGGACGCCTCGTTGACTCACCGGCGCGTCAGCCAGATGGGGAACCATATTCACAACGACTCTCCCAACTATCGCCGGGCGGTCGAGATCGTGAGGTCGGGAAAGCTCGGTCGCATCACACGCGTGCAGTGTTGGAAGACGAGCAACACGGAGCCGACAAAGACGCCCAATCCTCCGGCCTGTCCGTCGGAGCTCGACTACGACTTCTGGCTCGGCCCAGCGCCGAAACGTCCGTACGATCCGTTCCGCTCACACTTCACATTTCGTTACTTCTGGGATTACTCGGGCGGCGTGTTCATCGATTTCTGGTGCCACATCGCAGATCTTCCCGTCTGGGCCCTCGATCTGAAGGGTCCGAAAAGCGTGTCAAACGCCGGAGGGCGCCTGTTCCTGAGCGATCCAACGGAAACGCCCGATACACTCGAAGCCGTCCTCGACTATCCGGATTTGATGTTCGTGTTCAGCCTGCGACCCACGCCACCGCCAGGTTTCGAGCACATGGGACACATCGGGTGTTTCTTCGAAGGCACTGAAGCCACGCTCGTGGCGAACTACCAGACGCACGAGGTGTGGGCAAAAGGCAAGAAGGTCGAGGACTTTCCGCGGCCGGACCCGACGATCCCTGACTCGCCCGGTCATCTCCGCGAGTTCCTCGATGCGATCAAGACGCGCAATCTGGAGACCACGTGCAACGTCCGGTACGGCCACCGACTGTCGAAACTAGGTCTGCTGTCGAACATCGCGTACCGGACCGGACGTCGCATTCACTGGGATGACGCGCGCGAGCGCATCCTCCATGATGACGAGGCGGATCGGTCCCTGCGTCGGAAGTTCAGGAAACCTTACAAGTTCTGATATCGGAGGACCTGTGACTCATACGGCTTCAATCATGCCTTCCGCGCGATGGTCCGCGAGTCTCGTTCTGGTCGTCATCGTCGTCTGGGCGACGGCGCGGCCTGAGGTTCGGCAGGCCGGCCAGGCGGCCGTCCCACCGGCGTGGGCCACGAAAGATCTGCGGGCCGGCATCATCGGCACCGACACCTCGCACGTCCCTCAGTTCACGGCGATGTTCAACAAGACGAAGCCGGAGTGGCGGATCAAAGTGGTGGCTGCATTCAAGGGCGGCAGCCCGGATTTGCCGACGAGCGCGAATCGGCTCGAGGGCTTTGCCAGGACGATTCAGGAACAACACGGCGTCGAGATCGTCGACAGCATCGAGGCGCTGCTCGCCAGGGTTGACGTCGTCCTCCTCGAGAGCGTCGATGGGCGGCCGCACCTGGCGCAGGTGACCCCTGTGTTCAAGGCGCGGAAGCGCGTCTTCATCGACAAGCCGCTGGCCGCCAGCCTGGACGACGTGCGGCGGATCGTTCAGCTCTCCAGGGAGACGGGGACGCCTTTTTTCAGCAGCTCCTCGTATCGCTTCTACCCAGACGTCGTGCGGTTGCGCAGCAATCCGGGTGTCGGGAAGGTTCTGACCGTGCAGGCGAGCTCGCCGTTCAACACGCTCGCATTCCACCCGGACCTGTTTTTCTACGGGATTCACGGCATCGAGGCCCTGTACGCGGTCATGGGAACCGGGTGCGTCAGCGTCACGCGGAAGGTCGAGGGCGGGGGAGACGTCACCACGTGCACGTGGAAAGACGGGCGCGTCGGATCGTACTTCGGCCCACTGCCCGACCCGGCCGGGTCGACGTCTGCACAGTCGGCGCGGCGTCCCGCGTTGCGCATCGTTGGCGACAAAGGAACGGCAGAGGCCGCCGGGCAGGGCTACGAAGGGCTGGAGCTGGCCATCGCGGAGTTCTTTCAGACGGGCCGGCCGCCCTTCGATGTTGCCGAGACGATCGAGATCTTCGAGTTCATGACGGCGGCGCAAATCAGCAAGGACCGAGGCGGCGCGCCGGTGACGCTGGCGTCGTTGCGGAAGTGATCGGCAGTGATCAACGCCCCCCGCCCATCAACTTCACGAGTTCCTCAGTCGTCCACGCCCGCGTCCGGCCGCCGACTTCTGTCCGCACCGTTTTTATCGTTTCCGGATTGACCGCAGTTCCGCCCTGGCCCCACTCGCGCCTGATATAGGTCAACACTTCCGCGATCTGATCGTCTCCGAGCGTCGCGCCGAGCGGCGGCATCAAGCCGATGCTGCCTTCTTTGCCATTGAGCAGGATGCGCGCCGGAATCTCAGCCGCGGCGAGAGCGAACGTCGAACCGACGAGGCTCGGCGCGATCTTGTCCTGGCCGCGTCCGTCCGCCTGGTGGCAGGCCTGGCAGATGTTCTTGTAGACGTCCTGACCCGCGTTGAATCGTTGCTGCTCTTCCGGCGTCAACGGCGGAATCGGCGCGGCGGCGCCCGGCTTGCCTGGCCACTCGACGCGCGCGAGCAGGCGCGCGGCGCGCGAACCGAGGTCGCCACTTTGTGCGGCCAATCCCGACAGCGCGGAGGGCTCGCGGTTCAGCCGCAGCGTCCGCGATCCGCCGCCTCGTCCACCGGCGGGCGCGACCGTCACGTCACGGAAGGCGTACGCGCCTCCAGGTCCGGCACGACCACCGGGGCAGGTGGGACAAGGCGGCGCCGGACCCGCCGGGGTTGAAGTCGGCGCTCCGCCTCGACGCCCCGTGCCTGTGCCGGGCAGCGGACCGCCCAGCAACGCGGCTTCCGCGCCCGACATCATGGCCGAGCGCTGCCAGATTGGCCCGCGTTCGTCTGCAATCGACGCGAACACGCTCTGCACGGTCGCGTCCTGTCCGCTTCGCACGATCATCGCGGCGACCATGGCAACGGCAATCTCGCGGGGTCGTGTGGCCTCGCCTTCGAGCGCGATGAGCTTCTCGAGCACTGCCGGCTCGCTGCCGCGAATCCCGCTGAGCGCTGCGTCCATGACGACGGCGTCCTCGGCGTATTTGCCAAGCAGGGAGGCGACCGCGGTCTCGCGCGGCCCGGACGGCAGGGCGCCGATCGATGCTGCGAGCTGCGCCCTTGACCGACCAATCCGGATCGTCGAGCCGCGCGAGTACGGCCGCCTGAATGGGATGTTCCACCGTCCCGAGCCACCGCTCCGCCAGGCGAAGCGCCGACATCCGCACGTCGCGCGACGGATCGTTCAACGCGTTCATGACGAGGGTCGGCTCGATCTGATCGAGTCCGTCCAACGTCCACAGCGCGTGCAGGCGCGCCCGCGAATCGCTGGTCGCCTCGGCCAGCTTGATGAGTGCCGGCAAGGCGTCTCCGACACCGCGTTCGACCAGCAGGCGCTGTGCCGTCTCGCGCCACCAGCCATTGGGATGCGCCAACGTCTGCACCAGCTGTGCCTGTGACGCCTTCGAGAGCGCGGGCGCCACATCGCGGCGCGTCGTGTCGTGCATCACGCGATAGATGCGGCCCCGGCCGAGCGGCGCCTCGAGCTTGCGCGAGATGATGTAATCGCGAAGGTATTCGGTCGTCGAGGCACGGTCCTGGAGGATGCCGCGGTGAAAGTCGACGATGTAGATCGTGCCATCGGGGCCGTTTGAGATGTAGACCGGACGGAACCGCTCGTCGGTCGACGCGAGGAACTCTCCTTTGTCGTAGGCCTTGCGTGCTCGCAGCGTCGTGCCGTCATCGCTGACGATGATTCGGCTCACGAGATTCGCCGCCGGCTCGGCGACAAACACATTGCCGTACAGCTCGACAGGCAGTCGATCGCCGCGATACACCATCGGCGCGCAGACCGCGGTGAACCTGGCGAGGGTGCCGTCCTCTCGATCGATGCCGAACTGGTACGCGCGATTGGTCCCCGGATTCGGGCGGACGGGCCAGACCGTGTTCAGTTCGGGGTTGGCGTCAGCCAACCGCTCGTAGCTGCCTCGAGTTCTGCAGGAGGGACGGATTGCGCGCAAAGTATGGCGTCGGCACCAGGTCGACGTGCAGCGCCGACTCGTTCGTGTTGCGATAGATCCGGCCGGCGTCGTCCTGTGACGCGCCCCACTCGCCGCGCGAGAGCGTTTGGCGCACGTCGAACTTGCCGTCCTTCAGCCGGAGATACACTTCGACGCTCCCCGCCGTGTGCATCCAGTTGTCCAGTCCCCACAGAAGGCTGTTGCCGTTGCCCTCCACCGACCCGAGGAGCCGTCCGTAGGCGCCGGTCACCAGTTCCTTCGTGTCGGCGCGCAGATCGCCGTTCGTGTCCCGCATCAGCGAGAGGCTCCCCGGCTCGCCAACCAGCACGCCGCGATCGAGCACTTTCACCGCGCGCGGCAGCTTGAGCTGGTCTGCAAACACCGTTCGCTTGTCCATCGTCCCGTCGCCGTTCGTGTCCTCGAGCACGACGACGCGGCCGATCGGGTCGAGGTTCGGCTCCGGCGTCTGCAGGTCGCGCACGAAACCGGTCATCTCGACCGCGTAGAGGCGGCCGTCGGGATCCCAGTCGATCGCGACGGGATCCTGAATCAACGGCTCGCTGGCCACCAGCTCGATGTGGTAGCCAGGCGGCATGTAGAAGGTGCTGAGCGACTCGGCCGGCGAGAGCGGCGGTGAGTCCGGACCCAGCCTCTGCAGGGCGGGCGGCCACGGACGATTCGCCGGCGAACGCTGCTGTCCGTACAGGCTTACGCCAAGCGCGGCAGCGAGGGCGGGAAGCGCGAGGACACGAAAGCGCATGAGCCGCATGGTAACCCCGCTTGACATCCTTCTCTCAACGCTCTACGGTAGCCGTCAATCCGCTCCCAAGAACTGTAAGAGGCCATCGCTGTCGCGTAGCCCGTCTTTCCGACATTTCGAGGAGGGCGATATGCCGCTGACACGTACTCGCCGTTTTGGGCCACGGCTTTCAGCCGTTCTCGCTGTGTTCGTCCTCGCCGCGCCGGGCGCCGAGGCCCAGGTGCTCTACGGATCGATCGTCGGCAACGTCACCGATTCCACTGGCTCTACGGTACCCGGTGCGACGGTCACGATCGAGCAGACGGAAACCAAGCTCACCCGCACGCTGGTGACCGACGCTGCCGGCGTCTATCACTTCACCGCGGTCCCATCCGGCACCTACACGGTGACGGTCACGATGTCTGGCTTTCGCAAGTTCGACCGGCCCAGCGTGCCCGTCACCCTGAACTCGGTCGCGCGCGTCGACGCGAAGCTGGAACTCGGACAGTTGACCGAGGCCGTGACCGTGTCGGCCGAGTCGCCGCTCCTTCAGACGGATCGCGCCGAGGTGCGCTCGGAGCTGAACGCGCTCGAGTTGACCAACCTGCCGGTGCCGATCGGCCGCAACTACCAGCAGCTCTTCAAGACGCTTCCCGGGTTCACGCCGCCGGCCGACGCGCACTCGATCCCGTCGAATCCGTCCCGCGCGCTGGTCTTCAACGTGAACGGGGCGAGCGACAGCTCGAACAACACGCGGATCGACGGCGTCAGCACCACGAACATCTGGCTGCCGCACGTGGCCGCGTACGTGCCCGCGCTCGAATCGCTCGAGACCGTGAACGTCGTCACCAACAGTTTCGACGCAGAGCAGGGGCTCGCCGGCGGCTCGGCGATCAACGTGCAGATCAAGAGCGGCACGAACCAGCTCAAGGGGTCGGGGTTCGGGTACTACACGAACGAGCAGATGCGCTCGCTCAACTACTTCGCGCCGGCCGGGACGTCGAAAGGCGACTGGGCGTACCACCAGTATGGCGGGACGCTCGGTGGTCCGGTCCGGAAGAACAAGGTCTTTTACTTTGGCAGCTACGAAGGCACGCGGGACAAGCAGAACGCCACGCGCACCATCTCGGTGCCGACCGACGCGGTACGTCGCGGCGATCTGTCCGCTGCGTCGAACCCAATCTACGATCCGACGACCGGCAGCGCCAACGGCGCGGGACGGACGGCGTTCGCCGGCAACATCATTCCGGACAATCGCATCGACCCGAGTGCCAGGAAGATCATCGGTCTCATGCCGCTCCCGAACCTGCCGGGCGAGATGAACAACTATTTCGTCGCGGCCCCCTTCGAGTTCAACCGCTGGACGCTCGACACGAAGGTGAACTGGAACGCCACGTCGAAGCTGAACATTTTCGGCCGCTACAGCCACCTCGACTTCTGGACGTTCAACCAGGCCGTCTACGGCGACACGCTGCAGGGCGTGCCGATCGCCGGCGGCAACCCGGGAACGGGTCAGGGCTACACCGCGAACTTCTCGGCGGGCGCCACGTACGTGTTCTCTTCCAGTCTCGTCGCCGACGCGCACTTCGGCTACGTGCGCATGTACACCGACGTGGCGCATTCGGACATCGGGCAGAACAAGGGCATGGATCTCCTGGGGATTCCCGGGTTGAACGGCACGCGGGCGTTCGAAGGGGGCATGCCGGTCTTCGACTTCGACGGGTATCAGGACATCGGCATCACCGAGCTCTATATGCCGTACACCCGCAACGACGATCAGTATCAGACGGTCCTCAACGTCAACTGGATGAAGGGCAGACACAACGTGCGTGCGGGCACGGACATCTACTTCCAGGCGCTCAATCACATCCAGCCCGAGCTCAGCGGCGGCGACAACTTCGGCGCGCGCGGAGGATTCCGCTACCGCAGCGGACCCACGCAGATTCAGGGCGGACCCTCCGGGAACAGTTACAACTCGTGGGCGTCGTTCCTGCTGGGCTATCCCGATCTGCTCGGACGCCTCCACCTGTCCGAGGCGCCGTACACGACGCGCATGCGCAGCTACAGCCTCTACGTGCGCGATCAATGGCAGGTGACGGAGCGTCTGACGGTCGCGTACGGGACGCGGTACGAGTATTTTCCGGTGCCACGACGTGAGGATCGCGGCCTCGAGCGGTACAACCCCGACACGAACATGATGGAAATCGGTGGCGTCGGGGCCGTGCCGATGGACCTCGGCATCTCGGTGGAAAAGGGGCTCTTCGCCCCGCGCCTCGGCGTGACGTTCCGGGCCACACCCACCATGGTGTTCCGCGGCGGGTTCGGCATCACGAACGATCCGTATTCGCTCGCGCGGCCCATGCGGACGAACCACCCCATCCTGTTGAACCTGACGGTCCAGGCGCCGAACAACCTCTCGTGGGCCGGCCGGACGGCGGATGGCGTTCCGCCAATCGCCGATCCGGACCTTGGGAACGGCATCATCCCGATTCCTGGAAACGTGACGGCGTTCACGCTGCCCAAGAAGTTCAACCGCGGCTACATCAAGTCGTGGAACGTGGCGGTGCAGAAAGAGCTGATGCGGAATCTCGTGGCCGAAGCGGCGTACGTGGCGACGCGGCAGATCGATCAGCTCGGTCTCCTCGAAATGAACTGGTCGCCCATCGGGGGCGGCCAGGCGGGCCGGCAACTGAATCGACTGTACAGGCCGGACGGCGCAGACGCGGCTCGTGGCGCCCGTCGGCGATACGACGTACGATGCGCTCCAGGCGCGCCTCGACCGCCGCTTCTCGAATGGATTCCAGATCGGCGTCGGCTACACGTGGTCGAAGTCGACTGGCATCGCGGGCGCACCGCGCAGCGACGGCACGCCGCGCATCATGATTCCAGAGTTCTACCACCTGAACACCTCGATCAGCCCGTTCGATCGCACCCACAACGTGCAGATCACGAACCTGACGGAGCTGCCATTCGGCCCGGGCAAGCGCTTGGCTGAATGAGGGCGGTCTCCTCGCGGCGATCGTGGGCGGATGGCAGGTGAACAACATCGTGAGCATCACGAGCGGTACGCCGTTCGACGTCACCGCCTCCGGCACGTCGCTGAACGCGCCTGAGAACGCGCAGCGCGCCGACCAGGTGAAATCAGACGTCGAGATTCTCCACGGCATCGGGCGAGGGAACGCCTGGTTCGATCCGCTGGCATTCAAGCCGGTCACCGAGGCGCGTTTCGGCACGGCCCCATGGGGTGCGCTGCGAGGCCCCGGCTACGTCAACTGGGACATGGGCGTCTTCCGCCAGTTCAACGTGTCGCCCAACATGCACGTGCAGGTCAGGTTCGAGGCGTTCAACGTGCTCAACACGCCGCATTTCAACAACCCGGGCGGCAACGTCTCGAACCTGCAGCTCAACCCCGACGGCACCGTCCGCAACCTGAACGGGTTCTCGGAGGTCACGAGCTCGTTCGGCGAGCGGCAGATGCGGTTTGGCATCAGGCTGGGATGGTAAGGAGGCGGGCCGACACCGCGCGGCGCCGCGAGCGATCCCCTACCGAAGCCAGCGATCGAGATTCTCGCGGACGAACGAGTCGTCGGAGAGGTGGCCGTGCTGCGCCAGCACACGGTCGATCTCTTCCATCTGGCCCGGGCTCAGGTCTTCATGCGGATCGAGGCACCAGCGCGCGGCGAGCAGCCCCTGGCGGCGGAGGACTTCGTGAATACCAGGAATGCACCCGGCAAACTGGTGCGCGGGATCGAACAATGCGGCGTTGACATCCGTGAGCGCGGCACCTTCGGCAAGCAGGTTCCGTACGTCCTCCGTGCGGCCAGTCGCGTTGGCCTGGCGTACGGCTCGGCAGCGGTCGAGCAACTCGACAGCACTTCTGGTCCAGACAGCCCACTGTCCCAGAAGACCGCCCGAGAAATAGATGGGCGGCGCGCCGTCTCTTGTCGAGAATGGCGTCAGCAGGTCCGCCACAATCGCGTCGTCATTCCCTGTGTAGAGCGCGACGTCGCGGCGGCCACTCTCGGCCACGGCGTTGACGACGTCCAGCGTTCGGTAGCGATCGAAGGGCGCGACCTTGATCGCGACGACGTGGTCGATGTCGAGGAAGCCTCGCCAGAACGCCCGGTCGAGGACGCGGCCGCCCACAGCAGGCTGAAGGTAGAAACCAAAGACCGGCAGAATGGCGGCGATGCGCCGGCAGTGCTCGATGAGTTGCCGGTTGTCGGCGTCCCGGAGCCTGGCGAGGCTGACGAGCACAGCATCGTAGCCGAGCGAGGCCGCCAGCTCTGTTTCGGCGATCGCCTGCGGCGTGTCGCCGACCACGCCGGCGATCAAGAGAGGCTGACTGGACCGATCGGTGCACCAACTCAGGACTGTCCGTGCTGCGAGGGTGAGGACCGGCGCCAGCAGATTCACATCGCGATCGCGAATCGCGAATTGCGTGGTGTGCACGGCCACGGCAAGCCCGCCGGCGCCGGCGTCACAGTAGTAGCGCGTCAGGGCCGCTTGACGACGGTCGTCGAGTCGCCGGTCTGCCGTGAGGGCAAGCGGATGCGCGGGGATCACCAGGCCATCGAGGAGTCTCCTGCGAAGCTCCGGGCTGGGGCCGGGGCTAGAACCGCCCATCGATGACCTCGAAATGCGTCGGCTTGTTCAGCGACGGTCCGCCGATCTGTACCCAATGCGCCACCCATTGCCGGAGGACGTCGAGTGGAACCGCCGGTGGACCAAGGCGCTCCTGGCAACGGCTCGCGTCGCTCAAGAGGGCGACCGGGCCTTCCCGGTTCACGAAGTGCGGCACTCGGTCAAAGATCAATCCGAACCACTCGGCCATCTCGCGCACGCTGATGCGCTCCGGTCCTGTGACATTGAGCACCATCGGTGGTGAGGCGCAGTGCTCGAGGCTCCTCAGGGCGTAGCTGTTTGCGTCTCCCTGCCACACCGCGTTGAAGTAACCCATCGTCAAATCGATCGGCTGAGCGTCGAAGACGCGTCGGGCGATGTCCACAAGTGTGCCGTAGCGAAGGTCCACCGCGTAGTTGAGACGGAGAATCAGCGCTCGCAGACCGCGTTCTCGTGAGACGAACTCCACGAGGCGCTCGCGGCCCAGGCAGGACTGCGCGTACTCGCCGAGAGGCGCCGGCGGTTCGTCCTCGGACGCGCCGGCCCCGTCTACCGGCATCAGCGGATAGACATTGCCGCTCGAGAATGCCACCAGTCGCGAGTCCGCCAGGTGCTCGGCCACACGCGCGGGCAACAGCGTGTTCGTCGCCCATGTGATGTCAGTGCGGGTGGTTGTCCCGAACTTCCGGCCAGCGAGAAAGAGAACGTTGGGGCAGCGGGGCAGCTGAGCGATCTGGGCCGGGTCCAGCAAGTCGACAGCAAGCGTCTCCACGCCCTCGGCGTCGAGGGCCTGGCGCGCCTGGGACGACGAAAAGCGCGAGGCAGCCAGCACGCGCACGCGGCGACCGGCACGCGCGATCGCGCGCTGCACCCGGCGCGCCAGCGACGGGCCCATCTTGCCCCCCGCACCGACAATGAGGACGTCGCCAGTGAGGCGAGCGGCGCACGCCACGTCGGCCTCGGACGGCTCAGCCAGCACGTCCTCCAGCTCGGGTTCGGTGCGAATCACCTCAGGCAGCGTCATGATCCACTATGCGAGCTCCGGCCCCAGTACCGCGCGTTCGGCCGGCAGTGCTGTCCGGCGCGTGAATCGAGCACCTGAACCATCCGCCGGTGGACGCTGCATCCGAAACAACGGTCGCGCGGCTTCGAATCCACAAGTCCGCAGCCAGTCGGAGAATGTCGCATAGTGGTCAACTGCATCCACCATGATCGGTTGTTCCGGTGCAGCGCGAATCGCGGCGGTGACGAGCGCGCGAGCCCCGGGATCGTCATTGGTGACAACCGGGCCGATCTGCGTGTACACGCGTCCACGCCGGCCGAAGCAGTACTCGGGCATGTCGCGATCGTTCTGGAGAATCCAGCTGAGCTCCGGCGCGGCGGCAAGCGCCCATTCCAGCACGGCTTGCCGGTTGGCGCCAAACACACGAGCGTCGAAGTCGACCACGCGAGCGAGATCAGCCCGACCGAGGAGGCGCACCCCGAGGGAGGTTTCACCCGGTTCGGCTGAGGCAGCCGCACGATCCGCGATCGCCGGCGCGACGAAGCGGGTCAGACGCGCCTCGTCCACGAATCCGCAGGATTGATAGAGGGGACGTCCGAGCGGAGTGGCATCGAGCCGTATCACCCGGTCGGACGGGATCGCATCCACGGCGGCCTCGAGCAGACGACGACCGAGGCCACGACTCCGATGGGCCGGAAGAACGAGCATCATCGCGATCCAGCCAAACCCGCCGTAGTCGATCCCGATGGCCGTGCCCACGACCTGATCGCGACTCCACGCTGCGAAGCAGCCGCGCGGCGCCAGCGCCAGCAACATTCGCCAGTCGTCGATCCGCTGATTCCATCCGGCAGCGGAGCTCAACGCGAAGGCATGGTCGAGGCCGTCGGGCGTCAGCTCACGGATGTCGTATTGGTCCATTCCCACGGTCTCGCTTCCAGGCACCTCACATCGATCATCTCTTGAGATCAATCAGAACGATGTCTGAATTGTCCCGCAAGCGATCGAACAGTTATGCTCGTCGCATGCGGTCGGCAGTTCTGATGGTTGCCGCTGCCATGGCCGCCGCATCCGTGGGATGTGGCGACACACCTGCTTCCCCCAGCGGCACACCCACGATCCGGATCGTCTTCCTCGGGCCGACGGCACGACGATCCGATCTGCCTGCGTCGGCGCAGGCGTGCGTGAGCGGCGTCGGCCCGACACACATCCATCCGAGCTGGCGAAACTTCGCGACAATTCCGCTGCAACCCGTCCCGCCGGATCGGTACGAGATTGCGTTCGACGACGTGCCCGTTGGCACGCGCGTGTCGTTTCGCGTCAACGACCAGAACCACTGCGATGAAAACCCCACGGGCGCGGTGACGCGAAATATCCTGGCGAACGGCATCCGCCTGGTGCAGAACACCACGACACCAGGGAACGGCGACGAGCCCGGCTACGCGTTTACGGTCACGCCAAACGGCACCATCACGCAGTAACACTCAGCTGGCACGAGTGCTCTGTGCTGGCCCAACTGGGCAATTCGTTACCCACGTGCGGCACCTGCCGCCACCGCGGTCGCGTCACGATTCTTGCACTCTGAGGGGACGGAGGTGTTTTCATGACGTTCGGCAAAGCAACGCTGCTGACGGTCGGATTCGCCGGCGCCCTTGCGATCGGCATTGGCACCGGACTGTCGATCGCGAATCATCGCGAATCGACGACGGCTGACTCGGTGACGGTCGCCAGCGCTCCGGCCGCACCCATCGCGGCAGAGCGATCGACGGAGCCGGCGCCGGCGCGTCGCGCGGACGCGGTGCCGGCCGTGGCGACGCGACACGTGCCGCCCCAGTCCCCGGAGCTGGAACATCGGTTGAAGCCGCTTCTCAATCAGGGTACGAGGATGGATTCGGCGGCCGAGGGCTTCAAGGACTGGAGAGACTTCGCGACGATCGCGCACGCGTCACACAACACGAAGGTCCCGTTCGTGGTGTTGAAGCATCATGTGCTGAACGAGGGACGGACGCTCGCGTCGGTCATCTCCGAGTTCAAGCCGGATCTGGATGCGAAGGCCGAGGCGAGCCGCGCTCGCGAGGAAGCGTCCCAGGATCTCGCCTGGCCGAGATGAGCTCGGCAACGGGGGCGCATCGCGTGGCGTTCCTTGACAGGTCGCGTGGACTCACATATGTATCAGTTCCACATCTATGTCGTTGCTGAGCGACGCGCCCGGCCGTGCGCGATGGCTGACGGCGTTGTGGCAGGACGTGCGCTTCGCGTTGCGGGCGCTCGGCCGCACGCCCGGCTTCGCGCTCACGGTCGTCGCGGTCCTCGCCCTCACCATCGGGCCGACGACGGCGATCCTCAGCATTGGGAACTGGCTCTTCTGGCGCTCGCCTCCGGGCGTCGTTGAACCCAATCGACTGGCCGTCGTGCTCTTCGGTGAGTGGCGGGGGACCACCAGCCTGAGCCCGCGCTCGCTGTCGGAGCCGAACGCCGAGGATCTCTTGAAGTCGTCGCGCACGCTGGCGGGTCTGGCCGGCTGGCAGGAAACGAACGTCAGCCTGGCGGCCGACGGCGTGCCGCCGCGGCAGGTCAGCATCACGCACTCGACGGCCACCTACTTCGATCTGCTCGGCGTCCGTCCAGCAGTGGGTCGGCCCTTCGCGCCTGAGGAAGATCGCCCGCCGTTCGGGTCTCCCGTCGCGCTCATTGGCGATCGCCTCGCGCGTGGCGTGTTTGGCGGATCTGAGGCCTCGCTCGGGCGATCGATTCTGATCAATGGCCGGCCCCTCTCGATCATCGGCGTGATGCCGCCGGGATTCGTGGGCGCGTCGCCGTTCAGCGAAGTGGACGTCTGGATACCGAGCGCCACGTACTTCCACGTCCGCCATTTCTCCGAAGAGACGATGCGCGGCCGCTTCGGCCGGGCGTACGGCGCTTTCTACACGTTCATCGCGCGTCTCGTGCCCGGCGCGTCCCCGGAGGCGCTGCAGGCCGAGCTCGACGTGCTCGTCCCGGCGCTGGCGCAGCAGTACCCCGAGGACAACACGGACTTCGTCAAGGCGCGAGCCCGCGTCTTTCCCGGTCTGGGGCCGAACGAAATGCAGCGGGCGCAATATCGGAACCTGGTGAGCAATCTCCTGATGGTCGGCGGCGTGCTGCTCCTGCTCGGCTGCGCGAACGTCGCGAATCTTCTCCTGTCGCGCGGTGTCCGACGTCAGCACGAGCTGGCAGTACGCCTGGCGCTCGGCGCGAGCCGGCGCCGGCTCGTCCAGCAGCTCCTCACGGAAAGCTGCCTGCTCGCGCTCGTCGGCGCGGCCATCGGTGTCGGACTCGCGCTGGGGCTCAAGCAGGTGATAGCGACGCTGCTCCTGCCGGGCGTGGCCGGGAGCGGCCTGGAGCTCGACGTGCCGCTCGACACCCGCGTGCTCCTCGCGACGCTCGGCGTGTCCGTCACGTGCGGACTGCTCGCCGGCCTTCTGCCCGCGTGGATGGGCTCATCCCGACGCGTCGGCGCAGCGATCAGCCGGCACGGGATGCGGACGACCACCGCACGTTCGTGGGTGCGGTCCGGCCTCGCGGTGGCACAGCTCGCGCTGTCGCTCGCCCTCGTGACCAACGCGACGCTGCTCGTCGTCACGCTGCGCAACGTCGGCGCGACCGACATCGGATTCGATCCCCGCAGCGTGAGCATCCACTTCCTCGACCTCGGCAGCCACGGCTACTCGACGGATCGCGCGATGGCGTTCAACCGCGATCTCGTGTCCCGCCTCGCGGCTGACCCCGCGTTCCGCGGCGCGAGCCTGAGCACCGGGATTCCGCCGAGCTGCGGCTTCGGCACGCGCGTGCTGGACCCGGCAGGGGACGGCAAGCAGACCATCGACATCTGCGAGAACTACGTGACAGATGACTATTTCCGCGCGGTGGGACAGACCGTGCTGCTCGGGCGGACCTTCACCCCGGCCGAGACGGTCACGGCCGCGCCGGCGGCGGGCGCGCCCATCGTCGTAAGCGAATCGCTGGCCCGCCGGTTGTTCGGCGACCAGACCGCGCTCGGGCGCAGGATTGCGTTTGCCCCAATCCGCTCGGAGCCGGCACACGAGCGGCTTGTCGTCGGTGTCGTGCGGGACGTCCGGAGCCCTTTGCGCGAGCCTGAGCTTCTCGCGTACACGCCCTTCGTCATCGGCACGTCCTACGCGGCGCGCCGGCCGACCGTGATGGTGCGCAGCGATCGCCCGCTCCGCGACGCCGGCGATCGTGTCAAAGCTCACGTCGCCGCGATCGATCCATCGCTCGCGATTGCGCCTCCGCGGCTCCTCACCGACTTCCTCGCCCGGCAGATCGCCAACCGCCGCGCCTTTGCGTGGGTCCTGACGCTGCTCGGCGGCCTCGGCTTCGTGCTGGCCGCCGTCGGCCTGTATGGCCTGCTCGCGCAGATCGTCACCGAACGTGCGCGCGAGTTCGGCATCCGCATGGCCATCGGCGCCGATCGCCGTCACGTCATCGGCCTCGTCGTCCGCCTCGCCGCCTGGATCGCCGTGATTGGCGGCACCGCCGGCCTCGCGCTCGCCGCCTTCGGGTCCCGCCTCGTCGAGACGCAGCTCGTCGGCGTCGGGCGTTTCGATCCGGCGCTGTACGCCGTGTCCGTTGGCCTGCTAGGCGCAGTGATTCTTGCCGCGTGCCTCATTCCCGCAGCGCGCGCCGCAAGAGTTGACCCGGTGGATGTGCTCAGAGCCGAGTAACGACCGATCACTGCCTCGTCTACTACGAACGCGGCGGCATCGCCCACACGTGGCTGGTGGCCCTGTTTCACTGGACGCCGGCCATGACTCGGTTCGAGGGGGGCGGGATCGCGCCCCGCGGCCTGGCCTCAATCGATGCCGTCCGGAACGCCATTCTGTCCGGAGCGATCAAAGGCCCGACCAAGTCCTGGTAGCTCCTCAGTACACCAGCCGGCCTGACATCGGCGGGGATCACGTCGCGGGTACGCCGAATGTCGTTGACTGCCTCAGCGCCCGGGTGTAACAACTCGCTGATCGAACGCGTCAGACTCCCCAGCGCCAGGGAGGACATATGCGAGAGTACTTCCGGCGCGCTGTTGCAGTCGGCATCGTGGTGTGGGCGATCGCAGCGGCTCCTGCCGCGGCGCAGATCACGACAGGAAGCGTCTACGGATCGGTCAAGGACGCGCAGGGCGGCGTGGTGCCCGGCGCCACGGTGACGCTGGTGGCCGCGCGCGGCACCACGGCCAACACGGTCACGAACACTCAGGGCGATTTCGTCTTTCCGAACATCACCGCCGGCACGTATCTCCTGCGCGTGACGATGAATGGCTTCAAGACGCTCGAGCGGCCCGGCGTCGTCGTGAGTCCCGGTGACCGCCTGGCGGTGGGCGCGCTCGCGATCGAGGTCGGCACGCTGAACGAGACGGTCACGGTGCAGGCGGAGTCGCCGCTCGTCCAGTCGCAGAGCGGCGAGCGCTCCTTTGCCGTCACGACGCAGTCGGTCGAGAACCTCCCGATCGCGAACCGCGGCTTCGCCTCGCTCGCGACGCTCGCACCGGGTGTGGCGGCCAGCGGCAACAACCCGGGCCGGCTCGGCGGCGGCGGCCAGAACAACATCATGATGGACGGCATCTCGACGATGGATACCGGCAACAACGGCATCCTGCTGCAGATGAACGTCGAGTCGATCGCGGAGGTCAAGGTCCTCACGTCGAGTTACCAGGCGGAATACGGGCGATCGAGCGGCCTGCAGATCACGGCCGTCACCAAGAGCGGGACGAACCGGTTCCGGGGATCGGTCTACGGCGTGTTCCGGGACTCCGACTGGAATTCCAATACCCGGACGAACATCCTCAACGGCGACCGCAAGACGGTGCTGAACGAGAAGGACCTCGGGTATTCCATCGGCGGTCCGATCGGCCGGCCGGGCGGCAGCAACAAGCTGTTCTTCTTCTACAGCCACGAATATGCGCCGCGCACGGGCGGCAACAACGTCATCAACCACCGGATGCCCACCGCGCTCGAGCGCCAGGGCGACTTTTCCCAGACGTACGACAACAACGGCAACTTGTTCCCGTTCATCCGGGACCCGCAGCTCGCCGGCACCTGCTCGGCGACGAATCAGAGCGGTTGCTTCCGCGACGGGGGAGTGCTTGGAAAGATTCCGGCGGATCGGCTGAACCAGATCGGCATCAATCTGCTGAACCTGTATCCCATGCCCAACATCGACGGCACCGGCCTCGCGTACAACTTCGAGCTCACGCGGCCAACGGAGAAGGCGCTGGCGATGCAGCCGGCCATCCGGGTCGACTACCAGCCGATGCAGTCGCTGCGCGCGACCGTCAAGTACTCGGGCTTCATGCAGCGGAATCAGGTGTTCAACGGCACGCTGCCGGGATACAACGACGCACAGCAGCAGGATCCCGTCATCAGCACGCTCGCGATGACGGTCAACTACAGCCTGAACCCGTCGACGTTCCTCGAGGCCACGTACGGACAGAGCCAGAATGCGTTTGGCGGCTGCATCTTCGGCCAGGCCAGCACCGGGCCGGTGTTCTGCACGACGGGCATTCCGCAGAACCCGATCTCCAATCGCGACACCGCGGGTCTCGGCAGTCTGCCCATGGTCTTTCCGGACGCGCTGCAGCTCGATCCGCGCTACTACGCGTACGAAGTCCTCCAGCGCATGCAGCCGCCGTTCTGGGTGGACGGCGAGATGCGGATCACGCCGACCAGCCTGGCGTGGGGCAACCGGATCGCGAACGCGCCGCCGAACATGACCTATCCCGGGTTTCTGAACGTCAACGCCACGAAGGACGTGGCGATCAGCCTGACGAAGGTAGCCGGCCGTCATACGCTCAAGGCGGGCTTCTACAACAACCACAGCCGGAAGTCGCAGAACCAGAACAGCGCCGCCACGTTCGGCGCGCTGAATTTCTCGAACGACACGAGCAACCCGATTGACGCGCAGTTCGGTTACGCCAATGCCGTGCTCGGCATCTTCGCCTCGTACAACCAGCTCTCCCGGTATATCGAGGGCAAGTACGTCTATGACAACACTGAGGGGTACCTCCAGGACAACTGGAAGGTCAACGACAGGCTGACGCTCGACTACGGCGTGCGTCTGGTGCGCCAGCAGCCGCAGTACGATTCGCTCGGTCAGGCGTCGAACTTCCTGCCCGACGAGTGGAGTCAGGCCCGCGCCCCGGTGCTCTACGTCGCGGGCTGCGTCAACGGCGCGAATCCCTGCTCGGGCGCGAACCGCCAGGCGATGAATCCGCTGACCAATCAGCTGCTCGGCGTCGGGTCGGCCATCGCGATTGGCACGATCGTCCCGAACTCGGGCGACACGCTGAATGGACTGTTTCTCTCGGGCGAGGGCATCGTGAAGACAACGTACACCTATCCGCTCCTCCGCGTGGCGCCGCGCTTCGGCATCGCGTACGACGTCTCCGGCACGGCGCGTCTCGTGCTGCGCGGCGGCGGCGGTCTCT
The DNA here is from genome assembly GCA_963724955.1 of uncultured Acidobacteriota bacterium. Taxonomy (GTDB): domain Bacteria; phylum Acidobacteriota; class Vicinamibacteria; order Vicinamibacterales; family SCN-69-37; genus CAVRWQ01. The sequence continues at coordinate 84,084 of CAVRWQ010000003.1, forward strand.
TCTACGATCGGCCCAACGGCAACGACATCTACGCGCAGGTCACCAATCCGCCCGCCGTGCAGAACGTCACCGTGCGGTACGCGCAGTTGCAGGCGCTCAGCAGCGGGTTGTCCACCGTCGGCGCGCCGTCGCTGAACGTCTACCAGTACGACGCCGGGCTGCCGTCCTCATGGCAGTGGAACGCGGGCGTCCAGATGATGCTGCCGTGGGAGGCGTCGATGGACATCGCCTACAGCGGCCAGCACAGCTGGAACACGCCGCAGGCCGTGAACATCAACGCCGTCGACTTCGGCACGGCCTTCCAGCCGGAGTACCAGGATGCCACGCTCACGCCGAGCGCGACGCCTGGCGCGACCGCCGTCGTGAGCGACCTGATGCGCGGCTATCGAGGCTTTGGATCGATCACCCGGCGCATGTCCACGAGCTCGCGGACCTACCATTCGATCCAGGTGTCCTTCCAGCGCCGGTTTGCGAACGGCGTGGCGTTCGGCTTCAACGACACGATCAGTCTCTACGACCGCCAGAACAGCGCCGCGCGGCTCCAGCATGCGTCCGACGGATCGTTCTCGTACCGCGCCGATCAGGCGGAGGCCGACGCACTCCTTCGCGCCGACCCGGTCCTGCACACCATGAAAGCCAATTTCATCTGGGACCTGCCGGACATCAAGAGCAGCGATTCCACGCTTCGCGCGATCGCGCTGGTGCTGAACGACTGGCAGCTCTCGGGCATCTGGACGGCGACGACGAGCGCGCCCTACGACATCGGCTTCAGCTACCAGAGCGGCGGGAGCAATGTGAACCTCACCGGATCGCCGGACTACGGCGCGCGCATCCGGCTGGCCGGCGATCCCGGCTCCGGCTGCAGCGACGATATCTACCGGCAGTTCACCACCGCGGCGTTTCAGGGTCCGCCGGTCGGGAGCGTCGGCCTCGACTCGGGCACCAACTACGTGAAGGACTGCTTCCAGAGCGTGCTCGACCTGGCGATTGCCCGCAACTTCAGGCTGCCCAACGGACGACTCATCCAACTGCGCGTCGACATGTTCAACGCGCCGAATGCGGCCATCATCACGGGACGCAATACGACGGCGAATCTCAGCAGTCCGAACGATCCGGTCACGATCAACAACCTCCCGTACGACGCGCAGGGGAACCTGATCGATTCGCGGTCGCGCCCGCGTGGGGCCGGATTCGGCGTGGCCACGAACTATCAGGCGCCACGGACCGTGCAGATGCAGGTGCGCTTCCAGTTTTGAGGCGGCCACGAGGAGTGACACAGAAGCCTAACTGAATACACCTGACGCTCGTCTATGTCAGATATGTCCAGACTGGACATGTCTGTACCATTGCCGCCGGCACTGCTTCGATGATGTCCCGTCTTGCCGTCGACCTGCGCGACGGCTGGCGCGCGCTCCGCGCGACGCCGATGGTCACGATGATGGCGGTGGTGTCGCTCGGCCTCGGCATCGGCGCCAACACCGCGCTGTTCTCGATCCTCAACAGCCTGGTCCTCAGGACGCTGCCGGTGCGAAGCCCCGAACAGCTCACCTTCCTGCTCGACGGATCGTGGACGAATCCGATCTGGGAGCAGATTCGCGAGCGGCAGACGCAGATCGGCGCGGCCGCCTTCGCCTGGTCCACGGCGCGCTTCGATCTCGCCCCGCGCGGCGAGACGGATCCCATCGACGGCGCGTTCGCGAGCGGAGCGATATTCGAGGTGCTCGGCCTGTCGCCCGCGCGCGGGCGGTTGTTTACGACCGCCGACGACATCCGCGGCGGCCCCGGCGTGGCCGTGGTGAGCTACGCCTTCTGGCAGGCGCGGCTGGGCATGGCCGATGATGCTGTCGGCCGGACGATCACGGTCGATCGCGTCCCGTTCACGATCGTCGGCGTCATGCCGCGCGAGTTCAGCGGCCCCGACGTCGGGCGGGCGTGCCACATCATCATTCCCCTTGGGAACGAGCCGCTCGTTCGTGCCGCGGGAGGCAGCTGGCTCGACGGGCGTGCGACGTGGTGGCTCGAGCTGATGGTGCGGCTCAGGCCCGGCCAGTCGGTCGAGCAGGCGAACGCCGCGCTTCGACTGATTCAGCCGCAGGTTCGAGAGGCCACGCTTCCGCCCGAGTTCAATCCCCAGCAGCAGGGCGGCTATCTCAAGGAGCCCCTGACGCTCGCGCCGGCCTCGACGGGACGATCCGGGCTGCGGATCCGCTTCCAGCAGCCGCTCGTCGTGATGATGATCGTGGTCGGCGCGGTGCTGCTCATCGCGTGCGCGAACATCGCCAACCTGATGCTCGCGCGCGCGAACGCCAGGCGCCGCGACCTGACGGTGCGGCTCGCCCTCGGCGCGTCCCGTGCACGCATCGCCCGGCAACTGTTGGGTGAGAGCCTGCTCATCGCGGCCGGCGGCGCCGCGCTCGGGCTCGTGGTGGCCATGTTCGGCTCCGCGTTCCTCGTCCAGCAGCTGGCGACGACGTATCTCGACACCTCGATCGATCTGCGCGTGATGGCGTTCACGGCAGGCGTCGGCCTCGTGACCGCGCTCGTCTTCGGCACCGTCCCGGCGCTCGGCGCGGCGCGTCTCGCTCCCTACGAGGCCTTGAAAGATCAGGGCCGCACGATCGCCGGCGATCGCCGCCTCGGCTTCCGCAACCTGCTCGTCGTCGTGCAGGTCGGGCTGTCGCTGGCGCTGGTCGTGGCGGCGGGGCTCTTCATCCGAACGTTCCAATCGCTGAACACCGTGCCGCTCGGCCTGCGCGTCGAGCCGCTCGTGAACGTCAATCTCGATCTCAGGCGGACGGACACGTTCGCCGAGAACACTGCGGCTCGCGGAGCGGAAGGCCGCTTGCTGTACGACCGGCTGCGGGAAGCCGCGGCGGCCGTGCCCGGCGTGAAGAGCGCGGCGCTCTCGAGGATTCAACTCCTCACAGGTGGCGGCTGGAACGGGCGCATCAACCTGCCGGATGCGGAGCTGGGACGCCCAGGCATCCGGCCGCCCTGGTTCAACGCGGTCACGCCAGGCTGGTTCCAGATGCACGGCCTGCGTGTCGTCGGCGGACGCGACTTCACGGTAGAGGATCGGCTCGGGCGACCCACCGTCGCGGTCGTGAACGAGGCGTTCGTCCGGCGCTTTTTCAGCGGCCAGAGTCCGCTCGGCCAGAGGTTCCTGCGCGGTCAGCCTGCCGGCAGGCAGCTCGATACCGAAGTCATTGGCGTGGTGTCCGACAGCGTGTACCGCAGCGTGCGTGACGGCTCGCCGGCGATTGTGTACCTCGCGCTCAACCAGATAGAAGAAGTGGATGCCGCGAGGACGCTGACCGTCGAAGTCGACTCGCGCGCCTGGGGTGACGTGCAGCGACGGCTGAGCCAGGCGCTAACCGGCGTCGATGGCGGCGTTGCGATCACGATGCGGCCGTTCGCGGATCGCATCCGAGGCACGATCGCTCAGGAAAAGCTCGTGGCGATTCTTTCAGGCTTCTTCGGCGGGCTGGCGCTGCTGCTCGCCGGCGTCGGCCTCTACGGCGTCACGGCCTACGGCGTCAGCCGCCGGCGCATGGAAATCGGCGTGCGCATGGCGCTCGGCGCCCAGCCGGCCGGCATGGTCCGTCTGGTGCTCGGCCGCGTGGTCTGGCTCATCGGCCTGGGAGTGATCGCCGGCGCCGCCGCGAGCTACTGGGCGGCGAAGTTCATCGGGCCCGCGTTGCTCTTCGGTCTCGACGCGCGCGACGCGCGCACGTTCGTCACCGCCGCGGTCGTGCTGACCGCGGTCGGGATCCTCACCGCGTGGCTGCCCGCACGGCGCGCTTCCCGCATCGATCCGACCAGGGTGTTGCGGGAGAGTTGACGCCCCGGCTGGGGGCCTAATATCGCCTATCCTCCGACGCGATGGACGTCTACAATCAGGTGATCCTCGAGCGATGACGCGAGAGTGGTGAACAATGCCTGAGCAAGATCCGCCAACGACGTTCGGCCAGAATCCAACGCCAGGAGTGATTGGCGCCTCGGACGTCAGCTACGCCGGGTGCTTTCGCTTACCCGAAGGGGTCGCCGACGCGACCCAGTACGCCAACGGCGGGGTCACGGGCAGAAGAGTGGCCGGCCAGCTCCGGCTCATTTTCACCGGGAGCGAGGCCGAGCTCGAAGCGCCAATCATGGAAGTTGCCGATCCCGGCACGTACGACACTGACTACCGGCGCGCTCCGCGCGCGACCCTCACGCAATCCTGGGACACGAAATATCGCGCGAAGCGGGGCACGTGGCGCGGGCCGTTCGCGAGCGACCGGCCCGGCGAGCCGTTCTTTCCGTTCGCCCCAAACCAGGCGGCCAATGGCGGGATGTACTGGCACGAGCCCTCGCAGCTCTTGTACATGACGTATGCGGATACCTATAACGTCGGCGGTTTCGGCGATTGGGGGCTGATCGCGCTCCGCCTGGGCAACGACAAGACGACGGAAACGTTCGGTCCCTGGCGTCTGAAGGCGACTGACTCTCGCGGCAGTTGGTACGGGCCGCACCGCGCGATCTGGCTGGCCGCGCACCCCCAGTCCGGCAAACTGATTACCGGAGCGACGCTCGGCTCGGGGAATGCAAACTACCCCTGGGGCCCGGACCTCTACGGCGATCTCGATTGGCCGACCCCATCGATCCCTGCCGGCGTCCGGGCTCCGGATCTCGTCCTGCAGAAGCGATACCTGGAGCACTACTTCATGGGCGCCGTGATAGACCCCGCTCGGGGGACGGCCCAAGGTCCCATCAAGTCCTTCCGTCGGAGGGTCGATCCCGCGTTGTTCGAGTACTTCCCTGCGACGCCGGAGCGGCCAGGCGACATGGCACTGAGGGTCGATCCGACACGCTATGGTGGCGTCGGCTCATGGAGTGAGCTGGACAGCGTCGGTGGTCTCACGTGGATTCGGACCCCGTCGAAGCACGGCGTGCTCTTCTGCGGGTCGGTTGCGGGATCGCCCATTCAGGATCCAAAGCGTCCGGACGCATCGCACGTCTGGTATTCGAATATCTTCAAGAAACGCTGCAGTCACGGTATCGAGGCGCCGATGGAGAATACCGGTCCGGTCTCGACGGCGCACTTCCCGTACCTCTGCTGCTACGATCCGGCGGCGCTCGAGGCCGTCGCTCAAGGACAACGGACGGACTACGAAGTCGAGCCGGCGTGGTTCCTCAATCTGACGACGAAGTTCAACATCAAGACAGCGCCCGAGAACATCTCGGCCGGTCAGCGCAACCTCCTGGGTTTCCACTGGGACGCGGATCGCAAGTTGCTGTTTGCGATCGCCCATCGCGCCGATGACGTGTCGGTGCCCGGCGGCCAGGCGTCGCTCGTGCATGTCTTCCACATTCGGGCATGAGTCGCTTCGGAAACGCCTTCAGAACTTCGCGGCGGCTCGGCCTCCCGATCCTCCTCGCCGCGCTCGCCTCCGCGGCGTGCGCGCCGGCCTCAGGAACGAGACCCTCGAGCGACCCCGCAAACGCGTCCACCCAATCTCGTCGTCGTGCTCGTCGACGATATGCGATGGGATGAAATGCGAGCCGCCGGACATCCCTTCATCGAGACGCCTCACATGGATCGGCTGGCGCGCGAGGGCGCCCGTTTTCTGAACGCGTTCGCCACGACGCCGCTCTGCTCGCCGAGCCGCGCGAATTTTCTAACGGGTCAGTACGCGCACACCAACGGGATTCTCGACAACACGGCGCGTCCGAGCCACAACCTGCCGGCCTTTCCCGTGGCACTGGCCGGCGCGGGCTACGAGACGGCGTTCTTCGGCAAGTGGCACATGGGCAACGACGACACCCCGCGGCCGGGCTTCTCGCACTGGGTCGGTATGGCCGGCCAGGGCGAGGCGGTCAATCCCGTGCTGAACGTGGACGGCGAGCGGCGCTCGTCCCCCGGCTACGTCACCGACATCCTGACCGACTACGCCGTCAACTTCATTCAACGCCCACGCACAGCGCCCTTCCTCGTGTACCTTGCCCACAAGGCCATCCACCCGAACATCACTCAGCGCGACGATGGCAGCACGGTTGAGATTCCCGGTCAGCCCGGCGGTTTCGTGGCGGCGGAGCGGCATCGCGGCCGGTACCGTCGGCCGGCCGATGCCGAGACGGCCCAACGCCCTCGGCCCACCAACCGGCAAGCCCGCGCTTCTGAGGAGAATCGACAACCTGCCGCCGCTCGGATTGAGCACGCGGACGTCCGACGAGGAGATGCGAGGACGACTCGAGATGCTGCTGGCGGTCGATGAGAGTCTTGGACGGATTCTCGAGACGCTCGAGCGCGCCGGCCAGCTCGACAACACGGTCGTCGTGTTCACGAGCGACCATGGGTACTTCTACGGAGAGCACGGGCTGAGCGTCGAGCGGCGGCTCGCGTACCGAGGAAGCGATCCGCATCCCGCTGCTCGTGCGTTACCCGCGCGGGGTCCCCGCTGGCCGCACGCCGGCCGATCTGGTCCTGTCCATCGATCTGGCGCCAACGCTGCTCGAATGGGCGAGTGTCCAGGCGGGCCCGGCCATGCAGGGCCGCTCGCTCGTCCCGCTGATCGCCGGCGAGCGCGCGGGCTGGCGCTCGTCCTTCCTCATCGAGTACTACACGGACACCGTCTTCCCGCGGGTCCGCAACATGGGCTACGTCGCCGCCCGGAGTGAGCGGCACAAGCTGATCCACTACCTCGAGCTCGACGACATGGATGAGTTCTACGACCTCGACGCCGATCCGTACCGAGCAGCGGAACCTCATTGCGGATCCGGCCGCGGCGTCAGCGCTCGACGCGATGCGGGCCGAGCTGGATCGGCTGATGAAGACGACCGGGCGCCCCGGCGCGCCGCGGAAGGCAGGCCCATGACAAGGGGAGGGGAGACATGACGAAGAACGCGCTCGTGGTGGGCATGGCGTTGGCCAGTCTCAGCGTCAGCGGTTCCACAGTGGAGGCCCAGAAGCCAGGCGACGCCTGCGCGCTGCTTCAGGCAGCAGAGATTCAGGTGCTCGCCGGGACTGCGAAGGTCGGCGCGGGCCAGGCCAGCACCGACCCACTCGATTCTCGACTGTGCCGATACGAATGGGGAACCGGTGCCAACGTGCAGAGCGGACGGTCGACTCTTGATGTGAGCGTCATCTCGACGTCCAAGGCCTTCCCAGGCACGAACGTGTCGCTCGTACGACAGGGACTCCTCGCGAGCGTGAAAGCAGGCGATCCCGACGCCGCGGTGATTGCCGGCGTCGGTGACGCGGCCATCTACCAGTCGAACGCGCCGATTCGAGTGGTGACGACCGCGCTGGTGAAAGGGAACATGCTCGCTGTCACTTTCCAGTCGGCGGACGCACGCGCGAAGAAGGACCAGGTGATCGCGTTGCTGAAGGCCGCGGCGGGGCGGCTGTAGAACGTGCAGATACGGTCCATGGCGTCGTCCGTCGTCTTCGTCGCTCTCGCGACTGTCCTGGCCCCGGCCTGTCGGTCGTCGCCGACGGCATCGACGACCGCCAGGGTCGATACGCTTTTCGCGGCATGGAATCGGCCGGACTCGCCTGGCTGTGGGGTCGGGGTCAGTCGAAATGGCGCGGTGATCTACGAACGCGGTTACGGAATGGCGAGCCTCGAGCGCAAGGTCGCGATCACCTCCTCCACCGTGTTCCCTCTGGCGTCGATCACGAAGCCGTTCACGGCGATGAGTGTCCTGCTCGCGGCCGAACGGGGTCTCCTTTCGCTGGACGACGACGTGTCGAAGTACATCCCTGATTGGTCCATGCGCGAGCAACGCGTCACCATCCGGCACCTGCTCACGCATACGAGCGGGCTCCGTGACGCCTATCTCCTGCAAGGCTGGGCGCCGGAGAACGGCAATTCGAACGACACGCTCATCAAGATCCTGTCGCGTCAGCGCGGCCTGAATTCCGTGCCCGGCGCCGAATACCAATACAACAACGGCGGTTACCTGCTGCTCGGCAGAATCCTGGAGCGGGCGAGCGGTCAGACACTCGGCGCCTTCGCGGACGCGAACATCTTCAAGCCTCTCGGCATGACGGGCGCCTGGTTCAATGGCGATCCCGTCAGGACTGCTCCGGATCACGCGTCGGGCTATTCGCCGCAAGCGAACGGCTGGCGTCTCTTGCCGGAAGGCTCAGGCTACGCCGGGAACGCGGGAATGATGTCGAGCGTGCGGGATCTCCTGCTGCTGGGCGAACAACTTTGCAGACGCGCGTGTCGGCACGCCGGCGCTCCTCGCAAGCATGCAGACGGCAACCGTGTTGACCGGCGGCCAGACCACCCCGCATGGGATGGGGTTTGGCATCGGCAACTATCGGGGGACGCGGACGTTCCTCACGTCGGGAGGTGACTTCGGAACTGCAACCGAGCTCGTCCTCTATCCCGACCAGAAGCTCGCCATCGCGGTGCTGTGCAACATGGATTCGGTCGTCATGGGTGGGTTGGCCACGGTCAATGCCGGACGAGTTGACGAATGGTGTGGCCGATGTCTTCCTCGAGGACGTTCTCGAGCCACGCGCGGCGCCGAGGCGCCGGCGCGCCGCCGCCACCTCCCGCGAGCCTGTCCGCGGACGACCTGGCAAAGAAGACCGGCCTCTATCGCGTGGGATCAGACGAGAACCACATCGTGTCGATCTCCGTCCGCGACGGCAAGCTCACGCTGCGGGATTTCTACGGCGACAACTACGACATCCTGATGACGCCCATCAGCGCCAACCGGTTCCTGATTCCTGGCACCACGTTCGAGTTCTCGCCAGCCGAAGCCGGGCGGCCTCAAGCGTGGCACGTGATCGACGGCGAAGGACGGCGGTTGCTGGAGCTTCCGTTGATGAAGTTCGATGTGTCGAAGGCGGATCTCCCATCGTTCGCCGGCGAATACAGAAGCGATGAACTGGACGTGACCTACACCGTGGCGGTGCGTGATTCGAGCCTGGTCGTCAATCCTCGACACTGCATCCGGTCTTCAAGGACGCGTTCGTGGGCGACTATGTCGGCACGGTTCGGTTCCTGCGCGATGCGCGAGGGGTCTGTCACCGGGTTCACGCTCAACAGGAAGGGCGCCCGGGGTGTACGCTTCGAACGGGTGAAGCGAGCGCCATGAAGAAGACCGCGAATGCCCGGTTCGCCATCAAGTCCTGGGATGAAAAGCCCTACAGCGAAGGTCAGGACATGCCGAGATTGGCTCGGGCCAGCGTCACGAAGACTTTCACCGGCGACATCGAGGGGGACGGGCAGGTCGAGTACCTCATGTTGTATCGGAGCGACGGCTCGGCGACGTTCGTTGGCCTGGAGCGGGTCGCTGGACGACTCGGTGGCAAGACGGGAACCTTTGTGCTCCAGCGCATCGGGGTATTCGAGGACGGCCAGGCGAAGGAGTCCTATTCCGTCGTCCCTGGTTCCGGAACCGGAGAGCTCCACGGCCTGCGTGGAGAGGGCAGTTCCGCCGTTGGCCACGGTATGGAGCACCCTTTCTCGCTCGACTATGACCTGGCGTAGCCTAGTGGCCGACGTAATGCCTCGAGTACGTCCCGCGTGACGTCCGTCCCCTCAGAACCGGAAGAAATAGCCCACCGAGAAGTTGAGCTGGAGCTGCGTCCCGCTGGCCGTGAACGTCTCGAGGCCAGCGATGGATGGACCGCTCAAGCTCGATTGAACAGGTGGGGAGGGTCCGCTTCCGAACTGCAGCGCGGGCTGCGTCACGACAACGACGATCGCATTGTTCGTCCCGCCGGCCCCGCGCAGCGGGCGGGCATCGACCGTCGTGTGGATGGGGTTCTGCGTAACATGCAGACGCACGTCGGCGCGCACACCGTGCCGCGGCGAGACATGAAACCGCGCGCCGCCGCCGAACAACGTCACGAGCGCGTGGTCCGCCGGCGCGGCATGCACGGTCACCGTGTCGGTCTCGTCCACGACGAACTGCGGAAGGGCCGCCAGCTGGTAGTTGCCGACAAGCGTCGCCGAGGGCGCCTCTCCGCTGTTGAACACGCCGCCGAGGCCGGCGGTCACATACGGCGCCACGCGGCCGAAGGTGTCGAAGTGAAAGTTCACGGCACCCGTCACGAATCGCTGCGAAACGTCTCCGCCCCGATCGATCGTGACCGTGGTACCCACGTCGCCGCCCGGGAACTGCCTGCGAAATACCGTCTCGAAGCTCGCGCGCGTTGCCTGGAGGGCGTTCTCCAGGCCGCTCACGAGCAGGACCGGGCTGGACGCGCGATCGAAGTTGAGCTCGGCGCTGAAACGCGGCGTCAGTTGCCGGCTGACGCGCAATCCGAAGCTTCCGCCGCCTTCCCGCCTCGCCAGCCGCTGCCGTAGCACGCTATCGAGGGGCGTCATGCGCTCCAGCCGGCCGCTCGCGGCGTAGACTTCGGCGAGAGGACAGCTCCGTCGCCGAAGAACCACGACGAGACCGACCGTGAGGTGAAGCTGCAGCAAGCGACGGGATCGTCGCGCCTCTCGGAAACGTCTCGATGCCGTGCCGCTCGTGACGGCGCTGGCGCCGAACCATCCGCCGTGACCCTCAATCTCCCACTTCGGGCCGCTCCTCGATCGTGGCTGTGCTGCCTGGCGTGCGTTCGCCGTACTTTGCTGAGAAACGAGCTGAGCGGGCTCGGCCGGGCGCGTCTGTTGATCTGCCCATGACGCCACGGGGAGCGCGAGCCCGATCGCGGCGGCAGCCAGGGTCGTGCGCTGAATCGTTGACACAGAACCCCCTTGATCCGGGGCGGCCGACCGCAGGCTGTACGGCAACCCGCCAGTGCTTCAAAGGATGAGGGGGCCCGGCTGGCACGGGCCGCCGCGTTCTTCTGGTGATACCTCAGGCGAGCGCAATAGTAACGCGGCCGGTCCGGGTGAGGCTAGCTGGGCCTGTTTGACATGGCCGGCCGGCTCGCCTGTAAATAGCGCACTCGGGATTCACTGGAGGCAGACGTGAGTGACTCACGACTCCGATTGACGGCGGCGATCGGGCTCGTCATCGGCGCGGCCCTGGGCCTCGCCGGCACGTTTGCTCCGACCGCTTCACTGCGCGGGCTCGCCTGGGGTGTCGATGGCACCGCCCTGGTCGTCGCGTCCGCGCTCCTGACCGTGCGGTACTTCCGGCGAGGAAACGATCTGGCCGCCGCGGGGTTTCTCGTCTTCGTTGCGGCCGAGACCCTGATTGTCTCAGGCTCCGCCATGGACCTTGCGGCAAGCGCCCCACTGTTTGCGGCCGGCGTGGCGTTGTGGGCGGCTTCGCTGGTGCTCGTCGGGTTGTCGCGTGTCATGCCTCTGTGGGTCAACCTCGCCGGCTACGCCGGCGCGCTGTTATTCGCCGTCGTCGCCTTGCAGAGCTTTTCAGGGCAGGCGCTGACGCCGCTCTCTGAGCCGTTGCCGTTCTTCGCGTACCCATTCCTGGCGGCCGCGCTGATCGGGTGGGCCTGGGAGCAGTATCGAACACAACCATGAAGTCCGCGCTGACGTGATCGATGTCAATTCCCCAGGTAGCTCCGCACTTGAACGACGATCAGCCAGCCCGCGAAGAAACCGTAGAACGCCGTGGCGAAGATCAGCATGCCCAGTCGGAGCCCCCGCACGCGGAGCGCGGCGGGCAGCGCGCGCCGATTGAGTTGGATCAACAGAATCGAATACACGAACATCACCATCCCGTTCAGGCAGGCCGCGATCACCAGGAGAAGGAATGGTTGGTTGAGGCCAGAAAGGAGGATGACGCAGCTCGCCGTGACCGTGCTCCAGACGGCCAGGAAGTAGATGCGGCTTTCGCTCCATCGCTGGCTCTCGGGCCAGGTACACGGTCTTGACGACGTCGGCGATGATTCGCGAGACGAAGTCGAGCAGGCCCAGCGAGACCAGCACCATCGAGAGCGAGCCGAACACCCAGAAGAACGTCCCGAACCACGGCGCGATGGTGGCCTTCAGCGCCTCGCCTTCGGCGCGGATGAATCCGAGCGTCGCGCCTCCAGCATAGCCCTGACCGTAGATCGTGGAATACGCCAGCATCGAGAACACCGCGATCGAGAACACGCAGATGAACCAGAAGGACGCGAACTGTTCCTTGTTCGCCACGGCCCACCAGCCGCGGAAGCGCCTGAGGTTCTCCGCGTCCTGACGCAGCATCGACCCGGTGGCGGGGGCGGCAACCTCTTCGCCGGTGATCGGCGACACGATGCGGGGAATGTAGACGCCCATGCCGAAGCCCTTGTCCCGGATCCAGTTGCTCTGGGCGAGATTGTTCACCCCGCCCGCGCCCGCGAAGACGAGGCCGCTCAGCACGAGCGACACGGGGAGGACGCTGGTGTCCGGCAACTGCCCGAACTCCGCGATCATCGCCGGCAACGCCGCCCAGGCCGCCGGTTTGATCGCGACGACGATCGCGAGCGCGAGAAAGACGAGCGTGAGCCCCACCTTGAAGAACTGCGCGAGCTCGAGCGTCCGATACACGACGGGGGAGACCGTCAGCGCGATCCCCGCGGCGACGAGCACCCCGCAGGTGATGAGCGGGACATTGCCGCCGCCGATGAGGAACGTGAGGATGGTCACGCCGCTCGTGGCCCAGCCCGGCCACATGTTCGGCACGATCGTGAAGACGCAGAAGAGCAGTCCCCAGGGCTTCCAGAAGCGGACGAAGCCCGCCACGGCCGTTTCTCCCGTGGCCAGCGTATAGCGCTCGATCTCCATGTTCAGGAAGTACTGGACGGTGACGCTGAGCACCGCCGCCCACAGAAAGCCGAGGCCGACCGTGGACGCCATGTAGGGCCAGATGATGTATTCGCCCGAGCCCACGCCGAGCCCCGCCAGGATGACGCTCGGCCCGAGGACCTTGCGGAGCGGCAGCGGCTCGGGCATCTCCCTGTACGGCATCGGCGGGAGATTGCCGTTGGGAACGGGATCGAAGAACCCGGTGGAGGCAACACCCTCAGCGGGCGTGGGGAAGTCGGGCATGTCGGTCGTCATCGCGGATGATCGAGCGCGCTCGCCGCGCGCGCCTCGCGCAGGAGCCGCGCCGACGCTTCGGGGGTTCGCGTCCCGGGATCGAGGAACTTGAGCGCGACCCGGCGCTGGAGCCTGGTGTCCTGCGCGAGGTACACGACGCCCATCCCGCCCGCCCCGAGGTGCTCCTCGATGCGGTAGTGCGACACCACGCGTCCGATCATCGCCGACTCGTCGCTCATGCGCCCGTGCGGTGCAGTGTAGCCGTTTACGGGAGCAAGTTCAGAGTCGACACGAGTTGGGCCGGGCTGGGACCTCGTAAACGCCGCCAGATTTCGCTCGTACGGCTAGAATGGCTCCCGCTGTTGCGAGAATTCGACCTGCTCGCGGGCCCGGCTGGGTGAGGCGTGACAGAGTCAGTCGAGCTTCATCACCACCGGAGACAAGCATTGCTTACGCGGAGATGGCGAGGCGCATTCGTCGCGGTGCTCTTGCTCACATCAACGGCCTCATCGGCGTCCGCCCAGAACTACAGCTTCGACGCCAGACGAATCGCATTGGGGGGCGCCGGAGGGACTCCGAATGTGGCATCGAAGCTCGTCGAACGGCAGCGCCGGTACAGGTCGATCCTGATCCCGGTGGGACTGGTGAAGGTCTTGAGCGATGTCCGCGTGTTCTTCCCGACTCGTGAGGACTTCGATTTCTCTCGCGCCGTGGAGTTCGGCACCAGCCCGCTTCACTTCGTCTTCGGGCGAAGCGAAGACATCACCGCCGGGTCGTTCTTCCGCGACATGATCAAGGCCCAGCTCCAGTCCGACCTGAATGCCTACCGCGAAGGCGGATTCGACACGCCTCTCGTCACGTCCGCAGAAGGTCTCATGGCGATGACCTGGGGCCATACGTTCATGCTGCACGAGGGCGACCGGAGCTTTCAGGGTATTTACGTCGGCGCGGGTCCGTATCTCGCCGCGCAGGCGTATGCGGATTTCGATGCCGAGTTCGAGAAACTGCTGAACAGCTCGACCGACAGGTACGTTCGATCGGCGAGTATGGTCATCGGCGGAGGGGAGACAGACCAGCTTGCCCTCGATATCACCGGATCGTATCGCGCGCGCTTCCCCGTCTTCGCACAGGACGGCGCTGGTGCCAGCCGCAATGGCATGTATGTCATGGCGAATTACCATCACCTGCAGGGGTTTCGCCTCGACGAGTTCAATGCGAAGCTGCGACTGGACACCGACCCGGGTGGTCTCCTTGTGCCCAACCCACCCGAAACGCCCTTTACACTCGAATGGCACACGTCGTCAAAGGGCGTCGGCCTGGCCCTCGATTTCGGCGTGGCCTTCGTCATCAACCGCTGGGACTTCGGCGCCGGTGTGAGCGGCGTCGCGAACCGGATCAAGTGGCGCGACATCACGCGACACGAGCTCGCCCTCGTGAGTCTCTTCAACGGCACCGAGTTCGTTCATACCAGGCTGCCCGCGCACCAACCTCACGACTCAAATCGAGCTGCCGGTCACCTATACCGGCGACCTCTCGTATCACAGGGATGCGTGGTCTGCCTACACGGAGTACTCGGACGGTTTAGGGGGAACCAATTTCCGCGCCGGCTTGGAGTACAGGCTTGGTGCGGTTGAACTGAGGGGTGCCGGCCGATATTCGCAAGGCAGCTGGTATCCGTCGGCCGGGGTCGGCTTCAACGTGACGCGCAGCTTTGGCGTCGACGCGGCGTTCTTCGGCACCCGCACCTTCCTCGAGCCGCACCCCCATGTCGGGTTAGCCATCTCCTTGCGCTTCGACAGAAGATAGAACATGCGGCGAGTCACGGAGTCGGATCTCATTTCGATCGAGGAGCTGCGGCGGCTGGTGCCGGGCCGCTTTCGCGACATGATCAAGGGCGTCGTTGACCTGCGGCGGCGCCTTCTCGTCATCGACGCCGACATGCATGCCGATCAAGAGGCCTCGCTGCTCGCCGACGGTTCGGACCAGCGCGATCTGTGGGGCATCAACCTCTATCCGCAGCTCGATGGAGCCGACTGGATCGAGTTCGATTCGATGATCAACCTGAGGCCTTCGTTCGGCAACCGAACCCGAGGCGTCGATGACGCCGCGACGCGCGAGGCCATCGTGGCCCTGGTCGAAGGGCTCGTGCGTCGATGACCCCCATCCAGCACCAGGAACTCGCCGGCGGACGGTGGCACCAGCTGTCGCTCGCCGAGCAACTCGGCAACGTCGGCAGTGAGATCAGCCGCGCCGTGAAGTGGACTGCCCGTAATCCCGAGCTGGCGCGGGGAGCGCTCGAACGTGCGCTCGAGTTGATCGATCTCATGCTGGATGATCCGCGGCACCGCCAGTCGCCGCCGCGGCTTCGTGAGATTGCGCGTGTCCGCGAAGTGGTCGTCGACTTCTTTGACGGACCCAATGACTACCAGTCGACGGCAGCCGGATTGCAGCGCTACTTCGACGCGTACGCCCTGGCGGCGCGACCCTGAGTCTCACGCGTCCAGCACCTCGTCCTTCAACAACCACTGCCCGCCGAGCGAGACCACGGACCCGTACACGCCGATGGCCGCAAAGGCGACCATCGTCACGACCGAAGACGGGAAGAACCAGGATAACGCGCGGTAGACCTCGCCCATTCCGCCGCGACCGACGTTCACGCCACGTGGAGCTCGCGGCCGGCAGTGCGTGGTGCTGAGTCCTGCCCCGTACAAGTTTCGCGCGGCCGTTTTCGCTTCCACTCAGCACGTTCACCAGCGCCGTCGCTTGAAAGCTGTGTCCCGCGCGTTTCGCCCGCCATGCAGCGGCGCGCGATCAGGTGAAGCTCTCGATGTACGAGCGGAATCAATCGCTCGAGGGCAGCGTTGTCGCCGTTGCCCCACTCGAGAAGCAGCGCGGTGACCTTCGTGGGATGGCTGCTCAATGAGGCACGTGCTTCGCGTCCCAGTCTCTCTTGTCGACCAGATCGGTGACCTTCGCGGCGTACTGATCCGCGCCGGCTCCCGCCTTCAGTTCAAACGGCGCGACGTATTTCGTCGCGATTGCCCGCCCCAGCGTGACCGTCGCCGTGCTCGTCGTCGGCAGCGGCGCGATGTTGAGGACCACGATCTCAGTCGCCTTCGCGGCCACCGCCTTGCTCACGGCCGCGAAGTCAACACCCGTGAATCGTGGATCGCGTTGCAGGCCCGCGACATCGACTTGTACCACCGGTTGCCCCATGCTGCCTCGCTTCCGCGTTCTCTGCCGCGGCCGCTACGGACGGATGTCGTAGACGTTCACAATCCTTGGCTTCGGATTCCACTCCCAGAGGACATGGTACGAAATCCGCTGAAACTTCCACTTCGCGCCGCGAGCGTCGGGATCCATGTCGAGTTCCAGCTTCAGGACCGCGTCATTCTGGACGGCTTGCCGCAAGCTGGTGATCGCGGCCGCATCGTTCTGCGCGACCTGGAAGATGGCCATAGCGGCTGGGCTGTTTCCGAAGTTGTAGCCGACGTTGGGCGGCGGATGCTTAACCATGGAGGTGCTCCTGGCTGGGATGCCACTTTGGTACAATGCCTACCCGCTCCCCGTCAACTGACGTTCATCCGAACGACCGTCGGCCAGAAAGGCATCCATGGCTGAGGACAAGGACCCGCTCGTCGGCCAACTGCTGCTGGACAAGGGAGTCGCCAAGGACGACGTCAAAGCCCTGGTCGTGCAGTTCGAGGTCAAGGACATCTCCAACGTCAGCGATCTCGGCGATTCGGACGCGGCGGCGTCGGCGGCCATCGACGCCGCGCTCGGCAAGACGTCGATTGCTCCAGCCACGCAGACCAAGATCAAGGCAGCGTTGCTCGAGGCCCGGAACGCACAGAAGGGCACGCCGGCGGCGCCCGCGGGCGGTCAGGCCGGGGCCGCAAACCCGACCACGATCAAGGCGGCACTCGACACCGTCACGACCGTGAGCGACACGGACCGCAAGGCCGTGGCGGCGAAGTTCGCGGAACAGAAGTTCGTCAACGTCATCGATCTCGGGACGGCGAACCCGACGGCGAAGATCAAGGCCGTCGTCGAAGCGGTGATCACCGATCAGACTGCGCGCGAGGCCCTGGAAAAAGCCGTGCTCGATGCCTGGACGGCGGCGACCTCGCCGGCGGCCCCGGCCGGGCCGGCAGCCCCAACGGTGGTGACGACGCTTCCGGATGCTCCCATCGATCTCAGCAAATGGCCGACGTTGAGAGCCGAGGGCGCGTCGATCGGCGCCTTCACGATTCCGGACCTGCTCAAGTCGGCGCCGGCGGGTGATCCGCCCGTGCGCTACGCCGACGTCCTGGACTGGCAGTGGCTCCGGATCGCCGGCAACAACGGATTGGTCAAGGCGATCAATCTCCGGGCGCTGGCCGCCGGGAACGACAATCCCTGGGCCGACCTGCCGGCGTTCCAATGGAAGAAAGGGGACGGCGCCGTCAACCCGCCGCCGAAAGAGCTCGACGTCGATTCGGTCGTCGACGCCAGTCAGTTCGAGTCGCTGACGTCGAGTGCGTTGATCGTCAAGAGCACGCTCTCGGGCAACTATCTCTTCTGCGCGGGATCCATCAAGGGATCGGCGCAGGTCGACCACACCGGCAAGAGCTACTCGAAGCGGATCTACACGCGTTGCCGCTCGGTCGTCAGGAAATGCGATCTCGTGCTCGCCAACTGCCTGGTCCCGTCCCCGGCCTTCGTGTTCGCCGTCCGCCGGGCGCTCGGGATTGCCGCCGACGGGCGGCCGGGGATGCTCAAGACCGTCGCCGAGAAGTACACCGCGCTGCATCTGGTCTTCGAGGTCTTCGGTCACGTCATCCCGCACACCGTGCGCCTCGGCGGCGTGCTCGAAATCGTCAAGGAAATCGTCTCACTCGAGACGCTGAATCTGGACAAGGCCAAGATCGCGCTCGACGCGGCGGCCACCGTCAAGACCGATCCCGATCCGGCGAAGGCCCCGCTGGCCGCCGTCGAGCTGGGCTTTGCTCTCGATGACACTGGTTCGGTCGCCAATGCAGACTACGCGGATCACTATCACTTCTCAGCGAACGGCGGCGACACGACTCTGTGGAGCCAACCGGGACCGTGGGCCAGGAGCCTGAATCTCCCGTCGTCGTGGATCGTGATCGTCCGCGATGGTGCGCGGCCGATTCACGAGCAGTTGTCCAGCGACCTGCAGGACGAGATCGAGAAGCTGCGCCGCTGCTTTCGCAAGACGGCGTGGCTGGGCGAGACGGTGCTCAAGGCGCTCGGCGAGGAGACGAATCCCGAGACGCCGCTCAAGAACGACAACATCCTGCCGGCGCAGGAACTGCCGTTCTTCGCACCGACGGCGCGGGTGACGCTGAGAAACTGGGGCGCAGGCGTCACTCATCCGTTTCTAAGCACTGCGGACGGGCGGCTCTCCACAGAGCTGACGCCGGCCGAAGCGCAGCCCAGCGATCCCCTCGGAAAAGACAGCGCCGGGAACGCGGCCGCGCCGGTGTCGCAGAACCGCGTCAAAGGCAAGAGCTACACGTGGTGTCAGCCCACGCCCAGGCGCGGCGAGGTGAGCGACGGAGACAGCCCTGGTCAGCACAATCTGTTCTGGCGCATCGTCCATACCGGCACCGCCACGGCCGCCCTCGAACCCGAGTTCTGGATCGTCAGCGATGACGGGAACGAATGCGCTGACGGCATTCGAGCAGGTCGGCACCGACGACCAAGGGAATGAAGTCCACGTCTATGGTTTCGCCACGTTGCTGCCGATCGACGAAGCGCTGAAGTCTCGAACCGATGCGCACCCGGCGAAGTGGGTGCTGCGGCCCGCCGTGCCACCGGGCACGCTTCAGTTCGAATGGGAGAACGGCAGCAGGCTCTCGGAAGCCTGGCACGTCGAGCAGATCGATCCGACGGGCCAGGACCGGAACTACGTGGCCGGTTACTTCATGATCTGGAACCCCAAGATCGCAGGCTACCTCGCTGACGAGGCCATGTGTGGCAGCCGACGGACGTATGTCGTGCACCACCCCATGGAAGTGGTGGCCAATAGGGATGGACCCAGGATCCACCCGGCGTACGACCAAACGATCGAGGACGCCGGCCCGATGTTCACGCGATGCATGGTGCGCGGCACGTCGAACCTCGATTTGGGGTCGATCTATGACCTGAACCTGCAAATCAACAATCTGCCCAACCCGAACTACGGGAAACCGAACAAGGCCCGTCAGGCCGCGCAGGAGGCCAACTTCAAGACGCACTGCTGGCTGATTCAGGATTGGAGCGGGAGTTTTCCGGCGATCAACCCGCGGGACGTTCAGAAGCTCAAGGAAGACATCGCCGCCTACGAGGCCGCGCAAGCGAAAGCGGCTGCGGCGAACCCCGCACCGGCGCCCGGCGCTCCGCCCCCGATCGGCTAAGATCCCGTCTCTCATGCCCCTCAACCCCGGCGCACGCCTGGGTCATTACGAAGTCGTCGGCGTCATCGGTGCCGGCGGTATGGGCGAAGTCTATCGGGCGCGCGACGCGCGCCTCGGCCGCGACGTGGCCGTGAAGATCCTCCCGCGCGAAGTCGCCGGCGACGAGGAGCGCCTCCGGCGGTTCGAGCAGGAAGCGCGTGCCGCCGCCGCGCTCAATCATCCGAACATCCTCGCCGTGCATGACGTCGGCAGCGACAACGGCGTGTCGTTCATCGTCACCGAACTGCTCGACGGGCGGACGCTGAGACAGCTGCTCGAGGACGAACGGCTGACGATCTCGCGGGCGGTGGATCTGGCGGGCCAGGTCGCCGACGGGCTCGCCGCTGCCCACGCCAACGGCATGGTGCACCGCGACATCAAGCCGGAGAACCTGTTCGTCACGCACGACGGGCGCGCGAAGGTCCTCGATTTCGGGCTCGCCAAATACGCGGCCGACGCCGCGCCCTCCGAGATCGCCACGCGGTCGGCGACGGCGCCGCACGTCGTGCTGGGAACGGCCGGATACATGTCCCCCGAGCAGGTGCGCGGGCAGCCGGTGGACTACCGCGCGGACATCTTCGCGTTCGGCGCGGTGCTGTTCGAGATGCTGGCCGGCCGCCGCGCGTTTACGGGCGACACGGCGCTCGACACGATGACGGCCGTGCTCCGCGAGGCGCCCCCGGCTTGTCGTCGAGTCCCGAGCGGCCGATCCCGCCCTCGCTCACACGAGTCATCGAACGCTGTCTGGAAAAGTCGCCGGGCGCGCGATTTCAGTCCACGACCGACCTCGCGTTTGCCTTGAAGGGGATCTCGCACGCTGATTCCAGCGTGGGGACGGCCGTGGCTTCGCCATCCCGGCCGGAGTCCGTCTCGAGGTGGTCCGTCGTGCTGCCCTGGGCCGTCGCGGCGGTCCTCGGCGCCGTCGCGCTCCTGCTCTGGCATCCATGGCTATCGCCTCCCGAGGCGCCGCCCCCGCCGGTCATCCGGTTCTCGATTCCCGAGACCGACAGGGCTGACGTTCGGCGTCGCGCCGATTGCGCCGTTCCCGGCCCTCTCGCCTGACGGTGAGCACCTGGTGATGACCGCCTTCGCGCCAGGAGAGCGCCCGCAACTCTGGTTACGGGAGCTGAAGAGTCTCGACATCCGTCCGCTGGCGGGAACGCACGCGGAAGTGGCCGGCGCCAACACGCAACTGCTCGCGTTCTGGTCGCACGACGGACGATCGATCGGGTTTTTTTCCGGAGGGAAACTGAAACGCATCGACCTGGCGAGCGGGATCGTGCAGACCATCTGCGACGCGCGCCTCCGGGCAGGGGGCGTGGGGGCCCGATGGAACCATCCTGTTTGCGGGCTCGGATGGCACCCTGTCATCGAGTGCCGGCTGGTGGCGGCACGCCCGTGGCGGCCACCACGCTCGACGCGACGCCCGGTCAGAAGACCCACCGGCAGCCCTGGTTCCTCCCCGACGGGAAACACTTTCTCTTTCAAGCCATGCCCGCCGGCAGTGTCTGGGTCGGCTCGCTCGATGGTCAGCCTGTCAAAAAGGTCGTCGATGGGTCGGACTCCGGCGGGTTTTTCGCGTCCGGCTTCCTTCTCTTCGTTCGCCAGCAGACGCTCGTTGCGCAGCCATTCGACCCCGATCGTCTCGTGACGATGGGGGAGCCGGTTCGGCTGGCTGAAGATGTTCGAAGCAATCCGACGACCGGCCGCGCCGCGCTGGCGGTGTCGCAATCCGGGGTGCTCGTCTACCGCCCCGACAACCCGTTCCGGAATCTCGCGTTGAAGTGGGTGGACCGGAAGGGCAGCGTCCTGGCGACGGTGCCAGATTCGGTGGCGACGTGGACCAACCTCCGGCTCGCGCCGGACGGACGCCGCGTGCTCGCCCACATCCACGACCTCGCGAGCAATGGCGGGAACCTCTGGATGATCGACGTGGAGACCGGCATACGCGCTCGCGCCACCTTCGGCACCGGACACGATCAGGCTCCGGTCTGGTCGCCGGACGAGGCCGAGTTTGCGTGGGACAGTACCTCGCCCGACGGGATCCACCGCCGGAGAGCAAGCGGAACGGGAGATGACCGGCTGTGGATCAGACAGGGACTGCGCGCGTCCCCCACTGACTGGTCGAAGGAGTGGCTGATTTTTTCCGTCGCGAACGATGAGTTGGGCCCGCGCGACATCTGGTTCGCGCCGGTGGCCGACCCGGCGAAGGCCAGGCCGTACCTTCAAACCGAACACAATGAAGCGTTGGGACGGCTCTCGCCCGACGGGAAGTTCCTGGCGTATGTGACGAACGAGTCCGGACGATCTCAGGTTTTCATTCGGACGTTTCCGGATCCCAACGGCGGACGCTGGCTCGCCGGCGAAGCCACGGCGCAGCAGTTCGTTCCTCTCTGGCGCCGCGACGGCCGCGAGCTCTTTCTGGTCGCGACGCGAACCGGCACGGTTCACGCGGTCGACGTGCGGCCCGCCGGGGCGGTGATTGAGGTCGGCCCTGCGCGTCTCTTGTTCGACCTGCAGCAGAGTGTGGGCAGCTCGTTCGACGTGGCGGGCGACGGCCAGCGGTTCCTGGTGGCCCTCCGGCCCGATCCTCGCCGCGACGACGACGCGCCGCTCACGGTCGTCGTGAACTGGCCGTCGATCCTGCGGGGCAAGTGATCTGCAAGTTGCGGATGACCGCCGCCGCGCGCGTCATTGCCTCGGTTGAAGCAGCCAGATGTTGCTCGTTCTCACTTGCGCGACGTGCGCGCTGCGAGGTCCTGGAACCAGTTCTGGACGATGACGATCGATTGCCCTTCGTCGCCAGGGCCCCTGATAAAGAGGAATCGGCCGTCCTTTGCCACATCGTAGGACGGCGGCTGCGGGTCGATGCGAAACTGGTGGCTGAACAGTCTGGTCGCGGGCTTGAACGCAAAGGTCGTCGAAACGGTGTCGACGTCCACGGCCATCAGCGAGTTCTGCTCGAGGTAGAAGAGCTCGCGCCCGTTTCTGGCCCAAACAGGTTCAATCCCGCCATTGAGAGACACACGTTGCGCCGCACCCGTCGCCGAGTAGGGGCGGACCCAGATCTCCGACTGACCCGTCTGGTTGGTCGCGTAGGCCAACCAGCGGCCATTCGGTGACAGTGCTGCTCCGTGATACCCCTCGTCAGCTGCCGTCTGAACGACGGGCTGCAGCTTGGTCGGTGCATCGAGACGCACTTTGAGTATGTCCCTGGTAGTTGGGTCCACGATCAGAAGCTCGTGACCATCCGAGGACCAGCCGTGCGGATGATAGTGACCGGAAATGACGCGGACGGGCGGTGTTTCGCCCGCGGTCGCCACGGTTGAAATCTCGATCGGGTTGCGTTCGATGAGGATCTGCTGACCGTCAGGCGTCCACAGAGGGGACAACGTGCCGGCACCTTCGGACGTGAGGTTTCTCGGCGCACGGCCGTCCAGCGGGTAAACCCAGAGGTCCTCATCCCGGATGATGGCGAGTTGCGTTCCGTCCGGAGACAGCCGGGGATGTCGACCGTCGGGAACTTTGTCCCGGAGAACAGGCTGTTCCTTCGCGTTCCGGTTGACCCACACCGGCACGCGCTCAAAGGCGGTCCGACCTCCGACGATTGGCCAATAGGCCAGCGTTCCGGCATCGGACACCGCAAACTGGCCCGGTCCGCTTGTCCATGAAAACATCACGCCGTCGAGCACTTGCACCGGATCGCCGGACACCTGCCGGCGCCGCGCATCGAACGAGACCGACATCAGCGCGCCCGCACGCAAGTACAACAGTTGGCCTGTGGAAGTGACTCGAGGATCCAGACCGCCGCGAACCAGTACGGTTCGCGTGGCCGGGTCGGTGGACTGCACGACGATCTCGTCGGCATCGGTGGCGACGGGTCGATGCCCCACGACAAACAACACGTTCCGGTCGTCGAGGAGCTTCGGCTGGCGGGCCCACTCCGTGTCGTCGATGCGAGCGACGAGCTGCGGCGTCCCGCCCGAATCTGGCACCACAGGTGACGGTGAGGTCGGCGCCTGCCGGCAGCGCGTTCCAGTCCGGCTCGCGCTGCAGGACCTGCGACAGCGTCAGCGAGATATCCTCTCCGTCAAACGCGCGCTTCCCGGTCAGCATCTCGTATAGCACACAGCCGAACGCCCAGATGTCGGCTCGGCAATCGACGGGCTTCCCGCGGGCCTGTTCAGGACTCATGTAGGCCGCCGTGCCGAGGATCATCCCCATCTGGGTCATGGCCGGACTCGTCACCGTCATTGAATTGGGCAGATCTACCGACGAAGCCGCCGGGTCGAGCGCCTTCGCAAGACCGAAGTCGAGTATCTTCACCATCCCGTCCGGCCGGACCTTGATATTGGCGGGTTTCAGATCCCGGTGAACGATGCCGCGCTCGTGCGCGGCCTCTAGCGCGTCCGCGATTTGTTGGACAATTGGCCGCGCATCGTCGATTGGTATCGGACCCGTCGCGATGACGTCCGCCAGGGTCGGGCCGTCGACGAGCTCCAGGACGAGAGCCTTCGAGTCTTCGGCATCCTCGACTCCGTAGATGCCAGCGATGTTGGGATGGTTGAGCGCGGCCAGCAGTTGGGCTTCGCGCTCGAAACGTGCCAGCCGTTCCGCGTTCTCTGCAAAGGCTTCAGGAAGAACCTTGATGGCGACGTCACGTCCCAGGCGCGTGTCGCGGGCGCGGTAGACCTGGCCCATGCCGCCGGCTCCGAGGGAGCTGACGATCTGGTACACGCCGAGTCGCTGACCTGGTTCCAGCCGCATATGGGCAACGAAGCATACACAACGGCGCCGTGCCGCGCTCACCGCGCCGGCGCGCGCTGCTTCAACTCTTCGAACCAGTTCTGGACGATGACGATCGTTGGAGACGTGCCCCCGCGTTCGAACGTCTTGAGCACCAGGAAGCGGTCGTTCCACACATCGAACTGGGCATCGCTCGTCGGCCGCTCGAACAGTCCGCGGACTGCCGGCCTCGCCTGACCCCAGCTGAATGAAGGTCCCGCTTCGAGCGGCGTTTCCATGATCGTGACCGTGCCGCCCGCGACCGTCCAGTAATACAGGTGCTTCTGATCGTGTGACCAGACAGGCATCACGCCGCCGCTGGTGGTCACCTGCTGAGCCCCGCTTTTCACATCAGGGAACGGGCTGACGTAGATTTCGGTGCGGCCGGTGCGATCTGAGTCAAAGGCGATCCAGCGGCCATCGGGTGACACCCTGGGATTGCGATCGTTCCTCGGAGTCTCGAGCACGGTCGCAGGGGTGCCGCGCTTGCCTGGCCACACTCCCGTGCCGGCGATCGTCGCAAGGCCGATCGGCGCAGGGCGATACCGGGTGAACGCGAGCGATCCGTCGCGGGCCATCGAGACCGGATAGGTCCGCACGGTCGTGGGAGTCGTCAGGTCCTCGAGGATCTCGGTCTGGCCGGAGCCATCGGCCGACCGGACGTGCACTTCGTTCCGGGTGCTCGTCCAGACTGGATACATCAGGCGCTTACTGTCGGGCAGCCACGCCGCCGTGTAGTTTGGCGAGGCGTCGGAAGTCAGTTGAGTCAGCGATCGCCGGGCAAAGTCCCACACCCACACGTCGTACCCGCCATCACGCGTTGTGACGGCGACCTTCGTTCCGTCCGGCGAGAGCCGCGGGTTGGCGTAACTGAGCGGCTCGGCAGGGACGACTTCCTCCTGCCCTTGCCGATCGACCCACACCAGCCGCCGCGGATAGTGGTGCTCAGGCACGATCGCGAGCGTGCCGTTGTCGCTGACGCTGAAAGTGGCCGGGCTGGGTGACAGACGCGTCAGGTTGTCAACGACGGCGACGGCATCACCAGTCCTTTCGAGGCGGGTGACGTCGAAGGGCACCGCAAAGAGCGCGTCGCGGAAGACGTACAGAAGGTGGCCCGATCGGACGTATCGCGCGCCGCTGCCGTTCTGGACGAGCAGCTTCGGCGGCTGGCCTGGCGCCGCGGCCACGACGCGCGCGTTGTCCCAGCGCGCTTCGAGGGAGTCTCCGGTCCTCGACGCCAGAACATACAGCAGCGTCCTGCCGTCGGGGAGCATGACGGGATCGACGAAGATCTCGTCCGCTTTCGCCTGAACGAGCAGTTCCGGCTGTCCGCCTGCTGCCGGGATCCGCCGGATCGCCGCCGCATCGACAAAGAGAATCCTGTTGTCCGCTCCCCAGCTGCCGCCCGCCGCCGGGCTGGCCTGGGTCAACGCGATCGGCGTCCCGCCGGCCACCCGCACCTTCATCAGACGGTCCTGAGAAAAAAACGCAATCCACTCACTGTCGGGCGAGAAGAACGGCATCGAAGCCCCGATGGCCGTGCCGGGAACCGGCCTCGCCACCAGCTCGTCGAGGCTCCGAACGTAGACTTGATCGTTGGCCGAGTACGCGACGTACCGGCCGTCCGGCGAGACCGCAAGCCGTTGACCGGGACTCTGATCGTTCGCGAGCGCGTGGGCGAATCGGCTGACGGCACGCTGTGGCGTCGCTTCCGGTTTCAGAAACCACGCGAACCCGGCGCCGAGCACCGCCGACAGCACGGCGGCGGCCATCCACAAGGATCTCCGAGCGGGCGCCACGGCTCTCTGACCTGGCTGTGCAGCCGGCTCATCCAGCAGCTCCCACGCATCGGCGATATCGCGCAGGCGCCGCTTTGGATCTTTCTCGAGACATCGCGGGATCAACCGTTGGAACGGCGCCGGCACGCGACTGAAATCCGGTCGATCCTTGATGACCGAAGCGATCGTGTCGGTCACGTTGTCGCCGGGGAAGGCTCTTCGCCCGGTGACCATCTCGTACAGCACGCACCCGAAGGCCCAGATGTCGGCGCGTTTGTCGACGCGCTGTCCGCGCGCCTGTTCGGGCGCCATGTACGCGGCCGTGCCCAGAATCATGTTGCGCCCGGTCACCGCCGGCGAGGTCACCGTTGAGGCCGCGTCGTCCTCCGCAGCGTCCAGAGGACCGAGCGCCTTCGCCAGTCCGAAGTCGAGCACCTTGACCGTGGCGTCGGTTTTCACCTTCACGTTGGCCGGCTTCAGGTCGCGGTGCACGATCCCGCGGTCGTGCGCGGCATCGAGCGCGGCGCCGATCTGCCGCGCGATCGCCAGCGCCTCATCGATCCTTAAGCCGCGTGGGGCCCCACCCCCACGCGCTTGCCGTGCATTGCCCTCCCTCGTCCTCGAGCTGACGCTCTCGGGCTCGGGGGTCACGTGTCCCTTTGCGATCAACACGGACAGATCCTCGCCATCGACCAGCTCCATGACCAGGGCAGGAGTCGCACCACTGTCTTCGAGCCCGTGAAGCGTCGCGATGTTTGGATGATTGAGCGACGCGAGCACCTGCGCTTCGCGGCGGAAGCGCGCGAGGCGCTCCGGATCGTGCGCGAGGGCCTTGGGAAGAATCTTCAGCGCGACATCACGGCCGAGCTTCGTATCGCGCGCGCGATACACTTCGCCCATCCCGCCCTGCGCCGATGAGCGCGATGACTTCGAACGAGCCGAGGCGTGTGCCGGAGGGGAGCGGCATTGAGAGTTCAGGTGCATGTTACCGGCCGCCATTGCAGGCGGCAAGCAAGCGAAATCCGGCCCGGCGTGACCGCCGCTTCGCCGGCTGAGAAGTCCCGTAGAATGTCCGCGCTCACATGCCGCTCTTAGCCGGGACTCGACTGGGTTCTTACGAGATTGGCGCCGCCATCGGCGCCGGTGGCATGGGCGAAGTCTACCGCGCTCGCGACACGAAGCTGGGCCGCGAGGTCGCGGTGAAGATCCTGCCCGAACTGTTTGCCGGCGATCCGGACCGGCGCGCCCGCTTCGAGCGTGAAGCCCGCGCGCTCGCGGCGCTCAACCATCCGAACATCGCGCAGATCTACGGACTCGAGGGTCAGGCGCTGATCATGGAGCTCG
Organism: uncultured Acidobacteriota bacterium; assembly: GCA_963724955.1. Lineage (GTDB taxonomy): Bacteria > Acidobacteriota > Vicinamibacteria > Vicinamibacterales > SCN-69-37 > CAVRWQ01. Next base: position 111,357 of record CAVRWQ010000003.1, read on the forward strand.
TGGCCGGCGAAGATCTGTCGCGGGTCAGAGATGTCGATCCCCTGCACATTGCGCGACAACTCGTCGACGCCCTGGATGCCGCGCACGAAGCCGGCATCGTTCACCGCGATCTCAAACCGGCGAATGTGAAAGTTCGTGACGACGGGACGGTGAAGGTCCTCGATTTCGGGCTCGCGAAAGCGCTGGCCCCGGGGGGCACCGACGGATCGACCGCCGACGATCTCGCCAATAGCCCAACGCTGACGTCACCGGCAACGACGGAAGCCGGACTCATTCTCGGCACCGCCGCGTACATGTCTCCGGAACAGGCGCGCGGGCGTCCCGTGGACAAGCGGGCCGACATCTGGGCGTTCGGCGTCATCCTCTTCGAACTGCTGAGCGGCCGGCGGCTGTTCGACGCCGAGACGGTGTCGGACACGCTGGCGTCGGTGCTCCGGCAGGAGATTCCGTGGGACGCGCTGCCGGCCACGACGGCGCCGGCCGTCCGGCGCCTGCTCGCCTGCTGTCTCGAGCGCGATCCGAAAAAGCGCCTGCGCGATATCGCGGATGCGCGCGTCTATCTCGATCCGGCAGTGGCGACCGTCACGGCCGCGGCCGCAGCCGCGCCGGCTCAGACGAAGGCGGGGCTCTCCCGAGCGATCCTCGTCGTCTGGGCCGCCAGCCTCGTCGTCGTTTCGGTCGTCACGTATGCCGTGTGGCAGCTCCGGCCGGTGCCGCCGCGCATTCCGCGCGAGTTCGCGATCGGCACCGAAACAGGCGCGTTGCCGACACTCGCGGCGCTGTCGCCGGACGGCCGTTTTCTGGCGTACGCCACCGATCAGCAGGCGTACCTCAGGCCGCTTGCACAATCGGCCGCGCGCGCCATTGCCGGGAGCGATGGCACGCTTGCGATCATCTGGTCGCCTGACAGCACCTGGATTGCGTTCCAGGCGCGAGGGCAGCTGTGGAAAGTCCCTGTCAGCGGCGCCACGCCGCCGGTCGCCATCGCGCGCGTCGACGAGGACTTCACGCTGGTCGGGGGCGGCGCCTGGCTCGCGGACAACCGCATCGTGTTCGGGACGGGATCCAGCCGCGAGCTTTTCGAGGTGTCCGCCAACGGCGGAACGCCGCGGGCGCTCTTCGAGCTCGATCCGCAGATCGAAACCGACATCCACGATGCCACGTCGCTGCCGGACGGCGCCATCCTCTTTGTCGTCCACCCACGCGGGTTTCCTGCCGAGCCGTACACGCTCGAGACATTCAGGGCCGGCGCGCGCAAGCGCGTCACGATCCCTCCAGGCGCGTTCAGAAAACCGGTGTACTCCACAACAGGCCACATTCTGTACAACCAGAACGCCGAGGTCTGGGCGGTGCCGTTTTCACTGGCGACACTGGAGGCGACCGGCGAGCCCTTCCTCGTCCACGCAGACGCGGAGGTGGCGTCTATCGCCCCGGATCACACGCTGGTGATGCTCCGCCGTCCGGTCACAGAGCCACGAGAGCTCGTGTGGATCGATCGGCATGGGAAAACATCCGGGCCAATCAGCCGCAGCACACCCGGGCTGGGCCACATGCGCCTGTCGAACGACGGCCGGCGCATTGCGGCGACGGCCGGCACGGGCAACACGGATGTCTATATCTACGACGCTGAACGGATGGCGGAGACGCGACTCACGTACGAGCCCGAGACCGACGCCTTCCCGACCTGGTCGAAAGACGGCCGACTGGTCAACTACGCGTGCGGCAACCAGCTCTGTCAGCGTCAGGTTGACGGCATCGGGGATCGCGCGGTTGTCGTGGAGGGCGAGACGTTCATGCCGTCAACGTCGCCAGACGGAACCTACGCCGTGTTCACTCGGGGCGCCCCGGGCACGCTTGGGGATCTGTTCGTTCTCAAGCTGGGCGCCGACGGACGGCCGGCTGCGGGTGCGTCCCCTGCGCCGTTCCTGACCGCCCAGCGGCAGCAGCGCGCTCCGGACATTTCGCCTGACGGCCGTTTGGCCGTCTACGAATCGAACGAGAGCGGTCGATTCGAAGTGTTCGCCACGCGCTTTCCCAAAGCCGAGGGCAGGTGGGCCGTCTCCCGCGGGTTCGGTCGGCGGCCGCGCTGGAGCGCGAAGGGCGACCGCATCTTCTTCGCCGACGATCAGGACCGCATCGTCGAGGTGGACGCGCGGATCGATCCCGCATTCGAGGCCGGTGCGCCACGCGTGGTGCTCGACGCGGCGGCGTTCGGCGCGACGCTCGGACGCGACGGCTTCGAGCGGTCGCTCGATGGCCAGCGATTCCTTGTGGCGCGATCCCTCAAGGTCGACAGGCTGCGGAGCTCCATCCTGCTCATCGAGAACTGGCTCGAGTGGTACCGGAGCAGGAAGTAGCGAGCGTCAGAGGCTTGGCGTTTCTCCATGCCTACTTGCGTATCCTCTCAATTGCCATATACTTCATGTTGCAAAGTACGGCCCATGAAAACTCTCGCAGCCATCGTACTTCTCGCTTTCACATTCGTTCCGGCCGCGACCGCGGCACAGGCCTCTGACCTCACCGGCAACTGGAACGCGACGTTCACGCGTACGGCGCCCAACGGACAGACGCAGTCGATCACGTTCACCTTCCATTTCACGCAGAAGGGCAAGGTGCTCAGCGGCACGATCGGCCCCGAGCCCTCGCGGCAGTGGAAGGTCGAGAAAGGCGTCGTTGACGGTCCCAAGGTTGCGTTCCAGGTCCAGCAGCCGGACGGCCCGCTTCGCTCGTTCACGTTGACGCACGCGAAGGGCCGCCTGCAGGGCACGCAGAAGCTCGAATACCAGGGACAGACGGCCGAGGTCACGGTCGACGCCGAGCGCGCCAAGTAGGCACGAAGAAACTCGCTCGCGGCGGCAGACAATGCCGCCGCGGGAGAGGACGTAGAATTGGCGCGGCCCGCGTGGGCCGTGCATGACTCTTTCGATCGGCTCACTGCTCGGTGCTTACGAGGTCGTCGCCAAGCTCGGCGAAGGTGGCCCGCCTTCGCTCGCGCGTGAAAAGAGCGCGAGCTTCGGCGCGTCCACCGTAGCCCAGGCGAGGATCTGACTGGTGATTGGCCAATCGATAGGTGCTTACCAGATCCTCGCCGAGCTGGGCAGAGGCGGAATGGGCGAGGTCTATCGCGCCCGCGACACGAAACTCGGTCGAGACGTCGCCCTCAAGATTCTCACGCGCGGATCGTTCAAGGACGCCGAGTCGCTCGCCCGATTCCGTCGCGAAGCGCAGGTCCTGGCTGCGCTCAATCATCCGAACATCGGCGCGATCTATGGCATCGACGAAGCCGACGGCACACAGTTCCTGATTCTCGAGCTCGTCGACGGAGAAAGTCTCGACCGGCTCATCGCGCGCGGTCCGCTTCCCGTTGATCGCGCGTTCGACATCGCGCGGCAGATGATCGCCGCGCTCGATGTGGCGCACGCGAGCGGGATCGTGCATCGGGATCTGAAGCCGTCCAACATCGCGCTGACGAAATCCGGCGCCGTCAAGATTCTGGACTTCGGGCTGGCGAAAGCAGAATCGGCGTCGAATGATTCGAGCCTCGAGGGCGCCGAATCGCCGACGCGTTCGGTGTCTCCAGTGATGACGGCCGCGGGTATTGTGCTCGGGACCGCGGCCTACATGAGCCCTGAACAGGCGCGCGGCCTGCCGGCCGATCGGCGGAGCGATATCTGGTCGTTCGGATGCGTCGTCTACGAAATGCTCACGGGCCGCAGGTTGTTCGCGGGCAACACGATAACTGACACGCTGGCCGCGGTGCTGACACGCGAGCCCGACTGGCAGCAAGTGCCAGCCCGGGCACGCCGTTTACTCCGGAAATGCCTGGAGCGGGACCCGCAGCAACGGCTGCGCGACATCGGCGACGCGAGCCTGTTGCTCGACGAACCGCCGCCGGCACTGGCGCCACCCCGGAAACTGCGATGGGTCTTCGCTGCGGCGTTGATAGCGGCGGCGATTGCTACGGCGACACTTGCGTTCGTCCTGCTCCAGCCGGCCGCTGTCGATCGTCCGTTCACACGGCTCGGCCTCGATCTCGGGAACGGCCTGCGGCCGAGCGCTCTGGTCGACGCCGCGATCTCGTCCGATGGCACGCGTCTGGTCTTTCACGCTCGCGATGCGAGCGGCCGCCAACTCCTCGCCACACGTCGGCTGAACGAACGCGAGGCCACGCTGCTCGCAGGCACGGAGGGTGCGGACCAGCCGTTTTTTTCACCGGACGCCGAGTGGATCGGGTTCTTCGCCAGCAACAAACTGAAGAAGGTGTCCGTGCACGGCGGCACGCCAGTCGACCTCGCGGACACCGGAGTCCCTCGCGGTGCGAGCTGGGCCGACGACGGCCGCATCGCCGTGGCGTTGTCGAACGGTCGCGGCCTGTCGTGGGTGTCCCCCGACGGTGGCGAGCCGAAGCCGTTGACGACGGTATCGCCGGGCGATCCCACGCATCGCTGGCCGCAGGTCCTGCCGGGCGCGAAGGCGGTCATTTTCACGGCCAACACGCCCACCCTCAATTCTTACGAGGACGCCACGATCGACATTCAATTGCTCGACTCGGGCGAACGCAGGACGTTGTGGCGCGGTGGGTACTTCGGCCGCTATGTGGCAACGAGAGGCAAGCGCGGGCATCTCGTCTACATTCGTCGTGGCGTGCTCTTTGGTGTCCCGTTCGACCCCGAACGGCTGGTCATCGAGGGCACGCCGACAGCGCTCCTCGACGATGTGGCCGCGAACTCGGGCGCCGCGGCCGGGCATTTCGATTTCTCGCGGACCGGAACGCTGGTCTACCGGAGCGGGGTGGGATTGCAGCAGTGGACCATCTCCTGGCTCGAGCCATCGGGCAAGACCCAGCCGCTGCTGCCGAAGCCATCGCTCTATTACAGTCCGCGGGTCTCGCCAGGCGGGGATCGGCTGGCCGTTGGCATTGACGCCGGAAAGGGCGCAGACATCTACACGTACGACTGGCAGCGCGACCAACTGGTGCGACTCACCTTCAATGGCGACACGAATGCCGATCCCGTGTGGGCGCCCGATGGGAAACACATCGTCTTCCGTGGCGGCATCACCACGACCCCGGCCCTCTGGTGGGTCCGCACGGACGGGACCGGGTCACCCGTGCGGCTCCTCGAGGTGAGGGCCGGCGACCTCGGACCCAACTCGTTCTCGCCCGACGGGCGGCGTTTGATCTTCAGCGCGCCCCGAGACGGCGGCGGCCAGGATCTGTGGACGGTGTCCCTGGACTTACTCGATCCCGATCATCCGAAGGCGGGAATCCCGCAGCCATTTCTCGTATCGCCCGCCAACGAAGCACGACCGGCGTTCTCCCCCGATGGGAACTGGGTCGCGTACATCTCGGATGAAGGGGCCACATGGGAGGTCTACGTTCGCTCCGCAGCCGCCGCCGCGTCCCGGCCCGATGGAAAGTGGCAGGTGTCCATGGGCGGCGGCGGGCAACCCATGTGGTCCCGCGTCGGGCCTGAGCTCTTTTTCAGGTCCGGGAACCAGGTGATGGTCGCGACGTACTCGACGGCGGGGGGTACCTTCATCGCAAGCAAGCCGCGCATCTGGACCACGTTTGCGAGCGTAGGGGACACTGGCTTCTCGAGCGTGGACCTCACCCCCGACGCCAGGCGGTTCGCCATCTTCACGCGTCCAGGCGCCCAGACCGCGGACGAGACGCCGCGGGTCCAGATGCTCTTCAATTTCTTCGAGGAGGTCCGGCGGCTCGCTCCGGGGAAGTGATGTTCACTCTAATCTACTAATGGCCACTCCGTGAGCGACACTCCAAGCGACGCCACCGGCACTTTCCCCATAGAGCCGCATTCCGGACTCGACGACTTTGCCGGCACCGAACGCTTCGAGCGAATTCGCCGGCTGGGTGCAGGCGGCATGGGCGTCGTCTACGAAGTGCTCGATCGGGTGCGCGGCGACGTCGTGGCGCTCAAGACGCTGCGCAGAGTGAGCGCGGCGGATCTCTATCGCCTGAAGCGCGAGTTCCGGGCGCTCGCCGATGTGGCGCATCCGAATCTCGTCTGCCTTTACGAGCTGCACGTCGACGCTGCCCACAGTTTCATCACGATGGAGCTCGTCCGAGGCGTCAACTTCGTCGAGTACGTCCGAAGCGGCGGCGGAATCTCCCAGCCCCGGCTCGTCGCGTCGCTGGCGCAGCTTGTCGATGGGCTCGCGACGCTCCATCTCGCCGGCAAGCTGCATCGCGACATCAAGCCGTCGAACGTGCTCGTCACGGCAGAAGGACGTGTCGTGATCCTCGACTTCGGCCTGACCAGCGAAGTCACGTCGCCGTCCAGGGAGTGGGAGGGCACGCTCCTGGGCACCCCGGCGTACATGGCGCCCGAGCTCCGGACCAACAGGACCGCGTCCGACGCCAGCGACTGGTACGCCGTCGGCGCCACGCTGTACGAGACGTTGACGGGACGCGTGCCCTTCGCCTGGTCCGCTGTCAATGTCTTCCTCGACAAGCCGGATCCGCCCGCGCCCGTGGAGATTTCGTCGGGCGTGCCGGAGGAACTGAGCGCGATCTGCATGGCCATGCTGTGCCGCGATCCGACGCACCGCCTGTCGGGTCAGGAAGCGCTGGCCCGTCTTGGCCTCACGGGTCGTGCGTCTCTGCAACCGGCCCGCCCGCACCGCGACGCATTCGTTGGCCGTACGGCGGAGCTCCGCGGCCTCCGCCTGGCGCTCGACGCGGCCGGCGATCGACATCGCGCGGCCGTGTGCATCCATGGCGCGTCGGGGATTGGCAAGAGCGCGCTGATTCGGCGGTTCCTGGACGACGTGACGGCGACCGATGACGTGCTCGTGCTCGCGGGACGCTGTTACGAGCATGAATCCGTGCCCTACAAGGCCCTCGACACCGTCATCGACAACCTCAGCCGGTATCTCGTGTCGCTGCCCACGGCGGCCGCCGATCGGCTTCTGCCGTCGGGAATGCCGTGGCTCTCGCGGCTGTTTCCGGCGATGTTGCGCGTGACGGCGGTGGCCAGCGCGTGCCGGGACCACGCGTCCGTGTTGAGCGATCCGCAGCGCATTCGACTGCTGGGCTCGACGGCGTTGCGCGACCTGCTGGCCAACATCGCCGCGGAGCGCCGGGTCGCGATCTGGATTGACGACCTGCACTGGGCCGATGCCGACAGCCTGGCGTTGCTCGAGGATGTCTTGCGGCCGCCGGACGGGCCGCCGCTGCTCACGATCGTGTCGTTCAGGAGCGAAGAGGTCGCCGCGCAGCCGTTCCTGCGGTCCCTGCTCACACGCGCGAGCCGCGAAGAGTGGACCGTCATGCCGCTCGGCCCGATCGCGCCCGACGACGCTCGCGATCTCGTCAAGATCCTCGCCGGCGCCACTGCGATCGGCGACGATGAGGCGGGGCGGATTGCGCGCGAGGGCAATGGCAACCCGTTTCTGATCGAACAGCTCGCACATCACGTGGCCACCGCGTCCCCGGGTGCGGGACCGGAAGTCACGCTCGCGGAAATGCTGGCCGCACGGGTCGCCGAAGTGCCCGTGACGGGCAGGGCGTTCCTCGACACTCTCGCCCTCTGTGCGCGTCCGGTCGCGCCGGACGTCGTCTTTGCCGCCTCTGGTCTCAGCGGCGACGCGCGTCCGCTCGTCGCGCTTCTCCGCTCGGCGCGCCTCATCCGCAGCACCGGGCCTTCGGGACTCGTCGAGGCATATCACGGCCAGATTGGCGCCACGATTGCTTCGCAGGTTGCGCCTGGACGGGCCCGCGACATTCACCGCGGCATGGCCCGCACGCTCATCGCGAGGGGTGCGGACGATCCGGAAGTTCTGTTCGAACATCTCGCCGGCGCGGGAGATTCGCGGCAGGCGGCGGTGCAAGCGGAGCGGGCGGCGGCAAGGGCCGATCGGGTGCTCGCGTTCGATCAGGCCGCGGCCTTCTACCAGCGGGCGATCGCGCTCGATCCGGCGTCGCCCTCGGTCTCGACATGGAAGGAACGGCTCGGCGATGCGCTCGCCAACGCCGGGCGTCCGCCCGAAGCCGCCGACGCCTACCTCAGCGCCGCGCTTGACGTTGACCGTGTGCACCAGATCGAGCTGCGGCGCCGGGGCGCCGAGCAACTGCTCGTCGGCGGCCACCTCGACCGCGGCATGGACGTGATTCGGACCGTTCTCGGCAGCATCGGCCTCGGCGTGCATGCCAGTCCGTGTACCGCGCTCCTCTCGCTTTTCGCCAGGCGGTCCCGGCTGCGCTGGCGCGGACTCCGGTACGCCCCGCGGCGCGTGAGCGAAATCCCGGCGTCAGATGTCCTGCAGGTGGACGCGTGCTGGTCGGTCATGACCGGTCTCGCGTTGGTGGACATGATCCGGGCGGCGGACTTCAGCACGCGGCATCTCCTGCTGGCGCTCGACGCGGGGGAGCCGTATCGCATTGCGCGCGGCATGGCGACGGAAGCCGCGCACGTCGCCGGCGCAGGCGGCCGGAGCCGCGAGCGCGCGGCCGATCTGCTGCGTCGCGCGCAGGAACTGGCGCAGCGCATCGATCATCCACATGCGCTCGCGGTCTCGGCGCTGTGCGACGGGATGTGCGCCATTGCCGCGGGTCGATGGAAGGACGCGTCGACCCGGTGCGGGCAGGCGCTTCGCATCATGCGCGAGCGATCGGTCGGCGGCACGTGGGAGCTCAACACGGCCCAGTACTTCCTGCTCGGCGGACTGCTGTACCAGGGGGAAATCAAGGAAGTCGCGGCCGAGCTACCGGAGCTGCTGGCCATGGCGCGACGCCGCGGCAACCTCTACCTGGAGGTCGACTTCGTCACGCGCATGAATCTCGTCTGGCTGGCGAAGGACGACCCGGACGAGGGCGAGCGGCAGGCAGCGGCCGCGCTCGGTGTCTGGTCGCAACACGGCTTTCATCGCCAGCATTTCAGCGCGCTGCTCGCGCGCGTGCAGACCAGCCTGTACCGGGGCGACGCCGACTCAGCCTGGCAGTCAATCGAAGCCTCCTGGCCGGCGCTCGAGAAATCGTTTCTGTTGCGCGTGGAGACGCTCCGGGTGGAAGCGTGCTACCTGCGGGCACGCGCAGCCCTGGCGCTCGCCGCGGAGCCACGAGATCGCGATCGATGGCTTCACCTCGCGCGCCAGGCGACGCGCCGCATCGCGGCCGTCGGCGGGTGCTGGTCGGACGCTGTCGCGCGGCTTCTCGGCGGCGCCATCGCGCACCTCGAGGGCGACCAATCGCGCGCGGTGAACGAGCTGGCGCTGGCCGCCAGAGGCTTCGATCAGGCCGACATGAAGCTGTACGCCGCGGTCGCACGCCGGCGCCTGGCCGCCCTCGGCGGCGCCGGAGCCTCCGATCCTGCTCGTGATGCCACCGACTGGATGATCCAGCAGAACATCGTCGACCCCGGCCGCATCACCGGGATGCTCGCCCCCGGCTTCGGGGATCGCTGAGCCACGTTCGGATTCCGCCGCGTGAGCTGTAGCGACCTCAGCGAATGCGCCAGCCGTTGACCGGCCCGCCGTTGAAGAACACTGCCGGCGTCATCACGCCGTCGCGCTTGAAGATCTGGCCGTCCTTCATGACGAACGCCACCTGCTTGAGCGCGTAGACGTCCTCGAGCGGATTACCCGGGACGGCGATGAGGTCGGCGAAGAATCCGGCTTTGATCGGCCCGCGCGTCTGTTCGGTGGCGCTGACCTTGTAGCCGTTGGTCGTCATCGCGCGAAGGATGTCGGCGTTGGGAATGCCGGCGTCCTTCCAGGTTCTGAGAAACTCCATGCAGACTTCTCCGCGCGTCTTGCCTTCGACCCAGTAGTCCGCGTCGGTCGAGAACGTCAGCGGCACCTTGTTGTCGTAGGCGTTCTTCAGCCCGTCGACGGTGCGCTTGTAGGCGGCATCGGACACCGGATGACCGGCCAGCCCCTGCGGCGTTTCGGTGCCCGCACGCCAGATGCCCTTCTGCGCCATCAGCTTGTGCATCTCGTCGTTCAGCGCGGTGGAATGCGCGATCGACCAGATGCCGGCGTCGATCGCGTTGCGCGCGCCGTTCAACGTCTGCACGTGGCCTTCCACTTTCATGTTGGACTTCGCGGCTTCGCGAATGATCAGCCTGACTTCGTCGGCGGTATAGCCGTAAGGCTTGCAGTCGACGCAGATCTTGATGACGCGGGCGCCGAAGAGCACGTTCTGCCGGATCGCCTTGACGATCTCATCCGGCGTGTCCGCGTCCAGGTATTCCGGATAGACGATGTTGTGATCCTTCGCCATCTCCGGCGTCGGGAAGAACTGTCCGCCCATGCCGCCGATGATGATTCCCGGAGTTGATGATCGTCGGGCCCGGGATCCAGCCCTGCTCGATCGCCTGCCTCAGCGCCGTATCCGCGTAGTTCCCGTTGTTGCCCATGTCGCGGACGATGGTGAAGCCCGAGGCGAGCATCTGGATGCCGTTGGAGGCGGCCTGAATCGCGCGCAGGGCCGTCGAGTCCTGGACGTAGGTGAAGTAGTAGACGTTGTTCTCCGGGATCGGCTTGTAGGTCAGGGCCAGATGGTTGTGCGCGTCGACGAGCCCCGGCATCACCGTCATCGTCGAGAGATCGATGACCGTCGCGCCCGGCGGAATCGCGACCGCCGGTCCGACGTCGCGAATGCGGTTGCCTTGAACGAGGATGATCTGATTCGGCCGAATCACGCCGGCGTCGGGATCGAGCAGGCGGCCGGCGCGAATGGCGGTGATCGGTGCCGGCGTTTGTGGCGCAGCCGCCGGGAGTTTGAGCGGTCAGTGCCGCGGCGAGAGACACCCACGCCATCGGAATCAGCGCGCGCTTCATGATGGGCTCCTTTGAGTTCGTCCGGCCCTTTTACTACAACAAGGTTCGTATAATCGAGCGTTCCTTTCCGGAGGTGTTCGATGTCGCGATCGCCCAGATGGCTCGGCGTGGTCTCGCTCGCAGTGGTCACGAGCGCAGGTCCACTGGCTCAGGATCATCAGCATCCGGGTGGCAGGATTGGGACCGTTCACTTCCAGACGTCCTGCACCGCCGCTGCGCAGACCCAGTTCGACCGCACCATGGCGTGGCTGCACTCCTTCGAGTTCGGGGCGGCCATCGAGGGGTTCACTGCCACGGCCAAGACGGATCCCGGCTGTGCGATGGCGTACTGGGGGCTGGCAATTACGCGCTGGACAAACCCATTCGTCGTGACCATTCGCCAGCCGGCACAGCTGCAGGCCGGCCTCGACGCCGTCCGGGAGGCCGAGCGGATTGGCGCGAAGACCGAGCGCGAACGCGCCTACGTCGCCGCGGTCGCGAAGCTCTACGTGGACGGCGCCACGTCGGACCAGCGCACTCGCGTGCTCGCGTACGAACGCGCGATGGCCGACCTCGCGGCGAAGTACCCCGACGACCGGGAGGCGTCGATCTTCTGGGCGCTCTCTCTCGCGATCTCCGCGCTGCCCACCGACAAGACGTACGCGAATCAGCTCAAGGCCGGCGCCATTCTGGAGAAGCTGTACCCCGCGCAGCCGGATCATCCCGGCATCACTCACTACATCATTCACAGCTACGACGTTCCGGCGCTGGCCGACAAGGCGATCGCGGCCGCGCACCGGTACGCGGGCATCGCGCCGGCCGCGCCGCACGCGCTCCACATGCCGTCGCACACGTTCACGCGCGTCGGCGCCTGGCAGGAATCGATCGACTCGAACCTGGCGTCCGCGGAAGCCGCGCGAACCGCCAACGCGAAAGCCGAGCAGCTTCACGCGATGGACTACATGACCTACGCGTATCTGCAGACGGCGCAGGATGGCGCGGTCGCCGCTCTGCTGAAAACGCTGCCGGGTATCGCCGCGACGTTCGATCCCAACGCGGTGACCGGCGCCGCGCCGGGCTCGGCCGGGATCTTCGCGCTCGCGACGATGCCCGCGCGCTGGGCGCTGGAGCGCCGGGACTGGGCGGCCGCCGCTGCGCTCGCGGCGCCGGCTCGCACGACGGTGCCGTACGCCGATGCGATCACGTATTTCGCGCGCGCGCTCGGCGCGGCGCGCACCAACCGCCTCGACGACGCGCGCGCGTCGATCGCGGCGCTTCGCGAGATCAGTGATCGGCTAGCGCAGGCGAAGGAAGCGTACTGGGCCGAGCAGGTGGCGATTCAGCACGACGGCGCGAACGCGTTCCTGCTGCTGGCCGAAGGTAAACACGACGACGCCGTGGCGGCGATGCGGGCGGCCGCCGTGCGCGAGGACGCCACGGACAAGAACGCCGTCACACCGGGCCCGATCGCGCCGGCGCGCGAACTCCTCGCCGAAATGCTGCTCGAGCTGAAACAGCCGGTGGTGGCGCTGAAGGAATTCCAGGCCACGCTGACGAAAGAGCCGAATCGATTCCGCGCGATCTACGGAGCTGCGGTGTCGGCGGAGCTCAGCGGAGACCGCGCCACGTCCCGCTCGTACTACGCGCAACTCGTCAAGATGTGCGCGCGAGCGGATCAGCCGGAACGGCCGGAGCTCCTCGCCGCGAAACAGAAGTTGGCCGCCGCGCCGCCAGTCCCGCTCAAGGTCATCGGCTACTACGCCGACTGGACGGCCTCCCGCTATCCGCTGGCGCAGATCCCCGCCGATCGGCTGACGCACGTGAACTACGCCTTCGGGAAGATCGGCAGCGACGACCGGCTGACGTGGAACGCGTCCGCCGCGACCGAGCAGGTCTACCCGGGCGACTGCACGGATCCCGGTTGTGCGCACGGGCTGTTCAATCAAATCGCGGTGCTGAAACAGAAGTTTTCGCACCTGAAGTTCCTCCTGTCGGTGGGCGGCTGGACGGATTCCGGTCCCTTCTACGAGATGGCGGCCGATGAGGCGAAGCGCCGGACGTTCGTCGATTCGTGCGCCTCGTTCCTCCAGTCGTACCCGCAGTTCGACGGCATCGACATCGACTGGGAGCACCCCGTGGCCGGCGGGCTGCAGCCCGGCCAGCCCCGCGACGCGCGCAACTACGTGCTGTTGCTTGCGGAGCTTCGCCGCGCGCTCGGCCCGGCGAAGCTGCTGACAGTCGCGGTGGGCGCCGGTCCCCGCGCGATCGACCCGCTCGAGTACGCGGACATGGCGGCGTCGCTCGACTGGATCAACGTCATGACGTACGACTTCCACAGCGGGGGATCGCGCGCGGGTTTCAACGCGGCGCTGTACAACCACGACGATCCGAACCCCAGGCTCAATCTGCACGATGCCGTGCAGGCGATCCTCGCGAAAGGCGTCCCGCGCCGGCAGCTCGTGGCGGGCGTGCCGTTCTACGGCCGCGGCTGGCGCGGCGTCGAATCGCCCGATCCGTGGAGTCCCGGCACCGGCACCCTGCAGGTCGGCGGGTACCGCATCGTCGCGGAGACCTTTCTCAAGACACCCGGCTACGTTCGGTCCTGGGACGACGTCGCGAAGGTACCGTGGCTCTACCACGCGGAACGGAAAGAGTGGATCACCTACGAAGATCCGCAATCGATGCGGCTGAAAGGCGAGTACATCGCCGGCCAGAGCCTCGCGGGTGCGATGTTCTGGGAGTTGTCGCACGACAACGGTCAACTGCTCGAGGCGTTGCGCGCCGGCCTCGGGCGCCCTGGTCCAGGGTAGGGAAGCCGTGGCGCGCGACGCCCAGTTGCCTTCCGTCCTCCGATGAAGGGATTGAGAAGACGGCATTACGCAACCTCCGGATACCGAATCGTCCCGCGCAGGCGGTGGAGACCAAGCGCATGAAAGAAGTCAGGCGTCCATCGGTCGGCGTGACCGGGACGGAGCTGACGACCGTGGCGCTTCATCAGTAAGCGTTTGAGTCGCCAGTTCACGTAGTCATCGACCTGCCCAAACTTGATGGCGGCGTTGCCCGTGCGAAAGTACCTGCCCCAGCCGCGCAAGACCGGATTGAGCTGCGCGATGGTGTCGCGCACGTTCCGGTGAGGTCACGGCGCGAGGCGTGAGCGCTTTCACGCGCTGTCGTATCCGTTGCATCGCGCGATGAGAGGGCCAGCGCTGGAGGTAGTACACCCGTTGGTGTCGCCGCTCCCAGATGGGCCCGCTCATGCGCTTGCGCAGGTGACAGCCGAGAAAGTCGAAACCCGTCGCACCTCGCGAGAGGTCGACGCGTCTCGTCTTCTCCGGATGCAGCTCCAACCCGAGCCGCGCGAAAATGTCTCGTACGCGCTGTTCGGCTTGCTCGCACGCCGCCTTCGTGTCGCACATGACCACGAAGTCGTCCGCGTAGCGCACCAACACGCCGAGGTGGCGCGTATCGCCGCATCCACACGGTGTCGAGCACATGCAGGTAGATGTTAGAGAGCAGCGGCGAAATCACGCCGCCCTGCGGCGTCCCCGCGACCGTCGCGGTGACGTGCCCTTCGTCCATCACACCGGCTTGGAGCCACTGCCGCAGCAGTTTGAGCACCCGCCGGTCCGAGATGCGCCGAGCGACCAATGCCAGCAACTTGCGCGTGGTCGATGCGCCCAAAGTAGTCGCGGATGTCCGCGTCGAGGACATGATTGCCGCCTCGCGCGCCCCGCGTGCGTAGCATTTCTAACGCCTGCGTGGCGTTCCGCCTCGGCCGGAAGCCGTACGAGCACGAATGGAAATCCGCCTCGAAAATCGGTTCCAGCACGAGCGTCGCCGCCATCTGCGCCACTCGGTCTCGGACCGTCGGAATCCCCAACGGCCGCTGTCGTCCGTCTGCCTTCGGTATGTACCGACGCCTGACCGCGCAGGGTCGATACGTGCCCGCTCGCAATCGCGCGCCGAGGTCTTCGAGAAACTGTTCGACGCCTGCTTGCTCGATGTCGGCCAGCGTCATCGCATCGACGCCGGCCGCACCGCGGTTCGCTGTTCACTCGCCGCCATGCTTCCCACAGGACGTCACGCCTGTAGATGCGGTCCATCAGCGCATGGAAGCGTCGGCCCGGTTGCCGCTTGGCCGCACTCCAGAGTCGGCGTTGCAATTGGCGCACTTGGTCAGAAGGACTCGCGTCCTCCGGGGTGATTGGAACCGGTCCTGCCGGTCATGCCCTCGCGCGTGCTTGCTCGTCCGACGTTGCCCCCGCAGGGACCCTTCGCTCCGCCCGCGTTGTTCGTCGCGGGCCTCCTCACTACTACGGTCCCCTCGGACTCCCGTTGCGCCGCGCTCGCTTTCGCCGGTGGCTTATACTGCACCCGCGCGTCGTAGACTGGCCTCGTGAGATTCAGGCGGCTCAGGCCCGCGTCGGCCGACGCGCTCGTGTACGTCGCTCTCGCGATCGCGGCGACGTGGCCGCTCGTCCTCCACATCGCGACGCACGCGCCGGGCGCGGGGCGCTGGAACGGCCGCGAGATCTTCTTCGAGACGCCCACCAACCTCTGGAATCTGTGGTGGTTCCGCTTCGCGATTTTTGACCTCCACCAGTCACCCTTCA
This sequence comes from uncultured Acidobacteriota bacterium, assembly GCA_963724955.1. Classification (GTDB taxonomy): domain Bacteria; phylum Acidobacteriota; class Vicinamibacteria; order Vicinamibacterales; family SCN-69-37; genus CAVRWQ01. The sequence goes on from CAVRWQ010000003.1 coordinate 126,749, forward strand.
ACGGCACCCACATCTTCTATCCCGTCGGCGCGGATCTCTGGCTGCACACGCTGGCGCCGCTGCCCGCGGCCGCCGGCGCGATCCTGCAGACGTTCCTCGGCCTCGTCGTCACCTACAACACGCTGACGCTGGCTGCGCTCGTCGCCGCAGGCGTCGCCGCAGCCGCACTGGGACGACGGCTGGGGCTGACACCTGGAAGCGCGCGTGTCGCAGGCGCGATCTACGCGTTTGCGCCCGCGGTGTTCGCGCGAGTTTATGCCGGTCACTTCGAGCTGCTGTGGATCGCCTGGCTGCCGCTCACGCTCCTGCTGTTCCTGCGGACCATCGATCCTGCCGAGCGCGGGTGGGTCCCGGCTCTCGCACTGGGGTTGGCGCTCGCCGGTGCGGTGTACACGTCGGCGAACTACGCCGTCTATGCGCTGGAGGCGATGTGCGTCGCAGCGGTCGTGTACTGGCGCCAGCTGATCCAGCGGCCGGCGTTCATGCGGCTTGCCGTCGCCTCGCTCGTCACCGTGATCTCGGCGGCGCCGATGCTCGCGCGCGTCGGCGGCAGCGCGAGCGCGATGGGGAGCCCCGAGCGGCGAAGCGAGGATTTCCGCGGCTTCAGTATCGACCCGGTCGCCTTCGTCGTACCAAGTTTCATGCACCCCGTGCTCGCGGATCGACTCGACGCGACCAACGTGGCGTTGAGCCAGCCGAGCGGGCTGCCGCAGGAGTCGTGTGGGTATCTGGGCTGGTCAGTCATTGCCCTTGCCGTACTGGGCGCGTGGCCGGCCGCGCGCGGACGCGCCGTCGCTGGAGGAACGGCCTCCGTCTTTCGCCGGGTTCTACCGATCGCTCTCGCCACGGTATTCCTCGTCCTCTCGCTCGGATCCGAACTGAAGTTCCTTGGCCGCTTCACCGGCATCCCGATGCCGGCGGCCGTTCTCCAGCACGTCCCGGTTGTGAACATGGCCCGCGCGCCGGGCCGGCACGTCTACGTCGGCCTGCTCGGCGTCGCGCTGCTCGCGGGGGCGGGACTCCTGCGGCTGCCACGGCGGTCATGGCAAGCGGCTCTGCTCGCAGTCCTCGCGTTCGAGTATTGGCCGAAGGTGCCGTTGACGGATACGACGGTGCCGCGGGTCTACCACCGCCTGGCGTTCGCGCCGAAAGACGTCGCGGTACTGGACGTCCCCGCTGGCGCGCGCGACGGTCTCGGCGGCATCGGGCGAATCCAGACGTTCGAGCTCGTCGCCCAGACCGTGCATCAGAAACCGATCGTCGGCGGCATGGTGTCGCGCCTGGCCGAGGAGCGCTGGCGCGCCGTCAAAGACGCGCCGCTCGTGGGAACGCTCATGGGCGTCCACGACGCCAACACGATCGTTCCGAGCGAGGCGATCGCGTATTTCCGGGCGCACCGCATCCAGGCCATCGTCGTCCACCCGTCGGCGTCCCGTGCGCGACCGTGAGCTGATTCAGCGCGTGCTGCCGATCGCCGGCCGCGAAACAGTACCCGGACGGCACGGAGCTGTGGTGGGTCTGGTGACGGCAGTGACACCGATCGCGGCTCACAGCCCGAGCCGCGCTACTCACTTCTTCGCCTGGCCCGCATCGAACCCGAACAGCTTCAGCAGATCGGCATTGCCTTCGATGAAGAGCCGCGTGCCGGACGGCACGCGGCGATCCTTCGAGCCACCCATGGGCCCGTCGTAGTCGACGGCAATCCTGACACCCATCGGATCGTTGGGCTTGGGCTCCCCGTCGCGCAGGAACTTCAGGATGTTCACCGAGAACTTGATGAACCAGCGTTTGTTCGCGTCCGGGAACGACTGAAGATCGCCGCTGTCGTTGAACCGTTCGTCCAACCGCACGCCGGCCGCGGCCGAGACGAGCGGCGTCAGCAGTCTGCTGGCGTCGTGATGGGCGAGCGGCATCGAGACGCCGTAGAACCGGAACTGCACGCCGACATCGTGACGCCACGCGAACCGGCCCACGCCGTTGCGGACAACGTCAGCCAGTTGCGCGTTTTCATCGGACCCAAGCTTGACGGCAAGATCGGAGATCCGGGTCTGTCCCGCTTTGTAGATCGCGGCGAGCTCTCCGAGATCCAGCTGCCAGCTCGCCTTGAAGCCCGCCTCCCAGATGAATCCGTTCTGGAACAGCGGCACCAACTTCTGCGACTCGACCGGTCCGGTCTGTCCGCGCGGGCGCCCGATCGCCATCACGGGTGCATATCCGAACCGGCCGTCGATCGAGAAATCGACGGGCGACTCTTCGTCGCGCCAGTGTTTGAGCTCGAAGTCCACGGCGCCGGCCGCCGTGTTCTTGGCCGTCAACTCGGAACGCGCGAAGGCCGCCGAGTCTTCATCGCCCGGATCGGCGATGACGAACGCGGTCCTCAGAACGGCCGCCATCGGCCAATAGAGATTCTCCCTGGTCATCAGATCGTGCACGGTCTCCTGAACGTCCGACAGGACTTCGTCGAACGCTCGAATCTCCTCGCCAAGGCGCGCGCACTGGTCGGCGGCGGGTTTGTCGGGCGCGGATGTGCACGCGCTGGACTCGAACACCTTCTTCGCCGCGTTTCGGTCTTCCTTCAACCTCTTGTAGGTCGCGTGCGCCTCGACAAGGAAGCGCGCAGTATTCCCGACCATCCTCGTCTCCGGTTCGCTGCTCGAGACCGGGATTCCCAGGCTTCTCGTCAGCGCGTTGGCTGGCAGGACCATGGCCTGAGGCTGCTCAGGCGTGCAGGCCTTTTCAAGCTTCCCGTCCTTGCAATCCCGGTACAGCAGCAGCAGCTGGCGGAGCAGCCTCAGCTGCTCGGTCGCCGCCTGGTTCGTTGCCCGGGCCGCCGTGGTCCGCTCCGCCTGTGCCCAGGACGGGCTTGGGAAGGACGCCAGCGCGAAGATGCAGAACGCAAGGAGAGAAGCGGATGGCCCTACGGCGGCCCGGGACGACCGAGACGGCAAACCCATGATGATCTCCAGATCGGGCCGCGGGGGAAGCCGTCCGCAGCCCGGTGTCTGCTCAAAGAGGCGTAATTTGTCGGTTCAGGCCGTAACGAATAGACTGGTGGTTTACGCGACCAGCGGTCGCAGGGACAAAAGGATTCATGAAGGCTCAGGAACGTCATCATCTCAAGCAGAACGAGTTTGCCGCGACGACCGCGAAGGTCGCCGCCTCGCTGAGCGCGAACCGCGACCGCATCGTGGTGATCCTGATCGCGGTGCTCGCCATCGTCGTCGTCGGTGGCGGGTACTGGTGGTGGCAGAAGCGCACCAACGATCAGGCCGGCGCCCTGCTTGGCCAGGCGATGGCGATTACGCAGGCGCGCATTGCACCGGCGCCGACGCTGCCGGGCGCGACGCAGGCGGCCGGGACCTATCCGACCGAAGACGCGCGCGACCAGGCGGCGCTCCAGGCCTTTCAGCAGGTGATGGCCACTTATCCGTCCACGCCGGCGGGACGCGCGGCGCGCTATCACATCGCGACGAGCCAGCTCTCGATGAACAAGCTGGCCGAGGCCGAGCAGACCTTCCGCGAGCTGTCGTCGCAGGGCGGCGGCGACATCTACGTGCCGATGGCGAAGATGGGCCTCGCGTCGGCGCTCGCCGGCCAGAAGAAATACGACGACGCGATCAAGACGCTGACCGACCTGGCGGCCGATCGCGACGGCGCGCTGCCGATCGACGGCGTGCTGATGGAGCTGGCGCGCACCTACGTCCGCGCGGGCAAGCCCCAGGAAGCGCGCGCGGCCTTCAAGCGCGTCGTCGACGAGTTCTCGCAGTCGCCGCTCGCGCAGGAAGCGCGGCAGCAGCTCGTCATCCTGGGCTGATCACCGAAAAGCACACCTTCTACGCCTGTCGCTGTCGCAGCTTGTAGGTCAGCAGCTTGTAGACCAGCTTCGCCGCGATGAAATTCGGCGAGGCGAAGCCCGGGATGGGGCACAGCTCGACCACGTCACACGCGACGACGTTCTTCCGCTCGAACGTCCTGCGGAGAAGCGTCGTCAGTTCCCGCCATGACAGGCCGCCGGGCTCGGGCGTGCCGACCGCCGGCATCGTGCCCGGGTCCAGGCCGTCGAGATCGATCGTGATGTAGACGGTGTCGCTGAGCGCGTCCACGACCTTCGCGGTCCAGTCCGGGTCGTCGCGCATGTTCCAGTCGTAGAAGATCTTCGTCCGGAGCGACGGCAACGCCTGCACTTCTTCTTCAGAGATGTTACGGATGCCGACCTGCACGAGCGGGGCGTGATCGAGCGTCCGCCGCATCGCGCAGGCGTGGCTGTGCTTCTGCGACAAATACGAGTCACGAAGATCCGCGTGCGCGTCGATCTGCAGGACGCTGAGCCCCCGGTGCTTCGCCGCGGCGGCCGCGACCATGGGCGACGTGATCGAATGCTCGCCGCCCAGCGTGATCAGGAACTTGTTCTTGCCCAGAATCTCGCCCGTGACTCTGCGAAGGCACGCCAGCGCCTCGTCGATGGCGAGCTCCGAGAGATCCATCTCCGGCATCGTGCACATGCCGAGACCGTGGACGTCGGTGCCGATCTCCTCGTCCCAGAGCTCGACCTGCGCCGACGCGACGAGCAGCTCGCGCGGGCCGTTGGCGGTGCCCTGGACGTAGGACGTGGTGCGCTCGAACGGCACCGGAAGAATGACGGCGGCGGAGTCGTCGAAACCCCGCGCCTCCGGAAGCACCCCGCCAAACTGCGTGGCCAGGGTGTAGGGGTAGTCGGGTGACGGCATTACGGCTCCTGGTAGCGGTTGTCCGGCAGCGTGTGGCCGTTCATGACGAGCAGCCGGCCGGAGAGATCGAATTCCGGCCGTTTCCGTTTGTCGGCCGCCTCGCGCGCGGTGCTCTCGAGCGCCGTGACGAGAATCGGCAGCGCGATCGTGACGTCGCCCTGGACGGTGACCTTCTCCGACTCGATCGACAGCTTGCCCCAGCTCTGCGCCTCTTCGAGGCTCGAGCCGCTGGCGCCGCCGTAGTACGGCACATCGGTGACGATCTGAATCGCGAACTTGTGGCCGCCGACGCGGTCGTCGTAGAACTCGGCCTGCACGCTCGCCTGATTGATGAAGTTCTTGGGCGTGCCGCCGCCGAGCACGATCGTCGCCGTTGACGGCTTGCGAATGACGATGTTCGCTGACTCGATGATGTCGCCGATGACGTCGACGAACCCGGCGGTCTGATCGCGGTGGCGGGCCTGCGACAGGCCCATGCCAATCGACGAGTCGGCGATGGCCGGGCAGAAGATCGGCACCTTCGCCTGTAGGCCGCGGTCAGGATGCCGTGGTTGCCGGTCTCGTTCCAGAGATGCTCGCCGAGCTTGTACAGGAACTCGCGGGACGTGTAGGGCCGCCGCTCGAGCTTCAGCGCGAACGCCGCGATCCACTCGTCGTTCTTGGAGAACTCGTCCTCGCTGGCGAGCGTGTCGTACACGCGGTCGATGCGCTCGGAGGCGAGCGCGGCGTCGTCGAGCTGCGGCGAGCCGATGAAGTGCCGCCGGCCGCGTGTCTCGTGCAGGTCGTGGTAGAGATTCGCGCCGGTCGAGACGAGGCAGTCGATGTAGCGGTGCTCGATGAGGTGCGCGATGCATGAGGCGCATGCCGCCGGCCGAGAGCGCGCCGGCCGTGCCGAGAAAAATCGTGGCGTCGCTCGCCGAGCATCTTTTCCCAGATCCGCCGCGCCGTCGCGAGATTGCGCCCCTGGAACGAGACGCGCTCCATGCGCGTCGAGCACTTCGTCGGCGGAAAGGTTCGCGGTGACGGCGAACGGCTCGACCGGCTTGCGAAGGAAGCGGGACTTACGACGTCGGCATGCGGATCATTCTAGCTGAGGTCGTCGATGCGTCAGCGATCGCCACTTCAGGAATGTGAACTCCGCCGTGGGCGAGAGCGTGATGCCCGTCGAGCGTCGGCTGCGCGACCGCCACGTTCGTACGCGGCCCACAGACTGACGTACGGCGCGTCGGCCGCGATGAGTCGCTGCGCCTCGCCGGTACAGCCGTCGGCGCTCGCGCTCGTCGAGCGAGGCCGTCGCCTCCGTCGATGAGCCGATCCACTTCGGGGTTGGCGTAGTGACCGCGATTGAATCCGTCCGGCGGCACCTGCGACGAATGAAACGCCCGCCGCAGCATGTCCGGATCGGTGACGCCCACGTACTGCGAGCGTGTAGAGCTGCACGTTGCCCCGGATGACGTCGGCCATCAGCGTGGCGAACTCGTACGATCGAATCTCGAGCGCGATGCCGGCCTCGGCCAGATTCTGCTGGATCACCGCCGCCTGCACGCGGTACGGCTCGGCCGTCGACGTCTTGAGCGTCAGTCGAAGCCGCGGCAGCGGGCCCGGACCATCGGGATCGGGGAATCCCGCCTCGTCGAGGAGCGCCTTCGCCTTCGTCAGGTCGCGGGGATACTGCTGAACGTTCGGCTCGTACGCCCAGGACATCGACGGAACGACGCCCGTGGAGGGCCGCGCCAGGCCACGGCGCAGGTGCTCGATGATGGCGCGTGTATCGATCGCGTAGCTCATCGCCTGCCGCACTCGCCGATCTCTGCAGCACCGGATCGCGAAGGTTGAAGCCCGACGTAGGCGTAGTCGGTGCCTTCGGCGGTCACGACCGACAGCCGGCCGTCCTTGCGCGAGCCCGTGCACGAGGTCCGGCGAGAGGTCGTTGACGACGAGGTCCACGCTCCCTTTTCGCAGCTCCAGCCCGCGCATCGTCTCGTCGGGCACCACCTTGAACATCAAGCCGCGATTCTGCGGCGGGCCGCCGTAGTACTCGTCGAACGCCTGCACCGTGACGTGGTCGTCGGGCACGAACTCGACGACGCGATACGGGCCGCTGCCAATCGGCCGCCGTCCGGCTTCCGCGCCGGTGCCGGCCGGGACGATGCCCATGCACCAGGTTGATCGGGAATGACGCCGACGGCTGCTGCAGGCGGAACATCACGCTGTAGCGATCGATCACGTCCACGGATTTCAGCGCCCGATAGGCGCCCTTCCGGCCGGAGACGAAGCTGGGATCGAGGAAGCGCCGGAACGTGTACGCGACGTCGTCCGACGTCATCTCGCGACCGTCGTGGAACTTGACGCCCCGGGGAATCTCGGCCAGGTAGTTCACGCGATCCTCGGTCTCGAAACGTGTCGCGAGATCCGGGACGACGCGCAACGCCGGGTCGATCTTGAGGAGCGAGCTGAAGACGACCTGCCCGACCTTCTGCGACGCTTCGTCCAGGCCGACGCCGGGGTCGAGGTTGGCGGGGGAGTTGGCGAGCGCGACCACCACGACGCCGGGCGGCGTCGTCGCGCCTTGCGTTCCGCACGCCGGCTGCGGCGAGCGCCGCGACGAGCGCCAGTCGTCTCACTCTCCGGCCTCGCGCTTGAGCGCCGCGAGGAGATTCAGCGCCTCGAGCGGCGTGAGCTGGTTGACGTCCGTCTTCCGGAGCGTCTCGACGACCGGATGGGTGTCCGCCGGCTGGAACAGGCCGAGCTGATGCTGGTCCTGCGCCGGCGCGCCCGACAGGCTCGGCCGGCCGCCGCGCCTCAGCTCGTCCTGCTCGAGCGCCCGCAGGATCTCCGTCGCTCGTCGGACGACGGACGCCGGCAAGCCTGCGAGGCGGGCCACCTGGATGCCGTAGCTCCGATCGGACCGGCCGGCGACGATCTTGTGAAGAAAGACGATGTCGTCCTTGAACTCGCGGGCGGCGACGTGGAAGTTCACGACGCTCGGCAGCGCGTCGGCCAGGTCGGTGAGCTCGTGATAGTGCGTCGCGAAAATGGTCTTCGGACGTGCGCGCGGGCTCGACGCCAGGTGCTCGGCGACCGCCCAGGCCAGGCTCAGGCCGTCGAAGGTCGCGGTGCCACGGCCGATCTCGTCGAGGATGACGAGGCTGCGGCTCGTCGCGGTGTGCAGGATCGCGGCCGTCTCCTGCATCTCCACCATGAACGTCGACTGGCCCCGCGCGATGTTGTCGGAGGCGCCGACACGCGCGAAGATCCGATCGACGATCGCGAGCTTGGCCCGGCGCGCGGGCACGAACGACCCGGCCTGCGCCATGAGCGCGACGAGCGCCACCTGTCGCAGGTAGGTGGACTTGCCGCCCATGTTCGGCCCGGTGAGGATCACGAGCTGCGACGTCGCGCTGTCGAGAAGCACGTCGTTCGGCACGAACGCGTCGGCGACGTGGCGCTCGACGATCGGGTGCCGGCTCTCGGTCACCGAGAGCTCGTCGCCCTCGTGCACCTGCGGTTTGGTGTAGTTGCGGGCCGAGGCGGTGTCGGCCAGCGCGGCGAGCACGTCGAGCGTCGCGACGGCGCGCGCCGTGTCGAGGATGCGCGGCGCTTCGGCGGCGACGCGCGATCGCAACTGCTCGAAGAGCTCCACCTCGCGCACCGCAATCCGCTCTTCGGCTCCGAGCACGCGATCTTCGTAGTCCTTGAGCGCGGGCGTGATGAAGCGCTCGCCGCCGGCAATCGTCTGCTTGCGATGGTAGTCGGCAGGCACCGCGCCCAGGTTCGACTTCGAGATCTCGATGTAGTACCCGAACACCCGGTTGTAGCGAATCTTCAGCGAGGAGATGCCGGTTCGGGCGCGCTCGGCCTCTTCCATGGCCGCGATTGAGGCCTTGCCGCCGCGGCTCGTCCCTCGCAGATCGTCGAGCTCGGCGTCGACGCCGTCACGAATCGCGCCGCCGTCACGGACCTGCACGGGCGGCTCGTCCGCCATCGTGCTGAAGATGGCGTCGCGGACGTCGACGAGGTCATCGATCTCCGCCAGGACGCTCTGCACGAGCGGCGCCTGGAGCGGCTCGGCGATCGCACGCACGCGTGGCAGCACCGCCAGCGACTGCGCGAGCGACACGAGGTCGCGCGGGCCGGCCGTGCCGAGCGAGATGCGCGCGACCAGCCGCTCGAGATCGTGCACGCCCTTCAGCGTCTCGCGCACCTTGCTGCGCTCCGTCGATCGAAAGGCGAAGTCCTCGACAGCGTCGAGGCGATCCTGGATGCGCGCCAGCGCCACGAGCGGCCGCACCATCCACTGCCGCAGCAGACGGCCGCCCATGGCCGTCGACGTCCGGTCGATCTCTTCGAGCAACGAGCCGGCGCGGCTGCCGTCCGCGCCCTCGATCACATTGAGGTGACGGAGCGTCACGGGATCGATGATCAGCCGATCGCTCAGGACGCGGTAGGCGACATCGCGCACGTGCGTCAGCTCGCGGCGCTGCGTCTCCCGAAGGTACGTGACGACCGCGCCGGCGGCGGCCACGGCCGCCGGTGCGCTCTCGAGGCCATGGCCGGCCAGTGACGCGGTTTGCAGCTGCTCGACGAGCGCCGCCCGGGCGCGCGCCGGCTCGAAGAGCCACGCGTCCGTTCGCGTGACGCGTGGCGTGGCGAGCCCCACGAACGGCTCCACGTCGAGCCCATCCGCCGCCAGCAGCTCCTTCGGCCGCAGCAGGGCGAGCTCGGCGGCGATCGCGAGCGACGCGTCCGGTCCGGCGAACTCGGTCGCCGCAAATTCGCCGGTCGAGACATCGAGAAACGCGAGGCCCCAGGCGCCGCCCGGGGCCGGCGGCGCCGCGACGGCCGCGAGAAACGCCGGCTCGCGCGCGTCGAGATACGAGACGTCGGTGAACGTGCCGGGCGAGACGACGCGCGTGACTTCGCGCTTGACGACGCCCTTCGCCTTGCGGGGATCCTCGACCTGATCGCAGATGGCGACGCGATAGCCCTTTCGTACCAGCCGCCCGAGATACGCATCGGCGGCGTGGTACGGCACGCCGCACATCGGGATCGCGCCGCCGGAGGCATCCTTCGCGCGCGACGTCAGCGTCAGCTCGAGCACGCGCGCGGCGGTGAGCGCGTCCTCGTAGAACATCTCGTAGAAGTCGCCCATCCGGAAGAACACGATCGCGTCGCGATGCTGGCGCTTCACGTCGAGATACTGGCGCATCGCGGGCGTGGCGGACTCGAGAGATGGAACGAGACTCAACGTCGGGCAGACTCCTGCAACATCGTGGCACAAGTTGCGCGTCCCTTATAACATTGCCGCGATGGTCATCCTGGCGCTGGAAACCGTCACGCGCGACGGGAGCCTCGCGCTCAGTGTTGATGGACAGATCGTCGTCACCACTGGCGACGGACATCGGACCCACGGCGAGCGGCTGCCTGAGGAGATCACGCGCTGGCTGGCGCGGCAGGGCCGCTCGCTTCGCGAGATCGACGCCTTCGCCATCGTCTCCGGTCCGGGATCGTTCACGGGGCTTCGTGTGGGCGCCGCGGCCATCCAGGGCCTCGCGCTCGCCGGAGGCCGCCGCGTCATCCCCGTGCCGACGCTCGAAGCCATCGCCGCGGCCTGGTTCGATCGCGCACCCGCGGAGCCGGCACTTGTCGTCGCCTGCCTCGACGGGCAGCGCGGCGACGTGTTCGTCGCCGCCTACGACGGCACGAGTGCGGCCGATGTCGAGGACGCGCCTGTCGTGATCGCCGCCAAGGTCACGCGCCCGGACGAGTTGGCTGAAGAGATCGCCACGATCCAGCCAGGCCTCCCGATCGTCATCGTCGGGACCGGCGCGCGACGGTATGCCGAGGTGTTCACGCGCCGGCTGCCCGATGCGCGGATCGAGGACGTGCCGGTGCCGCTCGCCGCGGCGGCGGTCCGCCTGGCCGCCGACCGCGTCGATGCGGCCGTCGCGCCGCACGCGCTGCGGCCGATTTACCTCCGGCGGCCCGACGCCGAGCTCGCGCGCGCACGTGCGAGAGCGCAGTCCGGCGCCCCACCCGTCGCAGAGGAGCCGGCGTTCGTCATCGAGCCGGCGAAGAGTCCCGAGGACCTCGGCGCAGTCGAAGCGCTCCAGCGGCGCTCGTTCACCAATGCCTGGGGAGCGGAGGCGATCCGCTGGGAGCTCGAGAACACCGACGTCGCGCGGCTGTACGTGGTCCGCGAACCGGCCGGGCGGCTGATCGCCTACTGCGCCTGCTGGATGATCTTCGACGAGCTCCACATCAACAGCCTGGCCGTAGACGACGACTGGCGGCGCCGCGGCATCGCGCGGCGCCTCCTCGATCGCGTGATGCGCGCCGCGGTCGCCGCCGGCGCCCGCGGCGCGACGCTCGAAGTCCGCCAGTCGAATCAGCCGGCGCGCTGTCTGTACGAAGGACTCGGGTTCGTCGTCGAAGCCGTGCGCCGCGACTACTATCAGGAGCCGCGAGAGGACGCGCTCGTCCTCTGGCACCGCCACCTTCGCGATTCCTTCCCGTCGGGCGGATGACCGATTCGAGCAACGCGCGCGTGTCCAAAGGGTCAATTGCGCGCCCTCCGAGGTTGTGGTAGGTTGCGCACTCATCCGCCCGCCTTCGCTAACCGCGCGCTGCGCGCGCAGCTACGGCGGGGCAGGCCCTTCACTGAACGCGCGCTTCGCGCGCGGTTCAGCGGGGCAGCGAACGCGGAGTCCCGCCGTAGCCGCGAACGAAGTGAGCGTTCGGCGCAGGCGGAAGCGAAGCGAAGTGAGCCCACGCGAACGGAGTGGGGCGAAGGGGCCCCACGAGTGAGCGTGCAAGGGGTCCGGGGACGAAGTCCCCGGAATAAGAAAAGGAGGCGGAGCATGGCCGACGCGCAGCTCCGACTGGAAGACGTCGTGAAAGCCTCTCTGCTCCAGACCGACGAGGCCTTTCGGCAGTTGGTTTCGGAGCATCACGAACTCGACGAACGCATTCGCCACCTCACCAACCTCGCCTACGTCACCGAACAACAACGCTACGAAGAGATATCCTTGAAGAAGCGCAAACTGGCGCTGAAGGATCGCATCGAGGCCATCGTCCGGGCCCGGCCCGGCGGCGGGCTTGCCGCGTCCCCGTAAGTTCGCGGCGCCTCGCCGACGCTGACGCGGAGGCGAGCCGGCCAGTGCGACCCTGGTTCGCAGCTCAGCACGCACACCGCGTGACGTTCCTCGTCTGCTCGTGAGAATCGATCCTGCCGGATTCCCGTTCGTTGCCCTGGCGGCGACGCCAGCGCTCGTGTCGGCCCTCTGGGCGCCGTCGCTGCTGACGCTCGCGCTCGTGGCGCTGCCGGTGGCGGTCGCCCTGTTCTTTCGCGATCCCGACCGTACGTCGCCGTCCGGCGAGCGGCTCGTGCTCGCGCCAGCCGACGGCACGGTCATGTACGCCGGCGTCGCGAGGCCCGAGGAGGCGCCCCTCGACTCGGCTCGGGACAGGCCCCTCGACTCCGCTCGGGGGCTCGCCGGCTGGAACCAGGTCTCCATCTTTCTTTCGCTGCTCGACGTGCACATCAACCGCACGCCGGTCCCGGGTCGCGTGACGCGCGTGGACTACCATCCGGGCACGTTTCGCCCGGCGTATCGTGCCGACGCGCACGGCAACGAGCGATCGGAGATCTGGTTCGACGCCGCCGGCGTGCCGGTCGTCGCGCGTCAGATGGTCGGCGTGCTGGCCCGCCGGGTCGTGTGCCGCGTGAAGGCGGGAGACACGGTGGCGGCAGGTGACAGAATAGGGCTCATGAAGTTCGGGTCGAGAATGGACGTGTTCGTGCCAATCGACGCCACGCTGATGGTGGCGACGGGCGATCGGGTCAAGGCCGGGGTGACGGTGATCGCGCACCTCTCGGCGACCACGTGATGGCGACTCTCTTCGACCAGCGAACCGGGACGCACGATCGAAGGTTCCGCCGCGGCATCTACCTGCTGCCGAGCCTGTTCACCGTCGGGAACATGTTCTGCGGCTACGCGTGCATCGTGTACGCGATGCGCGGCGACCTCACGGTTGCGGCGCCGTTCATCGGCATCGCGTTCGTCCTCGACGCGCTCGACGGCCGCATCGCGCGCCTGACCGGCACGACGAGCGCGTTTGGCGTCGAGCTGGATTCGCTCGCCGACGTGATCTCGTTCGGGATCGCGCCGGCCGTGCTGACGTTTGCGTGGGGGCTCGGCGAGCTCGGCCGCGTGGGCTGGGCGGCCGGCTTCATCTACCTCAGCGCGGCGGCGATGCGGCTGGCCAGATTCAACATCCAGACCACCACGGCCACGCCGGTCGACAAGCGGTACTTGGGTCGGCATGCCGAGTCCCGCCGCGGCGGGGGTCGTCGCCGCCACCGTGTACGCCTGGCCGTACACCCTTGGCGGCTACCCGCGCGCCCTTCCCGCGATCGCCGTGGTGCTCGTGCCGGCGTTCCTGATGGTCAGCACGATTCGGTTCCGCAGCTTCAAGTCGATCAACTTCGGATGGCGGCCGTCCTACATGCCGCTGTTCGCGTTCGGCGTGCTCATCACGCTCATCGCCACGGAACCGCGGTATCACGCTCGTGATCCTCGCGTACGGCTACCTGATCTCGCCGTTCGTCGAGCTGGTCATGGCGAAGCTGCGCCAGCGGCCGAGCGGTGCACCGCCGGCAGCCGCACCCTGACCGTGGTGCCCTGACCGGGCGCGCTCGCGATCTCGATCGATCCCCCGCAGAGCTCGATGTTGCGCTTCGCATTCGCGAGGCCCAGTCCCGAGCCCGCCGTTTTCGTCGAGAAGTACGGCTCGAACGCCCGCCGCACCGCCTCGGCGTCCATGCCGACGCCCGTGTCGGTGACGGTGATCGCGACCTCGTCGTCGCCGGCGTCCGCCCGACACCGTCAGCCGTCCGCCGCTCGGCATCGCCTGCACGGCGTTCTCGACGAGGTTCGTCAGGGCGCGCGAGACGAGCGTGCGGTCGACGCGTACCGGCGGCAGTGACGTGGGCACCCGCACGTCGATCTCGATTCGGTTGACGAGCCCCAGCCGGTACGGGCTGATGACCTCATCGACCAGTGGACTGAGCGGCGTCTCGGCAAACCTTGGTTTGATCTGGCCGGCAAAGCTCGAGAACTCCGACGCGATCTGCCGCAGCAGCCGGACCTGTCTCAGGATCGTGGTCAGGCACTGATCGAAGACGGGGCCGAGCGGACGGCGCTGGTCCTCGTGGACGCTTCTGCAGGTGCTCGGCGGCGAGCTGAATCGGCGTGAGCGGATTCTTGATCTCGTGCGCGACCTGTCGCGCCATCTCCGCCCACGCCTTGAGCTGATTGGTCCGCGCCAGCTCGGCGCGCTGCGCCACCAGCGTCTCGGTCATGCTGTTGAAGTCCTCGACGAGCCGGCCCAGCTCGTCGGCCGTGTCGGCGACGAGGCGCTCGTCGAGCCGTCCAGCGGCGATGAGCCGCGTCGCGCGCGTGAGCCGCGCGACCGGGTCCGAGACCCGCGCGGCGACCGAGGCGCCCAGGCCGGCGGCGAACAACACGACGACGACCGCGCCGACGAGCACGCCGCGATTGAGCTCGTCGATCTCCCGCTCGATCTCGCGCTGACGCGATGCCAGCGGCACGCTGAGCACGGTTTCCCAGGGCTGGAGACCGGTCTCGTTGCGGCGTGCCGACACGCGTGTGGCGGCGACGAGGTATTCGAATGTGTCCGATGCGATCGGCCGCCACCGAGACCGGCAGTCGATTCAGCGCGATCGCGCGATACACCGCCGCCGGGGTTCGCGTCGGCAGCAGGCCCGAGTCGAACAGGTCGCGCTGGCTCGTGGCGAGGAGTGCGGGACCTTCGTAGAGATTCACGTCCTGCCCGACGACCTGCCGAATCCAGATCATGATGTCGTCGGTCAGCGCGAACTGCGGCTGGCCGGGCTGCGGTTCCGCCGCGGCGAGCTCCTCGAAGACGCGCCGGGCGACGCCGACGACGTTGGCCGCTTCGGCTTCGACGTCGTCGCGAAACTTGCCGGCCATGTACGCGTTGAACGCCACGGCAAACAGCAGCACCGGCCCGACGGCCGCGAACACGAAGAACAGGAACAACTTTCGGTAGAAGCTGCTGCGAATCTCGTGGAACAGCCCGCGCAGGGGCGCCTCACGGCGCCCGGCGAACGGCGCGTAGATCGCCGCGCCCACGAGCATCAGCACGAACAGCGCCGCGACGATCACGGCGACTTCCGAGAGCCGGCTGAGGTGCTGAAACACGGTGGGCGCCGGGTAGCCGAGCGCGTACAGCCCGGCGCGGTCGTTCAGGAAGTACACCTGGTGCCGTTGCCCGCCGGCCGTGAGCAGCGTCCAGAACGGATCGCGCGATCGGTACAGCGCGGTTGAAGATCTCTTCCGTGATCGGCCAGGCCACCCGGCCCGACGTGAACACCGGGCCTCAGGCTCCAGCCGTACACGACCACCTGGAGGTCCGCGATCTGCGATCTCGGCGGGAGCGCGACGCTGCCGCCGAGCACCTCGTAGTACGGATTCGCGGACGAGACGAAGGGGAGCGCGCGGTAGTCCGGCTCGATGTGGATGACGACGGCGCCGGCGAAGTGGCCGGCGGCATCGCAGATGCCGCGCTCCGAGTGGATCCTGCGGCGTTCCTCGGCGCCGAAGGGCGCGACTTCCGCGAAGGCCTCCCACGACAGACAGTTCGTGCCGAGCCACGTGGCGCGGCCGCTCGTCGACTGAAACTCCGGCACGTTGAGCGCAAACCGGCTCACGAGCGTCCGGTCCGGACCGTAGAGCTCGATCCCGGAGCTCACCCGTTCGCGCGACAGCGTCGTCTGACTCCAGACGAGGTAGGCCGACTGCGTCTGGATCGGTCCGCCGGCCGTGCGCGAGGCAAGCAGATCGAGCAGGTTTGGAATGCGATCGATCTCTTCCTGCGCGCGCGTCCTGATCGTCCGAAGGTGCTCGGCCTGCTGCGCGGCGGCGGTGGCCGGCGCATACTCCTGCTCGATGAGCATGCGAATCGCGCGATCGGCCGACGCTGCGGCGAGCGGGTAGGCACTCACCACGGGCAAGAGCAGCGCGGTGAACACCAGGATCAATCGCATGGCCTGGGTCGTGCGACGGTAGACATGCCGCACGGTGATCGCGAACAGACCGAAGAGCGCGGTGAGCACCACGGCCGCGATCGCCGCGACGCGCACGGCCAGCGGCGCCAGCGCGGGCGGGCCGAACAGCGCGGCCGCCGGAGCGACCCAGAGCGCCACGGCGGCCCAGCCGATCGGATGGCGCCAGTTGAGCGTCCATCGCGCCGCGAGGATCGCGACCGTCGCGGCGGCGGCCCACAGCACGGCAATCTGGGCGATGAGCAGACTGGCGAGGTCGAGAACCGCCGCCAGGTCGACCGGCAGCAGCGGCAACTGCAACCGGGCGAGCGAGGTGGGCGTGATGCGATCCCGCAGCAGTTCCAACACCAGGTACAGCGCGGCGGCAAGCAGGACGCCGCCGGCGAGCTGCTCGAGGATGAAGCGCGCCGGAGCGCCTTCCGGCGTGCGACGGCGCCAGCGCCGCCACCAGGCCGCGATGCCCAACAGCGAGACGAGCGCGAGCGCGGTGAGTGCCGCGATGAGCCGCCGCCAGACGGGCGAGAGCCCGACGAAATGCGTCAAGCCCGCGAGCGCGAGCGCCGCCAGCAGGACGAGCCCGGCCGCGAAGAAGGTCGAGCGAAACCAGGCCGCCGTCGACGTCGCGCGGGCGCGACGCGTGAGAATCGGTCCCGTTGAGAGCAGCAGCGCCACGACGAGCGGCAGCGCGGCGACGCCGAGTACGCGCCGGCGGAAAGACGTTCGAAGCGCCGTCAGCTCGGCGGGCGCGAACTGCACCCCGACCAGCGGCGCGCCGTTGGTGGCCGCCACGACGAAACGGTCGGGCAACGACGGGCTGTCGCCGGCGGCGGCAAAGTGCTGCATGACGCGCACCGGACCGTACGACGTCCGGATCTCGGCGCTGGGCACCGCGAGGCCGGTCGCCGTGCCTGGCGCCAGGACGGTCTCGGCGGCCACCACGCCGGCACGCCGGCCGCTGCTCTCAATCGGCTGCACGGCGACGAGACTCAGGCCGGCGGTGCCGGGCGCCACGAACAGCGCGGGCGGCCCGGTCAACCGATCGGGCGTCTGCGAGAGGTCGTCGCCCGGACCATCGCTCCAGGCGAGGATCCGGTACGCGCCGGCCGGCCCCGCTGGCGCGTAGATCGTCGCGGAGACACCGCGGCGCGCGGTGAGCTCGGTCAGACGCGTGAAGAGCGCCGCCGTGCGATCGCGCGATCCGATCGCCTCGACCATCGTCGGATCGCCCGCGACATCGGCCGCGACATCGGCGCGCGAGGCGCTGGACTTGATTCGCTTGAATGGCGATCCGCTGACGGACTTCGGATTCGAGGCGCTGCGCCGTCGCGTCGAGCCGACAGTCCGAAGCGCGCAAGCTCCCAGCCCCACCCGATGGCCGCCGAGGGCGAGCGCGAGCACGACGACGGTCGTGACGAAGCGAGTCGGAGAGGAAGCCACCGTCAGCGCGATAGGCAGGGCATCGGTCTGAGGATACCAAAAAGCGGATGCTATACTCGCGTGCGGGCTGCCCCTGCCGGCCGCGCCCGTTCATGACCCCTGCGCTTCCCCTGGGCGCCGCCATCCGACAAGGCGCCCTCGTGACGTTCGCCAACTGGCCGATCGTCGCCATCGAGTTCGCCGCCGAGTCACTCTACAAGCTGGCGCTGGGCGTGCCGATCGTCGGCGGCGCATTCATGGTCGCCGTGCTGCTCGGCGCGGACATCCGCATGCTCGTCGGCGAGTCCGTCAAGACGACGACCGACCTGGTCATCGCGTCGCTCTTCAACGCGCCCGTCGCGCTGTTGTCCTTTCTCGGCGCGGTGGGGCTCGTCGCGTTCGGCGGCAGCATCGTGATGTTCGTGATCAAGGCGGGCACGCTCTCGGTGCTCGTGGCCGGCGAGCGTTCCGCGGCCGATCTTCATCGGATGTCCGTCCGGCACGAGTCGCTCCGCCGCGCGTACGCGTACCGGCTCGAGACCGTCGTGCAGGGCTGTCAGCATTTCGGCCGGCGTGCGGCCGTCCTGGCCGCGGGCCTCGGCCTGCTGTACCTCACGATCGGGACCTTGTATGTCGCGGCCGTGATCTTCGGCTTCCGCGCAGCAGAGCAGTCGGCGTGGGCGGCGGCGTGGCCGCTGCTCGTCGTGATCGCCACGAGCACCAGCGTCGTGTCGATCACCGTGGTGAACTTTCTCTACAACCTCGCGCGCGTGATCGTCGTCACCGACGATTGCAGTGTGCGGACGGCGCTCCGGCGGATGCGGGCGTTTCTCGTGGTGGACGCGCGGCAGGTCGTCGGCATCTTCGCCGTGATGAGCGCGGTCTTCGCGCTGGCGACGGCCGTGTCGTTCACCGCGACCGCCAGCCTCGCGCTCGTCGGCTGGGTGCCGATCGTCGGCCTGCTCGTCTGGCCCCTGCAGGCCGCCGCGTGGATCATGCGCGGCCTGATCTTTCAATACATGAGCCTGTCCACGCTCGTGGCCTATCAGACGCAGTATCGCCGGTTCGCCGAGCCGCACCGTCCCGCGGCTCCCGCCGAGTTTCGAGTGCAGCAAGGATGACCAATCTCGACCGGTTTCTCTCCCGCGCCGCGACGACGATGCGCGGCTCCGCGATTCGTCAGATGGGATCGGTCCTCGCACAGGCGAGCGACATGATTTCGTTCGCGCCCGGCTATCCGGCGGAAGAGGTCTTTCCCTGGGACGCGTTCGCCGAGATCGCCCGCGACGTGCTCGGAGGCGCGGATGGCTCGGTGCTTCAGTACGGACCGACGCGCGGCTACCCGCCGCTCCGGGACGTCAGCATCGAGTTGATGCGCGACCGCGGCATCGAGAGCGTGCCCGAGCGTGTCGTCGTCACCACCGGCTCGCAACAGGGACTCGACCTGATCGCGCGCGTGCTGCTCGACCCCGGCGACGTCGCGCTGATGGAACTGCCGTCCTATACCGGCGCCATCACGGCGTTCCGCAACGCCGGGGCGTCGCTCATCGGCGTGCGCCAGGAGGCGGACGGCGTCGACATGGATCATCTGGACGCGACACTGACGGGGCTGCGGTCGGAGGGCCGGCGCGTCAAGTTCCTGTATCTCGTGCCGAACTTTCAGAATCCGACCGGGCTGCTCATCGGACTGCCAGAAGCGGCGGCAGTTGCTCGATTGGGCCGAGCGGCGCGATCTGCTCGTCGTCGAAGACGATCCGTACCGCGAGCTGTACTTCCCGGACATCACACGGGTCGAGGAGACACGCCCGATCGCGGCCGACGACGGCGGCGGGCGCGTCATCTATCTCAGCAGCTTCTCGAAGACGCTCGCGCCCGGATTCCGTGTCGGCTGGATGAGCGCGCCGGAGCCGCTCTCGGCGAAGCTCGAGCTGGCCAAGCAGGCCGAGGACCTGTGCACGGGCGGCCTCGACCAGCGCGTGGTGTACGAAGCCTGCCGGCGCGGGCTCCTCGCCAGGCAATTGCCCGTGCTTCGCCGCCACTATCAGAACAAGCGCGACGCGATGAGCCGCGCGCTCGAGCGGACGCTCAGCGACCGGACTCACGCTGGGTGCCGCCGCGCGGCGGATTCTTCCTGTGGGCGAGGCTCGAGGGCGGGCTGACGAGCGAGGACCTGCTGCCGTTCGCCCAGGCCCGCGGCGTGATCTACGTGGTCGGCGCGGCGTTCTTCGTTGACGGCACCGGCCGCAGCTTCATGCGGCTGTGTTTCTCCACGCCGTCACCCGAACGCATCGACGAGGGCGTCCGCCGTCTCGCGGCCGCCGTCGATGACGCCATGGCCGCTACTGCCGCGCGCCCCTCTTGAAGGCCGCGAGCGTCCGCGATCCGTCTTCCGACCAGACGACGGTAAAGATCAACGATCCGTCGGGGGACGAGGCCGCGGTCTTGCAGGCTTTGACGCGGAACCGGTGGACCCGAGCCGGCGGGCGGGCGCGGCGCCACGGCGCCGTCGTCGCCGGCGAAGCGCCACGAGCTCGCCTGACGTCATCGGCACGACGATTTCATCCCCCGCGAGAAACGGCCCCGCCGCCGGGCGGCTGGGGAGGGCCTTGAGCCACCGCTGGTTGCCGATGCGAAGATCCAGCGCCCGGACCGTGTTCTCGAGCAGCACGACGTACACGGGATCGCTCGTCCACGACGGGATCGCCCGCGGCTGGATTGAGCTCGAATCGCCACTCCGGCTCCTCCGGACGGCGCTGCGGGTACGCGTAGACTCCGCCCTCCGTGGCCGTGAAATAGACGCGGCCTCTCGTCGCGAGGAGCGACGTTGGCGTCGTCGTGAGCGTGACCGACCAGTGCTCGGACCCGGTGGCGGCATCGAGCGCGACGAGGCGATTGCCCGCGAGCGCCGCGAAGATCAGCTCCGCATCGGTGGCCGTCGGCGCGATGACTCTGGCGCCGACGTCGCGCTGCCAGGCGGGCTGGCCGTCGGCTGACCAGACACGGATTTCCGTGCCGACGGCGGCGACCAGCCGCGTGCCGTACCAGGCGAGCGCGGCGGCTTCGCCGACGGTGTCGATCGTCCAGCGAGGCTGGCCGGTCGCGAGGTCGAGCGCGTGAAGCTTCGGACCCGACGCCGAGATGAGCAGCGGTCCCGCGACGACCGGCGTGAGGCGCGTCGGCAGGGCTGCGCGCCACAGTTCGCGCCCGTCATCCGTCGATCGTGCGGAGAGCCCGGCGTCGTCCGCCAGCACGACGACGGCCGCCGCCGCGGCGAGCCGCGGGTGTCCGGGCGTGTCGATTTTCTGTGACCACACCGTCTCGAAGGTCGCAGGCGTCTGGGCCGCCGGCGGTGCGGGAACGGTTTGACCGACCTGGGTTTGCGCGACGAAACTTTGGGGTAGAAGAAGACTCGCCGCGACGACGACACCCCAAGATGTCGTGGTCGTCATCTTGGACACACGCTTATAATAGCGACATTCGTTGGACTCGCCGGCCTCGTTGTTGCTTTCAGTTCCGCCGCCTGTGACACATCAGACGATTGTCGTTCTCGACTTTGGTTCGCAGTACACACAACTGATCGCGCGACGCCTGCGCGAGCTGTCCGTCTACTCCGAGATCCTGCCGCCGACGACGCCGGCGGCGGAGATCGAGCGCCGGCATCCTGTCGGAATCATCCTCTCGGGCGGACCGAAGAGCGTCTCCGAGCCCGGCGCGCCGCACAGCGATCCGGCGATTCTCGCGCTCGGCACGCCCACGCTCGGCATCTGCTACGGCATGCAGCTCATGACGCACGCGCTCGGCGGTCAGGTCGAACGTGCACCGCATCGCGAGTTCGGACACGCCGTCGTCAACATCGTCGATGGCGCGCCGCTCTTCGACGAGGTGCCGCGCTCGCTCAAGGTCTGGGCGAGCCACGGCGATTTCGTCGCGGCGCCGCCGCCGGGCTTCGAGATCGTCGCGACCTCCGCCAACGCGCCGGTCGCCGCCATCCAGAACACAGACCGGCGCCTGTATGGCCTGCTGTTCCACCCCGAAGTCGTCCACACGGAGCGCGGAGACCAGATTCTCCGGAACTTCGCCTTCCAGGTGTGCGGATGCCGCGGCGACTGGACGATGGCGTCCTTCGTGGACGAAAGCGTCGCGCGCATCCGCGAACAGGTCCAGGGCGGCCGCGTCGTGCTCGGTCTGTCGGGCGGCGTCGACTCGACGGTGGCCGCGCTGCTGCTGTACCGCGCGATTGGCGACCGGCTGACCTGCATCTTCGTCGACAACGGCCTGCTGCGGCTCGACGAAGCCCGGCAGGTGCGCACGCGATTCGAGCGGCTGAAGCTGCCGATGGAGTTCGTCGACGCCTCGGACCTGTTCCTGGAACGGCTCGCGGGCGTGACCGACCCGGAACAGAAGAGAAAGGTCATCGGCGCCGCCTTCATCGACGTCTTCGAGAAGCGTGCGAACGAGATCGGCGATTTTCAGTTCCTGGCGCAGGGCACGCTCTATCCGGATGTGATCGAGAGCGTCTCGGTCGTCGGGCCGTCGGCAGCGATCAAGAGCCATCACAACGTCGGCGGTCTGCCCGAGCGGATGAAGTTCAAGCTGGTCGAGCCGCTCAGGATGCTCTTCAAAGACGAGGTGCGCGGAGTCGGCACGTCGCTCGGGCTCGACGACGAGTTCGTCTGGCGTCAGCCGTTCCCGGGACCCGGGCTCGCGGTGCGCCTGCTCGGCCCGATCACCCGCGAGCGCCTCGATCTGCTGCGGCGCGCCGACGCCGTTGTCGCCGACGAGATTCGGAAGGCCGGCTGGTATCGGCGGCTGTGGCAGTCGTTTGCGGTCCTGCTGCCCGTGCAGAGCGTCGGGGTCATGGGTGACGGCCGCACGTACGAGCACACGATCGCGGTCCGGGCGGTCGAGAGCCGCGATGGCATGACCGCCGACTGGGCGCGGCTGCCGCACGATGTGCTGGCGGCGATTTCGTCACGGATCGTGAACGAGGTCCGCGGCATCAATCGCGTGGTCTACGACATCAGCTCGAAGCCGCCGGCGACTATAGAGTGGGAATAGGAGTAAGACTCCGGGTGTCCTTCGGACACCCGGAGTCCTGATATGAACGAGTTCGTCCACCTGCACCTGCACACCGAGTTCTCGCTGCTCGACGGCGCCTGTCGAGTCGGGGAACTGCTCGACCGCGTGGCCGAACTGAAGATGCCGGCCGTGGCCGTCACCGAGCACGGCAATCTTTTCTCCGCGGTCACGTTCCACGACGAGGCCAGGAAGCGCGGGATCACGCCGATTCTCGGCTGCGAGGTGTACGTCGCGCCCGGTCCGCGCACCGAGCGGTCGGGCCAGCCGGGTGAAACCGCCAATCACCTCGTGCTGCTCGCCGAGACCGACGAGGGCTTCCACAACCTGATTCGGCTCGTCTCCTCGGGATACACCGAGGGCTTCTACTACAAGCCCCGGATCGACAAGGCGCTGCTCTCGTCGCACTCGCGCGGCCTCATCGGATTGAGCAGTTGTCTCAAGGGCGAGGTCGCGACAGGGATTCGCACGGATCAGGCGCGCAAGGCCCGGGAGGCCGCGGCGACGTACCGCGACATCCTCGGACCGAACAACTTTTTCCTCGAGATGCAGGATCAGGGACTCGAGGAGCAGCGCATCGTCAACACGGGGCTGCTGCCGATCGCACGCGATCTCGGCCTCCCGCTCGTCGGCACGAACGACGTGCATTACCTGCGCCAGACGGATCAGCATCCGCACGACATCCTGCTCTGCATCGGCACGGGCAAGAGCGTGAGTGACGAGAAGAGGCTCCGGTACCACGGCGATCAGTTCTTCCTGAAATCCGCGGCGGAGATGGCGGCGGTGTTCGAGGGCTATCCCGAAGCGCTGTCCAACACGATGCTGATCGCCGAGCGCTGCAACGTCACGCTCGTCGAGGGCGCCGCGCATCTGCCCAACTTCAGCGTGCCGCCGGGCGAGACGCTCGACAGCTACTTCGAGAAGGTCGTGCGGTTCGGCTTCGAGGAGCGGCTGTCGAGGCTGCGCGAGCTGGCCGGGCGCGGCGAGCTGCGCCGTCCGATCGCCGACTACGAGGCCCGGCTGACGTACGAGATCCAGCTCATCCAGCAGATGAACTACGCGGGGTATTTCCTGATCGTCTGGGACTTCATCCGGTACGCACGCGAGCGCGGCATCCCGGTCGGACCGGGGCGCGGGTCGTCGGCCGGCAGCCTCGTCGCCTATTCACTGCGCATCACAGACGTCGACCCGCTGCACTTCGATCTGTACTTCGAGCGCTTTCTCAACCCCGAGCGCGTGACGCTGCCCGACATCGACGTCGACTTCTGCGAGCGCCGGCGCGGCGAGGTGATCGCGTACGTCACCGAGAAGTACGGACGCGAGAACGTCGCGCAGATCATCACGTTCGGCACCATGAAGGCCCGTGCCGTCGTCCGCGACGTCGGCCGCGTCATGGAGATGCCGATCTCTGACGTCGATCGGGTGGCGAAACTCATCCCGAACCAGCTCGAGATGACGCTCGACCTCGCGGTCGAAGAGAACCCCGCGCTGGCCGAGCTGGAACAGCGGGACGAGCGCGTCAAGGCGCTCCTCGCCGTCGCGCGACGCCTCGAGGGGATGACACGGCATGCGTCCGTGCACGCCGCGGGCGTCGTCATCGCGCCGAAGCCGCTGACCGAGTTCGTGCCGCTGTACCGCAGTCAGAAGGACGACGGCGAAATCACGACCCAGTGGGCGATGAAGGAGATCGAGCGCGTCGGTCTCCTGAAAATGGACTTCCTCGGGTTGAGCACGCTCACGCTGCTCGACGATGCCGTCAACCACATCGCGGAGACGGGGGGCCCGAAGCTCGACCTCACGGCGATCCCGCTCGACGACGCGAAGGCCTATCAGCTCTTTCAGAGCGGGCAGACCTACGGCGTCTTCCAGTTCGAGAGCTCGGGCATGCGCGAGATGCTGCGCAAGGCCAAGCCGCAGTGCCTCGAAGACCTCATTGCGCTGAACGCCTTGTACCGCCCGGGTCCGCTCAGGGGCGGCGTCGTCGACGACTACATCGCGCGCAAGCACGGCCGGGTGGACATCAAGTACGACCTCCCGCAGATGGAGCCGGTGCTCAAGGAGACGTACGGCGTCATCGCGTACCAGGAGCAGGTCATGCGGCTCGCGAGCGAGCTGGCCGGCTTCACGCTCGGACAGGCCGACGAGCTGCGCCGCGCGATGGGCAAGAAGGACGCCGCCAAGATGCAGGCCCAGCGCGACGGCTTCGTCAGCGGCTGCCTCGCGCGCGGCATTCCCGAGAAGAAGGCCACCAAGATCTTCGAGTTCATCGAGTACTTCGCCGGGTACGGCTTTCCCAAGGCGCACTCGACGACGTACGCGCTCCTGGCGTACCAGACGGCGTACCTCAAGGCGAACTATCCGTACCACTTCATGGCGGCGCTCCTCACGATCGAGTCGCAGAGCTCGGACAAGGTCGCGCTGTACCTTGCCGAGTGCCGCGAGCTGGGCGTGCCGATCCTGCCGCCCGACGTCAACGCCAGCGAGCTGCAGTTCGTCGTGCAGCCCGACGGCGTGCGATTCGGCCTCGGTGCCGTGAAGGGAGCGGGGGAGGGCGCCATTCGATCGATCCTCGACACGCGCGCGAGCCTTGGCGGCGCCATCGCCTCGATCTTCGCGCTCGCCGAGCACATCGACCTGCGGCTCGTGAACAAGAAGGTGCTGGAGAGCCTCGTCAAAGCCGGCGCGTTCGATTCGCTGGCGCCGGCCGGCGCCAGACATCTCGAGTGGCGCCCGCGCCTGCTCGGCGGCCTCGATCGGATCCTCGACCATGGCGCACGGCTGCAGAGGGATCGCGACCAGGGCCAGGAGCGGCTGTTCGGCGGCGACACCGAACCGGTGAGCGGACTGGACGACGGCGCCGCGCTGCCGCCGGTCACCGCCTGGACGGAAGGGGAGGCGCTCGCGTTCGAGAAAGAAGCGCTCGGCCTCTACATGTCCGGGCACCCGCTGCAGCGCCACGCCGGCGCGCTGGCCGCGATCGGCGCCAGGCGGCTGGGCGACCTGACGCAGTCGGAGAACGACTGCGCCATCGCCGGCGTGGTGACGGGGATCCGGCAGCTCAAGACCAAGCGCGGCGATCGGATGGCGGTCTTCTCGCTCGAGGACGAAGTCGCGAAGGTCGAGGCCGTCGTGTTCCCCGAGGCCTTCGCCAAGTACGGCGGCTACGTGACCGACGACGCGATGCTCGTGGTGCGCGGCAAGTACGAGCGCGATGAGGAGTCCAGCCGCCTGGTCGTCGCGGAAATCACGCCGCTCGACGTGGCGCGCGAGCGCGCCGTGCGCGAGGTCGAGGTTCGTCTCGCCGGCACGCGGATGGGCAGGGACACGATGCGATCGCTTGCCGCCGTCTTCGAGCGCCATCCCGGCGACCGGCAGGTCTCCCTCGTCGTCGAGATGAACGGCAGCGGTCCGCATCTGCGCGCGCGCGTCAGTACGTCGCGGCGGATCAAGCCGAGCGACCAGTTCGTCCGCGACGTCGAGGCGGTCTGCGGCGCCGGCGCGGTGGTCTTGAAGTGACACGTCCAGCGGGGGACCATGGCTTCCGACACGCTGGATTTCGAAGAACCCGTCGCGCTGCTCCTGAAAGAGATCGAGGCGATGCGGATGATGCCGGCGACGCCGGATCGGCTCGTGTCGATCGCGCGTCTCGAGACCCGGGTGAACGAGCTGCGCGCGGAGATCTACGCGGGGCTCGGGCCGTGGCAGCGGGTCCAGGTCGCGCGCCATCCGAACCGGCCCTGCATGCTCGACTACGTCGAGCGTCTCTTCACGGGGTTCACCGAGCTGCATGGCGACCGGCGCTTCGCCGACGACCCGGCGATCGTGACCGGTTTCGGGTTCTACCACGACCGGCCGGTCGTCGTGATCGGCCATCAGAAGGGGCGCGATACCAAACAGAAGATTTATCGCAACTTCGGCTACGCCCGCCCCGAGGGGTACCGCAAGGCGCTGCGGGTGATGCGCCTGGCCGAGAAATTCGGCCGGCCGGTCATCGTCTTCGTCGACACTCCGGCGGCGTACCCCGGCATCGAGTCGGAGGAACGAGGCGTCGCGGAGGCGATCGCGCTCAACCTTCGCGAGATGGCGATGCTCGACGTGCCGATTGTGGTCGTCGTCTGCGGTGAGGGCGGAAGTGGCGGAGCGCTCGGCATCGCGGTCGGCGACCGCGTGCTCATGCAGGAGTTCAGCGTCTACAGTGTCATCCCGCCCGAAGGCTGCGCGGCGATCCTGTGGCGGGACGCGCAGCGCAAGGTCGAGGCCGCCGAGGCCCTCAAGATCACGGCGCCCGATCTGCTGCGGCTGGAGATCATCGACGAGATCGTCAAGGAACCTGCCGGCGGCGCCCACCTCGACTACAACCGCGCCGCGGCCCTCGTCGACGAGGCGCTGGCACGGCACCTTCAGGAGATCGAGTCTCTGCCGCCGGCCGATCGGCTCGACGCCCGGTACCGGAAGTTTCGCGCCATGGGCGCCGTCGGACAGGCGTACGTCGAGGAGGCGCCCGCGCCGCGAGACGAACCGGACGACGCGTCCGCGCCACCGGACGCGTCCCGGGAGTCCTGATGCAGCGACGCGTCTGGGAGGACGTCCCCGTCGACGAAGCGCGCGTCGCGGACACCGCGACGGCGCTTGGCGTGCCGGCGGTGATTGCGCGCCTCCTGTGCCAGCGCGGTCAGGGCGACGTCGACGCCGCGCGCCGGTTCCTTCAACCACGGCTCACCGAGCTGCACGATCCGTTCCTGCTGACCGGCATGCGCGAGGCCGTCGAGCGGCTGCTCGGCGCGATCGCGCGGCGCGAGCGCGTCGCGATCCACGGCGACTACGACGTGGACGGGATCACGTCCACCGTCATTCTGCGGCGCGCGATCGAGCTGCTCGGCGGCGACGTCGTGCACTTCGTGCCGGATCGGTTCCGCGACGGCTACGGCCTGCAACCCGAGACGGTCGAGCGGCTGGGCGCGGCCGGGGCGCACGTCGTGGTCTCAGTGGATTGCGGCATTCGCGCGAGCGCTGCTGCCGCCCGGGCACGCGAGCTTGGGATCGATCTCATCGTCACCGACCACCACGAGCCGGACATAGAGCTGCCGCCCGCGCTCGCGGTCATCAATCCCAAGCGGCACGATTGTTCCTATCCGGACAAGAACCTCGCCGGCGTGGGCGTCGCTCTGAAGCTCGTTCAGGGCCTGCTCGCCGCGAGCGGACGAGGGCCTGAGCTGCTGCCGCACTTCGTCAAAGTCGCCGCGATTGGCACGCTCGCCGACGTCGTCCCGCTCACCGGAGAGAACCGCGTGATCGCGCGCTGCGGACTCGAGATGCTCTCGCGCGGTCCGCATGCGGCGGGTCTCGAAGCCCTGCTCGAGGAAAGCGGGCTGCTCGGCCGCGCGCTCGACAGCTTTCACGTCAGCTTCATCCTGGCGCCTCGCCTGAACGCCGCCGGACGGATGAGCTCAGCCAATCTCGCGCTCGACCTGTTGCTCATGAAGGGCCGCGACGGCGATTCGAAGAGCCGCGCTCGCGAGCTGGCCCGAAACCTCGTCGCCGAGAACACGAAGCGGCAGGAACAGGAAGGCGCCATCGTCACGCTCGCGCAGCGGATGATTGACGGCGATCCGGAGATCGGCGGCCAGAACATGCTCGTCGTGGCCGGCGACGGATGGCATCGCGGCGTGATCGGCATCGTCGCGTCGAAGCTCGTGGACGCCTACAGCAAGCCCGCGCTCGTGCTCTCGATTGAAGATGGCGTCGCGTACGGTTCGGCGAGAAGCATTGCGGCCTTCGATCTGCTCGGCGCGCTCGAGAGCTGTGCCGACGTGTTCCTCAAATTCGGCGGACATCGCCAGGCCGCCGGGGTCACACTGGAGGCGGGCCGGGTCTCCGAGCTGCGGCGGCGGCTGTGTGCGGTCGCCAACGCACGGCTCGAGCCGAACGACCTCGTCCCGCGCCTTCGGATCGACGCCAGGCTCGGCTTGCGCGAGATCTCCGGCGAGGTGATTGCCGGCCTCGTCCAACTCGGCCCGTTCGGCGCCGCGAACCCGAGGCCGGTGTTTCGCGCCTCGCCGGTGGAACTGATCCAGCCGGCGCGGCGTCTGAAAGAACGTCATCTGTCGCTCATGCTGCGGCAGCAGGGGCGATCGTTTCGCGCGATTGCGTGGCGCGCCGTCGAGCGCGAAGATTTCTTGAACGCCAACCGGTTCGGCCTGGAGCTCGCCTATTCGCTCGAGCAGGGTGAGTTCCGCGGCGAGCGGACCACCGAGCTGACGGTGGCCGACGTCCGCCTGCCGGTGGAGGCCGTTCCGTGAACTGGCGCCGCTCGGCGCGTATCGTCGTCGCGGCGATCGGCATCGGCTGTGCCGTCGCGCTCGTGGTGTTTCGCCGCAAGCCGCCCGTCATCACGCCCTCGACCTCGATGCCGGCGGCGGTCGACAAAGCCGCCAGCCGCGAGGGCGGCGCCGGCCGCATCGACATTCTCGATACCAAGACGGGCAAGAAACGCGGCGAGCTCGAGTTCGCCGGATCTCGTCACTATGACGACGGCCGCAATCATTTCGACAAAGCTCACATCAAACGATTCGACGAGCCAGCCTACGAATTGTGGGCCGACTCGCTGGAGACGAAGGGGAAGGGGTCCGAGGCGGGCATCCCGGCCGAGTCGAACCTGACCGGTCACGTCCGGCTCGAGACGAAGGACACGCTCAAAGTCGAGACCGACCGTGCGACCTATTTCGAGACGACCGGCATCCTCGACATGCCGGGCGAAGTCACCTTCGCCAAGGGACGGTTGTCCGGGCGCGGCGTCGGCGCCAGATACATGCGCGAAGGCCAGATCGTCGAGTTCTTCGATCAGGCAAGCGCGCAGGTCGCGGCGGACGCCGAGGGCAAGGGCGCCGCCAGCGCCTCCTCGAAGCGAATGACGATGCTGCGCGGCCAGAAGTCACTGCGATTCGACGAGAAGGCGACGATCGTGAACGAGAACAGCACGCTCGCCGGTGACGTCGCGACGCTCTATTTCACCGACGACGAACAGTCGATTCGCTTCCTGGAGCTTCGCGGTCACGCCAGTGTGACGCCCGTCCCAGGCACGTCCGGCTCGCACGACATGCGCGCCGACAGCATCACGATGGCGTTCCATCCCGACGGCCGGACGTTGCAGCACGCGACGCTGACGACCCAGGCGTCGCTCGGGATCGACGAGGGCGCCGCGCGCAAGACGATCACCGCGTCCTGGATCGACCTGTACACCGGGCCGGATGGGCGCACCGTCACGCGCCTCGATGCGCGCGACAAGGTGGTCGTCACCCTGCCGCCGGCGAAAGACTCGCCGGCGCGCACGATTCGATCCCCGACGCTCGCGGCCACCGGCAACGAGAAGGAGGGCCTGACGTCGGCCCATTTCGAGACCGGAGTCACGTTCGAAGAGCAGGGCAGCGCCGGCGCCAAAGACATTCGCAAGGCCACGTCCCAGACGCTCACGCTGAAGCTCGCCGGCGGGCTCGACGCGATCGAGAAGGCCGACTTCCGCCAGAACGTCGAGTTCACCGACCGGGACTTGCGCGCGCGGGCGGACGCCGCCGAGTACCGCGAAAAGGAAGGCGTCCTGCTGCTCCGGCAGGCCGAGAAAGGCGCCAAGCGGATTCCGAACGTCACCGATGCCAAAGTGCAGGTGGACGCGATCTCGATCGATCTCAACACGAAGACGCACGACCTCAGCGCGCGCGGCGACGTGCGCACGGTGACGCAGCCCGACCCCGAGCGCGCCGCCAAGCGCGGGTCCGCGCTGTTCAACGACAAGGAACCGGTGAAGGGCCTGTCGGACACCTTCACCTTCGTGAATGCCTCCGGCAGAGCCGTCTACAAGGGCACGCCGGCCGCGCAGGCCAGGGTGTTCCAGGGCAAGAGCGACGTCGTCGGCGACGAGATTCAGCTCGACGACGCGACGCAGAACCTCGACGCGAAGGGACGGGTCGCGACGACGTTCGAGATGACGGCGCAGGCGGAAGGGCAGGCGACCCCCGCCAAGCCGACGGAGTACCATGCGAAGGCGCTCGCGTTCCACTACGACGACGGCAAGCGCATTGCAGACTACGAGGGGACGGCTGCCAGCCTGGTGACGATGAAGAGCGCGGACGGAGACACGGAAGGACAACGGATGACGCTGCGTCTCGCCGAGCAGGGGCGATCGCTGACGCACCTGCACGTCGAAGGGTCGGTGTTCTCGACCATTCCCGGGGGCTACGAGGCCATCGGGAACGTGCTCGACTACGACGTCGCGAGCGATACCTACCGGCTGACGGGACAGCCCGCGCAAGTGAAATCGCCGCCGCAAACGGGCTCGACGAAATGCGGGCTCACGACAGGCCTCACGATCGACCTGAACAAGAAAGAGGGCTCGGTTCGCGTGCCGGCCTCCGGCGGCGCGCCCGCGGGCACCACCGAGATCCCGTGCACTCAGTCGCTGAGGCCCGCGAAGCGCTGATGCCGACGCTCAGAGCTGAAGGTCTGACCAAGTCCTACGGCGGCCGCACGGTGGTGCGCAGCGTCGACATCGATCTCTCGTCCGGGGAGGTCGTCGGGCTGCTCGGACCGAACGGCGCCGGCAAGACGACGACGTTTGCGATGGTGGTCGGGCTGACGGGCGCCGACTCCGGGCGCGTCATCCTCGACGAGCACGACGTCACGGCGGACCCGATGTACCTGCGCGCCCGCAAGGGCATCGGTTATCTGCCGCAGGAGCCGTCGGTGTTCCGCGGTCTGACGGTCGAGCAGAACATCCTCGCGATTCTCGAGACACTGCCCCTGAACGGCGAGATGCGGCGGACGCGCCTGCAGGAGCTGCTGGCGGAGCTCGGGTCTGACGCCGCTGGCGCGATCGAAGGCCTACACCCTGTCGGGCGGCGAGCGCCGGCGTGTCGAAATCACGCGCGCGCTCGTCAACCGGCCGAAGTTCATGCTCCTCGACGAGCCCTTTTCCGGCATCGATCCCATCGCGGTCTCTGAGATTCAGCGAATCATTTTTCACTTGAAAGAGCGGGGCATTGGTGTATTGGTCACCGACCACAACGTCCGGGAGACCCTCAGAATCACGGATCGCGCCTATATCGTCCATGACGGCGTGATTTTCCGGAAAGGCACGCCTTCCAGCCTGGCGGCCGACGAGGAGGTCAAGAGGATTTACCTCGGTGCCGATTTCCGACTGGACTAAGATTGGGATCAAGCGACTTCCGGCGACATGCCTATTCAGCAGAAACTGCACGCGCGGCTCGTTCAGAAACTCATCCTGACGCCTTCATTGCAGCAGGCGATCAAACTGCTGCCGATGACGACGCTCGAGCTGGCGGAACTCCTGAATCAGGAGATGGTCGAGAATCCGCTCCTCGAGGAGACCCCGACCGAGGACCAGACCGCCGAGCAGGCGGCGACTCCCGAGGCGACGCCCGAGCCGGAGAAGCCCGAGCAAAAGGAAGAGACGTGGGACGACGCCGACTACGAGTACTTCTTCGGCGAATACCTCGACGAGGGGTACCGGCCGCGACAGCCCCAGGAAGTCAAAGAACTGCCGCCGATCGAGAACACCCTCTCGTCGAAGAGCTCGCTGGCCGATCACCTCATGTGGCAGTTGAACCTCCAGACGAGCGACGAGTCGCTGCGTGACATCGGCGCCGCCATCGTGGGCAACATCGACGACGACGGCTACCTGGTGGCCTCGGTGGACGAAATCGCCTCGCTCGGCGACTGGAACATCGCGGAGGTCGAACGGGCGCTCGACCACGTGCAGAAATTCGATCCGATCGGCGTCGCGGCGCGCGACCTGCAGGAATGCCTGCTGCTGCAGCTCCGGCACATGGGCCTCGCCGGCACCGCCGCCGAGGTGCTCGTGCGCGATCATCTCCGGCTGCTGCAGAACCACCGGATCCCGGATCTCGCGCGCGCCGTGGGCATCGAGCCCGAAGAGGTCAAGGCGCACATCGAGTTCATCAAGCAGCTCGATCCCAAGCCCGGATCGCGCTACACGCCGGCCGAATCGCAATACGTCATTCCGGACGTCTACATCGTCAAAACGGACGAGGGCTATCGCGCGATGTTGAACGAGGACGGGCTGCCGCAGCTGCGCATCAGCCCGGTCTACCGCCGGCTGCTCGACAAGGGCGGGGAAGCGTCGGACGAGACGCGCGCGTACGTCAAAGACAAGTTCCGCTCGGCGCTCTGGCTGCTGAAGTCGGTGGATCAGCGGCAGAAGACGATTCTCAAGGTCGCCACGAGCATCATCAACTTTCAGCGCGGGTTTCTCGACCACGGCATCGAGCACCTGCGTCCGCTCGTCCTGCGGGACGTGGCGAACGACATCGGCATGCACGAGTCGACCGTCTCGCGCGTGGTCAACAACAAGTACATGCACACGCCGCAGGGCGTGTACGAGATGAAGTACTTCTTCCACAGCGGCATCAGCAGCTCGTATGGGGAGAGCGTCTCGTCGGTCACGATCAAGCAGCGCATCAAGAAGATCATCGAGGCCGAAGACGCGCGCCGGCCCCTCAGCGACTCGAAGATCATGAACATCCTCCAGAAGGAAGGCCTCGTGCTCGCGCGGCGCACGATCGCCAAGTACCGTGAGGAACTCAAGATTCCCACGTCGAACCAGCGCAAAGTGCTCTACTGAACGCCGGCGACGCGGGTCCGGGACACCATGAAACTCCTCGTTACCGGCCGTCAAGTCACGGTCACCGATGCCATTCGACAGGATATCGACCGGAAGATCTCGCGCCTGGCGCGCGTCCTGAACGACAGCGCCGTGTCGGCGCAGTGCGTCGTGGCGCGCGAGCGCGGGCGGTTCGTGGCGGAGCTGACCGTGCACGCGCGCGGCGATCACATGCTGCACGGCGTCGGCAGGCACACCGTGCTCGGGACCGCCGTGGGCACCGCGGTGGACAAGGTCGCGCAGCAGGCCGCCAAGCTCGCCGACCGATGGAAGACCCGCCGCAAGACCGGCCCGCGTCGCGAGGCGCCGGCCGACGGCGAGACCGCGGCCGCTCAGCCGGAGGCGGCGGCGTTCCGCGTGATTCGGTCGCGCCAGGCGCCGGTCCGCCCGATGAGTCTGGACGACGCGGTGCTGGCGCTCTCGGCGGGCGACCGGCCGTTCTTCGTGTTTCGTCACGACGCGTCCAATGCCGTCGCCGTGCTGTATCGGCGGCCGGACGGTCATTTCGGCCTGATTGAGCCCGGGGCCTGACGTGCCCGGCGGCGTGACCGTCGGCGCCCTGCTCGGCGCGCGTGGCGCGGCCGGCGGCCTCGATCTGGACCTGCTCGCCGGCGCCACCGGCCTCGAGCGCCGCATCACGCTGCCGTACATCCAGAAAGCCGGCCTCGCCCTCTCGGGTTTCGACGAGTACCTGCGCACGGGTCGCGTCCTGATCTTCGGCGAGAGCGAGATCCGTTTTCTCGAGCAGATGGATCCGCCCGGGCGCGCCCGCGCGCTCCGCCGTCTGTTCACGCGCGACTTCCCGTGCGTCATGGTCACGATGGGCCTCGAGGGCCCCGCGGAGCTCCCGGCGGAAGCCGAACGCGCCGGCGTGCCGCTGCTTCGGACGGCGCACGCGACGCCCGTCGCCATCGCACGGCTCACGACGCTCCTCGAAGATCAGATGGCGCCGCGCGAGACGCGGCACGGCGTGCTCATGGACATCCTGGGGCTCGGCGTCTTCATCACCGGTGAAAGCGGGATCGGCAAGAGCGAGTGCGCCCTCGACCTCATCGGGCGCGGCCATCGCCTCGTCGCCGACGACGCCGTCGAGATTCGATGCCGCGGCGAGTCGATTCTCATCGGCACCTGCCCGGAGCTCACGCGTCACCATGTCGAGATTCGCGGCCTCGGGCTGGTCAACGTCACCGACCTGTTCGGCGTTTCGTCAACGCGATCGTCCAAGCGGGTGGAGCTCGTCGTGCAGCTGGAACGCTGGGAAGCAGGCAGGGAGTACGACCGGCTCGGGCTCGAGACGACGACCGTCGAGATCCTCGGTGTGCCGGTCCCGCTCGTCACGATGCCGGTGGCGCCGGGCCGCAATCTCGCGATGCTGGTCGAGGTCGCGGCGCGCAACCAGTTGCTGCGATCGCGCGGCCGTCATGCCGCACGCCTCCTGGCCGAGCGGCTCGAACGGCGGCTCGAACGACTGGCCGACCGCGATCTGGACGACACCGAGGTCGAGGAGCTGTGAGCCGCCGCGCGTCACCTCGGTCCCGGGCGGCGCTGGGCCCCCAGGCGGCCTCCTTCATCGTCGTCACCGGGCTCTCGGGCGCGGGCAAGTCGCAGGTGGTGCGGGCGCTGGAGGATCTCGGCTATTTCTGCGTCGACAACCTGCCCATCGCGCTCATCCCGCCGTTCGCGGACATCGCGCTCGGCGAGCGTCCCGCGGCCGTCGTCGTCGACGTCCGTGAGGGCCGGGAGCTGCCTCGCTTTCCGGCCGTCTACCAGCGGCTCAAGCGCCAGGCGGGCTCGCGCATCCGTCTGATCTTTCTCGAGGCCGCCGACGCCGCGATCCTGAGGCGGTTCAGCGAGACGCGGCGGCCCCATCCCCTCGGGCGCGAGCAGTCGATCGCGGACGGCATCAAGGAAGAGCGGCGGCTCCTCAAGCCGATCCGGCGGCTCGCGGACCAGGTCGTGGACACGAGCGCGCTCACGGTACATGAGCTACGGCGTCTCGTGCTCGAGACCGTGGGCGGCGCGCGGGCGGTCACGCCGCTGGTGGTCACCGTCATGAGCTTCGGCTTCCGGGGCGGCGTGCCGGCGGATGCCGACGTGATGTTCGACGTCCGCTTTCTGCCCAATCCGCACTTCGTGCCGTCGCTCAGGCGCTGGACGGGCAAGAACGCGCGCGTCGCGCGCTACGTGCTGCGGTCGCCTGCGGCCGGGCGCTTTCTCACTCTCACCGAGGCGCTGCTGAAGTTCCAGGTGCCGCAGCACATCGCGGAAGGGAAGACCTATCTCACGATCGCGATCGGGTGCACGGGCGGCCGTCACCGGTCCGTCGCGTTGACCGAAGCGCTCGCGAAGCGGCTGAAGCGCATCCGCGGCATCCAGGTGCGCACCCGGCATCGTGACGCGACAGAGGAGTGAGCGTGGCCAACAGCGGATCGGGCGTGGGTGTCGTCGTCATCACGCACGGACAGCTTGCGACGGAGCTGCTGAACGCGGCCGAGATGATCGTGGGCGATCTGCCGCGCTTTGCCGCGGTGTCGATCGGCTGGCATGACGACGTGACGGTGGCCCAGGAAGTCATCGCGCCGCGCGGTCGCGAAGGTCGACGGCGGGCACGGCGTCCTGCTCCTGACCGACATGTTTGGCGGCACGCCGTCCAACCTCGGCCTGGCGCTGCTCGACCAGGGCCGGGTCGAGGTCGTGACCGGCGTCAACCTGCCGATGCTCATCAAGATCGCGAAGGCCCCCGCGGCGGCCGATCTGATCACGCTCGCGCGCAGCTTGTGCGAGCACGGCCGCGCGGCGATTCGCGTGGCGTCGGACCTGCTCCGGGCCGATCGCGAGCCTGAAGGGCGCGAGGGCTGAGTGACCGCCTGTCGCGTGACGATCGTCAATCCGCTGGGCCTGCACGCCCGCGCCGCCGCGCGGTTCGTCAAGCTCGCCGACACGTTCAGGAGCCAGATTCGCGTCGGGCGCGGCCAGCAGACGATGGACGGCAAGAGCATTCTCGGCCTGCTCCTGCTCGCCGCGGCTCGCGGGAGCGAGCTCACGATCACCGCCGACGGCCCCGATGAGGCGCAGGCCATCGCGGCGATCTGCGCGCTGGTCGATCGCGGCTTCGAGGAGTCATGACGAAGCTCACCGGACGCGGCGTCGCGCCAGGCATTGCGGTCGGTCGCGCGGTCGTGGCGGTTCGGGAGGCCCGGCAGGTCCGGTATCGCCTCGCCTCGAGCGGCGTCGAGCGCGAGCGGCAGCGGTTGCGCGCCGCGCGCGAGCGGACGCGGCGGGAGCTCGAGGAGATCTCGTCGCGCGTGTCGCGCACGATCGGCCAGGCGCAGGCGGCGATCTTCGCCGCCCAGCTGCTGATGCTCGACGACCCGTTGCTCGTGCGCCGGGCCGACGAGCTCATCCGGACCGAGCGCCTGAACGGCGACTGGGCGCTCGACCGCGCGATCGGCGAGCTGCGCGAACTCTTTGCCCGCGAGGGCGACGCGTGGCTGCGCGAGCGCGTCGGCGACCTGTCCGACGTCGCCGGCCGGCTGCAGCGCAATCTGCGGCCGAGCCGCGACCCGCTGGCGGATCTCGTGCTGGAGCTCGAGCCGCCGCTCGTCCTCGTCGCCGACGAGCTGCCGCCGTCGGTCGCCGCACAGCTCGACTGGTCCCGCATCCACGGGCTCGTCTGCAACATCGGCGGCCCGACGCATCACACGGTGATTCTCGTGCGATCGCTCGGCGTGCCGGCCGTCGTCGGCCTCGGCAGCGCGACCGAGATGATCCTGCCGGGGCAGACGATCGCGATCGACGGCACCACGGGCGAGGTCGCGATCGATCCGACCGACGACGCCCTGGAGCGGTGGCGGCACCGCGCGGAGATCGCCAGCGCGGGTCTGCGCGCGCTCGAGGATCTGCGCACGCGACCGGCGGCAACCGCCGACGGCATCCGCATCCGGCTCGAAGCCAATCTCGAGATCGCCGACGAAGTCGCGCGCGTGCGCGACGCCGGCGCCGAGGGCATCGGCCTGTATCGCTCGGAGTTCCTGCTCGACAGCCTGCACCCCGACGCGGTCGACCGAAGAAGCGCAGTTCGAGACCTATCGCGCGCTCCTCGAAGCGATGCACCCGCTGCCGGTGACGATTCGCACGTTCGACGCCGGTGAGGACCGGTGGGCCATCGTGCCGCGCGCCGGCGGCCATCGCGATCGGTTCGGCATGCGCGGCATCCGGACCGCGCTGCAGCACGACAATCGCTTCCGGCAGCAGATGCGCGCGCTCCTGCGCGCGGCCGAGTTCGGCACGCTGCGCGTGCTGCTGCCGTTCGTGACCGCCGTCGACGAGCTCAGGCAGGCGCGCAGCTTCATCGACGAGATCCGCCGCGATGTGCGCGTGTCGACGCACGTGCCGATCGGCGCGATGATCGAAGTGCCGGCGGCCGCGCTCACGGTCGATCAGCTCGCGACCGAGGCGGACTTCCTCAGCGTCGGCACGAACGATCTGATTCAGTACACGCTCGCCGTCGATCGCACGGACGAACGGCTGGCCGGGCACTACGAGCCGGCGGCGCCGGCGGTGCTACGATTGCTGCGCATGGTGGCGATCGCCGCCCGCCGCGCGCAGCGCGATCTGTCGGTGTGCGGCGAGATGGCGGCCGATCCGCTGCTCGTGGCGCTGCTCGTCGGACTCGGCTTTCGCGCGCTCAGCATGTCGCCCGGCGCGATCCCGGTGGTCAAGCACGCGCTGGCCGCGCTCGACAGCCGGCACGCGAACGACCTGGCGCGCCGCGCGCTGCGCGCCGACTCGGTCGAAGCCGTGCACGCGCTGCTCGAGCCCATGGCCGAGGCGATGAGAGATGACGAGGACACCTGCGGGCCGCCGAAGCGGAGCGCGGCCCGGTAGGCGCGAGGCGCGTGGGTAGGGGCCCCGCGCCAGCGCTGGCCATACCCTGACCGAAGCGGAAGCGCGGCCGCAGCTCCGACGGCGTACGGAGCGACTGCCGCTACCCGACGCGTACCGATGTACCGAGATGGATGATCTAATGACCGACGTGACGCGTGTGGACAAACCCTGGGGCTACGAGCTGCACTGGGCGAAGACCGATCGATACGTGGGGAAGGTGATCCACGTGAACAAGGGTCACGCCCTGAGCCTGCAGTACCACAACATCAAGGACGAGACGATCTTTCTCTGGACCGGCAAGCTGCTGTTCGAGATCGAGATCGACGGCAAGCTCGTCGCCCGCGAAATGACCCCGGGCGAAGCGGTGCACATCACGCCAAAAACCGTGCATCGCATGACGGCCATCGAAGACTCCGACATCCTCGAAGCCTCCACGCCCGAGCTGCACGACGTCGTCAGACTGGAGGATCGGTATGGGCGTACCGACACGAAATAGCAGCTGTCAGGCATTGCGGCACTTGGCACTAGTTCCGAACCCCCTAGTGCCCAGTGCCAAGCGCCGCAGTGCCTGAGTCTCTGAGCGCCTAGTGACCCAGGTGCCTGCTTCTTAGAACGGAATGTCGTCGTCGTGCGGCGCGTCGACTGCGCCGACGTCGGCCGTGGCTTCCTGGCCTTCGAAGCGCGACGCGGCGCGCGGTCCGCGGCCCTCGCCGCCGCCCCCGCCGAGCAGCACGATGCGATCCGCGCGGATCTCCGTCGTCTTGTTCTGCTTGCCTTCCTTGTCGGTCCACTCGCGCGTCTGGATCCGGCCCTCGACGTAGATCTGCTTGCCCTTGGTGAGGTACTCGTGCAGCGACTCCGCGGTCTTTCCCCAGATGACGATGCGGTGCCACTGGGTGTCTTCACGCTTCTGTCCCTCGCGATCGGTGAAGCGCTCCGTCGTCGCGAGGCTCACCGTCGCGACCGGCGTCCCGCCGGCGGTAAATCGCATCTCGGCGTCGCGGCCGAGATTGCCGACGAGAATCGCCTTGTTCACACTGCCCATGTGACGTCCTTCCGCTCTATGGTTCGTCCGGTCCGCCGCCGAGCTTCTTCAGCGCCTGTTCGGCGAGCGTACGGGCGACGCTGTCGGGGTACGTCTTGATGACGTACTGATACGCCGTCCGGGCCTGCGCGCGCTGGTTGAGCTGCTGATACGTGAGGCCCTGCTTATAGTAAGCGTCCGGGAGCTGATCGGAGTCCTTGTATTTCGTCGTGACGGCAGTGAACGCCTCGAGCGCCTCTTTGAAGTTGCCCAGTTGATAGTTCGAGTCGCCGACGATCATCAGCGCGCGGGGGGCGTCCGGTGAGTCCGGGAACCGCTTGAGCGCCTCCTGGCCCATCTGAATCGCTTCCTCGTACTTGGTGGACGCGTAGTAGCCCTGGGCCGCGGTGTAGTAGGTGGACGGCGACGGCGGAATGCCGCCCCCGCCGGGCGGGGGAGGCGCCGCCGGCGGCGTGCCGGGGGCCGCCGGGTTGGTCACCGCATTCGGGTCGGGCGGCGTCTGCAGCAGATTGGCGATGTTGTTCAACATCGAATTCTGCATCGTCAGGCCGTCGCGGATGGCCTTCATCTCCTGCGTGAGGCGCTGCACGTTGACCGACGTGTCGTTCTGGCGCTCGCCGAGCGTGCGGACGCTGTTCCGGATGTCGCCGACCGCGATGTTCTCGTTGGCAAAGCCCTTGCGCGTCTCCTCGGCCTGGGCGTCGATGCGCGCGTTGGTCGCCTTGATCTGCTCGGCGAGAGCGTTCACCGACAACTGCAGCTTCTGCGTGACCTCGTGGAGCATCCGGAGATCGGCGAAGAGCTGC
Source organism: uncultured Acidobacteriota bacterium (assembly GCA_963724955.1). GTDB lineage: Bacteria > Acidobacteriota > Vicinamibacteria > Vicinamibacterales > SCN-69-37 > CAVRWQ01. The sequence goes on from CAVRWQ010000003.1 coordinate 166,509, forward strand.
AGCTCCACGCGGTTTTGCGCCAGCGCCGGCGGCGCGAGCGCGAGCGACAGCAGCATGAGGAAGAGCGAGGATCGAATGCGGGTCATAGGTCTGCCTTACGTCAATTCTATTTCGCGGTGAGCATGAAGTGCGCACGCCGGTTCTGCGACCAGGAGTCCTCGTCGTGGCCGGGATCGAACGGGAATTCCTTGCCGTAGCTCACCGTCTTCAGGCGATCGGCGCCGATCCCGAGCGAGACCAGGTAGCTCTTGGCCGCCAGGGCACGGCGATCTCCCAGCGCGAGATTGTATTCGGGCGTGCCGCGCTCGTCGCAGTGGCCCTCGATCGTGATCACCCAGGTCGTGTTGGCCTTGAGCACTTCCGCGTTGTCGGTCAGCGCACGGCGCGCGGCCTCGTCGATCGCGTCGCTGTCGTAGGCGAACATCGCCGGCTTGAGCGGCGAGTTCTTGTTGATCTCGTCCACCGACCGCGAATCGGCCGGACGGCTGGTGATGTCACCGGCCGACATGATCGGCGGATCGGGCGGCATCGGCGGGGGAGTCGGGACGGTCTGCGGCGTGGCCACCGCGCCCGGAAACACGTTGGGCGGCGGCGGAGGCGGGGCCGCCACCGCGGGAGGCTTCTTGCCGCAGGCGATGACGCTCGAAAGAAGGACGATGGCGATCAGGCTCAGTTGGGTTCGTCTCATGATGTGATCCTCGGTGTGACTTACTTTGAGCCGGCGGGACGCGGAGAGGGCGACCAGCTCGGATAGGTGTTCGTGCCCGCTTCGGTGACGCGGCGGACGTTGCCGCCGTCGGGGTAGTCGACGATGGCGACTTGCTCGCGCCCCCAGCGCGATGTGACGAACGCGACGTGCCGTCCGTTGGGCGCGACCGTCGGACTCGCGTTCGCGCCCTTGCCGTCGGTCAGAATCTTCGACGCGCCGGTCGAGATGTCGTAGATCGCGATCTCCTGGCCGCCGGGCCGTTCGGTCGTGTACGCGATGTAGTTCTGCGCCGCCCACGAGGGACGATCCGTGCGCGTCTCCGACGTGATCTTCTGGAGGAACGTGCCGTCCGCGTTCATCGTGTAGACCTGATTGCTTCCGGTCCGGTCGGAGGTGAACGCGATCTGCGTTCCGGTCGGCGACCAGGTCGGCGCGCTCTCCGTCGAGTTGGGCGTGCCCGGCGTGAGGTTTCGCATCCCGCTGCCGTCACGACTCACGACCCAGATGTCCCAGTGTCCGGCCGTCCCGCCCCGCGTCGAGGCGAACGCGACCTTCGTGCCGTCCGGCGAGATCGCCGGCAGCATGTTGTGCACGTCGTCGTTGCCCGCGCCGGGCCGCGTCGGCGCGCGTCCGTCGAGCAGGATCACGTAGATGTCCTGGTACCCCGAGACATACGAGGTGTAGGCGAGCGTCCGTGGATCGGGACCCCACTTCGGCGTGATGTTCAGGTTGCGGTTGACGGTGACGCGCTGCTGATTCGCGCCGTCGTAGTCGGAGATGTAGAGCTCCTTGCCCTGATTGCCGACGCCCGGCACGCGTCCCGGCATCTGCGTGGCGTCGCGATCCGACGTGAATGCGAACCGCGTGCGAGCGACGCCCTCGACGTTGCGCAGCTTGGCGTGAAGGTCGTCGGCGATGTAGTGCGCGCAGTAGCGCGGGTTGGTCACCTGGCAGCCGTCGTACGTGAACCCGACGCTGTCGCCGGCCGACTGACCGCGGACGTTCACCATCCGCACCTCGACGGACAGCTTCCCGCCGGATTCTTTCAGAATGCCGAACAGCACGACGTCGGCGCCAAGCTCGACCCAGCGGCTGAACGCCAGACTCTCGGGCGTCGCGGCCGGGGGAATGGACGCCGCGGCCGTGCGCGAGACGACGAGGAACTCGCGCTCGAAGTCCAGGTCGAACGCCAGCACCTCGGCCATCGTCCTGCCCACGGCACTCAACGCGGCATTGCCGTCGGGCGTGACCAGATCGGGAAGGCCGATCTTCGGTCGCGACGTCGCGGCCGTCAGCGGAATGACCCACTCCTTCGGCTGTTGCTGCGGCAAGGGATCCTGAAGCGATGTGCTGGTGATGTCGACAATGGCCGGCGGCGGCGGAGACCAGGCGAGCAGAACCAAACCAGCAATCGCGCCGCCGAGGGACGTCTTGATCAGCATCACTACCTCGTGTAGGGAAAGATCAGGTGAATCGTGACTTTGTCTTCAGTGTACGCCTGCGGCAGCGGCGGAAGCCGCAGGCCGTCGAAGGCCTGCTTGGAGTTCAGATCGAGCAGCACGCTGCCGCTCGACTTCTCGATCTCGGGCTTCGTGAACGTGCCGTCCCGGTTGACCGTGAACTTGATCGTCGTCGTGCCCTGTTCGGGCTGATGCCGCCGCCAGTTTGCGGTGATGCGCCGCCGCAATTCCTCGACGTACTCAGGGCAGCAGAAGTTGGGATCGAACTGCGCCATGGTGTCGCCGGCGCCGCCGCCAGTGGCGAGCCCCGTGTTCTGACCGGTCGCCGTCGTGGCGGCGCGCGCGGATCCGGGCGTGACCTGCCGTCCGGTGAGCGGCGGCGGAGGCTTCGGCGTGCGCGTCGCGGACGTCTCCACCGGCTTCGACGGCGACGGCTTCGCCGCCGGCGCGGGTGTCGGTGGCTCCGGCTTCGGCGGCACGGCGCGCTCGGGCTCGGGACGCTTCGGCGGGGGAGCGACCTCGTCCTTCGGCTGGGCGCCGGCCGCGTTCAGTCCGCCGGTCCGCGCCCCGGCCGTCCCGAGGCTGATATTCATGAGCTGGGTGTCCGGCTGACGCTTCGACAGCCATTCGCGCGGCACGACGAACAGCGCGAGCACCACGACCGGCGTGCACGGCGAACGACGACCGTGAGCGAGCGGTTCAGTCCGCCCGGCTGCGGTGCGCGCCACGTCATCGCGTCGGCGGCCATCGTCTCAGGGCGCCTTTCTCCCCGTTGGCGGCTGCGTCTGGATGCTGACGTTCTGCACGCCGCCCTGTCTCAATTGATCGAACACGCTGATCAGTTCCTGGGCCGTGATCTGCCCGTCGGCGGCGAGGATGACGTCCTGCGTCACGCGCCCGGACAGCTCCTGTCGAATTCGCTCGGGCAGTACGCCCAGGCTTACGAACTCAGTGTCGATCTGGAGACGGCCATCCTTACGAAAACTGAGCGGCACCGTGACGGTCACTGGCGCCTTCTTGATGCTGACCGACTTTCGCGACTCCGGCAACTGGACGGGGAACCCCTGCTGCATCATCGGCGCCGCCACCATGAAGATGACGAGCAGCACCAGCATCACGTCGATCATCGGCACGACGTTGATTTCCGCGAGAGACGTCGACACCCGCATCACCCGGGCCCGGCGCCCCCCGGGCCGGCTCGACGGCTGCTGCATCGGTTCGAGCTTCGGCATCGGCGGGGCCCCCTAGTTCCCCCGCCTGGCGCGCTCGCTCGCGGGGGCCCCAACGCCCCGCGCCGCTCGCGCGCGGTCGTCGTGTTGTCGTGTTCATGTGAAGTTCCGCTCGGCGATCGTGAGGAACTCCATCGAGAAGTCCTCCATCTCGTTCGCGAAGGCTTTCACGCGGCTCGTGACGTCGTTGTAGAAGTAGACGGCAGGAATCGCGGCGAAGAGTCCGAGCGCCGTCGCGATGAGCGCTTCGGCGATCGCCGGGCGCGACGACGCCGAGGCTCGTCGACCCGGCGCCGGCGATGGCGAGAAACGACGTCATGATGCCCCAGACCGTGCCGAAGAGTCCGATGTACGGCGTGATCGACGCGGTCGTCGCGAGAAACGCGACGCGATGCTCGAGCTTGGCGATCTCGGTCGTCGATGCACGCAGCAAGGCTCGGTCCACGGCCTCCAGGCTCCTGAGGGTTGGACGCGACGGCGGCGTCGCCCGGCTTGTTGTCGCCCGCGGCGCGCAACTGCGCGTTGAGCTCGGCGTAGCCTGCCTGGAACAGCCCGACGAGCGGACTCGCCGACAGACTCGCGCAGACCGCCTGCACTTCGGAGAAGCGGCTGCTCTTGCGAAACACGTCGAGGAACGTCGCCGTCTGCTTCGACGCGCGGCGCAGCTGCGCGTACTTGCACAAGATGATGCCCCACGAGGCGGCGGAAAACATCAGCAGGATCGACGAGCACGATCTGGACGGTCAGACTCGCGTTCTGAATCAGCGAGATGATGTCCATGTGAGACGACGAGGCGAAGACCGACGGGGGTCTGATCCTGCAGAGCGAGGACCAGCGTTCCAAGCGCGCGCAAAAACACCTCCACTGCGACGAGTGGTGATGCGCCGCTGGGACAGCGCGAGAGCCACAGCGTAACACGCGCCTATAGAGCTGTCAAAGGTCTGATACGATGGGAGTTCCGGTCCGCACATGCTCCGCTTTCTCGGCGTGCGCCACCTCGCGGTGATCGATCGGCTCGAGGTGGAGTTCGACCCCGGCTTGAACGTGCTCACCGGCGAGACCGGCGCCGGCAAGACCATCCTCGTCGAAGCGATCGACCTGCTCGTCGGCGGACGCGCCAGCGCCGACCTCGTCCGCACCGGCGAGGACTCCGCCAGCGTTCAGGCGATCTTCGAACGGCCCGGCGGCCGCGACGTGATCGTCCGGCGCGAGATCTCCGCGCAGGGACGCAGCCGCGCCTTCATCGACGACGCGCTCGCGACGACGACCGCGCTGCGCGAGCTCGGCGCGACGCTCGTCGATCTCCACGGCCAGCACGAGCATCAGACGCTGCTCGATCCCGCGCGAGCACGTCGCGCTGCTCGACGCGTTCGCCGGACATGACGCGCTCGTGGACGAGGTCGGCGCGCGATTCGACGAGTGGCGGCGGGCCGCCGCCGCGCTCGAGCGGACGCAGCTCGACGACCGCGAGAAGCGGGCGCGGATCGAGATCGCGTCGTTTCAGCTTCAGGAGATCGACAAGGTCGCGCCGCGCGCCGGACGAGGACGTCGCGCTCGCGGCGGAGCGGACCGTGCTCGCCAACGCCGACCGGCTCAGCCGTCTCTCGGCCGAGGCGTACGCGCGCGTTGTACGAAGGCGAAGCCGCCGCGCTGTCGTCGCTCGCGGCCGTGTGGAAGCGCGCTCGCGATCTCGCCGCGCTCGACGCGCGCTTCGCGCCGTACCTCGAGCAGCGCGACGAGCTGAAGTCGCAGCTCGAGGATCTCGCGTTCTTCCTGCGATCGTACGCCGCCGACCTCGACGCGTCGCCCGACCGGCTGCAGAGTCGGTCGAGGATCGGCTCGCCGCGCTCGAGCGTCTGAAGAAGAAGCACGGGCCGTCGCTCGCCGACGTCCTCGCGCGGCAGGAGGCGCTGCGCGCCGAGCTCGCCGAGCTGGGCGCGAGCGACGAGCGGGCGGCCGCGCTTCAGGACCTCGAGCGCAGACGCCGCGGGCGCGGTTCGTGACCTCCGCGCAGACGATTTCCGCGGCGCGCTCCGCCGCCGCAGGCTCGCTCGGGCGCGCGCTCGAAGCGCGACCTGGCCGAGCTCGCGATGCCCAAGTCGCGCGTCGAGCTGCGCGTACGCACGCTCCAGACCTCCGAGGGCTGGACCCGGCGCGGCGTCGACGACGTCGAGTTCTTCTTCTCGCCGAATCCGGGCGAGGACGTGCGGCCGCTCGCGCGGATCGCCTCGGGCGGCGAGCTGTCGCGCGTCATGCTGGCTCTTCGGCTGCTCGCGACGCGCGACGAGCCGGGGCGCACGCTGATCTTCGACGAAGTCGACGCCGGCATCGGCGGCGCGGCCGCCGACGCGGTCGGCGCGCGGCTGCAGGCGCTGGCGGACGCAGTATCAGGTGCTCTGCATCACGCACCTGCCGCAGATCGCCGCGCGCGCCGGCGACGCACTTCCAGATCGCCAAGCAGGTGCGCGGCGGCCGGACGTTGACGCGTGCTCTCGAAGCTCGACGACGTCGGGCCGGGAAGCGGAGATCGGCGCGCATGATTGCCGGCGCCGAAGTCTCCGACGCAGGTCCTGGCCTCGGCGCGGGAGCTGCTCGCGACACGGCGAAAGGGCGAAGCGAAAGCAAAAGGCGAAAGCGAAACGCGTCGAAAGCGAAGGGCAGGCGGCGTGGCGCGTAAGTACTTCCTCGAGACGTTCGGCTGTCAGATGAACTACCACGACTCCGAGCGCATCGCCGGCCTGCTCGAAGTCGGACGGCTACGAACCCACCGCCGACGAACGCGACGCCGACGTCGTCGTCATCAACACGTGCAGCGTGCGCGAACGCGCCGAGGAAAAGCTCTACACGCGGCTCGGCGAGATTCGCGAGAACACTGCCGGCCGACCAGGACGCGTCCGATCGTCGCCGTCACCGGCTGCGTCGCGCAGCAGGAAGGCGCGCGCTGCTGCGCCGCGACCGCAGCGTCGACGTCATCGTCGGCACGCAGAGCCTCAAGGAACTGCCGCGGCTCGTCGCGCGAGGCCGCTCGAGCCGGCGGCCGCGCGTCGACATCAACCCGCACGACGACGTGTCGTTTCCGCTCGGCGTCGCGCGCCATTCCGATCCCGTGCGCGCGTGGGTCACGATCATCGAGGGCTGCAACGAGTTCTGCTCGTTCTGCGTCGTGCCGTACACGCGCGGACACGAGCGGATGCGGCCGGTCGCCGACATCCTCGCGGAGGTGCGCGAGGCCGCGCGACACCGGCCGTCGCGAGGTCCAGCTGCTCGGACAGATCGTCAATCACTACCAGGCGCCGGACGACCCGGCGTGCGACTTCGCGGCGCTGCTCGAGCGGGTCAGCGAGGTGCGACGGCATCGACCGCATCCGCTTCGCGAGCCCGCATCCGCGCCACGTCACGCCGCGGCTCATCGCGGCGATCCGCGATCTGCCGAAGGTCTGCAAGCACCTCCACCTGCCGGTGCAGTCCGGCTCGAACCGGATCCTGCGCGCGATGCGGCGCCGCTACACGCGCGAGGCGTATCTCGATCTCGTCGACGCGACTGCGGGCGGCGGTGCCGGGCGTCGCGCTCTCGACCGACATGATCGTCGGGTTCCCGGGCGAGACCGACGAGGACTTCGAGCAGACGCTCGACCTCGTCCGCCGGGCGCGGTATCACTCGATGTATTCGTTCAAGTACTCGCCGCGACCGAACACGCTGGCGATCAAGCGGCTGCCGGACGACGTGCCGGAGGCGGAGAAGACGCGGCGGATTCTCGCGCTGCAGGACCTGCAGCGGGAGATCCAGGGCGAGCGGCTTCGCGGCGATGGTCGGGCACGACGTACGAGGTCCTCGTCGACGGCGTCGTCGCGGCGGCGCGCCTGGGAGCTGACCGGCCGGACGAGCGGGCAACACCGTCGTGAACTTCCCGGGACCGCCGGAGTGGCTCGGCCGGCTCGTGCCGGTGCGCATCACCGCGGCGGCGCCCAACAGCCTGCGCGGCGAGGCGCTAGCCGTCGGCCACGCTCACGGCCAGGGAGGCCGCCATGCTGATTGAGATGTCGATCAAGGGCCTGATGGTCGACCCGGTGACGAACATGCCGATCGTGCTCCTGCGCGACGCCGACAACCAGCGCGTCGCTGCCGATCTGGGTCGGGCCGGTCGAGGCCAACGCGATCGCGCTGCAGATCGAGAACGTCGTCGCCGCCGCGGCCGATGACGCACGACCTGCTGCGCAACCTGCTCGACGGAGCTCGGCGCGACGCTCGACGCGCGTGGTCATTCGCGACCTCCGCGAGCAGCACCTTCTACGCCTATCTCGAGCTGCACCGCGGCGGCGAGGTGCTCTTCGTCGACGCGCGCCCGAGCGACGCGCTCGCGCTCTCGCTTCGCACCCGGGCGCCGGTCTTCGTGGACACCAAGGTCCTCGATCAGGCGCGGTCGGTCGAGACGTCAGCGACCGAGCAAGCCGACCAGGAGCGGCTGCAGCGGTGGCTCGAAAGCTTGGATCCGGACGATCTGGGCTACAAGATGTAGTGGCTGTTTTCTTGACAGGCCCCAAGGGGCCTCCTAGAATGGGCCCGATTCCCCTGCGGGCGGCAATGTCCCACTCATGGTCATCGCAATCGCCAACCAGAAAGGCGGCGTTGGCAAGACGACGACCGCCATCAACCTCGCGGCGGCGTTCGCGCTCCGCAAGAAGAAGACGCTCCTCATCGACCTCGACCCGCAGGCCAACAGCACGATGTCCTACCTCGACATCACGGCGGTCGAGCAGTCGGTGTACGACGTCTTCATCGGACAACCGCGCTCACGCTGGCGGACGTCATCAAGCCGTCGAGCCAGCCGAACCTCTGGGTCGCGCCGTCGCGCATCGCGCTGGCCAAGCTCGAGGCGCGGCTGGTGGGGGAGTTGGACTCGCATTTCAAGCTCAAGGACCGGCTGGCGCCGGTGCTGGGCGACTTCGACGCGGTCGTCATCGACTGCCCGCCGGCGCTGGGCCTGCTGACGGTCAACGCGCTGGTCGCGGCGACGCACCTGCTGATTCCGATTCAGTCGTCCTACTTCGCCCTGGAGGGCACGGACGACCTGCTCGAGACCATCGAGAAGGTCCGGGCCCGGGCGAATCCGACGCTGCGGATTCTCGGCGTCGTCATCACGATGCACGACAAGCGGACGGCGCTGGCCCGCGACATCCGGACGCAGATCGACAAGGTGTTCGGCAAGAAGGTCTTCCGGACGGTCATCACGAAGAGCGTCCGGCTCGAGGAGAGCCCGGCCTACAAGGAATCGATTTTCCAGTTCGCGCCCGACTCGTCCGGCGCGACCGAGTATTACCGGCTCTGCGAGGAGGTCATCGATCGTGTCTAAGCGCGGACTTCCAATTTCGCTGAAGATGCGGCACGACGCGCACTACGTCGACGCCCTGGCCAGCTCCGCGGGCAGCCCGATCGGGCGCCTGGTGCCGATCGACCGCGTCGATCCCGAACCCGGACCAGCCGCGGCAGGTCATGGGCGACCTGTCCGAGCTCATGGCGTCGATCGCCGAGAAGGGCATCATCGAGCCGCTCATCGTCCGCCAGCGGGGCAGCCGCTACCAGATCGTGGCCGGCGAGCGCCGCTACCAGGCGGCCGTCCAGGTCGGCCTCCGCGAGCTGCCGGTGGTCATCCGCGACGTCGACGACACGGAGATCATCGAGGTCGCGCTCGTCGAGAACATCCAGCGCAAGGACCTCGGCGCCGTTCGAGGAGGCCGAGGCGATGGCCAGCCTGGCCGAGCGGTGCGGCTACACGCACGAGGACCTCGCCAAGCGCCTCGGGAAGTCGCGGACGTCGATCACCGAGTCGCTGGCGCTCGCCGAGATGCCCGATGAGGTCCGAAATCTTTGTCGGCTGGCCGACATTTCCTCTAAGTCATTGCTTTTACAGGTAGTTAGGCAGCAGACGCCTCAGAAAATGATCGCCCTCATCGAGCAACTGACCCGGGACGGCGCCGGCGGCGTCACGCGCGAGCAGGCGCGCAAGGCCGTGGCCGCCAAGCCGTCGAAGCCCGGCCGGCCGAAGGCGTTCGTGTTCCAGTACCGGCCGCCCACGAAGACCTTCAACCTGCGTCTGCAGTTCCGCAAGAGCGACGTCGATCGCACCGAGGTCATCGCCGCGCTCGAGCGCATCATCGCGGAGCTGCGCAAGGAGCGAGTAACACGCTTCACCCGAGGCTCGGGGGTCCAGAGCACCCAAGTCCCGGGCGGTAAGAACACCCAAGGCTCCGCGAAGTCCGGTCGACAAGCGCTGCGAAGTCCGTGGCGGCCAGGACGCTCAAGTCCAGGTCGACAGGACGCTCGAAGTCCTGGGCGACCAGGACACCCAAGCCCGGATCGGCGAACGACGACCCAGGAAGTCCTGAAGCTCAGAGCACGGCTCGAAGTCCTGAGCGACCAGGCCCCGAGTCGGCTCGCCAGAGCCCGGGACTTCGAGCGCCGAGCCCAGGACCTCGAGTGCTCCAGGCCCAGGACCTCGAGCGCCGAGACCCAGGACTTCGAGCGCTGTCCAGGTCCAGGACCTCGAGTGCCTTTCAGGCCCAGCACCTCCACAAGTCAACATAACATGTCTTATCAGACGTTGCCGATATGGCCTCGAAAACACGCGCCTGTGGAAGGTTTGCGGAACCCGGACCGCCCTGGATCCCGCCCCGGATCGCGCCTCCACGCCGCGAAATCTGCGTGCTATCGTGTGACTCGAATGCGCGTCCTCGACCGCTACATGATCCGCGAGACGATCGCGCCGTTCCTCCTGGCCCTGGCCGTCTTCACGTTCGTGCTGGCGGTCGACCCGATGCTGTCACCGGGCCGAGGCGCTGCTGGCCAAGGGCGTGCCGGTCCAGACCGTCGGGTTGCTGCTGTTGACCTTGCTGCCGCAGGCCCTCGGCGTGACGATCCCGATGGCGTTCCTGACCGGGCTGCTGATGGCGCTCGGCCGGATGTCCGGCGACCGCGAGTCGGTGGCCCTGCTGGCGTGCGGCGTCAGCCCGGTCCGGCTCCTGCGCCCGGTCCTCGTCCTGGGTGCGCTCGTCGGGGCCCTGGACCTCTACGTCATGGTCAAGCGGCGTCCCGGACGGCAACCTCGCCTTCCGTGAACACGACCTGGAAGCTCCTGACCCAGCAGAGCGAGGCCGACATCAAGCCCCAGGTGTTCTTCGAGAGGTTCCCGGGCTTCGTGATGTACGTCGAGCGACAGCCAGCCGGGCGGCGGCTGGAAGGGCGTGTTCCTCGCCGAGATGGGCACGGGACCCGCCAGGACCGGGACGCCGACCGTGACGCTCGCCGAACGCGGCACGCTGCGGATCGACCAGGACGAAAAGCTCGTCCGGCTCATCCTGCACCAGGCCACGCGGTACTCGCCCGGCGAAAACGGGTCGCGCGTCTACAGCATGTCGCGCCAGGACCCGGTGTCGATTGCCATCAGCCCGGAGTCGGTCTTCGGCGCCGGCCAGCATCGGCCGGGGCCTGCCCGAGATGCGCATCTCGGACCTGAACGAGGAAATCGCCCGCAAGCGCGCCGCCGGCGACACGCCGCACAACGAGATCATGTACCTCCACCAGAAGTTCTCCTTCCCGGTGGCGTGCCTCGTGTTCGCGCTGCTCGGACTGGCGCTCGGCCTGAACACCCGGAAGGAAGGCAAGCTTGCCGGTCTGACGCTCGGCGTCGCCGTGATTCTCGTGTACTGGGGCCTGCTGGGCCTCGCCGAGAGCTGGACCAAAGCCGGCAACTGGGGCGGCTCGAGAGGCGGCTTCCCTGCCTGGCTGGCGCGCTGGTTCCCCAACATCATCCTCGGCATCGTCGGCGTCGTCGCCGTGTGGTGGCGCAGCCGATCGAGCGGAGGCGCGCTGACCCTCGAGGTTCCGTCGTGGCTGACGCGGTGGCGCAAGCGGAAGACTGCCGGCGATCCGGCCGCCGCCGCCGTGGCCGCCCCTCCCCGACCGGTCCTCGTGATCCGGATTCCGCGGCTGTCGATCCCCGGGCCGCGGCTGCTGGATCGCTACGTCGGCGCCCGATACCTCCGCATGGTGGCGCTGGCATTCGTGAGCCTGCTGGCGCTCTTCTACATCGGCACCTTCCTCGACTTGTCCGACAAGCTCTTCAAGGGACAGGCCGACGGCTGGATGTTCCTGCGCTACCTCTGGTACTCGACGCCGCAGTTCATCGCGTTCGTCCTGCCGAGCGCGATGCTCGTCGCCGTCCTCGGCACGATCGGCGGCCTGATGCGCAACGGCGAGCTCACGGTCATGCGCGCCTGCGGCGTGAGTCTCTACCGGACGGCCCTGCCGCTCCTCGTGCTGGGCGCTGATGTTTGGCGCGCGTGCTGTTCCTGCTCGACGAACACGTGCTCGCGACCGCGAAGCGGCGCGCCGACGTCCTGGGCGACACCATTCGCGGCCGGGCGCCGCACACCTACGAGATCGGCAATCAGAGCTGGCTCATCGGGATCGGGGACGGCCGGATTTACTACTACGTCGTGATGGACAGACCGCGCGAGACGCTCCACGGCCTGTCGGTCTTCGAGACCGCGCGCGGCCCGTACCGCCTGCTCGGTCACACTTACGCGGCCCGCGCCATGCATCGCGCCGGCGTCTGGCAGGTCGAGGACGGCTGGACCCAGCGGTTCCAGGGCGCCGATCAGGTCACCCGCGTGCCGATTCGGAAAGACCCAGATGGCGCTCGCGCCTCTGGCCGACTTCCAGCGGGCGCAGGTCGACACTGCGCAGATGAAGTTCGGCCAACTGCGCGAGCACGTCCAGCGCCTGGGCGCCAGCGGAGTCAACGTGGCGGAACAGAGGGTCAACCTGCACCGGAAGATCGCCTTCCCCGCCGTGACGATCGTGATGACGCTGCTCGCGGTGCCCTTCGGCGTGACGATCGGCCGCGGCGGGACCCTCTACGGATTCGGCGCCGCCATCGTGTTGTCGTTCGCGTACTGGCTGCTGACGACGTTCTTCATGGCCGTCGGCGGCGCCGCCATGCTGCCCGCGGCCCTCGCCGCCTGGGCGGCCAACATCCTCTTCCTCGCGGCGGCGCTCTACCTCATGCTCACTGTGAGAACGTGACAGGTACGACAGGTACGACAGGAACGACGGGTACGGTCAGTCGGTTTTTCCGACTCCCAGGTTGAGGTTCGTGAGCCAGATCTGGCCGTCCGTGCCGGGTAGCGTGTTCAGCGTGTCCACGACGAAGAGCACGGCGTGGAGGCGCGCGACGATGGGACGCAGCGTGGAGTTGGCGTCCACCTGCTGGAGATCGCGGATGGCGATGCTGATCGCGCGCGGGGTCTCGTCGAGATAAATCGAACGCTGCCAGCGTGGGCCGTCGGGGTTGTTGCGCAGGCGCACCTGCACCGACAGGCGCATCGGCCGGCTGGCGCGCGCCGTGAAGCTGATGCGCTCGATCCCCTCGTCCGTCTGGACGTCGCTCGCGACCGCCGCGAACTGCCCGGCCGCCACGCCCGCGCCGAGACGAAAGCGGAACTGCACCGCGCCGGTCGAGACGTCGTACGCCGCGGTGGACGTCGGATCGTGCTCCGTATGCCAGGGCAGATCGGGGCCGAGGGGGATGAGCGGCAACGCGTCGGCGGCCGCGGCGGGCGCGGGCGAGACGTCCGTCATGCCGACACGAATCGCGTTCGATACGAGCCACGGGAACGCCGAGCCGCGATAGAACGCCTCGACCCGATACGCGCCCGGCTGCGATGCGACGAACTTGACGCTCCCCTGCCCCGAGATCACGGGCTGTCCGTTTCGAAGGAGCGTGAGGTGCGCTGCGGCCACGCCGGGGACGAGCGCGCGCAGGACCGGCGGCGGCACACCCATCCCGATCGACGCGCCGGGAGGGATGACGACGCCGTCGGCGTCCGCTTCGAAACTGAGCAGCGCGGGCGCGGCAATCGCGCTCGCAATCGAGAACGTCCGCCCCGCGCCGATGGCGCGCCAGAGACGGTCGGCATCGGCCACCGGCTCGCCTGACCACGGCTGGTCCAGCAGCACGCCCTGCTGCAGCGCGCGAAACATCGTGACGTACGAAGGCTGCGCGAGCGCGGTCCGCCGGCGCGGCTCCTCCCCTTCCGACCAGGGAATGCTCGCGTGCGCATCGACCGCGGCGAGCGAGAACATCGGGCGGGATCGCAACGCGGCATCCCATCGCTGCAGTGTCGCCGCCGGGCGCGTGAAGAGCGACGTCACGGCCTCCGGCGCCCGGAAGATCGATCGCGCGGCCACCGCGATGAGCCGCCGCGGGGCGTCGTCGCGCCACTCCGAATCGGCGTTGACCCATTCGAGGCCGTCGACGTCGGCGTTCGGCGCGCGCCACCTCAGCTCGGGGTGTGGCGAGTCGGGATGCGCGATCACCGCCCAGCCTCCCTGCCGGTGGATGTCCTCGATCACGTCGCGCGCCTCTCCGGCGAGCGGATACGGCGACGCCTGCTTCAGGTTGAGCGCGACGACGTGGCCGGCCGACGGTGCCGATCTCGACGCCGTCGAGACAGAGGACGCCGTGCCGGTAGGCCGGCGGATCGGGAGGCCGCGTGCCGTCGCCGTGATCGGTGAGGATGACGAACTCGAGTCCCGCGCGAGCGGCCGCGCGCGGCGATCTCGTCAACCGTGCCGGTGCCGTCCGAGCGCGACGAGTGCACGTGATACGCGCCGAAGACGACGGCCGGCCGGAATGGGCGCCGTCAGCCGTATCGGCGCGCGGCGGGAGGGTGAAGCCGACGAAAAAGCGCGCGCCGACGGCCGCGACGTGAATGGAGCGCGGGAGGACACGGCGACGCGAGCTGAGACCCGTCGGCAAGGTGCACGGCTGCCGGACTTCTGCGCGTCTCGTGACTGCCAGAGCCCGGCATCCGCTCGCAGCGCCGCGGCCTTGTCGGTCCGCTCCCAGGTGAACTCGGGTTCGGTGCGGCCGAAGTGGCCGAAGGCGGCGGTCTTGCGGTAGATCGGCCTGCGCAGGTCGAGCGTCTCGATGATGCCGCGCGGCGTGAGCTTGAAGTGCGTGCGCACGAGGTCCGACGATCTTGTCGTCGGCGATGCGGCCGGTGCCGGACGTGTCGACGAGCACGGAGACGGGATCGGCGACGCCGATCGCGTACGCGAGCTGCACGAGCGCCTTCTCGGCAAGGCCGGCCGCGACGATGTTCTTGGCGATGTAGCGCGCCATGTAGCACGCGGAGCGATCGACCTTCGTGGGATCCTTGCCGGAGAACGCGCCGCCGCCGTGCGGCGCGGCGCCGCCGTAGGTGTCGACGATGATCTTGCGGCCGGTGACGCCGGCGTCGCCGTGCGGGCCGCCGGTGACGAAGCGGCCCGTCGGATTCACGTAGATCTTGGTGTTCGTGTCCATCATCTCGCCGGGGATGACCTTGTGGATGATCCGCTCGGTGAGGTCTTCGGTGATCGTCGCGTGCGTCGCGGTCGGGCTGTGCTGCGTGGAGACGACGACGGCGTCGACGCGGACGGGACGGCCGCCGTCGTACTCGACGGTCACCTGCGACTTGCCGTCGGGCCGGAGGTAATCGAGCTCACCGCTGCGGCGCGTCTCGGACAGGCCGCGCACGAGCTTGTGCGCGAGCATGATCGGCAGCGGCATCAACTCGGGCGTCTCGGTGCAGGCGTAGCCGAACATCAGGCCCTGGTCGCCGGCGCCGCCCGTGTCCACGCCCTGGCCGATGTCGCGCGACTGCTCGTGAATCGACGAGAGGACGGAGCACGTCTCGTAGTCGAAGCCGAACTTCGCGCGCGTGTAGCCGACGTCTTTGATGACCTGCGCGGACGACCTTCTGGAAGTCGACGTAGCAGCTCGTGGTGATCTCGCCGGCGATCGATGGCAAGGCCGGTCGTGACGAGCGTTTCGCAGGCGACGCGCGCGACCGGATCCTGCGCGAGGATCGCGTCGAGCACGCCGTCGGAGATCTGGTCGGCAATCTTGTCGGGATGGCCTTCGGTAACGGATTCGGACGTGAAGAGATGGCGGCCGTTGCGCCCCATGAAAAATAACTCCTTGCCTTGGGCGCGGCACCACTGAGACGTGAGCCGCCTTGCCCCAGAAACAACTAAGAGTACCAGACAGCCCGCGAGCGGTCAATCACGCGCGCGGATGGAACGTGTCGTAGACCTGGCGCAGCCGCGCCTCGAGCACGTGCGTGTAGATCTGCGTCGTCGACAGATCGGCGTGGCCGAGCATCGCCTGAATGGCGCGCAGGTCGGCGCCGCGCTCGAGCAGATGCGTCGCGAAGGAGTGCCGCAGCACGTGCGGGCTGAGATGCGCGCGAAGGCCGGCGCGCTGCCCGTAGTCCTTGAGGATCTTCCAGAAGCCGCTCCGCGAGAGCCGCGCGCCGCCGCGCGCGTTGACGAAGAGCCAGGGACTCTGCCGCCCGCGCACGAGCGCCGGGCGCGCGTCGGCGACGTACCGGCGCACCCAGTCGGCGGCGGCGTCGCCGAGCGGCACGATGCGCTCCTTGCTGCCCTTCCCCTGACACTGCACGTAGCCCTCGGCCGCGCGGACGTCCGTGAGCCGCAGGCCGACCAGCTCGGAGACGCGCAGGCCCGTCGCGTACAGCACTTCGATGAGCGCGCGATCGCGCACGCCGCGCGGCGTCGTGACGTCGGGCGCGGCGAGCAACGCATCGACATCCTCGAGCGACAGAAACCGCGGCAGCGTGGAGAGCGTGCGCGGCGCCTGCAGGTCGTCGGCCGGGTTGTGCGCGACGGCGCCGGACAGGCGGAGGTACTGGTAGAAGCTTCGCGTCGCCGCGACGAGCCGGGCCGTCGACGTGGGCGAGAGCCCGCTCGTCATCGCCTCGCGGACGAGCTCCTCGAGGTCCGCGCGTGACAGCGCCACGAGCGAGAGCCTCCGGCTGGCGGCAAATGCCGCGACGCGCGTCGAGATCGCGCCGATACGCCTCGAGAGTATTCTGCGCGACCCGGCGCTCGACCTCGAGATACCGCAGGTAGCTCGTGACCTCGGCGGGCGCGCTCGCGGCGGACGTCGTCATCGGCAGGGGGCTCGCCGCGATCTTACCGCCGAATCGACTTTCGTCCTTTGCACCGGCAGGCCGCTCGGAGTACCCTTGGCGTTTTCGCGAACCGTTCGATGCCCTATCACTCGAAGTGGCAGGATCTGCCGACCGAAGCGATCAACCCCGACACGCTCGGGATCGACAGGATGCCGGTCATCGACATCGTCGATCTCATCAGCAACGAAGATCGGCGCGTCGTCTCGGCCGTGCACAAGGAACGCGAGCGCATCGCGCACGGCGTCGAGATCATCGTCGTCGGCGCTGAAGAAAGGCGGCCGGCTGTTTCTCGTCGGCGCGGGCACGAGCGGACGTCTCGGCGTGGTCGAAGCCGCGGAGATGCCGCCGACGTTCGGCACGTCGCCGCGGCTGGTCCAGGCCATCATGGCCGGCGGCCAGGACGCGGTGTTCCGCGCGCGCGAAGGCGTCGAGGACAACTTCGAGGAAGGCGCGCGCAGCATGGCGCGGCTGCGCGTCTCCAAGCGCGACGTCGTGATCGGCGTGTCGGCGAGCGGCATCACGCAGTTCGTCCGCGGCGCGCTCACCGGCCGCGCGCACCAAGGGCGCGCGCATCATCTTCGTCACCTGCTGGCCGAAGCACGGAGCTGCAGAACTACGTCGACCTCATCATCGCGCCCGGCCGTCGGGCCCGGAGGTCATCGCCGGATCCACGCGCCTCAAGGCCGGCACGGCGACGAAGATGGTGCTGAACATGCTGACGACCATCTCGATGATTCGCATCGGCAAGACGTACGGCAACCTGATGGTGGACGTGCAGACCGGGTCGGAAAAGCTGAAGGATCGCGCGCAGCGCATCGTCGCGCTCGTCACCGGCGCCGAGCCGGAGGAAGCGCGTCGAGCTGCTGCGCGGCGCGAACTGGAACGTCAAGGCGGCGATCGTGATGAAGAAAGCCGGCGTGTCCTACACGCAGGCCCAGCGCCGCCTGCGGCGCGCCGACGACTCGATTCGCGAGGCGCTCGGCGAAGATCTGGACATCAAACTCGACGCGCTCAAACCCAAGCCTCCAACTCCATGAACACGGGGGCACGGGGACACGGAGGCACTCCCGTGCCTCCGTGCGCTCCGTGTTACCGCTTTTGATCTAACCTGCCTGCCGCATCCCGATCGAGCACGACCACCGCATTCGGATGCGTCTGAAGCAGTGACGCCGGAAGCCACGTCGTCACGCGCCCGCTCAGCGCGCGGGCGACGATCGAGGCTTTGTCTCTCCCCGTCGCGAGCAGGATCACGCCGCGCGCTTCCAGAATCGTCCCGATGCCCATCGACACGGCGTGCGCCGGGACGTCACGCCACGTGCCCCCGAAAAGGTAGGCGTTGCTCTTGCGGGTCTCGGGACGCAGGCGTGCGCGGTGCGTGCGCGCCTCGAGCGCCGCGGCCGGCTCGTTGAAGCCGATGTGGCCGTTGCGGCCGATGCCGACGAGACACAGATCGAGTCGGCCGGCGCGCTGAAGGCGAGCCTCATAGCGGTCCGCTTCGCGCCGCACATCTTTCGCGGCGCCGTCGGGAACGAACCGCCGGCGGGACGCGATATTGACCCGGTCGAACAGGTGCCGCCGCATGAACGCGTGATAGCTTCGCGGGTCTCTCGCGGACAGTCCCTCCAACTCGTCGAGGTTGAATGTCGTCACGCGCGCAAAGCTCACGCGCCTGCGATCGTAGAGGTCGACGAGCCCGTCGTACACGAGAATCGGCGTTCGTCCCGTGGGCAGACCGAGCACGAGACCGGGACGTCTGCGGATGGCCGAAGCGATCAGACGTGCGACCGCGGCGCAGGCCTCTCGTGCGGACGGGAGAACGACGACCTGCATCAGTCAGTGCCGCGTCTCGAGATACGCGGGCACCGACGACTGGCCGCGCGCGAGCGCCTGGGCGAGCCGGACGGCGCCGAGCGCCGGCTCCGCGTCGAGCAGCCGGACCGTCGTCCCCGGAAACTGTTCCATGAGCTGATCGATCACGCCAGCCCGCAGGCGCCCGACGCCGTGCAGCGTGCCGCCCGAGAGGATCACGTCCGGCCGCTCGACGCCAAGCTGGCGCGCAACTGACGAGGCGGCCGACGCGAGCTCTTTCGCTCCGGTATCGATGATGTGTTCCGCGATTGGGTCGCCCTCCGCCGCCGCGGCCTGCACCTCGCGCGAGAGCGCCGCAATGGTGCTCGGGCGCGTTCCGCCGTAGTAGATCTCGCGGACGAGCTCGTCGGGCCGTGTGACGTGGTAGTGCGCGAGGATCAGCGGCGTCAGCCGCGTCGCGGGGCCTCGTCCGTCGGCCGCGCGCACTACGGCGCGCAGCGCCTGCCGGCCCAGCCAGTAGCCGCTGCCCTCGTCGCCAAGCACGTAGCCCCATCCGCCGGCGCGCGCCGCCTGTCCGCGGGCGTTGCGTCCGTACGCGATCGATCCGGTGCCGGCGATGACGACGAGGCCCGGCGCGTCGGGCAGCCCGGCTTCGAGCGCGATCAGCGCGTCGTTGACGACGAGCACGCGCGCGCGATGGCCGATGCGCGTGAGAATCCCGCGAACGATCTCCGCGTCACGCGGCCGATCGACGCCGGCCATGCCGAGGCAGATCGCGGCCGGCCGCGCGGACAGCTCGCCGAGCGCCTCTTCGATGACCTGATGCAGGACTTTTTCGACCTCGAGCTCGCCGGCCGACTGCAGGTTGGCGCCCGGCCCGCGCGCTTCGGCGACGATGCGCCCGCCGGTCGTCGGCGAGCTGGCAGACCGTCCGCGTGCCGCCCGCGTCGATTCCCAGGACGAACATGACGGAGTGGAGAGAGTATCATTGACGCCGATTTGATCTGATTGGTGATGAGCGACTCCTGATGCGGCGTGCTTCCCGTCCTTTCGTCTGGTCCTTCTGTGCAGTTCTGATCGCCGGCGTCCCGATGCTGGGCCAGCGTGCGCCCGGGCCCGTGATGCCGGAGAACGTCCGGGGCCTGTGGGTGCCGCGGACCGCGCTCGGATCGCCCGGGAGCATCGCGTCGGTCGTCCGCGCGGCGCAGGCCGGCGGCTTCAACACACTGCTCGTGCAGGTGCGCGGGCGCGGCGAAGCGTTCTATCGCAGCGCGATCGAGCCGCGCGCCACCGATCTCGATCGCCAGCCGGACGAGTTCGATCCGCTGGCGACCACGCTCGACCTCGCGCATCGCGCCGGGCTCAAGGTCCACGCCTGGGTCAACGTGAACCTCGTCGCGAGCGGCACCTACCTGCCCCGCTCCCGCGATCACGTCGCGTCGTCGTCACCCGGAATGGCTGATGGTGCCGCGGCCGCTGGCGACGTCGCTCAGGACCGTGACGCCTCGATCGCCCGCCTACCTCGGGCACGCTGGCGCGGTGGACGCGCAACGCGGCAAGCTCGGTCGAAGGGCTGTACCTCTCGCCCATTCCCAGGGAGTCGCAGGACCACACGGTGTCGGTCGTTCGGGAGATCGTCGAGCGCTATCCGATCGACGGCCTGCATCTCGACTACGTTCGCTATCCGAATGTCGACTTCGACTACAGCCCGGGGGCGCTTGCCGAGTTTCGCGCGACCCTCGCGCCGTCGGTGCCGGTCGCCGAACGACAGCGGCTCGATCGCGCCGCGGTGACCGATCCGGCGGCGTGGCCCGACGCGCTCGCGCCCGAGTGGGCGACGTTCCGCCGCGATCGACTCACGTCGCTCATCCGACGGATTCACGGCGTCGTCCGAACGGCGCGCCCGGCGATTGTCCTGTCAGCCGCCGTCTTCCCGAGTCCTGGCGGCGCGCGTGACGCTCGGCTGCAGGACTGGGTGAACTGGGCGCGCGCCGGCTGGCTCGACGTCGTCTGCCCGATGATCTACACGACCGACGCGAACGAGTTTTCGACTCTGGCCACGGAAATCAACGCCGCGCTGGGTGTCGTGCCGTTCTGGGCCGGCATCGGCGCGTACCGGCTGGCCATGTCGCAGACGATCGAGCACGTCCGCCTCGCGCGCCGTGCGCAGGCCGCGGGCGTGCTGCTCTTCTCGTACGGAACAGATCGCCGAAGCCGGCACGAATCTCTCGGACTTGTCCGCGCTCCGCCCCGTTCTGCTCGAGACGCCGGCGGGCAGCGGCGCAGTCAGGTAGGGACGGGTTCGACGGGTACGACAGTACGACGGGTACACATCGCGCCAGTGACGGAACCTTTTTCGGCGGCACGCGAGATCATCACAGACGGACTTGGCGCGCGCGCGTTTCCGGCGGCGGTGGTTGACGTCGGGCGCTCTGCGCGGATCGATCTGGCGCGAGCCGTTCGGCTCTCTGAGCTACGACGCCACGCGCCCTTCGCCTGCCGGCTCGACACCATCTTCGATCTCGCGTCACTCACCAAGGTCATCGCCACGGCGTCGATCGCGATGCGGCTCGTCGGCAC
Organism: uncultured Acidobacteriota bacterium; assembly: GCA_963724955.1. Taxonomy (GTDB): domain Bacteria; phylum Acidobacteriota; class Vicinamibacteria; order Vicinamibacterales; family SCN-69-37; genus CAVRWQ01. The sequence continues at coordinate 187,334 of CAVRWQ010000003.1, forward strand.
GCGTGCGCTGTCGCTCGACGACACGGTCTCGCGGCATCTTGCGAGCTGGCGTGGCGCCGATCGCGACGCCGTCACCGTCCGCCATCTCCTCGATCACTCGTCCGGACTTCCGGCGCACGCACGACTGTGGGAGCAGGCCGCGGGCCGCGCGGAGTACGAGCGCGTGCTGTCGGCGCTGCCGCTCGAGCGCGCACCCGGCACGACGTCGGTCTACTCCGATCCGGGGTTCATGCTGCTCGGCTTCATGCTCGACGGACCTTGGCGGCGCGCACGCTCGACGCGCAGTTCGCGACACTGGCGGCGCAATTGGGTGACGTCATTGGCTATCGGCCGGCGGCGCGACCATCGCGAACGGACCGCGCCGACCGAACACGACCCGTGGCGCGGCCGCCTGCTTCGTAGGCGAAGTGCACGACGAGAACGCCGCGGCGCTCGGCGGCGTCGCCGGCGCATGCCGGACTCTTCGGCACCGCGGGCGCGTCGGCCGCGTTCGCGCGACTCGTGCTTGCAGACATTCGACAAGACGACGGCAGCTCGGCGACGCCGGCACTGATGCGGTCGTTCGCGGCGCAGCGACGGCCGTGCCCGGCAGCTCGCGCGCGCTCGCCTGGGACACGATGCTGCCGACTTCGTCGTGCGGCACACGGATGTCAGCGACGGCGATCGGTCACACCGGCTTCACCGGCACGTCGCTGTGGATTGACTGGGAGCGCGATCTCTACGTGGTGTTCCTGACGAATCGCGTGCATCCGACGCGCGCGAACGACGCGCTGGTCAAGCTGCGACCGGCGCTGCACGACGCGATTGTCACGGCGCTCTCGTAGCGCGGCTCGGATGCGTAGCGCGGCTCGGTACGTAGCGCGGCTCGGGTTGTGAGCCGCGTCACCCTACGTTGGCGCGCCAGAACCCGGCGCGCCCTACGTACCCGGCGCGCCTTACGTGCCGCCCTTACCGCCGCGCGGCGCTGGTGGCGGTGGCGGCGGTCCGCCTCCGGGACCAACTCCCGGTCCGAGTTGCCGGCCGGGGCCGACCGGATCGCCCCGCTGGCCTGGCGCTCCAGGCTGGCCTTCGCGTCCGGTGCCGGGCCCGCCTGGCCGCTGGCCGCGCCCGCCCGGGCTGTAGCCCATACGCCCGTACATCTGCTGCGCATCGAACGCCCACATGTTGTGCTGCTGCTGGCCCTGATAAATCTTGATTGAGGTCGCGCTGCTCTTGCTGCGCACGCCGCTCACGCCGGGAGGCTGATTGCCCATGGCCATCTGCTGCTGTCCGCCCGGCCCCGGAGCACCACCTACCCCTGGGGCGCCGCCAGGACCGGAAGGGCGGCCGGGCTGCGTCCCGCCAATCGACGGCGCGATCGGCGCCTGTGCACCGCGAGGCGTGGGTGGCTTTTCGATTCCGGCCAGACCCGGCGCCGACCGGCACGAAGTCGTCCTTCGTGATCGGATCTTTCCACTTTTTCCGCAGATAACGGTTCTGCACCAGGATGTCGATATTAGGGGGGAAGGCGCCCTGGTTCTTCTTCTGGTACGTCACGATGGCGCGCGCGTACTGCTCGCCGCGGAAGATCAGGTCGTCTTCACGCTGCCGTTGCACCTGCTGTCGCCACGCCGGGAGCGCGGCGCTCATCCAGATGGCGACAATCGCCATCCCGACGAGGAGCACGACCATAATGAAGCCGCGGTCGTCCAATCGAGAGCGGTCGGGCGGAACGTTCGGGGCCGACGTATCGGGTCTCCCTAAGCCCATGAATCGAGTATCCTTACAGCTTCGCATGGTACCACGTCCTGTCCGGCTGCTCTCTGCTCTTATCGTCACTTCCGCGGCGATCGCGAGCGCGTCCTGCGACAAGATGCCGCTCACTGCTCCGGCCGGGAGCGCCATCGTGTTGAACGTCTCGACGAACATCCTGCCGGTGAACGGCAGCGTCGAGATCCTGGCCATGGTGCTCGAAGGCGCGCTCGGCACCTCGACCGGTAACCAGCCACCGACGGTCAACACCGGCGTCGGCACGCCGGTGCACAACAACACGCTGGTCATCTTTACGACGACGCTCGGGCGAATCGAGCCTGCCGAGGCGAGGACCGAGGCCGGACGCGCGAAAGTTCGGCTCATCGCCGACGGACGCTCCGGCACGGCCACCGTGACGGCGATCTCGGGAGGCGCGCGAGCGACGGCCGATGTGCGGATCGGCGCCGCCGGCGCAGCGCGCATCGCGGTCACGGCGTCACCGCAGGCGCTGCCGGCGACGGGCGGACAATCGACGATCTCCGCGCGCGTCGAAGATCAGCAGGGCAACGGCCTGCTCGGCGTGCCCGTGAGCTTCTCCACGACCGCGGGCTCGCTCGCCGCCGCCAGCATCGTCACCGACGCCAACGGCGTCGCGACGACGACGCTCACCACGAACGCGGCCGCGACGGTGACGGCCACCGCCGGCGGCGGAAGCGGCACGACCGCCGGGCCGACGCCAGCGACCGTCGCGATCACAATCAAGCCGCGCACGACGCTCACGCTCACGGTGCCTGGTACTGCGAGCATCAGCACCCCGACGAGCATTACAGTCAATGTCGGAGCCAACACGATCGTCACCGACGTCGTGCTCGACTTCGGAGACGGCGAGACGGCTCCTCTGGGTGCCTTGTCCGGGTCGACGAATGTCGTCCATCTCTACGGCGACGCAGACGTCTTCACCGTCACCGCCACGGCCACGGACTCAGACGGAATCAGGACGTCTGTCAGTTCACAGCTTGCGGTGCTGCCTATCTCGGCGACCGCGACGGCCTCGCCCAGCACGGTCACGTTCGGCCAGTCCGTGCTCTTCTCCGTGACGGTGCCGGCATCGGCAGCGATTCGGAGCTACACCTGGAATCTCGGCGAGGGCGACACCTTTTCGACGAACAGCCCACAGCAGAGCGTCGTGTACAACTCGCGTGGCACGAAGAGCGTCGTGATTAGTGTCAACCCGCTCAAGGGCGATCCAATCGTGATTCGGCTGCAAGTGAACGTGCAGTAGCACGGCCTTCGGTCACTTCCCCACTCCCACAACAGGCAGGCCGTGAGCCTCAGCGGCCATCGCCAGTGCCGCGTCGTGCGTAGCCATCGTCAGGTCTTCGCCTGTCATCTCCTTCCACAGAAGCGCCGTTGCCAGGTGAATCGCGTCGAGTGTGCCGAGCTCAGTCGGCATAGGCTGGGCGGCGCGATCCAGCACAACTGAATCGACGTCAACAATTTCGAGCGACGCCATGAGTTCGAGGATCTTGGCCCGGCGTCCTGCAACGTCATCGTCGGCGAGCTTGACCCTCACGCGGAGCCGATCGAGCGTTCGCAGGCTTTCCACCGTGACGAGCGCACTCGACACGCCACGCTCAATCCTGGACCACTCGCGCAGCGAGTCCCGCTGCCCGAGGGCGAGCCGAAGCAGGACCGACGCATCCACATACGCAATCACCGATACCCCTGGCGCTCCGCGAGCAGGAACTCGACGATGTCGACCTTCAGCTTCGCCGGCTTCGGCAGCCGCACGCCCCTGGGGGGCGGCGCGCCAGGGGCCGGCTTTCGGACACGCAGCGCCGGTCGCTCACGAAACGGCACGATCTGAGCCACCGGTGTGTCTCGATCCAGCACGGTTACCGTCTCGCCGCGACGTACGGCCCGCAGGTACTCGCTCAACCGGGCCTTGAGCTCCGCGATGCGCGCCTGCTTCATGACCTTATTATGACTAGAAATAGTCAGATCGGCAACGCCGGGACGTTGGCCGCTGAAGACCGGATGCCGGGTCCGCTCAGTTACCGCCGCAATGAGGCTTCCTGTCCCGTCGCCGTCAGAAAGATCGTCCCCAGGTCGACTTCACTCCATCCGTCGCCCTTGTAGGCGCGGCTTCTGAACTTCCCCGGGTACCCATCGCACGAGATCTCGAACGCGCGCCGCGCGCGTGGCGCGAGCGTCACCGAGCGGTCGAACGTGGGCACGATGCGGAGCGTCTCGACAACCTTGCCGCCGGTGGTGACGAGCTTCAGCTCGCACGACGCGTCGCGCCGGACGCCGACGATAGCGCCCTGGACGGTAATCACGCTGTCCTGGCCGCGATGGAACGGGTTGAGGGCGCAGCCCGGCGAGGCAATCACAGTCGCCACCCCAAGTACGGCTGCGGCGGCCCAGGATGCTGACGGAGTCGATCGAGATGACATTTGGGGAGTCCAATCGGGACGGTGCGCAATCGATGCCAGGGAAAATCGCGCGATCTCGCCTTAGATTCTGCGCACTCAGGAACCGACTGCACAGATCAGCACGCAAGCGTACGTCACAACTGTCAGGGTCATTGACACTTTCGTGCGCAAGTCAGAGCTTTCAGCACGAAGGGCACGAAGCACACGAAGATTTTTTTGGGTTGGGCAAGAGCTTTTCCCCAAAAAGCTTCGTGTCCTTCGTGTCCTTCGTGGTGAAAGCTCTTGCGGGAGCGGTTACCAATCAGCGTAGCGACTACCATCCAGCGCCGTGCCGTCGTGGCCGCTCTTGACGTCGTAGATGCCGGTCGCGGCCGACGTGCTGCCGGGCTCCGGGTCGGCGAGCACGGTCTGCCACGACTCCACGTTCCCCGTGAAGGGATCCTTCGGGATCGCGCGCAGATAGTTCTCCGAGACGAGCGTCTGCAGCGACTCGGGATACTTGCCCTTGTCGGCGTAGTACTGGTCGATCGCGTCGCGCATCAGGAACAGGTTCGACTTCATCGCCGCCTCCTTCGTGGAGGTGATGGAGTTCCGGTACTGGCTGAGCGCGAGCGAGGCCAGGATCATGATGAGCGTGATGACGATGAGCAGCTCGACCAGCGTCCAGCCGCCGTCTCCGAACGACGGACGCGCCGCGCAAATGATTCTCGTGCCGTCAACATACGCGCCTCGCAATCTCCTGAATCACCAGTCCCGGTACTTGGTTCCGTCGAGCGCGACGCCCTCGTGCTTCGTGTAGATGTCGAAGACGTTCTGTCCGCTCCACGCCTTCGAGTCCGGCGGATCCGCGACGGCCCGCATGCCCCACTCGGCGCGGCCCGTCATCGGATCGATCGGAATCCGTCGCAGGAACTTCTTCTTGCGCCCCGTCACGTCATTGGCGAGCGTCACGCCCTGCACGAGCTGGTCGAGTGACTGCGGGTAGTTCTCGCTGCCGAACGTGAGCTCGTGCTGCGCGATCCTCCCCTGCTCGGCCCAGTCGTGGAAGAGATCGATCGCCACCCGGACTTCCTTGAGCGAGTACCGGAGCTGCGCCTCGCGCTGGCGCTTCATCGACACCCGCGCGAGCGGCATGGCCGCCGACGCGAGGATCATCATCAGCGCCGCGACCACGATGAGCTCGACGAACGTGAAGCCGTCTGACGACTTACGAAAGAGTCGCATGGTCTGAACAACCTGCTTTCAACGACTCACCATGAAGACTGAAGCCGTCTTCACCCTTCATGGTGAATGTCTTATTTCACCGTGACCGTTCCGCCTGTCGTCTGCACCGGAATCGGCTTGCCTGCCGCGCTCGTCATCACTGCCGTCAGGCCGATGCGCGACGAGCCGGGCGCGATCGCCTCGAAGACGACGGCCGCGAGAAGCCCCGTGCCCGACACGCCGCTCGTGTCGGCGCCGCGCGAGATCGCGATGTCCACGCGGCCGGCGCTCTGGTCGATCTTCGGCGCGAACGCCGGCGTGATTCCGCCACCCTGCATGAACGACCCCTGATTGATCGTCGTCGCACGCAGCACCTTCGGATCGTACGTGATGCTGAGCGTGATCGCGCCTACCTGAGATACGACGCTGGCGACGCGAATCGGGACGGAATACGGCCCGCCGCCGATCTGGAACTCGGTGCCGGGCGTGGTGAGCTCGACCTGGGCCGGCGTGGCGGGCGGCGCCGCCGGGGCCGTCGTCGTCTCGACCGGCTGAATCGGCACGACGCCAGGCACGCGCGGCGGCGTCCCGGGCGGCGGCGTCTGTCCGGCCGGCGGCGGCCCGGTCGGGGGCGGCGCGGTGGTTGGCGTCGCCGGTGCGGCTCCGGGCGGCGGCGCGGCCTGGCCCGCCTGCCCCGGCCCCGCGGTCGCCGGCGCGGGTGGCGCGTCCGGCGAGATGAGCGTCGGCGCGGAGCCGGCGCCGAAGTTCTGACCGGTGCCGATGTAGAACGGCTTCAGGTCCTCGCTCGTGATCTCGCGCGACCGGATGATGTGCGGCGTGACGATCATCACGAGGTCGCTCTCCTCACGATTCGAGCCGGTGTTCCCGAAGATCGAGCGAAGAATCGGAATGTTGGTGATGCCAGGCAGCCCCCGGTTCAGCGTCGCGCTCCTCTTCGCGGATCAAGCCCGCGAGCAGGTTCGACTCGCCGTCGCGCAGCCGCATCGACACCGACGCCGTGCGGGTGACGAAGCTCGGAATCTACCGATCCCGCGACGTTGATGTTCGGACCGAGACCGCTCTTGTCCACGATGATCGGGTCGAGGATGATCTCGTCCTGATAGGTCACGCGCGGCGTGATCGTCAGGTTCACGCCGACCGGCCGGTACTGATAGTCACCTGCGGCTGCGTCGGGATGCCGCCGGCGGCGATCGGCGGCAAACGTCGTCACGGCGATCGGCACCTGGTCGCCGAGGTTCAGCGTCAACTGCGAGCCCTCACGGCCGCGCAGCTGCGGCTTGGCGAGGAGCTTCGTGCGCGTGTCCGCCTCGAGCAGCCTTGATGACGGCGCTCGGCACCGTCATGTAGAAGTCCGCCGGGCTCACGCCCCGGCTGATCGTGTTCAGGTTGAACGGCGGCGGCACGCCGGCGGAAACGTCCCGGGAGCGTTCGGCGGCGCCAGCTCCGGCGAGAACGTGAACCCGAGCGCCAGTTGCTGAGATCGAGGCCAAGTTCCTTCAGGCGGATGCGCGACGACTTCCAGGATCTCGACTTCGATCAGCACTTCCGCGCGCGGCTTGTCGTTGGTCCGGATGATGTTCTCGATCACCTCCATCACGGGCGCCGTCGCGCGCACGACAATCGAGTTGGTCGCCTTGTTCTGCGTCACGATGGGCCGGACCGCCGGGCCTTGGGTCAGCATCGTGTTGATGATCTGCACCATCTCCTGGATGTCGGCGTGCGACAGGTAGAACGTCTGCGAGTACTGGTCCTCGTACTTCTGGCGATTGGTCGTGTTGTCGGCGTAGATGAAGATGGTCTTCTGATTCAAGACCTTGAACGTCATCGTGTTCGCGGTCAGGACCTGGTTGAGCGCTTCCTCGAGCGGGACGTCCTGGAGGTTGATCGGATACTGCCGCGCGAGGAGCGGCTCGAGCCCCTGGTCGTAGGTGAAGTTGATGCCGGTGAGCGTGCTCGATCGCGGTGAGGATGTCGCGCACCGCGGCGCTCGGAAAATTGATGATCGGCACGCGCGTGCGCGGATCGAGGCGCGGGATCGGCGACGCCTGCCGCGCCTGCTGCCGCAGCTCGTCGATCCGCGGCTTCGGGCGCGAGGCCTCGAGCTGCGCCGTGATCCGGCGCTCGAGCTCGTTCGCCTTGGTGATGGCCAGCGTGCTGCTCGGCAGCAGATCCGCGGCGAGCCGGTACTCGGCGAGCGCGCCGGCGAGCTGATCCTGCGCTTCGAGCTCCCGCGCGCGCTTGACGTGGATGTTCGCCGCCTCCCGCGTCGCCCGTTCGAGGGAGATCTTGATGTCGATGCGATCGGGTTCGTTGGCCAGCGCCTCGCGGTAGTACGCGACGGCGGCGTCCCAGTCGCCCTTCTTCGCCGCGGCTTCCCCACTGCGTATCGCGCGCCCCGTCGCGCACGCGACGACGCTCACGAGCAGCAACGCGACCGTTCCCAACCGAAGCGTCCTGTTCACCAAAGGCCTCACGTCTGATGCTTGCATTTTCGATTTGGGATTCTCGATTGGCGACTTAGAGCTTGGCGCCAATCGAAAATCGCAAATCGCAAATCGAAAATCATCAAGTCCCACCGAGCGGTATGGTTCTCGGGCCCTGACCGTCGACATACGCGACGATCACCGTCGTCAGGCCAATCTTCAGGATCTTGTACTGGCCGTCAATGACCATCCCTTCGTTGCCCATGAACAACGCGCCCGTCTTCGGGTCCTTCAATTGTGCGACCGGGCGTCCATCGCCGCCGGTGACGAGGCCCGTCAGCACGAGCGTAATCGGCGGCGGCCCCGTCGGCTTCGGCGGTGCCGGCGGCGCCACGACGGGGGGCGGCGCGGCCGGACGCGGCGGCGGTGGCGGCGCGGGCCGTTCGCCGAAGCGGAACAAATTGCGGCCCTTCGCCGGCTCTTCCGGCACCGGCTCGAGCTTGTCGAGCGCCACCGCCTGCGGCATCGTCGCCGGCGTCATCGCCAGCGGCGGCGCGTGTCGTCCGATTGGACGTCGCGGGCGCCTGCGCAGCCGGGTCGTCGTTGCCGCCGGATCGCCACATGAAGACCACGAGGGCGGCCAACAGGATCGCCAGCAGCGCGAGCGTCGCTGCGGCGCTGCGGCCCCGGAGGCGGCAGGAGCTTCATTTCGCCGGCGCTCCCGGCTCAGCGGGCACCCAGAAAGTACGTGGCGACCGACAGCGACACCTCGAGCAGGCTCGAGGCCTGCGCCGTGTTCGCCTGCGACAGCTCGACCTTCTCGATGATCACGAACTCCTGCGCGGTCTCGACGTTGTAGAGGAACCGGCGGATGTTCGCGTACTCGCCCGTGAGCGTGACCTTGCCGGTGACTTTGGTCAACTGGCTGTCGCGAATCGTCTCGCGTTCCCACTGCCCTGCTCCGGAAGGTGCAGGCCGGTCTCGTCGGCCACGACGCCCAGCCAGTAGTCGGCGACCTCGGTGGCGCCCGCATACGTCTTGCGGCAGGATCTCCGCGTAGAACTTCTGCAGCTCGACGTCGGCGCGTTCCTTCCCCGTGCGCGCCTGTTTCGCGAGCAGGTCCTCGCGTCGCGCGGCGGCAAGCGTCGCGCGTCGCCTCGCGCGCCGACTCTTCCGCCGCCGACGACCGCGCGCTTCAGCGGCAAGACGACCAGCGCCGAGCACGCCGGCGTTCGCGACGAGCGCGACGAGCAGCGGGAGGAGCACCGCGGCGGCGTTCGGCGAAGACGCGGCGCCAGAGATTCATGGCCGCCCCTTCCGGCCCGCGGGCGCCGGCTTCGACCCCGGCGGGGCCGTCTTCGACCCGGGCGCCGTCGACGCCAGGAAGTAGGTGCCGCTCACGGTCGCCGTGTGCGTGCCGTCGTCGTTGCGCGCGCGGCTGTCGGTCGCCACGTCGTAGAACACGCCCGTGGCCATCAGGTTGTCCAGGAACTCCTTGATCGCGCTCGGACGTTTGCCGACGACGACCATCGCGATCTGGAACTCGCCCTTCTCCACGCGCGGCGAGACCGACAGCAGCCGTGCGTCGAGCGGCAGCGTCTTCTCGACGAGCCCGAAGAACGACGTCCACGAGAACGTGCGCTGATCGATGAGCGTGTTGGCCTCGCGCGTGGCCGCCGCGAGATAGCGCAGCTTCGACTGATCCACCGTCTGCTCGACAGCGCCGCGGCGTCGCTGCGAATGCTTCGCCGCCTCGTCGCGATCGCGCTGCTCGTTCGCCTTGAACGCCGCGCGCTCGCGTCGAGAGCGCCATGATCTGCTGCACGTTGAACACGGCGAGGCCCAGCGCCACGAGCGCCGCGACGACGATGGCGAGCGTGACCAGGCGCTCGTTGTAGAACGGCCGCGTGGAGAGGTTGCCGCGGAGCATCGTCAGGCCGCCTTCCGTTCGCGCAGCAGCACGCCCACCGGCGCGGCCAGCGCGTCGAGCACGTCGAGCGGCGTGCTGACCCGATCGGTCAGCCCGGCGGCCGGCCGGATGTCCACGGTCTCGGCCGGCACGCCGAGCCGCTCGGCGATCTCGCGGCGCGCCTCCTCGGCGCCATCCGCCACGAACGACGACGCCGCACAGCCAGACGCGCGCGAACTTCGTCCCGCCGAGCCGATCCTCGTGATACATCGCCGTCTGGTGCACGAGCGCGCTCGAGCGGCTCCTCGTCGACGGCGGCGCGATGCCGGTAGAACATCAGCTGCGTGCCCGCGCAGGATCGCGAGCGTCGTCGCTTCGGCCGCCAGCGTGCACGAGCGAGCCAGTCGCCGTGCGAGCGCGGCGCCGGCGCCGATGACCGCGTTCATCACGTTGAAGCTGGCGAGATCGACGAGCCCGCGTGGATGCCCGACGCGCGCCGGTCACCGCCTCGTACTGCGCGATCACGTCGCGCCGCGCCACGACGGCCGCGAGCGTCGGGCCGTCTCCGCCGACGTGCGCCGGAACGAGCGTCACCTGCGCCTCTTCGATCGGAAACGGCGTCGCCTTCTTCAGCTGCCAGCGAATGAGCTGATCGAGGTCGGCGGCCTTGCGCCGGCAACTGCTCGAAGGGGAGGAGCGAGACGCGCGCGACGCTGTCGGGCACGACGAGCGCGGCGCGGCCGACGCCGACCGAGCCCGCGCGGTCGAGCGCCGGCGCAGCGCCTCGGCCACGACGTCCGGCGCCGCGATGTTGCACGCCCGTGAGCGCCGGGACGACGCGCCTCGGCGGCAGCGGCTCGGTGGCGTGCCGCGTCACGGCCGCGCCTCCGGCCGCCGCGGCCGATTTCGACCACCGTCACGCGGCGGCTGGCGATCTCGATCGCGACCGACGGCGGCGTCGGCGCGAACCAGGAGGATGCGCGCGCCACAGGTCCCTACTCGACGAACGTCACTTTGTTGATTTCGCGCAGCGTCGTCGATGCCGTCGAGCACGCGGCCCACGGCGCACTGCGCGCAGGAACGTCATGCCTTCGTCCCGCGCCGCCTTCTTGATTTCCGACGTCGGCCGCCGCTCGAGAATCATGTCACGGATGCGATCGGTCAGGTCCATCAGCTCGCAGATGGCCGTCCGGCCCTTGAAGCCCGTGCCGCCGCACTCGATGCAGCCGCTCGCCCTCGTAGAACGTCTGCGTGTCGGCGCGAGCTCCGGGTCGATCGCCGACTCGATGAGCAGCTCGCGCGTCATCGTCGCCGGCCGCTTGCAGTCCTCGCAGATCGCCGCACGAGCCGCTGCGCCAGCACGCAGTTCAGCGCCGAGACGAACTGATACGCCTCGACGCCCATGTTCAGGAACCGGCCCGAGCACGTCGATGACGTTGTTGGCGTGGACGGTCGTGAACACGAGGTGGCCGGTGAGCGCCGACTGAATCGCGATCTGCGCCGTCTCGGGGTCGCGGATCTCGCCGACCATGATCTTGTCCGGGTCGTGCCGCAGGATCGACCGCAGGCCGCGCGCGAACGTCAGGCCCTTCTTCTCGTTGATCGGAATCTGCGTGATGCCCGCGCAGCTGGTATTCGACCGGGTCTTCGATCGTGATGATCTTGTCTTCGACCGACTTGATCTCCGACAGCGCCGCGTAGAGCGTCGTCGTCTTGCCGCTGCCGGTCGGGCCCGGTGACGAGCACCATGCCGTACGGCTCGCGGATGTACTTCCGGAACCGCTTCATCTCGATCTCCGGCCAGCCGAGGATGTCGAGGCGCAGCTCGGTGAACTGCTCGCTCATCGACTCCTTGTCGAGGATGCGGATGACCGCGTCCTCGCCGTGGACGCTCGGCATGATCGACACGCGGAAGTCGATCGTCTTGCCGCGCACGCGCAGCTTGAAGCGGCCGTCCTGCGGCACGCGCTTCTCGGCGATGTCCAGCTCGGCCATGACCTTGATGCGCGAGATGATCGTGCTGTGGTGCCGCTTGTCGATCGGCTTCATCGCCTGCTGCAGCACGCCGTCGATGCGGTACTTCACGTGCACCGCGTCGTCCTGCGTCTCGATGTGGATGTCCGAGGCGCGGCGCTGGAGCGCCGTGAACACCATCGAGTCCACGAGCCGGATGACCGGGCTCGCGTCCGACGTGAGCTTGTCGACCGTGAGGTTCTCTTCGCCCGGCCTCGTCCTCGCGCAGGATCTGCATCTGGAAGCCTTCGGTGGCTTCCTCGAGCACGCGCTGCGAGCTCTCGCTCTTCTTCAGGATCGACTGAATCGCCGACGGCGTGCCGACGCACACGCGAATCGGCGTGTTCAGCTGCACGCCGACTTCGTCGATCGTCTGCAGATCGCTCGGATCGGAGACGACGATGAGCAGCGTCTGCCCGTCGCGCCGGTACGGCACGAACCCGTAGCGCAGCATCAGATCGGCCGGGATGCTGCGGAACAGCGCGTGGTCGATGTGGAAGTGCTCGAGGTCGACGAACTCGAGCTGGTAGCGCTCGCGCCAGCCGCCGCGCTTCGACTTCCTCGGCGGCGTGATCGACCGGCGCCGCCTGCGGCTCGGCGTAGATCGGCTCGGGTCGGTGGTGGCGAGTCGGTTCAGCCATGGTTCAGCTCGCGCAGCGACGACAGCTGGAAGAGCGGCATGTACAGCGACAGCAGCAGACCCGCGATGACGACGCCCATCACGATGAGCAGGACCGGCTGAATCAGGTTCGAGAACCGCGTCAGGCTCGTCTCGTTCTCCTCGTCGTAGAAGTCCGCGACGCTGTTGAGCATGTCGGCCAGCGCGCCGGTCGACTCGCCCACCTCGACCATCTCGACCGCGACGTGCGGGAACATGTCGCGCTCGGCGAGCGCGTGCGCCAGGCTGCGGCCCTCGCGCACCTGCCGCGCCACGACCGCCAGGTGGTCGCGCGATCGGCCTGGTTGCCGACCGACTTGGCCGGCGATGTCGAGCGCGTTGACGAGCGGAATGCCGCCCGAGAGCAGCGTCGCCAGCGTGCGCGAGACCTGCGCGGTCGCAAACGTGCGCGCCAGCGGACCGAAGTACGGCAGCCGCAGCATCGCGCGCGTGCAGGCGCTTGCGCTGCGCGGGCTGGCGGAACCAGCAGAATCGCCGCGGCGATCGCCGCGACGAGCGCGCCGATGATCGAGGCCCGCGCTGCCGACCAGATTCGTCGAGATCGCCACGACCACCCGCGTCGACATCGGCAGCTGCCGCGCCTTCGCCGAACTGCTCGTAGAACGCCGCGAACTCGGGCACGACCTTGAAGACGATCAGGCCGACGACGACGACCGACAGGACGACCAGCACGGCCGGATAGATGAGCGCGGAGACGACCTGCGACTCGCACCGACGCCAGCACCTTGATGTGCTGGCACGTAGCGGCGGATCACCTGCTCGAGGCTGCCGCTCTTCTCGCCCGCCATCAGCGACGCGGTGTAGACGCCCGAGAACAGCTGCTGCGCTTCGAACGCGTCCGACAGCGCGGTGCCCGATCGCACGCGCTCGTAGATGTCGTCGAGCGCGACCTTGAAGCGTCGGGTTCGGCACGCGCTTGCGCAGGATGTCGAGCGACTGCACGAGCGGCAGACCGGCCTTGAGCAGCGTCGCCAGCTCCTGGTTGAAGACGAGGAACTCGGCGGTCGGGACGCTTCCGCCGCCGCGGCAGGCGCGAGCTGAAACCGGCCGACCTTGAGCCCGCCGCGGCCCTGGACCGACAGCAGGTAGAGGCCCTTCTCCTCGAGCTCCATGCGCAGGCGCGCTTCGTTCTCGGCGACGTACGTCGCCTCCATGATTTGGCCGCTCGCCGTCGCTACCCGGCAGCTGGAATTCCACGCGTCCTGACGCCTCCCGAAGCTTCCGCTCGCGTCGCCCGCTCCGGCCCTTTAGACCGTCAGACACCGGTCGGGGCCGGGATGGAACATTTATTTAACAAGAGCCGAGATGCGCCGCACGTAGTCCTGAGTCTCGCGGTACGGCGGCACTCCGCCGTACCTCGCCACAGCGCCGGCGCCGGCGTTGTACGCGGCCAGCGCTCGCGACCGATCGAACCGCCCCAGCAGGGTGCGCAGGTGCCGCATGCCCGCTTCGAGGTTCTTCTCGGGGTCGAACGGATCGGCCAGCCCGTACTGACGGGCCACCGCCGGCATGATCTGCATCAGCCCCATGGCGCCCTTGCGGCGAGATGGCCCGCGGGTCGTAGTTCGACTCGACTTTGACGACGGCGTGGGCCAGCTTGCGGTCCAGCCCGACCTTGGCGGCGACCAGATCGACCAGCGCCTTGAGCGCCGCCGGGTCAGGCATCAACCGGGTGGCCGACGGCGAGGCCGCCAGGGCCTCGATCGCGACGGTCCGGGCAAACGGGATCTCGTCGGGCAGAATCTCGTCGACGATCGTCTTCGGCGCCCGGATCTCCCCGCCCCCCGCCAGCTTGAAGATGACCTCGTTCCCTTCGAACGCGCACGACTCCACCGTCATCGTCCGGCCGTTGGTGAGCTTCACGATATCTGCCTCGGCCACTACAGGAGATGCGATCAGCAGGTAGAAGGCCAAAGGGCGAAAGGCGAAGGAAAGGACGGAGGAGCGAAGGGCCAAGGCAGGAAAAAAGGTGAAAAAAGGACCGGAAGAGGTTCGCGTCAGGTTCGTCGCCATGACCTTCGTCCCTTCCTTGGACCAATCTCGGGCGTCGTCGGTTTGGCCGTCCTTCGACCTTTCCTTCGACCTTCGACCTGCCACCTTCTTCCTTCTATCTATCGGCTTTCTACGAACGTGTGATAGACCCGGATTCCCAGCTCGCGGGCGTCGCGGCCGCCGCTGGGCAGTTTGGCGGGCACGAACGTCCGGTCCACTTCGATGCGGAGCTCGGCCATGTCGCCGTTGCCGAGCTGCGCGGCGGTGATGGGGATCTTCTGCAGCGTGATGAGACTGGACGACGCCTCGAAGGTCGTCACCACCGTGTCACCTGACGAGATGGTCACGACCTGCTTCTTGTCCGGGAAGAGATCCGCGCGGGCGTCGAACTCGATGTAGAACAGCACGTCCTTCTTGGGATTCCTGAACGTGGACGTCGCGAGCTTCTGCGTCCACTGCCAGGTCAGCGTGGGCTCGTCGACGGCGAACTCCGACTGGTGCCAGCCGCTCTTGAACATGACGAAGATGTTCTCGGTGGACGGCAGGAGCTGCAGCGTGCCGACGCGGTACGCGCGGCCGGCCGACTCACGATTCGAGGCGTCGCCAGCCGCCTGGAGCGGCAGCCGATCCTGATCGCGATAGAGGCCCATCTCGACCGCGGCTTCGCCGAGGAACGGGAACACCGGCACGAAGCGGGTGCGCGTGTACTGAATGGTCTGGCCCGGCTTCCATTGCGAGGTCGGCGTCGGCGGCTCGTGGTCGTCGTCCCACATCTGCTGGCCGTCCTCGCGGACGACGTGGACGAAGACTTTGTAGTCGCCGTCGATCTTCGCGTTGGGCGCGATGTCGAAGCGATACGTCAACTCGATCGGGCTGCCGAGGGCGACGCGCACTTTGCTCGCCTGAAAGCCCACCGTGGCGACGGGCGGCGCGTCGTCGCCCGACCCACACCCGGCGATGGTCGCGACGACCGCCGCACATGCGAGCGTCTGCATGGCGCGCTGGCTTACCTGCCTCATAACCGCGCCATCGTAACCGTATTGCTGCATGCTATTCAATATGTTAGCCTTGCGCGGATTTTTCATTTCACGATCACCATGGCAGCAGACGCACTCGGCATGATCGAAACACGCGGCCTGATCGGCGCCATCGAAGCCGCCGACGCCATGGTGCAAGGCCGCCAACGTCGTCCTCATCGGCAAGGAGTACATCGGCGCCGGCTACGTGACCGTGCTCGCGCGCGGCGACGTGGCGCGGTGAAGGCCGCGACCGATGCCGGCGCGGCAGCCGCGCGGCGCGTCGGCGAGCTCGTCTCGGTCCACGTCATTCCCCGGCCCCATGCCGACGTCGAACGCGTGCTCCCCCGCGCGCGCAGGCAACTCGAACGCCCGCGGGTAAGGTGAATGCCCACCACGGCCCCTGCGCCGACTGACCGCGATCTCACGTCCATTCAGGAAGCGCGCCGGCTGGCCGAGCGGGCCAAACGCGCGGCGCCGCTCGCTCGCCGAGCTCTCGCAGGAACAGATCGATCGCATCGTCGACGCGATGGCGGCCGCCACGCGGGCGCGCGCCGAGGAGTTCGCGCGTCTCGCCGTCGAAGAGACCGACGTACGGAGTGGTTGCCGACAAGATCGAGAAGAACCTGTTCTCGTCGGAGCGCGTGTACGAATTCATCCGGCCGATGCGCACCGTGGGCGTCATCGGCCGCGACGAAGAGACGAAGGTCGTCGAGATCGCCGAGCCGTTCGGCGTCGTCGCGGCCATCGTGCCGTCGACCAATCCGACATCCACGGCCATCTACAAGATCCTGATCTCGCTCAAGGCGCGCTGCCCGATCGTCCTCAGCCCCCATCCGACGGCGGCGCGCTGCATCACGCGCGTCGCCGAGGTCATGGCCGAGGCTGCGGCCAGGGCGGGCGCGCCCGACGGGTCGATCAACTGGATGACGGTCACGACGCTCGAGGGCACGCAGGAATTGATGAAGCATCGCGACGTCGCCGTGATCCTCGCGACGGGTGGGATGGGCCTCGTGCGCGCCGCCTACAGCGCGGGCAAGCCCGCGTACGGCGTCGGCCCGGGAAACGCGCCGTGCTATATCGAGAAGAGCGCGGACCCGGCCAAAGCCGCGAGCGACATCATCGTCGGCAAGGCGTTCGACAACGGCGTGCTGTGCTCTGCGCCGAATTCGATCGTCGTCGACAACGCCGTCGCCGACGAAGTCAAGCGCGAGCTCATCAGGCAGGGCGCGTATTTTCTCTCGACCGCCGAGGCCGGCAAGCTTGCGGCCGCGCTCGTGACGCCCCAACGGCTGCCCAATCCGAAGCTCGTCGGCAAGCCCGCGCCCTTCGTCGCGGAACAGGCCGGGTTCGCGGTGCCGGCGGCGACGCGCGTGCTCATCGCAGAGCTCGAGGGTGTCGGGCGCGACTACCCGCTGTCGATCGAGAAGCTCTGTCCGGTGCTCTCGTACTACGTGGTGGCCGACTGGCGCGAGGGCTGCGAGCGATGCATCCAGATTCTGCGCTACGGCGGCATGGGTCACACCATGTCGATTCACTCGCAGAACGATGAGGTCATCCTCGAGTTCGGGCTGAAGAAGCCGGCCTACCGCATCGTCGTGAACACGCCGACGACGCACGGATCGATTGGCCTCACGACGGGCCTGGATCCGGCCATGACGCTGGGCTGTGGCGGGTTCGGCGGGAACATCACGTCGGACAACATCTCGCCAAAGCATCTACTCAACATCAAGCGGCTCGCGTATGAAACGCGACCCGCCGTGATCCGCGGCGGCGTCAACGCGCCGGCCCCCAGGCCCGCGACGCCTTCCGTTGCAAACTCTTCCACTCCAGTTCTCGTCGAATTCGTGTGTGAGGAAGACGTGAAGCAGGCTATCCGGCAGGGACGCAAGATTGTGATCGGCGAACGCACCATTGTCACGCCGTCCGCGCGCGATCTGGCCGAGGAGCACCGCGTCTTCGTCCCGGCCGCATGGCCTCGGGCATAGACATGTGCGTACCCTGCGGCACCCTGTTTGCAATGACAGCACCTCGACCCTAAGAAAAACGATGCAGAAACTGCCCCGACCGCTCGTCGTGTTGCTCACCGGCTGGCTGATCGGGTGCGGTCCCAAAGTTCCTCCTCCTGCTGCCGCTCCGCCGCCGCCCAAGCCTCACGAGTTCCCGGTCGTCCCCTTCTCGGGCATCTCCGTCGCCCCCGAGATCGCCGTGGTGCCGGATCGCGTCGCGGGGCTCATCGCCACCGTCGAGGCGAAGTTCGCGGCCGGGCGTGCGGAATGGGATCGCGGACGGCTCGCCGCGGCCCGCGAGCACTTCGACAGCGCGGTCGAGTTCATGCTGAGCCTGCCGGGCGGCGCGCGCAGCGAGCCGCGGCTCCAGGCCGAGTTCGATCACCTGCTCGACCGCATCAGCGCGCTCGAGTTGCTGGCACTCCGCGAAGGCGACGGCACGACCGAGTCGAAGTCGGTGCCGGCCGCGATCGACGAGCTCCTGACGGAAGGGATGTTCGAGCCGCCGGCGCCGGCGGCGACCACCGCCGAAACCGTGGCCGCCGATCTCGCGCGCACGCCGCACGACCTGCCCATCACGGTCAACACCCAGGTGCTGTCGTACGTCGAGCTGTTCCAGGGCCGGCTGCACGACTTCATGCAGGCCGGCCTCGATCGCGCGCAGCGGTACATCCCGATGATCGAGCAGGTCTTCAAGAGCGAAGGCCTGCCGCTCGACCTCGCCTACATGCCGCTCGTGGAAAGCGCGTTCAAGACGAATGCGCTCTCGCGAGCGAGCGCTCGCGGCATGTGGCAGTTCATGCTCGGCACCGCGAAGGATCACGGCATGGACCAGACGTGGTTCATCGACGAGCGGTCCGATCCCGAGAAAGCCACGCGCGCCGCGGCGCAGTACCTCAAGACGCTCCACGGGATGTTCGACGGCGATTGGCTCTTCGCGCTGGCGAGCTACAACGCCGGTCCGGGCCGCCTGCAGGGCGCCGTGAGACGGTCCAAATCGACGGACTACTGGAAGATCACGGCCAGCACGCGCTATCTCCCGCGTGAGACGCGCGAGTACGTCCCGATGATGTTCGCGGCGATGATCATCGCCAGGAATCCGACGCTCTACGGCTTCACGGTCGGCGCCAGCGCGCCGCTGGCGTACGAGACGGTCACGGTCCCCGGCGCGCTGCCGCTCGCGACGATCGCCGAGTGGGTC
The DNA here is from genome assembly GCA_963724955.1 of uncultured Acidobacteriota bacterium. Classification (GTDB taxonomy): domain Bacteria; phylum Acidobacteriota; class Vicinamibacteria; order Vicinamibacterales; family SCN-69-37; genus CAVRWQ01. Next base: position 205,966 of record CAVRWQ010000003.1, read on the forward strand.
GAGCTCGAGGCCGAGCACCTTCAGGATCTCAACCCCGAGCTGCGGCGCACCACGACGCCGATGACGAGCCACACGCTGAAGGTGCCGATTGGCACGGCGCCGACGATTCACGCGCGCCTCGCGACGCTCGACGCCGCCGAGTTCCGTACGTTCAGGTTCCACACCGTGAAGCGGGGCGAGACCCTCGCGACGATCGCGCGCCGCTACGGCATGACGTCACGGCAGCTCCGCGACGCGAATGACATGAGCACGACGAAGGTCGCGCGCAACCAGACGCTCATGATTCCGCAGCGGCCAACGGCCGGCCTTCCCGCCTCTCCGGCCGCCCGGACCACCACGGCAACCGCCGCGTCCCGGCCGGTCGCCGGCGCCGCGCCCGTGGCTCAGACGTATCGCGTGCGCCAGGGCGACACGCTCATCAGCATCGCGCGCCAGTTCGACACGTCGGTCGACCAGCTCAAGCACCTCAATCGGCTGGCGAGCGACAGGATCAAAACAGGAGACAGGCTCACCGTACGACGGTAGACACGAGTCCAGGTTCCGGGGTTCCGGGGTTCGGGTTCGCAGAAAGTGCAATACGTCAATTCCCGCACCCTTGCAATTCCTGCAATCTGAAATCGCAATTCGCTGAATCTCGGCCATATCCGCGTTGGCAGCACGCTTGCTCGGTTGAGCAGTGTGCTCGCGCGTCTCTCGGCCGCCGCGGTCTCCGGCGTTGACGCGATTCCCGTCTCCGTTGAGGTCGATGTCTCCCCCGGCGGCTTGCCGGGCGTGACGATGGTCGGGCTGCCGGACACGACAGTCCGGGAGAGCCGCGACCGCGTGCGCACGGCGATCCGCAACTCCGGTTTCCCGTTTCCGTCGTCTCGCGTGACGGTCAGCCTCGCGCCTGCGGATCTCAAGAAAGTTGGCGCCGCGTTCGATCTGCCGATCGCGCTCGCCATCCTCGCGGCGTCGGGCGTGCTTCCCCATCGCGAAGAGAAGCGATTCGTCATCGTCGGCGGCGTGTCGCTCGACGGCAGCATTCCGCCGATGCGCGGCCTGCTGCCGATCGCCGTCGCCGCACGAGCCGCGCCGGCCGGGATCATGTTCCCTGCCGCGAATCACCAGGAAGCGAGCATCGTCGAAGGTCTGCGGCTGTTTCCCGTGCGAACGCTCATGGATGCCGCGCGGGTGCTCTGCTCCCCAGATGCGAAGCCCTCGGCGGGGGCGCCCGCGGAGGAGGCAGCCGACCCGGCACCGATCGAGGACCTTGCCGACGTGCGCGGACAACTGGCCGGCCGGCGCGCGCTCGAGATCGCGGCCGCCGGCGCCCACCACCTGCTCTTCAGCGGTCCGCCGGGCACTGGCAAGACGATGCTCGCGCGCCGGCTGCCCGGGCTGCTCCCTCCACCAGGCTTCGACGAGGCGCTCGCGATCACGACGATCTACTCGGTTGCCGGACTCCTCGCGCCCGGTGTCGGGCTGATGCGCGCCCGGCCCTTCCGCGCGCCGCATCACACGTGCTCGGACGTCGCGCTGGTCGGCGGGGGCAGTTCCCCGCGTCCGGGCGAGCTCAGCCTCGCGCACGCCGGCGTGCTCTTTCTCGACGAGCTGCCGGAGTTCAGCCGCCGCGTGCTCGAGACGCTCCGGCAGCCGCTCGAGCAGGGCGTGGTCCACATCGCGCGCGCGGCGCGGTCGGTCACCTTCCCCGCGCGCGTCATGCTCGTCGGCGCGATGAATCCGTGTCCATGCGGCTATTACGGGAGCCCGTCGCGGACGTGCCGATGTCCGCCGGCCGCGGTGGACCAATACTGTCGACGCCTCTCCGGGCCCCTCCACGACCGGTTCGATCTGAGCGTGGAGCTCCAGCCGGTCCCCTGGCGCGACCTCCGGCAGGCCGGGGATGGCGAGCCTACCTCGGACGTCCGCGGCCGGGTCGAGCGCGCCAGGACGGCGCAGGTCGATCGGCAGGGGTGCCTCAACGCGACGCTCGAGGGCCGGTCCTTACAGCGAATCTGCCGACTGGCCGATAAGGCAGCTGAAAGCCTCCTCAGCCGGGGCGTGTCGCGACTGGGCCTGAGCGTCCGTGGCGTCGCACGCGTCCTGCGGGTCGCCCGGACCGTTGCCGATTTGGAAGGAAACGGGGGTCTGGAAGGCCGGCATGTGGCAGAAGCCTTGCACTTTAGACTCCCCGATACGACAGGCGTTCGTTCAAAAGTGTAAAAACGGTAGCGGCCCCGGCGGCCGTGTGGTAGATTCCCAAAGTTTTAGGGTGACTCTACCGCCACGGCGTCGGGTCCCAGGGTCTTGAATGCGAGCGACGCGTTACACAATTCTCGTTGCGAACCGAAAAACGGGGGCCGTCCGCCGGCTGACCCTGTCCCGGCGTGCCGCCCTGACGGGCGCCATGTCGCTGTTCGTGCTCCCCTTGCTCGTCGGTCTGGGCTCGGGCGGGGCCACTCAGGCGGAGCTTCGAATCCTTCGATCTGCCAACGAATCGCTCAGGCTTGAAAACGACAGCTATCGAGAAGCGACCGGCGAGCTGACGGAGCAGATTGCCTCGCTTCAGACGGCGCTCGCCCAGTTGGGGGAGCACGTCGAGCTGGACCCGGCGACGCGGCAGGCCATCGAGCAACTGGCTCGCACGCGGGCCACGGGCGGCAGCTCAAACCCGGCGGTAGCGGCTGCGGCCGCCGCGAGCAAGGCCGTGCCCGAGGGCACGTTCGGGATTCTGAGGGATCTGCTCGGCTCGCTCGAAAGCCGCCTGGCGTCGGTCCGGACGCAGGTCGAGAACCAGCAGGCGTTCGGCCGGTCCACGCCGTCTACCTGGCCCATCGTCGGCTGGCTCACGTCGGGCTTTGGGAACCGCCGGGACCCGTTCACCGGCCAGCCGGACTTCCACACCGGGCTCGACATCTCGGCGCAGTACGGCACGCCGATCCGCGCGACCGCGGACGGCAGGGTTGAGTCCGCGGGCTACAGCGGCAACTACGGCAACGCCGTCGTCGTGAGCCATGGCTACGGCATCTCGACGCGGTTCGGCCACCTCTCCCGATTCGCCTCGCGAGTCGGCCAGCGGGTCAAGCGCGGCGAGGTCATCGGCTACGTCGGCGCCACCGGGCGCGCGACCAGCTCGCACCTGCACTACGAAATCCTCATGAACGGCCAGCCAATCAACCCGCTGCGACTCTTGACACGCTGATCAGCAAGTACCAAGTACCAACGACACATCGAACCAATCAAACCCTCCTCCTCGACCCACAAGAGCCTGACTGCACTTGCTTTGCGACAAGCAAGCTCTTAATTGGTTCGATGTCATTGGCGCGATGGTACTTGCCATTGGTTCGATGTTAATTTGCTAATATGGTTGGAATATCCGTCTCCCAAGTGGCCCTGCCGTAGGGTCTGACTCGAGGCGGATCCCGTCCATAGCGGCATGCTCAATACGCTCCTCGCCAAGGTCATCGGCACGCAGAACGAGCGCGAGCTGAAACGGCTGCGGCCGATTGTTGCCCGCATCAACGAACTGGAATCCGCCACCAGGGAGCTCTCGGAGACCGCGATTCGCGCGCGCACGGTCGAGCTGCGCGAGCGGTTCGGCAAAGGCGAGGCACTGGACGACCTGCTGCCCGACTCGTTCGCCGTCGTGCGCGAAGCCGGCCGCCGCGTGCTGAACATGCGGCACTTCGACGTGCAGCTCATCGGCGGCATGGTGCTGCACGGCGGCAAGATCGCCGAGATGAAGACCGGCGAGGGCAAGACGCTCGTCGCGACCCTGCCGGCGTTCCTCAACGCCCTCGAAGGCAAAGGCGTCCACGTCGTCACCGTCAACGACTATCTGGCGCGACGCGACTCCGAGTGGATGGGCAAGATCTACCGCTATCCTCGGGATGTCGGTCGGCGTGATTCAGCACGAGCTGAACGACGCCGAGCGCCAGGTCGCCTACGGCTGCGACATCACGTACGGCACGAACAACGAGTTCGGCTTCGACTACCTGCGCGACAACATGAAGTTCGATCTCGCGCAGTTCGTGCAGCGCGGGCACCGCTTCGCCATCGTGGACGAGGTGGACAGCATCCTCATCGACGAAGCGAGGACGCCGCTCATCATCTCGGGTCCCGCCGAAGAGTCGACGGAGCTCTACTACGAAGTCGACCGGATCATTCCCGAAGCTCGCGCCCGGCGCCGTGACGCAAGGCAACGTCAAGGCGGAAGATCGGGAGCGGCTGGAGACGACGGGCGATTACCTCGTCGACGAGAAGCACAAGACGGCGCAGCTCACCGAGACCGGCATGGCCAAATCCGAGAAGATGCTGGCGCATCGGCTCGTCCCCGGCTCGGGTGGTCTCTACGACCCGGCGAACATGCCCCTGCTCCACCACATCCAGCAGGCCCTGCGCGCCCACACGCTGTTCCGGCTCGACGTCGAGTACATGGTGAAGGACGGCCAGGTCGTGATCGTGGACGAGTTCACGGGCCGCCTGATGCCGGGCCGCCGGTGGAGCGACGGACTGCACCAGGCGGTCGAGGCCAAGGAGAAGGTCAAGATCGAGCGCGAGAACCAGACGCTCGCGACGATCACGTTCCAGAACTACTTCCGCAAGTACAACAAGCTCTCGGGCATGACCGGCACGGCCGAGACCGAGGCCGAAGAGTTCAACAAGATCTACAAGCTCGACGTCATCGTCGCGCCGCCGAACCGGCCGCTGCTGCGGAAGGAAGAACCGGACAGCGTCTACCGGACCGAGCGCGAGAAGTACGACGCGATCATCAACGACATCGTCGCCCAGCAGGAATCCGGACGGCCGTCGCTCGTCGGCACGGTCTCGATCGAGAAGTCCGAGAAGCTCTCCGGCATGCTCAAGCGCCGCGGCGTCAAGCACGTCGTCCTGAACGCGAAGTATCACGCGCAGGAAGCCGAGATCGTCGCGCAGGCCGGACGGCGGGACGCCGTCACGATCGCGACGAACATGGCCGGCCGCGGCACCGACATCCTGCTCGGCGGCAATCCCGAGTTCATGGCGCGGCAGCAGTGCGCTCGCCGATCAGATCGCCGAGCGTCTGCCCAAGGGCCAGGAGAAGTTCGTCGACGACGAGGAGTTCGTCTACTTCTTCCACCTGGAGAGCTTCTACCGCGTGCCGCGGAAGGAGTACGAGCGCATCTTCGAGGAGTTCAAGGACCAGACCGACGGCCGAGCACGAGGAGGTCGTCGGGCTCGGCGGCCTGCACATCGTCGGCACCGAGCGCCACGAGGCGCGCCGCATCGACAACCAGTTGCGCGGCCGCGCCGGCCGCCAGGGCGATCCCGGGCTCGTCGCGCTTCTACCTCTCGCTCGAAGACGACCTGATGCGCATCTTCGGGTCGGGCCGCATCTCCGGACTGATGCAGCGGCTCGGCATGGAAGAGGGCGTGCCGATCGAGCACGGCATGGTGACCAAGGCGATCGAGCGCGCGCAGAAGCAGGTCGAAGCGCAGAACTTCGCCACACGCAAACACCTGCTCGAGTACGACGACGTCATGAACAAGCAGCGGGAGAACGTCTACTCGCTGCGCCGCGAGCTGCTCGAGGGCCAGATCAAGATCGACGACGACGAAGTCGTCGACACGCGCGGCTACGTCATGGCGCTCGCCGAGGAGCTCGTCGCAGAATCTCGTCGACACGCACGCAGGCAAGGAGCAGGATCCGGAGCACTGGGACCTCGGCGCGCTGTCGCGCGCGGCGAGCGATCTGTTCGGGATCGAGCCGGAACACATCGAGGCGCTCGAGCCTCGATCGAGCTGCCGCCCGACGAGATCGCATCGCAAACTGTACGACCGTGCGGTCGAGCAGTACGACGAGAAGGAAAAGATCGCTCGCGATCGATCCGTCGATCCTGCGCCGCGTCGAGCGCGACATCATGCTGCAGATCGTCGACGCGCAGTGGAAGGATCACCTCTACAGCCTCGACCATCTGAAGGAAGGCATCGGCCTGCGCGGCTACGGCCAGCGCGATCCGCTCGTCGAGTACAAGAAAGAAAGCTTCACGCTGTTCCAGGCGATGAAGGACCGCATCGACGAGGAGATGGTGCGGTATCTCTGGCGGCTGCGCCCGGTGATCGGCGAGGGCGGCGCAGCGACCGCGCCCGTCCGGCAGCCGCGGCGCCCGCCGACGCTGACGATGAGCGCGGCGCTCCTCGACGCTCGAGCGGCGGTGTCGGCGCTGGCCACGCCGCCGCCGCGCGGCCGCCGGCGCCCCGATGCCCGCGCGCACGGGCGGCGACGACGCGCGCCATCAAACCGGTGCGGCGCGACGAGCCCAAGATCGGACGCAACGACCCGTGCTGGTGCGGCAGCGGGAAGAAATACAAGAAGTGTCACGGAGCGTGATTTGGGAACTCTCGAACTGACTGATCGGTTGCGGGCGGCGGCACAGGTGGCTGCCGGACTGTCCGAAGCGCTGACGTTCGACGACATCCTCCTCGTTCCCCGACATTCGAAGGTTCTGCCGAGCCAGGTGGACGTCAGCTCGCGCCTGACGCGCCGGATTCGCGCTGAACGTGCCGATTCTGAGCGCCGCGATGGACACGGTGACCGAGAACCGGCTGGCCATCGCCATGGCGCAGCAGGGCGGCCTCGGCGTCATTCACAAGAACCTGAGCATCGAGGAACAGGCGTCCGAGGTCGATCGCGTGAAGCGGTCCGAGAGCGGGATGATCGTGAATCCGATCACGCTGTCGCCGCGCCACAAGATCTACGAAGCGCTGGAGCTGATGAAGCGGTACCGCATCAGCGGCGTGCCGATTACCGACGACGGCAGCAAGGAAGGGCGGCTCGTCGGCATCCTGACGAACCGCGACCTGCGGTTCGAGACGAACATCGATCGGCCGATCTCCGAGATCATGACGAAGGAGAACCTGATCACCGTGCCGGTCGGCACGACGCTCGATCAGGCGCGCGAGATGTTCCACCGCCACAAGGTCGAGAAGCTGCTGGTCGTCGACGCCGACTTCCGCCTGAAGGGCCTGATCACCGTCAAGGACATCCAGAAGCTGATCAAGTACCCCAACGCCTGCAAGGACGCGCTGGGACGGCTGCGCGTCGGCGCCGCGGTCGGCGTCAGCCGTGACACGGTCGATCGCGCCGACGCGCTCGTGGCCGCGCACGTCGATGTGCTCGTGATCGACACCGCGCACGGCCACTCGCAGGGCGTGCTCGACATGGTGACGACGCTCCGCGAGCGCCATCCCGACGTCGACCTCATCGCCGGCAACGTCGCGACCGCGGAAGCGACCACGGCGCTCGATCGAGCGCGGCGTCGATGCCGTGAAGGTCGGGATCGGCGCCGGATCGATCTGCACGACGCGCGTGGTCGCCGGCATCGGCGTGCCGATGATCACGGCGATCGCCGCGTGCGCGCGCGCCGCGGCCGAGCGCGACGTCCCGATCATCGCGGACGGCGGCATCCGCTACTCCGGCGACATCACCAAGGCGATGGCCGTCGGCGCCAGCTCGACGATGATCGGCAGCCTGTTCGCCGGCACGGACGAGAGCCCGGGCGAGATCATCCTGTATCAGGGCCGCAGCTTCAAAGAGTACCGCGGCATGGGATCGATCGGCGCGATGCGCCGCGGCAGCCGCGACCGCTACTTCCAGGACGAGTTCGATCTCGAAGCAGCGGCGACGGCTCAGCGAGAAGCTCGTGCCCGAGGGCATCGAAGGCCGCGTCGCCCACAAAGGCAGCGTCGCCGCGATGATTCACCAGCTCGTCGGCGGCCTGCGCGCCGGGATGGGCTACTGCGGCTGCCGCGACATCCCCACGCTCCAGCGCGAAGCCCAGCTCATCCGGACCACCGCCGCCGGCGTCCGCGAAGGCCACGTGCACGACGTCATCATCACGAAGGAAGCGCCGAACTACCGCGTGGAGTAGGTTACGACGACGGCCGCTCGATCGTGATTCGTCGCTGCTCGCGGTCCGGTCACCTCGAGGCGGACGACGCATGGCGTCCTCCGGCGCGCGACGCCAGCGCTCCGGCCACTCGACCGCGAGCACGCGCTGCTCGCCATCAGGTCGTCGAGCGCGAGGTCGTCGACTTCGGCCGGCGCCGAGCCGGTAGAGATCGACGTGCTGGAGCGTGACGCGCCCGCGGTACTCCTGGACGATCGTGAACGTCGGACTCGAGACGGCCTCGCCGGTCGCAGCCGAGTCCCTCGGCCAGGCCGCGAACGAACGCGGTCTTGCCGGCGCCGAGCGGCCCTTCGAGCAGCACGACGTCACCTGACGGAAAGCGTTCCGCCGAGATCGCGGCCGACCGCCACGGTCTCGGCCTCTGACGCGGTCAGGTGGTCGCTCACTGGCGCGGACACGGGCTTCTTGCGCCGCGCGGTGAGATCCAGGACCGCTTCGCCCAGTCGATCGACGATGTCGCTGGCGATGAGGCCGACCTCGCCTTCGTCGGCTTCGGCGAGATCGCCCGCGAGCCCGTGCAGGTAGACCGCGAGCTTCGCGGCGGCTTCGGCGTCGAGCAACTGCCCCATCCAGGCGGCCAGCGCGCCGGTGAGCACGTCGCCGGTGCCGGCCGTCGCCATCCCGGCATTGCCCGTCAGGTTGATGAAGGTCCGTCCCTCCGGCGTCGCGACGATCGTGCGGTGGCCCTTCAGCACCACGTGCACGCGATGTGTGGTCGCGAAATCGCGCGCCACGTCGAGCCGGTGCTTCTGCATCTCTTCGATCGGCGAGCCCGGTGAGGCTCGCCATCTCGCCCGGATGCGGCGTGATGATCAGGTCGACGCCATCGCGGCCCGGCGAGCCGGCCGGGCTCGCCGCGCGAAGGCGTGAATCGCGTCGGCGTCGAGGACGAGCGGCACGCCGCACCGCTCGACGAGTCCCTGCACGAACGCCCCGACCTCCGGCGATCGCCCCAGGCCCGGTCCGACCGCGATCACGTCCGCGCCGAACGCCGAGAGGACGTCATCGATCGCGCCGGCCACGACGCGGCCGTGCTCGTCTTCCGGCAAGCGCGAGCGTCATGTACTCGGCGCCGAGCGCCGCGACGATCGGCAGACACGACGCCGGCGTCGCGACCGTGACGAGACCCGCGCCGGACCGCAGCGCCGCCAGCGCGGCGAGCGCTGCGGCGCCGGTCTTGCCCGCGCGATCCCGCCACGATCACGCACGCGGCCGTAGTCGCCCTTGTGCGAGTCCTGCGGAGCGGGGCTCGACGAGCGCCCGCATCGACGTCTCGCGTCAGCATCTCGACCCAGGGACCGCCGATGTCGGAGATGACCGTCTCGGGAATGCCGATGTCGGCAATGACGAGCTTGCCGGCGAGCGTCTCGCCGGGCGGCAGCACGAGCGGAAGCTTCGGCGCGCCGAGCGTGACGGTCAGCGCGGCGCTGCACGGCCGGGCCGACGACCTCGGGCCGATCCGCCGACAGGCCGCTCGGCAGATCGATCGCCACGACCGGCCGTCCCGCCGAGTTCACGTCGGCGACGACCGTTTCCATGAGCCCGCCGAGCGGCCGCGTTCAGGCCGGTCCCGACGAGCGCGTCGACGATGAGGTCGGCGCCGAGCACGTCGGTGCCGTGCAGCTCCCAGGCCGCCGCGTCGGCGATCTCGACGACGTCGAGACCGAGATGCCTGAGCACGTCGAGATTGGTCCGCGCGTCGCCCTTCACGCTCGCCGCTTCACCGAGGAGATACACGGCGACGTCGATCTCGCGCTCGCAGCAGCGTGCGCGCGACGACGAACCCGTCGCCGCCGTTGTTGCCGCGGCCGCACAGCGACGGCGACGCGCATCGACGCGAGCGTCTCGAACGTCGACTCCATCGCGGCGACGACCTGACGGCCGGCGTTCTCCATCAGCACGATCGACGGGATGCCGATCTCTTCGATCGTCCGCCGATCGGCTTCGCGCATCTGCTGTGTGTTGAGCACCCGCACGACAGCCGGAGCCTATCGCGTGTGCTAGACTCGCGCAAGGTCGACAGGTCGACGGTACGACAGTCGACAGGTCGACGTACGGTACGGCCAGAGCGCAGAGTCCACTCACGATGAACGCGACAGTTTCCGTCAACGGCAGAATCTCCGATGCCGCGACGGCGGCGATCTCCGTCTTCGATCATGGGTTTCTGTACGGCGAAGGCGTGTACGAGACGCTGCGCACGTACAACAAAGTGCCGTTTCTCTTCGATCGGCACGCGCGCCGGCTGCGGCAATCGGCGGCGCTGCTGGCGCTGACGGTGCCGCTTCAGCGACGCCGGGACTGCTCGCCGAGATGCGGAGGACGACGACGGCGCACCCGGGCGGACTCGACGAGGCGTACATCCGCGTGCTGCTCGACGCGCGGCGTGGGCGAGCTGAGCTACAACCTCGCCGCCTGCCCCACCGCCTCCGCTCGTCATCATCGTCAAGCCGTTTCCCGAGCCGGCCGCGACGCACCTTCACCGACGGCATTCGCCTGTCGCTCGTCAGCGTGCGCCGCAATCATCCGCACGCGCTCAACCCGATGATCAAGTCGAACAACCTGATCAACAACGCGCTCGCGATGCAGGAAGCGCTGCGGCGCGGCGCCGAAGAGGCGCTGATGCAGAACCAGGCGGGCGAGCTCGTCGAGTGCTCGCAGTCGAATTTCTTTCTCGTGCGCGACGGGCAGGTGCTGACGCCGCCCCTCTCGGCCGGCCTGCTGCCCGGCATCACGCGCGAGTTCGTGCTCGAGCTGGCCGACGAGCTCGGCATTCCGGCGCGCGAGCAGCAGCTCACGCCGGCCGACCTCGCCACCGCCGACGAGGCGTTCATTACGGGAACCACGCGCGAGGTCACGCCGGTCGTGGCGGTCGATGACCGCGTCATCGCCCGTGGAGCTCCGGGGGAGCTTTCGACGCGGCTCCTGCGCGTGTACCGCCAGCGCGCGGCGGCGTTGACGCGGCCGCTTCAGGCGGCGGCGTCGCAAACCAATTCCTGACGGAACTCGTCTCTTAGGCAGACCACCCCTGGTGTCCGAAATCGGTCATTCATGATCCGTCAACGTGCGCTCTCGCTGTCGATCCTCGCGGCACTCGTCGCCGCCGCCTCCGCCTGCCGGGGGTCGGAGCCGTCCGGGCCCGCCTCCGGCGCCAAGACCCCCGAGGCCCCGCCGTCGGCGCTGCGCCTGGCCGGCACCGTGGAAGCGACCCGGGCCCGCAGCGTCATGGTGCCCAGGCTCGCCGGACAGACCGCGCCGACGCTCGTCATCACCGCCCTCGTACGGGCGGGCGCCCGCGTCGAGCCGGGCGACCTCATCGTGGAGTTCGATCGGCAGGAGCAGGTGCGGCTCGCGACCGAGCGGCGCGCCGAGCTCGTGGACCTCGACGGGCAGATTCAGAAGAAGAAGTCCGAGCACACCGTCGCCCGGGCGCGCGACGAAACCGAGCTGGCCGAGGCCGGGCGCAACGTCGAGCGCGCGGCGCTGGAAGCGAGGAAGAACGAGCTGCTCCCACGCATCGAAGCCGAGAAAAACACGCTCGCCGTCGAGCAGTCCACGGCGCGGCTCGCGCAGCTCAAGGAGACGTTCCAGCTCAAGCGGCAGGCGAACGAGGCCGAGATTCGCATCCTCGAGATCCAGCGCGAGCGGGCCGAGCGCGCGCTCAAGTATGCCGAAGGCAACGCGCAGCTCATGGCCGTCAGCGCGCCCTTCGCCGGCTTTGTCGTCCTCAAGCAGATCTGGAAGGGCAACACGCAGGCGGAGGTGCAGGAGGGCGAAGAGGTGCGGCCCGGCACGCCGATCCTCGACATCGTCGATCCGGCCGGGATGCAGGTACGCGCCCGTGTAAATCAGGGCGACGTCAACCTCGTATCTCCTGGACAGGCGGCCCGCATCCGCCTGGACGCGTATCCCGAGCTGCTGTTCAACGGCCGGGTCGAGACGTTGACGCCGCTGGGCGTCTCCAGCACGCTGACCCCCAAGGTGCGCAGTTTCACCGCGGTGGTGTCTATAGAGGGAATGGACCCGCAGTTGATGCCTGATTTGAGCGCTTCGGTCGAGATCGTTCCCGGGGCGCCCCAGCCGGCCGCCCCGACCACTCCGCCGTCGGGCCCGCCGGGGGGCCGGTAGGTGCGGCTGCTTCCCTCTTCCGGGGCCGGCCGGGTCGGGCTCGCCCTGGCGGTCGTCCTGGGCGTCGCCGGCGTGGCGGTCTTCGGCCGGACGCGTGTCCCTGACCTGCCGACCGCCGAAGTCACGCGCGGCGACTTCGTCGAGATCGTCGAAACGCGCGGCGATATCCGGCCGTTCCGCTCGGTGCTCGTGACCGCGCCGTACCAGGCGGGCGAGCTGCAGATCCTCGAGATCGCGCCGAACGGCTCCACGGTCAAGAAGGGCGACGTCGTCGCGAAGTTCGACGCGCTGACGCTGCGCCGGACGCTGCAGGACCGCCAGTCGGAACTGCGGCAGGCGATCGCCGAGCTCGATCAGGCGCGCGAGCAGGCTCAAGATCACCGAAGAAAAGGACCGCACGGACGTCACCAAGGCGGGCTACGACGTCGAGCGCGCGAAGATCGACCTCGCGCGATCCCGAAGTCTCGTCGCCGATGGACGTCGAGCGCTCGAAGCTCGCGCTCGGCGACGCGCAGCAGCGGCTGCGTCGAGCAGGAAGCGAAGGATCGCGCGAACCGCGCCGTCGGCGAAATCGGACATGGCGACGCGGGAACGCAAGATCGCGAAGATCAAGGCCGACATCGAGCTGGCCGAGCGCGGGCTCGCGTCGCTGCAGGTGCTGGCGCCGGCCGACGGGACGGTCAGCATCATGCCGAACTATCCGCGCGAGCGGTCCGATGGGCCCGGCGCAGGAGTTCCGCGCGGGCGATCGCGCCTGGCCCGGCGCGCAGATTCTCGAGCTGCCTGACCTCACGTCCATTCACCTGGCGACGCGCATCGACGAAGCCGATCGCGGGCAGCTCAAGACAGATCAGACCGCGACGATTCGCGTGGACGCGATTCCCGATCGCGAGTACCAGGGCGTCAGTCGCCGACATCTCGATGCTCGCGCGCGTCGACTTCTCGTCCGGGCTGGCCGCCGTCGAAGAACTTCGATCTCAAGCTCACGATCAAGGACGCCGACACGCGGCTGCGCCCGGGGATGAGCGCGGTGGCGCGCATTGCCGTCGGGCGGATTCCCGACATGCTGCTCGTGCCGGCCGGCGCCATATTCACGTCCGAGGGCCGATCGGTCGTCTACAAGCGCACGTCGCGCGGCTTCGTCGAAGATGCCCGATCGACATCGTGCAACGCGCGCGCGAGCAGGTCGGCGGTCAAGAACGGCCTCGAGCCGGGCGACCGGCTCTCGCTGACGCGGCCGGGCGGGAACGGCAAGCGAGGCAGCAAATGACGCGGCGACGCGTGCTGACCTGGAGCACCGTGCTCGTCGTGGCGGGCGCGGTGGCGCTCGTCGCAGTGCGGCTCGCCGGCTCCGACTCGGGGGTGACATCGACGGCGGCCGCGCCGCGGCGGGCCGCTCATCCCCACGACGCGGATCACGCGCGGCCCGCTCGAGCTGAGCGTGCACGCGACCGGCGAGGTCCGCGCGGCCAAGTCTGCCCTGCTCATCGCGCCGTCGGTCGGCGGCACACTGCGCATTCTGACGCTGCTCGCCGACGGGCACGGCGGTGAAGACCGGCGACATCGATCGCCGAGCTCGACCCGACCGAGCAGGTCTACGCGCTCGAGCAGGCGCGATCGGAGCTGCAGCAGGCCGAGCAGGAGATCGTGAAGCGCAAGGCCGACGCGGCCGTGCAGGCGGCCCAGGACAAAGTGGAGCTGCTCACCGCGCGCTTCGACGTGCGGCGCGCCGAGCTCGACAGCGCGGTCGACAGGGACCTCATTCGCCGCCAACCAGTTCGCGAAGCGGCAACTGGCGCTCGAGGAGGCCAAGCGGCGGCTCGAGCAGATTCGAGGGCGACGTGAAGTCGCGCGCCGAGGCGAGCAAGGCGGCGCTCGTGCTCGTCGAGGAACGCCGCGCCAAAGCCGAGCTGTCCGCCACGCGCGCGCAGCAGAACATCGAGAGCCTGGTGATCAAGGCGCCGATCGACGGTCACGTCGTCGTGCGCGAAAACCGCGATGCCGCCGGCGGCTTCTTCTTTCGGGGCATGACGCTGCCCGAGTATCGCGCCGGCGACAACACGTTCGCAGGACGCCCGGTCGCCGACGTCTTCGATTTGTCGGCCATGGAGATGCGCGTCAAGGTCGGCGAGCAGGATCGCGCAATGTCACGGCGGGCCAGAAGGCGACGGTCACCGCCGACTCGCTGCCCGACGTGAAGTTCGACGCCGCGGTCGTGACGATCGCCGGCATGGCGCAGGCGAACTTCTGGGAGATGACGGGGCCGATGCGGCAGTTCGATGCGATGTTGAACGTCGAGCGCCCCGACCCCCGTCTGCGGCCGGGATCGACCGTCAGGGTGATTCTGGCCGGGCAACGTGTCGACAACGTGCTGCAGTTGCCGCTTCAGGCCGTCCGGCAGAAGGACGGCAAGCCGATCGTGTACGTGCAGACCGGGAGCGGCTTCGAGCCGCGCGACGGTCAAGGTCGCGCTACCGGACCGAGAGCCGCGTCGGGCATCGAGGGCATCGACGAAGGCACGGTCATCGCGCTCGTGGACCCGCAGGCCGCGGCGCGCAGCAGCCGAAAAGCAGGCCTCGTCGAGTCCGACGGGAGGCATCAAGTGAGCGCGGCGACCGCGCTCACGACGACGGCCGCCCCACGCAACGCGCGCCGCGGCCTCGACATCCTCCCGGAGCTCGAACAGGGATTCGACAACCTTCGCGCGCACAAGCTCCGCTCGCTGCTGACCATGCTGGGCATGATCTTCGGCGTGTCGGCCGTGATCGCGATGCTCTCGATCGGCGCCGGCGCGCAGCAGCAGGTCATCGCCTTCATCGAGCAACTCGGCGTCCGCAACGTCATCGTCGAGGCGCGCGAAGCCGGCGACTCGCAGGCGCTGCAGCGCGTGCGCAAGATGTCGGCCGGGCTGTCGTTCCAGGACTTCCGATCGATTCAGGCGAATCGTCGACGGCATCGCGGCGACGACGGCGCGCAAGCGAATGGTGCCGACCAAGCTGCTGCCGAAGCCGCAGGGCGAGATGCCGACGCTCTACGGCGTCTCGACGGTCGTACCAGCGCATCGCGAACCTGCAGGTCACGCGCGGCCGGTTCTTCACCGACGCCGAAGAGCACGCCGGCGCCGCGCCGTCGCTGTGCTCGGACAGGCAGCCGCCGCCGGCCTCTTCGGCGCCACCGACCCGGTCGGTCAGTTCGTCAAGGTCAACCAGCAGTGGTTCCGCGTCGATCGGCGTCGCCGGACCGCAGCTCAGCACGCAGAGCGATCTCGCCGGCGTGCCGGCCCAGGATCAGAACAACCTGATCTACGTGCCGCTCAAGTCGGCCATGCTCCGGCTCGAGGATTCGCTCAGCTGGCAGAAGGACGAGATCGACGGCGATCTACATCAACCTGAAGCCGGACGCCGACGTCGTCACGGCGGGCGCGGTCGTGCGCGGACTGCTCGACGTCGCGCACCGCGGCGCGACCGACTTCAGCGTCATCATTCCGGCCGAGCTGCTCGCCCAGCAGCAGCGCACCAAGCGGCTCTTCGAGATCGTCATGGT
This sequence comes from uncultured Acidobacteriota bacterium, assembly GCA_963724955.1. Classification (GTDB taxonomy): domain Bacteria; phylum Acidobacteriota; class Vicinamibacteria; order Vicinamibacterales; family SCN-69-37; genus CAVRWQ01. The sequence continues at coordinate 221,565 of CAVRWQ010000003.1, forward strand.
GGCGATCGCGTCGATCTCGCTGCTCGTCGGCGGCATCGGCATCATGAACATCATGCTCGCGAGCGTGATGGAGCGCACGCGCGAGATCGGCGTGCGCCGCGCGATCGGCGCCACGCGTCGCGCGATCGTCCGTCAGTTCCTGGTCGAGACGACGCTGATCACGGTCACCGGCGGCCTCGTCGGCACGATCGTGGGCATCGTCGCTGTCGCAGCTGGTGGCCTACTTCGCCGGCTGGGAGACCGTCGTGACGGTCACGTCCGTCGCGGTCGCGTGCTTCGTGTCAGTGACGATCGGGATCGTCTTCGGGCTCTACCCCGCCATGCGCGCGGCCAAGCTCGATCCGGTGGCCGCGCTCCATTACGAATAACAAGAGCTTCACCATGAAGACGTGAAGACATGAAGTGCGATCGAGCGCTCTTCATGTCTTCAGTTCTTCATGGTTCAGCTTTTGATCCTGGTACGCCTCGATCGGCGGACACGCGCAGATGAGGTTGCGGTCGCCGTAGGGGTTGTCGATGCGCGAGACCGGCCGGCCAGAACTTGCGGTGGCGGAGGTCCGGCACGGGATAGGCGGCCTTCTCGCGGCTGTACGCGTGCGACCAGTCGTCGGCGGAGACGTCCTCGGCCGTGTGCGGCGCGTTCTTCAGCACGTTGTCGCGCGCGTCGGCGCGCCCGTCGACGACGTCGTCGATCTCGCGGCGAATCGCGATCATCGCCTCGCAGAACCGATCGAGCTCTTCGATGGGCTCGCTCTCGGTCGGCTCGACCATCAGCGTCCCGGGCACCGGGAAACGACACCGTCGGCGCGTGGAAGCCGTAGTCCATCAGCCGCTTCGCGACGTCCTGCTCGTCGATGCCGCTTCGCTGCTTGAACGGCCGCAGGTCGAAGATGAGCTCGTGCGCGACGCGGCCGTTCTCGCCGGCGTAGAGCACGGGATAGTGCGGCTCGAGCCGGGCCTTCAGGTAGTTGGCGTTCAGCATCGCGATGCGCGTGGCGTCGGTGACGCCGCGCGCGCCGAGCATGCGGATGTACCCGTACGAGATCAGCAGGATGCTGGCGCTGCCCCACGGCGCGGCGGACACGGCCGGAATCGCCGCGGACCCGCCCGTCGTCATCACCGAATGCCCCGGCAGAAACGGCGCGAGGTGCTCGGCGACGGCAATCGGGCCCATGCCGGGTCCGCCGCCGCCGTGCGGAATCGCGAACGTCTTGTGCAGGTTGAGGTGGCACACGTCGGCGCCGATCGCGGCCGGGCTGGTGAGCCCGACCTGCGCGTTCATGTTCGCGCCGTCCATGTAGACCTGACCGCCGTGCTCGTGCACGATCGCGCAGATCTCGCGGATGCGATCCTCGAACACGCCGTGCGTGCTCGGATAGGTCACCATCAGGCACGACAGCCGGTCGCGATGCGCCGCCGCCTTCGCCGCGAGATCGGCGACGTCGACGTTGCCGCGGTCGTCGCACGCGACGATGACGATCTGCATGCCGGCGAGCGCGGCGCTGGCCGGATTGGTGCCGTGCGCCGATTGCGGAATCAGCACGACATTGCGTCCGGCCTGGCCGCGCGCGGCGTGGTACGCCTGAATCACGAGCAGGCCCGCGAACTCGCCCTGCGCGCCGGAGTTCGGCTGCAGCGACACCGCCGCGAACCCGGTGATCGCGGCGAGCGCTCGCTTCGAGCTCGCCTGAAGATCTGCCTGATAGCCGGCGGCCTGCTCGACCGGCACGAACGGATGCATCCGCGAGAACTCCGGCCAGCCGACCGGCATCATCTCCGCGGCGGCGTTGAGCTTCATCGTGCAGGAGCCGAGCGGGATCATCGCCGTGTCGAGCCCGATGTCCTTGCGCTCGAGGCTGCCGGATGTACCGCATCATCTCGGTTTCGGAGTGATGCGCGTTGAACACCGGATGCGTGAGGAACGGCGATCGCGCGCGCGAAGCGGTTCCGGAAGCCGTCACGCGTCCGACGGCGCCGCGAGCGCCGGCGCGGTCGCTTCGCCGGCCTCGGCAAACGCCGCCACGATGTCGGCGAGATCGCGTTTCGGTGACCGTCTCGTTCAGCGAGATCTGCACGACGCCCGGCCGCGGATAGCGGAAGTTGATGCCGCGCGCTTCGGCGGCGCGGCCGCACGCTCGCCACGCTCGCCGCGTCGCCTTCGAGCCGCAGCGTGTCGAAAAACGCGCCGTTCGTCTGCGTCCAGCCGAGCGACGTCGCGGCGCACGCCAGCCGCACCGTCTGATCGTGCACGCGCGTGCGCGATGTCGCGCGAGGCCGTCGGGGCCGTGGTAGACGCCGTAGAACGCCGCCATGTTGGCGAGCAGCGCCTGCGCCGTGCAGATGTTCGACGTCGCCTTCTCGCGCCGGATGTGCTGCTCGCGCGTCTGGAGCGCCATCCGGTACGCGCGCCGGCCGCGCGCTGTCGACCGAGACGCCGATGATGCGGCCGGGCGCCTGACGGACGAAGCTCTCGCGCGTCGCAAAGAACGCCGCGTGCGGTCCGCCGTAGCCGAGCGGCACGCCGAACCGCTGCGCGTTGCCGACGACGACGTCGGCGCCGGCCTCGCCGGGCGGCGTCGACGAGCGTGAGCGCGAGCAGATCGGTTCCGACCGCGACGAGCACGCCGGCCTCGTGCGCGCGACGCGATGAACGACCGCAGGTCCGCGAGCTCGCCATGATCGTCGGGCGACTGCACGTACGACGCCGAACACCTCCGGACCGAACTCGCAGCGTCGGTCGAGGTCTCGACGTCGCTGACGGTGATGCCGAGCGGGACCGCGCGCGACAGGATGACGTCGCGCACCTGCGGAAACATCCGGCCGGCGATCGACGAAGGTATGCGCGCCTGGCCGCTTCTGGACGCGCATCAGCAGCGCCATCGCTTCGGCCGCCGCCGTCGCCTCGTCGAGCAGCGACGCGTTGGCGACCTCCATCCCCGTCAACTCGCTCACCATCGTCTGGAAGTTGAGGAGCGATTCGAGGCGGCCCTGCGCGATCTCGGCCTGGTAGGGCGTGTACGGCGTGTACCAGCCCGGATTCTCGAAGACGTTCCGCGCGATCACGGCCGGCGTGATCGTGTCGTGATAGCCGAGGCCGATGTAGCTGCGGCACACACGGTTCTTCGCGGCCAGGCCGCGAAGCCGCCGGTGGTACCCGAACTCCGTGTCCGGATCGGGCAGCGCGAGCGGCGCGCTCAGGCGGATGTCGGCCGGGACGATGTCGTCGATCAGCGCGTCGACCGACGACGCGCCGACGGCGTTCGAGCATGCGCTGAATGTCGTCGCCGCGCGGACCGAGATGTCGGGAGGCGAAACGTATCGGCCACGGGCTTACTTGACGAGTGCGGAATAGGCGACGGCGTCGAGCAGTCCGTCGGCTTCAGACGCCGAGCTCGGACGAAGGCGAATCATCCAGGTCTCGTGCGGCTTGGCATTGACCGCCTCGGGATGGCTGCGCGAGGTCGCCGTTGACGGCGACGACTTCGCCCGACAACGGGCGAGAACAGCTCGGAGACGGCCTTCACGGACTCGATCGTGCCGAAGACTTCGCCCTGCTTCACCTGCCGGCCGACCTCCGGCAGTTCGACGAACACGACGTCGCCGAGCTGCCGCTGGGCGAAGTCGGTGATGCCGACGGCAGCCTCGCCGCCCTCGATGCGCACCCACTCGTGGTCTTTCGTGTATTCGAGGTCGGTCGGATACATGCAACAGTCCTTGTTCGTGCCTACGCTCTTGCCGGGTCGCTTGTAGAACGGCTCGGGCACGACTTCGGCGCGCACGGCGCCGGCCGCGGATCTCGATCTCGAGCTGGCGTGCCGACGCCGGTCATTGTCGGCCGGCACCATCGCGAATCCGATCGCCTTCTTCAGGAACGGCGTCTGCGTGCCGCTCGTCACGACCCCGACCGGCCCGCCCGTCCTGGACGACCGGGTACCCATGCCGGGCGATCGCGCGATCCTTCATCTCGAACGGCACGAGCTTGCGCGCGAGCCCCTCGTCTTTCTGGCGGCGCAGCGTCTCGGCGCCCAGGAAGTCGTCTTTCTTCCAGCCGACGATCCAGCCCAGCCCGGCTTCGAGCACGGTCGTCTTGTCGTCCATGTCGCTGCCGCACAGCCGCATCGCGGCCTCGAGCCGCAGGGTGTCGCGCGCGCCGAGACCGCACGGCCGGAGTCCACGCTTCCCGGCCCGCCTGCGAGATCGCGTCCCAGACACGCTCGGCCTGCGGCGGCGCGACGAAGATCTCGAATCCGTCTTCGCCCGTGTACCCGGTGCGCGACACCGTCGCGCGGACGCCGGCGACTTCGCCGGTGGCGAACCAGTAGTACTTGATGCCGGAAAGGTCGATGCTCGTCGAGCGGCTGAAGAATCGCCTGCGCGCTGCGGCCCCTGCAACGCGATGCAGCGCATAGCGCGAGCTCGCATTGACGACGGCGACGTCGCCGCCGCGGGTGCGCGGCCTGCGACGGAATCCACTCGTAGTCCTTGACGATGTTGCCGGCGTTGACGACCAGCATGTAGTGGTCGTTCGCCAGCCGGTACACCAGCACGTCGTCTACGAAGGTGCCCGCAGGTGTGGTGAGGGCCGAATACTGGGCCTGGCCCACAGCCAGGCGCGAGGCGTCATTGGTGGTCAGCCACTGAACAGCGGCAAGCGCATCGGCGCCGGCGAGCTCGATCTCGCCCATGTGGCTGACGTCGAACAGCCCCGCCCGGGTGCGCACGGCGAGATGCTCGTCGGAGATGCCGGAGTATTCGACCGGCATGTCCCAGCCCGCCGAACTCGACCATTCGGGCGCCCAGAGAGCGATGCTTCGCGTTGAGCGGAGTTTTCTTCAAGTGGGGCGCGAGCCAATCTGCCCCTACAAAGGACGTATTGCGCTCGGCGATGGTCAAGGTGCGGGACCGGCCGGCATACGACGCCGGCCGGTCCTCTTTTTTTGGTTGCGCATGGGGCCCCACCCCCATGCGCGCGCCTTTCGGCCTCTCTACGTTCGGCCTACGGCGGTCATCTTTTTCTTTAGGTCTTTTTCTTCCTGGGCCACACCAGCGCCACCAGCAGAAAGGTCACCGCGAGAATGGCGGCCATAATCCCTCGGCCGACCTTGTCGTTCTGGGCCGCGGGAAAGCTCACCAGGACTACCGGCATGACAACCGCCGTGACGAACACGCTAATCAACAGTTGAACCGCGATGATGAGAATGCGCATGGCTGCCTTTGTTGAATGTTGCGCGTCAGGCGAGGAAGCTGACGCAGCCGATGTACCACGAGAAGGCGCCAAGCGCGCGCAGGTCGTAGATGGCGTTGCACGCCAACGCCTGGATCACCTGGTACCACGAAAGATTGCGGATGCAGTCCTCGTATTCCATGTAGGCCGCGATGGCCTCGGCGGCGTACTTGTTCCAGCAGTCGGTCGGACTGTCCTGAAGGGCGATTCGGGTCACACCGGTGCGCCCGACGCTGGCACGCGCGCGGGCGGCCTCGGTCCAGCGAGCCAGATCGGCCATGCCGCTCGGATCGTTCGTTGAGGAGAGGAGCATCGCCCGGGTGGACAAGAGCACGCGAGCCAATGACGCGTCGCTCGTCTTCATCCTGCCGAGAAGACCAGCCGCAAGGCGGGCGGCCGGCGACCGGGCGATGATCGCCGACGCGTCACGCATGCGCTCGTAGTGCCGGGTGGTCACCTCGACGCGTCCCGCTGTTCCGGACACGATGAAGCCCGACCGGTGCACTTCGATCGCGATCTCGTCCGAGTCGGCGACGATCGTCGTGATCGCACGCTCGCCTGCCAGCTGCTTGCGCAGCACGAGGTCGGGCGTCTCGACGGTCACGCCGACCTGTCCGTTGGGGCCCCGAACGACGCTCACATAGGCGCCGGTGGCCGGGTCGATGCCCTGCTTCAGCACCTTCTCGCTACTGTTGTCGGCCGCGGCCGGGGCGGCCATGGCCAGCACGGCGGCGCACGTGAGAGACACGCGTGTCAGTTTATTTGAGCTCATACGACATCCTTCCCTATCGGGCGTCTGCCCGGATGTGAGTGGTGAGTTCTCCGTCGCCTGAATCGGCGCCGGAGGGCGCGGGACGCAACCGGTTGCCCGCCGTCTCGTACTCGAGGTGCGATTGGAGCGTGTGGTAACTGATAGAGAGCTGGTCACACGCGCGCCGCTTGTTGCCGTCGCATCGCTCGAGCACGAGGCGAACGTAGCGGCTGGTCCAGGCCTTCAGCGAATCGTCCCGCGCCGGGACGTCGCGCAACACATCCTGGTACTCGTTGGAGATCTCGCCAGGCAGGTCGGCCACGGTGATCACTGGCTCCGGCGCAAGCGCCACCACCCGCTCGAGCACGCGCGCGAGCTGGCGGACGTTGCCGGGCCAGTCATACAGCGTCAACGCTTCGACCGCCGAGGGCGCGACCAGGACCGGCCGCAGCCGCCGGTAGCGAAGCGTGAAATGCTCGACGAGCAAGGGCACGTCGTCTCGCCGAGCCCTGAGGGGCGGGACGTAGACTTCGACGCCGCCCAGCCGGTAGTAAAGATCCGATCGGAAGCGGCCCGCGCCGACGAGCGCGACCAGGCTCCGGTTCGTCGCCGCGATCACGCGCGTGTCCACGCGGCGCGCGCCATGACCGCCGACGCGTTCGATGGACATGTCCTGCAGCACGCGCAGGAGCTTCGCCTGGGCGGCCGGCGAGAGATCGCCCACCTCGTCGAGGAACAGCGTGCCGTGATCGGCGATCTCGAACTTGCCACGCCGGCCTCGGACGCCTGTCGCCGTCCGTTCCTCGATGCCGAACAGCTCGGCTTCGAGCAGCGACTCGACCAGCGCCGCGCAGTTGACGGGCACGAACGGGCCCTCGCGGCGCAGACTCGAGGCGTGGATCTCGCGCGCCACCAGCTCCTTGCCGGCGCCGCTCTCGCCTTCGACCAGCACCGTAAAGCTGGTGCCGGCAATGCGAGCGACGCGCGAACGCAGCTCCTGCATCACCCGGCTCTGGCCGACCATGGGTCCTCCTTCTTGATTGCGCGCGGGGCCCCACCGCGCGCGGCGCTGACCGCTGCGCTCGCTCGCACGGCCGCAGGCGCTCCGTTCGTTGCACTACGGGGCCCGTCTTCCTTCTTGGCGCTCGGGCCCGACCCCCAGCGCTCGGGCTGACGGCTCTCACCCGCGGCGCTCGACTCGCCTGCCCTGAGCTTGTCGCCCCTCGACTTTGCTCAGCGCGACCCTGAGGCTCTCGAAGAGTCGAAGGGCTACGCTCGCTCGCGCGGCCGCAGGCGCTGGCTTAATCAACAGCTGTGCCAACGTAGCCCGCCGCGTCGAGGTTATTCGCGCCGGTTTCGGGAACCTTCGCGGGGTAGTCCGTTCCCGTTCGGTCATTCCCAACGGCAGAGGCCGCGGTAGAGCGGTCCGCCGCTACCCAGCGAGACGAGGTTCCAGCACCAGACCAAGGCTCGCCTCGACGACGTCTCGCCGACGATCGGGCGCGGCAGAACGAGCTCGATTGAGTGGCCCGGCCGCAGTCGAATCCGGCCGGCGAGGTCCAGGCCTTCGGACGTTTCCCGGACCACGTTCACGTCGCGCCCGACGAAGACGCGGCCTGGCATCATGCGTCCCGCCACGTCGCACTTCCCGTGTCGTATCGCAGGATCCGTGTCCGGCCGGTGACGCCGGCGACGCGCACGAGGTACTGCGTGTCGCGCGCTGAGCGCAGGTACAGCGATCCGGCGGTGCAGCTGCCGAGCGGCGAAAAGCTGGCGATGTCGCTGGCGCCGAATCGCACGGGATCGGCCGATCCTGCCTCGCCATCGGGTCCGGGGAGCGCCTCGTCGACCGCCACACGCACTCCCGGAAACATCGTGTCGGGCAAGTACGGCCCCTCGGGGCAGCGATCGACGCCGGCATCTATCTCCGAACGCCGGATGCCGTTGCTGTTGCCGTCCTCGCAGACACGAAACGTCCAGGCGTCTCCGACCCGTTCGAACACGACGCCGACGGCTGCCGAGATCGTCACCGCCTGCTGTCTGGCGAGGCGGAATCGACTCGCCACGAAACCGGCTGCGTGTCTCGCCCGCCCTTCGTCAATCGCGTTGGCGACGAGCGGAACCGACACGCCGGCCATCGTCGTGAGCAACGTCAGCGTCACCAGCAGCTCGACCAGCGTGACGCCGGCCTCGCCGACGCGGCTCATGTGTGGCTTTTCTGAGCCGCGACCGTCACGAGCGGCTTCAGCTTCAGAAAGGCCTTCTCGCCGATGCCCTTCACGTTCATCAACTCTTCGATCTTCTTGAACGCGCCGTTCTTGTCGCGGTACTCGAGGATCCGTGCCGCGGTCGCCGCGCCCACGCCTGGCAGCTTCTCGAGCTCTGCGAGCGTGGCGGTGTTCAGGTTCAGCGGGGCCGGCGCTTTCGTCGCAGGCGCCGCCGCCTGCCAGCCTGCCTCGTTCCCGTTCGCCTCGAGAGACGACAGGCTGCCGATCGAGATGAGGAGAGCGATCGCAACTCCAATCACACTGCGCATTGGGTGTATCCTTCGTTCAATGCGTGCCCGCTCTCGCCGGTTGGTGACGGGGCCAGGGACCGGAAGAATGCCGGGCGCCGGCGGGCACGTGAGTGCGGTCCGTCCTGACTGGCCCCGCGCACTTACCAGAGGCAAGCTCGCGGCCAGCCGCGGCAAAGCTCGCACGCGTCTCTGTAAGCGATTGCCGACGGGAGGGTTAGGAGAGGGGGAGCAAAACGGAGCGGACGAGGGCGCTCAGTCGCGAACGCGAAAACGACGCCCCGAGGTTCCGCGTGCGGGCGATCTCAGGGCTGAGGGGCAACCGAAGGTGTCGCTGCAGGCCTGCGCGGGTGACTGCGGATGACGACGGGTACCAGGCGACGGTGCGGGCGCGGGCCTTCACCGGAACTGCACCGTGTCGAAACCGAGGCCCTTGAGGAACGTGGTCAGGGTGGTGCGCGCGTTGGCCGCGGCGGTCGTCAGGATGCCCCCGTCGAGCGCCGCCCGTCGCACCTGGCGTTCCGCTTCGCGGCGGACGTCGGACTCGAGATGGGGGTCGGGACTCGTGAAGAGCCCGGTCTCGCGGGTGTAGACGCGCGACTTGGCGTTGTCGATCCGCGTCGAGAAAATGTCCGGCGCCGGCATCGCGATCTCGACGGCGCCGTTCGAGATCTGCAGCGCCTCGGCATCGAGGTGCGCCAGATCCACACCGGCGGTGACCTCGCCATAGACGATGAGCAGCAGGCGATCGCCAGCGAGGAACTGCGGAAGATAGCGGCTCTCCTGACTGCCGGCGACGATCTTCTCCATGCTGTAGACCACCGTTTCGAGCCGCTGCAGTTGCTGCACGTGGTGCACGACGGTCGGCCGGCTCAGATCGATGTGCCGGCCCGATCGCCAGAAGATGGCCCAGGCGATCACCGCAAGCGCGAACGCAAGCGCAAATCCGGCGACGAATCCGAAGAACCCCGTGACCAGCGAGCGTGGCCGGGCCGGCGGCGAAGTCATCGCGGGGTGCATTCACGCCATGGTAGATCGGAGAGCTGTTCCGGCTCCATCGCCGCGCAGTCGGCTCCTCGGCAATCAGGAGTACGCGGCAGTGGCACGACGAATGCGAGCCCATGGATCGCACTCAGAAGAAAGGGAACTTCAAAACTCGACTGTGGCAACCCGCTTTGCGACCGACCACGCACCGGCGCGGGAAGTGCGATGCAGCCAGGCATACCCGATCGAACCGCACAGCAACCCGCAATGGTGCGAATAAGACACGAGCGCATCCAGGCCGTCCTCGGTCACGATGGGGCGCGAGAACCCCTGAAACGCCTCCACCTTGAAGCGGTTGCGGAGCGCTTGCCGGCGGCCTTCTTCTGGATCCTTGACCGCTACTGCCGGTCGAAGCAGCGCTTCGATCTCTTCGAGCCGCGCTAGTTGTGTCCCCGGTGGAAATGACTCGCCCGCGAATGGCGTCGCCGGCGGCGCAACCGCCCGCTCCACACTCGCCTGGCGCTCGGCCCCGGCCCCGAGCTTCTGCCAGACCCACGCTGGTGGGTTCTCGAACACGCGCGGCACCCCTTCGATGAGCAGGACAGAAGGCTGCTGCTCACCGGGGAAGATGTCCTTCAGCAACGCTTCATAGATTTCGTGCTCCGCTCGCCGCTTCGAGAGCCAGTCGAGCTTGGCCGTCGCACGTTCAACTGGTTCAGCCCAACGGCACAGGATCGTCGTCGACAGCGGCTGGCCGGCCGCAAACACGACGTACTGCTTGTCCAATTCGAACGGCCGATCGGTGCCGACACGGATCTCGGCTGGCACGGCGCCCTTCCAGGATTGTTCGACCCGAATCGTGACGACCTCGACCGTCTCATGATCGCCGCGAGCGCCCGTCGGCTGTTTCGCAATGACGGTTCCGGCGAACACGGTATCGGTCCGTGCGGAGAGCTCTTCCAGGTTGTCGAACACCACACATTGCGCCGACGTTGCTGCTGGCCTGGTTCCGACCCATGGCGTGACGGCCACGCGATTCGATGGGAACGCCACCAACAGTCCGCTCGCGACGCCGGCAAGCTTCGTTGCACAACGGAACGTCATGGACTCCACCTCCCGCTCGAACCCTGCGAGCGAAGGACGGCCTCGGAGAAGGGCGTTCGGGTGAACGGTAGCAGAAACCAGCTCAGTGGCTGATGGAGTACTTCTTGTAGCCGGCGGATGCTGGTGTGACAGGATGACGTGTTGTGAGGACGATGGGGTTGGCTGTGTTGTGGCCCCTGCTGCTGGTCCCGCAGGCCACCGCGCAACAGGTGGACCCGACGGCGGAGCCCGCCCCGCTGGCCCGTGGCTACCGAACTCGCACGCTGGCCGGAGGCTGGGGACACTCGTGGCTGCACGGCTGGCCCGGCTACGGCAAGACGGTCAGCGACATCCAGTACTTCGGCTTCTACCCGCAGATGGGCTGGTTCGTCACGAACTGGCTCGAACTGTATGGCGAAGGGACGGTGCACGTGTACTATCGCCCCGATGCCGCCATTCTCGGGGGCGTGGTCGGCATCGGCGGCCGGCACTACTTCCTGAGGGACCGGGCGTGGACGCCGTACTACACCCTGGCCGGCGGGATGGCCTGGACGTCCCTTGACGTGCCGGAAGTGGACCGGATCTGGAATTTCCAGGTGGTGTGGGGCGCAGGTATCAAACGGATCACTCGCCGCGGGCCGGGGCTGATGCTGGAGTTCCGCAACCACCACATCTCCAACGCCGGCACTCGCGGCGAGAACCTCGGCGTCAATGCCGCGATGGTGCTCGTCGGCGTCCACTGGGTACTGCGGTAAGCCGGGAAGGGCAAAATGGGATTCCTCGAGAAGACAGCTCGCTTTGGTGCGATCGCCCTTGCGGTCCTGTTCATTGGCCTGAGCCTGTGCGGCGTCTTCGGCGCGTGGTTCGTCAATCGCAAGGCCACCGATGTCGCGCTGAAGGGGTTTGGCGTGATCGAGATCGGCGTCGGGGTGGTCGATGCCGGAGTGGGGCGGGTGGACGACCTCATCGCGAAGAGCCGGACGGAAGTGCGCCAGGCCGCCGAAACTATCGGTACCGTCGGCGCACAGGCGCAGGCGAACAGCCCCGTGCTCAACGCGTTGAACGAGCGGCTGGAGACGAGTCTGGCACCACGCGTCGCGCAGATGCAGCAGGTGCTCATTCCTGTACGCGATGCACTGGGAACCGCGGGCAACGCGGTGAGTCTGCTGAACTCGCTGCCGATGATGGCCGATCGTGCTCCGCGGCTGGCGGCGTTGGACGACACATTCAACCGGCTGGAAGAGCTGACCGCGGACACGACGCAACTGCGCGGGACGCTGCGGGCACTGGTGGAGCAGAAAGGCGACGTCGCCGCTGAGACCGTTGCCGCGCTCAAGGGGATCACGCAGCGCATCGACACCCGGCTGGGCGAGGTGCAGGCGAACGTTCAGGCGGTGCGGGCTGACGTCGCGGCGTTACAAGTCCGGCTGGACACGCGCAAGTCGCGGCTTCTGTTCGTATTCAACCTGCTGGCGATGATATCGACGCTCATGCTGGCCTGGGTCGTCTACACGCAGGTCGTCGTGATCCAGCACCACCGGGGACGCATGCGACAGCCCGTTGCCTGACGAGACCTGGAAGCATCCACTACTCGCCTTCTACCTCCTGACGTTCGTTCCGCGGACGACTGCGACTTTTCGCAGACGCTTCGCGCTGTAGCGGATAGGGACAGCTCTCGATCGGAGGACCAATGTCAAAGTCTGCATCGTCACCGGTTCTGATCCTGCCAGCGATTCTAGGCGAGGTGGTTGTCTGGGGAGACGACGCGAACCGCCAAATCACCTGTCGGCCGAAGGGCGCGGGATATACGCGGGTCGCGCCCGGCGGAGGCACACAAAGTCTGGCGCTCGGAACCAAGGGAAGGCCCGAGGTGTGGGGAGGCTTCGGGTTGGGCACGCCGGCCATGCCGATCGTGCCGGATCCGCTCACATTTCCGGCCGGCGAGAAGTATGTCGACATGGCCCTCGGGGTCTCGTTCGCGGCGGCGATTCGAGCGTCCAACCACTGGATTGACACGTCAGGCAAGTTTGCCGCCCCCCCATATGACGATGCGGACCTCCCCATGAGATTTGAGGGGATGCGCTTTATCGCCGTCACCGTGGGCGGCGGCCATGGCGTCGCGATCGTCGAAGACGAAGGCACGCTCCTGCAATGGGGTTTTGGCGAAGGAACCGAGCCCAAACCGAAACACGGCAAGTCTCTCAATTCGAAATACATCAAGTTTGTCGCGGTTCGCGCCCGCAACGACTACAGCATCGCGCTGGACGAGTCGGGCAATTTGTACGGGTGGGGCGGCAAGTACCTGTTTCGTGCGGATCCTGGTGGAGCGACTGCACACCCGTTAACTGGCACGGGCTGGAAGTTTGTATCGACCGACGCCCCGCCGACAGAGGGAACGGTGCCTGCCGACCTGGTTCCGAATGGATACTGGGTTCACAAGGGACCGTTTACCGCCATCGCCGCCGGAGGTACTCCTAGAACACCCAACGCGCTTCCGCATGTTCTCGCACTCAAGCCCAACGGCAGGGTCGTGGGTTGGCCAGCCACGTCGAGCGCGGTCATCGCACCGGCTGGCATCAAGCTCAGCGCGATTGCCGCGGGCCTCGGTTTCAGTATCGGACTGGACCGGGAGGGCATGCTCCACCACTGGGGCGAGCCTGGCGCGAAAGCCGCTGATGGAAAGGGCGTCCTGGAGAACGTGCCCGTGGGTCCTTTTGTGTCGATCGGCGCGGGGACCAGGCACGCCTCGGCAGTGCGGCCCGGTGGCACGTCCGCCTGAAGCAGTGACCGCGAACGCCTACTCACCGCCCGGCGCCGGCTTCGGATAGCTGCCGAACACGTAGTTTCCTGAGGGCGCGCTGCGATGACACGCGGCGCAGGCGTCGTGCGTCTGCTTGCGATCGCCGGACGCTGGAAAGAACAGGAACTCCCAGCCGTCCGTTTCCGCAAACGCCGGAGCCGCGCGGCGGATCATGAACCCAATCCCGTCAGGCGCCGCATCCGGAGACACCGGCTGCTTCTCCTTCGCGATGATGGAGCCGACCGGCAGCGGCCCAGGCGTGGATTGCGCCAGGCTCTTCGCCGCACGCTCATTGCCCAAAACGGTGATGTAACGAAAGGTGTGGGGACCGTATTCCTTGCGGGCGGCTTCCAGATCCGCCTCGGTCACGGGCGCGCACTGGAGCCAGAGCCGCGCGGGAACGGGACGCGGATACTTCAGGAGCTGGATCCAGTTTCGATATGGCGCCAACTCGGGAGGCAGGCCGCCGGAAAGCGCGGGCTTCTGCTGGGCGGAGATATTGGTGAGCGCCGCGACCACAATGACCACCGAAAGTCTCAACGGCATTGGACTCTTCGCAGAAATGATGCCGGGTCACTTCTTCAGAATCGTCAGGTTGCTGATGAACATCCGGTCGTTCGCGTTGAACGTGCCGCCGTGATCCAACGACAGCTGGTTGAACAGGAACCCGGCCGGAATGGCCTTCTCGGATTCGAACACCTTCACCTTGTTCAGGAACACCTGCAGTCGCTCGCCCTGTTTCACGAGCATGACCGCGACGGTCGCCTGGGTCTGGTTGGAGAAGCCGGGTACCTTGAACCACTTCGAGCGGCTCAGGTAGCCCTCGGTCTTGGGGAACTCGGCCTCGAGCTCGAACTCGCCGTCTGCGCTTCCCGTGTCCGGGACGCAGCGTCAGGCTGACAAAGGACCCCCGAGACGCGTTCACCGCGCCATACGACAGCGTGAACGTCATGCCCCGGGCGCCCCACGTGTAGTTGGCCGAGGCGACGAGGTCGTAGGTCACCGTGAAGTCGGCTGGCAAGGGCGTCTTCAATTGACCGGGCGTCAACGTAAATCCGGTCGTCGTCGCCCAGTGGCCCGCCATGCCGTTGATCGTCGCGACGACGCTGGACGCGCCGAGGTTGTTCAAGGTGCTCTTCCAGCCGATCGGCGGCTTGCCGACGGGCGTCGTCGAGAAGTCGTCGAAGAAATACACGTTGGGATCGGCCGCGCGCGCCTTGCTCGACGCCGACGCCGCGGTCGTCACGACCGGCTCGATCGCCGCCGGATTGCGGAGCGGCGCGTATGACCGGCCTTTGACCTTCTCGGGCGCGAAGAAGGAGTTGTAGAGGAACTCGAAGTCGAAGTTGTTGACGATGGCGTCGTGCAGCCGCTTGTTCACGGGGAGGTTCAGCTGGCTGGTCCATCCGACGACGACCCACTGCGGCGCGCCCGTTTTCGCGAGCTCGGCCAGCGCCGGGTCCACCTTGTAGACGGGAATGTGGATGCGGCTGCCACCCGATCCCAGGAACACGTCGGGATCGTTCTCGATGACGACGGTTCGGTTGGATGTTGGTGACCGTCGCGACTTCCTGCAGGCGGCCCTTGTATCGCTCGCGATTGGCGGCCAGTGTCGCGATACGCTTCGCCTGCCGCTGGTCCACGTACACCATGTCCCGAGCGATTCCGACCTTGTCGCCCGGCTTCGCTTGCGTGATTCGGATCCGTTCTCGCTCGTACTGGTACGCAATGGCTGCCCCGAGCGCGTCGAGATATTCGCCTTTGGTCAGCTTCACGAACGGCAGCCGGTTGCCCCTGGCGAGGACGACGAACTTGCGACCGTCGAAGTACGACGGAAAGCGCCCGAGCACCGGGTGCTGTGAGACGTCCACGGCCTTCTCGAGATCAGCGATGGCGTTGTCCGACCGTTCGTTCCACGTCGGGAGCGTGAAGTAGTACTGCTCCGGCGTGCTGAGCTCGATGGCGGGCTCGCCGTAGACGGCGTTCACCCAGATGCTCCACCAGTAATGGCTGTTCGTGGCCGGTTCGATCTTGCCGCCGGCGCCGGGCTTCAGATCCGTGTAGATCTTCGCGAAGGCCCCGTAGGCTGGCGGCAGCGACCTGGTGTCCTGGTTGTACGGGGACATCCTTGGCGAGACCCACTGGAGGACATCGCCGAGTCCGCCCACCGGCACGTAGCTTTGCTGGATCCAGTTCATCAAGTTGTTCGCGACGGTCATCTGGGCGGGCGAATACACCCGGTGGTCGACGGTCAGCGGCTTGGTGGCGCTCCCCAGGTTGTAGACCTTGATCCAGCCGAAGACCCGGTCATCGGCTTCCGCCCGTGGGATCCAATTCGTTGGCGCTTGAGCCGCGAGCGTCGCGATCGCACTGACCAGAACAACAACTGTTTTCATGATGGTCACTTCTTCAAGATCGTGAGGTTGCTGATGAACATCCGGGTGTTCGCGTCGAACCTGCCCTGGTGATTCATCCACAGCTGGTTGAACAGGAACCCGGCCGGAATGGCCTTGTCGGATTCGAACACCATCGCCTTGTTCAGGAACACCTGCAGTCGCTCGCCCTGTTTCACGATCATGACCGCGACCTTGGACTGGGCCTTGTCGGAGAAGCCGGGCACCTTGAACCACTTCGAGCCGCTCAGGTAGCCCTGGGTCTTGGGGAACTCGGCCTCGAGCTCGAACTCTCCGTCGGCGCTGCCCGATCCGGGACGCAGCTTCATGCTGACGAAGGATCCCCCGAACGCATCCACCCTGGCGCCATTCGACAGCTTGAACGTCATGCCCCGCGCGCCCCACGTGTAGTTGGCTGAGGCGACGAGGTCGTAGGTCAGCGTGAAGTCGGCTGGCAGGGGCATCTTCAATTGACCGGGCGTCAACAGGAATCCGCTCGTCGTCGCCCAGTGGCCCGCCATGCCGTCGAGCGTCACGACGGTGCTCGACGCCCCGCTGTTGTTCAATGTGCTTTTCCAGCCGACCGGCGTCTTGCCGACGGGGGTCGTCGAGAAGTCCTCGAAGAAATACACGTTGGGATCGGCCGCGCGCGCCTTGCTCGACGCCGACGCCGCGGTCGTCACGACTGTCTCGATCGCCGCCGGATCGCGGAGCGGCGCGTATGACCGGCCTTTGACCTTCTCGGGCGCGAAGAAATAGTTGTAGAGGAACTCGAAGTCGAAGTTGTTGATGACGGCGTCGTGCAGCCGCTTGCTCGTGGGGTGCTGCAGCTCGCAGCTCCACTCGACGACGATCCACTGCGGCGCGCCCGTCTTCGCGAGCTCGGCCAGCGCCGGGTCGACCTTATAGACGGGATGTGGGATGCGGGTGCTGCCCGGCTCCAGGAACACGTCGGGTTGGTTCTCGATGAAGAGGTTCGGTTGGATGTTGGGGGTCTCCGCGACTTCCTGCAAGCGGCTCTTGTATCGCTCGCGATTGACCGCGAGTGCCGCGAGACGCTTCGCCCGCCGCTCGTCCTGGGTCACCATTTCCCGAGCGATCCGGACCTTGTCGCCCTGGTTCGCTTCCGCGATGCGGATGCGTTCTCGCTCGTACTGATATGGGATGGCCGCGCCGAGGGCGTCGAGATATTCGCCTTTGGTCAGCTTCACGAACGGCAGCCGGTTGCCCCTGGCGAGGACGACGTATTTGCGACCATTGTAGTAGTACGAGGGAAAGCGCCCCAGCACCGGGTGCTGTGAGAGGTCCGCGGCCTTCTCCGGCACAGAGAGGTGCGATGCCGGCTTCGTCAAGCTCCGGGAGCGTGAAGTAGTACTGCTCCGGCGTGCTGAGCGAGTTGGCGGGTTCGCCGTAGACGGCGTTCACGCGGATGAGCCAGAGGTCATGGGCGTCCGTGGCCGGCTGGATCTTGCCGCCGACGCCGGGCTTCAGATCGGTGTAGATCTTCGCGTAGGCCCCGTAGGTTGCCGGCAGCGACCTGGTGTCCTGGTTGTACGGGGACATCTTTTCAGAGACCCACTGGAGGACATCGCCGAGTCCGCCCACCGGCACGTAGCTTTGCTGGATCCAGTTCCTCAAGTTGTTCGCGTCGGTCAAATTGGCGGTCGAATACACCCGGTGGTCGACGGTCAGCGGCTTGGTGGCGCTCCCCAGGTTGTAGACCTGCATCCAGCCGAAGACCCGGTTATCGGCTTCCGCCCGGGTGAGCCACCCCGCCATCTGCGCCGAAACCGTCACGAGCGTCGCGATCGCGCTGACCAGAACGACCACTGATTTCATGAGGTTCTCCGGAAGGCGGACGGCCCTCGTCTGCATGAGCGCGGTGTGCGGTCATGACCTGCAGGCCGAGCGCCCGGTGGGTGGCCGGATTCTAGCAGACCGGCGCTACAGCAAGGCGGTCAGCGACATACAGTACTTCGGCTTCTACCCATAGATCGCCGCCGGAGGTGGACCGGATCTTGAATTCCAATCTCCAACACCGGCACTCCCCGCCATGCCATGAATGAAGCAGGAGGCACACATGCGTTTCATTCGCACGGTCTTCACGTTGATCATCGTCGCCGTGATCGGGGTGCTTGCCTACAACTACTGGTCAGGTAACGGCCTGACGCTCTGGCCATCCGGTTCCACCGGGATCAATGCTGAGGCTGCGCGTGACCAGGCCAGGGCCGTCGTCGACAAGACCGCGGCCACGGTTGACAAGGCGGCGACGAAACTCGAACAAGCAGTTGACGCCGGATCGTTGACTCTAAAAATCAAGTCGAAAATGGCCCTCGATGACCTGGTGAAAGCACGCACGATCAACGTCGACACCACCGGATCGGTGGTGACGCTGACCGGAACCGTCGAGTCGAACCAGGAACGCGAGCGCGCCGTGCGGCTCGCCCGTGAGACCGCCGGCGTCACGAACGTCGTGGACAAACTTCAGGTGAAGCAGAGGTAGGATAAACTGCACGGCCATCATGACGATGCGACTCGTCGCGCTGGCCGGCCCGGTGCTCCTGATGGTCACGGCCCTGGCGGCGCAGAGCCAGAAGGCGGCCGGCAGCGTGAGCCTCACCGATCCGGCTGGTGACGTCAACCCGATCGAAACCAGCAATAACCGGACGTTCCCCGGCTTCGATGTCGTCAAGCTCGATGTCGTGAGCGACGGAAAGGAAATCAGCTTCGCTGCGACGCTGAAGGATCCGCCTGGCGACTTCGCGACCGATGTGCTCGAGCTGTACTTCGACACGGACAACCTGGTGAAAACCGGCATCGTCCTGATCAATCCGCCGGTCGGCGGCTTCGAGTTCAAGGGGGATCTCCGGGCCTGCGCAACTTATAGCGACAGCAGCCGTACCTGCGCGGGCGGCGCGATGACGGCGGCGGCGAAAGTCAGCACGCGCTACGCGTCGGCCTTCCTCTTCCGTTATAAAGGCCCCACCGATGTGGACGGCCGCATCATCCTGGTGGATAGCAATGCGTTTCCGCCCGCCACGGAGGCGCCCCAGGTGCCAATAAAGGGCACGCTCGTGCAGGCGTCGCTCCTGTACACCTCGCTCGGCGTGAAGCCCGGTCAGACGATTCGACTCGTCGTGCGCGAGTCGTGTACGTATCCGACGCGGACCGGCATGATGCAGGGTTTCTTCCCCGAGATCCTTCTGACATTGAAGTAGCCGCGATGGCATGCGCACGCCTCGCAGGGGTAAGATCCGCGAGACGATGCCCGCTCGATTCGTCGGCGAAGCGGTCCCGAGGAAGGAAGGGCGCGCCAAGGTCACGGGCGCCGCGCGCTACGTCGACGACCTGAGTCTGCCGGGCATGCTGCACGGCGTCACGGTCCGAAGCTCAGTGCCGCGCGGGCGCATCCGGGCGGTGCAGTTCACCGGCGATCTGCCCTGGGACGAGTTCACGATCGTCACGGCCAGGGACGTCCCGCCGCCCAATCGCATCGCGCTCATCCTCGACGATCAGCCGTGCCTTGCGGACGAGATCGTGAATCACGCCGAAGAGCCCGTCGTGCTGCTGGCACATGCCGACAAGGGGATGGTCGAGCACGCCCGCCGCTCCGTTGCGATTGAGATCGAACCGCTCCCGTCGGTGCACACGATCGACGACGCGCTCGCGGCGCGAACGGTGATCTGGGGCGACGACAACATCTTCAAGTCCTATCTCGTGCAGCGCGGCGACGTGGAGACGGCGCTGCGGTGACGCCCATCGCGTCGTCTCCGGCGAGTACGAGACGGGCGCGCAGGAACAGCTCTACATCGAGCCGCAGGGCTTCATCGCGAGCGCGAGTGCCGATGCCGGCATCACCGTCTGGGGCTCGTTGCAGTGTCCGTACTACGTGCACAAGGCGCTCGCGACGCTCTTCGGCCTCCCGAGCCATCACGTGCGTGTCGTCCAGATGGAGACGGGCGGCGGGTTCGGCGGCAAGGAAGAGTACCCCTCGCACATCGCCGCGCATGCCGCGCTGCTCGCGTGGAAGTCGGGCCGGCCGGTGAAGCTCGTCTACGACCGCGCCGAGGACATGGTCGCGACCACGAAGCGCCACCCGTCACGAACGCGTCACCGGACCGGCGTCGATCGTGACGGTCGCATCGTGGCGATGGACATCGATTTCGTCCTCGACGGCGGCGCGTACTGCACGCTCTCGCCCGTGGTGCTGTCGCGCGGCACGCTCCATGCCGTGGGTCCGTATGTCTGCCCCAACGTGCGCGTGCGCGGGCGCGTCGTCGCCACGTCGACGCCGCCGCACGGCGCGTTTCGCGGCTTCGGCGCGCCGCAGAGCCTCTTTGCGCTCGAACGGCACATGGACGTCGTCGCTCGAGGCGATCGGCATCGCGCCTGACGAACTTCGCCGCCGCAATTTCATTGCGCAGGGTCAGACGAGCGCGGTCGGTCAGGTCATGCGCGATCCGGTCGAGATGGACACGCTGCTCGATCGCGCGCTCGAGCTCTCGGACTACCACGTCAAGCGCGCGCGATTCGCCGAAGCCAACGCGCAGGGCCGCATCAAGAAGGGCATCGGCTTCGCGTCGTTCATGCACGGCGCCGGTTTCACCGGATCGGGCGAGGACCACCTCGCGTCGGTCGTGGAGATCGAAGCGACGCCGGAGGGCCGGGTGCGCGTGCTGGCGGCGAGCACTGAAATCGGTCAGGGCACGAACACGATCTTCGCGCAGATCGTCGCCGACGCGCTGGGGATCGAGTATGACGACGTCGAGATCGCGCAGCCGGACACGGCGGCCGTGCCCAACAGCGGGCCGACGGTCGCGTCGCGCACGGCGATGGTCGTCGGCCGGCTCGTCGAACGTGCGGCGCTCTCACTGAAGCAGACACTGATCGACGCCGTGCTGCTGTCCGAGCCGTACACGGCGGCCGCGTTCGGCGAGGCGTGCCGTCAGCACGCCGGCACGCGCGGACCGCTCCGCGCGAGCAGCCAGTACCAACCGCCGCCCGGTATCCACTGGGACGACGAGAAGTACGAAGGCGATGCGTACGGCGCGTACGCGTGGGCGGTCTACGTGGCCGAAGTCAGCGTCGATACGACGACGTGGGAGACGCGCGTGGATGATTTCGTCGCGGTCCAGGAAGTCGGCCGCGTGATTCACCCCGTGCTGGCCGCCGGTCAGATTGAGGGCGGCATCGCGCAGGCGATCGGCTTCGCGCTGTACGAGGACGTCGTCTGGCGCGACGGACGGATGGCCAACGCGCAGATGACGAACTACATCATGCCGACGTCGATGGACCTGCCGCCGATTCGCGTGTTCTTCGAGGAGCGGCCGTACGCGCACGGACCGTTCGGGGCGAAGGGTATCGGCGAGCTGCCCATGGACGGCGTCGCGCCCGCGATCGCCAACGCGATCGAGCACGCCGTGGGCGTGAGCCTCACTCGCCTTCCGATGACCCCGGAAGTCCTGATGGACGCGATCGAGCGGCAGAACGTCCATGTCTGAGACACCCGCCGTCGACGTCCGGCTGATCGTGAACGGCCACGAGGTCACCGCGCGGGTGCATCCGATGGCACGGCTGCTCGACGTCCTCCGTCACGAGCTGCACCTGACCGGCACGAAGGAGGGCTGCGGCGAGGGCGAGTGCGGCGCGTGTTCGGTGCTGGTCGATGGCGAGCTCGCCAACAGTTGCCTGATGCCGGTGCTGCAGGCAGACGGCTGTTCGGTGACGACAATCGAAGGCGTGGCGCTGGACGAACATCAACTGCATACCGTCCAGCAGGCGTTCATCGAGCACGGCGGCGCGCAATGCGGCATCTGCACGCCTGGCATGGTGCTCGCGGCCATGAGTCTGCTCGAGCGCCATCCCAACCCGACGGACGCCGACATTCGGACAGGTCTTGCCGGCAATCTCTGCCGCTGCACGGGCTACATGAGGATTTTCGAAGCGGTCGCGCGCGCGGCGGAAACAAGGCAGAAGGCAAAAGGCAGAAGGCAGAAGTGAGGAACGAACTAGCGATGGCCATTGATCTTCTTGAAAAACCGATGGCGAACGTCAGTACGTTCCGGACTTCTGCCTTGTGCCTTCTGCCTTCTGCCTTTACGGGTGGTTCCTCGTGAGAGCGTTTCTCCCCGCCTACGATCTCCGCGCGCCTGACACGTTGGAGGAAGCGCTGTCGCTGCTCTCCGGCGCGGGGGCCTGGCGTCCGTTTGCCGGGGGCACCGACCTCATGGTGCTGCTCGAAGCCGGCAAGCTTCCGGAAGCGCGCTACCTGGGATTGTGGAAGCTGCCGGAGCTCCGCGGCATCACGGAACAGAGCGACTGGGTCACGCTCGGCGCGCTCACGACGTACACCGAGGTCATGCAGAGCGCGATGCTGCAGAAGGCGTTTCCGCTCCTCTGCCGCGCCGCCGCCGAGACCGGCGGGGTGGCGACGCAGAACAGAGGCACGATCGGTGGAAACATCGCGAACGCCTCACCCGCCGCTGACACACCACCGGCGCTGCTCGTGTACCGCGCGGAGCTCGAGCTCGTCTCGCTCGCCGGCACGCGACGCGTGATCTACGACCAGTTTCATCGCGGGTACAAGACGATGGATCTCGCGCCCGGCGAGCTCATCGCGCGCGTGCATCTGCCGCGGCGGCCGGCGCCATGGCGGCAGTACTACAGAAAGGTCGGCACCCGGCGCGCGCAGGCCATCTCCAAAGTCTGTCTCGCCGTCGTCGCCGAACGCGACCGGGACAGCGAGGTCGTGCGCGATATCCGGATTGCCGCCAACAGCGTGGCGCCGGCGGTCGTGCGCTGCCTGCACGCGGAGAACGCGCTGCGCGGCCGCGCGCTCGATCGCACGGCACTCGGTGCCGCCCAGCAGGCGCTCGCGCTCGACATCCAGCCGATCGACGACCTGCGATCGACGGCGCGCTACCGGTTGCGCGTCGCGCAGCAACTGCTGGAGGAGTGCTTCGCGTCCTGAGACGTTCAGTCGGCGCGATCCGACTCCTCGCCGCGCGATGATCAGCGTGTGGTTGAACCTGGGGCGTTGAGCAGGCCGTTCAGCAGGACGATGTCTGCGTCGGCTTCCGCGACGGCGGCGTAGAGGTACCTGGAGTCGCGCGACCACGAGACGCGTCGGCCGATCACGACGGAGCGCTCGCCGAAGTCGGTGAGCGGCCGCATCGGCTTGCCATTGGTCGGCAGCACCCAGATGTTGCTGGTCGTGCCATCCGACAGGGGCATGGTCAGCCACTGGCCGTCCGGCGACAAGACTGGAATGAGGAACCTGCGGCTGACCGGTGCCCGCGACCCGGCCACGCGAGCCAGCAGGTCCGACGCCGGATTGCTCTCTGGCTGCGCCCGGCGGAACTCGTAGTCCACGGTGCCGTTGGTATTGATGAGGTAGTTCCCGAAATACAACGCCGAGCCGTCAGCCGTCGGAGCTGCGAAGTGGCGGCCGCGTACATGTTTCTGGTCGATTACCCGCCGCAAGCAGGAGATTCCAAGCGCCGGTGAGCCAGGTTCAGTTCGTGAACCCGCGAATCCAGGCGAGCACGTCCGGCACGTCCACTCTCGCCGAGTAGCCGTTGCCCGAGCAGTTCAAATTGGTCACGTAGGAGTTCACAGCCAGGACGATGCGCGTGCCGGCCAGCAGATCGGGACCGCCTGAATCGCCGAAGCACAGGCCGCCGGATCCGCGGGACGCGTTCAGCGCCAGCCGCATGTAGTCCGGCGAGTGGACGAAGTTGCCGGAGACGAGCTGGCTCGGCGCGTAGAGGCGCCTGGTCGATCCGGTCCACCGAAAGAAGGGCGGCGGCTGCGGGAGCTGGTTCCCGGGAATCTGCGCCTGGGACTCGACGCCGTACCCCACGAACTCCACGTCCGTCTTGTTGCGCAGCGTGTCCACGAGCCCTGCTGCGGGCAGCATCGCAAAGGCGCCCATCGCCACGGGCGCGTCGAGCACGACCACACCGATGTCGCGGTACGTAAAACCCGGGAGGCCGTTGCCGCCGCCGTACGGACTGTTGAGGTTGAAGGACGGATTGGTGTGCGGCGTGCCCTCGGTCGAGAGGCCTCCGCCGAGGGGCCATGCCGGATCGGCGGTCAGCGGGTCTTCCTGGAACCACGCGCGCGCGGCGACGGCACCGTCCGTGCAGTGCGCGGCCGTCAGCACGACGGTTGACGAAATCAGCGAGCCGGAGCACAGCCACGCGGGCCCGAGCGCGTCATCGAACACCAGCAGTCCGACATACGGGTGGTTGTTGCCATCCGGAGTCCCATTGGTGATGGCGCCTGGCACAACGGCCAGGACGAGCACGCCGACCACGACGAGGAGCGGAACGAGCGCGCGGGGACGAAGCATGGGGCACCTCTGTTCGAAAGAGGGACATGCTACACCACTCGCGAGACTCACGAGACTTGCACCTAACCTGAAGTTGGCGTCGCGCGCCCCGCGACCAGGTGGCGCACGGGCCGGACGGGTGACCGGCGTTATACGGCGTGGGCGCGATGGCGCCGTTCAGTCTTCACGAGATGATGGATGCGTATACGGCGACATCCACCTCTCTACTACCAACGTTCTTGATCACGTACCAGATCTCATGCTCGTAGTTGTGGACCTCGGGAAACTCGATGGGACCTTTGGTTCGGTTCAGCTTACGCCAGACTCTGGTGACTTCTGCTTCCACGCTCTGTGCGATCGGATCCGCGCTGGTGAAACTCGACTCCAATGGGATCGCCTGAACGTGCCAAACTGCGTTGGCGGGCGTGGCGTTGTTCCAATGCCTGGTGACTGACTGGCCTGGTGCGATGTTGTTGATGGTCTCGAGCTTTACTAACGAGGAAGCCATAGCGCTCCTCCTGTGGTCCGCTGTGGACGGCGAACGTCACGGCGCAAGGGAGCCCACCCGTTCAATCCCAGATCATGACATGAGCGGGCTCTTTCGTCAGTTGCCCTGGCCGGGGTGCGTCGCTCCCCACTTTTCCAGCGGCTTTGGCTCGTGGAGGGGCTTTCCGTCCCGTCCCAGGATCCTGAAGGTGAGCGTCTTCGCGTCGATGACGAGCTCGGCGAAGCCGAAGGCGCTCGCCGCGAAGATGGCGTCCTTCTTCGTAATCGGTCGCAGCTCACGTCCGCTCCCGCCGGCCACAATGAACTGGATACCCTTGTCCCCCTCCGGCGCGTGGTACTGGAGGTCGTGGTCGTGGCCGGCAATGTAGAGATCGACCTTTCGTTCTCGCATGATGTCCAGCAGCCCGCCTTCCTTGCGAAGCCGCCCGGTGTTCCCGTGCCCGCCATCCGAGTAAACAGGATGATGGCCATAGACGATCTTCCACGTGGCCGCCGCGTGCGTCGTCAGAGCGCTGGCCACCCAATCACGTTGTGCCTTTGACCACGACCGCTTGATCAACCCGAACAGGAGGAATGGATTCATGGTCTCCGAGGTGTCTTCGTCGGTGTCCAGCGCGAAAAACCTGGCCTGGCCCGCCGCAAAGGTGTAGTAGGGGAACGGCAGATTCCAGGTCGATCCATTGCTGACGACCTGCGCGTCAGCGTTCCCGCGGTAGTCGTGATTGCCGAGCGTCGCGTAGAACCGTATGTTCAGCGACGCATATCCCGACGCCTTCCACCGCTCATCGAGTTCTTGACGCGACCGCACGCCGCTTGGATAGAAGTTGTCGCCGACGGTGATTCCGAAATCGTAGGCCTCCCCCACGCGCTGATGCCTCGACCTGATCGCGTCGAACACGGCTTTGGCGCCTTCTCTCGGCCTGGATGTCTCTTCACCGAAGTCGCCAATCACGACGACACGAATCGGACTGGAGCTGAGCCCCGCGAGCGCACCAATATCCCGCTGGTCTCCCGCGGGCTGCATCGCAACAGGCGTGGCGAATATGCCCGCGAGGGCGAGTGCGAAGACGACCACCCGCAACCGCCTGACCGCGTCGTTCTTCAGAGTTTTCGGCATTGCTCCTCCCACGTTCAGGATCGCGTGCTGGGGTTCGGGAGCACGCGCATTCTGACTGAACGCTACATCGCCAGCAAGTGCACTCCTCGGTGTGTCTCGCGTTGTGAGAGGAAGTCACAAGTGACACGCCCTCACGGAATCGGCTAGTCTCTTGCTGGCTCCTCGGCCTGCCTGCTCCCGCGCGCCCGCACTGCCCCGCCTCAATCGACGGGAGGATCGGAATGGCGACGAAACATGTCCGAAGCGACGCTCTCAATCTGCGTCAGGAGCCGAAGGTCCAGGAGGGCAACGTTCTCGCCGTGCTCGTCAAAGGGCAGGCGGTGACGGTCATCGGCCCGTCCGGAACCGAGGGGTGGGTCGACGTCGAGGCAACAGTTGACGGCGTCGCGCGCCGGGGTTTCGTGGCCGCCAATCTGCTCCGGGATCCGGCGAGCGCGGCCAAGGAACGGCTGATTTCAGCAGCGGTTGCAGAATGGATCAGGTTTGACCGGGGAATGGGCCAGGAACATATTGACCCGTTCTTCAAGCACGTTGGTGAAATGTGGCAGGCGATTGGAGAGAACCTCGACGGTCGCGATCGCGATCAACCCTGGTCTGCAGCGTTCATTTCCTGGATCGTTCGCCGAGCCGGAGACGAATACGGCGAATTCAGGTTCGCGGCTTCACATTCCCGGTACATCCACGACTCCATAAAGAAGTGCGAGGCGGGCACCCCGTCGCCGTTCTGG
This sequence comes from uncultured Acidobacteriota bacterium, assembly GCA_963724955.1. Classification (GTDB taxonomy): domain Bacteria; phylum Acidobacteriota; class Vicinamibacteria; order Vicinamibacterales; family SCN-69-37; genus CAVRWQ01. The sequence continues at coordinate 247,999 of CAVRWQ010000003.1, forward strand.
GGCTTCAGGTTGCACGAGCATCGCGTCGGCTTAGGGGACCTGGTCTGTCAGTGGCGCGTCTCCAAGCGGACGTTCGACGATGCTCGCAGCTCGGACGCGTTCTTCAGCCACTGTGATGTCGTTGTAGAAGTCACGCCGGGATCGGTGCGTGCCCTTGGCGGCAATGTCGTTCACACCGTGGGGTTCAAGACCTACGCTCTCAACGCTGACGGGTTCCTGAAGGCAGAGAACAACGTGTTCGCCGTGCTGCGGAACAATGTGTGAGGGGGTGTCCGTTGCGTATTCGGTGCGCGGCTGCAGCCACACTTGCTTTGTACCTGCACGGTTCCCCAGCCGCTGGGCAGTCCCGACCCAGCGTGCCTGTGTTGATTGGCGGTGAAGAGCGTTCGGAAGGCTGTTGGGGCACCGCCGTTGTCTCGGCTCGCCTGGGGAGCACGCTCAACCTGCGCTCAGGTCCGGGAACGAGCCACGCGATCATCACGCGTTTGCCCCGCGGGCAGAGCGTGTCGGTCTGCCAGCGCAGTGGCAAGGGCTGGGTCGGCATTGTCGTGCACCGGACTGGCGAGGGCCGCGGCGACTGTGGCCTCAGCGACGCTGGGCCGAAGCCAAAGCCATATCAGGGCCCGTGCACGGCCGGGTGGGTCTCAGAAAAATATCTCCGCCTGTCTGCGGGGTAACCACAACCCATGCCAGGTAGAGCGTGAAGTAGGCGGAACTGGCCTGGTCAACGTCCAACCATCCCGCACTTGAGCTGATGTACCATCGGCGCACACCCGGAGGGTCCACCCGATGACTAACCGAGCCTCGCTCCGCGTTGCGCTCGTCGCGCTGCCCGCGGCCGCGTTGCTGCTGGGCCTTTCGACCACCGGCGCGCAGGCGCCGCCGGACGGCGATCACACCGCGCATCTGAAAGGCCTGGGACGCGCACAAGGCGATGGCGCAGTCGTCGCCGTACCGCGCCATGAACTGGTCGTTCGTCGGGCCGACCAACATCAGCGGCCGCATCGCCGATGTCGCGGTCGCCGATCGCGGCTCCTCGCGCCGGCTCTACGCCGGCAGCTGCTGCGGCGGCGTGTGGGCATCGGACGATCTCGGCCAGACGTGGCAGCCGGTCTTCGACAAGGAGGCCTCGACGGCCGTCGGCGCGCTGGCCGTCGCGCCGTCCAACCCCGACATCGTCTGGGTGGGCACCGGCGAGTCGAACATCTTCCGCAGCTCGTACACGGGCGTCGGCGTGTACAAGTCCACCGACAACGCGAAGACGTTTCAGCACATGGGGCTGACCGACACGGGCACGATCGGCCGCATCGTCATCCATCCGACCAATCCGAACATCGTCTACGTCGCGTCCGCGGGCCAGGAGTGGGTGGAGAACGAGATGCGCGGCGTCTACAAGACGACCGACGGCGGCAAGACGTGGACGCACTCGCTGAAGATCAGCCCGAAGACCGGCGTCAACGATCTCGCGATGGATCCGAAGGATCCGAACACGCTCTACGCCGGCGGCGTGGCAGCGGCAGCGGCGCAAGTGGAACGACCCGCGCGTCGAGCCCGGCTTCAGCGAGGGCGGCATCTTCAAGACCACCGACGCGGGCAAGACGTGGAACGCGGCTGACCAAGGGTCTGCCGCCATCGAACGTGCTGGGCCGCATCGGCCTGGCCGTCGCGGCGTCGAATCCCAACGTCGTGTACGGCTTCATCGACAACTACGACTGCGATCACGGAGGCAGCGGCGGGCGGCGGACGCGGCGGGAATCCCGGCGGCAGCGCCGCAAGATGTCCGATCAAGGGCAACTGAGGTCTATCGATCGAACGACAAGGGCGCGAGCTGGACGCTGGTCAGCGGCCAGACCGACGAGCAGCGCGCGTTCGTGAAAGGCGATGTCGAACACGTACGCGTGGGTCTTCGGCAACATCCGCGTCGATCCGACTGACGAGAACACGATCTACACGCTGGCCCTCGGCGTCAGCGTCTCGCGCGACGGCGGCAAGACGTTCGGCCGCATCGGCCGCCGCGGCCCGGTGCGCCGCCCGCCTGCGCGCTCCGCGCGGCGCTGGCGGTGGACGCGGCGGCGCCGGCGGCGACAACCACGGGATGTGGATCGATCCGAAGAACCCGCACTTCCTCGTGCTCGGCAACGACAGCGGCTTCCGCACCTCGACCGATGGCGGCCAGACGTGGCGCCGCGCCGATCTGCCGACGGTAGACGGTCTTCAGCACGACACTATGACATGGACACGCCGTTCCGCGTGTACGCATCGGTGCAGGATCACGGCAGCTATCGCGCCGCGATCGATATCAGCGGCGGCCGCGAGAACTTGAAAGCCATTCCGTGGGAAAGCGCGCCCGGCGGCGAGTACACCCAGCACGCGGTCGATCCGAGGAACCCGAACATCCTGTACTCCGGCAAGCTGACGCGCACGGACTACAGCATTGCCGCCGCGCCGCGCGGCGGCGGCGGTGGCGCGGCGGGACGCGGCGGCGCAGCCGGGGCAGCCGGCGCAGTCACGCAGCCACCGCCGCCCGCGCCGCCCGGGCCGCAACGCGACACGAACATTCGCCCCACGATCGCGCAGGGCGAGGATCCGCTGCGCATGCAGGTCCTGGCGCCGATCCACCTCTCGCCGCACGATCCCGACACGGTCTACTTCGGCACGCAGTATCTCTACCGCTCGCGCGATCGCGGCACCACGTGGGAACGGCTGACGGGCGACCTGAGCTACGGTGACAAGACCAAGCTCGGCGACATCCCGCACCAGCTCGTCATCACGATCTCCGAGTCGCCGAAGAAGAAGGGGCTCATCTATACCGGCACCGACGACGGGCGCCTGTACGCATCGGTGGACGACGGCAAGGAGTTCCGGGAATTGACGGCGGCCTGCCGAAGAGACAGTGGATCGCGACGGTGGTGGCGTCGCAGCACGACGAGGCGACGGTCTACGTCGCGCAGCAGGGACGCTATGACGAGGACTTCGCCCCGCGGGTCTACAAGTCCACCGACTACGGCAAGACGTTCCGCAGCATCGCCGGAAATCTGCCGGGCGGGCCGATCAACATGATTCGCGAGGACCCGGTGAACGCGAACGTGCTCTACGCGGCCAACGACTTCGGCGTGTACGTGACGACGAACGGCGGCGCGCGGTGGGACGTGCTCGGCGGCAATCTGCCGTCGGTCAACGTCATGGACTTCATCGTGCACCCGCGCGATCGGATGCTCGTCATCGGCGACGCACGGCCGCGGCGTGTGGGCGATCGACGTGAGCAAGATCGGCGGCCGATAACGCGTTCGCCATGAACAAGCGCGAGTTCCTCCGCACCTCGGCGGGCGCAGGGCTCGGCCTCCTGCTGGGCGAGTCGGTCTGGGCGCGATTCGCGGACGTCCCGGCCGACGAGCTCGCCAGCGACGAGGCGTTCTGGAACGCGATTCGCGCGAAGTACCGGCTCAAGCCCGATTACATCAACCTCGAGAGCGGGTACTACAGCATCCAGGCCACGCCGGTCCTGGAAGCCTTCATCCGCAAGGTGCGCGAGATCAACTATCAGGGCTCCTACTACCTGCGCACGACGCAGGTTCCGGACAAAGCCGCGGCGCGCGATCGGCTCGCCGCGATCGCCGGCTGCCAGCCGGGGGAGCTCTGCATCACCCGCAATACCACCGAGTCGATCGCGACCGTCGTCTCGGGCATCGATTGGAAGGCCGGCGACGAAGCGGTGATGGCCGAGCAGGACTACGGGCACATGATCGCCCAGTTCAGGCTGATGGCGCGCCGCTACGGCATGGTGAACCGGCTCGTCAGCGTGCCCGTGGACCCGAAGACCGACGACGAGATCGTGCGGCTCTATGCGGGGGCGATCACCCCGCGCACGCGCCTGCTGATGCTCTCGCACATGATCAACGTCACCGGTCAGATCCTGCCGGTGCGCAAGATCGCGGACATGGCGCACGCGCGCGGCGTGGACGTGCTCGTCGACGGCGCTCATGCGTTCGCGCATTTCGATTTCAGGATTCCGGACCTCGGCTGCGACTACTACGCCGCGTCGCTGCACAAGTGGCTCGGTTGCCCGCTCGGCACGGGCATCCTGTACGTCCGCCGCGAGAAGATCCCCGCGTTGTGGCCGATCTACGGCGACTGGCGGATGACCGACGACGCCGACATCATGAAGCTGAATCACACCGGCACGCATCCGGTGCACACCGATCTCGCGATCGCGGACGCCATCGCGTTCCACGAGATGATCGGCATCCGGCGCAAGGAAGCGCGCCTGCGCTACCTGCAGACCGTACTGGACCGACAAGGTCGCGGAAGCTTCCGAACGTGATCATGAACACGCCGTCGGATCCGGCCCGGACGTGCGCGATCGCCAACGTGGGCGTGCAGGGCGTGGCGCCGGCGGACCTGGCGAAAACGCTGCTCGACAAGTACCGGATCTGGACGAACGCCGTCGACAGCGCCGCCGCGGGCGTGCACGGTGTGCGCGTGACACCGCACGTGTTCATTCTGCCCAAGGAGCTCGACACGCTGGTGCGGGCAATCAGCGAGATCGCGCGGCGAGGCGTGGACTAGAATCCATAGCGCCTATGCTGCTCACTGCCGGCACGCCTCTCGGGCCGTACGAGATCGTGGCTCCGCTGGGCGCGGGCGGAATGGGCGAGGTCTACGTCGCGGAGGATCAGCGGCTCGGCCGTGAGGTCGCGATCAAGGTGCTGGCTGAGCGCCTGGTGACCGATACCGACGCGCTGGCACGCTTCGAACGCGAGGCGCGAGCCATTGACGCGCTCTCTCACCCGAATATCGTCGTCGTCCACGACGTCGGCGCCGAAGGCTCCACGCATTTCGTCGTCATGGAGCTGCTCAAGGACGAGACACTTCGAGCACGACTCACGGCAGCCGGACGATCGGGTTTGCCGGTACGCAAGGTGCTGGAAGTCGCGACCCAGATTGCGAACGGAATCTCCGCAGCCCACGCCAAGGGCATCGCGCACCGGGACCTCAAGCCTGAGAACATCTTTCTGACCACAGAAGGCAGAGAAGGCGCTGCTGCAAATCGGCGTGTCGCTCGCCGAGTGCGGCGCGTTCGCTGCAGAGCATGGGATCACGATCACGACACGCAGGTTGCGGCCGCTCGTCCCCGCCAGTCATCTGCGATTCTGCGCCTGGCCTGAGGCGACTTCCCGCGTCGTCGGCGCCACGGGCATCCGGTTGAGACGTGAGCGAATCGCCTGGAAGTCGCCGTTCGATGCCATGGAGCGTCCAACGCGCAGCGACTCTGCCTCGCGGTTGATCGCCTCCACGCGGTTGCCGGGATTCGGGTGGTCGCTCAACCACTCTGGTCCTCGGCCGCCTCCCTGTCGCTCGATCGTTTCGAACATGCGCGCCATCTGCCGCGGGTCGTAGCCAGCGCGCGCCATGATCTGCGCGCCCAGGAGATCCGCCTGCCGTTCGTATTCGCGACCGTACTTGAGGAAGTAGGTGCCGAGACCGATCTGCGACCCTTGAGCGATCACGCTGCCGGTGCGGCCACCAACGATGGCGCCGAGGATTTGGCCGGCGACCGCGCCGATCTGGAACTTCTGACCCTTCGAGGCTTGTGCCGTGCCGTGCCGCAGGATGACGTGGCTCAACTCATGAGCCATGACGCCGGCAACTTCTCCTTCGGATCCCGCCGCCTGCAGCATCCCGCGATTGAGAAACATGGGACCGCCTGGAAGCGCAAACGCATTGATGTCCCGCAGATTGACGACGTCGAAGGAATAGCGGAATGCCGGTTGGCGGAGATTCGCCGGGATGTGCGCGATCAGGCGCTGCCCGATGTCCTCGACATAGTTCTCCGTGCGCTCATCGTTCAGCAGAGGAAGCTGCTGACGCACTTCGCCGGCCGCCTGACGCCCCAACTCCACATCCTGTCGAGGCGAATAGCTGTTCTTCGGCGGCGCAATGGTCGTCTGCGCCGCTCCAGATCCAGCAAGCGTGACGCTGGCGAGAATGGCAACCAGTAACGTTGACGGTTGGTGTTGAGAGGTCATACCCGTCAGTTGTGCAAGGCGGACGCCAAGCCAAGACGGTCAAAATCTGGCCGAATTTGTTGGGGGTGTCCTCTCACGGGAACACAGACTCCCCGCTCCTGGAGGGGTGGGGACGGGGCCTGGAGAGATCGGTCCTGCCGCTCAGTTCATGCCGACGACGCGACATTCGACCACGACCCAGTCGTCGCCGATCTTCTTCAGCGTCGCCCGGGCCGTGCTTCGATAGTTGAGTCCGACGACCGTGCTGAAGGTCATCACGGCCTCCGTCGGGCCTGGCCTGGTCAACGTCCAACTCACCTGGGCGCCGCCGACGACCGGCGGGCAGGCGACACCGGGACGCGCGCCGCGGCCGCAGCCCGTGCGCGGGGGCAGCGCCATATCGAACAGCACGGGACCGGCGAGTCCGTAGAGCTGCACGGCGCGATGGCCCGGCGGCACGAAGATCGCGTAGCGCGATCCAGTCATGCGCGTACGCGGCAAACCACGCGCGACGGATGATCTGCGCGTCCTCGTCGCGCTCTTCGCCCGGGGCGGGTTTGTGCAGCGGGGTGGCGTCCAGGCGATCGGAGATCCCGTCGCCATCGGTGTCCTCGAGATCCGGCCGAAGGCCGAGCGCGCGTTCTTCGATGTCGGTCCAACCATCGCCGTCGGTGTCCTGCTCGATGGCCGCGAGCGGCACACGCAGCGGAGGCGGTACCGGCACCATGTCCGACGCCGCGGGCCTTCGCTGGAAGCCAATCGCCAGTGCGTCTCCGTCGATGGTCACCACCGGATCGAATGACGACGCGTTGGGAATTGGCGCGCCGACGAGACGGGGGCGTTGCCAGCGCGCGTCACTGCGGGTGCGGGTCAGCACGAAGGGCGCGAAGGGACCGTCGATCTCGCTCACGACGACGGCGTACTCGCGATCGCCGGCCTTGACGGCGTTGAGGGCCACCATCCGGCCTCCGCCCGATCCCGGGCCGGGCATGGGCCAGACCCATCCCGTCAAAGACGGTTCCGCGAGGATCGATTGCCGGCGCAGCTCGGCGTCGATTCGTCGGACCGCCGCGAGGCTGTCCGGCGTGCCGATCGCGCCGAGCCGGACGTACGCGTCCATGCGGAGGTTCGCCGACACCTGATCGGTGCCGACGGCGTTCATCCATTCGCGGCGCAGAAACTCTTCGGACGCCGCCATCTGTTCGAGCCACGTGACGTCGTTTCCGGTCCGCACGCGCGTGGTGAACGCCTCGGTGGCGCGCGCGCGGCTCAGCGCGGCCGGCTGCGACGTCGGGCCGATCGGTTCGGTGGTCGTGCCCGCACAGCTGCGCGCGTCCGCGACCGACGTGATCGGTCTGGACAGCGCCGCCTCGAGGAACATCGACATCGGGCAGAGCGGCGCCGGCGACGCCAGATTCAGCGCGCGCACGAAGACGCTGTTGTCGTTGACCGGCAGCGTGGCCGCGTTCTCGTAGAACGCTCTGTAGCCGCCGTTCCGATCGGTCTGGCGTGCGACCGTCTGGCCGAACAGGTACTGCTCGACGTTCGAGATGTAGAACGTCTCGACCCGCGCGTCGTGCGACCGGACGTACTCGCCAATGGCCCGGAGCGCCTTCGGTCCCGCGAAATCGCCTTCGATGGGCACGATGAGGTTGCGACGGTGCATCTCGCGAATCAGCTGGAAGCTGTCGTCGGATCCGAGGAAGCTGCGCAACACGCCGTCGGCATCGGCGGCGAGGCTCAGTCGGGCGAAGTCCACGTTGCTCGTCGACAAGCCTTGCTGGTAACCGCCGTAGTTGATGCCGGGTCCGAGCTCGAAGAAGGCCTTGAAGACGTAGTCGAGGTGGGCAAGATCGGCCGCCGAAAGGATCAGCCCTCGCGCATCACGCAGGTGCGCCTCGACGTCGGCTCGCCGCGCGCGATACAACGCCGCGTCCGGGGGCGCCGCTTTGATCGCGTCCCAGATCGCGGCGAGCGGCGTGGAGCGCGACAGCCCGTCCGGCCTCGCACGCGAGAACAGCCGGCCGAGAAAGTCGATGCGATCCTCCGACAGCTCGAACAGGCGCCTTGAACAGCAGATGCTGCACGATCGCCTGCCGACGGATGTCGAGCACGAACGCCAGCCGCGGGCGCGAGGCGGCGATCAACGTGAAGTTCTGCTCGGGACCGACGCCGATGTACACGCCGCCGGCCGGACGGCTGCTCAGGAGCTTCGCGACTGCCACGAGCTGCGGTTCGTTCGACGTGAAGTTGTCGGAGTGAAATGCTCCGCCGGGTTCGCTGAAGTCCGCCATGAGCCTGGCGAACTCGGCGTTGGTGAGGCTGGCGGGCAGCTCGCGCGCCGCGGTCCGCGACCGGGCGGCGGCGGGCGCCAGCAGGATGGCCACCGCAATGGCGATGGCGGCCCAGGGTCTCTCAGAGGCGAGCCCGGTCTTCATGGCTGTGTTGCGATTCTAAAGGACGGCCGGCGCGTTGGTGCGGACTAAGATGGCAGGGTTTAACGCGGAATGGGCGCGACAATCGCCATCGGTGACGTGCACGGGAATCGAGCCGCGCTCGACGATCTGCTCGGCAAGCTCCTTCCTGAATTGCAACGCGGGGACACGGTGGTGTTTCTGGGCGACTATGTCGACCGTGGACCCGACACGAAGGGCTGCATCGACAGCATCTTGAGCTTCAGGGACAGGATGCCCGGCGAACTGGTGACGCTCGTCGGCAATCATGAAGACTGGCTACTTCGGACGCTTCGCGATCCGCGCCGCCATTCCTGGCTGATTGGCATGGAGGGACTCTCCACAGTCGCCAGTTACTCGACGCAGGCCGCTGAGCTCTTGCGATCCGCGGCGGAAGCCGCCGGGCCGCGGTTGGTCCTGGACGCCGTCACGTTGCCGTACGAGGAGTTCTTTCGGACGGTCCCCGAAAATCACCTCGACTTCTTCGGCCAATTGCGTCTGTTCCATAGAACAGCGGGTGCCGTCTTCGTCCATGGTGGTCTCGATCCGAACGTCGCTTCCCTCGAGGCTCAGCCTCGGCAGGCGATGGTTTGGGGAACGTCGGACTTCGTGGAGAAGTACACTGGCCCTGAAACGGTCGTCTACGGACATTGGGACAACGCCAGGCTCGACGAGAGGGGATGGCCCAGCCCGGCCTACGGACCGAAGAGCGTCGGGATCGACACGATCTCCCACGGAGTCCTGACGGCATTTCGGTGGCCGGATCGACGAGTGTTTCAATCAAGGCGATTCTCTTGACGCCTCCGACCGGAGGATTCAGCCAAGACGTTACCGCAAGGTCGCGGCAAACGCCGGGAGCGATGAGCTATTTGAACAGCTTCTGCGCAAAGTGGTAGAAGTTGCTGCTCATGGCGGCGGTGTCGTGGGCGTTCGTGTCCACGCGCCAGATGTGCGTCACGCCCTTTTCCGTCGCCAGATTGTGAACGCCTCGAGCGACGCGATACAGAGCATCCCTGTTGCCCACGCTCAGCCAGAAGAGCTTCAAGCGGTTCAGCGCGGCCGTATCGGTGAGCAGTTCGGCCGGCGGCCGGGTGTTCGGCGCCGGGGCCACCACGGCGATCCAGTCGAACGTGTCGAGGTTGGTGAGGCCGATGTTCAAGGCCTGGCCCGATCCCATCGACATGCCGGCGATGCCGCGGTTGGCGCGGTCGGTAGCGACGGGATAGGTGGCCTCCACGAAGGGGATGATTTCCTTCAGCAGGTCGTCATGGTAGGGCTGCCCATAGGAGGCCTGAGTGCGGTCGCCCTGCTTTTCGTCCGCCGGCGTGGCCGTGGCGTTGCCGCTGGGGAAGACGATAATCATCGGCACCATCTTGCCTTCGGCGATCAGGTTGTCGGCGATGATCGGCGCCCGCGCCCGTTGCACCCATTCGGTACTGGTATTACCCAGTCCGTGCTGCAGATAGAGCACCGGATACCGGCGGGCGGTCGAATAGCCGGGAGGCGTGTAGACCCGCAGCGGTCGGCGGATCCCCAGCGTCTTGGAGTCGTACTCGACGAGCTTGACCTCGCCATGCAGGATGTTGTCGCGCGCGACATTGAAGCCCTCGGGCGGGACCGGATAGGCGGTCAGGTTTTCCGCCGGGCCCATGGGTTCGGCGGCGGTCAGATTAGGAGGCGCCGCGCCGCCTGCTCTACCGGCGCCGCCCTGGGCGTGGAGCACAGTCGCCGGTCCCGCGAGGGCGGCCAAAAGAACGAGGATTTGCGGAACGGAAACTGGACTGCGCATTGTGGTCTCCCCTTTGGGCCTCGTTCAGGATCTCTTCGATCTTCTTGAACGTGCCGTTCTTGTCGCGGGATTCGATGATTCGCGCCGCGATCGCCGCTACGCGCCCGCGCGGGTCACTCCGGATGACGACGTGTACCAGCCGACGGTCCGGCGCAGCCCCTCTTCGAACGACACGGACGGCTCGAAGCCGAGCAGCTGGCGCGCCTTGTGGATGTCCGCCTGCGAGTCGCGGACGTCGCCTTCGCGCGTCGGCCCGAAGGTCGGCGCGATGTCCTTCTGCAGGATGATCTGCAGGCCGCGCACGAGCTCGAGCAGCGAGATGCGGCCGCCGGCGGCGACGTTGATGACTTCGCCCGCGACGTTCGGCGCCTCGCAGCAGCGCAGCACGCCCGTCACGACGTCGCCGACGTAGGTGAAGTCGCGCGTCTGCTTGCCGTCGCCGTGGATGAGCGGCGGCCGTCCCGGTGGCGAGCGCCTCGATGAAGAGCGAGATGACGCCCGAGTACGGCGAGCCCGGCTGCTGCCGCGGCCCGAACACGTTGAAGTAGCGCGTCGTCACCGTCTCGAGGCCGTAGAGCCTCGTGAACATCTGGCAGTACTGCTCGCCGATGAGCTTCTGCAGCGCGTACGGCGACAGCGGCGTCGGCCGCATGTCCTCGCGCTTCGGCAGCACGGCGGTGTTGCCGTAGACCGACGACGAGCCGGCGAAGACGAGCGCGCTTGACGCCGGCGTCGCGCGCGGCGACGAGCAGCTGCAGCGTGCGCTTCGACGTTCGCGCGATGGGACGTCGAGCGGATCCGCGATCGACCGCGGCACGGACGGAATGGCCGCCTGATGGAGGACGAAGTCGCACGCCGGCGACGGCCCGCTCGCGCGACGCCGGGATCGGCGAGGTCGCCTTCGACGAGCTCGCACTGCCCTGCGGCCGGGACGTTCTCGCGCCGGCCGGTCGAAAAGTCGTCGGCGATGCGGACCGACTCGCCGCGTCGGAGCAGCTCTTCGACGAGGTGCGAGCCGATGAACCCGGCACCGCCGGTGACGAGCATACTGCGCCATCGCGTCTGCTCGAGCTCGACCTTACCGCGGCCAGCCGCGTCTGCGGCAGGCCCGGCGTGACCGCGCAGCGCGTTCTGGTAGTAGAGCTTCTTCAGCACGTCGTCCGGCAGATCCATGCCGTAGAGCTTCCAGAACGCGTGGTAGTCGCGGTAGTAGTCGAAGTACTCGTCGTTCGTCTCGAACACGCGCCAGTAGTACGGGAACTCGTCGGCTGCGAACGAGTCCTTGCCGAAGAGAATCCGGTCCTGGTACTTGACGAAGAACTCGCGCGCGGCGCGCGGCTGGCGGCCGAAATCGTAGAGCACGGCGCCGAGCTTCGAGCACGAGGTTCGGCATGCTCGTCGAGCTGCTTCGCGGCGCGCGCCAGGTCGTTGCCGTACCAGCCGAAGTGCGCGCCGATGTAACGCGTCTTCGGATTGGCCGCGTGAACATCCGGTCGCGCTCGCCCATCAGCTCTTCGAACGTCGGGCTGCCCGGCTCGTAGTTGCGGCGATCGGCGAACAGCGCCAGCTCGAGCCAGCGCTCGTTGTGCATGTCGAGCGGCGAGAAGAACTCCTGCGGCTCGGCCGTGTGGATGATGACGGGAATGTTGAGCCGCGCGCAGCAGATCCCAGACCGGCTTCGAGCGCCGGGTCGTCGACCTTGAGCCGCGATCCGTCGGCCTTTTCGCGTCGAGGCCGAGGCCCTTGCGCGATCTTCGAGGCCGATCGCGCCGTTCTTGACGACGCTTCGAGATCGGCGACCGCCTTCTCGGCCCAGCCCGGCCCGCCGGCGCCGTTCCAGCTCGACGTTCGCGAACACGCGAAACCGATCCGCGTACTTGCTGAGCTCCTGATGAAGTCGACCTTCTGCTTGACGCTGCGCCGGATCGGATGCCGCCGCTGAGGTTGACGAGCACGCGCAGGTTGAGCGCGTCCATCTCCTCGATGCATCTGGTCGATGTTCTGCGGCGCGTGATCGGTCGTGTGGTTGTGACTGTCGATGACCGGAAACTTCGCCTTCGGCACCAGATGCTCCGCGGTCGACGAGCGTCGTGCGCGGCCGGTAGTCGACGATGCTCGGCGCCGGGAACTCGGGCGCCTGGCAGGTGCCGGCCGCGCCATCGGTCATGCCCGGCGGGCACTCCTGTCCGGGCTGGATCTGGCACGCCGCCGCCTCGTCCGCCGCCACCGCCGCGGCCGCCCGGCCGCGCCCGCTGCCTGCCGGCGTCCTGGCTGCGCTGGCTCGGGCGGCGGCGGCGCGGCTGCGGCGCCGCTGCGCGCCTGCGCAGGCGAGTGCGCACCACGCATCACGAGCCGATCGGGAACTGAGAACGCGCGCAGAGCGCATGCGAGGCCGCGACGGGATCGAACGCGATACTGTACCTCGGCTCGAGAGGAAAGTGTTCCGCCGCAGCGCGGCCGTAAGCCGAATTCTGTTCCCGCCTTCGCCCGCTCGCGCCTTGCGGCGCTCGGCGAGCTTCGGCGGATGACAACCATTCCTCTAGGCCCGGCATTGCTGGCGGGCTCAAGCGACCTACCCGGAGGCTTCGGACGGGCCGTCCTCTCTCACCGACGCACGCGACGTGCGTCAGTGCTGAGCGCCTCCCTATTTGGCCTTGCTCCGTGCGGGGTTTTGCCTGCCATCTGCCTTACGGCAGACGCGGTGCGCTCTTACCGCACCTTTTCACCCTTACCCCGACCTCCCGGCTCACAGTGAGCGGAGTGATGCGCGCTGGCTCGACCGCGCCACTCCTCGCCGTCAGCCGGGCGGCCGGGCGGTATATTTTCTGTGCCACTGTCCTTCGAGTTGCCCCGACCGGGAGTTACCCGGCGCACTGCCCTGCTGGAGTTCGGACTTTCCTCCCTCGCCTTCGCTCACGCCTCTCGGCGCGAGCTTCGGCGACGGCGGTCATCTGGCCCGCTGCGGCGGAACGCTCGATCCTAGCAGGCAGCAGGCCGAAGTTCAAGGCGAAGTGTCGAGGCCGCGGTCCAGACTCGTCGTGCCTCGGCCTGTGCGTCTAGCCGTCCGTTTCCTGCTTGATGCCGTACTGCTCGAGCTTCTTGTAGAGATTGCTGCGCGGCGTGTCGATGACCTCGGCGGTCTTCGAGATGTTCCAGCCGAGCTCGCGGAGCTTCTCGACGAGAAACGCGCGCTCGGACCACTCCTTGAACTCGCGCAGCGTCGCCGGGCGCTCGCCGGCGCGCCGTGGCCGGCGGCGCCGGCGCCGCGGCTGGCGCCGGACGGCCGTCGGCGGCCTCGACCACCGTGCCGGACGTCGTCGGCCTCGATGACGTCGCGGTCGCTCATGATGAGCAGCCGCTCGACGACGTTGCGGAGCTCGCGGATGTTGCCGCGCCAGCGCGCCTGGCGCAGCGCGTCGAGCGCGCCGGGCGAGAACCGCGCGAGCCGGCGGTTGTTCTCGCGGCTGAACTGCGCCGACGAAGTGCTGCACGAGCGCCGGGATGTCCTCGAGCCGCTCGCGCGAGCGGCGGCACGGAAATCGGAATGACGCTCAGGCGGAAGTAGAGATCCTCGCGGAACCGGCCCTCGGCGATTTCCTCTTCGAGGTCCTTGTTCGTCGCCGCGATGACGCGGACGTCGACCTTGATCGTCCGCGACGATCCGAGCCGCTCGACTTCGCCTTCCTGCAGCACGCGCAGCACCTTGGCCTGCGTCTTCGGCGCTCATGTCGCCGACTTCGTCGAGGAAGATCGTGCCCGCGATCGGCCATCTCGAACTTGCCGATCTGCTTCTCGGTGGCGCCCGTGAACGCGCCGCGCTCGTGGCCGAAGAGCTCCGACTCGATCAGCTCCTCGGGAATCGCCGCGCAGTTGACCTGCACGAACCGCTCGCGCGCGCGCAGGCTGCTGCGATGAATCGCCCGCGCGACGAGCTCCTTGCCGACGCCGCTCTCGCCCAGGATGAGCACGGTCGCGTTGCGTCGGCGCCGCGCGCGGACCTGGTCGAGGATCTGCTTGCAGCGACGGCGCTCTCGCCGACGAGCTGATGCCTCGTCTCGAGCGCCGACCGCAGCGTGCCGGTTCTCGCGCCGCAGCGTGCCGAGCTCGAGGCCTTCGCGCACCGCGTCGAGCACGTAGTCCTTCGAGAGCGGCTTCTCGATGAAGCGGAACGCGCCGAGCCGGCCGGCTTCGAGCGCCGTGCTCGCCGTGCCGTGCGCCGAGACGATGACGACCGGCAGCGTCTCGTTCATGCCGCGCAGGCGGCTCAGCACTTCGAGCCCGTCGATGCCGGGCATCTTGATGTCGAGAAACACGAGGTCCGGCGTCTCGCGCTCGGCCATCGCCAGCGCCTCCTGGCCCGAGCCCGGCCGTGAGCACTTCGTGGCCGTCGTATTCGAGAATCATCCGCATCGTGTCGCGGATGGCGGGCTCGTCGTCGATGACGAGGATCCGGGCTTTCATGGCTCGGAGTCGGGGACGATGGCGGCGAGCACGCGCTGGTCGGCGAGCTGGTCGTAGACGAGCAGCGCCGGCGACGTCGCCGGGCTTCGAGCGTCGCCAGCGACCGCGCGAAACTCTGCCACGCGACGTCACGCGCCGCCGGTTGATCTCGAGGATGACGTGGCCCGGCGCGGACCCGCGCGAGCCGCGCCGGGCCCGCCGGATCGACGTCGGCGACGAGCACGCCCTGCGACCGTGTCGGGAATGCTGCTGCCGCGTCGCCGTCGCCGCGTCGAGCTCGCGGACGCGTCAGGCCGAGCGGCCCTGCTCGCGGCTGCGCGACCGGGCGCACGGTCGCCGCGCGCCGTGCGCGGCCGCGTCGCGACTCGGCGAGCGGGCGCTCGGTCAGCTTGACGCGAATCACGCGCGTCGCTCGCCGTCGCGCCACACGTCGAGCGCGGCGAGCGTGCCCGGGCTGGCCGGCTCGAGATGTAGCGGATCAGATCCTCGTCCGAGTCGAACCGGACGTCCGTCGGCGCCGACGATCGACGTCGTACGGCGCGCAGGCCGGCGCGCTCGGCCGGCGTGTCGGGCGAGACGTCCTGCACGAGCGCGCCCGCGTCGCGGCTCGAGCCGCAGCGCGCGCCGCAGCGCCGGCGTCACGGTCGGTCAGGCCGACGCCGATGTAGCCGCGCGCCACGCGGCCGTGCTCGCGCAGCTGCGGCAGCACGGCCACGACCTGGCTGATCGGGATCGCGAACCCGATGTTCGCCGCCTGCGCGCTGATGGCCGTCGTGATGCCGACGACCTGGCCCCGCGCGTTGATCAGCGGGCCGCCGCTGTTGCCGAAGCTGATGGCGGCGTCCGTCTGGATGTACGCGTCGAGGCTCTGATCGAAGAGCTTGCGGCCGAGAAAGCTGACGACGCCGACCGTCACCGAGTGCACGTAGCCGAGCGGATTGCCAATCGCGCAGACCCACTCGCCGACGCGCAAGCGTGTCCGAGTTGCCGAGCGGCGCGACCGGCAGCGGATCCTGCGCCGTGGATCTGCAGCAGCGCGACGTCGATCGCCGGATCGACGCCGACGACGTCGGCCCGGAAGATGCGGCCGTCGCTCGAGCGTGACCGTGACGCGATCGGCGCCGCTCGATGACGTGATAGTTCGTGAGGATGAAGCCCGACGGGTCGATGATGAAGCCGCTGCCGGAGCCTTCGCGCGGCGCGTCGGGTCGTCGCCGAGTCGCGCGCCAGCGCGAGCCGCGCGCGGCGGCTCGTCGCCGCCGCGCGACGCGGCGTCCACGTTGACCACGGCGGCGTTGACGCGCGGCGGCGACCGCGCGCGAAGTCCGACGCGGGCCGCCGGCGGCAGGCGGCGGCCGGACGGCGGCCGCGGCGGCCGTGCCGGCAGCCAGCGGCGGCGAGCTCGTCGCCGTGCGCGAGCGCGGCACGGGCACGCGCGTCGGTCGGGCCGCGGCGGCCGCGTGCCGCGCGACCACCAGCCCGAGCAGGAAGCTCACGACGGCCGGTCGAGTGCCGACGACGCGCCCGCCTGCCGACGTCAGTCCGGACTTCTTCATTATAAGGGCCAGAAATGCGGCCTCATCGAGCTCGGGCACGCCGAGCGCGCGCGCCTTCTCGAGCTTGCGTGCCCGGCGTCGCGCCCGACGATCAGCCCACGTGGTTTTTCGGCTGACCGACGCCGGCGACTTTGGCCCCCAGCGCCTCGAGCCGCCTCGGCGGCGTCCTCGCGGCTCATGGCGTCGAGCGTGCCGGTGATGACAAACGTCTGGCCGGCCAGCGGCTGGACGCCGGCGCGCGGCGTCGCCGCGTCGCTTCGTCCTCCATCCGCACGCCCGCGGCCGCCAGCCGGTCGATCAGCGCGGCGTTGCGCGGCTCGTCGAGGAACGACCGCACCGACCGCGCGACGACCGGCCCGACGTCCGGCACGGCGCTCGCAGCTGCTCGACCGTGGCGCGCGCGAAGCCTGGCCATCGAGCCGAACGCCGCGCGCGAGCGCCCGCGCGCCGCCCTCGCCGACGTGCCGGATGCCGATGCCGTGCAGCAGCCGCCAGAGCTCGGCGCCGCCGGCTCTTGTCGATCTCCGCGACGAGATTCGCCGCCGACTTCTTGCCCATGCGCTCGAGCGCGGCCAGCTGCGTCGACGGTCAGCGCGTAGAGGTCGGCGTAGTCGCGGACGAGGCCGCTCGTGACGAGCTGATCGACCAGCGACTCGCCGAGGCCTTCGATGTTCATCGCGCGCCGCGACGCGAAGTGCTCGAGGCCGCGGCGGATGCGCGCCGGGACACGAGACGTTCTCGCAGCGCCAGACCACTTCGTCCTCCGGCTTGACGAGCGCGCTGTCGCAGAACGGACACGTCGGTCGGCATCTGCCACTCGGCGGATCGCCTTCGGCCGCTCCTCGAGGACGGGCCCGACGACCTTCGGGATGATGTCGCCGCCCTTCTCGACGATGCACCAGGTCGCCCTCGCGGATGTCGCGCCGCGCGACCTCCTGCTCGTTGTGCAGCGTGGCCATCTGCACCGTCGTGCCGCTCAGCCGCACCGGCTCGAGCACCGCGAACGGCGTCACGGCGCCCGTGCGGCCGACGTTCACGTCGATCTTGAGGAGCCGCGTGGTCGCCTGCTCGGCCGGAAACTTGAACGCGACGGCCCACCGCGGGAACTTCGCGGTCGTGCCGAGGCGCGTCGCGCAGCGCCAGGTCGTCGAGCTTGATGACGACGCCGTCGGTCTCGAAGTCAGCGCGCGACGCGCGTCCCGCCAGTCGCGCGCAGAACGCGAGCACCGCGTCGATGCCCGGCGCACCGCTCCCAGTGCGGCTCGACCGGACAGCCCCACGTCGGCCAGCGCGCGAGCAGCGTCGGCGTGGCTGGCCGCGGGCTGCGGGTCCGCCGCGGGCACGACGACCTGATACGTGAAGGCGCGCAGGCCGCGCCGCGCGACCGCCGCGCGTCGAGCGTGCGGATCGCGCCGGCCGCCGCGTTGCGCGGATTGGCGAAGAGCGGCTCGCCGGCCGCCTCGCGCTCCTCGTTCATGCCGCGCGAACGCCGCGCGCGGCAGATACACCTCGCCGCGAATCTCCATGCAGCGCCGGCGCTGACGTCGCCTGCAGCGTCAGCGGGATGGCTCTGGATGACGCGCACGTTCGACGTGACGTCCTCGCCCGTCGACGCCGTCGCCGCGCGTGACGCCGCGCACGAGCCGTCCCGCGCTCGTAGGTCAGCGCGATGCTGAGGCCGTCGATCTTGAGCTCGGCGACGTAGGCGAGCGCGGTCGTCCTCGGGCTGGCCGAGCCCGCGGCAGACGCGCGCGTGGAACTCGCGCAGCTCGTCCTCGCTGTAGGCGTTGTCGAGGCTGAGCATCGGCGCGAGATGCGCGACCGTCTCGAAGCCTTCGGCCGGCCGTCCGCCGACGCGCTGCGTCGGCGACGTCGGGATCGCGCAGCTCGGGATGCGCCGCCTCGAGCGCCGCGAGCTCGCGCATCAGCGCGTCGAACTCGGCGTCGGAGATCTCGGGCGCGTCGTCGAGGTAGTAGCGCTCTTCGTGGTGGCGGAGTGAGTCCGGCGGAGCTCGGCGACGCGCGACAAGGACCTCGGGGGTGCACCGACCGGTCGTTTCTATCGGTCTCGGCTCAGGACGTAGTCGGCGAGCGCGATGCAGGCCGTCGCGCTCGGCCGAGGGCGGGAAGGCGTCGGACAGGTGCTGCTTGGCGCGCTCGCCGTAGCTGACGGCGCGCTCGAACGCGGCTTCGACCGCGCCGTGCGCGCCGCAGCAGGTCCTTGATCGTGCGCCAGGTCTCCGGCGTGACCTCGCCGTCGGCGACGACGCCCTGAATGAGCGCCGCGACGTCGGGGCCCGTGCGCTGCAGCAGCAGGATGATCGGCAGCGTGACCTTGCCTTCGCGCAGGTCGCCGCCGATCGGCTTGCCGAGCGCCGACTCCTCCGCCATGTAGTCCAGCACGTCGTCCACGATCTGAAACGCGATGCCGAGGTTGAAGCCGTACTCGCGGAGCGCGGTGCGCTGCTCGGGCGTCGCGTCGCCGAGCAGGCCGCCGATCTCGGCGCAGCCGGAGAACAGGTACGCCGTCTTGCGGCGGATGATCTCGAAGTGCTCTTCTTCGGTGATGCGGCGCGTCGCCGGTCTTGGTGAGCTGGTAGAGCTCGCCCTCGATCATCCGCAGCGTGACGTCGCACAGCAGGCGGACGACCTCGAGCGTGTCCTGCGTGAGCGCCATCGCCATCGAGCGGATGTAGAGGTAGTCGCCGAGCAGCACGGTGATGTCGCTGCCCCACCGCGAGTGCGCGGTCAGGCGGCCGCGGCGCGTCTCGGCGCCGTCGATGATGTCGTCGTGGACGAGCGTCGCCGTGTGGATGAACTCGACGACGGCGGCGTTGAGGATCGGCGCGGTCGCCGGTGTAGCCGCAGAGCCGCGCGGCCATGCAGCAGCACGGCCGGGCGCACGCGCTTGCCGCCGCTCATCTGCACGTACTTGCCCATCTGCGGGATCAGCTCGACGCGCGACTCGAGATGGCGCGCGAACTCGCGCTCGACACGCGCCAGTTCGTCGCGAACGGGCTCGAAAATCTCCGCGAGATCCGGAACGGACGGTCGTGGATGGATTGCACGGGAAGCGGTCTCGCCTGCGGGCTCACTAGTCGACAAAACCTGCGGGAATCAGACCATAGGTTCGCAGGGTGTCAACGCGACGGCAGCGTCCCGACGAGTGCCTCGAAGTTGCGCACGACGATCGCGCGCCATCGCGTCAACCGTCGTCTCGCGCGCGGCCGCGAGCACCGTCAGCGTCTCGGCCACCCAGGCCGGCTCGTTGCGCTTGCCGCGGTGCGGCACCGGCGCCAGAAACGGCGCGTCGGTCTCGACGAGCAGGCGATCCTCCGGGACGAACCGCGCGACGTCTCGCAGAGTGCTCGGCCTTGGGAAACGTCACGATGCCGGACAGCGAGATGTAGAACCCCAGGTCGAGCGCGCGCCGCGCCTCGTCGAGCGTGCCGCTGAAGCAGTGCATGACGCCGCGCACGCCCGTGCCCGGCTTCCCGCAGCATGGCGAACGTGTCGTCGGTCGCTTCGCGCGTGTGAATGACGACCGGCAGCTTGCGCTCGACGGCGACGCCGAGCTGCGCCGCGAAGACCTCGCGCTGGACGTCGCGCGGCGCGAAGTCGTAGTGATAGTCGAGCCCGATCTCGCCGACGGCGACGGCGCCGCAGCTCGTCGACGGCGGCTCGCGCCGTCGCGGCCGCATCGTCGCGCCGGCCGGCGTAGGCGCCCGCTCGATGCGGGTGAATCGCCGGCCGCAAACCGGACCGCCGGCCACGCGGCCGCGACCATCGCGCGCGCGCGCGACCTCGTCGGGCTCGTCGGCCGACAGGATGCAGAGCGCGCGACGCGACGCCCGCCTCCTGCGCGCGCGCGACGACCGCGTCCAGGTCCGCGGCGAACGCCTCGTCGGCCAGGTGGCAGTGAGAGTCAACGGTGATCAAAGCATCGACCCAGGTAACATCGATCCATCGATCGCACTTACAGCACTTCACCGTTCACCGGACGCGCGTGCCCGGCGCTGGCGGCGCTTCGAACGCGACCAGCATCGGCTTGCCGCCTTCCGGGCTCGCGGCGAGGACCATGCCGTTCGACTCGATGCCCATCAGCTTCGCCGGCTTGAGGTTGGCGACGATGGCCACGTGGCGGCCGACGAGGGCGTCGGCCTCGTACGCTTCGGCAATCCCGGCGACGATCGTCCGCTGCTCGGTGCCGAGGTCGATCTCCATCTTCATCAGCTTCTTCGAGTTCGGCACGCGCTCGGCGGTGATGACGCGCGCGACGCGAAGATCGATCTTCATGAAGTCGTCGATCGAGATGCGATTGTCAGCTGGCGGCCGCCGGCGAGGGCGCCGCGGCTGGCGGCTGCAGGGGCATTCGGCGACGGCGGCGTCAATTCCGGCTTCGGTTGATCGGTCACACGGGTCTCCTTCGTTGAAATCGACACTGACTCGTCAGCAGGCGCCTCGAGGCGCGGCCACATGGCGTCCTTGCGCTGAAGCGTCCGCTCGCCGCCAGGCTCTCGAACTGGATCGGCGTCGAGCCGCAGGTTCGACGCGCCAGCGACACCACACCCCACCCGCTGCAGAATCTCCAGCGACGACCCCGGCATCACGGGGCTGAGGAGCACGGCCGCCACGCGCAGCGCTTCGGCGGCGCTCCAGAGCACGGCATCGAGCGGCGCCGGATCGTCACGCTTCGCAAGCACCCACGGCTCGCTCGACGCGATGAATTCGTTCGTCGCGTCCACGATTCGAAACGCTTCCCGGCAGCCCTGATCGATCGCGTGCTCGTCCAGTGCGCGAGCGATAGGCGCGCACGCTGGCCTCGATCACCCCCGCCAGCTTGCCGTTCCACGGCGCCGCGACGAGGCGACCCTGCCGGTACCGCTCGGCCATCGCGGTCACGCGATTGACGAGGTTGCCGAGGTTGTTGGCCAGGTCGACGTTGTACTTCTCCTCGAAGCGATCCCAGGTGAAGTCGCCGTCCGACCCGAACACGATTTCTTTCGTGAGATACAGGCGCAGCGGATCGGGCCCGAAGCGCTCGGCGGCATCGAGCGGATCGAGCACCGTGCCGAGCGACTTGCTCATCTTCTCGCCCTTCGTGAGCACCCAGCCGTGCCCGAAGACCTGCTTCGGGAGCGGGAGACCGGCGCTCATCAGCATCGCCGGCCAGACGACGCAGTGAAACCGCGTGATGTCCTTGCCGACGACGTGCAGGTCGGCGGGCCACCAGGTCTCGAACAGCTTCGGGTCGGTGCCGTAGCCGACCGCGGCCGCGTAGTTGATGAGCGCGTCGTACCAGACGTACACGACGCTCGACGGGTCGAACGGGAGCGGAATCCCCCAGGCCTGACCGGCGCGGCTCACCGAGATGTCTTCGAGGCCCGCTTCGAGCAGCCGCAGCATCTCGTTGCGCCGCGACTCGGGCGCGACGAACTCCGGATGGTCGCGATAGTGCTGCAGCAGGCGATCGCGGTAGGCCGAGAGCCGGAAGAAGTAGTTTCGCTCCTTGATCCACTCCGGCTTCGTGCGGTGGATCGGACACAGCCCTTCGACGAGGTCCTTCTCCTGTTTGAAGGCCTCGCAGGAGACGCAGTACCAGCCTTCGTACTGGCCCTCGTAGATGTCGCCGGCCTTGAAGGACGCGCGCACGAGCGACTCGACGGCCGCGCGGTGCCGCGGCTCGGTGGTGCGAATGAAGTCGTCGAACGAGATGTCGAGCCGGCGCCAGACCGCGCGAAACTCCTGCTCCATGCGGTTGCAGTACTCGAGCGGCTCGAGGTTCTGCTCGCGCGCGCGGCGGTACACGTTCTGCGAGTGCTCGTCATTGCCCATGACGAAGCGCACGTCGTAGCCGGCGAGACGCCGGTAGCGGGCCATGACGTCGGCGGCAATCTTCTCGTACGCCGTGCCGAGATGCGGCCGGCTGTTGACGTAGTCGATGGCCGTCGTGAGATAGAACCGCGGCATGCGTCTGATTCTATCCGAACGGTTTCTGCGGAGAATCGCGCGCTGCGCTACAATCCCCCGCGTGCAGCCTCGAAGACCACGGATCGGCGTCCGCGCGGCGGCCGGCGCCGCGCTCGCCGTCATCATGCTCCTCGTGCCGGCACCCGCCCGCGCAGGCGCGCAGTCGTCAGCGCCGCCGGCGCCCGGTCCGGCGCAGCCGTCGCACGAGCAGCAGCACCAGCAGCCGGTGGAACAGCAGGAGTATCCGAGTCTCCGCATCGCCGGCTTCGGCGACGTGAACTTCTCGGTCATGCACGAACAGGAAGGACCGCGGGGATTCAGCCTCGGCCAGTTCGCGCTGCACATGACATCCGCGCTCTCACCGCGGGTGACGTTCTTCGGCGAGATCAGCTTTTCGGCGCGATCGGACGCCGGTACCGATTCGCCGCCCGCACCCGGCTTCAACGCCGAGATCGAGCGGATGATCCTGCGCTTCGATCAGAGCGACATGCTCAAGGTCTCCTTCGGCCGGTACCACACGCCCGTCAACTGGTGGAACACGCAGTTCCACCATGGACAGTGGCTCCAGACGACGATCGCGCGGCCCGAGATGATTCAGTTCGGCGGCCGCTTCCTGCCGGTGCATTTCGTCGGCGCGCTCGTCGAAGGCGCGGTGCCCGCCGGCGGCTTGAACGTGAACTACAAGGCAGGCGTCGGCAACGGCCGCGGACAGGTCATCAGCCGGGGCGGCGACGCCGGTGACGTCAACGGCCATCGCGCCTGGCTGCTGAACGGCTTCTCGAAGCCGGACAAGCCGTTCGGCCTCGAGTTCGGCGGGTCGGTACTACGTGGATCTGATCTCCCAGGCCGCGCGCGAGTTCGACGAGCAGATCGTCGGCGCCTACGTCGTGTGGCACAAGGAAGATCCCGAGCTGATCGCGGAGTACGCCGGCGTCCGGCATCGCGAGACCGGCAGCAGCCTCACCACCTGGAGTCACGGCTACTACATTCAGGCCGCGTACCGGCTGCCGTGGCAGAAGCGGCTGTGGAAGCCGTACTACCGGTTCGAGCACATCGGCATCGACCCGGCCGAGGTGGTGTTCGCGACCGTGCCGCCGATCGACGGATCCACCGTCGGCTTGCGGTACGACGCGTCGCAGTTTGCCGCGATCAAGGGCGAGTACCGGTCCTGGAAGCGCGGCGACGGCACGCCGCGCAACTACGGCGGGTTCTTCCAGGTTTGCTTTACGTTCTGATGCGACCTGTCCTTCGTCGTCTCCCCGCGCTCCGAGCCACCGCGCTGATGGTGTGCGCGTGCCTGCTCGTGCTGCCCGGGGCCATGACGTCATCCGGCCAGGGCGCCGACATCGCCGTCGTCGTGCACCCCGAGGTCCCGGTGGACAACCTCACGATCCCCGAGCTTCGCCGCATTCTGCTCGGCGACCGGGAGTTCTGGCCGTCGGGCGTCCGCGTGACGCTGCTCATCCGCGCGCCTGTTGCCCGCGAGCGCGACGTCGCCGTGCAGTCGGTCTGCCAGATGACCGAGGCCCAGTTCCGCCAGCACTGGGTCGGCAAGGTGTTTCGCGCGGACACGCAGAACCGGCCGAAGATCGTGTACTCGCAGGACATGGCCCTCGATCAGGTCAGCCGGGTGCCGGGCGCCATCACCTTCGTGCAGGCGTCACAGGCCGGAAAGAATGTGAAAGTGCTGAGAATCGACGGACGGGCGCCCGGGCAGAGCGGGTATCAGTTGCGCTGAGGCAGCCCGAGCTTGGTGAGCAGACTCCTGAAGCGCTCTTCGCCGCGCAGCGTCCTGAACCACGGCGCCACGCCAATCTGAGCCATCGAGAAATCGTGCTCGAGGTACGCGCGCTCGAGCATCTCGAGCGCGCGCGCCTTGTCGCCCTGCGCCGCGTAGATGACGGCCAGCGCCGAGGAGGGCACGTACTCGCGCGCCGAGAGCGTCTGCAGATCCTTGAGCACCGTATCGGCCGCCGCCTTGCTGCGCTGGCGCACGTACGCCGCGCCCAGATGCCCCATGACGGACGGACTGTTCTCGGCCAACTGCAGCGCCTTCTTCAAGGCGGCGATCGCCTCGTCGTGCCGGCCTTCCTCGCTGAACGCGATGCCAATGCCCTGGTGCGCCGACACGGAGCTGGCGTCGAACTCGAGCGTCTTCCGGAACTGCGCAATCGCGTCGGTGACCTGTCCGGCATAGAGCAGGTGCCAGCCGAGATCGCTGTTCACGATCGGCGACAGCGGATCGAGATCGAGCGCGCGCCGGGCCTCGACGATCGCCTCCCCCACGCGCCCGAGCGTCGCGAGATACATCGCGTACTGGTTGTGCGCCAGCGCCGAGCCCGGACCGAGCGCGATGCCCTGCTTGAACGCGCGCTCCGCCGCCGGCCAGTCCCAGTCGAGCCAGAGCTTGATGAGCCCGAGCGCGACGTGCGCTTCGGCGAGGCTCGAATCGAGCCGGAGCGCCTGCTCGGCGGCGGCCTTGGCTTCGGGAAGCGCCTCGACGTAGTACGACCCGAGCAGCAGGTGCGAGTCGGCGAGGCCGGCGTACGCGCGCGCGTACTTCGCGTCCTTCGCAATGGCCTGCTGGAAGTACTCGATCGCCTTCTTGTAACCGGCGATCGTTCCCTTGTTCCAGTGATACCGGCCCTGCAGGTAGAACTGGTACGCCTCGGCGTCGTCGGTATAGCGCCGCGTCGCGAGCTTCATTTCCGCGCCGCTCAACCGCGGCCGCAGCTTGTCGAGAATCTCGCGCGCGATGTCGTCCTGGACGTCGAGCAGATCGGCCGACGCGCGGTTGTACTGATTGCCCCACAACGCCGTGCCGTCCTCGACGTTCATCAGATCTGCCGAATGACGAGCCGCTCGCCGCGGACGGACACGCGCCCGGTGACGACCGCCTTGACGTTCAGCTCGCGTCCGACCTGCTGCGGATCGACGTCGCGCCCTTTGTAGCGGAACACGACGCTCCGCGCGCTGACGCGCAGGCCGGGAAGCTGCGAGAGCCCGTTGATCAGCGTCTCGGTGATGCCGTCGGTCAGATACTCGCTGTCCGCGCCGGTGCCGCTCGCCACAAACGGCAGCACGGCGACCGAGTCAATCGGCGCCGTCGCTGACGAGCCGCTCGTCAGCCAGTACGTCAGGCCGATGGCGGCAGCCAGCACGACGAGCGCGGCACCGAGCGCCAGCGGGAGGCGCCCGCGACCAGCAGGGGCCGTGCTCTGACGCGCCGGGGCCGGCGCGGGAATTGCCGCGGGCGGCGAGACGACGGCCGAGTCCGCTGTCGCGCTTGACGCGCTTGAGATCGGCCGCAAGCTCGGTCGCGGTCTGATACCGCAGCGTCCGATCCTTGTCGAGCGCCTTGGCGATGATCGTGCTCGAGATCCCTGGGCACGCGCGGGTTGATCGACGTCGGCGCCGGGGGTGTCTGGCGAAGAATGGCGTCGTAGATCATCGCCGGGGTCTTGCCGGTGAACGGCTCGCGCCCCGTCGCCATCTCGTACAGCACGACGCCGAACGAGAACAGGTCGCTGCGCGCGTCGATCTCGTCGCCGCGCGCCTGCTCCGGCGACATGAAGGCCAGCGTGCCCAGCGTCTGACCGGACGCGGTCGCCTGGAAGGGCTGGTTCGCCGGTGTCGCCAGTGTCGTATCGGAATACGGGTCGACGCTGCTCTGGACAGGCGGACAAGCTTCGCGAGGCCGAAGTCCAGGATCTTCACCTGACCGCGATCGGTCACGAAGATGTTGGCGGACTTGATGTCGCGGTGCACGATGCCGAGCGTGTGCGCGGCCTCGAGCGCCTCGGCGACCTGCATCGCGAGGTCGAGCGTCACCTCGACGGGCAGCGGCACGCCGTTGATGCGCCGCCGCAGCGTCGTGCCCTCGACCAGTTCCATGACCAGGAACGGCAGATCGCCGTGCCGGCCGATGTCGTAGAGCGCGCAGATGTTCGGGTGATTGAGCGACGACGCGGCGCGCGCCTCGCGCTGAAAGCGCTCGAGAGCGAGCGGGTCCTGCGACAGCGCGCGCCGACAGGAACTTGACCGCGACGAGCCGCCCGAGCCGCGTGTCCTGGGCGCGATAGACGACACCCATGCCGCCCTCGCCTATCTTGTCCAGGATCCGGTAGTGGGTGACGGTCTCGCCAATCATGAGTCGCCCAAACTATCCATTTTAGCGCGGTCAGCCGTGAGCGCAACCCGTCAGGAGAGCTTGAACCAGGCATTCAGCGCCTCGGCCTGCACCGCCTTGATGGGCCGTCCGGTGGCGGTCGCGATGCGCAGGCAGTCGTCGAACTCGGGGATGACGTTCAGCACCTCCCCACCCCGGCCGGCGACCTTCAGGCGAACGGTTCCGCCGGTCACCGCGACGTCCACCCAGCGGCGCTCGAGCGTCTCGCGCGACATCGCCGTAAAACGCACGCCGACCGTCGTCGTCTCGCGAAAGAGCACGTCGACGAGCGCTGTGCGGCGCGCGTCGGTCGTGAGCACGGTGACGAGCGTGCCCGGCCTGCCCTTCTTCATCTGGACGGCCGTCAGGAACACGTCGAGGGCGCCTTCGGCAAAGAGCCGGTCGGTGACCGGGCCGAAGAGCTGCGGATTCATGTCGTCGATCTCGCATTCGATCTGCACGATCGACTCACCGGCGCCGGAGCGTGCGGCATCGACGCGCTCGCCGATGGCCACGCGCAGGACGTTGGGCACGCGACCGAGGTCCCGCGTCCCGGCGCCGTAGCCGATGCGCTCCACCGTCATCGGAGGCATGGGCCCATACGATCGCGCATACGACGTCATCAGCAACGCACCGGTGGGCGTCACGAGCTCCGCCTGGACGCCGCTGCTGTACGTCGGGGCGCCGATCAGGAGGCGCAGCGTGGCTGGCGCGGGCACCGGGAAGGTGCCGTGCGCGATCTCGATCGTGCCCCCGCCGACGTTCAACGGCGAGGCGACGATGTCGTCGATGCCGAACCACTCGAGCGCGAACACCGCGCCGGCGATGTCGATGATCGAGTCGAGCGCACCGACCTCGTGCAGGTGCACTTCCTCGACCGGCATGTTGTGAATGGCGGCTTCGGCCTCCGCAAGACGCGCGAAGAGCGCGACCGCCTTCGCCTTCGCCGCCGCGCTGAGCGAGGAATGGCCAACGAGGTGCGCGATCTCGGCAAGCGACCGATGCCCGTGGGCGTGATGGGGTTGATGAACGTGCTGATACTGGTCCTCGTGCAGGTGCGGGTGCTGGTGGTCGTGCGTGTGGCCCTGCCCGGCGTTCGTCTCGCGCACGCGGACGTGGGTCGCCGCGATGCCCGCGCGCATGACACGCGTGACGTCGATCTCGTGCCCGACGCCGAGGCTGCCGAGCGCGCTCCGCAGCGCGTCGACAGGCAGGCCTGCGTCGATGAGCGCGCCGAGCACCATGTCGCCGGCGGCGCCGGCGAAGCAGTCGAAGTACATGACCCGGCTCAACGCAGCACCTCGGCTTGCCTCATCGAAAGGTACTTCGTATCCGCCAGGATCAGGTGATCGTCCAGGTGAATGCCCATGATCTCGCCTGCCGCCGCAAGGCGCCTTGTGAGGTCGACGTCATCGGTGCTCGGCAGCACGTCACCGGACGGATGATTGTGAAACACGACGATGGCGGCGGCCCCGGCAATCGTCGCCTCGCGAAACACCTCGCGAGGATGCGCGTGCGTGGCGTCGAGCGATCCGCTCGAGATCAACTGGACGCGAATCAGACGCCGGCGCGTGTCCAGCATCATGACACCGAACCGCTCCACGGGATACGCGCCGAACCTCGGCAGCAGGAACATCCCGACGTCGTGCGGGATCACGAAGCGCTGCCGCGCGGGCGGTGACAGATACAGCGTGCGCCGGCCCAGCTCGACGGCCGCCTGGACCCGGCCCGCGAGCGCCGCGCCGACCCCGGGCACCTGCTCGAGGCGCGCCCGGCTGATGCGCGTCAGCCCATGCGCCCCGCCCGCGACGGCCAGCAGCGCATTGGCCGCGGAAAGCGCGCTCACGCCCGCCGTGCCATGGCCGAGCACCAGCGCGAGCAGCTCGTTGTCGCCGAGCGCGCCGACACCGCTCCGTTCGAGCTTCTCGCGGGGCCGATCATGCGGCGCCAAGACAGCCAGTTCACTCCGCGCGGGCTTCTCATCCATGCGGAGCGCCTGTGCAAAAAGCGCGCACAGGCCCCGCGCCCGTGCGGGATTCACGGCAGTGCAGTTTTTGCGATCCCTGGCGGGGACCAGCGTTGAAAACCTTGGCTGTGCGAACGAGCGGAAGCGAGTGAGCCCGCCTTCGTCCGCGTTGCGGACTACGGCGCGGCGGGCCGCGTCGGGGGTTCGCGGGGGCGAAGCCCCCCGAGCTAACGAAGAATCCACCCGAAGCTGAGCACGCCGGTGACGATGACGATGTAGCCGACGACGTCCAGCACGATGCCGTGCCGCATCATCGTCCCAATCGGAATGTACCCGCTGCTGTAGACGATGGCGTTGGGCGGCGTGGAGATGGGCATCATGAACCCGAGGCTTGCGCCGAGCGTGGCGCCGAGTCCGGGCTCGAGCGGCGAGACACCGGCCGCCACGGACACGGCAATCGCCGTCGGGACGATGACATTGGCCGCCGCAGTGTTCGAAGTGGTCTCCGACATCACGACGGCGATGGCCGTGAAGACCAGCGTCAGGCCGACCGTCCCCATCCCGGGAAACTGTCCGGTCACCCAGCGGCCCAGGGCGGCGGACAGGCCGGTGGAATCCGCGAGCTGCCCCATCGCGAGCCCGCCGCCGAAGAGCAGGACGATGCCCCAGTCGATTCGCGCGCCTTCCTCCCAGGTCAGCGTGAACCGGCGTTGCCGCCAGTCGATCGGGAGGAGGAACAGCAGCACCGCGCCGATGATCGCCGCAATCGCCTCCGGGAACAGCGCAGCTAGCCGCTGGGACACGGGGTGGGCCAGACCGAGGACCAGTTGCACGGCGCCTGGCATCACCCACAGGAAGACGGTGATGCCGAACGCGATGCATCACGTTGCGTTCGCCGGCCGTGATCGGGCCAAGCTTGTCGAGCTCGGCGAGGACGGTCCGCCGTGCGTCCTCACCGAGTCGCAGATTGCGTGCGCGCGGCACGAGCAGCCAGACCACGACGAACGCCATGATGATGACCATCAGCGGCACGCACAGCGCCATCCAGCCGGCAAACGAGATGTTCACGCCGGCCTGCTGGAGGAACCCCTTGCCGATCAGGTTGGGCGGCGTGCCGACCGGCGTGCCCATTCCGCCAATCGACGCGGCAAAGGACGTGACGAGCATCATCGCCATCGCGTACTGCGCGAACTCGCGATCGTGTGCGCGCCCCCGTCTGAGCTCGGCGAGCACCGCCAACCCGAGCGGAAACAGCATCGCCGTCGTCGCCGTGTTGCTCATCCACATCGACAGCACGCACGCGACGAGCGCGTAGACCACGACGAGTCGAAGCGCGCTCTGACCCACCCACTTCGACCCGAGCGCGCTGAACGCGAGCCGGCGGTCGAGACGATGGACGAACATCGCCTCGGCCAGCATGAAGCTGCCGATGAAGAGAAAGATGATCGGATCGGCAAACGGCGCGAACACCGCGCGGGCGGGTGCGACGCCGAGCAGCACGGCCACCGTCGGACCGAGCGAGCGCCGTCACGGGGAGCGGCAGCGCCTCGGTCATCCAGAGCGTGATCATCAAACCCAGCACCGCGGCGAGCCGATGCGCCGCGGGCGGAAGACCGGGCGCGGGCCACAGCAGAATCGCGGCGAAGATCAGCGGACCGGCAATGAGACCCGCCGTACGGCGGCGGCGATTGAATCGTTCCTCTGCAGGTGAGTAGGTCTCGACGGGCTCGGTGGCTTCGGACGAGGGCCGCATCACATCCACCAGTCCACGACGCCGATGACCTCAGCCCATCCGGTGAGCCAGAGTCCTTCGTCGGTCCATTCGACGCGCTGCGTGCCGCCCGGCGCGACGACGTCAACGATACGGTTCGCACCACCGTAGGCGGCCGCTGCGACGGCCGCCGCGCACGTGCCCGTGCCCGACGACTCGGTCGGGCCCGACGCCGCGCTCCCAGATCAGAATCCGCACGCGTCTCCGGGCGCTCGACTTCGGCAAGCTCGACGTTCGTGCCTTCGGGAAAATGCGGATGCACCGCGAGCGACGCGGCAATCGTCGTGCAATCGCTCGCGCGTCGCCGGGCCAAGGACCACGCACTGCGGATTGCCGACGCGCATGACCACGGCGGTGACGGTCTGTCCCGGCGACGTCGATCCGTTCCTGCCGCAGGAATTCAGGCCGGCCCATGTCGGCGCGGAACGCCGAGCGGCCGCCGGCGCGGGCCAGGAGCGTCAGGGTCTTCGGGCCGGCCTCCGAGTCGATGACGAGCGTCGCGCCGGCCTCGAGGTCGCGGGTGTGCGCGAGCCAGGCGCCGATGCAGCGGACGCCGTTGCCTGAAAGCTCCGACGGGCTGCCGTCTGCGTTCAGCAGGCGCATGCGCGCGCCCGTCTCGTGTTCGTCGATGATGAGCAGCCCGTCGGCGCCGATGCCGCGGTGCCGTTCGCAGGCCCGGCGCGCGAGGTCGGCCAGATCACGAGCCCTGGCCACATCGGCCGTGCGGGCAATCAGGAAGTCGTTGCCGTACGCGTGCGCCTTGACGAGCCGGAGGACGGTTTGTGGCATGCGCTCTCCCCTACTTCCGGCAGAACGCGAGCAGGTGCCAGCCGAACCGGCGCACCCAGCTCCGAGGCAGCGCGTTGAACGTGCCGACGAATCCCGCGTTGTAGAACGTGCCCTTCCACCCTTTGTGCAGCCGGCTCTTCACCGGGAACCGCTCGGCGACGACCTCGACTGACGTGAATCCGTTGAGCAACATGCGGAACTCGGAGGCCGAGTATCGCCGGAGCTCGGGAGCGTCCTCGTGCTCGAGCGGCACCTTCATGACTTTCGACAGCAGGTGCAGCCACGAGACGCGGTTGTAGACCTGGAACATCGCCAGCCCGCCCGGGCGCAGCACACGATGACACTCGGCCACGACCTGCCGATCGCTGGCCGCGTACTGAATCACGCCATGCGCATAGACGAAATCAAACGACGCGGCCGGAAATGGCAGCGCCTCGCCGTCGGCGACTGCCAGCCCGGCCTGGAGCCCCTGGTGTGCCAGGTTCTGCCGGGTCAACGCGATGGCGCTGTCCGCCAGATCGATGCCGGCCGTCCTGGCGCCGCCCCGGGCGAACCGGACCACCTCAACTCCCGCGCCGCAGCCTACGTCTAATACGGAACGTCCCCGCCAGGCCGAGAAGTCCACCAGCCGCAGGAGGTGGTGGAGCTTCTCGAAGTGATACGCGTCGAGGTCCGCAAAGAACCCGGAGCTGCCGACGGGATGGCGCGTGATCTCGAGATCGTGGATGTGCGCGTTCCAGTACTGCCGGATGCGCGCGCCCGGTGAAGCCTTCATCGGCCGACTACTATAGGTGACTTGAACCCGCCATGCCGAGCGACACGCGCGACGAGGCTTCCGACCGCTACGACCTGCTGGTAATTGGCGGCGGGATTCACGGCCTGTTTGCCGCCTATGACGCGGCGCAGCGCGGCCTCAGGGTCGCACTGGTGGACCGGGCCGACTTCGGCAGTGGCCTCACGTTCAACCACCAGCGGACGATCCACGGCGGCCTGCGCGCTCTCCGGACCGGCCAGGTGCTCAAGACCCGCCGCCAGATTGCCGAGCGACGGACGTGGGCGCGCATTGCGCCGCATCTGTTGCGGCCGCTGCCCTTCCTGGTCGGGACGTACGGGTGGACGACGAAGTCGCGATGGGCCGTGCGCGCGGGCTTCGCGCTCTACGATGTCGTCGGCCGGTCGCGCAATCGCGACGTCTCGCCGGAGCTGCACCTGCCGAGAGCGCGACTCGAATCAGCCGCAGCGACGCGACGGCTGTTCCCCGGTGTCGCCGAGCCGGGTCTCTCGGGCGGCGCCATCTGGTACGACTATCAGACCCGCCATCCGGATCGACTCACCTGGACCGTCGCGCTCGCCGCCGGAGGGGCGGGCGCGCGACTGGCGAACTGGACGGAAGCGATCGAACCGCTGCGCTCGGGTGGCCAGATCCGCGGCGCACGCGTGCGCGACCTCACGACCAGCCGCGAGTACGACGTGGAAGCCACGGTGACGCTGCTCGCCGCCGGCGCGAGCCTGCCGGCGCTCGGTCCGGCGTTCGGCCTCACCGACACGCCGCCAATGCTCCGCGCGATGAACGTGCTGCTGGATCGGCCGGCGCGCGACATCGCCACGGCCGCGCCGTCGTCTTCCGGGCGCATGCTCACGGCGGTGCCATGGCGCGGCTACGTCCTCGTCGGCACGCATCAATCCGACGGCCCGATTCCCGCCGGCGAGGCGGGACCGCCACCCGAGGCGATCGATGCGTTCCTCGGCGATCTCAATTCAGCGTTTCCGCGACTCCAGGCGACGCGCGCGGACATCCGGCTGATCCATCACGGCCTCACGCCTGCGGTCGTGAACGGACGTCAGGCCGATCTGCTGGCCGAGCCGCAGATCACGCGGCCATCGTCGACGAAAGGCGTGATGTCGATCGTGGGAGTGAAGTACACGACCGCGCGCGCCGCCGCCGAGCGGGCGATCGATGCCGTGTGCGCCGAGGTCGGCGGGCACCGGCGCCCGTCGAGCACCGCGTCCACGACGTTGCCGCACGCCGGCATCGCCGACGTCGAAGGCCGCCTCGTCGAGACGCTGCGCGCCCTCGGCGTCGATCTCGATCGGGACGTCATCGAGCACCTGACGGGCTGGTACGGCACCGAAGCCTCCGATGTCGTCCGCACGGCGGCGTCCGCGAACGAGCTCGACCGCGTCTCGCCGGACTCGCCGGTGCTCGCCGGCGAGATTGGCTACGCCGCGCGACACGCCCAGGCGAAGCGCCTCTCGGACGCCGTGCTGAGACGCACCCCGCTCGGCTCCGCCGGCCACCCGGGCCGCGCCGCGCTCGAACGCTCCGCCGACGTGATGGCCCGAGTCCACGGCTGGACCCTCGAACAGCGAGAAGCGGAGATTCGGACGGTCGAAGAGCGGTATCCCTAAGGCCACAACACGGGGGACTCGGAGGGAACGGAGCTCACGGAGACGAGCACCGTCCAGGTGTTCTGGCTGAGTGCCTGGCGTCGTGATGGCCGACGAGCACATGGCCACGAACGACTGAGCCATGGGGCTATTGAGCGACGCTCAGTCGTTCGCGGCCATGCGCTCGCCGGCCATGCGGCCCCGTTGGGGCCGCCGCCAGGCACCTCCGTGCTCTCCGCTCTTGTCCGTGGTTTCCGTGTTGCGGACCGATCGTGACTACTGAACCGTAAACGCTCTTGAACACCCAGGTCAGGCCGGTCGTGAAGCCCCAGGTCGGATCGTTTTCTGTGATGCCGATGATGAGCGCGCCGTCCATCCGGACCGCGGCCGCGCGTGAAACGTACGCCAATGCGTGCGATCGAGTGGGATTCCGTGCCGATCGGCGGGACGCCCGATCGCGTGTTCACGCGGCCGTTGATCTCGCCGACGATCTCGACGCCCGTCGCGACCGCTCGCGCGACTGAGGCGCCGAAGTCCAGCACGTCGTTCTGACGGTCGCCGCGCACGGGATCGCCGAGGATGCCGAAGCCGATATTGCCGACGAAGCGGACCGACTGCGACCGTCTTGGCGATGGCGAGGCCGAAGTGGAAGTCCGTGGTGTCCAGGCCGAGTCCGCTCTCGTTGCTGGCGTTCGGCAGGCGCGTCCAGAACCGGATCGCCATCGCCGGACGCGCCGGGCGTCTCGGAGACGAACCGCACCTTGGTGCCGATCGACGAAGTCCTCGAAGTCGCCCGTCGTGTCGCCGGTGACGTCCAGCATCCCGGAAAGCGGCGCCGCCGGGTTGAACGACGTGATCGCTGAGACGATTGCGCACGCCGCCGTCGATCTGAATCTCGGCAATCGAGCTCACGCCGAAGCTCAATCCGAACGTGCCGATCCGCCAGAGGTTGCCGCGCAGTCCCGACGCCGGGTAGTACACGTCGCGGGCGTAGTCGAGGCCGGCCTCGAACAGGATGTGGCCGGCGGGCACGGTCTCGGGATCCTCGGTGACCAGCGGACGCGACTGCGCGGCGGCAGGGGCGGCGAAGGCGGTCAGACAAAGGCCAAGGGCCACAGGCCAAGGGCCAGGCCCAGGGCCAGGGGCCCAGGAACAACACACGAGCGAGACGCGTTCTCACGGTGGTCCTCCAATGGACAAGCGCTGCGGGCGGCTAGAACACGCGCCGGCTGTCGAGCAGGATCGTGACCGGGCCATCGTTGACGAGGTCCACCTGCATGTGCGCCTGAAAGACGCCGGTTTCGATCGACGAGGCCCGACGTGCGCAGGCGCGCGAGCAACGCCTCGTAGGCGGATCGGGCGGCGTCGGGCGCGGCGGCCTGATCGAACGCCGGCCGCCGTGCCGCGCCGGACGTCGCCCAGCAGCGTGAACTGCGAGACGACGAGGACGGCGCCGCCGGCCTCGCCCGACCGATCGGTTCATGCGGCCCTGCTCGTCTTCGAACATGCGCAGGTCCCGGATCTTCGACGCCGTGTATTCGATATCGGCCGGACCATCGCCCTCCGCCACCCCGACGAGGACGAGCAGACCGCGCCCGATCTGACCGACGATCTGCCCACCAACGGTGACCGAGGCGCGCGTGACGCGCTGGATGACCGATCGCATTCAAAGACTCACCATGAAGATGAAGACGTGAAGCTTCTTGGGTAAGGCGCTTGTCGAAAGAGCATGCGGGCAAGCGATCCGTGCCCAACCCTTCAGCCCTTCACGGCTTCATGGTGAAGCTCTTCGTGAGGGAGATCTTCGGGACGAGGCTCCTCGCGCTGCGGTGGTGTGACGAGGCGTCGATCGAGCAGGTGACTCGGCACGACGTGTGCCGAGCGCCTTGATCATCGAGTTCTTGATGTCGGGATGCTCCAGCTCGAGCTCGGCGATCAGGCGCTTGATGCGCTGGCGCTTGAGGCTCAGATCGCCGCAGGCCGGACAGCAGCAGCCGATCACCGGCAGGCCGGATTCCTGCGTGTAGGCTGCGCGCCTCGGCTTCGGTGACGTACACGAGCGGGCGGATGACGATGTGCTTGCGCGATGTCGGAGACGAGCCGCGCCGGCATCGCCTTGAGCGAGCCCTGGAAGAACAGGTTCAGGAGCGAGCGTCTCGATGAAGTCGTCGAGGTGATGGCCGAGCGCGATCTTCGTCGCGCCGACCGTCGTCGCCAGCCGGTAGAGCACGCCGCGGCGCAGCCGCGCGCACAGCGAGCACGGCGTGTCGCCGTCGTCGAGGATGTCGTCCATGACCGCGCCGATGGTCGTGTGCTCGACGTGGCACTCCCAGCCGCGCTCGGCGCAGGCGCTCGGTGACCAGGTCGTGTCGGAAGTTCTGTGTAGCCGGAGTTGACGTTGACGGCGACGAGCGAGAAGTCGATCGGCGCGCGCTTGCGCAGCACGTCGAGAATCTGCATCAGCGCCCAGCTGTCCTTGCCGCCGGACAGCCCGACCATCACGCGATCGCCGTCTTCGATCAGCCCGAACTCGATGATCGCCTGCGTGACCTTCTTCGCCAGCCGGTGCTCGAGCGGCGTCCGGTAGCTCACGCGAGATACCTCACACTGCGTAGGATACCTCCAACCGATAAGGCAGAAGGCACAAGGCAGAACGCAGAAGTGACGAACGCGCTAGACAATCACAAGCTTCCGCACGACATTCCCCCACGACATGTGCGCCGACGTCCTGCGCGGCCGGCGGTTCCGAGGCGTTCGGCGAGCGCGCGATCTTCACTCGCTTCCGCGATGGCCGTGGCGAGTGACGCGGCGTCCGGCGCGACGACCCAGCCGTTGTGCCCGGCGCGCACGAGCTCGAGCGTGCCGCCGCTGTCGGTGCAGGTGATCACCGGCTTGCCTGCGGCGAACGCCTCGACGGTGACGAACCCGTAGTCCTCGCGCTCGGGCACGAACACGACGGCGCGACAACGCGCGAGATGGTCCACGAGCGCGGCTTCAGGGAGATGGCCGGCGAAGGTCACACGGCTCCCGAGACCGAGTTCCTGCGCGAGCCGCTCGAGCGCCGGACGCTCTTCCCCATCGCCGCCGATCACGCAGCGCGCGCCGCGCGCCTCCGGCCGCGCCGAGCGCCCGCAGCACCAGATCGGCGCGCTTGAGCGGCGAGAGTCGCGACGCGAAGAACAGGTAGTCGCCGTACGCCGTCGCATCGATAGTCGCGCTGCGGCGGCGGCGGATGCAGCACTTCGCCGTTCACGTGATTCCAGCGCGCGAGCCGCTCGCTCACGGCGCCGCGAGATCGTGAAGAGCTTCTTCACGTGGTGCTTGAAGAAGTAGGTGTCCGCGCGCCGGATGAGCGTGCGACGGATGCGTTCCTTGACGCGTCCCTGCGGCGAGAGCCCCGCAGAGAATCGATCCCAGAGGTCGTAGTACTCGCGCATCGTGTGCACGAGCCAGCACACGTGCGCGGGATGCCGGACCGCGTAGCTCGGAAACCGCAGCGAGATGACCTGATCGACGCGCTCGCCGGTGCCGGTCATCGCCGACGTCGGTCAGCCAGTTCGCGAGATACGCGGGGCCCTGACGGCCGAACCGATTGGACGGCGTCGTGACGATGCCCGCGCGATGCCCGGCCTCGATGAGCGCGCGCTCGAGCGATCGCGCGATGCACGAGGTGACCGCCTTCGGTGAGCGGCGGCGCGGACGTGACGATGGTGATGACGGCCATGCAGCAACGGGTGTCAGGGACGGGCCTTCAAAAAACTCACCATGAAGGGTGAAGACATGAAGACTTTTGGGGGAAGAGCTCCGTCCACAAATGCTCTTTCGACAAGCGACCTTCCCCCAAACCTCTTCACGTCTTCATTCTTCATGGTGGAGGTTTTGATAGAACCACTTCGCGCGCCGGGATGCCCACGACGGTCGCGCCAGCGCGCACGGCGTCGCGCACGACGGCGCCGGCGCCGACGACGCCGCGATCGCCGATCGTGACGCCGTCGAGAATCGTCGCGCCGGCGCCGATCCAGGCGCCCTCGCCGACGTCGATGCCGACCGATCGCCGCCCCTGCTCGATCACCGGACGGGCGCGATCGACGAGCGTGTGATCGCCGCCGACGAGGTACATGTACGCCGCGACGAGCGTGTCCTTGCCGACCCGGACGCGGCTCGCCGAGAAGATCTCGCAGTTGAACCCGAGATTGGCGCCGTCGTCGATGTCGATGTCGCCGTTCTTGCACGAGAGAATCGTGTTGCGCCCGATGAACACGCCGCTCCCGATTCGAATCCCGCGATTCGTGTCGCCCTTGGCGTCGAGCAGACACTGGTCGTCGATCACCACGTCGTCGCCGATCTCGATCTTGTGCGGATGACGCAGGACGACGTTCTGGCCGAAGATCGACGTTGCGGCCGCACTTGCCGAGCAGCCAGCGGTAGCAGACCTTGCGCAGCGCGAGGCCGAGCGCGCCTGGCACCGACTGCGCGAGCAGCACGACGAACTCGTACTTGAGGAGCGCGCCCCAGCCGGGCTTGCCGACGATGAGCGCGCTGTATTTCGCGCGCGCGCCGCCGGAAGCGCGAAAGAGCTGGTCCTGGGCGCGCGGAATGGCGCCCGGCGGTTGCGATTCAGATCCAGCGCTGCTCACGGTACCACTCCAGCGTGCGCCTGATGCCATCACGCACTCCGACCTGCGGATTGAACCCGAGCTCCTGCCTCGCGCGGCTGATGTCGAACGCGCGGCTCTTGCGGAAGAAGTCTACACGCCGCCGGTAGATCGGCGGCGACATCCCGAGCGGCACGAAGACCGCCTCGCAGGCGGCGCCGGCGAGCCAGACCGGCCACACCGGCAGGAGCGCGCGAGGCGGAGGGACACCGGCCACTTCGGCGGTGAGATCCACGAGTTCGCCGAAGCGTCGTGATCTCGCCGCCGCCCAGGATGTAGGTGCGCCCGGCCGCCCGCGGCGACGTGCCGCACAGGCGGAATCCCTCGCAGAGGTCGTCGATGTAGGTGACGTGGTAGAAATTCCGGCCCGGGCCGAGCATGACGAACCGGCGCGTGGCGATCTTGCCGAACACCTTGAACAGGCGTCTGTCGGCGGGCCCGTAGATGCCCGTCGGCCGCGCGATCACGAGCTCCATGCCGGTGCGCCGCGCCGCGTCGATCGCGATGCGCTCGCCTTCGAGCTTGGTGACCTGGTAGAAGTCGCCGGGACGAAGCGGCGCGTCCTCGTTGGCCGGCGGATGCTGGACGTCGCCGTGGACGCCGACGGTGCTGCACTGGACGACGCGCCGCGCCCCGGCCGCGCGCGCGATCTCGACGATGGTGCCGACCGCAGTCGCGTTGACCGCGCGATATTCGGCCGCCGGCAGTCCCGCGTCCCGGTAGAGCGCCGCGATGTTGTAGACGACGTCCATGCCGGCCAGCGCGCGCTCGAGACTGCCGCGATCCTCGAGATCGCCGGGCACGACGTCGATGCCGGCGCCGGCGAGCGCGCCCGCCTTGCCCGGATCGCGCACGAGCGCGCGGACACTGTCGCCGCGGGCGGCGAGGAACCGCGCCAGGTGCCCGCCGGTGAAGCCCGTCGCACCCGTGACGAGGACATTCACCGCTCGGCCACCATCGTGACCGGCGATCCGAGCAGTCTCAGCAGTCCGACCGACGCGAGGCCGGATTCGACGGTCTCGGTGAAGCCACGACGGCCGATGCGCTTGTGAAACGCAATCGGCAGCACGAACTGGCGACGCACGTCCACGACGCGAAATCCGTGAGCCGCGAACGTCAGCCGGACCTCGCGCTCCGAGATCACCCGGTACGCTTCGAAGCGCAGGCCGAAGGCGTTCCCCAGACGCCGCGCCGTGCTCTCGAGCGCCGCAAAGCTGGCGAGCGCCGGGAAGTCGACGACCACGCGCCAGCGGGCGACGCGACAGAGCTCGCCGAGCGATCCCCGCCAGTCAACGGCGTGCATGAGCACTCGCAGGCTGATGGCGGCATCGACGCTGCGATCGGCAAAGGGCAAGGCGTGCGCGTCGGCCAGGCCGAGAGATGATGTGCGGATCGACATCGCGTGCGCGAGAGGCGGCCACGCGAAGCATCTCGGCCGAGGCGTCGACGCCAATGACGGACGCGCCGTGCTGCGCGAGCCCGATGGCGGCGCGGCCCGTGCCGGTCCCGACGTCGAGGACCCGGCGGCCGCGAACGGGCGCCAACGCTTGGAGCAGCAGCGCTTCCTGCGACTGCAGCAGGTACTGACCGATCGGCCCGCCGAACCTCAGGGCGTCGAACCCCTCGGCCACCGTGCGATCCGCGTAGTGCGCGTAGCTGTAGTGGCGACGATCGTCTCCGGCCGCCGGGCGGTTGGTCGCGCTCACGCGACGCCCCGCGCGACTTCGGGCGATGGCTTGCCGAAGAGCACGCCGTACGCCTGCTCGGTCTTCGCGAGAAAGGCCTCGTCGCTGTATTTCGTCTCCGCCAGCGCGCGAGCGCGCCGGCCGATGTCCGCCGCCCGCGCCGCATCCGCCAGCGCGCCGAGAATCGCCTGACCGAAGGCGTCGGGCGTCGGCTCCGCCAGAAACGCCGTCTCGTCGTCCAGCACCTGTGTGTGCGTGCGCAGACGCGTCGCGACGATGGGCCGTCCGGATCGCAGGTACTGGTAGATCTTGAGCGGCGTGTTCGTGCCCGTCGATCGCGGAGACACGAGCAGCGTGGCGGCGTCGAGGTACTTCGGGATGTCTTCAGCGGGACGCTGGCCGGTGAAGACGGACGCGTCCCCGAGTCCGAGCGCGTTCGCGCGCGACCGGGCCGCGTCTACCTGGGCCGGCTCGCCGCCGACCATCACGAGCCTCGCGTCCGGCCGGGCGCGACAGACGGCGGCCATCGCCTCGTAGAGCAGATCCAGTCCCTGATAGGCCTCGAACGTTCCCGTGTAGAGCACGACCGGCGCCTCCGGCGCGATGCCGAGCGACGCGCGGATCGCCTCGCCGGTGCCGGCAGTCGGCCGATCGCCTGAGCCTGGCGCGTTCTCGATGAGGACCGCCGGCACCAACGGATCGACGGCGCGGACGGTCGTCTCGAGATCCTGGCAAATCACGATGACCACACGCGACCGCCGGATCATCAGGCGCTCGACCCAGCCGAGCACGCGCGCGAGCCACGATCCGCGGCGGTAGCCGAAGTTGGACACCTGTTGCGGCAGGCTCGAATGCATGTCGTACAGATGCGGCACGCGCAGCGCCCAGGACAGCACGACGCCGATGGCGCCGCCCTCTTCGTGCGAATGCACGGCATCGTAGCGCCGCGTGAGCGCCAGCCGGAGCGCCTTCGCCGCGAGCGTCAGATCGAGCGGCACCTTCGCCCACGACGGGCCGATCTTCACGCGCCGGACGAACGGCGGCCGCATCGCACGATGAATCGTGAGGCCGGGCATCGCGACGTCCTTGCCGAACGGATACGTCGCGAGATCGACGGTGTGGCCGAGCGTCGTCAGCGCTCGAATGCGGTGAAATTCGGAGAACGGTGTGCCCCGAGGCTCGAAGAACGGCTCGGGCGCGATCATCAGGATGTGCATGCGCGACGGTCCGGGCGCGCGGGCGGTTACACGGACGCTACATGGTACACTACGCAGCCGACCGCGCACCCTGTGAGACCCATTCACGTCTGAAATGACCGGAACGACCGCGCACCCGCACGCCCGCCGCCGGACACGTCAGACGTTCATCTGGGCGCTCAAGATCGTCGTCAGCGTCGGCCTGCTCTCTCTGCTCCTCGCGAACGTCGATGTCGGGCGGCTCTGGCAGCTCGTCCGGACGGCCTCGGTGCCGTGGCTCACGCTGGCGCTCGGGCTGTACGCCGTCGTGATCCTCGTGAGCGCCTGGCGCTGGCGGCTGCTCCTTCGAGCGCAGCACCTGAACGTCGAGTTCGGCTTGCTCACGAACTCGTTCCTGGTCGCGACGTTCTTCAACAACTTCCTGCCGTCCAACATCGGCGGCGACGTCGTGCGGATTCGCGACAGCGCGAAGCTGCTGGGATCGAAGACGCAGGCGACGACGGTCATTCTGGTCGACCGCGGCGTCGGCCTGCTCGCGCTGGTGTTCGTGTCGGCGGTGGGCGCAACGATCGCGGCACGCATGAGCGAGCGCATCGGTCCCCTCGGCCCCGGGCTGCTCTGGCTGGCCCTTGGCGGCGCGCTCGCGGTCGCGGTGCCCGCCGTGCTCCTGCCCCACGGCGTCGGTTTCCTGCTCCGCCCTCTCCGCGCGATTCATCAGGAGTGGGTGGAAGAGCGCATCGGCCGGTTGACTGGCGCGCTCGCGAAATTTCGCGCCGCCCCGGGCGCCCTCGCGGCGTGTTTCGCCGGCGCCCTGGTCGTGCAGGCCCTCTCCGTCGCGTTCTATGCGTCAATCGCGTACGCCATCGGCGTCCGCGTCCCGGTTGCGCACCTTGCGATCCTGATTCCGGCGTCGTTCATCGTGCAGATGCTGCCGGTCTCGGTCAACGGCTGGGGCGTGCGCGAGCAGACATTCGTGCTCTACCTCACCCGCATCGGCCTGCCCGCCGAATCCGCGCTCGCGATGTCCTTCCTCGGCGCCGCGCTGATCATGCTGTTCTCGACGTCGGGCTTCGCGGCGTATCTGAGCAGAAAACACCACAGACAGGTCGGATTCACAAAAGCATGACGGTGACACTGGAATTCAAGATTGTAGATTTCGAGATTTAGAGATTTAGAGCTTCCGAGAATTGGAGCTTCCGAGAATTGGAGCTTCGGAGACTTGGCGCTTCAGCGCGTCGGTTAGTAGCTCTAAATCTAAAATGTTAAGTCTTCAAATCTACAATTCAGACAATTCAGGCCTCAGTGCGGGTATTCGACGATCTCGTACAGCCACACGTCCTGGTCTGAGGTGAGGCGCCGCATGTATTTCTCGTACGGCGGGAAGCGCGCGAGCAGCGCTTCGCGGGCGGTGGCGTTGTAGTCGTTGAGATGGACGACGACGTAGCGGACGCCGCGGTCGCGGAGCATCGCGAACGACGGGGGATCGGGGAACTGCGTCATGAGCAGCGCGACCTGCTCGAAGTCGGGCGGGATCAGATCGCTGTAGCCGTTGAGCAGCGGCTGCCAGTGGTAGGTCGAGTTGAACATGAACCGGGTGTGCGCGAAGAACTCCGTGCGCTTGTAGTTGAACAGCAGCTCGACCACGGCGGCACGCGGCAGCTCGGCCAGCAGCGTGTAGGCGCGCGGGACGGGCGGTGCGGCGTGAAGCGGCCACGGCACGAACAGCTCGAGCGCGACC
The DNA here is from genome assembly GCA_963724955.1 of uncultured Acidobacteriota bacterium. Lineage (GTDB taxonomy): Bacteria > Acidobacteriota > Vicinamibacteria > Vicinamibacterales > SCN-69-37 > CAVRWQ01. The sequence continues at coordinate 290,589 of CAVRWQ010000003.1, forward strand.
GCCGGCACCAGCACCCACGGGAGCCACGGACGCCGCGCGGCCAGGTGGCGCACGCCGAAGCCCGCCAGGATCGCGAGCGCGAAGACGACGACGATCCCGAGACGCACCGGCGCTCGCAGCATCGACATCATCGGGACGACCGACGAGAGCGCAGACCAGAGGCCGAGGTCCGGTCCGAACGAGGCCCAGAACGCGACGAGGGCAAGCGCGACGTACGTCCAGGTGAGACGACGCTCGGACGGGAGCGGCGAGCGGATGCCCACGACGAGCCCGACCGCGGCCAGCACGAGCAGAATGAATCCGGGAAAGACCGACTCCAACGCCCCCTGGTTGATGACCTGGTGCGAGATCGACGGCGACGTCGTGTAGGTCGCCATCGTCGCCGAGTAGCTCTGCACCTCGTCGCGGGCGAACGTCTTCGTGATGCCGGTGGCACCCCGCGCGCGCCCGTACGGGACGACGACCGGCAGCGTCAGCAGCCCGGCAACCACGAGCGATACGGCGAGCGCGATCCAGTACCGCGGGCTGCGGTGGGCCAGGGCGAGGCCCACGAGTCCCAGCGACAGCCCGACGAAGATGCCGTAGTACGCGCAGGCGAGCCCGGCGCACGAAAGCGCCGCGCCCAGCGCCGCCGCTCGACCATACCCGGGCGCGTCGTTGAGCCGGTGGAACGCCAGGAACACGAGCGGAAACCCGAACACCATCAGCAACTGGGTGTGCGCCGTGTGAGCGAGGACGAACGGACAGAACGTGAACGCCGCGCCGGCGACCAGTCCGGCGCCGCCCGATCCGGTCAGACGCCGCACGAGCGCCCACATGCAGGCCACCGACAGCACGAAGCCGACGACCACGGCGAAGTTCTGCGCGGCGATCGCGTTGCGGGAAAGCGCGTACGCGGGCAGCCCGAACACAGCCCGGGACGAGATTCAGCTCGGAGTACGCGAGCGTGCCCTTGTGCGGATGAAAGATGTTGGCGTCGAACAAGCTGGCGGGACTGGTGAGCAGCGCGTGATCGATCCAGCCGATGTTCCAGATGCTGAGCTCGCCGTCGTTGGAGTCCAGCCGGCCGTGCGTTTCGAGACCAGGGACCGTCGGGTACGTGAGCGCCACGACCAGCCCGAACGCCAGCAGGATGACAAGGAGCCACTCGCGACGCGAAGCGGGCGGCGCGGTCACTGGACGATCATCGGCCTGACGTTCACGCCGAGGTAGCGCACGTCCACGGACTTCTCGTCGAACAGCTTCGGCACGAAGCCGCGGCCCGCAGTGACCTGCAGCACCCAGATGTACGCGGGCGACTCGCGATCCTTCTTGTAGGGAAAGCCGGCACCCATGTCGAGCGTGATGACCTGGCTCGCGCCGCGCGTGAGCGAGTAGGTCTGGGTCCGCCCCCCGAGCGTGACCGTGCCGTTCGCCGGCACCGGGCCGGCAGAGAGCGTCAACTGGAGCGTGCGATACGGCCGATCGGTCTTGATCAGCACCTCGGCCTTCGACTCGCCGCGCACCCAGAAGCTGCGATCCAGCTCACGCAGGTACGCGTTGTCGTCGGTGTAGTAGAGCTGGAACATCGGATCGGTCTCGCCGAGCCGGCCGTACTCGAACACCAGCTGATCCCGGTTCGTGTTGGTCGGGATGTCGTTGATGTTGGTCAGCTCCACGGGCAGCATCCGCAGGGGCCCGTCCATGGCGTGCTCGAAGGGACGAATCGACGTGTAGAACGGATTCAGCACGAGTTTCGTCGTGAAGAGGCCGCCCACGAGCCACGGCACGAACGCCACGCCGAGCGACCGGATCGGCAGCAGGAACAGCGCGAGGCCGTACGCGCCCATGAAGTAGCGGTTGCCGACCGAGCCGCCGCTGCCGAAGTAGGTGTACGGCTGTGAGATGACGAAGACCAGGATCTGCGCCACGAGGCTCCCGAGCACGAGCCACTGCCAGGGCGCGCGACGCCTGTGCGCCAGCAGAAACGCGACGATCGCGAAGAGCGCCGGGAAGAAATACGGCGCCGATCCCGGAGTAGCGTCCGAAGAACACGTACCAGAGGTTCGCGCGCAGGTTGATCCAGAACATGTCCGGATCGAGGATCACGTCGCCGCGTCCCTCGTTTCGCGCGCGCGCGTCGCCCACGTCAAACGTCTTGTCGAGCGTCTGGAACGGAAAGCCTTCGTTCGCGTAGAACGTGCTCCGCGCGCCACCCTGGTAGTTCCAGTCGCCCGTGATCGCCGTGTTGATGCCGAACAGCGAGATCGTCACGACGGCCCACGACGCCGTCGATGAAGACGACGTGGCGCCACCGCTTCCGCCAGGCGTACCAGCCGACGATCGGCAGGAGCAGCAGGCAATTCGTGACCTTGGAGAACGTCAGCAACCCGATGATGCCGGCCGCCAGCCAGTCGCTGGCCGGTCCGTACAGCCACTGAGGTCTCAGCCCCATCGTACCCGTCGTCTCCGCCGTCTCCGTCGGCCCCGTCGTCCCCGGACCCGCCTTGTGCGCCCACAGAAAGTACGCGAGCAGCCCCAGGGCGAAATTGAACAGCTCCGGCGCGATCCAGACGAAATAGACAGGCACGACCGACGCGAAGATGAACGCGCTCGCGAGCACCAGCGCGACCGTCGGTGTCGTCCGCGCGCTGAGAAAGACGTACGCCGTGAAGAACGCGCCCGAGAGCAGCAGGGCGTTGAAGAGGAGAAACCCGTTGGTGCCGAGCAGCCAGACGAACGGCGCGGCGAGCGCCGGGTAGATGAACGCCTTGCCGTAGTAGAGCCGCCCCGGATCGCGATCGGGCGTGCCGCCGATCGCGAGAAACGGCGGCCGGCTCTCGAGGTGGATCCCGGTGATGTGCTGTCCCCGTTTGAGGAACACGCCGGACGGCCCGTGCTGAAACTCCTTCCACACGCGCTCGAGGTCCTCGCGCCGGTACGTGAGATCGCGATCGGCCGCCAGGCTGTGCCCCATCATGTAGTAGGTGGCTTCGTCGCCCTTGAAGCCTTGCGCGGTCCGCGGAAAGTCCACCGACACCGCGATGGCGCCGTAGATCGCAAGGATCACGAGCGTCGCGATGATGCCGGGCCTGAGGGGCGCGGCGCGATTGGGTGTCAGCCTCGGATCCGGGTCAATCACAACGCCACGCCCCGGGTCAGAAACGACAGGTCGGTCTTGCCGACGACGTTGCGCCGGGTCGCGCGCGACTGGCGTGCGAGGATCTCGTAGAGCCGCTCCATCTTGCGCACGAACGTCGCGATGTCGAAGTTCACCGAGGAGCGTCGCGCCTCGGCACCGAGCCGCGCGCGTAACGACGGATCGTCGATCAGGCGCACGATCGCATCACCGAGCGCGGCGCTGTCGCGTTTCGGGACGATGATCGCGTCACGATCGTGCGTCAGCACTTCGATCAGGCCGTCGGCGTCCGTCGCGACGATCGGCCGGCCGGCGGCCATCGCCTCGAAGACCGTGAGCGGCGTGCCTTCCCACAGCGACGGAAAGACGCTCATGTCGAACGCGCCCAGCACGCGCGCGACGTCCTTGACGAAGCCGCCGAACACGAAGCGATCGCCAAGGCCGAGCGCGCGCGCCTGCTCTTCCAGGGCGGCCCGAAGCGGCCCTTCGCCGAAGAGATAGAAGCGCGCCGACGGCCGCGCGTCGAGCACCCGGCGCGCGGCTTCGACGAGATACTGATTGCCCTTCGAATCGTGCAGCCGCGTGATCGTCCCGATGACCACGTCGCCCGGCGCGGCGCCAAGCTCCGCTCGCACGGCCGTGACCTCGTCCGGCGGCCGGGCGACGCTGAACTCATCGAGCGGCGCGCCGAGATAGACGACGCGCACACGGCCCGGTCGCACCAGCCGGGCGTCGATGACGAACCGCGCCGTGCTCTCGGACACCGCGATCGCGATGTCCGTGAACGGCTCGAGCGCGCGATCGGCGACCTTCTGAAACCACGGCGTGGACGTCAGATTCGCGTGCTCGTGCAGCACGACCGGCAGCCGCCGCATCGCCGCCGCCATCCGCCCGAACGTCGTCGCCCCATAGCCGTGCAGGTGCAGGACGTCGATCTTCTTGCGATCGATCACCCGCAGCAGTGCCGGCAGTGTCGTCGGATCGAACTTCCCTTTTTCGAGGTACGTGATGTCGATGCCCAGAGAGTCGAGCGTCTCTTCCGACAGGTCGCGCTTCCGGAGGCTCACGAGAGAAAGTTCGAACCGCTTGCGGTCGAATCGTGGCATCATCCATGCGAACAGCCGCTTGACGCCGTGCATCCTCGATCCTTCCCAGCCGAGGTGGTCGCAAACCTGCAAGATTCGTAGGGGTCGTGCGGCTTGATATTCGGGGCTGGGCATCCTGAGCAATCGCGTGCGGAACGCCATTTTACGGGTGCCTGCCCGCAGGGTCAACGTAAGTGCCTGTAAGTCTGACAGATACCGGGGTCTAAACCCCCTCCGTTCTGGCGCCGATATTTCAGGTACTGGATGGTGTCCCTGCCGGGCGCCAGAGGTGGGCAGAGCAATGACGAAGTGTGTTCGTGTCATCACGTTCCTGGTGGTCCCTGCGCTCGCGGCTTGTCAGCAGGTCAAGAGCTCGACTCCCCTCAGTCCGTCGATTGCCGGTCCGATCGCCGGCGTCGAAATCACCGCGCCGCGCGTGCTCGAACCGGCGACCGGCCGCGGCATCCTCGACCGAGAGCAGCCGGTGGCTCTCGTCATCGGCAACTCGTCATCGACCGGCGTCCGGCCCTATACGTTCCGGGTGGAGGTCGCGGGCGACGCCGCGTTCACGTCGATCGTGTTCAAGCGCGAAGGCGTCACGCCCGGCGGGAACTCCTCGACCAGCGTCGTCGTGGATCGACTGCAGGCGGGCCGGACGTATTTCTGGCGCGTGCAGGCCGATGACGGCGCGAACCGGAGCAACTGGTCGGCCGTCTCGAACTTCGCCGTGCTCGTGCCGATCGTCATCGGGACGCCGGATCCGCGGGCGCCCGTGGCGAACGTCCGGGTCACCACCGGCACCCCGGAATTCCGGGTCGCCAACGGGCAGTCATCGGGCCCGTACGGCCAGCTCTGGTATCAGTTCCAGATTTCGGAGAATCCGAACTTCGTGACCCTCTTCACGGCGGCCGACGTGCCTGAAGGCGGCGGCGAGACGCGCTACACGATGCCGCAACTGCCGGCGCCCGATCGCCAGTTCTACTGGCGCGTGCGCATCTGGGAGGCGCAGAACCTCGGCTCGTGGTCGCGCGTCGAGACGTTCCGCTCGCCGCTCCCCGCGCCCACGCCCGCGCCCGGGCCGTCGCCCGTCCCGGTGCCACCGGCTGGTGGCGGCGGAGGCACGCCCGGCTCCTGCGCCAGCAATAACGGCAACGCGATCATCGCGTGCATCGGCGCGAAGTACCCGCAGTTCATGGTCGGCGGAATCTCGCTCTCTCAGCGCCAGCACAACATGGAGTTCATCCGCGACCGGATCATCGAAGCCGGCCGGTGCGGTGGCCTGAACCTCGGCCGCAACCTCAAGCGCGGGGGGCCCGATTACAGCATCGACTTCCTCGCCGATCGGCGGCCGCAAGGCGACATGGGCATCGACATCGCGTTCGACTACGACAACACGTCGCAGCCGCTCCGCCTGCAGTGGGCAGAAGCCGGCTACGGCTCGACGTGGGAGTTCTTGCCGAACGGGAACTGCGGGGGATAAGAGACGGGAAGTCGCCTTTCAGGCCCAGGACCTCGAGCGCTTTCCAGGCCCTACCGTCTGAGGTCGATGAGTTTGGTGTCGTTTGGCGCCCCGTCGAGCGGGACCGTCTCGTGCCGTGACAGGTGTTCGACGACCTCCGGACGGACTCGCGCAACTTCGATTCCACCTGCGTCGTCGCGAAGTAGTCGGCGCCGAGTGAGCGCAGGTGATCGATGAGCTGCGGTGACAGGTCCGTCGGCTCGAAGCTCCAGCCTTTCAGGTGCGCGAAGTACAGCACCATCGGCGACATGATCCCGTAGTCGTCCACCATCACGACGAGCTTGTTGTCGTCGGTCTTCGCGTCGATCGCGCTGCCTGCGAACGAGGCGCGAAGAGCGAGGTCGCGTGAGCGGAAGTGTGTCTCGAGCACGCCGCTGTAGTAGAAGCTGAAGAGACCGAGCACGGTGACCAGCGCGCCGGCCACGACCGTTCGCGCACCCGGCCCGAGTGTGCGCGCCAGCCACTCGCTGTCGAAGAGCGGCCACGCGATCCCGCCGAAGTAGATCGCGCCAATCACGACGAAGGGCAACTGGTAGTACTCGTGCACTCGGTGAACCTCGCCCGCGACGAAGACGAAGAGGACGAGCGACGCGAGCCAGGTGCCGAGCACGACATGCGCGCTTTTCTTCCAGAAGAGCCCGCCCAGTACCGCGCCGATGAAGCCGGCCGGCATGAGGAGGAAGTAGTAGAACCGGTGGAACATCATCCGGTAGAACTCGACGTCGGTGAGCAGCCGCGCGGTGCTCCACTTCGAGTAGACGGCCGGCCACGGACCTGGGCTGATGTGCGGCGGGTACATCTTGGCCTGAACGCCGAAGATGCCGAACGTGAGGCCGGTCCGCTCGAAGACCTGATGCGCGTGCCAGTACCACCCGGCGGTCACGACGAGCGGCGCGAGCCCCGCGATCCACACCCTGACGTCACGAAGGACCTGCCACCCGCGCGCCTGTAACAACGCGGCCGCAATCGCGGGCACTACGACGATCGCGGGCAGTTTGATGAGCGACCCGACTGCCAGGCTCGCGCTCCCGATGACGAGCCAGCGGGTCGAATTCGTCCGCGCGAACTCCACGAAGCCGAGGAGCGCCAGCGTGGTGAAGAACACCATCGGCGTGTCGGGGATGAAAATCCGGCCGAAGAAGACCGCCGCAGGCGAGATCGCCATGAGAAACGCCGCGGCGTACGCCGACGACAGCCGGCCGCCAAGCGCGAGCGTGAGCCGGTACACGCACCAGACGAGCCCGACGCCGAACGGGATGATGACCAGCCGCGCGAGCGTCTCGTGGACGCCGAAGACCCGATACAGTCCCGCAGCGATCGCGGGAACGATCGGGCACTCGGCTTCGAGATAGCCGGCGGCCCCTCCCCAATCGACTTGCGGATCGAACGGGATGAACGAGCCTTCGGCGAAATTGCGCGCCATGGCCGCCGTGTCGATCTGGCGGAAGCCATGGGCGTCGACGAACGGTCGTGTGAGGTAGAGGAGGCGCAGACCGGTCGCCAGCGCCAGGATCAAGACCAGCGCCGACACCCGGCCTGAGCCGGTCGACCCGCCGATCGAGCTCACGAGCCGGCGCTAGTAGCGGAAGCGAATCCCCGCACCGATCTGGAAGCCACCAAGGTCGAGCTTGACGGTGTCGGTCATCTCGGCCGACGCCGTCGTGAACCGGATGAATCCGCCGGCCCCGACGTACTCGTTGAACAGGTACCGGATGTCAGCGCCGATGACGAAGCCGGCGACGGTCTTCTTCACGATGCTGGTCGGCACCACCAGGGTCGGTCCCGGCTCGGTCACCGAGACGCCGCTGATCACCTCGTGCTGGACCCAGACGACCGCCGGTCCACCCATGATGAAGACGTCCATCTTTTCAGCCGCAGGAATGACCCCCACGGCCATGAACGCCAGCCACGACTCGCTGTGTTTGAGATCCGTCAGCGTCGTGGACACCTGCCGGGGGTCGAACCCCACGGGGTCGGGAATCGAGCCGGTCACCGTCGCATCCGAGGCCGCGGAGCGCCGGATATAGCTGAACGCACCACCGAGCTTGCCGTACACGGGCATCCCGGCGGTCAGGTCGAAGAATCCGCCGCCCTTCAGGTCTCTGCTAAATTCCGTGGTCGCCGTCTCCCCGTAGATCGGGAACGACTGCGACCCGGAAATGGTCTGCGAGCCGGTCGTGCCCGCCGAAGTTGACGTTCACGAAGAACGAGTCTTCCCAGGGGATGCCCTGCGCCGCAGCACGTCCCGAGACTCCGACCAACACTGCCATTGCCAGAATTGTTGTCTTTACCTTCATTCGATCCCTCATGGTGCGCCCACCTGACGCCGATAACCTCGGTGGGCCCGTACTGTTCTTATCGGCCGCTACGGTTAATTGCGTTATCATACCGTGCGAGCCAAGCACTTACCGGCCTCGTTCACCAACATATTGGAGCCTAGATCGGAAATGAATTACACACGACTGACCTTGACCGGCGGCCTCATCGCGACGGCCCTCGCCGTTGCCTGCAGCGATCGCCCTGCCCCGACCGCACCCAATGCCGTGGAGGTCGCGACAGGGGATCTCGGACCCGGAGGATCGACGTTGAAGATTGGCGCTCCGAGCCTGACTTCGCCCGGTAACGGCGCGCAGGTGGAGGGGACGCCGGTCTTGACGTTCTCGGCGGTGTCGGGGACCTACGCGAGCTTCCCGGTCACCTACGAAATCGAGGTGCGCAACAACGCGACCAACGCGATGATCACGAGCCAGAAGACGACGTCGACGAACAGCCCGGTCACGTGCGACGCTCGAGGGAGACGCGACCTTCAAATGGCGCGTCCGCGCGACGTACAACGACCTGTTCGGCCCCTGGTCCGAGACGCGGACGTTCCGCACGCCGCCCGTCTCCTACATGCGCGGGAACGAGATCTTCGACCCGCTGACCAACGGGCGGACCGCCGGCCAGATCAACGGGCCGTCCCAGTTCATGCCGGGCGTCGGGCTGAAACTCATCGAGCAGTTCAGCCACGTCACCTACGTGCTGCCGGAGAACCTGCAGGCCGGCGAGTTCTCGCTCATGACGACGGGTGTCGACGACGGATCGCAGGGCGACAAGTCGAAGGTCTTCAGCATGAAGGAAGGCTTCGACGACCTCACGACGAACGACTACCGGATGACGGTGGAGCTGCGGGGCCGCAGCTACCCTGCGCCGGGCACTGTCAGCTGCCGCATCATTCTGGGCGGGGACCACGAGCCCGCCGACTGTGGTCGAGCCCAGATCGATTTCTCCGATACCCGCTGGTACTTTTGGAAGTTCACGTGGGAGCCCGGCAGCGCGCGGCTTGAACTGCGCGCCGACGGCCCGACCGGTCCGGTTCTCTATGCCCAGAGCCTGGCCGCTTGCTGCCGTCCCTACCGGCCGACGCCGCACGTGATCCATCTGGGTGCGCCCCCGGGACGCGCCGGGGACATCGACGCGACCATCAAGGGCCTGGTCGTCAAGAACGTCTGGGTCTCGAGCCGCCCGCGGCCGGTGTTTCCGCAGTAAAAGATCAAGACACCGGGTGTCGTTTCGGCTCCGGACACCCGGTGTCGTTCTCTGGTACCATTGAGGGGCTAGACTCCTCATGTCCACTGAGACGTTTCGTCTCCGCTACCTCGCCAAGTCTGTTGCCGGAGTCCCTCGGGACCTCGTGCAGTCAGCCGTCTCCCACCTGCGGCCCATCAAGCCCACGGTGCTGATCTTCAATTGCACCTGGGTCTGCGATGCCCGCTGCGAGATGTGCAACAACTGGAAATGGGGCAACCGCAAGGAAGACGTCACGCTGGACGAGATCGACAAGATCATGGACAGCGACTTCTGGCACGCCATCGAGAACCTGAACATCTCGGGCGGCGAGCCGACGACGCGAAATGATCTCCCGGAGATGGTCGAGCTGTTCCAGCGCCGGCTGCCCCGGATGCGGAAGATCGGCATCAACACGACCGGCCTGACGCCGCAGCGCGCCATCCCGATGCTGACCCGCATCGTGGAGTTCTGCGGCAAGCACAACCTGTTGCTGAGCGTCCGCGTCTCGATCGACGGCATCGGCGACGTCCACGACCAGGTCCGCAACGTGAAGCGCGGCTTCGACAAGGCGGGCCAGACGATCGACGCGATGCAGGCGCTCGCCGCGAAGTCGCCGCACTTTCAGTTCGGCCTCGCGTCCACGATCTTCGCGAAGAACCTCGAGGACGCGAAGAACATCCGCGAGTGGGCGCGCTCGAAGAACCTCGACATCGTCTTCAACATGCTCCGGTTCACGGACAACATGCTCCACAACCGGGACCTCGAAGAGAAGATCGGCTTCGGCAACCGCGAAGAGAAGTTCATGCGCGAGTTCTTCCTCGACCGCGTGGCCGAGGAGTCGATCCTGAGCGGCCAGGCGTTCATGTACCTGCACTACGCGGACATGATCGCGAACGGCTATCACCGGACGATGCCCTGCCCGTTCCAGCGGCAGGGGCTGCTGCTCAATCCGAACGGCGATCTGTTCTACTGCGAGAACTCCAAGAAGCTCGGCAATGCGCTCGAGACGCCCGCGCGCGATCTCTACTTCGGCGAGCGCCAGCTTGCCGAGCGTGAGGATCTCAAGCGCAACACCTGCCCGACCTGCCTGAGCCCGTGCCAGGTCAACGTCGGGGCGATGAAGCAGGTGGTGCCGTACGTGAAGTTCCTCCGTCGCGCCTACAAAGTGAAGCGCGATCCGGCCCGCCATCTCGACACGATGCCCGATCCGGTCCGCTGATGCCGGCGCCCTTACAACCCAGTCCGCGGTGAGGCGTCGCCTTTCCACGTTCGCCCGGCTGGCCTTCGCGATTGGCCTGACCTGGTGGGTCATCGCCAAGGCCGAACCTGCGCGTGTGGGTGCCGCACTGCAGGACGTCGCGTGGGCGTGGGTCCTGGCGGCGAGTGCGCTGGTGCTCGTCGATCGCACGCTGATGGCGTACCGCTGGATTGCCCTGCTGGCGCCGCTCGACCCCGGACGCCGCCCTCCCTTCCGCTCGGTCCTCCGGACCTTCTTCGTGAGCAGTTTCATCGGCAGCTTCCTGCCGAGTCTCGGTGGCGATGCCGTGAGGACGTTGGGGCTCGCGCGTGACGGCGTGTCGGTGTCGCAGTCGCTGGCGTCGGTCCTCATGGATTGGCTCCTCGGCGTCCTCGCCATGGTCGTCACCGCGGTCGTCGGCGTGTCGCTCGCGCCGGACCTGCTCGGCGACACCACGGTGCGCTGGGCGATCGGCATCGCCGCCGCGGGGTGTCTCCTGGGTGCGGCGTTCGTGTTCTCTGTCACGCTCGATGAGGCGCTGACCCGGTGGCTGACGAGCTGGCGCCCCGGATGGCGCCGCAACGGGCTCCAGCGCGTCCTGGCGGCGATTCGCGCCTACGGCCGCCACCGGCGGGTCCTGCTGGTCGTCCTGCTCGCGTCGGTGGGCGTCCAGGTCCTCAGAATCCTGCAGGCGTGGCTGCTCGGCCGCGGCCTCGGCATCGATGCGCCATTCGTCGTGTACCTTGCGTTCGTGCCGGTCATCCTGCTGGTCATGCAGCTTCCGATCACGGTGAGCGGGCTGGGGACGAGCCAGTGGGCGTTTCAGGCGCTGTTCGCGCGCGCGGGCGTTGCGGCGCCCGCGGCGGTGGCGCTCTCGCTGCTCTTCGTCGCGCTCGGTGTGGTCGGCAACCTGCCCGGCCTGGTGTACTACCTGCGGGGCCGGCGAGCGTCTTGACTCGCCTGGACTCGCGAGTGAAGATGCCCCGTCTCATGACTCGGAACGCCGGCCGAACGATGATGTCGCTGGCCGGCGTCGCGATGGCGGTTTCGGCCGTCGCCATCCTGCCCTCGCTGCCTGACCTGCTGCTGTTCGTCGTCATTGGCGCGATCTTCACCGCGCCTGGCTGGCCGCTCGCAGCATGGGTCGCGGGCAGCGATGCCGGCCGCCTGACGCGAGCGATCCTCGCGCTTCCGCTCGGCTACTTCGCGGGGGCCATCACCACCTGTCTGCTCCGCCTGATCGGCGTGAGCTCGCCGTTCATCGTCCTCCCGGCCTGTCTTGCGCTCACCGCGCTCCTCATCCGCGTTTGTCGCCAGCCGCAACCGGGCGTCGTCTCCCTCGCTCCGCTGGAGCCGCGCGATCGCGTCGCGCTCGCCGTGCTCTGGCTGGTGGCGATCGCCATCGTCGGTCCCGTCTTCGCGCGGGTCGGCGAAGCGACGCCGGCCGGCCTCGCCTATCGCGCGTACTTCAACGCCGATCTGTTTGCGCACATGAGCGTGGTTGCCGAGCTGGCCAAGGGCGCCACGCCGCCGCGCAATCCCTTCTATCCCGTCGAGGCGCTTCCCTACTATTGGACGTACTTCACGCTGCCGGGCCTGTTCTCCCACCTGCGGCCCGAACTGCCCGTCGATCCCGGCATCATGCTCACCGATCTGACCACCGCGGTGATCTTCGTGAGTGTCGGGTTCCTCGTGCTCCGCAGTCTGGGCGCGTCGACGACGGCCACGGCCATCGCGTGGCTGGTCATCCTGCTCGCGTCGAGCTTCGAGGGCTCGTACTTTCTCTGGCAACAGAGTGCGCTCGGCAGGCCGATCGACGAATTCCGCGTGACCAACATCGACGCCATCACACGGTGGGTGTGGAATCTGCCCGGAGTGGACGGGCTGCATCGTGCCATGTGGTGGACGCCGCAGCACCTGATGGCGCTGACACTGGCGTTGATTGTCGTGCTCACGACGGTCCGCGCGCGCCGGCCACATACGGCACAGCCCGCGGTGCTGGACGGCCTCTTACTGGGCGGCATCCTCGCGTTCAGCAGCTTCAACGGCGTCATCCTGATCGCCTGGTATGCGCTGATGCACATCGTGGCGTTTGCGATCGACCGCGGCCGCAACGTGGTGCAGTGGCTGCTCTCTCGCTCGATCACCGCGGTGCTGGCGCTGCTCTTCCTGGGTCTCACGCTCGGCCTCGGCATCGTGCAGCTCATTCCCGGCTCGTTCATCTTCGGGTGGAATCGATACTTTCTGCGCGGGCCCTGGACGTTCTACCTGCTCAGTTTCGGCCCGGCCCTGTTTCTCGCGCCGCTCGGGCTGCTCGCCGTGCGGCGCGCGTCACGTACGCTGCTCATCGCGATCGTGACGCTCATCGTGGTGAGCACGCTGGTGTTCCTGCAACTCGATCTGCGCGGCCATGAGAACACCCAGGTCACGTTTCGAACCGGCCACATCCTGTACCTGTGCCTGGCGGTTCTGCTCGCTTTCGCGATCGACGCCTGGCGAGCCTGGCCCAAAGCGCTCGCCGCCACACTCGCCATCGTGCTCCTCGCGGCCAGCGTCGCCGCCACTCCGACCGTCGCGCTCGACTGGTACAACGCACGGGACATCTCCAACGTCGAGATGAACCCGGGCGGCTTCCCGTGGACCGTTCACATCAATCCCGATGACCAGGCCGCGGTCCGGTGGATCCAGGTGGCGATGCCGCGCGACGCGACGATCCAGGCGGATGCCGGCCCACGGGATCGAAACAGTTGGGCCTTCATTCCCGCGTTCGCGCGGCGCAGGATGCCGGTGGGCAACGGCATCTTTCTGCTGAACCCGGGCCGGCACACGAACACGTTCAAGCAGATTCACGAGGCGTTCGCGACGCGGCCCGCCGAAGAGGCGCACGCCTATTTCAAGACGATCGGGGCCGACTACGTGTACGTCGGGGACGTCGAGCGCAACGTCGCGGCCGGCGGGGTCGCGAAGTTCGCGAGCCGGCCGGACCTGTTCGAACGGGCGTTCCGTCGAGGCACCGTCGAGATCTTCAGGATCGTGAAGTAGGCGCCGGCCGGCGCGCGATCACCAGCGTCTGCCCGACCCAGTACGGCACCTGCCAGCGGTGCAGGCCCAACCGCGCGGCGACACGGCTTGCGGCCCGGGCGAGCGGGCCGGCCAACGGCTCACTCCGCTCGAGGACGTAGTGCAGCTCCAGCCGCTGGAAGTGCGGGCGAACGTCCAGCACGTCGAATCCCACCCGTCCAAGCAGATCGCGCAACGTGCGCCGCGTGAAGTAGTAGAGGTGGACGGAAATCAGAAACACCCAGCGGCGCCCCATGAGCCGCGCAATCCAGCTCCCGATATCCGGATAGTTCACGACCAGCAGCCCGCCGGGCTTGAGCACGCGATGGCACTCTTCGAGAAAGCGCTTCGGATCGGCGGTGTGCTCCAGCACATCCCAGACCGTCACGACGTCGAACGATCGATCGGGGTGGGCATGGTCGAGCAGCGTCCCGGGCTGAATGTCGAGCCCGTAGTGCCGTTTCCCCCACTCGCAGAGCCAGAGGTTGGGCTCGCAGCCTGACACGCGCCAGCCGCGCGTCGCGGCGACGTGCATGAACGAACCGCCGGCCGTGCCCACGTCGAGCAAGTGGCCCCGCGCGGGCGCGTGGGTCTCGATGAGCGCGAGCGAGCGGGCAAACGTCCGCTCCCGGGCGGCAGCCTGGGAGACAAAACGCTCGTCACTTCCCAGGCGGTACCCCTCCAGGATGAGGTCCGGCCGAAGACGGGGACTGACGTACTGCAGACCGCAGACGGCGCACGCGACGAGCCGATCGGCGAGCGGCTCATCGCCCGAGCTCTTGAACTCGGCCGCGAGGTCGGAGTGCCGCTTCTCGAGCGGCGGATAGATCACGCGGTACTCCGGCGAGCCGCACGTGTTGCACGGCACCGTCTCGAACGCGCTTTCAACCATTCCGGTACCGCCAGAAGGTCTTGATCGCGACGAACCAGTCGCGCAGTCCGATCTTCTTGCCTTGCTCGCGGCTCCGCGGGAAATACTGGATCGGCACTTCGACGATACGGAGGCCCCGCGCCACGACCTTCGCCGAGATCTCGTGGTCGAGCTCGAATCCCGACGTCTCCAGCGCCAGAACGCTCAGCAGGTCGCGCCGGAAGAGCTTGAGCGCCGTCACCGTGTCGGTGAGATATCGCCCGGTGAACGCCAGCGCGATGAAACTCAGGCTCCGCCCTCCCAGATACGCGGCCCACGATTGACCCTCGTGCCTGCCGGCCAAGAGATTGGCGAGGGCACCGCGCTCGGGCCGCCTGAGATACCGGCTGCCATAGACGACGTCGCCACGACCGCTGAGCAGCGCGTCGACCATCGGCACGTAGTCGTTCGGGTCGTATTCCAGGTCGGCGTCCTGAATGATGACGAACTCCCGCGTGGCCAGGGCGATGCCCTGCCGGACGGCACTGCCCTTTCCGCCATTGCGCGGCTGCCGGTGGACGCGAACACCGGCGACCGCTTCGGCCATCGCAGCCGTGCGGTCGCGGGAGCAGTCGTCGACGACGATGATCTCTTTGTCGAGCGCGAACCGGGACAGATCGACCGCACGAATGCGATCGAGCAGCGTGGCGATGAACGCTTCCTCGTTGTAGGCAGGGATGACGATCGACAAACCGCGTGTGCTCACCCGAGAACCGATCGTCGCGGAGACTGCCGCTCGCGCAGGAACGCTTCGACCTCGGCAAGATCGGCAGGCGTATTGACGCCGACGGCTTCGCGCGCGTCCCGGCACTGGAACATCTCGACGCGGGCGCGAGCCGCCGCCCACGGCAGGAACGGCAGAAAGTTGCGTTCACGTGTGGCCGCCCCGACCGTGTCGTTCGCGGCGTACTCGGGCAGCTCGTCGAAGTAGGCTCTCGCAGACAGCGAAAAGACGCCCATCTCGCTCTCGCCCCACTCCGGGATGGCATCGCCTTCACGCCGGTGCAGGATCCGCGCGAGCCGCCCGGAAGCGTCGCGCTGCAGGAACGTGTACGGATGCCGGCGATGGGCGGTGGGGATCACGACGTCGATGCCCGGGCGATCGGCGTGCCGCGCCATTTCCTCGATCGTCGCGGGATCGACGGCCACCTGATCGCACCATGTGATCCAGACCTGCGCCGGCCGCTTTGGCAAGAGCAGCGCGTGAGGGATCAGCACGGCATCGAGCATCCCTGTCGGGGCAGGCTGCCACAGCACCTCGACTCGCTCACGTTCCGCCGCGAGGTGGGCTCGCACTCGCTCGTCCGCCGATGGATGAATGACGACCACGACGGTCTCGACGTGCTCCCGGTACAGATCGAGCAGGATGTCGATCATCGGGCGGCCGTCGACCAGTGCCAGGAGCTTGGGCACCTCGCCGCCGAGCCGGGATCCGGCGCCGGCGGCAGGCACGATGAGCGCGCGCCGCACGTCAGGTCTTCCCCACCGTCACGGTCTTTTCGGCCGATGACATCTCGGCCGGGCGCTGCGGGTTGGTCCGCGCCGGCCGCGATCCGAATCGCCTCACGACGACCTCGAGGATGGCCCGGAGTCCGTCGAGAATCGAGGTGCGCTTGACGCGTTCCGGCGAAATCGGGAGGAACCGCACCGGAATCTCCAGAATCTCGCCACGATCCCGGAGCAGTCCAGACAGCAGTTGATGATTGGCGAGCTTGTGCGACGGATCGACCCGGAGGTCGAAGAGCGTCCGCGCCCGCACCGCGCGCGCGCCGGAGAGCGTGTCAGAGATGTACCGCCCGAAGAGCACGAGGTACAGGACGCTCAGCACGTGGCTCCCGAAACGGCTGGCCATGCCAAGCCACCAGTTGTGCCGGTAGACCAGACGAACCGCGGCGTCGACGTCCCGGCTGGACAGCCGGCGGCTGCCCCAGACGGCGTCGAGCCGGACAAAGGCCAGCGGCGACGCCAGCGCCACCACGTCCTCCCCGCGGTACATGCCCGACGACTCGAACAGGATGACGTACTCGAATCCGCCGTTGCGCAGTGCGTCCAGCACCTGCGGCGCCGGCACGTGCCGGACCGGGAACGGCAGTGACGCCGCGAGGCCCTCGTCGACCGGCGCTCCACTGTGGAGGACCGTCAGCGTGAGCGGCAGATCGGCCAGGCCGCCGCGCACCATCTCCAGCAGGGTCTCGGCGAGCTTGTTGGGCGACTCGGCGTCGTGCAGATACACCGCGACGGCCGGCTCGCGATCGGAGCCGAGCAGCGACGCGACAAACGGCGCCAGGACTTTCTCGGCGTCATGGCGCCCGGTCAGACCGTCTTCGTAGTTCCCGATCCGAACCAGTCGCGGATCCTCGAGCGCGTCGACGGCGCCGAGCGGCACGTAGGCGTGCGGCGACTCCCGGCCCGGGTCGTTCATCAGGTAATGGGTAATCAGGCTCGGCGTCGGCGTCGTGAGCCTGCCCTTCTCGCGCAGGTAATAGAGCGCGCGGTCGATGATGTCGACGGCACTCGACCCCGTGATTTCTGCGTCCTCGTGCAGGTTCGTCACGAGCAGTTTGATGGCCGTGAGGTTGCGCCCAATCGCGTCGGCGAGCCCCGGCGTCAGGTACGACGGGAACAGGCTGGAGTGCTGCGTTCCCGGCGCGTAGATGATGAGGTCGGCCTCCTCGAGGCGCGCGATCACCGCCGGGTTGGCGCGAATCGCGGCCGGCGCGGCCCCTTCGAGAAACGCGCGGCGGTCGCCGGCGCTGAGGCGGCCCACGTGCGCTTCGTCGGCCGCGTCGAAGCGGCGGGCCGTCAGGAAAATCTCGTCGATGCGGTTCTGGCGCCGGGCGTCGACGACGGCTTCTTCACTCGAGAGGAGCCGGCCTTCGCGATCGAGCGCGACGAGATGCGCATTCGTGCCGTCGGTGACGTTCTCGATGAGACCCGGCCGCAGCCCGAGCAGGCCGCAGTAGTCCTCGACCGCCGCGTTGAAGGCGCGGCCGCGGCTGAGGAACGATCCGGCGAACACCAGGTTCCCAAGGCTGCAGTCCGAAAAATTGAAGGTCCGGCCGGAGCGTTCGAGCTCGCTCGAGAACGCGGCCAGCCGCGAAGCAATCCCGGCGGCCCACGGACGATCCTCGCCCGAACCGATCGCGTCGACCATGCCGCGGGCCGTCGCCGCGTCGGAGCCGGCCGGCAAACGATCGTCGAGCAATGCGACCAGCTCGGCGGGCGCGGTGCCCAGGGCCGTCGCGAGACGCGACGCGTTCTTGCGAAAATCCGAGGGTCCGAGGCACTCCCCGAGGAATCGCCGCACCTCGCCCGTCGACGCGCCGTCGTCGTAGCCGTTGATCGCGACGGTGAGGTCGATCGCCGGGTTTCGGATGAGCTGCTGCGCAAGGGCCCCGGAGCCACGGCCCCCGGAGAACAGCACGACGCGAAGGCGGGAGCGGCGGCGAAAGGCGCCGGGCAAAGCGGTGTTCATGGCATCGCGGCCGCGGGCCGCCGGTAGGACTATCCTATCCCCACATTCCCGTGACGGGCCGCCAAGTTGCCTGCGCTTTCCCCGGCCTGCTACAGTAGTTGAGCTTGGCGATCGGCGCGGCACGTCAGCCGCCTCCACGACCATCTCGACACACGTAAACTGATGACCATGAGACGAGGAGCCTGGGCAGGGCTCGCGTTGCTGCTTGCCGCCGGGTGTGACGGCAACACGCCGACCGGCCCCAACGGGGGCGGGGTGCAACTCCGCGTGACCGCCATCCAGCCGGCGACCGGCTCGACCTTCGGCGGTACGAACGTGACCCTTACCGGCGCGGGCTTCACGGCCGGCGCGACCGTCTCGATTGGCGGCACCGCCGCTACGAGCGTGGCCGTAGTCAACGACTCGACGATCACGGCTGTCACGCCGCAGCACACGTCAGGAGCGGCGGCGGTCGCGGTCACGGCCGGCGGCCAGACGGTGACACTCGCGGCGGCGTTCGCCTTCGTCACACCGTCGACCACACCGAACACACCGCCGACTATCCAGAACCTGACGGCGCGGGGCACGCGCGTGAATCAACCCGCGGCCATGGCCGACCTGGGCGAAGCGATCGTCGTCACGGCCACCGCCAGCGACGCGGAGACAGGCACAGCTTCACTCGTCTACGAATGGACGGCGACGGTCGGCACGTTCGAGGGCACCGGCGCGATCGTCAACTGGCGCGCGCCCGCGTTCCTGTCGGGCACTCCACGCAATGAGACGCTGACGCTGACCGTCGTCGAGCGGTACGTCACAGCCGACGCGCAGGGCCTGCCGGTCAACCAGGAACATCGCGTCACGCGGACCATCGCGGTTCGCGTGCACGACTCGATTCGCGAAATCGCGGACCTCTCGCGCGAGTTCCTGGTGCTGTTTTCCGACTCGAAGGTGCCGCCGGCTCAGGTCGTCGCGGGGTTTTCAGACACGTGCCGAGGCAAGTCCGATGAGCTCCACGACGTCGAGATGAATCGCTGCGAGTTCACGATCACCAGCTCATTTGTCGGGCTACCGCGTGTGACGGTTGGTTTCGGCGGTACGTGCTTCGTCCCGAATGGTCCAGCGCTGCGAGTGGACGCCTGCGTCGAGGTTCCGGTGAGATGGGCCTCGACGGTGAACCCCAATGCTCAGCTTTGTCGCGGGAACATGCTGACGTCCGGGTCCACCGAAGGCACGGACTACGTCACGGCGGTGTACGTCGACGGTCGGTGGCGTCTCTGCGACAGCCTGTACCGGACCGCAAACGGTCAGATCTCGAAGTTCAAGAAATAAGCGCTTTACGGCGAAAAGGATCGCGCCCGTCCCGCTTGCTGCATGCCGGCAACGACGCCCGGCATGTCGCCGTCGAGCAGTTGTCGAATCGCGTACACGGGCTTGTCCTGCGACTCGTGGTAGGTCCGCGCCTGCATTTCGGCTAGCAGACCCAGCGTCACCAACTGCACGCCAAAGAAGATCAGCAGGATGCCGAGCAGCAGGAGCCAGGTCCGATCGCCGGACCACTGCGTGAAGTACTTCATGTAGACGACCCAGCCGCAGACGAGGGTCCCGGCGGTGCCCATCACGATGCCAAATAGCCCGAACACCTGCAGCGGACGCGTCGAGTAGCTCAGCAGGAACTTCACGGTCATCAGATCGAGCAGCACGCGAATCGTGCGCGAGATCCCGTACTTCGACCGGCCGTGCTGGCGCGCGCGGTGGTTCACCGGCTGTTCGGCGATCTTCACGCCCATCTCGCTCGCGAGCGCCGGCAGGAATCGATGCATCTCGCCGTACAGGCGCAGGGGCTTCACGACCTCGGCCCGGAAGACCTTGAGCGAGCACCCGTAGTCGTTGAGCCGTACGCCCGTCGCCCAGGAGATGAGACGGTTGGCAATCGTCGACGGCAACCGCCGGCTGAGGAACGGATCCTTCCGCTCCTTGCGCCAGCCGCAGACGATGTCGAAGCCCTCCTCGAGACGGCGAACCATTGCGGGGATGTCGTTCGGATCGTTCTGGAGGTCTCCGTCGGCCGTGACGATGACACGCCCGCGAGCCTGCGCGAAGCCGGCGGCGAACGCCGCCGTCTGGCCGAAGTTGCGCCGGAACTGGATCACCCGCAGCCGCCGATCCTCGGCGTGCAGGCGCTTCAGGATGTCGAACGACTCGTCGCTGCTGCCGTCGTCCACGACGATGATTTCGTAGGAGCGGCCGAAGCGCTCGAGCGTCGACGTGAACTGGCGGTACAGCTCCTCGAGATTCGGCGCCTCGTTGTAGATGGGGATGACGACAGACAGCTCGGGCGTCACAGACGGCCCTATTTTACGCGGTTCTGTACTTTCGCCACAGCACGAAGCCCACGCCCAGGACGCCCACACCCACCGCCAGCCAGAGGGAGATCGTGCCGAGGTTGTCCTTGATGAACTGCGTGGCCTGGTCGCCGTAGAGGTAGGCCAGCAGGCCTTCGCTGCCGTACCGGAAGCCGCGCCCGAGCGCCACCGCGAGGAGGAACGTCGATCGGCGCACTTTCGCGACGCCCGAGAGCAGGACGAAGATCTTGAACGGCGTCGGCGGCGGAAGGATCGAGGGGATGACGACGGCCAGCAGGCCGTACTTCTGAAAGAAGTTGAGCCCGCGCTCGACGTTTTTCGGGCTGAAACGCTTGCGCATGAACGCTTCCCCGCCCCGGCGCGCGAGCGAGTACAGCGCGTAGCAGCCGGCGACCGACCCGATCGTCGTCATCGCGGCGTAATAGATCCAGCCGTCAGGATTGCGCAGCACCATCAGGACGATCAGGATGTCGTTGACTTCCGGAAGCGAGAGGAAGGACGAATCGAGAAACGCGACAATCGCCAGCCCCGGTCCACCGAGCTGCTCGGCGAAATGCTGCATGAATTCGCCGAATCGATGGATGAGTTCCTGGATGCGCTGCATTCTGTCGTGAGTGACGCCGTAGAATGAAGACGCGCCGCGTCTTCATGTCGAGAGAGTCTTCGACGATTATATCTGACCGCTCGGCGGCGTCCGGGCGGCGTACGGTCACGCTCGTCGTCTTTGCGGGCGCGATCGTCGCCGGCACGCTCGCGGCGATTGCCTACGCGCACGCCGAGCTCACCCTGAGTCACTACGACGCGCGCGCCCACCTCGTCGTCTCGCGGCGGGTCGTCGACAGCCTCACGCCAGGCTGGCGCCAGATCGGCGGCGTCTGGCTGCCGCTGCCGCATCTCGTCAACCTGCTCCCGGTGCAGTTGGACTTCGCGTATCGGACCGGCGTCACCGCCGTCGCGCTGTCGGTGGCGATTCTCTCGTGGGGACTCGCCGCGCTCGCCGGCTACGTGCAGCGCGCCACGGGATCGGTGGCGGCGGCGCTCCTCGCTCCAGCGCTCGTGCTCGCGAATCCGAACGTGCTCTACCTCCAGAGCACGCCGATGACCGAGCCGCTCCTGTTCGGCTTCTCGCTGCTCGCGCTCGCGTCCGTCGATCGGTTCGTCCGCCATCCGGGCCACGACACGGCCTGGCGCGCCGGCGGGTTTCTCGCGGCGCTCGTGCTCACGCGCTACGAGGGCTGGCTCGTCGCGTCCGCGCTGCTGTTGCTCACGGTGCTCATCCTCCGCCGGCGCGCGCTTCGCGCGCCGCTCTGGTCGCTTCCGATTGCCGCGATTGCCCTGTTCCTGGTCATGAGCCGCGCGAGCACGGGCGCCTGGCTGCAGACGAGCGGCTTCTTCGTCGCGCAGAATCCCGCGTTCCACGACCCGGCCGTCGTCCTGGACCAGATCTGGTCCGCGACCGGCGACCTCGCCGGCCCATGGCTGCTGTACGCCGGCCTGGCGGGCGTCATCGCCTGCGCCGTGCGTGCCCGCTCGGATCCGGCATCGCTTCTCCCGCTCGCGCTCGTCGCGACCGCCGCGCTGCCCGCCCTCGCCTTCTACGAGGGCCACCCACTTCGTGTCCGCTACATGGTCCCGCTCGTCGTCGCGTGCGGCGTCCTGGCGGGCGTGGCGGCCGGCGCGATTCGAGCTCCCGTCGCGTGGCTCGGCGGGCGCCCGGCGGGCCCGCGCGCCGTTCGCGCCGTCGTCGCCATGGCGCTGTTCGCTGCGGCCATCGCGACGCGACCGCCGCTCTGGTCCGGCGCGCCGATGGTGCGCGAAGCCCAGTGGGAGACGCCGCTCCGCCTCGCGCGCCGCGACGTCACCGGAACGTTGCGGCGCGTCTACGACCACACGCCGATCCTGGCCAGCATGGGCTCACTCGGCCACTACATGCAGGAAGCGTCCGCGGCGGGACTGCAGATCAGGAACTTCGTGCACGAAGGCAACGGCGATCTCTGGGCAGAGGCCCTCGCTCACCCCAAGCGGCACGTGCGTTGGATTCTCATCGAGGAGCAGGCCGAAGGCGGCGACGTCCTCGCCGCCCGCGCGCGTGAGGACCCCGCGTTTCTCGAGGGCTTCGAGAGGCTGACGGAAAGTGGGGGGTTGGTATTGTACCGACGGAACGACTGACGTACGTAGCGCGGGTTGGTTTCCAACCCGCGCCAGGTGACCCGCGCCGACGCGGCGGGCCGCAGCCCGGCCGCCCTACGAAGGATCAGAATCTCATCAAAAACCCGAAGTTCAGGTTGCCGCCGCTGAGGTCGATCTTGTCGCTCAGGAATCCGGCGGCCGTGCCGCCCGTGTTGCCGGTCGCCCACTGATAGCGCCACTCGGTCGTGATCCCGTAGATGTCACCGTTGATCGGAATCCGCATGCCGAAAACAATCACGGGACCGACCGCTGTGCCAGTGGCGACGTAGCGGTCGGGGAAAATGGTGCCGTCCGAGGTGTCCACGAACTCGCCGTCCTCAGCGTACCGGAACGGAATCACGCCCACGCCCGCGCCGATATATGGCTGGAATGAGGACGCGCGACCGACGGGCAGGAATCGCACGATGGCCGTGACCGGGACGGTCCGAAGCGAGAGCGTCTGCTCGATCTCGGTGTCGTCAGCCGTCGTCTCCGTGAAGTGGCCGTTCACGGTGTCACGATAGATACTCTGAACGCTCTTGGTGTAGTAGCCGACGCCACCGCTGACTTCGATCCGATCGTTGACGGCGAAGTTCCACTCACCGAAAAACGTCACGTTGCGGAAGTCTGAAATCCGGAACAGCAACGGGTCAAAGGTGTTGAGATCTTCGTACAGCACGTCGCCAATCGCCCGGCTGCTTTCTCCGCGCGGGAAGAACACGCCCATGCCAAGGTGCACCGACTGAACAATCTGAGCCGAGGCCGTCTGCGCCACGAGCACGAACGCCCCGACCAGCAAACTTGTCCGAAGATATGTACGCATCATGAGCGTCTCCCGAGAGGCGGCTCGAATGGTCCGCAACCG
This sequence comes from uncultured Acidobacteriota bacterium, assembly GCA_963724955.1. Classification (GTDB taxonomy): domain Bacteria; phylum Acidobacteriota; class Vicinamibacteria; order Vicinamibacterales; family SCN-69-37; genus CAVRWQ01. The sequence continues at coordinate 313,918 of CAVRWQ010000003.1, forward strand.
CAGATTGAGCAGGAAATATGCCAAGCACGTCGAGGCCGGAACGACGGGCGTGTTCTCAGAGTCCGGCCTCCGGCTGTCCTTCGTGGTGGACGGCGCGAATCACGCCGAGCATGGCCTCGTGAACGTGCCCGTTCGTCGCGACGATCTGGCCGCCGAACAGGTCGATCGGGCTGGTGTCGTAGCGCGTGACGAGGCCGCCGGCCTCGTGGACGATGAGCACCCCGGCCGCCATGTCCCAGGCGTGAAGCTGCTCTTCCCAGAAGCCCTCGAAGCGTCCCGCGGCGACGTAGCAGAGATCGAGCGCCGCCGACCCGAGCCGGCGCACCGCGCGCGCGCTGCCGAGAAACGCGCGAAAGACCTCGACCTGCCGCCGCGGATGCTCGCGCACCGAGTAAGGAAAGCCGGTGCAGAGCAGGCTGTTCACCAGCTCGCTGTGAGGTGACACGCGAAGCGGCAGTCCGTTCAGGCGCGCGCCCTGTCCACGCTCTGCCGTGAACAGCTCTTCGGCCATCGGATCGTAGACGACGCCAATCTGCAGCTCGCCGTCGATCTCGAGCGCGATCGACACGCAGAAGAGCGCCAGGCCGTGCGCGAAGTTGGTCGTGCCGTCAACCGGATCGATGATCCACCGGCAGCGCGCGGTCGCCTCTTCGGCGCCGCCGCGCCGCTTCCTCGCCCAGCACGACGTGTGACGGAAAGCGGCGCGCGATGATCTCGCGGAAGTGACGCTCGGCCGCGAGGTCGGCTTCGGTGACCAGGTCGATCGGCCCTTTCTTTTCGATCGTCGGGATTGCGCCGGAAGAACCGGCGTTGAATGCGGCCCACGGCGAGCGCGGCGTCGATCGCCGTTGCGGTGTAGAGGGGATCGAGGACCAATCAGGCGAGCTTCTTGCTCATGCGCACGGCCATCCCGCCTTCCTGCCGCCGGTGCGATCGAGACGTCGTCCATGAAACTTCGCATGAAGAATATGCCACGGCCGCTCGACTTGAGCACGTTTTCCGGCTCGAGCGGGTTCGCGATGGCCTCGGGGTCGAAGCCCGCGCCCTCGTCGAGCACCTGGACGACGAATTCTTCGGGTCGCGCGCGGGGGCTCAGCATGAACTCCACGGTGACGTGCTTCTTGCGGTCCTCGTGGTTGCCATGCTTGATGGCGTTGATGACCGATTCACGCACCGCGACGCTCACCCAATGCGTCGTGTCCTCGTCCAGGCCGGCCAGCCCGGCGATTCGGTCGCTCAAGAGCTGCACGAGGTCGAGGAGATCGAAGGAGCTCGGCAGCTCGATGCGAATCAGGTGGCCGTCAGAAGTCATAGGCGCGGAGTAAGTAACATATAAAGCTGACGAGGTTCAAGGACGGGTCAGCCCGTCCGGCCCGACCACACTCCCGTGACCGCCGACATTCTTCACGTTCAAGCTGCCCGCCGCGTCTTCGGCGCGATTCGCGTCCCGGGCGACAAGTCGCTGTCGCATCGCTACCTCATGCTGGGCGCCATCGCGCGCGGCACCACCGCGGTGTCGCGCCTCTCGCCAGGCGCCGACGTCGCCGCGACGGCGGCCTGTCTTGTCGCGCTGGGCGCCGACATCGAGCGCCTGTCCTCCGACACCCTCCGCGTGCGCGGACGCGGCTGGGCCGGGCTCACAGCCTCTCACGACGCCCTCGACGCCGCCAACTCGGGCACCACGATGCGACTGCTGTCCGGCATCCTGGCCGGCCGGCCCTTTCGCACGACGATCACGGGCGACGCAGTCGCTTCGAAGGCGGCCGATGCGGCGCGTCATCGACCCGCTCTCCGCGATGGGCGCGCGCATCGCGTCCGAGGACGGCCGCGCCCCCCTCGTCATCGACGGCGGCGACCTGACCGGCGTGTCCTGGGCCTCACCCGTGCCCAGCGCCCAGGTCAAGAGCGCCCTCATGCTCGCCGGCCTCACCGCCCGGGGCACGACGGCCGTCTCCGAGCCCCTGGTGACACGAGATCATACGGAACGGGCTTTTCCAGCGTTCGGATTGTCGGCGCGGGTTGAAGGAACGACGGTTTTTGTCACTGGCGGACAGGAAGCGACCGCCCCGGCGCACGCCCCTGACGGTCCCGGGCGACCCCTCCTCGGCCGCTGTCTGGGCGGCCGCGGCGGCGGCCCTGCCGGGCTCGTCGGTTCGGATCGAGGGCGTCTGTCTCAATCCCCGCCGGCTCGGCTTCATCCGCGCGCTCGAGCGGATGGGCGCCCGCGTGACCGTGGAAATCGAGGAGGAGGTCGCCGGCGAGCCCGTTGGCGTGCTCCACCTGGCCCACGAATCGCACGTCAACGGCGTCAGCCTCTCCGCGGCCGAGATTCCTGACCTCATCGACGAGCTGCCGGTCCTCGCGGCGCGGGCGGCGCTTGGCGGCTCGCTGGAGGTGTCCGGGGCCGGCGAGCTTCGCGTGAAGGAGAGTGACCGCATCTCGGCGCTCGTCGCCGGGTTCACGGCGCTCGGCGTGCGTGCCGAGGAGCGGCCCGGACGGCTTCTTCGTCGACGGCTCGGTCCAGCCGGCTGGCGGCACCGCGGACGCCGCGGGGGACCATCGGCTGGTCATGGCGTTTGCGCTGGTCGGGCTCGGCGCGTCGGGCCCGACCCGAATCACCGGCGCCGATGCCGTCGGTGTCTCGTATCCCGGCTTCGATCGCGATCTGGCGCGGCTGGCGCAGTGACGACGGATAAGATTTACCTCGTCGGGTTCATGGCAAGCGGCAAGAGTACGATCGCACGCGCGCTGGCGCATCGCCTGCGCTGGCAGTCCGAGGACGTGGACGATCTCATCGAGCGTCGCGAGCGCCGCACGATCGCGGACATCTTCACGAAGCAGGGCGAGCCGTACTTTCGCGCGGTCGAGCGCGAGATTCTCACGCTGCTCCAGCCGCTCCGGCAGGTGGTCGTCGCCACGGGGGGCGGCACGTTCGCCGACCCGGACAACCGCGCGATGGTGAACATGGACGGCGTCTCGGTCTGGATCGACGTGCCGCTCACCGATCTCATCCCGCGCATCCCGCTCGACGGCCGCCGGCCGCTGGCCGCCGTCGCGCGCGGACCTCGAGCGGCTCTATGCCGCGCGCGTCGATACCTATCGCCTCGCGCACGTGCGCGTCGCGTCCTCGCGCGTGCCCGTGCAGGTGACCGTCGATCGCATCCTCGAAGCCATCCACCAGCTGCCGCCGCTCTTCGATCGTTCGCCGCCGTTTCCGTGAGCGCACCGTGCGGTATCTGATTCTCAGCGACATTCACGCCAACCTGCAGGCGCTCGACGCCGTGCTGGCCGATGCCGGCGCGCTCGGGTTCGACCAGGTGCTGGTGCTCGGCGATCTCGTCGGGTACGGCGCCGATCCGGCCGCCGTGATCGAGCGCACGATGGCGCTCGAGCCGACGGCGCTCGTTCGCGGCAACCACGACAAGGTGTGCGCCGGCCTCGAACCGGCTCTGCTCTTCAACGACGTGGCGCGCAAGTCGGCCGAGTGGACGGCCGAGACGCTGTCCGCCGATCAGGTGCAGACGCTCGCCGCGTTGCCGAAGGGTCCGCGCACCGTGGTGGACGGGCTCGAGATCTGCCACGGCGCGCCGTTCGACGAGGACTACTACGTCTTCGACGCGCCCGACGCCGCGCGCGCGATGGACGCGGCGACGTCGCGGCTCTGCCTCTTCGGCCACACGCACCTGCCCGCGCTCTTCGCCACCGCCGACGATCCCGTGCGCGTCAACGAGAAGGTCGAGGACGAGGTGCACCTGCCCCGCACCGGCCCGGCGTTGATCAACGTCGGATCGGTCGGCCAGCCCCGCGACGGCGACCCGCGCGCCGCCTACGGGCTGCTCGATCTGGACAAAGGCTCGCTGCTCATGCGCCGCGTGACCTACGACATCGCGGGGGCGCAGGCGCGGATTGTCGGCGTGGGACTGCCGGTATGGTTGGCGGTGCAGATTGGAACGGGGACAGTAGATCAGAAACACTGTCTCGAAAGCTCACCTGAAGGATGAAGGCATGAAGGGGCTTTTGGACAGAACGCTTGTCGACAGGCGTTTTTCGCAAACCGCCTTCACGTCTTCATCCTTCATGGTGCGAACTTGCTCTTTTCCTGCCGTCTCAACTCCGCCGCGTACGCGTCCTTCGCGGCCCTCGATCCCAGGATCCAGCCAATCACGATGCCGATGAGCAGCACGGCAGGGATGAAAATGAAGTGACTGGCCGGCATGGTCAGGGACGTTTGTGCGCGTGGAGGCGGGCGGTGACGTCGGCCAGCTCGCGTTCGACGCGGGAGAGCCGGCGCCACAGCACGAAGATGTAGACGACGAGCGCGACCCAGACGAAGGCGTAGGCCCCAAAAACGAGCGGCGTCGCCGGGAGCGATTCCTGGAGCTCGCCGGGACGGATCGGCTGATAGGTGTCCTGCGGCTGCTGCGCAAGGAGCACGCCGGCAGTGGCCCAGAGAGTCGCGCCAAGGATCAGTGCCGAGATCAGCCAGCGTCGCACGAGGGTCACGTCAATCCTCCAGGCTGAGATACGCCGAGTCGATTTCCGAGCGCGCGTGCTCGAGCCGGGCGCGCATGATCAGGAGCACGAGGTACAGGACCAGAAACGCCGCCTGACACCACAAGTACCGGGATGAGCATCGGCGACGGCAGCGTCGGGAGCACGCTCGTCTTCGGATGGAGCGTGCGCCAGAGCTCCACGGAGATGTAGACGAACGGCGCGAGCACCATGCCGAAGAGGCCGAGCGCCGCGGCGAGCACTTCCGAACCCGCGCCGCCAAACCGCCGCAGCAGCAGGTACGAGATGAAGATCATCCACATCACGAGAAAGCTCGTGAGGCGCGGCTCCCAGTCCCACCAGACGCCCCACGCCTTGCGGGCCCAGAGCGGCCCCGTGACGAGCACCATGGTGCCGAAGAGCACGGTCAACTCGGCGGCGGCGAACGCCACGCGATCCGACGATGGCCGGCGCTTCGCGAGATAACGCGCGCTCGCCACGCCGCACACGATGGCGCTGAGGAGCGTCGTCATCGCCGCCGGCAGGTGGAAATAGAAGATGCGCTGCACGAGTCCCATCGACGACTCGTACGGCGCCGTGTCGATGACGTACGGCGCGGCCGCGAACATGATCGCGGCGACGACGAGCAGCGGCGGAACCAGGCGAGGATTGGCCATCGGCCTTATTCGTGCATGACCGGCGCGAACGTCCAGAGCGCCAGGGTGACGAACACCGCGTCAAAGAATATCAGCAACGAGAGGCACGTTTGCGCCAGCGCGAAGTTCGGCTCCGCCGCGAAGAGGGCGCCCGTCCCCTGAACGCCCGACACGATCACCGGCACGGTCATCGGATACAGGATGACCGGCAGCATGACGTCGCGCGACTGCGCGCGCACGAGCATCGCGGCGAAGAGCGTGCCCACCCCGGCAAATCCAATCGTCCCGGCGGCAAGGAGGCCGACGAGCAGCCACGGCGCGCGGCCGACGGGCGCCTGAAAGAACAGCGCGACGATCGGCACGAGGACGATCTCCACGAGCGCCATGAGAATCAGCAGCGCGATCGAGCTTGCCGAGGTAGATCGACGCGCGCTCGACCGGCGCGAGCAGCAGGCCGCGCAGCGTCTCGGCCTGGCGCTCGCGCTCGAACGCCCGGCCGAGCGCGAGCGTCCCGGAGAACGTAATCGCGACCCAGAGAATCCCGGCCGAGGCGTTGGCCTCCGGCTGGCCCTGGCGGACGAAGGCAAACGAGAAGACCAGGACCGACGCGACCGCGAAGAAGAGCGTCGTGTAGACGAGCTCACGGCTGCGCGTCTCCACCAGGAGGTCTTTCTTCGCGATGAGCCAGGCGGCGCGAAGAACGGTCATCGCGCGCCCTCCTCGACTTCGGCAGCGAGCGCGCGGCGATATCGCTCGACGAGCGATCCTGGGCCGGCGTCGATCGCCCGTGCCCGGCCCTGCCGAAGGCAGACCGCGCGATCGATCAGCCCGTCGGCCGCGTCGAAGTCGTGCGTCGCCATGACGACGATCGCGCCCCGGTCGCGGAGCGCGCGCAGCCGCGCGGCGAGCACGCCTGCAGACTCGTCGTCCAGGCCAGTGAACGGCTCGTCGAGGAGCACGAGCGTCGGCTCGTGGATGAGCGCGCGTTCGAGCGCGAGGCGCTGGCGCAGGCCTCGCGAGAGGCGGCTCACGCGATCGCCGGCGCGCGGCTCCAGGCCGGCGTGCCCGAGCGCGGCGGCGACTCGCCTCTCCAGATCGGCGACGCCGTGCAGCCGGCCGAAGAACTGCAGGTTCTCCGCGACCGTGAGGTCGCCGTAGACGAACAGCTCGTGACCGAGCACGCCGATGTGCGCGCGCAGCGCGTCGCCCCCGTCGCGCGCCGTCTCCGGGCCGTAGCGGACCTCACCGGACGTCGCACTGACGAGCGTGGAGACGATGCCGAGCAGCGTGGACTTGCCGGCGCCGTTCGGTCCCAGCAGGCCGACGATCTCGCCGGCGCGAAACGTGAGCGTGACGCGGGAGAGCGCCCTGCGCCGGCCGTAGGACTTCGACACGTCGCGGACGTCGACGGCGTCGAACCCGGGCGGCGCGGAAGGCGTCACGATGGTGTCAGTGCGCGCGCGGCGACGCGGGGTAGTGAAGACGGCCGCCCAGACTCCGGCGCAGATGATGACTGCCGCCAGCCCCAGCGCCAGGTTGCGCGGCCATCGCGGATGATGCGGCAGGCCGGTGATGTTCACGTCGAGCGACTGGCCGGCAGGAATCGCGGGTCCGGTGCCAAAGATGATCGGCTGGCCCTGCTCGGTCGCCTGCTGTTTCGACGCGAACTGCGGCGAGCTCATGTCCACCTGGTCGAACTGCAGGAGATACAGGGACACGCGCGACAGCGTCGCCGGCCACACCTGGCGCAGCCGCGCTGCCGGACCCGAGAACGGCAGCTCGTAGCCGATCTGAACGGCCGTCGAGCCGGGCAGGAACGGGCCGGTGACGGTGATGCGCGGGCCGTTCGCCGTGGCTTGTTGCGAGGATCCCTGGAGCACCGACGCGCCGCGCGCGTCGCGCGGCAGCTCGACGACCAGCGGGCCGCCGAGATCGACCGGCGCAGATTCCGCATTCACGATCTCGAGCGCGTAGTAGACGTTCAGCCGCTCGCTCGAGAACTCGACGATGATCCGCGACGCCGGGCCGAGCGTGACGTTGCCCTTGATGGCCGGGACCGACGGCGCCGGCGCGGCAGGCGCAGCGCCGGCAGGCGCGGTGTCGGCCCCTGCGCCCGCAGGACCTGCGGCCTTGCGATCGATCGCGACGAGCATGATCCGGAACCCCGTCGCCGCGATCTCGGCCACCTCGGACTCGATCCGCTCGCCGTCCACGACGGTGGAGGCCTGGACGCGCGCGCCCGGCTTCAGCCCGCTGACCTGCGCGCGCCCCGATGCGTCGGTGTTCACCGTTCGCTTCTCATTCCCGATCGTGAACTCGACCGGATGGCCCGTGACGTTCCGATCGAAGCTCCCGCGAATCACGCGCACGATGACCGTGCCGGCCGGGACGTCGCTCACCGGCAGGACCTTGCCGGACATCTCTCTGGGATTCGGCATCACCTGCGCAGAAAGCGCCATGCACGCGCCGGCGACGAGACCGAGAACGGATCTACGCCTCAAGCTTCGCTCCACACTGCTTGCAGAACCGCGCGTCGCCGTCGTTCGAGGTCTGGCACGCCGGACACGCCCGCGTCGTCTCACGCGGCGCCGGAGCGCCAACGGCGCCGGCACTCTCCAGCGGCTCGGCCGCTTCGAGCGGCACCGGCGGCGCGTCGGGCACGTGCTCGATCTCCTCGGTGAGCGAGATCGCCCGCGCGCGCAGCCGCGCGGACAGATCGCCGAAGTCGGCGTCGTTCACCTTCCCCATCGCGTGATCGAACTCGAGCTCTTTGATCGAGCGGAGCATCAGCGCCTTCTCGCGCTCGAGCCCGGCCCGCGCCCCTTCAGTCAGCGGCGCCGGCGACTGAGTCATGCCAAAGAACCCAGACAGCGCGCGATGAAATGCGAGGCCGACGAGCCCTGCGCTGATAATGGCTGCACTCAGGAGGAGCAGCGCGACCGGATGAGTCTCGCGCGCCAGCGCGACCGCGACAATCGCGCCGACGAGCGAGAGGAACAGAAAGAAGTGCCTGGCCTCCACCTCAATCGAGATCCCTGAGCTCGTCGTCGAGCTGCCGCTCGCGCGCGGCGTCGGCGCGAGGCGTCGTCTGACGGTCGACCGACCGCGCCGCCGACCGGCGCGACCAGCGCGCGGCCAGGCTGCCGACGAAGACGATGCCCACGAACCCGACGGCGTAGGGAAGGAACCAGAGGAGCCGGTTGAAGCCCTGGTCGATCGGCGCGGCCAGCACTTCCTGGCTGCCGTACTGCGTGACGTAGTACTCGATGAGCTGGTCGTGCGTCAGGCCCTTCGCGACCAGGCCCGACAGTTCCTCGCGCATTTTTGCTGCGCGCGAGCAGGTGCACTCGCCGATGCGCTTGCGCCCGCAGCCGCCGCACATGCAGACGATCTTGCTCTGGAAATCGCGCTCGAGCGGCGACTTGGGCACGACCGCGACGGTCTGCGCGCCCTCGTTATGCTGCGCGTGCAGGCCGGCGCCGCCGCCGCCCAGCACCAGCAACAGGACGAGCGACGTCGTCACGGCGCCCTCCGGCACGCGGCTCGTGGCGTACGCCATCACGCGCTCAGGCAGCAACGCGATGATCGCGCCCACGAACAGGATGCCGACGCCGAACCAGATCCAGTTCACGAGCGGGTTCACCGTCACGACGAGCATCGCGGAGCCCTGCTCGACGCTGTACCCGCCCAGGACGATATACAGGTCCTCGGCCAGGCCGCGCCGCAACGCGACTTCGGTCGTCGGGTCGTCCTCGCGATTCCGGAAGAACCACTTCGCCGGGTACATGCCGTCGAGCGGCTTGCCGTTCTTCGACGGCTCCACGTGCGCCGTCACCATCTGCTTCTGGCCGTCGTCGGTGACGTTGAGCGATACGAACTTCACGAGGTAGTCGCCGATCTGCACCTGCTGACCGGGCCGCAGGTCGGCCTGTTCTTCCTTCGGAAACCCGCTCCCGGCGAAGCCCAGGAAGATCAGCGCGATGCCGAGGTGGACGACGTAGCCGGCGTAGCGCCGGCGCGAACGCGCGAACAGTCCGACGAAGGCCGTGAACAGATCGGTTCCGGTGGTCTGACGCCGGACGTCCGCCCCGCGCACGAACTCCTGGACCACCGTCCCGGCGACGAACGCGCACAGCGCCATGCAGAGCCCGGACGCCCAGAACGGAATGCCCAGCGCGCTCACGCCGGCGCCGGTCACGACGGCAGCGACGACGGGCCACTGAAGCTGGTTTCTGAGATTCCCAATCGTGGACTTGCGCCAGGCGAGCAAGGGGCCAACGCCCGTAAGGAACAGGAGGAGGAAGCCGACCGGCGTCATCCACTTGTTGAAGACCGGCGGGCCGACCGTCAGCCGCTTGCCACGGAACGTCTCGCTCAACGTCGGGAACATCGTCGCGAACAGCACGAAGAACGCGCAGAAGAGCAGGACCCAGTTGTTGGCGAGGAACGCGGCCTCACGCGACGCCCACGAGTCCAGCTCGTTGCGGCTGCGCAGCAGCCCCAGACGCCAGAACACGAGCCCGAAGCTCCCGACGAGGATCGCGATCATGAACACGGTGAACATCATCGCCAGCTCGGGATCTTCCCCGAAGGCGTGCATCGACTGCACGACGCCCGACCGCGTCATGAACGTGCCGAAGATCGTGAGGAAGAACGTCGCGATCACGAGCGACACGTTCCAGACCTTCATCATGCCGCGCCGCTCCTGCACCATCACCGCGTGCAGGAACGCCGTCGCGGTGAACCACGGGAGCAGCCCGGCGTTCTCGACGGGATCCCAGCCCCAATATCCGCTCCAGCCGAGCTCCTCGTACGCCCAGAGCCCGCCGAGCGTGAGGCCGACGGTGAGGAACAGCCACGACGTCAGCATCCAGCGGCGGACGGCGCGCAGCCACCCGTCGTCGAGATAGCCGGTGATGAGCGCCGCCAGGCCGAACGCGAACGGAATCGTCATCCCGACGAAGCCCAGATAGAGCAACGGCGGGTGGATCGCCATGTAGAAGTTCTGGAGCAGCGGGTTCAGCCCCTGTCCCGTCGCCGGCGCCGCCTGCAGGTGCGTCTCGAACGGGTTGTTGTGAATCACCAGCAGGAACAGGAAGAACATCTGCACCGCCGAGATCACCGCGACGACCCACGGCACGAGCAACCGATTGCGCTCGCGATTCACGTAGACGGCGACGCTGCCGAAGAGCGCGAGCAGCGTGACCCAGAACATGAGCGAGCCGTCGAGGCCGCCCCAGTACGAGGCGAGCCTATAAAACAGCGGCTGTTCAGCGTTCGAGTAGCGCTGGACGTACTTGATGCTGTAGTCGCCGGTCACGAACGCGTGGACGAGGATCGCCGAGGCGACCAGCATCAGCGCCGTCACGGCATGGAAGAGGCCGAGGCCGCCAAGGACGAGCGAGCGCTGCTGCCGTCTCGCTCCGGCGATCGACGCAGACAGCGCGGCGCTCGCGGTGACGAACGTCGCGAGGATGAGAAAGGTCCCGAGTGACGACATGCAGTGTTACCGCGCGCCGGTCGCAGGCGCCGCCTCGTACTTCGACGGGCACTTCGCCATCACGCCGTTGCGATCCACCTGGAAGCCGGCCTGCGTCAGCCGGCCGTTGAGCACGACTTCCGCGCCGTCCTTGAAGGTGTCGGGCACGACGCCGGTGTACGTGCGCATCGACCGTGTGCGCGCCGCTCTTCACGGTGAACTTGTAGTCGAGGCTGTTCGGCCGCTTCAGAATCGACCCGTCCACGACGAACCCGTGCAGTGACAGGTTCTTGCCGTACCACTGGTCCGGCGCCGTCATCACTTCGTCAACGTGCTTGTAGTAGGACGCGCCCTCGCTCACCGTGATCGTGAGCAGCAGCGCGAGGGCGCTCATCACGACGACGGCGGATATCAGGGTACGGGTGGTCTTCTTGGACATGGCAGACGGACTCCGGACGGCCCTGGAGGGCGGGCCGTACTTGTCAGGATACGGCCCGCACGCGGCCAACGCAATCAATACTATCCGGGGACTTCGTCCCCGGACCCCTCACACGCTCTCTCGCGGGGGCCCCTCGCCCCGCTCCGTTCGCGTGGCGCGCTCGCTTCGCTCACGCGCACCTCATCCGAGGACTTCGTCCCCGGCTGTCGCCGAAGCTGCACGCGGAGCGTGCAGTCAGCGCAGACGGAACCCCTCACACGCTCTCTCACGCGCGTCACAGGACGCCCAGACGGGTCAGAAGCTCAACGACAGAGGCCACCGGCAGGCCGACGACATTGGCGTACGAGCCGTCCACCCGGGTGACGAAACGCGACGCCAGGCCCTGAATGGCGTAGGCGCCGGCCTTGTCCATGGGCTCCCCGCTCGCGACGTACCAGTCCACCTCGGCGCCGGAGATCGCCCTCACGAACACCTGCGTCCGCTCGACGAAGGAGTGCACCTCGCCACGCCACACCACGGCGACGCCGGTCAGGACCTCATGGGCGCGCCCGGCGAGCAGTCGCAGCATGCGCGCCGCGTCGGCCTCGTCGGCCGGCTTGCCCATGCACGTGATCGTCGAGGACGACGAGCGTGTCGGCGCCCAGCACGGCGCGTTCAGGGTGGCGCCTCGCGCCCTCGGCCGCTTTCAGCCGCGCGACGCGCTCGACGGCGGCCGCGGGAGACTCGCCGTCGAGACGACGCTCGTCTACCTCGATGGGATCGACCTCGACGGCGATGCCGGCGCTCGCGAGCAGATCGAGGCGGCGCGGCGACCTGGACGCGAGCACGAGCGACACGCGCGGATCATATCGTTCCCCGATTTGGAAACGCGGCGCGACTGATGTGATGATGGGGTGTTCGGCCACTGTCGAAGTTCCATGGAGTCCATCGGTCACACCGGCGCACGCACGCTAGGCAGTCTGCTCGCGGGCCAGCCGACCACCGACGCGAAAGTGGCGTTCGCCTGGCAGATCGCGGCGGGCCCTGCCCTTTCGCGCGCGGCCACGCTTTCCTGGTCGAGCGACGGCACGCTGCGCGTGCGCGCGACGAGCGCCGCCTGGCGCCAGGAGATTCGCCGCGCCCGGCCGATGATCACCGAGCGGCTCGGTCATCTGCTCGGGCAGGGCGTCGTGAAGCGGATGGTCATCGAGGATGTCGAAGATGCGTGATGCGGTCATTGTCAGTGCCGTGCGAACGGCTACCGGGAAGTTCCTCGGGGGGTTGAAGGACTTCCCCGCCCCCGAGCTCGGCGGCCTCGTCGTCAAGGAAGCCGTGCGGCGCGCCGGGATCGACCCCAAACAGCGTCGACGAGTGCATCATGGGCAACGTCGTCAGCGCCGGCCTCGGCCAGGCGCCGGCGCGGCAGGCGGCGCTCAAGGGCGGCCTCGACGCCGGCGTCGGCGCGCTCACGATCAACAAGGTCTGCGGATCGGGCCTCAAGGCCGTCATGCTCGCGGCACAGGGGATCGCGACCGGCGACATCGACATCGCGGTCGCCGGTGGCATGGAGTCGATGAGCCAGTGTCCGTACCTCCTCCCTCGCGTGCGCGAGGGATTGCGGATGGGCGACGGCACGATCGTGGACTCGATGATTCACGACGGCCTCTGGGATTCCTTCCACAACATCCATATGGGGCTCACGGGCGAGCACGTCTCGGAGACGTACCACGTGACGCGCCAGGAGCAGGACTGCTACGCGGCGGCGAGCCACCGCAAAGCCGCCGAGGCCACGCGGCAAGGCTGGTTCAAGGAAGAGATCCTGCCGATCTCTATTCCGCAGCGGAAGGGCGACCCGATCGTGATCGATCGCGACGAGTCGATTCGCGAGGACACGACGGCCGAGACGCTCGGACGGCTCAAGCCTGCCTTCAAGAAGGACGGCACGGTGACGGCCGGCAACGCGCCCGGCGTGAACGACGGCGCCGCGGCGCTCGTCGTCATGGCCGCTGAAACCGCACAGCGCCTCGAGCTCACTCCGCTCGCGCGCATCGTCGGCTACGCGACGTCCGGCCTCGAGCCGAAGCTGGTCCTGATGACGCCCGTCGAAGCGGTCCGAAAGCTCACGAAGAAGATCGGCTGGGCCATTGGCGACGCGGAACTGGTCGAGCTCAACGAAGCCTTCGCCGTGCAGGCCGTCGCCGTCACCCGCGAGCTGGGCCTCGATCCCGAGCGCGTCAACGTACAGGGCGGCGCGGTCGCGCTGGGTCATCCCATCGGCGCCAGCGGCGCGCGCGTGCTGACGACGCTGATCCATGCGCTGCGGCGTCGCGGCCAGAAGCGCGGCATCGCGACGCTCTGTCTCGGCGGGGGAAATGGCGTCGCAATGGCGGTCGAGCTTGTCTAACAAAAGATGACCGCCCGCAGGCGAGCGTAGCGAGCCGTCGCGGGCGCGCGCGCGGGGGTGGGGCCCCGCGCGCATAAGAGAAGCTGACGGCCGAAGCGCGAGCCTAGCGATCGCGTGATGCGCTGCGCGTGGGGTTGGAGCCCCACCGCCAGTAAAAAAAAGATGATCAAAACCGTAGGCGTCGTCGGCGCAGGCACGATGGGGAACGGGATTGCGCAGGTGTTCGCGCAGTCGGGGTTCGCCGTCAAGCTGCACGACGCCAGCGCCGCGGCGATCGATCGTGCGCGCACGTCGATCGATCGGAGCCTCGCGAAGTTCGTCGAGAAGGGCAAGCTCTCGGCGGCCGACCGCGATGCGGCGCTCGGCCGTCTCGCGGCGTCACCGTCAATCGACGCGCTGGCCGACGTGGATTACGTCGTCGAAGCAGTCGTCGAGCAGGCCGACGTCAAGCGTCAGCTCCTCGGCAAGCTCGACGCGCTCACGCGGCCCGGCGTCATCCTCAGCACGAACACGTCGTCGATCTCGATCACGCTGCTCGGCGCGGCGACGAAGCGGCCAACGCACGTGCTCGGGATGCACTTCATGAATCCGGTGCCGCTCATGACGCTGGTCGAGCTCGTGCGCGGCCAGGCGACCTCGCCCGAGGCCATGCAGACGGCCGTCGATCTGTGCAAGGCGCTCGGCAAAACCGCCGTCGAAGCCGCCGACTATCCCGGCTTCATCTCGAACCGCATCCTGATGCCGATGATCAACGAAGCGATCTTCGCGCTGATGGAAGGCGTCGGCACGGCGGAGGCGATCGACACCGTCATGAAGCTCGGCATGAACCACCCGATGGGCCCGCTCACGCTCGCCGACTTCATCGGCCTCGACGTCTGCCTCGCGATCATGCAGGTCCTGCACGACGGCCTGGGCGATCCGAAGTACCGCCCCTGCCCTCTCCTCAAGCGCATGGTCGCCGCGGGGCATCTCGGACGAAAAACTGGACAGGGGTTCTACGCTTACGACTGACAGCGCTCGCACACAATTAGCATCGATCCATCGACACATCGATCCAATTGAAGGCGCTTGTCTCTGCTTGCCGCACTATCGTTTGTCGTCCAGACAAGCATCCGGCCAGCAAGGTCTTTCCGCAATTCGATCGATGGATCGATCGATCGATGAATCAATGCAGGTGTAGAGTGTCCCCCTGCGATGGCGTCTAACGACTTCTGGAAGATCCTCGGCTTTGCGATTCTCGTCGGACTCGTCGTGGGCGCTGTGACCGGGCTCGTGACCGGGCTGTTGGGCTACCGCGGCGCGCCGATGGGCGGCGTCGTCGGCGCCATCGTCGCCGTCACGATCGTCAACATGAGACGGAGGCAGAAACTCGGAAAGTAACATCGATCCATCGATCCGATTGAAAAGCGCTTGTCTCTGCCGCACTATCGTTTGTTGTCTCTACGAGCCGCACTGGCGTTTCTCCAAATTTAGACAAGCATCACGGCCAGCAAGGTTTGTCCGTAATTCGATCGATGGATCGATGAATCGATGGTAATTGCCCATGAGCCACCGTCATCGTATGCATGAATTTCTCTCATGTATTGCGGTTCATGTATGCAAGAAATAGGATGATGAGGTTCCCGGGAGGTGACGCGTGGACCTGGACGTTCGGCATCTGCGGCTCGTCGTCGCGATTGCGGAGTGCCGGAGCCTGACGCGGGCCGGTGAGGAGCTGCACCTCACGCAGTCGGCGCTGAGTCATCAGCTCCGTGACATCGAGAGCCGGCTGGGCACGCCGCTCTTCCTGCGTTTGAACCGGCGCATGGCGCTCACGCCGGCCGGCGAGCGGCTGCTCGAGACCGCACGGCGTGTGCTCGCAGAGCTCACCGGGGTCGAGGGCGCGATTCGCGGCGGCCTCAAGGGCGTCACGGTGCCGCTTCGGCTCGCCACCGAGTGCTACACCTGCTATCACTGGCTGACGTCGGTCCTGAAGCCGTTCCGGGCGCGCTTTCCCCACGTCGAGACCACGATCGCCGCCGGCTGCACGCGCCGGCCGATGGCGGCGCTGCTCGAAGGCCACCTGGAGCTCGCCATCATGAGCTCCACCGTGCGTGATGCGCGCGTTGTCGTCCGCCCGCTCTTCGAGGACGAACAAGTCGTCGTGGTCTCGGCCGATCACCCGCTCGCGCGGGCGCCGTTCGTGCGGCTCACCGACTTCCGGCGCGAAAAGCTCATCACGTACGTTGCTCGGGAAGACAGCCACTTCGTCACGCGCGTGCTCGAGCCGGCGGGCGTCATCCCGCGCGCGATCGAGCCGGTGCAGATGACCGAAGCGATCGTCGAGATGGTGCGCGCCGGCCTCGGCATCGCCGTCCTCGCGCGCTGGGCGGTGGCGCCGTACCTGCGCGACGACTCGCTGCGCGCCGTCAAACTCACAGCCGACGGCCACCGTCGTGCGTGGAAAGCCGTCATCCCGAAACGGCTCGACGGCGCCGACTACATCGAAGACTTCATCGATCTGGTGACCAAGCACACGCCTGCCCCGGCCGCCCATCCGGTGCTTTCGTTCAATCGCCGCGGCATGCGCGCCAGTGGATGATTTTTCCGTCGAAGGATGAACGCGCTGCATAGCGCGCGAATTCCCGCGTGGCCGCGCCGTATGAACGGCGCTCATGCGGCAGTGGAGCGCATTGCGCTGGAGCGGCTGAGGCGTCGGTCGTTAGATCGACGTCATGACCCTCTCACTCCTGCTGCTCTCGGTGGCCACCGTCGTCCCGCTCTGGGCCTGGCCGATCCTCGGCGAGCCGCGGCCGCACGTCCGCGCGACCGATGACCGGGCCCGGCAGGTCGTCCGCGCCGGCGGCGCGCGATCCTCCACGCTGGCGCGGCTGCTCGACGACCTCGACCGCGCCAATCTCATCGTCTATGTCTCGACCTCGACGGATCTGCAGCCGCGCGGGTCGCTGTACTTTCTCGCGCGGCCGGCGTCCACGACATACCTGGTCATCCGCGTGCGCGCGCAGCAGACGGAAGTCGATCGGATTGCCACGCTCGCGCACGAGCTGCATCACGCGCTCGAAGTCGCGCGCGCGCCCTTCGTCGTCGGCACGCCGGGAGACTTTCTGCGCCTGTATCAGTCGATCGGTTTCAAATGCGGCCAGGCGCGGTTCGAGACGCGCGGCGCCAGGCTCACCGAGGCGGTTGTCCGGAGGGAGCTCGAGGGCAGGCGATGAAAGGGAGCACTCGAAGTCCTGGGCGTGAATAGCACTCGAAGTCCGTGAGAGCCTGGCGAGGCGCCTGGCAAGGCGCCAGGACCTCGAGTGCTCTTCAGGGCCAGGACTTCGAGTGCAGTTCAGGTGCAGGACCTCCAGCGCCTTTCAGGCCCAGCACCTCCCTTTCGCGCCCACCACGCGAGGGCGGTGATGGGCAGAAGCAAGGCGACCTCCCGCGCCATCGCGACGAAGTTGTGCGACACGAATCCCGGCAGCATCCATCGCCGGTAGATCGGAAGAAAAACGTCGAGGCCGGTCTGCACGTACTCGCGGCTGAACGGCCAGAAGGCCATCACGCCGATCGGGACCGACGTGTCCGACCCGAGTGAGTCGAGCATAGGATGCGTCGCCCAGGCGAGACACACCGCCAGCCACACGCGCCAGCGCTCCGTGGCGACCGGCCAGTGCCGCCACCACGCGATCGTCGCGACGATCGCCGCCGCGCCGATGCTGTGCGTCTCGGCGCTGTGCCGCCCGACGAGCAGATCCAGATCAGGCGCCACCGCCACCGCGGCGAAGATTGCGGCCTGACGAAGCCGCGCCTGTTTTTCGGTCGCCGGCCTGGCGACGAGCCAGCCGGCGGCGACGCCCGCCAGGGCGTGTCCAAGGGGGCTAGGCATCGCGGCGGGACGGAGTCAACGCGGTCCGAATCATAGGCTGACCTGCCCTGTCACGGGGACCGTGCAGAATCTGCAACATGACGAGGCGGCCCCGGTGGCAGATTCTGCAGTCCCCGCCAGAGGGGCGAAAGTCATCGTCCAGGCTAAGTGATTGTAAGAGATGAGGATACAGGCGCATGTCCGGTCATTTTCGCTTGACAGAAGGCCGGCACGCTCCTAGAATCGCGTTCGGTCCGAGGAGTCCTATGGCAACAGCACCTGAGCGACTGGAAAAAGTGGAACGCATCGACCGGGAACGAGACGAGCGCTCGGACAAAGAGCGCGTCAAGGCCGTCGAACTGGCGGTCGGACAGATCGAGAAGCAGTTCGGCAAAGGATCGATCATGCGGCTCGGCGGCAAGGACGCCATCGCGCCGATTCCGGCGATCTCCACCGGATCGATCAGCCTCGACTGGGCGTTGGGCGTGGGCGGGCTGCCACGCGGCCGCGTCATCGAGATCTTCGGGCCCGAGTCGTCCGGCAAGACGACCCTCGCCCTCCAGACGATCGCGCAGGCGCAGAAGCTCGGCGGCGTCGCGGCCTTCATCGACGCGGAGCACGCGCTCGACGCGCGGTACTCGCAGAAGCTCGGCGTCGACCTCGACAACCTGCTGGTCTCGCAGCCGGACAACGGCGAGCAGGCGCTCGAGATCACCGAGGTGCTGATTCGCTCCAACGGCGTGGACGTCGTCGTCGTGGACTCGGTGGCCGCGCTCGTGCCGCGCGCCGAGATCGAAGGCGAGATGGGCGAAGCGCAGATGGGCCTGCAGGCGCGGCTGATGTCGCAGGCGCTGCGCAAGCTCACCGGCGTCGTGTCGAAGTCGAAGACGTGCCTCATCTTCATCAATCAGTTGCGCGAGAAGATCGGCGTCATGTTCGGCAACCCGGAGACGACGACGGGCGGGCGCGCGCTGAAGTTCTACTCGTCGGTGCGCGTGGACATCCGCCGCATCGGCGCGATCAAGGACGGCGACACGATGGTCGGCGGCCGCACGCGCGCGAAGGTCGTCAAGAACAAGGTCGCTCCGCCGTTCCGTGAAGCCGAGTTCGACATGATGTACGGCGAAGGCATCTCGCGCGAAGGCGATCTGATCGATCAGGGTGTCGAGCGCAACATCATCGAGAAGAGCGGCACCTGGTTCTCATACGGCGGCGAGCGGCTCGGTCAGGGCCGCGAGAACGCCAAGGCATTCCTGAAGCAGAACCCGGAAATGGCCGCCGACATCGAGCAGAAGCTTCGCAAGGCGATGGGACTTCCTGAATGACACGTGAATGACACTTACATTGACGACTTGGGATTGACGATTGTCGATTTAGAGCTTGCTCCACTAATCGAAATTCGAAAATCCCAAGTCGAAATTGCGATGCTCTATCCGCAGGTCGGGTTCGGATACGGCTTGAATGTCGCGCCGAACCCGGCTTCGTACCACTGCAGGCGCAGCGAATTGCCGGTGTTGTCGTAGTCGGCGGCGATGTCGACGCCCATTTCGCCGCCCGGCTGCCGCCACGCCAGGAAGTCGATGCTCAGATCCGGGCCGCCGCGCTTGAGGTTCCAGCCGAAATCGAGCCCGCTGCACTTGCCGGCCTCGATGATCCGATCGCGCAGGAACGACATGTTCGCCTGCCGTTCGGAAAGCGATCCCGTCGGACGCGTGTAGTCGGCGAACCGTTCCTGCACGCACTCGACGATCCGGGGTCCGTCCCCGAGCGCGCACGGCACGCTCGATGCGGGCGCCGGCGGAGGCTGCGGCGCGGGCGCTGGAGGCTGAGGCGCGGGCGCGGCCGGCGGCGCCGGCCCTGGCAGTCCGGGCACCGAGCTCCGGCGCAGCGTCTCTGTCCCCGACACCGGGCCGAGGCACGTGGATCCGGAGTACGGC
Source organism: uncultured Acidobacteriota bacterium (assembly GCA_963724955.1). Classification (GTDB taxonomy): domain Bacteria; phylum Acidobacteriota; class Vicinamibacteria; order Vicinamibacterales; family SCN-69-37; genus CAVRWQ01. The sequence goes on from CAVRWQ010000003.1 coordinate 333,156, forward strand.
ACGCGGATCGCGTCGCCCTCGGAGATTCCCGTTCCCGAAAGCGAGAACACGCAGGTGATGCCGGCGACGCTCGCCGATCCGGAGACGGCCATTTCGATCGATGTCGGGGTGGCGAGACGCCCTTCGGCGTTGCCGGTGACGGTGAACGCCTCGAGGCAGGTCGCCTTGAAGGTCCCGGCAATCGCGTCTGCCGTCTGGGACGTCACAGTCCACTCGAATCTCGAGCAGGCCTTCGTCGACGTCACCTGGGCGCCGGCCACGACCGACGACCAGGTACCCAGATAGGACCCCGCGCCTCCGGCCGCCGGCGGGGCGGCCTCCGATCGACGGCTCGATTGGGTGGAGGCGATTGAGGTACTCACACGCGGACAGAGCGAAGCCAAGGGCCAGAATCCCGGCCAGGGGGCGAATCACCCGTAACGCTTTTGGAATCACAGATTTCACCACGGTCTAACGACGCGAAAGCCATGCCGGGACGGCTGCGTCGTCCGTGCCGGAGTGGGGTGCTACGACAGGTTATCGGCACCAACAGTTCCGAAATTCAAGGCTGATTACTGGACGGTCAGCGAGCCAGCCGCTCGCGCAGGCCAAGCCCCAAGCGCCCAGAGCCAAGCGCCGAGAGCCAGTGCCCAGTGCCCCGCCTTCGCTGACCGCTCGCTTCGCGAGCAGCTTCGGCGAGGCAGGCTACTTGTCTTTCCCCACCATCGGAACGAACAGCACCGGAATGGTCTCCCGCCGCACGACGCCGGTCGCGGTTTTCTCGACGATCGTCATCATCTGCTCGCCGCGCCCGACGGGCGCGATGAGGATTCCACCCGGCGCGAGCTGATCGACGAGGACCTGCGGCAGCGTCTCGGGCGCGGCGGTGACGATGACGCGGCTGAACGGCGCGGCGTCGGGCCAGCCGAGGTAGCCGTTGCCGTGACGGACGTTGACGTTCTTGATGCCGACGCTCTCGAGCGTCGCGCGTGCTCTGTCGGCCAGCTCGCGGACGATCTCGATCGTGTAGACCTCGCGCACGAGGCCGGCGAGCACGGCCGCCTGGTAGCCGGAGCCGGTGCCGATTTCCAGGACGCGGTCCGTCTTCGACGGCTTCAACGCCTCGGTCATGTACGCGACGATGTACGGCTGAGAGATCGTCTGGCCGAGGCCGATCGACAGCGGCCGATCCTCGTAGGCTTCGTGGCGCCGCTCGGGCGGCACGAACAGATGCCGCGGCACACGGCTCATCGCCGCCAGGACCTCCGGGTCCGAAATCCCGCGCGCGAGAATCTGGCGCTGGACCATCGCCGTGCGGCGTTCCGCCCACGCGGCGTCGTTCTGCTCGCGCAGCTGCGCAGGCGCGCACGCCGCCAGTGCGATGGCTGCAATCGCGCCTCGAAGCTGCAGGCGGGGCATGGCAAGGCTCCCAGTTATGATGGTGCCACATCCTCATGGTCTGGGTCGTGGTCGCGATCGGCGTGGGAGTGATGGCGCTGGCGCACACGGCGCCGTTTCCCGTTTCTCCTCGAATGGATCGGTCCCGGCAGGTCCGTCTGGCACATGCCGCAGAGCGACGGGACGCCGACGATCTACCTGACCTACGACGACGGCCCGAATCCCACGGCGACGCCGGCGCTGCTGGACGTCCTGGCGCGTGCACGCGTCTCCGCGACGTTCTTCGTCATTCCGAAGTACCTGACCGACGAGAACGCGCCGACCTTGAGGAGAATGATCGCGGAAGGGCACGCTGTCGCCCTGCACTCGCACACGCGCGAGCTGATGCTAAAGTCTCCGGACGCGCTCGCACGGCACCTTTCCGGTGAGGCCGATCGGATTGCCGGCCTTGCGGGCGGGCGGCCCTGCAAGCTGTTTCGCCCGCACGCGGGCTGGCGCGGCGGCCGGATGTACGAGGGCCTGGCGCGCGCGGAGTACCGGCTCGCGGGATGGAGCTTCGGCATGTGGGACTGGAACTGGTGGCGCGCGTCGCGTCCCGAGAAGCTCGCGAGCAAGCTCGCCGGCCGCGCCTCCGACGGCGACATCGTCGTCATGCACGACGGCCATCATATGAACCCGCAGGCGGACCGGCGGCACACGGTGGCGGCGACGGCGGAGTTGATTCCGCTGCTCACGAAACGAGGATTCCGGTTCGGCCGGCTCTGCGAGAACGCTTCCCCATGACGACACCCGTCCCTGTCAACGTCCTCGACTTCGAACCACTCGCGCGCGCGCAGATGAACCCGGCGGCGTTCGACTACTTCGCCGGCGGAGCCGAGGACGAGCAGACGCTCCAGGAAAACCGGCGCGGCTTCGAGCGCATCACGATCCGGCCGCGCATGCTCGTCGGCGTCGAGAGAGTGGACTGCTCGACGACGGTGCTCGGCCAGAAACTGCCCTACCCCATCGGCCTCGCGCCGACGGCGTTCAATCGACTCGGGCATCCCGACGGCGAGAGCGCCGCCGCGCGCGCCGCGGGTGCGGCCGGCGCGCTCATGTGCGCCAGCACGATCGCGTCCACGACGCTCGAGGACATCGCGGCGGCCGCGACGGGACCGTTGTGGTTTCAGTTGTACGTGTACCGCGACCGCGAGATCACCCGCGACCTCGTGCAGCGAGCCGAGGCCGCAGGCTATCGCGCGCTTGCAGTGACCGTGGACACGCCGCGGCTCGGACGTCGCGAGCGTGACGTCCGGAACGAGTTCGGGTTACCGGCCGACATTCACGTCAAGAACCTCGAGCGATACCACACAGCCGATCTGTCGAAATGGGGCGGCACGCCCAGCTTCCGCGAGTACGTGCATCGCCTGCTCGACCCGTCGCTCACATGGGAGTCGATCGAGTGGCTGGCCTCGCTGACTCGCCTGCCCGTGTTGATCAAAGGCGTGCTCACGTCTGAAGACGCCGCGCTCAGCGAACAGCATGGCGCCTCGGGGATCATCGTCTCCAACCACGGCGGCCGGCAGCTCGACGGCGCGGTCTCCACGATCGCCGCGCTGCCCGAGGTCGTGGCCGCGGTTCACGGGCGCGTGCCCGTGCTGCTCGACGGCGGCGTGCGGCGTGGCACCGACGTCTTCAAGGCCCTCGCGATCGGCGCGTCCGCCGTGCTCATCGGCCGGCCGTATCTGTGGGGCTTAGCCGCCGCCGGCGAAGCCGGCGTCGCCCGCGTGTTGGAGATGCTGCACACGGAGCTCGAGCTCGCGATGGCGCTGGCGGGATGTCCGACCGTCGCGGCGATCACGCCGGCGCACGTGGCCCGGCACCCGTGACGAACGACATCGCATGAGCCCGGGCGGGGAACTCCCCAGGCGCAGCGGTGTCAGACCTGTCATGAGCTCCGGGGCGGACCCAAACGCGCGGCACCCAGGCGGCGCACGTCCGCTCATGACACTGGGCCCTGCTGAGTTTGTCGTTCTCCTCGCCGGGCTCGCGGTGGTCGCCGGTATCGTCGGTCTCGCCCTCTACCGGCCGTACCAGGATTCCAAAAAGAAGCTCGCCATCGAGGGCAGCAACCCCGACGCAGCCGCCGAACCCTCGCGGCAATTCTCACACCTGAGTTCTTTATTTGATGATGCCAGCGCGCGCGAGCTCATGTCACTGCGACGGCAGTTCGACGACGCCGAGCTTGCGGCGATTCGAGAGTTCGACGCGGCCGTTGGCAGCGACAGAATCGCCATTCCCATCGAGGCCTATCGGCTGCAAACTGCGCCGCGTGGCACTTTTGATCATCTGACCATCGAGCAGCGGCATCGTGCGGCGGACGCATGGCCACTGCGTAGCAAGAAAATCGCCGAGGCGGAGGCCCAGCTCAGGACGCGGACCGTCGCGGTGCTCAAGCGCTTTGGCTACAGAGACGACCACCTGCCGTCGGTCCGGCGACGCAAGTGGGTCGGGCCCGCGGTCTACGGATTCCATTCGGTCCCAATCAGTGTGGGGGCGGAGGCTTGGCCGATGCTTCAGGAACTACGAAGACTGTGGACGCTGTCGGGACGTCAGCCGCCCGGATGAGTGAGGAATGCGGTGGCGCAGTGGGAACCGTTTGACGACTCCGGGTGTCAGAACAGTTATGGACCGAAACCTGCACCAGGAGCGCCTTCAGCCACGCGGCGTGCGGGCCGTGACAACGCTGGGCCCTGCTCAGTTCGTCGTCCTCCTCGCCGGGCTCGCGCTGTTGGCCGCGATCGTCGGGATCGCCCTGATTCGCCTGTAGTCAGCGAGCGACGATCGGCCGCTTGCTGAAGCCCTGGAAGTACTGAAGGATCTGGTCGCGCCACGTCGCGGCGTCGGCGACCTGAATCGCGAGCCGATCTGCGACTTCCTTGTGGCGCTGCGCATCGATGCGGCCGGCGAGCGACTGCCACGTCGTCTGCATCGCCGCCGCCTGCTCGGCGCCCTGCGTGGTACTTCTCGCAGAGTGCCGTTCCACAGCGTCTTGCCTGATTTCAGCTTGTAGTCCCACGCGCAGCGATGGAACCAGAGCAGGAACTCCTCCGGACAGGTCGCGAGGTTGTCGAACAGGTCGCGGACCGGCGGGAAATACTGGCCCGACCGCCTGGTTACCTCGCATCGTGCGATCGAAACCGATCGCCGTCGGCCGACGCCTGATGATAGTACGTCGCGGTCCAGTCGCGCGCGGCGCCTTGTCGTTCTGCGGCATCGGCGCGTAGTGGTTGCCGCCGATCAGGTGATGCAGGCCGAGCGGCATCGTGTAGTTCACGAACGCTTCGCGCGACGTCATCATCATCTCGCGAATCGTCGCGACCGTCTTCGTGTCGTTGGTGAACGTCATGCGCGTCCACTCTTCGGCGATCTGCGCCGCCGGAAGCTCGTGGTTCCACGCGAGCCGGCCGGACGCGTACCAGTTCGCCTGCGAGAAGTGATGACCGCACCAGTTCGCGTCGAGGCCGGGATTCGCGACCGAGACCATGCCGGTCACGCCGGTACGGATGGACGGCGCCTTCGAGCACCTTGCCGACCGTCGAGCCCTTGCCTTTCGCGTGCGTGTCGGCCTCGCAGAAACTCCTTCCACATCGTGCCGAGATAGACGAGGTGCTTCGCCTGGCCCAGGTATTCCTGCGTCGCCTGGATCTCGGCGATGACCGGGGTCTGCTTCATCGCGCCGAACAGCGGATGGAACGGCTCGCGCGGCATGAAGTCGATCGGCGCCGTTCTTCACCTGCACGACGCACGTTCGGCCGGAACTGGCCGTCGAGCTTCGTGAACTCGAGGTACGCGCGCTTGGCGCGATCCGGATCGACGTCCTCGTCGTAGATGAACGCGCGCCAGATCACGTTGCCGCCGTGCGGCGCCAGCGCGTCGGCCAGGACGTTGGCGCCCTCGGCGTGAGTGCGGCCGTAGTCTTTCGGACCGGGCTGCCCTTCGGAGTTGGCCTTCACCGGAAGCCGCCGAAGTCGGGAATCAGCTTGTAGATCTCGTCCGCCTTCGCCTTCCACCAGGCGGCGACGCCCTGTCGAGCGGATCGGCGGTGGGCAGACTCGCCGAGCCGGACCGGCGCGGCGAAGTTGGCCGACAGATACATGCGCACGCCGTACGGCCGCCACACGTTCGCGAGCGCCGCGACCTTCGCCAGATACTCCGGCGACAGGATGCGCTCGTCGGCGTTGACGTTGTTGATGACCGCGCCGTTGATCCCGATCGACGCGTTCGCGCGCGCGTAGTCGGCGTACCGCGGGCTGATCGTGCCCGGCAGGTCGCTCCACTGCCAGAGCGATCGGCCGGCGTAGCCGCGCTCGATCGTGCCGTCGAGGTTGTCCCAGTGATTGAGCAGCCGCAGCTGCACCTTCGGCCGCTCGACGACGTTCAGCCGATCGATCGGCTGGCCGGTCTGCATCAGCCGAAGGAAATGAAACGCGCCGTAGAGCGCGCCGATCTCCCCTTCCGACGCGATCGCGATGACAGGATCGATTCGCGATGCGGGCCGCACGGATGAGGAAGCCTTCAGGACCGGCCTTCGCGAGCTCGGCGTCCCAGCCGAGGCCGCGAATCGCCGCAGAATTCGCGCGCGTGCCCACCACGACCGCGCCGTCCTGAATCGCCGTTTGCCCGACCGCAACAGCGGACCCGAGCATGCTGCCCACTGCGGCGCTGAGCTCGCTCTTGATGAGCTGCGCCGTGGGCGACGTCCCTTCGACGACGAGTTGTCTGACAGCGCGCCGATACGCCGCCGCGGCCTCGCCCGGCGGCGTGAAGCGCAGCCAGAGTCGTGAGCCATCCTCCGGTGACAGCTGCGCCGTTGCCGGCGACTGACTGCCGGCCGCGACGTCACGCGGCACGCACAAGCCGGCGACGCCGGCGAGACCTGTCGCGACGAACTCACGGCGTGTGGGGGGCATGGCGGTTTGCGCTGGAACTATATGGTACCGACGGTGCTGCTTGCATTTTCGATTTGGGATTTTAGGACTTAGGATTTAGAGCTACGGGACCTCGAGCGTCGGGATTTGGTATGATTTGAGTTTCGTTCGCTCTACCCGCGCCCGACCGTGCCGAGGTAGCTCAGTTGGTAGAGCACGTGACTGAAAATCACGGTGTCGCCAGTTCGATTCTGGCCCTCGGCACCAATATTAATGCGGGGGGCTTCGCCCCCTCGCACTCCCCTACACGCTCACTCGCGCGCTTCGGCTCCTTGTAAAAAGACGCGGCCAAAGCGCGCTCCGTTCGCGTGGGCGCTTCGCTTCGCTCGCTTCTTCATGCGGGGGGCTCCGCCCCGCGCACCCCCTACACGCCTTGGGCGCGGACATGCACAATGGGCGTGCTAACATCCGGCCGTTCAGCGACATGGAGCGTGACCTTTCCTTCACGGGCCACTTGGGATGGCCGCGGGTGAGTTGGAGCGGTCTACTCCAATGCACGTTCGCCGCCGCCGTACTCATCGATGTCCCCGAACGTCGGCTGCGCGCACTGCGGAACACCGTACTGAATTCGAGGATTGCATGGCCGGATTCAAACGCAGCGTCATCATCAACAAGGCGATCGAAGAGGTCTTCGATTTCGCGACCAACCTCGACAACGCGTCGAAGTTCCTGCCCGGCGTGACGAAAATCGAGATGCTCACCGAGGGCGGCATGAAGCCGGGCGCGAAGTTCAAGGAGACTCGCGCTTGAAAGCCGCCATGCAGCCCACGCACGATGCCAAGAGAACCAGCTCTTGATCGGCGTTGTTCAAAACACAGGAGCACATCCTCTATCAGTATTCTGTCGATGCGGTTTCCGGAATCGAGGCGGAGGTTCGGCAAAACATGTTGTTTCGTGTCAGCGAGGTTCTTCAGTCCCTGGCGCGTCGCGGCGCCTAACCAGCCGTTACACTTGACCGGGCCGGCATTACGCTTTTCCGAGACATCACGGTGCTTGCAGCCGGCCCGGCAAGTGAACGGTGTCGTTAGGCAGACCGATGCCCCGCAGGATTCCGAATGAGTTTCGGGAGCCGTTTGGCGGAAGGACTTGAGTGATGCCGCCGCGAAGCGACCGATTGGTGGCAATTCTCGTCGGCTGTTGGACGACGGTCTGCGTGGCGCTGGGCGTCCTTCTTGCCAGTTTCAACAGCCTGCCAGAATCCGTGCCGGTGTTCGTGTCACCGATGGGCACGCCCACAATGTGGGCGCCTAAATCGATCCCGATGGTGACCCGCGTCGCGATCATGGGGATGGGTCAACTAGGTGCCGTGACCGGGCTCGCACTCGCGTCGAATGGAGGCGGGCACTCAGGCTGGGCGCGTTTCTTCGAAGTGATGGCGGTCGCGGTCGCTTTGAAGACGCTGGTGGAGAGCGTGAATCTCGCTGGAACCGGAACCGCCTGGGGGGCAATGACGGATCGTGCACTGCACGCGGCCACGATTGCCATTGTGGTGGCGTTTCTGGTGTCCGCGGTTTGGATGTGGCGCAAGGGGGTCTTTCGTGGAGTCCCGCAAGTCACGAGCCCACCCATGCGGACGGCAATCGTTTTTTCGGTCGCCGTGTGGCTGGCATTTGCGACGATCCCTTATTGGTGGTAACGAGCTTCTATGTTTCGTGGCGAACTGGATCGAAGGCTGCCTAACCCGCATTCACGCTAATGCTGCTCGACACGATTCACGGCACGATTGCTCGACGAGTGTTGCTTAACTATCGCCTCGATCCGGAGGTGCTCCAGCGCGTCCTGCCTCGCGGATTTCGGCCGAAACTCTTCGACGGCCATGGCATCGGTGGCGTCTGTATGATCCGCTTCACACAGCTCCGGCCGCGATACGTGCCGGGCTGGCTTGGGCTCGGCTCTGAGAACGCGGCCCACCGGATCGCTGTCGAGTGGGAGCAAGATGGCCAGCCGCGCGAGGGCGTGTTCATCCCTCGGCGCGATACGAATTCGGCGTTCAACCGCACCTTGGGCGGCCGAGTGTTCCCAGGAATCTTCTCGCGGGCGCGGTTCGAAACGTCTGAATCGGCGGACTCCGTCGCGCTGCGGATTGTGCGTGCAGACGGCGGCACGGAGATCACGTTTTCAGGGAGGCTCGCCTCGTCACTGCCCTCGGCGAGCGTGTTTCCAAATCTGGAGTCAGCGGCCGGGTTCTTCTCTTTGGGCGCGACGGGTATCTGCCACCCGCGATCCGACACGTTTTCACGGTATGGAACTACACTCGCTGAACTGGTCGGTGTCGCCGCTCGTGATTGACAGCGCGCACTCGGCGTTCTTCGGTAATACCGAAAGGTTTCCGCCGGGCTCGGCGGAACTGGATTGCGCGCTCCTCATGAGAGGCATCGAGCATGAGTGGCACAGTCGGCCGGATCTGTACGTCGGATCAGACGGGTTGTCCTTCACAACCACGAGGGCAACATGCGGTGCCTAACCACGGCTTGCAGCCGACGGCCGCGGCGGCCCCATGATCGTGAACATCGAATTCACCGCTCGCGGCTGAGCGGCAGCGCGTTAGACGGACGGAGAGGCAGTTGAGACGCAATCGTGCGTAGATCGAAGGCTGAACTTCTTGACGAGTTGAACGACTTGGCATTGTCCAAGGCGTTGTCGAAAGCCTTGGTGTGGGCCGAGGGCGTCGGTGATGCCGCACTCGTCAGCTGGATCCGGCTCGAACTGGTGGGCTACGTGGGCGCGAACCCACTGATGACCGACTCGACTGTCGTGCCAGAGTATCGCGCGATAACGGGCCCAATGGTTCGACGAGTACGGACGCGGCTTGGTTCTCTCCGATCCGAAGCTGGCTTTCATCAACGAGACACGTCTTCGTATGGGCGTGGTCGAGCTTGAGAGCTACGTCGGTGCTCCTGGAGTGATGGCCATGCCCGGCGATCGTCACGCTGAGCTGATCAACGAGCACTTGAGGGTGCGCGTCACCACATTTCGCTTCAGCCCAAGTGGTGTCCCGGCACTTCTGGCAAGCATTCGTGCGCAGTTGCTCGACAAGATCGCGATGTGTGTAGCATCAGATTCGTCGGCCGACAGGACGCGTCTGCCGGGCCGAGCAGAGAATGACGACGAGATCATCGAACTCAGGCCCAACGTTGTCGGCATCGGGATGAATCTGCGAGCGTTGTGGCGGCAATGGCGATCCGAATCGCCCGACAAGAAGTAGCGCCGTCTAACCAAGCCGCTGCAGCCGACGGCGCGGCGTCTAGATCATGTTGCGTCGCGGCTGAGCCGCTGGCGCTAAGCAGGCCGAACGACATCGCAGGCGGCTAGCCGGAGATGGTGATCATGAAGCGAGTTCTCGTTGTGGCGGCCGTCGCACTGGCGCTTGGGGTCTGGGGTGGCGTCCGCGCTTGGCAGTCAGCCTCTGTCGCGGTGAACAGTCAGGCTGTGCTCGCCATCGTGATCGGCGGCAACCTCCTTCTGTGCCTCTGCGTGTGGTACCGGGCGCGGCCCCTCTCTGGCGTCGCGGAGATGATGCCGGTTATCGTGCTGCTGATGGTTGCGATGCTGGTTGGCATTCTTCCGAAGCTGTTCTGGCCGGCCGCGGAGGGCATTCACATGGCCGGATCGATCGCGCGCATGATCCTGACGATGGGTGTCATAGTCACGCAGATCCGCCGCATAGTCATCCAGATCCGCCGCCGGCGAAGCCTCCACTGCGGCGCCAGGCCCGTGTGAGGTATCCACGATTCGCTCAAGTGCTGCCTGACCCAAATGGAGCCGACGCGCCCATCGCCCCGTGCCATCATGTCCCCTAGGCGCGCGGCTTATTTGGCACGTTAGGCCGGAAAGGGAGACTTCGTGGCGCTTCCCGAGCAGGATTGGCGTGTACTCCGGTCGGTGCACCGCACCGCATTGGATCGATACTGCGCGCGAGTGCTCGAGGAGTGCGAGGCGGGAATGAAGGACACGGGCAGTTCACCTCACGAGCGTTACCTTCGGCTTTTCCGCCTACTGAACGAGAGGGATGAGAGCATTGCGGCCGCGTTCAATGACTTGCGGCGTTCGACCGCGATTCAACGGTTGGCCTCCATGATCGCTCTCAGGGCTGTCACCGATGCGGAGCTGAATCAGTTCAGCCCGGCGACTCGGGACGCCGCCACCGCCGTGGCAGATCTTCGGCGGGTTGGTGGGACCCGTCGCAAGGTACAGTTGACACAGCAGGCAGCGGGACCCGCCGCTGCAGCCGACGAGCAGCGGGCATGTCCGGGGTAGGGTGAGCATCGATTTCGCCGCTCGCGGCTGAGCGGCATGTCGTCTAGGCGAGCGCGGACGTTGGCAGCATGACTTTCAGTGTCAAGCAACAGGGTCGGGTCCATCAAAAGGACCTGGGCCCGAAGACGGCGAGAATCGCCGCCATTGGCCCGGCTTCGGAAGCTCCAGCCCTATGAACGAACCAAACGACGACACGATCCCAATCATTGACAGCGTCCTGCACCCCACGGATTTCACCGAGGGCAGCCGGGTCGCCTTTTACCACGCACTGAAGGCGGCGCTCCGGGCGAAGTCGAAACTCACGCTCCTCCACGTGTCGCCCGGAACGGACTCGGAATGGACGGACTTCCCTGGCGTGCGTGAAACCCTCGAGCGCTGGGGATTGCTGCCTGCGGGCAGTCCCCGCTCCGCCGTGCCGCAGCTCGGCATCGATGTCCGGAAAGTCATCGCGCAGCAGAGCGACCCGGTGAAGGCCGTGCTTCGCTACCTGGGCGACCATTCCGCCGACCTCATCGTCCTCGCCACGCACCAGCACGAAGGCCGTGCACACTGGTTGCGACAGTCGGTGGCCGAACCGATCGCCCGCCGTGCGGCTCAGATGACGTTGTTCATCCCCGGTGGCAGCGCAGGCTTTGTCTCGGCCGAGGATGGCTCCGTGTCATTGGAGCACATTCTCATTCCAGTGGCGGTCACGCCCCGGCCGCAGCCGGCCATCGAGGCAGCCGCCCGGTTGGCGGCTCGTCTGAACTGCCCGCGCGGCACTTTCACGCTGCTGCATGTCGGGGATCCGGACACGATGCCCACGGTCCGCTGTCCCGACGTGCCCGGTTGGGCAGTGGAAAAAAGCCACGCGCACCGGCGAAGTGATCCACGGAATTCTGGACACGGCTCAGGAATCCGCCGCGAATCTGATCGTGATGACCACCGACGGTCGCAACGGGTTTCTCGACGCGCTGCGCGGCAGCCACAGCGAGCGGGTGTTGCGGCGCGCGCTCGCGCCAGTGCTCGCTGTGCCGGTCGGTTCGCTTGCCGGAGCGCATCTCGGTTGAGCAATATTCCTGCTCGGACATCTGGATAAGACTCGATCAAGGAGACCGTGCTCGTCACGGCACCGACTTACTTTGTAAAACAAAGTTACTTGTGCGACAATGAGAATATGGTGAAGAAAGGGACGATCGCCCGCGCCGCGTTTGCCGCGGTGCTCATCCTCATCCTTCTCGCCATCGCCGTCGGCTACTGCGCATTCGAGCGGAACTTCGGTACCGACACATCGATTCCGCCGGCCATCGCCCCCGCGTCCGCTGTCGAGGAGGCGCATCCGAGTTTCCTCTACGGCCGCATCGCCATCGCCGCCGGCGCGACGTACGAGGGACGACTCCGCTGGGGGCGGGGACGCGGCCAGGAGGCGTTCTGGGGCGACTACTTCAACGGCTTCAAGTCCCAGAACCCGTGGGCCGTTCACGTGCCGCCCGAACGGCTGGGCAAAGACCCGATCAAGATCTTCGGCATCGAAATCGGCGGCGGTAGCACGCTCGATCTCGGCCGGCCCTTCATGGCGCGCTTCGGCGACATCGCTCGCATCGAGTCGGCCGGCCGTGACGTGCGGCTGACGCTCAAGAGCGGGACCGTACTCATCACCAATTATTCCGCCTTCAACGACCTCGATGATGGCGTGCGCGTGTGGGACCGCAGTCAGGGGATTCTGGACGTCGGCGCTCGACAGGTCCGCACCATCGATTTTCTTCCCGCTCCCGGAGCCGGTCCGCTCCCTCATCGACTGCACGGCACGGTGCACACGCGCTCTGGCGACTTCACTGGTTTCGTCCAGTGGAATCGGAACAAAGGCCTTGGCACCGACGAGCTCGGCGGCCGCACCGCCGATGGTGATCTCCGCGTGCGCTTCGACACGATCCGGTCGATCGCACGTAAGGAACAGAGCTCGCTGGTCACGCTGCTCGACGGGCGTGAGATCCTGCTCACCGGCCCCGAGTCCGGCCACGACAACCTCGGCATCTACGTCGACGATCCGCGCTTCGGTCGAGTGCTGGTCTCGTGGGACACGTTCGAGCGGCTCGACTTCGGTCCAGGCGGCAGCGGTCCGGCGTACGGCGACTTCCCGCCGGGCCTCCCACTGACGGGCATCGTCACCACTCGCGCCGGCCGGCGCCTCGCGGGCCGGCTCGTCTACGACCTCGACGAGAGCGAGACCACCGAAACGCTCGACGCGCCCGCTCAGGGCGTGGACTATACGATTCCGTTCGGCTTGATCACCTCGATCGTGCTGCCCGGCCGCGAAGAGCGCGCCAGGGTGACGCTGTCTAACGGCGAGCAACTGCAGCTCGATCGCCGCGGCGACCTCGGCGAAGCGAATGCCGGCATGCTGATCTTCGTCGACGGCAGAGAGCGCCCGGAGTACGTGCTCTGGACCGATGTCGAACGGGTTGATTTCCACCGCCCGAGTCGTTGATTACTCACGACATCGGCTTATACTGCGCACCGTCGAAACGAAACCATTCGGAGGCGCATGTGTCGGTACTCAAGACCAAACCCACAGAAGTCAGCGCCGAGAGTCACATTGCTGCCATCGCGAAGGAGGAGCAACGGAAGGACGCCCAGACGCTGCTTGCTCTCATGCGAAGAGTTACCAAGCAAGAACCAAGAATGTGGGGGCCAACCATCGTCGGATTCGGCAACTACCATTACAAGTACGCAAGTGGTCACGAAGGCGATTCCGCTCTCGCTGGTTTTGCCGTGCGGGGAAATGAGCTCGTCGTTTACATCGCGCCGGGCTTCGAAGGTCGTGACGTCTTGTTGGCGAAGCTGGGAAAGCACAAGATTGGGAAGGTCTGTGTCTACATCAGGCGCCTGGCCAACGTCGATCTGAAGGTCCTGGAAACGCTGGTCGCCCGATCGGTAGCGGACACGAAGCGTCGCTATCCGTAAGCCATTGAAGACGACGAAGGCGAAGCGCACCACTTTGGCAGCATGTACCCTGGCTACGTGGGTGGCTGGCGTATCTGTCTTCCCGTCCGCACGCGGCCAGCAACTGCCAGCCGAGGTCCTCAATGCGTCGTACGCCAGGCTCAGCGAGCGGACGTATCGAGTGAAGAGATACCCGCCCGAGGCTGCGGCCCATCCGCACATCGAGGATGTGGTCCCGCCTGGGCTCACCCGTGCGACCGTCGCGATGCGGGTCCTCCACCTTGGCGATATTCGATTCGAAGAAGTGCGGTTGCGGAACCGGCGTGGCGAGCGAATCGTGGCCGCATCAGCCGACGTCCTGGTCGCGCAGATCCGTGCGGCATCATCGATGGCGACCGCGCGCGACCTCCTGAATTCGGTCCTGACTGGGCTTCTTTCTGCTTCACATGCCGGCTACTTTGGGGCTGGCCCGCTCGCCGAATCACTCGACGGCATCGTCGGCAAGGTCCGCCTCGCGAGCGACCTCCCGGCGCTTCGATCGCTGGCTGACGTTCTCGAGGTGACCTTGAACCGCTGGGTGTGTGGCGGAAATCCGCCGGGATCGTCCTCGAGTATCGACCTGCCGACCGCCGATACGGCGGCCGGGCCGGCACTGATCGGAGGCCGGGCAACGACCAGGTACGTGCGACAGGTCCGTGTGACGGAGGGTCCGCCGCTGACGACGCTTGTGTACCTCGAGAGTGCGTCGGGGCTTCCGATTCGTGAGGAGACCCTCGACGATCGGGGCCGGGTCACGTGGGTGACTGAGTACGTCGATATTGGCGCCTCGATTACGATCGAGACTCCCGATTGTCTGACTCCCCGCAGGACGCACGCCCTGCCGTCAGGCTGAACACCGGGAATGACGGAACACGGGGCTCTCACCGGCACGGACGATCCCTACGATCTGGCCCGTTTTGCTCGTGCTCAGGAGCGCGACTACGGGCAGGCGCTTTCGGAAATCAGAAGCGGGCGGAAACGATCGCATTGGATGTGGTACATCTTCCCGCAGTTCGACGGACTTGGCTTCAGCTCAACCTCCAGACGGTATGCAATCAGAACCGCGGCAGAGGCCGAAGGATATTTACGCCACCCCATCCTCGGCCCGCGCCTGGTGGAGATCGCTGAGGCGGCGGTCGGTATTGAGGGTCGGTCTGCGTTCGAGGTGTTCGGCTCGCCAGACGACATGAAGCTCCGTTCTTGCGCGACGCTGTTTGCTCAGGTCTCTCCCGCGGGATCAGTGTTCGAACGACTACTCGCCCGGTACTTCGGCGGCGAACCTGACGGCGAGACGCTTCGCTTGCTCGGCCAGCAGTCAGCCTGACCCGCTGCTGCAGCCGACGAGCAGCGGGCTGGTCAGGGTAGAGTGAGGATCGCGCAGTTCCCGCGAGAGAGATAGAGAACGATCGACTCGGACTGGGCACTGACGACAGCGCGATGGCCATAAGTCGGCGCAGATTTGTCACGGACACATGTCGGGCGGCATGTGCTCTCGCCCTGCTTCCTTCGGCCAGTTGTGCGCCGCTGAGTTCCTCTCTCCCCGAACTGCCGCCGCGCATCCCCGAATACCTGGACAAGCGGATTCCGGAATTGTTAGCGGAGACCAAGGTGCCGGGGTTGTCCATTGCCGTGGTGAAGGATTCGGCGCTCGCGTGGCGACGCTCGTACGGAGTCGCCGATGTCGTGACTAAAGCACCGGTCTCCGATGAGACCGTCTTTGAGGCCGGCTCCGTCAGCAAGACCGTGTTCGCGTACGCCGCCCTGAAGCTGTGTGAGAAAGGGATCTTGTCGCTGGACGCTCCGTTGACGAGGTATTGGTCTGAACGTCCTCTCACTGATCCACGCGTTGATCTCATCACTGTCAGGCGTGTGCTGTGTCACACGACTGGGTTGCCGAATTGGCGATCATCCAACACGCCGCTCAGCCTCGCCTTCACACCGGGTGAGCAATGGTCGTACTCCGGTGAAGGGTATTGGTACCTGCAGACGGTCATCACTCACCTGCTGGGTCGCGTGGATCCCGACAAGTGTTCGACATTCGAGGACGGTCTGCGCGTGTGCGCGACCGACATCGGTGACTATCTGAAGGCCAACGTGCTCAATCCGTACGGAATGTCCATGAGTGGCTATACCTGGAACCCCGACTATGAGACTCGAGCTGCGCAAGGCCACGACTCGGACGGTCGCATACGCAGCCCGCGTCGAAGAGCAAGCGCCGTTGACACAGCGCGCTACGCCGCAGCTGGAGGGCTGCATACCACCGCAACAGAATATGCGAGGTTCATGATCGAAGTGCTCGATCCGAGACCGCCGGACGCCTCTCGCCTCGGCCGCCAGATGAGGGACGAGATGATTCGACCACACGTGAAGGTCGACTCAGCATCGTCCTGGGCGCTCGGCTGGCAAGTCTTTCACGGAAAATCCGGCGACGTCATCTCCCATGGTGGCGACAATCCGGGCTTCAAGGCTTTCGTCGTTGCATCCGTTGCGCACCGCGCGGGCTGGGTGATCCTCATGAACGGCGACAATGCAGGTCCGATCATTCAGGCGCTGGTCGACGAGAACTGCCCGCTCAATGAGATATTCGCGCAGTGACGGACCACCTTCGAATGTACCGTGTGTGGTTCTACGCGGCGGCAATGTACAACGTCGCCTGGGGAGCAGCCGTCATCGGCTTTCCCGTTCCGTTGTCGCGGCTGGCCGGTCTCGAAGTCGCGACCGTCATCCCTCTCGTGCAGGTCATCGGGATGATGGTCGGCGTGTATGCCATCGGCTACTACCTGCTGGCCAGAGAGCCGCTTCGATACGCGGGCCTGATCTGGATCGCGCTGGCGGGTAAGACACTCGGACCGGCGGGATTCGTGTACTACGCGATCGCCGGGACATTGCCCTGGAAGTTCGGCTGGACCTGCGTGGTCAATGACATCATCTGGTGGCCGGTGTTCTGGAGCTTCGCGCTGCGGTACGGAAGAGAGCGAGCCGGCGTGCCGCAGGTGAGCGGCAGACGTTAGGTCACACAGATGGGCGAATCACCTCGTCAGGCGTGGAATGTGGTTCTGGCGCGTGCGCTGCGGAGCGTGCGAGGCAAGTAGCCCGCCAATGAATCGAGGCTTATGCGTCCGCTCGGAGTTCTGAAATGCTGGTCGCTCTACCGACCATTGAAAAGGACTTGATCCGGTGGACGCATGGCGTTGAAAGTCGTGAACGGCGGCCTGGTGCTCGATGACTTCCGCGACACCGAGCGAGAGGAACGGGACGGTGTCGTCGTCTCGGTGGTCAACACGCTGACATTCGGCCCCCCGCGCCTGACACAGCGAATCAGTGTCCGCGGAAGTCGGGGGCACGGCGAGTACCGAGCGACGCCAGCGGCTCTATCGGGCCGAGGAACTGCGCGCCACGCTCGAACGGGCCGGGTTCCCGGCTGTTCGCGTGTTCGGAAATCCTGACGGAGCACCGTTCGAACCAGCCAGCTCACCGACGGTGTGGATCGTCGCGCAGCGAGGCGCCGCCGCGTAAGATCGGCTTGCAGCCGACGGCGGCAGTTGCGATCATGAGCCGCCGCGGTGGAGGGTTGGATGCGTCGCACACGATTTCTCTGCACGATTGGCGTGAGCTTATGGTCGGCGGTGGTTGCCGGCAGCCAGGCTGTTGCCCCTGCTGTTCTGTCCGAGGCGCTACGGGCCCACGTGAAGGACGAGCGGTTCGGGATCGTCACGTCCATCAGAGGGCTGCCACTCGGCGTTCGAGACGGGCTGCAGACGTTGTTCGACAGCCAGACGCTCGACATCGCCGAGCCCGGAGCGAAGTTTCAGGTCACCGACGGGCTCGTCGATCCGAAGCTGCCGAGACGGCGGCTGGTCGCGGCGGGCTGCTCGACCGATCACTGCCTCGTCTACTACGAACGTGGCGGCATCGCCCACACGTGGCATGTGACGCTGTTTCACTGGACGCCGGCCGGGACTCGGTTCGAGTGGGGCGGGAGCGCGCCACGCGGCCTGGCATCGATCGACGATGTTCGAAAGGCCCTTCTGTCCGGAGCGATCAAAGGCCCGGCCACGGTCTGGTAGCTCCTCAGTTGCTTGGCCCTATCATGTCTTAGAGGTGATCGCACGTATGAGCCGCATTCACATCCTCGGATTTCGTGGGCTGGCATGCGCGCTTCTCGCTGCGGGCGGCTTCATCTTCGCCCAGCAAGCGCCGGCACCCCCGCCGGCCATGCCGCCACCGCCGCCGCCTGGTCCGCTGGCGGTCGCCGACGTCGAGGCGCTGTTGAAGCAGTTCAACGTGCCCGGCGTGAGCGTCGCCGTCATCAACGAGTTTGCGATCGAGTGGGCGCAGGGCTACGGGGTGGCTGACGTCGAAACCGGTGCGCGAGTGACTGGAGAGACGATGTTCCAGGCGGCCTCGATCAGCAAACCGGTGGCCGCGTTCGCCTCGATGCGTGCCGTCCAGGCCGGGACATTCGCGCTCGATCAGGACGTGAACACCATCCTCAAATCCTGGAAGCTCCCGGGCGACGGACACACGAACGGCCGGCCGGTCACCCCGCGCAGCCTGATGAGCCATACGTCCGGGACGGGCGACGGGTTCGGCTTTCCCGGCTACGCTCCGGGCACGCCGCTGCCGACCGTCCAGCAAATCCTGGACGGCCAGCCGCCTTCGAATCGTCGTCAGGTGCGGCTCGAGCGGCCGCCGCTCACCGGCTTCAAGTACTCGGGCGGCGGCGCGATGATTCAGCAGCTCGCGCTCTCCGACGCGCTCGGAAAACCCTTCCCCGACATCGCGCGCGACTCCGTGCTGAAGCCGCTCAGCATGACCAACAGCACCTACGGGCAGCCGCTGCCGGCCTCACTCGAGAAGCAGGCGGCGCGCGCGCACAGCCGCATGGGCGTTCGGATGGGCGATCGATGGCACGACTATCCCGAACACGCGGCGGCCGGGCTCTGGACGACGGCGGCTGATCTCGCGAAGTTCCTGATCGAAGTCCAGACGACACTCGCGGGCGGCGCAGCAGGAAAGGGCGCGTCGAAGCGTCTGCTCTCGCGGCCGCTGATGCTCGAGATGGTCACGCCCGTTGGCGTCGGCCCGTTCGCCGTCGGCTTCCAGATCGGCAAGGAAGGCGAGGGCGGTACTTCTCGCACGGCGGCAGCAACTGGGGCTTTCAGTGCCACATGATCGCGCATCGCCTGAAGGGCTACGGTCTGGTGCTGATGACGAACGGCGACAACGGCGGCGCGTTGATGCAGGAACTGCGACGACGGATCCAGCAGGCCTACAAGTGGGACGTCTTCGACCAGCCGATCCCGCGCACGTACGGACCGGGGAAGAGCTGACGCACGACGCCAGGCGGAGTGAGAGTGGAGTTCGCCGCTCGCAGATGAGCGGCACATCGCTACCTGACGGCATCACGTTGAAGGTGCAACGATGGCGTTCTTCAGAAGGTTGTTCGGCAAGCGCCAGAGCCACGATGTTCTGGTTGCCTTTGAGCTGCACTCGGTCGAACAGATTCTTTCTCCCGAGAAGGGGTGAGACTCCATGTCCAAAGTCGTCCGTCATGAGTTCGTCGGCAGCTGGATCTGGTTCTGGCTCCTCTGTGTGACGGTCGTGTTGATCCCGATTGGTGTGCTCTACCTAATCGAGGGCACCGTTGTGATTGAAACCGAGATGGAGGATCCCGAAGCGTTCATCGCGGCCTATCGCGCCAGCAGAGCCAAAACCACGTGACGTGGTTCGCGGTGGGCGTCGACATGAGCGATACTTGTCGCTCACCGACCATGCGGGATCGTCACTATCGAAAGATGTGGCTGGGGCTGGCACTGGTCCTGGTCATTGCCACGGGATGTGGAGTCACTCGAGTCAACATCAACGGCGAGGCGATGGCTCCCACCCTGAAGGATGGTGAGAGTGCGCTAGCCACGCGGGCGTTTGACACGCTGGCGCGTGGAGATATCGTCGCCTTGAGATACCCGAAGGACGAATCCAAGAGCTTCGTCAAACGTATTATTGGAGTGCCGGGCGATCGCCTCGAGTCGAACAATGGCAGCATTCGGATCGATGGGCGGCCACTCGATGAGCCGTATGTGGCTGAGGCAAATCGGTCGCTCGATTCCTGGGGACCCGTCACCGTCCCAGACGGTCAGTACTTCACGATGGGGGATAATCGCCGAAACTCGTCTGACTCCAGAACGTGGGGGCTGGTTCGCCGCGAGGCCATTTGGGCCAAGGTCCTTCTCCACTGATTCGTTCGCTGTTGTTGGAAGCGCCGTGAAACAGGACAAGCCGCGGCAAGTGCGACGGTTCTTCTGGTGACGTTCTTCGCCGTGTTGAATCCAGTGGCTTCACAAGCAAGCCTGCTCGTCGTTTACGGCGCGTATCTCGCGGCGTTGCTGGTCTACCTGGCGAAGCCAGCCCGCGGCCGGCCTGTCCCCTCGACGACCGCCGCCTGACAGCGCGCTGGAACCCTCGTCTTGCCGTTCGAGAGACTCGGCCGCATCAGCAACCTCGTGATCATCGCGGGGTTCACCATCTTCGCAACGGCCTGGACGCTCGGGATGAGTCGCCGCTCGGTGGCCTTCGCCTTCTGGATCAATTGGGCATTGATGGGGCTGGCGTTCGCGGTGTGGCTCATGGTTCCAGCCCGATTCGGCCGGACCTACTATCGGGTCCATGCGTTCGAGCGTTCCGGCCGTCTGTATGAGCGCCTCGGCGTTCGCCAATTCCAGCGGTTCCTCCGTCGTGTCGGATTCATGAACCCGTGGCTACGATATCGTCCAGGACCCAACGCGAACACGATCCTTGTCGCAGCCACCGAGGGCTCGGAAACCGCCCACTTCCTGATCTTCATCGTGCTGGCGGCGGTGTCGGCCGTCTTCGTGCGGCGGGGCTGGTGGGACACGGCGGGCTGGCTGTTGTTCTTCAACATCGTGCACAACGCCTATCCTGTCCTGTCGTTGCGGGCCGTGCGTGCGCGCGTCGAGCGGTTGCGTGAGGCTTCTTCCAAGACCGTCGAGCGGCATGACTGACCTCACATCGTTTGGCGGTCCGGATCGTTGAGGGGCGCCGGCAAAAAAATGCGGCGGACGAGTCACCTCGTCCGCCGCGTGGAACTGCCGACGTGCGGAGCTACTTCGCGCGCTGGCGACGTCGCAGCATCGCCGCCACACCCGCGCCCACGAGCGTCAGCGTCGCGGGCTCCGGCACAGCCTGGACCGCGGCCAACTCGTTCAGCAGGAACTGACCCGACGCGCTCGCGCCAGCCGGGAAGCCGTCCGCCCAATCCAGCGAGTTGATGAACACGTAGCCCGATCCGAACTCGCCGCCCAGCACCGCAGCGACATTCGCGCCGTAGACCGCGAGGATGCTTACGCCAGCGCCGAAGTTCGACAGCGTCCACTGGAACTCGGTGCGTTGGCCGTCCGCGTACGGGTTGGCGAGGCCGGTATTGAGGCCCAGAGCGATGCCAGCCGCCGTGACTGTGATCGGCGTGTCGGTGCCGATGAACAGGTTGCCGCCGCCGTCGGCGTTCAGCATCGAGAACGCGCCATCGAGCGCAGCTTCAGCCGAATTCCACTCAGTGATGAGCACGCCGCCGTTGGCCACGAAGTTTTGCAGGTCGGCGTTGAAGACTGCGTCACGCAGAGCAATGACCGCCGTCGCGCCCGCCAGATTCGCGGCGCTGGGAGCGGCCGCGCCGAAGTTGGTGGCGGTGTGGCCGTTCGCGTTCAGGAATGACACGACGTCGGCGTTGGAGTTGCTGCCGAAAACGGAAATAGTAGATGCCTGCGCCAGCGAAACCGATGTGAACAGCATCAGTGCCGCGATAATCGAACGGTTCACGAAACTCGACATTAAGACCCCCTACGGGTGAGAAAGAGCTGAGGGACGAACTCCCTCTTGCAATAGACGACTGAGCGGCAGATAACGCAAGAGGGCTGCCACTCCGCCCGCGGCCAGACCCGACAGTTTTCCGGCTGAATTCGCTCCAAATCGCGAAACGGCGTTTCGCTGTCGCCTTGGGGGCAGACTAATGTCGGACTCTCGAGACGCAGGCGCTCCGCGTGCTGACGCGCGCCTTGCGCCTTTTCCTTTTCGCGCGAATCGCTGATCAGTGTCGATGCATCTCCGGCATGCCGAGCCGCCGGATCGTATCGGCCTCGAAGTCGAACTCGATGACGACCGCCGGCTCGTTGCCGACCACCCGGCCATCATGGCCCGGATCGATCGCGATCACCTGCGGCGCCTTGAACCGGGCGACGCAGCCGTCGGCGTATTCCATGTGAATCTCGCCACGCGCGAGGAAGCCGACGTGCGCGTGCATGCACAGCTCCGTTTTGACGACCGGCTTCATGTCCACGGACCAGTGGAACCCGGGCGGGTAGATCATCCGTTTGACGCGCGCGGCGCCTGCGCGGACGACCTCCAGACGCACGTGGCCGATGTCGCGCCGTTCCGCCCCTTTGATTGGGGCGAAGATCGGATCAATAGGCTTCGCAGCGCGGCGCGCGACCGGTCGCCGCGCGGCAGGCCGGCGTGTTCGACGTGATTGGCGTCTCTTCTTGGCCATGAGAGTCTCCGGACCGAGGGCGGCCGCCGCTATCGCGCGGGCTCCTGCCGCAAGGTTACCGGCCAGTCTACGCTCGTTCCTCGAACGTGCGCGCACCCGGGGCTCCTGCTACGTGCCGCCGGAGACCTCCGTGGGACCGGAGGCGTGACGGGCTAGAATCTGCGTGTCCCCGTGCTCAACGCCCCGCGTCTCTCGTTTCCGTGGGGCCGCATTGATCGGCCCGTGGTTTGCTTGAGCAGTGCGCGGGCGTAGCCGCGAGCTCGGCTCTTCGAAGGGATTAGGTCATGAAAATCGGACCAGCGGTCACGGTACTCATGGTCGGCGGAGCGCTTGGGTTCGGCCAGGCACCCCAGACCGCCAGCATCAAGATGATGGACGGGACGCAGGTCCAGGGAGCCATCGCGGGTCAAGTGGCCTTCCAGCAGGGGTTCGGGACTGGCGGGGGGCTTGTCGCCGGCGCTGACATCGAGGCCATCACCGAGAAGGGCCTGCAGATCAGGTCGGGCGCCGCCATCCTCCAGACGTTCCTCCCTCTCTCGAACCGTCCCTCGCTGATGAAGAATCCGCCGTACACGTTGATTCTCCAGAACGTGACGGTGAAGAAGCCGCCGACGCCCGCCACGCTGGGCCTGGTATTCGAAGCGCCGTGCGACGCTTTCGCTGATTCATCGTGCGACAAGGTCAAGGTCGTGGTGAATCTTGCGTCGGGCACGAACACGGCGTCGGTGCCGCTCTCCGCCGCACGTGTCCTGGGCGAGTTCCGAGTGCAGGACGGCGTCGCCACCATCGACCCGGTCCTGATGGTGGCCGGCCCTGGCGGCCAGATCGCCAAGGTCGACGTCACGCTCATCGCGCCGGGCGTGAAGCCGGCCAAATAACTCGGCCGGCGCGCTCCACTGAACACACCGCGGCGGCGACACGCGCCCGCCGCGTGAGCAATCCCACAACGCTCGGCGACCTTCCAGGGGGTGCGCACATGACGAGCAAGGACCTCAGCAACCAGGTGGCGGCCACGTACAGGATGTTGCGGCTTGGATTGGCCGTGTTGGCGTTCGGATTCCCGCTGCTCATGTGGATCGTTGGAGAGGTTCGCGAAGTGCCGCTGGCCGGCTCACTGAGTGCGTACTACCACGCCAGCGGCTCGAATGTGTTCGGACAGGGGGTCATGCGCAATGAGTTCGTCGGGATCCTCTTCGCGATCAGCGGCATTCTGCTCGTCTACCAGGGTACTCGAAGCTGGAAGACTACGCGCTGAATCTCGCCGGGATCCTGGTCCTGGGTGTCGCCTTGTTCCCGATGGACTGGCCGGCCACAGCGGGCGACGGCAAGTTCTCGCTCCACGGCGCCTTCGCGATCCTGTTCTTTGTCTCGATCGCCTACGTCTGCATCTTTCGCGCGGGTGACACGTTGCCCCTCATCAAAGACGAGACGGTCCGGCAGCGCTACTTCCGGACGTACCGGGCTCTCGGCGTGGCGATGCTGGTGCTGCCTCTCACCGCATGGGCGCTGTTGACGAACGTGCCCGACTACACGTCCGTCACGTTCTTCGTCGAGCTGGCGGCGATCTATGTCTTTGCCATCTACTGGGTCGTCAAGAGTCGTGAGGCCGCGACAACGGGTGTCGACCGCAAAGCCGGACGAGGCCTGGTGCACGCCCGGCCTCACGGGCTGAGCGATGCGCTGCGTCCGATCCCCGTCACGGCGGACGAGGCGAGGTGAAGAGGCGTCGCCCTGCTCCGCTAACAAAGAGCTTGCTGGCAAAAGATTGAACCATGAAGGCGCATGAAGAAAACCCCGGAGCGATCTTCTTCAAGACCCTTCATGGTTCAGGCTCTTTCGACAAGCGTGGTTGGCGAGCGCCAGTGCTGGCAAGAGCTTGCTCGCAAAAGATTGAACCATGGAGGCTCATGAAGAAAAACCCAGAACGATCTTCTTTATGGCCCTCCATGGTTCAGGCTTTTTTCGACAAGCGCGGTTGGCGAGCGCGACTCGCTGAGGAGGGATCATGGAGCGTGCGATCGAGCTGTTCGCCGGCGTCCAGTTTCTGGTGATCGGGCTGTCCCACCTGCTGCAGCCCCTCGTCTGGGTCGCGTTCTTCAAGGCGCTTCGCGAGATGGGTTATCCCGGGGCGTTTCTGAACGGCTTCCTCAGCCTCACGTTCGGTTCGATGATCGTGGCGTTTCACAACGTCTGGACCGGTTGGCCCGTGGTCCTGACGTTGATCGGGTGGGCTCAGATCGTCAAGGCGCTCGTGGCCTTCACGGCGCCGCAGTACTCGATGCGGGGGCTGCAGCGCCCAACCGTCGAGCGCGCATGGGAGTTTCAGGTCGCCGGCGTGATCTTCCTCGCGCTCGCCGGGTTGATGGCGTACCTGCTCGTCCGCGGCTGAGCGAGCGGCACGTCGGCCTACTTGCCCGTCGTCGACGCGAGGAACGCGAGCAGCGACGCGAGCTCCTGCAGCGTCAGCGTCTCGGCAAGACCCGGCGGCATGATCGATCCCTCGAGCACGCGCCGGTTCGAGATCATGTTCTTCTGCAACGTCGTCTCGACGCCGGCGAGATCGCGAATGACGACGTCGGTGGTGCCTTCCTTGACGACGAATCCGGCGATCTGACGGCCGTCCTTCGTCTCGAAGCTGTTCGTCGCGAAGCCCTGCGCGACCTTCGCGGCCGGCCGCAGGATCGATTCGATGAGCTCGGCGCGCGAGTATCGCGTGGCAATCCCGCCGAGGAACGGCCCCTTCTCCGTTTCGCCGGCCGTCGTCGTGTGACAGGCCGCGCAGCCCTGACGCGTGAAGAGCGCCCGGCCGGCGGCGACGTCTCCGGTGAGACTCGCGAGCCGTGCTTCGAGCGTGTCGTACGGCACGGTTGAGACGACTGCGGCTGCGCCCCCTCCGGCGGGTGCACTCGCGGGCGCCGCTGCCGGCGCGGCGGTCGTCGGCAGCGCCGCGAGGCGCGTCGAAGCGTACTGGGCCGCGTCACGGATCTCAGCGGTCGGTAGACTTCATCGCCTCCTGCACCCGATCCTGATATCCAGTCGCCTGCGTTGCGCCGACGGCGCGCAGCAGCGCGACGACCGACGCCGCCGACCAGGCCGCGCTGATTGCGGCGCGCGCCTCGGTCCGGGCCGACTCGACGACTGCAGCCGGCACCTGACCGCGGCCGCCGCGACCTCCGCCGCCGCCACCGCCACCACGTCCACCGCGGCCCGCCGCCGGCGGATCTGCCGCGAGACGAAGCAGCACGCCGTACCCGAGCGCCTGGCGCGGGCGATCGGTGGACGTCGCGAGACCCTGGAACGTCGCGGCATTCGCGGCGTGCGCGGGCAAACTGACGTACTGACGCCATGCCGATTCGAGCGCGGGATCGAGGCCCGGACCGACGGCAACGCTGGCAAATGCGTCGATGATCTTCTCGACGAGCTCCGGACCCTGCGCCGAAGCGAGCGCTGTCAGCGCCGACGCACGCACCGCCGGCGCCGCGGACGTGTCCACCGCCGCCTGCCGCAGAATCTCCGCGCCCTCAGGCGTCACCGGGCCCGCGGCCGCCACCATCTTCACGATCGCTGCCCGATACTCGGGACGCGACCGCGCGACGCGCTCGAGGATCGGAGCGGTCGTCGAATCAACCGGCGAGCCGCATGCGGCCGATCATCGCGTCCGCCATCGACTCGATCGCCGGATCGGCGGCCGCGAGCATCGCCGTGAAGAGATCGCTGCCCCCTGCCGGCAGGACGCGGTTGCGCTCGAAGTCGCGCAGAATCTGCGACGCGTCCGGACCTTTCGCGCCGCTGGTGCGCAGCGCAAGGAGCGCGGTCCGCAACACCGGGCGGATGCGCGCGCTCTCGTCCCACGCGACCGGATCGTAGTACGGGCCTGTGGTATCGGGTCGCGTGCCCCACCACTCCGCAAGCGTACCGCGCCAGACGCCCTCGCGATGGTAGAGCCGCGCCAGCGACTGCAGGATCGCGGCACGAATCTCCGGCGTCCTCGCCTCGGCGAGCGATGCGATGAGGCCGGTCACTGCGGGCGTGCTGTGAATCTGCTGCAGCACGCGCAGCGCGCCCTTTGCGACCGCGGGCGACCCCTCGGCCAGCGCCGTCAGCGCCGCTTCGGTCGCGGGAAACGACGCGAGCGCTTCGATCGCGACGTTCGAGACGACGACGTCTGCGCTGGCGGTGAGCGGCATCATGGCGCGTGCGGCGTCGATCGCGCCCAGTTGCTTCAGTCCGGTGATCGCCTGGAGCTGCACGCGCGGATCGGGATCGGCGAGCGCCTGAACGAACAGCGTCTTCGGAACATTCGCGAGCTCGCTCTTGCGATCGGCGAGGGCGCGGAGCGCCAGCGCGCGAATCGCGGGATCCGCCGCCGCTTTCACCAGCGTCGCGTGCGCGTCAGGGCCCGCGAGCTGTTTGAGCGTGAACATCGCGGCGACACGCCCGCCTTCGCTGAACGCCCGGTTCGCGGGCAGCTTCGGCGCGCCAGGTCCAGCCAGTGTGCCATCGCCGAGCACGCGCTCCGACAGCATTCCGATCCGCGCCGGCGAGCGGCCCCGCCGCAGCAGCGCCTGTTGCGCGAACCGCCGATGCGTCTGGTTGGCCGACGCGACGAGCTCGACCAGGCGCGCGTCGGTCGCTTTCGTCAGATCCGGCGCCGGACTCCGAGCCGCACCCGCCGCGGCGAGCTGGACGACGTAGCCGATGTTCTCACCGGCGTACCGGAACTGCCCGCCCCGCCAGCTCGCGACATACAGCCGCGACCGCCCGTCCACCGTCATGTCGTTCGGCCTCGGCACGGTCAGAAACAGGTCCTGGCTGGCCGCGAACGTCGCGCCTTTCGGTTGCAGCGCGTGACGGTAGATCGCGTTCCGCCCCCAGTCGACCGAGTAGAGCGCATCGCCGAACGGACTCGGCAGACCGGGATCCTCGCACGTACAGCATGCCCGTGCCCGACCCGGTGCCGTAGTCGGCCAGCGGCGGGATGACCTCGTCCGAAAAGTTGCGGAAGAGCGACGGATAGCCGAAGCGGGCGCCGGAGACGAAGTGGTACAGGCGGATGTCGAAGCCGCCGCCGTCATTCGTATTGCCGCGCGCGAACAGGTTCATGTACGGATCGATCGCGACGTCGTAGTCGTTGCGCGTGCCGCGCGAGTAGATTTCCAGCTCCGAGCCATCAGGCCGGACGCGGACGTTGCCGCCGCCGCGCATCTGAATCTCACGGCCGTCGGTTCCAACGGCCTTGACCGCACCGTAGTCGCCCACCGCGATATAGAGCCAGCCGTCGATGCCCTGCTCGATCCCGTTCGTCGTGTGATCCGCGCCGCGGAAATCGAGGCCGAAGCCGAGGCCGCGCACGAGCGTGCGCTTCTCTTCGGCGATGCCGTCGCCGTCGGCATCGCGAAGCGCCGTCACGAACGGCGGGTGCGACACGTACAGCGTGTCGCCGTCGAACACCACACCGCGGGGGCTGTCGAGCTTCGCGAACACCGTGTACTCATCCGCCTGCCCGTCGTCGTCTCGATCGACGAGCCGCAGGATGGCGCCCATGCCCGGATCGGCCTGGAGCGAGCCGTTCTTGTCGACGCAGACGAACAGTTCGCCGGAGAGGCCGGCCGTCACGCACGTCGGGTAGTTGACGACCGGCGGCGCGCCGAACACCGTGACCTGGAGCCCCGCCGGCGGCTTCAGCTCGTCCAGGATGGCCTTTCGATCCTCGGCGCTGATGGTCACGGACCCGCGCGGCGGCAGCTCCGGAACCTCGGCGGGCCGCGCCGGCGCCGGCGGCGCCTGCTGCCCCGCGATCGTCGCGGTGATGCCAAGGGCCAGGAGTGAAAAGGCGGCTCGGAATCGACGGGTGCGCATAGCGAGTCAATCATACTGTGCTGAAACTGACGCGCCTCTGACGCGCACCTCACGAAACAGTCATTGACAGACCCCGGGGCTGCGTTCATTCTTGGCCCGTTCACGTGCAAGCAAGACGACTGGGCCCTGCGCAGGGGACGGTCGGCGCAAGTCGTTCCCCATCGGCCGGATTCAATCGGCCCAATGGCCGGACGCGCTGTGCGTTTTCGATTGCCGCCCGTGAACTCGTCCGTGACATTGCCGTTCGGGAGATCGCCGTTCGTGAACAGGACCAGGTTGGACGCGAATTGGAGGCTCTATGATCGTGACTCGATGTCCGAGGTTGCTCGTCGCCGCGTTCGTGGCGTGCGGGGCAATGGCGGCGCCGGCGGCGGCCCAGATCACCACCGGGACCGTCGCAGGCACCGTGGTTGATGGGCAGGCCGGCGTGGTGCCAGGCGCCACCGTCGTTCTCCTCAGCGAGACGCAACGCACCCGCTCGACCCCCGTCGTGACGAACCAGGAAGGCCAGTACGTCATTCCGAACGTGCGCGCCGACCGGTACACGGTCGAAGTCACGATGCAGGGATTCAAGAACATCTCGCGGCCCGGCGTGATCGTGAGCGGCGGCGAGCGCGTCGCCGTCGAGCCGCTCGTGCTGGCGGTCGGCGGCCAGACGGAAACCGTCACGGTGACCGCGGAGTCGCCGGTCATCCAGGCGGAGAGCGGCGAGCGTTCCTCCACGCTGCAGCGCATCCAACTCGCGAGCCTCCCGGTCTCGAGCCACAACTTCATGGACTTCGTCGGCATCCAGCCGGGGATCAACACCGGCAGCATGAGCCCGGGCAGCCAGATGCGCCGCGTGGGCGGCGGCGGCCAGGACAACATCATGCTCGACGGCATCTCGGCGCTCGACACCGGCAACAACGGCCTGATGAGCGGCATGAACCTGCCGGAAGAGGCCATCCTCGAAATCAAGGTGCTCACGTCGAGCTACCAGGCCGAGTACGGCCGGTCGAGCGGTCTGCAGATTTCCGCGGTCACGCGCGGCGGCACGAATCAGTTCCGCGGTTCGTTCTACGACTACGAGCGCAACTCCGACTGGAACTCGAACAGCTGGGCCAACAAGAAGAACGGCAACCCCAAGAACGTCTCGAGAGAGCGCGACTGGGGCTACTCGATCGGCGGTCCGGTCGGCAAACCTGGCGGCCGAAACAAGCTCTTCTTCTTCTACTCGCACGAGTTCCGTCCCCGCGAGCAGGGCAACGACACGAACAATTTCCGGATGCCGACGGAGCTGGAGCGCCGAGGCGACTTCTCCCAGACGCGCGACAACAACGGCGCGCTGTACAACTTCATCTACGATCCCAACAGCGGGCTGCCGAAGACTTCCTGCTCGGCGACGGTCCAGACGGCCTGCTTCCAGGACGGCGGCGTGATCGGCCGGATCCCGATCAACCGGCTCTACGGCCCGGGCATGGCGCTCCTCAACCAGTACCCGTTGCCGAACGTCGAGGCGGCCGCCGGACAGAGCTTCAACTACACGGTCACGACGCCCCTCCAGAAGACGCTGGGCTACACGCCGATCGTTCGGGTCGACTATCAGATCTCGAACCCGCTGCGGGTGACGGCCAAGTCGACCAACGCGAACGCACGGGTCGTGCCCGATCTCGGCAACCTGCCCGGGTACACGGATCAACTGCAGAAGTTCCCCTGGTCGTTCAACACCGCCGTCACCGTGAACTACTCGATCAACAGCGACCACGTTCCTCGAGGCGACCTACGGGATCAATCAGAACCGGCTCGGGACGCCCAACATCAGCAAGTACTCGAACCGCAACGACGTGCACTGTCCGGCCAACCTCGCCGGACAGATCTCGAACTGCACGCTCGGCGCCATCACGTTCCTCTTTCCGGACGCCGGCGTGATGAACCCGGAGTACTACGAGCACGGCGCGCTGCAGCAGGTCGGGACGCCCTTCTTCTCGAACGGCCGGATTCTCCTGCCGCCCCAGTTCGGCTGGGGCAACACGCGCATCGGCGGCGCGCCGCCGAGCATCAACTTCCCGGGGTTCATGAACGTCAACCGGATTCAGCAGTTGGCCGTCAGCGCCACCAAGGTGATGGGATCGCACACGGCCAAGGCCGGGCTGTACTTCGAGCACAGCTACAAGGCGCAGAACACCGGCGGGAACCTGACGTTCCAGGGCAACCTGAACTTCGGCGTCGACACCAACAACCCCATCGACTCCCAGATGGCGTTCTCGAACGCCGCGCTCGGCGTCTTCTCGACGTACGCCCAGGGGTCGCGGTTCATCGAGGGCAACTTCTACTACAACAACCTCGAGTGGTACCTGCAGGACAACTGGAAGGTGAACCGCCAGTTGACGCTCGACTACGGCATCCGCGTCGCCCATGACGGGCCGTACACGGACAAGCTGCAGCAGGTCGCCAACTTCTTCCCCGAGAAGTGGTCGAGCGCCAACGCGCCGGCGCTCTACACCGCCGGATGCGTGAACAACCAGAATCCCTGCACCGGCAACAACCGGCAGGCGCGCGATCCGCGGACGGGCGCGCTGCTCGGGCCCGGCACGGCTTCGCTCATCGGCGCGGTCATCGTCGGGTCCGGGGATTTCGCCAACGGCATGGTGCAGGCCGGCAACGGGATCTCCAAGGCGGGCTACACGTGGCCGTCGATCATGGTCGCGCCGCGATTCGGCGCGGCGTATGACGTGACGGGGACCCAGAAGCTGCGTCGTGCGCGGCTCGGTCGGCCTCTACTTCGACCGCCCGGACGGCAACACCGCGTTCGGCACCGTCGCCAATCCGCCGACCGCCACCGGCCTGACCCAGCAGTGGGGCCGGCTGTCGGACCTCGCGAACAGCCAGTTGGCGTTCGGCCCCGTGCCGAACATCGTGGTGAATCTCTACGACTCGGCGATCCCCAAAGACGTCCAGTGGAATACCGGCGTCCAGCTGGCCCTGCCGTGGCACTCGTCCATCGACGTCTCCTACGTCGGCCACCACGCGTACGACGTCCTCGGCGGCACGCAGAACGGGGCGCCGGTGAACCTCAACGCCATCGACGTCGGCACCACGCTCACGCCGGCGGGCCAGGATCCCGACCCAGGCGCCGGGCACGGCGCTCAACAACAACCTGCTTCGTGCGTTCCCGGGCTACGGCAACATCAACGTGCAGTGGGCGCGCTTCCAGCGGACGTTCCATTCGATCCAGTCGTCGTTCACGCGCCGGTTCAGCAACGGCGTGTCGTTCGGCCTGAACCACACGTGGACGCTCTCCGACAAGGGCAACACGAATCTGCCGGGACCGCAGCTCCGGCTCGTTCACGCGTCGGATGGGTCGTACTCGGTCAGCCCCGATCAAGCGGTTGCCGAAGAGCTGTTCGCCGACCAGGGCACGACGACGCACATCGTCACAGCGAACTTCGTGTGGGACCTGCCGGACGTGAAGCACGACAACAAGGTGCTGAGGGCCGTCGGTCTCGTGGTCAATGACTGGCAGATGTCGGGGATCTTCCGCGCCGACTCCGGGGCGCCGTACGACGTCGGATACAGCTACAACTCCGGGCCGACTGGCGCCCAGCTCACGGGATCGCCCGACTACACGGCGCGCGTCGTCGTCAACGACCTGAGCGCGCTCGGATCGGGCTGTTCGAGCGATCAGTACGCGCAGATCAACAACACGATGGTCCCCGCCACGAGCGGCGTCTCACCCGTCACGTCGACGGCCATGTCCGGCCCGCAGGTCGGAAGCCGCGGCCTCGAGTCCGGCCGCAACCTCCTGCACGGCTGCGCGAATCGCCTCATGGACCTGGCCATTCAGCGCAGCATCAGGCTCGGTGGCGGCCGTTCGATCGTCCTGCGCGCGGACGTGTACAACGCGTTCAACACCGTGATCTTCACCGGGCGGCAGACCAACCTGCAGCTCAACAGCATCACGGATCCGACCGTCCGCAACTCGCAGTTCCGCGCGGACGGGTCGATGGACCCAGCCCGCCTGTTGCCGAACAACGCCGGATTCGGGGCGGTGACGGGCGCCGCCGGGCTCCGGTCGGTCCAGATGCAGATCAAGTTCCTGTTCTGAGGCTACCTGGCGTCGGTACGTAGGGCGGGTCGGGTTTCGACCCGCCCTACGTGACGCGGCTCCGAACCCGAGCCGCGCTACGAGTGCACGTTCCCCGGTGCACGTTTCCCGGTTGACGAAACAAAAGCGAAACTCTAGACTGGCACGTCGTGACTGGCAAGACGTGCAGAGTGTCTTTCAAGGACGCGGACGGCATCGTCCATTCCGTCGAAGTGCAGGCGGCGTCGATGTATGAAGCGGCCGTGCTGGGCCTCAAGGCGCTCAAGCGCTCCACCTGGATCGACGTCATCGGTCCGGGGACCCGCATCAGCGTCCAGGTGCACGAGCCACCGGTCGAGCACTTCATGATGTACGCCCAGTTGCTCCGCTGGCTGGAGAACGCGACGACTCCGGCGGATCTCTCGAAGAAAAAACGACTGAAGGAGTTGCTCGCCGGATCGTGAGCGCGGCACCTCGTGCGATGATGAGCGCCCGCAGCACAAGGAGGACGGCATGGAGCTCGGCGCATTCTCGATCAGCCTGGCGGTCAAGGACATCGACGCCTCGAGGAAGTTCTACGAGAAGTTCGGGTTCAAGAAGTTTGGCGGCGATCAGGCACAGAACTGGCTGATCCTGAAAAACGGCGACTGCATCATCGGCCTCTTTCAGGGCATGTTCGAGAAGAACATCCTCACCTTCAACCCGGGCTGGAACGGCAACGCGCAGAAGCTGCCGACGTTCACAGACGTGCGTGAGCTGCAGCGTCAGCTGAAGGCACAGGGCGTGCAATTGACGAACGAGGCCGACGAGAGCACGACCGGCCCCGCCAGCTTCATCGCGACCGACCCCGACGGCAACCCGATTCTCGTCGACCAGCACGTCTGACGAAGAACGCTTGCCCAAAACGCTTGTCGAAAGAGCTTGAACCATGGAGGGCATGAAGGGAATCTTACGGGTTTTTCTTCGGACCCTCGACGGCTCAAGCGCTTTGCCGGCGCCCGCGCTTGCTCAAAAACGCTTGTCGAAAAAGCCTGAACCATCGAGGCACTAAGAAAAGCTGATCAGTTTTGCTTCGTGCCCCTCCATGGTTCAAGCTCTTGCCCGCAAGCGCTGGCCAGCGCCAGCGCCGGCCAGTACGGTTTGTCGACAAGCCTGAACGAGGCCGTTCGAAGAAAAACTCCGAGGTTTTCTCCATGGCCCTCCATGGTTCAAGCTCTTGCCCGCAAGCTCTTGCCAGCGCCAGTGCCGGCCAGTACGGGTTGTCGACAAGCCTGACCGAGGCCGTTCGAAGAAAAACTCCGGAGGCTTTTCTCCATGCCCTCCATGGTTCAAGCTTTTGCCCGCAAGCTCTTGCCAGCGCCAGCGCCGGCCAGTACGGGTTGTCGACAAGCCTGACCGAGGCCGTTCGAAGAAAAACTCCGAGGTTTTTCTCCATGCCCTCCATGGTTCAGTCTTTTGCCCGCAAGCTCTTACCAGGAAGTCGATATACTCAGCGTCGAGCGGCGCCGGGGGGATACGTGTGCGACAGCTGATCGCCACCGTCGCCGTTCTGCTTCTCATCGCATCGCCCGGCCGGGCCGCGGCCGATGGCCAGGCGGCGGCGCCGCCGCAAGCTCCAGCGCCATCGCCGGGCGAGTCTTCCGCCTCACGCATCACGTTCGACTACAGCACCGCGCCGTTGTGGCGAAACGCGGCGGTGAGCGACGCGGCGTGGGCGGCATTCAGTCTTGGCGTGGACTGGGGCCTCGACGCGCTGACGCGCGATGGATTCACGGCCAGATCCTCGGCCGGGGTCGCAAGCCGTACCGCGCGATGGGCGCTGCTCGACGTGCCGATGGCCTGGTACACCTTCGTGTGGACGCACGAGTACGGTCATGAGACGCGCCTCACCGAGGCCGGGCTGCCTGCGCGCGTCGTCGTGCACGGCACGCCATGGACGGGACTGACCGCATTTACCGAGACGGACGTTCCCCTGTCAGACAGCACGCCGGCGATGTACAGCTCGGGCATCGAGGGAACCAACGTGCTCCTGCGGCGCCTCGAGCGGCGGCTCCTTCAGTCCGGCGACGCCCATCACGCAGAGTTGAGCGCGATATTCGTCGCGACGGGCATGAGCTTCGGCTACATCCAGCGCGATCTCTCGGCCGGGCGTGTCCGGCAGGGCACCATTTTCCGGTCGCCTGAGCCTGGCGATCCCTCCGGGTACGTGATCACGCTCGCCCACCGCCGTTTCGCCGAGCCCACGCTCGAGCAGTTCCAGGATCTGGCCAATGGGATTCGCAACGGATCGTGGCTGAGCCTGATCGACTACCAGTTGGTCACTGTCGGCGTCGGGCTGTTTCGCGATTACCTGGTGCGCGGCGAGCGCCAGACGCCGGTGCGATGGATCACGCTCGGCGGTGTGTCCCTGGTGCCGGGCCTCCGCTACGAGATGACGCCGGTCGGGCCCGAGCGGCAGGTGCGGTCATGGATCAAGATTGGCCCCAGGGTCGGGGCCACGTACGTGCGTTGGACGGACAAGTTCAATGATCAGCGGCTGTTTGGCGCCGGCGGCGAGTATCGCTCGCTTCCGATGGGGCGGTGGCGGCTCGGCATGATGTTCGACTTCTGGGAGAATCCCGACGACACGGCTGGCGCCCGCTACGGCGCCCGCTACGAGGCGAATGCGGACTGGTCGCCGTCGTCGGCTCGCTGGTCGCTGACGCTGGCCGGCGGCGGCAAGAGCACCGGCTACCTGATCGGATTTCCCATCGCGAGCGGGGCGTACGGATCGGTGGGGGGCGCGGTTCGCTTCTGACGGGCTCCCTGTTAACTTCCGCGTCGCCCGGATCGTCGCGGGCTTCGCATCCAGCCGACCGACGCGCTCAAAGCAGAGTAACGGGCGGCGCAACCGGCTTCCCTACCTCACCCGACGGGCGAAGTCATCGAGGAACTGCTCCAGCGTCGGCTCGGAGTAGAGATGAACACGGTACCGCGGAACGGGCCAGCTACTCACGCGCTGGAACCAGTTCCGGTCGAGGACCAGGAAATCGCAATACGCCCCCGCAACGATCGCATGAAGGAGGTTGACGACATCGTCTTCCGTGATCGTCCAGGCTGGATCGGCGATGAGCTCGCGATACACAGCGTGGAGCACGAACCGCGTCGGCCGCCGCGGATCGAACGGCTCGGACGCGAACATGCGAGCCGCGCGGCCGGGGCTCGCCTTCTCCAACGCGCGCTGTTCCGACAACTGCTTGACGAACTCAGCCTTGCAGGCCGCCAGCTCCGCGCGTGCTGCGTTGCGAGCGTCCCCGGCGAGCTGCACGAGCCTGGCGAGGGTGAAGCGCTCGCCGGTTGGTACTTGCGGCGCGTACTGCCGGACCAGGTCCTCGTCGAAGCAGGGGCTGTTCGCGCCCGAACCCCCTTCGCGAGACCGGACAAGCTCCGGCGTCACCTCGAGCGGGAACCAGTGCTCTCCGACATGCTCGATGAACTGATGCAGCCGCCAACGCGAGTCCTCCGGGAGGCCGACGATCTCGGCCGCGTTCGCCCAGGAGAACATCAGCGTGCCGTGCCGGTCGAGCGTCTTCAGAAACCGCTGCCTGAGGCGCTCCTGCCTCGCGATGTTGGAGATGGCCCACTGGTCCAGGTACACCAGTGGCTCTCGCGTGACAAACGTGACCCGGCGTTCGTCCCTGGCTCGTTGCAGTGCAATCATGGCTCGACGTCAATCCTTTTCAAGTTGTCACGGGGAGCCTCGCGGCGGCCTGGTGGGAGGGGCGGTGGCCGCCGCTGCGTGCGATTGTGGACGGCCGGAGAGCCGTCCCAGCCTCAAGTGTACAACGCCTCTGTGTACAACGCCTCTTGACCCCGCGTCGGACCGGTCCTATCCTCGGACATCCCCAACAGACGGAGGCCACGCCATGCCACGTGAACTGCGCCCGATCCCTGTGCTTTTCCTGCTCGTCCTCTTCGCGCTCGTCGTCGCGCCACTGGCCGCACAGTCAACGAAACCCGTGCAGGCCATGGCGAACGTGCTGATGACGATGAACCACTTTCCGACCGACGCGCAGAAGGAGTCGCTGAAGCAACTCGCTGCCGAGAAGACGACCACCGCGCACGAACGCGTGCTCCTCGAGGCGCTGGCGAACGTTCAGCACACGCTCGGCGCCGCCGACAAACCCAAGGTCGAGGCACTGCTGAAGGATCCGGCCGCGACGGACGGCGTCAAGACGCTCGCGACGATTCTCGGCAAGCTCAATCATCAGGCGAGCGACGCGGACAAAGCGGCGCTGAAGAAGCTCCTGTCGTAGCCGTCAATGACACCGGGAGAATCGCCGGCGCCGGACGTCAGGACGACCGACGGGCAGGCTGGCCACATGCGGGCGATGCCTGACGATCGGCTGCTGATCACACTGGACGACGGTCGGTCGTTCGTCGTCGACGCCGATCGCCTGCAGCCGGAGCCGGACGGCACCTATGTGGTCGCGCTCACCACGGCTGACCGGATGACCGTCAGACCAGCCCGCTGATCTTGACGATGCTTCGTCCGGCGAAACCAACGTACAGGGTCGGGTCAAACGGCACCGTGATCCAGTCGTAGTAGCAGTTCGACGGACGGCCGCGGAGCGCGCCGGTATCGAGGATGCGCAGCCAGTTGACGCCGTCGAGCGTCATGAAGGCCCCACCCAGGCCTACGGCAAAACACCGTCCCGGGTTGACTGGATCGAACTGCATGTCGGTCAGCACCACGCCGAGACCGTCACCCTGGCCGTCGGCGTTGTCACCCCGGGTGACAGGAATGCGGCCGCCGCACGTGAGTTGCTGCTCGAGGCTGGCATCGACCTGCCACGTGACACCGCCGTCGTTCGATCGCCGAACGCGGTCGGTGTCGAGCAGGTAGATGACCTTGGGATCGTACGGGTTGACGAAGAAGCGGCGGGCCTGCGTGGCGCCGCCGCCGGGGACGAGTTGCTGCCAGCTCGTCATGCCCGCGGTCCACTTCCACAGTCGCTTCGAGCTGTCGCCGCCGACGTAAAACACCGTGTCGACATGGCCGCCTGACGCCTGCACGATGCCGACATCGGTCGCCGGCAGGAACGGGCCCTGCTGCTCGACGGGCCCGCTGGCACGGAACCCGAAGTTCGGGATCACGAACAACGGAAGAAACGAGTAGGTGCCGTTGCCCTGGCTCAACGAAACAATCACGCCGGCGTCGCCGAAGCCGACGACGTCTGCGCGGCCGTTCCCGCGCAGATCGGCAAGCGCGCGCAC
Source organism: uncultured Acidobacteriota bacterium (assembly GCA_963724955.1). GTDB lineage: Bacteria > Acidobacteriota > Vicinamibacteria > Vicinamibacterales > SCN-69-37 > CAVRWQ01. The sequence goes on from CAVRWQ010000003.1 coordinate 370,462, forward strand.
GTGCTTCTCGACCCGCCAGCCGCCCGCGTCGAAGCCGAAGTCGTTGATCACCGGCTGCGCGTTGAAGCTGAACGTGCCGTCGCCGTTGCTGAACGCGACGAACATCCCGTCGTTGCCGAAGCCCACGATGTCCGCGCGGCCGATGCCGCGCGTGTCGGCGAGGAAGCGCGGATGTCTGTCGACGCGCCAGCCGCCGGCGTCGAAGCCGAAGTCGTTCAGGACCGGTACCGGCGTGAAGCTGAATGTGCCGTCGCCGTTGCCGAACGCGATGAACACGCCGTCGTTGCCGAAGCCGACGATGTCCGCGCGGCCGATGCCGCGTGTGTCGGCCACGAGCCGCGGATGCCGATCGATCCGCCAGCCGCCGGCTTCGAAGCCGAAGTCGTTGACCACAGGCACGGGCGTGAAGCTGAACGTGCCGTCGCCGTTACTGAGCGCGACAAACACGCCGGGATCGCCGAAGGCGACGATGTCCTTGCGGCCGATGCCTCGGAGATCGGCAAGCACGCGCACGTGCTTGTCCACGCGCCAGCCCCGAGTTGAACCCCAGGTCGGCCAGTACGAACTGCGGCGGCTGGAACGTGCCGTCGCCGTTCCCGAGCGCGACCCAGACGCCGTCGTCTCCGAAGCCGACGATGTCGGCGCGCCCGTTACCGGTGATGTCCGCCACGAAGCGTGGATGTCTGTCCAGGTGCCAGCCGCCGGCGTTCGGGGCGAAGTCGTTGAGCACGGGCACGGGCGTGAAGCTGAACGTGCCGTCGCCGTTGCTGAGCGCGACGAAGACGCCGTCCTCTCCGAAGGCGACGATGTCCTGGCGGCCGTTGCCGCGCAGGTCCGCAAGCACGCGGATGTGCTTGTCCACCCGCCAGCCGGACACGAACCCGAGGTCCGCGAGCACGAACTGCGGATCCGCGAACGTGCCGTTCGACTTGCTGAGCGCCGTCCACACGCCGGCGTCGCCGAAGCCGACGATGTCCGCGCCGCCCGTGCCGGTGATGTTGCCCAGCAGACGCGGATGCTTTTCGACGCGCCAGCCTCCAGGAGTGTCCCAGTCGGTGCGCTTCTTGATCGCCCGAAGGTCGCGAGCGCGCACCAGAATCGCCAGGTTGTTGGGTTGCTGAGGCGCGGCCAGGAAATTGCCGAAGAAGCGGATGAAGACGCAGTCGAGGGGCGCAGACTCACCCTGCCTGAAGATCACAGCAGGCATGTTCAGCACGATCGGCCGAAACCCCCGCAGCGCGAAGAAGCTGTTGGCGTTCCAGATCGAGCTGCTCACGCGCAGTGACGGCCCAGGGATCACCTGCAGCATGTCGGAGCTGGCGATGTCCGGCAGTTCGCCCAATTCCGCTTCATAGAGCGAGACCGTCTGCCCTAGCGCGCCCGAGCTGCCACCGCCCTTCTCGTTCCGGCGTGGCGTGAACACGAGCATCGAGTGCGGCCGCAGCGGATCGGCATAGGAGCAGTCGTTGTCGCCGCCGCCGTAGTTCATCGGACGCCACGACTGCCCGCCGTCGCTGGTCGCAAAGCCGTCGTTGTCGCCCGTGTTCAGGGAGATGACAGGCCCCTTGCCCTGGATCGACACGCCGGCGATGTTCACGACAGAGAGCGTGTTGATCCCGGTGCCTGGCTCGAAATGATTCCCGCCGTCGGTGCTGCGGAAGATGCCGCCGTCGCTCGCCATCCACACGGTACCGGCGAGATGCTTGTACTCGCCGTTCTCGAACGTCGCGTCGAAGTCGGGCGACAGGAAGATGCCGTGCAGATCGATATGCACCTCCTGGCCGTCGTCGAGCTCGTGCCAATCGGCCGCCGACGCCGGATCGAGCGGCGCGACGAACGTCTTCGCGCGCTGTGGCCCGTAGAACAGCACCTTTCCCCGCCGCGGGCGCGTCGCCTCGACGAAGACGTTGCCGCTGAACTGCTGGCCCATATTCGGCAGCGGCATCGATTCCCACGTGGAGATCGGTGTCGTTGGAAATTGCGAATAGTCGCCTCGAAACAACGCCGGCGGCACCTGGTTGGCGTTGGCCGTCAGGAACACCTCGAGCGGAAAACGCGGCGAGACGACCATGACGCGCTCGTTCGCCGCGTTGGCGAGACCGGTGCCGGCGCCGACCGCGGGCGGGATCTGTCCGGTGTCCGTGATCCAATTCACGCCCGCGTCGAACGAGACGAACACCTGACTGCCGACGAGCGCATAGACCACAGGAGGCGTGAGCGTGCCGGGCGGCGTCTCGGCCACCGCGACGTGATTGATCCGCGGAATGCCGCCGCCAGGCATGGACACGTCTTTGAATGTGGCGCCGCCGTCAGTGCTCACCGCGAGTGAGCTGCCGCCGGCCGCGTAGACGAAATTCGCCGTGCCGGGCGCCCAGACGAGCTGCCCGGCGCCGCCCAGGACCGCCGCGCCCGCTGGCCGCGGAAACGGGTGGACGGGCGCCCACGTGTTTCCGCGGTCGGTGGAGCGCCAGATCCCGGCGTCCTCGAATTCGCGGTCGGCCTGCAAGAGCGCCAGCACCGTGAGCTCGCAGCCGAAGTTCGAGAGCACGAAACGCGGGAGCTCGAACGTGCCGTCTTGATTCGAGAGCGCGATGTAGACGCCCGCGGTCCCGAAGCCGACGATGTCGGCGCGGCCGATGCCGCGCAGGTCGGCCAGGAAGCGCGGATGCTTCTCGACATGCCAGCCGCCGGCCTCGGGGCCGAAGTCGTTCAGCACCGGCACCGGGCTGAAGCTGAACGTCCCGTCGCCGTTGCCGAGCGCCACATACACGCCGGCGTTGCCGAAGCCGACGATATCGGCGCGGCCGTTGCCGGTGATGTCGGCGACGAACCGGGGATGCTGGTCGATCCGCCAACCGCCCGCCTCGAATCCGAAATCGTTGATGACTGGCACGGGAGTAAAACTGAACGTGCCGTCGCCGTTGCTGAGCGCGACGAAGACGCCGGGGTCGCCGAACGCGACGATGTCCTTGCGGCGCAGGCCGCGCAGGTCGCCAAAGGTGCGCACGTGCTTGTCCACCCGCCAGCCGGACTCGAAGCCCAGGTCCGCCAGCACGAACTTCGGCGGCTGGAACGTGCCGTCGCCGTTGCCGAGCGCGACCCAGACGCCGGCCTCGCCGAAGCCGACGATGTCGGCGCGCCCGTTGCCGGTGATGTCGACGACGAAGCGCGGATGCTTGTCCACGCGCCAGCCCCCGGCCTCGAAACCGAAGTCATCGATCACCGGGACCGGCGTGAAGCTGAACGTGCCGTCGCCGTTGCTGAGCGCGACGAAGACGCCGTGCGTCGCCAAAGGCGACGATGTCCTGGCGCCCGTTGCCGCGCAGATCGGCGAGCACGCGCACGTGCTTGTCGACGCGCCAGCCGGAATTGAACCCCAGGTCGGCGAGCACGAACTTCGGCGGCGCGAAGGTGCCATCGCCGTTGCTGAGCGCCGTCCACACGCCGTCGTCTCCGAAGCCGACGATGTCGGCGCCGCGAGTGCCCGTGAGATCGCCGAGCAGCCGCGGGTGCCGGTCGACGTGCCAGCCGCCGGACTCCGGTCCGAAATCGGGAAGAACGACTCGCGGCGGCGCGAAGGTGCCGTCGCCGTTACCGAGCGCGGTCCACACCCCGGTGTCACCGAACCCGACGATGTCCGCACGCCCCTCGCCGGTGATGTCGACGACCGCGCGCGGATTGCGCTCGACGAGAAAGCGCGCGGAGTTCGGTCCGACGGCCAGCGACGTGACGCAATAGCCGCCCATGATGCCGGGCACGCCGAACTGTCCGGCATCGGGCTGCGGCGCCTCGATTTGGACAAACGATTGGCCGCCATCCTCCGAGATCCAGACGTTGCTCGAGAGCGATCCGGCGACGACCAGCTTCCCGTCGTCGGAGCTGGCAACCGAGAGCATCCGCCCGGTCGTGAACTGCACGGGTTTCGGGGACGACATGTTCGACCGCGTTGGACTGACATCCTGGATAGTGGCCACGACTGGCTCCTTAAGCGGGAAGGCGATCGGGGGGAGCGTGGAGCGATTGTGAAGCCGGGGGGCAAAAGGCTACCATGCCGCCACACTGCCCTCTGTAAATTTCGGGGACAAGTCCCTGGACTTGCCGGCCGGCGATAGGGGACGGGTCTCAGCCTGTGGAAAACTCAATGGACATCGCTCATCCATCTCGCATCAGCACGGTCCGTGGAGTTTTCCCAGGCCGAGCCCGTCCGTGATGCTCGTGTTGACGATTGCCGGCCTCCTCGTCACCGCCTGGGCGCCGAACGCGTGGCAGACACGCCGGGTGGACGACGCGGCGTTGAGGGACGCGGCAAAGAACACGGGCGAGTGGCTGACGGTGGGCCGCGACTACGCGGAACAGCGCTACAGCCCGCTCACCCAGATCACCGCCGCGAACGTGACGCGGTTGACGCTGGCGTGGTCCTACGAAGTCGGATCCGGCGGCGGGCCGCAGCAGGCCACTCCGCTGATGGCTGACGGCGTCCTGTACGGCATCACCAACTGGAGCATCGTCTTCGCGGTGGATGCCCGCACGGGCAAGGAACGCTGGCGCTACGACCCGAAGGTCGACCGCGCGATCAACAGCTCGGGCACTTCCAGACTCTGTTGCGGCGTCAACAGCCGCGGCGTGGCCTTGTACGAAGGCAAGGTCATCGTGCCGGTCCTCGACGGCAGGCTCGAGGCGCTCGATGCGGCGACCGGAACGCTGATCTGGTCCGTCATGACGGTGCCGGCTGATTCCGTGTCGTATTCGATCACGATGGCGCCGCGCGTGGCGAAGGGCAGGATCTTCATCGGCAACGCCGGCGGCGAGTTCCCGCCCTATCGCGGCTATCTGTCCGCGTTCGACGTGAACAACGGCCGGGAGCTCTGGCGCTTCTACACGACACCGGGAGATCCGTCCAGGCCGTTCGAGAACGAGGCGATGGCCCGGGCCGCAAAGACGTGGACCGGCGAGTGGTGGAAGCTCGGCGGCGGCGGATCGATCTGGGACGGCATGGCGTACGACCCGGACACGAATCTGATCTACGTGGGCACGGGCAACGGCACGCCGTGGTCGCAGGATGTGCGACAGGGAAAGAACACCGAGCACCTCGACAACCTGTACATTGCGTCCATTCTCGCGATCGACGCCGATTCAGGACAGTTGAAGTGGCACTTCCAGTGCACGCCGGCCGATCAGTGGGATTACGACGCGGTGCAGCACCTGATGCTCGCCGATCTGCAGATCGGCGGACGCGCGCGCAGGGTGATCATGCAGGCGAACAAGAACGGCTACTTCTACGTGATCGATCGGCTGTCGGGCGAGTTCATCTCCGGCGAGCCGATGGCGCCCGTGAGCTGGGCGCGCGGTCTCGATCCGAAGACGGGCCGGCCGATCGTCAGTCCGGAAGCGCATTACACCGCCGAGCGCGGCGTGACCGTCTCGCCCCTGCAGACGCACAACACCGCGCAGATGTCGTTCAATCCGGCGACCGGGCTCGTGTACGTGCCGATCGCCTCCGCCGGGAGTTTCTCGTTTACCGGCACCAATAATTTCGTCCTCACACCTGGCTTTCAGACGTGGGGACTGCGCGGCCGCGGAGACACCGGCGAGCGGCCGCCCATCGTCGTTCCACCGGCGTATGGTCCCGATCGCCGGCTCGCGCGCGGCAACACGGGCATTCTCTCCGCGTGGGATCCGGTCACGCAAAAGGAGCGCTGGTACACCGTGGGCGGAGGCCAGAGCGGCGGCGGCGCGCTCTCCACCGCGTCCAATCTCGTCTTTCAGGTGACGCCGCAGGGCAGGCTGATCGTCTACACGGCAGACAAGGGACAAGAGCTCCTCGACATGCACACCGGCCAGGCCATCGGGATGGGACCGCCGATCACGTACATGCTCGACGGCAAGCAATACATCGCGTTCATGGGCGGCCGCGGAATGCTGACTGGCGGCCGCGGCGTGCCGCCGCTCGTCGAACCCACCGCCGGAGCGGCGCCTCCCCCACCACCGCTTCCCGCGCCGGTGCTGCCGCGGCTGAACGTGTACACGCTCGATCCGCCTCAGAAGTAACGGGCGTCCTAGCGAACGCGGCCGCCTCAGGAGCTCCGGATGCCCTCGCTCGCGAACAAGATCGCGCTCGTCACCGGGTCAACCTCCGGCATCGGCCGCGGGATCGCCGAGTATTTTGCGACGCTCGGGGCCCGTGTGGTCGTCCACGGGCGTCGCGAGGATCGCGCGCGTGAGGTGGTGGACGCGCTGCAGCGTGCCGGACACCAGGCCGCGGCGGTCACCGCCGACCTCGCCGACGTGGACAACTGCCGCCGCGTCGTGCAGTTCACCGTGGCGCACTACGGCGGCATCGACGTGCTCGTGAACAACGCCGCAGACACGGCGCGCGGCTATCTCGAAGACGCGCCCGTCGAGCTGTGGGACAAGGTCATGCACGTCAACCTGCGCGCGCCCTTTCTTTTGATGCAGGACGCCATTCGATCGATGAAGCCGCGCGGCGGCGGCTCGATCGTCAACATCGGATCGGTCAACGCGTACATCGGCGAACCGAAGCTCGGGCCGTACTCGGTCTCCAAGGGCGGGCTGATGACGCTCACGCGCAATGCGGCGGCCGCCCTGGCGTCCGCCCGGATCCGCGTGAATCAGATCAATGTCGGGTGGACACTGACCGAAGGCGAAGATCGCGTGAAGCGCGCGGAGGGAAAAACGACAGACTGGCTGGCGGACGCGATCGCCACACTCCCGTCCGGCCGGCTGCTTTCGCCCGAGGACGTCGCGCACGCCGCCGCGTATTTCGCCTCTGACGACAGCGCGCTCGTGAGCGGGGCCGTGCTGGATCTGGAGCAAACACCAGTCGGCGCGCCAGGGAACAGATAACGTGCTAGAATTAAGAGTTTCTCTCGAGGACTTTGATGATCTCTGTGCACAGTGTCTCCATGCGGTTCGGCTCGAAGCTGCTCTTCGACGACGTCACGACGACGTTCTCCAAGGGCCGGCGGTACGGGCTCACCGGGCCGAACGGATCCGGCAAGTCCACGTTCATGAAGCTGCTCACCGGCGAGTCGCTGCCGCAGAAGGGCGCGGTCGCCCGGCCGGACAAGCTCGGCGTGCTGCGGCAGGACCAGTTCGCGTTCGACGCGTTCCGCGTGATCGACACGGTGATCATGGGCAACCAGCGGCTCTGGCACACGCTCCAGGCGCGCGAGCAGCTCTACGCCAAGACCGCGCTCACCGATGAGGACGGCATGCGCCTCGGCGAGCTCGAGGGCGTCGTCGGCGAGGAGGACGGCTACTCGGCGGAAAGCGACGCGGCCGTGCTGCTTCAGGGGCTGGACATCTCGAGTGAGCTGCACGAGCGCACGATGGCCGAGCTGCAGAGCGGCCAGAAAGTGCGCGTGCTCCTGGCACAGGCGCTCTTCGGCCATCCCGACGCGCTCCTGCTCGACGAGCCGACCAACCACCTCGACCTCGACTCGATTCACTGGCTGCGCGAGTTCCTCACCCGCTACGACGGCACGCTCATCGTCATCTCGCACGACCGCCATTTCCTGAACGACGTCTGCACGCACATCGCCGACATCGACTACCAGACGATCATCACCTACACCGGCGGCTACGACGACATGGTGCTCGCCAAGATGCAGATCCGCTCGCGCATCGAGGCCGACACCGCGCAGCGCGAGAAGAAGATCGCGCAGTTGAACGACTTCATTGCCAGGTTCTCCGCCGGCACGCGGTCGAGCCAGGTGCAGTCACGGCGCAAGGAGGTCGAGCGCCTCGAAACGGGCGCCCTGGCGCGGTCGAACATCCAGCGTCCCTACATCAAGTTCGCGATGGCGCGGCCGTCCGGCAAGGTCGTCCTCGAGTGCAAGGGCGTCTCGAAGGCGTACGGATCGCACGAGGTCGTGGACGGCTTCAGCGCGATCGTGCAGCGCGGCGAGAAGGTCGTCCTCGTCGGCCGGAACGGCGCCGGCAAGACCACGCTCCTGAAAGCGCTGCTGTCGGATGCGCCGGGCGTCACACCGTCACCCGCGGCGCTCGACGCCGGCACGATCCGCTGGGGCCACGAAGTCTCGGTCGGCTACTTCTCGCAGGATCACACCGGCGCGATCGCGAAGGGCATGACGGCCGTCGAGTGGCTGCACCAGTTCGATCCCGCCGCCTCCCGCCAGGACATCCACGGGCTGCTCGGCCAGATGCTGTTCAGCGGCGAGGAAGGACTCAAGCCGACCGAGGCGCTCTCGGGCGGCGAAACCGCGCGGCTGCTCTTCTGCCGCATCATGCTGCAGCAGCCGAACGTCCTCGTGTTCGACGAGCCGACGAACCATCTCGACCTCGAGTCGATCAACGCGCTGAACATCGCGCTGCAGAAGTTCGAGGGCACGATCCTGCTCGTCACCCACGACCAGGACCTGATGGAAGAAGTCGGCAGCCACGTCTGGCGCTTCGACGCGGGGTCCATCATCGACTTCAAGGGCCCGTGGGAAGAATTCGCCGCGACGCCGGCGGGCGTGTCGTAAGAGCGTCTCGGTGGCAAGAGCCTGCTGGCAAGAGATTGAACCATGGAGGCTCATGAAGAAAAGGCAAACTGATCTTCTTCATGGCCCTCCATGGTTCAGGCTCTTTCGACAAGCGTTTTTGGCAAGCCCTGACGCTGGCAAGAGCTTGCTGACAAGAGCTTGAACCATGAAGGCTCATGAAGAAAAGCCAAAATGATCCTCTTCATGGCCCTCCATGGTTCAGGCTTTTTCGACAAGCGTTTTGGGCAAGCCCTGGCGCTGACGCTCGCGTCCGCCGGGCTTCTCGCGCAACAGCCTGCCGCGCCGCACCCGTTGGACGCGCGCGCGAGCGATCCGGTCGCGATGGGCTGGATGGTCGGCGCACCGCCGCCCCCCGACAAGATCATTCGCTTCTCTGACGGCAGCTGGTTCCAGTTTCCTCAGACGCGCTGGTCCTTCTCGAACATCCGCCAACTCATGCCGACACGCGTGATCCGGCGAGGCAACGCCCCGGTGACCGCGCTCCCAAGGGCCGAGCGCGCCGACATCGACGCGGTCACGTTCCAGCCGCTCGGCCGCAGCGGGACGATGACGTGGGCGCAGTCGCTCGACGCCAACTACACCGACGGCATCCTGATTCTGCATCGCGGCCGCATCGTCTACGAGCGCTACTTCGGCGTGCTGGCGGCCGACCGGCCGCACCTCGCGTTCTCGGTGTCGAAGTCGTTCGTCGCGATCGTCGCAGCGACGCTGATGGCCGAGGGCGTGCTGAAGGGCGAGGCGACCGTTGGCAGTTACGTGCCGGAACTTGCCGCAACCGGCCTCGGCGATGCGACGATTCGCCAGCTCCTCGACATGACGACCGGTCCCGACTACACCGAGGACTACACCGACACGAACACTTCCGCGTGGGAGCTGTCACGCGCCGGCGGCTTCCTGGCGAGACCGCCAGGCTATCGCGGACCCGAGTCGTTCTTCGACTACCTGAAGGCGGTCAGAAAGTTGAGTCCGCATGGCGAGAAGTTCTGCGTACAAGACGGTGAACACCGACGCGCTCGCGGCCGTTCTTCGGCGCGTCACCGGCAAGTCGCTGAGCGATCTGTTGAGCGACCGCGTGTTCTCGCGCCTCGGCGCGGAGCACGACGCGTTTTTCACGGTCGACTCCACTGGCGCCGAGTTTGCCGGCGCGGGCCTCAATCTCACCCTCCGCGACATGGCGCGCTTCGGCGAGCTCATTCGGCTCGACGGCCGCTACGGCGGAGCCCAGATCGTGCCGAAAATCATCGTCGACGACATTCGTAAAGGTGGAGACCGCTCGATGTTTGCGGCGGCGGGGTACAAGACGCTGCCCGGGTGGAGCTACCGGACGATGTGGTGGATCTCTCACAACGACCACGGCGCGTTCACCGCGCGTGGGATTCACGGACAGGCGATCTACATCGACCCGGCAGCGGAGATGGTCATCGCCCGCTTCGCGTCACATCCGCTCGCCGCCAACGTCAACATGGACCCGACGTCGCTGCCGGCCTATCACGCGATCGCTCGACAACTGATGGGCGGGCGGTATTGACGCTCCCCGGAGCCTCCGGAACCCCGGAACGATCGGCTGGCGCGCCCTGATGCGATAATCCCGGCAACTTTAGGCGACCGACAGGATCTCGAAGAGCAGGGAGCGAATGATGACAGGGATGCACGAAATCGAGTACCGGATCATCGGGGAGGACCTGCAATACGTCGAGGTGGAGCTCGACCCGAATGAGGCGACCGTGGCCGAAGCCGGCGGCATGATGTACATGGACGACGGCATCGAGATGGAAACGGTGTTCGGCGACGGATCGCAGAAGCAGAGCGGATTCCTGGGCGCGCTGATGGGCGCCGGCAAGCGCCTGCTCACCGGCGAGTCGCTCTTCATGACGGTCTTTCTCAATCGCAGCGCCCAGAAGCGGCGCATCGCGTTCGGCGCGCCCTATCCCGGCCGCATCGTCGCCGTGCACCTGTCGGAGATCGGCGGCGAGCTCATCGCGCAGAAGGACTCGTTCCTGGCCGCCGCGAAGGGCGTGAGCATCGGCATCGCGTTTCAGAAGAAGCTCGGTGTCGGCCTGTTCGGCGGCGAGGGCTTCATCATGCAGCGCCTCGCAGGGCGATGGCTGGGCGTTCGTCCACGCCGGCGGCATGCTGCAGGAGCGAACGCTCGCCGCCGGGGAGTTGATCCGCGTCGATACCGGCTGCATCGTCGCGCTGCAACCGACGGTCTCCTACGACATCGAGTACGTCGGCAAGATCAAGACCGCCCTGTTCGGCGGCGAGGGACTGTTCTTCGCGACGCTCCGCGGCCCCGGCAAGATCTGGCTGCAGTCGCTTCCGCTCAGCCGGCTGGCGAACCGCATCGTCTCGGCCGCGCCCGGGATGCTCCGTGGCGGGCGCGAAGAAGGATCGCTGCTCCGCGGACTCGGGGGATTGCTGGACGGCGACAACAGCTAGGGCAGCGCATCAGCGAGCTCTAAATCCCCAAATCCTAAATCCCCAAATCCCAAAATGCGATGAGTTGTCGAAGTCGAGGAGACGTCAAATGATTCGAACGCTCAACCTGTTAGCGTGCATCAGTTGTGCCGTAGCCATCGCTTCACCAGCCTCCCTGTCAGCGCTGGGACAGACCGCAGACGAGGCCGCCGTCAACAAACGCGTCGAGAGTGTCTATCAGTCGCTCGCGACAGGAGATATCAAGACGTATCTGGCCGCGTTCCACCCGAATGCCGTGAGAGCCGTCGGAGCTACAGTCGTCGTCGGTCGTGCGGCGATTGAAAAGGCTGTGACCGCCCAGCTTGCCAAGGGTAGCGTGGCAATCAAGTTCACTCGTCATGCGACGTGGCTGGCCTCGCCCACCACGGCCATCGTCCATGGGATGACCGAGGACACGAGCGTGAAGCCCGCGACCAGGGGCCACTCGACCTTCACGCTCGTGAAAGAAGGCAATGACTGGCTGGTGGCCGCGATCCAGACGGCGCCGGCGCCGCCACAGTAGACTAGCCACCCATGAGAGCACTTCCCAGCTTCGCTCGCGCGCTGTCGCTGACGCTCTTCACGCCCCTGGTGGCCCTCGCACAGACGGCGCCGATCGCGCCACAGCCGTTGGCCATCGAGGGCGCGACGACGCACGTGTACAAGTCGATTGGTGGGAACGACCTGCGTCTGCATGTCTTCAGTCCGGCGCGCGTCACCGCACCGGCCCCGACGCCGACGATCGTGTTCTTCTTCGGCGGCGGCTGGTCGCAGGGCGACGTCACGCAGTTCACGCCGCACGCGAAGCACTTCGCCGAGCGCGGGATGGTGGCGATACTCGCGGACTATCGTGTCTTCCGACGCCACGGCACGACGGCGCTCGAGGCGATGGCAGACGCGAGGTCGGCCGTCCGCTGGGTGCGGGCGAACGCCGCGAAACTGGGAGTCGATCCGAACAGGATCGTGGCGGCGGGCGGGTCGTCCGGCGGGCACATCGCCTTGAGCGCCGCCGTCTTCGACACGTTCGACGAGGCGGGCGAAGACAAGAAGATCAGCGCGAAGCCGAATGCGCTCGTGCTCTTCAATCCGGCCGTCGATACCAGCCGCGACGCACCGACTCTGACGGACCGTTTCGGCAAGCGGGGTCGAGAGGCGTCACCGGCACAGCACGTGATGCCCGGCCTGCCGCCGACACTGATCCTTCACGGCAAGGTGGATGCAACCGTTCCGTACGCCGATGTGGCGCGGTTCTGCGCGGCCGCCGCCGAACGCGGCAATCAATGTCAGCTTGTCGGATACGAAGGCGCCGGTCACGGGTTCTTCAACCCGCAGGCCGCCGCAGGCAAGTGGCACCGGGAGACCTTGCTGGAAACCGATCGGTTTCTGGTCAGACTGGGATACTTGCGCGATCCGCCGGATTCAGGCGGCCGATAGAACAGCAATGAACGTTCTCGACACTCTGAAGAGAACACTGGAGCTCGTCGAGTCTTCTCGTCCGTCCGGCTGGGCGGCCGCAGGAGTCGAACAGATCGCGCAGCACCTTAGAGCCGCGATCGCCGCCGTGGAATCCGGGACGCCTGTGGATCGCGACGAGCTTCGGGTGTTGTTCCTGCCGACGGGCGACATCCAGGAGACGTCGATCGACAACGGCTGGGGGGACGAGTTCCTGTCGCTCGCGCAGCAAATGGACGCGTTCCTGGCGGACTCGAGCTAGGCCTCGGCACATGGAGCCTTTCAGTCAGAAAGCCTGGGACTGCCGGTGCGAATGGGGCGCCACGGGAGTGACGGTGCTCGCGCCTGCCGATGTGACGATCGTCGTCGACGTCTTTTCCTTCACGACGTGCGTGGACGTCGCGACGTCCCGCGGCGTGGCGATCCTTCCCTACCCCTGGAACGATCCGTCGGCTGCCGAGTTCGCGCGGGCCCAGGGCGCTGAGCTCGCCGGAAAACGGCGTCAGGCCCGGTACTCGCTCGACGCGAGCTCTTATCTCGACGCCCCCGCGGGCCTCCGATGCGTCCTCCCGTCGCCAAACGGCGCGCAAGTCACGCTGGCGGCAGCGGCCACGACGTCGGTCGTGCTCGCCGGCTGTCTCAGAAACGCGCGCGCCGTCGCGGACGCGGCACGGCACCTCGGACGCACGTTCAACGTCATACCGGCCGGGGAGCGCTGGGCCGACGGGTCTCTGCGGGTAGCGCTCGAAGATTGGCTGGGCGCCGGCGCCATCCTCCGAGGGCTTTCCGGCAGCCAGTCGCCCGAAGCAGAGTCGGCGATCAGCTTGTTCGAGCGCCATCGCGACCGGCTGGTCGCGACGCTCGACCACTGCGGCTCCGGACGCGAGCTCGACGGGCGGGGCCACGAGAAAGACAAGTTCATTGCTGGAGAACTGGACGCGAGTACCTGTGTCCCCCGGTTCGACGGCGTCGGATACGTCGCGGCGTGAATATCCTGGCCGCGCAATACTAAGATCGAGTCTTCGATGACCCCGACTGTCAAACGACTCGCCCTCGTTCTTCTCATCCTGGCCACCGTCGGGTGCGACCACGTCACCAAGCGGTTCGCGGCCGAGATCCTCAGCACCTCCCCAACGCGTTCGTTCATGAACGACGCGGTGCGGTTCGAGTACACGGAGAACGCTGGCGGGTTTCTCGGTCTGGGAGCCAGTTGGCCCGTTCTGGCGCGCACCAGTGTCTTCACCGTCGGCAACATCCTGCTCCTCGCTGCCCTCGTCGTCGCCGCTGTCCGCGCCCGGTGGACCGGGCTGTCCGTCGTCGGGATCGCGCTCGTCGTCGCGGGCGGCGCGTCGAACCTCGTCGATCGCCTCATTCGAGGCAGTGTCGTCGACTTCATGAGCGTTGGCATCGGCTCCTGGCGCACGGGCATCTTCAACGTCGCGGACATGGCGATCATGCTCGGCGCGGCGCTGGTTCTCATTGGAACCCTTCGTGCGAAAGACGACTTGTCTACAAACTCACCATGAAGGGTGAAGACATGAAGGGGCTTTTGGGAAAAATGCTTGTCTAAAAGCTCTTCAACAAGCGCTCTTTCCAAAAGCGTCTTCACGTCTTCAGTCTTCATGGTGTGCTCTTTGTGACAAGTGAACTGGTGGGCCCGCACAGGATGCTAAGGAGGCTGCCATGCGGACTTCTCGCTGGATTCCCTTCGTCGCCCTGACCATCGCGTCCATCGCCGCAGGCGGCGCCTTGCCGCAGACGTCGCGCGCCCCGGGCTGGACGACTGAGTTCGACGTCGATCCCTCCGAGCTCACGACGAGCGGCGAGAATCCCTACTTCATCCTGACGCCGGGCTTCCAGGCCGTCTTCGAAGGCGGCAACGCGCGTCTCGTAATCACGGTGCTGGACGACGTCAAGCGCGTGGACGGCGTGGACACGCGCGTCGTCGAGGAGCGCGAGACGAAGGACGGGCACCTCATCGAGGTCTCGCGCAACTACTTCGCGATCAGCCGGCGGACGAATGCCGTCTTCTACTTCGGCGAAGACGTGGACATGTACGAGAAGGACAAGGTCGTGAGCCATGAGGGCGCGTGGCTCTCTGGCGTCGGCGGCGCGAAGTTCGGCCTGACCATGCCCGCGACGATCCTCCTCGGCGCGCGCTACTACCAGGAGATCGCCCCGAAGGTCGCGATGGATCGCGCCGAGATCGTGAGCATGACGGAGACGGTCAAGACGCCGGCGGGTGAATTCCGCAACTGCATCAAGATCGAAGAGACCACCCCGCTCGAGCCCGGCGTCCGCGAAGCGAAGTACTACGCGCGCGGCGTCGGAATGGTGCAGGACGGCGATCTGAAGCTCGTGAAGTACGGAAAGACGCCGCGATAGCCCCCACAAAGATCACTTGTCTAAGAGCTCACCATGAAGGGTGAAGACATGAAGGGGCTTTTTGGGGAAGATCGCTTGTCTAAAAGCCCGTCGACAAGCGCTCTTTCGACAAGCGATCTTTCCCCAAAAAAGCGCTTCACGTCTTCATCCTTCATGGTGTGCTCTTTGTGACAAGTGAGCTGGTTGGCCCGCACAGGATGCTTTTCAGTCCATCAACCAGGCGAGGAGCATTGAAATTGATCAGCAGGCCCTGCCGGATATTCATCAGTTTCAGATATGTCATTACCTGGGCGCTATGAATCGGCAGAACGCGTTCGACAGCCTTCAGCTCCAGGAGAAGCTCTCGCTCGACCAGAAAATCAATCCGATAGCTGCAGTCGAGTTCGACGTCCTTGTAGACGAGCGGCAGAGGCGCGCCGCGTATGAACTGCAAGCTGTTCAGGGCCAGTTCGTGAGCTAGACACTCCTCGTAAGCTGACTCCAGCAGACCAGGACCAAGCGATTCGTGAATCTCAATCGCGCAACCGATGACCTTCTTCGCGAGTGGGGTTGAATACAACATCACGTCGGTGCAGTGCAATCGTCGCGCCAACTCGATCAGCAGTTTTTCTCGCGCCCGCCAGATGTGCGATCGCAGAATCTGCAATCCCGGCTCGTCGGATTGCTTGCGCTTCGTTCAAGAGGCTGTAGCAAGAGGTCTTTCGACAAGCGATCTTTCGACAAGCGGCTCTTCCCCCCAAAAGTCGCTTCACGTCTTCACCCTTCATGGTGAAACGCGGTCTCGTGTGGCTGTGGTCTCGGAGCGCGTCGACCGCGCTCACTTCCTGCCGATCGCAAACAGATGCTGTGCCCCGCGTACGTACATCACGCCCTCTGACAGCGCGGGCGTCGCCATGAGCGACTCCCCCATCGCGTTCGTCGCGATCGCCTTGAACTCCGGACCGGCTGCGAGGACCATGAGGTCGCCGTCCTCGCCTGACACGTAGATCTTCCCGTCGGCTGCCACGGGCGAGCCGCTGAAGCCGCTGCCTGGATGCGGCACACGCTCGCGGTACACCTCATCGCCGGTCTTCAGCCTGTAGGCGTCGAAGACGCCGTTGTTGCCGAGCACGTACAGCAGACCTTGATACACGAGCGGCGTCGGCATGTAAGGACCGCGCCCTGTCTTGCTCCAGACGACGCCTGCGCTCGACGTCGTGCCCTGTGCCGGCGTGATGTCGCCTTGTGCGCGGGGACGGACGACGAAGACAGGCCGTTCGGGTCCGCGCCCGCTCGCGACGACGATCAGGCCGTCGGCGGCGATCGGCGTCGGCGCCGTAATCTTCGAGCTGCCGCCGAGCCGCCAGCGCTCCTGGCCCGTCTTCGGGTCGTAGCCGCGAATGAAGTTCGACGCGTTGGTGACGAGCTCCGGACCGGCCTCCGTCGTGACGACGGTCGGCGTGCCCCAGGACGGAAGCTCCTGGCGATCGGTCTTCCACACGGTCTCGCCGGTTTGCGCGTTGAGCGCCAGCAGGAACGAGTCGGCCTGCGTGTCGCACTGGATGATGACGAGGCCGTTCCAGATGATCGGCGAGCTGGCAGGGCCCCACTCGAACGACGGGATGTCGTACGCGCCCATGTCCACGCGCCCGAGATCCACTTTCCACCGGAAGTTGCCGGACACGTCGTACGCGTAGACGCCCTGCGATCCGAACCACGCGACCACGACACGGCCATCGGTGACGGGCGTCGCGCTCGCGTACGTGGACTTGATGTGGCGCTTGTTGAGCGGCTCGCCTTCGTGGGCCACCTGTTCCCAGACGATGCGACCGGTGCGCTTGTCGAGCGCGTAGATCATCCAGCGGTGGCGCGATCGATCGTCGGAGGCGTCGCCGTCGCCGTAAAGCCCCGGCTTGAACGTCGCGTTCGCGCGAGAGCTGACGGCGCTCGTGACAAACACTCGATCGCCCCAGACAACGGGACTCGAGTGCGCGAGCCCGGGGATCGGCGTGCGCCAGAGGATGTTCTCGCCAGTTTTGACGTCCCAGCGGTCCGGCAGATTCTGGCCGTCGGCGATGCCCGAAGCCTCGGCGCCACGAAACGAGGCCCAGCTTCCGCGCGCGCTCGTGACGGAAGGCAGCGGCTTCGGCGACGGCGCCGCGGTTCGCACGAGACGACGGACCGGGACCGCTTCTTTTTCGCCCGCCGGCCGCCACGTGCTGCGATCGAGAATCATGCGCCTCGGCGTGCAGGGATCCTCGATCAGTTCCAGGCTGACGCGCGTGCCGGTCACCGCGAACGTGTAGCGGCCCGGCGCCGCGCAGTCGGGCGACGGCGACTTGGACAATAGAAGCTCGAGACGCGGCCCCTCGGTCTTCCACGTGCCAACGAGCGGGGCCCAGCCCTGCCCCGCGATCGAGAACGTGCCGTCGGCGCGGAACTCTCCCGCGAACCCGCCCCACTTCAGAGGGCCCGTGGGCAATGGCGAGGATTGCGCGGCGGCGACGAGCGATAACGCAGTGGCGGCGAGGATCAGACGAATGTGCATCAGACCGCGCGATTATACGGTGGTCTGTCTTGGGCCTGACGGCGACGATCTTCGCGCGCCGGTCGCTCACCCACTTCTCGACCTGTTTCGCGATGTCTTCTGCCGCCGACTTCCAGCCGCCCGGGTTGTCGTTCGCGCGATTCTTGTTCTTGATCTCGAGCTTTTCATCGGCATGCGCCAGCCCGAGGTCGACGGTGAGCTGCGCTTCGCGCGCGGGCGATGTCGCCGCCGGATCGGCGCCCTGGCCGGGCCGGGGACCGATGCCGATGACGATCTTCGGCACGGTGGCCCCGCGATGCTTCACCACGAGCACCACGTCCGCCTTGTCCTCGTCGTCCACAGTCGCCATCAGCTTCTTCTTCGAGGCGATCGCCGTCGTCAGGTCTTTGACGGACTGCTCCAGCTCACCGAGCCCGCCCGGGTTGGTACCGACGTACACACGAATCAGCGCCGGATCGACCTGCGGCGACGCCGCCGATTGTCCAGGAAGCGCACAGAGGAAAGCGGCGATCAATGCCGGCGTCATTGTGTAAATCCTCCTTGCCGCAGCAGCTGTGGTGCTCGCGCTCGAATCGACGAGAACGTCGTCTCGCGATCATACCTCGATCGGCCCACTTGTCTTCCGGCGGGTCTTCGCGGCGTTTGAGCGCTCCGATCCGATCGACGTCGGCGTCGGACAACCGCACTCTTCCGGCGCGATACGCCGTCAGCAGGGCCCTGCTGCCCATCTTTGCAATATACACATTACACAGAGGCGCAACGACCCCGAATCGCGGCTCACCCGGTCGTCGGCGGACAAATCAGCGGAATGGCCTCGCGCTTGTTGCGCCGATAGACGCGGAAGTCGAGACGGTCGGTCGTGATCACGCTGTGCCGTGGATGCAGCTCGCTCATGCGGATGAGACACAGGTCCGCGAAGTCGGGCCGGCGATCGGCATAGCGCCTGGCCAGCGTCGCCAGATGCGGCAGATGCTCACGGCAATCGAAGGCGACCGTCACCAGACCGTCCGCGAGCATCGCGATCACGACGCCGGCGTCGCGGAGATGGAACGCCGCCTCGGCCAGGACCGCCTCGCAGGTCAGGAGCGGTTCGGTGACGGTCTCGGCGAGCTGCACGGCCCACGCGTGATGCTCGTCGTCCCGGTTGGCAAACGCGACGAGCAGCCCGGTGTCGGCGATGCCTTTCACGACCGGGAAAAGCCCTTTCTCGATGACAGGTTGCGCGGGCCCTTGACCGTGCCGGCGAGCCGCATGAAGGCGCGGGCGCGGGCTCCGGCGCGGGCCTTCTCCAACTGCTCGCGCACGATGGCGCCCTGCGACCGGCCCGTGCCGGCGGCGGTGCGCTCCAGCCATTCGGCCAGAGGCTTTGTCAGCCGAACAGTTATTGTATGACCCATATGGCTAAATCGTAACACACCATCCCACCAGTGTAGTTTTGGCCGGCTTCGCGCTATCATTCCGCCCCATGAAGAAGCTGAAACATGCGCTGTCTTTCCTCCTTGTCGTCGCCCTGGGCGCGGCCGTCGTCGCGCAAGAGAAGCAGGACAAGCCGAACTTCTCCGGCACGTGGAAGATCACGGCCGCGGCGTCAGATCCGTTCACCTCGCCGCAGTTTGCCGTGGTGCAGGACGCGAAGACGCTGACGGTCACGGCGACCAGTCAGATGGGCGACATCAAGACGCCGTTCAACCTGGACGGGACGGAGACGAGAGCGCCGTTGGATTTCAACGGCACGATGATCGACCGCGTGACCAAGGCGGCATGGAACGGCACCAGGCTGGTGCTCACCACGATCTCGGAATTCAACGGCCAGTCGTTCGAGTCGAAGCAGGTCTGGTCGTTGAACTCCGACGGCACGCTGCTCGTCGAGTCCACGCGCCCGGATTTCCAGGGCGGCGGGGCGCCCGTCACGAGCAAGGCGACGTATAAGAAGGGATGAGCGCGCCTCGCTCCAAATTCATTTCAGTCGCCGATCGGCCTTGCTCTCGTTGCCGGCGGGTTCGCGTCCACTTCGGGAGCGCAGGCGCCTCGCGCGCGCTGGGTCGGCACCTGGTCCACCGCGCTCGTCGGCCGTCCGCAGACGCCGCCGCTGCCCGCCCCGCCCGGACCGGCGCCGTTCATGGCGAGTGGATGCCCTGCTCCACCGCCGCCGGCGACGCCTCCGGTGACGCCGGCGCCCGGTCAGACGTTTGCGCCGCAGCCGTTCACGCACTTCACGAATCAGACGCTGCGACAGATCGTCCACACGAGCCTCGGCGGCGCCCGGGTGCGCGTCGTGCTCAGCAACGCGTTCGGCAGCGCGCCGCTCACGATCGGCGCCGCCCACATCGCCAGGCGCGCGAGCGTCGACGCGATTGAGACCGGCGGCAGCGCCCTCACGTTCAGCGGACGGCCCAGCGTGACCATCCCGTCCTTCGCGATCGCTCTACAGCGATCCAGTCACGATGACCGTGGCGCCGGTGTCGGATCTCGCGATCGATCTGTACCTGCCGGGCACGACGAACACGGCGTCGCCGCTCTCGATGCACGCCGCCGCGTATCAGACGAACTACATCTCGGAGACCGGGAACCACGCCGGCAGCGCGAAGCTGCCGACGGTGGCGACGATCCGCAACTGGTTTCTGCTGTCGCGCGTCGAGGTCGAAGCGCCCGGTGCGGACGGGACCATCGTCGCGTTCGGTGACTCCATTACCGATGGCGCGGCGTCCACCGCCGACACGAACCGGCGCTGGCCCGACGTCCTGGCGAGCCGGCTGCTCGTCGTCGTCAGTGCCCGGCATGAGCTACGGAGTCGTGAACGCCGGCATCGGCGGCAATCGGCTCCTCAGCGATGCGGCATACAGCTCCGGCCCCAACGCGCTCGCGCGGTTCGAGACCGACGTGCTCACCCAGACGGGCGTGACCCACGTCATCGTCATGGAGGGGATCAACGACATCGGCAACGCACGCGCGACCCCGATGCCGACGGCCGAAGATCTCATCGCCGCGCACAAGCAGCTCATCGACGCGCGCACACGCGAAGGGCCTCAAGATCTTCGGCGCGACACTCACGCCGTTCTGGGGCGCCGGCTACTACACCGACGTCGGCGAAGCGAAGCGGCAGGCGCTGAACGAGTGGATCCGGAACAGCAAGCTCTACGACGGCGTCATCGACTTCGACAAGGCGACGCGCGATCCGAACGATCCGAAGAAGTTTCTCGCCGAGTACGACTCGTGCGATCGCCTGCATCCGAACGATGCGGGGTTCAGGGCGATGGCGGGTGCGATCGATCTGGCGATGTTTCGAGCGACGACGACGGTGCGCAACGAGCGAACCGCGATGCCCGCGCGTTAGCGTCTAATTCCGTCGAGCACCCAGACGCTGCCCGACGTCTCGACGAGAGGAAGCACGAGCCGCGTGGCACTTACGCCGAGCTCCGAGCCGGCGCTGCCGGAGATGATCCGGCCGGGGTTGTCGTACTGAGTCACGCGGAATTCTCGGCCAACGATGGCGCCCTTCGCGGAATCGAACTCGATGCCCCACACGTCGAAGAACGCGCTGTCTCGATTCGAGATGAAGTAGATCGCCTTGCCGTCGGGCGCCCAGCGGGCCTTGTCCGCCCACAGCGTCGGATCGGTGAGCGGGATCCACTTCCCTCCTGCCGCCGGCACGACGCCGAGGATGGAGATGCCCGCCTGCTTCAGGCTCTGCGCGTTGAACAAGATCCAGCGGCCGTCGGGCGAGTAGCGGCCCTGCCAGATAGCGTAGTCATTGTCGACCACGAGCGGCCGCATGTCGGCCGTGCTCGTGGCCGTCACCGACGACGAGCAGAGGGTCGGGATCTTCTCCGGTGACAGGCAGAAGTGGAGAATGCGTTCGCCGTTTGCCGACCAGTCCAGTGGATTCGTCGGGCCCGGCGGCAGCAGTTGTTCCCCGCCGCGGCCGATCGTGTACCAGGCGAGCCGCCGCCCCTCCAGCCCTTCTCGGGTGATCCTGACGGCGACGCGGGTCCCGTCGCGCGAGACGCGCGGGCTGAAGAATGCCAACGTTTCCCCAAGCAGGACGGGCTGACCGGAATCGATCGACGTCGACCACAACTCCATGTTCGGCTTTCCGGGTCGCAGCGCCGCGTACGCGAGCGTCGTCCCGTTCGCCGAGAGGTCCAACCCCGAAACCGACATGCCCGCCGGCGTGATCGGCGTGGCGTCGCCGGTGACACGGCGAGTACGCGCGTCGAAAGGCAGCGACCAGAGCCGCGAGGTCTCCGTCTTCGTCACGAATGCCAGCTTGTCGCCGCCCACGGAAATCGCCATGTCTGCGTCGATGCCTGCGCCAGTGGTGAGTCGGACGGGACCGCCGATCCAGCCGAGCGTCGCAGGGTCGACGTCAATCCGCCAGAGGTTCCTGACGCCGCGAGCGACTCCCTCGATGTACACCGCATCGCGCTGCCGGTGCCCATCTCACGTTCAGGATCCCGACGCCCTGTGTTTTCAGTTCCTGCGCGACGCCATCCGCCAAGTCTGAGCGGACAGCCGGCCCGCCAGCGATCGGCTGAGTCCAGAATGCGATCTGTTGGGGTTGGGTCGCCAGTGCGCCTCGAAACGACACGCGCTTTCCGTCCGGATGCCACATGACCCGGCCGACGCTCTGGAACGCCCGCCAGTTCCTTCTCGAGGACCCGCTGCGGTGGCGCGCCGCCATCGGGATCCAGCAAATAGAGATGCGGCACGACCAGCGACGCGCCCTGGAGCGGCGGCCGCAGCACGACGAGGATCTTCGATCCGTCACGGGACCACTCGGGCCAGTAGCCCATCGACGCGAGCTTCCGCTCGTTGCCGCCGAGCGCCGGCACGACGAAGATGCCGCCACCGTCACGTTCGGATCGAAACGCGAGCGTGTTGCCGTCGGCTGACCAGGTCGGCTGCCAGTCATTCGAGGCATGCGTGGTCACGCGGACCGCACGGCCGCCGCTGATGGGCTGGACCCAGATGTCGAAGTTGCCCGATTGATTCGAGCTGTAGGCGATGAACCGGCCGTCTGGCGACCACACCGGCAATGTCTGCAGTCCTTCTTCGAACGTGACACGCGTCAGTGCACTCTGCTGCGTCGCTGGCACGGCCGGCTGCCCTTTCGGCCACGCGAAGTACGCGACGGCCGCAAGGACGCATTGCGGCCAGGCCGAGGGCCGGCACGACGAGGCCACGTTTCTTCTTTGGCGGCGGCGCGGGCGACGCGACGGTCCTCGATGCGCCCGTCGATCCCGAAGCGGCGTCTCGCTTCAGTCGCGCCAGATCGGCGCGCATCTCGCGGATGCTCTGATAGCGCAGCTCGCGATCTTTCTCGAGCGCCTTGTCGAGGATGTGGACCAGCTCCGCCGGCGCCGCCGGATTGATCTCGGTCACGCGGAACCGGCGTCTTGTTCAGGATTCCGTCGAAGATCACGCCGGTCGTCGCGCCCTGAAACGGCAGACGGCCGGTGACCATCTCGTAGACGACCGCGCCGAACGAGAAGATGTCGGTGCGCGCGTCCAGCTCCTGGCCTCGAACCTGTTCGGGCGACATGTACGCGACCGTGCCCATCGTCTGTCCCGGCGAGGTCAGGAGCGCTTTGGGAGCTTCGGACGGCACGGCAATCCCGGTCGCCGTCTCGGCCACGCTCTCACCCTCGGCGACGAGCTTGGCCAGGCCGAAGTCGAGAATCTTCGCCTGGCCCGTGCTCGGTGACGAAGATGTTGGCCGACTTGATGTCGCGATGGATGATGCCTTTCGCGTGCGCAGCGCCGAGCGCCTCGGCGACCTGCATCGACAACGCGAGCACGGCGTCGAGCTCCAGGCGCTTCGCCGCGATCCGTTCGCGCAGCGTCTGGCCTTCGAGCAGCTCCATGACGATGAAGGTCTGACCGTCGTGCTCTTCGATGTCGTGGATGGTGCAGATATGGGGATGGTTCAGCGCGGAGGCGGCGCGCGCCTCGCGGCGGAACCGATCGAGCGCCTGCGCGTCGCTGGCGAGGTCGTCGGGCAGGAACTTCAGCGCGACGAACCGGCCGAGGCGCGTGTCCTCGGCCTTGTAGACCACGCCCATCCCGCCGTGACCAAGCTCGGCGACGACGCGGTAGCGGGAGATGGTGCGACCGAGCACGGGGGCGGGAGAAGGATACTATCGATCCGAAGCCTATGCCGGACAAGGCCGTGTACGTGCTCGTGTTCGACGGCTTTGCGGACTGGGAGCCTT
Source organism: uncultured Acidobacteriota bacterium (assembly GCA_963724955.1). Taxonomy (GTDB): domain Bacteria; phylum Acidobacteriota; class Vicinamibacteria; order Vicinamibacterales; family SCN-69-37; genus CAVRWQ01. Next base: position 394,023 of record CAVRWQ010000003.1, read on the forward strand.
CGCACGCCCTCGCGGAATTGCGGCGTCACGGCAAGTATCGCGTCGAGTGCGTCGGTCTCACGTCCGCGCCGGTTCGCTCGATGGGCGGCCTCGTCGTGCTGCCTTCCAAAGCGATCGCCGACGTCGACCCGGCAGACATCGCCCTGTTCATGCTTCCTGGCGGCGACAGTTGGGAAACCGCTCCGGTCGAGCCGGCGCTCGCCGCACTTCTCGAGCGGCTTGACGCACAGGAGGTCCCCATCGCCGCGATCTGCGCGGCCACCGTCGCGGTTTCCCGGATCGGCCTGCTCCGCGGCCGTCGCCACACGAGCAACGGGCTCGACTACCTGCGCTCGCACGTCGCGAACTATGCAGAGGCGGACAACTACGTGGACGCTCCTGCCGTTCGCGATCGACATCTGATTACCGCCAGTGGGCTGGCCGACGTCGAGTTCGCACGCGAGATCTTCGCGGAGTTGGGCGTGTTCAGTGATGACGATCGCGCGCTGTGGACGCAGATCTTCCGTAGCGCACGACTGCCGGACTAGCGCGCCTTGATCGCCAGCGTGTCATCCACAGGAACGACAACGACCGCAAACGGTGTTCCCGCATCGTCGGACACGAACGGCAACGGCCCGCCGAACGGATTGCCGCCGATCATCTCGTTCGTGTACTTCGGCGAGAAGATCATCATGTGCGGGCGCCAGTGACCGATGCCCGGTCCGAGATGCTGGTCGGCCGACCACATGTAAGCGAAGCTCACACCGGCGCGTTTGGTGAGTGAGCCGCTCGCGTACGCGGCTTCGACACGCCTGGCAATCTGGTCAGGCGTCTGCCCCGCCATCCCCAGCGTGCTTCGCAGTTCGTAGTACGGCATCACGGTGCGCGTCGCCTCCGGATCGAAGCAGATCGGCGCGCGAACCGCGGGGTCGTACACGAGATCCCGAAGCTCCGCGGGCGTGTAGGTCGGCGCCGTCCATCCACGCATGACCATGCAGGTGAACCCGTTGTCACCGCGCCGAACGACCTCGTAGCCAGATTTCGTCAGGACCTTGATCGTGGCCCGATCCGAGATGCCGGCTGGTGCGGCGCTTCGCGCCAGCGCGGTCTCGGCATCTCGCGGCAGAAGGTACTCCTCCAGCGGCGGATGCTTCGAGCTCTGTGTCCACACCGCTCCGTTCATCACGATCAAAAGCAACGTCGTTGGATAGGCTGGTCGTCTCATCGGCAGTAACTCCTTCTATGAGTCTTACGGGTGGCGACGCTGATGAGATACGTGGCTAGTGCACGACGACGGAGACTGCCGCCGGCACGATCCAGGGACAGTGGAAGTAGTCGGCGATGCGGATGATCTGGCCGTCTGACACCTCGAGGCGCACGAATCCGCCGGGCGACCACGCGTCTGCCGCACGACGCAGGATGACGACGATGGGCTCGCCGTCGAGTTCGCCAACGGCCATGCGCCACGCCACGGCCACGCGTCCGTAGTTGGGGAAGTAGGGCGAGTCGGACAGGCGCCCGGAGTACTTGTCCGCCACGAGCAGACGTGCGTCCGCCGCGACCAGCTCTTTCAGGCCCTCCCAATCGCGCGCGTTGAATCGGTCGACGTACAGCTGCAGCAGCGTCGCGTCCGCTCCCCTCCTCTCGCGCCGGGGCGGTGCGACGTCGGTCCGTGCCGTCAGTTTCGATCGGCCGCGGTTCAGGGCGGCCTTCACGCCGCCAATCGTCGAGTCGACCAGCTCGGCGATCTCTTCGAGCGAGTAGTCGAAGACGTCTTTCAACAGCACACACGCGCGTTCTTTCGGCGGAAGCGACAGAACGAGGTGCTCGACCGCTCTGCCGAGCGCTGGTCCGGCCGGTTCCACGGCCGGCACCGCGTCCGGCGCGGCGACCGCAGTTTCGGCTTCCAACCGAACCCGGCGCCCGCGAAGGAAATCGATGCAGCGGTTGTGCGCGATCCGGAACAGCCACGGCGCCAGCGGACGCGCGTCGTCGAACGTGTCGAGCCTGCGATAGGCCTGGAACAGAGCGTCCTGGACCAGGTCCTCGCCGTCGAGGAGCGATCCCGTCATGCGCGCGCAGTACCGGTGAAGGCTCGGCCGGAGGTGCGAGATCGTCTCGAGGAACGCGAGGTAGCGCGCCTCGAACAGCCCCGGATCGGCTAAACGATCCTCACTCATTCTTCTCGTTATACGCGGTGCGGGTCCGCGAGGATACGCGGCGGCCCCTCGTGTGCCCGTGCGAGCCCCGCAGTCCTGGCAAACGTCAGCAGGTGCAGCAGGATGAACAGCGGCACCAGGAACGTCGGAATGAGGCTGACCGGGAACGTCACCATCAACTCGGTGGTGACGCCACCGTTGCTCAAGACGCCGAGGTTGGTGTTCGAGTACAGCACTCCCATCGTCAGCGCCGACAGGAGATCGATCAGTCCGAAGGTGTTCCAGATCAGCAGCCACCTTCGCGAGACCGAGCCACGGCGAAGCGACGGCAGGAGGGCCAGGGCGCCGGCGGCCGCCGCCACGTCGCCGAGTCCTTCGGGGATGCCGAACCCGCCCGGCAGCGCGCCGACGAACCACGCCAGGACGAATCCCAGACCGACGAATCGCCAGATATGCAGGCCCACGAGCCAGGTGAGGCTCAGGCGCTCCGTCCAGGCCCGGAAGGTCGCGCTCACGCCATAGACTGCGACGCCAAGCGCGATGGGCAGGGCCACGAAGCCGAACAGGATGAGCGGCGGCTCCCCGGCCTGGTTGACGATGCGGGTCGCTCCGACGGCAATGGCGGCGGCGAGCCAGATCAACAGGGCGATCACCACGGTGATGGTCCAGGACTGACGGGATGGGTGTTCTGTCATGGTGTGACTCCTTCTAGACACGTGTATATACACACATACGACACGACTCACGGGATCAGCCGGGCCTCGCCCGGCCTCCCCGCCCAAGATCCTCGAGCCCCAGGCGCCACGCCGGATCGGTCACCTGCGCTCTGATTTCGTCCTGCACACGCCGCCACACCGGGTACACGCGCGCCACCAGCGCGCGGCCTTTCGCGGTGGCGGTCAGTTCGTCATGCCGATGACCGGCAGCCCGGCGCACCTGCACCAGGCGCCGGCGCACCAGCGGGCGGATGTTGCGCAGGAGCGTCGTCCGCTCCATGCCGAAGCGCTCGGCCAGCGGCGCAAGCGCGACGCCGTCACCCGACGCGGCGGCCGTCAGAATCGGGATCTGCGTCACGCGGATCCCGAATGCCCGGAGGGCGGCGTCGTAGCGCTGCGTGACGAGCCGGGTCGTGCGCCTGAGTTCCAGGCACAAGCAACCCTGCAAGTCCAGGAGCTGGGCGGCGGTCGGCGTCGGTCGCGATGGCATACTGTGAATATACACAGATCCAGGACACACCACAACCGTTCAAGCGCGGCCAGCAGGACAAGTGCCCTCAATTCCGATCGATTGATCGATTGTCAATCGATCGATTCCTATCACTTGACCGACGCGACCGCCTTCGCGACCTCGCGCTCGATCGCCTCGCGATCGTCGAAGAGCACCAGGTTCATCGCGCCGCCGACGGCCGTCTCCGCCCTGGAGATGACGCTCATCCAGAGCTGCGAGAACTCGTTGCCGGCAGGACCGCCCATGAACTTGTTCACGGCGTCGGCCTGGGATTTATCTTCGGCGGGCACTTCTGGCGGAATACGTTCCCTGAACTTCCTGACGAGCGCGCTGGTCTCCTTGAACCACTCGGGGCTGCCGACCTCGGGTCCGTCGAGCCGGATCTCCTTGGCCTCCCCGACAAATGAGGTCGTCGCCGCGAAGTGGACAATGGACGGACCCGCCGGGCTCTTCAGCACCGTCAGGAGCGACGCCGCCTCGCCGCCCGGGAAGTACTCGTCGACTCTCGCGCGAATCAGGTTCGTCATTTCGCCGGACGAGACGTAGTAGTCGAACAGCGCCGTCAGGCGCGCGCCGACGCTGCTCCGCGCCTTCTGCCAGGCCGGCGCGGCCGGCGTCCATTTGCTCCCGAGCCGCTCGGTCCCCGGGAAACGTTGAATGAGCTCGTTCAGCCGCGCATCCCACCGCTCGAGGACGACGAGACGCGCCACAGCCGTCATCGGCGGCGTCAGCAGCTTGACGAGTGCGTCGGCCTGAGGCGCGCTGCTGGGCACCGACTCGAGCGCGACGCCGGCTGACGTGATGGCCACGATCGCGACGAGCAGCCGGCGCATGGGAGCCTCCAGTGTGAGGGACGCGCCATCATGTGGCCGCCGGGTGGGGGTGTCAATGCTCGTCGTAGCCGGGTTGTGAGCCGGCGCCGCGCCCGTCAGGTCCACCAGGTGAGCGATCGGGAAACCTCGAGAAGTCGAGATTGTTGAGTAGAGCGTCGCGCCGTGCTCCATCGCCACCGCGGCGAGCGCCGCGTCCATGACGAGCGCGCCCGCGGCCTGTCCGCGGTCAGGAGCGTACCGAAGAGCTCCAGGTGACGTTCGCCTGGCTCCACGATCCCCGCATTCGGCTGCTGCAGCCGGAGGCGACCGCGGCATGCGCCTCCGCAGGTGACAGCGGCGCCGCAAACACACGCGAGCTCGTCGCGATGCGCACGAACGCCCAAAGAGTCAACCAGGTGAATCTCACGAGATCCGGTCCAGAGTACCTCGAGCCATCGACGGCTCACGTCGTGCTGCGGAGAGTCGGGATCGTAGGCGTCAGGACGGTTGGCGTCGACCAGGATCACTTGTGCCGCGGGCCTTCGACGCGTTGTAGCAGCTCGCCGATGTCGTCGAGCCGCAGCCCCGGCCGGAGGCCGCCGAGGCTGCGCGCCTTGACGTGAAATGGGGTTCGCCGCGGCGGCCGCTCCAGACCCCGCCGCAGCGCGTCGTTGACGACCTGACGAAACGGCCGGCCGGTCCGGCGGGCCGCGGCCTTCAACTTCGCCGCGACGTCCTGGTCGAGGTCAAGTCGTGCGCACATCTTGATGTAGCTGTGAGACATCATGATGTCAACACCGCGGCGGGCAGGCCAGCCCTCCCTCCCGCGTAATTCCCTCGACGCGCTCGTAGAATACGCCGTGGGCGCGCTCCCGGGATGTCGCCGGAAACGCGCGGTCACGAACGGAGGGGCTGGCATGAAACCCACACGCCGAACGTTCCTCAAGACGAGCGGAGCTGGTCTCACGGCCGTCGGGCTGACGCGATCGATTGGCGGTGCTCAGACGTCGTCGTCCTTATCGGGCACGCGTCTGCAGGGCGCGCCCGGCGTCGAGCTGATGGTTCAGGACACGGCGCTGCCCGACTACTCTCACGATCTTCAGCGGTACCTGGTCCGCCTCGCGAGCGAGGCGCGCGCGCGGCGAAAGAAGATCATCAGCGCGATTTCCACGCGGCAGCAGGTCCTCGACCGGCAGAAAGCCGTGGTGCAGGAGCTATGGACCATGCTGGGTGGACCGCTCGAGCGCGGTCCACTTAATCCCCGCGTCACCGGCGTCGTCGAGCGGCCCGGCTATCGTATCGAGAAGCTGTACTTCGAGAGCCGGCCGGGGCTCTACGTCACCGCCAACCTCTACGTGCCGGCGCGCACGGGACGACGGCCGGCGATTCTCGGGCCGCTCGGCCATTCTCAGAACGGCAAAGCCTGGCCGAGCTACCAGAAGCTCTTCACGAATCTGGCGCGCAAGGGCTACGTCGTGCTGGCCTACGACCCGTTCGGGCAGGGCGAGCGGATCGAGTATCCGGGCGCGCGCACGGGCGTCTCGGCGCTCGGCGGCGGCACGAGCGAGCACGAGCATGCGGGACGCCGCCTCATCCTGCTCGGCGCGAACTTCGGACTCTTTCGCGCCTGGGACGGCATCCGCGGGATCGACTATCTGCTCACGCGTCCGGAGGTCGATCCGGAACGGCTGGGCTGTTGCGGTCAGTCCGGCGGCGGGACGCTGACCCAGTTCCTTGCGGCACTCGACGACCGGATTCGCGTCGCAGTCGTCTCCGAGGGCAACACCGAGAATCTGGCGCACGAAGACGTCGAGCCGCCCGGATCGGCCGACGACGCCGAGCAGAACATCGTCCCGGCGCTCGCGCGCGGGATCGATCGCGCGGATTTGCTGTACGCGTTTGCGCCGAAACCGCTGCTGATGACCGTCACCTTGCACGATGCCGGTCACACCTACTCGCCGGAGTACGTCGCGAGCGGGCTCGAGCTGCTCGATGAATACAGGCACGTGTACGGACTGCTCGGGGCCGGTGACCGCGTGGCGCTGCAGACGACCACGCAGGCGCATGGGTACGTCTACGAGATGCGGCGAGCGACGTACGGCTGGTTCAATCGCTGGTTCGACGTGAAGGACACCGATGACGACGAATCGTCTCAGGACGTGGAATCCGAAGAGGCGCTGTTTGTCACGCCGACCGGTTTCGTCACCACGTCCTTCCGCGGAGAAACTGCGCTCTCGCTCACGCAGAAGATGGCGGCGGCGATTGCCACGCCGCAGTCGCCGAGCGCCGCGGACCTGCGCGCCAGCGGTCCGCGCCGTGCTGGCGGTCGATGATTCGCCGGCAGGCGTCCCGCCGAGCCGCATTCTCAGCCGGATCCGGAAGCCGGGCTATCGCGCCGAGCAGTTCGAGCTCACGAGCGATCGCGAGATCCGGATCCCGGGCTGGTTGCTCACGCCGGACACGACCGGCGCGTCCACGCCCACGGTGCTCTACCTTGGCGAGCCCGCCGCATGGAGCTCAGTCGGCGAAGACGCGTTTGCGGAGCGGTTGTGCGCCAGAGGCGGGTGCCGGGTGGCAGTGATTGACGTGCGCGGCCGAGGTGACTGTTCGATCGCCTACCCTGCGCGCGGACGTCACTATTTTCCGAACCGCATTCCGAATGAGGCGTATCTGACCTGGTTCACGTTGATGCTCGGCAAGCCGCTTCTTGGCGGGCAGGTGTTCGACGCGCTGCGAGCCGTGGACTATCTGCGATCGCGACCGGACATCGCCGGCGGCGCCATCTCGCTCGTCGGCGACGGAGCGCACGGCGTGATCGCCCTCTACGCCGCCGCGCTCGATGAGAAAGTGCGCAGCGTCGCCCTGCGGCAGACCGTCACCGACTATCGTTCGCTCGCGTCGGCAGAGCGTTACACGCAGCCATTCGGCATCTATGCCTACGGCCTTCTGCGAGCGTTCGATCTGCCGCAGGTCGCGCGGGCGGTCGGACCGCGTCCCGTGCTGCTCCTGAATCCGGTCGCGCCGCTTGGCGAGCCGGCCGGCCGCGCCGCACAGGATCTCTACGCGTCTCTGCCGAACGTCACGGTCCGAGTGTCACAGAGCGGCGAGGACCCAGGGCAGGTTCTGACGTCGTGGCTGACAAGCGGAAAGTAGCGGCTCGGGTTATGAGCCGCGCCCGTCGCCTGGGCTACTTCCCACCGGACAAGGGGAACGCCGCGGCCTCCATCGTGTGAATCACGCTGCCGTCCGGAGCGAGTAGATCCACGCGGCGCAGCGTCACGTACAGCACGCCGGCGTCCATGCTCGTGCCTTCGAGGCGGTACCCGAACCGCTCGGCGTCGGTGACGTCCAACACAATCCGCACGTTGAGCCGGCCGGTGCCGATCCGCTTGATCAGTGCTTCAGCGCGATCGGGCGGCATCGGGATGCCGTCGAGCTGCAGCGTGCGATCGAAGGCGAGCATCGAGACCTGCGGGACCCCTGCGCCTGAAAACGGCCCTCCCAGTGTTCCGACACTCTGCGGAAGAGGCACGCCCGGGCGGGCGGGCATCGAGCTTTGCGCGGAAATCGACCGGCCGCTCGAGCTCGAAGGGAGGTACAAGCTCAGTCGAACGGGCGCGGGCCGGCACAGTGGTGGCGGGCATGAAGACGGCCATCTTCGGAGCGTCGACACTCATCAGGAGGGAGATCGCCGGCTGTGGCTTCGTCACGGCCTCGAGGCCCGGATCGGCCTGCGTGAAGATCAGGCGACTGCGACCGAAGTCGTACGTCGGCCGCGCCAGATCGACCACGATCGCGAGACGCCTGGGCGCGGCGGCCGCCGCCGTCTGCAGGAACTGCCGCATCACAGGTGCGAGGGTGCGCGCCGCAAAGGCCGGCTCGCGCCCGACGACGCTTTCCCGCTTGAAAACGAAGGCGTCAACGACGGCGGGCACTTTCGGATCCCATTCAGGAAACCGCTCGAGCACGCGCCATGACGGATCGGCGCCGAGCAGCGCCAGGAGCAACGGCTTCTCGAGCGCCGGAGCTTCGGCTGAGAGCCGCTCCCATTCGAGCAGGAAGGCCGGCCGGCGTGGATTCAATCTGGGCTTCACGCTCTCGCGATCGGTCTGCAGCTCTCGGTCGATCTGGGACCACCGCCACTGCTCCAGTCGGATCTGGCCCAACGTGAGCGCGGTCAGGACGTCGTCGGACAGCGGCGGGCCGGTTCCGAGGAGGAGGAGTTGCCCGAGCGGAGCCGTGAACGGCGTCTCGGCGAGGGGCGTGAGATTCCCTGCCGCGGCAGGCGCGGGTGTCACTGGCGTCCGTGTGGCGGGCGGCGCCGCAACGGGCGCGGCTGCGGGGGCTGTCGCCGCCTGCGCGCGAAGCGCACGGAACTTGTAGTAGTTCTCCACAAGAAACTCGCCGGCGTCCGGGTTGTACTGCATGGAGACCCGGCGCCAGCAGCGATCGCGGCGGAATCCGTCGGACTCGGCGGTGCAGAGTCCCATCCCGGCCGCGGGTTCCATGAACCTGAGGACGCGCCACTGCCGCGTGTCGCGCGTCACCTCGACGACGTCGAGTCCGCCCGTTTCCTCGTAGCCCAGGAAATACGCGCGATCGTCGAGCACGTTCATCAGGCCGACGAGCTCGAGCCGCCAGAAGCCGACGTAATCTCGATCGATCGCCTGAACGCGGGCCGGAAGACCGGCGACGAATGCGCACCAGTCGAACTTCGTTCTGCGCGTCGCGCTCTCACACACCGGCGTCCGCGGGCGGCTCCCCAGCGATGGCGACGGCCTCACGGGGATGCCGGCCAGTTGCTCGGCCTTGGCAGACAGCTCAGAGAGTTCCGGGAATTGCGCGGTGTTACGACGGGCGTCGGGAACGGTGGGCACGACCATACCGGCTGCGACGAGCGCTTCGAGCACGGCGCGTTTTTCGTCGCGCGTCAGGATCGTGTGCTCGACGATGTAGATCGCCGGCAGGATGAACCGGGCCAGGTCGGCGGTGGTCAGGAACAGTTCCTGATACGCGTGCGGGCTGGCGCCCGCCTGGAGCATCGCGAGAATCGCGGGCGCGTTGCCGGCGCGGACAGTGCTCTGCAGGAGACCTTCCCGCTTGAGCGTGGCCGTCGGAATGGTCCAGTTGGGATCGAACCCGCCCGCGAGGACGCGCTCGAGCCAGCGAATCGCTCGCGGGTTCCCACGCGTTCGCGCGAAGAACGTCTGCGCGGCGGACGTCTTATCGGGGCCCGGGGTCCCGAACGCTTCGAGCAGCATGGCCGGCTCCATGCCGGCCGTGACGAAGCTCTCGAGCGTCTCGAGGTCGCCGCCCGAGAGCGCGCTCGCGACCGTCGGCGCGTCCCACCGGATCGTGCGCGCGGCGAGCGCCCGGCGCGCGTCGTTGACGGCCACGGCCGGGCTTTCGGTGAGCAGGACGCCATACCTCGTGCGCCGCAGCTCATCGAGGATCAGATCGATCGGCAGCGCGCGCGCCGATCTGGCCGTGACCTCGACGATCATGCCGAGGAGCGCCCAGTCTTCTGTGAAGACGGCGCCGCCTGACTGGCCGGGCATGTAGCTGGACGTCTCGATTTCGAGCTCGGCGGCGGACAGACGCCGGGCTCTCTGTGGCGACGCGGCCTGATACCACGCAATGCCGCCGCCATAGCCGATGGCGACGACGCGCTCGATGACGGAGTCCACGACCGTGCGTGGCGCGAGCACCGCCGCGCCTGCGGACAGCACGTCCGGGGCCTCGGTCGCCGGAACGCGGAGGAGCGCGATGTCGTGCCGTGAGATCGACTCCTGCACCGGTTGCGCCGTCACGGGGCGGCCGGGCCGCGTCCGGAACTCGACCGTGATGCCCGCGTAGAAGTCACTGCCCACCGCCTCCTGAAGGTTGTGCCGCGCAGTGAGGATCAGCGTCTCCTGAGGCGTCTGGCTGATGATGATGCCGGCGCCGAGAAGAGTTTCGCCTTGACTCGTCCGGGCTTTGACCATGACGACCAGGTTGCGCGCGTCGGGCGGCGGCGACTGCCGCACATCCAGCGCACCGGAGCCGAACGCGCTTCCCGCGTGCACCAGCACCAGCATCAGCGTCGCGAAGGATCGCATCATGGACGTTGACGTCCTTTCAGAGTGAGGACTGAACCGCCGAAGATCGCCAGCAGGGCCAGGATCGCTTTCGTCGCCGGCCGGTTCGAGAGGTCCTCGAGTCGCGTGGGCATCAGCGATCGCGCCGGGTTGCCGTAGCCGGATCGCAGATCGCGCGCCTCGCCGGCGAAATGCACCGAGACACGATCCGCGAGCGTGAGCGCGAAGAGCGTTCCCTGAACTTCGCCGATCGAAAGCGGCGCCGCTTCGCCGAGATCCAGGCGCGAGCCGGTGCCGCCTTCAATCGACAGCGTGCCCTGAAGAATCGTGCTGACCCGCCGCTCCGGGCCCGGCGTCGCGGGCGCATCGGCACGCCAGAAGCCCAACGTCCGGATGGCCAGCGACTCGAGCCATCGAGTGGCGCCGCCGGCTGCGGTGCCCGTGAGAGAGCCGGACCCGACGGCGTCGAGCTCGACGATGCCCGGTGCGGTCCCCTTCACACTCGGAATCGCGACGCCGGCGTCATCTCTCACTTCCATCCCCGCAGGCACGAGCATCTTGAGCCTGCGCCCGCCTCCGACGAACGTCACGCTCACGCGCCCGCCCGTCGTCAATTTCACGACGACTCGATCCGAGGGAACGAGCGCCAGCCCGTACACCTGCACGACGTCGTCGGTGTTCCTGCCGGGTTTCGGGCGGCTGACGGAGACGTAGTTGAGGACGCGAACGGTCTTGTCGGGTTGAGGCAGATTGACGCGACCGGTCCACGCGACGTCGCGCAAGCGCAGGTCGGAGGTTTCGGCAGCCTCCGCGACCGTCAGCTCGACCAGCTCGGCCTGGGCGTTGAGCGAGATGGGAACCGACCCGACTCGCATTGCGCTCAAAGCCAGCACGACGCCGATGAGGATCAAAAAACCCGCGAGCCAGTACCGTGGTCTGGTGAACGCGACCGAGTCGATCGCCTGGCCGGCCCGCTCGAGGAGGCGGCGTCCGGATCGCGGCGCGGGCTCGGCCGTGATCGGCAGAGACGGCTGCGGATCGGTCGCGACCGACTCTGATGCCGCAGGCTCGGATGTCGATGCGGAGGGATTCGCCTCGGTCATTTTTTGCCTGGCAACGCGTCGCTCCGCACCGCCACCCGAAGGCGAAGGCCGCCGCGAATCCCCTCCCGGCTGGTCGAGGTCAACGAAACGTCGTAGATGCCGGCCGCCTTGACCGCGAGCGGTACGAGAATCGGGAGGTCCTCAGGATAGCTGGCGCGCGTCGACTTCCACGCCTGCGTCGCCGGCTTCCCGTCGGGCATCGCGACCGTCATCTCGATGAGGTTCAGCTCGACTTCCGATTCGAGGACGAGCACGAGCTGCATGGGAACGACTGGTTTCGCGCCGGGCCGGGCGATGGCAATCGGCCACACGACAGGCGGCGCGGCGGCGGACGGCGGCTGTGTGAAGTACCCGGCGAGCTCCTCAGGTTGGATCGCCACCTCACGCAACAACTGTGTTGGCCAGCGGTAGCGCCCTTCAGCGCTGAGCGCAGCCGCCGTGTCCATCTGGTAGTAATGCCTCGGTCGCATCGACCGGACGACGAGGGTGCCTGGTCCGTCGGCGGGCGTCCATCCGATGACGCCGATATCGAGCGCGCCGTCGCGCGTGACGTCGAATTCGTATGGATGTGTCCGGAATCCCCGCAACTGCAGGTCGGCGCGCGCCGCCACGGGGCGCGCGTACATGCCTTCGCACCGATCGGCGACTCGCGCATACGCCGGCCGGATCCCGGGCGGCACCTTGACGTCCATCGCGCAGTTCTGCCGCGCCGCGGGGGTCACTCCGGCCGCCGCGAGCCACCAGACGCCCGACACCGCGATAAGGCATCGCCGCCAGGGGAACTGCGGTGGGAACATAGAGCAGAGTCGCGATTCTAGCAGAGCGCCCGTCTAGGCGTAGTCGACGAGCACCAGCGTGAGATCGTCGGTCGCGGGTTGCCCCGACCACGAGTCCACTGAACGCAGCAATCCCTCCGCCGCGTCTTCGAGCGGTTGCGCGGCCCCCGCGGCGAGGGCGGTCTCGAGACGCTCGAGGCCGTAGAAGTCATCGGCGGCATTCGCGGCCTCGATGAGTCCGTCGGTGTAGAGGAGCAGCCGCTCGCCGCCTTCGAGCGGCCGCTCCAATTCGTCGTAGTTCGCGGCCGGCGCGAAGCCGAGCGCGAATCCGTTCTTTTCGAGCGCGCGAACTCCACCACCGGATCGGGCCAGGTGCAACATCGGCGGATGGCCCGCTGCGGCATATCGAAACAGGCCGGAGCGCGCGTCGATGAAGAGGTATGCCGCAGTCACGTACTGTCCGCCCAACCGGCCGAAGAGTGCCTTGTTCATCCCGGCGAGCAGCGCGGCCGGCCGGTCGGCGCATCCCTGCTGAGCGGCGAGTGCGACTTTGACCATCGACGCGATCAACGCGGCCGGGACGCCGTGGCCGGACACGTCTGCGAGCAGTACGCCCAGCCGCCGTTCGTCGATCTCGAGAAAATCATAGAAGTCGCCGGCCACCGCGCCAGCGGACGATAGCGCGCAGCCACCGTCACACGCGCGAGGCGCGGCATCGCCTGCGGCAGAATCGAGGACTGAATCTGCCGTGCCACGGCGAGCTCCCGATCGATGGCGACCAACCGGCGCGCATCGTCGAGCACGCGCCGGGCGGCGATCGTCCCGAGGCAGACCACCAGCACGGTGAAGCCGAACGGCTCCAGGTCCGGACCGGGAAAGGCCACCGCGCGTATGCCCCGCAGGTTGTCCGCGACCGCCGTCAGCGACCAGCTCAGCACGCCAATGCGGGCTGTCCTCAGCTCGCGGGAGGGCGCGCGGCCCGGCCAGAAGAGCACACCCACCAGGACGGTGAGGAAGCCGAGGGCAATGAGGTTGTTCGGCGTGCTCGCCGACTCGGGCCGGTGCAGGATGGCATCCGACGCGATGGCATACGTCGCAAAGACGATCAGCCCGACGCCGCCGATCGTGGCGACACGCCGCCAGGCAGGCCAGAAGGCGCGGACGAAGAGCACGATAGGGAGCGGGATCGCGTAGGTGATCGCGGCGGCCGTGTAGTCCCAGACCCACGGGGCCACATCGACGCCGAAGCGAAAGGTCCTGGTCCGCACCAGCAGGCGGACGCCGTACAGGCACGCGAACACCCCGAGCCACACGACGCCGCCTGACGATCTCCTCAGCGGAGCCGCGCGCCGGCGCGCGGCTGTCCAGAGCGCGATCGTCAGCAACCCCACGACCAGCAGGAGCCCGCCAAGCGCGAGACTGACGGCATCCGCCCGCAGCATGGCGCTGACGTCGACCGGACTTGGTGGCATGAGCGTCAGCCGACCTTTCCGGCGCGTGGACGACGAGCGCGTCTTTCTCCACTCTCGGCAGGTCTGTCAACGCCGCCGCCCGCGGCGACCGCCGCGAGTGCCGGATAGCGGCGCGTGGCGAGGCGTAGCGCGGCTCGGGTTGTGAGCCGCGGCCGTCGCGTCACCCCCTCAGGTACTCGAGCACGCGGAGTCCGGGCACACGGGAGAAGTCTTTCGTGTTTCGAGTCAGGAGCGGCGCGTCGTCCACGACTGCCGCCGTCGCGATGAGCAGATCCATGGAGGCCACCGACGAGCGCGTCCGCTCAATCGACGCCAGGAGCCGACCGTAAGCCGGCGCGAATCGGGCATCGGGATACGCGACGATCAACCCGGCGAGCAGCCGGTCGAGCTCTTCGTGCTCTTTGAGCGGCTTGCGCGAGAGCTCTGCACCGGCCCTGAGCTCGCACACGACATGCACCGACACGGCGAGTACCTCGTCGTCATCGATCGACTCGAGCGCGTCGAACGCAGGGCCCGGCCGCTCGCGGGCGGTTTCGCGAAGCAGGTCGATCAGGAGCGAACTGTCGAGGTGGATCATCGTTTGACCGCCCGGGCTGGCTCCCTGCGCCTGGCCCGGACCTGACGGTCGATTGCGTCCACGGTGGTCCCGCTCAACCGAATCGTCCGCAGGAGGGTCCGAAACCGGCCGGCGGTGGGCTCCGGTCCGAAGTGCGCCTTGATGACCTCGGAAAACGACTGTCCGGCCTGTTTGCGACGCGAGAGCAGGGCGTACGCTTCGAGATCGATCGTGATGGTCTTGACCGCCATGCACTTATCATGCACTTAGAGCGCCGGACGGGTCAAAACACGTGGACTTCGTGCGTTAGCTTAGAGCCCGAGCCGTTTTCGCAGATCGGCCAGATGCTGCCGCCGAACAGGCGACAGCTTCTCGCGACCGTCGTCGAAGCTCGACAACAGAGCGCTCAGTCGCTCGCGGCCGCTCGCAGATCGGGCCGCCTGCCGCGGCGTCCGATGGCCGAGCGCTGGAATCTTCATGTTGATCCACTCCTCGAGGTGCCGGCGAAAGAATTCATCCGACGCCTCGCGCAGCTCGGGCGCCTCGTCGATCTCCGCATCGTCCTGGAGGCCTCCGGCAGCTCTCGCGACCGCCCGCTCGGCCATGGCCTTCGCGACGTCCGTCACCAGTACATCGGCCAGCCTTGCGCGCGTTCCGAAGATCCTGGCGATCTCGCGCTTCAGCTTCGACGCGCGGCGCGCCGAATTCACTTCGGCGACGACCCGTCCTGGCGAGAGCCGGAACGTGCCCAGGATCGTGTTGCTCCACGACTTGTGCATCTTGTTCCCGGCCTTCTGCCAGCTCATGGTCGCGCCCGTCAGCGCGCCGGCAGCGTCGCGCGTTTCGTCTGCGATCGGGTCTGCCTCTCCGGTTCCCGGCCTGGCAAGCGGCGCCAGCCGCTCGATCGTTTCCTCGAGGCCGCTTTCGACTTCAAAGGTCAACGTGGTCAACTCGATCGGATCGCCGTCGGTGTTGTTCAGCCGTGGCGGGGCTGGGTTGCGGACGCGCTCGGCAATGTCGAGGTAGAGCTCGCGAATCTCGATCTCGTTCTCGGTCAGTTCCGGGCGCGTCATCAGACGGCGCCGGATGCGGCTCTCGCGCCAGTCGATGATGTTGGTATGCCAGCGGGCGGGGATCACCCAGGGTGCCATGCCGAACATCACGCTGGTGCCCTTGAGCGTCACCACGCGGGTGAATGCCAGATCGTTCGGACGGAGCGTTCGCGTCGCGCTCTGTTCGAGCACGTGGAAGCGGCGTCCGGTCAGGATGTCTTTGAGGTCCACGCTCCGTTCCGGCACGACGGCTTCGACGACGAAGGCACTCATCGGACTGTCGCAGGCAACACGAACGAACTCGCGTTCGTCGTCGGAGAGGTCGGGCTGCTCGGCGGCGAGCCAATGCCGGCCGACCGGCTCAATGGGCCAACCCGCCACCGTGGACCTTGCGCGTGGATCGGGCGCATATGCAAGCGTCAGCCACGGGATGAACATCGTGTCGAATTCCGGAGTCTTCAGCATGTCCGGCGGCACGTCATCCCAGAGAAAGAACTCCGCCCAGGCGACGTGCAGGAACGGCTCGCCCCACGTTCGAAGGACATACGCCAGCAGCGCGTCGACGACACGACCTTCGGCGCGGCGGACTCGGAGGCGCTCGGCGTCTTCCCTGGCCCAGACCAGCAGGCAGCACTGTTTGAACTTGCGGCCGCTGCCGCACGGGCACGGGTCATTGCGGCCTGGAGCCGACATGGGGAAAGCTTACGGCAGTGAACCGCTTCTCGACCGTCCAACTCGCGACCGGCCCACGAATCCACTACGCGTCGCAGGGCGACGACGATGGCGAGCCGGTCGTCCTGCTGCACGGCTGGCCGGACTCCTGGTTCTCGTACAGCCGCGTCCTTCCGTTGCTCCCGCGAACGTCTTCGTGTCGTGGTCCCGGATCAGCGCGGTTCGGCGACTCGGACCGTCCCGCCGGCGAATACGGAATCGAGCAATTCGCCGCCGATGCGATCGCGCTCCTGGACGCGCTCTCCATCGAGCGCGCCACGTTCGTCGGGCATTCATTCGGCACCTTCGTCACGCGGTGCGCCGCCATCACCTCTCCCACTCGAGTCGCCCGCATCATCTTGATTGGCAC
Organism: uncultured Acidobacteriota bacterium; assembly: GCA_963724955.1. Classification (GTDB taxonomy): domain Bacteria; phylum Acidobacteriota; class Vicinamibacteria; order Vicinamibacterales; family SCN-69-37; genus CAVRWQ01. Next base: position 410,317 of record CAVRWQ010000003.1, read on the forward strand.
TGGCGTGGCCGGGGGCAATTCGGTCACCCGTGAGGTTCAGACGTCGCTGAGGAATCTCAAGGATCCGGTGCCGCTGGAGTTTGCGCGCGAGTTTCAGTCCAGCACTGCCTTCGTCCCGCTTCCGGAGGCGTTCTTCGATCGGATTCTTACCGAGAGCCTCAAGCTGCCCGCCGGGCTCTGGCGCCAGGTGCTGGACGGCATCGTCGCGTACGACGACGCGGAACAGGTGGCGAAGATCGCGGTGCCAACGCTGCTTCTCTGGGGCGAGCACGACGCGATCTTTCCAAGAGAGGATCAGGATCGTCTCGTCGCGGCGATCCCGGGCGCCAGACTCAAGGTCTATCCGGAGACCGGACATTGCCCCAACTGGGAGAGGCCTGAGCTCGTCGCGGGGGACATTAAGGCGTTTATGGAGGGACGTTCTAGGGGGGCGAGGTACGTAGCGCGGCTCGGGTTGTGAGCCGCGACCGTCGACGCGTAGCGCGGCTCGGGTCGTGAGCCGCGACCGCGGGCGTGCTGGCAGAGGCGCGTGCCGCCTTCGACTGCGACCACCAGTTCGTCGCCCGGCGCAGACTACCGCGCGGCCCGCGTGCCGCGAATCCGCTGGACGCGTCTCCGAACGAGCACGCCCAGGCCGAGGACGCCCGCCATGAGTACGAAATCGAGCGGTCCGGGCAGCGCGCGGCGCGCCAGCGCCAGGAGACCGGCCTCCGATCCCAGTTCGAACGTGAATTCGGCAGCGACGTCCTGCGGCGGTGCGGGCCAATCGGGCGGATATCGCGTCAGTTCGTTGCTGATGTCCCTGGCAGGCGCCGTGGATTTCACCAACTGAACAGCCTGGGCCGCCTCGACGACCACCTCTTTCCAGCCGACGCGCTGCCGATAGTTGTGATCGTCATATCGAATCGTGTTTCGCTCGGGCAGCGTCGCTGGGAAGGCGGCGTGCAGGTCCAGGAAGATACGAAAGCTCGACGGCGCTGTACCAATCGCCGGAGACGCGACGCTCGCTGGCGCAGTCAGATTGCTGTAGTCAACCCGCCACGCGAGAGGAGTGCCGTTCAGCGTGGCCGCGAGGCCGGCCGCCAGGTCTTTGATTTTCTGCTGGAGGTACGCCTGCCGTTCGTCCGCCGAAATGTCACCGTCGCTGTTGGCATCCGCCTGCAGCAGTTCCTGAACGGCCGGAATCTCCGCCATGTCGATCACGTAGCGGAGCCGCAGACCCTGCGGCGTCGCTTGCAGGCGCGAGTAATGATCGATGGAAAACCCGCCGAGCGGATGAGCGCCGGCTGGCGGCGCCGTGCCGGCCGCCAAAACGAGACACGCGACCACGACAGGAGCTCGTCCATTTTTCATTGGCCGTACGCCTCAATCGCGTGTCAGCTGCCGATGCGAGTCAGAGTTTCCGACGCGACGCGCGCGTAGATCGGATGGAAGTCCGGATTCAGGCTGAGGGCCTGGTAGAGCAGCTTCTGCGCGTCCACACGCTTGCCGAGCTTTTCGTGGATCATTCCCGCGTGAAACAGGAAGAGCGCCTCAGGTGTCTTCTGACTCAGCGCTTTGTCGATCATTTTCTTCGCATCCGCATACCGGCCGTTCTTGTAGTAGCACCACGCCAGGACGTCAGCGGCAAAGACATTCGGCCTGGTCTTGTATTCCGTCTCGGCCATGGCCAACGCCTCGGGCAGCTTCCTGTCGTGGTCCGCGTAGAAGCGGGCGAGATCGAGGCTGCCTCTGACGCCGTTCGATCGGTTCGCCTGGTGGATGGCTTCGACCAGCGCGTATTGCTTCTCGGCCTGTTCCGTCTCACCGACGACGGCGTACACGTCGCCGAGCGCCACGACCGCCTCGAGGCTCGGGACGGTGGCGATGGCCTTCTCGTAGGACGCGATCGCCGCGGCGTAGTCCTTTCGCGCCGCTTTGATCCGCCCCCGGACCAGCAGCAGGTGGTAGTTGACCGGGGCGCGTTCGAGACCTGTCGCCAGGACCTGTTCGGCAGCCACCAGCGCCCCGGTGTTCCACAGCATCAGCGCAAGCTGCGCGCGGCACCACGCCGTGTTCTCGGCGGACGTCGCGCCCGTCGCCACGGCTTTCTGCATCAGCCAGATAGCCTTGCGCGCGTCGCCGGTGAGATACAGCAGATGCGCCCCACGGCTGTAGGACGACAGGTCTGGCCGGATATCGAGCATCTTCTGATAGTGCTTGAACGCCGCCTCGTAGTTGCCCATCTCGACGTCGGCGTCGCCGATGAGCCCGTAGGCCGCCTGGCTGTTGGGATCGACGGCCAGCGCTTTCCGCGCCCACTCGATGCTCTGCTCGAATTCGTGGCGGCTGCCATGCACCCAGGCCAGCCCGGTCATGGCCGCCTCGGTGGCCGGGCTCTCAACCAGCGCTCTCTCGAACGCGGCCTCGGCACGCCCGTAGTACGCGAGGTCCATCGTCTCGCGGGCTTTCTGCATCAGCAGATCGCCCAGATTGGTCCAGGCGAGGACGCTGTGCGGGTCCTTCCGGGCGCGCTGCACCCAGTGCGCGATCGCCTTGTCGGTCGGCGAAGGATTCCCGGCGGGAGGAATCGAAGCCAGCACCTCGGTGGCTGTCAGCGCGCGGGTGGCGCGGGCGTACCACGCCCACGCCCCTGCCAACGCTGCGACCGAGAGGCCGACGATCAGGACACGCCAGCGCGTGCGCGGCCTCGCGGTGTGTGACGCCTCCACGTTCTGCCTCCAGGGGCACACGCGGCCTCCCCGGCTACTTGTTGATGCCGGAGTCCTTCTGGTTCCGGGTGCCGGAATGAGGCGTCGCAGAGTACGGGAACACTTGATTGAAAATCTGATCGTTGGCCGCGACGTTGTCGCCGACGACCGTGACCGTGGTGTACGAGGGGCCGCTGGCGACGGCAGTGAGCGCGATGTCCACGACGTCGTCTCCGAAGCGCCGTCCATTGGGCCAGCCGCTGGACTTGATGCGCCCTCCGCTGTCGGTCGTCGTATCGCCGCCCACAAAGCCGAACCGGCTGAACCCGGGTTGCCCCGCGAGCCGCACGGCAGGCGTCGTGGTGTCCACCCGCAGCACATCCGGGATGAAGACAGCCGCCAGATCGGTTCGGCCACCCGTGACGAATGACGTCCCGAACACGAAGTTGATCAAGGACGCGAGCTCTGAGTTGAGGGCGTACGTCGCAAACGTCGTGCCGTCGCCGGGCGGCAGCGTGCGATTGTAGTTGTCCTTGTCCTTCAGAGCGACGAGGCCCTCGTTGAACAAGGGATTACCCATTCGGTTGACCTGGATCCAGGGTCCCGACGGCAATGGCTCGCCGTCGGTCCGGCGCAGCGTGATGCGCGGCCGGCTCACCGACGCATACACGCCGACGCCCTGCGCGACGCCGAGCGCGGGAAGCGGCGCCGCCAGATCGGCGAACGGAGCCGTGTAGGTGAAGACCGGCAGTGACGCAATCGGGATCTGAATGGCGAATCCCAGGACGTTGAAGCCCTTGAATCCGTCCACGCCTCCCCCGTCTTGACCGAGGCCGTCGTTCGGATCTCCGTCGTTGTTCAGAATGCGCGGATCGAGCAGATCGAAGATCCCGGGAATATCCGAATAGAACCCGTCTTCACGCGGTCCGGCAAAGACCGCCTCGCCGGAGCCCAGACCGAACACGGTCTGGCGGGTGTATGCGTCGAGGCCAGCGAACGACGTCGCCCCCGAAACGGCGCGGCCCGTCGCGTCGTTGTACAGCGGCGTGGTCCTCCTGCCGACATTGGGGGGCGGCGTGAGGAGGCCGGTGCCGATGGTGCTCGTTCCGGTCGACGTCACTCTCGAGACGGTATAGGTCTGCAAGTAGTTCTGCTGCGCGTCGCCGACCGTCATGATCGCGCCAGCCCCGGTGCCCAAGCCGTACGACAGGATGGTGTCAGGGTTCTTCAGGCCCGGATCAGTCAACGGATTGATGTCCGAGAACTGGAAGTTGTACCGCATCACTTCCGCACCGGTCGCCGGGTCGGCGATATGAATGCTGTAGAGCGCGTCATCGGCGAAGCGGTCGTACATCACGCCGTCGCCCGGCTCCGAGAACGGCCGGACGTGGACGACGACGTTCAGCACCTTCACCGACGCGTCGTTGTACTTGGTGCCGATGAAGGCATAGACGTCGGTGATATTCGCTTGTGGATCCTGCTTGATCAGCGGCGCGTCGGAGTGGCTCGCGGCACGTGGTGGACGGCCGGAGAGCATCAACCCGATGCAGATAGAGACGACGACCGCGACGCCCACGCTCCGTCTTGGGGAACTCATCGTGACCTCTCTTCTGCGGCGGGTCGCCGGAAGGCAGCCGACGCGCCGCGACGAACTGGAAATCCTGTGGCTTAGATCAGCGATCCGATTTCGTCCGGCGCGCCATCCGTCGTGCGACGGCAGCCAACCCAACCGCGAGCAGCGCGCCGGTCGCCGGTTCGGGAATCGGAGTCGCCGGCCCGAGCGGACCTGTGGTCGGACCGCTGAGCGATCCGCCGAAGATCGTCAGCGCTTCGAAAGTCGTCGGCCCGACCTGATGGGCGCTGTTGAATGCGAAGCCAGTCACCGTGCCGGCTCCCGGGAAGCTCACGACCGGCAGAAAATCCAGGAGGCCCAGGAGCGAGTCGTAGCTCGCCAGGTAGCCCGCCGGCGCCACGAGCGTCGGACTGATATCCGGATCGCCGGCGGTGACGATGACCGTGAGCACGGCGACCTCGTCATCGAGTGGACTGAATTCAATCGAGTACTCGTAATGGAAAAGCGACCCCGCCGGGGTCACCGTCGCGGTGACGATGGGCGTCGCCTGAGCCGGCGCCGCGAGCAGCACCAGGACCAGCACCAGAAAGAGCGAGAGTCTGCGAGCCACGGTTGTCACCTCGGTCGTCCCTCGCCTGCGGCGCGACCACATAGACCACGAACAAAGTTTGTGTTTGACAGGCGTCATGCAAGAAGGTAGCCACGGGGCGCAGTGTCATTACAAAGAGAAACCTGTAGTAAGCCGACACAGAAGGCTCCAAGAATCGGACCTTAAGTCGCTGCCACGGTGCAGTCTGCAACGCGGCGGCGACGTCCGGCCCCTGACCGGCGTTCGTGCTCGAGCGCTGGCGCGTTCCGATCCCCGAAGCGCCGGACGGGCTGGCTGTCCTCGGCTGGGACGAAGGCCGCGGCACCTTCCTTCAGCACTACTTCGACGAACGTGGCGTCGCGCGCGTCTACGAGATGAGCCTCGAGGCCGGCGTCTGGAAGATGGAGCGGACCAAGCCCGACTTCTCGCCCTTCGCGTTCTCCCAGCGCTTCACAGGCACCTTCAGCGGCGACGGCTCGCGGATCGACGGCACCTGGGAGATCGCCGAAGACCACAAGAGCTGGAGGAAGGACTTCGACCTGATCTACAACCGGGTCCCCCTCCAGCAGCCTGTCCAGGCGTAGTCGACGAGCAGGATCGTGAGGCGCGCCGACGCACCGCACGTCACTTGAGACACGCCGCCGGGCCGCTCATGCTCACGGTGCTCCACGAGCCGTCGGCCCGGCCTTCGAGGACGACGTGGCCGTCCCAGCCCGTCGCATAGATCGCCTTCTTCTCCGTCCGTACGCCCGGCGTCGTATCGGGGCCGGAAAACACGCGGACCGTTCTCGGTGTCCGGTTGCCGGTCACGGCGTTTTCGAGATCGTTCACGGTCACCGCCCGCGGGTGCCCGTGGTTCCAGGCGGAGAAGTCTTCGCGGTTGCAGGCGGGGCCCACGGACATCACTGCGGTCTCCGGAGAGATCGCCTTCAGCAGACCGGCGGTCGTCCCGTTATGAGAGCCGTGGTGGCCGACGTGATACACGTCCACGTCGAGCAAGCCCGATCCTGCATACGCGTCCACCAGCCGCTCGATGCCTGCGCGGCCGCCCGGAATCGTCGACTCCTCGAGATCTCCAGTGAACAGGATTGACGCCTGACCGTAGTCGATGCGCAGCACGACGCTGTGGTTGTTCTTGTCGTCGAAGTCGTCCGGGTCCCACGTGCCGTCGTTTTCCACCTGGCCCCACAACACGCGAATCCGGGGATCCGTCGGCTTGCAGGCGACCGGATCGATCGCCTCATTGGTCAGTCCCGTGCTCTTGTCGATCGTCCGCTCGAGCACGTACCAGCGCGGCAGGCCGTTTTCCTTCGCGTAGGTCCTCGCAATCTCCTGCCCCGCAATCCCCGACCCCTGCGACTGCCCGTTGTGAACGAGAGCTTGTGGAGCGAACGCCTGGATCACCTGCCACACGCCGCGCGTGTGGTCCAGGTGCGGATGCGACAGGACCAGGAGCGCGAGCCGGTTGTGCAGGTCCGGACGGCCGGAAAAGAACTTGTTCAGGTACGACATCAACCGCGTGGTCGAGTTGTACTGCGCCGGCAGCGAGAGATCGGAAGGAAACCGTTCGCCTCCCGTATCGATCAGGATCGCGGCGCAGGGAAACTCGACGAGCGTCGCGGCGCCTTGCCCGACGTCGATCAGATGCACCCGCATCGCGTCCGGCGCGCCGGAGGCGTGGACAAACGACAGTACCCAGACGCCGACGATCGCGGTGACAAGTCGCAGGATTGGCCTCATAGTGGGGGCATTCTCTCATCGTCAGACACGAACAGTTCGAGATCGTCCGGGAGGAGTCATGCGCCTGATCAGCCGCTTCCTGCTTGTTGCATTCTTCAGAGCTTCTTCATGAAACCCTCACGACTCGCCTGACAGCGTTCGCTACGCTGGCCGAACGGCGTGGCGCTGCTCACCTATCCGTTGGCGGGCGCCGGCCTGGGAGCGATGGTGGGTTGGGTGATCAAACACTAGGGCGCTATTCAATCGAACGGTCGTGGCGCGCGGCTCGGGCTGTGAGCCGCGCCCTCTGCCTCGGTCAATTCGATCGATTGATCGATGGTCCTTCGATCGATGCCAGCGCCAGCACGCCGGATCAGACCGGCAGCCCCAGTTCGCGGGCGGCCTCTTGCTGCGCGTCGTCCATCGTCACGAATCGATCGAGGCGCTCGACGGCGTGAAACCAGAGGGCCGTCCGAAGGTGCGCGAGGTCGAGCGACTGCGGCGTGACGCTCGTCACCGCCTGCTCCGATCTTCGAGAAGCACGCCAAGATAGCGGCCCTCGGTGCCGCGTCTCACCGCCGGCGTGAGGCCGCCCATGCCCACGCGCGCGCCGTGATGGACCGCAGGCGTCTGCACCGGCCCCAGGGTGGCGACTGGCTCGTTGTGCCGCGTAATCACGAGGGTGTGCCCGGATTCCGCTTGAGCCACCGCCGCCGAAAGCCTGGCCTTCAGCTCCTGAATCGAGATCTGTTTCATGACCTTAATGTTCGCGCCCTCTGTCTCCGTCAATTCGATCGATGGCTCGATGGTACTTCGATCGATGCCAGCGAAGCGCCTATCGCCCGCGATAGAACCGCATCCCACCGCTCGTCGTCCCGACGAAGAGATCGAGAACCCGGTCGCCGTCGATGTCCGCGAACGCTGGCGCTGACGCGGGCGGCAGCGTCATCGGGAGCGCGTCGGCGGCCACGAATTTCGGCGACGTCCGCGTGCCGGCGTTGCGGTACACGAGCAGCCGTCCGGCGTCCTCGTGGCCGAGCACCAGGTCGAGCAGGCCGTCGCCGTCCACGTCCACGAGCGCGGGCGCGCTGCGGCGGCCGGCCTTGATGTCGTCGAGCTTGTCCGAGACCAGCGTGAAGCGCGCGTTCTTCGCCGATCCCGTGTTGCGGTAGAAAGACGATCGCGCCGTTCGCCTGGCCGATGAACAGATCCTGGTCGCCGTCGCCGTCGATGTCGGCAAGCGCCGGCATCGCGTGGCTGACGCGCGGCGGCTTGATGGTCCTCGACTCGTCCTGCACCCAGCGCGGCTCCTGCCGGGTGCCGTCGTTCCTGAAATACAGCACGTCCTGGTTCCAGGTGCCGAGGAGGAGATCGAGATCGCCGTCGGCGTCGAGATCGGCGAGGGCCGGCGCCAGGTTGAAGGCGTCGGCGAGCTTCAGCGCGTCGGCCTGGCGGAACCGCGGCGCCGTTGCGGTGCCCTCGTTCCGAAAGACGTACAGCGGGCCCGGTCCGGTCGTGCGCGCGTCGATCTTGGCGCCGGCGAGGAGGTCCAGGTCGCCGTCGGCGTCGATGTCGGCGAACGCCGGCACGGCGTTGGCGCCGAGGTCGATCCCGTCGAGGAACCGGCGCGTCCGCAGCTCGAACTTGTCCTTCGCGACGCGCTCCCAGTACACGAAGTTGTCCTCGGCCGTCCTGATCGGATTGAACGCGCCGCCAATCACGCCCATGAGGAAGTCGAGGTCGCCGTCCTGGTCGAGGTCCACCGGCGCGGGCGTGTTGTAGCCGCTCGATCGCACGTCCGTGGCGAACGGCAGCGGCACGGGATCGACCTGGAACGACGGCGTCGAGCAGGTCCGCCCGATGTTCTCGATGAGCAGCACCGCCGGCTCGAAGAAGTCGCCCCAGAAGAGATCCTGGTCGTTGTCGCCGTCGAAGTCGGCCAGCGCCAGCGCGTTCGCGCCATGGCGGGCCGTCGCCATGCCCAATCCGTCGCCGCCGTCGATCCGGCCGATGATCTCGATCCCCTCGAATCGCTCGGCGACGAGCGCGAAGGTCTCGGCTCCGGGCGTCGTCGCCTCGTAGTGATCGACCACGCCCTCGACGCGGCCGACGAGCAGATCGAGCCGGCCGTCGCAGTCGATGTCGGCCATCGCCGGGATGTTCTGTCGGTCCATGAACATCGGCGCGCCCGTCGCGTCGCGCAGCTCGCCCGCATCCGTGAATGCCGGCGCGGTCTTCGACCCGGTATTCCTGTAGATCCGGATGTGGCTGACCGGCTTCTCCGTCAGCAGATCGACGAGACCGTCCGCGTTGAGATCGACGAAGCGATACCACTCGCCGATGTCGAGGTCCTTGAACCGGTCGGCGCGCCAGACGTATCGCGGCGTCTTCGCGCTGCCGGTGTTCTCGAAGAACCAGAGCGTGTTGGAGTACTCCTCGAGAAACAGATCGAGGTCGCCGTCGCTGTCGATGTCCACGAACTGCGGCCGCGGGACGTCCAGGCCGCCGAGAAACGGCAGCAGGTAAGGCCGGCCGTCCGGGCGCGCGACCGCGAACGGCTCGACCTCGCGAGTGAACTCGACGCCGGCGATCGACGGCACGGCGGGGGCGCGCCGTTGCGCCCACGTGGCCGGCTCGCCTGCAGCCAGCGCCATGAGGAAGACGAGGACGACGACGCCCGAGACGGCGGTCCGCATGGTCACCGCGCCCGCGTGCCCATCCCGGTGAGGTTCTTCCCGAGCGGAAGGGTTTTCGTCACCCGGCGTGTCGCGACGTCCACGACCACGAGCGACGCGGTCCCGTCGCCCGCCGTTCCGGCCGGCGCGTGGCCCGCGTGCGCCGGATCCGCCATGTGATCCATCTTGTTGTTCGTCGTCACGAACGCCGTCCGGCCGTCGGCGGAGAACACGATCTGGTGCGGCTGCTTGAACGCGGCGTCCTTGATGCGGCCCGCGACCGACCACGTTGCCGTGTCGATCACCGCGATCTCGTCGTTCATCTTCACCGGCACCCAGACGAACTTGCCGTCCGCCGTGAAGACCGGATCGAACACCATCTTGCCCAGCTCGATCGACGACTTCAGCGCCGGTTTCGCCGGCGTCGAGACGTCGAAGACCAGCAGCCGTCCCGACACTTCAGTGGACGCGACGAGCGTCTTCTTGTCCGGCGACAACGCGAACTGCACGAACGCGTGCGTCGGCCCGGCGACGTCCACGATCCCGACGCGTTCGTCGGCCAGATGAATCGTCGCGAGCTGGTTCACGCCGAGGCTGGCGGTGAACGCGTAGCCGTTGGCGACCGCCATCGGATGCGGCCGCGGAAAGAGGACGTCGATCTCTTCCCCGGTCATCTTCGTGCGATCGATCACCGCCACGCGCTTCGGCGGATTCACCGCGCTCATCGACCGGCTGATCACGAGCTGGTTCGTGCCGGCGAACGCCAGCATGCCCGGCGTCTCCATCTCGAACCGGCCGACGATCCGGTTCTGCCGATCGAACTTCGCGACCACGCCGGCGCCGATGAGCGAGACGTACCAGTGCGCGCCGTCCGGCTCGACGACGATGTAGTGGGGCTTGGCGGTGGCGCTGAAGCCGAGCGTCGTGAGATCGATCGTGCTCACGACGGACGCCGACGCCATGTCCACGACCGCGATCTTCGCGTCGTCCTGCACGCAGACGTAGAGCAGCTGGCCGCCCTGCGCGACGACGGAGCCGGTGAGCGCGACCGCCACCGCGCCGAGTGCGGCCGCCGCGAGAATCGCGCGGACCCGCGGCACGGCTACTTCTCCCGGCGAATCGGCCGATCGCTCGGCCGGACCAGGAACAGGCCCTGCTCGATGCTGTTCACGATGATCACGCCGCTCTTGAAGAACGGATACACGCTCCAGGCGCCCTGGAACCCGGGGCTGTTGTCGCCGTACGGCGCCGTGTCGAAGTACGCCACCTCGCGCGGGTTCTCGCGATCCTTGATGCTCAGGATGCGCAGCCCGGACTTGTAGTTCGCCTGGTACAGGTAGTCGCCGACGATGTACAGGTTGTGGTCGGAGGCCGCTTCGACGCCGAGATGCTCCTTCGCGAGCTTCGGGTTCTCGAGGTCGCTGAGATCCCAGATCAGCGTGCGCGTCTTCTTCACCAGTGTCCGACACCTCGTCGCCCTCGTCGTCCAGGTAGAAGTACCGGTGATCCTCGGTCAGCCAGCCCTGGTGCGTGTACGCCACGTTCGGGTAGCTGGCGCGCGAGAGCGCCTTCGGCGCGCTCTTGTCGGTCACGTCGGCGATCGAGATCGCAGTTCTCGTTCGAGCCGATGCAGATCTCCTTGCCCTTGTAGCGCTTGTCCGGGCCCTTGTAGGTCACGCACTGCGCGTCGTGCGAGTAGCCCGTGCCCGCGAGGCCGGTCTGGTTGTCCGCGAAGCAGCCGGCGAACTTCGGCTGCTTCGGCTCGCGGATGTCGATCATGTGGAGGCCGCCGCCGCACGTCGTGCCGCCGCCGCTCGATCCGACGGAGTAGGCGTAGCCGCTCTCTTCGTTGATCACGATGTTGTGGGCGCTCGCGATTTCCTTGTAGACGGTGTCCGGCTCGACCTTGACGGGCTGGCCGTTCGGCTGCGGCGTCGAGCGTGCGGAGGCGCGTCAGGTCGAAGACCTGCATGCCGTGCTGGCCGGCGCCGTCGGACACGATGAAGGCGTGGTCCTTGTAGACCTTGATGTCGCGCCACGTCGCCGGGCGCGCGCCCGCGGTGAGCGGGAGATCGGCGACCGGCACCGGCTTCAGCGGCTCGCTCATGTCCACGAACGTCGAGCCGTCGCGGCGGCCGACGAGCGCCCATTCCTTTTTCGTGCGCGGATCGGTCCAGCCCCAGATGTCGTTCATCTGGATGTAGTGGCCGTCGTGCGTCAGCCGTCGAGGGCGGCAGGAACGCGACCAGCTCGGCGCTGCCGCACTCGAACATCTCGACCTTGCCCTGCCCGCTGCAGCGGCGCTCCTCGCCGAGCGAACGCCGGCAGCTCGTCGAGCGCCGGCGTGAGCAGCGGCTGCTCTTTCCACGCGCCGCTGCCGTCGCGCTCGAAGATGACCACGCCGCCACCGCCGAAGTTGACGCCGGTGGCGCCCACCGCCGCGACGTCGCCGCGCATCGAGATGGACTGCCCGGTCGCGGCCCCCGGCGTGACGCCGGCCGGCGTCGAGGAACTTCGGACCGTCGACCGGGAACAGGAACGTCTCGTGCCTGAACACGAAGACGCCGCCCGCGCCCTGGACGCCGGGCGCGCCGCGCGCGCGGCGAGCTCACCCAGATCTCGTTGCCGCTCGCGCGCACCGCGGTGGCGAACCCGTTGCCGCGGCCGCCGGCCGACTGCGCGAGCCGCGTGATTTCCTGCCACGTGAAGTTGCCGCCTGGCGGCGGCGTCGCCGGTGCGGCGCCGGCCGCCGCCGCCACGGCGGCCGGTCTGCTCGACCTTGCGCCACACGTACGCCGCGCCGTATCCGCCGGCGTCGCCCGGCGCGGTCACGATCGCCTGGGCGCCGTCGAGATGGATCACGCTGCCGAACGCCTCGCCCGGGCCGACGCCCTGCGGCGCGAAGCTGCGCACGCGGGTCCACGCGTCGTTGCATCAGTTCGAATTCGTGCACGAGTCCCGTGCGGCGCGCGGTGCCGTTCGCGCCGATGAGCGCGCGTCGTGCCGGAGACGACGATCGCGGAGCCGAAGGCGTCGCCCGCGGGTCTCGCTCTCGGGCGAAGATCAGCGTCGACTGATACGCGTAGCCGCCGCGCCGTCTCTCTTGAACAGCGTAGACCTTGCCTGCCGGCTGCGGCGGCGCGTTCGCGCTCGCCGCGCCGCCGCCGCGACGCCCGGCCGCAGGCGGCACCTGGCCGATGAGCAGCCAGTCCCCCGCCGCGCCGACCGCGCCGAACGCGACGTTCTCGCCGCCGGTCACCGCGGCCGTCTCGACCACGCCGGCGTGGCGTCCAGTTCCCACTCTGTTTTTCAAACACATGCACCGCGCCCGGCCCGGCGCCGACGAACAGCCGCGCGCCGTCGAGCGTCAGCGACGACCCGAACCGATCGCCCACGGCCGCGCCAGGCTTCGCCAGGGTCGCCGCCAGCTGCCAGTCCGCCAGTCGCCTTGCGGTAGACGTAGACGGCGCCCGGCCTGAACTGATTCGCCGCCTCGCCGACGAAGACTTCCCCGTCGCCGACGAGCACGGATCCGCCAAACCCCATGGCCTCGCGTGCCGCCGTCTCGTGCCGGAACCCGAACGTCGTCAGGGCCAGGACGCGAGCGACAGCAGGAATCGTGTTTGTGAGCGCATCGATCTCTCCGGAAGTGGGGACCTCGGGCAGTCTAGCACCGTCGCGCGGTCGTAGCGCGGCTCGGGTTGTGAGCCGCGACCGTTCAAGACGCGGCTCACGTTCGACCCGGGCCCCGAGCGGTACCCGGTCTGGTCGCCGGCGGGCGACGCCATCGCCTTCGGCGCGTTTCGCGACGGCGTCATGCAGATCTTCCGCCAGGACATCGGCACCGGCCGCCCTGCCGTCGCGCTCACGAGCGGACCATCGAGCAAGATCGTGCTCGACTGGAGCCGGGACGGGCGCTTTCTTCTTTATGTCGATCTTGCCGCGACGACCGGGGAGGACATCTGGGCGCTCCCGCTCGAGGGCGATCGTCGTCCGTTCCCGGTGTTGCGCACGCCCGCCGTCGAGACGCACCCAGCCCTCTCGCCGGACGGCAAGTGGCTGGCCTACGAGACGTCGGTGACCGGCCGCCCGGAGGTCTTCGTCCAGCCGTTCGTCGAATCGCCCGGCGCCGAGGACGGCCGCGGACGCCGCTGGCAGATCTCGACACAAGGCGGCAGCCGCGCGCGCTGGAGCGCCGACGGCCGGCAACTGTTTTTCATTGCGCTGAACGACGCGTCGATTCTCTCATCCGCGATCCGCACGCGTGGTGACGCGATCGAAAGCGACCCGCCGCGGGTGTTCGCCGATGTCCAGCTCATGCTCGAAGCTCGGTCACCGTACGACCCGGCACCGGATGGCCAGCGCGTGCTCGTACCTCGAGCGGACGATCAATCAGGGGACGCCGCTGTTGATGGTGGTGAATTGGATGCGGGGGTTGCGGGAGTAGGGGATCCGTGATGCGCCGGCGCGCCGAGGAACGCAGACGGCGTGACGCGGGCGCTCACTCTGCGTGCTTCCGCATGCGCTTGACGTACATCCGCAGCACGGCATTCATGCGCGTCTGGTAGCGGGGGCCGCTTCGACGGAACCATTCGAGCACGTCCTCGTCCAGCCGGATCGAGACTGCCCGCTTCGGCGTCGGCGCAACCATTTCGGCGTCGTCCCAGAAGTCGGCCGGAAGATTGGCCAACTCCGCAGGCGAAGTGCGCCGGATCTCAGCGTCGCTGACCCGACGTAGTCGAGATAGATTGGCCCGGCCGCGACTCGGACGACGCGGCTCACTGACTGGCTTTCTCGTAGATCGTCCGCTCATGGCGACTGCTCGTCCCACTCGAAGCGCACAGTTGACTATACATCTGTATATACACGTAGGCAAGCTGGACGTCCTCAGCGAGAGCGCGCTAGTGTACTACAACGTGCCCTCACGTGACGGCCTGGGTCCTTCGCTTAGCTCGCGCCGACGGCTCGTAGCCACTGATTCGGGTGAGGTCAATCTCCTCACCTCGCGCTCAAAACCCGCGCCCGCGTCTCCTTCCCGCTCACGATCCTCCACGCCCGCTCGTACGCCTCGAGCTGCCGCTTGTGCCGCGCCAGCAAATCGACGTCCTTCGCATCCGCGTCCGTCTTGTAGTCCACCGCCGCCCATTGGTCGCCCTCGCGATACACGAGATCGATCGCGCCGTTGACGACGACCGGCATGGCCCCGTCCTCGTCCCGCACCGCGAACGGCACTTCCTCATGACACTCGACCGACGTCTCGCCGTCTTCAGCTCGTCCGACGCGACGACCGCGAGCGCGACGTCGATCGCCTGGTCCACCACCGGCCGCAACTGCGGCTCCTCGACCGTGAGCCAGAGCGCGAGCCGGCGCAGGTCCTCGCGCGTGGCCGTGCGATGGCGCATCGCGTGCTCGAGCAGGCCGTGAACGAGCGTGCCCCACGCCATGCCGGCGTCGGCGCGATGGCTCGGCGTGTCTGGAATGACGACGCGCGTCGGATCGGTGGCGTCGAACGCATCGGCCGATTCGAGCGCCAGCCGCGGCAGGCGCTTCGACTCGGCGGTGACCGACGTCGCCGACCAGGACGGCTGCCGCGCGCGCTCGTGCGCGGCCTCGGCCGCGGCGGTCGCCTTCGTCGCCGCAGCGATGGAGAGATCGACCGTGACAGGAACCGTCGGCGCTGACCGCTGCGGGAATGACCAGCGCCGGCGCGCCCGTCATCTTGTCGGAAAGAACGTCCCACGCAGGCGTCCTGCCGCCCGGCTTGCCGCCGTAGCGGCTGACGACGAGCATGTCCTTCGCGCGCGTGGCGGCGACGTAGAGCAGGCGATCGACCTCGGCCTCGAGATACGCTCTGCTCTTCCTGCTCGAGCGTCGCCCAGCCCGCAGGCTCGGCGAGCAGACGCCGGCCCCAAGTTCTTCCCTTCCTCCTCGATGCGGAAGTAGCCGCGCGCGCGTGGCGCCGTCGCGGACGATCCGGATGTCCACGCGCGGGTCGAAGCCGCCGAGCGGATCCGCGAGGAACACGACCGGCGGCCTCGAGCCCCTTGGCCTTGTGCAGGTTCATCAGCCGCACGACGTCGCGACGGCCGGGCTCGAGCGGCAGCGAGTCCACCTCCGTCGACTCCTCCGGACCGTCCTCGTCCAGCCCCGACCACGCGGCCAGCGCGTCGGCGGCTTCCGCCAGCGTGAAGCCGTCTTCGACGACGGCCCGGACGCGATCGATGGCGTGGAGGAGATCGCCGGCCTCGACGCCGCCGCGGGACGGTCGCCGCGAGCGCCAGATAGCCCGAGTCCTCGAGGATGCGCTCGAGCGCGGCGCCGGCCGGCAGCATGCGCGTCCACCTGAACCACTGGCGCAGCGACGCCAGCGCCGCGGCGACGCGCGCGGCCTGCTGATCTGACGTCGTGATCTCGGCGAAGAGATTGAAGTACCCGCCGGCCTGACGGAACGCGAAGAGATCGCGATCGCTCAGTCCAAAGAGCGGGCCGCGCAGGACGCCGACGAGCGCGACGGCATCCTGCGGATCGGCGAGCGCGCCGAGCAGCAGCGCGACGTCGCGCACCTCCTCGGACTCGCCGAACGCGCCGGCGCCGGTGACCTCGATCGGCACCTGCAGCGCCTCGAGCGCGTCGGCGCAGCGGCCGCAGCGCCGTTCTTCTTGCGCGTGAGAATCAGGAAATCGCCGTAGCGTGCGGCGCCCGGCGTCGACCTCCGCGCGGATGTACCGCGCGATGCGCGCGGCCTCCTCCGCCGGCAACTGCGTCGCCTCGATGCTCGCCGGCAAGTCGAGGACGGCGATCTCGGGTCCGGCCGCCGGCTTCGCGGTAATGCATGCAGCGGCGCAAACGCCGGCGCCTGCGGCGTCGGCGTCGCCGGAAACCGCTCCTTGAAGACGTCGTTCGCCCACGTGCAGAGGCCGGGCACCGATCGGAAGTTGGTCGTGAGCCGCACGATGCCGCTGCCGTCCGCGCCGCCGAGCCGCGCGCGCACCTCGTTGTAGATGTCGATGTCGGCGCGGCGGAAGCGGTAGATCGACTGCTTCGGATCGCCGACGACGAACAGCGCGCCGGGACGAAGCGCGCCGGCAGGAGCCATCCTCGTCCGCCGCCAGCAGGAACATGATCTCGGCCTGGACCGGATCGGTGTCCTGGAACTCGTCCACGAACAGCCAGCGATACTTCTGCTGCAGCGCGCGGCGGACGTCCGCGTTCTCGCGGAGGACCTTCGCGGTGAGAATGAGGAGGTCGTTGAAGCTGAGCGCGTTCCGGCGCCGGCGCTCGGCCTGTCGCCGCTCCGCGCGCCTTGGCGAGCAGCGCGATGCACCGGCCGTAGAGGTACTGCCGCCACGACGGCGAGGTACGGCTGAACCGTGGCTGTCGCGGAAGTCGTCGTGCAGCTGCTTCGGCCTGCTTCGCGATCGGCTTCGTCGGCCCACCACTTCTGAACGACCTTCGGCTTGCGACTCCCAGCACCGCAGCAGCTCGACCAGCAACGCGCGATCGCGGTTGCCGCGCTGCGCAGGCGCGCCACTGCGCGCTCGAATCTGCACCGCTCGCTCCTGCGTCGTGCACGTCGATCTCCGGATCGATCGTCGCCGGCAGCAGCGCCGTCAGCGCGCTCCAGAACTGCTCGAGCGCCTTCCACGTCGTCTTGCCGTCCGGCATCTGCGCGTCGCCGGGCGGGAACTCGACGTCTTCGTAGCAGGCAGACGGTCTCGAACGCCTGTCGAGCTGCTTCGCGGTGATGCCGGCGTCGAGCAGCTCGACGCAGATCGGCGTCGCCGGCGGCCTTCGCCTGCGCGCGGTAGTCGCGCCAGCTCTGCTGCCGCACCAGCGTCTCCTCCGCATCGTCCAGCTCGGTGAACCCGGGCGAGACGCCGGCTTCGACGGGACGCTCGCGCAGGAGGCGCGCGCAGAACGAGTGAATCGTGCCGGCAAAGAAGCGCTCGAGCTTCGCCAGGGCAGCGCGCGAGCCGCGCGTGCCGCGACGGCGTCGGGTCGTCCTGCTCCGCCAGCTCGCGCTTCGAGCGCGAGCTGAAACCGGCCGCGCAGCTCGGCGGCGGCCTTGCGCGTGAACGTGACGGCCGCCATCCGCTCGAGCTCGTACGCGCCGCTCGCGATGCCGGCGGCCATCCGCTCCGCCAGCTTCTGCGTCTTGCCCGACCCGGCGCCGGCCTCGACGAGCAGGTTGCGGTCGAGCTCGGTGACGATGCGATCGCGATCGGCGGCGTCGGGAACGAGACGTGGCTTACTCATGGGCCACCAGCTTCGCGAACGGCGCGAGCTTCGGATCGGCCTGCTTGGCCTCGGCGCGCTCCGCGGCGTTCTGTCCGCACGCGTGGCCGTAGTCGCACCACTTGCACGACTCCTCGTCGGGCGCGTGGACGAACAGGCCGCGACGCGATCACGTCGCGCAGGTCGCCGAGCACCTCGCCGACGTCGCCGATCGACGGCGCCGGAATGCGCTTGCGCTCCTGCTGGCCCTTCGCGCTGGAGAAGTAGTACTCGCGCGCCGACGACGCGCGGCCTTCTTGTGCATCGCGCTTGCAGCAGCTCGAGCGCCGCCAGACCGTAGAGCGCGTGCTGCAGCCGCGTGCCGCCGGCGAACGTGCCCTGCCAGTCGTCGGCCCAGTAGCCGCCGGTCTTGTAGTCGACGATCTCGAACGTCGCCGGCCCGACCTGATCGATGCGATCGATGCGGCCGGCGATCCGCAGCTTCAAGCCGCCGCCGAGGTCGATGATCGACGGGCTCGCGCCTGCGCCAGCGGCTCGTCGTCCACGGCGTCTGCCCGGCCGAACGACACTTCGAAGCCGACCGGCGTGCGCGCCGGGTCGAGCGTTGGCCTCGGCCTCGGCAAAGAGCGCCAGGTCGTCGAGGAGCAGGCGCGTCTCGCGGTCGCGCACTTCCGCGGACGGCGGCGGCATCTCGACGGCGAGGTCGCGCAAGCATCTCCTCGCCCCGCTGCCGGAGCCAGTCGTGATCGTCCGGCAGCTTCGCGCGGCGCTTCCCGGCGCGGCAGCGCCGCATCAGCTCGCGCGTAGAGATCGTGCAGCAGCGATCCGCGCAGCAGCGGGTCGAGCCAGACGTCGCGGTCGCGATCGCCGCTCTCGATCGCGTCGACGCCGAGGCCGCGCCTGAGGAAGTGCCGGAACGGACACTCGGCGGCGCTCTTCGAGCTGCGTCGGCGAAATCGACCCTGGCGGGATCGCAGGGATCGAGGACTGCGCCGGCGGCGGGCACGTGGCCGTCGAATTCGGTGAACGCGTCCGATCGCGCGCTGCGCCGCGCGCGGTCGCGCCGGCGCGCGAGCGACGGGTAGCGATCGAGCACGGCCGGCCGCGACGGCCTCGCCCGCCCTCGCGACGCCGTGCAGCCACCAGCGCGACTCGCCGAGCGCGCCGGTCGCCGGCTCCGGGCACGCACGACTTCGGCGCGCCGAGGTGCTCGTGCAGGTCGCTGGTAGGTCGCGGCCGGCTTGCCGGACGCCACGCGATACGCCTGCAGCATCAGCCACGACGCGTAGGTCTCGCGGATACTCGCGCAGATCGCGGCAGGAGTAGCTCAGCGTGATCGCGACGCCGGGCTGCGCCGACGATCGCGGCCAGCCGGCTGAGCGCCGCGTAGACGGCCTCGTCGGTGCGGTCGCCGGCGCGCGCCAGCGCGGGATTGATGCGCTCGCGCTCGACGTCGAGCAGGATCGGATCCTCGAACGGCGCCGGAAACACGCGGCCTTCTTCGAGACCGACGACGAAGACGAGCGGGCGGCCGGCGAAGCCGGCGGTCGCGAGCGACGAGACGTGGAGGTGACCGGGCCGCGGGCGATCGGCGCCGACGTGCACGCTCTCGACGCGCTCGCTGAGGAATCGCAGCGCCTGGTCGAGCGGACAGCGGAACGTCGCCGAGCGCGCGCGAGTTCGCCGATCGCCTCGGCGAGCGACGCGGCCGCCATCGCGTCGAGCGCGCTCGCGCGCGCGGCGTAGCGATCGACGAACGTGCGCGCGCACGTCGACGAGCTGCTGGAGATCGATCGCGTTGTCCGCGCCGGGCGCGGGCACGGCCGACGACGAGCGCGTCGATCCAGCTGGCCAGCTCCTCGGCCTCTCGCGCGCGCGTCTTCGAGGCCCTCGCGCACGTCGGCCGCGAGGTCGTCGCGCTCGGCGCCGGCGCGCGACGACGTCGCGAGGCGGCCGAGCGAGAGGCGATAGGTGTCGCGGCCCCACGCGGCCTGCGCCTTCACGAGCAGCCGCGCCGCGCGGCCCGCGCGTGATCGTGACCGTCGTCGCCCATCTGGATGTCGCCGGACTGCAGCATGCGTCGCAGCCGGCCGGCGGCGAAGTCGTCCTCGATCCACTCGGTGAACGACGAGCAGCGCGCGGCCGGGTCGCGTCAGCGCGGCCGGAATGCCCTGCGCGAGCGTCACCGGCCAGTCGTAGCGCATCGCCTTTTCCCAGATGAGCGTCGCGTACTGCGGCGAGGCGCCGACGATCTCGGCCTCGATCGAGCGATCGGCCGGACGCGAGGATGCGGCGGAAGACTTCTTCGACCTCGGCTTCGGCGACCGCCGGCGTGGAAGAACGACGATCGATGCCGTCGGCGACGATGGCGGCGGCTGACGATCGACGCGCGCGTCGGCGCAGCCGCCGCGGCCGCGACACGCCCGGCACGTCGATGCACCGCGGGAGCGATGCGCTCGCCCGGCATCGCGTCGATGAGCCGGCGCTGCAGCGGCGACCAGACGACGTCCGGCTGTTCGGTCCAGCAGTCGTCGGGCTGAATCGGGCACCAGTCGGGATGCTGCAGCGCTTCTTCGAAGACGGTCGCCATGTCGCCGCGCGCGTTCGTCGCGAGGAACTGCTCGTACGCGGTCGAGAAGCGCGACGAGCTCCGCGTGTTTCTCCGGCGACGCGAACGCGTCCGGCCTTCAGATCGGTCGCGCGGACGCCGGCCATTCGCAGCTCGCGCACCGTCGACCACAGCGCGACGGCCATCTGCGGCTGGTCGCCGAGCGGCCGGAAGTAGCTCGGGCGGACCGTCGCCGTTCGTGCTCGACAGCCCAGCAGCAGCCGCATCATCAGCGCCGGACCGAGTCCTTCTTCGGACGGATCGATCCCGCGCTCGACGAGAAACGGCGCGCCCATGCGGAGCGCGATGTCGAGCGGCGTGACGAAGCGCAGATTCGCCCAGTCGGTGCCGCTCGAGCACGAGCCGGTCGCCGAGCGTGCGGCCGATGCGCGTGCGTCGGGACGAACACCCACTTCGCGCGCGTGGGGTGCCGCGCGCAGAGGTCCTTCAGCTGGGCGATGAAGGGATCCATGCGTGTACGGCACAGACTACCGCAAGGGGTGTGACAGGGTGGTTCCTACGTAGTTTGATCGCTTGTTGGCGCCGCTCGGATACAGGGCAACGGTCGTGCCTAATTCTCGTTTCCCCGATAGAATTCCCCGGGTGCCGTCCAGGACTAGACATCTTCGTTCTTGGACGTCACCTTCGTGGGCCTGCATGAATCAGACCCCGCAATGTTCGGAGCGGATGTCGTCCGACTTGTCCTGGTTGGGTTGCCAGATCTCGTGGTAGAGGGAATGGGCGAATGAAACCGCAGTGGATCAGACCGCCTGTTCGACTAGACGCGAAGACCCGACGCTTGGCCGATGAATCGTGCGAACGAGCGCTGCAGAATCTTGATGAAGAGGCCTTCGTCCTTGTTAGTGAACGGATTGGTCTCAAGCTCGAGGCGTTGCGCGTCTCCCGAACCTACTGGGTTCGTGAGAGCCGTCACGCTCCCTCGCGTGAGCGGACTTGTAAGGCGTAACCCGATATCCGGGACTTCGCGACCGCCGACGTACAGGACCGGCCGCTTGAACGGATGCGCCTCCAACCGGTGCCAGCGCAACGCCTCAAAGGTTGTGTGCACTTCCTTGCATACGTCACATCGAAACACTCTTGGCGGGGGCATGTACGAGTCGCCCAATCCGGCGATCTCGTAGTGGTCAATATAGCCGGTGTGCCAGAAGCCCATTGTCAGGCGCGCGCCTCGATAAACGCAGCAATTAAGCCGCCACCCTGACGAATCGCTATTCCCGCCAGCGCCCAGGGTTCATCAGCGACACCGCTCACGGCAAGACGGTTGAGCACACGAGTCTGGAGTCTTGGGGTCATGATCAATCTCTACTCGGGTGAATGTTCGCGCTTCTCGACTGCCTGACCGCTGACACCGGTCTCGCAGTGACCCGACACTCTCCAGCTCAACCGACCTGTCGCTCAGCCGCGAGCGGCGAATCTGAGATCTTTCCGCCGCTCGTCGGTTGCAGCGCCTGATTCGCCGGCTGCAGAAATGCCGGTCCTGTCTCATGCGAGCCGCCGTCTCTCATGACAGCGGCCACCAGCAGTAGCACTGCGCCCAGTACGAGAACGGCCCAACCCCACTGAAGTTGGATCGAACCTGCTATCGCTTCAGCAACACCCTTGAAGGGATTGTCAGCCAAATCCGCCGTCATCGCGGCCTTGGCTTCGGCCAGCTTCGACTGAACGCTGATAAACGTGTAGACAAGTAACGCCAGACAAGCCAGGCCAGGGATCCACAGGAGGCGGTAAGCTCGGCGCGCTGAGAACAGCGCTGCCAGTAGCGCGAAGACCACGACTATGACTCCGTCACCGCGTCCGTTCTGGAAGTAGTTGATCGAGCCGACGATTGGCACGCTCAAAATCGGCACGAACACGCCCACAAACAGGACCGCCGCGCCAGCAAGTCCCAGAAGCTTTCGCCGGCCGCCCAGCCCAGACTCTCCCTGCTGAACTGTATTTCGAATGTCATTCTCAGAGGGAAATGCGGCCAGACCAGCGACGGTGCTTTCGCAAGAAGCGCAGAACCTTGCATCGTCGTCAAGCTTGGTTCCGCAATGAGCGCAATACATCTTGTCTCCAGTCTGAGTAGTGGTAATGGTCCGGCCCAACGTGTCCCTTCAGCCGCGGCGCTTGACGATCGCACCACCAGCGGCAAGTTGAACTGTGCTCGATTCGTTGCTATTCGGCCGCGAACTCAGCAGTCTTTCTGTCCCACGCATACTTCCAGGGAGCAACTGACTCCAAGTACGTAACCTTTGGTTTCGGCATGTTCCCCTCTGACCCCAGATTCTTCAGCAGCGTTACCTTCGCTTTGTACAGCTTGTGGCGATCCTCAGGGATAAACAGCCATGGCTGAACGTGCCAATCGGGCGGCACACCGCAATCTCGAGTGAGCGCTACAGAAAGAGCGGGCCAACTCGCGCTCCATGCCTGAAGGCGAGCCAACAGCGTCTGCAACGTCGTCGAGTACGTCACTTCGCACAAATAGATCGTCTTGTCGCGAAAGTTCGCTGCGACCGCATCGCAGTACCAATGGCCGCCCTTTACTGCCGCTTTGCCCGGCGCCAACGCGATTAGACACTCCGTGTTAACGAAGGTCGATCGATCTGACCGGAGGTACTCGATTACGACTCCTTGGTAGTAGTCCACGTATTGTTCCCTCTCGTGCGCCGACGTGTTCGCCACTTCACCATACGCGTCTTGTTGTCGACGATCCGCCCAACGGACCGGATTCTGATGAGTCCGTTGCAAGCAGCGGGCCCAACGACACGATAAGGCCCTCATTGGGCAAACGACTGGGCGCACACGACTTAGGTGTGGATGAACGCTAGGGCGGCAGGCGGCCGCCCGGAAGAACTGGTCCAAGCAAGAGTGGAAGTCTGGTCGGGAACAGATTCTCGGCCGTCCTGTCCTCCGAACACCCGGGTTGACCAGTCGCAGGGTGCTGTGGTGGATCGGACACTGAACCCAACGGATGCGTTCGGTGTCATGACCGGACCTGTCAGTGTGGTCGCGTACGCTGGTCTTGACCGGGGGAAGCAGCCCCGGGCACCAGTCGCCCGAGGGCGGGCGACTCGAACAGGAGGTGGCAATGTCCGAGGACCGGGCTGATACGGTGAATCTATTGAAGGCGATCGAGTTTGCGTCGCGCAAGCACTCCGCACAGCGGCGCAAGGACAAGGAAGCCTCGCCCTATATCAACCATCCGATTGCGGTCACGCATCTGTTGGCCGACACCGGGGGCGTCACCGACCTCGTGACGCTGATGGCCGGCGTGCTGCACGACACCATCGAGGATACGAAGACCACGCCTGAGGAGCTCGAGGCGCAGTTCGGACGAACTGTCCGGAAGGTGGTCGAGGAAGTGACGGACGACAAATCGCTCGAGAAGGCCGATCGCAAGCAACGGCAGATCGACCACACGCCCAACCTTTCAAAGCGGGCGAAAGCCATCAAGCTGGCCGACAAGATCGCCAACGTGCAGGACGTCACCGACGCGCCTCCCGCGAACTGGGACCGTGCGCGGCGAATCGACTACCTGGAGTGGACGGAGAAGGTCGTGGCTGGCTGCCGGGGAACGAACGCCCCGCTCGAGAAGCTCTACGACGAGGTGCTCAAACGGGGACGGGCGAAGTTCAGAAGCTGACCCGCCGTTCTCCCAGCCTTTCGGGCTGCTTGAACGGATTGCGTGACATCATAGGAACGGCATCCAGAGCGGGTTCACCGTTGGCGTGAACCCCAGCAACCGGCGACGGACCTCGCACGGTGCTCGCGCGCTTCCTGGCGCGGATGTGGCCTTCGAAGAGGGCAACAAGTACGGTCCACCCGAGTCGACCTCGGGCTTCTGGCTGTCTTCCGACAGGAGGACACCGTGAATAACTCACAGACGCTCAAGAACGAATTTCAGCACCTTCGGATCTGTGGATCCTGCTACGCCCTCTACGAAAAGGGGCGAGCCGACGGCATGAATCAGCAGTGCCGCTGCGTCGTCCGCAAAGAGGCACACCTGGCCCGAATTCGACTTCAACGAACGGGCGAGTCTGTGCCTCTGTTGCGGGATGGAAGCGCTCGAGAGCGGAAGCCGGTGGTCGCCCTATTTCTGCCGCACGTGCCAGGCGCTCGCGAAGAAGGTGTCCATCCGGCATCGGCGTCTGGTGTTCCCCATCGGCCGCCACTCGCTGATGCACACGTGGGTGCCCGAAGCGCGGCTTCCCACGCTCAGCGCACACGGCGGGAACCCGCGTAAGCTCGCGAAAACGGTCCACGCTACGACGATAGCGGTGGCCACGGGAGCCGAGGGATTGCGCCAGTGGTCGGCCATCATCGTGTCTCGGCACCTGCGGCACCTCGGACTTCCGGGAGGGACGCATCTGCGCGAATATCTGGCCGCTGTTGCCGGGAGAGGGACAGGCTACACGCGACGGGCCGCGTTCGCAGAACTGTGCGCGTTCTTCAACGTGTCTAGGACAGCTGCGGACTAGGCACGAGGCATTCTGTCTGCGAACGACAGCCAGCCGGGCTGACCAGTCCTGTCACAGCGGGGCGTTATTCTGGTCGTGTCGGGAGGAGTCACCTGACGATGCATCCACAGACACGAAAGTGCTACGAGTTCCTGGTGTGGCGATCTCGATTCGAGGACTCGCCCGATGTGGCGCCCGAAGGCGCGAGCTACCCCGAGATTCTGGCTTCGCTGAACGACGATGAACGCGTGACGACCACGCGGCTCGCCGCTGAACGCGGCGAGGCATGGGTCGTCAGGAACTGGGCGTTCCTGCGGATCCAGTGCCTTTACGTGCGGTCCCTTTGACATCCATAGAGGGCGCCGAGGCGAGCGCCTGACCAGTCCTGTCATACCCTCATGCGATCCTGACGATTGGAGGCCTCCCCAATGAACATCCAGACCGATCGCGCGTTCGTCCCCGCCGGCACCGCTACAACGCGGTATCTCACCGTCACCATCACCGCGCCGGCGCGCGAGCGGCGCGCCGATCGCCCGGTCGCGCACGTTGCGCTCGTGCTCGACCGCTCCGGCTCGATGGCCGGCCGCAAGATTGACATGGCGAAGAAGGCGGTCGAACACGCCTTCCGGCTCCTCAACGACCGCGACCGCCTCGCCCTCGTGTGCTACGACAACGAGATCGACACGCTCCTCTCCGCGACACAGGCGACCGCGGAAGCGAAGACGCTCGCCCTCTCGCGCCTGCGCGCGACGGACGCGCGCGGCTCCACCGATCTTTGCGGCGGCTGGCTCAAGGGCGCGTCCGAGATCGGCGCATCTGAGCCTGGGAACGCCGTCCACGGTCACGCGTGTGCTGCTCCTCTCCGACGGCCTCGCCAACTGCGGCGAGAAGGACCCGGACGCGCTCGCGCGTCACGCGGCCGATCTGCGCGCCCGAGGCATCTCCACGTCCACCTTCGGCCTCGGCGCCGACTTCAACGAGACGCTGATGAGGCGCCTCGCGACCGACGGCGGCGGAAACTTCTACTTCATCGAACAGCCGGCCCAGATCCCCGACTTCTTCACCAGCGAGCTCGGCGAGGCGCTCGACGTCGTCGCGCGCGATGCCCGCCTGGTGCTTGGCAGCGACGACGCCGTGCAAGTGAAGTGTTTGAACGACTTGCCGTTCGAGGCCAGGAGAGGCGAGGCCGGCGCCGCCCACGTGCGCCTCGGCGACCTCGTCTCCGCGCAGGAGACGACGGTCGTCGTCGCCGTGCAGTGCCCGGCGCTGGCGGTGGGACAGCGAGCCGTCGTGACGCTGCGGCTGGCCGATCGCGACGAGGCGCTCTTCGCGCAGCCGATGCCGGTCGAATGGAGCGCGACCAGCGCCGACGCGGACGCCGCGCAGCCCGTTAACACGGACGTGCTCGTCGAGGTGGCGAAACACCTGGCCGAACGTGCGCGCGCCGACGCGCTCGAGGCCAATCGCCGCCGCGATTTCGACGCCGCGAAGAACATCTTGAAGACCGCGGCCGAGGCGCTGCGCGCGCTCGCGCCGGGTGTTCGCGAGGTAGAGGCCCTCGCCGCGGAACTCGAAGCCGAACAGACAGAGTTCAGTGCGCGGATGGACCCGGTCGAGCTGAAAAAGCGGCACTTCACCGGCCACAACCTGGCGTACAGCCGTTCGCCGGAAGGCAAGGCGAAGCGACGGCCGCGGGCGTCGTGAAGGATCCCGCCTGACTCGACAGGAGCGACCGCACGTGCCCGTCGTGACCGTCTGTGTGCAATGCAGCCTGCGCGCCTTGCTCGCACAGGAGTCCGTGCCCAGTTTCGAGGGGTCCTTCGAGGCGCATGAGGCGCGCGCGCATCCCTGGCCGGACACGAGCAACTACCAGTTTCGGCAGCTCATTGAAGTGGTCTGGACGCTTGACGACGCACGGTGGCGGGAGGTGGAGCGGGGGCTGCGGGAGCAGGGCGAGCGGCCGGACGTGACGGATGAGGATGCCAGATCGGTCGGCGTGCTCCGCGACTTCCTGGACAGCGGGCGGCGGTCGCGGGCGACGGCGCAGGGTGCGGAGGTGCCGCCGCCGATCGTCCCGATCAAGAAGCAGCAGGGGCCGGGGCGGGCGCCGGCGCAAGGTGCCGAGGTGCCGCGGATGTTCCTGATCAAGGGGCGGCGGTGGCCGTCGGCGACGGAAGGTGCGGATGTGCCGCCGATCGCGACGCCAGCCTGGGACGCCGACCGAGCCCTCGCCGCGCTGAACGTCACCGAGGTGCCTTTTGATGCGGCCAACGGTGACATGCTCGGGTACGCCAGCGGCCTCTCGATCGCCGTATCGCCGGTCGGTCCGCAGCCGCACAAGACTCGCTTTCATGAGCTGGCGCACGTCCTGCTCGGCCACACAACCGAGAGCGAGCAACACGGCCGCGAGCTGACGCCGCGGAATCTGCGGGAGTGCGAAGCCGAAACGGTCGCCATGCTCTGCTGCGCCGCGCTGGATCTGCCAGGCGTCGAGATGAGTGGCAGATACATCTGGCACTGGTGGGGGCCTGGAAAGATACCGAAGCGGTCCGCGCAGCGGATTCTGAAGGCGGTCGATCAGATCCTGAAGGCGGGTGCGTCCACGCCGGCGGGTGACGAGGGTTAGCCAGCCTTTGCCTTGAACTGCGCGTAGATCCGCTCCGGCGCGCTCTCGAAGTATTTGAGGAGCGCGGGACACAACCAGCCTTCGATTCCCAGGTCCGCACTGTAGTACCAGTTCCCACCCATGTCGCTCCGACGCCATTCGACCATCGATTGATGACCAGGGAATGGCGCTGCTGAAAAGAGCAGCGTGAATCCGGATCGGGCCCCGGGGATGCCTTGAACGATCCTCTCGATGATCTCGTCGGCACCCGAAACAAACGGCTCCTGAACAAGGCCTTTCGTCGGATCATCGAACACCCAGAGGCCCGAGTGCTTGTACGGATGGATCGCAGGAATGGCGTTCATGTCACGTCTGCCTAACGACTTGCCGGCCGCTCACTCATGGTTACAAGTCCGCGGCTTGATCCCGCCGCCACTTGGCAAAGTCACGCGCTCCATGGAGAAACGCGCGAATGACCACGCGGCCCTCGTGGACCCGATACAGGAGCCGGTAGTCGTACACGAACAGCTCCCGAAGCGAAGTGTCGCCGACTTCCGGCACCACACGGCCTCGTTCGGCCAGTGCCGTGAGGCTCTCCGCTGCTTCAAGTGCGCGGGCCAGAACCCGAATTGCGCCATCCGGCGAATGTGCGGCGATGTCGCCGAGAACCTCGTCGAGGGCATCACGCGCGGATTCAGCCCAGACTACTTGGTGTGTCCGAGCAGCCACTTCCGCCGAAGCTCCGCCGCCACCTGTTCGTGCGGAATCACGCGCCCGGCCTGTTCGTCCGCCTCGCCGCGAGCGGCCGCCTGAACGACGTAGAGGTGATACTGCACGTCATCGAGACTGCAGTCGTCAGGAAGCCGATCGAGAAGGGCGCGAACCTTGTCCTTGTCCGTCATGACGGGCGCTCCGCTGTTTCGAAGGATGTTGTCAGAATACGACCCCGGCGCCCGAAACTCAACTTCGCGACCGAGCAACGCGTCGGTTCAGCAGGCTACTACAAAGTCGCCGGCGGCTCCCCGCTCCTCCGCCGGTCCGTGATTCGCTTCCACACCTGATCCACGAATTCGTCAGCAGGCTTGCGCGCAAGCTGGGCGCCAATGAACAGCGCCGACGACGCTACCAAACTGAGTGGCTCCAGTACCTGTCGTCCGGCTAGACTTGCGCTTCAGTGGCGAAGGCGCAAACGACTTCCGCGTTTCTTCGCCAAGCGTCGGCGCGCCTTCGTGGGCTGCGAGCGCTTGGTCGGCTGCGCTTGGCTGATCAAGGGATATCGCTCCGGGTACGTCAACGACTCCACGGCGAGATCGATATCGAGCTCCGGCCAGTACAGGTGATCGGCTGTCGGCAGCTCGACACGGCTGATCTCATGAATCGACGCGTCTTTGAACCAGGGGAAGTCCTTGAACGAGACGAACAGCTCCTGCTCGCCGATGAAGAGCCAAAACCCATGCGGTGACACGTTCGTAACTTCAACTTGGAAAGTGCTTCGTCCAAGCGTTGCGGATTTCATTTACGTGCTCCTCGACGAGTTTCTCAGCCTCTGCGAGCTGCTTCGGCTTGAGTCCGTAGTTTGCGTGAAGTTCAACCGCCGGCTCGATCCAGAACTTGGCCTCACCTTCGGATAGCCCAGGGTCTGCGATCGTTGATTGGCATAGCCTACTTCTCTTTTTGTCGGTCTCGACGTCCGCAGGTGTCGAGCTCTCCCCCTGCTTCTATTCGTATGAGTAGGCTGTCGCAGAGGAGATCTGCGGACCTGGGCGAGCTGATGGATGCTATGCAGCCCTTGCCTTGAACTGCGCGTAGATTCGCTCCGGTGCGCTCTCGAAGTATTTGAAGAGCGCGGGACACAACCAGCCTTCGATTCCCAGGTCCGCACTGTACGTACCAGTTCCCACCCATGTCGCTCCGGCGCCATTCGAACACCGCTTGGTGACCAGGGAATGGCGTTGCTGAAAAGATCAGCGTGAATCCGGATTGGGCTCCGGGGATGCCTTGAACCATCCTCTCGATGATCTCGTCGGCACCGGAAACAAACGGCTCCTGAACAAGACCTTTCGTCGGATCATCGAACACCCAGAGGCCCGAGTGTGGACGGATGAATGGCAATGATGGTGTTCATGTCGCGTCTAACTCACTCCTGTACTCGCCCGATACGTCAGGTACAGCAGGACCAGCGCGATCAGCGCCAGCACAACCCGCGCCACACCCATGAGCTGAGTACGCGCGACGTGTCGGCCTTCCCTCGGCTTGATGCCCGTGACGGCAGCGAAGGCGACGACGACCACAGCCAGGATCAACCAGAAATGCCATCCCATTGTTCTGTTCTGACCTATTCGTGCGCCCCCCGCAAGATCAAATCAGACGTCGTCCGCGTCATGCCGTCCTTGAACGTGACGCCCTACGCGGTTTCTTCGCTCGTGCGCGAGCGTGACGGCGCGCTTTCCACTACAGCCGCGCCGTGACATGATCCCGGCTGCCTCCGCGCCATGCCCCCGCCGACTCCCCCTGGCGCTTCCGATCCCGCAGACGAGACCCGCCAGGCGGCTGCCGGTGACGATCGTCTGCCGACGTTCGATGCCTACCGTCTGCTGAAGCGCGTGGGTGAGGGCGGCATGGGCGAGGTGTGGCTCGCGCAGCAGGTACGTCCCGTGCGCCGGCAGGTCGCCATCAAGATCATCAAGGCCGGCATGGACACCGCGCGGGTCGTCGCGCGCTTCGAGGCCGAGCGTCAGGCGCTGGCGCTGATGGACCATCCGGCCATCGCGAAGGTCTTCGACGGCGGGCACGACACCGGACGGGCCGGCCGTACTTCGTCATGGAGTACGTCCGTGGCGAGCCGATCACGAGCTACTGCGATCGGCACCGGCTGCCGATACGCGAGCGCCTCGAGCTGTTCTCCAGGTCTGCGAGGGCGTCCAGCACGCCCACCAGAAGGGGATCATTCACCGCGATCTGAAGCCCTCGAACGTCCTGGTGACGCTGGTCGACGGATCGGCCCGTGCCGCAAGATCATCGACTTCGGTATCGCGAAGGCGATCGCGCAGCCGCTGACCGAGCGGACGCTGTTCACCGAGCTCGGAGTGCTCATCGGCACACCGGAGTACATGAGCCCGGAGCAGGCGGACATGTCGGCGATCGACGTCGACACGCGCACGCGACGTCTACTCGCTGGGCGTGATGCTGTACGAGCTGCTCGCCGGGGCGCTGCCGTTCGACCGAGACGCGCTGCGCCAGGCCGGGCTCGACGAGATGCGCGCAGACGATTCGCGAGGAGGACCCGCCGCGGCCGAGCACGCGCGTGATCAGCTCGGCGTGAGCGCTGCCGAGGTGGCCGCGCGGCGCGGGACGCAGCCGCGACCGGCTCGCGAGGCTGCTCCGCGGCGACCTCGACTGGATCACGATGAAGGCGCTCGAGAAGGATCGGACGCGGCGCTACGCGACGGCAAACGCCCTGGCATTGGACGTCAGGCGGCACCTTGCGGATGAACCGGTGCTGGCCGGCCGGCCGGGCGCGGCGTATCGAACGGCCAAGTTCGTCAGACGTCATCGCGCCGGCGTCGCGGCGATCGCGACGCTGGTCGTGCTGCTCGCGACGTTCGCGGTGGTGATGACGGTTCAGGCGAGACGGATTGCTGCCGAACGCGATCGCGCCAACCTGGAGGCCACCACGGCCAGGCAGGTGTCGGACTTTCTGGTGGGGCTCTTCAAAGTGTCCGACCCGAGCGCGGCGCGCGGCGGGACCCTCACCGCGCGAGAGGTCCTGGCACGCGGCGCCAGTCAACTGGACGCAGGCCTGAAGGACCAGCCGCTCGTCCAGTCCAGGCTGGAAGCGACCATCGGCAGCGTCTATACGAGTCTCGGCCTGTACGCGGACGCGCAACCGCTGCTCGAGCGGGCGCTCCAGACGTGGACCCGGCTCACGGGCGAGGACCACCCGGACCGGATCGCGGTCGCGAACGATCTCGCCAACGTCCACTGGTATCTCGGCAACTATCGGCGGGCAGAGCCGCTCTATCTCGACGTGGTGGCCCGCCGGACCCGCCTGCTGGGTCCGGACCACGTCGCAACCCTGCAAGCGAACCGGGACCTTGCCAGCCTCTACGTGGTCGAGAAGCGGTTCGATGAGTTCGAACGTCTCGGCAAGGACACGCTGGAGCGGCAGCGGCGGGTACTCGGCAATGCGCACCCGGACACGCTGTCGTCTGTCAACAATCTCCAAAGCGTCTACTACCGGCAGAAGCGGTATGCCGAGGCGGAACCGCTCGCGGTGGAAGTGCTGGCGGCCAGGCGGCGCACTCTCGGCGAGGATCACCCCGACACGCTGCGATCGGTACACAACATGGCGACCGTGCTCGATGCGCTCGGCCGCGAGGCCGAGGCAGAGCCGATGTATCTGCAGGTGGTCGCCACCAAGCGCCGCGTCCTCGGCGAACACCACGCGCAAACCGCGGTCAGCCGGTTGCGGCTTGCCCAGATGTACGTCGAACAAAAGCGCTACACGGACGCGGAGCCGCCCGCGCTCGCTGCGTACGAAGGCTACTTCAGAAGCTTCGGTGCCGATCGTACGGAAACGCGCGACGTCGTCGATCTGCTCGTGAGGCTTTACACGGAGTCCGGCCAAACGCGCCTGGCCTCACAGTGGCTCGTGAAGCGGCGTCCAGAAAAAGACTGATCACCCTCGGCGGTCCGGAATCCACTATGATCCCCCCGCTCCCAGGCGGGCTGCACGCCGCCCTCCTCCGCGAAAACCCGACGCTGCGGCAGTCTCCTGTCTGCAGCCGGAGGCACCTCTCATGGCGAAACGGACGCTCAAAGCCAAAGTCGAACGCGATCCCGTCAGGAACGCTCCGTCGAGAGTCCACGACATCACGGGCGCGCCGAGCGGGGGGACGCCGAAACAGATTGCCGTCAAGACGCTGAAGGAGCTCGCGCCCACGCTGAAGATCGATGCCGATCTGAAGCAACTGCGATTCGACAAGGTGAAGAAGACCGTCCTGGGCGATCACGTCCTTTTTCAGCAGTGCCTGAAGGGCACGCCGATCTCCGGCGCGTGGGTGCGCGTGGATATCGATCGCAACGGCAAGGTCTACAACGTGCTGAACGATCTCGTCCCGCAGCCAAAGATCGAGACGGCGAAACGCACCGAAAAGGCCGCCATCGCGAAGAGCGCCGTGCCGCGCGCGCAACTGAAAGCCGAAGACGCGCGAAAGCGCGCCATCGAGGAGGCGGGCGGCAAGAAGGCCGGCGCTGAAGTGCTGAAAGAAGAACTCGTCTACTACCCGGTCGAGGCCGTGCCCGTGCAGGCGTGGAAGGTGATCGTCCAGACGATGAAGCCGCGGTGCGAGTGGAAGATGTATCTCGACGCGCACACCGGCAAGCTCCTGTACCGCACCAATCTGCTGAGAACGGCGACTGGCGCGGGCCGGGTCTTCAATCCCAATCCGGTCGTGAGCCTGAACGACACGTCGCTCGACAACGATAGCAACCTTCCGGATACCGCCTACGTGGACGTCGTGCTGAGGGACCTGAAGCCGGGCGGGCGCCTCGACGGCCCGTTCGTGTCCACGAAACGCACGCCGAATCGCGTGAAGCGCGCGAACCGGAAGTTCACCTTCTTCCGATCGGATCGGGCCTTCAAGGAAGTGATGGTCTACTTCCACATCGACGCCGCGCAGCGATACATCCAGGACCTCGGCTTCGACAACATCCTGAACCGGCCGGTGGAAGTCCACATCGACGGCCGCCACGACGACAACTCGGAGTACAGCCCGACGACGAAAGCCCTGACCTTCGGCGTCGGCGGCGTGGACGACGCGGAAGACGCCGAGATCATCCTGCACGAGTACGGCCACGCCATCCAGGACGACCAGGTGCCGGGCTTTGGTGAGTCGGCGGAAGGCGGCGCGATGGGCGAGGGGTTCGGCGACTACTTCGCCGCCAGCTTCTTCGCCGACGTGAAACCTCAGAGCCTGCGTCCGGCGATCGGCAGCTGGGATGCCATCGAGAACAGCGATGACGACCCGCCGTGCCTCCGGCGCGTGGACAGCACCAAGAAATATCCCAGAGACATCGCCGACGAAGTCCATGACGACGGCGAGATCTGGTCGGCGTGCCTGTGGGAGCTGCGGCGCAAGCTGGGCCGCCGAACCAGCGACCGCGTCACCCTGGCGCACCACTTCCTGTTGAAGAAAGACGCCACCTTCGAGGACGGCGCCAAGGCGATGCTGCTCGCCGACGAGAACCTGAACGACGGCAAGAACAAGACCGACATCCGCGACGTGTTCGTGCGCCGCGGCATCCTGCCGAAACCGAAGAAAAGAAAGAAGACGAAGTGACGCGTGGCGTGCTCGCATCCAGAGATTATCGAGATCACGAATCCCAACGCCCGCCCTGTGAACACGGATGGCCGAGGCGAGTAGCCGACGGATGACTCTCGAGAGTCACAACCTGCCGGCGGCACCTCGGGCTCACGCGATTTTGCTCTCGCCCGAGAGGAGAACGGCTCTAGACTGGAGCCGCCTCTGGGCATTCAACTCAAAGGAGAAGCAGATGAAGCAAACGTTGGCGGCAGTCGCGGCGTTGGCCTTGTGCATGGTGACCGTGACCTCGGCGCAGGAACTGCCAAAACCGGGGCCGGAACATCAGAAGCTGGCGCCGTTTGTGGGGAACTGGACGTTCTCGGGCGAGATGAAACCCGGTGTGATGGGCCCCGGCGGGAAGATGACTGGGACCGATCGCGTGACCTGGTTGCCTGGCGGCTTCTTCGTCGAGCGGCGCGTGCACGGCAAAGTGGCCGGCGCCGGCGAGATGCAAGGCCTTGAAATTCTGGGATATGACGCCGCCAGGAAGGCGCACACCTACTATTTCTTCGACAATATGGGTACGGTCGGAACCGGGACGATGACGCTCACC
Organism: uncultured Acidobacteriota bacterium; assembly: GCA_963724955.1. Classification (GTDB taxonomy): domain Bacteria; phylum Acidobacteriota; class Vicinamibacteria; order Vicinamibacterales; family SCN-69-37; genus CAVRWQ01. Next base: position 444,389 of record CAVRWQ010000003.1, read on the forward strand.
GGCAGCACGTGGAACGTCACCGGGACGGCGAGCTCGGGCGGTCAGACGATGCAGGAGCGCTGTGCGCTGACGTTCGGCGCCGGCAACACCACGTTGAACATCAAGTGCGAGGTCTCGATGGACGGCAAGACGTGGACTCCGTTCATCGAGGGCACGGCCACGAAGGGGAAGTAAGCTTCACGGTGTGTCTTCTTCTGAAAGGCTCGTTTGTCTATAGCGTTCCGCACCGAGGCGGCGTTCGAAAGCTGGATGCGCCGCAATCACGTGAAGGCGAGAGAAGTCTGGCTGAGGATCGGCAGGAAAGGCGGCGGTCTGCCGACGGTGACCATCGAACAAGCGCTCGACGTGGCGCTCTGCTGGGGATGGATCGACGGCATCCGGAAATCGCTCGACGAGCGCTCGTTCCTGCAGCGCTACACCCCGCGGCGTCCGAAGAGCGTCTGGAGCCAGATCAACCGCGAGCACGTCGCGCGGTTGACGAAGGCCGGGCGCATGACGCCGCAGGGGCAGGCGCAGGTGGACGCGGCAAAGAAAGACGGCCGATGGGATGCCGCCTACGCGCCGATCCGCAGCACGACGACAGACACGATCCCCGACGACCTTCGCGCCGCCATCGAGAAGAGCCCGCGGGCGCGCACGCTGTTCCCGACACTGGGCCGGCAGAACCTGTTCGCCCTGGCGTTTCGGACGAACAACATGAAGACACCAGCAGGGCGCGCGAGGAAGATCGCCGCGCTCGTGGCGATGCTGGAGCGGGGCGAAACGATCTTCCCGGAACGACGGGAGCGGAGCTAGAAACGCGCTTTGCACGCCCGCGTCATCCGGCAACGGGTGCGCTGAGCTGGATCGGACGACAACGATCGTGGCCCCCTCAATCGTTGGGCACCAGACGAAAGGGCTTGCGGCCTTTTGCATGAGGCGGAGGAGCCGGCCTTGGCTGCATCATAGTGGCCAGGTAGATGAAACCCGTGAAAAGACGCAGCGCCAGGCTCCCCGCGACCGACAGGCCCGACGCCGCCGCCGACGTTGACGCATTCGCTCTGGAGATGCGGGACGTCGTCCCGCTCGAGCCCGACCCGCGCGGGCGCGTGCGCAGTGTTGCACCAATCAGTCCGCAGCCGCACTCACCGCAGCGAACGGAACATGCGGACGTATCAGATCACGACTTCGTCGCGCACGGCGTCGATCGGCGCGAGATCAGGAAACTGAAAAGAGGGGAATACAGCGTCCGCCACCGGCACGACCTGCACGGCATGACGGGTGCCGAGGCGCTCGCCAGCGTGCGACGGTTCCTCGAGAACAGGCGGCATGCCGGCCATCGATGCGTCTGCATCATCCACGGCCGCGGGCTGCACTCAAAAGGCAACCCCCCGATCCTGAAAACACGCGTGCGCGAGTACCCTCAGGTCGCACCGGTCGGTCCTCGCGTACACGGACGCCCCGGGGTCAGACGGCGGTTCGGGCGCCGTGTACGTGCTGCTGCGGAAGTAGGGGCATCGCCCTTCGCTGAAAACGCAATCTCGTCCGGATGCCGCGCGTCGTGCTCGTAGGTCCCGCGCGGGACTATAATCGCACCCTCCATGATGGCTCCCCTCGGCCAGCCTCTTCCGAACTCCGAAGTTCCAGAGCGCTTTTGATGGCGCTGAACCCCGGCACTCGCCTTGGCGCATATGAAGTGCTCAGCGCCATCGGCAGCGGCGGGATGGGCGAGGTCTATCGCGCGATCGACACGCGCCTGAACCGGACCGTCGCGCTCAAGATCATCTCGGGCGATGCAGTCGCCGATCCCGATCGCCGGCGGCGCTTCCTGACCGAAGCGCGCGCCGCCTCGGCGCTCAACCACCCCAACATCATCACGATTCACGACATCGGCGAGGCCGACGGCGTGAGCTTCCTCGTGATGGAGTTCGTGGCGGGCAGAACCCTGCAAGAAATTCTGTCAGGCACTGGGCACTCGGCACAAGGCACGGCGCCTGCGGCACTGGGCACTCGGCACTCGGCACGTAGTGGGCTCCACGCCAGGGGACACGAACCGAACTAGTGCCCAGTGCCCAGGGCCTAGTGCCTATATTGAATGTCCTGTCTATCGCCACGCAGATTGCCATGGCGCTCGAGGCGGCGCATGCGGCCGGGATCGTGCACCGCGACATCAAGCCGGCGAACATCATGGCGGCCGATTCGGGGCAGATCAAAGTCCTCGACTTCGGCGTGTCGAAAGTCCTGCACGCCGCCGACGAGAACGCGCTGACGGCCGCCGTGACCGGCGCGACCGCGGCCGGGCACATCGTCGGCACCCTGGCGTACATGTCGCCCGAGCAGGTGCAGGGCCGGCCGATCGACGCGCGCTCGGACATCTTCTCGTTCGGCGCCGTCGTCTACGAGTTGCTCACAGGACGACGGGCGTTCGTGGGTGACGGCTCGCTCGCGCTCGTGACGGCCATCCTCACCGAGACGCCGGCGCCGATTGCGACGCTCAGGCGCGATGTGCCGGCGGATCTCTCGGCGCTCGTGCAGGCGTGCCTGACCAGGGATCGTGCGGCGCGGCCCTCGGCGCACGAGGTCGTCCAGCGGCTCGACGCCATTCAAGAGAAGCTGACCCCGCGTCCGGTCGCGACGGCCTCGCTGCTGCGCCGGCCGGCGGTGCTGGTGCCGGTGGCCATCGTCCTCCTCGCCGTCGCCATCGCCGGCTGGATGTGGTGGCGCGCGAACGCGAAGGTCCGCTGGGTGCGCGGCGTCGCGATTCCCGAAATCGAGCGGCTGATGGCGCGCGACGACAACGACGGCGCCTTTCGTGTCGCGCGCGAAGCGATTGCCCTGCTGCCCGACGATCCATACGTCAAGCAGCTCTGGATCGACACGACGTTCCTCGTGACGTTCGAGAGCGAGCCGTCGGGCGCCGACGTGGCCGTGAAGGGCTACCTGGCCCACGATGCCGACTGGGTCCCGCTCGGCCGCACCCCGCTCGAGAGCGTGCGCGTGCCCTACGCGCACGTGCGCGTGCGTGTCACGAAGCCGGGCTTCACGCCGATCGAGGCGAGCCTCAGCAGTTTCAAGGTGAAGTACACGCTCGATCCGGAGGGCGCAGCCCCGGCTGGCATGGTGCGCGCGCAGGCGGGTCCGGCCAACATCGCCGGCACGCTCATGGCGATCGATGACTTCTGGATCGATCGGCTCGAGGTCACCAATCAGGATTTCAAGACCTTTGTCGATCGCGGCGGCTACCAGAAGCCCGAGTACTGGAAGGAGCCGTTCGTCGAGAACGGTCGCACGCTCTCATTCGCCGAGGCGATCGCGCGATTCCGCGACGCGACGGGCAAGGCCGCTCCGTCCACGTGGGAGCTCGGCACCTACCCCGAGGGCCAGGCGAATCTTCCGGTGACCGGGGTGAGCTGGTACGAGGCCGCCGCCTACGCCGCGTTCGTCGGTAAAGGAGCTGCCGACCGCGCTACCACTGGATGCGCGCGGCCGGCGCCCGGGGCGGGTTCACCGAGAATTTTTCGGAGATCCTGAACATCAGCAACTTCAGCGGGAAGGGCGCTGGCGCCCGTCGGCACGCTATCGCGGGCTCAGTGCCGCCGGCACGTACGACATGGCCGGCAACGCCAAGGAATGGACGGCCAGCGCGGTCGACAGCAAGCGGATGATTCTGGGCGGTGGCTTCAATGAGCCGAGCTACATGTTCAACGATCTCGACGCCCAGCCGCCATTCGAACGCCGGGCCACGTACGGCTTCCGCTGCGCGAAGTACATGACGCCGCCGGCTCCTGAGAACGACGCGTCCGATTGTCATCGCGACCAGGAATCCCGAGACAGCTCCGGTCAGCGACGCGATCTTCGAGGTGTACCGGAATCAGTACCGCTACGATCCGACGCCGCTTGGCGCGAAGGTCGAATCGACCGAAGACGCGGCCGCCTGGCGCAAGGAGACGGTGAGTTTCGATGCCGCGTACGGCAACGAACGCGTGCGCGCGTACCTGTTTCTGCCGAAGAACGCGTCGCCGCCCTACCAGACGATCGTCTTTTTTCCGGCGGGCGATGCCCAGCTGCTGCGGTCGAGCCGCGACCTGCGCCTGAACGGCGTCGACTTTCTGATGAAGAGCGGCCGCGCGGTGCTCTTCCCGATCTACAAAGGCACGTACGAGCGCGGTCCGGTCGCGGTGACGGGACCGGCCGGCGCAGCGCGACCTGACCGTGCAGCGATCGAAGGATCTCGGACGGGCGATCGACTACCTGGCCACGCGCCCGGATATCGACACGGCGCGCATCGGGTACTACGGCATCAGCCTCGGGCGCCGCACTCGGTGTGGTGCTCACGGCGATCGAGCCGCGCTTTCATGCGAGCGTCCTGCTGAGCGGCGGGTGAGGCGCCCCTGCGCCGTCTGCCGGAGACCGACCTGCTGAACTTTGCGCCGCGCCTCAAGGTGCCCACGCTCATGGTGAACGGCCGCGAGGATTTCGCGTTTCCGCTCGAGACGTCGCAGCGTCCGCTCTTCCGCCTGCTCGGCGCCGAGCACAAGCACCATGCGATCTTCGAGGGCGGCCACATCCCCCTGCTCCTCCACTCGATGATCAAGGAAATCCTCGACTGGTTCGATCGCTATCTCGGACCGGTGAAGTCGTAGCGCGGCTCAATTCGCTATGCCCCGCTGGCTTCCGGGACTTCGTCTGCTGCAACAGTACGAGCGGAGTTGGTTGCGCCACGACATCGTCGCCGGCATCGTGCTGACGACAATGCTGGTGCCGGTCGGGATCGCCTACGCCGAGGCGGCGGGCGTGCCGGGCATCCATGGGCTGTACGCGACGATCGTTCCGCTCCTCGCGTATGCCGTCTTCGGCCCGAGCCGGATCCTGGTGCTGGGACCAGACTCGTCGCTCGCCGCCGTGATCCTGGCCGTGGTGCTGCCGCTGTCGGCAGGCAGCCCGGAACGCGCGGTCGCGGTGGCCGGCATGATGGCGCTCGTGTCGGGCATCGTCTGCGTGGCCGCCGGCCTGGCGCGGCTCGGCTTCATCACCGAACTGCTGTCGAAGCCGATCCGCTACGGCTACATGAACGGCATCGCGCTGACGGTGCTGCTCAGTCAGATTCCCAAGCTGCTCGGGTTTTCGATCGATGCCGGAGGGCCGGGCCAGCAGGTCGTGGCGATTGGCCGGGCGGTCTTCGCGGGACAGACGAACGCCGCGACGTTCGCGATCGGCGCGGGCGCGCTGGCGCTGATATTGATTCTCAAGCGGCGTCCACAACTCCCGGGAATCCTCATCGCGGTCGTGAGCGCGACTATCCTCGTTGCCGCACTGGACCTGGCGGGCCGCTTCGGCCTGTCCGTGCTCGGCCCGTTGCCACGCGGACTGCCCGAGCTCGTGCTGCCCCTGATTCGCTTCGACGATCTGGTGCCGGTGCTCGTGGGAGGCCTGGCCGTGGCACTCGTGTCCTTCGCGGACACCAGCGTGCTCTCGCGTGCCTATGCGGCGCGGTTGCGCACGCCAGTCGACCCGAATCAGGAAATGGTCGGTCTCGGGGCCGCCAATCTCGCCGCCGGTTTGTTCCAGGGGATTCCGATCTGCAGCAGTTCGTCGCGCACCCCCGTCGCGGAAGCCGCCGGGTCGAAGACGCAGGTGACCGGCGTGGTCGGCGCGGTGGCCATCGCGTTGCTGCTCCTGGTGGCGCCCAATCTCCTGCAGCACCTGCCGACGGCCGCGCTCGCCGCCGTCGTCATCTCCTCGGCGATTGGACTGTTCGAGATCACCGACCTCCGCCGCATCTATCGAATTCAACAGTGGGAGTTCTGGCTGTCGATCGTCTGTTTCGCCGGGGTGGCGGTGTTCGGCGCCATTCCGGGCATCGCGATTGCGATCGTGATCGCCGTCATCGAGTTTCTGTGGGACGGCTGGCGTCCCCACTCGGCGGTGCTCGGCCGGGTCGATCAGGTGAAGGGGTACCACGACATCACGCGATATCCGCAGGCGCGGCGGATTCCGGGCCTCGTCCTCTTTCGCTGGGACGCTCCGCTCTTCTTCGCCAACGCCGAGTTCTTCCGCGACCGGGTCCACGCCGCCGTCGCGAGCTCGCCCACTCCCGTCCGCTGGCTCGTGGTCGCGGCAGAGCCGGTCACGAGCGTGGACGTCACGGCCGCCGACATCGTCGCCGAGCTCGACGACGAGCTGCACGCGAAGGGCATCGAGTTGTGCATGGCCGAGATGAAGGATCCGGTCAAAGACAAGCTGAAGCGCTTCGGCGTCTTCACGCGCCTGGGCGAGGACATGTTCTTCGCGACAGTCGGCGAAGCCGTGAACGCCTACCTCACGCGTCATCAGGTCGAATGGACGGACTGGGAGAAGGGCTGAACCCCCGAACCCCGGTTTTACCGTCGTTTACATCCTCGTCGCATCCTGCGGGCTGAAGTGTTACCTTTGAGGGACGAAACCCCATAAAAAGGGGACGAACTGCCAGACAACAGGAGGATGCAGTGAAGATGAGACTCGGTTCGCTCGTCTTGGCTCTCTGTACGTTGCTACCGATCCCACCAGCCTTCGCCCAGGAACAGACCGGATCAATACAAGGAGTCGTCAAGGACTCGTCGGGCGGCGTGCTGCCCGGCGTGACCGTGCAAGCGAAGAGTCCCAGTGTCGTCGGCGCGAGTACGACGGTCACCGACTCTGAGGGCAACTACCGCTTCCCCGCCCTGCCGCCGGGCACGTACACGATCACGGCCACGCTCTCCGGCTTCACCGCGGCGAAGGTCGAGAACACTGTCGTCGCGCTGGGCCAGTTGCTGACGATCCCACTGACGCTCACGCCCGCCCAGGTGACCGAGCAGGTGAACGTCGTGGCCGACTCGCCGATCATCGACGTGAAGCAGAACGCCACGTTTGCGACGGTCGGTCAGGACTTGATTGACCGCATCCCGAAAGGCCGCGACTTCAGCTCCGTGATCGCGATGTCGCCGGGCTCCAATCTCGAAGCGCGCGCCGGCGGCGTGTCGATCGGCGGTGCGAGCGGCTCGGAGAACCGCTTCATCATCGACGGCATCGACACCACGAACCTCCAGAACGGGTCGTCCGGCAAGTCAGTGGTGGTCGACTTCGTCCAGGAGGTGCAGGTCAAGACCAGCGGGTACAACGCCGAGTTCCCCGGCGCGACCGGTGGCGTGATCAACGCGGTCACGAAGTCGGGCAGCAACACGTTCCGGATGGACGTCGGCACGTACTACACGAACAACGAGTCGCTCAAGGGCGCGGTGCGCCCGACGCTGCGGCTCGTGCCGACCGACACCACCAAGTCCGAGCTCATCAGGACCCCACTGGACGACAGTCCTGAATGGCAGCCGGTCTTCGAGGGGAGCGGTCCGGTGGTGAGGGACAAGGCCTGGTTCTACGTCGGGTACGCGCCCGTGCGCACGCACACGACGAGGACCGTCACCTTCCGCACGGCGCCCACGTCGGGGCCGGCGACGCAGAGCTTCACGCAGGACACGCCGGCCGACCGGGTCAATGCGACCGGCACGTGGCAGATCGCGAACAGCATGCGAGCGAAGTTCACCTATGGGCCGACGTGGAATCGCAGCCGCGGGTCGCTTCCCGGCATCGAGCCGGACGGCACGAGCACGTCGAACCCGAACACGGTCTACAGCCAGCCCGGCAACAACTCCTGGAACAACACGTTTTCCGGCATGCTCGACTCGGTGATCCGCTCCAACTGGTTCGTGAACCTGTCGGGCGGGTACTTCATGACCGACGTCGAGACGATTGGCAGCGGCGACCAAATCCGCCACTCCATGAGCGGCAACATCTCGGTGTTCCCGGGCGTCCCGGCCGACCTGGTCCAGCCCAACGGCTACGTCGACAACCCGCCGAACTCGAGAACCACGCGTGACAAACTGACGCGGGCGTACGTCAACGCGACCTCCGCCTGGTACCTGTCCGGCATGGGCGAGCACACGATCAAGGCGGGCGTGCGATTCGAGCGCGTCGGGAACGACCGGCTGGCCGGCCAGGTCGAACCCACCATCACGTTTTTCTGGGACCAGACGTTCGCGTCGTCGACCGGCGTCGAGTCGCGCGGACCGTATGGCTACTACCAGGTCTCGAACAACGTCCTCAGCACCGGCGACATTCACTCGGACAACTGGGGGTTCTTCCTCCAGGACGCCTGGTCGCCGACGCCACGTCTGACGATCAACGCCGGCGTTCGCATCGAGTCGGAGCGGGTTCCGTTCTACACGCCAGGCCAGGAGTCGACCGGCGTCGAGTTCGGCTTCGGCGACAAGATCGCGCCACGGATCGGCTTCGCGTGGGACATCAAGGGCGACGGGAAATGGAAGAGCTACGCCAGCTTCGGCCGCTTCTTCGACATCACGAAGCTGGAGATGCCGCGCGGATCGTTCGGCGGCGAGCAGTGGCACCAGTACCACTGGACGCTCGACACGCTCGACTGGAAGAGCATCAACTGCCAGGAGGGCACGACGGGCTGCCCGGGCCGGCTCCTCGAGGTCTCGACGCTGCGGTTCGGGTCGAACGAAGCCGACAACCCCGAGACGATCGACGTCATGACCAAGTACCTTCGGCCAGCCGCGCAACGTGATCCAGGACGACATCAAGCCGACGCAGAGCCAGGAGTTCACGATCGGTCTCGATCACGAGCTCGGCCGCTTGACCTCCGTCGGCGTTCGCTACGTCCACAACTGGATCACGCGAGCCATCGAGGACTTCGGCTGGAACGAGGCCGGCACCGAGTTCTACTTCATCGGCAACCCCGGCTGGGGTGACATCGGTGAATTGGATTTCCTCTGGGGACCGGGCAAGGCGTACCAGCCCATCAACGGCCAGACGTTTGCTCAACAGAAGCCGGTGCGGACCTACGACGCGGTCGAGCTCTCCTTCAAGAAGCGGCTGTCCAATCGATGGTCCGGCCTCGCGACCTACACGTGGAGCCGGCTCTACGGCAACTACCCCGGACTGGCGAGCTCGGACGAAGCCGGGGGCGGCACGGCGCGGCTGTCGCCGAACGTCAACCGCCTCTACGACGGGCCGTGGATGATGTACGACACGCACGGGAAGCCGGTGCTGGGTCGGCTGAACACGGATCGCCCACACTACCTCAAGCTGCAGGGCACCTACGACCTGCCGTGGGGGACGAACGTCGGCGTCAATTGGTACGCGCGGTCGGGCGCCCTGTTCTCCAAGTACATCACCTACCAGGGCTACAGCTGGGTCTTCTACGATGGCCGCGGGAATCTCGGCCGTACGCCGGTCGAGCAGGCGATGGACCTCCTGGTGCAGCATGACTTCAGGCTGGGTGGGAACAGGAAGGTGAACGTGAGCCTGAACGTCGCGAACCTGTTCGACAACGACGTCGCCACCTCCATCTACGGATTGCAGTACCGCGACTCGTTCACGCTCTCGCCGATCGAATCGTTCTTCGCCGGGTTCGACCCGGTCGCCGTCGCGGCCTCCAGGCCCAACATCCGGCCGGATGCCCGGTTCAATCAGCAGAATCTGTTCCTGGGGCGGCGCGACATCCGTCTTGGGGTCAGGTTCAGCTTCTAGTTGCGCAGATCCCCCGCAGGTCCGCAGGGACCTGCGGGGGATCACTGCTAATCGGCAATCGGGGAATCGGGCAATCGGCAATGGCAAAGAAATCGGTTAATCGGTAATAGAAATCGGCAATTGGTAATGGAAATTCGTGATGGGTAATTGAAATCGGGTAATCGGTAATGGCGCTGGAGAGCGGTCGCCCAGGCCTCGCGCCCAAGGAAGCCCAAGAAAAGATACACTTCTCGCGCATGCAGCTCCCCAGCGGCACTCGTTTCGGCGCGTACGAAATCATCTCCCTCCTCGGGGAAGGGGGCATGGGCGCCGTCTATCGCGCCCGCGACGCCAGGCTCGGCCGCGACGTCGCCGTCAAGGTCCTGCCGCCGCACCTCTCCACCGATATCGAGGCGCGCGCGCGGTTCGAGCGCGAAGCGAAAGCGGTCGCGTCGCTGTCCCATCCGAATATCCTCGCGATTCACGACTTCGGCGTCCATGACCCTTCGGGAGGCTCAGGGCAAGCGGCGCAGTTTATTGTCACGGAACTGCTCGTCGGCGAGACGTTGCGGCAGCGCCTCACGGGCGAGCCGCTGCCCGTGCGAAAAGCGATCGACATCGGCGTCCAGATCGCCGACGGCCTGTCGGCCGCGCACGGGCAGGGCATCGCGCATCGCGATCTGAAACCGGAAAACGTCTTCGTCTGCGCAGATGGACGCGTGAAGATTCTGGACTTCGGCCTCGCGAAGTCCCTCGGTCCGGGGTCTTCCGACCGGTCGAGAGTGCGGACTCCCCGACGGCACTGCGGCACACCGATCCCGGAACGGTCCTCGGCACAGTCGGCTACATGTCGCCCGAGCAAGTGCGGGGCCGGCCGGCCGATCAGCGCTCCGACATCTTCTCGATGGGCTGCGTGCTGTTCGAGATGGTGAGCGGCCGGCGCGCCTTTCACGGCGAGACGGCTGCCGAGACGATGACGGCGATCCTCCGCGAGGAGCCGCTGGATCTCACGGGCGACACGACCGTGATTCCGGCGGCGCTCGAGCCGGTCGTGCGGCACTGCCTCGAGAAGCGGCCCGAAGATCGCTTTCAGTCCGCCCGCGACCTCGCGTTCGTCTTGCGCGCGCAGAGCGGCGGGGCCTCGCCGGCCTCCGGCCGCACGGCGGCGGCCGCGAGTCCGGCGCCGCTTCCCCGCCGATCGATCGCGCCTCGCCACGTGGATCGGCGGCGCGGCGGCGGTAGCGCTGCGGCGTTCGCGTTCGCCGCGGGCCGCTACTTCGCCTCGCCGGCGCCCACCTCCGCCCGTCGCGCAGGCGATCGGCTTCAGGCAGGTCACGGACACGCCAGGCGTCGAGACCGGCGCCGACGCCTGAGCCCGGATGGCAAGACCGTCGTGTACAGCAGCGACGCGTCCGGGCGCCCCGAGCTGTACCTCATCCGCGTCGGCGGACGGACGCCGGTGCTGCTCACCGGCGATTCGCCGGCGGCCGACTACCAGCCGGCGTGGTCGCCCGACGGCGAGCGCATCGCGTTTCGATCGGATCGCGACGGCGGCGGCATCTTCGTGATGAGCTCGACCGGTGAGTCGGTGCGGCGGCTCACCGACTCCGGCTACTCGCCGAGCTGGTCGCCCGACGGCACCGAGATCGTCGTCAGCGCCGGCACCTTCTTCTCGCCGACCGACCGCGGCGCGCACCGTCCACGGAGTGTGGGCGGTGGACGTGAAGTCCGGACAGCGGCGCGACATCGCGACGGCCTACGAAGGACTGCAACCGAGCTGGTCGCCGCATGGCTGGCGCATCGCGGTGTGGGGCCTGCGCGGCGCCGGCGGCCAGCGCGATATCTGGACGTTCGCGGCGGACGGATCCGACGTCACGCGCGAAGGCGTGACGGTCACCGACGACACGGCGCTCGACTGGAGCCCGACCTGGTCGCCCGACGGCGCGCACCTGTATTTCTCCAGCAATCGCGGCGGGACGATGAACCTGTGGCGCGTGGCGATCGACGAGCGCTCCGGCCGGTGACCGGTGAGCCGCAGCAGATCACGACGCCCTCGATCTGGAGCGGAGGCTTCAGCCTGTCGCGCGACGGCTCGACGATGGCGTACGCGAGCCTCGACTGGCGATCCACGCTGCTTCGCGTGGAGCTCGATGCCCGCCGCGAGGCACTCGCCGGCGCGCCGGTCCCCATCCTCAAGAGCACGCGGCCGATTCGCGACCACGAGATCTCGCCCGACGGCCAATGGGTCGTGTTCAACGAATCCGGCACGCAGGAAGATCTCTTCGTCGCGCGCACCGACGGCACGCAGTACCGGCGGCTGACGGACGACACGTTCCGCGATCGAGGGCCGACCTGGTCTCCCGACGGAAAGCAGATCGCGTTTTATTCGGATCGGACCGGCACCTACGAACTCTGGCGAGTCCAGGCCGATGGCAGCGGGCTCGAGCAGGTCACGGCCTTTGCCCGCGCCGCCAATTTCTCGGCGTGGGCCCCTGACGGTTCCCGCATCGCGTTCTCCGGAGTGAACTCGAGGGGCTGGTACATCATCCCCGCGCAGGCGAAGGCGCTGCCGCCCACGGCGCCCGAACCCCCCTTCGACGGCAGCCTCGATTTCTGGCCGTTCTCGTGGTCGCCTGACGGCACGCGGATCGCCGGCATCGCTGCGGCGAAACGACGGCGTTGCGCAAGGCCTCGCCGTCTACGTGCTCGCCTCGAAGAAGTTCGAACGCGTGCCGAATGTCGTCGTCGATGGCACGTGGATGTTGCCCGTGTGGCTCGGCGACAGCCGCCGGCTCCTCGTGCGTGACAGCTCGCGGCCTGTCGATCGTCGATGCCGCGCACGGCGAGATGCGGCGCCTGCTGTCCGTGCGCGGCTACGCGGTCGGCCGCTCGGTCGGCGTCTCTCGTGACGGGCGATGGATCACGTACACGGAGACGGGCACCGAAGGCGATATCTGGATTGCTCTCCCTATCGAAGCACGACGTCCAAGAACCCAGTGACGCGGCACTGGGCACGTCGTGCGCAGTGCCAGTGCCAGTGCCGAGTGCCCAGTGCCCAGGCCCGCGAACGGACGTTTGCAAGCGTGCCCTACGGCTGCCTCGCCATGAATCGCAGTGACACCGCGATGGCCATGTGACGCTTGCGTTCGAGATTGGCGCTCGTGCTGAACAGGCCGACATCGACGCCGAAGTGATCGGTGAGGTTGTAGCCGGCGCCGCCGGTCGGCTCCCAGCGCTCCTTGATGTAGCGGGCGCCGCCGCGAAGCTGGACGCGGCCCATCCGCTGCTCGTAGCCGAGCCGCACCGAGGTGCCGTTGTATCCGTGCCCGAACTCCGTGATGGCCATCCACGGTCCGGCGTCGTACGAGGCGTTGCCGCGGATGTCCATCGGCAGCTCGACGCGGACGTCACCCACCGGAACCGCCGGAAGGTCATTGAACTCACCGCCGGAGAACAGGCTGTCGAGCACGTAGCTCGTTCGCTCGGCGCCGGTCCAGTCCATCCGGTTCCCGATGCCGTTGACGCCCAACCCGACCTCCAACCGGCCGACGATCGCCGCCGCGCCGACGTCGACCGCGATGCCCGTTCCGCTGCCTGACGTGGTGCGAGTAATCGTGACGGGCAGGCCCAGGGCGGGATTCACGACCAGGAGCCCCTGGGCATTGGTGTCGAGCCTGGCGGCAGGCTGGAAGTGTTCGTAGTTGAACCCGCGGAGATAGTGGACGTTGGCGCCGACGTACAGGCCCTCGAGCGCCTGATTGCCTCCGCCCGCGCCACTCGCTGCCGCCGGTGCCGGCGCCGGCCCAGGCGAAGCGGCCGCGATATCCGCCGGTGATGGCCATGCCGAACTGGCTCTCGGTGTCGTTCGACATGTAGAAGCTGGTGTTCGGGACGTACACCGGCGTCGGGCTCGCGAACACCTGCCGCGAGCTCGGGATCGATCGTCCGCCGCCGTGTTCATCGAAAAGTAGATCCCGCCGCCCGCGTAGATGCCCTGAAACGCGCCGTTGTCGCGCTTCCGGATCTTGAACGTATGGCCCCAGTTCGGTGACGCGAGCCCCTCGGCGGACACGCTGGTGGCCGGCGAGAAGCCGCGGTACGTCGTTCAGATCCCGGCTGAGCTCGCCGTTGCGCAGGTCGGTGATGAACGCCGACGCGGTGTTCGTGTCGTCGCGCCCGATGATGAAGTGAATCGGGCTGGCGGCGTACTCGATGGCGCGCACGAGGTCGAACTCGTCGCTTCGTGGGATCGAGCTTGGGGAGGTTCGGCAGGATCTGGAAGAGCCCGAACGGCAGCACGAGCGCCTTGTACGGCCGCTGCTCGTCAACGATGTCCAGGGCGACGTTGCTGGTGGATCCGACGCCGCCAATGGCGATGCGCCGGGCGTCGAAGCTCCAGTTCTGCGCGAACGCGGGCGCTGACGTCAGCGCACAGGCAAAGAGACCGGCTGATAGAACGCTCGAGTGAATGGGGAGTCGCATGGGAGTCCCTCCGTTGTAGGGTTCGGGTTGAACCCTCTCTCACCCCCCTCATGCGCAAACGGCGCCGGGATTGCGCCAGCCGTGGGGTCAGACCGGGGTCAGACCCGGTCCGACCCCGGTCCGACCCCGGTCTGACCCCGGTCTGACCACTAACAGGGCGGAATCGGAGGACGGAGACCGGAGCGACGTCTCGTCTACAGAGAAGGGACACGAAGAGACCGTGACCGTGCCCCCGCCGGCGTTGGGGCACCGTGATGTGGAATTGGAAGCGATCGGTCGCCGGCAGGGTGCCGAGGATCGGCCCCAACCAGATTGCCGACCACTGGAAGGTTCGCCGTTGGGGCGCCTCCCGGAGCACGACCGCGAATTCTCCGCGGTCGTCCTGCCAGCTCCTGCCGTCGGACACTCGAGTGACGCGAACCTGGCGCCGTGCCGTGAACTTGAACTCCTCGCTCGCGTTCGCCGGCGCTTCCGTCCATTCGAAGTACGGCAGGTATCTGGCCGGCACGTGATCGCGTGTCAGCAGGACGTGTTCCAGCTCTTCATCGGGCGCGGAGCGACGCTCGTAGACGGCGGCCGGACCGAACAGCACCTTGGGGTCCAGATCGTCGCCGTCCTCTCCCGGATCGAATCGCTGTTCCGGCACCGGCGTTTCCTTATGCGTCGATGGCGACCGTCGTTCAACGCCTTGACTGACAGGCACGCCATGAACGGTCCCTGGTTCGGGCCCCACAACGTGGAGGCGCCCATGTAATCCTGGGCCGCGTACTCCTCCGGCGTGGCGACGTACCCGGCATACTCGTCGGCCATTCCGACGAGCTCCACTCGGCCTTGTGCCCCCGCGGCGTCCATCGCCCGCCGGATGCGCACCCCGGTCGCCGTGCTCACTTCTACCGGCAGCGCACCGAGCGTGAACGACCCGAGCCGGACCACGGTCACAGGCAGGCGCGCAGGAAACGTCCATTTCGGCGCCAGCTTCTCGGTGATCGGCACCGTGCGAATGAGTTGCGGATCGAGCGCCGGGTGTTTGACGCCGTGACCGTTTCGCGCGACATCCCGAATCCCCTCGACCCACCCGAGGCGGTGCGCTGCCGTGCGGTCATCCTCGCCGCCACCCAGTGCAGGCGCACCGACCATAGGCCTGCTCGCCAACGAAATCCCTGGAGCGCAGGTGGCCTCCGAACCCGCAATCTCCCGCCTGACGGCGATCGTTCCTCCGATTGGTGTGCCTTTCACTCGTCCAATGCGAAGCATCTCCGCCGACAGTTTCGCGGCCACTGAGTGAACTTCGCGTGCGTCTCGCCACCCGCGCCGGGCCACGACATCGCCCTCGGCGCCGTTGAAGAACCCCACCACGGGCTCGCGCGGCTGCTGGGGCGACCATGATGTTTCCACTGATCGTGTCGCGAGTCCCAGCGCATCGCTGCTGTAGAGCGACGCACCATGGTCGAGCACGGTCGGATGCAGAGCGAAAAACACCAGCAGCCCGACGGTCTCGCTCCCACGGGCGACTTCCACGATCGTCATCGTCCGATCCACGGCACGCAGCCGTGGACAGCCGAGCAGATCCCAGTCGCCTCTGGCTTCGCCTCGTTCAGAGCCGGGCTGGCACATCGGATCGTCCGCCCGCGCCGGGTTGAGGTCGTCCATCATCGCCTGCGCGTCCGCATTCAGCAGAAACGTTCGGGGCGATCGATTCAGTTGCAACCACGGCTCGATGCGTGCGGACCGGATCGTCAGGGTCGCGGCGCCGTTCGGTAAGGCGTTTTCGATCGCCTTGTCCACGGCAGACGAGACCCGCTCGACGAGAAAGTCGAACAGCGCCGGACTGAACCCCGGATAGTTGGAGGCAAATGCGTTATACGTCTGGGCGGTCAGGTAGTTGCCCGGCGACTGATGGGTATGGGTCGCCGCAATGACGATCGCCTCCGGAGGCAGGACGATGCCCTGCTTTGGCCCACTTGAGAGCGACGTTGCGGGCAACGCTCGCCGACAGCCCTCCCGGAATCGCGAACAACTCGCACGACACCAGCACCAGCGCGTTCCCGTCCGTATCGGCGAAGAAGAACGCGCGAGCAAACAGCCGGGTGAGCGTCCCGCGCGCGACCGAACCGGCGGGACCATGGCCGCCCGTTGGAAATCCCGGTGGCGGGGTGATGTCGACGCGGCTTGCGCCGGCGATGAGCGATGCCGGCTTCCACGGATTCGGAAGAGGCCTCGACGACATAGCGAGCGACCACGATCTCGTCGCCATGGTCCGGCGCGGCTTTCTTCAGCGCGATCGCCATTGCGACGCTGCACGCCGTGCTGAGAGCGGCGACTGCGCAAACGAGCGCTGTCCTCGCGAACACCATCGACCTCCCTGATTCAGACCTCTCGCGCGCCCGCCGGCGCGTAGGCGTCGGCGAGACGGCCGGGAACCTTGATGCCCTGTGCACTGAACCACGCGTCGGAGGCCCGCTTCGATTTCGGCGCCTTCGTCGCCGCCGACGAGATCGGCGAGCCGCCGGCGCGTTGCCGCGGCATGCAGGTGCGCATCGACGGCGTCGAACCCCGACACGGCCGCAGCGAGTCGCGCGCGCGCCTCCGCCCGATCGCCGTTCAGGAACGCAATGGCGCCCACGATGCAATCCGAAAGTGCGATGGTCCACGGCAGGCCCTCTCGTCGCAGGCGGCGGGCGTCGCGGCCGGCGATCCCGAGAAACTCACCGGACCGCGGCGAGGCCGCCGCCATGGCCAACGCACTGGATGCGCGCAGTTGAAGCATCTCGATGCGCATCTCCTGGACCCGGCTGAGCATCGATCGGTTGAACGCTGCCCACCCTGCCTGGATGTGGTCCCAGGCGGCGGACGCGCGCCCGCAGTAGAGCTCCAACGGCACGACGCCGAGGAGCGCATCATGGTGCTGAACGTAGTATCCGCTCCGCGACCAGCGACTGATGGCCTCGGTCAGCTCCGCTCGCGTTCCGTCCGGATCGTCCGCCGCGAGTCGCACCATGGGCATGATCTGGGTGCTCAGGTTGGTCGCGGCGTACAAGTCCCCGCGCTCGTGCGCGTGCCTGAGCAGGCCGGGACACACGCGTGTGAGCTCGGCAATCTCCCCCATCTTGGCCAGGCTCCACAGCGAGAATGCCGTCGCCGTATCCACCTCCCACGTGGCGCCTCGGCACTGCTCTCGAAACGTCGTCTCGGCGCTTCTCAGCGGCGGGACGGCTTCACTCCAGTGGCCGCCAAAATAGGCCACTGCTCCGCGCGCCAGCTCTACCATTGCCGTCGTATAGGGACGGCCCAGTCTTGCGGCGAGCCGATCGGCCTGCGCAAGAAACTTCGCCGCACGGCCCGTCGCGCCCGAGCTCGACAGGTGCGCCGCCACCACGGCCAACGCACGGCACACGCGGAACGGCTCGCCGGCGCGCAGCGCGAGCAGCAGGTTCCGCGTCTGGAACTCGGCGCCACGAATCGGATCGATCACGCTGAGGCCGATGACGGCGGACCACCCGACGTCGATTTGCCGCACCGCACGGGCGTCGATCGCCGCTTCCGGGCGCTCGACGAAATCGGTCCCTCTCACCCAGAGCTGCAACCGCCGCATCAACAGCGATAGCAACGCCCGCCACGGCGCGCCGGCCAGCCTGATGCCGACCGACTCGAGCACGGGCCTGAAACACGCCAGCCCTTCGTCGACATGGCCGCTCGTGAGCAGCGCCAACGCAGCGCGACGTCGCATCTCCAGACCGATGGCCGGATCGGCCTCGGGCACGGCGGCGATATACGCGCCGGCCGCCTGCTCGCCGCGTCCGGCGTTCACGAGCGCGTCTCCCAACTGCATGCCGAGCATGCAGCGATCGGGTTCGTCCCAGGACTTGCGACGCCAGCGCGCGCCGGTAGAGCGAGGCCGCGTGATCGAACGCCAGCGTCTCGGCCGCGGCGGCGGCGGCTTGCGCGTACTTCGGGGCGGCCGCTTCGGGGTCGCCAGCCCCATCGAGGTGCAGGGCCAGCAGTTCTGCGTCGGCCTCGCCTGAGGCAATGTAGACGTCCGCGAGCTGGCGATGGCGCTGCTGTCGACTCGACGGCGGCAGATGGGCGATCACGGCCTCGCGTACGCGGTCGTGGTAGAGCTCGATCGACTCGTGACTTCCGGCCGTGGCCGTGCGGATCAGCCGGCCGGCCCGCAGCGCGGGCAGCATGGCCCGGACATCGCTCGTCAGGCCGGCGGCGCGGCAGGCGTCGACTATTCGAATGGGACGGCCGGCGACGGCTACGATCTCGAGCAACGGGCGCACGTCCTCCGGCAGCTGCGCAATTCGCTGCCACAGCACGTCCTCGAGCCTCAACGTCTCACCCAGATCGAGACGATCTGCCGTGGCGTCGACGTGCTCGATCAGCTCGTACACCAGAAACGGCCGGCCCGCGGACTCCCGCGCGATGATGTCCAGGAGGCCGTCCGATCGGTCCTCGACTCCGCTCGGGACAGGTCCCTTTCCTGCAGCAGCCGGGACGTCAGCTCGCGTGTGTCGGGAACATCGAGCTCGCTGACGACGATCTCGCGTTCGTCGTTCTGCACGGGCGCGCGCGCCCGCGATTGACGGAGATACTCGAGGAACGGGCTGGCATCAGCCTGCTCGCTTCGATAGCACCCGATCACGAGCAACACCGGCGGATCGGGCGGCGCCAGGATGTCGGACAGCAGACTCGCGCTGTCCATGTCGCCCCACTGCAAATCGTCGATGAACAAGACCAATGGACATCGGTCGCCCAGCCGCGCGAGCAGCTCACGCAGCGCGATCGCGGCGCGGCGCCGCAGTTCGTGCGGATCGGTCAGCCCGGCAGTGACGACCGGCGCGTCGACCACGGCAGCCACCTGCCACAGCACGGGAAACACCCGCGCCAGCGCGCGGATGTCGCGCGGCATCAGCGCCTGCATGTCCAGCGGACCGAGCCGCCGCAGATGGCGCACCAGTGAATCGAGCAGGCTGTCGAGGGCTTTGAACGGGACCGATTCCTGCTCGTAACACCGGCCCGTGAGGACGAGGACGTCAGGGTCGCGCGCGACGTCGCTGAGGAACCGCTGGGCGAGTGCCGTCTTGCCGGCGCCGGATTGGCCTTGCACGTACGCCACCACCGGCTGCCCGCGTCGCATCGTCAGATAGGCGTCACGCAGCGCGGCGAGCTCGCGGGCACGACCGACGAAGGTGTCGCCGGCGCGTGTCTTACGGTGAGCTTTCGGCGGCAGGTCTATTCGGCTCAGTCGCCGGAGCACGTCCGACTCTGAAGGCCGGCGGGTCGGGGTCGCGGTGCAGGAGCTCGATGCAGAGCGCATCCAGATCGGCCGGAACATGTGCCGCGATGGACGAGGGCGGCACGGGTCGCGGTCGCGCTTCGCCGCAAGCACGTCGAGGATCGACCCGGTGAAAGGCAGGCGTCCGGTCAGCGCCTCATAGAGCATGACCCCGACGCTGTACCAATCGCTCGCCACCGACACCGGCTCGCCGCCGGCCTGCTCGGGAGACATGTACCCAACCGAACCCGACCCGCTGATCCTGCGTCGTCTCGTACACGCCGGCGTGATCGAGCTCGACGCCCAGGCCGAAATCCACGAGCACCACGCGGCCTTCTGGAGTGACCAGCACGTTGTTCGGCTTGAGGTCCCGGTGCAGTTTGTCGGCCGCATGCAGCGCCGCGACGCCGCTTGCCAGTTGAGCAAAGGCCTGTCGCAGATGTGCAGCGCGTTCGCTTCGATCCGGTCGCGTTCGGGCGGCCTCCTCACCGACATGCTGCCCGAAGGTCCTGCCGCTCAGGAGCTCCATCGTGAAGCACCAGAACTGACCGTTCGACAGCATCTCGTAGAGCGTGACGAGATGAGGATGCGTCAACTGCGCAAAGCTCCGGAACTCCTGCTTGAATCGAAGCAGGTTGCCCGGGCTCATGCGGTGAAGCGCCTTCAGGGCAACGTCGCCGGCCGCGTGTTTCGTCGAACGCCCGATAGACGACGCCCATCCCGCCGCGGCCGATGATCTCGAGCAGACGGTAGCGCCCGACGCGCTCGGACGAGGCGAGCGGGCGATCGAGCATCGCCTCGAACGGCGCCCGTGTCTCCGCGCCACGGTTTCCCGTCGCGGCCTGCGTCGGCAAATCCGCGAGGCCCCGTGAGGCGAAGACGGGGTTACGGAGCAGCGTCTGCTCTGAGTCGGCGGCCAGCAGCGACAGGACTTCGCGACAGAGGTCCTGGTCGCCGGCCGCGGCCTCGCGAACGAACGGCTCGCGGGCCGCCGGATCCAGATCGAGGGCTGACGTGAAAATGGCCTTCGTGCGTTCCCAGCGGTCCTGGTTCATGGGTTCAGGCGGGCTTGTCGGCGGCGAGCTCGCGTCTCAGCCAGGCCTGCGCCATACGCCACTCGCGGTTGACCGTGCGAGCCGCACAACCGAGCGCTTCTGCCGTCTCGTCGATCGAGAGACCGGCGAAAAACCGGAGCTCGACGATCCGGCCCTGACGCGGATCGATGAGGCTCAGTTTCTTCGAGCGCCTCATCGAGCTCGACCAGCTCATCGGATTCAGCCGCAGACAAGAGGAGCGCTTCGTCGAACGACACCTTGATCCGGCCGTCGCCTCGCTTCTGGGACCGGTGCGCCCGCGCGTGATCGATCAGCACACGCCGCATCGCCTGAGCCGCGACGCCGAAGAAGTGCGCGCGGTTCTGCAACCGCGACTCCGCCTCGACCATTCTCAGGTAGGCCTCGTGCACGAGATCGGTCGCCTGGAGGGTGTGATCGGGCCGCTCTTTCCGCAGGTACCGACTGGCCAGCCGCTTGAGCTCGGCGTAGACCAGCGTGAGCAGGCGCGCCTCGGCATCCTGCTCACCGCCCCGGAGGGCGTCGAGCAGGACCGTCACTTCGCCGCGTTCACTGGACATCGGAAAGGGACACATTCTAGTCCAGCCCCGTACTTCAGGGCCCTTTGTCCCCCCTGTACTTTATGGCCCTTGTCCCCCGGTACTTCAGGCCTCTTGTCCCCCGGTACTTTATGGCTCTTGTAAGTTGCGCCCTACTTCAGCATCCCAATCTGCCGCAGGAACGACACGAGCTGCACTGGCCATTCCATGTGCGACTGCCACGGGCGTTCCGGGCGGAGGCCGAAGCCGTGGCCGACTTTCGCGTACATGTGCAGCTCGGCCTGGACGCCGGCCTTCTTGAAACGAAGATAGGCTTCCGCGAGGCCGGTGGAGATGTCGGGGCGGTCGTCGTATCCGGCGGCCATGAACGCGGGCGGTGAGCCGGCGACGGGTTGGATGAGATGACTCTTGCCGGGGTAGATCAGCACCTGGAAATCCGGACGGGAGCTGAATCGATCGACCGGATCGGCCGCATCGGGCGTGCCGAGGTCGTGGCGGAGCGCGACGAGCTGTGCGAGCTCTCCACCCGCCGAGAATCCTGACGCGCCGACTTTGTTCGGATCGACGCCCCACTCCGCGGCGCGGCTGCGCACGACGCGAATCGCGCGCTGCATGTCGGCGAGCCCTTCGACGTCGAACTTGTAGCCCGAGCTCTGCAGCCGGTTCTTCAGCACGAACGCGGCGATGCCCTTCTCGGCCAGCGCCTGCGCCGGGTTGAAGCCCTCGTGCATGATCCACAGGCTGTTGTGCCCGCCGCCTGGCGCGACGATCAGACCGACGCCGGTCGCGATCTCCTTGCGCGGCAGGAACACGATGATCGACGGGTTGTGGATGTTGACGACGGTCTCGCCGTCAATGCGTTCGGGCTCGTCCTTGCGCGCCTCGAAGCCGGGCGCGCCGTTGGGCCAGAGAAGCACCGTCGGCTTCCCCGGCGGCACGACGACGGCCGGCGGTTTCTGAGTGGTCGGCTGAGGCTGCTGCGCGGGCGTGCGATCTGCAGCGCAGACGAACAGCAGGAACACGATCGCAATCCGAATCGATCTCGATGACGTCATGGGCGATACCTCGTGCTCGCGCGATCCACTACTTGATGAGCGCAGCGGTCCGCTCGAGGGCGCTGGCGAATCCCTTGAGCGACAGTTTGAAGGACGTGTCGTGACCGTTTTCCGCGGCCGTGGCTTTGATGGTGAGGACGGTGCCCTTCTTCAGCGCGGCCACCGTCGGTGCATCGAAGTTGAGGGTCACGAGACAGCCGACGGGCACGCAGGTCTTGAAGCGCAGCGGCAGAGGCGACGCGCTGTCGTCAATCTGGAGAGTGACCGCCTGGTCCACGGCCAGCCCGAACGGCATCACCATGGTGCCCTCGGCCTTGTCGGTCGCGTTCGCCCGCAGCTCGATCCCGAGGACGAGCTGGCGGCTGTCCTTGTCGATGAGCTGCTGCGAGAACGAACAGATCCTCTGGTTGTTCTGCTGCGCGCAGCTCACACGCCAGTCGCCGTGCGTTTCGACCACTTGACTCGCGCCGCCCGGCAGCGTCTGAGCCGGCTGGGCGGCGGGACTCGACATGGCAGCGACCAACGCCACGAGAACGAACGCCGCGCGGCCGGCACGACGCCCCGCGGTGGCTCGAATGCGGTTCATGGACATATTCTGAGTCGGGACACTAGTACCTCAGCACGAACTGGAGCGCCTGCCGGAGCTGATCCCGCGAGCCGTGCACCTCGTAGATCAGCGACAGCCCGACGTTCGCCCTCAGGAACAGCAGGCCGGCCTGCCCCACTATCTCATCGCGGACCAGTCGGAGGCCATCCACTTCGTAGCGCCCTGCCGGCTGATCGCCCACCTGCAGCATCGCAGCCGTCCGGCCGTCGGTGAGCTGGCGGCGGTAGAGGCCGGCGCCGAACGGCCGGACCGTCCCAATCGCGCGTGACACCCGCGCGCCGGCGTCCGCCTGCACCGACGTGATCGTCTGCGACGGCCCGCGGAGCGAGAGCGACTCGGCGCCCGACTCCGAGAAGCTGCGGAGGTGGTACCACGATGGCCGGAGGCCAAGCGTCGGCCGCACGTCCCACGACCCGAGCCTGAGCAGCAGCCGCGGCTCCACCCAGACGTCGGTCGCCGGTCCCGACGGCGAGCTCGTGGCCTCACGAGCGATCCCCTCGCCGAACAGCGGTCCCCCGGCGGGCCCGAGCGCCGTGAAGCTGAACTTCCGCGTGATGTCGTACGAGACGTGGGCGACGCTCACTCCCGCGTCGATCGCCCACCGCGGGTGCGCGTACCCGACGTATCCAATCGCGCGCGGGGCGTCGAAGGACGTCCGCTCGTCGATCCCTTCGACGGTCATGCGGCCGTGGCTGTAGCTTCCGCCCAGACCGGCGAGCCAGTTCTTCCCCAGAGTCCAGTCGAAACCCGCCGTCAGCCCCTGCACCGTCGCCTCGGCGCCGTGCGCGGCCCGCCGTCCCTGCCCGCCGCTCCTCGAGCCGGCTGCATCGAACGCGGCGAACTCACCAACGAGCCGGAACCAGCCGCGACGCGTCCGTGTTCCCCACAGCGCGCTCGACGATCGCGCGACGGTGCCCACGAGCTCCTGACGCGTGCCGAAGCGATCGGAAATCTGCGTGCGGACGATGTCGGTGACCGAGTCGCCGTCGATTGCCGCCAGCAGATTCGCCGAGGCATGAATCTCGCCCGACACCTGGTCCAGAGCGTGTCCGAGCGAGGCGTCGTCGAGCGCCGTCATCTGGTTGACGACGTGGGCGAGATCTCCGGTCGACGCGGCCTTGATCCGATCGAGGCTGCCGCCGACGGCGAGGCCGTTCTCGCTGACCGCCTGCTGTTGCAGAGGCAGGGCCTTGTTCAAGACGGTGAGGAACAGCGTCGTGCTGTTCTGCGAAAGGAACGGCGCGAGTCCGGCCGTCGTGCTCGCGGCCGTCGCCGTTCCCGACACGCCGCCGGCGGCGTGCAGAATCGCATAGTTCGTCACGCGGCCGTACTCACCCGGCTGCGGCGCGACGGTCAGGACGGATCCGGCCATCGTCGCGTGGCCGTTCGACACCAGCGCCGAGCTGGCGCCGGACGCGTTGACGCCGATGACAACCTCCGACCCCTGGCGCAGCGCGATGCCACCGACGACGCCGAGCAGACCGAAGCCGCCATCGGCTGGCGTTCGAACCGACACGCGGCCGTCCACGTTCAGCGCGCCGCCAATCGCGCCGTTCGCGTCGAACGTTCCGCCCTTCGCCACCATGACCGCTCCAGGCAGCGTGCCGTCGAGCGCAAGCGTTCCGGTCTGCACGGTCGTCAGGCCCGTCAGACCATGGTGACCATTCAGCAGCAGGGCGCCATCACCCGCCTTGGCCAACGTACCCGTCCCGAAGAGCGTGCCGAGGAACGTGCCCGCGGTTCGCTGGTCGAACACGAGCGCGGCGTTGTCGATGATGTCGCCCTGGAGACTTCGCGTGTCGCCCTGCAGCGTGCCCGCGTTGATCAACGTCCCGCCCGCGTACGTGTTCGCTCCGGTCAGGACGAGCGTGTTCCCACAGTTCTTGATCACGGCGCCCCTGCCGGAGATGGCGCCGCCGAACGTCTGATGGTCGGAGCGGCTGAAGATGAGCAGGCTCTCGTCGCGCACGTCGCCGGCGATCGATCCGCTGGTCCCGCAATCGCCGATCTGCAGTCCGCCCGAGGCGATGCTCGTTCCGCCGGTATAGCTGTTCGGCCCGGTGAGCACCACCAGGCCCGATCCGTACTGCTCGAGGCGGCCGCTGCCGGAAATCCGGCCGCCGATCGTGATCGTGCCGGATCGATTGAAGGCCAGCGTGCCGTCGTTCGTCACGTCGCCGGTAATGCTGCCCGCCGCGTCGCCGTTGCCCACCTGCAGCGTGGCGCCGGTGCCGATGGTGGTGCCGCCGGTGTAGCCGTTGCTCGCGCTCAACACGAGCCGGCCGCTTCCCTGCAGGTGGAGGCCGCCGCCGCCGTTGATGGGAACGCCGACCAGCGCCACCACGCCGCGATCGAGCCCGACGATCGTCGCGGGCGCCGCCGCGTTGAGCGACGCGCCGTCGCCCGGCATGATCGCGTATCCATCGGTGACGAACTGTATCTCGGAGAAATCCACGGGGCCGACCACCATCACGGTGCCGCGAGCGCCGCCGAAGACCGCGGTCTGCCCGCCGAAGCCCTGGTTGATGGAGCCCGTGGCAGTGGTCCAGTTGGTCGGGTTTGCGGACCAGACGCCGGACCCGCCATCGACGACGCCGTTGCCGGCCAGGTGGTTGCCATCCCAGTACTGCACGGGGTCGGGCGTCGCGCTCGCGACCAGAAGGTTCACCTGACCGGGCACGTCGGTTCCCATCTGATAGGCGAATCCGGCCGGCAGCGTGCCGAACTGCAGCGTGTTGTCGGTGAACGACCCGCCGTAGTTCATCAAGCGATACGTTCCGAGGCCGAAGCCGGGGAGGCCCATCACGTTGAGCGTGCCGGCCAGCGTCAGGCTGCCGGTGATCTCGATGAGGTCGTTCACTCCGCCGCCGATCACGTTCGGCGTCGCGAGCTCGTAGTTCAGCATCGAGCCAGGCGCGAGATCCAGCGATCCGACGGTCAGCGTGCCGGGCGAATTCCCGGGCGCGAGCGTGCCGCCGCCGTTCACGGCCACGTGGCCCGCGATCGTGCCCATCCCGCCCAACTCGGCGCCCGGCGCCACGACGACGTTGCCGGTGAGCAAGCCGTTCACGCGCAAGAGCCCGCTGTTCACGGACACGTTCCCCGACGTGAGCGAGCCAGTCACGAACAGCGCGCCTGCGTTGACGGTGGTGGCGCCGGCGGCTGCCGTGCCGCTCAAGGTCGTCACCCCGGGCCCGGCCTGGACGATGCGGCCGGGGCCGCTGATGGCGTTGGCGATCGTGATCGCGTCGCTGCGATTGAACACGAGGGCGCCGTTGTTGATCACGGCCCCCGGACCGAGCGTGCCCGTCGTGCCGCCGTCGCCGATCTGCAGCGTGCCGGCGCTGATCGTCGTGATTCCCGTATACGTATTCGCGCCGGTCAGCGACGTCGTGCCGGCTCCACGCTGCGCGAGCGCGCCACTTCCGCTGACCACGCCGGCAAACGTGAGGGCGTCGGACCGGTTGAAGGCGAGCGTGCCGTGGTTCAGCACGTTGCCGACGAGGCTGCCCGTCGCGCCGCCGCTCCCGATCTGTAACGTGCCCGCGGCGATCGTCGTCCCGCCGCTGTAGCTGGCCGGTGCCGCCAGCACGAGCGTGCCGGGATCGCTCTTCTGCAGCCCGACCGTGCCGCCGAGCGGCGCCGCGATGGTGGCGGTCACGCCGCCATCCACCCGGACCAGCGCGTCGACCGACGGCAGGAGCGCCAGGAGCGTCATCGCGTGCCCGCTGCCATTGATGGCGTAGCCGTCGCCCGTGAACTGGAGCGCACGTGCGCTGACATCCTCGCCGAGCGTCACGGTTCCGCCGGGCGTCGCGAAAATCGACAGGCCTGGAATCCAGCTCTGGTTGAAGCTTCCCGTCGCGCTCGTCCAGTTGCCCAGCGAGTTGTTCCAGGTCCCCGATCCGCCGGCGATCGCGCTGTCGTTCGCCGCACCGGATCCGTCCCAGAACTGCGTGGCGAGGCCGTTCGGCGTGGTGATCAGGTTCACCTGTCCGCCGATCGTCGTCTGCACGACGACGCCGGCGGGCGCGTAACCGGGCACCGCCCCCATCGTGACGTTGCTCGCCGACCCGGTCAGCGTGCCGCCGTACGTGATCAGGCGGTAGGCGCCAGGCACGGCGGCGAAACTGCCCGCGTCCGTCACGTTCAGCGTGGTCGCGTTCAGGACGAGATCGCCAGTGACCGTCACGAGATCGTTGCTCGGCCCGCCGACGATGCTGGGACCGCCGAGATCCAGGGCGAGCGTCGATCCACTGTTGAGGACGAGCCGGCCGACCGTCAGGGCGCCGACGCCGGAGCCGCCCGGCACGCCGGCCGACAACGTCGCGCCGGCGCCGACCGTGGCGGTGCCGTTGATCGTGCCCGTGCCGCCGAGCGTCGCGCCCGTCGCCGTCACGTTCGCCGCGGTCAGCGTCCCGGTCACGAACAGCGAGCCGGCGGTCGCGTTCGCCGCGCTCGCGCTCACCACCCCGCCCAGGGTCGTCGCGCCCGGACCGGCCTGCACGATCGTCCCGGTTCCGCCGATCGCGTTGTTCACCGTGATCGCATCGCTGCGGTTGAAGCGCACCGTGCCGTTGTTCGTGACCGCGCCGGTGCCGAGCGTGCCCGACGTGCCGCCGTTGCCAATCTGCAGCGTGCCCGCCGCGATCGTCGTCGCGCCCGTGTACGTGTTCGCGCCGGTCAGCGACGTCGTGCCGGTCCCGAGTTGCGTCAGCGCTCCTGCGCCACCGATCGGGTTGGCCACAGCCACGACGTCGCTCCGGTTGAACGCCAGCGTGCCGTTGTCGACCACCGCGCCCGGACCGAGCGACCCCGTCGTGCCGCCGTTGCCCACCTGCAGCGTCCCGGCGGTGATCGTCGTCACGCCGGTGTAGGTGTTCGCGCCCGTCAGAATCAGCGTGCCGGGATCGGCTTTCTCCAGTCCCACGGCTCCGGCCATCGACGCCCCGATCGTGGCCGTGACGCCAGAATCCACACGGATGAGCGCGCCCTGTGCCGGGGTCAGGCCCTGGAGATTCACGGTGTGGCCGCTCCCGTCGACGACGTAGCCATTGGCGGAGAACTGCAGGCCCCTGGCCGTGACGTCCTCGCTCAGGGTGACCGTGCCGCCCGTTGCCTGAAGAATGCCGAAGCCGGGAATCCAGGCCTGGTTGATCGTGCCGGCAGCGTTGGTCCAATTGGGCGACGCGTTGTTCCAGGTCCCCGACCCGCCGGCGATTGCGCCGTCGCCGGCGGGAGCCGTGCCATCCCAGAACTGGGTCGCCAGCCCGCTCAGCGTCGTGATGAGATTCACCTGCCCGGCCACCGCGGTCTGGACGACCACGTCGCCCGGCGCGTAGCCAGGCGTCACGCCAAGGATGATGTCGCTCGCGCCGCCGGTGAGCGTGCCCGAGTAACTGATCAGGCGATAGCCGCCCGGAGTAGTCGCGAATGAACCCGAGTCGGTGATGTCGAGCGTCGACCCGCCCAGCGTCAGATTTCCATTGACGACGATCAGATCGTTCTGCGCGCCGCCGATCGCGTTTGGCGTGCCGAGATCGTAGGCGAGCGACGATCCCGGCGCGAGTACCAGGCCACCGAGCGTCAACGTGCCCGGGCCGGCACCGGGCGCGAGCGTCGCTCCCGAGGCGATCGTCGCGGTCCCGGTGACGCTGCCCGAGCCGCCGAGGGTGACGCCGGCCGCCGTACTCTCACGGTGGGCGCGGTGAGCGGGCCGTTCACGATCAGCGTGCCCCCCGTCACGCTCACGGCGCCCGCGGCCGCGATGCCGCTCAATGTCGTCGTTCCAGAACCCGCCTGGACGATCGCGCCGGCGCCGCCGATCGCGTTGTTCACCGTGATCGCATCGGTGCGGTTGAAGCGCACCGTGCCGTTGTTCGTGACCGCGCCGGTGCCGAGCGTGCCCGTGGTGCCGCCGTCGCCAATCTGCAGCGTGCCCGCCGCGATCGTCGTCGTCCCGCTGTACGTGTTGGCGCCCGTGAGGGTCGACGTCCCCGTGCCGGCCTGCGTGACCGCGCCTGTACCGCCAATGGCCGCCGCGACCGTGAGGGCGTTGTTCCGGTTGAACGCGAGCGTCCCGTGGTTGATGACGGACCCGGTCCCGAGCGTGCCGGTCGCGCCGCCGTTCCCGATCTCCAGCGTGCCCGCGCTGATCGTCGTCGTCCCGCTGTACGTATTGGTGCCCGTCAGTGTGGTCGTGGCTCCGCCGAGCTTCACCAGACCACCGGTCCCCGAGATGTCGTTGCTGACCGTGATGGCATCGCTCCGGTTGAATGCGATGACGCCGTGATCGATCACGGCACCTCCACCGAGCGTGCCGCTCGCGGCACCGGCGCCGATTTGAAGCGTGCCGCCGTCAATCGTCGTCCCGCCCGTGTAGGTGTTCGCGCCTGTCAGAATCAGCGTGCCAGGATCGGCCTTGCGCAGTCCGTTCGAGCCCGCGAGCGGCGCGTTGATCGTCGCCGTCACGCCGGCGTCCGTGCGAATCAGAGACGGCCCGCCCTGCAGACCGGCCAGCGTCAGGGTGTTGCCGCCGCCGTTGACCACATACCCGTCGGTCGTGAACTGAAACCCCGCCGCGCTCACCGGCGCACCCAGCGTCACCGTGCCCGCCGCGCCGCCCAGGATGCCAAAGCCCGAGATCCACGCCTGGTTGATCGACCCGTTGACGTTCGTCCAGTTGGCGAGCGCGTTGTTCCACGTGCCCGTGCCTCCCGCGATCACGCTGTCGCCGATCGTGCCGGGCCCGTCCCAGAACTGCGTGGCGACGCCGGCCGGCGTCGTGATCAGGTTGACCTGCCCGTTCACCACCGTCTGGACGATCACCTCGCCCGGCGCGTAACCGGGCGTCGCGCCGAGCGTGATATTGCTCGCGCTGCCGGTCAGCGTGCCGGTGTAGTTGATCAACCGATAGCTGCCCGGGGTGCTCGCAAAGGTGCCCGCATCGGTGATGTGCAGCGTCGAGCCACCGAGCGTCAGGTTGCCGTTGACGACGACGAGGTCGTTCAACGGGCCGCCAACCACGTTCGGCTGGCCGAGGTCGAAGGCCAGTGTCGATCCGGCGTTCAGCGCGAGTCCGCCAAGCGTCAGTTGTCCGACGCTCGCAATGCCGCTCGGGCCGGCGGCGAGCGTCGCGCCCGACACTACCGTGGCCGTCCCGCTGATGCTGCCGCTGCCGCCGAGCGACGTCCCGGCCGCCATCGCGATCGCCGGCGCCGTCATCGTGCCGTTCACGAAGAGCGATCCGCCGGTCAGGGTCACCGCGCCGGCGCCGACCACGCCGGAGAGCGTGGTCGCACCGGTGCCTGCCTGCACGATCGTGCCCGCGCCGCTGATCGTGTTGGCGACCGTGAGCGCATTGCTCCGGTTGAACGTCAGCGTCGCGTTGTTGGTCACCGCGCCGCGTGCCGAGCGTGCCCGTCGTGCCGCCGTTGCCGACCTGCAGCGTGCCCGCGCTGATCGTCGTCGTCCCGCTGTAGGTGTTCGTGCCGGTGAGCGTCGTCGTGCCCGCGCCGAGCCTGCTGCAGCGTGCCCGTGCCGCTGATCGCGTTGGCGACCGTGAGCGCATTGCTGCGGTTGAACACCAGCGCGCCGTTGTCGACCACGGCGCCGGTCCCGAGCGTGCCCGTCGTGCCGCCGCTCCCGACCTGCAGCGTGCCGGCGCTGATCGTCGTCGTCCCGCTGTACGTGTTCGCGCCGGTCAGCGTCGTCGTGCCGGCGCCGAGCTTGCGTGCAGCGTGCCCGTGCCGCTGATGGCGTTGGCGACCGTCGAGCGCATCGCTCCGGTTGAACACGAGCGCGCGCGTTGTCGACCACCGCGCCGGTGCCGAGCGTGCCCGTCGTGCCGCCGCTCCCGACCTGCAGCGTGCCGGCGCTGATCGTCGTCGTCCCGCTGTACGTGTTGGCGCCGGTCAGGATGGTCGTGCCGGTGCCCGCCTGGGTCAGCGCGCCCGTGCCGCTGATCACTTCGCTCACGGTCACCGCGTCGCTGCGGTTGAAGGCGAGCGTGCGCGTTGTCGACGACCGCGCCCGTACCGAGCGTGCCGGTCGTCCCGCCGTTGCCCACCTGCAGCGTGCCGGCGCTGATCGTCGTCGTCCCGCGTATAGGTGTTCGCGCCGGTGAGCGTCGTCGTGCCGGCGCCGGCCTGGGTGCACGCGTGCCCGTGCCGCTGATGGCGTTGGCCACCGTGAGCGCATTGCTGCGGTTGAAGGCCAGCGCGCCGTTGTCGACCACCGCGCCGGTCCCGAGCGTGCCCGTCGTGCCGCCGTTCCCGACCTGCAGCGTGCCGGCGCTGATCGTCGTCGTCCCGCTGTACGTGTTCGTGCCCGTGAGCGTCATCGTGCCGGCGCCGAGCCTGCGTGCAGCGTGCCCGTGCCGCTGATGGCGTTGGCGACCGTCGAGCGCATCGCTGCGGTTGAACACGAGCGCGCCGTTGTCGACGACCGCGCCGGTGCCGAGCGTGCCCGTCGTGCCGCCGCTCCCGACCTGCAGCGTGCCGGCGCTGATCGTCGTCGTCCCGCTGTACGTGTTGGCGCCGGTCAGCGTCATCGTGCCGGCGCCGAGCTTCGGTCAGCGTGCCCGTGCCGCTGATGGCGTTGGCGACCGTCAGCGCATCGCTGCGGTTGAACACCAGCGCGCCGTTGTCGACCACCGCGCCGGTGCCGAGCGTGCCCGTCGTGCCGCCGTTCCCGACCTGCAGCGTGCCGGCGCTGATCGTCGTCGTCCCGCTGTACGTGTTCGCGCCGGTCAGGATGGTCGTGCCGGTGCCGGCCTGGGTCAGCGCGCCCGTGCCGCTGATCACATTGCTCACGGTCAGCGCGTCGCTGCGGTTGAAGGCGAGCGTGGCGTTGTCGACCACCGCGCCCGTGCCGAGCGTGCCCGTCGTCCCGCCGTTGCCCGACCTGCAGCGTGCCGGCGCTGATCGTCGTCGTCCCGCTGTAGGTGTTCGCGCCGGTGAGCGTCGTCGTGCCGGCGCCGAGCTCTGCGTGACGTGCCCGTGCCGCTGATGGCGTTGGCGACCGTGAGCGCATTGCTGCGGTTGAACGTCAGCGCGCCGTTGTCGACCACCGCGCCCGCTGCCGAGCGTGCCCGTCGTGCCGCCGTTGCCGACCTGCAGCGTGCCGCGCGCTGATCGTCGTCGTCCCGCTGTACGTGTTCGTCGCCGGTGAGCGTCGTCGTGCCGGCGCCGAGCTTCTGCAGACGTGCCCGTGCCGCTGATCGATTCCGGCGAACGTGATCGCATTCGACCGGTTGAACGCCAACGTGCCGTTGTTCGTGACGTTGCCGGTCACGCTCCCGGTTGTGCCGCCGTTTCCGATCTGCAGCGTGCCGTGCGCTGATCGTCGTGCCGCCGGTGTACGTGTTCGTGCCAGACAACACCAGCGTTCCGGTGCCTGTCGCCGTGAGACCGTTCGACCCGGCGAGCACCGAGCCAATCGTGGTCGTGCCCCCGGGCGCGGTGGCAATCGAGGCGGGGCCGGACAGGGTGAGAGTGCCGCCGGCCAGGACGTAGCCGGTGACGAGGAACTGCAGATTCTGGGCCGTAATCGGCGACCCGATCGTCACCGTGCCGGCCGTGCCCCCGAACAACGCGCTCGAGCCGTTGGTCCACACGACGAAGCTCACGCCGTTGAACCAGAACGCGTTCGCGAGGTTCCAGGTGCCGGTGCCGCCGGTGCCGGCCGCAGCACCGTTGGGATCCCACGTGAGCGTCTGTGCCGCCGCCGGCGAGGCGAAGCCAAACGGAGACACGACTACAGCGACGGCCAGCAGCAACGACGGTGCCGCGGCGGCGCGCCGGCGACGGTTCCCGCTCAGTCCGTCACCCTCGGACCGGGCACGAGCTTGCAGGTCATCTGCTCGACGTCGAGCACAAGGGCCTCCCCCACCTGTGAGATCGGCAGGAGACGGCCCGACTTTAACCCGCTTTCAGCACGCTGGGGATCTCCACCTCGCCATGCTTGTCGAAAAGAATTGAGCGTTTTCCTTCATGTCCTTCATGGTTCAGTCTTTTTGGGAAAGCCCTGTCAGCGTCAGGGCCGGCGCACGATCCAGCGCGTGGGGTCGCCTTTGAGGCGGCTCGTGTCGATGTCTTCCCCGCTCCCGCGCAGTGAGCGGTGATACTCGACCATCGGGTGGTCGTCCGTGAGGATCGGGCCGGGGCCGATGAAGGCGCGCAACTCGTCGGGGCCCGCCGTGTACTGTCCGAGCAGCGCGTCGAAGCTCGCGAGATCGACCAGGGCGAGCGCGCGGCGCGTGTCCGGCTGCAGGAGCTTCGCCTGGAAGGCCGCCGGATCGAGCGTCAGCGGCTCCGTCGTGCCGATGAGCAGCGTGCCGCCGGCCCAGGCCGTCGCGTGCGGAAAGACGTCGAGGAACGTGCGCGCCATGAGCTTGTACTGGACCGCCGGCCTGATGCCGATCCACTGCAGCATCACGCCGCCGGGCGCGAGCACGCGTTTCGCCTGCCTGAAATACTCCGCCGAGTACAAGTTGCCTGCGCCCGCGTGAATCGGCTGGATGATGTCGGCCGTGACGATGTCGTAGCGCTCACGGGTGGTCAGCAGATGATTGCGGCCGTCGTCGACGCGCAGCCGCACGTTGGGGCGGTTGACCACGTCTTCGTTGGCGTGGCGGAACCAGCGCGCCGCATGGACGACCGAGTCGCTGAGCTCGACGAGATCGAGCCTGAGCCCGTCGATGAGGCTGAGTGCGCCGGATGTGACGCCGCCGCCGAGGCCGATCACGAGTGCCCGCCGGGGCGCGGGATGGACCGCGGCAGGCAGCAGTCCAATCTGCCGGTGCACGTGAATCATTCCTGCCGAGTCGTTCGCCTGGTGCAGGCCGTCCAGGTACAGCACGTGCTGGTTCATCGGCCCGACATACACGCCGACCGTCGTCTGCACGCCTTCCTCGAGAAACAGCGGGCGTTCTTCGCGCGGCACCCGTCGGCCCTGCACGGCCTCGAACGGGGTCGGGACCCTGGCCGCGAGCCACACGAACGCGGCCAGCACGGCCGTGGTGACCGCGACGATCGCCGGCCGGCGGCCGCGCGCGCTGTGCCAGATCAACAGGAGGCCTGACAGGACGAAGCCGCCGCCCAGCAGCACGACGCTGATCCGGCTGCCGACCGCCGGCACGAAGAGAAACCCGCCGGCCGCCGCGCCGGCGATCGCGCCGGCGACGTTGGCGGCGTAGAGCGACGCAACGCCGGCGGCGCGCGTCCCGTCCGGCGCACCAGGCACGTCCACCCACGCGCGAATGCCGACCGGAAACGCAAAGCCCATCGCGAGCGCCGGCGGCACGATGACGAAGAGCGAGGCGACATGATCGGATCCGCGCACCGATCCCGCGCTGTACGCGTCGAGATACAGGCTCATCGCGCCGAGCGTGACCAGGCCCGTGACGAGCTGAACCGCGCCATAGGCGCTCACCCAGTTCCACGGACGGCGCAGCCACGGCGTCGCGAGCGCGCTCCCAGCCGCCAGTCCAAACAGTACGGCGGCCAGCATGGTCGTGAACGCATAGGTCGTCGCCGGCACGATGAGCACGAGCACCCGGAACCAGACCACCTCGAGCGCCAGCGCCGCGAAACCCGAGAAGGCGAACGCGAGCTGGCCGATGCGGCTGACGGAGAGGGACGTCGCCGCCCCGGCGACGGGGAGCGGCGTGGACACGACGGAGCGCGGGGCCTCTGCGAGAGCGAGCGCGATCGCGGACAGCCCGACGAGCGCGTTCATCGCGGCCGCGACTTGAAAGCTGCGCGTGATGCCAATGCCGCCGATCAGCACGAAGCCGGCGACGAGGGCGCCCGTAATCGCGCCCGCGGTGTTGGCCGCATAGAGCAGGCCCACCCGCGGCCCGGCGAGCGCACGATCCCCGAGCGAGGATCGAACGACGAGCGGGAGTGTCGCGCCCATGAGCATGGTCGGCGCGAGCAGGACGGCCAGCGAGCAGACGAAGCGCGCGGCGGTCAGCGCCCAGAACTGATCGGGCACACGCTCCTGCACGCCGATCCAGACCGGCGCGACCAGGCCGAGCGCCCACGGCGTGAGCACAGCGAGCGTCCCGATGCCCAGCTCGACCACGCCAAACCACAACAGCGGCCGCTGGATCCAGGTCGTCAACCGGCCGGCGACGAGCGTGCCAAGCGCCAGCCCCGCCATGAAACTGGCCAGCACGGTACTCGCCGCGTACACGGTCACGCCGAAGATCAACGACAGCAGGCGCAGCCACAGGGACTGATAAATGAGGCCGCTGATGCCCGACACGAAAAACAGCCCGACAAGCACGGGAAGGAACCAGCGCCGCGAGGTCAGAGACACCGCACGCGACGCATGTTAAAGCACGAACGCTTGTCACGAAAGATTGAACCATGGAGGGCCATGGAGAAGAGCTCATCGGGTTTTCTTCGGACCCACGCTTGTCGCAAAAGACTGAACCATGGAGGGCCATGGAGAAGATCATTTGAGTTTCTCCATGAACCTCCATGGTTCAATCTCTTGCCAGCAAGCTCTTGCCATAGAGCTCTTGCCAGTGCTGGTGCCCGCCAGAACCGCTTTTCGAAAAAAATTGGGCGCATTTCTTCGTGTCCTTCATGGTTCAGTCTTTTTGGGTAAGCCCGTCGGCGGTATCATGCTCGGACGCATGGCGAAAAAGAGCGCGCGGAACTCGCGACGGACCGAAGGCAGTGACGAGGCGGCCGGCAGGTGGCGGCCGGAGGTCATCGTGGACTTCGTGTTCGACGAGGGCAAGTTCTTCATCGCCATCGAGAACATCGGCGACCGGCCGGCGGTGGATGTGTCGGTGCGGTTCGACCGGGCGTTTCGTGGCGCGGGCGGGGAGCGCGACATGTCCACGCTGCCGCTCTTCAAGGGCATCCCGTTCCTCGCTCCCCGGCGGCGCATCGTCACGTTTCTCGATTCGAGCGCGTCGTACTTCGCGCGGCGCGAGCCGACTTCCCTCTCCGCTTCGGTGGCCTACACGGACACCGAGGGCGTGAAGTACCAGCTCGTCATCCGGCACGACCTCGGGATTTATCGGGACGTGAGCTACCTGCAACCTCCACGGACTTCTTCCACACAGGACTGACGATGGCAAAACGACTTCGCCCAAGGCGCCCGACACGCACGAACGCGAGCAGGGCTGTACAGCGCGACCGGCCGTACGGAAACTACAACTTCCTCGTGATCATTGACGGCGTCGAGGTCGGCGGTTTCTCCGAAGTGATCATCCCGGGCATCGTCATCGACGTCATCGAATTCCGGAACGGCAACGATCCAGAGAATGCGGTCCGCAAGATCCCGGGGCTGGCAAGGTACCCGGACGTGACGCTCAGGCGCGGGATTGTCGGCGCCCTGGACTTGTACGACTGGATAGACGACGTGCGGAACGGCGACGCGGGCGCGAACCGCAACGTGGCGATCCGGTTGCAGAACGAATTCCGGACCGCGACTGTCTGGACCTGGCTCCTGCGGCGGGCGTGGCCCTCGCAGTACAGCTTCGGGCCGCTCAACGCGAAGGGCAAAGACCTCGCGATGGAGGAATTGGTGCTCACCTACGAGCATCTGGAGATTGAGTAGGACGTCTCCGTGCTGTCGATCGTCAACGGAAGAGTCTGGACCGGCGACGCGGCGCGGCCGTGGGCGGAGGCGGTGCTCTGTCGCGACGGGCGGATTGCGGCCGTGGGAACGACGCGTGAGATTCGGGCGGCGGCCGCGGGTGCGCAGGACATCGATGCCGCCGGAGCACTTGTCACGCCGGGATTCATCGACGCGCACATCCACATGATCGCGGGCGGGTTTCGCCTCGGCTGGGTGGCGCTCGGCGGCGCGTCGAGCCGCGACG
The DNA here is from genome assembly GCA_963724955.1 of uncultured Acidobacteriota bacterium. Lineage (GTDB taxonomy): Bacteria > Acidobacteriota > Vicinamibacteria > Vicinamibacterales > SCN-69-37 > CAVRWQ01. Next base: position 480,791 of record CAVRWQ010000003.1, read on the forward strand.
AGCTCCGCGACCGGCTTCGCGCGTTCGCGGCGACTCGACCCGAGGGCGAGTGGCTCACCGGCGGCGACTGGGATCACGAGCGCTGGGGTGGCGCCTGGCCGACGCGGGCGTGGATTGACGACGCGACGCCGCGGCCATCCGGTGTGGGTGACGCGGCTCGACAGTCACATGGCGCTCGCGAACTCGCTGGCGCTTCGCCTCGCCGGCATCGATCGCGCCACACCGGACGTCGCTGGCGGCGCCATCGTCCGCGACGAGCACGGCGAGCCCACGGGTCTGCTCAAAGACAACGCGATGGCGCTCGTCGAGCGGGTGGTTCCGCCGCCCTCGCCTGCGCAGGAAGATCAGGCGCTCGACGCCGCGATGCGGTTCGTCGCCTCGCACGGCGTGACCTCGGTCCATCACATGGGCGCGCTGCCGCCCGCCGGAAGCTGGAACGACCTCGCCGTCTTTCGCCGGGTCCACGCGCGCGGCGGGCTTCGCACGAGGATCTATGCAACCGTCCCGCTCGACACCTGGGAGCGGCTGCGCGATCTCGTCGCGTCGCGTGACTGCGGGGGCGACGACGGCCGCGGTGATGACTGGCTGCACATCGGCGCGCTGAAGAGCTTCGTCGACGGGTCGCTCGGCGCACGCACGGCGGCATTTCACGATCCGTATTCTGACCTTCCAGACGAGCGCGGCCTGCTCGTCGCGAGCCCGGACGACCTGCGCCGCTGGATGATCGACGCCGATCGCGCCGGCCTGCAGCTCATCGTGCACGCGATTGGCGATCGGGCGAACACCCTGCTGCTCGACCTGTTCGCCGAGGTCACGAGCTCGAACGGCCCGCGCGATCGCCGGCTGCGGGTCGAGCACGCGCAGCACCTGCGTCCATCGGATCTCGGCCGCTTCGCGCAGATCGGCGCCATCGCCAGCATGCAGCCGTACCACGCGATAGACGACGGGCGGTGGGCGGAACGGGCGATCGGTCCGGCGCGGGCGAAGACGAGCTACGCGTGGCGCGCGCTCCTCGACCACGGCACGCGTCTCGCGTTCGGGAGCGACTGGTTCGTGGCGCCGCCGATTCCGCTCGAGGGCATCGCCGCAGCGGTGACGCGACGCACCCTCGACGGTCAGCACCCGGACGGGTGGATTCCGGAACAGCGCATCAGGCTCGACGAAGCGCTTCGCGCGTACACCGTGGATGCCGCGTTCGCTGCGTTCTCAGAACATCGCACGGGCAGGATTGCGACCGGGACTTGCTGCTGATCTCGTCGTGCTCGATCGCGATCTGTTCAGCATCCCGCCCGACGAGATCGCCCAGACTCGGGTCGTGGCGACGGTCGTCAATGGCGACGTCGTTTACGCGTGCGATCAGATGCGGCGGGCCGAAGCCCGGCCCGCCCTACGTTAAGATTGAGCCGTGCCAGAACCGTTGCGCGTGGCCTTTCTGGGCTGCGGTTTCATCACGCGCGTGCACAGCCGGAATCTCAAGGTCCTCGCGGGCGACGTCGTCTCGAGCTATGCGAGCCGGGACGCCGCGAAGGCGGACGCCTTCTGCCGCGAGTTTCGCGGCAGCACGAGCTACGCCACCTACGCCGCCGCCATCGACGATCCGCGCGTCGAGGCCGTCGTCGTCGCCGTGCCGCCCCGGTTTCACCTCGAGCTCACGCTGCAGGCGCTCGCCGCCGGCAAGCACGTGCTCGTCGAGAAGCCGGCCTTCCTGCGGATGGACGACTACTGCCAGGCCGTCCAGGCCAGGAATCGCGCGGGCCGCGTCGTGCTGGTCGGAGAGAACGACCACTACAAGCCGCTTGCGGTCTGTCTGCGGAAGCTGATTGAGCAGCGCGCCATCGGCGAGATGGTGTTCGGCCAGTTCACGACCATCGCGAAGCGGCTCAAAACGGCCGAGGACTGGCGTAACGACGAGTCGATGGCCGGCGGCGACGCGTTCTTCGAGGAGGGCATCCACTGGCTGCACCTCGCCGGCAGCCTCGGGCCGAAGATCACGTCGGTGCACGGCTACCGGCCGGCGCCATCACGCGAGGGGCCGGACACGCGCGTGAAGAGCATGATGGTCGCGTTCCGGTACGACAACGGCGCCGTCGGATCGCTCTACTACTCACGCGAAGTCCCGTCGCTCCTGCGGGGCCTCCGCGTGTCGAAGCTCATGGGGCGACGCGGCATCATCAGCTTCGAGTCGAACGGCGCGGCGGTGCTCGTGCGCGGAAACGGCTGGCCGCGCGTCATCATCCCCGGCCTGCGCGACATTCGCGGCTACCAGGCGATGTACCGCGATTTCATCCGCGCGATCCGGACGGGCGCGACGCCGCAGATGAGCCTCGAGCGCGCGAGTGAAGATCATCAGCTCATGGAACAGATCTACGCGAGCGTGAGCTAGATCCGCTGTCGATGCGAACGGCACACTACGACATCATCATCATCGGCACCGGCGCCGGCGGCAGCACGATGGCCCTGGCGCTGGCCGGACGCGGCGCGCGGATCCTCGTGCTCGAGCGGGGCGTCCAGGTCCCGCAGGAGGACGAGAACTGGAATCCCGAAGCGGTGTGGAAGCATCTCCGATACCGCGTTCAGGAGCGGTGGCTCGACGAGCAGGGCCACGCGTTCCGGCCGTACACGCACTACGGCGTCGGCGGCAACACGAAGTACTGGGGCAGCGTGCTGTATCGGCTGCGCCCCGAGGACTTCCAGGCGACCGAGCACGCGGCCGGCGTGTCGCCGGGGTGGCCGATCGACTACGACGACCTCGCGCCGTATTACGAGCGCGCCGAGTGGCTTTATCACGTGCACGGCCAGCATGGCGTCGATCCCACCGATCCCCCGCGTGGTCCGTTCCCGTACGCGCCGATTGCGCACTCGACTGACATGGCCGCGATCGTCGATCAGTTGCGGGGCCTCGGCCTGCACCCGTCGCCCCTGCCGCTCGGGCTCATTCGTCCGGGCGAGGACGGCGGCTGCATCCTGTGCAACACGTGCAACTCGTTCCCGTGCAAGATCCACGCGAAGAGCGACGCGGAGATCTGCTGCCTCCGGCCGGCGCTCGAAGATCCCGGCGTCGAGCTCTGGACGAACGCGTACGCCGAACGGCTGCACACGCGCCACGACGGCCGTACGATCGAGAGCGTGGACGTCGTGAAGAACGGCGCGCGCGAGCGCGTCACGGCGGATCTGTTCGTCGTGTCGTGCGGCGCCGTCAACTCGGCGGCGCTGCTGCTGCGATCGCGGACCGACGCGCATCCGCAGGGACTCGCCAACTCCTCGGGCCTCGTCGGCCGGCGCTACATGGCGCATCTGGCGACGATGATGGAAGGGTTTCATCCACTGCGGCCGAACACGACCGTGTTTCAGAAGACGGTGGCGATCAACGACTACTACCTGCGCGGGCCGGACGTGAGCTACCCGCTCGGGCATATTCAGTCGCAGGGCCGGACGCATGGCGTGATGGCGCAGACGGTGGCGCCGTGGATTCCGGTCTGGGCGTACGACGCGTGGGTCGCGCGCGGCGTGGACTGGCTGGCGATGTCGGAAGATCTGCCGGACCCGGACAACCGGATCGCCCTCGAGAGCAACGGACAGATCCGGCTGCTCTATCGTCCGAACAACCTCGAGCCGCACGGACGGCTCGTCAGGGAATGGAAGCGGGTGCTGAAGCGGCTCGGGTTCTGGGTCGTGGTGGCGCACTCGCACCGCGCCAAGAACACGACGCATCAGTGCGGGACGCTCGTCTTCGGCGCCGACCCGCGCTCGTCGGTGCTCGATCCGTGGTGCCGCGCTCACGACGTGTCGAATCTCTTCGTCGTCGACGCGTCGTTCTTCCCGTCGTCGGCCGCGGTCAATCCGGCGCTGACCATCGCCGCGCAGGCGCTGCGGGTCGCGGATCACATTGTCGAGACCGAAATCCCCAATGGTGGAGGGCAGTTGTGAGAGCCCGATCGTTCAGCCATGTCGGCATCACCGTGTCCAATTTCAACCGCGCCGTGCAGTTCTACTGGGACGTCTTCGGCTGCCCGCTGGTCGGCGTGGCCGACACGCCGCCCGAGCGTGTCCGAAGCTTCTTCGGCATCGACGCGGCCCAGCCGAGCTGCAAGATCGGATGGATTCGCGTGCCTGGCGGCGCCACGCTCGAGATCTTCGAGTTCCAGCCGCAGCAGCCGCCCGTCGCGATTCCCTGGAACCGCGTCGGGCTGACGCACTTCTCGTTCAACGTCCGCAATACACAGAAGTGGTACGACTACCTCGTCAGCAAAGGCGTCGAGTGCCTGGGCCGGCCGGAGAAGTCACCGCGCGGGCACACGTTCTTCTTCGCGAGAGATTTCGACGGCAATCTCATCGAGATGATCGACCTGGGCAGGATGTACCACGTCCTCAAGTGGCTCGGACCGCTGGGCGGATGGCTGTTCAGGCGGGGCATGTACAAGGATTACTATCAGCGTCGATAATCCCCGCTCGAGGAGTAGGATTTGTCCATGCGCACTTCAACCCTGGTTCGCTCTCTGACCTGCCTGACCGTGCTGGCCGGCGCCGCTGTCGTGTCGTTTTCCGCGCAGGGCGCTGACAAGAAAATCGTGCTCATCGCGGGGCGTCCGAGCCATGCGACCGGCATTCACGAGTTCCGAGCAGGCAGCATGTTGCTGCAAAAGGCGCTCACCGGCTATCCCGGCGTGAAGGTCGAGGTCTACACGATGGGCTGGCCGGCGAAGGTCGTCGACGGCAAGAACGTGGACGACAACACGCCGCTCGAGTCGGCCGACGCCATCTTCATTTACGCCGACGGCGGCCGCAACCATCCCGCGATCCAGGGCGACCGGCCGAAGCTGCTCGACGCGCTCGCAGCCAAAGGCGTCGGCCTCGGCTTCGGGCACTACGGCGTCGAAGTGCCCGCCGGCGTGCCCGGCGAGACGATGCAGCGCTGGATTGGCGGCTACTACGAGACGAACTACTCGGTGAACCCGATGTGGTCGCCGGACTTCACGAAGTTTCCGAACCATGCCGTCACGCGCGGGGTCGGCCCGTTCAGCAACCGCGACGAGTGGTACTTCAGCATGCGCTGGACGCCGGACGAGGCGCTGAAGAAGCGGATCACGCCGCTGCTCATCGCGACGCCGAGCGACGAGGTCCGCAAGGGCCCGTACGTCAGCCCGCGCGGACCGTACGATCACATCGTCGCGGCGAGCGGACAGGTCGAGACGATGATGTGGGTGATGGAACGGCCCGACGGCGGACGCGGCTTCGGGTTCACCGGCGGCCACACCCACACCAACTGGGGCGATCCCAACCAGCGCAGGGTCGTGCTGAACGCGCTCCTGTGGCTCGCCAAGATGAACGTGCCGGCCCGCGGCGTCGAAGACAAGATCACGGCGGACGATCTGACGCAGAACCTCGACGACAAAACGAAGAAGTAAGGAGCGCGGCTTACAACCCAAGCCGCGCTACTAACCCAAGCCGCGCTACTAACCGCAAGCCGCGCTACTGACCCGAAGCCGCGCTAACTGACCCAGGTTGCGCAACGTAGCCCGAAAATCCTTACGTCGTACGTAAGCCGCGCCTCCGCTCGGTACGTGTGGACACGGCCTCCTCACTGGTATCCGACTTGCACAAACACGCGAGTCGCCGCTCAGCGACAGGAGGTCGCCATGCGTGGTTCCCCCGTCTGTGCTCTCGCAGTCCTCGTCGCGTCTGTGACGTTTGTGGGGTGTGGCGGAGGTAAGACCGCCCCCTCTGGCTCGAGCTCCGGTCTCGCGCCGGTCACGATCTCGATCGTCGGCGACCGCGGCAGTACGTCGTTCTCGCCCAATCCGGTCACCGCGGGCGGACGGATGGTCGTGTTCAGAAACAACGACTCGATCGCGCATCGTGTGCGTCTGAACGATTTCACTGTCGACTGGGGCGTCATCCAGCCCGGCGCCACGAGCGCCGCCCTGGCGATGCCCGCCGCCGGCACGAACTATCACTGCAGCGTGCATCCCACGATGATCGGCGCCGTGGCCTCCGAAGGTCAGCCGCCGCCGACGTGCCGCGGGGATTACTGCTAGCGTCCAGAAAAAGACTGAACCATGGAGGGCATGAAGCAGAGCTTGGGTTTTCAGGCAAACCGCTCTGGCCGCACTGACGCTGGCAAGAGCCTGGTGACAAGAGCCTGAGTTTTCCGAAGAAAAGCCGAGAGCTCTTCTTCGTGCCCTTCATGGTTCAATTTTTTTCGACACGGGTGTGTCAGACTCACTCTGCCCCCCCGGAGGTCGTCGTGCTGCTTGCCATACCGCTCGCGTTCCTCCTGGCGTCTCCGCAAGCGGCGCCAGCACCTCCGAAGGCCGCTTCGAGCTCGTGCGCCGAGGATCAGCGCTGGGGGTACGTCGGGCACGCGCTGTTCGACGACGTGAAGGGCCTCGCCTCGAAGGATTTTCTTCTCACGTTTGGGGTGGGCCTCGGCGCGGCGGGGGCGGTTCATCCGCTCGACGACAACGCCGATCGCTGGGCCGACGGGATGGGCCCGTCTGAGGTCACGCAATTTGGAGAATACCTCGGCAAGTGGGGCGCGCAGGTGCCGCTCATCGGCGGCGCCCTGCTCGCCGGCGCGGCCTTGAAGCCGCCGTGCTTCCCCGCGTTCGGAAGCGACCTCACGCGCGCGTTGGCGCTCACAGCAGGGCTCACCATCGGCATCAAGTACGCCGTGCAGCGCGAGCGGCCAAATCAGGAAAACAACTTGTCGTTCCTTTCAGGTCATTCGTCATCGACGTTCGCGCTGTCGACGGTGGCGCTCCACTATTTCGGCTGGAAGGCCGGCGCGCCGGCCTACGCGCTCGCGACCTACACCGCCTGGTCGCGCGTGCGCGACAACAAGCACTGGCTCAGCGACACCGTGGCCGGCGCGGCCCTCGGCCTCGCTGTCGGACGCGTCATCGTGCGACCGCGGAAAGCGTCGACCTCGACGTCCGGCACCTGGACGGTCGTCCCCGTGACGAGGGGACGAGGCGCGGGGGTGTACGTGATACGACAGTGACAAAAGATTCACCATGAAGGGTGAAGACGTGAAGACTTTTTTTGAGCCCCTTCATGCCTTCAGTCTTCATGGTGAGAATGTGAGCATCAAAAGCGTCGTCGTCACTGGATCGTCGACAGGCATCGGCTGGGGCACGGCGAAGGTCCTGATCGAGCGTGGCTTTCGCGTGTTCGGCAGCGTGCGAAAAGCGGCCGACGCCGAGCGGCTCGCGCGCGAGCTCGGATCGCGCTTCGTGCCGCTCGTGTTCGACGTCACCGACCGGGACGCGGTGCGGGAGGCGGCCGGACACGTCGCGGGCACGCTCGAGGGCGAAACGCTCGCCGGCCTGGTGAACAACGCGGGCGTCGCGGTGCCCGGTCCGCTTCTCTATCTCGACATCGACGACTTCCGGCGCCAGATCGAAGTCAACCTCACCGGTCAGCTCATCGTCACGCAGGCGTTCGCGCCGCTCCTCGGCGCCGACCGGACGCGACGCGGCGCGCCGGGGCGCATCGTGATGATGTCGTCGGTCGGCGGCCGCAACGGCTCGCCGTTTCTCGGTCCCTATAACGCGTCGAAGTTCGGGCTGGAAGGACTGTCGGAGAGCCTGCGACGTGAGCTCATGATCTTCGGCATCGACGTGATCCTGATCGCGCCCGGGGCGGTCGCGACGCCGATCTGGGACAAGGCCGAGGCGCTCGACGTGGCGCGCTACGCGCACACGCCGTACGCGGGCGCATTGAGCCGCGTGAAGGAATACATGATCGGGGTCGGCCGCAGCGGCTATCCGCCCGAGCGCGTCGGCGCCACGGTGCACACGGCGCTGACCACGGCGCGGCCGAAGACGCGATACACGGTCACGCCGGATCCCGTACGGTTCTTTCTCGGCACCCACCTTCCGAAGCGGTTCGTGGATCGGCTGATCGCGAAGCGCCTGGGACTCCTGCCAACCAAGAGCACACCATGAAGACTGAAGAGATGAAGGCCTTTTTGGAAAGAGCGCTTCTCGAAGGGCCTCCAGGAGCTCGTCAACTGTTCTTTCCCTTGCGGTTCGCGCGCGCCTTGACCCACGACACGTAGTCCTTGGGGACGTCGAGCTCCTTGAGCTCGTTCCACGCGGCGATTGCCTCTGCACGCGTCGCCCCATCGTCAGCTTCGAGGAAGTCGGCGACGAAGTTGATGTAGCGACCGTGAGGTACCCTCTCGAATCGCGGCATCTTGTTCAAGGCAACGTACTGCCGCACGAGATCGCCGTACGTCGGGTGCTTGCCGCTCGTGATCTGTTCTTCGCGCCAGCGGTTCAGCCGATACCAGACCCCCGACTTCTCACGAACATCCGGCGCCATCATGCGGGCCTGCGCGACGATGAAGTCCTTCGTTTCACGGTTGCTCGTGTAGTTCTCAATCCGGAGCTTCATGTTGAGGCCACGGTCAACATCCTTTACGCCCGTTTTGCGCAGCGACCGCTTCGTCGGCAAGGCGGCCCTGCCCGTGCGTAGGAACGTCACGATGGCCTTTTCGAGTTCGTCTTTTCGCAGCTTCTTCGCCGCTGGGATACCGATGCGGTCGGCGAAGCTCTTCAATTGGTCGAGATACCAATAGCTGTTCTCGAAGTCGCGCACGGTCATGGTCGGAGAGAGGGAATTCTTCTTCATGGTGAGCCCTTGATCTTTCGTCACTGGTACTCGTCCCCACGTGTCAACGCGCACAGCGTGACGGCGCGTAGAATTGGGGCATGACCTCACTTCGATCTCTCGCTCTCGCAGGACTGCTGTCGGCCGCGAGCCTCGCGGCGCCGCTCGTGGGCGCGCAGGACGCCGCCGTGGCCATCGTGAATGTCTCGGTCATCCCGATGGATCGCGAGACCGTGCTTGCGGACCAGACCGTGGTCGTTCGCGGGTCGGTGATTGCGGCCGTTGGACCCGCGTCGAAGGTGACGGTTCCGGCCGGGGCGACGCGCATCGACGGCAAGGGCCGCTTCCTGATTCCGGCCCTGGGCGAGCTGCACGGGCACATCCCGCCGGGATCGCCCGAGCAGGTCACCGACGCCGCGATTGCCGACGTGCTCCGGATGTATGTCGCGGGCGGCATCGGCACCGTCCGCGGAATGCTCGGCCATCCACGGCACCTGGGTTTCCGCGACCGCGCGGCGCGCGGCGAGATCGTGAGTCCGATCATCTACACGTCGGGACCGTCGCTGAACGGCAACAGCGCGGCAACGGCCGACATGGCCGTGGCGCTCGTGACGGCGCAGAAGCAGGCCGGCTACGACCTGCTCAAGATTCATCCGGGCATCACGCGTGATGTCTTCGAGGCGCTGGCCAAGACGGCGGACCAGGCCGGCATCCGCTTCTCCGGACACGTGCCGGTCGATCTCGGTATCATTCGCGCGCTCGAGCTGCGCTACGAGACGATCGATCACATCGACGGGTACGTCGAGGCCCTCGCAGGCAAGATCGGCCAGCCGAGTCAGTTCTTCGGCGTGAACATGGCGGCGAGCTTCGACGAGGGCAAGATCCCCGATCTCGTCGAGCGCACCAGAAAGGCGGGCACCTGGATGGTCCCCACTGAGGCGCTCATCGAGAACGTCGTCGGGTCGATCTCGCTCGATGAGCTCAAGGCGCGGCCGGAAATCGTGGCCCATGCCACGCCGCAGCAGATCACCGCCTGGACGACCACGAAGCAGCAGATGGCCGAGAACGTGCCGGCCGCTGAGCGCTGAGCGCCTCGTGGACGTCCGCCGAAAGCTCATCCGCGCGCTCTACACGGGCGGCGTGCCATTTCTCCTCGGGTCCGATGCGCCGCAGATGTGGAACATCCCGGGTTATTCGACGCACCGCGAACTTCAGACGATGGTCGCGGCCGGACTGACGCCGTTTCAGGCGCTCCAGACCGGCACGACCAACGTGGCACGGTTCTTCAAGAAGGAAGCGACGTCAGGCACGATCGCCGCGAACAAGCGCGCCGATCTCGTGCTCCTCGGCGGCAACCCGCTCCAGAACATCAACGAGACGATGAACATCACGGGCGTGATACTTGGCGGGAAGTACTACACGCGACAGGAACTACTTGCCGCGAAATAGACAAAACCAAAACTTCACCATGAAGCCGTGAAGACGTGAAGGGTTTTGGCAACCTCTTCACGTCTTCAGTCTTCATGGTGAGCTCTTGATCTAGAACTGGAACCGAATCTGCGCCTGGAACGCGCGCAGGTCACGGGCGCCGTTTGCGACACCGAACCCCGCCCCGCTCGGCCGGGACAGCTCGGGCCGCAGGTTGCCGTTCGCGTCGTACGGCAGGTTCGTGATCGTGTTCGGAGCCTGCAGGCTCGCGAACTGCGCGTTCGTCTGCCGGCCGGTGATGATGACCTCGCTGAACGCGTTGAACATCTCGAGCCGCAGTTGCAGCGTCCGGCCGCCGCCGAAGCGGATGAGCCGCGCGATCGCGAAGTCCCAGACGTGGTCCGGGCAGCCGCGCATGTAGTTCTGACCGGACTCGAGGCCGTTGCTGTTGACCGCGGGGCCCATGAACGCGGCGGTGTTGAACTGCCGCGTCATGTCGCTCGAGCAGCCCTTGCCGGGATCGCCGGTGATCAGGATGCGGGCGCCGTAGTCGGGCGAGCCGGTCATGATCTGGTTGTTGATGCCCGGATAGCTGAAGCCCACCGTGTACGGCGCGCCCGATCCGGCGGTGAACACGCCGGACAACTGCCAGTCGTTGATCACGAAGCCGACGGCGCGCATCGCGTTGTTATCGGACCGCAGGTCGGGCAGATCCCACACGAAGTTGCCCTTGACGACGTGCGTACGATCCGCGCCGCGCCGGCCGTAGTTCGCGGTGTGGTTTTCCGGGAGCAGCACGACCTCGCCCGCGTTGTCGAGCTCGTAGTACGTGCCGCCGTTCAGCCCGAAGTCGCGGCTCAGCGTGTAATTGAGCGTGAACTGCAGGCCGTTGCGGAAGCGCCGGTTCCACGACGTCTGCAGCGAGTGGAACGTGTTGTTCCCGTAGTTCGTCCGCCGCGTGATGCCGGTATAGCCCTGGTACGGCCGCATGAAGTTCGTGTCGTAGGCCGCCGAACCCAGCGTGTTGGGGTTGAACACCTTCGTCGGGTCCTGGTTCTGCGGCAGGTAGGCGGCGTCGAGCGGGACCGAGTTGATGTTCACGCTGAGCAACTGATTGAAGTTGTAGTTGCCGACGTACTCGACGTCGATCGTCGACGCCCACGGCAGCGCCATCTGCATGCCGAAGTTCCACTGCGTCGAGGTGGGGATCTTCGACGCGAACTGGAAGATGGTCAGCCCGGAGGGCGACTCGAGGAGGAGCGGATTGTTGGCGAGATCGGCGAACGTGTTGTTGGTGACCGTGATCGTCTGCACCGAGTGCGGGTTCACCGACTGGCCGAAGATCTGGTTGCCGTCGGTGCGGTCGTAGTAGAGGCCGCCGCCCCCGCGCAGGATCAGCCGCTGGTCGCCGCTGAGGTCGTACGACCCGCCGAATCGCGGCGCGAAGACCATCGACGACCAGGAGTAGTTCTCCTTCGGGTTGATCCCGGTGCCTGAGGGAATCAGGCCGTTCTCACGATCGCCATGGTTCGGCACGAGGCTCCCGACCACCGTGTTGCTGCCGGGTCCGAGGACCTGGCCGGTGACCGGGTTCATCGCGCGCTGGTTGTTGCCCGTGCACGGCGCCACCGCGCCCGGCGCGCAGACCGGTCGATAGAGCACCGCGGCGTTCGCCGGATCGAACTCCGTCGTGAGCCACTGCGCCGCGAAGCCGTTCGCGTCGTACTGCGGCGTCATGTGGACGAAGCGCATGCCGTAGTCGAGCGTGAGGCGCGAGTTCACCTTCCAGTTGTCCTGGAGGTAGAACTCCAGGTTCTCGTAGAGGTACTTGCCCTCGACGTACCGGCTCGACTGCTGGTACTGGTTGTAGATGCCGAGCGCCGCGTTCGCGAACCCGAACGTCGTGTCGAGCGGATTGGTCGCCGACTCGCCGAAGTTCACCGAGCCGCGATAGTTCGTGCTCGGGTCCTGCGGCTTGTAGGCGTACTCGTAGAACACGCCGGCCTTGGCCGTGTGGCGCCCCATGACTCTCGTCACGCTCGCGTTGACGTTGTGCACGAGGTTCCGCGTGAAGCAGCAGCCGCGCGGCGTGATGCCGGGGTTGTTCCCGCCCCGGTTGCCGAACGAGAACGACGGCGGAATCTGGAACTCGCCGTCCCGGAAGAACGGCGCCGCATCGGGGCCGAGGCTCGTCAACTTCGAGTAGGCATAAAAGCCAGGCTCGAGGAACCCGGCATTCGGAAACAGCATCGGAAACGCGGCCAGCCCGGGCGTGTTGTTGATGTTGCTCGCCGGCGTGATGGCCGTCGTCGCGATGTCGTTCAGGAAGTAGCCGTAGGAGGCTTCGAGAAACGTCGTGGCGTTCACCGAGTAGTTGACCGTGGTCGAGAACTGGGACTGGAACGGCACCCAGTCGACCATGTCGTTGAACCCGTTGAACAACCCGTTGTTCCCGATGCCGAAGCGCCCTTGCGTGAACGGGCCGTTGGCCACCTTCGAGGCGTTCTGCGCGACCATCTTGCCCGACAGGCGCAACGCCTGCGAGATCTGGTAGTCGACGCGATAGGTTTCCTGCCGCTGCTTCTGCTTGACCACGCTGGCGATGTTGATCGCGTTGAACGTGTTCGTCTCCTGTCCGGTGCTGGTCGGCATCGGATAGAAGTTCAGGACCGCCAGGCCGAGTGGATTGAGCCGGTTCGCGGGAATCCTGCCGAGCACGCCGCCATCCTGGAAGCAACCGGAAATGTTCGCCGTGGTGCACGGAAGATTCGTGCTCGCGTCGCGAATGAGGTTGTAGATGTTGCCGTTGTTGTCGCGCGACTGCGAGAAGTCTCCCGACCGTTCCGCGGGCGTCGGCACGCGGAAGCGGGCGATGCTGCCGGACGTCTCGCGCGGGCGCCACTCCTGGGCGAAGAAGAAGAAGAGCTTGTTGTTGCCGCCCGGTTTGCCGATCGGCCCGCCGATCGTGTAGCCCCAGTCGCTCTCCTTGACGACGTTCTTCGGGTTGCCGTTCTGCTTGTTCACCCAGCTGTTCGAGTTCCAGTCGGAGTTGCGGATGAGGTCGTAGACGGCGCCACGGAAGCGGTTCGTGCCGCTCTTGGTGACCGCCGCGATCTGCATGCCGCTCGCCCGGCCGTACTCGGCCTGGAAGCTGCCGGTGAGGACCTTGACCTCGGCGATCGCATCGACGTTCATCGTGAGCTGGATCGTGTTGCTGCCGGTGTCGGTGATGCCGATGCCGTCCATGAGGAAGTTCGTGCTGCCACCGCCGCCGAGCCGGCCGATGTTCGTGTTGTTGTCGTTGCGTCCGCCCATGCCAGGGGCGAAGAGCGCGACGTTGAAGAAGCTGCGGCTCTGCAGCGGGAGATTCTCCACGGCCGCCGTGGTCACGGTGAACGACCGTTCGCCGCTGTGCGCCTGGATCGTCGGCGACTCGGCCATGACGTTGACCGTTTCCGCCTGGCCGCCCACTTCCAGCGTGATCGCGGGCACCGCGATGCGGTCGCCCGGGCTCACGCCGATGCCGGGCCGGCGCCACGACTTGAAGCCGCTCATGGACACTTCGAGTGTGTAGGTGTCTGGAGAAACGTTCGGGACGACGAAGTCGCCGGTCTCACTCGAGACGACGGGGGCGGTTCTCGTCCCGCGCGTCTCGCTCACGAGCAGCACGGTAGCGCCTGGTACGACGCCACCCTGTCCGTCCTTGATCGTGCCGTACACCTGCGCCGACGTGACCTGCGCGACCGCAGGCGACGTCACCGCCAGATGGGCGATGCCGGCCAGGGCCAGTGCCCCAACCATCGCGTTCCGTGTCATGCACTCCCCCTCACGCACAGCTGTGCAGCGGCTGACGACACGGGCCGGGGAGACTCTTCCGCTGAACTGGTTTGTGCAATTTCGGAGGCTATCGCGGTGGCACTGCGATTGTCCAGTACGGCGGTAAGCTACGCGGATGATTCGTCGCTTGGGTGGTGCGCTTATGGCTCTCCTGCTCGGGGCTCTGGCGACTGGTGCCGGGGCGACTGGCGGCGCGCAGTCGGGCGGCCGCCTGATGTTCGTGGGGACTTACACCGGCCCGGCGAGCCAGGGCATCTACGCGTTCCGGTTCGACGACAGTACGGGTGCGCTGACGCCGCTCGGGCTGGCGGCAGAGACGCCGAACCCGAGCTTTCTCGCGGTCAGTCCCGATCGGCGCGTGCTCTTCGCGGTGAACGAGATCTCATCGTTTGGCGGAGCAGCGATCCGGCAGCGTCCGCTCGTTCACCATCGACGCAGCGACCGGCAAGCTCTCGGCGATCTCGGTGCAATCCACGCAGGGCGCGGATCCGTGTCATCTCGCGATCGACGCGACGGGCAGAGTGCTTGCCGTCGCGAACTACACGGGCGGCAATTTCGTGCTGCTGCCGGTCACCGACGGCCAACTCGCGCCGCCGATGGCGGTCCTCGCGGGATCGAGCACGAGATCCGGACCGAACAAGGCGCGCCAGAGCGGGCCGCACGCTCACGCCGTGGTGTTCGATCCGACCAATCAGTTTCTCGTGGGCGCGGACCTCGGGCTCGACCGCCTGTTCGTCTCTCGCGTCGATCCATCGGCCGCCAGGTCCGAGGCGGCGGCCCCGACAGGCGTGGCTGTCGCGCCCGGTGCCGGCCCGCGTCATTTCGCGTTTCATCCGAACGGCCGGCTCGCCTACTCGATCAACGAGCTGGACTCGACGGTGACCAGCTTCTCGTGGGACGCGAAGAGCGGCACGCTCACCGCGGGCAGGAGCGTCTCGACGCTCCCGGCCGAGGGCCACGCGAACAGCTCGACCGCCGAGATCGCGGTGCATCCAACCGGCCGCTTTCTCTACGGCTCCAATCGCGGCCACGACAGCATCGCCGCGTTCGCGATTCAACAGGACGGCGGCCTGACGCTGATCGAGCACGAGCCCACACGCGGCCAGACGCCGCGCAACTTCACGATCGATCCGAGCGGCCGCTGGCTCATCGCGGCCAATCAGCGGACGGGCAATCTGGCCGTGTTCAGCATCGATGCAGAAGACCGGCGCGCTCGCGCCCGTCGGGCCGCTCGTGCCCGTCGGCGCGCCTGTGTGCATCGTCTTCGTCTGAGTCTGGAACCTGTCACTGACACCGTCACAAGAGCTTCACCATGAAGAATGAAGACGTGAAGAGGCTTTTTGGAAAGACCGCTTGTCGAAAGTGCCCTTAGACAAGCGTTTTTTGATCAGTCCTCTTCATGCCTTCAGTCTTCATGGTGAGCTTTTCGTGACAAGCCGTCTTTCCGGTTACGTGATCGCCGGCGCGTTCGCGCCGCCGCCGGCGTATCTCGTCGTCAGACCGTAGGACAGGACCGTCGGCGCGGTGCGCGTGATGACGGGCGGCGGTACGTCCTCCTCCGCCTGCGTGATAATCCCGCAGATCTCGTCGGCGCGCTGGCGGGTGATCTTTCGCTGGTCGAAGTTCTCGAAGCCGTACTCTTCCTGTTCCAGGTTGTCGTTCAACAGAATCGGCTCCTTGCCGCGGTTGTTGCGCGCGACGAGGTAGTAGGCGCGCACCGGGTGAATCTCGAAGAAGTTCGAGTGCTCGGTGTCCATGATGTAGTTGCCGTAGGTCACGACGACGTCGCCCTCGCGCTGTCCCTCGTCGTCGCCGGGAACCTCAGGATCGTCCCAGTCCACGTCGGGCGCGTCCGCGTCGCCGTCGTTTCCGGTGATCTCGTCGAACAGCGACTTCAGGAAGAACAGCAGCGCGGCGATCGCGAGCGCCACGACCGGGCCCAGCGGGCCGAGCGGCGCGAGCGCCAGGATCAGCGCCAGCCAGGCCCAGAGCGCCATGATGATGTTGTCGATGAGCAGCGCGATGTAATAGCCGTCGATCTCGCAGTGCAGGTACGGCAGCAGGTGGCTGGACTCCCACCGGAACATCGGATTCAGCCGCTCGGTACGTTTCGAGTAGTCGTTGAAGACCGGCGTGCCCCCTTGAGGATTCGGGCCGAGCCAGTCGGTCGCGTTGTCGAAGTCGGTGGGAATGGCATTCGAGAGCGCGCTGCCCGGCGCGATGTGCGCCGCGTCCTTCCGGTAGTAGCGGTTGTAGAAGTTCTTGGCCGGATCGATCATCAGCCGGTGAACGACGCCGATGAGCGTCTGGTTGAACATCTCCGAATCGCCGTCCTCATCGTCGGGATCTTCGCTCTGAAGCGCTTTCATGTAATCGCGCAGCTTGTCGAAGTTGTCGCCGCGGTCCGGCGGCAGCTCCGGCCGGGGCGGATGGAACGGCGGATTGTTGAAGTTCGCGTCGTTGTTCAGCATCGGCTCGGCGCGTTTCAGGTGCCGGAGCAGCGTGTTGACGACCTGACCCTGCGAGTGCGGCGCGAGGAGGATGTTCAGCTTGCGATCGCCGTCGAAGCTCGCCGTTGGCTCGGAGATCACTGTGCCGATGGCGCAGTCGCGATCCCGGATGCAGAGGAGTCGGCCGTAGTAGTACCAGTTCTTGAACTCGACGAGCGCGACCGTGAGCGCGGTGACGGTCGCGACCCACAACGCCGGGATCTGGAGGAGGACGAGCGCAACGAGGTACGCGAGGAACGCGCCGACAGTCACCGTCCCGTTTGCAAAGAACGCATTCACCAGCGTGCCGGCGAGGCCGCCGAGCTGCTTCGAGCTCCGCGCGACACCCGGCGCGGCGCAGACGGTATGGGTCGGGATGTCGCGCGGCATGCTCTCTCCTCCTACGGCTTGATGTCGAAGAACACTGTCACGCCACCGACCGCCTGGCCGTCGGCCGTCCGGGCGACGATGTTGACGGGAACGCGGGTGCCGGGCGTGGCGTTCGCGGGGACCTGCACGAGAAACGTCGCGAGGCGTTCTTCGCCGGCACCGAGCGCGACCGTGCCGTCGGGCGCGCCCTGCACGGCCACCGTCATGCCAGCCGGTAGATCGTACGAGCGGCCGAGAATCGCGCTTCGGACGCCTTCGAAGCCGATGTACTTCGTCTTGGCCGTCTTGAATCGCGCCTTCGGGCTGCCGAACACGATCCGGCCGAAGTCCGGAAGTCGCGTGCGTGGCCGCGTCGACGCCGCCGCCGTCGGACCTGGCGCCGGCGGCACATCCTCCGGCTCTCGCACGACCGTCGGCAGCAGATGTCCGAGCCGATCGGCCGGTGAGAGCCGCGGCCGTCCGCGCGTGACTTTGAGCTTCAGGACCGCCTGGTCCGTCGGATTGATTTCGTACCTGTGCGCCTGGAACCGGAATCGTTCCTCGCGCTCGAGGCGATTGTGCAAGGGCACTTCGATCTCGGCCAGCTCGCCCGGCGTCACCGACCTGGGCTGCTCGCTGTAGACGTTCGTGTTCTCCTGCCCGATGTTGTTGTTGGGGTTGATGTCGAGCGGATGCGACAGGATCGCCTGCAGACAGAAGTGCTGCGCCTGGCCGGGTTGCACGGGAGGCGTATGCCACCGGAACTGCGTCACGGCCGCACCCATGGCGGCGACGTCAACGAACTGAAACACCTCTTGTCCGTTGGCGTCAATCTCCACCGGAATCAGGTCGGGCGAGTTGAAGCTCCACGGCCGGTACACGAGCCGGACGCGCACGCCGATCGCCGGGTCGGTGGCGGCATTGTGCACCTGCACGCTGACGATGTAGTCGGTGTCGGCGACGAGATGATACGAATCGGGCTCGATCTGTCCGGGGTTCGAGGCGAGCGCGACGTTGATGTCCGGGTTGTCCCACGTGACCGGCAGGCCTTGCGACATCAGAAACGACTGGCTGTAAATCGCAGGATCGGGTCGCCGGATGATCGGCTCGGGCAATGACTCGCAGCCGCCTTCCGTCTCTTCCGGAAAGAGATTGGTCGTGTGCAGCAGCCACTTCAGCCACTCGATGAAGCGCAGCAGCAGGACGATCAGGAACAGGAGCAGGAACAGGACGAGCCGCAGCAGGCCCGCCAGAATCTCCATCGGCGTGCGGACGAGCAGATTGCGGAAGAATTCTCCCAGAGCATTCATGGCACAGTCTCTGCCGGGCGCAGGATCGGAAGTGCGCTGGGGAACGAACTGAGGTATTGACTGGGAGCCGCCTACTTATACAGAAGGCCCTGTCGCAGCGTCAAGCGTTCTTGGCAAGCGCTTGTTGACAAGCTTGACCCATCGAGTGTCCGAAGAAAAACCCATGAGATCTTCTTCATGCCCTTCATGGTTCAGTCTTTTGAGACAAGCGTTTTGGGTATCTATTCCCCTCTAAGCGCCGTCGCTGGATCGACTCGGGTCGCACGGCGGGCCGGAATGAGCGTCGCCACACACGCGACGGCGAGCAGGCCGGCGATGGTGACGCCAAGCGTCAGCGGGTCGGCGGGCGTGACGCCGAAGAGCAGTGTCCCGAGGGCAGGCGCGAGCAGCAGCGCGGCTCCGCCGCCAATGACGATGCCGATCGTCGTCAGCCGCAGGCCGTCGGCGAGGACGCGCGTGAAGACGTCCATGGGGCGCGCGCCGAGCGCGAGCCGCACGCCAATCTCCCGCACGCGCTGCGTGACCGCGTACGCCGTCACGCCGTAGACGCCGATCGCGGCGAGCAGAACCGCGAGGCCGGCGAAGGCCGCCGTGATGAACGCGAGAAAGCGCGGCTCTTCGACGGAGGTCGCAATGCGCGTGGCGATCGGCGTCACGCCAGAAATTGGCAGGCCCGGGTCCATCTCCCGCACCGCCTGGCGGAGCGGCTGCGCGAGCGACTCGGGCGCCACGGCCGTCTTCAGCACGATGTTGGTGCCGCCGGCCAGCTCCGGAAACTGCCAGTACGGAATGAACGTCTGCATGCGCGCATCGCTGCGGGCGCCCTGCTGCTTCACGTCGCCGACGACGCCGACGATCGTGAACCAGGGCGCATCGGGCGAGCTTGCGAACCGGATGCGGCGGCCGAGCGCACTCTGCCCCGGCCACATGCGGCGCGCCAGTTCTTCGTTGACGACGACCACCGGTGCGGGCTCGCGCGCTTCGAACAGACGGCCGGCTCGAACGGGGACGCCGATCGCCGTGAAGTAGTCGTGGCTGACGATCCGGTACCACGTCCCGGGCGCCTCGGCGCCGGGACGAGGCGGCGGCATGCCCTCGATCTCGAAGCCCATGTCGGAATCGCCGCTGTCGAGCGGGAGAATCGACGTCACCGCCGCGTGCGTGACGCCCGGCAGCGCGCTCACGCGCTCGAGCAGCCGGTCCTGAAACGCGACACGCTCTTCCGGCGACTTGAAGCGACTGGGCGTGACCGAGACGAAGCCGGTGAGCACCTTCTCCGGGTCGAAGCCCAGATCGGAACGCTGCATCGCGAGAAAGCTGCGCAGCAGAAGGCCGCTGCCGACGAGCAGAATGAGCGCGACCGCGACTTCGGCGACGATGAGCATCCGACGCGCGCGATGTCCGGCCGATCCGGCCATGCCGCGGCCACCGTCCTTGAGCGCCGGTGTGTGGTTCCCGCGGGCGCTCTGCAGCGCGGGCGCGAGTCCGAACAGCGCGCCGGTGAGGAGCGTGAGCGCCGCCGCGAATCCGAAGACCCACAGGTTGAGGCCGACTTCCGCCAGTCGCGGCGTGCCGGCCGGCGCCATCGCCACCAGGGCGCCGACGCCCCAGACGCCGAGCGCAACGCCGACGACGCCGCCAATGACCGCGAGCAGCACACTCTCGGTCAGGAGTTGCCTGGCGACGCGGCCCCGGGCGGCGCCGAGCGCGGTTCGCACGGCCATTTCACGCGTACGGCTCGACGATCGCGCGAGCAGCAGGTTGGCGACGTTCACGCACGCGATGAGCAGCACGAGGACGACCGCGCCGAGGAGCGCCAGCAGACCCGGCCGGGCGGCGCCGATGACCTGATCGTGCAGTCCGACGACGTTGATGCGCGCGCCGGTATTCGACTCCGGATAGCGCTGCTCCAGCTGCGCCGCGAGCGTACCGAGCGCAGGTGCGACTGAAGCCGGCGTCGCGCCCGGATGCAGGCGCGCGACGATGCGCAGCACGATCGCACCGCGCGACGGATTCGCAAGATTGAAGCGTTCGGGCCGCCAGAACTCGGCGGATCCGGCGATGACGGGCCTGAATCCCTCGGGAAGCACGCCGACGATCTCGTGCGGCTCACCGGCCAGTGTCACCCGGCGGCCGATGACGGCTGCATCTCCGCCGAAGCGACGCATCCAGGCCGCGTGACTGAGTACCGCCACACGCGGCGCGTTGGGCACGGCGTCGGCGTCGCGAAAGAGCCGGCCCATCGCCGGCGTCGCCGCGAGCACCTCGAAGTAGTCCTGGGTCACCTGCTCGCCCGCCACCGGCTCGGGATCGCCCTGTCCCGTCAGCGTCGGCCGCCAGCCCCGGATCGACGCGAGCGACGCGAAGATCGACGTCTCGCCGCGCCAGTCCACCAGATTCCCCGGCGTCGCCCACTCGTCGATCGGGCCGCCGCGCGCTCGCAGGTCCTGCCAGACCATGACCAGCTGATCGGCCTGCGAATACGGCAGCGGCTTCAGCAGGAGCGCGTGGACGACGCTGAAGATCGCGGTGTTCGCGCCGATGCCGAGCGCCACGGTCGCCACGGCCGCGAGCGCGAAGCCCGGCGATCGGCGAAACAGCCTGAAGGCGTACCGGACATCCTGGAGCCACGTCTCGACAGTCATCGCAAGCGACCTCCCCGGCGCGGCCGGGCGCGGGCTGCGCAGGCGCAGGCGAAGGAGCGGCAGCAGCCCGCTTGCCGCTTGACGCCAGTACCAGAGCCGCGCGCGAAACGGCCCGGACGTATGCAGCCGGCGCGCGAACGCCTCGTCCAGATCGTCCACGAGCGCGTCACGAAGATCCGCGGGCGCAAGCAAACCGACGACGGCGCGTGCAAGTCGCGGCGCCACCCTACCGCCCGTGCAGATCGGCGGGCAGATCGCGCCACATGCGCAGCGCCAGAGCGCGTTCGCGCTTCACCAGCTCGCGCCCGCCGGCGGTGAGCCCGTACAGCCGCCTGGCGCGTCCGCCGCGCTCGGCCCGCGGTTCCGACTGCCGCGCACGCGCCAGCCCCTGCCGCTCGAGCCGATCGAGCGCGCTGTACACACCGGCCATCGACACCCGACGCCCGGCGCAGCGCTCGATCTCCTCCTGAATCGTTACGCCATAGGCGGTCTCCCCCAGGCGGAGGATCGCGATCAGGCTGAGCAGCTCGACGTGATTCAGGGACATATAATCTTCCACTTCGTGGAAGATTATAGCATTCATGAAGTACTTCCCTGAAAAGCGCTTCAAGTACGGCCCTGAAAAGCACGGGCAGTACTTTCCTGAAAGGCACTTGAAGTACGTTCCTGAAAGGCACCTGAAGTTACGTGGGCGGGTGGCCGTGCTTCGAGGGCTTGCCACGGCCCGTACTTCAGCGCTTCTTCAGGCCCGTACTTCAGCGCTCTTGCCACCCGTACTTCCCGTGCCTTTCAGGGCCGTACTTCAAGCGCTTTTCAGAGAAGTACTTCAGGCTCTTTCACTGTCGATGTCGCTCCGGGATGCCGAAGGAGGCCGCAGCGGCAAGAAGATAGAGCGCGCTGCCGGCGAGCATCGCAATGCGGAATCCGAAAATGAGCGCGAGGAGCACCGTCCCGACCGAGCCGATGACCGACATCACGCCGTTCAGGCCCCAGTAGAACGGCGGCGGCGGGAGCGAGCCGCGGCCCGTGCGCTGCAGCCCCTGCGGAAACGGCATGCCCATCACGAGACCGAGGGGAACGATCATCACCACCGCAATCGCCACGCGCGCCCAGAGATCGAGCGGCAGCAGCAGCGGGCACGAGGTGCGGCAACGCCACGGCGGCGAGCGCGCCGAGCACGGCGACGGCAAGGCACGCGGCCGCCGGCGTCAGGCGGCCGGACAACGCGCTCCCGACCCCGCCTGCCGCGAGGATGGTGAACAGGAGAATCGACAGCGTGAAGATCGGATGGCCCAGCAGCAGCGTGAGGTTCTGCAGGAGCGACAGCTCGACCGCGATGAAGCCGGCGCCCAGACAGCCGAAGTACACGATTGACGCCGCATAGGGGCCAACGGGCTGCCGCCTCGGCTTGCCGAACGCGACGAACACCGCGAGCAGTGCGAGGACCGGCAGGACGAGCGCGGACAGCGCCTGGCGCATGCGGTACGGCACACCCCACGGGCGCTCGATCGCGAAGTAGAACGGGCTGTCGTCGAAGACCGGATCGATCCGCCGGTGCGACTCGGCGATGAGCGTGTCGAGCGACTTCCTTCCGGAGAACAGATCGTCGTACGGCGGATCGGCGTGGCGTCCCGGCACGAGGACCGGAATCGCCAGCGACCACTGCTCCATGATCTCTCTCGTCTCCTCCTCAGTGAACGGCCGCTTCTTCAGCATGAAGATCATCTGCGACGGGTCGTCGGGCGCGGCGCGCTTCTCGAGCAGCAGCGACGATGCGCTTCGACGCCTCGCTCGACGCCCAGCATCGAGACGCTGTTCGAGACGAGCCGCGGGATGTCGATCCCCCATCGCATGATCGCGATCACGCCGTCGTCTGTCAGGTGGTCGTAGTACGCCTGGAGCGCCTGTGTGGTGTAGAGGTAGTTTTCCGAGAGCGACAGGCCGCCCGACGCGACCGAGGCCCAGGTGTCCACGAAGCCGAGAAAGATGACGTCGAACTTGCGATCCGTGCGGCTGATGAAATTGCGGCCCTCGCTCTGGATGACCTCGACCTCGGGCCGGTTGTACAGGTTGCCGGCGCGTTCGCCGTAGTGGCGCACGAACTCGAGCATCAGCGGATTGAGCTCGACGGCGGTGACCTTCCGGCTGCCCGATCCGAGCGCGACGATGACGTCCGAGCCGCCGCCGGGACCGATGACGAGCGTCTCGCCTCCCTGCTTGAAGCGGAACGGCAGCGCGCGGTACCAGTCGCGCATGTGGCGAATGCCGTCGATGCGCCCGTCCCACTGGTGCGCGTTGGTCCAGGCGTCCGAGTCGATGTACAGGCGCGCGAGGTTCGGCGCGGGGAATCCCTCGACGGCGTCGATGCGCGAGTACGAGTTCCAGCCCGTCTGCGTCACATGCGTGCCGGCCGTCTCCTGCATGTGCCGCTGCATCGCCTTCAGCTCGCCAGGCGTCACGCGAAAGAACCCGAGCCGCCCGTTCGACAGCGCCACGGCCGCCATGACGACGGCGGCAATCGCTGCGGCCCCTCGAAAGCGCGAGGACAGGCACGCTGCGGCGCCAAACGGCGCGACCGCCGCGATGAGCAGCGTCGTCTCGCCGCCAAACCCGGACAGGAAAAACGTCACCGCCAGCGCGCCGAGCGACGCGCCGACCAGATCGGCGAAGTAGAGCGTCGGGGCGATCTCCCGGCGCTCGGAGAAGATCATCGACAGCGCCATGCCCGCGAGGAAGAACGGCACCAGCGGCGCGAGAAAGTAGAGCGACAGCCGTTCCATCCGGAACGGAAACTGGACGATGAGCCAGAGGCAGATCGGGATGCTGAGCGCGTACAGCAGCGACAGCACCGCCGCCTTGTCCATGGACGGCGTGAGGCCGCTTTCGCAGCAGGTGCAGCACGAGACCGCCCAGTCCCCACCCGAGCAGCGCGACCGAGACGGCGATGAACGCGAAGTGGTACCAGATCGTCGCTGAGTAGATTCGCGTGAGGCCGATCTCGAAGACGAGGCCCGACCACGTGATCAGAAAGACAGCCCAGTGGATCACGGTCGCGCCCCCCTCATCAGGCGCCGCTTACTGCTCGATTCGGTAGAGATGCGTGCGTGTGCGGATGAACAGGGCCTGACCGGAGATCGCCGGCGTCGCCATGAACCCGTTGTCCAGATGATTCTCGGCGAGGACTTTGAACTCGCGGCCGGCATCGAGCACCGTGGCCTTGCCTTCCTCGCTGAAGACGTAGATGCGGCCGCCGGCCGAAACCGGTGAGGCCGAGTAGCTCCCACCGACGCGCGCCGTCCAGATGACCGCGCCCGTGAGCGCGTCCACCATGGTCGCGATGCCGCCGTCGTTGATCATGAAGATCATGTCGCCGACGAGCAGCACCGACGGCTTCTGTGGCACGCCGCGGCCGACCCGCCAGACGACGTGAGACGCGGTGACGTCGCCCTGGCCGTCCATCCGCACTGCCATGAGCTGACTGGCGTCGAAGCCGCTCGGATAGAACGCCATCCCGTGTCCGACCGCGGGGACCGTGCTCGCCGAGTGACTTTTCCGCTCTTCGATGCGCCAGAGCTCTTTGCCCGTGAGCGGGTCGTATCCGTAGGCCGCTTTTCCGCCCAGGCTGATGAGCAGCGGCCTCCCGCCCACCGTCGTCACGAGCGGCGTCGCGAAGGCTTTGCGGTAATCGCCGTCGGCCTGTGGCTTCCCGTCCCGGCCGAGGTCCTGAAAGTCGATCGATCGCGCCGTCTTCCACACCGTCTTGCCGGAATTCTTGTCGAGCGCGACCACGTACTGCTGATCGCTGCCGTCGAAGTGCATGATGAGCAGGTTTTGGAAGATGACGGGCGACGACCCGGCGCCGCGAAAGTGGTTGCACTCGAGGTCGCGCCGCTCCCAGAGGACCTTGCCCGTTTTCGTGTCGAGCGCCGCGGTCCCCGGCGATCCGAACGTGACATACACGCGGCCGGGCTCGATCGTGGGACTCGGAGACCCATACGAATTGAACGCATGCGCGAACTGCGGCTTGTCGACGTGAAACAGCTTCAGGTCATGAACGATGCGCCCGCTCTCGCGGTCGATCGCCACCGCAAACAGCTCGCGCCCGTCCTCCGTCGCCGTCGTGACCCACACCTGCGCGCCGAGCACGACGGGCGACGACCAGGCGCGCCCGTGAATCGCCGTCTTCCACTTGACGTGCTGCGACTCGCTCCAAGTCACGGGAACGTTCCGGGCGGCGGAGACGCCCGTGCCGTCGGGCCCGCGGAACTGCGGCCAGTCGAGCCTCGCCTGGCCCTGAGCGAGGATCAGAACGAGCGCCAGCGCGACGTGCATCAGTTCGTTCACGCCCTGAAGGATAGCGCAAGGACTCCCGGAGTCGTTACACCTCAGACGACTCCGGGAGTCCTGTCACTGAACAGCCACCCCACGCCCAGGATTGTCAGCGTCCCGAAGACGATGATCAGGTTGGGATGAAACGGGCTGCGCAGAGCGGCCATCGAGTCGGGCCAGGCGGGCGACAGCGTCATCCACAGAATCACGACGACGCCGGCGACGACGCCGGCCGCGGCGTGGGCGCTCGTGGCACGGCGGGACAGGAACCCGAGCAGGAACAGGCCGAGCATGCCGCCGCTCAGGATTCCGGCGAGCTGCCACCAGGTGTCCAGCGCGCTCCGGATGTGCATCATTGCCAGCGCCGCGCCCGTTCCGGCGGCGCCCACGACGAGCGTCGTCACGCGAAGTACCGTCAGGCGCTCGCGCTCTGACGCCTGCGGACGAAAGTAGCGCTGATAGACGTCGCAGTTGAGCAGCGTCGCGGAGCAGTTGATGCTGCTCGAGATCGTCGATTGGGCTGCGGCAAGGATCGCCGCGATGACGAGTCCGGGCAGGCCGGGAGGAAGTGTCGTCGCGATGAAGTGCGGAAAGACCGTGTCCGGCCTGGCGGCGGCGTCTGCGGGGAGAAGCTCGGGCCGCGCGGTGTAGAAGGCGAAGAGCCCGGTGCCGATGAGCAGAAACACCGCGCTGATTGGAAGATACAGCAGCGCGCCGATCCACACGCTGCGTCGCGCCTGCGCGTCGGAGCCCGCCGTCTGGTATCGCTGCACGTAGCTCTGATCGATCCCGAAGTTCTGCGCGTTGATGAACAGGCCGTAGAGAAGCACCACCCAGAACGTCGAGTCGCCCAGGCTCGACCCGAAGCTGCCGAGGCTGAACTTGTCGTTCGCGGATGCTACACGAACGAGCTCGCCGGCGCCTTGTGGCAGCCCGGCGACGAGCGCGACGACGCAGGCGACTGCGCCGACGATGAAGACGACGCTCTGCACGACGTCGGTCCAGATGACCGCCGCCATGCCGCCGTACAGCGTGTAGACAATGACGACGGCGCCGGTGACCACGATCAGCGCGGGCACGTTCCAGCCGGTGAGGGGCGCCAGCGCGAGCGCGAGCAGGTACATGATCGTGCCCATGCGCGCGAGCTGCATCATCAGGTAGCAGATGACGGCGTAGGTCCGCGCCCACGGACCAAAGCGCTGTTCGAGATGTTCGTAGGCCGAGAGCGTCGCGTGACGCCGGTAGAACGGCACGAAGTACCTGACGGCGATCCAGGTGGTGAGCGGAATCGCGAGACTGAACACGAACGGATTCCAGTTGGCCGCGAACGCCTTGCTCGGCAGCGCAAGGAAGCTGATGCTGCTGACGTAGGTGCCGAAGATCGAGAGCCCGACCGCCCAGCCGGCGACATCCCGGCCGGCGGACATGAAGCCGTCGCTCGTGCGATGCTTCCGTCCGACCCAGAAGCCGATCGCGAGCGTCCCGAGGAAGTACGCGAGGAGAACGACGACGTCGGGACCGCCGAGACTGCTCACCAGATCGTCGTCGCTACTTCGGCCATTCGCCGCCGGCGATGGGCTTCAGATCCAGCGCGCGCGGATCGATCACGACGTGCTTGATGCGGCGTCTGTTCCACGTGTACGTCACGTGCACCATCCCGTCGCGTGACTGAATCACGGCCGGGTAGGAGAACTCAGAACCGGCCTGCTCTTCCAGCACCAGCGCCGCCTGCCACGCCTTCCCGTCAGCCGACACGGCGACGTTCAACGGGCTGCGCCCCTTGGCCGTGTGGTTGTAGACGACGAGCTGACGGCCGTCCTGAAGCGTGACCGCGTCGGTGCCGGCGCTGGGATTCGGAAGCTCCGTGAGCGAGATCTCGCCCCAGGTCCGTCCGCCGTCGGTCGACCAGATCTCGAAGATCCTGCCGTTGCGCGTGCGTCCGATCGCCTGAAGCCGGCCGTCCTTGTATGTGAGGATGCTCGGCTGAATCGCCGAAATCTGCTTGCCGTCGTGGAGCGGAGGCGTCGCGGTCCATGTGAGCCCTCGATCGGTCGAGCGCTCGAAGTGAATCCGCCAGCCGTCGTGTTCCGTACTCGACCCGGAGAGAAGATCTCCGTTCGCGAGCTCGACGGGCTTGTTCTTGATCGGTCCGAGGATCCCGTCCGGCAGCCGCTTCGGCTGAGACCACGTCCGGCCCGCATCCGCCGTCGACGTCACCATCCCCCACCAGGTGCTCGGGCTGGGACCGGCCTTGTAGAACAGCAACAGCGGGCCAGACGACGGCTGGAACAACACCGGATTCCAGGTCGGATACCGGCGCTCCGGGCTCTCGACGCCGTTCGCGACTTCGACGGGCGTCGTCCACGCGTTCCCCTCGTATCGCGAGACCCAGATGCCGACATCGGGATTCCGTTCGGCCGTGCCGCCGAACCAGGCCGCGACCAGACCGGCACGTGTCTCGACGATCGTCGAGGCGTGGCACGACGGGAACGGCGCGGTCTCGAAGATGAACTCGGCCTTCACGAG
Source organism: uncultured Acidobacteriota bacterium (assembly GCA_963724955.1). Lineage (GTDB taxonomy): Bacteria > Acidobacteriota > Vicinamibacteria > Vicinamibacterales > SCN-69-37 > CAVRWQ01. The sequence continues at coordinate 508,337 of CAVRWQ010000003.1, forward strand.
ACCTCGCGGCGTTTGAGGCGAAACAGCAGCCAGCATGACGCAGGCGCTGATGATCGAGATGAGTTTCATGGCGAATCGTAGCGCGGATTGGGTTGCAATCCGCGACCAGAGTCTATCAGGCGACGAAGCTCAGGGGCTGAGTAGACGGCAACAGCGGCTGTCACAAAAGATTGAACCATGAAGGGCCATGAAGAAAACTCTCCTAGGCTTTTTCTCCATGAACCTCCATGGTTCAAGCTCTTGTCTACAAGCTCTTACAAGCAAGCTCTTGTCACCAAGCTCTTGCCAGCGCCAGTGCCTGCCAAAAATGCTTGTCACAAAGACTGAACCATGAAGGCCATGAAGAAAACCTTCCCAGGCTTTTTCTCCATGAACCTTCATGGTTCAATCTCTTGTCCGCAAGCTCACCGCTCGGGCGCCAGATCCACGCTGTACAGCGACTTCCCGTTGAGGTCGTGCAGGCTCACCGTCATGGCTCCCGTTTTGCCGGCGATCCTGACCTGGCCGAAGAACTGAAAGCCGTCCTTCGGCGAACGGTTTGCCGGCATGCCCTTCGGGATGCCCACGAACTTCACCTCCGGCCCGAAGGTATCGTCCATCGCGGTCGGCCCGAAGGTGCCGGCGTTGAACGGGCCCGCCACGAACTCCCAGAACGGCCGGAAGTCGGTGAACTGCGCCTTCGCGGGATTGTAGTAGTGGGCGGCGCAATAGTGAATGTCCGCAGTGACCCAGACGACGTTCCGGATGTTGCGCTGTTTGATGAACCGCAGGAGGTCGGCGATCTCCAGCTCGCGACCCAGCGCGGGCCCGGCGCCGTTGGCGAACGCCTCGAAGTTCGGCCCGTCACGCACGACGACGCCAACCGGCATGTCGCTGGCGATCACCTTCCACGTTGCGCGAGACGAGAGGAGCCGCTGTTTGATCCACGCGATCTGCGCGCTGCCGAGGAGCGCGCTCTCCGCATCGAGCGTCGCCTGGCGGTTCGGCGAGTTGCGCCCGCGATAGCTGCGCTCGTCGAGCATGATGACGTCGAGGAGCGGACCGTAGTTGAACGCGCGATACACGCGCTCCGGATCGTCGGGATCGAACCGCATCGGCGCATATTCCTGGAACGCGCGACGCGCCCGCGCCGCCAGCAGGTCCACGCTCTTCACGGTGTAGTTCTTGTCCTCGAGGATCTGCCCGGGATACCAGTTGTTGCGCACCTCGTGGTCGTCCCACTGCGCGAGCATCGGCACCTCGGCGTTGAAACGCCGGAAGTGCTCGTCGAGAAAGTTGTACAGGTAGTTGCCGCGGAACTCGTCGAGCGTCTCCGCGACCTTGGCTTTCGCGGGCGTCGTCAGGTTCTTCCAGATCGAGCCGTCCGACAGTTTGACTTCGGCAACGATTGGACCATCCGCGTAGATCGCATCGCCTGAGTGGATGAAGAAATCAGGCTCCACCCGGCGCATGGCGTCGTAGATCTTCATCCCGCCGAACTCGGGATTGATGCCCCACCCCTGTCCGCAGATATCCCCGCCCCAGACAAATGACACGTCAGATCGCGCGGACGGCGGCGTGTGAAAGCTGCCCATCACCGGCTCGCTGACGGCCTTCTGGTCGGCCAGGTCCTGAAACGAAACGCGATAGAAGATCTTCTGTCCGGGAGCGAGATCGCGCAGATCGAGGCGCGCAGTGAAATCCGTCGTCTCGAGCGCCGCGGGACCGGCGACGTGTCGCGCGTTCTGGAACGACTCGGTCGTGGCGTACTCGACCACCATCCTCGACGGCCGATCCGCACGGCTCCAGATGACCGCGCGATTCGCCGTTACATCGCCACTCTGGACCCCGCACGGCAGTGCCGGCCGCGATTGAGACGACGCGACGATTGCGGGAGCGCGGCCGAACGACGTGACGTAGCCTGCTGTCGCGGCAGTGGCGGTACGGAGGAACTCACGTCTGTCGGGTCGCGTGCGCATGCCACGAGCTTTTACCACGAAGGGCACGAAGGACACGAAGACACTTTGGGAAAAGGCTCTTGTCTAACCCAAAGAAAATCTTCGTGAGCTTCGTGATCTTCGTGGTGAAAGCTCTTGGACACGCGCTCAGTACATCACGAACGAGTACAGCGTATCCCCGACCGCCACGAGCACGTACTGGCGTCCGTCGAGCTGATACGTCTGCGGCGCGTTGGAGATGTTGCCGATGCGCGTGTGCCACAGCGGCTTGCCGCTGGTGGCGTCGAACGCGACGAAGTTGCCGCTCCCGTCGCCGGTGAAGAGCACGCGGCCCGCCGTCACGAGCATCCCGGCGTTGCTGCCGCCGCCCGGGTACTTGTGCTTCCACTTCGCGACACCCGTCTTGACAGTCGATCGCCGACAGGTAGTTCTCGAGCTCGCCCACCATCACCCGCAGCTTGCCGCCGAGCCCCATCGACCCGCGCGGATCCGGATCGGTGAGGTACAGCATGTTGAAGCCGTTCTGCTCGTGCACGTAGAAGAGGCCCGTGTCAGGCGAGTACGCCGGCGGCTGCCAGTTGGTGACGCCGCCTTCGGGCGGAGAAACCAGCGCGCCCGGAATCGTCGCTTCCTTCTCGGGATTGGGCTCCGGCGATCCGCTCTTGCGAATGCCCAGCGTCCAGTTGGAGTGCGTCGCCGAACTTCGTGGTGACGATGTGCTCGCCCGTGACGCGATCGACGGTGAAGAAGTAGCCGTTGCGCGCGGCGGTGGAGACGAGCTTGCGCGGCTTGCCGTTGATCGTCGCTGTCGATCAGGATCGGCGTCTGCGCCGAATCCCAGTCATGCGTGTCGTGCGGCGACGTCTGGAAGTACCACGCCATCTTGCCGGTGTCCACGTTCACCGCGACGAGCGAGCCGGTGAAGAGGTTGTCGCCCTTGCGGCCCTGCCCCGTGTAGCCCGGCGTCGGATTGCCCGTACCGAAGATGTAGAGCTTCGTCTCGGGATCGTACGAGCCCGGAATCCAGACCTGGCCGCCGCCGTGACGCGCGGCGTCGAGACTCGGCCACGTGTCGAGGCCCGGATCGCCAGCGATTCATCGGCACCGTGTAGAAGATCCACTGACGCTTGCCCGTCTCCGGATCGTAGGACTGCAGGAAGCCCGGCGCGTCGAGGTCGTTGCCCGTGCCGACGAGGACGTGGTTGTCGACGACGATGGGCGCCATCGTCGAGAAGTACTGCTGATCGAAGTCCGCGATCTCGACGTGCCAGCGTTCCTTGCCCGTGCGCGCGTCGAGCGAGACGAGGTAGTTGTCCGGCGTCTCGAAGAACAGATAGTTGTTCCAGATCGCGGCGCCGCGGTTGCCGATGTGCGTGCCGCCCTTCGTCTTCCAGAAGTACTGCCAGAGCACGCGCCCGTCGCGCGCGTCCATCGCCCAGACGTTGTCGGGCGCCGTGACGTACAGGATGCCGTTCACCTGCAGGATGGCGCCTTTGACCGTCACGCCGCCGCCGATCGGGAAATCGCCGGTGCCTTCGCCGCCGACGATCGTGGGCGCGCCGCCACCGCCGCCGAACCCGCCGCCGCCGAACCCGCGCCCGCCGCCGGCGCCGCCAGGCGTGGCCGCGCCTGGCGAGAGGCGAGCGATCCACGCGAGCGAGAGATTCTTGACCGTCGTCTGGGTGACCTGCGTCAGCGCGCTGTAGCGCCGGCTGGAGTAGTCACCGGAGTACGTCGGCCAGGCGTCCGACAGCGGCTTCCTGATGGACTGCCGGCTGGAAGCAGCGTCTGCTCCTGCGCGACGAGGAGCATCGGGCGTCAGGACGATCGACGGCGCCGAAGATCGAGCTGTCTTGAGAGTCATTTCAGCGTCACCAGGTAGGCCGTCACGTTGTGGATGTCCCGGTCCGTGTACACCGCCGAGCAGCTTGCGGTGGCCTTCGAGCGGATCGCGCACTTCGACCTTCGGCACGTCGCCGTTGCGGCTGAAGGTGCGCTGGATGCCGCCGGCGGGCGTCAGCACGACGAAGAAGTCGTCGATGCGATCGAGCCGGCCTTCGATCTTCTGTCCGTTCGGCTGCGTCACGACGACGGTCACCTGCCGCCGGTTCGGCTCGCCGGGAACGGCGCCGCGTCCACCGCCACGGCCCCCGCCTCCCCCGCCAACCCAGAGGTTCTGAAGCTGGACGGGATCGGCGACCGTGCTGCCGATCCCCTGGAGGTCGCCGCTGATCGAGTGGCACGACGTGCAGTTCTTGTTGAAGTACGCCTGGCCCGCCGCCGCGTCACCGACGAGGATGTTGAGCTTGACCTCCTCGCCAGCCGGCGGCGATCCCTGCCCGCGCATCGTCGCCGCGACGCTGTGGATGTACACCGCGACCGCCTTGACGTCGTCCGGCGAGAGCTTGAGCGGCGGCATGATCGGCATGCCGGGATTCTGGCGGCCCTGCAGAATGACCGGCCCGATGAGCTCGCCTTCCTGATCGTTCAGCGCGACCTGCGAGCGCAGCAGATTCGGGCCGCCGATGTCGCCGCCGCGAAGATCGACACCGTGGCAGGCGCGACAGTTGATCTCGTAGATCGTCTTGCCGCGTGCGATCGCAGCCGGGATCGCCCGGCGGGCGCTGCTGCGCGGGGAACGTCGCGCCGCGTCCGCCGCCACCCTGCCGGCCGGGCGCCGGCGGCGTGGGCGGCGGCTGCTGCGGCGGCGCGCCCTGCGCGGCCGTGCGAACTGCGATGGTCGCCAGCAGCACGCAGGCTGCGGCGGCCAGAGTTCTCAGTGGATAGTCACCTTTTTTTATAGCGGGGGCCTCGCGTGCCTCGCTACGCTCGGCCGCTCGGCGGTCATCTAATTTTACTTCCGGTAGCGCACGCGAATGCCCGTGGGCGTCGCCTTCTCGAGCGCCTTCACGTCGTACTCCCAGATGAGCGTGTTGCCTTCTCTGCGAGTGGCGTTCTGCTCGAGGATTTCGAACGGCGCGGTAATCCGGTACGCGACGCGCAGTCCCTTGAACAGGTCGGCCATCTGTTTCAAGGTGTCCGCGTCCATCGGCCCCTCGCCCGGCTTCTTCGAATCGGCCATGGGATTCTCGACCGGCGTCGTGATGAGCACCGTCTTGCCGTCGTCGGTCACCTTCAGGTCGCTGAACGGCGAGTCCATCGGGTTGGGCACGGGCTGGTCCTTCTTGTCCGGCAGGTTGATGGCCGAGAGCTTCTTGACGTCGTCGAACGCGAACAGGACGGCCGCGGCGATCTTGAGGCCATCCTCCACCATCGACGCGTCGAGAAGCGTCACGCCGGGCGGCAGGGTCGCCTGAATCTCCTTCTTCTCCTTCTCGAAGTCGGTCGCGGCCTTGCCTTTGGAATTGTTCACGAATTCCTTGCGCGCCTCGGCCAGCTCCGCCTCGGTCGGCGGCCCCTTCTTGCCGGCCATCTCGCGCTGCATCTGCGCCATGAAGCCGACCATCGGCTCCATGTCCACCTTCATGCTGAAGCCGGCCTTGCCGGACATGTTTCGCTCGAGCGTCAGCGTCTGCTGGATGTCGAAACAGCCGGTGACGAGGAACGCGGAAAGACACAGGAGGACCGCGGACAGTTTTCTCATGGGACGCATCCGTTTCAGTTGGGTGACTGGACTCACGGGTTCACATTCCCGGCAGCATCTTACCGGGATTCATCAGGTTCTGCGGATCGAGCGCGCGCTTGATCTGCCTCATCACGTCGAGCGCTTCCCCGTGCTCGGCTTCGAGGAACCGCATCTTGCCCAGACCGACACCGTGCTCGCCAGTGCACGTGCCGCCGAGTGCAATGGCGCGCAACACCATCCGCTCGTTCAACCGCCTCGCTTCTTCCATCTCGCTCTCATTGGCCGGATCGACCACGTACATGAGGTGGAAATTGCCGTCCCCCGCATGCCCCACGAGCGGGGTGATGAGGGAGGACTCGGCCAGGTCCGCCTTGGTCTCGCGAATGCAGCGCGCCAGCTCAGAAATCGGCACGCAGACGTCGGTGGTCCAGGCCCGGCCGCCCGGACGAAGCGCGAGCGACGCGTACATGGCGTTGTGCCGTGCCTCCCAGAGCCTGGATCGATCCTCCGGACGGTGCGCCCACTGGAAGTCGCTGCCGCTGTTCTCGGTCGCGAGCTCGCGCACCGTCGCGATCTGCTCATCGAGATTGGCCGGTGACGAACCGTGAAATTCGAAGAAGAGCGTTGGCGCGACGGGGCACTTCAAACCGGAGTAGCGGTTGATCGCGTCCATCTGCACCTCGTCCAGAAGCTCGATGCGCGCGACCGGGATGCCGAGCTGAATCGTGGCGATGACGACGTCGACGGCGCCCTCGATCGACTCGAAGGCGCACGTGGCCGCGGCAACGGCGTCGGGCAGGCCATGCAGGCGGACGGTGACCTCGGTGATGACGCCGAGCGTGCCTTCGGATCCCACGAACAGTCGCGTCAAGTCGTAGCCCGCTGCCGATTTTCTGGCGCGCGTGCCGGTGCGAATCAGGCGGCCGTCGGCGAGCACCACGGACAGCGAAAGGACGTTCTCCCGCATCGTGCCGTACCGCACGGCCGTCGTTCCCGACGCGCGCGTGGCCGCCATGCCACCAATCGTGCAGTCGGCGCCGGGATCGACGAAGAACGAGACACCTCGACCGTTCACGTGCTTGTTGAGCTGCTTGTGCGTGACGCCCGCCTCGACCGTCGCGTCCAGATCCTCGACGCTCACGCGAACGATCCGGTTCATCCGCGTCATGTCGATCGACACGCCGCCCCGGACCGCCGCGACGTGCGCTTCGAGCGACGTTCCCGATCCGAACGGCACCATCGGCACGCCATGCGCGGCGCACGCGCGCACGATCGTCACGACTTCGTCCGAGGTCTCGGGAAAGACGACGATGTCAGGGGGATGAGGAGGATGGTAGGACTCGCCGTGGCTGTGATGCTCGCGAACGGCGGCCGCCGTGGAGACGCGGCCCGGCGCCACGACTGCGAGCTCGGCGGCCAGATCGGCCATCGTGGATGTGCGGTGCATGGCTATCCGCCGCCTTTCGCGGCGACGAGCGCGAGCAGCTCCTCGTGCGTCCACGGTCGCGAACGGCCCGCCGTCGCCGTGCGGACCTCTTTCACCGTGGCAGGGGTCACTGGCGTGCCGTTCTGGCCCCACTCGCGACGGATGTAAGTCAGCACGCTGGCGACCTGTTCGTCGCTCAGCACCGATCCGAGCGGCGGCATGAGTCCGGTCGCGCCTTCCTTGCCGTTGAGGAGGACGCGAGCCGTGATGTCTGCGGGCGCGAGCGCCAGCACAGAGCCGATGAGGCTGTTGGCGAGTCGCTCCTGACCGCGACCGTCCGGCTGATGGCACGCCTGGCACACGTTCTTATAGATCTCGGATCCGGCCACAAACCGCTGTTGCTCCTCGGCGGTGAGCGGCGGCAGTGGCGCCGGCAGGCCCGGTTTTCCGGGCCATTCGACGCGCGCGAGCACGTTGGTCGCTCGCGGCGCGAGATCGCCAGCGCCCGCGGCCAGTTGCGACAGCGGCACCGCCTCGCGGTTCAGGCGCAGCCGCGGCCCGCCACCGCGGCCGGCCGGCGCCGGCGCCTGCTGGAACGCGTACGCGCCGCCCGGACCAGCGCGCCCGCCGGGACACGTCGGACACGGCGCCGGTCCGGTCGTCACGGGCGGCGCGCCACGACGCCCGGTCTGCGTCCCGGGCATCGTCGCCCCGAGCAGGGCCACTTCGGCGCCGCGCAGCAGCGCCGAACGCTGCCAGGACGGCCGGCGCTCGTCGCCGACCATTGCAAAAAGATCCTGCACGGCCGCTTCCTGCGCGCCACGGACGATGGTCCCGGCGAGCATCACCGCGGCCGTCTCGCGCTGCGGTGTGAGCACGTCCCCACCCTGACCGGATTGCAGCAGCCTGTCGAGCACGGCGGCTTCGGTGCCGCGCAGCCCGCTCAGTGCGGCGTCCATCACGATCGGATCGTCGGCGTGACGTTCGAGCAGCGACACGATCGCCGTCGTGCGTTCCGCCGCCGGAAGCACGCCGAGCGACGCCGCGAGCTGTTTCCGGACGGCCCAATCGCCGTCGTCCAGCCGCTTCAGGACGGCGGCCTGGATCGGGTGCGTCCGGCCGCCGAGCCATCGTTCGGCGATCCGAATCGCGGCCACGCGCACGTCACGCGACGAATCCTCGAGCGCCGCCGTGACGGTCGCCGGTTCGATGCGGTCGATGCCGTCGAGCGTCCAGAGCGCGTGCAACCGCACGCGCGGCTCGCTCGCAGTCGCGGCCAGCTTCGTCAGCGCCTCGACTGCCGCCGGCGGTGACTTCGGTCCCGCCGCGCCAAGCCGCTCGACGAGCAGGCGCTGCGCCGTGTCGCGCCACCAGCCGTTGGGGTGCGAAAGCGTCGCGACCAGGTCGAGCGGCGACTCGGCCGTCCGAATCGATCGACTCTCGCCGGCCGCTGGAAGCATTCGCTTCGTATCGCGACGCGTCGTTTCATGCACGACGCGATAGATGCGGCCGAGGCCGATCGGGTCCTCCAGCTTTCGAGTGACGATGTGGTCGCGCAGGTACTCGGTGATGTCCGCCCGCTGCTGAATCACGCCGCGATACATGTCGACGATGTACATCGTGCCGTCGGGAGCGTTGGTCAGATAGACGGGACGGAAACGCTCGTCGGTTGACGCCAGGAACTCCCCCTCGCTGTACGCCTTCCGCGCCGTGAGCTTCGCGCCGTCATCGCTCAGGATCAGCCGGCTCACGAGGTTGGCGGCCGGCTCGACGACAAAGGCATTGCCGTACAGTTCCGCGGGCAGGCGATCGCCGCGGTAGATCAACGGCGCGCACACGGCCGTGAAGCGCGCGAGGGCGCCGTCCTCGCGGCGAATGCCGAACTGGTAGGCGCGATTCGTGCCGGGCGTCGGCCGTGCGGGCCACACGAGAGCGACCTCGTCGCCAGCGTCGTTCCGGAACGACTCGTAGCTCCCGCGCGTGCGGAGCAGGTTCGGGTTGCGGAAAAAATACGGCGTCGGCACGTAGTCGACGTGCAGGGGCGACTCGTTCGTGTTCCGGTACACCCGGCCGGCGTCGTCCTGCGTCACGCCCCACTCGCCGCGCGACAGCGTCTTCCGAATCTCGAACTTGCCCTGCTTCACGCGGAGGTAGCTGTCGCCGTTCGCGGTGTGCATCCAGTTGTCGAGCGCCCAGAAAAAGGCGTTCTGGTTCTGCTCGACGCGCGCTTCGCGGCGGCCGTAGTCGTTCGTCACGAGCTCCTTCGTGTCCGCCACAAGATCGCCGGTCGTGTCGTTCATCAACCACACGTTGGGCGGCTCGGCCGACGAGCACGCCGCGATCGAGCACCCCGATCGCGCGCGGCAACACGAGGCCATCGGCAAAGACCGTGCGTTTGTCCATCCGGCCGTCGCCGTTCTCGTCCTCGAGCACGACGACGCGGCCGATCGGATCGAAGTTCGGCTCGGGCGTCTGCAGCGTCCGGACGAAGCCGGGCATCTCGACGACCCAGATCCGGCCCATGGGATCCCAGTCCATGACGATCGGATCCTGAATCAGCGGCTCGCTCGCGACGAGCTCGATCCGGTATCCCGGCGGCATGTAGAAGGTCTCGAGCGCCTCGGCCGGCGACAGCGCCGGCGACTGATCCGGGACCTTCTGAACGCCCGGCGGCCACTGCCGGTTCGGGATGGACGCCTGCGGTCCTTCGCCGCGCGCGCTGACGGCGGCGGCGAGCGCGAGAAGCGCGATGACGCGGAGTCGGGTGGAGGACATCTCAGAGGCCGGAACGGTCAGATTATAGAATGCGCGGCATGCCGCCCAGGTGTCTCACCGTGCTGGCCCCGCTGCGACCGGGCCACGCCGAGCGGCTGCGAGCCCTCCTGCGTCCCATCGGCGACGACGTCACGGGCGCCAGACGGTGGGCCGCGCCCCACCGCCCGCACGTGAACTTCGTCCGCAGCCGCCAGATCCATTTCGCCCGGTTTGCCATCTTCGACGATCCCGATCGCGGCGCCGGGCACACGAGATTGCTCTTCGCGTCGGTCTACGACGGCGGGCTCGACGAGCACCTCGCCGAGCTCGTGGACATCACCGAGGGTCACGACGAGATCTGGAGCGCGTGCGAGGGCTACACGGCCGGAAGTGACTTCAACGCGTTCACCAAGACCCACGCGGTCGATCCTGCGGCCTACTACATCGCGTTTCGTGACGAGACGGTGAGCTCGATTCGACATGCGATCGACGTACGCCGGAAGCTCGAGGAAGCGGGAACGATCGTTGAAGCTGGACCGCCGGCGTCCGGGTTCATGGATTGGATCCGCAACGCATTCGGGCAGGTCGCGCGGGCCCTCCCTCTTCCGGTCGATCTCGTCCAGGCCATCGCTCGACACGGATTCGGCAATGTCTACGCCGGAACGCTGAGGATTCTCGCGAGCCTCGATCGCTATCCTCTCTTTCGCGTCGTCAACCGGCTCACACGTAACCGGCTGCCCGTTCCCTCGACGGCATTCACGAGTCTGGCGCTCGATCAGTGTGCCTCACCCGTGCTCGCATCGGGCGACGAGCTGCCCGCCCAGTCCGTTCCGTTGCCGTCAGGATTTCGCGAAGACGTCGTCACGCAGAACCAGTTGACGCTCGTCACGGTCGTGCGCCCGGAATCCGTCGAGCGCGTGCGCGCGGTGATGGCGGGCATCAACTCGTACGCGAGGCGGCTCTCTCCATCGGGATCGCTCATCGGCATCAGCTCGATCCACTTCGTCCGCTGGCTCCTCATCGACGACGGCCGGCGGCTGATGATGGTCAGCGACTACGACGGATCCTGGGAAAGCTACATCGACGAGTTCGCCGAGATGATTCTGTCGGGCCTGGACGCGATCTGGGAGACGTCGTACGGCTACCCTCCCGACGGCGCGCGCGACCTGCCGGCGTTCAAACGCTTTCTCAGGCTGCACCAGGTGCCGGCGGAGATCTTCTTCAGCGCGTACCCTGAGGAGACGGTCCTCAACATCCAGCACGATCGGGCGCTCGTGTCCGCTCGTGTCGAGCCGAGCCTCGCGTGACCGCCGCACCTGGTCTCCTGTCGGACGTCGCGCGGGCCGACATCCAGGGCTTCATCACGAGCGGTTACGGACCCTTGCGATCGGCCGCGTATCTCTTCGTCCGTGTGCACGACGCCGCGCCGGCGCGGCGCTGGCTCGCCGACATGACGGCACGGGTGACCTCTTCCCGGCCCTGGCCCAGGTCGGCGACCGGCCAGCGGAAGCCGGCGCAGCCGGCGATCAACGTCGCGTTCACCGCGGCCGGCCTCACGGCCTGCGGTCTGCCCGACGCGATCCGCTGCACGTTCCCCTCAGAGTTTCAGGAAGGGATCGCGACGAGGCAGCGATCGCGGATTCTCGGTGACAGCGAAGGAAGCGCACCCGATCGTTGGGAGCTCGGCGGACCGGACACCGATCCGATCCACGCGCTCGTCCTGATACATGCGGAAACCGACGACGAGCTCGAACGCGTCGTCTCCGATCAACGCACGCTCATCGAGGCGTCATCCGGCGGCGTCGCCGAGATCTCGCTGCAGCGCGGACGCCGGCCGATGGACGACTACGAGCCGTTCGGATTCCACGACGGCATCGGCCAGCCCGAGATTCGCGGCTTCACGAAGCCGGACGGCGTGCCGACCGGCGAGTTCATTCTCGGATACCTGAACCACTACGGCCTGATCCCGCCCACGCCGGCGGTGCAGGCGGCGCTCGATCCTGACGGCCTCCTTCCCGCGTACGACAATCCACACCACACGCCTGCGGGCTGGCGCGATCTCGGCCGTCACGGATCGTTCGTCGTCTATCGAAAGTTGCAGCAGGACGTCGCCGGGTTCTGGCAGTTCATGCGCGACGAAGCGGTGCGCGTGGCAGGCGTCGCGGACCCGGCGTACATGGTGCGGCTCGCCGCGAAGTGCGTCGGCCGCTGGCCGGGGGGCGCGGCCCTTGCGCTGTCGCCGGACTCCGACAACCCGGCGCTCGCCGACAACAACAACTTTTCGTATCGCGACGATCCCGACGGACGCCGATGCCCGCTCGGCTCGCACGTGCGACGCAGTCACCCGCGCGACTGCCTCCATCCGTACGGACCCGACGCATCGCTCAGCATGTCGGAGGCGCACCGGCTCCTTCGTCGCGCGCGCGTCTACGGGCCGGCAACGAGCATCACTCCCCGCACGCTCCAGGCCGCGGCGTCAGGCGCCAATCGCGCGCTGCTCGCAGCCGTCGACGACGACGGCCAGGCCCGCGGGATTCATTTCTTCTGCGTCAACGCCAGCATCAAGAGCCAGTTCGAGTTCGTGCAGCAGACCTGGTGCAACAATCCGCGCTTCAGCGGCCTCAACGACAACAAGGACCCGATCATCGGCGACCACGGCCGCCCCGGCGAGCGCGCCAGCCACATGACACTCCCCGGCGAGCCGCGCACCGCCGCGCTCCCGAGATTCGTGACCGTCAAGGGTGGCGCCTACTTCTTCATGCCGAGTCTGACCGCACTGCGGTATCTCGCGGCCGCGCCGTGGGCGCGAGTCTAAGAGCTTTCACCACGAAGAGCACGAAGGACACGAAGGAAACCTTATTCAGTTCCTTTTTTCGACAAACCTTACTGGCCGCACTGGCGCTGGCAAGAGCTTGCGGGCAAGAGCCGGAACCATGGAGGGCATGGAGGAAACCTTAGTTCAGTCTTTTTTCGACAAACCGTACTGGCCGGCGCTGGCGCTGGCAAGAGCTTGCTGGCAAGAGCCGGAACCCCTGACGGGTCCGAAGAAAAGCCAAGTGATCTTCTTCATGGCCCTCCATGGTTCAGTCTCTTTCGACAAGCGTCCTTGGCACGCGCTAGCGCGTCAGGTTCACGACTCTTCGATCCCCCGGCGCAATCGCAACAGCCACGGCCGTTGGCAGGAGTTTCGGAAGCAGGGACGGTAGGGCTGACCTCTCGCCCTTCTCAGTCGCCGCGACGCGGTAGTCACCGGGCGGCACGCCTGTAATCCTGTAGCGTCCTGAAGTGTCTGTCGAACCGACGAACGTCAGAAGCGAAGGTTGTCGCCAGTGGGTGGAATCAGCCGGGAAGACGACCACGGCTTCAAGCGGAACAGGCTTGCCTGCAGTGTCGGTGACGGTGCCCGAGATCTCCGTGACCTGGTCGGTGAATGTAACGACGACATTGCCGAGGTCCGCGCCGGCCGTGATTTCCACAGGCCGATCCAGCATGTTCTGGCCGCCCATCGTGATCGACCTGAGCATCCAGAGCGACGAGGGATAGATCTCGCTCACTCTGAGCAAGTACCGGCCCGGCAGGACGTCCGCGATCGAGAACTCACGCTGGTCGATCGTGGCATTGCGGTGGGTGCCGCCCAGGGTCCGCATGGAGAACGTCCCGATCGGCACGAGCAAGGCGCCGAGAGCGTCGGGACGCCTCGCGGTGCCCTCGAACACGAGCCGTCCGGAGACCCGGCCACCCGCCTGAAGCACCAGCGTCACTGACAAGGGCGTCGCGCCGTCGCTCGTGATCTCCTGTGTCGACCAGAGGCGGCTTTGAGTGCTTCCCTGCACCTCATCGCCAGACGCCACGAGCAGGAAGCGTCCGGCCGGGACCGATGCGAGGCGCCGGCCGTCCATCGAATTCCACACGGGCGGACCCCACCGATCGTCGATCGGCAATCGCATCAGCCGGCTGTTCGAGATCTCACGACCGGAAGTGTCGATCGTCACATCGATCGTCGTGACGGGCGCCGGCCGGACGACCATCGTGACTCCTCCTGCATCCGCACCCGCGCGTACGGTCACCGGCGCCGCGAGTGTTGGATCCGCAACGCCCGGATAGTAGACCGGCAGGATGGCCACCGTCTGCTCGGCGCCGCTTCCGGTCCACGTCTGGAGATCGCCTGCTGAAGGTTCCTGGTCGACTGTCAGCCGGTATTCACCCGGAGCCAGGCAGCCGAATCGGAATCTGCCTCTGGGATCTGGTCGCGCCGGCGGCCCCGTTGACCAGGAGCTCCACTCCGACAGGAACACAGCCCCGTCGATCGGATCGCCAAACTCATCGGTGAGCGTGCCGCTCAGCGTTCCGGTGTCGGGCAGAGCGATTGAGACATCGACGAGACGCTGACCGGGCCCGAGTTGAATGGGCGTCGCCTTCTGGCTCATCAATCCACCGGCGGCCAGACACTCCGATCGCGACGCCAGCAGCGTCAGACGACCGGGCGCCAGATTCGCAAACTGGAACCGGCCATGCTCGTCCGTGGACGTCGAATGCGTTAATGGCCGCGATCCAAATCCCCCCACTTCGGTGAAATCTGTCGTTGCCAGCACGACCGTCGCCCTGACGGGCGCGCGGCCCCGTGAATCGCGCACGACGCCGGCGATCGTTCCGGCGGTTGGTCCATCGGTGAACAGACGAATGCCCTGCGTCCCCATCGTCAACGCCTGGAGGCGCAGCTGGAAATCGATCCCGCGCTGCTCCGCACCGGGGGCGACTCGGATCATCGTCGCGTCGGCTGGAGACGTGGCGGCCGGAAAGTACCCATCGGAGAGTAAGCGTGCAGGCCCGTCATCCCGCGGTCGACGCGCGCGATGAACTCGCCGGGTTCAAGACCACCGATCGTGTAGTTCCCGAGATCGTCTGTGACCGCGGAGATGCCGGATCCGGAGCGGTTGGCCTCAGCGCGCGGCACCGCCTGCACGGTCACACGCTCCACCGGATTGCCAGACTGATCGACCACCCGGCCGGAGATCACTCCCGCGGGCATCAGCCGCACCACGACGTCGCGCCGCTGGGCGCTCGGAGCGATCGCAGCCGGTTCTGCACCGCCGCTGATGTAGCCCGCCTTCGTCGCCTGAAGATCGATGATTCCGGCGGCGACACGAAACACAAATCGGCCGTCCTGCCCGGTGCGGAACGCGGAGCGAGTGTTCGCCCGGACAACCGCGCCGCGGACGGGTCGCGACGTCGTCGCGTCGACGACGAGCCCTTCGATCGTGGCTGTTTGCGTCGTGGCCTGATGACTGTCGGCCGGGGCCATCGCGACGGCCGCCGCAAGCACGAACCAGCGCACGTCGGGCCGCATAAAGATGGCGCCTTGGCCCTTCCCTTCGCCCTTCAGCCTTGGACCTTGGACCTTAGAAGAGCTCTCTCAGGAACCTGATCCCGTCTTCTGCCAGCGCGTCGGGGGTGCGCGAGAGCGGGCGCCAGATCGCGGCCGCGCGAGCGATCGACTTGACCTTGGGCGTGAACGACTCGATCACCATCGGGCCCTCGAAGCCGATGTCCTTGCAGGCCTGAGCGACTTCCTTCCAGGGGACGTGCCCCGACCCCGGCGCGCCGCGATCGTTCTCGCACGTGTGGACCTGCGCCAGCCGGGCGCCGGCGGAGCGAATCGCGTCGCCGACGGAGTGCTCCTCGATGTTCATGTGGAACGTGTCGAGCAGGATCTTGCACGCCGGATGCGCCACGCGATCGACGACTTCGATCGTCTGCGACGCCAGGTTGAGAAAGCTCGTCTCGAAGCGGTTGAGCGGCTCGACGCAGAGCACCGCGCCGCGTTCGGCCGCATAGGCGGACAGCTCGCGCAGCTGCTTGACGAGGATCTCGATATCCCGCTCGCGTTCCTCGGCCGTCGCCTGCCACGTCCGGCCGACCGCGCTGTACAGCGGCCCCACGACGTTCGTTGCCTTGAGCGTCTTCGCGGCGTCGATGCAGTGGCGAACATACGCCCGCGCATTCGCCCTGATGGCCTCGTCGGCGTGAATCAGATCGCGATCCGGCCCCATGGCGGCGCAGACGGTGGCGCCCAAATCGAGATCGCGCAGGACGGTGGCCGCACGCCGGTAATCGAGATCGCCGGTGCCTTCGATCGGGACCTCGACGAGATCGAAGCCGAGCTTCTTGATGTGCGGCGCGAGCCGCTCGAATTCCGGCGTCGAGAGCGGCGCCGTCCAGACCCAGGTCGTAATGCCAATCGTTGCCATCGGCGAAATGCTACCATCCCCGGACCCCCAGCCATTACCAACCCGCCTGCGCCAAGGCTTCGGCGGGCAGGCCCTCCACGGAAAGGACGCGCCAATGGCGAAGAAGCGAGCGACAGCAGCAACGAAGCGAACGACACCGGCATCGAAGAGTCAATTCCAGCAAGCGGGACGCTGTGCGCTGGGTGTGTGCGATCCGGAGCGGACGCAGGGCCTCAAGGCGCCGGCCCCGGCCGGAACGCACGCGCTCGTCGGCCTCAGCGGACCCGGCGTCTTTCTGGGATTCGCCGTGACGAAGCAGGGCGGCACCAACGACCTGACGTTCGTCATTCTCGATATCGACGGACGCAACGTGACGAACCTCTCGTATGCCGCCGCGATCAATCAGGGACTGACGCACCACAATCCGTACGGGCTGGTCGTCACGCATTCGAGCGCGCTGAAGACGATGACGGTCGGGTTCCCGGCGCCGCTGCTGTTCAAACAGAGCCTCAGGCTGCGCGTCACGGTGAACGAGCCGGGCGTCGTGCAGATTCTCGGCAACGTCATTCACGGCGCGGCGTAGCCGGCTGCGTTTTCCCGCAGCCTGCCAGTATGCTGTCAGGCGCCGATGAGTCGCGCGCGCATCGCCGCCATTGCCGACTGGCTGGTCTTCGGGCTCATCGGCCTCGCGCTGCTCGTCGATCTGACCGGCGGCCTCCGCCTCGGCCGAAGCTGGTATCGACTGACGGTCACCGATCCGGCTCGGCTGGTCATTGCCGCCGCCGCGATCGCGCTCGTCCGCCACATCGTCATCCGCCACCCGTCGCTGCGCGAACGGCTCACCGCGCGGCGACGGTCAGCGGCGCGCGTCGATGTGCCGCTCTCGCGGCCGACGGCACGCGAGTGGACGATCGCCGTGGCGGTGTGTGCCGCGGCGACGTCGTGGCTGCTGAAGGACCAGGTGCACGTCCTCACCGGCGTGCTCGATCGCGGCGATCCGTTGTTTTCGATGTGGCGGCTGGCGTGGATCGCGCATCAACTCGCGACAGACCCATGGCATCTGTTCGACGCCAACATCTTCTTTCCTGCGCAGGGCACGCTCGCCTACTCCGATGCGACGCTGCTCCCCGGTCTGCTGGTCGCGCCGTTCGTGTGGATGGGCGTCCCGGTTGCCGTGATGCACGGCGTGCTGTACGTCGCGTCTTTTTTTCTGGCCGCGCTGTCGATGTTCGCGCTCGGCCGCGGGGTCACCGGCCGCCTCACGCCGGCCCTCCTCGGCGGCGTGCTGTTCGGCTTCTATCCGTACCGCGTGTCGACGTACAGCCATCTGGAGATGCAGGGCGTGTTCCTCATGCCGCTCGCCCTGCTGTTCCTGTTGCGGTTGCTCGAGCGCGGCGGGCGCCGCGACGCGATCTGGCTCGGCGGCTGTCTCGCGCTGCAGACGCTCTGGTCGCTCTACCTCGGCGCGTACCTGGCGGTCGGCCTCGCGGTCGTGGTCGTCGTCCGCTGGATCGCCGGTCACTATGCGATGCGCGATCGGATCGGCTCGCTGCTCCTCGCCGGAGTGGTCGCCGGCGCGATCGCTGCTCCCCTATTCGCGCCCGTACCTGGCCGCGCGTGACGCCGTCGGCGATCGCGGCCGGAGTGAGCTGAAAGCGTTCAGCGCGCAGCCGCACGACGTCTTCAACCTGAACGAGATGAACGCGCTCTACGGACCGGCGCTGATGTCGAGCCCGACCGCGGAAGTCCAGTTGTTTCCCGGAACGACGGCACTCGTCGCGGCGGCCGTCGCGCTCGTGCCTCCGGTGGCGCCGCTTGCGGCCACCGCCGCCGCCGGCACGCTCGTGGCCTTCGACGCCGCGCTCGGCGTCAATGGCGCGACGTTTCCGTGGCTCTTCGAACACACGCCGCTCTTTCGCGCCTTTCGCGTCCCGGCCCGGTTCGGCATGCTCATGGGCCTGTTCATCTCGCTGCTCGCCACCCTTGGACTCTCGCGCCTGCTCGCGCGCTGGCCCGGTCGCGCCACCGAGGTTGCCGGCGCCGTCCTGGTCGCCGTCGCGGCGTTCGAGCTGAGAGTGGCGCTGCCGCTCTCGCCAACGACGACCGCGGCGCCCGCCGTCTACTCGTCAGTTCCGAATCCGAGCCGCAGCGTGCTCGTGAATCTGCCGCTCCCGGCCGACGACACCGAGTACTGGGTCGAGCCGAGCTATCTCTACTACTCGACGTTCCACTGGCCGCGGCTGCTCAACGGGTACAGCGGGTTTACTCCGGAGTGGTATCCGCGCCTGCAGGTCGCCTCACGCGAGCTGCCGAGTGACTACGCGATCGACGCGTTTCGACGGCAGGGCGCCGAGTTCGTCGTGCTGCACGAGGAGTTCTGCCCGGCCGGCCGCTTCCGCGAGCTGGCGTCTGCATTCGACGCGCGGCCGGACATGGAGCTCATCGACGCCAGCCGGTCAGGCGCCGGTGAGGCGCGACTCTATCGCCTGCGTCCCCGGTAACATGCCATGAGTCTTTTGAGCTATCGTGTGCCCCACTGATGGCGGGCGATAAGCAGACGTTCACGGGTCGACACCTGGTCAACATCAAGCTCACCGGTTCCGGATCCGAAAAAGACACCCGACATCACGAGATCTCGATTGCCGGCCCCGCGTCGTACGCGCCCGGTGACGCGCTGGGCGTCATTCCGCCAAACAACCCGGCGCTCGTCGATCGGATCATCGCGGCCATCGGCGCGACGGGCGACGAGCCGGTGCCTGGCGGAACGGCCGGCGGCACGCTTTCTCTCCATCACGCGCTCACCGAGGTCTACAACCTGAACACGCCAAGCCGGCGACTGCTGGAGCTGTTCGCCGCACGCGGCGCCGCTCGGCTGGCGCCGCTCCTCGATCGCGCGAACGCGGAGCAGTTGAAGCACTACCTGAACGCGTGGGACGAGGCGCATGACGTCCTGGACGTGCTCGAGTCGCATCCCGGGATTCGCGTCACACCCGCCGAGCTCATCGAGGGCCTGCGCAAGTCGCTGCCTCGTCTGTATTCGGTCGCCTCCAGTCTCGCCGCGCATCCGGGCCAGGTCGACCTGCTCGTCGTCGCGGTGCGGTACACGATCCGCGGCCGGGAGCGCGAGGGCGTCTGCTCGACCTGGTTCGCCGAGCGCTGGCCCGAGGATCGGCCGGCGGAGATGTACCTGCAGAACCAGCAGAAGCATTTCGCGATGCCGGCCGGCGGCGACGTGCCGCTGATCATGGTCGGCCCGGGCACGGGGCTCGCGCCGTTCAGAGCGTTTCTCGAAGAACGGCGCGTCACCGGCGCCCCCGGACGGAACTGGCTGTTCTTCGGTGAGCAGCGCCGCTCGACCGATTTTTTTTACGAGGATCAGCTCACCAACTACGCCAAGGACGGCTTCCTGCGCCTCGACACGGCCTTCTCGCGCGACCAGGCGGCCAAGGTCTACGTGCAGCACCGCATGCGCGAGCAGGCGCGCGACCTCTGGGCCTGGCTCGAAGACGGCGCCGAGTTCTTCGTGTGCGGCGACAAAGAGCGCATGGCCGCCGACGTCGATCGCGAACTGCACGCCGTCGTCGAAACCGCCGGCGGCCGAACGCCCGAGCAGGCGCACGAGTACGTCGAGCAGCTTCGTCAAACGAAGAGGTACAAGCGAGACGTGTACTGAGTGCGCCGCCACAAAAACGCTTGTCACAAAGATTGAACCATGGAGGGCATGAAGAAACTTTTTCGGGTTTCGTTCAAGCTCTTGCCGCACTGGCGCTTGCCAAGGTCGCTTGTCTAGAAGATCACAAGACTACAAAAGGAAACTCTTGAGGCCATTCGTCAGTTTCGCCACGTTGAAGTTGATAAGGAGTGCCTGACGCACGCCGAGGAGCTTGAGGTACGTGAGCGTCTGCGCCGTGTGGATCGGCAGCATCTGGTCGCACGGCCTTGAGCTCGACCAGGAGACTCTTCTCGCACAAGAACGTCGATACGCGAGGCATTCGCGAGCTTCGGTACGCGGATTCCAGCAGCCCAGGCCCAACGGTCCGGGGGACCTCAATCGCTGCGCCAATGACTTTTTCGGAAAGCGGACTTCTGTGCACGAGCATGCACCGTGTAGTGCAAGTCCCGAACCAATCTTGCGTGACGCCCTCTGCAGCAATCGGGGGTTGAGCGTCGCATCTTCTGCAACAGCTTGCAGCCCGGGCGATTGAAGAATCTGCCATGACCTCTTGGCAACGCTTACGCTGGCACAAGATTGAACCATGGAGGGTCACGAAGGAAAACGCCAAACGGGTATTCTTCGTGCATCGCTCTCCAGCCTTTTGACATGCCAGCTTGGCCCGCGCTAGTGCGGCAAGCGCTTGAACGAACCCCCAAGAGGTTTCTCCATGGCCCTCCATGGTTCAGGTTGTGACAAGCGAACTTGGCAAGCGTCAGTACGGCAAGAGTTTGAACGAAACCCAAAAAGTTCTCTCCATGGCCCTCCATGGTTCAGTCTTGTGACAGGCGAACTTGGCAAGCGTCAGTGCGGCAAGCGCTTGAACGGACCCAGAAAGAGTTTCCTTCATGTCCTCCATCGTTCAATCTTTTGGCAGCGTCTTGCGCAGGACGATCCCCGACGTCGTCAACGAGCAGCACTCCCACGAAGACGATGCTGATCGGAATCGCCATCGGCGCGCGACCGTAGTGGCCGAGGAGCGAGGGAAACACGAGCGCCGTCAGGACGCCGAAGACACTGATGATGAGGCCGCTTTTGAGGAGGCCGGTCCTGGCGGTTTCTCGTTCCGCTGGTGACCACCCGGGCGATTGCAGGCGGACCATCACGAGCACGCCCAGTCCGACGACGATGATGAAGAGACCGCCGGAGACGAACGCGGGCACGAGCAACTGGCCGCGCTCCATGTTCTCCTGCCAGACTGGCCGCGCGATCGATCCCGCGTCGGCGGCAAACTGCGCGACGAGGGTCGCCGCCTCGCCGGCGGCGACGCCCGCCTTCTCCGCGACCGCGCCGTCGTCTGTCTTCGTGACGGTCCAGCCCGGCTCGTCGATGCGGATGTCGGACAGGGTGGTGATGCCTGGCGGCAGGGAGAGCACGATCCTTGCGGCGCCGACAGCCGAGGCCCGGTTGGCTGGCAGCGCTTGCCACGTGAAGGTGCCGCGCAGACCAGCGACGTGGACCGTGCCGGTCGCCTGATAGCCGAGCTCGAGGACGCGCGCGGACGGCGACACTGGCGGCAGGGACCAGGTCACGTCGAGCGCCGGTCCTGATTCGATGTGAACTTGCGCGGGACCACCGGGAGCGGCCGCGCGGCCGTCGATGGTGGCCGAGACATTCGAGACGCCGTCATGGCGATCGGCGCGCCCCGAGCGTCTGAACGTTGCGACGCTCCCGGGAATGGTGAGGGTTTCTTCGACGTCAACGGCGCCGCCGGCTCGAAGTGCGATACGCGATTCGAAGCGCTCGACGGTCACGTCGCTGCCGCCACGGCCGCACGCGGCAAGGGTCAGCCCGACAATGGCCGCCGCGTACTTCAGCGTCCTTCTCCACCCGTACTTCAGTGTTCTTGTCCCCCCGTACTTCAGGTCTCTTGTCCCCCGTACTCAGGTCCTTCTCCCGTACTTCAGTGCCCTTGTCGGCCGTACTTCAATGTCCTTCTCCGAAGTACTTCAAGCTCTATCTATAGTGTCTCCCAGCGTCGTGCGAAGACGCGAGCGGCCGCGAGGAACGTGATCGCGATGAGCGTCAGCACGAGCACCTGCGGCCAGAGCGCGACGATCGGCGCGTCGCGCCAGAAGACCTTGAGATAGCCGTCGAGCGCCCACGCGTTGAACGTGACCAGGCCGATCTTCTGCATCGTCTCCGTCATCAGAAACCGCGGGAACATGCTGCCGCCGACGGCCGACATCGTGAGGATCACGATCGTCGAGATGCCCGGAGAGCTGCGCGCGCGAGCGGCAGAGCGTCGCGAGCACGCAGGCCGAAGGCCGCCGCGGCGGCCGCCGTGACGATCGTCATCACGAAGAAGCCCGGCAGATGAGGCAGCAGCGGCAGCCTGAACATCGACGGCGCCCCAGATGAACATGACGGTGAGCTGCAGCCACGCCCATCAGCGCGATGAAGAGCCACTTGCCGAGCAGCACGCCCGCCCATGCCCGGCGCGCGAGCCGACGAGCCGGCCGAGCGTGCCGCTCTCCTCTTCCTCGAGCAGCGTGCCGCCGGCGCCCGCGCACGAGAACAGCAGGAACATGACGCCGATGCCCGCGGCGTAGAACGACACCGTCGCGATTCGGCCCTTCGCCCGGCTGCATGACGTTGACGATCTCGGTCGCGAGTCCGAATCGGCTGCCGCTCCAGCCGCCGCCGACCCGCGCCTGGTCCGCCCTGCTTCATCTGCGCCACCCACTGATCCATCGACTGGCGCTGCGCCGGCGTCAGCGGCCCGCCGTACTTCTCGAACATCGCGATGCCCTTCGGTCGCCATCACCTCGGGCGCCGCCGTGAAGCTGACCTTCTGCAGCAGTCCCTGCACCATCTGCGGCGCGACCGGATCGGAGACGTCGGCGAGCAGCTGGCACCTGTCGGCTGCCGAGCTTCGCCGGCTGTCGCGCGTCACCAGAACGCGGCGCGCCTCGCCGAGACCCTTCGGCAGGACGACCGCCACCGGCACCGCGCCGTTCCGGACCAGCGTCCTCGGCGGCCGCGCGATCGAGCAGTCGCCGCCGGCGCCGTCGGCCTGCGACCGTCGTGCGTATGCGCAGCGCCGCCTTCGGCCTGCAGCGCTTTGACGAGCTTGCGCGAGAAATCCGACCGGTCCACGTCGACGACGGCGACGCGAATGCGGCTCGTCGTGTCGCGCTGATTGCCGAAGCACGGTCGCGAAGATCGAAAAGAAGATGATCGGGCAGCAGCGAACGTCAGCGCCTGCACGACGCGATCGCGGCGGAGGTTCAGCCAGCCGATGCGAAGCAGCGTGCCAGGATCATTCGCGAAGCTCCCGTCCCGTGAGGGCGATGAAGACATCGTGGAGCGTCGCGCCGGCCAGATCGACGTCGGCGATCTCGCCGCCGGCCGCGGCGATCTGCGCGAGCACGGCCGGCACGTCGCGCCCGACGTCGTGCACCTCCGCCGTCACCGCGCGACGGTCCGGCGTCAACCTCGAGCGCCGCGGGCCGAGCGTCACGTCCGGACCGAGCGGCGCGGCGAGCGAGACGCGAGAGCTGACGCGCGCCGCCGAGCGTCGATCGCAGCAGCTCGCCGAGCGTGCCGGCGGCGACGATCCTGCCGTGGTCGATGATCACGATGCGCTCGCAGCGCTGCTCCGCTTCCTCGAGATGATGCGTCGTGAGCACGATCGAGACGCCGGACTGCTGCAGCGTCGCGAGCATCTCGTAGATGCGCTCGCGGCTCTGCGGATCGACGCCGACGGTCGGCTCGTCGAGCAGCACGAGCGACGGCCGGTGCAGCAGGCTGCACGCGATGTTGAGCCGCCGCTTCATGCCGCCGGAAAAACGCTTCGTCGGCTCGCGGGCGCGATCTTTCAGATCCGACCACTCGAGCGCCCACGTCACCCGCTCGGCGAGATCGGCGCCGCGCGACGCCGTACAGCGTCGCCGAAGACCTCGAGGTTCTCCGCGCCGTGAGC
This sequence comes from uncultured Acidobacteriota bacterium, assembly GCA_963724955.1. GTDB lineage: Bacteria > Acidobacteriota > Vicinamibacteria > Vicinamibacterales > SCN-69-37 > CAVRWQ01. The sequence continues at coordinate 531,904 of CAVRWQ010000003.1, forward strand.
AGCCGGTAGATGCGCCAGCTCCTGCGGCACCACGCCGATCTCCGGCCGCGGATCCTGCGCGCGTCAGCGTGCGGCCGAAGAGCTCGATCGTCCCGGCGTCGAGCTTGAGCCGTCCCGCGATCGCCTTGATGATCGTCGTCTTGCCGGCGCCGTTCGGTCCGAGGAGGCCGAGCAGCTCGCCCTGCCTGACGTCGAAGGACGCGCCGGCCAGCGCGCTGCACGTCGCCGTACCGCTTTTCAGCGCCTTGAACGATGAGGGGCTCAGTCGGTCATAGAGGACGTCAGGTTCGACGGCCGACCGGCCTTCCCGTTCGGCCGAATCGGCGAGTGGCGGCCGAAGTCGGCGAATGGCCGCCGAAGCCGGCGAAGGCGGCGGCTAGCGCCCTCGCTGCTTCTGCATCTGCTTGATCGCTTTGCTGATGACCTTGCCGTGGCGCTTCGCGTCGAGCAGCGCCCGTTCGTCGCGCTTGGCGGCAATGGCCACCTGCTCGCGCTGCAGCTTCAGGTAGCTCGCATACCGCGCCGGATCGAGCGTGCCGGCCTCGACCGCGGCCTTGACGGCACACCCGGGCTCCGGTCGTGCACGGCAGTCCCGGAACCGGCAGGACTCCGCCGAGCGTCGGCGATATCCGCGAACGTCTCGTCGACGGTGTCGCCGGGCTCCCAGAGCTGCAGCTCGCGCATGCCGGGCGTGTCGATGATGAGGCCGCCCGCTTCGCGAACGACGAGCTGGCGATGAACGCTCGTGTGGCGGCCGCGCGCGTCCCAGTCGCGGACCTCGCCCGTCGCCAGCAGCTCGCGTCCGACGAGCCGGTTGACGATCGACGACTTGCCGGCGCCCGACGGGCCGAGCAACGCGGCGGTCCGTCCGACCGACAGATATCGCTCCAGCGCGGCGACGCCGTGTTCGTCGTGCGCGCTGACCGCGTGCACCGGCACGTCGCCCGCCACGACCGTCGCCTCAGCCACGTCGGCGGCGATGTCGTTCGACAGGTCCGACTTGTTCAGCACCACCACCGGCACGCGCGCCGCTCCGGCGGCCGACGACGAGGTAGCGCTCGATGCTGCGCGCTGATTCACGGGCTTGTCGAGGCCGAACACGACGAGCACCGTGTCGACGTTCGCGGCGACGACCTGCTCCTTCGTCTCGCGGCCGGCGACCTTGCGCGAGAACCAGCCACGCCGCGGCAGGATCGCGCGAATCACCGAGCGGCCACCCGACTCGTCGAGCCGCACCGCCACCCAGTCGCCGACCGCCGGCAGCTCGTGGCGTCCACTCGCCTGGTACTTGATCCGGCCCGCCGCCTCGGCCAGCCGCTCGCCGGACTCGGTCAGCACGCGATAGACATGGTTGTGCTCGAGGGAGACGCGCGCCGGGACGAGCACCGCCGTCCTGGAGCGGCGCGAAGGCGGACGCGAGCGCGTCCGTCCAGCCGAGCGTCGCGAGGGAGAGCGTCATACTTTACAATACAAAGTTATTTCTGATACAGTCCTGACCATGCCGACTCCCGGACATCTCGCGCTCCTGAGCTTCATCGTCACGGCGGTCCTTCCCGCGGCCTGCCTGCCGGGCCAACGCGCCGAAGGGCCAGTGAGCCGCGCGGCGCGGACGGGCGACCGCGCCGCCCTCAGCGCGCTCATCGCCGCCGGCACCGACCCCAATACGCCTGACGGCCCGCGAGGCTTCCGCCCGATCGCGAGTGCGGCGCGGCTGGGGCAGATTGACGCCATGGCCATCCTCCTCGCGGCCGGCGCCGACCCGAACCTCCGTGACGCCGGCGGCAACCGCTGGGTGCCGCTGATGCACGCCGTGCACAAACACCAGACGTCTTCCGTCGTGTTCCTCCTCGAGCGCGGGGCCCTGGCCGACGGACCGGCGGGCCTCAGGGTCACGCCGCTCATGATGGCTGTCGCGTCGGGCCAGACGGACGTCGTCGGCCTGCTGCTCGACCGCGGGGCGAATCCCTACAAGCAGCCGCTGGGCCAGGGCACGCTGCTGGACCTTGCGGTCTCCGGCGGCGCCTTGACCGACATCGACGAGCCGCTGCTCGGCGCGTGTCACACCGGCACGGTGCGCCTGCTCAGGGCGCGGGCGCCGGAGCTGCGCGTCAGCGGCACCTGGCGCGGCCGCGTGGCCTCGTTCTTTGCGCGACTGAACGCCTGCGAGCAAGTCCTGGACCTTGTAAAAAGCGCGGGTCAGTCGACCAATCAATAAACCAGACGGCCCGAATCCTCGTCCAATTGCACGACAGCTGGCCCGCCGCAGCGCCGAGGGCGCGAAGGCGGGCTGTCCCTGAAACGGGATTGCCCCTTCCCGAAACCGCGGCGGCTCCGGGGCGACTGGCTGGCGGCTGGCAGCGACTAAGGCCTTACTGGTCAGTATCTTAAGGCAGCCTGAGAGAATTGGCACCGGGTTTTGCATTAATGAGCCTCACGTATGGCTATGGACGTCAAGCGTGACCCCGCAATTCTCAAGCGGAAGAAGATGCGTCAAGCCATCATCCTCGGGGTGGTGGCGGTGGCGGTCGTCGTCATTTCGGTCGCTGTGTCCCGGCTTCAGCCGGCGGCACCGAGCGTGCCGGAAGGCACGTTGTGGTTCGGCACCGTGAAGCGAGGCCCGATGGTGCGGGAAGTGCGAGGCGCCGGCACGCTGGTGCCTGAAGACATCCGCTGGATCGCCGCGACCGACCACCGGTCGCGTCGAGCGGATCGTCCTGCGCCCCGGTGCCGTCGTGAAGCCCGGCACGGTCATCCTCATCCTGAGCAACCCCGATTTGCGCCAGCAGGTGAACGACGCGGACCTCGCCTGGAAAGGCGCGAAGGCTCAGCTCGAGACCGCCGCGGCGAACATGAAGACGACGCGGCTCTCGCAGGAGCTGGCGGTGGCCGACGCGCAGTCGTCGCTGAACCTTGCGCAGAGTGACCTCGAAGCCAACAAGTCGTTGAACTCCCAGGGCCTCGTGCCCGACCTGACGATCAAGCGGCTCCAGGCGGCGGTGGACCAGGCGGCCAATCGGCTCGAGATGAACAAGAAGCAGCGCGACGCGGCCATCGAGCTCGAGAAGTCGCAGCTCGCGCCGCAGGAAGCGCAGGTGAGCGCCGCGAAGTTCCGGTTCGATCAGCTGTCGCGCCAGCTCAGCGAGCTCGAAGTGAAGTCGGACATGAGCGGCCAGCTGCAGGCGCTCGCGCAGAACGTCGAGGTCGGCGCGCAGGTCAACCCCGGCACCAACCTCGTGCGCGTGTCCGATCCGACGCGGCTCAAGGCCGAGGTGCGGATCTCCGAGACGCAGACGCGCGATCTGTCGATCGGCCAGATCGCGAAGATCGACACGCGAAGCGGCTGGGTGAAAGGTCACGTCACGCGCATCGATCCAGCCTCGGTCGGCGGCACGGTGGGCGTGGACGTCACGCTCGACGAGACGCTGCCCGTCGGCGCGCGTCCCGATCAGAGCGTCGACGGCGTCATCGAGCTTCAGCGTCTCGACGACATCCTGTATGTCGAGAGCCCGGCGTTCGGTCAGGAGAACAGCGTCATTCAGTTGTTCAAGGTGCAGCCCAACAACGAGGCGACGCGGACGAACGTGAAGCTCGGCGTGCGGTCCGTGCAGTTCGTGCAGGTGCTCGAAGGGCTGCAGGTCGGCGATCGCGTGGTGCTTGTCGGACATGTCGCAATACGACTCGTTCGATCGAGTACGGCTAAATTGACGGCGAGCCGGGCGCCTGGAGTCCCGGCACACTGGACAAGGGAGTCACAATGAGTAGCACGGGTCAGGCGCTCATCAACCTCGACGGCGTGACGAAGATCTTCTACACGGACGAAGTCGAGACACACGCCCTGGCGGGCATCCACCTCGAGATCGCGCGCGGCGAGTACATCTCGATCGCCGGGCCCTCGGGCTGCGGCAAGTCGACGCTCCTGTCGATCCTCGGCCTGCTCGACACGCCGACCGAAGGCAGCTACGTGCTGAACGGCCGATCGGTGGCCGATCTGCCGCTCTCGGAGCGCGCCCGCGTCCGCAATCGCGAGATTGGGTTCATCTTCCAGAGCTTCAACCTGATTGGCGATCTGACGGTGTACGAGAACGTCGAGCTGCCGCTCACCTATCGCGGGATGAAGTCGGCGGAACGCAAGGAGCGGGTCATGGCCGCGCTCGAGAAGGTCGGCATGTCGCACCGCGCCAAGCACCTGCCCAGCCAGCTCTCCGGCGGTCAGCAGCAGCGCGTGGCCGTCGCGCGGGCCGTCTGCGGCTCGCCGTCGATCCTGCTGGCGGACGAGCCCACCGGCAACCTCGACTCGAAGAACGGCGAGGCCGTCATGACGCTGCTGCAGGAGCTGCACAAGGAAGGCGCGACCATCTGCATGGTCACGCACGATCCTCGCTACGCCAGGCACGCCGAACGCTCCATTCATCTCTTCGACGGACGCGTCGTCGAAGAGGACGCCGCCAAGAGCGGTTTGAAGGATCTCGAGGAAAGCGGCTTCCACCTCGGGAACTAGTTCTTGCGCCGGCCGGCGCCTGCGGCCGCGGAGCACTCCCCTCCGCTCACGTGCCCGCAGGCCGGCCGGTGAAACCGGGTCGTGGGTCCGTCGGGTTCCGGCGGCCCCACCCAACTCACGATTGTGGATCGACGCACCATGACACCTCTTCATGCCGTTCTCGATCGACCGGACTCATTCTCCTCGGCCCCTCAGCCCGCGCCTGCGTCCGACGGCCGGATCCTCGTCGCCGACGATCAGCGCGACGTCATCGAATCCGTGCGTCTCCTCCTTGTCGGTGACCGCATGTCGGTCATCGGCGCGGCATCGCCGGCCGAAGCGCTGGCCGCCGCGCGGTCTCACGCGCTCGACGCGGCGCTCATCGACCTGAACTATGAAAAGGGGCGCACCACCGGCGAGCAGGGTCTCGAGCTGGTCTCCGCCCTGCGCCGGCAGGCGCCGGCCCTCCCCATCGTCGTCATGACGGCGTGGAGCTCGATTGACCTGGCGCTCGAGGCGATGCGCCGGGGCGCCCGCGACTTCATCGAGAAGCCGTGGGACGAGTCGCGTCTGCTGCTCGTGCTGCGATCGCAGGTCGAACTGGGCCGTGCGCTTCGACGCGTCACCGAGCTCGAAACCGAAGTCCGCGAGCTGCGGACGGCGACGATTGCCGGTCCCGAGACGTCACAGATGCCGGCGATGCGCCTCCTCGACGTGGAAGGCATGCTCGTGCGCCGCGCGATGGAACGCCACCAGGGCAACGTCAGCCGCGCCGCCCGGACACTGGGGCTCAGCCGGTCGGCGCTGTACCGGCGGCTCGACAGACACAAGATCTAAGACCGGTACGTCGAGCGTTCGAGCTCGGGTCGTCCGAGCACGTCGGGGACGTCAGGACGTCGGCGGGCGCGACGAACGCGCTGTCGCTGCGCGAGCTTCGAAGAAAGTGGACCGTCGCCAGCCGAGCGCGCGAGGCGTCGGCGACGCGCGAGCGGGGTGGGGCCCCGCGAGCCTAACGTACCAGCGACTCGTCAGTACCCCGTCGTCTTCCCCGTGACGGAGCCTTCCCTCTGACTCCTGAACTATCCGTACGCCCGCGCTCGCGCCAATGCGCGACGCGCCGGCGGCGACCATCGCTTTCAGGCCCTCGAGATCCTTGACGCCGCCGGCGGCTTTGACGCCCATGTCGGCGCCCACCACGCGGCGCATGAGCGTGACGTCGGCGATCGTCGCGCCGCCGGGCCCGAAGCCGGTGGACGTCTTCACGAAATCGGCGCCCGCGGCCTTCGCGAGCGCACACGCCGTGACTTTCTCTTCGTCGGTGAGAAACGCCGCTTCGATGATCACCTTGCTCGTGACGCCGCACTCGCGGCACGGGCGGACCACCGCTTCGATATCGCGCTCGACCGTCTGGTAATCGCCCGACTTCAGCGCGCCGATGTTGATCACCATGTCCACTTCGCGCGCGCCGTCGAAAATCACGCGCCGAGTCTCGAATTGCTTCACATCGGCCGTGGTCGCGCCGAGCGGAAACCCGACGACCGAGCAGACACCCACCGGGGTCCGGCGGAGCCGCGCGGCGCACCAGGCGACCCACGCGGGATTCACGCAGACGGTCGCAAATCCGAACTCGGCGGCCTCGTCGCAGAGCCGCTCGAGATCGCCGGCCGTCGCGTCGGGCTTGAGCAGCGTGTGGTCGATCACGCCGGCGACGCCCCCGAGCGAGCCGCCTGCCGCATGAAACCCCAGGCGCGACGCCCCGGCGTCGATGGCGCACTGCAGCCGGCTCGGGCAGCAGTCCTCGATCACGGAGTGGCAGGCGCAGCGCACCGTCGGCTGCCGTGTTGCCGCCAGCACCTCCTCGGTGACGATGGTGATGAGCCGTGCGAGATCGACGGAAGGATCCATGACTGATGTCACTGGCTGCCATCGAGCACGCCGATGTACGGCAGGTTTCGATAGCGCTCGTCGTAGTCGAGGCCGTAGCCGACGACGAACCGGTCCTCAATCGTGAAGCCGATGTACTCGACGTTCACATCGATCTTGCGGCGCGACGGCTTGCTCAGCAGGCACGCGGTGCGAAGCGTTCTCGGGCTGCGCGCCCGCAGGATCTCCTGGAGGTACGACAGCGTCAGGCCGGTATCCACGATGTCCTCGACGATGACGACGTCGCGGCCCTCGAGGCTGCGATCGAGGTCCTTCGTCAGGCGCACCTGGCCGGACGTCGTCGTGCCGGAGCCGTAGCTCGACAAGGCAATGAAGTCGAGCGTCGTCGGCCCCTCCATCGTTCGCACCAGATCGGCGAGGAACACGAAGGCGCCCTTGAGCACGGCGATGAGGTGCACCGTCGTGCCCTCGCCGAAGTCGCGCCGGATTTCTACGGCAAGCGACGCGACCCGCGCTTCGAGCTGCTGTTGTTCGATCAACACCTGCATCCTCACGCTATTTCCCCGCTTTCGCCGGGTCGTTGTCCGGCCCGCTCACGGCTTTCTGCACCAGGACGGCCATGGCGCGCGCGTCCCGAAGCACATCCGAACGGCGCAACGACAGCACCTGCCGGTCCCACATCAACACACGGCCGGCCACGATCGTCACACGAACGTCGTCGCCGCGCGCGACGTAGACGAGGTGTGAAATCGGGTCGAACAGCGGTGTGGCCCGCGCGGCGTCGACGCTGATGGTGATGAGATCCGCCTGTTTGCCGGGCTCGAGCGAGCCGATCTTGTCGCCGAGTCCGAGCGCCTCGGCGCCCCGGCGCGTGGCGAGCTCGAGCGCCTGACGGGCCGGCAGCGCCCGGGGATCGGCGGTCGCGACTTTCTGGAGCAGGGCGGCCATGCGCATCGCCTCGAACATGTCGAGGTCGTTGTTGCTCGCGGCGCCGTCGGTGCCAAGGCCCGCGCGCATGCCGTGCTCGATCCACTTCGGCACGGCGGCGATGCCACTCGCGAGCTTCATGTTGCTCTCGGGATTGTGGGCGACGCCGACGCCGCGCTTCGCCAGGATCGGCCATGTCCTGATCGTCGAGAAAGACCGCATGCGCGGCCAGCGACCTGCCGCCCCAGACGCCGAGGGATTCGAGATACTGCGCCGGCGACAGGCGATGCGCCTCCTGGACGATCTTCACTTCGTCGCGCGTCTCGGCGAGGTGAATCAGCAGCGGCACGCCGTGCCGGTTGGCCAGCTCGCGCGCCGCTTTGAGCGTGGGGCCGTCGAGCGTGTACGGCGCATGCGGAGCGACCGCCGGAGTGACGAGCGCGTCGGTCTTCCACTTCGTGATGAACGCCTCGGCCCTCGCGAGCCCGTCGGCCGGCGTCGGCGCGTCGGCGACCGGAAACATGATCACCGACTGCCCGAGGACCGCCCGCAGGCCGGCCTCGTGCGTGGCCTCGGCGATGTCGTCTTCGAAGTAGTACATGTCGGCGAACGTGGTCGTGCCCGACTCGATCATCTCGAGCGCCGCGAGCCGCGTCCCCACCCGGACGAACTCTGGCGACACGGTCGCCTTCTCCGCCGGGAAGATGTACTTCTGGAGCCAGTCCATCAGCGCGAGGTCGTCGGCGAGGCCCCGGTAGAGCACCATCGGCACGTGCGTGTGGGTGTTGATGAGACCGGGCAGCACGATCTGGCCGGTCGCGTCGATCCGGCGGCGCGGCGCAAACTGGCTGCGAAGCTCCTGCAAGGTGCCAACGGCCACGATGCGATCGCCGTCGATCGCGACGGCGCCGTCCGCAATCACGCGTCCCGCGGCGTCCATCGTCACGATCGTTCCGCCCGACACCATGAGGTCCACGCGCCGGCCGCCCTGGCATCCGACGGCCATCGCCGTCAGCAGCACCACGGCCGCCAGACCCGCGCCAATCCCGAGAGATCGCGCCGTTCGCATCGGCCAGATTCTATCGCTTACGTGTATAGTCTCAACGTGCCAGTGCATCTCGTCGAGCATCCGGTCGCGCAGGATGCGCTGATCTCGCTACGCGATCGCGCGACCGGCGCGAGCCGGTTCCGCCGGCTGACGCATCGGTTGAGCCTGATCGTCGCGACTGAAGCGACGCGCAAGCTGCCGATGTCGCTCGCGCGCGTCGAGACGCCGCTCGAGCCGGCGAACGGCGAAGCGCTCGAGGCCGACATCGTCGTCGTGCCGGTGCTGCGCGCCGGCCTCGGCATGGTGGACGCGGTCCTGGAACTGCTGCCTCATGCCCGCGTGGGCCACATCGGACTGCAGCGTGACGAGCACACGGCCGTCGCGGCGCGCTACTACGCGAAACTGCCCGCCGACCTGTCGAACAGCGTGTCGCTCGTGGTCGACCCGATGCTCGCGACCGGCGGCAGCGCGGTGTCTGCGATTTCGCTCCTGCAGCAGGCGGGCGCGCGCGACATCCGCCTGCTCTGCATCGTCGCCGCGCCGGAAGGGATCGCGGCCGTCGAGAAGGTCCATCCGGCGGTCCACATCTTCACGCCCGCGATCGATCGCGAGCTGAACGCCCAGAAGTTCATCCTGCCCGGCCTCGGGGATTTCGGAGATCGCCTGTATGGGACGGCCTAGATCCAAGAGCACGGCGGCCGGGAAATGGACGACGGCGCTCACCTGCATCGAGCCGAACCGGATCCTCGTCCGCGGCTACCGGCTGGACGACCTGATGGGCCGCGTCCACTTCGGCGAGGCGATCTATCTGCTGCTCACGGGCGAGTTGCCGTCGCCGTCGATGGGCCGCCTCATGGACGCGATGCTCGTGTCGTTCATCGACCACGGCGTCACGCCGCCGTCCACGCTGGCCGCGCGCAACACGGCCACGACGGGCGCGTCGCTCCGCGGCGCCGTCGCCGCCGGCGTCCTGGGATTCGGCCGCTATCACGGCGGCGATGCGCAGGCGTGTCGTCAGCTCCTGGACGACGGCCTCGCCCTGGCGCGGACAGGACGATCTCTCGCGGCGGCCGCATCGGAGCTGGTCGACCGCATGGTCGCCTCTGACGAGATCCCGCCGCCAGGATTCGGCCACCGGTATCACACGATCGATCCGCGCGCGACGCGGCTGCTCCAGATCGCGCACGAGCTCGAAGTCGATCACGAGTACACGCAGCTCATTCGCGCGATCGAGCACTCGCTCACGCGGCATCAGTCACTCGCGGACGTCACGCTGCCGATCAACATCGACGGCGCCATCGCGGCCGTCTGCGGCGACATCGGGCTTCCGCCGGAAGTCGCGGATTTCCTCCTGCTCATCTCGCGCGTACCGGGGCTTGCCGCCCACGCGCTCGAAGAGCAGAACCGCGAGTCTCCGATGCGCATGATCGATCCGAGGTCGCACGTCTACGATGGGCCGGCGGAGCGACGGTTGCCTGACAGACGGAAGTAAACCACCCTGGGTTCGTGGGTTACGGTTCGGTTGCTGACAAGGTGAACTGGAAGCTGTGGTTCGTTCAGCTCTCGGGCTGGCCGGTCTTCCTGACGACGGTCGCGGCCTTCTTTCTCTTCGCGATCGCCATGACGGTCGTGTTGCCGCGGCTTGGTCATCGGTCGGTGCTTCAGAATGCCGTGCTCGCGGTTGTCGCTATCGCGGTCATCGGGTTTGGGCTGTTGGGGCTCGTGGCGGTAGTGAGCCGGCTGTAGTTTCAAGACCAATCGTGCCGCGGCGCGAAAGGCCGGTTGCGGGACGGGACAGTGACAGCGACAGTCTCATGGTGAGGCTAGCAGCCTCGGTTCGGAGCATCGACGCTGAACGTGCGCGTCTCGCTCCAGTCGCGAAACGTCCCGCCAACTCGCGCGCGAACGCGCCACTGCCAGCCGTCCAGGGTGTTATTCCAGCCGGTCGATGTCGATCGGTACGACGACGCCGAGAGTTGTTCGATGTCGATCACTGGATTCGTGGCCGTCGGGCCGATGACGTAGAGATGGTAGGCGGTCGCCCCGGGCACATCGGACCAGTCGAAGTCCCAGACCCTCTGGCGGCTGAAGTCGAAGCAGCCGTTGGGCAACAGGGCTCCGATGACGGGAGTCACCAGGGTCGGTATCACCAGCGTCGGCGCCGCCGGGCTGGAGCCGCCACAACCGCTGAGCGCGCTCACGAGCGCTAGTGAGTGGATCGCGCGCCGGAACATCCCCATGGGCTTGATCTGCAGTATCGAAGTGTTAACCAACCGACTGGCTGGCTGCTGCTGGCGGATTACGATACACTCAAAAGTCTGCGTTCGGGTTGGGCGCTTGGCTCAGTTGGTAGAGCATCGCCTTCACACGGCGGGGGTCAGTGGTTCGAATCCACTAGCGCCCACCAACCTCCGCTCATGAATGAAGGCGGAGGTTGCCCACCATAGCGCGAAGCGCGACGGTGGGCCATCACCGACTGACGAACGAGCTACGGCTGGCAAGCCAACCTTCACCTTTCGTTGCTTTTGCGTCCAACGAAACATCCGGGGGTGCATTGGGAGTGCAACGTGAAGATGCTTGAGACAGCTATCATCGCGGTCGTGTTGGTTTTGATGTTGGCTGAGACTGTGCGCGGCTTCCTGATGCGGCGCTCAGGTGGGCTGAAAGATGCCTTCGTCGGTCTGCTCGGCGCTATTCCCTGTCTCGCCTATCTGATTCGGCCCCATGTATCTGAGTCCTTCCTGCTTGGGTTTCTCCTGGCTGGAGTGGCGGTGGCTGGGGGCGGGTTCTTTGCGGTAGCGCGGCGGAGCTCCTCGGCGGACTCGGGATCGAGCCGATCTCCCAACGACAACAAAGGCGGGAACAAGACCCTGTTGGCTGTCTTCGTTGTGCTCTTGGCTGATGCTCTGGCCATCGCGGTCGTTATCACGACGATCGGCCACGCCGCTCTCGTCATCGGGTCCTTCTTTGTGATCAATCTCGTCGCCGTTGTCGTGAGCAGTAGGCTCCCGGCACGGTTGTTCTTCGTGGTAATGGTTTTGAGACCGTTTCTAGTTTCCTGAGCCCGCCTTCTTCAGTTGCTCGATGAGCGCCGTGAGCAGCGTGGCGTACCGCTCGTCGGCGCTGACGAACGTCTTCATGTAGTCTTCCTGCGAGATCTTCTTGTCATTCCTTCGCCGCGGATCGGCGAAGCCGCCGTCGAAGATCTGCCGGCCGGCCGGCGTCGTCACAGAATCGTGGGCCAGGCTCTTGCCGGGCAGCGCGATCAGGCCGTCGTGCAGCGCGTCCTCGACGAAGACCTTCTCGCTCGAGTGCGACGACGAGTTCAGGTTCACGTACGCGTTCATGAACTCTTTCTGGTAGAGGTAGTACTCGATGTCCATCGGCTGCGCGTACTTGGCGGCGACGAGGAGCAGCTGCGCGTTCGGGACGAGCAGCGCGGCCACGAACCGGCCGGCCTGGCCCGGCTCACGCGCGGCGATCGCTTCCAGCTTGCGGCCCTGGAGCAGGCCGACCAGCTCCTTGGCCCTGGCGGCCGAGGTCGAGGGCGGTGCTGCCGGCGCCTGCCCGTGGGCGAGCGCGCTGGCGAGAATCAGTGCCACTGCCGTCCGTGCCACCATCGTGCCGGCGGGTCGAGCCTGTCGCATCGTCGTGGACTCCGGAGGTGAGCAAAACCCGGGAAGTTCTACCATCGCTGGGCGTGGCGGTCAACTTGCCAGTCGCCACCCATGCGCTGCCTCAGCTCGAAAAGCGTCAACCAACGAAGAGCGCGTCGTCGTCATCCCGTGAGTGATGCGAGTCCTTCCAGGAGCGGAAGGCGGTCACGGCGGCGCGGACCGCGGCGACCACGGCAGCCCCCTGCCGCACCGGTTCGACGACGGCGTGCTGGACGAGGCCGAGTGTCTCGCCGACACGGGTTGACGTGGTGGTGAGCAGGTGACTCACCTTCTCGACCTGGGCCAGCGCCAGGCCGGTCGCATGCGCCGCGTCGTTCGAGATTCGGTGAGCCTGCTCCGCGATCCGATGCGCCTTCTCCACGAGCGGGCGTACCTCGCGGCGGATCTCGTCAATCGCCGAGCTGACCTGCTTGCCCAGGCGGATGGCGACGATGATCACGCCGATCTGGACGAGCGCCATGACGACGAGCGCCACAGTCATGATCGCCGAGGTACACGGCCTGCGAATCGGTCACAGCGTCTCCTTGCGCGCCTGATCGAACGCCTCGCGGCCGCGCTCGACGGCCGCGGTGACGTTCTCGCGCTGCCGGTTGAAGAACTCGCGGCCCTCGCGCGCCAGCGTCTCGGCCTTCTCGCGGCCCTCGCGCGCCTTCTCGGCCAGCTTCCGGCGCGTTTCTTCGCCGGCCGCCGGCGCGTACAGCAGCGCGACGGCCGCGCCGGCGAGCGCGCCGAGCGCAAACGCCACGAGCACCGATCCTGCGGAGTTTCCGTTGTTCGCCATAGAACCCTCTCAGAAAAGGCGGGCGTATTACTCTCTTGCAAGCCTGCTCAGAAGATGCTGACGCTGACCCGCAGGTACTTCTTCGGGATCCTTGCGAATGTCGGCGAGCAGAGCCCGCAGTTCCGTGACTGCCCGATTCATGTTCTCATAAAGCTGCTGGTCGTGCAGCAACTGGCCGACCGTTCCACGGCCCTGGTCGAGGCCCGCCGATCACCTCGTCGAGCGCGGGCCGCCATGCTGTTCAGCCGGTCGTACAGCTCCTGGTCGGTGAGCAGCTTGCCGAGCGTGCCGTCGCCGCGCTCGAGGCGGCCGGTCGACTGCTCGAGGTTCGTCAGCGGTCCCCGACAGCGACTTCGCCATCGCCTCGTCGTTGAGGAACCGGCCCAGCGCGCCCTGACCGCTGTTGATTCGCGCCGTCATCGTCTGCAGGTTCTCGAGCGACGCCTTCAGCGCCTGGTAGGCCGCCGGATCCTGCATCAGGCCGCCAATCGTGCCCTTGCCCGAGTTGAGATTGCGCGTCACGGCCGCCGCCGACGCGACGAGCTGTTCAGCTCGCTGTACAGCGCATCGTCGGTCACGAGCTTGCCGAGCGTGCCCGTGCCGGCGCGGACGTCGGCGATGAGCTTGTCCGGCCTCTGCGAGGCTGGTCGAGGCCGTGGCCGTCAGATCCTCGAGCGTCCCGACGCCGGTGGTCTTGACGTAGCTGCCAGTCGTCGAGCGGCGTGCCGGTCTGCGCCGCGCGTGATGTCGATCATCGACTCGCCGAGCAGGCTGAGCGATCCGATCGACGCGACCGACTCGGTCGTCACGAGCGGCCGCACGTCCTTGGACAGCTCGATGGCGACGTCGATGCGCGCGCCGGCGAACTCGACGGCGGTGACGGTGCCGACCTCCTTGCCGCTCAGCGCGCACGACGGCGCCCGGCTTGAGCCCGCGGACATCGGCGAACTGCATCTTCAGCGGATAGCGCTGCCAGAAGAAGCCGCCCTCACCGCCGACGGCCACGACGAGCACGGTGACGAGCAGCAGCGCGACGACGCCGACCACGCCCAGCTTCAGCTCGGACCAGGCGAGCGAACGTGTGCGGGGCATGTCGATGTCCTCCTACGACAGAAACGCTCTGCAGATACTCGTCGGTCGACGCGCGCAGCGCAGCTCGCGGCTGCCCTCGAACGCCACGCCTGCCGTCCCTCAGCATCAGGAACTCGGTCTCGGCCGACTTCTCCGGCGGCGGCCTGCGACGAACTCGACGGCGTCGTCCACGCGCACGGCCTCGTGCGTGGCGATGTGGAACGCGTCGCGCAGCTGGTGCGTCACGATGATCGAGCTCACGTCCTCGAGGTCGCGCAGCTTGATGATCTCGTCGTCGATCGTCAGCGCCGTGATCGGATCGAGGCCGGTCGTCGGCTCGTCGTACAGGAGGACCTGCGGCCGCGCCGTGAGCGCGCGCGCGATCGCGACACGGCGCCGCTGCCCGCCGGAGAGCTCCGACGGCATCCGCTCGCCGTACTCGCGCGAGCCCGACGTACCCGAGCACCTCGTCCACGCGCGCGTCCACCTCCTCGAGCGGCATGTCGCGTTTCCTCGTACAGCCGGTAGCCGACGTTCTCGCGCACGGTCAGCGAATCGAACAGCGCGCCTTCCTGAAACACCATGCCGAGATCGGCGCGCACCTCCATGCAGCTCGGCCTCGGACATCTCGTCGACGCGATGGCCGTTCACCGATGATGCGCGCCGGCGTCCGGCTTGAGCAGACCGAGAATCAGGCGCAGGATCGTGGACTTGCCGGCGCCGCTCGCGCCGAGAATGATCTTCATCCGGCCGGGCAGCAGCGAGAAGCTCACCTCGTTCAGGATCACCTTCTCGTCGAACGCCAGCGACACGCGCTCGAACACGACGACCGCCTCACCGGCGGCGTCCCGGCTGGTACCGTGTGGCTTCGCAGAAACGACCGTCGGCATCAGTACATCAGGGCGATCAGCAACTTGGTCACCAGAAAATCCACCGCCAGCACGGCCACCGACCCCGCGACGACGGCGTTCGTCGTCGCGCGGCCGACGCCCTGCGTGCCGCCCTTCGTCCGCAGGCCGACGTGACAGCCAATCGTCACGAGCGCGAAGCCGAGCAGCGACCGGCTTGATCAGGCCCATCCAGACGTCCTCGAGGATAGAGGCCCTGCACGACGTTGTTCCAGTAGACGCTGCTCGCCACCTTCAGCTGCGTCGTCGAGATGATGGCGCCGCCCAGCATGCCGACCGCGTCGCTGATCACGGTCAGGACCGGCACCATCAGCGTGCCGGCGACCACGCGCGGCACGACGAGCTTGCGCACCGGATCGGTGCCCAGCGCGCGCAGCGCGGCGATCTGATCGGTCACGACCATCGAGCCGAGCTCGGCCGCGATGCCCGAGCCGACGCGGCCGCGTCACCATCAGCGCCGTCAGCACCGGGCCGAGCTCCTTGACCATCGACGCGCTGACGAGGCGGCCGACGACGGGCCGCGCGCCGAACTGATCGAGCGTCATCCCCGACTGCAGCGCGAGCACCATGCCGGTGAACGTGCCGGTCAGCAGCACGACCGTGAGCGACCCGATGCCGATCGCGTCGAGCTGCTCGATGATGTCGCGGCCGTAGATCGGCCGCGTCACGAGGCCGCGGCCGACCTGGCCGACAGCCGCAGGTACTCCTGCACCTCGAGGACCGCCCCCTTCAGCCAGTCCGAGGCCGACCGCGGCCACTCAGCGGGCTCCGCCGGGCGCGAGCACGAGCTCCGGATTGCGCAGCCGCTTCAGCCGATCGCGGAGCGCCGCCGCGCGCTCGAACTCGAGATTCGCCGCCGCCGCGCGCATCTCCCGCTCGAGCCCCGTGATGAACGCATCGAGCTCGGCCTGCGTCTTGAACTGTTCGCGCTCGTCGGGCACCTTCGGCACGGTGACGTAGTCGCGCTCGTACACGCTCGTCAGCACGTCGTCGATGTTCTTGATGATCGACGCCGGCGTGATGCCGTGCTCGACGTTGTACGCCTCCTGCACGCGCCGCCGCCGGTCGGTCTCGTCCATCGCCTGGCGCATCGAGTCGGTCGCCGCGTCGGCGTACAGAATCGCGCGGCCGTTGACGTTGCGCGCCGCGCGGCCAATCGTCTGAATCAGCGCGCCCGCCGATCGCAGAAACCCTTCCTTGTCCGCATCGAGAATCGCGACCAGCGAGACCTCCGGCAGATCGAGTCCTTCGCGCAGCAGGTTGATGCCGACCAGCACGTCGAACGTGCCGAGCCGGAGGTCGCGCAGGATCTGCACGCGCTCGAGCGTGTCGATGTCCGAATGCAGGTACCGTACCCGGACGCCCAAGCTCCTGGTAGTACTGCGTGAGGTCCTCCGCCATGCGCTTGGTCAGCGTCGTGACGAGCACGCGCTCGCCCCGGGCCGCGACCTCGCGAATCTCGCCCAGCAGGTCGTCGATCTGCCCGGCGACCGGCCGCACGTCGATGACCGGATCGACCAGTCCGGTCGGCCGGATGATCTGCTCGACGATGACGCCGCCGGCCTGCCGCAGCTCGTAGGGACCGGGCGTGGCGCTCACGAAGACGACTTGCCTGACGCGTGCCTCCCACTCCTCGAAGTTCAGCGGCCGGTTGTCGAGCGCCGACGGCAGCCGGAATCCGTGTTCGACGAGCACTTCCTTGCGCGACCGATCGCCGTGGTACATCCCGCGCACCTGCGGCACGGTCTGATGGCTCTCGTCGACGATGATCATCGCGTCGGCCGGCAGGTAGTCGAGCAGCGTCGGCGGCGGCTCGCCGGCGACGCGGCCGGACAGGTGCCGCGAGTAGTTCTCGATGCCGTGGCAGTAGCCGATCTCCTTGATCATCTCGAGATCGAACATCGTCCGCTGGTGCAGCCGCTGCGCCTCGAGCTTGCGGCCCGCCGCCTCGAGCTCGGCCAGCCGCTCGGTCAGCTCGGTCTTGATCGACTCGATCGCCTGCTTCGTCCGCGCCCGCGGCGCGACGAAGTGCGACTTCGGATAGACGGCGATGCTGTCGTGACGGCGAACCTCGCGGCCGGTCAGCGGATCGAACGAGAGCAGCTCGTCGATCTCGTCGCCGAACAGGCCGATGCGCAGCCCGACGTCGTCGTAGGACGGATAGACCTCGACGATGTCGCCGCGCACGCGGAAGGTGCCGCGCTTGAACTCGTGGTCGTTGCGCTCGTACTGAATCTCGACGAGCTTCCGCAGAATCTCGTCGCGATCGACCTGCGCGCCGCGCTCGAGCGACAGCACGAGGCCGTAGTACGCCTCGGGCGATCCGAGGCCGTAGATGCACGACACGCTCGCGACGATGATGACGTCGCGGCGCTCGAAGAGCGACCGCGTCGCCGACAGCCGCAGCCGGTCGATCTCGTCGTTGATGATGGCTTCCTTCTCGATGTACGAGTCGGTCGCCGGCATGTAGGCTTCGGGCTGGTAGTAGTCGTAGTAGCTGACGAAGAACTCGACGGCGTTCTTCGGAAAGAAGCGCCGGAACTCCTGGAAGAGCTGCGCGGCCAGCGTCTTGTTGTGCACCATGACGAGCGCCGGCCGGTTCACGCGCGCCAGCACCTGCGCCATCGTGAAGGTCTTGCCCGAGCCGGTGACGCCGAGCAGCACCTGCGCCCGGTCGCCGCGCCGCAGCGCCTTCGGTCAGCTGCTCGATCGCCTGCGGCTGGTCGCCGCGCAGGTCGAAGTCGGTTTCGAGTTGGAAGCGATCCGGCAATGGAGGCATGCACTCGGGCGCTACGCGCGGCGGATACTCGCGGCCGGAAGGTAACCCGAGCGTGTGCGGACCTTCACGCTCTTCAGGTCCGGCCGCGTCACCTTCACCTCCACGCGCCGAAACTTCCGTCGGTCGCCGGATTCGCCGGCACGTAGCCGAGCGTGTAGCGGGAGCCCAGCTCGTCGAGAATCCTCGCGTAGATCGTGTGCATCTCCGTGGCCGAGGTCGGGAAGAACGCGTCGCCGCCGGTCTCGCGCGCGATCTGGCCGACACGCATCTGCTGCGACACGCGGGCGCTGCTGAGCTGATTCTCCAGGTAGCCGATCGCGTAGACGATGACGTTGCCCAGCGCGCAGCAGCTCCTGCAGCTTCGCGAAGGTCATGCGGCTCGAGCTGTCGCCGCCGTCGGTGTAGAGCAGCAGCACGTGCTGCCCTTCGCGGCTGAGCGCCGCTCGAGGTACACGCCGAGCGCGTCGTAGAGCGCCGTCATCCCGCCCGCCTTTGGCTCGCGAATGCGCTCGAACAGCAGCGTGATAGCTCGGCGGCGCGAAGCGGCCGACGCGGATCGCGTCGGTCGAAGTCGACGAAGCGTGACGTCGACGGCCTCGTCGAGCGCCTCGACGAACTGGACCGCCGCCTTCGCGCCTCGCGCAGGTCGCGTCTCCATGCTCTCGCTGCGTGTCGAGCAGCAGGCCGAGGTGAAGCGGCAGGACCTCGCCGGGCGCGCCCTCGGCAAAGTACGCGACTTTCTGCGGCTTCGCCGTCTTCGAGGACGTCGAAGTCCTCGGCGGTCAGCCCGCGCACCAGCGCGCCGTCCCGGCCGGTGACGACCACGGGCAGGCGCACGAGGTCGACCGCGACGCGAAACTGCTGCGCGGTGAGACGCGCGTCAATACCACTATCAATCGCGAGCCCCGCGGCAACAAACACGGGCAGCCAGGACATGGCCGGACGTGGCATGTGCTCGTAGTGTAGCGCGAGGCGCAACGGCCGCCCGGCTCTCGTATAATGTCCGGTTGTGCGTGCGCTGGCCGTCTGTCAGGACGAGCTGGTCATCCGGACCCTGCATCGCGTTCTGTCGGGGGCCTTCGACATCGAGTTCCTGGTCGAAAGCCGCCCGCTCGCTCGGCGTCTCGTCGATGACGGCGTGCCGGCCACCGTCGCCGATCCGCGTCGCGTCGACTCCTACCTGCGCGCCGACCTCACGCCCAACACCTGCGTCATCGTCGAGGACAACGGCCGGCGCGGCCTGAAGCGCATCGTCACGGCCATCCGCGACGCCGGCGGCAGCCTGCTCTACGTCCTGCACGTCGACCGGCATGCCGAGCCGGCGCGGCCAGGACGAGCTGCGGGCCGTCGTGCCCGAGATCACGCATCTCGACCTGGCGGAGCTGCTCTCGCCGACGCTCACGCACCGAGCTCGGCCGGTCGCTCACGCGCGCGCGCGTGCAGCAGTACCAGCGGTACTTCGCGGACGCCGACCGGGTGCTGATCCTGCTGCACAACGAGCCGGACCCGGACGCGCTGGCCGCCGGCCTGGCGCTGCGCAACGTGCTGCGGCGCACGCGGACGACGGCGATCATCGGCGCGCTGCAGGGCGTCACGCGGCCGGAGAACCTGCGGATGGCCGACCTGCTCGACATCCAGGTCGAGACGATCACGGCCGGACGAGTTCGCCGAGCTTCGACCGCATCGCCACGGTGGACGTGCAGCCGCACTACTTCGGCGGCCTGCTGCCGCGCGTCGATCTGGTCGTCGACCATCATCCCGAGCAGCCGGGCTACACCGCGGTGTTCAAGGACATCCGCGCCGACTACGGATCGACCTGCACGATCCTGACCGAGCATCTGCGCGCGGTCGACGTGAACATCTCCGAGCGCACGGCGACGGCGATGCTCTACGCGATCAAGTCGGACACGCTGTTCTTCGCGCGCCAGACGAACCGCGTCGATCTCGAGGCGTTCACGTTTCTCTACCCGCTCGCCGATCCCGCGCTCATCCGCAAGATGGAAGGCGCCGAAATCACGCTCGAGCGGCTCGAGCACGTCACGCGCGCGCTCGCCACGAGCCGGCTGCGCAACCAGGTCTTCTCGGCGTTTCTCGGCGAGACGACGCGCGAGGACTTCATCCCCTACACGGCGGACTTCCTGCTGCAGGTCGAGGACGTGAAGTGGACGATCGTCTCCGGCATCGTCGGCGGCCAGCTCATCGTCAGCGTGCGCAACCTCGGCTACTCGCGCAACGCCGGCGAGTTCGTGAAGGCGAACTTCGGCGACATCGGCAGCGCCGGCGGCCATCGCGCGATGGCCAAGGCCGTGTGCCGATCGAGCAGTTCCGCGGCAAGTTCGGCGACCTGTCAGGCGTCGGCATCGCCGCACGCATCGGCGAGCTGGCCGAGCAGTTCCTCAGCGAACCGCGGCGAGAAGCTGCGCGACGACTGACGAGCCCGACAACCGGTGAAGCTGCGGGCGTCGAAGCCGTCGAGCTCGAAGCTTCCGACTCAGCGTCTTCATGGTGAGCTCTAGCGCAGCGCCTGATCGAGATCCGCGATCAGATCGTCCGCGTGCTCGAGCCCGACCGACAGTCGAATCATCCCGCGCGTCACGCCGGCGGCCGCGAGCTGCTCGTCGGTGAATCCGTACTGCGACGTCAGCACCGGCAGGCTGCAGAGGCTCTCCATGCCGCCGAGGCTGGCCGCGCGGCTGATGACCTGGAGGCGATCGAAGACGCGGCAGGCGCCGCTCGTAGCCGCCCGACCTCGAAGCACACCATGCCGCCGAAGCCGCGACATCTGCCTGCGGGCGATCGCGTGATCGGGATGCGACGGCAGGCCGGGATAGAACACGCGGCTGACCCGCGGGTCGCTCTCGAGCCAGGTGGCGACGCGCATGCGCGTTCTCGTTGTGGCGCGCCACGCGCACGTCCAGCGTCTTCAGGCCGCGCGCCAGCGCGTAGGCCGACGCCGGCTCGAGCACGCCGCCGAAGAGCTTGCGCGCCGGCTGCAGCCGGTCGATGATCGCCGCCGACCCGACCAGCGCGCCGGCGGTGACGTCGCTGTGGCCGTTCAGATACTTCGTCGCCGAGTGCATGACCAGATCGACGCCGAGCGCGAGCGGCTGCTGATTCACGGGGCTGGCGAACGTGTTGTCGATGACCGACATCACGCCACGCGCCCGGCAGGCCGCCGCGACGCGTCCCGATGTCCACGCACCGCAGCGTCGGATTGATCGGCGACTCGAACCAGAGCACGCGCGTGCGTCGGCCCGATCACGCGGTCCGGCGTCGGCCAGATCCTCGAGCGACGCGAACCGCGCCGACACGCCGAAGCGCTCGAGGAACGTCCGCGATGACCTGCAGCGTGCCGCCGTAGATCGCGGCGCTGCAGACGACCTCGTCGCCCGCCTTGAGCAGACCGAACAGCGCCGTCGCGGTCGCGGCCATGCCCGACGACGTCACCATCGCGGCGTCGGCGCCTTCGAGCACCGCCAGCTTCTCCTCGACCGCCTGCACCGTCGGGTTCGCGTAGCGCGAGTAGATGTACTTGTCCGACTTGCCCTGCTGGTACGCCTCCAGCTCCGCCGCGTTGGCGAAGACGAACGTGCTCGTCGCGTAGATCGGCGTCGTCAGCGGCGCCGCGCTCTCGCGCGCCCCTTCGCCGCGGTGCAGGACTTCGGTTTCGACATGTCGCGGCATGGGTACCTGTCCTCGATTCAGATCGCCTCGACTCGTTCTCCGGTCGCCACGACCGGCTCGATGAACTGCCGATAGGCGTCGTCGTAGCCCTGCTGCATCAGCTCCGCGACCGTCCGCCGGCGATCCGACGCCTCGTCGTAGACGCCGGCAAAATCGAACGGGCCGATCGGATTGTGCTCCGGCCGGATGACGAAGACGCCCGAGAACCGCGTGGCCGCCGACGCGCGCAGGCGTCCTCGAACGCCGCGGTCTCGACCGAGCGCACCAGCTCGCCCATCCGCGCCGCGCAGCTCGGCCGGCCGCGGCCGCATGCCGTGCGGCGACGGCCGGCGGCGGCGCCGCGCTGACGAGAATGACCTGCTCGACGCCGACGACCGCGACTTCGTCGATGCAGCCGGCTCGACGAGCTCCGGCCGATCGCAGACGTGATGCCGCTCGCCGCGCCAGTAGCTGTCGGCGGGAAACTGCATCGGCTGCGGCGCGGTCGCGACGGGCAGCCGCAGCGCGCCGCGCAGAAAGTCGACGAGCGAGCTCGCGCTGCGGGCCGGTGAAGTCGACGACCTCCGCTTCGCGCGGACCCGCGCCCGGCCGGCGCGCCTCGAACATCTCGCGCGCGTGCGGCGGCGAGCACGCGCGCCGACGAGGTCACGACGGGCGTCGAGTCGTGGACGGCGACGAGCACTTCGCGGAAGCCCGGCTGGCCGAGGTTGTCGGTCAGCACGTCGACGTAGCGCCGGCCGATCTCGTCCGCGTCGGGCCTGGGCTCGTTCGACGCGCCGCGCACCAGCCGCCACAGCGCGTCGACCATCGACGTCGCCCGGCTCGGCCGCGGCCGAGCGGCGACCCGAGCAGCCGCCACCAGAACGCGCCGCGGAAGCGCCGGCGGCTCCGCTCCTGCCGCGCGGCGCGCACGGCGGCGACCGCCAGGACACCGACGACGACGAGCACGGCGAGCACGACCGCTCGCGGCACGATCGTCGGCAGGACCGGCGGATTGAACAGGATCTCCAGCGCGCGGCGGTAGAACTCCACCAGCCGCTCGGACAGCGATCGGCAGATTGACCAGCGACGCGAGGACGCTCGCGACGTACGCGAGCGTCGCGACCGACGAGAACGAGCAGCGGCGACACCAGCAGCAGCACCGCCGCCGCGAGACCGGCGCCCGCGACCCGCAGCGCCGGCGCCACCGGTACGCGTCGCGCAGTCGCGCGTCGGTCCACGGCCCGGCCGCGTCCCAGAGCCGCGCGCCGCCGTCGATCGCCGCGCACAGCGCCGTCATCACGCCGGCGCCGTGGCCGGCCACGACGTCGATCTTGACGCCGGCTTCGGCCAGCGCGCGCAGCACGCCGGCCTGGTAGGCGCCCGCCGTCCCGGCGCCGCAGAGGACGACGCCCGTGCGGAGCCGGGGCGAATACGACGCGTCAGCCACGTCTATTCTTCGTCGTGGATGGTGACGAGCTCGAGGATCTCGAACGTCGCGCTGCCGGCCGGCGTCGGCGCGTCGACCTCGTCGCCGTCTTCCTTGCCGACGAACGCACGGCCGATCGGCGAGGCGACGGAGACCAGGCCGCGCTCCGGATCGGCGTCCTCCGGCATGACGAGCTCGTACACGAACTGTCTTGCCGTTCTCGCGGAGCGTGAGCTTCGATCCGAAGCCCGCGCGGTCCTTCGGAATCTTGTCGAGATTCATCAGCTGGATCTCGGAGACGCGCGTGCGCAGCATCGAGACGCGCGCTTCGACGAAGCGCTGGCGCTCCTTCGCGGCGTGGTACTCGGCG
Source organism: uncultured Acidobacteriota bacterium (assembly GCA_963724955.1). GTDB lineage: Bacteria > Acidobacteriota > Vicinamibacteria > Vicinamibacterales > SCN-69-37 > CAVRWQ01. Next base: position 554,918 of record CAVRWQ010000003.1, read on the forward strand.
TTCTCGCGCAGGTCGCCCAGCTCGCGCGCGCGCTGGATCTCCTTCGGCAGCTCGTGCGTCAGCTCGCGCTCGAGCACGCGATTTCGTCTTCGAATCGCTTGATGAGACGCGCTTTCATGTCCAGAGAGTGAGGCTAACATAGATTGAGTGCCTCGTTGCCGACGCTCCAGAAGCTGACCAGCCGTCAGCACCCGATCGTGCAGCGATTCCGGCGTCTCGCCGCGCGTCGTTCGGACGAGTCGTCTGTGCTGCTCGACGGCGAGCATCTGATCGCCGAGGCGCTCGCGGCCGGCGTTCGCCTCGACACCGTGCTCGCCGACGGCCGGCGCCCGGCCGTCGTCTGGCGCGCGCGCGACGCCGGCGCCACGGTCTACGAGACCACCGCCGCGGTCCTCGACGCCGCCAGTCCCGTGCAGTCGCCGAGCGGCATCGTCGCCATCGCCGAGTGGTCGCCCGCCGGATGCGCGGATGGACTCGGCGTGGAGGCTGGGGCGGTGCCACTCGCGCTCGGCCTGGTCGACGTGCAGGATCCCGGCAACGTCGGCGGCGCGATTCGGCAGCGCGACGCGCTCGGCGCGACCGGCGTGCTCGCGCTGGACGGCACCGCCGATCCTGGCGGGTGGAAGGCGCTGCGCGGCGCGATGGGCAGCACGTTCCGCGTGCCGGTCGCGCGCTGCTCGTCGCGCGACGCCGTCACCGAGGCGCGGCGGCGCGGCCTCACGATCGCGGCGGCCGTCGCGACCACCGGCTCACCGATTCATGACGCGGATCTCACGACGCCGTTGCTCGTGCTGCTCGGCAATGAGGGCGCCGGCCTTCCGGCCGACCGTGTCGCGGAGGCGGACCTGCGGCTGACGATCCCGATGCGCACGGGCGTCGACTCGCTCAACGTCGGCGTCACGGCGGCGCTGCTCCTCTTCGAGGCGCGCCGCCAGCGCCAGGACACGCGGTCGTGAGCCGGCCTCTGTTCGCGGAGCCCGAGGCGCCGCTGCCGGGCACGCCGCTCGCCGAGCGGATGCGGCCGCGCACGCTCGACGAGTTCGTCGGCCAGGCTCACCTGCTCGGGACCCGGCCGGCCGCTGCGGCAGGCGATCGATCACGGCGCGCTGCATTCGCTGATCTTCTGGGGACCGCCCGGCACCGGCAAGACGACGCTCGCGCGCCTGCTCGCGACGCGTCGCCGGCGCGGACTTCGTCGCCTTCAGCGCCGTGACGTCCGGCATCAAGGAGATCAAGGAGGTCATCGCCGCCGCCGAGCGCACGCGCGGCCAACGCGGGCGCCGGACGGTGCTCTTCGTCGACGAGATCCACCGCTTCAACAAGGCGCAGCAGGACGCGTTTCTGCCGCACGTCGAAGCCGGCACGATCATCCTGATCGGCGCGACCACCGAGAATCCGTCGTTCGAGGTGAACTCGGCGCTGCTGTCGCGCTCCAAGGTCTACGTCCTGCAGCCGCTCGCGATCGACGACGTCGTCACGATTCTTCGGCGCGGCGCTGGCCGATCGCCGAGCGCGGCCTCGGCGCGCACGGCGTCGACGCGGACGAGGCGGCGCTCGGCGGCGCTCGCGGTCTATGCCAACGGCGACGCGCGCGTCGCGCTGAACCTGCTCGAACAGGCGGTCCTCGCGCTGCCCGCCGCCGGCGACGGCACGCAGCGCCTCGACTCGGCGGCGCTCGCCGGCCTCATCGAGCGGCGCGCGCTGCTCTACGACAAGGCCGGCGAAGAGCACTACAACCTGATCTCGGCGCTGCACAAGTCGATGCGCAACAGCGACGCGGACGCGTCGGTCTACTGGCTCGCGCGCATGCTCGAAGCCGGCGAGGACCCGCTCTACGTCGCGCGCCGGCTGGTGCGCTTCGCGTCGGAGGACATCGGCAACGCCGATCCGCGCGCGCTCGAGGTCACGCTCGCCGCCAAGGACGCGGTGCACTTTCTCGGCATGCCCGAAGGCAACACCGCGCTCGCCCAGGCCGTGACGTACCTGGCCGCCGCGCCCAAGAGCAACGCCGTGTACGTCGCCTACGGCCGAGGCCGCGCGCGACGCGACGCGAGGACGTCGCCTCGCCGGTGCCGCTGCACCTCCGCAATGCGCCGACGCGGCTGATGAAGGACCTCGGCTACGGCAAGGGCTACCGGTACGCGCACGACGAGGCCGAGGGCGTCGTCGGCGATGTCGTGCCTGCCGGAGCATCTCGAAGGACGGCGGTACTACGAGCCGACGGAGCGCGGGATCGAGGGACGGATCAAAGATGCGCTCGAAAAAGCCAGGGCCATACGTCGGTCCAGTAACACGGAGGACACGGAGAAGACGGAAGACACGGAAAGAACAGAAGACAAGAGATCGTGAGAGACGTCGGCCTGACGATTGGCAATGACCGAGCGTCGTCTCGGCAACTGCAACGATCTCGGACGCGTTGCAGCTGCGGCTTTGGCGCGGCGGCAGGCCCGCCGGACGCCACACGTCACCCAACGACTCTGGTTGTCTCCGTGCTCTCCGCCCTTCGTCCGTGCGCTCCGTGTCGAGGCCTTCGATCAGATCCGTTCGAAGTTCCGCTCGATCTCTCGCCGCGTCAGCCGCAGCACGACCGGCCGTCCGTGCGGGCACACCGACGAGTGCGACGTGCGCCGCAGCTCGTCGAGCAGGTACTGCATCTTCTCGCGCGTGAGCGGATCGTTCGCCTTCACCGCCGCGTGACACGCCATCGTCGCGGCCATCCGGCGGAGCGCCTCGTCGACGCCGGCGCCGGGCGCGAGGCCGTCGAGATCGGCCGCGACGGCGCGCAGCGCCGCTTCGCAGCGGCTCCAGTCGAGCAGCGCCGGCACCGCGCCGACGCGCAGGCTCGTGCCGCCGAAGTCCTCGAGCTCGAAGCCGAACGCGGCCGAGCTCGGCCGCGTGCGAGAGCAGCGTCTGATGCTCGCCGGGCTGAGCCTCGAGCACGACCGGCGTCAGCAGCCGCTGCGATTCGAGCGGTCGGCTCGTCAGCCGCTCGGAGATCTGCTCGAACAGGATGCGCTCGTGCGCGACGTGCTGATCGATGATCGCCAGCCCCTCGTCGTCGATCGCGATGATGAACGTGTTGCGGAACTGGCCGAGCGGCGTCATCGGCCGGATGAGCGCCGCGACGCCCTCGCGGCCGGCCGTCGTGCCGACTGCGCGCGTCGGACTGCCGCGGCGATCGGCCGTCGGCGACGCCGCGCGCCGAGCAGCACGTGCGGCATCGGTCGCGAGCGCCGTCGCCGCGCCGGCGACCCTGGAAGCCGAGCGGCAGCGGCCGGCGACTGACCGGTCGCAGGCGAACGCCGGCACGTGCCGCGTCGAGCACGAGCTCCGGCGCGCCGCGGTCGCCCGAGCGCGTCGACGATCGCGCGCCGCAGGACCTCGTGCACCAGTCCCTGATCGAGGAACCGCACCTCGGCCTTGGTCGGATGCACGTTCACGTCGACGCGATCCGGCGGCAACGTCGATGAACAGGTGCACCTCCGGGACTGCGCTCCTTGATCGTCGCGACGCTGTAGGCCTGCTGGATCGCGTGCGCGATCGTGCGGTCGCGGACGATGCGGCGGTTGACGAAGACGTGCTGCGGACCGCGCGCCGGGCCCTGCTCGCCGAGCGCCGCGACGAAGCCGCTGCACCGTCGATGCCGGCGGCCTGCTTGCGCGACCGGCACGAGGTCCGGCCGGTCGCCGTAGATCTGATAGAAGCGCTCCTCGAGCGAGCCGGCCGGCGGCGCCTCGAGCAGCAGGCGCCCGCCGCTCTTCAGCACGAAGCCGACCTCGGGATAGCCGAGCGCGAGCTGCGTGACGAGCCGCGACACCTGCGCGGACTCGGCGGTGTCGGCCTTCAGGAACTTCCGCCGCGCCGGCAGGTTGAAGAACAGATCGGCGACCTCGACGAGCGTGCCTTCCGGCGCGCCGATCTCCTTCACGCGCGAGCAGGCGCGCCGCCCTCGACGCGCAGCTCGGTGCCCGGCCAGCGCGCCGCGCGCGCGCGTGCGCAGCCGGAAGCGCGACACCGACGCGATCGACGGCAGCGCCTCGCCGCGGAACCCGAGCGTCCGGATCGCCGCCGAGATCCGCCGCCGTCCGAATCTTGCTCGTCGCGTGACGCTCGACCGCCAGCACCGCGTCCTCCGCGCGTCATGCCCTCGCCGTCGTCTTCGACGGAGACGAGCTTCTTGCCGCCGAACTCGATCGGTGATCGCGATGCGGCGCGCGCCGGCGTCGACGGCGTTTTCGACCAGCTCCTTGACGACCGACGCCGGCCGCTCGACCACCTCGCCGGCGGCGATCTGGTTCGCCAGCTCCGGCGGCAGCCGGTGGATGCGGTTCACAGCCAGTCCACTTCGCGGAACGACCCAGAGCATGACCGCCGAGATGGCCGACCATGATGCCGACGACCCACCAGAACTGCGCGGCGTCGCCGCCCGGGAAACACGCGGCAGCGTCGACGTTCATGCCGAACATGCCCGGTGAGCACGGTGAGCGGCATGAAGATCGTCGCGATGACCGTCAGCACCTTCATGACCTGATTCAGCCGATTCGACTGCGTCGACAGGTACGCGTCGAGCAGGCCGGTGACGCGATCCTGCAGGAAGATCGCCTCGTCGGTCAGCCGGACGAGGTGGTCGTAGACGTCGCGGAACCGGTAGGCCAGCGTCTCCGGGATCTGCGGGAACTCGCGCCGCGCCAGCCGGCTGACGGCGTCACGCTGCGGCAGCGTCGACGCGCCGCAGCGACGCGATGTCCGCTTTGAGCCCGAGGATGTCGCGCAGCGGATTCTTCTTCGGCCGGCCGAAGACGCGGCTGCTCGAGCTCTCTCGAGCCGCTCCTCGAGCGCGTCGACCTCCGGGCCGTAGTGGTCGACCATGCCGATCGACGATGCCGGTGCAGCAGGCTGACCGGCGCCCTCGCCGAGCACGATCGCGGATGGCGCGCGCAGACCGCGCGCTCCGCCTCGATCGACCGCGACGGCTCGTGATGCACCGTGACGAGGTAGTTCCGGCCGAGAAAGAAGTCGACGTCGCGCGTCACGAAGCCCTCGTGCTTCTTCGCCGGCCACGATGCCGTGCAGGATCAGGTACAGGAAGCCGCCGTAGGTCTCGATCTTCGGATGATGGACCTCGGCGAGCGCGTCCTCGACGGCCAGCTCGTGGAAGTGGAAGACGTCGGTGAGCAGCCGGCGCTCGGCCTCGCCGGGCATCGTCGATGTCGACCCAGAACGATCTCCGGCGCGCATCGGGCGCGAGCCAGCGCCGGATCGACACGACTCGGCCGTCGCGGCGTCACGCCGTCGCGATGCACCGAGGACGGTGATCATGCGAGGCTCGCGCTGGCTTGCTGCCTAGCCTCCAGCGCGCTCAGCGCCTTCTGCTTCAGCGCCGCCTGCGCCGCCGCCAGCCGCGCCACCGGCACGCGGTACGGCGAGCAGCTCACGTAGTCGAGCCCGACCTTGTCGAAGAAGTGGATCGACGACGGATCGCCGCCGTGCTCGCCGCAGACGCCGACCTTGAGCGTCGGCTTCGTCGCGCGGCCCTTGCTTCGTGCCCATCTCGACGAGCTGGCCGACGCCCGTCGGTGTCGAGCGACGCGAACGGATCGCGCTCGAGGATCCGGCGATCCTGGTAGGCGCCCAGGAACTTGCCGATGTCGTCGCGCGAGAATCCGTAGGTGAGCTGCGTCAGGTCGTTCGTGCCGAACGAGAAGAAGTCGGCCTCGCTGCGCGATCTCGTCGGCGGTGATCGCGCCGCGCGGCACTTCGATCATCGTGCCGACGAGGTACTTCACCTTGACGCCCTGCTCCTTCATGACCTCCTCGGCGACGCGCGACGACGACGGCCTTCTGATCGCGCAGCTCGCGGACGTCGCCGACGAGCGGAATCATGATCTCGGGCACGACCTTGCCGCCCTCCTTCGCGAGCTGGCAGGCCGCCTCCATGATCGCGCGCGCCTGCATCTCGGTGATCTCCGGGATAGCGTGATGCCGAGCCGCACGCCGCGATGGCCGAGCATCGGGTTGAACTCGTGCAGCTGCTCGACGCGGTGCAGCAGCCGCTTCTTCTCGTCGAGCTCGCGTGCCCTTCTTGCCGGCGGCCTCCAGCCGCGCGATCTCGACCATCAGGTCCTCGCGCTTCGGCAGGAACTCGTGGAGCGGCGGATCGATCGTCCGGATCGTCACCGGCGACCCGTGCATCTCCTTGAACACGCCGTAGAAGTCGGCGCGCTGCAGCGGCAGCAGCTCGTCCAGCGCCGCGCGCCGATCCTTCTCGTTGTCGGCCAGGATCATCTCTCTGGACGATGGGAATCCGGCCCTCGCCGAAGAACATGTGCTCGGTGCGGCAGAGGCCGATGCCGCGCGCGCCGAAGTCGTAGGCGATCTCCGCCTGGTCGGGCTGATCCGCGTTGGCGCGGATGCCGAGGCGGCGGTACTTGTCGGCCCACGACAGCAGCTGGTTGAAGCGGCGGATAGATGTCGGACTGTCGCCGGCTTCATCTCGCCGTTGACGACCTGCAGGATCTCGCTCGGCTTGCGTCGCGACCTGGCCGACCTTCACTTCGCCGGTGAGGCCGTCGAACGACAGCCAGTCGCCTTCCTTGAGCGTCGTGCCGCCGACCTTGACCGTCTTGCGCGTGCTCGTCGATCTGCGAGCGCGCCGGCGCCGACGACCGACGGCTTGCCCATCTGGCGGCCGACGACCGCCGCGTGTGACGTCATGCCGCCCGTCGCCGTGAGGATGCCCTGCGCGACGAACATGCCGTGGATGTCGTCCGGCACGGTCTCCTTGCGGACGAGCATCACCTTCTTGCCCTGCCGCGTCCACTCCACCGCGTCGTCGGCGGTGAAGACGACCTGACCGGACGCGGCGCCCGGCGACGCCGGCAGGCCCTTCGTCGCGACGGGCAGCGCCTTCCAGTCCTTCGGATCGAAGATCGGCGCGAGCAGCTGCGACAGCGCCTCCGGCTCGACCATCAGCACCGCGTCCTTCGGCGTGACGAGCTTCTCGGCGACGAGGTCGGTCGCGATCACGACGGCCGCGTAGCCGGTGCGCTTGCCGTTGCGCGTCTGCAGCATGTAGAGCTTCTCGTCCTGGATCGTGAACTCGAAGTCCTGGATGTCGCGGTAGTGCTTCTCGAGGCGCGTCGTGATGTGCCGCAGCTGCTTGTACGCCTTCGGCATCACCGTGCTCGAGCTCGCGGATCGGCCTCGGCGTGCGGATGCCGGCGACGACGTCCTCGCCCTGCGCGTTGATCAGGAACTCGCCGTAGAACTCCTTCGCGCCGGTCGCCGGATTGCGCGTGAAGCCGACGCCCGTGCCCGACCGATCGCCGGTGTTGCCGAAGACCATCGCCTGCACGTTGACGGCCGTGCCGATGTGATCGGGAATCTCGTAGATGCGGCGGTATTCCTTGGCGCGCGGGTTCTGCCACGAGCGGAACACGGCGTCGCGCGGCGCCGCGAGCTGCTCGAGCGGATCCTGCGGAAAGTCCTTGCTTCGTCTTCGTCCTTGACGACGCTCTTGTAGCGCGTCGACGACGTCGCGGAGCGCCGCCTCGTCGAGATCCGGATCGAGCTTCACGCCCTTCGCCTTCTTGACGGCCTCGAACTCGTGCTCGAACTCCGCCTTCGGGATCTCGAGCACGACGCTGCCGAACATCTGGATGAAGCGGCGGTAGCTGTCGTACGCGAAGCGGCCGTTCGCCGTCCGCGCCTTGAGCGCCTTCGACGGTGACGTCGTTCAGGCCGAGGTTGAGGATCGTGTCCATCATGCCGGGCATCGAGAACTTCGCGCCCGAGCGCACGGACACGAGCAGCGGGTCTGTCGGCGAGCCGAGCTTCGCGCCGCGTCGCCTGCTCGAGCTTCTTGAGGTTGCGCGAGCATCTCCTGCTCGATCGCCGGCGGCAGCTTGCCCTTGTTCTCGTAGTAGAGCGTGCAGACCGCGCGTCGAGATCGTGAAGCCGGGCGGCACCGGCAGCCCGGCGTTGGTCATCTCCGCGAGGCCGGAGCCCTTGCCGCCGAGCAGGTCCTTCATCGTGCGATCGCCTTCGGCCTTGCCGTTGCCGAAGAAATAGACGTGCTTCTTCGTGGTCTTCGCCTTCTTCGCGCTCTTCAGCCTTCACGCTCTTCACCTTCACGGCCTTCACGCTCTTCACGCGCTTCATGTCGTCTCCGGCGCAACGATTTCAGAAATATCGCCCAGCTGCAGAATGAGTCGCTCGAGTCGCTTCATCAGCCACAGCCGCGCGCGTCTGCAGCGCCGGGTCGTCGGCCATGACGAACACTTCGTTGAAGAAGCGCGCGACCGCCGGCTCGAACTGCGCCGCCTCGGCGTACGCGTCGCGGTAGTCGGCGCCCGCCGGCGACCGCGGCGTCGATCGCCTTGCTCGCGCTCGTCGATCTCGTCGAGCAGCGCGCACTTCGGCCGGCTCCGTCAGCGACGCCTGCGCTCCGCCGGCGCGGCTGAGCGTCGCGAACGCCTCGGCGTCGAGCTCGCGCGCGATGTTGCGCACGCGCTTGAACGCCGTCGCCAGCTGCCGGAACGGCTCCGACTCCGCAGAACTCCGGCAGCGCCGCGCAGGTTCGTCCTGCAGGTCCGCGACCGGCACGTCGCAGCCGCGCGATCCTGGTCGCGACAGCACCGCGCGGACGTTGCGCCGATCGGCGCCGCGCTGCTCGCAGCACGTACTCCAGCCGCTCGTCGAGGAACGTCGCGCGATGTCGGTCCAGACCTTCGCGTCGGCCTCGAGCGTCGTAGCCTCTGGCGCGCGCTTCGTCGAGCAGCCGATCGATCGGCACGCGGATCGCGGCGCCCGCGAGCGGCTCGGCGTCGCGCAGGATCCGCAGCACGCCGTGCGCCTGCCGCCGCAGGCCGAACGGATCGCGCGATCCGGTCGGCCGCTCGCCCGCCAGGAACAGGCCCGACGAGCGTGTCGAGCTTGTCGGCCAGCGAGACGCACGCCCACGTCACGCGCGCCGCGCCCGAGCGCGGCCGGCGGACGGCGCGGCCGTCGGCCTCGACGCCGACCGGCAGGTAGTGGTGGTAGATCGCCTTCCAGACGGCCTCCGGCTCGCCGGCCTCGCGCGCGTAGATGCCGCCCATCGACGCCCTGCAGCTCGGTGAACTCGCGCACCATGTCGGTCGCGAGATCGGCCTTCGCCAGCCGGGCCGCGCGCGCGGCGGCGTCCGCCTGATCGTCGGGCTGCTTCAGCACGTCGGTCGCCATCCAGCGCGCCAGCCGCTCGATGCCGCTCGGCCTTCTGCGCGGTACGACCCGAGCTGCTTGTGGAACAGCACGCGTCTCGAGCCGCGTCGAGCCGCGCTTCGAGCCCGACCTGCCGATCGGCGTCCCAGAAGAACCGCGCATCGCGCAGCCGCGCCGTGACGACGCGCTCGGCGTTGGTCGCGATCGCGCGGTCGTTGGCCGACTGCGTGTTCGTCACGGCCAGAAACGCCGGCATCAGCGCGCCGTTGGCGCCGACGACCGGGAAGAAGTGCTGATGATGAATCAGCGTCGTCGTCAGCACTTCTTCCGGCAGCGTGAGGAACTCCGCGCTGAACGCGCCGGCCACGACGGCCGGAAACTCGACGAGATCCGGCACTTCCTCGAGCAGCGCCTCGGCCTGCGGGTGCTGATGCAGCATCGCGCGGCCGCCGATCCGGCGCGCCTGCGCCTCGAGATCGCGCATGATGCGATCGCGCCGCTCGATGCGCGAGAGGATCACGAAGTTCTCGGTCAGCTTCTTGCGGTACTCGTCGAAGCTGCGGACCTTGATCGCGCGGCCGGCGCGGCCGCTCGTCGCCAGGAACCGGTGGCCGTAGGTCACGGCGCCCGACGTCACGTCCTGCACGCGCGGGCTCGACGCGAGCGCCTGCCGCGCGATCGTGAACGGCACGACGCGGCCGCCGTAGAGGAACAGCAGCCAGCGAATCGGCCGGCCGAACAGCAGCTCGCCCTTGTCGTCCTCGAGCTGCGCGTCCCAGTGCATCTGCTTCGGGAACGTCAGATCGCGCAGCACCTTGCCGAGCACGTCCGGCAGCACGTCGACCGTGGCGCGGCCGCGAATGTGCCGCTGGTAGGACAGGTACTTGCCCTTCGGCGTGTCGACCTGCTCGAGCGCGTCGAAGTCCGCGCCGAGCTTGCGCGCGAAGCCGAGACCGGCGTTCGTCGGATGGCCTTCGGCGTCGAAGGCCGCGCAGACCGGCGGGCCCATCACCGTCTCGTCGCGATCTTCCTGGCGATCGATCGAGCTCCGGCAGGCAGGCCGTCAGCCGCCGCGGCGTCGCGTGCGCCTCGACCGTGCGCCTTCGCGCGGCAGCCCTTCTTCGGTCAGCCGCGCGGTCGAGCCGCGCCGCCAGCTGCGCCGTCAGCGCCGGCAGCCACGACGCCGGCATCTCCTCGACGCCGATTTCGAGCAGCAGCTCACGATCCATGACTGGTCCTTTCGCCGCTCGGTCGCCGGCAGCCCACGCCTTCGCGATCGCGACGGCCAGCTGCCGCACGCGCAGGATGTAGGCCGTGCGCTCGGTGACGCCGATGCTGCCGCTCGCGTCGAGCACGTTGAACAGGTGCGAGCACTTCAGGCAGTAGTCGAGCGCCGGCAGCACCAGGTCCGACGTCGAGCAGCGTCTTGCGCGAACTCGTAGTAGCTGGTCGAACATGTCGCGATGGAACTCCGCGAACTCGCCCGTCGGGCAGCGCCACCTGGCCGAACGCGTACTTCGACTGCTCCACTTCGTCGCGGAGCCGCACGTCGCGATACGTCACGCCCGGCGCCCACTGCAGGTCGTAGACGTTGTCGACGCCCTGCAGCGCCATCGCGAAGCGCTCGAGCCCGTAGGTGAGCTCGACGGAGATCGGCGACAGGTCGAGGCCGCCGGCCTGCTGGAAGTAGGTGAACTGCGTGATCTCGAGGCCGTCGTAGATCACCTGCCAGCCGATGCCCCAGGCGCCGAGCGTCGGCGATTCCCAGTTGTCTTCCTCGAAGCGCACGTCGTGCGCGCGCAGGTCGATGCCGCACGCCTCGAGGCTCTGCAGATAGAGATCCTGCACGTCGTCGGGCGCGGGCTTGAGGATGACCTGGAACTGATGGTGCTTGAACAGCCGGTTCGGGTTCTCGCCGAACCGGCCGTCGGCCGGCCGCCGCGACGGCTGCACGTAGGCGACGTTCCACGGCTGCGGCCCGAGCACGCGCAGGAACGTCTCCGGGATGCATCGTGCCGGCGCCCATCTCGATGTCGAGCGGCTGCTGAATGAGGCAGCCCTGCGCCGCCCAGTAGTCGGACAGTTTGAGAATGAGATCCTGCAGCGTCACGACGTCCGGCCTCAGCTCCTTGCACGACACGCGCCGATCGCAGTTCCTTCTCGAGATGCATCGCAATCAGCCGGTGGTGCACGTGCTCGAGTTCCCGCAACGCCCGGCCGGCGTCGCGCGCCGCGGCCGACGTCGGCCGGCGTGCGCCGCGCCGGCCTGTCCGCAGAAACGCCATCGCCTCGCGCGACAGCCGCGGGCCGCCGTGCGCGCACGTCGGCGCAGACGTACGCGCGCTCCGCCAGCACCAGCACCGCGCCGTCCGTCGAGCGCGCGCCTGCCCGCAGCGCGGACAGACGTCGAGCGCCGGATAGACGCCTTCGAGCCGCAGCAGCCAGTACTCGAAGTACCGCGCCAGCGCCTCCACCGACCCGCCGCGCCCAGCGCCTCGCCGACCGCCGCGCCCAGCCGGAACAGCCGCTCGTTCGGCGCGTCTGTCGGGCGCCCACTCGTCGAGCAGCTCGGCGAAGTACGCCGCGTGCCCCAGCGACGTGCGCCGCCTCGTCGCCGTCGCGGCCGGCCGCCGCCGCGAGCGGGCGTCGCGTGCGGCTCGATCCGGTCGAGCCGCACCAGCTCCCGGTGCTCGCGCTCGACGTAGGTCGCCCGCCCACGCGTCAGCGGCTCGAGCGCCGCCGCCGAACCGCCGCCGCGACTCCGTCGCGTTCTTCGCCACGCCGCGCTTCTTGCCGCGGTCCTCGGTCAGGAACACGACGATGCGGTCCGCCTCGCCGTAGCGATAGGTCCGAGGACGAGCGCATCGGCGGAATAGGCTCGCATCGCGTCCGAGCAGCCGCAGACGGGCATCCGCCGCTGGCCCGCAACTTGCCAATCATACACAACGCGGGACTCGTCCGCCGCACCTCGCTGCCGCTCGTTCGCGCGTCGGGAACTCGTCCAGCCGGGCCTGGCCCGCCGAAGTCGCGCAGCGGACGAAGCGGTCAGCCGTGATGCAGGAACCGGAGGAAGATCGTCCCCAGGCCGAGGAACGAGAGGAACCCGAAGACGTCGGTGCAGGTCGTGATGAAGACCGACGAGGCCAGCGCCGGATCGACCTTCAGCGCCCGCAGCCCGAGCGGAATCAGCGTGCCGGCCGTCGCCGCGACGAACATGTTGATGATCATCGCCGCCATCAGGATCAGCCCGAGCGCCCAGTCGCCCCGGGTGAACGAGCCAGACGCCGATGCGCGCCGACGAGGCCGTTGGCCACGCCGTTGCCGAGGCCGACGAGCGCCTTCCTTGACCAGCGCCTGCCGGGCGTTGCTCCAGGTCAGCTCGCCGAGCGCGATGCCGCGGACGATCGACCGCCAGCGTCTGCGTCGCCGCGTTGCCGCCCATGCCGGCGACGACCGGCATGAAGACCGCCAGCGCGACGACCTCGTCGATCGTCGCCTGCGAACAGCCCGACGACCGAGGCCGCGAGGAACGCGGTGCCAGGTTCACCAGCAGCCAGGGCAGCCGCCGCCGCAGCGACTCGACGCGGCGGCGTCAGCACGCCGTCGTCCTTCGAGACGCCGGCCAGCCGGAAGACGTCCTCGGTCGCCTCGTCCTTGATGACGTCGATGACGTCGTCGACGGTGATGACGCCGACGAGCTTGTTCTCGGCGTCGACGACCGGAATCGCGAGCAGGTTGTACGACGCGACCTGCCGCGCGACTTCTTCCTGGTCCGTGTCGACGCGCGCGCTGTAGACCTCGGTCGTCATGATCCGCTTGAGCGGCGTGTCGGGCGGCACGAGCAGCAGCCGGCGCAGCGAGACGACGCCGACCAGGTGCCGGCGCTCGTCGACGACGTAGAGGTAGAACACCATCTCGACGTCGCGCGCGGTCTGGAGCGCCGTGATGGCCTCGCCGGCCGTCAGGTCTTCGGCCAGGGCGAAGACGTTCGGGTTCATCAAGCGGCCGGCGGTCTGCTCTTCGTACTCGAGCAGCTCGCTGACGCCGCCGCCGGGCTTCGGCCGGATCAGGTCGAGGACGACGGCCGACAGCTCTTCCGGCAGGTGGTCGATCAGCGGCCGCCGCGTCGTCGGACGGGATTTCCTGAGCGAGCCGGGCGATTTCCTCGGCCGATCGCAGGGCCAGCAGCTCGGCGCCCTTCTCGGGACCGAGCTCGCTCAGCGCCTCCATCGCGAGCTTGCCGTTCTTCTCGACGAGGATGTTGAACGCGGCGTGGCGCTCGCGCTCGGGCAGCTCGGCGAAGATCTGCGCGAGGTCGGCCGGATGCTGCTTCTGCAGCAGGTTCAGGAGGTTGGGCGTCGCGCCCATCCGCAGCAGGCGCCGCACCGACTCGAGGATGAGATCGATTCTGCGCTGTGCCGGCATGCGCGTCTTCGATCGATCGTGGCTATTTGTAACCGACAGGACCGCCAGACGCGGCGTCGCGCTATCTTCCTGCCGCCCAGACCCGATTCTCGTCGAGCAGCCGCTCGTCGTCGCGCCAGTCGGCGCGGACCTTGACGTGCAGGTCGAGGTAGACGCGGCCGTCGAGCATCTCTTCGAGGTCCGTGGCGCGCCTCGGTGCCGATGCGCTTGATCATCGTCGCCGCCCTTGCCGACCACGATCGGCTTCTGCGACTCGTGATCGACGAGGATCGACGCGAAGATGCGCGTGAGGCCGCCCGGCCGCTCCGGCTCCTCGAACTGATCGATGACGACGGCCGTCGTGTACGGCAGCTCGTCGCGCGTGTGGTGCGAGCACCTTCTCGCGGACGAGCTCGGCGGCGAGCGTGCGCTCGGTCTGATCGGTCAGGTAGTCGTCGGGATAGAGCGGCTCGCCTTCGGGCAGCGCGGCGAGGATCTCGCGCTCGAGCGCCGCCACGCCGTCGCCCGTCGAGCGCCGAGATCGGCACGATCGCCTCGAACGGCGAGCGCCGCGCGTAGTGCTGCATCAGCGGCAGCAGCTGCGGCTTGTGGACGCGATCGACCTTGTTCAGCGCGAGCACGACGGGCACGCCTGCGCGCGCTTGCAGGAGGTCGAGCGACGAACGCGTCGCCGGCGCCCGGCCTGCGCCGTCGCGTCGACGACGAGCACGACGACGTCGACTTCGCGCAGCGTGTCGATCGCCGCGTCCACCATGCGCCGGTTCATGCGATGCAGCGGCTTGTGGATGCCCGGCGTGTCGATGAACACGATCTGCCCGCCCGGCGCGTTGCGGACGCCGACGATGCGATGACGCGTCGTCTGCGGCTTGTCCGAGACGATCGCGACCTTCTGGCCGACGAACCGGTTGAGCAGCGTGGACTTGCCGGCATTCGGCCGGCCGACGAGCGAGACGAGCCCGGCTTTCACCCGGCGACCTCCGCGGCCGGCTGCGGCAGGCGGCGCACGCGCACCTTGTGGATGCGGCGGCGCTCGGCCTCGAGGATCTCGACGTCCAGTCCGTCGAACGTCGAAGCGCTCGCCCACCGCCGGCACGCGGCCGACGCGCGCCAGCACGTAGCCGCCGACCGTCTCGAACTCGCCGTCCTCGATCTCGACGCCGCAGCCGCTCGACCATGTCGCTGATCGCGACCTTGGCGCTGAACACGAACGCGTCGTCGGCCTCGCGCACGATCGGCTCGGCCTCGCTGTCGTACTCGTCGCGAATCTCGCCGACGAGCTCCTCGACGACGTCCTCGACGGTGACGAGGCCGGCGGTGCCGCCGTATTCGTCGACGACGATCGCGAGCTGGAAGCGGCTTCTGCTGGAACTCGCGCAGCAGATCGACGACGCGCTTCGTCTCCGGCACGAACGCCGCCGGCCGCATGATCTCGGTCACCTTCCGCGTGCCCGTCGAGCGCCTCGGCCCGTCTGAATCAGGTCCTTCACGACGACGAGGCCGACGATGTTGTCGAGGTTCTCGGTGTAGACCGGCAGGCGCGAGTACTCCTGCTCGCTGCACGAGCCGGCGCAGGTCGTCGATCGTCGCGTCCGATCGAATCGCGACGATGTCCGGCCGCGGCGTCATGACTTCGCGCACGAGCGTCTCGCCGAAATCGACGACCGATCGCAGCAGCCGGCTCTCGTCGGCCCGCTGCGGCCGTGCGTCGGCTGCGGCCGGCGTTCGCGGCCGCGGACCGGCCGGCGCCGTTCGTCGCGCCGCGCCGCGCGCTCGACCGCTCCGAGGAACCCGATGATGAGCGCCGTGAGCGGGCTGATGACGTTCGCGACGACCGTGAAGACCGGCAGCAGCAGGTCGAGAATCGCGCTCGGGCGAGCGCCGCACGATGAGCGCCGGCAGCAACTGCCCGACGCCAACGGCGAGGCCGACGCCGCTGGCGAACAGGATCATGCCGCCGACCCAGCCGGTATCGACGAGCTGCGCGAGCAGGACGACGAGCAGGACGAGCAGCGCGCCGCGCATCAGGCGCGCCGGCACGAAGAACTTCAGCGGATCGTCGAGGTACGCCGCGAGCGCGTCGCCCTCGCTCTCGCGCTCGGCCTCGAGCCGCTGCGGCAGCCGCATCAGCAGCGTGAACGCCATCTCGACGAGCGCGAAGAACAGCAGCCCGACGGCGGCGAGAAAGACGAGGATAGCGCGATCATCGGTGCGCGTGACCGGTCGAGGCGGCCGCGCGATCAGGCCCGACGGCAGACCGGCGCCGCCGGCGCAGGCGCTCCTCCAGCCTGCCCATCTCTCCCTGATCGGCCTCGTGATCGTACCCCAAGAGGTGCAGCAGGCCATGAAGCGCCAGGATCCGGAGTTCGACGCCCAGGGAGTGGCCCAGCGGCCCGGGCCTGCGGCGGGCGACCCCCACGGCGATGGCGATGTCGCCCAAATGGCCGACGGCCATAGGCCACGGGCCCAGTCGACGCGTCTCGGCGTCTGGCCTCGGGCCTGGGCCGTCTGTGCCGGAAACGACAGCACGTCGGTCGCGCTGGTCGATGCCCGCGGAACTCGCGGTTGAGGCGCCGCATCGTCGGCGTCGCTGACGAGCGCGATGGCCGACCGTGCCCCGCGCGCCGCGCGGGCGCCGCCCGGGCCAGCCAGCGGCCGAGGCCGGCCGCGCGCACGCGGCCGGCCGCGCGCGTCGGTCACGGTCGACACGCAGGCCGTGCGC
This sequence comes from uncultured Acidobacteriota bacterium, assembly GCA_963724955.1. Taxonomy (GTDB): domain Bacteria; phylum Acidobacteriota; class Vicinamibacteria; order Vicinamibacterales; family SCN-69-37; genus CAVRWQ01. The sequence goes on from CAVRWQ010000003.1 coordinate 571,263, forward strand.
GGGTCGCGTCAGCGCGCCGCGCGGTCATGCGCCTGACTTGGATTTCGAGTTGCCGTAGGTCTCGTAGGCCTTGACGATCCGCTGCACGAGCGCGTGGCGCACGACATCGCGCTCGTCGAAGTAGATCGACGCCGATGCCTTCGATGCCGTCCGACGACCTTCAGCGCTTCGACGAGACCGGACATGCGGCCCGGCGGCAGATCGATCTGCGTGACGTCGCCGGTCACGACGGCCTTCGATCCGAACCCGAGGCGCGTCAGGAACATCTTCATCTGCTCGGACGTCGTGTTCTGCGCCTCGTCGAGGATGACGAACGCGTCGTTCAGCGTGCGGCCGCGCATGAACGCGATCGGCGCGACTTCGATCACGCCGCGCTCGAGCAGGCGCTCGACGCGCTCGGCGTCGAGCATGTCGTAGAGCGCGTCGTAGAGCGGCCGCAGATACGGATTCACCTTCTCCTGCAGGTCGCCCGGCAGGAAGCCGAGCTTCTCGCCGGCTTCGACCGCCGGCCGCGCGAGGATGATCCGCGTGACGCGCTTCGCCAGCAGATACGACACCGCCTGCGCCATCGCGAGATACGTCTTGCCGGTGCCGGCCGGGCCGACGCCGAACACGATGTCGTATCGATCGATCGCTTCGAGATAGCGCCGCTGCGTGACGCTCTTCGGCGTCGACCTGCCGCCGGCCCGCCGGCCGCGCGGCGCCCTTGAGGAAGTACTCCTGCAGCTCGACGTCCGGGATCCTGCGAGAGCAGCTGCGCCGCCGTCTTCACGTCGCCGCGCGCGAACCGGTAGCCCTCGCGCAGCAGCGCCGCCAGCTGCTCGAGCACGCGCTCGGCGCGCGCGACCGTCCTCGGCATCACCTTCGATGACGACGTCGTGGCCGCTGGTCTTCAGCGTCACGCCCAGCGCGGATTCGAGACTGCGGAGGTTTTCGTCGAAGGATCCGAACAGCGTCTCGATGCCCTCGTCGGGCAGGGCGATACGGCGGATCGCTGAGGCAGGCATTCTAGTACGTGGAAGGTAGCACACTTGACGGAAACTCGCATTTTCTAAATCGCAGATCGACAATCCTAGATCCAATGTGGCATCTTTCGTCCACAGCCACGCCGCGCCCCGGACGCCGCTCGCGTCGCCATGGCGCGCCGGGACGAGTCTCGTGTCCACGCGATCGGAGAACACCCAGCGCGCCCACAGCTGCGGCACACGATCGTAGATCCGCCCGATGCGCGACAGCCCGCCGCCGACGACGATGACGTCGGGATCGAGGACGTTGATGACGGTCGCGAGCGATTTCGCCAGCCGCCGCTCCCACGCGTCGAGCGATCGCCACGCCAGCGCGTCGTCTCCGCGCGCAGCTCGCGCGACGACGTCCTCGCCGCGCGATCGGCGCCGCCGCCTCGACGCGCGGTAGTCGGCGGCAGAGGCCGGGACCGGACAGGAACGTCTCGATGCACCCGTGCTGGCCGCAGTAGCAGGCGGGCCCCGGCCGCTCGTCGGCGTCCGGCCACGGCAGCGGGTTGTGCCCCCATTCGCCGGCGATCGCGTTGGCGCCGGTGATCGCGTGGCCGCCGACGGCAACGCCGCCGCCGATGCCCGTGCCGAGAATCACGCCGAAGACCACGGCGCGCCGGCCGCTGCGCCATCGGCCGCTTCGGACATGGCCAGGCAGTTGGCGTCGTTGGCGAGCCGGACGTCGCGCCCGAGGCGTCGCTCGAGATCCTCGTGAAGCGGCCGGCCGTTCAGCCAGGTGGAGTTGGCGTTCTTGACGAGACCGGTCGCCGGCGAGATCGCGCCGGGCATGCCGACGCCGACGGTGCACCGGCCGCCGGCCGCCGTCTCGCCGGCCTCGACGAGCGCCGCGATCGCTTCGATCGTGCCGTCGTAGTCGTCGCGCGGCGTGGCGACGCGCTGCTCCCAGAGCACCCGGCCGTCGTCGCCGAGCACGACCGCCGCGATCTTCGTGCCGCCGAGATCGATGCCGAGGCGCATGCGACGCGTCACGCGGTTACGAGTCGCTCTTGATCCGCAGCTCGCGGAGTTGTCTCGCGTCGACCGGCGGACGGCGCGCCGGCCATGAGATCGACGGCCTGCGCCGTTTTCGGAAACGCGATGACTTCGCGAATCGACGACTCGCCGCACATCAGCGCGACGATGCGATCGAGGCCGAAGGCGATGCCGCCGTGCGGCGGCGTGCCGTACTCGAGCGCGTCGAGGAAGAAGCCGAACCGCGCGCGCGCGTCCTCGTCGGAGATGCCGAGCAGCCGGAAGACGTGACGCTGCACGTCGGCGCGATGAATTCGGATGCTGCCGCCGGCGATCTCCGAGCCGTTCAGCGCGAGGTCGTACGCGCGCGCGCGCACGCGCCCGGGCGCGGACTCGAGCAGCGGCACGTCCTCGGGCCGCGGCGACGTGAACGGATGGTGCATCGAGTCCCAGCGCTGCTCGTCCGCGTTCCATTCGAAGAGCGGGAACTCGGTGACCCAGACGAACCGGAAGTCGTCGGGCCGGAGCAGGCCCGCCGGCCTTCGCGACCTGCAGGCGCAGCCGCCCGAGGACGTCCGCCACCTGCTGTCGCGGCGCCGCCCATGAACAGGAGCAGATCGCTCGGCTGTCCGCCCGCCAGTTCGAACGCGCGTCCGAGCCGCTCGGCGCCGAGCAGCTTCAGCGCCGAGCTCTGCAGCCCGCCGTCGCCGATGCCGCGCCCAGGCGACGCGGCCGCCGAGCGCCGTGCCAGCCGCAACGAGATCGTCGAGTTGCTTGCGCGAAGACCCGCCGGCGCCCTTGACGACGAAGCCGCGCAGCGCGCGCTCGTCCTCCGGCAGCTCGGCGAGATACGCCGGCAGCGCGCCCGCGAAGGGCGGCAAGCAGATCCGCGATCTGCATGCCCGGCCGCAGGTCCGGCTTGTCCGATCCGTACTTCAGCATCGCGTCGTCGTACGAGATCGCGCGGGAACGGCGTCTCGACGTTGAGCCCGGCGACCGCGAACATCGCTTGCGATGGCGCCTTCGACGATGCCGTAGACGAGCTCCTCGGTCGCGAACGACATCTCGACGTCGATCTGCGTGAACTCCGGCTGGCGATCGGCGCGCAGGTCCTCGTCGCGGAAGCAGCGCACGATCTGGACGTAGCGATCCATGCCGGCGATCATCAGGATCTGCTTGAAGATCTGCGGCGACTGCGGCAGCGCGAAGAACTCGCCGGGATGCACGCGGCTCGGCACCAGGTAGTCGCGCGCGCCTTCCGGCGTCGACCGCGTGAGAATCGGCGTCTCGATCTCGAGAAACCCCTGCGCGTCGAAGTAGCGCCGCGCGGCCAGCGCCACCTGGTGGCGCAGCACGAGGTTGTGCTGCAGCTCCGGCCGGCGCAGATCGAGATAGCGATACCGCAGCCGCGTCTCTTCGGCGACCGACGTCTCCTCGTTGATCGGGAACGGCGGCGTCTTCGCCTCGTTCAGGATCTGCAGACGCGTCGCGACGACCTCGACCTCGCCCGTCTCGACCTTCGGATTGACGGTCTCGGTCGACCGCGCCTCGACGTGCCCTTCGACGGCGACGACGAACTCCGGCCGGATCCGGGCTGCCGCGGCCTCGGCCGCCGCTGCCGTTCGCGGACGACGACCTGCGTGAGGCCGTAGCGATCGCGGACGTCGAAGAAGATGAGCCCGCCGAGATTGCGGACGCGATGCACCCAGCCGAGCAGCACGACGGTGCCGGCCGACGTCGGCCGGCCGCAGCTCGCCGCAGGTATGGGTTCGATACGAAAAATCAGTCGTCTGCGTCATGAGCCTCTGTCTAAGGGGTCTGACCCGCCTTTCGCGAGCAGGGTCAGACTCCGAGTCGGCGGGCCTCAACCGGCCCGCTACGTACGACGTCCGCACCGCCTCGATCGCGTCCGCACGCGGCACGGCCTGCTGTTCGCCGGTGCGCATGTCGCGCAGCGTCACTTCGCCGCGCGCCAGCTCGTCGCCGCCGACGATGAGCGTCACGCGCGCGGCGAGCCGATCGGCGCGCTTCATCTGCGCGCGCAGGCTGCGCGCCTCGAGCTCCATCTGCGCGGCGACACCCGGCGCGGCGCAGCTCACGCAGCAGTCGCAGCGCCTCCGCGCGGCCGTCGTCGCCAATCGCCGCGACGAACACGCGCGGCGTCGCGACGGTGCCGGCGCCTTCCGGCAAGCGCGAGCACCAGGCGCTCGAGGCCGGCCGCGAAGCCGATGCCGGTGCGATCGGCCCGCCGAGGTCCTTGACGAGCCCGTCGTAGCGGCCGCCGCCGAGCAGCGCGTTCTGCGCGCCGAGCGTCTGTCCCAGCACCTCGAACGTCGTGCGCGTGTAGTAGTCGAGGCCGCGCACGAGCCGATGCGAGATCCGCCACGGAATGCCCCAGTCGTCGAGCTGTGCGCTGCACGCCCTGCAAAGTGCGTCGCGCACGCCTCGCACAGGTAGTCCACCGAGTGCGGCAGCCGATCGATGATCGGCTGATCGGCCGGCACCTTGCAGTCGTAGATCCGCAGCGGATTGGTCTTCGCGCGCCGCTGGCAGTCCTCGCAGAGCTTCGGCAGGTCGTCGCCGAGCGCCGCGAGCAGCGCCTCCTGAAACTTCGGCCGGCACTCCGCGCAGCCGACGGAGTTGATCACGAGCTCCGCCTGCGCGATCCCGAGCGCCTCGACCAGGCTCCACGCGAGATCGATCACCTCGGCGTCCACCGCCGGATCCTGCATGCCGAAGACCTCGACGTCGAGCTGGTGGAACTGCCGGTAGCGCCCCTTCTGCGGCCGCTCGTACCGGAACATCGGCCCCATCGAATACAGCTTGGCCGCGGGCATCGACTGCTCGAGGCTGTGCTCGACGTACGCGCGCACCATGCTCGGCGTCGCCTCCGGCCGCAGCGTGATGCGCTCGCCGCCCTTGTCGGTGAAGCTGTACATCTCCTTCTGGACGATGTCGGTCGTCTCGCCGGTGCCCTTCGCGAACAGCTCCTCGCGCTCGATGACCGGCGTGCGCACCTCGACGTAGCCGTAGCGCTCGCAGAGCGCGCGCGCAATGCGCTCGACGTGCTGCCACTTCTCGACCTCGCCCGGCAGAATGTCGTGCGTGCCGCGAATCGGCGGGAATCATCGCGTAGTCCTCCGCGCTCATGTAGTCCAGCCGGTACCGCACGTAGTTCGCCGCGTACTCCAGAATCGACGCGACCTCGTCGTCGGTCAGCGCCCGCTTGACGCTCGCCGGGCTGCCCATCGACGAGCGATCGCGGCGGAATCACCTGCCCTCGGTCACGAGCGATCCGGCCGCGACGATCGAGTCGCTCGCCGACCGTCGCGCCGTTCAGCAGCGATCGCGCCCATGCCAATCAGCACGCGATCGTCGATCGTGCAGCCATGCACGATCGCCCCGTGCCCGATCGTCACGTCGTCGCCGATGCGCGGTCGGATGCGTGTCGTGCATCACGTGGACGATCGTGCCGTCCTGCACGTTCGATCGCTGGCCGATGCGGATGCTGTTCACGTCGCCGCGAATGACGACGTTCATCCAGACGCTGCTCTCGGCGCCGATCTCGACGTCGCCGATGACCTGCGCGCTCGCGTCGACGTACGCCGTCGGGATCGACGACCGGCAGCCGGCCGCGGTACGGACGAAGCATCTTGCGATCATATCGGGCCGAAGGCCCATGGCCAAAGGTCAAGAAAGGCACGCCTGACTTTGGCCCTTGGCCTCGGACCTTGGCCCTGGGCTCTGGCTATTTGCGCACCTGGGTACTTGATCCCCAGCTGCTCCAGGTACGTCTTGTACTTCGTCGGATCGAAGTAGTAGCTTGCTTCATCTGCTCGCGGTACTTCGCCATGATGTCGCGGTTGAGCTCGATCGCCGGCGTGTCCTGCGGGCGGATCAGCGCCTCGTACTTCTGCGTCGCGCGTCTGCACGTTCTTGAAGTAGTCCCACGCCGCGGTGATGACCTCCGGCTTCAGCAGCAGGTCGACGAGCGTCATCGCCTGCACCTTGGCGCCGGCGGTGACGCCCTTGTGCGCGATCGGCGTCGCCATCGCCATGCCGCTCGGCCCAGTTGTGGCCGGGCAGTCCGGGAATGTTCGACGGGATACGACAGCGTCACCGTCGGCACGTTCCAGGAGATGTCGCCGATGTCGTCCGAGCCGCCGCCGGTGTTGGTCGCCTGATCGACCGGGCCCGCCGAGGTCGCCGATGCGTCGTCGTCAGGCCCTGTCTCGTTGCACGCCGAGCTCCTTCTGCACGGCGCGCGCGAACGCCTGGTCGTCCTCGCTCCACTCCGGCATGCCGACCTTCTGGATGTTCGCGTGCGTCACCTGCGCGACGGCGCGATTGAAGTGGCGCGGCCAGGCCGAGCCGAGCACGCGCGTCGGCAGCAGCGTCGTGTCGGTCATCATCGCGGCGCCCGCGGCGATCTTGTCGCCGGCCGCCCACATCTCCTTGATGCCCGGATACGTGACCTGCCGGAAGTAGTACCAGACCGACGCCGTCGGCGGCACGACGTTCGGCTGATCGCCGCCGTCCCGAATGACGTAGTGCGAGCGCTGCGACAGCGGCAGGTGCTCGCGCCGGTAGTTCCAGCCGACGTTCATCAGCTCGACGGCGTCGAGCGCGCTCCTGCCGCGCCAGGGCGCCCCGGCCGCGTGCGCGCTCTCGCCCTTGAAGCTGTACAGCACGGACACGAGCCCGTGCCGCCGCCATCGCCCCACGACACCGACAGGTTCGTGCCGACGTGCGTGAACAGCGCGACGTCGACGTCCTTGAAGAGGCCGGCGCGGATGTAATACGCCTTCGTGCCGACCAGCTCCTCGGCGACGCCCGGCCAGATGCGGATCGTGCCGGGAATCTTCTCGCGCTCCATGATCTTCTTGAGCACGATCGCCGCCGTGATGTTCACGGCCTGACCGGAGTTGTGGCCCTCGCCGTGCCCGGGCGCGCCTTCGACCAGCGGCTCGCGATACGCCACGCCGGGCTTCTGCGAGGACTGCGGAATGCCGTCGATGTCCGAGCCGAGCGCGATCACCGGCTTGCCGTTGCCCCACGTCGCCATGAACGCCGTCGGAATGCCGGCGACGCCCGTCTCGACGGTGAAGCCGTTCTTCTTCGAGCAGGGTCACGAGGTAGTTCGACGTCTCGAACTCCTGGAAGCCGAGCTCGCCGTAGCTGAAGATCTGATCGACCATCTGCTGCGAGAAGTCCTTCAGCTTCTCGACCTCGGCGGCCGCCTCGGTCTTGAGCTCCGTGATGCGCGGCGTGTCGGCCGGCAGATTGAGCGGCGGCGGCGGCGGCTGCCCGGCGCCGCCGCCACGGCCCTGCGCCAGCAACGCCGCGCTCGTCAGCAAGCGCCAGACCCAGCGCCAGTCGAAGCGTTCTCATCGGTCGTCTCCTCGGTGTCGGGGCGGCACCATTATAGGCGGCAGGCTGCGATGCGATAATCTCGGAGCATGCCCGTCCTCGACACGCTCGGCCGGCCGCTGCGGCAGCCTGCGGCTGTCGGTCACCGACCGCTGCAACCTGCGCTGCCACTACTGCATGCCGGAGGACGAGTACCTCTGGCTGCCGCGCGAGGACGTGCTGACGTTCGAGGAGATCAGCGCAGGCTCGCCGACCTGTTCGGCGAGCTCGGCGTGGATCGGCTGCGCCTGACCGGCGGCGAGCCGCTGCTCCGCCGCGACCTGCCGACGCTCGTCGCCGACGCTGGCCGCGCAGCCCTGGGTGCGCGACCTCGCGCTCACGACCAACGGCGTGCTGCTCGCCGACGCCGCGCGCGACCTCAAGCGCGCCGGCCTGCACCGCGCTCACGGTCAGCCTCGACACGCTGCAGCGCGATCGCTTCACGCGGCTCACCCGCATCGACGCGCTGCGACGACGTGCTCGCCGGCATCGACGCGGCCCGCCGCGCCGGCTTCCCGGACCTCAAGCTCGACACCGTCGTCACGCGCGGCGACAACGACGACGAGCTGGTCGCGCTGGTCGAGTTCGCGCGCGAGGTCGGCGCCGAGATCCGGTTCATCGAGTACATGGACGTCGGCGGCGCCACCGGCTGGCGGCCCGACGCCGTCGTGTCGCGCCGCGAGATGCTCGAGCGGCTGATCGCGATCACTACGGCCCGATCGAGCCGATCGACGAGCGACTCATCCGCGCCGGCCGCGCGCTTCCGGCTGCCGGACGGCCTGACGTTCGGCATCATCTCGTCGACGACGCAGCCGTTCTGCCGCACGTGCGATCGCGCGCGACTCACCGCCGACGGCGTGCTGCTGCTCTGCCTCTACGCGCAGCACGGCACCGATCTGCGGCGCCCGCTGCGCGCCGGCGCCTCACGCGAGACGCTGCTGAATCTGATTCGCGCCGTGTGGGCAGGCCGCGCCGATCGCGGCGCCGAAGAGCGGCTGGCGTGCGCGAGCGCGGCGCCTACATCCCGCTCAGCGTCCTGAAGAAGGACGCGCATCTCGAAATGCACACGCGCGGCGGCTGATGGGCGGACAATCGCAATTAACAAGTACCATCGATCCATCGATCAAAGTACAGGAAAGAGCTTGCAGGGCGCGACTCTTGTCCAGTGGCTTTTCACCTTCAGTAACGACCTCCCACAAATAGATCGCGTTGCCATCAAGGTCTTCGATCTCGACGAAGTTGTCCGTCTCGGATCGAATGATCTCCCCCGCGAGCCGAACGCCGCGCTCGACCAGGCGGGAGACGACGCTCTTGATCGGCTCGTCGACGGTCAGGCCGAGCATCACGGAGCCCTTCGTCCCGGGCGCCGGCGATCGTGGCGTCCGGGGATGCAGCCCGATGACGAGGTTGCGGCCCGCTTCGACCGTGGCCCACTTGTCGCCGTAGCGGTTCGTCAGCTCGAGCCCGAGGACGTTGACGTAGAAGTTCACGGCAACGTTCATGTCGGAGACGTAGACGAGTGCGTGCCCGCCGGAGAGCATCGCTGGCGCAGCTTCCCCGGTGGCATCCTCATCCGCCGAGAGATCGGTCTCGGGCACCATCTCCGGTGGAAACTCATGCAGGTACGTCGGCGTGCCATCGGGATCTTCGAAACCGACTGTATTGCCGGCCTCGAATCTCACGATGTCCCCTGTCATCGCGACGCCCCGCTTCGCGAGACGGGCGATGACACTCTCAATTGGCTCGTAGGTCTCGAGGCCGAACCCCACCGCGCCCATCGTTCCGGGCGCCGGGTGCTTCGGCGATTGGGGATGCAGGCCAATGATCAGCCCAGCCCCGACCTCGTCGGTCGTCCAGTAGCTGGGGCCCGCCTCGATGGTGGCCCACTGATTGCCGACGCGGTTCGTCAGCTTCAGCCCGAGGCTTTCCGTGTAGAACCGCACGGCGGCATCCATGCTGGAGACGTAGACGGTTGCGTTCCCCCTGAAATCATGGCTGTCACTGCCTCCTCAGACGGGATACTCTCGCATCATCCGGTCTTTGGAAAGAGCCACTCGAGAGGGCCAGTTGTGGACCGCGAGCAAGACCTCTTCGTGCCGTCGATCGTGCTCGACCGCGCAGCGTCCCTGCCGCTGCATCAGCAGATCCGCAGTCAGATTGCACGTGCCATCGTGAACGGGATGCCGGACGGCGCCGAGTTGCCGTCAACGCGCGCGCTCGCACGGCTTCTCGGCGTGTCGCGCAACACCGTCCTCTCGGCCTACGACGATCTCGCTGTCGGACGGATTGATTCTGGGACGCCGCGGCGCGGGGATGCGGATCGCTCCCGGAGGGAAACCCGGAATGAGATTCGACCCGCGGCGGGTGCTGCGGGACGCGCAGTATCCGGCTCGGACGCTTTCCGTCGTCGACCCGGACGGCACGCCGCTGTACCTCACCTACTGACTGAGGCGAGGACTCGAGAGAAGAACCCATCGAGCGCGCCGCCTCCGCCAAGCCATCGCACGACCACGACGAGATCGTTGTCCCAGTCCACGTAGATGATGTTCTGGCCGTTGCCGCGGAAGGTGACGCTCGACGGTGGCGCTGAGGGCAGCGGAAGCGGACCCAGGGTCCCGTCGGCTCGCCGCGGCGGGCTGTTCAGGAACCAGTTCATGAAGCCGTAGCTGCTGCGCGTTGCGCCGTGACCGGGCGTTCGCGCCATCGCCGATCCACTTCTCCGAAATCAGCTGCTTGCCGCCCCACTTGCCGTTGTTCAGGAAGAGATAGCCGAAGCGCGCCATGTCCCAGGCGTTGATGAACATGCCGCCGCCGAGGTGTCCGCCGCCGGTGACCGACGGCATCTTCTTCCCGTCGATGGTCACGTACGCGTTGTCGTACGGCTCCCAGTGCCACGTGTCCGAGGCGCCGATGGGATCCATGATCGACTGCCTTCAGCACCGACGGGCAGCGGCGTCTTCATCACGTGGAGCGTCGCGAGCGACGAGCACGTTCACGCGCGTGTCGTTGTACTTGTAGAACGTGCCCGGCTCGCGCATCGGCGCTTCGGCCAGTCGGCCGGACGTGGCGCCGCTCTCGCGCGGGCCGATCCGCCCAGTCCGGCTTGCCCCACAGCTCGCCGTACCAGTCGCTCGTCTGCCGCAGCAGGTGGTCCCACGTGATCGGCGCGTTGTGCTCGCGACGTGAACAGATCGACGCCCGCCGGCATGTACGGCGCGACCTTGTCGTTCACGTCCTTGATGAGCCTGCGGTCGTACGCGACGCCGACGACCGTCGAGAGAAACGTCTTCGTGACGCTGAACGTCATGTCCGCGCGGTTCGTGTCGCCCCACTCGGCGACCACGTATCCGCGCCGGATGACCACGCCGTTCATCCCGGTGCGCGGCTGCGTCGGCCCGATGAGGTTGTTATAGGGCGCTTCGTTCCGGAACGAGTTCGGGATGTCGACCGCCAGGTCCTTCGTGCTCTGATTCTCGTTCTTGATCGCGAACGCGAATCGCTTCATCGAGCTTCGCCTTGTCCAGCCCGACGCCGGCGGGATCGCGCTTCTCCCACGTGCCGCGCGCCGGGAACGGCCGCCCCTGCGCGGCCTGCCGCGCCGCGAGCGGGGCGATGACGACGAGCGTGACGAGCAGCCACAGCGGAAGGCGTCGGAGTGGTCTCATGATCGGCACATTCTGCCATATGCCGCGTGAGAGTAAAGTTGGGGAGCTTTCTGGCCGACGCTACGCGAGGAACGCGACGACAATCGCGGCGAGGAGGAGCAGCCCGGTGGCGGCTTCTGCCGTGCTCGAAAAATCCCAACTGAATCGGTAATTGCGCAACATGTGTCCTTCTCGGCTTTCCGCTCTCGTTCCGTCCTCGATAGCTTAGACGAGGCGGATCGCCGAAAGGTTAGAGTCGCGCGCGGGCCGTTCGGTTTCGAACAGCCTCACTGGCGCGGGGCCCCACCCCCGCGCCTCGGGCGCTCGCCGCTTGCGCGGCGCGCGGAGTCAGCTTTTCTTAATGCGCAGGTTCCGGCCCGGAGGGCCCAATGCCAATTCGATCGATGCTAATTCGATCGATGATAATTCCCCTTGCGTGTCGTCGCCGCCCCGCACCGCGTTTGCCGTCCTCGCCGGCCTCAGCTTCTGTCACCTGCTGAACGACCTGCTGCAGTCGCTGCTGCCGGCGATCTATCCGATGCTCAAGAGCGCGTTCGGCCTCGACTTCTGGCAGATCGGGCTCATCACGTTCGTCAACGCGATGACGGCCTCGCTGCTGCAGCCGGTCATCGGGCTCTACACGGACCGGCGGCCGCAGCCGTTTTCGCTGGCAATCGGGATGAGCGTCACGCTGGCTGGGCTGTTGCTGCTGGCGTACGCCTCACGATTCTCGCTGCTGCTCCTCGCAGCCGCGCTCGTGGGCGTGGGGTCCGCCGTGTTCCATCCGGAGTCGTCACGTATCGCGCGGCTCGCATCGGGCGGGCGGCACGGGTTCGCGCAGTCGCTCTTCCAGACCGGCGGGAACTTCGGCACGTCGCTCGGCCCGCTGCTCGCGGCGTTCATCGTGCTGCCGCGCGGACGCGGCAGCATCGCGTGGTTTTCCGGGCTGGCGCTCGTGGCCATCGCGATCCTGTGGCGGATCGGCCAGTGGTACGGTGCGCCGGAGCGCGCGCATCATCCCGAGGGCGAGGCACGCCGATCCCGTCCGGGGTCAATCCCCACAGCAACGCGTCGCGCGCTGCTCGTGCTGCTCGCGCTGGTCTTCTCGAAGTACGTCTATCTCACGAGCCTCACGAGCTACTACACGTTCTTCCTGATCCATCGCTTTCACGTGTCCGTCCAGAGCTCGCAGATTTATCTCTTCCTGTTTCTCGGCGCGGTCGCAGCCGGGACGTTCATCGGCGGACCGGTCGGCGACCGGTTCGGGCGGAAGTACGTGATCTGGGGATCGATCTTCGGCGTGCTGCCCTTCACGCTGGCGCTGCCGTACGTCGTCGCTCTTCTGGACGGCGATCCTGAGCGTGGTCATCGGCCTGGTGCTCGCGTCGGCGTTTTCCGCGATTCTCGTTTACGCGCAGGAGCTCGTGCCGGGCCGCGTCGGCCTCATCGCGGGGTTCTTCTTCGGCTTCGCCTTCGGCATCGGCGGCCTCGGCGCCGCCGTCCTCGGCAAGCTCGCCGATCTCACGAGCATCGAAGTCGTCTATCGCGTGTGCGCGTTCCTGCCGGCGATTGGCGTGCTGGCGATCTGGCTACCCGACAGACCCAGCTTGTCTCACAAGATCTCACCAAGGATGAAGACGTGAAGAGGGTTGATCGAAAAACGCTTGTCTAAAAGCTCTTTCGACAAGCGTTCTTTCCAAAAAGCCGCTTCACGTCTTCAGCCTTCATGGTGAGCACTTGAAGACTGAGAGCCTGCTTACTGAATGATCGCGCCGGTGGCCTTGATCTGATACTTCTTCCCGAAGTCGGACGCGTTCGGCTGCGCGGCGGCCTGCTCTTTCGCCGCTTCGTTGCCTTCGCGATCGGCCGCGTCGATGCGCTCGAAGATGCCTTCCGCGGACGCGCGCTTGCCGCGGGCCGCGATTGGGAACACGATCCCGGCGCCGTGATCGACCTTGAACCGCACGGTTCGCTCAGACTTCTCGGCGTCACCGAGGGCCATCCAGCAGCCCATCTCGGTGCAGACTGCGGCGACCACCCCGTCGAGGCGAATCGTCTTGCCGACGAACCGCTCGGGGGTCTCGTAGAGCGCGGAGATCGTCGTCGGCTCGCTCAGCTTCACGCCTGTACCCAACGTCTGCCCGCTCTGGGCCACGGCCGCAGCACCCGCGAGCATCACGGCCAGTCCCATCGTCATCACACGGTTCATGCTTGTCCTCTTCTTTAGTTGCTCGCGGGGCCCCACTTCACTACTCAGTGCGCCGGGGCCCCACCCCCGGCGCTTTGGCTCAAGGCTGCTCGCGCGCCCGCGACGGCTCCCCTGCCCTGAGCTTGTCGAAGGGCTACGCTCGGCTGGCGGCGGTCTACTTCTTTAGCGGCGCGTGGGGCCCCCCCCACCCCCACGCGCGCGCCGCCGACGCCTCGCTACGCTCGGCTGGCGGCAGTCTACTTTCATTAGCATGCTAGCATCGCCGGCCCGTCAGTCGCAGGCTCGCGCGGGTGCGGGCGCAAGGGCTTGCGGCTGGTCATTCGCGTCCTGAAGAACCAGCCAGCACGCGCTGCTCACCGTGTCATGGATGAAGCGGCCAAACACTTTCGCACTGCGCCCATCCGCCGGGCCCGGGACGACAATCCACCGGAACCTGTCGGAGGCCGGTTTCTGTTGCGCTTGAATCGAGGGCGTTGATCCGATCGCAGTTGCGCCAATCACGACACCAATCACAATCCAAAGCAGCGGCTTGAGCGTTTTCATGGGACCTGCTTCCTGGCGGGCTGGCAGATTCGATGGTGCCGGGACGTCGGCCTGCGAGTCAACACCCTGTTAGCATTGCAGGCGGACATCGACAACAAGATGCACACACGGCAGAAGCCACTGCTGGGATCCGGTCGCCTTGCCACTCTTGTCCCGGCGACGTGTGTGGCTCTGTTGCTCAGTGCCGCGCCGGCGTCCCGATCGGTGCTGGTCCAGGAAGCGCGGCTGCCGTTCTCCTGCGATGTCTTTCACTCAGGCAACACTGAAGTCGACCTCCAGAAGCGTTTCGGCGCGGGCAATGTCACGTCAGCACTGGTGCCCTGGGGAGGCGCCGAAGGAGATGTCAATCCTGGCACCGTGCTGTTCGGATCAACCGTAGGCGCCAAGCTCGAGATCTTCTGGAGCGATCGGACGGGCAAGCGGTCGCCGCAGTGGGTCAGCGTGCGCGGAAAAGAGAGCCGATGGCACACGCCGGGCGGCTTCACGCTCGGAACCGATCTGCGTACGCTGGAACGCCTGAATGGGAAGCCGTTCCGGCTCATCGGGTACGGCAGCGACGTCAGCGGCACAATTCTGTCGTGGTCCGCCGGCGCGCTCGACGCCCAGAACACGAAGGACTGTCGCGTACGGCTGCGCGTCGGTCCGGACTGGGAAGCGATCGACCCGGCGACGAGTCAACTCATCAACCAACTCAAGGGCGAACGAGACTACTCGTCCGGCCATCCCGCGATGCAGGCCCTCAATCCCCGGGTCTACGAATTGTTTCTCCAGTATGCGCACCCGCCAGGCTAAGGGTGGCGCGATTGAGATTGTCGTGAAATAGGAGCCCCTATGACGAACCCCGACGTGCAGGCTGACATTCTCCTCAAGGAAGCAGCGTTGCGGCAGGGACTGGTGGACCGGCTGCTCGCCCGGTCAGCGTGGGGCGAACACGCTGCGCGTGGGCTCGTGACACTACCGGCCGTTGCGGGTGCTCTCTTCGTATGGAGCGTGTGGGCGTTCGGCCGCGAAGGATCCTCGCACGCATTCGTCAGCGGCGCGCTCATTCTGGTGTTCTGGCTCTCGGTCGCCCTCGTCGACGTCGCGGGCCGGCTTCGAGTCCTGACGAAGATCCTCGAGCGCTCAGGCGTGCTGGACCAGTTCATCGAGAAGCAAACGAAGCATCCCCATCCCCCCTCTGCACGCAGTGACAATCAGCAGCCTCGCGGATGATCCCAAACCGCTCGAAGTGCAGTTGAGGTGATGTCCTGGCAAGCCGAATGGAGTGCCGCGACACGCGTCAGCATGAAACCGTGCCGGAAGGAGCGCCGGTTTCGAGGGCGAGCTCCGAAGGCGTGCGACCGGGTCTTTGCGCGAGACAAGGCCGGGTAGGAGTCGCCCGATGAGCGAAGTATGAAACCGGCGCGTATGGAGGCGACGGTTTCGAGCGGCAGCTCCCCTGAGGCTGGCCAGGACGTCACCTCAACTGCACTTCGATCCGTTCAGCGGACATCGAAGCGGCTGCGGATTCTGAACGCGCTCTCCGACGTCGAGCCTCAGAAACAGCACGGGCCGGATGAGCAACGCCCATCCGGCCCGTCAATGATCTTGTCGGTTCGCACGTGTCAGTGCGTGACGATTTCCTTCTCGTCCTTCTTCTTGCCGAGCCCCTGAATCTGCAGGCCCGTCGCGACTTCCGGCTTGGCTTCCTTCAGCACGACCTGGCGGTAGAGCTCGGCCATGCGCTGGTTCTCCTGCTGCGCCTTGCGCGCGCGCAGCTTCTCTTCGCGCGCGGTCTTGGCGATGCCCTGCTCGTCGAGGTCGGTCTGCTTGCCCTTGGCGACCGCTTCGGCGTCGAGCTTCAGCGTGTGCTCGGTCGTGTCGAGCCCGACCTTCTTGCCGCCGGCGAAGATCTCGTGACGGCCGTGCTCTTCGTACCACTTGGTGAGCGTGGCCGTCATGTGCATCTTCTCGATGATGTTCCGCCAGCCGACGCCCGTGTTGTAGGCGCAGAAGCTGATCTCGCCTTCCTGCGTCGCGTACGGAATGATGCAGCGCTCGGTGCGGCGGAAGTCGTAGTTGAAGAGATCCTGGAACCACATGCCGGCGATGAAGAGGAAGTTCCAGCGATCCGTCCGGCGCTTCTCGATGTCGGCCATCGTCCGGTCGCCGGTGACCTTGCCGTAGTCCTTGCCGCGTCGCGCCGAACGTCTTGTCGAACTTCTTCATCAGGTCGGTCAGCTTGAAGTGCGTCGGCGACTTGAACGGGTCGTAGTTCTTCATGAGCGCGAGCGCCATGCCCGACGACCGACAGGAACCGGCCGCGCGCCGCGTCGTTGACCTTCGCGACGTCCTTGGCCATGCTGCTCGGCGTTGAGGAACGCCGTGACCGGCACCGCTTCCTTCGTTTCCTTGTCGATCATGACGGCCATGCCGATGCCGCAGTTCGGGTGGCAGCCGCAGGAGAGCTGGCCGAAGTCGGCCGCCGCGCCGTGCACGAGGTCGGCCCAGTCGCCGAACGTCGCCGTGAACGAGATCGGGAACCAGTCGCGGATCGGCTCGCCGAGGCCCGTCTGATTCTTCACGTCGTGCGCCAGGTGCGACAGCGTGTAGCGCTGCGCCTGACGACGCTCGTCGGTGATCTCCTCGTCGCGGCCGGTGAACGACACCGGCTGGAACGAGAGGAACGAGATCTTGCGCGGGTTGTCGAGCGCGAACTGGATGATGCGCCCGACCTGCTCGTTGTTCACGCCGTTGACGATGGTCGTGACCGGCACGATGTCGACGCCGGACTTCCAGAGGTTCTCGATCGCGCGCAGCTTGACGTCGAACAGGTTGCCGACGAGCCGGTGCGAGTTGGCCGCGTTGCCGATGCCGTCGAACTGCAGGTACGCGTAGCGCAGGCCGGCCTCGGCCGCCGCGCGCGCGAAGTCCGGGCTCTTGGCGAACTCGATGCCGTTGGTCGCCGCCTGCACCGAGTTGTAGCCGACCTTGCGCGCGTAGCGCACCGCGTCGAGGAAGTACGGCGACAGCGTCGGCTCGCCGCCCGAGAACTGCACCGACATCTGCCGCCGCGGCTTGATCGTGATCGCGTTGTCGAGCAGCGTCTTGATCTCGTCCCAGCCCAGCTCGTGGACGAAGCCGACCTGGTTCGCGTCCATGAAGCACGGGTCGCACATCATGTTGCAGCGGTTGGTCAGGTCGACCGTCAGCACCGACGCCGCGGCCGTACTTGATCGTCGACGAGCCGTGGTTGTGCAGCTTCTCGTCGGCGTGCGAGCGGATGTCCGAGCCCGGGAACGTGTCTTCGAGGTGCTTGAAGAACGCCGGGTCGATCGCCATCACGTCCTCGAAGTGGCCGTGGATCGGGCAGTCCTTCACCATCAGGATCTTGCCGTCGCGCTCGATGATCGTCGCCTTGATCTCGCCGATCTTCTCGGTGAGCAGCACCTTGTAGTCGCGCTTGCCGTCGAGGATCTCCTGGCGCGCCTCGCGGACGCACATCGGGCACAGCGAGTCGGTCTCGCGCGGCCAGCCGAGCGGCGGCTTCACCTTCTGCCACGACTTGAGCAGCGGCTTCTCCGACCACTTCGGGATGAACGACTCGTTCGGGCGGATGCTGTTGAGCGCGTCGAACACCGCCCACGCGCCCCGGGCGACGAGCGTCAGGCCCTTTTCGACGTACTTGATCGGCTTGTGCATAACCCTCCGAAATGCCGCATCTGCCGCGGCGGCAGCAGGATACCGTGCCCCAGCGCCCGGGCGTACAGAATTGTCTCGGAGTGGCCGTTTCAAGGGGCTAACGGGCCGGAATCCCCTCTCAACTGGCAGGAGTTTTCGCGCTTAACTCCCTGTTTTTCAACGAGTTGACTGCGTGACGACCAGATCGCGGAAGGCAGTGTCGCTGTCTGGTTTGGTCCACAGGCCCACCCGGCCGGTCACCGCAGCGGGCAACGTGAAGGTGACCTGGCGCTCGCCGTCGAGAAACCCTTCGACGGCTGGTCCTGCCACTCGGAGCTTCAGTTCGTGCCACGCGCCGGCCTTGGCCGTTCGCTGGCCCTTGCCGGGCGCGAGGTACTCGCGCGTGCCGCCGCGCACCTGCCAGACGCCGACACTCCCGTCGCGCGCGTTGTACCGGATGCCGTAGTAGGCCGCGTCCGGCTGCAGGCCGAAGACGATGCCGGCGAACTGATCGGTGGCGCCGCCAATCAGCTTGAACTGCACGGTCACTTCGCCGTCGCCGAGCGGGCGGCCGTCACTCGCGGCCGCAAACGGAAACGCCTGCGTCTTCTCGACCGCCGCCGCAAACGCGCGCGCCTCCGCCGGAAAGAGCACGCGCGCTTTCTCGTCGAGCCGCGCGGGCCGCGCCGCCTTCTGCCAGCGCGCCGCGTCCGCGCGAATCACGCGGCGACGCCCCTGCGGGCCGTCTTCCTCCTCGACGATCCAGAATCCGGCGAGCGGCAGCACACTCGTGGGTTCCTGACCGACGGTGTCCGTTGAAAGCGGCAGGCCCTGAGCCGCGAGCGTCGCGGCGAAGGCAAGAAGGGCGATTGTCGCGGTTGGCAGTTTAGTCATGCTGATTTCGGGGATGTTTGGGCGCTGAGTGATGAAGTGTGTCGTTTCCGTAGCGCAAAATACACGCGCAGCCCGAGCAGGACGGCAAGGACCGCGCCCCACTTGAGCGGGCGGCTGATGTCCGACTTCTGAATCCAGATGAAGTGCACGATCCCGGCGATCGCCGCGACGTAGACGAGGCGATGCAGCCGCTGCCAGTTCTTCTTCAGCCGCCGGACCCAGCCGTTCGTCGACGTAATCGCGAGCAGGAGCAGGATCACGAACGCGAACTGGCCCACGAAGATGAACTGGCGTTTGAGGATGTCCTCCCAGATCGCGGTGAAGTCGCACGTCTCCCAGCGAGTAGCAGAGCTGATCGAAGATCAGGTAGATCGACAGATGCAGGAGCGCGTAGGTGAACGACCAGACGCCGAGCATGCGCCGGACGATCTGCACGCGATTGACCTTGAAGATGCGGCGGAACGGCGTGACCGAGAGCGTGATGAGGAGCAGCGCGAGCGCCGTCTCGCCCGTTGTCGTGCAGCAGCGTCGCTTTGCGGATCGACGCCGAGCGCGTCGGGGTTCGTGCCGGCGAGCACCTGATACAGGCGGTGGCCGAGCAGGACGCCGGGGATCAGGCAGCGCCAGAAAGACGGCGGGCTTGAAGAACCGCCAGTCGCGATCGCGCCGAGCAGTGCCGTCAGCCGCTGCCAGAGCCGCGCAAGCATCAGTAGTACTTCTTGAGATCCATCCCGGCGTAGAGGCTCGCCACCTGATCGCCGTAGCCGTTGAACATCAGCGTTCGCGGTTCTTGAGCAGCGCCGGCAGGCGTGTCTCGCGCTTCTGCCTCCAGCGCGGATGATCGCACTTCCGGATTCACGTTCGCGTAGAACCCGTACTCGTGCGGCGTCTGCACCGCCCACGTGTTCTTCGGCTGCTTGTCCGTGAAGCGGATCCGGACGATCGACTTGCCGCTCTTGAAGCCGTACTTCCACGGAATGTGGATCCGGAGCGGCGCGCCGTTCTGGTTCGGCAGCACCTTGCCGTAGAGGCCGACGACCATGAGCGTGAGCGGATGCATCGCTTCGTCCATCCGCAGGCCTTCGACGTACGGAAACGGGATGCCGGCGGTCATGAGGCCCGGCATCTCCGAGGCGCGCTGGAGCGTCGTGAACTCGACGAACTTCGCGCCGGCTGCGGGCCGACCTTGTTCAGCACCGCCGACAGCGGCACGCCGATCCAGGGAATCACCATCGACCACGCTTCGACGCAGCGAAGCCGATAGACACGCTCCTCGAGCTGATTGAAGTCGACGAGATCTTCGACACCGTAGTCGCCCGGCTTCTTGACGAGGCCGTCGACCTTGACCGTCCACGGCTTGACGGTGAGCCGTGCCGGCGTTCCGCGCCGGGTCGGTCTTGCGCGTCCCGAACTCGTAGAAGTTGTTGTGAGTTCGTGATCTGCTCGAGGGTGTTCAGCGGATCGAGCTCCGCATCGGTCACGTAGGACGTCTTCCTGGCCGTGAGCTTCGCGGCCGCCGGCGTTTGCGCCGCGGCCGCGGCCGCCCACCGCGAGCGCGCCCGCGGCCGCGCCGATCGCCCCGGCCGCCGCGGCGATGAACTCCCGGCGCGACCGATAGACGTGCTCCGGCGTGATCTCCGAGGACGGCACATCGGCCGACGTTCTGATCTTGATCAGCATGGATCCTCTCGTTCGGGGCAGGTCCGCACCTGCAATTTTACTTGACCGCCGGGCGGGACGCATAATGAAGGCCGATTCATGACGAACGTTGCACCCCCCGCTCTCTCCGCGCTCGCCGCAGCGCTCGACCAGAAACTTCGCCAACGCACCGCCCACGTCGGCGTCATCGGCCTCGGCTACGTCGGCCTGCCGCTGGCCGTCGAGCTCGCCCGCGCCGGGTTCAAGACCACGGGCATCGACCTCGACGCCCGCAAGGTCGACGCCATCAACCGCGGCGAGTCGTACATCCCCGACGTCCCGACGGCCGACGTCGCCGAGTTCCAGAAGGCGCGGCCGCCTGTCGCGCGACGACGCGACGCCGCGGTCGTCGCGACGCTCGACACGATCAACATCTGCGTGCCGACGCCGCTCCGCAAGACCAAGGACCCCGACCTGTCCTACGTCGTCTCGGCCGTCGAGATGATCGCCGAGCACCTTCATCCGGGCCAGCTCGTCATCCTCGAGTCGACGACCTATCCGGGCACGACGGACGAAGTCGTCAAGCCGATTCTCGAGAAGCGGCGGCCTCGTGGCCGGCAAGGACTTCTTCCTCGCCTTCTCGCCCGAGCGCGTCGATCCGGGCAACCCGCACTTCACGACGCGCAACGTGCCGAAGGTCGTCGGCGGCCTGACGCCGACCTGCACGGCGCTCGCGAAGGCGCTCTACTCCGCGTCGATCGAACGGTCGTCGAGGTCAGCTCGCCGCAGGTCGCCGAGATGGTCAAGCTGCTCGAGAACACGTTCCGCGCGGTCAACATCGGCCTCGTGAACGAGCTCGCGCTGATGTGCGACCGGCTCGGCCTCAGCGTCTGGGAAGTCGTCGACGCCGCGGCGACCAAGCCGTTCGGCTTCATGCCGTTCTATCCGGGCCCGGGCCTCGGCGGCCACTGCATCCCGATCGATCCGTTCTACCTGTCGTGGAAGGTCAAGGAAGTCGGCTTCGAAGCGCGCTTCATCGAGCTGGCCGGCCACGTCAACGGCGCGATGCCGCACCACGTCGTCGACAAGATCGTCGACGCGCTCAACAGCCACTCGAAGTCGGTCCGCGGGTCGAACGTGCTCGTGCTCGGCATCGCCTACAAGCGCGACATCGACGACATGCGCGAGTCACCGGCGCTCGACGTCATGGCGGTGCTGCGGCAGAAGGGCGCGCAGCGTCAGCTATCACGATCCGTACGTGCCGCGACTCGCCGGCGCGCGACTGGCCGGGCGGCGTCGATCTGTCGTCGGTCGCCGCTCACGCCGGAACGCGCTGCGGGCGCCGACTGCGCCGTGATCATCACGGACCACCGGGCGTTCGACTACGCCGGCATCGTCAAGCACGCGCCGCTCATCGTCGACTCGCGCAACGCGATCAAGGGCACGCACCCGCACGTGTTCAAGCTCGGCGCGCCGGCGACGCGCACGGTGCAGGTAAGCCCCGAGGAACTTCTCCGTCTCGTTCCAGATCACGTCCACCGACTCGATGAGCTGATGTTCGTCGTCGAGCAGCCGCAGGTGCACGTTGGGACGGCGGCTGGCCCACTCCTCGACCATGGCTGGATCGACCGAGCTCGTCACGCGTGCCCTGAAACACGAGGATGGGCTGCGTGAGATTCAGTGAAAACGCGTCGTAGCGCGGCCGCGTCTTCGTAGAGCGCGAAGCCGACATCGCGCCGGTTCGTTGCGGCCGTAGTGAAACAGGCGTGACCCGGCCTTTGCGCCGCCACTCGTCGATGCCGTGCTCGCCAAGCTGCCGCAGCCGGTTGCCGCCGAAGTCGAGCGCCGGCGCCATCAGCACGAGGCGCTCCACGCGCCGGTCGTCCCGCCGCGTGCAGCGCGACGAACGCGCCGAGGCTCGACGCCGATGAGCGCCACGCGATCCTCGGCCGCGGCGTCGATCGCCTCGCGCGTCTGGTCGAGCATGCGCGTGACCGTCAGCGTCTCGAACGCCGGCTCGTTGAGGTCGGGCACCGACATGACGACGCCGCGACAGGCCATCCGCTCCGCGAAGAACGCGCGCCTTCGACGAGCCGGGCGACGACGCGAATCCGTGGAGGTAGATGACGTGACTGATGAAGGACATGGTCGGCTCTTGGCGCTATGGCGCTCAGGAAACCATCTCACAGTCGCTGTCGCAAAGGTGTAACCTGTCCATCCAGACCCCCATGTCGCTCAGGAGCTCAGGCTTCGGTTCGTCACGATCGCCGCCGCCGCCCTGGCGATGCTGAGCCTGAACCACGCGGCGTCACCGCAGCGCGGAGGACAGGCGCCCGCCGGGCCGGTCACGAGCCTTCGCGCCGCGCGGGTCTTCGACGGCACGGGCCAGGTCCTGCACGAACGCCGTCATCGAAATTCGCGGGCTCGAAGATTGTCAGCGTCGGCGCAGCGGCCGGGGCGCGGTGACGCACGACCTCGGCGACGTCGACGCTGATGCCCGGCATGATCGACGTGCACACGCACATCGACTGGCACTTCCGGCCCGGACGGGCAAGTATCCGGCGCGCAACGAGACCGCGACGAGACCGCCGGCCGAGCGCGATCGCGGCGAACCTCGACGCGACGCTGCTCGTCGGGCTTCACGACGATTCAGAACGTCGGCAACGCCGGCCGACAAGGCGCTGCGCGACGCGATCGCGGCCGGCACGCGTCGACGGTCCGCGCATCCTGACGTCGCTCGGCCAGATCCAGCCGGCGGCACGCCGCGAGGAGCTGCGCGAGACGCGTCCGGCAGCTCAAGGCCGACGGCGCCGACGTCATCAAGGTGTTCGCCTCCGAGAGCATTCGCACCGGCGGCGCGCCGACGATGACGCAGGAGCAGCTCGATGCGGTCTGCGGCGAGGCCAAGCGCGCAGGGACTGCGGACGGTCGTCCACGCGCACGCCGCCGAAGCCGATCATTCGCGTCGTCAAGCGCCGGCTGCACGCAGGTCGAGCACGGCGCGTACGCCGAGCGACGAAGCGCTGGCGCTGATGAAGAGCCGCGGCACGTCTACTTCGATCCGAACATCGGTCTGGTGCTGCAGAACTACATCGAGAACAAGGACCGCTACCTCGGCGACCGGCAACTACAACGAAGAAGGCTTCGCCTTCATGGAGAAGGCGGTGCGGCATCAAGGGCGAGATGTTCAAGCGCGCGCTGAAGTCGGGCGTGCAAGATGCCGCTCGGCACCGACGCGGTCGCCGGCGCGCACGGCCAGAACGCGCGCGAGATCGTCGCGCGCGTCGAGGAGGGCCAGCCGCCGATGGACGCGATCGATCAGCGCGACGTCGCTCGCCGCCGAGTCGCTGCGGCTCGGCGATCGCGATCGGCACGCTCGCCGCCGGCTACGAGGCGGACATCATCGCCGTGGCCGGCGATCCGCTCGCGCGACATCGGCGCGCTCCGCAGGGTGACGTTCGTCATGAAGGGTGGAACCATTTATAAGAGGTGACACTTCAGATTTGGCGATTTGGGGATTGGGGGATTTAGAGATTCTCGAAATCTCCGAATCTGAGAATCTTTGAATGCTGGGTTTTGGGAGGAGCGATGTTCACACGCCGTGAGTTCTTGGGTCGGGCCGGGTGGAGCGCGGCGGGGCTGGCGACGTTCAATCCCGACGGGCTGGGCCGGCTGCTCGAAGCGTCGGCGGGCGTCGCGGCGCGGCAGGCGGCGGACGTCGCGCGCGATGAGACGTACTGGCGCGAGATCCAGCAGGCGTTCACACTCGACCGGACGATCATCAACCTGAACAACGGCGGCGTCTGCCCGAGCCCGCGCGTCGTGCACGAGGCCTTGAAGCGCTACCTCGACATCTCGAACCAGGCGCCCGTGTACCACATGTGGCAGATCCTGGAGCCGAACATCGAGGGCGTGCGGCGGACGCTCGCGGCCGACGCCGGAACCGACCCCGACACGCTCGCCATCACGCGCAACGCCAGCGAAGCGCTGCAGATCGCGCAGCTCGGTCTCGATCTCAAGCCAGGCGACGAGGTGCTCACGACCAATCAGGACTACGGCCGCATGCTGCAGACGTGGGAACAGCGCGTGGCGCGCGACGGAATCAAGCTCACGAAGATCTCGTTCCCGGTGCCGGCGTCGCAGGCCGATCTCGTCAAACGGTTCGAGGCCGCCATCACGCCAGCCACGAAGGTGCTGCACTTCTGCCACATCACGAACCTGACCGGGCACATCTTCCCGGTGCGCGAGATCTGCGCGCTGGCCAGGCGGCGCGGCCTCACGACGATTGTGGACGGCGCGCACGCGTACGCGCACTTTCCGTTCGCCATTCGAGACTTCGATTGCGATTTCTACGGCACGAGCCTGCACAAGTGGCTGCTCGCGCCGATCGGCACGGGGTTCCTGCACGTCCGGCGGGATCGCATCGAGCGCCACTGGGCCCTGCAGCCGCCGCCCGCGTCGCTCGCGGCCAACATCCGCAAGTTCGAAGAGGTCGGCACGCACCCGGCCGCCAATCACAACGCGATCGCCGAGGCGCTGGTCTTTCATCACGGCATCGGCGCCGAACGGAAGGCCGCGCGCCTGCGCTATCTCAAGGAGCGCTGGGCGCGCCGGCTCAAGGAGCGGCCGAAGTTCCAGCTGCACACCAGCCTCGACCCGGCGCTCTCCTGCGCGATCGGCACGGTCGGCATCGACGGCATCCCGCCGGCGCACGATCACGTCGAAGCTCTGGGACAAGTGGCGCATCATCGCGACGCCCATCAATCACGCCGAATACCAGGGCATCCGCGTGACGCCGAACGTCTACACGACGCTCGAGGAAATCGACATCTTCGCCGACGCGATGGAAGCGATCAGCGCGTCGTGATCCGCCATCTGCCGGCCACGGCGGCGCTCGTCGCGGCAAGTGTCTCGGTCCTGTCGCTTGCCGCGCAGACGCCGGCGCCGCCGTCCCCGCAGCAGACCCAGCCCGTCTTCCGCGGCGGCATCGATCTCGTGCAGGTCGATGTGTCGGTGCTGGACCGCAGCCGGCGGCCGGTCCGCGATCTGACGACCGCAGACTTCACGCTCCTCGAGAACGGCAAGCCGCAGGAGATCGCCGCGTTTGCCGCGATCGACCTTCCCGTGTACGAAGCGCCCGCGGCCCCCTGGGTTCGCGACGTGCCGCCCGACGTCCGGAGCAACGATCTCGGCGACGCGCGGCTCTTCGCGATCGTCATGGACGACGCGGCGATGCCGCCGGATCTGCACATGTCCCAGAACGCGAAGAAGATCGGCCAGCGCATCATCGACGGGCTCGGCCCGGCGGACCTGGCGGCCGTGATCTTCACGCGGGACAACCGCCACGCGCAGGATTTCACCACCGACCGCGCGCGCCTGCGTGAGGCAATCAACCGGTTCCTCCCCGGCAGCGTCTACGGCCCGACGGCCGGCGACGCGATCGCCGATTCCTATTTCTACACGTCGTCGATCAACACGCTCAACCGGGTGAACGAGTATCTCGCGACCGTGCCACAGCGGCGCAAGACGGTGATCTACGTGAGCACCGGCGTGCCCGTGGACATGGAACGGGCCTCGGAGGTCGTGCTCATCGGGCCCGGGGTGTCCATGGCGGAGGTGGACGTCGCGCGCGACCTCGCCGACGCGCTGCGCTCCATGAACCGCGTGCAGGCCGACTACTCGCTCGGGCTGCGCGATGCCCTCGTGCGCGCGCAGCACGGCAACGTGAACATCTACAGCATCGATCCCGGCGGCCTGGGCGGCATGCAGTTCTTCCTGCAGAACCGCCGGACGTTCAATCAGCCGGCCGGGACGCCGCTCGACGCGATCCTGCGCTCGAACCTTCACCACGACTACCTGCGCACGGTGTCCGAGAACAGCGGCGGCCGCGCCATCCTCGACACGAACGACGTCAGCGGCGCCGTCGATCAGATCTTCCGCGAGAACAGCTCGTACTATCTGCTCGGGTATCGGTCGACGCGCGACGCCGCGGATCGACGGGTGCGCCGGGTCGAGGTCAAGGTCCGCACGCCTGGCGCGACCGCCCACACCCGGAACGCCTACTACGACCCGCGCGCGAAGCCGCCCGAGGTCGCCGCCGATCAGTCGCTGCGGCTCTCGAACGCGCTGGCCGGCATCCTGCCGAACCCCGACATCGCCCTGAGCGCGACGCTGGCGCCGTTTGCGCTGCCCGGAAAAAAGGAAGCGGGCCTTGCGATCGTGCTCGGCGTGCGTCAGCCCGTTCCGCCCGGCGACTACGGCGCTCGCGTTCGCGAGACGGTCGAGCTCCTGACGCGCGCGTTCACGCCGACCGGCGCGGCGCGTGGCGCGACGAGCGCGACCGCCCAGATCACGTTTCGCGCCGGCGTCGCCGAGACGGCCGAGTTCGACGTCCTGTCGCGCATCGATCTGCTGCCGGGCCGCTATCAGTTGCGCCTCGCCGCGCACAGCGCGGCGCTGAACAAGAGCGGGAGCATCTTCTACGACGTCGACATCCCGGATTTCACCAGCGACCGGCTGCTGCTTTCCGGCGCCGTGCTCGGCGTGACGCCGGGGCCAATCGCCGCACCCGCCGACGCGCTGGCCGGGCTGACCCCAATCGTCCCGACCAGCCGGCGGGCGTTTGCGGCCACCGACACCGCGACGGCGTTCCTGCAGATCTACGCGGGCGCGCGGCGACCCCCCGTGCCGATCGCGTTCGAGATGCGCATCACCAACGAAGAGAACCGCGTCGTGTTCCGCCGGACCGATCCGCTCGCGTTCGAACGATTCGACGAGCGGCGCCTCGCGCCGTACGAGTTCGAACTGCCGCTCGCCAAACTCGGTCCCGGCGGGCACCTCCTGACGTTCGAAGCCCGCCTCGGGGGCCAGTCCGTCCGCCGCGATCTACGCTTCCAGGTGAAGTAGCCTCCCGCGTCGTTCGGACCACGCAGGTGCTATGCTCGCGGCGGCACGTCCCGGAGGACACCCGCGTGCGTACCGCCCTCGCGATTCTTGCCGGCCTCGCGGGCCTCGTTGGCGCGCTCGACGCCCGCCAGAAGCCGTCACCGCCGCCGCAGCAGCCGACGTTCCGCGCCGCAGTCGACGTGGTGCAGGTCGACGTGTCGGTGCTCGACCGCCAGCGGCGTCCCGTCGTCGGGCTCACGTCCGGCGCCTTCACGATCCTCGAGAACGGGAAGCCCCAGGAAATCGTGGCGTTCGTTCCGATCGATGTGCCGGAACCGCCCGTGGCGCCTGCGCCCTGGGTGCGCGACACGGCGCCCGACGTGCGGAGCAACGACCTCGGCAACGGCCGCCTGTTCGCGATCATCCTGGACGACGCGACGATCCCGCCGGAGGCGCGGATCGAATCCGAAACCCGGCGGATCGCGCGCAGCGTCGTCAACCGCCTCGGCCCGTCCGATCTGGCCGCCGTGATCTTCGTCATGAACAGCCGGCGGTCCGTCGATTTCACGACCGACCGGCGCCGCCTGCTCGCGGCGATCGACGCCTTCACGGCGGGCGGCGCGTACACGGATCCAAACGGCGGCACGGACAACTACCTGTTCTATTCCTCGATCAGAACGCTCGGACAGGTGTCGACGCAGTTGATGGGAGTGCCCCATCGCCGCAAGGCGGTGATTTACGTGAGCTCGGGTGTGCCCGTGGATCTCGAGGCGGTGGCCAAAGTCACCGCGATCGGCCCGAGCCGGCCGCTGCTGGGCGCGCCGATCGAAGGCAGCACGATCGAGGAGGACACGGCGCGCGACCTGATGGCGGCGATGAGCGAGGTGCTCACCGCACGGCCGCAGGAGGCGTTCGGCCTCGCGATGCGGGACGCGTTCGTCCGCGCGCAGCACGGCAACGTGAACATCTACAGCGTCGACCCCGGCGGCGTCGGCGGCACGCAGGCGTACCTGCAGGCCAACGTCCGGCGCCCGGTCGTGGGCGCGCCCTTGCTGACGCCGGTCGAAGCGTTCCAGACCTCACGGCTCCATCGCGACTTCCTGGAAACGGTCTCGGAGTCCAGCGGCGGACGCGCGATCGTGAACACGAACGATCTCGAGGCCGGCGTCGCGCAGATCTTCCGTGAGAACAGCTCGTACTATCTCATCGGGTACCAGCCCACGCGCGAGCCGTCGGATCGCACCGTGCGGCGGGTGACGGTGAAGGTCGATCGGCCCGGCGTGACCGCGCACACGCGCAACGCGTACTTCGACCCGCGCATGCAGCCGCGCGTGCTGCCGGCACCGGCGCCGATCGGGATGCGGAATGCGCTGAGCGGCATCCTGCCGAGCCCGGACGTCGCGCTCCAGGTGAGTGTCGCGCCGTTTGCCGTCGCCGACCGGGCGGACACGGCGCTCGCGATCGTGCTTGGCGTCCGTCATCCCGCGCTCGCCGGAGACGTCGGCGCCCGCGTCGCGGACACGCTCGAGGTCCTGACCTCGGCCTTCACGCAGGACGGCACCGAGCGCCGGAACGCGCGTCACACCGCGCAGGTGCTGGGGAGGGCGGGCGTGGGCGACGAAGTGCGGTACGACGTGCTCTCCCAGATCGAGCTGCCACCCGGCCGCTACCAGCTTCGACTCGCGGTCCAGAGCGCCGCGCTCAACAAGACCGGCAGTGTCTACTACGACGTCGACGTGCCGGATTTTCAGCGCGATCCGCTGTCGCTTTCGGGCGTCGTGCTGAGCGCGACGCCCGCGCCGATCGCCGCGCCGGAGGGCCCGCTCGCGCCGCTGTTGCCGGTGGCCCCGACGACCCAGCGCGTCTTCACCCCGAACAGCACGGTGTCTGCGTTCTGCCGGATCTACCAGGGCGGCCGCGGTCCCCTCGAGACCGTGAAGCTCACGATGCAGATCGTCGACTCGACCAACACGGTCGTTCGTCGGGTCGTGATGCCGCTCGAGGCCGCGGCGTTCCAGAAGGCGCGAGCCGCCGACTACCATCTGCCCCTGCCGCTCGCCGATCTCGGCGCCGGACAGTATCTCCTGACGATCGAGGCGTCGGCGGGGAGCCGAACCGTCCGCCGGGACGTGCGGTTCGACATGCAACGATAGACGGCGCGCAGGCGGCCGTCAGTGAAAATCGTGAGACTCGAGCGTCGGGCCGGAGTACTTGAGCGCCTCGACACGATGCGCTTTCACCGAGACCGCGCCGTCCAGATTCTGCAGGCGGCCCTCGACGAGTAAATACGGCTCGTCGACAATCACCCGCTTGAACCCCGCGAACACATCGGGATTGACGATGATGTTCGAGATGCCGGTTTCGTCCTCGAGAGACAGGAAGACGAAGCCCTTCGCGGTGCCCGGACGCTGACGCGTGATCACGGCGCCGGCGACGCGCACGATTCGTCCCGGACGCCCGCGAACGAGATCGACCGCGCGCTGCACACCGCGCGTCGCCAGCCATCCGCGCGTCAACGCCATCGGATGCGGTCCAATCGTCAGCCCCGTCCCGTCATAGTCGGCGCGAACGCGATCGAGGAGAGACATCTGGGGCAAGGGCCCAGGGGCCATGGCCCCAGGCCCAGGGCGATCGGGCACTGGGCACTCGGCACTGGGCACTGGAGAAGCTGGCGATTGGGGCTCGGCACTCGGCGCTTGGCACTCGGCGCCTGGCTCAAACAGTTCTCCCGCCGGCCGGGCCGCCTGCTCGGCCTGCCACAGCGCGGTCCGGCGATCGCCGCCGAACGACGCGAGCGCGCCAATCTCAGCGAGCGTCCGGACTTCCTCCTGCCGAAGCGCGGCGCGTGAGACGAGGTCGTCGATGGACGAAAAGCGCTGGCGCGCTCTGTCAGGCACTGGGCACTGGGCACTGGGCACTAGTGGAGTGTCTGCAATGCCTTCTCCCGCTTCCTCTCTCAGTCCCTTCACGTACATCAATCCCAATCGCACCGCGCCGTCGTCCTGTACGACACACGGCCAGTCGGAGACCTGCACGTCGATCGACGCAAAACGGACGCCGTGACGTTGTGCGTCCTTGACGAGCGTGGCCGGATGGTAGAACCCCATCGGCTGGTTGTTGAGCAGCGCCGCATAAAACGCGGCCGGAAAATGCGCCTTGAGAAACGCGCTCGCATAGACGATGAGCGCAAAGCTCGCGGCGTGCGATTCGGGAAATCCGTAGAGCGCAAACGAGGTGATCGACAGCACGATCTGATCGGCCGCCGCGCCGACGATCCCGTTCTTCGCCATGCCCTCGCGCAGACGGCTCTCGATCTGCTGCATGCGCCGCATCGATCGCTTGAAGCCCATGGCGCGCCGCAGCTCTTCGGCTTCGCCGCCGCTGAACCCGGCGACGACCATCGCCATCCGCAGGAGCTGTTCCTGAAAGAGCGGCACGCCGAGCGTTCGCTGCAGCACCGGCTCGAGGAGCGGATGGGCGTACGTCACCGGCTCATCGCCCCGGCGCCGCGCCAGATAGGGGTGCACCATGTTGCCGACGATCGGTCCCGGCCGGATGATCGCCACTTCGACGACGAGATCGTAGAAATGCTGAGGCTTGAGGCGCGGCAGGGTCGCCATCTGCGCGCGCGATTCCACCTGAAAGAGGCCGACCGTGTCGGCACGCTGCAGCATCTGGTAGACGGCCGGATCGTCGGGGGGAAGGTGGGCGAGGTCCAACGTCGGAGCGCGCGACTTCAGTCGCGCATCGCGTCATCGTCACTCGACAGCGTCGACATCGGTGCTGACTCGGTGACTGACGCAGTGCCGTGCCAGTCCCGCGCTCCGCCGTTCACGATCGCCAGCGCCTCCTCGAGGACGGCCATCATGCCGAGGCCGAGCAGATCGACCTTCACGATGCCGAGATCGGCGCAGTCGTCTTTGTCCCACTGCACCACGACCCGTCCGGGCATCGTCGCGTTCTCGAGCGGGACGACCTCGTCGAGCCGCCCCTGGCAGACGACCATCCCGCCCGAATGCTGGCCGAGGTGGCGCGGCAGATCCTGCATGTCGCGCCAGAGCCGCGCGAAGATCCGATAGCGCGGGTCGTCCGGGTTCACCCCGGCCTCCCGCAGGTTGCGCGCGAGCGTCTCGTCCGGATCGACGAACTCGAACTGGCTCATCATGCGCGCCAGCCGGTCGATGTCGGTGTCCTCGAGCTGGAGGACCTTGCCGACTTCGCGCGCGGCGCTGCGCCCGCGGTACGTGATGACGTTGGCCGTCATCGCCGCGCCGAGCTTGCCGTAGCGCTCGAACACGTACTGAATCACGCGCTCGCGGCGATCGCCGCTCGGCAGATCGAGATCGATGTCAGGCCACTCGCCGCGCTCCTCGGACAGGAAGCGCTCGAACAGCAGCTCCATGCCGACCGGATCGACCGCCGTGATGCCGAGCGCATAGCAGACGGCGCTGTTGGCCGCCGATCCGCGGCCCTGCACGAGAATCCCCTGCTGCCGGCAGAAATTGACGATGTCCCAGACGATGAGGAAGTAGCCGGCGAGATCGAGCTTCTCGATCAGATCCAGCTCGCGCGCGATCTGCGCGCGGGCGCGATCGTGATACGGCCGGTAGCGATCGCGCGCGCCGACCTCGGCGAGCCGGCGGAGAAACGACACCTGCGACTCCCCGTCCGGCACCGGATAGTCGGGAAAGCGATAGCCGAGATTGGCCAGCGTGAAGTCGAGCCGCTCGGCGAGCGCCTCGGTGCCGGCGAGCGCCTCGGGGAGATCGGAGAACAGCCGCGTCATGATCTCCGGCGGCTTGAGATACCGCTCGGCATTGACCGTCAACCTCCGGCCGGCCTCGGCGAGCGTCGTCTTCTGACGGATGCACGTCATCACGTCGTAGAGCGGGCGCGACTCGGGCGCGGCAAAGCGGACGCCGTTCGACGCCATCACGGGCACGCGAAACGCCGCCGCCAGATCCAGCAGCGCCTGCAACTCGCCCTGCTCCTCACGCCTGAAGTGACGTTGCAGCTCGACCCAGACGCTGGTGCGTCCGAACACGCCGACGAGCTGGCTGATGAGCCCGCCCACGCCATGCCGCTCGGCCCACAACGCCTGACGGCCGGCTAACGCGACGAGCCCGTCGCACTGTCCCGCGAAGTCCTCGAGCTGGAGATGCGACTCGCCTTTCGGCGCCTTCAACTTCGCGCGCGTGATGATCCGGCAGAGATTTCGATAGCCCTCGGCGGAGGTGACGAGGACGGGGAGGACCCAGGGCGTAGGCACTGGGCGCTGGGCACTGGACGCTGGACCCACCTTGGCCGCGTTCGCCCGAGTGCCTAGTGCCGAGTGCCGAGTGCCTGACGGAGGCGGGCCAGATTTTGGGTCCGCCCCAATCGTCAGCTCCGCCCCCACGATCGGCTTTGATCCCGGCCGCCTTCGCCGCGCGATAGAACTGCGGGGCGCCGTAGACGCCATCGCGATCGAGGAGCGCCACGGCGGGATAGCCAAGCGCGGCCGCCCGCTCGATGAGCGTCGCCGGCAGGGACGCGCCGTCCAGAAATGAAAACGCCGACGAGGTATGAAGCTCCAGATACATGACGGCAATGAACAATTAGCAATGAACAATTAACAATGACCAATGAAAAAGCGCTTGTCTTTGATGGCCGCGTCAGTTGGCTGCGTCAGTTGGAAGAAAAGACAAGTGTTTTTCAATTGATCATTGTTAATTGTTAACTGTTAATT
Source organism: uncultured Acidobacteriota bacterium (assembly GCA_963724955.1). GTDB lineage: Bacteria > Acidobacteriota > Vicinamibacteria > Vicinamibacterales > SCN-69-37 > CAVRWQ01. Next base: position 603,858 of record CAVRWQ010000003.1, read on the forward strand.
GCTGATCAATCGATCTCTCCCTCAATCTCCCAGCGGCCGGTGGTGCGGTCGCGCGCGAGACGGTAGCACGCGCCGCCGGTGAGCTCGACGTCCCACTCGTCGCGATCCCACCCCGATCGATCGAGCGCCCACCACCGGCCCGACGTGCGCCAGGGACCGGCACACGTCACCACGGCCCCGGCGGCGATGTCCGGCGCGGCGGGCGCGACATGCGTCGGGACGCCGCGATCGACGGTCACGCGCACGACGACCGGCACGCGAAACCGGCGAAGCGCGGAACTCGTGCCTGGTGCCAAGTGCCTCGGGCCTGAAGTGGGATTGAACGCCTTCATGCAGACCGGCCGATCGTCGCTGGTGTCGAGCAGCACGGGCGCCCCGACGCGCGCTTCGCCCATGAGCGCGCCCAGCCGCGCGGTGAGCGTCGAGAGCGTCTCGGGCGTCGGCAGCGTGCGCGTGAGGAGCGACCCTTGAGCGATTCGCCCGGGCGCGACCTCGAGCTCCACTTCCACGACGTCGATTCCGGCTGACGGAGGATGCGACTCGAGATCGAGCACGATGAGCGTGCGCAGCACGCGCGCGTCGCGCATGGGCGCGGGCAGGTGGAGCACACGCTCGTGCCCCTCGCGTGTGACGAGCTGCAGCCGGGTGATGACCTCCACGGCGCCGCGATCGGCGCGCTCGAGCGAGCCCGACAACGCGTCGCAGAGTCGAGCGAGGACGAACGACAACGGCTCGAGTCCCTCGATCGGCCATTCGAGCACCATCCGCTCGACGAACCGGCGCGCCTCGCCTGCGGGCACGAGCGGCCTGAGATCTTCCCCGCCGGCCGCCTGATGAAGACGCACCCCGGGCCATCCCAGACGCGCGTGCACCTCCGCGCGCGGCAGCCGCGCGATCTCGCCCAGCGTCTGCAGCCCCCACCTTCCGAAGGTCGCCAGTAGATCGAACACAGGAATTTTCGATTTGCGATTTTCGATTTGCGAATTGCGATCTGCCTCCGGTCCTGGCGCCATCCGGTAGTGGCGGGCGGACGGCAACTTCGAACGTCGAGCGCCGGACTTCGAACTTTCCGATCCAGTGCCCAGTGCCGAGTGCCCAGTGCCTGAGTGAAAAATCCACTCGTCCGGCAACGTCGCCAGCCAGCGAATCGGCATCTCGGAGAGCGACGCCGCCGCGTCCTCCAGGGCGACGACCGTGATCCCGGGCCGGGCATGCGCGAGCAGCCAGGCCGTCGTGGCCGTCGCCGCAAGCGCGACACGCAGCGTCAGTCCCCGCTCGACGGCCAGCCGTGAAACGTCTCTGGCGATCTCGGCGGGTGTCCCCAGCACGCGGGTGAGTCCGCCGGCATCGAACACCACGACCCTGGCGCCATACAGCTCGACGCGCGGCGAGCACGCGCGTGCGAGCGCCTCGAGCGCGCCGGGCGACGCCGGCTCGGACACGAGACAACAGATCATTGCAGCCTCGTCTCGCTCAAGCGGGGGGACTCCGTCCCCGCCGCACCCCCTATGCGCCCCGCCTTCGCAGTGCTGCGGCGGGCCTCGCCGGAGCAGCTCGGTCGGAGGCGGCTCGTTCGCGGCTGACCCAGGCCGCCGCGCCACACGTGGCCCGCACATCACCGCCGCCGAGGCAGCACGCCTCCCCCAGCGCGCAACGCCCGGTGGCCAGTACCCGCAGCAGGCACTCAGCACACAGCACGCAACATCCACTGCGGGTCACTGGTCGTTCCTCTCTGGGCCTGAGCGATGCGCGCCCGGACGTCGAAGCCGGCGAATCGCCGGCTCTGCCGGCTCGATCCGGTCCACTGCGCGGACGCGCCGAGCTCGACCGATGTGCCGCGGGCGCTGCGCCCCATCGACGACTCGCCGACGAGCAGACACACCGTCTGCTGTCCTTCATTGGCGTGCGCGAGGCGCATCCAGGTCGTGTACGGCAGCGCGCCAAGCGCACGCGCCGGGACCCCCGCGAGATCGAGCGCGGCCACGCCGAAGCCGCCGGCCCGGACGATCAGATCCAGCGCACGGACCCCGCGGCTGATCGCCTCTTCGATCAACCGCAGCTTCGCAAACGGATGCGTTCGCCCCGGCCAATGCAGGCCCGCGACGAGCGACATCCCCCGCACCCACAGGACCCGATCGAGATCGAGCCCGGCCGCCGCCGACGTCACCGGGTCGAACCGGTCGAACGCATCGACCAGCCCCACCACTTCGCCGCGTGACGTGGCCGCCGCGAGGGTCGATATAAGAACGCCGGTCCGGCCGCTCGATCGACATCCGAGGATCTCGGACACCTCCCCCCGCCGCCATCCTCCGGCGAGCGCCTCGTCCAGGGCCGCGACGCCGGTCGGCGCTCTGGCCCCCTCGGCTTCCCAGGAGCGGGCGACCGTGCGATCGAGCCGTTTGGCCTGCAGGAGCGCCTCGAGGTGGTGGACCGCGGCTGAGCGCATGTTTCGCTTTAATTTCGCCTTTCTGGACGCCAGTATAGAGGGATTTCGAAAGGCGATCAAGAGGCGAAAGTCGGCCCTATCAGGTAATCTTCACATCCCGTGTCCACTGCACCCCAGGCCACCCCACCCGCCGAGGCCGACCATCCTCGCCGCTGGTCGGAGCGTCTGGCCGGCGCGCTCACCCACCGCAATTTCCGCATCGTCTGGTTCGCGGCGCTCGGCTCGACCATCGGCACGTGGATGCAGAAATACGCGCAGAGCTGGCTCGTCTTCGACCTGACGGAATCGAACTTCTATCTCGGGCTCGACGACTTCCTCAGTCAGCTGCCGATTCTGCTGTTCATGCTCATCGGCGGCGTCGTCGCCGATCGGCACGATCGGCGGCGGCTGCTCACCGGATCGCAGTACGTGCAGGCGTTCTCGGCGTTCTCGCTGGCGCTGCTCGTCTGGACCAACGGCGCACATCGCGACGATCTGGCATCATCTTCGCGCTGTCGTTCATCTCCGGCTGCGGCCAGGCCTTCGGCGGCCCGGCGTATCAGGCGCTGATCCCGTCGCTCGTCCCGCGCCGCGATCTGCCGAACGCGATCGCGCTCAACTCGACGCAGTTCAATCTGTCGCGCGTGCTCGGGCCGGTCGCCGGCGGCGCGGTGCTCGCCGTCATCGGCGTGGCGTGGTGCTTTGCGCTGAACGGCCTCTCGTTCTTCCTCGTCGTGTTCGCGCTGACGGCGCTGCACCTGCCGCCGCACGTGCCGGTGACGCGGCCGCGCGCGCTCGGCGCGGAGCTGCGCGGCGGCCTGCGCTACGTGCGCGACAACCGCGCTGCTGTTCCTGCTCACGGTGCTCGCCTTCGTCACGACGTTTCTCGCGATGCCGATCTCGACGCTCCTGCCGACGTTTGCCACGACGCGTTCACGGCGGCAGCGGCACGCCGCAGACGCGGCTCTGGATGCTGATGGCGTGTCAGGGACTCGGCGCGATTCTCGGCGCGCTCATCGTCGGCACGCTCGGCCGGTTCAAGCACATGGGACGGGCGCTGCTCGGCGCGCAGATCCTGCTCGGCCTGTTCATCGCCGCGTTCGCGGCCTCACGGTCGCTGCCGTTGAGCCTCGTGCTGCTGTTCGTCGCGCGGCATGTTCTCGATGGCCGTGTTCTCGATGAGCTTCTCGCTGCTGCAGCTCACGGTGCCCGACGAGCTGCGCGGACGCGTCGTCAGCATCTACATGGTGGCGCTGCGGGGCGGATGGCCGATCGGCGGCGCTGGTCGCCGGCGCCCTGGCGGACGTGTTCACGGCGCCGGCCGTGATGATCGTGAACGGCTCGGTGCTCGCGCTCGCTCGCCGGCGCGATGCTGCTGCGCCCGCACGGGACACTGAATCAGGCGTAGGCGGGGACGATCGAGGTCGAGTCCGACCGAGCGTACGAAAGCTCGACTCGGATCCAGCGACATCCAGTACACCCGAGCGCAATCGATGCGATCGCGACGAGTCCGGCGGCGGCCCGGCCGAGCGACGGCGACCGCGCGGAGCGAGAGCACGCGCGCGAGCAGCACGCCGAAGAGCGACATCGACAGCAGGATCCCGAGACCGAAGAGCGCGATGAGCAGGAGGAGCGCCGGCAGCGCGAGCGCCTGCGCGTCGGGGCCGAACGGCTGCAGCAGCATCAGCGCGCGCAGGCTGCTCACGGCGAAGAGGGCGCCCATCACCGTCGGCAGGAGCGAGTGCGCGTGCGCGGCGCGCGGGTGGGCGAGAGGCCCGGCGACGTGCAGGTGCCAGCGCGATCGCCCGTCGCTTTCCTGATGGATGTGCCCGTAGGCGCGCCCCGAGCCGATCCCCCAGAGGCCGATGGCGCCGAGGACGATCAGGATCAGCGCCGCCCAGGCGCTCGGCGCCGGACGAGACGGCCGCCGGCACCACGATGCCGAACGACGACCGCGACGGTCGCGCCGAGCGCCGAGCACGACGGCGTGTCCGAACGCGAACCCCACCGCCGTGCGCATGACGCGCGACTGGCGGCGATCGGTCTGGCCGTCGACCGACGAGCGCCGCGATCGCCATCAGGTGATCGCCGCCAAGACCGTGCAGGAATGCCGAGGAGCAGGGCGGAGGCGGCCAGCGCGAGAAACGACATCGCCAACGATTGTAGTGCCGATCCGCCGTCACGGAACCGGGCGAACCGATCCGGTAAGATGCTCGCGTGGCGCGCGTCCTCGTCGTCGAAGACAGCACGCGACATTGCTGAGCTGATCCGCCATTATCTGGAGCGGGCCGGCCACACCGTCCAGCATCTGACGACCGGGCGCGAGGTGCGCGGCGGCGCGTCAAGCGGCTGGCGCCGGATCTCGTCGTCCTCGACGTGATGCTGCCGGGCATGGACGGCATGCAGGTCTGTCAGGCGCTCCGCGCGCGACCACGACGACCGCCGCGATCCCGATCATCATGCTGACCGCGCGCGGCGAGGAGGCCGATCGCGTGCGCGGGTCTCGAGCTCGGCGCCGACGACTACGTCACCAAGCCGTTCAGCCCGAAGGAGCTCGTCGCGCGCGTCGCCGCGCTCCTGCGGCGCGTCGAGCGCCCGAAGCCGGCCGCGACGCGTGCTCCGGTACGGGCCGATCTCCAGGTCGATCTCGATCGGCATGAAGTCACGTCGGCGGCGACGACGTCCGGCTCACGGCGAAGGAGTTCCTGCTGCTGCAGTACCTGCTCGAGCATCGCGGCCGCGTGCTGTCGCGCGATCTGCTGCTGACCGACGTCTGGGGCTATCAGTACACGGGCGGCACGCGCACCGTGGACGTGCACGTCCGGCGGCTGCGCGAGAAGATCCCGCTGCTCGCCACCGCGCTCACGACGGTCAAGCAGTTCGGCTACAAGCTGGACGATCCGCCGCCGCCGAGCCGTGACCTTCCGCACGCGCACGTTCCTCGGCATCTTCGCGGCCACGTCGCTGGCGCTCGCCGTCTCGACGCTGCTCGTCGAGCGCTCGCTGCGGCGCACGATGCGCGACGACATCGCCCGCAATCTGCTGCGCGCAGGCGCGGCTGACGGCCGCGCTGCTGTCGCGGGCGGCCCGCGCTGGCCGATCGCTGACGCCGAGGCCGACGCGATCGGGCGCCTCGTCAGCGCCCGCGTGACGTTCGTCGCCGCCGGACGGGCGCGTGCTCGGCGACTCCGACGTCGACGGCGACGTCGCTCTCCAGCCTCGAGAACCACCTGGCGCGCGAAGAGATCGCGGCCGCGGCCCGCACGGGCGAAGGCATCGCGGTCCGGCTCAGCGCAGACGACCGGCATCGAGACGATGTACGCGGCGGCGGCGGTACGCGACGAGTCCGGTCGCGTTCGTCCGCGTCGCGCTGCCGCTCACGGCGATCGACGAGCAGGTCGGCGACGCGTCCGGCGGCTGGCGCTGGTCGGCCTTGCGGCGGCGTTGCCGGCCGCGCTGCTCGTCACCTGGCTGGCCTCGCTCTGCGATCAACCGCCGCATCCGCGCTCGTCGCCGAGACGGCGCAGCGGTACCGCGAGGGCGACTTCAGCCGGCCCGCGCGCGACTACGGCCGCGACGAGATCGGCACCGTCGCCGAACGTGCTCGACGACACCGCGCGGGAGCTCGGCTCTCGGCTCGCCGAGATGGCGCGCGAGCGCGCGCACATGGACGCGATCCTGACGGGCATGATCGAAGGCGTCGTGCTCGTGAACGGCAGCGGCCGGCTCGTGCTGACCAACCCTGCCGGCCGCTCGATGCTGCGCCTGCCGGGCCACTCCGAGGGCGCGCACTACCTCGAGGTCGTCCGGCAGCCGGACGTCGCGGCGCAGCTGGCCGGCGCGCTGGCCGGCGACGCGCGCCGCACCGGTCGAAGTGCAGCTCGAGCCCGGCTCCCGGCGCACGTTCGTCGCCCACGTCGTGCCGGTCGCGCGCGAGCGCGGCGGCGGCGCCGTGCTCGTGCTGCACGACATCACCGACCTCCGGCGCGCCGACCAGGTGCGCCGCGACTTCGTCGCGAACGTCTCGCACGAGCTGCGCACGCCGCTCACGGCGATCCGCGGCTACGTCGAGGCGCTGCTCGACGCGCCGCCGGCGCCCGAAGAAGCCCGGCAGTTTCTCGAGATCATCGCGCGCCACTCGCTGCGCATGGAGCGGCTCGTGCGCGACCTGCTCCGTCTCGCGCGGCTCGACGCCGGACAGGAGACGCTCGAGCGCGCCCGTGCGCGATCGCCTCGCTCGTCGCAGCGGTCGAGCACGACCTCGAGCCGCAGCTCGCCGCGCGCGGCCAGCGCCTCGCAGCTCACGGTCGCGGCGGACGCCGCCGTGGTCCAGGCCGACCCGCGAAGCTGCACGACGTGCTCCGCAATCTCTCGAGAACGCGATCAACTACAGCCCGCCGAAGGCGACGATCGAGGTGGTCACGCCGCGCGGTTCATGGACACCCGTCGAGCTCGACGGTCGCCGATCGCGGGCCCGGGCATCCCGGAGGCCGATCTCGCGCGGATCTTCGAGCGCTTCTATCGCGTCGACCGGTCGCGCACGCGCGATCCCGGCGGCACCGGACTCGGGCTGTCGATCGTCCGGCACCTCGTCGAGCTGCACGGCGGCCGCGTCTCGGCCACCAACCGCGATGGCGGCGGTGCACTCTTCACCGTCACGCTTCCCGCCTGATGGATCCTTCGCTCGTCGCGACGTACATCTCCGTCACGTTCCTGCTCGTGATCACGCCCGGCGCCACGACCACGGCAGTGATCCGCAACACGGTCGATCGCGGATTCCGGGCGGGCGCTGCGACGGCCGTCGGCGCCGCCGCCGGCAATTCGTCGCACGCCACGATGGCGGGACTCGGTCTCGCGGTGCTCTTTCAGCGCCTCCCGGGCGTGATCCCCGCCATCACGACGGGCGGCGCCCTCTACATGGCCTGGCTCGCGGTCGGCAGTTTTTCGAAAGCGTGGGCGCCCGATCAGACGGTCGCCGGTCGCGTCGCCGCGAGTCAGTCAACCGGCACGCGCATCGGCGTTTCGTGACGGGCTGCTCGTCAACCTGCTCAATCCACCCATCATCACCTTCTACCTGATGCTTCCGGCGTTCCTTCCACGGGACGCGGCGCCCTGGATGTATCTGACGCTGGCCGCGATTCACGTGACGATGGCGTTCGTCTGTCACGTGGGCTGGGCGCTCGCCTTCGGCCGGCTGCGCGACCTGCTGCAGCGCCCCACGGCCGCGCGCGTGCTCAACGCCGGCGCGGGCCTCGCGTTGCTGCTGCTGGCCGTGCGATCGCTGGTCAAGCGTCTGGCGGTAGGGGTCAGGTCTTGTTGCAACATTGCCGTGTTGGGTCAGACCCCAGCCACCGCAATGTTGCAAAACAAGACCTGACCCCTACACCAGCAGCCGCGTGAGGAAGTACCCGAGCGCGCCGATCGTGGCCGATCGCGGGAATCGTCAGGATCCACGCCCAGACGATCTGCCGCGCCACGCCCCATCGCACCGCGCTCAGGCGCCGGGTCGCGCCGACGCCGATGATGGCGCCCGTGATGGTGTGCGTCGTGCTGATGCCGACGCCCAGCGCTGTGGCCGTGTAGATCGCCACGGCCGCGCCGGTCTCCGCGGCGAACCCGCCGGGCGGCTGCAGCTTCGTGATTCTCGATCCCATCGTCTTGATGATGCGCCAGCCGCCGCTGAGCGTGCCGAGGCCGATCGCGGCATGCGCGGCGAGCACCACCCAGAGCGGCACGTGGAACTCTGCCAGGTACCCGCCCGTCACGAGCGCCCCGGTGATGATCCCCATCGTCTTCTGCGCGTCGTTCGCGCCGTGCATCAGGCTGTACGCCGCCGCCGACATCAACTGCAGCCGCCGGAACCAGTGATCGACGCGCGACGGCGGCACGCCCTGCAGGTTCCAGTAGATCGCGGACATCAGCAGCAGGCCGACCGTCAGGCCAATGAGTGGCGCGAGCACGATGAAGATCAGCGTCTTGGTCCAGCCGCTCACGATGACGACGCCGAATCCGCCCTTCGCGATCGCCGCGCCGGCGTACCCGCCGAACAGCGCGTGCGAGGAGCTCGTCGGCAGGCCGAAGTACCACGTGATCAGGTTCCACACGATCGCGCCAAGCAGCCCGGCCAGGATGACCGCGTAGTTGATCGCCGAGAGCTCCACCATCCCGGCGCCGACCGTCCGGGCCACCTCCGTCCCGAAGAACAGGAACGCGATGAAGTTGAAGAACGCCGCCCAGATCACGGCCTGCATCGGGGACAGCACGCGCGTGGAGACGACGGTCGCGATGGAGTTGGCCGCGTCGTGAAACCCGTTGATGTAGTCGAAAACGAGCGCGAAGACGATGATGACGACGATCGTGGTGAGCGCGATCGTCACAGACGCTATCCGTGCTTGACGACGATGCCTTCGATGACGTTCGCGACGTCCTCGCAGGCGTCCGTGATGAACTCCAGCACGTCGAAGACTTCCTTCCACTTGATGATCAGGATGGGATCGGTCTCCGTTTCGAACAGCGTCCCGATCGCCTCCTGATAGGCGCGGTCCGCTTCGTTCTCGAGGCGGTTGATCTCGACGGCGTGCGGGTGCACGGGCTTCTTCCCCTCGAGCGCCGCCAGCGCGTCGCGAAGGCGGCCGGCCGACGAGGAGACCGTGCGCGTCAGCTCGCGCGCGCCGGAGCGGACTTTCGTGATGTGGTAGAGCCGCACGAGCACGGCCGCGTGGTCGATCGCGTCCATGACGTTGTCGAGCGCCGACGCCAGCGCGTACAGGTCCTCGCGATCGAAGGGCGTGACGAACGTGCGATGCAGCCGCTGAATGGCGTCGTGCGTCAACGCGTCGCAGCGATGCTCGGCGTCCCGGATGAGGTCGATCTGGCGCCGTGTCGGGCGGATCGGCGGCGAAGAGCTGTTCGAGCAGACCGGCGGCCGCGCCAATCTCCTCCGCCATCTTGTTGAACAGGTCGAAGAACTGCTCGTCTCGTGGGAAAAAGCTGAACCTCAGCGCCAATCCACCCCGCCGGGCGAAATTCTAGCAAAAATAACGTAACGACGGCGTAACGCGGAAGCGTAACGGACATTTAACCCCCGTGTCACAAGAGGGAAACCCGGTGCCTCTACGCTCACTTGACCCTCAGTTTCGAGATTTCTTCTATGCCTGCTCTGCCCCGCGTGCTCGTCGTCGAGGACGAAACAGATATCGCCCAGCTCATCAAGCACACCCTGGAACGAAGCGGCGACGCCAATGTCGACGTCGTCACGACCGGGGATGCGGCTCTGAAGGCGGTCGGCGACGCGCCGCCGGACCTGATGATCCTGGATCTCAACCTGCCGGTGGTGGACGGCACGGAAGTCTGCCGCCTGATTCGCGCGCGGCCGGCGACCGCCGGCCTGCCCATCATCATGCTGACGGCGCGCACCGGCGAATCCGACCGCGTCTCGGGCCTGGATCTGGGGGCCGACGACTACGTCACGAAGCCCTTCAGCCTGCGCGAGCTGGCGGCGCGCGTGCGCGCGGTCCTCAGGCGCCGGCCCGGCACCAAGCCGTCGGCGATGGCGATGTACCGCGGCAAGTATCTCACCGCGGATTTCGACGCCGTGGCCGTCACGGTCAACGGCGACCCGATCCGCCTGACGCGGCGCGAGTTCGAGCTGCTCAGATGTCTCGTGGAGAACCGGAACCGGGTGCTGTCACGGGACCGGCTGCTCGAGCGCGTCTGGGGCTACGAGCAGTACATCGAAACGCGCTCCGTCGACGTGCACGTCGGCCGCCTCAGGTCCAAGCTCGGCCCGGCGGGCGGTCAGATCGAAACCGTCGTTGGTCTGGGGTACCGTTTCGTCGAGTAAGACCGATCAGCCTTCCGTCGCCGCCTGCAGGCGGTACAGCTCGAACACCTGCATTGCGCGTTCCACACGATGCCAGTCGGTGTAGCTGGCGCGCTTGATGATCTGGTCGTCACGTTCTTCGCGAACATCCCAGCCCGCCCGGCTGCGAAGAATGATGAAGCGATTGGTGTGTCCGGCGACGACATATTCGGCGGTGAGCATGGATTCGTCCTCAAGGAGTCGGGGTGAATTGATACCTCAGACTCGCCCCACTGGTGCGTAAACTCTATGTAACATTCGCTCGGGCGCCACTCGTCACCGCGATTTGCCGGCCGGCGCCACCGCGTCCCACGAAAACAGAGCGAAATTGCGCGGCCCGCTGTTCATGGCCACGAGCAGACCCGCGGGAAACCCGGGCAGCGCAATCGACGCCACTTCGATTCCATCAGTGTCATCAGCCGTCGTCCTGACTTCGCGGACCACTTCCGCCTGATCGTGCGGAGCGCCCGGGCGCCCTTCCCGTCGATAGAGTCGAAAGACCGTTCCGTCAGGAAGTTGGTCAGTTGATATAAGAAAGCCGCTGCCATCCGGGCGCGCAAACACCGCAAGTCCTTCGCGATCCCCGGCGTAGCCTTCGCGGCCAATCACCGCCAGTTCGCGGCTCGCGTCCTCGCGCGCTGGATCCGCAGGGTATTTGCGAATCCCGAAACGCTCGTCGGAGTAGTACACATATCCGAGCGGATCGTCCACTACGACCGCTTCGATCTCTCCGGGGTCTCCCGCCTCAGTGCCCTGTTGACTGAAGGCGCCGAATCGTCGGACGAGCCGGCCCGTCACTCGTCCGCGCGTGTCGTCCTCCAGTTGGTATTGCCACAGGTAGTCGGTTGGCCCGCCGAGTTTCGGCGCGACGATGGCAAACACCGCCTGGTCGGCCGCACGCCGGTACAGCGCGATTCCCATCGGCTCGGACATCGCGCCGGTCTGGCCCGCGAGTACCGGAATCGCGCCGGCATCGGTCAGCGTCCCGGTCGCGACGTCAACGACGAACACGCGAAGCCGATGTTGCAGACGTTCCGTGGCGACGACGAGGTCGACGTCGCGATTGTCGAGGCGAAACCCGTACTCGACGTCGACGTTGTTCGGTCGATCGAGGCCGGCGATCGTCTGACGGATTTTCCCGTCGAGCCCGAACACGACGAGCGCGCCTGCCGGCGCCGCCGTCTTGTTGGTGCCGATGATCAGACTTCGCGATCCATCCGTCGGGTGGAGCCAGATGGCCGGGTCATCCGGGTCGTCGCCGACCGACTGGGTGACGAGGACGGGTCGCACCACGGATGGGTCCGGGTCCGAAGCGCACCCTGAGGAGACGGCGCCCAGCAGTGCGAGGAGCAGCGGTCCCGGAACCCGACGCATGCGGCATCTTGTCACGACGATATAACCGGTAGATGACCTCGCGCCGTTGCCGTGTCGCATACAATGGCCCGTCGTGAGGGACGTACTGACGATTGTCCTCGGCGGAGGCCGGGGCACGCGGCTTTTCCCGCTCACCCACCAGCGCTCGAAGCCGGCGGTGCCGATCGGCGGAAAGTACCGCCTGATCGACATCGCCCTCAGCAACTGCCTGCACGCGGACCTGAAGAAGATCTACGTGCTCACGCAATTCAACTCGGCCTCGCTGAACCGGCACATCGCGCAGACCTACCGCCTGGACATGTTCTCGGAGGGATTCGTCGAGATCCTCGCCGCCGAGCAGACGCCTGAGGGCGAACAGTGGTTTCAGGGGACGGCCGACGCCGTCCGGCAGGCGGCGCGGCATTTTCGCGATGTCGACTGCGAGTACTTCCTCATCCTGGCCGGCGACCATGTCTACCGGATGGACTTCAACGAGCTGATCGAAACCCACATCGAGCGCAAGGCGGACATCACGATCGCCGCGCAGCCGGTGACGGTCAGCGACGCCACGCAAATGGGGATCTTCCGGTTCGACCTGAGCGGTCAGGTCTCCGGCTTCGAAGAAAAGCCGAAACCGGAGCGCCTGCGCGAGATGGGCTCCAGCGCGCCCCCGCATTCGCCGGCGGGCAACCTCCCGTCCGACAAGCCGTTCACGGCCTCGATGGGGATCTACGTTTTCTCGCACGATGTGCTCTATGACGTCCTGTCGCACAGCCGGGCCGTGGACTTCGGCCGCGAGATCATTCCGCAGGCGCTCGCGACGCACCGCGTCCACCCATTCCTCTATCGCGGCTTCTGGGCCGACGTCGGCACGGTGCAGTCGTTCTACGACGTGAACCTGATGCTCACCGCACGCGATCCGCCGTTCAGCTTCTTCCATCCGCACCGGCCGATCTACACGCACGCGCGGTTCCTGCCGGCGGCGCGGGTGCAGGCGTGCCGGATCGACGCCGCGCTCATCGCCGACGGCGCGTACCTGGACTCGTGCGAAGTCGAAAGCTCGGTCGTGGGCATCCGGTCGTCGATCTATCGCGGGGCCAAGGTCACGCGTTCGATTCTCCTCGGCGCGGACTACTACGAGGATCCGACGAGCGATTTCCCGCTCGGCGTCGGGAAAAACGCGGTACTGGACCGGGTGATCGTGGACAAGAACGCGCGCATCGGCGAGGGCGCACGCCTCGTGAACGAGCGCGGCATCGAGAACGCGGACGGAGACGGCTACTACATCCGCGGCGGCATCATCCTCGTTCCAAAGAACGGGGTCGTCAAAGCCGGCACAGTTGTCTAAACGGCAATTAACTGAGCGCTCTCAGCATCCTTGGCGTGGCGAACCAGATCAGCCGCCCGGTGCGGCCGGGCGGAAGTGACGCGACGTCGATTCGGCAGGCGCCGCCCTTCTTGAACGTCATCGGTTCGCGCGCGCCGATCAGCCAGGCGGCGAGCTCTCCGATCCCCGGCTCGTGACCGACGAGCGCGATCTCGCGAAGACGCGCGTACGCGCCGAGCTCCTCGGCGACTTCCGACGGCGGACGTCCGGGAGCGAGCGCGTCGGTCACTTCCAGGTCGGGCACCGAATCGAGCCCGTCGACCAGCAGCTCGGCCGTCTGGTGCGCCCGCACGAGCGGGCTCGTCAGGACGAGCGCGGGCTTGACGGCCAGCGCGTCGAGCCCGCGAATCGCCAGGCGCATCCGCGCCATGCCTTTATGGGTGAGGGGACGCTTCGAGTCGTCCGGCCACTTGTCTCCGCGGACGGCGGCAATGGCGTGGCGGACCAGATAGAGCGAGCAGCGCGCGACCGGGTGGTCGTCGTCGTCCTCGGTCCGGGAACGGGTCATCGGTGTCCGCCGGCCGCCACCAGCGGCGCGCCGGGTCGCATCGGGAACATTCGCGCCATGCGACCGGAGCGCGGCCCGACGAAGAGCAGGACCGCATCGCGCATCAGCGCGTCGGCGATGGCGCGCACTCGCGGCGCCGATCGGAGAAACTTCGCGTGCAGCCCGCGGCACCGTTTTTCCAGGCCCTCCTCGATGGCGGCCAGCTGGCCACTCATCGCCCGATCGAGGTTCGAGCCCGACGCGACGGCCTGAACGCGCGCCTGAAGCACCTGCATGTCGTGAATCTCGCCGAGCTGTGTCTGGGCCGTCTTGATCAGCCGGATCTCGCGACCCACGCTCACCCGCGTGATGAGATGCGCGATCTCGAGCGCGTACCGCAGCTTCTTTGCCGCGATCCTGACGGCGTGGAGCGGCTCGGCGGAATAGAGCGTGCCGGCGGCGGCGAGCGCGCGGCGAAGCGCCGCGGCGCGCTGGCGCACGCGCGAGGCCGCCGCGGCGGCGGCCGTCCTGCCCCTGGCCGCGTGCTCAATCGACGTGACCATGGCCATCAGCCGGGCGGACAGCTCACCGGCGGCGGCCGGATCGATCTTCGCGAGCATCGCCTTCTCGCGGCGCCGCCGGACGCGCGCGCAGTCCCGATCGAGCAGCGCCAGCACGGCGGGGCGCCAGTGGTCCGCGCGCGCGATTTTCTGGAGGAGCTCGCGCGCGACGTCCATCTCGCGCACGCCGCCGAGCGCACGCGTGACCCCGCGCACGGTCCGCTCGAGATGATCGCGATCGGGCGCGGCCATGGTCGCGATGAGCGGCAACGCTTCACGCAGGCGGCGCGACGCCACGCGTGCGCGGTGAACGCCGGAGGCCTCGCCGCGCCGCGCGCGCGCGATCTCGTAGGCGAGCCCGTCGATTTCGCGCCGCAGCGCGCGCGTCAAGGCCCGCGAGACCCCCGTGTTAGCATTAGTCATCAGTTCATTCCCCGGTCGGTAACGCTAACGTAACACATGCGCATCGCGGCAATCGACGTCGGGAGCAATTCCGTCCACATGATCGTGTGCCGTATCCGGCCGGACTTGTCGTTCGAGGTCATCGACCGGGAGAAGGACATGATCCGGCTGGGCGCCGGCACGCTCAGCCGGCATGCGCTGCCGGAGGCCAGTCTCGCCACCGCGATGCAGACGCTGGCGAAGTTCCGCCGGCTCGCCGAATCGCACGGCGTGGACGAGATCATCGCGGCGGCGACGAGCGCCGTCCGCGAGGCCGACAACGGCGGCGATTTCATCTCGGCGGCCAAGCGGCAGATCGGCTTGCGCGTCCGCGTCATTTCCGGCACCGAAGAGGCGCGGCTCATCCATCTGGCGGCCGGGTACGCGATCGGGATCGGGCAGCGCCGCGCCGTCGTGATCGACCTCGGCGGCGGCAGCACCGAGATCACGCTGGGCACGGCCGCACGCTGCGAGCTCGGCAAGAGCTTCAAGCTCGGCGCGATTCGGCTGACCGAGCGGTTCGCCAAGCGCGATCCGATGACGCGCGCCGACGAGCGCCGGCTCGTGCGGCACATCCAGCGCGAGACCAACACGTACCTTCGGGCCATCCGGCGTCGCGGGTTCCAGCGGGTCATCGGGACCTCGGGCACGATCCAGGCGCTCGGCGCGCTCGCCGCCGGCGCCGGCCGCCCGGACGACATCCGGCGGCTCACGGTGAACGCTGCCGACATCAGCCGGTTGCGCAAACGGCTCGTCGGCATGCCGCTCGAGGCGCGGCTCAAGATTCCGGGGCTCGATCCGCGGCGCGCCGACCTGTCCGGCGTCGGCGCGGTGATCATCGACACGCTGCTCGCCGGCCTCGGCGCCGAGGAGTTGACGCTCTGCGACTTCGCGCTGCGCGAAGGCCTGGTCCTCGACTACATGAAGCGCAACACGGCCCACATTCGCACGGCCGAGCGCTATCCCGACGTGCGGCGCCGGAGCGTCATCGAGCTCGGCGAACGCTGCAACTACTGGCCGGTCCACGCGCGCCAGGTCGCGAGGCTGTCGCTCGCGCTCTTCGACGCGACGCAGAAGCAGCACGGCCTGGGTCCTCAGGAGCGCGAGTGGCTGGAATACGGCGCGATGCTGCACGACATCGGGGCGCACATCAGCTACGAGAGTCACCACAAGCATTCCGACTACCTGATTCGCAACGGCGGCCTGCGGGGCTTCGATCCGGAAGAGATCGAGATCATCGGGCTCGTCGCGCGCTATCACCGCCAGGCGACGCCGAAGAGAACCCACGAAGGCTATCGCGATCTCCCTCGCGCCCGGCGGCAGACGGTCAAGGTGCTCGGCGCCATCGTCCGCCTCGCGGAGGGCCTCGATCGCAGCCACGCGCAGGTCGTCGCCGACCTCAAGGTCGTCACCACGACCGATGATGGCATGGTGATCACGCTGCACGCCTCGGGCGACGCCGAGCTCGAGCTGTGGGCCGCCCATCGTCACGCGGCCCCGCTCGCGGCCCTGTTCGAGAACGAGATACGATTCGAGGTCGCCCCGGCCGCGCCGGGACGATCCAAGAAGGACACGACGGCGCATGCTGAACCGACTCGCGACGCCTCACACCTACCCCGGCCGGCTGTTCGTCGTCGAGGGCATCGACGGCTCGGGCAAGACCACGCAACTCGGGCTGCTGTCAAAGTGGCTGAGCGCCAGCGGGCATAGGGTCTTCGTCACCGAGTGGAACTCGTCGGCGCTCGTCAAGGCCGCGACCAAGGCCGGGAAGAAGAAGAACGCGCTGACGCCGATGACGTTCAGCCTGCTCCATGCGACCGACTTCGCCGATCGTCTGCTCTACAAGATCATTCCGCCGCTCAAGGCCGGCATGATCGTGCTCGCCGATCGCTATGCGTACACGGCCTTCGCCCGCGACGTCGCGCGCGGCGTCGATCGCGAGTGGGTTCGGGATCTCTACAGCTTCGCCGTGCAGCCGAACCTGGCGGTCTACTTCCGGGTCGGCATCGACGTCTCGCTCGATCGGCTGCTCGCGCGGCGGGTGAAGCTCAAGTTCTACGAGGCCGGGATGGACCTGGGGTGGAGCGCCAATCCCACCGAGAGCTTCCGGCTGTTCCAGTCCAAGGTGCTCGACGGAGTACGATCGCATCGTGCCGGAACACACGCTCAGCGTGGTCGACGCGCACGCGAGCATCACCGAGCAGCAGCGGATCCTGCGCCGCCTGGTCTCCCAGAACCTCGAGACGGAATCCGTATGAGCGACCCCGAGAACGACCGCGGCGCGCATGGCGGCGTGACCGCAGGGCACTACTACGGTCATGGACTGCCGTACCTGAAGATCGACGACTACCCTGGCAAGATCATCGCGATCGAAGGCACGGACGGCGTCGGCCGATCGACACAGATCCGGCTGCTGCGCGAGTGGCTCGAGGTGCGCGGCTACGGAGTCGTCGAGACCGGGTGGACCCGCTCCGCGCTGATGGAGCCCACCATCACGCTGGCCAAGTCGAGCAACACGCTCAACAAGCTGACGTTCGTCCTGCTCTACGCGTGCGACTTCGCGGATCGCCTCGAAAAGGAAATCATCCCGGCGCTCAAGGCCGGGTTCATCGTGCTGGCCGACCGCTATATCTACACCGCCATCGCGCGCGCGGCCGTTCGCGGCGTGGACAACGAGTGGATCCGGGCCCTCTACGGCTTCGCGATCGCGCCGCACCTCGTCTTCTATCTCAAGATCGACGTCGACGCGCTCGTGCGCCGCGTGCTGCAGGCGGGCGGCATGGAGTACTGGGAATCCGGCCAGGATCTGAAGGCCGGCGACGACATCTACGACAACTTCCGGAACTATCAGCGGCAGCTGCTGAAGGAGTACGCGGCCATGTCGGACGAGTTCGGGTTCCGCGTGATCGAGGCCAGGAAGTCGGTCAACGCGATTCAGGACGAGCTGCGGCGCCAGATCGGCGAGTTCCTCGATCAGCCCGACAGCCCGAAGCCCCTGCCGGACAGCGCGTCGATCACCGGGTGAACCGTTCGTTACATTGATTTTACCGGGCCGAAATGGGCGCGAAACGCGCCCTCCGGTACAGTGGCAGGGTCGATGGCGATGCAGGTATCCGTCCGCCCGGGCGTGAGACGTACGGCCACCGGGCCGGCGGTGGAACCGCCAACCCCGGTCAAGATCCACGTCAAGGACCTGAACTTCTACTACGGCCAGAAGCGCGCCCTCGCGGACATCTCCGTCGAGATGCGGACCAACGTGGTCACGGCCTTCATCGGCCCCTCGGGCTGCGGGAAGAGCACGTTCCTCCGCACCCTCAACCGGATGAACGACATCATTCCCGGGACCCGGGTCGAGGGCCTCATCGAGATCGACGGCGACAGCATTTACGCGGCGGGCACGGACGTCGTCACGCTGCGCCGCCGGGTCGGGATGGTCTTTCAGAAGTCGAACCCGTTCCCGAAGTCGATCTTCGAGAACGTGGCCTACGGAATTCGCATCAACGGCCTGGCGAAGAACCGCCGCGACCTCGACGAGCGCATCGAGTCCAGCCTGACGTCCGCGGCGCTCTGGGACGAGGTGAAGGACCGGCTTCACGATTCGGCGCTCGCGCTGTCGGGCGGCCAGCAGCAGCGGCTCTGCATCGCGCGCGCGCTCGCCGTGCAACCGGATGTCCTGCTCATGGACGAACCGGCTTCGGCGCTCGATCCGATTGCCACGCAGCGCATCGAAGAGCTGATCTACGTCCTCAAGAAGGACTACACGATCATCATCGTGACGCACAACATGCAGCAGGCCGCCCGGGTCTCGGACCACACGGCGTTCTTCTGGCTCGGGAAGCTCGTGGAATTCGGCCCGACGGAAAAAATCTTCACGAATCCGGCCGAGAAACTGACGGAAGATTACGTGACCGGGCGGTTCGGCTAGCCCGGGCGCACGCGGGATGAGGCCCGCCCACGACTTAGATGACGAACGAACGCCACATCCGTCATTTCCAGGAAGAGCTCGAGCAGCTCAAGACTCGTCTGCTCGAAATGGGCGGCCTCGCCGAGGATCGGCTCCGACTCGCGGTCCGCAGCCTGGTCGAGCGCGATCATGCTCTGGTCGAGCGCGTCCTCGTGAGCGACGCCGCCATCAATCAGCTCCACATCGAGATCGACGACCGCTGCTTCAAGCTGCTGGCCCTGCACCAACCCATGGCCGTGGACCTGCGCTCCATTGTCTCGGCCGTCAAGATCAATACCGACCTCGAGCGCGTCGGCGACCTCGCCGTCAACATCGCCGAAGCGGCCGGCCGGTATCTGGATCATCCGCCCGTCAAGGAGCTCATCGACATCCCGCGGATGGCCGACATCGCCCAGGCGATGCTCCGCGACGCGCTCGACGCCTACGTCCGGCGCGACCTCGCGCTCGCCCAGGCCGTGCTCGACCGCGACGACGAGCTGGATCTGCTGAAGACGCTCGTGTTCCGCGAGCTCCTCACTCACATGCTCCGCGACCAGTCCACCATCGAGCCCTCGCTCGACCTGGTGCTGATTTCACGCCACCTCGAGCGCGTCGGGGACCACGCGACGAACCTCGCCGAGGATGTCATTTTCATGGTGTCGGCGAAGGACGTGAGGCATCACGTGGAAGAGACCTGATCGGGACCCCCGGAACCTGTAGAATGTCTCGATGCCCGCACATCCGTTGTGCGTGTATTGCGGCCTGCAGCCGGTCGACCCGCGCTGGCGGCCGTTCTGCTCGGAACGCTGCAAGCTGGCCGACCTCGGCCGCTGGCTGACGGGCAGCTACCGGATTCCGGGAACGCCGGTCGACGATCCTCCCTCACGGCCCGGGCCGGGTGATGACGAGGAGCAATGAGCCGGCGGCGCCCGCGCTGCGACGATCGAAGTCACCATGGCCGAGACGCTGACGATCACCGACAACCGCACGGGCAAGCAGTACGAAGTTCCCATCGAGCATGGCGCGATTCGGGCCATGGACCTCCGGCAGATTCGGACGTCCAGCGACGACTTCGGCCTGATGACCTACGACCCGGCGTTTCAGAACACCGCCGCGTGCCGAAGCGCGATCACCTACATCGACGGCGACAAGGGCATGCTGCTCTACCGCGGCTACCCGATCGATCAGCTCGCCGAGCAGAGCACGTTCCTCGAGACGGCCTATCTCATCCTGTTCGGCGAGCTGCCGACCAAGATCGAGCTCGAGACGTGGACGCGCGACATCACGCTCCACACGATGCTCCACGAGAACGTCAAGAAGTTCATGGAGGGCTTCCAGTACGACGCCCATCCGATGGGCATGTTCCTCTCGACAGTGGGCGCGCTCTCGACGATCTACGCGGACGCCAAACGGATCACGAGCGAAGAGAACCGGCGGCTGCAGATCCTCCGGCTCATCGCGAAGGTCCCGACCATCGCGGCCTACGCTTACCGGCACAGCATCGGGCGGCCCTACATCTATCCGGACAACGACCTGAGCTTCACCGGCAACTTTCTGAACATGCTCTTCAAGATGACCGAGGTCAAGTACCGGCCGCATCCGGTGCTCGAGCGGGCGCTCGACGTGCTGTTCATCCTGCACGCCGACCACGAGCAGAACTGCAGCACGACGGCGATGCGCGGGATCGGCAGCTCGCAGGCCGATCCGTACTCGGCGCTGGCGGGCGCGGCGGCCGCGCTCGCGGGTCCGCTGCACGGCGGCGCCAATGAAGCCGTGCTGCGCATGCTGAAGGAAATCGCGTCGATCAAGAACGTCCCGGACTTCATCAAGCGCGTCAAGTCGGGCGACGGCCGGCTGATGGGCTTCGGCCACCGCGTCTACAAGTCGTACGACCCGCGGGCCCGCATCATCAAGCAGACGGCCGACCACGTCTTCGCCGTGACCGGCCGCAACCCGTTCCTCGACATCGCGCTCGAGCTCGAGCGCATCGCGCTCGAGGACGACTACTTCGTCACGCGAAAGCTGTACCCGAACGTGGATTTCTATTCCGGCCTGATTTACCAGGCGATGGGATTCCCGGTCGACATGTTCCCGGTGCTGTTCGCGATTCCGCGCACGGCCGGCTGGCTCGCGCAGTGGGACGAGATGCTTCGCGATCCCGACCAGAAGATCGCCCGCCCGCGCCAGCTCTACGTCGGCGCGCAGGAGCGGCCGTACGTGCCGATCGGCAGCAGGAGCTGACCCGGTCCGCTCAGAGGAGGTTTCGTGAGGCGCGCGTTGTCACTCGTCCTCATCCTCGCGCCCGTCGTCGTGGCTGGCGTGTACTACTGGCCGCGGGCTGCGGCACGCGAGGCCGCCCCGGCACAGGCGCCGGCGCCGCCCGTCGTGTTCGACAGCGCCCGCGCGTTCGAGCACCTGCAGCAGATGGTCACGATCGGCCCGCGCCCCGCCGGATCCGCGGCGCTTCGCCAGACGCGCGCGTACATCACCCGGCAGATCTCGAGCTACGGCCTGACCGTCCAGGAGCAGCCGTTCACGGCCGCGACGCCGAAAGGGCCGATCGACATGGTCAACCTGATCGTCCGGCTGCCGGGCAAGCGAACCGACCGCATGCTGATTACCGGCCACTACGACACGAAGCTCTTCGCCAACATGCGGTTCGTCGGCGCCAGCGACGGCGCGTCGAGCGCGGCGTTCCTCATCGAGCTCGCGCGCGTGCTGAAGGACGTGCCGCGCGAGTTCACCTACGAGCTCGTCTGGTTCGACGGCGAGGAAGCGGTCGTCGAGTGGAAAGGACAACGACCACACCTACGGCAGCCGGTACTACGTCGCAGGCGGCGCAGAAGGCCGGCGCGATCACGACCCTCAAGGCGATGATCCTGGTCGACATGATCGGCGACAGCGACCTGCAGATTCGGCGCGATTCGAACTCGACGACGTGGCTGAAGGACATCGTCTGGGCCGCCGCCAAGCGCGTCGGCCACGGCGGCACGTTCGTCGATCTCCGCACGCAGGTCGAGGACGACCACCTGCCGTTCCTCAAGGCCGGCGTGCCGTCGGTCGACATCATCGACCTCGACTACCCCGCGTGGCACACCTCCGCCGACGATCTCCCCACGGTCTCCGCGCGGAGCCTGCAGATCGTCGGCGACGTGGTCTCGCCGCGCTGCCGGAGATCGAAAAGCGGTTGAAATGACCTCGGAGGTCATAGACACCGACATCACTTCCGCTTCAGTCAGGACACTCGACGCCTGCTTCGCTTTCGCGAAGATGCGATCGACGCGCTCGTCGGTGGCCTCGAGGCCGCGGCGTTCGAGCCAGTAGACGACGTTCGACCGGCCGGACATCGGGCCGATCTCGATCGTCTGCTCGCGGCCGACCAGGCTGGCCGGCACGCCCGAGTAGACGGCGTCGGCCAGCGCGCGGGTCGTTCTTCTTGAACGCCTTGATGACGGCCGCCGCGTGCACGCCGGTGGCCGTGCGATACGCGTCGCGGCCGAGCACGGGATAGTTCGCCGGCATCGGCACGCCGCAGGCCTCCGAGACACGCGCGCAATACTCGGGCAGCCGCGTGAGATCGGCCGATCGCCGCCCCATCAGCACGAGGTTCACGAGCAGCACGTCCATCGGCGTGTTGCCGACGCGCTCGCCGATGCCGATCGCGGCGCCGTGCAGGCGCGTCGCGCCGGCGTCCATCGCCGCCAGGCTGTTCTCGATCGCCAGATCGCGATCGCGATGACCGTGCCAGTCGATGCCGACGCCGCCGCCGCACTCGTCGACGATCGACTGCACGAAACGGACGACGGCACGCGCGCCCGCCGGCGTCGCGTGGCCGACCGTGTCGGCGATGCAGACCCGCTTCGCGCCGGCGCGAATCGCCGTCGAGTAGAGCGCGCGCAGCGACTCCGGATCGGCGCGCGTCGTGTCCTCGGTGACGTACATCACCGTCAGCCCCTGCTTCACCGCGAAGCTCACGGCCTCCTCGGTCAGCCGCTGCAGCCGATCGATCGTCCAGTCCTCGGCGTACTGGCGAATCGGGCTCGATCCGATGAACGTGCACGCACTCGATCGCCAGGCCGGTGCGCTGCGCGATCTCGACGATCGGCACGATGTCGGCGACGACCGTCCGCGCCGCGCAGTTGGCGCGCGACGTTGAGCTTCGCGTCGACGATCTCGCGCGCCAGCCGCTCGACGTCGCGGACGACGTGCGGACCGGCGCCGGGCAGGCCGATGTCGGCGGTGTCGATGCCGAGCGCGTCGATGAGATGCAGGATCGCGATCTTCTGGTCGATGCGTCGGCGTCCGCACCGACGGCGACTGCAGCCCGTCGCGCAGCGTCTCGTCGTCGAGCATCACGCGGCGGCCGTCGCGGGCGGCGCGTCGACCGTGTTCCAGTCGTAGATCAGAGGATGAAGTGACATTTCCGTGCCGGGTGCTGGGTGCTCATTGCGGGTGCGGGGTGCCCGGGGCCGGGTGCCCGGGGCGGCGCACGGCCCAGATCGTCAGCCAGCCTCCGGCGACGATCAGGCCGGCCCAGACGCGACGACATGATCAGCCCGTCGCGCTGTCGCCTGCCGCATCACGCCGTCCATCGTGACCGGCGGGCCCGCGCCCGCGTCGTGTTCGGCCTGCTTCTGGCCGATACTCGCGCGCCCCGCGGGACACGTAGAGGTCGAAGAACGCCGTTCCAGATCGATCACCCCGGCCACGAGCCACAAGCCGGCGACGAGGCGAACGCGCACTCAGGCTCCGGTGCCGAGGTACCGGATCACCATCACGGTGATGTCGTCGCTCTGCGGCGCGCCCTTCGTGAAGTCGCGGACCGCGGCGACGATGCGATCGACGATGCGCCTGGGCGGCGAGGGCGTTCGCCTGCCGGCGGCCACGTCCTGCAGCCGCTCGTCGCCGAACTCCTCGCCGGCGCTGTTCAGCGCTTCGGACACGCCGTCGCTGAACACGACGATCGTGTCGCCCGGATCGAGCTGCGACCGGCTCCTGGGCGTACGGCGCGAACTCGAGCAGGCCGACGACCGGTCCGCCCTCTTCGAGCCGCCGGACGCCGTCCTTGCCGATGACGAGCGGCGGGTTGTGGCCCGGCGTTGCAGTACGTCAGCGCGCCGTCGGCGCTGATCGATGCCGAACATCAGCGTCACGAAGCGCGACTCGAGGCCGCGCCGGCACAGCGCCTTGTTCATGTGCGTCACGGCCGACGCCGGGCCGTCGGCATACTGCGCCTGCGCGGCGAACATGCCCTGCATCAGCGCGCTCATGAGCGCCGCCGGCGGCCCCTTGCCGGCGACGTCGCCGAGCGTGAAGCCGAACGCGCTCCCGGGCTCGTCGAGGTAGTCGAAGAAGTCGCCTCCGATCGATCGGCACGGAATGCTCGCCGCCGCGGCTTCGACGAAGCCGAGGCTCGCGCGCGGCTTCGGCAGCAGCGCCTGCTGAATCTCGGCGGCGATGCGCATCTCCTGCTCCATCCGCGCCTTCTCGAGCTTCTCGCGGTAGAGCCGCGCGTTCTCGATCGCGACCGACGCTTCGGCCGCCAGCGTCTCGAGCGCCGGCGCGGGTCGCCTCGGAGAGCAGCGTGCCGCGCTCGCGGCTGTCGAGATACAGCACGCCGATGCGCCGATCCTCGCCGCGCGCTTCCGCCGACTCGACGTAATGCACGAAGTTCAGCGGCACGCAGACGACGTTGCGGATGCCGAGCGCGACCGTGCCCATGTGGACGTCGGCGAGGCCGCCGTCGAGCAGGTCGGCGACGACCTTGGTCTTGCCCGATGCGGAAGACCTCTTCGGGAATCTTGCGGCTGATCGCGAACGTGCTGTCGGTCAGCGTCTGCTTGTCGCGGCCGCGCGCCAGCTTGAACTCGAGCGCGCCGTCCGCCGTCGAGAGCATGATGAACGCGCGCTCGGCGCCGGAGATCTCGATCGCCGCGTCGAGCACGAGCGCCAGCACTTCCTGGAGGACGCGGCCCGAGCCGAGCGCGCGGAAGCCCTCGAGCAGCGCCGTGATCTGCCGCAGGTCGTCGCGCGCCCCGGTCGTCGACCGGCGTCGAGAGGCTGCCGCTCGTCGTCGGCCGACAGGAAGACGAGGTCGGCGCCGCCGCCGCGGCCGAGCCGGATGCGGTCGCCCGAGCGCAGCTCGCACTCGGTGACCGGCTCGCCGTTGACGAAGGTGCCGTACCGCGACTCCTTGTCGCGCAGCAGGTAGCGGCCCGCATCGGTCAGCGATCTCGGCGTGCTCGCGCGAGACTTCGCTGCCGCCGAGCCGCAGGTCGTTGGTCTCGCGCCGGCCGATGGTAAACGGGAACTGATCGATGGTGACGACGCGCTCGCCGAGCACGTCGCGTACTTCCAGGCGGGGTTCGGCCATCTAAAGCCGTCAGTCTACACGAAGCTCAGCGGCGGAAGGCGGCGCTGCCGCGTCCGTCACCTGCGCCGCCGCGCAGACTGCTGAATGGCGGCAAGGACCACGCCGACGACCACGCCCAGGCGATCCACCGGGCCGAGCTGCCTTCAAGGTCTGGGGACGAACCAGACCGCCGCCGCCACGATCGCCACCGCGACGACGATCCAGGCAAGGCCGCGTGGCGACCGGCCGCCCGGCGGACGGCTCGACTGCGCGCGCGCGGACGACTCGCCGGGAGCGCCGTCGGCGTCGCCGCACCGATAGCACACGATGGCCTTGTCGGCGATGGTCGCTCCACACGATCGGCACGTCACGTCGGATTCCTCTGTGGAAGAATCTTACGCCGCATGATCCCGCTTGCGCGACGTGATCCCCTCGCGCACGACGCCCTGGGTCACGATCGGCCTCATCGTCGCCAACGCCGCGGTCTTCATCCGGATGCTCGCTCCTTCCGGAAGCCGCCGTCGAGGACCTGTACGTCACCCGCGGTCTGATTCCCGCGAACTTCTCCTGGCCGGCCGTCGTGACGTCGATGTTCGTGCACAGCGGCTGGCTCCACGTCGGCGAGCAACCTGCTCGCGCTCTGGATCTTCGGCGACAACGTCGAGGACCGGATGGGCCACGGCCGCTTTCTCATCTTCTATCTGCTGGCGGGCGCCGTCGCCGCGCTCGCCCAGTGCTGGGCCGACCCGGCCTCGGACAGCTCCCGCTCGTCGGCGCGAGCGGCGCGATCGCCGGCGTCATGGGCGCCTACCTCGTCCTCTTCCCGCACTCGCGGGTGCTCGTCCTCATCTTCCTGTTCATCGTTCATCGACGTCGTCGAGATCCCGGCGCTGTTCCTGATCGGCTTCTGGTTCGCGGTTCAGATCCTCGGCGGCGTCGGCGCATCCAGGCGGCGAGCTCGACGGTGGGATGTCGCTTTCTGGGCGCACGTCGCGCGGCCTGGTCGCCGGTGCAGCGGGCGTGCTGGTGTTCCGCGCGGCCCGAACGTCAGCAGGTCGCCTGGTGGAGCGGCTGACCTGCACGGCGTCATCATTTGCCGCCTGTGCGTTTGCCGGACCTCGCGCGAGACCATCGGCGAGCTCGACGATGAGCTTCTCGAACTCGTGCTCGAACTCCGCCGCCGGCATCGACCGGCTGCGGCGGCGCAGCTCGTCGACCTGCTCGGTCAGCGCGCTGCTGGCGAAGCAGGAGCTTCTGCACTTCGGGATCGGCGGCCTTCGGCATCGCGAGCGCGTCGAGATACGTGAGCGCCGGCGATGGCGCCGTCCGCGCCGGTCGCGGTCGGCGTCACGGCCGTCGCCGTCGCCGGTGTCGTCGAGCATGGCGCGCTCGGTCGCCATGGTGCCCGTCCTGCTCGTAGTGCTGCGCCGACGAGCCGCGACGCGTGCGTGAACGCCTCGAGCAGCGAGATGCGGCCGTTCTTGTCGGCGTCGGCCGCCTCGGCGCCGCAGCGCCTGGATGAACGCGTCGGGAAACACCGTGTGATACCGCTGCGCGTAGCGTGCTCGTGGCCGTGATCACGACGCGGCTCGGGCGCGGCGAGGCCCTCCAGGAACGGGAAGCTCGAGCTCGTGGTGTCGACGAACGCGATGCGGCCTGGATCGGCTTCGAGCAGCGCGCTCCACTCGGCGATCGTGAGATCGGGCCCGACGAGGTTGAACTTCGCGTCCGCGCCGTCGCCGCCGCCGTGGCCGATCAGCATCACGAACAGCAGATCGTCCGCTTTGAGCTGCTTCGCCAGCCGTCGCCAGAACGGCCTTGCACGCTCTCGGCGGTCGACGCGTTCCTCGCCGGCCTCGGGCTGCTCGACGAGCACCGTCAGATGCGGCGGCGTCGAGCTTGAACCGGTCGCGCAGGAGCGTGACGAGCGACGTCGACCCAGCCGCGATGGAGCGTGGCGTACTGCTGGCTCGCCCGACGCGCCCTGCACGATGACGGCGTACCGGCGCCCTCGGCTGCGGCGTCGCGCGGCGTGCCGGCGACCACGGCAAGGCCGATGACGGCAGCGGCGATCCAGCGGACGAGACGGGCGGAGTGCGAGAACGTCTCGTTCCATCATGTCTATCGCTTCCCGATCGCGAGCAGGAGCAGGTCCTGCGCGCGCGCGTAGGTCGGCGCCTGCCTGAGCGCCAGCAGCGCCTCCCGCTTGGCTTCGTCCTTGCGCCCGAGCTTGAGGAAGCTCTCGGCGACGTCGGTGTGCGCCTCGGCGAGATTCGGCGGACCAAGCGCCAGCGCGGCCTGGAACTCGATCAGCGCCGCCGCGGGCTGATTCTTCGCGAGCAGGCGCTGGCCGAGCAGCGCCGTGGACTGTCGGCGTCGAACGGATCGAGATCGGCGACGAGCCGCAAGCGCGAAGTCGCGATCGTCAGTCGCCTGCGGCTCGTGCCGACGAGCGCCGCCAGCTGCCGGGCGGCCGTCGACGTTCGTCGTGATCGTGCGTCAGGAGCTCGCGCAGCTCGCGGCGCGCGCGCGTCCGATCGCCTTCCTTCTCGGCGATCTGCGCGAGCAGCGCGTGCGGGCTGGCGTCGCCGGTCGCCTGCGGCGCCAGCTTGGCCGCCCGCTCGAGCGCGCGCCTTCGCGCCTGCAGTATCGCCCGCCTTGCAGGAGCGCCTGCCCGAGCGCCAGCTGACTGACGAAGTTCCCCGGCGCAGCTGCCGCTCGCGCCTTGCAGCCCCGGCAGGTCGTCGGGACGCACCTGGCTCGGGCGGCTCCGCCATCGCGCGCGCGAGCGCGCCGTACCGCTGCTCGACGAACGTCTTGAACGACGCGTCGACGGCGTCGACGCTCTTGCCGAACGCCTTCGCGAACGCGTCGGCGTCCGTGGCGCCGTCGGCGTACGCCAGGAGCAGCGTCCGCAGCCCCGCGTCGCCGTTCAGCTCGACGAGGTGCTCGACGACGAGCGACGCCTCGAAGTACGCGAGCGCGAGGCTCTCCGGCCGCTTGAACGCGTCCGGCAGTCCCTTCACGCCGAACGTCTTGCCGCGCGCCAGCTGATTGCGCGAACTCGAGCGTCAGCTCGCGGCCCCACGCCGGCTGCTTCCGATGTTCCTCGAAGACCGAGATGCCTTCGGTCAGCCAGCGCGGCACGCGGTACTTCGACAGCTGCAGCGTGTAGACGTGCGCCAGCTCGTGCCAGAGCGTCGCCTGCCAGCTGAATTCGCCCGGCGGCTCGCGCCCGCGGCGAGTCCATCGACACGACGCGGCCGAAGCAGGCGCCGAGCGCGCCCGACGAGCCCCGGCAGGCCGATCGTGCGCACCGCGAAGTCGTCGTGTTCCGGAAAGACCTCGACGAGGATCGGTCCCTTCGGCGTGAAGCCGTAGCGCGCGGCGAACGTCTTGTACGCCTCCTCGGCGAGCGGCAGCGCGTAGGTCTTGAGGACGGCCGCCTCGGCCTTGTCGAACTTGAAGATGAAGTCGCCGGACGTGACGACTTCGAACGTGTCGATCTTGTCGAGCACGTCGAGCAGGTTCTTGGTGAGACGGTGCGCTCTTGTCGAGATCCCAGGACGCGCTCGAGCGCCACGCGCGCGCCTTTCTCGTCGCCGGTGCGCATCAGGTACAGGCCGAGATCGAAGTGCGCCTGCGAGTCGTCGGGATCGTGCGTCGTCGCCTTGCGCGCAAACTCCGCGGCTTCGTCGAACCGGTACCGGCGCGCGGCCTGTTCGCCGGCCGGCGATATCCCAGCGCCGACTTCGGATCGATCTCGCGAACGCGCGCGACGGCGGCCTCGACCGCGGCCGGGCCGCCTGCTTCGTACGCGAGCGGCACGCGCAGCGCGGCTTCTTCGACCGTTCCCGGTCGCGACGTCGCCAGCCGATCGAGTGCCTCGTTCGCGCCGGCAAAGTTCTCTTTCTCGAGCGCGCGCTCGGCGGCCAGGCGAAGCACTTCAGGATGATTGGGCGCGATCTTCCGGGCCGTCTCGAGCGAAAGGCGCGCGGCCTCGGGATCGGCATTCGCGACCAGCTCCAGCGCGCGCGCGACGCCGACGTGCGCAGGCACCCACTCGGGATCCAGCTCGAGCGCCTTCCGGTAGCTGCCGAGCGCGTCGCCCGGCTGATGGCGCTCGAGGAACAGATCGCCGAGATCGGTCTGGATGTCGGCCCGCGGCAGCTTGTCGATCTGGAAGAACGCATCGTTGGCGAGCAGGAACTCGCGGCTGCCGCGCGCGGCGCGCGCGAGCCGGTAGTAGTCCTCCGGTCCCTTGAACGTGCGATTCGAGGCGATCGGATCCAGTCGCTTCCACCCGTCGTCGCGGCGGCCCTGCCGGAGGTCGAGCAGCCCGAGCTCGAGCGCGGCGTCTCCGATCGGATTGGCCCGGGCCAGCGGCTCGAGCTTCTGGCGCGCCTCCTCGTTCTTCCCTTCGAAGATGTCCACGAGGGCCGACGCGAGATCTTTGGCGGGTTGCGGTTCCGTGCTGCTGTCAGCGAGGCGGCGGGCGTCGGTCACCGCGCCGTGACCGAGGGCGACGCGCACTTGCTGGAGCAGCGAATCGGCTGCCGTGCCACTCCGCCCGCCCTGCGGGCCCGCGGCAGGCCCGGCCCCGAGCGCGAGGACGGCGAACAACACGACGTTTCGCATCGAGAGAATCGTCACCAGGCTGCTTCTCCAAGCAGACCGGGGGACTTCGTCCCCGCCGGCCCCCCCTTACGCCGTCGCTCGCAGCAACCGCTCCGCTCCGGCGGGGACGCGCGGTGGCGCGCCCGGCCCAGCCATTACGACGCTTCTGGTGCGCGTCCGGTCGCGAGCGATCTCAGGATGCGCGTCTCGAAACGGACACGCGCCCACAGCGCCACGCCGAAGAGCCCGCACATCACCGGACCCGACGTCTCCGCTCTGAACATCATAGCCGCGCCGACCAGCTCGCCGAGGACGGCGATGTAGTTTGGATGCGCGACGTAGCGATACGGACCCGACGTGACGAGCGTCCGGCCGGGGACGACGAAGACGCGGAACGTCCAGCGCTCGCCCAGCGATCGAATCGCCCAGTACTTGAGCGCCTTGCTCGCGGCGAAGAGCACGACGCCCGAGGCGAGCCACGACGGGCCGACCGCGACGTTCGACGCCGCGGGCTGCGCAGCGCGCCACACGCCCTCCAGCGCCCATGAGGAGGAACGCCGCGGGATAGAGCACGGCCAGCGCGCGATAGACGTCGCCCGGCGGCATGGTCGCGCCGCGTCGCGCAGCCGCCGCTCGTTGCGCCGCGACAGACGCGTCTCGGCGAGCAGCAGGCCGATGACGACGGCGAGAAGAAACGCCATGCCGTTCACGCGGCATCTCCGGCGTACCGCACCGCCCATCGCAGGAGACCTGGCGCAATGCGCGCGCTCCACGCAGGCCATCTCGATCGCCGCGCGGCGACTGCACCACGCCGCGGACAATGCGGTTGAAGCGCTGTTTGCGGCCGAGCTCCGCACGCCTCGCCGCGGCCAGACTGCTCGACCGCGCTGCCGAAGTCGCCGGTCTCGAGCGTCGTGCAGCGCCTCGCGCGCGGCGAGCACGGCGCCGCGCATCGCCAGGTGCAGGCCGTCGCCGGTCATCGGATCGACGAATCCCGCCGCGTCACCGGCGAGCAGCAGACCGGGCACACCGGGCGCGCGCGCTTCGACCGCGAGCGGACCGAGCACACGGACCGGCGACTGCCAACGCCACCCGGGCGAATCGGTCGCGCAGTTCCGCGTCGGCCGTCCACACTGCGCTTCACGATGTCGAGCGGCGTGGCGCCGTCCGGGCGCGCGGCCCGTCACGACGCAGACGTTGCACAACCCGCCGCCAAGCGGCGCGATGCCGAGGTAGCGCCCGGGCCGGATGTGCATCTCACCGAGATCGGTCGGTCCCGCTGATCGCCCGTCGCGTACACGCCGAACGCCCAGCGGCGCGGGTGCGTCGGGGTCAGCGACAAGACCGAGCGCGCGCGCCAGCGCCGATCGCTCGCCCGTCGGCAGCGATCGTCATGTTCGCCGGCATGCGGAGCTGTTCGTCGGCGGCGCCTCGCCTGGCCAGCACGAGGCCGCGGACGAGCGGCGTCGCGCCGCTGTCGTACGAAGCGGCCGCCGCGCGACGAGGCCGGGCTCGAAGTGCGCGCCCGCGGCCACGGCGCACTCGAGCAGCCACGCGTCGAGATCGTGGCGCCTGATCGCCAGTCCCGCGACGCCGTGACCGTAACGGCGCTTCAAGACTCGCTGCGCGGACCGGTCAATCGCATGCCGGCCAGCGGCTGCCCGAGGCCAGCGGTCCGCCGGCAAGATCGAGCGACGCGAGCAGCGCGAGCGCGCCGGGATTGAGCGTGTCACCGCAGAGCTTGTCGCGCGGGAAGGTCGCACGATCGACGACGAGGACGCGCGCACCGGCCCGCGCCGCGATCAACGCGGCGATCGTCCCGGCCGGACCGGCTCCCGCGATGATCACGTCGAGCATCAGCAATTACATCGATCGACATCGATCTCAGAGCACTTGTCGAAGCGCTGTCGGACCTCAGAACCGCATCGCCCAGTACAAGCGCGCTGTTCTTCGATCCGAAACCCGAGGCAGTTGCAGAGCGCGGCGTCCGCGCTCGCTCGTCGCGCGCGTGTTCGGCACGAAGTCGAGATCGCAGTCCGGATCCGGATCGCGCAGGTTGATCGTCGGCGGCAGCAGGCCTCCGGCGAGCGCCAGCGCGGTCGTCACGACACCGGCGGCGCCGCTCGCGCCCTGCGGATGGCCGATCATCGACTTGGTCGACGAGCCCGGCGACGCGGTCGGCGTGCGCGCCGAAGACGCGCCGCACGCACCGCGCTTCGACCGCGTCGTTCAGGACCGTCGACGTGCCGTGATAGTTGACGTAGCCGATCTCCTCGGGCGCGCGGCCGGCGCGCGCGCAGCGCGATCTCCATGCAGCGGACGATCTCGCCGCCGTCCGGATCCATCTGCACGCGGTGGTAGGCGTCGCACGTCGATCCGTAGCCGTCGACGGTGGCGTAGATTCGGGCGCCGCGCGCTCGCGCGTCGCTCCTCGCGCTCGAGCGTCATCAGCCACGCGCCCTCGCCCAGCACGAAGCCGTCGCGATCGCGATCGAACGGGCGCGAGGCCTCGGCCGGCCGGTCGTTGTAGCGCGTCGACGTCACGCGCATCCGGCTGAACCCGAACATCATCCCGGGCGTGACGCACGCGTCGGCGCCGCCGGTCAGCACCACGTCGGCCTCGCCGTGCCGGATGAGCGCGGCGGCGTAGCCGATCGCGTCGGTCGAGCTCGTGCAGCCGGTCGAGAGCACGTGACTCATGCCGCGCAGTCCCAGCGCGATCGAGATCTCGCTCGAGACGATGCCGACGATCGACACCGGAATCGCGTACGGCGACACGCGGTGGTAGGCGCCGGAGAAGTAGTCGCCGTACTGCCGCTCGGCGACGTCGATGCCGCCGGCGCCGCTGCCGACGATGACGCCGATCTCGCCGCGGTCGCCGTCGAGCCCGGCATCACGCAGCGCCTCGCGCGCCGCGAGGACGGCGATGCGCGAGACCTTCGCGTACCGTCGCGGATCGGCGCGGCCGTTGCCATTCCGCCCTTCTTCCTGCGCGCTGTCGCTGTCCGCCGTCCGCAGCTCGCGAGCGCGTCGTCTGGCACCCACGCCGCGACTCGACTCGTCAGTTGCGACGTGTCGAACTCGGTCGACCGCGCGCGTGCCGCTGATGCCCCGCGAGACGCGATCCCAGAACACGTCGCGGCCGACGCCGAATGGCGAGACGACACCAATGCCGGTGATCGCCACCCTCGGCCGACTGGCTGCCATGTCTTCCTATAATACGGCGACGAATGACGCGCGACCCGGCGCCTGCCCCATGGAAGCTCGGTGTCGCGCTCGCCGGTGGCGCCGTCTTCGTCATCTCGCTTGTCTACTTCGGCGCGGCCTACACGTCGGGCTTTCGCAAGGCGCGGTACGATCCCGCCGGCAGTGTCTGGCTGCCGGTGCTCATCGATATCGCGTTCTTCAGCGTGTTCGCGCTCCACCACAGCGTGTTCGCGCGGACGGGGCTCAAGGCCTGGATCAGGCGAACGCGTCCCGCCCGAGCTCGAGCGATCGTGCTACGTCTGGATCTCGAGCGTCTTGTTCCTCGCTGACGTGCGCGCTCTGGCAGCCTGTCCCCGGCGAGGCGTGGCGGGTGGACGGACCGGCCCGGATCGCCCATGCAGCTGCTGCAGGCGGCGGGAGCGATTCTGGCGGTCTGACTGTGCACGGCGCCTCGGCACGTTCTGGCTTGCCGGAATCACGCAGGTCGTGCGCCGTCAACAGGATGCGGCACTCGAAACCGGGACACTCGATGTTCGGGGACCTGTACGCCCTCGTCCGGCACCCGATCTACCTGGGTTGGCTGCTGTTCGTCTGGCCGACGCCGGTGATGACCGGCACACACTTCGTGTTCGCGGCCGTCAGCAGCGCTGTATCTCGTGGTGGCGGTGCCGCTCGAGGAACGCGATCTGCGGCGCACGTTCGGCGCGGCGTATGACGACTACCAGCGCCGGGTGCGATGGCAGATGCTTCCGTTCGTCCTCTGATCGGCTAAGATCCCGACTTGATGCTCAACGAACGCGACTTCTTCACCGAAAAGACCGAAATCGAAGCCGATGTCGCTGGCGTGTCCGCAGTGCCGTCACCGCGACGACTACCCGATCAAGTGGGTCCGTCGCACGAAGAAGGATCGCATCCCGCCCGGCGCCGACGAGCGCGACCGTGCGCTGTTCGGCAAGCTGCGCGACCACCTCTTCCGGATCGACGACTTCGTGAACTGCACGCGCTGCCGCCGGCGGTTCGAGATCCCGTCGCACCAGATCGATGGTCTTTCTCTGAAGACCGGCGCTCGGTGCCCGGTGCTCGCTTTTCTACATCTCCGGCCACGGATTCGGCCACGCCTCGCGGCAGGTCGAAGTCATCAACGCGCTCGGCGACCGGGCGTCCCGATCTGCGCGATCGTCATTCGATCGGCCGTCAGTCCCGACGCTGCTCGCGCGGACGCTTCGCGTGCCGTACGAGCTGCGGCCGGGCGCCTGCGACACCGGCATCGTCCAGTCGTCGAGCATCGCGCACGACGACGAGGCGACCGTCGCGGCGGCGGTCGCGTTCTACTCGAGCTTCGACGACCGCGTCGCGGCCGAAGTGCGGCGCGCTCGCAGAGCGAGGACGTCGCAGCTCATCGTCGGCGACATCCCGCCGCTCGCGTTCGAGGTCGCCGCCGCGACTGGGCGTGCCGTCCGTCGCGATCGCGAACTTCACCTGGGACTGGATCTACGAAACGCACCCGGGCCTCGGCGCGGCGGCGCCCTGGCTCGTGCCGCTCATCCGCGCGCGCGTACGCGGCACGCGACGCTCGCGCTCGAGCTGCCCTTCTCCGGCGGCTTCGAGGTCTTCCCGGCGCGTCGAGCCGCTGCCGCTCATCGCGCGGCATCCGACGCGCACGCGGACGGACACGCGCGCGCACTTCGGCCTGCCGCTCGACCGGCCGGCGGCGCTGCTCTCGTTTGGCGGCTACGGCCTGCCCGGCCTCGATCTCGGCGTCGCTCGACTGTCTCGAACGACTGGACGGTCGTCACGACCGATCGCGTCGCGCCGCCCGCGACCGGCTGGCCGCGACGGCATCGTGTTCCTGGACGAGGATCGTTTCGTCGGGACGCGGCTTCCGTTACGAGGATCTCGTGGCGGCCGTCGACGTCGTGGTGACGAAGCCGGGCTACGGCATCATCGCGGAATGCATCGACGGCCGGCACGGCGATGCTGTACACGTCGCGCGGGCACTTCCGCGAGTACGACCGTGCTGGTCCGGGAGCTGCCGCGCTTTCTGCGCTGCCGGTTCATCAGCCAGGACGATCTGTTCGCGGGCCGCTGGCGCGAGGCGCTGGACGCGCTTCGCTCGCGCAGCCGGCGCCGCCGAGACGCATGACGACGGACGGCGCCGACGCGTCGCGGCGCGATCAGCTCGTGCGCGCTGCGTCCAGGTGAGGACGAAGGCCGGCGGAAAATTCTTCAGCACGAGCCGGCGATCGGCGGGTCCGCCCATCCGCTCCGCTCATCTCCCGGCGGAACAGTCGCCCCGGCGGCATGCCGTAGGCGTGCACGTACTGAAACGTCGTGAACGTGCCGCCGGGCCGCAGCGTGCGCTCGACGCCGTCGAGGATCCGGCGCGTCATCGGCGACCGGCAGGCTCGCGAACGGCAGACCCGAGATGATGTGATCGACGGGCCGAGTGCCGCGATCGGCGACGAGCGCCTCGAGCTGCTCGGCCGACGCGCAGACGCACTCGACCGTCGGCCAGCGCTCGCGGATCTTCTCGACGAACGTCGGCTCGAGGTCGATCGGCCAGGAACCGCGCGTCCGGGTGCGATGCCGCTCGACGATCGCGCCGGTGAACGCGCCGGTGCCCGGCCCGAGCTCGACGACGGTGACCGGCTCGTCGGTCGGCAGTCCTGCGACCATCGCGCGCGCCAGCGCGCGCGAGCTGGGCGCGAGCGCGCCGACCGTGCCGCGGGTTCCGCAGGAACCGCGTGAACAGCAGCATGTGCTCGCGCAGCCCGTTGCCGTTCGACGCGTCAGCCATGTGCGGCTCCTGCGCCGGCTTGCCGCTCGGAGCAGCTCGGCCGCATCGCTTCGAGCAGCGCGTTCCGCCGTTCGCCGGCGAGCCGTGAAACGACGTGACCTGCAGCCCGTCGACGCGGTCGCGCAAGCCCGCGAGCGATCTCGACGCGTGACCGCCATGCGCCTCGGCGCGCTCGTCGGCGGCGCGCCGCAGCCGATCGAGCAGCGCGTCCGGCACGCGCACGCCGACCACTTCGCTCGCGAGGAACTCCGCGTGCCGCAGGCCCTCGAGCGCCGCGACGCCGGCGAGCACCGGCAGCCCCGTCGTCCTTGCAGCCGCGGCAGCACGCGCTCGAACGCCGTCGAGGTCGAAGATCGGCGGCGTGACGAGGAACTCCGCGCCGGCTTCGACTTTGTGATCGAGCCGGCGCCACTCGGCGTCGGGATCCGGCGCAAACGGATTGACCGCGACGCCGATGTGAAACCGCGTCGGCGCGCCGATCGGCTGCCCGCCGATGTCGAGCCCGCGATTGAGCCGCGCCACCATGTTCGTGAGGCCGATCGCGTCGACGTCGAAGACCGACGTCGCGTCGGCATAGCTCGCCGCGCGGCGCCGGGCTGCCCGTCGTGAGCAGCACGTTGCGCATGCCCATCGCGTGCGCGCCGACCAGGTCCGACTGCATGCCGATCGAGCGTCCGGTCGCGGCAGCGAGTAGTGCAGCAGCGTCTCGACGCGGCCCTGCTGCTCGACGAGCACGCCGAGCGCCAGCGCGCTCGCGCGCGCGCCGGACTGCGGGTAGTCGGGCACGTTGACGGCGACGGCGCCGAGCTCGCGGAAGCGGCTGCGCCTGCGCGACGACGCCGGCCGAGATCGAGCCCGCGCGGCGCCGCGACCTCCACGACGACGGCGAACCGGCCGGTCGGCGAAGCGCGCGCGCCAGCGCGGACTTCTCGCGCGCGCGCGACCGGCGCCGGCGCGGCTCGCGCCTCGCCGTCGGCCGCGCTGCGGCGCCGGCCTGCGCCGGCGCCGGGCGTCATCGTGCCGCACGGCCGTCGGCGATCTGCCGGATGTGATCGGGCGTCGTGCCGCAGCAGCCGCCGACCAGGCGCGCGCCCGCGGCGATGAAGCGGCGCGCGTAGCTCGCCATGTATTCGGGCGAGCACAGATACAGATTGCGGCCGTCGACGTCGCGCGGGCCGGCCCGGCGTTCGGCTGCGCCGACGAGCGGCGCGCGCGTGAGCCGCGCCATCGCCTCGATGGTCTCGAGCATCGCGGCCGGACCGACCGAGCAGTTGACGCCAATGACGTCCGCGCCGGCGCGCTCGAGCGCCGGCGCGAACGTCTCGGGCGGCGTGCCGTCGAGGCTGTTGCCGTCCTCCTCGGTCGTCATCTGCGCGACGATCGGCAGCGCCGACACGCGTGCGCACCGCGCGAATCGCGGCGACGAGCTCGTTCAGATCGCGGAACGTCTCGAGGATGAAGAGATCGACGCCGCCCTCGAGCGAGCGCCGCGGCCTGTTCGCGAAACGCCGCCTCGGCTTCGTCGACGCCCGTGCGTCCCCACGGCTCGATGCGGACGCCGAGCGGACCGATCGAGCCGGCGACCCACGCCGCGTCGCGCGCCGCGTGCCGCGCGATCCGCGCGCCCTGCGCGTTGATGCGCGCGCGCTCTCGTCGGCCAGACCGAAGTTCGCGAGCTTGAAGCGATTGGCGCCGAACGTGTTCGTCTCGATGACGTCGGCGCCGGCGCGCACGTAGTCGCGATGCACCTCGGCGACGAGATCGGGCTGGGTGAGGTTCAGCTCGTCGAAGCAGCGGTTGAGGAAGATGCCCTTCGCGTAGAGCATGCGTGCCCATCGCGCCGTCGCAGACGAGCACGCGCTCGGTCGAGCGCTTCGAGAAACCCCTGCATCGGCGGGCTGCGAGGCTCGACACGCGAACGTCGCATCGAGCGCGTCGGTGCCGGCGGCCGGGACGAGCAGGTCCTCCTTGTCCCAGATGAAGTCCTTGTTGCTGTAGACGGCCAGCTCGTAGTCCTTGCCCATGAAGATGGCCGACACCGGGCAGGCCTCTTCGCAGTAGCCGCAGAAGATGCAGCGCGTCTTGTGAATCTGGTAGATCGACGCGTAGCGCGGCCCGGCCTGCACGCGTGCCGTCGTTCTCCGCCGCCTCGAGGTAGATCGCATCGGCCGGGCAGGCGACGGCGCACAGCCCGCACGCGACGCACTTCTCGAGGCCGTTCTCGTCGCGCATCAGCACCTGCTTGCCGCGGTACTTCGGGAACACGGGCACCTTCTCCGCCGGATAGTTCACCGTGTTCGGCTTCCGGAACATGTGCTTGAACGTCGTCGCGAACCCGATGAGAAACGGCCGAATCATGGCCGCCATCATAGCAAGCTTCGGCAGTCCCACGCGTGCTATCGTTCCGGCCGGGACCCGGTGCAATGCTATAGTTACGGCCGGGGCTGATGCAGAACGAGGCGCGGTCTCTGACCCTCACGCACGAGCAGTTCCTGCTCGTCACGCTGATCGTCAAGCTGGCCGTCACCGCCGTGCTGGCGACGATGCTGGCGCGGTTCCGATTGTTTCCGGCGCATCCTGCTGACCGAACGCCGCGACTGGCCGGAGCGGCTGCATCTTTGCCGCCGGCCTCGGCATCCCGCTCGCCGCCGGCGTCGCCGCGCGGCTGCTGCTCCACTACGACGCGGCGGATCTGACGCTGTCGGGCTCGTTCCTCGCCGGACTCATCGCCGGGCCCGTACGCCGGCGCGCTCGTCGGCGCGGCCGTCGGCGCTGCCGCCGCTCTTCGCCGGCGAATGCGGCGCGCTGCCGTTTGCCGTCGGCTGCGGGTTTGCCGGCGGCGGCCTGCGCGAGATCTGTCCGAAGGAGGAGATCTGGCGGTTCACGCCGTTCTTCGTCACGCAAGCTCCATCACATCGGTCTGGCGGCTCGTGCGGCAGCTGTCGATCGACTGGCAGGTCATCCTCGTGACCGCGCCGGTCCTGCTCGAGCTGCTGCGCCAGGCGATCGGCGCACAGGTTTCCCGACGCGCATCTTCGCTCTTCGCCGCCGGCGAACTGCTGGCTGCGCGCTCCTGGTGCCGCTCGCCACCGTGCTCGGCGTCGCGATTCCGATCAAGATCTGGAACAGCGCGCGCATCGAGCACCGGCTCGCCGAGCAGGAGCAGCTGCTGATGGCGGCGCGCGTCGAGGCGCTCGCCAATCAGATCAACCCGCACTTCCTGTTCAACACGCTGACGTCGATCTCGTCGCTGATCCGATCGCAGCCGGAGACGGCGCGGGTGCTGATCGTGAAGCTCTCCGGGCTGCTGCGCCGCCTGCTGCGCAGTCAGGAGCACTTCGTCACGCTCCGCGAGGAGCTGGCCGCCGTCGACGAGTATCTCGACATCGAGCGCGTGCGCTTCGGCCCGAGCCTCGTCGTCGAGAAAGTCATCGACGAAGCGAGCCTCGACATCGATCGTGCCGAGCATGATCCTGCAGCCGCTCGTCGAGAACTCGATCAAGCACGGGCTCGGCCGCAAGGTCGGCGAGGGCCGCATCACCATCCGCGTCGACCCGTCGGGCCGGCCACGTCGTCATCGAGAGTCGTCGACAACGGCGTCGGGCATGCCGCAGACGCGGATGGAGGCGCGAGTCCGAGCACGGCATCGGCCTGCGCAACGTCAACGAGCGGCTGCGCGTGATCTACGGCGCGAACTACCAGCTGCGACTGCACAGCGTGCCGGGCCAGGGCACGTCGGCACGTATCGAGATCCCGGAGCTGGTCGTGCCGGAGCGCGCGACCGCCTGACCGATGCGCCCGCATTCGCGTGCTCGTCGTCGACGACGAGCAGCTCGCGCGCGAGGAGCTGTGCTTCCTGCTCGGCGCAGGCCGGCGGCGTCGAGATCGTCGGCCAGGCCGCCGACGGCGTCGACGCGCTTGCGGCTGGCCGGCGAGCTCGGCCCGACGTGGTGTTCCTCGACGTGCAGATGCCCGGCCTCACCGGCTTCGAGGTCGCGCGCCGGCTGATTGAGGCCGACGTGCCGCCGCAGCTCGTGTTCGTCACCGCGTTCGACCAGTACGCGATCGACGCGTTCTCGCGTGAACGCCGTCGACTACGTGCTGAAGCCGGTGGACGCCGACCGGCTCGAGCAGACGCTCGAGCGGGTCCGGCGCCGCGCTGGCCTCCGAGCAGGCGGCGCGAGCTGCCGCTCTCGCGCCGGCCGATCTCGAGCGCGTCATCGAGGCCGTGCAGGCGCGCCAGGGCCGCCGCGACCAGCTCGCGGTTCGCGTCGGCGAGCGGTTCGTGCTCGTCCAGGCCGACGAGGTCGTCCACGCCTCGCTCGTCGACGACGCCATCGTCGTCGTGACGAGCACGCGTGTCGGGCACGTCTAACTACCGGACGCTCGACGAGCTGCAGGCGCGGCTGGATCCGGCGGTGTTCTGGCGGGTCCACCGGTCGCACCTGGTCAACATCACGAAGATCAAGGAAATCGTGCCCTGGTTCAGCCGGAACTACCTGCTGAAGATGAAGGACGCCGAAAGCGACGGAGATCCCGGTCAGCCGGTCGCAGACGCGGCGGCTGCGGGAGTATCTGCAGCTCTGAGGGCACTGGGCCAGGCCTGGTCCGCTGTCGTGGTAACAATGAAGGTTCGGGTCGTCTAACGTAGTGACCGCGAGGAGAGTCCTCTGACTCAACATGACGACGGTTCGGCGAGACCGGAACCGGTCTCCGTGGGATCAACTGACGCGAGCCGGCGCCGCAGGACGTCGCCCGGCCCGAGGCCGAGTCCTACGTCTTCCGGCCGGCAGAGTTCCGCCCGGCGGTGTTCATCCCGGCCGAGCCGCCGCATCGGGCGCCCATCGAATCGGCGCCGGCCATGCCGGCGCCGGTGGCCGTCACGCCGGCCGCGAAGAAGCGCGATTGGTCACAGTCGCTCCGCGGCTCGGCGAGGAGCTCGTCGCCTGGTTCAAGACGCTGGTGTCGGCCGCCGTCTACGCGACGCTCATCGTCACGTTCGGCTTCCAGGTCGCGCGCGTCGAGGGCCAGAGCATGGTCCCGACGCTCGAGGATCAGGACCGGCTGATCGTCAACAAGCTCGCCTACCGGCTGCACGACCCGCAGGTCGGCGACATCGTGATGCTGCTCTACCCTGAGGATCCGGACAAGTCGTTCGTCAAGCGCGTCGTCGCCGAAGCCAGGCGACACGATCCGCAGCGTCAACGGCCGCGTCTATCCGCAACGACATTCCGCTGCCCGACGACTTCATCCCCGAGGAGTACCGGATCCCACGACACGTGGGGGCCCGAGGTCGTGCCGCCAGGGCTACTACTTCGTCATGGGCGACCACCGGAACAACAGCTCGGACAGCCGCACCTGGGGCGACGTGCCGAAGAAATACATCATCGGCAAGGTCCAGATGCGCTGGTGGCCGCTCGAATCACGTGCGAGATCGTTCTAGACCGGATTGCGGACTCGACGACGCGCTACGATACATCGCCTCGATCACGTCCCGGTACTTCTCTTCGATCACGCGGCGCTTCACCTTCAGCGTCGGCGTGAGCTCGCCGGCGTCCATGCGTGAACTCCTCGGGCAGCAGCGACGAACTTCTTGATGCGCTCGAACTGCGCGAGTCGCGCGTTCACGGCGTCGACGGCCGCCTGAAACAGCGCCCGCACCTCGGCCGGCGCCGAGGAGCGCCGCGTCGCGCGCGTGCGGCGGCCGTCGACGCCGAGCGCGCGGCCAGCAGCGCGGCGAAGTCCGGCACGAGCAGCGCCGCCGGAAAGTGCCGCTCGTCGCCGACGAGCACGGCCTCGCCGACCAGCGGATCGGCCCGCAGCGCTGCTTCGATCGGCTGCGGCGCGATCTTCTTGCCGCCCGACGTGACGATGCAGTTCCTTCTTGCGATCGGTGATCCGCAGGTAGCCGGCGCTCGTCGAGCGCGCCGATGTCGCCGGTGTGGAACCAGCCGTCGCTGATGACGGCCTCGCGGTCTCGTCGCGGCCGCTTGAAGTAGCCGCGTCATGACGTTCGGACCGCGCGCGAGAATCTCGCCGTCGTCGGCGATGCGCAGCTCGACGTTCGGCAGCGGCGGCCCGACCGTGCCGAACCGAACGCTTCTCGAGCGGCATCACGCACAGGACGGGCGACGTTTCCGTCAGGCCGTAGCCCTCGAGGATCGGCAGGCCGACGCCGTAGAAGAACTCGGCCGAGTCGACGCGTGAGCGGCGCGCTGCCGGAGACGGCGAAGCGCAGCCGGCCGCCGACGCCGTCGCGGATCTTGCGCGAAGACGAGCCGGTCGGCGAGCGCGCGACGTGCATGCGCAAGCCAGGCGGACGGCGGCTGCCGTGCGGCAGCCGCCGGCCTCGCGTGCGCGGCCACCGACACGCGCCCAGTCGAAGATCGCGGCGCTTGACGCCCGCCGCTCTCGCGGCCCTTCTCGAGCAATGCGCGCGTGCAGTTTCTCGAAGACCCGCGGCACGCCGGTCATCACCGTCGGCCGGACGATCAGCAGATCGCGCGCGACCGTGTCGATCGACTCGGCGAAGATCATCGAGACGCCGCTCGCGAGATAGACGTAGGCGACCATGCGCTCGAACGCGTGACAGAGCGGCAGGAACGACAGCGCGACGTCGTCCTCGTCGTGAGATCGAGCACGTCGAGGACGCCGGCGAGGTTGGCGACCAGGTTGCGCGTGCGTGAGCATCACGCCCTTCGGCTCGCCGGTCGTGCCCGACGTGTAGATGATCGTCGCGAGATCGTCGGGCCGGACGCGCTTCGCGCTCGCTCCTGGAACGCGCGGCCGACGCCCCAGCCGTCGAGGATCGTCCTGTGCCCGCGCGCCGCGACCGTCCTCGAGCGACACGACCGGCACCGGCGCCGCGGAGCGCGTCCGCGGCCGCGTCCATCAGCGACGATCGCCCGCAGCGACGGCAGCCCGCGGCGACGGCGGCCAGCACCTTGGCGAGCTGCGCCGGCGGTCGACACGACGACGAGGCGTCGCGCTCGCTGTCGCGGAGGATGAACGCGACCTGTTCGGCCGAGAGCGTCGGGATAGATCGGCACCGTGACCGCGCCCGCGGTCGAGAATCGCGAAGTCGGCGACGAGCCAGTCCGGCCGGCTCTCGGAGAGCA
Organism: uncultured Acidobacteriota bacterium; assembly: GCA_963724955.1. Classification (GTDB taxonomy): domain Bacteria; phylum Acidobacteriota; class Vicinamibacteria; order Vicinamibacterales; family SCN-69-37; genus CAVRWQ01. The sequence goes on from CAVRWQ010000003.1 coordinate 646,406, forward strand.
GCGCGACGCGATCGCCGCGGCGCCATGCCGAGCGTCGACAGCCCGAGGCTGACGTCGCGGACGCGGTCGACGAGCTCACGGCCGCTGATGCGTGACGATGCGCTCGCCGTCGCAGCGGCCGAGCAGGTCTGGCCTTGGGAACCGGCCCGCCGCGAAGAACGGCAGCTCGGCGATCGTCGCGGCACGGTAGCGAGTGGCCGAGTCGGTCACGTCGATCGGCTGCGTGTCGACGACTCATCGACCGGCGGCGGACTGCCGCTCCGGCCGCCGCGCTTCTCGCGGAGACGGATCGGGCCGATGACGATCGCCCGATCGACGGCCTTGAGCATGTCGTAGAGCGTCAGCGCCGCCGACGGAGACGGCGACGAGCGCTTCCATCTCGACGCCGGTGCGGCCGACCGTCCCGACGCGCGCGCGCGATCGCGGTAGCCGCGCGGCCGCGGCACGAGATCGACGTCCACGTGCGTCAGCGGCAGCGGATGACAGAGCGGAATGAGGTCGGCCGTGCGCTTGGCCGCCATGATGCCGGCGAGCCGCGCGGTCTGCAGCGGATCGCCCTTCGCGACCGGCGCGCCGGCGAATCGCGCGGACGCGCCGCGGCGCTCATGCGCACCTCGCCTTCGGCGACCGCCTCGCGCACGGTCTCGGGCTTGTCGCGAGACGTCCACCATGCGCACGCGGCCGCGCGCGTCGACGTGCGAGAGCCGCCGGTGCCGCGCGCCTACGCGTCGGGCATCGGCTCTCCTCGCGCGCCAGGAAGAACGACAGGCTCTCGAGCGACACGGTCAGGTCGACGTTCTTCAGCTTCACGCCGGGCGGCACCTTCAGCGTGCCCGGCGAGAAATTGAGAATCGCACGGACGCCGGCCTGCACGGCGGTGTTGACGACGGTCTGCGCCGAGTCGGCCGGCACGGCGACGACGGCGATGTCGATGTGCTCGCGCTTGACGAGCTTGCGGAACTCGGCGATGTCGTAGATGCGCACGCCGCCGCGCGAGCGGCGGCCGATCTTCGTCGCGCTCGGTGTCGAAGAGCGCGACGATCGCGAAGCCTTCCTGCCGGAACCCCGGATAGTCGGCGAGCGCGAGTCCGAGATTGCCGGCGCCGAGGATCGCGACGCGCACGGTGCGATCGAGCCCGAGGATCATCCGCAGGTGGCGCTTGAGCTCCTTGACGTAGTAGCCGACGCCGCGCACGCCGAACTCGCCGAAGTACGCGAGGTCCTTCCGAATCTGCGCGGCGTTCAGATGGAACTGCTCGGCCAGCGCCTTCGACGAGATGCGTCTTCACGCCGGCCGCGTCGAGCGTGTTGAGGCATCGCAGATAGACGGACAGCCGACCGGCCGTCAGCTCCGAGACCTGGTCGCCCGGCCGGACGGGGCTTGTTCCTTCGCGTCACAAGCGCAGAGATTCTACGACAGGCGACGGCAGGGCGTTCAGACCGGCGTCGCGCGTCCGTCGACCTGCGACGCCAGTCCGCGATCGATCGCCTGCGCACCCGCGCGACGACCGCGTCGCGGTCCTCGAGCGTCAGCCCGGCCGTCGGGACCGGCCGGCAGCGAACGTCACCGTGACCGTCGCCGGCCAGATGAGCGGACTGCCCTTCCGCATCGCGTCGCGGCCGCCGGAGACGGCGACCGGCACGATCGGCGCCTGCGCCTTGATCGCCATCACGAAGCCGCCCTTCTTGAACGGCAGCAGCTCGCCCGTCCGGCTGCGCGTGCCCTCGGGAAAGATGACGAAGGAGTTGCCCTCGCGCAGCGCCTCGGCCGCGCGATCGATGGCCGGCCAGCTCTGATCGGGATTGCCGCGCTCGAGCGGCACGAAGCCCGCCGACGTCGAACGCCCAGACGAGCACCGGCAGCTTCCGCAGCTCGGCCTTGTAGAGCGACGCGCAGCCGCGGAAAGAGCGGCGCAGCGCGCAGAACACCGCCGGCGGCTCGATGTTGCTGCTGTGGTTGCAGGCGTAGACGGCGCGGCCGGGCTGGAGGTGCTCGGCGCCGATCGACGCGCAGCGCGAATGCCGGCGAGCGCGAAGCCGATGCGGACGCCCGCACCGCCGGCGCGTAGATGAGACGCGGGCGGCCCGTGAGCGACGGTCCAGAGCAGGACCGGCGGGCCCGCAGACGAGCACGTAGAGCGCGACCGCGACGAGCGGCGGCCAGCGTCCGCAGCGCCGCGACCAGCGTGGCAGGCGTGCTAGGACGCGCGAGCGGCTCGACGCGGCGGCAACGCGCTGCCGCCGGTCAGCGACGCGCGGGCGTCCGCGCGCGGCGCCGCAGCCGTCGGCGCGGGCGCGAGCCGCGGCGGCGGCCTTGGCGCGCGCCGGTGGCGCGGCCGCACGGCCTTCGGCGCGCGCCGCGTTCCGCGCCTTCGTCGCGAAGCAGCGCTCGAGCGCCTTCTCGACCTTGCCCTCGACCTGCGGGCGTCTTCTCGCCCAGCACTTCGGTGATCTCGGAGACGACCAGGAACTTGGCGCGATCGAGCATCCGCTTCTCGCGGAACGACAGGCTCTTCGACTTGCTCAGGAACGTCAGGCTCTTCAGGACCTCGACGACGTCGTAGATCGACCCGGTGCGCATCCGGTCGGAGTTGTCCTTGAAGCGGCCCTTCCAGTTCTGATGGCTGTCGATCTTGCCGTCGCCGAGCAGGTCGAACAGGCGCTCGACTTCATCGTCGCTGATGGCGCGGCGCAGGCCGACGCCGTCGACGTTGTCGACCGGCACGAACACCGTCGTCTCGTTCGCCATCCGGAGCTGATAGAACCCGCAGGTCGTGCCCATGATGGTCTTGGTCTCGATGCGTTCGATCACACCGAGCCCATGATTCGGGTAGATGACCTTGTCGCCGATCTCAAATGCCACGTGTCCCCCGAGCTACTGAAGGAAAGACGTTCAGGTTGGCTGTCTGCGAGCAGGAACGTCTCGACATTGTAGCCAAATCGGCGCGCAGAAATCAACGGAAACGCCTCGTAAATCAACGGGTTTCGGCGACTTTCGCTTTGTCTTCGCCTCGTCCGGACCGACCAGTTCGCCCTAACTTCTGGCACTGCGTGGCAGTTACACCGGAGTCGCCCTATCTTGTCGATCCGGCCCGAGAACCCCCGGCCCGCTCCGCGGCCCCTTGTTGTCCCGCTCAGGTCCGCTCGGCGTTGGCGACGCTGAACCCGACCTGGTAGACCATCTGGGCGATCGCGCGTCAGCTTCGGGATACAGGATCTTGTCCGACGGTGTCGGCGTCGCGCGTGGTAGTCGGGGTGCGTGCCCGTGAAGAAGAACGCGATCGGGATGCCCTTGGCCGCGTAGCTGTAGTGGTCGCTGCGGGTGTAGAAGCTGTTCGGGTCGGCCGGGTCGTTGTACTCGTAGTCGAGCGTCAGCGGCTTGGCGAGCGCCGTTGTTCGTCTCGACCACGAGGTTGTGCAGATCGGTGCTGATGCGGTCGGCGCCGATCACGAACACCGTGTTCGCCTGCGCCGGGTCGTCGTCGCGATTGCGGCCGATCATGTCGATGTTGAACTGCGCCTGCACCTTCTCGAGCGGCACGACCGGGAAGTCGGCCATGTAGCGCGACCCGAGCAGTCCGGACTCCTCGCCGGTGTGCCAGACGAAGACGACCGACCGCTTCGGCTTCGGTCCGGTCGCGAACGCCTTCGCGATCCCCAGCAGCGCCGTCGATCCCGACCCGTCGTCGTCGGCGCCGTTGAAGATCAGATCGGGCGTCGCCGGCGGCTGCCGCGCCGCGCAGCTCTGCCTGCGGCCGGCGGCGCGGTCGCGATAGCCGACGTGGTCGAGGTGCGCGCCGAAGAGCACGTACGTGTCCTTCAGCTTCGGATCGCTGCCCTCGACCATGCCGACGACGTTCTTGGTGAGCTGCGTGGAGACGACGTCGTAGGTGTTGTCGACGTTGACCGTGACCTTCACGTTCGGGAGCGTGAACGGCGGCAGCGCCTCGCCCTTCTCCGCGCGCGCCTTGAGGTCGGCGAACTTCGTCGGCGAGCGCGCTGAACAGGAAGTCGTAGAACGTCTCGTCGGCCGTGATCTGCGGCGGCACGACGCCGTCGACTTCTGCACGCGTCGTGATGTCCGCCGGGGCGCCGCGGCGGCGCCCCGCCGCCGCCGGTCCGGCGCCACGCCGCCGGCGCGCCCCGCGCCCGCCCCGCCGCGCATGGCCTGCGCAACGGCGGCCTGCGCGTCGGCCACGGCCTGATTCGCCTGCGTCAGCGCGGCCTGCGCCTGCGCGCGAGCGCTTCGTCGGCGGCGTCGGTGCGGGCGGCGCCGGCACGAAGCTCAAGACGGCCGCCGCGCCGAGCGTCTGCACGCAGTAGTTGCGCGCGGTTGCCGCCGCCCGCCGGCCGCGGCCGCCGTGCGGTCGAGAATCGTCGGCGTGCCGGGCAGCCAGACCACGAGCTTGCCCTTCACGTCGCGGCCCTCGAAGTCGTTGTAGCTGTTGCGCGAGCGTTGGCACGCACGACCGTAGCCGACGAACTCGACGCCGTTGAACGTCAGCGTCTGCTTGCCGCCGGAGTTGGTCGGGAACGTCACGTGGTCGCCGTGCTTGAACGTCCGCGACTCGCCGTTGACCTCGCACGGTGACCGACGAGTTGCGCGTGACGCGGTAGCCGCGGATCTTGACGGTCTGGAAGTACGTGCCGTCGTCGCCCATCGGCTTCAGACCCCACTGCCGCAGGTGGTCGGCGACGTAGGCCGCCGCGAGGCCGTAGCCCTCGGTGAAGATCTGGCGGCCCTGCAGCGCGTCCGACGCCAGGTAGGTCAGCCACTCGCGCATGTCGGCTTCCGCAACGGTCGCGAACTTCACCTTCGCTGGCGCCGGCGCCTGCGCGAGCAGGGCCCACGGCTTGAAGGCCGCAATGGCAAGCAGCGCCAGCGCGACCGCGCCAATGCGCAGAGATATCCTGTGAGTCGAACGGTCCATTCCCAGCCTCCCAGCGCTCGGCGTTCCTCCGGGCCGATCGCAGCATCGGACAGCATATCCACCGGAGCGTCCGGTGTCGAACAGTCAGGGACGGACGTTTGTCAGACAGGGACCGTTCGTCGGTTACTGGTGTCGAGCACAGTGCCGTTACATGCCGAACCGCAAGCCGTCCCTGGCCACGTCAGGCGCGTCGATCTGTCTGTTCGTGTGGTTGAGATGAATGAACCAGACCCTCGCGCGCACGCCCTGCAGCAGGTCACGCGTCACGGGAATCAGCGGGTGCGGGATGTCGCACGATGGAGCGGCCGGGAATCTCGTCGGTGGACGCGAACGTGCCGTCGAGGAAGGCAAAGTCGACCTTGTCGGCCTCGTCGCGGATCCGCCGCGACCACTTCGGCCACTGGTCGATGTCGGGAATGTAGAGCGCCTTGTTCGTGGGGCCTTCGATGAGATAGCCGACGGTGTCGGTGAACTCGTCGCGGTGCGGCACGGTGAAGGCGGTGACCTTGACGCCATCGCCGAGGTCCACGGCGCGGTCGGGCACGAGCAGCTTCAGGTCGATGTTCTGGCGCGGGACGAGCTGGCTCCACGGGCCGTTGTTGCGAAGAAACGCGCCCATCCGCTCGGTGGCGTACACGGCCACACCGGTCGCGTCGATCGACTCGCGTCCGAGGTACATGAGTCCGGTGTAGTGGCCGATGTGCGCGTGGGTGAGAAAGATCCCGTTCGGCGGCCGGCCGCCGGTGAGCGAATGCATCTGCGACGGGAAATCCGGCGTCGCGTCGAAGAGATACGCCTTGCCCAGCGGGCGATTCAGCAACCCGAGGCTGGCGACGCGCTCGGCCTTCCGCTTCCCTTCCCGGATCGATCGACAGAGATCCTGCTGGCAGTTGAGATGCGGAATCCCGGCGTCCTGCGCGACGCCGAGGACCACCAGTTCCCAGCGACCCACCGGGGGCGCGGCGGGCACTTGTGGCGCGGCGGCCGACTGCTGAAGGGACGGCCGGACACTGACGACGGCGGCCGCGAGCAACACCGGGAGCAAGACGCGCATGAAATCGATCGAATTATCATCGATCAATCGATCGAAGGACGGAAGAGTCAAGCGCAGGAAGTACGGGACGTCAGGAGCCTCAAGTACGGCGGTCAAGAGCCTGAAGTACCGGGTGGTCAAGAGCCTGAAGTACCGGAAGTCAAGAGCCTGAAGTACGGGTGGCCGAGCGGGCGCAATCTTAAGGAGATGTTCACAGAATCCGCGGAGCTCTACGACGCGATCTACAGCTTCAAGGACTACGCGGCGGAATCTGCGCGGATCGCTGCGTTGGTCCGTGCCATCCATCCGAAAGCCCGGACTGTCTTGGACATCGCGTGTGGAACTGGTGAACACGCCCGGCACCTCGCCGCGAATCATGGGTTCGAGGTCGACGGGCTCGACCTCGACGCCGGCCTGCTTCGCGTGGCGCATGAAAAGCACCCAACGGGCCAATTCTTTCAAGGCGACATGACCGAGTTTGCGCTCGAAAAACGTTACGACGTTCTCCTCTGCTTGTTCAGCTCGATCGGCTACCTTGTCACGCTGGAGCGGGTGCGCCGAGCGCTGAGATGCTTTCGCGAACATCTGGGTGCAGGGGGAGTGGCGCTCGTTGAACCGTGGTTTCCTCCTGGCGGATTGGAAGACGGCCGTGTATTTCGCCACGCCGGCACGCATCTCGGCAGGGCCGTTGAGCGTGTCAGCCGAAACGAGATTGTCGGTCGCATTTCGCGGCTGCATTTCGATTACGCCATCGACACGCCCGCGGGCACTCGCCGCGTGTCGGAGGTCCACGAGCTCGGACTGTTCACAACAGAGGAAATGGCGGCGGCCTTCCAAGGGGCTGGCCTTCGTGCGGAAGTCGACCCGATCGGACTGACCGGCCGAGGTTTGTGGGTGGCCCGATCAGCGGCCTAACCCCTATCGCGCTGCAGCCGTCGCGCCTGCAGTGCGTCCGAGAATGTCGCCGCCTGACGGAGCGAAAGCCGCGCAAGTGGATGATAGGATTAGGCTTCCTGCCGAACGCATTCCTCGGGCCGGAGTGGCGAAACTGGCAGACGCGCGAGACTCAAAATCTCGTTCACTTAACGGTGAGTGTGGGTTCGATTCCCTCCTCCGGCATTCTCAGCTCCCTTCGGTCGCTTCGACTGCCTTCGCTCACGCGCCTCACACTCCGAGTGTGAGCTACGGCTGGGCAGGCCCAAGTCCCGAATCCGTAGGTCAATATAGAAGGTGCGCTTGGAGGCGATATGAAATGGCTTTCAGTTGCTGTCGTTGTCGGCGCGTTGACTCCGTTGGCGGGGCAGGTGGTTCAGGAACCGGCCGCGTTGGCTGGAAGCGACAGAGGCCGCGATGCGGACCGGGCCGCCATTGAGAAGCTCCACCAGCAGGACATCGCCGCGACGTTGTCGCGCGATCCTGTTGCGCTGACGGATTTGTGGACCGATGACGCCATTCGTCTCGGCCCAGGCCAGCCGGCAGAAGTCGGCAAGCCGGCTATCCGAGCGAGCAACGAACGCTGGTCGGCTCGCCCAGGTCTCAAGGTGTTGACCTTCGTTCCGGAAATCAAAGACTTGACGATCTGGGACGGCTGGGCAGTCGAGTGGGGTTACTTCACTGGTTCGTATGTCGAATCGCCGGGTGGCGAGCCGAAGCAGATTCGTGGCGCGAGGCTCCGGGTGCTCAAGAAGCTCCCGGACGGCAGCTGGAAATGCTTCCGCGGGATGGGGACCTCAATTGCTGTCGTTGTCGGCGCGTTGACCCCGTTGGCAGGGCAAGTGGTTCAGGCACCGGCCGCGTCGGCTGGAAGAGGCCAGGGCCGAGATGCGGACCTGGCTGGCATCGAGAAGGCCTTCCAGCAGGACATCGCCGCGACGGTATCGCGAGATCCTGTTGCGCTGACGGACCTGTGGACCGATGACGCTGTTCGTATGGGCCCGGAACCGCCGGCAGAAGTCGGCAAGCAAGCTATCCGGGAGAGCAACGAACGCCAGACGGCTAACAAAGGTTTCAAGGTGCTGAGCTACGTCCCGGAAACCAGAGACTTGACGCTCTTTGATGGCTGGGCAGTCGTGTGGCGTCACTACACTGCTTCGTTTGTCGCATCGGCTGGTGGCGAGCCGAAGCAGGTTCGTGGCACGGTGCTCGTGGTGCTCAAGAAGCTCCCGGACGGCAGCTGGAAAGCCTTCCGCGGGATGGGGATCCCAGAATGAGTGCTACTCGTGCCGCAGAGTAATCGCCGGGTCCGTCGATGCCGCCCGTCGGGCCGGCAGATAGGTGGCCAGAAACGTGACCGCCGCGAGCACGAGCACGGCCGCGATGAACGTCGCGCCATCCGTGGCGCTGGTCTCGAACAGGAGACTGGCGATCGTTCGCGTCGCCGCCGCCGACACCAGGACTCCTGTGGTCAGGCCAATCGCGGCGAGTAGCGCACTCTCGCGAAAGACAATTCGCCAGATTCGCCACCCCTCCGCGCCAAGTGCGAGTCGGATCCCGAACTCGCGCCTGCGCTGTACGACGGTGTAGGACACGAGTCCGAAGAGCCCGATCGCCGTCAGGGCCGTCGAGACGACGCCGAAGACCGAGAAGACGAGCATATTGAACCGCCAGGGGCCGCGAACGCCCCCGATGATCTCGTCCATCGACATCACGTTCTCGAGCGAGAAGGTCGAATCGACTGCACCGGCCGCCGCGCCCAGTGCCCGTACGAAGGACCGCGGCGAGCCAGCCGTCTTGACCACGAAATTTTCGGCATCGAAGTTGGTGGCCTGCTTCAGCGGCAGGTAGAGGTCGAAGCGCGGACGATCGATCTCCCGGTAGACCGCACTGCCGACGACGCCGACGACGTTCAGCCAGATCGGGGGCTGGGTGCCGTTGCCACGCGAGAACGAATCCATGAGCTGTTTGCCAACTGGATCCTCTCCGGACCAGAGTCGCGCGGCCAGGTTCTCACTGATGATCGCGACCGGCGGCGTGTCCCGCAGATCGGTCGCCGTGAAATCTCGGCCTCGGCGGAGCGGAATTCCCGTGGCCTGGAAGTACCCCGGTGTGACGATCTCGAAGTTGACCGTCGGATTGCGTTGCCACGCGTTGGCGTCGTCGCCTTGACCCTCCAGCCAGAGGCCGCTGTCCCAACCGATTGATCCCGCACCGAAAGGAAGCAGCAGCACGGCTGCGGCTGCCTCGACGCCGGGCACCCGACCGAAGTGCTCGATCAGTCGCTCCACAAGGTCGTGGCGCTGCGTCCGCGCCGGATACCTGGTGCCGTCGAGGCCACTGACGCCGAACGTCAGGACGTGTTCGGCGTGAAAGCCGGTATCGACCGACGCGAGCCGCGCGAAGCTGCGCATCGTGAGACCGGTTGCCACCAGCAGCACGACACCGGTCGCCATCTGAAGAGTCACGAGGGCGTGTCTGAGGCCGGCGCGACTCCTCGGGCCAACGGTTCCCTTGCCTGCACCCGGAATCGTCAGCGAACCTCCGCGGCGAAGCGACAAGCCCGGCAACAGGGCCAGGAACACCGCCGAGCCGGCGGTGAGTGCGGCGGCGAACACCAGGACTCCGGCATCGAGTCGCGTGGTATCGAGTCGGGGAACGGCCGCCGGGCTGAGCGCGATCAGTCCCTGCAGTGATGCGGCCGCGACCGACACGCCGACTATGGCGCCAGGCACTGCCAGTACCAGCCCGTCGGCGAGGGCCTCGCGCACCAGGGCCCACCGCGTGGCGCCGAGGGCCGTCCGAACAGCCACCTCGTGGGCACGCGAGGCGCCACGTGCGATGAGCAGGCCCGCGACATTGGCACAAGCCGAGAAGAGCACGAGCAGCACGGCGGTCATCAGGATGACGAGCGCCTGACGGGCGCGGCCGAATGTGTGATCGAGCAACGACGTCACGCGGATGCCGACGCTGCTACCGCTGAAGTCGGCCGTCTTCGACCTCAGGCGCCAAAGTCTGTTCACGTCGGTGTGCAGCGTCGCTATCGACTCGCCTGGCTTCAGGCGTCCAACGGCATGGAAGACGCCGAGTCCTTCCATGACGGGTTCCAGGGGAGCGCCGGCGGCCGACCGCGCGATGACGGGCACGGCGGGCGTCCAGTACGCGGCACCAGACGGATGGAAGAAGTTGGGGCCCATCACGCCCACGACCTCGTACGTGACCGTGCCGGGCTCCTCCTGCACCTCGATGGCGCGACCGACGACTGCCGGGTCCTGGTTGAAGTGCTGCGCCCACAGCCGGTCGCTGAGTACGACCACTTGTCGCGCGCCACTCACGTCGTCGCCGGGCCGAAAAGTCCGGCCGACCGCTGGCGCCGCACCCATGACGTCGAAGAACGTCGCTGACACCGCGGCGCCATGAATCGTGACGGGAGCGCCACCGAGAACCCATCTCGCCGGCCAGGTTGCGGATCCAGTCACGGCGACGCCGTCCAAGGTGACGTTCGCGCGCTCCAGATCGCGATAAGCGTTGAACGTGAACTCCGCGGCCGTGTCGTTCACGGTCGGCCACATCACGACCACCCGGTCGGGAGCGTGAATACCCAGGGGGCGGAGCAGGACACTCCGCACGACGCTGAACATCGCCGCGCTGAATCCGATGCCGACGGCGAGCGTGATGATGGCCGCTGCCGACAGACCCCGCTCTCGCGTCAGCCGGCGCCCCGCATGACGGAGGTCGATCCACATGAGGCCGAGGCCGATACCGGTGCGGGGACGAGGAGGGCGAAGATCGCTCGAGAAGGAGGCGCCTGTCGAGGACCACGGCGCACTATGTGCCATTGGCGCAGTGAACGCAACGGACGCCGTCGCTCATCGCGAGCTCTGGCTTGCAGGCTGCCTTCGCGACCGCCCGTACTTGAGGCTCTTGACCCCGGTACTTCAGGCCCCTGACCCCCCGTACTTCAGGCCCTTTTGACCCGTGGTAGTCTGTCCGAGGCAATTCCGGCATGCACGTTCCTCAGCTCGCGCTGCTGGCGCTCGAAGCCTCGGTGATGGCCGTCATCATCCTGAGCTTGTTCCGCGCCCGTACGCTCCTCGGCCTGACGCCGCTCTACATCGTCCTCGGCGGGTTCCAGTTCCTGGCAGCGACCCTCAACCTGAGGGTGGAGGTCGCGCGCGACGTCTGGCTGAATCCGGGCTCGACGATCCTCTTCACCGCGACGCTCGTGACGGTGCTGCTGATCTACGTGAAAGAGGACGCCATCGAGGCCCGCAAGCTCGTCTACGGCCTCGTGCTCGCGAACGCGTCGGTGGCCATCGTCTCGCTGCTCATTGGCTGGCAGTTGGCGATCCCCGGCGCGACGTCAACCGGGATGGGCCTGCCCGATTTCGTGGCGGGTTCGCGCATCGCCGCCGCGGGCACCACGCTGCTGCTCATCGACGTGCTCGGCATCATCCTGTTGTACGAATTCATCAGCAAGGTGATCGCCCCGCCGTTCGTGCGGTTCTACCTGTCGCTCGTCGCCATCGTCGCGTTCGACAACGCGTGCTTCACGACGCTGTTCCAGTGGGGCCGTCCGGACCTTGTCACACTCATCGCGACCGGCTTCGCGGGCAAGGCGATCGCCGCGTTCTTCTACTCGGTCGTGGTCTGGAGCTACCTGCGCTTCCTCGAGCCGCAGACGGCCGTGGTCGGGAGCGGCGACGTCGCCGACGTCTTCCAGGCGCTGACCTACCGGCAGAAGTACGAGCAGGCGCGCCAGCGGATGGTCCGCGACGCGCTGACCGGCCTCTACAATCGCGGCTATTTCGACGAGACGCTGCCCCAGGCGCTGTCGCACGCCAAGCGGTCCGGCGAGCCGCTGAGCATGCTCCTGATCGACACCGATCGCTTCAAGAGCATCAACGACGAGTTCTCGCACATGGAAGGCGATCGCGTCCTGCGGCTCATCGGCGCGACGCTCAGCGAACAGGCACGCGCCGCCGACGTGCCGTGCCGGTACGGAGGCGACGAGTTCGTCGTGCTCCTCTCGCTCGGCGATGCCCAGGCCGCCTCCGCCTTTGCCGAACGCTTCCGCGCGACGCTGCAGGAACGCTGCCGGACCGCCGACCCGCCGTACCCGTGGGGTCAGGTGACGACCACGATCGGCATCGCGACCTACCCCACCGATGGCGATGACATGACGGCCGACGACCTGGCCCGCCTCGCCGATCGGCGGCTGTACGCCGGCAAGCACGCCGGCCGCGATCGGATCGTCGCGGTCCCGGCATGAGCTCGGCTATGCTTGTCTCTATGTCAGCCCCGTTCTCGCGACGTGAACTTCTGAAGCTGGTCGCAGGCGTCGCGGCGGCCTTTGGCGTTCCGCGACTCGCGGACGCGCAGGCCAAGCCCCGGCTCGTCGTCTACAAAGATCCAAGCTGCGGCTGCTGCCAGCAGTGGGTCGTGCACATGCAGGCGAACGGGTATGAGGCGGCCGTCAACAACGTCACGCCGATGGACCCGATCAAGACGCAGCACAAGATCCCGCAGAAACTGCAGAGCTGCCATACGACGCTCGTCGGCGGCTACGTGATCGAAGGCCACGTGCCGGCATCTGACGTTGGCCGGCTGCTCAAAGAGAAACCGAAGGGCATCCTCGGCCTCACGATCCCCGGCATGCCGCAGAGCGCGCCAGGCATGGACCTCAAGCCGTTTCAGCCGTACGTGGTGCTGACGTTCGACGCGCAGGGCCGCACGGCTGAGTTTGCGCGGCACGACAAAGCCTGACCCCGCCTCCCTCCCTGAAACCCCATCACGGGGCTTGTCGTAGAGCATCGCGTCAGGTAGGGTGCCACCATGAAACCCAGCAAGATCCGCGCGCTTGTCGTCGGCCTGAGCGTCGCCATGGCGTTCGCCTGGTCCGCCGGCGCCCAGACGCCGCCCGGCCAGGACGTTCCGACGGATCTCGTCCCGCTCCTCGCCAAACCGCAAAGCGAGATGCGCATCGTCGTTCAGCGCTACGCGACGGATCGCACGACGCTCGCGGGCAACTACGTGGGCGGCGGAGGCGGTGGGCGCGGCGGCGGACGCGGCGGACGCGCCGGCGGCACGGGCGCTGCGGCCGCGCCCGACAGCGCACCTGGAGCCGCCGCGGCCCCGGTGGCGCTCTCGACCGCGCGAATCGCGCGGCTGAAGCGGTTCGATCTCGAATGGCAGACCGCGCTCGCGAGGATCGACGGCTCGCGGCTCTCCTCCGCGGCCCGCGTCGGATCTCGACAGCCTGAAATCGACCGTCCAGACCAACCTCACGCTGCTCGAGACCGAGACGGCGGCGATCGCGCAGGTGACGCCGCTCGTGCCCTTTGGCGCCGCGCTCGTGCAACTGCTCGAGTCACGCATGCGTCTCGAGGACGTGCAGCCGCAGAAGGCGGCAGGGGTGCTGACGCAGGTCACGAGAGAGATCGGACAGATGCAGACGCGTCTCGAGGCCGGACTCGGCAGCGGATCGGCGCCCAATCCGTTGCGCGTCGATCGTGAGCTGGCGGTCCGCAGCGCCGAGACGGTCGCCAGCCTGCGTGGCGCCGTCACGGCGTGGTTCAACTTCTACAACGGCTACGACCCGTTGTTCACGTGGTGGATGGGACTGCCCTACAAACACGTCGACGAGGCGCTCCAGCGCTACTCGGCGCTCCTTACGGAGAAAGTCGCGCCGGCCGGTCAGACGAACAGCTTGGGACCCCCTGCGCCGCTCTCCATCCCGGCGGCGCCCGCGCCCAAGTTCAGCTCCGTGCCGGACCTCAACGAGATCCTCGCGCTGTCTCAGGACGAGATGACGGACATCGTCCAGCGCTTCAACACCCCTTCGGCAGGCTCAGGGCAAGCAGGAGGTGGTGGACGCGGTCGTGGAGGCGGGGCGCCGCGCGCCCGCGAGTTCTACACGGCGTGGCTCGCGGCGCTGAAGACGCTCGACTTCGACAAGCTCTCGCGCAACGCGCAGGTCGACTACCTGTACATCCGGAAGGCCAGCGAGAGCGCGATCGCGCGGATGGACTTCACGCCGCAGGCCAACATCCCGCGCAAGACGGACAACAGCGGCATCCCCGGTCCCGCGCGCGGCCGCGACGGCCTCATCCTCGATCTGCTCGACGAGATGATCCCGTACACGCCCGGAACAGTTGATCGCGCTCGCCAACAAGGAGTTCACCTGGCAGGAAGCCGAGATGAAGAAGGCGTCGCGCGCGCTGGGATTCGGCGACGACTGGAAGAAGGCGATCGAAAAGGTCAAGGACAGCCATGCCGCGCCGGGCCAGCAGCCGGGTGTGATCCGCGATCTGCTGTACGAGGCGATCGACTACCTGCGCACGAAGGATCTGATCACGGTGCCGCAGGTCGCCGCCGAGTCGCTTCGCATGAGCATGATGTCGCCCGAACGACAGCTCGTGAATCCGTTCTTCACGGGCGGCGCGCAGATCACGGTGTCGTACCCGACGAACACGATGGAGTACGAGGCCCGGCTGCAGAGCATGCGCGGCAACACGACCGACTTCTCACACGCGACCGCGCATCACGAGATGATCCCGGGCCACAACCTCGTCGGCTACATGGGCGGACGCTTCGGCCCGGTACCGGCCGCGCATCGGTGGCGGCGGCACGCCGTTCTTCGGCGAAGGCTGGCCCGTGTACTGGGAAACGATCCTGTACGACATGGGCTTCCACGACTCCCCCGGCGAGCGCATCGGGGCGCTGTTCTGGCTCATGCACCGGTCGGCGCGCATCATCTTCTCGCTCAACTTCCACATGGGCATCTGGTCGCCGCAGGAGTGCATCGACTTCCTCGTCGAGAAGGTCGGACACGAGCGTGACAACGCCACCGCGGAAGTCCGTCGCTCGTTCGATCCGGCCGCGGGCTACGGTCCGCTCTACCAGGCGGCGTATCTGCTCGGCGCGCTGCAGCTGCGCGGGCTGCGGCAGGAGCTCGTCGATTCCAGGCAGATGACCCAGAAACAGTTCCACGACGAGATCATGCGCCAGGGAAGCATGCCGATTAACTATCTCCGCCTCGGGCTGACGAAGCAGAAGCTCACGCGCGACATGGTGATCGACTGGAAGTTCTACGGAGAGCTCCCGACGAAGTAATATCACGCTACCAGGAGGCCCCGCCCATGAGCAGTCTTCGCCTGCTCGCACCCGTGTTCTTCGTCGTCTCGGTCACGACGGCCGCCGCCCAGTCGAACCAGGGCGCCATCAACGGCACGGTCGTGGATCAGACCGGATCGGTCGTCGCCGGCGCGACGGTGACGATCACCAACATCGGCACGTCCAAGTCGATCGAGCTCAAGACGTCGGAATCAGGGACGTTCTCGGCGCCGCTGCTCGATCCGGTCGAGTACCGGGTCGCCGCGTCGTTCCCGGGCTTCAAGACCGGGGTGATCGCCCGGGTCAAGGTGGACACGGCGACGACGGCGACGGTGAAGGTCACGCTCACGGTAGGCGAGGTCTCGGCGGAGGTGACGGTCGCCGGCGAGGCGCCGATCATCAACCGCGGCTCCGGCACGCCCGGGCAGACGATCACGGAGCGTCAGATCGTCGAGATGCCGCTCAACAACCGGAGCGTGCTCGACCTGGCGCTCACGGTCGCCAACGTCAGCGGCGCCGCCGGCACGGAGGATCCGGAGCTCGGGTCGGAGATCCCGACGCCTGGATTCAATCTCTTCGTCAACGGCGGCCGCGCCGGCAGCACGGCGATCCTGGCCGACGGCGCGCGCAACACCGGCGTCGGCCTGGGCCGGGCCGTCGTCACCTTCTCGCCCGACACGGTGAAGGAGTTCACCGTGCAGACGTCGAATTTCTCCGCGGAGTTCGGCCAGACCGGCGGCGGCGTGATCAACATGACCACGAAGTCCGGGTCGAACCGCTACGAGGGACTCGGGTACTGGTATCACCGCAGTCCGCCGCTCAGCGCGTCGCCGTTCTCGACGGCCACCGCCAATCGCCCGAAGTCCAATCGCGTGCAGCACCAGTTCGGGTTCACGTTCGGCGGCCCGGTACGCCTGCCCAGCCAGGTGGGCGGCTACGACGGGCGCAATCGCACGTTTTTCTTCTTCGCCTTCGAGCCGCGCTATTACTACGACAGCACGCCGTTCAACACCCTGGTCCCGACCGACGCGATGCGGCGCGGCGACTTCAGCAACGCCGTGACCGTGACCGGCGGCATCACGACGCGCGACGTCGCGCAGCGGTTCGGGCTGCAGTTCCAGCCGCTCACGATCTACAACCAGTACGAGCTGGTCGGCAACCAGCTCCGGCGGGTCACGCTGCCGGCCGGCGCGTCGTTCCCGGAGTTTCCGAACAACATCATCCCTGGCGCGATGCTCGATCCGATGGCCCAGGAGCTGATGAAGTACCTGCCGGCGGCGGGCGAGTACTTCCTCGACTCCGACGGCGCGCTCCGCAACTACGCGGACGAGAACTTCATCAGGAATCTCGAGCAGCGTCTGACGGCGCGCGGCGATCACTACGTGACACGCAACAACCGGCTGACCGGGCGGTACACGCAGGTGCCGATCAGAGGCGATCGCGGCCGCAGCGGGTTCGAAGTGGGCCGCGACGAGGTCAACACCGGCGGCACGGACTACAGCTGGTCGCGCCAGTTCCTCGTGACCGACACCCACATCATGTCGGCGTCAGTCGTCAACGAAGCGCGGTTCAACTACACCTACGGCCGGTTCACGCGAAACTTCCCGCCCGGGTACGACGCGTACACGGGGCAGAACCTCTCGACCGAGCTCGGCCTGCCGAGCCTGACGCCGGGCGGGCTGCCGGAGTTCATCACGGGCGGCGGCAACATCGGCTGGAGCCAGTCGCAGCAGAACGAAAACGCGGAGCACACGTTCAGCCTGGCCGACACGGTCTCGGTGGTGCGGGGACGGCAGACCTGGAAGTTCGGGGGCGAGTTCCTGCAGCAGCGGCTGAAGACCATTCCGATGTTCGGCGCCTCGGGCGGCCGCTACGAGTTCAACCGCAACACGACGCTCACCAACAGCGCGCTCACGAACGGCACGGGCGGCGCCGCCTTCGCGCAGTACCTGCTCGGTATCTACAACCAGACCACGCTTCGTGATTCGCTGATTCCGTACTACTACCAGTGGAATTCGGCCGCCGGCTTCATCCAGAACGACTGGCAGATCAACCCGAACTTCACGCTCAATCTCGGGCTCCGCTACACGCTGCAACTCCCCCGCACGGAACGGGACGACCTCCAGGGCGCGTTTCGCCCGGATCTTGCGCAGGAGTACCCGCTCGCTCAGCCCGTGACGCTGCCGACCGGCGAAGTGATCTCGACCGCGCTCGTCCCGCCGTTCGCGTATTCGGGCCGTGGAGGCCGCTCGCGGTACATCACCCCGATTGACTGGAACGGCTGGGAGCCGCGCGTCGGATTCGCGTGGGTGCCGGGGTTCGGGTGGAATTCGTCAGAGAAGCTCGTCGTGCGCGGCGGGTATGGCCTGTCGCACGCCACGCTGACCGGCCAGGGCCGCAACCCCTCGCCGGATTTCGCCTCGGGGACGATCACCTACGGCTTCAACACGCGCGTCGTCGATCCGAACTTCGTCGCGCGGATCTGCTGCAACAAGCCGTTGTGGGTGGCGAAGTCGGTTGACGAAGCGCTGACCATTCCAGAGGACGGACTGCTCTACCTCGAAGGGATCAACGTCGCCGCGGCGGCGGTGTCCGACAACGTCCACACACCGTCGACGCACAGCTGGAGCGCCACGGTGGGCTACCAGCTTCCCGGACAGACGCTGTTCGAGGCGACCTACACCGGCAGCCGCGGCGCGAACTTGTTCCTGCCGCCGATCACGGCGAATCCCATCCCGTTCGAGCTGACGGAAGCCTACCTGGCGCGCGGGATCAACCCGCTCGACAACGTGGTGGACCCGCTGGGCCGCCGGGACACGAACGGCAACGTGATCAGCTTCTCGCAGGGCTATCTCGGCGCGCCGTACATGGGATTCGAGACCCTCAACGTCATGCTCGACTCGCGGGCGAGCAGCAAGTATCACGGCGCGACGCTCAGCCTGCGGCGCCGTCACAGTCGCGGGTTCTCGTACACCGTGAACTACACCTACGGCAAGAGCATGGACAACGCGTCGGATGCGGGCGGCGTGCGGTTCACCGATTTCAATCCGGTTCGGACGAACGGCCACGTCGCCTTCGGCGCGCCGTTGTCCTCGGACTGGGCGGTCTCGACGTTCGACATCAGGCACGCGTTTGCCGCGTCGTTCCTCTACGATCTGCCGTTCGGCCGGGGCCGCACGTTCCTGTCGGATGCCGGCGGCCTGGTGGACGCCCTGGTCAGCGGGTGGTCGGTGAGCGGCGTGGGACGCCTTCAGGGAGGTCCGCCGCTCGTCGCCGTGCTGCGCGATGACAACCGGCTCGGTGTCGAGGGCAACCCGCGTGCGATCCGGCCGGATCTCGTCCCCGGCGTGCCACTCTACAATCCGCGCTTCTCGTGGGACTGCCCGGTCGGCCAGGAATGCGAGCCGTACTTCAACCCGGCGGCGTTCATGCGGCCGCCGAAGGGCTCGTTCGGCAACGCCCCGCGAACGCTCGACAACGCCCGCTGGCCGTCAACGGAGTTCTTCGATCTCTCGATTCAAAAGAACTTCGCCGTGGGCGGCGGGCGGCGCCTGCAACTGCGGATCGACGCCATCAACCTCTTCAATCACGTGGTCTTCAAGGCGGGCCGCGACTCCGACAACGGCGAGATCTTCACGCTGCCCGCGGAAGGTCTGCTGAGCACGGCGCAGTACAACGCGTGGGCGGACTTCAACGGAAAGCCGCGCGCCGGCACGCCGGAAGGCGATCGGCTGCGCGCCATGTCCGACCAAATCATCATCGCCGGCCGGCTCCCGAACAGCCAGGTGCTGCGAGCCGACTTCTTCAGCATCCCGGTGCCGGAAGGCTTCCACTCGACCGATGCGAACAGCTTTGACGTCACGACGGACACCGGGCTGAAGCACTACCGGCTGAAGCAAGCGTACACGCCGGACCGCTGGGGGTTTCTCGGCGCTCGATCACCCTATACGCCGAGGTTCATCCAGATTGCGCTCAAGTTCTATTTCTGAGCGGGCTGGGGGTGTTCGATGTCTTTCATTTCACGCGAGCTATCGTTGCCGTCATAGCGGCGCATGCTGTACAGCGGGCTGGCCGATCCCGATCGAGGCGGATCGGCTGGGCCGCGTCCGCGCGGCGATAGCAAACGGCGCCATCCGGGACACGTCCGGCGCGCCGAATTTCGTCGTGCCCGATCCGCCCGCAGAGGGAGATCCGGTCCTGCTGGCCGTCGATGACGGCCGCTGCGTGTTCCATGACGCCGGTGCCTGCCGCTGCCGGATCCAGACGGCGCTCGGCCACGAGGCGCTGCCACTCGCCTGCCGTCAGTTCCCGCGCGTCACCGTGCGCGACCCGCGCGGCGTTTCAGTGACGCTCTCGCACTACTGTCCGACGGCGGCTTCGATGCTCGACGATCGCGCGCAGGTGCGCATCGTCGACGAGGCGCCCGCGTTTCCGTCCGGCGGGGAGTATGTGGGTCTCGACGCGCGGAGCTCGCTGCCGCCGCTTCTCCGGCCGGACATGCTCATGGACTGGGAGAGCTGGTGGGAATGGGAGCGTCAAAGCGTGGAGTGTTTGACTGAGAGCAGCGGCTCGGCGGCGGAGGCGCTTGCGGGGCTCGCGGCCGCCGTCGAGAACGTGCGGTCCTGGCGGCCGGGCGACGGCCTCCTCATCGATCGCGTGCGGTCGGCCTTCAACCAGCCGATCCCACACGGCGCTCCGTCGTTTGCAGACGACACGACCGTGCAGGACGTGCTGGACGCGATTCCGGACGCTCACCGTCCGGCCATGCCGCCGCTCGCGGGCACCGTGCCCGACTCGACCATGAGGCGCTATCTCTCCGCGCACGCATTCGCGAACTGGACCGCGCACCTCGGCCGGGGCCTGCGCACATGGCGCCGGTCGGTCGAAACGGCCTACGTCCTCGCGGGCTCGTACGGCGTCCGCCACGCCGATCTCTGGCTCAGGCACCTGGCGGATCCCGCGCGGCTCGCCGATCGGTTCAATACGGCGGAAAGAAGTGGAGGTTGAGCTGCAGTCTACTTCTCCGCCATGAACGGATACTTGTAGTCGCGCGGCGGCGCGAGCGTCTCCTTGATCGTCCGCGCGTTGACCCAGCGGATCAGGTTGAGCTTCGAGCCGGCCTTGTCGTTCGTGCCCGACGCGCGCGCGCCGCCGAAGGGCTGCTGGCCGACGACCGCGCCGGTCGGCTTGTCGTTGATGTAGAAGTTGCCGGCCGCATTCCGCAGCGCGCTCGTGCGCCTCGCGCACGGCCTGGCGATCGTTCGCGAAGACCGCGCCGGTGAGCGCGTACGGCGACGTCGGTCGACCACGCTGAGCGTGTCCTTCCACTTCGCTGTCCGGATAGACGTACGCCGTGACGACCGGTCCGAAGATCTCCTCGCACGAGCAGCTTGTAGTCCGGCGTTCGTCGTCTGCACGAGCGTCGGCTCGATGAAGTAGCCCTTGCTGTCGTCGCACTTGCCGCCCTGCAGGATCTTCGCGCTCTTCTTCGCATCGCCGACGTAGCCGCTGATCTTGTCGAAGGCCTTCTTGTCGATGACCGCGCTCATGAAGTTGCGGAAGTCGCGCGACGTCGCCCATCTTGATGTCCTTCATCATCGCGATCGACGCGGTCGCGCACGTTCGTTCCAGAGCGACTGCGGCACGTAGATGCGGCTCGCCGCCGAGCACTTCTGGCCCTGGTACTCGAACCCGCCGCGCACGATCGCGACCGCCAGCGCCTGCGGCATCGGCCGACGGGTGCGCGACGATGAAGTCCTTGCCGCCGGTCTCGCCGACGAGCCGCGGATACGACTTGTATCGCGCGATGTTCGCGCCGACCGTCTTCCACATGCTCTGGAAGACTTCGGTGCTGCCCGTGAAGTGAATGCCGGCGAGATCCGGCGACGCGAGCAGCGCGTCGGTGATCATGCCGGCGCTGCCCGGCAGGAAGTTGATGACGCCCGGCGGCAGCCCGGCGGCCTCGAGCACGCGCATGACGTAGTAGGCGCTCAGCATCGCGCTCGACGCCGGCTTCCAGATCGACACGCCGCCCATGAGCACGGGCGCCGTCGAGAGGTTGCCGCCGATCGCCGTGAAGTTGAACGGCGACACCGCGTAGACGAAGCCTTCGAGCGGCCGGTACTCGAGCTGATTCCACACGCCCGGGCTGTTGATCGGCTGCTCGCGGTAGAGCTCGTGCGCGTAGCCGACGTTGAAGCGCCAGAAGTCGATGAGCTCGCAGGCGGCGTCGATCTCCGACTGAAACACCGTCTTCGCCTGTCCGAGCATCGTCGCCGCGTTGACCGTCGCGCGCCACGTCGTCGCGAGCAGCTCGGCGGCCTTGAGCAGCACCGCCGCGCGATCCTCGAACGGCCAGGTCGACCACTCGCGCCGCGCCGTCGAGCGCGGCCTCGATCGCCATCTGGACGTGCTTCGGCTCGGCCATGTGCCAGTCGGCCAGCACGTGCTTGTGCTCGAACGGCATCACCGACTGCTGCGTCTTGCCGGTGCGAATCTCCTTGCCGCCGATGATGAGCGGAATCTCGATGCGCTCTTCGCCATCGACGCGAGCCGCGCCTTGAGCTCGGCGCGCTCGGGCGACCCGGGCGCGTAGGACTTGATGGGCTCGTTGACGGGGGCGGGCACTCGGCGAACGGCGTTCAGCGCGGCAATGTCAGACATGGGCGGTCCTCTAGCGATGACAGACAGCCTTCATTGCTCACACGTCGCGACCGGCGCAGCCGCGAGCCCGCCGCCTTCGTATAATGTGCGCGGTCCATGGAGATTCGACGAGCGGCAGATCGGCGACGATCGCCATCGTCGAGCTGGCGGGCCGGCTGACGGTGAACGATCAGCCCGGCATGCTGAAGGACGCCGTCGCCGACGCCGTGCGAGCGCGGCGCGCGCCACGTGCTGCTCGATCTGTCCGGCGTGCGCTACATCGACAGCACGCGGCTCGGCGAGCTCATCGCCGCGCACGTCACCGTCAGCCGCCAGGGCGGCCGGCTGCAAGCTCGTCGCGCACGCCCGACGCGCATCGTCGAGCTGCTCGTCACTCGCCGGACTCGGCGGCGTCTTCGAGCGCTTCGCGACGGCCGACGAAGCGCGCGCAAGAACGAGTCTGAGCTAGACCGGCGCCTCAGTCCGTGGCGCTCAGTCGGCTCGTTCGCCGTCGGCGCTGCCGCCCGCCCAGCTCCCGATCGAGATCGAGCAGCGACGCCGGGTCGTTCTTCACCATCTGGAACTTCGCGACGATCTCGCGGACGGTCTTCTCTTCCTCGACCTGCTCGGTGATGAACCACTGCAGCTCGGCCATCGCGGCGAAGACCTTCTCGTGGAACGCCAGCTCGTAGAGCGCGTCGATCTGCCTGCTGACTTCCTGCTCCTGCGCCAGCGCGCGCTCGAACACCTCGACGACCGACGCGAAGTCGCTCTTCGGCTGCGTCGATCGCCGTGCAGCTTCACCGGATGGTTGCGCGCGAGCACGAAGTTGAACAGCTTCATGCGCGTGGCCGTGCTCCTCGGCGCTCTGCAGGCGCAGCCAGCGCGCCGGCGCCCATGAACTTGTGGTGCTCGCACCAGGCCGCCATGGCGAGATACGAGAACGACGCGGCAAACTCGCGGCGATCTGACGGTTGATGGCTTCGAGAACGGTCGGGGTCATAGGGCTCCATTCTAGGCCATTTCGCCATTGCCTGTATGCCGATTGCCCTTATCATCTCGGCGTATCGAAATCCCGCGCCTTGTCTGCTCGACGCTGAGCCTTGCCGGTGGCCGGCGTCGCTGACCGCGCCAGTCCACGCCGCGGCCGGTCAGGCCGGCGCTGGCGTCACGCCCGAGACCCGCTGGCTGCGCGCGATCGACGCCTGGGAGGCCGGCCACTATCCGGCCGCGCTCGAGGATCTGCGCGCGCTGATGCGAGTCGCCCGCGGCGGCCGAGTACCTCGAGCGCGTCGCGCTGCTCACGGGCGAGCTGTATCGTGACGACCGAGATCACGACCGACGGGCGCAATCCGACGCATCTCGGCCAACGGCAGCTACGTGAGCTACGAAACCGGCACCGCGCCAGCCGTGACCACGAGCTCGTGCGTCTGGCGCCGGCAAGCCCGACGCAGATCGCCGAGCTCCCGACCACGGCGTCGTGGCGTTCGACCGCGCCGGCGCGCGCGCGTACTCGGCCGTGGCTGCGCGAGTCGCCGCGCGCTCAAGCCGCGAGACGCGGCGACGCCAGGAGATCGTCGTCGCGCGACTGCTCGACTACCGGCAGAGCGACGCGACGTCGTGGCTCGGCGACCGGCGCGAGCCGTCGTCCGACAGGGCGCTCGAAATCGGCGCCCGCGTTGTCGAGCGACGATCAGAGCGTCGTCTTCCTCGGCGCCGACGAACAGGACCTGACGCGCTCGGACATCTTCGTCGCAGGTCAGACCGGCACGCCCGCACGAGTCACCGACCAGCCCGGACACAAGACCAACATCGTGGTCGCCGCACACGGCGGCGGCCTCGTGTACTCGGTGACGAACGCGGCGCCGTTCCGAACGCCTGGATCGCCCGCTCCCGGGCGCGAGGGCGGACGCGGCGCTGCGGGCGGCGGCGGCGGACGCGCCGGGGCGCCCGCGGGTGGCGCGCCGGGTGGCGGCGGCGCGCTCAGGCGCAGGCCGGCCCCAATCCGTGCGGTGGTGGGCGCGGCGGCGGCACGCCGGCATTCGGCGTCGTCAATCTCGCGGCGAAGACGACGCGCGTGATCTCCGGCAGCGCGCTGACGCTGTCCGCCGACGGCAGCACGATCGCGTGGCTCAGCCGCAACGGCGACGTCTACGATCGCTGAACGCTCGCCCGCCGCGACCGACGCAGCCGAAGACCGTGCGCACCGGACGCGCAGCGCATCGACGCGCCGGCGCTCTCGCCCGACGGCACGCACGTCGCCTACCAGCTGATGACGAACACCGACTGGGAGATCTACGTGACCGACGCAGGCCGGCAGCGCATCGCGCGGCTGACGCGCGACATCCAGCACGATCTGCTGCCGCGCTTCCTCGCGCAACGACAACGCTGCTCGGCCTGATGGGCGAAGCCGCGACATCGCCGCTCGCAGCTCTACGACCTGACGACCGGCGCGCGCACGCGGCTCTTCTCGAACAACACGATCCGCACGATCAGCCCGGAGTACATCTGGATGCCGAGCGCCGACGGCCGCAGCCTGCTCATCCAGGCCGATCGCGACGGCGACACCGTCTCCACCGAGCGCGGCGTCTCCGTCGTCGATCTCACGCGGAAGATCACGGTCGCCGACGTGCTCGCGCGCGCTCGATCGGCAGCTGGCCGCCGAGAACGACCTGCGCGCAGCGAATGACGCACGGCCTTCAAGCCGGTCGCGACGCTGACGCGTGCGCGTCGTCGCCCGCGCGCCGGTCAACCGCGTCTACGCCTACGAGAAGGCGCTCTTCGACTTCGACTCGAAGCACATCACGCAGCCGGGCAACGCGAAGGCGATCGAGTACCTCGAGAAGACGTACCGCTCGTTCGGCTACGACCCGGAGCTCCAGTGGTTCACGCCGGCCGCAGCTCCAGGCCACGCGGCGGACGGACGGCCAACGTCGTCGCGACGCTCAAGGGCACGGAGAATCCCGAGCTCATCTACGTCGTCAGCAGCCACTTCGACTCGGTCGCCGTCGGACCCGGCGCCGACGACGACACGTCGGGCACGGCGGCGCTGCTCGAGGCGGCGCGCATCCTGCAGCGACACGCCGCTGCCGGCGACGATCGTCTTCGCGTCGTTCACGGGCGAGGAAGCCGGCCTGCTCGGCAGCCGCGAGTTCGTGCGGCTCGCCGGCGCGAACAAGTGGAACATCGTCGGCGCGCTGAACAACGACATGATCGGCTGGGGCGGCGAAAGCGCGCGGATGGACAACACGATTCGCTACTCGAACGCCGGCATCCGCGACATCCAGCACGGCGCGGCGTTCCTGTTCACGAACCTCGATCCTGTACGACGCGAAGTACTACAAGAGCACCGACGCGGCGGCGTTCTACGACGGCTGGGGCGACATCGTCGGCGGCATCGGCTCGTATCCGGTGCTGGCGAATCCGAACTATCACCAGCCGACGGATTTCCTCGAGACGATGAACTTCCGGCAGATCATGGAGACGGCGAAGGTCACGGCCGCGACGCTCATGTATCTCGCGTCGAGCCCGTCGCGGCTGAAGGATCTCAAGGCGGCGCGGACGGCGCCGGGCGTCGAGGTCACGTGGACGCCCAGTCCCGAGACCGGCATCAAGACGCTACATCGTCGCCTACGGCCCGGCGTCGATCCGCATGCAGGACGCGCCTCACGGTCACCACGCCGCAGCGCCACGCTGCCGGCGCTGCCGGCCGGGACGCACGATCGCGGTCAAGGCGGTGAACGCGCGCGGCCTCGAAGGCTGGGACTGGGCGCGGACCGTCTTACAGTAGGCAGACCATGGCGTTCGACGACCTGCCGCTCGCATCGGCCACGGCGACGCCGGACGCCGGCGCCGCCAGCCGCCGTCATCGACGCTCCGTCGCCGACGCGCTGGGTCATCCTCGGCGCGGGCGCGGTCGTCGCCGGCGCGCTGCTCACGCTCTGGTGGCTGAGCCGCGCGCAGCCGGTCGCCGACCGTGCCGGCGCCGACCGCGGCCACCGACGTCGCGCGTCGGCACGAACGCGGCCGCAACCGAGAGCCGCTCGACCTGCCGCCGCTCGACGAGTCCGACGACGATGCTGCGCGATCTGGTCTCGACGCTCTCGCAGCCATCCCGCTGCTGGCGCGGCTGCTCGCGACGACGGGCGCTCGTGCGCGCGGCCACGCTCGCGGTCGTGCAGATCGGCGACGGCAACACGCCGGCCGCGCCGCTCGCGACGCTGCGGCCGCCGAGCGCGGCTGCGATCGTCGGCACGGCGACCGGCAAGGTCGATCCGGCGACGCTACGCGCGATGGGACAGCGCGGTCGCGCGGCGCTCATGTCGGTCGACCCGGCGGAGGCTGCGCAGGTCTACGTCAACGTCAAGCCGCTCTTCGACGAGGCGTATCGCGAGCTCGGTCATCCGAGCGGCGACTTCGACGACGCGATCGTCCGCGCGATCCGGACGCTCGATGCGACGCCCGAACGTCACCGCCGATCCGGTGCTGCTGCGCGCCCAGGCTACTTCGAGCACGACGATCCCGCGCTCGGGTCGCTGCCGCCCGTGCAGAAGCAGTTGCTGCTGATCGGGCCCGCACACCGCCAGCGCGTGCTGCGCTGGCTGCACCAGCTCGCCGCCGCGCTCGAGCTGAAGATCGACTGACGAGGCATCGAGGTGTCGTTTTCCCATGCAAGCCGGGTGAAAACGACACCCGAGATCGTCGCTTCTCGCGAGCGCAACTGACAGATCGCCGGTCGTGATACGACTCGTCCGGATTGTTACGATGAGCTGAACTCGTCGCAAAGCGCAAACACTACGACCTGGGCACGATGCTGCCGTTCCTCGCAATGCACGCGTCGGTCCTGCTCGTCCTGACCGTGCCGTTCAAGCTGGAGTCTACGTCGCGCTGGCTGGTCGGGTCGTACTACCTGCGGATGTTCGCCGTCACCGGCGGCTACCACCGCTACTTCAGCCATCGGTCGTACAAGCTCAACCGCTTCTGGCAGTTCTGACTGGCGTTCCTCGCGCAGACGTCCGGCCAGAAGGGCGTGCTCTGGTGGGCGGCGCACCATCGCGATCATCACCTGCACTCGGACCGCAAGACGGACCTGCACTCGCCGGTGCACGAAGGCTTCTGGTGGTCGCATCTCGGCTGGATCCTGTCGGACGAGTACGATCACTACGACCGCGAAGCGCATCTCCGACTTCAGCCGGTATCCCGAGCTCGCGCTGGCTCAACCGCTTCCACCTGGTGCCGACGATCGTCTACGCGCGCCGCGATCGTCCTCATCGGCGGCTGGGACGCGTTCTTCTGGGGCTATCGTCGCGGCGACCGTGCTGCTCTATCACGGCACGTTCCTGATCAACTCGCTCACGCACATCTGGGGCACGCGCCGGTTCGCGACGCCGGACGAGAGCCGCAACAACTTCGTGCTCGCGCATCGTCACGCTCGGCGAGGGCTGGCACAACAACCATCACCACTACATGTCGAGCGTCCGCCAGGGCATCCGCTGGTGGGAGATCGACATCACCTACTACGTGCTCGTCGCGCTCTCGTGGGTCGGCATCACACGCGACCTGCGGCCGTAGTCACAGAGAGCGCGTAAGTCCTGGACCTGAAGCGCTCGAGGTCCTGGGCCTGAACGCACTCGAGTCCTGGGCCTGAACAGCGCTCCAAGTCTGAGCCTGACAGCGCTCGACGTCCGGTAGTGCCGTATCACTTGACAGCGCCTCGCGCATCGGCGGCGACAGGATCAGCGCGAGCGCGCGGCCGTAGCTGCGCGGTGCCGTCGGCGACGCGGTTGGCGCGCAGGTACTCGTCGTAGACGCGCTGCGGCCGTGCGCTGCACGGTCGGATCGTTCCTTGCGCGCGTCGCGGGCGATCGCGTCGAGGTCGCTTCGAACGCCCGGATCGAGCCGCTGCGAAGAGGCTCTGCGCGCGTCTCCGCCGGCAGCGCCGCGCCGGCTTCGACGATCAGATACAGGCTCGCGCTGTAGGCGAGCTCGGGCCGCCGTTCATGCACGCCAGCCAGCCGACGGCGCTGGCTTCGGCCTCGTCGGCGTGCCCCGCCAGGTGCGCCCACTCGTGCGCGAGGACGAACGGCCGCTCGAACGGCAGCAGGTCGGGATGGACGATCGTCTCGAGCCCGAACGGATTCATCATGCCGGTCACGCCCGCCCAGGTGAAGAACGGCGTCAGCACCAGCGAGTACTTCGGCCGGCCGGCGTCACGAGCGGCGCGGCCGGCCGAGCTGCTTCAGCGCCGCGTTCATGCGGCCCCACGAGCTTCGGTCCGATCTCCGTGGAAACTGAGCCTCGCGGCCGCTCAGCGACGCGGGCGCAGCCGCGCGCGCCAGCGCGTTGGCGTCGACGATCGCCGCCTTGCAGCTGCTCGACGCGTCGGCCGCGCCGCCTTGCCGCCGGGCAGCGCGGTCTCGAGCGGCAGCCGGCGGTAGTTGAAGCCCCACGCCCAGAAAAACAGGATCGCGACGACGGCCCGCGAATCGGACGACGCGGCGCGACCGCCTCCCAGACCGCGTCGATCACGCCGCGCTGGCGCATGACGTTGAACAGCGCGCCGCGATGCGAGAACAGTCGATGGCGAGCGCCGAGCACGATCAGCAGGTCGAGCGACCGCGAACGGCAGCAGGTTCGTGACCGCCCGTGAAGATGTTCTGCAGCCACGGGTACATGTCGCGCGAGTAGAAGTCTGTCGACGACCCACGCCGGCATCGGCACGAAGACACGAGCACCAGCGCGAGCAGCGGCGCGACGAGCGACCAGCGAACCGGCTCCGGGTTCAGCGTGTACGGCTGTCTTGGCTGTGGCCATGCATCGTCACCCGTGATGAGCCGCACCGATCGCTGATACGTCAGGTACGAGAACGCCCACTGCGTCATGACCGTCAGCCGGTTGCGGAAGCCGATGAGCTTGTAGATGTGCAGCAACAGCCAGAACCACCAGGCCAGGTAGCCCTTGAGCCGCAGCCACGGCAGGTCGCACACCGCCGAGTGCCGCCCGATCGTCGCCATGTTGCCGAGATTGCGGTAGCGAACGGCTGCCGCGGCTTCGCTCCTCGATGGTCCGCAGGATGTTCTCGGCCGCGTGCCGCGCCTGCTGCAGGGCCACCTGAGCTGACGCCCGGCAGCGGCTGGCCGTCGGCGCCCGCCAGCGTCGCCAGATCGCCGACGACGTACACGTCTCGGATGGCCGGGAATCGTCAGATCCGGGTTGCACCAGCACGCGTCCCGCGCCGATCGACGCGGCACGCCGAGCGTTCGCCCGAGCGGCGACGGCCGCGACGCCGGCCGCCCAGAGCATGGTGCCCGCCTCGATCGTCTCGTGCACCGAGCTGCGACCTGCCCCTCCCGGATGTCGGTCACCGCGGTGCCCGTCCACACCGCGACGCCCGAGCCGCTCGAGCGCCCGCCGCGCGAACGCCGACAGGCGGCGCCGGGTACGTCGCCAGCACGTCGCGCGCCGCCCTCGATCAGGATGATCCGCGCGCGTCTCGGGATGGATCGCGCGAAAGTCGTGCGCCAGCGCGTGCCGCGAGATCTCTGCCAGCGCTCCTGCAAGCTCCACGCCAGTCGGGCCGCCGCCGACGACGACGAACGTCAGGAGCTTGCGCTGCGCCTGCGCGATCACGTTCTCGTTCGGCGCGCTCAAAAGCGATCAGCACCTGCCGCCGCATCTCGAGCGCGTCCTCCATCGTCTTCAGGCCCTGGCGCGTGCGCCGCCCACTCGTCGTGGCCGAAGTACGACGTGCGGCCGCCCGCGGCGACGATGAGGTAGTCGTACGGCGACCTCGCCGTCGGCGAGCTGCACGACACTTGCGCGCCGGATCGATCGCCGTCGCCTCGGCGAGCCAGACCGTCAGGTTCTTCTGTTTGCGGAGGATCCAGCGAATCGGCGACGCGATGTCGCCGGGCGAGAGCCCGGCCGTCGCGACCTGATACAGCAGCGGCGAGAAGACGTGATGGTTGCGCCGATCGATGAGCATGACGTCGACCTGCGCGCGCGCGAGCGCTCTCGCCGCGCTCAGGCCGCCGAATCCGCCGCCGATGATGACGACGCGCGGTCGCGACGTCTCAGCCACGAGCGCTCAGTACCAACGAGCGCCGGCGCCGAAACTGGCGAACGCCAGCACCATCATGACCAGCCACATCGCGACCCACGCGATCACGCACACGATGATCGCCTGGACGATGTCGTCGTAGTCGAGCGCCGCCTTGACGCCGACGACGAGCGCGACGAGACCCCAGATGGCCACCGCGAGGGCGACGAGGAGTCCGAGGATCGGGATGATCGCCAGAACGCCGAAAATGCCGGGCGCTTGCGCGAACCCGGCGACGCGCAGCATCTGCTGGAGATCGGCTTTCGTGTTCTTGCCGGGCATCACGCGCGTGCCGACGATGTACAGCACGAAGGAGCCCACAATCCAGCCGACGAAGGCGAGGACGATGGTGAGGACGAACCAGCTGATCGACCCATAGAAGATCCCGCCAACGGCGCGCGAGAGCGCGACGGCTGCCACGACCGTCGCTGCCTGGCCGATCGCCGCGGGATCGTTTTCGACCTCCTCGAACGTGGACGCTTGAAGTCGCAACACCCCGATGACTCGGTCCTGAAAACTGGCCATAAGCGGGTCCCTCCAGTGCGCACAACGATACATCGATCCTGTACACTGGGCCATGGCTCGCGCCGAAATCTCGCCGCCCGCGTCGTGGGGCCGATCCGACCGTTCACACGGCGTGTCCGCTCGATTGCCCCGACTGCTGCAGCCTCTCCGTCACGGTCGAACGCGGCCGCATCGTCAAGATCGACGGCAGCACGACGGCGCCCTCGACCGACGGCTACATCTGCGGCAAGGTGCGGCGCTTCGATCGCCGCGTCTACAGCGAGGACGCGGCTGCTGCACCCGGCGGTGCGGACGGGCCCCAAGGGATCGGGCGTGTTCGAGCGCGTCACCTGGGACGAGGCGCTCGATCTGGTCGCGACGAAGATGCGCGAGGCGCGCGAGCGCCACGGCGCCGAAGTCCGTGCTGCCCTACCACTACGGCGGCTCGAACGGCCTGCTGACGAACGACTTCGAGGACGCGCGGTTCTTCCGGCGATTCGGCGCGTCGCGCCTCGCGCGCACGCTGTGCGCCGCGCCGACCGGCGCCGCGGCCACGGCGATGTACGGCAAGATGGCCGGCGTCGCCTACGCCGACTACGAGCACGCGCGCCTGATCGTCGTCTGGGGCTGCAACCCGTCGGCGTCCGGCATCCACCTCGTCTCGCACATCAAGCGCGCGCAGAAGGACGGCGCGCGGCTCGTCGTGATCGATCCGCGCCGGACGCCGCTCGCGCGGCAGGCCGACCTGCATCTGCCGGTCCGGCCGGGCACGGACCTCGCCGTCGCGCTCGCGGTGATTCGCGAGCTGTTCGAGCGCGGGCTGCGCCGACGAGACGTTTCTCGCCGCGCACGCGACCGGCGCGGACGAGCTGCGCGCGGCCGCCGAGGCGTGGACGCTCGAACGCGCGGCGCCGAGGCGGGCGTGAACGCCGCGCGACCTCGCGACGTTCGCCGAGTGGTACGGCGACGACGTCGCCCGCGGTGATTCGCTGCGGCTGGGGTCAGGAGCGCAACCGCAACGGCGGCTCGGCGACGATGGCGATCCTGGCGCTGCCGGCCGTCGGCGGCAAGTTCGGCGTGCGCGGCGGCGGCTACACGATGAGCAACTCGGGCGCCTGGGGCATCGTCCGCCGACGCGCTGATCGACGTCCCGCGTCCGCCGACACGCGCGTCGTCAACATGAATCACGCTCGGCCGCGCGCTGCACCGAGTACCGCGATCCGCCGGTGTCGGTGCTGTTCGTCTACAACTGCAACCCGCTCGCGACGGTGCCCGATCAGAATCGCGTCCGGACCGGGCCTGATGCGCGACGATCTGTTCACCGTCGTCCACGAGCAGGTCATGACCGACACGGCGGCAGTACGCCGACGTGCTCCTGCCGGCGACGACGTTCCTCGAGCACTACGACGTCGCGAAGGGCTACGGCGCCTATCACCTGCATCTGGTGCAGCCGGTCGATCGACGCCGTCGGCGAGGCGCGGCCGAATCACGAGGTCTTTCGCGACCTCGGCGTCCGGCTCGGCCTTGCCGAGTCGGGCGACGAGCTCGGCGAAGCCGGCGCGCTGATGGACGCGGCGGCGCGGCTGCCGGCCGGCGCACGCGTCGGCGCTGCTCGAAGGCGCGCCGGCGTCGCGCCCGGCAGACGGCGCGCCCGTGCAGTTCGTCGACGTCCTGCCGAAGACGCCCGACGGGCGCGTGCACCTCTATCCCCGCCGATCTCGCGTCGCGCGAGCGGGCTGTACGCCTACGAGCCGGATCCGGCGACGACCGCGTACCCGCTCAGCCTGATCTCGCCCGCGAGCGAGCACACGATCTCGTCGACGCTCGGCGAGCTGCGCCCCGGCATCGCGCGCGTGAAGATTCATCCCGACGACGCGCATCCGCGCGTCGATCGGGCGACGGCGACGCGGTCCGCATCTTCAACGAGCTCGGCGAGGTGCACTGCGAAGCCGACGTCACGCCGGAGGTGCGACCCGGCACCGTGTCACTGCCGAAGGGCCTCTGGGCGCAAAGCACGTTCAACGGCGCGACCGCCAACGCGCTCGTCCCCGACACCCTCACCGACATCGCCGGCGGCGCGTGCTTCAACGACGCGAGAGTGCAGGTCGAGCTGCTCGGAAGACACTGACGCTGACATGGGCAATCGGGAAATCGGCAAGGGTATCGCAAAGACATCGACCAATCGAATGGACTGGGAATCGCCAATCGACAGGCCATCGGCAATCTCCATTGCCCATTTCCATTGCCGGTCCCATTACCCACGTCATTGCCCATTAGCGACGTCCATTGCCGATTGCCAATGGCTCTGCCATTGCCCACTGCCGATTCCCGATGCCGATTAGAAGCCCTGTCTCAACGCCACCTGCCACCGCCAGCCGCGGACGAGGCGATCGAACGGGCGTGAGGCGGCGACTTCGAGGATGAGCAGACCGAAGACGTTGATGCGGGCGGCGCCGCCGGCGCTTCGGACGACGTTGCGGGTGCCGCCGGCGAACGACGGGCGGCGTGTCGCGCGTCCAGGCGACGCCCGCGTCGAAGAAGGCGGCGACCTCGACGGCACGCGGCCGTACTCGAGCTCGCCGGTGAACAGCCCGACCAGCGGCGCGCGCACTTCGATGTTGGCGACGAGCATCCGGCTGCCGAGCAGATTGTCGAAGATCCCGCATTGGACGGCGGCACTGTCGGTCGGACACTCGGTCGTCGTGAACGAGCCGTAGCCGTAGCCGTGCACGAATTCCGGATGGCCGACGTACAGATCGATGAGCTGCGGGTGCTCGGCGTCGCGGCCGTAGCGGCCGAGGTGCAGGACCCGCGACGGCGATCGTCACCGGCCGCTTCGGCATGAAGTAGCGGCGCCAGTCGCGCCAGGGCCGTCAGGTAGTTGAGCGTGCCGACGCTCTGCGCGACCTCGAGGCGTGACGCGCGCGCCGAAGATCGGGCTGGTCGCGCCGAAGTAGCGACGTGTCGTGGACGAGGGCGACGCCGGCCTCGGCGACATGAATCGGCTCGGCCAGCTCCATCGAGGACTCACGCGTCTCGATCGAGCCGCTGCGAGTTCGTCCAGGTACACGCCGGTGCGCTCCTCCCGCGTGAACGTCAGGGAACGCGCGCCGCCGGTAAACTCCGCGCGCGTCGCGGTGTTGAACGGAAAGGCCGCGCCTGCCGAAGACGCCGCGGCTGGTCTGCCGCTCGGTGACCTCGGTGAGCCGAATCTCACCCGCGCCCGGATCGTTCACGGGGCGCAGCAGGTAGCGCGACGCGGAACGGCGTCTGGTCGACGCGCGGCGGCCCAGTTCCAGCGGTGCCGGCGGTTGACGTAGACCAGCTCGCCGCCGAGATCCGCCAGCGACCCGCCGACCGTGACGCCCACGCCGAGCACCCGATCGCCCAGCATGTCGCTGAAGAACGCCGACACGCTGCCGCCGACATATCGCCGCCGAACTCGCTGACGCCGGCCGTGAACGTCGGCTGCCCGATCGCGTCGAGCGTCAGCTTGCGTTTGTACGGCTCCGGTTCCTCGGTTCGCGGCGGCCTGGGTCGGCAGCCCGCGGCCGAAGTCGGTCAGGAAGCGGCTGCACGTCGCCGGTCGGCGTGGTGCGGCCCGGCAGGAGCGCGGCACGCCCGGTCGCTTCGGGCGGCGACGAGCGCGACCACGTCTCGGCTCGTCGAGCACGTAGATCGCATGACCGTCGTCTTCGAACACGCTGAAGGCCAGGCGGCCCGCGTCGCGGCGACGGCAGAGAGCGCCGGACTCGCCGACGTGATGCCGGCGACGCCGGTCGGGAACGACGAGATCCGCATCGATCGGGCCGCCGTCGATCGGCATCCGGTAGAGGTTGCTGACGCCGTCCGGATCGGCGATGAACGTCACGGTCCGGCCGTCGGCGGAGACCTGCGGGCTCAGGTGCTTGCCGCGCAGGAACGCCGGGAATCGGGCGCACGTCGCGCGTCGCCAGATCGAGACGCGCCAGCCGCAGCGCGGCCGGGCTCGAGCGTCGTCGAGATTCGTGCGTGAAGCGCTCGGTGACGAAGACGATCGGACTTGCCGTCGGGCGTGAACGCGGGCTCGAGATCGGCAAACGGATCGTCCGTCAGCCGTTCGATCTCGCCCGAGGCCGAGCGCAGACGCGGTACAGGTCGATGAGGCCGCCCCGGTTGCCGCTGAGCACGATGCGACTTGCCGTCCGGCGCGAACGTCGGGTTCAGCGCGTCGTCCAGATCCCCGAGCTCGACTTCGCGCTGACGTCCTGCCGGACTTCGGATCGATGAACGCGAGCACCGGCCGCCCGCCGCGCACGGCCGCAATCGCGAGCGAGGCGGCCGTCCGGACTCCAGGCGCCGGCCGAGTTGAGGAACTCGAGACTGTCGAAATGCGGATCGGTCGCCGACTGCGACAGCTTGCGCTTGATGCGTCCGGTCTCGACGTCGGCGAGGAACAGCTCGATCGAGAACCGGTCGCGCTCGGAGAAGAACGCGATCTCCTTGCCGTCCGGACTGAGCTGCGGCCCGACGTTGTAGCGGCCGCCGCCGCTTCGCTTGTCGATGACGAGGCGCGCTTCGCTCGCAATCGGCATCTCGTCGGCGGCGATGAGCCGCGTCGAATCGCGAATCGCGCTGTGCCAGTCGGCCGTGAGCGTGTCGGGATCGGTGCCGAGCTGCCGCGCCAGGCCGTCGAGATCGACCCGCGGATTGGCCGCCGATCGAATCAGCGAGGCGACCGTGCGGTCGCCGTATTTCGCGCCGATGTACGCCCAGAACGCGTGGCCCCAGCGATACGGGAAAGTACTTCGGGGTTGTCGAGATCCGTCGGATGTGCGGCAGCTTCTCGCGCAGCGCCGCGTCGCGCAGCCACATCGCCGTCTGCGCATCGACCGGGACCGAGCGAGAGGTACTCGGCCATGCCCTCGACGAACCAGAGCGGATACTGCAGGATGTCGGGCGCCGTCGCCATCGTGTCGCGCGGATCGTCGCCCGTGAGGTCGAACTGAAACGCGTGCACGAGCTCGTGGCCGAGCACGTGATCGGTGTCGGCGAGCGAGCCCGACATCGGCAGCACGACGCGACGCTTCAGCGCCTCGGTGAGCGCCGCCCGTGCCTTCGCCGATGAGACCTTCGACGGCGTTCGTCTGCCGGAAGTGCGCGGAGACCGCGTAGAGAATCACCGACTGGCGGCCGCGCAGCTCGTGGCCGAAGAAGCGCGACAGCCGCGCGTACCAGCGCTCGGCCATGCGCGCGGCAATCTGCGGCCGCCTGAGCTTCCTCGGGATAGTAGTAAAGATCGAAGTGCTCGGTCTTCAGAATCTCGAACTTGAAGGTGCGGTACTGGACCTTGTTGCGCCCGAAGTACTGGGCGTGCAGCCGTTGACGCCCCGGCGAGGAACAGAGCAAGAGTGCGAGGACGAACCGCCAGCGCGACAAGCCTGACCACTCGCCTAACCTCTCCCATTATCGCCGCTATTCGGGTAAGATGCCGAGATCGTGCGCATGGTTCACTGCGTCAAGCTGGGACGCGAACTGCCCGGACTTGACGCCCCGCCGTGGCCCGGTCCGCTCGGTCAACGCATTTACGAACACATCTCCGAGGAAGCGTGGGACCAGTGGGAAGAGCGCATGAAGATGATCCTCAACGAGTACCGGCTGCTCCCGTTCCAGAAGGAAGCGCAGCAGCTCATCGCGAAGCAGATGGAAGAGTTCCTCTTCGGCGAGGCAGCCGCGCTGCCGCCGGGGTATGTACCAGGCACTGGGCACTAGGCACTGGGCACTAGGCACTGGGCACTGGCGCAGGATCTCAGGGTTTGCTAGTGCCAAGTGCCTAGCGCCTAGTGCCTACTGTCGTGCCTAGTACGTAGCGCGTATCGGAGGCAGACGTGGCGACAGTTCCGGTCGGGGATCGTGGATTGGGGGCGGCCGAATCCGACCGCGCGTTTTTCGGTCATCCCCGCGGTCTGTCGACGCTGTTCTTCAGCGAGATGTGGGAGCGCTTCAGCTACTACGGCATGCGCGGGTTCCTGCTCCTCTACATGACCACCGCGGCGGCCGCCGGCGGGCTGGGCCTCGACACCGCGACGGCCGCGGTCATCTACGGCGTGTACACCTCGTCGGTCTACCTGATGAACATCCCGGGCGGCTGGCTCGCCGATCGCGTGCTCGGCCAGCGCAAGGCCGTCCTCTACGGCGGCATCTTCATCGCGGCGGGACACTTCTCCCTGGCGGTGCCCGCGCAATGTCACCTTCTACCTCGGCCTGCTGCTCGTCGCGGTCGGCACCGGCCTGCTCAAGCCCAACATCAGCGTCATCGTCGGACAGCTCTACGGCCCAGCACGACATCCGGCGCGACGCGGCGTTTTCGCTCTTCTACAGGGCATCAACCTCGGCGCGTTCCTCGGCCCGATCATCACCGGGTTCCTCGTGCAGCACGAGCGCTTCCGGGCGCTCATCACCGGCTGGGGCATGGATCCGAACTCGGCGTGGCACTGGGGATTTGCCGCGGCGGGCGTCGGCATGACGTTCGGTCTCGTCCAGTACGTGCTGGGCTGGCGCCACCTCGGCACGGCCGGCCTGCGTCCGCCGACGGCCAGCTCGCCTGCGGAGTTCGCGCGCGCCAAGCAGCAGGCGACGCTGTACATCGCGATCGGCGTCGCGGTGATCGCCGCGCTCGGCGTCGCCATCGCCACGGGCGCCGTCATCGCCACGAGCGCACGCGTGACGACCGTCTTCTCGATTCTGCTGCTCACGGTCACCATCGGCATCTTCGGGTCGCTGTTCAGCCGGAAGGACTGGACGCCGGTCGAGCGCAAGCGGCTCTACATGATCGCGCGTGTACTTCGTCGCCGCCGCGCTCTTCTGGGGCGTGTTCGAACAGGCCGGATCGACGCTGAACCTCTTCGCCAACGACCGGACGAACAACGTCGCTTCGGCACCGCGTTCCCGAGCACATGGTGGCAGTCGCTCAACGCCGTGCTGATCGTCCTCCTCGCGCCGGTCTTCGCGATTCTGTGGGTCAGGCTGGGCAACCGGCAGCCGGCGACGCGCGACGAAGTTCGCGCTCGGGTTGATTGGCGTCGGCCTCGGCTTCCTCTACCTGGTGCCCGGCGCACAGGCGACGCTCGGTGGCGCCAAGGTCGGCATCAGCTGGCTGTTCATGGTCTACCTCATTCACACGATCGCCGAGTTGTGCCTGAGCCCGGTCGGATTGAGCGCGATGACCAAGCTCGCGCCGCGCGAAGATCGTGAGCCTCGTCATGGGCATCTGGTTCCTCGGCGCGTCGGTCGGCAACTTCCTGGCCGGACAGGCGGCGTCGTTCTACGAGTCCTTGCCGATGCCGACGCTGCTCACGGCCGTCGCGATCCTGCCGATGGCTGCTCGGCGTCGTCATGCTGATCTTCCGGAAGAAGCTGACGGCGCTGCAGGGCGGCATCAACTGACGGACGGTTCGTGGCGCTCGACGACTACCGGAAGAAACGCGATTTCACGAAGTCGCCTGAGCCAGCAGGCGATCAGGAGCAAGTCGCGCCGCGCCCGTCAAGGGCAAGCCGCGGTTCTTCTGCGTGCAGAAACATCTCGCCAGTCATCTGCACTACGACTTCCGGCTCGAGCACGACGGCGTCCTGCTGTCGTGGGCCGTGCCGAAGGGCCCGTCGCTCGACCCGAAGGTGAAGCGGCTCGCGATGCACGTCGAGGATCATCCGATCGAGTACGGCACGTTCGAGGGCGTCATTCCCGAAGGCTACGGCGCGGGCATCGTCATGCTCTGGGACCAGGGCACGTGGACGCCGCAGACCGACGACATCGAGCAAGGCGCTGGCGAAGGGCGACCTCAAGTTCACGCTCGACGGCTACAAGCTCAAGGGATCGTGGGTGCTCGTCCGGACGCGGCGGCTACGGCGGCAGCCGAGGCGCCGGCAAAGAGCTGGCTGCTCATCAAGCACCGCGACGAGTGGGCGGGCGATCTCGACATCACCGAATTCGCGCCGCTCGCGTGAAGACCGAGCTCGACTTTCCCGAGATTCTGGCGGAAGACAACCCCGACGGTCTGGCAGTCCCACCGCCCCGCCGAGGGCGGCGAGA
This sequence comes from uncultured Acidobacteriota bacterium, assembly GCA_963724955.1. Classification (GTDB taxonomy): domain Bacteria; phylum Acidobacteriota; class Vicinamibacteria; order Vicinamibacterales; family SCN-69-37; genus CAVRWQ01. The sequence goes on from CAVRWQ010000003.1 coordinate 684,730, forward strand.
CCGGTGCTATGCTGCGGGACATCATCGAGAAGGCCGCGCAACTGAAAGCGAAGCGGGCCAGAGACCGCGCGGCGATCGTCAGCGAGCCGTCGCGAGCGAAAGCGCGAAGGTGGCCGCGCGCCTCAAAGAAGACGCCCCAGCCCGCAACTAAGGAGATCTCATGAAGACGCTCATCTCAACGATTGCCGCGCTCGCCATGGCGTCTGGCGTGTCGGTCGTTGTCGCATCCCAGGCCTCGCCGTCGAACCCGCCCAGCCAGGAACAGAAGCCGGCGCCGAAGGGCGAGGAGAAAGCCGCCGCCTCGATCGCCGGCAAGTGGACGATGTCGCTCGAGACGCAGAACGGCACGATGACGCCGGGGCTCGACTTCAAGCAGGATGGCAAGAAAGTCAGCGGCACGCTCTCGAGTCCCCAGGGCGACGCGCCGCTGGCCGGTGAGTATGCCGAAGGCAAGCTCACGTTCAACGTCAGCTTTCAGGGCAACAACGGCGAAGTGCAGCTCGTGTTCGCCGCGTCGCTCAAGCCGGACGGCACCCTCGCCGGCACGATGAACTTCGGCCAGGGCGAAATGACCTGGACGGCTTCGAGAGTAAAAGACAAGTAAGGTCGAAGGTGGAAGGTCGAAAGGCGAAGGTCGCATCGAATCGACAATCGAAAATCGAAAGTGCGAGGAACAGTCAAGATGCGTACGTTCGTAGTCTCAGTGATCGCCGCGGCGTCGGTTGCGGTGGCGTCCGCGCAGACGCCGGCCAAGCCGGCGCCGATCAACATCACCGGCAAGTGGACCATGTCGCTCGAACTCGGCGACGATCACGGCGACGCCGACGTCGAGTTCAAGCAGGACGGCGAGAAGATCACCGGCACGTACACCGGCCGCTACGGCGCAGTTCCCGTTCGAGGGCAAGCTCAAGGACCGCGCGCTCGAGTTCGTCGTTCAAGATGAACGCCGAGGGCACGGACGTGCAGATGGCGTTCTCGGGCGAAGTCGCGGCCGACTCGCAGAGCATGAAGGGCAAGGTCACGCTCGCCGAGATGGGCGACGGCAGCTGGTCGGCGACGAGGGCGAAGTAAGAGTTACTTTACGCTTTTCAGTTTGTAGCTTTCACTTCCGAGGAGTCTGCTCGCGAGTGCCGCCCACACCGCGGCCTTGAGGCGGCGGCGGTCGTGGCGGGCGATCGCGCCGCGCCAGAACCCGCCTTCGATGACCTGACACCCGGGCGGCACGTGGCCGAGCGGCAGCGGCACTTTGTGCTTCGCGCGCGTACGCTCGAGCACCTCGACCGGCGGCATGTCCACGTTGAAGACAACGGCGTCGATCGGCCGGCCGATGGCGGCCGTGAGGCGGGCCATCGCCTCGCCAGCCGTGAATCCGCTCATGCCGCCTCCTTCCGTCAGCAGGTTCGCGATGTAGATGATGGGACCCTGCACGTCGGCGAGCGCATCGCGGCAGCCGTCGACGAGAAAAATCGGCAGCAGGCTCGTGAAGTAGCTGCCCGGTCCAATCACGACGGCGTCGAGCGACCGGATCGCCTCGGCCACGGCCGGATGGATCGACACGGGCGGGTCGAGCCAGAGCCGTCCCACCGTCCGGCCGCCGGCCTGGCCGCGATCGACCTCCAGCTCGCCGCGCATGGACCCGCCATCCGAGTATTCGGCGCAGATCGTCGATCGCTCGGTGGTGATCGGCCAGACCCGGCCGTGACAGCCGAGCAGCGCGCGCATGCCGTCCACGGCCGCAAGGAAATCGCCCGTGTACTGCTCCATCATCGAGAGCAGCAGGTTGCCGCCGGTGTGACCCGCCAGCCGCCCATGTTCGAGCGACGGCAGGCGCGCGAGCAGGATTTTTCGCGCTTCGCGCTCGTTGCGCGCGAGCGTGAGCGCGCACTTGAGCACGTCGCCGGGCGGCAGCACGCCCAGTTCGTCGCGGAGCTGGCCGGACGATCCGCCGCTGTCGAACATCGTCACGATGGCGTGCAGGTCGACCCACGGCACGGTCTTCAGTCCGCCCAGCAGGCTCGGCAAGCCCGTGCCGCCGCCAAAACACCCAACCTTCAGCTCACGCAGACGCACGTGAGTATTCTATGTCCATGGCATCTCTGGTCCTGACCGGCGCGTCGCGCCGCGCGTTCGAGCGGCTGGCGGCCGACTGCCGGCGGGTCTTCGGCGGCCGCTTCGTGGCCGTCGTCGCGTATGGCTCGGCCGAGGCGCTCGTGTTCGCGACGCGCGTCGACGCGAGCGACCTCGAAGCGCTGAGCGCACTCACCGAAACCTGGCATCACGACGGGCTGGCGACGCCGCTCGTCATGACACCGGACGAGTTCCGCCGGACGCTCGACACCTTTCCGCTCGAGTACCAGGCGATTCTCGATCGCCACGAGCTCATCGCCGGCGCGGTGCCGTTCGACGGCGTCCGCATCTCGCCCGACGACCTGCGCCGCGCGTGTGAGATCCAGGCACGCGCTCACCTGATCCAGCTTCGAGAAGGATGGCTCGAGGCCGGCGGCCACACCGAGGAGCTCGCCGAGCTCATCGAGCGGTCGGCCGCGCCGCTTCGGGCGCTGCTCACGAGCATCGGCCGGTTCAACGGGCGTGCCATCGACGACGCCGGCGCGCTGGCGGCGGTGGCGGAGGAATTGACCGGCATGCCCGAGCATCTCGTCCGCGAGGTGCTCTCGCTCGAAACGGATCGCCGGCGGAGCCTCGCGCTCGTCCCGCGACTCTCCGAGTATCTCGACGCGGCCGAACGGCTGTGGGCGTCGCTCGATCGGTGGCGGACCAGATGACGCGCGTCCGCACGTCCGCGATCCTGCTGCTGCTCGCGCTGTCGGCTTCAGTCGCCGCCCGCCAGGCGCTGCCTGCCTTGAAAGCGCCGGTCAACGACTTCGCCAACGTCATCGACGCGACGAGCGCCGCGGAGCTCGACCGTCGCATTCGCGCGCTGGAGACCGCGACGAAGGACGCCGTCGTCGTCGCGACCGTCAAGAGCTTCGCGCCCTACGGATCGATCGAGGAGTACGCGACGAAGCTGTTCGAGAAATCAGGCATCGGCCAGCGCCAGCGCGACAACGGCGTGCTCATCGTGCTGGCGCAAGACGAACGGAAAGTCCGGATCGAAGTCGGCTACGAGCTCGAGGAGTTCATCACCGATGGATTTGCCGGCGAGACGATTCGACGCCAGATGCTGCCGGAGTTCCGCGGCGGCCGGTTCGGCGCCGGGTTGCTCGCGGGGGCGACCGAGGTCATCAATCGCATTGCGGAACGGCGCGGCGTCACGTTGAGCGGCGTGCCGCAGCCCGCCGTCCCGCAAGGCCGGCGGCGCGACACGTTCGTGTGGATCTTCGTCGCGATCATCGCGGGGATGATCCTGACCCAGGTGCTGGGCACGCTCTTCGGCTCGCGGGGCGCGGTGCACCCGCACCGCCGGCGTCGCGGCGGCTCCTGGAGCGGCTGGTCGGGTGGCGTCGGCGGGTTCGGCGGCGGGAGTTGGGGCGGCTTCGGCGGAGGCGGCGGCGGGAGCTTCGGCGGGGGCGGTGGGTTCGGCGGATTCGGCGGCGGCCGAAGCGGCGGCGGCGGCGCCTCCGGTGGCTGGTGACTACGGTAGAGTGAGGGAGCCGGCGGGGACGAAGTCCCCCGACTACTGTCAGGAGCGCAACATGGGTTCCAAAGCTCGATGGCTGATTCTGCTCGTCGTCCTGCTCGTCGTGATCGCTCTGCCGGCCGGGTGTGCGTACAACCGGTTCGCGACGCAGGAAGAGGCGATCAAGGGACAGTGGAGTCAGGTTGAGAACCAGTTGCAGCGCCGGAGCGACCTCATCCCCAACCTCGTCGAGACGGTGAAGGGCTACGCGCAGCAGGAGCGCGACGTGTTCCAGTCGGTCGCGGACGCGCGCGCGAAGATGGCCGGCGCCTCGACACCGTCAGACAAGATCGAGGCGGCCAGACGCGGAGTCGAGCGCGCTCGCGCGCCTGCTCGTCGTCGTCGAGACCTATCCGCAGCTCAAGTCGGACGCCAACTTCGCGCGGCTGCAGGACGATCTCGCGGGCACCGAAAACCGGCTCGCGACCGAGCGCACGCGGTACAACGACCGAGTGCTCGAGTACAACACCGCGCGCCGGCGGTTCCCGGCGAACCTCACCGCCGCGCTGTTCGGGTTCAAGGAGTACCCGCACTTCGAGGCCGCGCCGGAGGCGAAGACCGTGCCCAAAGTCGATTTCAACAAGAAGTAGCGCGGACGCATGTCGCTCCGGGATTCCTTTCTGCCTGATTTCGATCACGAGATGGCGGTCACACGTCACGTGCTCGAACGGCTGCCCGAGGCCGCCTTCGACTGGAAGCCGCACGAGAAGAGCTATCATCTCGGCGGCCTGGCCACGCACCTCGCCCAGGTGCCCCGCTGGGGCAGCTCGATCCTGAAGCATGAGTTCCACGATCTCGCCGTCGCCGCGGGCCGGGGCGCGAGAGCGGTCGGGAAGACCAGCGTGACCGAAGTGCTCGAGACCTTCGACAAGCATGTGGCCGACGTCCGCAGGGACCTGCGCGAGATGAGCGACGCCGAGCTGATGGCGCCGTGGGCGCTCAAGCGGGGCGACCAGCTCGTGATGTCGCTGCCGAAGGTGGCCGCGCTGCGCCGGTTCCTGCTCCACCACGTGATTCATCACCGCGGGCAACTGACCGTGTATCTCCGGATGCAGGGCGTGCCCCTGCCGCCGATCTACGGACCCACGGCCGACGAAGGCATGTGAAGCCCAGCGTCGTCCTGCCTGCCGCAGCGTTGCTGTTCGCGGTGCTCTCCACAGCCAATTCCGGCGGCTACCGGTACGGCGCGTCCGACCAGGCGTTTTACGGTCCCGCGATCGCGAAGGCCGTCGATCCCGCGCTGTTTCCTCGCGACGCGGTCGTGCTCGCGCCGCAGATGAAGGTCTGGCTCGGAGACGACGTCTTTGCCGTGGTCGCGCGGTCGCTGTCGCTCGATCAACCGGCGCTGTTCGCGGCTGTCTACGTCGTCACCATGGCGGCGCTGTTCCTGGCGGCGGTGTGGTTTGCGCGAAGTCTCGGCGGCTCGTGGATCATGACCGCGGCGTTTCTCGCGCTCCTGACGTTTCGACATCGCATCGCGAAGACCGGCGCGAACTCGCTCGAGGGCTACATGCACCCGCGCATGCTGGCGTTCGCCATGGGACTTGCGGCCTTCGCGTGCGTCGTCAAGCGGCGCGATGTCGGAGCCCTGGCCTTCGTGGCGGCCGCCTTCGTCATTCATCCGACGACGGCCGGGTGGTTCGGGATTGCAGTGGCCGTGGCGCTTGCGAGCCGCGTCGTGACCGTTCGATGGCTGGCGGCCGCGGTCGCCGTGGCGGCACTGGCCGGCATCTGGGCGTTCCTCGCCGGCCCGCTCGCGGGACGGTTCCAGCTCATGGACGCGGCCTGGCTCGCCGTCTTCAGCGAAAAGGACTACCTCTTCCCTTCCGAGTGGCCGATCTACGCGTGGGCGGCGAACCTCGCGTACCCGCTCGTGCTCTGGCTCGTGTATCGGCAGCGGCGCACGGCCGGCGTCCTCGCGCCCGGTGAGACCCCGCTGCTCATCGGCCTCGCCGTCCTCGTCGCCATCTTTCTCGCCTCGGTGCCGCTCGCCGCAGCGCGCATTGCGTTCGTCGTCCAGCTCCAGGTCAACCGGGTCTTCTGGCTGCTCGATGCCGTCACAGCCGCCTACGTCGCGTGGTGGCTGGTCGATCGGCTGGCCGCCAGGCAGCCGTTCAAGGTGCGCGCGGCGATTGTCTGTGCGCTCGCCTTTCTCTCTGCGGTCCGGGCCTTCTACGTCTTGCGCATCGAAACCGGGCGCCCGCTGATCGAGTACACGCTCCCCCGCAACGACTGGACGCAGGCGATGGACTGGCTGCGCACCCAGCCGGCGATCCTGGCACGTGCTGGCCGATCCCGGGCACGCGTGGAAGTACGGCTCGAGTGTTCGTCTCGCCGCGTTGAAAGACACGTTGGTCGAGAGCGGCAAGGACACGTCGATGGCGATGTACGATCGTGAGGTCGCCCGGCGTGTCGCGGAGCGGACTGCCGCGCTGGCGGGTTTTGACAGGATGACGACAGGCGACCTTCGCCGGCTCGACGAGCGCTTCGCGCTCGATGCCGTTGTCGCCGAGGCGGCCCGGACTCTCGAGCTGCCCGTGCTGTACACGCAATCGGCAGTTCGTGATCTACGACCTCCGATGACTCCGTCTGTTCCGAGCGCGACCCCCGACGTCCCATCGTTCGTCCCGCGCCGATGGCTGCGGAACGGTCACGTGATGACCGTCTACGCGTGGGGACGCAAGCGTCCGTTCCCGGCGCTGCCGTCGCCCGAGGCTCGCCTGTTTCGCGTCGAGCCGGACACCCGCGTGATGGCGCATTGCTACTGGCAGTCCGATCGCCAGGCCTGCCCGACGCTTGTCGCGCTGCACGGCCTCGAAGGCTCGAGCGACGCGCATTACATGCGCGGGCTGGCGCGACAAGGCCTGGCGGCGCGGCTGGAACGCCGTGCTGCTCAACCAGCGCAACTGCGGCGGCACCGAACATCTGACGCCCGGGCTGTATCACTCCGGCCTCACCGCGGATCCGCACGCCGTCATCCGCGAGCTGGCCGACCGTCGATCGGCCTCACGCGGATCGGCGTCGTCGGCTATTCGCTTGGCGGAAACCTGACGATGAAGCTGGCCGGCGAGCTCGGCGAGACACCGGACCTCCCGGTCCGCGCCGTCGTCGCTGTGAGCCCGACGATCGATCTCGAGCGGTGCGTCCGCGCGATCGAGCGCCGCGCGAACTTCGCGTACCAGTGGAACTTCGTCCGCAACCTGCGCGACCGCATGCGGCGCAAGGCCGCGGCCTGGCCGGGCGCGTTCGACCTCTCGCCGCTCGGCAGCATCTGGACGATTCGAAAGTTCGACGACGTGTACACGGCGCCGCACCACGGCTTTCGCGGCGCGACGCGACTACTACTACAAGGCCAGCGCGATTCGTGTGATCGATCGCGATCCGGATTCCGGCGCTGATCCTCACGGCCGACGGACGACCCGTTCGTGCCGTCCGAGCAGTTCGACGACCCCAGCGTGCGCGGCGAACCCGTGCATCAAGGTCGTCACGCGCCGAACACGGCGGACACTGCGGGTTCATCGCCGAGCCCGGCACCGACGGCGACGGCTACTGGGCGGAATCGACGGCGGTGCGATTCCTGGCGGGCGTCATCGAGCGCGTGAGACCGCGCGCTGCAAGGATCTCGACGAACGCGCGGGCGAACTCCGGCCCCTTTCCTTCTTCTTCGTGCTTGAAATACACGAACACGTCGTCCCAGGCGTCGCCCTGCGCCGCGATCGGCTTCGGCCCAGCGCTCGAGATCGGCCGGCTGGTAGCCCTCGTCGCGCAGCCGGAAGTAGCCGTGGCGCGCCGTCGCGCGCATCGGCGTCGTCTTGTCGCCGAAGTCGGCGATGCAGAGCGCCACGCCGTGCGCCGCGAGCGCGGCGATACACCTCGTCCGTCGAGCCACGAGTCGTGCCGGAACTCGAACGCCGGCCCGCAGATCCGCCGGCAGCCATTTCAGGAACGCCTCGAGCCGTCGACGGTCGCACTTGAAGTGGGCGGCAACTGGAACAGGAGCGGCCCGAGATGCGGGCCGAGCACGCGCGCGCTGTCGCAGAAGAACTCGCACGTGTCCTCGCGAGTCCTTGAGCCGCTGGATGTGCGTGATGCGCTGCGGCGCTTTCAGCGCGTACGTGAAGCCCTCGGGCGCCTGCTCGCAGCCAGCCGTCGGTCGTCTTCGTGCGTCGGCATGCGATAGAACGTGTAGTTGATCTCGACCGTCCGGAATCGCTCGGAGTAGAAGCCGAACATCTTCTTCGCCGGGAGATCCTCCGGATAGAACGTGCCGCGCCACTCGGGGTAGTTGTAGCCGGACGTGCCGACGTGAATCTGCATGCAGGACCGCCTGCTCTGCGTCTCACCTCAGGCGCGCTTGCGGGAGCGGAGCGCCGCCAGCGTCAGCATGACGTCGCGCCCCAGGCCGCCAGCGCGGCGAATTGCGGCCAGAGCACGTCGAGCCCGACGCCCTTCAGGAAGATGCCCCGCACGATGACCAGGAAGTACCGCAGCGGAATGAGCGTCGTCACCCACTGAATGACCCTCGGCATGTTCTCGATCGGGAAGATGAATCCCGACAGGTAGATCATCGGCACCAGGAAGAAGAACGTCGCGGTCATCATCGCCTGCTGCTGCGTCGAGGAGATCGTCGAGACGAACAGCCCCAGCCCGAGCGTGCAGAGCAGGTAGGCGACGCTCGCAGAGCAGCAGCGTGCACAGGCTGCCGCGGAGCGGCACCTCGAACCAGAGACGGCCACCGCCGACGACGAGCAGCACGTCGATGAAGCCGACGATCGCGTACGGCAGCAGCTTGCCGAGAATCAGCTCCCAGCGGCCGAGCGGCGTCACGTTCAACTGCTCGAGCGTGCCGAGCTCGCGCTCGCGCACGATCGCCATCGACGAGAGGTTGGCCGTGATCACGAGCAGCAGCAGCGCGAGGACGCCCGGCACCATGAAGTCCGGCTCTCGAGCTCCGGGTTGAACCAGACGCGGACGCGTGCCGTCGATCGCCGCCAGGACGCTCGCCCCGCTCCGTCGACGAGCGCGGCGTTGAAGCTCGCTGATGAGCGCCGCTCGCGTACGCCAGCGCGACTCCCGACGAGTTCGAGTCGGTGCCGTCGGCAGGATCTGAATCTGCCGGCGTGACCGGGTCGCCATGCGCTTTCAGAGCGCGGTCTCGAAGCCCGGCGGAATCACGACCGCCAGCCACGCGCCGCCCGCTCGCGAGATCGTCGTCGACCTCGCCGCGGATCGATCTCTTCGCCACGATCTCGAAGTACGGCGACGCGCCGAACTGCTCGATGAGCTGCCGGCTGCGCATCGACTCGGTCGCCGTCCACGACGACAATCGGCACGTTCTTCACGTCGGTCGTCGCCGCATACCCGAGCATCGTGAGCTGGATGATCGGCGCGACGATGAGCAGCGCCGAGCAGTCGCGGCGTCTGACGCAGCTCGAGGAACTCCTTCCAGATGAGCGTGCGGATGCGCCGTCTCATCGCCGCGCCAGCCTCACCGCCGACAGGCCGAGGACAACGGCCGCGTAGACGACCAGCGCGGCGATCGGCGCCAGACGTCCGCCAGGCCCAGGCCCTTCAGCACGACGCCGCGCAGCGCGATCAGGAAGTACTGCGCCGGGACGATCGGCGTGATGTACTGCAGCGCCGATCGGCATGCTCGCGATCGGGAAGATGAACCCGGACAGCATGAACGTCGGCAGGAACGCGATCGAGCATCGCCGCCTGAAACGCGACCTGCTGCGTGTCGGCGATCGTCGACACGAGCAGCCCGGTGCCGAGCGCGCCGACCAGGAACAGCGCCACGACCACGGAGAGCGACAGCCAGTCGCCGCGCATCGGCAGGTCGAACAAGACGCCATCGCCGCGACGATGACGAGCATGCGCCGACGCCTGCGAGAGCACGAGGTACGGCAGCGTCTTGCCGACGACGAACGCCGAGCGTCGGAGATCGGCGCCATCCGCATCTGCTCCATCGTGCCGCGCTCCTTCTCCCGCACGATCGACAGCGCCGTCGAGACGACGGCCGTGATCATCGCGATGTAGGCGATCAGGCCCGGCACGAGGAACAGCGTGCTGCGAAGCTCGGGGTTGTACCAGATGCGCGGCGCGACGCCGACGAGCGCGGCCCGCGACCGGCCGGCCCAGCCGCAGCGACGCCTCCGCGAACACCGCGTTGACGTAGCCCGAGCACCGTCGTCGCCGTGTTGGCGTTGTCGCCGTCCAGCACGATCTGCACTCGGCGATCTCGCCCTGGTCGCAGATCGCTGCGAGAACTCCGTCGGGAATGACCAGCAGCGCGCGCATCCGATCCGCGATCCATCAGCGCGGCGATCTCCGTCTCGCTCGTCGACCGTCGCGACCTGATCGAAATACGTCGATCGAACGAAGGCGGCGACGAGCTGCGCGGCTCGTCCGCCGACTGATCGCGATCCTCCACCGCCAGCGGCACGTGCCGGATGTCGAAGTTGAGCGCGTAGCCGTACAGGAACAGGAAGAACGCCGGGATGAACAGCAGGATGAGCAGGCTCCGCCGATCGCGGCGAATCTGCCGCAGCTCCTTCACGCGCACCGCCCAGACCAGCCTCATGCCGCGCTTCGTGCCTCGACACGATCGACGACGTCGAGGAACACGTCCTCGAGCGACGGCACGACCGGCGCGAGCGCCGGTAACCGTCAGTCCGGCGCCGGCGAGCGCCGACCGGATCTCGTCAGCAGGCGTCGTCCCGGCGCGCGAAGCACGGCGTGGACGGCCGTGCCGAAGAGACTCGTCTTCTCGACCAGCCGGCAGCGCGTCGAGCCAGCGTCATCGACGGCCACCGGATCGCGGCGATCGCACTTCGACGATCGGCCGATCGTCGAACGCCGCCTTCAGCTCGCTCGTCGTGCCGAGCGCGGCCAGCCGGCCCGGCGTGCATGATCGCGACGCGATCGCAGCGTTCGGCTTCGTCGAGATAGTGCGTCGTCACGAGCACGGTCGTGCCGGCGCGCGACAGGTCGTCGATCAGCCGCCAGAACTCGCGGCGGGAGACGGGATCGACGCCGCCGGTCGGCTCGTCGAGAAAGAGATCGGCGGCTCGTGCAGGAGCGCGCAGCCGAGCGCGAGCCGCTGGCGCCAGCCGCCCGGCAGCGTCCGCGCGAGCTCGCGCTCGCGGCCCGCGAGCCCGCCGATCTCGAGCGCGAACCGGCGCCGCCGCTCGAGCCGCTCGCCCGTAGAGCCCGTACAGCCCGGCATAGAACCGGATGTTCTGCTCGACCGTCAGCAGCTCGTAGAGCGAGAACCGCTGCGACATGTAGCCGATGCGCCGCTTGACGCTCTCCGGATCGCGGCCGACGTCGATGCCGTCGACCGAGCGCGCGGCCGGACGACGGCGTCAGCAGGCCGCAGAGCATGCGGATCGTCGTGGACTTGCCGGCGCCGTTGCTGCCGAGAAACCCGAAGACCTCGCCGCGCCGGACGTCGAACGTCACGTCGTCGACGGCGCGGAACGCGCCGAACGACCGCGACAGGCGCTCGACGTGAATCACGGGCGTCGGCCGGCCATCACTGCCCTCCGATCGCGCGAACGAGCGCGCGCTTCGTCAGATGCGCAGCGACGCCTGCAGCCGCGTTCGCTCCAGCTCGGCTTCGAGCAGCGCGAGCTGCGCGTCGAGCACTTCGGTGCTCGTCGCGACGCCGGCGCGGAAGCGTTCCTCGACGACGCGCCGCGCTTCGGTCGCCGCGGTGACGGCTTCGCCCGACGCGTCGAGCGCGGCGCGGCCCGGACTGCGAGGTCGAGCAGGCGCTGCCGGATCGTCCACGGCCACGGCGGCGTCGAAGTCGCTGACGCGGTGAGTCGAGCGCCTCGGCCTGCGCGAGCGCGGCGGCGCGGTCGGCCTTCGGCCCGGCCGCCGTCGAACAGCGGCCAGGTGAGCTGACACGCCGAGGTCCCACGACGTCTTCCACTCCTCGGTGCGGCGGAACGAAGCGCGGGTTCGGCCGCGCCGGCTCGACCGCGGCGAGCGCCGCGATCTGCGGCCGCTGCGACGGCCAGCGCCGCGCGCGCCGACGCGCGCAGGCCGGCCTGCCGCTCGGCGAGGCCGCTCCGCTCCGGCGCGCCGCTCGAGCGCGCGTTTCACCAGCGCCTCGGGCGACTGCGCCGCAAGCTCGGCGGCCGCCGGCGGCGGGCGATCGACGGCGCGTGGCCGGCACGATCGACCCGGCCGGATCCTCGCCGATCAAGCCGCGCCAGATCCACCTCGGCGATCGCCGCGGCGTTTCTGCGCCTGAATCAGCCGAACGGCTTCGCGCGCGCGCTGCGCCTGCGCCGAGAGCAGATCGTTCGGCGGCAGCACGCCGGCGTCGACGCGCGCTCTCGACGTCGGCCACGGCGCGTCGGCGCGCGCGAGCGCCTGCTCGAGCACGCGCTCGGTCTCCGCGCGGTCACCAGCGCCCAGTACGCGCGCGGCGACCTCGAGCCGGACGTCCTGCTCGGTCGCCGCGCCGGTCGGCGCCGGCCGCGCGCACGTCCGCCTCGGGCGGCGTCCACGAGCCCGTCCGACGCGTCCGGCGGTATAGATCGGCACGACAAGCTCCGCCGCGAACCCGGTAGTTCGTCGGGATGTCCGGAAACACGACGCTGACGCTCGCCCGCGCTGACGGAACCCGAACGGCTCGACGTGATTGGTGCGCACGATACGCCGTGGAGCGCCGTGACGGTGGGCCGGCCAAGCGAGCGTCGCGCGAGCCGACGGTCGCCTCGGCCGCCGCCTCCCGCGCCCGCGCCTCCGCGAGCCGCGGCGCGTGCTCGACCGCCCGCGCGATCGCCTCGTCGAGCGTCAGCGACGAGCGGCCGCCTGGGCGCGGCGCGGTCGCGCCGCGCGGCAACGGCGAACGCGATGCCGAGCGCGGCGGTGCGGACTGCGTTCATCTTGGACTCCTTGTTTCCCCGTGGGGCGTGCCTTGCGATTCCGCCGGCGCGAGCGCGCTCGATGAACACGTCTTCGAGCGTCGGGACGATCGCGCCGCACGCTCGAGAGCGCGACGTCGCTCGCCGCGAGCGCGCGCTCGATCGCGACGCGTCCCGCCTCATCGCCGGCGCGCACGTGCAGGCGATCGCCGAAGAGCTGCACGCGATCGCGCGCCGAGGCTGGCGCGCAGCGACTTCCAGCGCGCGCCGGGCCGGCGTGGCGACGACCTCGAGAATCGACGCCGCTCGTCGCCGCCTGCAGCCGCGCCGGCTCGTCGAGCGCGAGCCGCCGGCCCTCGTCGAGCAGCACGACGCGCGCGCAGCGCTCGGCCTCGTCGAGGTACGGCGTCGCCAGCACGAATCGTCAGACCCTGCGCCGAGGAACTCGGCCAGCAGCTTCCAGAACTCGCGGCGCGAGACCGGATCGACGCCGGTCGTCGGCTCGTCGAGCACGAGGATCGGCGGCTCGTGCACGAGCGTGCAGGCGAGCGCGAGCTTCTGCTTCATGCCGCCGGACAGCCGCTCGGCCAGCCGGCGCGCGGAACGGCTCGAGTCCGGTCAGCGCGAGCAGCCGCGTGCGGCGCGGCGCGAAGTCGCGGACGCCGTGGATCGCGCGCGAAGAACTCGATGTTCTCGTCGATCGACAGATCGCCGTAGAGGCTGAACCGCTGCGAGACGTAGCCGATCGCCGCCGTCGCCGTCGCGGTGCGTCGCGGAACGGATCGGCGCCGAAGAGGCGAACCGTGCCGCGCGTCGGGCGCGAGCAGCCCGCAGATCGAGCCGCAGCGTCGTCGTCTTGCCGGCGCCGTCCGGACCGATGACGCCGAACATCTCGCCGCGCCGAACGTCGAACGATCACGCCGTCCACGGCGACGTGCCGCGCCGAACGTCTTCCGCACGGCCGCGACGTCGATGACCAGATCGGGCTCGCTCATGCGCGTCCCACTCACCGGGCGGCCGGCGCGAGCTCGACTTCGACCGGCATGCCCGGCTTCAGAATGCCCCTGCGCGTTGTCGACGGCGACCTTGACGCGATACACGAGCTTGGCGCGCTCGTGCGGCCGTCTGCACGTTGCGCGGCGTGAACTCGGCGCGCGGCGCGATGAACGCGATGCGTCCCGGCAGCCGATCGCCCGCGTCGGTCACGACCGTCGCCGCCTGATCGATTCGCAGCGCTGGGCACGAGCGGCTCTTCGACGTAGACGTTCGCCCACGCGTGATCGAGATCGACGAGGAGCGACGAGCGGCGCGCCGGCCGCCACGAGCTCGCCCGGCTCGACGAGCCGCGACGCCACGATGCCGGCGAGCGGCGCGACGATCGTCGTCTCTGCGCGGTCGTGCTCGAGCGCGGCGATCTGGGCGTCGACGGCGGCCACGCGCGCGCGCGCCGCCGCGATCTCCTCCGGCCGCGCGCCGGCCTTGAGCCGCTCGAGCGCCGGCCGCCGCGGCCTGCACCCGATCGGCGGCGGCCTTCACTCGCGCCTCGGCCAGCTCGCCGCCGCGCCACCGCATCGTCGCGCTGCTTCTGCGAGCCGGCGCGGTTGCGCAGCAGCTGCTCGAATCGCGCTTCGTCGGCGCGTGCGGCGGCCAGCTCGGCCTCGGCGGCCTGCTGCTCGGCGACGCGCCGCCGCGACCTGCGCCTCGGCCTGACGGATGTCCTCCGGCCGCGCGCCGGCCTGCGAGCAGCGCGCAGCTGCGCGACCGCCTGCGCGCGCTCGGCTGCGCGCGTGCGAGCGCGAGGTCGATCTCGCGTGGTCGCGATCGTGCACGAGCGTGGCGCCGGCGGCGACACGCGCGCCCTTCGGCGACCTGCGACCGTCTCGACCCGGCCCGGCACTCTTCGACGCGACGCGCACCTCGGTCGCCTCGACGTAGCCGCTCGCGCGCGGCGCGCCCTGCGGCGCCGCTCGCGCCGCAGGCGCCGGCGGCCGACAGCGACCAGCAAGACAGGCGACGACGTCACCGCGGACGGCTCATGCGCGACGTCTCCTTGATGGATTGAGGCGTGCGGCGGCCGATCGGCGGTCGAGCACCGCGAGCGTCGCCGCCTGCACGTGCGCGACGACGGCGTCCGAGCGGGCGGCGACGCGATGGCGTCGGACAGCAGGTGCGCTGAAGCGCTCGCGGAGCGGCGCCGACGCCGACGAACAGCAGCAGCGGCGCGACGATGCCGATCTGCGTGACGAACGGATGGGCGTCGCCGAACACGCCCGTCGCCCGGCCGTCGCGCGAGGATCGCGCCGAGCGTCTCGATGACGCGCCGCATCTCGCCGATGATCGTGCGCGTCGAGATGGCGGCCGCCCTCGGCGATCTCGCGCAGCCAGATGGCCGGAAAGTGCGGCCGCGCGACGGCTTCGCGCGCGACGGCGCTCGACGAAGCGCCGGATCTGGTCGTCGGGCGCGCCGCCGGCGGCGCCCGGCCTCGACGGCGGCGGCGACGCGCGCCGAACAGGTCGCGCAGGATCTCGCGATAGAGGGCGGCCTTGCTCTGGAAGTGGTAGTAGAGCATCGCCTTGTTGACGCGCGCGCGCGCGGCGATGCGGTCGACCTTGGCGCCGTCGAACCCGCGCGCGGCGAACTCGGCCGCGGCGGCGGCGACGAGCCGCTCCGCGGGTGCCGGGCCGCGCCGCATCGGGCATGGCGTGATACTAACCATTTAGTTAATTGACGTCAAGAGGGGGTCAGAGCTGTTTCCACAGATTTGCCCTCAGCAGTGCCGGAGCTCGGCTCCAAAACTCGCCGAGCTCTGGCACCAGTCCACGCAAATCTGTGGAAAACAGCTCTGACCCCCTTACAAGCAGCTGCTGCAAGTCGCTGATACCCCGACGCGGCTGACCGGCAGCTTCGTGCCGTCGGCCAGGATCGCGATGCGGCTGTCCTTCGCGTACAGCTCGACGCGCGCGAGCCGCTCGATGTTCAGCAGATACGACCGGTGAATGCGCACGAACCGCCGCGGGTCGAGCTGCCCTTCCAGATCGCCGAGCGTCTGCTCCTTGAGCAGCGATCTTGCCGCCCGTGCGGAACGCCGACGTAGTCGTCCTGCGCCTCGACGTAGTCGATCTTCTCCACCGGCACGACGTGCACCTGCGCGCCGTCGCGGATGACGACGCGCTCGAGCGGCGCGCCGGCGGCCGCGCGCTCGCCCGCAGCGCCGCCGGCGCCGGCCTGGGCGCGCCCGGCCGCCCGCGCGCGCGCGCCAGCGCCTCTTCGAGCCGCTCCTGCGTGAACGGCTTCAGCAGGTAGTCGACCGCGTGCACCTCGAACGCGCGCAGCGCGAACTCGTCGTACGCCGTGACGAAGACGACCGGCACGTCCGCGCCCGACGAGCTCGAGCACTTCGAAGCCGTCGAGCTTCGGCATCTGCACGTCGAGCAGCAGCAGATCGGGCGCGCCTCGCCCACGACCTTGACCGCCTCGAAGCCGTTCGCGCACTCGCCGACGATCTCGACGTCGTCGAGCGCCGCCAAGCGCCTCGCGCAGCGCCAGCCGCGCCGGCTCCTCGTCGTCCACGATCACGACCCGCAGACGCGCGTCGGTCGCCACTCATGCGGCCAGCTCCTCCACCGGCATCGTGACCGAGACGCGGTACGCCTCGGCGGCCGGCTCGATCGCCAGCGCCGCGCGGTCGCCGAACGACGCCGCCAGCCGCCGCCGCACGATGTCCAGACCGAACCCGGTGCCGCGCCGGCTGCCGTCCGCGTCGCGCGGATTGCGTCACCACGATCACCGCGCGCTCGCCGGCCCGGCTCGCCTCGATCTCGATGACGCCGCCCTCGAGCCGCGTCGCGATGCCGTGCCGCACGGCGTTCTCGACGAGCGGCTGCAGGATCAGCGGCGGCACCGGCACGTCGCCGGCGTCGCGCCGACACCACGGCCGTCACCGCCGAGCCGCGCGCCGAACCGCACCTGTTCGATCGTCCAGGTACTGCTCGGCGAGCGCGACCTCGCGGCCGAGCGGAATCGCGCGTCGCCCCGCCGAGCGTCAGGCTGTCGCGCAGGAAGTCGCCGAGCAGCTGGCACATCAGCCGCGCCTTCTCGCGGATCGGCGCGCGATCAGCCCGGCGATCGAGTTCAGGCTGTTGAAGAGAAAGTGCGGATCGACCTGCGCGCGCAGCGCGCGCAGCTCGGCCTCGCGCTGCGCGATCTGCGACTCGAGCGCGCGCCGCTCCGCCGCCGCCGACTCCTCGGACGCCTGCAGCACGTAGTGCACCGTCACCGACGAGCAGATAGCCGAGCGCGCCGAGCCCGAGCAGCAGCGCGAACAGCGCGCCGGCATCTGCGCCGGGCATCTCGAACCCGAGGCGCGCTCGAGCGCTCGCCACCAGAGCCGGCCGAGCCCCGCCCAGAGCGACGCCGTGACGACGCGCCGCGGCGAGCGCCGTGATCGCCGACGCCGGAGCGCGCTCGTGCGCGCGAGCGGCATCGCGCGGCAGAGGTACCAGGCCGAGAGCGAGATCGGCGCGGCGACGAGGCCCAGCGGCAGCCGAACAGCATCGCCTCGGCCAGCGGCACGCCGAGCACGACGCGAACGAGCAGGCCGAGCATCGCGCCCGACCAGCGCCCACGCGACGAGGTGCAGCCGCAGCCGCAGCCGGTCGGCCGAGGATCGGATGCACGGCGCGGCTACGTCTTGATCTCGACGCCGCCCATGATGCACGAATCCGCGGACGACCAGCCGGTTCTTCGCCGCCTGCGTGCCCGTGCTCTTGTCCTCGGCGCCGCCCATGATGGCCGTCACCTGATTCGACACGGCCCAGTCCGGCGGCACCGTGATCTCGATGCCGCCCCACATCGACGAACACGTCGATCACCGCTTCTCGCCGCCAGCGGTCACGCCTGCCGCAGGTCCACTTCGATGCCGCCCATGATCGCCGTGAGGTCGCCACGCCGGAAGTTCGGCGACGCGACGCGGCGCTGCGTGCCGGACCAGATCGCGAACTCGGAGATCTCCGAATCCGACGTGCCTGACCGAAGCGGCGCGACGCCGGGCACCGGCGCGGCGCCAACCTCGGGCATGTCGTCACGTGTCAGATCGTCGCCGGCCGTCGGGGTGTCGCCAACCGACGGCACGCCGAGCGGCGTCCCGAAGAACGGATCAGAAGACGCCACGTCGCGGGGCGGCTTGGATCGGGGCCGCACGCAGCCGCGATCGCGTCCGAACGCCTTCGAGACGATCACCAGGCCCATCGCCACGATGGCGAGCGGCCACCAGTCCCACACGCGGATTCGCACGTCGAAGAGGTGTTCGACCGTCATCGCGGCCCCGACCACCGTGATGATGCCGGCAAACGTCCGTCCGGAGCTCGAGGAGCTCTGTAAGAACTTCGCCAGCCCGAAGGCCATCACGCCGAGCGGCCAGAGTCGAAGAATGGACTGCGCATCGGCCCACCCGGCGTTGTCGGCGGTGAGCGCGAGACCAAAGAAGACAATGGCGAGACCCAGGATGACCTGGGGTGTCACGCGAACGGTGTTGGAGGGTCTGGCCATGTCAAGACCGCCCTTCAGGCGTCAGTGCCACTCGTAGCCTCTCACAACGCACGGGCGATTACCTCAGCGATGGCCACCGGACGGGTGAGCACCAGCCAGAACAAGCCGGCTGCCGCGGCGCCTGCCGCCGCCCCAACCACTGCCACGACTACCAACCATCGGTGTGTTCGCTTCACGGTGTGCTCCGTTCTACTCAACCGAGAATACGGACCCGGCGCGGCCCCGTCCTGCGGCTTCCGGCGAACGGCTGTGCGCTCCCGGCGAGTAGCGCCGCCTCCCGGCGGCCGTCCCGAACCGGACAGAAGACTCCGGGTGTCTGGCTACTCCGGGCGTCAGACACCCGGAGTCTTTTTCGACTTACAATCGAAGCACTGAGGCCCCCGATGGCGTTGTTTTCCCGCACCAGCCAGTCGCTCCCCGCAGAAGTCGAAACGACGCCCACCGAGGCGCTCGTCTCGCTGCGAAATCTCGAGAAGTCGTACGCGCACGGCGCGAGCCGTACGTGGGTGCTTCGCCGCATCACGCTCGACATCAAGGACGGCGAGTTCGTGTCGATCATGGGGCCGTCCGGCGCCGGCAAGTCGACGCTGCTCCACATCGTCGGCATGCACGACAGCGCGTGGACGGGCGACTACTACTTCGCGGGTCAGCCCGTGCATCGGCTGAGCCCCAAGGATCGCGCGCGGCTGCACAAGCAGCACATCGGCTTCGTGTTCCAGAGCTATCACCTGCTCGATCATCTGACGGTGTACGAGAACCTCGACGTGCCGCTGTCGTATCGCGACATCAAGAAGTCGGAGCGCGACAGCATGGTGTGCGACATCCTCGACCGCTTCAGCATCGTCGGCAAGAAGGACCTGTATCCGAATCAGCTCTCGGGCGGCCAGCAGCAGCTCGTCGCCGTCGCGCGCGCCGTCATCGCCAATCCGAAGGTGATTCTCGCGGACGAGCCGACCGGCAACCTGCACTCGAGCCAGGGCCGCGAGATCATGGAGCTCTTCAAGCGGCTGAACGACACCGGCACGACGATCGTCCAGGTCACGCACTCGGAGACGAACGCGTCGTACGGGTCGCGCGTCATCGAGCTGAAGGACGGATGGGTCGTCACGTAAATCGATCGAAGTACGCATCGATCGATCGATCGAAGTACGCCCTGCTGGCCGCCTCCGTCGCGCTTCTCGCGATCGGTTGCAGCCGCGAGAATCCGCCACGGCAGTACGCCCTCGCCGGCCAGATCCTCGCCGTCAACACCGAGCGGCAGGAAGTCACCATCAAGCACGGCGACATCGAGCACCTGATGCCGGCGATGACGATGAGCTTTGCGGTCGCGTCGCCGGCGATGCTGGACGGCCGGACGCCCGGCGAGCTCGTCACGGGCACGCTCGAGATTCGTGACTCGGGTGTGCGGCTGGTGGTGCTCGAACGCACGGGCATCGCGCCGCTGCCGAGCGCGTCCGAAGTGGCGCTGGCCGCGGGCGTCCTCGACGTCGGCGATCCGGTCCCCGACGCGGCGTTCATCGATCAGCACGACAAGCGCCGTTCGTTCTCCGAGTGGAAGGGCACGCCGACGCTCGTGACGTTCATCTACACGAGCTGCCCGCTGCCGACGTTCTGCCCGCTCATGGATCAGAACTTCGCGACGATTCAGCGCGGCATCGCGGAGGACGGGCGCTCAAAGGGCGGGTGAAGCTCGTGTCGATCTCATTCGATCCAGAACGCGACACGCCGGCGGTGCTGGCGAAGCACGCCGCGCGATTCAAGGCCGATCCGGCGGTGTGGACGTTCCTCACGGGCGATCGCGCGACGGTCGAGAAGTTCGCGGCGCGCTTCGGCGTCGGGCTGATTCGATCGCCCGAGACGCCGGGCGAGATCACGCACAACCTCCGGACGTATCTCATCGGCGCCGACGGCCGCGTGCTGAAGATCTACTCGGGCAACGAGTGGACGCCGGCGCCGTCCTCGCCGACCTTCGCACGCGCCCGGCGTTCGTGAGCGGGCCTCGTCCACCGCTCTCACTCTTCACGCGCGAGCGAGCGGCGAATCATTCGCGCGCTCAGGACGCCCGCCGCCGTCCAGCGCTTTCTGAACCGGCTGCCGTACAACACCGAGCCGCCACCCGACCCGGCGACGCTGCGATCGTTCCGCGGCGTCGTCCGCCACCACACGGCGAACTGCCTCGAGGCGGCGATCTCGCGCGGTCATCCTCGAGCAGCACGGCTATCCGCCGCGCGTCATGAGCCTCGAGTCGATCGACGGGCTCGATCACGTCATCTTCGTCTACCGCGCGCGCGGCCGCTGGGGCTCGGTCGCCCGCTCGCGCGATCCCGGCCTGCACGGCCGCCGGCCCGTCTTCCGCACGCTGCGCCATCTGGCGCTCAGCTACTTCGATCCGTACGTCGATCTCACCGGCTGCGTCAAAGGCGTACGGCGCGGTCGATCTACGGGTGCTCGGCGACTACGACTGGCGGCTCGTCGACGAACAACGTGTGGAAGGTCGAGCGGCTGCTCTTCGAGATCCCGCACCGGCACGATCACGCCCATCGAAGCCGCGCGTTGACCGTCTCCGCAAGCGCTACCGCGCGTTCAAGAAGGCCCACCCGGATCGCAAGCCCGTGGACTGGTACGACCGGCGCGCGTGGACGCCGATACCTGCGGAGTTTCGTTAGGGGGTCAGAGCTGTTTTCCACAGTTTTGCGTCGATGGGTGCCAGAGCTCGGGGCTCGAGCTCTGGCACCAAATCGGCCAAAACTGTGGAAAACAGCTCTGACCCCCTAGTCGAGATCGAAGTCCCGCTCCGGCTTCGTGATCGGTTCGTCCTTGGCCTGCTTCAGCGCTTCCTCGAATCGCTTCGACAGCGCGTCGCCGCGCGTCTTCTCCGACTGGACGGACTGCTCGAACAGCGCGTCGCGACGGGCCTTCGCTTCGGCAAGGATCTGGTGCGCCTCGTCCAGCTTCGGCTTGTCGGCGCGCTCGGGCTCGACGTGACGGACGACGCGGCGGAGGCCCTCGTCGATCACGAGCGTCGATTGACAGCACGGACAGTTCACTTCGAATTCTGTTCTCAGCTTTGACACTTTATTAGCCAGGGGACTTCGTCCCCCGGACCCCCTCACGCCGTCGCTCGCGGGGGCCCCAGCGCCCCACTCCGCTCCGGCGGCTCACTCGCTACGCTCGTTCGCTCCGCCCGCTGCCCAGGCAGGACTTCCAAGCTTTTCGACCACTATGATAATCAGATGTCGCGCGACTGGATCGATGTCCGCGTCGTCACCTACAACATCCATCGCGTCGCGCGGGCTCGATCGGCGCACGCGGCCGGAGCGCATCGCCGCCGTGCTGGCCGACGATCGACGCCGACATCGTCGCGCTGCAGGAGGTCGTCGGACCCGGCCTGACCGGACCGGGGCATGCCGAGGAGATCGGCGCGGCGCTCGGCATGGGCTGGGTGATGGCCCCGACGCGCGAGTACCGGCGGCATCAGTTCGGCAACGTCGTGCTCAGCCGGCTATCCCATTCGCGATCACGCCGAGCTCGACCTGTCGTGGAAGACCTGCGAGCCGCGCAACAGCCAGCGCGTCGCGATCGAGCTCGGCCCGGGCTGCCGCTGCAGGTCTACAACGTGCACCTCGGCACCGCGCTCCTCGAGCGCCGCTACCAGGCGCCGCGGCTCGCGGCGTGGGTGCACGACCGCCGTATCCAGGGCCGAAGCTCGTGCTGGGCGACTTCAACGAA
Organism: uncultured Acidobacteriota bacterium; assembly: GCA_963724955.1. Lineage (GTDB taxonomy): Bacteria > Acidobacteriota > Vicinamibacteria > Vicinamibacterales > SCN-69-37 > CAVRWQ01. The sequence goes on from CAVRWQ010000003.1 coordinate 706,526, forward strand.
TGGGGCCGCGGCTTCGTCTCGGACCTCCTCGCCGAACGACTGAAGAGCATCGATCTCTATCCGCACCTGCGGCGACGCCGCACCTATCCCGGGATTCTTCCCGTTCCTGCATCTGGATCACATCTACTTCGAGGGCGACATCGACGTCCGCCGCGTCGAACTGCCCCGCTCACGCCGGGCGCTGGTCGCGTCGGATCACTTACCGCTCGTTGCCGACATTCGCATAAGAACCGGCACTGGCACCAGGCACTAGCACTGGGCACTGGCAACCTCCTTGACAGTATGATAGCATAATGATATCATTATGAAATCACGCTTCTGGAGGCGTCCCCAATGATCCGCGAACACACTCGGTCCACCCTGTCCGGCTGGCTCGTGCTCCCTGTCTTGATCGGCGCGATGGCGGCGACTCTCTGGCTGCTCGTGCAGTCGGCCACGCGAGAAGACGCTCCCCCGGTGATGATCGCGTGGATCCTGCTCATCGCCGTGCTCGTCCTCCTCTTTGCTGGCTTCTTCGTCGTCAATCCCAACGAGGCGCGGGTGCTGACGCTCTTCGGCAAGTACACGGGCAGCGTCAAGAGCGACGGGTTTCACTGGGCCAATCCCCTGCTCAGCAAGAAGCGCATCTCGCTACGCATTCGCAACTTCGAGAGCACGAAGATCAAGGTGAACGATCTCGAAGGCAACCCGATCGAAATCGCCGCCGTCGTCGTCTGGCGCGTCGTCGAGACGGCCGAGGCACTGTTCGAGGTCGACAACTACGAGCACTACGTCAAGGTGCAGACCGAAGCCGCGGTCCGCAACCTGGCGACGCACTATCCGTACGACGCGTACGTCGAGGGACAGATGTCGCTGCGCGGCAACACGGCCGAGGTTGCCGACCAGCTCAAGACCGAAGTGCAGGATCGGCTGGCCAAGGCGGGCGTCGAGGTGCTCGAGGCGCGCATCAACCACCTCGCCTACGCGCCGGAAATCGCCGCCGCGATGCTGCAGCGCCAGCAGGCCGGCGCGATCATCGCGGCGCGTCAGCGCATCGTCGAGGGCGCGGTCGGCATGGTCGAGATGGCGCTCGACCTGCTCTCGCAGCGGGAGATCGTCACGCTCGACAACGAGCGCAAGGCGGCGATGGTGAGCAACCTGCTCGTCGTGCTCTGCGGCGACCGCAACACGCAGCCGGTCGTCAACACCGGGACGATCTACCAGTAACGGCCGTGGGCGCGTGGCTCTGGCCGCATGGCGGACGCAAGCCATTTCTCCTTCGGATCGACCGCGACGTGCTCGACGCGCTGCAGCGCTGGGCGGACGACGATCTGCGCAGCCTGAACGGGCAGATCGAGTTCGTGCTGCGGCGCGCGCTACAACAGGCGGGACGGGGCACGACGGGTACGACGGGTACAAAGGCCACGATCAACACGAAGGAGAATCCAAGGTAGTCCTTCGTGCCCTTCGTGTCCTTCGTGGTGTCAGCTTTTGTGGTGCTAACTTTCCTCGAAGTCGGGCTGAACGGGCGGAGGGAGGCGCGTCGGCGGCCGCAGCGCCTCGCGATGATCGAAGACCGGCAGGCCCCCGACATGACTCGGCGTGCGACACGCTTCCGCTTTGCGTTGAATGACCACAGTCACCGGGCTGCCTTCGACGCCGTCGCGGAATCCGACCTCGCAACCGCACGCGAGGCGCGCTTTCAGATCCGATTGGCTCATTCCGCCTCCGGAAGCGTCAGGAGCGCCTTGACCTGCTTCTCGAACCACTCCCTGGTCGCCGGACCCTGGATGCTTGAGAAAGACCGTGCCGTCCGGCCGGATGAACCAGCGTCACGGGAATGGCGAACACGGCCTCGTACGCGCTCGAGCACCTCGTCGTGGCCCAGGCCGACGAGCACCGGGTAGTTCATCTTGTAGTCGGCCGCGAACGGGCGAAGATCTTCGGCCCGGTCGTCGGTCGAGATCCCGAGCACCGTGAACTTCTGCGCCTTGTACTTCTCGACGAGCTCGACGAAGGCCGGGATCTCGTGCTTGCACGGCCCGCACCAGGTCGCCCAGAAGTTGACGAGGAGCGGGCGGCCCTTGAAGTCCGCGAGGCGGACGTCCTGACCGTTCATGTCTTTCAGGGTGAAATCGAGGCGCGCGAGCTCGTTCTCGCCGCCGGGCGTGGACGCGATATCGGGCTCCCGGCCGCAGGCCGAGGCCAGGGCGCCCGCCAGCACGAGCAGGACCGGCCACCCCCACCCCGTCGACCGCCGACCGTTCATGATCTTCCGCCCTCCTGCCCCCACCACATTACTACAGACGTCCCGTGGTCGTGGCATCTGCAAGCGTCGCGGTGTCCTCCAGAGACGGTGTGACAGTCGTGCGAGCACGGCGTGTTTTCCGCGCCCGGCGCGAGGGCACACACTTTGCTGGGGTGTGTCCGAGGGCCCGGAGGGGTGTAAGATTTCTGGCTACGGCCCGATCGGCGTCGTTCGGTATTGCCTTGAGGTGATCTTATGCGGATGCGCCGCTCGCGCATGTTCACGCTGCTCCTCGGCAGTCTGGCGTTCGCCGTGGCGGCGCTCGCGCCCGGCGCCGGTCGACGCGCAGACGCCGTTCGTGCCGTACTTCGGCAAGAACCGCGTCCGACTACGACAAGTTCGAGTGGCACATCTACAAGACGGACCACTTCGAGATCTTCTACTACCCGTCGCTCGAGCCGCACCTCGAGCGCATCGCGTCGTACGCGGAGAGCGCCTACCAGCGCATCAGCGCCGAGCTGAAGCACGACCTGCGCGGACCGCGTCCCGCTCGATCCTCTTCAAGACGCAGAGCGAGTTCCAGAAGAAGAACATCGCCGGCGGCGAGCTGCCCGAAGGCGTGCTGGCGTTCGCCGAGCCCGAGCGCAACCGGATGGTGCTGCCGATCGACGAGCCGCCCGACCAGCTCTACCGGCTGATCACGCACGAGCTGACGCACGTCTTCGAGTTCGACATCATCCCGCGCGGCATCATGGGCGCGGCCTGCCGCTGTGGGTGGACGAGGGCCTCGCCAACTACATGGCGGGCTACTGGAACGTGCTCGACCTGATGCAGGTGCGCGACGCGGCGCTCACCGACAACGTGCCGAAGATGAGCGAGTTCGAGACGCAGCCGCTGTCGGGCCGGCTGCCCTACTCGCTCGGCCACGCGACGTTCGAGTTCATCGAGGCGCGCTGGGGCAAGGAAGGCCTGCGGCAGTTCCTGTTCTCGCTGCGCAAGAGCGTGATCGGCGGCGGCGAGAGCGCGTACGAGGAGGCGCTCAAGCTCAAGCCCGAGGAGTTCGACGAGCAGTTCGATCGGTACCTGAAGGAGCGGTTCAAGCCGTTCCGCGACAAGGAGCGGCCGGCCGACTACGGCCGCAACCTCGCGCCGAACCCGGAGCGGACGCCGTACGTCGCGGTGCTCTCGATCGAGCCGTCGCCGATCGGCGACATGCTCGCGGCCGTCGTCGGCAACCGCCGCGACCAGGAGCTGGACATCATCCTGATCTCGGCGCAGGGACGGCCAGGTCATCCGCAACCTGACGAAGGGCTTCGACAAGGACCGCGGCTTCGAGTACATCGCGACGGCCGGCGGCCTGCGCGGCAACCTCGTGCCGTGGATCGCGTGGGCGCCGATCGGCGACCGCATCGCGTACTTCGCGCGCACCGAGAAGAACAAGACGCTCATCATCCAGAACGTCGTCACGGGCAAGATCGATGCGGCGCCTCGAGCTGAAGGCGCTCGACGGCCCGGAGTCGCCGGCCTTCAGCCCGGACGGCAAGACGGTCGCGTTCTCGGCGCTGCAGGGCGGCGGTCGCGCGACATCTACACCGTCGACCTCGACGACGGGGCGAGCTCACGAACGTCACGAAGGACGCGTTCGCCGACTACGCGCCGACGTTCTCGCCCGACGGCAAGACGCATCGTCTACACCGCGCGCGTCAGCGGCAACGACAAGCTGTTCCGCTCGACCTCGCGACCGGCCAGAAGAAGCAGCTGACGTTCGGCACGCACGACGACACCGGCGCGAAGTTCTATCGACGACGACACGATCGTGTTCACGTCGACGGCGATCGACCCGAACGTGCCGATCCCGCCCGAGGTCGCGCGCAACGCGAACATCCCGAACGTCTGGACGCTCGACCTCGCGCACCGGCGAGCTGCGGCAGTGGACGGACACGGTGACCGGCAACGTCTCGCCGGTCGTGCTCACGCTCGCGGCGGCGCCTGCGCGTCGCGTTCGTCTCGTACTACAAGGGCGAGAACGGCATCCACATCGATCACGGGCGACAAGCCGATCGCGACGGTCGCGTCGAGCGACTTCGGCATCGCCGGGCCCGATCATCGACTTCACGCCGCCGCTCAGCCACACGCTCGTGCGCGACAACATCCACAAGAAGGGCGCGTTCGAGAAGATGAGCCTGGCGGGCCGGCCGCCGGTCGGCCTCGGCGTGACGAGCGGCGGCAACTTCTACGGCAACACGCAGATCACGTTCACCGACGTGCTCGGCGACAAGCAGATCAGCTTCTACGCGCAGTCGGTCGTCGCAGTACCGGACGACGGCGTTCACGTACGTCGAACATCGAGCGCCGGCTGCAGTACGCGCTGCAGGGCTTCTCGCAGGATCAGTTCTACTACGGCCAGAACTCGGGCGCCCTCTACGACCCGACGCTCGCGCCGTACATCGACCGCGACCTCGCCGAGGCCGTGCAGAGCCAGCGCGGCGGGACCGCCTTCGGGATCTACCCGTTCAACCGCTACGCGCGCGTCGAGCTGTTCGGCGGCTACATGCACATGTCGCGAGCACTACACGACCCCGCGCTGCAGCAGCTCGCCGAGCAGTACCAGGTCGACGAGTACGGCCAGCCGCTCTTCCGCAACGGCCACATGATGCCGCTCGGCATCTCGCTTCGTGCAGGAGACGACGGTCTTCCGCGAGTTCGGCCCGGTGGCCGGCAACACGTTCAAGCTCTCGCTACGACGCGTCGCCCGGGATTCGGCGGACAGCTGGCTCTCGCGCCAGACGATCGATCGTCGACGCGCGCCACTACATCGCGGCTGCGTCGCCAACGGCGTGTTCGCCGTCCGCTTCAAGGGCTTCAAGAGCTGGGGCCGCAACCCGGACTTCATCTACTTCGGCGGCAACTCCGAGATGCGCGGCTACGAGTACCTCGCAGTTCATCGGCCAGAAGGGCTTCTTCGCCAACGCCGAGCTGCGCTTCCCGCTGATCGAGGCGATGCTGACGCCGATCGGCGTCCTCGGCGGCCTGCGCGGCGTCGTTCTTCGCCAACATCGGCGGCGCGCGGCTTCAACGGCCAGCACGTTCACGTTCATGGCGAGCAGCGGCGACGAGCTCTACACGCCGCTCATCGGCTACGAGATCGTCGACTTCCTCGGCAACGTCGCGCCGGTCTACGGCCCGCCGCTCGTCGTCGAGCGGCTTCCGGCTCGTCGACGGCCGCGCCTCGTACGGCATCGGCCTCGAGAGCTTCCTGCTCGGCTTCCCGATGCACTTCGACTGGTCCTGGAAGACGCTGTTCAACCGCGACTGGGAAGAACGCGCTCTTCGCGCCGACGCTGCGTTCCGCAGGCGAGTTCCGCTGGATCGGTACGACTGCAGACGCGATTCCGGAAGGTGAAGTTCTCGTTCTGGATCGGCTACGACTTCTGACCGCCGGCTGCCGCCAAACGTCCCGCCGACTCCGTTCACCGAGATGGTGCAGGTCGTGCTGCCGAACGACGCGAACCCGCTCGGGTTCATCCTCGGCGGCACGGTCATGCACCTCATCGACATCGCCGGCGCGATCGCCTGTCACCGGCACACGCGCAGCCTGCTCGTGACCGCCGCGGTCGACGGGCTGCAGTTCCTGCACCCGATCAAGGTCGGCGACCTGATCATCCTGCAGGCGCCGCGTCACGGCGGCGTTCACGACGTCGCTCGAAGTCGAGGTCGAGGTGTTCTCGGAGGGCACGCTCACGGGCGAGCGCAAGCAGACGAGCCTCGCCTATCTGACGTTCGTCGCGATCGATCGCGCCGGCGGCCGCGTGCCGGTTCCGCCCCTGCTGCTCGAGACCGAGGACGAACACCGGAAGGCCCGCGACGCCGAAGCCCGGCGCGCCGCACGGCTGCAGGCGAGAAACAACCTGCTCATAAGTGAAAAGTGAAAGGGCCAGGTCGAAAGTCACTGGGTACAACCTTCGACCTTGGTCAAAGTCGTCTCAATCGCACACGCCGCACCGCGTGATCGGCGCCCTTCTCGAGGACGAGCCTGGCGCGCTCGCGCGTCGGCTCGATGTTCTCGCGCAGGTTGACGCCGTTGATCGTCCGCCAGATCTCGCGCGCGGTCGTCGACCGCCTCGCCGTCGGTGAGCGCGGCGTAGCGATGGAAGTACGACGTCGGGTCGCGGAAGACCGTCTCGCGCAGCGTCAGGAACCGCGCGACGTACCAGCGCCTCGATGTCCGCCTCGTCGGCGTCGATGTAGATCGAGAAGTCGAAGAAGTCCGAGACGAACACCCGCGCCGTGCCTGCCGCGTGCGACCGTCGCCCGTCTGCAGCACGTTCAGGCCCTCGACGATCACGATGTCGGGCCGATCGACGACCTGGAACTCGCCGGGCACGATGTCGTACGCCTGGTGCGAATACACCGGCGCGCGCACCGCGGCCTGCGCCGGCCTTGACGTCGCGTCATGAACTGCGACGAGCCGCCGCACGTCGTAGCTCTCGGGAAAGCCCTTGCGCTGCAGGAGCCCTCGCGTCTTCGAGCACGCGGTTCGGCAGCAGGAACCCGTCGGTCGTCACGAGGTCGACGCGCGGATGCGCCGGCCAGCGCGCGAGCAGCGCCCGCAGGATGCGCGCGAACGTGCTCTTGCCGACGGCGACGCTGCCGGCGATGCCGATGACGTACGGCGTCGGCGCGCGGCAGCGCCGCCGAGGAACGTGTCGCTGGCCTTGTGCAGCGTCTGCGTCGCCGCGACGTGCAGATTGAGCAGCCGCGAGACGCGGCAGGTAGATCGCCTCGACTTCCGTCGAGCGAGACGCGCTCGTTGAGGCCCTGCAGCTCGGCGAGATCGGCTTCGCCGAGCGTCAGCGGCGTCGCCGCACGCAGCCGCGCCCAGGCCGCGCGATCGAAATCGAGGTACGACGCATGTCAGGGCACGATTCGCCCTGACTACTTCTTGAAGAACTCCGCGTTCTTCCCGATGTAGTCCTTCCACTTGTCGGGCACTTCGTCGAGCGCGAAGATGGCCTCGACCGGGCACGCCGGCACGCAGGCGCCGCAGTCGATGCACTCGTCGGGATGGATGTTCAGCATCTCGGCGCTCTCGAACGCCGGCTCGTCCTTGCGCGGATGAATGCAGTCGACCGGGCAGACGTCGACGCAGGCGCTGAATCCTTGGTGCCAATGCAGGGCTCGGTGATGACGTAGGCCATTCTCTCCTCACGAGTCTCGGCGGCGGGCCGCACGATGCCGTGCCGGGACCCGTCGGCCGAAACCTCGGCTCGTTTGGCATTGTACATGCGGTGACGGGGTCCAAAACAGCCCGGCCCGCCGAGGCCTGCGAAGGCGGCCTTCGCCGGAGAGAGGTAAGATGCGAACCAGGATGTTCGCGCGGGCCCGGATCCGGTTTCTCGCCGCGCTCCTGGCGGCAGGCCTGCCGGCGGCTGCGGCCGCGCAGACGCGCGATCAGCCGTACGCCACGGGCGCCCGCGCGAGCGCCGGCGGCGAGATCTCGGTCATCTTCGGCCCGCGCGACGACGACGCCTTCTTCAACTACACCGACTACGAGCACAACGCGCTGCGCATCGCGCGGGTGCGGCTCTTCGGCGAGTGGCGCATGATTCCCGCGCTGTCGCTCATCGGCGAGCTCCGCACCGAGGACACCGACGTCATCGACGCCGCCGCCGGGTACGTGCGCTGGCGCCCATTCACCGACGGCGGGCTCGTCATCCAGGCCGGCCGGATTCCGCCGGTCATCGGCGCCTTCGCGCGACGAGCCTACGGCCGCGACAACACCGTCATCGGCCTGCCGCTCGCCTATCAGTACCTGACGTCGCTGCGGCCGGATGCGCTGCCCACCACCATCGACGACCTGCTGCGGATGCGTGGCCGTGGCTGGCGCCCCTCCTACCCGCTCGGATCGCAGGCGATCACGCCCGGGATGCCGCTCTTCTCCTCGTCCAACTGGGACACCGGCGTCGAAGCGTCGTGGCGAAACGATCGGCTCGAGCCTGGCAGGCGCGTGGACGCTCGGATCGCCGGCCGTGCCGGTCGTCCGCGAGACGAACGACGGCCGGCAGTGGTCCGGCCGGATCGCCGTGCACCTGCCCGACGGCGTTGACGCTCGGCCTGTCGGGCGCGCGCGGGCAATGGATCGAGCAGAGCGTCCTCGCCCTGGTGCCCGCCAAGCTTCGCAGCGTCTCGACGCAGACGCTCGTCGGCGCCGATCTCGAATTCGGCCTTCAGCGGTGGCTGATCCGCGGCGAGTGGCTGCGCGCCGTGTTCCAGCTGCCGCTCGTCAACGAGCCGAACCCGGCCACGTCGCTGCCGACCTGGAGCGGCTTCGTCGAGGCGCGCTATCGGCTGCACCCGCGCTGGCAGATCGCGGCGCGGTTCGATCGGCTCAGCTTCAGTCGAGTGACGGGCAGCGCCGGCGTCCCGACGTCGTGGGACGCGCCGGTCGAGCGCGTCGAGGCGGTCGTCGGGTTCCGCGCGTCACGCCACCTCGAGGTGCGCGGCGGCTGGCAGCACAACTGGCGCGACGGCGGCCGCGTCCGCGAGCGCGGCTACCCCGCCGTCCAGCTCCTCTTCTGGTTCTGATCGATGACCCCGATGCGCCTGCTCTGGGCCGCCGTTCTGGCGGGAGCCGTGGCGGCCGGGTCGCCGACGAGCGTCACCACGTCGACCCGGGCCTCCGAAACCGGCACGATCCGCGGCCGCGTCGTCGTTGCGGCGTCCCCGCGACTGGGCGAGCGGCCAGCCGTCACCGACTTGTCGACGCGCCGGCACGATCCCGTCGATCGACGCCGCTCGGTCGTGTACCTCGAGGCGGCGGCGGCTGAAGGCGTTCGACGACCTGCGCGCCGGCCGCGCCCGGATGGACCAGCGCGGCGAGCAGTTCGTGCCGCGCGTCCTCGCCATCACGGTCGGCACGATCGTCGACTTTCCCAACAACGACACGACGTTTCACAACGTGTTCTCGCTCTCGCGCACGGTGCCGTTCGATCTCGGCCGGTACACGCCGGGCAAGACGCGGCTCGGTGCGTCTTCGATCGGGCCGGCATCGTGCCGGTCTTCTGCGACATTCACTCGCACATGAGCGCCTACATCCTCGTGTTCAGTCATCCGTTCTTCGCGGTGACGGACGCCGACGGCCAGTACTCGATTGCCGATGTGCCGTCCGGGTCGCACACGGTCACGGTCTGGAGCGAGCTGGGACAGGCGCAGCCACGGCGCGTGACGCTCGGGGCCGGTGACGTCGTCGAGGCGGACTTTCAGGTCGGCCGCGACGGGTCATGAGCCTGTTCTCGTCGCTCACCAATCGGATCTTCCTCGCGAGCGCGCTCCTGGTGGTCATCTCGACGGGCGTCGCGATCTACGCGGCTGACGGTCTCGGTGACGCGGCAGGCCGAAACCGACCTGCGATCGGGCCTCACCGAGGCGGCCTCGCTCGTCGACGAGCTGTCGCGCAGCGCAGTTCGCCGACTTCGTCGTCAAGGGCAAGCTCATCGCCGACCTGCCGCGGCTCAAGGCCGCCGCCTCGACCGACGACCCGCCGACGGTGCAGCCGATCGCCGAGGACTACCAGCGCCAGGTCGGCGCCGACCTGTTCGTCGTGGTCGGCCGCACCGGCCGGGTGCTCGCCCAGGCCGGGCGCATCCGGCCCGACGAGGCCACCGTCGGTCAGATCTTCGCGGCGTGCCGGACGAGCCGCGATGGCACGACGTTCTGGCCGTTCTCCGCGCGGCGTGCTCCACGCGGTCGCCATCCCGATGGAAGAGGGACCGACCCCGCTCGGCACGCTGCTCGTCGGCTTCAGCCTCGACAGGAACGCGGCCGAGCGATTCAAGGCCGGCACGAACAGCGACATCGCCTTTGCGGTCGGCACGCGGATCGTCGCGTCGACGCTCGACGGACGATCGGCCGCCGATCTGGCCTCGGCGGCCACCCAGGCCGGCATCTTCGAGAAGTGGCTCGGCGACGAGGAGTACATCGGACGCGTGCAGCCGCTCGGCGCCAGCGGCGAAGCGGACGAGCCGGTCGCGATCGTGCTGCGGTCGCGAACCGAGCATCTGCGGTTCCTGCCGCCGCTTCGCTGGCAGATCGCCATCACCGGACTGGCTGCGGTGCTCGTCGCCACGCTCCTCGGCTACGTCATCGCGCGCACCGTCACGCGCCCGCTGCGCGCGCTCACCGCGACGATGCGCGAGATGGCCGCGACGGGCGACCTCGCGCGCACGGTCCCGCCGAACGGCCCGTGGGACGACGAGGATGCGCGCCTGCTCTCGGCGACGTTCGGACAGCTCACCGGCGCGCTCGATCGCTTCCAGCGCGAGGCCGCCCAGCGCGAGCGGCTGTCGTCGCTCGGCCGGCTGTCCACCGTCATCGCGCACGAGATTCGCAATCCGCTGATGATCATCAAGTCGGCCGTTCGCAACCTGCGACGCCACCCGTCAGCCGAAGTGGCCGAGACGGCCAGGAGCATCGACGAGGAAGTCACGCGGCTGAATCGCGTCGTCACGGACGTGCTCGACTTCGCCAAGCCGATATCGTTCGAGCTGGCGCCGGCCGATCTGATCGAAGTCTGCCGCGACGCCGCCCAGGCCGCGTCCGGGAGCGCCGCCGACGTGCCGGTGACGGTTCAGACCGAGCTGCAGAGCGCGCCCGTCGTCACCGACGCCGAGCGGCTGCGCTCGGTCCTGGTCAACGTGCTCGGCAACGCGCAGCAGGCGCGTCCGGGCGCGGAGCGACCGGCCTCCAGGACCGCCGATTCGGCTTCGAGTGTCGAAGCTGGCGGCCGATCGCTGGGCGATCGAGATCGTCGATCGCGGCGCCGGCATCGCGCCGGAACATCTGCCGCGAAGGTGTTCGAGCCGTTTTTCACGACGCGCCGGACCGGGTCCGGGCTGGGGCTCGCCATCGCGCGCAACATCATCGAGGGACTGGGCGGCGCGATCACCATCGACAGCCAGGTCAACGTGGGGACGACGGTACGGATCGAGATGGGCGGCAGGACGCGCATGACACGCGGCTCGATTCTGCTCGTCGACGACGAGCCGAAGATCCGGCAGGCGCTGAGCCAGGCGCTCGACGACGAGGGCCACGAAGTGACGGCGACGGGCAGCCCGCGGGACGCCCTGAACGTGATCGGCGAGCGCCCGTTCGACCTGCTGGTCGTCGACAACCTGATGCCCGAGCTGAGCGGGCTCGATCTGATCCGCGAGGTGACCGGCGCCGGCGGCGGCGAGCGGCCGCAGATCCTCATGATGACGGCGCACGCGACGGTCGAAAGCGCGATCGAGGCGATGAAGCTCGGCGCGCTCGACTACCTGCAGAAGCCGTTCGAGATCGACGAGTTTCTCGTCGTGGTCGGGCGCGCGATCGAGCACGGGCGCCTGCGCACGCACCACGACTACCTCATCACCGAGCGCGACGAGCAGTTCGACCACTACGGCATCGTCGGGCGCAGCCGGGCGATCCAGGAGGTGGTGCGCACGGCCAAGCTGGTCGCGCAGTCGCGAAGCACGGTGCTCATCACCGGCGAGACGGGCACGGGCAAGGAGCTGGTCGCGCGCGCGATTCACGACTGGAGCGCGCAGCGCGAGATGCCGCTCGTGCGCGTCAACTGCGCGGCGCTGCCGGAGACGCTGATCGAGTCCGAGCTCTTCGGCCACGTCCGCGGCGCGTTCACCGGCGCCGTGACCAACAAGAAGGGCCGGTTCGCGCTCGCCGACGGCGGCACGATCTTCCTCGACGAGATCGGCGCCATCGCCGCCGTCCGTGCAGGCGAAGCTGCTCCGCGTGCTTCAGGAACGCGAGTTCGAGCCGCTCGGATCGGAGCGGACGCTCGTCGTGGACGTGCGCGTGATCGCCGCGACCAATCGCGATCTCCGCCAGCTCGTCGCGGATGGCAGGTTCCAGGAGGATCTCTACTACCGCCTGAACGTCATTCCCATCGGCATGCCGCCGCTGCGCGATCGCCGCGAGGACATTCCGCTGCTGGTCGAGCACTTCATCCGGCGGCACGCCGGCCGCGCCGGCAAGCGGATCGACGGCATCACGCCCGACGCGATGACGGTGCTGGTCGACGCGCCCTGGCCGGGCAACGTCCGCGAGCTCGAGAACACGGTCGAGCGCGCCGTCGTGCTGTCGCCGCTGCCGGTGATACAAGCCCGTGACGTCGTGCTCGTCGGCGCCGACGGCCCCGCGCCTGCCGGCCTGCCCTCGCTCAACCTGAAGCAGAACCTCGAGTGGACCGAGCGCGAGACCGTGCGCCGTGCGCTCGACGCCGCGCGCGGCGTGAAGAAGGACGCCGCCGAAGCGATGGGCATCAGCCAGCGCGCGCTCAGTTACTACCTCGCGAAACACCGCCTGGAAGAGCCGGGCGACTGACGCTTACGCCGCCCGTAAGAGCTTTCGCCGCACGTAAGGAAATCGCACGACGCGTCCCATCTTCACTCTGCCCCGCCGCGAATCTCATCGGCACCGGGTTTGCGTAGAGCAAGGGGGACGGGTTTCCGTCCCCTGCAGCCTCTCGAGGGGGCGAGGTGGTGCGGTGCGCGCGACGATTGGGGGACCGACGGTGCCTCGGTTACGGTGCCGTTCCGAGGACGCCGGAACGATCACGCGCGCACGGCCTCCCGAGCCTCGCTCCCTCCGGGGGCTGGTTTGCTATTGTGTAGATTCCCGGCTCATGAAAGGCGCGATGTCAATTCGAAGAGCAGCTCTGAGTGTTTTGTTTCTGGCAATGGCCGCGTGCGGCGAAGACAGTTCTGACAACCCGGCCGGCCCAATCGGCACCCCCGGCCCCAGCGGCGCCACGGTCACGATTGGCGCAAATGGCGCAGTCAGTCCAAGCTCGGTGACGATTACCAGGGGACAGAGCGTCACGTTCATCAACAACCATAACACCCTGCATGACATGACGTCGGACCCGCATCCGCTGCACACGGACTGCCAGGAGATCAATGCCGTCGGCGTGGTGCAGCCCGGTCAGCCCAAGATGACGAACGCTCTCCCGAATGCGCGGACCTGCGGCTTCCACGACCACGCCAATCCGAACAGCAATAACTTGAGGGGCCAGATCGTGATTCAGTAGGGGGTCAGGTAAGATCGTCGACGTGACCCTTTTCCGGCCGGTTTCCGTCGCTCTTTCCGCCTGCCTGCTCGTGGCTCTGTCCGCCTGTGGGGGCAATAACACACCGGGCGGGCCGTCGGGCTCGGTGGTGCAGACGATTACCATCACGGCGCAGGGCGCGAACCCCAGGAATGTTCAGATTTCACAAGGCGAGCGCGTGCGGTTCGTCAACAACGACAACCGCGCGCACAACATGACGTCCGATCCGCATCCCGAGCATGACATCTGCCCGCCCATCAACCAGGTCGGACTTCTGCAGCCCGACCAGTCGCGTGAAACCGAGAATTTCGTCCAGCCGAGGACCTGCGGGTTCCACGATCACGACATGCCGAATGTGACGACGCTGACCGGTACGATCGTCATCCGGTAATGTCGAGCTCGGTCGTGGCAGGGGCCGGCTGCGCGACGAACGATTGCACCTGACCGACCGCAGGAAACGCGGCTTCATACTGCGCGCGCCAGCGTGCCCCGAAGGCCTGCGTCTCGTGTGAGTGGACGAGCGCCCAGACACTCCCGCCGAACCCTGCGCCGAAGCTGCTGGCCGCGAAGGCGCCATTCTCTCGCGCCAGCCTCGCAAGCGCCGACGTCTCGGCGATCTGATTGCCGAGCAGCATCTCGGCGTCGCGTTGGGAGGCGGCCGACAGCGTGTCGAGCGACGCGGCATCCGCGTCGCGAAAGGCCGCAGACGCGCGTGGCACGCGCGCATCCTCGGCGATGAAATGCGCCAGCCGTCGCGTGAGCTCGTCCGCAGTGAACACGGGACCTGATCCTGTCGAGACGTCGCCATCGGCGGGCGCTCGCGCCAGGACCAACTGTTCGAGCTCGCCGGCTGCGCCGGGCCCGTCGGCGAGCGCGGCCGCGAGCGTCGCGGCCGGCCGCCCTGACGAGCGCCAGACGTCGACGAGCGCGCGAGTGGCGAGCGACGCGCGGTTGTAGCGGACCAGCGCGCTCCCGGCCTTGTCCGCCTCGATGCCACTCGCCATCACGACAAATCGCCAGGGCGTCGGGCATCGCCGCGTCGCCTTCGTGACGCACCGGCACGTACCGGTAGGCGCTCACGTGACCGGCGCGGCACGCGAGGATGGCCGTGTGGTCTTCGCTTCCGCCGTGCGTGCCGACGCCGCTCGTGCCTTCGAGCCGGCCGAACGTCAGGCCGTTCTCGACGGCGCCGAGATAGCCGGCCAGTTCGAGCCGGGACGGCAGCTCCGCGTTCCAGTCCGAACGCTCCGCCAGCCCGGCGCGGCGAATCAGTGCCGACGCGATGCCGACGACGAGCGCGGACGAGCTGCTCAACCCGGCCGCCCGCGGCAGATCGCTCGCGAACACCACATCGGTGCCGAGGTCGGCGTCAGGAAAATTCTTCGCGAGCCGCCGCGCGACGACCGCCACGTAGTTGGCCCAGCCCGAAAACGTCCGCTCGTCGTCAGACGGCCGCACGTCCATGGCGACCTGCCATCGGGCATCGGCGGCCGAGACCGCGCCGTCCTGGCGCGGGCCCGCCACGACCGCGAAGCCGCGCGGCACGGCGGCGAGGAGCGACCGGCCGCCGGCGTAGTCCGTGTGTTTTCCGAAGACCTCGATCCGGCCCGGCACGAACCAGGCCCAGCGGGCCCGGCGGCCATGCGACCGCTCGAATGACGTCAAGGCCTGCTCGACGAGCGCCGCGCGGCTCAGAGCGTCATCTGGCGCGAAGCCCGCATCGACCAATCGGTCGATGACGTCAGGACGCCGCATCACATGTGGACGATGTCGAGCGGCGGCGTCGTGCGCCACCGCCCGCGGGTGAAGTCCGGCACATTCGACCGGCTGGCCCCGCTTCGCGACCGACCGGCAGCTCTGACTCGACGACGGCGCTGAGCGCCGCCGCGTCGTACACGTTCATGTCCGTCGGCTTGCCCTCGCGCAGGCACTTGATGAGCCGGTAGTCCTCGATGAAGTCCATGCCGCCGTGGCCGGCGCCGGCCGCCTGCTCGGCGATTTCCTTCCAGAGCGGGTGCTCGAACTCCGCGAGCAGCGTCCGCCGCGTTGACCCACTGATCGTTCTTGCCGCGTCCTTCGATGTACAGCGCGATTCGGATATCCCTGAAACAGCCCCTTGGTGCCCTGCACGATGTTGATGCGGCTGTACGGCCGCGGCAGGTTCGTGCAGTGCTGGACCATGATCGGTGCGCCCGCTGCGCGGTCTTGATCAGGCTCGTGTTGACGTCGCCGAGCACGAACTTCTCCGCCGCTCCGGCGCGTCGGCCGGAAAATGCTCGGCCGCCCAGTCCTGCAGACCGCGCGACGGCCCGCTCATCGAGACGAGATAGTCGAACCGTCGCCGCGATTGATGTCGAGGCAGTTCGCGATCGGACCGAGACCGTGCGTCGGATAGAGATTGCCGTCGAGCTTCAACGACCAGGCGCGCCGCCACAGCCCTTCGTTGCGGTTCTCGAACTTGATCCCGCGCAGGTCGTGCAGGTAGCCGCCCTCGGCGTGCAGCAGCTCGCCGAACAGGCCCTGCCGCACCATGTTGAAGACCATCATCTCCATGCGGTCGTAGTTGCAGTTCTCCATCATCACGCAGTGCTTGCGGTGCTTCTCGGCCGACTCGACCATCGCCCAGCAGTCGTCGAGCGTCATCGCCGCGGGCACTTCGGTCGCAGCGTGCTTGCCGTTCTTCATGGCGGCCAGCATCACCGGCACGTGCCATTCCCACGGCGTGGCGGTGTAGACGAGATCGAGGTCTTCCGTCTCGCAGAGCCGCTCGAAGTCGCGCGGACCCCGGTTGTACACGGCCGGCGCCGGATGGCCGGCGTCGGTGATCGCCTTGGTCGCCCAGTCGGTCCGCTCCGGCCGGATGTCGCAGACCGCGGTGATGCGGCAGCCGGGAATCCTGAGCAGGTTGCGCACGTGAGCGCCGCCCTGCAGGCCGACGCCGACGTAGCCGATGCGCACCGTCTCGATCGGCGGCGCCGCAAACGTGCGCGCCGTACGCGGCCTGTTCGGCGCGGCGCGGCCTCTGCCGCGCGCGCACGACGGCCGCCGCCGCCACGGCGGCCGCGCCAGTCTTTCAGGAAGTCACGCCGATTCGGATCAGTAGTCATACACACCCTCGCCCCACTTTCCTCCCCAGCCGCCCGGCCTTGACGTACTGCGCGAGCAGCGGACACGGCCGGTACTTCTCGCCCAGGCTCCTGTGCAGGTACTCGAGGATGCTCAGCCGCGTGTCGAGGCCGACGAGATCGACCAGCTCGAACGGACCCATCGGATGGTTCAGGCCGAGCTTCAGCGCCTTGTCGATGTCGCGCGCCGAGGCGACGCCTTCCATCAGCATGTAGAACGCTTCGTTGCCGATCGACGCGTTGACGCGCGTCGTGATGAACCCGGGCGACTCGCGCACGAGCACGGTCTCCTTGCCCATCTGCCGCGCGACGTGCTCGACGGCGTCGAGCGTCTCAGGGCTCGACTCGAGCGCGCGGACGATCTCGATGAGCTTCATCTTGTGCACGGGATTGAAGAAGTGCATGCCGGCGACGCGCGACGGGTTCGCGAGCGAGCCGGCCATCTCGGTGATGCTGAGCGCCGACGTGTTGGTCGTGACGACGGCCGACGCCGGCGCGTGGCGATCGATGTCGGCGAACAGCTCCAGCTTGAGGTCGATCCGCTCGGGCGCCGCTTCGATCACGAAGTCCGCACCCGCGAGCGCCGTCGCGATGTCGGTCGTCGTGGTCAGCCGCGCGACGCCCGCGTCGGCGTCGGCCGCCGACGGCCTTGCCGAGCTCGACGGCCTTCTTGAAGACCGCCGTCGATCTGGTCACGCGCCTTCGCGAGCTGCGTCTCGGACACGTCGTAGAGCCGCGTCTCGATAGCCCGACGGCCGCCGCCGCGTGGGCGATGCCGTGGCCCATCGTGCCGGCGCCGAGCATCGGCCACCGTCCGGACGCTCATCGCCGCGCCACCTGACCGGTCACGATCTCGTCCATCGCCTCGACGGCGCGATCGATTTCCTCCTCGGTGTTGTAGAAGTGCGGCGCGAGGCGGATGCCGGCGTTCGGCCGGTAGTCGACGATCACCTTGCGCGCGCAGGAGCTCGTCGGTCACGCGCGGCGCCGTCGGGCACGTCGATGACGACCGAGCCGCCGCGCTCGTCGTCGGCGGTCGGCGTGTTGAGCCGCCAGCCGCGCGCGCGCGGCCGCGTCCATCAGCCGCCGCGTCAGCTGCAGCGAGCGCGCGCGAATCGCCGCGCACGCCGATCTCGGCGACGATCTCGTAGCCGGCCCGCGCCGAGTACAGCGCCGGCACGTTCGGCGTGCCGCTCTGGAAGCGCTCGATGCCGTCGGCATAGCGAATGGCGCCGGTCTCGAAGCCGAACGGCGTCGGCGTGCCCGGCCCAGCCCGACGATCGACGGCCGCAGCTCGCGCACCAGGTCCGGCCGGACGTACAGGTAGCCCGCGCCCGGCCCGCCGCAGAGCCACTTCACCGAGCCGCCGACGGCGAAGTCGACGCCCAGTCGCCGCGAGGTCCATCGGCACCGTGCCGGCGCCCTGGTAGACGTCGAGAATCACGCGCGCGCCCACCCGATGCGCCGCTCGACGACCGGCCGCACGTCCTGCAGGCAGCGCGCTGCGGAACAGCACGAGCGACATCGGCACCAGCGCCGTTCGTTCGTCGATCGCGTCGACCAGCCGATCGATCGGCGCGCGAATCGCGTCGTCCGACGGCACGTAAACGATCTCCGCACCGTAGCGACGGAAGCCCTCGAACAGGTAGTGATTGGTCGGAAAGTCGAGATCCTGCAGGACGATCTTGCGGCGCGCGCCGTCGAACGACACAGCAGGACGCCGACGATCGACTGCGCGACGGTGGCGTTCTGGTGCATGGTGATCGTGTCCGGCGCGCACGCCGAGGATCGGCGCGAGCAGGTCGCCGGTCTCGCGCCCGATCTCCCACCAGCCCTCGTGCCACGCGCGCACGCCGCGGCGATCCCACTCGTCCGCGAACTGCTGCGAGGTACGTCACGCGTGCGCCGCGGCATCGCGCCGAGCGAGTGGCTGACCAGATACGTGCACGTGTCGAGGATCGGAAATTCGGCCCGCCAGGACAGGAGCGAGGACATCGCAACGGAGTCTAGCTCAGGTCTAGCTCAGATCCACCCAGACCGTCTTCAGCTGCGTGTAGTACTCGAGCGCGTGCAGGCTCATCTCGCGGCCGAAGCCGCTCTGCTTGTAGCCGCCGAACGGCGCCGCGGTGTCGTAGACGTTGTAGGTGTTCACCCAGACCGTGCCGGCCTTGAGCTTCGACGCGACGTAGTGCGCCTTCTTGACGTCACGCGTCCAGACGCCGGCGGCGAGGCCGTACGGCGAGTCGTTCGCGCGCGCGATCGCCTCGTCGACGTCGGCGAACTCGATCGCGGCCAGCACGGGCCCGAAGATCTCCTCGCGCGCGATCGTCATCTCCGGCGTGACGTCGGCGAACACCGTCGGCTGCATGAAGTAGCCCTTGCCGGTCCCGATGTCCGCGCGGCTGCCGCCGGCCACGAGCGTCGCGCCCTCGCGCTTCGCGATGTCGATGTAGTTCAGCACGCGCTCGAGCTGCCCCTTCGACGAGATCGCGCCCAGCCGCGTCTTCGGGTCCAGCGGATCGCCGGGCACCATCTTCTTCGTCCGTTCGGCGACCTTGCTGAGAAACTGATCCTTGATGGACTTGTCGACGAGCAGACGCGAGCCCGCCGCGCAGACCTCGCCCTTGCCGTAGAAGATGCCGACCGTCGCGCCGCGAACGGCCGCGTCCAGGTCGGCATCCGGAAACACGATGTTCGGCGACTTGCCGCCGAGCTCGAGCGTGATGTGCTTCAGCGTATCGGCGGCCGCTCCGCGCATGATGCCGCTTGCCGGTGGACGTGTCGCCGGTGAACGCGATCTTGTCGATGCCCGGATGCTCGACGAGCGCCTGCCCGGCAGTCGCGCCGCTCCCGGTGACGATGTTCAGCACGCCCGGCGGGAAGCCCGACTTCGCGCGCGAGCTCGCCGAGCGCGAGCGCCGTGAGCGGCGTCTGACTCGCCGGCTTGAGAATCACGGTGTTGCCCGTCGCGAGCGCCGGCGCGACCTTCCACATCGCGATGCAGCAGCGGGAAGTTCCAGGGCACGATCGCCGCGACGACGCCGAGCGGCTCGCGCAGCGTGTAGACCAGGGCGTTGCCCTTGACCGGGATCGTCTCGCCGTGAATCTTGTCCGCCCAGCCGGCGAAGTACTGAAGGCACTCGGCGGCCATCGGCATCTCGATGTGCCGCGATTCGGTGATTGGCTTGCCGTTGTGCAGCGTCTCGAGCCGCGCGATCTCGTCGATCCGCTCGATCAGCCGTTCGCCCAGCTTCCAGATCAGCCGGCCGCGCTCGCGGGCCGACATCTTCCCCCACGGCCCGTGAGAGCGCGGCGCGCGCGGCCGACGCCGCGGCGTCCACGTCGTCTTTCGCCGGCGGCGGCGACTTCTGCGATGACGTCTTCGGTCGCCGGATTGACGACCGGCATCGTCCTGCCGCCGGCGGCATCGCGCCACTCGCCGTTGATGAGAAGCTGTTTACGACCTAGTTCGGTCACGATCTCTCCTCGACGCGGTGACGCGCGACTGAAGTCGCGCGCTACGATCCCGAAAACTTCGGTTTGCGTTTCTCGAGACTGGCCGCGATGCCTTCCCTTGCGTCGTCGCTCTCGAAGAGCAGTTGCTGCAGCTCGCGCTCGAGCGCGAGTCCCTCGCCGAATGCCGGCTTCCGCGCCCGACTGCACGGCGCGCTTGATGCGACCGACGGCGCGGCTCGCCTTGTGCGGCGGCGCGAACGACCGCGCGTAGATCGATGACCGCGTCGACGAACGGCCGGCCGGCGAGCCGCGCTGCATCCCAGACCTCGGTGACGAGCCCGAGCGCGGCCGCCTCGTCCATCGACAGCAGGCGGCCCGATGATCATCAGCTTCATCGCCGAGCCTTGCCGACGAGCCGCGCGAGCCGCTGCGTTCCGCCGGTGCCGGGCAGCACGCCGAGCGCGACTTCCGGCAGGCCGATCTTGCCCGCGTCCTTCCGCGCAATGCGCAGATCGGCGGCCATCGCGATCTCGAGCCCGCCGCCGACCGTGTGCCCGTTCAGCGCGGCGATCACGAGCTTCGGCGTCTGCTCGAGCCGGTTGAGCGTCTCGTTGGCGTGAAGGCAGAAGTAGTACTTGAACTCGGGCGTCGGCCTCCTTGAGCATGCCGATGGTCGCGCCCGCGCAGAAGAACTTCTCGCCGGCGCCGGTGAGGACGATCACGTGCACCGACGCGTCCATCCGCGCCTCGAGGATCGCGGCGTCGAGCTCGCGCATCATGTCATAGCTGTACGTGTTCGCCGGCGGCTCGTCGAGCGTGAGGACTGCAACGCCCGTCGCGACCTGAGAGCGCACCTTCGCAGTCATCGACGAGCCTCAGGCCTCGGTTCGCACGTACTCGAAGTTGACCGGCTTCCCCTTGATGCCGCGGGCCGGCGGCGCGATGTAGTTGGCGAACCGGCCCGGCTCGTAGATCGGCGTGTCCATGATCGAGAGGAGGAACTCCTTGTCGGCCGGCGACCGGCAGCCATTCGTGCTTGCGGCGCGTCCATTCCTCGTCTGTCAGCAGCCGGCCATCGGGATCGAAGTGTGTGCCCGCAAACTGGCCGATGCCGCGGTTGAACTTGCGATCGGGCAGGCGCAGCCGGTCCGACAGTCCGTGACGCTCGAGGATCTTGTTCCAGCGATCCACGCCGGCCTGGCAGTCACCGACGTACCAGTCGCGCAGCACTTCGTTCATCGCGTTGCGCATCGGGATCTCGACCGTCGACCGGCTCGCCCTCGCGCACGGACTGCGAGCTTGTAGAGCGACTCGGTCACGCGATGGTCTTCCCACTTCTCCTCCTCGGCCCGTCCCTTCAGGCCGTTGGCGAAGTAGGACGCGGCGTTCGTCGAGATCTCGTTGCCGTGCAGGTCGAGGCTCAGCGAGAACCACAGGTTGATGTGCTTCTGCAGCGTCGGCAGATCGATGCCGCCAAGCTGGCGGACGTCCTCGGAGAACCCCGCCTGCTTCATCAGCTCGCACGTCCGCTCGATGATGCGGCCGATGCCCGGTCTCCCCGACGAACATGTGGTGCGCTTCCTCGGTCAGCATGAACCGCGTCGTCCGCGACAGCGGATCGAGCGAGCTCTCCGAGAGCGACAGCAGCTGCGACTTGCCGTCGCGGTCGGTGAACATCGTGAACATGAAGAAGTCGAGCCAGGTGTCGATCGGCTCGTTGAACGCGTCGAGGATGCGGGGCTTGTCGCGGTTGCCGCTCTGACGCGCGAGCAGCTCTTCGGCCTCGTCGCGGCCGTCGCGGCCGAAGTACGAGTGCAGCAGATAGACCATCGCCCACAGGTGCCGGCCTTCCTCGACGTTCACCTGAAAGAGATTGCGCAGGTCGTAGAGGCTCGGGACAGCGGTGGCCCAGCCAGCGCTGCTGCTCGACGCTCGCGGGCTCGGTGTCGCCCTGCGTGACGATCAGCCGCCGCAGCTGGTTGCGGAACTCGCCGGGCACTTCCTGCCAGACCGGCTGCCCGAAGAAGTCGCCGAAGCCGATCGTGCGATTGACGACCGGATCGGCGAGGAAGATGCCCCAGCGGTATTCGGGCAGCCGCACGTACTCGAAGTGCGCCCAGCCCGACGGATCGACGCTCACGGCGGTGCGCACGTAGACCTGGTGGTAGTCCTGGAACCCCTGCGGGCCCCATGTCGCGCCACCACTGGATGTAGGCCGGCTGCCAGTGCTCGAGCGCGCGCTGCAGGCGCTTGTTGAGGTGCAGATCGACGTTGTTGGGAATCTTGTCGGCAGAAATCATGCTGAACCACTACATTGAAGACTTCGGGATCGGGGGATTTAGAGATTTAGAGCATTGCGTCCCTACGTCCTTCCGAAATCGAACTCGGCGCGTTCGGATGACCCGTAGGCGGTCAGCGCGCCTTTCGGGCCGACGGCGTTCGGGCGCTGGAAGATCCAGTTCTGCCACGCCGACAGCCGGCCGAAGATCTTCGTCTCGAGCGTCTCGGGGCCGACGAAGCGCAGGTTGGCTTCCATGCCGGTGAGCGCGTCGGGCGAGAGCGCCGCGCGCGCCTTCGATCGCCATGCCGCACTTCGTCGTCCCAGTCGATGTCGTCGGGCGCGAACGTGACCAGCCCGGCTTCGAGCGCCTCGTCGCGCGTCGAACGGCCCTTCGTGCGCACGCACGGACTGCGCGACGCGCTGCGCGTCGCCGTAGAACCGCGCCTGCAGCCGCGTCAGGCCGTTGCTCATCGGATACGGCCCGGCATTCATACCCGAGCAGCTGAATCGTGTTCGGCCGCTCCGGGTCGTCGAGCATGTACGACCGATCCGCGGCGAGCGCCAGCTCGAGCAGCGTGCCGGCGAAGGCGTTGCCCGGCTCGATGATCGCGAAGAAGCTGCGCGCCGACAGATCGAGCCGCTTCAGCGTCCGCTTGATGAAGTGAATGACCTCGCGGACGAACCAGTGTCGCCTGCTGCTCGAACAGCACGTCGTCGGCCTGCAGCACGCGCGCCGGATCGCCCTCGGTCTTGAGGACGATCGTGCCGATCTCCGGCTCGTTCAGCCGCAGCCGCAGGATCGCGTCGTCGAGCTCGCGGAACACGCGCAGCGGCCAGAACTGATCGCCGGCCGCCAGAATCGCTCGGCAGCGTGCTCTCGACCGCCGACGTCGGGCGCCCGCACCACGATCGTCGCGACGCGCCTCGCGCGATCGAACGACAGCGAGACCGACGAGTACTCGATGCGATCGGCCGACTCCCGTGACGCCGAGCGGCCCGAGCGTCACGCCCGGACCGGCCGCCGGCCGATCGGACCCTGCCGCGAGCTCTGCGCGCACGCTGGACGACCGCCTCCTTGAACTTGCTCGACGGGAAGCGTCGCGTCGACGAGCTTCCACTCGACGGCGCGCTTGCCCTTGACGCCTTCGGCGAGCGTGCCGAAGACGTCGGCGAGGTCGCGCCGGACCCTGCCGCTTGTCCACGACGCGCGTGAGGCCGCCGGTGCCCGGCAGCACGCCGAGCAGCGGCGTCTCCGGCAGGCTCACGGCGGAGTTCGAGTCGTCGACGAGGACGATCTCGTCGCAGGCGAGCGCCAGCTCGTAGCCGCCGCCGGCGCAGATGCCGTTCAGCGCCGCCAGGAACTTCAGCCCGGAGTTGGCGCTCGCGTCCTCCATCGCGAGCCGCGTCTCGTTGGTGAACTTGCAGAAGTTCACCTTCCACGCATGCTCGATCCGCGCAGCATGAAGATGTTGGCGCCGGCGCAGAAGATCCGCTCCTTCAGGCTCGTGACGACGACGGCGTGGACCTCGGGATGCTCGAAGCGAATGCGCTGGATCGCGTCGGCCAGCTCGATGTCGACGCCGAGGTCGTACGAGTTCAGCTTCAGCCGGTAGTCGGGCGAGAGCCCGGCGTCTTCCTGGACGTCCATCGACAGCGTGGCGACCGGCGCCGTCGAACGCCGAGCTTCCAGTGCCGGTAGCGGATCGGGATGGTCTCGAACGACACCGGCGCAGCGGCGGAGCGGTGTCGGTAGTGGCCATAGATCAGCCACAGCCTATCGGTCGCGATTCGGCGGCTGTCAAGGCACTATAATGCAGACCAGTGGCCAGGCGATGTGAAACATACTGCATCATCCCGCGGCGGCGCGCCCGCCCCGGTGCTCGCCACGCTCAGCCGCCGCGCGCGGCACCTCCGCCAGCAGCACGGACTGACGCTCCGCGGCGCTCGCCGACCGAGTCCGGCCTGTCGCTCCGGTTCCTGATGGACGTCGAGGCCGGCCGCGGCAACATCTCGGTCCGCCGGCTCGCCGATCTCGCCGCCGCCCTCCAGACGACGCGCCGCGGATCTCGTCACGCGCGCATCGCGACGACCCCGCGCCGCAAGTGGTCGCGCTGCTCGGCCTCCGCGGCGCGGGCAAGACCACCGTCGGCCGCCGGCTCGCGCGCCGGCTCCGCATGCCGGTTCGTCGAGCTCGACAAGCAGATCGAGCGAGCGCGCCGGCATGCCGCTCGGCGAGCTCTTCTCGCTCCACGGCGAGGAGTTCTACCGCCGGCTCGAGCGCGAGACGCTGGCGGATCTGCTGGCGTCGCGCCAGTCGATGGTGCTGGCCGTCGGCGGCGGGCTGGTGACCGCGCCCGAGACGCTACGCCCTGCTCCTGCGGCAGGCCACGACCGTCTGGCTCAAGGCCCGGGCGGACGACTACTGGAACCGCGTCGTCCGGCAGGGCGACCGCCGGCCGATCGACCAGCATCCGCAGGCGCGCGAGGCGCTCCGACAGCTCGTGACGCGCCGCGACCCGCTCTACGCGCGCGCCGACGTGACGGTGGACACCTCGGCGCTCTCCGTCGCGCAGGCCGTCGATCGCGTCGAACGGGCCGTGCGGGTCTCCGAGCTTCGACAGTTGCGATAGTATTTCCCCGACTGCTCAGGAGCCCCACGGCCCTCGCACGACACCATCCCGTGATCCAAGGAGAAGGCTGCATGCACCAGATCGTGAGGAGGTTTCGGGGGCGGCTGCTGTTTCTGGCCGGCCTCGTGCTGATCCTGTTCTCCCGCTCGTCGCCGCTCGTCGCCCGTCAGGGTGGCGGTCAGGGCGGCCAGCGCCGGCGCGGCTGCTGAACGCGCCCGACCATCCGGCGCTTCGCGGGTTCCGGTGGCGCGAGATCGGCCCGACCGGCCAGGGCGGCCGCATCGACGACTTCGCCGTCAACGAACGGAATCCCGTACGAGTACTTCGTCGGCTTCGCCATGAGCGGCGTCTGGCGCACGCTCAACAACGGCACGACGTGCGATCCGATCTTCGAGACCTACGGCGTCGGACTCGATCGGCGATCTGACGCTCGCGCCGTCCGATCCGAACATCCTCTACGTCGGCACGGGCGAGGCCAACAACCGCCAGTCGAGCTCGTTCGGCAACGGCGTGTGGAAGACGACCAACGCGCTCGCCGCCGATCCGGCCGACATCAAGTTCGAGAACGTCGGCCTGCGCGACACCCAGGCGATCGCGCGCGTCATCGTCCACCCGAAGGATCCCGAACATCGTCTGGGTCGCGGCCATGGGCCATCTCTACGGGCCGAATCCCGAGCGCGGCGTCTTCATGACGACCGACGGCGGCAAGACGTGGACGAAGACGCTGTTCGTCAGCGAACAACACGGGCGCGACCGAGCTCGTCATCGATCCGACGAATCCCACCATCCTGTGGGCCGCGATGTACGAGCGGCAGCGCACGGCGTGGGGCTTCGTCGGGCGGCGGACCCGGCAGCGGCACTCACCAGAGCACCGACGGCGGCAAGACGTGGACGAAGATCACGGGCAACGGGCTGCCGCGCGGCACGCTCGGCCGCATCGCGCTCGACATCTGCCGGTCGCAGCCGACCGTGATGTACGCGCAGATCGAAGCCGCGCCCGACAAGGAAACCGGCGCGGCGCTCGACACGCCCGCGGCCGTGCCGCGCGCGGCTGCGGCGCGGCGGCGCAGGCGCGGCGGTGGTGGCGGGGCGGCGGCGGCGGCGGCGCCGGCGCCGCCCGATCCGCAGAGCAACGGCATCTGGCGATCGGCCGACAAGGGCAAGACGTGGACAATTCAGTCGAACGAGAACCAGCGGCCGATGTACTTCAGCCAGATTCGCGTGCGATCCGAACAACCCGAACACGGTGTACGTCGGCGGCGTGAATCCCGCCAAGTCGATCGACGGCGCCAAGACGTTCACCGCGATCACCGGCCAGGGTCACGTGGACAACCACGCGATCTGGATCAACCCTGCGAGCGGCACGCCGGGCTCGGACAGCCGGCACGTCCTGTACGGCAACGACGGCGGCATCGACGTGTCGTACGACGCCGGCCGCCGCTGGGAGTCGATCCGGATGTGGGGCGCCGCGCTCTCGTACCACGTGTCGGCCGACATGCGGCGTCCGTACTGGGTCTGCACGGGCCTGCAGGACAACGGCTCGTGGTGCGGCCCGAGCTCGACGCGCTCGGGCGGCATCCACATGTGGAACTGGATCAGCGTCGGCGGCGGTGACGGCTTCCAGACGCAGGTCGATCCGACCAATCCGAACGTCTTCTACACGGAGTCGCAGAACGGCAACATCAATCGCTACGACCTCACGACGGGACAGGTGACAGGCGTACGGCCGGCCGTGCCAGGCGCCGCCGGCGGGGGCGGTGGTGGCGGAGGCGGTGGCGGCGGCGGGGGCGGCGCCCGGCAGGTGGTGCGGCAGCCGCAGGTGGTGCAGCCGCCGCGGGCGGCGCAGCTGCCGGGGGCGCAGCTGCCGGCGGTGGCGCGGCCGGCGGGTGGCGCGGCCGCAGCAGGCGGTGGCGGTCAGGCGGGCGCAGGCGGCGGTGGCGGACGCGGACGCGGCAACGTCATCAACACGCCCGAGCCGAACGTCATCTCGCAGTGCAACTGGAACTCGCCGATCCGGCTCTCGCCGCACAACTCCGAGCACGGTGCTCTTCGGCGGCCGCCAGCTCTTCGTCTCGCGCGATCGCGGCCAGACGTGGGTGATGTCGGCGTCGCTCGGCAAGGGCATCGACCTCAACGCAGCGCTCGATCCTCGAGCAGCCGTACACCCTGCCGGGCTGCGGTGGCGCGGCGGCGACGCGCGCGGCAAGCCGTGCATCCTCTCGAAGCACGACGGCTACGTGCAGAACGAGTACGGCATCGATCACCGAGATCGCCGAGTCGCCGGTCGTGCCCGGCGTCTATCTGGGTCGGCACCGACGACGGCAACGTCCAGGTCAGCCGCGACGGCGGCCTGACGTGGACGGAAGTCGGCAAGAACATGCCCGGCGTGAACCACGAGTACTACGTCTCGGGCATCGAGGCGTCGTGGTACGACGCAGGCACGGCCTACGTCGTCGCTCGACGGACATCGTCACGACGATCTGAAGCCGTACATCTTCAAGACAACCGACTACGGCCAGACGTGGACGCCCGTCTCCGGCAATCTGCCGGCGTCCGGCTGGCGTGAACTCGATTCGGCAGGATCCGGTCAACCGCAACCTGCTCTACGCGCCGACCGAGTTCGGCTTCTACATCTCGCTCAACGACGGCGGCGAGTGGCATCCGTTCATGCCGAACCTGCCGCACGTGCGCATCGACGAGGTGCTGGTCCATCCGCGCGACCGCGATCTGATCCTCGCGACGCACGCGCGCGGCATCTGGATCATGGACGACATCTCGGCGCTCCAGAGCCTTGACGGCGGAGCAAATGGCGAAGGACGCGGTGCTCTTCAAGCCGCGCGATGCGGTGCAGTGGCGGCCCGACTGCAGGAACAACACCGAAGTGCCGGGCGACAAGTGGTGGGCCGGAGAAATCGCGCCGCACGGCAGCGGCGATCGCGTACTACCTGAAGGCCGCGGGCGACGGCGCGGTGACGATCACGAACACCGCGACCGGCCAGGCCGTACGGACGTGCAACGCGCACCGCCGACGCCAGGGCATGAATCGCTTCCAGTGGGCGATGTCACCGACCAGGCCCTGCAGGCCGGCGGCGGCGGGCGGTGGTGGTGGCGGGTGGCGGCGGCGGCAGGCGGCGGCGGCGGCACGCCAGCTCGACACGCCACGCCGTGCGCTGCCGGCGCCGGTGGCGGCCGTGGCGGCGGTGGCGGTGGCGGTCGCGGCGGTGGCGGTGGCGGCGGGATCAGCCCCGGCGTCTATCGCGTCGCTATCTCCGTCGCCGGCAAGGAAATCGGCATCGCAGACGTTCAGCATGCTCGAAGACGTCTGGCTGAACGAAAGATAGACTCGCAAATCGAAATTGCCGGGTCTCAACTCTTTGCGATCTGCCCTGGCGACAGCTCGAGCACTTCGATGTTCGAGCCCGCCAGGGCGTGCTTGAGCGCTGCCGGTGTCCCCGTGAGCACCGGGAACGTGCCCCAGTGCATCGGGACGACGCGCCGCACGCCGAGCCATTTCGCGGCAATGGCGGCCGTGTCGGGGCCCATGGTGTACAGGTCGCCGATCGGAAGAAACGCGATCTCGGGCCGGTAGATCTCGCCGATGATCTTCATGTCGCCGAAGAGGCCCGTGTCGCCCGCGAAGTAGATCGTCGGCATGTCGGGCGCGCGCAGCACGAAGCCGGCCGCGCCGCCGAGATAGACGATGCGCCCGTCATCGACCACGGAGCCGGAGTGTGTCGCCTGGGTCATGGTGATCGTGACACCTGCCACCTGCTGCGTGCCGCCGATGCTCATGTCCTTGACGTTCTGCAGGCCCTTGTCGCTCAGGTAGAGCCCCAGCTCGAAGATGCAGACGATCGGCGCCCGGGTCGCGCGCGCGACGGCCACGACGTCGCCGGTGTGATCGCTGTGGCCGTGCGAGACGAGGACGAGATCGATCGGCTTCAGCGCCTCCACGCGTGCGAGGGCCGGAGGACAGGTGGGATTGCCGAGCCACGGGTCGGTCAGCACGCGCTTGCCGTTCGGCAAGTCGACGAGAAAGGTCGAGTGGCCCAGCCAGGTGATTGCCAGTGACATCGTCCGATAATATAGACGCAGTGACTGCTCCGGCACCTCTCCAGTTCATTCGTGGCCGTCGCGTGAAGGACGCCGCGCTCGCGCGCGAGCCAAAGCCGGCCTGGCTGAAGGTGCGCGCGCCAGGCTCGCCGGAGTACCTCCGGCTCAAGAGCCTGATGCGCGATCTGAAGCTGCACACGGTCTGCGAAGAGGCGCACTGCCCCAACATCGGCGAATGCTGGCACCACGGCACCGCCACGTTCATGATCATGGGCGACGTCTGCACGCGCGCGTGCGGATACTGCAATGTGACGCACGGCGCGCCGGCGGCGCCGGACGAGATGGAGCCCGACAACCTCGCGCGCGCCGTCGAGACCATGGGGCTCGCGTATGTCGTCGTGACGTCGGTCGATCGCGACGACCTGCCGGACTTCGGCGCGGGCGCGTTTCGATCGACGGTGCTCGCCATCAAGGCGCGGAGCCCGCAGTGCCGCGTCGAGGTGCTCATCCCGGACTTCCAGGGACAGGAAGCGATGCTCCACCGCGTGCTCGACGCGCGGCCGGACGTGCTCAATCACAACACGGAAACGGTGCCGCGGCTCTACCGGATGGCGAGGCCGGGTGGCCGCTACGCGCGCGCGCTCGAGCTGCTCGATCGCGCGAGGCGGTACGCCCCGGCGATCCCGACGAAGACCGGGTTGATGGTCGGCCTCGGCGAAAGCTGGGACGAGATCGTCGCCGTGCTTCGCGACCTGCGCGGCGTGGACTGCCAGATTCTCACCATCGGCCAGTACCTCCGGCCCTCGCTCGCGCATCTTCCGATGGCGCGGTACTACACGCCGGACGAGTTCAAGGAGTTGAAGCGCATCGCGCTCGATCTCGGCTTCGGCCATGTCGAGTCCGGTCCGCTGGTCCGCAGCTCGTATCACGCGCACGAGCAGGCGGACAGCTACGCCGCGGCTGTACCAAGAACTTCACCATGAAGAATGAAGACATGAAGGGTTTTTGGTTTAAGGGCGCTTGTCGACAAGTGATCTTTGCCAAACTCTCTTCATGCCTTCAAACTTCATGGTGAATGGTTTTGGTGTAGCGCGGCTTGGGTTGTAAGCCGCGATCCCTGAGGAGATGCGACATGGCGGGTCACCACAATAGAGCTCTCACGACCGTCACTTGTTCACTCGCCCTGCTCTCCGCGCTTGCGCTGACGCAGGCGCAGACCACGCAACAGACGCCTCCCCCGCCGCCACCGCCGGCGACTCAGAAACCTGACGGCCGGGTACTCGGGCCGGCGGGCGAAGTGCTCGGTTACGACAACACGATCACGATTCCCGGCCACAAGTTCCGCGTGCACGATGCGACGCGGCCGCAGCCGCCGGTCGTGACGCCCGGGCCGGCCCTGGGCGCGCCGCCGGCGGATGCGATCGTGCTCTACGACGGCAAGGACCTGTCGAAGTGGGCGCAGCGCCTGGACGGGAAGCTCGTGGACGCGCAGTGGCCGCTCAAAGAGGGCTACTTCGAAAGCGGCCGCGGCGGGTCGATCATCACGCGCGAGAACTTCGGCGACGTGCAGCTCCATGTGGAGTTCGCGACACCGGCCGTCGTGGCCGGGTCGAGCCAGGGCCGCGGCAACAGCGGTGTCATCTTCATGGGCCGCTACGAAGTGCAGGTCCTCGACTCGTTCGAGAATCGCACGTACGCCGACGGTATGGCCGCGTCGATCTACGGCGACTGGCCGCCGCTCGTGAACGCGGCCCGCAAGCCGGGCGAATGGCAGACCTACGACATCATCTTCGAGGCGCCGCGGTTCGACGGCGACAAGCTCATCACCCCTGCGTATTTCACCGTGATCTGGAACGGCGTGCTCGTGCACAACCGGAAGGCCGTGAGCGGCCCAACCTCGCTCAACACGCAGCACATCTATCGGCCGCACGATCCCGAGCTGCCGCTGACGCTGCAGGATCACGCGAACCCGGTCCGGTTCCGCAACGTCTGGGTTCGGAGGCTGGGACCGTACGATCAGGGGAAATGACGCGTCGGAACCCCGGAACCCCCGGAACCCCCGGAACCCCGGAACCCAACCAGTGTCTAACCCACCGTGCTCGAAGTTTCGCACCTGACCCGCTACTACGGCGGCATCGGGGCCGTCCTCGACGTCAGCTTCACGGTGCAGCCGGGCGAGGTGCTGGGCTATCTCGGGCCGAACGGGTCCGGCAAGTCCACCACGGTGAAGATGCTGGCCGGCCTGCTGCCTCCTACGCGCGGCACGATTCGGTTCGACGGCGCGAACATTCAGGATCAACTGCTCGAGCACAAGGCTCGCGTGGGCTACGTCCCCGAAGAAGCCATCGTCTACACGTACCTGTCCGCCGAGGAGTATCTGCGACTCGCCGGCCGTCTCCGGGGGATCCCGGCTGCCCGGCTCGAGCGCCGTATCGACCGGTTCCTGGCGCTCTTCAAGCTCGAAGGCGAGCGCCATAGCGCCCTGGCGACGTACTCGAAGGGCATGCGGCAGAAGGTGCTGCTCGCCGCAGCGCTGCTTCACGATCCGCGCCTGGTGATTCTCGACGAGCCGGCGTCCGGCCTGGACGTGGGCACGATGCTGGCGCTGCGCGGCGTCGTCAGCGGGCTCGCCAACGACGGCCGCATCGTGTTCTACAGCTCCCACGAGATGGAAACGGTCGAGAAGGTCTGCACGCGCGTCATGATCCTGCGCGAAGGCCGCGTGGTTGCGGACGACTCGGTGGCGGCGCTTCGCGAGCTGACGCGCCAGTCGTCGCTCGAGGACGTGTTCACACAGCTCGCCGTGAAGGAAGACGTCGGGCGGCTCGCGGACGATCTGCTCGAAGCGATGCGGCTGTGACATGACTGCCGCAACGCAGCCCAGCGAAAAGGATCAGACGGTCACGCTCGCGCGCACGTTCCTGGCGCGCTTCTTCGACAACGACATCACGGGCGGCAGCACCGACCTGCGGCATACGTTCCTCCGGCTCCTGGCGGTGCTCGCGCTGCCGGGCATCTTCACACCGCACGGGAAGCTCGCCGTCTGGACGCGGATCTCTCTGCTGGAGGGCGGCGAGGTCCTGAGGATGCAGTCGGCCGTGGACAAGGTCTTCGCGCTCGGCACGACGATGGTGATCGTCACGGGGCTCGCGGCCATCGTCTGGCAGTCGTTGTTCATCGACCGGCGCGACGTCCTGGTCCTCGGCAGCTTTCCCGTGCGGCACCGGACCATCCTCGCGGGCAAGTTCGGCGCGCTGGCCGTTTTCTTCGGCATCGTCACCATTGCCATGCATGCCATCTCCGCCGGGTTCTACGGGATGTACCTCGGCACGCTGACCGGGCTGTTCTTCGGCCTCTGGATGATCGTGGTCCACGTTCTCGTCTCGAGCGCGGCCGGGCTCTTCATGTATCTCACCGTGATCGCTGCGCAAGGGCTGTTGCTCGGCGTCGCCGGGCCCCGGCAGTTCGCGCGGCTCGCCCCCGCCCTTCAACTCGTCATCATCGCGAGCGGGATCCTGCTCTTCGTCATGCTGCCCATGACGGCCGCCGCGGCGCCCGGCTTCATCTACGATCGGCCGGCCCGGGCGATGCCAGCCGACGTCTTCTGGTGGATGCCACCGGTCTGGTTCCTCGGGCTGTACGAGACGATTCAAGGCACGTCCAATCCGACGCTGCACGCCCTCGCGGGGCGCGCGCTGTTGGCGCTCGGCGCGGTTGGCGCCCTGGCCCTGGTCAGCTACCCGCTCGCGTACGGCCGCGTCGTGACCGATGCGCTCGTCGGCACGCCGGTGCCCGCGAGGCGAGGCGTCATCCGGCGGCTTGGAGCGCTGGTGCCGGTGCTTCTGGCCCGATCGCGGGTGGCGCAGGCGACGCTCCAGTTCGCGATCGCGACGATCGGACGGACCAGCCTTCACCGTCTGGTCATCGCCGTTGCGGTCGGCGCCGCCGCGGCCTTCATCGTGCCGGTGGTGGCGGCCAACGTCGGGACTCCCCTGCCTCGGCCGACGCCGGGCCTGTTGTCCGTACCGATTCTGGCGATGCTGTTTCTTCTCGTTTCGCTGCGCCTTTCCCTGGGCCTGCCGGCTGAGCTGGCCGGATCCTGGATCTTCGACGCGACGGCGGGCGCCACATCACGATGGCACCGGATCGCCGCGCGCCGCCTGCTCTGGGTGACCGGCGTCACGCCACCCGTCCTCGTCATCTTCGTGGTCTTCTCGTTTGCCTGGAACGTGACGACGGCCTGGCAGCATGCGCTCGTCACGACGGCCATCGGCGTGCTCGTCGTCGAGCTTCTTCTGCTCGGTTTTCAGGGCGTGCCGTGCGCGAAGCCCTACACGCCGGGCGGAGCAAAGTTGCAGTCGCGCTGGCCCTGGTATCTGTTCCTGCTCGTCATCCTCAACATCTATATTCCCCAGGGCGAGGCCCAGTTGCTCGGGACGCCGTACGGCGTGCCGATCCTCGCGGCGACGATCTTCGCGGCAGCGCTCGCCGTCCGGCTCTGGTCGGACCGCCGGCAGCGGCTCGGCGTGGACGACATCGTTGACGCCGAGTTGACGACGATCCCATGGGGGCTCGGGGATTAGATGGGAAAGACAGGTACGACGGGTACGACAGGTACGACGGGTACAGATAAAGACAATCACTGAGGCGTTGTCGGCTGCCCGGCGCGAGATCGTCGCCTGCGCCCGCTGTTCCCGGTTGCGTGAGTACTGTGGGCGCGTGGGTGTCGAAAAACGGGCCGCGTATCGTCACGAGACGTACTGGGCGAAGCCGGTGCCTGGCTACGGCGATCCGTCGGCGCGCATCGTCATCGTCGGTCTTGCGCCCGCGGCGCACGGCGCGAACCGGACGGGACGGATGTTCACGGGCGACGGGGCGGGCGGCTCCGGAGACTTCCTGGCCGCGGCGCTCCACGCGAACGAGCTCGCGAGTCAGCCGTTCTCCCGGGACGCCGGCGATGGGCAAACACTGAACGACACGTGGATCCTCGCCGCCGTCCGCTGCGCGCCGCCGGACAACAAACCGACGCCGGAAGAAATCGCGCACTGCCACATGCACTTCCGGGCGGAAGTCGACGCGCTTCCGCGCGCGCGCGTCCTGGTCGCGCTCGGCCGCATCGCGTTCGACGCGTGCCTTCGCCTGCTCGCCGAGCGCGGCCCGCTGCCCATCCCGCGACCGGCGTTCGCGCACGGCGCGACACTCTCACACGAGTCTGGCGTGAGGCTCATCGCCTCGTATCATCCGAGCCGGCAGAACACGAACACAGGCAAGCTCACACCAGAAATGTTGCGATCAGTATTCCGCTCGGCTCGAAGAGCCGCAGAGTAGAAGTGCCGGACACTTCCCTCTTCACTCCCGCACTTCTGCGACCTGTCGTCGCAAGTTCTCGAGGTACGTGTCTATCGTCTTGTAAGGCGAGAACAAGAGTTTCTGCATGACCCGGAAGATGGGGTTGTAAACTTCACCCTCCTCGGTGAGCGTGAGCGACGTGCCAGTGCCTTCCGCGCGGAGCTCGTAGGTCCAGGTGCCGCCAAACGGCAGGTTCGGATCGGCGATGCGCATGACGAGGCGTGACGGCGGCTGCAGGACTTCGACGCGATACGGAATCGTGCCCGTGCTGTTCTCTTCGCGGACGAGCGCGCCGATGCCGGCGCCTTCGACGGCGATCTTCTTCACGTCGGCGCGCCAGTCCGGGTAACGCGCGAAGTCGCTGATCGCTCCGAACACGACCGTGGGCGCCGCGGCGAGCGTAACGGTGCGCGAGGCGCGGTGTCCTTTTGGCAGTGCCAGACCGGCGAGCACGACGCCGCCGGCGATGGCGACGAGACCGGCCAGAATCCACAACGTCCATCGAAGCATCGCTAGCGCCTCCTGTTTCGAGCGATCGCCGGGCGGCAGGCTCGGGCGAGAATGGCGAGCCCGTCGGTCACCTTCGCGCGCTCACGGCGCGAGAGCCGCGACAGCACGCTGCGGAGGCGGCCGGCCTCGAGCACTGACGTCGCGCGGATGGAGTCGGCGCCTTTCGCGGTGAGCCGGATACCGACCTCGCGGCGATCTCCCTCGCGGCGCGGCGCCTTCTCGAGAAAGCCGAGCGCTTCGAGCCGCGTGACCGCTTCGGACACGGTCGAAGCGGCCAGGTCGAGATGGCGCGCGAGACCGCCGAGCGACACGTTCCAGACCGGATCGAGGTGAACGAGAATCTGCGCGTCGCGCGCGGACAACTGCAGCGCGCTCGAGCGCTTCCGCTCGTGCCGGGTGTGACACGCGTAGTAGATCTGCGGATAGCAGATCTGGACGTGGGTGATGGCGCGATCGATGGTCACCGCGCCAATCTACCGACCGCGCGATGTTTCGTCAAAACGAACGATGTCCAAGAGAGCTCTTACCACGAAGCGCACGAAGGGCACGAAGGGCTTTGGGGGAAAGGCTTTCCCAATAAAGTGTCTTCGTGACCTTCGTGGCCTTCGTGGTGAAGGTCTTAGGCGTTGCCCTTCCACCGCGGATACGACCCCAGCGTGCGGATCCACTTCGCGAACTCCGCGAGGTGCACGAGCGCGCGCGCGCACTTGAGCTCGTGGCGGCCGAGCGCGAGATCGGCGTAGAACATGTACTCCCAGGCGCGGCCGCGGATTGGCCGCGACTCGAGCTTCGTGAGATCGATTTGACGCTCGGCAAAGACGCCGAGCGCGCGATAGAGCGCGCCCGGCTCGTTCGGCAGCGCAAAGACGATCGACGTCTTGTCGGCCGTCGCAGCCGCGTCGGCGTGGCGGGCGATGACGACGAAGCGCGTGAGATTCGTCGCGTAGTCCTGGATCGCCGACTCGAGCACGTCGAGGCCGAAGATCTCCGCGGCGCGGTTCGAGGCGATGGCGGCCGTGTCGCCCAGTTTGCCGTCGCGCACGAGCTTCGCGCTGCCGGCGGTGTCGTACGTCGCGACGAGCTCGACGCCGGTCATCGTCTTCAGGAACTCTTCGCACTGCGCGAGCCCCTGCGGATGCGAGTAGACGCGACGAATGGCCTCGCGCTTCGTCCCCGGGTACACCAGGAGGCAATGCTCGACGGGCACTTCGACCTCACCGACGATCGGCAGGTCGTTCTCGACGAGCAGGTCGAAGTTGCGGTGAATGCTGCCGCCGATTGAGTTTTCCACCGGCAGGACGCCCTCGGTCGCCGCGCCGGTCCGCACCGCGTCGAAAACCGCCTCGAAACTGGGACAGGGCATGAGGTCCGTGCCCGGATGAAACTGCAGAGCCGCCGCCTCGCTGTAAGCCCCGGGTTCGCCTTGATACGCAGTGCGCACGCTTTCCTCCTCATAAAACAAAAGGGCCGTCATCCCTGCAGGATGGCGGCCCGAATATCGGCGTTCGCTGATGTCGGCTACATCATCCTGTCAGGCGGCTCCGCGAGCCGCTAAAAAATGCGAAAAACGCAAACTGAAAGGCCGATGGCACGTCTCAAGTGTAGCGCAGCTGGCGTATTCTTGGTGGGTTTCCACACCAGAACCCCGGGGGGGTGCCTATGCCCAGGCCTGTTCGGCAAGTCCGGGTCAGTCGCTGGCTGCTGTTTCTCGCGCTCGCGATGCCCGCGGCGACGGCCGGCCGGCAGGCGCAGCCCGCACCCGGCCCACCCCCGCCACCGCCCAAGCCGGGCACCGCATTCATCCTCGGACGAGTCGTCGATGCCGGCTCTGGACGGCCGATCGCGGGCGCGATTGTCAGCCTCATCGGCACGAGCGGCGCCGTTCCGGGCGCTCCGCCAATCGTCCCCGAGGGATTCGTCGAGGGTCTGGTCCCTGGGGGTCCGAGTCAGCCGCGGCAAGTCGTCGCCGACAGTGAGGGCCG
Source organism: uncultured Acidobacteriota bacterium (assembly GCA_963724955.1). GTDB lineage: Bacteria > Acidobacteriota > Vicinamibacteria > Vicinamibacterales > SCN-69-37 > CAVRWQ01. The sequence continues at coordinate 743,240 of CAVRWQ010000003.1, forward strand.
GTTCGTGTTCCGGGGCCTCACGCAGGGCAGCCTCGGACTGTCCGTGCGCGCGCCCGGGTACGTCGTGGGCGCCTACGGACAGCGGCGTCCGGGCGGACCGTCGCGGCAGATCGCGCTCGAAGACGATCAGAAAGTGATGGACGCGACGATCAGACTCTGGAAGTTCGCGTCGATTGGCGGGCGGATGGTTGACGAAGCCGGTGAGCCGGCCATCGGCATGAGCCTGAACCTCGTGCGCGTCACGACGGTCGGCGGCCGGCGGCGACTGGTGCCGGCCGGGATCGCGACCACCGACGACCGCGGCGCGTACCGGTTCGGCAGCATCACCCCGGGCACCTACATGGTGCACATGCGATCGACCGTCACGACAGTGCCGACGCCGTTCATCGAGGCGTACGAGCAGAGCATCGGACAAGGCCTGACGAACTCCGACATCTTTCGGGACATGATGTCGGCGGGAATCTCAACGTCGCCGGGCGTGCGCGTCGGCGACAATCAGATTCAGCTGTCCAACATGATCGGGCGCGCGCTCCCGCCGCCGCCCCCGCGGCCCGACGGCGCGCTGTGGGTGTACCAGTCGGTGTTCTACCCGGGCGCCACCCTTTCTGCGCAAGCGACGCCGCTGACGCTGGCCTCGGGTGAGGAGCGAAGCGGCATCGATCTGCAGCTCAAGCTCACGCGCGCCGTCACGGTGTCCGGAACCGTGACCGGACCCGACGGTCCCGTCGCCATGCTCGCGCTGCGCCTCCAGCCTGGAGGCATCGAGGACTTCACGTCGGACAACGGCCTCGAGGCAGCCGCGACGGTGTCGCGCGCCGACGGCAGCTTCACATTTCTCGGCGTGCCGTCCGGACAGTACACCTTGCGCGGCCAGAAAGTGCCGCGACCACCGCTCGCCGCCGGCTCCGGGATGACGATGGTCATCCAGTCGGGCAGCGGAGGGATCGCAATGAGCTCGGGGCCCGGCACGCCGACGCCGACGCCGACCGAGCCGACGTTGTGGGCGCAGACTTCAGTCTCGGTCGGCGAGTCGGATCTGCCCGGAGTGTCGATTTCGCTCGCCAGAGGCGCGCGCGTCAGCGGCCGGATTGAATTCGAAGGCGGGGCCGCAAAGCCGGCGCCCGATCGCCTGGCCCAGATGTCGGTGTCTATGACTTCAGCGGATGGAGGGTTCCTGTCCGGGTTTACGTCGGGCCGCGTGGCCGCCGACGGTACTTCACGACGATGTCCTATCCGCCGGGAAAGTACATGCTGAACGTCTTTTCGGGCGGCCCGCCCTGGGCCATCAAGTCGATCACAGTGGGCGGCAAGGACGCGTTTGGCGCGCCGCTCGAATTGGGCGCGAACGATCTCGGCGGGGTCGTTGTCAGCTTCGGCGATCAGGTGACCGAGATCAGCGGCGCGGTCGGAACCGGTGGTCTGGCGGCAGGCGGGGACGCGCAGGTCGTCGTGTTTCCTGCGGACGTGCAGGGCTGGATCGCGGGCAACATGTCGCCCCGGCGTTCACGGACGACCATGACGTCGACGACAGGCAACTATCGGATCGCCGGGCTGCCTCCTGGAGACTACTTGATCGTCGCCGTCAGTCCGGACCTGCTGGTCGAGCTGCAGGATGCTCAGCTCGTCAACACGCTCGCGCGCAGTGCGACTCGCGTCACGCTCGCCGACGGCGACAAACGAACGCTCCCGCTGACAGTGACGACCATCAGGTAACGGCCATGGCCACCACGTTGAATCGTCGCTTCACGCGTCTGCTCGGTGCCGGACTCGCCGGCATGCTCTCTGTCGGGACCGCCGCGCAGCGTGGCGGAGGTCCGCCGGGAGCACAGGCCCCGGCGCGCGACGTGCCCAGGATCACGACGGGCACGGGAGTCATCGCGGGCACGATCGTGCTCGACGGCGCAGACGCGCGGCCAGTGCGGCGCGCGACGGTCACCGTCTCGAGCACCGATCCGCGCTCGACACGGCTTGCGGTGACGGACGACCAGGGACGCTTCGCCGTTCGAGATCTGCCTCCCGGCCGGTTCAACGTGATGGCGAGCAAGCCCGGGTATCTGTCGGTGTTCTACGGCGCCACCCGGCCGTGGCGCGGACCGGCGCAGCCGATTGCGCTCGCCGACGGCCAGCAGGTGACCGATCTGGCCCTCAAGATGCAACGTGGCGCGGTCGTCACCGGCAACATCACCGATCAACTGGGACAGCCGCAGGCGTCCGCACAAGTGGTCGTGATGGAGTCTCGGATCGTGAATGGCGAGCAGACGCTGGGCTACGTGGGCGGCAACAGCCGGGCGACGACGGACGATCGTGGCGAGTTTCGCGCCTATGGCTTGCCGCCCGGCACCTATGTGCTGGCCGCGTCGATCTCGGCCACGCTCGCCGCGAACCTGACCACCGCTGAAGAGATTCAGTGGGCGCAGCAGCAGGGACAGCCTGGTGCGCGGCCGCTGTCGGTCGGCACGGCGAGTGCCGGTCCGGAGCCTGGACAGCTGGTGGGGTACGCGCCGGTGTTCTATCCGGGCACCACTGATTCCAGTCACGCCGCGACCATCACGGTCCGCGCCGGCGAGGAACGGACCGGCATGAGCTTCGCGATCCAGTACGTGCCGACCGCGAAGGTCGAGGGCGTGATCACCCGCGCGGACGGACGGCCGGTTCAGGGGACTCAGCTCTTTCTATTTGCAAACACCCGCACGTCCATGGTGCCCTTCCTGGAGAGCCCGTTCGCGAATCGCGTCATCCTGGGGGCGGACGGGCGATTCACGTTCCGATCCGTGCGGCCGGGCGAGTACACGCTGACCGCGCGCGCATCCAGTCGTCCGGGACGAGCTGGTGGGCCGCCCGTCATGGATCTCTGGGCGCTCGTGCCCGTCACGATGGCGGGACAGGATCAGGCGGGGCTGAGCGCTCAGCTTCAGGAGGGCATGACCGTGAGCGGGCGGGTCGCGTTCGAAGCCCAGACGCTGACGCCTCCCACTGACCTGGCGCGCGTGTCGATCAATCTGCGAGTGCCGCCGACGACAACTGGCGTCTCGATTGGCGTCCCGGCCAGCAATGCGACGGCGGACGGGACCTTCACGTTCGAGGGCGTCACGCCAGGGCGCTACTCCGATCTTCGCGAACGCGCCGGTGCCGCCGGGAACGGCGCCGGGATCGAGCTGGATGCTCAAGTCGGCCACGCTGAAGGGAGCGGATGTCCTCGATTCGCTCCTCGACGTCAGACCCGCCGAGAACGTCTCAGATCTCGTGCTGACGTTCACCGACCAGACCACAGAGATCAGCGGAGCGCTCCTCGACGGACGAGGCCGGCCCTCGCCGGATACTTCGTGTTCGTGTTTCCGACCGACAAGACGTCCTGGTATCAGGGATCGCGCCGCATGCGGCCGCCCACCAGGCCGGCGAGCGACGGAAAATACCGCATCACTGGATTGCCGCCCGGTGACTACTACGTGGCGGCACTCACCGACTTCGAGCCGAACGACATCTTCGACGCGTCGTTTCTGGATCAGCTCATCGGCGCGTCGTTCAAGATCACACTCGGCGAAGGCGAGAAGAAGACACAGGATTTGAAGCTGTCCGGAGGCATTGAGTGAAACGTTTCGTCTAGACGGGTGTGCTGGTCCTGGCGCTTGGCGCGAGCCGCGCGACGCCTGCCGGCCAGGGGCCGCCTCCCCCGCCGCGGCCGATTGCCCCACCCGGATCCGCGGCGGGCCAGCCGCAGCCGCAACAACCGGCCGGGAAGGCGACCGGTCTCATCGTCGGTCGCGTCGTCGATGCCGAATCGGGACGCCCGGTCTCCGGCGCGCTGGTGGTTCTATCGCCGAGGGTCATCATGGCGGGCACGCCGACAGGCGGCGTAGTCGGCGGCGGCGTGGCGGGGGGCCTGCCCGGCGCGATGGCGCCGCAGCCCACTCAGCCGCCGCAGGTGTATGCGGACAGCCAGGGGCAGTTCGTGTTTCGGGGCCTCATCCGGGGCAGCTACGGAATCACCGCACGAGCGTCAGGCTACTCCCCCGGCAACTACGGTCAGCGGCGTCCCAACGGTCCGTCAGGTCAGCTGATGCTCGAAGAGGATCAGCGAAAGATCGACGTCGTCATCCGTCTCTGGAGGTTCGCGTCCATCTCCGGAGCGATCCGTGACGAAGCCGGCGAGCCGGCGATTGGCGTACAGGTCACTCTGCTGCGCGCGCTCCCGACTGGCGGCAAGCGATCGCTTGCGCCGGGAAACCAGACGATGACCGATGACCGCGGGATGTATCGCTTCGGCGGACTCACGGCCGGCACGTACAGCGTGTTCATCCGGCAGACGACGACGTCGTTGCCGATGGCGTCAGTGGACGAGTTCACGCGGCCCGTGACCGGTGGTCAGCCCGCGCAGGCGGCCCGGAACTCGATGATGCAGGATCTTTCGATGGCGGGGCTCTCGCCGGGAGCGCCAGGCGTCCAGGTCGGCGATCAGCAGCTTCAGTTTCAGGGACAGAACTCACGCGGACTCATCGCGCCGCTGCCTGGCTCGGATGGTCGCATGTTCGTGTATCAGACGACCTTCTACCCGACCGCCACGACCGTCTCGCAAGCCACGATGATCACGCTCGCGTCCGGCGAGGAACGATCCGGGCTGGATCTTCAGTTGAGGCTCATGCCGGCGTTCCGAGTCTCCGGCCAGGTGATCGGCCCTGACGGCCCGGCGGCGAACTTCGCGGTCAGGCTGCAACCCGGAGGGCTCGATGAGCTCGTCACCGACAGCGGCTTCGACACGTCCACGACCGCGTCGGATCCGTTCGGCAACTTCACGTTTCTCGGGGTGCCACCGGGCCAGTACACGCTGACGGCGATTCGCGTCCCGCGGCCGCCGCAGCAGCCGCCGCCCCCGCCCCCGCCGCCACCAGCTCCTGGCGGTCGCGGCACGACGGTCGGGGCGATTCCGATCGCGCAGGCGCCGATGTTTCCCACGGTGCCTGCCGAACCCACGCTGTTCGCGCAGCAGCCGATCTCGGTCGGAGACAGCGACCTCGGGGGCCTCACCGTCTCGCTCGCGGCGGGCCCGCGGCTGCGCGGGCGCGTGGAGTTTCAGGGATCCTCGGCGCGACCCGACCCGGCGCGACTGCAGCAGCTCACCGTCAATCTGTCGCCTGCCGATGGCCGCAACTTCATGGGCGGCTTCACGCCGGCGAGACTGGCCGCCGACGGCACGTTCACGACGATGTCGTATCCGCCGGGGCGATACTTCCTCTCAATCGGCGGACCCGGACAGCCGTGGTGGCAGCGATCCGTCATGGTGAATGGCCGCGAGGCCGTTGACGTCCCGTTCGAGTTGCGATCCGACGTGTCCGGCGCAGTCGTGCTGTTCACCGATCTGACGAACGAGCTTTCCGGCACCGTGCAGAAAACGGCTGCAGAGGATCTGCTCACGGCGGTGTTTCTCCTTCCCGCGAACTATCAGGCATCCGCCGAGGATTTTCCCTCCCGCCGCCTGCGCACGACGACGGTCGGACCCAACGGACAGTTCATGTTCCGCAACCTGGTGCCGGGCGACTATCTGCTGGCGGCCGTCAACATGGACACGAACATCGACACGTCCGACGCGCAGATGATGAATGCCGTCGCCCGTGCCGCGACGCGTGTCACCGTCACCGACGGCGGCAGGCAGGTCCTGACGCTCACACCGAGCGTCCTGCGATGACGGGATCTTCTCGTGCTGCCCGTCGAGCGACGACCGCCTGTGCCGTTGTCGCGGCCACGCTGGTTGCGCCCGCTCTCGGAGCGCGCGCGACTCGGGCGCCGCAGGAGATGCGCGTCGAGCAGATCCAGCAGCCGGCTCGCGACGTCTCGTTTCCGGTGACGACCGGGACGTCGGTGCTCGGCGGGACGGTCGTGACCGATGGGAACGTCCCACAACCGATTCGCCGCGCTCTGTTGACGTTGAGCGGCGGTCCGCTGCGGAGCGGCCGCATGACGATCAGCGACGAGCAGGGCCGCTTCATCTTCAGCGATCTGCCCGCGGGCACGTTTACTCTGAGCGGAAACAAGCCGGGCTTCATCACGACGTACTACGGCGCCCGGCGTCCGTGGCGTGCGCCGGGCGGACAGATCCGGCTCGAGCCCGGCCAGCAGCGGCTGGATCTCACGTTCAAGCTCGTCCGCGGCGCGGTCATTACAGGCGTCGTCGTGGACCCGATGGGCCAGCCCCAGAGCGGGCTGCGTGTGATGCCGCTCGAGAACCGGGTGCTCAACGGCGAGCCGACCTGGAGCATGGTGTCGAGCGGCCCGGTCATGCCGACAGACGACCGGGGCGTCTATCGTCTGTTCGGACTTCCGCCGGGCACGTACATCGTCGGTGTCGCGGGCACGCCGCTCTCGACGGCCGCGCGGATCACGAACGACGCCGAAGTGCAGTGGGCCATGCAGCAGGCGAAGGCGGCGGCGACCACCGCGACGACGATGCCGGGCGCGGTGACGCAGGCTCCTTCGCCGGAAGAAAGCCCGATCGTCGGCTATGCGCCGCTCTATTTTCCCGGCACGATCGATCCGTCGGCGGCGACAGCCATCACCCTGGCTCCCGGGGAAGAGCGAACGGGAATCGACCTCGCGATGCAGTTCGTGCCGACCGCGCGCGTCAGCGGCACGGTCGTCGGGCTCGACGGACAGCCGGTGCCGAACGTGCAGATCGGTCTCACGCCCCAGGGGCGTGGGGCGCTCAGCCAGTTCGAAGGCGGCAATCGCGCGGGCACCGATCCGACGGGCCGTTTCATGTTCCAGTCGGTGCGCCCCGGATCGTACGTCCTCGCGGCGCGCGCGCAAGACCGCCCTCCAGGCCAGGCGGCGATGAGCCCGACGACCGGCAACGTGATGATCAACTACGCCTCGTCGGCTGCGTACGACCTGTGGGCGCAGGTCGAGATCAACGTCTCCGGCCGCGATGTGAGCAACGTCGCGCTGACGTTGCAGTCGGGCATGACGTTGTCGGGGCGTGTCACATTCGAGGGCACGCGCGCGGCGCCCACTGACCTGACGCGCCTCACGGTCAACCTCCGTCCGGCGCCGAACCAGATGTCGATGGGAACCAACCCCACCGGATCGTTCACCGCGAACGGGACGTTCACCGTGACCGGCGTCGCGCCCGGAAGGTGGACTCTCTTTTCTGGCGTCGGGCCAGGGTCCGGCGCGCCACCGACGACCGGCTGGACGCTGAAGTCGATTCACGTTCGAGGCGTTGACGTCCTCGACGGGCCGTTCGAGCTGCATCCGAATGAAAGTGTCAGCGACGTCGTCATCACGTACAGCGATCGCACCACGGACCTGTCCGGCACGTTGATCGACGGCAACGGCAAGGGCGTCGCGGGCTACTTCGTGCTGCTGTTCCCGACGGACACGTCGTTCTGGTTTGCGGGATCGAGACGGATGCGCTTTCCGTCGCGGACGTTGCCCGACGGACGGTTCCGCGTCAGCGGGCTGCCCGCCGGCGAGTACTTCATGGTCGCGCTGACCGAGTTCGACTCGAGCGATCTCTACGACACGGCGTTCCTCGAGCAGGTCGCCGCCGCGTCGTTCAAGATCACGCTGCAGGACGGCGAGCAGAAGACGCTCGATCTCAAGATCGCGGGGAACCAATGACACCGCACGCTCGCAGACTCGCACTCGGGCCGTTCTCGCGTCCCGTCGTGCTCGTCGCTCTCGTCTCGGCGCTCGCAGGCGGTCTCACCCTCGGCGCCCAGGGGCCACCGGGACCGCAGATGCCGCCTCCACCAGCGACCGGGCTCATCGTCGGTCAGGTCATCGATGCCGGAAGCGGCCGGCCGGTCTCGGGCGCGATCGTGGCGATTCAGGGCGGTGGCCGGCCGGGCGCTGCCGTGATGGCGCCGCCTGAGCTCGAGTTGCGAATGATCGAAGTCGGGCTCGCCGCGCGGGGAGGCGGGCCCGCAGGACCCCAGCCCGTGATGACCGACAGCGACGGCCGATTCGTGTTTCGCGATCTCGCCAAAGGCAATTACGGCCTCACCGCCATCGTGCCCGGCTTTGCGCCCGGCACGTACGGCCGGCGGCGTCCCGAAGGTCCCGGTCGCCAGATCGAGCTCGCCGACAACGAGCGCGTCACGGACGTCGTCGTGCGCGTGTGGAAGTACGGGTCGATCGCAGGGACGGTCGTCGATGAAGCTGGTGAGCCGGCGGTGGGAATGCAGGTGCGGGCGCTGCGGCGAGTGACCACCTCCGGACGCCAGCGCTGGAGTTTCGTCAGCAGCGTCGCAACGGACGACCGCGGCATGTATCGAATTGCGAATCTGGTGCCGGCGGATTATCTCGTGTCGATTCCGTCGTCAGCGTCGACCGTTCCAGCCGCCAGCGTGGACGCCTACATGCAGGCGATGATGTCTGGCTCCATGGGTGAGCAGAGCCGCCAGCGACTGGAATCCGGCGCCCCGATCCCGCTCGGGGCCGGCATTCGCGTGGGCGATCTTGTATTTCAAACGATGGCCGCCGGCCGCGTGCACTCGGTGCCGCCGCCGGGAGCGGACGGACGCCTCTTCGTGTATCAAAGCGCGTTCTACCCGACAGCGAATCGCGCTGATCAGGCGTCGATCGTCACGCTCGGGTCCGGCGAACAGCGAATGACCGTCGATTTCCAGTTGAAGCTCGTTCCCACAGCGACGGTCTCGGGAGCGCTCACGGGACCTGACGGGAACGTGGCGGGGATCGGCGTGCGGCTCGTCCCGGCGGGCACTGACGACTTCTCGACCGAGTCGGGCTTCGAAACCGCGGTGGCGTCAACCGATGCCGCGGGACGCTTCACTTTCCTCGGCGTGCCGGCCGGGCAGTACACCGCGAAGGCGTACCGGATCCCGCGGCCGGAGCTCAACTTCGGCGATGAAATGACCTTTGTAGGCGGTGCCGTCGTCATGCCCGCCGCTCCACCTGCTCCGGCAAACCCTGGCGCGACCTACTTCGCCGAGCTTCCTGTCGCGGTCGGCGAGAGCGATCTGACCGGCATCAACCTCGTCTTCCGTCCGGGCGCGCGAGTGAGCGGCCACGTGGAGTTCGACGGCGCGGCGCCGCGTCCGCCGCCCCAGCGGATGCAGGGATTGGCCGTGAACCTCAGCGGCGCCGATGGACGTCCTCCGCTCGCCGCTTCCCCTGCTCGACTCAATCCGGAAGGAAGTTTTTCGTCAGCAGGCTATCCTCCGGGCAGGTATTGGTTCAACATCCCGACGCCCGGCCCCGAGTGGACCTTGAGATCGGTGATGGTTCGGGGCGTCAACGTGCTCGAACGTCCCGTTGAGCTCGGCACCGAGGACATCGACGGCGTCGTCGTGACGTTTTCCGATCGCGCGATCGAACTGTCGGGCACCGTGCAGGGCGATGCGGCGCTGACCGACGGCGCCAGTGTCATCGTGTTCCCGGCCGACTACCAGTCCTGGATCGCGAACGGCATGAGCCCGCGCCGCGCCGCCACGACGATGGCGTCAAAGACTGGAACCTACACGCTGCGGCTTGTGCTTCCCGGCGAATACCTCGTGGCCGCGATTGGCGCCGACACCGCGCCCGATCAGGATCCCAACTTCTATGCGGCGCTCGCGAAGTTCGCCACGCGCATCACGATCGCCGAGGGCGAAAAACGCTCCGTGCCGCTCACGATAGGACGCCTGCGATGACGAATGACTTCGCGGCCCTCAACCCGGGCCGCGCTACGAACGACGTACGTAGGGCGGGCCGGGTTGTGGCCCGCCTGATCGCCGGCCGGGTTGTGGCCCGCTTGATCGCCAGCCGGGTTGTGGCCCGCCTGATCGCCGTGGCCGTCATCGTGGTGCCGTTGACAGCGCAGCAAACGGCGCGCGATTCTGGTGCCCTCGCCGTGACCGGCACCGCAGTGATCAGCGGCGTCGTCACCGCTGATGAGCCAAACGGGCGGCCGGTGCGCCGCGCGGCCGTTTCGGTCAGCACGTCGGAGTCTCCCGCCAGCCGGATGGCGATTACCGACGACGAAGGGCGATTCGCCGTCGCCAACCTCCCCGCCGGCCGCTACACGCTGCGGGCAGAGAAACCCGGGTGGGTGATGAGCTACTACGGCGCGAAGCGGCCGTGGCGGCCTCCCGGCGTTGCGATTGCGGTCGCCGATGGCCAGCGGGTCACTGACGTCCCGATGAAGCTGCTGCGTGGCGCCGTGGTGACCGGCCGGATCATCGACGAGAGCGGCCGTCCGATGGTCGGGGTGAGGCCGATGGTGATGGAGTACCGCACGCTCGGCGGGCAACGCACGCTGATGCGCGTCATGGGCTCGATGACTCTGCTGACGCAGACCGACGACCGCGGTGAGTACCGGATTTTTGGTCTGCCGCCGGGCGCGTATTTCGTCGCGGCCTCGCCGAATCCGCTCACCGCAACCGGCTTTCGAGTCATGGCGCCCGGCGAGTGGCAATGGGCGATGCAGCAGGGTCAGGCCGGCGCCCCTGGCACAGCCGGCCCTCCTCCGACTGGGTCCACTGTCAGCTACACGTCGATCTACTACCCGGGCACGGCCGATCCATCGAGCGCTCAGATGATCACGTTGAACGCCGGTCAGGAGCGATCCGGCGTCGACTTCGCGCTGAGAACCGTCGCGACGGCGAACGTCGAAGGCATTGTGACCAGGCCCGACGGGCAGCCGGCGATCAACTCCCGCGTCACACTGACCCCGATGACCGGCCCAGCCCTCGTGGGCTTCGAGTTGGGAGGCAGCTTCGTCGGCGCCACGGCTGACCCACGCGGCCGCTTCACATTCCGGAATGTCCGGCCCGGACGGTACACGCTGACGGTGCGTGCAGCGAGCCGTGCCGTGGTGGCGCCGCCGACGCCGGGACCCGGCGTTCGGCCTGCGGCTCTGCCGATGGACCTGTGGGCGTCCACTGAACTGAGCGTGAACGGACAGAACATCGAAGGGCTGACGCTGGCGCTCCAGCCAGGCAGCACGGTCACGGGCCGGGTCGCCTTCGAAGCGTCGGTCCTCACAGCGCCGACCGACCTCACGAGAACGCGGATCCAGATGTCGCCGCCGCCGGCAGCCGGTGGGCTGATGCTGGCAGAGACGAACTTCAGTTCGGCCCCCGCGACGGCCAACGGCACGTTCACGTTGCCGGGCATCGCGCCCGGCAACTACACGCTCGCGGCATTCATACCCGCACCTGCGGGTTCAGCCCCGGGAACGGGCTGGACGCTCAAGTCCGTGGTCGTGAGAGACCGCGATGTCGCCGACTCGAGCTTCGATGTCCGGGCCGGCGAGGACGTGTTGGGCGTCGTCGTCACGTTTACTGATCGCGCGAGCGAGATCTCCGGCAACCTGCTCGACGCCGCCGGCCGCGGGGCGCCCGAGTACTACGTGTTCCTCTTCCCCACCGACAAGACGATGTGGACGCCCTCGTCGAGGCGCTTCCGATCACCAGTCCGGCCCGCCAACGACGGCCGGTTCAGATTCGCCTCGCTCCCGCCAGGCGAGTACTACCTCGCCGCGCTGACGGACTTCGACGAAAAGGACATGCTCGACGCGTCCTTCATAGAGCAAATCCTGCCAGCGGCGATCAAGATCACGCTCGGCGAGGGGGAGAAGAAAGTTCAGGATTTGAAGATTACGGGCGGGTAGGTACTTCAGGCGACTCGAAGATTCTGACCCGTCGCAGCAGTACATCCACCATCCACAGCGCCAGTGCGGCGATGACGAGGCCGGGCCAGAGCGCGCGGCGGGCCGCGCGCGAGGACTGCGAGGCCTTTCGAAGCGCGTCGGCGGTCGGCTTGAATGTCCCGCCGGTGGCTTGCGCGATCGCCTCGAGGCGCGCTTCGTTCGGCAGCCGGAAGCGGTATTCGGCCTGCAGATCGGGCACGACCATTCGCGACGGCGATCCGAGGTCCGCATGATTGACCGAGATCGTGAGCGGCTGGCGCGCGTCGGCGACGACGTGCGCTTCGTAGAGGCCCGGTGCGATCTGGCGCGCCGGCTGTTGCGCCTGCCGGCCGTCGGCGGCCTTGACCGTCACGACCGGCTTCGGCTTGAGGTCGTCGAGATAGTTGCCGTGCGCGTCGCGGGCTTCGATGGTCACCGTCACCGGCCGCGTATTGCCGCGCACGGCGCCTTGCCGGATCTCGAGTCCCGCGTTCGACGGGCGCTGACGCTCGAGGGCGTGCACGAGCGCTGTGAAGAACGGCGCGTAACCTCGCCACCGCAGCCAGTCGCTGGCCCAGCGGTCCTTGACGTCCGAGGCGAAGACGGCGGTCCGCCCGAGCCCGATGGGCCAGAACGCGAGGAGCGGATCGCCCTCCTCGGTCGCGAGCAGCTCGAGCGCGTGATCCTTCACGACCGTGGCCGTGCGGCCGCGCAGCGTTGGCGCGCGCGAGAAGTCGACGCCCTCGAGGAACCCGCGCGCTTTGACGACCGGCTTGAGCGACTTCTCGTCGAACGACGGCGTCGCCGACTCTTTCGCTTCCTTGACGAAAATCTGCGGCACTTCTTTCGCGTCGGCGACGACGTAGCTGCGCCCTTTGCCCCACTTGGCGATGTTGGTGAGCAGCTCGATGTCGGCCGCGGGCCCGACCGCGATCGACGAGACGGTCATCTTCGCCTCGACCATCTTCTTCAACAGCCCTTCGTAGTCGTCGGGGTACGACCGCCCGTCCGACAGCAGCACGACGTGCTTGGCGCGGGCCTTGGCGTCCTTGAGCGCGATGAAGGCCTGCTCGACGGCCGGATAGATCAGCGTGTGCCCGCTCGGCTCGATGGCGGCAACTGCCTTCTTGATGGCCGCGCGGTTCTTGCCGACGTTGCGGAGCGTGACGTCCCAGTTCAGGCCGTCGTTGAAGGTGACGACGCCGACCGAGTGCTCATCGGGCATGACGTCGATTGCCGCCTGGGCCGCGGCCTTGCAGAGCTCCATCACCGACCCGGCCATGCTCCACGACTTGTCGAGGACGATGATGAGCGCGACTTCCGGCTCGTCTTTCCGTTCGAACGTCACCGGCGTCAGTCGCTCGAGCTCGGTGTTGCGATAGCCGGCCGGTCCGCCGGTGCCGCCTGCCTCGCCGAAGACGGCTTCGCCGCCGGCGACGAGCAGACCGCCGCCGTCCTGCTCCACCCACTGCGCGAGCACTTTCATCGCGTTGTCCGAGATTGCCTCGCGGGCGACGTCGCTCAGGATCACGACGTCGAACGGCTCGAGATCCTTGACCGCGCCAGGAATCGCGGACGGCGGTCTGACAGTGACGTCGAAGCCCGACTCCCCGAGCGCGCCCTGCAGGTACTTGGCGCTCGCCGTCGCGCTCTCGACGTAGAGCACGTGCGGCCGCGCGCGCACGGCGGCTTCGCGCGCGAGCGTGTTGTTGGGGACGAGCGGATCGCCCGGCGCCGTGACCACCGCTTCGACGCGCTGCGCGCCGGGCGCCGCAAACGTGACGTCGAGCGTCACCGCCGTCGTGCCGATCTCGAGCGTGGCCGGCTTGCTCGCGAGTACCTTGCCGTCGGCGCGCAGTTCGACGAGCGCGGACGTCGCGCGCTGGCTGCCGACGGTCACCGTCGCAGGCGTGAGGGCGCCGGCCGTCAGCCGGTCGGGCAACTGGATGGCGTCCACCCACGTGTCGCCAATCACGCGCGGCATCATCGGCTCGGCGAAGACCTGCACGCCGTCGGCGGCGAGGTGGACCGCCGCGTCGGCGGCGTCGCCTGCCGTCTCGTGCCCGTCCGAGAACAGGAAAATGCGCGGCACGTGGCCCGGTCGCAGCTCCGCGCGCGCCTGGCGGAGCGCCTGCTCGACATCCGAGTTCTCGCGGCGGACGAGCGTGGTCTGGTTCGACGCCGGATCGGCCGCGGCGAGATCCCGCAGCGCTTTCGTCGAGTCGAGCACCGCGACGTCGCCGCCGAACGCGACGACGCGCCAGTGGGCCGGACCGAGCTCGGTGTTCAGCGCGTCAATGCGCGCGGCCGCTTCGGCGATCGACTTGCTCGCCACGCTGTACGACGTGTCGACCACGTAGACGACGGACAGGCGCGACGATCCCATCGAGACGACCGGCCGGGCAAGCGCAAGCGCCAGTGCCGCGAGCAGCAGCGACCGGACGACGGCCTGCAGCATCTGCTGGCGCGGATTGAAGTTGGTGCGCCCCCAGCGGCGCGCCAGCCACACGAGGGGCACGACGGCGAGAAGCCAGAGCGCGCCCGGGGCCGTCAGCGTCACCGACATCTCACACCGTGACGCGGCGTTGCCACGTCCACCATTCCACCGCAGCCAGCACGAACGCCAGCGCCACGGCGTACATCCACCACGGACGGCCCGACCCGCCCGATCCGCTGCCGGCGGCGGCCGTGCTGGCGCCGAGGTTCGACCGCGTGAGATTCGAGACGTCGGGATCGCCGACGTTCACGCCAATCACGCCCCGCGATCCGCCGGCCTCGACCTGGTACAGGCCGGGCGCGGTCAGTCTCGCCACCACACGGTCGCCGGCGCGCGAGAGCGGAAGCTCGCTGCCGTCGGGCGAGAGCACGCGCGCCGTGCTGGCGGGCAGCTCGACCGGACCAGGCCGGCGCAGGATGCCGTAGGACGGACGCGCCAGCCACTCGAGGGCGTTGCCCACCAGCACGGGGAAGGCGGGCGCGTACGCGAGGTTGGAATCGCCAACGGCAAATCCCAGGACGACCGCGCGCCGCTCGCGCGAATCGGCCACGGACACGAGCGGCGTACCGCGCTCCGACTGCGCGACGGCGACGAGGCCCTTTGCAGCGTAGCCATGGGCGCGCTTGACGTCGATCGTCAGCGGATCGACGCCCTGCAGCACCGGATGCCGGCTGCTCGCGATCCAGCGCGGCGCTTTCTCCTCGGGCGCGAGATCGCCCAGCCAGAGAGACCGCGGCGGCGCGATCAACAGGGCGGGACGAGCCGGCGCGTCCGCCGGTACGGCGCGATCGAAGATGACGACGTCCTCGCGACCGGGCTTGTATGCCGACGGGCTCACGAAAGCCGCCTTGATTCCAGGATCGCGCTGCAACAGATCGGCCAGCGGCCCCGGCGAGTCGCCAACGACGGTCACCGCCAGCGGCTCGGCGCCCGGCACCCACGCCACCGCCTCGTCGTCTATCGCCAGGGCGTTCTCAGGCGCCGACACGCGCGCACGCAGCCGCGAACCGCCCGCACCCGCCAGCGGAACGAACTGCCGTACCGCTTCGCCCGCCGCGATTTCGACCGGCTGGTCGAACAGCGTGCCGGTGCCGCGCGTGAGCGTCACGCGGACCTGCTGCGTCGCCGGCGCGTAGTTGACGATCTCGAGAAACGCCTCGCCCGCCCCCGTGCCGGTGGTCGCGCCGCGCGCCCGGAACGCCGTGATCGCGACGTTCGGCGCCGTCTCGAAGACTGAATGGACGACGACATCCCGAGCGGCGAGCGCGTCAACGTCCACCGCTCCATCGGTAATGAAGTGGACGGCGTCGGTGCCGGCCACGCGCGGCCAGGCGGAGCCTTCTCCTCCGGATGGCGCGAGCCGATCGATGGCCGTCTCGATCAGCGCAAGATCGTTGGTCGGCCCCTCGACGAGTCCGTCCGCGGTCGTCGCGAGCGCGACCTCCTGGCCGCCGGACGCCGCTGCAAGCGCACGGGCCTGGCGAAGCGCGCGGTCCCAGCGCGTGCCTCTGGATGTCTGCGCGAGCATCGACCAGGACGAATCGACGACGATGAGCGTGCGGCCGCGCGAGGCGGCCGAGAGGCGCGGACCGGGCCGCGTGACGGCGAGCGCCAGCGCGACGGCGACGAGCACCGTCGCCGCGAGCGACACGGCGCGCCGCACGCGTTCCCACCAGGTCAGCTCGCGAACCTGATCGAACACGCGCCGCCAGAGCAGCAGCGAGGGAACATGCACACGGGGCGGGCGGACCTTCAACCGGAACAGCCACACGGCCGCCGCCGCCGCTGCGGCAATCAGCAGCAGCGCCTGCCACGCCGGCATCGCGCCGAAGCTCATGCGAGGAACCGCCCCTTGCGGAAGGTGGACAGAATGACCTGCTCGAACGGCGCTTCGGCGTCGGCGCGGAGGTACCCGAGATTGTAGCGGCCGCAGAACCGTTGCAGCTCGTCGGCGTGCCACTGCCACGCGGCGGCATACGCGCCCGCCAGGGCCGATGTCACGTCCACATCGCGCAACTCGCCCGTCTCCGCGTCGACGAATCGGACCTCGCCGAGCGAGCCTGGATCGCGGTCGGAGGCCGACGCCACGTGCACGATGAACACGTCGTGCCCCATGGACGCGAGCAGCTTGAGGCCCGGCTCGAAGCCGCGCGGATCGAGAAAGTCGGAAATGACCACGGCCAGGCCGGCCTGCCTCGTCCGCGATGCGAACTGCTTGAACGCTTCCCGCAGGTCGGTTTCCCCGCTCGTCTCGAGACGCTCGAGCAGCTCGAAGACGCGGAAGATTCGTCCCTTCCCGCGTCCCGGCATGCTCTCGTCGCCGAGCTTCGCGCCAAACGGCAGCAGTGTCACGCGATCCAGGTGCGCGAGCCCGATGTAGCACAGCGCCGCGGCAATGCGGCGCGCCTGATCGAACTTCGCCGGTTCGATCATCGATCGGCTCGCATCGAGAAAGAGATAGATCGGCAAGTCCTGTTCTTCGTCGAAGAGGCGGAGCAGGAGCCGGTTCAGGCGCTGGTAGGCCTTCCAGTCGATGTGCCGGAAGTCATCACCGGCGGAGTACTGGCGGTGGTCGGCGAACTCGAGCCCGCGGCCCCGCTTGCGCGCCAGCCGGTCAGCGCGGTTCTGTCCGGCAAACGCGCGCTTCGAGACGACGTGCAGGTACTCGAGCTTCTTGAGAAAGTCGTCTTCGAAGCGGAGGGGCACGTCAAAAACCTCTTTGGCCTTAGGCCCTGGGCCCTTGGCCTACTCAGGTTTCGTCTGTTCGATCAGTTCGTTCACGATGGTATCGGGATTGACTTGCTCGGCCTCGCCCTCGAAGTTGAGGAGCACGCGATGCCGGAGCGCGGGCAGGGCGACGGCGCGGATGTCCTCGGCCGCGACGAACGCGTTGCCCCGGTTGAGCGCCTGAATCTTGCCGGCGAGCACGAGCGCCTGCGCGGCGCGCGGGCTCGCGCCGTACCGGACGTAGCGCTTGACGAGCGGGTACGCGTACGGCGACTCCGGGTGCGAGCCGAGCGTGAGGCGGATCGCGTACGCCTGGACCGGCCTCGCGATCGGCACCGACCGCGCCACGTGTCGCATCTCGAGGATCTCGGCGCCGTCGAGCACGCGGGTGACCTCGTTGTCAACCGGCTGAGTGGTGCGATCGAGGATCTTGTGCATCGCCTCCTCGGGCGGGTACTGGATCTTCAGCTTGAAGAAGAACCGATCGAGCTGCGCTTCAGGCAGCGGATACGTGCCTTCCATCTCGAGCGGATTCTGCGTCGCGAGCACGAGGAACGGCTGCTCCAGCTTGTAGGTGGTCTTCCCCACCGACACGCTGATGTCCTGCATCGCCTCGAGCAGCGCGGATTGCGTCTTGGGCGTCGCGCGGTTGATCTCGTCGGCGAGCACGACGTTGGCGAAGATCGGCCCGGGCTGGAACTCGAAGAACATCCCGCCGTGCGCGTGTTCCTGCACGACGTTGGTGCCCACGATGTCGGCCGGCATCAGATCCGGCGTGAACTGGATGCGCGAGAACTTCAGATGAAGGACGTCGGCGAGGGTGTGGACGAGGCTCGTCTTCCCGACCCCAGGGATGCCTTCGAGGAGCACATGGCCGCCGGCGAGGAGGGCCGTGACCGTGTTGTCCACGACGTCCTCGTGCCCGACGATCCGCCGCCCGACTTCCCGTGTGATTCGAACGAAGCGTTCCCGGAACAGATCGATGTGCTGTGCGACGGCCGTGGTCATCTATTTCCTTATGAAGTAGCGCTGCACGAGAGGACGCCGGGCCTCGGGCACGGGCGGCGGGGCGTCCGCGCGGCTGCGCTCGAACGTCGCCGGCGCGACGCGGGTGAAGCCGAGCGCGGACTTGCCCTGCTCCGTCTTGCGGCGGATGTCTTCCTTGTTGACGTTCTCGCCCTGGGTGTCCGCGGCCGCCTCGACGAGCTCCTTGCGCAGCGCCTGCGCGACGAGCAGGGCCTCGGCCGCGCCGGTCTCGGCGCCCTTGTTGCCGCCGGCGCCCGATCGCGAGTCGCCGCCCATCATGCCGCCGCCCGCCATCATCTTCGCGGCGCCGGGATCGCTTGCGGCCTCGCGCACCATCTTCACGGACATCTCGGACGCGCCGGCCTGCTCCATCTTCGCCTGAGCCGATCCAACGGCGGTCTCGCCCGTCTCGGAGGAGGCCGACGGGTTGTTCGGATTGGTCTGCCGATCCTTCTCCCCATTGGCAAGCCGCGACGCCAGGTCTTCGAGCGCCCAGCGGACGTCCTCTGGCATGCCGGCCTGGCTGTTCGCCTTATCCAGCCCGTCGTTGAAGTTGGCTTTCTCGCCCTTGGCGTCCGCGCCAGGCGGCCGGTTCTTCAAGAGCTCTTCGAGCTTCTTCTGCATGGCCGGATCGATCTTGGCCATCAGATCTTTCAGCTCCGCGAGCGACGCCTTGATTTGCTCGGCGTCGAGCTTGCCCTCTTCCATCTGGACCATGAGCGCGGTCAGCTTCTTCTGGAGCTCGAGCGACAGCAGTTCCGCGGCCGATCGGGCCGCACCTGGCTCACCGGGACCGCCGCTGGCCGACGCGAGCCGCCGGCCCGGCACGCCGACGCTCAAAACGACGGCGGCCGCGACGAGCACGGCCGTGACGGCCCAGGATCGCCCGCCGCGTACTCGCGGATAGAGAGCCGCCCAGTCCACGGCCCGCGCGTGTTCCGTCGCGCGGTCCACATGGAAGCGCGACCATTCGTCCTTGACGCCCGTCCCTTCGAACCAGTGCGCGCTCCGGAGCTCGCCGGAGAGCGTCGCGTCGGCATCCACGGCGGCAGCGATGGCATCGCTGGTCTCCCGGCGCCGGCAGGTCAACCACGTGTACGCCGACAACCCGAGCGCGAGGGCAATGAGCAGCCCAAGGGGCGCCCACGCCGACCACCCGGCAATCCGGGCGGCGAGCGCGCCGACGAGGACAATCAGGGCGGCAATCGGCGCGGCGCGCACCAGGACGGCAACCGCGCCCCGGGCGCGGCGCCGCTGGTCCGCGAGGGCGACGACCTCGCGCAGAACGCGATCCGAAGAATGGTGGGTCACGCTTTCGCCGACGTCTAAACGATATCCGAATTGCGGCCCATTTGTCCCGCTTGGGACGAAAGGAGGGACTGGGCTTCATTTGATGTCGAGCGTGCGCGAATCGACGCCGCCGCGTGTCGATGCGATTGAGAGCGTGACCTGACCGGTCCCGCGGACGGTCCAGGAGACCGTGCGCTGCTCGCCGGGCTTCAGCCAGCCGATCTCCGTCGAGACGCGCGGTGGTCCGGCCGGCGCGGCCGGGCCGGCGCCACGCCCGCCACCCCCGCCGCCACCGCCGCGGCCGCCCCCGCCGCCCTGGCCCGGCGCGGACTGAACAGTCTGACCGGCGGCGAGCTGAATCGACGCGACGTCGGGACGAACCATCTTGATCCGCTTGGCGATCTCGAGCGCGGTCGGGATGCCGCCCTCGTTCGTCACCGTCAGATTCACGGTGTACCCATCGCCGGTGCGCGTCGCGTCTGCGCTCACGATCTTCACCTGCGCGAGTTGCTGCGCGAGGTACACGTTGAACATCGCCTCGTTCTTCGCCCAGGTCTCGAGCATCTCGGGCGGCGGATTCTGCGACCAGAACTTCGGATTGAATCCGCCGACTTCGACTTCGCCCAGCGTCGGATGGGTGGTCTTCGTCCACGGCTGGAAGTCGTTCTTGCCCGGCCGCTTCTCGTCGAGCCACTTGAGCAGCTCGACGTCGTCGGTCGTCCCGTTCTTGTCGGCGTCGGCCTCCGGCAGCCGCCCGCCGTTCCAGATCTCGTCGCCGTACCAGACGGCGCCGTAGTAGAGGTAGCCGAACTCGGGGCCGTGTCCGAAGAGCGGCTGCCCCGTCGCATTCGGCGGCGGCGGCGCGCCGCCCCGCCCGCGGTTCGCGTAGACGAAGAAGGTGTCTCCGGCCCACGGGTAGTTGGTGATCTCCAGCCCCTTCTGATCGAACTTGCGGATGATCTCGAGATCCTCGGGGAACATCGACTCCTCGGACTTGCTGGTGGACGGACCGCGCAGGATCATCGGCACCGACGTGTCGAGCGACTGCGCGATGCCGACGTTCGGATGCCGGATGAGAAAGTCGAAGACCGCCTTCGTCTCGGGCTCCGACAACGGATAGTCGCCCGCGCCGACTTGCGTGTAGCCTCGGCCGGTCTCTTCCTTCATAGGCCGCCAGTTCTCCGGGTAGTTCCGGTGCAGGTCGAGGCCGCCAATGCCATCTTCGTTCACGCGGCCGTCGCCGTCGTTGTCGTAGCCTTCGGCGTAGAGCATGTAGTCGCCTTTCCCCGCGCCGACGTTGCTCATGAGACGGCCCTGGGCATCACGCGTATCGACGACGGCGGTACCCTTGCCCGCGCCGACGAACTTCCGCATCTGCCGGACGAAGCCGTCGCCGTCCAGGTCCTCCCCGGCATCCTCGTCGAACAGCCCGTCGTCGTCTGTATCGTGAGGCCGCACGGACGACCGCAGCGTCTGCGCCGTGTAGTGATAGAGCGACGCGCCGTCCGGGTTGTTGTGCGGTTTCGCGTACAGCGACTTCGTATCCACCAGCTTCGTGATGGCGGCGTCCTTGCCGTAGTTGGTGAGGACGTGGTTGATGAAGTATAGCGTCGCCTCGATGCCGGTGATCTCACCGGCGTGGCGGCCGCCTTCGATGAAGAACGCCGGCTTGTCGGTGTGCCGGCCGGTCTTCTTGTTGGTGATCGTGATCTGCCACAGCTCGCGGCCCTCGAGCGAGCGGCCGACCGAGTACAGCTCGACGAGATTCGGGAAGGCCGCCGCCCATCTCTTGAGCAACATCGTGGCCTCCTCGTAGCTGTGGAAATGCTGGAAGTCGATCTCGCCCTCCTTGAGCGGCTTCATCTGGGTGTACTGCACGCGCGTGAACGCGGACGTGCCGTCGCGCTGGCCGCCGGCGACGCGGTACAGCCGCGTCTCGCTGCCAGACGGCGGGCCCTGCGCTTCGATGCGGCCCATCGTCCAGACCGCGGACACGACGAGCACGAAAGCAAGAACCAGACGGCGCATGAGTCCCTCCTCTGTCAGCGTCCCTCGAACCACAGCGGCGAGCGCTTTCTCGAACTGCCCACTTCGTCGAGCCGCTGGTCGTACAGCCGGCCGTTGAGCATCACGCGGAACACCGAGTCGGTGTGGCGGACGTTCTCGAGCGGGTTGCGATCCAGCACGACGAGGTCGGCGAGCTTGCCCGGCTCGATCGACCCGAGCTCCTTGTCCAGACCGAGCGACCGGGCGGACGAGATGGTGGCGGTGCGCAGGACTTCGAGCGCCGTCATGTCGCCCTGGGCCAGCATCCACATCTCCCAGTGCGCGCCGAGTCCCTGCATCTGCCCGTGCGCGCCCATGTTCACCGGCACGCCGGCGTCGGCGAGCTTCTTCGCGCTCTGGGCCACCAGCACGTGCCCGAAGTCGCCCTCGGCGGCCATGACGCGCCGCCGCGATCGCGGATCGACGACGTCGCGCGGCACGAACTGCAGCAGGCGCGCGTTCTCCCAGACGTTGGTGTGCTGATACCAGTAGTACTCCCCTGACAGACTGCCGTACGACACGATGAGCGTCGGCGTGTAGCCGACGCCGCTCTTCGCGAAGACGCGGACGATGTCGTTGTAGAGGAGGGGCACCGGCAGGTTGTGCTCGACCGTCGTGTGTCCGTCCATGATGTGCGTCGCGTTCATGTAGTAGAGCGAGCCGCCTTCGGGCACGACGTTCATCTGGAGCTCGCGCGCGGCCTTGAGCAACATCTGCCGCGCATCGCGCCGCTGCTGGTTGTAGCTCTTCGCGCTCCACGCGCCGACCGCCTTCAGCCGCCGCATGTGCGACAACGCGTCGTCGTAACTGTCCACCTGCGCGCGGAAGTTCGTCTCGGCGCCATACAGGATGCGTCCGGTCGAGTAGAGACGCGGGCCAAGCTTCAGACCGGCGCGAATCATCTCGGCGTTGGCGAAGACCAGCTCGAGGTCGTTCGACGGGTCGTGAAGCGTCGTGACGCCGAACGCAAGGTTGGCCAGGAGCGGCCACGACGACTGCGCGGGAATGCCGTCGCCCCCGGAGGACACGTGCGCGTGCGCGTCGATGAGCCCGGGAATGATCGTCTTGCCGCGCACGTCGATCTGACGGGCGCCCGCGGGAATCGGCACGCGACCGGCGGCGCCCACGGCGCGGATCCGGTGCCCGTCGACCAGGACGGTGCCGTTCTCGATGACCGCCGGCGTGCCTTCCGCCTGCGCCATCGTGATCACGCGCGCGCCGGTGAGCGCGATCACGCCACTTGGGACGTCGGCTTTCGTGGTGAAGCCGATCGGCGTCCCTTTGGCCTCGGGTTCGTCGGCCTTTTCGATGCCGCCGCCGAGGAACGTGAACGTGCGCTGCAGGTCGCGTGTGAACAGCTCCGGCCCGAGCGACCAGTGGACCCGTCGTCCGTCGCCGGACCAGTGGAGGAAGAACCCCGCATCGCGCGACACTTGCGCGACCGGCATGCCGGTGACGCGCGGGCCGATATCGAGCGGCCGGCCGGTTCGCGTGAACGGCATGACGTAGACACGCCAACGCTCGTGGAACGCGACCCACTTGCCGTCAGGCGACGGCACGATGTCGGTCGCGTTCGGCGACTGCAGGTGCACGATCTCGTCGCCGCCGTTCAGATCGACGCTGGCCAGCACGAACTGCGCGCGCTGCTCGCGGAAGTAGAGCCGCGTGCCGGTGTGATCGAACTCGGGCTCGAACCCGCCTTCGCGCACGAGGCGCGGCGGCGCCGATCCGTCGGACGGCACGACGTAGAGCCCGGGCTCCGCCGTCCCGGCATCGTTGCGCGTGCCGTCGCCGGAGGCCTTGCGATACGTCACCCACCGGCCGTCTGGCGAGAACGACGCCTCGATGTAGTGCCCCCCGGCGGTCACGATCTCGCGCGGGGCCCGTGACGAGAGATCGACGGTCACGACACGGCCGAGACGCTCGTCGTGCCACGTCGTGTACACGAGCCGGCGGCCGTCGCGCGACCACGCCGGATCGAGCTCGATCGCCGCCGATTCACTGCCGGCGGTCACCGGCTGCGGTTCGCCACCGCTGAGGCGACGCGTGTAGATGCGCCCGAGCGCGCTGAACGCGACCTGGACGCCGTCGGGAGAGACCGTGACGTCACGGAGCATCCGGACCGGGAACTCGTCCTGATGCACCGTCACCGGAAATCGCACCGCTGGCGTGATCGTCTGCTTCACCGTCGCGCGGAATGGAATCTCCACGCCCTGCTTCGCCGCGACGTCAACCTTCCACAGTTTGCCGCGGCCCCAGATCACGACCTGGCGGCTGTCGGGGGTCCACCCGTACTGCGGGTAGACGCCGTGAACCGTCCAGGCTTCCTGCAGGTCCTTGTCGAGCCGGTCGAAGATCGAGGTCTCCGCGCCGGTCTGCAGATCCTTCACGAACAACTGGCTGCCGAGCCGCACGCGCCGGATGAACGCCAGCGACTTCCCGTCGGGCGACGGGCGCGGCGTCACGGAGCCTCCGGGACGATTGACGAACGATCGTTCGCGTCCCGTCGACAGATCGCGGCGCAGGACTGCGAAGATCACGCCGTTCGGATCCTTGTTGTATTCGAAGAGCGCGCCAGGCGTGACGTCCTTCGAGAAGTACAGATACTTGCCGTCCGGCGAAATCGCCGGCTCGCCGACGTCTTTCTGCTGATTCTCGCGGACGGTGACCTGCACGCCGTCCGATCCGGCGACGTGGTACATCCACACCTCGCCCGCGCCAAGCGACCGCGTCGTCACGAAGTGCCGCCGCGCGTAGATCGCCTGACCGTCGGGCGCCCACGTCGGGCTGTTGATGAACCAGCGTGCCTCCTTCGAGACCTGTTTCAGCTCGGAGCCGTCGGCCTTCGCCGTCCAGATGTTCCAGAGCCCGTCACGATCGCTCGTGAACGCGATCCGCGATCCGTCGGGACTGAATCGCGGCTGCATCTCGAACGCCGGGCCGCCGAGCACGCGCGTCGCCTGGCCGCCCTCGATCGGCATCGTGTAGATGTCGCCGAGCAGATCGAAGACCACTCGACGCCCGTCGGGACTGACGTCGACATTCATCCAGGTCCCTTCCGAGGTCTCGAACTCGACGTCGGTGGTGGGACCAAACGGTTCCTGTACGTTCCACTTCGCTGGCGCCTGCGCGGTCAACACGACCGACAGCAGCACGAGCAGCGCGGCATACACGGCTCTCGACATGCGCCAAAGTCTGGTATGAGAGGAGTTGGGATGCAAGGGGGCGGGGCCCATTAGTGCGGGTTCGGGGGTTACGAACCCATGAACCCGGGCGGACGATGTCAGTGTAGCGCCCTGGCATCCGTCGGCTGCGCGACGGCCACTTTAGAGGTCGCCTCGGCCGTTGAGCACGCCACTGTCCGGCGCCGGACGTTGGCATGAATCGCGCATTCTTCCGCTGTCATGACTCGAACTTTCGCTCGAGGCGCATTCGCCGCGCTCCTCGCCGCCGGGCTGCTCGTCTCGGCTGCGTGCGCGACCAAGTCCATCAACCATGTGCTCGCCGATCCGTCCCGCTATCGCGATCGCGAGGTGCAGGTCTCCGGCGTTGTCATGGACAGCTACTCGCTCGTTGGCCGTGGGGCCTACCGCCTGGAGGACAAGTCCGGGCAGCTGTGGGTCGTGTCGGATCGCGGCGTGCCGCGACGAGGATCGCGTGTGACC
The DNA here is from genome assembly GCA_963724955.1 of uncultured Acidobacteriota bacterium. Taxonomy (GTDB): domain Bacteria; phylum Acidobacteriota; class Vicinamibacteria; order Vicinamibacterales; family SCN-69-37; genus CAVRWQ01. The sequence goes on from CAVRWQ010000003.1 coordinate 768,114, forward strand.
GTTCGCGGCAGGGTCCGTGACGGCTTCAACTTCAGTGGGCTGGAGAGGCTGGCCCGGATCCCGACGGGCCTCGTGCTCGTTGAATCGAGCCACCGAGTCGATTGAGGTTCGACGCGGCAGCTTCGTCGAGCAGCCAGATCAACTCGCCGTCCTGCGGCTGAACAAGCTGCGCGGGATAGCGGTCCGGTTCAGGTGATCCCTGGATCACGGCGGCCACCGCCTCGGCCTTCGCTGCGCCTGCGACGAGAAACGCGACGCGCGCGCTGCGATTGAGCACCGGCGCCGTCAGCGTGACGCGGTCGACGCCCAACTCGATCACCCTTGTCGCGACGACCAGCCGCGCCCGCTCCGTCGTCGCCGTCGTCCCAGGGAACAGCGACGCGGTGTGCCCGTCAGCGCCGAGGCCGAGCATCACCAGATCGAAACGCGGCCAGGCGCCGGGGGCGAGACGGAAGAACGCTCGCAGTTCGGCCTCGTAGCCGGCGGCGGCGTCCTGCGGATTCGGCAACTCGCCCTTGATACGGTGGACCTGACCCGGCGCGACCGGCACGTGCCCGAAGCAGCATCTCGTGTGCCATCCGCGCGTTGCTGTCCGGGTGATCGGGCGGCACGTGTCGCTCGTCGCCCCAGAAAAAGTGCATGCGCGACCAGGGCACGTCGGGGTCGCGCGCCCACTCGGCGAGCTTCGCAAAGAGCGACCTGGGCGTCGCTCCGCCGGCGAGAGCCACGGTGAACACGCCGTTCACGGCGACCGAGTGCCGCGCGGTGTCGATGAACAGCGCGGCGCCCGCGACGGCAAGCGCGGCCACATCGGCAAACACGCGGATGTCGGGCCGAGGGCGTGCGCTCATGCCGCCGCCCGCACTCACTTCGGGTTCAACCAGCCGCCGTCTGGTGCAATGAGCGCGTCGGCCGCCGCGGGACCCCACGAGCCGGGCTCGTACCACTGCACGGGTACTTTGTCGCCGAGGACGGGATCGACGATCTGCCACGACTCGTCCACGTAGTCTTCGCGTGCGAACCGCGTGCGATCGCGATCGATCACGTCATCAATCAATGCCTCGTACGCGCTGACCTGGTTCACGGCCGTGCGCTCCGTCACCACGAGCTCGACCTCTTCCCCGGTGCGATCCTGTCCCGCGACCTTGACGAATGCGCTGATCGCGATGACGAGATTCGGCGTCACGCGGAACCGGAAGTAGTTCGGCGGGGGCAGGCGGTCCGAGTACAGCTTCGGCGGCTGTCGCAGCTTGACGAACACTTCGGTCGCCGTGACGGGCAGCAACTTGCCCGCCCGAATGTAGAACGGCACGCCCTTCCAGCGCCAGGAGTTCACGTGAAGCCGCATTGCCGCATACGTTTCGACGGTCGAGTTCGGCTTCACTCCCGGTTCATTGCGATAGCCAAGGAATTGCCCTCGCACGACGTCGCCGGGCGTGAGGGGCATGATGCCCTTGAGAACCTTCACCTTCTCGTCGCGGAGCAGCTCGTTGTCGTCGGCCCCCGGCGGCGGCTCCATCGCGACGTTGGTCAGGACCTGCAGCAGGTGGTTCTGCACGACGTCACGGATCGCGCCGGCCTCATCGTAGAAGGCGCCGCGCCCCTCGACGCCGAAGTCCTCCGCCATCGTGATCTGCACGCTCTCGACGTGCTGACGGTTCCAGATCGGCTCGACGAATCCATTGGCGAACCGGAAGAAGAGGATGTTCTCGACGGCGTTCTTCCCGAGGTAGTGATCGATGCGAAAGATGTCCTTCTCAGCGAAGACGTCGCGCACGATCGCGGCGAGCTGGCGCGACGACTCGAGATCGCGCCCGAACGGCTTCTCGACGATCACCGACGCGCCGGTGGCGCAACTCGACTGCTTGAGCTGCTTGAAGACGGTCGCGAAGAGGCCGGGAGGAATCGCCAGGTAATGAATGGGCCGCTCGGCGTCGCCGAGCGCCTCACGCAGTTTTCGGAACGTCTCCTGATCGCCGTAGTCGCCCGAGATGAACTGCAGCGACCGGCACAGGATCTCGAACGCGTCGGGAATCAGTCCGCCGTATTCGGTGACGCTTTGACGCGCCCGCTCGCGAAATTGATCCAGCGACCAGGCGGTCCGGCCGACGCCGATGACCGGCATGTTCAGCCGGCCGCGTGACGCGAGGCCCTGGAGCGCCGGGAAGATTTTCTTGTAGGCGAGGTCGCCTGAGGCGCCGAAGAAGACGAGGGCCGTGTCTGAAGGCATGCCCCAAGCGTAGCGCAAGCGCCTGCGTCGAGTACGCTACGGGCGTGACCACCGGCGTCGCCTCGATCGAACAGGAGTACTTGAAGCGACTCGCTGACCGCAAGGCCGTGCTGGCCGAGCGCGAAGGCCGGCACATGATGCTCGGCCGCGTCAGCCTCGCGCTGGTCGTCGCCGCGCTGCTGCTCGCCGTGCTCATCGGGTGGCCGGCGGCTTCCTGGATCGTCCTGCTCGCGGCGCTGCTCGCCGTCGTGATCGTCGTCCACATCAGGCTGCTCAACGCTCGCGATCGCGCTCGCTCGGCGGTCGCCTTCTACGAGCGCGGGCTGCGGCGGCTGCGGCACGAGTGGATCGGCCACGGGGAAACGGGCGAACGGTTCCGGCCCGCTGAGCATCTGTACGTGGAAGACCTCGACATCTTCGGGCGCGGCAGTCTCTTCGAGCTTCTGGCGACCGCGCGCACGCAGGCGGGCGAGGAGGTGCTGGCCTCGTGGCTCCTGGCGCCGGCCCCGCCTGACGAAGTCATCGCGCGTCAGGAGGCCGTGCGCGAGCTCGTGCCGCGTCTCGATCTGCGTGAGGCCATGGCGGTCGCGGGCGACGGACTCCCGCGCGCCGGCGTCGACGCGGCGGCGCTCCGATCCTGGGCGGCGTCGCCGCCGATCCTCACGCGCCGCTGGCCTCGCCCAGCGATGGCGATTCTCTCGGCGGTCGTGGCGGCGCTCCTCGTCGGGCTCATCGTCGCGGGGGATCTGCCGCCGTCGCTCGCGCGGCTGCTGCTCGCGATTCTCGTGGTGCAGTCGGCCTTCGTCCTCGCGATGCGATCGCGCGTCGAAAAGACGAATCGCGCGGTCGCGTCGCGCGCGCACGATCTCGACCTGTTCGCGGGTCTCCTTCGGATTCTCGAGCACGAGCCGTTCTCGAGCGCACGGCTGCAGTCGCTGGCCGGGGCGCTCGTGCGGTCGCACCGGCCGGCCTCGGCCGAGATCGCCAAGCTGGACCAGCTGGTCGCGCTGCTCAACTCGCGCGCGAACATCTTCGTCGCGCTGCCGGCCGCGCTGATGTTCTGGGGCACGCAGATGGCGATGGCGATCGACGCCTGGCGCACCCGGCTGTCCACGGACGTGCCGCGCTGGCTCGACGTCGTCGGCGAGTTCGACGCGCTGCTCGCGCTCGCGGCATTTGCGGCCGAGCACCCCGCGTATCCGTTCCCCACATTTGCCGCCGGCGTCGCGCAGGTCCACGCACGCGGGCTGGCCCACCCGCTGCTTCCCGACTCGGCGGTACCCAACGACGTCGCGCTGGGAGGCGACGAGCCGCGGCTGCTCGTCGTGAGCGGATCGAACATGTCCGGCAAGAGCACGCTGCTTCGCGCCATCGGGCTCAACGTCGTGCTGGCGCAGACGGGCGCGCCGGTCCGCGCCACCGCGTTCGTGTTGTCACCACTCGCCGTCGGCGCGTCGATCCGCGTGCTCGACTCGCTCATGGACGGCACGTCGCGCTTCTTCGCCGAGATCACTCGACTGAAGCACGTTGTCGATCTCGTGGGCCGCCATCAGGGACACGTGCTGTTCCTGCTCGACGAGATCCTCTCCGGCACCAACTCACACGACCGCCGTGCCGGCGCCGAAGCGCTGCTGCGCGGCCTCGTCGCCCGTGAGGCGATCGGCCTCGTCACGACACACGATCTCGCGCTCGGCGAGATCGCCACCCGCATGACGCCGCGCGCCGCCAACGTCCACTTCGAAGACCACTTCGAGGACGGCGCGATGACATTCGACTACCGCCTGCGCCCCGGCATCGTCCAGACGAGCAACGCGATCGAGCTCATGCGATCTATTGGACTGGACGTTTGAGAAGGCAGAGGGCACAAGGCAGAAGGCAGAAGTCAGGAACGAACTGACGCGGGCCATTCTCTTTTCCGGAAGCAAGAAGAACTGATGGCCAGCGTCAGCAGGCTCCTCACTTCTGCCTTCTGCCTTTTGCCTTCTGCCTTCTGAAGGCGGCCGCCGCCGCGACCGCCCGCGCGGCGTCGACGCGCCCGTGGCCGTAGCGGATGCTGTAGCCCTTCACATAGCGCCCGCGCGCGACGTCGATCTTCTCGGCGGTGCCCTTCATGAGGTCCGCCACGTCGTGCCAGGCGAGGGACGGATTGGCCGAGAGCATGAGCGCGGCGACACCTGCCGCGAGCGGCGTCGCCGAGGACGTGCCGCCGAAATCGTCACAATACGCGCCCGCCGCGTAGCCCCGGCTGCGCAGGTGGACGTCCGTCGTCGTGATCCCCTGCCGCCGTGAGTCGCTGTCGTCGCTCGGCGCGACGACGGCGATGCCGCGGCCGAAGTTGCTGTACCGGGAGCGGCGTCCGCGATCGTTGCAGGCGCCGACCGCAATCGCGTTCGGGTCGTTCGACGGGAAGGTGATGCGGCTGACATTGTCGTTGCCGGTCGAGACGAACACCGGGCAGCCGCGGCCGCGCCGGCCGCGCGTCACGGCGAAGCTGATCGCGCTTTCGACGTCCGGGTGTCTCGCCACGCCCCAGCTGCACGAGAGCACATCCGCGTGCGTCGCGGCATAGCGGATGGCGTCGGCGATGCGATCGTTTGGCGCCAGATCAGGACCGGCCAGGATCTTGACCGCCAGCAGCCGGCAGTTCCACGCGATGCCGACCACACCCTTGCGATTGTTGCCGGCGGCCGCGGCGACGCCCGCGCACGGGGTCCCGTGAATGTCGTTGATGTCCGTGTCGTCGAAGGGCGCATTGAAGATCTTCGGGCGCGGGTTCCACGGATCGGCGTCGTCCACGAAGTCGCGGCCGTGACGATCGCGCGCGCGGCGATCGGGGTTGCGCCAGAGATTTGGCTTCAGATCGGGATGGTCCAGATCGATCCCGTCGTCGATGATCGCGATCACGATCGACCGCTTGCCGCCGCCGACGCGGTGCCAGGCGCCGAGCGCGCGAATATCCGCCGCCGCAATTGCGCCGTCGCCGCCCGCATTGTCGAGATGCCACTGGCGGCGAAACAGCGGGTCGTTCACCAGCGGCGCTCCGGGCACGGCGAGCTGCCTCTTGCGCACTTCCGCCAGAAAGTTCGGCGCCGCGAAGTCGACGACGTCGTCGGCTTCGACGAGTTGATTGGCGAGGTCGAGCGTGCGCGAGGCACGCTTGACCGAGGTCGGAATGGCGACGTGCCGCGCCGGATCGAACGCGCTCCGCCCGATGAGCGTCAGGCCCAGGCCCTGGAGCAGCTTGCGGCGGGCGGCGCTCGACGCCTTCGGCTTGAACCGCACGAGGATCTGCTCGGTCGCGACCAGCTTGAGACGGGATTCCCGTTCGACGAACACCGGCATCGTCCGCGTCACGCGCGACGCCAGCCCGGCGGGAAGCGCATTGACGATGGTCGAGACCGGCGAGGTGGCGGCACCGCCGTCATGAAGCATGACGAAACGGCCAAACCGACGAGCCGGCAGCGCCGACAGCCCGCGCGTGGCGGATGGTCCGACGGCGCGCACCGCACGCCGCGCCGCGTCACCACCAGTCTCGCCGCCGAAGCGGAGGCCAATCTCGTCGGTCGCCTCGTCGAGCTGAATCGGTGCGCCTTTGCGGGCGAAGTAGTGCGGCATGGGACCCTCGGCTCAGCGCTTGACGCGGGTCAGGACATTCGGACTGGCGAACTCGACGTCGTCACACCGGTCGAGCGATCGGGCGATTCTGATTGCGGCCTGACCGGACGAGGACGAGACTTTCACGATGTATTGCGCCGGATCGAACTCGTTCCGCCGCACGCCCCGAAGGCCGTGCGCGTCGCTGAGCGACTTGATGGTGCGACTGGCGTGCTCGGTCGACTTCAGCCGGACGACGATCTCGTCGGTCGGGATCTGCCGGGCACCGGTCGAGGGTTCGCACAGTACGGGCGTCACGAAGTCGATCACCCCGCCGGCGACCAACCGGCCCAGAACGCGCCGGACGCGACTGACTGGCGCGTGGTGATGAAGGACGAGCACGCGCGATGTCGCGTGCTTCTCGATTCGTCCGAGGGGCATCAGGCTGGAGACAGCCCTTCGCTCGGCCCCCGGCATCCACCGGACGGCGATCTGGCCCGCGATCGGGTACGGAGATGTCGCGCGCGTCTTCTTCGCCGCCTTGCCGCGCGCGCCAGAAGCGCGCCCAGTGCGCGCGGACGACCGCCGGACGTTCGCCATCGGGCTATCTCCTTCGCGTTCTTGTCCCTGGCCTCCTGGCCGAAGTGCCCTTCCGCCGGGCGCCCTGCTTCGCGGTCCGTCGCCGCCCACGCGCGCGTCGCGAGGCGGGAATCTCTTCCTGCCACGGCGTCAGCGTGTACGGCAAACGCATGCGCTGATCGAACGTCAGGATCTGGTGGATGTCGTACGGGTGCGTGTCGCTCCCGGTCAGCGCGTGCTCCAGCACCTGAAACGCATGCGCCAGGCCATTGGCATCGTCGATGTCCGCATCGACTTTGAACTGAAGCTCGGCGTCGTTCGAGAAAAACGTGACCTGCAGGTTGCCGGTCCGGTCGCGAGACTTGAAGGATCCGGCACGTGAGAACCCGGGTGGCGGCGTGTGTTGATTGTCCGGCGCGCTCTTGAACAGCTTCGCCTCCTCCGCGGCCCTGAGCGCATCGCGATAGCTCACCTCGACGTTCGCGAAGATTCGATCTGGCCGAATGCGGTACAGGTCCGTCACGAAATCCCACGCCGTGCGGCCCACGGGCAGGCCCGTCGACGACATCTTGGCGTACAGGTTCAGGAGCCCGGCCTTCGCGAAGTCGTCGAGAGGCTGATACAGCCCCTCCCCCGTCGCACCCGCGGTGTCGCCTTCGAGCGTGCTCGCGTCGAGCACCTCCTGCAGTGCCGAATCGAGCTGTCCCCAGTCGGGGAACTGGCCGTCCGCGCGGTCGGGAATCAAAGGGCAGTGGACAGAGAGCGCCTGGTCGCTGAAGAGGACCGGTGCAGGCACGCTGACCGGACGATGGCGGAACGGGAACACGCGGACGATGAGCGGCTCGGTCTCATCCAGACCGGGAATCCTGACCGACGAAGCCCCTGAGACGTTCTGCTGCCTCCTCAGAATGGCGAGCGTGCGCACGCTCTGGATCTCGAGATCGAAGCGATCGGGCAGTGGTTCCCGTGAGGCGTTGAGGACGGACACAGTGAGCGTCGGCATGATCGACCTCCCGCGCGGTTCATCCATCGTATGCTTCCGCGCCGCGCCTGGCACGTGAATCGTGTACGGACCCGTTCGTCACGGCATCCCTGAACTGTCCGTCGCCGCACAATCTTCTTCTGTGCGGCCTCTTCGGCTTCATGGCCGCAGGTACCGCGCGCGCGGATCAGGCGAAGCAGGGACCGCCACCGCCGCCGTTCAGCGACGCGCGGCGCTGGAAGTAGCGTCAGCGAAGCTCGCGCCGGACCTTGAAGATGGGATACGGCGCAGGCTTGCCGCCTGCGGTGAGGGACTTGAGGGTCTCGTCGAGGACGCTCCAGCCGACGAAGCCGTCGCGGGCCTGCGGTTCGAGGTAGTAGAAGGCGGCGTTGGCCATCGGCTGCGCCATGTCGAGGTAGAACGTGCCGGCCGGCGACATCACGGGTTTCGAGCGGCGAGAACGCGCCGTCGAGGACGGTCATGTCGTAGCCGGCGCTCCTGACTTTCCGCATACTACTGATGACGAACTGCTCGCCTTCGACACGAATCGGCTTCTCGAGCGCGGTCACGCGGATGTTGTGGGCGCGAAGTTTCGCGATCAGGTCCGTCATTTCCGCCGGAATGAGATAGGCGCGCGGCACGACAGCGTCGCGCGTCCCGACGGGCTTCGTGAGATCGTCGATGCCCTTCACGAGCTCAGGCGGACCGGTCGCCGTGCCCGGCCGCGTGCCGAGGATGCTCGTTCCGGGACGGTACTCAGCCACGTTCGATGCGGTAGCCGTAGACGTCGATCTTGCCGCGTGATTCGTACTTGCCGTCGAGCCAGTTGCGAAGCGCGCCCGACTCGGCCCGCGCCTGGACGTCGGCGACCGTCTTGTCATCGGCCGCCTTGACGACCGCCTGAATCTCTTTCGCATTCGCGTTCGTGTAGTCGAGCAACGCGCTGATGTACGCGTACTGCGCGTAGATGCGCTTCTCGAACGTCGGCTGCCCCGGCGTCTCGGTGATGATCGCCAGCCGGTTCCGGAGGCCGTAGTCGTTCACGATGAACTTGGCTTCGACGGTCCACGCGGCCCGATCGTGGCTCCACGCCGTGGGCGGCCATGTGTTCGGCGTGAAGAGCGCGTGCGTGAAGACCTCGAGACCGAACTCCTTCCGCACCTTGTCGCGCACGGCGGGAAACAGCGTGTCGTGCGTGTAGTCGCGCGGCCCCGGCGAGGCCGCAGGCACCGTGGTGGTGCCGTACGTATTCGCATAGCCGTGCGTCACGCGGCTCATCAGGTGGCCGTCGAGCAGGAGCACCGGATCCCAATCGTTGAGCAGCCGGTACATCCCGTTCGCCTCGACGGTCTGCAGCTTCACGGCGTCGCGATTGAGATCGAGTCCGCCCGAGTTCTCGCGCACGCCAAGGATGTGCGGCGTCTCGCTGCCGAGCGATCCGTCCTGCGTGACGAAGGTGTCCGTGCCGTCGACGTTGAAGATCGGCGCGATGATGACGATCTGGTTGTCGAGCAGGTGCTTCCGCGATCCGACGGTCAGATCGCGAGCCACCATGAGGAGCGCTTCGGCCGCCTCGGGCTCAGGCGGGTGGATGTTGCCGAACAGGAACACGACCGGTTTCCCGGACGACCTCGCCTGCTGGGCCGAGGTCACGCGCGGAGTCGACAGCACCATCGCCGGCGCGACCTTGCGCATCGCACTCGTGAACATGTTCACGACGTGCAGCCGGTCGGTCTTCGCCTTGAGCGCCGTGATCCACTCGAGCAGCTGCATCGACGACATCGTGCGCGTGAAGCCGGTGCGCTCTGGCACGGTCTGGAGCTCCTGCGGCCAGGTCCCCTGCCAGCCGGCCGGCACATCGTCGGCCCAGTAGATCCGCTGTTGAGCAGGAGGCGCCCATCCGATGACGACGACGGCAACCGCAGCAGCGACAAGCGACAGCTTCATGAGGCGTCCTGAACTTCGTGTCGTTCGTGTCTTCGGGCTTCGTGGTTATGCGGATTGTAAGGCCGTCAGCCGCCTCGCCGCGCGATACACAAGATAGGCGCCCACCCAGTAGCACGCCGTCATGTGGAACAGGATGAACGGAAATGCGCGGGCCCCGAGCGCAATCTGAATGACCAGCGCGCCTGCCGAGACGACGACGCCGAGCCAGACGTAGACGTTGGTGCGCTGCAGCCACGCGTACGGGAGGAAGTGCCCGCCCGCAATCGACGCCATCGCGAGCGCGACACCGGCCGGCCGCAGGTCGTACATCGCGATGACGACGGGAAAGGCGGCGATCTGCGACATCGCCAGCTGCACCGACAGCGACCGCAGCGGGTTGTCAGCGGCCATCGGTCCCCAGCCCATCCGCCGCTCCAGCAGGAACGCGACCGGGAGCGCGAGGCCGCCCTGAAACATCAGCGCGAGCGCCGCCTGCTCGCGAGTCAGGTAGAACGCCGCGATGCCGCAGAGCAGGATCGTCGTGCCGAAGGACAGCAGAAACGGCGCGCCGCCCGCCGATGATTGACTGACTTCGTGTCGAGCGACATTCAGGTCCGTCATTGCTCAGCCTCCTGCGCTGAGAAACGACAGACCTCGCGGCGCGGTTCGGCGGTTCGAGCGTCAGATCGGTGAACGGAGACGTCGCGTCGGTGAGCGGCGGTCTTGCTTGGCTCTCGGCGATCGGCGATCGGCGATCGAAGTTCTATTCCTGCTGCAGCGCCACCGCCGGATCGACGCGCGTCGCTCGTCTGGCCGGCACGTAGCAGGCCAGCACGGCGATGGCGAGGAGCAGCAACGACGTCAGCGCGTAGCTGGCCGGATCGAACGGCTCGACGCGGAAGAGCATCGTCCGCAGCAGACCGGTCAGCGCGAGCGCGCCGGCGAGGCCGATCGCGACGCCGACGAGCGCGAGCTTCATGCCGCCACCCACGACCATCTTCAGCACGTCGGCGGGCGCCGCGCCGATGGCGAGGCGCAGGCCGATCTCTCGCGTGCGCTGCCCCACGCCGTACGAGACGACGCCGTAGAGGCCGACGGCCGCCAGGAACAACGCGATGATCGCGAACAGACCGAGGAGCAGCATCGAAAACCGGCGCTGCGCGACCGACTCGCTGACGACGGTCGAGAGCGGGCTCATCGAGAACGCGGGCAGCGCCGGATCGATCTCACGGACGGCCTGACGCGAGACATTCGCGACGAGCGCAGGATCGCCGTCGCTCTGCGCCAGCATCCACATCTGGCTGAAGACGTCCTGCCTGAACGGCGCGTACATCGTGGGCTCGACGTTCTCGTCCAGACCCTCGTGCAGGACATCGCCGACGATGCCGACGATCTCGTGTGGCTCGTTGCCATTGCCGATCTTGAGGCGCTTGCCGATCGGCTCCTCGTTCGGGAAATGACGGCGAACGAAGGCCTCGTCCACGAGCGCGACGAGCGGTCCCTTCTCGGTGTCGGCGGCAGTCAGGAGGCGTCCGCGCTTGAACGGGATGGCGAGCGTCTGAAAGTAATCCGGGCTCACGGCGCGGTAGTGCGCTGACGGCTCCTCCCCCGGCTTGGCCGGCGGGCGTCCCTGGACTTCGACCGACAGGACGTAGCCGCCTCGCATCGGCAGCGACTGCACCATGCTGGCCGCGCGAATGCCAGGCGAGGCGCTCAGCTTCTCGAGCAGCCGATCGAAGAACGCAATGCGTTCCGGTTCCTTCGGATACGTTCCCTGCGGCAGGGCGACCTGGAAGGCCAGCACGCGATCGGCCGCGAACCCCGGGTCGACGTTCGTCAGGTTCGCAAAGCTGCGGAGCAGCAGCGCCGCGCCGACGAGCAGCACGATCGACAGGGCCATCTCCACCACGAGCAGGGTGTTCCTGACCCAGCGTCCGCCCGAGCCCACCGAGGATCGGCCGCCTTCCTTGAGCACCGCGCCAACGCCTGCGTGGGACGCCTGCCAGGCCGGCGCGAGCCCGAACAGCAGGCCGGTGGCCATCGACACGGCGATGGAGAACAACAGCACGGTGCGGTCGATCGTCACATCGGCCACGCGCGGAATGCTGCCCGCGCCGAGCGACTGAATCGGCGTCATGACGAGGTACGCGAAGAGCAATCCCAGGGCGCCGCCCGCGATCGCGAGGACGAGGCTCTCGGCCAGCATCTGCATCGCCAGGCGGCTTCGCCCGGCGCCAAGCGCGGTGCGGATCGCGATCTCCTTTTCGCGAACCGAGGCCCGCACGAGCAGCAGGTTCGCCACGTTCGCGCAGGCGATGAGCACGACGACGCCGACGGCGGAGAGGAGGGTCAGGAGCGCAGGACGGATGGGTCCGACGATCTGCTCGTGCAGCAAAACGACTTCGGCGGACTCCTTGGCGCTCGAGTCGGGATACTGGAGCGCGAGTCGTTCCGCGATCGTCTTCATCTCGACGCCGGCGCGCTCGACGTCCACGGCCGGCTTCGCCCGCGCCACGACGCCGAGAAAGTGACCGCCGCGGCTGGCATTGGCCGGATTGAGCGCAATCGGCCGCCAGAATTCCATGGTGCGGCTCGGGAAATAGAACTCCGGCGGCATCACGCCCACGATCGTCGCAGGCGCGCCGCTGAGGGTGATCGATCGTCCGACGACGCCGGGATCGCCGCCGAACCGTCGCTGCCACAATCCATGGCTGAGGACGATCACGTTGTTCGCCCCGGGCTTGTCCTGCTCGGCCGTGAACCCGCTGCCCCGCGCCGGCGCGACACGCAGGAGCTCGAAGAGATCCCACGAGACGGCCGCGCCCTGAATGCGTTCCGGGCCCTCGCCCTCGGTGAACGTCGCGCTCGTGCCCTGGTACGCCACGATGCGCTCGAACACGCCGTTCTGCTGGCGCCAGTCGAGGAAGCTTGCCGGCGCGACGGAGAACCGGCCGTAGTTCGGCACGATCTCGTGGACGCGCATCAGCGATTCCGGCTCCGGATACGGCAGCGGCCGGAGCAGGACGCCGTTCACGACGCTGAAAATCGCAGTCGTCGTCCCGACGCCGAGCGCGAGCGTGAGAATCGCGACCACGGTGAATCCGGGCGTCTTGATCAACTGGCGAATCGCATAACGCGCGTCGCGGGCGGCATGAGCAAGCATCAGCAGAATCATAGGGGGTCAGAGTCGTTTTCCACAGTTTTGGGTAGAACGGTGCCAGAGCTCGGCGGCTATCCGACGGCCGAGCTCTGGCACCATAATGCCAAAAACTGTGGAAAACGACTCTGACCCCCTTGGAGGTTCTATGCGTGCCAGACGAGTTCACCTGGCTGTGGCTGCCGCCCTGGCGGTCGCCACGATCGTTGCCCGTGCGCAATCCGCAAACGTCGTCACGCCGGACCTCATCCTCACGATCGCGCAGGTCGCCGATGCGCAGCTCTCGCCCGACGGCGCGACGGTGGTGTATCAGGTCGTGCGGGCACGGCGGGCGGATGAGCCGCCGGGCGGCGCGAGAATGGAGTTGTGGACCGTCCCCGCCGCCGGTGGTGACGCGCGCCGGCTGACGCAGGCGGAAGACCGGCTCCCGCGCTGGTCGCCGGACGGCAAGCGGATCGCGTTCCTTGGCCGCCGCGGCGACGCTGCCGCACTGACTCAGATTCACCTGATCGAGATGTCCGGCGGCGAATCGCGTCCGCTGACGAGCGCACCGACCGCCGTGACCAGCTTCAAGTGGTCGCCCGACGGCCGATGGGTCGCCTACACCCATGCGGATGCGAAGACCGATCAGGAGAGAAAAGACGAGGCGCAGGGCAAGGATTGGACCGTCGTCGACAGGAACTACAAGCACACGCGCCTGTATCGTGTCGACGTCGCGACCGGTAAGAGCGAGCTCGTGACGCGCGCGGACATGACGGTGCACGACTTCGACTGGTCGCCCGACGGCCAGCAACTCGTGATCGGCGCCGCACCGACGCCGACGATCGACGACAGCTTCATGGCCGTGCGCCTTCACATCGTGCCGGCCGCGGGCGGCACGCCGGAGCCGTTTCTCAAGACGGAAGGCAAGCTGGGATTCCCGCGCTGGTCACCCGACGGGCGCACGATCGCGTGGCTCGGCGCGACGACGGTCGACGATCCATACGCGGGCTCAGTGTTCGTCGCGCCCGTGCGGCGCGCGTCAGGCGGCGAGGATCGGGCGAACGCGACGTCCGACTACGACGGCACGGCGACGTGGCTCGGCTGGCAGCCTGGCTCCGGCGACACGGTGACGTTCACGGCCGCCGAGCATCAGGACTCGAAGCTGTACCTCATGCCGGCGTCGAGCCGCGCGCGTCGAGCGTTGACCGCGCCAGGCCTCGTCATCATCGGCACGCCGAGCTTCTCGTCCGACGGCAAGCGCGTGGCCTTCGTCGCGCACTCGCCCGCGCATCCGCCCGAAGTGTTCGCCGGCGACGTGTCGGCCACGCCGCGGCGCATCACGACGCTCAACCCGCAACTGGCCGGCATCCAGCTCGGCGCGCAGGAAGTCGTGTCGTGGAAAGCGAAGGACGGCTGGACGATCGAAGGCGTGCTCGTGAAGCCGGTCGGGTTCCGCGCCGGCCAGCGCTATCCGCTCGTCCTTCAACCGCACGGCGGGCCGGAATCAGCCGACCCGAACGGCTGGAGCGGCACCTACTCACGCTGGGGCCAGATGCTCGCGGGCGCCGGCTACCTCACCCTGTACCCGAACTACCGCGGATCGATCGGCCGCGGCGTCGCGTTCTCGAAGGCCGATCATCGCGACCTGATGGGCAAGGAGTTCCAGGACATGCTCGACGGGATCGACCATCTCGTCGCGCAGGGACTCGTCGACGCGAACCGCGTCGGCATCGGCGGGGGCAGCTACGGCGGCTACACCTCCGCGTGGGCAACGACGTTCGCGAGCGATCGGTTCAAGGCGGCGATTCCCTGGATGGGCATCTCGAACTGGATCAGCATGACGGGCACGTCCGACATCTTTCTCGAGAACTCGACGGTTCACTGGAACCTGGTGATGTACCAGAACTACGAGAAGTACTGGGAGCGGTCCCCGCTCAAGTACATCGACCGCGCGAAGACGCCGACGCTGATCATCCACGGCGCCGCCGATCCGCGCGTGCCGCCGGGCCAGTCGCTCGAGCTCTACACGGCGCTCAAGTGGAAAGGCGTACCCGTCGAGTACGTGACGTATCCGCGCGAGGGCCACGGCGTCGGCGAACGGGCGCACCAGGAAGACTTCATGAAGCGCGTGCTCGCCTTCTTCGACAAGTACTTGAAGTAGGGCGCCTCGGGCTATGAGGCGATTGACGCCTCGGTTTGTGAGGCGCCAGCGGCGCTCGCGTCACGGCACGCTGACGCTGACCGGCGCGCTCGCCGACGACTCGGCCGCGAAGAACTCCGCTCGCTTGAACCCTGTCGGCCCGGCGACGAGAAGACCAGGAAAGCTCTCGACACGCACGTTGTAGATCTCGACGGCGCCGTTGTAGTAGTTGCGCGCGTAGGCGATCTTGTTCTCGGTGTCGGCGAGATCGGCCTGAAGCTGCGCGAACCGCTCGTTCGCCTTGAGGTCGGGATACGCCTCGGCGAGCGCGAAGAACGTGCCCAGTGCCGCGGTGAGCTCGGCATTCGCTCGCGCGGCCTCGCGCGGCCCGGCCGCGGTCCCCAGGGCGCCGCGCGCTGAGACGACGCGTTCCATGGTCCCGCGCTCGTACTCGGCGTAGCCTTTGACGCTTTCGACGAGATTCGGGATGAGCGACGCGCGGCGCTGAAGCTGCACGTCCACCGCGCTCCATGCCTCGCGCACGTGCTGGAACGCCGCGACCAGACCGTTGTAGAGCAGGACAACGGCGGCCAGCAGCACGACGACGGCGCCGACGACGACCCAGGTCACCAACTCCCTCCCCCACCACCGCCCCCGCCGCCGCCCGACGACCCGCCGCCCCCGAATCCGCTGCTCCCCGATCCCCCGGGCGTCGAGGCGATCGCGCTCGACACGGATGACGAGAAGCTCCCGAGGTTGGACGAGAAGCTGGTGGGATTGAACGTCGACGTGCCCGCGTACCATCCGGCCGTCGCGGCCTGCACGTCGATGTCCTTGAAGGCCTGCGCCCACTGATACGTGCACTTGAAGACGATCGCGTACGGCAGGTACGCCGTGAAGATCTGCGCGCGCTCGGCGAATTGCTGCTGCGCGGTCTCGGCCGTGCGGATGTAGCGCGCGAACCCGAGCGTCCGGCGCATCGCTTCGCGGCCCTTGGCCGAGCGGCGCGGCATCGCGCGGGCGAGCACGAGCAGCACGAGGCCGCCGAAGATGATCGGAACGCCGACGAGTCCGGCACCCGAGGTCCGGCCCAGCCAGATCGTCGAGGCGACGCCGGCGCCGATCACCAGCACGCCCAGCACGCGCCAGATGGCGCGAACCGTGTTCGGGTTGCGCGGAAACCATGCGCGCTGCACCGCGTCGGCGTACAACGCCTTCTTGGCGCGCGCGAGATCGCTGTAGAACTGGTTCTTCAGGTCCGACAGCTTGCGCGAGCCCGTCGAGTCGAACAGGCCGTCGAAGACGATGCGCTCGTACTCGAGCAGCTCAGGGCCAGCGTCCTTTCGCCGATCGAGTTGCCAGTCGGTCTTGCCGAACCAGCCCTTCTTCGGCAGCTCGGTGATCGAGAGGTAGCCGCGCACGGCCAGATCGACGATCGTCGCGGTGACGTCGAGCGTGTCGGCGCTTTCGTCCACGAGCAGCCCCATCTGCGCCGGCCGGATCTTGTCGGGCGGCTCGAACTCGACGACGATCGCATCCGACTTGAAGAGCGGCAGCCGCTCCTCTTTCGTGTCCTGCGACAGGTAGTGGAGCGAGACGAACCGCCGGTCGCGCCCGAAGCGCCACCAGAGCGTGCCGATGCCGCCGAGCGTGGCGAGAAGCACGGCCCCGCCAAGTGAGAGGTTGGCGGGCGTCCGGTCGAAGAACCGCAGGATGCCGCGCGGGGCCGCGACGAGCATCGGCTTCGGATCGGGAACCGCGCCTTTGCGGAGACCCGTGACGATGGTCATCTCCTCGCCCTCCGGGAGGGGGCGCGTGGCGGTGAACGTCGCTTCAGCCGGGGTGAACCGGGCGGCGCATCGTTCGGTGGAGCCCTTCGGTCCCTGAAAACACTCGACGCGCTGAATCGCCTGAGCGGGCGCCGTGACCACGACGGTCGCGCGATTCAGGCGCACCGGCCAGCGGCCGGTGACGTTCCAGTAGAGCTCGTCGTGATCGGGAAAGCCGTTGAGCGCGTGCGTAATCCGGTACTCGATCCGGTAGGTCTGCTTGCCGGCCACCGTCCGGTCGGGATCGCCAATCCGGAATCGCCAGTGATCGTCCGCCTCGCCCGTCGTGGACGTGTGCACCTGGTGCCGGCGCCCGTCGGCGTCGGTGACCCCGACGAGCGTGATGCCGTACTGGCGGGTGAATTCCTCGTTGTAGAAGAAGAGGTACGCGATGTCGCGGAAGATGCCGCGCCGGTCCCTGAGCTGCAGGAAATCCGCGTCGATCGCCTCACGCGCCAGGATGCTGCCATCCGCCTGAATCTCGAGGCGGCTCTCGAACCGCTCGATGACCCATCCTTCGTCGCGCGCGGCCACGGCTGTCGCGAGGAGCAGCAGCACGAGGACGACAGGGCCGGGGCGCGTCAACACAATCGCCGCGGATTCTACCCGGAATCACGGCGCGCGGGACGTAGCGCGGGACTTCAGTCCCGCGTCAGTCGCGCCGACGGCCAACCAAATCGCGGGCCCGTCCGTCCGAAGTCCTGCAGGTCGACGCTCGACGGCAAGGAGATCTACCGTATGAACACGATTGGATGGCTCGAGTCGATCTGGCAGGACCTGCGCTACGGCGCGCGGCTGTTGCGCCGCAGTCCCGGATTTGCGGCCGTCGCGCTGTTGTCGCTCACACTCGGGATCGGCGCCAATGCCGCGTTCTTCCAGTTGCTCGACATCGTGCGGCTGCGGAGCCTGCCGATTGAGCGCCCTGACGAGCTGGTCGAAGTGCGCTTCCCGCCGAACACTGCTCGGACGGGCAGCTTCACCGGGACGCGGCCCGTGCTTTCGCACCCGATTTGGGAGTACCTGCGCGACAAGCAGACGTCGCTCGCGGACCTCTTCGCGTATGGCACGACGTCGTTCGACTTGTCGACTGGCGGACAGTCGCGGCCTGTCCAGGGGCTGTGGGTGAGCGGCGGCTACTTCGCGGCGCTCGAGGCCCGGCCCGCCGCCGGACGGCTGATTGCCCGCGCAGACGACGTGCGCGGGTGTATCGCACCGTCTGTGGTCATCAGTCACGGCTTCTGGCAGAGGGAGTTTGGCGGCGCGCCCGACGTGCCTGGCCGGACGCTGCGCCTCGACGGCCAACCCGTCACGATTGCGGGCGTCGCGCCGCGCGGCTTCAGCGGCGTCGAGGTGGCTCGCGCCTTCGACGTCGCCGTGCCGATTTGCGCACGGCCGCTGATCCGGGCGGATCAGCCGGCGCTCGACGCCGGCGACGTCTGGTGGCTCGCGGCCTTCGGACGCCGCAAGCCGGGCGTGACGATCGAGCAGGTCACGGCCGAGCTCACCTCGCTGTCACCCGGCCTGTTCCAGGCTACGCTGCCGGCGAAGTACGCCGCCGCGGACCAGAAGAACTATCTGGCGTTCCGGCTCCAGGCCTCCGAGGCCGGCACGGGCGTGTCAGGTCTCCGCGCGCGGTTCGGCACGTCGCTGGCGCTGCTGCTGGGGATCGCAGGTCTGGTGCTGCTCATCGCGTGCGTCAATCTCGCCAACCTGATGCTCGCGCGCGGCAGCGCGCGGGGGCGCGAGATCGCCGTCCGCCTCGCGATCGGCGCTTCACGAACACGCGTCGTGCGCCAGCTCCTTGCCGAGAGCCTGCTGCTCGCCGGTCTGGGCGCCGCCGGCGGCATCTGGGTCGCGCAAGCCATCAGTCGCATGCTGGTGACGCTGCTCACGAGCGACGGCAGTCCGTGGGCGCTGAACCTCGGCCTCGAGTGGCGTGTGCTCGGCTTCACGACGTTGCTTGCCGTCCTCACCTGCGTCCTGTTTGGCCTCGCGCCGGCGCTGCGGGTCACGCGCACCTCCCCGCAGGCCGTTATTCGGTCCGACGGGCGCGGCCTGACGTCGAGCCGCGAGCGTCTCCTGCTCCGCCGGGCGCTCGTCGTGGGACAGATCGCGATCTCGCTCGTGCTCGTGGTCGGGGCGCTGCTGTTCGTCGGGACGCTGCGGAATCTGGCCGGGGCCGATCTCGGGTTCACGAGCGACCGCGTGCTCGTCGCGTCGCTCGATCTGCGCCCGGCCGGCGTCCCTCCGGACCGGCAAGCGAACTTTCAGCACGACATCGTCTCTCGTCTCGGCGCGCTTCCCGGCGTGATCGAGGCGAGCTCCTCTGCGATCGTGCCATTCAGCGGGTCCCGCTGGAACGAGACGCTGATTCTCGATGGCGTAAAGCAGGACAGCCATCCGGACGCCACCCGGGTCAGCCCGGCCTACTTCCGCGCGCTTGGCGTGCCGTTCGTCTCGGGCCGGACGTTCGACGAGCGCGATTCGCTCAACGCGCCGAAGGTGGCCATCGTCAACGAGGCGTTCGTCGCGAAGTACCTCCCGAATGGCAACCCCATCGGCCGGGCGTTCAGAATCGAAGCGTATGCCGGGTCGCCGGACTGGAGCTACGAGGTCATCGGCGTGGTGCGAAACACGAAGTACCTCAACCTGCGCGACCCGTACGCGCCGATCATCTATTTTCCGGACACTCAGGAAGTCGATCCGGCGCCATTCGTCAGTGTGCTGCTCCGGAGCCGCGACGGCGCCGACAGCCTCCGGCCGCAGGTCACACGCGCTCTCGCCGACGTGCACTCCTCGATCCTGATCGACTTCAACACGCTCGAGACGATGGTGCAGAACTCGCTCCTTCGCGAGCGGCTCATGGCTGCGTTGTCCGGCGGCTTCGCCCTGCTGGCGGCCGTGCTGGCGGCGGTGGGACTTTACGGCCTCATGTCGTACACGATGGCGCGCCGGCGGCACGAGATCGGCATTCGCATGGCGCTTGGCGCGACGCGTGGCGGGATTCTCGCGATGGTCCTGCGTGAGACGACGGTCCTCGTCGTCCTCGGCGTCATCGTGGGCGTGGGCCTGGCGCTCCTCGGCGGCCGAGCCGCGGCGACGCTGCTCTACGGACTGAAGCCGTCGGATACGATGACGCTCGTTGCCGGCGCCGTCGCGTTTCTTCTCATCGGCGCCGTAGCCGCCGCGCTGCCCGCGCAACGCGCTGCGCGCGTCAATCCCACGGTCGCGCTCAGGGATGACGCGTAGACGTACGTCAAGCGCGGGAACGCTACGATTTCTTCTTCGGCCTGTACACGTGCGTCGACTGTCCGAAGAACACCTCGGCGGCTTCCATGAGGGTCTCGGACATCGTCGGGTGCGGGTGGATGCTGAGCTTCAGGTCGGTGGCGAGCGCGGCCATTTCGACGGCGAGCACGCCCTCAGCGATGTTCTCGCCGGCGCCGGCGCCGACCATGCCGACACCGAGCACGCGCTCCGTGTCGGGGTCGATGATGAGCTTGGTCAGTCCCTCCGGACGGTCGATCGCGAGCGCGCGGCCGAGCGCGGCCCACGGGAACTTCGCGATCTCGACCTTGCGCCCCTGCTTCTGCGCCTCGGTCTCAGTCAGTCCGCACCACGCGACTTCGGGATCGGTGAAGACCACGGCCGGGATCGCCTGCGGGTCGAAGGCGACGTTGTGGCCGAGGATCGCCTCGACGGCGACGCGCGCCTCGTGCGACGCCTTGTGCGCGAGCATCGGCTCGCCGACGACGTCGCCAATGGCGAAGATGGTCGGCTCGCCGGTACGGCGCGCGGCGTCCACCTGAATGAAGCCGCGATCGCCCGTCTTCACGCGCGTCTTGTCGAGGCCGGGCACCGCGGAGTTCGGGTTTCCGGCCGACCGACACGAGCACGCGATCGAACGACAGTTCCTTGTCCAGGCCGGCCGCGCCCTCGCCGTCCAGGCGCACCTTGACGGCCGTCTTCGCGTCCTTCATCTCGACGACGCGGGCGTTCACGCAGGATCTTGTGCAACGTCTTCTCGAGGCTGCCGTCCGAGGTACGTGACGAGGTCGCGATCGGCGCCGGGCAGCAGACCAGGCGTCATTTCGACGACGGTGACCTTCGTGCCGAGCGCGGCATAGACCGATCCCAGCTCGAGACCGATGTACCCGCCGCCGACCACGAGCAGCGTTTTGGGAATGTCCGGGAGGTCGAGCGCGCCCGTCGAGTCCATGACGCGGGGACTGTCGATGGACAGGCCCGGCACGGTCGAGGGCCGCGAGCCGGTCGCGATGATCGCGTGCTCGAAGGTGAGCGTCTCGCTGCCCCCCTTGGTGAGCTCGATGTTGAGTGACGTCGGGCTGGCGAAGGCGGCGCGCCCCTGAATGTAGTTGACCTTCCTGAACTTGCCGACCTGACCCACGCCGCTGGTGAGCTTCTGGACGACCTGGTCCTTGAAGCCGCGCAGCTTGTCGAGGTCGATCTTCGGCTCGGCGTAGCTCACGCCCCAGGCCGACGCATGTCGCGCCTCGCCGATGACTTTCGCGACGTGCAGAAGCGCCTTGGACGGAATACACCCGCGGTACAGGCACACGCCGCCGGGATTGGGCTCGGTATCGACGAGCGCAACCTGCAGGCCGCAGTCCGCCGCGTAGTACGCGGCGGCGTAGCCGCCGGGACCGGCACCGATGACAACTAACTGGACAGATGACGACATAGACGGTTGAGGACCGAACTTAGAGATGCATGCTGAGCGGCTGCTCCAGACCCTCGGCGACGAACCTGAGGAACCGCGCGGCGTCGGCGCCATCGATCACCCGGTGATCGTACGACAGGGACAGAGGCAGCATCTGCCTCGGAACGAACTGACCTGCCCCGCGCGCAGTCGAGGGGTCCTTCCAGACCGGCTCGGCGCTCGTGCGTGACATGCCCAGAATTGCGACCTCGGGCTGATTGACGATGGGCGTGAACGACGTGCCGCCAATGCCGCCGAGGTTCGTGATTGAGAACACGCCGCCCGACATCTCGTCGAGGCTGAGCTTTCTATCGCGCGCCTTCTGGGAGAGCGCGGCCAGCTCGGTGGCGATCTCGCGTGATGCTCTTCCGGTCGGCGTCACGGATGACCGGCACGAGCAGCCCGTTCGGCGTGTCCACGGCCACACCGATGTGGCAGTACTTCTTGAAGACAATCGAGTCGCTGGCCATGTCCACCGACGAGGCGAACTGCGGGAAGCGGCCGATGGCCGTGGCGACGACCTTGATCGCAATGGCCGTCACCGTGAGCTTCGCGCCGGCCTTCTCCACTTTCGCGCCGTAGGCCTTGCGAAACTCCTCGAGCGAGGTGACGTCGGCCTTGTCGTGCTGCGTGACGTGCGGCGCCTGCCACGCGACGCTCAGGTGCTCGGCCGTCTTGCGCCGGATGTTGCTCATCGGACGCACTTCGACCTCGCCCCACTTCGAGAAGTCCGGGAGCGCCGCCGTCCGGCCGATGCCGCGCGCGACGCCGCCCGACAGCACGGACTTCACGTGCTGCTTCACGTCGTCCTGCCCGATCCGCCCGCCCGGACCGGTGCCGGGGACGCTCTGAATCTCGACGCCCAGTTCGCGCGCGTACCGCCGCACGGAAGGCGCGGCCGGCACTACAGGCGCCTCTGACGGCGGTGGCGCCTGGCGCCCGGTCGTGATGTCAACCACGGGCGCCGGTCTGGCGGTCGGACGGGTCTCGATACCCGGCGCATCCACCGCCTTCGTTGCCTGTTCCAGCGCAGCGGATGCCGGGGTCGTCGCGGGGGAACCAGCTTGCGCCTTCGCCGGCGCTTCTGCCTTCGCCGGCGCCTCGGCACTTGACGCCTCGGTCTTCGGCTGCTGCGCCGATGCAGCCGCCGGCGCGTCGTTCAGCACCAGGAATGTCTGTCCGACCTTCACCTTGTCGCCGGGCTTGACGCGGACTTCGCTCACCGTGCCGCCCACAGAGGTCGGCACTTCGATCGTCGCCTTGTCGGTTTCGAGCTCGAGCACGGACTGGTCGGCCTTGACGACGTCCCCCGCCGACACGAGCACGCGGACGACGTCACCCTTCTCGACGTTCTCGCCAAGTTCGGGCAACTTCACTTCAATGGACATTGACACCTCTAAGGCCCAGGGCCAGAGGCCAAGGGCCAAAGTTTCGAACCCGCGCCGCGCGCCGCTTCAGCCGGCCCGCCTCCTGGGCCCTTGGCCGTTGGCCCTGGGCCCTATGACGTCGCCGGATCCTTCTTCTCCGGCGAGATCTCCAGCTCTTTGAACGCCTGTCGCAGCACGGCCGCGTCGATCTGCCCGTCGCGGTGAAGCGCGGAGATCGTCGTCGCCGCGACGTGCCGGGCGTCCACTTCGAAGTGGTCGCGGAGCGAGGCCCGGTCCTCGCTGCGGCCGAAGCCGTCGGTGCCGAGCGTGAACATCGGACGTCCGACCCAGCGGGAGATCATGTCCGGCTGGCTCTTCAGATAGTCCGAAGCCGCGACGACCACGCCGGGCGTCTTCGCGAGGCACTCGGCGACGTACGGCACGCGCGGCGCCTGCGTCGGGTTACGGAGGTTCCAGCGCTCGACACGGTGCGCGTCGCGATAGAGCTCGTTGTAGCTGGTCGCGCTCCACACGTCGGCGTGCACGCCGTACTTCTCGAGCAGCGCCTGGGCCTTGACGACTTCGTTCAGGATCGCGCCGCTGCCGAGGAGCTGGGCCCGCGCGCCTCCCCCGATTTTCGTCCACGGGTTGTCCTTCCCCTTCGACGCGGGCGGCTGGCCCGCGTCCGAATCGGGCGCGGCCTTGAAGCGATAGAGCCCCTTGATGATGCCGTCCTTCACGCCGGCCGGCATGGCCGGCATCTCGTACTGCTCGTTCATCACGGTGATGTAGTAGAACCCTTCCTCGCGGTCGCCGTACATCCGCTTGATGCCGTCCTGGATGATGACGCCGAGCTCGTAGGCATATGCCGGATCGTAGGCACGGCACGTCGGCACCGGCAGCGCCAGCACGTGGCTGTTGCCGTCCTGATGCTGCAGTCCCTCGCCGGCGAGCGTCGTGCGCCCCGCGGTGCCGCCGAGCAGGAAGCCGCGGCAGCGCGCGTCGGCCGCCGCCCAGATGAAGTCGCCCACGCGCTGGAAGCCGAACATCGAGTAGAAGATGAAGAACGGAATCGTGTTCACGCCGTGGGTCGCGTAGGCCGTGCCGGCGGCAATCCAGGACGAGATCGATCCCGCTTCCGTGATGCCCTCTTCGAGGATCTGTCCGTCTTTCGCTTCCTTGTAGTACAGCAGCGTCGCCATGTCGACCGGCTCGTAGAGCTGGCCGATGCTCGAATAGATGCCGACCTGTTTGAAGAGCGACTCCATGCCGAACGTGCGCGCCTCGTCGGGCACGATGGGCACGACGAGCTTGCCGATCTCCGGATGCTTGAGCATCTTCGCCAGCATCCGGACGAAGACCGCGGTCGTCGACGCCTTGCGGCCCGCGGTGCCCCGCTCGAACTCGCCAAAGGCCTCGTCGAGCGACGGACGAATCGCCGGCGCGACGACGACGCGGCGCGGCACCTGACCGCCGAGCGCGGCGCGCCGCTCTTTCATGTAGGAGATCTCGATCGTGCCTGAATCGGGGCGGTAGAACGGCGCCTCCGCAATCCGGTCGTCGGGAATCGGCACGCCGAAACGATCGCGGAACGTGCGCAGGTCCGCTTCGTTCATCTTCTTCTGCTGGTGGGTGATGTTCTTGCCCTCGCCCGCCTCGCCAAGGCCATAGCCCTTGACCGTACGCGCCAGGATCACCGTCGGCCCGCCCTTGTGCTGCACGGCCGCGCGATACGCGTTGTAGACCTTCACCGGATCGTGGCCGCCCAGCCGCATGTGCTTGAGCTGGTCGTCAGAGAGATGCCGCACCAGCTCGAGCAGCCGCGGGTCCTCGCCCCAGAAGTTCTTGCGCAGGTACGCGCCGTCTTCGACGACGTAGCGCTGATACTCGCCGTCGACGATCTCGCCCAT
Organism: uncultured Acidobacteriota bacterium; assembly: GCA_963724955.1. Lineage (GTDB taxonomy): Bacteria > Acidobacteriota > Vicinamibacteria > Vicinamibacterales > SCN-69-37 > CAVRWQ01. Next base: position 792,530 of record CAVRWQ010000003.1, read on the forward strand.
GCGCCGGACGAGGGCCCCGTCGGTGTCGCGCGCGAGCAACTCGTCCCAGTCCGAGCCCCAGATCACCTTGATCACGTTCCAGCCGGCGCCCCGGAACACGGCCTCGAGCTCCTGGATGATCTGGCCGTTGCCCCGCACGGGCCCGTCGAGCCGCTGCAGGTTGCAGTTGATGACGAACACCAGGTTGTCCAGCTTCTCGCGCGCCGCGAGCGAGATCGACCCGAGCGCTTCCGGCTCGTCGGTCTCACCGTCGCCGAGGAACGCCCAGATCTTCTGATCGGACAGCTCCTTCAGGCCGCGGTTTTCCAGATATCGCGCGAAGCGCGCCTGGTAGATCGCCATGAGCGGACCGAGGCCCATCGAGACCGTCGGGAACTCCCAGAAATCCGGCATCAGCCAGGGATGCGGATAGGACGAGAGGCCGCCCTCCGGCTTCATCTCGCGCCGGAAGTTCTTGAGGTGCGTCTCGTTCAACCGCCCTTCGAGGAAGGCGCGCGCGTAGATCCCGGGGGACGCGTGGCCCTGGTAGTAGATGATGTCGGCGTCGCGGCCCGCGTCCTTGCCGCGGAAGAAATGATTGAAGCCGACCTCGTACAGCGTCGCCGACGACGCGAACGTCGAGATGTGACCGCCGATCCCGTCCGATTCCCGGTTCCCGCGCACCACCATCGCCAGCGCATTCCACCTGACGAGACTCTTGATGCGGCGCTCGATCTCGCGATCTCCGGGGAACGCGACCTGTTCGCTCGGCGAAATCGTGTTGATGTACGGCGTCGTCGCCGCGAACGGCACTTTGACGCCGGCCTGCCGGGCCCGCGCTCTCAGCGATTCGAGCAGCCTGATGACGCGACCCTTGTCGCCCTGGCGGATGACGTAATCGAGCGATTCAAGCCACTCCCTGGTTTCAATGGCTTCGAGGGCGGCGGCATCAGTGGGGGCGAGGTTCTTCATAGGGAGGCGTCCTTCATCGTCCGACGATCCTGACTATTCTAGATCCCCGGGACCGCGCGAAGATACCCGCGGCAGGCAAATCCGTGCAAAATAAGGCACATGCTCTCTCGGCTCTCGCATGGCCGCCTGCTCGGCCACGGCATATTCCTGCTCGTGATGTTCATGACTTCTGCCTGTTCCACGACATCCACCAGCGCGCCCACGCAGCCGCAACGCTCTGCCGTCGTCGAGGCGCTCGAGACGAAAATCCGCCGCTTCGCACCCGTAGACGTGGCGGCCCCTGTGAACGGCTTGCCCGAGAGCGAACGGCGGGCACTCACGCGACTGATAGACGCCGCGCGGATCATGGACGGGCTGTTTCTCGAGCAGGTCTGGGCCGGCAACACCAGCGTGCTCGCGCACCTCGCCGCGGATCGCACACCCGAAGGTCAGGCGGAGCTGCACTACTTTCTGATCAACAAGGGACCCTGGTCCCGGCTCGATCACCACGAGGCGTTCCTGCGGCCGGGAATCAACATCCCGGCCAAGCCGCCGCAAGCCAACTTCTACCCGGCCGACGCGACGCGTGAGGAAGTGGACAAGTGGATCGGATCGCTCAAGGGCCCGGCGCATGCCGAGGCGACGAGCTTCTTCACCGTCATCCGCCGAGGCAGCGACGGCAAGCTGATGGCGGTGCCGTACAACGTCGAATACCAGAACGCGCTCACCGCCGCCTCCACGGCACTGAAAGAGGCGGCGGCGCTCACCTCACAGCCATCCCTCAAGAAGTACCTGGAGCTCAGGGCCGCGGCGTTCCTGTCGAACGACTACTTTCCGAGCGACATCGCGTGGATGGAGCTCGACGCGTCGATCGAGCCCACCATCGGGCCCTATGAGACGTACGAGGACGAGTGGTTCGGCTACAAGGCGGCGTTCGAGGCGTTCGTCACGCTGAGAGACGACGCGGAAACGAAGAAGCTCAGCGTGTTCAGCTCGCAGCTTCAGGGTCTCGAGAACGCGCTGCCGATCGATCCGAAGTACCGGAATCCGAAGCTCGGCGCGCTCGCGCCGATTCGTGTCGTGAATGTCATCTTCACGGCCGGCGACGCCAATCGCGGTGTCCAGACCGCGGCGTTCAATCTCCCGAACGACGACCGCGTGATTCGCGAGAAAGGCGCCAAGCGCGTGATGCTGAAGAACACGCAGGAGGCCAAGTTCCAGAAAGTGCTGGTGCCAATCTCCGGCGTGGCGCTGCCGTCGGCCGAACGCGGCAAGGTCGCGTTCGAGGCGTTCTTCACGCACATCCTGATGCACGAGCTGATGCACGGCCTGGGGCCGCACCAGGTCGCGGGCGGCATGGCCGTCCGCCTGGCGCTCAAGGACACCTATTCGGCGATCGAAGAGGCCAAAGCCGACATCTCAGGTCTGTGGGCGCTCCAGCAGCTCGCCGACAAGGGCGTCGTGACGGCACATGTCGCCGAGTCGATGTACACGACGTTCCTCGCCTCGGCCTTCCGATCGATTCGCTTCGGCTTGAACGAGGCCCACGGCAAGGGCATCGCGCTGCAGCTCAACTACCTCCTCGATCGCGGGGCGTTCAAGGTCAACGCCGACGGCACGTTCAGCGTGGACGACGGCAAGATCCGCGAGGCCGTCGCGGCGCTCACCGGCGAGTTGATGACGATTCAGGCCGAGGGCAACTACGCCGGCGCGCAGGCGCTCCTGAAAAAACTGGTTGTCGTGCGGCCTGAAGTCCAGGCGATCCTCGACAAGCTCAAGGACGTGCCGGTGGACATCGAGCCGAGGTTCACCACGGGCAGATAACGTTATTTCATCGAGTCAATGAGGCAAACCATAAAATGTCTAAACGTCTTGTTTGTCTCTGTTTGTGTCTGATCAGCTGCGTGTCCGCTTTTGGTCAACAACCCGCACCGGCCGTCGACGCGCCGCGGAATGTCGTCGGAACCTGGGAGGGCACGCTGCACGCTGGTACGGCCAAGATAAAACTGGTCCTTTACATTGAGGCCGCAAAGGATAGCGGGCTGGTGGGGAGGTTGGACGTTCCCGATCAGGGGGCCAAGGATCTGCCGATCGATTCGCTTTTGCTCACGGGTAACACTCTCAAGTTCGAGATGAAGTCTCTCGCCGCGACTTACGAAGGCAAACTCGATAGCAACGGGAATCAGATCAGCGGTGAATTCAGGCAGGGTGGTCAGGCGTTCCCGCTCGTTCTTGACAATACGGCTCGCACCGCGCCCAAGGGCGTGCTGGCCATTCGCAAAGTAGCTGCCGGTGGACACGCGTTGAGCCTGCTGGCTGGCGGCGAGGGATCTCCGACCATCGTCTTCGAAGCGGGATTCGGCGCCGGTCCGACGGCTCCGGACCCAGGAGTTGCACTGGTCGCGACGAGGAAATGGCAGCCTCGCCGGCGCCTGCTACCTTCGCCCTTCGTCGCGTGACTCATTTCTTGACACATCGCCCCCGTCAGTTGCGCAATCGCCGCCAGCGTCGTCTGCGCGGCGTTCAGACCGAGCTTGAAATCCTTGTCGGTGTAGGTCGCGAAGACGTCGGTCACCTGGTGCCAGTTCGGATCCCAGCCGAAGCCGATGTGGTCGCGCCGCTCGTTCTCGCGCAGGCTGATGGCCGCGACGATGTCCTGGAACGGCACCGAGTCGGTGCTCTGCATGTGACTTGCCGACGTTCGCCGGGTAGTCGGTTGCGTAGCGCTCGTTGGCTTGCTTGAAGACCAGGCGAGCTTCTGCGACTCGGCGGCCATCTTCGAGTTCTCCTGGAACTCGATGTTGACGTCGGCTTCGGGCCGCTGCCAGGGGCTCATCTTGCCGTCGGCGCCCGGCACGCCGTGATCCCACATCATCATGTCGTGCTGGATCATGCCGAGCCACTTCGGTTCGGGATACCGGCCTGAACCGCCGGGTCCTCTTGCCCTGGAGCGCCTGTCGCTGCGCGACGTACGCGCGCGCGCCGCGGAGCCCGCCCTCCTCGCCGTTCCAGAGCGCGAAGCGAATGGTCCGTTCCGTCACGACGTCGGGCGAGCTGAAGATGCGCGCCAGCTCCATCACGAGCGCGGTGCCGGACCCATCGTCGTTCGCGGCTTCGCCGTAGCCGATGCCGTCCATGTGGGCGCCGACGATGTACATCTCGCCGGGCACCTTGGAGCCGACCTTCGTGCAGAAGACCTGCGGGAACGGGCCAGGAATGACCGGGCCCATGTTGAGCTCGCGCAGCTTCACATCCGGCTGGCGCTGCGGGTCGTTGTTGACGCCGGTCGGCGCGCCGTAGCCCTTGCCGCCGGCGCCGCGCCGGACGGGATCGTCAGGCGTCCCGGCGCCACGCGCCGCGCCGCGGCCGCCCGCCACCACGACCCTGTCCCCCGGCGGCTGCGCCCGCCGCGGCCGCCTGACCGCCTCCGCCGGCTCGCTGCCCGGCTTGTCCGGCCGCGCCCGCGGCGCCTGCTGCGCCTGCTGCGCCTGCTGCAGGAGCGTCGCCGCGGCCTCGCCCGCCGCCCGCCGCGGGCGGCTCGTACGTCATCCGTTCCGTCGGGCAGCCGTAGCTCTTGAGCTGCGCTTCGATCCAGTCCACCGCGTCACGATTGCGCTGCGTGCCTTCGCGCCGATCGCCGAACTGCGTCAGGCCCTTGATCGTCGCCTTGTACTTCTCGAGATCGAGCCGTCCGACCAGGACCCGAACCAGGTCTTCGGCTGGAGCCGCCTGCGGCGCCTGCGCGGGCGTCTGCGCCTGCTCGGCGAGTACCCATGTCGCGGCAGACACCGCGACAGCGGTGACGACTCCGGCCAATCGACGGAATGACATAGATCCTCCTCCAGCTATTTCCTGATCGTCGCTCCGGCCAGCTGGGCGACCGCCGACAGCGTCGTCTGCGCGGCGTTCAGCCCGAGCATGAAGTCCTTGTCCGAGAACGTCGTGAACACATCGATCGGCTGATGCCACGTCGGGTTCCATCCTGAGCCCGTGTGCATGCCGCGCTCGTTCTCGCGCAGGCTGATCGCCGGGACGAAGTTCATGAACGGCCCCGAGTCGGTGTTGGTCATGTGCGGACCGAGTGTGGCCGGGTAGTGGGTGTTGTAGCGATCGGCAGCGAGCTTGAAGTGCAGCGCGAGCTTCATCGCGCCGTCCGCCATCTTCGAGTTGGACTGCCACTCGATGTTCACGTCGGCTTCCGGGCGCTGCTCGGGGCTCACCGTGCCATCGGCGCGCGGCATGCCGTGATCCCACATCATCATGTCGTGCTGGATCATGCCGAGCCACTTCGGCTCCGGATAGCGGCCCGACCCTTTCGGATTCTCGATGCCCTGCAGGTCCTTCCGCTGGTTGACGTACGCCGCAGGCGCCGTTCAGTCCGGTTTCCTCGTTGTTCCAGAGCGCGAAGCGAATCGAACGCTCGGTCTGCACGCTCGGGCGAGCTGAAGATGCGCGCGAGCTCCATCACCAGCGCGGTGCCCGATCCGTCGTCGTTGGCGGCCTCGCCCCAGCCGTGACCGTCCATGTGCGCGCCGAGGATGTACATCTCGTCGGGACGCGTCGTGCCGATCTTCGTGCAGTAGACCTCCTGCCGCTCGCCAGGAGTCGTTGGTTCCTCATTCAGTGCCCGCAGCCGCGGATCGAGTGGCGCCGCGTTCGCTGAGTCCGGATTGTAGACGCCGGTCCGGCCGCGATTGCCGTAGAGCGTCGAGCCGCCCGAGCTGTTGCGCACCGGCTCGGCGAGCGGTCCGAGCGTCTGGCCGCGGCCGCCGCCACCGCCGCCGCCCTGACGCCCTCCGCCCTGTCCGGCGGCGCCCGCAGCCTGGCCGGCGCCCGCCGCGGCTTGTCCTGCTCCGCCGCCGGCTTGTGCCGCGCCACCGCCCTGGCCGCCGGCGCGCTGACCGCCCGGCCGCCGCCCCCGCCGCCGCGCTGCGCGTCCGGATCGGCCGCGCCGCGCTGCGGGGTGTTGATAGATGATCCGCTCGGTGTTCGTGCAGCCGTAGCTCTTGAGCTGCGCCTCGATCCAGTCGACCGCGTCGCGATTGCGCTTGGTGCCCTGGCGCCGATCGCCAAACTGCGTCAGGCCTTTGATCGTGGCCTTGTACTTCTCGAGCTCGAGCCGGCCGACGAGCACCCGGACCGGATCATCGGCCGGCGCCTGCGGGGGCGGCTGCTGATCCGCAAGCGCCAGGACCCCGGCGCCGACCGCGACGCCCGTCACGACCCCGACCCAACGACTGAAAGGCATGAGCACTCCTCCTCGAACGGCAGCAGTGTAGCGCGGCCCGATTACCGATTACCGATTTCCATTACCCATTGCCGATTTCTCTGCCATGACCCGATTGCCCATTCCCCGATTGCCTATGTGTTTCCGCGATTTTCACCGCGATGTCCGGCCGATCGCTGATGATGCCCGTGACGCCCCACCCGATCAGCCGCTCGATGTCCTCGGGCTCGTCGATGATCCAGGCATGAACAGGCCGCCGCGCCCGCCGGACTGCCTCGACGAAGGTGCGATCGAAGACCTGCTGCCCCTGGAAGCGGAACGGCACCTGAAACAGCGTGAAACCCGCCGCCGGGCCCGCTTGCCAGCCGGCGCCGCCGTCGATGGCGTGACGGACCTCGTCGCGCGACGCGCTCGTCGGCACTCCCGGGACGAGACGACGAAGCGTGTCGAGCACGACCTGGCTGAAGCCGCCGATGATGACGCGGTCGAGCGCGCCGGCTGCGCGCAGGACGTCGAGCGCGCGCTCGGCGACGTTGACGTTGTCGCCTTTGATCTCGACGACGAACGGGATGTCGCGGTGACGATCGAGCAGTGTCGCCAGCCGCGGCACGCCGAGGCCCGCGCCCCGAAACGGCACGCCCGTCGGTCGCGCCAAACTGGTACCCAGCATCCACGCGCGAGAGCTCCAGCGCCGATCGATCCGCCGACCGGCCCCGTCGCGTCCGTCGTCCGATCGAGCGTCGGGTCGTGGATCACGACGGGCTCGCCGTCGCGCGAGAGGTGGACGTCACACTCGAGGCCGTCGACGCCCAGCGTCCACCGCGTGATCGAACGCGGCGACCGTGTTCTCCGGCCGGAGCGCGGATCCGCCGCGGTGCGCGATCGCGGTGACATCGGTCAATGAAAGCAGACGAGAGAGGGACACCGGCATTAGTATGGTCTTATGTCTTTGCCTTCGTCACTCGGCGCGCTGCGCGAGGCGGTCACGGCCGGGCGCGTGCCCCACCGGTCGGTCAAGGACGAGCTGCGCGAGAACCTGATCGCGCACCTCGCGCGCCGGCCGCCGTCTGTTCCCCGGCATCGTCGGCTACGACGACACGGTCGTGCCGCAGGTCGTCAACGCGATCCTCTCGAAACACAACTTCATCCTGCTCGGCCTGCGCGGCCAGGCGAAGACGCGGCTGCTGCGCGCGCTGGTCGAGCTGCTCGACGCGGAGATCCCGGTCGTGCCCGGCTGCGAGATTCACGACGACCCGCTGGCGCCGCTCTGCGCGGCATGCCGCGCGCGCGTCGCGATCGAGGGCGACGACCTGCCGATCGCCTGGCTGACGCGCGAGCGACGCTACGTCGAGAAGCTGGCGACGCCGGACGTGACGATCGCGGACATGATCGGCGACGTCGATCCGATCAAGGCCGCGCGCGCCGGCCGCGAGCTCGGCGACGAGCTGACGATGCACTACGGCCTGCTGCCGCGCGCGAATCGCGGCATCTTCGCCATCAACGAGCTGCCGGACCTGGCGAGCAAGGTGCAGGTCGGCCTGTTCAACATCCTGCAGGAAGGCGACGTCCAGATTAAGGGCTACCCGGTGCGCCTGCGCCTGGACGTCGCGCTCGTGTTCAGCGCCAACCCGGAGGACTACACGGCGCGCGGCAAGATCATCACGCCGCTCAAGGATCGCATCGGCTCGGAGATTCGCACGCACTATCCGCGCACGCGGCAGGACGCGATGGCGATCACCGCGCAGGAAGCCTGGACCGACCGCGGCCGGGCGGCCGGCATGCCGGTCGAGGTGCCGGCGTTCGTGCGCGAGATCGTCGAGGAGATCGCGTTCCAGGCGCGCGCGCGATCAGAAGGTCGACCGCCGGTCCGGGCGTGAGCCAGCGGCTGCCGATCACGACGCTCGAGAACGTCGTCTCGAACGCCGAGCGGCGGGCGCTCGTCGCACGGCGAGGCGCCGGCGGTGCCGCGCGTGAGCGACATCTACGCGGCGCTGCCCGTCGGTCACCGGGCAAGATCGAGCTGGAGTACGAGGGCGAGCTGAAGGGCGCCGAGCAGGTCGCGCGCGAGCTGGTCCGCAGCCGCGGTCGCGACGGTCTTCGACGGCCATGCGGCGCACACCGACACGCGGCCCGATCATCGACGTGGTTCGAGCACGGCGGCACCCTCGATCTCTCCGACACCTCGGCGTCGGCCGAGCTGCTCGCGGCGGTCGACGCCGATCGACGGCTTCGACGACGTCGCCGGCGCGCTCGGCGCCGGGCCGAGCGCGACGCCGAACCGCTGCGCGCGGCCGTCGCCGACTTCATCCTCGAAGGTCTCTGCGCGCTGAAGAAGATCAGCCGCACCGAGGAGGGCCAGCTGTTCGCGCCGCCGCCGGCAGCCGAGCGCCGGACCGCGCGATCGCAACTGATGCAGGACGCGCGACATCGCAGTCGAAGCAGACTGATGGACGAAGAGCGACGAGGAGCCGAGCGGCGGCGTGCGGGCCGCAAGAACGAAGTCAGGTCTGACAACTGAGTCCCGGAACAATGCATGAAGTACCGCTACTCGCCGCTTCGTCGCCGACCTGGCCGACGAGATCGACCTCGAGTCGCTCGTGTCGCGGCTGTCGGATCTGCTGCTCGTCGAGCGGGTTCAACAACCCGTGGGATCCGCAGAGCGACGACGACCGCACGATGCAGGCGCTGCACGACGCGATTCTCGACGCGCTGCTGAACGGCGGCGTGCTGTCGGAGGAGATGCTCGACAGCTGCCTGATCGGCGATGCGACGCCCGAGAGCTGGCCGGCGCAGCAGCGACCAGCTCGAGGAGCTCATCCAGCGAATCATCGAGCGGCTCACCGAGCAGGGCTACGTCAGCATGGCGGGCCAGCCGGACGCGCAGCGGCTCGACGGCCCCGGCGGCCAGGCCGACGGGCGATCACGCGGTTCGAGGTCACCGACAAGGCGCTCGATTTTCTCGGCTATCGCGCGCTGCGCGATCTGCTCGGCTCGATGGGCCGCAGCAGCGCCGGCCGGCACGACACGCGCGAGCTGGCCACCGGCATCGAGGCCGGCGGCCCGCCGCGCGCGTACGAGTTCGGCGACACGATGAATCTCGACGCGTCGGCGACGGTGCTGAACGCGGTGACGAGGCCATCGGGCGTCGTTTCCACGGGCCCTCATGAGGACAAGACTCCCGATGTCTTGGACATCGACTACGAAGACCTGATGATCACGCAGGGCGACTACCAGAGCTCGTGCGCGACGGTGCTGCTGCTCGACTGCAGCCACAGCATGGTGCTGTACGGCGAGGATCGCTTCACGCCGGCCAAGCGCGTGGCGATGGCGCTCTCGAATCTCATCCGGCATCAGTATCCGGGCGACGCGCTGAACGCCGTGCTGTTCCACGACTCGGCGGAGGAAGTGCCGCTCAGCCAGCTCGGCCGCGTGAAGGTCGGCCCGTACTACACGAACACGCGCGAGGGTCTGCGACTGGCGCGCCGGGTGCTCGATCGCCAGCGCAAGGACATGCGCCAGATCATCATGATCACCGACGGCAAGCCGTCGGCCGTCACGCGGCCCGACGGCCGCATCTATCGCAACGCGTTCGGCCTGGATCCGTTCGTGCTGCGCGAGACGTTCGCCGAGGTCGCCGCCTGCCGCCGCGCCGGCATCATGATCAACACGTTCATGCTCGCGCGCGACTACGACCTGGTCGCGTTCGTCCGCCGCGTCGCCCGCATCTGCCGCGGCAAGGCGTACTTCACGACGCCCTACACGCTCGGCCAGTACGTGCTGCAGGACTACCTGACGAACAAGACGCGGACAGTGCACTAGCAGTTAGCATCGACCCATCGATCCATCGAGCCGATTGAAGACCGCTTGTCCTTAGCTGGCCGCACCCAGCGCCTGGCTAGCTCAGCCTCCTCGCGATCTCCTTCACGACGACCTCGCCGTGGAACCGGCCGTTCTCGATGAAGATGCGGCCGCTCTGCTTGCCGGCGACGAACGCGCCGATCACGAAGAGGTTCGGGCACGGTCGTCTCGAACGTCTCGGGGTTGTGGACGGGCGCGCCGTCGGTCTCGGATCGATCTCGGCGCCGGCCGTCGCGCAGCAGCGTCGTGTCGGAGCGGTAGCCGGTCAGCAGCAGCACGGCGTCGGCGGGCTCGCGCGACCGTGCCGTCCGGGCCGTCGAGGACGACGTCGGTCGGCGTGATCTCGACGACGCGCGTCGAGAAGCGCGCGCGCGAATCGAGCCTTCCTTGATGCGATTCTCGATGTCGGGCTTGACCCAGTACTTGATCGAGTCGCCGAGCGCCGGCGCCGCGGTGCACGATCAGCGACGCCGCGCGCCGACGCGGTACAGATCGAGCGCCGCCTCGGCCGCCGAGTTCTTGCCGCCGACGATGACGACGCGGCGGCGGTAGTGCGGATGCGGCTCGCGGTAGTAGTGCGAGACGTGCGGCAGATCCTCGCCCGGCACGCCGAGCCGGTTCGGCACGTCGTAGGCGCCGGTGGCGATGACGACGCGCGCGCCGACGCGCGTGACGCGGCTCGCCTGCCGTCGGCTGCGATCGTGACGTCGAAGCAGCCCGTCGGCGCCGCGCCGACGGCCGCGTCACCGGCTCGTCGAGCGCGACGTCGAGCTGCGAACGTGTCCGTCGACGCGCCGGTAGTAGCGCAGCGCCTCCTGCCGCGTCGGCTTCTCGTACGGGCTGACGAACGGCAGGCCGCCGATCTCCAGCAGCTCCGGCGTCGTGAAGAACACCATGTCGGTCGGATAGTGCAGCAGCGAGTTGACGAGCGCGCCCTTCTCGAGGACGAGATAGCTCAGCCCGCGCTGCCTGGCGGCAATCGCCGCGGCCAGGCCGGCCGGACCGGCGCCGACGATGAGAACGTCAAATGACGTGGACATCACCGCGGGGTGTACTCGATGCGCAGGTTGCTGACGATGGCGATCGGCGCGCCCGGGCGGGTCGTGGGTCGCGCTTCGCCGCGCGTGTCGTGGACTTCGAGCCGCACGCCGACGATGCCGATCGCCGGCAACGCCCGCGGGAATCGTGACACGGATCGGCTTCGGGCTGACCGGGCGCGACCGCCTTGCACGCCGCCGGGCCGGGCGCCGCCGCCGATCCGATCGAACAGATCCTGCACGCGTGCGGATACTCGCGAGCGACGGCCGCGCGCTCGATCACGCTCGCCCGGTGGACCGGACGACCGCGACGAGCGCCGCGTGCCGCGCGAACGCCTGCGCGGGATCCGCGACCGCCGGCCGGCACGGTGAAGCGGTTGTGCAGATCGAACATCAGCGTCGCCGTCCCGGTGTGCGGCGGGAATGGCCATCGCGACGCTCTCCGCGCTGGTCGTCGCGATGATGACGTCGCAGAACTGGCGGCTGGTCTTGACGCCCTGGCCGAGGTCGGCCGCGCACGTCGCCGCGGTCGTGAGTCTCGCGGCCACTGCGCTGCCGGCCGACGTCGTCGACCGCCGCAAACCCGAGAAGCAGGACGATGCCGGCGACGCGGAGCATGGAATCCGAGTATATCGAAGGGCGTTGGGGTCAGATCTTGTAAGGTGATGTTGCAAGACAAGACCTGACCCCAGATGGCCGTTTCCCCGCCGCATCGTCTGCCTGACCGAGGAGACGACCGAGACGCTGTACCGGCTCGGCGCGGGCGATCTCGTCGTCGGCGTGTCGGGCTACACGGCGCGGCCGCCCGAGGCGCGGCAGAAGCCCAGGGTCTCGGCGTTCATCAACGCGCGCTTCGACAAGATCGCCGCGCTCGAGCCGGATCTCATTCTGGCGTTCTCCGATCTGCAGGCCGACATCGTCCGCCGAGCTGATCCGGCGCGGGCTACCCGGTCGTGACGTTCAATCAGCGAAGCGTCGCCGAGATCCTGCAGATGATCCGGATGGTCGGCGGACTGGTCGGGCTGTCGGACCGCGCCGAGTCGCTGGCCGCTGAGCTCGAAGCCGGCCTCGACGCCATCCGCGACCTCCGCGAGCCGGCTTCCCGCACGGCCGCGCGTGTTCTTCGAGGAATGGGACGACCCGCTGATCTCCGGGCATTCGGTGGGTCGACGAGCTGGTCGAGATCGCCGGCGGCGCGCCGCTCTTTCCCGCAGTTGCGCGCGGCCGCCCTCGCAAAGGATCGCATCGTCACGAGCCGGACGCCGTCGCGATCCGCCGCACCCGACGTCATCCTGGCGTCGTGGTGCGGCAAGAAGGTGCAGCAAGTCGCGCATCACGCGCGCGGCCCGGGCTGGACCGACGGTGCCGGCCGTGCGGCAGCGGGCACATCTACGAGATCAAGTCGACGTACATCCTGCAGCCCGGACCGGCGGCGCTGACCGAGGGCGTGCGGCAGATTCACTACCTGCTCTGTTACGCGATGGGCGTCGATCCCGGCGCGGCGCTGATGCCCGAGGAGCGGATCGATCCGGACGCGGTGGATTGATCTCGCGCCTCACAACCCGAGGCGCGCTACTTCACGGTCTTCAATCCGCCACGCAGGCGACGCCGTCGGCAACGGTGGCGCGGCCGGTCGTGCCGCCCCGGTACCGGATGAGCTCGAGGAACTCCGCTCGCGTGCGCGCGTCGCCGGGAAGACGCCGCGCATCGCGCTCGTGACGGTCACGGAGTTCTGTTTCTCGACGCCGCGCATCGCCATGCACAGATGCGTCGCTTCGATGACGACGGCGACGCCGAGCGGCGTCACCTTGGCTTCGATCGTCTCGGCGATCTGCGACGTCAGGCGCTCCTGCACCTGCAGCCGCCGCGCGAAGACGTCCACGATGCGCGGCATCTTGCTGAGGCCGATCACCCTGCCGTCCGGAATGTAGGCGACGTGGCACTTGCCGAAGAACGGCAGCATGTGATGCTCGCACAGGCTGTAGAAGTCGATGTCCCGCACGATCACCATCTCGTTATACTCGACGGTGAAGAGCGCGCCGTTGATGAGCCGATCGAGATCGGTGCGGTATCCGCTGGTCAGAAACCGGAGCGATTGCTCCACGCGCCGCGGCGTCTCGCGAAGGCCGTCGCGGCCCGGGTCTTCGCCGAGCTCTGACAGCAGGCGACGAATGGTGTCCTGCATCGCCGCATTCTATCTAATGCTGGTCGCAGGCATCGACGCACGGCCCGCGGCGCAGAACGCCAATCCGGACGCCCTCTACCGGCAGCGCGAAAGCCTCGCGAGCGCGCGACAGGCCGCAGACATCTGGGCGGCCCGGGCCGCCAGCGGCCGTGACTTCGAGGCGTCGTGGAAGCTGGCGCGCGCGTGCTACTGGCTCGGGACGCAACGGCCCGAAGCCGAACGCCGCGCGGCGCTCGATCGCGGCGTGCAGGCAGGTGAGCAAGCCGCGAAGCTCGACGCGTCGAGGCCCGAAGGCCATTTCTGGCTCGCCGCGAACATGGGCCGCTCGCCGAGTCGTACGGACTCTCTCAGGGCATCAAGTACCGCGGCCGCATCAAGGAGGCGCTGCTGCGCGTGCTCGCGATCGACCCGGCGTGGCAGCAGGGCTCGGCGGATCGCGCGCTCGGCTGGTGGTACCACCGCGTGCCCGGCTCTTCGGCGGCAGCGAGGAGCAGGCCGAGACGCACCTGCGGAAGGCGCTCTCCTACAACCCGAAGAGCACGGTGACGCTGTTCTTCCTCGCCGAGGTCGTCACCGAGCGCGGCCGCAAACAGGAGGCGCGCACGCTGCTGCAGCAGGTGCTCGACGCGCCGCTCGATCCCGACTGGACGCCGGAGGACCGCGACTTCAAGCGGCAGGCACAGGAAAAACTTCGAACTTCGAAGTTGGAACTTCGAAGCGTGACGCGTCAGTACTTGTAGAATCCTTCCCCTGCCTTGCGCCCGAGCTTGCCGGCGAGCACCATCCGCTTGAGCAGCGGCGGCGCGGCGAACATCGGGTCCTTGTATTCGTCGAACATGATGTTGGCGATGTAGTACGTCGTGTCGAGCCCGACGAAGTCGAGGAGCGTCAGCGGGCCCATCGGATGGCCGCAGCCGAGCTTCATGCCGTTGTCGATGTCCGCGACCGTGCCGAGGCCGCGCTCGTAGCAGCGAATCGCGTCGAGCAGATACGGCACGAGCAGTCGGTTGACGATGAAACCGGGCTTGTCGGGCGCGGTGATCGGCTCCTTGCCCAGCGACTGCGAGAACGAGAACAGCGCCCGATACGTCTCGTCCGACGTCGTGAGCCCGCGAATCACTTCCACGAGCTTCATCAGCGGCACGGGATTGAAGAAGTGCAGCCCGCCGAAGCGGTCCGGCCGCCGGGTGCGCGCCGCGAGCTCCGTGATGCAGAGCGACGAGGTGTTGGACGCGAGGATCGCCTCGGGCGAGAGCACCGCCTCGAGCGCGGAGTACGCCGCCGCCTTCTCGTCGAGATTCTCGATGATGGCCTCGATGACGAGGTCGCAGTCCTTCATCCCGGCGAAGTCGGTCGTGCCGCTCAGGTTGCCGAGCGTGCTGTCGCGCTGCTCCGTCGTCACCTTCCCCTTCGTGACGCCGTCATCCAGGAACTTGCGGATGCGCGCGAGTCCCTTGTCGAGCGCGGCTTGATTGACTTCACGGACAATCGTCCGGTACCCGGATCCGGCCGCGACCTGCGCGATCCCTGCGCCCATGAGGCCGCAACCGACGACGCCGACTGTTTCCTGATGGCCATCGATTCGAGTCTCGTTGACGTCTCACAATCGCCGCGATCCCCTGCCCGCCGCCGATGCAGGCGGTCGCCAGGCCGTATCGCTTGCCCCGCCGCGCGAGCTCGAGCGTGAGCGTGAGGAGGAGCCGCGTCCCGGTCATGCCGAGCGGATGCCCGAGTGCGATGGCGCCGCCGTTGACGTTCGTGCGATCGCGGTCGAGGCCGAGCTCCTTCTCGACGGCCAGATACTGACCGGCAAACGCCTCGTTGACCTCGATGAGGTCGATCTGATCGAGCGTCAGGCCCGCCCGCGACAGCGCGAGGCGTGTGGCTGGCGCGGGCCCCATGCCCATGTACGCCGGATCGACCCCGACGGTCGCCCACGTCACCAGCCGGGCGAGCGGCGTGAGTTCCTCGCTCGTTGACGGCCTTGCGGGACGCCAGGAGGATCGCCGCGCCGCCGTCGACGATGCCGCTCGCGTTGCCGGCGGTGACGCTGCCGTCCTTCGAAAACGCCGCCGGCAGTCTCGCCAGTCCCTCGATCGTCGTGTCGGGCCGCAGGTGATCGTCGCGATCGACCACGGTCACGCCCTTGCGTGACTTGATCTCGACGGGCGTCACTTCGTCTTTGAAGAGACACGCCTCCCAGGCCTTCGACGCCGCCTGCTGGCTGCGGAGCGCGTAGGCATCCTGTTCTTCGCGCGAGATCCCGTATTTCGCGGCGCACTTCTCCGCCGTCTGCGCCATGAAGAGTCCGCAGTACGGATCGAGCAGCGCTTCGTAGAGCGAGTCCTCGAGCTTGCCCTGGTTGAGACGCAACCCCGACCGCAGCCCTCGAATCACGTGCGGCGCCTGGCTCATGCTCTCGATGCCGCCGCTCAGCACGATTTCTGCCTCGTCCAGCTGAATGAGCTGCGCGCCGCTGATCGCGGACTGGATTCCCGACCCGCACAGCCGGTTGACGGTGAGCGCCGGCACTTCAATCGGCACGCCGGCCTTGAGCGCGACATGCCGTGCGCCGTAGATGGCGTCGCTGCTCGTCTGGGAGACGTTGCCGACAACGGCGTGGTCCACCCAATCGGGACGCACGCCGGTGCGCGCCAACGCGGCCCGCGAGGCAATCGCCCCGAGCTCGATCGCCGACAGGTCCTTCAGCGCGCCGTTGTAGTCGGTCATCGGCGTGCGCGCGCCGCCAAGAATAAAGACCTCTTTCATAAGACCTCTGTCACAAGACATTCACCATGAAGGGTGAGAGACGTCGAAGAGGTCTTTCGCAGCGTAAGCTTCATGTCTTCATGCTTCATGGTGAGTCTTCAGATCTGCTTCACGCCCGTCAATCGCGTCGCCGACTTCCCGCGTCCCCAGCGTCCCGCCAATGTCCGCGGTCGTCCGGCCGGCGTGCACGGCGCCTTCGACGGCCTCGTCGATGCGCTTCGCCTCGTCGGGCCGGCCGAGCGTCTGGAGCATCAGCGCCGCGGAAAGAATCGCGCCCATCGGATTCGCGACGTTCCTGCCGGCGAGCGGCGGCGCCGATCCGTGCACCGGCTCGAACATCGAGGTCCGGCCCGGGTGAATGTTGCCCGAGGCCGCCATGCCGAGCCCGCCCTGGAGCGCGCCGCCGATGTCCGTGATGATGTCGCCGAACAGGTTGTTCGTCACGATCACCTGGAACTGGCCGGGGTCCTTCACGAGAAACATCGCGAGCGCATCGATGTACATGTGCGTCGGCACGATGTCGGGATACTCTGCCGCCACCGTCTTGAACACGCGCTGCCAGAGCGCATGGCCGTCGGTCATGGCGTTGCTCTTGTCGGTCATGCAGACCGTCTTCAGGCCGTTCGCGCGCGCGTACTCGAACGCGTACCGGACGATGCGATCCACGCCCTTGAAGGTGTTGATCTCTTCCTGCACCGCGACCTCGTCGTTCGTGCCGGCCTTGAAGCGGCCGCCGATGCCGACATAGACGCCCTCGGTGTTCTCACGAAAGACGACGAAGTTGACGTCGCGGCGGCCGCGATCCTTCAGCGGACACAGCCGATCGTCGAGGAGCCGGACGGGCCGGTAGTTCACGTAGAGATCGAGCTCGAAGCGCGAGCCGAGCAGGATGTCGCGCGCGTGCCGGTTGTCGGGCACCCGCGGGTCGCCGAGCGCGCCGAGCAGGACCGCGTCGAACTCGTCGCGCAGCATCGCGTAGCCGTCCGGCGGCATCGTGACGCCCGTCTGCAGGTAGTGATCGGCGCTCCACGGCAGCTCGACCAGATCGATCGCCCGGCCCGCCACGTCGGCCGAGGCGCGCAGCACTTTGACCGCCTCAGCCGTGACTTCCTTGCCGATGCCGTCTCCGGGAATCACCGCGATACGCACGACCCTTAATCATACCGGGACGCTTGTCTTTTCACCACGAAGGCCACGAAGGACACGAAGGATCTTGGGGAAAGCTCTTGCCCAACCCAATGAACTCTTCGTGAACTTCGTGCCCTTCGTGGTGAAGCTCTTCGGGACTAGTCCGTCCGTTCCACGGCCAGCGCCATGCCCAGGCCGCCGCTGACGCAGAGCGTCGCGAGACCGCGGCGGGCGCGGCGGCGGGACATCTCGTAGAGCAAGGTCACGAGAATCCGCGTGCCCGTGGCGCCGATCGGATGACCGAGCGCGATCGCACCGCCGTTGACGTTGAGACGGTCGCGTTTGAACGGCAGGTCGCGCAGGACCGCGAGCACCTGCGGCGCGAAGGCCTCGTTGAGCTCGACGAGATCGAAGTCGTCGAGGCCCAGCCCGATGCGGCCGAGGAGCGCTTTCACGGCCGGGACGGGCCCGATGCCCATCAGGCGCGGATCGACGCCGGCGGTCGCCCAGCCGAGCACGCGCGCCAGCGGACGCAGCCCGCGCCGCGCGGCTTCCTCGGCGCTGGCGAGCACGACCGCGGCGCCTCCGTCAGTGATGCCCGACGAGCTGCCCGCGGTGATGATGCCCGGATGGCCGTCCACCGGCGCGAAGACCAGCGGCAGCTTCCCCAGCGACTCGAGCGTCGTGCCGGCCCGCGGATGCTCGTCGGCGGAGAGCTCCGTTTCCTTACCCTTCTCGTCACGTCCGGGCGCGGGCGTGATCTCATCCTTGAAGCGACCGGCGGCGATGGCGGCCTCGGCGCGCTGCTGGGTCTCGAGGGCGTAGGCGTCGCTTTCCTGGCGCGTGATGCCGTACTGCCGCGCCAGCACCTCCGCCGTCTGACCCATCAGAAGATTCGAGAGCGGGCAGAAGAAGCCGTCGCGATACATCGCGTCGACTATCGCGAAGTTGCCCATCTTGTGGCCCCAGCGCGCGTCTTCGCTGTCCATGAGATAGGGCATCCGGCTCATCGACTCGACGCCGCCCGCGACGACAATCCTCGATGGCCCGAGCTGAATCGCCTGGGTCCCAAGCGCGACCGTCTGCAGGCCCGATGCGCACGCCTGATTGATCGTCATGGCCGGCACGGTGTCGGCCAGGCCGGCGCGCCGGGAGACCTGCCGCCCGGGATTCGGGCCGGAGCCGGCCTGCCGGGCGTGGCCGATGAACACCTCATCGACGGCGTCGGCTGGAATCCCGGCGCGATCGAGCGCCGCGCGGACGGCGCGGGCGCCTAACTCAGCGGGATGCGTGTTGCGGAGTGTGCCGCCGTACCGGCCGATGGGCGTACGTGCGGCACCAACGATGACGACGGACGACATAGAACGATCGTCGATCGGTGCGTTAGTTCTGCTGCGGACGCCGCCGCCTTCTCCGAGTCGCTTCGCGGCAGCGACGCCGTTCAGGACGTCGAGCAGATCAGGGGGAACGGTGAAAGCCAGCGTCACCGTCTTGTCGGCGCCGCCAACCTGGAAGGAGTTGAGCACGGAGTTGGCGCGCTTGTCGTCGCCGGCGAACAGGCGGCCGGCCGCGAGGGCGCCGCCCACGACCGCCTTGAGATCCTGCGCGGACTGCTCGTCGCGCGTCTGCGCCCGGATCGTGCCGTTCACGCCGCCGTTGACGTGCGCGCTCACGGCAAAAAACTGGATGGCCGGCAGGTGCTGCTTGATCTGCTCGGGCAGGTGGTCGCTCTTCGAAATCTCGTCGAAGCGGCCAACCACCCACGCGTTGCTCCCGCTCCGGACGTCGTTCACGAGCTTCATGAGATCGGCGTTTGTCGTGATGTCAGATTTTGCCGCGCTCGTGTCGAGCGCGCGCCGGATCGACCGCAGGTCGCCCATGGCGACACAACCCGGCTCGAGGAATACCAGCGCGAATCCTTCGATGGATCCGCCGCCTCTGGCCTCACCCGGCTCGACGTGACCGAGGTGCCCGGGCCCTTTGTCGACTACGAGCAGCCGCTTGCCCTGGTATTGCTCGACGCGCGCGCCATGCTGCACGGCCGTCGTCTCGATCCGGCCGTCATTGAAGCGACCGCGCACGAGCACGAAGGCGCCCCCATTCGAGGGGTCATTGCCCGAGAACCCCGCCAGGACCGTGTCGATGTCGTGCTCGATGTCGATCCCGATCTCCTGCTGGAGCTTGGCCTTTTCCTCACCCGAGGGAAGGAGCTGGCGCAGCTTCTGGCGGAACTCCGAGTTCATGATCGCCCTGACGTCGGCGTAGGCCACCGCCGTCGAGTCGGCGGCCAGATACGTGTAGTCGCTCGTCTCGGAGGCTTTCCCGAGAAGGCCTCCGTTGTACATCGCGACGAGACCCGTACCAAGTCCTGTCACTACCACCAGGGCGGCGCCAATCAGGAAGTAACGGGTGCGCTGGGTCATAGATGTCGCGGCCTCTATATCAATTATACGGTTCTGGGACGGGCGAGTTCCGGAACTGGGATTTTACTGCTCGAGCACATACTCCCTCCGAGCTACCGTCCGGGCGGCCAGCCAGAGGCAGCCGACCTCGATGATCGGCCATCCAGATCAGGCTTTCGGACAGGCTGGGCGTCTCCCGGAAAATCGCCTGCATCAGGCTCAGCGGCGAGTCGCTGGGCATGGCGTGCGGCACCAGCCCCTGGAGGTAGTAGGCCACCGAGAACCGTTTGAGGTAGCCCGGGAGCGCCATCACGAGGCTCTCCCAGCCGAACACGAAAATCAGCCCCACCAGGAGCGGTCGCTTGAGCGCCGCGCCGATGAGCGCGAACAGGGCGCCGTAGACCGCCAGGCCGATGGCGAGCAGACCCGAGGTCCTTCGCCAGGTCCACGAACGCTGGCGCCGAGACTGCCGCCGATCGGCACGATCAGCAGCCACACCAGCACGACGGACGGCAGGACGACGCAGATGGTGCACGCCAGGTAGGCGAGGTACTTGCCGACGAGCACCGCGCCGCGCGGAATCGGCCGCGTGAAGAGATACGTGATCGTCTTGTCCTCGACCTCGTCGGCCATGAGCGACGTGCCGTAGAAGACGCCCAGCACCGGCACGCTGAACCGGACGAAGAACGCCCAGATCATGAGCCCGAAGATGACGGGCCCGTTGACGGTCGCTGTTGTTCATGCATGGGCGCGCCCAGCTCCACCAGCGCGCGCACGATGAACGAGATGAGCACCGGCAGCCCGACGACGAGCGCCATGAAGACGGTGCGGCGCGACCACAGCATCTCGCCCAGCGAGAGGTCGAACACCCGCATCGCCGCGTAGAAGAAGCCGGGAACGGTTTGAGGCTGGTCATGGCTCACGTCTTCACCAGGTACTTGAAGACGGCCTGCAGGTTGTCGTCGGGTGACGTCAGCTCCTCGACGGCGCCGCACTCGCCGGCGGCGACGAGCTCCGTCAGCCGGCCGTAGAACTCGTCGGGCTTGCCGGTCTCGACCACGACCGCGCCTGGCTCGAAACGCAGGCTGATCACGTCGGCGCGCGCGAGGAACTCGCGCGCGAGGCCGCGCGGATCGTCGGCGCGGATGTAGACCGTGTGCGGGTGCTCGTCGATCAGATCGCGAATCTGATGCACGTTGCCTTCGGCGAGAATCCGGCCGTTGTTGATGAGCAGGATGTTCGACGTCATCGACTCGATCTCGTGCAGGATGTGGCTCGAGACGAGGATGCTCTTGCCCTGCTTCGCCCAGTCGCGAATCATGCGGATCGTGCGGCGCCGGCCGATCGGATCCATGCCGGCCAGCGGCTCGTCGAGAATCAGCAGCTCGGGATCGTGGACGAGCGCCTGCGCGAGCTTGACGCGCTGGCGCATGCCCTTGCTGTACGCGCCGATCCGCTTGTTGGCCGCGTCCATCAGATCCACCGCCGTCGAGCGCGCGCTCGGCGGCGGCTCTGCGCCTCGGCGTCCGTGTAGCCCGTTCAGCCGGACGAGCGCCGTGACCCACTCGAGGCCGGTCATCCGATCGTAGAAGGCGTCCTGCTCGGGACAGAATCCGATGCGGAAGTAGAGCTTCGGGTTGCCCCAGATCGGTTCGCCGAGCACTGTCACGACGCCCTTGCTCGGGTGAAGTTGTCCGGTGATGAGCTTCATGAACGTGCTCTTGCCCGCGCCGTTCGGCCCGAGCAGGCCGGTGATGCCCGGCGGCACGCTCACCGTGACGTCGTTCAGGCCGATGACCTGCCCGTACCACTTCGAGACGTGCTCGGCCGTGAGGATCGGCGCAGCGGCCGCCGGCGCGTCACGAGCGGAACGTCACGACTCCACCTCGACGCCTTCACCCGCCGCTCGAGCACCGAGACCGACAGCGCGATGAGGCCCGCGAGCACCAGCACCGAGACGATGACCGGCGTGTCGTAGCGCGGCGGCTGGCGGAACATCACGTCGGTGACGCACGTCGAGGTTGCCGCCGATCGACACCCAGGCGACGCGGGTCGAACCGGTGATGAGCCGGCAGCACGACGTACATCGACCTCGGTGAAGAAGATGACGCCCGTGTACAGGATGGCGACGTACCGCGTGCTCTTCGAGAGCGACGACAACGCCAGCATCGTGAACGACGCGACCAGCACGCGCACGAGGGACGCGAGCAGCACCGCCGGCACGACGTGCAGATTGCTCCTCAGGAAATCGAGGTTCCCGGCGAAGAGGACCTGCAGCAGGAGGAGCAACAACGCCGGCACGAGCGTGACGAAGAGCAGGAAGATCACGAGGATCGCGAGCTTCCCGCCGATGTACTCCATCCGCAGCAACGGCTTGGACAGGTAGATCTGCAGCGCGTTCGCGCGCCGATCGCCCGCGATGAGGCCGGCGCCGATGAAGACCGTCACGAAGAAGACGAACACGCCCTGCTGCTCGATGAAGCTCATGAACATCCGCGCATCGACAGGCGCCACCTGCGCGGCCTGCACGTAGGTCGTCACGACGTAGATCTGCACGGACCGGACGATGAACGGAATCCAGGCCAGCACGAGCAGCGCGAGAAACGCCTTGCGGCCGAGCGCGTTGCGGATGCCGGCGCGCGTGATGACCACCCAGTCGCGCCCCAGCGGCTCGCGCTTGCCCTCGTACCGGCGGTAGCTCTGATCGTGAATCGGGCTCATGACTCGCCGATCGCGCGGGCAAACACGTCTTCGAGGGTCGGCAGGCTGGCCCGCAGGTGCCGCACCTGCACGCCCGCCTGCACCGCCAGCGCGCAGATGCGCCGCTGGTCGTCGCCTTTCGCGCTGCGGTCGCCGGGCACGAACACGCGCATGACGTCCTCATCGGTCTCGTGACACTCGAGGCCCGCGGCCTGCAGCGTGTCGATGAACGGTTTCAGCGCGCCTTTCACCCGCACCTCGTAGATGCGTCCAGCCGGGCCCTTGAGCTGGTCGATCGATCCGGACGTCGCGACCGCGCCCTTGTCGAGCACGACGACGTGATCGCAGGTGTATTCGACGTCGACCAGCAGGTGCGACGACAGGATGAGGTTCACGCCCTTGTTGTGCGCGAGGTCGCGCACGAGCTCGAGCATCTCCTCGCGCCCCTTCGGATCCATGCCGTTGGTGGGCTCGTCGAGGAACAGCAGGTCGGGATCGTGCACGAGCGCCTGCGCGAGCTTGATCCGCTGCTTCATGCCCGTCGAGTAGGTCTCGACGTTGCGATACCGCGCCTCGCCCAGCCCGACGTAGTACAGGACTTCGTGCGCGCGCTGCATCGCGTCGGTTGGCGGCAGGCCGGCCAGCTGGCCGCAGTAGCCGACGAACGTGACGGCGTTCATGCCCGGAATGTGGCCGTCGGTCTCCGGCATGTAGCCCAGCTTCGCGCGCACTTCGAGCGGCCGATCGGCGACGTTCAGGCCGAGCACCTCGAGGCGGCCGGACTTTGGCGGGATGAACCCGAGCAGCGCCTTGAGCATCGTGCTCTTCCCCGCGCCATTCGGCCCGAGCAGGCCCACGGCCCCTTTGGGGAAGGTGACGCTGACGTCGCGCAGCGCGGCGTTCTTGCCGTACGCAACGCTCACTTTGTCGAGGACGACGGAAAAATCTGACATCAGCTACGTGTGTCCAGTTTCGGACTGCCAAACGATATACGACTTCGAACCGGGTCGGGTTCGATTTCGCGACACTCGCTACAATACGAGCGACTCCACCAGCCCGATGTCGACCCGCGCAGCTGTCGTCATCCTCGTCACGGTGATGCTCCCCGGCGTCGTCCAGAGCCGGGCACATCCGCCGCCCCAGGCGTCCCGTGGCCGCGTGCTTACCCCCCAGGGTGAATGGCGATGAGCCGCCGAAGCGGGTGGACCCTCGACAGCCACGCGTTCGAACGGTTGCTCGCCTTTCTCGACGACGATCGTGACCGCGCCGCCGACAAGTATGAAGACATCCGCGGCCGGCTGGTCAAGCTCTTCGCCTGGCGCGGCTGCACCGCGCCGGAAGAGTACGCCGACCGCACGATCGATCGCGTGGCGCGCCGCCTGCTCGAAGGCGCCGACGTCCACGTCACCCAGCCGTTTCACTACTTTCACGGTGTCGCGATGAACGTGCTTCGCGAACATTGGCGGGAACCGGACCGGAAGACCGAGCCGTTGACCGCCGGGAACGAGCCGGCGCCGCGGGACGGCCCTGCGATCGATGACGGTGCGGAAGCTCAGCGCGCCGATCGACGGCTGTTCTGTCTTGAACGATGCCTCAGCGAGATGCCGCCGCGACACCGGGACATGCTCCTCGACTATCACGGCGGCTCGAAGCACATCGCGAGGCGGCAGGCGCTGGCGCTGTCGCTGGGGATCCCCATCAACGCGCTGCGTATCCGGATGTATCGCATTCGGACGTCGGTCGAATCGTGCGTGACGCGCTGCCTGGAGGCCGGCGAAACGAATGCAGCCCGAACGCATTAATAGCAAAGGGCGGGTGTGAGCAACACGACGGATCTCGACCATCGGTTGACGCGGTTCCTGCTCGGTGACCTGAGCGACGAGGCGCGGCAGGACATCGAGCGCCAGTGCCTCGACGAGGACGGCGCGGTGTTCGCCGAGCTCGTCGCCATTGAGGACGAGCTGCGGTTCGACTACCTGCTCGGCCGGCTTTTGTCGGAAGACCGGAAACGGTTCGAGCGCCAGTACCTCGGCACGCCGGCCGGACAGGCCAAGCTTGCGTTCGCACGAGCGCTGCTCGACCGGGCGAACGCATCGGAGATTGGCGAGGGAGCGCCGGCGGGCCGCGCGCCGCGGCTGGCCTGGTGGCGCCGGCCGGCCTTTCAGGCGGCGCTCGCGGCCGCCGCGGTCGTGCTCGCGGTGCTCGCGGCCATCGAGTTCAGCGCGGAACGACGTCTTCGCGAGCAAGTGGACAGACTTTCGGCCGATCTGGCGCGCGCCGGCGTCACACGCGCGGGGACCGAGACCGAATTCGCCCGGTTGCGAGACGAGCTCGCGCGCGAGCAGGTGCTCCGGAAGGATCTGGAGGCGAAGCTCGCGCAACGCGGCGCCGCCCGGCCGGCCACCGCATTTGCGCTGACGCTCGTCCCCGGCCTCACCCGAGGCGCCGGGCAACCCATACCGCGCGTGGACGAGGCCACGGCGGCACGCGGCCTCCAACTCACGCTGACATTGCCGTCGGGCGCGACGTCGTACGCGGCCTACCGCGTCGTCATCCTGAACGCCGACGGGCGCGAGGTGTGGTCGGGATCGAACGTCCGCGCAGGGACGGGCTCGGTGGCCGTCGGCATTCCCGCGTCCACGCTCCCCCGCGGTGATTACGAGATCGTGCTGCGCGGCGCGTCGCCTGAGGCCAGTCCCGAAGACATCGCGAGCTACTACCTCCGCGTCTCCTGAAATATGAGGTCGCGGGGCTGAAGCCCCGCGCTACCTAGAGCGCGCCCTTCAGTCCCAACTCCTCCGCCTTCACCCTGAGAAACCCGATGACGTTCGTGATGTGCTGATCGAGCGGAAGACCGAGCTCGTCGGCGCCCTTCTTCAGGTCTTCCCGCGGCACTGCTCGGGCGAAGGCCTTGTCCTTCATGCGCTTGATGACCGATGCGGCCTCGAGATCGAGGACGCTCTTCGACGGCCGGACGAGCGCGGCGGCCGTGATGAAGCCCGCCAGTTCGTCGCAGGCAAACAGCGTCTTCTCGAGCCGGCTCTCGCGCGGGACGCCGCTGTAGTCGGCGTGCGAGAGGATCGCCCGCGTCACCCACTCGGGGTATCCGAGTCCCGTCAGGATCTCGACGCCGCGGAACGGATGATTCTCGCGATCGGGGAACTTCTCGTAGTCGAAATCATGGACGAGCGCGACGAAGCCCCACGCGTCTTCGTCTTCGCCCCACATCCGCGCGTATCCGCGGACGGCGGCTTCAACCGCCAGCAGATGTTTTCGAAGACTTTCGCTTTGAACGTGCTCGGTGACCAGCGCCCACGCGCGATCGCGCGACAACATGGGGCAATAATGTAGCAGACCCGCTTAAACGGGGCATCATCTCGATCATGTCCACCGGCGCCGACGCGACGACAGCGCTGCTTCCGGCCCTGATCGTGGGCGCGGGACCGGCGGGCCTGGCGAGCGCCGCCTGCCTCAAGCAGCGCGGCATCGAGCCGCTGGTCCTCGAAGCCGGCGCGTCGCTGGCGAACTCGTGGCGGCATCATTACGACCGGCTGCGCCTGCACACGGTCAAACAGCAGTCGCATCTGCCCGGCGTACCGTTCGCGAAAGAGCTGGCGCGCTACCCGACGCGCGCCGAGGTGGTCGCGTATCTCGAAGCTTACGCGGCCCGCTTCGCCATCGTGCCGCGCACGGCTGAGGCGGTGCGCCGCGTGTGTGCCGCGGACGACGGATTCGTCGTGGAGAGCGCGCGCGCCGCCTACCGGGCGCGGGCGGTAGTGATCGCGTCCGGGCTCAACCGCGTCCCGAATCCCGAACGCTTGCCTGGACAGGAGCGTTTCCGGGGCACGCTCATTCACTCGCGCGATTACCGCAACGCGGATCGGTTCCTGGACCAGCGCGTGCTGGTGGTCGGCGCCGGCAACACGGGCGCGGAGATCGCGCTCGATCTCGCCGAGCACGGCGCCCGGCCGACGATGGCGCTGCGCTCGCCGGTCAACATCGTGCCACGCGACTTTCTCGGCATGCCGACGCAGTTGACCAGCATCCGCATGCGCAGGCTGCCGCTCAAGCTGGCGGATGCGGTCGCACGGTTGGTGTCGCGGCTGGCGTTCGGCAACCTGGCGCGTTACGGGCTGGCGCGGCCCGCGCTCGGGCCGCTGACGGCGTTCAAGCTGCGCCGGCGCGTCCCGCTCATCGACGTCGGCACGATCGCCGCCGTCAAGCGCGGCGACATCGCGGTCAAGCCGGCCGTCGCGCGCTTCACCGAGACGGGCGCGCTGTTCGCCGACGGCGGCGCCGACGAGTTCGACGCCGTGGTGCTGGCCACCGGCTACCGCCCCGCGCTGGAAGACATCGTCGCCGTGCCCGGCGTGCTGGACGACGAGGGCTATCCGCGCGACTGGAAGGGCGGCGCGCATCCCGGCCTGTTCTTCGTCGGCTACCAGCAGCCGTCGACGGGATTGCTGCGCGAGATCGCGATCCAGGCCGAGGCTGTGGCCGCTGCGATCGCGCGCCTGTCTTGAGGTGACGGCTTTCAAGACGTCTATACCAACGACCGCCACATGCTGAAGGCGACACGGCATTTCCACCTTAATGGCGTCAACGTCGTCGGCGACACGCGCGAGGGTCTTGTCTAGTTGAATTGGCCAGAAAAGACACGCATCACGGCCAGCAAAGCTCTTTCCGTAATTGGATCGATGGATCGATGGATCGATGCTACTTGTGTGTCTCAGTCCCCCATCACTTTCACCACCACGCGCTTGCGCCGCCGGCCATCGAACTCGGCGTAGAACACCTGCTCCCAGGGCCCGAGGTCGAGCTTGCCGGCGGTGATTGGCAGAATCACCTGATGGCCCATGAGCGTCCGCTTGAGGTGGGCGTCCGCGTTGTCTTCGCCCGTCTGATGATGACGATACGGCCGTCCCGCGGGCGCCAGCTGCTCGAGCCACTCCTGGAAGTCGCCGATGAGGCCGTCCTCCCAGTCGTTCACGTAGACCGCCGCGGTGATGTGCATCGCCGAGACGAGCACCATCCCCTCCTTCACGCCGCTCGCCTCGACGATGCGCGTGATGTCATCGGTGATGCGCACGAACTCCTGGCGCTTCTTCGTGTTGAACCAGAGGTAATCGGTGTGGACCATCGAGTTCACCGCTCCTGAAGGGAGAGCAAGGCAGAAGGCACAAGCAGCGGCAGCTCGTTCCGCACTTCTGCCTTGTGTCTTCTGCCTACTGCCTTGATACGAGTTCTTATGAGATCGCCAACGTCGCCTCCGCGTTGAAGTCGAGCGGCGACGACTCGCCGCGCTCGAGGCGACGCAGTCCGGCTGCGGCAATCATCGCGGCGTTGTCGGTCGAGAGCGCGAGCGACGGGACGAAGACCGGCAGGCCGACGCGCTCGCCGCGAGCGGCGGCATCGTGTCTGAGCCGGCTGTTCGCCGAGACGCCGCCGGCGATGCCGACGCTCTTCGCGCCCAGCCACTTCGCGGCGTCGAACGTGCGATCGACCAGCGATTCGACGACGACCCGCTGGAACGACGCGCAGAAATCGTCGACTTCCCGATCGGTGAGCGGACCCGCGTCGGTCGGAACGTCGAGTCCGGTGGCGACCTTGACGCCGCGCTCGGCGAGGTGGCGGACGACGGCCGTTTTGAGTCCGGAAAAACTGAAATCCGCGAGGTGCTGAAACGCCTGCGGCCAGGCGGGCGCCGCCAGATCGGGCGGCGGCGGGTTGCGATCCGCGTGCGTGAATCTCGGACGCGGGAGGTCGATCGCGTCGTCGCGGCCGGTCCGCGCGCGGCGATCGATCGCCGGGCCACCCGGATACCCGAGCCCCAGCAGCTTCGCGACCTTGTCGAACGCCTCACCAGCCGCATCGTCGCGCGTGCGGCCGACAAGTCGATACACGCCGGCCTCTGGCACGAAGTAGAGGCTCGTATGGCCGCCCGACACGACCAGCACCGCGGCCGGCAGCGGAATGGCGCCGTGCTCGAGAAAGATGGACTCGATGTGTCCGGCGAGGTGATGAACCGCGATGACGGGCCTCTCGAGCGTCACCGCGACCGCTTTGGCAAACGACACGCCGACGAGCAGCGAACCGACGAGCCCCGGCCCCTGCGTGACGGCAATCGCGTCCACGTCCTGCCAGCCCGCGGCGGCGTCCGAGAGCGCGCGCTCGACCACGCCGCAGATGTCGCGCACGTGCTGGCGCGACGCGAGCTCGGGGACGACACCACCCCACTCGCGGTGAATCGCGACCTGCGACGCGATGACGTTGGACCGCATGCGCCACGGACGGGTCACGTCGCCAGTCGTGGACACGACCGCGGCGGCGGTTTCATCGCAGGAAGTTTCGATGCCAAGGACAGTCATAGATCAGGCACTGGGCCTGGCCGGGCCTGCCTCTGTCGGAGCGATGCGAACAGCGGGGCTTAACAGCGCTCAGACTTTCGTCGTACGGCGGCCGGACGACGCCGCGCTCCGTGATGATGCCGGTCACGAGCCGGGCCGGCGTGATGTCGAACACGGGGTTCCAGATGCCCGCGCCCTCGGGCGCGACGCGCGTGGGCCCGAAATGCGTGATCTCACGCGGATTGCGCTGCTCGATGGGAATCCCGTCGCCGTCAGGCGTCTCGAGATCGATCGTGGACAGCGGCGCGGCGACATAGAACGGCACACTATGGGCGTGCGCCATCATGGCGACGGTGTACGTCCCGATCTTGTTGGCGACATCGCCATTCGCGGCGATGCGGTCGGCGCCGACGACGATGAAGTCGACTTCGCCGCGCTTCATGAGCGGGCCGGCCATGCCCTCGGTGATGATCGTCGTGGGCACGTTGTCGCGCAGGAGCTCCCAGGCGGTGAGACGGGCGCCCTGGAGGAACGGCCGCGTCTCGTCGGCAAAGACCTGGACGACTTTCCCGCGTTCGGCCGCGGCGCGGATGACGCCGAGCGCCGTGCCGTACCCGGCCGTCGCGAGCGCGCCGGCGTTGCAGTGCGTGAGGATGCGCGCGTTGGCCGGCACGAGATCCGCGCCAAACCGCCCCATGGTCCTGCAGCTTTGCACGTCTTCGTCGTGAATGAGCTGCGCTTCGCGCTCGAGCCGCGTTCTCAGCTCGTCGGTCGACTCGCCCGCCTGCACCCCGGCCGCGAGGCTTCGCTTCATGCGCGCGATCGCCCAGAAGAGATTCACCGCCGTAGGCCGCGTTCCGGCCATCAGGTCACAGAGCTTGGTGAACTCCACGGCGAACTGCTTCGTGCCCTGCGCCTTGCTCCGGCGCATGCCAAGCGCAATCCCCATGGCCGCTGCGACGCCAATCGCCGGCGCGCCGCGGATGACCATCGTCTTGATCGCCCGCGCGACTTCCTGCGCGGTCTTGCAGTGCACGTAGACTTCCTGCGAAGGCAACTTGCGCTGGTCGATCATCACGACCGCGCCGTTCTCGAGTCCGATCGTCGGCAACATTACAGAGATGATACTTGATGGATCAGGCACGAGGCGCTGGGCACCGGGCACTGGATCGCGGCAGACCGGATGTGCTTTCCCTAGTGCCTAGTGCCTAGTGCCCAGGGCCCAGCGCCTACACTCGCCGAAGTCAGCGAAGCAGCCGTCCATCGAACGGCAGCGGCAACAGATCGCGCATCTGATGGCGCGCCTTGATCTCGGTGAGGTTCGCCATCACGACGGGGATGTCGCCGCAGTACTCCCAGAGCAGCTGGCGGCACGGACCGCAGGGCGGCGTGGGCGACTCCGTGTCGGCGACGACGGCGATCATGGCGAAGTCACGCTCGCCTTCCGAGAGCGCCTTGAGCAGGGCCACGCGCTCGGCGCAGACCGTCAGGCCGTACGAGGCGTTCTCGACGTTGCAGCCGCCGTAGGTGCGGCCGTCTTTCGTCAGGAGCGCCGCGCCGACCTTGAAGTGCGAGTAGGGCGCGAGGGCGCGCTCGCGGGCCTTGCGGGCGGCGTCGACCAGCGCCGACTCAGAGGCGCTCAAGAATGCCCTCCAGCAGCGCGATGAACTGCTCGCGTACGCGGCCGGTCGTCTCGATCACTTCCTCTTCGGTGAGCGGCTGGGGCAGGATGCCCGCGGCCATGTTCGAGATGCAGGAGATGCCGAGCACTTCGATCCCCATGTGGCGCGCGACGATCGCTTCCGGGACGGTGGACATGCCGACGGCATCGGCGCCGAGCACGCGAAACGCCCGGATCTCCGCCGGCGTTTCGTAGCTCGGACCGGTGACGGCGACGTAGACGCCGTGCTCGATGGGCAGAGGGATGGCGGCCGCCGCCTCGGTGGCAATCGCGCGCAGCCGGCGGGAGTAGACCTCCGACATGTCCGGAAACCGGCGTCCGAACCGCTCGTCGTTCGGGCCGATGAGCGGGTTGGTGCCGAGCAGGTTGATGTGATCGTCGATGAGCATCAGCGCGCCCTGCCCGAACCGCGTGTTGATGCCGCCGGCGGCGTTGGTGAGCATCAGCGTCTTGACGCCCAGCGCCCCGAGCACGCGCGTGGCGAACGTCACCGTACGGAGATCGTGACCCTCGTAGAAATGCGCGCGGCCCGACAGCGCGAGCACCCGCCGCCGGCGCGACGTGCCGGCGACGAGCTGGCCGGCATGACCGATGACGTTCGAGGCCGGCCAGTGCGGAATCGATTCGTATTTCAGGACCGTGGCATCCTCGAGGCTGTCGCCAAAGGCGCCCAGGCCGGAGCCCAGCACGATCGCCACTTCCGGCACGGCGACCAACTGCTCGCTCAGAAACCGCGCTGTCTCGTTGACTCGCTCGACGTATCCGGTCACGACCAGGGCTCCTACAGCAGCAGTGCCGCGATGCAGGCAGAGACGAAATTCGCCAACGTCCCTGCAAGCATCGCGCGCAGGCCAAGTCGCGCGAGGTCGTGACGGCGTTCGGGTACGAGCGCACCGATGCCGCCGATCTGAATGCCGATCGAGGCGAAGTTCGCGAATCCGCACAGGGCGAACGTCGCGACCGTGAACGATCTCGGGTCGAGCGCGTCTTTCATCGGGCCCAGCTGGGCAAACGCGATGAACTCGTTGAGCACCATCCGCGTCCCCAGCAGGTTGCCGACGACACCGGCGTCGCGCCAGGCCACGCCGAGACACCACGCAATCGGGGCAAAGACGAAGCCGAAGATCTTCTGGAGGCTCAGGTCAGGCACCTGAATCCATCCGCCGACCCATCCGAGCAGCGCGTTGGCCAGCGCGATCAGCGCGACGAAGGAGATCAGCATCGCTATCACGTTCATCGCGAGGTGCAGGCCCTCGCCGGTGCCGCGGCCCGCCGCGTCGATCACGTTGACGTCGGTCTGGGCCACCTCCAGCTTGACGGTGCCGAGCGTCTCCGGCACGGCGGTCTCCGGCACGAACATCTTCGACAGCATCAGCGTGCCCGGCGCCGTCATGATGACGGCCGTGAGCAGGTGTTTCGGCTCGATGCCGAAGGCGATGTACGCCGCCATGATGCCGCCCGAGATGTGCGCCATGCCGGATGTCATCACCGTCATCAGCTCGGACTGCGTCATCTTCGAGAGGTACGGACGAATCGTGAGCGGCGCCTCGGTCTGCCCCATGAAGATGCTCGCGGCGACATTCAGCGACTCGGCGCCGCTCGCGCCCATCAGCCGGTTCATGACGACGGCAAACAGCCGCACGACGAGCTGCATCACGCCGAAGTAATAGAGGATGGCGAACAGCGCCGCGATGAAGATGATCGTCGGCGCGATCTGGAACGCGAAGATCACCGCGTACTGGGCGCCTTCCTGCCCGAGCACGTTCGTCATGATCTTGGCCCAGACCGGCTGGTTGCCAATTGGTCCGAAGACGAACGACGAGCCGACCGCCGCGAAGTCGAGCAACTGGCGGATCTTGTCGCCGAGCACCTCAAACGTTCGTTGTCCCCACGCGGTCTTGAGGACGATCAGGCCGAAGGCAAGCTGAAGGCCGAATCCCCACGCGACCGTGCGGAGCCGGATCGCGCGCCGGTTGGTCGAGAGCGCGTAGGCAATGAGACCGATCAGCGCAAGGCCGATGATCGGTTGAAATCGGGTCATCAGATTGTCTCCAGCACCAGCGGTGAGGCTTCCGGCGCTCGATCGCCAATCGTCACGGCACGCGCCGCGAGCGCGCGGGCCCCTGGCAGCCGCGACGCGTCCTGACAGAACAGCGCGAGCACGGGATCGCCGCGCCGGACGGGCGTCCCAACCGGCGCGAGCACGTCGATGCCGGCCGCCGGATCGACGCCGGCGTCCACGCGGTCGCGGCCGGCGCCCAGGGCGACCGCGGCGCGTCCGATGCCCTCGGCCTCGAGATCCGTCACGACACCGTCCTGCTCTGCCTGCACCTGCTCCCGGACCGCCGGCTGCGGCAGCAGGGTGTAGTCGTCAAGCACCCGCGGATCGCCGCCCTGCGCTTCGACAATCGCGCGAAACTTCTCGAGCCCCGCGCCGCTCGTGAGCGCCTGGCGCACCTGGCGCTCCGCGGCCTCATCGTCCCTGGCCCGTCCGGACAGCACGAGCATCCGTGAGGCGAACCGGACGGAAAGCTCCTCCACGTCGGGGGGACCGTTCCCTTTCAACGTCTCGATCGACTCCACGACTTCATTGGCGTTGCCGACGGCGCGCCCGAGCGGCACGTCCATCGGCGTCAGGAGCGCGGCCGTCCGCACGCCGTTTCGCTCGGCGATGCCGGCCAGCCACGTCGCCAGTTGCCGCGCCTCCTCCCGCGTCTTCATGAACGCCCCTCGACCGACCTTGACGTCGAGCACCAGCGCGCTGATGCCTTCAGCGATCTTCTTGCTCAGGATCGACGCGCAGATGAGCGGAATGCTCTCGACCGTGGCGGTGACGTCGCGCAAGGCGTAGAGCCGTCGATCGGCCGGCGCGATCTCGTCCGTCTGGCCGATGAGCACGCACCCGGTGCGTGCGAGCACGCCGCGCATCTCGTCGAGCGAGAGGCGCGTCCGGAACCCGGGAATCGCTTCGAGCTTGTCGAGCGTGCCGCCGGTGTGCCCGAGCCCGCGGCCCGACATCATCGGCACGATGGCGCCGCAGGCCGCGGCAAGCGGCGCGAGGACGAGCGAGAGTTTGTCACCGACGCCGCCCGTCGAATGCTTGTCGACCGCCGTCGCGCCAAACTCCGACAGATCGATCTTGTGCCCCGAGTGCACCATCGCGTCCGTCAGCACCGCCGCTTCGTCGAGCGTCATGCCGCGGAGCACGATCGCCATGAGCATCGCCGAAATCTGATAGTCGGGCCAGGTCTCTTCGGTCACCCCCGCGATGAACGCACGGATCGCATCCGGTGTGAGCGCGGCGCCGTCCCGTTTCTGCCGGATTAGATCGACCGCGCGCATCCGGGGCCAGTATAGTGGGAAACCGTGACCGGCTCGGTCGGCCTGATTTTTCTGGCAGCAGTCTTGTCTGGCCTGGCGCTCGGGAGCTACGCGTGGCGTCTGACGCGCATCGATCCCGATCAGCCCGCGCGCCTCATCGGCGAGCTCCGGATGGCGCAGCTTGCCGCGATCCTGCTCGCCGTCACGGGCGGAAGCTGGATCGGGCTCGCGATTCACGCGGAGACGGATCCGCTGGCCAACGTGGACGTCACGCTCGGCATCGCCACGTCCGTCGTCGCGGCGGCGTCGCTGCGCGCCGAGCCGCGGCAGGCGCTCCTGCTGCTGGCGGCCGGGTTCGTCGTCCACGCGCTCATCGACATCGCCCATCGTCCCGGCTTGCTGTCGACGACGCTCGCGCCCCGCAAGTTCATCGTGGGATGCGCGGCGTACAACGTGTACATCGCCGCGCTATGCTTCTGGACCAGGAGACGGTGAAGGTACACCTTCTATCGCGTGTCATCGTGCTGGTTGCTGCGTTCGGCCTCGTCGCCGGCGCACAGGCGCCGCCCGCGAAGCCACCTGCGCCCTCGCGACCGGAACCGCCCCGGCTGGTCGTGCTGTTCGTGATCGATCAATTCCGCGCCGACTACGCGGACCTGTACGGCCACCAATGGACGAAGGGACTCCGCCGGCTGTACGACCAGGGCGCCGTTTTTCCGCTCGCGATGTACCCGTACGGCGGCAGCGTGACCTGCGCGGGACACGCGACGATCGGAAGCGGAACGTTGCCGTCCGTCCACGGCATGACGGGCAATACGTTTTACGACCGCACGCTTCGCCAGGGCGTCCCGTGCGTCACCGATCCGACGGCGACGTCGGTGGCGTTTGGCGGCGGCACAGGCACGGAGCATCACAGTGCCCGCTCGAATCGCGCGCCGGCGTTCGCCGACGAGCTCCGTCTGCAGGCCACGCGCCCGCCGGCCATCGTCTCGGTCGCGCTGAAGCCGCGCTCGGCGATCGGCCTCGGCGGTCATGGCGGACCCGGCACGGTGGTCGTCTGGGAAGAGGACAACGGCACCTGGGCCACCTCGGACGCCTTCACGAAGTCACCCTGGCCGGATGTCGACGAGTTCGTCACGAAACACGCGCTGACCGCGTCGTACGGCCAGACGTGGGACCGCCTGCTTCCAGCCGCGTCGTACGTGTTCGACGACGACGCACCCGGTGAGGGCAACCCGGGCGGTTGGACGAAGGTGTTTCCTCACAAGATCGAAAGCCGCAAGGGCACGCCGGACGGTGAGTTCATCTCGCACTGGGAACGGTCCCCACTGAGCGACAAGTACGTCATGGACCTGGCGCGTCACCTCGTGACGTCGCGCAAGCTCGGCCAGCAGCCCGGCACCGATCTGCTGGCCATCAGCCTGCCGGCGCTGGATCTCGTCGGGCATGAGTACGGCCCGCGAAGTCACGAAGTCCAGGATGTCCTGCTCCGGGCGGACGCGCTCCTCGGCGGCCTGCTCGATCAGCTCGATCGTCAGGTGGGCCCCGGACGGTACGTGGTCGCCTTCAGTGCGGACCACGGCGTGGCGCCGATTCCCGAACAGGCGGCGGCGCTCGGCACGGACGCGGGACGCATCGTGCCCATCGAGATCCGGCAGGCCGTCGATACGACGATTTCAAAGTATCTCGACACCGGCATGTACTACGCCTCACTCATCGACCACCAGTTCTCGCTGTCGCCGGGCACGCTCGACAAATTGCAGGCGCGCCCGGGCGCGATCGAGGCGTTGAAGACTGCGGTGGCTGAAGTCCGTGGGGTCTATCGCGTGTACGGATCGGACGAGCTCGCGAGCACGACGCCCACCGACGACCCGATCCTGCGCGCGTGGCGCCTCAGCTACGTGCCCGGCCGCAGCGGGGACTTCGTCGTGGTGCCGAAGCCCTACTGGATCATTCGGGGGGCCACGGGCACCACCCACGGGTCGCCCTGGGAGTACGACCGGCGTGTGCCGGTGGTGCTGTTCGGCGCCGGCATCCGCGCGGGCCGGTATCTCGCGCAGGCCAGTCCCGCCGATCTGGTGCCCACGCTGGCGGCGCTCACCCGCATCACACTCGCGCGGACGAACGGGCGTGTGCTGACCGAAGCGCTGCGATGACGCCGGCCTGGTGACCAGGAGCCGATTCGCCCATCGCGTCCTGCATCAGTTGAGGAGAATTCCGCCGGGCTACGTATTGACCTATGGCGATCTCGCCAGGCTCGCGGGACGGCCGGGCGCAGCGCGCGCCGTCGGCAACATCATGCGCGCCGCAGAAGCGCCGGGTCTGCCCTATCATCGCGTCGTGGCCGCAGGCGGCCGCGTCGGCGGATACGGAAGCCATCCGGAGCTGAAGGCGGCGCTGCTCCGCGCCGAGGGCCTCACGATCAGGCGAGGGCGGATTTTACGCTTTGAAAAGCATCGATTCAGACTAGGCACTAGGCACTGCAGGCACTGGGCACTGGGAGCGGCCGAGCCGCCGGCCCTAGTGCCAAGTGCCTAGTGCCCAGTGCCTGGTCTGAAGGCCTGCCTCGCCGAAGCCGCGAGCGCAGCGAGCGATTGGCGGAGGCGGGCAACGCGCGGAGCCATGGCATCGTCCAAGTCTTCGAACCGACCCGTGGAGGGGCATGCCGATCTGGCCCTGGTCGAGCGGTGTCGGGCGAGCGTTCCCGGCGCCTTCGAGGAACTGTACCGGACGTACGCGCCGCGGTTGTTCGGGCTGGCCTGCCGTATGGTCGGGCGGGCCGAGGCTGAAGATCTGCTTCAGGAGATTTTCCTGACAGCCCATCGGAAGCTCGGGCTCTACAAGGGTGAGTCGGCGCTCGGGACCTGGCTGTTCCGTCTGGCCACCAACCAGTGCCTCGATCACCTCCGAAGCAAGCGCGCGCGGCTCATGCTGCTCACCGAGACCTTCGAGGACGAGCCTGGTCCGGTGGGGGCGAGCGCGGGAGCGATACTCGGGGTCGTCGATCGACTGGATCTGGAGCGCGCGCTGGCGGCGTTGCCGACGGGCTGCCGCGTCGTGTTCGTGCTGCACGACGTCGAAGGGTGCGAGCACAAGGAGATCGCGCAGTTGCTCGACATCTCGGACGGCACGTCGAAGTCTCAGTTGCACAAGGCACGGTTGCGATTGCGCAGCCTGCTGGCGTCCGCGAGCCCGCGCGTGGGATCAGCGTAATGGCCACCTGTCAGGAAATCCAGCCGCGGCTCGGAGCCTTTGTGGACCGGGAGGTCCAGGCCGACGAGCAGGCCGCGATCGCGCGCCATCTCGACGAGTGCGCCGGCTGCCGCGGAGTGGTCCGCGACTTCGAGCGGTTGCGCGCGGCCGCGGGCGCGCTCGGACCGATCAACCCGCCCGATCACGTCTGGCTGGAAGTCGCCGGCCAGGTCCGGCTCGATGGCGCCCGCGCGCCGTCACGCGAAGCGGGACGTCCCGGACGAGGCGCGCTGCAGTCCTGGCTCGGCCTGGCCGCGGCCCTGCTCGTCGTCACCCTTGGCGCGTACTTCTTCACGCGGAGCGCGCCGCCCGTGGAGGTCCCGCCGGGCCGGAATCCCGTCGAAGCGGTGCAGGCCATCGCGGACGACCTGGCGATCGCGACACAGCACTATCAGAAAGCCATCACTGAGCTCAACGCGCTGGCAAAGTCCAGCGACGGCGCGCTCGATCCGTCGATCGCCACGCTGTTGCAGCAGAACATCGCGTCCATCGATCGGGCCATCGCCGAAAGCCAGGGCGCCGTCGCCGGGAGTCCCGAAAGCGTGCCGGCACGCGAGAGCCTGATCGACGCGCTGCGCCGCAAAGTGGACGTGCTGCAGGCGACGGTGATGCTGATGAACGACATGCGCCGGGGCGATTCGGCCGCCGCGGCCGAGTCGGCCGCCGCCGTCGGGAAGAAAGGTTGACCGCCCCCAGGCGAGCGTAGCCCTTCGGCAAGCTCAGGGCAGGCGAGCCGTCGGCGGTGCGCGAGCGAGAGCCTTCAGCCAGGCGGCGGGGGTGGGGCCCCGACGCCAGTGAGAGAAATCGGGCCCCGCGGGCTAAGAAAAGTTGACCGGCCCCAGGCGAGCGTAGCGAGCCGTCGGGGCCGCGCGAGCGGGGGTGGGGCCCCGCGAGCTATGAGAATGATGACAAAAGCTCGGACCGTCATTGCGCTCGTGCTGGCTGCCGGCGCCGTCGAGCGTGTCGCCGCGCAGAGCGTCCGGGTCCAGGTCCAGGTGGACGTCCAGAGGGAAGTCCTCGACGAGATCCGCCGGGTGATCCGCGACGTGCACGTGGCGCTGCCATGGATTGACGACGTCGTTGGCGCCGGCTGGAGCGGACAGGATCGCGAGTTTCGCGTCGAGCAGACCGACAAGGAGACGCGCACGCTCGCGCTCGGCCCGAACGGATCGCTCGAACTGCGGAACGTGAGCGGCCCCATCACGGTCACGGCCGGAGGCGGGCGCGACGTGACGATCGAGATCGTCCGCGTCTCCCGCGGGCGCACCGAGGCCGACGCGAAGAGCGGATTGACCGAGGTCACCGTCGAGGTGGACCATCGGGGGGAGCGCGCGAGAGTCAATGCCCGATATCCGCAGCGCAGGGGCCGCTCGAATTACAGCGTCCAGACGACGTACACGGTCACGGCGCCTCCCGGGACGCACGTCACGGCCGGCGGCTTCGCGACCGACGTCACCCTCAAGGGCATCAAGGGCGAACTGTCCGTGAACGTCGTCTCGGGCGCCGTCACGATCAGCGGGGCGAGCCGCATCGCGTCGGCGCGCACGCTGAGCGGCCGGGTGGCGATCAGCGACGTCGAGGGCGACGGCAACCTGTCGGTCGGATCGATGAACGGCGAAGTGACGCTCGATCGCGTCAAGGTCCGGCAGCTGAGCGCGGACAACATGACCGGCAGCGTGACGGCGCGCGACATCACCGCGGAGAGCGTCAGCCTGAAGACGATGAACGGGC
The DNA here is from genome assembly GCA_963724955.1 of uncultured Acidobacteriota bacterium. Lineage (GTDB taxonomy): Bacteria > Acidobacteriota > Vicinamibacteria > Vicinamibacterales > SCN-69-37 > CAVRWQ01. The sequence goes on from CAVRWQ010000003.1 coordinate 831,098, forward strand.
CGGTCGAGTATTCGGGCGGGATCTCACGCACGGGCCGCTACGAGATGCAGACGCACAATGGAGGGATCCGACTGGTCCTGTCCGGCGGTGGATTCGATCTCGAAGCGCGGACGTTCTCGGGTCAGATCACTCCGGATCCCGGCATCGAGATCCGCAATGTGAGCGTGACGCGCACGTCGCTGAAGGGAACCGTAGGAAGTGGTGGCGGGGTCCTCATCGCCACCACTTTCAGCGGTAACGTCGTCATTACCAGGAAATAGCCCGCGTCACCGGCGGGCGCGTTCCACGCTACGACGTGGGCGTCACCGCGAAGTGCACGAGGTAGTGGGTGCCGCCGCGGTTGATCCACACGCGCAGGTAGTCGTTCCCTTTCAGTACTTCGGTCTTCGCGGCGCCGGCGGCCGGGGCTTTGCCGTCGACGACGTCCTTCACTTCCGCCGCCGTCAGCACCGTGGCCAGCTCACGGCCTTTGACCTGCCCACCCTGCACGAACTCGACCCATTGACTGAGCGTTGTGGTCTGGCCGATAGCCGGTGTTACCGTGCCTCCGGCAGATCGAACCGTGTAGGTTCCGGCGGCCAGCGGCTGCCCGTTCGCAGTCACAGCTTTGGGAATACGGACCGTTCCGAGAGATTGCCCCGGTTCTGATTGGCCGCTCGCCTGGATAGCCGTCACGGCCACCGCCGTGAGGGCCACGGCGAAGAGACCAGCGAGTCCTTTTCGAGTCATCGAAGCCTCCGGAAGCGATTATAGGGGAAAGCACACCGCTCCACGTGCTGGATCTTACAAGAAAGATGCCACGCCCAACTGCTCGCCGGTCTGACTCCAGTGCGAGCTCCGGCCCGCAAGTGTGTAAAGAACACGACCCCTCGCGGGTGCCTGTGGTGGCTCTGGACTAGGCACTGGGCGCCAGGCACTGGGCGCTAGGCACTGGGCACTGGGCACTGGGCACTGGGCACTGGGCACTAGCCTGCCGCGCCGACCGCCTTCGCCGAGCGCGCGTTTCACGCGCGGCTTCGGCGGTCCGCCGTAGCCTTGGCGAAGGCGGAAGCTGCTGGCGCAGCCAGCGCCCAGCGAAGGCGGGGCCTAGATGGCCATCAGGTCGAACTGCTCGTGGTGGAGCTGCTCGTCCGTCCGGATCGTCACCGGCCGGCCGACCGTCGTCTCGAGCTCGCGAAACACGCTCTGGCTCTCCTCCTTGAGCGCCCGCGCCATCTCCGGATTGACGCGGAGCACCAGGCTGTATCCGTCGAGCTCGGCGCTCACCTTCTTGACCTCGGTCAGGATGTCGTAGCAGATCGTCGCCTGGTCTTGATCGTGCCGGTCCCGGTGCAGTACGGGCACGGCTCGGTGAGCGAGCCGCTCCAGGCTGCTCTTCACGCGCTTGCGGGTGATGATGATGAGCCCGAAGTCCGAGACCTGCACCGCCTTGGACGGCGCGCGGTCCTTGCGCAGCTCCTGCTCGACGGCCTGCGCGACCTTCTGGCGGTTCTTCTTCTCCTCCATGTCGATGAAGTCGAGGACGATGATGCCGCCGAGGTCGCTCAGTCGAATCTGCCGGATGATCTCCTTGACCGCCTCGAGGTTCGTCTTGACGATGGTGTCCTCGAGCCGGCCGGCGGATTTCTTGCCGACATAGCGCCCGGTGTTCACGTCGATCGCGACGAGCGCTTCGGTCTGGTTGATGACGATGTAGCCGCCGGACTTCAGCCAGACCTTGCTGCGAAGCGCCTTGTCGATTTCGCCCTGGACGCCGTACTCGTCGAAGATCGGATAGTCCTTGGTGTAGCGCTTCACGCGGGAAATCATGTTGGGCATGATGCGCGTGAGCAGCGACACGACCCGCCGGTGCTCCACCTCGTCGTCCAGCCGGATGGCGGTGAACTGCTCGGTCAGCAGGTCGCGCAGCAGCTTGGTGACGAGGCTCTCTTCGCGGAAGAGCACGGCCGGCGTCCGCTCCGACTCGCGCTTGCGCTGGATCTCGGTCCAGACCTGCTGGAAGTACGAAAGGTCCGCGACGATGTCTTCTTCGGAGCGGTTGGAGGCGGCCGTCCGGATGATCACGCCGCCCGGGCAGGCTCGACTGCTCGCGGAACCGCTGCACGATCCCGCGAAGCCGCCGCCGCTCGTCGCGCGACTCGATCTTGCGCGACACGCCGATGTGATCGACCGTCGGCATGTAGACGAGGAACCGTGCCGGGCAGGCTCAGGTGCGACGTGATGCGTGCGCCCTTGGTGCCCAGCGGCTCCTTGACGACCTGGACGACGACCTCCTGCCCTTCCTTGAGCAGATCTTCGATCTTGGCTGACGGCGGCTGGCGCTCGGGGCGCTCGCGGCTGCGCCGGTCGACTGATCGATCCCCCCGGGCCTGCGGACGCGCGCCGGTCGCGGACGCGGCGGCCGCCGCAGGCGCCGCGACGAGGACCTCAGACGCGGCGCCGTTGGGCGCGCCCAGTTCGGTGGCGGTGCCCTCGGCGAGGACGACCTCTGCGGTGTCGCCGACGAGGACCTCGGCGGTCGTCCCGACGAGAGGGGGCTCGGGACGACCTCCGAGGTCGTCACCCCCGTTGCCAGGACGGACGTCTTCATCCTCCTCGAGGGCTTCCTCGGTTGGGCTGATGACGTCGGTAACGTAGAGAAACGCGTCGCGTTCGAGACCGAGGTCAACGAACGCCGATTGCATGCCGGGAAGCACCTTGGACACCCGGCCCTTGTAGATGTTCCCGACCACGCCGCGGGAATGCTCCCGCTCGATGAAGACTTCGACAACCTGATCGTCCTCGAGAATCGCCACGCGCGTTTCGTGCGGCGTCGAGGAGATGACCATCTCCTTGTTCATTCGTCTGACTCCAGCGAGCCAGGCGCGTCACGGCCAACGTCGGACCGACAGCCAGCCCGGCGAGTGCGCACACGAGCGCGCACACCATCGCCAGCGGGAGGCTTCCAAGGCTGTCAGCGAAGACGTTCATGAAGCGGCCTGGGTCAATTCGTAAACCGTCTCATCCTGACGTTCAGGATGAGGCCGAACCCGGCGAGCGTCGCCACGAGCGACGACCCGCCATAACTCATGAGCGGCAGGGTGAGCCCCTTGACGGGCGCCAACCCGGCCGACATGGTGATGTTGTACAACACTTGGAAGCCGAACCCCGAAATGATTGCGACGACGAGAAAGGCGCCGACGCGATCTTTGGCCAGTTTCGCGGCGTCCAGGCTTCGCACGAGCACGAACAGGTACAGGCCGAGCGTCACGAGCACGCCGAGAAAGCCGTGCTCCTCGGCCAGCACCGAGTAGACGAAGTCGTTGTGGGCGACCGGGAGAAACCCATACCCACCCTGAGTACTCTGCCGGAAGCCCTTGCCGAGCAGGCCCCCCGAGCCGACGGTGACCTTGGCTTGAATCTGCTGGTAGCCCGCGCCGCGCGGGTCGCTCGACGGATCGAGGAACATCTCAATCCGTTCCTTCTGGTAGTCCTGCATGCCGAAGCGCCAGACGAGCGGAGAGACCAGCAGCGCCGCGACCGTGGCGATGGCGAGCCAGCGCATTCGCATGCCGGCCGCGTAGGCGACGCCGAGAAACACCGGCAGCAGCGTGGCCGCCGTCCCGAGATCCGGCTGGTTCATGATGAGCCAGAACGGCACACCCAGCAGCGCCGCGCCGATGACGAGCTCCCCCATCGATCGCGCGCTGCGCCGGCTCTCTCCGTAGAACATCGCCAGCACCAGCGCCAGCGTCAGCCGCGCGAACTCGGACGGCTGGAGCGAGAAGCGGCCGAGATCGATCCATCGCCGCGCGCCGCCACGCACGACGCCGCCCATCGAGACATAGACGAGCGCCAGCACGAGCGCGGCATAGATGAACAGCGACCGCTGCGCCAGCGTGCGATAGTCGATCAGCAGGCACACGAACATCGCGACGAGGCCGATCGGCAGCGCGTACACCTGCATCCAGAACTCGTTGCCCGGCTGGTCGGTTCGGAAATTCCAGGTGACCGAGTAGATCGTCGCGAGCCCGACGATCGTCAGCGCGACGACGGCCAGGACCAACGGCCAATCGAGGTGCGCGGAGAGACGGCGTTCGACGATCATCGGTTCCGGCGGTCCGGCGGGCGCCGCTGTGGCGGTCGCCGACGATCACGGGCTTGGGCCAGCGTCGGCAGCGGCTTCCCGTCCTGTTTGGCGAAGAACGTCTCCATGACGTACTTCGCAATCGGCGCGGCCGACGAGCCGTGCAAGGCGTGCTCGGCGAAGACGATGCCGGCAATCTGCGGATTGTCGCGCGGGGCAAAGAACACGAAGAACCCGTGGTCGCGGATGTCGATCTTGCCTTTGGCCGCCTTCGCCCCTTCGAGCGAGATGACCTGCGCCGTGCCGGTCTTGCCGGAGACGTCCTTGCCGTCGATCTGCGCCTTGCGGCCCGTGCCGGCCGCGTTCACCACCATCCACAGCCCTTCGCGCACGGGCTGGAGCACGTCGGGCCTGATCTGGAACGTCGATCGGGACGGCGGCGCCGCCACCAACTGCCAGCCGCGTCCGACCTCGTCCATCGCGCGCACCACGTGAGGCGTGACGAGCGTGCCGCCGTTCGCCACGGTCGAGATCATCGTCGCCAGCGCGAGCGGCGTGACGGCGACGGCGCCCTGGCCGATCGCGACCGAGATCGTCTCGCCCGGATACCACGGCTGCTTGAACGTCTTCTGCTTCCACTCGGTGGACGGCGACGAGGCTCGCAGTTCTCACCCGGCAGATCGATGCCGGTCATGCCCGACGAGACCGAGCTTGGCGGCGTAGTCGTGAATCGTGTCGATCTTCAGCATGTCGCCGACCGTGTAGAAGTACACGTTGCACGACTGCTCGATCGCATGGCGCAGGTCGACGACCCCGTGCCCGCCCCTGCGACTGCACTGCCAGGTGCGGCCGTAGAACGTCTTCGAGCCGGGGCAAAAGACCTTGAAGTCAGGCGTGATGACGCGCTCGCTGAGCGCCGCGATCGCCATCACGATCTTGAAGGTGGATCCGGGCGCGTATCGTCCGCGCATCAGCCGGTTTTCGAGCGGATTCAGCGGATCTTTGTTGCAGCTCGGCCCACTTCCGGCCCTCGATGCCGACCGCAAAGTCGTTGGGATCGTAGGCCGGCAGGCTGGTCATCGCCAGGACTTCGCCCGTGCGCGGGTCGAGAAACGCGGCGGCGCCCGCGTACCCGCTGCTGCGGAAGCCCTCTTCGAGCGCCCGCTGGAGGTCGTAGTCGATGGTCAGCTGCAGCCGCTTGCCTTCCACCGGATTCTCGACCGCGAGCTCGTGGATTTCGCGGCCGACGCTGTTGATCGACGACGTTGCGCCGGCCGTCGGTCCCCTGGAGGCTCGCGTTGTACACGCGCTCGATGCCGGACTGCCCGACGATCGCGCCGGCTTCGAGGCCCGCGTACTCGGGTCGATCGAGCTGCGTCTCCTGAATCTCGCTCACGTACCCGAACAGGTGCGCGCCGAGCCCGCCCTCTGGATACGCGCGCGCGGGCACCTGCTGCACGTCGACGCCGGGCAGCTCGAGTTGACGCGCGCGCACGGCCGCCACCTGCGCGAAGCTCGCGTGCTCGATCACCGGAATCGGCCGGAACGACGCTTCGCGCTTGTGACGCTGGACGACCTCGCGAATGTACTGCTCGTCCACGCCCGTGACTCGCGCGAGGATCGTGACCGCGCCTTCGAGGTCCGTGGTGCGCTCGCGGATGATCGAAATGGTGAACGAGTCGCGATTCTCGACCAGCACGCGGCCGCCGCGATCGAAGAGCACGCCCCGCGGCGCGCGGAGCGGGATCTGCCGCATGTAGTTGTTGTCGGCCCACTCGGAGTACTTGGCGTGCTGGGCGACCTGGAGGGTCCAGAACGCCACGGCCAGCACCGTGAAGATCACCACCGCGCCGGCCCGCAGCACGGTGAGCCGCGTCAGGAGACTGCGCCGATCTTCGAAAGCGCCGGGCGTCAGCATACTGGCCTCACCACTGGCGCCGCCCCCAGCTCGACCGTCGGCTCATGCGGCCGCGGGAGACTGCACCGGGCAGCGCGTCGGTCATCTGAAACGCCAGGAACCCGCAGACCGAGTTGATGGCGATCTCTCCCAGCATAGCGGTCCAGGGGATGCCTGACCAGTTCTGGTCGATCAGGCCCTGCAAGCCGACCATGATCAGCCGGTGCATCCCCGTCGCGCCCGCCACGATCATCGCGCGGGCGTACGGCTTGGCGACCACGAACTGCGTGCCGATGATGCCGGTGGCGAATCCGGTGAGCGTCTTGGCGAGCCCACCCACTCCGATAATGCCGCCGGAGAGCATGTCCTGGAGCAGGCCGCCGAGCGTCCCCGCGACCATGCCGGCCACGGCTTCCCAGCGGAGGGCCGCATACACGACACCCACGAGGACGAGATCGAACGTCCACCGCCCGCCCACCGTGTAGCGGGCGAGGGTCACCTGCAGGGCGACGGCCACGAGGACAGTCGCGAGGACCGCCGTCAGCTTCACTCGCGCCGGCCCCCGACGTCGGCGGGCTTGTCGAGGACGACCAGAACGACCTGGAGGTGCGAAAAGTCCACGGTCGGCTTCACGGCGATTTCCCGGGTCTTGCCAGTCCCTTCAATCCACTCGACCGTGCCGATGACGAACCCCTGCGGGAAGATGCCGTCCTGCCCGGCGGAGAGCACGCGCTCGCCGAGCGTGATGCTGACGAGCGGCGACACGAGGAGGAGGCGCAGCAGGCCGTCGGTCTCGCCGCCCTCGACGATGCCGCCTGCCCCGCTCTTCTCGAGCATGGCGCCGGCGGCGGCGCGGCTGTCGATGAGCAACTGCACGAGCGACGCATGCGCGGCCGGCTGGCCGATGACGCGGCCGACGAGGCCGCGATCGCCAATCACCGCCATGTCAGCCTGCACGCCGTCGTCTTTGCCGCGGTCGATGGTCACGGTCAGCCGCTCCGGCGACGGGTTGCCGGCAATGACGCGGGCGGCGAGCGTGCGGGCGGTGAGACTCTGCTGCAGTTTCAGCGCGCCTTCGAGCGCGCGCGTCTCATGCGTCCGCGCGCGTTCGGCCTGCAGCTCACCTTGCAATTGAAGGAGCTGCTGACGGAGGTCGGCGTTCTCCCGCTCGACGCCGCGAAGGGCGAAATACCTGGTCCAGACGGACCGAACGCCGTCCGCGATCCCGCCCGAGACGCCTTGAATGCGCGCGAGGGTGCCGAAGGCGACCGACTCGATCACCGGCAGGCCGGACTTGGATTGCACCTGTGCCGAAATGAGCAGGACATGGCCCAGGCAGATGACAATGAGCAGGGTAAAGGTGCGCCGGCGCATGTCGTACTAGGACATCGGGTGTCTTTTCCTCAGGATCGGCTGGAAAAGACACCCGATGTCTTCAGTCCAGCGAGATCTTCCTCAGCAGCTCGAAGTTCGAGAGCATCTTGCCGGCGCCGAGCACGACGGTGGACAGCGGATCTTCGGCCATGGCGACGGGCAGGCCGGTTTCTTCGCGCAGGCGCTTGTCCAGGTTCTTCAAGAGCGCCCCGCCGCCGGTCAGCACGATGCCGCGGTCGACGATGTCCGCCGAGAGCTCGGGCGGCGTCCGCTCGAGCGCCACGCGCACGGCGTCGACGATCACGTTGACCGTCTCGGCCAGCGACTCCCGGATCTCCTCGTCTGAAATAGTAATCGTCTTCGGCACGCCTTCGATGAGGTGTCGGCCCTTGATTTCCATCGTGAGGCGCTCCTCGAGCGGAAACGCGGATCCCAGCTCGATCTTGATCTGCTCGGCCGTGCGCTCGCCGATGAGCAGGTTGTAGGTCTTCTTGATGTATTGAATGATCGCCTCGTCCATCTCGTTGCCGGCCACGCGGATCGCCTTGCTGTAGACGATGCCGGCGAGCGAGATGACGGCGATGTCGGTCGTGCCGCCGCCGATGTCGACGACCATATTGCCCGACGCTTCCTCAATTGGCATTCCGGCGCCGATCGCGGCGGCCATGGCCTCCTCGACCAGATACACCTCGCTGGCCTTGGCGCGGTAGGCGCTGTCCTTGACCGCACGCTTCTCGACCTGGGTGATTTCGGACGGGACGCCGATCACGATGCGCGGGCGCACCCACATCGTGCGGTTGTGCGCCTTCTTGATGAAGTGCGCCAGCATCTTCTCGGTGACTTCGAAGTCGGCGATGACGCCGTCCTTCATCGGTTTGATGGCGACGATGTTGCCGGGGGTCCGGCCGAGCATTTCTTTCGCTTCTTTGCCCACCGCTTCAATCTTGCCGGTCACTTTGTTGATGGCGACGATGGAAGGCTCGTTGACGACAATGCCCTTGCCGCGAGCATAAACACAAGTATTGGCGGTGCCGAGGTCGATAGCGAGGTCGCTGGAAAACAGCGAAAAAAGCGAACGAAGCGTCAATGCAGGTCCTGTTCTTCCTGTGGCGGGCGGGAGCCCTCATCGCGTCCGGCCACGTGGATCCCGTTCTTGCCCGTGACCTTAACACGATACATGGCCGCATCGGCCGCCTGAAGTAGGCCTTCTGCTGTATCGGCTACATCAGGCAACGTCGCTAGGCCAATCGAGGCGGTGATCCGGTTGGACGGGCCGCGCTCGGACAGGAAGACGTACCGCTGGATGCGGTCCCGGAGGCGTCGGGCGACCGACTGGGCGCCCTCCACTCCGGTCTCAGGCAGGAGGATCGCGAATTCATCACCGCCAAACCGTGCAACGATGTCCGTCTCCCGGGCGCTGCCCCGGATCACGGCGGCCGCTTCGATGAGCGCCCGGCTCCCCAGCAGGTGGCCGTGCGCGTCGTTGATCTTCTTGAACCCGTCCAGATCGATGAACAGCAGCGACAGCGGCCAGCCGCTGCGCATCGCGCGCTTGGTTTCCTTGCGCAGCGCGTCGTTCAGGAACCGCGAGTTGTAGAGCTGCGTGAGGTCGTCGGTCACCGACAGCGCTTCGGCGCGTTCCACGCGCAGCGCGTGGGTCAGCGCGAAGGCCGCCGGCTCGACGAGCACACCCAGCGCGTCGACGAGCTCGGTCGACAGCGTGGGCAGTCGGCGCAGGCGTCCATAGTCGATGCCGAGCGAGCACGCCGGCGACCTCCCCGCCCGCGACGAGCGGCCAGCCGAGCACCGTGAGCTCCGACTGCGGGCCGCGCTCCGAGCCGACCGCCATGCGCTCGCTGACATACGTCGTCGAACGAATCGCCGCCTTGCCGCCGCGAAGGACGACGTCGGCGATCTCGGCGCCCGCGCGTTTGAAGGACGGGATCCAGGTCGCGATCGTCGAGCCGCCGCACGGTGCCGTCGAGCTCGATCGCCATGACGGACCACTCGGTGAGCGGCAGCCAGTCGGCGAGACGCGAGACGAGCGTGTTGGCCAAGGCCGTCGGATCGGACGAGGCGTTGACGGCGCGCATCAGCTCGCTCAGCGCTTCGGTCCGGCGCGAGAGACGCACGAGACGAGGCGTCGCCGCGTCGAGACGATCGGCGAGGTCGATGACCGCCGGAAGATTGAGCGCGCGCTCGACTTCGACGAGCCGCACCGGGGTAGATAGATGGCGCCGGAAACCGAGCTTGCGTGACACGTCGAGAAGAGCGGGGTTACTGGCGAGGCTGTACGAGCACGCGGGCACACCCTCGATCAGCCCGCCGATGCGCGAATCCGCACCGTCTTGCGGTGCAAGTTCCCACAGAATGCCCGCGACTCCTCGCGGTAGTGTCCATGTCGCACCCTGCCACACCTGCAGAATCTCGACGCCTCTGACTTGTCGAAGGGGCGCGAGATGCTCCTGTACGTCTTCGCTGCGATGGAAGGCAGCGAGGCGAAGCACAGTCGCGGGCGGAGTCGACGCTGGGGTTGACGACTTCGTCTCTTGAGCTTCCGGCATGTCCTCCGGACGCGTTGAAGAACACCGAACGGCTTCACTATAGCACGCGATTCTGCGCGACTTTTCCGGCCTGAATCGCGTTTCGCGCGGGCGTGTCGCGCGTCAAACACGATTCTGAAATCGATAGGTCATTGGCGGCCAGAAAGTCGCGCCCGGCGGCGACTCTCGGGCGGCGCCGAGCCGCCGCGACAGCCCCCTCGTGGCATAATTGTTCGTTTGCGGATTGTCTGGGAGGGTTCCTGACGTGACGATGCTCGATCGAATGCGGCGCCACGCGCCTGGCTCAAGTGGAGCCTGGCGATCGTCGTGCTGACGTTCATTCTGTTGTACGTGCCGAGCTTCATGGAGCAGCCGGGAGCGCGGCGCCGCGCCGACCGACACGATTGCGACGATCAACGGACGCACGGTCAAGGTCGCCGCGTACCAGCGCGCCTACCAGAAGCAGTTGAGCCAGTTGCGCGCGTCTACGGCGAACAGTTCAACGATCAGATGCTTCGCCAGCTCGGCATCGGTCAACGCATCGTCCAGCAGTTGATCGATCAGGAAGCCATGCTCGCCGAGGCCGACCGCCTGGGCATTCGCGTGTCGGATGCGGAGCTCAAGGAACGGATTCTCCGGATTCCCTGGCTGCAGGAGAACGGACAGTTCGTCGGGAACGCGCGATATCAGGCGATGCTGCGCATGCAGCGCCCGCCGGTCTCGGCCGGGGAGTTCGAAGAACGAAGTGCGGCGCTCGCTGGTGATCGAGAAGCTGCAGGGCGCGCTGACCGGCTGGGTGCACGTCACCGATGCCGACGTCGACCAGGAGTACCGGAAGCGGAACGAGAAGGTGAAACTGGACCTTGCCGTCTTCACCGCGAATCAGTTCAGGAGCGGCATCCAGCCGACCGACGCGGAGCTGGAGGCCCGGTTCAACGCGAATCAGGAAGCCTATCGGATGCCGGAGAAGCGCCGCGTCCGGTATCTTTCAATCGACGCCGAAGCGCTGCGCGGCAAGATGACGGCGACGCCGCAGGAGGCCGAGGCGCGCTATCAGCAGAACCTCGCGACCTACCAGACGCCCGAGCAGGTGCGTGCGAGCCACATCCTGCTCAAGACCGAAGGCAAGAACGAAGCCGAAGTGAAGAAGCAGGCGGAAGCGATCCTCGCGAAGGTCAAGGCCGGCGCGGATTTCGCGGCGCTCGCCAAGCAGCACTCGGAGGACGGCTCCAAGGACAACGGCGGCGATCTCGATTACTTCGGCCGCGGCGCGATGGTGAAGGAGTTCGACGAGGCTGCCTTCTCGCTGCCGCCCGGAAAGGTCAGCGATCTCGTCAAGACCCAGTACGGCTTCCACATCATCAAGGTCGTCGACAAGCGGGCGGCGGCGACGCGCACCTTCGCCGACGTGAAGCTCCAGCTCGAGGATCAGATCAAGTACGAGAAGGCGCAGGCTGAAGCCGCGAAGGTCGGCGGACGACGTCGCGAAGGAAATCAAGGACCCGACCGACCTCGATCGCGTGGCGAAGGCGCGGCGCTCACCGTGGCCGACTCCGGGCTCTTCGCCCGCGAGGAACCGCTCGCGGGGCTCGGCTTCGCGCCCGGCGTCGCGCAACAGGCGTTCTCGCTCGAACAGGGCAAGGTCAGCGGCACGCTTCGGACGCAACAGGGATTCGCGTGGATCACGGTCGTCGAGGTCAAGCCGTCGGCCTGCCCACGCTGGCTGAGGTGCGCGAAAAGGTTCGTGACGATGTGATTCGCCTGAAGGCGGTCGACCTTGCGAAAACCAAGGCCGAGACGATGGCCGCGGCAGCGAAGACCAACTTCGCGGCCGCTGCCAAGGCCGCCGGCGTGGAGGTGAAGTCCACCGAGCTCATCACGCGCGGCACGGCGTTCGCCGAGGTGGGCATCAGCTCGGTCGTCGACGACGCGGTGTTCGCGCTGAAGGTGAACGAGACCACCGGCCCCATTGCCACGAACAACGCCGTCGTCGTCGCGCGAGTGAAGGAGCGCCAGGACCTCAAACCGGAGGACATGGCGAAATCGCGGCCGGCCCTGCGCGACCGAGCTCGCCAGCGAGCGCGCAAACGAGTTCTTCAGCGCGTACATGACCAAGGCCAAGGACAAGATGGAGGTGACGTTCAACGAGAACGCCATCAAGCTGATCCTTGGAGGACAATAATTGATCCGGGGACTTCGTCCCCGGACCCCTGACACGCTCACTCGCGGGGCCCCGTCGCCCCGCTCCGTTCGCGTGGCGCGCTCGCTATCGCTCGCGCGCGTTCTTCGGGTTGATCTGAAGCCGCTCGATCTCCTGCGGGTAGGACGGACAGACTCGGGTACCGCCCGCGCTCGACGGTCCGATCAGGCGGACGAGGGCGGCGTCGGCCGAATGACTGAGTGACACGGGCAGGATGCGCGCGCCGCCCGGCACGCGCCACATCTCAATACGCGTGACGTACGGCGACGCGAAGAGCGGATGGTCCGCCGGCAACTGGTCGCCGCCGCTCTCTTCCTTCAGTCGCGCCCGGCGGCCTTCGTCGCGCATCACGAACGTCCCGAAATGAAAGCCGCGCGTCTCCCGGGGAACCCACCCCGCCGTTGACGGATCCATGAGGGCCGAGCCGCCCAGGTACACGACAATCGGACCGCGGTCGGCAGCGTGCAGGGCGACGAGCGCAAACGCCGGCGCTCCAGCCACCTCGGGCCACGGAGTCCACGACGGGCCCGGGCTGCGGCAGCTGCTCCCGATCGAGATCTCGGACACTCCCGAGACCCCGGGCCAGACGGCACTGCCAATCCGAACACCCTGATGCTGCAGCTCGCGCTGGGCGCGAGGCAACGCGAACACGCGGCTCGATTTCAGAGCGCTGGCGACGTCGTCGACGTGACGCGAGATGAGCGTGATGTGCTTGCCGCGCCGCGTGGCCGCGCCCGCTTCGGCACCGAGCGCGATGGCGCTCGTCGCGTCGTCAACGACGAGCGCGGCGTTCCCGGGAAGCACGTCCAGCAACCGCGCGATGTCGCGCCGGGTCAGCGTCTCGTGGCCCCAGGCCTCCGAAAACGCCGGGACATTTGTGGCGGCGTGCCGCGAGTACTGCAGGACCGGCACCGCCAGGAGCAGGACCGCCGCGGCCAGGCGACGGCCGATGCCCGATCCCAGCACGCGAACGACTTCCGAGGCGCCTGCGGCCGCGAGCAGCCAGAGCGCGACCACGGACGGCGCGAGCGTCCGCCACGGGTCGGCGCGGGGCGAGAGCATCGCGACGAGCGGCACGATCGCGAGGACGCTGCCGAAGCGGCTCGCAACGCGAGCGCTCAGCGAAGGCCGGGTCGCCAGCGTGAACGCGCCGAGGGCAGCGAGTCCCCACGCCGCGGGTCCGATCGCGCCCGTCACCTGACCGAGCGCAGCAAGCGCCGCGCCCGGTGACGCCTCGGTCAACGGCGACAACGCACACGACATCGCGCCGGGCCATCGCACGAGGACCGGCGCGACGACGAGGGCGACGAGGGGCGTGGCGCGCCAACCCGCGACGAGAGCGAGCGGCACGGTGAGCGCCGGCGCAATCGCCGCGGCCAGGCCGAGCGCCAGACCGACAGCGAGCGGGCGTCGAACGAGAAACGCCACGCACGCGGCCGCAAACGCGAAGCCGGCCGACGGCGCGAGCAACGACGCGAACATCGGGGTGCACGCGGCAGCGAAAATGACCTCGGGGGTCATTTTACGGTTTACGTAAAATGACCCCCGAGGTCGTTTCGCCAACAGCACCAGCGCAGCCACGATTGCGGCCGCGTTCATGACCTCCAGCACCGCCGCCATCGGCACGTTGAGGAGCGACGACGAGGCGGCCGTTGCGGCTTCGAGCAGTCCGGGACAGGCGGCAGGATCGACGAGCACCGCGCGCTGGCGATTGACGGCCAGGGCGCCGGCGACGGTCAGGACCACGATCGCCCAGTTGAGAAAGGAAGTCTGTCGTTCGCTGACCTTCGGCAGAACGGACATGCCCGATTGGGCGGCATGCTAGCATGCCGCCCGATGCAGACCGCCAAGACCTCGGGAGTCATCACTCCAGGGGTCCTCGAGCGGCGCGCGCTCGCCGTTGCCGTCGTCGCCTCCTTTCTTCTCATCGTCGCCCGCAGCCTGGTGTACGCCGTGTACCGAGCAGTCGTACTTCGACTCCGACCAGGCGATCGTCGGCCTGATGGCGAAGCACCTGGTCGAAGGCCGGGCGCTGCCGCTGTTTTTCTACGGCCAGACGTACATGCTGGCGGTCGAAGCCTGGCTCGCGGCGCCGATTCTGTGGATGGCCGGTCCGACGGTCGCAGCGCTTCGCGCGTCGCTCATCCTCACCAACTGCGCGGTGGCCCTCTGCCTGCTCGTCGGTCTCCACCGATGGGGCGGCCTTCGGCCGGCCGCCGCGTTCGTGGCGACGGCGTTCTTCACGCTGGCTCCTCCGTGGACGTCGGCGTTTCTGGTCGAAGCGCAGGGCGGCAACATCGAGCCGTTCCTCTACGTGCTGGTGGCCTGGTTCCTCCGCCGCCGGCCGTTCTGGCTCGGCGCCGTTCTCGCCATCGGGTTCCTCAATCGCGAGTTCACGATCTACGCGGTGCCGGTGCTGCTGGCTGCAGACGCCGTAGAAGGCACGCTGTGGCGCGCTGACGGAGTCCGGCGATGGCTTCTCGCGGCCGTCACCTTTCTCGTCGTCTGGGACGGCGTGCTCGCGCTTCGGCCGTATGCGGATCTCAGCGGACCGGGGACGCGCGGCGCACTCATCGGCGGGTTCTCCGGATCGCAGATCGACAACCTCACGGCGCGGGCGCGACTCACTCCGTCCGAACTGCCCGGCCGCGCCGCGGTCCTCGGCATCGATCTGTATCCGCGCCTGCTGGGCGGCGTGCGGATCGAAGACCCCGTGGCCACGCAGGGCCGAGCCTGGATCGGGTACCTGCTGGCCGCCGGCTTCGCCGCGGGCCTGGTCCGACTGGTCGTGCTGCTCCGGCGCCGGGCGCTGCCGGCGACGGCGGCCTTCGGCTGGTATCTGGTCGGACTGGGCGTCGTCGCGTCGATCGCGTACGTGCTCACGCGACCCGCGTCGGCCCCGACGCTGCGCTACGTATTGCTCGCGCTCTACCTGCCGATCGGCGTCACGGCCGTGTGGCTCGCGTCAGAACCACGCGCCTGGATCAGGCGCGCGCTCGTGACCGGCGTGATGGTGTGGGCTGCGGCCGCGGTGTGGGACCACCTGCAGCTTGCAAATCGGTACCGCCGAGGAACCGAACCGAACGACATTCGTGTCCTTGCGGACGCCCTCGAAGCGCGCGGCGTGAACGTGGCCGAGGCGCCGTACTGGCGCGCGTACAAGCTCTCCTACCTGACCGGGGAGCGCGTCAAAGTCGCGTCGACCGACGTCGTCCGGATCGAGGAGTACCAGCGGCTCGCGCAGGCCGAACCGCGACTGACACGCATCCAGGACACGCCCTGCCCCGGCGGAGAACACGTCCTGTTCTGGTATCTGTGTCAGTAGCGCGGACTGGGTTTCAGTCCGCGAGTTGGCGGGCCACAACCCGGCCCGCCCTACTTATCGCCAGAAAACATTCGGCATGATCGCGAGCGGCTCGCCGCGACGGAAATGCCCGAGCGTCGAGATCGCCGACTGAAGCATTCGCGCGTCGGGACGGCCGAGCAACAGATCGAGCCCGGTGCCGACGGACGCGCCGAATGGATTCGCGACGATCTCATAGAACGAGCGGCGCGGCGGGTAGATCAGCAGGTCCACGTCTTTGGTGGCGTCGAGCCGCGCTTTTTCCTTCGCGAGCTGGATCGCGCGATCGAGGCCGCCGAGCTCGTCCACGAGGCCGAGGCCGCGCGCCTGATGTCCGGTCCACACGCGGCCTTGCGCGACGGCGTCAATCTGCGCGCGTGGCTTACCGCGACCCTCGGACACGCGCGAGACGAACAGCTCGTAGGTGGATTGCATCTGCTCTTCGATCCGGCTGCGCTCGTCGGGCGTGAAGGGGCGGAACGGCGAGTAGATCTCGGCCCTGCGGCCCTCCGAGACGCCCTCGGCGCCCACGCCGATCTTGTCGAGCGCGCTCTTCAGGACGAACTTGCCGGTGACGACCCCAATCGAGCCGGTGATCGTGCCCGGCTGCGCGACGATGGCGTGCGCCGGGACGGCCATGTAGTACCCGCCTGAAGCCGCCACATCGCCCATCGAGACGATGAGGGGCTTGACGTCGCGCGTGAGCATGAGCTCGCGCCAGATCACTTCGGAGGCAATGGCCGATCCGCCCGGGCTGTCGACGCGGACTACGACCGCCCGCACCGACGCATCGACGCGGACCTTGCGCAGCCACTGCACGAAGGTCTCGGACCCGACGACGCCGCCACCGGGGCCGTCAAAGGAGCTCCGCCCGCTCGCGATGGTGCCGACGGCGTACAACACGGCAATCCGCGCGTTGGGCACGCGAGCCATCGCCGGCCGCGGCACGCGCTGATAGAGCTCGTTGTCGAATCGCCGGGTGCCGGCCACGGGCGGGTGATCGTCAATCTGGTCCTCGTAGCCAAGCGCGTCCACGAGACCGGCAGCCCGCGCGCCCTCGGCGAGGAACGGCCCGTCATCCAGAATTCGTCGGACATCGGCTTCCGGCCGTTTGCGGCCGGCAGCGATCGCGCGAACGAGCTCGTCGTACCAATCCTTGTTGAGCGACCGGTACATCTCTTTGTGTGCCGGCGTGAAGGTCTTCTCGGTGAAGTTGTTGGACGCCGTCTTGTAGTCGCCGATGTGGAGCAGGTCCGGGTAGACGCCGATCTTGTCGAGCGTGCCGCGGAAAAACAGCTCGTAGGTCGCCAGACCCGAGACGTCGAGCTGGCCGGCCGGCATCATCACGATCCGGTCGGCGGCCGACGCGAGGTAGTACTCCTGCGCGCCGCCGAATTCGAGGAACGCGGTCAGCGGCTTGCCTGAGGCACGGAAATCCTGCAGCGCGCCGCGGACCTCCTGAAGCTGGGCCCAGAGGGCGCCGGCCGCCTGCGGCGTGAAGACGAGTGTCTTGACCCGGCTGTCAGCCTTGGCCTTCTTGATGGTCTCAATCGTCTGGCGCAGCGTCGGCGGCTGGCGGACAAACTGGCTGAAGACGTCGTTGGACTCGACCTCGCTGAACGGCGCCTGGATCGGCAGATAGAGCGCCGCGTTCTGCGGCACCGACGGCGGCGGGCTGCTGCTCAGGCTGACGAATATCCATGCGGCGAACGAGACGGTCACGCCAAAGACGATCAGCAGGAGGATGAGGAGAATGCCACGGCGGGAAGACATGAAGGTATTCTCTCATTGTGACGACCTTCCTCTTATACTGACCGCCGTGACGAAGTTGACGCGAGTCTCGTTCGGCCAGACCCCTGACGGCAGGAACGTCGATCGCATCACGCTCGCCAACCGGACCGGGCTCGAGGTGGACGTGCTGACGTACGGCGCCACGATTGCGGCCATCCGCGCGCCGGACCGGAACGGGGACATCGACGACATCGTGCACGGGTTCGACGACCTCACCGGGTATCTCACGCGGTCGCGGTATTTCGGGTCGGTCGTCGGCCGCTACGGCAATCGCATCGCGAAGGGGCAGTTCACGCTCGACGGCACCCGGCATCAACTCGCGACGAACAACGGCCCGAATCACCTGCACGGCGGCGTGAAGGGCTGGGACAAGGTGATCTGGACGGCGGTGCCATTTCAGGGACCGCCAGGCGCCGGCGTGACGCTGAAATACGTCAGCCCGGACGGCGACGAGGGATATCCCGGCGAGGTCACGGCGACCGTGACGTACACGCTGAACGATCGCAACGAGCTCACGGTCGAGTACCACGCCGTGACGACCCGGCCGACGATCGTCAACCTGACGCAGCACAGCTACTTCAACTTGTCCGGTCGCAAGGCCGACGACGTGCTCCACCACGTCGTGTGGATCAACGCCGACCGGTTCGTGCCCGTCGATGCCACGCTCATCCCGACTGGCGAGCTGGCGAGCGTCGAGGGCACGCCGTTCGACTTCCGCACGCCGACACCAATCGGCGCCCGCATCGACGACCCGCATGAGCAGATCACGCGCGGCCGCGGCTACGACCACACGCTCGTGCTGGTTCGCGACGCACCCGGTCTGTCTCGAGTCGCACGCGCGGTCGATCCGTTGTCGGGCCGGACCCTGGAGGTCGCGACGACCGAACCCGGCATGCAGTTCTACTCGGGAAACTTTCTGGACGGCAGCATCATCGGCAAGGACGGCCGCTCGTACGGACGCCGGTCGGGCTGCTGCTTCGAGACACAACATTTCCCTGACTCGCCGAACCAGCCCAACTTCCCGTCGACGGTCGTGCGGCCGGGCAGCGACTATTCTTCCTCGACCGTGTTCACGTTCGGCGGCGGCGGCGCGGTGTAGCGGAAGAGGACGATCCCTTCCCGCCGGCAGCGGGTCTGGAGCCGCTTCAGCAGCTCGTGGCGCAGGAGCGGAACATCGGCGTACTCGCGCGCGCGGAGCCCCACGTTGAAGCGCGCCCCGAACTCACTGAACGCGGTGAAGCGCACCGCGGGCTCGAAGTCGGGCAGCGCGCCCATGACCTCCTTCATCACCTCGCGGGCGACCTCCATGGTGACGCGCTCGACCTTGGCGAGATCGCTCCTGTAGTCCACGGTGACGTCCACGGCGACGGCGACGTCCCGCGTGGGCGCGCTGTAGTTGGTGACGATCGCCTGCACGAGCCTCGAGTTCGGCACGATCAGCAGGTTGCCGGCCACCGTCTGGATCTGCGTCGAGTGCCAGTTGAAGTCCGAGACGTACCCTTCGGGGCCGTTGTCGAGCTGCACGTAGTCGCCAATCCTGACCTGCCGCGCCACCGCGATGAACAATCCGGCGAACAGGTTCGACAGCGGCACCTGAAGCGCCAGCGCGACGGCCAATCCACCGACGCCGAGCGCGGCGAGCGCGGGCGTCACGTTGACGCCGATCGCGTTCAGCGTGATCAGCAAGCCGATGGCGAGGATCACCATCCGCACGACGTTGCGGGCGAGGCCGGACACAGGCGCGGTCGGCGTCGCGCGCGGACCGAAGATCGTGATCAGCCGCGTCGCGATCGCGGCCGCCGCGAGCGTCACCGACGCGATGGCAGCGGCCTTGATGACGTTGGACGTGACCGACAACCACCGCGGCGAAATCGGCCAGTAGCCGAGCGCCAGCCACACTCCGAGCAGAAGGCTCCACAGCGGAATCCGTCGCCGCAGCTCGTCGATGACGGCTTCGTCCCACTTGACCCCAGTGCGGCGCGCCAGAAGCGCGAGTCGGCGAAAGACGAACACATTGATGACGAGGCCGAAGGCGAAGGCGCCACCGACGGTGATCGCCGTCCACAACAACCGGTCGAGTGCCGGCCAGTCCGCGAGGCTGATGTTCACGAGAGCCGTCTCCCCTACCGCCGGATCAGAATCACGCCGGCCACCACCAGCACGGCGCCGATGACACGCTGCGGATTCACCGGGTGCTCCGCGAATCCCACCCATCCGAAGTGATCGAGCACCGGCGACGGGAGCATCTGGCCGCAGACGACGCTCACGATGAGCGTGGCGGCGCCAAGCCGCGGGGCGAGGACGATCGCGGCGACGATGTAGATGGCGCCGAGCAGGCCGCCGCTCATTGCCAGATCGGCGTGCGGCCCACCGCGGCGGGGAGCGGCAGCGGCGCCCTCGCGACGGCGAGCGCGATCGACAAGGCCAGCGTGCCGACGAGAAACGACACGAACGCCGCGCTGATTGGGTGGCCGAGCGAGCTACGAAGCTGCGCGTTCACGCCCGCCTGGAGAGACAGCAACAACCCCACGAACATCGCCACCAGGATGTCTGACATCGATTGGCTCATTTCGGTGACCGGGAAGCGGGTCGGCCGGCATGATATCCCGGCACTCGTGAGGCTGATGACGCGTGTTTCGGAAATCAAGACCAGCCGCCGCCCTGGCGAGAGCGATATGTGTGTCGATCTCGCTCTGCGGCGCCTGCGCCATGGCGACGATGCTCAGCAGCATGGCGGCTGTGGCACCTAGCACGACACGGAGGAACTTCATGGGTCCTCTTGACCTATCGGGCGCCGCGTGCCGACATCTATTTCCAACAACTGCCGGCGCCGCCACGAGCCGCCGGTGGCGGGGCCGTCGGCGCGGATCCGGCGGGCAGTCCGATGACCGGCTCCTCATCCGGGCTGGTTGCGCGCCCGCGGCCGCCGCGACCAGGCGGGGTCCACCCGTCGCAGGCCGGGCCGTTCTGCACCATCCGCGTGTCCGCGCTGACTGTGTACCCGTTCAAGTACTGCGCACCGGCATTCCCGTAGTACTTGCCGTACTTCAGCGCGGCGTCGTGCACCTTGATGATCGCGTCCTGGTAGCGCGGGTCGTTCTGGTTCCACCCAGAGAAGCTCGAGAGATCGTTGTTGCCGATGATCACGACGTCGACGCCATGGGTCGCGGCGATCTCCTCCGCCATGGCGACGCCTTCCAGTGTCTCGATCATGACCGTCACGAGCATGTTGTCGTTGATGGTCTGCCGGTAGTTCAGCCCGGACCAGATCTGGTTGTACTGTCCGCCGCCGGCGCTTCGACGTCCGAACGGCGGATACCGCGAATAGCGCGCGGTATCCCGCGCTTCGAGGGCGTCGTCTACCGTGGGCACGATGATCCCGAGCGCCCCGAGGTCGGTCGCCTTCTGGATGCTCGACTCGAGGGCATCTGGCATCCGGACCATGGGCGCCGCTCCCACTTTGGGGCACGCCGCGATCATGCGACGGACCTCGTCCCACGACATCGTGCTGTGCTGCATCTCGAACCAGATGTAGTCAAAATGCTTGCCGACTTCGCAGTACAGGTCGGCATCAAAGCTGGAAATCGTGTAGCTCGTAATCTGTCGATCGTTGAGTAGCGCCTCTTTCGCGCGGTTGTAGAGCGGCCGCGGTGTGGCGGGATTCATCATCGCCTTGACCTGCCAGCCCCAGCCGCGCTCGTCCGCCTGTTTGGGTGTCAGGGTGCCGCCGATCGGCGCGCCCCCCGTCGGGCCGCGCCCGCGCTGGCCACCCCCCTGGCGGCCGGCGCCTGTCGGTGGCGGATCCTGCGCGGCGGCCACCAGCATTGCGGCAGTACTCATTGCGAACACGGCAACGATCAAGCGGTTCCGCGCCATAGGGACCTCGCTGCTCTGAAAATGAGTGGCGCATCATCGCACAGGACGACGGGTAGTGGAAGCGGTTCCATCCTCGACCCTTTTCGTGCTAGGGTGTGCGGCATCGATTATCGATGCATAAGCGGCGACTGGCGGGACTGACCGGCGACGGCGATGTCCGCCTTCGACGAGGAGGGGTCATGCGAACGCGGCTTTGGGTAGGGCTTCTCGTGTCTCTGCTGGCAGCGGTGCCCGCGCGAGCGCAGGAGACCAGAGGCAATATCAACGGCATCGTCCAGGACCAGGGCGGAGTGGTTCCTGGCGCGACCGTCAGAATTACGAACACCGAGACCAAGCAGACGCAGCAGCTCGTCACGAACGGCCGGGGCTACTTCGAGGCCGTCTTGCTCAATGCGGGGACGTACGCGGTTCGCGTCGAACTGAAAGGCTTCAAAACCCATGACCAGACGGGGATCTCCCTGGCCGTGGGCCAGACCGTCAGCCTGACCGTCACCTTGGAAGTCGGTCAGATCGAGCAAATGGTCACGGTGGTGGCCGAGTCGCCGTTGCTGGACGCCACGACCGTGTCGTCCGGCCAGAACTACGATCGCCGCATGGTCGACAGCCTGCCGATGTTCTCGAACATGCCGATCATGCTCTCGCGCTTCACGGTGGGCGTCGCCCCGGCCGAGGTCGAGGTGCAGAACGTCTTCCAGGGATACATGGAAGGCACGACGAACATGGCGGGCGGCCAGGTCGGCACCGGGAGCGGATTCGACAGCCGCAACACGGGCAACAACTACACGATCGACGGCGCGCAGAACAACGGGTTCGGCCGCCGGATCGCCAGCTCGCCCAATGCCGACCAGATTCAGGAAGTGCGTGTCGAGACGTCGAACTTCGACGCCTCGCAGGGACACGGCACCGGGCTCAACGTCTCGATGAGCACGCGCGGCGGCACGAACACGCTGCGCGGATCGGGCAAGTACACGCACTGGACCAACAAGTTGAACTCGCCCGGCCTGTCGCAGAAAGTCACGTTCGAGCAGGACCCGCGCCAGGAAGACGCGTTCCGGCTGGGCCGCGAGCACATCGGCGAATTCACGCTCGGCGGCCCGCTCGTCATCCCCAAGGTCGTCGACGGGCGCGGCAAGGTGTTCTTCTTCGCCAACTACGCGATGTCGAACGACTCGGCGCCCGGGCGCCTCGCCGCCACCTCGACCGTGCCAGCGAACCGGAAGCACCTCGAGGGCGATTTCTCCGACTTGTTGCTGTTGCCCTCGGGCGCCGGGGCCAACACGCCAGCGGGCCACCATCAGTACCAGATCTTCGACCCGTTGACGACGCGGCCCGATCCGGATCGGCCGGGACGCGTCATTCGAACGCCGTTCCCCGGGAACATCATTCCGCGGGACCGGTTCATGAACGCGAACGGGACCTACAAGAACCCGATGTTCGGGCTCTATCAGGCGATGGTGCCGGCGCCGAACCAGACCTCCTCTCGCCGACCCAGCAGCCGGTCAACAACTACTACCGCGCGGCGGAACCCGACCAGCCGCACAACATCCAGTTCAGTAGCGCGCGTGGACTACAACCGCTCCGAGAGCTCCCGCTTTTTCTTCCGCGCCAACGGCAACAAATTCGAGGAATCGTCGCTCGTCGACTGGACCTACGACTCGCCCGATCCCCAGTTCGTGGGCCTGCACGACGTGTCGCGGGCGCGGTTCAGCTGGTCGGGGACCGGCACGTGGACGAAGATGATCGGCGGGCACACCGTCATCGACACGCAGATTTCAGGCAACCGCGCCCATCAGCGCGACACGCGTAAGAACATGGTCAGTTACCTGCCCACGTCGGTCGGGCTGCCGTCGTACATGGACGACTTCTGCCTGGCGCGATTCGAGTGCATCTTGCCGCGCAACAACCCCAACTCGTATGAGGGCATGGGCGGCACGGTCGACGGTGGGATCTGGGTGACGACGTATCAGGCGCAGTCGAATTTCACGCACACGCGCGCGTCCCATACCTGGCGCGGCGGCGTCGATCTGCAGTCGGCCCAGCGCACCAACCGCGACGGCGCCGGGAACATGGGGACGTTCAACTACGACAACCAGTACACCCGCGCGGCGGACGTGACCACGGTCTTCCCGGCGCAGCAAATCGGCTTGAGCCTGGCCGCGTTCATGCTCGGACTTCCGTCCTCGGTGTCGATTGCCGACGAAAACGGCTTCGACGTCCGCAACCACTACTTCGGTACGTTCGTGCAGGACACGTGGCGCCTGAC
Source organism: uncultured Acidobacteriota bacterium (assembly GCA_963724955.1). Classification (GTDB taxonomy): domain Bacteria; phylum Acidobacteriota; class Vicinamibacteria; order Vicinamibacterales; family SCN-69-37; genus CAVRWQ01. The sequence goes on from CAVRWQ010000003.1 coordinate 854,451, forward strand.
GCGGAATCTGACGGTCAACCTCGGTCTGCGCGTCGAGTGGGAGAACGGCATCAAAGAGCATGCAGAACCGCGCGATGCTGTGGTTCGATCCGAACGCGCCGGTCTCGATCGCGGCCGCGGCGCGGGCCGCCTACGCCGCCAGCCCTGACCCGGCACTGCCCGTCAGTCAGTTCAACGTCATTGGCGGCAGCGTCTACGCGGGGACCGAGGGCAACCGCGATCGCACCTGGAAGCCCGAGACGCTCTTGATGCCGCGGCTGTCGTTCGGCTACAAGCTGGGCGAGAAGACCGTCATCAAGGGCGGCTACGGCATGTACTACGACACGATCAACGCCCGCGACTGGACCCCCAACCAGGACGGCTACGATGTGACGACCACCAACCAGCTCAGCAACGACTTCGGTCAGACCTTCGCGCTGGGCGATCCGCGGAACGGCATCCTCCCGCTCGCCAACCCGTTCCCGCTACGCGCGAATGGCAGCCGCTACGAGCTCGTGCCCGGCAACGCGCTTGGCGTCGACAATGTCTTGGGCCGGGGCTTCACGGCTGAGAATCCCAATCGCGTGCATTCGCGTGTCCAGCGGTGGCGGTTGGGCTGGCAGCGCGAACTCGACAAGTCGACGGCGATCGAGGTCGCCTACGCCGGCTCATATGCCGATCGTCAAGGGATGTCGATCCGCCAGGACTTCCTGCCCGAACAGTATTGGACCAGTGGCAACGTCCGCGACACCTCGATGGACGCGTTCCTCACCGCGAACGTGACGAACCCGTTCTATATCGGGACCGACCGCGGCGCCGTCACCCTTTTACGCCTCGTTGCTGGCGGCTGACCCGCTCCTCGCGCAGCGGTTGGCGGGGTCGACGACCTTCACGTCGCCGACCATCCAGCGCCAACGCTTGCTGCGGGCCGTTCCCGCACATGAACGGCCTGAACTACAACGACCAGCCGCTCGGCATCATCAAGGCCCACTCGCTTCAGGTGCTGGTGACCCGGCGGTATTTCAAAGGCCTCACCGGCAGCGGCTCGTTCACGCTGAACCGGGTCACCGAGAACCGCACGGTCGAAGAGTACGACCGTGAGCCGACGCTCTGGCAGACCAACGCCAACGGCCGGCCGTGGCGCGTCACCGGGCTCGTCGTCTACGATCTGCCCTTCGGGCCGGGCCGGAAGTTCCTGAGCGAAGGCGGGATCCTCTCGAACATCGCTCGGGGATGGACGGTCGGCGGCACGTATGAGTACCAGCCGGGCCAGCTGCTCAATTGGGGCCGGATCTTCTTCAACGGCGACCTGAACGACATCAAGAAGGACAACCCCGAGATCGCGCTTCAGCCCGACGGCACGTTCGATCCGACCAAGACCTGGTTCAACATCGATGCCGGGTTCGTGCGGGCGACGGCCGATCAGCCGAGCGCGAACCAGAAGCGGGTGTTCCCGTTCCGGATCGACGGTGTGCGCGGCCAGAGCAAGAGCTTCGTGAACGCCAACATCGCGCGCACGTTCGATCTGGGCAGCCGCCGGACGTTCCAGTTCCGGATGGACATCCAGAACCTGCTCAACCGGCAGCACTACGCGAACCCCAACCTGGACCCGACCAGCACGAACTTCGGGCAGGTCCGGGCGGTGACCAACGACCAATGAGGTTCATCACGTTCAACGTCACGATCCGCTTCTAACGCGACATGCGAGCACCGGGTTCCTCGGAACCCGGCGCTCGTCGTTTGCGGATCGATTCAAGGTCTTGCAGGTCCATGACGCTCAATCGGCTCGAGCCGTTCTCATTTGCCTGCAGCGAGCTACCGGGCAGAATTGGGCCGACACGCTCGAGAGTCAGATGGTTTGGCTCTACGCGGAAATGAGAACGGCCTCGGCATTGCGTTCGCCATCACCGCCGTGACGTTCGGCGTGGCGTTCGCCCAGTCGACCAAGTCGGTGTGGACCGGTGTCTACACGAGCGCTCAGGCAACAACCGGCGCCGATCTCTACGAGGGGATGTGCGTCGAATGCCACGGCGACGACCTCGAAGGCCGCGAGCGCGCGCCGGCGCTCGCGGGCGGGACATTCGCGCAACGCTGGGATCGCACGACGCTGAAAACGCTGTTCGAGCGCGTCGAAGCGATGCCGCCCGATCGGCCGGCGGCGCGGCCCACCGCAACGCAGTCCGTCGATCTCCTGGCGTTTCTGTTGAGCGCCAACAACGTCCCTGCGGGAGCCACGCCGCTCACGGGTGACAAGGATGTGCTGTCGGGCATCACGTACACGAGTCAGCGGCCAAAGTTCTGAGCAGTAGACACCCGCGCGTCGCGAAGCGGCGCGCGGCCCGAGCGCGGGGGGTGGGGCCCCCGCGCCTAAAGTCGAGGAGACCGTCGTGCGAAGGACGATTTCACGCTCCTGTGCCATGGCTGGCCGTCGCCCTGCTCGGCGCCCTGGCCGGTCAACTCGGCATCGCGCTCGAAAGCGCGTCAGAGTCGCGCGGCACGGCCGGCCGTCGAATGGCGGACGTACGGCGCCGATCTCGCAAGCACACGCTACTCGCCGCTCGATCAGATCAACAAAGACAATTTCTCGAAGTTGACGATCGCCTGGCAGCTCGGCACCAACGAGTTCGGGCCGCGGCCCGATTCGCTCTACTCCGCCACCCCGCTCTTCGTCGGCAACGTGCTCTATACGACGGTGGGGACTGCTCGCACGGTCGTCGCGCTGAATCCGATGACCGGCGCGGTCCTGTGGAAGCACACCGAAGACGAGGGACCGCGCGGCCAGAACGCGGCACGCGGCGGCGCCGGACGCGGTGTCGCCTACTGGTCGAGCGCCAACGGATCGGATCAGCGAATCATCTACGTCACGCCTGGCTACCGGATGATCGCGCTTGACGCGAAGACCGGCGCTCCGATTCCGAGCTTCGGACAAGGCGGCGTCGTCGATCTGAAGCTCGACAACGATCAGGAGCTGGACCTCGTCACGTCGGACATCGGCCTGAATGCCACGCCGCTCGTCGCCGGCGACGTCGTCGTCGTCGGCGCCGCGCACCGTCCCGGCGGCTCGCCCAGAATCATGAACAACGCCCGCGGGTACGTGCGCGGATTCGATGTCCGCACCGGGAAGCGCCTGTGGATCTTCCACACGATACCGAAGCGCGGCGAGTTCGGCTACGACACGTGGCTCGACGGCAGCGCGGAGCGAAACGGGAACACCGGCGCATGGGCGCAACTGAGTGCCGATCTCGAGCTCGGCCTCGTCTACGTCGGCGTCGAGATGCCGACCGGGGATTACTACGGCGGCAACCGGCCCGGCAACACGCTGTTCGGTGAGAGTCTGGTGGCGCTCGACATCAAGACCGGCAAGCGCAAGTGGCACTACCAGATGACGCACCACGGCCTCTGGGACTACGACCCGCCGTGCGCCCCCGTGCTCTACGACGTCGTGGTAAACGGCCGGCGTGTGAGGGCCCTCGCCCAGCCGACGAAGCAGGCGTTTCTCTTCGTGCTGAATCGAGAAACGGGCGCGCCGATCTGGCCGATCGAAGAGCGACCCGTGCCGCAGTCGACGGTCCCGAACGAACGGACCAGCCCGACGCAGCCATTCCCGACGAAACCCGCGCCATTCGATCGGCAGGGCGTGTCGATTGACGATCTGATCGATTTCACGCCCGCGCTCCGTGCCGAGGCGCTCGAAGTGATCAAGCGGTACAAGATTGGGCCGCTGTTCACGCCGCCATCGTTCAGCAACGTGGATGGCCCGCTGGCCACGATTCAGGTGCCGGCAGATACCGGCGGCGCCAACTGGCCGGGCGCGTCGTTCGATCCGGAAACGAACCACCTCTTCATTCACTCCCACACCGTTGCGTTCCTGGCGGGCATCGTTCCGGCCAATCCGGCCATTTCGGATTTCGGCTACGTGTCGGGCCAGGCCCGCGCCGGCGGCGCGGGCGCGCAAGGCGCCGGACCACCGCCGGCGACGAATCCTGATGTGCCGCCGCCGGCCACCGGTGCGCGAGGCGCGCGTGGCGCCGGAGCCCCCGTCGGCCGAGGGGGCGTCAACGTCCAGGGCCTGCCGCTCATCAAGCCGCCGTACGATCGGATCACGGCCTACGACATGAAGACCGGCGATCTGATCTGGCAGAAAACACACAGCACGACGCCGGACGACATCAAGAATCATCCAGCCCTGCAAGGTGTGAACCTGCCGCCCCGGCTGGGCCAGCCCGGGCGCACGTTTATCGGCACGCTGACGACCAAGACGCTACTGATCGCCGGCGACGGCGGCGTGCATCGCAACGCGGCCGGCGAACGCGTGGCGCTGCTGCGCGCCTACGACAAGGCGACCGGCGCCGACGTCGGCGGCGTCGAGATGCCGGACAAACAAACCGGATCGCCGATGACCTACATGATCAACGGCAAGCAGTACATCGTCGTCGCCGTGAGCGGTGTGGATGGGGCCCGGTTGATCGCGTACGCCTTGCCATAGAGAAGTACGGGAGGAGAGAATCATGCGGAAGTCTCTTGCGATTGCTCTGATCGGCCTACTCAGCATGTCGGCGGCCGTCCTCGTGGCGCGTCAGGGTGGCGCCGGGGCGCCGGCGCCGAATCCCGCGGCCAACCCGCCGCGGCTGCCGCTGGCGCAGCGGATCGCACACAACGATCCGGCGCGCTACCGACCGTCGACGAACGTCCATGGCGGACCCGGACAGCTGAACTTTTTCGGCATGTTCGGCGGTGATGTCCTCGACACGAACCTGTGGTTCCTGCATCGCGGCGTCCTCCAGCCGAAGTCGGGCATCGGCCAGCACTTTCACAACTACTGCGAGGAGATGTTCGTGATCCTCGACGGCGAAGCGCAATTCACGATCGACGGACGCACGTCGACGCTGAAAGGCCCGGCCGGCGCGCCCGCACGCATGGGCCACTCGCATGCCATCTACAACGCGACCGACAAGCCGGTGGAGTGGATGAACATCAACGTGACCTCGTTTCGAGGCATCTACGACGCCTTCGACCTTGGCGACGGCCGTGTTGGGGCGGAGCTGGACCCGATCCCGCAGTTCATGAGCATGCGGCTCGATCCGGCCCGCCTGCAGCAGGTCGCCGACCTGCAGGGCGGCAAGGGCACCGTACAGTATCGTCGCGCGCTCGGGCCCAGCGTCTTCCTCTCGACGTGGACGTACGTCGATCATTTGCTGCTGCCGGCCGGCACGTCAGTGGGCCCTGGTGCTGAGCCCGGCATCGGCGGCTTCTATTACGTGATGAACGGTGAGGGCAGCGCCACCGTGGGCGGCGAAACCGCGCCGATCAAAGCCGGCGATGCGATCCCGCTCCGCGTGGGCGAGACCAAGGCGTTCCAGAACACCGGCACGGCTCCGCTCGAGTTCCTGGTCATCGGCATCGCCCGCGACATGAACAAGAAGCACGACATCCTGGCGACGCCGGCACCGCGGCGCGGCGGCCCCGGTCGTGCGGGTGGCGGCTCCGAAAGGTAGGGCCGCGGCGTCAGATCACTTCGAACAGCAGAAAATCAAAATCGCTCGACGTGAGAAATGACTGCAGAGTCGGCCAGACGACCTGATGCTCGTCGGAGTGGATCCATTTCTGGCGGAGATCCTCCGACTCATACGTGATCGAGAAGCGGTAGTTCATTCCGGGCGGCGCGTTGCCAAGCAGGACCGCCTGGAGCTTCAGGATCCGCAAATCGATGTAGCCCTGGAACTTCGCTCCCGTGGGCCGATAGACGGTCTCGAAGTAGCGGACCATCTCCGCTTCCTTCGCTGGATCGACGGTGAGATCGCAGTGCAGTTGGACGGGACGTGTCATAGAGGACGCTCCAGATATTCGCGCTCGCGGTACTCGAAATAGTCGAAGTCGGCGCACCGCGCGGCGCCGCTCACGTCCTGGCAGGCCATGCCGACGAACGCGCCCGTGAAGTTGGGCTGCCCGGGCGCGCTCGCTTCATCCGACAAGATGCTGGCATCGAAGACCTGCGGCAGCCGCTTCCATCCGTCCTCGCCCACGCGATATGCGAACAGCAGGCGCTCTTCGTCTACCTCGACGCGCAGCTCGATCGGGACACCGGCCACGAGGGGAATCGGGGCGGTGAACACATCGGTCTGCACCTGATCCGGTAACACAGACATGACCCTCAGGTGTTTGCCCACCGTCTCGTCATGGGAGACGTACAGGTAGTGGAACTTCGCACTGTTGTAGTAGCAGATCAACCCGGCCATCTGCTGAAAGTGCTCCGGCTCGAAGTCCAGCGACGTGGTCGCGCCGAACCAAAGCGATTGCTGGCGACGCGCGACGAGGGATTGGCGGAAGAGGCTGCCCACCGATTCGCGCCCGTAGAGGCGCAGGAATCCCGGCCGCGCAGTCAGACTCCACAATTCCTCCGGCCACGGCGAACGCAGCCATTGGAAGTCGATCGGCAGATCGGGGGAGTCGAAGTCGGTGCGCGCAGCGGCTGCCGGAAACGGATGCGGCGGCAGGCTCGGCGCCGGGATGTCGAGCCGGGGAATGCCAACCCCATCGGCGGTACGAAGCCATCCGTCGGCGGCCCACCTCATCGGGTGGATCGCCGTTTCGCGCCCGAGCGTGCACCGTCCACGATTTCGGAGCGGCCGCCCGCAGAGAAACACCATGTAGGTCTCACCGCCGGGCGTCTCGACGAGGTCCGCATGACCGGCGCGCTGCAACGCCGCCTCAGGGCGGTCGCGGGCCGTCATGATGTAGACATCGGGGTGCAGTTCGTACGGCCCGTGGAGTGACGGCGATCGGGCCATCGTCACCGCGTGGCCCCATCCGGTGCCCCCCTCCGCCGTCAGGAGGTAGTAATACCCCTCGCGCTTGTAGACATGCGGTGCCTCGGTGAACCCGATGGACGTGCCTTCGAAGATGAGTCGACGCGCGCCGACGAGTCTTTGCTCGGCGGCGGAGTACTCTTGCAGCACGATGCCGGCAAACCGATTCCGCCCCGGGCGGTGATCCCACAGCATGTTGAGCAGATACTTCCGGCCGTCGCCGTCATGGAACAGCGACGGATCGAACCCGCTGCTGTTGAGATGGATGGGATCGGACCACGGCCCTTCGATGTGCGGACTCGTCACCAGGTAATTGTGGAAGTCGCGGAACGTCGCGCCGCCGGATCCGGGCTGCGACGCGCGGCCGTAGCGTTTGACGTCCGTGTAGACAAGATAGAACACGCCGTCGGCGTGGGTCAGACACGGCGCCCAGATGCCGCAGGAGTCCGGATCCCCGAGCATGTTGAGCTGGCTGGCGCGCGTGAGCGGGCGCGTGCGCAACTGCCAATGCACGAGGTCGCGCGAGTGATGAATCTGCACGCCCGGGTACCACTCGAACGTCGACGTCGCGACGTAGTAATCCTCGCCGGCCCGCACGATGGACGGGTCGGGATTGAACCCGCGAAGAATGGGATTCCGGAGCGTCATGCCACGCCGCCTGTCTGGCGCGGGGCGGGCGCACGGACGACCGTCCAAAGCACGACTGCGCCGATCAGATCGAGCACCGCGAGTCCGATGAAGAACGGCGTGTAGCCGACCGTCATGACGAGCGCGCCAATCAGCAGGTTGAAGATCAGCAGACCGAGGTTGCCGAACGTGCCGGCCATTCCCGCAACTGTCGCGACTTCGTTGCGCTTGAACAAATCCGACGACATCGTGATCACGGTGACCGACAGCGTCTGATGGGCAAACCCGGCGACGCTGAGGAGCGCGATCGCCACATAGGGGCTCTCCACGAAGCCGGCAAATGCGACCGTCGTCATCATGCACGCGCCGAGCGTGAACGCGCCGCGGCGAGCATTGATCAGGCTCACACCGAAATACTTCTGCAGGCCGAGCGCGATCGTTCCGCCGAACAGACAGCCGAGATCGGCTGCCAGAAACGGCAGCCAACCAAACAAGGCGATCTGCTTCAGATCGAAGTGCCTGACCGTCATCAGATAGAGCGGGAGCCAGTTCGTGAGCGTGCCCCAGGTCGGGTCGGCCAGAAAGCGCGGGAGCGCGATCCCCCAGAAGTTGCGCTGCGCCGCGATCTTCAGAATCGACGGGCGGCGGCCATCGCCCTGCAGATGGGCCTCCTGCCCGGCCACGATGTACGCGCGTTCCTGGTCGGACAGCGCCGTGTGTTTGGCCGGGGATTCATAGAACAGCAGCCAGAGGACAACCCAGACGAGGCCGAGGGCGCCGGTGATCACGAATGCGGTCTGCCAGTTGTAGGTCAGGATCGCCCACGCGACGAGCGGCGGCGCCAGCATCGACCCGACCGAAGCGCCGATGTTGAAGATGCCGCCGGCGAAGGCGCGCTCCTTGGCCGGGAACCACTCGGCGGTGGCCTTCATCCCGGCCGGGTTCGCCGATCCCTCTGCGAGACCGAGCAGACGCGCGCAGTCCGGCCAGGGCCTGCCAACTATGCGCCAGCCCGTGCGCCATGCTGATAAGCGACCAGGAGATCGCGAAAATCGCGAATCCAATCTTCAGGCCGAGGACATCGAGCACGTAGCCGGCAACCGGCTGCAGCATGATCGCGAGCTGAAACGTGGTGACGATCCATGAGTACCTGCTCGGTGGTGATCTGCAGATCGAGCATGAGCGTCGTCGCGGCGACGCCGAGCGAGCTTCGGGTCAGATAGTTGACGATCGACCCGAGCATGAGCAGGCCGATCATCCACCAGCGAAGGCCTTTGATCCGTTTCAATGGATCGTCCACCCGCCGTCCACCATCAGCACATGGCCCACGACCATGTCCGACAGGTGGCTGGACAAGAACAGCACGGCGCCGACGAGATCGTCAGGCTGATTCCACCGGCCGGCGGGCAGCATCTGGGTCGTCGCCCATTCCTTGTACCCGGGCGTTCGAGGATGACCTTGCGGCTCTCGGTCTCGGTGATGCACGGCGCGACGACGTTGACGAGGACGCCCTGCTTGGCCCACTCGAGCGACAGCGCGCGGGAGAGATGGTGCACGGCCGCTTTCGCCGCCGCGTACACCGATCGCGACTTGAAGGCGACGATGCCGAAGTTCGATCCGATGTTGATAATCTTGCCGCCGCCCTGCGGGATCATGACGCGCGCCGCCGCCTGACACGCAAAGAACACGCTCTTCACTGACGCCGACATCGTCCGGTCGTACTCGTCTTCGGTGACGTCGAGCGCCATCGCGTTGCCGGTCCAGCCCGCGTTGTTGACCAGGATGTCGATCCGGCCGAACGCCTGCACCGTCTGATCCATCAGCGCCTGAACCTGCGCAACGTTGCCGACATCGACCAGGACGATCCGCGCCTGCCGGCCCAGCGCCTCGATCTCCGACTGCACCGCGCGGATCTCGTCGTGCCGGCCCTCCGGGTGCTTCGCGAGCACCACATGCGCGCCGGCCCGGGCGAGACCGACGGCGATGGCGCGGCCGATGCCTTGAGAGGCGCCGGTGACGATGGCAACCTTGTCCTGCAGTCCGAAACTCGAATAGTCGGGAGCCATGTCAAATCAGTCCACGGATGGTGCCGCCGATGTCCAGACTGGCGCCGGTGATGAATCTCGCCAGCGGCGACGCCAGGAACACGACGGCGTGCGCGACGTCGGCCGGCTCGCCGATGCCCATTGGCATCTGTCGATCCTCGAGGAAGCGCTTGACTGCCGCATCGCGGTCGAGCCCGTAATGCTCGACGAGTTGATCGACGATGCCGCCGGTGCGCGTCCACATGCGGGACCAGATCGGCCCGGGTAAGACGGTGTTGACGCGCACTCGCGGCGCGTACTGCTTCGCGAGCGCCTTGGTCAGGTACAGGAGTCCCGCCTTCGACGATCCGTAGTCCATGAAGCCGGGTTCCGGTTGCTTGGCGAGATCCGATCCCGTGATGACAACCGCCCCGCCTCCCCGTGCCGCCATCTGGGGCACGAGCGCGCGGCAGAGCCGGACGCTCCCCATGAAATTCACTTGGAACGACTGCTCCCAGCGCTCATCCGGCATCTCCTCGAAGACGCCGGCGCCGCCGACACCGAGGTTGTTGATCAGCACGTCCGGCGCGCGGCCGAAGGCGTCGAGCACATAGGCGACCGCGCGGGAGACGCCGGCGGCCGTGGAGAGATCAGCGGTGACGCTCCCCTGCCACGCCGATCCGTGCGCGTCGAGCGCGGCAGCGTCCTGGTCGGCGACGATGACCGTCGCACCTTCTGCGGCCAGCAGATCGGCGATCGCCCGCCCAATACCGTGCGCGCCGGCGCTGACGAACGCAAGCTGTTTTGAGAGCTGATAATCCATTGCGGCGATTGACAACCCGGCGCGCGGGACGGTAACTTTATCATCGAGTTGCCGAAAATCGATTATCGGTTGCGTAAACGCTCGCGCAAAATCCGCGTATCTGGACACACTGTGGCAAAGATTCACGCGGCTCCGAAGCCCCGGCCGATGGCGCGTCGCGTCCTCCGCGAGGAGATTCGAGAGCAGCTGATCGACGACATCCTGAGCGGTCGGCTCACGCCGGGCACCCGCATCGTCGAAACGCGAATCGCACAGGAGCTCGGCGTCAGTCAGGCCCCGGTCCGCGAAGCGCTCCGTGATTTGGAGCTGTTTGGATTCGTCACGAGCTCGCCGTTTCGCGGCACGCAGGTCAAGCAGATCTCTCCAGAGGATCTGCTCGAGATCTACCCGATTCGCGCGGCCCTCGAAGCCGTCGGCGCACGTGCCGCGGCGACGAGAATCGACGACGAGACGCTGGCGCGTCTGCGAGGCACTGATCGGAGCGATGCGCGAGGCCGCGGCGCAGGCCGACCACCGCGCGCACGTCGACGCCGATTACGCCTTTCATCAGGCCATCATCAAGGCCTCTGGCAACCGCATGCTGCAGCACGTCTGGCAGACCATGCGGCTCGCGACCACGACCTTCGTGACCCACTCGATGACGCAGTTGACGCACCGGTCGCTGCAGGAGATCGGTGAGCGCCACGTGCCGGTGCTCGAAGCGCTGCGCACGCGCGACCCGAATCTTGCCGAGGCGGCGATGCGGCGGCACATCGAGGAACCGGGCGACTGGATCCGGTACGCCATCATCGCCGCCGACAAGGCGCTGGCCGCCGTCGTCGATCAGCAAGTAGAGACCCCACCGACGAACGACGAGCCGGGTGCCGCCGTCACGGACGTCGACTGAGTGTTCGCGCAGCAGGCCTACCGCCGCGTCGCCAGCACGATGCCGGCCAGCATCACGATCGCGCCCAGCACGCTCCGCATCGTGACCGGCTGAACCGGCGATCCCAGCCACCCATAGTGGGACAAGACCATGCTGCTGAGGATCTGCCCGCCGAGCAGCGCGATCGTCGCGTCGGCGGCGCCGACTTTGGGAAACAGCCAGGCGATGCCGAACACCAGGGACGCGCCCATCAATCCGGCCGTCAGAAGGATGGGATTGACGTGTCGGACTCCGCCCAACGCCTCGCTCGACCAACCGGTGAGACCGATGACGATGGCGCCGACCGCGCCGATGCACCAGAAGACCATATTGCCAACGCGCGGGTTGCCGATCGCGACACCGACCTTGCCGTTCATGGCGAGATGGACGGTCAAGACGACGCCGAAAAATATCGCCAGAAATAGGAGAGACGATTTCATGTGATGGGCTCCTGTCGTCGGCTCGCGGAAATGAGAACGGCTCTAGTCGGGGAAATCGACGTCTTCGTGCATGCGGTAGTTCTCGAGACCGGTCGGCGGCGCGAAAAAGCAAATGACCTTCATCTCCTCGCCTCCGCTGTTGTGCAGCATGTGGACGGCGCCTTGCGGAAACAGGACGGTGGTGCCGGGCGCGACCGGCTGAATCTCGCCCGCCACCATCACGCGGCCAGTGCCGCTGATGATGAAGATGACCTCCTCCCCGTTCGGATGCGAGTGCGCCGGACGCACTTTCTCCCCGGGTGGCACCCGAATGACGCAGGCAGAGCAGTACTTCGCCGCGATCGTGTCCGGCTTGTCGGACACGAGCCAGCGGAGCTGGCGGCCTGGCAGATCCAGACGTTCGGCGTCATCTTCGTGCAGGATCGGCACACTCATTTCACACTCCGAGGCGGCGCGCGATCGCATCTGCTATCTGTGCCGGCGTCAGATGAAACGCCTCAATCAGCTCTTCGTACGTGCCGGAATGGATGTACTGCGGCGTCCCGTCGGCAGCCAGCGTGTTGACGGCGAGCACGCGCCGGAGGCCGTCGGGGGCGCCGCGCCGGTAGAGCAACGTGCAGAGGTTCTGCAGGAGGTAGCCGTTGTTCTGCTCGGCCAGGCACAGCAGCTTGCCCGAGCCGGCGAGCGCCACGAGCATTTCTTCGTCGATCGACGGCATATCGACCACGCCGACATCGAGGCCGCGCCGGCGGCACACCTCGGCTGCGGCCAGCGCCTCGTGCACCCCGCGGCCGCTGCTGACGATGACCGCCGCGGCGTCCGAGTCGTCGCGCAGGATGTGCCCACGGCCGAACTCGAACGTGTAGTCGCTGCCATAGATCACGGCGGAGGGCGTGCGCATGACGCGGACGTACAGGAGCCCGCGGTTCCCTTCCATGATCCACTTCATCAGCGAGAGCATCTGCTGCGGGCAGGAGACATTGACAATCTTGATGTGCGCGAGGCCATCGAAGACGGTCACGTCGTCGTTGCCCATGTGGGTCGCGCCGTTGGTGCGCGTCTCGAAGTCGGCGGCCGTCGCCAGCATGGTCAGGTCGAGGCCGTGGCCCTCGCTCAGCCAGCCATCCGCCGCCGCAATGGTCTCGAGGCGTTCCTGATGTCCAACGGCGACGCGTCGCATGACCTTCCAGTCGTAGAACGGACAGAACGTACTGACCCAGGTCTGATGCCCCAGCGCCGCAAACGCCTCGCCGATGAGCAGCATGTTGGCCTCAGCGACGCCGACGTTGAACGCGCGGCGTTGGTCGACCGCCGCCACACCGGCTTCTAGACCGCTCGTCGTCGCCAGGTCGGCATCGACGGAGACGACGCGCGGGTCCCGCGCGAACACTTTCATCGCGGCGGTCACGATGTCGCTCGCGGCATACTGCTTGGAGGGATCCAGTTTCGGCAACAGATCCGCGTCGTACTCGATGCGCTTGTCGCGATGTGGGGCGCGCATCGTCAGCACGGGCCCGATCGTTTGACCGCAGCGCGAGGTCTCCGTCCACCGTCCGCCCAGTGTCCAGGTTCATGGCGTGGGCGGCGGCCAGCAGCGCGTCCTGAAGGGCATGGCCGTCGGGTTGATCGGCCAGTGAGCGATGGAACCGCAGAAAATCCAAGACACGTTCTTCTCGCAGCGTCGCCTGCAACGCGAGTTCCTGCTCGATGATGGCGTCTGGGACCGTCACCTTGTGCTTGTTCAGGAAATCCGAGAGCGCGCCGTGTCCTTTCGTCGCGTGACAGATGATCGCGGTCGGCTTGCCGTTGCGCGGCCCGTAGCGGAATTCCTCGAGCGCGGTGTACAGGCCGTCATATTGAGTCGCATCGACGCGATGGACGCGCCAATCGAACGCTTCAAACACGCGCTCGAGCTCGGGCATCGGAAAGACCATCCGGTTCGCGAGATCGAGCTGCCCGTTGTTGCGATCGACCATCACGCACAGGTTGTCGAGATGCTTTTGGCCGGCGTACATCACGGCTTCCCAGATCGGACCCTCCTGCAGTTCGCCATCGCCTGTCAGGCAGTAGACGTCAAAGCGCGGTGCGGCGCGCCCCGCAATCGCCAAGCCTTGCGCGACGCCGAGCCCCTGCCCCATCGGACCGGTGGCCACGTGGACGCCCGGCAGCAGCGGACCCGGGTGGCCGTTCAAGATGCTGCGGTACGACCGCGAGTTGCACAGCACGGAGGCGTCGAAGTAGCCCAACTCGGCATAGATGGCCGCAAGCGCCGCCACCGCGTGCCCCTTGCTGAGCACGAACAGGTCCTGACCCCGGCGGGTCGGATCGACGACGTCGATGTTGATGAATCCGCCGTAGTACAGCGTGACCAGGGGGATCGTCGCTGAGAAGGCGCCACCCGCATGCAGGCTCTTGTCGACCGCGTCTTTGCACTGCTCGGCGCACCGTCGCCGGACATCGGAGTCCTTGACCGCCAGCAACAGCAGCATGCCGCGGCGAAGGAGGTACTCGGTGGTGGCACCGGGCGTCCGCAGCGTGCGATGGGGGAACGTCGCTGAGCGGGGGTTCACGTGATAGCCAACTTGCGCGGAAGACGGCGCGCAATCGATAATCGAGCGACAGGCTAACATGAATCCGCTGAAGACGAAAGCCGGAGTCGGACGCTTGCCATGGCTCGTCGGGGCTTGCTAGAGTCGGGGCTCATATATGATTCAGGAGTCAGTCGGATGAGACAGGCACTGCAGCCTAATCCGATTCTCGATTTCGGGATCGACCGCGACTCGCTCGACTATGTCGGGTGCGATCTGCAGCGGCCCGAATGCATCCTGGCCGAACCAGACGGCACCTTGTGGTCGGCCGATGCCCGGGGCGGCGTGGTGCGATTGGCGCCCGATGGCTCTCAGGAGATCGTGACGCAACGCGCGTCCGGCCAGTTCGAAGGCGCCGGCACCGAGGCGTCCCGATATCTCGAAGGCACGCTCCCCAACGGACTCGCGTTCGACCAGGACGGCAACTTTCTGATTTCCAATTTCGGCACGGACTGCCTCGAGCTGATGACGCGGGACGGGCGGTCGCACGTGCTCGCCGACCGCATCGACGGCCAGGCCATCGGCAAAGTCAATTTCGTGCTGCGCGATTCGCAGAATCGGATCTGGATCACCGTGTCAACGCGCGTCAAGAACTGGATGCAGGCGCTCCGCACGGATCTTTCGGATGGTTATCTGGCGCGCTACGAGCGCGGGGCCTTTCGCATCGTGGCCGATGGCTTCCGATTCACGAACGAGATCCGATTCGACGCCAACGAAGAGTTTCTCTACGTCGTCGAAACCACGGGCGGCTGCATCACTCGGCTCCGGATCGACGACCACGGCAATGTCTGCAGTCGCGAGATCTTCGGTCCGACCCGGCTCGGGAAGGGCGCGTGGCCAGACGGCATCGCGTTCGACAGCTTCGGCAATCTCTGGGGTACGTTGGTGTACTCGGACAAGCTGTTCGTCCTCACACCGGAAGGCGATTTGCGGGTCCTGCTCGACGAGGGCGATCCTGAAAAGGTGGACGCCCTTGAGCGCGCGTTCCTGGCCAATCACGTGACAGCGGACGTTCTGTTCGCCACTGGGCGCGGCGTCGCGCCCTGGATGGCCAGTGTCACCTTCGGCGGTCCCGATCTTCGCACCCTATACATCGGGTCGCTCAAAGGCCGGCGGATTCCGTTCTTTCGCGCGCCCATCGCCGGACTGCCCATGGTGCACTGGCCAGCGTCGCGGACACTAGTCGGCACCGAATAACCGATTATCGATTATAGTCACCTGGCACGGGCGCAGAGCCGACGTCTGCCCGGAGCGAGCGGGGGCTACCTTTATGTCTCGTCATGCGTTGATTGGCGTGACCATCGTGACATTCGCCTTGGCTCCGGTGCAGGGCGACCGCGCGATGTTTGTGCCGGACTGGACGTTCAAGGGCAACACGCTGACAGGCTGGCGCGTGCTCGGCGAGGCGAGTTTCCGGGCGCTCAACGGCGAGATCATCGGCACCCCGCAATCGCCGGCCGGCGGCTGGTTGATTCTCGACAAGTCCTTTCAGGACGTCGAGGTCGGATTCGATTTCCAAATGCCATCGGGCGCCAAGACCGGCCTCTTGCTGCGGGCCGAGAAAACGCCCAGCGGCACGAAGGGTGTCTACGTTTCCCTGAGCGACGGTGAGCAAGGCGCGTACGCCGTCACCTTGGACGCGAACGGCAAGGAACTGACCCGCGAGCGCCTCCGATCGGGCGGCGGGCTGATGCGCGTGGCGCCGACCGCGGCCGAAGCGGCGGCGACGGCGGCCGCCCGCGGCGCGCGCGGTGGCGCACCAGCCGGTCCTCCTGGAGGACCGCCAGCAGGGCGTGCGGCGGGCGCCGGCGGCGCGGGATTGGGGCGCGGCCGCGGCACGCTGCCGTCCGGCGCGGAACTGCCGAACATGGCGGAGCCCACCGCCTACAAACCGAACGACTGGAATGACGTGCATGTCGTCATCGACGCCAACATCCTGCGGCAGTGGGTGAACAAGGGCGGTGGCGGAGGCGGTGGCGCGGCCGACGAGGAAGTTGGCACATTCGGGCCGATCGCGCTGCATGTCGGCGGCGCCGGCGAGGTGCGCTTCCGCGACGTGTCCTATCGGGATCTCAGCGT
This sequence comes from uncultured Acidobacteriota bacterium, assembly GCA_963724955.1. Lineage (GTDB taxonomy): Bacteria > Acidobacteriota > Vicinamibacteria > Vicinamibacterales > SCN-69-37 > CAVRWQ01. The sequence goes on from CAVRWQ010000003.1 coordinate 870,721, forward strand.
CAAACACGTCGTCGCGGAACACGTGTCGCCGAATTACCGCAAGATGCAATTGACGCCCTTCTACTACTCCTTCGCATCAGCGGCCGCCGACTTCAATCGCGACGGCCACATGGACGTCGCGTCGGGTCCATTCATCTGGATGGGGCCCGACTTCACGAAGAAGCGCGAGTTCTATCTTGCGCTCGCGACGCGGCCGGGCGTCGATTTCTCATCGAACTGGCTCGAATTTGCCGCCGACTTTACCGGCGATGGCTGGGCCGATGTGCTTCTGGCATCGACATCCAACACGATTCTCTATGTCAATCCGAAGGGCGAACCGCGGCGCTGGGACGCCTACCGTAACGTCATTCCGCCCGGGCCGACCGTTGCCGAAGTGTCGGTGATGAAGGACATCGACGGCGACGGACAGCGCGATCTGGTGTACATGGGCGGCGGCGCCATTCGCTGGGCGAAGCCGGACCCTGCCAATCCCACAGGCCCGTGGCTCTCGACGCAGGTCGGCGAGCCGGGCACCTACATCGCGCATGGGATTGGCGCGGGCGACATCAACGGCGACAAGCTGCCCGACCTTCTCAACCCCTACGGCTGGTGGGAACACCCGGGGAAGGCGGATACGCCGACGTGGAAATACCACCCGCAGCCGTTCGGCCGATCGAACGGCCGTGGTTCGGCCGGCGGCGCGGAGATGTGTGTGTACGACGTCAACGGCGACGGCCTCAGCGATGTCGTCACGGCGCTCCAGGCCCACGGGTTCGGGCTCGCATGGTTCGAGCAGAAGCGCGATGCCTCGAAGACGATCAGCTTCGTGCGACACATGATCTCGGATGACTTCGCTTCGAAGAACGCCGGCGGCGTGACGTTCTCTGAACCGCACGGATCGACGTGTGCCGACATGGACGGCGACGGCCTCTCCGACTTCGTCGTCGGCAAGCGGTTCTTCTCGCATCAGGAGAGCACCACCGATCCCGATCCGCTTGGCGCGCCGGTGCTCTACGTCTACAAAACGGTCCGCAAGAAGGCCGCGCCCGGCGGCGCCGAGTTCGTGCCTGAGCTCGTCCACAATGCGTCGGGCGCCGGATCTCAGCTGGTCGCCATCGATCTGAACAAGGACGGCACGAACGACATCATCACGGGCACTGAGCTCGGCGCGTTCGTCTTCTTCGGCAAGCCACGAACGGCGTCGAAGCCGAAGTAATCGCGGACGTTCCTCGGGAGCCTCACGATGACGTCTCATCGCCCTCGCCTCCTGATCACTCGCCGGTTGGTTGCGGTTTTCGTCTCCGCGGCGGCCGCCGGATACGTCGCGCTCGCCGGCCAGCGTGCGCCGGACGAAAAGCCATGGATCGGGTACGCCGGCAGCGCGGAGGCCTCGCGGTTCTTCAATTCGAAGCAGATCGACAAGAACAACGTGCGGTCGCTGCAGGTCGCCTGGGTGTATCCACACGGCGAAGCCGTGTTTCACCCGATGATGGCGCATGGCATTGTCTACGGCCGGCGACGCAACGGCGCGCTCGTCGCCCTCGACGCCAGGACGGGAAAGGAACTCTGGATCCACGACGGCCTGCAGGGCATGACGACGCGTGGCATGGACTATTGGGAGAGCCCCGATGGGCGCGATCGCCGCCTGATCTTCAGCATGAACGACTATCTGCAGGAGATCGACGCCTCGACCGGCAAGTCGATCATGACGTTCGGCACGGGCGGCGTGGTCGATCTCCGCGAAGGACTGGGTCGCGATCCGGCGACGATCGGCAGGGTCCAGTCGGGCACGCCCGGCCAGGTGTTCGAGAACCTCATTCTGCTCGGCTCGGCCCCAGGTGAAGGCTACATGTCGCCGCCGGGCGACCTGCGCGCGTACGACGTGATCACGGGCAAGCTGGTCTGGCAGTTCCACACCGTGCCGCATCCGGGGGAGTTCGGCTACGAAACCTGGCCCAAAGACGCGTGGAAATACGTCGGCGGCACGAACGCCTGGGGCGAGCTGACGATCGACGTAAAGCGCGGCATCGCCTATATTCCCGACCGGATCGCCAACCTACGACTTCTATGGCGCGGATCGGCACGGCGCCAATCTGTTTTCCGACTGCCTGATCGCGCTCGACGCGCGCACCGGCAAGCGGCTGTGGCACTTCCAGACGACGCACCACGACCTGTGGGATTTCGACAACAACGCCGCGCCGCAGTTGACCACGATCAGACACAACGGCAGGAACGTCGATGTCGTGGCGCTCGCCGGCAAGACGGGCTTCCTGTACGTGTTCGATCGCGTCACCGGCACGCCGATCTGGCCGATCGAGGAACGACCGGTCCCCAAGGGCGACATGCCCGGCGAAGAGTATTGGCCGACGCAGCCGTTTCCGACCAACCCGCCGCCGTTCGCGCGTCAATCATTTTCTATCGACGATGTGAGCTCGCTCTCGAACGTCGCCCCGGCGGCTCGACAACAGCTGCTCGAACGGCTGGCCACGGCGAAGAATGTTGGATTGTTCACGCCAATCAGCACGGAGTGGACGGTCCACATCCCGGGCAACAACGGCGGCGCGCTGTTCGGCACCACAACGGCCGAGCCGACGACCGGACGGGTCTACGTGGTCGGTCAGAACAATCCTGCGGTGTTGCGGCTTTACAAACCAGGGGAAGGCCCGGCACGCGGAGGCGGGCCGGGCGCATCGCCTGGACAGGCGGTCTATCAGCGCTACTGCCAGCAATGCCACGGAGTCGATCGCGCCGGCACACCGACCGGCTCGACGCTCCTGACGGTCCCAGGCCGACTGGATGCCGACACCCTCCGCGAGCTGATCACTAACGGCCGGGGCCAGATGCCGCCATTTGCGCATTTGAGCGCGGAGGAGCTCACGCAGCTCATGACGTACGTGCTGTCGCCGCCGCTCGGCCGCGGTGGACGCGGCGCCGGGGGACGCGGCGCAGGCCCCGCGGAATTTGCACCTCCACCGGAGCTCGTCGTGGGGACTGGCAGTGCCAAAGAGCGTCCGGGTGGGCCGTTCGGCCGCCGCGGTGCACCGCCAACTTACCCGGACGGCGTGCCGCAGTACGAGCAGTACTCAATCAATGGCGCGTACGGAACGATCGGCAATCTGATGAAGCCGCCGTACACGACGATTACCGCGTACGACCTGAACAGACCGACAATTCGCTGGCAGGTCGGATTCGGCGACGATCCGTCCCTGGCGGCTGACGGGTTGACCGGCACCGGCATTCCCCAAATGCGCAACAGTGTGATCGTCACGGCCAGCGGGTTGCTGTTCGGAATCGGCGGCGACGGCCACATCCGCGCGTACGACACCGACACGGGGCGAGTGCTGTGGATGGCGAAGCTCGGCGGGGGCATTGGCACGCGCGGGTCGCCTATTCTCTACGAGCTGGATGGCCGCGTGTATTTGCTGGTCCCGGTCGGCATCCCCGTCGCGGGACGCGGTGGAGCGGGCGCGGCGCAAGGAGCACCGACGCCGGGCGAGGCCCTGCCGAGTGGCTATGTCGCGTTCACGTTGCCGAAGCGGTAGCCCGTGACTCAGAATCGTCGCGTCCACGCCTGCGGCCAGCGTTCGACGACGACTTTTTCCTGCGTGAAGAATTCGAACGCGTCGCGGCCCTGGCCGTGCAGGTCGCCGAAAAAGCTCTCGCGCGCGCCGCTGAACGGGAAGAATGCCATCGGTGCGGCCACGCCGACGTTGATGCCGACGTTACCTACCTCGGCTTCGTACGTGAATCTTCGCGCGTTCGCGCCGCTGGACGTGAACAGCGACGCCTGATTGCCGTAGGCGCCGGAGTTGACCAGCGCCAGCGCGGCGTCGAGATCATCGACGTGGTGGATCGACAGCACGGGCCCGAAAATCTCCGTGCGGGCAATGTCGCTCGAAAGCGGCAGACCTTCGAGAATCGTCGGCCGGATGAAGTTGCCGTGCGGCAACTCGGGGATCGACGGATGACGGCCATCAACCACCGCGCGCGCGCCTTGCTCGACCGCGCGGCCGATGATCGCTTCGATCCGCGCGCGGCTCTCCGCCGTGATCACTGGGCCCATCTGGACGCTCGCGTCCAGGCCGTTGCCGGTGACGCGCTGCTCCGCGTACTCCTGAAGAGCCGCCGTAAACGGCTTGGCGGCGCTGCCTACGGTAATGGCGACCGCCGCCGCCAGGCAGCGTTGGCCCGCACAGCCGAACGCGCTGTCGGCGACGATTTCCGCGCTTGACGCCACATCCGCATCCGGCAGGAGCACGACGGGGTTCTTGGCGCCGCCCTGCGCCTGGACGCGCTTGCCGCTGAGCGCGGCGCGCGCGTAGACGTGGCGGGCGACGGCGCTCGATCCGACGAAACTGACGGCGCGCACGGTGGGATGATCGAGCAGCGCATCGACCGCCGCGCGCCCGCCGTTGACGAGATTGACCACGCCCTTCGGCAGGCCGAGCGAATCCAGCAACTGAAACACGCGCTGCATCGTCAACGGCACTCGCTCGGAGGGTTTGATGACGACCGTGTTGCCGGCGGCCAGCGCGTACGGCAGGAACCAGAACGGGATCATCGCCGGAAAATTGAAGGGTGCGATGATCGCGCAGACGCCCAGCGGCTGCCTGATCATCGTCTCGTCGATGCCCACGGCGATGTCCTCGGAGTTGTAGCCCTGGATCATCGTCGGTGCGCCGCAGGCGACCTCGACGTTTTCTATCGCCCGTCGTATTTCGCCCCGCGATTCGGCGAGGGTCTTGCCGCATTCGAGGGTGATCGTCCGGGCGAACTCCTCGAACTGTTGTTCGAGCAGCGGCTTCAGCTTGAAGAGGAACTGAATGCGCTCGGTGACGGGCACACGGCGCCACGCCGGAAACGCGCGGGCGGCCGCGTCGACCGCCGTACCGACGTCGGCCGCGGGCGAGAGCGGGGTTCGACCCAGTTCCTCGCCGGTCGCGGGGTTGAGTAGAAGCAGGGTGTCCGACGCCGCCGATCGCTGCCACTCGCCTGAGATGTAGTTTTCCATGGTCCGGTTCCTAAACGACGCGTCAATTATCTCCATAATTGATAATCGATTACTGCTTTCCTGCGCGAGGCCGCTCATGGTAGCCTGCCCGCGGTCTTGGCCTTCATCGCTGTCATCGGCGGCACCGGTCACATCGGGTCGTTTCTCGTACCCCGCCTCCTCGACGCGGGCCATCGGGTGGTCTGCGTCTCACGCCACCAGCGCACCCCCTATACGGACCATTCGGCCTGGTCACTCGTCGAACACGCGATCATCGATCGATCGGCCGAAGAATCGCACGGGCGATTTGGCCTGACGATCGCCTCGCTTGGAGCTGACGTCGTCATTGATCTGACGTGCTACACACTCGACAGCGCGGTTCAGCTTGTCAAAGCGCTCACCGGCGCCGGCACGTGGCTCGTCCACTGCGGGACGATCTGGGTTCACGGGCCCGGCGTCGAGGTGCCGACGACCGAGGATGAGCCTCGTCGGCCGTTTGGCGAATACGGCTGCCGCAAGGCGGCCATCGAACGGTATCTGATGGATGAAACTCGGGCCGGACGGGTTGCCGCGACGGTCCTGCACCCCGGACATCTGGTCGGACCGGGATGGGCGCCGATCAATCCCGCCGGCAATTTCAATGTCCAAGTGTTCGACGACCTCGCCGCCGGACGCGACGTGCGGCTGCCCAATCTCGGCATGGAGACGCTGCACCACGTGCACGTCGACGACGTCGCGCAGGCATTCGCGCTCGCGCTGTCGCAGCCGGACGCGTCGATTGGCGAGTCCTTTCACGTCGTCTCGCCGCGTGCGATGACCTTGCGCGGCTACGCGGAGCGCATGGCCGAATGGTTCGGTGTGCCCGCGAGCCTCACGTTCCTGGCCTACGACGACTGGCGGCGCGACGTGACCGACCGCGATGCCGCCATCACGCTCGACCACCTTCGGCATTCATCGAATTGCAGCATGGAGAAGGCCAGTCTCAGACTCGGCTACACACCGCGATACTCTTCGCTCGCCGCCGTGCAGGAGTCGGTCGCGTGGCTGCTGGAACGCGGGCGCATGGAACGGAAGGAGACAGTGTCGTGAGATTGAAGGACAAAGTGGCGCTCGTCACTGGGCGCCAGTCGTGGCATTGGACGCGGGATCGCGGAAGTGTTCGCGGAAGAGGGCGCGCACGTGGCCGTCAATTACATCGGCAGCGCCGAGAAGGCCGAGGACGTGGCGAAATGGGTGCAATCGCGAGGCCGGCGGGCGTTGACCGTGCAAGGTGACGTGGCCAAACGGAAAGACGTCGAAGGCATGGTCGACAAGGTGTGGCGCGAACTGGGGCCGATCGACATTCTCGTCAACAATGCGGGAATCGAAACGATCGTGCCGTTTCTCGACCTGACCGACGACCAGTGGACGCGTTTGACCGATGTCAACCTCCGCGGCAACTGGCTGTGCTCGCAAGTCGTCTGCCGGCGCCTGATCGCGGAGAAGCGGACCGGCAGCATCGTGAACATCGGATCGATCCAGGCCGCGAAAGTGCTGCCGGGCCGCACGCACTATGCGCCGACGAAGCTGGGCCTCGAAGCGCTCACCCGAAACATGTCGGCGGAGATGACGCCGCTCGGCATCCGCGTGAATTGCGTGCACCCCGGCCTCATCGACACCGACATGACCGAGTGGGTCATGAAGTCGCCCGACATCCTGCCCGTGGTGCTGGCGCAGATTTCTCTCGGCCGCGCTGGACAGCCGCGTGAAGTCGGGCACGTCGTGGCGTTCTTTGCGTCGGACGACGCCAGTTATCTGACGGGCCAATCGGTGCACGTCGATGGCGGCTGGGAAGG
>CAVRWQ010000004.1:0-560615 GCA_963724955.1 uncultured Acidobacteriota bacterium
TCCTTCGCCAAAATCAGAGCCGGCCGCGGGGTGGGTTGCTTCGCTCCTCGCAGGCCGCGAGAATTGACGCGTGCTGGAAACCATCCTTGTTTTCGTCCGCGCGCTGGCGGCACTGGCGCGCGTCGCTCGTGCTCGTCCGGCCCGACACCGTGGTGCGATGGCACCGCGAGTGGCTCCGCCGGCGATGGACGCGGCACTCGGCGCGTGTCGGTCCAGGCCGTCCGGCGACGGCCACCGCCATTCGTACGCTGGTGAGCCAGATGGCCACGGCGAATCCGCTCTGGGGAGCGCCTCGGATCCACGGCGAGTTGGGCAAATTGGGCGTCGACGTCTCGGAGCGGACCATTTCCCGGCTCGTGCGGCGACCGCGTCGCCCACCGTCCCAGACGTGGCGCACCTTTCTGACGAATCATGTCGGCACGCTGGCCTCGATCGATTTCTTCACCGTCCCGACGTTGACGGGTCGTGTCCTGTTCGTCTTCGTCGTGCTGATGCATCAGCGCCGGCGGATCGTCCACGTGAACGTCACCGAGCATCCGACGGCGGCGTGGACGGCGCAACAGATGATCGAAGCGTTTCCGGAGGACCGTGCCCCACGCTGGCTGTTGAGAGATCGTGACGCCATCTATGGCGACACGTTCCGAGCGCAGAATCAAAGGGATGGACATCGCTGAAGTCCTGTCGAGTCCGTCCAGCCCGTGGCAGAATCCCTACGCGGAGAGGCTGATCGGATCCATCCGGCGGGAATGTCTGGACCACGTGATTGTGCTCAGCGAGCGACACCTCCGTCGCGTCTTGACGGCGTATCTCACCTACTACCACGGCTCCCGCACGCATCTCTCGCTGAAGAAAGACGCGCCCATTCCGCGACGGCGTCAAGCCATCGCAGAAGGCGAAGTCGTCGCGTTCTCGGAAGTCGGCGGACTGCACCATCGCTACGAACGCCGCGCAGCCTGACGGGCGCTGTCGACCGATCGGCTGGCGTGCGCAGCGACAATTACGTCACCCGTCGCGAAAGGAGTTGGCGGGCAGCGTGCGACGCGTCGGTTCGCGCCGGTTTCTGCCGCCGCGTGTGCGAGCGCCTGGTGGTTCGTGAGATCGTGTTCGCCACGTCACGTACTGAAGGTTCCCGAGATCCTGCACAGTGGTCCGTGAGGATTCTGGCGAGGGACAGCACACGATCCATCGGGCTCTCGCCGAACGTCGTCCTATCGTCCGGCAAAGGCGGAGACGACGAGCTCGGCGTCGGTGGCGGCCACGTGGGGACCCATGGGCAGGCTCAGCACGGTATCCGCCAGCTCCTCGGCAATACCGAAGTCGCCGCGCTTCCAACCGAGCGTGGCGTAACAAGGACTCAGGTGCGGGGGGATGGGGTAGTGAACGGCGGTTTCGATACCCTGGCGGGCTAGGTGGTCGCGCATCGCATCACGCCGAGCGTGCCGGACCACGAAAAGATGCCAGACTGGCGCGGAGTCCTCGGGAATCTCGGGCAGCACGAGGTCGTCGACCCCCCCCAGCCGATTGAGATAGAAACGCGCGAGCACCCCGCGCCGTTCGTTCCAGGCATCCAGGCGTGCGAGCTTCACGCGGAGGAACGCGGCCTGCAGCGGATCGAGGCGGGAGTTGAAGCCTGGAATCTCGTGCCAGTGTTTCCTCGTCGAGCCGTAGTTGCGGAGAGACCGCACACGCTCGGCTACGTCGGCATGGCGGGTAACAACCGCGCCCCCGTCCCCGAAGGCGCCCAGGTTCTTCGTCGGATAGAAGCTGAACGCCGCGGCATCGCCGAACGTCCCGGTTCTGCGTCCGCCAAGGCTGGCCCCGTGCGCCTGGGCCGCGTCCTCTATCACCTTCAAACCGTGGTGCGCCGCGACGCCGAGCAACGCAGGCATATCCGCTGGGTGGCCGTAGAGGTGCACGGGGACGATAGCGCGGGTGCTCGGTCGGATGGCTCGTGCCACCCGCTCCGGATCAAGATTGTGTGTCCGTGGATCGGGCTCTACCGGGACGGGCGTGGCCCCTGTGTGCGATACGGCGAGCCAAGTCCCGATGAACGTGTTCGTGGGAACGATCACTTCGTCGCCTGGCCCGACTCCACATGCATCGAGGGCGAGCTTCAGAGCGTCGAGGCCCGAATCCACGGCCACCGCGTGCGCCGCGCCGCAGTACCGGGCGAACTCCTCCTCGAAGGCGGCGACTTCTTCGCCGAGGATGTAGCGGCCGGACTCCATGATCCGGCGGTAGGCTCGATCCAACTCGTCCCTGAGCTCGACATACGTCGACCGCGCCTCGAAAAATGGCACTTCTGGGACGGCCGCCTGCGCCATCGCGTTGACTCCCGCCGCGTGCTCAGCCACCCCAATCCCCATCGGGCGCGGCCGCGCGCACAAGCTCCAGGAACTCCTCGTAGATCGAGCAGTAGTCGCTCTCGTCGTAGTGCCCGGACGCCAGGACCATGCATGCAGCGTCGGATGTGAAGTCGCGCAACTCGTGCCAGATCATCGTGGGAACGTAGAAGCCCGTCGACGCGCGTGACAGGCGCACCGCTTCGCGCTCGAATCCGTCATCGAGCACCAGCGTGAACTGGCCGTGTATGGGAATGAGGACTTCCTCTTCCACCAGATGGACGTGCCCACCACGAAGGGCGTTCTTGGGAAGATCGTGGAGATAGTACACGCGCTTGATCGCGAACGGGATGTCCCGATCGGACTCGACGGCCGTAAGGGCTCCGCGCGCGTCGCAGAAGGTCGGGAACTCGAGCAGCCGAGGCGGTTTCAGACTTCGCGGCCCCCACGACGGCCTGCTCCGCTGAAGTTGCCTATTCGAATTCTCGCGTGCCAACGTAGAGCCCTCGGTCCGCGGGCCCAGCATCGACCCGCGCCAGTGTTAGGTTGCCCCTCCGAAAGGCCTCGACGTAGTCCTCGTGCGAAAAGAGCCCGAGCGCGTGCCGTTCCCAAAAGTACTCGACGCGGTCCCGGTCGGCGACCAGGTAGTGGAAGTACACGACCGAGAGATCGCCCTCGAGCCGCGTCACGTTGACTCTCGCGAGCTTGGTCTCGGATCGGTCGATGTGCTTGAAGTGAACCGTGTCGGGCGTGTACCGTTCCGGCGGATACCACGGTTCAACGATCAGCACGCCGCCCGGCTTCAGGTGTCGGGCGAAGTTACAGACCGTCGCCTGCAACTTCTCGGCCGTCCGCACGTAGGCGATCGAGCTGAACATGCAAGTCACGACGTCGAACCGGTGGCCGACATCGAAGTCCGCCATGTCCCCGAGGTGCAAAGCGACGCCTGGTACCCGCTTGCGGGCGAGCGCCAGCATGTCGGCGCTAGAATCCAGGCCCTCGACGTCGAAGGCTTTCTTTAAGTAGTGGAGATGCACACCGGTGCCGCACGCGACGTCCAATAGCGTCGCCCCATCGCTCCGCTTGTGCACCCGAACGAGGGACTCGATGGTGGCGGCTTCTGTCTCGTAGTCCTTGCCTTGCAGTTCGTGCAGGAGGTCGTAGAAGGCGGTGGAGCGGCCGAACACCTCGCTTGGATCGGTGCGGCCCGTGCCGTCAACGTCGCCGCCACGGGCCGTGTGATCGTCGAGAGGAACCGAGACCGGCGCCGTCATGCAGGGCCCACAAAGTCCGTGGCCACCCCAGGTTCGGTGGGTGCAGTCAGCCACAGCTTCATAATCGCCTGGCTAGCCTCCGCGTGCAGGCGGCTCTCAAGTAGCCCGATGGTCTCGGAGCGTCCCATGTCGATCGCCAGCAACGCTTCACGGTCTTTGCCGCTGACGCCGTACCGGTCGAAGAACCGCGTGACCTCAGCCGAGGTGCCCGATTCGGCGTCGAACATGTCGACGAGTTTCGGGTCACGTATCAGGTCGGTCACCAGCCCCAGCAGGCCGCTACCGTCTCCGCGTGGCGCCACCGAGACCGCGTGAGTCGGGCCAGCGAGGCCGACCGCAGATGGGCCATCGGCGCGTAGCGCCGGCTTCATGGCCAGCAGGCTCAGCGTCACGCCCAGTACCCAGCTGCGTTGCCCCGAGCCCACCGGATAGCGCGTGCCGAACGAGTGCAAGAAGTAGTCGCGGAAGACCTCCCCATCGCGGGCCCAGCCGTCGACGTCCTTGCACGTGCAGGAATTGTCCCCGTGCCACCGATACTTGACGAGCGGCTCGGGGATGAAGCAGTAGTCGTACCGTCCGGCCAGATCGAGCGACAGTTTGACGTCGTTCATGTACTTCAGGTTGGGGTCGAAGCCGAACTCCCGCACCGCCTCGGTCTTAGCGATGAGCCCGGCAAACAGCACGAGACGTCCCCGCAGGATTTGATGCTCGATTCTTCCGCTTCCGATCTTTACGAGGTCCGGCTCGGTCTCGTCATGAGCCGCGTACTTCTTGATGTGGTCCCTCACGGCGAGCTCGCCCGTGGGGTTCCCCTGGCCATCGACCATGAGGCCTTCGCACCAGACGATGAGATCCTCGTTCATGCGCAGGACCGCCAGCTCCTTCTCGAGCTTGTGGTCCATCCACAAGTCATCCGAGGCGAGAACCGCGACGAATTTCCCGCGCGCCTCGCGAAGCCCGACGTTGAACGTCCGTGCGATTCCCTGGTTCGTCTCCTGCAGGAGCGGTCGCACGCGCGCGTCGCGCGCCGCGAAGTCCTGAATGATCGCGGGCGACCCGTCCGTGGAAGCATCGTCGATGACGAGCAGCTCAAGATCGTCGACGCTCTGATCCAGGACGCTCTGCATGGCGGCAGCCACGTACTCTGCATGCTGATAGGAAGGCATCAGGACGCTCACGAGCGGCATACTCAGGTCTCCTTTTGTCCCCTGCATGACAGCAGCGCGGCAAGTCTACCGTGTTTTGTCGGCGATGGAGAAGCATTCCTTCTGACCTCGCTAGGCTGATGCCCATTTGGCCCCGGTGAATATGGCGTCGACGTCTACGAGCACAGATGTGGCGGGTCTTGTCGGGCAAGGAGCGCGACCCATGCCGAGGGGCGCGACGTCCGCGTCGAGTGCATCACGGGCGACGGGGGGGTAAGGCGAAGAGGAAGACGAGGACGGTCCAGCTCGCAGTTTATGAGCACGGGAAACCGCGCCGTGCCGTTGATGCGATGCGGATCACGATCGGATGCTCTCAGCTGATCGACTGTTTGAGTTTCTGTCCTTCTGTCTTTCTTTTCACGAAACGACGACGATCTAGTTGAGACAAACGCAGCAACCGTCACGTACGAAACTCGTACGCGAGGAAGCGCAGCAGACACTAAGCAATTTGTAATCAGTTATTTAGAGATGGCGGAGAGGGTGGGATTCAGACCAACGCCGTCGTCGAAAAGCGCTCCGCCTCCCTAAGCCAATCCGCCACCCGGTTCCATCTGGGGAAAATCTTGGCCACCAGCCTTCGCTCGGCTTCGCCGAGCTTCGGCTCGGCAAGCCGAGCGAGGGCTGTCGCGCCGTAGCCGCGCCGCGGCGGAGGCGGACTTCGCTCTTCGCCTCCCGAAGACGCTTCGGCTCGGCAAGCCACGCGAAGGCTGCCGCGCCGGAGCGGCGTAGCCGCGAAGGCGGGCCTCCTTCGTAGCCAGTCATAGCTCCAAGGGCGCTTCGGCTTGGCAAGCCACGCGAGGGCTGTCGCGCCGGAGCCGCGCAGCGGCGGAGGCGGACTTCCCTCTTCGCCTCCCGAAAACGCTTCGGCTCGGCAAGCCACGCGAAGGCTGCCGCGCCGGAGCGGCGTAGCCGCGAAGGCGGGCCTCCTTCGTAGCCAGTCATAGCTCCAAGGGCGCTTCGGCTTGGCAAGCCACGCGAGGGCTGTCGCGGCAAGCCACGCGAAGGATGCCGCGCCGGAACGGCGTAGCCGCGAAGGCGGGCAGAAACCGCCGACTGCTCGGCTGCGATCGATCGCAGAAACTGCCATCATTCCGGCCGATCCGGCGAAATCCTCACACCTTTTCAAGTTCGTTGTCGGGAATGTGATTTGCTGTCGACCCAGTCTAGGCCGGAATCAAGCGTCTCGTCTACGTCTTGAGAAACGCATCTCCAACTCCCCAGTTCTACGTTGGCCTGACATCCGATGCGAACGCGAGACTGGCCGACCATAACATCGGGCGCTGCCCACACACGGCATCTCGCCGACCGTGGCTGCTTCACGTCGTCATCGAGTTCTCGGATGAGCAGAGAGCCGTCCGCTTCGAACGCTACCTGAAATCAGGTTCTGGCCGCGCCTTCGCAAAGCGTCATTTCGAACTCTAGCGGGCTGCTGAAAAACATCGCCTAAGCCCGGACGTCGCACAGTACGCTCTGGCTTCTCCTAGCGCGGCAGCGATACAGCATGATCTCCGCGCCGTCACGTTCAGGCGCGTGTAAGCAGTGCCCCGCAGGCCAGGTGCATTACTCGTCCTCCAGCCTCGCACTCACACGAATCATGTGCCCGTCCGGGTGCCGGATATGGCATTCGCGCACGTTCCAAGGCATATCGGTTGGCGGCCAAGGAGCAACGATGCCGAGCTTCAAGGCGAGCGCGTAGACTTCATCGACGTCGGCTGGCGAATGCAGCCACCACGTCATCCACGTGCTACCGCCTGATTGTCCCAGGGCTCACGCGACATCGGTCCGCCACGAGCGCCTTGGCCACCCCGGCAGAGAAAAATTTCTGACATTCCCGAGAGCACCGCGCCGAAGGTTGGTGGATCTCCATGCTCCCAATGTTTTTTCCATCCGAGCTGCTGGAACCAGGCAAAGCTCTCGTCAAGGCTCGAGACGTTTAAGATGGGAGTCACATCTTGGACGTTCATCGTGAGATCCTTTGGGCGGACGCGCTACCTAGCGCAGGCGTTACGCTGCAGCGGCGCATGATCTCATCTGCCGGCGTCGGCTGTAAACGCTTGTTGAGCCCGATCGCCAGCTTGACGGATCGACAGGACGACGACGTCGTACTACCATGCCGCAACCTCTCTCAAAGGAGCGCGCATGCGAGGAGATGACGACCGATCCAGCCATCTGTTTAGCTATCTCTCGCCGGAGCAGCGCGTGCCGGCCGATCACTGCCCTTCCAGCCGCGCGCCGTGCGCGTGGCTGTCAGCCAGGTCCGCATGAACGGCCTGGGACGCCTCGACCTCCTGGCCAAGGGTGGCCTGAACCTGGGTGTTGTGAGAACGCGTGATCACTTCGAGCAGGCGCGGCAGCTCGGCCGAAAGGAACGTCCCTCCGCCTTCATGTCGACCTCGCTGGAACCGACATGGATCCGCATCTTGAGCGTGGGACGGCGGGGTAGTTTGGGCATGGACAACCCTACCGCGAGACGCGGAGAAGCACCAGCGCGCGAGCGATCGCGTACACCAGCGGCCTTCCATCGCTTCTCGTTTCAGCGCATCAATCGATCATGGTCCTGCGAGTTCGTACGCAGCTCGCAGCCATGCGGTGACCTGCCGGTCCACTTGCGCTGGAGCAGTGAGCCGGACTGCGACGTGCCAGCGATTCGCGGATGTCTGTTCGCGTTTCTCGACTCGCGGGCTGCGGATGTCACTTGCTGATTTCAGCGTGAGGACCAGAGAAGAGCGTCGGGTCGCGACGCCGGCAAATGCCGTATGCCGCACCAAATGGATCGAGGTTTTCTTCGCTTCCTCGGCCACGGGTCCGAGTGCCCGGGCGACATCGAGGACGCGGCGGTACGTCGCGAGCACCGAGGGATCCTTCTTCGCGAAGTGCGACTCAACGCTCATCGACGCAGATTGTAGCCGACGGGCGAGACGCGTCGAAGTCGCGCGATGAGCCAACCGTACGATGGAACCTGTCCCTGCCATTGTCCCTGTCAGCCACCAAAACGGGGCCTCCAAAAGCCAACGACAGCCAAATCAACCGATCGGCCTGGTCAGTGGGTTCCATCTGGGACAAATCTGGGCCACCATCTCCAAGTCGTTGATTCGAAACGGCTGAAATCGCGACCCCACATCATTTGGCGAACCGCTGGTACTGCATGAAGCTGTCATACGATCGCGCGCGGTCGTTTCTATTGACCGCATGTGGCAGAAGGGTCGCTCGCCACTGGGCGACTAGTGAGGACCGGACGGTGTCGGTCGTCTGCCCGGAACGCAGGACAATGGTGTGCGATCCTACTCTTGCCTGAGCGCAGTGAGCGGATCCAGTTGCGACGCTCGTTTGGCGGGTAGATAGCAGGCGAGCGCGGCAGTCATGACCAGGAGGAGCGCGACACCTCCAAGCGCGATGGGATCGAGGGGACCGACGCCGAACAGCAAGTGACGCAGTGCTCGCGCGAGCGCGACGGCGCCCAACAGGCCGGCGCAGAGACCAATGACGACAGGCCGCATGCCCTCCGAGATGACCTGGGCCACGACCGTTTGCGGCAACGCTCCCAACGCGATTCGCAACCCGATGTCGCGCGTCCGGCGCGCGACCGAATAGTTGACGACGCCGTAGACGCCGACGGCGCCGATCAAGAGCGCCACCACGCCGAACGACAGCAGCAACGCCATCTGGAAGCGGCGTTGGGCCAGCGAAGCGGACACGATCTCTCGCATGGTACGTATCGCCACAATCGGGACGGTCGGATCGTGCTGCCGCACGATGGAGCGCAAGGAGGCCGCGACGCTTGCCGGATCCTGCGCGGTACGCACCACGACGGTCATCCGACTCATCGTCAACTGGCGATGGGGACGGTAGAGCTGCGGCGGCAGCTCGCGATCGAGATCGCCGGACCGCGCATCTTCCACGACCCCAATCACCGTGCACACTGGGTTGGCCGCGCCGCCTTGCGCAATGCCGCGGCCGATCATCTCCTGGGGAGTTTGCCCTGGCCACAGCGCGCGGCCGAGCGACTCGCTGATGACGGCCACCGGCGTGCTCTCCTGTTCATTGAAGGGACGGCCCGCGCGCAGGGCGGTGCCGCTCGCGGCGAAATACCCCGGCGTCGCGCTGCGGAGGCCCGCCACGGGCCGTCGCATCGTCAACTCCGGCGTTTCGACATCGCCCGGCAGGTAGATGGTCTGGGTTCCGGATTGTGCAAGCGCCGGAACTCTGTTGACGGCGCCCGCCGCCACGACTCCGGGTGTGGACCTCACCTCGTCGAGCAGATCCCGGTAGTAGGCGATCCGTGGGACGTCGCTGGCATATCGTTGCCCCCCTGGTGCGAGATCGAGCGCCAGCACGCGTTCCACCGCATATCCGCGATCGGCCTGCATCACGTTGACGAAGCTGTGCAGGAGCAAGGCTGCAGACGCCAGCAGTGCTGTGCTCAGGGCGATCTCGATGGCGACCAACACCTGCCTCGTTCTCGCCGCATGTCCTCCGCCAACGGCATTGCGCCATCCTTTCTGCAAGAAGCCGCAGGCGTCTCTCCGATGGGCCTGCCACGCCGGCAGCACGCCGCAGACGACCCCGGTGAGGAGACTGGTCAGCGCGGACAGAATGAGCACCGGAACGGTCGGTCGCACGTGAGCGAGCACCTGGACGTCGCGCGGACCCTGCGCGAGCAGCAGCCCTGTGCCGGCGTAGGCGAGAGCGATGCCGCCCACCCCGGCGATCAGGGCCAGGCACACGCTCTCGGTGAGCACCTGCGCGAGCACCTGCGAGCGGCTGGCGCCAAGCGCCAACCGCAGAACAAACTCCCGGGATCGGCCGGCCATGCGACCGAGGTAGAGATTCGCTGTGCTCGCACACGCGGCCAGCAGCAACAGACCGGCCGCGCCGAACACGAGCAGCAGGGCCAACCGAATCCGGCCGGCGTAGATCTCACGGATCGGGACCAGCTTGGTCTGGACCTCTATCTTCAGATCGGGGAGCTGCGCGCGCAACGACGCATTCAGCAGGGTCTGGAGTTGGAGCTGGCCTTGGTCGGCCCGTTGCCCTGCGGGGACCCGCACGAGCAGTCCGTAATTCCAGTTCTCCCCTTGCAGATCCCGCGGCGTAGGTGCAATGGGTTGCCAGATGTCGACGCTGGGCGCGAAGGTGAGCAGGGGATGGAACGTCGTCCCCACCGGGACGACTAGTGAAGGCGACGCGATGCCGACGACGAGATAGTTGGTGTCGTTCAGGACGATGCGACTGTTGAGCACGGCGAGACTCGCACCGTAGCGACTCCGCCACAGCGCGTCGCTGATGACGACCACTCCGTCGCGGCCCGGCACCTCCTCCTCGGGCAAGAACTCCCGACCGTGGGCGACCGGGACGCCAAGAAACGAGAAAAAGTTGGCGGACACGCGCGCGCCACCGACGCGCTGGGGCTCGCTTCCACCCGCCAGATTCCACTCGACCGGCGCCAGCGCGGCGACCGCGGAAAAGATCGTCGTCGCGCGGCGCCACTCCATGTAGTCCTGCGCTCGAACCGGCAGAGTCTGGATTTGAGTCTGTCGGTCCGGTATGACGACCTCGACACTGAACACTTCATCCGGCCGCTCGTACGGCACTGGCTTCAGCAACGCCGCGTAGACAGCACTGAACACCGTGGCGTTTGCGCCGATGCCAAGCGCCAGGGTCGCGATGGTTGCCACGGCAAAACCTGGCGCTCGGCGCAGCGATCGGAACGCGTAGTGCAGGTCCCGTCGCGCGTTGTCCAGCCAGGCGAACGAGCGAGCGTCGCGGTGCGCTTCCTCAGTCTGCGCCACGCCACCGAAGCTGCGAAGGGCCGCGGTCCGCGCGTCGGTGGACGAGAGGCCCTGCTGACGATACTCGGCGGCGGCCTCTTCGAGATGGCTCGCGATCTCGCGCCGAAGGTCGCGGTCGAACTGGCGCGCACGAAACAGCCCGTAGACACGCAGCAGGAGGGCGCGCAGACGCCTGATCACGTGTCCCCTGGAATCTCGAAAAAGCGCCCGACAATTCCGGTCGCCTGCTGCCACGCCGCTTCCTCCGTGCGCAGGTGTTTGCGACCGGCCTTCGTCAGCGAGTAGATCTTCACGCGGCGCCCGCTCTCGGACTCGGCCCATCGGGAGGCGACCCACCCGGCTTGTTCCAGCTTGAGGAGGGCCGGGTAGAGCGTCCCTTGGTTGAGAGCGAGTTGATTGCCGCTGATCTGCTCGATCCGTCTGGCGATCCGGTAGCCGTGCAGCGAGCCGAGCGCCTCCAAAGTCTTGAGGACCATGAGTCCAAGGGTGCCGTACAGGACGTCACGCTTGTTCGGCTCCATCGGTTGGCAGCCTACAGCTATAACTGTCGGCTGTCAACATGTGCTAGTCAATCGTGCTGTACACAGAGAACTTTGTGTTATAAAGTAATACGCGGCCTCGGTACCAGGCAGCGGCTTCCGCGTTTTCACGCCGGTTTGGGGAGTGGTAGCACATGACAGGGAAGGCATTCGCCCGCATCGCTCTGGCCCTGGCCTTTGGGGCGATGGGCATTTACGTCGCGAGCTCAGACCCGCCGGGCGGGGCCGTCGTCGGATTCCTGCTCATGCTTGCCGCGGTCCTCTTCGGCGTGAGGACCGCGCGGAGCCGGCTGCCGACCTGGGCCGGGCGCACCGCAGTGGCCGTCGGCGCTCTCATTGCGGCGTTCGCGGCATTTCTCATCCATTCGATCAAAGTAGAGGCGCCTCTCTTCGCGCAAGCTCCGGGCGTGCCGTCGGTCAGCGCGTCGGCATCCTCGCCACAATTGGCGGCAGCCGTCGATCGCGCGCGGCCGATGGTGCGCGCGGCCATCGTGGAGCAGAACCTGCCAGGAGTCTCGATCGCGGTCGGTATCGGCGGCGGCCCCGGGAATATCGTCTGGGCCGAAGGGTTTGGATGGAGGGACGTCATCACGCATACTCCCGTGACACCCGATACTCGATTCAACATCGGCACTGCGGCACAGGTGGTCACCCCCGCCGCGGTCGCGTCCCTCGGCCTGACCAACACCGGTACGGACTCGGCGGCCGAGTGGAGCCCGGATCATATCGGGGAGCCGGAAGAGGACTTCCCAGGCTTCACGGCCATCCACGACCTCATCCTCAGGCCGATTGGTATCAGCGGCCCCCGACAGCCATTGCCGGGCGATCGCGCGACGTTCTACGTGCCGGCAACATTCTGGCGGGGCTTCACGACAGATCCCCGCAGTGGACGACGACTGATGTACATGCGCGACCTGGCGTGCTGTGCGGGGAACATGGCGTTCTATTCCACGCCGTCCGATCTCGTCCGCTTTGCCCTGGCGACGAATGCAGACAGCGTCAACGGCGAGCTCGCAGGCGGAAGCGTGATGTCGCTGATGACGCGCCGCGACAACGGGATCGTCGTTGCCGTGGCGTCGAACATCGCGCACGCCAACACGGCCGCTCTCGTGCTAAAAGTGGCTAACACGTTCGCCGAACAGAAATAGACCGCCGCGCCAAGGGCGGCTGGTGCTCCTGAACGAGCTTGCGCTTGGACTTGTACTCCTTCTCCGCTTCGGTGAGTTGCTTCTTCTGCTTCGCCGAGGAATCCTGAAGCTATTACTTCTGCACAAAACCCTTGTCGTGATCGGTTATGGCGGGTGCGAGCTTCTCCGCTGTGCTCTTTCGAGTTCCGAGCCGCGGGCGACTGCGAAGCCGTCATCCCGCGAACTCGCAGCGAGCTGAAGTCCACTCGACGATCGCATCGAACCGCCCCGTGTCCAGGGCATGGCCACCAGGAACGCGCAGGTGCTCCAGATGGTCAACGCAGTTCAGTACTTCAAACGCAGCCTTGGCCTGATTCACGACCTGATCCGCATCGGCCGATGCTGCATCATCCTCTGCCGATACGACGAGGACTCTCCGCGGGGCGATACATCGGACGAGGTCGTGCACATCGAACTGCCTGGCAAACCCTGGGATCACGAACGACATCTCGAGACCAGTACCGCGCGCCAGTTTATGGCGGTATGAGCCCACGGCGCCGCTCGAGCAAGTGAACGAAACTCGCGTATCCAGCGCGCCCACGAAGAGCGCCAGCCCACCACCGAGGGAGTGACCGATTACGCCTACCGGTATTCCTTCTATGCTGGCGCCCTTCAACAGGGAGATGCCGACCATGCAGTCGGTAACCATTTTTCGAATGAGTAAATCACCTTGAACAAGTCGGTGAGCCATCTGGTTGTCGTACTGCAACCAGCCTTCAGCGGAACCGCCTGGCTTGGTCAACGGGGGTGCGAGGCCGATGCCCCCGCCGGCTGTTCCGAGCCGCGACTCGAACCCAATTGCATCCGGCGCAAGGACCGAGACGCCACGCCTAGCGAGCGCAGGTCCAAATGCTTGAAGCGGATCTCCTGCGAGGCCGGCAATCTCACTCTTGCCGATCGCCCACTGACTGTTGTGTTGGTGCAGCGCGAGCACGGCGGCCATCGGGCGCTTATCAGCCGGCTCGAAGATGAACGCATCGACGACATCGCCATCTGGCACCGAGTATTGGACAAGGCGCCGCGCATAGCCGTCCTCGGATTCACGGTTGACGACGCGAACCGTTGGAGGCTCGGCAACCGGTTGGAGGCCGATGAAGTCGACAATGCGTTCGCGAACGGAATCCATCGGCCTCACGGACGTGTGATTAGAGGGTTACCTAGAACGAGGGACCAGCGTGCGGCAATCTGCAACTCACAACAGAATCTGACCATCCGGCGGAACTTCAGACTTGGTCGCGGCCTCCCGTAGTGTCACGCGCTCAACGATATTGGCAGCGGCACTGAGGGTCTCCAAGTCGGTCGGGGAGAAACTGTCGTCCTTACCAGCCTCCGTGACCCAGTTCTTCATGTCAGCGGCCAGCTTAGTTGAGAGGTCGAGAAATTCTTGAGCCGTCATAGTCGCGCTCCAAAACAAAACCCGTTATCGGGGGCCAATCTTGCGGAGGTCAAGAGCGAGAGCTCTTCTCGGCAGCAACTTCGTTGTCGATTGAAGCCATTGGTTTCTCGCGGCGCCGCCGATTACCAATTGACGTCCATGTAACCAACGTTGGCCTGACATCCGATGTGAACGCGAGGCTGGCCGACCATAACACTGGGCGCTGCCCACATACAGTATCTCGCCGACCGTGGCTGCTTCACGTCGTCATCGAGTTCTCGGATGAGCAGAGAGCGGTCCGCTTCGAACGCTACCTGAAATCAGGCTCTGGCCGCGCCTGCATGCAGCGGTCATGCGGTCGCGCGCGGTCGCTTCTATTGACCGCCAGTGTCAGAAGGGTCGCTCGCCACTGGGCGACTTATGGGGACTAATTAGCGGGCGCAGTGCACTGAAGTCCGAGAACATGGGTTATGCGTCCACCGGCTTGAATAGTGTGGGCCAGCCGTGCCGCCGGGCGTCCGGCCTTCCGAACACGACGCTCCAGCAACATTGGCTAGGAAGCTCGAGAGTTTGCCGACGTGTAGTGTTGGACCTCGTGAAATGGCGGCAGCTAATATGACTCCGCGCACATGATTGATCCGTCGCGACGGCTCGTGCCGTCGACCGTGCCCGAGGATCATCCGATCCATGACGCCGCCGAAGCCGGCGAGCTGGCGCGCGTACGCGCCTTCCTCGATCAGCAGCCATCGCTCGTCAACGACATCAACCGCGCTGGCGGTCATCCTCTGCACCGCGCGGTCATCGGCGGATCGGCAGACGTGGTGACGGTGCTGCTCGATCGTGGCGCCGACATTCACGCGATTCATGGCGCCGGGGTCGGGTCGTTCGAGGGTTACGCGCCGCAGGATAAACAGCCCATTGACCTGGCGATCTGGGGCGGCCCGCGGCAGGCGCCTCTGTCAAGATGGCGCTGCTACGCCAACGGCCTGATGTGGCTGCTGTGGAGGCGCTGGCGGCCGGCCCGCCCCGTGTGGCCCGGCAACGGCAACGTGCCTCTGGCTCGACTGCTCATCGGCCGCGGTGCGACGTACGATCTGACGGTCGCTTCCGCGTTGAACGATCTGGCGGAAGTGCGGTCGATGCTCGACGCCGCCCCCTCACGCATCTCCGAGCAGCGCCCCGACGATCGTCGCCCGCTCTCTGCCGCCGCCGAATTCGGCCGTCTCGACATCGTCCGCCTGCTGCTGGAACGCGGCGCGGATCCGACGTGGCCCGACGCCGATTCGTCCGAGCGCGGTGCCGCCTTGCACGCGGCGGCAGGGCGTGGCGACCGGGAGATGGTCGAACTGCTGCTGAAACATCACGCCGATCCCAACGGTTTCGTCAACGCCAGCGGCAACGCCGTCTATGCCGCTAAAACACCGGAGATCCGAAGACTGCTCGAGGCGCATGGCGGTTTCCTCGATCCGTACGACCTGGTGTGGAAGGGCGAGGACGACGAGGTCATGCGGATCGTGACCGAACGACCCGAGACGGCACTCGCCGGGTGCGGGGGTGTCTTCACGGCCGTCGTGACCTGCGGCCGGCGCAAGCTGATGCGCCGATTACTCGACGCCGGTTTCAAAGTCCATCCGCAGGCGGGCGGGTGCCACTCCTATCTGCTCGAGCGACCCGATATGCTGCGCGAGTTGCTGACGCGCGGCGGCCTCGATCCGAATTACCCAACGGTTGATGGAGTGACGCTGCTCCACGAGCTGTGCCACAAGGACAGTCGCGGGCGGACGATGGACCATCGGACGGAGTGTGCGGCGATTCTGTTGGAGTTCGGCGCCGATCCGTCACCGAAGGACACGCACGGCGAGACGCCCGTAATGTGGGCGACGAAGCACGCGCTTACGGACATCGCGGGTTTCCTGAAAGCCCGCGGCGCAACCTAGATACTCGAAGCGTGGCTGTGACTGAGAACGCCGCGTATCGGACGTTCGCTTGTCATACATCAGTGAATTGATATACATTGATTCAATCATCACGACGGTCTGAGGGACGCGGCCCTATGACGACCACCAACCGGCCTCGAGTCGGTGGTAAAGCCGCGATCGATGAGGCGTCATGTTCGTACTGCAAATAGCTGCCGGTGTAGTTCCCGCCTTTTTCGACTTGGCGATCTTCCTCAGCTCCGCCGACGAAATGCTCGTTCTTGATCTCTAGCTCTCGTTGATTCGTTGTCTGCGCATGTCTCACGCCCGCAGGGTGGCCGAGACGTGCTCGCCTGGGGCACCCCTGCGCGCCCCCTTCATCAAGACGATCCGAGGGACGTGGCCCCATGACGATCACCAACCGGCCCAGAGTCGGTGGTCCTGCCACGAACGATGAGGTGCAGCATGTCCGATACGTCTGCTCGAACACGCGGCCGCCTGGCCGCACTCGGCGCTTACGGCTTCGAGGCGCAGGAGCCCGTCATCCTCGCCGCGCTCACCAGTGGTGACCCGATTCTGCTCATCGGCCGGAGCGGCACGGGCAAGACCTTCCTGCTCAATTCGATCAGCGAGGCCCTTGGTCTCGAGCATCGACACTACAACGCGAGCCTGATCTCCTTCGACGACCTCGTGGGGTTTCCCTACCCCGACGACGCGAAGGCGTCCGTTCGCTTTCTCGAAACCCCGGCGACCGTCTGGGGGGCGGAGTCGGTGCTCATCGACGAGATCAGCCGCTGCAAGCCGGAACACCAGAATCGTCTGTTCTCGCTCGTGCACGAGCGGAAGATCCAGGGACTCGCCCTCACCAGGCTGCGCTACCGCTGGGCGGCGATGAACCCGTGCTCGACGGATCAGTCCGGGGGCGAGGAATACCTCGGCGCCGAACCGCTCGACCCCGCGCTCGCGGATCGCTTCGCGGTGATTCTCGAAGTGGGCGACTGGGACGCCTTGAGCGACGGCGACCGGCAACTCGTCGCCAACCCCGCCGGCGAAGGCGTCAGGTCGGACGATGGAGGGCAGCTGAAGGCGTCGGTGGCGGCCTGGCAGTCTGCCTTTGCCGTGCAGGTGGACCACTGCCCCGCCGTCCTCGTGGACTACGTGTGCGGCGTGACGACCGCGCTCCGGGACGGTGGCATCCGCCTGTCGCCGCGCCGCGCGCGCCTCATCACACGGACACTCCTGGCGGCCACATTGGTTGAGGGCTTCACCGCCGACACCCTCGGCAGCCGCGCCTGCGAGGCGCTCTTCCGCACGGTGCTCGACGCGAGTCTTCCCCAGCGCGCGTGGGGCGCGACGCCGGACGCCGACAAGGTTGCCGCCGCCCATCGGCTGGCCTGGGATACGACGATGCTGCAGGGCCGGGATCGGTGGCTGCACCACTTCCACCTGCAGCGGCCGCTCGACCGCAAGGCCCAACTGCTGATGGAGGCGTGCCCGGATCCCGACACCGGCACGCTCGCCATCGAGCAACTGCTGGCGAACGAGCCGAAAGAGCGCGCCGCCGCGTTCGCGCTGGCCGCCTATCCCGCGGCCGTCGAAGGACGCCTGCCGATTGGCGCCGAGGCCGTGAACGACCTCGGCCGGCTCGCGCAGCCGATCCTCACGGTGAACGGGGAGATCAGCTGGCAGGAGCGGCTGTCGGAGAAGGACACCACGCATCCCGAGCTCGCCGCGTACGCGCCCGTGCTCCAGCGTCTCGGTGCCGCGCGCCGCGAGCGTGCCCAGCAACTGCTCTACTTCTGCCTCCTCAACAACCTCGCCGTGGCCAAGCCCCGCGAGTTCGAGCAGGAGTTTCACCGGACGGTGCAGGTGTTCGGCGAAGGGAGGACCGCATGACCCCCGACATCGCCTCGCCGGCGCCCGAGCACTGGCTCGTCGCCTGGGATGAAGATCTGCTACGAGCGGATCGCCAACAGCGGCGGCCCAATGAGCCGCGGGCGGAGCAGAACGCCTCTCGGCCACGGTGCTTGGGCATGACGAAGGCGCGGTGCGCTGTCCGCGCGTGCTCCGCGTCGGGCTCGACTTCGGGCGGCGCAGCCCGCTCAACTGCGTGCGGGATCTCCTCAAAGCCTGCGGGTTCGCGGACGAGCGGGAGGCGCGCGAAGCGCTCGCCCTGCCTGACGAGCCGTGCATCTGCCGGCCCGACCCGGCGCCGAGCCCGGCGCCGGTTGGTTCGCTCCTGGCGATCGACGCGCTCTACCAGGCGCTCGTCCTCGGGCTCTGCACCGCGTGGTGCTACGACCCACGGCGCCCGGTGCTCTGGACCCGCGCCAGCCTCACGCGCCAACTCGAGCTCTTCGACGGACGAGGGTTCTACGCATGACCGCCAGAGACTTTCACAACGTGTACCGGGAGTTGATCGACGAGAACCCGCTCGCCATCCGCGCCGTGCTGAAGGTGCTCCGTGTGGAGTTCACCGACACCGTGCCGACGCTGGCCGTCACCTGCGAGCAGCGGCCGCGCCTGCTCGTGAACCTGGCGTTCGTCCGCGAGCACTGCCGCACCGAAGCGCATGTGAAGGCCGTGGTCTGCCACGAGTTCCTGCACGTGCTGCTGCGGCACACCGAGCGGTTCACCGCGCTGACGCGGCCCGAACATCTCGCGGTCGACGCGGTCATCAACGCCATCATCCACCGCAGCCTCGGCCCCGATTACAGCGGGATGATGAGCCGCTACTACGCCGACGAGCGTGGCGTTGCACGGCTGCTGCGCCCGCCAACCGACGATGAGCAGGCACGCACGAACCGCATCTTCTGCGGTTCCTTGCGCGCGCGCGCCGAGGAAAAGCGCGTGTTGTCCGCGTGGAAGGGCCTCTACGACGGGCGACTGGTCGCCGACGACATTCGCGATCTCGCGCGCGACCTCGTCAAGCGCGACGACCGCACGGTCGTCTCCCTGCTGGGCGACCACGACCACCTGGCGGGCGGGACATCCGAGGCCGCCACCCTGACGGGCCCGTTGGCAGACGCGCTCGACACTGCACTGAAGGCCATGAACGGTTCCGGCGTCTTCCGCAGCCCGAAGGGACGAGGCATCGGCGCCGAGGCATACCGCAGCGAGGTGCGCGCCGCCGACACCGCCGTGGACACGTGGCGGCGCGAGACCTACGCGGTGCTGCGGCGTCACCTGCTCCCCGACCCGCGATCGATCGCCCGCGAACCCTCGCCGCGCAGCTTCACGCTGCCCGTGCTCTCGCCCGGCGATCGGCGCGCGGCGCTGCGGTCGCTGTGGAGCCCGTTTCTCCCCGACGCGCGATGGGACACTGAACACCCGGCCCGCGCCGGCTCGGCCCACGTGTATCTCGACGTCAGCGGCTCCATGTACGCCGAGATGCCGGTCATCGTCGCGCTGCTCGGGCGACTCGCCGCCTACATCCGCCGGCCCTTCTGGGCGTTCAGCAACGTCGTCGCGCCCGCGCGCATCGAGCAGGGCCGGCTCATCGCCGCCACCACCGGCGGCACCAGCATGGGCTGCGTGCTCGAGCACGTGGCGCGCACGCGGCCGCGGGCCGCCATTGTCGTCACCGACGGCTACATCGAGCCGCTCACGCCCGCCCAGGTGGCCGCCACCGCCGGCACACGCCTCCACGTCATCGTCACGCGCGATGGCAACGCGGCCCTTCTGCAGCGCGCCGGCTTGCCCTACACGCAGTTGTCGAGGTGGCCATCATGATCCGCATGAGCGAAGTCGTTCTCCCCGGACATCCGGACAAGTTCTGCGACCAGGTCGCCGACGCCGTCGTGGCCGAGTGCTACAAGGCCGATCCCCGCGCCTATTGCCAGGTCGAGATGAGCGTCTGGTGCGACCAGGTCTTCCTCACCGGTGGAATCGCCACGCGTAAGCCGTTGGCGCGCGATCTGGCCGACATCGTGCGAGCCACTGGGCGGCGCATCGGCTACGTCGCGCCCAACGCCATCGTCGCTGATCGCTATCAGGTGCACGACACGGTGTGCCAGCGCCGCGAAGACCCGCGGACGTGGACCGATCACGTCAACGACCAGTGCATTGTCATCGGCTGGGCCGGTTACGACGCGAAAGTCGCCTGGCTGCCGCCCGAGCACTACCTTGCGCACGCGCTCGGCGCAGCGCTCGCGCAGAGCTGCCGGAACGGACGCCTGAAGGGACAGGGACCGGACGGCAAGCTGCTCGTCCGCCTGCGCGAGAGCACGGACCAGTGGCAGGTCGAGCAGATCCTCGTCACGCTTCAGCAGCTGCCGGACATCGCGCTGATCGAGCTCACCGCACGCATCGTGGACGATCTGCGGGATGCCTACGCCTCTTTGCGCGCGAACGACCGCCGGTGGACAACGCCGTTCGACGACATCGAACTGCTCATCAACCCGAACGGCGTGCTGCTGAATGGCGGGAGCGACGGGGACAACGGGCAGACCGGGCGCAAGCTCGTGGTGGACTACTACGGTCCGCGGGTGGCCATCGGCGGCGGGGCCCTCTCAGGGAAGGACCTGAGCCACATCGATCGTGCCGGCGCCTATGCCGCGAGGCACGCCGCGCTCCACGCCGTGCAGACCGGCGCGGACACGTGCCGGGTCACGGTTGCCTACGCACCAAACCGAGACGTCCCGCTCGACGTGGTGTACGAAATGGACCAGCGCGCAGAGCGACTACCACAGGAGTGGTTTGCGCATTCGGCTGGACGGGATCGGTATCTCGGCGGCGCGTTCGTTGCGGGGCTCGGGGCGCGGGGACACTTCGGCGACACCGCGTTGCCCTGGAACGACCCAACGAAGCTGCGCGTAGCGCCCATCTCGAAACGACCTCATGCGCACGTGGAGTCGATCGAATCTGCATCGAAATGAGGTCGATTTGGGAGTGAAGGCGGCCGGCAACCCAGCGCGCGCTCAGCCTCCTCTTGCATGCTGCTAATCCGTGTGTTATATACTGAACCACATGGTTCAGTATATCCGGACCGGCTTCGATGCCTCGTTCGCCGCGCTCTCGGACGCCACCCGACGCGGCGTTCTGGAGCGGCTCGGGCGTAAAGACGCTTCGATCACGGACCTTGCCGAGACGTTCCACATGACCCTCACGGGCATGAAGAAGCACGTCGGCGTCTTGGAGCAGGCGGGGCTCGTCACCACGGAGAAGGTCGGGCGCGTGCGGACCTGCAAGCTTGGCCTGCGCCGACTGGAGGAAGAGGCGGCATGGATCGAGAGGTACCGCCAGCTCTGGGACGCACGCTTCGACGAGCTGGACAAGGTTGTCGAGGAACTGAAACGGAAGGAGACGGTCGATGGACGCAAAAAGAGAGAGTGAGCCTACCCTCATGAAGAACCGCACGACGGTGGAGCGGAAGTCCGAGCGTGAGCTAGTTGTTACGCGAACCTTCAACGGCCCGGCGCGCATCGTGTTCGAAGCGTGGACCAAGCCCGAGCTGTTCAAGCGGTGGTGGGTACCGAAGTCGATGGGCATGTCCCTGCGTTCCTGTGAGATGGATGTTCGTGTCGGGGGCAAGTACCGTCTCGAGTTCGAACCCGATGCTATGGCGTTCTTCGGCACGTACCTCGACGTGACACCGCACTCGCGCCTCGTGTGGACCAACGAGGAAGGTGGTGAGGGTGGGCCTGTCACCACGGTGACATTCGAGGAAAAGCGTGGCAAGACGCTGCTGGTCATGCACGAGCTCTATTCCTCGAAGGAAGCTCTCGACGCTGCCGGCACCGGGGCGGCGGATGCGATGGTCGAGACGTTCGCGCAACTGGACGAGCTTCTCGGCACCCTGGGCGCGAGCGTGGGACGGTCATGAAGTCGTCGATCTCGCGGTTTCCGCTCACAAGGAGGCAGACGATTTTGCCATGAACCTCTTATCCGACCTTCGTTACGCTCTGCGTTCGCTCTCCCGAACCCCCGGCCTGGTCGTTACCGTCGTGTTGACGCTTGCGCTTGGGATCGGCGCCAACGCCGCCATTTTCACCGTCGTCCGCGGCGTCCTCCTGCGGCCGCTCGTCAATCGCGATGAAGATCGTCTGATCTACATCCGGCAGAGCGCGCACGGGATCGGCGTCGAGAACGCCGCGTTCTCGGTCCCGGAGATTCAAGACCTTCGCGCGCGGGTGAAGACCGTCGGCGCGTTCGGCGATTTCTCCACCATCGACTTCACGATAGTCGGACTGGGCGAACCGCGGGTCGTGCGTGCCGGCGTCGTCGGCGGCTCGTATTTCGACGTCATGGGTCTCCGGCCCGTAATGGGCCGCCTGCTCGGACCGGGTGACGATGGTCCAAAAGCCGACGGCGCGGCAGTGCTGACGCATCGGTTCTGGACGACGTCGCTCAAGAGCGACGCGTCGGTGGTCGGCAAGGCGATCAGACTTGGAGATCGCTCGGCCACCATTGTCGGCGTCCTCGAACCGTCCGTGCCGTATCCCGCCGAGACCCAGATCATCGCGAACGTCGTGACGAGCCCGCACCATCTCGACGCGACGATGGTGACGGGACGGGTGCACAGGATGACGGAGCTCTTCGGCCGCCTCGCGCCCGGGGAGGACCTGACGTCCGCGACCGCGGAGCTGCGCGCGGTGCACGGGTCGGTCGTCCAGCAGCATCCCGACGCGTACTCCGCCAAGGCCGACTTCCGAATCGAGGCGAAGCGGCTGCGCGATCAGATCACGGCGCCGGCGCGAACGGTGCTGCTGGTCTTGCTCGGGGCGTCGGCGCTCGTCTTCATCATCGCGTGCTCGAACGTGGCGAGCCTCATCCTGGCCCGCTCGGTCCGTCGCGAGGGCTAGCTGGCGATCCGCGCAGCGCTCGGCGCAAGCCATGGCGCCCTGCGACGGACGCTGCTCGCCGAGAGTCTGCTCCTCTGCGGCGCCGGCGCCTTGCTCGGCGTCGCGCTGGCCCAGCCAATGGTCGCGATCCTGGCGCGGTACGCCGCGCGCTTCTCGGTCCGCGCGCTCGACCTCAGCGTGGACGCGAGCGTGTTATGGGTGGGCGTGAGCCTGGCTCTGGCGGCCGCAGTGTTGCTCGCGTTCGTGCCGCGGCTGCCGGCCGCAGACGCTGCGAACGGCCTGGGCCTCTCGAGCGGAACGCCGCGGATCACGTCCGGCACGAGCCGCCGGCTGCGCTTCTTCGCGATGACGCAAATCGCGGCGTCGTTCGTGCTGCTGGCCGGCGCCGCAATGCTGCTCACGACCTTGTTCTCGCTGCAGACCGTGCGGACCGGCTTCAACATGCAGAACGTGCTGGCGCTGAACGTGCCGCTGTCGTTCCAGCTGAAGCCTGAGCAAGCCGCGGCGTTCTACAAAGAGGCGATGCGCCGAATCACGGAGCTGCCCAATGTGGAACACGTGGCCGTAGGGACGGCCGTGCCGTGGCGCGACGCCGGGATTTTCGGCCCGGGATTTCAGTTCACCGTCGAGGGCTACGCACGAGCGAATGGCGAAGAGGATCCACGCGCACGCTTTCGCACCGTCTCCCCGAAGTTCTTCGCGTCGCTCGGCGTGCCGATCATCACCGGCCGGGACTTTTCGGAGGCCGATCGACGCGACGCCGAGCCGGTCGTCATCGTGAGCCAGAGCGTGGCGCAGCGCTTGTTTCCGAATCAGGAGGCGGTGAACCGTCACTTGAAATGGACTGATCCGGTCATGAAGTTCGCCGGCATCAGCGAGGGCCCCAGGCGCATCGTCGGCGTCGCCGCCGATGTCGACGATGAGAACGTCGTGCCTGGACCCGCGATGACGGTGTACCACCCGTTCGAACAGGAAATCGGCGGCGGCCGGCTGTTCGTTCACGCGCGGACGGATCCGTACGGTCTCGTGCCGCCGATCACGCGCATCATTCGCGAGCTCTCTGCCGATCAGCCCGTCGAGCAGGCCGCGACGCTCGAGGACGTCCGGGCGGAAGTGCTCGCACCGGATCGGCTGAACGCTCTCGTGTTCGGCGGATTCGCCGGCGTCGCGTTGACGATTGCCGTCGTCGGCGTCGCCGGCGTGCTGGCGTTCTCAGTGAGCGCGCGCACACGCGAATTTGGTATCCGGCTGGCGATCGGATCCCAGCCGCGTCAGCTGCTGACCGGCGTGCTGGCGGAGGGCGCGCTGATTGCCGGCGCCGGGATTGCCGCTGGCGCCGTCGCGGGCTTTGCGCTTGCCCGTATTGTCGGGAGCATCCTGGAGGACATCCGGATGCCGGGGCCGCTGACGATCGCCGCTGCCGCGACGATCCTGGTGGCCGCGGCCGTGCTCGCCTCGCTCATGCCGGCCGCACGCGCGGCACGCGTGGATGTGATTAGGGCGTTACGGCCCTGAAAGCTTCACCATGAAGCTCTTCATGTCCGGCCTTCATCGCTCCATCGCTGGTGAAGCTTTTTTGGAGGCTCGTGTCGATCGGCCGGCGCCGCTGCCGCGTTCCTGCTGAGTCGATTCGCCGATCGTCTGCTGTTCGGTGTCACGCCGCGCGACCTCACGACATATGCGGTGGCGCTCGCGGTGCTGATCGGGACCGCCGTCCTGGCCGCATATCTTCCGGCGAGGCGCGCCGCGCGCATCGATCCGAGCCTGGCGCTGCGGGCGGAGTAGCGCGTCAGGCCTGTCGCCGCATCCCCAGCGCCACGCACAGCCAGGCGACGGTGAGCGATCCGCATCCGACGAAGACCGTCACGAGCGACTCGGACAGCCCGACCAACCCGACGCCTGAGCTGATGGGGACGTTGCTGGTGGCCGCGAACCGGAAGACGTTCAGCAGCCCGGCGAAACAGCCGCAAAGCGATGCAAAGAGTCCGGCGAGACAGAGCGGCCGCATCAGCGCCAGCTTCGACTCGGTCGGCCTCACGGCGTACGCCACGCCCGCCACGAGTGGCACGAGCGCCAGGAGCAGACTGAGCTTGGCCACGATCCCGGCTTCACGAAACGTCTCGAAGAACACCATCTCCATGCCCTCGCGTGTCCCGCACGCCGCTCAGCCCGACGCGTCGTCGGCGATGCAGGAGTAATGTGGGCATAACCCCGGCGGCGGTTGCGGCGTGACACGCGTCACGCCTGAGGGCGGAGCGGGTTATAGGTGTATGGACCGGGAGTCCGAGCTGGCGCTCGTTCAGGGCCTCCGGGCCGGCGAGAGCCGCGCGTTCGACGCCGTGCATGCTGCCTACAATGTGCGGCTCCTGACGTTTCTGGTCCGCCTCGCCCGGCGCCGCGACGTCGCGGAGGACTTGCTGGAGGAGACGTGGCTCCGGCTCGTCCGCGCCGCGGCGTCGCTGCACCCCGACACCACGCTCGGACCCTGGCTGTTCACCGTGGCGCGCAACCGGTATTTCAGCTATTGCCGGTGTCGCGCGCTCGACGAATCGCACGCCGCGGATCTGCTGGCGCTGTGGCCGACGGCATCGCCGCTGTCGTCACCGTTCGAACTGACAGCCGCCAGCGAAAGCGAACGCCGGATCGAAGCGGCCCTCGCTGAACTTCCAGCCACCCACCGGGAAGTGTTGCTCCTGGTCGGCATCGAGGGCCTGACACCGGCAGAAGCGGCGACGGTCTGCGGCGTCACCGCGGAGACGCTGCGTCAGAGGCTGCACCGCGCGCGTGCGCTCCTGGCGCGGCGGCTCGGACGAAGTGGACAGGTGAGCATCGCGCTGCGCGAGGTAACGACATGAATCTATCGCCGTCCGACGATTCGCTGCTCGAGAGGCTGAGCCGCCTGCCGGCGGCGGCGCCGGACCCGCAGCACGACGCACGCGTGCGACAGCGGTGTCACGCGTCGCTCGCCAAACGCTACCGGGGCCCGTCGTATCGCCTGACGGGTCCGTCGCGGCGACCGATCGAAGTGGCGCTGGTCGGCACGTTCAGCGCGCTCTACCTCGGCGCCATCCTCTACGACGCGGTGCGCGTCTACATGCCGTAAGCAGACATTCGTCAGAATCTGACGGCCATGACCACGCCTCTCTGGTGGCGACCGATCATGGGAGAGAGGCGCACGACGAACCCCGAGGTGCGGTGGCGGTCGCCACCGCTCTCATTCCCGCCGATCGTTGGCTATGATTGCAGGCGCGCCATGCCTGCACGCCAGGACCGGCGTCTCGAGCACGGCCCAGAAACGTAGCGACGACGAGAGTTAGGAGCAGCGGTCCGACGCTGAAACGGATTCATCCCATGCGACATCGCAGCAAGCTCTTGATAACCATCGCGGCGCTCGGCGCAGCGCCGCTGATCGCCCCCACACTCGTGCAGTCCACGCTGACGGCTGAACAGCGTCGCGAATCGAGCGGTCGCACAACCGCGGACCCCGCCGCGCACTGGCCGCGTTTTCGGGGACCGAGCTCGAATCCGATCTCCGAGAATCCGAACCTTCCGGTCAGCTGGTCGAAGACCGAAAACGTCGAGTGGGTCGCAGACGTGCCGGGAGTCGGCTGGTCCTCGCCTGTGGTGTGGGGGAATCGCGTCTTCATCACCGCGGCCACGAGCGACAAGCCGATGAAGCAGCCCTCGCTCGGCGTCGACTTCAGCAACGAATACCTCGCCGAGCTGCGGAAGCAGGGGCTCTCGGCGGCGGAGGCCAACAAGAAGCTCTATGAGCGCGATCGCGAGATGCCCGACGAGATCGTCATCAGCCTGATGCTGTACTGCTACGACCTCGAGACCGGAAAGAAGCTGTGGGAACGCCAGATGTATACGGGTCGGCCCGCCGGCGGACGCCACAGCAAGAACAGCTTCGCGTCCGAGACGCCGACGACGGACGGCGAGCGCGTGTATGTGTATCTGACCGACTACGGCCTGTTCGCGTACGACTTCGAAGGGAAGCCGTCGTGGGCGACGCCGCTGAAGTCTCACGCCACCACTCGTGACTGGGGCACCGGCGCCTCCGCTGCGCTGCACAAGGATCGCCTGTTCGTCCTGAACGACAACGAGGAGCAGAGCTTCGTCGCGGCCTTCGATACACGCACCGGCAAAGAGCTCTGGCGCACGCCCCGAACCGTGCAACCGGCGCGGAAGACGGGATGGTCCACGCCGTTCGTGTGGGAGAACCGCGTGCGCACGGAACTGGTCACGCTCGGGCCAGGCGTCGCCATCAGCTACAGTCTGGACGGCAGCGAGCTGTGGCGCATGAATCGCATGGGCGGCTATGCGATTCAGAGTCCCTTCGCCTGGAACGACCTCCTCTTTGTGACCTCCGGCAGCCGGCGGCGACGACAACAGGCCGATTGTCGCGGTCCGCGCCGGCGGTTCCGGCGACATCACGCCGCCAGGCGCAGAGACCCGGAATGAACACGTCGTGTGGTACGACCGGCTTGCCGGCGGCACGTACTTGCCCACCCCGGTCATCTACAAGAATGCGTTGTATGTGCTGAACGACAAAGGCATCTTCTCGCGCCGCAACCCCGAGACCGGCGAGCGCATCTATCAATCGCGCGTGGCGCCGGGGGCATCTGCGTTCACGGCCTCGCCGTGGGCCTATAACGGTCACGTCTTCGTGATGAGCGAGGAGGGCGACACGTTCGTGATCGAGGCGGCCGACGAGTACCGACTCGTGCGCATCAATTCCCTCGACGACTTCTCCATGGCGACGCCCGCGATCGTCGGCGACAGGCTCTTGATCAGGACCCAGCATCGACTCTATTCGATTCGTAATCGCAAGTAGTCCGTACTACTTTTTCTCGGCCCACCATTGGCGGCTGCCACAAGAAGCCGTGCTTATCCGCCCTAAAGTTCCAACTTGAACCGGGTTCCGACCGAGTTGGAGCAGCCCCCTGTTCCGACGGGATTACCGTCTACATCGAAAACCTGCGATCAACCATCGGTCGAACTCGTCACCGCTCGCGGACGACGAGGAGCGTTCCGTTGGGACCCGATCGGACCTGCAGATTGTGCCGACCCAGGATCTCGTCGAGGACCTCCCTCGGCAGCACGGCTTTCGGCTCGGCGAGGACTTTCAGGGTCGGCGGGACGTTTTCTGAGCTGAACACGATGTTGAGCCCGGTGGCCTGGAGTTCGCGGAGGACGTCGCCGAGCGGCCGGCCGGCATACTTGATCCCGCTGGTGCCGCCCGGCAACCCGGTCGCGGCCAGGTATCCGTTGCGGGCGCGAACCTTGTAGGCGGGATTCTTCATGCGGACTTGGATGCTGTGCCACTTGCCGTCTTTCACCGGATTGTTCGGGTAGTAGCCAATGCTGTATTGGCTGCGGAGTTCCTCAGCGATCGTGTCGAGCACCTCGTCCAGTTTCTTGCCGAATGAAGCCTCGGCGATCTCCCATGCCCTGCCGCCGCTCGCTTCGCCGAACTGCTTCAGCACCGTCATATCGACGGTGGTGTGGTGCGGCCTGCTCGATCGGGAGGTTCCCATGTCGAATCCCGGCGCTCCCCTGATCCCGATGCTGTAGACCAGCATTTCGGCTGCGCGGGTGAATTGCAGAGCCTTGTCGATGCGCGTCAGACTGCTGGTGTCTTCGCCGTCGGTGACGAGCAGTACCGCCTTCTTCTGATGGCGGCCCCGTTTCACTTTCTGGAGCGCCTCGATACAGCGAGTCGTACAGCGCCGTGCCACCGCCGACGTTCACCCCGGCCATCAGCGCGTTCCTGAGTGTTGTGCGATCGGAGGTGAAGTCGGCTATGAGCGACGGCCCCATCGCGAAGGTCATCAGGAAGATTTCATCTTCCTTATGAATCACCGAAAAGAACCGGTCGACCGCGCGCTGAGCTGTGCGGATCTTGCTCTGCATGCTGCCGCTCGCGTCGAGAATGACACCGATGCTGATCGGCAGATCCGCCGATGGCAAGAGGTGCGTGATCGTCTGGGGCTCCTCGTCTTCTTCAAGGATGAAGTCGTCGATGGTGAGATTCGGTACCGTCCGGCCCTTTGAGTCGATGACGGTAGCGACCACGTTGATCAACAGGACGTCGACCTTGAATTGAGCGACTTGAGCGCACAGGAGTGCGCTCAGGAGCACAAGGACGACCGTCGTGCATGCTGCTTGCATGGCTAGAACGCGTAGCGCGTGCTGAAGCGGACGACGGTGCCGCCCAAGTGGGCCTCCGGCTTGCCAAACGTCGGCTCGCCAAGCGACGTGCCGGTGGTTTGGTTGACGTCGGTCACGGTCTTGAGGCCGGCGAGGTTGAAGATGTTCACCATCAGGTGAAGCCGGTGGGTGTCCTTGATGACGAATTGCTTCTGCACGCGCAGATTGATCAGGTTGATGGCGGGCAAGTAGTACGTCCCGGCCTTGTCCGCCGCGATCGTCTGGTTGCCTTGAACCAGCGGCGTCGTCCGATTCGGATCCGCCCGCCTCAGGTCCGGCTGCCTGACGGTGAAAAAGCGGCCGTACGTCTCGCCCTTCATCGCGTTGTACGCGAAGGCGACCATCACGCCCCAGCGGAACAGGTAGCTTCCCGACGCCTTGAACGTCCAGCCCGTCGTCTGCGTGTTGTTGTTCGAGCTCCAGAACACGTCGTACGGATTCTCAGACAACACCGAGGACAAATTCCGTTTCGTCCAGTCGAAACCGCTGATCAGTTGCCAGTGAGCGCTCATTCGCTTGGTGACGCCGACTTCGAGCGTGCTGTAGGTGTCGCCGATCGGCTTGTTGGTCACATAGTAGTCGGTGGTATCCGCAGGCACGTCGGTTTCCCAGACCGTGATGGTCCGGTCGTCGCCGCCGTTGACGACTCCGTCGGGACCCGGATCGACGGCCTGGACCGGCCTGTACGCTGACAACGTACGAAGCCGGTCATACCGGCCGAATGTGTTCTTCTGCCGCTTCCGAACAACGTTGAAATAGCCGCGCAGGCCGTCGGCGATCTCCTGATCGACACCGAACGTGTATTCATCGGTGTACGAGTCCGTCAGGTTCGGATCGACGGTCGCCGGTGTCAGCTGCGCGCCGCCGGAGATTGGCTGAAGCGTCCCGACATATGCCGGCGTGATCCGGGTGGCGGCGAGCTCCCGATTCGTCGTCAGGTAGTTCACGTCCCACGCGTACTTCTTGGTGATGAGATCGATCGGATTCACCAGCGAGGAAATAAACCCCGCCGGATTCGTCGCGTATCTGCCCCAGCTGGCCCTCAGGGCGGTCTTCGAGTTGCCGAAGACGTCGTAGATGAGCGCGACTCGTGGAACCACGGTGTTGAACGTCACGACGTCGCGCGCCGGCGTGACCATCCTGACGGCGAACGGACCGACGTCGCAATGGTGATCGTCGACGCATGGCCGGTTACCGTTCAACCCGAACCGCTGCTCAGGGTAGGAGCTGCGGTACTGATCGAAGCGAATGCCGTAGTTGAGCGTCAGTTTCGACAGGACCTGAAACTTGTCCTGGAAGAACAGCGCGTGGTTCTTGAGCACGTGGACGTTCGACACTGGTCCGTTGTCGGTCGAGAACGCATTCGGCATCCCGTTTGACGTCGAGATGGAGACATGGCCGGCGGTGCCGGCCGGACCCGGAGCGCCATACTCGGTCAGTCGCGGTTCGAACCACTGATACATGTAGCCGATCTTCATGTCGTGGCGGTCGGCGTAGAGGGTGAGGTGCGTGTTGTAGTGCCAGCGCCGATCCTCCGTATAGCTGGGCGCGGTGAAGGCGCCGCTGCGGACGAACGCGACATCGTCGCTGATCGGCGTCTTGTCGGTATGCGCGCCGAGCGGGAATTGGGAGGCGAAGACATTGACCGAGGCGTCCAGCGTCGCGCGGTTGCTGAGCATCCGCATGTAGTCAACCTTGCCGATTTGACTGCGACTATCCTGCAGGGCCGTCGCTTCGACAATGTAATTGTAGAGGCTGGGGTTGTCGAGACCGAGCCCGAACCGATAGGGTTGATACTTCCTGCCGACCTGCGTCACGAACGCCAGGGTGCTTGTGCGGCTGAGTTGATAGTTCAGCTTGAGGGTGTAGTTCGTCGTTTCGGTGGTGAAGAGATGGCCTGGTGTGCCACCTTCGTATGCCGGCTTGTCGTACATCTTACTCATGAACGCGGTGTAGTGATCGCGGAATGACGTGAAGTACCAGAGCCTGTCCTTGATGAACGGGCCACCGAGCTGGGCATTGATGTCGCGATACTTCATGATAGATCTCCGCACCGGTGTAGTGTTCGAGTCGGCCAGGTTTGACGTCGGCGAAGAGCTCGCCGTGCTGCGTGTTGCTGCCGCTCTTGATCACCGTGGTCACTGCGGCCCCCGCGACCGCAACTTCTGCGGAGTTTCCCGCTCCAGCCACCTTCGCTTCAGCCAGCGCACCGTAGTCGATGTAGGCGCCGAGACCGGCGGAGCCGACGATGTTGACGCCGTCCACGGTCGTGCTCGACTGCGTGCTCGACTGGTCCGACAACCCGTACGTCCGATATCCCGACTGCGTTCCCGCGGTATTGCCGCCGATGTCCGGGCGCGGCATCGTGATCCCGGGGGTCAGGGCCAGCAGGGCAAAGAGGTCGCGCTGGTGGGGGACGTCGCGCAGAAACGTCGCGCCCCAGTTCGTGCCGACGGTGGCATTCCGTACATCGACGATTGGAGAGCCGCCGGTGACGACCACCGTCTCTTCGATGTCGGCGATCTGCATCGTCACGTTCATCGTGAGGGTCTTGCCGAGCTCGACCTTCGCGCCTTCGTAGGCGAGCTTCTTGAACCCGGACTTCAGATACATGACCCGGTACTCACCCGGCGGCAGATACAGGAAGCGATACGAGCCGTTGGCTTCCGACTCCACCGTTCGCCGGCCCTGAATTGCGTCTCCTTCCAGCGTGATCGAGACTCCAGGCAGAGGCACATTGGTCGGGTCCACGATTCGTCCGTAGATGCTGCCGGTGAACTCCTGGGCCGAGGCATCGATGCCGACGGCCAGGAGCACCGTAATAACCAGGATTCTCACGCGCACCTCCACCGTTCAGAACCGATACCGCACGCCGAGTAGCGTCCGATGGCTCACTTGCTGGTCTCCCGCTCGATCACCACTCGGTGGCCATTTATCGATGCGGTGACGGAGCCCGCAGGTCGGCAAGACGACGTCGAGCGCTTCGGCCGGCGTCAATCCCTTCAGCAGATCCGGCCTGCCATGGAGCACGATTGCGCGCGCGGCCTCCGAGAGTCTGCTGTCGGCGAACGTCACCGTCCAGGCGCCCTCACGGCTCACCCAATCCAGAAACGCGCCCAGGGTCTTTCCCTCCACGGAGAATGGGGGGGCCGCGCGTTCTGCCCACGCCCACTCGCTTCCGGTTGCGGCAATGGGGCGGCGACTGATCGATCGGTCCGATCCGTCAGGCCCTGAGAACAGTTCCTCGCCCGCGCCCGCTCGAGCGTCCACGCCGTTCGCGTAGGTGACGACGCACCTCGCCGTCACGCACCCGAATGCGTAGGCCAGCGTCGTCCAGCCGAACTTCGAACTGCGTGCCGATGTCACGCACGAGTCCCGCCGGCGTGTGGATGCTGATCGGAGACGCGTCCGGCTGGGTGGGATGCGCGCCAGCCGAGTCCACATACACGGCACCACGCTCGAGCACGACGTCGGTGGCCGAGTCCAGGCGGGCGGTACTCGAGGCGTCCAGCCTGAGATGCACGCCGCTCGTGAGCGTCATGGCCAGCGTGCCGACGGAGGTCGTGACCGTCGAACCTGACATCACCGCATCAC
Source organism: uncultured Acidobacteriota bacterium (assembly GCA_963724955.1). Lineage (GTDB taxonomy): Bacteria > Acidobacteriota > Vicinamibacteria > Vicinamibacterales > SCN-69-37 > CAVRWQ01. The sequence goes on from CAVRWQ010000004.1 coordinate 32,238, forward strand.
CGGCCGTGAATGGCGCGGGCGACCCCGTGGCCTGCTCGTGACGTGATCGATGTGCGCGACCGGTACCGGTGCCGGCGTGCGGATCGGACCCCAGATCGCAACCGCGATGACGACGGAAGCCGCCGCGGCGAACAGCACGGCGACCGTCAGCCGGCGGCGCCGCGTCTTCACTGGCGGGCCTGGCGGGCGACGTACTCATCGCTCCACGCGCCGTGGACCGCTGTGCGCACACGTGCGAGCCGTTCGGCGGCGATCGGACCGCTCGTGCCGGCCAATCGCACGAGAAGGGCCACCTCGTCGTTCATTTCGGCTGGGGCCCCCTGCGCCCCGGCTGTCGTCTGTTGTCATGGTCGTGCTCCCGCGAGCGTGTGAAAGCCGTCGCGAAACGCCACCCGGGCGCGCGTCAGCATGGACTCGGCCGCCTTCGCCGTGGACCCCAGCCGTTCAGCGATCTCGACGACCGAGAGACCCTCGATGTACTTCCAGGTGAGCACGTCGCCATACGGGCGAGGCAGATGATCGAGCGTGACACGGACACGGTCGGACAGGTCGTGTCGCTCGAGTTCGGCGTACGGTCCCGGCCCGTCGTGCGCGAGCGATTCGATCTCGGCGCGAGTGTCGGGATGATCGTCGAGCGGGAGTGTGACCGGCTGCCGGCCCGTGCGGGCCCAGTAGGCCGACAGTTCGTGGCGGCAGATCGTGCAGAGCCAGGTAAAGAGCGCCGCTTCGCCGCGCCACGAGCCAATCTTCCGCATGGCGATGACCAGCGCCGCCTGGACGACGTCCTCGGCGGCGTCTTCATTGCCGAGTCGTCGCACGGCGAAGCGGAACAGGCGCGGGAAGTACGCGTCGAAGAACACGTCGAACGCGCGCTCGTCGCCGGATCGCATGCGCTGAATGAGCTGGGGGTCATCCATACGTTCGAAGTCAGAAGTTAGCTTCCGGCTTTCAACTGTTCACCTCAGGTGCGCCTTTCAGCAGTCCGTTAGAGGGGCCGGCTGGCGAGAATCCTTCGCGGATTCACTAAGGCCGCCCGCCGACGGGCATCCGCAACCCCGCCAACGACTTAGCTCGTTCCCGGCGGGCAGCCTCTCGAACACGGTCTCGTTTGCCGTGCGGGGACACTATCACCTTTTCCCGGCGCGCCATTGGCCGGTTCCCCTGAGACAAGAAGCATGTTCGACGTGATCGAGCTCGAGAGGCGTGATTGACCTCTATCGCCCAGCGGTAAAGAATTGCGCGCCTGGCATGGGCAGGATGGCCTCATTGGTGTGGCTGAATGCGTTGAGGTTGCCAGTGATAATCAGCCGGTTTCCAGTGCCCAGATTCGAGTTCGCGTCGACGTACGTGTTCGCGCGTGGACCGCTTCCGATCACGTTGTGCATCGTCACGCGCAGCTCATTGCCATTTGCCATGCCCATGAGGTTCCTCGCTCCGAACAACTCGAAATCCGACGTGGTGGACGCCAGGCGGGTACCCTCGAGGATCAGTTCCATCTCGTTCGAGGCAATGGCGCCTGCCAGCGCACTCATCCTTTGCGCTCCGGTTGCCACGATCGCTCGTCCGAATCCCTCGATTCGATCGTCAACGGAGTGCATCGAGAGCTTGTTGTTCAGTGTCTCTTCGGCGATCAGGGGGGCGATCATCGGTGCGTCGCTTCCTCCCTAAAGTTGCCAACCGATCGAGGTCGGCGTGGTGTTGTCTGCACGGTAGAGATTCCCAGTCGACTGAATCAACGTCGTCGCACCGACAGTCGAGTCTGGCCGACTGATCCCGCCGTTGGCACCAAGCTTGCCGATGACGTTCCGGCGCAAGTGCAGCTCGATGTGGCTTCCGCTGGCGAAGTTGATGGCGAAGATGCCGTCCCCACCACCTGGCGAGCGGATGATGGAGTGTGTGAGATGAACCGAGACCAGTGACTGCTCGTGCGGTGCCGCTCCGCCGGCGCTACGCACTGTTTCGCGTGATCGCCAGCAATCCGCGGCCAACCGGCCCGGTCAACCCAGGGCCGGTCACAGGGTTGGGGTTGATGATCTCGCACTCGGCAACCTGCGCCGAGACAGAGTCACTGGGGTTTCGTGACGAGACCGCCACGACCGAACCGCCCGTGAGAGCGGGCCGGACGACATCCTGGATGACGAGACCCTGAAGTGATGCACCGTCGCCCAGCGTCACGAAGTTGCCAGTGACTCCAGGCAGCGCGGCGATCACGGTAAGGCTCTCCGGCACGAAGCCCGTGGGAAGACCCGAGTCGTCATACTGCATCGTCCCTTCGCCGATGAGCGCGGTGCCGTCCGGCACCTGGATCGCGTGGTCGAGCAGGTATGTGCCGCGTTGCACGAAGATGGTCAGGTCAGTGCCCGCCGAGAGCGCGGCATCCAGTTCCGCCGCGGTGGTGACGACGACCGATCGCGAGGCCGTCGACAGCCGTGGCTCAGGTCGCGAGTCTTTCAGAGCCTGACAGTGGTGTCATCAGCACGATCGCGTGCAGGAAAGCAGAACCAGCCAAACAGCGAAACGTCGGTGCGACATAGAGTCTCCTATCCTGGGCGGACAGCCCGACATGAAGCCTGGCGAGCATCTCGTCGCCGGACGGCTGCCGGGCGTCATGTCCCTTAGAGGGGCCGGCTGGCCAGAATCCTTCGCCAGCCTTCGCTCGGCTTCGCCGAGCTTCGGCTCGGCAGGCCGTGCCTGCGCGAGACCCGCGAACGGCCCCCGCGCCAACGCGCCGGCGGTCAGCTCAAAGTGATCGACGATCTCGGGATTGAACGCGCTCGTCATGCCGAGCGTCGCGCGACGCGACGACGAGGCGAAGGGGACGTTCGCCAGCTCGGCGGCGGCACGGGTCGGCGACTGGGCCGGATGTCAGCGGCAGCGCCCGCGTGGGCGACCATGACTACTTTTTCTCGGCGCTCCAGTAACCGTCCGAGGGACCACAAGAAGCCATGGTTATCTCCCCCTCGGCGAAGATGGGCGAGAGGATCTTGCCTGTAATGAAGACGCCGCCGATGCCGGCAAATGAGAATGCGCCGTTGGCCACGATCGGCGGCGGGTCAAGCGTCAGGCTCGAGGCGCCGCACGAGACGCTGACGACCATGTTGTCCCGAATGGTCATCACGAACGGCTCCCCGCACATGCAACCAAACTCGGCCCACCCTTGCCAGTCCCCGTTGAAATCAAATGTGGCGGGCGAGGCGTACGTGAACTCACCGCTCCCGGCCTGGCCGTCCGGATTGGTGACGATCACCTCCACCGTTCCAGCCGCATGGCCCGACGCGTATAATTGGATGGTCGTGCTGTTCACTAAATCGAGGTCAGTGCTCACGATGCCATCGACCCTCACGGTCAGGCCGGACCGAAATCCGGTACCTCTGATGGTGATCGGTGTGCCGCCGCCGGTTGATCCGATGTTCGGGAGCAACTCGCTGATGACCGGCCCAGTGGTCACGACGTACGCATACCCTCCGGGCACACTGGCTCGTGCCTGACTGAGCGCGCTGATCACGGTCACGTCCACTTTCCCCGCGGCGTGCGCAGGCATCGTGAGAGAGATGGTATACGCGCTGAGGACCGTTGCGTCGACGCGGCTGCCGTCAACAGTGACGGTATCGCCGGACTGGAATCCTGTCCCTGCGATCCTTGCGACGGTGCCTCCAACTCTCAATCCTTCAGCCGGAAACATCGACAGCACCGAAAATGTCGTCGGCGTCGACGTCGGCGATGGCGCTGACGGCGGCTTGCCGCAGCCAAGCGTGAGGACCACAGAGACGCCAAGACTGGCCATGACGACGCGTGCGAGAGAACTGGTGCGCATATGAACGCTCCCCCCTGTCGCTATTTCCCCGACAGCTTCGTGCGCGTGCTCATATAAATGTCTGTTGGTCCACCATTTGGGCGGTTCGAGGCGAAGAAGAGTGTTTCCCGGTCAGAAGAGATATACGGTTGGACATCAACCAGTTCAGAGTTGAGAGGTGAGCCCAGGTTGATCGGTGCTGACCATGCGTCGAACACGGTTTCCCGCGTCGCCACCCACAGGTCCTGGCTGTTGGGAATTCCTGGACGCTCTGAACCAAAGAATATTTCAAGGCCGTCATGACGAACTGAGGGGCGTCGGGTGTTCCCAAGGCCGCTCAATTCGAGGACCAGGACTGCCGGGCCGAACGAGCCATCAGCCGCTTGCTCGCTGACGAAGATGCTCCCAGGACCGCCAGACAGCCGACTGCTCGAGAAGTAGAGTTGTGGTACGCCGACCTCATCATTTTCGAAGTAGCTGGGGCCCTCATCAAGCGAAAAAGAGTTCACCCCTGCTCCCAGATTCTCCGCCGGTTGCCAGGCGAAGTCGTCGTGCGTGTGTTCGCGGCGGGAGACCCAGATGTCGACACCGCCAAAACCTCCGAGCCGATTCGAAGCAAAAAACAGCAAGTGGCCATCGCGCGAGAACGCCGGGACCATCTCGTTAGCGGTCGTATTGATAGTCGGTCCTAGATTGATTGCCGGACCCCACTCATCGTCGCGGGTCTCGCGCTGCGAGACATAGATGTCTTCCCCGCCGAAACCGGCGACTGCCGTGTCGAGGCAAAGTACAGGCTGAGCCCATCTTTAGAGATCGCCGGTGCGCGGTCCATTGCGGTCGAGTTCACGGTTGGGCCGAGGTTGATCGGTGCTGACCAGTCGGAATACTTCTGAGCACGCGAAGATGCCGTGAACGCCCAGACGAGTACGATCGCGCCGACAAGGGTCGTCATGTAGTGCTTGGACTTGTTCATTTCGGGGCCTCCGTCGATGCGTCTGCTAGAGGGGGACTAACGGCACCAGGACCTCGACCCTCAGATCGTTGCCGTCGCCGTAAATACGCGCCACCAGCGTCCCGTTATTGTTGATTCGAATCTCGCCGGTGAAAGTGAGCCTGGATGTGGATATCGCGACGAGGCTCCCGTTAAGTGTGTACTCGGTGCCGTTAACGGCGACCTTGAGATTGTCAAATCGGTCGCTTGTGGACGGCGTGCCTTGCGAGGAGGACCGGATAAACGAGTGCGAACCGCCACCAAATGTGGCCACGTTGGCCGTCGAGTTGTTGACCAAACGTGAGCCGGTGGCCGGGGTGTACGTCCTGGAATCATTGCTCGATCTGGTCCAGAGGCCCGAGCCGTCCGCCGTCACGTCATAGAGCTCACTGCGAAAGGCCAGGTCCTTACCGCGCACCGAATCGGCCGAAACCATCGCGGTGATGTTGCTCCATTCGGCAACATTGTAGGCGGCCGAAGCGACTCCATGCAGTTCAAACGCTTCGTTTCCCCACCAATTCACCGGACAATTGCTGAAAGACACCTCATACGTGTGGCTGCCGGTTGGCAAGAACGTTCCTGGAGTCGGCGCCAAACCGCCATCGAGGGAGCCCTGCATTGAACCTTGTCCAAATGCGCAAGGGCCGTTGGTCCACATTACTTTGCCGTTTTCAGTCCCGTGAAAGAGCGGTGATGTCGTCACCGCCGCATGCACGTGGGCTGCGTCGAACAACGCGAGCGCTGCCAGTTGGGAAGCGGACCATGGCTGGGTCGGCCCCGGCGTCGCCGTCGGCGTCGGCGTCGGCGTCGGCGCTGACGGCGGCTTGCCGCAGCCAAGCGTGATGACCACAGAGACGCCAAGACTGGCCATGACGACGCGTTCGAGAGAACTGGCGCGCATATGAACGCTCCCCAAGCCGGCGACCGGCCCTAAAGTTGCACCTTGACCTGGGTTCCGACGGTCTTGGAGCAGCCCGACATGAAGCCTGGCGAGCATCTCGTCGCCGGACGGCTGCGGGGCGTCATGTCCCTTAGAGGGGCCGGCTGGCCAGAATCCTTCGCCAGCCTTCGCTCGGCTTCGCCGAGCTTCGGCTCGGCAGGCCCAGCGAGGGCTGCCTCCCGAAGGCGCTTCGGCTCGGCGAGCCAGGCGAAGCATGCCGCGTCGGAGCGGCGTAGCCGCTAAGCCACGTCCGCCGCAGGGCAATCCAGAAGACCCGATCGGACCAGCGGACCGGCGGCTTCGGCCGCGTGCGTCGAAACATGGCCAACTGCTGCCGGAGAGCGAGGTTCTCGAGGGCGAGTGCCCGATGTCGGCTGGCGAGGGCGGGCAGCAACTGAAGGAAGTGGATGCTCCGGGCGACGCCCACAACCTCCACGCCACAACCTCCACGTTGACGGACCGGTGAGTGACGACTACGATGCTGAGTGCGCACCGCACCCATGGTCGGCACGCGCGTCTCGCACTACGACGTCATTCGGCCGCTCGGCAGCGGCGGTATGGGCGTGGTGTACGAAGCGGAAGACACGCGCCTGGGCCGGCGCGTCGCCCTCAAGTTCCTGCTGCCTGCGCTGGGGCGTGATCTGAAGGCGCTGGAGCGGTTCCAACGCGAAGCGCGCGCGGCGTCGGCCCTGAACCACCCGAATATCTGCACGGTCTACGGGATCGAGGAGCACGAGGGGTCGTGCTCACCGCCGGACTGTCCAAGTGAGCACTTCATCGTCATGGAGCTGCTCGAAGGCCAAACTCTGGCGCAGATGATTGACCGCCACCATCGGTTCGACCTGACGCACTTGCTCGACATCGCGATGCAGATCACCGATGCGCTGGAGTCGGCACACGCCAAGGGCATCGTCCACCGCGACATCAAGCCGGCGCACATCTTTCTCAGTCCACGAGGCCAGGTGAAAATCCTCGACTTTGGGATCGCCCAGATCGAAGGCGCGCGAGCCATCGTGGACGCTTGGGGATCGGAGGCAGAGACGACCGGAGGCCAGGATCTGACGGTCGCTGGTACGGCGATTGGCACGGTGGCGTATATGTCGCCGGAACAGGCGCGCGGGTGGCTCACCGACGCGCGCACCGACTTGTTCTCCCTCGGCACCGTGCTCTATCAGACCGCCACTGGCGGCCTCCCGTTCCAGGGTGAAACGTCCGCGATGGTGTTCGACGCCATCTTCCACCGCGATCCAGTGCCCGTCACGCAGGCCAACGCGGAGCTGCCTGCCGAGTTCGGGCGAATTCTCAATAAGGCGCTCGAGAAAGACCGTAACCTCCGTTACCAGACCGCCACCGATCTGAAGACCGATTTGATCCGGCTTCGGCGCGACACCGACCCCAGCAGGAAGACGACCGCTGAAGCCACTGGCCCCGACACGACGGCTGAGCGATCGGTCGCCGTGCTGTTCTTCGAGAACCTGAGCGGCGTGAAGGAGGACGAGTACTTCCGAGACGGCATCACCGAAGACATCATCACGGAGCTGTCCAAGATCAAGGGCCTGAACATCTTCTCGCGCGCCACGGTGCTCGCCTACCGCGATAGACCCGTGACGCCCGCCCAGATCAGCCAGCAACTCCGCGCCACATGCGTGCTCACCGGCAGTCTGCGGCGGGCCGGCAACCGGCTGCGCATCAACGCCCAACTCGTCGACACGCGGACGGACTTTCCGCTCTGGTCCGAGCGGTACGACCGCGAGATGCAGGACGCCTTCGAAGTCCAGGACGAGATCGCACGCAAGATCGCCGAAGCGCTGCGCGTCACGCTCGCGCCTCAGGGCCAGGTGGCGCTCGCGGCCAAACCCTCTGCGGACCTGCCGGCCCACAATCTTTGAACTCGCCCCAACAGAACGCTCTCGTGCGCTGATTTTTTCAAGTCATTTCGCCGGCACGAGGCGCTTCAATTCCTCGAACCAGTTTTGAACGACGGTGATGCTGGCCGGCGTCGTGCGCCCGTCGGGCGTGGTGTTTTCCTTGATCATCAGGAAACGACCGTCAGAGGACAGATCGTACGGGCGACCGGGAGCCGGTCCCGCATCGGCAAAATACGCGGACTCGAGAATCGTCTTCGGCGGACCAACCGTGAGCGTCGAGTTCGTGGGCCGGATGCTCACGGCGGTCAGACGATTCAGGCGGTCGAGATAGAACATTTCTCGCCCGCTCGAACCCCAGGCGGGGCGAGTGCCGCCATCGATCGACACTTGTTTGCGGTCGCCTTCCACATTTGGAAACGGGCGGACGTAGATTTCCTCAATCTGACGAACTTCGCCCGGCGGGTAAACGGCCTGATACGCCAGCCAATGCCCTGATGGTGAAACCTCAGGGGTCTTCCCTTTCTTGATGACAACGTCCACCGTCCGGTTGGCATCTGCGAACACGGTGACGTCCGCATATGGAGAGAGCTGCGTCGAGAACACGCGCGCACCATCTCTGGAGATCGACGACATGTACTGACCCCACTTGCTCGACGTCAGGGCCTCCGCAATGCCGCTTCCATCCGCCGCCACACGATACGCGTTTGGTACACCTCCGCGGTTGGAAGAGACGAGCAGCCGACCGTCCGGCGCCAACAGCGGATTTCGTTCCACGAACGGGCCCGTGCTGACGCGCTGCAGGTGCTTTCGCCGCAGGTCCAAGATATAGACGGCCGGCTCCCCGTCCCGAATCTCCATCGCGATGCGAGTGCCGTCGGGTGAGAGACGGGGACTGGCATACGCGCGCGGGGGGGCGGGAATCGGCTCCTCCTTGCCCTGCCGGTCGACCCAAACGAGCGACCGCGACGGCCAGATCTGCGTCCCTGTGTCGCTCGCCACATAAATCAGGGTGCCGTTGTTCGAGACCGCAAAGTTCCCGGCCCCACCGAGCGCCGCCATCACGTGGTCCACGACGGGCACGGGATCGCTCAACACGGTCAGTGCGGTCGGGTCAAATCGTACCGCTCGCAATGTTCCTGCGGCGACGTATACCAAGTGACCGCTGCTGACGTACTTCGCGTCGCTGCCACCGTTGATCAAGGTCTTCGGTTGGCCGGTTCTCAAGTCCAGTACCGCAATCTGCGCCGTATCCGGTCTCTCGCCGGCGATCGTGAAAAACACGCCTCGCCCGTTCGGCAGCATGAATGGAAACCAGTGGTCACGCTCGCCCTTGGCGGAATCGGCTGTGGTTAACACTTTCGGCAGTCCGCCAGACGAGTGCACGCTTAGCAGGCCGGTCCTCGGATCGCTGTCAGCGAAGACCACTGTGTCGTTCGGTCCCCAGTGCGCTCCTCTCAGCGACGCTCCGGTAATCTGGCACAGCAGATAGGAGGGGCCTCCGGCGACAGGCGTCTTCTTGAGCTGCGCTCCTCCGGAGAACCCAACCCACCGTCCATCAGGGGAGAAAAATGGCCGGTTTCCCCCAGTCGTGTTCGGGAGCGGTCGCGGCTCGGTCCCATTGAACGGCCGCACCAGCAGTTGCCACTGCGTCGCACTACCGGACCGGTACACGACGTCAGCGCCATCAGGCGAAATGTCGAGGTCCGTATTGATGCCGTGAAACGCCAGCGGCTGCTCGGCTGACGTGACCAGGGACAGCCGTGTGAGTCGGGACGCTTCCCTGGTTCGGGGCTGCAAGATCGCCCACCCGACGACGCCCGTCAGCAGTGCGCCGAGAGCCATCCAGGTGGCTGCAGCCAGAGGTCGAAGGGCCCGAGAACGAACGGCGGCGCCTCTCGTGCGCGACGATGGGCGGGCGACCTCGTTGAGTACGTAGATCGCGATAGTTATGTCGGCGATGCGCTGCCGTCGATCTTTGGTCAGGCACTGTTCAAGCAGTGTGCGGACAGACTCCGGAAGGTCGGGCGGAAGCGCCTGCCATTCGGGATCCTGCTTGAGCACGGATGCAAGCGTCGCCGCGAGATCGCCGCCTGCGAACGCGCGCCGTGCGGTCAGCATTTCGTACAGGAGGCACCCGAACGCCCAGATGTCGCTGCGTTTGTCGAGGGCATTGCCCTTGACTTGCTCGGGACTCATGTACGCCGCTGTGCCGAGCACAACACCGACTTGGCTGACCGCCCGACCCTTCGGTTGATCCACCGGGGAGCTGTGAGTGTTGGTCGAGGCGGTGTCGTGCCGCTCGGGCTGGCCGTCAACCGCGGTCGGTGACCACTCAACGTACCTCGCCAGACCAAAGTCCAGCACCTTCGCGGTCCCGTCGTCCTGGACTTTGACATTGGCGGGCTTGAGATCGCGATGAATGATGCTCCGATCGTGCGCGGCCGCGAGCGCCTGGGCGATCTGAGCGGCGATCGGAAGCGCTTCATCCAGCGGAATCGGTCCGCGTTCGAGACGGTCTGCGAGTGTCGGTCCGTCCACGAGCTCGAGCACGAGCGCGCGCACGCCTCCCGTGTCTTCGAGACCGTAGATGGCGGCGATGCCAGGATGATTGAGCGAGGCGAGCACGTGCGCCTCGCGTGTGAACAACGCGAGGCGCTCAGCGTCGTCGGTGAACACGTCGGGAAGTACCTTCAGCGCGACGTCACGATTCAGCCTGGTATCGCGCGCGCGATACACCTGGCCCATGCCACCCGCGCCCAGGACGCCTTCGATCCGGTGCGGGCCCACGTGAGTTCCCGGCGCCAACCCGACTTCGCCGGGGAGCAGGTCGTCGGCCAGGGCCCACACCGACGAATCGATCAGGACCGGCGCTTCCGTATTGGCCAGCAGTGATTCGACTTCGCGTTGCAACTCCTGGTCGTCGCCGCAGGCGTGTGCGATGAACGCACCGCGTTCACCCGGCTCGTGCTCGAGGGCCGACTCGTAAATCCCCGACGCTCGCTGCCAGCGTTCAGGAGTCATGAGCGTCAACAGAGCAGTGTACCCCAGTGCCTCGAGTGGCTCGGAGAGGCTCGTTGTCGGCCCGTGGTTTCTAGTGGTCGTCACCCGTGACGTTGACGAAACCAAACATCCAGTCGTTCAGGAAGTGTGAACGATTCATGCAAATGACCAGGTAGCGCCCGGTCTTGAGGAACTGATAGGTCACCAGTTGGCCGTTTGAAGTGGCACCGGCGGGGATGGTTCCTCCGTTGAGCACCTGTTGACCGCCGGCCGACATGAGTCGGCCCGGCGTCGACCACACGCGGTTGTCCGGATGGACGGCGGTCACGTTGGGTGCCGCGACGATGACGACGTCACCACTGCCGTCAAGAACTACATGTTCCGCGGCTGCATTCACCGGCCCAGCGGTCTGGCACGGGTGGAAGTCAGGGCTGTCTGCGGGGTCCTCGCCGGGACACAAGAATTGCCCGACTTCCTCGCGTGTGGTGTTCTTCGCCACTTCATAAATCGCGATCGAATGGACAACGCCGTGCATCTGAAACGTGACCTCGTCGCCCTTGCCGATCGTCGTTTCTTCTGGCGTGAGGATGTGGAGCTTGTAGGCGCACGGGTCCGACGCTCCGCCGATAATCGGGCCGGTGGCGGGAGGGATCGGGTTTTCCTGCACGCAGGGAGGCGGGCCGAGAGGGCCAACCGGCAGGACACCAAAATCGACGTGCGCAGCCGCGGGCGGTTGGTGTTTGTCGTGTCCGTGTTGTGCGACCGACGCGATCGACGCCGTCGCAATCGCAGCGGCGACGAATAAGGGGCTCAACCGCAGTTGTTTCTTCATGGCCTGTCTCCTTCTGTGTTCCGGTCCGAAGGTCTGCATCAAAGGACCCGCTCGGGGCCGAACAGACGAGTCCCGATCGAAAGGCGCTGACCTTGCCGGTCAGGGCGGCTCCTCTGTACCGTTAGCGGAACCAGTCGGCGAAAACTGACACCAGCGCAGAAAGCTCAGATCGATGGCGACGATCGACGGACCTGAGATTACGCAGTTGCTCAAGGCGTGGCGTGCCGGAGACGAGACGGCGCTCGATCGCCTAACACCTCTGGTCTACGACCGGCTCCGACGGCTCGCCTCGCACTATGTCCGTCGGGAACGCGCCGGGCAGACACTGCAGCGCACGGCACTGGTGCACGAGGCTTACGTGCGTCTGGTCGAGGGCGGCGACATCGATTGGCAGGACCGCGGCCACTTTTTCGCGGTCGCGGCTCAGGTCATGCGACGGATCCTGGTCGATGCGGCGCGCGCCCGCGATGCAGAGAAGCGCGGCGGCCCGCGGCAACGCGCCATCCCTGCATCGGCCGATGACTTCGACAGGATCGCTGCGCCAGGATCGGATCGGGCCCTCGCGCTGTGCGCGTTGGACGATGCCCTGACGAGCCTGGCAGGACTCGACCCGCGACGGGCGCACGTGGTCGAGTTGCGCTTCTTTGGCGGGCTGACGGTCGAGGAAACCGCGGACCTGTTGCAGGTGTCAGCTCAAACGGTCATGCGCGATTGGAAGACAGCGAAAACGTGGCTGGCGCGCGAGCTCCGGCGAGCCTGACGGGCGTGACCTCGATGGTGGACTGGGCGAAGCCACTAGCCCGAACCGACCACCGGCAGACAGATGTCAGTGACATTCAACTGTAATTGGGCATTCACGCGCGCCGTCTGATAAATCTCTACGGCGGGCAAACCGATCAGTTGGTGCTTCGGCAATCGAGTAACGCGCGGGAAGATCGCCGCGTAAGCTGCGGCCAGCGTGACGAACGGCCCGGCAGGGCCTGGTGGGATAGCTGCGCTTTATTGACGCGCCATGTCGCGAGATTGAGCAGGAACGTAGGTCAACCTGATCACGTCCTCGCCAATCCGATCATTGGTCATCAGGCGGAGCGGCGGCCGGGGTCCGGCGAAATATGGCTTGCCGTGACCAAGCACGACGGGGTGCAGGTAGATTCGATACTCATCGATCAGGCCAAGTTCGGAGAGGCTTCGCGCCAGGTCCGGGCCAGCCACTTCGATCTCCCCGGCATGCTGGGCCTTCAGCGCACGGATCGCGCCCTCGAGATCACCCTCAACAAGCGTGGCGTTGGGGCCGACCGACTTCAACGAGCGCGAGACGACCCATTTCGGCTGGCTCCGCCACGCCGCCGCGAAGGCGTGTTCCTCTGCATCCCACTCAGGATGATCGTCGTCCCAGTAACGCATGACCTCATACATTTTTCGACCGTACAGACTGCCTGCCTGCCCCTGAGCCTCCTCGATGAAATGTCGGAAGAGCCTGGGATCTGGCGCAAACGCCATATGGTCGACGTAGCCGTCCAGGGACTGGTTCATTCCGAACACGAGCTTGGCCATTGACATCTTCTCGATATCCGGGAGCTGCCACTTCTTGTCGATCTGGTGGACCTGTGATCGACGCGGAGAAAAGAGCCGCGTAGCTAGCGGCCACGGCCGAACGTCGCGACGGCGGCTCAAGACGACAACGTCATGGCCGTCCCGATGAAGCGCTCGGGCGAGAATCGTCCCGACTTGTCCGGATCCGCCTGGAATGACGACCTTCACATGGCAACCACCAGCTCTGCTATTTTTCGATCCTCAGCCCTGCGAACGTCGCCGTGTTGCCGCGAGTCGTGTTGTTGAGCGCCGCAATGCCGGTCTTGACCCGTAAAGACAGCGCAACTTTCTGCGGGGCCAGGTCGGTCCACCGATCGCCGCCTTCCGCACTGCAGGCTGCCGAGACCACGTTGCCTTTCCGCGCCAGGCGCAGCCGCGTCGGCCGGTCGGGCACAATCGGGGCGAGCTCCGCGATGCGTTTTCCATCCTTGAAGACGTGCAGATAGCACGAGGTGATTTGCTGGCCGGCGCGGTCCATCTGCGTCCGGTCGAAGCGGACGAAGTTCCTGGCGTCCTGCCAGATCACCAGCGAGGCGGCGTGAAAAGACGTCGTTCCGGCCAGCCCCGCGATCCGCGTATCCCTCTCGGCCTTGTCGATGTGGGCCACGGCGACCTCGACCGTGAAATCCCCTTCGACGTCCTGGAGGACGAGCGGCGCATTGACTGTTCCGCCGTCCGGCCACAAATCGAAGTACTCGCCCGGCACCTTGATCGTGAGTCTGCCGGCGTCGACGCTGAACGAGCTTTTGCCGGTCTCGTCAACGATCAGGCCCCATCCGGCGACAGTATCTGACGGCTTCATTGCCTGATCGCTGCGCGCCGGTGTGATCAGCGCGAACAGCAAGGCGACAAGCAGTAGCTTCGGCATAGGTGGCTGGAGAGCCTACCACGCCGCGAGCGCGAACCGGGCCAAAGCAAGCGCTACTCCACGCGCAGCGCCTCGAGCGGATCGATGCGGGCCGCGCGGCGCGCGGGAATCCAGCTCGCGAGGAGCGCCACACCAATCACGAACACCGCCACGAGCGCTGAAAGGCCGAGGGTCCCCGCAGGCGGCTCGTTCCCTTCCACCGCCGAGATCACGCGCACGCCACCGATCCCGAGCGCGAGGCCGATGACCAGGCCGAAGAGACAGAGGCGCAGACCGCGCCGCACGAACAGTCTGACGACCTGACGGCTCTCGGCACCAAGCGCCGTGCGAATGCCGATCTCACGGACCCGCTGCCCAACCGCGAACGCCACCACGGCGTAGAGGCCGATGGCAGAGAGCAGGAGCGCGAGCGCGCCGGTCCCGCCAGCGGCTGAGATGGCGGTGACCACGGAACGCCGTTCCGACGCTTCGACCGGCCGCGAGCGTTCGCGCGGCAACGATTGGCAGCGCCGGGGCTTCGTCGGCCGCCGCCGCGCGAATCGTGGGCAGCAGGTGTTCGGCCGGACCGTGCGTGCGGACGAGAAGGTGACCGGTCGTGTGCACGCGCGGCATGAAGACGCGCACTCGCACCGCCGTTCGCGCCGCTCCCGTCGCGCCGGTGGTCGCATCGTCCACGACGCCGACGATGGTGAACGTCCGGGTGCCGCGCAGATTGGGACCAACCGAGACGAAGCGCCGGCCGATCGCATCGGCGCCGCCCCACAGCCGGCGGGCCAGGCCGCTGCCGATGACGATGGCGCCGTCGCTGACTGCGCTCGGCGGCCTCGAAGTCGCGGCCGCGCACGAACGAGATGCCCATGAGCGGGAAGTAGCCGGCCGGCGCCGCGATCGCGCGAACCTGCTGCGGAGACGCCAGCTCCAGCCCGGCCACGGTGTCGGCAGGATGGACCTCGACGTCGAAGGAATCGTCGTTCTCCTGCCGCACGACGCCTTCGACGCCGGGCACGGCCGCGAGCCGCTCCTGCAGGCGGACGAGCGTCTGCTCGCGATCCGTCGTCGAGCGATCCGTAGCGCGGGTTGACGTTGAAGCGCAGCTCGAGGATGCGATCGGCGTAGGGCTGCGCCGGCAGCTCACGCAGGTCCGAGCGCATCTCCAGCAGCAACGCGCCCATGGCCAGGAGCGCGGGCTGCGTGAAGGCGATCTGAGCGACCACCAACCAGGATTGGAGTCGCAGGCGTCCGTGCGACCACGACGCCGGCCGAGTCCTTCAGCGCCTCCTGCAACGCCAGACGAGTGGCGTGCAGCGCCGGCGAGAATCCGAACAGCACACCAGCGACGAGCGCCAGGCTGAACGTGAACGCGATACCGCGCCAGTCGATCTCGATCGCGAGGTCCGGAATGCTGGCATCGAACAGACGGAGGAGCAGCCAGATCACGAACAGCCCCAGCGCACCGGCGGCCATCGCCAGCATCACGGTCTCGGTCACGAGTTGTCGAACGACGCGGCGCCGGCCGGCGCCGAGCGCGAGCCGCACGGCGATCTCGCGCCGGCGCGCGACGCCGAGACCGGCGAGCAGCGCGCTGACGTTCGTGCACGTGATCAGCAGGACGAGCACGGGAAACATCAGGGCGATCACGGGGCCGGCCGAGGCTCTCCTCATCGGCGCCCGATGGCGGAAAGTAGTTGTTGCCGATCAGCGGGACGACGTCGGTGGACGCGACCATGCCGTCGACCCCGTCGTCTGTTGCGCCGCCCGTGCGGCGATCGCCTCGACGGTCGGTCCCGTCTGATCGGCGCGCACACCGGGCTGCAGGCGCGCCACGAGGCCAAAGCGGGCGTCGTCGTAACTGGTGAGCGTCGAGGTCGTGCGCTGCACCTGCGGACGCGTGCTGAGCGGCAGCCAGACGCGCATCTGCGACCCGCCCGTCCGCGCGCCGGCGAATCGGCGCGGCGCGACGCCGACGATCGTGACCGTGACGCCGTTCACTTTCATCGCGCGGCCGATCACGTCCGGCGAGCGCTCGAAGTGTCTCTCCCACAGCACGTGGCTGATCACGGCGACGAGCGGCGGCGCGGGGTCGGCGTCGTTCGCGTCCACCGGGAGGCCCGCGCCGAGTGCCGGGCGAAGACCCAGCACCTGGAAATAGTTGCCGGTGACGTAGGTCGCGGCGCCGCTCTGCGGGTTCGCCTCGCGCGTGCCGGCGTCGAAGACGATATCGGACGACGTCCACGCGGCGACGTCGCTGAACAGCGTCCGCTGCGCCGCGTACTCCCGATACTCGGGATACGAGAATTCGCGGCCGATCGCACGACCCGGTTGGGTGCGATCGATGCCGCGGATCCGGACGAGCGACTCCTGCCGCGGGATGCCCGGCACCGGACCGCTGACGAACGACTGGACGAACAGGAACAGCGCGGTGCTGAAGCCGATGCCGAGCGCGAAGATCCCGATCATCGTCGCGGTGGCAATCGGCGCGCGCGCGAAGTGACGGGCCGCGAAGCGAAGGTCCTGAACCGTGTGTTCGATCACGTTCACGCGTCGCACGTCCCGGCACGCTTCCTTCGACTGCTCGATGCCGCCGAAGGCGCGCAACGCCGCCTGGCGCGCCTGCTCGCGCGCCACGCCGCGGGCGACATCCGCCGCCACGCGCCGGTCGATGTGGTCGCGGATCTCGTCGTCGAGCTCCTGCTCGACGCGAGCGCGGCGGAACACCGATCGCAGTCGAAGCCGCAGAGTGGACAGCAGGCGCCGCAGCCGCATCGCTACAACTCCTTCAACTTGACGACGCGCGAGATGGCTCCGGAGAGTCGTTCCCAGTCGGCCATTTCCCGATCGAGCGCGCGCCGGCCGGCACGCGAGAGCGTGTAGAACCTGGCGCGGCGACCGGTGTCGGAGACCTGCCACGTGGCGGTCAGCCAGCCCTCGTGCTCGAGCTTGTGGAGGGCTGGATAGAGCGAGCCTTCGCTGACCTGCAGCACGTCGCCGGACACCTGCTTCAGGCGCTGGGCGATCGCCCACCCGTGAAGCGGCCCGAGCGCGACGATCTTGAGAAGCAGCAGGTCGAGCGTGCCCTGCACCAGATCAGACGGTCTGCTCATATACCTCGGTTACCGAGGTTATAACACGAAATACCGCGCCGCGGCAGCTTCGGTGGACGATTCCGAGCGGCGTCGTCGTTGTTGAAGACATCGGCTACGAAGGGTTCAAGAGGCGCGTGCTCCTTCCCGGTGTGAGCCGCGACCAGGCGCTCCAGTGGCGGCTGAAGCTCTACCCAGATCGATCGGCGAAAATCGGATGCTCGGAATCGTGGACTGCCGGCGTGGTTCCGGGCGGGGCCTTCATCGAGCAAGTGGCTGGGTGCTAGCTGAGCACGGCTCTAGGAATGCCGGAACGGCTGCAGCAGCAGCGACATTCTCGACGAGTTCGCAGCCTCCGGCGCGGGCGTAAACTCGAACCGGCTCAACGCGTCCTCGCCCCAGAACGTGGCAATCGTCACCAGGAGTTGAAGATCGGCCCGGATGGCCTCCGGCAAAGTCGTGTTGGTCAGCAACCGCTGACGTTGTTCATGCGTCATCTCGCCGACGTGCAGAGTGTGGCGACCAGTCCGGACCGCATGGTTTGGAATCGTGACGTGCTCGGCCAGCACGTTGAGGATGCGGTCCTTCCACTCCCGGGAAAGGCGCGAGAAGACTGAGCGGAACCAGAAAGTTCGGAGGAGCCTCCTCAGTTCTTGTGCGTCCATCGGCGTGTCGCTCACCGGGCCATTCGCTGCCAGCCTGAGCGCGGCGGGATCGCCGCGATTGACGTCACGCGCAAACTCCCAGAGTGTGGAAAACGATGGAGTCGCCGCGGGACGGCTGGACGGCGCCGCACTGGGGACCGGCGCGATATCTTCGGCCACCGCGACATCGGCCGTCGTTGTGATCTCGGATTGTGTCTCGGGCGGAACGCTGAAACGCAGGGGGATTCTCTTCTCCGCGCTCCAGGCAATGTCCACCGGCGCATGATGGCCGGTGTACTCGGTAAATACGGTGGTCACACCCCACGGACGGGGCGCGTGAAACGCCCGCATATAGAGCGGATTGTAGGGACTCTCAGCGGAATTGCCGAGAGCCAGCGCCGCAAGCTGCCCTTTGATCTTGCCGTCGACGACATTCGACCAGTCTCCCTGAATGCACACGAGAGACGTCCCGGCCGGTCCGTTGAAGGTGCAGTACGGATTGGCCCAGCAGCCTCGGGCGGCTGCCTGAATCTGGTCGTCGCCGGGTTCCTGGCCGGCGGGCGGATCGAGCTCGGCGAAACCAATTCGCAGCCTGCCTGCACCCGCGAACAGGCTCGCCAGGTCGGACGGGTCGACCTGCGACAGATCCCACAGGACGTAGAGCAGTCCGCGGAGCCCTCTGGCGATCGGGACGTTCATGCGTTCCCACACGATCGACTGGGGCTCGGGATCGGCGTCCGCATATCCGCGGTCGTTCAGGATCTCCATCAACCGGATTCCCGCCGCGTCGAATCGCTCGGCGACACCCAGCGCGTGATCGTAGCGCCGCTTTTCCACTTCATGGCGTTCGAACGACGGGCGAACGAAGATCGGAATCACGAGCTTCTTCTGCTGCCGGGCCATCTGCGCGAGCGGAAAGATCGTGCCGGCGCCCGTGCCCTTTCCACCAGTGCCAATGACGATGACCACCGAATGGGTGCCGAGAAGGGACTCGACGTCTTTCCGTGACTCTTCCAGTGCCTGTCTCGCCAGTTCGGGATTGTGCATCGAGCCGAGACGCCGCGTGGTCGTCGCGCCGATGACCAACCGCTCTTCTTTCGGCACATCGGCCAACGAGAATTCATTGGTATCCAGGAACCGGGTGGTCACGGCTCGCCTGAGCCGCTCCGCGTACCTGGGATCGCTTTTCTGCGTGACGATCAGGTCCCGACGAAACAGCGCCTTCAGTGAGCGCAGGATGTTGCCGCCGCCGCCGCCCGAGCTGAGAAGAAGAATATTCACGCGACACCTTCCTGTGACCGATGGTTTCGAAGCGAAAAGGGTATGACCACCCACGGTCCCTCCGAGCGGAGGGGACCATTCACAAATGACCGATCCCGCGAAAACGGCTCGTTTTTCAGAAGGCGCAGCACCCGCTCGACGTCGTACTCCACGTTTCTTCTGTGGTCGACGAGGTTTGGATAGATCCGCCCGTTGGCTGGTGCCACGAGAAGCTCGAAGCTGTGGCGCGCCGGCGCGCATCGCAGCCGTGACTTGATCGGAGACACGGCAACGTGCCTGCGAAACAGCGGCCGTTCGAACTCGGAAATGAACTTGCCGCCAAATCCTTTCATGATGTCGAGCGTTGCCCGCCTCTGGTCGATGTACCTTCGGGTCTCGACCCACGCGAGCGGTAGCACTGAACCAGTCACGAAGAGCAGCACGACCCACAGGATGTTGGGATCGACGACGCTCGTTCGACGCACGACTCGTGGAGGGGAAGAGGCGACGTGTCCTAGTGGCGGCGCGGACGCACGGCGGAGCCTCTCCGCCGCCACACAGGCATACCATCCGGATTGAATGTCGTCGTAGCGCGACTTCGGTACGAAAGTCGCGGCTCCTGGTTTCACGATCTGGAACCACGCCTGATACTGGTTGTCCGTGTTGCCAGTGAGGCGCTGAGCAAGGCGCGCGGCCGTATCCCCGGGCCGGACCGTGAAGCACGTCAACGGCTGCCCGAAGACAGACGTCGAGCCGGTCGCCATGACCAGCACAAACGGCAGGGCTCGAAATTTCGAGGGCACTGACCTGAAAGCTCGACCAGGATCGGGATAGTGGACTTCTGCAAGAGCTGCGCCGTGTGACGCGGTCGGCGGAAGGCGCGGGCGCGACGAGATTCTCGGAGCTCGTCCGCCGGCGTTCGCGGGCTGTCTGCATTGGAGGGCAGCGCTGACTTACCTGGAGGACGACCAGGCCGAGCGACCGATCGCCGAGAGCGCTACTCAACGGCGGATGTGCCACCTTCCGCTGAACTTTCTTCCGGTCAGCTCCGTCTTTCCCAATGCCGGTCTACAAGAGCCCTTCCACCCGCTGACGAAAGACCTCGACAACACGGTGCGTGACATTTTCTACGCGTTCCGCAGCTTCCAGCGCGCGCCGCTGGTGGCGTTCACTATCGTTTCGACGGTCGCGCTGGGCCTGAGCCTGGTCGCGGTGGCGTTCATGATGCTCAACGCGCTGCTGTTTCGCGTCGATCAGGTCCCTGACGTGCACGAGATGTTCGCGGTGGAACGATCGGGAACCGCCGCCGGCGAGCGCGAGAGGTTCACGCGCGCGCAGTTCGACGCGCTCAGGCGTGAGACCAACGTCTTCGCCGACGCCTACGCGGTCGTCTCCGATGTCGACAGCCGTCTCGACGGGCGCAGGATGTTTGGCACGTTCGTCACGGGCAATTTTTTCCAGGTAGTCCGCGTCAACGCCGCACTCGGACGCGCCCTGACGCCCGCCGACGACGAGCCCGGCGCGGGACGACCGGTGATGGTCCTCAGCCACCGCGGATGGGACCGGCTGTTTGCGCGCGATCCGGCCATTCTCGGTCGCGACCTGCTCGTCAATGACGTCACGTTCGCCATCGTCGGCGTGATGCCCGAAGGATTTCGCGGACTCGCCGTCGCGCCCGACGACTACTGGGCGCCGCTCTCGACGCTCGGTCAGGTTCGCCCGAATATCGGCTCGCCTTCGCGCGGCTTCGGCGAGGCAGGCCTCGATATCATCGGACGCCTGAAGCCGGGGCTCTCGCGTCAGACGGCGCAAGCGGGACTCGCCGTCTGGGCCTCAGGCCAATCGACCGACAGTCTGACCGGGCGCGCCGCTTCGATTATCACGCTCGTCCCGAGGCGCGGTGCTGTCCAGCAGTCGCGTGAGGCGCTGGTCGTGACGGCGCCGCTCTTTTTTGCGTTCGGCCTCATCCTGCTGATTGCCTGTGCGAATGTCACCAACCTTCTCCTCTCCCGGGCCGTGGCGCGACAGCGCGAGATTGGCATCCGGCTGTCACTTGGCGCCACGCGCCGCCGCATCGTTCGCCAGCTCCTGACGGAGAGCCTGCTGCTGGCGCTCGTGGCCGCCGCGGCCGCCTTCGTGATCTCGCGCGTGGCGCTCGGGGTGATCATCAACAAGGTGACGGCCAGTTGGCCGCCAGAGATTGGAGATATCCGCTTGCTGGTCCCCGACGCGGACTGGCGCGTGGTGCTGTTTCTCATCATCGGCGCCGCCGCCTCGACGATGGTGTTCGGGCTCGCCTCCGCACTGCAGGCCACGCGCATCGAGCCGGTCCGGACGATCCGCGGCGAAGTCGTCAGGGACGCGCGGCCGGGACGGGCACGGAATTTCCTGATTGGCCTGCAGGTGAGCGCGTCGGCGCTGCTCCTGATCTCGGCGGCGGTGTTCCTGAGAAGCGCGTTCGCCGCGACCACGTTCGATCCTGGAATGCGGACCTCGGACATCGTGATCGTCGGAATCGCGAACGAGCCGGCCCGCAACGCGATCGTGCAGGCGGTGACGGCGGAACCGTCGGTGGCTGCCGTGGCCGCATCGTGGCCGGCCCTGGCCGCCGCACCACGAACGGCGTTCGCAGAAGCCGGCGGCGTCAAGGCCACGGTCGCCTACAAGCTCGTCTCGCCGGAGTACTTCACCGTGCTCGATATCGCGGTCGTGCGGGGACGGGCATTTACGCCGGACGAGCGTTCGCCCACTCTTCCCGTGGCCATCGTGTCCGAAGCGACTGCGCGCGCGCTGTGGCCGAATACCGAGGCACTCGGCCAGGCCATACGGCTCGACCCGACTCCGCTGTCCGGAACGCAGGGTGGCGGCGAGCCGGCGCTCGAGTCGCGAACCGTCTCGGTGGTCGGTGTCGTCCGCGACGTGGCAGGATTCCGGATCGCACCATTCGAAAAAGCCGTCGTCTACGTGCCGACGAGTGCGGCGATGTCCGGGACGTCGCTCGTCGCGCGCGTCCACGGCGATGCCGAACTGGCACGGCAGACGCTCCACAATCGATTGACCAGCATCGATCCGGCCATGGACCAGGTGGCAGCCATGCAATGGGTGATCAGGATGGAAACCTACCTGCTGCAGCTCGCGTTCTGGCTGACGGTCGGCCTCGGCGGGCTGGCGCTGGCGCTGACGGTGTCGGGCCTGTTCAGCGTGCTGTCGTATCTCGTCGAGCAGCGCACGCGGGAAATTGGCGTGCGAATGGCGCTCGGTGCGACGCCTCGAGCTGCCCGCCTCGATCCGACCCGGACGCTACGCCAGGAATAGGCGGCCTATAGTTCGGGCCTGCGGCCATTTGGCATGGTACAATGGAGACGTTCCGCGTTCTTGAGTCCTGCCGCTGGTTCGGTCTCTATCGAATCCCCGTCTCAGGCAGTTCCTGGTAGAACATGACGCACACGCTTGAGATCAGCCTCAGAATTCCTTCCCTGCGCGTCCGGGGTCGCGAGGGGCAGGAGCGCCCGGAAACCATCGCCAATAGCGACGTCAGGTTCATCAAACATATCGAACTCGAAAAAATCCCGAAGCCGGGTGACGTGCTGACCCTGGTGGTCGGCTCGGACGGGTCGTTTCAGTGCGAGGTGGTCAGGAGCGACTGGCATCACGAAAAGAACATGTTCGTCACCGCGTGCAGGTATTCGAAGCGTTCCATTTCAGGAGCGGAATACCAGGCCCTGCGGACTGCGTCGGACTGGCGGATGAGGACACTCTTGTAGGCGGCGGACACGAGCGCGTTCGGGGACTCGCTGACGAAAGACATCGACATCATCGTGCGCGATATCGACGCGCGCCATGGTCGCGAGACAACAGGAAGATCTATGCTTCGCGTCGGTGCGGCCTGTGGCGGTTAGCGAACCAGTTTGAGCACGGCAGTGAGCGGCTGCTCGTTTGCCACAACTTCCGGCACGATCACGAGGAAACGATTCCCGTCAGGCGACACATCGAACGAGACCCACGGCTTGTTGGCAATCGTGAACAACGCGACCGGCCTACCGAGTTCCAGGGCAGGTGTCGTCCGAACCGACACGGCCATCATTCTCAGATCCGGCGACACATAGACAATCTCCTGGCCGTCACGCGTCCAGCGCGCGTCAAACCCGCCAGCGATCCGATCCTCTCGAATTCGACAAGCGCCTGTGCATTGTCGCCAGCACCGGCGGCGAGCCGCGCGAGATCGCGCGGGGCGACGGCATGGTGGGACTGGCGTGGCTCCCCGACGGTTCAGGCCTGATCTACAGTTCCTCAGAAGGCAGCACGGTGCTCTACCCGCCAACGCTCAATCTCCGCGTCGTGAATGCCGATGGAAATGGCGATCGTCAACTGACGTTCGGGGACATCTCGTACGTCGAACCTGACATCCGGCGGTCGCGCATCGCCGCCACGCGGATCACGACACGCTCGGACATCTGGAGAATTCCAATCGATGGCGAGGCCGCGGACAACGTCCGCCAGGCCGTCCGCGTGACCCACCAGACCGGCGTGGCGCAGGTTCCGTCGATCAGCCCGGACGAAACCGAGGTCGTGTTTCTCTCGGACAGCGGCGGGCACGGGAACCTCTGGGTGGCTTCGACCGACGGATCGGGCGCGCGACAGATCACCTTCGAGCGGGATCCCAGTGTGTCGATTGGGGGGCCGGCGTGGTCTCCGACGAGCAATCGAATCGCGTACATCGTCACAAGCGGCGGCGTCTTTGGCCAATGGCTCGTGAATTCAGACGGCAGCGATCGTCGCGAGCTCGTGGGCGGCGCCATGGCGTACTGGTCTCCGGATGGGAAGTGGCTGTATTACGCGCTCCGGCGCAACGGCCGCTTCGAGATCGAGAAGATCGCCGCCGACGGCGGCCCGCCGGTTTCCGGTACGAGCCGACGACGCCGCGACACCGTCTGTCGGCAAGGATGGCACCCTGTTTTGGGCCACTCCGCTGAGAGGAGTCGGCACCGTAGGCGACTGGATCATTTGGAAGGCTCGTCCTGAGGGTGCCGAAGCGGTCATGCTCACGCGCGTGAACGGGGCACGCGTCCCCTGGGAGTCCGCGCGCAATTCACCCGATCCTGTCGCCCGATCAGAAGTGGCTCGCCCAGCCCCTCGTCGACGGAGCCACCAGCAACCTCTGGCCATCAACACGCTCGACGGCTCCCAGCGACGTGTCACCGACTACGGCAATCGCCCCATCATGATTGTTCGACGCGTCTCATGGTCACGAGACAGCAAGCGGATCTATGCGGCGGTCGCCGAGACCGATGCGGACATCGTCCTGTTCCAGAATCTGCTGCCGGACGGCGCACCGGACTAGTTTCCACGTTCCTCGCCCAGGCCTTACAATATCCGGACTCCCCAAGCCCTCAGGAAAACGGAGCGCGAAATGCCGTTCGACATCTTCGCGAGGATTGGCGACATTAAAGGGGAGTCGCTCGACTCGAAGCATAAAGACGAGATCGAGGTGCTCTCGTACTCGTGGGGCGTCGCCGCGGCGCCGTCTGGTGGCGGCGGAGGTGGCGCGGGCAAGCCGACCTTTCAAGATCTGGCGATTACCCACAAGTTCGACAAGGCCTCGCCGAAGCTCCTGCTGGCGTGCGCGACCGGTGAGCACATCAAAGAGGCCACGATCACGCATCGAAAGGCCGGCGGCACCCAGCACGAGTACCTCATCGTCAAGATGACCGACGTCACCATCACCGGGGTCAATCACGCTGGTACGACCGAGCAGCCGATGACGGAGAACATCTCGCTGACGTTCGGCAAGATCGAACTGGAATACAAGCCGCAAAAGCCGGATGGATCACTCGACGCGGGGGTGTTCTTCAAGTACGACCTCAAGAACAAGACGGGCTAGACCGTCGTCAATGGAGCCGTCAGATACCGAGACGCGCGAGTTGACGCTCGAGGAGGCGGTCGAGCTCGCGATCCTCCTGCAGCAAAACGAGCAACTCGACGACGCCGGCCTGCTGCTGCGCAAGGTCCTCGAGGTCGCTCCGGATCATCCGCGCGCGCTGCACTACTCCGGCGTCCTCGCGCATCAGCGAGGGCGGAACGACGACGCGATCGCTCTGGTCGAGCGAAGCCTCGGACTGGCGCCCGATCACGCGGACTGGCACAGCAACCTCGGCATCATCCTGCAATCGACCGGAAAGCTCGAGGCCGCGATCGACGCGTACCGGCACGCCATCGCGATCGACCCCGGCCACGCGAACGCTCACAGCAACCTCGGCGTGCTGTTACGGGCGATGGGACAGCCGTCAGAGGCGGAAGCCGCCTATCGCACCGCCATTCGACTGAACCCTGAGCACATCGACGCGTACACCAACCTCGGCATCCTGCTCGACGGGTTGAAGCGGGCCGAAGAGGCCGCCGCCTGCTACTGCAAGGTCATCACGCTCAGGCCGAAGCACAAGGACGCGCGCAAGCTGCTCGCCCTGGCGCACTGCATGCTGGGCGAGACGGGCGAGGCCGTGAAGATCTTCGAGGACTGGCTCGCGGAGGATCCCGGGGATCCGATTCCCGCGCACATGCTGGCGGCGTGCACGGGAAAGGACGTGCCGGCGCGCGCTTCGGACGGATTCGTCGCGCGAACCTTCGACAGCTTCGCGCAGAGCTTCGAGTCGAAGCTTCAGCGGCTGTCGTACCGTGCGCCGGCGCTCATCGCCGCGATGCTGGAGGACGCGAGGCTCGAGCCCGCGAAGCGTCTCGCGGTCCTCGACGCCGGCTGCGGCACGGGACTGTGCGGCCCGCTCGTCGCGCCATACGCACATCAGCTCGTCGGCGTCGACCTGTCGGACGGCATGCTCGCGCACGCAAGAGAAAAGCAGGTCTACGACGAGCTGACCAGAGGCGAGCTGACGAAGTACCTGCGCGACCACCGCAACGCCTTCGACCTGATCGTGTCGGCCGATACGCTCGTCTATTTCGGCGACCTCGAGCCCGTGCTCGACGCGGCCGCGGGGGCGCTGCGCCCCAATGGCCTGATGGTGTTCACGCTCGAGCACGCTGCCGGCGCCGCGCCGGATGGCGCCTATCGCCTGGAGCTGCACGGCCGGTACAGCCATGGCCGCGATTACGTCGGGCGATTGCTCACACGCGTGGGGCTGGAAGCGGCCATCGCGGAGGCCGAGCTGCGCATGGAGGCCGGCTCGCCGGTCGCGGGCCTCGTGATTCGGGCGACGAAGCCGGCTACGACGACGCGAGCGCGCGCTCCGCGCCGCACGAGGCACGCACGACGAGCTCACAAGGCAGCAGGACATCGCGCGCGGGCAGATCGAACCTGGCCGACCGCTCCAGCATCGCGCTGAGGGCGGCCTCGCCGATCTCACGCGTCGGCTGACGAAGCGTCGAGAGCGGCACCGGCAACAGCGCCGCGTACTCCACGTCGTCGATGCCCGTCATCCGGACGTCGCGAGGAATCGCGTAGCCGAGCCGCAACAGCGTCTGCATCAATTGGCCCGCCGTCCGATCGTTGGCGCACACGATCGCGTCCGGCCGCCGGGCCGCCATGAAATCGCGGACAGCCGCGGCATCGACGGGATCGAGCCGGGCCGCGAGCGCTTTCTCGTGCGCGGCGTCGCGCGCGAGGAGGGCTTCACGATAGCCGGCCTCGCGGGCATCCACCGTCGCGGCCGTGTGCGGGCGCGCGATGAACGCCACGCGCCGCGCGCCCAGCCCGAGGAGATGGTCGGTGACGACAAAGCCCGCCCGGCGGTTGTCGATGCCGATGAGGTCGTGCGCGCTGCGGTCCGGGTACGGCAACACGTCGCGGTCCAGCAGCACGATCGGGATACGCGCCGAGTCCAGGGCGCGAACGATCCGTCCATTGCTGGCGTCCTTGCCGGGGTCGAGCTCGAGCGGCGCGAAGAACACGCCGGAAACGCGGCGGTCGATGTACTGCTGGCAGAGTTGCCAGGCGCGCGCCTCCTTCGAGGCGTTGCCGCCGTCCACACTCCCCCACAGGAGGGCATGCTCGCGCGCGAGCGGCGACGCCATCATCCCCTGGCACATCGGCTCGAAGATCTCCGTCTCGCCGAGATCCGGAATCAGCAGCCCGAACGACCGGCCCGACTGTCGGGCGCCCTTGACGTAGGTCCCGGAGCCGACGCGCCGTTCCACGAGTCCGGCGAGTTGAAGTTCGCGCACCGCCCGTCCGACCGTAATGCGCGACGCCCGGAACCGATCGACGAGATCCGCCTCGCTCGGCAGCCGATCGCCGCGCTTCCATTGTCCGGTCCTGATCTCACGGTGGAGCTCGTCATAGACCTGACGGTATTTCGGCAGCGGGCCCTGGCCAGGGCACATACGTAAATGTTATATCAACTTATGGCCGTCTGACAACAGCGCTCCTCCACCTAAGCTAAGATGACTTGAGGAATCTGGACCATTCAGTCATATCGGCCCGTAACATTGATATGACATTTCACGGGAAGGCTTATGTCAGTGACGACGTCTTCACCTTCGCACTTTCTGGTGGCCTCGGACTTCGACCAGACGCTGAGCTTCAACGACTCGGGTCTGGTCCTGAGCGAGCTCATCGGCGCCACGGGATATCAGGAAAAGGTCGACGGCCTCGCGCGCAGCAATCTCGTCCAGCAGGGCGGCGAGCTCGCCTATCTCATTCGGCACGACCCGGAGTTTCGCGGCGTGCGGCGGGAGCATCTCGAAGAGGCCGGACGCAACGTGCGGCTGCGCGCCAATCTGCCGGTCCTCGTCGACTTCCTCGAGCGCGGGCTCGAGGGCTATCGCTTCTCCTTCGTCGTCATCTCGGCCGCGCCGCGCGAGGTGATTCGGGCGGCGCTCCACGGCATCGTGCCTCCGGAACGGTTGTACGGGACGGAGCTCGACTACGACGAGTCGGGCGAGGTCCGGTCCATCGTTCGCGTGCCGGCGGGCTACGGCAAGGTTGCCGTCGTCGAGGAGGTCGAGGCGCTCGTCGGCGTCAAGCCGGACCATACGATCTATGTCGGCGATGGCAGCTCCGACGTGCACGTGATGCTGCATGTCAACAATCGAGACGGCTTCACGATCGCGGTCTCCGAAAACCGCCAGCTGGCGAGTATCGCGAAGCGGACCGTGCTCAGCGACGACGCCTTTTCGATCGCGGTGCCGATTCTCGACCAGGTCCTCGGCTGGCGCTCGTCGAAGATTCGCGCCCTGTTCGGTTCGTACGGCCTGAGCCTCTCTGAATGGGAGCGCGCCCGGACCGACCGCGTGACGGTTCGCGACACCGCGCTCGTCGCGTCCTCGCCTTGACTTGGCCCAAGTCCGTGCCTAGACTGGCCCTGAATCTCCACCTAAGCAAGACATTCGGGGGGCGTGGCCTCTCGGAAAAGGAACGGTCATGCCTAGCGGCACGATTGCACGTTTGCTGATCGACAAGGGGTTCGGGTTCATTCGCGACGAAAGCGGCGTCGAGCACTTCTTCCACCGGTCATCGGTTCGAGGCGCGGTCTTCGAGCTGCTGCGAGAGGGACAGCGCGTCGAGTTCAGCACTGAAGAGTCGCCCAAGGGTCCGAGAGCCGCGGAGGTACGGCTGCTCGACAGCTAGTCCGGCATCCATCCCGGGTCCACCTCACTCCCCCACGCGGGCCGTTCGGCGTCAGTCCCCTGCTTTCGTCGGCCCGTCTTCCTTCGCCCCGCTGCGATACGCTTGCCCTGGAAGCCAACGGGGTCCGGTGGCCCTCCCGGTCTTCAAAACCGGTCGCTTCCCGCGTCAACGTGGGAAGGGTGGGTTCGACTCCCACAGGCTTCCGCCAATCAGAACGGCCGCGTGCCGCGTCGTTTCACGTTGTCGTAGCGCGGCTCGGGTTGTCGTAGCGCGGCTCGGGCTGAGAGCCGCGATCGGCAGGCATCTTGCACCCAGAAAGACCTCGGAGGTCGTTGCTACGTGTTTTGGTAGCAACGACCTCCGAGGTCGTCGCAGGAGGGAGCATGACGCTCAGAGACAAACTCGAGATAGGTCTTAAACCGGACGCGCCATACCGGCAGGACAACCTGCCGGAGGCTCAGCAGGACGATCCCGAATGCGTCGCGGGCGCGATTCCAGGGACGGACCCGGCGGTGGAAAAGGCCCGCGAACACTGCGACCAGCCGGAGGAACAACTCGCGAAGAAGGCGCCGACGAAGACACTGCAACCGAAGCAGGAGCCCTGACCTAACCCATCCACCGGACGATCTCTGCCGTCCCCGCGAGCGTGTCGACGACCAGATCGGCGCCCGCCGTGCGCAAGGCGGCGGCATCGTAGTGCCCGGTCGCGACGGCGACCGCACGCGCTCCGTGCGCTCGCGCGCAGTCGACGTCGAGCGGCGTGTCGCCGATGATGATCACCTGCTCCGGCGAAAGCAGAGGCAACCCGTGGCGTGCGGCAGTCTCGATCGCCACCGGGTACAGATCGCGACGATCGAGGTGATGGTCGCCGAAGGCGCCGAATGCAAACCTGCGCCACAGATCGAAATACCCGAGCTTGATCGCCGCGCCGCCGGCGAAGTTGCCGGTGAGCAATCCCACGGCGACGTCCTTGCGGGCTGCCAGCGCATCAAGGAGCACCTCGACGCCAGGCAGCACGCCACTCGGATCCTCGACAGGACGCGGCATCTCGACGGGCAATTCCTCCAGATACGCGTCGCGCAGCCGCAGGATCTCGGCGTCGGTCGGCGCACGGCCAATTCCCGCGAGCCCATCGCTCACGATCGCGCGATCGGTCCGGCCGGCGAACGGGACGTGCTCGAGCGCGCGCGGGGCGCCATAGAGCTTCTGGAACGCCGCCTCCATTCCGCGCACGCCGGCGCGGCCGCTCAGGATGAGCGTGCCGTCGATGTCGAACAGGACGAGTTTCACCGGGTCACCTTCTCCCCAGAAGCCGTTGCCACAATCCCTCGCCCTGCAGATCGCCGGTCGCCGCCTTGAGTCGCAGCCGCGTCGCGCCCGAAGCGGTCGCAAACGCAGTGTCCTCAGTCAGCGCGATCCAGCCCACTCCGCGGACATCCGCGGCGCGCTTCAACGTCGCGCCAAGGTCAGTGGACACCGACGGGTCCGAGAGCCGCGCGGTCGGATGCTCGAGCAGGAGCACCTGCGGCCCGGGCGCCAGCGCGCGCGCCAGATGCACGCGCACGCGTTCCTCGGCCGTGAGCGTCGCGGCCGGCGTCGCCGAGCCGTTCGGCGCGCAGGCCGACGCGCGCGGCGAGCGCTTCGACCGACGCGCGCACGTCCTCGGGCATCGGATCGATCGCGAGCGTCAGCGGCAGCGCGAGATTCGCCGCGATCGGCAGCGCGTCGATCAGCACCGCGCGCTCGGTGACGATGCCGAAGCGGTCGAGCGACGCGAGCCACTCGGTGTCGGTCGCGATGTCGCGCGTGTTGTGGCCGTCGACGCTGACGTCGCCCTCGTCGGGCAGCGCCGCGCCGGTGACGAGATGCACGAACAGT
The DNA here is from genome assembly GCA_963724955.1 of uncultured Acidobacteriota bacterium. Lineage (GTDB taxonomy): Bacteria > Acidobacteriota > Vicinamibacteria > Vicinamibacterales > SCN-69-37 > CAVRWQ01. The sequence goes on from CAVRWQ010000004.1 coordinate 62,562, forward strand.
CTCGGCGGCGCCGCGTCGAAGCCGGACAGCGCGAGCCGATCGCTGCGCCCCACCGCGAGCCGCGCGACCCGGAGCGGCCGCAGCGCTCGGTGAGCGCTTGAGGACGCCCGTGATCTCGATGAGCGGTGCGATCGACGGCGCGTCACGACAGGCTGGTGAACGCCGGCGCGGGCCATCGAGCGCGATCGAAGTCCTCGGCGCGGCAGGCCGACGCGGCCGAGCGCTGCTGCCCGGCCGCTGCCGGGCCCGTGGTAGTCGGACCCGCCGGTGACGAGCAGATCGAGCTCGCGCGCCAGTCTTCGGTATCGCTCGACGTCGTCCTCGTCGTGATCCGGATGGAAGCACCTCGATCGCCGTCGAGACCCGCCGGCGCGAGCTGGCCGACGAAGATCGTCCGCCGAAGCTTGCCGCGGATGCGCGAGCGACGGCCAGGCCGCCGGCGCGCTGCGATCAGCGCCGACGACGTCGGCCGGCGCGGCGCCTCGCGCGGCACGAACGCCGGCCGGCCGTCGCCGAGGTACCGGTCGAACGCGTCGGCGATGTCGCGTGCGTGCCCGGCGCTCGACGAGCGCCTGCGCGACGCAGCGGCCGGCCGACGGCCCGGCCCGCGCGATCGTCGGCATCATCGAAGACGCGCGCCGGATCGACCGGCACGCCGAGCGACGTCGAGCCGGTCGAGCGATCTCGAGCGACCCGCCGGCGGCGATCGGCGCGCTGCCGCGTCAGGAACTCCGCCAGCTCCGGCATGCGTCGCGTCGAGGAAGTAGCCCGAGCACGTGCACGTCGCGCCCGCCGTGCGACGGCGGTGATCTCGATGCCCGGGCACGACGCTCGAGGCCGGCGGCCGCGGCCGCGGCCGCGACCGCCGGCGACCGCCGCGACGGTGTCGTGATCGGTCACGGCGAGCGTGCGTGAGCCCGGCCGCGACGGCTTCGCGGACGAGCGCGTCCGGCGTCGAGCGGCCGTCGGAGGCGGTCGTGTGCAGGTGAAGATCGATCACGCCGACCGGCGGCGCCGGCCGTCCCGCGCGCGGCGGCGTCTGGCGCGCGACGAGCGACCGGTACTCGCGCACGCAGCAGGTCGAGGTGCTCGCGCTCCTCGTCGGCGAACTCGAGAAAGATGCGCTTGCCTTCGGACTCCTCGAACCGCTCGCCGTACCGCTTGAAGAACTGGTGCGAGCCGCGCTCGCAGCGGATGCCGATCGAGCAGCGCCTGCCGATCGTCGCACGCCCTTCTTCAGTTCCTCGGCGCCGGCGGCGAACAGGCCGTTGGCCGCGCCCTTGAAGAACAGGAACGTCGGCTGCGACTCGAGCTCGGGATCGGCCGCGACGAGCTCGCGATAGCGCGCCTCGAGCTTGCCGAGATGCTCCTTCTCTTCGCCGGCGAGCTGCTCGAAGACCGTCCGGCCGCGCGGCGTCGCGCGTCATCCTCGCCGCGCGCGTGTAGAACTCGAGCCCGCTGCGCTCGGTCGCAATCGCGATGCGCAGCGCATCGCGCGCGAAGACGGCTTCGGTCGGCGCGGTGGCCGGCGACGCGGGCTGCCCGGTCCGGCAGGCCTCGCACGTGCCGTAGATCTGCAGCACGCTCTGGCGCGGCGCGAAACTGCCGCGCGGCCGCCACTTCCTCGAGCAGCGCCTCGATGTCCGAGCTCAGGAACTCGAACGACTGGTTGCAGGTCTTGCAGATGAGATGGAAGTGCCGCGGATGCCGGTACGCGTGCTCGAAGCGGAACCGGCCTTCGCCGAAGTCCACGCGCCGGGCGATGCCGGCCTCGACCATCCACTGCAGCGTCCGGTAGATCGTCGCGCGGCTGATCCGCGTGTCCTCGCGCGCGAATCAGATCGACGAGCTCGTCGGCGCTGAGGTGGCCGTCCTGGCGCAGGAAGACGTTGACGATGAAGTCGCGCTTGCCCGAGCGCCGGCCGCCGGCCGGCCGGTGCTTCTCGACGAACTCAGTCGCGGACGGGAATCGGGCCACGGCGGCACGTCTAGGCGCTGAACGACGACCCGCAGCCGCAGGTGGACTTGGCGTTCGGGTTCTTGATGGTGAACCCGCCGCCCATGTTGTTGTCGACGAAATCGACTTCGGCGCCCTTGAGGTAGCGGAGGCTGATCGGATCGACGAACAGGCGGACGCCGTTGACTTCGAACACCTGGTCCGATTCGCGTGTCGCCCTCGCCCTCGTCGATCATCAGGCCGTACTGGAACCCGGAGCAGCCGCCGCCCTGCACGAAGACGCGCAGGCCCGCACCGACCTTGTTTTCCTCGGCCAGCAGCTCGGTGATCTTCTCTGCCGCCGTTTCAGTGACGTGAATCATGATTCAATTATAGCGGACATCCGCCGTTGGCTGAGCTGCTGAACACCCTCGTGGCCGACCGCGACCGGCCTCGCGAATCTGGCGCGCGGGACACGACCGTGTTCGCGCGCGCCGGCGCGCCGCCGTCGCTGCACGAGGCCATCCGCCAGCGGCTCGGCTGGCTCGACGCGCCCGCCGCCATGGCGGCCACCACGTCGGCCGACCTCGACCGACTTTGCGCGCGCCGCGCGCCGCGACGGCCTCGACCGACGTCTACCTGCTCGGCATGGGCGGCAGCAGCCTGTGCGCGGAGGTCCTGCGCGACGTGCCCGCTGTCGCGCGCGACCGGCGTGCAGCTGACCGTCCTCGACACGACGGACGAGCGCACGATCCGCGAGGTCACTGACGCGCTCGTGCCCGAGCGCTCGCTGCTTCATCGTCGCGAGCAAGAGCGGCTCGACGATCGAGGTGTCGTCGCTCGAACGGCACTTCTGGGCCGACGATGACCGCGGCACTCGCGCGACAGGACACCGGCCGGCACTTCGTCGCGATCACCGATCCCGACACGTCGCTCGCGACGCTCGCCGCGCGATCGTGGCTACCGCGCACATCGTTCATCAACCCGCCCGACATCGGCGGACGGTATCTCGGCACTGTCGCTCTTCGGGCTCGTGCCGGCGGCGCTCATCGGGCTCGATCTGACGCGCGCTGCTCGACGCAGCGCGACGCGCCATGGCCGACGCGCTGCCACGAGGACGCCGCCGACAATCCCGGCCTGGCGCTCGGCGCGTTCATGGCGCAGCGAGGCGCGCAGCGGGTCGCGACAAGCTGACCGTGCTCCTGCCGCCGTCCTGGCGCCGCTCGGCGCGTGGATCGAGCAGCTCGTCGCGGAAAGCACCGGCAAGGATGGGCGCGGCGTCCTGCCCGGTCGTCGACGAGCCGGCGGGACCGGTCGACGAGTACGGCCTCGATCGCGCGTTCGTCGCCGTGCTGCCGCCGGACGCCGAGGCCGAGCAGACGCTAGCGGCCGAGCTCGAAGCCGCCGGCCATCCGGTGTTCCGATTCGACGCCCGCGGCGGCGATCTCGGCGCGGAGTTCTTCCGCTGGGAGTTCGCGACGGCCGTCGCCGGCGTCGGGCTCGGCGTCAACCCGTTCGACGAGCCGAACGTGCACGACGCCAAGGTGCGAACACAGGCGCAGCTCGACGCGCCGGCGCGGCTCCGGCATGTTCCGCATCGAGCCGCCGTTCGATCGACGCGAGGGGTACGTGCGCCGCGCGCATCGGCCCGCGCCGTCACCGGGCGCCTCGCACGCGGCCGGTACCTCGCGATCCTCGACTATCTGCCGTCCGATCCGCGGCGGCGCCGATCTGGTGCGACGGTTGCGATCGGCGCTCAGCAGCGTCGGGCCTGCTCGGTCACGACGTACGGCGTCGGTCCCCGCTACCTGCACTCGACGGGCCAGTACCACAAGGGCGGACCGAACACCGGCCGCTTCGTGCTGCTCACGGCGGCAGACGCCAGCGCGACGCCAGTGCCCGGGAGCCGACTACACGTTCAGCACGCTCAAACAGGCGCAGGCGCTCGGCGATTTCGATGCGCTCGTCGCCGCCGGCCGGGACGTCGTCCACTACCACATCGACGATCCCGCGGCTGATTTCTCGGAGACGCTGGAAGCCATCCTGGGGCACGTGTAAAACCTTCTCGTCTCGAAAGACTCACCATGAAGAATGAAGACGGGAAGCGAGTTGATCGAAAACGCTTGTCGAAAAGCTCTTTCGACAAGAGATCTTCCAAAGAGCTTCTTCACGGCTTCATTCTTCATGGTGATTGTTTAAGAAATCTCGCGCGCTATTGCGATCTAGTACCATCCGGACATGCGCCCCCGGCTGGCTCTGCTCGTCGTCGCTGCGCTCTCCGCCGTCGCGAGCCTCGGCGGGGCGCAGCGGCAGCCGCATGCGCGGCTCTTCCCGCCCGAACGGCTCGGGTTGCTCGAGGGACCCGATCGGGACGAGTGGCAGCAGCCCGATCGCATCATGGACGCGCTGGGGATTTACGACGGCGCCCGGGTGGCCGATCTCGGCGCCGGCGGCGGATGGTTTACGATTCGCCTCGCGCGGCGCGTCGGACCGAACGGCGTCGTCTATGCCGAAGACATCCAGCCGCAGATGATCGAGGCCATCAAGCGACGGGTCGCGAGCCTGAACCTGAAGAACGTTCAGCCCATCCTCGGGACGCCTGAAGATCCGCGCCTGACGACGGATCTCAATGCCGTGCTCATCGTCGACACCTTTCCACAGTTGCCCGATCCGGTGAGCCTGTTGCGGAACGTGGCGAAGTCGCTGGCCAGGAACGGCCGGCTCGGCATCGTCGATTTCAAGCCGGACGGCGCGGGCGGGCCCGGACCTCCGCTCGAAGAGCGGCTCGATCCGGACGTCGTCAAGCGTGACGCCGCGAGCGCCGGACTGGTGTTGAAGAGTCACGAGACGTTCCTGAGATATCAGTACCTGCTGGTGTTCGGGAAATAGCGCGTGATGCCGTCGCTGCCGCCGTTCTTTGCCTCCCTGCAGGAGCAGATCGCCTCGGGCCTCGAGGACCTGGTGCCGGCCGGCCCGGCCGCTGGACCGGTCGTCGACGCGATGCGCTATACGCTGCTCGCGCCGTCGAAGCGGGTGCGGGGCGTGCTGGTGATGCTGTCTGCGGACTTGTGCGGGACGAGCGCGCGGGCCCTGCCGGCGGCGCGCGCGATCGAGGCCGTCCACGCCGCGTCGCTCATGCTGGACGACCTGCCGTCGATGGACAACGCGCCGTTGCGGCGCGGGCGCCCGGCGGCGCACATCGCGTTCGGCGAGGCGGTCACGATCCTCGCGGCCTTCGGCCTGCTGAACGAAGCGTTTGGCCATCTCGCGCGCAAGTACCAATCGCGCGCTCGGCGCCGAGATGTGCGCGCTGGTGAGCGACGCCGTCGGCCTCGACGGCCTCGTCGCGGGACAGGCCGAGGACGTGCTCGCCACCGACGAGGCCATCAACTTCGACACGCTCGAGCGCATCCACCGGAGGAAGACCGGCGTGCTCTTCAGTGCCGCCGCGACGGCAGGCGCGCTCTCGGCGGGGGCCCGCGCCGACGACATCGCGGCCCTCAAGGCCTATGCGAAGAATCTCGGGCTCGCATTTCAGATCGTGGACGATCTCCTGGACGTCACCGCCACGTCTGCGGAAACCGGAAAAGTGACGAGAAGCGACGCGCGCAAGACCACGTTCGTCTCGTTCAGCGGGATCGAAGGGGCGCGCGAGCTGGCCGGCGAGTTGTGCCGGACGGCGATCTCGGCGCTGGCGCCGTTCGGCCGGCGTTCGGCGCCGCTCGAGGCGCTGGCCGAGTTCGTGGCGGATCGACGCGGATGAAGCCCGCGCCGGAACCGGATCGCCGCATCGAGGAACTGCGCGAGCAGTTGCGATCGCTCGGCTATCTCGAGGCGCGCGTCGATCGATTCGTGCTTGGCGGAGCGCTCGGCCGCAGGCGTCCGCTTGGATTTGCGCTCACGGCCAGCCTGCGGATCGGCCTCCTGGCCGGCGTGTTGCTCGGCCCGGCCGCCGCGATCGGACTGCGCTCCCGCCTCCCCGGGCTCATCACCAGCGCGAGCGATGCCGTGGTCGTCGCGATCTATCTCGGCGTGTTCTTCGGACTCGCATCGACGGTCGTGGCCGCCATCGCCGTATGGATGGGCTCTCTGGCGGTTCGCGGAACGGTCAGCGGTCCGGACGGCTCACGACGTGCGCGCCGGGCGGCCGCGGTGGCTGGCGTCCTCGTGGGCCTGGTGTGCGTGGCGTACCTGACGCTGTGGTGGCGCGCTGCAACCGGCCTGGGATCGACGTCGTTGGCCTGGTCGCTCGCGGTCCTCTCCGTCGCCGCCGTCATCAGCCTGCTGATCGGTCACGCGGTCGCGGTCACGGTCCTGGCACTTCTCGCGCAGCGCGGGCTGGCCGGATCGCTCTCACCCGGCTCGCCCCTGTCTTCCGCCAAAGCGACGCTCACCCTCGGCGTCGTCGCGCTCGGCGGCGCCGTCACACTCCTCGTCGCCACGGCGCCCACGACGCGTGCGGGCCCCGCGCCGTCGCTCACCGTCGTGCCCACGGGGTTGCGAGCGATCGTCCTGGCCGTTGACGGCGTGGACGCGGCGACATTGGATCGATTGAGATCAACGGGACGGCTGCCCGTGTTCGACAGGCTGTTCGGCCAGTCCGTCGCGAGGCTGCCGTCCGAGCGCGATCGCGATCCGGCGCGGACGTGGACAACCATTGCGACTGGCCAGCCGCCGGAGCGTCACGGCATTCGCGCGCTCGAGTCACGCCAGGTGGCAGGTCTCGAGGGCCGGCTGCGCACCGACTCTCCCGGTTGGGCGGCGATTGCCGCGGCGACCGACGTGCTCCGGCTGACGCGGCCGACCACCGCGTCCGGCGACGAGCGGCTCATCCCGGCGTTCTGGGAAGTCGCGTCGACCGCGGGCCTTCGAACGGCGGTTGTCCACTGGTGGGCGAGCTGGCCCGCGCCGGAACACGCCGGCATCGTGCTTTCAGATCGCGCCATTCTCCGGCTCGAACATCAGGGCACGCTCAACGCCGAGATCAGTCCGCCAGCCTTGTACGACACGCTGCGCGTGACCTGGGCCGCGCGACGTCAGCGCGCGCTGGCGCGCGCGCAGCCAGTCGCGCCGAGCGGGATGTCCGACGTCGTCCAGACGGCGCTGCGACGTTCGGCCGAGCTCGACGCGACGCTGATCGATCTGTCGAGCGACCCGAGCCTCGGCAGCCCGGACCTTCTCGCGGTCTATCTCCCGGGCCTCGACATCGCACAGCACGCGCTGCTCGGCACGGCCGATGCGGCCGGCCTTGCGCCGTCAGCCGCCGCCGAGCGCGTCGCGTCGCTCGAGCGGTACTACGAGGTGCTCGACGATGCGATTGGCCGGCTGCTCGAGGCAAGTCCGGCGGACAAGCGTCTGGTCATTGTCGTCACGCAACCCGGCCGCGTGAGCTCGCCCGGTGATGGATTGCTGGCGGTGTCTGGTGCACCAGCCAGCCGCGACCGATCGTCCGCAGACGTCACGTCAGTCGCCGCGACGATTCTCCACGCCCTCGGCGTCCCGATCGCGCGAGACCTCGCGAGCCCGCCGGCGCTGTCGCTCTTCTCGCCGGCATTCGTCGCGTCGCATCCCGTCCGTGAGGTCGCGACGTACGGCCCGCGTCAGGTCACGCCGCGCGCCGGCACCGGCCAGCCACTCGACAGGGAAATGATCGAGCGGATGAGATCGCTGGGGTATGTGAGATAGACCGGTGCTGCGTGCGGGGTGCGGGGTGCGGGGCACTTCACCACGGGCTGCTCACCGGGAGGACTGAGGACGCAATGACGTACACGCACGGTCACCACGAGAGCGTACTGCGGTCGCACAAGTGGCGCACGGTCGACAACTCGGCCGCCTACCTCGCGCCGCGCCTGACCGACGGCATCAGTGTGCTCGACCTCGGATGCGGGCCGGGCACGATCACGGCCGATATCGGGCGGAGAGTCGCGCCCGGACGGGTCCTCGGCATCGATGTGTCGGCCGACGTGATCGAGGAGGCGCGCCGCGACGCCGGCGGCGGTCCGAATGTCGAGTTCTCGGTAGGCGACCTCTACGCTCTCGACATTGACGATGACACGTTCGACGTCGTGCACGCGCATCAAGTCCTCCAGCATCTCGCTGACCCCGTTGGCGCGCTGCGCCAGATGAAGCGAGTGTGCAAGCCTGGTGGGCTGGTCGCCGCGCGCGACGGTGACTATGGCGCCTTCCGCTGGTACCCCGACGAGCCCAGGATCGACCGTTGGCTCGCCCTCTACCGCAAGGTCGCGCGCCGCAACGCAGGCGAGCCCGACGCGGGCCGATTCCTCCTCGCGTGGGCGCACTCCGCCGGCTTCGACGACGTGCGCCCGGGCGCGTCTGTGTGGTGCTTCGCCACGCCAGACGACCGCGCGTGGTGGGGAGGGTTGTGGGCCGACCGCATGACCAATTCCGCGATCGCCCGTCAAGCCGTTACCGAAGGCCTCGCGACCGAGAACGAGCTCCGCGAGATCGCCGAAGGATGGCGTCGCTGGGCCACGCACCCCGATGCCTGGTACGCCGTCCTCCACGGCGAGATCCTCTGCCGCACGTGATTAGTCCTGCCTGGTGTTGAGGAGTTTCCACACGCCCGGCAGAATGAGCGCCGCTATCGACACTTTGATGATGTCAGGCAGGATGAACGGCACGAGGCCCTCGGCGATCGCGCGTGAGGGCGACCCGGTGAGGCTCGCGAGCCACGAGACGCCGCCAATGAACACAATCGCGAGGCCGGCGAGCATGCTGGCGAGCGACGTCCAGTAGTTTCGATCCCAGCCGCGCTCGGCGAGCCAGCCGGTGACGAACGCGGCGATCGGATAGGCCAGCAGATACCCGCCCGTCGGACCGATCAGACGAGCGGCACCCGGCGGCAACAGCGCCGACGGCGCGAACACCGGCAGCCCGGCCGCGCCGGCGAGCGAGGTACAGCGCCTGCGTCGAGGAAGCCCAGCCGCGATCCGAGCGCGGCGCCGGTGAGCATCACGACGAGCGGCGTCAGCGTGAACGGCACCGCCGTGAACGGCAGCGGGACGGTAAACTGAGCGGCAAGCGCCGTCAGCACGACGGCCAGCACGACCGCCGCGGCGCGGACCGGCGTACGCAGCTCCAGGCGGGCGACGGAGTGATCGAGCATCGTGCCGGGCAGGCGTCGTCGCGTTCATCAGAGCAGAATTCTAGTCGAAATGCGAACTGCACTGACAATCGCCGGCAGCGACTCGAGCGGCGGCGCCGGCATCCAGGCCGACCTCAAGACGTTCGCGGCGCACGGCGTCTTCGGCATGTCGGCCATCACCGCCGTCACCGCCCAGAACACGCTCGGCGTCACGCGCGTCGCGGTCGCTCGACGCCGGCATGGTCGCCGCGCAGATCGACGCGGTCGCGTCGGACATTCGGCGCGCACGCGACGAAGATCGGCATGCTCGCGAACGCCGCGATCGTCGACGCCGTCGCCGACGCGATTCGCCGGCATCGCCTGCCGCACGTCGTGCTCGATACCGGTGATGATCGCCAAGAGCGGCGCGACGCTTGCTCGACGACGACGCGGTGCGCGCGCTCGCGACCGAGCTCCTGCCGCTGGCCGACGTCATCACGCCGAACGTGCCGGAGGCCGAGGCGCTGACGGGCCTGCGCATCACGAGCACTGCGGACCTGCATCGGACCGCCGAAGCGCCTGGTCGAGCTGGGCGCGCGCGCGGCGCTCGTCAAAGGCGGACACCTCGGAGGGGCCCGCGGTCGACGTGCTCTGGGACGGCGCGAACGGCCACCGAGGTGCACGGCCGAGCGCATCGACAGCCGCCACACGCACGGGACCGGCTGCACGCTCTCGGCGGCGATCGCCGCGCACCTCGCGCTGGGCGACGACCTCGCCGATCGCCGTTCGCGCCGCCAAGACCTACGTCACCCGCGCCATCGCGCAAGCGCCGGGCCTCGGCGACGGGACACGGGCCGCTGCAGCATTTCTTCGACCGTAATGGGGCAATGGGGCAATGAGGCAATGAGGCCTGGGCAATGCTGAGTGGCTCCGTCCCTGACGCAATATACTCAGTTGAGTGTCCTTCGCGCCGTTCGCCGTCGTGACGAGCGCCTTGTCCGTCGAGGCGCTGTCGCGGCGCTCGAACGGCAGGCGCGCGAGGCCGGCGAAGGCTGCGGCGCGCTGTGCACGTTCGTCGGCGTCGTGCGCGCCACGCACCAGGGCCGGCGCGTCCGGCACCTCGAGTACGAGGCGTTCGAGCCGCTGGCGCGTGAAGGCGTTTCGACCGCATCGCCGCCGAAGTCGGGCGCGCGAGTGGCCGCGGCGCGGCGCTCGCGATTCACCATCGCATCGGCCGGCTGGAGGTCGGCGAGGCGAGCGTCGTCATCGTCGCGGCCGTCGGCGCACCGCGCCGAGGCGTTTCAGGTGTGCCGCTACGCGATCGAGCGCGTCAAGCAGATCGCGCCGGTCTGGAAGCACGAGTTCTTCGACGACGGCGACGCCTGGGTCGAGGGCGCGACGGCCGACGTCGGACGACGAGCGCGGCCCGGCAGCAGGCGCTGGAACGCGCATGCGCGTGACCGTGCAGCTGTTCGCGCGGCTGCGCGAGCTGGCCGGCCGTCGCGAGTGTCGACGTGCGACGTGCCGGCCGGCGCGACGGTCGCGCGACGTCTGGCAGGCGCTCGGCCGCGCGCATCCGGCGCTCGCGCCGTTCGGCGGCAGCGTCTCGTGCGCCATCAACGAAGATTTCGCCGCCGATGACGCCGCCGGTGCACGACGGCGACGACATCGCGTTTCTGCCGCCGGTCTCCGGCGGCGCAGAGTCGACGTCGACATGACGCCGCAGGTTCACGAAAAACTGAAATCCGTCGCGGCGCGCTACGACGAACTGACGCGTCTCGTGAGCGATCCGGCCGTCCAGGCCGATCCGCCGACGTATCGCACGCACTCGAAGGCGCTGGCCGAGATTCGAGCCGCTCGTCGACGCGCTATCGCGCAGTACGAGCAGCTCGAGCGCGAGCTCGCGCGAGGCGCGCGAGCTCGCCGCGTCCGGCCGACGCGGAGCTGAAGGCGCTGGCCGAGGAAGAGATCGCAGCGGCTCGAGCGCGAGACTGGCGGCGCTCGAGGAAGAGCATCAGCGTCGCTGCTCGTCCCGAAGGATCCGAACGACAACCGCAACGTCGTGCTGGAAATCCGCGCCGGCACGGGCGGCGACGAGGCGGCGCTGTTCGCGGCGGATCTGTTCCGCATGTATTCGCGCTACGCGGAACGGCAGCGGCTGGAAGGTCGACGTGCTGTCGATCAGCGAGACCGGCGTCGGCGGCCTCAAGGAAGTGATCGCGACGATCGAAGGCAAGGGCGTCTACGGCCGCTTCAAGCACGAGAGCGGCGTGCATCGCGTGCAGCGCGTGCCGGCGACCGAAGCGAGCGGCCGCATCCACACGTCGACGGCGACGGTCGCCGTGCTGCCGGAAGCCGAGGAAGTGGACATCCAGATCGATCCGAAGGATCTGCGCGTCGACACGTTCTGCTCGAGCGGGCCCGGCGGCCAGAGCGTGAACACGACCTACTCGGCCGTGCGCGTCACGCACCTGCCCACCGGCCTCGTCGTGTCGCAGCAGGACGAGAAGTCGCAGATCAAGAACCGCGCAGAAGGCGATGAAGGTGCTGCGCTCGCGGCTCTACGAGATGGAGATGCGCAAGCAGCAGGACGCGATCGCGAAGGAACGGCGCGGCCAGGTCGGCACCGGCGAGCGATCCGAGAAGATCCGCACCTACAACTTCAAGGAAAACCGCATCACCGATCACCGCATCAACTTCACGATGCACCAGCTCGCAGGACGCGCTCGACGGCGATCTCGACGAGCTCATCGACGCAGGTCGAGGCGCGCGTCGCAGGCCGACAAGCTCAAGCAGGCGACCGAAACCGACAGCCGCAGCAAGCGTGATCGCTCGTGACGTGTCCGCGACTGCGTCGACCGGCGCGGCGCGGCACGCTCGCGGCCGCCGGCTTCGCGCGCGGACGACAGCCGCCGCGACGCCGCCGTCCTCGCGCGCTGCGCTCCTCGGCTGGGACGCCGCCGAATGGCTGGCTCGCATCAGGAGACGCGGCGCCAGCCGGACTTCGCCGCACGCCTGCGACGCGCTCGTCGAGCGGCGCGCGCGCGCACGAGCCGGTCGCCTACATCACCGGCGTGCGCGAGTTCTACGGCCGGCCGTTCCGCGTCACGCCCGCCGTGCTGATTCCCCGACCGGAGACCGAGCTCGTCGATCGACGAAGCGCTGGCGGTGCTGGCCGCGCCAGGCCAGGACGAGGCCCGCCGGCGCCGTCGTCGTCGACGTCGGCACCGGCAGCGGCTGCCTCGCGATCACGCTGGCGCTCGAGCGTCCGGGCGCGCGCGTCATCGCGACCGACATCGTCGCCGGCGGCGCTCGACGTCGCGCGGGCGAACGCGCGGGCGCTCGGCGCGGCCGACCGCGTCGAGTTCGTCGCACGGCCCGCTGTTCCCGCCGGAGCTGCCGCGCCGTCGACCTCATCGTCTCCAATCCGCCGTACGTGCCGGAGCGCGATCGCGCCGTCGCTGCCGCCGGACGTCCGCGACTTCGAGCCGGCGCGGCGCGCTCTTCGCCGGCGCAGACGGCCTGGACGTCATTCGCGCGCTGGTCCCGGCGGCGGCCGACGGCGCTGGCGCCCGGCGGCTGGCTCGTCATGGAAATCGGCGCGGTCAGGCGGACGCGGTCGCGGCGCTCGTCGAGCCAACGGCGCGGCCTCGCCGGTCGATCGCGTCGCGCCGCGACCTGCAGGGCATCCCGCGCGTCGTCGTCGCGCGACAGACCCGCGAGTCGTCGATCGAATCGCGAGTCTATCATCGTCCGATGTCCTGCCTGTTCTGCCGCATCGTCGCCGGCGAGATTCCGGCGACGAAGGTCTACGAGGACGACCGGCTCATCGCCTTCAACGACATCAATCCGCAGGCGCCGATGCACGTGCTCGTCGTGCCGCGCGAGCACGTCGCGACGCTGAACGATCTCGAGCGCGGCGCACGACGCGCTCGTCGGCGAGATGGTGCGCCGCGGCGCGGCCATCGCCGCCGAGCGCGGCTACGCGCGAGCGCGGCTTCCGCACGGTCTTCAACTGCAACGCGGACGCCGGCCAGACGGTGTTTCACATCCACCTGCACGTGCTCGGCGGCCGGCAGCTCGGCTGGCCGCCGGGATGAACACTGCACCTTCGAGCGTCGACCTTCGCAACTACGACCTCGGCTTCGCTCGCGGAACTGACTCGCGAGCATTCGGCGCCGCCGGCCTCGCCGGTCACGAAGAAAGTCCACGGCGCGATAGCCCCGTGCGAACGTACGCCGTCAAGACCTCGCGCAGCCGCGAGCCGCCAGGCGAGCGCCAGTGTCGGTCGCCTGGTGCTGCATCTCGCGGAAGCGCGGCGGGATCGGCACGAGGATCCGTCGCGCGTCGAGAGTCGTGTCGACGCTGCCAGCGCATCGAGCCAGTCGCCGGTCGGCGACGTCGGTGATCGCGCGCGGCGCGTCGACCACCTCGGCGCTTCGCGGCCGATCAGACGGCGTCCTGGCGCGCGCCGTCGCGCGCCGCCAGCCGCCGCTCGACGTGCGGCTCGCGGATCCACCACTCGGCGATCAGCCGATCGGTCGGCGTGCCACGGTGCAGCGGCCCGGCGCATCTCGCCGTACGACGTCGACGCCGATAGCGTCGCGCCGACGCACGCCGAGCACGTGCAGGTTGAGGTGCGCGTTCGGCGCCTGCAGCGGATCGAACGTCCACTCGATGAGGTCGACGCCGCTGCGCCAGCGCGCGCTCGCGCTGCGCGATCTTCAGTCGCTCACCGAGGCCGTCGCCGCGCGCTTCCGGGCGGACGCCCAGCATGTGCGACCAGTGCGTCGGCGCGCCGTCGCGCCAGGCCGGCATCGACCAGACGAACCCGACGAGCCGCCGTTCCGACGGCTCGCCGGCCCAGGCGCCGATCAGAATGCCGCCGCGCTTGCGCCGACACGAGCAGCACCGACGCGGGCACCGTTTCGCCGTCGCGGCCCCAGACCTCGCTCCTGAACGACGACGACGGCGCGGCAGCCGGCGACGTCCGCGATCTCGACCAGCTCGCACGCGAGTCCGCCATCAGTCACCAGACGCCGGCAGCTCCGCCGAGCGACCGAATCACCGGCACGTCCGTGCCCGTCGGGCACGGTCGCGCCCGCTCGCGCGCGAGCAGGATCCCGCGCATGCCCGACCTGCCGCGCGCCGGCGACGTCGTGCGCCAGGCTGTCGCCCACCATCACGGCCTCGCCGGCGCTGCACGCTCCATCAGCTCGAGCGCGGCCTCGAAGATGCTCGGATGCGGCTTCATGAAGCCGTGGTCCGACGACGACACCGTCACGGCGATCAGGCCTCGAGCTCGAAGTGCGACTGAAACGACGCGAGGCAGCCGGTGCGAGTTCGAGATCAGGCCGAGCCGCAGCCCGCGGTCGCCTGCAGCGCCCGCAGCGCGTCGGGCACGTCGTCGTAGAGCGCGAAATGCTGATGCTCGGCCCAGTCGTCGTAGATTTCCTGCGCGACCTCGTCGACGCCGGCGCCCGCGCCGCCCATCAGCTCGATGATGCGGCGCGTGTAGCGCGACGAACAGCCGGCGTCGTAGAGCTGGTCGTCGGACGATCGAGCAGCCGACGCGGCGCCGGCCACGGCGGCCGTCGAACCGCGCGACGTCGACGTCGATGCCGTACGGCGCGCAGCTGGCCTGGTAGCCGACGCGCCTGGAACCGTCGGACCGGGATGGATCAGGGTGAAATCGACGTCGAAGAAGACGGCAGCGGTGCGTGCCACCGTCTCCAATTATAGAATGATGGGTTCTGCGACCTCATGCGCGACTGGAAAGACACGCTGAATCTGCCGCGGACCGACTTCCCGATGAAGGCGAACCTGCCGGCCACCGAGCCGGCGACGATCGCCCGCTGGGAGGCGATCGGCCTGTACGGCCAGCTTCGCGACGCGCGTCGCCAGGCGCGCCGCGGTTCGTGCTGCACGACGGCCCGCCGTACGCGAACGGCGAGATCCACATCGGCCACGCGCTCAACAAGATCCTGAAGGATCTGGTCGTCAAGTCGCGGACGATGGCCGGCTTCGACGCGCCGTACGTGCCGGGCTGGGACTGTCACGGTCTGCCGATCGAGCTGAACGTCGAGAAGGAGCAGCGGCGCGCCCGACAAGGACAAATCGCCGGTCGAATTCCGCCGGGCGTGCCGCGCGTACGCCGAGAAGTTCGTCGACTCGCAGCGCGAGGACTTCAAGCGGCTCGGCATCCTCGGCGACTGGGACGACTCCGTACCTCACGATGACGCCGGCCTATCAGGCGGCCATCGTCCGGGCGCTCGGCAAGTTCGTCGCGCGCGGGCTCGTCTACAAGGGCAAGAAGCCCGTCCACTGGTGCCTGCGCGATCGCACGGCGCTGGCCGAAGCCGAAGTCGAGTACGAGCCGCACACGTCGCCCTCGATCTACGTCGAGTTTCCGCTGTCGCCCGCCGACGACGGCACGCTCGGCGTCGCGCGTGCCTGCGCTCGCCGGGCACGACGGTGACCGTCGCTGATCTGGACGACGACGCCCTGGACGATCCCGTCGAACCTGGCGATCGCGTTTCATCCGGACTTCGACTACGCGGCGTACGAATACCCGGCGGACGCCGGGGCGTCCGAGCCGGGCCGCGCGGTCATCGTCGCCGCGGCGCTGTCCGGCCGGGTCGCGGAAGCGACCGGCCGGCCATTCGGCCGCGAGCGATCGCGTCCTTCAAGGGCGAGCGCGCTCGAGGGCGTGCACTTCCGGCACCCGTTCTACGACCGCGACTCGCTCGGCGTGCTGGCCGACTACGTCACGCTCGAGCAGGGCACGGGTGCGGTGCACACCGCGCCGGGTCACGGCGCCGACGACTTCGCCACCGGCGTGCGGTACGGCCTCGAGATCTACGCGCCCATCGGGAGCCAACGGCCGGTTCCAGGACGACGTCGGCGTGGTCGGCGGGCTGAAGGTGTTCGAGGCGAATCCCGTCGTCGAAGCAGCGCTCGCGGACCGCGGGCGGCTCTGGTTCCGAAGCGACCTCGAGCATTCGTATCCGCACTGCTGGCGCTGCCACCAGCCGGTCATCTTTCTCGCCACGTCGCAGTGGTTCATCAGCATGGAGGGCCTGCGCGAGGCTGCGATCGCGGAAGCCAACGGCGTGAGGTGGATCCCGGACTGGGGCCGCGAACGAATGACCGGCATGCTCGTCAGCCGGCCCGACTGGTGCATCTCGCGCCAGCGCGCCTGGGGTGTGCCGATTCCGGCGCTCACCTGCGACGGATGCGGCGAGTCGCACCTGACACCAGGACGCTCGTCGACCACGCCGCCAGCGTGTTCGAACAGCACTCCGCCGACGCCTGGTACTCGCATGGAGACGGCGGCGTTCGTGCCGGCCGGCTTCGCGTGCGAAAAATGCGGCGGCACCGCGTTCGACCCGCGAGCGGGACATCCTCGACGTCTGGTTCGACTCGGGATCGAGCCACGAGGCCGTGCTCGCGCGGCGCCCGCACCTCACCTGGCCGGCCGATCTGTACCTCGAGGGCACCGACCAGCATCGCGGCTGGTTTCAGTCGTCGCTGCTCATCGGCGTCGGCACGCGCGATCGCGCGCCGTACCGCGCCGTGCTCACGCACGGCTTCGTCGTCGACGAACAGGGACGCAAGATGTCCAAGTCGCTCGGCAACACGATCGTGCCGCAGCAGGTGATGAAAGACAGCGGCGCCGAAGTGCTGCGGCTCTGGGTGTCGATGGTCGACTATCGCGACGAGGTCCGGCTCGGCAAGGAAGTGCTGTCGCGAACGGTCGAGGCGTACCGGAAGATCCGCAACACGTTCAGGTACCTGCTCTCGAATCTCTACGACTTCGATCCGGCCGCGGACATGGTCGATCGGGACCGGATGCTCGAAGTCGATCGGTACGCGCTCGCGCTCTACGCCAGGCTCGCAGACGCGGTGCAACGCGCCTACGAGGCCTACGACTTCCAGAGCGATCTTCCATGCGGTGAACGAGTTCGTGACGGTCGATCTGAGCGCGTTCTACCTGGACGTCTCGAAGGATCGCCTGTACACGTTCCGCGCGGACTCGCTCGAGCGGCGGTCGGCGCAGACCGCGGCCTATGTCATCGCCGACGGGCTGACGCGCCTCCTCGCGCCGATTCTGTCGATCACCATGGACGAGATCTGGCGCCTGCTCCCGGGAAAGCGCGAGGACTCGGTCCACCTGACGGTGTTTCCGTCGGGCACGGACCGCTGGGCGGATCAGGCGCTCGAGGATCGCTGGCGGCAAGCTCCTGGACGTGCGCGCTGCGGTCAACCTCGCGCTCGAGTCGGCGCGGCAGCGGAAGGAAATCGGCAACGCGCTGTCGGCTCACGTGTCGATCCGCGCGTCCGGCGAGGTGGCGGACCTGCTCGAACGCCAGTCCGCGCAACTGCCGATGCTCTTCATCACGTCGAGCGTCGACGTGCGGCGGGTCGGCGAGGGCGAGCTCACGATCGAGGTCACGCGCGCCGCGGGCGACAAGTGTCCGCGCTGCTGGCGGTTCGTGACCGATGCGGTCCCCGACGGCGAGCTCGCGGGCCTGTGCGGGCGCTGCACGGATGCCGTCGGAGGAGCCGTTGCTTCCGCCCGCTGAAGATCCCGCGACGTTCTCTCCCGCTCGCCCTGCCCGCCGACGTGCCCGCCGCCGTCGCGAGCGAACACCGGTCGTGGTGGAGGCTCTACTGGTGGGTGAGCCTGGTCATCATCGTGGCCGATCAGATCACCAAGGCCGTCGTGCGATCGTCGCTCGCGTTGTTCGAGAACAAGCCCATCATCCCCGGCTTCCTCGACATCGTGCACGTGCGAAACGAAGGCGTGGCCTTTGGCCTGTTCAACTCCGACAGCATCCCGTTCAAGTGGCTGTTCACGACCGCCCTGGCCGCGCTCGCGCTCGGCGGGATAGCCTATTACGCGTGGCATGTCCGGCTCGAGGAACGCTGGGCGCGCCTGGGCCTGTCGATGATTCTCGGCGGCGCGCTCGGCAATCTGATCGATCGACTGCACGCGGGCTACGTCGTCGATTTCGTGGACGTGTACTACGGCACCTGGCATTTCTGGGCGTTCAACGTCGCCGATGCCTCCATCAGCATCGGCGCGCTGCTCGTCTTCGTCGAGCTCCTCGTGGTGAAACGACATGCATCCCATCCTGTTTGAGATCGGCAGCTGGCCCGTCTACTCGTACGGCGTCCTGCTGGCCGTCGCCTATCTCGTCGCGCTGCAGCTCGCCGTCGTCCGCGCCCGGCGGATCGGCCTCGACTCGGCGCGCGTCATGGATCTCGGCATCTACCTCATCATCGCGGCGCTCGTCGGCGCCAAGCTGATGCTCGTCGCCATCGATTTCGACTACTTCCGGCAGCGGCCCTCAGAGCTGTTGTCACTCGTACGCGCGGCGGGCGTGTTCTACGGCGGGCTGATCGTCGCGGTGCCGGTCGGCCTCTGGCTCGGCCGCCGCTACGGCCTGCCGATGTGGACGACGGCCGACCTGTTCGCGCCGGGCATTGCCCTGGGCCACGTCATCGGCCGGCTCGGCTGCCTCCTGGCGGGATGCTGCTACGGCCGCGAGACGCACGTGCCGTGGGCGATCACGTTCACGAGCCCGGTCGCCTCGGCCAACGCGGGCACGCCGCTCGACACGCCGCTCCATCCCACGCAGTTGTACGACGCGGGCGCGGAGCTGCTGATTCTCGTGTTCCTGCTGCTCTCCGAGCGGCGCGGCCGTCCCTTCCCGGGCCGCACGTTCTGGCTGTACATGCTGCTCTACGCGATCTCGCGGTTCATCATCGAGATCTACCGCGCGGATCCGCGCGGCGCCATCTCCGGCCTCTCCACCTCGCAATTCGTGTCCGTGCTCATCGTGCCGCTCGCGATCGTGATGCTGTTGCGGCTGAGAACGACCTCGAAATGACTCGGGAGTCACTTCCGACGGATCTTGGCGCGGAAATGACTCCCGAGGTCGTTTCGAGGTCATTTTCCCTCGTCGCCTCCGACAAGGACGCCGGGGAGCGACTCGATCAGTTTCTCGCTCGCCGTCTGCCGCAGCTCTCACGATCTCAAATCCAGCGCCTGATCAAGGACGGCCACGTGCGGCTCTCGCGCGGTCGCGCCAAGCCGTCGCTCGTGGTCTCTGCCGGGCTTCACGCCGACGTCACGCTGCCTGAACCGGAGGCCGCAACGCCGGCGCCGGAGCCACTCGCCCTCTCGGTCCTCTACGACGACGCGGATATCGTCGTCGTGAACAAGGCGGCCGGAATGGTCGTCCACCCGGCGGCCGGGCATGCGCGCGGCACGCTCGTGAATGCCCTCCTCCACCACGTCACCGGTCTCAGCGGGGTCGGCGGACGGGATCGCCCCGGCATCGTCCATCGGCTCGATCGCGGCACATCAGGGGTGATGATCGTCGCGAAACACGATCGGGCGCATCGATCGTTGTCGCGGCAGTTCCACGATCGGGAAGTCGGGAAAGAGTACCTGGCGCTCGTGTGGGGCACGCCGCGAAGTCAGACCATCGATCGGCCAATCGGGCGCGATCCGCGACATCGCCAGAAGATGTCGAGCCGGGCGCGTCGCGCGCGGCCGGCCAGCACGCGCCTCGTGGACGTGGAGCCGCTCGGCGGCGTCTCGCTCGTGCGCGTGATCATCGGCACAGGCCGCACGCATCAAATCCGCGTCCACCTCGCCGAGGCCGGGCACCCGGTCGTGGGCGACGCGCTCTACGGCGGCGTGCGGAAGAAACCGCCGCCGCGCCTCGCTGCCGTGACCCGGCTCACGCGTCCGTTTTTACACTCGTCGCGGCTCACGATCGCGCATCCTGAAGATGGACGCCGGCTCGCCTTCGAGGCGCCGCTCGCGGCGGATCTCGACGACGTGCTGTCGACACTGCGGCGCGCGGCAGCCGCTTCACCGCGCGCGACGCGCCCGGCGGAGACGACACCATGACCACCAGGCCCAGACGCCTCAGCCGGACCACCGTCTTTCGAGGACGCGTGTTCCATGTCGAGCAGGATCGGGTGCGCATGCCGAACGGGCGCACCGTGCAACTCGACATCGTCCGGCACCGCGGCTCGGTCGTGCTCATCCCTCAACCCTCGGCGGACGAAGTGATCTTGATCCGGCAATACCGGCACGCGATCGGCCGGTGGATCTGGGAATTGCCGGCGGGCTCGCTCGATCCGGGGGAAGCGCCGGGACGCGCCGCCCGGCGCGAGTGTCAGGAAGAAATCGGCCTGGTCCCGCGCCGCGTGACGAAGCTGGCGGCGTATTATCCGACACCGGGGTTTTGCGACGAGATCATGATCTTCTACCGGTGCGAGCGGCTCGAACGGCCGACCGGGCCGGTGAGACGCGATCCGGACGAGCAGATTGAACCGCGGGTGTTTTCGCTGAGCCGGGCCCGGGCGCTCGTCGCGCGGGGCGAAATTGTGGACATGAAAACGATTTCAGGCTTAGGCTTGATCGACTCACGATGACGACGTCACGCGCCCGATCGGCACCTCTTCGGAGCGGGCACGCCAAGTGTCTCGCGGCACTCCCTCTGGGCGCGATGCTGCTGCTCAGCGGGTGTAGCCAGGGCACGCCGGCCGCCGCGCCCGCGAGCGGCGCCGGCGGCGGTCGTGGCGCCTCGGGCGCCATCGCCGTCGCGGTGGCGCCGGTTGTCGTCAAGCCGATGGCCGTGAAGATGCGCGCCGTCGGCAACGTCGAAGCCTCCTCCACGATTGAAGTGCGGTCGCAGGTCACCGGCGAGCTCCAGAGCGTCGACTTCACCGAGGGCCAGGACGTCCGCAGGGGTCAGTTGCTGTTCACGATCGATCCGCGCCCGTTCGAGGCGGCGGTCAAGCAGGCCGAAGCGGCGGTCGCGCGCGACACGGCTCAGTCGAAGAACCTCGAGGCGCAGCGCGTGCGGCTCGAGAATCTCCTGAAGTCCGGGCTCGTCTCGCGCGCCGACTACGAAGCGGCGGTCGCTTCGGTGTCGGCCATGCAGGGGTCGCTCAACGCGGGGGCCGCCGCCATCGAGCAGGCGCGGCTGCAGCTTCAGCACACGCGGATCTCGTCGCCAATTGACGGCCGGACCGGCGCGCTCCTCGCGCATCGTGGATCGATCGTGCGCGCCAACGATCAGGCGGCGCTCGTCGTCATCAACCAGCTCGCGCCCGCGTTCGTCAGTTTCGCGGTGCCGGCGCGTCTGCTCCCCAACCTGCGCACCGAAAGCGGGCGGCGCCGCCTGCCGGTGGAGGCCGTGCCCGCGGGCAGCAACGAGAAGCCGTCGTCGGGGACCGTGGCGTTCATCGACAACGCGGTCGATTCCGGCACGGACTCGATTCGACTCAAGGCGAGCTTTCCAAATGCCGATCGCCGGCTCTGGCCCGGCGCGTTCGTGGACGTGACGCTTCAGCTGTCCGTCGATCCCGATGCCATCGTCGTCCCGACCGCCGCGGTTCAGCCGAGCCAGCAGGGTCTGTACGTCTTCGTCGTCAAGACGGACCAGACGGTCGAGACGCGGCCGGTGAAGGTCGGGTGGATGGAAGGCGCCGAAACCGTGATCGCGAGGGCGTCCGGCCCGGGGAAACCGTCGTCACTGACGGGCAGTTGCGGCTGACGCCGGGCGCCAAGGTCTCGTTCAAGCCGGCCAGCGAGGGGAGAAAGGGCGAATGAACCTGTCCGCGCTCTTCATCAAGCGTCCGGTCGCGACGACGCTGCTCCAGCTCGCGATCGTGATCTTCGGCGTCATCGGCTATCGAGCGCTGCCGGTGAGCGACCTGCCGAGCGTCGACTTTCCGACGCTCTCGGTCAACGCGAGCCTGCCCGGCGCGAACCCGGAGACGATGGCCGCGGCGGTCGCGACTCCGCTCGAGAAGCAGTTCGCGACGATCGCCGGCATCACGTCGATCAGCTCGATCAACAGCCTGGGCAGCACCAACATCACACTGCAGTTCGACCTCGATCGCGACATCGACGCGGCCGCGCAGGACGTGCAGGTGGCCATCTCGCGCTCGACGCGCCAGCTGCCGCCGGACATGCCGGCGCCGCCGTCGTTCCAGAAGGTCAACCCGGCCGACTCCCCGATTCTGTTCCTCACGCTCAGCTCGCCGACGCTGCCGCTCTCGGACATCAACGAGTACGCCGAGACGAACATCGCCCAGCGGATCTCGATGATCAAGGGCGTCGCGCAGGTCGGGATCTTCGGCGCGCAGAAGTTTGCCGTGCGGATCGACGTCGATCCGCGGCAGCTGGCCGCGCGCAACCTCGACATCGAGGAGGTGGCCGGCGCCGTGAGCCGCGGCAGCGTGAACCGGCCGACCGGCACGCTGTTCGGTCCCGATCGCACGTTCGCGGTGAAAGCCGACGGCCAGCTGACGAACGCCGCCGGGTTCCGGCCGCTGATCGTGGCCTACCGCGACGGCCGTCCGGTCCGGCTCGACGAGATCGCGAACGTCTACGACGGCGTCGAGAACGACAAGACCGCCAGCTGGTTCAACGACCTCCGGACGATCTACCTCGCGATCAACCGCCAGCCGAACACGAACACGGTCGAGATCGTCGACTCGATCAAGGCGGTGCTGCCCCAGATCGAGACGCAGCTGCCTGCCGCGCTGAGCCTCGCGATTCGCAGCGATCGATCGCAGTCGATCCGCGAGTCGGTCCACGACATCAAGTTGACGCTGGTGCTGACGGTCGCGCTCGTCGTGCTGGTGATCTTCATCTTCCTGCGCAACATCTCGGCGACGATCATTCCGAGCCTCGCGCTGCCCGCGTCGATCGTCGGCACGTTCGCCGCGATGTCCATGCTCGGCTACAGCCTCGACAACCTGTCGCTGATGGCGCTCACGCTCTCGGTCGGCTTCGTCGTGGACGACGCGATCGTCATGCTCGAGAACATCGTGCGCCACATGGAGCACGGTGAGGACGCCATGACCGCGGCGCTCCGCGGCTCGAAGGAAATCGGCTTCACGATCGTCTCGATGACGCTGTCGCTGGCCGCGGTGTTCATCCCCGTGCTGTTCATGGGCGGCATCGTCGGACGCCTGCTGCACGAGTTCGCGGTGACGATCGGCGTCGCGATTCTCATCTCCGGCTTCGTCTCGCTGACGCTGACGCCGATGCTGGCCGCGCGCTTCCTCAAGCCGCCGTCCGCCCAGCGCCACGGGCGCCTGTACATGGCGATCGAGCGCGTGTTCGACGGGGCGCTCCGCGCGTACGGCTGGTCGCTCCGCCAGGCCATGACGCATCACGCCGTGACGATGACGATCTCGGTGCTGCTGGTCGTGGCCACGGTGTACTGCTTCCGCATCATCCCGATGGGCTTCATCCCGAGCCAGGACATCGGCCAGATCAACGGGCAGACCGAGATGGCGCAGGGGCTCGGCTTCGAGTCGATGGTCGAGCACCAGCTCCAGGTGATGAAGATCGTCCAGGCCGATCCGAACGTGAAGTCGGTCACCTCGTCCATCGGCGGCGGCGGCGGCCGGCGGCGGGACGTCGAACGGCGGCCGGTTCTTCATCGAGCTGAAGCCGCGCGCGGAGCGCACGCTGACGGCCGACCAGGTCATCGAGTCGCTGCGGCCGAAGCTCGCGGCCGTGCCCGGCGTGCGCGTGTTTCTCACGAATCCGCCGGTGATCAACATCGGCGGCCGGCCGGCGCGCGCGCAGTACCAGTTCACGCTGCAGAGCGGCGACACGGACGAGCTCTACGCGGCGGCGAGCCGAAGCTCGAAGCGCGGCTGCACGAGCTTCCCGGTCTCAGGACGTCTCGAGCGACCTGCTGCTCGACCAACCCGCAGGTCAACGTCACGCTCGATCGCGATCGCATCGCGGCGCTCGGCCTCACGGCCGATCAGGTCGAGGGCGCGCTGAGCAGCGCGTTCGGCTCGCGGCAGGTCGCGCAGATCTACGCGCCGAACAACGCCTATCAGGTGATCATGCGCGTCGCGCCGGAGTACCAGCGCGACGCGTCGGCGCTCTCGCTGCTGCACCTGCGCGCGGCGCGACGGGCGGCAGGTGCCGCTCTCGAGCCTGACGAAGGTCGACACGGGCGTCGGGCCGCTGTCGGTGAACCACACCGGCCAGCTGCCGTCGGTGACGCTCTCGTTCAACCTGCGGCCGGGCGTCGCGCTCGGCGACGCGGTCGACGCAGGTGCAGGCGGCCGCGCGGCGAGCTGCCGGCGTCGATCGCGACGAGCTTTCAGGGCACCGCGCAGGCGTTCCAGGACTCGACACGCGGCCTCGGCATCATCCTGCTGATGGCGATCTTCGTGATCTACGTCGTGCTCGGCATCCTCTACGAGAGCTTCATCCACCCGCTGACGATTCTCTCGGGCCTGCCGTCGGCCGGTCTCGGCGCGCTCGTCACGCTGCTGCTCTTCGGCGTCGACCTGAATCTCTACGCGTTCGTCGGCGTCATCATGCTCGTCGGTCTCGTCAAGAAGAACGGCATCATGATGATCGACTTCGCGATCGAAGCGCAGCGCAAGCACGGCAAGTCGCCGGCCGAGGCGATGTACGAAGCGTGCCTCGTCCGGTTCCGGCCGATCATGATGACGACGATGGCGGCGCTGGTCGGCACGCTGCCGATCGCGCTCGGCTTGGGCGCCGGCGCCGAGTCGCGCCGGCCGCTCGGCCTGGCGGTCGTCGGCGGCCTGCTCGTGTCGCAGACGCTGACGCTCTTCATCACGCCGGTGTTCTATCTCTACATGGAAGCGCTCAGCGCCTGGCTGCACGGGAAACGCGCGCCGATTGCGGTCAAGTTCGATCGGGCGGCCGTCGATGGCCAACGGCCGCACGCACGCGAAATAGAGCAGACAAAAGTCGAAAGGCTGCTTACGGCGAGGCTCAGCCGGCGCGGCTCTTCGGGACGCGGGGTCCCGGCGACGCGCGGGCCGGGACGAGCGCGAGCTTCAGCACCTCGTCCATCTCGTCCACGTAGTGCACGGTCAGGCCGCGGCGCAGCTCTTCGGTCAGATCCTCGCGGACGTTCTTCTCGTTCTGGCTCGGGCAGAATGACCGTCGTGGATGCCGACGCGCTCGCGCGGCGAGCACCTTCTCCTTGATGCCGCCGACCGGCAGCACGCGGCCCGAGCAGCGTGATCTCGCCGGTCATCGCGACGTCGCTCGCGCACCGGCCGGCCCGAGAGCGCCGACGCCAGCGCCGTCACCATCGTCACGCCCGCCGACGGCCCGTCCTTCGGGATCGCGCCGGCCGGCACGTGCAGGTGGATCTCCGCGTCCTTGTAGAACTGCGGATCGACGCCGTAGCCGCGAGCGCGTTCGCGCGGAACCAGGACAGCGCGATGCGCGCCGACTCCTTCATCACGTCGCCGAGCTGGCCGGTGAGCGTGAGCTGGCTGCCGCCGGCCATGCGCGACGCTTCGACGAAGAGCACGTCGCCGCCGACCGGCGTCCAGGCGAGGCCGATCGCGACGCCCGGCTCCCGCGTGCGGTCCTTCATCTCCTCGTCGAGGTGCCGCGGCGCGCCGAGCAGCTCCTCGACGACCGCCGGGCGTCACGGCGACCGGCGCCGGTCTGCCCTTCGGCGCGCCGCCGGGCGATCTTGCGGCAGATCGCGCCGATCTCGCGCTCGAGGTTGCGCACGCCGGCCTCGCGCGTGTAGCCGCGGATGATCGCCGACAGCGCCGTCGTCCTCGAACGTCACGTCGGCGGCCGGCGAGCCCGTGGTTGGCGACCTGCTTGCCGACGAGATGGTCGCGCGCGATCGCGCAGCTTCTCCTCCTCGGTGTAGCCGGCGAGCTCGAGCACTTCCATGCGGTCGCGCAGCGGCCCGGGAATCGTGTCGAGCACGTTCGCCGTCGTGATGAACAGCACCTCCGACAGATCGAACGGCACGTCGAGGTAGTGATCGCGGAACGTGTTGTTCTGCTCCGGATCGAGCACCTCGAGCAGCGCCGACGCCGGATCGCCGCGGAAGTCGGTGCCGAGCTTGTCGATCTCGTCGAGGATGAAGACCGGGATTGCGCGACTCGGCGCGGCGCAGGCCCTGGATGATCTGGCCGGGCAGCGCGCCGATGTACGTGCGCCGATGGCCGCGGATCTCGGCCTCGTCGCGCATGCCGCCGAGCGAGACGCGCACGAACTTGCGGCCGAGCGACGTGGCGATCGACTTCGCGAGCGACGTCTTGCCGACGCCCGGAGGGCCGACGAAGCACAGGATCGGGCCCTTCACGTCCGGCTTGAGCTTGCGGACCGCGAGGTACTCGAGGATGCGGTCCTTGGCGCGCTCGAGGCCCGAGTGATCGCGTCGAGCACCTGCCTTGGTCCGCGCGAGATCGATGACCTCCTCGGTGCGCTTCGCCCACGGCAGCGCGACGAGCCAGTCGATGTAGGTGCGCGCGACGGTGTACTCGGCGGCCGCCGCCGGCATCTTCGAGAGCCGATCGAGCTCGCGCAGCGCTTCCTTCTTGACCTCGTCGGGCATGCCGGCCGCTTCGATCTTCTCGCGCAGCTCGTCGATCTCCTTCGCCTGGTCGTCGCCCTCGCCGAGCTCCTTCTGAATCGCCTTCATCTGCTCGCGCAGGAAGTACTCGCGCTGGTTCTTGCCGACCTCCGACTGCACCTGCGACTGGATCTTCGAGCCGAGCTCGAGGACCTCCAGCTCCTTGGTCAGGATGCGGTTGAGCTCGGCCATCCGCTGCGCGGACGTCGAGCATGCGCGAGCAGCTCCTGCTTGACGGTCGTGCCGATCGTGCTGAGGCTCGAGGCGATGAAGTCGGCCAGCCGGCCGGGCTCGGTGATGTTGGCCGCCAGCGCCGTCAGGTCGTCGGACAGCACCGGCGACAGCTGCACGACCTGCTGGAAGTTCGCGCGGACGTTGCGCTGCAGCGCGTCGATCTCGAGGGCGTCGGCGTCGCGGAGCGATCTCGACGGCCTCGGTGACCTCGGCGCGCAGGTACGGCTTGCGTCGTCGGCCACGCGCTCGAGACTCAGACGCGCGCCAGGCCCTGGACGATCAGCCGCAGGCTGCCGTCCGGCAGCTTGAACATCTTGTGGATGTGCGTGAGCGTGCCGATCGGGTGGAGGTCGTCCTGGCCCGGCTCCTCGTGCGTCGGATCCTTCTGCGTGAAGACACCGATCACCTTGCCGCCGGCGATCGCCTCGTCGATGAGCTTGACGGAGCTCTCGCGGGCCACGGCGAGCGGCATGAACGAGTTCGGAAACAGCACGGTGTCGCGCAGCGGCAGCACCGGCACCTCCGCCGGGACGGTGTAGGACCGCTCGACCCCGCCCGAGGGGACGCGTGCGGTCTGATCGCTCATGACGACCCTCCCTCGACAACAGGAACTGCCCTGTTGGACCCGCAGCCGTTTTCACGATGGCCAGGCCACGTGAAAACGGCTGCGCTACTTTGGACGCTGGAGGCGTGAGCCCGCGGCGCCGCGCAACCCCCGCGTCCGGCGGAGCCTGCACGACGATGTGTAGGTCGCCGATGGTCAGTTCAAGTCGAGCAGGAACCCGCCGACCGCCGCTGCGACAGCGTGCGCTCGCGCTGCTCGGCCACTTCCCGGGCCTCTTCGCAGTCCTTGCAGCGGACCGCGAACGGCAGCGCGCGCAGGCGGCGCTCGGAAATCTCGTCGCCGCACTCGAAGCAGTAGCCGTAGGTGCCCTCGTCGAGGCGCGCCAGCGCCTCCTCGATCTTGTGCAGCGTCTCGGACTTCATCTGGATGAGGGCGAACTCGATGTCGTCCTGAATGTCCGCTTCGGACGTCTCGGCCGCGTCGAGCACGCCCTGGCCTTCGCCGGACGCGCCCTCCGCCCGGACGTCGCGCATCTTCTCCTGCACTTCGCTCAGGATCTCCCGACGACGCTCCTCGAGGATGTGCTTGAGCTCGGCGTAGCGCTCCCGCGCCATGGCCGTTTCGTGATGCGCGCCTTCATGACCGTCTCTCCCTTCTCTCGCTCCGCTTTCGTGCTCGCGACCGCTATGATGGCTATTCCGCTAAGCAATAAAAGTGCCAATAGTATCAGAATCGAAATGCTTCGTAAACCAGCCCCAGGCACCACGCCCGAGGTCACCGTGTGTCATTCTTTCACCACTTCTCGCGACCGGCCGGTTCGATCGCCGGACCCTCCCGTCCGGAACCGCTCAAGTGCTTCCGCATGAATGGGTTACGACACCCATCCTCGGGCGGGCCTGACCGCCTTCTCGTCCGTTAGACGTCTGACAGGGCCCTTCCGGTTCTCATAAAGCGACAGAACGCTGGCCACTGCGACGCGTGGGCAAGGTGTCGCGGTTTCGTGGATCTACGCCGGCTTGCTATACTTGGATGTTTTCGCGAGGTAACGATGGCCAAGCATTGCGAAATCTGCGGCAAGACCCCGGTCGTCGGCCGGATCCTCAGCCACGCCCACAACGTCCGGGCGCGCCGGTTCGAGCCGAACCTGCAGACGCGTCCGGGCCATCGTCAACGGCGGCATCCGCCGCCTCCGCGTCTGCACCCGCTGCATCCGGTCCAACAAGGTCACCAAGGCCGCCTAGCCACCTTCCGGTAATGGGGCAATGAGGCAGTCAGGCACTTGACGAAATGCCGCCAGGAGCCGAGCGCCCAGCTCCCAGAGCCTTGCGCCAGTGCCCAGTGCCCAGCGCCCAGTCCTAGTGCCTAGTGCCCAGTGCCCAGTACCAGTGCCTGACGCAATGCGCGAAGCCGTCTCGACCTCGAACGCCCCCGCCGCCATCGGCCCCTACAGCCAGGCCATCCGGGCCGGCGACTTCCTGTTCGTCTCCGGCCAGATCCCCCTCGACCCGGCCACCGGCACGCTGGTGGGCGGCGGCATCGCCGACCAGACGCACCAGGTGCTGCCGAAACCTCGGCGCCATCCTCGCGGCGGCCGGCTCGTCGTTCGACCGCGTCGTCAAGACGACCGTCTACCTGGCGGACATGGCGGAATTCGCGCGCGATGAACGAGGTCTACGCGTCGTACTTCCCCGCGCCGGCGCCGGCCCGCGCGACGATCCAGGCCGCCGGCTGCCGCGCGACGTCCGCGTCGAAATCGACCTCGTCGCAGTCGCCAGCTAGCACCCGCAGGCCCAGGACGTCGAGCGTTTGTCAGGTCCAGGACCTCCAGCGCTTCTTGAGGCCCAGGACTTCGAGCGCTGTTCAGGCCCAGCACTTCCCGTGCTGTTCTAGCGTGACGCCCGCTCCACGGCCAGCACGCCTTCGACGTTCTTGATCGACTTCATCACCTTTTCGAGGTGCTTGACGTCGCTGATCTCGACCGTCATGCGGATCGATCCGCGCTGGTCGTCGTCGACGGTGGCTTCGACGTCGCGGATGTTGGTGTTGATGTCGGCGATGCGGGAGCTGACGTCGGCGAGGATGCCGCGGCGATCCTCGACGCTGATCTTGCAGCCGCACGGTGTAGGGCGAGGCGTCGGTCGCCCTTGTCCCACTCGACGTCGATCCGGCGCTCCGGATCGTACAGCAGGTTGACGACGTTCGGGCAGGTCGGCGGCGTGGACGGACACGCCCTTGCCGCGCGTGATGTAGCCGACGATCTTCTCGCCGCGAATCGGGTTGCAGCAGCGCGCGCGGAACACCATCAGGTCGTCGATGCCGCGCACCTTGATCTTCTGCTCGCCGCCGGTGCCGAGCACGCGCTTGACGACGCTCGTGATGCGCGCCGTCCGGCGCCTTCTCGCGCAGCGCGTCCTGGCCGACGAGCCGCGCCGAGCACCGTGCGCGCCGTGACCTTGCCGTAGCCGATCGCCGCGAGCAGGTCGTCGGCCTTCTGCGCGCCGTACTCGCTCGGCGACCTCCGCGAGCGCCTCGTCGGTGAGCGAGCGCCTTGTCGACGCCGAACCGCCGCACTTCCTTGTCGAACAGCCGCCGGCCCAGCTCGAGGCTGCGCGTCTTCTCCTCGGCGTGGATGAAGTGCTTGATCTTGTTGCGCGCGCGCGACGTGACGGCGAAGTTCAGCCAGTCGCGGCTCGGCTTGTGCCCGGCCTGCGTGAGGATCTCGACGATGTCGCCGTTGGCGAGCCGCGTGCGGAGCGGCACCATGCGGCCGTTGACGCGCGCGCCGACGCACTGGTGGCCGACGTCGGTGTGGATGGAGTAGGCGAAGTCCACCGGCGTCGCGCCGCGCGGCAGCGACTTCACTTCGCCCTTCGGCGTGAAGATGTAGACCTCTTCCGGATAGAGCTCGATCCGCAGGTTCTGCATGAACTCCTGCGGGTCGCGCACTTCCTGCTGCGACTCGAGGAGCTGCCGCAGCCAGTGGAAGTACTGCTCGTCGCGCTCGGCGCCGACGCGGCCTTCCTTGTACTTCCAGTGCGCCGCGATGCCCTCCTCGGCGATCGCGGTGCATCTCCTCGCGTCCGGATCTGCACCTCGAACGGCAGCCCGCGCTCGCCGACCACCGACGTGTGCAGCGACTGGTAGCCGTTCGGCCGCGACATCGCGATGAAGTCCTTGAACCGGCCCGGGCACCGGCGACCACATCTGGTGGATGATGCCGAGCACGGCGTAGCAGTCCTTGACGCGTGCGCGTGATCACGCGCAGCGCGAGGAAGTCGTAGACCTGATCGAGCGAGACGTTCTGCCGCTGCAGCTTCTGGTGGATCGACCAGAGGCGCTTGATGCGGCCGTCGATCGCGACGACGGGAATCTGCGCTTCCTCGAGCTTTGCCGCGAGCCGCCGGCGCAGCTCGTCGATCAGCCCCTCGGTCGCCTTGCGCCGCGGCTTCGACCTGCTGCCGCAGCGCCTGGTACGCCGCCGGCTCGAGGTGCCGGAACGCCAGCTCCTCCAGCTCGTTCTTGAGCTTGCTCATCCCGAGCCGGTGCGCGATCGGCGCGTAGATGTCGCGCGTCTCCTGCGCGATGCGCGCGCGCCGCTCCTCCGGCAGGTGATGCAGCGTCCGCATGTTGTGGAGCCGGTCCGCCAGCTTGACGAGGATGACGCGGATGTCGTCGACCATCGCCAGCAGCATCTTGCGGAAGCTCTCGGCCTGCCGCTCCTCGCTCGACGCGAACTGCAGGCTCGACAGCTTCGTGACGCCCTCGACGACGTGCGCCACCTGTTCGCCGAACAGCTCCCGCACCTTGTCGATCGTGTTCGGCGTGTCCTCGACGATGTCGTGCAGCAGGCCCGGCGGCGATGGCGACGACGTCCAGCCGCAGGTCCGCGAGGATGTCGGCCACCTCGAGCGGGTGGACGAGGTAGGGCTCCCCGGACCGGCGGACCTGGCCCTTGTGCTCGTAGGCGGAGAACACGTAGGCCCGCCGGAGCAGCTCGGTGTCGGCGTCCGGGATTGGCCGCCCGCACCTTCTCGATGAGGTCCTCGAACCGGATCATGGGTGTCGGTGTCTAACCGATATCATGGATCGGAGCTGGCGGCGCGGACGGTCGCGCCGTGAGCCGTCGACTCATGATACTCGGCAGAGCGCCGTCGCGATGCCCGTAAGACAGCGGTTGCTGACGAGCCGGACAGGCCGCTGGCATGCCATGATACCGTTGACGGGCTTTTTTCCCGTTCACTATACTGGCGCGGTTCTGGCGAGCCCGGCCGGGCCCGCAGGCGGCACCGCGTCGCGGTCACGAAAGGGGAAAGACATGCAAGTTCCGATTCGACCCGCGTGGCCGTGCTCGTCGTCGCGCTCGGCGTCGCCGCGGCCGGTTGCGGCAAGTACTCCATCAGCAACATCCGCTCGCTCAAGGCCTTCCAGGACGCCAACAACCTCTACAAGAAGGCCGACTACGCGAAGGCCATCGCGCGCTACGAGGACTCGATCCAGTTCAACCCGGACCTGGGCTTCGCCTACTTCTTCCTCGGCAACAGCTACGACAACCTCTACAAGCCGGCCCGGAAGGGCGAGCCCGAGAACGACGCCAACCTGACCAAGGCCGTCGAGCACTACCGCACGGCGATCGACAAGCTCGCGAACAGCACCGACGCCAAGGAACTGCGAGATCCGCAAGCTCGCCTACGAGTACCTGATCGCGGCCTACGGCCCCGACAAGCTGAACGACTTCGCGAAGGCCGAGCCGGTCGCGAAGGAGCTCATCGCCGCCGAGCCGAACGAGCCCTCGAACTACCAGGTGCTCGGCACGCCTCTACGAGGACCAGGGCCGCTACGACGAGGC
This sequence comes from uncultured Acidobacteriota bacterium, assembly GCA_963724955.1. Classification (GTDB taxonomy): domain Bacteria; phylum Acidobacteriota; class Vicinamibacteria; order Vicinamibacterales; family SCN-69-37; genus CAVRWQ01. The sequence goes on from CAVRWQ010000004.1 coordinate 94,659, forward strand.
CGAGGCGCAGTTCCAGAAGGCCATCGAGCTCCGGCCGAACGACCCGCTGGGCTACCAGCTGCTCGCCGGCTTCTACAACCGCCAGGGCGACTTCGAGAAGACGATGGAGGCCTGGCACGCAGCGCGCCGAGCCGAGCCGAACAACCCCGAGGCGTGGCACACGATCGGCGGCTACTACCAGGACAAGGTCTTCCGCGACAAGAAGCTGCCGAAGCGCGCAGGCCCTCGACTACACGCTCGAAGGGCATCGAGGCCGAGGACAAGGCCCTCGCGCTCAACCCCGAGTACTTCGAGGCGGTCACCTTCAAGAACATCCTGCTCCGCCAGCAGGCGCTCTACGTCGGACCCCGCCAAGGCGAAGCAGCTGATCGACGAGGCCGACGTTCTGAGAGACCGGGCGATCGAGCTGCAGAAGAAGCAGGGCGCCACGCGCGACCGGGCGGGCAAGAAGTCAAGTCTACGACTTCCCGCGCCGCATTTCCTCCGTCACGATCCCGATGCGATTGACGCCCGCCCCGGTGGCGGCGTCGATGATCGCCATAATTTCGCCGTAACGCACCGACGGTGCGCCGATGACGAACAGCGTCTTGTCCCGGCGCGCGGCGAATACTTCGCGGAACCGCGCCAGGGCGTCCTGGACGGACACTTCCTGCTGATTGATGGTCAGCCGCCGGTCCGCCGTGTACTCGGCCACAATCTGCCCTGGAGCCGCGGGTACGGCCGGCGACGCGACGTCCTGCGGCAAGCTGACGTCCAGCCCGGACTGGGACAGCGGCAGCGTCGCCATGAAGATGATGAGCAGGACCAGCAGGACGTCAATGAGCGGCGTGACGTTGATCTCTGACGACGCGCGGGGCTGGCTGGCGGTCACGACGGCGTCGGCGCCGCGATGTCTTCTCAAACGAACCATGAGGTGGCCTCCTCTCGCGAGGCTGCCACCTCAGTTCCGTACTTTCGATCGATGGTTCGATGTGACTTGCTAATTCCCGATCACTTCTTGCCCGCGACCGCTTCCTGCCGCATGCCGTCGGTGACGACGCCGATCTTGGTCGACGCCGGCGCCCATGGCGGCGTCGATGACGGCCATGATCTCGCCGTAGCGCACGCGCGCCGGCGCCGATCACGAAGAGCGTCTTGTCCTTGCGGGTCTCGAAGACCTCGCGGAACTTGTTCTCCGCGTCGGCGATCGGGACTTCCTGCTTGTTGATCGTCAGGCGGTGGTCGGCCGTGTAGTCGGCCACGATCTGGCCCAGGACGTCGGCCGCGTTCGGCTGCGCGTTGGTCTCGAGCGGCAGGTTGATGTCGACGCCCTTCTGCGTGAGCGGCAGCGCCGCCATGAAGATGATGAGCAGCACGAGCAGCACGTCGATGAGCGGCGTGACGTTCATGTCCGCCGAGGCTTCGGGCGGCGTGCCTTGACGACCCTCTCCGCGCCGTGGTGCATGTGAGCGTGTGACATTACTGGGTCCCCTTCTGAACCTGACCCGCGCCCGGCTTCTCGGTGATGAGGCCGACCGTCTCGATGCCGGCCTTCCGCAGCGCGTCCATCATCTCCATGATCGCGCCGTAGGGCGCGTCCTGGTCGCCCTTGAGGTAGACCGTGCTTGTCGGTGTTGTTCTCGAGGACGTTCTGCAGACGCGACGGCACGTCCGCTCCGGCAACTTCGAGCGCGTTCACGTAGAGCTTGCTGTTGCGCGTCGACGTAGACGACGGTCTGGTCGGACGTGTCCGGCTTGTCGGGCGTGTTGGCCGCCATCGGCAGCGTCAACTCCACGCCCTTCTGCAGCATGGGCGCGATGAGCATCATGATGATGAGCAGCACCAGCATGACGTCGACGAGCGGCGTGACGTTGATATCGGATTTGACGCCACCTTTGGCGCCGCCGACATCCATTGACATGACGAGACTCCTGCTGGCTCGGGTCGGTGGCTGACGCCGGATCGTCTGACCCCGAGCCTGCCTACGCCGTCTTCTTGATGAAGTAGTCCACGAGCTCCGACGACGAGTTGTCCATCTCGACGTTGAAGTACTCGAGACGGCCGGTGAAGTAGTTGTACATCCAGACCGCCGGGATGGCGACGACCAGGCCGAGCGCGGTCTCGATGAGCGCTTCGGAAATACCGGCCGACACGGCGCCGAGGCCGCCCGACCCGGTGGTCGCGATGCCCTGGAACGCGTTGATGACGCCGACGACGGTGCCGAGCAGTCCGACGAACGGCGCCGTCGCGCCGATGGTCGCGAGCGACGGAATGCCCTTCTTCAGGTCGTTCGACGTGAGCGCGGTCGCGCGCTGAATGGCGCGGCGCACCGTGTCGACCAGGTCGTCACGCTTGAGCGCGCCGCCCGCATCCTGCTGGAACTGGTATTCCTGCAGGCCGGCCAGCACGACCTTGGCCAGATGGCTGTACTGATAGGTCTTGGCCTGCGACACCGAGAGCGCGTCCTTCAGGCGGCCTTCCTTGAGGTGCTTGGCCACCTGCGGCGCGTAGAGCTTCGACTGCTTGCGCGCCTGCGAGAACGTGTAGTACCGCTCGATCGCCACGCCAAACGACCACATCGACATGAAGACCAGGATGAAGGCCACCGCCTTGGCGACCCATCCCATCTGTTCCCACATGTGCATCAGATCCAGATCGCCCATTCCAGCCTCCGAAAAACGAACCGAGTTATTGCGAGTGAAGGGGCCCGGCGACGTACACCCCGGCCGGGGCCCCACCGTTGATCTGCCAATCAATCAGCCTGCCGCGCGGTTGAGACTCCCTACCCCTAGTTCAGCGTGAAGTTCACGGTGACGGTCATGATGACTTCGACCGGGACGTTGTTCAGCAGCGTCGGCGTGTACTTCCACTGCCGCACCGCGTCGAGCGCGGCCTGGTCGAGCATCGGCCACCGAGCGCAGGACCTTCGCGTCCTTCACGCTGCCGTCCTTGCCGATGATCGCTTCGATGATGACGATGCCCTGCACCTTGGCGGTCTGGGCGATCTGCGGATAGACCGGCTTGACGTCCTTGATCTTCTTCGGTTCCTTGATGTCGCCACCGACGCGGACCGGCGCGGCCGGCGGCGGCGGGGGCGGGGGCGGCGCGGGTATGCCGCCGACGACGCCACCGAGCGCGCCGCCGGGAATGCCGCCGGCGACGCCGCCCACGACGCCGCCCATGCTGTAGCTCGGCGGGCGGCGGCTCAGGCTTGATCTCCTTGGGCGCCTCAATCGGCGCCGCGTTCGGATTGACCACCGTCACCGGCTGCACCGGCTGCGGCGCCGCCGGCGGCGGCGGCGGCGGCGGGGGCGGCGGCGGCGGCGGCGGCATCGCCACGAACGCCATCACCGACTGCGGCGTCGGCAGCATGTCCGTCGCGAGCAGCGGAATGACGATCAGGCGCCGAGCACGACGATATGCGCGAGAATCGACAGCGGCACGGTGTACCACTGCTTTGTCCCCACCTTGACCGACGGGTCGACGACGTCGCCGAACATCTCGCGTGGCACGGTGAACCTCCCCGTTCGTCCTAGCGCCTTCGCTCACCGTCCCGGAACGAAGGCCGGGATTATAGTCAGAGCCAAAAAACGGTGTCAACGAAGCTCTTCTTCAGGCCGCTTAGACACCAGACGCCGCTGGCTCGAGAATCGGCCGACTCAGGGCCCGCGCACGAGGCCCGCCTACTTCGCCAATCCGCATCCCGTAGAACGACCGCCAGACGAAGAACACCGAGACGGCGAAAAACGCCGCCGAGAGCACGTGGGTCAGCCCGCCGCCCTGCTCGCCGGGTCATGCTGACCGCCAGCTCGACCGCCAGCAGGCCGAACAGCGTCGTGAACTTGATGACCGGGTTCATGGCCACCGACGACGTGTCCTTGAACGGGTCGCCGACCGTGTCGCCGACGACCGTCGCGTCGTGCAGCGGGGTGCCCTTCTGCCTTGAGCTCGACTTCGACGATCTTCTTGGCATTGTCCCACGCGCCGCCGGCGTTGGCCATGAAGATCGCCTGGAACAGCCCGAAGAGCGCAATCGAGACCAGATAGCCGATGAAGAAGAACGGCTCGACGAACGCGAACGCCAGCGTGCCGAAGAACACGCTCAGGAAGATGTTGAACATGCCCTTCTGCGCGTACTGCGTGCAGATCTCGACGACCTTCTTCGAGTCGCTGACCGAGGCCTTCGTCGCGCCCTCGAGCTTGATGTTCGCCTTGATGAACTCCACCGCGCGGTACGCGCCCGTCGTGACGGCCTGCGTCGACGCGCCCGTGAACCAGTAGATCATCGCGCCGCCCGTGATGAGCCCCAGCAGGAACGGCGGATGCAGGAGCGAGAGGTTCGTCACGAGCTCCGGCTTCAGCCCGTCGGTGAGCACCACGATGATCGAGAAGATCATCGTCGTCGCGCCGACGACCGCCGTGCCGATGAGCACGGGCTTGGCCGTGGCCTTGAACGTGTTGCCGGCGCCGTCGTTCTCCTCGAGATTGTGCTTGGCCTTCTCGAAGTCGACGTCGAAGCCGTAGTTCTTCTTGAGGTCCGCCTTGATGCCCGGGAATCTGCTCGATCGTCGAGAGCTCGTAGACCGACTGCGCGTTGTCGGTGACCGGACCGTAGGAGTCCACCGCGATCGTCACCGGACCCATGCCGAGGAAGCCGAACGCGACGAGGCCGAACGCGAAGACCGCGGGCGCCAGCATGCCGATGTCGCCGAAGCCGAGGCTCACCCAGGTAGGCCACGCCCATGAGCGCCATGATCGCCATGCCCGAGCCAGTAGGCGCTGAAGTTGCCCGCGACGAGGCCGGACAGAATGTTGAGCGAGGCGCCGCCTTCCTGCGCGGAGCGTCACGACCTCGCGCACGTGCGCCGACTCGGTGGACGTGAACACCTTGACGAGTTCCGGGATGATCGCGCCGGCGAGCGTGCCGCACGTGATGATCGTCGAGAGCTTCCACCAGAGCGATCGCGTCGCCGAGCTCGCGGAATGAGCAGGTACGACGCGCGTAGGTCAGCGACAACCGAGACGATCGACGTCAGCCACACGAGCCGCGTGAGCGGCGCCTCGTAGTTCATCTTGTCGACGTTCTGGTACTGCGCCTTCGGCGATCACCTCGTTGAGCAGGTAGGACCCGCCCGACGCGACGACCATGACGATGCGCATCATGAAGATCCAGACGAGCAGCTGAATCTGCATCGTCTGGCTCGTGACGGCGAGCAGGATGAACGAGATGAGCGCGACGCCGGTGACGCCGTAGGTCTCGAAGCCGTCGGCCGAGGGCCCGACCGAGTCGCCGGCGTTGTCGCCCGTGCAGTCCGCGATGACGCCCGGGTTGCGCGCGTCGTCTTCCTTGATCTTGAAGACGATCTTCATCAGGTCGGCGCCGATGTCGGCGATCTTCGTGAAGATGCCGCCGGCGATTCGGAGCGCCGAGGCGCCCGAGCGACTCGCCGATCGCGAAGCCGATGAAGCACGGGCCGGCGTAGTCGCCGGGAATGAACAGCAGGATGAACAGCATGATCATCAGCTCGACGCTGATGAGCAGCATGCCGATGCTCATGCCGGCCTTGAGCGGAATCGCGTAGCAGGGATACGGCTTGCCGCGGAGGCCGCGAACGCCGTCCGCGAGTTCGCGTACGTGTTCACCCGGATGCCGAACCACGCGACGCCGTAGCTGCCCGCGATGCCGACCAGGCTGAAGAGCAGGATGATCGCGACCTTGAAGAGCTCGAAGTGCAGCAGCGCGCCGAAGTAGAACGCGATGATGACGCCGATGAAGATCTCGAGGATCAGCAGGAACTTGCCCTGCTGAATCAGGTAGGTCTTGCAGGTCTCGTAGATGAGCTCCGAGATCTCGCGCATCGACGGATGGACCGGCAGGTTCTTGAGCTGCGAGTTGATCACGCAGGCCGAAGAGCATCCCGAGCGCGCAGACCAGCAGGCCGCCCAGCAGCAGCGTGTGGCCGTCGATCCCCTGGAACGACACGAGGCTGAGGTCCGGCAGGATGAGGTTGGCTTCGCCCCCGATGTGCGGCGCAGCCGCCGGCGCGGTCTGCTGTGCGGGGCCTGCCGGCCCCTGAGCCCAGAGCGACGTACTCGCCGCCGCCCACACGACGGCCGCCACCAGACCGGCCATCCACACCCGACGCATTCCTCTCGCCATTCCCATCTCCCCCTCGGGGGTCAGGTCTTGTCTTGCAACATCGCGACAGGCACCGTTGCAAGACAAGACCTGACCCGCAAACCAAACCAGCAAACTATACCGGCTATCCCCGCGGTTCGGGCCGGGTGCGCAGCCGGTCCGGCAAGCCTGTGCCGCCCGTCAGGAACACGCGGAGCCCTTCTTCAACGGTGAGGTCCGGAAACGACGCACGCGAGACCGGACAGACCACGATGTCGCCCAGATACAGGTGATTCGTCGGCACGTACACCGCGAGCATCGTCTCCGGTCCGGCGCCGCGATCCACCGTGAACTCCTTCGTCAGGAACCCGAGGACGTATCCCCGCGCCTGATCCTCGATGAGCACCATCCGCTTGAACCCGAACTCGTTGTCGGGCGAGAACGCGGAAATGAGCTGCTTGACCGGCGCGTACACGGTCTTGAACAGCGGCACGTGCAGCAGCAGGTCCTCCGACCGCTGCAGGATCCGCCGGCCGAAGACATTCGTCGCCGTGGCGCCCGCGGCGAGCACGAAGATCATCGTGACGATGATGCCGAGACCGGGAATCCGCATCCCGAAGAGCTGCTGATCGAGCCCGGCCGTCACCCCGTCCGCGACCCGGAACACCCAGATGAACGCCACCACGCTCACGACGAGCGGGACCGTCACGAAGAACCCGGTGAGAAAGGTCCGGCGAAGCCAGGGCAGCATCCGTCACCGTGCGGCGAGCCACGCGAACGTGACGATGGCCAGACCGATGCGATACCAGGCAAACACGTCGAGCCGGTGCGTCCCGAGAAACCGAACGAAGTACTTCACCGTGAAATAGCCCACCACGGCAGACGTCGCCATGCCGATCGCGAAGAGCACGGCGTCTTCTCTGCCAAACGGCTGCCCGCGGAGCGCGAGCGCCTCTTTCCCGGCGGCCGCAATGATCGCCGGCACGCTCAGAAGGAACGTGAACCGCGCGGCCACGTCGCGCCGCAGCCCGAGCGCCATCCCGGCCGCGATCGTCGCGCCCGAGCGCGAGACGCCCGGCACGAGCGCGACCGACTGCGCGACGCCGATGGCGAACGCGCCGGGCGGCGTCAGCCGCTCCTCCCCGGCGCCATGCTCGCCGACCCGCTCGATCGCGAGGAGCAGCAGCGCGCCCGCCACGAGGGCGATCGCGGCCACGAACGGCGTCCGCGTGGCGTGCTCGAGCGCGTCCGACCACACGAGGCCGCCGATGATGACGATCGGCACGGTGCCGATCGCGATCAGCCGGAGACGCCGGCCGCTCTCGCCGGGCGTCGCGCTCAAGGCCCGCGGCAGCGCCGTCGCCATCGAGGCGAGATCCCGCCAGAAGAACACGACGACGGCCGCGAGCGTGCCGACGTGGCACGCCACGTCGAACGGCAGGCCGAACGCCTCGGCGTCCCAGCCGAAGAACGCTCGCGCCAGAATCAGGTGCGCGGAGCTCGAAACCGGAAGGAACTCGGTCAGCCCCTGTACTGCGCCGAGCACCGCCGCCGCGACAAGATTCACCTGGACGACGCGCCGCTACGAAGCCTTGCGACCACCGGACTTCTGGGACGCCGACGGCGGGCTGCCCGCGCGCATCCGCGCGGGACTGAGCAGGACCGCCACGGCTGACGCGATGTAGATGGTCGAGTACGTGCTCGTGATGATGCCCACGAGCATCGTGAACGAAAACCCCTTGAGCACCTCGCCGCCGAACAGGTACAGCGCCAGCACGGCGAGGAACGTCACCCCGGCCGTGATCACCGTCCGCGGCAGCGTCTGGTTCACGCTGCGGTTGATGACCTGGTCCATCGGATCGCGCCGGTTCGTTCGCAGGTTCTCGCGGACGCGGTCGAAGACGACGATCTGGTCGTTCACGCCGTAGCCGGTGAGGGTCAGGATCGCCGCGACGACGTTGAGCGACAGCTCGTAGCCGAACGATCGTCAGGAGCGACAGCGTGACGAGCACGTCATGGATGCTCGCGATGGCGGCGCCGACGCCGAAGCTCAGGCGGAACCGCAGCGCGATGTAGATCATGATGCCGGCCAGCGAGGCGATCGTCGCGTAAATGCCCTTCCACTGCAGGTCCTGGCCGATGACCGGGCCGACGATTTCCTTGTTGAGGACTTCGAACTCGCCAACGTTGGCGGCGCGAAGCGTGGTCTCGACGAGCTTGGCCCCCGCCTCGAGGCCGGCGCCCTGCTCGGGGCCCGTCACGAGCGGCAGCCGGACGAGGATCTGATTCTGGTCCGGGCGGCCGTACTGCTGGACGACCAATTCCTTGACCACGGGCTCGAGGGCGCGCCGGACGACTTCCTCGCCGGTGGGCTGCTTGAACTGCAGCTGCATGACCGTGCCGCCCGAGAAGTCGATGCCGAGCGGCAGCCCGCCGCGTTGGTAAATCGTGGCGAAGCCGGCCCCGATGACGGCCAGCGACAGCACGAGCGCGTGCCAACGCCACCTGATGAAGTTGAAGTTCCTGTTCGCGAGAATGCGCATGGCGCGTGTCAGGCTCCCGTCAGATGCTCAGTCGCGCCGAACCGGCCGGCTTTCGCGACAGAATGAACTCGAACAGCGTCCGCGAGACGAACACCGCGGTGAACACGTTCGACAGCAGCCCGAAGAACAGCGTCGTCGCGAAGCCCCGGATCGGACCCGTGCCGAACTGGAAGAGGAAGGCCGCCGAGATGAGCGACGCGATGTGCGTGTCGAGAATCGTCAGGAACACGCGATCGAAGCCGGCGGCGACCGCCTGCCGTGCGCCCTTCTTCGCCGCCAGCTCTTCGCGAATCCGCTCGAAGATGAGGACGTTCGAGTCGACGCCGATGCCGATCGTCAGGATGAACCCGGCGATGCCCGGCAGCGTCATCACGGCGCCCATGTAGGCCATGAACCCGAGCAGGATCACGAGATTCAGCGCGACCGTCATGATCGCGTTGATCCCGGCCAGCTTGTAGTACATCAGCATGAACACCGCGACGAACGCGAGGCCGATGATCGAGGCGAGGATGCCGGCGCGGATCGAGTCCTGGCCGAGCGACGGCCCGACCTCCTGCTGGTGGAGTGTGTCGAGCGACGCCGGCAGCGCGCCGGATCGCAGCACGAGCGCCAGGTCGGACGCCTCCTGCTGAGTGAAGCTGCCGGTGATGCGCGCGTCGGCCTGCGCAATGCGCGCCTCGATCACCGGCGCCGATTGCACGATGTTGTCGAGGATGATGGCGAGCTGGCGGCCGACGTTCTGTTCGGTGACGCGCGTGAACTTCCCCACGCCTTCGTTGTTCAGCGTGAAGCCGACGGCCGGCAGGTTCAGCTCGTCAATCGTCGGCTTCGCGTTGCGCAGATCGCTCCCGGTAATCGCGGCGACTTTGCGGACCAGGTAGAACACCCGGGTCGTGTCGCCGCGCGTGCCGGAGACGCCCGGCACCACTTCCAGCTCCGGCGGCACCTTGCCGCCGTGCGCCGCGAGCAGGCTCTGCTCGTCGGAGGCGGGTCCGCTGTCGACCAGCTTGATCTGGAGCTGCGCCGTCTGGCGGATCAGCTCCTTCGCCCGGAGGACGTCCTTCACGCCCGGCAACTGCACGATGATCTGGTCGCCGGCCGATGCCGTAGGGCGCGACGATCGGCTCGGACACGCCGAACTCGTTCACGCGCCGCTCGATCGTCTCGAGCGCCTGCGTGACCGCCTCCTCGCGGCTGTCGCGCTGGATGTTGGGCTTCATCCGGAACGTGTAGCTGCCGCCGACCCCCGTCTCGCGATCGAACGACAGGGCGAGCTGCTGGTCGGCGAGCGTCCGGAACTGCGGGTCGCGGTCCGGCGGCACGCCCTCGACGACGAACTCGGTGAGGCCCGTCGCCCGCACCGCCGTCACGGGAATCGTGCCCGTCTTCAGCGCTTCCTGGAACTGCGACGCGGCGGTCTCGGTCTCGGCCTTGAGCGCCTCGTCCGTCTTGACCTTCATGACGAGCTGCACGCCGCCCTTGAGGTCCAGCCCGAGCTTGACCTTGCTCGACGGCGGGGTGAACGACCACACCGCGAGGCCGGTGACGACGAGCGTGACGATGATCTTCCAGCGGAGGTTCTTGTACATGGCTAACGGCTGCTGCTCGCGCCGGCGCTGTCAGGCTGCACCACCGGCTCCTGGCCCTCGTACCCCGCGATGGCCGCGCGTGAAATCCTGATGCGGACCTTCTCGGCAATCTGCACCTGCACCGAGGCGTCCTTTTCACGCACTTCAGTGACCTGGCCGAAGATGCCGCCCGTCGTAATCACCTTGTCGCCCACTTTGAGCGAGCTCTGGAAGTCCTGAATCTTCCGCTGCCGGCGCTTCATCGGAAGCAGCACCAGCAAATAGAAGATGAGCAGCATCAGCGCAAACGGGAACAGCTGCACGCAGGAAGCTGGGCTGCGCCTGGCCGGGCTGGGCCATCGCGACGATGAGCGTAGACGTCGTGATCGTGTTCATCTAATCAGGTTGACGGCGGGAATAGGTCTCGAGGAATGCTCTCTTGAGCTCGTCGAATCTTCCGAACTCAATAGCGTTCCTAATCGACCTCATAGTGTCAAGGTAAAAGTAGAGATTATGCACCGTGTTCAGGGTCGCCGCCGTCATTTCGCCCGCCATGAACAAATGACGCAAGTAGGCCCGGGAGTGCTGCCGGCAGGTCGGGCACCCGCATTCGGGATCGGGCGGCCGAGTGTCCTCGGCGTAGCGGCTGTTCTTGATTGAGAGCGGCCCCCGCCGGGTGAAGAGCTGCCCGTTCCTGGCGTTGCGAGTGGGCAGCACGCAGTCGAAGAGATCGACGCCGCGGGCCACGCTCTCGAAGAGGTCGTCGGGCATCCCTGTCCCCATCAGATAGCGCGGCGCCTGCACCGGAAGCCGGGCGGCGGTGTGCGCGACGATGTCGTACATCACCTCGACCGGCTCGCCCACCGACAGCCCCCCGATCGCGTACGCCTCGAAGCCGACATCCACGGTGCCGGCGACACTCCGGTCGCGAAGCGCCTTGTACGTGCCGCCCTGCACGATGCCGAACTGCGCCTGGCCCGGGTGTGGGACGCAGCAGGTCGGAGACGCGGCCGCCGGCGATGGCCAGGAATCGATCGCGCCCGCGACGCGCCCAGCGCAGCGTCCGCGTCATCGCCGCGTCGATCTCGGCTTCAGTCGCCGGCCAGCTCGGGCACTCGTCGAACATCATCGCGACGTCGGACCCGAGCCGCGTCTGGATGTCGGTCGCCGATTCAGGCGAGAGCGAACACGGCCGGCCGTCGAGGTGCGACTGGAAGACGACGCCTTCTTCCGACAACGTGCGCCGGCTCGCGAGGCTGAACACCTGATAGCCGCCCGAGTCGGTGAGAATCGGGCGCTCCCATCCCATGAAGGCGTGCAGCCCGCCCGCGCGCGCGATGAGCTCGTCACCCGGACGCAGATGCAGATGGTAGGTATTCGCGAGCACGATCTCCGCGCCGATCGCGCGGACGTCGTCGAACGTCACGCCTTTGATGGCCGCGCGCGTGCCGACCGGCATGAACGCCGGCGTCTCGACGATGCCGTGCGCGAGCGTCAGACGACCGCGGCGCGCGGCGCCTTCGGTGGCGACGATCTCGAATCGAAAAGCTCATGACACGTCGTACCCTATAATGGCCGCCAACACACGTGAAGCGTCTTCGTGTCGGCGTGCTCTACGGTGGACGGTCCGGTGAGCACGAAGTCTCGCTGGCGTCGGCGGCGGCGGTCTTCGCGAATCTCGATCGTCATCGCTACGAGCGCGTCGCGCTCCGCATCGAGAAGGACGGACGATGGGTCCTGGCCGATCGTCCGCCGTCGGCGACGTCCGCGGCCGACGTCATCGAACAGACCCGCAACGACGTGACGCGCCTGCGCGGCGGACGCGAGATCTTCCTGCCGCCTCGCCCCGGCGACGACACGATCGTCGTCGTCGATCGCCGATCGAGCCGCCCGGCGGACGCCGAAGCGGCCGCGTCGCTCACCGGGCTCGGCCTCGACGTGATTTTCCCCGTGCTGCACGGCCCGTACGGCGAAGACGGCACGATTCAGGGACTGCTCGAGCTCGCCAACGTCGCGTACGTCGGCTGCGGCGTGCTCGCCTCGGCCGTCGGCATGGACAAGGCGCTGATGAAGGTCGTCTTTCGCGCGCGCGGACTGCGCGTGCCCGACTGGGTCGTCGGTCCGGCGGCGCGACTGGCTGGGCCGACCCCGCGGCCGTGACCGCCGTCGTCGAGGACGCGCTCCCCTATCCGCTGTTCGTCAAGCCCGCGAACCTCGGCTCGAGCGTCGGCATCTCGAAGGTGCACGGACCGCGACGAGCTCGGACCGGCGCATCGACTCTCGCGGTCGAGTTCGATCGGAAGGTCGATCGTCGAGGCCGCCGTGCCCGACGCGCGCGAGATCGAGTGCGCGGTGCTCGGCAACGACACGCCCGAGGCGTCGGTCCCCGGCGAGATCGTGCCGTCGCGCGAGTTCTACGACTACGAAGCGAAGTACCTCGACACCCGATCGCGGCTCGAGATCCCCGCGCAGCTCGACGAGGCGCTCGCGCGCGAGGTCCGGCGCCAGTCGATCGTCGCCTTCGAGGCGATCGACGGCAGCGGTCTCGCGCGCGTCGATTTTCTGCTCAGTCGATCGACCGGTGAGCTCTTCGTGAACGAGATCAACACGCTGCCCGGCTTCACGACGATCAGCATGTACTCGAAGCTGTGGACCGCGAGCGGCATGGACTATCCGACGCTCGTCGAGCGTCTCATGGCGCTCGCGATCGCGCGCCACGGCGAGAAGCAGGAGCTCAAGACGAGCGCGTTCTCCTGAAAAGTTTTGACACGCAAGCGCACTTTGTGCTTGACACTGGTTTTCTCGCATCCATAATCTACATCTTGCGTGGGAACAACTGGCTCAGCCCATCTATGGGGTACCGTTGGAGCGCTGAACGTTCGATATACAGGAACGATGCGTGCGACGGTCGTTCGAGCGTTGTCTCGTGAGCCGGTTGCGATCGCCACGCGCGCACGAACACTGACGGCGCCAACGAGGGTGCGGCGAAGGCCGGCACCCTTTTTTGTTGTCCGTGATCTGACAGACGCGCGCGGCCGCACGTCGCGGTCGTGCGGCGTCTGCACCGAAGCGAGGGCGCTGCCCGCGCAGGTCTGCGTGCCAGGAGGCAGCGACACTGCGGCGCAGTCGACAGCCCCGCGCACTCCGGCACGCGAAGGGGGGGACAAAGGACAATGGCAAAGAAAGCAGCCAAGGGCGCAAAGAAAAAGGGCGGCAAGAAGCGGTAAGCCAGCCCAGCCCATTAACGAAAAAGGGGGGCGATTGTCGCCCCCTTTTTTTCTGCTTCGCCGACGCTTCAGCGCATCGGTGACGCCGTCCCAGATCCGCACGCGCTCGATCACGTCCCACTGCGAGATCTGATCGAGCACCTCGAACCCGTTCACGACTCGACCGAACACCGTGTAGCGTCCGTCCAGGTGCGGCTGCGGCGACAGCGTGATGAAGAACTGGCTGCCGCCGGTGTCGCGTCCGGCGAGCGCCATCCCGACCGTGCCGCGCAGGTACGGCAGCGGGCTCAGCTCGTCGCGAATCGTGTAGCCCGGGCCCGCCCTCGCCGTCGCCGCGCGGATCGCCCGCCTGAATCACGAAGTTCGGCACCAGGCGATGCACCTTCACGCCGTTGAAGAAGCCGGCGCGCGCCAGCTCGATGAAGCTCCACGTCGTGAAGGGCGCGTCGACCACGTTGAGCTCGATTTGAATCGTGCCGCGCCTGGTCTCGATGTACGCCTGCGGGGAGAACTTCGGGTGCAGCATGCGCTCTGATTCGAAGACCTCGACCGGCTGGCGGATGGGCGCAGGCCGTTCGGCACGGCGGCCGGCTCACCGAGGCCCCGCAGCAGCTCGGCCGCGCGCAGCCGGACGGGCCAGTCGCGATCGGCGAGGGCGCGGGTGAGCGTCTCGCGCGCCGCGTCGGCGCCGGACTTCGCAAGCGCCTCGATGGCGGCCGCGCGCGCGACATAGCTCGGGTCGTTCTCGGCGCGGCTGTAGGCGGCCGCGAGACGCGCCGCGCCGCCCTCCGTCTTCTGCTCGCCCATGAGGCGCGCGGCGGTCGCCCGCACGTGCACGTCCGGCGCTTCGAGCGCGTCGAACAGACGCTTGCCGAGATCGGGCGCACCCACCCGCGCGAGCGCCTCGAGCGCCGGTCCGTGCACGCGCACGTCAGGATCGGTCACGAGCTCGAGGATCGCGGGCCGCGCGGTCTCGGGCGGCAAGGTGCCGAGGATCGTCGCGAGGCTCGCGCGCACCGACCACTCGCGATCGCGGTCGAGGCTGGACAGGATCAGCACGAACCCGTCCGGGTCGATCCTGCGCCGCGGACGAGAGCGCCGCCGATCGCATGGCTGGCCAGGGATCGGTCAGCAGATTCGAGCAGCGGGTTGAACGCGTGCCGGTCGCGCAGCACGCCGAGCGCGGTGACGGCTTCGAGCGCCAGGTTCGGCGGCACGCCGGCGTCGCCCGCGAGCGAGAGCAGCGACGGGCACGGCGTCGCTGCCGCCGATCTCGCCGAGCGCGCGGACGGCGGCCACGCGCAGCCGGACATCGGCGTCGGCACGCCTGGCGGCCGCGAGCGCGGGCGCGAGCGCGCGCGCGTCTTTCGCGGCAGCCAGCCCGCGAATCGCGAAGGCCGCGCGTGTAGACGTTCCGGATGCCTGTGGCGAGTGTCAGGAGCGCGGGCGCCGCGCGCGCGTCGCCGATCCGCTGCAGCGCGAACGCGACCGGCCACCATCGCGAGACCGGCTGGCCCTGATCGTCGAGCGCGACGCGCGCCAGCGCGTCGTAGGAGCGCAGGCGCACCAGCGCGAAGAGCGCGAGCCGGCACGCCTCGACGGCGGGCGTCTGCTGCGGCGACTCGTCGTCTGGCTCGAGCGGCGCGAGATCGGCACGGCAGCCGCTCGACGCGTCGGCCACGGCGGTGGCGGCCGAGCCGTCGCCGATGAGCCCGAGGCCCTCGGCGGCGCGCCCCCGAACGAGCGGCGACCCGTCGCGAAGCGCCGCCTGCAGGGGCGCGAGGGCCGTCTTGTCGCCGACGAGCCCGAGCGCAAACGCCGCCGTCGCGCGCACCTCGGCGTCCGTATCCGCCAACGCCGCGACGAGCGCGGGAACGCCGTCAGCGACGCCGACGCGGCCAAGGGCGAGCGCAGCTCGCCGGCGCAGCGCCGGATCGGGATCGGCGGAGAGCGCGATCAGATCGGCGGCGCGGCTGGAACGAGAGCGCGCGGCGCCGTCGATGACGCGCTCGCCGCCGGCGCCGATTCCCCCGGGCGGGCGTCGCTCAACGCGCGCTGCTGCTCGAGGCGCAGCAGCCACGCGACTTTCTTGTCGAGCGGCACGACCGGCGGGCGGCGGCGGGGCCGGCGGCGGCGTCACCGGCGGCGGAGTGGCTGCCGACTTGCAACCAGCGGCCGTCGCAACGAGCACGATCGCCGCGAGCAGGCGGAATCCGGATCGGGTGACGTCGAGAGATCTCACGCGAGGTACCTTTCAGAGTGGAGCGCCGCGGCCTGCAATCGATCGGGCACGGGCGTCACGCCGATCCCCGGACCGGACGGCACGGCAATCGTGCCGTCTGGACCGACTTCAATCGGCGGATCGATCACGTCAGGCACGAAGTAGCGGCGGCTGGCTGCGACGTCACCCGGCAGCGTAAATCCCGGCAGCGTCGACAGATGCAGGTTGTGCGCGCGGCCGATGCCGCTTTCGAGCATGCCGCCGTGCCAGAGCGGAATGCCACGCGCGCGCGCCAGGTCGTGCACCGCCAGGGACGGGCCGAAGCCGCCCATTCGGCCGGGCTTGATGTTGATGATGCGGCAGGCGCCGAGGTCGAGCGCGTCGGCGGCCGCCTGCGGTCCCGTGATCGACTCGTCGAGACAGATCGGCGTCCGCACGGCGCGCTGAAGCCGCGCGTGCTGCACGAGATCATCGTAGTCGAGCGGCTGCTCGATCATCATCAGGTCGAACGGATCGAGCGCGGCGAGCGTGCCGGTGTCCGCCGGCGTGTAGGCCGCGTTGGCGTCGACCATGAGCGCGATGTTGCCGAGGCGCGAGCGCAGCGCCTCGACGGGCGCGGTGTCCCACCCCGGCTTGATTTTGATCTTGATGCGACGATAGCCGTCGGCGAGCTCCGCGGCGACGCGCTCGACCAGCGCGTCGATCGACGGCTGAATGCCGATGGACACGCCGGCCGGAATCGGACGCGCGGTCGCGCCGAGCAGCTCGCACAGCGGACGGCTGGCCGAGCGCGCTTCGAGATCCCACGCCGCCATCTCGAGCGCCGCCTTCGCCATCTGATGGCCGCGCACCTGCTGCCAGGACGCTGCCAGATCGCGCGCGTGGCCGAACGTCCGGCCGAGGACGGCCGGCACGAGGTACTTCGTCAGCACGTGCCACGCCGTGGTCGTCGATTCGGTGCTGTAGAACGGGTCGGCGTCGGCCACGCACTCGCCCCACCCGACGGCTCCGTCGTCCTGAACCGCGACGAGGACGCATTCGCGCGCGGTCATCCGTCCGAAGCTCGTCTCGAACGGGCGCACGAGCGGCAGGCGCACGACGGTGAGCTCGACGGCGCCAATCCGCATGGACATTAGCGTACCGCAAACCCGGTCTATACTTCTGTCCGCGTTGGACTTTCGCTACCTCGCCGTCGAGGGCCCGATCGGTCTCGGCAAGAGTGTGCTGGCCGAGCGCCTGGGCGTGCGACTCGACGCGACGGTCGTGCTCGACGAGAACGACGAATCCGTTTCTCGGCGAGTTCTACGCCGGCCGTACGGGCGCCGCGTTCCAGGCGCAGCTGTTCTACACGCTCGCCCGGCATCGGCAGCTGCTGCGGCTGCGGCAGGCCGACCTGTTCGCGCAGACGACGATTTGCGACTACGTCTTCGAGCGCGATCGCATCTACGCGTTCATGACGCTCGACGACAACGAGCTGTTCATCTACCAGCGGCTGTTCGATCTCGTCTCGCGCGACGTGCCGGTGCCCGATCTCGTCGTGTATCTGCAGGCGCCGACCGACGTGCTGAAGCGGCGCCTGCGCGAACGCGCGAAGCGCGCCGACGACGACGAGCCGATGCCGAGCGAGGACTACGTCTCGGAGCTGAACGAGGCGTACAACCATTTTTTCTTCCACTACACCGCGACGCCGCTGCTCGTCGTCGAGACGTCACAGATCGACCTCACCTGGGGCGACGACACGCTCGACGATCTGCTGAAGCAGATTCGCGGAATGGGCGCGGGCACGCGGTACTACGTGCCGAGAACGTGATGGCCTGGTTCAAGAAAACACGGAAGCCCATCAAGGCCGACACCAAGGCCAGCCGTGTGCCCGAAGGGCTCTGGGTGAAGTGCCCGTCGTGCAGCCGGGCAATCTTCAACAAGGAACTGGTCGACTCGCTCCAGGTCTGCCAGAAATGCGGGTACCACTTCCGGATGACGGCGGCCGAACGGCTCAACATGCTGTTCGACAACGCCCGCTGGACAGAGCTCGACGCCGGGCTGCGGTCCACCGACCCGCTGACCTTCACCGACACCAAGCCGTACAAGAGCCGGCTCGAAGCGAGCATCAAGAGCACGGGCTTGAACGACGCCGTCATCGTCGCCACCGGACAGCTCGACGGCATGCCGACGGTGATCGCGTCGATGGAGTACGGCTTCATCGGCGGCAGCATGGGCGTCGTGGTTGGCGAGAAGATCACGCGCGCGGCCGAGCTGGCGCTCTCCACGGCCGTGCCGCTCATCGTCGTCTCGTGCTCCGGCGGCGCCCGCATGATGGAGGGCGCGTTGTCGCTGATGCAGATGGCGAAGATCAGCGCGGCGCTCGGCCGGCTCGATCGGGCGCGGCTGCCCTACGTCGCCATCCTCACGGATCCCACCACGGGCGGCGTGACGGCAAGCTTCGCGATGCTCGGCGACCTCAACATCGGCCGAGCCCAAGGCGCTCATCGGCTTCGCCGGACCGCGCGTCATCGAACAGACCATCCGGCAGAAGCTGCCGGAAGGCTTTCAGCGTGCGAGTTCCTGCTCGAGAAGGGATTCCTCGACGCGGTCGTCGATCGGCGCGAGCTGAAGGCCACCGTCGCCCGGATGCTGCGCGTCATGACGGGGCGCAGGGCCGGCCGCCGGCTGAACGGTTCGTCTCCGTGACCCATCGCGCGTACCTCTTCTCGCTCGAACAGCTCGGCATCAAGCTCGGCCTCGATCAGATGCGCGCGCTCGCCGGCCATCTCGGCCGGCCGGAGCAGGCGTTCCGGTCGATCATCGTCGCGGGCACGAACGGCAAAGGGTCCGTGACGGCCATCGTCGACCATGCGCTGCGCGCGGCCGGCTATCGCACGGGCCGCTACACGTCGCCTCACCTGGTGGACCTCGAAGAACGCTTCGCGATCGACGGCCGGCCGATCGCGCGCGGGACGCTCGACCACCTGGCCGGCCGGGTGCGCTCGGCTGCCGAGCTGCTCCCGGCGCCTCCGAGCTTTTTCGAGGCGACGACCGCGGTCGCGCTCGAAGCGTTTCGTGACGCCGAGGTGGACGTCGCGGTGCTCGAAGTCGGCCTCGGCGGGCGTCTGGACGCCACGAACGTCGTGGACGCCGTGGCGGCAGCGATCACGTCGATCGACTTCGATCACGAGGCGTACCTGGGACACACGCTCGAGGAGATCGCGCGCGAGAAGGCCGGCGTGACCAGGCGGGGCGCGGTGGCTGTCCTCGCGGAGAACCCGCCGGTCGTACGCGACGTCGTGCGACGAGTCTGCGAGCGCAACGGGGCGCGGTTCGTCTACGCGCCTGAAAGCGTCAGCCTGGACGTCGCCATGACGGCGGGAGTCGCGCAGGTCTCGCTCGTGACCCCGCGCGGGTCGTTCGATCGGGTCACGCTCGGTCTGCGCGGCCGGCATCAGGTGGACAACGCGGTCGCGGCGGTGCGCCTCCTCGAGGAGATCTCGGCGCACGGGACGGTGCCGATCTCGCCCGAGGCCATTCGGACGGCGCTCGAGGACGTGCGGTGGCCCGCGCGGCTCGAGTTGATCTCCTGGGACGGGCACGACGTGCTCATCGACGGCGCGCACAATCCCGCGGGGGCGCGGGCGCTGGCGGCCTTCCTCGGCGAGACGTACGGCCGCCCGCTGCCGCTCGTGGTCGCCGCGATGCGCGACAAGAACCTGACGGAGCTCGTTCGCGCGCTGCTTCCCGCCGCGTCGCACGTGCTGTTCACCGCGCCGTCGACGCCGCGGGCCGCCACACCGGGCGAATTGCTCGCGCTCTCCGCGACGCTCGCCTCCGGAGCTCCGTGCGAGGCGATCGACGCGCCGATGGACGCGCTGGCGCGCGCCGTCACGCTCGGCGCGCCCGCCGTCGTCGCGGGCTCGCTCTACCTCGCCGGCGAAATCCGGGCCGAGATCTCGTGATATTCTGCGGAACACCTGCGCGCCGCGCGTCGTCATGCATCGTGTCAAGATGATCCGACGGCTCTTTCCCTTCCTCTGCGCGGCCGTCGCTCTCGCGTGGCCCGGCCACGTCCGCGCTCAGGGCCAGGCCGGTCCGTTCGACAACTGCAAGATCGGCCGGCAGACGAACACCGGCCCGCAGGAAATGAATCGCGAGAAGGGCACCGGCTTCCTCGGCGTCGCCGTCGAGATCGAGTGCGACGACGTCCAGCTCTTCGCGGAGGAAGTGCGCTGGGACGCAAAGACGGTCTACGCGAGCGGCAAGCTGCTGTTCGTGCACCGCGCCGACGGCCTGACGATCTACGCCGAGCGCGCGGAGATGGATCGCGAGACGCGGTTCGGCACGTTCTTCAACGCGCAGGGCTTCGCGCGGCTCAGCGAAGAGCGGCCGGAGCCGTCGCCGTTCGGCACATCGGAACCCGACATTCAGTTCAAGGCCGAGAAGTTCGAGCGGATCGGCCAGCGGACCTACCGGCTGACGCACGGGAAGTTCTCGATCGTGCGATCAGCCGACGCCACGATGGGTGATCACCGGATCGTCGGGCACCTTCGAGCTCGACCACCACGTGTCGCTTCGCAATGCCGTACTCAAGGTGAAGGAAGTCCCGCTGCTCTACCTGCCGTACATGTACTACCCGATCAACAAGGACAAGCGCTCGACCGGCTTCCTGCTGCCCAGCTACGGCGCCTCGTCGACGCTGGGGCAGGGGCTGACGAATTACTTCTTCTGGGTGCTCGGCCGCAGCATGGACGCCACCTTCTATCACACGCTGCAGTCGAAAGCCGGCCAGACGTTCGCGACCGAGTACCAGTTCGTGTCGGCGCCCGGCTCGCGCGGCGACGCGCTCTTCAAGGTGATCTACAACAAGGCGCAGCACGGCGACGACGGCGCGACGGTGGTGCGTCCCGCGAACCGGTCGTACAACATCCGTGGCGGCACGAGCCAGGGCCTGCCGCGCGGCTTTCATTTACTCGCCAACATCAACTACTTCACCAGCATCGAGGACCAGCAGCGCTACGAGCAGAACTACTACGACCAGTCGAACCGCCAGCGGTACTTCGGCGGCACGCTGTCGGGGGGCCTCGGCCGCTGGTACCGGCTCTCGACGAAGATCGAGCAGACCGACTACTACCAGCGCGGGATCACCGGCGCCACCGTCGCGACGCGTCAGGGCCGCGCGCCGCAGGTCAACGTGACGATGACCGACCGGCCGTTCGGCCGGTCGCGCGTGTACCTCGGCGCCAACGGTGAAGTCGCGTACATCGTCCAGCAGGACAACATCGCGGTGCCCACCACCGATCACAGCGTGCTCCGGTTCGACGCATCTCCCAGAGTCCGCGCGTCGCTGAGCACGCTGCCGTTTCTCTCGGTGTCCACGACCGGCGCGTGGCGCCTGACCCATTGGCGCGAGAGCTACGACCCCGTCACGAGGGAAAACCTTCCGGTGCCGATCTCGCGCAACGTCGTCGAGCTGCGCGCGGACGCCCTGGGGCCCGTATTCTCGAGGGTGTTCCAGCCGAAGAACAACGGATACGCGGAGCGGTTCAAGCACCTGATCGAGCCGCGCTTCAGCATTCAATGGATCTCGCCCTACCGGGACCAGGCACAGATCGTGCCGAACGACTGGGGCGTCGACACGCTCGTGACGGGCACGACGAACATCGCCTACTCGCTCACCAACCGGCTCCTGGCCCGGCGCCGCGGCGTGGCCGGCGCCCCGGGCACGGTCCGCGACATCCTGACCGTTTCGCTCTCGCAGACGCGCTACTCGAACGCGCTGGCCGCGCAGTACGACAACAACTACAACTCGGCCGCCGCCAACTCCTACTCGCCGCTTCGCGTCGATGTCCGCATGTCCGCGAGCGACACGCTCAGCGGCGCCTTCCGGACGGCGATCGACCCGACGTTCAAGACGCCGCAGTACCTACACGGCCGGGGGCAGCTACGCGCGGCCGACAACGCAGGTCAGCGCCTCGTGGTCGAAAACGTTGTTCATTCCGGGGTCGCCGCAGTTCACCTCGCTCGCCGCCTCGCACTTCCTGCAGGGGACGACGACCATCCGGCGATTCGACGGCCGCGTGAGCGGCACCTATTCGATCTACTACGACGTCAGGAACACCGACGTGGTGCAGCAGCGCCTCGTCGCGTCCTACAGCGCGCAGTGCTGCGGCCTCACGGTGGACTATCAGGTCGTGCGGCGCCCGCAGTTCACGAGTGCCATTCCCCAGTCCGAGCGCAAGTTCAGCATCTCGTTCTCGCTCGCGGGCATCGGGTCCTTCTCGAACCCCTTCGGGTCGTTCGGCAATAATGACGGCCAACGATGAAGGGCAGACGTTGGTAGAAGTTCTCGTCACGGGCGGCGCCGGCTTCATCGGATCCAACTTCGTGCGCTGGGCGCTCGCCGCCCATCCCGACTGGCGCGTGACGACGCTCGACAAGCTGACCTACGCGGGCCGTTTCGAGAACCTGCGCGACGTCCTGAGCAGCCCGATCGGCATCGGTTCGTCAAGGGCGACATCGCCGACGCCGCCGTCGCCGGCACCGCTCGTCAAGCCAGCCGACATCGTCGTGCACTTTGCGGCCGAGACGCACGTCGATCGGTCGATTCAGGCGGCCGGCGAGTTCATCCACACCGATGTCTTCGGCACGTTCGTCCTGCTCGAAGCCGCGCGCGACGCGCAGCACCTGCGCCGGTTCATCCAGATCTCCACCGACGAGGTCTACGGCAGCGTCGCCGGAAGGACACAGCCGCGAAACCGACGAGCTGCGGCCGCGCAATCCGTATTCGGCGAGCAAGGCGGGCGCCGATCGGCTCGCGTACAGCTACTGGGCGACCTACGGCGTGCCGGTCGTCATCACGCGCGCGTCGAACAATTACGGACCGAACCAGTTTCCTGAGAAGGTCATCCCGCTCTTCATCACCAACGCCATCGACAACCGGCCGCGTGCCGCTCTACGGCGACGGCCTGAACATCCGCGACTGGCTGCACGTCGGACGATCATTGCCGCGGCGATCGACCTGCTGATCGACCGGGGACAGTCCGGCGAGGTCTACAACATCGGCGGCGGCAACGAAGTGCAGCAACGTCGATCTCACGCACCGGATCCTGAAGCTGCTCGACCGTCCGGCGTCGCTGATCCGGCCGGTGGCCGATCGGCCCGGGCACGATCGCCGGTACGCGCTCGACACGGCGAAGCTGCGATCGACTCGGCTGGCGTCCGGAGGTGGCGTTCGAGGACGGCCTCGCCGCCACCGTGGCGTGGTACCGCGACAACGAATGGTGGTGGCGGCCGATCAAGGAACAGGACGCCGCCTTCCAGGCCTACTACCAGTCGCAGTACGGCAACCGCCGACGTGCCTGACGCATGAGCGGCGCCACGCTCGTCACCGGCGCCACGGGATTCGTCGGCGGCCACCTCCTCGATCACCTCACCGACCGCGCGCCGGTGGTCGCCTGGTACCGCCCCGACGGTCAGCAGCCGGATCCGCAGCGCCACCTCGACTGGCGGCCGGTCGATCTGCTCGATGCCGATCGAAGTCGCCGACGCCATCGACGAGGCCGCGCCGACGCCGCATCTATCACGTCGCCGGCGCCCCGGTCATCGCCACGTCCTGGGACAACGTCGTCCCGCACCTGCGAACGAACGTGCTCGGCACGCATCACCTGCTCGAGGCCGTCAAGCACGCTCGGCCAGCCGTGCCGCGTGCTCGTCGTGTCGTCGGCGCAGGTCTATCAGGTCTCGGACGAGCCGCTCGACGAGAACGCGCCGCTCGTGCCGCCCAACCCGTACGGGTTGTCGAAGCTCGCGCAGGATCAACTCGCCGCAGCGCGCGGCCGAAGACGACGGCCTGGACGTCGTCATCGCGCGGCCGTTCAATCACGCCGGCCCGCGACAGATCCGCGGCGTTCGCGGTCTCGAGCTTCGCGCGGCAGATCGCGCGGATCGAGGCCGGTCTGATGCCGCCGGAGATCCGCGTCGGCAATCTGAACACGCGCCGCGACATGACGGACGTGCGCGACGTCGTCGAAGCGTACGACTGCCTGATGGAAGGCGCCCCGGCGGGCCGGCCGTACAACATCTGCTCCGGACGCGCGTGGAAGATCGGCGATCTGCTCGAGGAGCTGCTGCATTTCGCCCGCGTGCCGATTCGCGTCACCGTCGACGAGTCGCTGTTCCGGCCGAACGACGTCGCCGTCGTGCAGGGCGACGCCAGCCGGATTCGCGCCGAGCTCGGATGGACGTCGAAGATTCCAGTCGAACAGACGCTCTCGGACACGCTGGAATGGTGGCGGAGCGAGACGCGCGCCGGGCGGTGACCGATGAGCGGACCGTCCGAAGCCGGCCGGCAGCTCGTGCACATCGGCGCCGGCCTCATCGCCCTCGCGCTGCGCTTTCTCACGTGGTGGCAGGCCGCGCTCCTGGCGCTGGCCGCGGTGTTCTTCAACGCCGTCCTGCTGCCCCGCCTCGCGCCGCGGCTCTTCCGGCACGGGGATCTCGACGCGCCCATCGCGTCGGGCATCGTGATCTATCCGCTGGCCGTCCTCGCGCTGGTGCTGTGTTTTCCGCACCGGCTCGACATCGCGGCGACGGCGTGGGCGATTCTCGCGGCCGGCGACGGCTTCGCCACGTTGATTGGCGCGCACGTGACGTCGAGACCGCTGCCGTGGAACCGCGCGAAGTCCACGGCGGGCCTGACCTCCTTCGTCGCGTTCGGGAGCCTGGCGGCGTGGGCCGTCGCCGCCTGGACGACGCACGCGACCGGCGCGGTGCCGTCGTGGTGGGTGATCATCGCGCCGCCGGCGGCGGCGCTTGCCGCAGGACTGGTCGAGACGGTGCCGATTCGCCTGAACGACAACATCTCGGTGCCGGCCACGGCGGGACTCGTGCTGTGGTCGCTCAGTCTGCTCGACGAGGCGGCCTGGCGCGCTTCCCTGCCGGTGCTCGACGCCCGCATGTGGCCCGCGATCGCGATCAACCTCGTGGTCGCCGCCGCCGGCTGGCGCGCTCACACCGTGACGACGGGCGGCGCGGTCGGCGGGCGCGATCATCGGCACGATGATTTTCATCGGGACCGGGTGGGCCGGTTGGCTGCTGCTCTTTGGCTCCTTCGTGGCCGTCGCGGTGGCGACGCGCGCCGGACTGGCGCGCAAGGCACTCGCCGGCATCGCCGAAGACCGGGGAGGACGTCGCGGCCCCGGCAACGCGATCGCGAACACCGGCATCGCGGCGTGGGCGGCGTTCCTGTCGGCCGGCATGCCCGACGGGCGCATGGCGCAGCTCGCGATGGCAGCCGCCATCGTCACCGCGATGAGTGACACGATCGCGAGCGAAGTCGGCAAGGCGTGGGGCAAGTCCACCTGGCTCGTGACCACGTTCAGAAGCGTGCCGCCCGGCACCTCCGGCGCGATCTCGACGGAAGGGACGCTGGCCGGCGTCCTGTCCGCCACAGCGCTCTCGGCCGCGGCCGTGCTGCTTGGGCTCGTTCCCGGCACGTGGCTCGTCGCCATGGTCCTTGCGGCGACCGTGGCGTCGTTCGTCGAGGGCGTGCTCGGCGCGACACTCGAGGGACGCGGCGTGCTGAACAACAACGCGTTGAACTTCGTGAACTCCGCGCTCGGCGCGGGACTTGCCGTCACCGCGGTCGCGGTGTTGCAGCCGTGATCAGGCTGTACGTCGAGCTGGCGCGTCCGTTCACGCTCATCGCGCCGGCGCTCGGCTTCTTCTCCGGCGCCCTCACGGCGATCGGCGCGCATCCGCGCGAGGCGTGGAGCGCGTCGCTGCTCGTGCCGGCCATCCTCGGGTCGCTCATGGCGATCGTCTTCAATGCCGGCAACAACGCGCTCAATCAGATCTACGACCTCGAGATCGATCGCGTGAACAAGGGCAAGCGTCCGCTCCCGAGCGGCCGGCTCACCATCGCGCAGGCGTGGACGTTCACGGCCATCACCTACGCGCTCACGCTCGTGCTGGCGTGGCTCGTGGCGCCGGGCGGCAGACACGAGTGCTTCTGGATCGTGCTGGCCGCCATCGTCGCGACCTACATCTACTCGGTGCCGCCGCTCCGGACCAAGCAGCGCGGGATCTGGGCGAACATCACGATCGCCGTGCCGCGCGGCGTCCTGTTGAAAGTGGCCGGCTGGTCGGCCGTCAAGACCGTCGCCGGTGTCGAACCCTGGTTCATCGGCGGCATCTTCGGGCTCTTTCTGCTCGGCGCGTCCACGACGAAGGACTTCGCCGACATGGAAGGCGATCGGCGCGGCGGCTGCCGCACCCTGCCGATCGAATACGGCGTCACGCGAGCCGCGTGGATGATCTCGCCGTCGTTCGTCGTGCCGTTTCTCTTCATCAACGTCGGCACGCTCGCCGGCATCCTCACGGGCCACGCGATCCTGCTCCACCTCCTCGGCGCCGTCATGACGGCCTACGGGCTCTACGTCTGCTACCTGATGCTCAAGCGGCCCGAGGACCTGGCGGTCGAAGAAAACCACGTCTCGTGGGCGCACATGTACCGAATGATGTTCGTCGCGCAGATTGGATTTGCGGTGGCGTATCTGGTCTGAACCCATTCCATCGGCAATCGGGGAATCGGCAATTGGCAATGGCAGAGAAATGGGTAATCGGTAATGGAAATGGGTAATCGGTAATGGAAATGAGTAATCGGTAATCGCAATCGGCAATCGGCAATGCGTAATGGGTCATGGGAATCGCCAATCGATAATCGCGCCCAGCCGGCTAGCGCCGGCGGCGGCGCTTTGCCCGCCGGCCGGGTCCGAGATGCTGGTCGTCCTCGCGTTTCTTGGCCGTTTCAGTGGCCCTCGTGAAGATCGCCACCAGCTCGCCGGCTTCGGCGAGGAGCGGCTTCGCCTCGTCGGGCTTCACGAGGCCGCAGCGGTTCAGATGCTGGAGCCAGAACTGACTTTCGTCGGCCTCTTCTAGGACGGTCCCGATTTTCGCTGTGAACTCGGCATGCGACCGGGCTCGTCCCGCGGCGCGATAGTTCGACGCGACCGAACTGCTCGCATCTCGCAACTGGAGCACCGCCTCGCGGGTTTCCACATTCCTCAGCAGCGGCCGGGTGACCGCTTCAATCCGTTCGGCAAACTCGGCCGTGCGTTCTCGAAGCTCCTGCGGTGTCATGACGTCCCCACCGCAGTGCAGGGACCGCGCCAGGCTGAAACATGCGGTGTTGCCCCAGAACCCGGGGAGGACGTTGTAGAAACTGCCATCGCCCGGTGCGTCAGCGATCGCAATATGTGCAACACGATTACCGATCATCGATTGCCCATTTTCGATTGCCATTCCCCCATTGCCCATCGCCATTGCCGATTGCCAATGTCTCTGCCATTGCCGATTCCACATTCCCCGATTGCCAATTGACAAGGTTTGCCGTGCAAGCGAAAATAAAGCGAAACGTAATGACTTCCGCCCAAATCCCGCTGTTTGCTGACGCGGTGCCGGCGCCCACGCTTCGCGACGTCGCCGACGCCGTCCGCGTGGCGGGCCTGGACGGACTGCCGTCGGCGAAGGCCCGCGCCGACCAGGCGCGGTATCAGGAGGTTCAGGTCAGATCGGCCCTGGCGCGGACCGAGGGGATGCCGTTCAAGTGGGCGCTCAACCCGTACCGCGGCTGCACGCACGCGTGCGAGTACTGCTACGCGCGGAAGTACCAGCGCCACCTCGAGCTCGGCACCGGCGACGACTTCTCGTCGGTCATCTTCGTGAAGCGGAACCTGCCCGAGGCGCTCGCGCGGGAGCTGGCGCGCGCGTCGTGGGTGCATGAGACCGTCGCGATTGGCACGGCGACCGATCCGTATCAGCCGATCGAAGGCCATTACAAGCTGACCAGGCGCTGCCTCGAGGTGCTCGTTCGCTCGCGCACGCCGTTCTCCATCGTCACCAAAGGCCCGATGGTGGTGCGTGACGTGGACCTGCTGGTCGAGGCGTCACGGCACGTCCACTGTCACGTGTGCCTCAGTGTGCCGAGCGTCGACGAGGACGCGTGGGCCCGGCTGGAGCCCGGCACGGCCCCGCCGCTCCAGCGCCTGCGCGCGGTGCGGCAGTTGGTCGATGCCGGCATCGACGCCAGCGTGTTGATGATGCCGCTCGTCCCCGGCATCACCACCGCACGGCCGATCGTCGAGCGCACGCTCAAAGCGATCGCCGACGCGGGCGTCACGGTCGCCGGCTCCGGTGTCGTGCACCTCGAGGACGGCGTGCGCCAGCACTTCTTCCAGTTTCTCGAGCGCGAGTATCCGGATCTGCTCGAAGGCTACGAGCACCTGTACAGGGGGCGTACGCGCCGAGAGCCTACGCCGACAAGGTCAGGGCGATGGTCAGAGAGATTGCAAAGAGCCTGGTGAGGCCCAGGGCCGAAGGCCAAGGGCCAAAGTAGCGTCCCGGCTGTTGGCCTTGGGCCTTGCGGCCTTCAGCCCGTGCTACACCCGTCCCCCGCGCAGCGCCATGAGCGCCTGGACGCGCTCTTCGGTCGGCGGATGCGTCGAGAAGAGCTTGAGCATCCCGCCGCCGCTGAACGGGTTCATGATGAACATGTGCGCCGTCGCCGGGTTGGCGTCCATCGGAATCTGATGGGCCGCCGCGTCGATGCGGCGGAGCGCGCCGGCCAGCCCCATCGGGCTGCCCACGATCTCCGCGCCGCCACGATCGGCGGCGAACTCCCGCTGACGCGAGATCGCCGCCTGGATGAGCATCGCCGCGATTGGCGCCACGATCACCGTGGCCAGCAACGCGAGCGGGTTGCTGCCGCCGCGATCGTCGCGCGAGCCGCCGAAGATCGCCGCGAACCGCGCCATGTTGGCCACCATCATGATCGCCGCCGCGACGGTCGCGGCCACGGTGCTGATCAGGATGTCGCGATGCTTCACGTGCGCCAGCTCGTGCGCGATGACGCCCTCGAGCTCGGGCTCGGAGAGCAGACGCATGATGCCTTCGGTTGCGGCCACCGCCGCGTGCTGCGGGTTCCTCCCCGTTGCAAACGCGTTGGGCGACGCGTCGGGAATCACGTAGACCTTGGGCATCGGCAGGCCCGCCTTCTGAGCGAGGCGCGCCGTGATGCGATGGAGCGGATGATCGGGGCCGACTTCGGCCGCCCGGTACATCTTCAGGACAATCTTGTCGGAGAACCAGTAGCTGCCGACATTCATCACGACCGCAATGCCGAACATGATGATCATCCCGTTCTGGCCGCCGAACGCGCTGCCAAGCAGAATCAGCAGCGCACTCAGTGCGCCCAACAGGATTCCCGTTTTCAGCGTGGTGCTCATGTCTTGTCCTCGTGTGGAAGTGACCTAGGTCTTTCCACCATTATCGCCGATCCGGACAATCAGCCCCGCGACCAGCGCCGCGCGAGGCGCAAGCTCCTTGACAACCACGTGCTCATGCAGGGCGTGCGGGCCGTCGCCGATCGCGCCCAGGCCGTCGAGTGTTGGGACGCCAAGCGCCGCGGTGAAGTTCCCGTCCGAGGCGCCGCCCGTCGCGCCCTCCGCCACGTCGCGCCCCATCGCTCGCCCGACGTCGCGCGCGATCGCGTAGAGCCGCGCGACGCCCGCTGTCCGCTCCATCGGCGGCCGGTTGATCCGGCCCGTGACCTCGAGCCGCACGCGCGAATCCGCCGGACTGAGCGCCGCCATCGCGCGCTCCACGTCGCCGGCGTCGGACAATCGTGCTGATGCGAACGTCGATCACGGCGCGCGCCCGCTCGGCCACCACGTTCGATCGCGTGCCGCCCTCGATGACGCCGACGTTCACGGACCGCCCGCGGTCCGGATCGTTCATCGCCTCGACGACGGCAATCTGCCGCGCGAGCTCGTGAATCGCGCTCGCGCCCGCGCCGGGATTGGCACCCGCGTGCGAGGACACGCCGTGCGCGACGATCTCGAACTCCCCGACGCCTTTCCGCGCGGTCTTCACCGCGCCGCCCGGAAGCGCGGGCTCGAGGACCAGCACTGCGACGCTCTCGCGCGCGAGCCGCTCGATCGCCTCCCGCGACGTCGCACTTCCCACTTCTTCATCTGACGTCACGAGCAGCCGCACGCGAGGCCGGCGTGCGGCCGCGACTTCGCTCGCGACGACCGTGGCGGCCGTGATGCCAATGGCGAGGCCGGCCTTCATGTCGAGCACGCCCGGCCCGAAGAGCCGGCCGTCTTCTTCCCTGAATCGGCATCCGGGCCGTCTGGCCCACGGGCCAGACCGTGTCGAAATGACCGATGAGCAGCACACGCGGTCCGTCCCCGGGCCATTCCGCCAGCACGTGATCGGCGGTCGGACTGCCGTCGAGGCGCGTGACCGTCGCGGCGGCCGCCTCCAGCCGATCGACGAGCAGCGTCGCGCAGTTCTCGAGCGCCTCCGCGATCGGTGCTCGGAGACTCGCGCTCGACCAGTTCGCGCGCCAGCCGAACGAGGTTCGCGTGCTCGCGTTCGCAGGCCGCCAGCAGGTTCATGGGGTCCTATAATAGCGAGGTGATCGTGATGATCAGGCGGACGTTGACGGCGATGTCGCTCGGCCTGACGCTCATGGCCGCGCCCATCGCGTGGTCAGACGCGCGGGCGCAACAGAGCCCCCCGCCGCCAACTCAGAATCCTCCCGTGCCGCGGCCGTTTCCCGGCACGACGCCGCCGGTCACACCGCCGCCGAAGCCGGCTGATCCGGCCGGCGCGCCCGCCGCACCGACAAAAGCGCCGCAACCGCCGGCCGCCACGCAGGTCGATCCGAACGTCGGCTCGACGCCGGTCTATCCCGGCGCGGAGTATCTCGGCGCATTCGACGCGGGCCGCAGCCAGCACTATCACCTCTACGGCACCAACGCGCCGTATGCGGAGATCGTGACCTACTACAAGAACGTGTTGAAGAGGGGCGGGAGCGAGATCTCGCGAACGCCGGCCATCCACCAGTTCGAGCTCAGCCGATTCGACGACGAGACGATGACGTTTCCGCCGAGCGTGTCGGTGAAGGACTACACCTGGAACAACTCGCCGGGATACCTGCACGTCGCCGGCACGACCGAGAAGCGTTACCGGACGATTATTCAGGTGGTTCCGAAGTAGCGCGGCTTGGTCTGTAAGCCGCGTGGCCACGGCTTGGTCTGTAAGCCGCGTCGCTACGGCTTGGCTGGCGGGCCAAAGCCCGGCCCGCCCTACGTCCGGCCCGCCCTACGATGCGCTTCCGGAACTCCGCGGCTTTTTCCTCGAGCCCGGCCTGCACGGCCTCATCGACCGACACGCCTGATTGCTCCGCCAGATCGCGAAGCTGCTGCGTGATCTCCATGCTGCAGAACTTCGGCCCGCACATCGAGCAGAAATGCGCGAGCTTGGCGCCGTCGGCCGGCAGCGTCTGATCGTGAAACGCGCGTGCCGTCACCGGATCCAGCGACAGGTTGAACTGATCTTCCCACCGGAACTCGAACCGCGCCTTCGACAGCGCGTCGTCCCACACCTGCGCGCGCGGGTGGCCTTTCGCGAGATCGGCTGCGTGTGCGGCGATCTTGTACGCGATCACGCCGGCCTTGACGTCGTCGCGGTTCGGGAGGCCGAGGTGTTCCTTCGGCGTCACGTAGCAGAGCATGGCGGTGCCGTACCAGCCGATCATCGCCGCGCCGATCGCGGACGTGATGTGGTCGTAGCCGGGCGCGATGTCGGTCGTGAGCGGCCCCAGCGTGTAGAACGGCGCCTCGTCGCACCACTCGAGCTGCTTTTCCATGTTCTCGCGAATCAGGTGCATGGGCACGTGCCCGGGGCCCTCGTTCATGACCTGGACGTCGTATTCCCAGGCGATCTTCGTCAGCTCGCCCTGCGTCGCGAAGCTCGGCGAACTGCGCCTCGTCGTTCGCGTCGGCGATCGATCCCGGCCGCAGCCCGTCGCCGAGCGAGAACGACACGTCGTAGGCGCGCATGATCTCGCAGATCTCGCGGAAGTGCGTGTAGGTGAAGTTCTCCTGGTGATGCGCCAGGCACCACTTCGCGAGGATCGATCCGCCGCGCGAGACGATGCCGGTCATGCGTCGCGCGGTCAGCGGGATGTAGCGCAGCAGCACGCCGGCGTGGACGGTGAAGTAGTCCACGCCCTGCTCCGCCTGCTCGATGAGCGTGTCGCGATAGATCTCCCAGGTCAGCTCTTCCGGCCGGCCGCCGACCTTCTCGAGCGCCTGATAGATCGGCACGGTGCCGATCGGCACGGCGGCGTTTCGGAGAATCCACTCGCGCGTCTCGTGGATGTTCCGGCCGGTCGACAGATCCATGACCGTGTCGGCGCCCCAGAGCGTCGCCCACCGCAGCTTGTCCACTTCCTCGACGATCGACGAGCCGACGGCGGAGTTGCCGATGTTCGCGTTGATCTTCACGAGGAAGTTGCGGCCGATGATCATCGGCTCGAGCTCGGCGTGGTTCACGTTGGCCGGAATGATGGCGCGGCCGCGCGCCACCTCCGCCCGCACGAATTCCGCGGGCAGGCCTTCGCGAATCGCGATGAACTCCATCTCCGGCGGTCACCTCGCCACGCCGCGCGTAGTGCAGCTGGGTGACCGTCCCGGCCCGGCCGGGCCC
Organism: uncultured Acidobacteriota bacterium; assembly: GCA_963724955.1. Lineage (GTDB taxonomy): Bacteria > Acidobacteriota > Vicinamibacteria > Vicinamibacterales > SCN-69-37 > CAVRWQ01. Next base: position 126,861 of record CAVRWQ010000004.1, read on the forward strand.
GAAGAACGTCCCGGCGGGTGCCGCGGCCGACGGCTTCGACGTCCGCCTCGTCTCTCGATCCAGGGCAGACGGATCGCCGGCAGACCGACGTGGACGTCAACATGCCGCGGTCCGCTCGTGTCGTACACGGCGAGCGGCGCGGCGCCGCCCGACAGGACAATCTCGCGCATCGGCACCCGCACTCCGTGCGGGCCGTCGATGTGGATTTTTCGCGAGCCTGGAAACGCGCGATCGAAATCTTCAGCGGTGAGCGGCTCGTACGAGGAGAGGGACATACTTTCCGCGAATATAGCAGAACTGTAGATAGTGGACACCGCGAGGGCCGAGCGTAGCGAGGCCCGAAGCGCGACAAGCGCGTGGGCGTGGGGCCCCACGCGAACTAACAGTTAGAAGACAAACCCCACCCCGAACTTGATGTTCGGACTGTCGATCATGCCCACCTTGAGCTCCGTGAACAGCCCGCCACGGTGCTGTGCGCCGAGGACGATGTTGAATCCCCCGCCGACATCGCCGTCCCGGCCCTCGAACGAGTAGATGTTCAGCGCCGGTCCGCCGCCGAGGTAGACCCTCCACGGCTCATTCCTGATCGGGATCGAATAGGCGAACTCGAAATTCAGCGCGATGAGCGTGGCGTCGTCCCCGATGCCGATCTCGGCATTCGGGCGAAACGTGAAGTTCCGCAGCAGCGGCTTCGATTCGACGTGCGCGCCGAAATAGAACTGATCGGGATCGCCGCTGACCCCGGCGCGGACGCCAACCGGTCCCTGGGCGAGCGCAGGCGCCGCCCAGAACGCGAGGAAGAACACGGGAACCACGAGACGGACAACTCGTCTGGTCATGCGCTGGAATGGGTGCAAAAAGCGCACCACGGGCGCCTGGTCGCCCGTCTGCGGTTCGGCTGGTCGGTCAGTCCACGCTTCCGGAGCACGAGGCATTTCAGATAGTGCGTTTCGGGCACACCGAGCAAGACCGGATGGTCGCGCGCCTGCATGCGCTTCTCGACGAGCATGACGGCGGCCCGCGCGTCGCTCGCCGCGTCCGCGACCACGGCCAGGAAGAGCGTTTCGTCCACGTTGTAGGAGCAACTGCAGGTCAGCAAGATGGCCGCCCGGCCGGAGCAGCTTGAGCGCGCGCAGGTTGATTTCCTTGTAGCCGGCAATCGCGCGTTCGACGGCCGCCTTGTTCTTGGCGAACGCCGGCGGGTCGAGCACGATCGTGTCGAAGCGCTGGTCCGCGATCTCGAGCTCGCGCAACTCGTCGAACACGTTGGCCTCCCGCACTTCGACGTTGGTCAGGCCGTTCCGGCGCGCGTTCTCTCGAATCGCGGCGACGGCCGGCGCGGAGGAGTCGAGCGCGAGCACGGCCTCCGCGCGTCGTGCCATCGGCAGCGCGAACCCGCCCTGGTACGTGAAACACGTCCAGCGCGCGCCCGCGCGCGTATCGCGCCGCCGCCACGTGGTTCTCCCGCTGGTCGAGGAACAGTCCGGTCTTCTGGCCGTGCCGCAGGTCGACGGCGTAGCGGATTCCGGCTTCTTCGGACTTCGACGGCGTCGGGCATCGTCGCCGTGGACCACTTCGATCTGCTCCGGCAGCCCTTCGAGGCGGCGCACCTTCGGATCGTTCCGCGCGAGGATGCCTCGCGGCTGAAGCAGATCGACCAGCGCGTCGACGAGCACGCTCAGCCGGCGGTCCATCCCCTGGGAGAGCGTCTGGATGACGACGATGGTCGTCGCCATAGCGATCGACGATGAACGCCGGCAGCCGATCGGCTTCGCCGTTCACCAGCCGCGCCAGGCCGTGCCGTCGATGGCGAGCGTCTCGCGGTACGCGATGGCCTCGCGGATGCGTTCGCGCCAGAACGTCGGTTCGTCGACCGTCGCGGTCGGCGCCGACCATGCGCAGCGAGATCTGCGACGCGCTGCTCCAGAACGCCCAGCCGAGCGGACGTCCGCGCTCGCCGACGACGCGCACGAGGTCGCCGGGCTCGGCGTCGGACGCGACGACGTCCGATCGGTAGATCCACGGATGTCCGGCGCGGAGGCGATCGGCGCGCGTCGATCGACAGTGACGGTCATGGCGATCGTGCATGAGGCATGGCGATGGGGCAATGAGGCAATGCGTTGAGGCAATGAGGCAATGCGGCGCACGGCAGCGCCGTGGATTGCGGTTATCCTGACTGCGCATGCGCATCGCGCTCGGCGCCGATCATGCGGGCGTGCACTCAAAGACGACATCAAGCGGCTGCTCGACGAACGCGGCATCGCGTACACCGATTTCGGCAGCCGACACCACCGAGTCAGTGGACTATCCGGACTTCGGCGCGAAGGTCGCGAGCGAAGTGGCCGCCGGCCGGTTCGATCGCGGCATCCTCTTCTGCGGCTCCGGCATCGGCATGGCCATCGCCGCCAACAAGGTGCCGGGCATTCGCGCGGCGCCGGTCGTCGACGAGCGCTCGGCGCGCCTGAGCCGCGAACACAACGACGCCAACGTGCTCGCGCTCGGCGAGCGGCTGACGCCGCCCGACCAGGCGCGCCGGCTCGTCGCGCTCTTTCTCGACACCCCGTTCGCCGGCGGCCGCCATCAGCGGCCGCGTCGACAAAATCGGCGCGATGGACTGCAAGCCGACGCGCAACTGACATCGCACCTGCGAGGATCGTGCATGACCCCTCTCGAGACGACCGATCCTGAGATCGCCGCCGCCATCCGGCACGAAGTGCGACGCCAGGAGGAAGGCCTCGAGCTCATCGCCTCCGAGAACTTCGTGAGCCTCGCCGTGCTCGAAGCCGCCGGCTCGGTCATGACGAACAAGTACGCCGAAGGCTATCCGGGCAAGCGGTACTACGGCGGCTGCGAGTTCGTGGACGTCGCCGAGTCGCTGGCGATCGATCGCGCCAAAGCAGCTCTTCGGCGCCGAGCACGCCAACGTGCAGCCGCACTCGGGCGCGCAGGCCAACATGTCGGTCTACTGTCGCGATGCTCAAGCCGGGCGACACGATTCTCGGCATGAACCTCGCGCACGGCGGCCACCTGACGCACGGCCATCCGCTCAACTTCTCCGGCAAGTACTTCAACATCGTGCCGTACGGCGTCACGCAAGGACGACGAGCGGCTCGACTACGACGAAGCTCGAGCGGCTCGCGCGCGAGCACCGCCCGAAGATGATCGTCGTCGGCGCCAGCGCGTATCCGCGGCAGTTCGACTTCGCGCGCATCCGCGCGGTCGCCGACGAGGTCGGCGCGCTCGTGATGACCGACATGGCGCACATCGCGGGCCTCGTCGCCGCCGGCGTGCATCCGAATCCCGGTGCCGCACTCGGACTTCGTGACGACGCACCACGCACAAGACGCTGCGCGGTCCGCGCGGCGGCATGGTGCTCTGCCGCGGCGCAGTTCGCGAAGGACCTCGATCGCGCGCGTGTTCCCCGGCGTGCAGGGCGGCCCGCTGATGCACGTCATCGCCGCCAAGGCCGTCTGCTTCAAGGAAGCGCTCACGCCGGAGTTCCGCGGCTACCAGCAGCAGATCGTCGCGGAACGCGACGCGCCTCGCGGCGGGCCTCGCGGCGGCCGGATTCCGGCTCGTCAGCGGCGGCACGGACAACCACCTGATGCTCGTCGACGTGTTCTCGCGCGGCATCACCGGCAAGGTCGCCGAAGCCGCGCTCGGCCGCGCCGGCATCACCGTCAACAAGAACGCGATTCCCGTTCGATCAGAATCCGCCGATGACCGCGAGCGGCATCCGCATCGGCACGCCGGCCGTCACCACGCGCGGCATGCGCGAAGCCGAAATGGACGTCGATCGCGGCCTCATCGCGCGCGTGCTCGGCGCACCGGACGATGCGGCGGTCGCGCGCGCGGTGCAGGACGGAAGTGCGCAGCGCTGTGCCGGACAGTTCCCGCTGTATCCCGACCTGAGCTCGTCGTCGACGCTCGCCGATCGCGTCGACGCCGCGCTTCGCCGACGACGGCCCGCTCGCGGCGGCATTCGACGGCTTCGAGCCGCGCCCGGCCAGCGGCGGCTGGCCGCGCGACGTCGCGCGCGCGTTCGCCGAGGGCGGCACGCTCGTCGCCGAGGCCGGCACCGGCACCGGCAAGACGCTCGCCTATCTGCTGCCCGCCGTCCTGTCCGGCAGGCGCGTGCTCATCTCCACCGGCACGCGCACGCTGCAGGATCAGATCTTCTACAAGGACCTGCCCGCGCTCGCGACGCGCGCTCGGCGTCGCCGATTCGCGCGGCGTACATGAAAGGCCGCACGAACTATCTGTGCCTGCACCGCTTCGAGCGGCTGCAGGAAGCGGAGGCCGGGCTGCCGCCGGACGATCGCGCGTGGCTTGCGCGCATCGCCGAGTGGGCGGCGGCGACCGAGACCGGCGATCGCGCCGAGATCGAGGACCTGCCCGGACGACCTCGCCGCTCTGGACGGAGCTGACGGCCACGAGCGAGCAGTGCCTCGGCCGCGAGTGCCCGCACTACAGCGACTGCTTCGTCACGCGCATGCGCGAACGCGCCGCCGAGGCCGACATCGTCATCGTCAACCATCACCTGCTCGTGCGCCGACGCGTCGGTGCGCGCAGGGCGGCTTCGGCGAAGTGATTCCCGAGTGCGACCTCGCCGTCATCGACGAGGCGCATCAGCTCGAGGACGTCGTCACGCAGTACTTCGGCGTGTCGCTCAGCACGCCATCGCGTCGACGAGTTCGTGCGCGATGCGTCGCACGCGGCGGGCGCGGTGCCGCTGACGCAGGGCACGCTTGCCGTCGATCGCTGACGACGGCGCTCAGGACGTGCAGCAGCGTGCCGCCGGCTGTTCGACACCGCGCGGCTCGAGCTGCGGCCGGCCGGAGCGCGCGGCGATCGGACGCGGCTGACCCCGGACGTCGCCGAGCCGGCTCAGCGACGCCGGGCTCGCGTCTCGCGAGTCGCTCGACCGGCTCGCCGGCGTCGCTGAACGCGCATCCCGCAGGCGCCCGAGGACCTTGCGGCCATCGCGCAGCGCGCCGCGGCGATGCGCCGACGACCTCGCGGTGCTGCTCGCCGCCGACGACCCGGCGTTCGTGCACTTCATCGAAGCGCGCGGCCGCGGCGTGTCGCTGCGCGCCGCGCCGATCGACGTGTCGCGACATCATCCGCGAGCGCCATCGTCGGCGACCGCGCGCGCGACGGTGCTGACCTCGGCGACGCTCACCGTCGAAGGCGTCGTTCGACTACGTCCTCGGACGGCTCGGCGTCGCCGGACGCGACGACGCTGCAGCTGCCGTCGGAGTTCGACTTTCGAACGCAGGCCGTGCTCTACCTGCCGCCCGAGATGCCCGATCCGCGGATCGCCGGACTTCAACCGGGCGGCCGCGTGGGTCATCGGCGAGCTGCTCGATCGCACGCGGGGCCGCGCGTTCGTGCTGTTCACGTCGTACGCGCGCGATGCGCGAGGTGCACGCGCGCCTCGCGCCGCGGCTGGGCTGGCCGCTCTTCGTGCAGGGCACGGCGCCGCGCACGGCGCTGCTGCGGGACTTCCGCGCGACGCCGAACGCCGTGCTGCTCGCGACCGCGAGCTTCTGGCAGGGCGTCGACGTCGCCGGCGACGCGCTGAGCTGCGTCATCATCGACCGCCTGCCGTTCGCGTCGCCGGCCGACCCGCTGGTGGCCGCGCGAATCTGCCGCGATCGAACAACGCGGCGGCCAGCCGTTCCACGAGTATCAGGTGCCGCTGGCGACGCTGACGCTGCTGCAGGGCCTCGGCCGGCTCATCCGCACGCGCAGCGATCGCGGCGTGCTCGCCGTGCTCGACCCGCGCCTGACGCGCATGTCCTACGGCCGCCGGTTTCTCGCGTCGCTGCCGCCGGCGCCGATCACCGACGATCTGGCCGTCGTCGGTCGATTCATGAGTAATAGGCAATGGGGCAATGAGGCAGTGGGCAATGCTGAATGAGTGAAAAGCGCGTGTCCTTTCTGGCCGTGTCACGGCGAGCAAGAACTGGCTCTTCGCACTGGCAGCATTGCCCCACTGCCCCATTGCCTCGTTGCCATTACAGAGACAGAGTCACGTATTCCTCGTCGCGAGTATTTCGCGTGCGGGCGTGCGATCGCCCGTGCAGCTGATGCGCCGCGGCGCGTCGAGATAGCGCAGCGAGAAGCCGAGCTGCTGGTAGAGATCGACGATTCGCACCGTCGCCTGGTTGACGAGGACGACGGGGCCGGGATGACGGGCGAGCCGTTCGGCCGTTCGCACCTGATCGTCCCAGCGAAAATCCTGCGCGGAGTACCGCGTGAACTGGACGTCGTACGGCGGATCGGCGTAGATGAAGTCGTCCGGCTCGATCGGCACGTGCGCCAGATCGGTCGCCGTGAACGTCCAGCCGGCGAGCACGTCGCGGTAGCGCGAGAAGTCGCGCATGTAAGCGATCGTCCGATAGCTCCCGAAGGGCACGTTGAATTCGCCGCGGCTGTTGAATCGGCACAGGCCGTTGTAGCCGGTGCGATTCAGGAAATAGAACAGCGACGCCGCCTCGCGCGTGCGCCCGTGCCCTTCGCGCAGCAGGAGATTGAATCGCTGGCGGTGTCTGCAGAAGAGTGCGCGCTCGTTCCCCATCGGCAGGTCGATGACGAGCCCGCGCTTGAGCCAGCGGTAGAAATTGACGAGGTGCGGATTGAGATCGTTGAGCAGGGCGCGCTCGGGGAGGAGCCCGAGCGTGACCGCCAGGCCCCCGCAGAACGGCTCGACGAGCCGCCGATGCGCATGCCGGGCCCAGATCGGCTGCAGCACCGGCACCTGCCAGCGCTTCCCGCCCGCCCACTTCAACGGCGGACCAAGCGGGCGGATCCGGGCCGCAGGGCGATGCATCGCGTCGTAAGTGTACTGCGCCGACACCGGGTGTAAACTGAACGCGGGAATTGCAAGGAGGGGGGCCATGACGCGTCGATTTGTCCGCCCGCTGCTGGTGTGGGCCGCGGCGGTGCTGATGGTGAGTACGGCCGTGCCGGTCCTGGCGCAGCAAGGGTCGCTGCGCGGCAAGATCGTCGACGAAGCGGGCAAGCCCGTGCCCGAAGCCGAGATCGTGATGGACTTCGTCGGCGACTTCGCCCGGCAACTGAAGACCGTCTCCGACAAGAACGGCGAATGGGTCCGGGCCGGCATGCCCTCGGGCGGTGGCACCTGGAACATCACCGTCAAGAAGGGCACCCTGGTGGGCTCCGCGACCAACATCCGCGTCAGCCTCGGCGAGATGACCCGCGTTCCCGAGATCATCGTCCGGCCGCCGGGTGCCGCGGGCGCCGCGGGCGCCGCAAACAAACCGCCCGCCGGCATGAGCTCCGAGGAAGTCGAGAAGCGGAACAAGCGCCAGAAGGAGCTCGAAGGGCTGTTCAACGAATCGAACGCCGCCTTCGACTCCGGCAACTACGACGAGGCGATTGCGAAGCTGACGAAGATCGCCACGGAGCTTCCGAGCTGCGGCGCGTGTCACGCGCGGATGGGCGACGCCTACCTCAAGAAGAACGATGCCGAAAACGCGGAGAAAGCGTTTCTGAAGGCGATCGAGATCGATCCGAAGCTGTCGGGCGCCTACAGCGCGCTCGCCTCGCTCTACAACTCGCAGAAGAAATTCGACGAAGCCGCGAAGATGAGCACGAAGGCGATGGAGCTGCTCGAAGCGGGCGGCGCCGGCGGCGACGCGAATCAGGTCTTCAACCAGGGCGTCATTCTCTGGAATCAGAGCAAGGCCGTTGAGGCCAGGGCGATGTTCGAGAAGGCCATCAAGCTCGATCCCAAGATGGCCGACGCGCACTACTGGTTCGGGATGTCGCTCGTGAACCAGGGCAAGCTGCCCGAGGCGAAAGCGCCCTTCCAGGAGTACCTGAAGCTGGCGCCCGACGGGACAGCACGCCGCAACCGCCAAGGCGATTCTGGACACGATCAAGTGAGCGAGCGGTCTGTCCGGCATCCCTGAACAACTCGCCGACGTCCGCCGCCGCATGGCGGCGGCGGCCGATCGGACTGGCCGCGCCGCCGGAGCGCTGACGCTCGTCGCCGTCTCCAAGACGTTTGGTCCGGAACTGGTGCGCGCGGCGGCGGCGACGGGCCATCGCGACTTCGGCGAGAACCGCGTCCAGGAAGGTCTCGACAAGATCGGCGCGCTCGCCGATCTCGGCCTCGACTGGCACCTCATCGGCCATCTGCAGTCGAACAAGGCGAAAAAGGCGGCGGCAGCGTTCGCCTGGATTCAGTCGATCGACAGCCTCGATCTGCTGCGGAAAGTCGACGCGGCGGCCGTCGAGCTCGGCACGCGGCCGCGCGTGCTGATCCAGGTCGATCTCGCGCACGAAGCGACCAAGCACGGCGCCGACGAGGCGGCGGTCAGCGACCTGGTTCGTGCGGCGCTCGACGCGCGCGCCGTCGATCTGCGCGGCCTGATGATCGTGCCGCCCTTCCCGGACAATCCGGAGGATTCGCGGCCGTGGTTCCGCCGGCTGCGCGAGCTGCGCGACGCGCTCGTCTCGAGCGGCATGCCCGCCGACCGGCTGGCGGAGCTGTCGATGGGCATGAGCCACGATTTCGAAGTCGCCATCGAAGAAGGCGCGACGATGGTCCGCGTCGGCACGGCGATCTTCGGCCGCCGTGTGCCGGGAGCGGCGGGTCCATGACCGTTCGCGCCCTCGGCATCTCGGCAGCACCGGCCGGCGCACGCCTCGACCTTCGGGTGATGCCGCGATCGCCGCGCACGGCGCTCGCCGGCGATCCGCGACGGCCGCCTGGTCGTGCGCGTCACGGCCGCGCCGGTGGACGACGCGGCCAACGACGCGGTGGTGCGGGCACTTGCCGAGGCGCTCGGCATCTCGCCGATCCGCGATTCGGATCGTGAACGGCGCGCGCAGCCGCAACAAGACCGTCGAGCTCGCCGGCCTCGATGCCGCCGAGCTTCATCGTCGCATCGCTGCGCTCCCTCTCGCATGACTGCGCCCCACGCGACGCTGCTCATCGAGCATCTCGACCAGCTGTGCGCCGTCGCCGGCCCGGCGCCGCGCGCCGGCGCGCGGCAGCGCGACATCGCGCCGATCGCGGATGCGGCCGTCGCGTGCGCCGGGAGCGAGATCGTCGCCGTCGGACCGACCGCCGACGTACGCGGCGCGGTCACGATCGACGCCAGGACGCGCGTCGTGTCGACGGGCGCGGACGATCGCTCGTGCCCGGCTTCGTCGACGCGCACACGCACGTCGTCTTTGCCGGCGATCGGCGCGACGAGCTGCGGCGGCGGCTGGGCGGCGCGACGTACGCGGAGATCGCGGCCGCCGGCGGCGGCATTCTGTCCACCGTGCGCGCGACGCGCGCGGCCACCGAAGAGGAGCTGGCCGCCGCGACGCGCCGCGCGGCTCGCCGAGATGCTGGCGCGCCGGCACGACGACGTGCGAGGCCAAGAGCGGGTACGGCCTCGAGACCGACACCGAGCTGCGGATGCTGCGCGTGATTCGCGCGCTCGACGCCGTCGCAGCCGATCGAGCTCGTCGCCGACGTTCATGGGCGCGCACGAGGTGCCGCCGGAGTATCGCGGCCGGCAGGCCGAGTACGTCGAGCTCGTCATCGACGAGATGATTCCGCGGCCGCGCCGCTGGCGGAATGGTGCGACGTGTTCTGCGACCGCGGGTTTTTCACGCCGGACGAATCGCGCGCGATTCTCGAGGCCGGCACGCCGCGCCGGCCTGAAGCCGCGCATTCACGCCGACGAGCTGGCGGCGAGCGGCGGATCGCTGCGTCGCCGCCGCGGTCGGCGCGCGCTCGGCCGATCATCTCGTGCAGGTCGACGGCCGACGGCATCGCCGCGCTCGCGCGCGCCGGCGTCGTCGCGACGCTGCTGCCCTGCGCGGCGTTCTACCTCAAGCTCGGCCGGTTCGCGCCCGCGCGCGATCTCATCGCGGCCGGCGTGCCGGTCGCGCTCGCCACCGACGTCAATCCCGGCGGCGGCTTCTCGCCGTCGATGCCGTTCGCGATGACGCTCGCCTGCTTCGGGATGGGACTGACGTTCGAGGAGGCGCTCGTCGCCGCCACGATCAACGGCGCGTACTCGCTCGATCGCCACGATCGCGTCGGCAGCCTCGAGCCCGGCAAGCAGTTCGACGCGGTGCTCGTCGACGGCCCGGCGATCAATCTGCTGCGCGTCAACGCGTCGCCGATCGCCGCGGTGTTCAAGAAGGGAACGCTCAGGTCGCATGCTCGCCAGATAAGACCAGTCACGCGCAATCTGCTCGATCGCGCTTCACGCGTCGCCCGACACCGACGCCCGGCGGCGGCTCGGCCGCGGCGCTCGCCGGCGCGCTCGGCGCCTCGCTGCTCGCGATGGTCGCCGGCATGCCGAAGACGAAGACCGGCACGCCCGAGGAGCGCGCGGCGCTCGACGCCGCGCGCGCCGAGCTGCTGGCGCTGCGCGCGACGCTCATCGACGCTCATCGATCGCGACGCGGCGGCCTACGACCTCGTCGTCGCCGCGTACCAGCTAGCCGAAGGCCACCGACGAGGAGAAGGCGGCGCGCGACGCGCGGCCATCCAGGACGCGATGCGCGTCGCGACGGAAGTGCCGCTCGAGACGATTCGCGCGTGCGCGTCGTCATCGAGCGCGGCGCGAACGGTCGCCGAACACGGCAACCCGTCAGCGCAGAGCGACGCTGGCCGTCGCCATGCAGACGCTGAGCACCGGCATTCAGGCGGCGTTCTTCAACGTCGAGACGAACATCGGCAGCTTGAAGGACCCGCGCGTGGTCGAAGCGCTCACCGCTGAAGTGAAATCGCTGCAGGAGGTCTTGACCAAGGCCGCACGCTCACATCTTCCAGTCGGCCGGCATCGTCGATCTGATGAAGAAAGTCGCGACGCGGCTGGCGCGTCGAACACGGCAAGCCACGCTGACGAAGGCAGGGCGGGCCGGGCCGCGGCCGCCTGCTCGACTATCTCACGCGGTTCAGCAGCCGCCCCCACTGGATGTCGCTGAACAGCCTGCCGATCGAGCCGTCTTCCTTGAACGAGAAGTAGATGAAGAGCGCCTTGCCCTTGACGTAGGTCTGCGGCAGGAAGCCCCAGTAGCGGCTGTCCTGGGAGTTGTCGCGGTTGTCGCCCATCATGAAGTACTGACCCGGCCGGCACGGTCACCGGGCCGTACTCCTCGCGCACGTCGTCCGTCTGCGGCGGGCCGTCGGCCGACGGCGGCTCGAGGTAGTGCGACGTACGGCTCGTCGAGCGGCTGGCCGTTGATGTAGATCTTCTTGCGCCGCAGCTCGAGCCGGTCGCCGGGCAGGCCGATCACGCGCTTGATGAAGTCGCGCTCCGGATCCTCCGGATACTTGAAGACGATGACGTCGCCGCGGCGGATCGTCGCGGTCGGGCAGCAGCGCGCGCTCGAGCGCCGGTCACGGCCGGCGCGAAGACCATCTTGTTGACGATCAGGTGATCGCCGATGAGCAGGTTCGTCTCCATCGAGCCGGTCGGAATCTTGAACGCCTGGAACACCCACGTCCGCACGAACAGCGCCAGGACGACGGCGATGACGAGCGACTCGAAGTACTCGCGGACGACGGATTTCTTCATTCGACTGTCCTGTCCCGACCTTGAGCACGGCGAGGAACGCTTCCTGCGGAATCTCGACGCGGCCGACGCGCTTCATCCGCTTCTTGCCTTCCTTCTGCTTCTCGAGCAGCTTGCGCTTGCGGCTGATGTCGCCGCCGTAGCACTTGGCGAGCACGTTCTTGCGCATCGCGCTGACGGTCTCGCGCGCGACGATCCGGCTGCCGATCGCGGCCTGGATGGCGACCTCGAACATCTGCCGCGGGATGAGCTCGCGCATCTTCGCCGCGAGCGCGCGGCCGCGCGCGTAGGCGTTGCTCCTCGTGGACGATGATCGACAGCGCGTCGACCGGCTCGCCGTTGACGAGGATGTCGAGCTTCACGAGCGGCGACTCCCAGTAGCCGGTCACGTGGTAGTCGAGCGACGCGTAGCCGCGCGAGATCGTCTTCAGCCGGTCGTAGAAGTCGAGCACGACCTCGTTGAACGGCAGCTCGTAGGTGATGAGCACGCGGTCCTGCGCGACGTACTCCAGGCCCTTCTGGACGCCGCGCTTCTCCTGGCACAGCTCGAGGATGCCGCCGACGTGCTCGGACGGCGTCAGGATCATCGCCGTGATGATCGGCTCTTCGATCTTCTCGATGCGGCCCGGTGTCCGGCAGCTTCGCCGGGCTGTCGATCTCCTGCACCACGCCGTCGGTCGTCGTCACGCGGTAGAGGACGCCCGGCGCCGTCGTGATCAGGTCCATGATCGAACTCGCGCTCGAGCCGCTCCTGGACGATCTCCATGTGCAGCAGGCCGAGGAAGCCGCAGCGGAAGCCGAAGCCGAGCGCCGCCGACGTCTCCGGCTCGAAGAAGAACGACGCGTCGTTCAGGCGCAGCTTCTCGAGCGCCTCGCGCAGCTCGGCGTACTTCGAGCCTTCGACCGGATAGAGCCCGGCGAAGACCATCGGCTTCAGTTCCTTGAAGCCGGGAAACGGCGTCGTCGGTCGGCCGGCCGGCCTCGGTGATCGTGTCGCCGATCTTCGCGTCGGCGACGTTCTTGATGTTGGCGACCATGAAGCCGACTTCGCCGACGCCGAGCGCCTCGACCGGCACCGGCTTCGGCGCGAACACGCCGAGCTGCTCGATCTCGTAGGTCCTGGCCGGTCACCATCAGCCGGATCTTCATGCCCGGCCGCATCACGCCGTCGATGACGCGCGTGAGGATGACGACGCCGCGGTACGGGTCGTACCAGGAGTCGAAGATCAGGGCCTTGAGCGGCGCGTCGGGATCGCCGGCCGGCGGCGGCAGCCGATGGACGATCGCCTCGAGGATCTCCGGGACGCCCATGCCTTCCTTCGCGCTCGCGAGGATCGCGCCGCTCGCGTCGAGGCCGATGATCTCCTCGATCTGCCGCCGCACCTCGTCCGGCTGCGCGCCCGGCAGGTCGATCTTGTTGATGACCGGAATGATCTCGAGGTTGTTCTCGACCGCGAGATACGCGTTCGCGAGCGTCTGCGCCTCGACGCCCTGCGACGCGTCGACGAGCAGCAGCGCGCCCTCGCACGCGGCCAGCGACCGCGTGACCTCGTACGAGAAGTCCACGTGCCCGGGCGTGTCGATCAGGTTGAGGATGTAGTCCTGGCCGTCGTTCGGCCGTGTAGTTCAGCCGCACGGCGTGCGCCTTGATCGTGATGCCGCGCTCGCGCTCGAGGTCCATGCTGTCGAGGACCTGCGCTTCCATCTCGCGCGCCTGCAGCGCGCCGGTGAGCTCGAGAAACCGATCGGCCAGCGTCGACTTGCCGTGGTCGATGTGGGCGATGATCGAGAAATTACGGATGAAGCGCTGATCCATCGCGACGTCCAGGTCGCTACGCTCGACGCCTATCGCTGATCGCATCGGCAGAAACTGTCTGCGGGTACGGCGGCCCGATGTAGTCCGTGCGCGGCCGGATGAGGCGGTTGTTCGCGTACTGCTCGAGCACGTGCGCCGTCCAGCCGGAGATGCGGCTGACCGCGAAGATCGGCGTGTAGAGATCGATCGGGATGCCCGAGCGAATAGAACATCGACGCCGAGTAGAAGTCGACGTTCGGGTAGAGCTTCTTCTCGCTCTTGCACGAGCTCCTCGATGCGCTGCGACATCTCGAACCACTGCGGCTGGCCGGCCTTCTCGCCGAGCAGCTTCGAGAAGCGGCGCAGGTGCGTCGCGCGCGGATCTTCGGTGCGGTAGACGCGGTGGCCGAAGCCCGGAGATCTTCTCCTTGCGCGCGAGCCTCGCGCGCACGTACTGCCTCGGCGCGCTCGGCGCCGGCGTCCTGGCCGATGTCGAGCAGCATCTTCATGACGTCGGCGTTGGCGCCGCCGTGCAGCGGGCCCTTCAGCGTGCCGATCGCCGCGACGATGGCCGAGTGGATGTCGGTGAGCGTCGCGGCGGCGACGCGCGCGGCGAACGTCGACGCGTTCAGCTCGTGGTCGGCGTGCAGCACGAGCGAGACGTCGAACGCGCGCGCGGCCAGCGCGCGACGGCCGCTGGCCCGTGAGCATGTACAGGAAGTTCGCCGCGTGGCCGAGCGCCGGATCCGGCTCGATCGGCCCGCCGCCGGCCGCCAGCCGGCCCCAGGTCGCGACGAGCGAGCCGATCTGCCCGGTCAGCCGCACCGCCTTGCGGTAGTTCGCCTGCGGCGATCGTGTCGCCCGCATCGGGATCGTAGTGCCCGAGGATCGACGTGAGCGTGCGCAGCGCGTCCATGCCGTCGACCTTCGGCAGCGAGCGCATCGCGCGCAGGATCGGCTCCGGCAGGACGCGCGCCGCCGCGAGCTGCGTCTGCAGGTCGCCCAGCTCGGCCCGCGTCGGCAGCCGGCCGTGCCACAGCAGGTAGCAGACTTCTTCGAACGACACGCCGCGCTCGGCGTTCGCCAGATCGTGGATGTCGTAGCCCTGGTACGCGAGCACGCCGCGATCGCCGTCGAGGTAGCAGATCGCCGACTCGCCGGCGACGACGTCTTCGAGGCCGGCCTTCGGCTTCGGCGTCAACGGCCATGCAATTACTTTGCCGCTGGCGATCTGCGGCGCCTTCACGAGCAGGTCGTCGCCGCCGATCTGCTGGAAGATCGACATCAGGCCGGTGTAGAGGAAGCCGAACTGGAACAGCACGAGGAACGGCAGCGTGCCGTAGATGCCGTGCGCGAGCGCGTAGAAGACCGTGCCGGTGAAGTAGAGGCCGAGCGCCGACCTCGATGAACGGCTGGATCGGCATCGACTGGTGGTACTTCTTGTGCTGCCAGTCGTCGCGCGCTGCGCTCGATGCCGTACTTCGGCGTGCGCGCGAACTCGCCGGGCTCGCCGAACAGCGCCTCGATCACGGCCTTGCGTGTTGTTCACGGCCAGGCCGATGCCGACGGCCATGACCATCGGCAGGTACTTCAGCCGCGCGTCCGCCAGTCGGGATACGCCTCGCGCTGGCGAGATCAGATAGAAGTTGAACACCGACAGCGTCGCCGCCGCGAAGAGCGGCACGTCGATGAGCAGCATCTCCGTCCAGCCCATGTTGTAGCGCACGACCATCGCCGGGAACATCAGGATCGACAGCACGACCATCAGCAGGTAGTTGAAGTTCGCGGTCAGGTGGAAGAACGCCTCGACCTTGACCTTGAGCGGCAGGTCCGACTGCAGCAGGTACGGCAGCACCTTGCGGCAGGTCTGAATCGAGCCCTTCGCCCAGCGGTGCTGCTGCGACTTGAAGGCGTTCATCTCGACCGGCACTTCGGCCGGCGTCACCAGGTCCGGGCAGGAACAGGAACTTCCAGCCGCGCAGCTGCGCGCGGTAGCTCAGGTCGAGATCCTCGGTGAGCGTGTCGTGCTGCCAGCCGCCGCGCGTCGTCGATCGCCGATCGCGCCGCCAGACGCCGGCCGTGCCGTTGAAGTTGAAGAAGCAGCCGGAGCGGTTGCGGCCGCCGTGCTCGAGCACGAAGTGGCCGTCGAGCAGGATGGCCTGGATCCGCGTCAGCAGCGAGTAGTCGTGATTGAGATGGCCCCAGCGCGCCTGGACGACGGCCAGCCTGTCGTCGCTGTGAAGTACGGCACGGTGCGCCGCAGGAAGTCCGACGGCGGCACGAAGTCGGCGTCGAAGATGGCGATCGAACTCGCCCGCGCGCCACGCTGCAGCCCGGCGTCGAGCGCGCCCGCCTTGAAGCCCGTGCGATCGGTGCGATGCAGGTACGTGATGTCGAACCCGCGCGCCGCCTGACGCCGAACGGCCAGCTCGCGCGATGTCGCACGTCTCGTCGGTCGAGTCGTCGAGCACCTGAATCTCGAGCTTGTCCCTCGGGTAGTCGAGCTCGCACACGGCGTCGATCAGCCGATCGACGACGTACATCTCGTTGTAGATCGGGAAGCTGGACGGTCACGACCGGCCACTCGGCGACCGGCGGCGGCGGACCGGGCACGCGGTCCTTGTTCTTCATGTACTGGTAGACCAGGTAGTACCGATGCCACCCGTAAATGCCGAGGATGCTGAGGACGAAGAAGTACGCGACGAGAATCGAGCGTTTCCGGTGCCGTCATAGAATGGAGGACTCGCGGGACGTCGCGACCCACCATTCTAGGAAGGGGGTCCGATCCGAGTCAAACGAGCCGCCGTGAAGAATAAGGCACATCAGCTGCGAATTCCTGCCAAATCGCGAGGGCGAGGCGATCCCTGGACTCGCTTCGCGGCCTCTTCGACGCCGTTCGCGACGGCCATCTCGACCCGGCCGACGCCGAGCGCACGCGCCGGGCTGCTCGGCCACGACGCCGTCGAGGATCTCGGCTTCGCGCGCGTCGACCACCGACCGCGCGGCCCGGCAGGGCTTCCCCGAGGTCATCTTCGGCCAGGGGAAGACACCCGACGCAGATCGCCCGCATCGCCGCCGCCATCGTCGGCGCGCGGACACAGCCTGCTCGTCACGCGGACGGATCGCGGCCGCCTACGCCGCCGTAGCGAAAGTCGTGCCGGATGCGGTCTTTCACGAACAGGCCCGAATCATCGAACGACGCGTCCCGTCTGCCGCGCGGCAAGGGAGTAGTCCTGGTCGCAGCAGCGGGAACTTCTGACATACCGGTGGCAGAAGAAGCCGCCGTCTCGGCCGAGGTCATGGGCAACGACGTGGACCGGCTGTACGACGTCGGCGTCGCCGGCCTGCACCGGCTGCTGTCAGAACGCCGGCGCCTGGAGACGGCCCGCGTGGTCATCGTCGTCGCCGGAATGGAGGGCGCACTCGCCGAGCGTGATCGGCGGTCTCGTCAGCGCGCCCGTCGTCGCGGTGCCGACGAGCGTCGGGTACGGCGCCAGTTTCGGCGGCCTGACTGCCCTGCTGGCGATGCTCAACTCGTGCGCGACGGGCGTCTCGGTCGTCAACATCGACAACGGCTTCGGCGCCGCGGCAGTGGCAAGCGCGATCAATCACACGTAGCGCGGGTTAGGTTTCGTCGGGATCTCGCGTTGCTTGCGGGGTCTTGCGCGCGCGCTGATCAGGTCCTCGCCCATCGCCGCCCGGATACCAGGTGAAGGAGTGCCACAAAGAGGGCGGCTCCGACGATCGACCAGACGATCGGAAAACTCTGGCCACCCACGTTGAGCATGAAGGGCTCGGAGAGATTGAGTTGATTCGCGACCCATGGTCCAAGGAGGGCGCCGATGAAACCGAGGGCGATGGACGTGATCATCCCGCCTCTGGCACCTCCCGCGATCGCTTTGCCGACGGCACCGCAAATGAGTGCGATCACTAGCAGAACGATGAGCGCCGAAAGTGTGATTGTCATGTTGGGGAAACTCCTCGATTGATTGTGCACCCGACCGCCAGCGGCGTCTGTTCACTTGTGCACACGCTCCTCGCAGAGCCGCCTGTGCTGTAGCGAACAGCGGGCAGCTCGTGCAAGCGATAGCGTCGTCTCTGTTGTGGTGACGTTCGGCTGGTGTGTGCTCGTCGTTCTCGTCCTCTATTTCGCGCAGGCCGTACTCGTGCCGATCGCCCTCGCGATCCTGCTCACCTTCCTGCTGGCGCCTCCTGTCACCTGGCTTCAACGGTGGGTCGGCCGCATCCCGGCCGTGCTTGCGATGGTCACGCTGGTGTTCACGCTCCTCGGCCTCGCCGGGTGGGGGCTCGCGCGGCAACTGGACAACCTGGCTCAGGACCTTCCGCGCTACCGGGTCAACATCCTGCAGAAAATCGCGGACGTGCGCGGCGTGAGTAAAGGGGGGTCGGTCGAGAAACTGCAAGAGACGATCGAAGAGATCAAGACCGACCTTGGAAAACCGGACGTGCCCAGTGGAACACGCTCGCGGCCCGTCGTCGTCACCTCCGAGCAGGTCGCCGGGTTCTCGGGCTTCGCGTGGCTCGGTCCAATAGTCGGCCGGCTGGGCACGGCCGGGCTCGTGGTGGCGATGGTCATCTTCATGCTGCTCGAACGCCGGGCGCTCCGCGATCGCCTGATCGGACTCATCGGGCACGGCCAGCTCGCCATCACGACGAAGGCCTTTGACGAGGCGGGCACTCGCATCAGCCGGCACCTGTTGATGCAGTCTCTGGTCAATCTGGTCTATGGCATCGCCGCGGGCGTCGGACTCTACTTCCTCGGCGTGCCGTATCCATTGGTCTGGGCCATGCTCGCTGCGGTGATCCGATTCATCCCGTACGTCGGGCCGGTGCTGGGCGCGGGCGCGCCGATCCTGGTCAGCCTGGCCGCCACCGACGGCTGGGCCGGACCGCTCCTCGTGGTCGGACTGTTTGTCGTGCTCGAGCTCTTCACCAACCTCGTGCTCGAAACCGTGCTGTATGCCGGGGCGGCGGGGGTCTCGCCGGTGGCGCTCCTCGCGTCCGTCGCGTTCTGGACGTGGCTCTGGGGTCCGCTCGGTCTGCTGATGGCGACACCGCTGACCGTGTGTCTGGTCGTGCTCGGCAAGCACGTGCCGGGCCTCGAGTTTGTCGGGACGCTCCTGGCCGATACGCCCGCGCTCGCCGCTGAGTACGGCTATTACCAGCGCCTCCTGGCCCGCGATCAGAGCGAGGCGGCCGACCTCATCGAGCGGTACCTCGAGTCCGAGTCCCCGCGCTCGGTCTACGACGCCCTGCTCCTGCCGGCGCTCAATTATGCGGAACGCGACCGCCTGGAGCAGCGCCTGTCGGCGGACGAAGAAACGGCCGTGCTCGAGGCGACGCGAGAGTTGCTCGCGGATGCCGCGGAATCGATTCGGACTCTCCAGCCGGAGCCGTCCGCTCTTTCCGATCAACCACCCGTTCTCGGGCTGCGCGAGCCACTGCGCGTGTTGGGGTACGCGACCAACGGCGCCGCCGACGAGCTCGCCCTCGCGATGCTGGCCCATCTGCTGGACGATCTGCCAATCAGCGTCGAGATTGTCAGCACGCGCCTGCAGGCGTCGGAACTGCTGTCGCTTGTGCAGCAGCAAGCGTTCCCGGTCGTGTGTCTTGCCGATCTTCCACCGAGCGCGCCGTCCAAGACACGCTATCTCGTCAAGCGGCTGCGGGCCGCGTTGCCCGACGTGAAGATTCTGGTCGGGCGCTGGGCACCGTCCGCGCTGGCGGACGAGAGCACGCAGCTGCTGCGCGATACGGGCGCGAATCTTGTGGCCTCGACACTGTTGGAGACCCGGACCTACTTGAGCGGGCTCGTGGAGATCCCCCGGATTCCAGTCCCGGAGACAGCCACCGTGCACGCTGCGTAGCGGCCTGGTTCGATTCTTCACCAAGGCCCAGGGAGCCTGTGCAATACGGGGCAGACGCGGCTGCTGGAAGGCCCTAGCATAGCGTTCGAGGTCAAGAATGGATACGTCGACTCTCCTGATCGTTCTGATCGTGCTCGTCGTGCTCGGCGGCGGGGGCTGGAGATACTCGCGCTACCGCAGGAACTAGCGCCCGACAGCCATCAAACCTACACGCCACCGGTGACGCTGGCGGTAACGAGGGCGGCAGGGGCCTGAGTCATTTCCTGTTGGAGGGTCCGCAACGGCAGGCGCAAACCCGTTGGGGAGTTGTCGATGACCTAAAAAGACAAGCGCCGCTAGCGGTCGCGTCAACCCGCGGCCGGTGTCACTTCGGTTTCATGCGGCAGGTCAAGCTGCTCACGTCATTTTCATCAACGGCCGCCCGTCCTGTCAGACTGGCTGTACGGCGCGCGCTTCTGCAGCACGTCCACGAGCGCCTGGCCGGAGGCCGGCACGTTCACGGTCCCGGTGATAATCTGGCGCGCGGTCAACGGGCGTCCGTACACCTGTTCCGTGGCGTCGTCGTCGGGACGGAGTGACGTGCCCGCGAGCGAAATGCCGGCGAAGAGCCCGCGCGAGCGTGAGTAGCTGAGGATTTCGGCGCGCATGGACGCATCGGTCGACGCCTGGATGGTTCGTCCCTTTGGTCCTGCCGCGGCCGAAGCCTCGCCCCCGAGCGTGACCTTGCTGTTCAGCAACGCCTCGACGCCGCGCGGGTTCATGATCATCAAGACGACGTCGGTGGATTCCGCGCCGAGCTGAAGGCCGAGGCTGCCGCTTTCGATCGCGTACATCGCGGGCGCGCCCCACGATCCGTTGAATGCCTTGCCGGAACGACAGACCATCGCGCCGCGTCCGTAGCTGCCGCCGAGGCCCAGGGCGACCTTCGTCATTGACGGAATGACGATGACGCACTCGGCGTTGTCCAGGATCTCCTGCGGGACGTTGTCCGGGACGTTCAGGACTTCGTTCATCACGACGCCGCACGCGACGAGACGTTCCTGTTCCTTGTTCTGACCCTGCTCTTTGTCCTCGGCGCCGACCGTCGCGGCGGCGACGACGAAGCAGAGTGCGAGACCGAGATGACGACGAGACATTGGTGACACCTCTCGAGTGTGCTGTGGACGACGGCGAGCTCCACCGGGGAGCGCGGTCAAGCGCCGTGCGAAGTGCGGAGATTCTGCGATCGTAGAGCCAGGAGCTCAGCGACGTCTGTGCCCTTTTACACACCTCCGACACCTGGCGGCGTGTCATGCTTGTCGAATGGACCTTGGAAGAGCCTCCCGCGGAGGGGCGAGAGCCGTCCCGGCGTTCAGCGCGGAGGCGTTTCTCAATTCCGCTGGAGTTGCGAAGCGCATCGTGAATTATGCCCGGGACGAGACGATCTTCGCGCAGGGCGAGACCTGTGAAGGGGTCCATTACATTCAAACGGGCGGCGTCAAACTGTCAGTGGTGTCGCAGACCGGGAGAGAGGCCATCGTGGCGATGCTAGGGCCGGGAGACTTCTTCGGCGAGGGATGTCTGGCCGGCCAGTCGGTCCGAATGTGCGCCGCCACCGCCATCACCCCAAGCGTGATCTTGCTGGTCCCCACAGAACAGATGGTCGAGCTCCTGCACAAGCAGCACGCGATGTCCGATCGATTCATTTCGCACATGCTCACCCGCAACATCCGGATCGAAGAGGACTTGGTCGATCAGCTCTTCAACTCGAGCGAGAAACGGCTGGCGCGCACGTTACTGCTCCTGGCGCGCTACGGGAAGCCGCACAAGCCGATCCGGTTGGTGCCGAAGATCTCACAGGAAACGCTCGCTGAGATGGTCGGCACGACGCGCTCGCGAGTGAATTTTTTTCTGAACAGATTCAAGAAGCTGGGCTTCATCGAATACAGCGGCAAACTGCCAATCAAGATCAACAACTCGCTGCTGAGCGTCGTCCTGCACGACTGAAGCATCACTCGCTTCTCTCATGGTCCCCGAAGAGCTTTCACTCCCAGGACCTCGAGCGCTTTTCATGCCAGGACCTCGAGCGGGTGTGTCATAATGAGAGATTGCCCCTTCGCCAGGGGCGTCTCCCATGCAAGCGGCTGTCATCCGAGCCCTGGAGTTCGATCGCATTCGCGAAGCGTTGGCGCGCGAAGCGTCCACGTCGCTCGGGCGGGAGCGCGCCTTGTCGCTCCAGCCGGCGATCGAGCCTGAAGAGGTCTCGCACCGCCTCGCGCTCACGAGCGAAGCCGTCGCGTTCACGAAGGCCGGCGGCAGCCTGTCGATCGGCGCGCCCGACGATCTGCCGGACATCCTGGTCGCGCTCGACATCATCGACGAGCCGCTGCTGCCGCTCCAGCTTGTCGGGCTCGCCCGGTTTGTCGAGTCGGTCGAGCAGGTCGCGGGAGGGATTCTCCGAGGCGCGCCACAACCCGGCGCGCCCTACGCACTGCTTTCGGAGATCGCATCGCGCGCGGCGTCGTTCGAGGCCGAGACGGCGGCGATCCACCGCGCGATCCTGCCGAGCGGCGACATCTCCGACAACGCGAGTCCGGCGCTGCGCGACATCCGGGACGCGCTTCGGAAGTCGCGCGCGAAGCTGCGCTCGACGCTCGAGTCGCTCACACGCTCGCGCGACAGCGCGAAGTATCTGCAGGACCAGATCGTCACCGACCGCAACGGGCGGTACGTCGTGGTCGTCCGGTCGGAGCACCGCGAGGCGGTTCCGGGCATCGTGCATGGATCGTCGGCGAGCGGCGCGAGCCTGTTCGTCGAGCCGATGTCGACTGTCGAGCTCAACAACGACGTCGTCACGCTCGTCGAGCGCGAGAAGGAAGAGATTCATCGCATCCTGCTCGCGCTCACCAACGCGTTCCGCCGGCGCGCGGACGAGCTCGAAGCGCTCGTGGACGTCGCCGCGGACCTGGACGAAGCTGCCGCCAAGGCGCGTCTCGC
The DNA here is from genome assembly GCA_963724955.1 of uncultured Acidobacteriota bacterium. GTDB lineage: Bacteria > Acidobacteriota > Vicinamibacteria > Vicinamibacterales > SCN-69-37 > CAVRWQ01. The sequence continues at coordinate 149,078 of CAVRWQ010000004.1, forward strand.
GGCGCGCATGGACGGCGTCGCGCCGGAGCTCGCGACCGACGGACGCTTCGAGCTCAAAGGCGCGCGGCACCCGCTGCTGATTCCAGCGGTGCGCGAAAAGACCTCGGAGGTCCTCGTCGTCGTCGCCTCCGACCTCCGGATCGTCCCGCCGACCCGAGCGATCGTGATTTCCGGCCCGAACACCGGCGGCAAGACCGTGGCGCTCAAGGCGTTCGGCCTGCTCGCAGTGATGGCGCAGGCCGGGCTGCTGATTCCGGTGGATGCCGGCAGCCGGTTCACGCCGTTCCGGTCGATTTTCGCCGACATCGGCGACGAGCAGTCGATTGCCGCCAGCTTGAGTACTTTCTCGGCGCGCCTGGCGAACCTCGTACGGATCGAGCGCGATCTCGAGCTGCCGGCGCTCGTCCTGCTCGACGAGCTGGGCGGCGGCACCGATCCGGTCGAGGGCGGCGCGCTCGGCGCGGCCGTCATCGATCACTTCCGGCGTCGCGGTGCGCTCGTGGTCGCGACAACGCACGACGACACGCTCAAGTCGTACGCGGCGACGACCGAGGGCGTCGAGACCGCGGCGTTCGGCTTCAGCCCCGAGACCTACGCGCCCACCTATCGCCTGATCTACGGCGCGCCGGGACGGAGTCTTGCGCTCGAGATCGCCGAGCGGCTCGGCATGCCGGCCGACATCATCGCCGACGCGCGGCAGCGGCGCTCCGGCCGCGAGTCGCAGCTCGCCGCGCACCTTGCACGGGTCGATCGCGAGCTGGCGGCCGTTGAGCAGGAAAAACGAAGCGCGGCCGGGGAACGCGCCGCGCTTGCGGAGGCGCGTCAGGCGCTCCACGAGCGCGAATCCAGGCTCACCGAGCGCGAGGCGATCCTGAAGAAGCGCCTCGACGACAAGCTCAACGAAAGGCTCCGCGAGGCGCGCGCCGAGGTCGATGCGGTCGTGACGCGTCTCAAGAGCCGGGCCGACGCCCTGGCAGAAGTCGCAGAAAAGCGCGTGGCGCGCGGCCCCGTGCTGACGACCGGCGAAGTTGGTGAAATCGGTGTCGAAGCGCGTACGGCGCTCGGCGCCATTGCGGCATCGCTCGAGGACGCCGACGGCGGGCCCGAGGGCGAACACGAAGCACTCGACAGACCCCCAACCATCGGGCAGTCCGTGTTCGTCACAACGTTAGGGGCCGAGGGACTCGTCCGGAGCGTCTCCGGCAGTCGCGTCGACGTCGAGATTCGCGGGAAGCGGATTCGGGTGAAGGTTGGGGACCTTCGGCGCGAGAGGGCTGGCGAAGGTCAACGGGGTCAGGGCGGAGGGCGAAGGGACGGCCCGGCACCCGCAGCGTGCCACGGCCTGGCGGCGTCGACATCTCGAACCGCGCCGCCGCGGAGCTCGTGCTCATCGGCGCGACCGTCGACGACGCGCTGGGGCGGGCTGAGAAGTTTATGGATGACGCGTTGCTGGCAGACGAACGGCGGCTGCGTGTCGTGCACGGCCATGGCACCGGCCGCCTCCGCGACGCGCTCCGCGCGTACTTTCGCGAGCACCCGCTGGTCGCGACCGTGACGCCCGCCCCCGACAACGAGGGCGGCAACGGAGCCACTATTGTGGAGCTCAAAGACTGACCCTGCATGGGTAATCGGGGAATGGGTAATCGGCAATGTCAGAGACATCGGCAATTGCCAATGGAAATGGAGAATCGAGAATGGAAATGGGGAATGGGGAATGGGGAATGGCTAGGGCTATCGGCAATCGACAGCGGACCAGGCCATTGGCGATGCCCTCCGATTACCCATTTCCCATTGCCGATCTCGATTACCCATTTCCATTACCGATTGCCGATTTCCATTGCTCGATTGCCGATGTGTTTGCCATTGCCCATTGCCCATTGCCCCATTGCAGATAACGAATGGCTCTGTTCCCGCAGTCATTTCTGGACGATCTCAAAGCGCAGACGGACATCGTCAGCGTGATTGGGGACGTCGTGCCGCTGAAGAAAACAGGCGGCACGTGGAAGGGCCTCTGTCCGTTCCATCAGGAGAAGACCGCGTCGTTCAACGTCAACAAGGACAAGGGCTTCTTCAAGTGCTTTGGCTGCGGCGCCGGGGGCGACGTCGTCAAGTTCGTCGAGTTGCAGCAGAAGCTGACGTTCCCCGAAGCCGTGCGGTACCTCGCGCAGCGGGCCGGCATGGAGATTCCGGAAGCGCAGGGCGGGTCGGAAGATCGGGCCGCGGCAGCGGAGCGAGAGGCACTGGTGAAGCTGCACGAAGACGCGGCGGCGTTCTACCGCGAGCAGCTCAGCACGCCCGCCGGCGGCCGCGCGCGAAGGGAACTCGAGTCGCGCGGGCTTCGTCCCGAGACATTAGAGGCCTTTGGCTACGGCTATGCGCCTGCGGCCGGCCGCGATACACTGATCGGCCGGTTCGCGGACCAGAAAGTCCCTGTACCGCTCCAGATCCGGAGCGGTCTCGTCATGGAGCGCGAGGGGGGCCGGCTGGTTGACCGGTTTCGCAACCGGCTCATGATTCCCATCGCGCGCGAGAGCGGCGCCGCCATCGCGTTCGGGGGCCGGGCGCTCGACGAGGGACAGGTCCCGAAATACCTGAATTCGCCCGAAACGCCTGTCTACACGAAAGGCCGGACGCTCTACGGTCTGGACGTGACGAAAGGGGCCATTCGGAGGCACAATTACTGTGTGCTGGTCGAAGGGTACTTCGACTTGGCCCAGGCATGGCAGGCCGGGATTCAGCCGGTCGTGGCCTCCTGCGGGACGGCCCTCACGAGCGCCCAGGCGCGAACGCTGAAACGCTTCACGTCGAAAGTCGTCTTGAGTTTTGATCCAGATGCGGCCGGACAAGGCGCGGCTTCGCGCTCGTCCGAGCTGCTGGTGAGCGAGGGATTCCAGGTGAACGTGGCCCTCTTGCCCGAGGGCAGCGACCCGGACACGTTCATTCGGAAGGCCGGTGGCAAAGCCTACGTGGAACGGCTGACGGGGTCTCAGCCGTATTTAGAGTTTCTGCTCGATCGCGCGGCCAGGGGCGTCGATTTGACGCGGCCGGAGGCACATAAGACGTTCCTCGGCAAGATGTTAGCGGTGGCCGCGAGGATCCCGGACGCCGCCGAGCGCGACCGGTTCGCAGACAGAGTGGCCCACAAGGCCCGAGTGACAGAAAGCGTCGTACGGGATGAGATTCGGAAGGCCGCCGTCGAGCGCCGCCAGGACGTGCCTGCGGTGGCCGTGGCGGCGACGGCGCGGCTCCGGCCCGCCGAACAGGGACTGATTTGGGCGCTGATCCATCACCCGGTCGAGGGACTCGCGGCGGTGGCTCAGCTCGAGCCGGGCGACTTGGACGGCCTGGTCACCCGGCCGGTCCTCGAGCTCGCCGCGAGTCTGGTCGACGTACCGGCCGAGTTCGTGCCCGGGGCGCTTCGGGAACGGTTGAGCGAGGGCGAGCGCGTGCTGGTCGAGCGGGCCGCCGCGCCCGAGGCGGCGACGGCGCCCGCGGCCGACTGCGTGAGCGCGCTCAGGCGCGACCGGTCGCGCCGTGAGCTGGCCGCCCTGCAGGAAGCGATTGATGAGCTCCACCAGGGGCGGACACTGCCGAGCGACGCGCAGGTGACCGTCCTGTGGGAGCGAAAGAAAGAGCTGCTCCGACGGCTCGAAGAATTGAACTGAGGAGACACCACATTGTCCATCGAAGAAAAGTACGACGAGATTCGACAGCTCATCACCCTCGGCAAGGAGAAGGGCTACCTGCTCTACGACGAGGTCAACGAGCTTCTTCCCGCTGACATCACGTCGTCCGAGGAGCTGGACGACCTGTTCAGCACGTTCGGCAGCGCTGGAATCGAGGTCGTCGACTCGGAGAAGGCCTACCGGGACGAGAAGCTGCAGGGCGAGGGCGGCGATGAGATGGATCTCGATCTCACGCCGGGCGCGCTCGACAAGACGAACGATCCCGTCCGGATGTACCTGCGCGAGATGGGCACCGTCCCGCTGCTCACGCGCGAGGGCGAGGTCGCGATCGCCAAGAGGATTGAACAGGGCAAGCTCGCCGTGATCAAGTCGATCTCGCGGACGCCCAAGGTGACGCAGGAAGTCATCGAGATGGGCGAGCAGCTCCGGCGCGGCGAGCGGACCGTGCGCGAGCTCGTCGTGTTCAACGAGGAAGAGATCACCGACGAGAAGATCGCCGCGCGCCAGCGCGAGTTCCTCAAGCAGGTCGACAAGGTCAAGGTCGCCCTCGACATCGTCAAGAAGCTCGAGGAGAAGTACGGCGACGCGCCGAAGAGCGACAAGCGGAAGTACCGCCGCGCGAAGTGGCGGATCGGCCGCGCGCGCGTCGAGTTGTCTCGCGCGATCCGCAAGATCGAGTTCACCGAGATGGTCAAGCGCCGGCTGATCGACGGCATGAAGGCCGCCGTCGAGGACGTCCAGGCGAAGCAGCGCGAGCTGCGCCTCATCGACCAGAAGATGGAGTCGAAGGGCAAGCGCAAGCTGCGCGAGGAGGAGAAGAAGATCCTCCTCAAGCACAAGGACGACGTGCGCAAGGAAATCCGGGGGATGGCCCTGAAGCTCGAGCAGCCGGTCGACGAGCTGACGACGATGCTGCGGACGATCCTCGAGGGCGAGGCGCAGGCCGAGCAGGCCAAGAAGGAGCTCGTCGAGGCCAACCTCCGGCTGGTCGTCTCGATTGCGAAGAAGTACACGAACCGCGGCCTGCAGTTCCTCGACCTCATTCAGGAGGGCAACATCGGCCTCATGAAGGCGGTCGACAAGTTCGAGTACCGGCGCGGCTACAAGTTCTCGACCTACGCCACGTGGTGGATCCGGCAGGCGATCACGCGCGCGATTGCGGACCAGGCGCGGACGATCCGCATCCCGGTCCACATGATCGAGACGATCAACAAGTTGATCCGCACGTCGCGGGCGCTCGTCCAGGAGCTCGGCCGGGAGCCGACCTCCGAGGAGATCGCCCAGCGGATGGACATCCCGGTCTCGAAGGTCCGCAAGGTCCTGAAGATCGCGCAGGAGCCCATCTCGCTCGAGACGCCGATCGGAGAAGAGGAAGATTCGCATCTTGGCGACTTCATCCCCGACACGAACGTCGTGTCGCCGTCGGATGCGGTGATCAACCTCAACCTCAAGGAGCAGACCGACTCGGTGCTGAAGACGCTCACGCCGCGCGAAGAACGCGTCATCAAGATGCGCTTCGGCGTCGGCGAGGGCTCCGAGCACACGCTCGAGGAAGTCGGCCAGAGCTTCGCCGTCACGCGCGAGCGCATCCGGCAGATCGAAGCCAAGGCGCTGCGCAAGCTCCGGCACCCGTCGCGAAGCCGGCGTCTGAAGCCGTTCCTCGAGGGACGGTAGCGGAAGTTCCCTTGCGGGCCCCTAGCTCAGCGGTCTAGAGCTGCCGGCTCATAACCGGTTGGTCCCAGGTTCGAATCCTGGGGGGCCCATTCGACTCGGCCCGGCAAAAGAACGTTCGGGCCTCGCTCATGGCCGGCCGTTGCGATAAACTGCCGTCACCGTTGCCGTCGTCGCACTTCCCTATCATGTCGTGGTTGTGTTCTCGCTGATGTCGCCAGCCCTGCAAAGCCTCATTGCGTTGCAGGCGCTCGACACGGCCGCTGACGCGGCACGAAAGCGATTGTCCGAACTGCCGGTCGCCGAGCAGGACATCGAGCGGCGCGTCGCGGCCGCCGTGGGCGCCGACGGAGGCCCTGAAGACGAGCCTTCAGGAGAACCAGCAGGGCCGCCGCGCCCTCGAGAAGGACGTGGCCGTCGTGGACACGCGCCTCGCGCGGTTCGAGGACCACAAGGCCGCCGTCAAGACCAATCACGAGTACACGGCGCTGCTGCACGAGATTGCGACCGCAAAAACCGAGAAGGACGCGATCGAAGAGAAGATTCTGGTGCTCATGGAAGCCGCCGACGGCCTCACGTCCGCGCTCAAGGACGCCGAGCGTGCGCTGGCCGATGTGAAACGCGAGGGCGAGAAGACGCGGGCGGCGCTCGGCGCCGAGCGCGCGACGCTGGACGGCGAACTGAAGCGCCTGGCCGCCGAGCGCACCGGCGAGCTTCGCGGCATCGACACGGCCCTCTCGGCGAAGTACGAGCAGTTGCTCAAGCAGCGCCGTGGCCTGGCCGTCGCGGAGATGAAGGGCGAGGGCTGCACCGCGTGCCACGTGCGGCTGCGCCCTGCCGTCGCGCAGCAGGTCAGGCGCAACGCCGAGATCGTGCAGTGCGACAGCTGCCAGCGCATCCTGTACTTCGTCGCGCCGGTGGAACAGGGCTAGGGCGTGGCCCGGTTCGTCGCGAACATCGACGGCGGCGCGCGCGGCAATCCCGGGCCGGCCGGCTGGGGTGCGGTCATCCAGAACGCCGCCGGTGAGACGGTCGCCGAGCTCCATGGCGCCCTCCCCCACGCGACGAACAACGTCGCCGAATACCGGGGCCTGCTGGCCGCGCTCCGCTGGTGCCTCGCGGCAGGCGCCTCGGACATCCACCTCCGGTCCGACTCGCTTTTGCTTGTGCAGCAGATGCGAGGGGTGTACAAGGTCAAGCACGAGGGCCTCAAACCGCTCTACGGCGAGGCCCGCCTCCTCGCCTACAAGATCGGCCGTGTGACGTACGAGCACGTGCGGCGGGAACTGAACATGGACGCCGACCGGCTCGCGAACCTGGCGATGGACGAAGCGCAGGATCAGGCACCGGGCACTGGGCACTAGGCACTGGAAAGAACTTCGGAGTGCTCTAGTGCCCAGTCCGACCTGCAATTTTCAGTAAGCGGAGTGTCGATGTCCGATCGAAAGTATCGCCAGCGCGGATATCAGGATGCGGGGCCTCGTGAGCGCCGGCCGGACGCGCCGCGCAAGCCGCCGGAGCCGCGCGACCCTCGCCTGCCCCGCGATCCGCGCGTCCCGAACATGCCGGGCTTCCGCGAGGTCTTCCGCTGCGCGCGGTGTGGCAACCCGGAAAGCCTCGAGGTCGGATCGCAGAGCCGCTGCGGCAAGTGCGGCGTCGATCTTCACGCCTGCATCCACTGCACGTCGTTCGACGCCGGCGCCCGTTTCGAATGCATGGAGCGCATCCCCGCGCGCGTCAGCCCGAAGGACACGAAAAACGAGTGCGGGTTGTTCTCGCCCCGCGTGAAGGTCGAGCGGGAAACCGGCTCGTCGCCCGCGCCCAACAGCGCCAAGAAGGCCTTCGACGATCTGTTCAAGTTCTAGGCAGGATTTCCACGCAATTCCCCAGTGCCTAGTGCCAAGTGCCTAGTGCCCAGCCCGAATCGCCGCGATGATTCTGCCCGTGCCGCTACCTTCTGCGCGGTACGAGAAGAACGTGTCCACGTGATGCTTCGTGCATAGCCGCGCGACCGAGACGGCTTCGGCCGCGACCCCGGCTGACTCGAGCTGGTCGACCGTCGCCTGCCAGAGGTCGAGCCGCCAGTGGCCGGGCCCGTCTTCCGTAAACCACGCCGCGGCGTCGGGCGTCATCCCGAGGAACGCCGTGCGCACGCGATCGTCAACCTGATAGCAGCAGGGACCGATGCATGGTCCGACGGCCGCCACCAGATCCGAGGGCGCGACGCCGAGCTCTTCGATGGCCTGCACGGTCTCGCTCACGATGCCGGCGCACGTGCCTCGCCAGCCGGCGTGCACGGCCGCGATCACGCGCCGCTGCCGATCGGCGAGCAGGACCGGCACGCAGTCGGCGACGCGAACCGCCAGGGCCCTGGCCGGATCGGTTGAGACAATCGCGTCGGCCTCCGCCGTCGCGCGGCTTGCGTTGTCGGCGAGACTGGTCGTAGCGCGGCTTGGGTTGGAAGCCGCGGTCATCCCCGCCGCGCTCGGCGTCACGAGGAGCACGGTTCGCCCGTGGACCTGCTTCACCGTGACCAGACTTTCGGCCGGAACGGCCAGCGCCTCGCCGCAGTCGCCGATAGTCGTCGTCGGCCGACGCGCCACGAAAGGAGAGGGCTCGTGTCGTGAAGAGGTGTCTGGCAAAAGGCGCGAGCGCAACTGCGGTGAGCGCCCGGCCTGCAAGTCCGTCGGTCCACTCGAACCCGGCGACAACTTCAGGCGTCACGTTTTTGCCTTTCTCGTCGATCCCGCCAACTCCAGGCGTCTTCGGCAATCCTCCGATGGGCTGGCCCGTTCGCCCGGAATCGACAACTCACGATCCTACCTGCATTTGCGCTGACGTCTTCGCGTCGGCACGCGCTGGCCCGCCCCTTGCTCTGGTTGAAGTGCAGGAAGCGTTACCGCGGCGCCCGTCAGTGAGCGAACGAGCGCAGCGAGTGAGCGCGTCAGGGGGGCGCGGCGGGGACGAAGTCCCCCCGCATTCCGAAATGAGGCAGACGATGACCGTGAAGTTTCTTCCGAATGACAAAGGCAGCCCGCCCGGCAAGCTGGCCGACGCGGAGCTGAATTTCTCCGGCGGCCCGCTCGACGGGCTCAGGCTCATTGGATTCGCCGTCTGGGAGCGCAAGGGCGGCGGACGCAACGTGACGTTCCCGGCGCGGCAGTACTCGGTGAACGGCGAGCGCCGCAGCTTCTCGCTGCTTCGACCCATCACCGACTCGTCGCGACAGGACAGGCTGCGCGACCTCATTCTCGACGCGTACAAGGAACACGAAGCCGAGCTCGCCTCGGCGCTGTGAACCTGGAATCGATCGATCGATCGATCGATCAATCGATCGATTTTCCGATCAATCGATCGATTTCCGGCACGTTTTCCTTGGCGCGCTTCGGGGGCATCGTCCATTCGGCGCGCAGGCTCTTCTCGAGCTCGGCACGGAAGAAGCTGCTCTTGAAGCCGCCGTCGATGATCTGCCACGGCAGGAACGCGTCCTGACTTCGGTCCCGATAGAGGTACGCATCGGCGTCCAGGCCGGTCGCGGCGACCGCCGCGCGCCAGTTGTTGCCGTTGCGCTCCGCGTGCTCGATCACGTCGGCCACGCGGCGATCGCCCAGCGACAGGAGGCCCTGGTAGTAGGAATGGCGCTCCGACTTGATGTTGAAATACACGTTCTCGACGCCCTCGACGATCGCCCGCAGCCGTGCGGTCTTGGCCTCGATGACGCGGGCATCCGTCATCGGCATCCACTGATACGTGGTCCCCGGCTTGGGAACCAGCGGATTGACGGAAGCGACGATGCGTCCGGTGTGGCGGGTGGGGAGATCGGTGCCGAGCATGATCCGCCGGATCTGCAGTGTGAGATCGCGGATGGACTCGAGATCTTCGTCCGTCTCGGTGGGCAGGCCGATCATGTAGTACAGCTTCAGGTTCTCGATGCCCGATCTGAAGATCAGCTCCGCGCGGTCGAGGATCTCCTCGTTGGTGACGGTCTTGTTGATCACCCGGCGCAGTCGGTCGGAGCCGGTCTCGGGGGCGATCGTGATGGACCGCTCGCCGCTTTGCTTGAGCAGCGACACGATCGTGGCGGTCAGGTCGTCGAGCCGGAGCGAGGCCGGGCTGATGCTGTAGCCCATCTCGACGAGCCGGCTGAGGATGAGCTCGATGTCGGGATGATCGCAGAGCGCGATCGACACGAGACCGACGCGACTGGAATGCGGGCGTGCCGCCTCGGCCAGCTCGAGGATTCGGGACGTCGCGAAGGGCCGGACCGGCAGGTAGTTGTAGCCGGCCCAGCAGAACCGGCACAGGTTGGCGCAACCGCGCACGACTTCGATGAGCAGGCGCGATCCGAACTCGGTGTCGGGGGTGAAGACGCTGGTGCTCGGCGGGTCGAGCCGGTCGGTGGCGGGCACGGCGGCCTTGCGTACGACTGGCGGCGCGTTCGTCGAGGGCCGCGGCGCAATCGCGGCCACCCGGCCTGGTCCGGCGTACTCGACGTCGTACAGGCTGGGAACATAGAACCCGCGCTTCGTGGCGAGGTACGCGAACAACCGCTCCCGATCGCGTCCGCCCTCTTCGGCGAACGCGTCGACGAGTGCCGGCACGAGCAGCTCGGCCTCGCCGGCGGCGATCACGTCCGCAAACGGCGCCAGCGGTTCGGGATTCACGAACGTGATCGCCCCGCCGATGACGACGAGCGGGTCGCGCCAGTGGCGGCGCTCGGCGCGGGGCTCGAGGCCGGCGAGGCGCAGCATCGTCACGACGTTCGTGTAGTCCCACTCGAAGGAGACGGAGAAGGCGAACACGTCGAACTCACGGACGGGTGTCTGCGATTCGATGGTGACCAGCGGCTCGCGGCTGGCCGAGAGCGCGGACAGCTCCTGCTTGGCCGGCAGGAAGACCCGCTCGCAGACGACCCGCTCGTCGGCGTTGAACAGCCGGTACACGGTCTGGAGGCCCAGATTCGACATGCCGACGAAGTAAGTGTTCGGGAACGCGAGGGCGATCCGCAGCCGGCCGCCGTGAGGCTTGCGAACGTAGCCGAACTCGCGGGCGAGGGTCTCGCGGGCCTGGGTTCTCACGTCCCGCGCGGCGCCGGGTTCGCGACGGGCGGAGCGGCTGGGTCTCTCTCGGGCTGGCACGGGAACCGGAGCATCGCGCGCGTCCCGTGCGTTCGTCGCCGGCGCGCGCGTGGCTCCTGGTACTGGAGATTGTACCTTCAGCTCTCGTGCCTCCGTCAGGAACGCCGGCACGTCCAGCGGCGACGCGTCCTCGGCCTCCGCCGTAGCGGTTCCGGTGGCGCCCTTGGCGCCGTTCCCGCCGTTCGAGGCCTTGGCCAGACCGGGCAGATCGAGCACCGGCCGGCGCGCCACGACGACCCGGCCGCCGTTGGCGGCGATTCGGTCTTCAGCCGGGACGGCGCCCCGCGTGGTCGTGTAGGCCGACAGATCCACCGGGGTCGATCGGGTCGCCTGCGCCGCCGGAGCGGCGGCGGTCCGCGCCTGATCGAATCCGGTCGCGATGACGGTGATCTTGATCTTGCCTTCCATCTTCGGGTCCACGACGGCGCCGAAGATGATGTTCGCTTCCTCGTGCGCGGCGCTCTGGATGATTTCCGAGGCGTCGCTCACTTCGGTGAGCGTGAGGTCGGGTCCGCCGGTGATGTTGATGATCACCCCGCGCGCGCCGTTGACTGACGCGTCCTCGAGCAGCGGGCTGGAGATCGCCGCCGTGGCGGCGACGCGGGCGCGATCGTCGCCGGTGGCGACGCCGGTGCCCATGATGGCGATGCCCATCCGCGACATGATCGGTCTTGACGTCGGCGAAGTCGAGGTTGATGAGGCCCGGCACGAGGATGAGGTCCGAGATGCCCTGAATCGCCTGGCGCAGGACGTCGTCGGCCGACGCGAACGCGTCGAACAACGGCGTGGTGCGATCGACGGTCGAGAGCAGGCGCTCGTTCGGGATCATGATCATCGTGTCCACGCTCTCGCCGAGCGCCTGGAGCCCCTCCTCGGCCTGCTGCGCGCGCTTCTTGCCTTCGAACTTGAAGGGCTTGGTCACGACGGCGACGGTCAGCGCCCCGATTTGATTGGCGAGGCTTGCGATGACCGGCGCGGCGCCCGTGCCGGTGCCGCCGCCGAGCCCGGTGGTCACGAAGACCATGTCGGCGCCCGAGAGCACTTCGAGGATCTTGTCGGTGTCCTCGAGCGCCGCCGCCCGGCCGACATTCGGGTCGGCCCCGGCGCCGAGGCCCTTGGTGAGCTGCGCGCCGATCTGCACCTTCACCGGGGCGGCGTTGTTGACGAGCGCCTGATGGTCGGTGTTGGCGACGATGAACTCGACATCACCGAGACCGGCCGACACCATGCGGTTGACGGCGTTGCCGCCGCCGCCTCCGACGCCGATGACCTTGATGCGCGCGCCCGCGCGGGCGAGGTCTTCCTGCAGGAGGATGCGAAGCTTCTCGGGCTGACGAACTGGGATATGAGGCTTCTGGGGTTGACGAACTGGGATGTGACGGTCGTCCATGTGGCTCCTTCTCAGAAAAACTCTTTGAACAACGTGCGAAGCCGGCCGGTGATTCGGCCGAGCGTGCCGGCGCCCACGCGGGCCGGCTCCGCCTGAAGATTGCGATGCATGTAGACCGACAGTCCGACCGACGTGGCGAACGCGGGGTTGTTGACGTGATCGGCCAGGCCGCCGACGCCCTCGGGTGAGGCGCGGCGGACCGGCAGATCGAAGATCTGCTCGGCAATCTCCGACATGCCCTCGAGCATGGCGCCGCCGCCGGTGAGCACGATGCCGGAGTTGAGCGACTTCTCGTAGCCGGCGCGGCGAATCTCGTCCCAGAACAGGTGGCAGATTTCCTCGGCCCGCGGCTGCAGGATCTCCGACAGGACCCGGCGCGGCATGGTGCGCGCGCGCCGGCCCGCGATGCTGGCGACCTCCATCGTCTCGGTTTCGGGGACGAGCGACGTCAGGGCGCACCCCGATCGGCGCTTGAGCTTCTCGGCGTCGGGAATCGGCATCCGCAGGCCGACCGCCAGGTCGTTGGTGAAGTGATCGCCGCCGACGGCGAGCACGCCCGTGTGCCAGAGACTGCCGCGCTCGAACACGGCGAAGTCCGTCGTGCCGCCGCCGATGTCGACGAGCGCGACGCCCAGCTCTTTTTCATCGGGGGTGAGGACGGCTTCGCTCGCGGCCAGTTGCTCCAGAACCGTCTCGACCACTTCCACGCCGGCCCGGTTCACGCATGCGATCATGTTCTGCATCGACGACGAGCTTCCGGTGACGACATGCACATTCACTTCCAGCCGGCTGCCCGTCATTCCGACGGGCACGCCGATGCCGTCCTGATCGTCGACAACGAAATCCTGGGGTAGTACGTGTAGAATCTCCCGTCCCCCTGGCAGAGCGACCGCGCGCGCAGCATCGATCGCGCGCTTGACGTCGTCGCGCGTGATCTCGCGGTTGCGGCCCGCGACCGCGACGACGCCCCGGCTGTTGAAGGCCTTGACGTGAGCACCCGACAGCGCGAGGTACACGCTGTCGATTTCCACGCCGGCGGTGAGCTCCGCCTCGTCGAGCGCCCGCTTGATGGCCTCGGCCGCCGAGTCGACGTTGTTCACGACGCCGCGCCGGATGCCCTTCGACTCGGCCAGACCGATGCCGATGATGTCGAGGCTCCCGTCGTCCATGACCTCACCGACGATCGCGGACACCTTGGACGTCCCGACGTCGAGCCCTACCAGGTACCGCTCCCTGCGCGCCATGCTCACCCTCGAAACGACGCCTGACGTTTCAGTCCGGCTTTCTCGCGTTTCCCTTTGCACTTTCCACTTTCCACTTCTTGCGTTTCACTTTCTACTTTTCTTTTTCGCCCCGACGTAGATCCGCTCGTCGAACCTGAGGTCGACATAGTCGATGTCGGCCAGTTGCTCGCCGAGCGTCGGCGCCAGATCCAGGTACGCCTGCAGCCGCTCCACGAAGCGAGTGTCGCCGACGTGGAGGAAGGCCGGATCGCCGTCGAGGAGGACGACCGCGTTTCGCGGATTGGTGACGTCCATCTGCGAGAGACGCCGGCGCAGGGCCGGATGGGCGTCGAGCGCCCGCACCAGCGCCTCGACCAGACGAATCCGTTCCGGCGAGACGAGCGATCCCCGGCCGGCCGACGGCGAAATCAGCCCATCGACGATGGGCAGATCGAACTCGTGATACTGCGGACCGAACTCGTCGATGATGACGCCCTGGTGGTCCACGAGGTACAGCTGCGATGCCACTCGCGCGATGACCATCGGCGACCGCTCGACGACGCGAACCTCGACGGTGGACGGCAGCACGCGCCAGAGCGCGACGCGCTCCACCCAGGGCGAGTCCATGAGCCGCCGCCGGTAGTGCTCGAAATCCACGCGGAAGATGTTCTCGTGGCGAATCCCGTCCAGCAGCGTCTCGACCTCGCCGACCGAGAGCCGGGAATTGCCGCGGACGACCACGTGGTTCACCTGAAGCGCGCTGGAGCCGAGCACGACGCTCGTGACCCAGGACAGCGCCGCAAAGGCGAGGCCGGCGATGGCGATCACCCGGCCGGCTCGCCACGCGATCTGGCCCAGGCGCCGGCGTCGCGTGAGCCTGAGGTCGGCGCGGCGAAAGCGCCGGTCTGCAGGCGCGGGAATGCCGGCCGCCGCCGGGGGCAGTCCACGACGCACCGCAATCGCGCGCGGACTCATGATCCGACGGCGCCTCCTGCGCCGAGCCGGTTGAGAATGCGGTCGCCCACCGTGCCGATCGATCCGGCGCCGAGGGTGACGACGAGATCGCCGGGCTGGGCCAGCGCGGCGATCGTCTCAGGGACGTCGTCCAGGCGCGGCACCACGCGGAGCCCGGGCACGTCGCGGCGGATTGCGGCAGCGAGCGCCTCGAGCGTCGCGCCGGGAATCGGCGCTTCGCCGGCCGGATAGATGTCCGTCAGGACGACCACGTCGGCGAGCGCCAGCGCGCCGCCGAAGGTGTCGAGCAGATCGCGTGTTCTCGAATAGCGGTGAGGCTGGAAGACGGCGACGAGCCGGCGCGGCGCTCCCGCACGCGCGGCGCGAAGGACCGCCGCGACCTCCGTCGGATGGTGGCCGTAGTCGTCGATGACGGTCACCCCCGCCGCCGTGCCCCGAGTCTGATAGCGCCGCTCGGCGCCGCGGAACTCGGCCAGCGCGCCGGCAAGGCGCTCGAACGGCACGCCGACGTCCAGCCCCACGGCAACCGCCGCGAGCGCGTTCTGAAGATTGTGCCGGCCGGGCACATTCAGGCGGATTTCACCCGATCCCTGTCCGGCGGGGACGCCTCGCACGGCATAACGCACGCGGCATCGGCCGGTGGCGCCGTCGGTCCAGGGATCCTCGCCGCGGACGTCGGCGCCTTCGCCGAAGCCGTACGTGATCACCCGGCGCGTCAGGCGCGGCACCATCGCCACGACCGGCGGGTCGTCGACGCAGGCCACGACCGAGCCGTAGAACGGCACGCGGTCCGAGAAGTCCGCGAAGGCGTCGACGAGCCGATCGAACGATCCGTAAGCGTCCATGTGCTCGCGATCGATGTTCGTCACCACGGCAATGGTCGGGACGAGCTTGAGAAACGACCGATCGCTCTCGTCCGCCTCTGCCACCATGTACTGCCCGCTGCCGAGCCGCGCGTTGCTGCCGAAGGCGCTCAGCCGCCCGCCGATCACCGCCGTCGGGTCCAGTCCGGCCCGTTCCAGCATCAACGCTACCATCGAGGTCGTCGTCGTCTTGCCGTGCGAGCCGGCGACGGCGATCGAGAACCGCAGCCGCATCAGCTCGGCGAGCATCTCGGCCCGCGCAATCACCGGCACCTGTCGCGCGCGCGCGGCGGCGACCTCGGGGTTGTCGGGCGCGATGGCCGACGACACGACGACGACGTCGACGTCTGCCACGTTCGCGGCCGCGTGCCCGATGCTCACGTTCACCCCCTGCGTCCGAAGCCGGTCCGTCAGTTCCGACCGGCGTTCATCCGACCCGCTCACGACATAGCCGAGATTGGCGAGCAGCTCGGCAATCCCGCTCATGCCAATCCCGCCGATGCCGACGAAGTGGACCCGCCGCGTCCTCCCGAGCTGCAGCATCAGCGCGACAGCTCCAGTACTCGATCCACGATCCGCTGCGCCGCGTCCGGCCGCGCGAACCGCCGCATCGCGTCGCCCATCGCGGCGAGGCGGGCGCGATCGATCAACCGCGTGCCGACGACCCCGGCGAGCGAGTCGCCCGACAACTGCCGCTCATCGAGCAGCGCCGCCGCTCCGGCATCGGCGAGCACCTGCGCGTTCTTGCGCTGGTGGTCGTCGGTCGCTCTCGGAAACGGCACCAGCACGGCCGGCCGGCCGAGTGCGGCGAGCTCAGCCAGCGTCGTCGCGCCGGCCCGGCAAATCACCAGGTCGGCGGCCGTCATTTCACGGGCGACCATGTCCAGAAAGGACTCCGCCCGCGCCGTGATTCCGGCCCGTTCGTAGCCTTCGCGGACGACGCCCAGATCTCGCTCTCCCGTCTGGTGGACGATTTCGATGCCACCGTGCGCTCGTGCCAGCTGCGGCGCCGCCGCCACCATGGCCACGTTGATCGCGTGCGCGCCCTGGGAGCCGCCAAGGACTAAAACCCGGGGAAACTTCGAATTTCGATGCTCGGATTTCGAAGTTGCGCTTCCATCGAAGAACTCAGCGCGTACTGGATTGCCCGCAACAAACCCCCTTTTGCCGAAGTACGACAACGTCTCCTCGTATGTGACGGCCGCCGCGCGCACCCAGCGTGCGAGCAGGCGATTGGTCAGTCCCGGCACCGCGTTCTGCTCGAGCACCATCGTGGGGATGCCGCGCAATGCGGCCATCAGGACGACCGGACCGGAGCTGTATCCGCCGACGCCAATCACGACGCCCGGCCGGCGGCGCGAAAGAATGCGCCACGCATCGAGCATGCTGAGCGGCAGCAGGGCGGCCCCCCGAAGGCGCGAGGCGATCGACTTGCCCTTGAGGCCGGCGCTGCGGATGACGTCCAGCTCGAAGCCCTCCCGCGGCACGATGCGCGATTCGAGTCCACGGCTCGTCCCCGCAAACGACACGGTGACGCCGGGCACGCGGCGTCGCAGTTCCTGCGCGACGGCAATGCCTGGATACACGTGGCCGCCTGTGCCGCCGCCGGCAATCACGACCGACAGGCCGCTCACGTTCGCCTCTCGCCGCCTCGCATCCGGTCCTCCACGTCACCCGCGTACCTCGATCGCGGCCGCCGCCGTCGGCGACGCCTGTTGCGAGATGTTGAGCAGGATCCCCATCGCGACGAGCGTGACGACGAGCGACGAGCCGCCGCTGCTCACGAGCGGCAACGGAATGCCCTTCGTCGGCAGCAGACCAATCACGACGCTGATGTTGAGAAACGCCTGCAGCGCGACCATCATCGTGAGTCCCACCGCGAGCAGCGATCCGAACCGGTCCGGCGCCAGCAGCGCGACGCGAAGTCCGCGCCAGGCAATGGCGCCGAACGCCACGAGAATCATCGTCGTCCCGAGAAGCCCCAGCTCTTCGCCGATGACCGAGTAGATGAAGTCGTTGTGCGCTTCGGGCAGGAAGAAGACCTTTTGAACGCCGCCCACGAACCCTCGACCGAGCAGGCCGCCGGATCCGAGGGCGATGAACGACTGCACCGCCTGGAACCCGTCGCCGAGCTGCTGTGACCAGGGATCGAGATAGGCGTACAGCCGGCGCCGCCGGTACGCCGTGGAGAGAATCAGCATCATCGCGGTCGGAATCAGGACGAGCGCGGTGCCGAACAGGTACCGGTAGCTGAGGCCTGCGGCAAACACCATCGCGGTGACGATGAGCGTGAGGACCGTGGCCGTGCCGAAATCGGGTTGCACGATGATGAGGCCGGCCAGCGTCAGCGTGACGACGGCGATCGGAATCAGCGCGTACGCGACGTCGTTCACGCGGTGCATCCGGCGCTCGAGCAACGCCGCGGCGAACAGGATGGCGGCGAGCTTCGCGAGCTCCGAGGGCTGCCACGTCAGCCCGCCGAGCGCGATCCAGCGATAGGTGCCTTTGCGGGCGGTAAACAGGAACACCACCGTGAGCGCCACCAGGGTGACGCCAAGCAGCCCCCAGATCAGAATGGGCCGCTTGAACCGGTGGTAGTCGATCCTCATCACGCCGAGGAACAACAGCAGCCCGATGCCGGACCAGACGAGCTGGCGGAACAGCAGGGTGCTGTCTGCCTGGACGGCCGAGGCGCTGTAAACCATCACCACACTGGCCCCCACGAGGAGGAGCGTGGCCCAAAACAGGATCTTGTCCGATTTCAGTGTTCGCGCCATAGTGACGGCCGGGAGTGCTCAACAGTCATCAGTCGGGCTGGACGAGGACACCAGCCTCACAGGCCGGGGCGGCCTGTGTTCCCAGCGGCCGGCCCCTCACCGCCGCACCCGTCTGATGACTGTTGAACACTCCCGATTACTCCATTTCAGATTTCCGAATTTCGATTTTCGATTTCGATTACCCGTTGCCCATTCCCATTACCGATTGCCGATTTCTCTGCCATTGCCCATTGCCGATTCCCCGATTGCCGATTTGAGCGCGAGCACAGCCTTCCTGAACTCCCGACCCCGCTCCGCGTAGTCGTGGAACATGTCGAAGCTCGAGCAGGCCGGCGCGAGCAGGACCACCCCGCCCTCTGCCGCCATCGCCTGCGCCGTCCGCACCGCGTCGGCCATCGACGCGGCATGCCGGATCGGCACGAGGTCGGCGAGCGCCGACGTGACGAGCGGCGCGGCCTCGCCGATCGTCACGATGCCCGTCGCGCGCTCGGCGACGACATCGCGCAGATCCTCGAACTGACCGCCCTTGAACCGGCCGCCCATGATCACGACCTCGCCGCCGTCGAAGCTCTCGATCGCGCGTCGCGCCGCGGCGATGTTGGTGGCCTTCGAGTCGTTCACGAAGCGAACGCCGTCAATCGTCGCGACCGGCTCGAGGGCGTGCTCCAGACCGGAAAAGCCTTCGACGGCGCGGCGGATGGCGGCCGGCGGCACGCCGGCGACGCACCCGACCGCGGTGGCGGCGAGCACGTCGCTCAGGAGATGCCGTCCGGGCAGGTGCACCGACGTCAGCGGGAGGAGCGGCGCGGCCGTGGCGCCGCGCTCGCGGCGGACGATCTCGTCGCCCGCGACCGTGACGCCATCGGTGACCTTCGCGTCGAGCGCGAAGTCGAAGCGGCGCGCCCGGCCTCGAGAGAGAAGCAGCGCGGCCGGATCGTCCGCGTTCACGACGGCCCAGTCGTCGGGGGTCTGATTCGCGAAGATTCGCGCTTTCGCGGCGCCGTACTCGTCGAACGTCGCGTGCCGATCCAGGTGATCCGGCGACAGGTTGAGCAGCACCGCAATCCACGGATGGAACGTGTCGGTGCTTTCGAGCTGGAAGCTGCTGACCTCGACGACGTGGAACGACTCGGGCCGCGACGCGGCGACCTGGCCGCTGAGCGCCACGCCGAGATTGCCGCCGGCCGTGACGTCGAATCCGCCCTCCTGCAGCATTCGCGCCGCGAGCGTCGTCGTGGTCGACTTGCCTTTGGTGCCGGTGATCGCGATCACGCGGCCGTGCAGCCAGCGCGATGCCAACTCGATCTCGCCGATCACGGGCACGCCGGCGTGTCGCGCCGCGTCGATCGCCGGCTGGTTCGCGGGCACGCCTGGGCTCAGCACGACGAGCTCGGCCGAGGCAAAGAGCGCCGGCGGGTGCGGGCCGATCTCCACGGTGATGCCCTGATGGCGCAGGCGATCGCCGCCGTCGAACGGCGCCGGATCGCTGACGGTGACGCGTGCGCCGCGCGCGGCGAGCAGCTCGGCGGCCGCCACGCCGCTCCGGCCGCCGCCGGCGACGACGACGCGTTTGCCCTGAACGCTGAAGCTGAAGCTCATCGGGTCACCTCAGCTTCAGCGTGGCCAGGCTGCAGAGCGCGAAGATGATCGCGAGGATGAGAAATCGCGTAATCACCTTCGGCTCGGCCCACCCCACGAGCTCGAAATGGTGGTGAATCGGCGCCATCCTGAAGACGCGCTTGCCGGTGAGCTTGAACGAGAGCACCTGAATGATGACCGACAGCCCCTCGAGCACGAACACGCCGCAGACGATCGGCAGCAGCAGCTCCTGTTTGATCAGGATGGCGATCGTGCCGAGCGCGCCGCCGAGCGCCAGCGACCCGACGTCGCCCATGAACACGTCCGCCGGGTGCGCGTTCCACCAGAGGAAGCCGAGGCTCGCGCCGACGAGAGATCCGCAGAAGATCGTGAGCTCGCCGATGGGCTGGAAGTGTTCGAGCAGCAGGTACTTCGCGAACACCGCGTGGCCCGTGACGTAGGTGAGTCCGGTATACGCGGCGGCCGACACCGCGAACGTGCTGATCGCCAGACCGTCCAGCCCGTCGGTCAGGTTCACCGTGTTCGACATGCTCACCAGGACGAGCGCCGCGAACGGGACGTACCACCACCCGATGTCCGGCACCAGGTTCTTGAAGAACGGGAACAGGAGCTTCGTGTTGTACAGCGGCGGCGTCTGCTTCTGGGCGGCGAGCCAGATGAGCGCGAGCCCGACGCCGATGCCGACCACCACCTGCGCCGCAAACTTGTAGCGGGCGTACAGACCGTGGTGGGAATGGCGCGTGACTTTCAGGTAGTCGTCGGCGAACCCGATGAGCCCGAACGCGGCCGTCGCCACCAGAACCACCCAGACGTGCGGGTTCGTGAGATCGGCCCACAGGAGCGTCGGGACGAACACCGCCGTCAGGATCAGGAGCCCGCCCATCGTCGGCGTGCCCGCCTTGGGCTTGTGGCTCGCCGGCCCGTCGGAGCGGACGACCTGTCCAATCTGAAACGCGCGAAGCCGGCGGATGAACCACGGGCCGAGCAGCAGACCGAGCGCGAGGGCCGTGAGCGTCGCCGCGGCCGTGCGGAACGTGATGTACCCGATGACGTTCAGCGGCGAGAACTCGCGGCTCAGCGGGTACAGGAGGTGGAGCAGCATTACGCGCCTCCTCCGCTCGTGAGCCGATCGACGATCAGATCGGTACGCGTCCCGCGCGATCCCTTGACGAGCACGAGATCGCCCTGGCGGACGAGCGCGGCCACCGCGTCGCGAGCCGAGGTGCTGTCTGTAAACCGATGCACCCGATCGCTCGCGAGTCCCGCGGCGACCGCGCCGTCCACAACTCCGTCAGCGGGGGAACCGCCGACCACAACCAACAGGTCCACGCCGGCCCGTGCGGCCGCGCGACCGCACGCGGCATGGAGCTCGCGCGCCCGCGCGCCCAGCTCCAGCATCTCGCCGAGCACCGCGACCCGGCGGCCGGACACCGGCGTCGCCCTGAGTGACGCGAGCATGGCGTCCACGGCGGCCGGACTGGCGTTGTAAGAATCGTCAATGATGCGCACGCCGTCTGCCCGCGTCGCGATCGCGCCACGGCGCGCAACGGGACGAAGCGCGGCGACACGCGATGCGATCGCGTCCAGCGACACGCCGAGCTCGAGCGCGACGGCCGTCGCCGCGAGGACGTTCATGAGCTGAGATCTGCCCGCAAGCGGCACCGAGAGGCGGACCTGTCCGGCCGGCGTCTGGACGTCCGCGACGGTCCCGTCGAACCCGCGATCGGTGACGGCGGTCGCGCGTACCGTTGCAGCGGCCTGCTCGCCGAACGTCACGAGCCGGCCCGGCCCGCGGGCAGCGTGCGCCATCACCAACGGGTCGTCCGCGTTGGCGACGATGAGGGTGGCGGACGTCGCGCCCTCGAGGATTTCGGCTTTGGCGCTGGCGATTGCCTCTCGCGTGTCGAAGTAGCCGATGTGGGCGTCGCCGACGTTGATCCACACACGCACGTCCGGCTCGGCGATGCCGACGAGCGTGCGGATCTCTCCGGCGTGATTCATGCCGAGCTCGACGACGGCGATGTCCGGGGCGTGGCGAAGCTCCAGCAGCGACACCGGCAGGCCGATGTGATTGTTCAGGTTGCCGGCGTTGCGAAAGACGCGGTAGCGGGACGACAACAGCTCGGCAGCGACCTCTTTGGTCGTCGTCTTGCCGGCGCTGCCGGTGATGGCCACGACCTTCGTCCCGGCGCGGCGGCGCACGTCACGAGCGAGATCCTGGAGCGCCCGGAGAGTGTCTGCGACGACGATCGAAGCGACGTGCGGGGCCGGGGGTGCGCCCTCCATGCCGTCGACGAGCAGGCCCGCGGCGCCGCGGGCAATCGCGTCCTGAAGGTACGCGTGCCCGTCGAACCGATCGCCGCGAAGCGCGATGAACAGGGCGCCCTTCGAGAGCGTGCGGCTGTCGGTCGAGACCGAGTCGAACGCCTGCGACGCGGTTCCGGCCACGAGCCGGCCGTTCGTGGCCTGGACGACCATCCCGGCGGTCAGCACGAAGGCTCCCACGGCGGCCGTCACACTCGTGAAGCGCCGCGGCGCCCGCCGAGCGCCGCCTGCGCAACCTCGACGTCATCGAACGGCAACGTGCGGTCGCCGATCACCTGGTACTTCTCGTGGCCCTTGCCGGCGATGATCACGAGATCGCCGGGCTTCGCAGTGCGAATGGCCTGTTCGATCGCCTGTCGCCGATCGGGATTCGTGACGAAGGGCGTGGAGCGTCGCGGCGGCGCGCCCGGCTCGGCGGGCCGCGCCAGTCCACGCTTGATCTCTTCGATGATCCGCGCCGGATCCTCCGACCGCGGGTTGTCGGACGTCAGCACGACGAGATCGCTGAGCTTGGCGGCCACGGTGCCCATCAGGGGCCGCTTCGTCCGATCCCGATCGCCGCCGCATCCGAAGACGGTGATGAGCCGGCCTTCGGCGAGCGGCCGGGCCGTCTCCAGCAGGTTTCTCAACGCGTCGTCGGTGTGCGCGTAGTCCACGACGACGCGGACGTCGTCGCTCGTGCCGGAGACGATCTGGAATCGCCCGGGCACCCGTTCGAGGCGCGCGATGCCCGACTCGATCGCGGCGGTCGGCAGGTCGAGACCGATCGCGGTCCCCACCACACCGAGGATGTTGTAGACGTTCGGCCGGCCGACGAGCGGCGAGCGAATGGCGATGGGGCCGCGCGGCGTGTCCACCTGGAAGGCGAGCCCTTCGAGCGACGACTGAATCGCGCGGGCGCGCACGTCGGCGGCGCGGTCGATGCCGTACGTGACGACCCGCGGCTGGCTGCCTGCGAGCTCGACGCCGCGCGGATCGTCGACGTTCACGATCGCGGGCGCGCCGGCGGGCAGCATCTCGAACAGCCGGCGCTTCGCCGAGAAGTACTGCTGCATGTCGACGTGAAAATCGAGGTGGTCGCGGGTGAGGTTCGTGAAGATGGCCGCGGCGAAGCGCACGTTCGCGACGCGCTGCAGCACGAGCGCGTGCGAAGACACCTCCATCGCGCACGCCGTGAAGCCGTTGTCGGCCATCTCGCGAAGGAGCCGCTGCACTTCCGACGCCTCGGGGGTCGTATGCGAGGCATCGCGCTCGTCGGCGAGGGTCGGGCCGACCCGCACGTTCACCGTGCCCAGACGTCCGCACGGCATGCCCGCGGTGTCGAACACCGACGCAAGCAGATACGTGGTCGTCGTCTTACCGTTGGTGCCCGTGACGCCGGCGACGGTCAGCGTGTCGCTGGGATGGCGGTAGAAGATCGCGGCGAGCTCCGCGAGCGCCAGCCTGGCGTCCGTCGTCCGGAGCCATGGCACCTCGCTCTCCGCAGGCGCCGGCGTCTCGGCGACGATGGCCGACCGCGCCGCGCCGCGCCGCGTCGGCAGCGAAGGCGGCGCCGTCCGCACGCTGGCCGCGAATCGCGACGAACACCGTGCCCGCCGAGACACCGCGCGAGTCGTGCGCGATGCCGTTCACTCGAACGGCCTGGCGGCCGGCCCGCTCGATTCGCGCCCGCGAATCGGGAGCCAGCGTGCGCGCCGCCGCGACCAGCTCGAGCAACGTCACCGAATGCCTCCAGCCACTGGCGGGATGACGCGCTGCAGCTGCACCACGCTCCAGTTGCCGGAGTCCACCGGCTCGCCGGGCTCCGGCGTCTGCGTCGAGACGACGCCCTGGCCGCTCATGCGGACCTGGAGACCTACCGCGCCGAGCACACGCAGCGCATCCCGGCCGCTCAGTCCCCGGACGTCCGGCATCAGCGTGCGTCCGCCGAGATAGGTGAGCGTGGGCATCACGTTCGTGGCGACCGCAGGTCGCACGGCCGGCGCGTCGGTGTTCGCCGCGACGATCACCGGCGGCACGGGGTTGATGCTCGGCGGCACGCCCTTGTGCTGGAGTGCCGCTTCAGCGATTCGCTTGAACACGGGCGCCGCCACCTGGCCGCCGTACGTGCGCCCGGCGCTGGGCGAATCGATCACGACGACAATGGCGAACGCGGGCCGGCGGGAGGGCACGAAGCCGATGAACGACGCGTTGTACTGCGTGTCGGAGTACCGGCCGTCGATGATCTTCGCGGCGGTCCCCGTCTTGCCTGCGACTTGATAGCGCGTGAGCGCCGCGGCTTTGGCCGTGCCGCGCACGACGACCCCTTCCATGATCGTCGTGAGCGTGGCCGCGGTCTCGGGAGCGATGGCGCGGCGCAGCGCGTTCGGAGCGACCGGCTGGCGGACGCCGTCCTTGACGGTCGCGCGCACGACGTGCGGTTCCATCAGGGTGCCGCCGTTGGCGATGGCGCTCACCGCCGCGGCCATCTGCACGGGGGTGACGCCGACGTTGTAGCCCATCGACACGGACGCCAGGTCGCTGTCGGTCAAATCCGCGGGTCCATGGACGATGCCCGGCGACTCGCCAGCGAAGTCCGGCGCCAGCTTCTCGCCGAAGCCGAATCGGCGGACGTAGCGCGCGAGCCGCTCGGCGCCGACACGCAGGCCCGCCTTGATGGCTCCGACGTTGGAGGACTTCACAATGACGTCCTCGAACGAGAGGACCCCGTACCTGTGGACGTCGTGGATCGCCTTCCGGCCGGGGAACTTGATGAACCCCGGACTGCAGTCGATCAAATCGGACGGCGTGAGCACGCCCTCTTCGAGCGCCGCGGACGCGGTGACGATCTTGAAGGTCGAGCCGGGCTCGTACAGCTCGACCACCGCCCGATTGCGCCGATCGTCCTCGGACGTGCGTCCGAAGGCGTTGGGGTTGAAGGTCGGCGCATTCGCGAGCGCCAGGACCTCGCCGGTCTGCGGATCCATGATGATCGCGGTGCCGCCGCGCGCCCGGTGCTCGGCGATACCGGCGGCCAGCTCGCGCTCCGCGATGTGCTGCAGGTACAGGTCGATGGTCAGCTCGACCGTCGCGCCGGCCGTCGGCGCCTGCTCGACACGCGAGAGCATCTGCTGGTTGCGCGCGTCGATCTGCACCAGCACGCGGCCATCGCGGCCGCGAATGATGTGGTCGAGCTTTGATTCGAGGCCGCCCAGGCCGCGGTTCTCGGCACCGACGTACCCAATGAGGTGGGCGGCGAGATCGGACTTCGGATAGTACCGGAGCGTTTCGGGCGTGAGCGACACGCCGCGCAGACGGCGCGCGTGGATCGCGGCCTCGACGGCGGCCACCTGTTGAGGCGACACCGACCGGGCCTTCCGAATCGCGAACCATCGGCTGTCGCCCGAGAACTTCGCCGCGAGCGCCTCGACCTCGCCGGCCTGGCAATCGCCGAGCATCTGGCACAGCGCTCGCGCCGTGCCCGCGTCGTCCTTGATCTCGACGGAATCGCCGATGATGTTCGCGCCGTCGACGGAATACGCGAGCATCCGGCCTGCGCGATCGACGATGTCGCCGCGGACGGCCGGCACGTCCACGATGTTGCGCTGCTGGTCGAGGGCGCGCGCCAGCAACGCGTCGTGCTGGAACACCTGGAGCTGGATGAGGCGCGCCTCGATGAGGACGGCCCAGAAGCCGAGCACCGTGAGCACGACGGTCGCCCGCCGCTTGAGGAGGCCGCGCCACGCGGCCTCGAACGCGGCATCAGGACGCTCGTTCACCTGCGACGGATCGATCTCGCTCATGACGGTCCCCGCCTCACCGCGCCGCCGCCACGATCGTCTTCGACGGCGTGGCGCCCTGCGCGCGTTCGATCACCAGCGTGTCCTTCTCGGTCGGCGTCACCATCTGCAGCGTGCGCGTGGCCCGTTCCTCGAGTGCCTGAGGGCGCCGCCACACCTCGAGCTCCAGCCGCAGCTTCCGGTTGGCGGCCTCTTCCTCGGCGAGCTTCGCGCGCAACGCCTCGAGACGGTAGCCGCCGTTCACGACCTTCACGTGCTGCCACGCCGAGAACAGCAGCATCGCGACGATGAGCCCGGCGAGCACGAGGGTGCGGCGGAAGTCGCGCTTCTGCTCGAGGTCGATTTCGCGGACGACCGGGTTGTTCCGGATGTCCTTCTTGAGGCCGTATTCGACGTCGATGCTCATGCGGCCCTCTCGATCGCGCGCAGCTTGGCGCTCCGCGCGCGCGGGTTCCCTTCCACTTCGCCGGCTGACGGCGCGACCGGACGCCGCGTCACGAGCGTCGCGGTGCCATCAGCCGCGATCCGGCGCATCGTGTGCTTCACGACACGGTCTTCGAGCGAGTGGAACGAGATCACCGCAAGGCGGCCGCCGGGCTGGAGTACTGAGACCGCCTTGTCGATAAACTCCGCGAGGCCGTCGATCTCGGCATTCACCCAGATGCGAAGCGCTTGAAACGTGCGCGTCGCCGGATCGATGCGCTGCCAGCGGCCGCCGCCCGCCGCGCGGCGAACGACAGAGGCCAGATCGGTGGTGGTGTGCAGGCTCCCGCGATCGCGTGCCTGGATGATGCCGCGCGCCACGCGGCGCGCGTGGCGCTCTTCCCCGAAGCGAAAGATCACGTCGGCGAGTTCCGTCTCGGACGTCTCGAGCAGCCGGTCGGCAAGCGTGGGCCCTTGCGACCGATCCATGCGCATGTCGAGCGCACCGGTCTGTCTGAAGCTGAAGCCGCGCGCCGGGTCGTCGAGCTGCATCGACGACACGCCCAGGTCCGCGACTGCTCCGGCGATCTGTTGCACGCCGCACCGCCCCAACACCGCGACCACGTCGCGATAATCCCCGTGCACGAGCTCCAGCCGCTCGTCGGCCAGCTTGCGGCGCGTCTCGGTCAGCGCCGCCTCGTCACGGTCGATCCCAATCACCCGGCCGGCGCCCGCCGCGAGCAACGCCGCGGCATGGCCCCCCAACCCCACCGTGCAGTCCACGTACACGCCGTCGGCGCGAGGCGAGAGGAGCGACACCACCTCGGCCACGAGCACGGGCGCGTGCGCGGGCTCAAATCCCGAACTCGGCAAGCGCTCGTGCGTCGTCATCCGTGAACGCCTCGCGCTGCAACTTGGCCAGGAAGCGCTCGTGATTCCACACGTCGAGGTAGTCGACCTGGCCGATGACGTCCACCTCGCCGGTCATGCCCGCGAGGTCGCGCAACTTCGGCGGGATCAGGACCCGCCCCTGCTGGTCGAACTCCGACGCCTGCCCGTAGTAGTTGACCCGGTCGAGAAACTTCAGGCGGGCCGGGTGCGTACTTGGCATCTTGGAGATTCGCTGCTCGACGGCCATCCAGACCGACATCGGGTAGAGGCGGACGGAGTCGCCGCTCAGGCTGGTGAGGTACAGACCGGTGGCGCCATGCTGGTCCTCGACGAGCGCCCGAAAGGCGTTCGGGATCTTCAGCCGTCCCTTGCCATCAATCTTGGCGGAATAGCTCCCCCGAAGCACTATAACTCCACTTGACTCCAAATAAGTCCACGTGATGGTAGAGGTACCCTCAAACACTGTCAACCGCAAAGTACAGAGCCACCTAGACTTACGCTTTTGTTTTGCTGGAGAACAAAAGGCGAATATCCTCCCGCCGTGGTACCATCTTCGGTCCGCTATGCTGCGCGCCGGGCTCGTGGGACTTCCTGCCTCTGGTAAGACGACACTGTTTCAACTGCTGACGAGTGCCCGCGAGGCGCCGCGCGCGCTCGGGAAGGCCGAGGCCAACGTGGGCGTCTCGCGCGTCCCGGACGAGCGGCTGGACCAGTTGACGGCCCTGTTTCAGCCGAAGAAGCGCGTTCCGGCGACGGTGGAGTTCGCGGACATGGCGGCCGGCCGGAGCGACGCCAAATCGCTGGTCGATGTGGTCGCCTACCGCAACGCCGACGCCCTGCTCCACGTGGTGCGAGCGTTCCACGATCCTGCGGTGCCGCATCCGGCGGGCTCAGTGGACGTCCCGCGCGACATTCGCGCGGTCGAGGACGAGTTGATCCTCGCAGACCTCGCGGGCGTGGAACGGCGTCTCGAGCGGCTTGAAAAAGACCTCAAGAAAACGCCGACACCGGATCTCAAGAAGGAACAGGACATCCTCATCCGCGGGAGGGCGTCGCTCGAGTCCGGCCGGGCGCTGCGAACGATGGGGCTGTCGGGCGACGAGGCGAAGCGCCTCCGTGGCTTCCAGTATCTGTCGGCCAAGCCGTTGCTCCTCGTGATCAACCTCGACGAAGCGGACGTCGCCAATGCGGAGAGCGGCGCGTTCGCGGCGAGCCTGCAGCCGCTTCTCGGTGAGACACAGGCCGCGGCGGTTGCGGTGTGCGCGAAGATCGAGCTCGAGATCGCGCAACTCGAGGCCGCCGACGCGCAGGCCTTCCTCGCCGATCTGGGATTGCGTCAATCGGGCCTGGACCGCGTGATTCGCGCCGCGTACGATCTGCTGGGCTACATCTCGTTTTTCACCGTCGGCGAGGACGAGTGCCGGGCGTGGTCGATTCCGAAGGCCACACCGGCGCAGGAGGCCGCCGGCGCGATTCACTCGGACATCCAGCGCGGCTTCATCCGCGCCGAGGTCGTGCCGTGCGAGCGGCTGCTCGCGCGCGGATCGCTCGCGGCGTGCCGGGATCACGGCGAGCTGCGGCTCGAAGGCAAGGAGTATCTCGTCCAGGACGGCGACGTGGTCACGTTCCGACATGCCACCTGAGCAAACGATCCTGGTCTGCGAAGCGCAGGTACCGTTCGTCCAGGGCGGCGCGGAGTTTCACGTGCGCGAGCTCGTGCGGCAGTTGCGGGCGCACGGACATCACGCCGAGCTCGTGAGCGTGCCCTTCAAGTGGTACCCGAAGTCGGAGATCCTCGCGCACGCCACCGCCTGGCGTCTGCTCGATCTGTCGGAGTGCAACGGGCGTCCCGTCGATCTCGTCATCGCGACGAAGTTTCCGACCTACTTCGTGCGGCACCCGAACAAGGTCGCGTGGCTGATCCATCAGTACCGCGCGGCGTACGAGCTGACGGGCACGCCGTTCAGCGATTTCACGCACACCGAGGACGACGTCGCGCTTCGCGAGCGCATTGTCGCGCTCGACACGGCGATGCTGGGCGAGTGCCGGCGGATCTTCGCGAACGCCGGGAACACGGCCGGACGCGCGGCGCGCTTCAACGGCCTGGCGGCCGAAGCGCTCTATCACCCGCCTCGCCTCGCCGACCGGCTGCAGGCCGGGGACGCGCGCTCCTACGTGCTGTCGATTGGGCGTCTCGAGGCCGTCAAACGCGTGGACCTCGTCATCCGCGCCATGGCGCACGCGCCCGGGGGCCTCGATCTGGTCGTGGCCGGCACCGGCACCGAGCGCCTCGCCCTGGAGGCGCTGGCCGGCGACCTCGGCGTGGGCGATCGGGTGCGGTTCGTGGGCGAAGTCAGCGACGACCTGATCATCGAGTTGTACGCAGGCGCTCTCGGGGTAATCTTTCCGCCGTACGATGAGGACTACGGCTACGTCACGCTCGAAGCCTTTCTGGCGCACACGCCCGTGGTGACGACGACCGACGCCGGCGGGCCGAACGAGTTCGTCCAGGACGGCGTGAACGGCTGGGTGGCGGCGCCAACCCCGGAGGCGATCGGCACGGCGATTCGACGGCTCCATGAAGATCCCGCCCGCGCCCGGGCGCTCGGGGACGCCGGCTACGAACGCGCGCGAACGATCACCTGGGACGGCGTCATCGAGAAGCTGGTCGGGCGATGAAGCTCATCATTCAGATTCCCTGTCTGAACGAAGCAGCGACGCTCCCGGCCACGCTGGCCGACCTCCCCCGCGAGATCCCGGGCATCTCGTGTATCGAGGTGCTCGTCATCGACGACGGGTCCAGCGACAAGACGGTTGACGTGGCGCGCGCGCACGGCGTGCATCACGTCGTGCGCTTTCGCCGGCGGAAGGGCCTCGCGGCGGCGTTCATCGCCGGCATCGACACCGCGCTCAAGCTCGGCGCCGACATCATCGTCAACACGGACGCGGACAATCAGTACGCCGGCCGGGACATCGTGCGGCTGATCGAGCCGCTGCAACGCGGCACGGCCGACATCGTGATCGGCGATCGCAACATCCGCGACCTGCGGCATATGTCGTGGCAGAAGAAGCTGCTCCAGCGGTTCGGAAGCTGGACGGTCCGCCGCGTGTCGAACACCGAAGTGCCGGATACGACGAGCGGCTTTCGCGCTTACACGCGTGACGCAGCGCTGCGGATGACGATCGTGTCGGAGTTCTCGTACACGCTCGAGTCGATCATCCAGGCGGGCAAACAGCGGATGGCGATCGCGCACGTCGAAGTCGCGACCAACGCGCGGACGCGGCCGTCACGGCTCTTCGACAACGTGTTTTCGTACGTGAAAAGCTCCGGCGCGACGATCCTCCGGATCTACACGATGTACGAGCCGCTCAAGGTCTTCACGTACATCGGCTCCTTCGTGTTCCTTCTCGGCTTCGCGATCTCCGTACGCTTTCTCTATTTCTTTTTCTTCACGCCGGACAGCGAAGGCAAGATCCAGTCGCTGATCCTTTCGGCGGTGCTGATGATCGTCGGCTTCCAGGTCGTGCTGATCGGACTCGTCGCTGACGTGATCTCCGGCACGCGCAAGCTGCTCGAGGATCTGCTCTACCGGGTGCGCGCGATGGAGCTGGGCGGGCGCGGCGCCGATCCTCCCGAGAGCCCGGATCGATAGATGGCGGATTCCCGCAGCGTCTCCATCGTCATCCCCGCCTGCAACGAGTCCGGGGCGATTGGGGAGGTCGTGCACGCGCTGAAATCGGCCGCCCCGTGGCACGAGATCATCGTCATTGACGACGGCTCGACGGACGACACGGGCGCGCGCGCCCAGGCCGCGGGGGCGCGGGTCATTCGCCATCCCTACAACAAGGGCAACGGCGCCGCCGTGAAGAGCGGGATTCGCGCCGCGGCCGGCGAGTTCGTCCTCATCATCGACGGCGACGGGCAGCACCAGCCCGCGGATGCGATGCGGCTCGTGGCGCGTCTCGGCGAGTACGACCTGGTCGTCGGCGCCCGCTCGAGGGAGACGCAGGCGGGCTCGACGCGGCGGTGGGGCAACGCCGCCCTCAATCGGCTGGCGAGCTTTCTGACCGAGCGCGACATTCCCGATCTCACCTCGGGCTTCCGCGCCGCCCGGCGCTCGTGCCTCGACGAGTTCCTGCCGCTCCTGCCGAACGGCTTCTCCACGCCGACGACAACGACGCTGGCGTTTCTCAAGGCCGGCTACAGCGTGGCGTTCGAGCCCGTCGAGGCGAAGCCGCGCGTGGGGACATCCAAGATTCGCCTGGCGCGCGACGGCCCGAAGTTCGTCCTGATGGTCCTGCGCATCATCACGATCTTCAGCCCGCTGCGCATCTTCCTGCCGATCGCGGCGTTGTCGTTCGTGCTCGGCGCCGGCTACGGCGTATTCACGATCATCACCGAAACTCACGTCACCAACTCGTCGGTGCTCCTCATCATGTTCGCGGTGATCGTGTTCCTCGTCGGACTCATCTCGGAACAGATCACGGCGCTGCGGTTCGATGCCCGCAGGTAAGACCGCCGGCGCCGGACGTCGCGGGTCCGGCGATCGCGTCCTGTTCGCGGTGTTCGCCCTCGCGCTCGCGCTGCGGCTCGCGTTTGCGTTCGGCTACTGGGTCGACAAGAACCTCACGCGCGACGAACGCGAGTACCTGTCGCTTGCGCGCAGCCTGACGGCCGGTCATGGATTCGTGTACGACGAGGCCGTGCGATCCGGCCCCGTCGATCCCTTCGGCCGTGCGCCGGGTTACCCGGTTTTCCTGGCGTTGGTCGGGGGCGGGCTGACGATCACCGACTCCGTGCCGGCGAGCGTGAAGATCGCCCAGTCGGTGCTGGGGGCCATCGGCGTGGTGTTCGTCGCGCTCCTGGGCACGAGGCTCGCAGGCCGGCGCGCCGGTCTTGCGGCCGCAGCCATTGCCGCCGGCTATCCGCCGCTCGTGTGGATCGGCGCGTACGCGTTCAGCGAAGCGCTCTTCTGGCCGCTCGGCCTGCTCATCGCGTGGCTGTTCGACGGCCTGGTCACGGGCCCGGGGCCCAGGGCCAACGGCCAACGCGGAACGTTGGGCCCTCGGCCATGGGCCCTTGGCCCGGCGCTGCTGTGCGGCGTCCTCACCGGCATCGCCGTCCTGGTGCGTCCGGCGATGCTGTTCTTCATTCCCCTCGCCGGGCTCTGGCTGCTGCGCACACGGCGCCTCGCGGCCATTGTGGCGTTCGGCCTCGGATCGATTCTCGTCATCGCGCCGTGGACCGCGCGCAACTACGCGCACCACGGCCGGTTCGTGCTGGTGGCGTCCGAAGGCGGCGTCACGTTCTGGACCGGCAATCATCCGCTCGCCAAGGGGGAAGGCGACCTGGCCGCCAATCCCGATCTCAAGCGCGAGGCGATCGCGCTGCGCGCCCGCTATCCGCGGCTGAGCGAAGAAGAGATGGAGCCGATCTACTATCGCGAAGCGCTCGCGTGGATCCGGTCTCACCCGCTCGACTGGCTCGCCCTCGAGGCGCGCAAGGTCTTCTACCTCGTCGTGCCGATCGGCCCGTCATACACCGTGCACTCGCCACGTTACTATCT
Organism: uncultured Acidobacteriota bacterium; assembly: GCA_963724955.1. Classification (GTDB taxonomy): domain Bacteria; phylum Acidobacteriota; class Vicinamibacteria; order Vicinamibacterales; family SCN-69-37; genus CAVRWQ01. Next base: position 181,385 of record CAVRWQ010000004.1, read on the forward strand.
GGCGTCGATGATCTCGTACGCCGTCGTCTTCGTCCTCGCTGTCGCCGGGTTCAGGCGGCTCGGCCGCGACCGTGGCCGGCTGCCGGGACTCTGGCTGCTCGCCGGCTCGGCCGTGCTCGTCTGCCTCGTCTTTTTTCCGCAGGAGCGGTTCCGTACGCCAGTCATCGACCCCACGCTCGCGGTCCTGGCGGGCGCGCTCTGGCTGAGAAAAGATGACCGCCCGCAGGCGAGCGTAGCGAGCCGTCGCGGGCGCGCGAGCGGGGGTGGGGCCCCGCGAGCAAAGGAAGATGACCGCCGCCAGCCGAGCGTGAGCGAGGCGTCGGCGGCGCGCGAGCGGGGGTGGGGCCCCGCGAGCAACTAATAATGACTCTCCTGATCGTCCTGCCGACGTACAACGAACGGCCCAATCTCGAGCGCGTGACCGAGGGCATCATGAAGCACAGCTTCACGCGGCTCCTCGTCGTGGACGACGCGTCGCCGGACGGCACGGGGGCGATTGCGGACGAGCTGACCGCGCGCTATCCGGGCCGTGTCGAGGTGATGCACCGCCAGGGCCCCCGCGGCCTCGGGCTTGCCTACGTCGATGGTCTTCGGAAGGCGCTCGCGAGCGGCGCCGAGGCGATCGGCCAGATGGACGCGGACCTTTCTCACGATCCGAGTTACCTGCCGGATCTGTTTGCCGCGATCGATCGCTACGATCTCGTCATCGGCTCGCGCTACCTGCACGGCGTCAGCGTCGTCAACTGGCCGCTGCATCGCATCGCGCTCAGCGCGTTCGCCAATCGATACATCCGCACGGTCACCGGCCTCACGGCGCGCGACTGCACGAGCGCCTACCGCGTGTGGCGACGAGAGGCCCTGGCCAGGGTGCCACTCGATCACGCGCGCGCCAACGGCTACGCGTTCCTGACGGAGATGCTGTACGAGGCCTCACGAACCGGCTGCCGCATCGGCGAGGTGCCGATCGTCTTCGTCGAACGGCAAGAGGGCTATTCGAAGGTCTCGTCGTCGGTTCTGCTCGAATCGTTGTGGACACCTTGGCGCCTGCTTTTTCGCGCCGGACGCGCGAAAAAGCCTGAAGTACGCACCTGAGCGGCACTCGAAGTACAGGAGTGAACAGCATTTGAAGTACGCGCCGCTGAGTTCTGCATGCCCCACGTCGTCGTGATGGTCGCCACGTCCTACCCCCGGTTCCCGGGCGATGGTGTCGGCAGTTTCATGGAGCCGATCGCCAAAGGCGTCGCCGCGCGCGGGCACGAGGTGCACCTCGTCGCGCCCTGGCATCCGGCGATCACGCGGCCGAAGGTGGACGAGGGCGTGCACTTCCATTTCTTTCACTACGCGCCGGTGCCGTCGCTGTCGGTGTTCGGCTATGCGGCCGGGCTCCGCGCCGACACGCACCTCAAGGCGGCGGCGTGGGCGATCACTCCGCTTGCCGTCGCGAGCGGCGTGTTCAAGGCGGCGCGGGTCGCCGCGAAACGTAAAGCGACCGTCATGCACGGACACTGGGTCGTGCCCGGCGGCGTCATGGCCGCGATCGCAAGGCGCGGGCTGCCGCTCGTCGTCAGTCTTCACGGCTCTGACGTCTTCGTGGCTGAGCGGAGCGCCGCCGTCGGACGAGCCGCGCGCGCCGTCTTCAATCGTGCCGGCTGGGTGACCGCGTGCAGTGACGACCTCAGGAAGCGCGCGATCCTCCTCGGCGCTCGCGCGGACCGGATCGAGACCGTCCCGTACGGCGTGGACACGCGGCGCTTCGTACCCGACGCGCACGTCCGTGACGAAGTGCGCGGCGCGCTCGGCGTGGGCGACGCGCCCATGGTGTTCTCTGCGGGCCGGCTCGTGCGTAAAAAGGGATTCGAGTACCTGATAGACGCGGCGAAGACGCTGGCCTCCGAGATGCCGGGGCTGCGCGTCGTCATCGCCGGCGAAGGCGATCTCAAAGACGAGCTCGCTGTCCGGGCCCGTGACGCGGGCGGGTCCGTCGTCCTGCTCGGCAATCGATCGCAGGACGACGTGGCACGACTGGCGGCGGCTGCGGACGTCGTGGCGGTGCCGTCGGTGCACGACGAGGCAGGCAACGTGGACGGCCTGCCGAACTTCGCGCTCGAAGCGCTCGCGACCGCGACGCCGGTGGTCGCAACGCGCGTCGGCGGCCTGCCCCAGGCGATCGAGGACGGCGTCACCGGCCGGCTGGTCCCCGAGCGCGACGCAGTTGCGCTCGCCCGCGCCTTACAGGACGTGCTTCAGGATCGCGCGACCGCGCGTCGCCTCGGCGCCGCCGCCCGTGCGAAGGTTGAACACGATTTCGGATGGGCGCGCGTCGCGGAGCGGTTCGAGGCGGCCTACGATCGCGCGCGCGGTTAGAGCATGCCACACGCTCAGGGTCGTTCCAGATCCTCTCTCCTCCTTCCGTTGGCCGCAGCCGCCGCGGTCGTGGCGGTCCGACTCCCCTTTCTCCTGAAGGGCGAAGCGTTCTTCAACGCAGACGAAGCTGTCGAAGGGCTGATGGCTCGCCACCTGGATCAGCTTCCCGTGTTTTTCTGGGGACAGGGTTACAAGGGCGTTCCCGAAGTCTATGTTGACGGCGCCATCTTCTCCCTGTTTGGAATGGGCGTCATTCAGTTGAAAAGCGTGACACTGGCGCTCGCCGCGATATCGACGGCCGCACTCGTGCGACTCGCCGAAGTCTGGCACGGCACACGTGCGGCATTCGTCACTGCGCTCTTGCTGGTCGCCGGCACTCCGGCGCTCGTGTACTGGCAGCTCAGCGCGAATGCCGAGGTCGCGGTATTGTCCGGGATTCTCGCCGCGATGCTGCTCGACTACGAACGGGGGCTGCGCGAGCTGCCGGGCACGGTCAAACCGCGCATGTTGTTCTGGTGTGGCCTGGCGTTATGGATTCATCCGGTCGCCACGTGCGCCGTCCTCGCGCTGATGGTGACCATTTTCCTGCGGAGCCCGTTGTGGCAGACGGAGCGCTGGGCGGGTCTCGGAGACATCGTGCTCGCAAAGGGCCGGCGTCCTGTCTGGCGCGCTGTCACCCTCGTCGTTCACGTGGCGATCGCGATCCTCGCGGTGCTGTTCATCTTCACGTTCCTCGGTGGAAGCCTCGATCTCGGACTGATCCGCGCGACGCACCCGCAGCGGTCGCTTCGGCCACTGGCCCTCCTTTGTGGTCTTGCGATTCTCGGCAGCCTGCTCCACCGCGCTCAGATCGGGCGGCGCCGGATCCTGATCTCCGGCGCGTGGCTCGCCGCCGGTTTGGCGCCGGTGCTGTTTCAGGCGCTGCGCGGCGGCGGCATCGGGACCAACGTCATCACGCGCCGGGTGACGGACATGCCGGAAATAGTGCATGGTCTTGCGTTCGACGTCATGCCAATTGTCGCGGGACTCCGGGACGGTGAGAGTCACTCGCTTGGTCTGCCCGCCTGGTGCATCGGCGCGATGGCGATCGCGATCGTGCTGCACATGATTCGTGGCCGGGACAGTTGGCGCGCCGCCCTCCTCGGACCCATCAGTCGCGTGCAGCCAAAGTACCTGTTTACGCCGCTCGCTCTCGTGGCCGTGCTTCTCCTGCTGACTGTCGGCGGGGGGTTCCAGGGCTCGAGCTCGAGCCGGCACTTCATGCCATTCTGGGGACTGATCGTCGTCTCAGCCGCGGAAGGACTCGCCGCCATCTGGTCACAGCGTCGCGTTGCGGCTGCGCTGCTTCTGTGCGCTTCCGTCACTGTGTTCGCGGTGGGACAGTATCGCTGGTACGAGCGGCTCCGGCCGGATCCATCAGCGCACATGTTGATCGATTGTCTCGAGCGTCAGGGGCTGCGTGTCGGACGGGCCGATTACTGGATCGCCTATCGGCTCACGTTTCTCGCACAGGAGCGCATCATCATTGCGCCCGACCTGTCCGAGGATCGTTACACACCGTATCGGAGAATAGTCGACGCGGCGCCCCGCCGAGTTCGTATCGAGCAACACACGAGTGATCCCGCGGAGCGCGGCTCAGGCGGCTCCGGACCAACGCCAGCAGTTCTCTGCCAGGCACCGTCTCTCAGGGCCATTGAGAACTAGGACGGTCCCACGTCCATCCCTTCGCTTCCTTGTCCGCCCTACGGCGGCATGTTAGCGTTTGGGGTCCACGATGGACTCAGCACGCGCGCCGCGTCCGCCCGGTCTCAGCATCTTCTTTCCCGCCTACAACGACAGCGGGACGATTGCGAGCCTCGTGATCTCGGCGCGCCGCGCTGCGAGTCAGGTCACCCCGGACTTCGAGATCATCGTCGTCAACGACGGCAGCGCCGACGCGACGCCGGACATCGCCGACGAGCTGGCGCGCGCCTACCCGGAAGTCCGGGTGATCCACCACGTGAGGAATCGCGGCTACGGCGGCGCGCTGCGGACGGGATTCGCGAACGCGCGCAAGGACCTGATCTTCTACACCGACGGCGACGCGCAGTACGATCCCGCCGAACTGGCGGCCCTGTGGCCGCACATGACGGACGACGTGGACCTCGTGAACGGGTACAAGATCAGCCGCTCCGATCCGATCCACCGCATCGTCATCGGGCGGATCTATCACTACACGGTCAAGATCCTGTTCGGACTGCGGGTTCGCGACGTCGACTGTGATTTCCGGTTGATGCGGCGCGCGATTTTCGACCGGGTCGGGCTCGAGCACAACAGCGGCGTCATCTGCCTGGAAATGATGAAGAAGATTCAGGACTCGGGCTTCCGCATCGCCGAGGTGCCCGTGCATCATTACCACCGTGCCTTCGGCAAATCGCAGTTCTTCAACTTCCGGCGCCTGTTTCGGACGGCCGTGGACGTGGCGGGCCTCTGGCTGCAACTGGTCGTGCTCAGGCGACGGCCGCAGGCGGCGCCGGTGGCGGCGCCGTCCGCCTCAGGTCAAGCGGAACGCAATGGCTCATGAGCAGTAAGGCACCAACGCGAGTGCCGTTCATGACGCTCGCGCCGGGCTCCGACGCCGGCGCGATCCGGGAGGCGATCGAGCGCGTCATCACCCGCGGATGGTTCGTGCTCGGACCGGAAGTGGCGGCCTTCGAGGAAGAGTTCGCCGCCTCGTCAGGCGCGAAGTTCGCGGTCGGCGTCGGGAACGGCACCGACGCGCTGGCGCTGGCGCTCCGCGCGCTCGGGATCGGCACGGGCGACGAGGTCGTGACGGCGCCCCTCTCGGCGGCGTTCAGCGTCCTGGCGATCATGATGGCCGGCGCCACGCCGGTCTTCGCCGACGTCGATCCCGATCGGCTGACGATCGATCCGGACGCCATCGACGCGGTGATCACGTCGCGCACGGCTGCGATCATGCCCGTGCATCTGTACGGACAGCCCGCCGACATGCGGGCCATCGAGGCAATCGCATCGCGGCGCGGGCTCGCGATTGTCGAGGACGCCTGTCAGGCCCACCTCGCGACGTCGGCAGGCCGCCCCATCGGTACGATCGGCGCGCTGGGCGCGTTCAGCTTCTATCCGACGAAGAACCTCGGCGCGCTGGGCGACGGCGGGCTCGTCATCACGAACGACGCGACGCTCGCCGAGAAGCTCAAGCGCCTGCGGAACGGCGGGCAGACGGATCGCTACCACCATGCCGAGTTCGGCGTGAACAGCCGGCTCGACGAGATGCAGGCCGCGATTCTTCGCGCGCGGCTGCCGTTGCTCCCGGCGTGGACCGAACGGCGACGAGCGCTCGCGGCCCGGTATCGCCGGCTCCTCGCCGGCGGGCCCGTCGCGGTCCCTCCTGAAAAAGATCCGGGGCACGTCTACCACCTGTTTCCGGTGCTCTCGACCGACCGCGACGCGCTGCAGGAGCATCTGTCGGCGCGTGGTATCGGGACGCTCGTCCACTACCCGGTGTCGATCCTGCGCCAGCAGATGCTCGCCGGCGCGCGGAGCGCGCCGTGTCCGCACACCGATCGGATCACGGGTCAGGTCCTGTCTCTGCCCCTGCAGCCGCATCTTTCGGACGAGGACGTCGACTTCGTGGCGGCCGCGATCCATGACTGGCGTGCCGGCTCCTGACGCGGCCGGAGCCGCGGCGCGATGATGCGCATCGCGCTCGCAGCGCTCCTGGCCGGCTGGCTGCCAGGCGCCCTCGCGTTCCGGTTGCCCGTGGCCGATCGCGATCGACGTGCGGCACTCGCCGCCGAAGAGCGCGTGTTCTGGTATGTCGTCCTGAGTGTCGGCTGGTCGCTCGCCGCGGGCCTGACGCTGGCCGTCCTCGGGCTGTATGCGTTCGATCGCCTGCTCATCGTCAACGCGGCCGTCTGCGCGCTCCTCGTCCTGATCAGCCGGGCGCGCCTGAGCTTTCGCGGCGCCGCCGCGCTTCCGACGTGGACGATCCTCCTTCCCGTTGCCATCATCGCGCTCGGCTTCTGGCGCTTCCTGCCACCATCCGAGTACGTCATCGGCGGTCAGGATCCAGGGGTCTATCTGAACGAAGGCGCTCAGATCGCCAAGTCCGGATCGATCGTCACGCGCGATCCGACGGTGGCCGCGGTACCGGCCGCCGATCGTGATCTCTTCTATCCGCAGCACATCGGACAGCCGTACTACAGCACGCGCTTCATGGGGTTCTTCATTCAGGACCCGCAGGATGGAACGGTTATCGGACAGTTTCCTCATGTCTTTCCGATCTCGATCGCGATGGGGTACGACCTGGGCGGCGTCAACGGGGCGAGGCTGACGTTGAGCGTCTGGGCGGTCTTCGGCCTGGTCGCCGTGTACTTTGCCGGTGCGCGACTCGTCGGACCGGCCGCGGCGTTCTCGGCGGTCATCCTCCTCGCCCTGCATGTCATCGAGCTCTGGTTTGCACGCGTGCCAAACGCGGAAGTGGTCCTGCAGGCCCTGCTGTTTGCCACGCTGCTCGCATTCGCCCGCGCGCATCAGGACGGCGATCGGTTCTTTGCACTCGCCGCCGGGAGTCTTGCCGGACTGCTCGTGTTCCTGCGCATCGATGCGCTGCTGGTCATCGCCGGGCTGGCCCCGGCGGTCGTGCTGGCGTGGCTCGTCGATCGCAAGGCGCCGCGGGCTGGATTCGTCCTGCCACTCGCGGCCGCCGGTGTGCTCGGCTGGCTGTATCTCACGGGTCCGTTGCGCGCCTATTTTCGGCTGCCCGTCATCTATCTCCAGAATCTTCCACGCGTGCCGCTGATCGCCGGGGTCGTCGCCGCGGTGCTCCTCGTCGCGGGTCACTTCGTCTTCCTCGGCCGGCTCACTGCCCGCGCGCGTGCGGCGTTGCCGTACGTCTTCGCAGGCGTGCTGGTGTTGCTCGCGGTCTATGCGGCGGTCTTCAGACAGCCTGGCGGACGTCTCGCCCCGGCCGACGCCTACACGTTGCGCACGTTCGTCTCGGTCTATCTTTTCTGGCCGGGATTCGTCGCGGCGCTCGTCGGACTGGTGCTGGTCGCGCGCCGCGAGTTCTGGCGCGACCCGGCGTTCTTCCTCGTGTTCGGCACGTTCTGCGCGGTCCTCTTCTACAAGAGCAAGATCTTTCCGGTGCATTTCTGGATGAGCCGCCGGTTCCTTCCGGTCATCCTGCCGGGCGTCCTCCTGCTGGTCGCCGCGGCCGCGCTCGGGCGCCTGGAGTTGGGCTGGATACGAGGCTGGCGCCTCGCACGCGTTGCCGGCGGCGTCGTGCTGCTGGTGGTGTTGGGCTGGCAGTACGTCACGGCCGCCGCGCCACTCGTGCCGCATCGCGAGTACGAGGGTCTGATTCGAACGGTCGAGCGCCTGTCGTCGAAGTTCACGACCCGGGATCTCGTGCTCGTCGAGGGGCGAGATGCCGGTTCCGATACGCACGTCATCGGACTGCCGCTCGCGTACATCTACGATCGCAACGTGCTGCTGCTGTTCTCGCCGCGTCCGGACAAACGGATGCTCGCGTCGTTTCTCGAGCAGGCGCTTCGCCGCTACGAGCGCGTGCTGTTCGTCGGCGGCGGCGGCACCGACCTGCTCTCACGCCGCATCGACGCGGACGCGGTGGGCGACGGCAGAGTCCAGGTCAAGGAGTACGAAGTCACGCCATGGGATCGATATCCACAGGGCCCTCGCCGAAAGGACTTCGACTACACGATTTATCAGCTCCACCTCGACCGGCCAGTGACGACCGCGTTCGTGCTCGACGTCGGCTTCGAAGACGACCTGCACGTCGTGCGCTTTCACGCGAAGGAGCAGACCGAGGGCCGGTACGTCCGCTGGACGGCGCCGCAGTCGTTCATCTCGGTGCGAGGGCTGACCGGAACCGAACGGACCGGTACTGTTCGTCATGCATGACGGCGGCCGGCCCGCCGCCGCGCCGCCCGCGCAGGTCCAGGTGTTCTTCGGCGAGACGCCGATCGGCACGATCGACGTCGCCAAGGGGTTCAAGACCTATGAGCTGCCGCTGCCGCCGGATGCGGTGCGCGCCGCCGCCGGACAGGACGATCCCGTGCAACTGCGACTACTCTCGACCACGTGGACGCCGAAGAGCCTCCTCGGCGGCACCGACGACCGTCAGCTTGGTGTCATGATCGATAAGGTAGAAATACGCTGACCGCCGCCATGGCTGATCTCCAAATCTACGACCGGCGTGAGCGTGCCCTCGTGCAGGCCGCCGACTGGGCGCTGGCGCCGCTTCGCTGGTTCCGCCGCGCCGGCGCTCACGGCCAATCGGTCCGCCGCGTCCTGCTGCTCCGCCTCGAGCGCATCGGGGACTTGCTGATGGTGCTCGACGCGATCCGCGATGCGCGCGTCCTGTGGCCGGACGCCGAGATCGATCTCGTCGTCGGATCGTGGAACGTCGCGTTGGCGCGCCTCGTCCCGGACGTCACTCGTGTGGAGACCGTTGACGTGCCGTGGCTCGCGCGCGAAGGCCGTGGCAGCGCGTGGACGACGCTGCTCAGGCACGCGCGGGAGTGGCACGGACGACGATACGATCTCGTCGTGAACTTCGAGCCGGACATTCGCAGCAACCTGCTGGCCTGGCGAACCGGCGCCCCGCGCCGCGTCGGGTACTGGACGGGCGGTGGCGGCTCGTTCCTGACGGACGCGCTCGAGTACTCGCCGCGCGAGCATGTCTCGATCAACGCTCGGCGCCTGGTGGCGCACGCCGCCGGACGCGAACCGGCGCCGGGCATCGTGCGGAACACGCGCGCACCTCTGGTGCCGCCCCCGGATGCCGTGGCACGCGCCACTGCGCTCCTGGCCTCGGCGTCACGTCCGATCGTCGGCGTGCACGCGAGCGGCGGGCGCGAGTCGAAGCAGTGGCACCCCGATCGATTCGCTGCCGTCGCGAGACGGCTGGCCGAGTCGCAGCACGCGACCATCGTCTTGACCGGCTCGACCGCGGATCGCCCGCTCGTGGACGCCGTCCGCCGGCACCTGGGCGATCTGCCGGCGATCGACGCGAGCGGCGCGCTGGAGTTGCCCGCGCTCGCTGCCCTGCTCGCGCGCCTCGACGTGCTGATCACCGGCGACACGGGGCCGATGCATCTCGCGTCGGCGATGGGCACGCCGGTCGTCGCGCTCTTCGGACCGTCGTTTCCCGAGCGATACGGCCCGCTCGCCCCGCATCAACGTGTCGTGCGGGTGGACATCCATTGCAGTCCCTGCGGCCGCGTGCGTCTGCCGCCCGAGCGCTGTCGCGGTCACGTCCCCGACTGCATGGACGCCATCCAGGTGGACGCCGTCGTCTCGGCAACGCTCGACCTGCTCGACGAAGTCGTCATGAGCGGCGCTCACCCCGTGGCATGAAAATGGACACGCGGCATGACGAGCGAGCGGCAGCGAGCGAGCCGCGCGAGCGGAGTGGGGATCGTGGGGCCCCGCGAGCGAGCGCGCAGGGGGGTGCGGCGGGGACGAAGTCCCCCCGCATTGTCGAAGTGAAATCGGTTCCGGCATGACGGCGGCGTCGGTCACCTGCATCACCGCCCAGGGACGCGAGGTCCAGACGGACATGGCGTCGCTCTTCACGCCGGACCTGCGTGAAGCCGCGCGCGTCGAAGCCAACCAGTGGATCAAGCGCCTGCGCCTCGTGCCGTACGGCGGCCGGCCGATGCGCGAACGCTTCACGTATCGCGGCGACTCGCTCTGGTGGTTCACCGAGCTGTACCTGCACAAGATGAAGAAGCTCGATCGCGCGGTGGCGGTCACGCTCGCGCTCGATGCGGCGCGCGAGCGCTACGCGCCGGCGCGTCTCGTCGTCGACACCGCCGATCTCGTGACGCGCGACGCCGCCCATGCCCTCGGCCGGGCGCGCGGGCTGCCCGTCGAAACGCGCGGACGTCACATCGAGCGCCACCGGCACGCGTGGCCCAGCTATCTCGTCGGCCTCACGGCCACGCTCTCGCGGCTCCGGCCGTCGCTGCCGACGGCCAGACCGCGGCCGGCCGCTGTCGCCGCGTTCGTGCACACCGCCTTCTGGCGCCGAGACGGCGCCGACGCGGGGCCGAAACAGGAAAGCTACATCGGGCCTGTGCTCGATGCGGTCGCGGCGCGGCTGCCGGCGGAGGATCTCTGCTGCGTCGGCGTCGGCCCGAGACGAAACTTCCGGGCGAGACGATGGTGGGATCCCGTGGTGGGCGCGGGAAGCGCGCCGCAGATGATCACGCCGATCGAGAAGCTCGCACCGCGCGAGAAGCTCGCGCCGGCGCTGGAGCTGTGGCGCCAGCGCACGGCACTCGCGCAGGAGATCACGACTGGCGACGCGATCCGCGCGGCCGGCGAGTTTCGCGGCTGCGACTTGTGGCCGGTCCTGTGCCGCGAGCTCGAAGCCGTCGCGCTCCTCCAGTGGCCCTGGTCCGCGCGCGCGATGGACGAGGCGGGCGCGGCGATCGACGCCCTCTCGCCTCAAGTCGTCGTCACCTATGCGGAGGCGGGCGGCTGGGGCCGTGCGCTCATGCTCGAAGCCCGCCGGCGCGGCGTCAGGTCGATCGGCGTGCAGCACGGCTTCATCTACCGTCACTGGCTGAACTACCTTCACGAGGCCGATGAGATGCAGCCGCAGGGCGACGATCGCGGCTGTCCCATCCCGGATCGCACGCTGCTGTTCGACAAGCAGGCCGAGTCGCATCTTCGATCGGCGGGCCACTTTCCTCCGGCCGCGCTCAGCGTCACCGGCAGCGCGCGCCTCGACGAGCTCAAGGCGCGATTCGATGCGGCCGCGACGTCTCGCGACTCGCTGCGACGCGAGCTGGGCATCACCGGCGACCGCCATCTGGCGCTCCTCGCGGCGAAGTTCTCCGAGATCCGGCAGGAGCTGCCGGATCTCGTCAACGCCGTCGCGTCGCTGCCGGACGTGCAGCTCGTCATCAAGGTCCACCCGGCGGAAACCGCCGACGTCTATTCGCCGGCCGTCCGTGGAGCGGACAACATCACCGTCGCGCCCGCCGAGACCGATCTCGCCCGGCTGCTGACGGCCGCGGATCTCGTGGTCACGATGAACTCGACCGTGGCGCTCGACGGGCTGGTCCTCGGCCTGCCGGCGCTCGTGATCGGCCTGCCCAACAACCTCAGCCCGTTCGTGGACGCCGGCGTGATGGCCGGCGCCGAGGGCGCCGGCGCCATTCAGCGCGCGCTGCGATCGGTCCTGTATGATCGTTCGATGCGCGAGTCGCTGTCGCGCCGGGCGGCGGAGTACCTCCGGCAGTTCGACATCCAGCCGGATGGCGGGGCGGCAGAGTCGCGCCGCCGATGAGATACTGGGAGCGTCATGAAGGCACTGCTGACGGGCGGCGCGGGATTCGTCGGATCGCATCTGGCTGAGGCGCTGCTCACCAAGGGTCACGAGGTGATGGTCGTCGACGACTTGTCCACTGGATCGATGGACAACATCGCGCACCTCAAGGGGCGGCCCGGGTTCGAGTACGTCATCGACTCGGTCATGAACGAGTCGCTCACGGCAGAGCTCGTCGATCGCGCCGACGTCGTGTTTCACCTGGCCGCGGCCGTCGGCGTCAAGCTCATCGTCGAGGCGCCGGTGCGGACCATCGAGACGAACGTGCACGGGACGGAAGTCGTGCTGAAGCGCGCGAGCAAGAAAGGCAAGCTCGTGTTCATCTTCTCGACCTCCGAGGTCTACGGCAAGAGCACGGACGTGCCGTTTCGCGAAGACGCCGATCTGGTCATGGGCCCGACGCACAAGCATCGGTGGGCCTACGCCTGCAGCAAGGCGATCGACGAGTTCCTCGCGCTCGCCTACCACCGGGAGCGCAAACTGCCGGTCGTCGTCGTCCGTCTCTTCAACACAGTGGGGCCGCGACAGACCGGACGGTATGGGATGGTGATCCCGAACTTCGTCCGCCAGGCGCTCGCGGGAGAGCCCATCACGGTGTACGGCGACGGCAAGCAGACCCGATCGTTCACGGATGTCGGCGATGTGGTCATCGGCCTCCTGAAGCTCATGACCGAGCCGCGCGCGATCGGCCAGGTGTTCAATCTGGGCAACCGCGAAGAGGTGTCGATCGGCGAGCTCGCGGAGCGCATCCGCACGGCGACCGGCAGCCAGTCGGAGATCGTCTACATCCCGTACGACGAAGCGTACGAAGCCGGCTTCGAAGACATGCCCCGGCGCGTGCCGGACCTCACGAAGATTCAGCAGCTGGTTGACTATCGTCCGACGCTCGTCCTCGACGAGATCCTGCGCCGCGTCATCACGCACACGCGCGCGTCGCTCGAGCCGGCGAATCGGCGATAATCGACGAAGTGACTCTGACTCGTCGCGCGCGCGCCGTCGCCGAACGGGTGCTCCTTGCCAACGCCAAGCCGGTCCGGCGGCTGCTCCTGGCCACCGGACGCGACCGCGCGCCGCGTCTTCCCGACATCGTCCAGATCGAGAGCACCAATCTCTGCAACGCGAAGTGCGTCTTCTGTCCGCGCGACGAGATGCACCGGCGTCAGGGCGTGATGGACATGGATCTGTTCACGAAGGTCGTCGACGAGTGCGCGGCGCTCGGCATCACGCACGTCCGCGTCCACAACTACGGGGAGCCGTTCCTCGATCGGCAGCTGGTCGAGAAAGTGCGTTACGCGAAGAACAAGGGCATCGCCGAAGTCGGCATGATCAGCAACGGCTCGCTCATCACCGAGGAGATCGCGCGCGGCATGATCGACGCGGGCCTCGATGCCATCAACATCAGCGTGGACGCGTCCGGCAAGGAGACCTTCGAGCGGACGCGCGTGCACCTCAAATACGACGAGGTCATCGGCAACATCCGCACGCTGGCGCGGCTGCGCGCCGAATCGGGACGCAGGCGCCCGAAGCTGATCCTGTCGTTCGTCCGCCAGAACAATTCGGCCGACGAGCAGGCGTTCATCGACGAATGGCGTGAGATCGCCGACAAGATCCACGTCACCGATCTGCACAACTGGGCCGGCACCCTCAACACCGAGTCGGACGTCCGCTATCCCTGCTACCGGATGTGGCTGACGTTCACTGTCCTCTGGGATGGACGGGTCTCGCTCTGCTGCGCCGACTTCGACGGGCGTCACATCCTCGGCGACCTGCGCACCTCGACGATCGCCCAGGTCTGGAACTCCCCCGCGTACCGGGCGGTCCGCCGCCAGCACCTCCAGAATGGCGGCCCGGAAATCTGCCGATCCTGCGATCTCCCGAAGAAAGACTCGCCGTTGTGGATTAAACGGCTGATGTAGGACTCCGGGAGTCGTTTTTTCACCAGCCCTAAAACGACTCCCGGAGTCTTATACTCTGATCATGCGCACCATCTCCACGGCGGCGCTTCTCACCGTTGCACTCGCGCTGGTTCCGGTGGCCGCGCAGGCCCCACCCGAGCGCAAGCTGCAGGTTTCGTTCGACCGGCAGGGCAACGTCACGGTCATTGCCGAGAACGTGACGATCCCCGAGATTCTCGGCGAATGGACGCGGCAGGGCGGCACCGCCATGGTGAACGCGGAGCGACTGCCCCGGGTGCCCGTGTCGCGCTACTTCGTCAATCGACCCGAAGCTGAAGTGATCGCGTCGCTGCTCCGGCAGGCGGCCGGCTACATCGTGGCCCCACGGCGGCTGGGCACGGCCGGCGCGTCCAGCTTCGAGATCGTCCAGATTCTTCCCACGTCCACGGCGACCACGAGCAGCGTTTACACGCCGCCCCCGACCTCGGCGGTGACCGCGCCGGTGGCGACGATCGGCGCGCCCGACGACGAGCTTCCGCCGGTGGTTCCGCCGGGCGCGAACCGGGCGCCTGCGCCGGTCAACCCCAACCCCAGCACGCCGCCGGCGGCACCTCCTGGCTATCCGGGTGGCGTGTCGGTGCCGGTCGTTCCGGTCATCCCCATCACTCCGGCTGGGTCCGGCGGCACCAGCACGACGCCGGGACCGACCACGCCGCCGCCTGGACCACCCACGACGCCCCCACCCGGCGGACGCGGCCGCGGTGGCGGTGGCAGCCACTGAAACTGACGCCCGCGGCACCTGACGTACAATCCGGGCCATGAGCCCGCCGTCATCCGTCTCACGGACGGGTGAATACGCCGAGCGCGGCGATTACCACCGCCATCTCTCGACCGACTGGGAGTTCTACCCGACGTATCTCGCGAAGCTGGAGCACGTGCGGCGCTACCTCGGCCGGCTGCCGCCGGGCACGCGCGTGCTCGACGCGGGGTGCGGCGAGGGCGTGCTCGTCGACGAGTTCCACGATCGGCTCGCGATCGCCGGCGTCGATCCCAACTATCACTCCGACCGTGTCACCCGCGGCTCGCTGACCGCGCTGCCGCAGGCGGACGCGTCGTTCGATCGCGGGCTCTGTCTCGATGTGCTCGAGCACCTGACGTTCGCCGAACAGCCTGGTGCGCTGGCGGAGCTCTTTCGCGTGATCGCGCCCGGCGGTGAGCTGCTCGTCACGGTGCCGAACCTCGCGCACCTGCAGTCGCGCGTGCATTTCATCGTCGGCGGGCGGCTCATTCACACGGCGAATCTCGCGAAGCATCCGGGCGATCGGCCCGTCGCCGAGTACCTCGATCTGGCGCGTCAGGCGGGCTTCAGGCTGGTCGAGCGGCGCGGCATCTTCCCGACGGTGCCCGTGCTCACGCGCTGGATTCGGCGAAACCCGGCGCGCCTGCGCTGGCTGCACGGCCTGCTGACCCGGCTCATCCCCGTCCCCGGCTGGTGCTTCCTCAACGTCCTGCGCTTCGAGCGCCCCTGATTCCGTTACGACATTGCGCGATCGCGTCCGGCATCTGACCAAAGGCGTGGCGGTTTACGGCACCGGCGATGCCGTCGTGCAGATCGTCAGCTTTCTGCTCGTCCCGGTTTACGTCAAAGGCGGGTATCTCCACCAGGCTGATTACGGGGCGCTGGCTATCATCATCGCCATCGAGAGCGTCGCCAAGGTCCTGTCACGATTGGGACTCGACGGCGCCTTCATGCGCAACTACCACGATCACGCTGCGGGCGGCACGCTCCCTCGTCTGACGAGCACCATCGTCTGGTTTCTCCTGGCGCTCGACCTCGTGGTGTTCGGCGCGGCGATTGCCGCCGCCGGCTGGATCGGCCCAGCGATCTTCGACGACGTGAAGTACGTGGCCGCACTGCGGTTCATGTTGATCAACACCGCACTGATGAGCGTCACGTTCGTGCCGTTTCACCTGATGCGGATGCGCAACCGCGCCGCGACCTACAGCGCGCTGGTCCTCACGCGGTCGGTGGGAACGTTGTTGCTCCGCATCCTGTTCGTCATTGGCTTCGGCCGGGGCGTCACAGGCATGTACCAGGCCGATCTCGTCATGACGGTGCTGCTCCTGCCGCTGTTATGGCCGTGGTTCCGGCCGGTTCTCGCCGCCGTGTTCTCGTTCGACGATCTGCGGGCCACGCTGCGGTTCGCGCTGCCGCGTGTCCCACACGGGGTCGCACAGCAGGCTCTGGAGGCCGGGAACAAGCTGCTGCTCAACCAGTACGTCCCGCAAGAGCGGCTGGGCGTGTATCAGAACGGCGTCACGCTCGGCACGGGCGTGCGCTTTTTCTCGTCCGCGTTCGAGACGGCGTGGGCGCCCTTCTACTACGAAACGGCACGGCAACCCGACGCGAAAGACGTCTTCCGCCGGATGACGACCTATGCGCTCGGGGCCATCACGCTCATCGTCGCAATCACGATCGCGGTCGCGCGCGACGTGATTCTTGTGATGCTGAACCCCGAGTGGATCGAGGCCGCAACAGTCATCCCGTTCATCGCGATCGGGTTGGGCCTGCAGGGTGTCTATCTCCTCACGTCGATCGGCTTGAACTTGACCAAGCGGACTGAGTTCTACCCCGTGGCGACGTTCAGTGCGCTGGCGGTGGGACTCGGACTCGGAGTCTGGCTGATGCCGCTCCACGGCGTCACCGGAGCGGCGATCGCGTTCATGCTCTCGTATGCGACCCAAACCGGCGTGGCCTACGCGCTCGCTCGGCGTCTGTATCCGATCCCGTATGAGACTGGCCGGATCGCCCGGGTCGTCGCCGGCGGCGCGCTAGCTGCGGCGGCCGGGGTCTGGGCGATTCCAGCTGTCGCGCCCGTCGCTGGCCTGTTGCTCCGCCCAATCGTGACCGCTGCCGTGTTTGCCGCCTGGCTCGCGGTGAGCGGGTTCCTCCGCGCGACCGAGCGAGCGTTCGTCGCGGAAATGATCGCGCGGTTGCGCCGGCAGGAGGCCCGCGCCGGGAGCGCCGATGGCGGCTAGGCGAAGGGACGATGCAGGTCCGCCGGTTTCCTGAAGAAGTGTCCCTCTGGGGATTTCGGGTCGAGCGCAATCGGCAGCGCTCGTTCGGCGATGAACTCGTTCGCGGCACGCGTACAACCCTCCCATCGGCCGTAATCGTCGAGCACGACGAATCCTCCAGGCTGGACGAGATCGTAAAAATGCGACAGACAGAGCTTCACCGATTCGTACCAGTCGGCATCGATGTGGAGCAGCGCGATATCACCTGTCGAGACCGACCTCAGCGAATCGGAGAACCAGCCGGCCACGACGTGCAGGCGAGCGCGCGAGATGCGGAGGCGGTCGAACAGCTTCAACACTTCGGCTTCTGAACCGGCGCACCAGCCTTTCTGGTAGCGCTCGTGAGCGAGACGACCGTCTCGCTCGCCTGGAGGCGGCAGCCCCTCGAAGGAATCGAAGAGGTACATTGGCCGAATCGCGTTTGTCGCTTTGGCCAGAACCGCTGCCGAGCCGCCATTGAACACCCCGCACTCGACGATCGCTCCAGGAATCTGATCTCGCTCGATCTGACGACCCAGGCGAAACAAAGTGCTCAGATGTGCCTTCGATGCGACTGTACTCCGGCGAACCCTGTAGAAGAGCCAGAGTCGCGAGAGAGAGCCACGCGAAGCGTTCGGAGACCACAGACTCATCAACGGCCAGTGCTCATCGGCCGACGCGAGCCGCACAGAAGAGGCATCTGAACGCGTCGGGCGTCGGCAGGTCGGTGGATTATAACAATCGTCCGTATTGCTCGGGCGAAGGCCAGTTGTGTAAGGATAGGCATGATTTGGAGAGGATTCGTCAGGGGGGCGCGGCGAGGACGAAGTCCCCCGCCACAACATGAGGAACATGACGCAGTTCTTGCCGGGTAGGATCGGACGATGATCGGGGCCCGCACGCTGTTCGTGAACCCGCCGCTCGTGGGCGGCATTGCCTTCACACGGCAGGGCCGGTGTCAGGAGCGGGAGGAGGTGCTCGGCACGACGAAGCCGCCGTACACGCTCGCGCTCAGCGCGGCCATGCTTCCGCAACAAGGGCTGCGAGGTGCGTCTGGCGGATCTCACGGCGACCGGCCAGTCGGTCGACGACCTGGCCGCGCGGCTCGACGCCGAAGGGTTCCGGCCCACGCTCATCGTCTTCCCGAGCACGACGCCGACGCTCGACGGCCGACGTCGCGTCGATGGCGCAGCTCAAGGCGCGTTACGGCGCGCCGATGTTCTGCTTCGGCCCGCACGCGTCCACCACGCCCGAAGAGTCGATGATGCGGGCGCCGGAAGTGGACGGCATGTTCATCGGCGAGCCGGAGGATGGGCTGGTCGCGCTCGCTGAGCTCAACTCGCTGGAACAGCTCGAGGAGATTCCGAGCCTGACGTTCCGCCGCGAGAACACCCTCGTTCCGCACCGCGCCAAGGGAACGTTTACGGGCTTTCTCGATGCGCCGTTCCCGGCCTGGGAGCTGCTCGATCTCGAGAAATACCGGCTGCCGCTCGTCAACGAGCGGTACGTGATCGTCGAGACATCGCGCGGCTGCCCGTATTCCTGTGATTTCTGCGTGGCGCCGATCCATCAGGGTCACAAGTTCCGCGGAACGCAGCCCGCGGGCGCTGGTCGACGAGATCGAGCGCGCCCATCGCCAGTTCGGCCTGAAGTTCTTCTATCTCTGGGGCGACACCGTCACGCTCAACGTGAAGTCGTTCAGCGCGTTCTGCGAAGAGCTCATCGCGCGCAAGCTGCCGGTGCAGTGGTTCGGGAATGCCCGCGCGGACAATCTGGGCGATCCGGCCTTCGTGAAGCGCCTGCGCGAGACGGGCTGCTGGATGCTGGCGCTCGGCATCGAGACCGAGTCCGAGGAGACGCGCAAGGACATGATGAAGCGCCTCGACGGCCAGAAGATCCGGACGGCCCTCGTCAACATGCGCGACGGCCGGCATCCGGTCGTTCGGCTTCTTCATCCTGGGCTACCCCGGCGAGACGCCGGCCGCGCTCGAGCGGACGATCGACTACGCGATCGATCTCGATCCCGACTTCGCCAACTTCTATCCGGCCGTGCCGTACCCGGGAACGGAGCTCTACGCGAAGGCGAAGCGGGACGGGCTGCTCGCGAACGAAGACTGGTCGCGCATGGAGTACTCGTACTATCTGCTGCGCGGCAACGGCCTCGACGAGCCTATCGTCATGGGCGCGATCAACCGCGCAAAACGCCGATTCTATCTGCGCCCGGGCTACCTGGCGCGGCACGCCGGTGACGTCATCCGGCTCCTGTCGACCAAATGGAGCGTCGCCTGGCACGTGGCATCGCGGTTCATCTTCGGCGCACCGGTGACGGACGCCGGCCATCGCGCCTCGGACTCTCAGCGCGCGGCCTGAACCAGACGTTCGACTTCGTCGGCAGAGAGCGCGCGATACTCCCGGCCCGGCCGCGACGGCCCCGACCATCGCAGCCCGTACAGGTCGCGCAACTGAACGAGGTAGCCGGCCGCTTCCCGCATGCTCATCTTGCTCTCGCCGAGCTCGCGGTCGTCGAACCTGTAGGGAATCTCGACCAGCTTTCGCGGCCACGCCCGCACGATGAGCTCGAGACAGATCTTGAAGCCGCCCGCCTTGATGTCCACGCCGCGGGCAATCGACCGGCGAATGAGAAAGAAACCCGACGCGGCATCGCGAATCGGAGACAGCGGCCGGGCGAGCAGGCACGCGGTCCGGGACATGAAGCGCCGCGAGAACGGCCAGTCCGGCGTGCTGCCGCCTGGAATGTACCGGCTCGCCACCAGCACGTCGGCGCCGGTCGCGGCGAACACTCGGTGCATGCGCGGCACGAGCGACGGCGGATGACTGAAGTCCGCGTCCATGACGCCGACGATGTCCGACGTCGCCACCGCAAAGCCGGCGACGACCGCGGTGCCGAGCCCGAGCTTGCCGGCGCGATGCACGACCTGAATGCGATGCGTCCGGGCGAGCTCGTCCGCGATGGCGCCGGTGCCGTCCGGCGAGTTGTCATCGACGATGACGAGCTCGAGCGCGAGCCGATCCGTCGCCGCCGCGTCGAACAGCGCGCGCACGAGATCGCCCAGCCGATCGCGTTCGTTGTACGTGGGGATGACCATCGTCAGGTCAGGCGGCGGCGAGCCAGGCGTCACGTGAGCACTATAATTCAAGCCGTCTCGCCCCTCTGACGCGATGCAGGCGCTTTCGGCACCGACAGATCGAACACGCGTGTGGTTGGTGCTCGTGCTGTTTCTCGTCGCGATGCGCGTTCCCTCCGTCGTGCAGCCGGCGGGCGGCGACCAGAGCCTCTACTCGTACGTCGGCCAGCGCGTGCTCGACGGCAGCGTGCCGTACCGTGACGCCTGGGATCAGAAACCACCGGCGGTGTTCTTCGTCTACGCGTTTCTCTGGCGCGTCTGGCCCAACGAGTCGGTCGTCGCCGCCGCCGATCTCGTCGCCGCGGCGCTCGTCGCCTGGCTGCTCGTCATTCTGGGCCGCCGGCTGTTCAGCGCGGGCACGGGGTACTTTGCCGCCGCGCTCTTCCTGCTGGTCGGCGACCCGTGGCTGCAGCGATTGAGCGGGCTCAACGTCCGCGCGCAGTGCGAGACGTTCATCGCGCTCGCGGTGACGACGGCGCTGGTGCTGTCCACGAGCCCGTCAAGGCGCCAATGGCACCTGCCGCTCGCCGGGGTATGGCTGGCGGTGGCGTTCTGGCTCAAGTACAACGCTCTGGCATACGCCGTGCCCGTGTATCTGGCCGCAGTGCACTGGCCGGACGGCCGCGCGGCCGGCCGCTCGCGACTGGTCGCGGACGTCGGTGGGATCGCGCTCGGGTTTGGAGTCGTCTCCCTGAGCGCGGTCGCCTACTTCGGCATGCATGGCGCCCTGGCCGATCTGTGGCGCGCGACGATTGACTACAACGTCCGGTATTCGGGCGAGACGTACTCCGGGATGGCCGGCATGGTGCAGTACGTCGTCACGTTTCCATTCGAGCGCGCGCGAGTCGACGCGCTCTGGTTCCTGGGGGACTCGGCGCGGTGTTTCTGCTTCTCGAGCTCCGATCGCGCCGCTCCGCGCTCGTCGTCCTCGCGTGGCTGGCGGCGGCGATGATTTCAATCGCAGTGAACGGCGCCCGTGGCCTTCCGCAGTACTTCGTTCAGGCGGGGCCTGCGCTCGCCATGGCCGCCGCGGGCGGGTTGGCGCTGGCGTGGCAGCGCCCGCGCCTCTGGCGCGTGGCCACCGTCGTCGTGCTGCTCCTGGCGGCGTGGCGCGTCGGCGATGAGCCCACTGCGCGCTTCGTGCCGCGCCTCGGCGGACTGCCTCAGATGCTCGGCAACCTTCGCTTCGACCTGGAGCACTGGCTGGGACAGATCGACCGGCGCACGTACCTCGAGCGTTTCGGCGGGACGGGCCTCGACGGCAAGTTCTCCGCGCTGGCGGTCGAAGAGCTGGCTGCTCTTGTGCGAGGATCGACGCGCCCTGACGAGACCATCTATGTCTTCGGATTCGCTTCCGGCGGCGTTCACGTCAAGGGTCAGCGTCGAAGCGCGTCGCGGTTCTTCTGGAGCCGGCCCGTCGTGCTCGAATTCGCGGCGCCGGCGCCCGGCTACGGTTCGGCTGGTCTCCTCGCGGATCTGCAAAAGCACCAGCCCGCGATGGTGGCGCTGCAGAAGCGTGACTGGCGCCTCGGAGAGCCCGGCGTGCCCAACTCGATCGAGTTCTTCATGAGCAACGCGCCACTTCGCGCCTGGCTCGAGGCCGGGTACCTGCCCGAGCAGGACGGCGTGGTCTTCTCTGTCTGGCGGCGGAGGTCCTGAGATGTCGCGCCGCCGGTTCCTCGCGCTTGCAATTCTCATCTTCGCCGCCGGCACGACACTGCGCACGCTCTGGCTGCGTGCCGATCCGCCGACCACGTCGGTCGGGATCGTGTGGCACGACGAGGGCGCCTGGGTCCACAACGCCCGCAACCGCGCGCTCTGGGGCGAATGGCGGACTGACCAGTGGAATCCCGTCTTCGTGGCGCCGGTGTTTACCGCTCTCGAATACGGCGCCTTCAGCCTCTTCGGTGTCGGCACATGGCAGGCGCGCACGGTGCCGGTCGCGTCCGGGCTGGCGGTCGTCATCCTCCTCATGGCGGGACTGCACGCGCTTGGCGGAAAGCGCGTCGCGCTCATCGGCGGCACGCTCGTGGCGACCAACTACGTCTTCGTGATGTGGAACCGCGCGGCGCTGATGGAATCCACGATGACGGCGTTCATCGTCGCGAGCTGGGCGGCGTACGCGCACGCGGAGCGCCGGCCCGCCTGGGGCGTCGCCGCCGGCCTTGCCGCCGTGCTCGCGTGGTTCACCAAAGCCGCGGCGGCGTTCTTCGTCGCGGCGCTCGTCGTCGACGCGCTCGTGACGCTCCTCACGACGCGCGGCGGCCAGACCAGTCAGCACAACACGCGGCGAGGCGCCTGGCTCACGCTCTGGGGACTGGCGCTTGGCGGAGCGATCGTCGCCGTGATCTTCGTGCTGCCCTATTGGTCCGAGTACTACGCCTACAACGTCCAGATGGCGCTGACGCGCAAGCCCAGCTACGGGCTGAGGGATCTCGTCGATCGCGCGTCGTGGCTGCCGATCGTTCACGATTTCTTCACTCGCATGTGGCTGATCGTGATCGGCGCCGCGGTTGGCATCGTTGCGGTCGTCGCGCGATGGCGGTCGGCGCGGCCCGCGGAGCGGGTGCTCGTGCTCTGGATCCTGGTCGGTCTGCTGGAGCTGACGATCCACGATTCAGGGAACGAGCGGCGCTACGTCATGTTCATCCCCGCGCTCATTGCGCTGTCGGCCTGGCTGGTCGGATCGGATCGACCGTGGCTGCCCGCTGCCCTCGCGCACGCCCCACCACGAACGCGGTGGCTCGCCCTGCCGCTCGTGGTGTTTCTGGGCTACCTCGTCTTCGGCAGCGTCGTGCGGCTGGCCTTTCTGGACGACGTTCGCGTCGGCAGCCTGTGGCTGACCGTGCGGTTGTCTGCGTTACTGGCGCTCGTCGCCGGGATCGTCCTGATCTGGAAGTGGTCGTCGGCCGTCGGACGCGTGTCCCGGCGGCAGATTCCGGCCTGGAGTCTCGCAACGCTCCTCGTGGTCTCCGTGGGCTGGAATCTCTTCGAGTACGGCCAATGGGCGCGACGCCGGGGCGAGCTCAACTATCTGGCGTCGGTTGAAGTCGGCCGCCTTCTCTCGGCAGGCACGCTGGTCCACGGGAAGCTCGCCAACGGCCTGGCGCTCGAAAACCGGATCCGGCCGGTCTTCGTCGGACGCGAATTCGGCAACTACGCCGACCGCCTGACGCGCGACGACGTGCGCTATATACTGACCTACGTTCTGCCAGAAGTAGGCTACGAAAGTCAGAAAGGGCTCATCCAGGAGATCCTGGACCGCTACCCCAACCGACGCATCGTCCGGACCTTCGACGTCGACGAGACCACGGCCGTCGACCGAGCAGAGCTCATCGACAAGCTTCCGCATGCGCGAGATTAGGGAAGATCTGATCAAGGCTCACGCCGAGCGGCGCTTTCGCTCCGAATACGACTACGCGCTGTTCGAGTACTACCGGAGCGCGAAGGTCATCGCGTTTCTGGAGCGCGCGGGTGTGGCGGTCGGCGGACGAGTGCTCGACGCCGGATGCGGCGGCGGCGGCATGCCGCTGTCGCTCGCCGAGCATGCCGACGCGGTGGTCGGGATCGATCCCATCAATCGCTTTGGCGACGCGGGCCGGACGCTCGCGCGCGAGCGCGGCGTCGACGGCTTGTCGTTCGTGCTGGCGGACGGCATGGCGCTGCCATTTCGCGACCAGACGTTCGATCTCGTGCTGTCGCACGCGGTCATCGAGCACGTCGCCGATGCGCCGAGGTATCTGCGCGAGGGCCGGCGCGTCCTCAAGCCTTCAGGCCGGTATTACCTCTCGACGGCGCCCTATCTCTCCTTCGCCGGCGCGCATCTTCCGCGGCTGCGAGTGCCCGTACCCCTGCACCTCGTCGCGGGCCGGGCGGTCGCTTTTCGCACGTTCCGATGGCTGGCCCGCCGTGCCCCCTGGACGCTGCGCGAGCCGGCACACGAGAACTCGTTCATCCGCGATGCGCAGCGAGGCGTGGTCAAGGAGGACGACCTGCTGGAGAAAGTCACGGTGCGGCGGCTCCGAAAACAGATCGATGACGCCGGTCTGCGCGTAGTACGTGAAGAACTGCACGTGACCGGCACGGTCCGGAAGATGCCCCGGGCACTCGGGAAGTGGCTGGGCGAAAGTCCGATCACGCAGGACGCGTTGATCAGTAATATCGAATACGTGCTCGCGCCGGCGTAAGAGCTGACATGGCCGAAATCGACCGCTACCGTCCCGAAGACCGCCGACTGGTGGAAGCGCTGTACCGCCGGGTGTTTGGCCCCGATATGGCCGATGCCAACCGGCTGCGCTGGGACTGGCAGTATCGGCGCAATCCAAGCGTGCCCGCCGACGGGCCGCTCATCTGGCTGGCCCGGGAGGGCGCCACGATCATCGGGCAGTACGCGACGATGCCGGTCCGGCTCGCGGTGAATGGCCAGGAGATCGCGGCCGCCTGGGGGATGGACGTGATGGTCGCGCCGGAGCGCCAGCGGCAGGGACTCGGCGACCAGCTCTTCCGGATGTGGGATCGCAACGTCGGCGCGTCGCTGGGCCTGGGCCTGTCCGGCTCGTCGTACCGGCTGTTCCAGAAGATGCGGTGGCCCGACATCGGCCCGGTGCCGTGTCTGGTCAAGCCGCTCAGCCGCCGCGCGCTGCGGCAGCCGACCTGGCCTCAGGCGATCAACCGCCTCGTTTCGTACGTGACCTACCCGTGGGTGCGATTGGTCGCCCGCATGAAGCCGCTCCAGGGTGAAGTGCGGACCGTTCGACAGTTCGACGACGGCTTTACGCGGTTGTGGGAGCGCGTCGGCGGGCAGTTCACGTTCGCGGTCCGGCGCGACGCCGCGTACCTGAACTGGAAGTACATCCAGGCGCCGCACGTGCGGTACTCGATCGCGATTCTCGAGCGCGCCGGCGAGGCCGCCGGCTACGCCGTGTATCGTCACAAGCAGGAACCGCGCGGCCGCGTGACGCTCCTCGTCGATTTCCTGACGGCGCCCGACGACGGCGTGGGGCTGCTGACGCTGCTCCGCTGGGTCGATCGAGAGGCCCGCGCCGCCGACTCGGACAAGATCCGCACGTTTACCATGCACGAAGGCTTCCGCAAGCTCCTCAGGAAGTCCGGCTACTACTCGGTGAAATCGACGATGGAGTTCGTGGCCAAGGTGAATGCCGTCGATGTGTCGGCGGAGTACTACAAGGACACCTCCCGCTGGCACGTCACGCTCGGCGACTCGGACCAGGATCGATGAGCAGGCTTCGCCAGCCGGCGCTGCTCGTCGCCATCGACACCGAGGGCGACAACCAGTGGGACGCCGCGGCGCGACGGCACCAGACCTTCGCGAACGTTCACGCGCTCGGCCGCCTGCACGAGTTCTTTGCGCGTTACGGCATTCGACCGACGTACGTCATCACGTACCCGGTCGCGCGCGATCCGACGTCAGCTGACGTACTGCGCAGGCTTCTGGCGCGAGGCGACTGCGAGATTGGCGCCCATCATCACGCGTGGGAGACACCGCCCTTCGACCCCGGCGATGTCGAGCGTCATCCGTACGCGTTGTCGCTGCCGCTCGAGCAGTTCGACGCCCAGCTGTCGGCACTCACTGGGGTGATCCGCGCCGCCGTCGGCGTCGCGCCGGTTTCCTACCGGTCCGGGCGTTTTGGATTCTCGGCCAGGCACGTGTCGTCACTCGAGCGGCAAGGCTACCTGATCGAATCGTCCGTTGCGCCGCTGTTCTTCGAGACGCACAAAGGCGGACCGGACTTCGTGGATGCGCCGCTCGCCCCCTACTTTCTTTCGTACGACGCCGCGACGAGGCCGGGAACGAGCAATCTGCTGGAGTTGCCGATTTCGGCCGCGCTCAATCGTCGTGTGCCGGCGGTGGTCGCGCATTGGTACGGCCGCGCGCCCTGGCCGTACACGACGAAGCGAGTGCTTCGACTGCTGCGGGTCGCGCGCGTTCGCTGGTTGCGTCCGTCGTACAGCTCGGCGGAAGACATGATGGCGCTCGCGCGACAACTCGTGGGCCGCGGCGCGCCGATGCTCAACCTGCTGTTTCATTCGAGCGAGGCGATCGTCGGGGGCAGCCCCTACAACCGGACGCAGGCCGAGCTTGATGCCTTCTTCGAGCGCCTCGGCCGTTTCCTGACATACGCGACGCGCGAGCTGGGCGCCGTGCCGCTCGCCTTCGCCGAGTTCCGCGAGCGATTCCTGCCGTCCATGCGGGCCACCGCCTGATCCCGCCGGCGATGCGCGTGTGCCACGTCTCGCCGCACCTGCCCCCGGATCAGGCCGCCAACGCATTGCTGCCTGCAGAGCTGGGCTCGTGGGCCAGGACGCGGGGGGACGTCGTCACGTTCGTGTCGCACGAGCCGGCTCAGGGCCGGCAAGCCGTCAACTCCTCGGCCGGGAGCGAGTGGCGAATTCCGCGGAGACAGCCGGCCTCCGGCCTGACGCGTGCCCTGCGCATCGACACCGTCCGTCAACTGCGCGCGGTCGGCGCCGCGATGGAACACGCGGCGCGGGACGTCGATCTCATCCACCTGCACAGCAACGGGCTCATCATCGAGGTCGCCGCGGCCTGGGCCGCGCGTCGTGCGATCCCGTACGTCTTGACGCTCTATGGCACCGAGATCTGGCATTACCGCCCGCGCTGGCCGATCGATCCCTTCACCCGCGCGTATCGCCGCGCGGGTGAGGTCACGTTCTACAGCGGCCGGCTGCTCGACCGCGCCCGCGAGCTCGGGCTCGATCGCGCCGGCCTGTCGGTCGTCTATCCGGCGTACAGCTCGGCATTCGCGCCGCTCGATCCGGCGGCCCGGGCGGAGATACGGGCTGCGCTCGGCATCAATGAGCCGATCGTCGTGCTGAACGTCAAGCGCCTGCACGAGCTCGCGGGTCAGCGGTATCTCATCGACGCGTTCGCGCGCGTGACGCGCGGCCGGCACGACGTTCGACTGGTCATCTGCGGCACGGGCCCGCTGCGCGAGGCGCTCGAAACGCAGGCGCGTGACGCGGGCCTCGCCGGCCGCGTGACGTTCACGGGCCTCGTGGCCAACGACGTCGTCGCGCAGTACGCGGCCATGGCAGATGTTTTCGCGCTGCCGTCGCTTCTGGAAGCGCTTCCGACGGTCGCGGTCGAGGCACTCGCGTCGGGCACACCGGTGGTGTCCGCCGATCACCCCGGCGGCATCGAGCTGCACGAGATCTTCGGGGACGACGTGAAGGTCGTGCCGAAGACAAATGTCGAGCGACTGGCCGAGGCTCTGGACACGGCGATCGCGCGTCGGCAGCGCGTCAGGCCTGTGACGCTCGACCTCGTGCGCAAGCACTTCAGTCCCGCCGCCGTCCACGCGGGCTACGATGCGGTCTACGATCGCGTGCGTCGCACCGTAGGGCGGCTCGGGACGTAGGGCGGCTCGGTCTATGAGCCGCCGAGGAATCCGATGAACGTGATCCGCGTCCTCGCCTACGCCGCGCTCGGTCTGGTGCTTGGCGGCGCCGCGCCGCTGCTGCTCTATCCGTGGCGCTCGTCGCTCACGCTCGACTTCGCCGCCGACGTGCCCGCGCGTGTCATCTCAGGCTTTCACCCGATCGAGCGCACGCCGGACGGGCGGACGACGTATGCGTGGACGGGCGAGTCGTTTGGCATCGCGCTCCCGGGGCTCGATCGTCGCGCCAGATGGAAGCTCACGATCCGGCTGGCAGCGTCACGCGCCGACGGGACGCGGCCGGATCTCGTGACGAGCGTCAATGGGGCCGGCGTTTCGCGGACGACGCTTCCAGCGAACGGCTACGTCAGCCACCAAGTCTGGATCGAGCCCTCCTCACAGCAGACGCCGCGGACGACCACCGTGAGCTTTCGCGTCACCCCGACGTTCGTGCCAGGGTCAGGCGACAGCCGGGCGCTTGGCGTGCAAGTCGATGAGGTCCGGCTCGAGCCCGATCGCCGATGGGTTCGTCCCGGGATGAGCATTCAGCCGGCGCTCGTCTTCGGTGCGGCAGCCGGCGCCGTCGTCGGCGTCCTGGGCATACCTGCGGCCGCTGCCGTGACGTTGCTGGTCCTGACGTCGCTGCTGGCGGGGCTCGTCATGGCGCAGGGGTTTGGCGCCTACATCACACTCTCGTGGCGCCTGCCGCTCATCGGCGCCGGCCTCGCGGCCATCCTCTCAGCACTCGCGCTGCCGCGAGCCAACGTGGGCGCGGCCATCACCGTGGCGTGCTCGTTCGTCGTCGTCGCGCTCGAACTGCTCGTCCTCGGACACCCGGACATGCCCATCGGCGACGCCGTGTTTCAGGCACATCGCTTTCAGGACGTGCTTGCAGGCCACTATTACTTCACGTCGATCGCGCCCGGAAACTATCAATTCCCGTATCCAATCGGCCTGTATCTCGTGAGCGCGCCATTCTCCGGGTTCGTCCGGGGCGAGTTGGGCAACGCCGCGCTGCTTCGGCTCGTCGTCGTCGCCGTGAGCGCGGCCGGCGCCGCCCTGCTCTATCGCTTCGTGTGGGACTGGCTGAAAGACGACGTGGCGGCCGTGGGCGCGGTCGTCGCGTACCACCTGCTGCCGCTCGGCTTCAACGTCATCGCGACGGGCAACCTCACGAACATGTTCGGGCAGGCAGTCGCGATGATGGTGTTCGTCGTGGCCTCGCGGAGCCTCACGGGCGATGGCCGTGTCCGGCTCTTGCTGTTCGTCGCGCTCGCGTGCCTGGCGTTCCTCTCTCACACGAGCACGTTCGCGGTGCTCACGACGCAACTGGTCTTTCTGGGGCTCGCGCTCGTGGTCGGGTCAGGTCGTGCGTCTCGCGCGGGCCTCGTGCTCCTGGCGGCCACCGCCGTCGCCGTGGCGATCGCCGTCACGGTGTACTACGCGCATTTCATGAGCGTGTATCGCGACGCCTTCGCGAGAATCACCGCCGAAACGGGACAGGCGGCGGCAGCGGCAGGCGATCGTACGCCGCTCGTTCGCCTGCTCGACGTGCCGCGCGTCCTGCAGCTCAGTTACGGATGGGCGCTCATGGCGCTGGCCGTCGCGGGCGCGATCGATCTCACGCGCCGGCGAACAGGCCCGATCGCCGGCATGGCTGTCGCCATGTGGCTCGCTGCGGCCCTGCTGTTCCAGATCATCGGCATCATCACCCCGGTCGACCTGCGCCACGCCCTCGCAGCGCTGCCGGCCATAGCGGTCCTTGCCGCTCTGGGATTCGCGTACGGCTGGCGGCGCGGCGGATGGCTGCGGATCGCGGTCGCGCTCATCGCCGCATGGTCCGCATGGCAGGCCGGGGTAAGCTTGTTGGCGTGGATTGCCCGGGCCTGACCGGGGCCCAGGACTGAGGACACGGCATGGCTTCCCTGCTCGAGCAAGTGACCCGCGACATCGCTGACGCGATGCGGCAGAAGGACCAGGCCGCGCTCGCGCCGCTCCGCATGCTCAAGGCCGCGATGATGAACAAGGAAGTCGAAAAGGGCCGGGCGCTCGACGAGGCCGAATCACTGCAGGTGGTCAACGCGCTCGTCAAGCAGCGGCGCGATTCCATCGAGCAGTTCAAAGCCGGCGGCCGGCAGGATCTGGTCGATCGCGAACAGGCGGAAGCGGCCTTCCTGCAGCGCTACCTGCCGCCCGCGGCCGATGAGGCCGCCATCGCGCAGGCGATTGACGCTGCTGTCATAGAGACGGGAGCCTCAGGCCCCAAGGACATGGGCAAGGTCATGAAGGCCGCCATGGGGCGCCTTGGCGGACTCACCGTGGACGGGCGTCTCGTGAGCGACGCGGTCAAAAAACGACTGGCCGGGTAGCAAACTTTTCGCGATGAGCTCCCGTCTAAGATTATTGAAAGGCACGCAAAGAGCCTCTCATCCATCCTCCGGGCAGGGGCCTCAACCGCAGGGGTTGAGGCCCCTTCTTTTTGAGGGACCGCCGGTGGCCAGGCCTGATTGCGCCGCCTCGGCGCCTACCCCCGAATCACAGCATTTCGTCACGCCCCGGCGGCCGTTCGCGTCGCGTGACGGGCGATGAGCGAACGGCTCGCCCGGTCGGCCGGACTCATCGGCCTGGCCACGCTCACCAGCCGCGTGCTCGGGCTCGTCAGGGACGTCGTGCAGGGCGCGTTCTTCGGCACCAGCGCCGCCGCTGACGCGTTCGTCGTCGCCACACGCCTGCCGACGCTCCTGCGCGACCTCTTCGCCGAAGGCGCGATGAGCGCCGCATTCGTCCCGATCTTCACGCGCCATTTCACGAGGGACGGGCGCGAGGCCGCGTGGCGCCTCGGTTCACAGGTCATCAATGCCCTCGCGCTGATCACGGGCGCCGTCGTGGTCGTCGCCATGATCTTCGTCGATCCGCTGACGCGGTTCTACGCCGCCGAGTACGCGGACACGCCGGAGAAACTCCGGCTCACGGCCGAGCTCGCGCGCGTGAACATGCCGTTCCTGCTGCTCGTCGCGATTGCCGCGGCGCTGATGGGCATGCTGAACTCGCTGCGCCGGTTCCTGATCCCGGCACTCTCGCCGGTCACGTACAACATCGTGTTCATCCTGTGCATGGTGATTCTCGTACCCGTGCTCCGCAGGATGGGCATGGAGCCCGTGATGGCGCTCTCGGCCGGGATGCTGCTCGGCGGCGTGGCGCAGATCGCGATTCAGTGGCCTGCGCTTCGCGCGGAAGGCTATCGGCATCAGTGGATCCTGGATCGGCACGATTCCGGCCTGCGAGAGATCCTCGTGCTGATGGGTCCCGCGATGCTGGGCGTCGCGGCGGCGCAGATCAACCTGCTGGTCAACACCTGGCTCGCGACGGCGGAGGACGGCGCCGCGTCGGCGCTCGGATACGCGTTCCGGTTGATGTACATGCCGATCGGCATCTTCGGCGTGTCGGTCGCGACAGCCGTGCTGCCCGATCTGGCGCGGCAGGCGTCGATGGGCGCGCACGATCACATGCGGGCGACCGTGTCGTCCGGTCTCCGGCTGATGTTCATGCTCTGTGTCCCTGCGACCGTCGGCCTGATGGTGCTCGCTGAGCCGATCGTGCGGCTGATCTTCGAGCGTGGGCAGTTCCTGCCCGCGTCCACTGCGCTCGTCGCCGGCGCGTTGTTCTTCTACGCTCCGGGCGTGCTCGGCTACTCGATCGTCAAGATCGCGTCGCCGAGCTTCTACTCGTTGCAGGATACGAGGACGCCGGTGCTCGTCAGCGTCCTCAGCATCGTCCTCAACCTCGGCTTGAACCTGTGGCTCCATTCGGTGATGGGCTTTCGCGGCCTCGCGCTGGGCACGGCCATCGCGGCCTGCATCAATGCCGGTCTGCTCCTGTGGCTGCTCTCGAAGCGGCTGGGCGGCCTCGACGGCGCGCGCGTGCTTCCGGCGCTCGCCAAGATCACGGTCGCCGCGGCGGTCATGGGCGTGGCGGCGTACTTCATGCACGCCTGGCTGGCCGCCTCCTGGCCGAGCCAGCGGTTTGTGCCACAACTGGTGCGCGTCGGCGGGACGATCGCGATCTCACTGGCCGTGCTCGCGCTCGCGGCGCACCTGCTGCGCATCGACGAATTCCGGCTTGCGCTGGGACGGGTTCTCGCCCGCCTCAAGGGCTGATCTGTTAGCATCCAATCTGTGGCTCGCTACCCGTCGTCGAACGTGACGATGTCGTTTGGCCCCGGCCCGATGACGCCCGCGGTCAAGGCGCTCGTCTTCGCGAACGCGGGCGCGTTCCTGATCACCTTCGTCGCGCCGGCGGTCATGGTCGGTCTGTTCGGGCTGTCCCCGCAGGCGGTGCTCGAACAGGGCCGCTTCTGGCAGCTTGGCACGTACCTCTTCATCCACGATCCGAGCGGGTTCTTCCACATCCTGTTCAACATGCTGTCGCTCTGGATGTTCGGCACGGAGCTCGAGCGCCGGTGGGGCACGACGGCGTTCATGAAGTACTACTTCGTGACGGGCATCGGCGCTGGGATCGCGACGGTGATCGTGTCGTTCCTGCCCTTCGCTTCGACGCAGGCGATCTATGCGTCTGCGACGATCGGCGCCTCTGGCGCGATCTACGCGCTACTGCTCGCCTGGGCGATTCTGTTCCCGCACCGCATGATCCTGTTCATGCTCTTCTTCCCGATGCCGGCGCGCGTGGCGGCGTTCCTCATGGGCGCCATCTCGTTCCTCTCGGCTGTGAGCGGCCGCAACGGATCGGTGGCGGAAGCGACGCACCTGGCAGGGCTGTTCGTCGGCTGGATCTACCTCAAGGGCCCGAAGAATCTGAATCTCGAGATCAAGTACCGTCTGACCCGCTGGCGCATGGAGCGGATGCGGCGCCGCTTCAACGTCCACCAGGGCGGCCGGGGTGACGATTGGAAAAATCGAGTGCACTGACCGCCGGCCCGTCGGTCCGGCAGCTCTGGCTCGGTCTCGTTCTCGGCGCGATTCTTCGCGCCCTGCTGTTGCCGCTCCCCGGCAGTCCTGACGTCGGCTCCTGGAAAACATTGAGCTTCACCGGCTCGTTCGACGCCACGAGTCTGTACGGCGTCGGAGGCAACCCGCCCGAACGCCGCCTGCTTCATTGGCAGGACATCGCCGGCACGACGGAGTATCCGCCGCTCGCGCTGTACGAGATCGGGGCCGCCGGGCGCGTGTACCGCGCAATCGATCCCACGTTCAAGGACTCCGTCCTGCTCACGGTACTCATCAAGAGTCCCGGGCTGCTGGCGGAGATTCTTTTTGTCGCGGCCATGCTCTTCTGGGGGCGTCAGTCGCTCGGCGAGGGCGCCGCCCGATGGATCGCGCTCGCGTTCTGGCTGAATCCCGCCATCGTGCTGAACGGCGCGGCGCTCGGCTACCTCGACGCGCAGATGGCCGTGCCTGGCGCGCTGGCCCTGGTGGCTGCCGGCCTCGGGTTCCCTGCGCTCGCGGGTGCGCTTCTCGCGGCGGCGGTGTTGACCAAGGCGCAGGCGCTGTTCGTCGCGCCGGTCATCCTGCTGGCGGTCCTGCTGCGAGACCAGGCCTCGATGCGCACGGCGTTCGTGCGGTTCGCGGTGGGCAACGCGGTGGCGACCGCGCTGATCCTGCTGCCGATCGTCGCCCGCGGCGCCTGGCCCAACATGGTGCAGGCCATCAGCCGTCTCGGCGCGCACGACATGCTCTCGGGCCAGGCGCTCAATGCCTGGTGGATCGTGACGTGGCTGGTCCGTTCGCTCTACACGCTGGATCTCGGCTGGTTCACGGCGTTCTCGGCGCCGGTGAGGATTCTCGGCACCAGCCGCTTCATGGAACTTGGCTATCCCAACGCGAAGCTGACGGGCGCGGCCATCGTGATCGCGCTGCTCGCGTGGGCGCTCTGGCAGTCGCGCAATGGCCGTCCGCTCGCGGGCTGGGCGTTCGTCGCCGGCTGGTCGGTCTTCGCGTACACGATGTTCGCCGCGCAGGTCCACGAGAACCATCTGTACCTCGCGGTCCCGATGCTCGCCGTGGCCGCCGGCCTGTCGCGCCAGTATCGAGCCGCGTTCTGGGCGGTGTCGATCATCACGGCGTTCAACATGTACATCTTCTACGGCCTGAGCGACGGCTGGGGACCCATCATCAACAGGCGTTGGACCGGGATCGATCTCACGGTCATCGCGTCGTTCATCAACCTCGGAGTGTTCGCGTGGATGACGCACCTGATTCCGGTAAGACTCGAGAGCACCAAGAGCTCACCATGAAGGATGAAGACGTGAAGAGGCTTTTGGGAAAGATCGCTTGTCTGAGGAACTGTTCGATCGAAAGGCTTCAGGTGCTCCAGCCTTCATGGTGATCGTTCTGAGAGGCAGTGCCGGCACCGCTGAAGGCCATCGCGCGCAGCGCCGCAATGCGCTTGTGCATGGGCGGATGCGTCGCCCACAGATCCGCCCAGGCGCCCTCGCGATTGTCAATCCGGCGGCCGAGCGGGTCGGCGATGCAGAGATGCGCCGATCCGCGCTTGACGGACGGCGTCGGCGCGCCGGCGGCTTCGATGCGCTCGAGCGCCGTCGCCAGCGCGAGCGGGTTGCGCGTGAGCTCGGCCGCGGTCGCATCGGCCAGATACTCGCGCTGCCGTGAGACGGCCATCGCCAGCATCTGGCCGATGAACGGCGCCAGCATGATCGCCACAATCCACACCACGAAGAACAGAAGGCCGGCGGCGTTGCCGTTCTTGCTTCGGCTCGAGCTGCGCGATCGGCTGCCGCCGAATCGCATCGAGCGGGCGGTCCAGTCGGCGAGCAGCAACACCGCGCCGACGAGCGCAGCGACCACCGTCATCAGCCGGATGTCCAGATTGCGAATGTGGGCCATCTCGTGCGCGACGACGCCCTGAAGCTCTTCGCGGCTGAGCGTTCTGAGCAACCCGCGCGTGACGGCAATCGTCGCGTGCTCCGGATCGCGGCCCGTCGCCAGTGCGTTCGGATCGTCGTCGGGGATCAGGTAGGCGCGCGGCTTCGGCAGACCGGACGCGATCGCCATTTCTTCGACGACGTTCTGGAACTGGACGAGCGGCAGACGGTCGTCGTCGGTCGCCGCGGCGCTGATGAGCGCCTCGACAGGCTCGGCGGCCGTCGCCTTGAGCACGGCCTGGTCGCCGCGCCGCAGGCTCCACCAGGCCTGACCTCCGCCGAGGGCGACGGCCACCGCCGTGGCGATCGGCAGGTACGTTTCGCCGCCGCCGAGGATGAACAGATCGAGACCGGAGCCGATGATCGCAAGAAACAGGACGAACAGCGTCATCACCACCCACGTACGGCGGCGATTCGCCCGCTGTTGCTCGAGCAGATTCACGGCGGAACGGTCACTGACGCTTCATCGACAGATCGACGGTCGGGACCTGCCGCTCGGCCGCGTCGGTGAGCTCGTACAGCTCGGCGGGGCCGAACCCGAATGGTCCGGCGAGGAGATTGGACGGAAACGTCTCGCGCGCGATGTTGTACTTGGTCGCGATGTCGTTGTAGAACTGCCGCGCGAACCCGACCTTGTTCTCCGTTGACGACAGTTCTTCCTGGAGCATCTTCACGTTCTCGTTGGCTTTGAGCTGGGGGTAGTTCTCGGCCACGGCGAACAGGCGCCCGAGCGCCTGGGTCAGCTCCCCTTCCTTGCGGCTCGCGTCGGCCGGACCCGCGGCGGCCATCGCCTTCGCGCGCGCCTCCATCACCGCCGTCAACGTGTCGCGCTCGAATTCCATCGCGCCCTTGACGGTGTTCACCAGGTTCGGAATCAGATCGTGCCGCCGCTTGAGCTGGACGTCGATCTGCCGCCAGCCGTTCTCCTTCTGGTTGCGCAGGTTGACGAGACGGTTGTACATGCCGATGACCCACAGCACGATCAGGGCAAGAACTACGAGAACGATGATGAGGTTCATGTGTCCTCTTCTTTAGTTGCTCGCGGGGCCCCACCCCCGCTCGCGGCGCCGCCGACGCCTCGCTACGCTCGGCTGGCGGCGATCAACTTTAGTAGCGACAAGCGGTCTTTCAATTTCGATCGATGGCTCGATGGTTCGTTGTTAATTGGTCTTTCTTCTACGGCCGCGCAACCTCCGAGCCCCGGATGTCGAGCACGAACGTGTCGTCGAGCGCTTCAGCCTGATGCGCGCAGCCGGCCGGCACTTGCAGCACCTCGCCTTCGCGCACGGTGACGCGCTCGCCGTCGACGACGGCCGCGAGCGCCCCTTGCAGAACGTAGATCCATTGCTCGCCGCCATGCGTGTGCAGCGGAACGAGCGCGCCCTTCTTGAGATACGCCTGCGCGATGGTCTGATCGGCGCCCGCAATCTCCTTGCGCGCGACCATTTCCGTGACCTTTTCGAGCGGCAGATCGGCCCACCGATAGAGCGCGGCGCGGCGGGTCTTGGCCAAGTTCTCCGGAGTATAATCGACCGGTTGCGCGGTCAGCGCGACGCTCGAACGAGGTCCTGTACGATGAAAACGACCGCTCTCTCGAACGGCCGCGCCAAGACCAAGCCAGAGCCGCGGGCCTCCTCCACTCAGACGGCCTCGTTCGAGGGGTTCTCGCGCGACGAACTGCTGACGATTTACCGCACGATGCTGCTCTCGCGGCGCATCGACGACAAAGAGATCCAGCTCAAGAACCAGAGCCTCATCTTCTTCCAGATCAGCGGCGCGGGCCACGAGGCGATTCTGGTCGCCGCCGGGCTCGTGCTCAAAGGCGGCTACGACTGGTTCTACCCGCACTACCGGGACCGCGCGCTCTGCCTCACACTCGGCGTGACCCCGTACGAGATGTTCCTGAGCGCCGTCGGCGCGAAGGACGATCCGGCCAGCGGCGGCCGGCAGATGCCGTCCCACTGGGGCCACAAAAGGCTCAACATCGTCTCGCAGTCGAGCCCGACCGGCACGCAGTGCCTTCAGGCCGTGGGGTGCTCCGAGGCCGGAATGCTGTACAGCCGCTTGAAGGACATTCCGGATCGCGAGTCGAGGTTCAAGCGCGACGAGGTCGTGTACGTGTCGCTTGGAGACGGCACGACGAGCGAGGGCGAGTTCTGGGAATCCCTGAGCACCGCCTGCGTTCGCCAGGTGCCCGTCGTGTTCCTCGTCGAGGACAACGGCTACGCGATCTCGGTGCCGGTCGAAGTCCAGACGCCCGGCGGCGACATCTCGAAGATCGCCGAGGCGTTCCCGGGCCTCCAGGTCTATCGGTGCGACGGCACCGACGTCCTCGAAAGTTTCCGGACGATGAAGCAGGCGGTCGCGTACTGCCGGGAGCGGCGCTCGCCCGTCTTCGTTCACGCGAAGACCATCCGGCCGTACTCGCACTCGCTTTCAGACGACGAGCGGCTGTACAAGACGCCCGCCGAGCGCGCCGAGGAAGCGACGCGAGATCCGCTGACCCGGTTCGCGGACTTGCTCAAGTCCGAGGGTCTGGCCACCGACGCGGACCTCGAGGAAATCGCGCGCGACGTCAGCCGCGAAGTGAGCGAAGCGGCCGACGCGGCCATCAAAGCGCCGAAGCCCGGCAAGGAGACGGCGGGCCTGTGGGTGTACTCCCCCGACGTCGACCCGTCGACGTCCGCGTTCGATACCGAGCCGCAGGTGGAGGGCAAGCCGGACACGATGGTGTCGGCCATCAACCGCACGCTGAAGGACGAGATGGCCGCCAACCCGCGGATCGTGGTCTTCGGCGAGGACGTCGCCGACGCGACGCACGAGGCCAATCTCAGCGAGGTGCAGGGCAAGGGCGGCGTCTTCAAGGTGACGCACGGCCTGCAGAAGATGTTCGGGTCCGACCGCGTGTTCA
This sequence comes from uncultured Acidobacteriota bacterium, assembly GCA_963724955.1. GTDB lineage: Bacteria > Acidobacteriota > Vicinamibacteria > Vicinamibacterales > SCN-69-37 > CAVRWQ01. Next base: position 218,435 of record CAVRWQ010000004.1, read on the forward strand.
ACTCGGCGCTCGCCGAAGCGAGCATCATCGGGCGCGGCGTCGGGATGGCCACGCGCGGCCTGAAGCCGGTCGTCGAGATCCAGTTCTTCGACTACATCTGGCCGGCGATGATGCAGCTTCGCGACGAGATGTCGATGCTGCGGTACCGGTCGAGCAACAACTTCTCGTGTCCGATGGTCATTCGCGTCGCGAGCGGCGGCTACCTGCGCGGTGGCGCGCCGTACCACAGCCAGTCGGGCGAGAGCATCTTCGCGCACTGCCCCGGCATTCGCATTGCGTACCCGTCGAACGCGCAGGACGCCGCCGGGCTGCTGCGGACCGCGATTCGCTGCGACGACCCCGTGCTCTTCATGGAGCACAAGCATCTGTACCGGCAGACCTACAACAAAGCGCCCTATCCCGGCGCGGGCTACATGATTCCGTTCGGCAAGTCGGCGACGCGGCGCGAAGGCACCGACGTCGTCGTCGTCACCTGGGGCGCGCTGGTGCAGCGATCGCTCCTTGCCGCGCAGCAGGCCGAAAAGGAAGGCGTGAGCGTGATGGTCATCGACCTGCGCACGATCATGCCGTTCGACTGGAAGGCGATTGCCGACGCAGTGAAGAAAACGAACCGCATCGTCGTGGCGCACGAGGATCAGCTCACCTGCGGGTTCGGCGCGGAGCTCGCGGCGCGCGTGGCAAGCGACCTGTTCGAGTACCTCGACGCGCCGGTGCGGCGGGTTGGGGCGATGGACACGCCGGTCGCCTACTATCCGGACCTCGAGGAAGTCATCCTGCCGGGCTCGGCGAGTGTGCTGGCCGCAGTGCTGGAAACGGCAAGGTACTGATACGAAGCGCGCCTGGCCGCTTGTCGTCCTGACCGTCGCGGCAGTGTTTTCAATGGCGTGGGGCCCCACCCCCACGCCCCGGGCTGCGGCCCGCGCTCCGCACCAGCGGGCCGCAGGTGTCACGGCCGCGTCCTCCGACGTCCAGACGCTGAAAGCGATTGGCGGCCTGCCCGCCGACATCGTCAACCAGTTCCATGAGCCGGTCGGATTCGCCGAGGCCACGTCGGGCGACTTCGTCGTGCTCGATCGGCGCAATCACACGCTGTACGGCATCAACGCGAAGAAGACGACGGTCCGCACGATTCTCCAGGTGGGATTCGAGGAGGGACGCGTCCTGCGGCCGGCGGCGCTGGCGGTGAGCGCAGACGACATCATCGCGGTCGCCGATGCGCCGAAAGGCCAGGAGCGGATCCAGTTCTTCAACCTGGCGGGATCGTTCCTGGGCGGCTTCTACCTGCCCAGCCGAGTCGCGCCGCGGCTCGTCGTAGGCCCGCTCGTGCTGAACGGCGTCGGCTCGATGACGTTCACCGGCAAGACGTTTCTCGTCAGCCAGCCGGAAGGCGGCGGCCTGTTCTCCGAGATCGACGCGCAGGGCGCCGTGGTCCGGCACATCGGCACGCTGCGGCCGACGGGACATGAAGCCGATCGCGAGCTGCATCTCGCGCTCAACATCGGCCTGCCGCTGGCCGATCCGCGCGGCGGGTTCTACTTCGTGTTCCAGACCGGGCGTCCGATGATCCGCAAGTACGACGCGAAGGGCGCGCTCGTGTACGAGCGGCATGTCGAGGGCGTCGAGCTCGACGAACACATCCGTGCGCTGCCGACCACCTGGCCGCGCCGGACCACCGAGGCGGGCTCGTCGGGCTCCCTGCCGCTCGTGGCGCCGCTCGTCCGGACGGCCGCGGTCGACTCGTCGGGCCGGGTCTGGATCTCGCTCATCACGCCGTTCACGTACGTCTACGACGGCAACGGCGAAAAAGCCCGAACGATCCAGTTCTACGCGACCGGCGCCATCGCCGCGTCGAGCCTGTTCTTCGCCTCACGCGATCGCGTGCTCGTCACGCCGGGCTGCTATGAGTTCTCGACAAAGTAAACCTGACCTCTGTAGGCACTGGGCACAAGGAGCATCGATCCATCGATCCAGTTAAGAGCTTCATGAACATCCTTGCCAAGACTCTTCTTGCCGCGTCAAAGGGCGACAGTGCGGCAAGCGAAGTCAGGAAGGTTTCATTGGATCGATGGATCGATGGATCGATGCTACTTGCTGTTATTCTGTGCCGCCCGTGTCCAACCTGCGCCCCGGCTCGCTCGGCCTGACGCATGCCACTGCGATGGTGGTGGGCACGATCATCGGCGCGTCCATCTTCGTCCAGCCGTCCGAGATCACCCGGCAGATGCCGTCGGTCATGGGCATCGTGTTCGTGTGGCTCGCGGCGGGCGTGCTGACGCTCTTCGGCGCGCTCGTGTGCGCCGAGCTCGCGTCGGCGTTTCCACAGACGGGCGGCGTGTATGTATTCCTCCGTGAGGCCTATTCGCCGGCGGTCGGATTTCTCTGGGGCTGGGCGATGTTCTGGGTCATGCACACGGGCATCATCGCGGCCATCGCCACGATCTTCGCGCGGTACCTCGGCGTGTTCATCGAGATGAGCACCGCCGGGCTTCGGCTGACGGCGGTGCTGTTGATCCTGATTCTCTCGGCGATCAACTACCTCGGGGTCCGGCGCGGCGGGCTGGTGCAGAACCTGTTCACGACGGCCAAGGTCGGCGCCATCGCCGTCATCGTGATCGCCGGTCTCGTCTGGAGCGGCGCTCCAGCGGCAAACGTCGCGACTGCGGCGGGCACCGTGACCGCCAACGGGTTCGTCCTCGCCATGGCCGCGGGTCTGTTCGCCTACGGCGGATGGCACATGGTGACGTACACGTCCGGGGAGACCAGGGACGCGGCGCAGACCGTCCCACGCGCGCTGCTCATCGGCACGCTCGTCGTCACGGCCTGTTATGCGGGCCTGAATGCGATCTACCTCAAGCTGCTGCCGCTCGAGGCCGTGCGCGCGTCCTCTCACGTGGCAGCCGATGCCGCCGACGTGCTCTTCGGCGGCGGCGGCGCGTCGATGATGGCCGCGCTCGTGATGATCTCGACGTTCGGCGCCGCGAACGGCATCATCCTCGTCGGCCCGCGCGTCTACTACCAGATGGCGCAGGACGGCACGATTTTCCGCTGGCTTGGCGCGGTGCACCCGACCTTCGCGACGCCGCATCGCGCGATCGTCGTGCAGGCCATCTGGGCGTCGGTGCTGGCGTCGACCAACACCTATGGCGCACTCTTCTCGCGCGTCATTTACACCGAGTGGATCTTCTTCGCGGCGATGGCGGCGGGACTCCTTCTGCTGCGTCGCCGCGCCGACTACCGCCCCGCGTACCGGCTCTGGGGCTATCCGGTCGTGCCGATCGTATTCATCGCCGCGTCGGCCGTCGTCGTCGTGATGCAGATCCTCGCCGTCCCGCGCGACAGCGTCATCGGACTGGGGATGGTATTGGCCGGGCTCCCGGTGTACCTTCTCTGGTCGCGACGATGATCATCGACTTTCACAATCACTATTACCCGCCGGAATACCTCGACGCGCTCGGTCCGTCCGGCAGCACGCTGCGAATCACCCACGACGCGGACGGCAATCCGATCGTGCACTATCCCGGCGACTACAACGTCATGGTCCGCGGGCACCGTGATATCGCGTACCGCCAAACGGTGCTCGACGAGCAGGGCGTGACCATGCAGGTCATCACACTCACGACCCCCGGGACGCACGTGGACCCGCCGGCGGTCGCGACGAAGCTCGCCGCGATCACGAACGACGCCTTCGCGCGCGTGCGGTCGGATCGGCCGGCCAGATTCCTGCCGCTCGCGACGCTCCCGCTCTGCGATCCAAAAGCCTCGGTGACCGAGCTCGTCCGCGCGATGGACGAACTGCGACTGCCGGGCGCGATGCTCTTCGGCAATGTGAACGGCACAGGCCTGGACGACGCGCAGTTCTGGCCGCTGTACGAAGCCGCGAACGATCGCGACGCGGTGCTCATGATTCACCCGACGTACCCTGTCGGCGTCGAGGCCATGCGGGACTACTGGCTGCTGCCATTGAACGGGTTTCTCTTCGACACGACGCTCGCCGCCTCGAAGCTCGTCTTCAGCGGCGTCGCGAAACGGCACCCGCGCATCCGCTGGGTGCTCGGTCATCTGGGCGGGACGATCCCTTACCTCGCCGAGCGCCTCGATCGCGGGTGGCGCGCGTTCAAAGAGTGCCGCGCGCACATCGACGAGCCGCCGACGGCGTACCTCAAACGGCATTTCTGGTACGACACGGTCAACTTTGCCGCCGGTCCGCTGAAGCTCGCCATCGACTTCGCGGGGCCCGACAAGATCCTCGCGGGCAGCGACTACCCTCACATGATCGGGAGCATTCCGCTCATGCTGCAGGCGCTCCGCGAGCCTGCCGATCCCGGAAGAGGCGCGGGCTGGCATTCTCGGAGGAAACGCGCAGCGGCTACTTCAACGCTCTCTTTAGGATCTTTCCCGTCGGGCCCATCGGGAGCGAGTCCCTGATCTCGACCGAGCGTGGATACTTGAACGCGGCGAGCTGCTCCCGGCTCCAGACGATGAGCTCATCCGGGGTGAGCGACGCGCCGGGCTTCAGAACGACGAACGCTTTGACCTCCTCGCCGAGCCGCTCGTCGGGGACCCCGATGACCGCCGCCTGTGACACCGCTGGATGCGTCATCAGCACTTCCTCGATCTCCCGAGGGTAGACGTTGGTCCCGCCGCGGATGAGCATGTCCTTCGTGCGATCGACGATCGAGACATACCCGTCCTCGTCGATCACGCCGACATCGCCCGTGTGAAACCAGCCGCCGCGAAGCGCCTCTGCGGTCTCGGCCGGGCGCTTGTAGTAGCCCTTCATCACGTTGTGTCCGCGGATGACGATTTCGCCCCGCTGCCCGGCCGGCAGCGGGCGGTCCTGCTCGTCGACGACCTGCACCTGGCACGCGACGATCGGCAGCCCGACGGTCCCGGGCTTCGACGGCCGGTGCAGCTGGTTGAAACAGGCCACGGGTGACGTCTCCGAGAGGCCGTACCCCTCCAGCACGCGGACGTTGAACGTCGTTCTCGAAGTCCTGGAGGACGGCCAGCGGCATCGGCGCGCCGCCCGAGACGCAGCATCTCAGTGACGCGGCAGTCCGCGAGACGTCGATCTGCTGCTGCCGGGCATGCTGCAGCAGCGCCCAGTACATCGTCGGCACGCCGATCCAGCAGTTCACGCGCTCTTCCTGGAACGCGCGCAGGACCGCGGCGGCGTCGAACTTCGGCAGCAGCACGATCGTCCAGCCACCGGAGATGCCGGCATTCATCTGCGCGGTCTGTCCCGTCGAATGAAAGAGCGGCACCGTGACGAGCGACACGTTCCGCGCATCCACGCCGTGATCGAGCGCGGGCGTGAACATGTCGCGCGACGCCATGGCGTTCAACGTCATGTTCAAATGCGTGAGCTCCGCGCCTTTCGCCTGGCCGGTCGTGCCGGACGTGTACAGAATCACGGCCGTATCGTCCGGCGCCGACGCGTGCGTCATGAATGACGGCGGCTGGCCGTGAATGATCTGCCCAAGCGTGACCGAACGATCGACGGGGCTCGGCGTCTTCGGATCCACGGTCATCACGACGAGATGGCGGCAGGCCGGCACTTCGTCGCACGCGGCTCGAGCCATGTGCGCAAGCGGCAGTTCTGGTGTGCCCTCGAAGACCAGCAGCGCTCTCGCGTCGCTGTCGTTCAGGTGATACGCGATCTCGCGCGGCTTCAGCAGGACGTTCAGCGGCACGACCACGCCGCCCATCTTCAGAATCCCGTAGTACGCGATCGGAAAGTGCGGCGTGTTCGGGCATGAGAGCGCGATGTGATCGCCCGGCCCGAGACCGAGGGCCGTCAGCCCCGCCGCGACCTGGCTCGCGAGCGCGTCAAGCTGACCGTACGTGAAGACCCACGGCCGCATCACGACGGCGGGCCGGTCCGGCGTCAGTGTGGCCTGATGGTCGACGAGATGCGCGAGGTTGAGCGATGTCGCGGCCATGAAGTCCTCAGGCTTCCCGCGCGCGGGCTGCCGGGAGCGATTGAACCAGGACGCCGAGGATGACCCCGAACACCACGATGGGCGGTCCTTCGGCGAGCGTCCAGAGCCACGGCATCCCCGCGTGCAGATCGATCGCGATGAGCATGAGACCGAACGCGATGTTCATGAACGCGATGAACCACACGATGCTGCGGTGCCGCACGGGATCGCGCGACACGAGGAGCAGCAGCACCCCGTGGAACCCGTACAGCGCGGCGATCGAACGGGCCCGGTAGTCGACGACCGGCAGCCGCGGAAACTCTCCGAGCCCCAGCCGGCTGTGCACTGCCGCCATCCAGTCGACGGGAAGCAACATCGCGAGAAATGCCGTCACGGTCACGCCGCCACCCACGCGAAGCAGCAGCACCAGCAGCCGAAGGCGCAGCGTCGGATTCACCGCGGCTCATTCTAGTGGCCTGGACTCGTCCGCGTCGACGAGCGCGCGCCAGGAAGGCGGCGACGCCATCGAGCTCCGGCTCAGGCGCCGGTAACGGTGCGGGACCGCAGCGGTCTACGTCACTTTCTCTTGCCCAGCCATTGCGCGATCGCGCGGATGTCTTCCGGCGAGATCTTGTCGCCGAGCGCGGGCATCTCCGCATCGAGCTGGATGGCGGTCGGATCGATGATGCGTCGTTCGATTTCTCCCGGATCGAGCTTCTCGCCGGCCTTGGACAGGTTCGGCCCGTCCTTGCCGCCGACGCCGTCGATGGTGTGACAGCTCAGGCAGCGCTGGTTGACGAGCAGATACACGTGTCTCGTCGCCGGATCGAGGGCCGGCGGACGGCCGGCGCGCATGCGCGCGAGCGCGGCGCGGATGGCCGACGTCTCGGCTTCGTCGGTCTCCGGCGGCTCGCGCAGACCGGGCGCGATCATGTCGGGATCGGCCACATGGGCATCCAGCCAGCTGGCCGTTTGTGTGATGCGCCCGGCCTCGACCGGCGGGGCGATCTTGTCCGGACCGTGACACCTGGTGCAGCGTTCGCTCGACTCGACCAGCGCGGCGCCGGCCTGCTCCCGGATGTTCCACTGTCCGCCGCTCTGAGCCGGCCGGTCCAGGGCGCCCAGCGTCGTCAGCGTCGCGACCGCGGCCAGCCCGGCCATGAAGATGCTCAGCACGAAGCGGCGATGACGCGGCTCGCGGCTCTTGCCGCGATCGATCCACGGCAGCAGCGCGAGGAACAGGACGGCGAGTCCCGGAATGACGAGCGCGCCCACGATCTCGAGCCGGCCGGGAAAGTACTTCAGCACCTGGAACAGACCCAGGAAGTACCACTCGGGCCGCGGAACGTAATCGCTCGACGTCGGATCGGCGGGCGGCTCGAGCGCCGGCGCCCCTTTCAACGCGAGCGCGGCGACAAGGACGCCGACGATGGCGGCCATCGTCAGATCGCGCGCAGCCTGATGCGGAAAGAACATCTGCGACGAGCCGACCCGCGGGGTCACGGGCCCGGAGATCCCGTGCCGGCGCATCAGATACAGGTGCACGACGACCAGCCCGAGCAACACGACGGGCAGAACCATCACGTGGACGGTGTACCAGCGCGTCAGCGTGAGCGCGCCGACCTCGGCGCCGCCCTGCATGAGGGCCGCCACCCAGTCGCCCATGACTGGCGTCAATCGCGAGATGTTGATCGTGACGACCGTCGCCCAGTACGCGCGCTGGTCCCACGGCAGCAGGTAGCCGGTCAGCCCGAAGGCGAGGATGACGAGCAGCAGCGCGAGCCCGATGATCCAGTTGAGCTCGCGCGGTTTTCGATAGCTCCCGAAGACCACGACGCGGACCAGATGCGCCACCGCGGCAATGACGACGATCGACGCGCCCCAGTGGTGGAGTCCGCGGAGAAACGAGCCGCCGCGAACATTCGTCGTGATGTATCGCACGCTGTCCCAGGCATGGTCCGGCGTGGGTGCGTAGTAGAGCGCGAGGCCGATCCCCGTCGCGACCTGGAGCCCCAGGCCGAACAGGAGCACGCTGCCGAGCGTGAACCACCAGCCCGTGCCGGCGGGCAGCGGCTCGTCCAGCAGGTGCCGGCGGATCGCGCGATAGCCTGTCCGGTCTTCCAGCCAGGCCGCGAGCGCCTGTGCCAGACGTCTCACAGCTCGACCTCGACGTCGGAGGTCTGGGCGTTGATCCGAACCGCGTAGCGTTCGAGCGGCGCCGGCGGCGGACCGGCGAGGACTCTGCCTTCACGGTCGTACACACCGCCGTGACACGGACAGAGGAATTGCTTTTTCGTGTCGTCCCACTTGACGCGACATCCGAGGTGCGCGCAGGTCGCCGACAGCGCGCGATACCCGTCGCCTTCGCGATCGATGAAGACGATCGTCTGCTTGCGGGTCTGATACCAGCCGTCGGCCTGCCGTTCGGCCAGCACCGCGGCCATCGGCCGGTCCGGAGGGAGATCGAGCACCGACGCAGCCTTCCGCCACCGGCGAGCCGGTCGCGTCATGCTGGGCGCCGCGACCAGCCCGACGAGGCCGGCGAGGCCCGCCGTAATGAGACCGAGACCCGCAGCGACGATCTTCGCGAGCGCCGATCGGCGCTCGGACATCTGGACGGACATTGCGCTCCTTTCGGGACCGGAACGATCATAATTCAGAGGGATCGAGGTCCTGGGCGTGAAAAGCGCCCGAGGTCCTGGACCTCAAAGGCGCCCGAGGTCCTGGGCCTGAAAAGCACTCGAAGTCCTGGGTCTCAAAAGCACTCGAGGTCCTGGACCTCAAGGGCACTCGAGGTCCTCGGTGTGCGTGAACACGGTATACTGGGAAGATGTCTCGATCGCTTTCGACCGCGCAGGAGATCGCCAACCCGGCCACGCGCAACGTGTCCATCATTGCCCACGTGGACCACGGGAAAACCACGCTGGTCGATGCTCTGCTCCACCAGAGCGGCATCTTCCGGGCCAACGAGCGCGTCGCCGAGCGGGTGATGGATTCGAACGAGCTCGAACGCGAGCGTGGGATCACGATCCTCGCGAAAAACACGGCCGTCCATTACGGCGCGCACCTCATCAACATCGTGGACACGCCGGGCCACGCCGATTTCGGCGGCGAGGTCGAGCGCACGCTGTCGATGGTCGACGGCGTCATGCTGCTCGTCGATGCGTCCGAGGGCCCGCTGCCGCAGACGCGTTTCGTGCTGCGGAAGGCCCTCGAGCGCCGTCTCCCGCCCATTGTCGTGATCAACAAGATCGACCGCTCGGACGCGCGAACGCAGGACGTGCTGAACGAGGTCTACGACCTGTTCATCGACCTGGACGCGACCGAAGATCAGCTCGACTTCCCGGTCCTGTACACGGACGCGCGGAAGGGCACGGCGACGACGGATCTCGGCAAACCGGGCGTGGACCTGCGGCCGCTGTTCGATGCGGTCGTCGCACGGATTCCGGCGCCGCGCGGATCGGCGGCGGCGCCGCTCCAGGCGCTCGTGGCGAATCTCGATTCGAGCGACTACCTCGGCCGCCTCGCGATCGGGCGGGTCTTCAACGGCCGCGTCAAGGTCGACGATCCGATTGCCGTGTGCAAGCTGGACGGATCCATACAACGCACGGTCGTGACGAAGCTCTTCATGTTCGAGGGGCTGAAGCGCATCGACGTCAACGAGGCCTCCGCCGGCGACATCATCTGCCTCGCGGGCATCGAGAACATCATGATCGGCGAGACCATCGCCGATGCCGAGTCACCCGTCGCGATCCCGCCGACCGCGATCGACGAGCCGACCGTGTCGATGATCTTCGGCGTCAACACGTCCCCATTCGCCGGCCGCGACGGGCGGTTCGTGACCTCGCGCCAGATCAAGGACCGCCTCGACCGCGAGCTGCTCGGCAACGTCTCGATTCGAGTCGAGCCGACGGAGACGCCCGAGCAGATGAAAGTCGTCGGACGCGGGGAGCTGCAGCTCTCGATTCTGATCGAGATGATGCGGCGTGAGGGCTTCGAGCTGCAGGTCTCGCGGCCGGAGATCGTCACCCGCGAAATCAACGGCGTGCTCTCCGAGCCGATCGAAGAGCTGGTCATCGACGTGGCTGAAGAGTTTCAGGGCACCGTCATCGCCGAGATCGGCATCCGCCGCGGCAGCATGACCAAGATGGTCAATCACGGCAGCGGGCGCGCCCGGCTGGAGTTCCGGATCCCGGCGCGCGGCCTCATCGGCTTCCGCACGCAGTTCCTGACGGAAACGCGCGGCACGGGCATCATGCACCACGTCTTCGACGGCTGGGAGCCGTGGCACGGTCCGATTCCGGCGCGCCCGACCGGCGCGCTCGTCTCCGATCGGGCGGGCCAGACCACCGCGTACGCCATCGCGAACCTGCAGGAACGCGGCGAGATGTTCATCCAGCCGGGCATCGCGGTCTACGAGGGGATGATCACCGGCGAGAACTCCAGGAACAACGACCTGGACGTGAACATCACGCGCGAGAAGAAGCAGACGAACATGCGCGCCTCGAGCGCCGACGAGGCCATTCGCCTCATCCCGCCGCGGCAGCTCAGCCTCGAACAGGCCATCGAGTTCATCAACGACGACGAGCTCGTCGAGGTGACGCCGAAGCACCTGCGCGTCCGCAAGAAGACGCTCGCGGCCAACATGCGGCCGAAGCGCCCGACGGACTGACCAGGGCCTTGGGCCCAGGGCCCTGGGCCGAGGGCCCAGGACTAGTGCGATACTGTCGCGCGTGAAGTGGCTCCGGCCTCTCGCGTGGCCGCTGGCGATCGTCACGCTCGCCTCGGTGATCTACGTCGTGCGCATCCAGCGCGAGATGGTCGACTTCGCCGTGTACCGCACGGCCGCGGCGCGTGCGCTCACCGGCGAGTCGCTCTATCGTGAAAGCGACGGCCACTACCAATACAAGTACCTGCCGGTCTTTGCGTTTGCCATGGCGCCGTTCGCACGGCTCGATCCGGAGGCCGCGAAGGCGATCTGGTTCGCGCTCTCGGTCGGACTGCTGAGCGCGCTCATCCGCTGGTCGGTCCGCAGCCTGCCCGAGCGGCGCAAGTCCGAGCGGGCGTTGATCTGGCTCGCGATCCTCTTCATGGGGAAGTTCTACGCGCACGAGCTCAACCTCGGCCAGACCAACATCCTCCTGGGCACGATTCTCATCGGCGCGCTGCTCTCGGTGCAGGTCGATCAACTGGGTCTCGCCGGCGCACTCGTGGCCGTCGGGATCTTCGTGAAGCCGTACGCGATCGTTTTGCTGCCCTGGCTGGCGCTCTCGGCCGGCCTGCCGGGCGTGCTCGCCGCCGGCGCGGTGCTGGCCGTCGGCCTGATCCTTCCGGCTGCCGTCTACGGCTGGAGCGGCAACCTCGACCAGATCGCCGCCTGGTATCGCACGGTGACGGAAACGACCGCGCCCAACCTCCTCGTCGCGGAGAACATTTCGTTTGCGACGATGTGGGCGAAATGGGTGGGTCCAGGCATGCTGGCGGCGCGGCTCGCGGTCGCCACCGGGCTCGCCGCGCTCGCGCTCGCCGCCGCCACCATGACGCGGCGGCGCAACGTCAGCGAGCCCAGCTACCTGGAGTTCGGACTGCTGATGCTGCTCGTGCCGCTCCTCTCGCCGCAGGGATGGGACTACGTCCTTTTGCTCGCCACGCCCGCGATCATCTGCCTGGTCGATCGCTTCGGCGACATGTCACGTCCGTGGCGCACGTTCACCATGGCGGCGCTGGTGCTCATGAGCTTCACGATCTTCGACCTCCTCGGCCGGACGCTCTATGCGAAGCTGATGGCCATCTCCATCGTCAGTGTCGCCGCGCTTGCGCTCGTCGTCTCGCTCGCGCATCTGCGGTGGCGGACGCTCGCGTGAGTAAGACCGCGAACACGGGGGGCACGGAGCCCCTCCGTGATCTCCGTGTAAAACGACACGCATCGCGGCTAAGATCGATTGCTATGTTCCAGCTTGCTTCAACCGCTCTGCTCTTGTCCCTCGCGTCCACGCCCCTGGCCGCGGCCTTGAAATTCGACGTGCCCGCCGGCTGGGTGTCCAAGCCGCCCTCGTCGATGCGGGTCGCGGACTTTGTGCTGCCGAAAGTGACGGGCGACACGGAGGACGCCATCCTGACCTTGTATTTCTTCGGTGGTCAGGGCGGCAGCGTGCAGGCGAACCTCGATCGCTGGATCGGCCAGATGTCGCAGCCGGACGGCCGCGCGTCGAAGGACGTCGCGAAGACCACCACCACCAAGACGGCAAGCGGTCTCGACGTGACGGTGATCGATCTGTCAGGCACCTACATCGCGGAAGTCACGCCGGGGTCCACCGAGCGGCTCAACAAACCCGGCTTCCGCCTCCGCGCCGCCGTCGTGACGACGCCCGAAGGCCCGTATTTCGTGAAGCTCGTGGGACCGGCGAAGACCGTGGCGAAATGGGACGAGAGTTTTGGAGCGTTCCTCAAGAGCCTCAGGGTGGGCTAGCCCTACCCCGCCAGGCTCCAGTCCGTGTGCGGCGCCTTGTTCTGGACGAGCCAGCCGTAGATCAGTCCGCGATACGTCTGCCAGCGCATGCCCTTCCTCGCGTAGAACGGGCGCAGGCGTCTCTGGAGCGCGGGCAGACGATAGAACGGCACGCCCGGAAAGTAGTGATGCTCGAGGTGGTAGTTCGAGTTCAGGAACGCGAAGTCCCAGAACCAGCTCCCGCGCATGAGCGTGCCCCACTTCGCCGGATCGTTCGGATCGATGTCGTAGTGCTGGCCGAGCCGGTTGAGCGTGAACGCCACCGGAAAGACGAAGAACACCGGGATGATGTGCGCGCGAAACGCGGCGGCTGGACCGAACGCCCACCAGAGCAGCGCAATCGATCCGAGGTGGAACGCGATGGCCGCGCGCCGCTCCCAGCGGATCGTGTGTCGAAGCGCCGGCGGATAGGTCGCCGTTTCCTTACGGGCCGCGCGGAAGTAGATCGGGAAGAGCGCCGGCGTCGCGTACAGCAGCTTGTACCACCGTGCGTTGATCTTCGGCGACAGATGATGCCGCTTGGGATCGTCCTCGCTCGATCCGAGCTCGGCGTGGTGATCGAGGTGCCATCGCGTGAACTGGCTGGCCGAGATCCCGCTGGGAATCGCATAGGCGAGGCCCAGCACGCGCTCGGCGCGCGCGTGCCGCCTCTCGAAGACGAGATGGTGCAGCACCTCGTGCAGGAGAATGGTGAAGTTGAACACCGTGAATCCCTGCACGATCGCCAGCGGAATCCAGATGAGCGGCGACTCGAAGCGCACGAGGCCCCACGTCGCAAGCCCCAGGATCACGAACTGGCGGATCGCCACGACGAAGTGCCGGACCGGCGACTTGGCGTGCAGCACCCGCATCTCCTCACGGGTGATCGCCCGCCCCAGCTCGGCCCGAAGGGCCGTGGCGTGCTGGGAGTAATAGTGACCCTTCACTACTTACGATTGTAATGGGGCAATGAGGCAATGGGGCAATGGGGCAATGCTGGCGGCACGACAAGCGCTTGCCCGCTCACAGGCCGACCTCGGTCACACAGCGACGCGGCCAGAAAGGACAAGCGCCTTTCACTCATCCAGCATTGCCCCACTGCCTCATTGCCTCATTGCCCCATTACGACCGCTTTAGACGGGTAAGGAACACCCCTGTCAGCACCGCCGCAGCCCCGATGATTTTCACGCGAGTCAGCGGCTCGCCGAGCCACACGGCGGCGACGCCCAGCGCGACGATTGGCACGAGGTTCGAGTACATCGACGTCCGCGCCGGGCCGATGCGCTGCACGCCGATGTACCAGATGAGGTAGGACACGTTGAGCGCGAGCAGGGCCGACAGGACGAGCGACACCCACGTGAATGCGCTCACGTCACTCCACGGGACGGTCAGAATCTGAGGGACGGCGAGGAGCACGTACGGGACCACCCCAATCGCCATCGACGTCCCGGTCACGTAGAGCGGTGAATGGCAGGCGATGAGGCGGCTGGCGCCGAGCGTGTACGCGGCCCAGCAGCCCACCGACACGATCATGAGCAGATCGCCTCTCAAGGTCGCGCCGCCAAATGACGCGCCGTAGCCGACCACGAAGTAGAGGCCGACGATCGACACTGCCGCGCCGAGCCAGTGGAACCGCCCGATGCGCTCGCGGCCGAGGGCGGCGGAGATCACGGCAATGGCGACCGGCGTCGCGCCGATGATGAGCGCCGCGTTCGACACGCTCGTCATCGCGACGCCGCTGGCGAAGCAGGCCTGATACCCGAAATGGCCGATGAGGCCGAGCCAGAGGAGATCGAGGCGATCGCGTCTGGTGAGCTCGTACGGCGTGTAGAACGCCCGCGAGAGGTGCCCGCCAGTGGCGCGTGCGTGACGGCGGGCGACACGGATCGCGGCGAGGAACACGATCGACGCGAGGCTCATCCGCAGCGCGTTGAACGGCTGCGGAGGCACCTCATTGAAGGCGAGCTTGATGACGCTGTAGTTCACGCCCCAGATCACGACCATCAGCACGAGGAGTGCATCGATGGCCGAGGCGCGCATTGGGCGATGGGGGTCAGGTCTTGAATTGCCACATCGGGCCGTCAGGGTCTGACCCCCACAGCCCGATGTGGCAATTCAAGACCTGACCCCCTCGGTCTACGCCGGCGCGAACGGCTTGAGGAAGAAGAGAATGAGCGAGATCAGCAGGACGTAGATGACGAGCGACTCAATCAGGACGAGGCCCAGAATGAGGACGCCGCGAATCTCGCCCGACGCGCTCGGATTGCGCGCGATGGCTTCTGCCGCCGACCCGATGGCCCTGCCCTGGCCGATGGCGCCGAGGCCCGCCGCGATACCGAGCGCGAAGCCGGCCGTGAGGATCGACGCCACGACCCAGTCCAGTCCGCCGCCGGTGCGGGCCGCTTCTCCACCCTGAGCCGACAGCGGCGCAACGGCCGCCATGGCCAGGAGCATCACGATTCCGACGAATCCAACACGCCTGCTCACGATTCCTGCCTCCTGAGAGCCCGGGGACTCCGCCCCCGGCTCCGTTACTATGTGAAATTTTTCACAAGCTGTCAAGCCGCGCCCGCCCGCGCCCCGCCCTTACGC
Source organism: uncultured Acidobacteriota bacterium (assembly GCA_963724955.1). Lineage (GTDB taxonomy): Bacteria > Acidobacteriota > Vicinamibacteria > Vicinamibacterales > SCN-69-37 > CAVRWQ01. The sequence goes on from CAVRWQ010000004.1 coordinate 233,435, forward strand.
CACCGCGGCCGCCGCCGAGTGCCCCGCAGGCGCGCCAGGCGACTCGTGCGCCCCGTGCGACTCGTCGTGGTGCTCGACGATCGACTGCCCCTTGCAGATAAATGATGCTCAGCAGCACGAAAATGAACGCCTGCAATCCGCCGGTGATGAGCCCCAGCAGCATCATCGGCAACGGCACGAAGAACGGCACGATCATCGCGAGAATCATGATGACCAGCTCCTCGCCGAAGATGTTGCCGAAGAGCCGCAGCGACAACGACAGAATGCGGGAGAAGTGACTGATGATCTCGATCGGGAACATGATCGGAATCATCCAGACCGGCGCGCCGGGTGGTCCGGCGAAATGCTTGATGTAGTTGATCGGCCCCTGCACGATGAAGCCCTGCAGGTGGTAGTACACCCAGGTCGTCACCGCACAGCCGAACGTGACGTTGATGTTGCTCGTCGGCGCCATGAAGCCGGGAATCAGTCCCAGATAATTGCCGGCGAGGATGTACGCGCCAAGCGCGCCGATGAGCGGCAGGAAGCGCCGGCCCGCCGGTCCCAGCCACTCATCCAGCATGCCCGCGACGGCCGACACGAGATCTTCGAGCACGATCTGGAACTTGCTCGGATGTTCCACCGACAGGCGCGAGCGCAGGACAATGCCGAGCACGAGAAACCCGAGCACGATGAGCCCGGTCATCACCAGATAGTTCGGAATCAGGTGATGGCCCGGTGCGGCATGGATGCCGAACATGCCGAAGAGAGGCTCGAACAGGGCGTTGACCCAGTCGACGATCAGTAAGGGGTGTTCGAGCTTTTCCATGGGCTACGTGCGATGGGCGCCTCGCACGAGCTCGAGGGCCGCGGCGACCACCATGACGGACGCCCCAATCAGCAGGCCAATCGGGGGTAGTCGCAAACGCGCAATCATAACGTACGCCATTCCGGCCAGTAAAGCGTAGCGGAGGATCACGAGTGCCATGCCGCGCGAGACGCGCGGAGGGACATCCGGCCGCGCGATCATGGCGTTGGCCAATCCACTCACGCCTGACCGGATCGCCCAGTAACTCACGCCGATGAGCAGCGCGCCGCCCAGCACGCCCGCACTCCCCCGCCATCCACCGCCCGGCACGAAGAACGCGACGACGGCCGCGAGAAGCGCGAAGGCGACGGCACGCCGTTCGATGCGGCGTGAGCAGCGGATCGGTCATTTCATGTACTTCTTCGTCGTGACGTACACGTTGCGAATGCCCGCCGCGAGACCGAGCAGGAAGAACACGATGAAGAACACCGGCGACCAGCCCGTCACCTTGTCCAGCCACCAGCCAACGGCGGTGCCGATGATGAGCGCGATCACGAACGACAGCCCGACGCTGCCGAGCATCCCGAAGGTCCCGAGCGCCTCATACCGTGCGAACGCGGCCCTTCGCGCGCCGTCTCGAGGCGATGACGGCCGGGCGGGTTCCTCTGACCCGGGACTCCGGGGTTCGTCGTCCACTTTGCCATGGTACTCGGTATACTGCGACTCAAGGGAGGTTCCTCATGACTCGACACCTGGGCGGGATGGTTGCGGCCGTCCTCGCCGGCGCCGTCGTCCTCGTCGGGTCCACTCCCGAGCCGCAACGCCAGCTTCGTGAGCGGTCGATCACGGTCGGCGTTTCCGGCAGCAACGACATTCCGGTCACGGATCTCACTCCGGGCGACTTCACGATCCGCGAAGACGGGCTCGCGCGCGAAGTCCTGCGCGTCGAGCCTGCGCCGCTGCCGACGCATCTCGCTCTGCTCATCGACGACAGCCAGGCCACCCAGCCATCCATCACCTACCTGCGGACGGCGCTCATGACGTTCGTGCAGCGCATCACCGCCGGCGTGCCCGAAGGCCAGGCCGGGCTCTCGACGCAGCTCGGGATGTGGACGTTCGGCGAACGGCCGACGCAGCGTGCGGACTTCTCGACGTCGCCTGCGCTCGTCGAGCGCGCCATCGGACGGATGTTCCACATCAGCGGCGCCGGCAGCTACTTCCTCGACGCGATCATCGAGGTCTCGAAGGCCATGAAAAAGAAGCGAAGCGGCGAGGCCGGTGATCGTCGCCTTCACAGACGAGAGCGGCCCGGAGTTCAGCACCCGCACCAGCAAGGACGTCTCCAACGCGCTCGAGGGCGCGGGCGCTTCGCTCTGGGCGGTCACGCTGCAGGTCGGCGCGCAGCGGGTCTTCTCGACCGAGGGCCGCGAGCGCGCGATCGTGCTCGGCGACGTCACGCGCACGAGCGGCGGCTACAACAAGGTCGTGCTCACGGCGCAGTCGCTCGACTCCGGATTCACGGCGATCGCGAACCAGATCACGGCACGGTACCTCGTCACCTACGGACGGCCGGACACGCTGGTGCCGCCGTCCAAGCTCGAAGTCGACGTCAAGCGCCAGGGCGTGCAGGTGCGCGCGCCGCGCTGGGCCGGCCGATGACGCGACGCCGTCTCTGGTCGGGCGTGGCGCTCACGGCGCTTTTCGCAGGGTCCCTCGCGGCGCAGCAGGTCTTTCGCGGCGGCACGGACGTCGTCCTGCTCAGCGTCACCGTGTTCGACGGCGCAGGCCGGCTCGTCGCCGGTCTCGAGCAGGCGGACTTCCAGGTCTTCGAGGACGGCGCCGTCCAGGACATCACGAACTTCGCGCGCGAGCCGCAGCCCGATCGCGCTGTCGTTCCTGCTCGACTCGAGCACGAGCATGGAACAGAAGCTGCCGATCGCGCAGGAGGCCGCGGTCGGCTTCGCCAAGCGTCTGTCGAAGCGCGACGTCGCGCAGGTCATCGACTTCGACAGCCAGACGCAGATCCTGCAGACGTTCACGAACGACGACGTCGCTGCTCGAACGTGCGATCCGGCGCACGCGCGCCGGCGGCTCGACGTCGCTGTACAACGCGATCTACGCGGCGCTGACCGAGCTCAAGCGCGTCCGGGCGCAGTCGCCGGACGAGATCCGCCGCCAGGCCATCGTCGTGCTCTCGGACGGCGAGGACACGTCGAGCGTCGATCGATTACGATCAAGTGCTCGAGCCGGCCAAGCGATCCGAAGTGTCATCTACGCCATCGGCGCTCAAGGACCGCGAGACGAGCGGGACCGGCCGCTGGAACGAGGCGGACTTCGTGCTTGAAGTCGCTCACGCAGGAGACCGGCGGTCAGGCCTTCTTCGTCGACGACATCAACCAGCTGCGCGAACATCTACAGCCAGATCGCCGACGAGCTCGCCAACCAGTACACGATCGGCTACACGTCCAAGAACGGCAAGCGCGACGGCGCCTGGCGTCGCATCGCCGTGCAGGTCGCGCGAGGCAGCGTGACCGCCGAACCAAAGCGGGCTACTTCGCGCCGACGGTGCGCAAGTGAGGCCCGACGGGCCGCGTCTTCATCATTGGCGCCGGACCGGGCGATCCCGGACTGATGACCGCTCGCGGCGTGCAGCTGCTCGCCGAGGCGGACGTCGTCGTCTACGACCGCGGCGTCGAAGCGCGTGCTGCGCTGGGCGCGGCCCGACGCCGAGCGCATCGCCGCGGGCGCGCCCGCCGAGCGCGAGACCGCCCAGGACGCCATCTCGATGCTGCTCGCCGAGAAGGCGCGCGACGGCCACGTGGTCGCGCGGCTGAAGTGGGGCGATCCGTTCGTCTTCGACAGCGGCGCCAAGGAAGCGCTGTTCCTGCACGAGCAGGGCGTGCCCTTCGAAGTCGTGCCGGGCGTGCCGGCGGCGGTCGGCGCCACCGCGTACGCGGGCGTGCCGATCACGTATCCCGGCGCCGGCGACGCCATCGTCTTCCTCCGCGGCCACGAGGGCGAGATCGATTCGACGCCCGACGTGGACTGGAACGCGCTCGCCCGGCTCGACGGCACGCTCGTCTGCTACGCCGGGGCGCGGCTCGTGCCGCGTGTGCTGCACGGCGCTTCTCGAGAACGGATTGCCGCCCGATCGGTCGGCTGCGCTGATTTACCGCGGCACGCTGCCAGGCACAACGCACGATCACCGGCACGATCGCCGACCTCGTGGCGGCGACCGCGGACGACCAGGAGCGCGGAACGGAGCCCGCCCTCCTGGTGGTCGGCGACGTCACCAGCCTGCGGGATCACCTGCGCTGGTTCGACGAGCGGCCGCTGTTCGGCCGCCGCATCGTCGTCACGCGATCGCCGGAACAGGCGCGAGGAGCTCGTGGACGCGCTCGAGAACCTCGGCGCGCAGGCGATCGTGGCGCCGACGTTCCGCCTGGCGCCGCCCGAGGATCCGGAGGCGGTCGATCGCGCCGCCGCCTCGGTCGACAAGTATCACTGGGTCGTCTTCGAGTCAGCCACGTCGGTCACGCGACTGCTCTGCGGCGCTCGCCGCGGCCCGCAGCGATCTGCGCGCGCTCGGGCGGCGTGAGCGTCTGCGCGATCGGACCGTCGACGGCGGATCGGCTGATCGCGCAGCGGCCTCAAGCCCGACGTCGTCATTCCGGAGTTCCGCGTCGAAAGCATCGGCGACGCGATCGGCAGCCGCGGGCCGCTCGACGGTCAGAACGATCCTGATCGTGCGGCCCGATCACCTGCGCGACGTCCTGGCAGGCGATCTCGCCGAACGCGGCGCCACCGTCACCGATCTCGTCGCGTACCGCACTGCGGCCGAGTCGGCGGACTCACCGGCCGTGCAGGATCTCTATCGCATGCTGCTCGACGGCAGCATCGACGCGGTCACGTTCACGAGTCCGACCGCCGTGCGCCGGTTCGCGCACGGTCATCGGCGAAGAACAGGCCGCCGATCTGCTCGGCACGACGGTCGTCGCGGCGATCGGCCCGGTCACGGCCGCCGCGGCCCGCGAGCTGGGCATTCACCCGACCGTGGTCGCGGATTCGTACACGGTCGACGGCCTCGTCAGGCTCTCGTCGAGCACTTCGCGACTCACCCGCCGAAAAACGACGGCAGCACCATGTCGCGCATCGTCCGGAGTCCGGGCGCGGCGCCGAGCACCTTCGGAATCGAGTTGACGGTGATCGACGCGGTCGCGATGTCGCCGTGCACGCCGCCGGCGATCTTCATCGCGAGCGGCGGGCTTCCCGTGATCCGCACGGCGTCGTAGGACTCCGGCGCGCCGAGATACGCCTCCATGTGCAGCGTGATGATCGGCTCGCCCTTGCGGTAGCCGACGCCGTCCTGGATGAGCCCGCAGACCAGGCCGGGCTCGACGGTCAGGAACTGGCTCGACGACCCGCTTCTCCGCAATCTTCGGCTGCGATCTCGTCGGTGACGCGATCGAGCTTCCAGCCCATCGCGTCGGCGATCATCGTGATCGACTCGGCCAGGCCCGACGTGGCGCACGGTGCCGTCCTTCGACGCGCTCGCAGGAACTCCTCGCGCGTCAGGCCGGCGCCGATCTTCTGCTGGAACGGCAGCCGGCGGATGCTCGCGTCCTGAACGCGATCGACCTCGAATCGCCGTCACGCGCTCGCAGACGCCGGTCAGCGCGATCGGCAGCGCGTCCATCGTGAATCCGGGATTGACGCCGGTGCCGAGCACGGCGACGCGCGCGCGCTTGGCCAGCGCGTCGATCTTCTTCGCCGACGCGCGCGATTGCTCTTGCACCGGATAGGCCAGCTCCTCGGTCGTCGAGACGATCGGCACCTTGAGCTTGAGGACGGCCTCGAACTCCGGCAGCGACTTTCTTCAGCGACGAGCTGGTGCAGAGCACGGCGACGTCCGGCTCGGACGGCCTTGATCGTCCGCGCGATGTCGTCGGTCACCTTGACGCGCAGCGCGCGGCCGACGCCGCAGACGTCGCCCGAGATCCCGGCCGATCTTCGCCGGATCGATGTCGACCGCGCCGACGATCGTCAGTCCCTTGCGACGGCGACCTGGCGGACGACGCCCGCGCCGATGGGACCGAGTCCGACGTGCAGCACCTTGATGGGCACGCTCTTCACTCCTTGAACAAACGCACCATGCTAGCATTGCCGCCACCTGCTGCTCATGCGCGGCTTCCGAGTGATTGCTGGTGCTGGCGCTCGTGCCCATGTTGTCGGGCGCGCGGCGACGCGCGTCAGGACGCTGCCGGCCGCTCGCCGCGCAACGCCAGCTACACGGCTCCAGGCGACGCTCGATCCGGCGGCGCGGACGATCACCGGCACCGGCCGCCTGACCTGGCGCAACATCTCGCGCCAGCCGGCCACCGAACTGCGCTTCCACCTCTACTGGAACGCCTGGCGCGACGCGAGCTCGACCTGGATGCGCGAGCAGGCGCTCGCCGGCGACACGAGCCTGGCCGCGCGGCCCGCCGAGGACCGCGGCTGCGATCGACTTGTCGACGCTCGCCGATCGCGGCGGCGAAGATCTGCTGCCGCGCGCGCAGTTCATCGCGCCTGACGACGGCAACGCCGACGACCGGACGGTGCTCGCGGTGCCGCTCGACCGCCTGTCGCGCCGGGCGAGACGATCGAGATCGATCTCGGCTGGACCGCGCAGCGTGCCGCGGACGTTCGCGCGCACCGGCGCGCATCGGCAGACTACTTCTTCATCGCGCAGTGGTTTCCGAAGATCGGCGTGCTCGACGACGACCGGCTGGAACTGCCACCAGTTCCACGCGGCGACCGAGTTCTTCGCCGACTTCGGCGTCGTACGACGTCAGCCTGACGGTGCCGCCCGGCTGGATCGTCGGCGCGACCGGCCGCGAGCAGTCGAAGACCGACCTCGGCAACGGCACGACGACGCATCGGTACCTGCAGGCCGACGTCCACGACTTCGCCTGGACGACGAGCCCGGACTTCGTCGAACGCCGCGAGCGCTTCGAGGAAGCCGGGCCTGCCGCCGGTCGAGATGCGGCTGCTGCTGCAGCCCGAGCACGCCGGCCAGGCCGATCGGCACTTCGCGGCGACGCGCGCCGCGCTGAAGTACTACGGCACCTGGTTCGGTCCATATCCGTACGGACAGATCACGATCGTCGATCCGGTGACGATCTTCAATCGCGCACGCGCAGGGCGAGAGCACCGGCGGCATGGAGTACCCGACGCTCTTCACCGCCGGCACGCGCTGGCTCGGCGCCGTGGACGTGGCTCGCAGCCGGAGAGCGTGACGGTCCACGAGGCCGGCCATCAGTTCTGGTACGGCATCGTCGCCACCAACGAGTTCGAGCACGCGTGGATGGACGAAGGGCTCAACACGTACGTCGACGGCGCGCGTGCTCGCGGAAGCGTTTCCGGCACGCTTCGTCACCGTGGAGCGGTACTTCGGCGGCTTCGTGCCCTGGCCGTATCGCCGACGTGCCGATGGTCGCGCGAGATCGACGGCAATCGGCTGAACGCGTATCGGCCAGTCGCCAGCTACGACGTGCCAGTCGACGCCGACCTGGCAGTACTGGCCGGGATCGGCCGGCGCGATCACGTACAACAAGACGGCGCTCTGGCTGGCGACGCTCGAGCGGCATGCTCGGCTGGCCGACCGTGCAGAAGATTCTCGCGACGTACTTCGCGCGCGGCGCGTTCCGGCATCCGACGCCGGACGAGTTCTTCGCGATCGCGAGCGAAGTCAGCGGCCAGGACCTCACGTGGTTCTTCGACGCCGTCCATCGCAGCTCGGCGACGTTCGACTACGGCGTCGCCCAGGTGTCTTCGACGGCGCGGCGACTCGACCGTCGTCGTGCGGCGGTTCGGCGACGGCGTGTTTCCCGTCATCACGCGCGTGACGTTCGACGACGGATCCACCGACGAGCGAGGCGTGGGACGGCCGCGAGCGCTGGCGCGCGTTCCGGTTCACGAAGTCGTCGTCGCGTGCGCGAGCGTCGAAGTCGATCCCGGATCGCGTCCTGCTGCTCGATGTGAACTACACGAACAACTCCTGGACGGCGCAGCCGCGCGCCGCCGAGGCCTCGAGGAAGTGGGCGCTCCGCTGGCTGACCTGGGCTCCAGGATCTGCTGCTGACCTATGCCTTCTTCGCCTGACGCGCGCCATGGCCGCCCGGCCGCGCGCGACCGTGCTCGGCGCCTTCCTCGAAGGCTGGCGTCGCGTGCTGCGCGCGCCTGCGCTCGCCGCCGGCGTGCTCGCCGCCACGTTCCTGCTCGCGCTGCCGCTCGCGATCGCCCTCAGGGGAATGCTCGAGGAGCACCTGGGCGCGAGCCTCGAGGCCGAGCAGGCCGCCGAACGGCTGGAACGCCGGCTGGGCGGCCGAGTTCGGCGCCCAGGCTCAGGGACTCGGGCGGACGTTCACGCACGAGATCCTCGGCTTCGGCGGCACGCTCGCGAACCTCAGCCGGTTCCTCGACCACGACCGCTGAATCCGACGCTGGCCGGCGCCGCGATCGGCCTACGTCGCGCTGTGGGTCTTCCTGTCGGGCGGCATCCTCGATCGGCTGGCCGCGGCCGGCCGGTCCGCACCGCGGCGTTCTTCGCGCGCCTGCGGCGTGTTACTTCTGCGCTTCCTCCGGCTGGCGGTCGTCATCGGCGTCGCGTACTGGGCGCTGTTCCGTTGGCTCCATCCGTTCCTGTTCGGAAGGCTCTTCGATCAGCTCACGCGCGATCTCACGACGGAGCGCACCGCGATCGTCATCCGCTTCGCGCTGTACGCGGTCTTCCTCGCCGCCCTCTGCTCGTGAGCCTGGTCGCCGACTTCGCCAAGGTACGCGCGGTCGTCGAGGATCGGCGCAGCATGCTCGGCGCGCTCGGCGCGTCGCTGCGATTCATTCGCCGGCGATGGCTCCGCGTGGTCGGCGCTGTATCTGCTGAACGTCGGCGGCGTTCCTGGTCATCCTGTCGATCTGGTCGGTGCTCGCGCCGAGAGCGGGCGCCGACCTGGTGGGCGTTTCTGGTCGCCGCAGGTCTATCTGCTGTTCCGCATCTGGGCGAAGCTCGCGTTCATGGCGTCGGAGATCGTGTTCTTCCAGGGCGAGCTGGCGCACGCGACTACACCGCCCTGCCCGAGCCGGTCTGGCCCGACTCCCCGGCGGCGGAAGCGATCGACAACCTGGCCAGAAGACAATAGACAGCATGTTCGATTTGGGATTGGCGATTCTCGACTTAGAGCGTTCTTGCAATCCAGTGCGGAAAGTCGTTGTGCTCCAAGTCGTCAATCGCAAGTCATAAATCGTAAATGCTATAGTCCGCCCATGTCCGGTCGTTCCGAGAGAATCGCTTCGTGGTTGCGTGAGCGCGCGGCGGCGGCAGGCGCGCGCGGGTTCGTCTTCGGGCTCAGCGGCGGCATCGACTCCGCCGTCGTCGCGCGGCTCTGTCAGATGGCGGCGCCGTCAGCGCGTGCTCGGCGTGCTGCTGCCCTGCTACAGCCATCCCGCAGGACGAAGAGGACGCGCGGCTCGTCGCCACGACGTTCGCGATTCCGTCGCGCGCGTCGATCTCGGACCGGCGTTCGACGCGCTCACCGACGCGCTGCAGCACGCGATCAAAGGCCTGCCGACCCACGTGAACACGATCGACATCAAGCAGCAGCTGCCGGAGGCCAACGTCAAGCCGCGGCTGCGGATGACGTCGCTCTATTTCATCGCGAACTCGCTGAACTATCTCGTCGCCGGCACGGGCAACCGGAGCGAGATCACGCTCGGGTACTACACGAAGTACGGCGACGGCGGCGTGGACGTGCTGCCGATTGGCGGACTGCTCAAGAGCGAAGTGCGCGCGCTCGCGCGCGAACTCGGCGTGCCCGGCGCGCGTCATCGACGAAGCCGCCGACGGCGGGGCTGTGGGTGGGTCAGACCGACGAAGCAGAGATGGGCTTCACGTACGACATGCTCGAGCAGTACCTGAAGGATGGCCGTGCCGCCGTCGGCAACGCCGTCGCGGATCGCATCGAAGCGCTCCGCGCGGCGTCAGATCACAAGCGCGACCTGCCGCCTATCGCACCAATCTAGCGCCCTGCCGGGCGCGCGAAGTACTCGTGCCCTTCAGTAGTACTTCAGGTTCCGTTATTGAATCGGCGTCGCCGGCGCGGTGAACGGCTCGGCCGGCGGTGTGCCGCCGTGGAGCTGCCAGATCGTGTTGCTTGCGTTCACCGAGAACGAACGCCCGCCCGTCGTGTTCACCGTCTGCGGGATGCCGGTCGCGAGGTAGTTCGTGATGGTCGCGGTACCGTTGCAGTCGAGCGGCCCAGCCGCGGACCCCGCTCCGGGACCCAGCGCGAAGTTGTATCCGCTCTTGGCCGGCGCCGCGTTGCCGCCCAGGTCGGCCGAGATGAAGCTCTCACCCGACCCGCCCGGCGGCGTGCCGAGAATGACGAAGGTCGAGGCGAAGGCGCCCGACCCGCAGGACGCGGAGTACGCCGTCTGCGCAACCGTCGTCGTCTTGAGCGAGATGATGGCGGACGTCTCGTTGCCGGTCATCTTCGCGCGAAGCAGACCGGGCACGGCGATGGCGGCGATGATGCTGATGATCGCCACGACGATCAGCAGCTCGATGAGGGTGAACCCCTGCTCTTTTCTGGCTCTCATGTTCGACGTCTCCCGAGACGGATTCGGCGTCCGATCTCCGCTCACTCTATAGTACTTCGCGGCCCGCAACCCGGGCCGCGCTACGTGGCCCGCAACCCGGGCCGCGCTACGTGGCCCACAACCCGGGCCCGCGCTACGTGGCCCACAACCCAGGCCGCGCTACGTGGCCTACCGGCCCGGGGCGGCGGTGCTGTGCGATCGGCGCGGCTCGGCCCCTCCGTCCACTGTGCCCTTTGCTGTATTGACGACGGCGGCGGCCGCGTAGCCGTATTTCACTTCGCCTTTCCGTCCGACCTTCGTGAACGCGTGGCCCCGTGCCTCGAGGTCGGCCAGGAACTGTCCGCGGAAACCGGTCCTCGATCTGCACGTTCGACCGCCCGCCCGGCGCCTCCGCCGATCAGGAACCGGGGGGCCTCGATGGCCTGCTGCGCGGTCATCCCGCCGTCGACGACGTTCAGGATGATGTCGTAGACCGAGGCCGGAATCCACGCGTTCCCCGCGCACCCCACTGCGAGGCGCGGGACCACGCCCGGGAGGCCGTAGCGGCCCGGATCGGTCGGGCTGGGCGCAAACACGAGCGTCGGGACGCTGGTCGAGGCCGACCGCATCAGCGGCAGCATGGCGCCAAAGCCCGTGCCTCCCCGCCCGCCGCGGAAGTGATCGTTGTAGATGAACCCGAGGCCCTTCGAGACGTAATAATTGCCGCCCCAGGTCGACAGCGTCTGCGTGAACGCGATCATGTTGCCCTCGCGCATCGGCCACCACGAACGCCGTCGTGCCGGTCTGGACCCGGCGCGACAGGTCCTCCAGAAGACCTACGGGCCCCAGCGGCTCCCCCCGACCGGCGCCGGCCGGCGCGATGTAGACCTTCTTCGGATCGATGAGCTTGAAGCGATCGAGCGCGTGCGGCGCTTCGAGATGATTGCCGAGGTCGACCGGCCATCGCTCCGGGTCGGCGATCCGCGCGCCGCCGTCGCGGACACGCCAGGCCTCGATCGCGTAGTGAAAGTAGTCGGCGTCGGTCGTGTAGGTCGCGCCCGGCCTGCGGCAGGTAGTTGTCGAGAATCTGCAGCGTCTCGACGATCTGCAGCCCGGTCGGCACCGGCGGCGGCACGGAGTAGACGAGGTGGCCGCGATAGCTGCCCGACGAGCGGCTTGCGCTCGATCGCGCGGTACTGCGCGAGATCCTCCAGCGTGATGATCGCCGCCGTTCGCCGCCATGTCGTCCGCAATCCGGCGCGCTATCGTGCCGCGGTAGAACGACTGGCCGCCTTCCTTCGCGAGCGTGCGAAGCGTCTCGGCGTAGTCCTTGTTGACGAACCGCTCGCCCGGCTTCGGCACGCGGCCGCCCGGCAGGAAGACTCTTCGCCGCTTCCGGGTAGCGTCGCGAACGACTCGCGCCCTTCGGCGATCGACGTCGGCAGCGCCTCGTCGAGCACGAAGCCCTCGTCGGCCAGCTTGATCGCCGGCGCGACGAGATCGGCCCAGGCGACTTTCTTGCTGCCGTATTTCTGGTAGAGCAAGATCCAGTCCGGCGACGACGCCCGGAATGTTCGCGACCGTCGGACCGTCGGCGGCCGTGCGGCTGCCGTTGGCGTTGAACAGCTTCGGATTGTCGGTGGTCGCGCGGCTCGGCGTCATGTCCTTGTATTCGATGACGACCGGCTCGGTCATGCCCTTGAGATACAGAATCGCCTGACCGTCGCCGCCGATGCTCGACGCATCCGGTTCGACGACGCCGAGCGCGAACGACACGGCAATGCCGGCGTCGACGACGTTGCCGCCGCGCTCGAGCACGAGCGCGCCGGCCGGCCGACGCGAGCGGATGCCCGGACGCGACGACGCCGCGTGACGACTCGACCGCGGGCTTGATCAGCGGCTGTTCCGCGATCATCCGATCGATGACGTCTTCAGCGGCGGCCGCGTCTTTCACCTGCGCCATCTGCGGCCGGTATTTCTCCCGAAGCGCGTCCCACGCGGCAGCCGACGGCCCGGTCGCGTAGTACAGCCGTCTTCATCGTCTGCCAGACCTGATCGAAGGCCGACGTCCAGCGCGCCGCGTCGGACGCCGCGAGCGTCAGCGACTGCGCGCCGTCGTCCACGGCGCGCGGCGCGAGAACACGCCAGAGCGCGTACTGCGACCGCACCTGCCAGCGCGGCCGGCGGATCGTCGTCGTTGCGGTTCGGATTGCCGTTGTAGCCGCCGCCGCTCGTCGAGAACGTGGCGATCGCGAGGGTCTGGCCGTCGGGAGACCACGCCGGGACACCGCCGTGACGCGACGCGAGCACGACGGATCCGTCGGGCATCGCGGCGGCTGCGTCCGCCTGCCGCGCCACCGCGCCCGGCGCCGCCTCGACCAGCGCGCCCTGCAGGCGGCGTGGGCTGTCGAACGACGGTACCACCGAGACCCAGACGGCGAGCGGGCCGCCGCGCGCGGCCGCGTACGCGACACGCGCGTTGTCTGACGCCCACGCCGGATGACTTTCGTCGCCGCGCTTCGCGTGATGCGAACGGACCGCTCGTCACCGGGCGAGGCGGCTGGCAGCTCGCGCACCCAGATGTCCACGTCGTTGTTGGCCTCGGGCTCGCGATCGGAGACGAACACGACGATTTGCCGTCAGGCGACACGCGGCCCTGCCACTCGCCGGCGCCGTCGGGCGACAACCTGGTGGGCGTCCCCGAGCCGTCGGCTTTCACGGCAAGAAGCTGCCACGCGCCGCCGGGCGGCCGGTGTGAGAACACGAGACGCCCATCACGAGTCCAGGACGGCCAGCGCTCATCACCCGGCGACGTCGTCAGCCGCCGTGTCGCGCCACCGCCCGCCGGCGCGATCCAGAGGTCGAACTGGCCGGTCGGTGATGGCACTGAACGCGATCGACTTGCCGTCGGGCGACCACGCCGGATCGCGCTCGGCAATCCAGCCATCAGGCTTCGCGACGCGCCTCGGGTCCTTGCCCTCCGGCGTCATCGTCCAGATCGCGTCGAACCAAGTCACGGCAAGGCGTTTCCCGTCGGGCGACCACGCCGCTTCGCGCACGCCGGTGGTGACGGATGCCGCTGAATCCTGCTTGGCCTGCGCCGGCTGCGGGACCGCAGTCCCCGCCCCGGCGGCGGCCACGAAGGTCCCGGCCGCGAGCAAAACTATCCAGGCTCGTTGGTATCGCACGATACCTCTTGACTGTTCAGCTATCCGTGCTGAACCATGGTCTTGACCGCGTCGACGATCGAACGCGCCGAGATGCCGTACCGTTCGATGAGCTCGTCGGGCGAGCCGCTCCGCGGGATCTCGCGAACGGCGAGGCGGCGGACGCGGAAGCCCTGATCCCAGACGGCTTCGTTCACGGCGTCGCCGAGACCGCCGGACGCGTAGTGATCTTCGACGGTGACGATGCGGCCGCCCGTGGCCTGGCCTGCCGCCACGATTGCCGCTCGATCGATCGGCTGCACCGAGTACGCGTCGAGGACGCGTGATCGCGATGCCGTCGCGCGCCAGCGTCTCGTGCGCCTTGAGCGCTTCGAAGACGGTGACGCCGGCGGCGACGACGGTCACGCCGTTCGTCGGCGCCCTGCTTGAGGAGCTTCGATCCGCCGACTACGAACGACTCGCTCGCATCGTAGATGACCGGGGTCTTCGGACGCGACAAGCGAAGATAGACCGGCCCTGGCGTCGCGGCCGCGAGCGCGACCAGACGTTCGGCGCTCATGGCGTCGCACGGATAGAGGACCGTGCAGTTCGGCACCGCCCGCATCATCGCCAGATCTTCGAGCGCCATCTGCGACGGCCCGTCTTCGCCGATCGACACGCCGACGTGCGATCCCGCGAGCTTGATGTTCAGGTTCGAGATCCCGGCCATCCGGATGAAGTCGGCCGCGCGTCCGAGAAAGCACGCGAACGTCGACGGAAACGGCACGGCGCCCCGGCTCGCGAGGCCCATGGCCGCGCCGACCATGACCTGCTCGGCGATGAAGGTCTGGTAGAAGCGATCGGGATAGGCCTTCTCGAACTTCTCGCTGAAGGTGGAGTTCTTGACGTCGGCGTCGAGCGCGACGACGCGTCGATCGAGGCTGCCGAGCGTGACGAGCGCGGCGCCGAAGGCCTCGCGCGTGGCGACGCTGTCACCGGGCGTGTACGCCGGCGCCGGGTAGATCGCCGTGAAATCCGGCAGCGTGCCCTCGGTCTGCCTCCGGGCCGGCGCGGGGATGACCGGAGCCGGATCGCTGGTCGACATCATTTGCGCTTCGAGCTCGGCAATGGCCTGATCGGCCTCCGGCGCCTTTCTTGAACGGCTTTGCCGTGCCAGCCCTCTTTGCCTTCGACGAGCTTCACGCCCTTGCCCTTGAGCGTGCGCGCCACGATCATCGTCGGCCGACCGGTGGTCCGCCGCGCTTCGGCCAAGGACGCGAGAATGGCCGCCAGGTCATGCCCGTCGATGGCCATCGCGTGCCAGCCGAACGCGCGCCATCGCGTGACCAGCGCGTCAGTGTCGTGGTTCCACTGCGTCGGTGCGCTCTGTCCGAGCCCGTTGAGGTCGGTGATGGCGCAGAGATTGTCCAGGGAGTAGTGCGACCCGACCTGCGCGGCTTCCCACACCGCGCCCTCGGCGGTCTCGCCGTCGCCGAGCAGCGCGTACGTCCGATAGTCGGATCCGATGCGCCGCGCGTTCAGCGCGAGCCCGATGCCGGCCGCAAGGCCCTGGCCGAGCGATCCGGTCGCGACGTCCACGAACGGCAAGCCGCGGGGTTGGATGACCTTCGAGATCCGACGTGATCTTCCGAAGCTGCAGCACGTCACTGCGCGGAAACGCGCCCGCCGCCGCCCAGGCCGCGTAGAGAATCGGGGCGGCGTGTCCCTTCGACAGCACGAAGCGGTCGGCCTCGGGATGTTGAGGGTCGTGCGGATCGAATCGCATCTCGGCAAAGAAGAGCGCGGCGACGATCTCGGCGGCCGACATGCAGGTCGTCGGATGGCCGGAGCCGGCTTCGGCGGTGGATCGGATCGAATCGATCCGAAGCTGCGGTCGCGAGATTGTGCAGTCTGGAGAATGAGGGCGCGGACATGCGAGTGGGCGAAAGTTTATCGTACGTCGCGCGCCGGATCGGCCGCGGCGGCCCATCTATAATCAGGAGATGTCTCTGCTGCATTTCGCCTGTGTACTGGTCCTCGCCGTGTGGGTCGGCGGACTCGCGGTGCTCGGCGGAATCGTCGCGCCGACGCTCTTCACGGTGCTCGAAGGCCGCGATCCATCCGGCGGCGCGACGCTCGCGGCGACGCTCTTCGGCGCGATCTTCCGGCGCTTCCAGCAGATCGGCTGGATGCTCGGCGGCGCGCTCGTCCTGCTGCTTGCGGCCCGCGCCGCGCTCGGCCCGCGGCCCCGCCGCCTCGGCGTTCGGATCTGGACGGTCGCGGCGATGGTCGCGATGAGCCTGGTCGGCGCGCTGTACCTGGCGCCGCGCATCGACGCCATCCGCAGCTCCACATCAGGCGTCGTGAAGAATCTGCCGGACGGCGACGGCCGGAAAGCCGAATTCGGCCGCCTGCACGGCACATCGAGCCTCCTCATGCTGCTCACGCTCGCCGCCGGCGCGGGCCTCCTGTGGTTCGAGATGAAGGACACGCCGTGACGATCGATCAGCTGAGCTATCCGGCCGTGTCGGAAGCCGTCGCGACCGGCGTCACCCGCGCCGCCGATGGACAGGCCGCCATGGAACACGTCGTGCGCGTGCTCAAGGAGCGCCTGCCCCACTACACCTGGGTCGGCATCTACGTGCTGACCGGCGACGAGCTCGTGCTCGGACCGTATCTCGGCAAGCCCTCGCCCCACACGCGCATCCCGCTCAACCGCGGCATCTGCGGGGCGGCAGCGACCGCCAGGGCGACGATCGTCGTGGACGACGTGAACGCCGATCCGCGGTACCTCGCGTGCAGCCTGGAGACGAAGTCGGAGATCGTCGTGCCGATCATGAAAGGCGAGACGGTCCTCGGCGAAATCGACATCGACAGCGACCGGCCGGCGGCCTTCGGCGACCGTGATCGCACCCTGCTCGAAGCCGCCGCGCTGGCGCTGGCGGAGAGGATCTGAGCCGTCTCCAAAACGTCTTCCGTTCACCGCCTGGCCGGCCTTGCCGTCGGCGCCCCGGTGCGTGTCGCGCAGCTCGACGGCGCCGAGTCCGAGTCGCAGCAGGCCCGGCTCGATCTTCGCGCGATCGCCGACCGCGATGACGACCAGTCGATCCGGCGAGACGTGCTTCGCCGCCGCCGCTTTGACTGCGTCGGCCGTGACGCCGGCGACGAGCGCCGGGAACTTCGTGAAGTAGTCGAGACCCAGATCGTACAGGTAGAGGGACGACATGGTGCCGACCGTCGTGCCGCTGGTTTCGAACGCGCTCGGCAGTCCACGCACGATGGCGTCTTTCGCAATCGTCAGTTCCGCGGCCGTCACGGGCTCCGCGCCGAGGCGCTTGATCTCCTTGAGGATCTCCGCGATGGCCGGCGCCGTGACGTCGGTGCGGACGCCGGACTGAATCCAGAACGGCCCGGGACCCCGGCGGAACACGAACTCCGAGAAGGCGCCGTACGTGTAGCCGTGCGCCTCACGAAGGTTCATGTTGATGCGGCTCGAGAACAGACCCCCGAGCACGTTGTTCATGACGACGATCGCGGGGTAATCCGGCGCGGAGCGCGGCGGTCCGATGGTGGCGACGTAGAGCTGTGTCTGTTGCGCGCCCTTTTGATCGACCAGCACGATTCGCGACGTCGTGCTGCTGGGAGTCCCTGAGAGAACCGACGCGCCCCCCGTGCCTGACCAGCCGCCGAACGCCTTCTCGACGAGCGGGCGGAGCTCAGCAGCCGTGATCGACCCGGCAACCACCAGCGCGGCGTTCGACGGCGCGAAATGCTGCTTCCAGAACGCCTCGAGATGCTCCCGTCCCGTGGTCTGGGCAGCGACGTCCGTGCCGAGCTCGACATACCCGTACGGGTGTCGCGGACCGTACAGCGCCGCCAGCGTCGCGACGGCGCCCACCGTGGCGGGATCCTGCCGCTGCGCGACGAGCTGGGCCAGCCGGCTGGCCCGTTCGCGATCGACTTCGGCCACCGGGAAGTTGGGACGCAGCGTGACATCGGCGAGCAGATCGATCGCGGCGGTGAAGTTCTTCCTGAGCGAGCTGACGCTCGCCGTGATCGCGTCCTTTGACGATGTCGCCGTCAGCGACGCGCCAATCTGCGCCACGTCGTCGGCGATCTGCAGCGCGGATCGAGTGGCCGTGCCCGAGTCGAGCATCGCGGCGGTGAAGTTCGCGAGCCCGGGCCGCCCGACGGGATTCGCGTCGCCGCCCGATCGAACGACCAGACTGGCGGCGACGATCGGCACGCCGGCTCGTTCGTGATGGATCACGGTGAGACCGTTCGCCAGCTTGAACGTCGCCGGCGTCGGCAGCGTGACATTCAGCTGTCCAGCGGGCGCCGGCTGATCCTTGCGCCACGGCTCGTCCGCATTCAGCGCTTCGGCGCCAGTGCCGGGCGCGACCTTCGGCGCCGGCGGCGTCGGGACCGGAGCGCCGAGATCGGGCGTGCCTGCCACGCCATGCACGACGACGCGGGACGAGGGCTGCAGATACCTGGCGGCAAACGTCTTGACGCTCGCCGGCGTCACGCGACGGTGCTCGTCGAGGTACTTGGGCAGGTAGCCGGGATCGCCGGTGTAGTGGTTGAACAGGTTGAGCGTGTCCGCGACGCCGCCGAATCCGCCGAGCACCTCGAGACCGCTCAGCATGTTCGTCTCGAACGTGTTTCGCGCGCGCTCGACTTCACGAGCGTCCGGCCCGGCCTCACGCAGCGTCTTCAGCTCGTCGTCGATGGCCGTCTCGACCTCCTGCACCGTCTTGCCGGGCCGAACCGTGGCGAACACGTGGAACACCGATCCCAGCGCCAGCGACTGCTGATAGGCCGTGACGTCCTGCGCGATCTGCTTCTCGTACACGAGCTTCTTGTAGAGCCGGCTCGATTTGCCGCCGCCCAGGATGTTGGCGCTCGCGTCGGCGTCGGCGTCTCCCGGCGCGAAGAACGCCGGCGTGAGCCAGGCCATGTGCACGCGCGGCATCTCCACGCGATCCTTGATGACAACGCGACGCTCGGCCGTGATGGCTGGCGTCTGCACACTCGGCTTCGGCACGGCCGGGCCGCGTTTGAGGCTGCCGAAGTACTTTTCAACGAGCGCCTTCGTCTTCGCCTTGTCGATATCGCCCACGATCGCGAGGCTCGCATTGTTCGGCGCGTAGTACTGCTTGAAGAAGCTCTTCACGTCGGCGAGCTTCGCGGCCTGGATGTCCCCGTGCGACCCGATGACGTTGCCGTAGTACGGGTGCCCTTTCGGGAAGAGCGTTTGGTACACGGCTTCGTTCACGATGCCGTACGGAACGTTCTCGGTGTTCTGCGCCCGCTCGTTTCTCACGACGTCCTGCTGATTGGCGAGCTTCAGCTCGTCGACGGTCTCGAGCAGATAGCCCATGCGATCCGATTCCAGCCACAGTCCGAGCTCGAGCTGGTTCATCGGCAGCGTCTGGAAGTAGTTGGTGCGATCGAAATCGGTCGTGCCGTTGAGGTTCGTGCCGCCGGCCGCCTCGAGCAGCCGGAAATGCGCGTCGGCCGCGACGTGCTTCGAGCCCTGGAACATCATGTGCTCGAACAGATGTGCAAACCCCGTGCGTCCGGCCGCTTCGTTCGCCGGGCCCACGTGGTACCAGATGTCGACCGCGACGAGCGGCAGCCGCCGATCCTCCGAGAGGACCACCTCGAGGCCGTTCGGCAGCGTGTACTTCTCGAACGCGATCTGCGGCAGGTCGTTCCCGCCAGGTGCCGCGCCACGACTGCAGGAAACACTGAGGGCAACCACGAGAATCAACCAATGGAGATTTCGGGACTTAAGATTTGACGATTTAGGGCTTCGAGAATTGAGATGCATTGTCAGAAGACAATCCGCGCGCCGACGCGCATGACGCGCGGCGAGACGATGGTGTCGATTCGGTCGAATGTCGTGCGGCTGAGATTGTTCACCTGCGAACGGGCGGTGCTGACGTTGAACAGATTGAAGACGACGAACGCCAGATTCAGGCGCACGCGGCCGCCAGGGAGCGTGAACGCGCGATCGATCTGGACGTCGGTCATCGTGAGGTTCGGATAGCGCGTGGTGCCGACCGCGTCGGCGAGGAGCGTGACGGCGCCGAGGCCGCCGTTGCGAGCCGGCGGGCCGTCGAACACCAGATTGCGCAGGAACCCGTCCTGAATGTTGACGTTCGCCGAGACGCTGAAGTCCCAGGGCAGCACGGCAAAGCCGTTGAGCTTCGCGACGTAGCGCGTCGAGAACGCCCCGCCGGGAGAGTCGTCGACGAAGGCGATGTTCGTCGGGTCGACGTAGCTCCCGGGAGGACGTCGCTCGGTCGTCCCGTTGATCGTGAACGACGCGTTCGCCATCCAGCCGTCGCTGAACGCCTTGTGGGCCGTGATCTCGAGCCCGTGATAGTCGAGCGAGCGCGTCGGGTTGTTGACGGTTGAGGTGATGTTGGGCGGCCGTGAGAGCCCGGGCGCGATCTCGTAGTACGTTCCGGTGCGGCCGGACGGCGGATCGAACCAGCTCTGCGCCACGTAGATGTCCGAGGTCTCGCCGATGCGCGGCGCCCAGCGATAGCGGTCGTACCACCGCCGGATGTAGCTCGCGCCGACGGTGACATGACGGACCACTTCGTGCTGGACGCCGATCACCGCTTCGCGCGTCCGCCGGTTGCGCAGGCCGCCGTCGACGAGCGGCAGCGTATCGCAGCCTTCGGGCAGCGCGCAGAACGGCAGATCGAGCAGGTTCAGCTCCGCGCGCTGTACGAGGAGATCTCCGTTCACGTCGTTCCACGAGGTCGTGGACGTCTCGGCTGCCGTCGCGCCGCTGTAGTCCGCGGCGAGGTTCACGTCCTGATCGAAGTACCACGCGAACGATCCGTGCAGCACGGTCCGGCCGTGCCCGAACAGGTCGTACGCCGCCGCCAGGCGCGGCGCGATGTCCAGGAAGTCCACGCCGGGATCGATCCCGGCGAACGTGACCGCCGGCAGGTAGTCGGGCACGATCGGATTGGCGTCCACCTGCGCAAAGAGCGCGCTGTCGTCCTGGTAGTCGAAGCGCACGCCGGCGCTCGCGCGCAGACGGCCGCGGCTGTATTCGTCCTGCACGTACAGGCTCGTCGTCTGCAACCGGACCCGAATCCGGCCGTCGCGCGTGAGCACGGCGGAGTCGGAGAGACTGCCGACAAATCGCGCGATGGCGTTGCCGCCGGTGTGCGTCAGCGTATCGGCGTCGTTCTTTCGCCAGCCGAACCCGAATCGCAGCGTGTGATCGCCGCCCGCAAAGCGTGGCGCGAGCCAGTTGGCGTCCGCCCGGATCTCGATTCCCGGCCGATCGATGAACTGCGCGGTCGTGGACCGGTCCTGGATGCCCGTCAGGAAGTCGAGCGACGGCTGCACGTCCGTCAGCGCATCGCGCTGGAAATCGAGCTGGAACCCGCCGCCCGTGTACTGGAACAGGCTGTCGATGACCATGCGGGTGCCAGGCGCCCACGTATGCTTCACGCCGACGAGCGGCACGGTGCCGTGCTGGTGCCATGTGGCATCAGGCTTCGTCGTGTTCGAGGCGCCACGCGAGTTGCGAATCTTGTTGCCGAGCGTGAACAGCGCCTGGAACCGATGCGACACGCCGGCGTCGTAGTTCAGCTTCGCATTGCCGTTCAGGAGCCGGGCGCGATCCGGAAACAGGCAGTCCTTCGCCTGGTCGAGGAAGTCGTAGCTGTTCGTCGGCGGCGGCGTGCACGCGGGCGTCGTCTGGTAGAAGCCGGGCGTGGACGTCGTGATGTCCTGCACGCCGAATCCACCCCAGAACCACAGCCGATCGCGGATGAGGGGTCCGCCCGCCTCGGCGCCGTAGTCGAAGAGCTTCTTGAGCGGCGCGCCCGTGCTGACGCCGGCCTCGAACAGCTCGCGCGAGATGTTGTTCGATTCGAGCGCGCTCCCGCTCGTGAGAAACCGCACCGATCCGGTGAATGCGTTCGTCCCTCGCTTCGTCACGAGCGTGATCTGCACGCCGCTCGTCTGCACCGAGGCATCGGTCGCGCCCGTCGTCACGCGCACTTCGTCGAACGCGTCGAAGTTGAAGTAGGTGGGCGATGCGCCCGTCGCGGCCATGTCGGTGATCGTCGCGCCCTCCATGTTCCACGTCGAGTTCGCGGAACCCTCGCCGCGGGCCGCATAGGTCATCTGCTGACCGGAGGTCGACCCGCCGACGTTGACGCCGTCGGTCACCACACCGGGAGTCATGTTGATCACGACCCACGGATCGCGCGCCGACGGCACTCGCTCGAGCAGGGCACGATCGAAGCTCGAGACCACCACCGCCTGTCGCACACCGGCGACGTCGAGCGTTGTCTTGACTTCAGACTGCCCACCGGCGGTCACCCCGACGCTGTCGCGGGTGACCGGCGTGAATCCCGGGAGCGTGACGATGACGCGGTAGGTGCCGGGCGGCACCTCGGGGAACGCGAAGTCGCCGGTCGCGCCCGTCACGGCGACGAGCGGCCGCACGAGCGCGGGGCTCTCGATCGTCACCGTCACCCCCGGCAGCGCGCTGCCGGTCGCGTCGGTCACCTGGCCGTTCATCTCACCGCGTGCGCTCTGCGCCGCCACTGGTCCGGACGCGCCAACGAGCACAGCGGCGGAGAGCAGGGCTCGACGAACCACTCGAGTCATGGCCCCTCCCGCCGACCGTGTATGTTAGTGCACGATGGCGCGCGTCATCACACTCATCCCCGGCGACGGCATCGGTCCTGAAGTGACCTCCGCCGTCGTTCGCATCCTGGACGCCGCGGGCGTCAGGATCGACTGGGATCGCCACGACGCCGGGATCCTGGCGCACGAGCAGACCGGCGAGACGCTGCCGAAGGCACTGCTCGACTCGATCGAACGCACCGGCGTCGCGCTGAAAGGCCCGGTGACGACCCCGGTCGGCGAGGGATTCACGAGCGTCAACGTCGGCCTCCGGAAGGCGCTCGACCTCTACGCGAATCTGCGGCCGGTGGCCAATCTTCCCGGCGTGGCCAGCAGATTCCAGAACGTCGATCTCGTGATCGTCCGCGAGAACACCGAAGATCTCTATTCGGGTCTCGAGCATCAGATCGTCCCCGGCGTGGTCGAGAGTCTCAAGATCATCACCGAGAAGGCCTCGACGCGCATCGCGGAGTTCGCGTTCACGCACGCGCGGCGGCACGGCCGGCGCCAGGTCACCGCGATTCACAAAGCGAACATCATGAAGCTCGGCGACGGCCTCTTTCTCGAGTCAGCGCGCGCCGTCGCAAAGCGGTTCACGGACATCCCGTACGACGAGAAGATCGTGGACGCCGCGTGCATGCACCTCGTGATGCGACCCGAGCAGTTCGACGTCCTGCTGCTCCCGAATCTGTACGGCGACATCGTGTCGGATCTGGCGGCGGGCCTCGTCGGCGGCCTTGGACTCGTTCCCGGGGCGAACATCGGCGAGCGGCTGGCGGTGTTCGAAGCCGTGCACGGCAGCGCGCCCGACATCGCCGGCAAGAACGTGGCGAATCCGACGGCGCTGCTGCTCTCGGCCGTGCTGATGCTCGAGTATCTCGGCGAGACGGACGCCGCGGGCCGGATTCGGGCGGCCCTCTCGCGCGTCCTCACGGCCGGTATGGTCCGGACGCGCGACCTCGGAGGCAGCGCGTCCACCTCGGAATTTGCGGAAGCCGTCGCGGCGGCACTGCTATAGTTACGACCCGTGAAATCGGACGACATCACCCGCGCCGTGCTGGCGCGTGAGGACGTCACGAGGTACGTCCGCGGGGTGTCGGGCGCGTCCGAAGCGGAGACCCGGCAGCGCATCGAGGAGTATCTCGACGAGCTCCGCACGACGCAGCGATACCGCTTCTATCGCGCGCTGCAGCATCCGCTCTATCCGATCCTGCGCAAAGTCCGACGCATCGCCGAGCACGTCGAGCACGCGATCGACGGAACCAGCCGCGGCCGGGTGGTCTATGTGTCGAACCACAAGAGCCACCTCGACTACCTCATCGAGCCGCTCGTGCTCGACGACAACGGCGTCCGGCCGCCGCTTCTCGCGGCCGGAATCAACCTGTTCGGCGGTGCGCTCGGACTCCTCCACCGTCACGTCACCGGCGCCATCCCGATCCGGCGCAACAGCAAGGACCCGGTCTATCTGGTCACGCTGAGGGCGTACATGGCGGAAGTCCTGAAGCGCCGGGACCTCCTCTACTACGCCGAAGGCGGGCCGGAGCTACAGCGGCGAGCTGAAGACGCCGAAGACCGGGCTGCTGCAGGCGGCGCTCCAGGCCGAGCGTCACGAGCTGTCGTCGTGCCGATGGCCGTGGCCTACGACCTCGTGCTCGAAGAACGGATCCTCGCCCGCGAAGCCATCCGTCGCAGATCGCGCCCATTCGCCCAGGAAGTCGCGGAGATGGTCCGGCACGCGGTCGGCTACCACAGCCGCGGCGTTCGTGACGTTCGGGCAGCCCATCCCGCTGTCCAGCTTCGATCCGGACTCGCGTCGCGATCTCGTCACGCTCACGCATCGGGTGCACGACGCGATTGGCCGTGCTACAAGGTGCTGCCGACGGCGCTCGTCGCGTCGGTCATGCGGCCGCACATGACCCGGGCCGAACTTGTCGGCCGGATTGACGATCTGCTGTCGTGCTGAGCGCTGAGGGCGCGAACCTCGCGGTGCGTCACGGCCGATCAGGCCGTTGACGAAGGTCTGGCGCGGCTCATCGAGCGCGGCGTCCTCGTCGAGGAGCGGCACCGCATTCGCGTCCGCGATCGGATCGCGCTGCGCTACTACGCGCGCACCATCCAGCATCTGGTCCAACGCCCGAGGAGGACGATGCACTGATGCTGGCTGCGCTCCCCAAGGCCACCTTTTCGATGCTCGCCGGCAGTCCGACGCTGAAACGCCTCGCGTCCCGTTACGGCATGCAGCGCACGAGCAGCTTCGCCCGCCGGTTCATCGCCGGCGAGAACGTCGCGGACGCCATCGACGCCGCACGCGCGATCGAGCGCAGCGGGCTGTTCGTCACGCTCGACCTGCTCGGCGAGAGCGTGCGTTCGGTCGAGGACGCCGCGCGGGCGACACGCGCGTACGTCGAGATCGATCGGCGAAGTCGAGCGATCCGGCATCGATCGCAACCTGTCCGTCAAACTCACACAGCTCGGCCTCGACGTCGATCGCGCGACCTGCATCGACAACCTGCGGCGCGTCCTCGATGCCGCGACGCCGGGCGACTTCTTCGTCCGCATCGACATGGAAGGCTCCGCGTATACGGACCACACGCTCGACGCCTTCGAGACGGTGTGGAACATCGGCTACCGCAACGTCGGCGTCGTCGATGCAGTCGTGCGCTCAAGCGGTCGGCGCGCGACGTCCAGCGGCTGATGCAGCTTGGCGCGCGCGTGCGCCTCGTCAAGGGCGCGTATCGCGAGCCGCGAGACGTCGCGTTTCAGCAGAAGGCCGAGGTGGACGCGTCGTTCATCGAGCTCATGCAGGTGCTGCTGCGCGACGGCACATATCCCGCGATCGCGACGCACGATCCCGGCGATGATCGAGGCGACGAAGGCATTCGCCGCCGCATCGGGACTCGGGCAGGACCAGTTCGAGTTCCAGATGCTCTACGGCATCCGCCGCGATCTGCAGGCCGCTCTCAGCGGCGAAGGGCATCGCTTCCGCGTCTACGTGCCGTTCGGCACGCGAATGGTTCCCGTATTTCATGCGACGGCTCGGCGAACGGCCCGCCAACGTCGGCTTCGTGATTCGCAGATCCTCAGCGAGAAGCGCTAGCACTGGCATCAGACTCAGCTGCCTTGTCGCGTCTCCGCACGAGCACGTCGCGGCAGGTGTAGACGATCCTCGACGTTGACGTATTCCACGATGCTGTGGAGCCCGGCGCCGCCGGGACCGAACAGCACGGACGGGATGCCGGCGCCGGCGAGAATGCGCCGCGTCGGTCCAGAACGACATGCCCGTCGGGTCGGCCGCGCGGCCGGCGCGCGCGAGTGAGCGGCCGAGCGCCTGGCGGCAGCGCGTGGGCGCCGTCGAGGCAGTACGCGGGCCGGTAGCCCATCAGGCGCGCCGTCGCCTTCGAACTCCGGATCGGCACGGCGCAGCCGGTCGAGCAGGTCCTCGATCTCGCGCGTCGACGACCTGCTCGTCTTCGCCGGAGACCGTGCGCCGCTCCATCTGCAGCGTGCAGCGATCGGGATAGCTGCTGAGCTCGTGGCCGCCCTTGATGAGCGACGCGTGCAGCGAGCCCGTGCCCTGAAACGCGACCGGCGGTCGCGCGCGCAGCTCGCGATCGCGCGCCTCGAGCGCGACGAGCACGCGGCCCATGCGCGCGATCGCATCGCGGCCCTCGTCGGGCCGGCTGCCGTGCGCGGCGCGGCCGCGCGTGACGATCTCGACCCACGCGAAGCCCTTGTGGCCGATCGCCAGCCGCAGATCGGTCGGCTCGGTGACGATCGCCATGTCGGCGCGCCAGTCGCGCACGAGCGCCTCGGCGCCGAGGCTCATGTGCTCCTCGTCGACGACGGCCGCGACGATGAGGCGGCCGCGCGTCCAGTCGCGGCGCGAGCACCGCGGCCGCGGCAATCATCGCGGCCACGCCGCCCTTCATGTCCTGCGAGCCGCGGCCGTACAGCCGTCCGTCCTCGAGCGCGGCACGAACGGATCGGTCATGCCCTCGACGCCGACGGTGTCGAGGTGCCCGCAGAACATCATGGTCGGACCCGGCTCGCGGCCCTCGAGCACGCCGATGACGTTCGGCCGCCCCGGCGCCGCCTCCTGCGACGTCACGTCGAGCCGACGCGGCGCGCATCGCGTCGCGCGACGACCGCAGCGACCGCCGCCTCACCGGGCGCGCCCGGCACGAGCGACGGATTCACGGAGTTGGTGGCGACGAGGTCACGAAGGAGCGGCAGGGGATCCATGAGAAGGTCAAAGGTCGAAGGTCGAACTTCGAAGGTCGAAGGTCGAACTTCGAAGTATTGTAGCTGTCCGGATCGATTCGATGAGTCGACTTGAAGGCCGCGTCATCGCCATCACCGGCGCCTCGTCCGGCATCGGACGCGCGTCGGCGCTGAGCGCTCGCGCGCGAGGGCGCGGCGGTCGTCCTGTCTGGCGCGGCGCGCCGATCGACTGCAGGACGTGGCCGGCGAAATCACATCGCGCGGCGGCCGCGCGCTCGCCGTGCCCGGCGACGTCACCCGCGAGGCCGACGCGCAGGCACTCGTCGCACGCGCGGTCGACGCGTTCGGCCGGCTCGACGTGATGATCTGCAACGCCGGCATCGGCTACCACGGCGCGCTCGACGAGACGCCGCCCGACGTCATCCGGCGGCTCGTGGACGTCAACGTGCTCGGCACGTTCTACGCCGCGCAGCGCGGCGCTGCGCCGTCTTCCGGCGGCAGGGGCGCGGCCACATCATCGCCATGTCGTCGATGGCGGGACGCCGCGGCATCGGCGGGCTCGAGCGTCTACTCGGCGACGAAGGCCGCGCAGATCGCGTTCATCGAGGCGCTGCGCACCGAGTTCGTCGGAACGCGACCTGCACGCCTCGGTCGTCTATCCAGTCCTCGTCGACACCGAGTTTCGCGACGCCATCACACGCGACTTCGGCCGCGACGTCGACGGACACGGCCCGCGCCAGACCGCCGACGAAGTCGCCCGGATCATCGTGGACTGTGTCGTCTCGCCGAAGGCCGAGGTCTACCCTCCCGCAAGGCCTGGTGGCTCGCCGTGCTGGCCGTCGTCGCGCCGGCGAAGGCGGATCGGCTGGCGCGACGGTTCACGCGGCGCGTCGTGCCGCAGGAGACGGCCGATGGCGACTCCGTCGCCTGACCTCGCGCTCGCGATCGCGAGCGCGGTCCGCGCCGCCGGCGGCCGCGCGCTCATCGTCGGCGGCTGGGTGCGCGACGAGCTGCTCGGCCGCCGCCCAAGGATCTCGATCTCGAGGTCTTCGGCCTCCCGGCGGATCGACTTCGCGCGCTGCTCGAAGCGATTCGGCCACGTCGAGACGGTCGGCGAGAGCTTCGCCGTCTACAAGATCGGCGATCTCGACGTCTCGCTCCCGCGCCGCGAGTCGAAGACCGGCCGCGGGCACAAGGGATTCGCCGTCGACGGGCGACCCGGCGCTGTCGATCGAAGAGGCCGCGCGCCGGCGCGATTTCACGATCAACGCGATCTCGCGCGATCCGCTGACCGGCGAGATCCTCGATCCCTTTCGACGGCCGCGCGGATCTCGAGGCGCGTCGCCTCCGCGTCGTCGATCCGGACACGTTTGGCGACGACAGCCTGCGCGTGCTGCGCGCGCTCCAGTTCGCCGCGCGGTTCGAGCTGACCGTCGATGACGGACACGCGCTCGCTGTGCCGGTCGATTCCGCTCGACGATCTGCCGGCCGAACGCGTGTGGGGCGAGATCGAGAAGCTGCTGCTTCAGGCGCGCGCGGCCGTCGATCGGCTTCGCGCTCGCGCTCGATCTCGGCGTCGTCCATCGGCTGTGGCCCGAGCTCGAGGCGCTCGTCGGCTGCCCGCAGGAACCGGAGTGGCACCCGGAGGGCGACGTCTGGGTGCACACGCTGATGGTCGTCGACGAGGCGCGGCGGCGGATCGACGACCTCGATCGCGGCCGCGCCGTCGCGATGATGCTCGGCGCGGTCTGCCACGACCTCGGCAAACCCGCGACGACGGCCGTCGATCGACGGCCGGATCCGATCGCCGGGACACGAGGAAGGCGGCGTCGCGCCGGCGACGGCGCTGCTCGATCGACTGAACGTGCACTCGCTCGACGGCTACGACGTGCGCCGCGCCGTGCTCGGCCTCGTCGCGCATCACCTGAAGCCGAGCGCGTTTCGAAAGTCGCCGACGCCGGTCGAGCGACGGCGCGTTTCGACGGCTCGCGCTGAAAGTCGATCTCGAGCTGCTGGCGCGGTTCGCGAACGCCGACTGCCACGGCCGGACAGGCGCGTTCGATTGCTCGCGCGATGGACTGGTTCCTCGAACGCGCTCGCGCGCTCGGCGTCGAGCACGCCCCGCCCGCACCACTCGTGCTCGGCCGACATCTGATCGAGCTCGGCGTCAAGCCGGGCCCGCACATGGGCGAGCTCCTGAGACGCATCTACGAACGGCAGCTCGACGGGGAGATCACGACACTGGAGGAGGGGCAGGCGATCGCGCGAGAAATACTCACGTCCGAGTAGAAAACTCGTCCTACGACATGAAGGACGTAAAGGTACTGAAGCGCATGGAGAAGAGCTTGATTCGTTTCTTCATGGCCTTCAGGAGCTTCACGGCCTTCATGTCAACCGGCGATTGAACTCCCGGTGCAGCAGCCAGAGATTGACTCCAAGCTGCAGGAACACCGACATCACTGCGAGATACCACACGTGCCGCATCTGGAAGCCCGGCTGGCGCGACACGAAGTACGCGGGAATCGCGAACAGGATCAAACGAAGCGCGGAGCTGGCAAATGCCGGGAGCGTGTGGCCCATGCCCTGGAAGATGCTCGAGCTCACGAAGATCACGCCAATCGCGACGAAGTTCCAGCTGATGATGCGCAGGTACTCGCTGCCAAAGGCGATGACGCCGGGATCGTTGCTGAAGACTCCGATCAGGGCGTCTGGCGCGAGGTGGCAGAGCAAAGTGATGACGAGCATCACCGTGCCACTCATGGTGGCCGCGACGGTGAACGTCTCGCGCACGCGATCGCCCAGGCGCGCGCCGAAGTTCTGGCCGGCGATGGGCGCGGCCGCGAAGCCGATCGCGACCGCGGGCAGGAAGAGCGCCTGCATGAGGCGCGCGCCGATGCCGAATCCCGCCTGCGCCGCCGCGCCGGCGTGCCGCGTGATCGTGTAGACGAACACGATGTAGATCGAGATGAGCGCGAACTCGCCGCCGGCCGGAATCCCGATCTTCAGGATCCGGCGCCAGATCGCCGGTTGCGGCGGCAGGTCGGCGGAGCGGATGCGGAGCGGGCTGGATGCGCGCTGAAAGTAGACGGCGATCGCGGCGCCGCCAACGAAAATCGCCACCAGTGACGCGATGCCGGCGCCAGCGACGCCGACCGGGCGGCCTGTGCCCCACCCGAGAATCAACACGGGCGCGAGCGCGATGTTCAGCATCACCGTCGAGATCTGAATGATCGTCGGCACCTTCATGTCGCCGAGGCCCCGCAGCGCGGCGCCCATCGCGATGAGCGGAAACTGCAACGCGAGCGCGGGCGCGAACCAGGTGAGATAGGTCGCGCCGAACTCGGCCGTGGCGGCATCCGCGGCAAGGGCGCGGCTGTAGGCATACCGGAACGTGAACGCCAGGACGCCGAACCCGAGACCGACCAGGCTCGACAACACGAGCGCCTGATTGAAGACGACCTCGGCGTGGGCACGATCGCGGCGCCCGATCGACTGCGCCACGAGGGAGGTCGCGCCGACGCCGAGGGTCTGCGTCAACGCGAGCACCACCATCGTCAGGTTGCCTGCCGCGCCGACGCCGGCGATGGCTTCCTTGCCGAGCCGGCCGACGAAGTACAGGTCGGCCAGGAAGTACATCGTCTGGAAGACCGTCGACATCGCAATGAACGCCGAAAGCTCCAGAACGTGTCCCCGGACCGGCCCGCGTGTGAGGTCCTTCATGGCGGCTGCCTATTATGCGGCTTGCCCCTCGTGCGCCAGCGAGAACTTTCGCTGAATTTTCGTCAGCGCGACGGCCAAGTCGAGCCTCCCGGAGTCGGACCCTAATAGGGACCGAAAGGAGGCAAGTCATGCGTAGACGTTTCGCGACGTTGGCTGGAGTCTTTGTCGTTGCGACACTCGTGGCCGCAGCGCCGGCCTCTGCACAAGTCGAGCGAGGCCGGGTACCGGACACGGGCATGACCGGTATTGGCTTCACGATGAGCGCTGCGATTCCGACTGATGGCACGCTGCAGACCGGCCCCGAGCTCGCCATCAAGGGCGAACGGTACGTGACGCCGCGCGTCTCCGTCCGCGGCCTGTTCAGCGGCGCCTGGATGGATGTCACGGGTCATTCGTTCACCGGGACCGTCCGGCCGATCAAGGCGATCGGCAACCTGGTCTATAACTGGGAGGGAGGCCAGGTGCATCCGTACGTCACGGCAGGCGGCGGCCTCTACCACTTCCGATTCACTGACAACGGAATCAACGGATCGGACAACAAGTTCGGCGTGAACTTCGGCGGCGGGCTCGAGTGGTTCATCTCGCGCCGTGATTCGATCACCGGAGAGGTGGGGTACCACGCGATCCCAGGTCAGGTGACCAGCCCGCTCACGCACTACAACCCCAGCTTCTGGACGATAGCTGGCGGCTACAAGAAATACTTCTGAAGGACGGGGTCAGAGTTCGCGCTCGTCACGGACTCTGACCCCTTCTCGCTTCGAAGCCGTGTATTCTTCGGCTGTCCCATGACCAGCAGGCGCCTCGGCTCGCTCCACTCGCTCGGGCCAGGGCGCCTCGCGCTCGCCGTATTTGCGATCGTGGCCTGCACGTCGCTCTTCGCCGCCCCGCCAGGACCTACACAGTTTCGCGACGCTGCCGGGCAGCTGCGCGTCGCGCTCGTCAAGCAGCCATTCGTGCCGAACGGCACGTCGGCCGGCCCGACGACGATGGCGGAAGGCGGAATTCAACCGGCGCTCAAGGCTGCGGGCGCCACGGTCCGGGTGAGCGAGATCAAGCTGACGCCCGAACAGGAGCCGGAGTACGGCGGCTGGAAACGTCTTGGCTTCGCACTGGGACATCTCGGCCGGACGGTCGCAGCGAACGTACGCGACGGGTACTTCAACGTCGGGTTGCTCGGCACCTGCCCGTCGATGCCCGGCATGGTCGCCGGACTGCAGCATTCAGGAATGGCGTCGAAGCCGCGTCGCGTGGGCATGCTCTGGCTCGACGCGCATCCCGACTTCAACACGCCGGAGACGACACGCAGCGGATCGCTTGGCGGGATGCCGGTGGCGGTGGCCACGGGCCGCTGCCTGCGCGTCATGCGCCTCGACGCCGGACTCGATCCTCCCCTCGACGACGATCACGTCGTCATGGGCGGCGTCAGGCTGACCGATCCCCTCGAGCAGGAGCTGCTGGACAAATCGCGCATCAAACAGTTGACGGTCGCCGATCTGCGGACATCGTCGCCGGCGGTCACTCGCGAGATGGATCGACTGAGCCGCCTGACTGACGTGATCTACGTGCACATCGACATGGATGTCCTCGACCCGCGCGAAGTCGAAGGCCACCAGAACAAGGTGCCGAACGGTCCGTCGAGCGAAGAGCTCGCGAAGTTGTTCGAGATGATCTTCGCTCGCTATCCGAAAGCGAGCGCGATCGGCTTCGCCACGATTCCGAACCGCGACGAGGGTGGATTGTCGATTGCCGCCGTCAACCGGATGATTCTGGGCGCCGTGCGCGGGCTCAACGCGCGACGCTAGCCAGCGCGGCGAGCGTCTCGGGCGCGACGTTCCCGCCACTCAGAATCGCGACGATCTTCTTCGTGCGGTCGGCCAGCGGACTGCCCTCGCCCGGCCAGAGCACCGCCGCGACGGTGGCCGCGCCGCTCGGCTCGACGACCTGCTTCGCTTCCGAAAACAGCCAGAGCGCCGCCTGCGCGATTCGCTCGTCCGGGACCGTCACGACGCAATCGACGAACGCCGCGACGTGCTCGAACGTCAGGTCGCCGGGCCGCACGGGCATCAGACCATCGGCGATCGA
This sequence comes from uncultured Acidobacteriota bacterium, assembly GCA_963724955.1. GTDB lineage: Bacteria > Acidobacteriota > Vicinamibacteria > Vicinamibacterales > SCN-69-37 > CAVRWQ01. The sequence continues at coordinate 265,679 of CAVRWQ010000004.1, forward strand.
CTCGGTCCGGTCGAGCGTGACCGGGTGCCCTGCCTGAAGCGACGCGGTCATCTTCGCCGCGCCCGCCGGCTCGACGCCGATCACGCGCACGTCCGGGCGCAGGTGGCGTACCGCGGCCGAGACGCCGGAGACGAGGCCGCCGCCGCCGACCGGAACCACGACGATCTCGACGTCAGGCACCTGCTCGACGATCTCGAGCCCGCAGGTCCCCTGCCCTTCGATGATCCACTCGTGATCGAAGGGCGGCACCATGGTGAGTTCGCGCCGCGCGGCCTCAGCTTCCGCGCGCTTCCGGCGCTCGGTGGACGTCGTCCCTTCCAGAATCACCTCGGCGCCCCACCGCTTGACTCCGGCGACTTTGATCGCCGGCGCCGTCGTGGGCATGACGACGACGGCCGGCGCGCCGAGCCTCGAGGCGGCGAGCGCCACGGCCTGACCGTGATTGCCGGACGAGTAGGTGATGACCCCACGACGGAGCGCGCCGGGCTCGAGACGCATGAGCATGTTCGTCGCGCCGCGAATCTTGAAGGCGCCGGCCGGCTGTTGCGGCTCGCACTTCAGGACGAGCGGCCGGCCCGCGAGATCTGAGACGTCGAGGACCGGCGTGCGGCGGGCGATGGACTGAATCCGCTTGGCGGCATCACGAAGAGCGGAGAGCGTCACCAATGACATTGAGCCAGGAATTGTACCCGTCGCGGTCCCGCGGCCCGACAACCCGGGCCGCGCTACAAACCCGGCCCGCTACGGGCGCCCGGCAGCCAGCCGTCGCATTGGAAGGGCCAGGAGCGCGTACAGCATGGCGGCGCAGAGCAGGCTCGACGTGATGCCGAGCCACATCGATGCCATGACGGCCAGAATCGACGCAATCACGCCACAGGCGCCGTTCACGCCCCACATCCAGGCGGTGAGGCGATCGGAATGGCGTCCGACCAGACGCATGCCGATCGGAAAACAGAAACCCAGGGCGAAGGCGAGCGGCACGATGAACGCCGCGACGACGAGCGTACGGCCCGGCAGTTGCCAGCCCATCGTGGCTTCGATGGCGACCGGGATCAGGAGCGCCTCGACGAGGATCGCGGCCCCGAGGCCGATCGGCAGCCCGAAGGGCGCGCCGCGGTCGAGCGTCAGGCGATCCGACACGAGGCTGCCGAAGCCGGCGGCGAGAATCATCAGGAACAGCACGATCGAGAAGGTGTACGTCGGGTGGCCCAGGTACAGCGAGAACTGCTGGAGCAGCGGGATCTGAATCAGCATGAACCCGAGGCCGATGATCGCGAAGTAGGCCAGCGCGGCGGTGAACAGCGGCGCCGGCAGGTCGGGACGTCCCGCCTGCACGAGGGGCCAGAGCACGATGGCGCCGACGAGCACGACCGTGAGCCCGAGCAGGCCGAGCAGAATCGCCGTCGCACGCATGTTGCCGGCCACCACGCCGCCGTCCTTGAATCCGGTCTGCCGGAAGACCGCGCCCGGCTTGAGCATGTTGAAGAAGTACGGCCGGGCGTCGGTGGGCGGCGAGAAATCGAAATCGCGGTCGGCGGCGGCGATTGACAGCTCATCGAGCGTCCGCGCCGCTGCAATGCGGCCCAGGCGCGCATCAGACGACTCGTCCCAGGGCGTCACCTGCAGAGTGAAGCCCAGCTCGGCCGCCGCCTTGTGCACGACGTCGGCATCGGCCGTCGTGAACGGCGACCGCGACACGAGGAGCGTCGCCACGCGTCCCTGCGTGATGAGCATCAGATGATCGCGCGGCGTCGCCACGCCGGCATCCGCGAGGGCGGCGACGCCAAGCGAGAGCAATCTCGTCGTCTCCGACACGGCCTGCGGCTCGAACCACCGCGAGACGCTGAAGATGCCGGTCGGCGTGAGCGCCCGCAGGAACACGCGCCAGCCTTCGCGGGTATAGAGGCCGTTTTCCGACAGCGTGAAGGCCCCGGCGCCCGTCGCGGCCCATGTGTCGATGAGCGACATCTGCAGGATGTCGAAGCGTTCGCTCGCGCGTGTGAGGTACGAGCGCGCCTCGTCGTGGACGAGCTTGACGCCGGGCGCGTCGGCAATCCGCGCGAACGCGCGATAGCGATCGGTGATGGCGTCGAGCAGCACCCGGTTGATCTCGATGCCCGTGACCGTGGGACTGCGAAACGCGAGCGCGGTGAGGATGTCGCGCCCGCCGCCGACGCCGATGACGCCGGCGTGCCCGTTCCTCAGCCGGTACGCCATGGAGGTCACGTCGTACCTGACCCAGTCGAGCGACGCCGGGTCGCCGTTCCACTCGGTGATCGGCGTCCCCGCCATGCCGTCGATCGACGCCCAGGCGATGCGCGCGGGCACCTCGGGCGTCTTGTCCGAGCCGCCCCAGAGAAACACGTGACTCTGCACCGGACGCTGCACGATCACGTTCGAATGCGCGTTCCAGGCCGTGTAGTCGAGGATCGCGCGACTGAACCAGAGGTTGCGGCTCTTGGGGTAGATCGCCCCGAGCGGAATGGCCGCCGTCGCATTCGCGATCGTCGCCACGGCGAGCAGGGCCGTGAGGACGACTGACGGCAACACCCGGCCGCCCGCCCAGCGCGCGAAGCAGATGGCCCCGACGCCCGCGAGCGCGGCCGCCGCAAATGCCGTGGACGTGATGTCGGTCGTCTCGAGAATCCAGATGATCGCGAGACAGCCCATCGCCGCGCCGATCAGATCGGCGCCGTACAGCCGGCCGACGGACCCACCCGACCGCGTGAGCGCGAGCGTGATCACCACGCCGGAGACGACGAACGGCAGCGCCAGCACGATCGTGGACATCGACATCGCGGCGATCTGCGCGGCCGGCCACTCGGTGACCGCCGAGAACGGGATGACGAGGTTGCCGACATGCGAGAGCGCGAGCGCTGCCGCAAACAGCAGCGACGCGATCGGCAGCACGCGCGTCACGCGCCCGGCGCTGAACAGCGGACCGCCGACGAACACGATCACCGCGCCCGACGCCATGCCGAGCATCGCCATCGACACCGCGAAGAACGAGAGGTGATACCACGTCACGACCGACAGCAATCGAGTGTCGAGCACCTCGAGCATCAGCGTGGCAAGCGCGACGAAGAAGAGACCGGCTGGAAGCGAAGATTCACGAGTGAGCATCAAAACGCGGCATGGAGCGCCGTCGCACGCTCATTGTAATGGTGTACTCTCGTCAGAATGCGCCTCGTCGTCTGCGCACTCGTCTCGAGCCTGCTCTCAGCCGCCCCCGCGCTCGCGCAAGTCGATCGTCGGATTCCGATCGCCGTCTTCGATGCGCGCGCATTCAGCACCGGGCTGAATGCGGATGCGACCACGGCCGAGAACCTGGGCATCGACATCGAAGATCTGCCGACGCGCGGCCTCGGCGCCACGTTTGGCGCAAACGTGTATCTGATCCGGCGTACGAGCCTCGCCCTTGGCATCAGCGGGGAGTTCATGTTCGCGCGTGGATCGAATCAGCCGGTGGATCCGGACGGCGATCCGCTCGGCGATCCCGTGGGGCGCCGGATTCAGAGCTTCGCGGCGATGGTGTCGCTCAACTTCGGCCACCGGGACGGTTGGAGCTATCTGACGGGCGGGATGGGGCCACTGCTGTACCAGACCTACGTCGGCGAAGAGCCGCCGCCCGAGTCGGCGCCGCGCAAGGCGACGATCAACATGGGCGGCGGCGCGCGCTGGTTCTTCTCGCGCCATCTGGCGTTCGGCTTCGACGTGCGCTTCTACCTCACGCGGCCCGAAGCCATCTCCGGCACGATTCCCGGGCGAGCCCGGGAGCGACTGCTCATCCTGTCGGCCGGCGTCTCGATCAAATAGCCCGCGTGTGCCTCAACGCAGGTGCTGGGTGAAGAACGCCACCGTGAGCGGCCAGGCCTGCTGCGCCGCTTTCAGGTTCGCACCGGCGGCGCCTGCCTGATTGCCGAGAAACCCGTGCCCGGCGCCTTCGAACGTGTGCGTCTGATAGGTCTTGCCGAGCTTCTTCATCGCCTGCTCGGTTGGCGGCACCGTGACGTTGATGCGCGCGTCGTTGCCGCCGTAGAGGCCGAGCACCGGCGCCTTGACCTTCGCCAGCTCCGCCTCCGGGACACCTTCGGCCGACGAGCCCGGCACGTTCCCGTAGTACACGACGGACGCATTCAGATTCGGCTGCGCGATCGCGTACCCGAAGCTGCGCGAGCCGCCCCAGCAGAAGCCGACGACGCCCGTCTTGCCGTTCGAAGCGGGAAGCTTCTTGCCGTACTCCAGCGCGGCGTCGAGCCGGGCATTCACCTCGTCTTGCGGGAGCGCTGAAATCGCCTGGTTGACGCCTGAGCCGAGCGACTCGGTGCCGCCGCCGTTCGGGCCCTTGCCGGACAGGAAGTCCGGGACGATCGCGATGAATCCATCCTGCGCGAGCTGATCGCCCAGCGCGCGCGGCCAGTCGGCCATCCCGCGGATGTCGTGAATCACGAGCACCACGCCGGCCTTCTCCTTGCGCTCCGGATACACGACCCAGGTCTTCATGGCCGTGCCGTCCTTCAGCTTGATGTCCACCCATTCGCCGTGGCGCGAGGATTCCTTCAGCGCTCTGGCAGCGTGATCGGCATTTCCCGGGGGAATCTTGTCGTTCCACTCCAGCGTAGTCGGCGGCGGCGCCGCCTGCTGTGGCGGCTGCTGGGCTGAAACGCCAGGCGCGAGCAATAGTGCGGCGGCAACAAACCCCAGACTCCTCATCAGTCCTCCTCAGGTGTTCTTCAGGCCTTCCTCACGACGCGTCCGGAAGGCACTTTGTATTATGTCTTCCACGTGACGCGCAACACACTCATCGATTTCTTCGAGGATTTCGCCGCGCGCGACGAGCCGTTCGTCGTCCACGACGACGGCTATCGCGTGCGCGAGGTGAGCTATCGCGAGCTCGCCGGCGGCGGCGCGCGCCTTTGCCTCGCGGCTGGGGCGCGAAGGCATCGGCGCGGACGACAAGGTCGTGATCTGGTCGGAGAACCGCCCCGAGTGGCTCGTCGCCCTGTGGGGCTGCCTGCTCGCGCGCGTGGTCCTGGTGCCGGTGGACTATCGCGCGTCAGCCGATCTCGTGACGCGAATCGCCGGCATCGTCCAGGCGAAGGCCGTGCTCGTCGGCGAGTGAAGTCGAGCCGCCGGAGGAGCTGGCAGGCGCGGGTCTGGCAGCTCAAGGACCTTGACATGGGCGAAGGGCCACAGGCCAAGGGCCAAGGGCCCAGGGCCAATGGCCAGAGTGAGCACGACTTGGGCCCTGGGCCCTCGGCCTTGGGCCTGTCCGGCTCTTCCCTCGCTGAGATCATCTTCACCTCCGGCGCGACGGCCGAACCCAAGGGCGTCACGATCACGCATCGCAACGTCCTCGCGAACATCATCCCGATCGAACGGAGATCGCGAAGTACCGCCGCTACGAGCGGCCGTTTCATCCGATCAGATTCCTGAACCTGCTGCCGCTGAGCCACATGTTCGGGCAGTCGATGGCGACGTTCGTGCCGCCGATGCTCGGCGGCACGGTCGTCTTCTCGCACGGCTACAGCCCGGCGGAGATCCTCCGACAAATCAAGTCGCGGCGCGTGTCGGTGCTCGTCTGCGTGCCGAAAGTGCTCGACGTGCTTCGCGAGCACGTCGAGCGGGTCGCGCCGATCGCGCGCGAGCCGGACGTGCTCGCGGGCAAGCACTTCCTGCGGCGGTGGTGGCGCTATCGCGAAGTCCATCGGCTGTTCGGGTGGAAGTTCTGGTGCGTGATCTGCGGCGCGGCGCCGCTCGAGCCGGAGCTCGAGGCGTTCTGGCGAAAGCTCGGCTTCCTCGTCGTGCAGGGCTACGGCCTCACGGAGACCGCGCCGATCGTGACGCTCAATCATCCGTTCCGCGCCTCGCGCGGGACGGTCGGCACGCCGATTGGCGGCGTGGAAGTGAGGATCGCGCCCGACGGCGAGATTCTCGTCCGCGGCGACAACGTGACGTCGGGCTACTACCGGGCCCCCGGCGCCGACGAGCCGCCCGAGCAGGCGACGGCGTTTCGCGACGGCTGGTTCCACACCGGCGACATCGGCGAGATCGACGCGGGCGGCCGCCTTCTCATCAAGGGCCGCAAGAAGGAAATGATCGTCACGCCGCAGGGCCTGAACGTCTTTCCCGAGGACGTCGAGCGCGCGCTCGCCGCGCAGCCGGGCATCCGGGACGCCGGCGTCGTCGGCCTGTCGGTTGACGGCGAAGAGCGTGTCCATGCGGTCCTCTTGCTCGAACCCGGCGCCGACGCCGCCGCGATCATTCGTGGCGCCAACTCGAAGCTCGAAGATCACCAGCGCGTCTGGAGTCACTCGATCTGGCCCGGCGAGACGCTCCCTCGCACCGAGGGCACCCAGAAGCTGAAGCGGCGCGATCTGCAGCGCTGGGCTGCGGGGGAATCCGCGGACCGGACGACGGCCCCTGCCGGCACCACGGTCGAAGACGTCGTCGCGCGTTTCACCGCCGGTCGTGAGCTCACGCCCGACACGACGCTGGACGAGCTCGGCCTCAGCTCACTCGTGCGCGTCGAGATGATGATGGCGCTCGAAGAGGCGTTCCACACCACGCTCGACGAGACCGCGGTGGCCGAGGCGAAGACGATTGGGGATCTGAAAACACTTGTTGGTTCCGGGGTGCCGGGGTTCCGGGGTGCCGGGGTTCTGGAGTCCGAGCGCCCAGAGCCGAGCACCGACCGCCCAGAGCCGAGCGCCGAGCGCCAACCATCGGAGTCTGCCGTGCCGATCAAGTTTCCGTCCTGGAATCGAACCCGCGCGGCGTGGTTCCTCCGTCGCATCAGCCTCCCGACCTGGATCCTCCCGCTCGCGCGCGTGTTCCTGCAGCTCAAGGTCGACGGGCTCGAGCATCTCGAGGGGATTCGCGGGCCGGTGATCTTCGCGAGCAATCACCAGAGTCACATGGACACGCCGGCGATCTTCCTCGCGCTGCCCTCGCGCTGGCGCTACCACCTCGCGCCGGCCATGGCCAAGGAGTTCTTCCATCGCCACTTCAATCCCGGGAAGGTCAGCCGCAAGGAGTGGGTCACGAACAGCCTGAACTACTTCGGCGCGACGATGTGGTTCAATGCGTTCCCGTTGCCCCAGCGGGAGGCCGGCACGCGGCAGACGCTGCGCTACATCGGCGAGGTGATCGCCGGCGGCTACTCCGTCCTGATCTTCCCCGAGGGCAAGCGGAGCCCGGAAGGCGAGATCCTGCCCTTTCGGCCCGGCATCGGCATGATGAGCGCCCGCCTCGACATCGCCGTCGTCCCCGTTCGCGTCCAGGATCTCGACAAGGTGCTGCACCCGAAATGGAAGTGGCCAAAGCGCGGCCCGGCGCGGGTCGCCTTCGGCGCGCCCATGAAGTTCACGGGCGACGACTATCGCGCCATGGCGAAGCAGGTCGAAGAGGCGGTCAAGAACCTGTAGGCGCTAACCCCCTGGTGCCCAGTGCCTAGTGCCCAGTGCCTACGCGTTTCCCAAGAGGCCTGCTATGCTTGTACGGATGAAAGGACAGCGAATTTGAGCAAGGACGACCTCATTGATGTCCAGGGCACCGTCGTGGCCGTGCACAGCGGCGGCCTGTACCGGGTGCAGGTGGATGCGGGCCACGAAGTGCTGGCCCAGTTGAGCGGCCGGATGCGCCGCTTCCGCATCAAGGTGGTTCCGGGTGATCGGGTGACCGTGGGCGTCTCGCCTTACGATCCCGTCCGGGGCATCATCACCTTCCGCGCTCGTTAGCTTCGAACCAGGTTGACAGCAGAAACCAAGTCGCATCGACCGCACCGCGTCAGGGCGGGGCGGACGTCGCCCGCGATCCGGCGGCGGCCATCATCGGCCGATCTCCTCCGGAGCCGCTTCGGGTGCACCGCCGCGCGAATCGGCGCCGTTCGATCCGGCTCCGCTCCCGTTCCACACGCTCGTCACCGAGCCGGCGCTGCTCGATGCGCTCGAACAGCGCGGCTTCGTCGAGACGACGCCGATTCAGAGCGCCGTGCTGCCGTACGCGCTGGCCGGTCGCGACGTCATCGGCTGCGCCGAAACCGGGACCGGCAAGACCGCCGCCTACGTCCTTCCCGTGCTGTCGCGCCTGATTCGCGAAGATCGCGAAGCGGGTCCGCGAGCGTCGCACGATGCGACGCGCGCGCTGATCCTCGCGCCCACGCGCGAGCTGGCGACGCAGATCGACGACGAGATCCAGGGCTTCGCGTATCACGCGCCGGTTGCGAGCGTCGCCGTCTACGGCGGCGTGCCGATGGAGCCCGCAGGAGCGCGCGCTCAAAGCCGGCGTCGACATCGTCGTCGCGACCCCGGGACGATTGCTCGATCACATGCGGAGCAACGTCGGCGACTTCTCGAAGCTCGAGATCTTCGTCCTCGACGAAGCCGACCGCATGATGGACATGGGCTTCTGGCCGGACGTGCGAAAGATCGCGGAAGCGATGCCGCCGTCCTCGGTCCGTCAGACGATGCTCTTCTCGGCGACGATGCCCGAGGAAGTGATGCGGTTCGCGGACGCGCTGGCGCCCAACGCCGTGTTCATCCAGGTCGGCTCGCGGCGAGGTCCGGCGCAGACCATCTCGCACGAAGCGTGGATCCTGCCGCATCGTGAGAAGGTCACCTTCCTGGCGAAGTACCTGCGCCGCTCGCACGATCCGGCGATCGTGTTCGTCAACACGAAGATCGGCGCCGATCGGCTCGCGCGGCAGCTCGTCGCGTCGGGCCTGCGCGCGGCCGCGATTCACGCCGATCGCACGCAGGAAGATCGCACGGCCGCGATCGAGAGCTTCCGCGCCGGACGGACCAAGGTGCTCGTCGCGCACCGACGTCGCGGCGCGCGGCCTCGACATCGACTCGGTCGGCCTGATCGTCAACTACGAAGTCCCGCACACGCTCGACACCTACGTGCACCGCGTCGGCCGCACCGGCCGCTACGACGCTACCGGCCACGCCCTCACGCTCGCCGAACCGTCCGAACGTCACGACCTCGAGCAGATCGAGCGGGCGTTTGGCCTCACGTTGCTGAACGACGACATCGCCAGGAACGAACGCACCGACAAGCGCTAGAGGATTCGAGCATTTGCGATTGACGACTGGCGATTGACGACTCCGTGCTCCGTGCTAGGATCGCGGCGCCCCCAGGAAAACCGGACACAGCCCGCCCATGGGCGTACGAAAGAACGCGAAGTTCCTGACCCCGTCCGAGCGCGAGGCCTTCGTGCAGGCCTGCGTGCTGATGAAAGCCGACATCGTGAATCCGGGCGCCGGCGCCGCGGATGAATACAGCCGCTGGGATGAATTCGTCGCGGTGCATCGATTCATCCAGGGCGTGAACACGCCAGGAAATGTCGGCGTGAACTTCGGTCACGGCGGACTTGGCGCGTACGGGTTCCTGTCCTGGCACCGGTACTTCCTGTACCGGTTGGAGCAGCAACTGCAGTCGTACGTGCCCGGCGTGATGCTGCCCTACTGGGACTGGACCGATCCGGTCGGCACGATCGTCGTCGAGGATTTTCTCGGACCGAATGGCGATCCGTTGCTGAACAACGAAGTCCAGCTCGGCTACTTCGCGGCCGACGCGCCCGGCACGGGCGCCAACACCACGGCCGTGCCCGTCTGGTGGCCCGGGACGCTCACCGGGTTCCGCCTGCATGCGGCCTTCGGTGTCTGGGAGGGGCCGCTGCGGCGCAACATCCTGCCACCCGCCGGCCTGCCGTCGGCAGCAACGATTCGATCGGCGCTCAACATGGGGACGTTGCCGGCATTTCAGAACGCCTGCGAGTCCGGGGCGGGCACCGTGCCCGCTCACGGGCTCCACAACAGCCTCCACGGCTGGTTCGGCGGGGGCGGCCACATGGGCAGCGTCGCCGTGTCGCCGTTCGATCCGATGTTCTATCTGCACCACTGCAACGTGGATCGGCTGTGGGCGATGTGGCAGATGGACGGCCATGCCGACGAGTTCCCGATGGCGGGCGGCGATCCCGAACACCATCGCACCGACCCGATGTATCCGTGGGTGGGCGCGCTCGCGGGCTACTCGAGCACCTTCTCGCTCGCCCCGATCGTGGTGCCGGACTTCTCGGGCGAACCCGTCGTCACACACGAGGAAGTGCTCGATCATCGCGCGCTCGGCTACAGCTACGACGTCCAGGCGGTCGTCGGCATCGCGCTGGACCGCACCGGCAGCATGATGGGCATGACGCCGGATCCGATGACGTCGCCCGCGCCGGACGTCACCAAATGGGAGGCCGCCAAGCTCGGCGTCTCGGCGTTCCTGCTCGACTGCGAGACGGCGTACGACGCCGCCGAAGCGTACGTGGTCGCGGGCGTGAAGACGTTCCGGCAACTCGCGGTCGGCGAGTTCACGCCGGTGTTCGCGGGCGATCCCTACGGGCTCGTGAAGCCGGCCGGCAGCTACAGCAGCACGTCGTTCGATGCGGCGATCGCGGGGCTCGCGCCTGGCGGGGGGACGCCGCTGGCCGACGCGCTGGTGAACGTCCATGCGACGCTCGTGTCGCCGCCGTTCGGGTGGCTGCCCGCCGACGAGCGGAGGTATCTGGCGCTGTTCACCGACGGCATGCAGACGGCCGGCTCGCCGATCAACTCGATCGCCGACGGCTCGTTGACCAACACGGCCATCTTCGCGATGGGCTTCGGGACCGGCGCCGACGTGGACTACGTCACGCTTCAGGATCTCGTCGACAAGGGCGAGACGCTCGGCATCACGCAGGTGTTCCAGGGCGAGAACGCCGGAGCGATCGACAAGTTTTACTCGCAGTCGCTTGCGGCGGCGATTGGCTTCACGCCGATCATGGATCCCGTCACCGAGCTCCACGCCGGCGAGCACGAGCATCTGCAGTTCACGGCCACCTCGGCCGACGACGTATTTTTCATCACGGCGCAGGGCATGGACTTCCAGGACGACACGTGGTCCTTCCAGCTGATCGGACCGGACGGCGATGTCGCGTACGCGGCGGGCTCGCTGCCGCCGCACTCGCACGGCGGCCACGGCGGCGGACACGGCGGCCCCCGCCCGCTCGTCACGGCCCGACGGCGCCGCGGCCGGTTGTCGCTCTTCCTCAAGCGCAACAACGCCGACGCGTCCGCGTGGGTCGGCACGTGGTACTTCCTCGTGGCGTGGCGGGCGCGCATGGTGGATGCGATGGTGATGCTCGACGCCGGCGAGTTGATGGTGCCGGTCTCGGCGGGCCCCATCCGCGGACCGCGCTACGCACGGCTCCTGCTCAAACCGGAGCGCCGCATTCCGGCCCGCGCCGTGCGCGCCCCCGCGCGCCACCGTCTCGACGTCCGCCCGACGTCCACCAACCTCACCAGCGAGCGCGCCTGCAGCGTCGTCGTCAATGTGTACGCGCGGACGAGATTGAAGATCGATCTGCGGGCCGAACGGCACGGCGACGAGCTGAGCTTCACGGTCGCGACGAACCTGCTGCGCGGCGCGATCGGCCGGACGCGAGCCTTCGCCCGATTGATTGCACCGACGCGCGACCTCGGATCGCTCGTCAAGGCGCAGGCGGCGCGGCCGCTGCCCCGCGCGATGCAGCTCGATGGGTCAGACGACACGAAAGTGGATGCCGCGCGCGTGCTCGCGAAGCTGGAAGCGCAGGACCCGAAGCTGGCGGCACTTCGCGACGAGGAGCTCCCGGTCGTGTCGCATCATGGCGGAGCGCTGCACATGCACGCGAAGAAGACGACCATTCCCGGCGTGTACCACACGGGAGTATGGATCGAAGGCGTCTACGATCCCGGAGCGGCAGCTTCGGGTCACTCGCACCGGCACGGGGCGAAGGGTTCCCACCCGCCCGGGACGACCACTCCGGAGCGGTTCGAGCGCCTCCTGACGGTCGCCTATGGACTGGCTAAGAAAAAAGATGACCACCGCAGGCCGAACGTTAGTGAGGCCGGCCGCGGCGCGGCGCGCGGGGGTGGGGCCCCGCGCGCAAAAAGATGACCGCCGCAGGCCGAACGTAGCGAGGCCGGCCGCGGCGCGGCGCCGGGGGTGGGGCCCCGCGCGCGAAAAAAATGACCGCCGCAGGCCGAACGTCGTGAGGCCGACCGCGGCGCGGCGCCGCGCGGATGAGGCCCCGCGCGCAAAAAAGATGAGCTAATGTAGTGTCCGCACACTGCCACGGAGGCCATATGAAGGCGCGTCTGTTCACTCTCGGAGTCGGCCGTCGCCAGCGGGTCGCGCTCGTCACGCTGCTCGCCCTGATTCCGCTGTCGCTCACCGCATGGCAAGGCGTGCGGGTGTCCACTCTGCCGCCCGGCGCGGCCGTCGCCATCCCGTTCGAAGGCGCTGGCTGGCAGGACAAGGTGCTCACGCACGAAGGCTACGTGGCGCCGCCGAAGGACCTGGCCGACGCGGTGCTCGCGCCGCGCGAGATGAATTTGACGCTGTCCAATCCGAGCCCCGACAAGAAGTGGTTCCTGGACGACATCGGCGACGGCCCCGTGCCGATGACGATCTTCTCGAAGCCGTTCGACGAGCTGGGCGGCGTGTTCATCGACTTGAAGGCGAACCGGCAGCGCGCGTTGACGCGCCGGAACACGATCGGCATTCAGGTGGTCTCGGCCGCTGACGGCACGCGCAAGACGCTCGCGACGCCCGCCGGCGTTCGGGTGACCAACGCGCGCTGGACGCCGGACAGCACGGGCGTCGCGTACATGACGCTCGGAGACGACGCCACGCACATCTGGATCACTGACCTCGCGTCGAACAAACCGCGGCAGGTGACGAAGACGCCGGTCCTCACGACGTTCGTGACCAACTTCGACTTCATCAACAACGGCAAGACGATCGTGACGGTGTTTCCGCCCGATGGCCGCGCGCCGCGGCCCACGCCGCCGGCCATTCCGTCGGGACCGGAAGTGATGACGTCGATGGGCGACGACAAGAACCGGCTCCGGACGTACCCGAGCCTGATGTCCACGCCGTACGACTTCCAGTTGCTCGAGTGGCACGCGACCGGACAGATCGGTCTCCTCGACGTCAACTCGGGCGCCGTGACGAAGTTCGGACAGCCGGCGATGATCACCGCCGTCGACGTGGCGCCGGCCGGCAAGTTCGCGCGCGTGACGCGCATGAAGAAGCCGTTCTCCTACATCGTGCCGGTGGGTAGCTTCGGATCGATCGAAGAAGTCTGGGACAACTCCGGCAAGGCGCTCGCGAAGGTCACCGAGCGTGAGCTCAACCTCGGCGTGCAGGACGACACGCCGGATCCCGTGCCGGATCCGACGCAGCCCGGACAGCAGCCGCAACCGCAGGCCGCGCCCGGCGGCGGACGCGGCGGCGCGCAGAACGAGAACGGCAAACGCGAGCTGTCGTGGCGAACTGACGGGCAGGGCTTCAACTTCCTCATGCTCGAGCCGCTGCCGGCCAATGCGAACGCGGGCCGTGGCGGCAACGCCAGCGGCGGAGGCGGACGAGGGGCCCAGACGCAGGCAACAGGTGGCGGGGGCCGAGGCGGCGCGCAGCAGGGCCCGCCGCGCAAGGATCGGTTGATGCAGTGGGCGCCGCCGTTCGGCGACAACGACACGAAGCTGCTCTACGAGAACCCGACCCGCATGACCGGCGCCCGCTTCTCGCCCGACGGACAGATCTTCTTCTTCACCGAGAACAACTCGACCCTCGCGGTGTATCTCAACGACACGACGCAAAAGTACACGATCGCGCGAGCCGGCGGTGGCGGCCGCGGCGGCGGAGGCGGAGCCGACCAGAACGCCCCGGGCACGACGCCGGCGACGACGCCCGCGACGACGCCCGCACCTGCCACGACGACGGCTGCGCAGGGCGGAGGGCGAGGCGGTAACAACGATCAGGGCGGCACGCTCGTTGGCGTGGGCGGCGGCGGGGGCGGCGGCGGGGGCGGCGGCGGACGAGGTGGCGGTGGCGGCCGTGGCGGCGGCGGTGCTGGCGGCGGCGGTCCGGTGATGCTCTCCGCCGACGGCACGAGCGTCTATCTCCAGGGCACGACCGGCGGCGGCCGCGGAGCCAACGCGCCCGCGGCCAAGGCGTTCATCGACAAGGTGAACATCAAGACCGGCGAGCGCACGCGCGTCTTCGAAGGCGAGAACACGAACATCGCGGAGACGGTGTCGACCATCCTCGACGCCGACGCGAAGAAGCTCGTGCTGACGCGCCAGAATGCGACGACGCCGCCGCAGCAGGTCCTGTTCGACAACGGCACCCGCAAGCAGCTCACCAACAACGAAGATCTGTTCCCGGATCTCACGCGGATGGTCATCCAGCGGTTCACGGTCACGCGCGCCGACGGATTCACGTTCCGGACGGTGGCGTATCTGCCGTCGAACTACCAGGCCGGCACGCGGCTGCCGGGCATTCTTCTGGTTCTATCCGCGCGAGTACACGTCGCAGGAGCAGTACGACGGCGGCGGCGCGGGGGGCGGAGGCGGCCAGGGCGGGGCACAGAACAACTTCCCGAACTTCGGCACGCGCTCGATGCAGTTCCTCGTGCGGCTCGGCTACGCCGTCATCGAGAACGACTCGCCCATCGTCGGCCCGACGGGGCAGATGAACAACAACTACGTGAACGACCTGCGCAACAACCTGGCGGCGACGATTGACGAGCTCGATCGACGCCAGTTGATCGATCGGCAGCGGCTGGCCATCGGCGGCCACAGCTACGGCGCGTTCTCGACGGTGAACGCCATGGTCAACACGCCGTTCTTCAAGGCCGGCATTGCCGGCGACGGCGCGTACAACCGCACGCTCACGCCGCTCGGCTTCCAGACCGAGCGTCGCGATCTGTGGCAGGCGCCGAACGTGTACCTCGACATGTCGCCGTTCCTCAAGGCGAATCAGTTGACCGGCGCGCTGCTCATGTATCACGGGATGCACGACCAGAACGTCGGCACCGACCCGATCAACTCGACTCGCCTGTTCCATGCGCTGAACGGGCTCGGCAAGACGGTCGCGCTCTACCGGTATCCGTTCGAGGATCACGGACCGGCGTCGCGCGAAACGCTGCTCGACCTGTGGTCGCGCTGGGCGGCATGGCTCGACAAGTACGTGAAGAACCCGCAGCCGGTCACGAAGCCCGCGCCGGCGCCGGCGGCGGGCAGCGGCGGACGCGGGGGCTCGTAGAAAAGACCTCGGGGGTCATTTCCGCTCCACGACATCCGGAAATGACCCCCGAGGTCCTCGCGGGCAGGAAATGACTCCTGAGGTCCTGGATCAGCCTCGCCTCCTCTATCCGCCGTATCAATCTACGGTGCACCGCGCGCCGAGCCGGCCGCGCATCCGCCTTCCGCACGGGCTGTCGAGCCTCGCCGCGCCGCTCTTCGGCGAGCTGCCACTCGGCGAGTCCGACAGCGACCTGACACGACAACATCCCGGCGAGCCCCAGGGCGAGCGCATCATCGTCGCCGGGCGCATCGTGGATGAAGACGGACATCCGGTTCCGAGAACACTGGTCGAGATCTGGCAGACCAATGCCGCGGGACGCTATGTCCACGCGAAGGACGACCATCCCGCGCCGCTCGATCCGAACTTCACGGGAGCCGGACGCTTTCTGACGGACGACGAGGGCCGGTACCGGTTCGTCACGATCAAACCAGGCGCCTACCCCTGGCGGAATCACCCGAACGCCTGGCGGCCGGCGCACATTCACTTCTCGATTTTCGGATCGTCGTTTCTGTCGCGGCTCGTCACCCAGATGTACTTCCCGAACGATCCGCTGTTCCCCTTCGATCCGATCCTGCAGTCGATTCCGGACACGAACGCGCAGCAGCGGCTGGTGTCGCGATTCGATCTCGGGCTCACCGAGCCCGAGTGGGCGCTTGGCTACCTGTTCGACATCGTGCTTCGCGGGCGGCATGCGACGCCATTCGAGACGCCCAGATGACGCGCGACCGCGACGCGCCGGGCGTGACCCCCTCGCAGACGGTGGGGCCGTTCTTCCATTTTGCGCTGGCCCAGGACGATCGGCTCGGACAGATGACCGCCGTCCGGCAGGACATGGAACGGCTGCGTCTTCGCGTACGCGTCGAGGATGGCGAGGGCCGGCCGGTGCCCGACGCGCTCGTCGAGATCATGCACACGGACTGCGGGTTCGGCCGGCTGTCCACGGCGAGCGACGGGACGTGTGTCTTCGACACCGCGCGGCCGGGATCGCTGCCCGACGGTCGAGGCGGACTCCAGGCGCCGCACTTCAACGTGTGCCTGTTCGCACGCGGCCTGCTCCACCATCTGTACACACGGATCTACTTTGCCGGTGACGTTGCGCTCGCCGGCGATGCGATCCTTTCCGCGGTCCCTGAAGATCGACGACAGACGCTCGTCGCACAGCGGGACGCCGCCGGGACGTGGACGTTCGTGATCCATCTCCAGGGCGAGTCCGAGACCGTATTCTTCGACCTCTGATGCGGCTCATCGACAGCCTCGCGACGACTGACGCGCTCTCGATGGTGTTCTCCGACGGCGCGCTGCTCCAGGCGATGCTCGACGTCGAAGCCGCGCTCGCGCGCGTCCAGGCACGTCTCGGTCTGATTCCGGCGCAGGCGGCCGAGCGCATCCGCGCGGCCGCGTCCGCTGAGGTGTTCGACGCCTGGACGATCGCCCGCGAGGCGCGCCGCTCGGGCACCGTGGTCATTCCACTGGTCGCAGCGCTCACCGACCGGGTGCGTGCCGACGATCCCGAGAGCGCGCGTTTCGTCCATTGGGGCGCGACCAGTCAGGACATCGCCGACACGGCGCTCGTCCTGCTCCTGGGTCGCGCGTACGCGATAGTCGCCACCGATCACCACCGCCTCACAGGAGCGCTGCGCCGGCTGTCCGACGCCCACGCCGGCACCGTGATGCTCGGCCGCACGCTGCTGCAGCCGGCGCCGCCGATTACGTTCGGCCTCAAGGTGGCCGGCTGGTACGGCGGCGTCACGCGCAGCTGGAACCGCCTCACGCGGGCGAGCGCCGACACCGCCGTCGTCCAGCTCGGTGGCGCGTCCGGCACGCTGGCCGCGCTCGGCGATCGCGGGCTCGACGTCGCCCGCGGGCTTGCTGAGGAGCTGAGGCTCGGCTGCCCCGACGCGCCGTGGCACGCGCAGCGAGACCGGCTTGGCGCGCTCATCGCGAGCTGCGGCGTCTACACCGGCGTCCTGGGCAAGATCGCGCGCGACGTCAGCCTCCTGATGCAGGCCGAGGTGGCCGAGGTCACTGAGCCCGGCGGAACGTCGTCCACGCTGCCGCACAAGAAGAATCCGGCCGGGTCGGCCATCGTGCTGGCGGCCGCCACGCGTCTTCCCGCTCTCGTCGCCGAGTTCCTCACCGGCATGCCGCAGGAGCACGAGCGAGGCGCCGGCGGGTGGCACGCCGAGTGGCCGACGATCGCATCCGCGGTGCAGGCCACCGGCTCGGCGGTCGCCGCGACGGCGGATGTCATCGAAGGACTGACGGTAGATCCCGATCGGATGCGGGCGAACATCGACGCGACGCGCGGCACCGCGCTCGGCGAGCGCGTGATGATGCGCCTCGCCCCGCTCGTCGGCCGCGACGTCGCGCATCGTCTCGTCGGTGAGGCGATCGGCCAACGCCGCGCCGGCCGGCCGTTGACAGACGCCATTCGCGATCACCCGGAGATCGCGCGCGTGCTGCCTCCTGGTGAGCTCGACGATCTCGAGACGCCTGACGCGTATCTCGGCGTCGCCGAAGAACTGCGAAAGCGGCTGCTCGACGGCCGCTCCGGGTAAACCGGCAACATTCACGGACCACGACATATGCCCGTCATCACCCTCGGCGCGCATCGCTGCTACTACCGGCTCGATGGATCCGACGAACGGCCGGTCCTCATGCTGTCGCACTCGCTCGGCCTGGACCACACAGAGTGGGATCCGCAGGTCGCTGCGCTCGCGCCGTACTTCCAGATCCTTCGCTACGACACGCTCGGCCACGGCGGATCGGACGCGCCGGCCGGCGAGTACACGATGGACGAGCTCGGACGTCAGGCGCTGGAGCTCATCGACGCGCTCGGCATCGGCCGATTCGCGTTCTGCGGGCTGTCGATGGGCGGGATGATCGGCCTCTGGCTCGCCACCAACGCGCCGGCGCGCGTCACGTCTCTCATCCTCGCCAACAGCTCGGCGAAGCCCGACGCCAAGGGCATGGAAGCGCGGCGGCTGGCCGTGCTGCAGGCCGGCATGGCGTCCGTCGAGACGCAGGTGATGGGCCGGTTCTTCACGGCGCGGTCGCTCGACGCGAATCCGCCCGACGTCGCGCGGGCCCGCCGGACGCTGCGGGCCACGAACACGGTGGGCTATGCGGGCTGCTGCGCCGCGGTCCGTGACTTCGATCTCACCGCGACACTGGGCCAACTGAAGGTGCCGACGCTCGTCATCAGCGGGAACTTCGATCCGTCACTGCCCTGGATTGGACACAGCGATCGGCTCGCAGGCTCCATCCCCGGCGCAAAGGTCGTGCACCTGCCAAGCGCGCACATCTCCAACCTCGAGGCGCCCGGCACGTTCACGGCGGCGCTCGCGGACTTCCTGCTGCCGGCGCCGTCGGGCACGTACGACGACGGACTGGCGATCCGACGGCAGGTGCTCGGCGACGCCTACGTCGATCGCGCGACGTCAGCCACGACGGACTTCACGCGGGAGTTTCAAGAGCTCATCACCAGGTACGCCTGGGGCACCATCTGGGCGCGTCCCGGCCTCGACCGGCGCACTCGGCGGCTGCTCGTGCTCGCGATGACTGCCTCACTCAGCCGATGGGAGGAGTTCCGGCTTCACGTCGAGGCCGGCCTCGCGCATGAGCTGGAGCCGGCCGACGTGAAAGAAGCGCTGCTGACAGTGGCCGCGTACGCGGGCATTCCTGCAGCGAATGCCGCGTTTCAGATAGCGGCAGCCGTGCCGTGGCGAGAGACTCCGTAGGCGCTAGGCGCTTAGAGTTTTACTTCAAAGCCCTTCCGATACTCGCGCGTGAGCAGGTTCTCGGCTTCCTTGTCGCCCTTGATCGTCTCGTTCTTGGCGTCGAAGACGAGCGAGCGGCCGACGCGGTACGCGATGTTCGCGAGGTGCGGCAGCGCGGACGACAGGTGTCCTTCCGTCACGTCGCACGTGAGCTTCGTCGGGTCGTTGGCGCGAATCGCGTCGATGAAGTTCTGGTAGTGCGACCCGCCGGAAACCGTCGAGACGGGCTCGGGCGGCATCGTTTCGGAGCCCGGTCCTTTCTCGTTCTTCGCTCCGAAGTAGGACTGCCAGTTGCGTCCGGTTTCGTCGAGCCAGAGCCAGCCCTTCGGACCGTAGAAGAGGTTGCCGATGCGCGGCCCGCCTTCGTCGTTGGTGAACTGCCCGCGCGTGGCGAACTCGAGCACCTTGCCGTCCGCGTACTCGAACAACGACGTCTGCGTGTCGGGCGTCTCTTGAGACGACTCCGGACCGTAGTAGCGGCCGGCCGAGCTGATCTTCACCGGGTGCTCGTTCTTGCCCAGGCCCCAGCGCGCGATGTCGAACTGGTGCGGTCCCTGGTTGCCGGTGTCGCCGTTGCCGTAGTCCCAGTGCCAGTGCCAGTTGTAGTGGAAGCGATTGCGGTTGAACAGCCGCTTCGGCGCGGGACCGAGCCACAGGTCGTAGTCGACCTTCGTGAGGTACTCGGCGTCGTAGGTCGGTTCGTAGTTGGTGGAGTTGACCGTCAGCGCGTACTTCTCGCCGGGCGCCATCGGTCCGTCGGGGTACTTGCCGATCGGCGGACGCGGCTTGTAGCACAACCCGCGCGCCATGTAGATCGGACCGAGCCCGCCCTCGTGGAGGAACTTCATCGCCTGGCGCACGGCCGGACGCGTACGATTCATGAAGCCGGTCTGCACGACCTTCTTGTAGCGTGCGGCCGCTTCAATCTCCTTGCGTCCTTCCCACACCGTCTGCGAGGACGGCTTCTCGACGAAGACGTGCTTGCCGGCCTGGAGCGCCCAGATCGTGGCAAGCGCGTGCCAGTGATTGGGCGTCGCGATGACGACGGCGTCGATGTCCTTGTCGTCCAGTACGCGGCGCAGGTCCTGCACGAAACCCGGCTTGAATGTGGCGACGTTCGCGAGCTGCGTGTCGTTGATCCGGCTGCCGGCCAGATTTGCGTCGATGTCAGCCAGCGTTTTGATCTCGACGTTGGGCAGGCGCGCGAACCCGCGCTTGAGCCCATTGCCCTGGCCGCGCACGCCGATGCTCGCGACGACGACACGATCGTTCGCCCCGAGCACCCGGCCCGACGGAAACGCATGCAGCCGCGGCGCGAGCCCGCCGCCGATGGCGAGTCCGACGGCCGCCTGGCCGACGCGTGACGTGAAATCCCGGCGTGAGATGCTGTTCGGCTTGTCCTGATCGTGGCCCACGGTGCCCTCCGTGGACCATCTTGGCCGGGACGCCGCAGGACGTCAAGAGATCACTGTGCCTGGAGCGAGTACTGCCGCAGGCAGTCGTTCCGGGCGTCGCTGCGCCGTTTTTCCTGCTCGCGCACGACCGGTTGCGGGAGCGCGCAGCCGGTTGCGGCCTGCCGGGCCTTGCACGCGGCCTCCCAGAGCGCCGTGTAGTCCGCTTGCGCGTGCGCCATGCACGCGTCGAGCGCCGTGCTGCGCGTGGCAACGTCCACTTCGACCTGATGTCTGGCCTGCGCTTCGGCCGCCGCCTGCTGGCGGTGGAGGGCCGGCAACGATACGAGCAGGTGGTAGGACAGCGAGAACGCGGCGACAACTGCGGCTGCGGCAACCGTCACCGGCAGCCAATGCGCCCTGAGCCAGGCGACGGCCGCATCGCGGCCCTCAGGCGGCAGTGGGGGCGGTGCGGCATGCTGCCGGCGCTCGGCGAGCATCTGCTCGGTACGCGGATCCACGGTCGTCAGACTACGCAAGCCGCGTGCCGGTGAAAGACCTCCGGAGGTCATTGCTACGAGTTTTGTGACCCCTATGTACGAATTACAAACTCGTAGTAATGACCTCCGAGGTCGTCACCCCAATATCTGCTCGCGCACAGGATCGAACTTGATCGTGCGCTTTTCGAGGTACGCGATGTTGCCCAGGTGCGAGGCCTGCGCGGAGCGGTGGCCGATGAGCACGTCGCCCGACGGGAGCTTGCGCGATTTCACCGACTCCAGGAAGTTCTGCACGTGGTCGCGGTTCAGATCGCCTGACGCCTGGACGACGGCCGTGGGCGTGGGCGAGATGCGGCCGACGTTCGAGGGCGGCACTTCGAAGTACTCGTAGCGGGCGCGCGAGATCATCAGCCGCCCCTGCGTGCCGCAGAACTCGATCGCGCTGCCGCCGATGCCGGGCGCGAGCGTCGCCTCGAACGTCGCGGTGAACTCCGTCGGGTATTCGAGCAGCACGTTGATCGTGTCGGGCGCGGTGCGTCCGTCCTTGTAGTGATAGATGCCGCCCGACGCCGACGCGGCGATGGGGATGTCCTGGCCCATGAACATGTGCACGACGTCGATCCAGTGCGTGAAGAGATCGGTAATCTGGCCGCCGCCGTAGTCGAGATACGCGCGCCAGTTGTAGAACTGCTGGCCGTCCCAGTCGCGCCACTTCACGGGTCCGAGAAAGCGCGCCCAGTCCATGTCGGTGGGCTGCGTCTTGAGGACGTCCGGCGCCTTGCGGAGGTGATAGGTGTTGCCGTGCCACCACGTGCGCACGAGCGTGACCTTGCCGAGCTTGCCGCTGTCGAAGTACTCCTGCTTCGCCTGCAGGTAGTGCTTGCCGGAACGCTGCTGCATGCCGACCTGGCAGATGCGCTTGTTCAGCCGGGCGGCTTTGATCATCGCCGGCCCTTCGTCGATCGTGAGCGTGAGCGGCTTCTCGATGTAGACGTCCTTGCCGGCAGCGAGCGCGTCGAGCGCGATCGGCGAGTGCCAGTGGTCCGGCACGGCGATGAGCACGGCGTCCACGTCCTTCTGATCGAGGAGCTGCCGGTGGTCTTTGAACGCCTTCGCGTTTGCGGCCGTCTTCTTCGCGCGATCGATCTGCGCGCCGTAGACGTCACAGAGCGCGACGACCTCGGTCCCGAGCGCGATGAAGTTGTTCATGTCCTCGACGCCGCGCGCGCCGCAGCCGATGAGCCCCAGGCGCACGCGCTCCTGCGCGCCGAGAATGCGCGAGTAGGACAAGGCCGTGCCCGCCGTCGCTGCGGCGGCGGTCTTGATGAACTCTCTGCGATCCGGATCGCGTCTCATGGATGGTCTCCCTCAGCCTACTTCGCCGGCTGGTCGTATCCCGACAGCCGTCGCAGCCAGATGTTCCTGAATCTCACCGGGTTGCCGTGATCCTGCAGCCGCAGGGGCAGTTCGGCCGCGTGCGGCGCATATGTGGCCACCTGACGATAGACCATCGGGCCCATCGCCTCCTTGCGGTTATGGACCATGACGCCGTTCCAGAACACCGTCAGGGACGCCGGTTTCTCGAGCTTGTCGCCCGAGAATCTCGGCGCCTCGAACACGATGTCGTATGTCTGCCACTCGCCGGGCTTGCGGGCGGCGTTCACGAGCGGTGGCCACTGTCCGTAGAGGGCGCCGGCGCCGCCATCGGCGTACGTGACGTTGTCGAACACGTCGAGCACCTGCACTTCGTAGAGGCCCATGATCAGGATGCCGCTGTTGCCGCGGCCCTGGCTCCGTCCGCGCACTTCGGACGGCGCCGCCCATTCGACGTGCAACTGGATGTCACCGAAGCTGTCACGCGTGAAGAGATCACCCGCCTTCGGCACGACCTCGAAGGCGCCGTCGCGCACCGCCCATTTCGCCTCGGTCATCTTGCTGACGTCGGCGCCCTGCGCGGCGTGGCCCCACTTCGCCAGATCGCGTCCGTCGAAGAGGACGTCGGCATCGCTCGGCGCTGCGCCAGCCGCCGCGCCGGGCGTGACGACTCGCGGATGCGGCCGCGCCGGATCGTGCACGTGCCACGGCAGGCCCGGCAGCACCGGCGTGTCGGTGAATCCCAGGTTCGGATCGGGCTTCTGAGTCTGTGGTGGCGCTTGCTGCGCAGACTGAACGCCGATCGCCGCGAGCACGAGCACGGTGCACAGTCCCGCAAACGCAAAGTGCGACGACCTCATATGCCCCCCACGTGTTGACGCTGTACGGCAAGGTATAGCACACGCCGCGTCTATAATCCTCCGCGCTGATGTCCCTCAAAGCCGGCACTCGATTTGGATCCTATGAGGTCGTCAGTCCCCTCGGCAGCGGCGGCATGGGTGAGGTCTATCGCGCGCGCGACACGAAGCTTCAGCGCGACGTGGCACTGAAGCTCCTGCCCGCCGCCTTTGGCGCCGATGCGGACCGGCTCTCGAGGTTCACGCGCGAGGCGCAGGTGCTCGCGGCGCTCAATCATCCCAACATCGGCGCCATCTACGGCGTCGAGGAAAGCCAGACCGGGCCGGTATTGGTTCTCGAGCTCGTCGAGGGCCCCACGCTCGCCGACCGGGTGGCTCAGGGGCCGCTTCCGGTGGACGACGCCGTCGCGATCGCGGGGCAGGTCGCCGACGCGCTCGAGGCCGCCCACGAGCAGGGCATCATCCATCGCGACCTGAAGCCCGCTAACATCAAGCTGCGGCCTGACGGCGCGGCCAAGGTGCTCGACTTCGGCCTCGCCAAGTCGATGAGCCCGGCCGCCTCATCCGGCGCGACCGTGACCTCGCCGGCGATGACCACGATGGGCGTCGTCCTGGGCACTGCGGCGTACATGGCCCCCGAACAGGCGCGCGGGCTGGCCGTGGACAAACGCGCGGACATCTGGGCCTTCGGCGTCGTCCTGTTCGAAATGCTCGCAGGCCGTCGTCCGTTCAGCGGAGAAACGACGAGCGAGATCCTGGCGGCGATCATCAAGGACCAGCCTTCGTGGCCCGCGTTGCCGGAAGACGTGCCGCCCGGTCTACGGGCGCTGCTGCGCCGCCTGCTGGAAAAAGATCCGCGGCGGCGGCTGCGCGATATCGGCGACGCGCGACTCAATCTCGAGGAGTTGCAGGCGGGCGCAGCTGAAGCGCCTTCGGCGAGCGGCGCACGCCTGTCCCCGGTCGTCGCGCGTGCTTTTCCGTGGGCGCTCGCCGCCCTTGCGACAGCCGCGGCGATTCTCTTCGCCGCCCGCCAGCCGCCACACGCACCCGAGCTCGCGCCGCTGAGATTCACGCTGCCGATCACGGGCGAGTCGTTCGAACGGACCGGACTGCCGACGATCTCGCCTGACGGGCGGACCGTGGCGTTCGTCAAGGGCGGATCGCTGTGGGTCCGGCCGCTCGACCAGTTGGAGCCCCGCCAGCTCGCCGGCACGACCGGCGCGCAATTCCCCTTCTGGTCACCCGACAGCCGCCAGCTCGCCTACCTCACGGCGACCGCGCTCTGGCGCGTCGCGGTCGACGGCAGCCCGCCGATTCGCGTCGCAACGTCTCGCTTCAACAAGGGTGGCCGCACACCTGGGGGCGTCTGGCTTGCCGACGACCGCATCGTGTTCGCGCCTGCCGCGACCGGCAGCGGGCTCCTCGCCGTTCCAGCGCAGGGTGGCGACTTCACCGTGTTCTACGAGCGGGATCCGAAGACCGAAGGCGATTTCCACCGCCCGAGCGTGCTGCCCGACGGCCGGTCACTTCTGTTCGTCGTCGACCGCGTCGATACTGGAGCGGACACGATCGGCGCGCTCGCCAATGGCGTCAGAAAGGATCTCCTGACGCTCAAGGGCGAGGTCATCGACTCGCCGGTCTACTCGCCGACCGGCCACATTCTCTACCACAGCGAGATGACGACCCCGGGCATCTGGGCCGTGCCGTTCTCGCCGGACAGGCTCGAGATCACCGGGAAGCCGTTTGTCGTCGCGCCGCAGGGCTCGTACCCGACGATCGGATCCGACGGCACGCTGATCTACTGCGAAAACGCGCTGAGCGGCTTGAGCGCGCTGGTCTGGCTCGACATCAAGAGCGGCGCAGTGACGCCCGCGCTGAACGAGCGGTTCCCTTCGCTGAGCCAACCCCGCATCTCTCCGAACGGGCGCCTGGTCGCGGCCGTGACGCAGTCGCCCGATTGGGGCACCGGGGTGATCGTCGCGGATCTGCAGCGCCACACGCACATTCGCATTGCCGATCGGGCTGACGGCTCCAGCCGGCCCGCCTGGCGTGACGATCGCACCGTCATTTACTCGTCCAGCGTCACACCAAGCCGGATCGTCATGCGCGCGGCCGACGGTTCCGGCTCGGAGACCGAACTCGCGGCCGGCATGCAGCCCAACGTCAGGAACGGCATGCTGGTCTTTACGCACCTCGACGCGGGTCGCGGCGGCGGTCTCAATTACCTCCGTCTTCCCGCCGGCGGGCCGGCCGGCGCTGCCCAACTTCTGCAGCAGCGGCCCGAGCACGAGTGGGAGCCCGCCCTCTCGCCTGACGCCACGCTGCTCGCCTACTCCAGCGGTGACCCCGGCCAGTCGGAGGTGATCCTGCGAACGTTCCCGACGCAGACGGCGCAATGGCAGGTCTCGTCGAACGGCGGCAACTGGTCGACATGGAGCCCGAAAGGCGACGCGATTTACTACCGGGACGTGCCCGGTCAGATCCTGCGCGTTGAGGTCAGCCTGCGTCCTCAGGTCACTCTTGGCACGCCCGTGATCGTGAAGCGGCCGTCGAGCCTCATCGCCCGTGTCGGCTTCGACGTCTCAGCCGACGGCAGCAAGCTCCTGATGGTTCAGGAGGTGGCGCTCGACGACCAGCGGCCACCCTCACTCGCCGTCGTCCAGAACTGGTTCGCAGCGTTCAGGAAGTAACCGGGCGCCTCAATTGACAACGTGAATCAGCGGAGATAGCGTCACCATCTCCGCCGATGCTCATCTACATCCTGATCGCCCTGACCGGCCTGTTTCTGCTGCTCGTGATGCTGTTCGTCGGGGAGGTCTTCGGCGGCGATCACGACGTCGGCGGCCACGAGATCGGCCACGACGCCGACGGCGGCGGGCCGAGCGTGTTCAGCATCCGGATCATGTCGTCCTTTCTGACGGCGTTCGGGGTCGGCGGGGTCGTCGCGCGCTACTACAACCTGTCGCACCCGGCCGCGTCGGGCGTCGGGATCGTCTGCGGCGTCGGCATGGCGGCGATCGTGTACCAGTTCGCGAAGCTGCTGTATTCGCAGCAAGCCTCGAGCGATCTCAGAATGCACAGGCTCGTCGGCACGATGGCCGAAGTGTCGGTGGCGATCCCGGCGGGCGGCGTCGGACAGGTCGTCGTGAGCAGCGGCGGCGCGCGCAGCGAGCACATCGCGCGGTCGGCGGACGGCCGCGCGTTCGCACGAGGCATGACGGTCATGATCACGAGCCTTGGCGGCGATTCGGTGACGGTGGGACCCGCTGACACACCGGCCTCGGGAGAATCCAGATGAATGAGATCTTCGGCTTCGAGCTGTCGGCCCTCGTCGTCGCCATCGCGATCGTGCTCGGCCTCCTCGGGCTCTTCGCCGCCATGGCGCTCTTCGCGCGCAACTACATCAAGGTGCCGCCATCGACCGTGGCGATCTTCTACGGGCGGAAGCACTCGATCGTCGACGAAAAGGGCAACAAGTCGACGGTCGGGTTTCGCATCGTGCGGGGCGGCGCCGCGCTCCGCGTGCCGGTGCTGGAGCAGGTCGCCTACCTGTCGCTCAACATCATCTCGATTCCGTTGAGAATCCAGCGCGCCTACACGAAGGAGGGCGTCGCCGTCACCGTCGAGGCGGTGGCGAACGTGAAAATCGCGGGAGACGACGTGTCGCTGCGCGGCGCATCGGAGCGATTCCTCGGCATGGGGAACGAGCAGATCAAGGGCGTCATCTTCCAGACGCTCGAAGGCCACCTGCGCGCGATCCTCGGCACGCTCACCGTCGAGGAAATCAACGCGGACCGGCAGGCGTTCGCGCAGAAGATGACCGACGAGGCGGCCGTCGATCTGAAGAAGATGGGCGTCAACATCGACATCCTGACGATTCAACAGATCAGCGACGAGCAGGGCTACCTGGACGCGCTCGGCAAGAAGCGAACGGCCGAGGTCAAGCGCGACGCCATCGTCGGCGAGGCGCTCGCGACGCGCGACGCGATGATCAAGTCGGCCATGGCCGATCAGGAGGGCAAGACCAAGCGCTACGAGGCCGACGTCGCCATCGCGCAGTCGCTCCGGGACAAGGAGTCGAGGCAGGCGGAGTTCGACGCCGCCGTCCAGGCCAAGCAGAAGGAAGCCGAACAGGCCGGACCGCTGGCCACGGCCATCGCGCGCCAGCGCGTCACCGAGCAGGAAACGCGCATCGACCAGGTGCGCAAGCAGCAGGAAGTGCTCGTCCAGGAGCAGGAAGCCGCGCGTCGCGAGAAAGAGCTGCAGGCCACGGTCGTGAAGCCCGCCGAGGCCGAACGGCAGGCGGCGATCCTGCGCGCCGAGGGCGAGAAGCAGTCCACCGTCATCCGCGCCGAAGCGACGCAGAAGGAACTCGAGTTCGAGGGCGCCGGCGAAGCCGCCAAGATCGAGAAAATCGGCAGGGCCGAAGCGGCCAAGGTGCTCGCGATTGGTGAGGCGGAAGCCGAGGTGATCAAGAAGAAGCTGCTCGCCGAGGCCGAGGGTCTGCAGAAGAAGGCCGAGGCCTGGAAGAACTTCAACGAGGCCGCGGTGATCAACATGGTCGTCGAGAAGATGCCGGAGCTGGCGCAGGCGTTTGCGACGCAGCTCGCCGGCATCGACAAGATCAACATCATCGAGATGGGCAACGGATCCGGCAGCGGCGGCGTCAACAAGGTCATGAGCACCGTCGGCGGCGGCATGACCGCGATGCTGTCGATGCTCAAGGATCAGTTTGGCGTCGACATTCCGAGGTTGATGCAGGCACGAGCGGAGGCGGCCGCCGTCGAGGCCGAAAAGAAGGCCGGGCAGAACTGACATGGCCGGCGAGGTCGTGTACGAAGCCCGCGAGGCCTGGGATCCCGTCCGGCCCGAGACCACGATCATCACCTGCGTGGACGGCCGCTACTATCGCCACTTCCAGGAATTCGCCCGCGATCATCTCAACACCGGCCCGCGCACCGACTTCCTCGCGGTCCCTGGCGGCATCGAGCCGCTGACGCTCCTCGATCTCGTGCCGAAGGACTTCAACTTCTTCCGCCGGCGGCTCGAGGCGCTCGTCGAGGGCCACGGCACCCGCCGGATCGTGGCCATCGCCCACCAGGACTGCGGCTGGTATCGCGCGCGCAAGATCGGTCCGTTCAAGATCGACCTGCGCGAGCGGCAGCTCGCCGATCTGCGCCGCGCCAAAGCGCGACTGCGCGACATGTTCCCGGGCGTAACCGTGGAGACCTACTTCGCCCGCCTCAGCGGCACGACGCCGGAGCGCGTGCTGTTCGAGAGCGTCTAGATCAAAATCGCCTGCTCAAAGACTCACCATGAAGACTGAAGACGTGAAGCGGTCTTGGGGAAGATCGCTTGTCGAGCAAGCGTTTCTTTCCAAAAAATGCTTCACGTCTTCATGTCTTCATGGTGATGTTTTAGTCCGAGAACTCCTTCGCCAGCTCCACGAACTCGCCGTCCGGCGCGAGCATCCGGTACTCGCGCCAGTGCGGCTTCGCCTCGGCCGAGCGGCCGAGCTTCTCGAGCGTCACCGCCAGATAGAAGTGCGCTTCCGGATAGGCCGGGTTGATGGCAAGCGCGTCGCGATACGCCGCGAATCGCGTCCGGGTAGCGCGCGAGATCGTGGTGGATGTTGCCGAGATTGAAATACGCCTCGAAGCACTCGGCGTCCACGCGGATCGCCTTTTCGTAGAGCGCTTCGGCCTCGACGAGCTCGTCGCGCTCGTAGTGGATGTTGGCGAGGTTCACGATCGCGGGCACGAGCTGCGGATCGAACAGCGCGGCCCGGCGGTAGGCGCTCGCGGCGCGCATCCAGATCGCGCTCGTCGCCGTCGTCTTTCTCAGCACCTTCGAGAAAATACTTGGCCGCAAGGGCCTGATTGGCGGCGGCGATCTGCTGCGGCCGATCCGTCGGAAACAGCGTCATCTCCGCCGGCGGCGCCGCCGGCAGCGACACGACACGGGCGGGCGAGCGCTCGGCGCGCGGCGGCTGAAAATCGAACGCCAGCTGCCCTTCCTGCTCGGAGGCCAGCGCCCGCAGCACGGCATGCAGCGACGCGCCCGCGCTCGATCTCGGTCGCCGCCTGCTTGACGACGTGCAGGTCGGCAAACGAGTACCGGCCCGCCACCGGCCGCACGAGGCCCCACTTTTCGAGGTATCGCAGGTGATCGTCGCGGAGCGTCGGATACATGCCGCGCAGATCGCGCGCCGAGTAGTACTGCGACCGCAGCGTCTCGAGGTCCGGCAGCCCGGCCTCGCGACAGAGATCGCCTTCGCTCAGCACCCGATGGACGCCGGGCGGCACCTCCAGCAGGTTCGTCGCCGGTGACGACGATGGTGGTCCGCGGCGTGAGGTCGGACGAGAAGACGCCGCCGAGCCGTTCGACGAGCGCGCGCGTGTCGCGCCTGGAGAACAGGCTCAGTTTTCCGACGAGTGACACCTGCTGTCCGGAGAATGGATGTTCGGCCGACGGACTCGACACAGTTCTGTTGCCGTCAAGATGAATCGGCCGCGCGTCGATGTCAAGCGTCTCGCGCGATATCATCGTGCCGGCCATGCTCCTCGCCGCCGACGTCGGAGGAACGAAGACGCTGCTGGGCCTCTTCTCGATGCCTGCCGAACGGGGCCTTGTCCCGCCGAAGCGCGTGGAGCGCGAAGGCGACGGCCCGTCGCCGATCGTCCGCGAGTACGCGCACGCTCGACTTCGACAGCCTCGACGACATCGTCCAGACCTTCCTCGACGAGACCGGCACGCGCGCGGTGGACGCCGTCTGCATCGGCGTCGCCGGACCGGTCACCGGGCTGGTCGCGCGGCTGACGAACGTGCCCTGGCTCGCTGACGCGTCCGCGGTGGCGGAGCGGCTCGGCGACCGCCCCGTCGCGGCTGCTGAACGATCTCGAGGCGATGGCGCTATGCGGTGCCCGTCCTCGAGCCTGACGAGCTGGCGGTGCTGCAGGAAGGCGATCGCCGCGCCGGCCGGCAACGCCGCGCTCATCGCCGCGGGCACCGGCCTCGGCGAAGCGATGCTGCACAACGTGAACGGCCGGTTCGTGCCGTCGCCGTCGGAGGCCGGCCACGCCGACTTCGCCGCGCGCACGCCGCGCGAGCTCGCGCTCGTGCAGGAGCTGACGCGGATTCACGGCCGCGTGGACAACGAGCGCGTCATCTCCGGCCCGGGGCTCGTGAACCTCTTCCGGTTCACGCACGGCACGCAGGACCTGCGACGCGCCTGCCGCGTGCTCGGCCCCGACGTCGATCGCGGCCGATCTGCCCGCCGCCATCAGCACCGCGGCGCTCGAGGGCCGCTGCGAGCAGTGCGCCGAGGCGCTCGAGATGTTCGTCGAGGCCTACGGCGCCGAAGCCGGCAACCTCGCGCTGCGCTCGGTGGCCACCGCCGGGCGTCTACATCGGCGGCGGCATCGCGCCCAAAATCCTGCCCGCGCTCGAAAACGGCACGTTCCTCTCGGCCTTCCGCGACAAGGAACCGCTCGTCGGACATGCTCCGCACGCTGCCGGTCGCCGTCATCCTCAATCCGCGGCGCGGGACTGCTCGGCGCTGCGGTCAAGGCAGCAACGCTCCTCTCCTGATTCCTGCGAGTCATCCTGTCTCCGAGACGCGTACCTGCAGGTCTCGGTGCACAGAGGACCTCCAGGTCCCTGGGGTATCGAGGTCGCCGCGTACTTCGAGGTTTTTGTGGCTGTGTTACTTCCGTGTAACATCGATGCTCTGGCGGCGTTCGCCCTGCGTTCGCTTTCGAGCGCCGTCTCGACAATTCATTGGTTGGAGGCTTCATGCGCAAGATGTTCGCGTGTTTCGCCGCGATCGGGATGCTCCTCGTCCCGGTGGCGGCGCTCGCCCAGCAGACCGGCAGTGTGTCGGGCGGAGTATTCGACAAGAGTGGCGCGCCGGTCGCCGGCGCGACGGTTCGGATCAGCGGCGATGTCATGCCCGTCCCCCGGACGACGGTGACGTCCGAGTCAGGTCTGTACAGCTTCACGCAGTTGCTGCCCGGCACCTACTCGGTGGACGTCGAGAAAGCCGGCGTCGGCAAGATGAAGCGCAACGCCGAGGTGTCCGTCGGCCCGCGATACGCAGACCGACTTCATCCTCGGCAGCCAGGTGTCCGAAGAGATCGTCGTCGCGGCCTCGCTTCCTGACGTGGACCTCAAGTCCACCGAAGCTGAACTTCAACTACAAGCGGGACTTCATTCAGGATCTGCCGCTCGACCGGAGCTATCTCGGCCTGCTGCAACTCGTCCCCGGCGTCGCCGAGAACGGCGCGTTCGGTCCGAACGCGGGCGGAAGCCGTCAGGACAACACCTACCTCATCGACGGCGTGAACATCACGAATCCGCTCTTCGGATATCTCGCGACCGAAGTCAACGAGCTGGACATCGTCGAGCTCGACGCCAAGCGCGGGGCCATCACCGCGGAGTTCGGGCGCTCGCAGGGATTCGTGAGCAACGCGGTGACCAGGTCCGGCACGAACCGCCTGAGCGGCAGCTACCGGTTCGAGGCGATCCCGAACGAGTGGATCGCCCATTCCGACAAGATCGTGCGCAGCGCGACCGACCGCTGGGTGAATGCCATCGGCGTGGGCGGCCCGATCAAGCAGGACGCCCTCTTCTTCTACGCGTCGGCGCGGATCTTCCGCTCGACGGCAAACCGGGCGAACAACAACTTCGGTCCCCTGCCCCCGCGCAAGGAGCGCACCGACGAGTTCTTCGGCAAGATCACGGCGCCAATCAGATCGTCCGGGTTTCTCAACGTCGGCTATCGTCACCGGCCCACGACGGTCGACAACGCAAGTATCGGCGCGAGCGACTCTCCCGCCGTCGGCACCAATACGGAGGGCACCAACCGCGTCGTCTCCGCGAACTATGACTGGTTCATCAACAGCCAGACGACTGCCAACGTGAAGTACGTCCACATGGACGAACAGAGTGAGGCGGTCGCGGTCACCGACCTCGGCTTCCAGCCGCCGTTCGATCCGAACAACATCTGCCTCCATGGGACGCGTCGTCATCGGCGGCGTCGCCGTCGGCGGCGCGAGTCTGCTGCTCAATCGCCAGAACTACTCCCGCAACGAAATCAAGGCGACCGTCTCGCGGTTCTTCGACTTCGGCGGCATGGCGCATCAGGCGCGCGCCGGCTTCAGCTGGGACGACGGGCGTGGAGGATCTGACGCGCAAGAGCAACGGCTGGGGCGACGTGGGCACCGTCACCGTGAGTGGCCTGCCGCGCTATCGAGGCACGTACTACCCCGAACAGCCGTCGCAGTTCAGCCGCGGCCGCACGTACTCGTTTTTCATCCAGGACGACATCTCGGTGCGCTCGCGCCTGTCGCTGAACCTGGGGTTGCTGTTCAATCGCGATGAGTTCATTCAGGAGCTGCCAGGTCTCGTTCCGCCCGGCTCAACGACCATTGTTCAGACCGGCACGTTCCTCGCGTTCGGCTTCGGCGATCAGATTCAGCCGCGCCTCGGCGTGAACTACCAGTTGCGCAAGGGACAGGGCGACAAGGTCTACGCCAACTACGGCCGGTACTACGGTCTGGATCAGAAGAGCAGCGCGCGCGGCCCTGGCTTCGGGACGGCTGTACACGGAGAATGCCGACTTCGACATCGTCACGGGCGCGCTGATCTCGAAGACACCTCAGGCCAACACGGTGTCCAAGAATATCGTCCCGGGGATCAGGCCGCCGTACATGGACGAGTTCGTCCTCGGGTATGCCTCGCCCCTCGGCGACGGCTGGTCGGTTGACACCTTCTTCATCTACCGCGACACGGATGACTTCATCGAGGACGTCCCGACCGTCCTGCCGTTCTCGACGTTCCAGTACCAGAACGATTCGGTGGCGGACCGCCGCTACAAGACGGTCGGCGTGGAGCTCAACCGCGGCATGCGCGATCGCTGGGCGATGAACGTGAGCTACGCGTGGAGCAAGCTGTACGGCAACATCGACTACGACTACGCGGCCGGCGCGATCTTCAACACCTCGTCAGTGCTCAACGACGGGCCCGGCGCGTTCACGGCCGACACGTTCCGCCAGGGCCGCGTGCTGAGCCAGGATCGGCCGCACGTGTTCAAGGTGCTCGCGACCTGGATGCCGCAGTGGGTGGATCATCTGAGCCTCGGCCTGTTCCTCCGCACGCAGAGCGGCACGCCGTGGGAAGCGCGCGGGCTGTCCTGGGCGTCAGGCACCACATACATCCGGCTGCTCGAGCCGGCGGGATCGCATCGCAACCCGCTCTGGACGAACGCCGATCTGCTGGTGAAGTACAGCATCCCGGCCGGTGCACGCCGTAACATCCGGCTCGAGGGCCGCATTCTCAACCTGTTCAATCAGGAGACGACGCTCGGCGTGGACAACCGGCAGTTCCTGGACGGCCGCAACCAGGCGATTCCTACGCCGACGCCGCCGTCTGACTGCCTGAGCTGCTGGACCGACGCCTATACGTCCGTTCAGCCGAGAAACCAGCCGAACGCGAACTTCGGCGTAGCCAACAGCTTCGCGCCACCCCGGCGGTTCCTGATGTCGCTGCTGTTCGATTTCTAAAAGAGCACACCATGAAGAGTGAAGACGTGAAGCCGGTTAATTGAAAAACGCTTGTCGAAAAGCTCTTTCGACAAGCGATGTTTCCAAAAGCCCCTTCAAGTCTTCATTCTTCATGGTGAGTTCTTGCTTCTTGTGATCGCCGCAAGGAACTCCCTCGCCCGTTCGTAGTTCGGGTCCAGCTTCAGTGCGGTCTCGGCGTCGCGGCGCGCTTCGTCGCGGCGGCCGAGTTCGCCGAGTGTCACGGCGCGATTGAGTCGAATCGCGGCGGATGACGGCGCGCGCTTGACGGCCTCGTCGAAGGCCGGGAGCGCGTCAGCCGGACGCTTGAGGAGAATCCAGGCCAGGCCGAGGCGTTCGTAGTCGCGCCCGTCGCCGCCGGCCTCCGCGGCACGCCTCCACGCGGCGAGGCTGAGGTCGACGCGGCCGACGTTCGTGAGGCCGAGCGCGAACTCGCGCGCCTGATCCGCGGACCAGCGCGCCGGATCGAGGTCGCGGATCGTCTTGTTGACCTCGTCGTGCCGGCCGAGCCGCGTGAGCGACAGCACGAGCAATCGCGTCGCGGCGTCGCGCTGCGGGCCGGTCCGCGCGCGCTCGAGCTCGGCGATCGCTTCGTTGTCCTTGCCCTGCTGAAACAGCGCGCGGCCCATCACGAACGGAATCGTGAGCTCGTTCGGATCGAGCTGGCGCGCCGCGCGGTAATGCGTGAGCGCCTGTTCCGGCTTCCCCTGCGATTCGTACAACTGGCCCGCGCGAAGATGGACGACGCCAGGAAAACCGTGGTGCGCGACCGCGCGCGCGATCCAGGTCTCTCCCTCATCTGGCCGGCCGGTCTGAATGAGCTGCAGGCCCATCCTCGTCTGTTCCTCCGCGCGTCCGTCATTCAACCGTGTGGGCCACGCGACCGCCGCGGTGAACAGCAGCGTCACCACCGCCGCGGGAGCGACCGATCTCCAGTCACGCTCACGCGCTCGCGCGACCGTCCACGCGACGGCGCCTCCGGCCGCGACCGTGAGCGCGATCTGAAATGGCAGGCGGTACCGCGCCGCCACGAAGAACACGACCACCGACAGCAGCGAGAGCGGCACGTAGGCGGCCCAGATCCCGTACCCGCGCCGGGCGGATCGCGCGACCACGAGGCCGACGAGGCCGAGCGGCACGATGACGGCCGGACCGATCACCAGAAACGACAACGGGCCGAAGACGTCGCGCGCGAAGAACGGAAAGCTGTGGTTGAGCGGGAGAAACGTCGATGACAGAGCGAGCGAGAGCTTCGACCCGAGCAGACGCAGCTCGGCCAGGGGATGCTCCCGGATCCAGTCGAACGCCTGCCGGTAGAAAAACCGCGAGACTTCTCCGGACCCGGGGTCGTGTCCGACCGCGTCGCGCACGACGCGCGGCGCTTCGAGCCACTGCCCTCGCACCGTCGGCTCGATGTTCATGACGCGCCGGAACGTCCCGTCCGCTTCCGGGCCGTTGCCGATGAGGAAGTTCAATCCGCCGTGCGACGCGATGAGCACCGGCTCGCCTGAGACGCGCCAATTCCGGATCGTCGCCGGTGAGATGACGATGAGACCCGCGAGGACAAAGGCTGCGACGCGCGCAACCCGCGGGCCGCCCGGCCGCCCGAGAAGCAGCGCCAGCGCCATCCCGGCGAACACGATGAGCATGTTCGGGCGGTTGAGCGCGTGCAGCCCGAACGCGGCGCCCGCGAGCGCAAAGGGGACGGTCCCCGCTCGCCAGGAGGCGGGACTCTCGCCCTCGGTCGGCCACGCGGCCAGCGCCCTCGTCAGCAAGTACAGCTCGACCGCCGTCAGGAACGGCTCGAGCGAGGCCTGCAGAATCAGGATCTCGTAGAACGTGAACAGCCCGCACAACGCGGCCAGCGCGCCGGCCGTCCAGCCGGCAAGTGCGCCGTACCATCGTCGTGCCGTGGCCGCGACGAGGCCGACCGCGACCGTGCCCAGCACGATCTGCAGGAATCGCGCGGTCTCGAGCGCGCCGCCGCCGAGCTTCAGGAACAGTGCGAGGACGTAGATGTAGAGCGGCGCGAGGAAGAACGGCGCCGGCGGCTGACCGAGGAAGCTGTCGCGGCTCTCGAGCCAGATGTCGCCGTCCGCGACGCGCTGCGCGAAGTGAAGGTAGTAGGCGCCGTCGAGATCGCCGGCCGGCTTGAGGAGCGGGTGCTGGCCGAGGCTGGACAAGACCGCCAGCTTCACGGCGAACACCGCCGCGAGCGCGAGGGTGGCCGGCAGAAACGCGCGGAGTGTTCGTGAGACCGCCGGGGTGGGTGGAGCGTGGCGGTCGGGCCGTGCCACGGACGTCAGCGGTGCCGCGTCATGCGCCGGCCGCGGATCGGAACCTGGACTGCGTCTGCGCGGCCTGTACGCGTCCCAGGGCGTCGATCAGCCGCTCCAGGTGCTCCTGGGTGCAGTGCCCCATCAGCCCTATCTGGAACCAATTGCGGCGCACCAGGTACTCGCTCTGATAGGCGACGAGCAGGCCCTCGCGCTGCAGGTCGTCGCCGACCGACGTCGCGTTGCGGCTGAGCGGCAGCGGGATCGTCAGGACCGCCGGAGTCGCGTGCGCGTCGTCTACGAGGATGGGCAGTCCGAGCGCTCGAATCTTCGGACGAAGCCACGTCGAGAGCGCTCCAATCTGCTCGAACGGCTCGTCGCTGTCGAACCGGCTCAGGGCGGCATCGAGCGCCGCGATGAGGTTCGAGGAATGCGTAAACGGAATGCCGCCCTTTTCGGCGTAGTAGCCGAGGTCGACGTAGCGCGGCAGGCGCCCGGGCTCGGGCGCGATCTCGTGCGCGTGAAACACGAACGACAGGCCGGGGAGCGACGCCAGCGCCTTCCCGCTCGCGCCCGAGGCGAGATACACGCCGTCCAGGTCGATCGGCACGGCACCGATCGCGCTGACGCAATCGAGGCAGAGCGCGATGTCGTGACTTCGTGCGAGCTTCTTCAAGCCGTCGACGTCGTTCCGCATCCCGGTGGACGTCTCGCTCGCGACGGCCCACAGCCACTTCGCGCCCGACTGGACGATCGCATGGTGGACCCGTCCGAGATCAGCGCGCTCGCCCCACTTGAACTCGACGGCGCGATGCGCCAGCCGCCAGCGCTGCGCATGATCGATCAACCGCTCGCCGAACTCGCCGTTGCTGACCACGACGCCGGGGCCGTCAATCAGGGAGAGCTGCGCCGCGATCGCGTCATTTGCGAGCGTCCCCGAGCCGAGCAGGATCTCGACGCGCGGCGCGCCGACGAGGCGGCCCAGGCGCGATTTGATCCGGCGGAACTGCTTCCCTGAACCGCGTGTCGCGGTGGTAGACGGGCAGCCGTTCGAACGCGGTCCGGACATCGCGCGAGAGCGGCACCGGACCCGGCAGGAAGCTCACCGGCTCGCGGCGCAGCGAAAACGCAGGGGCGGACGTCTCCTCGAACCCCTCATAGGTGATGTACATAGGCTGAAACGGGGCGTCCTCGGTTCCGACGCGTGGTCCGAACGGCACGAATCCAAGATGGCGGTACAGCTTCTGCTGCCTGAGGGTCCCCGAGATGAGCGCCAGGTCGTAGCCGCGGGCCCGCCCTTCACGAACCATGAGCTCGATCAGGCCCCGAAACACGAAGCCTTTGCGATGACTCTGGCGGACCGCCAGGAGACGCAGCTCGCACGGCCGGCGGCCGGCCGGGAGGTGCGGGTCCACGTTCCCGAGCTTCTCGTCGAGCGAAAAAGGCCGCTCCCCGCGGATGGCGATCATGCCGACGACGGCGTCGCCGGTCTACCGCGATGATGTAGAGGTTCTGGTCGTGGAAGCGGTCGACGTGCCGGCGGTCGGCGTTGATCTGGTGCTGCGGGATCTCCTCGACGAAGGTCTCGTAGCCAAGCTGGAAAATCTGCTCGAACTCTTCTGGGTCGGTCGCAAGCTTGAACCGGACTGGGCCCGAGTAGGACACGATGGGGCGGGATTATAACCGGGTACGGCCGGTAAACCACCAGTCCTGTGAGGGTCCCCGTTCGGCCCGTCCGCCTGATAGCATGCGCCGTATGTTGAAAAGAATGGCCCTGTCCATTTCGGCAGCCGCCGTCCTGGCGGGTGCCGGACTCGCCCAGCAGGCCACGCCTCTTGCGAACCTTAAGACGACCGCCGAGGCCTCGGAGTTCAAGTCAACCTCGACTTATGACGACGTCGTCCGGTTCATGAAAGCGGTGGATTCGGCGTCGCCGATCGTGTTCTCCACGTCCTACGGCAAGACCTCCGAGGGCCGCGAGATGCCCATGGCCGTCGTCGGCACCGGGCTCAAGGACGCCAGCCCGGCCGCGGTGCGCGCCACGAACAAGCTCCGGGTGCACGTCCAGGGCAACATCCATGCGGGCGAGGTCGAGGGCAAGGAATCGGCGCAGATCCTGCTCCGCGAGCTCGGCCTGGGGCAGCACAAGGACTGGCTGCAGTCGATGGTCTTCCTCATCACGCCCATTTTCAACGCAGACGGCAACGAGCGGTTCTCGCTGACGAACCGGCAGCGGCAGAACGGCCCGATCAACGGGATGGGGACGCGGCAGAACGCGCAGGGCCTGAACATCAACCGGGACTTCATGAAGCTCGAGACGCCGGAGGGCAGGGCGTTCGTGAAGCTCTGGCTCGACTACGACCCGCATGTCGGATTCGACCTGCACACCTCGGACGGCTCGTGCCATGGCTATTACCTGACGTACTCGCCGCCGCTCAACCCCAACACGAGCGACGCCATCATGAGCCTCATGAAAGGCGAATGGTTCCCGTCGCTCACCAGGAGCGTGAAGACCAAGCACGGCTGGGACATGTTCTATTACGGCAACACTTCGCCGAGCGGCTGTCCGGTCAGCGGCCGCCGTGGCGGCGACGCGCCGGGCGGCGGTCGCGCGGCCGCGCCCGCTGCAGCGCCGCCGCAGCCGCCGCCGGCAGAGCCAGCGGCTCAGGCCTGGGGCACCTTCGAGCACGTGCCCCGCTTTCACAACAATTACGTTGGCATGCGCAATCGGTTTGCGCTGCTGAGCGAGGCCTATTCCTACGCGACGTTCGAAGACCGCATCAAGGCCACGAACTACTTCATGGAAGAGGCGCTGGCGTTCGCGCACACGAATGCGGACCGCCTGAAAAAGGTCATCGCCGGAGTGGACAAGGAGCCGGTCATCGGCAAGACGCTCGCGACCCGCGCGCGCATCAAGGCCGGCCCGATGATCGAGATCCTGATGGGCGACGTCGAAGACGAGGTCAACCCGCTGAACGGCGCGGTCATGTGGCGGCGGAAGAACGTCATCAAACCGCAGCAGATGATCGATCGCCTGTGGTTCGAGCCGATCGCGACCGAGGTCGTCGGGTCCGAGTACTACGTGCCGGCGAACGCGACGAAAGCGCTCGAGCTGCTGCGCGCGCACGGCGTCGAGATGCGCCAGCTCGCGCAGCCGGTGAGCGGCGTCGAGCAGTTTGCGATCGCGAGCAACACGGCTGCCGCCGTGCGGACCGGGAGCATCGACACCGGCACGCACGGGCTCCGGACGCTGCAGGGCGACTGGCAGGCCGCGGCAGGCGTCACGGCCCCGGCAGGCGCCTGGGCCGTCTCGATGAGCCAGCCACTCGCGCGTCTCGCGTTCTACCTGCTCGCGCCGACGTCAGACGACGGGCTGACGACGTGGAATTTTCTGGACGACTTGCTGCAGGACGCAAAGACGTATCCGATTCTGAGAAAGAGATGACGCAATTAGCATCGATCCATCGATCAATCGATCGCGAAGGGACTGCTGGCCGCGTCTAGTCGGTGGTCAGAAGTCCTGACGGTCAGATTCCGTCAATTCCGATGGATCGATGGATCGATGCCTAGTTGCGGCGAAGCCGCCCCATGTCCTGGATCGATCGCCAACTGCGGCACCGCGACATCACCGATGAGCGCGTGCTTGCCGCGATGGCGGCCGTACCGCGCGCCGAGTTCGTTCCTGAAACGCACCGGCACCAGGCGACCGACGACGGGCCGCTGCCGATCGGCTTCGGTCAGACCATCTCCCAGCCCTACATCGTGGCGTGGATGACGCAGGAGCTGGATGTTCGGCCCGGCATGAAGGTGCTCGAGGTCGGCACGGGCTCCGGATACCAGACGGCGATGCTTGCCGAGCTGGGCGCCGAGGTGTACAGCCTCGAGATCATCCCCGAGCTTTCGGCGCGCGCGCAGGAGACGCTCAATCGCCTCGGGTACGGCGATCGCGTTCACCTGCGCGTCGCTTCCGGGTACGACGGCTGGGCCGAGGTCGCGCCGTTCGATCGCATCCTGCTGACCGCCGCGCCGCCGGAGATTCCGGCACGGCTCGTCGATCAGCTGGCCGACCCCGCCATCCTCGTCGCGCCAGTGGGAACTGATTGGCAAGTCATCGTCATCGTGCGCAGAGCGCACGGCAGCGTCACACGACGTGAATCGATAGCGGTCCGCTTTGTCCCGATGAAATGAACGGTTGACACCCTGCATCGAAACATCGAAACAGGTACCATCGATCCAATTGAGAGCTTTATGAACACGCTTGCCGTTTGGTTTTGAGACAAGCGGTCTCTTCATTGGTTCGATGTTTCGATGTCTCGTTGGTAATTCCCAACCAACGGTCTCTTAATTGGATCGTTGTTTCGATGTCTCGTTGATAGTTGCTATCGAAGTAGCCGCGCGATGTCGTTGTAGATGACGGTCACCATCAGGAGCACGATGAGCGCGGCGCCCGCGAGCAGGATGCGCTCCTTGACCTTCAGGCTCATGTCGCGCCGGAAGAGGCCTTCGACCGCGAGAATGGCGATCTGGCCGCCGTCGAGCACCGGCACGGGCAGCAGATTCAGCAGGCCGAGGTTCAGGCTCAGCATCGCCATGAGCTCGAAGACGGAGATCCAGCCGAGCTGCGCGGCGCTGCCCGAGAGCTCGGCAATCGCCACCGGCCCCATGAGCTGGCGCATCGGAACTTCGCGCTTGAAGAGACCGGCGATCGTCTCGCCGATCATCACGGTGCTTTCCCAGTTCTGTTTCAGGCTGAGCTTGAACGCCTCGATGATCGTGGGATCGATGCGTTTGGTCTCGTACGGGTAGATCCGCAGGCCGGCCTTGCTGGAGCCGACCGGACCCTCGGGCGTCACCGTCACTTCACGCGTCTGCCCGTTGCGCTCGACGGTGAAGACCATCGCGTTCGGTCCGCGGCCCTCGATGTACTTGATGATCTGCGCCCGATCGAATCCAGCCTGACCGTCCACGAGGAGGAACACATCGCCGCGCTGCAGGCCGCCGCGCTCGGCGGGCGTGCCCGGGAGCACCTCGGAAACCTGCGGCCGCAGCACGGGGCCGACGCCAAGCGATCCGTACTCGTACTTGGACTCGGCGGCCGGCACGATCTTGAGCTCGCGCTGGGCGCCGCCGCGGTCGATGACGATCGTCAGCTCGCGGCCCGCCTTGGGCAGGACGGCGAAACTGAGCTCGTCCCACGTCGAGATCGTTTTTCCGTTCACCGAGACGACGCGATCGCCCGGCTGAATCCCCGCTTTCTCCGCGACGCTGTCCGTCTTCACCGAGCCGATCACCGGCGACGACGACGAGTAGAGCGCCATGTCGGCGCCGCGCGAGAGCACGAACCCGAGCACGATGATCGCCAGCAGCAGGTTCATGATCGGGCCGGCCAGATAGACCTGGAACCGCACCCATTTGCTCTTGGAGAGGAACTCGTCAGGCGCGCCCTCGCGATCGTCCTGCATGGTCTCGCCGGCCAGCTTGACGTAGCCGCCGAGCGGCACGGCGCTCACGGCAGTACTCGGTGTCGCCGCGGCGGAATTTGAGCAGTTTCGGGCCGAACCCGAGCGAGAACGTGATCACCCGGACGCCATGCCACCGCGCGACGAGAAAGTGCCCGAACTCGTGCACGAAAATGAGCACGCCGAGTACGAAAAGAAACGTGACGGGTGTCGACAGATATGACCAGAGTGCGCTCAATGAAACCTCGATCCTTGCTCTACGACGATGGTAGCGTACCGAGAGTTTCCCGCGAAAACTGCCGGGCCCAGCCGTCTAGGGCCCGGACGTCGGCCAGCGAGCGCGGCGCGCTCGTCTCGCGATCGGCCGCGTCGAGCGCCCGTTCGATCGTGGGCGCAATCCCCGTGAACGGCAGCCGGCCGCCCAGGAAGGCCTCGACGGCGACCTCGTTGGCGGCATTGAGGACAATCGGCCAGGCGCCTCCCCGCTCGAGCGCCGCGTAGGCGAGATTGAGACACGGAAAGCGATCGCGGTCGGGCGGGAAGAACTCGAGCGGCCCGAGATTGACCAGATCGAGCGCGGGCAGCGCGCCGTTCCAGCGATCCGGGTACGAGAACGCGTACTGAATCGGCAGCCGCATGTCGGTGACGCTGAGCTGCGCGATCACCGAGCCGTCGCGCAGCTCCACCATCGAATGCACGATCGATTGCGGATGAATGACGACGTCGATCTCACCGGCCGAGACGCCGAACAGCCAGTGCGCTTCGATGACCTCCAGCCCCTTGTTCATGAGCGTGGCCGAGTCGATCGTGATCTTCCTGCCCATCTGCCACGTCGGATGCCGGAGCGCGTCGTCTGGCGTCACGCGCTCGAGGTCCGCGCGCGAGAACGACCGGAACGGCCCGCCGGACGCCGTCAGGATCAGCCGGCGCACTTCGTCGCAGGC
The DNA here is from genome assembly GCA_963724955.1 of uncultured Acidobacteriota bacterium. GTDB lineage: Bacteria > Acidobacteriota > Vicinamibacteria > Vicinamibacterales > SCN-69-37 > CAVRWQ01. The sequence goes on from CAVRWQ010000004.1 coordinate 308,001, forward strand.
GTCGTCCGTGCAGACACTGGTGGATGGCGTTGTGCTCGCTGTCGACGGGCAGGATGGGCGACGCCGCGGCGCCGCGCCGTCTCGACCATCAGCGAGCCGGCCATGACGAGCACTTCCTTGTTGGCGAGCGCGATGGCCTTGCCCGCCTCGAGCGCGGCGAGGGCGGCCTCGAGCCCCGCCGTGCCGGACGAGGCGCAGAGCACCACGTCGACGTCTGGATGCGTGGCGACCGCGACCAGGCCGTCAGTGCCGCACGTGACGGCGGCCGGCCGGTCCGCCGACGACAGGCGGCCGGAGAGATCCTCGAGGGCGCCGGGCGTCGCGACCCCGACGGCACGCGGGCGGTATTTCACGATCTGATCGGCGAGCGCGGCGGTATTCTCGCCGGCCGCGAGCGCGACGACCTGCAGCCGATCGGGATGCGCATCGACCACGGACAGTGCGCTCCGGCCGATCGATCCGGTCGATCCGAGGATGGCGATGCGCTTCACGCCAGGTACCTCAGGAACAGGTAGTAGATCGGCGCGGCGAACAGGTGCGCGTCGACGCGGTCGAGCACGCCGCCGTGGCCCGGGATCAGCGTCGAGCTGTCTTTCACGCCGGCGCTGCGCTTGAGCAGCGACTCGAAGAGGTCGCCGCCGATGCCGAAGCTCGCGACGAGCAGCGAGAGCAGCGCGGCCGACGCGAGCGGCACACCCGGCAGCCACAGCCGCGCCAGCCCGGCGCCGGCCAGCGACGGCCATCACGAGTCCCCCGATGGCGCCTTCAATGGTCTTCCCCGGACTCACGAGCGGGGCGAGCTTGCGGCGTCCGAACGCGCGGCCCGTGTAGTACTGCGCCGAGTCGCTGATGGCGATCACCGCCACGAGCCAGGTCAGCGGGCCAGGCCCCCACCAGATGCGAATCGACGCGAGCACGCCGAGCGGCAACCCCACGTAGAGCGGGGCCATCATCGTCACCGCGGCGGCCGTGATCGTCGGCGGTCCCGGGCGTCCCGACGCGAGCGTCAACAGTCCCGCGGCCACCAGTCCGGACACCAGGACCGCGACGAGGACATCCCCGGTGATCTCCGTGGCGCTCACCGCCACCGCGGCGGTTGCAGCAAACGTCGCAGGGAACAGCGCGGAGATGCGCGCTCCGACGGCGCGGGCGAGCCCGGCCAGCTCGGCGCCGGCCATCGCCGCAGCGAGCGCCGCCAGGACGACCGTGGCCCACCACGGCAGCCTCCAGATCGTGACCCCCAGAATGCCGACGAGGATCGCGGCGCTCAGGACGCGGGACACCTACCGCTTTCCGGCCCCGACCGGCTCGGACGCGATCGCGCCGTACCGGCGATCGCGCTTCTGGTATTCGACGACGGCCTCGAGGAGGTGGCGCGCTCGAAAGTCGGGCCACAGCGCATCGGTCACCCAGATCTCCGCGTACGCGATCTGCCACAGCAGGAAATTGCTCACGCGCATCTCGCCGCTCGTGCGGATCAGGAGATCCGGATCGGGCTGCCCCGCCGTGTACAGAAAGGACGAGAACGTCTGCTCGTCGAGCGCCGCCGGATCGACGCCCGACTGCATCGCGCGTCGCGCCGCGTCGACGATCTCCGCGCGCCCGCCGTAACTGAGCGCGATGTTGAACTGCAGGCCCGTGTTCGACGCCGTCCGGGCTTCGGCTCTCGCCAGCTCGTCGCGGATGTCCTTGCCCAGTCGATCGGGCTGGCCGATCACCCGGAAGCGGATGTCGTTCTTGAGCAGCGTCTTCAGCTCGAGCCGGAGGTAGTGCTTGAGCAGGCCCATCAGCGCCGAGATTTCCGTGTCCGGCCGCTTCCAGTTCTCGACGGAGAACGCGTAGAGCGTGAGGACCGAAATGCCCAGGCGCGCGGACGTCTCGACCGTGTCGCGGACGGCGTCGATCCCGGCGCGGTGGCCCTCGACGCGCGGCAGATGGCGATTGGCGGCCCAGCGGCCGTTGCCGTCCATGATGATGGCGACATGGCGCGGCAGCCGGCCGAAATCGACGAGCCGGGCTGCCCGTTCTTCCGGCGACCCCGGACTCAGTGTGGCCAGCAGTTCAGCGAGGGGCATGGCAGACGGACGACTCGGATCTTAACAGACAGCCTGCGGTGTAACACCGTATGTGACTTCCATCAGCGTCAGTCCCGACGCGGGCGCCGTGGGTCCCCCGGCCTGGCGGTTGCGCGCGCCGAGCATGGCGGCCACCGACTCAGGCGCGTACAGCCCCGCGCCGACGTCAGCCAGCGTGCCGACAATCGCCCGGACCATATGGCGGAGGAACCCGTCGCCGACGACCTCGACGACGATCCCGTCAGCGACCGGCTCGACCGAGAGTCGCGTGATCGTTCGAACCGTGTCACGGACGCTCGCGCCCCGGGCCTGAAACGACGCGAAGTCGTGCCGCCCGACGAGCGCGTCTGCCGCGCGCTGCATCAGCGCGATGTCACGCGGTTCCGGCGGTGTGCCAGACGAACCAGCGATCGAACGGCGAGAGCACCGGCGTGGTGACCATCCGGTATCGATACGCTTTCGAGGTCGCGTGATGCCGCGCATGAAATCCGGGCGCGGCGTCAACGACCTCGGTGACACGAATGTCCGGCGGCAGTCGCACGTTCAGCGCGCGCTGAACCGCGGCGGTCGCGAGATCGATCTCGATGGTGACGCTCGCGACCTGGCCGAGCGCATGGACGCCGGCATCCGTGCGGCTCGCGCCGGCCACCGTCGGCGGCGCGCCACCGGCGAGCGGCGCGAACGCCTCCTCGACGAGCTGTTGCACGGCCACGCCATTCGCCTGCCGCTGCCATCCGGCGTAATTCGTGCCGTCGTACGCGAGGGTCAGTTTGAGCGTGCGCAGCGTCAGTTCCTGGAGCCTGGCTTGGTGATCGCGATGCCGGCCCGGCACATCGGACAGGCGTCGGGCGGATGCGTGGCGAGCGTGAGCGTGACGAGCGAGGAGAACGGCACGTTGAGCTTCGACTCGCCGCCGCTCCGGTCCACGATGGCGCCGGCGCCGACGACGGTCGCGCCCGCCTCATCCGCGACGGCAATCGTCTCGCGCGTCGAGCCGCCGGTCGTGACGACGTCTTCGATGACGACGACGCGATCGGAGGGCGAGAGCGAGAATCCGCGCCGCAATGTCAGGACGCCGTCCTGCCGTTCGGCGAACAAGGCGCGCACGCCGAGCGCGCGCGCGACTTCGTGGCCGATGATGAGGCCGCCGAGCGCCGGCGAGAGCACGGCGGTCGCGCGCAGTCCGTCGAGCGTCCGGGCGAGCTCACGACCGAGCGTCTCGGCATGCGCGGGATGCTGCAGCACGAGCGCGCTCTGCAGGTACCCCGCGCTGTGCAGACCCGACGAGAGGCGAAAATGTCCCTCGAGCAGGGCGCCGGAGTCGCGGAAGAGATGGAGGACGTTCGGACCCGGCATGTTCATCGTCGCAGCGTCTCTTCGAACATGCGCAGGATGCGCTTGTACTCGTCCGCCCAGCTCGTCTCCTCGGTGAAGCCGTGGTTCTCGACCGGGTACGGCGCGATCTCCCAGTTCTCCTTCCTGAGCTCGATCAGCCTTTGCACCAGCCGGACGGAGTCCTGGAAGAACACGTTGGTGTCCACCATGCCGTGCAGGATGAGCAGCCGCCCCTTCAAGCCGTCCGCGAAGTAGATTGGCGAGCTTTTCTTGAAGGCCTCGGGATCGATCTGCGGCGTGTTCAGGATGTTCGACGTGTACCCGTGGTTGTAGTGCGACCAGTCGGTCACGGGCCGGAGCGCCGCGCCGGCCGCGAACGTGTCGGGCGACGTGAACAGCGCCATGAGCGTGATGAAGCCGCCGTAGCTGCCGCCGTAGACGCCGAGGCGCTTCGGATCGACCTTCTCGGTCTGCACCAGGAACTTCGCGCCGTCCACGACGTCGGTCAGATCCAGGCCGCCCATATGGCGGTAGATGCCGGTGCGCCAGTCGCGGCCGTAGCCGGAGCTGGCGCGATAGTCGGGATCGAGCACGACGTAGCCGCGCGACGCGAGCAGGTTGTGGAACATGTACTCGCGGTAGTACGTGGACCAGTACTTGTGCGCGTTCTGGAGATAGCCCGCGCCATGGACGAAGACGACCGCGGGACGCTTCGGATCGCGCTTCGCGCCCATCATCTCGGGCGTGTAAAGCCGCGCGTACACCTCGGCGCCGTCACGCGCCTTGTAGGTGATGACCTTCGGATCGATCCACTTGAAGTTGCGCCACTCGTCGATCGGCGTGGTCGTGATCTGCCTGAGTTCGGCGCCGGCCGCGAACGGCATGACGAACAGCTCCGGCGGCTTCGTGCTGTAGGAATGCACGATCGCAATCGACTTCTCGTCGGGCGAGACCGTCCCTTCGTTCGAGCCGGTCGCGGCTGTGATGCGCGCGCGCGGTCCGCCGTCCACGGGCATCGTATAGACCTGCCGCTCGCCCGGATGGACCTCGTTGGTCGTCAGGAACAGCGTGCGCCGGTCTGCCGAGATCTGCGCGGACGTGACTTCCCACTTTCCGCTGGTGAGCGCGCGCGCCTGCGGCGATGCGGCCGTGACGTCCAGCGAGTACACGTGCATCCAGCCCTCTTTCTCCGACAGGAAGAGGGCGCGCTTGTTGTCGGGCAGCCACGTGACGCCGGCGCCGCCGCCGAAGCCGCCGCCTCCCCCGCCAATCGCCTGCTCGCGAATCCACGCGTCGTCGTGCAGCGTGTCGAGCACGGTCGTCTTCCCCGTCGCGGGATCCACTTTGACGAGCCAGCGATCCTTGTTGTCGAGCGCGCGCACGGAGATCACGCTCTGCGAACCGTCGTCTGAGCTCTCCGGCAGGCCCCAGTTGACCAGGCGCGGCATATCGGAGTCGGCCTGGCGGGCCTTGCGCTCCATGCCCGCAAACGTGGACGCGTCCGCCCAGACGCTCTTGCTCTCCTTGAGATCGAGGATCGCGAGCAGGCGTCGTGACTGCGCGTCGCCGACGTTGGTGCGGCCCCCGATCATCTCCGGGTACGACGACTCGGTGACGTAGCTCGGCGTGTCCTGGTTGCGCGAGGCGCCCTCGGGCCGCTCGGTCACGCCGACCCAGACGTACCGCTCGTCGCCCGATAACTGCAGATCGGCAAGCGTCTGGCGTGGACTGAGCGTCAGCCGCGGAATCGGCGGCGGCGTCGGCCCGGTGCCTGCTGCGCCGCCACGGCCTCCGCGCCCCCCGCGGCCGCCGGCTTCGTTGCGTTCCTCGATCTGTTTCCGGATGAACTCGAACAGGTCGCGTTCCTGATCGCGCAGGAATCGTTGTGACTCGGTGAGGTCGGTTCCCGCCGCGCCGCCGCGCGCGCCGCCACGCTGACCCTGGGCGCCTGCGCCCGCGCCCCCCGCGCGCGGACCGGCCGCGGTCGTCGCGCCGGCTTCAGGCACGACGATGTCAGTCAATTGCGCGAACGGAATCTCGGTCGTCGTTTCGAGCGAGATGAGAAACAGGTTGCCGTCGCGCTGGTACGTCACGGCGGTGTCGTTGCGCGCCCAGCGCGGGCTGCTCTCTGCCGCCGCGGTGCGTGTCAGCAGCCGGCGTGCCCCACTCGCGACATCGTACAGAACGATGTCCCCGTTTTCGGCAGTGAGCACGCGGCGCCGCGCGCGATCGGGCCGGCCGGCCGGCACGACGTCGAGCGTGCGCGCCTCTTCTGCGGTGAGTTGCTTCAGGCCGCTGCCATCCCGGTTGGCGACGTAGGTCGCCGACCGCGCCTCGGTCGCTTTCTGCCAGGTGAAGTAGACCCTGGACGAGTCCTTCGACCACCGGATGTTGCCGGGCGGCGAGCCGACGAGCTTCGGACCGCGCATGATGCTGTCGACAGTGAGCATCGCAGCCGGCGCCGGCCCGGAGGCGGGTCGCTGATCGGCGGCCAGCCAGACGTGTCCGGCGAGAAGGAGCGGAACACACAGCAGCGTACGGCGCATGGTTTGCACTCTCTGCGCGAGGCCTGAGTCACAGGTCGCTGAATAGGGCGGCGACTTCCGGAAAACGGGACCGTTTCGTCCCGGAAACGCGAACCAGGTCGATAGTATATCCGTCCAAATCTCTGCCGGTTTTGGCCCGGCAGGTGGAGTGAAGTCCATGGCGAAGGTGCATTCAATCGGTAACTCGCGTCTCCTGCGAATGGCGGCGCTGGTCGCCCTGGTGGCGTTGGGCCGCCCGGTGCTGGCGCAGCAACCCGCTGCCCCGCCGCAGGCGCCCGCTGCGGCGTCCGGACCGGTCCTGCAACTGTCGATGGACCAGGCCGCGAGCATGGCGCTCGAGGCGAACCTCGGGCTCAAGGCCGAGCGCCTCAACCTCGACGTCGCGTCGCAGGGGATTGCGATTTCGAAGGCGGCGTTCTTGCCCGTCGTGGGCTTCGGCGTGTCGCAGAACAGCGCACGGCGTCAGGCGCAATTCCTGCCCGACGGCACGGCGACGGTCTCGTTGAGCGACACGTTCAGCGGCAGCGGTCAGCTTCAACAGGCGTTGCAGTGGTACGGCGGCCAGTACTCCGTGAACTGGTCCGGGAACCGGTTCTCGGCGCCTGGCGGCTCGGCGACGTTCAATCCCAGCCTGGGGTCGACGCTGCGCGTGGACTTCACGCAGCCGCTCCTGCGCGACTTCAAGACCGATCCGGCGCGCGCGGGCCTCGAGACGAGCGAGCGGCGGCGCGTCATCGCGGACATCCAGGTCGAGCAGGCGGTCATCGCCACCGAGATCAACGCGCGGCTCGCGTATCTGAGCCTCATCGCGGCCATCGAGCGGCTCAAGGTCGCGAAGGAGAACCTGTCGATTCGCGAGGAGTCGCTGATCCAGGCGCGGGCGCGTGTCGCGGTCGGCGCCTCAGCGCAGATCGACGTCATTCAAGCCGAGGCCGTCGTCGCGAGCAACCGCGAGCAGGTCATCGTCGCGCAAGCCGGCATCTACCTCGCCGAGGACAACCTGCGCGTCGATCATTCTCGATCCCAGCCGTCCCGACTACTGGCAGGTACGCTTCGAGCCGACCGACACGATCCAGATGACCCCGCGTGACATCGATGTGGATGCCGCGATCAAGAATGCGCTCGCCAACCGAATGGATCTCGTGGTCGAGCGGCGCAACCTCGAGATCACCGACCTCAACCTGAAGGTCGGACAGAACAACGCGATGCCGACGGTCGACGTCAACTTCAACTATCTCGCCTCCGGCAGCGGCGGCGCCCCAGGCGTTCCGACGGTCCAGGAGCGTGGGTTCGGGATGGTGCTGACCGACACCATCAGGGGCTCGTTTCCGACCTGGACGCTCGGCGTGAGCGTTGGGTATCCCATCGGCCGCACCGCGGCCCAGGCGACCGCTCGCGCAGGGCCAGGTGCAGAAGCGGCGGCAGGAGCTCGCGCTGCGCGAGGCCGAGCTGCAGGTCGTCCGTGAAGTCCGCGACGCCGCGCGGCTCGTGCAGAACAGCTTCGAGCGCGTGCAGGCCACCGGCGCGGCCCTGCGAGCGAACGAGCAGCAGCTCGCCGCCGAACAGCGCCGCTTCGCGGTCGGCCTGTCGACCACGCTCGACATGCAGATCCGCCAGACCGAGCTCGCCCAGGCGAGAAACTCCGAGCTCAGCGCGCGCATCGACTACAACCGCGCGGTCCTCATCTTCGATCGGGTGCAGAAGACGAACGGTGAGCGGCGCGGAGGCAGGTTACGGCAGGGCAGAGTTCGCTGAGCGCGCACGGTTCCAGGTCGAGTCCGGGAGTGACGGCTCGACTGGTCACGAACGGTTGGCCAACGTCAGAGGTTCGCAACTCCGTGCCTTCTGCCTTCTGCCTTGTGCCTTGTGCCTTGTGCCTTGTGCCTTGTGCCTGATGCCTTGGTATAGTCGCCCCGGTGCCGAAGCTGACCGTCACGGTCATCACCCTGAACGAAGCGGCCAATATCGAGGCGTGCCTCGCGTCGGTCGCCTGGGCCGACGAGATCCTCGTCGTCGACTGCGGCAGCGCGGACGGGACGGCGGAAGCCGCGCGGGCGTCCGGCGCGCGCGTGATCGTTCGCGACTGGCCGGGGTACTCCGCGCAGAAGAACTTCGCCGCCGGCGAGGCCGGCCACGACTGGATTCTCTCGGTCGACGCCGATGAGCGTGTGCACGCCGGAGCTGGCCGGCGAGATCCGATCGCTCGCTCACGAGCGAACCCGCCGCGGCCGGGGTACCGCATTCCGCGCGTGACGTGGCACCTCGGCCGATGGATTCGCACGACGGACTGGTATCCGGACTACCAGCTGCGTCTGTACGACCGCCGGCGCGCGCGCTGGAAGCTCAGGCGCGTGCACGAGTCGGTCGAAGCCGACGGGCGCCGTCGAGCAACTCGGCACGACCTGCAGCACTACGCCTATCGCGACATCGCCATCACCACAGCACGATGGATCGCTACACGACGCTCGCGGCCGAGCAGATGTTCGAGGACGGCCGCCGCGCCGGCGTCGTCGATCTCGTGCTGCATCCGCCGGCGGCGTTTCTCCGCAACTACGTGCTCAAGGGCGGCATGCACGGACGGCCTGCCCGGCTTCATCATCTCGGCGATGAACGCGTACTACGTGTTCCTGAAGTTCGCGAAGCTGTGGGCAGAACGGGCCATGTCCGCCCGATCCGGCAGCCGTCCACGTCGACACGGCGCAGACGTGGCGCGGCGGACAGAACCAGGTCCTCCAGCTCGTCACCGGTCTCGAGGCGACTCGGGCCAGCCCGCGGTGCTCGTCGCGCATGCGGCCGGCGAGCTGAAGCGGCGCGCGCAGGAAGGACTGCGCTTCGTCGACTTCTCGCCGCGCAGCGAGTTCGACGTGCAGGCGGCCTGGCAACTGGGCAAGGTGCTGCGCGATCGTGCAGCCGGACGTCGTCCACGCGCACGATCCGATGGCGGTCGCGCTGGCGCCATGGCGCTGCGGATGAGCAGTAGCGCCAGACCTGCGGCCGCTCGTGGTGGCCGCGCGCCGCGTCGATTTTCATCTGAAGCGTCACGCGTTCTCGAAGTGGAAGTACCGCCACGTCGACGTGTTCATCGCGGCGTCGCACCTCATCGCATCGATCCTGCGAGGCCGACGGCATCACGGCCGATCGGATCGTCACGGTGCACGACGGCGTCGACGTCGGCTTCATCGACAGGCAGGAGTCCGTCGATGCGCACGCCGCGTTCTGGCTTCCGCGCGACGTGCCCCTCGTCGGCAACGTCGCGGCGCTGGCTGCGCACAAGGGTCAGACGCATCTGGTCGCCGCCGCCGCGCGCGTCGTGCGCGAGGTTCCGGATGCGCGCTTTCTCATCGCTCGGCGAAGGCGAGCTGCGCGACGCCGCTCGAACGGCAGATCAAGGATCTCGGACTCGAACGTCACGTGGTCCTCGGCGGGCTTTCGACACGGACGCGCTCGGCCTCATGAAGTCGTTCGATCTGTTCGCGATGAGCTCGGTCACCGAAGGCCTCGGGTCGGCATGCTCGAGGCGATGGTCTGCCGCCGCGCGGTCGTCGCGACGCGCGCCGGAGGAATCCCCGAGGTCGTGATCGACGGCGAGACCGGCCTGCTCGTCCCGACGCACGACGAGGCGGCGCTGGCCGACGCGATCGTTCGCGCTCCTCAGTGACGCGGACTCTGCGGCGCGCGGCTCGGCGAGGCCGGCCGGGGTCATGCGCTGGCCGAGTTCAGCGTGAGACAGGATGGTGCAGCGGACGCTCGAGGTCGTATCGAGACGCGGCGGGGCATGAACGAGTCGCTCAGTGCCCCGCGTCGCCGCCGCACAGCGGGCACTGCTGCCCGCGCTTCGTGCCGTACCCGCAGGCGCCCATCATGCTGAGGTGGCAGAGGGCGAAGTCGTACCGCACGGGATCGATCGGATCGAGCTCGCGAAGCGACGCCGTGATCTCCGCCGCCATCTTCCAGCCGGGCGACGCCCGCCGCGTGAGACCGCAGACATCGTCCGATCCGGATCGTGTGCGTGTCGAGCGGCACGACGAGCTGACTCGTCGGTAAGGCGGTCCAACCGCCCGGATCGACCCCGTCGCGCCGGACCATCCAGCGAAGAAACAGGTTGAGCCGCTTGCACGCCGATCCGGTAGACGGCCGGGCAAAGAAGTAGCAGACGCCTGGCGTGGTCGGCACGCGGCCGTACGCGGGCCGGAGATCGACGGCGCGTGCCCGCGCGACAAACTGCTCGAGCGCAGCGCCGACATCGCTCGCCGACGGATCGGCGTTGCCTGCAAGCGCGTGTTCGATCGATCCGTGCTCCCGAAGCAGCTGCTTCAGGATCCAGATGAGCGCGACGAAGTCGTTGCCTTTCGTCCAGCGATGGACGAGCGGGCGGAGACGCGCGCCATGCTGTGCGGGATCGAAGGCGCGAACGAATCGCGCAGGTTCGGCGCCGAGCACCCGACAGACGGCATCGATCGACGCCATCACCGACGCGACGCGGCCGAACGCGAGTCCCGCGGCGATGAATGCGACGACTTCGCGATCGTCGAGCGCGTCATACCGCCGCACGATCTGAATCGGATCGACCGCCGAGTCCGGAGAGTTGAACGACTCGTACAGCCGATCGAGCGACGGCTTGAGATGGGCGACGGACTTCACGGTTGCGCGTTGTCTCCTCAACGACGGACTCCAAAGTACGCGGCCCGTGACTTTAGACGTCTACTGGGAAGAATTTCATCTCCAAGCCGCCCGGTCCCTGGATCTCGCACAGCCCGTAACTTACTATAAACAAACAATTTATTCATACGTCAGCGGTTCGGGCCGGCCAGCGCCAACGCGGTATGGCTTTAGCAATAGGGAGTGGTGCCCGCCATCTCCATGTGGCGGGGCCGAAGTTCCCGCCCGGACGAACCCGTGAAAGTTCGAAGCGTAAGCGGACAAACGGTAGGACCGTTCCGCGCAAGCCGTGCGGACAGTGGAGTAGGAGAAGGTTAACAGTGCGCAAAGGCATTCTTGTTCTCATCATGTTTGGGTTTGTGCTCACCGGAATCGCCGGCGAGGCGCAGGCCAATCCGATCACGACGACTTGTCCGGCTACGCCGACACCCGGCCAACCGCGTGTTCTATCTCACCGTCAACACCGACGACGTTGCCGGAGCTCCGTGTTTCACTCACGGTCCGGGCAATATCAACGGCGACGGCAGCGACGCCATCAACGAGCCTGGATTGGACCACGCTCGACAAGACTGAACCTCGTCGGGCCTGACGACAATACCGGACTCTACCCGAATGCTCTGACGGTTACCGGCAGCGGGGATGGATCGGGCACGTTCTCTTCAGTCCGTCGCTCTGGCTGACGTTACGGCCAGCATCATCGTCGCGTTCAAGTCTGGTCAAGGATCGAGTTCGACCCGGACTGGGCGGCGTTCCAGCTCCATCGGGGTCGTCAACCGGCACTGGGAGATCTCCAGACCAGGGGCTGTCACACGTCAATCTTTACGGCATTCCTGGCACGCCCAATGGAGATGATCCGCCGGTGCCGATGCCGGAGCCGGCCAGCCTGATGCTGCTCGGGACGGGCCTCGCGTTCGCGGCGCGTAAGGTGACGAGAAAGTTCAAGGCGTAAGCTCCCCAGCTCACGATGGACGTGGGGTGAGGAATTGCCCCACGTCTTTTTTTTGCAATCTGATTGCACGTCGTGGGCCCTTTTTCTTTCAGAAGCTCGTGATCGGAATCCCCGCCTGACACATCGGGCAGCTCCCCAGCCCGATGATTCTCAGGCGCGGGATACTCGGTCAGCGCGAAGTTCGGCACACCCAGATCGACAATCGACTCCAGCCGATCGCAGATTTCAACGGACCCAATGACGGAACCGCCGGCGCGTTCGATGACGGCCCTGGCGTGCCCGAACGTCTCGCCGGTATTGCGCACGTCGTCAGCGAGCAGCACGCGCCTGCCCCTGACCACGGAATGATAGAAGGGACGCAGCACCAGCTCGCCTTTCGCGTCCCCTGAGATCGGCGCGAAGCTCGTCGGCGGATGCGAGAGGCTCCGCCGCCCGTCCAGCAGGCCGGCAATCGTGTGCGCGAGGAGCGCGCCTCCGAGGACGGGACCTGCGACGACTTCCGTGTTGGTGATGATCTCGTCCGGCAGGATGTCGATCAGGTCCTGCGCGAGACGCCAGATGAGAGACGGCTGCCTGAAGATGCGGTGCGGGTTGAGGTACACCCGCCCGTGGTAGCCGTTCCCGTAGTCGAAGTGCCCGTCGAGCATGAGCACTTCCGATTCCTTCAGGTTCTCGAGCGCCCGTCGGCGCAATTGATCGCGACGCGTCATCTCCTCATCGTTCCTCAGCGGGGCAACTTCACCTCGTGGCCGAGGACAGCTCGGTCCGCCCCATCACATCTTCGTTCACGAACACCGCCCGGCCGCCCACGATCGTCGCGGCGACGGCGCCGCGCAGCGTCCAGCCGTCGAACGGCGTGTTCCTCGCCTTCGACTTGAACGCCGAGGCCCGCACCGTGACGGTCGCATCGGGTGCAAGGATCGTCAGGTCGGCCGGCGCGCCGGCGGCAATCGTGCCGCCGGGCAGACTCAGGGCGCGCGCGGGATTGGGCGAGAGCAGCTCGACGAGACGCGGCAGCCCGATCGCTCCCGTGTGCACCAGCTTGTCGAGACAGAGCGACACGGCGGTCTCGAGGCCGACGATGCCGAACGGCGCGCGATCGAACTCGAGCGCCTTCTCGTCGGCGTGGTGCGGCGCGTGATCCGTCGCGATGACGTCGATGGAGCCGTCACGCAGCCCGTCGATCATCGCGGCCCGATCGGCCTCCTCGCGCAGGGGCGGGTTCATCTTCATGTTCGTGTCGTATCCGCCGCCCTGATCGAGCGCGTCATCCGTGAGGACGAAATGATGCGGCGTGACCTCGGTGGTGACGGCGACGCCGCGCGCCTTTCCGTCCCGCACGGCGCGCAACGACTGACGCGCGCTCATGTGCGCGATGTGGATGCGGCCACCGGTCAGCTCCGCCATCGAGATGTCGCGCTCGACCATGACCGACTCGGCCGTGCCCGGAATGCCGCGCAGTCCGAGCAGGCTCGCGACCGCGCCCTCGTGCGCGACGCCGTCGCCCTTGAGGGACGGATCCTCGCAGTGATCGATCACCGGGATGCCCGACCATCGTCGCGTACTCGAGCGCGCGCCGCATGAGCAGCGCCGTCGCAATCGGGCGCCCGTCGTCGGTGATCGCGACGCAGCCGGCCGCGGCAAGGTCGGCGATTTCAGTGAGCTGTTCGCCCTTCGATCCCGTCGAGACGGCGCCAATCGGATACACGCGCGCCAGGCCGGCTTCGCGCGCGCGCTTGACGATGAATTCGGTGACCGAGGCGTGATCGTTGATCGGATCGGTGTTCGGCATGCACGCGACGGCGGTGAACCCGCCGGCCACGGCCGCCGCCGTGCCGGTCGCGATCGTCTCCTTGTGCTCCTGCCCCGGCTCGCGCAGGTGCACGTGGATGTCGATGAGGCCCGGCGTCACGACGAACGAATCCGGCAGCGAGACGACGCGCGCGCCTTCCGTCGGCAGGTCGCGGCCGATCGCGCGGACCTCTGCCCCGTCGATGAGCAGGTCGAATCGCCCGTTCCGGCTGGCGGCGGGGTCGACGATGTGAACGTTCTTGAGCAGTAGTTTCATGTCACTCGTAGGGCGGCCCGGGCTGCGGGCCGCCGATGCGCGCCACGGCCCGGCCCGCGTTACGCATGTCCTTCCTCGCCGCCCGACAGCAGGTACAGCACCGCCATCCGAACGGCGACGCCGTTGGCGACCTGTTCGAGGATGACCGACCACGGACCGTCGGCGACGGCGGAGTCGATCTCGACGCCGCGATTCATCGGCCCCGGGTGCATGACGATCGCGTCGGGCGCGGCGCGCTCGAGCCTGACGGGCGTGAGACCGAAGAGCGCGAAGTACTCGCGGACCGACGGCAGGAAGAGCCCGTGCATGCGCTCGTGTTGAACGCGGAGCATCATCACGACGTCAGCGCCGTCGAGCGCGGCGTCCATCGACGTGGTGACGCGCACGCCCAGCCGGTCCAGGCCGACGGGCACGAGCGTGGCCGGCCCGCAGGCGCACACGTCCGCGCCCATTCTCGTCAGCAGCAGGGCGTTCGAGCGGAGGACGCGGCTGTGCGACCAGGTCGCCGACGATGGCCACGCGAAGGCCGGCCAGGCGTCCCTTGCGCTCGACCATCGTGAACGCGTCGAGGAGCGCCTGCGTCGGATGCTCGTGCATGCCGTCGCCGGCGTTGATGATGCTGGCCTTGCAGATGCGCGCGAGCTGGTGCGGCGCGCCGGACGCGCCGTGACGCATCACGATCATGTCCGGCGACATCGCCTCGAGCGTCCTCGCCGTGTCGGCGAGCGTCTCGCCCTTGGCCACGCTCGAGCCCGAGGTGGTCATGCCCAGCGTGTCGGCGCTCAGCCGCTTTTCGGCGAGCTCGAACGACATGCGCGTGCGCGTGCTCGGCTCGAAGAACAGGTTGATGACCGTCCGCCCGCGCATGGTCGGCACTTTCTTGATGGGACGCGTGCCGACTTCCTTCATCGCGAGCGCGGTGTCCAGGATCAGCTCGATCTCGCCGGGTTCGAGGTCGGCGATGCCGAGCAGGTGGCGGCTGCGAAGCGCCGTGGCCGTGCTCATCCTTCCACCTCGACTTCGTCGCGCCCGTCGATTTCCGTGAGGCGCACCTGCACGCTCTGCTGACGTGACGTCGGGATGTTTCGGCCGACGTAGTCGGCGCGAATCGGCAGCTCGCGATGCCCGCGGTCGATGAGCGCCACGAGCTGAATCGCGCTCGGCCGGCCGAAGTCGATGAGCGCGTCGAGCGCGGCGCGGATCGTCCGCCCCGTGTACAGCACGTCGTCCACGAGCAGGATCAGGCGGTTGTCGATCGAGAACGGAATCTCCGTCCGGCGGATGACCGGCTGCGGTCCGACGGCATGCCGCATCAGGTCGTCGCGGTAGAGGGTGATGTCCAGCGCGCCGGTCGGCACGTCGACGCCGGCGAACTCACGAAGATGCGCCGCGAGCCGCGCGGCGAGCGGCACGCCCCGGGCGCGGATGCCGACGAGCGCCAGGTCCTCGGCGCCGCGGTTGCGCTCGAGAATCTCGTGCGCCATCCGCGTCAGGCTGCGCGAAATGCGTTCCGCGTCCATCACGACGGCCATACGGACCCCGGTTGTGCGGAAATTGACGAACGGGTGGGAACGGGCATCGACACCTCTTCGCGGCCTCTCAGGACCGCGTTAAAGAGCAGCGACAGCGTATCACGACTGACACCTGCCGCCCGCCGAAGCGGAGCGCGGCCGCAGCCCGAGGCGTGGGGGTGGGGCACTGACACCTGCGCCCGCCGAAGCGGAGCGCGGCCGCAGCCCGAGGCGTGGGGGTGGGGCACTGACACCTGCGGCCCGCCGAAGCGGAGCGCGGGCCGCAGCCCGAGGCGTGGGGGTGGGGCCCCACGCCAGTAAGGAAGATCAGCGCGCGACCGTCTCGTGCGTCGCGGTGTAGCTGACGGGCCGCTCTCGCGTGTAGCTGCTGCGAAAGAGGTCCGTCCGCGCAAAACCGTCCATGTCGCGGCCGACGCGCACGCCCATGTAGTACAGGACGGTCGGCGCCAGATCGACGATGGACCCGCGACGATACTCGCCGGGCGCCACGTTCGTGCCGTACGCGACGAGAAAGCCGTCGGGCGCCGGCTCGTGGGTGCCGTACTGGTTGTCGCCGCCGGTCAGGCGTCCGAACCACCGTTTGACGAGCCCGTTCGGCTCCATGCCGAAGCCCGACACGACCATCAGCAGGTCGCCGGACGTGAGCAGCGCCATCGCGCGGCCGACCTCGGCGTCGAGCAGCCCGTAGTAGCGATCGAGCAGCGAGCGATGCGGGTTGCCGCGCTGGACGTTGCCGAATCGCTCGGGCTGGGCGTCTCTGAGGTAGCTGTGCCCGAAATGATCCGCGCCTTCGTAGCGAATGGCCGTGAGCCGCGGGACGAACTGCGCCTCGAGGCCGACCGCGGCCTCCGAGTAGGCGCGATCCCACTGCGCGAACCGGATCTCGGCCGGCGCCGGCTCGCCGGGCGCGGCGGCGGGCATGACCTCCTGCCACGGCCGTTCCTGCCAGGCATCGAACGCCTCTCGCGCGATCTCGATGGCCGTCGTCGGATCGCCGGCCTGGGGATCGCCGAGACGCATCGGCGAACTGGCTGCCTCGTCGAAGAAATCGCTGATCACGTAGCCGCGGATCGCGCGAGCGGGCCGCGTGAGCGGCCAGTTCACGATGCCGGACGCAACGTCGTGGTCGGCAAGGATCTCCCAGAGCGGCCGGGCGTGCAGCGCGGACGCCGTGAGGTCGTCGGCTTTGACGAATCCCTGATAGATCAGCGCGTACGCGAAGCAGTAGTCCGGCAGCAGGTTCACCGGATCCGCCTCATCGGCCTCGACGCGGTACAGCGCGTTCGAGCGAATCCCGTTCTTCGGCGGGTACTTGCCGGTAGCCGCCGCGGACCAGACGGTCTCGGCCTGCGTCGGCTTGAGCGTCGCGAGATCGATCAGCGCGCCGCGGTCCATGAGCTTGCCGAAGTTCGGCAACTGGCCCGCGGCGACGCGCTCGCGAATGAACCCGAGCGCCGCGCCGTCGATGAGCAGCAGGCGCACGTGCGGCGGCGGAGCGATCGCGGTGACGGGATCGCGCCGTCGCGCGGTCGGCACGGGCAACTCGCCGGGACCACGAACCCACAACGGCACGGCGACCGACAGCAGCATCGACACGAGCAGGACGCCGGCCGCCGCGCGGCTCCCGCGCCGGGCCACGGAATAGCGAAGGACGGCGATGGTCACGAGCACGACGGCGAAGATCGTCGTCGCGACCGCGCCCTGCCGCATGCGCTCGGCCGCGCCCTCGGAGAGCACGGCGCGAAACCCGCGCAGGTTCGCCCAGGTGATGAGCGCCGCCGCGGCCGCGCCCGCCGCGCCCAGCCAGGCGAGCAGCCGCACGCTGAACCAGGCGGGCGAGAGCGGCCGCGACGCCAGCGCCTCGCGCGCCAGGATCAGGAAGTACAGCAGCACGCTCAGATACGGGCCGTACATCGCCAGCAGCCGGACGAACCAACGCCCGGCCGTCAGCGACACGACGGGCACGTGCGGGTTGAGTTGCAGCACCAGCACCGCCAGATAGATCGCCACCAGCACGCCGCCGGCGATCGCGTTGGTGAGCATGCGGAGGTAGCGCACGGCGCTGATTCTTAGGGGTCAGGTCTTGTATTGCAACATCGGCCTGCAAGACCTGGCACCGCCGATGTTGCAATACAAGACCTGACCCCCACATACTTTCCCCTGATGCTTTTCGACGTCGATGCCGAGGTGCTGTCCAACACTCGGTTGTCGCCCGAATACAATGTCATCCGATTGAGCGCACCGGAGATCGCGGGCCGTGCCCTGCCTGGTCAGTTCGTCATGGTGCGTCCCCAGACGGGGCTCGATCCGCTGTTGCGGCGGCCGTTTTCCATCTTCGAGATCCTGCGCGATGGCCACGGACGCCCGTCCGGGGTCAGCCTGCTGAACAAGCAGGTCGGCGCGGGAACGTCGCGGCTGTATCGCGCCGATCCCGGCGATCGGATTGGCTGCCTCGGGCCGCTCGGACGGCCGTTCGTGCCCGTGGGCCCTCCGCAGGAAGCGTGGCTCGTCGCCGGCGGCGTGGGCCTGGCGCCGTTCGCGACGCTGGCCGAGGCGCTCGCGCAACGGCGCACGCCCATGACGCTCTTCTATGGCGCGCGCACCGCGGATGCCCTTTACTACGTCAGCTTCTTCGAAGATCTTGGCGCGAAGCTCGTGCTCGCAACCGAGGACGGCAGCCGCGGTCTCACCGGCCGCGTGACCGACCCGCTCGCACGCGCGCTCGCGGAACAGGCCCGCGACCTGCCGCTCACCATCTACGCGTGCGGGCCGACGCCGATGATGCGCGCCGTCGCGTCGCTCGGCGAGCGCGCGGGACGGCCCGTCTTCGTGTCACTCGAGCCGGTGATGGGCTGCGGGCTCGGCGGGTGCTACAGCTGCGTCGTGCCCGTGCGGCGGGCGAACACGAGTCATTTTGTGCGATCTTGTCTTGACGGACCTGTCTTCGACGGCACCGCGATCGCCTGGGACAAGCTGTCGTCCGCCCATTGAGTGGTATGGCCGATCTTTCAGTCCAGCTCGGCTCGCTCCGGCTGCGAAATCCGATCATCGCCGCGTCGGGATGCTTCGGCTACGGCGTCGAGTACTCGAACGTCGTCGATCTCGCCCGACTCGGCGGCGTCGCGGTCAAGGGTCTGTTTCTTGCCGAGCGCGAAGGCCATCCTCCACCGCGCATCGTCGAGACGCCGGCGGGCATGCTGAACGCCATCGGGCTGCAGGGCATCGGCGTGCACCGGTTCGTCGCCGAGAAGCTGCCCGAGCTGCAGCGGCTCGGCGCGACGACGTTCGTCAACATCTGCGGATCCACGATTGACGAGTACTGCGAGGTCGCGCGCGTGTTGTCCGACGCGCCGGGCGTCGCGGCGATCGAGCTCAACATCTCGTGCCCCAACATCAAGGAAGGCGGCATCCAGTTCGGCTGCAGCCTCACGGGAACGTATGACGTCGTGAGCGCCGTCCGGAAAGTGACGCCGCTGCCGATCATCCCGAAGCTCACTCCCAACGTGACCGACGTGGCCTCATTCGCCCGCGCCTCGCAAGAAGCCGGCGCGGACGCCATCTCGCTCGTCAACACGTTCCTCGCAATGGCCATCGACGTCGAGACGAGACGACCGAAGCTGTCGAACGTGCTCGGCGGCCTCAGCGGGCCCGCCATCCGGCCGATCGCGATCCGGATGGTGTGGGAGTGCCATCAGGCAGTGAAGCTCCCGATCATCGGCATGGGCGGCATCGCCACGGTCGAAGACGTGGTCGAGTTCATGCTGGCCGGCGCGTCTGCCGTGCAGGTCGGAACCATGAATTTCGTCGATCCGCTGATCTGGACGAAGCTGCTCGACGGACTGGAGGCGTATCTCACCAGGCACCGTATCGCCAACGTGGCCGAGCTGGTGGGCGGCATCCTGATGCCGGGCCGGGAGCACGCGTGGATCGAATCCTGATTGCGCTCGACGTCGAGACCGCCGGCGAAGCGCTGGCGCTCGCGGATGCGCTCCACGGCGCCGTCGGTGGATACAAGGTCGGCAGTCAGCTCTTCACGGCCGCGGGCCCGGACGTCGTTCGAGCGCTCGTCGCCCGCGGCGATCGCGTCTTTCTCGACCTCAAGTTTCACGACATCCCGAACACAGTCGCGGGCGCCGTGCGGTCAGCGGCAACCCTCGGCGTCTGGATGCTCAACGTCCACGCGGCCGGCGGACGGGCGATGCTGTCCTCGGCGCGACAGGCGGCCGACGCGGCGGCGGCGAGCTCGGGAGTGCGCCCCCTCGTCATCGCGGTCACGGTGCTCACGAGCCTCGACCCGGCAACGCTGGCGTCGGTCGGCGTCGACGCGTCGCCGCTCGATCAGGTGCTCAGGCTGGCCGAACTGGCGCAGACCGCCGGTCTCGACGGCGTGGTCGCGTCACCGCAGGAAACCGCGGCCATCCGCCGCGCGTGCGGCGCGGACTTTCTCATCGTGACGCCGGGTATTCGCGGCGGACGGGCGGTTGCCGCGGCGGACGATCAGATGCGTACGCTGACACCGGCCGCCGCGATGGCGGCCGGCAGCTCGTATCTCGTGATTGGCAGGCCAATCACGGCAGCGGCCGACCCGCGGTCGGCCGCCCTGGCGATTGGCGATGAGGTCAAGGCTACTTCGCGGTAAAGATCGGGTGGCCGCGCCGGTTCTTCTCCCAGCAACTCTCGGTCTGTTCCTTGCACCCCGGCTCTTCTTCACCCTTGCTGACGATGTTCATGCGATTGGCGGCCACGCCGAGGCTGACGAGGTAGTCGCGCACGGCCGCGGCGCGGCGCTCGCCCAGCGCGAGGTTGTACTCGTTCGAGCCTCGATCGTCGGCATGCCCCTCGATTGTGACCTTCGTCGTCGCCCACTTGCGCAGGTAGTCGGCGTTCTTCTGGAGGCTCGCCTGCGCGCGGCTGCTGAGATCCGCCTTGTCGTACTCGAAGTACACGTCCTCTAGGAAGCCCTTCGCGTTCAAGACCTCGAGCGTCATGCTGGCGAAGATTTCCTCGTCCGTCGGCGGCCGCGGCGCGGGGGGCGGCGGTGGCGGCTCCGGCTTTGGCGGCGCTGGCGGCTGCGGTGGCGGCTGCGCGATCTGCGTCGGCGGTGGTGGTGGCGGCGGCGGTGGCGGCGCCGGCGGCTGCTTCGGACCGCACGCGACGATCAGCGTGACCAATCCCACGGCGAGAATCACCGGTATTACTCGGAACAGGCGTCTTGGCATCACGCGCTCCTGCACAAGCTGCCAACGATCGGCGGCGGGGAAAACTGAAGTTGAGCGAGCTTAGCGGGCGGCCGGTACACCTGTCAACGAAATCACGCACGCCACAGGGAGTCAATCGGCAGAAGGGGACGGGTCTCTAATGTGGAAAACTCCTGCAACATAGATCACAGTGTTGCAGGAGTTTTCCACATCAGAGACCCGTCCCCCATGCTCGAGGCGACCGCGCGTGCCGAGGAGCGGCACTTCTGGTTCCGCGCGCTTCGTCGAAATGCCCGCTATCTGCTCGACACGGCGCTCTCCGGCAGAGCGCCCGGCCTGGTCGTGGACTGCGGAGCGGGCACCGGACGGAACCTGGACTGGCTCGCGACGCTGGGACCGGCCGTTGGCCTCGAGCTATCGACCACCGGCCTTCGCCTCGGTCGCCGTGCGGGACGCCGGCTCGTTCGTGGATCGGTCACCCACCTGCCCTTCGCGGACGAGTGCGCCGACGTCGTCACGTCGTTCGATGTCCTCTATTGTCTGGATGACTCGGCGACCCGCCTGGCCGTGCAGGAGATGCGGCGGATACTGAAGCCGGGCGGGATCGCGCTCGTCAACACCGCCGCGCTCGACAGCCTGCGCGGCTCGCATTCGGCGCTGACGAACGAAGTCCGGCGCTATAGCCGCCGTGAGCTGGCCAGCCTGCTCGAGGGCCACGGCCTGACGGTGGAGCGAATCACGTTCACGAACATGGCGACCTTCCCTGTCGTCTTCGCCGTCCGCTGGACCGAGCGAATCAGCGGCCGTGCCGATCAGGCTTCCGACGCCGACCTCCGCGTGCCGGCGGCTCCCGTCAACGGCGCGTTCAACGCCGCCCTCGCCGCCGAATCGGCGCTCCTGCGCCTCGTCAACCTGCCGATCGGGACGTCGTTGATGTGCGTGGCGAGAAAGGTCTAACTTTCTTTAGTGGCGCGCCGCCGACGGCTCACTACGTTCGCCTGGCGGCGGTCATCTAACTTCAATCCTGAACAGCCTGAGCCCCAGGCGCCTGGGATCCGCTCCCTGACCGCGCTCTTTGGGGACGAAGGTGAGGTCGGTCGCGATCGTGATGCGCCCCTCTGACTCCGTCAGCCCGGCGAGCGGCACGGGGATCTTCTGCGAGAAGTCGGTCGAGGGACTGAATCTCGCGAGCTCGCGCTCGCCGGCGCGGACGACGACGGTCGGCGCGCGATCGAAATAGCGGAGCGGCGACTCCCCCTCGAGCGTGAGCTGCAGATCGCGCGTCGCGCCCTTCACGAGCATCGTGCTGGCGGCCGTGGTCCATCGCCACAGGCGGCCGGTTCGCGGATCGCCTTCGTACTCGTTCCAGTCATCCAGGAAGGCCGAGATGTTCTCGCGTTGCGGCGGCCATGTCGAACTGCTCGAGGCCCACTGTGGGCGCAGGCGTCCGGTTTCGGTCGACGTGACAGTCACAGTCAGCCTCGCGTAGGGGTGTGACCCGAGTGCCCCGAGCCCTGCAGGGATTCCGGTGGGAAGATCGATCCACTGCACGAACCAGGGCGCGCTCGACGAGATCGGCCAGGACCCAAGTGGCTGGCCGTCGAGCGCCAGCGTCACCGTCGCGGGTGCGCCGCTCGCGAGAGAGGTATCTCGCGCCGAGCATGAGCCGCGCGGGTGCGTTGTCGCGCAGCAGGAACGCTTCGGCGGGACGCTGGTGCGGACCAGGTCCCGTCCTTGGCTGTCATGTCCGGCAATCTCAGGCGTCAGCGACCAGCCGGTGCCGAGCATCCAGCGCGGCCGCGTCGAGCGACCACCAGTCGAGCCGCGTCGAGGCGCAGCCCCCGAATCAGCGCAGCGGACGGCGTCCGACGGCTCGTACCGGCTGCGCCGCTCGGTGGCGCGCCAGTCGAACAGCTTCACGTCGTTTCGCGACGTGTCCGCCAGCAGCCACACCGGACGCGTCTCGCCCGCGGTCCAGTGACGGACGATTCCCAGCCACTCGCGATCGCCCGGGAACGGCTGCGGCCCGACGTCCCATGACGGTCGATACCAGTCGATCGGCCGCCGCGCGACGTGCCAGATCTGATGGTGCATGCGGAGCACGGGCGACTGGTTGAGATTCCCGCCAGCGGGCAGCGCGCGCTGCATGTCGCGAAACGCGTGGAAGACGGCGACGGGTTCCCGCCATACGCCTCGAGCCGCGGCTGCACGACGACGAGGCTCGTGATCGCAATCGCCGCCGCGCCGACGACGGCCACGCGCGTTCCCAGCGCCGCGAGCCCGACGACCGCCAGTCCCGCGACCGGAACGATGAGCGGCAGGCTGTATCGAATCGTGATCGTTTCCTGAAAGACCAGTTGAAAGAGCAGATACGGCACGAAGGCGAGCGCGACGGCGAGCCGGGCCTGCTGCTCGCGCCGGCTCAGCCGCACGACGCCGACGAGTGCCAGGACCAGGACGACATTAGCGAGCGCCGGGAACACCCAAGGCTCGGTGAACGTGTGCCGAAGCGTGGCCTGGAACATCCGCCAGGACGCCCGCGTGACGAGGATATCGGCACTCGCGAAGTCCTCGCCTCCCTGACCGTGCAGCGCGGCCAGGTAGCCGCGAATCCCGCCGCTCTCCCAGACGAGCGGCACCGCCCAGGCCAGCACACCTGCGGCGGCTGCGCCGATGAGCCAGCCCGCGTGGACGGTCCGCCTTCGTGCGACCAGCCAGCCGATCGCCCAGAGCAGCAGCGGGGCCGTCAGCAGCAGCGTCTGCGATCTCAAGCCGATGCAGAGGCCTGTGCCTGCGGCCGCGAGAATCCAGTCGCGCGGGAGCACATCCCCGGCTGCCCGTGCGCCGCGCCATCCGCGCAGGATCCAGGTCTGCACGACGAGCGCCGCCAGCACCGCGGGCGTGTCCGTGAGCGGCCGCGCCGCCGTGAACCAGAACAGCGGGGCCGTGACGGCCACGAGCGAAGCGAGTCCGGCGACGACCGGGGTGAAACCCAGAGCGAGCCAGAACTCGGCGATGAGATAGACGGCCAGCGCGCCGGCGAGGACGCTCCAGATCGCCAGGCCGGCGGCGGCGCGCCGATCGCGGTCCCAGGAGGGCGCCACGGCGCCGATGACGGCCGTCGATGCTTTGGCGAGCGCGATGTAAACGGGATATCCGGGCGGGTGCGGCTGGTGACGCGCGACGTCGAACGACTCGACGCCCATCGCGAAGTTAATCGAGTCGATGTCCTCCAGCGTGTGCGGCAGCGCCCTGACGTGCACCACCAGGAAGAGCACAGCCAGGCCAAGCAGGAGCCGCCGCATCGGGAGTCACTATATCGCCCTCAGCGACAGCCCTTCGTTCAGGCTGCCGAGCCGGTAGCCTTTCAGGTCGAGCGTGACGTACCGAAACCCCAGCGCGCGCAGCGCGCGATCGATGGCGAGCGCGACGTCGTTCTCGAGCGCTCGCGGCATTTCGTCACGCGCAAGCTCGACGCGGGCGATCTCGCCGTGATGCCGCACCCGCACGATCCGGAACCCGAGCGCTCGGAGGGCGTCTTCGGCCTGCTCGATGGTGCGCAGCTTGTCTTCAGTCACTTCGGAGAAGTACGGAATCCGCGATGACAGGCAGGCCGATGCCGGCTCGTCCCAGCACGGCAACTGAGCCTCCTCGGACAGCCGGCGGATGTCCGCCTTGGTCAGTTCGGCGTCGTCGAGCGGGCTGATGACGCCGAACTCCCGCGCGGCGCGCCGGCCGGGCCGGTAGTCGCCGCGATCGTCGGCGTTGTTGCCGTCGGCGACCGCCGCGAACCCCCGGGTCGATGCGAGGGCAGAAAGCTCCGTGAACAGCTCGTGCTTGCAGTGGTAGCAGCGATCGGTGTTGTTGGCGCGGTACTCAGGGCGGTCGAGCTCGCCGGTGTGAATGACTTCGTGCCGGAATCCGAACTGGGTGGCGATTCGGACCGCCATCGCGCGGTGGCGCTCCGGATAGCTGGGGCTGTCGGCCGTGACGGCAAGTACGCGAGCGTCGAGGACACGGTGAGCGGCCCAGGCGAGGTAGGCGGAGTCCACGCCGCCGCTGTAGGCCACGATGAGAGACGGCAAGTGGCCGAGGCGCTCCATGAGCGCCGTCTCACGGCGCTTCAGGTCGTCGGCCCCGGCTGGCCGAACGGTCATTCCTCCCAATCCTTGTCCTCGTCGGCGTCGTCGGCATCGTCGTCGAGATCGTCGTCATCGGCGTCGGTGTCGTCGGCTTCCTTTTCTTTCGTCCTCGTCCTCGTCTTCGTCCTCGTCGCCGTCATCCTCGTCGCTCTCGAAATCCATCGGACTGAGACTCGCTACGCGGAGGCGGCTGCCGCAGGCATCGCAATCCCACGGATCGCCGATCTCCATGTCTTCGAGATCGTCGTCGTCGATTTCGATTTCCGCGTCACACTCAGGGCAGGTCGCCATACACTCTCCTTGGATCGGCTCGAAATCCGATTATAGCGACTGACCCCCACATGTCTGTCAAGACGATCCTCGTGGCCCATCGGATAGCCGCCGTTCGAGACCGATTTGCGGCGGCGCTCGCCGATGCCCGGCACGCATACGTCGTCGCCTCGACCGCGGCGGCGGCCAGGACGGCGGTGGCGGACGAGACGACGCCGGTGAGTCTGGCCCTCGTGGACCTCGGGCTGGCCGAGGACGCCGTGACCTTCGTCCGGGAGCTGGGCGAGACCGCTCGACGGCCGGTCCCCATCCTCGTGTTTTCAGGCTCGGTGTCGGCCGCCAGCCAGATCGCGGCGCTCGCGACGCTGAATGTCGCCGGCTACATGAGCGAGCACGCGAGTACCCCGCAGATTCTGCCCGCGCTCGCGCCCCACCTGTTTCCAGACAACTTCAACCGGCGGGCCAGCAGGCGCGTGGCACTCGGCGTGCCGGTCTCGTTCCGGACGGGTCAGTCGATCACGGGCGCCGTGACGCTCGACGTGAGCCGCGGCGGGCTCGCCGTGCGGACGATGAGCCCGCTCCCGCCCGGGACGACCATTCAATTGACGTTCCGGCTTCCGGGCACCCAGAAGGACATCGAGGCGTCCGGCCGCGTGGCCTGGAGCGATCGCAAAGTGGGAATGGGTGTCCAGTTCGAGCGGTTGTCGAGCGCCGATCAACAATCGCTCGACGAGTTCCTGGATGCCTCGTCGTAGTGCGGGGCTAGCGCGGCGTCACCCTTCAGCCCCGCGTAGCGCTACGCACGCGCAGCAGTCTGAGGCTGTTCGCTGTCACGAGCAGCGACGCGCCCGTGTCGGCGAGGACCGCCATCCACATCGTCGCCAGGCCGAAGGCGGCGAGCACCACGAACGCGATCTTCAAGGACAGCGCGATGGTGACGTTCTGGCGGATGTTGGCCAGCGTCTTGCGGCCGAGGCGAAGCGCGTAGGGCAGCTTGCGAAGATCGTCGGACATGAGCACGACGTCGGCCGTTTCGAGCGCGACGTCGGAACCGGTCCTGCCCATCGCGATGCCGACGTCAGCGGCCGCGAGTGCAGGCGCGTCGTTCACGCCGTCTCCCACCATCGCGACCGGGCCGTACTCCGCGCGCAGCTTCGCGAGCGCCTCAACCTTGTCGCCCGGCAGGAGCTCCGCGTAGGCTGCATCGAGACCGGTCCGCGTGAGGGCCGCGTGAGCATTCGCACGCAGATCTCCGGTGAGGAGGACGACGCGCTCGACGCCATGGCCGCGCAATCCGGCCACGATGATGCCGCCCCTCGCTTCGGAGCTCATCGGCAAGGCCGATCACGCCAAGCGGTGCGCCGGCATGCCCGACGAGCACAGGCGTCGCGCCGTCGCGCTCGATCTGCTCGACACAGGCATGAAGTGACGGCGTGCACAGTTGTCGATCTTCGAACAGGCGATGGCTGCCGACCAGCGCGGGCGCGGCCGCAACCGTCGCCTCGGCGCCGAGGCCGGGAAGCGCGCGGAACGCCACACCCGGCGCGACCTCGAGGCCCGCGACGCGCGCGCGATCGACAATCGCGCGCCCGATCGGATGCTCGGAACGAGCTTCGAGCGCCGCCGCCACCGACAACACGCCGTCGGACGTCGTGCCGTCCACGCCAACGATATCGGTCACCGTCACGCGACCGTGCGTCAGCGTGCCAGTCTTGTCGAACGCCACCGCGCGAATCGATCCCAGCCGCTCGAGGTGGTTTCCGCCCTTGATGAGCACACCTTCACGAGCCGCGGCGGTGAGCGCCGAGACGATCGCCACCGGCGTCGAGATCACGAGAGCACACGGACACGCGACGACGAGCAGCGTGAGCGCGCGGTAGCTCCACACGCCGAAGTGGGCGGTCCACTCACTCAGTCCGCCGGCGACGAGCGGCGGCACGATCGCGACGACCAGAGCGAGCAGCACGACCGCCGGCGTGTACCGCCGCGCAAATCGGTCCACGAACGTCTGCACGGGCGCGCGACGGCTCTGTGCGTTCTCGATGAGATGAATGATTCGCGCGATCGTGCTGTCGGACGCGCGCCTCGAGGCTTCCACCTCGAGGGCGCCGTTGCCGTTGATCGTGCCGGCGAAGACTTCGTCGCCCGGCGACTTGTCGACAGGCCACGACTCGCCGGTAATCGGCGCCTGATCGACTGACGACTCGCCCGCCAGCACGAACCCGTCGACCGGCAGCCGGTCGCCGGGACGGACGATGACGACGTCGCCGATCGCAACTTCATCGACCGGGATCTCACGGTCGGCGTCGCCGCGCCGGATCGTCGCGACCGCGGGCGCAAGCGTCATGAGCGATCGAATGGCCCGCCGCGCGCGCTCGAGGCTGCGCACCTCCAACCACTGCGCGAGGCCAAACAGCCAGACGACGGTCGCCGCCTCCATCCACTCGCCGAGGAACGCCGCGCCGATCACGGCGATGACCATCAGCAAGTTGATGTCGAGGGCCCTCTTCCGCAGCGAGCTCCAGGCACGGCGCGCCGGAACCGGGATCGACGCGACAATCGCCACGACATAGGCGGCGAGGCCCATCTCTGGAAAGCCTCCCCAGTCGGCCACTGCGCCGGCCAGAATCGCGAGGCCCGCAACGAGCACGGGCCAGGCGATCTTCGGCCGGGTCACCGCGGGCGTGGCGGTCGCCGACGCGTTGTGGGCGTGCGAATCGCCGGGGCCGCAGCAGGCTTCACTCATGTCCGCCTCCCGCCTTCGCGCGGCCGACAAGGTCCGCGCTTCGGCGGGGCTCCGCCGCATCCTGCAACGCCGGCCCGTGGTCCTCTTCGACGTGCTTGCGCGTGTCGTGCAGCAGGCCGACGACGTGATGGTCGTCGAGCGAGTAGTACGCGAGCCGGCCGGCGCGTCGCACGCGCACGAGCCGGGCTGAGCGCAGCAGCCTCAACTGGTGCGATACCGCCGACTCGCTGAGGCCGACGAGCGTCGCAAGATCACAGACGCACCGCTCGCCGTGCGTCAGGGCATCGACGAGCCTGACTCGCGTCGGATCGCCGAGCAGCTTGAAGACGTCGGCGACGGCCTCGACGGTGCGAGCACCAAGCAGCCGTGCCTGCAGATCCGCGATGGTGGCCGGGTCGGCCAAATGGCGTTCGGTGCACGTCAAATCACGGTCGGAGGCCACAACATATGAATATATGAACAGTTGCTCATATGTCAAGGTCTCTGAAACTGCCCGAGAATTGCCCTTTTTTTGTTACGATTCCCGGTTCGCAGGGCAGCAGTCCCTGTCAGTTACGCGGGTTGATTCATGATTGAGGTCCAGCACCTGACCAAGCGATACGGCCCGGTCACCGCCGTCGACGACGTGAGCTTTCGCGTCGAAAAGGGCGAGATCCTCGGGATTCCTCGGTCCAAACGGCGCCGGCAAGACGACCACGATGCGCGTCATCACCGGCTACATGCCTGCCACGACGGGCACGGCCGTGGTCGCCGGGTACGACGTCTTCGCCAGCCCGCTCGAGGCCAAACGGCGCACCGGGCTATCTGCCGGAAACGCCGCCGCTCTACCCCGAGATGACCGTGCAGGGAGTACCTGACGTTCGTCGCGCGCATCAAGTTGGGCAAGACGACCAAGGCCGAGCGCGCGATGCGTGTCGACCACGCGATGAAGCAAGACGCACGTGGACGACATGGCCAACCGGCACTGCTGCGAAGCTGTCGAAGGGCTACCGGCAGCGCGTCGGCCTCGCCCAGGCGATCCTGCACGACCCCGAGGTGCTGGTTCTCGACGAGCCGACGGCCGGGTCTCGATCCCGAAGCAGATCATGGAGACGCGCGATCTCATCCGCAGCCTCGCCGGCGATCACACGATCGTGCTGAGCACGCACATCCTGCCGGAAGTGGCGCAGACCTGCCAGCGCGTCGTCATCATCAACCGGGCCGCGTCGTCGCCGTGGACACGCCCGACAACCTGACGCATCAGCTCAAAGGCGCGGCGACGCTCTACGTGCAGGTGGAAGGCGGAACCAATGCGCCGGACGTGCTCGCGGCGGTGCCCGGGGTGCGCAAGGTCAGCGTGGCCGATCGTCACGAGCGGTTCATCGGCTACGAGATCGAGGCCGAGCCGCAGCGCGACGTGCGGCGTGACGTCGCGCGGGCCGTCGTCGATTCCGGCTGGGGCTTGCTCGAGCTGCGGCCGACGCGGATGAGCCTCGAGGAGATCTTCCTGCAGCTCACGACCGAAGAGGGCCGTGACGCGGCTCCGCCGCCGACCGGTGCCGTTCAGGCGGAATCTGCGCCGGCGGAAATGCCGGGAGGAGCTGGCGCATGAGCAAGACACTGCGCAATGTCGGCGCGATCGCCGGCAAGGAGCTGCGAAGCTACTTCGCCTCGCCGGTGGCGTGGGTGATGATGGGCCTGTTCGCGCTTCATCTTCGGCTGGTTCTTCACCGTCTACCTGCGCATGTTCATGCTCAACAGCATGCAGGCCGGTCAGTTCGGCGGCGGCCGCAGCCGGTCAACGTGAACATGTCGCTCATCCGGCCGCTCCTGGGCAACGCCAGCGTCCTGGTGCTGTTCCTGCTGCCGATGATCACGATGCGGACCTATTCGGAGGAGAAGCGATCGGGGACGATCGAGCTGCTGCTGACGTCGCCGCTCACGGACCTCGAGATCATCCTCGGCAAGTTCGTCGGCGCGATCGGGCTGTATGCCGGCGATGCTGGCCGTGACGGTGCTCTACGTCGCGATCCTGTTCTTCTGCGGCAACCCCGAATGGCGGCCGCTCCTCTCCGGCTACCTCGGCCTGTTCCTGCTCGGCAGCTGCTTCGTGGCGGTCGGGCTCTTCATCTCGAGCACCACGAAGAACCAGATGGTCGCCGGCGCCGCGAGCTTCGTCGTCTTCCTGTTCTTCTGGATCATCAGCTGGTTCGCCGACAGCGCCGGCCCGACTTTTGGACCCATCCTGTCGTATCTGTCGATCACGGAGCACTTCGACGATTTCGGCAAGGGCATCATCGACACCAAGCACGTGATCTTCTATTTGAGCTTCATCGGCTTCGGGCTGTTTCTCACGCTGAAGTCGGTCGACAGCGAGCGGTGGAGGGGCTAACTCGTGAAACGCATTCTCGGACTGCTCG
The DNA here is from genome assembly GCA_963724955.1 of uncultured Acidobacteriota bacterium. Lineage (GTDB taxonomy): Bacteria > Acidobacteriota > Vicinamibacteria > Vicinamibacterales > SCN-69-37 > CAVRWQ01. The sequence continues at coordinate 337,920 of CAVRWQ010000004.1, forward strand.
GCTGGCTCGGCGTCGTGCTCGTGATGGCGGCGCTCGCCCTCCGGTTCACGAAACCGGACCTGAACCTCCACCCGAAGCTCGCGCTGGCCGGCCTGGTCGTCACGGCCATCTACGCCCTGAGCCAGTGGCGCGACATCGGCCGCTCGTTCCAGGGCCGGAACGTGAAGTACGGATCGTTCGCCGCTCGGCAGCGTCGTCGCGTTCGTCGCGATTCTCGTCGCTCATCAACTGGATCGCGAACCGGCAGAACAAGCGCTGGGACCTGACGTCGGCCGGACAGTTCTCGCTGTCCGATCAGACGAAGCAGATCGTGTCCGAGCTCCAGTCCGCCCGTCGTCATCCGCGTGTTCCACGGTGCGATGGAGGGCTCGGAACGCTATCGCGATCTGCTCGGCGAGTATCAGTACCTGTCGAAGCAGGTCTCGGTGCGAGTACATCGACGCGGATCGGGAGCCGATCGAGGCGCAGAAATACGAGATCACATCGGTGCCGACGCTGCTCATCGAGCACGCCGGCCGGACGGAGCGCACGCAGCAGGCCGACGAGCAGGGCGCTCACGAACGCGCTGAAGAAGGTGATCGAGGGCAAGGCGAAGAAGATCTACTTCGTCCAGGGCCACGGCGAGAAGGATCCGACCGCGACCGACGCGTCCGGGTACAAGAATGCGGCCGATCGCGCTCGCGCACGACAACTTCGAGGTCGACCAAGCTGAACGCTCGCCCAGACGGGCAAGGTGCCGGAGGACGCGACGGTGCTGGTCGTCGCCGGTCCGACGATCGATTTCTTCCCGCCCGAGCTCGAGGCGGTCAAGGCGTTCCTCAAACGCGGCGGCAAGCTGCTGCTGATGCTCGACCCGCCGGCGAAGGACGGCAACGCAGGCAGCCGACGAGCCTCATCGCCTTCGCGCGGGAATGGGGCATCGACGTCGGCCGGAACATCGTGCGTGGACCCAGCGGGATCGGCCAGCTCATCGGCACGGACGCGTCGGTGCCGATCGGCATGCCGGCGCCGCACGCCGATCACGGATCAGTTCCGCAAGGTGCACGGCGTTTCCGCTCGCGCGATCGGTGACGCCGATCGAAGGCGGCGCGGACGGCAAGTTCGCGCAGAAGCTGATCGAGACGGGCCCGCAGGGCTGGGCCGAGACCGACATCAAGGGCGCTCTACGCGACCGGCAAGCCTGACAATGAACCGGCCAAGGGCGACAAGTCCGGACCGGTCTCGATCGCGGCCGCCGCGTCGGCGCCCGCGCCGGACGCGCCGCCGCGCCGGCGCCGACGCCCGACGCGCCGAAGCCGGAAACCCGCGTCGTCGTCGTCGGCGACAGCGACTTCGCGTCGAACCGCGGCATCGGGCTCGCGGGCAACGAGGATCTGTTCCTGAACATGAGCAACTGGCTGGCGCAGCAGGAAAACCTGATCGCCATCCGGCCGAGGGATCCCGGACGACCGCCGCATCCAGCTGACGGCCGATCAGGAGTCGATCGTCCTCTGGCTGGCGCTGGCGATCATTCCGGGGCTGCTGTTCGCCAACGGCATCCGGGTCTGGTGGAAAGACGGTAGAAGGCCGAAGGTGCGAGGACGAAGGTTGAGGACGAAGGACAGAAGGAACGAAGACGATGCGTGGCGGTAAATCGTTTCTGATTCTGCTGGTCGTCGCGCTCGGCGCTCGGCGGCGTACATCTACTTCGTCGAGTCGAAGCGCGAGCCGGCCGGCAGCGCGTCGACCAAGAAGGACAAGGTGTTCACCGTCGAGGTCGACAAGATCGAGGAAGTCGCAGGTCAAGACGGCTTCCGGCGAGACCACGACGCTCAAGAAGACCGGCGAGAACTGGCAGATCACGGCGCCCGAGCCGCTCGACGCCGACGCGAGCGAAGTCGGCTCGCTCGTGTCCACGCTCGAGATCGCTCGAGATCCAGCGCACGATCGACGAGACGCCCAAGTCGGTGACGCAGTTCGGCCTCGAGCCGGCGCGCTTCAGCGTGAGCTTCCGCCTGGCGGGCGAGACGGCGATGCGCCGCCTCGACATCGGCAGCAAGACGCCGACCGGCGGCGATCTCTACGCGCGCGTCGACGGCCAGCCGAAGGTCTTCCTCATCAGCGCGTACCTGGAAGACTCGCTCAACAAGCCGACGTTCGCGCTGCGCGACAAGAGCGTGCTGAAGTTCGCGCGCGACGACGTCGACACCGTCTCGATCGAAGCCGCGGGCACGCCGCCGCTCGCGTTCGCGAAGAAGGGCACCGACTGGCGGTTCACGAAGCCGCTCGACGCCAAGGCGGACTTCGGCGCCGTCGACGGCCTCGTCGGCCAGCTCCCCCAGGCGCCGCATGAAGGCGATCGTCGCCGCCGACGGCACGACGGACCTGAAGAAATACGGCCTCGACAAGCCGCAGGCGCTGGCCACGCTCGGCGCCGGCTCAACCCGCGCGACGCTCGCCATCGGCGGCAAGAAGGACGACGACGAGCCTGTACGCGCGCGATCTGTCGCGGCCGATGGTGTTCACGGTCGAGAAGACGCTGCTCGACGACCTCAAGAAGAAGCCGGATGACCTGCGCAAGAAGGACCTGTTCGAGTTCCGATCGTTCACCGCGGTCGGCATGGACGTCACGATCGGCGGCAAGACGTTCACGTTCGGCAAGGAACGAGCCGGCCGCCGCCGGCAAGCGAGCCGCCTCCTGCGGTCGAGCTGTGGAAGCAGACGAAGCCCGCGGCCAAGGACATCGACCAGACGAAGATGACCGACCTGCTGACGACGCTGTCGAACCTGCGCGCGGACACGTTCGCCGACAAGGTCGCCTCCGGGCGGCGAGACCGTCGTCGTGACGGCGCGGTTCGGCGACGCCGCCAAGCCGACGACCGAGAAGAGTCACGTTCCGCAAGTCCGGCACCACCGTGCACGCCATCGTGCCCGGCGAACGCAGGCGCGGCCGTCGTCCCGACCGTCCGACTTCGACAAGGTCGCTCGCGCTCATCAAGGACCTGACCGGCGTCAAGTGATCACGCGCCGCCTTCGTCGCGGCGTTTCTGCTTCGTCGCGGCTGTCGCCGCGACAGGGCGCGACGCCGGCGCGACGCGGCTCGAGCCCGCGCACGTCCGACGCGACGCCAGGTACCGACGCTCGCCGATCTCGACGCGATTTTCGACGCAGCCCGGCGTTCGCGCGCGCGCTCGTCGGCGTCCGCATCGAGTCGCTCAGCCGCGACGACGCTCCTCTACGAGCGCAACAGCGACAAGCTCGTCGTCCCCGCGTCGAACATGAAGCTGCTGACGATGGCGGTCGCCGCGGAGCGGCTGGGCTGGGATTACCGCTTCGAGACGCGGCTCGAGGCGGCTGGCACCATCGGCAACGGCGTGCTCCACGGCGACCTCATCGTCACCGGCGGCGGCGATCCGTCGATCGTGTCGCAGGATCTTGGCCTCGTCCGCCGCTGTTCGGCGAGTGGGCCGACGCGCTTGCGCGCAGGCCGGCATCCGCCGCGTCGACGGCCGCCTCATCGGCGACGACAACGCGTTCGACGATGACGGCCTCGGCGCGGGATGGGCGTGGGACTACCTGACGGCCGCTACGCCGCGCCGTCCGGCGCGCTCAGCTACAACGAGAACGTCGCCGTCGTGCGCGTCACACCGGGCAACGCGCCGGGCGACGCCGGCGCGGATCGAGATCCTGCCGCCAGGACATTCGCTCGACGCCGGCAACCAGGTCCGCACCGGCGCGCCAGGATCTCCGGTCGAGCCTGCGATCTCACGCGGCTGCCGGGCAGCGCTCATCTCACGATTCGCGGCAGCGTCCCGGCCGGCGGCGCGGTCGTGTCACGCAACGACGACGGTGGACAACCCGACGCGGTTCTTCGTCGAAGGCCTCCGCCTCGCGCTCGCGGAGCGCGGCATCGCGGTGCTCGGCGGCGCCTGGGACATCGACGACCTCGAGGCCCCGCCGCCCCAGACGCCGCGCCAGATCGTCGCCCGCCGCGAGTCGTGCCGCTCTCGTTTCTCGCCGGGCGGCTTCCTGAAGGACAGCCAGAATTTCTACGGCGAGATGTTCCTGAAGGCGATCGGCCGCGCGCCCGCTCGTCCGGGATCCGCCGCCGCCGGCCGGCAGGCCGTGCGCGAGACGCTCGGCGCCTGGGGCGTCGGCGCCGACGCGTTCGTGATGAACGACGGATCCGGGCTCTCGCGCTACGACTACGTGACGGCGGACGCCATCGTCACGATTCTCAAGCACGTGTGGAACAGACGAGAGGCTGCGCGGTCCGTTCCTCGCGGCGCTGCCGGTCGGCGCGCACGACGGCACGCTCGAGTCGCGCATGAAAGGCACGATGCTCGACGGCCGCGTCCAGGCGAAGACCGGGACGATCTCCAACATGCGCGCGCTGTCGGGATATCTCGAGACGAAATCAGGCGAGCGCATCGTCTTCTCGATCATCGCGAATCACTTCACGGCACCGAATGCGGAGATCGACGCGATCGTAGAAAAGGCACTTGCGAGAGTCGCGGAGAGGTGATTACTACAACAAGAACTTCACCATGAAGGCATGAAGACAGTGAAGCGCTTCTGCTGGAAGAGACTGCTTGTCGACAAGCGCAGGTGTTTGCCGACAAACCCTGCTTCACGTTGCTTCAGCCTTCATGGTGAGCCCTTGATTTACTGCCCGCCTTTGCCACCCGGCTTCTTGGAGAGCGTCGGCTGTACTCCTCGATGAGCGACCGGAAGTTCGGCGGCACGTCTTCGGAACCAGACAGGTAGAGCTGCTCGCTCGTCGTGTCGAGGCGCTTGCGCAGCTCGAACTCGAGCGCCTTGAAGCGATCGACAGCGGTCGAGAAGAGCTGCTGCAGGTTGCTCGCGGAGGCCTGGTAGTTGCGTTCGTCGCCGAGCGCGCGCAGCGCCTTGACGACTTCGTCCACGGCCTGGAGATCGCCGGCGTTGACGCCGCCCTGCTGCAGCTGCCGGCGCAGGTTCTGCGTGTCGTTCGCGAGCTGGTTCGCCTGATTCGCCCACTGCCGCACTTCGCCGCGGTTCATGCCGGGACGCGCGTCGCCGCCCGACTGGCCGGGCCCGGCCGGCGTGCCCGTGAGGCCGCCCTGCTCGCTGCCCTGCGGCTGCTGGCCGCCTCCACGCGACTGGCCATCAGTCAGCCGCTGTTGACCTCGCGGTCCCTGCTGGCCATCGCGACCCTGCTGACCCTGACCCTGCTGGCCCTGACCCTGGCCGCCTTGGCCCCCTGACCCTGTCCCTGACCCTGGCCTTGCTGACCCTGGCCCTGGCCTTGACCCTGACCCTGGCCCTGGCCCTGGCCTTGACCCTGGCCCTGGCCTTGACCCTGGCCCTGACCTTGGCCCTGCTGGCCTTGGCCCTGCTGACCCTGGCCCTGCTGACCCTGGCCTTGCTGACCCTGGCCTTGCTGGCCCTGGCCTTGCTGCCCTTGGCCCTGCTGACCTTGGCCCTGCTGACCTTGCGCCCTGCTGACCTTGCGCCCTGCTGACCTTGGCCCTGCTGCCCTTGACCCTGCTGACCTTGCGCCCTGCTGACCTTGGCCCTGCTGACCCTGCTGGCCCTGCTGACCCGCCATCTGCTGGCCGAGCGTCGCAGGCCGCGCGCGACGTCGCGCATGTTGTCGACGGCGCGGTTCAGTCCCTGGCCCTGCTGCGCCTTGTCTGCGGCGGCCGCGGCTTCGCCGATCTTGCTGGCGCAGCGTGTCGAGGTTCGACGCGATCTCGTTCTCGATCGGCTTCGAGTACTCGGACCCGCCCGCCATCGCCTGCTTCGAGTACTCGATCTTCTCCTTCACCATCTCGTCGCGAATGGTGCCGGCCGCTTCCTGCAGCTTGCGCGCGGCGTCGCGCTGATTGCTCGCGAGCGCCTGCCGCGCGAGGTTGCCGAGCTGCTGCTCGATCTCGCCGACCTTGCCGCGCATGTCGTCCTTCTGCTGCGACAGCTGCTGAATGCGCTGCGTCGCGCTGCGGCGCCGGCCTGATCGAGGCTCCGCAACCTGCTTCGCGACGCTCGCGCTGCTGCTGCGCCAGCTCGTCGGCCTGGCGCTGGAGATCCTTCACGTTCTGGCCCGCCTGCGCCGCCTGCGTTGTTCTGCAGCAGCCGCTGCGCTTCCTGAAGCTGCTGCAGCGCGCGCTGCGCCTGCGCGCCGCCGTCGCTGTTGCCGTTGGCCGCGGCCTGCCGCATCGCGTTCGCGACTTCCTGCAGCCGCCGCGCGGCATCCGCCAGATCCTGACGCTGCTGGCCCTGCCGCTCGGCCTCGCGCCGCAGCTGCTCGAGCTGCCGCGCGGCTTCCTCGACCTCGTCGGCGAGCGCCCGCTGCGCCGCTCCGCTGCCCGACCCGCCCTGCTGGCCGCGCATCCGGCGCTGCTGCTCGGCCTGCTGCAACTGCCGCCGCGCGAGCTCGCGCAGCTTCTCGGCCAGCTCGTCGATCTGCTGCTGCTGCGCTCTGCTGCTGCGCGCGCTGCTGCGTCTCGTACTGATTCGCCTGCGGTCGAGCTGCAGCTGGAACAGGTCGGCCAGCTCGTCGGCCATCTGCCGCCGCCGCCCCCGCCGCCGCCACCGCCGCCGCTGCTGCTGCTGGCGCACTTCGAGCTCGTAGGCCTGCTCGGCGTCCTGCAGGTGCTTCAGCGCGCGCTGTTCGGGCGCCAGCGCTTCCTTCGTCTTCTGGTTCTTCAGCAGATCCTCGGCCGCCTTCATCTCCGCCGCGGCCTTCGGCAGCGCTTCGACGATGTGCTGGATGTTCTCGCCGCCGCCGCCGCCGACGCGCTGGCGCATCTGTCTGCACCAGGTCGTCGCACTTCCTCGCGCAATCTTCGACTGCGCGAGCTGGACGAACACCGTGTCTTCCTTGAACTTGTCCGCCGGCGTTCTTGGCCTTGTCGCGCTCGACGTTGAACGTCGCCGAGATGATCTGGCGCTGCTGCTCGGAGAGCGCGCCGGCTGGCCCTGCTGCCCGCCGCCACCGCCGCCGCCCCCGCCGCCTTCCTGCGACTGCGCCTCGCGGAAGTTCTGGCTGAACGGCCGGATCTGGACGAAGTAGATGTCGCTCGACGTGACCTTCGGCCCCTTGACGGTGTCCGTGTCCGTGGCCTTCGCGTAGTAGGCGACGAAGTCGCCGGGCTTCACGCCGAGCTCTTCCAGGTAGATCGTGTGGCCGGCGCTCACCTCGTCGAGCGGCTTCGCGCCCTTGCCGTAGAGCGTCACGGTCTTTTCCGGCGCCGCCGTTCACCGAGTAGACGAGGTCGAGCTGCTTCACGCCGAAGTCGTCGTCGGCGCGCGCCTGGACGAAGACTTCTTCGACCGGATTCGCCGACGTGTCGCGCTTCGGCTTCTCGAACGACACGGTCGGCGCGCTGATCTTCGATCACGTCGATCGTGTACTTCGGCGACGCCGTCACCTTCTCGCCGCGCGGGCCGTCGAGCTCGACGTGGTAGTAGCCGTCCTCGCCGATCTTGAAGCTGCCGGTGAGCGCGCCGTCGGCCTGCGTCGCGAGCGCCGGACGGCTTGCCGGGATCGAGCTGCAGCCGCCCGCCCGGCGTCGCCATCGTCGACGTGATCTTGCACGCGCACTTCCGTGCCGCGCAGCGCGGCGACGTCGCCGCCGACTTCCACCTTCTGCGGCGCAGCCCGGTGTAGGCCGGGATAGACGTACTCGAGCTCGAGCGTCGTCGACGGCCGGCAGCTCGACGACCGTCATCGTGTAGGTCGGCGACTTCACGCCGTCGGCCTCGACGTAGTACGTCATCGACTTCTTGACGTCGAACAGCATGCCTTCGAAGCTCGTCGGCGTCACCGGTGGCGACGAGCGGCATGCGCGCGAACTTCTGCTCGCCCTCGGCCTTCACCATCAACGCCGACGTCGTTCGACCGGAAGCCCGGCGAGCCTGCGCGACGATCGTCTGATCGGATCCCTTCGGCACTTTCACGTCGCCGGGCGTGACCTTGATGGCGTACGGGCTGGCGGCTTCGGCGCTCGTCGACAGCGACGAGCAGCGCCGACGCGCCCTGGCGCAGGAACTCCGGACCGATGACGAGCAGCAGCGCGCCGATGCCGGCGATCAGCGCCGAGCGCCACGGCGTGACGCCGCATGCGACGCGCGGCCGACCGCCTTGCCGCCCTCGATCGTCCGGCACTTCTCGACGGCCTGCTCGACCAGCTTGTCGACGATGACCGGCGGCACGTCGGCTCGTGCCGGCTTCGGACGCCGCGCCGATGTCCACGGCGCTCAGAATCGCGGCCTGCAGCGACGGCTCGTGCTCCTCGACGTAGAGCGCGACCTGCAGGTCGGTGACGCGCCGCCCAATCGGCCGGACGAGCCACAGCCCGAGCAGCAGCGCGAACGCCGACGAAGACGCCGATGCGGAAGCCGATGACCGACGCCGGGCTGAACTTGTAGGTCTGGAGGCCGAAGGAGGCGAGGGCAATCGCCGACCAGCGCGCCGACGAGGACGATGACGCCGCCGCGCAGCAGGAGCTTGCATGCGCCACCGGCTGCGCACCTGCCGGATGACATTGACCAGTTCCTGACGGGCGGTCCCGCCGCTGAACGTTGCCATGGTCGTCTCCTGCCTGAGCTTAGCATTCTGACGCGGCTCAAAGCCCGGGCCGCGCTACGTACGCGCTACGTCTTTGGAGCCGGCATCAGCCCGAACCCAAACCGTTTCGACAGGCGATTGGCCAGAACGGCCTCCGCCAGCAGGAGCGGCGGCGCCGGCCACGAACAGGAACCACCAGATCGACTGCTTCTTCTCCATGTCGTCCGGCGTGAGCTCCGGGTTCTCGAGCGACTGCCTCCGCGGTCGTGACCGCCGCCCGGCCCGTCGCGGTGCGACGAACTCGGCCGGCGGCAGCGCCGACAGATCCGACTCGGCGGGGTCGAGGTTCACCGCCACCTGGAACGGCCGCCGCTCGCCCGCGCCCTGCAGGCGCACGGAATAGAACCCCTGCTCGGCCAGCTCGACGACCTGACGCCCCGCCCTCGCCAATCGTCGCCTGCGCGCCGCGACGGCGACATGACGACGCCGCTCGGCTTGCGCGCGGCGCGCCTGCGCGTCGCCCGCGGCGCCTTCGCGCACGATCGCGGCGATCGGCACCGAGACGTCGAGCATGCGGCCGACGGTGTACCAGGCCTCCGGCTCCTGCGTACTGCGCGAGGTAGCGCACCGTCTCGTGCACGAGCGGCAGGAACAGTTGCCGCTTCGGGAAGTCGTTCCAGGCGTCGTCCAGCGTCGACGTGAACGCGATCACGCGGCCGCTGCCCACCGCCCGCTCCACCATCGCCGCCGCGCCATCGTCGAAGCGCGCGAGGACCTTGTCGGTCGGCGCGGGCGTGAGCGCCCGGTACTTGAAGAAGCGGACGTTCGAGAAGTTGCCGTTCCGCGGATCCTTGAACTCGTCGAAGATCGGATGGCTGTAGTCGAGGATAGCCGAGCGTGCCGCCGCCGCCGCCGATGCCGATCGACCGGCGCGCCCAGCTTGCCCGGCAGCAGCGGCATCTCGGCGCCCGCTCCAGGGCGTGCGGTCGCCGAGGACAACGAACAGGCCGCCGCCCTGCGTCGACGAATCGCTTCGAGCGCCTCGTTGGCCTGCGTCGAGAGCGCCGTCGCGTCGTTGCAGGATGACGACCGATCGGCGCTCGAAGCTGCGCGGGCGTGACGCGCGACGGCGTCAGCACGTCGGTCTTGAACGGCGGCGCCGTGCCGATCGACGAGCGCCGTCGTGAGATAGAAGCTCGACATCTGCGCGGCGCCCTCGGCCTGAATGACGAGGACGGACACCGGCCGGCTCGGCGACAGCGACGAAGTGGAAGGCGTTGTCCGCCGGCGAGCGCGTCGGTGCCGGCGCGCACCGTGCCGCGCATGCCGGGCTCGCGACGGTCACCTGCGGGAACGTGACCGACGCCCGACGCATTCGGCTCGATCGTCACCGTCCGCGTGTCGACGACCCGGCCGTCGATCTCGAGCTTGACCGGCATGCTCGTCGACGGCGTGTGGCGCTGCGATTGGTCAGGCCGGCGGTGACCATCACGCGCTCTTCGCCGGAGAACGACGCGCGCTGAAACGTGACCGACGTCACCGCCAGGTTCGACGTGTTCGGGCGTCGCGACCGAGATCGGCGTCAGCGTCGCGCCCTCCGGCAGCTGGATCTCCTCCTGCCGCTCCCAGCCGGATCTTCTGGAAGTCGCTGATGAGGTACGCCTCCTTGCGCGGCAGCGTGGACCGGCTCAGCAGGCTCTGCGCGAGCCGCAGCGCCGGCGCGTAGCGCGTGCCGTCCGACGACACCTTCGCGGCGTCGATCGCGGCTTCGAGCCGGCCGCGATCGCCGTCGCGCGCACGGCCTCCTCGACGCCGGTGCCGAAGAGCACCAGCGTCGCCTTGTCCTCGCCGCCGAGCGTGCGCACGATCTTCTTCGCCTCGTCCTGCGCGCGCGCCCAGTGATCGCCGTAGCCCATGCTCGCGGATCGGTCGAGCAGGATGACGACCTCGCGCGCGCCGCTCGAGCGCCGCCGCCGCCCTCACCGGATCGACGTCGAAGAACGGCCGCGCGAACGCCGCGACGAGCAGCACCATCGCGCCGACGCGCAGCACCAGCAGCAGCCAGTTGTGGATGCGCCGCCGCTCCACGGACTGATACGGAATCCGCCGGATGAACATCAGCGACGGGAACTCGACGACGTTCTTGCGCTCGCGCTGGATCAGGTGGACGAGGATCGGCACGGCGATCGCCGCGAGCCCGACGAAGAACAGCGGTGCCAGGAAATGACATGCGCCTACCGCACCCGCATCAGCCGCTCGCGGTTGCCCAGGTAGTTGAACAGCGCCTCGTCGAGCGGCTGCGACGTCGTCGAGCTGCAGGTAGTCGATGCGCGACTCCGAGCACTTCGTCGTCAGCGCCTCGATGTGCTCCTTCATCATCTGCCGGTACTGCTCGGCGAACACTTCCGGCACGACCGGCACTTCCTCGCCGCTCTCGAGATCCTGAAAGCGCGACGCGTCGGTGTACGGAAAGTCGATCTCGGCCGGATCGAGCACGTGGAACACGATCACGTCGTTGCCGAGCGATCGGTACGGCTTCAGCGCCTCGAGGAGGTCGGCCGGGTTCTCGTAGAGGTCCGAGATCAGCGACGACGATGGAGCGGCGCTTGAAGTGCTCGGCCAGCTTGTCGAGCACGCTGAGCAGCCGGCCCGGGACGCTCGGGCTTCGCGCGATCGAGCGTGTGCAGCAGCACGTTGAAGTGCTTGGCCGACGGCGGCACGTGCGTGACGATCGTCCTCGTCGAACGTGACGATGCCGACGCGGTCGCGCTGTCGGTGCGAGAGGTACGCCAGCGAGGCCGCCAGGAACGATGCCGTACTGCAGCTTGCGTCACCTCGCCGCTCGCGAACCCCATGGACTTCGAGACGTCGAGCAGCACGGCAGAGGTTGGCGTTCGTGTCCGCCTCGTACTGCTTGACGAAGTAGCGTCGGTGCGCGCGTACAGCTTCCAGTCCACGCGCCGGATGTCGTCGCCCGGCACGTAGCCGCGGTGCTCGGCGAAGTCGATCGACGCGCCGAAGTACGGCGCGCGATGCAGGCCGTTGATGAAGCCGTCGACGACGTTGCGCGCGAGCAGCTCCAGGTCCTTGATGCGGGCGAGGACCTTGGGATCGACGAAGCGCGCGCCGGGAAGGACGTGGGTTTCCATAAGGCCAAGGGCCCAGGGCCAAAGGCCAAGGCCCGACTTGGGCCATGGGCCTTGGGCCTTGGGCCCCTTACATGCCCGACTTCGGCATCGGCACCGTCTTCAGCAGCTCGTCGATGAGCGCGTCGGTCGTGACGCCTTCGGACTCGGCGCGGAAGTTCGTCAGCACGCGGTGACGCAGCACCGGATGCGCCAGCGCGTGGATGTCCTCGAAGCCCACGTGGTACCGGCCCTCGGTCAGCGCCTTGGCCTTGGCGCCGAGGATCAGGTACTGCGCCGCGCGGACGCTGGCGCCGAACGCGACGTATTTCTTGATGAGCTCCGGCGCGTCCGGCGACTTCGGCCGGCTCGTGCGCACGAGGCGCAGCGCGTAGCGCATGACCGGCTCGGCCACCGGCACGCGGCGCACCAGCCTCTGGAACGCGACGAGCTCCGGTCCCGACACCGGCCGCTCGAACTTCGGATCGAGGATCGCCGTCGTCGTGCGCACGACGTCGTATTCCTCGTCTTCCGGCGGATGCTCGATGACGATGTGGAACATGAAGCGGTCGAGCTGCGCTTCGGGCAGCGGATACGTGCCCTCGAGCTCGATCGGGTTCTGCGTGGCGAACACGAAGAACGGCTCTTCGAGCGTGTAGGTGCGGCCCTGAATCGTGACGCGGTGCTCCTGCATCGCCTCGAGCAGCGCCGCCTGCGTCTTGGGCGGCGTGCGGTTGATTTCGTCGGCCAGCACGATGTTCGCGAAGATCGGCCCGGGCGCGAACACCATCTGGCGGCTGGCCCGTCGCCGGTCTTCCTGAATGATGTCCGTGCCGGTGATGTCCGACGGCATCAGGTCGGGCGTGAACTGGATGCGGTTGAACTTGAGCTCGAGCACCTGCGCGAGCGTCCGGATGAGCAGCGTCTTCGCCAGGCCGGGCACGCCGACGATCAGGCTGTTGCCGCCGACGAACAGCGTCAGCAGCACCTGGTGCACGACGTCGCTCCTGACCGACGATGAGCTTGCCGAGCTCGGCGATGATCTTCTGCTTGGCCGCATTCATCTTGTCGGCCAGCGCGATGTCCTCCGGCGAATCCATTCTCGACGACTTTCTGATGCACGGCTGTATCCACGATGACCTCTCTAAATCTCTAAGTTTCCAAATCTCTAAGTCTTTGACCTTCATCCGTCAGTGCGTAATTCCGTACATGAACTGATTGATGCCGACCTTGTAGGCCTCGTTCGTCACGTCAATCGGCGCGTACCCGGTGTCCGAGCATTCCCAGAACTCCGACATGTCGTTCTGGTAGTTGGCGATGACGAGCATGCGCTTGTTCGGATCGTTGTCCTCGAACAGCGCCCGGAAGATCGGCCTGGCCCGCGTTGTAGGCCTGCGGGATGATGTCGAGCGAGTTGATCTCGAAGAACGAATGGAAGATCGGATGGCGTCGCATCGAGCTCGATCCAGCGGCCTTCGGGGAACACCCGGCTCATCTGCAGCTCGACGTTGCCCCAGTCGCGGTCTGCGGAAGTCGTCGACGATCAGGAAGCCGCCCTTCTGCAGGTACGCGCGCAGCTGATTCGACGTCGTTCTCGGACATGCTACCAGAAGCCCGGCTCGACCAGGTAGGCCACCGGGAACTTGAACAGCTCCGGATCGCTGAACCCCATGATGCTGCTCTCGTCCACGTGCGCCGGCGTCGCCGTGATCTCGTGAGGATCTTGAGGAAGTGCTCCTCGCCGCGCGGATAGTCGTGCGCCCACGGCGCCCCGCGCCCGCCGCTCCAGGGGTAGCTCATGCGCACGAACACGAACCTGCCGTCGTAGCGCACGTTGCCGCTGTACGACTGGTTGCGGCCGGCGACGGGGCGCTGCGCGCGTGGCGTGGCGATCGCCAGCAGACGACGACCACGACGCAGCACCGCCAGCCAGGATCCGTTGCCGCACGACGTCTCTTCATTGCGCCTTCAGCTCCCATACGTCGGCCGCTGACGTCCTTACGCCAGCCCGCGCGATCGCCGATACAGCCACTCGCCGCCCATCAGACCGAGCAGCAGCAGGAGGATGACCGGCATGTCCCAGAGCTCGCGTTCTTCGACGACGGTGATGCCCTTGCCGCTGTAGGTGATCGCGTCGGCCAGCGACGCCACGTCCTTCGCGCGGTAGAACCGGCCTTCGGTCTCGTCCGCGATGCGCTGCAGCAGCGGCGCGCGCATCGCGGCGTCGAAGTACTCGGCGTCGCTCGGCGCCACGCGCAGGGTCGTCGTGCCGCGTCCGGCGTCCCGGCCGTCGCGCGTCGTGCCGCCGACCGACACCTTGTACAGGCCGTCTTCGCTCGGCGTGAACCGCGCGCGGTACTCGCCGTCGTGCTCGACGGTCCACTCCATCGGCACGTCTTCGGTCTTGCCCGGACGGCGACGTGACGCGCGCCGTGATGCGGCCGTCGTTGATGCCCTTGTATTCCGGATCGAGGACCTCGGCCGATGAGCGTCACCGGCTCGCCCTTCTGCACGCGGTCCGGCGTGGCGCTCGCCATGACGCGATCGGGCACGCCGTCGACCAGCCAGCGCACCAGCCGCTGCCAGAACGGTGATGGGTCAGGTCCTTCACGTCCATCTTCGCGTGCATGCGCCAGAGCCAGGTGTCCTGCACCGGCAGCACGAGCGTCTTGCCGCGGCCGTACCGCTGATACGCGAACACCACCTGCTCGCGGCCCGTTCGTCCGTGCCGGTCAGCAGGACACGTCGCGCCTGGCTTGGTCTCGCGAGCGGATTGAGCGACGTGAGCGGCGGCAGATCGCGCCACTTCGCCGCGTCGTCCTCTCCGGCGTCGGTGATTTGCGTGGACGGATGGTTCGCGCCCGCGCGCGTCGGCCGCACGATGAGCTCGGCCGGCGGATACTGCGGTCCGCGCGACGCGCGATCGAGCACCACCGGCAGCGCGTCGGCCAGCGGCGTGCCGGCCCAGCCGCCTTCGGAGAACGATCGCGCGCCGCCAAGCGCGAGCAGGCCGCCGCCGCGAACGTCCACGAAGTCTTCGAGCATCCGCTGCTGCTCGGGCGTGAAGGCCGACGCCTCGACGCTGCCCAGGATGATGCCGCGGTACTGGAACAGCTCCTCGCGCGTGGCGGGGAATCCGTTCTGCAGCTCCTCGGGGCCGTCGACGCCGAGCCGCAGGTACTTGTCCGGCACCGTCACCGTGGCCTCGGCCGTGCGCTGCAGCAGCACGATCTGCAGGTTGTCGTCGTCGGCCGTCGCCTGGCGGATGAACTTCGGCTCGGGCCGCGGCTCGCCTTCGAGGTACAGGATCTTTTCGCGGCGGTTGAAGACTGTCGATCAGCGCGTCGCGCTGGTTGTTCTGCGCGACTTCCTCGCCCGTCTGCGCCGGAATGCGGAATTTGAGAATGCGCGCGCCGACGTCGGTCGTCTTGAGCCGCACCTTCACCGTCTGCGACTTCGCCGTCGCCCGGCAGCACGATGTCCTGCGAGCTGACGATGCGCCCTTCGTCTTCGACGAAGAGCGGCACCTTCGCGCCCGCGTACCCGATCTGCGTGACGACGACGTCGAGCACGAGCGACGCGCCCTTGAGCGCGCGCCGCGGCGTCTCGACGCGCGTGACCTGCACGTCGCGCGTCAGCCGATCGCGCCCGACGCCCACCGCGAAGACGGGCATCGCCTGGGCCTTGAGCCCGGCGATCGATTCGTCGATCGTCTTGTCCGCGTTGTCCGATCCGTCACTCACGAGGACGAGACCGGCCACCGGCAGGCCGCTCAGCTCCTGGCGCGCACGATCGAGCGCCTCACCGAGACGCGTGCCGGTCCCTTCGAACTTCAGGTCCCCGGTGGACTGCAGGCGCTCGGCCGTCGACGAGAACCGGAAGACGCGAAGCTGAAAGCGCTTGCCGAGCGCGGTGAGCAGCGGCGCGTCGGGCCGGCCGAGCTGACTCGTGACGAAGTCGCTGCGCGGCTTGCCGTCGTGGTCGGCCATCTGCATGCTGCGCGAGTCGTCGAGCAGGATGCCGACGAAGTTCTGCTGCGGCACCGCGACCTTGAGGAGGAGCATCGGCCGCAGCAGCGCGAACAGGAGCACGAGGAACAGCGCGAGACGCACGCCGAGCAGCACCGCGCGATCGCGGCCTCTCAGCGCGACGAGCCGTTGATACGTCCAGAGCGCGTACAGCCCCGCGAGCCCGGCCAGGGCAGCCACCAGCCACATGGAGCGCGTGGCCCCGAGTACAAAGTCGCCCTGCTGGAAGACCAGCAGCTCGTACTTGAAGAGGAAGGTGAACAGGGACTGAATCACGAGTGCGCGATTGTAACCCGACCCCTATTGTTACCCGAACGACTCTCGCGCGAAAGCAAGGACTCGTTCGGAGCTCACAGGCAACCCGCCCTGTGCCAACTCGGCTCGACCGCCGCCGCGGCCCCCGAGCTCGGCCGTGGCTCGCTTCATCCAGGCGCCCGCGTCGAGATCGACGTCGGCAGACCGCGCGATCACGACGGGAACGGGCTGTCCGGACGCAGGTTGTCCGGTCCCGGTCAGCACGACGACGAACCCCGGCTCCGCGACGACGGCCGCGGCCAGTGTCTTCAGCAGAGCCGCGTCCCAACCCGGAACGTCCCTTAAGACGCCGCGATACGGCCCGATGGTCTCCGCGCCCGCGCGAAATTCCGCGGCGCGTGTCACCGCGGCCTCTTCCTGCAGCCGGCGCACGGTCCGTCCCAGATCCCTGACCTCCACTTGCAGCCGTTCGATCGTCGCCGGCAGTTCGCCTGGCGCAACGGACAGCGCGCGCGTTGCGCCAGACACAACGTCGCGAAGCGCGCCGTGCGATCGCAGCGCGCGCCCGCCGCAGACGAAGGTCAGGCGCGTGGCGCCCTTGAAACGCTCCCAGCCCGACACCGCGATGATGCCAATCATCCCGGTCTGAGGGACATGCGTCCCACCGCACGCCGACAGGTCGAAGCCGGTGACCTCGACGAGGCGCAGCGGCCCGGTGCGGACCGGTTCCTTCCGAAGCGGCAGGCGCGCGGCCTCCTCTTCGGTCACGAACCGGACCGACACCGTCCGGTCCTCCCACACGACCTGATTCGCTTCAGCTTCGGCCCGACCGATTTCAGACGCCGTGACCTCGCGCGCGAGGTCGATCGTCGAGCTCTCCGCCCCGAGATGAAAGCTCACCGTGCGCACGCCGGACAGCCGATCGAATGCCGCCGACAGGATGTGCTGACCGGTGTGCTGCTGCATGTGATCGAGACGCCGCGGCCAGTCGATGACGCCCTGCACCCGCGCGCCGGGCGCGAGCGGCGCGTCCACCACATGCCGGATCGTACCGTCGTCTTCATCAACGACGTCGAGGACGTTCGACGTGCCGAGTCGTCCGACGTCGTGTGGCTGACCACCCGAGGTGGGATAGAACGCGGTCTCGTCGAGCGTGACGAAGAGGCGTCCGTCCGACTCCTCGCACGTGAGGACGGTGGCGTCGAACGATCGCGCGAGCGCGTCGGTGTAGTAGATCCGTGTCGTCATGAGAGTCGGCCGGCAGGCGCCGCGGGCAGATCAACGTAGAAGAGCCCTCCGCCGAGCTCGCCACGCCGGTAGCCGATCGTGCCTCCAAACGAGCGGACGATGCCATAGCTCACCGACAGGCCCAGGCCGGTGCCTTCGCCGATCGGTTTCGTCGTGAAGAACGGCTGGAACAGCTTCGACTCGTGCTCCGCGGGAACGCCCGGTCCGCTGTCTTCGACTTCGAGACGTACGCCCTGCTCCGTGTCGCCTGTCCGGATGACGATACGGCGATCGCCCACCGGCCGGGTCGACACGAGCGACTGCTCGGCGTTGACGAGGAAATTCAGCAGCACCTGCTGCAGCTCGGTGAAGACCACCTGCACCGGCTGCGTCGCGCGCTCGTCGAGCTCGAGCCGGATGCTCTGCTCCTGCAGCCGGCGCTGCCGCAGCTCGACCACCGACGCGACGACGTCGGTCAGGAGCACGACCGTGGGCGTCGACTCCTGCTGGCGGCTGAAGCGCGAGAGATTGCGAATGATGGCGCTCGCGCGCGCGCTTTCCTTCTTGATGAGCTTGAGGTCGGCGCGCGCCTGGTCCTTCAGGTCGGGATCGCGCTGCAGGATCTCGGAGAAGCCGCCGATCGCCTGGAGCGGGTTGCTCAGCTCGTGCGCGATGCCCGAGAGGAGCACGCCGATCGCCGCGAGCCGTTCCTGCCGAATCACCTGCTGCTGCAGCGATTCGACTTCCTGTCGCATGCGGCGCTCTTCCTCGAACTGCTCGGCAAGGGCCTCACGCGCCGATCGCAGCCGGACGACCATGTCGCTGAACGCGTCGCGCACGTGCTCCAGCTCGCGCGACGGCATCCTCTGCGGTGGCGGCGGCGTGAGATCGCCGGCGCCGACGCGATCGGCCGTGCGCTCGAGGTGGACGAGCGCCGGCAGCAGGCGGCGCACGAAGAGCGCTTCGAGTCCCAGCAGGATCAGCGTCGCCAGGCCCGAGATCGCAATCGTCCGGCGGTAGAGCGGCTCGGCGCGCCACCAGCCGACCTGCGTGGGCACGTTCACGAAGACCGTGTAAGGGCGGCCCGTCACTTTCGCGGAGGCGGATGTGATCTCTTCGACGTTGCTGCTCGTGACGCGCTCGTACTTCGCGACGACCTTGCCCCGGTCGTCGGTCACGATGAGCACCGTGCCCTCCTCGACCGGGAGCGACTTCAAGAACGCGCGGGAGCGACGCATCCGCGCCCGGGTCCGCGAACTCGATGTGCTTGGCAATCGCGGCCGCCAGTATCGCGGCTTCCTGGTAGAGCTGCGCGATCTGGGCCCGGTACGTCGTCCCGGCCGCCCAGGTCATGACGGCGCTGATCGGAATCAGCAGGACGAGCGTCGCGAGGGCGAATTGTTCTCGAAGAGGGCGCGCCACGGGGCGGACTATTCTCGTCGGAGTGACCTACGCTGACAACAGCGGATCGGCCACGCCGGCGTCGGCGAATCCACGGGCGCGGAGCCGGCAGCTGTCGCACCGGCCACAGGGGCGCCCGTCGCCTGCGGGATCGTAACAGCTGTGAGTGAGGCCGTAGTCCACGCCAAGCTCGAGCCCCGCCCGGATGATGCCGCCTTTCGTCAGGTGGAGCAACGGCGCCCAGATGCGCACGGACTTCCCTTCGACGCCCGCGCGCGTGGCCAGCGTCGCCAGGTACTCGAACGCCGCCAGATACTCGGGCCGGCAGTCCGGATACCCGGAATAGTCGAGGGCGTTCACGCCAATGACGATGCGCTCCGCCTCGAGGACCTCCGCCCATCCCAGGGCGAGCGACAGGAACACGGTGTTGCGCGCCGGCACATAGGTGGACGGAATCACCTCATTTGTAGATTCTGAATTTGTAGATTCTGAGATTTCGGTATTTAGAGATTTAGAGCGTTTGGGGATTTCTCCCTCGCCCAGGAGCGAGGAGCCGCCAAAGGCGCGGAGGTCGATGTCGAGCTCCACCTGGCGGACGAAGCCCAGCGCGCCGGCGACGCGTCTGGCGGCGGCGATCTCCTGCGCGTGCACCTGGCCGTAGCGGACGGTGAGGCCGTACAGCGCGCATCCGTCGCGGCGCGCGAGCGCGGCGGCGGTCGCCGAGTCGAGCCCGCCCGAGAGCAGCACGACGGCGCGCTTCTCCATCACACGCCCCGGGCGTCGGGGCTCCAGATGTACTTGTGAGCCTGAAGCTGCAGCCTGCACGGGCACACGCTCGTCGAGGATCCAGCGCGCGAGCACGTCCGGCGCGAGCACGCCGTGGACGGGCGAGAACAGCACCGCGGTCGCTTTGCCCGCGAGCCCGTGCCGCAGGACGACATCTTTCGCGTACTCGTAGTCCTGCCGATCCTGGATGACGAACTTCACCTCGTCGTGCGGCGAGAGCTGGTCGAGATTCGGCCAGTGCATGCGGTCCGCCTCGCCGCTCGCCGGACATTTGACGTCCACGATGGCCACCACGGGCTCGGGCACGTCGTCAATCGGGATGTGCCCGCCAGTCTCGAGCAGGACTTCGCTGCCTTGCGCGATGAGGCGCTCCATCAGCGGATAGACATCTTTCTGCAGGAGAGGCTCGCCGCCTGTAATCTCGACCAGCGGACAGCCAATCTGCGCCACCTCCGCGAGCACGTCATCGACCGGCATCTTCCTGCCACCGGTGAACGCATACGGCGTGTCGCACCACTTGCAGCGCAGGTCGCACGCGGTGAGCCGCACGAACGTGCAGGGCCGCCCGACATGAGTGGACTCGCCCTGGACGGAGAGGTAGATTTCGCTGATCGTCAGCATCGTACGCCACTCTGATCATGGCACGTTAGTTCAGGCACTGGGCACTAGGCACTGGGCACTGGTAATGTCCTCTCGTGGCGGAGATTCGCGTTGGCACCTCGGGCTGGAACTACCCTGCTGGCCGCGGGACGTGGAACGGCGTGTTCTATCCGTCGCGCCGGTGGCGCGGGTTCGACGAGCTCAGCTACTACGCCGAGCGGTTCGACACCGTCGAGGTCAACTCGACGTTCTACCGGATGCCGGAAGCGCCGATGTCAGAGGCCTGGGCCGCGCGGACGCCGTCGGACTTCCTGTTCTCGATCAAGCTCTTCCAGAAGTTCACGCACCCGGACATGTACCTGGCCCGGAGCGGCGCCGCCGACTGGAACCTTTCGCGAACGGACGTGGAGATGTTCCGCGCCGGCATCGCGCCGATCGCCCTTGCCGGCAAGCTCGCGGCGATCCTGATTCAGTTTCCGCCCAGCTTTCACGCCCTGCCGGAAACGCGCGAGTACCTCGACTGGCTGCTCGACGGCCTCGCGCCGTTTCCTCTCGCCGTCGAGCTGCGCCATCGCACGTGGAGTGACGAAGCGGCGTCCACGCACGCGTTGCTCGACGCGCACGAGGCAGCCTGGGTGCTCATCGACGAGCCGAAGTTTCCTGATTCGATACGACAGGAGCCGGCTCCTGCAGCCGAGAGCCGAGCGCCGTTCTACGTGCGGTTCCACGGCCGGAACGCCGCGACGTGGTGGCAGCACGAGTCGTCGGAAGACCGCTACGACTATCTCTACGCGGCCGAGGAGCTGCGGCCGTTTGCGACCGTCGCGCGCAAGGCTTTCGCGAAGGGACGCCGCGTCCTCATGTATCTCAACAATCATTTCTCGGCGAAATCCGTGGCGAATGCCGCGTTGCTCAGGCACGAGCTGGGTCAGGACCTGCCGGGCGACTACCCCGCCGAGATCGTCGGGCGGTACCCGGAGCTCGCCGGCGTCGTGGCTACTTCGGGCCTTCCCCTTTGAGGTAGGCGTTCTTGATGACGTCGGCGACGGCGATCTTGTCCACGGTGGCCATGCCCGCCGTCACCTGGCCGATGATGGCGTGCTTGCCGTCGAGGCTCGGGCTCGCGGCTTTCATGATGTAGATCTGGCTGTCGGCCGCCATCGGATTGCCCGCGTGCGCGATGCCGACCGTGCCGCGCTGATGCGTGCGCTTCTTCGAGACCTCGAAGGCGTTGATCGGCGTGCCGCTTCCGCTCGTGCCCCAATGGTCGCGGTACGTCATGTCGCGCGACTTCGGATCGCCCACCTGCGCGAGCGATGGGGTCACCCGGTGGAACCGCTGGCCACGGTAGAAGCTGCGCCGGACCAGCGCGACGATCTGCGCGACGCTCTTCGGCGCCTCCGCGGCAAACAACTCGATCTCGATCGAGCCTTTCGCTGTCTCAATCACGAGCACCGGCTTGTCAGGGATCGGCTTCTGTGCGGCGGCGGGAAGCGACAAGAGCACTGATACGGCCAAAGGCCCAAGGCCAAGGGCCCAAGAACGAAACCTTGGCCTTTGGCCCTGGGCCCTGGGCCCCTGCTGTGTCTTTGTCATGCGCCTACCTGTGTGACGCCAATCTTAGGGCAAAGCGAGGCCACGACACACGCCCGGCAGCGTGGATAGACGGGCCGGCAGACGTTCTGGCCCCACGTCACGAGGTACAGATTCACGACGGGCCAGAAGCGGCGCGGCAACACGCGATAGAGCGCCTGCTCGGTCTGGTCCGGCGTCTTCGTGCGGACCCAGCCGAGCCGGTTCGCGATCCGGTGGACGTGCGTGTCGACGCAGATGTTCTTGCGGCTGGCGTGCGACAGGATCATCACGAGGTTGGCCGTCTTCCGGCCCACGCCCGGCAGCGTGAGCAGGTCCTCCATGCGATCGGGCACCCGGCCGCCGAATCGCTGGACGATCTGCCGGCAGGCCTCTTTCAAGTGACGCGTCTTCACGCGGTAGAAGCTGACGGGATAGATCAGGCGCTGGAGCCGCGCGGCCGGCAGCGCCGCGAGCGTGCGCGGGCTCCTCGCGACGCGAAACAGCCGCATCGACGCCTCGTGCGTGACCGGATCGCGCGTCTGCGCCGACAGCATCGTCGAGATCAGCACCTGAAACGGATCTTCACGGCTGTCTTCGCTGATCTTCTCGACGGCCGGCTCGTCCATGCCGCGGATGGCGCGGCCGAGGCGCTTCAGTACCTCAGTGATCCGGCGTACGCCCTGCGGACCCGCGTCTGCCGCCGTCAATGACCGTGGCTCTTGCAGTAGTTGCAGTGGTTGCATCGCACGGACGGCTCGATGACACAGTCGCCGGTGTCGTTCACGACCGAGACGTACACTCCGTGGCTTGGATGGTCCAGCCCCTGCGAGATGACCAGGCGGCTCTCCCGCGCGTCGTCTTCGCCGGGCGGCCGGCCGCCCAGATGCCGGGCGACGGCGTCACGAACGAGGGCACGCAGTTCGAGGTCGTTCATTCTTTAATGGCTCGCGGGGCCCCACCCCCGCTCGCGCGCCCGCGACGGCTCGCTACGCTCGCCTGCGGGCGGTCATCTTTCTTCAGGCCCTGTTGGTTTTGCCGATCGGCAGGACGTCCTCGAGGTTGGAGTGCGGGCGCGGAATGACGTGCACCGAGACGAGCTCGCCCACGCGCCGCGCCGCGGCGGCGCCGGCGTCGGTGGCCGCTTTGACGGCGGCAACGTCGCCACGGACGATGGCCGTGACGTAGCCGGCGCCGATCTTCTCCCAGCCGACCAGGGTGACCTTCGCGGCCTTGACCATGGCGTCGGCGGCTTCGATCATCGCCACCAGCCCCTTCGTCTCGACCATTCCAAGCGCCTCACCCATCGAAAAGCCTCCCGGTCCGACGACCAGCCCGTCAACGCGCGTATGTTAGCCGAATCGCGCGCCGGTACCTACACGTTCACCCGGTCTGACGATCCGCGCCGCGCGTCGAGTCGCGGGCGCTCGACTGCGGCGCGCCGGCATACGCGTCGCGGCACTTCGCGGAGCAGAAGTACTGCGTCTCTCCGCTGGTGCTCAACCTCAGCGCGCTGGCCTTCGGGATGTACGTGCCGCAGCTCGGATCGCGCACGAGCTCGCCGCCGATTCGTTCGGGCGCCGGTCTGGGCGGTGCGGGCCGCCTGGCGCGCCGGTTCGGAAACAGCAGGCGCAGTACGAACCGCACCAGTATCAGCAGGATGAGGATGCGGACGATCCAGCCGAGGGCATTCACCGCGGTGACTCCGTACCTCCGCGCCCGCGCGCGCCGTCGGCGGCTCGGCCCTGGCTCGATTTGATCCCCTCCAGCCCCTCGCGCGCGATGCGCGCTTCTTCGCTGGACGGCGCAATCGCGACGAGCCTCTGCCAGACGGCCGCGGCGCCGGCGAGGTCGTTCTTGCCGAACGCCAGGAAGATGCCCTTGTTCAGCATCGTCTTCAGGTGATTGGCGTCGAGCGAGAGCGAGTAATCCGCCTGCTTCAACGCCCGATCGATCGCGTTCGTCGAGTAGTACGACACCGCGAGATCGGTGCTCACGTTCGTGTTCTTCGGATCGAGCTTCAGCACCGCTTCGTACCAGGGAATCGCGAGGTCGAAGCGCCGCGCGTCGAAGTACAGGTTCGCGAGCTCCGTCCGTATGCCCACGTCCCCGGGCTTCGCACTCGCCTGCCGCTCGAGGTCGGCCGCGCGCTCGGTGTCGATGGTCGGGGCCGACTGCCCCGCTGGCTGACGCGCGGCCGCCGCAGGCGGCGCGGCCGGCGCCGGGCGTGCCGACTGCTGGGTGCCGAGTATCCAGCCGACGAGCACGCCGAACACCACACCGGAGAGACCGTAGATCCAAGCGTCGCGCTTCAACAGAGGTGACCTTGTCCGATCATATCGCCAGCGCGGCGAGGTAGTCGCGAACGGCGCGATCGAGGCCGACCCAGAGCGCATGGCCGATGAGGGCATGCCCGATCGACACTTCGGCCAGGTGCGGCAACGTGCGGAACAGGACCAGGTTGTCGAGGTCGAGGTCGTGTCCCGCGTTGATTCCGAGGCCGAGCTGGTGCGCGAGCTCGGCGGCGGATCGAAACGCAGCAAACGACTGGCGGCCGGACTGTGCGCCCGCCGCAAACGCGCGCGCGAACGGCTCGGTGTAGAGCTCGATGCGATCGGCACCGAGACGCGCGGCCCACCGGACCGGCGCCTCCTGCGGATCGACGAACAGGCTGACGCGGATGCCCGCGGCCTTGAGGCGCCGTATCACGCCGCCGAGCCGCTCGGGTGACGTGTCGGGCGGCCAGCCGGCCTGGCTCGTGATCTCGCCGGGCACGGTCGGCACGAGCGTGCACTGGTCCGGCCGCGCGGCGAGGACGAGATCGACGAACGCCGGCCTCGGATCCCCTTCGATGTTGAACTCGGCCCGTGCGCCCTGCGGCGTCCGGCGTCGCGCAAGCAGCGCCACGATGTCCGTCACGTCCGACGCGCGGATGTGCCGCTCGTCCTCGCGTGGATGCACGGTGATGCCGGGCGCGCCCGCGTCGAGACAGATCTCGACCGCTTGCGTGACGCTCGGCACGCACCCGCCACGCGAGTTGCGCAGCGTCGCGACCTTGTTGACGTTGACGGAGAGATTAATCATCGCTGTCCAACGTACCCCTCACCGCTTCGGCAATCTCTTCGGCCCAGGCCTGCACCGACGCCTGATCCGGACCTTCGATCATGATGCGGAGCAGCGGCTCGGTCCCCGAATAGCGCACGAGCACGCGGCCGCGGCCTTCGAGCGCCGCTTCCACACGGGCGATCGCCGCCTGAATCTCGGGAACATCGGCGACCGGGCGCTTCTCGCGGACGCGAACGTTCGTGAGCGTCTGCGGAAACGTGACGAGCTCGCCCGCCAGATCCGCGAGGTCGCGGCCGGTGTCGGCCATCACGCGCAGAACCGCCAGCACCGTGGCCATCCCGTCCCCCGTCGGCAGATGCTCGGTGAGAATCACGTGGCCCGACTGCTCGCCGCCGAGCACGTAGCCGCCGGTCAGCATCTCCTCCATCACGTACTTGTCGCCGACCGGCGTGCGGATCAGGCGAATGCCGCGATCCCGAAGCGCGATCTCCAGCCCGATATTGCTCATCACGGTCGCGACCACCGTGTCGCCCGCAAGGCGGCCGTGACTCTTGAAGTAGACCGCGAGCATGAGCAGCACGGCATCGCCATCGATGACGCGCCCGCGATGATCCACGAGGATCGCGCGATCGCCGTCGCCGTCGAAGGCCACCCCGAGCCGGCAGCCCTGCGCGACGACCGCCGCCGCGAGCAGCGCCGGGTGCGTCGATCCGCAGGCGAGGTTGATGTTGCGGCCGTCGGGGTCGTTGCCGAGCGCGACGACCTCGAACCCGAGACTCTCGAACAGCCCGACGGCGGTGGTCGTGGTGGCGCCGTTCGCCATGTCCACGCCAATCCTTGCGCCGGCGAGCGGACCGGGTTCCGGCAGCAACCGGCGAAGGTGCGCGAGGTACGGCTCGACGAACTCGGCGCGATTGACGTGACCGTCGCCGCCGGTGCCGACCTTCCAGCCGGCGTCGGCCATGATCGCTTCGACCGCCCGCTCCTCGCGCTCGCCGAACTTCTCGCCGTGGCCCGAAAAGACTTTGATGCCGTTGTCGGCAAACGGATTGTGCGAGGCGGACAGGACGACGCCCAGCTCGAAATCGAGCTCCCTGGCCAGATACGCCACGCCGGGAGTGGGAAACACGCCCGCGCTCGTCACGCTGGCGCCCTGCGTCGAGACGCCGCGGGCGAACTCGCGCTCGATCCACTCGCCTGATTCCCGCGTATCGCGCCCGAGGATGATTTTGATCGGCTGGCCGGCCTGCCGGACGCGCACGACCGCCGCGCCAAGCCGCGCGATGGTCTGCGGATCGAGCGGCCAGACACCGGCAACGCCCCGGACGCCATCAGTGCCAAAGAGCCGTTCGGAAGCGCGCGTCAACGGATCAACACCGCAACAGAGGTCGGCCTGACAGCCGTCGTCGTGAGCGTGCCCCCGACGTCCGCGCGAACGGGTACCTGATGCCGGCCGGGACCGAGTCCCGCCACATCAATCCAGACCGTCACCGTGGCCGGATCGAGACGCGCCAACGCGACCCGCGAGCCACGAAGGGAGACGGCCACCATCGCCGGTTCGGTCTGGAACTGCCGCCCGGCGCCGACGTTTCGTGCCGTGACAGGGATCGACTCGAGCGTCCGTTCGCCGGCATCCGATCGCTCGAGCCGGAGCGTCACCGCGCCCGGGTCCACCTGCGCGACTTCGACACCGATTGGCGCGAGGATCTGATCGGCCCGCACGGGCAGCTCGAGCCAGCCCGCCTGCTGTCCGGCGAGATCCACGACGACGCTCATCTGATACGGCTGAATCTGAGAGACCTGACTCGCGACGCCTCGCACGTGCACGTCTACCGCTTCGGTCTGATCGGTAATCTCCATCGCCGGCGGAACGTTCCGGTAGTTCACCGGCACGCGCGTGACGATGCGCTGGACCTGCGGACCGCTCACGGTAAACCAGAGCGCGGTGCCGAGCGCCAGTGCGACGACTTTGAGCCCGAGGTTGCGGAACGGATGCCAGGCCATCAGACATCCCCCGCCGCAGGCACCGCCTCATCGGTACGAGGTCCGCTTCTGCAGAATCAGATCCTGGAGACGCCCGCGCAGCTCCTCGAGCGAAAGCCGCCGCTCGAGCCGTCCTCGTGTCGACAGCGAGATCTCGCCACGCTCTTCGGACGTGACGATCGCAATCGCGTCCGATTCCTCAGTGAGCCCAATCGCCGCCCGGTGCCGCGTGCCGAGATCCCGATCGAGCTTCGGGTTCACGCTGAGCGGCAGGAAGCAGGCGGCAGCGGCGAGTCGATCTTCCGAGATGATCACGGCGCCGTCATGAAGCGGCGATCCGGGCTGAAAGACCGTCGTGAGCAGATCGTAACTGACCGCGGCGTCGAGCGGGATGCCGCTTTCGACGTGGTTTCGAAGCCCGATCGCCCGCTCGATGACGATGATGGCCCCGACCTTGGCTTTCGCAAGGAGCCCGGTCGCCGTGATGACCTCTTCGATCGTCTCCTCGGCGCGCTCCGTCCGCGCGAAGTACCGGAAGAACGGCGCCCGCCCGATGTGCGACAGCGCCCGGCGAATGTCCGTCTGGAAGAGGACGATCGCGGCAATCACGACGTAGGCCAGGACGTTGCGGATGAGCCACGACACCGTCTGCAGCGGAAAGAGCTGCGAGATATAGAAGAGGAGCAGCACCAGCACGCCGCCGGTCGCCATCTGCACCGCGCGGGTGCCGCGGATGAGCTTCAGCGCCTCATAGATGAGGAGCGACACGATGAGGATGTCGACGACATCCCACCATGAGAGCGGCGGCCGATCGAACAGGGCGCGAAGCTGCGGCAGCACAGGCAGGGACAGCGTATCAAAAGGCCAAAGGCCCAGGGCCGAGGGCCGAAGAGGATCGGCTCTAACTTTGGCCTTAGGCCCTGGGCCCTTGGCCTGCCGCTACTGCGTCCGCGACGCGCACCACCTGCACCATCTCGGCGACGTCGTGGACACGGACGATGTGCGCGCCGAGGAGCACGGACGCCGTCACCGCCGCGGCGGTCGCCCAGACACGCTGCTCCGCGCGGCGCGTCGCCAATCGCCGACGTGAGAAACGACTTGCGCGACGGCCCGCTGAGGATCGGATAGCCCAGGGCGTGGAGGCGCGGCAGACCTGCGAGCGCGGCAAAGGTGTGCTCGGCGCGCTTGGCGAACCCGAGGCCGGGATCGAGCACGATCCGGTTTCGCGCGATGCCGGCCGCGACGGCCGCCGACGCCCGTTCGTCCAGCTCGCGCGCGACGTCCGCCACGACGTCCCCGTACTGCGCGCGCGCGTACATGTCCGACGAGCGCCCGCGGTTGTGCATCAGGATCACCGCGGCGCGGCGGCGGGCGACGACGCCGGCAAGCGCAGGGTCGTACGTCAGCGCGCTGACGTCGTTGACGATCTCGGCGCCCAGGTCGAGCGCGCGTTCGGCCACGCTGGCCTTGTACGTGTCGATCGAGACGGCCACGTCGACGCGCCCGCGCAGCCCTTCGAGCACCGGCGCCACGCGGCGAAGCTCCTCGTCCGCGTCGGAGTGGCGCGGCCCCCGGCCGCGTGGACTCGCCGCCGACGTCCAGCAGATCCGCACCAGCGGCGACCATCCGAATCGCGCCGGCAATCGCGATGTCGGGATCGAAGTGGACGCCGCCGTCTGCAAACGAATCCGGCGTGACATTGACGATGCCCATGACGAGCGTACGGGCGCCAAGCTCGAGCTCGCGGCCCGAGGGCAAAGGGACGGAATAACGAGGACGAGGGAACAGCGTGCGGGTCTATTCCTGCGCGATGGGTTTCCCGAGCGCGGGGACGATGGGCGCGCGCTCGCTGGGCTCACGGCGCGGCGTCTCTTCCTGCGCGGCAGGCGCCACGGGCAGAGGCTCCTCGAGCGCAAGACCCTTCGCGAGCCGCCTGACCTGCTCGGCGTCGAGCACTTCACGCGCGAGCAACTCCTCGGCAATCCTGAGCAGCGCCGGCTTGTGATCGGTCAGGATGACGCGGGCCCGCTCGTAGTTGTTCATCACGACGCGCTTCACTTCCTGGTCGATGCGCACCGCGGTCTCTTCGCTGTAGTCCTGCGTCTTCGAGATCTCGCGGCCCAGGAAAATCTGCTCTTCGCGCTTGCCGTACGTGAGCGGGCCCATGGCGTCGCTCATGCCCCACTCGCAGACCATCTTGCGGCCGAGCTCCGTCACGCGCTCGAGGTCGTTGCCGGCGCCGGTCGTGATCTTGCCGTTCGTGATCTCCTCGGCGATCCGCCCGCCGAGCAGGATCGCGACCTGGTCCTCGAGGTAGTCGCGCGAGTAGTTGTGCTTGTCGTCCACCGGCAACTGCATCGTCACGCCGAGCGCCATGCCGCGCGGGATGATCGTCACCTTGTGGACCGGGTCGGCGTTGGGCAGCACCGCGGCGAGCAGCGCGTGGCCGGCCTCGTGCACCGCGGTGACCCGCTTTTCTTCCTCGGTGATCATCATCGACCGGCGCTCCGAGCCCATCAGGACCTTGTCCTTGGCGTACTCGAAGTCGGCGTGCCGGACGACCTTCTGGTTGTAGCGGGCCGCGTTCAGCGCCGCCTCGTTGACGAGGTTCGCGAGATCGGCGCCGCAGAAGCCAGCGGTCCCGCGCGCCAGCACTCTGATATCAACGTCGTCAGAGAGCGGAATCTTCTTGGTGTGAACGACGAGGATGCCCTCGCGCCCCTTCACGTCGGGACGGCTCACGACGATCCGGCGGTCGAAGCGGCCCGGCCGGAGGAGCGCCGGATCGAGCACGTCGGGCCGGTTGGTCGCGGCAATGAGGATGACGCCTTCGTTGGACTCGAAGCCGTCCATCTCGACGAGCAGCTGGTTGAGCGTCTGCTCGCGCTCGTCGTGTCCGCCGCCGAGGCCCGCGCCCCGGTGACGGCCGACCGCGTCGATCTCGTCGATGAAGATGATGCAGGGCGCGTTCTTCTTGCCCTGCTCGAAGAGGTCGCGAACGCGCGACGCCCCGACGCCGACGAACATCTCGACGAAATCGGAGCCGCTGATCGAGAAGAACGGGACGTTCGCTTCGCCTGCGACGGCGCGCGCGAGGAGCGTCTTGCCCGTGCCGGGCGACCCCATGAGGAGCACGCCCTTGGGAATGCGGCCGCCGAGCTTCTGGAACTTCTGCGGCTCGCGCAGGAATTCGATGATCTCCTGCAGCTCTTCCTTCGCCTCATCGGCGCCGGCGACGTCCTTGAACGTCACCTTTTTCTGGGTACTGGACGACAGCTTCGCGCGACTCTTGCCGAACGACAGGGCCTTGTTCCCGCCGCTCTGCATCTGCCGCATGATGAAGATCCAGAAGCCGATCATCAGCACGAGCGGCGCGTACTGCAGGAGGAGCAGCGTCCACGGGCTCGTGGTCGGATCGTTCGCTTCGATCTTGACGTCGCTCGTCGACGAGCTTGCTGGACGAGCCCGTCGTAGTTGGGCGGGGCCGTCGTGTAGAAGACCCGCTGGGTCGTCTCGCCGCCCGAGCGGTATTTGCCCGTGATCTGGTTGCCGCGGAAGGTGACCTCGGCGACCTCGGAGTTTTTCACCTTGGTCCAGAAACTCGGTGAAGGGGATCGTGAGGTCCGAGCGCGAGGCGCTCGAAAACTGCCAGATCAGCGCTCCAATGACAATGATCCCGATCCAGAACAACAGGCTCTTGATAGTTGAACTCATTACGGCTTCCGCATCTCCAAGATTACCACGCCCGCCTCGGGTGCCGTGACGCGGCACTCCTCGGCGACGGCTACGCCCGCCACCCACAGAATTCGTCCCGTTGCGTCCACCACGATGGGCACCCGCAAGCGCTCTTCGCGGGGCACTTTGCGGTCGACGAACAGGTCCTGTACCTTGCGACGCCCGGGCGCCCCAAGCGGCCTGAACCGGTCACCCGCGCGCCAGAACCGCACCTCGAGCGGGGGCGTCACCGACGCCGCCTGCAGACGCGCAATGGCAGGCAGGGCGCCCTGGCGCCCGGCTCCAGCCATGCTGGTCCCCACTGTCGCGGTAATCGTCACGCCCGCCTCCGGCAGGCTGACGGCCCCGGGCAGCGCGAGCGGCCGGGCCGCCACGACCGGGTTGCCGCTCCTCGCGCGTCGTCCCACGCGGGGCTCGCCGGCGGGCCGGGCACGCGAGAGCGTCAGGAGGCGACCGGTGCGCCTCACGATCACGCCCGGAAGATCGAGGTGTTCCCCCGGACTATCGGCACGAGCCAGCGCCCGAACAGCATCGAGGTGCCGCGAGGAGAGCGCCTGCCCGGGCGCGATCTCGGCAATCAGGTCGCGCACGAGGCGGCGGCCCATGGCCGGGGGCAGCTCCCACAGCCGCTCGGCAGAAATCACCGTCCGGACGCCCGCGTCCGTCTCCTCTTTTGATAAGACGATCGACGGCCGGATTTCGATTGCGGCGGCCTGCAAGAACGCTTCGTCGTCGGCTGCGTGCGACGCCAGCCGTGCCAGCGCGCGCACACCGCCGGGCGCGATGGCGAGGAGCGTTGGCAGCAGCTCGTGGCGCACGCGATTGCGCGGAATCGTGACGTCGCGATTGGTGCTGTCCTCCCGAAACGCCTCGCCGCGCGCGGAGAGATAGCGGACGAGATCGGCGCGATGACAGTCGATGAGCGGCCGGACGAAGCGGCCGCGCCGTGGGCGGATGCCGGACAGCCCGCGCGTGCCGGCGCCGCGCAGCAGCCTCAGGAGCACGGTTTCCGCCTGATCTTCGATGGTGTGGCCGGTCGCGACGACCGACGCGCCAAGCCGGTGCGCGGCGTCGTCGAACACCCGGTAGCGCGCCTCGCGGGCGGCGACTTCGATCGACTGCCGGCGCGCCCGTGCGAGGGCGGCGACGTCGATCGTGGCGACTTCAATCGGGCGGCCGATCCGCGCCGCGAGCGCGCGGCAGAACTGCTCGTCTTCGTCGGACTCGCGCCCGCGAAGCCGATGATTCACGTGAATCAGCCCGGCCACCGGCGCCCCGCCGCCAGCCTCAATCTCGCAAAGCAGCACCGCGAGCGCGACCGAGTCAGGCCCGCCCGAGAGCGCGACGGCCACCCGTTCGGAGGGCGCATACAGCGCCCGACGGGCGATCGTGCGACCGACGGCCCGAGCCAATGGGTGCATCAATCAGAATTTGGTGCCGGTGCAGGGACTTGAACCCCGGACACTGCGGATATGAGCCGCATGCTCTAACCACTGAGCTACACCGGCGAACTTTTCATCATACTCACGTACGGCAGAAGGCACAAGCACACGGCAGAAGGCACAAGGCACGAAGGCAGAAGTGAGGAACCTGCTTCGCTGGCCAACACTTTTTTTGTCAGGACTGAAGCTGATGGCCGCGCTGAGCTCGTTCAACACTTGTGCGCTTCTGCCGTGCCTGTGCAGTGCCTTCTGCCGTCTGCCTTCACTCGCGCTCTTCAGCGCCGCCGCGAGGAGCGGCAACATGATCTCGTGATGCCCCGTGAATGAATAGCCGCGCCCGATTCCTGCCACCGGGCGCCGGACGACATTGGTTTCCGGGCGATAGAGGCGCATGAAGTCGAAGTTCACCGTCGTCAGACCGTCGAGCGAGATGCTGCGGTTGCGCACGAGCGCGACGGCTTTCAGGAAGACTTCGGGCAGGATGACCGCCGAGCCGCAGTTGAGATACACGCCGCGCTCGAGCTTCGACACGCAGGAGACGAAGTAGCGAAAATCGCGAAGGCTCGCGGCGCCGATCGCTTCGCCCGACGCGGCCGGGTGCATGTGGATGATGTCGGTGCCGATGCCGACGTGAATGGTGACGGGGATGTCGAGGCGGGCGGCGGCCGAGAGGAGACTCAGGTGGCCGAATCGCGGACGACGTCCTGAGAGGAACGCCACCGCTGCCTGTCCGAGCCCGAGCCCGGCGTCCGCGCCCGAGACGATCGCCTCGTTGAGATGACGGCCGGTCTCTTCGGCCATGCCGAAGTGCCCGGGTCCCAGCACGTTGTCAACTTCCTCCGACGTCGCGCCACTCTCGGCGACTTCGAAGTCATGAATCAACCCGGCGCCGTTCATCGCGAGCGCCGAGACGAACCCGCGCTCCATCAGATCGATGATGACGGGCGCGAGCCCCGTCTTGATCACGTGCGCGCCGAGTCCCCAGACGATACCGCGATCGCCCGTCGCGGCGGCACGGATCGCGCCAACGACGGCTCGAAAATCCGCGGCAGCGAGCAGGTTCGGCAGCGAGTCGATGAGACCGGCCACGCCGCTGTTGGGATCCCAGGCGCGCGCGAAGTCCGCGTCGTGGACCTTGCTCGGACGGCTCGCAAGCGGATAGGTCCGCACGCCGCTGAGATCGAACTCCTCGTAGCCGAGTTTCATGGCGACATCCTAACAAAGGCAGAGGGCCTTGCGCGTCGCGGCCCACAGCCCGGGCCGCTCTACAGGATCAGCATCGCGTCGCCGTAGCTGTAGAAGTGAAAGCCCGCGCCGATCGCGTGGCGATAGGCCGCGAGCGTGAGGTCGCGACCCGCAAACGAGGCGACGAGCATCAGCAGCGACGACCGCGGGAGATGAAAGTTCGTCAGCAGGGCGTCGACCGACGCGAAGCGGTGGCCGGGATGGATGAAGAGTTCGGTGAGGCCGCTGCCGGCGCGGACGCCTCCCTGTCCATCCGCCGCGGTCTCCAGCGTCCTCGTCGTCGTCGTCCCGACTGCGAGCACCCGCCGGCCCGACTGATGCGCTGCAATGATGGCATCCGCGGTCGATTGCGAAATCTCGTATCGTTCGGCGTCAACCTGATGGTCCTCGACATGGTCCACGCGCACCGGCTTGAAGGTGCCGTAGCCGACATGGAGCGTCACGGTCGCCCAGCCCATGCCTGCGGCCTGGAGCCGTGCGACGAGCGACGGATCGAAATGCAGGCCGGCCGTCGGCGCCGCGACCGAGCCGCGTGAGGTCGCGAAGATCGTCTGGTAGCGATCGCGATCTTCGAGCGTGTCGGCACGATGAATGTACGGCGGCAGCGGCACGTGGCCGATCACATCGACGGCGGTGTCGATGTCCGCGGCGCCGGTGACCTCGAGTCGAAGCCGCCGGCGACCGAAATAGCGGCGCTCGAGCACTTCGGCGTCGAGTCGGACGCCCGGCGCGCGATCGGCATCCTCGAAGATCATCCGCGCCCCCGGCTTGAGCTTGTGGCCCGGATGCACGAGCGCCTCCCAGGTCGTCTCGTTCTCACGCGAGAGCAGGAGACACTCCACCGCCCCGCCGCTCGGATCGCGCCGGCCGAGCAGCCGCGCCGGAAACACCCGCGTGTCGTTGGCCACGACGAGATCGCCTGGCGAGAGCAGGCGCGGAAGATCGGCGATCGACGCCTCTTCCCACGACGCCGGGTCCCGGCGCACGACGAGCAGTCGCGACGCGCCGCGCGGCCGCGGCGTTTGCGCGATCAGCTCGTCGGGCAGCTCGAAGTCGAAGTCGGAGACGCGCACCCCATCCCCCATTACCGATTACCGATTCCCATTATCCATTGCCGATTTCTCTGCCATTGCCCATTGCCGATTCCCCGATTGCCGATAAGTAGAATCTCACCAATGAATGCCCTGCCCGGCGCACCCTCTCCCCTTGGCGCAACGTGGGACGGCGCCGGCGTCAACTTCGCCCTGTTCTCGGAGCACGCGACCGCCGTCCATCTGTGCCTCTTCGATTCGGCCGACGCGGCCGGCGAGCGGATCTGCATCCCGCTCGCCGAGCGCACCGATCGGATCTGGCACACGTATCTGCCCGGCGTCGGGCCGGGCCAGCTGTACGGCTATCGCGTGTTCGGCCCGTGGGATCCCGCGCGCGGCCATCGCTTCAACCCGGCGAAAGTCCTGCTCGATCCGTACGCGCGCGTCGTCGGGCGGGCGCCGCGCTGGCATCCGTCGCTCTACGGGTTCGCGCCCGGTACGTCCGGCGACGGTCCGCCCGAGCTGACCGACAACGCGCCGTACGCGCCGCTCGGCGCCGTGTCGGAGCCGGTTCGATGGACGGAGGATCACCCGCCGCGAACGCCCTGGCACCGCACCGTGATCTACGAGGCGCACGTCAAAGGGATGACCGCGCTCTATCAGCACGTGCCGCTCGAGTTGCGCGGCACGTACCTCGGCCTCGCGTCGGAGCCGGTGATCCGTCACCTGCTGGCGCTTGGCGTCACCGCGATCGAGCTGATGCCGATCCACGCGCATGCCGACGAAGCGGCGCTCGTGGCGCGGGGTCTCACCAACTACTGGGGCTACAACACGCTCGCCTATTTCGCGCCGGACGTGCGCTTCTCCGCGGCGCGATCGCCGCTCGAGGTGGCCCGCGAGTTTCAGTTGATGGTGCGCACGCTGCACGACGCCGGCCTCGAAGTCATCCTCGACGTCGTCTACAACCACACGGCGGAGGGCGATCATCTCGGGCCGACGCTCTCATTCCGCGGCATCGACAACGCGAGCTACTACCGCCTCGAACCGGGACGGCCGTCGCGGTATCAGGATTTCACCGGAACGGGCAACACGCTCGACATGCAGTCGCCGCACGTGCTGCAGCTCATGATGGACAGCCTGCGGTACTGGGTCGAGGACATGCACGTGGACGGCTTCCGTTTCGATCTGGCGTCCGCGCTCGCGCGCGAGCTCTACGCAGTCGATCGGCTGTCGTCGTTCTTCGACGTCATCCAGCAGGATCCGGTGATCTCGCGCGTGAAGCTCATCGCCGAGCCGTGGGATGTCGGCCCCGGCGGCTATCAGGTCGGCAATTTCCCGCCGGGCTGGACGGAATGGAACGCGCAGTATCGCGATGCGGTGCGCCGCTTCTGGCGCGGCGACGCGGGCATGCTGCCCGAGCTCGCCACGCGCCTCGGCGGCAGCAGCGACCTCTACGGGCCAGCCGGACGCCAGCCGCATGCGAGCATCAACTTCGTCACGGCCCACGACGGCTTCACGCTCGCCGACCTCGTCTCGTATGAGGAGAAACACAACGACGCGAACGGCGAAGCGAATCGCGACGGCGAGTCGACACAACCTCAGTTGGAACTTCGGCGTCGAAGGCCCGACGGCCGATCCCGCCATCCTCGAGCTCCGCCGCCGCCAGCGCCGCAATTTCCTGCTGACGCTCTTCACGTCACAAGGCGTGCCGATGCTCAGCGGCGGCGACGAGCTCGGCCGCTCGCAACACGGAAACAACAACGCCTACTGTCACGATTCCCCGCTCAGCTGGACGCTGTGGGATCTCCCGGACGAGGAGATGGCCTTTCTGCGATTCGTGGCGCAGCTCGGAACGCTGCGCGCGCGACAACCGGTGCTTCGACGCCGCACGTTTCTTCGAGGCCGCCGCCTCGGCTTCACCGACGTGCTCTGGCTCCGGCCCGAAGGCGGCGAGATGACCGAAGCCGACTGGCGCGACGCCAACCGCCGGGCCATCGGCATGCTCCTCGACGGCGAGGCCATTCTCGAGCGCAACGAGACGGGGACGGTTGTGGTCGGCGACACCGTGCTCGTGATCTTGAACGCCCACTCCGAAAGCGTCCCGTTCGTCCTGCCGGACCGGCCCGGCACCACTCGA
The DNA here is from genome assembly GCA_963724955.1 of uncultured Acidobacteriota bacterium. Taxonomy (GTDB): domain Bacteria; phylum Acidobacteriota; class Vicinamibacteria; order Vicinamibacterales; family SCN-69-37; genus CAVRWQ01. The sequence goes on from CAVRWQ010000004.1 coordinate 374,083, forward strand.
TGGGCCCGCCGCCTCGACACGGCCGAGCCGGACGGACCGGAGCGACATCTCAGCCCCGGCAACGAGGTCTCACTTCCCGCGCGATCGGCGGCGATCTACGTCGGTAACGGGGCCTGAAGGGCGCTCGAGGTCCTGGGCCTGAAACGCGCTCGAGGTCCTGGGCCTGGAACGCGCTCGAGGTCCTGGGCCTGAAAGGACTCGAGGTCCTGGACCTGGAAAGCGCTCGCGGTCGGGGCCTGAAAGCGCTCGAAGTCCTGGACCTGACCGGCGCTCAAGGTCCCGGGCCTGGGCGTTCTTGTCGCCGGCGTGGGCGTTCCTATCCCCCGGACTTGGGTGTTCTGTCCCCAGGACTGTGTCTGCCCCTAGATCCCCCACCGCAGGAGGACGGCCCCGACCGTGAACCCCGCCCCAACTGACGCGAGCAGGACGAGGTCGCCTCGCTTGAGATGGCCTTCACGGCGCGCCTCGGCGAGCGCGAGCGGGATCGTGCCGGCGGTGGTATTGCCTAACCGGTCGAGGTTGATGACGACTTTCTCCGGCGGCAGACCGAGCCGTTCGGAGCTGGCTTCGATGATGCGGCGGTTGGCCTGGTGCGAGACGAACAGGTCGAGATCCGTGGGTGCGAGCCCGTTGCGATCGAGGATGCGACGCGAGATCTCTTCCGTCATCTTGACGGCGAATTTGAAGACCGTCGCGCCGTCCTGCTTCACGTAGTGCAGGCGCTGGTCGACCGTTTCGTGCGAGGCAGGACGACGGCTGCCGCCGGCCGGCATGCACAGTGCCGGCCCGCCCGTGCCGTCGGTGATGTGCAGAAAATCGATGATCGCCGGCTCACCGGGCGCTGCGGGTGACAGCACGGCCGCGCCGGCGCCGTCGCCGAACAGGATGCACGTGGAACGATCGGTGTAGTCGATGATGCTCGACATCACGTCGGCGCCGATGACCAGCGCATGCTCTGCGGCGCCGGTCGCCACCTGCTGGTAGCCGATCGTCATCGCATACGTGAACCCCGAACAGGCCGCGCCGAGATCGAAGCCCCACGCCTCGGTCGCGCCGATCTTCGCCTGGAGCGTGCACGCCGTGCTCGGAAAAATCGTGTCCGGCGTCGTCGTGCCGACGACGATGAATCCGACGTCCTTCGCCGTGATGCCGGCCTCACAAATCGCGCCGCGGGCCGCCGGCTCGGCGATGTCCGACGTCGCGACGCCGGGCTCGACGATGTGACGCTCGCGGATGCCGGTGCGCTGCAGGATCCATTCGTTCGACGTCTCGACCATCCGCTCGAGATCCGCGTTCGACAGCACGCGCGGTGGAACATAGGTGGCCAGAGCCCGGCGATTTTCACCGGCCGCATCGCATTTACCACAGACGATCCTTTCCCGGGGCCGTCAGCCCGAAATACTCGTACGCGCGCGCCGTGGCCACGCGCCCGCGCGGCGTGCGATCGAGGAAGCCTATCTGAATCAGATACGGCTCGTAGATGTCTTCGATCGCGTCCTTCTCTTCGCCGATGGCCGCCGCCAGGCTGTTCAGGCCGACCGGGCCGCCGCCGAACTTGTCGATGATGGTCTTGAGCAGACGCCGGTCGGCCTCGTCGAACCCGTGCGCGTCGACTTCCAGCAGTTCGAGCGCGTCGTGGCACACCTCCGCGCTGATGCGCCCGTCCGCCCGCACCTGCGCGAAATCGCGCACGCGCCGCAGCAGTCGGTTGGCGATGCGCGGCGTGCCGCGCGATCGGCGCGCGACAGCTCGACGGCGGCCTCCGGCGCGATCTCGACGCCGAGAATGCGCGCCGATCGCGTGACGATCTCGCGCAGATCGCTCCTCCTCGTAGAAGTCGAGCCGATGGACGATGCCGAACCGCGCCCGAAGCGGCGCGGTCAGCAGCCCCGCCCGCGTCGTCGCGCCGATGAGCGTGAACGGCTGCAGCGGCGATCTTGACCGACCGCGCGCCCGGGCCCTGCCCGATCATGATGTCGAGCTCGAAGTCCTCCATCGCCGGGTAGAGGATCTCCTCGATCGCCGGGCTCATCCGGTGGACTTCGTCGATGAACAGCACGTCACGCGGCTTGAGATTGGTCAGGATCGCCGCCAGGTCGCCGGGCTTCTCGAGCACCGGCCCGGACGTCGCGCGGACGGTGACGCCGAGCTCGTTGCCGATGACGTAGGCGAGCGTCGTCTTGCCGAGTCCCGGCGGGCCGAAGAGCAGCACGTGGTCGAGCGCTTCGCTCGCGCTGGCGCGCCGCGGCGATCGAGACGTCGAGGTTCTCGCGCACGCGCTGCTGGCCGATGTAGTCCTTCAGCGTCCGCGGGCGCAGGCCGGCTTCGTACTGCGCGTCGTCGTCCAGACGGGACGCGTTGACGAGACGAGGATCGGTCATCCTCGACAGTCTCGCGAAGTATCGCACGCAGGAGCTCTTCGAACGCGCGCGCCTCGGACGTGCGGAGCACTTTGTCCACGGTCTTCTCGACCGCGCGCGCGTTGATAGCCGAGATTGCCGAGCGCCGACAACAGATCGTCACGCACGTCGGCGTCGCCCGGCGGAGCCGCTGCCGCATCCGGTTCAGCGGCCGTGACCTGCGGCAGTCGATCGCTCAGCTCGACGACGAGCCGCTCGGCCGTCTTCTTGCCGACGCCGGGAATCCGGGTCAGCCGCACGACGTCCGCGCCGACGAATCGCGCGCACGAGCTCGGCCGGCTCGATGCCGGAGAGCACGGCCAGCGCGACCTTCGGCCCGATGCCGCTCACGGCAATCAGCCGCTCGAACAACGTGAGCTCGAGCGACCGTGGCGAATCCGAACAGCTGCAGCGCGTCTTCGCGCACGTGCGTGTGGATGCGCAGCGCGACGCGGCTGCCGGGCTCGCCGACCGCGTAGAACGTGGAGAGCGGCACCGAGACGTCGTAGCCGACGCCGCCGACGTCGACCACGAGCCGCTGCACGTGCTTCTCGAGGAGGGTCCCGGTGAGATGCGCGATCACGGCGCCTGGCGCCTCGCGAGATCCGACAGCTTCACGTGGCGCCAGCTGCGCAGGTGACGCGGCGGCGCGGCGCGGCGGACTCCGGCTCGCCGGCAGGTCCGCGCGAGTGCGCGTGACAGATCGCGACGGCCAGCGCATCGGCGGCGTCGTGCGGCGTCGGCGGCGCGTCGAGGCCCGAGCAGGAGCTTCACCATCTGCTGGATCTGCGCCTTCTCGGCGCGCCCGTAGCCGACGACGGCGAGCTTGATCTCGGCCGGCGTGTATTCGACGACGGGCAGGCCCGCCTCGCACGGCGGCGAGCACGGCGACGCCGCGCGCGTGACCGAGGATGAGCGCGCTTCGCACGTTGCGCGCGTGAAACAGGTTTTCGATGACGACGCAGTCGGGCCGGCTGCGTCGCGAGCAGGCGCGATCAGCTCGTCGTGGATGAGCTGAAGTCGATCGGGAAGGACGGGCGCGGGCCGGGGTCGACATCGCGCCGCACGTGACGAGGCGATGACGGCTGCCGTCGGTGTCGACGCAGCCGTAACCGGTGCGGACGGACCCGGGATCGATCCCGAAGATCCTCACGCCAGCGAGGCCTCGATTTCCTTCTCGTCGACGTCGAAGTTCGACCAGACGTTCTTCGTGTCGTCGTGGTCCTCGAGCGCTTCCATCAGCTTCAGCATCTGCTGCGCCTGCTTGCCCTCGAGCTTGATGTAGTCGCTCGGCAGCATCGCGATCTGCCGCGGACGCCGGCTCGATGCCGAGCGCCTTGACCGCTTCGAGCACCGCCGATGCGCGTCCGGCGCCGAGACGATCTCCCACGCGCTCGCCGTCGTCGTTCATGTCGTCGGCGCCGGCGTCGAGCACGGCGTTCATCAGCGCTTCTTCGCTCGGCCTTCGCCTTCTCGACGACGATCTGGCCGCTTCTTGCTGAACATCCGGGCGACGCTGTTCGGCTCGCCGAGCTTGCCGCCCCACTTGGTGAACGTGTGGCGGATTTCGCCGACCGTGCGGTTCTTGTTGTCGGTCAGCGTCTCGATCGAGGATCGCGACGCCGCCGGGGCCGTAGCCCTCGTACGTCACTTCGTCGTAGGTGACGCCCTCTTCTTCACCGGTGCCGCGGCGGATCGCGCGCTTGATGTTGTCGGCGGGCATGTTGACGCTGCTTGGCATCCGCGATGACCGTGCGGAGCCGCGGGTTCATGTCGGGATCGCCGCCGCCGTTCCGCGCCGCGACCGTCAGTTCCTTGATGATGCGCGTGAAGACCTTGCCGCGCTTGGCGTCGGCCGCGCCCTTCTTGTGCTTGATCGTGTGCCACTTGGAATGGCCGGACATGACTCGCCCTCTTTCGAAGATCGACGTTGCGGACTCGCGATCTTAGCGCTAAAGCGCCCGATTTCCAAAACCTGACCGTCGCACTTGGGATTGCCGATTTTCGATTGACGACTTAGAGCTTCCGCTTGCCGCAGGCTATCGTCGTCTTGCCAGGATCACCCACACGTCCGCCCGGGCGTTCCAGGGCCCGCCCCGGTAGTCGCCCAGGACCGCCTCGACGTCGAAGCCGGCGCGGTCGAGGCGCGCCAGCACCGACTTCATCGGCAGGGTGCGGAACGTGAGTGAGAAGCGGCGGCGCTCGACGCGTGGCCCGCGGCGCTCGACGAACTCCTCGTCGAAGATCGTGAGTCCTCGTCTCCGATCGTGACGGACGGACTCGACGAGGGTGAGCGTGCCCCCGCCGCGATGCCGGCCGCGGAGACGGACGCGGCGCCGGTACGAGCCCCACGTCAGGAGATCGGGCACCAGATCCACGCCGAGCAGCCCGGCGGGCCGCAGCACGCGCGCGGCTTCGGCGAGCGCGGCGTCGAGGTCGCGGGTGGACGTGAGCGACTGCAGCATCCCGTACGGCGCGATGACGAGCCCGAAGCGGCCGGCGCCGTACGGAAGGGCGCGGATGTCGCCACGGACGATCGACGGCCGCGCCGCGGGGGCGAGCCTGCGGACGCGCCGCATCGCTCGCGCGAGCATCGCTTCCGAGCGATCGATCCCGGCCAGTTCCGCACCGGCCCGGGCGAGCGGCAGGAGCAACCGGCCGGTGCCGCACCCCAGCTCGAGGGCCGGCGACTGCTCGCGCCGCAGCAGCCGCCGCCAGAATGCGATGTCACGGCGCCCGAACGTGCGCGCGTTTTCCCAATCGTAGAAGGGGGCGTACGCTTCCCAGCCTTGCCAGCCGGACGACACTCGTGGCAACTCCTGTCGGTACTCCGCCAGCCGCGTCGCGGCGTGTTCGATTTCCGCTTCGCTCGGCAGGAACACCTCCTCGAGCGGCGGCGAGTACGGCACCGGAGTGTCGAGCGCGCCGATGATGCGGACCGGCGCATCGAGCCATTCGAACGCACGCTCCTGAATCACCGCGGCCAGCGACTCGCCGATGCCGCCGGTGCGCGAGTCCTCATGGACGATGAGGACGCGACCGGTGTGACGGGCCAGGGCGAGCACCGCCTCGATGTCGAGCGGCGCCAGCCAGCGCAGATCGAGCACGCTCGCCTCGATCGACTGCGCGGCGAGCCGGTCGGCGACGCGGAGCGCCGCGTGCACGTACGCGCCGTACGACACGATCGCCAGATCGTCGCCGGCGCGCCGGAGCGCCGCCCGCCCGACCGGCAGTGGCGCCGGTGCGGTCGGATCGAGACGTTGTTTGATGCGCGGGTCACGATAGAGCGCGATGTGCTCGTAATACAGGACGGGATCGGGGTCGGCCACGGCCGACGCCATCAGCGCGCGCGCGTCGGCGGGCGTTGACGGCACGACGATCTTGAGGCCGGGCGTGCGATAGAACCACGGCTCGGTGTTCTGAGAGTGGTAGGGTCCGGCGTGCCGCAGGCCGCCCCACGGCATGCGCACGACCATCGGCACGTCGGCGCCCCAGCGGTAGCGAATCTTGGCCGCGTTGTTGACGAGCTGGTTGAAGCCGGTCGCGACGAAGTCGTTGAACTGCATCTCGCCAATCGGCCGCAGCCCGCCCAGCGCCGCGCCGATGCAGGCGCCGAGCACCGCGCCCTCGGCGAGCGGCGAGTTGATGATGCGACCTGCGTGCTCCGCGAGCAGCGGGCGCAGCAGCAGAAACGCGTTGCCGTATTTGCCGCCGACGTCCTGGCCAAACACGAACGTGCGCGGATCGGCCGCGAGCGCGTCGCCGACGCCCTGCATGACCGCGTCGAGGAACGTGGTGCCCTTGCTGTCGAACGGCGGCGCCTGTTCGACCGTGAGCCCTGGCGGCGTCGCCGCTTCGCTCGCGTCACGATCGAGCACCTCGACGCGCCGGCGATCGACGGGATCGTCGCTCATGACCCGTGCGGTGACCGTGGCCCCGTCAGGCCACGGCGCGGCGATCAGCGCCTTCGCCTCCGCCTCGACGATGGCCTCGACCTCCTGCTTCAGCCGGTGGAGATCGCCGCGGCGAAGGAGGCCGCGCGCTTCGAGCGTCTTCGGCGTAGGCCGGGATGGGATCGCGCGCGCTCCAGTACTCGTAGAGATCGGGATCGGCGTAGCCCTGCGGCGTGAGCGGCGGATACTCCCAGGACGGCTGCGGATCCTTGCCGAGGTACAGCATGTCGTCGTGATGCGCGTGGCCGCACATGCGCATCGAGACGAGCTCGAGGAGCGCCGGGCCCTCGCCCGCCCGCGCCCGTTCGGCCGCCCAGGCGAACGCGGCGGCAATCGCCTCGGGATCGGTGCCGTCGAGCGTGACGCCGGGAATGCCGTAGCCGATCGCCTTGTCGGCGAACACGCGAACGGCCGACTGATCGGTCACCGGCGTCGAGAGCGCCGTCTGATTGTTCTGGACGCAGAAAATCACGGGGAGGCGCCGCGCGGCGCAGAGGTTGATCGCCTCGTGCCACTCGCCGAGCGACGATCCGCCCTCGCCGATGAACGACACCGCGACGCGATCGCTCGACGGTCGCGCGAACGCGAGGCCCAGGCCCGCGACGGTGAGGCTGCTGATGGCGAGCGGCGCCGCGGCCGGCAGGATGCCCCAGTCGAAGTCGCCGATGTGCAGGTCGCGGCCGTCCATAGGCGGGCCCGCCTTGCCCATCTGCGCGTTGAGCACCATGCGGACGGTCGCCGAATCCGGCCGCATCGCCAGCGCGGCGCCGACGTCGCGGATGATCGGGCCGATGACGTCGCCGTGCCAGCGCCCGTCCGGCGTGCGGAACGCCGGCCCCCGCCGGAGCCGCAACGGCGCCGCATAGATCGCTTCCTGGCCGAGCGATCGGAAGCCCTTCCCCTGAAACGGCGTGGCGCCGTACCGCACTTCCGACCCGGAGAAGAACACTTTCAGGCGGGTGTCCACGGCGCGCGTGAGCAGCATCCCCCGTAACATCTCGCGCCGCTCATCGTCGGTCAGGCTGGCCGCGATCGACTCGCGGCGAAGAAATCCGTCGCACGCGTTGACGAGCGCGGCGAGGCCCTGAGAGAGTCGTGTGGCCGCCGTGACGCCTGGCGTCACGTCGACCCTGGCCGACAGCTTGGGGAACTTCGCGCTGCTGAGAGCTTTCTTGAGCGGCGCGCGCAGCGCGTCGATCGCGTCGGCTGATGAAGTCGAGCGTTTCACGCTGCGATCGAACGCGTCCGCTGCCAGCTCGACCGCGAATGGCGCCTGCTCGGCGACGAGTGCGAGAAATCGATCGCGGAGTCCGGACATCGGCGCGGATCAGTCGGAGACCGCGATCTCGCCGGGCAGGATCGGCCGCGTCCTCGGCAGCAGGCCGCGGCGAGCCAGGTTCCCCACGTAGAGGAGGACCGCCCAGAAAATGGCGAGCTTCAGGATGGCGAACATCTGCGTCAGCGGAAGCGCTTTCCACAGGAACCAGAGCACCGGCTGCGCGATGCAGACGGCCCAGAGCGATCCGTAGAAATACCGTCGCTCCCTGCCCTCGCCTTTCGTCGAGCGTCGAACGCGCGGCAGCCACCCGAACGCGCCCAGGACCCACATCGTGATCGCGATCGGAAAGTACCAGGCGTCGTAAATCGCGCGCATGCGCCAGGTGCCGTTCACGATGGCATCGACGAGCCCGATCGTGTTGAGCAACGCGTAGCTCACGATCTCGCTCCACGCGAGGGTATAGCAGATGCGTCGATAGAGCGGGTTCGGACGGTCTTCGCTGAACCGGAGGATGTACGGCGCCGGCTCGACGCCGGGAAGCTGTCCGTACCATCCGGCGATCGCCGTGCCCGCGAGCACGGCCAGGAGCCACAACGTCATGGCTCGATCCGGCCCATGCGCGAACAAGTCGAACGTCACCGGGCCCGGCGCGATGAAGAAGACCCAGATCCAGATCGGCCAGTGCGCCAGCCGGTACGTGGGCTTGTTCCGCGCCCGAAGGGTGCGGTCGGTGGCCAGCTCGATTCGCTCGGCGTGCCCGTGTTGTTGAGGATACGAAGGCGGTAGCATGGAACAGCGCGGAAATGAACTATACCAAACGCTTTCAAGTGAAGCCGGGCGCGCGCTTCTCGCTCGCCCGGCTCGATCCTGAAGACACGGCCGGCATCACCGACAAGGCGCGTGCGAAGCGGGAGCTCGAACACGGCGTCGCGCGTCTGGACGACGCGCAGGAACGCCTCTACGCCCAGAACACCTGGGCCGTCCTCATCATCTTTCAGGCGATGGACGGCGCGGGCAAGGACGGCACGATCGAGCACGTGATGTCCGGCGTGAACCCTCAGGGGTGTCAGGTCTTCAGCTTCAAGGCGCCGTCGGCCGAAGAGCTCGACCACGACTATCTCTGGCGGTCGGTCAAGGCGCTGCCTGAGCGCGGCCGGATCGGCATCCACAACCGATCGCACTACGAAGAGGTCGTGATCACGCGCGTCCACCCGGAGATCCTCGCGCGGCAGCAGCTCCCCGCCGAAGCTCGCGGCCCGGGCATCTGGGCGCGCCGGTACCGCGAGATTCGACACTGGGAGCGTTACCTGCACGACAACGGCACGCTCGTCCTGAAGTTCTTCCTGCACGTCTCGAAGGACGAGCAGCGCCGCCGGTTTCTCAAACGACTCGACGAACCGGAGAAGCACTGGAAGTTCTCCCCCGCCGACGTGCGTGAGCGCGCGCACTGGGATCGCTACATGGCCGCCTACGAGGACGCGATCCGGCACACGAGCACGACCCATGCGCCCTGGTTCGTCGTGCCGGCCGACAACAAGTGGTTCACGAGGCTGGCCGTGGCCGAGATCATCGGCGACGCGCTCGACGGGCTCGACTTGCAGTTCCCCACCGTGCCGAAGAGCCGCCTCGTCGAGTGGGAGGCCATCCGCGCCGAGCTCATCGCCGAACAGAACGACGCACCCCGGCGGCGAGGTCGACGTCTGACGCGCATTGCCCCATCGCCCTCAGTGCCCTCATTGCGCTCCATTACTTCGGATCTCTTGATCCGCCGTGTCGGTGTTGCAGTCCAGGGATCCTCGGGCCATGGGTGTTTCGGATAGCGCGCGCGCAGCTCGCGACGGACCTCCGGATAGCCGCGTGTCCAGAAGCTGGTCAGATCGGTCGTCACCTGCACGGGCCGGCCGTTCGGCGCGAGCAACTCGAACGTCACAGGCACACGGCGACGCCCGATTCGCGGGGTCTCGCCAAGGCCGAAGAGCTCCTGCAGCTTGACCGCCGCATGGACGCCGCCTGTCTCGCGGTACTCCAGCCGGACGTCGCGGCCACTCGGCACGGGCAACATCACCGGCGCGTCGGTCGCGAGCGTGCGCCGGACGTCCTGCGCCAGAGTCGCTTCCAGATCGATGTCCGCGAGGCGGCGCGCCGAGTGCGTCGATCGATTGACCAGATCTTCAAACGTCACGTTCACGCCGGCGAACTCCAGCCGGCGAAGCAGCTGGACGTCGACCTCGCGCGGACCGCGCCGGATGTAGTCCGCCGCAAGCAACGTCTGGACGACTGACGGATCCGGTGGCACGGGATGTTCCGACAGGGTCAGCTCGTCATAGCGTTCCTTGCGCACCGCGCGTACGGACCCGCTCTCCGCATCGAGGACGTGGTCGATGGCGCTCGACGTCGCCGTGAGCCACTCGCGATCGATGCTTGTCGCCAGCCGAATCAGCGCCTCGCCGCCGGGGGCGTTCCCGCCGGTGACGTCGACGGCGACGATGAATTCCGCATCGTGGACGCCGCTTTCGCGGGCCAGGCGCGCGCCAGTGCCGGAGGCGAGGACGAACCGATCGGTTCGCGGTGCGCGGCGGTGTCCGACGCGGTCGGGGTACCCGGCCAGCACCGCGCGGCGAAATGCCGTCTCGTCCATCGACTTCGCGGTCGCGCTGCCGAGGACACCGGCCGCTCTGCGGCCCAGTTCAGTCGCGACCCGGAGCACATGCGGTGGAAGCACCTGCTCGCGATCGACCGCGGCGAGCAGGTCACAAGGCGTCGCGCCGTGACGCGGCGGCACGAAATGGCGCTCGGAGAGCAGCGCGCACGCGCGTGCAGCGACAGGCGCACCGGCGGCGGCGAGCAGAATCCGGCCAAGACGCGGATGAACCGGCAGCTTGTGCAGGTCGCGGCCGAGCCTCGTCAGGTGGCCGCTGCCGTCAATCGCGTCGAGCCGCCGCAGGAGCGCGATCGCGGCGTCGAGCGCATCGCCGGGCGGCGCCTCGAACCACTCGAGCGTGCGGGGATCGCCGCCCCACAGCAGCACGTCGAGGAGGGCGGACGACAGATCGACGCGCGTGATCTCGGCCTCGCGATGCGGACGAAGGCGATCGCGGCTGTCCCATAGCCTGACCACCGTCGCCCGGCTGCGTCCGCCCGGCGCGACCGGCACGCTGATCGGCCGAGTCCTCGCGAGATGCGTTCCAGTTCGAGGCTGTCGATTGCGCGGTCCGGATCGTAGCGCGCGACCTTGTGCAGGCCGGTGTCGACGACGGTCGTCACGTCCGGCACGGTGAGCGTCGTCTCGGCGATGTTCGTCGCGAGAATGATGCGCGGGCCGCCGGTCGGCCGAAGCGCGGCGTCCTGGTCGTCGGCGTCCAGCCCGCCGTAAAGCGGCGAGACCGGCACGGCGGCCTGGCGAAGCCGTCCAGCCAGCGCCTCTGAAGTCCGCCGAATCTCAGGCGCGCCCGGCAGGAAGCACAGGAGCGCACCGGACGTTGCCGCAAGCGCGTCGGCAATCGCCTGATCCGGCGGGACGTTCGGACGGTAGCTCGTCTCGATCGGAAACATGCGGCCGGGGACGTCGACGACCGGACACCCGCCGAGAAACGCGGCCACCCGTCCCGTGTCGATCGTCGCCGACATCACGACGAGTCGCAGATCGTCGCGGGCGCGGAACGCCTGCCGCGCCAGCGCCAGGCCCAGATCGGCGTGAAGACTCCGTTCGTGAAACTCGTCGATCACGATCGTGCGAAATGTGGACAGGAGCGGATCCTGCTGAAGCCGCGACGTCAGAATGCCCTCGGTCGCCACGAGCAGGCGGGTGTCGGGAGCGAAGTGTCGATCGAAACGCACGTGCCACCCGACCTCGCGCCCGAGCGTCCAGCCGCGCTCGGTCGCAATGCGACGCGCGATCGCCCGCGCAGCCACGCGCCGCGGCTGGAGCAGCAGCACCGGACCGTCCTCGATCAGCGCCGGCGGCACTCTCGTCGTCTTCCCGCTCCCCGGCGCCGCCGTCACCACGGCCGCGCGGTGCCGCCGCACGATGGCGACGATGCCGTCAACGAACGGATCGATGGGGAGCAGGTCCATTGCGATCGATTGTCGATTCGATTGACGATCGAGACCCATGACCGATCCACTCCATTACCCATTGCCATTACCCATTGCCATTACCCATTGACGATTTCCATTGCCCATTGCCGATGTGTCCGCCATTACCCGATTGCCCATGGCCCGATTGCCGATAGATGGGCGCATGTCTCTCGCCGTGCGCTCGACGCCGTGGTCATGGCGCCGATGACGAAGGGCTCGAACCTGCCGTACCGGCAGTTGTGTATCGAGCTTGGCGCGCGCGTGCTCGTGAGCGAGATGGTGGTCGCCCGCCGGCTCAAGCAGCGGCGGCGCGGAGAGTTCGCGCTGATTCGCCGCGCACCCGGCGAGCCGTGCTTCGGCGTGCAGCTCGCGGGCAACCGGCCCGAGGAGATGGCATGGGCGGCCGCGCTCGTCGAAGCGCGTGGCGCGGACTTCGTCGACCTCAACCTCGGGTGTCCGATCGATCACTTCACGCGCAAGGGCCTGGGCGCGGCGCTCGCCCGCCAGCCCGGCCGCGTCCGGCGCATCGTCGAAGCGATGCGCGCGGCGGTGACCGTGCCCGTCACCGTGAAGATTCAGGCTCGGCTGGACGGCCGAGAAACGGAACTACCTCGACCTTGCGCGGGCGGTGGTCGACGGCGGCGCGGCCGCAATCACCGTGCATGGCCGCACGCGCGAGGCCCGGTATCGACACCCGGCGGACTGGGACGCGATTGGCGAAGTCGCTCGCGCCGTGCCGGTGCCGGTCATCGGCAACGGCGACATTCTCTTTGCCCACGAGATCGAGCGCGCGCTGACCACGACGGGCTGCACCGCCGTGATGACGGCGCGTGGCGCGCTCATCAAGCCGTGGATTTTTCGGGAAGCGGCGTCAGGCTACGAAGACATCTCCGCCGAGGCCCGGCTCGCGATCTACCGGCGCTACGTCGAGCTTGCGAGCGCGCACTGGCGGCGTCCGGACGAGACCGAACTGGATGAATACGGCCGCACGCGACTGCGCGAGTTCCTGCGCTGGCACGCCGGGTTCTGGTGCCGCTATGCGCCGCGACGGGCCGACGGCACGTGGCCGACGATGCAGCAGCGCGAATCGTCGTTCGTGCCGCGAAGCCCGCTCGAGGCGCTGCTCGCGCGGACGGACGACGCCGCGCTCGACTACGTGACGGACGAGCTGCTCTCGGGCGGTGATCTCTCGCGACCCCCGAAGACCTCGGAGATCGTTGCTACCGGAGATCGTACCGACGACCTCCGAGGTCGTGTCGACGATCTCGTCGAGGCCGGCTGATGCCTGCTGCCGCGTGGTGTCTTGTCGCGCTCCTGTCGGGCGGCCAGCAGACGCTCCTCGTCCGCGGGACGGTCGTCGACGCGAAGACGACGGGGCCCGTCGCTGACGCCCAGGTCGCGCTCGTGGAGTTGTCGCGCTCGGTCCGCACGGGGCCGGACGGCCGCTTCGAGTTCAAGGACGTCCCGCCCGGCACGTACACGCTCACGGTGTCGACCATCGGCTTCATCTTCGTGCGCCGCCAGATCGACGCGCGCACCGACGTGGCGGAGTTCACGATCCCGCTCTCCGAGGGCACCGGAACGTATCAGGAAACCGTCATGGTCGCGGCCGACATTTCCCAGCCGTCGAGTCTTGGCGTGTCATCGCAAATGGATCTCGGCTCCGCGGCGCTCGCCGATCTGCGCGGCGTGGCGACCGACGACCCGATGCGGGCGATGCAGGCGTTGCCGGGTGTCGCGGCCGGGGACGATTTCCTGGCCGAGTTCTCGGTGCGCGGATCGGCCTACCGGCACGTCGGGGTCGTCATCGACGCGACCTCCACGCCGTGGCTGCTGCACTCCGTGCGCGGGACGGAAGACACCGGGTCGATCGCGATGATCAACACGGACATCGTCAGTCACGGTTCGCTGCTGGCGGGCCCGCATCCGCTGCGGCAGGGCGACTGGATCGGCGCGACGCTCGAGTTCGACGTGCGCGAAGGCACGCGCGATCGGCTGGCGCTGCGCGCGGCCGTGAGCGGCACGAGCGCGTCGGCGATCGCCGAGGGCCCCGTCGGGCGCGGCAAGCGGGGATCGTGGCTCTTTTCGGCGAGGAAGAGCTATCTCGACTGGCTGATCCGCAAGCTCGATCCGGAGACGGACAGCACGATCGGCTTCGTGGACGGGACGGCCAAGCTCGTCTACGACGTCACGCCGCGGCAGCAGTTCCAGTTGCTCGCGCTGGGCGGCAGAACGAGCTACCAGGAGCTCGACGCCGGCGGCGCCAACAGCCTCAGGGACGCGACCGCCAACACCGGCCTGTTTTCGGCAGCGTGGCGATCGACCGGCGCGCGCTGGGCGCTCACCGAGCGCGTGTCGTTCGTCGGCAGCGATTTCAACAACCGCGGACGGCTGACGCAGGAGCTTGCGCGCGGCTACACGCAGTCGATCGTCGCGCGCGTGGATTTCACCTATGCGCTCGGCAAGCAGTGGACGCTCGAGGCCGGAGCCCGAGACGAACGCTATCGCCTCAATCAGATCCTCCGGGACTTCACGACGGTCGGCGGCGGGCCAGCAGATTCGGCTGCGCAACGAGCGCGACATCTCGGAGGTCACGACGCTGCTTGCCGGGTGGGGGCAGGTCAGCCGGCGGAACGATGTCGCAGGACTGACGCTCGGGCTCCGCGTGGCGTCCCGCACGCTGGCGACCGGCGCTGGCGTCTCACCCTGGGTGCTGGGTGAGCGGCGGTTCGGAAAGACGACGGTCCGCGGCGGGCTTGGCAGCTCCGTCCAGTTCTACGATCCGGCGCTGGTGCTGGCCGGCGGCGAGACGATTCGCCCCGAGCGCGCCTTTGCGGCCGACCTCGGCGTGACGCATCAGTTCAGCACGAGCACGTCGCTTCGCGTCACCGGGTTCCACCGAAACGAATCCGACGTCGTCCGGAGGGTCGGCGAGGATCGGCTCGATCCGGTCCGGAACGTCCGGATTCCCGCGAGCACGTTTCCGGTCTATCGCGGGTCCATCGACGGCACGTCGAGCGGCGTGGACCTCGTGTTGATGCGGCGCGCGACGTCGAGCCTGACCGGATGGGTCGGCTACACGTGGTCACACACGAAGCATCGTGACACCGTCTCGGGTGAGTCCTTCGACGCCGATCTCGACCAGCGGCATACGCTCAATGTGTTCGCACTGCAGCGCCTGTCGTACCGCATGACGCTCGGCGCGAAGCTCCGCGTCGGCAGCAACTTCCCGCTCGTCGGGTATTTCGAGGGGGAACGCGAGCAGCTGTTCCTGGCCTCGGAACGCAACCTCGTCAGGCTGCCGGTCTACGCGCGCCTCGACCTGCGCGTGAACCGGACGTTCACGTTCAGCCGGTCGCGATTGACGGTCTTCGTCGAGCTCATGAACGCGCTCGGGCGCGAGAACATCGGTCAGGCGGACGGCTCGATTCGGCCGAACCTCGAGGCGGTCGGATACGGGGAAAAGCTGATTCCGTTCGTGCCTTCGGCGGGATTCCTGATCGAGTTCTGACGTTCGCAGTTTCGACTTGGGGATTTTCGATTTTCGATTTAGGGCCTGCTCTAAGTCGTCAATCGCAATTCGCAAATCGAAAATGCAAGTATCAGCAGGGCTCTGGTCCTCGTCTGACGCCGCTGAACACCGCCGCCAGACTCTCCGGTCCGATGTTCCATGCGCCGGGTGACTCGCCGACGAATTCCTTGAAGTCGCGGATGAAGTGCGCCTGGTCGTAGAAGCCGTGACGGGCCGCGACATCGGCCCACGTGCCGGGCGTGCCGTCGCGGAGGCTGCGCAGGACCTCCTGGAATCTCAGGACGCGCAGGAACAGCTTCGGGCGAAGGCCGATGCGTTCCTGAAACACGCGCTCGAGCTGGCGGGCGCTGAGATCGAGCACGTCTGCGAGCTCCGATACCTTCATCAGGCCGCGGCGTCCGATCGCCATTGCGACGGCGTCGTTGGCCGGCGACGCCGCGGTGTGCGGCGGCGCCGCGCGCACGAGCGCGCGGTCGAGGGCCGCAATCATGTCGCTGCCCTGCTCGCGCGGGGCCACGTCGTCTCGCAGTGCGCGCGCCAGACACGCATCGATCAGTTTGAGGTCGACGATTGAGTCGGTCAGCTCGTCCTGGGGCACGCCGAAAAGTGCAAAGGCGCCCGTCGGATGCAATCGCGCTCCGACGAGCCGCGCGTAGCCTCGTGGACGAACGGCGACCGCGTGCGTCGCCTGACCTGCCAGCAGCACGCGGTCCTGGACGCGCCATGCGCCCGATCCATCGCATTCTGCAAACGCGTCCGCGCCATGGACGATGATCTCGGTGCGGCCGTCGGGCGGAATCGGCTCGGCGCCGATCAGCTCCGCCGGGCCCTCGAGCCACCAGAGGCGGTCGACGAGCCCGTTCAGCGCCGGGGACGGACGGAATTCACGGTAGATCATGTCGTCTTTCTTTTTAGCGCGTGGGGCCTGGCCTCCGCCAAGGCTTCGGCCAGCTCGCCGAAGCGCCTTCGGCGCGAAGGCGGCCCACCCAGCGCCGCGCGGGCGGCCTCACGACGTTCGGCCTGGCGGCGTTCATCTTTTCTTCGTGCGCCCGCGGCCGGCTCGCTACGCTCGCCTGCGGGCGGTCAGCGTCAGTCAGGCTGCCCGCTGCGCGGACGCTCGCTGAACGGCACGCGCCAGCATGCCACGAACCGTCCGGGCCCGCGGGTGAATGTCAGGTCGCGCCAGTCGAACAGTCGCGCGAGCGCCCGCAGGAGGGACAGCCCGCCATACGCATCCCCCTCGACATCGATGGATTCCTGCGAGGTCTGCGGCGTCTCGTTCTGTACCTGGAACACGAGCTCCTTCCGGATGCGGTCACAGACGATGGACACGTGCGGGACGGTGCCGGGTGCGCCATGCCGCACCGCGTTGGTGAGCACCTCGCCGAGGAACCAGCCGAAGCCGCCGCGGACGGGACAGGTGAGCTGAAACGACGGGGGCCAGTCGATCTCGATGTCGAGTACCCGCTTGCCGGGTGCGGGCGCCGAGAGCGTGCCGTTGTTCAAGTGCAGTCTTCCGCGCAGTTCCCGGTCGCTGCGAACGTGCTCGAAGATCCTGCCGAATCGGGAGAGTGTGGCCTGGGCCTGCTGCGCGTCCACGACGCTGTCGTGCGCGAGCGGCGGCGCGGCGTCCCAGTGATCGAGCAGCCAGGCCGAGACCGTGATCCGGCGTTCGAGATACTCCGCGAGCCACGCGGTGAACTCGCGCGCGTCGGCATCGGTGCGTCCCTCGCGCAGACAGTGCTCGAGCACGCGCGCCAGCGTGTCGACGCCGTGTGACAGCAGGCCGGCGAGCCGGCGCCGTTCGTCACGGTGCGCGCGCCGGTCGATGTCGTCTGCAAGGAGCGCGATGTCGGCGTCGGGCTCGAGAAGAAACAGCACGCCGAGGCGATGCCGTTCGTCAGCAGCCAGCGCCTCAATCGGCGCGGTGACGGCGACCGATCGCACGAGGGCGTAGCGTTCGACGAGCGCGCCCTGTTCGTTCGGCACGCCGACCGGGACGCCGTAGGCGCGGCGTGGCTCGGGCGATCGCGACCTGCATCCGTTCGTAGTGCGCGCGGGCACGCGGCTCGGGCCACACGAGATCCGCGAATCGGCGTCCGGCACGCACGCCAATCGCGTCGGCGGCGCGGTTCGACGAGACGATGACGTCGGTGTTCGGATCGACGACGACGAGCGGGACCTGCATGGTGTTGAGCAGGTTCTGCTTCTCGGCGAGCGCGCGCTCGGCGGTCCGGCGCTCGTCTTCGGCGCGGCGGCGGTTGAACTCGAAGCCGCCGAGGAGCAGCGCGAGCAGGCCGGCGAGCAGCGCCACCGCCGTCAGGGGAAAGGCCGGCGCCGTCCTGGGAAACAGCATCAACAGCCAGGTCGCGTCCGACACGTGAAACGCGGCGACGGCGCCCCGGCCCTCGACCAGGCCGTGACGAAGCGGCGACGGATCGGGTGGAACGCCCGCTCGTCGATCGCGCGCGGCGAGGTCGGCGACGATCGATCGAAGCGCCGGCGCGGCGTTCGACCCGAGCGCGGCTTCGAACGTGTTCCACGAGGACGCGCCGCCATCGGGGACGCGGACCGCGGACCCGACGACCGGCTCCGAGACGGACGAGGCGACCGACTGCCAGTCGATCGCAAACGCCAGGTCCAGCGCGATGACCGCGCGCTGCCCGTCGCGCGTCGTGACGGGGCGGAGCAACGTCGACACGAGGCCACGGCCTCCGAGGTCGAGATAGAAGCCTGAATACACCGCGCGGTCGGTCCGGTCGTCCACGTCGAACTTGAAGAAGAATTCTTCCGGCGCGAACGTCGGCAGACCGGGCCGGGCGGCGAGCAGCGTCAATTCGGGCGCCGGCACCCGCTGCGACTCGTCGGCATCGTCCCACGGCGCCGAGACGAGCGTGCCGTCCTCGCCGACGGCATAGACGCGGACCGGCCGCGGTGCGCGATCGGACGGCACGACCGGCAGCGGACGCCGTTCGAGTGCGCGATCGATCGCGGTCCTCGCCCTCGCCAGCGCGGGCACGACCGCCCGAACGAATCGGCTGGACGCGGCTTCATCGGCCGATCCCGGCTCGTCCACGGCGCGCCGCCGCGTGACGACGAGCGTGCGGCCGTCGAAGTCGATCAGGCGCTGCCGCCGAAGCGACGGCAGGCGGGCGTCGGCGGGCGCGGAGAAACGCACGCGCGCCTCGTCGGCCTCACTCGACGGAGACGTGCGCATCGCGTCGGCGAGCGGCTCGAAGTCCTGCGGCGCGTGATCGCCTTCGGCTGCGAGGCTGCGGTACACCCGCGCACGCTCCGCGTCGAGATGCCGGCCGTACTTCTCCAGCTCGAGACGCAGCCACGCCATCGCGCCGGGCGCATCGGTCGGACGAAGCGGCGTGCGCTGCCCGACGAGATCGAGGACCGCCTCGGCCCTGGCCTCACCCGAGCGCTGCTGCCACGCGATCCAGATCGAGCGCGCGGTGAAGGCCGCGAGCGCGAGAAACAGGATCACGCCCGCATACAACACGCCCGCTCGGCGACGGGACGATAATGTGAACGGCATGGTGTGGCTCGGCGTTGCTGGCGTCGAACGGCGGCCGCTGGTCTTCGTGGAAGATCACTTGTATCACACGAGCGACCTGCTCGCGGCCCTCCAGGCGACGCGTCCGGATCTGCTCGGCTGGACGACGGTCGTCGCGCTGGATCGGCGCGGTCCCGACACCGACGCCATCGTCTCCGAATGGCTCGAGCAGTATCCCGGTCTCCAGGTCGCCGCGCGCGCCCCGGCGCGCGATCGCGTCAGGGAAATCGAGCCTCGCGATCTCATCGACGCGGCCTCCTACGGGCGGCTCGTCGGTCATCTGTTGCGCCCGGGCGGCGTGTTGATTCAGGACATCCAGCTCGAGACGCTCGCGTTTCTTCCGCCGGATCGATGGTGGGAGTCGATCTATCTGGCCGCCACCGTCCGCGGCATGTTCCCCGATCGCGTGCCGCTCGTCCGGCTGCTCTCGAACAAGCGCGGCTACTCGGCGACGTTCGGCCGCGATTTGCTCGACGCCGGCTTCGATCCGCGCGACGTCATGGACAAATCGGATCTCACGGCCACCGTCGTGCCGGCGATCGCCGCGCTCTGCGATCGGCTGTTCTCCCGCCGTCTCGACGCGGTGCTGCCGCCCGCCCCGCGCCGCGTCTGGCCCGTGGCCGACAGCGACGGGGAGCGCCGCGACGTGGCCGACGCGCTCGACCTCGTCCTCTTCCCGACGTCCGGCGGGGCCGAGCTCTCCGGCCGCCTGGTCAACGGCGACCAGGGCATCGTGGCGCTCCGTGCCGGATCCCAGGAAATCGACTCGTGGGCGGCGCTCATTGCGGATCGACTGTCGGACGGCGGCGGCGTCCCGGTGCTGGCGCTCGGCGCGCGCATCGGCCCGGCGGGCGCAGAACGCGCCGAGCTCACCAATCTCGCGGCCCGTCACATGCACACGATGCGCGGACGCCTCGTCGATGAGCGCGTCATTGCGACGGTACGGCACGCGTACCGGCTCGACGCGACACTCAGGGTGGGAATCACCACACCACTCTCACGACACCCGAACGGGCGATGACGGTGTCTGGGGTGACGAGCGGCAGCGACAGGTCGCGCGCGGCGGCACAGATGAGCGCGTCGAACGGATCCCGCGTGAATCGCAGCTCGTCGGCGTCGAGCACGTGCGCCGCGGTCAGGTCGAGCGGCTGATACGCCGGATTGCTGAAGAGATCGCCAAAGAACGCGCGGACCGATCGGCGCAGGTTGATGCGGACCGCGCGCGCGAGCAGGCTCACTTCCCAGATCACCGGCACGGGCACGTAGATGATGGCGTCGCGCCGCTCGCACGCGTCGAACTGGGCGCGCGCCTTCGGCCCGAGCCGGCCGCCGCCCACGGCGTGGAAGATCAGCGCGTGCGTGTCCGTGACGGCGTCAGCCACGGCGGCGCCGGCGGGGCCGGCGGGCGCGACGCGCGACGCCGGCCCCGTCTCTCTCGCGAGCCACGGCTGACGGGCCGATCGGTCGAACAGGCCCCGCACGTATGCATCTGCGCCGGCGAGATCCGGGTCGTCGTCGGTGATGTCAATCGTGCCGCTGACGGACCGGATGGCGCCGTCGGCCACCCGTCCGGCCTGCCGCGCCGCGGTGACGAGCTGATCGAGCGTGTCGCTCAGGCTCTTCCCCTTCGCCGCCGCGGTCTGCGCCCGAAGCCAGAGCAGGTTGTCCTGGTCCAGGGTGATCGAGAGCGCCGTCTTTGGCATAAACATACGATATCATGTTTTTATAGCCAGAGGGCAAGGTTTCCGGGGAACCTCCGGAACCTCCGGAACCCGGCACGTGCCGAATCCCGAAGGCCCCGGGATAGCCCCTCCCAGCGGGGCCGACGTACCGTCGCCGCCTCATGTCGATCCTCCGAACCAAACCGATTGCCGAACTGACGGCACGGACGTCGGCGCACGGCCTGCGGCGCGTGCTCGGGCCGGTGAACCTCATCTCGCTCGGCGTCGGCGCGATCATCGGCACCGGGATCTTCGTCCTCACGGGCCAGGCGGCCGCCGCGAACGCCGGTCCGGCCATCGTGATCTCGATGCTCATCGCCGGGGTCGTGAGCGCCCTGGCCGCGCTCTGCTACGCCGAGCTCGCGTCGACGGTTCCCGTCGCGGGCTCGGCGTATACCTACGCCTACGCCACGCTCGGCGAGCTCGTCGCCTGGGTGATCGGCTGGGATCTGATTCTCGAGTACGCGCTCGGCGCGGCGACGGTCGCCGTCGGCTGGTCGGGCAACGTCATCAGTCTGCTGGCCGACGTGGGGATCCACTTCCCGGCGGCGGTCAGCGCCGCTCCCGGCACCGTCGTCCAACTCGCCGGCGGCGGGACGGTCACGGCCGTGTTCAACCTGCCGGCCGTCCTGATTGCGGTGTTCGTGACCGCGCTGCTCGTCCGCGGCGTTCAGGAATCGGCCGCGGTGAACGCCGTCGTCGTCGTGATCAAAGTCGCGATCATCCTTCTCGTGATCGTCACCGGTGTCGCGTTCGTCAACGGCGCGAACTACACGCCGTTCATTCCCGCGAATACGGGCACGTTCGGCGAGTACGGCTGGTCCGGCATCGCCCGGGGCGCAGCGGTGATCTTCTTCGCGTACATCGGCTTCGACGCGGTGTCGACTGCCGCACAGGAGGCGAAGAATCCCCAGCGCGACATGCCGCGCGGCATTCTGGGCTCCCTCGCGATCTGCACGGTTCTTTACGTGCTGGTGTCGGCCGTGATGGTCGGCCTGGTGCCGTACCCGAAGCTCGGCGGACCGGCGCCGATGGCCGTCGCGGTCGATCACGCACGCGTCGCCGCGGCCGGCACCGCCTGGGCCGGGCTGATGTCGGTCATGGCCACGCTCGTCAAGGTCGGCATCGTCGCCGGCCTCACGTCGACGATGGTCGTCCAGATGCTGGCGCAGCCTCGGATTTTCATGTCGATGGCGCAGGACGGCCTGCTGCCTCAGTGGGCCGGACGGATTCATCCGCGGTTTCATACGCCGCACCTGTCCACGCTCGTGACCGGCATCGTCGTGACGGTCGCCGCCGGCTTCACGCCAATCACGGTCCTCGGCGAGCTCGTCAGCATCGGCACGCTCTTCGCCTTCGTCGTCGTCTCCCTCGGCGTGCTCGTGCTGCGCCGCACGGAGCCGACCCTGCCGCGCCCGTTCAGAACCCCATGGGTCCCGTTCGTGCCGATGGCGTCGGCGATCGTCTCGCTCGCGCTGATGCTGAGCCTGCCGTTTGCGACCTGGGCGCGGCTCGGCGTCTGGATGGCGATCGGCGTCGGTTTGTACTTCGGGTACGGACGGATGCGGTCGCGGCTGGCGTAGGGCGGCCCGGGCTTCGGGCCGCCAACGATCGCGGCTCACAACCCGAGCCGCGCCACGAGGATCATTCGCGCTTATCACAGTCCCCCCACCTTTGCCCCTTGATAAGATGTCCGCAATCGTTGGCCGGCCCGAGGAGGCTGGAAAGTGGCGGAAGCGCGTGCGTATCTGCCCGTGCGTCGGTTTGGTGAGACGACGCGCCGGGACACCTGGTGGCGGGAATCACTCGTCACGTTTCTCGTATTCCTCGCATTCATCATCTATTCGACCTGGGCGGGCTATCAGAACGCGCACTACGAGTCCGGGCCGTATCTGTCGCCGATGTATTCGCCGGTGTTGTTCGGACCGTCGTCGCACAGCGTGTTCGGCGGCCCGGAGATTCCGACCTGGTGGCCGTCGTTCCTCCACTATTCGGGCGCCGTGCTGATCCTGATTTTCCCGTTGAGCTTCCGGATCACCTGCTACTACTACCGCGGCGCCTACTACAAGGCCTTCTGGGCCGATCCGCCCGGCTGCGCCGTCGGCGAGCCGCGCAAGAAATATCTCGGTGAGCGATCGTTCCCGCTCGTCATCCAGAACATTCACCGGTACGCGCTGTATTTCGCGCTGATCTTCATCGTGATCCTCGGCATCGACGCGTGGAAGGCGATGTGGTTCCCGATCGGGACGAACGTCATGGTCGCCGGGGCGCCGACGGAGTTCGGCATCGGCGTCGGCACGATCATCCTGACCGCGAACGTCGTCTTCATCGCGCTCTACACGCTCGGCTGCCACTCGCTGCGACATCTTGTCGGCGGTGTCCGGGATGCGCTCGCGGGCCGACCGGTCAGTCAGACGGCGTACAAGTGCGTCAGCTGTCTGAATCGCTGGCACATGAAATGGGCGTGGACGAGTCTGCTCTGGGTCGGCTTCACGGACCTGTACGTCCGGATGTGCTCCATGGGGGTCTGGACGGATTTGCGGCTCATCTGATGGAATTTCCTGTCATCGATCACGACGTGCTCGTCATCGGCGCGGGCGGCGCGGGGTTGCGCGCGGCCATTGAAGCGTCCGCGCAGGGCGTGACCGTCGGCGTCATCACGAAGTCGCTCCTCGGGAAGGCGCATACCGTCATGGCGGAAGGCGGCATGGCGGCGGCGCTCGCGAACGTCGACGATCGCGACAGCTGGCGCGTGCACTTTGCCGACACGATGCGCGGCGGGCAGTACCTGAACAACTGGCGGATGGCCGAGATCCACGCCAGGGAAGCGCCGGCGCGGGTCCGCGAGCTCGAGGCGTGGGGCGCCGTCTTCGATCGCACGAAGGACGGCCGCATCCTTCAGCGCAATTTCGGCGGCCACCGCTACCCGCGTCTTGCGCACGTCGGCGACCGCACCGGCCTCGAGATGATCCGCACGCTCCAGGATCACGGCGTCCATCGAGGGATGGATGTCCACATGGAGCACACGGTCATCTCGCTGCTCGTCGACAGCGGCCGCGTGGCCGGCGCGCTCGCCTACGATCGTGAGCGCGGCCGATTCAAGGTCTACCGCGCGAAGGCGGTCGTGATGGCCACGGGCGGCCTCGGCCGGGCGTACCGCATCTCGAGCAACAGCTGGGAATACACGGGCGACGGCTACGCGCTCGCCTACCACGCCGGCGCGGCGCTCCAGGACATGGAGTTCATCCAGTTTCATCCGACGGGCATGGTCTGGCCGACGAGTGTCCAGGGGATTCTCGTCACTGAAGGCGTACGCGGCGAGGGCGGGATCCTGCTCAATAAGGAAGGCCGCCGGTTCATGTTCGACGACATTCCGGACAACTACCGGAGCTCGACGGCCGACAACGAAGAAGAAGGCTGGCGCTACACGCAGGGCGACAAGTCGGCGCGCCGTCCGCCCGAGCTCCTCACGCGGGATCACGTCGCGCGCTGCATCATCCGCGAGGTCAAGGCCGGCCGCGGCAGTCCGCACGGCGGCGTCTTCCTCGACATCGCGTGGATCAAGAAGAAACTGCCGAACTCGGTCGAGTACATCAAGCGGAAGCTGCCGAGCATGTACCACCAGTTCAAGCAGCTCGCGAACCTCGACATCACGGCCGAGCCGATGGAAGTCGGGCCGACGACCCACTACACGATGGGCGGCATCCGCGTGGAGGGCGACACGCAGATGTCCACGCTGCCCGGCCTCTTCGCCGCGGGCGAAGCGGCAGCCGGCCTCCATGGCGCGAACCGCCTCGGGGGCAATTCGCTCTCCGACCTGCTCGTCTTCGGCAAGCTGGCCGGCGAGCACGCGGCCGGGTTCGCGAAGAAGCACGGCGCGACGCGCGTGGACGACAAGCAGGTGGACGTGACGGCGGCCGAGGCGCTGGAACCGTTCGACCGCGGTCCATCGGCTGAGAACCCCTATGCCGTGCAGCACGACCTGCAGGCCATGATGCAGAACCTCGTCGGCATCGTGCGGCAGGAATCGGAGATGCAGGAGGCGCTCGTGAAGCTGGGGGCGCTGTGGCAGCGCGCAGCGCGCGCCGGCATCGGCGGCAACCGCGAGTACAACAGCGGGTGGCACACCGCGCTCGATCTGCCGAGCCTCTTGACCGTCTCGGAGGCGATCGCTCGCGCCGGCATCGAGCGCAAGGAGAGCCGTGGCGCGCACTTCCGCGACGACTACCCGGCGAAGTCGGAGGCGTTCAGCACGTTCAACCTGGTGATCGAGAAAGGCCGCGACGGCGGCATGGCGCTCAAGCGCGTGCCGCTCACGCCGCTGCCGCCTGAGCTCACGCAGGTGATCGAGGAGAACAAGTAGCCATGGCGACGCGCACGTTCCGCCTCTGGAGAGGCCAGGCCGGCCAGGGCAGCTTCCAGGACTTCCAGGCCGAGGTGAGCGAGGGCATGGTCGTGCTCGACGCCGTGCACGTCATCCAGGCCACGCAGGCGCCGGATCTTGCCTGCCGCTGGAACTGCAAAGCCGGCAAGTGCGGCTCGTGCTCCGCCGAGATCAACGGGCATCCCAAGCTCATGTGCATGACGCGGCTCGATCAGCTTCCCGTCGATCAGCCGATCACGGTCGAGCCGATGCACGCGTTCCCGCATCTGAAGGATCTCGTCACGGATGTCTCGTGGAACTACGAGGTCAAGAAGCGCATCAAGGCCTTCACGCCTCGCCCGCCCGACGCGCCGGACGGCACCTGGCGCATGCAGCAGGAAGACATCGATCGCGTGCAGGAATTCCGCAAGTGCATCGAGTGCTTTCTCTGCCAGGACGTCTGCCACGTCCTGCGCGATCACCACAAGCACAGCGAGTTCATCGGCCCGCGGTTCCTCGTGCACGCCGCCGCGCTGGAAATGCACCCGCTCGACACCGCCGATCGCGTCCCCGAGCTCAAGGACCAGTTCGGCATCGGCTTCTGCAACATCACCAAGTGCTGCACGAAGGTCTGCCCCGAGCACATCACGATCACGGACAACGCGATCATCCCGCTCAAGGAACGGGTGGTCGATCGCTTCTACGATCCCGTGACGAAATTGCTGCGAATGATCACGGGCAAATAACATCAGCAATTCACATCGATCCATCGATCCATCGATCAAATTACGGAAAGAGCCTGCTGGTCGCGTCTGGATCCGTACTTCGCTCTTAGACAAGCGATCTACTTCGATCGAGGGATCGATGGTACTTCGATCGATGCGGTCAAAAGGGACCAAAGAGCCAGTTTCCCGGCGACTTGGCGTCGTTGCTCCGGAAGAACTGCCCGAGCAGCGTCATCATCTCGTCGATGGACAAGCGGCCGTCGTGATCCAGATCCAGGTTCGCGAAGGCCTCCTTCGCCTGTTTCGGGTCAAGTCCGCCGGCCTCGTAGATCGTCGAGTACTCGTCCAGCGTGATCTGGCCGTCGCCGTTCTGATCGAGGAGGTGGAACATCGAATCGGCGATCGGCTGCGGAATGCTGTCATAGAGCTCGCGCTTGGCCAGGATCTTGTCCCAGTAGTCGAGCCATTCCGTGATCGTGATCCGCTGGTCGTGACTCGTGTCCGCGCTGGCGGCGAGCCCGGTCCAGAACGTCATGAACCGCGACCGAACCTCGTCGTACTGAGGCGATCCGGGCTTCCAGTCCCGGGTGCTCGCGACTCGTCGTGTGTATTCGTCGAAATCCTGCTGGTGCAGGACGCCATCGCGATCGAGGTCATGGACGGCAAACAGGTTGGAGATCTTGCGCTTCTGGAGATCAGTAAGCATGGAGGCTCCTCTCCGTGACGGCACGTTGGGAGCCACGTGCATCACTTGAAATTAGCATCGATCCATCGATCCATCGATCAAATTACGGAAAGAGCCTGCTGGCCGCGTCTGGATCCGTCCTTCGCTCTTAGACAAGCGATCTACTTCGATCGATGGATCGATGGATCGATGCTAATTGCCTCAGAATCTCCACCGCACCATGACCCCTGGCCGAATGCTCCACATGCCAGAAATCACGTGCGCGCGCACGGTCGGGACGATGGCCAGCGTCGCGGTCGCCTGAATGGCGACGTCGAACCCGACGGTCGCGGCGCTGCGGTAGATGATGGCGTCCGTTTCGGTGTGCGTTGGCGTCAGGGGTGGAATCGGCAACGGCGGGCTGAAGACCGTGTCAATCTCGCTGTGAGTACTCTGACGCACGAATGAGAGGCCCGCAAACATCCCGACCTGAATCTTGCCGCTCGGTGTGTGGTGGTAGCCGAGCAGGACCGAGCCGAGGTCGGTCCTCGAGCGCGTCTGCAGGGTCTGCCTCACCGACTGGCCCGATTGCGTGGCCGTCCCTTCCGTACTGGTGCTGAACGCGAACTCGACGCTGGCGCTCCAGCGCGGCGCCAGGAACGTCCCCATCCCGAAGAGTCCGCCTCCAGTCGTCCCGCTCAGATTCGGCGTTTCGCCGCTGCCGGATGGCTGAGTCGTGACGCTGTGCGAGAACCGATCGATGCCGGCGAAAATCCCGACCGTCACGAACGGACCTGAATCGTTCGATTGCGCTGCGGCTGGAACCGAACCGATCACGGCCAACGCCATCGCAAACCACACCCGTTTCATGTCTGCGCTCCTCTCGCGGCCTGACGCTGGCCGCAGAGAGGATAGTCGCAAAACGACCGCCCGCCGTCGTGAGCAAGGCGTGAAGAAACGCTGAGGCTCGAGACGCGGCCGGAAAGATCTTCCGCAATTTGATCGATGGATCGATGGATCGATGCTAATTGTATAGGACCATGCGCCATCACCTCCGGTTTGCGCTCGGACTGGGCGGCGTCCTGCTCTCCACGGCGTGGCTGGTCGCCCAGCAGCCTCCGTACGACCTGCTCCTTCGTCACGGCCGCGTCGTCGATGGCACCGGCAACCCGTGGTATCGCGCCGATGTCGCCATCAAAGGCGACACCATCGTCGCCATCGCGCCGGTCATCGACGCGGCCGCCGCGCGCGTCATCGACGTGGCGGGCGCCATCGTCGCGCCAGGCTTCATCGACACGCACACGCACGCGCGGCGCGGGATCAACACCGTGCCGACCGCGCCGAACTACGTCCGACAGGGCGTGACGACGGTCATCGAAGGACCGGACGGCTCGTCAGCGGTTCCGCTCGGGCCGTTCCTCGCGGAGATGGACAAACTGGCGAAGTCCCTCAACATCGCGAGCCTCATCGGTCAAGGGTCCATTCGCTCGGCAGTCGTGGGCAGCGCCGACCGGAAGGCGACGCCGGAAGAGATCGCACGCATGCAGGCGCTCGTCGAGCAGGGCATGAAGGACGGCGCTTTCGGCTTGAGCACCGGCCTGTTCTACGTGCCCGGCACCTTCACGCCGACGGCGGAAGTCGTCGAGCTGGCCAAAGTCGCCGGCCGTTACGGCGGCGTGCACGCCTCGCACCAGCGTGACGACGCCTCGAAGGTTCTCGAGAGCGTGAGGGAGACGATCGCGATTGGGGAGCTCGGCGGTCTGCCGACGCAGGTGACGCACATGAAAGTCATCGGGGCGGCGAACTGGGGCCGAAGCGTCGAGATGCTGCGCCTCGTGGACGAGGCGCGCGCCCGCGGCGTGGACGTGACGATCGATCAGTATCCCTACACCGCGTCCAGCACGAGTATCTCGTCGGCGCTTCTGCCGGCCTGGGCGCTCGAAGGCGGTCAGACGGCGCAGCGCGCCAGGTTCAAGGACCCGGCGGTGAGGGCCAAGATCGCGGCCGAGAGCGCCATGATGATTCGAGACGAGCGTGGCGGCGGCGATCCGAAGAACGTGCAGTTCGCCAACTGCGGCTTCGATCCGTCACTGAACGGCAAGACGCTCGCCGACGCCACGCGCCGGCGCGGGCTCGAGCCGACGATCGAACACGCCGCAGACACCACGCTCTGGATCGTCGAGCAGGGCGGCTGCCAGGGCATCTTCCACGCGATGAGCGAGGACGATCTCGTGCGGATCCTGCGGCACCCGGCGACGATGGTGGCCTCAGACGGCGAAGTGCCGACGTTCGGCCGCGCGAATCCGCATCCGCGCAGCTATGGAACCTTTGCGCGCGTGCTCGGCATGTACGTGCGCGAGAAGCGGGTCCTCACGCTCGAAGACGCCGTCCGGAAGATGACGGGATTTCCCGCGGCGCGCCTGGGCCTGGCGGACCGCGGCGTGCTGCGCGCCGGCATGAAGGCGGACGTCGCCGTCTTCGACGCGGGACGCGTTCGCGACACCGCGACGTTCGACCAGCCGCACCAGTACGCCGAAGGCTTCGTGGTCGTGATCGTGAACGGACAGGTGGTCTACGAGAACGGCGCGATGACCGCGGCGCGCCCGGGCCGTGTATTGTACGGGCCCAACAGCAAGTAACATCGAGACAAGGAACATCGATCAAAGTACGGAAGAGCTACGCCGCGCTCTTCCATGCGCCGGACAGTCCGTACTTCGATCGATGGATCGATGTTCCTTGATAATTTCTATTTCAGGTGTTTCCCAACGAGCTTGGTCATCTCGAACATGTTGACCGTGGACTTGCCGCCGAATACTGCCTTCAGCTTGTCGTCGGCCTTGATCATCCGTCTGTTCTTGCTGTCCTGCAGACCGTTCTTCTTGATGTAGGCCCAGAGCTTCTTGGTGACCTCGGTCCGCGGGATGGGCTTGCTGCCGACAACTTCCGACAACGTCGCACTTGGAGTAACAGGCTTCATGAACGCGGCATTCGCTTTCCTTGCAGTCTTGGCCATCGAATCTCCTTCAAAAGGGAACATCAATGTAGCACTAATTCGCCCCGGGTACGACAGGTACGATGAGGTACCCGGACGCCCTCATCGGATCTCGAACGGGAGCGTGAGCCGCTCCGGGACCGGATCCTGGCGCGGCGGCACGAACATCGGCGACCTCCTCGAACGCGCGGCCGACCTTGTTGCCCGATGGGTCCTCGAGCAGCGTGAGCACGACGAGGTCGTGGGCGCCGGGTTGCCACGGCTGGCTCGGAATGAAGCTCCACCGCGTCTCGCCCGCATCGACCTGGATTTCGCCGGCCAGCGGCATCCCGCCGGGCCGTGCGACGCCGACGGCCCGCTGCAGCAGCCCATGGTCGAGCGGCCATGGAAACACGACCGTCAAAGGACCGCGCGTGCCAACCGCCGGCGCCTGCACGCGCCAGTCGCGCGTGGCGAGCGCCAGCTCGATCGGGGGTCCCGCCAGGAGCTCGTGGCGATAGGTCGATTTCAGCGGCTGGCTCTGCGCGTCGCGCCAGCCGGCCTGCACCTCGATCGCGTAACGCCGCCCCGCTCGAAGCGCGCGCCCCAGTTCGAGGTTCGGGCGAAGGCCGCGCTTTACGCGGCCGGGATCGAAAAAGACCGTGTAGCGCGTGTGCTCCGGATTCCAGAAGTCCACGTCGAGCTCGAGCAGCGCGTCGGGCACCTCGCGGCCGGCGTCATCGAGCAGCCGCACGAACCCCAGCGCGCTCTCGCGCGACATCGGTGCCGAGAAATGAATGTAGAACCGCAGCAGATTCTCCGGCCACGTGCCGGACGTCGGATAGATCGCGCTCACGACTGTCGCCGGCGCCTTGGCGGGCGCCGGAAGCGCGACGCTCTTCTCGATGGCCGGTGCGTCGCGTGGATCGGGCAGGCTGGCCGGCTCGAAACGGACGGAGTACGCGCGTCCCGCATCGAATGGAAACGCCGGACGGAACTCGAGGGCCGCGTCGGTGACGTGATAGCGGCCGAGAATGGGCACGTCGGTCCCGGCAACTCTCGCAACCAGCAACGCCCGCCACTCATCGTCTGTTCGCGACGCGCTTCGAAGCCGTGCCAGCTCCTCCGACGAAAGACCCGTGACACGGATCAGCGCGGGGGCATTGGCTTCGGTAACGAGGACGACGTCGAGCGGGCCGGGGGGAACAGCAGCGCGGCAGGCAGAGACCAGGAGCGCGGCGATCAAAGACACCCGGAGTCGTGTGCGTTCGCGATAACGACTCCGGGTGTCCTGTCTCATCAGGGCAGTATGACGGCCGTCAGGTTGCGCGCGCCGTCCGGCGCTCGCACGATGACGATGGTGCGCTGCTCGTCGAGCAGATCCATCTGGTCGATGCCGGTCATGGAGGCGACCGTCTCGAACGGCACGCCAGCCGTGCCTTCGCGCACCGGCGTCGTGATGCCCTGCGCCGCGCCGAACGGCGCCGTCGGGATTTTCATCACGCCGCGGCGCGAGTTGGACATGAGGACGTAGTCCCTGCCGTCCTTCTGATACACGAACATGTCGAGCGGCTGGTTGCCGCTACCGAACTCGGCGATCGTCGTGCCGACGAGCTTCTCGCCGGGGTTGAGGCCCGCGACCGGGAACTTCACGAGCGGCGTGCACGTGTAGCCGGCGACGATGTTGAGCTGCTTGTCGATGTAGTAGGGCACGAACGCCATCACCGGCGAGCGCGTTTCGACCGCGGCGTGGTTGCCATGGTAGATCTCGACGCTCGCGCCGCGATCGGCCGTCGTGAACGGAAACGGCACTGACCAGAGTTTGGACGCGAATTCCTCGTTCGACAGTCCGGCGACGACGAGCCGGTTGTTCACGAGCGCCATATCGGTCACCGACGACGCGCGGCTGTTCCGGCCGGTCGCGGCGGCGGCCGGCGGGTTCGGCAGCGCCACGCTCGTGAATGTCAGCGGCTCGAACGGGATGGGATCGATCCGGCCCACCCCGTCGACGCGGAACAGCGCGGGCTGCGCCGCGGCGCCCTGGCCGCGCATCACCGAGACGAAGGTGTTGCGTGACTTCGGGTGGACGGCGATGTCGGTGATGGCGATTTCGCCGACAGCGGTGCCGACCAGCGCGGCGATCTTCTGATCGATACCGGGGACGTCCTTGGTGCCCGGGGCGCCGCTCGACGCCTGGGTGCCGAGGTCGAGCGCGAAGATCGTCGCGGCCTGGCGATCGGCCGCGAAGAGCGTTCCGCCGGGCCCGAAGGCCAGCGGCCCAATCGACGTGAGCGACGGCCCGGTCGCCGGCGCCACGAGGCGCGCGGCGGACGGAACGGACGCCGACGCCACGACGAACGCGAGGAGGGCTGCGAGTTTCAAGCTGGTGCGCATCAAAGCACGGCTCCTTGGGTACGGGTTCAACTGGGGGAAGACCAGGGGGATTCTACGAGTAATGAGGCAATGGGGCAATGAGGCAATGGGGCAATGGCGCCGGGTCATTCAGTATTGCCCCATTGCCTCATTGCCCCATTACCCGTGTAGTATCCGTGTCTATGCGCCTGCGCCTGGCGTGGATCGTCGCGGCGATGCTGGTGTTTTCGGGCACCTTCGCCGCGCCAACACGTGCGACCGAGTCGACGCGGCTCGTCACGACCTGCGCGTGGTACGCCGGCGACGAAGCGCGCCCCGAGACCGTGCGGCAGACCCGGCGCGCGCCGCGCCCCGGCCGGGCGCTCGTCGTCTTTCACACTCCCTCCCAGTCTCCCGCCCGACCCGTTCGGCTCGCCCACCAACTGTTCCAGCGACCGCCTCCGACGCGTACCTGACGTACCCGCCGTACCCAACGTACCTGTCGTACCGCTCTGGGTTTTTCGTGGAGGTGTTGCTATGCGTTCGTTATTGCGCTCGATGTTTCAGCGCGGGCCGGCGTCCGCGCCGACCGTTCGTGAAGTCAACGACCGGCGGGCCGAGTACGCCCGGATGGATGATGTGCAGTTGAGGAAGACGGCGCGAGTGGCCTCGTCGCTGCCGGACGTCGTGGCCGTGACGGCGGTCGTCGCGTCACGCGTGCTGGGCGTCCAGATGTTCGACGAGCAGATCCTGGGCGCGCTCGAGCTCGCCGGCGGACGAGTGATCGAAATGCAGACCGGCGAGGGGAAGACGCTCGCCGCGGTGCCGGCCGTCGTGTGGTACGCGCGCGGCGGCGACGGCGTCCACGTGCTCACCGCGAATGACTATCTCGCGAAGCGCGACGCCGAGTGGATGGGAGGCATCTACCGCTGGATGGACCTGTCGGTCGCGTCGATCGATCAGACGATGACCGCCGAGGCGCGCCGGACGGCGTATCGGGCGGATGTGACGTACGCGACCGCGAACGAAGTCGGATTCGACTATCTCCGCGATGGGCTCGCGCTCCGCCTGGACGAACAGGTCCATCGTCCGTTCTCGACGGCGGTCGTCGATGAAGCCGATTCGATCCTGATCGACGAGGCGCGCCTTCCGCTCGTGATCGCCGGCGGCGCGTCGCGCGAGGACGATGTCGCCACGCAGGCGGATCGGATCGTCCGGGAGCTGCTGCCGGGACGTCATTACACGCTCGAGGCGCAGTCGAGAAATGTCATGCTCACTGCGGCAGGCGTCACCTTCGTCGAACGCGGTCTCGGCTGCGAGAACCTGTTCGACGCCGAGAACCTGACTCGTCATTCAGCGGTGCAGGACGCCCTCCACTCGCATGTGCTGCTGCGGCGCGACGTGGACTACGTCGTCTCCGGCGATGCCGTGCGCCCGGTGGATGAATTCAAGGGCCGGATCGTGCAGGAGCGGCGCTGGCCCGCCGGTCTGCAGACGGCGCTCGAAGCCAAGGAGGGCGTGCGCCGCCAGGTCCAGGGCCGGGTGCTCGGATCGGTGACGATCGAGCACCTCATCGCGCTCTATCCGCGCGTCTGCGGCATGACGGGCACGGCTGCGACGCAGGCCGGGGAATTCCGGGACATCTACGGCCTCGACCTCTCCGTGATTCCCACGCATCGGCCGGTCGCGCGGACCGATCACGTGGACCAGCTCTTCACGTCCAAGGCCGAAAAGGAAGCGGCCGTCCGTGGCGAGATCCGCGAGATCCACTCGAGCGGCCGCCCGGTGCTCGTCGGCACCTCGAGCGTCGAAGAGTCCGAGCGGCTGAGCCGCGCGCTCCCCGATGTTTCGCATCACGTGCTGAACGCGCGCAACGAGGCGGAGGAAGCCGCCATCATCGCGCGTGCCGGCGAACGCGGTGCGGTCACGATCTCCACGAACATGGCCGGCCGCGGCGTGGACATTTGCCTCGGCCCGGGCGTCGCCGCTCTCGGCGGCCTCCACGTCGTCGGCACCAACCGGCACGACAGCCGGCGGATCGATCATCAGCTCCGCGGCCGGGCGGGCCGTCAGGGCGACCCCGGCAGCTCGCGCTTCTTCGTGTCGCGCGAAGATCCGCTGGTGATCAAGTACAGCGACGGCATGCCCAAGTCCGACCCGGATCAGTTGCAGCGGATTGCGGAGGGACAGAACCTCGACATCCGCCTCTTCCTGCGTAAATACGAGTCGGTGATCGAGGGACAGCGCCTCGAGATGCGCGGGCGCCGCCAGGACATCCTTGAATCGGAGGCCGACGACGGCGCGCGCTCGATCCGGCTCGACGTCATCGACGATCTCTGGTCCGACTACCTCGCGGCGGTGAAAGAGCTCAGGTCGGCAACGCCATGGATCTCGCTGGGCTACGGCGATCCGCTCGGTTACTACCTGCGCCAGGTGCACGCGATGTTCGAAGAGATGCAGGGCTCGATCGACGACGAAGTCGCGCTGCGACTGGCGAGCGTCTCGACGGAGGAGGGCGGCACTCGCCAGCGCGGTGCGACGTGGACGTATCTGACGACCGACGAGCCGTTCGGCAGCGTGACGAACCGCATCATGCGGCACATCGCCGCCTTTCTGCGACAGAGCCTGGGGCTCCCGTAGTGACACTTGCATTTGGGATTGGGGATTTTCGATTTTCGATTTAGGGCATTCAGCAATGACAAGCACGCTCTAAATCGCAAATCGTCAATCGTCAAATCGAAAATGCAAGTGTCATTTGGCCTGTTTCGCGATTTCGCGAATGTCGTCGGCCGGGAGCACCGCGGGAAACGGGTTGGAGCGCGATCCGCCGACGCCGAGCACGATGCCGATCAGCTTGCCGGTGTGATCGAAGACTGGCGCGCCTGGAGTGTTGCCGGCGCTGATCGCGTGATACAGCCGGGGCTTGTCGACGGTCATCTGCACGTAGCCGAACGCCGCGATGAGGCGCCAGCCCGTCGCTTCGCCCGTGCGCGAGAGCACGATGACGAGATCCATCAGCGAGGGCTTGGCGACGGAGGTGTCCACCGCGGCGAGCGGGGCGGGCAGCGGATCTACGGGACGGAGGAACGCGAGATCGAGGTCGCTGTCACGCAGCACCACCCGCGCCGGAATCTCGCGGCCGTCGGCGAGACGCATGCGCAGCTCGGTGGTCTCGATCTGCACCTGCGCGCCCGGGCCGCCAAGCCGCCGCACGAGGGCGTCGTTCGGCTCGATGACCGACAGCGCCATGACGGCGAGCCCGGTGGCGTCGATGATCGTCGCCTGCGCCTGCATCTGGCGGTCCTGCGACTGCTCCCGACCCCCAACACTCGTCCGCTGTTTGAGCGTCGCGAGCGCGAGCACGACGGCGTCGCCGCGCTTCGAGATCAGATCGCGGGCCACCGCGCGGTCTTCGTTGCTTTGCGCGCGCGCCGGTGCGGCCAGGGCCAGACCGGCGGCGGCCAGCAGGAGCGGGAGCGTTCGCACAGGTCCTATCGCCATGAGGGCTTGATCTCGATGAACAGCGTGCGAATCCCGCGCCGCACCTGAAAGACGACCGCCGCCGGCTTGCGCGCAAGCACGTCCTTCATGCGCGCCCCGAGCACGTCGACCGTGGTGACATCCTGGCCGTCCACGGCGAGGATGATGTCGCCGACCTGCATCCGCGCCAGCGCGGCCCAGCCGCCCTGACTGACCGACTCGACGATCACGCCGCGATCGCTCTGCCCTGCCAGCCGCGGATCGTCCTGATCGGAGGCCGCCATGTCGCGCGCGCGGAACTCGAAATCGTTGTCCACGTACGGCGCCATGTCGCGCGCGAGTCGCGGGCTCGTGCCGAGCACGACGGGCAGGCTGATGTCGGCGCTGCCGCGATGCACGGTGAGCGTGACGCTCGCGCCGATCCGGTACCGCCGGATGGCCGCGGTGAAGACCTCTTCGTCGGTCGGCGCCGTCGCCCGCACCGGCTCGCCGTCAATCGCGAGGATGAGGTCGCCCACGCGCAACGGCGTCGCCGAATCGAGCACGCGGGTCACCCGGACGCCGGTCTTGCCCTTGAGGCCGAGACGCTCGGCCAGCGTCGGCGTCAGCACCTGGATGTTGATCGGCACCCACGCCTTGCTCGCCTCGGCGCCCTGCTCGTCGACCCGCGGCTGGCCGATTTCCACGACGGTCATCCGCCGCTCGAGTCCTCGATCGAACGTCACGAGCACGCTGGCCTTGGTCTTCGCTGCCAGCGCTGCCTGCGTGAGCGACTCGAGATCCGTCAGTGAGCCGACGGGCTTCCCGTCGACGTCGATGATGACGTCGTTGCGGGAGACGGACGGCTTCGCCTGATCGGCCGGACCGCCGGGACGCACGCTGGCGACGCGCACGCCGTCGGTAGTCGCGCGGCCCATCTCGCGCGCCTCAGAGGCCGAGATATTGGCGCCGACGACCCCCCACGGCCGGAGCTCGGCGGGCAGCGACGACGCCACGGGGCGCTCGAGCGGCGTGACGTTGAGCGTCTGCTCTTTTCCGTCGCGCCGGACGACGATCGTCGCGGGCTTGCCGAGGGCAAGACCCAGCAGCACCTGATTGACGGCCGGCAACTGCTCCACGAACTTCACGTCCACCGGGGCGGTGTTCACCCGCACGAGCATGTCGCCCGTTTTCACGCCGGCGGCTTCAGCGGGCGACCTGGCCGTCACCCACGAGATCAACGCGCCCGAGTCGTTCTGCCCCGAGACGCGCGGCTGCACTTCGATGCCGATCCAGCTCCGCCGTACACGGCCGTCGCGCCTGATGGCCTCGAAGACGGACTTCGCGAGATCCGCCGGGATCGCGCCGCCCAGTCCGAAGCTGATCTCGTTCACGCCGACGATTTCGCCCGCGAGGTTCACGAGCGGACCGCCGGAATTACCCGGGTAGATCGCCGCGTCATGGCCGATCCACTTGACGATCGACCCGACGTCCTCGCCGTCGAGCAGCCCCAGAGCGTTGCCGTAGGCCTGCGGCATCATCATGTCTTTGTTGCTCACGATGCCGCGCGTGACCGACTGCGACAACGCGAGCGGACTGCCCATCGCCAGGACGACGTCGCCGCGCCGGAGGGTCGCGGAGCTCCCGAAGCGCGCCGCGGTAAACGTGCGGGGCTTCTCGGGCTTCAGTCGCAGGACCGCGATGTCCGAGAGCGGATCGGTGCCGACGAGATCGGCGGGAATCTCCTCGTTGGTCGGCAGCGTGCACACGATGCGCTGCACGCGTCCGGCGACATGATGGTTGGTGACGACGAAGCCGTCCGCCGTGACGATCGTGCCGCTTCCCGACGCCTCGAGCTTCAGCTCGCGCCCACCTGCCCACTGCAGGGCGACGACCGAAATCCGAACGAGGCTGGGATAGACGGCGGTAATCGCCCGGTCAACGACCGCGCGATCGGACGTCGCGGGAGCGGCCGCTCCCCCGGCCGTCTGTCCGGCGGCTGGGGCGACAAGAGCAGCGACGAATGCGAGACATGTGAGGCTGCGGAGCACGACTGGATGTTAGCACTTCACTCCAGTACCGCCGATCCCGCAGTAGCCGCCCGGATTCTTCTCGAGGTACTGCTGGTGGTACGGCTCCGCGTAATAGAACGGCGGCGCGTCGCGGATCTCGGTGGTGATGGGCGCATAGCCATGCCGGGCGAGCTGCGCCTGGTACGACGCGAGTGACCGTTCGGCCGTGGCGCGTTGCGCGTCGGACGTGACGTAGATCGCCGATCGATACTGCGTGCCGACGTCGTTGCCCTGACGCATCCCCTGCGTCGGGTCGTGGTTCTCCCAGAACAGGGTCAACAGATCGTCGTAACTGACCCTGGCCGGATCGAACACGACGAGCACGACCTCGGTGTGCCCGGTACCGCCCGAGCAGACCTCTTCGTACGACGGATTCTTCGTGGCGCCACCGGCGTACCCGACAGCGGTCGTAAACACGCCGTCTCTCTGCCAGAACTTGCGTTCCGCGCCCCAGAAACACCCCATCCCGAACACCGCCTGTTCCATCCCCGCGGGGAACGGCGGTTCGAGCGGCGCGCCGTTCACGGCGTGCCGGTCGGGCACCGGCATGCGCGCGTCACGGCCCGTGAGCGCTTCGTCGGCGGTCGGCAGCGTCATCTTCTTCGTTGCGAACAGTGCCATTGCGTTCCATCTTTCTTAGTTGCGCGCGGGGCCCCACCCCCGCTCGCGCGCCTCACGGCCTCGCTACGCTCGGCCTTCGGCGGTCATCTTTTTCAGTACTTTGATCGATTGATCGATGTTACTTCGATCGATCATTTTGGTTCAAACGTCATTGCGACGCCGTTCATGCAGTATCGCAATCCGGTCGGCCGCGGGCCATCCTCGAAGACGTGGCCGAGATGGCCGCCGCATCGCGCGCAGTGCACTTCGGTGCGCACCATCAGATGCGATCGATCCGTCGTGGTCTCGACGGCGCCCTCGAGCGGCTGAGAGAAGCTCGGCCACCCGGTGCCGCTCTCGAACTTGGTGTCCGATGAGAACAGCGCCTGCCGGCACGCGGCACAGTAGAACGTGCCGGCCCGCTTCTCGTGGTTGAGCGGGCTGGTGCCGCGCATCTCGGTCCCGTGACAGCGAAGCACGTCGTACTGCTTCGGCGACAGCGACTCCTGCCACTCTTCGTCGGTTTTGGTGAGTTTGTCTGTCATGGTCATCTAACTTCAGTTGCTCGCGGGGCCCCACCCCCGCTCGCGCGCCTCACTCGCCTCGCTACGCTCGGCGGTTCGGCGGTCATCATTTTTTAGCTTGCTTCGCCACCTCACGAACATCGTCGGCCGGCAGCACGATGGGCATGAAGCCCATGGCCTCGGCGTTGCCTGAAAGCATCGAGCTCAGCGACATCGACGGCCCGCCGCCGCGGCGTTTGGACATGACGCTGATGCCGACGAAGCGGCCGGCTGCCGTCGAACACCGCGCCGCCGAGGCCGGCGCCGCCGAGATAGGCGGTTCGTGGCTTGTCGATGACCGCGACGACGTAGCTGAAGGTGGCGCCGACTTTCCAGCCGGCCATCGGACCGAGGCGCGTCAGGCCGACGAGCAGATCGAGCGGAGCCGGTTTGCCGCTCGGGCCGTCGACGAACGCGACCGGCGTCGCGAGCGGTTCGACGGGACTCACGAACGCCAGGTCCAGATCTTCGTCGCGGAGGACGACTCGCACCGGAACTTCCTTGCCGTCAGCCAGCCGGAGGCGCAACTCCGTCGCCTCGGTCTTGGCATCGATCTTCATGCCGGCCATCCCCGCGGATTCCATGCCTTGCGACATGATCCCGCCGAGAAGGTTTCCGGGCTCGAGCGCGGTGAGGGAAATCACGGTCAGCCCGCTCGCCTCGAGGATTGTCCCGTTGGTCTCGAGCGTCTCCTCGGTCGCCGGCATCTCCTTGCCCCCGAACATCATCCGGGTCTTGAGCGTGCCGAGGAGCGTCACGACGGCGTCGCCCCGCTTGCTGACGAGCGCTCTGGCCGCGGCGCGCTCCTCGGGCGACTGCGCGAGGACCGGCGCCGCTGACGCAAGGACGAGCAAACAGATGAGGAGCCGGAGGGTTCGCACGGGACCTGGTCCTTTCGTTGGAGCGACGGAGACCTGACTGGCATCTTGGGCCATCGACCGGAAACCGGTCAAGTGATCCGCGGGTACAATCCCCGCATGAAGCGCACGACGACACTCACGGCTCTCGCGGTCGCCGCCCTGGCGGCGCCGGCCGGCACGGTGCAGGCGCCGCGGACCCATCGATTGGAAGCCACGCCGACGACGGTGGCGTACGGCTACTACTGGTCCGAGGCGAAGCCGGTGCTTCGAATCGCGTCAGGCGACATCATCGACGTGGACACGCTGCTGACCAGCACGCCGGCCGGGCTGACGCGCGCTGGCGTGGCGGACGAGGAGATTCAGCCGTCGCTCAAGGCGGTGGTCGAGGCGTTTCCGGCCGGCCATCCAGGGCGCGGTCCCGGCGGGCACATTCTCACCGGACCGGTGTACGTCGAGGGCGCCGAGCCGGGCGACGTGCTCGAAGTCAAAGTGCTGTCGATCGATCTGCCGATCGACTACGGCTACAACGGGTGCAGCGGGTTCATCCCGGCCAACTGCGACAAGACGCAGCGCCAGACGATTCTCCGGCTCAATCGCCAGACGATGACCGCGCAGTTCCTGCCGGGCATCGTCATCCCGTTGAAGCCATTCTTCGGCAGCATGGGCGTGGCGCCGGCGCCCGAGATCGGGCGCGTCAGCAGCAATCCGCCCGGCCGGCATGCGGGCAACCTGGACAACCGGGAGCTCGTGGCCGGGTCGACCTTGTACATTCCCGTGTTCGTTGCGGGGGCGCTGTTCGAAGTCGGCGACGGCCACGCGGCGCAGGGCGACGGCGAAGTCGATCAGACGGCCATCGAGACGTCCCTTCGCGGCCGGCTGCAACTGACGGTGCGCAAGGACATGAAGCTCACGTGGCCGCGCGCGGAAACGGCAACGGACTACATCTCGATGGCGACGGACCCGGACCTCACGGTCGCCACGACCGCCGCCATTCAGGAGATGGTGGACTTTCTCGCCGCCACGAAGGGCCTCACGAAGCACCAGGCCTATCAACTCACGAGCCTCGCCGGGCACGTGGCCATCACGCAGCTCGTCGATCGGCCGAACCTGGGTGTGCACGTCAAGATGGCGAAGAACATCTTCACAAGTGCAAAGTGAAACGTCTCACGCGCAACGTGCGCCGGTCATCGAACTGCTTCGCAGCCGGCTGACGCGGCGCAGCCGCGCGCCTCATGGCGACGGCGTCAGCATCGCGCTCGCGGTCGAGGGCGGCGCGATGCGCGGTGTGGTGTCCGCGGGCATGGTCTCGGCGCTCGAAGCGCTTGGACTCACGCACGCATTCGACGCGGTGTACGGGTCGTCGGCGGGCGCGCTCAACGCGGCCTATTTCCTCGCCGGCCAGGCGGCCCTGGGCACGACGATCTACTACGAGGACATCAACAACCTGCGATTCATCAACATGCGGCGGCCGCTCGTGGGCCGGCCGATCGTGGACCTTGGCTTCCTCATCGACGAGGTCGCGCAGAAACGCAAGCCGCTGGACGTCGCGAGGGTCCTCGCGTCGCCGTCGCCGCTCTCCGTGCTGGCGACGGACATCACGACCGGCGAGCGCGTGATTCTGCGCGCGTTTCGCGACGGAACGAGCCTCCTGAACGCGATGCGCGCGAGCGCCGCCATGCCGATCGTCGCCGGAGAGCCGGTCGCCTACGACAGCGGCAGGTACTTCGATGCGTCGCTCACGGAGCCGATTCCCGTGCCGGCCGCCGAGGCCGACGGCCACACGCACATCCTCGCGCTCCTGACACGGCCGGCCGGGACGACGCACGCCGTCACGGCGTTCGATCGCGTCTTCGTGCTGCCGAAGCTGCGACGCCTCTCGCCGGACCTCGCCGCGAAATACGTCGAGCGAGGCGGACCGTACACGTCGCTGCTCTCACAGATCGCGCTCGGCCGCGGCCCGCTGCAGCACGCGCGGGTGCTCGGCCTCCGTCCCGGACCGCCCGTCGTGAGCAAGCTCGAGCGTCGCGCCGCTGTCCTCCGCAACGGCGCGCAGGCGGGGTACGACGCGGTCATGGGCGCGTTCGATGGCAATGCGGACAATCACTATCGACGTAGAATCCGAACGTGCGCCGATTGGCTCGTGTACCGGCGTCGTCCTTGCGGCGGCGGCCGCCGCCGTCATCTATTATTTTCTTCGCCGAGAGCCGCCGCTTGCCCGGTCCCGGCATTCCGCTCACGCTTGCGCAGGATCGCGCCTCGCGCGTGTCGGCGCTCCGGTACCAGGTCACGTTCCAGGTGCCGGCGAGCCGGCGCGATCCCGTCCGCGCCAATGTCGTCGCACGCTTCGCCCTGAGCGACGCGTCGCGGCCGCTCGCGTTCGATTTCGCGCAGCCCGCCGACAAGCTCGTCGCCGTCGCCGCCAACTGCGGCGGCTCACCGCCCGCCGTCGTCCAACCAGCACATCGTCATCGGCCGGCGACGCGCTCCTCGAGGGCGAGAACACGATCGAGTTCGAGTTCATCGCGGGCGACGAGGCGCTCAATCGCCAGGACGAGTTCCTGTACTCGCTCTTCGTGCCGGCGCGCGCGTCGCTGGCGATGCCCTGCTTCGACCAGCCGGATCTCAAGGCGCGATGGCAGCTGATCCTGAACGTGCCGCCGGACTGGTCGGCGATCTCGAACGGCAAGGAAGTCGGCCGCATGAAAGCGGCCGAGCATGTCGGGCTCGTGATCTTCGACGAGACCCAGCCGATCTCGACGTACCTCTTCGCCTTTGCCGCGGGCCGGTTCACCATCGAGACCGCGGAGCGCGACGGCCGGACGTTCCGGATGTTCCACCGCGAGACGGACGCCACCAAGGTCACGCGCAACCGGACGTCGATCTTCGATCTGCACGCGCGCGCGCTCAGCTGGCTCGAGGACTACACGGGGATTCCGTATCCGTTCGGCAAGTTCGACTTCGTGCTGATCCCGTCGTTCCAGTTCGGCGGCATGGAGCACCCCGGGCGCGATCTACTACAACGCGAACGGCCTGCTGCTCGACGAGAGCGCGACGAAGAACCAGCTGCTCGGCCGCGCCAGTCTCATCTCGCACGAGACCTCGCACATGTGGTTCGGCGATCTGGTGACGATGAAGTGGTTCAACGACGTGTGGATGAAGGAGGTCTTCGCGAACTTCATGGCGGCGAAGATCGTCAACCCGTCGTTCCCGGACGTGAACCACGACCTGCGATTCCTCTTTCAGCACTATCCGGCCGCGTACGACGTCGATCGCACCGAAGGCGCGAACCCGATCCGGCAGGATCTGGCGAACCTGAACGAAGCGGGCTCGCTGTACGGCGCCATCATCTATCAGAAGGCGCCGATCGTCATGCGCCAGCTCGAGCGCATCATGGGCGCCGAGGGATTGCGCGACGGCCTGCGCGACTATCTGAAGACGCACAGCTTCGGCAACGCGACCTGGTCGGACCTCGTTGCCGTGCTCGATGCCCGCACGCCGGAAGACCTCGCCGCGTGGAGCCGGGCGTGGGTGGAAGAGCCCGGGCGGCCGGTCATCAAGACCGAGGTCGAGATCTCCGATCAGCACATCGATCGTCTGGCGTTCACCCAGTCCGACCCTCGCGGACGGCAAATCGCGTGGCCGGAGCGGTTGCAGGTCCTCGCAGATTCGGCCGCCGGCGTGCGCACCTTCGACATCAAGGTGAGCGCCGGCACCACCGAGGTTCCCCGTCGCCGCCGGGCTCCCGACTCCGAAGTGGATCCTTCCGGCCGGCGGCGGCCTCGGGTACGGCTTCTTCGATCTCGACCCGGGCACGCTGGACTACGTGACGCGCTCGCTGCACGAGATTCGCGATCCGCTGACTCGTGGCGCGGCGCTCGTTGCGCTG
The DNA here is from genome assembly GCA_963724955.1 of uncultured Acidobacteriota bacterium. GTDB lineage: Bacteria > Acidobacteriota > Vicinamibacteria > Vicinamibacterales > SCN-69-37 > CAVRWQ01. The sequence continues at coordinate 417,121 of CAVRWQ010000004.1, forward strand.
TGGGAGTCGATGCTCGAGGATCGGGTGCCGCCGGCGCAGGTGATGGACGCGCTCCTCGCGGCGCTGCCGCGGGAGACCGACGAGCTCAACGTGGCGCAGATGCTCGAGTACGCGCGCGCGGCGTTCTGGCGGTTCACCGCCGCCGACGATCGCGCGGACCTGGCGCCCAGGGTCGAAGCGGTGCTTCAAGACCGGCCTCGAGGCCGCGCGACGTCCACGACCCTCAAGGCGGCGTGGTTCGGCACGTTGCGCAGTGTCGCGACGACGCCGCAGACGGTCGGGTGGCTCGAGCAGGTCTGGCGGCACGATGTGAGGATTGCCGGATTGCCGCTGGCCGAAACAGACGACGCGGATCTCGCGCTCGATCTCGCCGTCCGTGATGTCCCCGCCGCCGAGACGATCCTCGACGATCCAGCTCGATCGATTCAAGAACCCCGATCGCAAGGCGCGGTTCGCGTTCGTGATGCCGGCGCTCTCGCGCGAGACCGCGGTTCGCGAGCAGTTCTTCAACGGGCTCGCCGACGTCAGCAACCGCCGTCGTGAGGCCTGGGTGCTCGAAGCGATCCGGTACCTGCACCACCCGTTGCGGGCCGGCGCGTCGAGGAAGTACGTTCGCGCCGCACTCGATCTCGTTCCCGACATCCAGCGGACCGGCGACATCTTCTTTCCCAAGCGCTGGGCCGACGCGACGCTCAGCGGGTACCAGTCGATTCAGACCGCCGCCGAGGTGCGTGCGTTCATCGACGCGCTGCCCGCCGGCTATCCGCAGCGATTACGGTGGGTGCTGCTGTCGTCGGCCGATCCGCTGTTCAGAGCGGCGAGACTGCTGAACAAGTAGTGTCCCGAGGCACGGTCGCTACAGTAAGATGCGCCATGCCAAAATCGAAGGCGAGCCCGTCCAGGGTCGCCCAGCGTGCTCGTCGCGGTGCACCAGACGTCTCTACATCCCGCGCCATCCCGCTCGAAGCCGTCGGACCGATCGTGCGCTGGTCGCGTGTGGGCATCGTGTTGACCGAACTGGCTGAGGCCACTGGCGGCCAGTCCGCGGCGTGGGCCGCGTTCGAGCGCCTGACGCTGGGCGTGCTCGAGCCGGCGAGACTCCTCGAAGAGCTCGCGGATTTCGCCACACCGGCACTCGCCGGAGACACCGAGGCCCGCGATCGATTCGCGGCGCACCTGCGCCGCGTCGGACACGCCATTGGCATCATCGCGGTCACCACGTCAGAGAGCGGCCACGCATCCGACACGGACGCAGGTCATGCGCGGTGTTGCTGCGCATCCTGCAGCGACACGACGCCGAAGAAGCGCACGATCACTTACGACGTCGGCGGCGGGTTCACGCCGCGCGTCGTCGTAGGGCCCGCGCCAGCCGCCGCAGGACGGGCAGCACTTCTCCCGACGGGCGACGCAAGCGAGATCTTCTACGAGTCCGCCCTGTCAACACTCCTGGTCGCGGCAGCCTCCGTCGCGATGGCTCGCCCAGGCGCGGATCTCACGGTCGCCCAGGCGACAGAGACGATCGTGGCGCTCGCGCTCGACGCCGGACTCCTGGCGACCATGGTGCGCGGACACGCCGAGGCCGGACGTGAAGGCCTGCTCGCCTCGCTCGAAACGGCGCGTACCGCGGGCCATCTGGCATGGGTCGGCGCGTCCGGTACGTTCGTCCCACCGACGATGAGCACTATGGGTGGAGGCGCGCCGGCCGGCTTCGACATGCCGCAGATGCCGGATATGCCGGACGTCCCTGGCTTGGGCTTTCCTGATCTGCCGGGTCTCCCTGGCGTCCCGAAGACTCTCGAGGAGCGGGTGGCCGATATTCTCAAGGAGGTTCGCAAGGCCAGGAAGTGGGATCCCAATCGATACGATCACAAGTTCCCGTTCTGGCTCGAGGCGGTGAAGTACCACGACGCGTACGACCTGTACAACCTTCGCTGCTTCTACGAAGTGAACAGGTTGCTCCGGGCGCTTTCGGAGCCGCCGCCCGCACCCCCGGCGCTGCCCGTCTGGACCACCGGCATCACGTCGGTCTCGATCAGCGGCCCGTGCGCCGGCTCGACCATCACGATCAGAGGCAGCGGCTTCGGCGCGACACAGCCCGCCAACACGGTGCTCCTGCTGCCGACGCTCGACGGCTGCCGCGGCGTGACCCCGACGTTCTGGAGCGACACGCGTATCGAAGCGATCCTGCCGGTCCGCGTCTCGTCAGGTCCCGTCGGGTTCGGCGATGGCGCGTACATCGCGGCGTACAACGCCTGGTCGGCGCGAATGAACGCCCTCGAAGCCGAGCTGGCGCGGCTCAAGTGCCGGCCCCGGCAGATTCGTCTGGTGCCGCCGTTCGGACAGTGTCCGCCGTCGAGCGCGATCAACGTCATCACCGCCGGCACACCGGAGATCGTGGCCTTCACGGCCAACTATCAGACCGTGCACGTCCTCGAGCACAACCAGCCCCTCACGCTGCGGTGGACGGTGAAGAATGCGATCACGGTGCGGCTCGATCGCACGTCGCCCTCGGGGACGCTCTTCGGCTCGTCCACGACGTTGGTCCCGGCGCCCGGCCAGACCGACTTCGCATTCGGTCCTCAGAATCACGGCGCGCCCGGAGAGTGGGTCTACCAGATCACCGCGACTGGCGCCTGCGGTCCGCCGCTGACGCAAACGGTCACGGTCGTGACCGCCAAGCAGCCCGCGCTCAAGGTGACCCAGACACAGATCACCCAGTCGATCCAGACGCCCGACCACTCGGTCAAGCTCGTGGCCTACAAGCCCACTGTCCTGCGAGTCCTGGTCACGAATGGCCTCGGCACGTGGGGCGCCGGCAATGTGCCTGGTGTCATCGGCCGCGTTCGCATGCTTCGTTCGGGGAACTGGTCCCCGTGGATCGACGCGGCCCCTGATGTCCATCCGATGACGGCGACACCCGGGACGTCGATCACGGTGCCCATGTTTCCATCGCTCAACAACACTAACGACACGTTGAACTTCATCCTGCCGGCCGACTGGACGTGGGGAACCGTGTCGTACCAGGTCGAAGTTCTCGTGAACTTTTTCGGCGCGAGACCGGCGTTCAAGGGTTTTTCAGAGCGGGTGGTGAAGGGCACCGTCTCGGTGACGTACGAGACTCGCCGAACGCTGCAGTTCCGCTACATCCGGGTCAGTTGGAATGGCGTGGCCGCGCCATCGGACGCAATTTGCCAGGACACCCTGGCCTCGGCGGTCCCGCTGCTTCCGACTCCGTCGGCGGGGATCGCGCCGGTGCCGGGGCAAGGCGTGCACAACCGCTCGTCGGCGACCCAGGAGCAGGAGGACGAACAGCGCCGGGAGATGCTCGACGACTTCGAGGACGAGAAGAATTGCTCCGCCTGGGAGTCCGCCTGGGAGTGGCTGGGGGCGGACTGCCCGGACGATGACGGGTCCATCTGGGTGCTCATCCCGGGCACCATGCGCCGCGGCGAAGCGTTCGCCATCCCCAGCAATGTCTGCTACACGCCTCCAAGCGACGGTCCGTACGCCGCGCACGAAATCTCGCACTGCCTGAACCAGCAGCACGTGCGGCTGGCAAGGCCAGGTTCGGAGCTTCCGGAAGGCGGGGACCCACCCTCCGCCTGGCCGAACAGCGCCGCGCTCACGGATGTGCCGTTCGATTCGCGCGGCCAGCAGACGGGATCAACAACCAAGCCGCGAGCGCTGAGCCTCGCCGGGAATGGCGTCCGCGACATCATGACTTACTGGTTCAGGCCGAACGGCACGTGGCCCATGCCCAGGCGTTGGCAGCAATTGTGGGACTTCATCGGATCGTGAGGAGCATCGCATGACCGGTCGCGAGTACCTGTTGATCCGCGGACGACTGAACCGCGCCGACGACTTCACGCCGCGGCGCTGCGGTTCCACCACGTTCGTGCAGCGGTGGCCGCACGACGACGGCAGCGCCGTGTTCGTCGAGACCGTCTCGCGCGACGGCGACGTGCTGCGGTCGTATCCCGCGCTCGTCAAGAGCGAAGTGGTGTGCGCGACGCGGAGGGAGAGTTGGCGCGTGCGCGGCTATGTGCCGCTCGACGCGGAGGCGGCACGGGTCCGGCTGCGGCGCGCTGGCCGTGTGTTCTGGGAGGATCGCATTCCGGAGGCCCCGACCCTGCGCGTCTCGCTGAAGTCACGCCCGGTGCGCGGTGGCGCGAACACCAGATCGACCACACGGCGTCGTCAGTCCGGCCGTGACGTCGGGCAGACCCCGGGGTTCCCCGGCGGCCGCCCGGCCGTCCTGACGCTGGAGACGAGTGGGCCCGCCGCCGCAGGAAGTGGAGCGTTCGTGACCATCGTGCACCGATGGAGCGAACGCGGCTTCCGGACGGTCTACATCGGTCCGGTGAACCGGACGCTCGAGATTCCCGCCGATCGGCTCCCGGGCGGCCGGGAGTGTCGATTGATCGCGATTTACTCGAACGGCCTGCGCTCGACGACCGCGGCCACCGAGCCGTTCGGCCTCGATCCAATTGGCCCCGTGCTGCGGATCACGTATCCGGCCGACGGATCGCGGCTGCCCAACGGCGCGCCCATCAGACTCGAAGGGCTGGTCCAGGATCCCGAACATCCGTCCGGGCCTCTCGTCGCGGACCGGCTGATCTGGCGTGTTGACGATCGAGAGGTCGGCACCGGGCCGCTGACGTCGGTCGATCCACTCGAGTCGGGCGAGCACACCATCAGCCTGTCGTATCGGGAGATCGATGACGCTCCCCACACGCGCCACCGCCGCGCGACCGCCGCACGTGCGTTCCCGAGTACCTCCGTCCGCATCGTCGTCGCGCGGGCGAAAGCCGTCCCGGCCAATGCCTGGCCCGCGTGGAATCCGTTCGGCGACGCGTAGGACATCTTCACGGTTCTCTTTCAGCCGCCGCTTCAAGTTCGGTCCCGGGTGAGGAAGAGGGTCACGACTCTTGAACAAGGAGAGTGGCTACGTCCATGGCATTCCTTTGGTTTTGGGTCGAGCCTCACTTCAGCATCCCCAACTGCCACATCACGAACGCGCGCTGATCGACGACATCGCGCAGCTTGCAGGTTGAGCGGCTTGCCCTGTCCGTGTCCGGCGTCGCGATCGACCCAGAGCAGCACGGGCCGTTCGGCGGGATCGGAGGCCGTCGCGGCCTGAAGCAGCGCCGCCATCTTGCGCGCGTGCATCGCGTGGACACGCGTGTCGTGCTCGCCGGCCGTGAGAAACACGGCCGGGTACTTCGTGCCCGGCCTTCACGTGGTGATACGGCGAGTAGGCCAGCAGGAACTTGAACTGATCCGCCTTCTCGGCCGACCCGTACTCGGGCACCCAGTAGCGCGCCATCAGGAAGTCCTGATAGCGCAGCATGTCGAGCAGCGGCACCTCGCGACGACCGCGACGCGAAACAGATCGGGCCGCTGCGTGATCGCCGCGCCGGTGAGCAGGCCGCCGTTCGATCCGCCGCGAATCGCCAGTCGATCCGGCGTGCGTGTAGCCCTGGGCGATCAGCCACTCGGCCGCCGCGATGAAGTCGTCGAACATGTTCTGCTTGCGGTCGAGCATGCCCGCCTCGTGCCACGCGTCGCCGTACTCGCCGCCGCCGCGCAGATTCGGCAGCGCGAACAGGCCGCCGGCCTCGAACCACTGGAAGAGCGTCGCCGAGAACACCGGCGTCTCGCTGACGTTGAATCCGCCGTAGCCGTTGAGCAGCGTCGGTGTCCTGCCGTCCTTGACGAGGCCCTTCTTGTGCACGAGGAACATGCTGATCTTCGTGCCGTCCTTCGACGGATACCAGACCTGCTCGACGTCGACGATCGACGGATCGACGGGCACGTCGGGCTGCTCCCAGAGCTCGGGCTCGGCGGCAGGCTTCGCCAGATCGACGCGGAAGATCGCGGTCGGATGATTGAAGCTCGTGAACGTGAGATACGCCTCGGTGCGATCGGGCTCGGCCGACACGCCGGCCGCGCCGATGCCCGGCTGACGCACGACGCCAAGCGACTTGCCCGTGCAGATCGAAGACCTCGACCACGTTCGACGCGTTCTTGAGATACGTCACGGCGATGACGCCCTTGCCGAACGTCACGCCCTCGATGACGGCGTCCGTCCGCTCGGGCACGACGTCGCGCCAGCGTCGCTCGCCCGGGACCCGCTGCCGGCACCGCGACCACGCGCCCCTTCGGCGCGCCCTTTCGTCGTCTGCAGATACAGCGTGCCGTCGATGACCGTGCCGAACGCCTGCCCGGACTCGCCGACGGTCACGACCTTGCGATCGATCCTGCCGGTCTTGCGGAACTCGTCGAAGTTCACGAGCCACAGATCGTTCGACCTCGTGTCGATCCAGTAGCCGAGCACGAGCCAGCGCCCGTCGCGCGACAGGCTTCGCGAACGGGCCCCACGTCGTCGCGAGCGTCGCGTTCTCCTGCCTTCGTGAATTGCCGGAACAGCAGCGCGTCCTGGCGACCGGTTCGGCGCCGATGCCGGTGGAACAGCACCTGGCCGCTGTACGGATCCTTCGGGTTCTTCAGATTCTGATAGACGAAGCCCGATCCGTCCGGCAGCCAGTCGGGCGCCTGCGTCTTGTCGGGAATCTCGAGCGGCAGCTTCGCGCCGGAGTCCACGTCGAGCAGGTGCAGCGTCGTGTTCTCGTCGCCGGAGCGGTACGTGCCGTACGCGATCAGCTTGCCGTCGGCCGACGGCGACATCCACTCGACCGTCGTCAGGCCCGACGGGTCGATCTTCGCCGGGATCGATCAGCACGCGGTCCTGCACCTTTGTAGCCGTCGCGCCAGTAGATGACCGGCTGGTTCTCGACTGCCCTCGCGCTTCGAGAAGAAATAGCGGGTGCCGCGCACCGCGGGCGCCGTGACCGAGCCGACTTCCATGAGCGGCCGGAGACGGTCTTCGAGCGCTGGACGACCGGGCAGCGCGTCGAGCACGGCTCCGCGTGTAGGCGTTCTGCGCGTCGGTCCAGGCGACGACCTCCGGGCGTGACCGTGCCCGATCCGCTGCGGATCGACGGTCGCCCTCGAGCCAGCGGTAGTTGTCGACGACACCGACACCGTGCAGGGTCTCCGTCACCGCCACGACTCGCGTGGCGGGCGGCCTCGACGAGGCGCGCGTCGTGCACGCCGCGAGTACCAGCAGGAACCCCAACCCCAGCAACACTTTCATGATGCGACTCCTGAATCTGTCGATGATGAGGGCACGGCGCGCGTGCGGAGTACTCAAGAATGTTCCGGCAGAATACATTGATGTAATCGAGACGACAGCATTGGCATCAGAGGCGGAGGTATCACTAGGCGTTGCAGACACGGTTTTGTCATCCGCGCACAAAACTGTCGCTGATAGGGCGACAACTCCTGGCGACAGGGTCAGACCGGGGTTAGAGTCCCCCGAGTCCCCCTCTAGAGAGCGCCGGGAAGGCCGATTTTGTATGGTACCTCCCTTGCCTCGTTTGGTGCGATGCTAGGCGGCGCACACGGCCGACGAAATGCGTCGACGTTGCCGACCACCGGGGTCGGAGGTCTTGAGATGAAGCAGGCTCCCCAGTCCTCGTCATCCGAAGGGACGTCCGTGGCCACGTCCGCGGACCGCCGCGTCTTTCGCCGCATTCCTGCGAACCAGTTGCCGGGCCTTTCCGTCAACCTCACGACCGGTCCGGACATCCGGTTGATCGACATCTCACGCGGCGGCGCGCTGTTCGAATGCAGCAAGCGCCTCGTGCCGGCCTCGACGGTGGCGCTGCGGCTGGTGACGCCCGACGGCACGCACATCGTGCGCGGCCGCGTCGTCCGGTCGCGCATCGTCCGGCTCGAGCGCGGCGGACTCGGATATCAGGTCGCGATCGCCTTCAACGAAACGCTTCAGGACCTGATCGAAGAGCCCGCAGCGGAGGCGGCGTCACCGGACGCCCCCGAAGTGACGCCTGGTGCTGCGCTGTGGGCTGACGCGATTGGCGAGCCCGTCGCGAGCCAGGCGGCCGGGGCCGAGACGCCCGATGCGGCGCCGGCGGCCGACGCTCCCGCCGGCGAGAGTGCAGACGCCGCGTGGGTGCCGCCGATGCTGACGCTCACCGCGAGCGTGCTTCAGACGAGCGAAGAGCTGAGAGAAATCTTCAACGGGAACGACTGGTAGCGATGAAGGTCCTGTTTCTCACCGGCGCTGCGCCGACCGACGACGCCGCCGCCGCGGAGCGGCTGGCGGCGATTGCGGCGGACCTGCAGATCACGACCGTCGGCAATCCTGCCGATGCGCTGGCTGAGATCCGCCGCACGCGGGGTTTCCATGCCCTGCTGACGTCGCCGACGCTGCCGCAGAGCGATGCGCTGAACCTGATCGTCAGTCTGCGCCGCGACGCGGTGCCGATCGCGATCGTGCCGATCGTCGCCGAGCTGCAGCAGGGATTCTTCGCGTCGGCGGTCGCATCGGGCGCCGATGACGTCCTGCTCCTGCGCGGCGAGTCGTTCGTGAACGTGAGCGAGACGCTCACACGCATCCGGCAGAGTCCACATCTGCGTCCGGCCGGCGAACGGCGCGGCCTGCGCGTGCTCTATGCGGGCAAGGACACGCTCGTCTGGAACCTGCTGGGGCAGGTGCCGTTCGTCAGGGCCGAGCGCGCGACGACCTCGCCCGACGGCGTCTGCCCGGTGCGCAGTCCGGGGGCGTCCGACAACGCGCTCCGGTGCGACGTCGTCGTCATCGACGAGCAGCCGGGCGATGCGCATCCGCTGCAGGTCGTGAAGTCGGTCAAGGCGCAGGCGTCGGATCTGCCGGTGGTGATGTTGACCGCCCCGACGGCGGGCGACGTCGAGACGGCCGCGCTCGATCTCGGCGCGGACGACATCGTCGTGAAGAGCGGCATCTTCCGCCGGCGGCTGGTGGCGACACTGCGCCACGTGCATCAGCGCCTGGAGCTCGTCGAGCATCACACCGCCCTTCGCACGCGCGAGGCGCGGCTGCGGCAGATCGTCGAGAACCTGCCGGCCGGTCTGGCGATCGTCTCCGGCGACGGCCACGTGCTGGCGATCAACACGGCCGCGTTGTCGCTCATCGGCGGCAGCCGTCCGACGGATGTGGTCAGCCGCTCGTTCATCTCGATGGTCGCGGCGGAGCAGCGGGACGTGGTCGGCGACCTGCTGCGGCGGATCATCGGCGGCGAGCGAGCACAGCTCGTCTTCGAGATCGATGCGCCCGACGGCGCGCGGCGGACGATCGAGCTCAACGGCGCGCTGCTCGAGCGCGACGCGCGCGGCGGACGCGGCGTCATCGCCGTGCTGCAGGCGCCCGGCGCGCGAAGCGAGGGCACCCGGCCGACGGCCGCCGTGCAGGCTGAGCTGGATCGATTGACGCAGGCCCTGCGCGAGGCGGACGAACGCCACGCGGAGATCTCCGCGACGTTGGCCGCCGAACGCACCTCCATCGGCGAGGCGCGCGACGTCGCGGGCGGCACGCAACGTGAGCTGCGGACCGCGCTCGAGGAGCGCGCATGCCTCCAGGCGGAGCTCGACGCAGCGCGCCAGGAGCTTCAGCAGGCCAGCGAAGCCCACGCGTGGGAAAAGGCCAGCTGGGACAACACGCGTCGCGAGCTGCAGGCCAGGCTGAACGACGCGCAGGCGACCGTCACCAACCACGACGAGCTCGAGACCACACTCGTCGCGGTCAGAACCGAGCTCAGGCAGGCGGCCGAGACGCATGAGTGGGAACGGTCCGCGTGGGAAGCGGATCGGCGCCGGTTCGCCGATCGGATCGACGAGCTGCAGGCCGCGGTCGCCGAATACAGCCAGGTCGAAGTGTCGCTCGACGCGGTCAAGGCCGAGCTACAACAGTCGGTCGCGTCGCATTCGTGGGACCTCGGCCAGTGGGAAACCGAACGGCGCGAGCTTCTCGACCGGCAGCGCGAGCTCACGACGGCCTCGGACGGACGGGCGGAGGTCGAAGGTGCGCTCGACACGACTCGCGCGGACCTGCGCGAGTCCACGAGCACGCTGGCGTGGGAGCGGGCGACCTGGGAGACGGCGCGACGGCACCACGAGCATCAGGTGCGCGCGCTCGAAGAAGCGCGTGAAGCGGATCGCGAAGCGAGCCACGCCGATCGTCAGCGTCTCGAAGCCGCGATCGAGGACCTGCGCAAACAGGTCGAGGTCGAACGGGCGACCCGCACGGAGATCGAGCAGGCGCTCCGCGACGCTCTCAAGAGCACCGACACGCCGGCGGAGCAGATGAAAGCGGAGCACGCCGCGGCGCTGCGACAGCTCGAAGAACAGTTCGAGCGGACGATGGACGGCTTGCAGCGTGAGCTGATCGATCTCGAGGCCGAACGGACGCGCATGGCGAGCGACCTCGCCCGTGCCGACGCGCGTCATCACTGGCTGCTCGAGTGCGGTCTGGTCGGCCATGCGGTGATGACGCTCGACGGCAAGCTCGTCCGCTGCAACGACGCGTTCGCGAGGATGTTCGGATATCTGGACGCCGACGACGCGGTCGTGCGAACCGGCGGAGGGCCGTTCCCGCCGACGGCCGGCCGGGACAATCTCGACGCCAGGCTCGCCGCCCGGCGGCAACTGCCCTACATCGACTCCTGCCTCGAGCGCCTCGACGGCCGTCCGCTGCGCGTACTCGAATGCGCGACGATCGTGCCCGACGCCGCCGGCGGACCGGCGCTCGTCGAGCGCGTGTTCGTGGACATGAACGTCCGGTCGGAGCTCGAGGATCGTCTGCGGCAGGCGCGGCGGCTCGAGGAAGTCGGCAAGCTCGCGGCCGCCATCACGCCCGACATCGATGCCGTGCTGGGGACGGTCGACGAGCCGGGGGCGCGACAGGCCAGCGATCTCATCCGGCAACTGCTGAAGTTCAGCCGCAAGCAGAGCCGCGTTCCGGAGGCCGTGGACCTGAACGAGCTCGTGAACCGCATCGAGCCGCTGCTCGGCCGCCTGGTCGGGTCGTACATCGATCTCGAAGTCGCGCTTGGCGCGACCGACGCCGTGGTGGCGAGCGAGGACGATCTCGAGCAGCTCGTGACCACGATTGTCGTCTCGGTGCGCGATCTGCTGCCGGTGGGCGGGTCGCTGCGTCTCGAGACGGCGACCGGCCGCGTCGATCGGTCGAGCGACGGCGGGCTGGACGTGAAGAGCGGCCCGACGGTCAGCCTGACGGTCACGGCGGCAGGCTACGGCGTCCAACCCCCGCCGCAGCCGACCGCCGCACTCGAACTGCTCGCCAGCCGATGCGGCGGCACGCTCGACGTCTTCAGTGCGCTCGGGCGCGTCGGCCTGCAGGTGCACATCCCCTACTTCACGCGCGTCACGCGCCGTACGCAGACGAGCGGCGACGCCATGACGACCAGCTCGTAGCTCTCCCGTCAGCGAACTGCGCTACACTGAAAAGCGATCACACGTTTCGAACGTAGGGCGAGCCGGGCTCCGGCTCGCCAACCGGGCGCGGATTGCAACCCAATCCGCGCTACGTACGGCTCCCGCGAGTACGTCGCTCATGGCACGGACCCACGCCCACGCGTCTCCGGACATCGCGGAGTTGGCGCCGCTCGCGCCGGCTCGCTTCTCCGATGAGTTCCGGACCGCCGTCACCATCTGCCGGACGCACCGTCTCGACATCGGCATCCGCCACGTGGTCGTGCGGCTGGACGACGGGGCGAAGACGACGCTCCTGTTCGGCGAATCGTTCACGCTCGACGTCAAACCCGGCAGCCATCGTCTGCGCGTGCACAACACGCTCTTCTGGAAGAACATTGACTTCGTCGTCGAGACGGGAGAGCATCTGGAGTTCATGGTCATCAACCGCGGCGGCGCCTGGACGTTCGGTCTCCTGGCGTGGCTTGGCGCGGCGCCATTGTTTCTGACAGTGCAGCAACGCAGTCTCGCGTGAACGAGATGAAGGCCATGGAGCGCTTGAAGCCAGAAAAGTGATTTTCTCCATGGCCTTCAAGCCCTTCACGCCCTTCATGTCGTAAGGACAAGCGTTTTTGTTTTCTAGTACACGCCCTCCGTCACCGACGTCTGAAACCGCGAGAACGGCCGGACGTTGCGGACGCCGTCCCACGGATAGGCGTCGCACGGCGGCTCGCGCTCGGCTTCGTCGCGCTCGAGGAAGCGCGGCATGAAGAACTCCTTCGTCAGCGTCGTCAGCCGCACGCGGCCGGTCTCGCCGTAGCCGACGAGGCGCATCGGCTCGTCGGGATCGACGACCTCGAGCACGCGCGCGCGGCCGCGGCGGGTAGTAGATGATCGCGTAGTTGTCCTTCGGAGTCGAACGGCTTGTGGACCGCGAGGCCCATCAGCGTGTTGCCGTAGGTCGGCGCGAAGAAGATGTCGCCGAGCACTTCCTCGCGCACCCAGCGGTGGAACTGCGGCGTCATCTCGGTGCCGCCGCAGAAGATGCCGCGGATGCCGGCCTTCTCGAGCGAGATCTTCTCCGCCAGCGCCTCGAGCAGCTTCGGCGTGATGAACATGCAGCGGATGTTGTCGTGCGCCTTGAGCAGCGTCAGCGCCTGCTCGATCACGTGGCGCTTGTACGCCTCCATCTGATCCATCTGCCGCGCCTTGATCAGCTTGATCACCCAGCGCGGATCGAGATCGACGCAGAAGGAGATGCCGCCGCGATGCTGCGCGAGGTGCTCGACGGCGAGCCGCAGCCGCCGCGGGCCGGACGGCCCGACCATCAGCCAGTCGCTGCCCTTCGGAAAGTACTCGTCGGGCAGCGTGTCGCTGAACATCTCGTAGTCGATGCGGAAGTCGTCGATGTTGATGCGCGACTTCGGCACGCCGGTCGATCCGCCGGTCTCGAAGGTGTAGATCGGCCGGTCGGCATACGCCTTCGGCACCCAGCGGCGCACCGGCCCGCCGCGCAGCCACTCGTCCTGGAAGAAGCCGAAGCGATCGAGGTCGGCGTAGGTCTGGATCTCCTTGCGCGGATCCCAGTCGAGCTGCTTCGCGAAGTCGAGCCAGAACGGCGTGCCGGTCTCCGGATTGAAGTGCCACTGGACGATCTCGCGGACGTGCGCGTCGAGGTCGCTGGGCGTCGCGGCTGCATCGCGCAAGATTATCGATCGCTCAAGACGTTGACATTCTGGAGCATGCTCCACATTCCGCTGCTCCGCCGCGGCCAGCCGTACCGGAGCCTCGACGTCGCCCGCGCGCCGCACCACGCGACCGGCCAGCCGTTCGTCGAGATCAGCCAGGCGAACGTCGGTCTGATTCGCCGCGACCTGCTCGCGCAGGACGGCGATGCGCGCGGCGCTCGCGCGATTCCCGGTCGCGCGCCTGATCGAGATGACGCGCGAGGCCGCGGACGATCTTTCTGAACGACACGCTGCCGCTCGGCGACGACGCGCAGCGGCCCGACGACTACGTCGAGCAGCTGTCGGCGACGACCGGCATGCCGTTCGTGATGGTGCGGCGCAACATGCAGCGCGTCGCCGTCGGTGATGCAGAACGTCGAGCGCGATCCTGCGCGGCCTGACGCGCGGACTCGATCTCGGCGTGCTCGATCGCGGCTTCGGCGAGGTCAACGGCCAGGCGGTCAGCTTCTATCCGAAGCGCGCAGGCGCTCGGCGTCGTGCTGCCGAGCAACTCGCCCGGCGTGCACGGCCTGTGGGTGCCCGGCGATCGCGCTGAAGATGCCGCTCGTGCTCCGGCCCGGCAGCGCCGAGCCGTGGACGCCGTTCCGCATCATCCAGGCGCTGCATGAAGGCCGGCGTGCCCGGCCGACGCGTTCAGCTACTTCCCGAGCGATCACGCCGGCGCCGGCGAGATCGTGCGGCAGTGCGGCCGCAGCATGTTCTTCGGCGACGTCGCCGCCGTCGGCTCGTTTGCCGGCGATCCGCGCATCGAGCTGCACGGCCCGGGCTACAGCAAGGTCCTGTTCGGCGCCGGACGCGCGCCGGGCGCTGGCGCGACTCATCTCGATCTGATCGCGGCGTCGATCGCCGAGAACGGCGGCCGGTCGTGCGTCAACGCCTCCGGCGTGTGGACGCCGGCGCACGGCCGCGAGATCGCCGAGGCGCTGGCCGAGCGGCTCGCGGCGATCGTGCCGCGGGCGGCCGACGATCCGCGCGGCCGAGATCGCGCCGTTCGTCGATCCGCGCGTCGCGCGACGCATCTCGCGATCAGATCGACGCCGGCCTGCAGGAGCCCGGCGCCGAGGACGTCACGGCGCGCTACCGCGCAGGGCCCGCGGCTCGTCGAGCACGACGGCAGCACGTATCTGCTGCCGACGGTCGTCCACTGCACGTCGTCGTCGCATCCGCTCGCCAATCGCGAGTTCCTGTTTCCGTTCGCGTCGGTCGTCGACGTCACGCGCCGACGAGATGGCGGCGATGCCCGCGTGCCTCGGGCCGACGCTGGTCGTCACGGCGCTCACGCAGCGATCAGGCGCTCATCGATCGGCTGCTGGCGATCGGATCTCATCGGCCGGCTGAACCTCGGGCCGATCCAGACGAACACGATCGTCTGGGATCAGCCGCACGAGGGCAATCTGTTCGAGCATCTGTACGGCCGCCGGGCGTTTCAGACGCGCGGTGTAGGCCTCACGTTCCGGGTTGCCATTGGCCGCCGCACTTTACCCGATGCGACTGCTGTATCTGACCGCCGGCGCCGCCGAGATGTACTGCGGCAGCTGCCTGCGCGACAACGCGCTGGCGGCGGCGCTGCTCGCGCGCGGCCACGACGTCGTGCTGACGCCGGTCTACACGCCGACGACGACCGACGAGCCGAACGTGAGCGCGTCGCAGGTGCTCTTCGGCGGCGTCAGCGTGTACCTCGAGCAGCACGTGCCGCTCTTCCGGCACACGCCGGCGTTCCTCGATCGGCTGTGGGACTCGACGCCGGTGCTGAAGCTGGCGTCGAAGCGGCAGATCAAGGTCGATCCCGCCGTGCTCGGCGAGATGACGGTGTCGATGCTGCAAGGGCGCCGACGGGATTCCAGCGCAAGGAAATCGACAAGATGCTGCGCTGGCTCGACGCACGAGCCGCGCTTCGACGTCGTCAACACTGCCGTTCACGCTGCTCATCGGCCTGGCGAGGCCGCTGCGCGAGGCGCTGCGCGTGCCCATCGTCTGCACGCTGCAGGGCGAGGATCTGTTTCTCGAGAACCTGCAGGAGCCGTGGAAGTCGCAGTCGCTCGAGCTGATTCGCGGCGCGCATCGACGACGTCGACGTGTTCATCGCCGTGAGCGACTACTACGCGCGACTTCATGGCGACGTACCTCGGCATCCCGCGCGAGCGGATCCGGACGGTGCCGCTCGGCATCACCCTCGACGGCCACGCGCCGAAGCCGGCGCGGCACGACGCCGCCGTACACGATCGGCTTCTTCGCGCGCATCGCGCCGGAGAAGGGCCTGCACGTGCTGGCCGAGGCGTATCGACGGCTGCGGGCGCGTCCGGGCGTGCCCGCCGACGCGCCTGCTCGCCGCCGGCTACCTGCTCGACGAGCATCGCGAGTACCTCGCAGGCGATCGAGCGGCAGCATGCGCGACTGGGGCCTCGCGCGAGCGAGTTCCGCTACGCCGGCGCGCCGGATCGCGCCGGCAAGATCGCGCTGCTGCAGGAGATGGACGTGATGTCGATGCCGGCGACCTACGCCGAGCCGAAGGGGCTTTCGCTGCTCGAGGCGATGGCGAACGGCGTGCCGGTCGTCGCAGCCGCGCCGCGGCGCGTTCCCCGAGATCGTCGAGCGGACCGGCGGCGGCGTGCTGGTGCCGCCGGACGATCCCGACGCGCTCGCCGACGCGCTCCTCGCGCTCCTCACCGATCGCGACCGCGCGGCCGCGCTCGGCCGCGGCCGGCGCCGAAGGCGTGCGGCAGCACTACAGCGTGGATCGCGATGGCGGAGGCGGCCGAGCGCGTGTACGCGGAGACTGGTTCGGGACGCAGGCGTAGCAACGAGCTCGACCGCTGGGGCCGCGTGCGAGCGTCGCGGCCCGCGTCCTCGAGGTCGAGTCCAGAGCTACTGCCTGTGCTCATCGCTGACAGCTCTCGAAGCACTACGACACGCCGCGCGGACCGCTGCCCGATCCTCGACGACGTGTCGCTTGCACGTCGAGCCGCGGCGAGTCGGTGGCGATCATGGGGCCGTCCGGGCTGCGGCAAGAGCACGCTGCTCTACATCCTCGGCGCGCTCGAGCCGCCGTCGTCCGGCACGGTCACGATCGACGGCACGAATCCGTACACGCTCGACGAGCGCGCGCAGGCCGCGTTCCGCGGCGCGCACGATCGGCTTCGTCTTTCAGGATCATCTGCTGCTGCCGCAGCTCTCGGCGCTCGACAACGTGCTCGTGCCGACGCTGGTCGCGCCGCCGGCGAATGGCGACGCCATGCGCCGACCGCGCGCGCAACGCTGCTCGCCGCCGTCGGCCTCGAGCGACGCGGCTCGACCATCGGCCGGCGAGCTCTCCGGCGGCGAGCGCCAGCGCGTCGCGATCGCGCGCGCGCTCATCCGCGAGCCGTCGCTGCTGCTCTGCGACGAGCCGACCGGCAATCTCGATCGCGCGTCGGCCGAGGCCGTCGCCGACCTGCTCGTCGCGCTTCACACGCGATCAGAAGACGATGCTCGTCGTCGTCACGCACAGCCCGGCGCTCGCGTCGCGGTTCGGCCGGCGCTACGAGCTGAACGACGCGCGGCTGCAGCCAGTCGCCATGACGCTCGCGCGCCTGGCGCTCGCCGGCGCCATGTTCTACCGGCGCACGCACGTCGCGGTCGTCGCTCGGCGTCGCCGCGGCCGTCGCGGTGCTCGCCGGCTCGCTGCTCGTCGGCGCATCGGTCCGCGGCAGCCTCGCCGCGCTCGCGACGAGCCGCCTCGGCCGCGACCGGTGCTCGTCGTCGTCGCCGAGACGCCGTTCACCGTGCGATCTCGGCGTGCGGGTGACGGACGGGCTCTCCGCCCGCCGGCCAGGCGCACGCGCCGTTGCTCGCGCTCACCGGCGTCGTGTCACCACGACGCCTCCGGCCGCCGCGGCGGCGACGTGCTCGTCTACGGCGTCGACGCGCGCTTCTTCACGTTCCACGGCGTCGACGGCCGTCGCGCCCGGAGGATCGGACGCGCTGCTGAGTCCCGACCTCGCCGCCGAGCTCGGCGCGGCGCCGGACGACGACCTGCTCGTTCGCGTCACGCGGCCGACCGACATTCCGCTCGACTCGCTGCACGGCCGGCGAGACGACGTCGGCCGATCGATCCGGCTGAGCTCGCGCGGCGCACTGTCGAGCGCGAGTCGATGGGCGAATTCTCGCTGGCGCCTGGACAGGGCCCGGTGCGCGCGGTGTTCGTCGCGCTCGCGCGGCTGCAGCGCGATCTCGGACTCGCCGGGCCGCGCCAACACGCTCCTGCGTGTCGAGCGATGCACGCGACGATCGCATCGCAGGTGACGCGCCGCCGCTTCGCGCGGTCGGTCACCGCCGCGGATCTCGGGTTGAAACTCGCGAGGCTGCCCGACCGGATCGATCGTCGTCGAATCCTCGGCCGGCCTGCTGCCAGACGCCGTCGCCAGATCGATCGAGGCCACTGCGCCGCCGCGAATCGCTCTCGGCCACGCCGGTGCTGACGTGGCTCGCGAATCGGATGACGGTCGGCGGCACGCGCGGTGCCGTACTCGCTCGTCACCGCGATCGGACCGGACGCGGCCGGCGACGAGTCGCTCGCGACGCTGCTGCGGGCGCCCGCCGGCAGCGCTGCCGCCGATCGTGCTCAACGAGTGGGCGGCGCGCGATCTCGCGGCACGCGCCGGGGACGCGCTCGAGCTCGAGTACTACCGCTGGGCGGACGAGGGCCGGCTCGTGACGCGATCGCGCGACGTTCCTCATCGCCGGCGTCGTGCCGATGCGCGGCCTCGCCGTCGATCGGCGGCTGGCGCCGGACTATCCGGGCATCACCGAGCTCGAACAGCTTCGCGGACTGGGATCCGCCGTTTCCGATCGATCTGAAGCTCGTTCGGCCGCTCGACGAGGAGTACTGGGAGAAGTACCGCACGACGCCGAAGGCGTTCATTCCGCTCGCCGCCGGCCAGCGGCTCTGGCGGACGCGGCACGGGCAGCTCACGTCGATCCGCCTTCGGCAGCCGCCGTCGGCGCCGCCGCGAGACGACGCAGGCACGTCGCGCAGGCGTGTCGCGCAGGGCGTCGACCCGTTCGGCGCCGGGTTCAACGTCGTGGACGTGCGCGCGCAGAACCTCGCGGCCTCGGCCGGCGCGACCGACTTCGGCGCGTACTTCTCGTACTTCAGCTTCTTTCTCATGGTCGTCGGCGCTGCTGCTGACGGCGCTGTTCTTCCGATTGAGCATCGAGCAGCGGCTGCCGCAGATCGGCGTGCTGCGCGCGACGGGATTCTCGCTGCCGGCCGTCCGGCGGCTGTTCCTCATCGAGGGCGCGCTCGTCACGGCGGCCGGCGCGGTGCTCGGCATCGTCCTCGCCATCGGCTGGGCGGCGCTGATGATGTACGGCTTGCGGACGTGGTGGATCGACGCCGTCGGCACGACGCAGCTTCGGCTGCACGTCGATTGGCGCGCGCTTGCTCGCGGGCGCGCGTGGCCGCGGCGCTCGTCGACCCTCGTGTCCATCACGTTCACGGTGCGCGCCTTGGACGCGTTTCTCCGCGCGCGCTCCTGACAGGTGCGCCGGATCGACCGGCCGGCGGCCGGCGCCGGTCCGGCGCGCTGGCCCGCGATCGTCGCGCTCGCCGGCGCCGTCGCACTCTCACTCGCATCGGCGGCCGGACTCGTCGCCCGCGGCCGGCGGGTTCTTCGGCGCCGGCGCGCTCGTGCTGGTCGGTGGACTGGCGGCGTGTCGAGCGTGGCTGAAACGACCTCGGGGGTCATTTTACGGATTTCGTAAAATGACCCCCGAGGTCGTTTCCCTCGCGCTCGCCAACGCTGCCTGGCGGCCGGGCCGCAGCCTGACCGTCAGCCGGCCTCGTGGCCGCCGCCGTCTTTCTGCTCGTGTCGGTCGACTCATTTCGAAAGCGCACCGACGGCGAGAGCGGGCCCGCGTCCGGCACGGGCGGCTTCGCGCTCATCGCGGAATCGGCGCTGCCGATCGTCCACGATCTCGTCGACGGCCGAGGGACGTCGCGAGGCGGGTCTCGACACCGGCTCGGCCGACGGACCGCTCGCCGGCGTGGACATCGTGAGCCTCCGCCTTCGCCCGGGCGACGACGCGAGCTGTCTGAATCTGTATCAGCCGAAGCGCCCGCGCGTCCTCGGCGTGCCGCCACGACTCATCGAAGCGGGACGTTTCCGGTTTGCCCGCACGATCGCCGCGTCTGACGCCGAGCGCCAGAATCCCTGGCGTCTGCTCGGCCCGCGTCCGACGGCGATCGTGCCGGCCATCGTCGATCAAACCTCGCTGCAGTACGTGCTCCACGCCGGCGTCGGCGACGTGATCACGATCGACGCCGACACGGCGCGGCCCGTTCGCCTCCGCATCGTCGCGTCGCTCGACGACTCGATGCTGCAGGGCGAGATTCTCGATTTCGGACGCGGCGTTCGCGCGGCTGTTCCCGCGCTGCCGGGCTATCGCGTCTTCCTGGTCGACGTCGCGCCGGCATCGGCCGAGCGCACGGACGGCGCGGCCCGCGCGCTCGAATCGGCGCTGGCGTCCTCTGGCCTCGACGCGCAGGAGTCGTCGCGCCGGCTCGAGGCCTACCATCGGGTCGAGAACACGTACCTCTCGACGTTCCAGGCGCTCGGCGGCCTCGGACTCGTGCTCGGGCGTCCTCGGCCTCGTCGCGGTCATCGCGCGCAACGTGCTGGAACGGCGCCGCGAGCTGGCGCTGCTCGGCGCCGCGGGCTTCACCGGTCGCGACCTCCAGCGCCTCGTCGTCAGCGAGCACCTGGCGCTGGTCGCGGCCGGGTTCGTCATCGGTCTCGTGGCCGCATTCGTCGCGATCGCCCCCGTGCTCATGGCGCGTGGCGCCGGCCTCCCGGTCCATGCTCTGGTCTGGCTGCTGCCGGTCGCCGCGTCGGCCTCGTCGCCGCGGTGATCGCGACCCGGAGCGTACGGCGCCTGCCGCTCGTGGCGTCGCTCAGAAGCGAATGAGTCCACGGCGGCCAGCCCGATAAGCACTGCGTTTCCGGGCGTCGTATGACAGGATATTCTTCTCCAGCAAAGGGCGGTGGCGATGCGGAAGGTGATGACGGTGACGGGTGTCGTAGTCGTTCTGGCCAGCGCGACCCTGCTGGCGAACAACTGGCCGCATTGGCGCGGACCGTCGCACGACGGCGTGAGCAAGGAAACTGGCCTGCCCGTCTCCTGGAGCGCCGACCGAGAACATCGCGTGGAAGCTGCCGCTGCCGGCCTACAGCGGCGCGACGCCCATCATCTGGGGCGAGACCATCTTCCTCAACGTCGCGACGGCGAACGACTCCGGGAGCCTCGAGCTTTGGGCGGTCGATCGAAACAAGGGCGCCGCCCTCTGGAAGCGCCCGATCGCGGGCGGCAACCACATCGAACGTAAACAGAACATGTCGTCGCCCTCGCCGGTCACCGACGGCCGCTACGTGTGGGTCATGACCGGCGTCGGCATGCTCAAGGCGTTCGACTTCAGCCGGCAAGGAGATCTGGTCGCGCGACATCCAGACCGACTATGGGCGCTTCGGGCTCAACTGGGGGTACGCCTCGTCGCCGCTGCTGCACGGCGACGCGCTCTACGTCCAGGTCCTGCACGGGATGAAGACGGACGACCCGTCCTACGTGCATGAAGATCGACAAGATGACGGGCAAGACGCTGTGGAAGGTCGACCGGCGTGACCGACGCGCTCTCCGAATCGCCCGATTCGTACACGACGCCGTTGCTCGTGCAGCACGACGGCAAGACGGAGATCGTGATCACCGGCGGCGACGTCGTCACGAGCCACGATCCGGCCACAGGCGCGGAACTCTGGCGCGCCGACGTGCTCAATCCGACGAACAACCGCAACTACCGCATCGTCGCGTCGCCGGTGATGGCCGACGGCCTCATCATCGCGCCGAGCCGGAACAACCCGCTCGTGGCGCATCCGGCCCGGCGGCAAGGGCGACATCAGCACGTCGCACGTCGCCTGGTCCTTCCAGCGCGGGCCCGACGTCCCGACGCCGGTGAGCGACGGCACGCATCTCGTACGTCGTCGTCGAAACGGGCGTCGTGTACTGTCTCGATCTGAAGACCGGCGCGCTCGTCTACGGACCCGAGCGGCTGCCGAACGACTTCTACAGCGCGTCGCCGGTCCTGGCCGACGGCAAGATCTACGTCACCGGCGAAACCACCGGCATCACGACCGTCTTTCGCGCCGGTCCGAAGTTCGAAATCCTCGCGTCCAACACGCTGGACGATCCGTGCACGCCCTACTGCCTCAGCTCAGTCGCCGTCTCGCAGGGACAGCTCTTCGTGCGCCTCAGCACGGCGCTCTGGGCCATTGGGGAGAGAAAGAAGTAGCGCGGCTTGGTTTGTAAGCCGCGCCATCGGCCCGGCGGGCCACAACCCGGCCCGCCCTACTAAAATCCCACGCCTAAGCTGACGCCAAACGTCCGCGGGCGGCCGGGCTCGCCGACGAATCCCGACGGCGCGAAGCCCGGGTATGGGATCGCCAGCGGCACGTAGCGCGTGTCGAACGCGTTCTTCACCCACACCTCGGCAAAGAGCAGGCGGGACCGCACGCCGCCTCGAAGTTCGTGAGCACGTACGCGTCCTGGCGGGCGGTGTTCGCATCGTCGTACTCGAAGGAGCCGGTGAAGACGACGTCCACGCGCCCGTAGGTCCGCCAGGTCGGCTTCACTTCCCGCGAGTACTGCGCCCCGAGCGACGCCGTGTAGTCGGGCGTGAACTGAATCCTGTTCTCCGAGATGTCCACGCCGCCCGACGTCGGTGCCGCTCGCGAAGTGGGCGGACGTCGTGCCCACTGACGCGAACAGATCTACGTCGGCGTGCGGGCGCGCCATCACGTCGAACTCGACGCCACGGCTCGTCGCGCCGCCGACGTTCGAGATGTAGAACGTTCCAGGCGGCGCGAACGGCACGGGCACGTTGAGCTGAAGCTCCTCCCAGTCGATCGAGAAGAACGACGCCGACAACGCGACACCTTGCCGTCGGCCACCGAGCCCTTCACGCCGCCCTCGAAGTGCCAGGCGTGCTCTTCGCCGTACGCCTCGCTGCTCGGGGGCGCGACGGGGTTGAAGCCGCCGGCCTTGTAGCCGCGATTGACGGCGCCATAGAACATCACCTGCGGACTCGCGCGGAAGGTCACGGCGACCTGCGGTGAGACGTCCGTAGAAGCTCCGGTTCTCCTGGACGGACGTCGCCGGGCCGAGCGGCGGCGTCGTGGACGTGGAGATACTGGCGTCCTTGCTCTCGTAGTCCACGCGCGCGCCAAACGAGAGGTCGAACCGGCTCTTGAACGACAGCGTGCCCTGCCCGTAGACACCGAAGCCGAGGTCATCGAGCTCGGCGTCCGGGCTCACGTTCTGCACGGCTACGGGCACGCCGGGGATCACGCACGGCGAGAACGTCTGGACGACGAACTGGTCGTAGTTCTGCGTGAAGAAGAAGACGCCGCTCTGCCAGCGCAACGACGTTGTGTCGGAGAACTTCACCGGTGAGGCGGCCGCGGAGGCGAAGCGGACCTCCTGCGTGAACTGAAAATCGTCTTCCGTGTTGTTGCGGGTGGCGAGCGGGAGCGGCGTGTAGTCGAGATCCGTCGAGTCGAACGTGTCCCACTTCACGAAGCCGGTCGTCGTCGAAAGCGAGTAGCGGCGGCCTTCCCGCCGCGCCAGGACCGTGGTCGAAAAGATGTCACGATCGGTGCTGCCCTTCGTAGTCGCGCTGAACGTGAAAGGGATTCTGCCGGACCGCCGCGAGATCGTTCAGCGCGTAGTCGCCGTCGCGCGCACGCTCGCCGGAGACGATCACGCGCGTCTCCCATTCCGACGCCGGCTTCCAGAGCAGCTGGCCTTTCGCGGCAAACGCGGACCGTGCGTCGAGATCGTTGCCGGTCAAATCGTTCACCGTGAAGCCGTCCCGTTCCGCGAAGCTCATCGAGAAGCCGGCGGAGGCCTTGTCGCCCGCAATCGGTCCGGACACCGCGGCCCGGAACTCCATCTGCGAGAAGTTGCCGAACGGTACGGTGGCCGTCCCTGTCCACTTCGTCGTGGACGGACGGGCGCTCGCGACGTTGATCAACCCGCCGAGTGCATTGCGTCCGAACAGCGTGCTCTGAGGGCCGCGGACGAATTCGATCTGGTCGATGTCCAGCAGCTCGATGCTCGAGGAGTTCGCGTTGAACTGCGGAACGCCGTCGATAGTACGTCGTCACGCCCGGATTCGACGGCCCGGCGCCGAGACCGCGGATGCGCGCGTTGCTCAGCTTGCGCGCGGTGAACTCGGTGAACGACGTGTTCGGTGAGAACACCCCGGCCTCGCTCACCATCGTCACACCCGACTTCGACAGCAAATCAGCGGGCACTGCCGTCACACTCACCGGGAGTGTCTTGGGATCTGCAGGCTCTTTCTGCGCGGTCACGGTGATGGGCGGCAGCGTGATCTTCGGGGGCGCCGACTGTCCGCTTTGAGACAGCGCGCTCGCGCTGGAGGCTGTGGTTTGCGCCCCGGCCGGGGAGACAGCGAGCGCAGTGACAACAATCGTGGTCCTCGCGAGGAAAGTGAGCATGAAAGGATTATTAACTGATCGGCCGAAGGAGCGGAAGGCCGATGGGGCCGTTCGTGACACTACGATTGCGGTTTGAAGTACAGCACGAGCGAGGCGCCGCCCGCCACGAGGAGCGAAGCCCACCCACAGCAGTGGATTGGGTGGCACCTTCGGCGGATGCAGATACATCGAGAACAACACGTTCACGACCGGCGCGCCGCCAAACACGAGCGGCATGACGTACGTCGGCAGACCGCCGGCGCGAAATGCGTAGATGATGAACACGGCGCCGATCGCGCCGAGCGTGCCCGCGAGGGTCGCCTGCGTGAATCCGCTCGTGTTCCAGCCTTTCGCCCCGAGCTCGCCCTGCGTCGCGAGCGCGATGAGCGGCACGACGACGCCGATGAGCATGTACGCGATGCCGACGCAAAGCAGCGCGCGGAACGGGCTGCCGAGCTTGACCTGACCGCCGTGCAGCGTCGGGCCATAGAGGCCCCAGGACAACGCCGCGCCGAGAGCGAACAGAATCCAATGCATGACGAGATGATACGGCCCATTAGCGCGATTTATGCCACTCATGGGAGACTGTTGAGGGGTGTCGAAACAAACGGCCAGCCCCGGCAGTATAGGAAAAGTGGGCCGGGGGACCATGAACCGACACGATGACTGACACGCGCGCAACCAGCCTGGCCGAACCGGAGGTCGGCAGTTACTTCGTCGCCAACTACCCGCCGTTTTCGGTCTGGACGCCAGGACGCCGTGGCGCGCGACGCGCATGCCGGCGCTCGTCGACGCCGCCGGACCCGGCGTGCCGCTCGGGCTGTACCTGCACATCCCGTTCTGCCGGAAGCGCTGTCACTTCTGCTACTTCCGCGTGTACACGAACAAGAACGCGCAGCAGGTCGAGCAGTATCTCGACTGGCTCGCGCGCGAGTGGGCGCTGGCCTACGCAGACGCCGGCGCTGGCCGGGCGTCCGCTCGACTTCGTGTACTTCGGCGGCGGGACGCCGTCATTTCTTTCCACGCGCCAGCTCGAGTCGCTCGTCGACGCGGCTGTCCGCCGTGACGTCCTGGTCGTCGGCCGGGGAGATCACGTTCGAGTGCGAGCCCGGCACGCTGACGCGACGCAAAGCTGGAGGTCATCCGGCGGGCTCGGCGTCACGCGGCTCAGCCTCGGCGTCGAGAACTTCGACGACGCGCTGCTCGAGCTCAACGGCCGCGCGCATCGCTCGCCCGAGATCTGGCGCGCCTACGACCAGGCGCGCGCGCTCGGCTTTCCGCAAATCAACATCGATCTCATCGCCGGCATGCTCGGCGAGACCGACGCCAACTGGCAGCGCTGCATCGAGCGAACGCTCGAGCTCGATCCGGACAGCGTGACGATCTACCAGATGGAGCTGCCGTTCAACACGACGATCAGCGCCGACATCCTCAAGGGCACTGGTCAGTTCAACGAACAGGTCGCGAGCTGGGAGACGCGACGCCGCTGGGTGCGCGAGGCGTTCGAGGCGCTCGAAGCGCGCCGGCTACGCCATCGGCAGCGCCTACACCGCGGTCAAGGATCCGTCGCGCACGACGTTCCTGTATCGCGATCGGCTCTGGGAAGGCGCCGACCTCGTCGGCCTCGGCGTCGCGTCGTTCGGCCACGTGAACGGCGTGCACATGCAGAATCTCGACACCTGGGAGACGTACGGCGCCGCGATCGATCGCGGCGACCTGCCGCTCGGCGCGCGCGTACCGGCCGTCAGACGACGAGCGGCTGATTCGCGAAGTCGATCCTGCAGCTCAAGCGCGGCGCGATCCGACCGGCCTACTTTCGCAGCAAGTTCGGCGTCGACG
Source organism: uncultured Acidobacteriota bacterium (assembly GCA_963724955.1). Lineage (GTDB taxonomy): Bacteria > Acidobacteriota > Vicinamibacteria > Vicinamibacterales > SCN-69-37 > CAVRWQ01. The sequence goes on from CAVRWQ010000004.1 coordinate 442,565, forward strand.
TCCGCGAGCGCTTCGCGCCCGTCTGGCACTCGCTCGAGCGCGACGGCTATCTCGCGGCCGCCAGCGACGAACGCATCGCGCTCACGCGCGAGGGCCTCCTGCGCGTCGACATGCTGCTGCACCGGTTCTTTCTGCCCGAACACCGGGGAGTGAGATACACGTAGATCTCACAGATTCAAGATTTCGAGATTTACGATTTCGAGATTTAGATCGCTAAATCCTAAATCCCAAATCGAAAATGAAGGAACAGGGTCCTTGTCCAGCGACAGTTACGACGTCATCGTCATCGGCGGCGGCCCCGGCGGGTCGACCGTCAGCGCGCTGCTCGCCGAGTACGGGCCATCGCGTGCTGCTCGCTCGAGCGCGAAGCCGTTTCCGCGCTACCACATCGGCGAGTCGCTGATTCCGTACACGTGGTTCACGCTGAACCGGCTGGGCGTCGTCGACTGGCTGCGCAAGTCGGCGTGCCCGAAGAAGTACAGCGTGCAGTTCGTGTCGATCACCGGCAAGGTGTCGCAGCCGTTCTACTTCTTCCAGACGATCAAGCACGAGTGCTCGCAGACGTGGCAGGTGTGGCGCGGCGAGTTCGACCAGATGCTGCTCGACAACGCGCGCAAGAAGGGCGTCGAGGTCCGGCAGGGCGTCACCGTGCGCGACGTGCTCATGGACGGGTCGCGCGTCGTCGGCGTCCGCGCCGACGCCAAGGACGGCGCGAAGGGCGTCGAGATCCGCGCCAAGGTCGTCGTCGACGCGACCGGCCGCGACTCGCTGCTCTCGCGCAAGTTTCAGTGGAAGGACAAGGACGCCGATCTGAACAAGATCGCGGTCTGGAGCTACTACGAGGGCGCGCTGCGCGACCCGGGCCTGGACGAAGGCGCGACGACGGTCGCCTACGTGCCGCAGAAGGGATGGTTCTGGTACATCCCGATGCACTCGAACATCGTCAGCGTCGGCGTCGTCGGCGAGCCGGGCTATCTCTATCGCGACACGCGCGATCCGGACGCGATCTTCCACCGCGAGGCGCAGGCCTGCGCCTGGATCCGCGACCACATCACCATCGGCCGCCAGTGCGAGCCCGTGCGCGTCACCGGCGAGTACTCGTATCACTCGAAGCGGATCGGCGGCGACGGCTTCTGTCTGGTCGGCGACGCGTTCGCGTTTCTGGATCCGCTCTTCTCGACCGGCGTCTTCCTCGCGCTCAAGAGCGGCGAGATGGCCGCCGACGCGATTCACGCGGGCCTCGCAGCCGGCTCGCGCCCTCTCCGCCGCCCACTTCGACGAGTACTACGCGCGTCAGCGCCGCGCGGTCATGAGCTTCCGCGCCCTCGTCCGCGCGTTCTACGACCTGTCGTTCAGCTTCCGCGAGTTCCTGCAGGTCTACCCGCACCTGCACTCGCTCATCGTCGACACGCTCGTCGGCAACGTGTTCACCGACCTGCAACCGCTCTTCAAGGCGCTCGAGGAATACAAGCAGCGGGGCGTGACGGCGGAGATCGACGTCACCACTGCGTAAGACCGCTTGCACTAACGATTCTGGAGTTTCGATTTACGATTGAGAGCCTCTTCCGTGCCTGTGAGCGAGTATCGCTATCATCGCCGCGTCCAGTTCGCCGAGACGGACATGGTCGGCGTCGTCCACTTCAGCTGAACTTTCTCCGGTACATGGAAGAGGCCGAGCACGCGCTCTGGCGTGAGGCGGGTCTGTCGATCGTGCCGGCCGACTCGGACATCGGCTTCCCGCGCGTGTCGGCGTCGATCGATTTCCACGCGCCGCTGTACTTCGAGGACGAGTTCGAGGTGCACATCCGGATCGAAGCCATCTCCCGGCGCTCGATCCGGTACGTCTCGACCGTCACGCGCGGCACGACAAAGATCGCCACCGGCACGTCACCGCCGTCTGCGTCCGCCGGACGCCGCCGCCCATGCGCGCGATCGACCTCCCCGAGGAAATCGCCAGCCGCTTCGCGAGTCTCAGCCGACAGTACACGGCTTCGTCAGGACTTCTCGGTCCTTGTCCACCAGGACTTCTCAGCTCTTGTCCACCAGGACTTCTCTGCTCTTCCATCTATAATCCCCGTCCATGGCTACCCGTCTGACGCCGGTGCAGTGGCTCATCTGCGTCATTGCGTCGATCGGCTTCGCGTTCGACATCTACGAGCTGCTGATGCTGCCGCTCATCGTCGGCGCCGGCGCTGCGAGAGCTCGGTCAACGTCGCGCCGGGGACGCCGGCCTACAACTACTGGATCGGCCTGCTGTTCTGGATTCCGGCCATCGCCGGCGGCATCTTCGGGCTGCTCGGCGGGTACCTCACGGATCGACTGGGCCGCCGACGCGTGCTGGTGTGGAGCATCCTGCTCTACGCGTTCTCGGCGTTCGCCGCCGGGTTCAGCACCAACATCTGGCAGTTCATCTTCTTCCGCTGCACGACGTTCATCGGCGTGTGCGTCGAGTTCGTCGCCGCCGTCGCCTGGCTCGCCGAGCTGTTCCCCGATGCCAAGCAGCGCGAGCGCGTGCTCGGCTACACGCAGGCGTTTTCGTCGATCGGCGGCGTGCTGGTGACGCTGGCTAACGGCTGGGTCAGTGCGTACGGCGCCTCGCTGCCGGCGATCTACGGCGGCCATGAGGCGTGGCGGTACACGCTCATGTCGGGCATCGTGCCCGCCCTCCCGCTGATCCTCATCCGGCCGTTCCTGCCGGAGTCGCCGGCCTGGGAGGCGAAGCGGCTGGCCGGCACGCTGCGGCGCCCGAGTCTCGCGGCCATCTTCAGCCCGCAACTGCGCCGCACGACGATTGTGACGACGATCATGTTCGCGCTCGCCTACGGCGCCGCGTTCGGCGCCATCCAGCACATGCCGCGGATCGTCCCCGGTCTGGCCGAAGTCGCCTCACTTCCCCGGCCGGCGCAGCAGCAGGTCTCGGCGTCGGTGCAATACTGGCAGGAAATCGGCGGCCTGGTCGGCCGCTTCACGCTGGCAATGCTCGTCGTCGCCATCGTCAGCCGGCGCAAACTGCTTCGCCTGTTCCAGGTGCCCGGCCTGTTCGTGCTGCCGCTGGTTTTCTGGATGGCGCCGTCGAGCGACGTGCAGACCGTGAAAATCGGCATGTTCTTCGCCGGCCTGTTCACCGTCGCGCAGTTCAGTTTCTGGGGCAACTACCTGCCTCGCGTCTATCCCACTCATCTCCGCGGCACCGGCGAAGGCTTCGCAGCGAACGTCGGCGGCCGGATGCTCGGCACGGGCTTCGCCTTCGCGACGACCACGCTGTCGTCCAGCCTGTCGGGCTCGCCGCCCGTTGCGCTGGCCAAGGCGGCGGCCATCGTCGGGGCGTTCGTGTGCATCGGCGGGTTCGTGATGAGCTTCTTCCTGCCGGAACCGAAGGGAGAAGCGTTGCCGGAGTGAGGACAACTTGCAGGTTCCGGGGTTCCGGGGGTTCCGGGGTGCCGGAGTTCAGGTTCTGGCTCTGAAGGACAGCAGTGAACCTCGGAACCCCGGAACCCCGGAACCTCGGAACCAATTTATGGTAAAGCTCACTCTCGGCATTCTGATTGTCGCCGTCGTGTCCACGGCCGGCGACTACATCTGGTACCAGTACGGCGTGCAGCACCGGATGCTCGTCGGCGTGTTGCACGGGGCGTTGATGTTGATGGCTGTGGGCGGGGCGCTCGGCTGGCCGCCGAAGCGCGTGGTCACTGGGCTGCAGGTCGGCGTCGGCGCGGGCGTACTGGGCGCGCTGTTGTACTACGCGATGGCGCCGGCCCTCGGGTACCCTGCGATGTTCGCGGCCTGGGGCGTCGTGTGGCTTCTCCTCGCATATGGTGAGGGACGGCTCCTCCAGGTGCCTGCGCGGCCGTGGTCGGCCGTGCTAACGCGCGGGGTCATCGCCGCCGCCATCAGCGGCGTGGCCTTCTACGCGATCGCCGGCACCGTGTGGGGCCGTCCACCGGCCGGGGGCCGCAGCTACTTCCAGCATCTGGTGGCCTGGATCGTCGCGTGGGCGCCGGGCATGATTGCGATCGGCGCGCCGCGGCGAAGCGTGAGCTAACCATGTTCACCGCCACGGCGAACCTGATGCTGCCGAGCACCGTCACCGGCTCGTGGCCGCGGCCGCGCTGGTTCGACGTCAGCATGTGGGGCCAGCCGCTCGACACCTGCATGATGGACGTGCGCTTCCGCGAGAAGTTCCAGGACGCGCTGGCCGTCGTCATCAGCGACCAGGAGCGCGCGGGACTCGACATCCTCACGCACGGCGACTTCCACTGCGACGAGGACATGGCGGGCCGCGCCTGGCACCACTATCCGCTGCAGCGCTGGGCCGGCTTCGAAGGCGACCATCTGCAGCCGGAAGAGACGACGCGCGCCGTGGCTGCACTATCCGCCCGGCACGCTGCTCAACGAGATCTACACCGGCTGGCGCTGGCCGCACGTCGTGGACAAGATCGAGCACCGGCCGCTCGACTACCCCAAGCTCTGGCGCATGGCGCAGGGCAAGACGCGCGAAGCCGGTGCGGTTCGGCACCTGCTGCTCGCAGGTGATGGCGCTCTTCCTCGACATCCACACCCCGAAGTACAAGGACAAGCGCCAGGTGATCTGGGACATGGCCGAGGCCATGAACAAGGAGCTGCGCGCGCTGCGCGACGCCGGCTGCCGGCTGCATCCAGATCGAGGAGCCGACGTTCCACTTCATGGCCAACACCTTCGGCAAGGACCACGAGGAGGTGCAGTTCATGGTCGACGCGTTCAACCGCGAGGTGGAGGGCCTCGACGACGTGGAGCTGTGGATCCACACCTGCTGGGGCAACCCGAACATGCAGCGCGTGATGGAGGACACGAGCTACGCCGCGTCGATCGAGATCTACCTCGAGCGCTGCAAGGGCGACGTCTGGACGCTCGAGATGAAGGATCGCAACCAGAGGGACCTCGAGCTGTTCGCGCCGTTCAAGAACGACCTGAAGAAGAAGATCTGCATCGGCGCGGTGAGCCACCGCACGCTGCAGGCCGATCGCCCCGAAGACGTGGCCGGCGAGATCCGCAAGGCGCTGAAATACATCCCGCCGAAAAGCTGATCGTCTCGAGCGACTGCGGCTTCGGCCGCCAGGGCTGCAATCGCGAGATCGCGTTCTACAAGGCCAGCGCCATCGCGCAGGGCTGCAACATCGTCCGGCAGGAGCTGGGCCTGCCGACCACCGACGTCCCGGCCGCCGAATCCGCGGCTGCAGATCGACGTCGTGCCGGGACGGGATGTGAAGTGACGCCACGTTACCGCTCGTTGCGCGGCGGGCCTGACGGTCCCTGAGGCGCGGTCGCCGGAAACGTGCCGGTGAGCGGAACGCCCATCGGGCCGACCGGGATGTAGACGACGGTGTGATTCGGCGAGTCCACCATCAGCTTCTGCGCCTCGATCGCCTCGTGCTGGATGTACATCGCGCTCAGCTGGCCGCGGATGATCTGCATCGCGTTGGCGATGCCCTGCGCCTGGACTTCGCGCTTCGTGCGCTCCTTGCGCTCGATCTCGATCTCGGTGTCCTTGCGCTGCAGCTCCTGCGTCGCCGCCAGCTTGCGCGACACCGCATCGGCGACCTCGGCCGGATACTGCACGTTGCCGACGACGACGCTGGTGATCACGAACGGGCTGCCGTCGGCGTACTGCCGGATGCGCGCGAGCACGGCGTCGCCGATCGGGATGAGCGCTTCCTTGACCTCGAGCCCGTTGCGACGCTGCACTTCGTCGCGCGCGAACGTCCGCAGCGGCTCGCGGACGAAGTTGTCGTAGGCCACCTTGACGATCGCGTCGGGATCCTTCTGGAGCCGATCGGCCGTGACGGTCGTGCTGAAGCGATCGATGAACAGCGGCACCCGCGCGTCGTCGATGCGCCAGACGGTGTGGACGCGAAACGCGATCTTCAGGTTGTCCCGGCTCAGCACCGCGTCGTCGCCGGCGAAGTCCTCGGTGTAGGTGTAGGGCGTGACGCTGATGTTGGTGACCTGGAGCAGCCAGGTGCGGCCCGGCGACATCGGCCCGCGCTGCACGCCGTAGAAGCGCGACTGACCGATCACGGCGCCCTTCGTGAGATAGCCGACGTAGCCGGCCGGCGTGAACGGGATTGTGCGAGCCGAGCGAACCAGACGACGAGCACGACGCCAGCGCGGCGACGAGCGCGACTCCGAGCGCCTGAGGCGACGGGAAACGAACGGCGCGGACCACGAGCGTGTCCGCTGCGTCGGCAGACGGCCTGCGATGGGAAGAACACGGCAGGCCTCCAAATACGCCGACGGGGTTAGCTGACGGGCTCGAGGTTGGAGTCCTCTCCGGCTGGCGCCGATTCGCCCCGTGGCGCGATCATCGCGCCGTTGGGTCCCCCGCGACACCTCGCGGTGTCTTAGGCGTTCGACTCCACGCTAGACCTAAGCGGCGGCGGCGTCAACACGCGAAGCGCAGGCGAAGCGCCCGCGGCTTATACCACGACGTGTCAAGTGACGCTGTGCTTAGCGCGCGATCTTCTTTCGCGCGTCGGCTATCCAGTCGCGATCGAGATCGCCGTCGCCGCGCAGGTCGATGAAGCGCGCGAACTGCTCGCGCGCTTTGACGGCGTCGCCGCGGCGGTCGTAGATCTGCCCGAGCACATAAAAGCTCCGGACGTAAGCGTCGAGATCGAACATGCGCTCGTACCTCGACTGCAGGCGTTCGAGCCGGCTCGCGGCGTCGGCGTCACGACCGGCCTTGATATGGGCCAGCGCCACGGCGTACCAGATTGCCGCATGCGACGACGGCGGGCCGAGCGGCGGGCCGTTGATCGGCAGCATTCCCTCAGCCTTGGACAACTCCGCGACTGCGGCCGCGGCGTCGCCGCGCGCGAGCGCGATCGAGCCTCGCGCGAAGTGAACGCGGCGGGTCTCCTTCGGGCTCGGCAGGATGGTCGCCCGGGATTCGAGCCGTGCGAGCGACTTCTCGGCCTCAGCGTGCCGGCCGGCCGCCGACTGGGCGATGGCGAGCTGTTCCAACGTCTCGAACTCCGCGGCGGTATTCTGGCCCTCGGCGGCGGCCCGTTCTGCCTGAGCCAGTGCGTCGGCGGGACGGCCCATGCGCAGCAGAATCGCCGACAGGAACCGCCGCGTCGACGTCCGATCTGCCGGGCCGGTGCCAGGCACGCTCGCCGCACGCTCGAACAGCGGGATGGCCTCCCGGCTGCGGCCGCGTAGCAGCTGGCCCTCACCGTCGAAGAACAAGTTCAAGGACCGCTGAAACGCATCAGAGGCCACGCCGAACTCGCGTGCCGCGATCTGGACATCGGCCCAGCGATTCTGAAGGGCCGCGACGCCCATCGCGCCGAGCCGCGACTGAAAGCTTCTCGGGTTGATGGAGACCGACTTGCCGAACGCAGCGCGGGCGTCGTCGAGCCGGCCGTTCGCCACGAGCATCGCCCCGAGGTAGGTCAGCGCCGACGCATTTTCGGGGGTGCGGCTCGCCAGATCCTGGATCACGCTCAGTGCATGCGCCGCGTCTCCGCTCCCAAGGTAGCTCTGCGCCAGGCCGCCCAGGGTCGTCGGGTTCGTCGTGCCGCGCCTGACGAGCTCTCTCGTACTGCTCGATGGCTTCCTTGAATCGTTCGAGCTGGTAGGTACTTGAGACCCAGGTTGTGGCGTGAGGCATGGTGCTCGGGATGCAGCGCCAGCCCCTGCCGATACGCTTCGATGCCGCGCGCCACGCGTCTCGGGTCGCAGGCAGTAGTAGAACCCTTCGATGTAGTACCGTTCGCGCGCCGTGAGCCGGGAGACGTGCGAGAGGGCGCGCTTCGCGTATTCGTCCCGCAACTCCGACATGCGCGAGATTGCTGTGAAGAACGGCCAGCTTCGCGAGCGCCATTGCGAAGTTGGGATCGATCTCGACGGCCCGCTCCATCGGCGGGACGGCCTGCGCGGTAGAGCCCTCGCTCGTGCAGGTCGATGCCCTCGACGTAGTGACGATACGCCTCGATGTTCGACGAGGTGATCATCCGTTAGGTCCCGATCCAGACCGCCTGCTCGCGCGACCTCGCCCGGCCGTTTCACGATGGCCGAATCGGCGGTCGCGGCGGGCGATCATGCTCGTTCTGAAGCGACGTGTCAGTTCGTCCACGAGGGCAAACACGCTGGCCTCGCCGGTGCCTTCGACGCGCTCGGCGGTGACGATCTTGCCGGTGCGCGCCTCCTGCAGCCGCGCGTTGATGCGGATCGCGTCACCCGCCTTCACGAAGCTCCCGACGAGGACCGTGTTGACGCGCGGCGCGCTTGGCGATCTGCTGCACGACGTCGGCCGGAGATCACGCGATCGTCGTGCGCCTGCAGCTCCTGCAGGATCTGCAGCAGCCGATCGGTGCCGAGGACTTCGAAGTCCGTGGACTGCGAGAGATCGGTCACCAGCATGTCGGTGAGGCCGGTCCGCATCCAGTCGAGCGACGGATCGCCGGTGTTGTTCTCGAAGTACAGCACGGCCACGGCGGGCTTGCCCGAGGACGGCGGCAGCGCGGGCGCGTCGCGTCCCGACCACCAGACGGCGAATGCGGTCGCGAGCACGGCCGCGATGCCGATGCCCACCAGAGCGCGGCGACGGCGCGCTGCCACGACCGGCGTCGTCCTGGCAGACGTCGCACCAATCAGGGCGGAGCCTTGGGACGACTCGAGCACCCGCCGAGCAGCGCGCAGATCGACCACGACGTCTTTCATGCCCTGATATCGCTCGTCGGGATCCTTGGCGGTGCACTTCTCGATGACGCGCTGCACCTGGCCGGCCGCGTCGTCGGTCACGCCGGCCACGGCGGGAAGCGGCGGCATCGGCTGCGTCAGGATCGCGTGCATCGTGTCGAGGCTGCTGGCACCGCGGAACGGCCACGCGTCCGGTGACCATCTCGAACAGCGTCACGCCGAGCGAGAAGATGTCGCTGCGATGATCGACCCGAAGCGCCGCGCGCCTGCTCGGGCGACATGTAGGCCGCCGTGCCCATCACGACCCCGGGCTCCGTCGGCGTCCGCCCGACGGTGGCCGTTGCGGCCTCGTCGCTCACGGGCTCAGACGAGCTTGGCTAGGCCGAAGTCGATGATCTTTGCGTGACCTTCCTCGGTCACCATGACGTTGGCGGGCTTGACGTCACGGTGTATCACGGCCCGCTCGTGGGCGCGTGCGAGTCCTTCGGCGATCTCGACGCCCAGGTCCAGGGCGCGCTTGACCGGCAACGGGCCGCGCGAGAGCGTATCGCTCAGCTTCTCGCCGCGGATCAGCTCCATCGCGATGAACGTGACGCCCTCGACGTCGTCGACCTCGTGAATCACGGCGATATGGGGATGCTCGAGCGTGGACGCCGCACGCGCTTCCTGCGAGCAGGCGCTCGCGCCGGCCGGCATCGTGGAGCAGCGACTCTGGCAGCACTTTCAGAGCGACCTCACGGCCGAGCTTCACGTCCAGCGCACGGTAGACGACTCCCATGCCGCCGCGGCTGATCTCGTCGAGGATTTCGTAGTGTGAGAGCGTCCGGCCGATCATGCGCTATCGCTTTGATGGAGGCGCTGCCGGCGGCGTGACCGGCTGAAACCGGTCGAGCCAGTTGAGCGTTTCTTTGATCAACTCCACGCGCGGGATCCCGTGCCCGCCATCGTACAGCAGGTGCTGCTTCTGATCCTTTGGCGTCCGGAACGCCTCGAACATCGGCGTCTGCGACGTGTCCACAGGGAAAAAGAAATCGTAGCGGCCGTTCAACATCAACGTCGGAATCGTGACGCGCGGCGCGAAGTTGAACTGATCGACCTCGGGCTGGGGACGCTGCATGCTGAAGCCGCCGACGAGCAGGACTTGCACCTTGAGCCGATTCTCGATGGCCGGGACGATCGCGCCCATCCGGCCGCCCCAGCTGATGGCAAACAGTGCGAGCCGATCGATGGATAGATCTGGACGAGTCGCTACGTAGTCCACGGCCCGGCTGAAGTCCTTGATCCACGCGATGACGTGGTCTCGATACGTCGCACTCGGATTCGCCGTGCTGTCCTGAAGGTCGGTCTGACGGTCGAACGTACCCTTGTACTCCGGGAACGCGACCGCCCGGCCGCTCTTGACGAGGAACTCGATATTGACAAGCGGGAACTGCTCGATCGTCCGGGTCCGGAAGGCGTTGGATCCAGGGAAGAAGACGACGGTCTCAAACGGCGGCGTCGCGCGCTTCGGCAGGAAGAGAAAGATCTTCATCTCTTCGCCGCCGTACGCCGCGGACACGACAATCGACTCACGGCGCCAGTCGTCGTGCGATTCGGCGACGGCGAGCACCCTGGGGTTGAGCGGCTGGCGATCGTACGCATACAAGCGCCGATAGATGTCGAAGACCTGATCGGTCGCGGGCAGTTCGCGCCGGTAGTCCCGGAAGAGCCATGGCAGCGGCGCGAGCAGCGTCGCCGCCGCCGCGTCCGGGTAGGTCACGCAGCGGAACCCGAAGGTGCGCGCCCGATCGAAGGGCGCGCGCGCGTCCGGATCGTTGAACGTGTAGATGGGCTCGTCCCAGCCGCCGCCGAGGATGTAGCGCCGCCCGTCGCGCGAGTCGGTCGACGTCCACTCCTTGACGTTGCCCGCCATGTCGAAGGTCCCCGACGCGTGGAGCGCGTGACTCACGCCGCCTGGGGCAGGACCGCGCGCGGCGAAGTTGCTGAACGGCACGACCCATCGGGCCGCGCGGGGCTCGGCCGCTCTGGCCCAGTGGTGAATCGTCGGAAGGCTCTTGCCGGCGAACCGGGCGTAGGCCGCGGCTTCGTACCAGCTGACGCCAGTCACGGGAAGATGGCCCTCGCCTGGCGGGTACTCGGCTTGAATCCACGTCGCGGGGCCGGGACGGCCCGTCGAATCGACGAATCGCGCGACGGCTCGATCCCACGGCACGTTCTGGCCCTTGTCGATGAACGGTTCCTGCCAGTACTCCGGGCGGCGATAGCCGCCGGCCTCCACGAACTTCTTGAAGTCGGCGTTCGTCACCTCGTGCCGATCGATCCAGAACTCGGCCATCGGTCCGAGCGTGCCGAGGTGCTCGAACCCGGGGATAAACAGGCGGAACGATTCGGTAACGGCCGGCATCAGCACCATGCCCGGCGGCGCCGCGCCCGTGGCGAAAAGCCGCACGTCGATGGTGCGGCTTTCAGGGACCCCAGGGCCCGTCTGGGCCATCAAGCGCGGGATCTCCACGGGATCGAAGCCGTCCTTCTCGAATCGCCAGCGGAGGTACGCGCCCGGAATGCTGATGCCTTTGATCGGCGTGACGCCGATCGCGCGCCACGGCGCGCCTGGCTCCTGGTAGTCCTTGTAGGACACGGTCGCCGCGGACGGCTCGCTCGTGATGACCGGGGTACGTGAGACCACGGCCGCGAGACGACTGACGGCGGAATCGCCCGGCAGGATCGCTTCGGCACGAGTGACGAGATCGAACGCCGCGACGATCTGATCCGCGTCCACGAGACGGGCCGCCTCCGGGAGCGCGACGTTGCGGGCCCATTCCGCGCGGCGCTGTCTCGAGATCGCCATCGTCGCGAGCACGCCGGCCGCGACGATCACCGCCGCCAGCGGGATCGCGACGATCGGACGGCGCAGCACCGCGAAGACACCGCCCGGTTGCGGCGGCGCGGGCGGCGCGAGCGCGGCCTGCGCGGCTCGAAGCGCGCCCAGAAAGTCCTCGACGGTCTGAGGGCGGTCCGCGGGATGCTTTTCCAGCGCTTTCATGACGACGGCGCGGAGCGGCTCGGGCACGTTCGGCCGCAGCGTCTTCACGTCGGTCGGTGTGTCGTAGTGAATCGCATGAAGCAGGGCGGCCGCATGAGGGCCACGGAATGGCAACTGGCCGGTGACGAGCTCGTACGCCATCACGCCCATCGCCCAGATGTCGGCGCGGGCGTCCAGTTGGTCGCCCCGGCTCTGCTCGGGCGCCATGTAGGCCACCGTGCCCATCGTCGTGCCCGCGGCGGTCAGGCGCGCCTCGGTCGCGGCGTCCGGCGAGGTAAAGGCCGCCAGGCCGAAGTCGAGGATCTTCGGGACACCGTCGCGCGTGAGGATGACGTTCGCGGGCTTGAGATCGCGATGGACGATGCCGGCGGCATGCGCACGCGCCAGTCCCTCGGCGATCTGCGTCAGGACCGCGATGGCTTCGGGAAGGGGCAGTTCAGCGCGGGCCAGCCGTGCCGACAGCGTCTCGCCGTCGTACCACGCCATCGCGATGAAGTGACGGCCCTGCCACTCTCCGACTTCGTAGATGGTGGCGACGTTGGGGTGATCGAGCGCGCTTGCCGCGCGAGCTTCGCGCACGAGTCTCGCATCGGCATCCGAGCTTCGTACGAGGTCCGCGCGAATGAACTTCAGCGCCGCGCGGCGGTTGAGCGTGACGTCCTCGGCCAGGTAGACGACACCCATCCCACCGCTGCCAAGCTCCGAGAGAATGCGATAGTGGGCGACCTGATCCCCGGGCTTCACCACGGTGTGGTTACTGTAGCTCGTCCGGGCTCTTCTCCGTGCCCTCTAGCTCTTCTCCGTGCCCTCGTTCTATCCCCCGAAGGCGTAGACCCGTCCGTCGGTGTCGCCGATGACGATGCGGCCGCCGGCGACCGCGGGCGACGCGGTGAAGCCGGCGCCGGCGTCGAACTCCCAGATCTTCTTGCCGGTCGCGAGATCGAGCACGTAGAGCTTGCCGTCGCCCGACCCGACGACGACGCGATCGCCGGCGATCGCCGGCGAGGAATCGACGCGCGCGCGCGTCGCGAACGCCCAGCGCGGCTTGCCGGTGGCCAGGTCGAGCGCGCGGACGTGCTTGTCGCGCCCGCCGAGCACCATGAGGCCGTCGGCGAGCGCCGCCGACGAGTAGAACGGAAACTGGCGGTCGGGATCCTCGAAGCGCCACTTGACGCGCTTCGCCGCGATGTCCACGGCGACGACGTCGTTGCGCGAACGTCCCGAAGTAGGCGACGCCCGCGGCAATCGCCGGCGACGCGGCCGTGTAGGCGTCGGTGCTCGAGCTTCACGACGTGCACGCCGTCCGTCAGCGCGCACGCCGTGAAAGAACTCGTCGCAGCCGCCGAAGTAGGCGACGCCGTTCCAGATCGGCCGGCGTCGCGTGCACGTAGTTGTCGGTCTCAGCCTTCCAGACCGTGCTTGCCGGTCGCGGCGTCGAGCGCCGTAGAGATTGCCGTCGTACGAGCCGATCAGCACGCGGCCGCCGGCGACGACCGGCGACGATTTGATCTCGGCGCCGGTCTTGAACGTCCAGCGCGGCTTCGCCGGTCGCGGCGTCCACGGCGTGCAGGACGCCGACAAGATCGCCGACGTAGACCGTCGCCGCCGGCCACCGCCGGCGACGACTCGCCGATGCCGATGTCCTCGCCGATCGCCCGGTACTTCCACTTCACGGCGCCGGTCGCGAGATCGAGCGCGACGAGCTCGCCGCTGGCCGATCCGACGTAGACGACGCCGCCGACGATCGCCGCCGACGACTCGACGGCGCGGCCCGCCTCGTAGGTCCAGAGCAGTCGCGGCGTCGCGGGAACGGCCGCCGGCGCCACGCCGGTCAGCGCCGGCGTGTTGCGGAACTGCGGCCAGTCGGCTGGCGGCTGCTGGCGCCAGCAGCGCGGACGACAGGGCCGCAGACGCGCGATGGCCAGCAGCGCGCCGAGCGACGCCCGGCGCCGGTCTACTTTGCCTTGAGCTGCGCGCCCTGCTGAATCGCATACAGGTTGTTGCGCGTCATGATGTACATCACGCCGTTGCCGGTGATGACCGTCGAGTAGACGGAGCTGCCCATCTCGTTCGTGGCGATGATCTTCTTCTCGCGTCCGTGCTGCATGACGACGACGTCGCCGTCCTCGTCGCCGAGATAGACCTTGCCGTCGGCGACCATCGTCGAGCTCCACATGGCCGCGAACATGTCGTGCATCCAGAACGGCTTGCCGGTCTTCGCGTCGAGGCAGTGCAGGAAGCCGCTGAAGTCCGGGTAATAGATGATGCCGTCCTTGACCGAGGCCGTGGAGATCGAGCGGCGGATCTTGTCGTAGTGCCAGAGCCGGCCGGTCTTCGTGATGTCGCCGCGCTTGGTGCCGTCGATCGCGTAGAGATGGCCGACGCCCTCGCCGTGCTCCGGGTCCTGACCGTTGGCGATGTAGACGACGTTCTCGTAGATGACCGGCGTCGCGATCACTTCGTTGCGCGTCTTCGGCCAGACGGAGTCCTTCGGATTGGTGTCGAACTCCCAGAGCTTCTTGCCGGTCTTCGCCTCGTAGCCGCGCACCCAGCCGTCGCCCTGGCCGTGCACGACCTGCATGACGCCGCCGATCGTGCCGACGGCCGGCGTGGACCACTGGCCGTGCAGGATGCGATCGCCCGGGCGATGCGTCTTCCCAGACGAGCTTGCCGGTCGCGCGATCGATGGCGATGATCGCCGGCGCCTTCGGCGACGGGATGTTCACGTGGCTCTCGTCCTGGCCGTTGCCGGTGGAGACGTAGAGCAGGTTCTCGTACGCCGACCGGCGACGAGTTCGCGAGGTTGTGCGGGAACGCGCCGACCTCCTCCATCATGTCGAACGTCCAGATGACGTCCGACGTCGGTCTTGCCGGTGAGCTTCTCGTCCTTGAACGGTCCGTCGTTCTCGTTGTCGTGAAAGCCCTGGATGTCGACGGCGATGGAGGACGGCGCGGTTCGAGACGAAGTACGCGACGCCGTCGATCACGAGCGGCGACGAGGCGATGCCCTGGAACGGCCAGTCGTTGGCGCGGCCCGACGAGAGCTTCTCGAACGTCGCCTGCCACATGAACTCGCCGGTCGATTCGCGGAACGCCATCAGGACGCCGCGATCGCCGGGCTGCTTCGGATCGCGCACCGCTTCGTTGTTCGTGCCGACGAGCACGACGCCGCCGGCGACCACCGGATTGCCGTAGCTCTGCGATCCGAGCGACGCGACCCACTTGATGTTCTTGCCGGTCTTGACGTCCCACTCGGTCGGCAGGCCGGTCGCGTCGGAGACCATGTTGCGATCGGGCGACCCGCCCCACATCGGCCAGTCGGTGACGCCCTTGGCCGGCGCCGGACGACGCCGCCTGCACGGCGCGCGAGACAACACGAACACATCCTGACGATTCCTCATCGACGACCCTCTACTGATTCCTGTACACCCGCAGGTTGTCGAACTGCACGTCCGAGAAGCCGTCGCCGTAGACGCCCGGCGCGCCCTGGCGGTGCGGGATCTTGTCGATCTTCTCAATCGTCCACGCCGCCGGCTCGGCCTGGCCGGTCGGCCACACCTTGCCCTGCACGAGCGTCGTGCCGTCGTTGCGATTCTCGACGCGAAGCTTCATGCGGTACCACGTGTTCAGCGCCCACTCGAACGGCACCCGCACGGTCATCTCGTCGGCGGCGACTGCCACGGGTTGCAGCTCGAGCTTCTGCGTCGTTGCCGAAGAGCACCAGGACGTAGCGCTGGTTGATCGAGGCCGATGTCGCCGCGCTGCCGGCGCGACTTCGATGCCGCGCACGTCGGCCTCGATCGTGTAGTTCGACCACTCCGGCCGGCCCATGATGAGCCGGGCGCGGCGGCCGACGGTGTCGTCGCGCGGCCGCACCAGCACGCCCTGGCCGTCGATCTGGCCGATGGTCGATCTTCAGATTGGCCGTCCACCACGCCATCGGCGCCTTGTCGGCGTTGAAGTCGTACGTCCACGGCAGCGGCGGAATCACGCGCACGCGCGCCTGGCCGGTGACGCCGCCGACCGTCGCCTTCACGAAGCCCGCCGATCCCGCCTGTGGCCGCGGCGACGTACGTGCCATCAGGTCCGACCGTGCCCGGTCAACTGATCGACGCGTCCACTTGCGCCGCCGTCGCCGGCTCGCTGCGAATGAAGTTGCCCTTCGCGTCGAACAGCTTCAGCGTGAACGCCTGCTTCTGACCCGGATCGAGCAGCGCTTCGTACGGAAACACCTGCACTTGCGCGACGGGCTCAGCGCCAGCGACACCGCGGCGGCCGGCGCTGCCCGCGGACGCCGGGCTGAAGCCCGGCGCTACTCGTCGACTTGCGCCGCTGCCCGATCGCGTAGAGGTGCCCCGTCGAGGCCGGATTGTTGGGCGAGCCGAGCGACACGACGTAGATCCGCCCGTCGGCAATCGCGGGCGACGCGATCATGCGGCTCGGGATCGGCCGGCGCTGCCGATGACGTCTTCGTCGAGCACCTCGACGCCCGTGGCCGATCGGCCGCAGGATGTAGAACTTGCCGTTCTCGGTGCCGACGTAGAGCTTGCCGTCGGCGAGCACGGGCGATCCCTTCTGCAGCGTGCCGAGCGTCTTCGTCCAGAGCCAGCGTGCCGGTCTTCAGATCGAACGCGCCGAGAATCGCGCTGTTGTCCACGCGTGTAGAGCCGCTCGTCGTCCATGACCGGCGACGCGAACGTCGGCAGGAACCCGCGCGTGACCCACTTGATGACCGCGCCCGTGAGCGCGCCGCTGCCGGTCGCGTCGATGGCCGCGACCATGCCCATCTCGGTCGTGTCGATGTTCTCTTCGCCGTGCGTGAGGTAGACCGTGTTGTCGCGGAAGAGCACGCTGTTGAGAATGGCGCGCTTGCTGACCTCGAGGCTCCAGACCGGCTTGCCGGTGTTCACCTGCAGCCCGTGAAAGACGCCGTCCGTGCCGCCGACGATCATGCAGGCGCTGCCCGTTCACGTCGGCGACGATCGGCGTCGAGTAGTTCGTGTCGTAGTGGCGGGCCTGCGGCGAGCTCACCCAGATCGTCTGTCCGGTTCGTTTGTCGAACGCGAAGTAGCGATTGCCCGGCCGGCCGAGATCCGGGCCCCAGTTCTGAATCAGCGTGTTGAGAATGACCTTGTCGCCTTCGATGATCGGCGACGTCGTGCGGCCGCCGTGGGTCGTGATCGCGCCGTACTCTTCGGGCAGCGAACGCGTCCCAGACGATCTTGCCGTCCGGCGCGAGCGCGACGAGCTCGGCGCCGACCGTGAAGATGTAGATGTTGCCGGTCGCCGGATCGACCGCCGGCGACGCCCAGCCGGCGCGATGCTGCGGCACGTCGGACATGTAGATGCTGAAGCGGCGCTCCCAGACGACTTTGCCGCTGTCGACGTCCACCGCGACCAGCCGCTCCTGCGTGAGCGCAGGATCGCCGGGCGTGTCGTCTGCAGATACAGCCGGTTGCCGAACACGACGGGCGCCGATCGGCCGCCGAATGGCAGCGACCACGCGACGTTCTCGCCCGCCGGCGACCACCGTGATGGCAGGTTGGTCTCGGCCGACGTGCCGTCGCGGCGCGGGCCGCGCCATTCGGGCCAGTCGTTGGCACTGACGACACCGAAGCTCACGAGCACGAGCAGCAGGACGAGGATTCGGGTGCGCATCTGACTATTCTATCGGTCCCAGTTTCGATTGCGGATTTTCGATTGTCGATTTGGAGCCCATTGCCGATGGCCCGATTACCCGATGAACTCTGCAGCCTGCTCTCCGATCATGACGCAGGCGGCGTGCGTTTGGCTGTTCACGACGACCGGCATGATCGACGCGTCGGCCACGCGGAGGCCGTCGATGCCACGAACGCGAAGCTGGGCGTCCACGACGGACTCCGGGCCAGTACCCATCCGGCACGTGCCCGCCGGGTGGAAGATCGTGTCGGCCGTCCGCCGGATGAACGCGCGAATCTCAGCCACCGTCCTCACGGTGTCGTCTGGATCGGTCGCGGCGCCTCGGATGGACCCGAATGCCTGGCTCCCGGCGAGCGCCTGCGCCAGCCGCACGCCCTCGACCAGCGCCTCGAGGTCTGCGGGTTCCGCAAGATAGTTCGCCGAGATGACCGGCGGCGCGAGCGGATCGGCCGATCGGAGCGTGACCGATCCGCGGCTGGCCGGCTGCGACAGCGCGACCGTGAGCGTGACCATCGGATCCGGCGTGTCGAGACCGCGCCCGACATAGAACTGAAGGTCCGGGGGACGCTGAGTGGACGCGCGCGTCGAGTACGTGAACAGCCCGGCGGAGACCGACGACGGCGCGAGCGGCTGACGCGCGCCCCAGCGCACGCCGACCCGCGGATGATCGTGCAGGTTGGCCCCGACGCCGGGCAAGTCGAGCACGACCGGCAGCCCGAGCTTCTTGAGCGCGTCGGCGCGGCCGATGCCCGACAGCAGCAACAGCTTGGGCGACTCGAGCGTGCCGGCCGCGAGCACGATCTCGCGGGCCGCACGCGCGGTGGCGCGCTTGCCGTCGCGCAGGACCTCGACACCGGCCGCGCGCCTGCCCTCGAACAGCAGCCGCAGCGCCTGCGTGTTCGACCACACGACGAGATTCGGCCGTGAGAGCACGGGCTGAAGGAACGCCGAGGCCGCCGAATGCCGCTTCCCGTCTTTGATGTTCTTCTGGTAAAACCCGGCCGCGTTTTCCTGTCGGGCGCCGTTGAAGTCCCAGTCAGGACGCGCGCTGAAGCCGCGCTCGCGGGCGGCCTCGAGAAAGGCGAGATGTCCGGCGTGCGGATCGGTCGTGTCCGAGACGGCGAGCGGCCCGCCGCGGCCGTGGTAGTCGGAGGCGCCACGTGAGTTGTCCTCCGCGCGGCGAAAGAGCGGCAGCACCTCGCGATAGCTCCACGCCGGGCCGGCCGCGGCGGCCCACGCGTTGTAGCAGAGCTGATGGCCGCGCACGTACGCCATGGCGTTGATGCTGCTCGACCCGCCGTAGCCCTTCCCGCGCGGCCACCTGAGCTGCCGGTCGCCCAGGCCAGGCTCCCGCTCGGTCGTGTAATTCCAGTCCATCGCCGTGCCGAGGAGCGACGTCCACTTTCCCGGAATCTGAATCAATGGATGGGCTTCCGGGCCGCCAGCTTCGATGACGAGGACGCGCGTCTGGGGATTGGCGCTCAGCCTGTTCGCGATCACGCAGCCGGACGATCCGGCGCCGATGACGATGACGTCGAAATCGGAGGGTTGTGGGGTGTCGCGGGGATCGCGGCCTGAAAACCAGGCCGCGCTACGTACCGCGGAGAGCCACATGGCTGAGTCCCGGAGAAATCGACGACGAGTCGGCATGCGTCAGCACCTTCTGCCTTAGTCTACAAGTGTGCCTCCGGATCCAGATCAGGCGCCGATGGGCGCGACGCTGACGGGTGCCGGTGCGACCTTCCGGGTGTGGGCGCCGGCCGCTCGATCGGTGGCTGTTCGCGGCAGCTTCAGCGGGTGGGACGACCGCCCGCTCGTCCGCATCGCCGATGGCCACTGGTTCACCTTCATCCCGGGGGTGCGTGACGGCGACCAGTACAAGTTTCACGTCGTGGGCAACGGCTCCAACGGCGAGAAGCGCGATCCGTACGCGCGCGAAATCGCGCTGGAGCCGCCCTGGCCGCACTCGAACTGCACGATCAGGCCCTCGACTGCGCTCGGGCCGGGGCCTGCCGATGAGTTCCCCTGGCACGACGGCGGGTTCCGGCCGCCGGCGTTTCACGATCTCGTGCTCTACCAGCTGCACGTCGGGGCGTTCTACGCGACCGACGCGCACGGCGCCGATGTCCGGCGAGAGCGACCCGGACGGTTTCTCGATCTCCTGTTTCGCCTCGAGTATCTCGCGGAGCTCGGCGTGAACGCCGTGCAGCTGCTCCCGATCCAGGAGTTCAGCTCGACGCGCTCGCTCGGCTACAACGGCACCGACTACTTCTCGCCGGAGATGGACTACTGTGTGCGCGCCGTCGGATCCGGAGCTTCGGGAGGTATCGTGAGCGTCGCGAACCGGCTGCTGACCGCCCGCGGACAGGCGCCGTTCGCGCCCGCGGCGCTCCATGCGCAGATCGATCAGCTCAAGGCGATCGTCGATCTCTTCCACGTCTACGGCATCGCCGTGATCTTCGACGTCGTCTACAACCACGCCGGCGGCGACTTCGGCGACGAGAGCATCTACTTTCTCGATCGGCAGCCCGTCGGCGACAACAACCGCAGCCTGTACTTCACCGATCAGGGCTGGGCCGGCGGGCTCGTCTTCGCGTTCTGGAAGGGCGAGGTCCGGCAGTTCCTCATCGACAACGCGCGTCTTCCTGGCCGCGAGTACCACGTCGACGGCTTCCGGTTCGACGAGGTCACGGTGATCGATCGCAACGGCGGCTGGGGGTTCCTCCAGGACCTGACCGGACACGCTGCGTTTCGCGAAGCCGGCCGCGCCGCTCATCGCCGAGTACTGGGCCGATCAGCGGCCGTCGTGCGATCGCGAGCCGACGGCGGCGCCGGGTTCGACGCCGTGGTCGCGAGCGGACTGCGCGGCGCGGTCCGCGAAGTCATCAGCCAGGCCGCGCGCGGCGCCAGCGGGCCGGTGGACTTCGACGCGCGTCGCCGAGCGGCTGCGGCCCGCTCATGGCGCCGCCTGGCGCTCCGTGCAGCACCTCGAGAACCACGACGTCGTGCGCGTGAACAACGAGACCGATCGCGAGCCGCGCGTCGCCGCGCTCGCCGACGCCTCGAATCCGCGGTCCTGGTACGCCCGCAGCCGGAGCCGCGTCGCCAACGGCCTGCTGCTCACGGCGCCGGGCATCCCGATGCTGTTCATGGGGCAGGAAATCCTCGAGGACAAATACTGGAGCGACAATCCGGATTTCTTCGACGACACGCTGATCTGGTGGGACGGCCTGGCGTCGCGATCGCGCCATGCGCGATCATCTGCGCTTCGTGCGTGAGCTGATCGCCGTGCGGCATCGTCATGCCGCGCTCACAGGCGACCGCATCAACGTGTTCCACGTCCACGACGACAATCGCGTGATCGCCTGTCACCGCTGGCTCGACGGAACGCGGAGACGACGTCGTGGTCGTCGCGACGCTGAGCGAGACCACCTGGTGGTCGTACGAGCTCGGCTTCCCGCGCGGCGGCGAGTGGCGCGAGGTCTTCAACAGCGACGTCTACGACGACTGGGTCAACCCGCACGCCGCCGGCAACGGCGGGCGCATCGTCGCAAGCGGACCGCCGCGCGACGGCTTCGCGCAGTCGGCGGCGATCGTGATTCCGGCGAATTCGATCCTCGTGTTCGCAGCCCGCGGATGAGCGACCCTGCACCCTCGAACGACCCGCGCGCTCCGGCTGAGGCGAAAGTCTCGTTCATCGAGCTGTTCTTCGATCTCGTCTTCGTCTTTGCGGTCACGCAACTTTCGCACCATCTGGTCGAGCACCTGACGCTCTCTGGCGCGCTCGAGACTGGCCTGCTGCTCCTGGCCGTCTGGACCGTCTGGTCCTACACCACGTGGGCCACCAACTGGCTGGGGACGCACCGCACGCCCGTGCGACTCATGATGTTCGGCCTCATGGCAGCGGGGCTCGTGGTCTCGACGGCCATTCCTGAAGCGTTCGGCAAGACCGGTCTCGCATTTGCGGTGAGTTACACGCTCATGCAGAACGGCCGTAGCCTGTTCGGCCTCTGCAGTCTCGAAGTCGACACGCGTCAGCTTCGACTCAACCTTTACCGGATTCAGTTCTGGCTCCTCGTCGCCGGCGTCCTCTGGATCGCCGGTGGGTTCTCGCATGGCGTGACACGGATCCTGCTGTGGAGCGCCGCCGTCGCCGTCGAGCTGGGCTCGCCATGGTGCGGGTTCTGGACCCCCGGGATTGGCCCGTCCACCACGACGGACTGGAACGTCTCGGGCCATCACTTTGCGGAACGCTGCGGCCTGTTCGTGATCATCGCCCTCGGCGAGTCGATCCTCGTGACGGGCGCGACGTTCAGCCGCCTCGAGACGACGTGGCCGGCCGTCGCGGCGTTTGCGTGCGGCATTCGGCGCGAGCGTGGCGATGTGGTGGGTGTACTTCTTCACGACGGCAGACGAAGCCAGCCATGCGCTGGCCAGGGCCCGCGATCCTGGCCGGCTCGCACGCGCCGCGTACACCTATTCACACCTTCCGCTGGTCGCCGGGATCATCGTCAGCGCGGTCGGCCGACGAGTTGGTGCTCGCACATCCAGGCGGCTCCACGAGCGTGGCCGCCGCTGCGACGATCATCGGCGGCCCGGCGCTGTTCCTTGTCGGCAGCGCGCTCTTCAATCGCATGATGTGCGGCGGGTGGCCGGCATCATCGCACGGCGTGGGCCTTGTGCTGCTCACCTTGTGCGTGCCGCTCGCGCGCATCGTGCCGCCCGTCGGGCTGTCGGCGGCCGCGACGCTCGTGCTGTGGGTTGTCGGGGTGTGGGAGAGCGTTACCGCGCGCCGGCGGGGATCAGGACCGACTTGATCACCCGCCGTTCGTGCATCGCGTCGAAGGCCTCGCGCCAGCGCTCGAGGGGCGCTCGCAGACCGACGATGGAGTCCGGTGGCGTGAGACCGCGATCGAGCAGGTGAATGACTCGCTCCCACACAGCGTAGTTGTGGCTGAAGGAGCCCTGGAGCCGCAGGTTCTTGTGCACCATCGGGTTGAGGTCGATGGCCGTCTGCTCGGGTGACCAGCCCACCTTGATCACCTGGCCGTCGGGCCGCGCAATCCGGACGGCGGATTCGAGCGCGATCGTCGCGCCGGTGGCGTCGCAGACGAGATCGGCGCCAATCGGAGTCAGTGTCCGCACGAGCTCGTTCAGATCTTCTGTTTCGACGTCCACCGTATGCGTCGCGCCGAGACGACGCGCAGCGTCGAGACGCGGCTCGTCGGCGGTGAGCCCGCCGACGATGAGCGGGGTCGCGCCTGACAGG
This sequence comes from uncultured Acidobacteriota bacterium, assembly GCA_963724955.1. Taxonomy (GTDB): domain Bacteria; phylum Acidobacteriota; class Vicinamibacteria; order Vicinamibacterales; family SCN-69-37; genus CAVRWQ01. The sequence continues at coordinate 465,236 of CAVRWQ010000004.1, forward strand.
ACCGCCATGCGCGCGCAGAGCAGGCCGATCGGACCAGGTCCCAGCACGACGACCGTGTCACCGGGACGAATCGTCGAGTTCACGCACATCGCGTTGAACGCGACGGCATGCGGCTCGGCCAGGCACGCGATATCGAACGGCAAGGAGTCAGGGATTCTGTGCAGACACCGCGCCGGCACGCGGACGTGTTGGGTCATGGCGCCGTCCACGCCGTACCCGAAGCCCTGCCGGGACGGACACAACTGATAGCGGCCGCTCCGGCACATCAGGCAACTGCCGCACACGCGCGCGGCCGTCTCGGAGACGACGCGATCGCCTTCCTTGATCCCGCGCACCGCGCGCCCGACGAGTGCGGCGGTCCCGCAGAACTCGTGACCGAGGACGACCGGAACATTGACCTGCCACGACTGCGTGTTCCGGAACTGATGCACGTCGGAGCCGCACACCGACACGGCGCCGACGGCCAGCAGCACGTCGTCGTCTTCGATCTCTGGAACAGGAACTTCCCGCAGCTCGACCGAAAGCGGCGCGAGCGCGTACTGAACGATGGCAGGCTGAGTTCGCATCTAACAAGTACCAACGACACATCGAGACATCGAGACATCGGAAGGGCATCTCGACTCTCCCGTGTGATCCATTACTTTCGACAAGTGCTCTGCCGATGTGTCGATGTGTCGATGGTAATTGTTAATTTCCCGTCATCGTCTTTCATCGAGGAAGCCGAACGCGTATAGCGTGCCGTCGTGCGTGCCGACGTACACCTGCCCCATCGCGCTCCAGAAGCTTCCCGGCGACGCGAACGTCGTCATCGCCTTCTGGCTGTTCCAGAGCGGCTTGCCGGTGGCGCCATCGTACGCGTGCAGCACGGCGGGCGTGCCCTTCCCTGTCGCGGCAGCGGGGCGTCCGGTCGAGAGCGCGAAGACGACGCCGTTGACGATGATGGGCGTCGCGGGCGTCGTGAGGTTGTGCGAGACCCACCCGGGCTCGAGCGAGAGCGCGCCGCCGGTCTCGACGAGCTTCAACGCGATCACCGCGCCGGTCGAGATCGCGCCCTGCGTCGCTTTGACGTCCGCCGGCAGCCGGCCCGAGATCGGCGCGAGGATCCAGCGCCTGACCGGGCGTCACGGTCGGCGGCGCCTGCGGCGCGCCGGCCTCCGCCGGTGGCGCCGGCGCCACGATCGCTTCCTGCCAGGTCGCAAGCGCCTCGGCCGCAAACGTCGCGCCCGCGCCGACGAGCGATCTCGACGCGTGGAGCGGCGTCGAGTGATTCGCGCCGCCGAGCGATGCCGCGTCGAGCAGCAGGATCCGTCCGTCTTTCGTCGCCGCGACGACGATGTCCTTGTCGTTCCGGCGGAAGATCGTCGGTCCCGTCACGAACTCCGCGTTCGGCTGCGTGAACCAGTCCTTGACCTGCAGCGTCTTCGGATCGAGCGCGACGATCGCGTTCGCCTTGCCGTCACCGGTCGTCTGGCCCGGGCCGATCGCCGCGATGAGCGTGCCGTCGCTCGTGAACGCCACGGCGCCGACGACGCTGCCGCCGTTCGTCTTCCACGAGACGACCGGCTTCGCCTCGCTGTCCGAGATCGATCGCCCAGACGGCGTTCGGCGCGCCGCCGCAGTTGCCGGACGTGGCCGCGTACAGCGTCGTGTTCACGGCGACGGCGTCGGACCAGCGCGCGTTGGGCGGCAGGAACTGCGCCGGACGCTGAATGTCCTTGCCGGACTGCAGGCCGAGCACGTGCAGGATGCCGTCGCTCGCCATCGCGTACACGACACCGGACGGACGTCCAAAGCCGCCGCCTCCGCCCTGACCTCCGGTGCGCCAGGAATGCCGGGTCGCGGCCGCGTCCACCGTCGTCCACCACCCCGGCGCCGGGGCCGGCGGGCGGCGGTGGTGGCGGTGCGCGGTGGCTGAACGGCCGCAGGCGGCGTCGCTGGCGGCGCGCACCGCGCCGCTGCGGCGTCCGCGCGCCGGCTGGAGGCGCCGCCGCGGCCGGAGCGCCTGCGCCGCGTCCAGGACCGCCGCCGCGCGGCTCGACCGGCACACCCTGACCGGGCTCACCGACGCACGCTGCGATAGCCAGCGCCGCCGCGTCCTCCCGGCCGCCTCCGCCGGCGCCGCCGGCGCGGCCACGGCGGGCACGACGTGACGATGCGCGTCGCGGCGGCCGTGATGCCGCCGGGACACGCCGTCGTCGGCGCGGGCATCGTCGCATCGAAATGCCGCTTCCAGACGACGTAGCCGGTGTCGTTGTCGATCGCGTAGACGTTGTTCGAGCTGCCGGCGACGACCGACATCGGCACGAACAGCGTGACGCCGTTCGCGGTGACGCCCTGCGCGAGCCCGTTCAGCCGACGCGGCTGGTTGTCGAGCTTCGACGTCCACTGCAGCTCGAACCCCGGCTTCGACATCGTCTCGACCGAGATCTTCGCGTCGGTCCGGATCCAGGACGTGCGCTGCGCGTCGCCCTGCGCGGTCAGCCATTCCGATCCGCCGCGGCCGACCTGCGCGTCGCGATGCAGCGCCAGCGCCACGGTGGCGCCGATGCGAGTGTTCTGCGTGTCATGTCATCTTCCAGTTGCGCATGAGGCCCACCACGCGCGCGCGTCGACGACTCGCTACCTGGCCTGCAGCGGTCGCTAACTTGGCGACTCCGAAGCAGTAGAGAACTCCGTCGAACGTCGCGATGTAGGCGCGGCCGTTGGCGACGGTCAGTCCGCTGAAGTGGTTCCACGACTCGATCTGCGTGCCGCTCGACCAGAGCTCCTTGCCGGTCAGTCCGTCGAGCGCGTAGAGCGCGGCTTTGCGCGAGGTGGGAACGCGCCGCACCGGGACCGGAGCTGAGGCCGCCGCCGTAGCGCGGGCCGCCCGGCTCGTTCCAGGCGGCGTCCTGCACGACCTGCGTGGCGTCTTCGCCGGCGGCGTACGCGAACACGACGCCGTTCGCGATGACGACTTCTTCGGCGAGATCCATGTCGCGCGACAGCCAGGCCGGCGTCGAGCTGCCACTTGCCGCCGCGCTCCTCGAGCTTGAACGCCGCGACGCCGCCGCCGGTCGGGCGCGAGTGCTCGAATCGGCGCCTTGAATGCCGTGCTCACCGGTCCCCAGAACGGCACGAGCACCCACTGCGCGCCGCCGGATCCTGCCAGGCGCCGAGCGCGCCCCAGACGCCTTTGCCGTCGAACGCCTGCGCGTCGTTGCAGATGAGCGGCGTCGTGTGCAGCGTCGTGCGGTGATCGTCGCCGCCGAGCGCGTCGCGATCGAGCAGCCACAGCCGGCATTCCTTGCTCGTGCCGACGAGGAACTTGCGGCCGCGGTAGTCGAACGACCATCGGGCGTCACGTTGACGTCGAGGTCGCGGCGCCAGAGCCAGTTCGCGTTCGGCGCGCCGAAGTAGTCGGCGAGCTGCAGCTGCTTGTTGTCGTCGAGCTTCACGCCGACGATGCCGTTGCCGAGGCGCTTCGTCGCCGGATCGAACTGCGCGTCGCCGGTGCCGAGGTAGACCCTGCCTTCGGGAGAGACCGACGCGCCGCGCCGGCCCCACAGTCCGCCGCCGGCGGGAATGAACGCGCTGGCGCGGCGCGTGGCGAGGTCGAACGAGTAGAACGCGTTGGTCAGGCCGCCGCAGCCCTGCGCGGTGGCGGTGTAGATGACGCCGTTGTGCAGGTTGAGCGCGTACGGCTTGCCGCCGCCCGGCATGAACTTCTCCGGCGGCGCGACGTCCTGGCCGTCGGCGAGGTTGATCTGCCGCAGCCGGCCGTCCCACGAGACGGCGTAGATCGTGTACTTGCCCGGCGACACCTGCGCCATCGTCGGCACCGCCGTCTGGCCGGCCGGGCACAGCGTGTCGTTGGCCTGCGTCGGTTTCGTCCGGCCCGCCGTCGAAGTGCTTGTGCCAGATCTGCTGCCCCGTGGCGACGTCGATGCCGAACAGATCGTCGCTGACGCCGGCGACGACCCCGATTTCGCGAGTGCCCTGCGGCCGTCGTCACGCGTTCGGCGATCAGCGGCGCGAACAGGTTGTGCATCGCCCGCGGCGTGCTGTCGAGCTTGAGCTTCCAGAGCAGCTTCATGCTGCCGACGTTGGCCGTCGTGAAGACTTTCTCGTCCTTGACCCAGCCGGTGCGTCCGTTGTCGACGCCCTCGGTCAGGAAATCAGAGGCGCCCAGCGTCACCCCCGACAGCACCAGCCCCGCGACCGCCAGCCTTCGAATCTGCATGGTCTTCCTCGTCTCCGCGGCTATCCTCTCACGGCCGCAGCCGCTCATTCCAACCAGATCAGCACCTGATCGCCTGCCGACGGGCGGAAGTCGACGACGATTCCGGGCCCGTAGCGCTTGAGATCTTCGGCTGTGAGGCGGAACTTCGACGGCGTGAGGCCAAGATGTGACGCGATATTCACCGTGCTGAAGCGCATCAGCCAGAGTGGCACGTCGGTCCGAAGCAGCTGACCGCCCGGATCAAACGTCAGCACGTGCAGCCGGCTCGACTGTCGTCCCTGGGGGTGAACGAGCCGATTCACTCGCACGTCTCCCGCCTGAATGTTGACGATTTCGATGAGCGGCGGACGCCCGACAAACCGCGCGCGCACCGCCTCGAATTCCTTCCGCGCGTCGGGCTCGGCCACGGTGCGCGTGTCGAGGTGGCGGAAGAACAGATACGCACCGGTGCCAGCAAGGGCGATGAACCCCACGACGAGGACCGCCGCGCCGGCGATTGTGACTTTCACCCACGTCCGCATACGTCACAAGTCAATCTGAACGTCGAGCGGCGTCACGCCCTGCTCGCTGAACCAGGTGCGTCCTTCGTGCACGAGATCGACGACCAGCGTCACGCGGCCGGTCACGTCCGGAGCGACCACGCGCAGGTCAATCGTGCAGGACTCGCCCTGCGCAACGGGCTTCGGAAACGGCGTCCGCTCGCCGTCGTGAACGAGCATGCGCCCCTGCCGGTCGAGCCAGTGGTAACTCGCAAACACCGGTGCGCTGGCTTCGCTGTCCCAGGTCAGCCAACCGGTGTTGGTCAGCGGCACTCGAATCGAGACAGGCTGCCCTCGGCGGATGTCGCCCGATCCCGTGCACTCGCCATAGGTGACGCCGTACGCGGAGAGCAGGCCGCTCCTCGACGCCCGTCGAGGCAGCCGCTTTCGCACGCGGTCGCCGGCCGGATCGGACGCGGGGCCGGGCAAGGCCGCAACCGCCCAGTGCTTCGCGGCGAGATCGACGCCCTCCTCGAAGAGCACGTTCTCCAGCGAGACCACGACGTCGTAGGCCAGCGTGCCGAGCCGATCCCGGAACGAGCTGCGATCGTCCGGGCCAGGACCGTACCGCTCGAGACCCGCGATCGTGCCGCGCAGGTCGAGCGTGTATCCGGTGAAGAACCGCTCGAAGTCGCTGAGCGTGTAGCGGTGCTCGGTCGGCTCACCCTGTCCCTGCGGTTCGGCGGCGGGCGTCGCCTCTTTCGGCTCCGGCGCGATGCCGAACTGATACTCGAGCCGTCGTCCGATTTGTCCGATCGTTTCCGGCAGCCAGTCGAGATCCTGCGCGCGGTTCCACTCGCCGGACCATGTGCCGGCCGGCTCGATCAGAAAGAAGCCGCGCGTGGAACGACGAAGCCGCTCGACGAACGCGCGCGGGTCCAGCACGTGATGAAACGCGTCGAACATCATCACGAGATCGACATGCGTTCTCGGCTCGTATCGTTCGATGTCGCCGGTCTCGAACACGACATTCTCGAGCCGCAGCCTCGCGGCATGCCGGCGCGCCGTGGCGATTCCCACGTCGCTGTGATCGATGCCGGTGAAGATGACGTCCGGCCGGCGGCGCGCGAGCTCGCAGGTGATCTCTCCCGGACCGCAGCCGAGATCCAGCACCGATCGCGCGTGGCTGAGATAGCGCTCGGCATGATCCGCGAAGCGACGGATCGTGAGGTAGCCCGGATAGGACGGCGAGAACGGATCGGCGGCGAGCGTGGCGAACTGCGAATCGTGAAAGGCCTGGTCAGCCTTCGTGGACCACGCGCTCGCGGCCCATCGAAGGCGTCGCACGGGTCTCGTCAACCGCTCCCACATGCGGAACACGGAAGGATGTTAGCGCACCAGCAACTCGATCCTCGGGAACGCGAAGTTGCCCGCGACCTCGTCGATGATGTTGATCTGGCAGGTGTAGAGGCCCGGCGCGAACCGGTTCGCCGGGACCTCGAACTGGAACAGCGCGGCCTTGCGATCGCCGGCGTCGACCGTCGAGCGCGACCACGACCGGCGTCTCCATCACCTTCACCTTGCCGCGATAGAACGCGAGGCTCGTGCGAAGCTCCGGTCGCCTTGCCCGCGCGCGACCGTCGGATCGTAGACCTCGTAGTAGAAGAACAGCTTCTGATCGCGTCCGACGACGTGCGTGAGGTTGGGGAGGAGCTGGACGCCGTCGCGCACGAGCGGGTTGTCGGATCTGGCCCTTCGGCGCGGCCTGGAGCTGCGTGCTCAGCACGACGGAGCTGACCTTGAGCGGCGTTCCTGCGCGAGCTGCGGAACACGAATCGGCGCCTCGAACGTCCCGTGAGCCCGTTCTCGTTCTCGCGGACGACGACCTTGAGCCAGAAGCGGCCGGGCGGCAGCGTCATGCCCGACTGATAGAGCACCTGCTTGCCCGCGAGCGTCTTCTCCGGCGCCGGCCGGCAGCGTCCATCGTCTGGCGGATGCGTCCGACCGGCTGGCCGCAGCTCGTCGAACAGCATGCCGAGGATGTCGAGCGTGACCTTGTCCTTGCCCGCGGGCACCGGCACGGCCGACGCCGGGCACCGCGAGCGAGATCGGCACGTAGTACTTGTCGGGCGCGAGGCGGAAGTAGTCCGCCGCCGACGAAGACCGGCAGGTCGGTCGCCGAGACGGCGGAGAACAACTGCTCCTGGATCTGCGTCTCGCGGTCGTTGCTCGCGGTGTGCGCGAAGTCGCGCTCGGCGTAGTAGCCGGCGCGCGCTTCGATGCGCAGCGTCGTCTTTCTTCACGCGAACCTGGATGCGCCGGAACCGGCCGTCCCTCGGCGGGGTTCGCGCTGCTGTAGCCGAGGATGTAGTACGCGGACATGTCGCGATCGATGCGGCGGAACGCCGCGCCGAAGTCGTTCGTGTCCGTGAACGCCGCACCGCCGGTGTTCGCGGCGAGGCGTCGTGAGCGTGTCCTGCGAGGACGCCAGCGACGCGAACTGCTGCATGACGGAGGCGCCGGAGAACAGACCGCGACCGCCGCCGCCACGGCCGCCGCCGCCACCGCGACCGCCGCCGCCACCGCCCGCGCGTCGCCGCCGGGCACGACCGCCTGCAGACCGCGCGTGTCGACGGGGTAGATCGACACGTTGCGCGCGCACCGCGGCGTTCACCGCCGCGCGCAGCTCGACCTGGTTGTCCGCGCCGCTGCGCTGCATGCCGGCGCTGAAGTAGACGATCGCCTTCTTCTGCTCGATCGGCGTCAAGCGTCTCGGCCAGCGTCTTCAGCGCGCGCAGCCGCACGTCGTTGTTGAACATGTCCAGCTCGCTCGTCTCAGTGGCCGTCGTCTCTTCAGCCGCCGCCGCGAGCTCGTCGGTGGCCATCGTCGCGGCGTCTGGCGGCGGCGTCGCCGTGCCCTCGGTGTAGGCGAGCTTGTTCAGCGCCGTCGGTCGACCTTCGCGCGATCGCCGGTGAAGTCGGTGAGCACGTCGAGCGTCGTGCTGACGGTCGCGACGGCGATGAGATCGGCCGGCGACATCTGCTCGTCGACGTACTTCTTCGCCGAGTCGATCGACGCGCTGGACGTCCTCCGGCTCCATCGAGCTCGTGTCGAAGAGCAGGACGATCAACCGGCGGCCGGCGAGCTCGTCGGACGAGAACTTCGCCGGGTCTGCGGCAGCCGCCGCAGCGGTGGATGTCGTCGCCGGCGTCGCCGGCGGCTTCGACCCGGCCGGCGCGGCCGTCGCGCTCGAGAGCAATCGGGACTCCACGTCGCCGAGCAGATCGCGCGACGCGATGGCGTGCCGCGTTGTTGTCGATCTCCTGGAAGCTGAAGGTCAGGACCTGCTGCGGCTTGCCGTCCTCGAGCACCTCGAAGTCTTCGCCGTGAGGCCCCGGACGAGTCGCCGGCTGCGCGCTCGCGGACGACGACGTCGACGGAGACCATCTCGCGGACGGCACGGAAGACCGGCTTCTGCTGAGCGGAGCGGCGTTGCCGCCGGCGCAAGAAGCGCCAGCGAGCAGGACGATGACGCAGCCACCGGCGTGCAGGCGTCAGCGTCGTCATCAGAACCTGACCCTGATGTTGAGCTGCATGCTCCGCATCGGACGGACCGACGTCACCTGTCCGAACGTCAGCGAGTTCACGTTGGTGTCGACGCCGGCCCACTGCACCATGTTGAGCAGGTTGGACGCCGTGAGCTGCAGGCCGAGCGTGCGATTGCGGCCCATGCGGATGTCGCGCGAGAAGCTCGCGTTGAGCTGACGGTTGCCGGGACCGACGATCATGTTGCGCAGCGCGTCGCCGAACGTCGCCGGGCAGCGGCACTGATGAACGCGGCCGTGTTGAAGAACTGCTCGATCGTCGGGTCGTCGACCGCGATCGGCGCGCCGGTGTAGTTCGCGCGCAGCGTGCCGTTCGTGCCGCGCGCGACGTCGGCGGCGGCGCCGGAGACGCGCGGCGTGAGCGGCGCGCCCGACTTCCAGGTGAACGTCGGTGTTCACCGACCAGTCCTCGAGCAGCGCCGCCCAGACGCCGCCGCCGTTGAGCCACGGCCGATTCGGTCCGAACGGCAGCTCGATGTTGGCGTCCGCCGAGAACTGATGCCGGCGATCGAAGCTCGAGACGCGCCCACTCGGCGTCGAGATTCTTGATCGTCCTGCGCCACCGTCGCGCTCGCCGCCGGTCGCCGTCGTGTTGTCGCGTGAGCGCGCGAGCGTGTACGTCGCGCCGAAGCCGAGGCCCGCGACGGGCCGCCGCCGCAGCCGGAAGTTACCGGCCGCCAGAATCGATCGCCCTTCCGACGACTGCCAGGTGAACGCCTGCACGTCGGGCAACAGCAGCCCGGTCGGTCCGCGGTTGGGCGCGCGCAGCATGTCGAGGCTCGACCCGCGCGTGCCGACGTAGCCCGCGCCGACATTCCAGGCGCCGAAGTCGCGCGAGACGTCCGTATTCCACGTCTGAATCAGCCCGAGGACGTAGTCGAGGTCGATCCCGTAGTTGTTCGTCGTCGTCGTCGGCGTCGCGGTGACGAACGGATCGTTCAGCTCGAGCGGACTGCCGACCGTGCCGAGGCTCGTGTTCGTGGACGCAAACGGCGGCTGCCCGACGAGCTGCCGGGCGATCGTCGCGTACGATCCGGCGTTGTAGCGTCACGCCGTAGCCGGCGCGGACGATGGTCGCGCGTGCGGCGCGCCAGGCGACGCCGACACGCGGCGACGACGTTGTTGGCGTCGGCATTGACCAGGCCCGCCGGGAACGGCCCGGTGAACGGACCGGTCTCGCCGGAAATCACGGGGGCCACGGCGGTGAAGCCCGACGCGGCGTCGAGATTGACCATCTGGCCGGTCGCTTCGGTGTAGGGCCGCACGAAGTCGTACCGCACGCCGAGGTTGAACGTCAGGTCCCGCGCTCTTCCGCCAGTCGTCCTGCCAGTACGCGCCGAACGACTTGCCGCGCAGACGGACGTTGCCGGGTCCGTACTGGATCGAGGCCTGCTGCGGAAGGCCCAGCAGGAAGTCGGCGAAGTCGAGCCCGCCGCCGCGAACGATCGCTGCCCCCGCCGGCGGCGTACAGCCCGGTGAACACGAAACTCCCGCGCGCGTTCGCGTCCGTCTGGCTGTCGGACCAGTCCTGCGCGAACTCTGCGCCAAAACGCATCGTGTGCGTTGCGAATCGGACGCGACCAGGAGTAGGTCGTGCCGAAGCGCGTGTCAGAGCGCCGCGTCGGCGTGATGTCGCGCAATCCCGAGAAGGTGGAGAACGAAAGCGACGGGACGCCCCAGTCGAACGGATCGGTGGCGACGCCGTTGATGCCGGCGAGTCCGGCGACGTCGACGAAATAGGCGTAGCGATTCCTCGACGTGGACGTCGAGCGCGAGAAGTTCACGTTGATCGCGTGCATCGTCCGCCGGTGCGAGATGTTGACGCCGACCGGGACCGAGAGGCTCGAGCCCCTCGTCCGGCCGCCGATGGTCGGGAACACGTTGACCTGTTCGCCGTTGTTCTGGCGGTACTGCAACTGCGCATTCATGTTGACGGTCGTGCCCTGATTGCCACGGCCGCCGCCACGGCCGCCCGGACCCGCCTGGCCCCCGCGGCCGGCCCCCCGCGGCCGGCGCCCGGCGCACCGCCACGTCCGGCGCCCGCGCCGCGCGCCACGGCCTGCGGCGGCGTGAAGTTGTGGTTCACGCGCAGGTTCACGTTGTTCGAAATGGAGCTCGTGGTCGTCGTGTAGTGGAAGTTGCGCGTCGCGCCCGGCAGGTTCGGCGACGGAATGTAGTCGAGCAGCACGCGCGCGCCGGGATCGATCCGATCGGCGGGAATCCTGTTGCCGGGAAACGGCTGTCCGGTGGCCGGATCGATGACGTTGAACTGCGCCGCGGAGAAATCGCCGGATCGAGTCGTCGTCGGTCGGCACCGTCGCGTACTGATCGAACAGGTTGCCCGATCGATTGCCCGTGTAGCTGAACTGGAAGGTCGTGCGCCGCGTGCCGTCGTAGATCTTTGGAATCTTGACCGGGCCGCCGACGGTCCCGCCGAAGTTCTGCCGCATGTACGGACGCTGCGTCGACGGCACATCGGGACGCAGCTGATACGGCGCGCTGTCGAGCGCGGATCCGCCGAACGTGTAGTTCGCCGTGAATTGATAGGGATTCTGCTGAACGCCTCGGCCGCCGAGACGGCCGGGACCACCAGGCGCGCCTGGTCCACCGCGTCCGAACTGTCCGGGTGGGCCACCGCGCCCGCCAGGTTCTCCGCCTGGTCCGCCCCCACGGCCACCCGGCCCGCCGGGGCCGCCGCGTCCTCCCGGTCCACCGAATTCGCCGCCCGGACCCGCCGGCGGCCGGAACTCGCCGGTCACCGGATCGATTTCCCCGCGCCCGATCGCCTCCAGCCGCTCGTTCATCATGCCGCGGTCGATGGACGCCATGCCGCCATTGACGGCGACGGCTTCGGTCGCGCCCTCCGACGAGAACCCGGGCGGCAACAGCAGACGCGTCGCCGCCTCTGTCGTCTCGCGCTCGGGCGGCGTCACCTCGAGCGCCGCCGCGCCGGTCGCGCTCGTCTCGACGTTGAGCGTCTCGAACCGCGCCGCCGCCGCGCCCGCAGCACGCCCGGTACCCGTCGTACCTGTCGTACCCGTCGCACCCGCCCGGTTGCAGCGTCAGTTCAATCTCGATCTTCTGGTCGCACGGCGGCGGGCCGACGAGGACCTCGCGATCGATCGGGGCAAAGCCGGTGAGCTCCGCCTTGAGCCGGTACGTCGCCGCGGGAGGGACGACGAGGGTGAAGGACCCGTCGGGATCGGTCGAGGTTGCGCCCTTGATCGCGTCAGCCGCCGTGGCCACGAGCGACACGCCTGGCAGCGGGCGGGACGAGGCCGCGGCCCGGCCGGTGAGCCGGCATCCGTCAGTCCGAGCCGCGCCCGGCGCCGAGCTCTGCGCGGCGCCAACCGGCAGAATCAGCGACGATGACCAGCGCCAGGCCGGCAAAGAGCGTCGCAGACCGGGCATGCGGAGGTGTCATCTCGAACCGGATACGACCAGCGAGGTGCGACCGTTCAGAGTGTCATGCATTTGTCACAGAAAGAGAGGGGTCAGGTCTTGTTTTGCCACATCGCGAGGCAAGACCTGACCTTGCACGGCGATGTGGCAAAACAAGACCTGACCCCTCTACCTCATCGACGCGTTCGATCTCCCTCACCTGTCGCGGCGCCTTAGCCGAGAGCATTTCCAGGCCCGTTTCGGTCAGGAGGAACGAATCTTCGATGCGCACGCCCATGTCCTTGAAGCGCCGGACGGCCGGGCGCACTTTCTCGATGAAGGCCAGGTTCTCGGGGGTCTTCGGCAGTTGATCGAGGACCACCTCGCGGATGTAGAGCCCGGGCTCGATGACGAACGCGGATCCCGCCGCGAGCTGCTGTCCCAGCGGGTCGTGCACGTCGAGGCCAATGCCGTGGACCGGCCCGTGCGTGAACCAGCGGCCGATCTGGGCGTTCTGCGCCTCTCCCGGCGCCGCCTCGGTGATGAGCCCGAGCTTCAACAGCCCGCGGCGCAAAGACCGCGCGGCACGCCTGGGTCACGGCCGACGTCGCGACGCCCGCCTTCGCGGCGGCGATTCCGGCCTCCTGCGCCTGGAGTACGAGCTCGTAAATGGCGCGCTGATCGGCCGAGAACCTGCCGTTGACCGGGTACGTGCGCGTGATGTCCCCGGTCAGTCCCTGGAAATTCGCCGCCGCGTCGACCAGCAGGAGGTCTCCGTCTTTCATCTGCCGCGTGGACTTGTTGTAGTGCAGGACCGTCGAGTTCGGTCCGCTCCCGACAATCGACGGGTAGCCCCAGGACAGTGCGCCGTTCTTGAGATACCAGTGCTCGATCGCGGCCTCGACCTCGTACTCCCACCGGCCGGGCCGCGCGGCTTTCATGCCTTCGACGTGCGCTTCGGCAGAAATCTCGACGCTGCGGCGCAGCACGGTCTGTTCGTACGGCGTCTTGACCTGCCGCTGCCCCGTGAGAATCGAAGCGGCGCCGAACGCCGTGAGGCCCGGATACTTCGTCTGCTGCTCGAGCGCCCACGCGGCGTTCGATCCCGGTGGAGGCGGCGATGGCGGGCCGCCGCGCCCGCCGCGACCGCCTGCGCCGCCGAGCCGCTCGAGGATCCCGAGTCGCGCCCTGCTCTGTTTGACGGCGTCGAAGAAGGAGCCGAACTCGGCCGTGGCTTCTTCAGTCGTCTGCTGGAATCCCGCGCCGCCCAGCAGCGCATCCACGAACGGTTGGAACGCGGCCAGCGGGTAGACGGTCGCGATGCCGCTCGCCGCGGTCACTTCCGCCGGCGTCATCGTGTGACCTTCCCAGTGCTCCCGCCGCGGCTCGCCTTCGCGCGTGAACAGCATCTCCTTGCGCGTCTTCGCGCCCGGCACGAGCACGAGGATGGTGTCTTCCTGATCGATCCCGGTCAGATACAGCAGGTTGCTTTCCTGCCGGTACTCGTAGTCCACGTCGGTCGAGTACACCCGCGTCGGCGCGCTCCACGCGATGAGGATCGTCTCCGGCCCGAGCGCCGCCATCGTCTTTGCCCGCCGCGCCGCCAGATCGGCCAGATACTGCGTCACGCCGCCGTAGGGCGGGATCTGACCGGAGACGGACAGGGACCCGCTCCAGACGAGCGCAACGGCCAGCGAGGAAGCCAACACCAATCGCATCATGCGCATCATTGTACCCGTCGTACCTGTCGTACCCGTCGTACCCGATTGTATTGCGCGCTACTATATCGATTCATATAATCACGACGATGCCTGCCCACGACATGAAACCGCGCTGGTACCACATCCTGCTGTCGCTCTCGGCCGGTGACCGTCACGGCCTGGCGATCGCGCGCGATGTGCGCGACTCGAGCCGATCGCGGATCCGGCTCTGGCCGGCGACGCTGTACGGATCGCTCGAGGCGCTCGCGAGCGCGGGATGGATCGAGGAAATTGAGGACGCGAGCCGCCGTCCGGATGCGAGCGAACGGAAGCGCTACTACGGCATCACCCGCGCGGGCCGGGCGGCGTTCGACGCGGAGACCCGGCGGCTGGCCGATCTCGTGCGCCTCGCCCGCCACGTGACCCGGCGGGAGAACGCATGACCGACGACCGCGCCCGCCGCGCGTACCGCCGCCTGCTGCGGCTGGCGCCGCGACATCTGCGCGATCGCCACGCGGGCGAGATGGAAGAGGCGTTCGTCGAGGCCTGGTGCCAGGCGCAAGGGTCAGGACGCGCTGCGCGCTGTTCGGTCTGGATGCGCGCGACGCTGGATCTCGTGCTCGCCGCCCTCGTGCGGGGCCGGCCGCCGCACTCGTCGCTCGTTGACGTCACACCCCGGAGGCATACGGACATGATCGGCTCCGAAGTTCGCGCCGCCGTTCGCTCGTTCCGCCGGCAGAAACTTGCGACATCGCTCGTCATCACGATGCTCGCCCTCGGCATCGCGGCGAACATCGTCATCTTCAGTCTCGTCTCACTTCGCATTTAGGATTTAGGATTTTCGATTGACGATTTAGTGACTGGTGATTGGGGGATGTTCTAAATCGTCAATCCCCCAATCCCCAAATCGAAAATGCCCGCGTCTAGTGGATTCTGAACTCGAGAATCAGCGTGACGATGACGTCGGTAGGCTTGCCTTGATAGGTGCCGGGCCGGAAGAGCCACTTCTGCGCGGCCTTCTTCGCTTCCTCGTCGAGCCCGAACACTTTGTCGAGTGACTTGACGACGCGCACGGCGCCAACCGTGCCGTCGGCTTTCACCACGGCTTCGAGCGTGACCGAGCCCTGCACCTTCGCGCGCATGGCGTCGCTCGTGTACTGCGGTTGCACTTGCCGGAGCGGCGCTGGGCTCGTGACGCCGTCGCCCACCTGCCGGGCGCCGCCGCCAAAGCCGCCATCGTGGCCGGGACCCGCGCCTGGACCACGTCCGGGCCCGACGCCGGTGCCGGCGGTGTTACCGCCGGGCCCGGAAAGCGCGACGGAGTTGGAACTGGAGCCGCGCAGCACGGACGCGAGGTCCGTCTCCACTGGCGCGTCGAGTCGCACCGTCGGTTGCGGTGGCGGTTCGATGACGGTTGGCGGAGTGACTGGCACGGCGACCGGCTGGTGCCGCGGAATCTCGATGGGCGCGGGTGCGGCCGGCGCCGGGTTCCCCCCACCGCCGCCGGCCGGGCCGGGACTCACGACGTGGATGTACTTGATGACGCCAGGCGTGGGGATTTCGGCCACGGGATCGGAAGCGAAATCCAGAGAGAACAGCAGAATGACGACGAGCCCGGCATGGATCGCGAGCGACGCTCCGAGCGCACGGCCGAGCCTGGGTCGATCTCCGGTCATGGTGAGTTAGACGCTCGATACCCCGGCAGGGACGGTTCGTGGCAGGCGCGTGGCACGGCCGTGAAAGGCCCGTGACACACCCGCTTTGGCAGAACGACCGGCTCCGTCCCGTCGTCCTTCCAGATGCATGTTCGCTTCCTGCTTTCACGCTATTTCCAGTGAGGGATCCATGACCCCGTGGCCGTCCGACCTCTCGAGTGGCATCGACTCGCGCGAGACGCGCGATCGGGTGACCGAGCTCAAGTTCCTCCTCTCGCCGGGAGTCGCGCAGCAGGTGCGCGACTGGGCGCGGGCGCGGCTGGACGCCGATCCTCACGGATCGGGACCGGCTGCGGACGAGTACCGCACGACCAGTCTTTATTTCGACACTGGAACGTTCGATGTCTTTCATCGCCGCGGATCATTCGGCCGCGCGAAGTACCGCGTGCGCCGGTACGGACACGAGCGCGTGATTTTTCTCGAGCGCAAGCTCCGGACGTCCACGCTGCTGGCCAAACGCCGCACGAGCATCGACCTCGAGGACCTGCCATGGCTCGAAGACGACGCCGTGAGCGACGCGTGGGCAGGGGCCTGGTTCCACGGCCGGTTGCTCGCGCGGCGGCTGCAGCCGCTCCTGCAGGTGAGCTATCGGCGGACGGCGCGGGTCGGCCGCTCCGAATTCGGCCCGGCGCGACTCACGCTCGACGATCAGCTGCGCGCGTTGCCGGTCGACGGCCTCGGCTTTCGTCCCGAGCCGGGCTCGAAGGCGCTGCCGGATCGCGTGATCCTCGAGATGAAATACCGGGTCGCGATGCCGGTGATGTTCAAGCAGCTCGTCGAGGAGCTCGCGATCGTGCCGGCGCGCATCTCGAAGTACCGCCTGGCGCTCGAAGCCGTCCGGCGGGAGCCGGCGCTGACGGCCGCCTGAACGAAGGTCTGACCCCGGTCCGACCCTCCCCGGAGTATCCTGTGGTGGCGTGTCTTTCGGACGGTGGACGCTTAGACTCGGCTCCCCGGTGCGGGTCGTCCTTCCTGTGGCATTGGCCTGGGTGGTCTACGGGTGTTCCAGCCCAACCACCCCATCGGGTCCTCCGCCCAGCGGGTTCGAGCCACCGCCGCCGGGCGTCACCTCCAATGTGCTGGTGGGCGCCGGCGATATCGCCAACTGTGCGGAACCCGGCGCGACGGCGACGGCGAATCTTCTCGACGCGATTCCCGGCACGGTGTTCACTGCGGGCGACAACGTGTACCCGCATGGCAGGATGTCGGACTTTCGCGACTGCTACGTGCCGACCTGGGGACGCCACCGCGATCGCACCTATCCCACGCCCGGCAATCACGACTACGAGTCGCCGGGCGCCGGCGCGTACTTCGACTACTTCGGCGATCGCGCCGGTCCGCGCGGACTGGGCTACTACACCTACGACATCGCCACCTGGCGGGTGTTTGCGCTCAACAGCGAGATCGACGTGCGATCCGGCTCGGATCAGGTCCAATGGCTGCGCAACGAGGTGACGTCGCGTCCGGCCCCGTGTTCCATTGCGATCTGGCATCGGCCACTGTTCTCCTCGGGCCCGAACGGGAACCACTCAAACATGCGCGACATGTATCGCGCGGCGTACGAGCTCGGCATCGACGTCGTGATCAACGGCCACGATCATCTCTACGAGCGGTTCCTGCCGCAGGACCACGACGGCCGGCCGGATTTCTCGCGTGGCATTCGTCAGTTCATCGTGGGCACGGGCGGCGTAGGACTCTACCAGCCGGTGACGCCCACCCGACAGAACAGCGAGATCGTGCGACCGGTGTGGGGGGTCCTGAAGCTGACCCTGCGGCCAGGCGCATACGACTGGGAGTTCATTCCCGCGGGCGAGACCGCGTTCCGCGACAGTGGGTCTGGACCATGCCATTGACACGCCGCCTGGTGCGGCACTTTCTCGGCCCGATCGTGATCCTCGTCGCGCTGGCAACCGCGGCGCCCGCCGCGGCTCAATCAAACGCCCAGAAGACGTCCAAGAAACCGTCGCCGATGTTCCGGTGGGACGAACATCCCTCGCTGCACATCGGAGACCTGCGCGTGTCGTTCCGCGCACGCGTGCAGGTCGATACCCGCCGCTCCGACGCGCCGCTGGGCGACGACGAGGACCTGTCGCTCGACGTGGCGCGCAAGCGCATCGGGATCGACGGTCAGTTCGGCCGCTACGCCGAGTTCCAGGTCGAGCGCGAGCTCGACGACGAGCTCGATCCGTGGCGCGACGTGTTCGTGAACTATCGCCAGTTCACCGAGGCGCAGTTCATGTACGGCAAGTTCAAGGTGCCGTTCAGTCTGGACGAGAACACGAGCCCGACCAACCTGGACTTCGTGTATCGATCGCTCGCGGCGAGCATTCTCGCGCCGGGCCGCGATCGCGGCTGGATGGTGCACGGCCGCGTGATCGATCAGATCGTGCGCTACGAGTTCGGCATCTTCGATCACGACGGCGCCAACGCGCGCCCGCGCCGGGCCGTGCGCGTGTCCGGCGGGCAGACGAAGGCGGCGCGCCTCGGCGTCCAGCCGTTCCGGACGACGAACACGCTGGCTGAGGACCTGCTCGTCGGCGCCGCCTGGACGTGGGGCGACCTCGAGGAGGTCTCTGCCGACTCGACCGCGCCGTCCGACGGGTTCTCGGGACTGCGCGGACAAACCGTGTTCGGCCGATCGTTCTTCTCCTCGGAGTATCCCGTGATCGGCAAGCGCAATCGCGTCGGGTTCGAGATGCGGTGGCGCCCCGGTCCGTTCTCGCTCAAGTCCGAGTACATCAAGGTCACCGACGAGCGGCTCGGTCTGAGCGTCGAGGACACGGACCTGTCGCCCATCCGCGCGATTGGCTGGTACGTCAGCGGCACGTGGGCGATCACCGGTGAGAACAAGGCGGACGGTCTCGATTCGCCGAAGCGTCCGCTGTTCCAGGGCGGCCCGGGCGCCATCGAGGTCGCGGCGCGCGTCGAGCGCCTGACGTTCGACAGCGGCAACGCCAGCGAGGCGCCCTCTGAGAGCTATCGCGCCGAGGTGATCCTCGGCAACAGCAATAAGGTCGTCACGTTCGGCACGACCTGGTACCTGAACCGGTGGGTGAAGATTCAGTTCAATCTCATTCAGGAAGTGCTGACGGATCCCGAGCAGGGCCCACTGCCGGACCGCAACAAGTTCTGGAGCCGCGTGGTGCGGTTTCAGTTCTCGCTGTGAGGCTCCCCATGCCACCGCGCCCTGGACGTTTCGCGACGATAGTGCTGCTCGGCGGCTGGCTGCTGATTCCCGACCCGACGCCGCTTCGGGCGCAGACGGCCGACGATCTGTTCAACGACACGACGCTGCACGAGATCCGGCTGTCGATCCACTCGCGCGACCTGGCGACGTTTCGGGAGCGCTATCGCGAGAACATCTTCTTCCCGGCCGATCTTCAGTGGCGCGGCCTGAAGGTTCGCAATGTCGGCGTGCGATCGCGCGGCGGCGGCAGCCGCAATCCGGACAAGCTCGGTATCTTCGTTGACTTCAACCGGTACACGCGCGGGCAACAGTTCCTGGGCATGAACGGCCTCGTGCTGGACAACCTGTATCAGGACGCTTCCCTCATGCGCGAAAACCTGGCGATGGCCGTGTTCCGGCGCATGGGCCAGGCCGCGCCGCGTGAGTCGTTCGCCCGCGTGTTCATCAACAACGTCTATCAGGGCCTCTACGGCGTCGTCGAAGCCGTGGACGCGACGTTTGCCGCGCGCGTGTTCGGCGACGCCAACGGTTACCTGTACGAGTACCACTGGCTCAGACGGTTCTTCATGGACTACCCGGGCGACGACTACGCGACCTACAAGGAGATGTTCGAAGCGCGCAGCCATGAGCTCGACGCCGACAGCACCTTGTACGGTCAGATTCGCGAGCTGTTTCGCGAAATCAACGGTCCGGACGACGCCGTCTGGCTCCAGCGCGTCGGCGAGCGCATCGATCTCGAACAGTTCATGACCCATGTGGCCATTCAGGGGTTCCTGGGCGAGAACGACGGCATCCAGGGCTACGAAGGCATCAACAACTTCTACCTGTACCGGAGCGGGAGCACGGGACGCCATCGCATCATCCCGTGGGACGTAGACCAGGCCTTCGCCTTTTTCGACGCCTCGATCCTGCGTGACTCCGACTTCGGCGACGTCGTGCTGTTTCAACGCGCGTACGCGCAGCCAGATCTGAAGACGATCTTTCTCAATGCCGCCGAGCGCTGCGCGAACCTGGTCGTAGAGGACAATTGGCTCGCCAACGAGGTCGAGCGTTACATCTCGCTCATCTCGGCCGCGGTACTGGAAGACACCCGGAAGAGAACCACGAACGACGACTTCAAGGACCAGATGGCCGTGCTGCGCAGCCTCGCCGTAGTGCGGCCGCAGATTGTGCTGGCCGAGGTTGCGAGACTGAGATGACCTCCGGGGTCTTTCACCCCACCTCCCGCCAGATCCGCTCCTGATGCGTCTCTTTCAGCAGTAGTGAGCCGACGATGAACGTGATCGCCGCCACGGCAATCGGATAGTACAGACCAGCGTAGATGTTCCCCGTCCGGGCCACGATCGAGAGCCCGATGAGCGGCAGCAGTCCGCCGAACACGCCGTTGCCGATGTGGTACGGCAGCGACAGCGCGGTGTAGCGAATCTTGCGCGGGAAACGCCTCGACCAGATACGCCGCGATCGGCCCGTAGACCATCGTCACGAACACGACCTGCAGGAAGACGAGCGCGATCAGCTTCCAGGCCACGGCGCTCGACGACGAGCGCGCCGAGACTCGTGAACGGCAGCACTTCCCGGCGCCGGCTGGAGCGCGCCGTCGATCATCGGTCATGCGGCGTCAGGCTGATCGCGCCCGTCACGGCGCTTCGCTGCGACACGGCCGTCACGACACCCGACCCGGCGGCGGACTGCATGGCATGGTAGATCGGCACGTACGAGACGGCGGCGATCAGACAGCCGGCCATCATGATCTTCTTTCGTCCGATGCGATCCGACAGCGCGCCGAAGACGACGAACAGCGGCATGCCGAGCAGGAGCGCCGCGGCGACGATGTAGGTCGCCGACGTGACGTTGACCTTGAGAATCGTCTGCAGGTAGAAGAGCGCGTAGAACTGGCCCGTGTACCAGACCACGCCCTGCCCCGCCGTCGCGCCGAAGAGCGAGATCGAGCACGCGCTTCAGGTTGTCCCACTGCGTGAACGCTTCCTTGAGCGGCTGCGCCGACGTCATGCCCGTGCTCTTGATGTGCTCGAAGATCGGCGACTCCTTCATCCGGAGGCGGATGTAGAGCGAGATCGCCGACCAGGAAGATCGAGATCAGGAACGGCATCCGCCAGCCCCATTCGCGGAACGTCGTCCGCGCTCATCGTGTTCTGCACGATGAGGATGACCGCGAGCGACAGGAAGAGACCGAGCGTCGCCGTGATCTGGATGAAGCTGGTGTAGAAACCGCGCCGGTCGTCCGGCACGTGCTCGGCGACGTACACGGCGGCGCCGCCGTACTCGCCGCCGAGCGCGAGCCCCTGCAGGATGCGAATGACGAGCAGCGCGATCGGCGCCGCGATGCCGATCGTCGCGTAGGTCGGCAGGACGCCGATGAGCGCCGTTGCGCCGCCCATGATGACCAGCGTGACGAGAAACGCGTACTTGCGGCCGACCAGGTCGCCGATGCGGCCGAAGAAGAGCGCGCCGAACGGCCGCACGACGAAGCCGACCGCGAACGTCGAGAGGTACGCGATGAGCGCGAGCGTGTCGTTGCCCGCTGGGATAGAACAGCGGCGAGATGACCGTGGCCAGACTGCCGAAGATGTAGAAGTCGTACCACTCGATCATCGTCCCGACGGCCGACGCGGCGATGACCTGCCAGATCTTCGAGTCCTCTGGACGGGCTGCGGGGCGGATCGCGGGTGCGGCCGGCATGATGTCGGCAGCGATCCTAGCTCAGCACGATCTCAAACCGTGCGCCGCCGCCTTCGCTATTCGAGGCGGTGATCGTCCCGCCGTGGCGTTCGACGATGGCCTGGACGATGGAGAGGCCGAGTCCGCTGCCCGAGGGCGTCGGCGTGCCGCTCCGCGAGACGTCCACCTTGTAGAAGCGATCGAAGACGCGCGGCAGGTGTTCGGGCGGGATGCCCGGGCCGGTGTCCTCGACCACGATGCGGAGCCCCGCCGGAGTGCGATCCGCCGCCAGCTTCACGCGCCCGCCAGGCGGCGTGTGGCGCACGGCGTTCGCGGCAAGATTCTGCAGCGCCTGCTCGAGACGGTTGGCGTCGCCCTGAACGGTGTCCGCGTCGGCGCCGACCGACTCGTCGAAGCCGATCCCTTTTTCCCGCAGGATCGGCTCGAGCCGGCTGCGCACGCGCTCGAAGAGCGCCGTCACCGAGACCGGTTCCTGTTTCCACGTTCCGCCGCCGCCCTCGAGGCGCGCGAGATCGAGCAGGTCGCCGATGATGTGCTCGAGCCGTTCCGTCTCGTCGCTGACGATTTTCAGGTAGCGCAGCCTCGTCTCCTCGTCGAGGCTGAGGTCCGCCATCGACATCGTCTCGACATACCCGCGAATGGCGGCAAGCGGCGTCATCAGCTCGTGCGAGACGTCGGCGAGCAGTTGCCTGCGCGTGTCGTGCGCTGCCGCGAGCGCGCGCGAACGCTCCTCGAGCCCGCCGGCCATTTCATTGAATGCGCGCGCGAGCGACGCGACCTCGTCGCCGCCCGTTTCTGAAGCGCGGGTGCCGGCGACACCCGCGCCCAGCGCGCGCGTGGCCTGTTGCAGCGACCGCAGACGTCGCTGCGACGGGCGGAAGATCAGCAGCGCGGCAATCGCGGTGCCCGCGACGAGCAGACCGACCGCGATCGCGGCCAGCGCCGGGCCGAACCGGCGGACGGTAAACATCAACGGCGGCGGCTCGACAGGCACGGCCACCATGCCGACGGTCGCGCCGTTGACGACGACAGGAGCGAACTCCAGTGGGGACCCGCCGCCCGGGCCACCTCGACCGGATCCGCCGCCTCGCCGGCCGGGACCATCACCGCGGCGGCCGAAATCGCGTCCCTTGTCCCCGAGCTCCGGCCCACGGTCGGGCGGCGGCATCCTGCCGGGAGGAGGCCCGAAGCGATCCGGGATGCCGAGCGCCGCCATGAGCCGGCCGTAGGCGGCGCGTGACGCGTTGGGCGGAGGCGGGACATGCCGGCTCTCACTAGGAGGGTGGCCCTCGGCGACGACGGCGAACGCGCGATAGCTGCGGCGGTAGCGCTCGTTCAAGTACGCGTCGATGTCGAGCGCCGGGTTTTCCGTGAGCGCGGATGAAAGGTCCGCCGCGATCGTGTTCGCGAACTCGGCCGGCGATCGGCCCGGCAGCAACGCTTCGGTGCGGCCCGTCATCCAGAGAAACACCAGCCCCTGCACGGCGAGGAGCGTGGCCAGGAGCGCCACGAACCCGAGCGCGATGCGCCAGTAGAGGCTGCGATACCAGACGATCTCGGCCATGGGCAATTACGACTCGGTGAACTTGTACCCCGTGCCCCACACGGTGAGAATCCGCGTCGGCTCCGCCGTGTCGGCTTCGATCTTCTGACGGAGGCGCTTGATGAGCGTGTCCACGCTGCGCTCGGTCACGTGAATCTCCTGCGTCCACACCTTCTCGAGCAGCCGCTCACGCGTGAAGACGATTCCGGGGTTCGCGGCCAGCAGGTGAAGCACGTCGAACTCGTGCGGCGTGAGATCGATCGGCCGGCCGTCCAGATGCACCTGCCGCCGCGCGGGATCGATGCGCAGCCCGCCCGCCGTGACGATGTCGTCGCCGGACGCGAGCGTCGCGCGCGAGGCGCGAGGCCGGCGCAGAAGCGCACGCACCCGCGCGACGAGCTCGCGAATGCCGAACGGCTTGGTGAGGTAGTCATCGGCGCCGCTGTCGAGCCCGAGCACCTTGTCGCTCTCATCGCGGCGGGCCGTCAGCATCAGGATCGGCACGTCCGCGTTGATCGTCTGGCGCCGGATCGCCCGGCACACGGTGACGCCATCGATCTTGGGCAGCATCAGGTCCAGCACGACGACGTCGAACGGCTCGCTGCCGCTGAGCCGTAGGGCCTCCTCGCCGTCGGCGGCCGACGCGACCGACAGACCCTCCAGGCCGAGGTGGAGCTGTACGAGCTCGCGGATGTTCGGCTCGTCTTCGACCACGAGAGCCCGGCCCCGCGTCGCTGGCGTCGGAGATGCCATGTCCAAGTGTAGAGGCTTCGGTTCCATGATGCGTCTTTCGACGGACGTCGGCAGCCGCTGCCTGTGACGAATCCGTGGCGGGCCCGTGAAGAAATGGCGGCGAGGGCCTCGAGCACGAACGAGCGTAAGATTGGGCCCGTGTTCGCAGGAGGACCCGCTGCATGCCTGATTTTCTGAAAGGCCCGTTCATCACCGGACCCACCGCCGGTCCGGGCGAAGTGCTGATCCGGCTTCTGGTCGCGCTGGTGCTCGGTGGGGTCGTCGCGTGGGTCTACAGGAAATCGCGCTCGGCGAATGAGGTCACCGCGGGCTTCCCGCCGACGTTGGTGCTGCTCTCTGTGCTGATCGCGATGGTCTCGCAGGTCATCGGCGACAACATTGCCCTCGCCTTCAGCCTGGTCGGCGCCCTGTCGATCGTGCGATTCCGCACCGTCGTCCGCGACACGCAGGACACGACGTTCGTGATTTGCTCCGTGGTCGTCGGCATGGCGGTTGGCGTCGGCAGCGTGCTCGTGGCGCTCGCCGGCATCGCAGTGGTGAGCATAGGCGCGTTTTTGATGAGGAATTCTGCCGGTGGCGCGGCTGAAGCTGGCGCGCTCGACTTCCTCGTTCGGGTCCGCGTCGGACTCGGCGCCGATCTGAAATCGATGGTGGCGAGCACGCTCGACGCGCATGTGAGCTCCCGTCACCTCGTGTCGATGGAGACGGCCAAACAGGGCATTTCCATCGACGTCACCTACGACGTGCAGTTGCGATCGGCCGACGCCGCCGAAGCGCTGATCCGGGCGCTGAACAAGATCGAGGGCGTGCAGGACGTCCGCCTCGAGCGCCAGAGAATCGAGCCTGAATGAGACATCGGGAGTCATTTCCTCAGAATGGCGCCGGGAAATGACTCCCGATGTCTCGAATAATGCTACACTCCCCCCATGTGGTCCAGACGCGAGTTCATGCAAGTCACGGCTGCAGGAGTTCCCGCGCTCATGACGAGTGACGCCCTCGCGCAAAATGCGCCCAAGGCGCCGAGGCGTCCCATTTATCCCGCCCTGCAGCTCTACACGCTGCGCCAGACGGCCGGCGCCGATCTGCCAGGGACGTTCGCGGCTCTCAAGAAGCAGGGCTATGACGCCGTCGAGTTCGCCGGGTATTACAACCAGGACGCGAAGACGCTGCGCACGCTGCTCGACGAGCACGGACTGAAGTGTTGCGGCACGCACATCCAGTTGCGTGCGCTCCAGGGCGAGGAGCTGCCGAAGACGATCGAGTTCAACCAGATCCTCGGCAATCCGAACCTGGTGGTCGCCTCACTGGGCAACGCCACCCCCAAGACGCTGGACAACTGGTCGGCGATGGCGCAGACGTTTGCCGAGATCGCGGGGCGCGCCAAGCCGTCGAAAATGCGCGTGGGGTTCCACAATCACA
This sequence comes from uncultured Acidobacteriota bacterium, assembly GCA_963724955.1. Classification (GTDB taxonomy): domain Bacteria; phylum Acidobacteriota; class Vicinamibacteria; order Vicinamibacterales; family SCN-69-37; genus CAVRWQ01. The sequence goes on from CAVRWQ010000004.1 coordinate 489,941, forward strand.
CCGAAGAGTTCACGCCCATCGACGGGCAAGTCCCGTTCGAGTATTTCTTCGCGAAGGCCGGCCCGGACGTCTACATGCAGCTCGACACCGGCAGCGCGGCGCGCGCCGGCGTCGATCCGGTCCAGCTCATCGAGAAGTTCGATCGGCGGATCATCTCGCTGCACCTGAGAGATCACGATCCGGCCAACGCGGACGCGCCGTTCGGCGCTGGTACGGTTCGCTGGCAGCAGCTGTTCCGGGCCGCCGAGCGGAACACCAGCATCGACTGGTACATCATGGAGCACGGCACGGGCATGGAGGCCACGACGCAGGCCTTCGAGAACTTCAAGAAGCTGAGAGGATAAGACCGCGGGGTCAGTTCCGCTCAGCAATCCCAGCGGAAATGACTCCCGAGTCACGAGCCCGAATCCCGGCCGGTACTCGCGCGTCAGGAACTGATTCGCGGCGGCGTTGTTCGTGATCCGCATGTTCGCCGCGTCGTATGTGAGCTTCGCATTGCCAGCGCGGAGCGAGACGATGCCGAGCAGCATGATCTCCGTCAGGTTCGCCGCGTCCGTGAAGTTGCACGTGAGCTGATCTCGCCCCTTGATGGTATTGACCCAGTTCATCTCGTGATCTTCGTGCGGCACGCGCGCGATCCGTTCCTTGGGCGGCTTGAACGCGTTGTGGCGCGTCATCGGCAGCAGGCGCGGCGCGTACGGCTGCTGGAGCATCTTGCCCTTGCTCCCGACGTAGAGAATGCCGCCGCCCGGATCGAGCCGCTCCTCACCGAGCTCTTCAGGATAGGGCGGCATGAACCCGCCGTCGTACCACGTGAGCTTCACCGGCGGAAAGCCCTTGCGCGCCGGGAACTCGTAGTGCGTCGTCGTCGCCGTCGGATAGCACACGCCGTTGAACGGCGTCGAGATCGTCTGGATCGTCGAAGGCAGCCCGAGCTTGAGCGACCAGTGAGGAAAGTCCATGAGGTGCGCGCCCATGTCGCCGAGCGCGCCCTGACCCCAATCCACCCACCCGCGCCAGTTGAATGGGTGGTACAGCGGGTGGTACTCGACCTGCGGCGCGCAGCCGAGGAAGAGATCCCATGACAGCTCTTCGGGAACCGGAAAGGTGCCGTTCATGGCGGCGGCCAGGCGGCGAGTCAGGCCCTGGTAGCTCCAGGGCACGCGCGCGGGATCGCCCGTGAGCGCCGAGGGCCGCGGCACGCCCTGCGGCCAGTACGCGAGCGGACGATTCGTCCACACGTGCACTTCGCGCACCTCGCCGATCGCGCCAGATTGAATGAGCTCGACCGCGACGCGGACGTTGTCGCGCGAGTGATTCTGGTTGCCCATCAGGCCGACGACTTTCCTGTCGGCGGCCTTCTTCGCGAGGTGCCGCGCCTCGTTGACGGACCAGCACAGCGGCTTCTGCACGTACACGTGCTTGCCCAGGTCCATCGCCGCGGACGCGATGGGCGCGTGCATGTGATCGGGCGTCGCGATGATGACCGCGTCGATGTCCTTCTGCTTCTCGAGCATCTCGCGGTAGTCCTGGTACTTCTTCAGGCGCGGGAGCTGCTCGTTGACGAACCGGAGCAGGTTGGCGTTCGCATCCTGCGCCGGCCAGCGGGCATTGGCGTCCCGCTGCGATTTGGAGACCTCGAAGTCGCGCCACGGGCTCGGTTCACCCGGCCCTCCCTGGCGTCCCGCGGCTCCCGGCGCGGCGCCGCCCTGACGGCCGGCGCCCTGGCCGCGTGCGCCTGGCGCGCCGGCGGCGGGTTCCTCACCGGGGACAGGAGCCAGGCGCGCGGCCCCCGTTCTCCAGGCCTGCAGCCGGCCGTCGAGCAGCGCGAAATCGCAGTCGCAGATGGCGACCACGTTCTGGCTCATGACGGCGCGCGTGTTGATGGCGCCCTGGCCGTTGATGCCGACGGCCGCGATGTTGACGAGATCGCTCGGCGCCTGCATGCCGCGGCCGAGGACGTACCGCGGCACGATCATGAAGGCCGCGCCGGCGCCGGCGACGGTCGTGACGAACTCACGACGGGAGACACCGGAGGTCTTCTCCGTGACCTCGTGTGTGCTCTTCTCCGTGGTCTCGTTCTTCAGCTCAGTGGTCTCGTCCTTCATCGCCCTTCTCCCTGATCTCCCGGTATGCTAGTCCACACCAATGAAACCGCCAACCGTCTTTCTCGGCGAGATGACGAATCCCGAGGTCGAGGCGTTTCTGAAGACGCATCACACGGTGATCGTCCCGACGGGCGCCACCGAGCAGCACGGGCCGCACGCGCCGCTCATCACCGACGTCCTCATCCCGCAGGAAGTGGCGCGCCGCGCGGCGCCGACGATCGGCGCCCTCGTCGCGCCGCCGATCAACTACGCGTTGTCCTATCCCCACGTGGGATTCACCGGCCTGGTCCACATCCGGATACCGACGTTCATGGCGCTCGTCGAGGACCTCGCGGTGGCGTTCGGCGCGGTCGGCTTCAGGCGCATCATCTTCCTCAACGGGCACTACGACAACACGTACGCGATCGCGTACGCGTGCGCGAACGCCGCCGACCGGCTCCCGAAGGGCGTGAAGGCGTTTCCCGTCAACTACTGGGACGGCATGACGCCGGACGAGACCGCGGAGTTCTCGACACTCGAGACGGGCCTGCACGCGAACCTCGCCGAGACCTCGGCCATTCTCGCGATCAACCCGGCGCTGGTCGATCTCGACAAGGCCAACGCGGAGTTCCCGCCGTTTCCGAAGTTCACCGTGAACACAGGGCCGGTCCACACGGCGTTCTTCTTCTCGTCGCCCGGATCGGTGCATCGCGCCACGAAGTCCGGCACGTGGGGCGACGCGCGCAAGTCCACGGCCGAGATCGGCGAGCGGTATCTCGAGATCGGAGTGCGGTCCACGCTGGCCGTGCTCGAGAACATCGAGAAGACGTTCGCGGCGATGCCGGGATGAGCACCAGGCTGCGCTGGGGCGTGCTCGGCGTCGCGCGGATCGCGACCGAAAAGGTGATCCCGGGCATGCAGAAAGGCGCGCACGCGACGGTCACCGCGATTGCGTCGCGCGATCCGGCCCGGGCCGAGGCGGCGGCGAGGCGCCTCGGCCTCGCCAGCGCCTACGGCTCGTACGACGCCCTCATCGACGACCCCGACATCGACGCGATCTACAACCCGCTGCCGAATCACCTCCACGTGCCCTGGTCGATCCGCGCCGCGGAAGCCGGCAAGCACGTGCTGTGCGAGAAGCCGATCGGCCTCGACGCCACGGAGGCCCGCCGGCTCATCGAGGCCCGCGACCGGACCGGCGTGAAGATCCAGGAAGCGTTCATGGTCCGGACCCATCCGCAGTGGCTGAACGCGATCGACCTGTGCCGCTCGAATGAGCTCGGCGACGTCCGCTCGTACCAGGGCTACTTCAGCTTCTTCAACGACGACCCCGCCAACGTCCGCAACGTGCCGGCGTACGGCGGCGGCGCGTTGATGGACATCGGCTGCTACCTCGTGCTGACGTCGCGTCTGATCTTCGGCGAAGAGCCGCGACGCGTGCTGGCGCTCGCCACGCGCGATCCGGTGTTCCACGTGGACACGATGACGTCACTCCTGCTCGACTTCCCGTCGGGCCAGGCGATCGGCACCTGCAGCATGCGCGTCGTGCCGTACCAGCGCGTGCAGGTCTTTGGCACGCGCCAGCGGCTGGAGATCGAGATCCCGTTCAACGCGCCGCCCGATCGCCCGTGCCGGATGTGGACGGACGACGGCCGCGACGTCTTCGGCGGCGGCCGTCGAGAGCGGTTGATTGAGACGTGCGATCAGTACCAGGTGCAGGGCGACGCGTTCTCGCGAGCCGTCATCGACGGCACGGACGTGCCGTATCCGCTCGAATCGACGCTGAGGAACATGTCCGTCATCGACGCGCTCTTCCGATCGGCTGAGCACGGGACGTGGGAGACGCCTATTTGATCGTGCCGGCCTGAATGCCCCGCGCGACCTTCTCGACCTCAGCCCAGACCCGGAGCAGATTGCCGCTCCAGATCTTGGCGATCTGCCGCTTCCGTGTAGCCGCGACGCACCAGCTCGAGCGTGACGTTGAACGTCTCCGACGCGCTGTTCCAGCCGTCCACGCCGCCGCCGCCGTCGAAGTCGGACGAGATGCCGACGTGGTCGATGCCGATCTTCTTGACGAGGTAGTCGATGTGGTTGACGAAGTCCTCGACGTTGGCGCGCGGCATCGGCGGGTACTTGGCCTGCATCGTCCGCCAGGCGCTTGTCGTACTCGGCACGCCGCTCCGGTGACAGGGCCGCCAGCGCCGCGGCGTCCACGCCACCACCGCCGCGTCCGCCACCACCTCCGCCGCCGCGCCCGCCGCGCGCCGGCATTCGGATTGTCGGGATCTTCGACCGAACAGCGGCGCCGGACCGCCGTCGCCTCGACCGGCACCGCGGCCCGCCGCCGCATCACCGCGACCAGCCGCCGCGGCATCGCCCCGGCCGCCGCCGGCGCCTCGCCCACCGCCGCCCCCGCCGCCGCCCGCCGCCGGCGCAGCCGCGACACCGAACTCCTGTCGCAGCGCCGCCACCGCCTGCTGCCGCGCCTGCGCGATCGCGGGATCTTCCACCTTCACGTAGCTCGCGAACGCCACGGTCTGCATGACGCCGCCGTTCTTCTTGAGCGCCATCAACTGCTCGTCGTCCATGTTCCGGCTGTGATTGGCGAGCGCGCGCGCCGCCGAGTGCGACGCGATGACCGGCGCCTTCGACAGCGCGATCGCCTGCATGTTCGACGCCTTCGACGGATGCGAGACGTCCACCATGATGCCCCAGCGGTTCATCTCGGCGATCACCTGCCTGCCGAGCTCGCTCAGGCCGTTCCGTGCTGCCACACGTTGTTCGCTTCGCCGGTGTTCGAGTCGGACAGCTGGCTGTGGCCGTTGTGCGCGAGCGACATGTACCGCGCCGCCGCGCTCCCAGAACTCCTTGCACGCGCTTGATGTCGGTGCCGATCGGATACGCCGTTCTCGATGCCGATCACGGCCACCTTCTTGCCGCTCTTCGCGATGCGCACGCACGTCGGCGGGCGTCAGCGCCAGCTCGATCTCGTTCGGCGCGATCTCCTTCGTCAGCCGGTGCACGGCGTCGAACTTCGCGACGGCCTGTCGATAGGCGCTCTCGTAGCCCTTCCGGCGTCATGCGGCCCCTGGCCGACGTAGACGATCATGAACGACACGTCGAGCCCGCCTTCCTTCATCTTCGGCAGGTTCACCTGCGTCGTCAGGCGCATCGTGTAGTTGCACGCCGGCGTGAAGTTGTTGGGACTGATGTCGTCGTGCGTGTCGAGCGTGATCACGCGGTCGTGAATGCCGCGCGCGCGCGCCACGAGCGCCACCTCGGCCGGCCGTCTGCGGCGCCGGCGCGTCGCCGCGCCGCGCCACGACCGGAACGGCCAGCGCAGCAACTAAGAAAAGTAGACCGCCCAATAGGCCGGCGTAGCGAACCCGCAGGGCGCGCGAGCGGCAGCCTTGAGCCACGCGCCGGGGGTGGGGCCCCGGCGCACTGAGCGAAGCGGGTCCCCGCGAGCAACTAAAAAAGTTGGCCGGCATGCCCCGAAGTTTATCGTGTTACCTGCAGCGGCTGATCGAGTCGGATGCGCAGGATCGTGCCGACCGGCAGATCGACGTTGGACCCTTCGGTCGCCGCCATCGTGCCGCCGCCGCCGACCAGCACGCCGAAGCAGCGCGCCCTTGCCGCCGCCGAGGATGCCGCCGATGATGCCGCCGATGGCCGCCACGCCGCCGATCCGGGTGACGTCCTGCGTCATCTTGCCGTCGAGCGCCTGAGTCACCGACGCGCGCAGCCGGAACGACCGCTCGCCGATCCGGAGCTCGTCGAACGAGAGCGTCAGGCTGCCGCGGCGGTCGATCTTGCCGGCCGCCCGCACCGAGCTGACGAACCCGCGGACCATCGAGCCCGCCGGAATCACCACGTCCGGCCCCATCGTCGTGTCGAGAATCGTCGTCGCCTCGAACCGCTGCTCGATCTTCGCCGTGCCGGAATTGAGCGGCGTCTGCAGCCGCACGTCGATCTCGGTGCCGACGGGCATCGTCCAGATCTTGCCGGCGGGATCGGCCACCGCCTGGCGGCACCCCCGCCGTCGCGGCCGGCTTGCCCGTCGCCTTCACGCGAAGCGTCTCGAGCCGATCGCGGACGCCCGCGTACTCCTCGCGGGTCACCCCGCCCTCGCGGCGGAGCTTCACCTTGAGATAGGTGACGTCCTCGCGCAGCTCGGCGAGCGTGCGCTCGAGCTGGCTGGCAAGCGTCGGGTCCGTCTTCCTGAGATCGGGCAACACCTTGTCGATGTCCGCCGCCGTCGTCTCGAGCCGCGTGATATCCGCGGCCGTGACAGGCGCCTGCGCGGCGATCGGTGTGCAGAGCGCAACAACACGAGCAGGGGCACGGGTCTCAACCTGTGGAAAACTCCGAGGACCGTGCGTCTGGTTTGTCGATTCATGATGTCCTCGGAGTTTTCCACAGGTTGAGACCCGTCCCCATTATTATCGCCGATGGCAGTCGCGGTCCGGCTTCACAAGACGATCGGCGTCCGCGTCGGTCCCGTCCAGGTCGGCGGCGGCGCGCCCGTCGTCGTCCAGAGCATGACGATGACGGACACGGCCGACGCGGCGGCGACGGCGCGCAGTGCATCGAGCTGGCGGAGGCCGGGTCGGAGATGGTCCGCGTCACGGTCAACACGCCCGAGGCGGCGGCCGCCGTGCCGGAGATCAAGCAGCGCATGCTCGACGCCGGGTGCACGGCGCCGCTCATCGGCGACTTTCACTACAACGGCCACCTGCTCCTGACGCGATTCCCCGAGGCCGCCGCGGGCGCTCGACAAGTACCGCATCAATCCCGGCAACGTCGGCACCGGCAAGCGGCGCGACGAGCAGTTCGCGACGATCTGCCAGGTCGCGGTCGAGCATCAGAAGCCGGTGCGCATCGGCGTGAACGGCGGCTCCCTCAACCAGGAGCTGGTCATGGCGAAGATGCAGGAGAACACCGACCGCGGCCTCGGCCACTCGTCGGAGGAGATCATCAACGAGTGCATGGTGCTCTCGGCGCTGCAGTCCACGGAGCTGGCGCTCGAGTCCGGCCTGCGGACGGACCAGATCATCATCTCGTGCAAGGTCTCGCGGCCGCGCGATCTGATCGCGGTCTATCGCGACCTCGCGCGCAGGACGAATCAGCCGCTGCACCTCGGCCTCACCGAAGCGGGCATGGGCATCAAGGGCATCGCCTGGTCCGCGTCGGCGCTGGCGATTCTCCTGAACGAAGGCATCGGCGACACGATTCGCGTCTCGCTCACGCCGCGGCCCGGCGGCGATCGCCGCGAAGAGGTCTACGCGGCGTGCGAGATCCTGCAGGCGCTCGGCCTGCGCTCGTTCTCGCCCGTCGATCACCGCGTGCCCGGGCTGCGGCCGGACGACGTCGACGACGTTCCAGGAGCTGGCCGAGCGCATTCAGAGTTACGTGCGGACGATGATGCCGGTCTGGAAGACCGACGCATCCCGGCGTCGAGACGATGACGGTCGCGGTGATGGGCTGCGTCGTGAACGGCCCCGGCGAGTCGAAGGCCGCGAACATCGGCATCTCGCTGCCGGGCACCGGGCGAGTCGCCGAACTGCCCGGTCTTCATCGACGGCGAGCACGCGACCACGCTCCGCGGCACCTACGACGAGCTGGCCGCGGCCTTCCAGCGCCTGGTGGACGACTACGTGGCGCGAAAGTACCCGGCAACGTCGTAGGGCGGCGCCAGCCCGGCACCATGGCGCCCCATAGCCCGGGGCGCCCTACTTTGTCTTGCGGAACGTCTTGATGACCTTGCCTTCGGGCTGGCCCTGGATGCCGACGAACGCGCGGACGACGTAGTCACCGGGCGCGAGGGTGCCGATCGGAATCTCGCCCGTCAGGATGAACTTGTCCGGCTCGGAGGTCTGACGGCCGCCGGGTTGGACGGTCGAAATCGCCGGACCGTCGAGTGTCGACGCCACTTCCATGCGCGCCGACACCTGACCGGTGATCTGTCCGTACATCTCGAGGATCCCGACGATCTTCTCGTCGCTGCCGAACTGGATGGCAGGCACCGCGGAGTTGTTGCGGAACGCCGTCAGCACGAGCGAGCCCAGCTTGAGCGGGCCGGCGGGCGTGAGCTCGGCGGTGAGGTCGACATCCACGGCGCCGCCCTTGCCCGACGCATCCATCGCGCCAAAGCGCACGCGATAGCTGCCGGGCGCGGCCGGCATGCTCAGGACGACGGGCGAGATCGCGAGCTGCTTCTCGTCGGCCGACTGCTGCGCGAGGATCTTGCCGGACGCCGGGTCGATGATCGCGGCCGTGGCTGCCGTGAGTTTCACGGACGGATCGGCGGGCTCGCCCATGACGAGCACGCCCATCTTGTCGGCGCCGGCGCGCGAGGCGTAGGCGACGGCCCGAATCGGCAGGTCGCGAAACGCCCGTGTCTCGCGCATCATGTCGCGCGGCTGGACGGCGCCCGGTTTGCCGCCGGCCGGCGCCCTCGAGAGCACCGCCTCGTTTCGAGCGCGGGTCGTCACGCCCTCGCGCGCGACCTTGATTTCCATGCGCGCCGGCTGACCGGGCCGATCGTTGTTGTCCGGAGCGAACGACGCGACGTAGTAGGCCGACGTCTCGGACGCGATGCGCGCGAGCGGCGCGGCGGTCGCGATGTGCAGAACGCGCCCGGCGCCGGTGACGCCGGCCAGGTTCTCCAGCCCCTCGTCGCGCTGCGTGATGGTGGGATCCTGCTGAATGACGTAGAGGTTCGCGCGAGCCGCGGCCACCGCCGGGCCCATTCCCTGGTAGTGCTCGGTCGTCAAATCGCACGCGCCGGATGCCGCGAGGCCGCCGGTCGCGGGCGTGCTCATCTGCGATGAAAACAGAATCACCGTCGTCGGCGTCTCGCTGCCGGCAAGACCCGCGACGAGGCCGCGCAGGGCGAGGAGCGTGTCACGGGTGCGGCAGGTTCGATCGGCGGACGACATGTTGGCCGGCTGACGGCCGGTCAACTGGTTCAGCGCCTCGCGCACTTTCGCGCTGCCGGCGCCGAAGCCGACTCGTGCGACGTCGCGCGGCGCCGTCGAGAACGCGACGCGGTCGCCCGGCGAGAGCAGGTCGAGAAACGTGGTGATGGCGGCGCGCACTTCGCGCTCCGCGCCGGGACGCAGCGATTCGTCCTCGACCACGATCTGCACCGTCCGGGCGGCGCCGCCGGCGTCGGCATTCGTCGCGAACGGCGCCGGCAACGCCGAACCGCCGCCGGCCCCGCCCTCGATCTTCACCAGCCGCAAGGCCTTGATCGGCCGCGGCCGTCCCCCAAGCCTGAGCGTGACCTCTTCGGCCTTGAGGTCGGGCACGGGTTTGCCGTCGTTGGTGAGGACCAGAAAATCGACGCTCGTTTCGCTGCCGCTCTGCGCGGCCGTCACATGGCGGCCGGTCGTGAGGCCAGCGAAAATCAGCGCGACCGCCGGGACCATGACAGTACGCCGCAGCAGGGGGATTGACATGCGCCACAGCATACAATGTGCAAAACCCCCCGCGGTGAAAAAGGAATTTATGCGCAAACTCCTGCTTGCGTTCGCTCTGGCGGCCGGGATGATCATCTCCACCGGCGCCCAGTCAAAGCCACCCGTCACACGTGCGGACTACGGGCAGTGGGAGACGCTGGCGGCCGCATCGGCAGGAGGCGGCCTCTCGCCGGACGGCAAGTGGCTCGCGTATGCGATCAATCGATCGAATCGCACGAGCGAGCTGCGACTGTTGCGGCTCGCCGACGGGCAGACCAGGACCGCGCCCTTCGGAACGCAGACGCAATTCTCGGCCGACTCGAAGTGGGCGGGCTGCAGCCTCGGCTACTCGGAAGCGGATCAGGAGCGCATGCGGACCGAACGACGTCCCGTGCAGAACAAGCTCGGCCTGTTCGACCTCACGACCGGCGAGATGACGACGATCGACGGCATCCAGTCGTTCAGTTTCAGCGCCGACGGACGGCATCTCGCGATGCGCAGATACGGGACGGGTACGACAGGTCCGACGGGTCCGACAGGTCCGACAGGTCCGACAGGTCCGACGGGTCCGACGGGTCCGACAGGTACGACAGGTGCGGGCGAGTCCGATCCCGTCGGCACGACGACCATCGTGCGCGAGCTTGCGACGGGTCGCGACACGACGTTCGGCAACGTGTCGGAAATCGCGTGGCAGGATTCGTCCGCGGGACAGTTTCTGGCGATCGCGATCAGCGCAGACAGTCAGGCGGGCAATGGCGTCCATGTGTACGAACCGCGGACCGGCGTGTTGCGCGTGCTCGAGTCGGCCGCCGCATCGTTCGCCGGATTGACCTGGCGGAAAGACCAGCAGGACCTCGCGTATCTGAAATCGAAGACCAATGACCGCCGTGAGGGCCCGACACAGATCGCGGTGGCCTGGCGCGATCTCGGCCGGCCGGGAGAAAAGCGAACCGAGTTCGATCCGACGACAGCGAAGAACTTCCCGCCCGAGCTGCGGACCGTCTCCTTTCGCCGCCCGTCCTGGTCGGACAACGGGAAGACGGTCTTTCTCGGCGTCGGCCGCTGGGACGTGAAAACAGCCGCCCCCGCGAGAGGACGAGGGGGGGCGGCGGGTACGACGGGTACGACAGGTACGACAGGTACGACAGGGACAGCCGGCACCTCAGGCCAGCCCGCTCCGGCTGAAAGAGATGAGCCGGCTGGCGTCGACGTGTGGCACTGGCGTGATGTCGACGTGATGGCGCGGCAGAAGCTGTCGGCGAGCGCCGATCGGCGCCGCAATCTGCTGGCCGCGTGGCAGCTCGATCCGAACGACCTCGTGCTCATCGGCAAGTCGTCGAACGAGTCCGTCGTGCCGCTCAAGAGCGGCATGGCCTACATCGAAGACTGGTCCGCTTACGCGATGGAGCGGACGATTGGCCGGCCGGCGGCTGACCTCTATCTTGCGGATCTGGTCACGGGCAGCCGTAACCGGATCAGAGATCGCGTCAACGACGCGCACGCGCAGACGAGCCCGGGGGGCCGGTTCGCGCTGTTCCTGCAGGACGAACAGTACTGGACCATCAACCTCGCGACGCGCGCGGTCAAGAACCTCACCAAGGACGTCGCCGACGTCGTTCATCAATCGCGAGTCGGACGCGGCGTCGCCGCAGAAGCCGCCGTTTGGCGTCGCCGGATGGACGAAAGACGACGCGGCGGTGATTCTCTATGACAAGTTCGACCTCTGGGAGATCGCGAGCGACGGCAGCCGCGCCACCCGGCTGACGAACGGCGCGCTGGATCAGGTGCGGCATCGTTACGTCCGCCTGGACCAGGAGGCGGAGACCATCGACCTTCAGAAGCCGCTGTACCTCAGCCTGTTCGGCATTTTGTCGAAGAAATCCGGGTACGGTGTGCTGTCGCCGTCCAGTGGATCCGGAGCGGCGGGCGCCGTCCAGCGCCTCGTCTGGCTCGACAAGAGCGTCGGCGGTCTGGCCAAGGCGAAAAGCGCCGACGTCTACGCGTACACCGCGCAAGGGCACGAGGACTCGCCGGATGCGTTCGTCGCCGGACCCGATCTGGCCAATGGGCGCCAGGTGACCACCACGAATCCGTTCCAGGACAAGTTCGCGTGGAGCCGCAGCGCCCTCGTCGAGTACAAGACCGACAAGGGCATCCGGCTGCAAGGGGCGCTTTACTACCCGGCCGGCTATCAGGCGGGTAAGAAGTACCCGATGATCGTGTACCTCTACGAGCGGCTGTCCGACAACGTCCACCGGTACGTCGCGCCCTCGGATCGCGAGTACTACAACACCAGCGTCTTCACGAGCGAGGGGTACTTCGTCTTCCAGCCCGACATCGTCTTCCGGCCGCGCGAGCCGGGCGTGTCGGTCGTCGAATGCGTGACGCCCGCCGTCAAGGCCGTTGCCGCCCTGGGCGTCATCGATCCCGTGCGGGTCGGCGTCATCGGCCACTCCTGGGGCGGGTTCGACGCGTCCTATCTCGCGACACATACGAACCTCTTCGCCGCCTCGGTGGCGGGCGCGGCGATCACGAACCTCGTGAGCAACTACGGCAACCATCACTGGTCGTCGGGCATCGCCGAGACCGATCACATCGAGACGGGTCAGCAGCGCATGGAAGTGCCGCTCTGGGAGGACCTGCCGGCGTACATCCGCAACTCCGCCGTGTTCAACGTGCAGAACATGACGACCCCGCTGCTGCTCGAGACCGGCGACAGCGACGGCACCGTGTTCTGGCATCAGGCCGTCGAGCTCTACAACATCGCCCGGCGCGCGAAGAAGAACGTCGTCATGCTGGTGTACGGCGGCGAAGACCACGGGCTGCGCCAGAAGAAGAATCAGGTCGACTACCAGCGGCGCATTCTCGAGTGGTTCGGTCATTACCTCAAGGGCGACGAGGCGCTGCCCTGGATCACGAGCGGCCAGACGTTCCTCGATCGCGACGCGGAGATCAAACGGCAGACGGTCCGCCGACAGCCCTGACCGGTTTGCCGACACGTCATCGGTAACAGTTCTGTCATCGACGCGACGGCCGCCCGATTTGTGATGTCAGTCCACAGTTCTGTGTGCCGATCGCTACCCGCGCGGGGGTGAACGCCGCCAAAGACCGCGCCTGTATCGGGCGGAAATCTTCTGTCCGATAAGGTCTGAGTCTTGCAGCTGTCCACGCGGTCCCCGTGTCGCTTGCCGGGGCGCCAGGGACAAAAAGGAGACTCAGATGACTCCCCGCACTCGTGGCCGGCTGATGATCTGCCTCATCCTCGGCCTGATTACACTCCCCGCGGAAGCCTTGCTGTTGCCCGTCGCGCGCACACCGGATCCACGCGTGGCGGCGATGGAATGGGTGGCAGATCTTTCCCCGGAAGAACTGCAGTCGGCTTCACTTCAGATTGACGCGTACCCGGCCGTCTACCGGCGCGCGATCATGCGCGAGCTCAACCCGCGCGAGCGCGCGGAGGTGTGGCGCTCGCACTTCCGCCGGTACCTGGCGGCGCATCCCGAGCTGACCGACGCGCAGGCCACGGTGCTGCACGACGCGATCGAGCTCCTGTCGGACGAGGCGTTCACGCCGCCGGTCGCGCCGGACGTGCGAGAGCGGATCAAGGCGGTGTTCGAACAAGCGGTCGCGACGCTCGGGTCCAAGGAAGCGGCCGATCTGTTCGTCACGCTCGGCCCCAAAGAAGCTGACAGGCCGAACGCGCTTCCGCTGATGCAGCGCCTCGCGGACAGCGTCCGCTCGTGGCGCGTCGTGTCGGCCGAGCTGCCCGACTGCAACTGCAACATCGAGATCGACACGTGCGACATCAGCCCGGATCCGTGGCTGCAGTGCTCCGAGCTCTACTCGTGCAACTTCGATCTCGACTGGCCGATGTGCGGACCGCTCTGGGCGTGGGCGTGCACGGGCTGGTGCAAGGTCATCCGTGGCCGATCATGATGAATTGATCGTCGATGACACCGCGCGCCGATCGACTCATCAAGCAGATCTCCATCGTAGCCAGCGTCACGTTCACCGTGACGCTGGCCGTCGTCCTTTCTCGTCGTCGCCTGGCCGCGGGTGGCGCACGCGCTCGGCATCAAGCCGAAGCCGCCGGCCGCCGGCGTACACGGCCGGCGCCCGGATCGACGTGCCTGCCGACTGGTACAACGCGACGGCCGCACACGCTGATTCTCTTCGCGCGCGCGAGTTGCGGCGCCTGCGAGAAGGCGCAGCCGTTCTTCGGTCAGGTCGTGGAGTTCTTCGATCGTCGCGCCGCCGCTCGTCGTCGCGGGCGGCCCTGAGACGCGCGGCGAAGACGCCGCGTTCGCGCGCTCGCTCGGCGTCCGGGAGACGGACGTCAAGACCACGCCGGCCGGCCTGCGCGTCAAAGCGACGCCGACGCTGATTCTCGTCAATCAGCGCGGCGAGATCCTCGCCGCCTGGGAAGGGGTGGGCCCGCCCGACAGGCAGAACGCGATCGCGACAGCGATCGAACGGCGCTGAGTGGACGAGTCAAGACAGAACGCACAGGCACAGTAGGCCTGCTGACGCCCGTTAGCTTACAGGCGATCCAGCGCCAGCGCTCACACTGCCGTGCTCGGCCTTGCTTGCTTACCACCCGACCGGCTTGCCCTTGAGCTGCTCGTCGAGCCACGCCTTGAGCGGCGCGAAGTAGTCGACGATCGCCGTCGCGTCCATCTGACGCGTGCCGGTGAGCGCTTCGAGCGCGTCCGGCCACGGGCGCGACGTGCCCATCTTGCAGCATCGCTTCGAGCCGCTTGCCCGCCTCCTTGCTGTCGTAGATCGAGCAGCGATGCAGCGGCGTCGTGCAGCCGGCGATCTTCGAGAGCTCGCGATGGAACTGGAACTGCAGGATGTGCGCGAGGAAATAGCGCGTGTAGGAGTAGTTCGCCGGCACGTGGTACTTCGCGCCCGGGTCGAAGAACTCCTCGCCCCGTCGGCGCGGCGGCGCGACCCCCTGGTACTTCAGCCGCCGCTCCCACCAGGCCTTGTTGTAGTCGGCCGGGCGCGATCTTGCCCGGCGAACACGTCCCACCGCCACTGATCGATCACGCAGGCCGAACGGCAGGAACGCGATCTTCTCGAGCGCGCGCGACAGGAGCAGGCCGATATCGCGTGACGCGTCGGGCGCCTTGTCGAGCAGGCCGATCTTGCACGAGGTATTCGGGCGTCACCGACAGCGCGATCGTGTCGCCGATCGCCTCGTGAAACGCCTGGTTCGCGCTGTCGCGGAAGATGACCGGCTGGTCCTTGTAGGCGCGCTGATAGAAGTTGTGGCCGAGCTCGTGATGGATCGTCGAGAAGTCCTCCTCGGTCGGATCGATGCACATCTTGATGCGCAGGTCGTCGGCGTAGTCGATGCTCCCACGCGCTCGCGTGGCAGACGACGTCGCGGTCGGCGGGCTTGACGAGGAGCGACCGCTCCCAGAACGTCTTCGGCAGCGGCGCGAAGCCGAGCGACGTGTAGAAGCGCTCGCCCATCTTCATCATGTCCACGGCCGAAGTCTTGCGGCGCTTCAGGATGTTCGTCAGCGAGTAGCCCGGATCGGCGCTGCCCGGACGCGACGAGATCGAAGACGTTGCTCCAGTCCTGCGCCCAGATGTTGCCGAGCAGGTGCGCCGGAATCGGACCGTTCGCCGGCACGACGTCGCCGTACTTCTCGTGGAGCTTCATGCGCACGTAGGCGTGCAGCGAGACGTACAGCGGCCGCACCTGCTCCCACAGCCGATCGACTTCCTTCGTGAACTCGTCGGCCGGCATGTCGTACTTGAGCCGCCACATCGCGCCGGTGTCGGCGAACCCGAGCTCGCGCGCGCCTTTGTTGGCCAGCTCGACGAAGCGCGTGTAGTCCTTGCGCATCGGCACGGAGATCGTGTGCCAGCCTTCCCAGACTTCGCGGAGCTGCTTCGGATCGCGCGACGTCGCGAGGATCTCGGTGATCTTCTCGATGTCGAGGCAGGTGTCGGGCTTCTGCCGGCTCCTTGCACCACTTGCCGCTGCCGTACGTCGCCTCGAGGCTCGACGCGAGCTTCGTGAGCTCCTCGGCCTCTCTGCGGATCGGCCGGCGTCACGAGCTCGAGCGACGAGCTTCAGCAGATTCAGCTGGCGGCGCTGGTCGGGCGGCACCTGGACGCTGTCGAACCTGCGCCGCGGTCTTTCGCGTAACGCGCCACCGCCTCGCTGAACGCCTGGTTCGGCGCGCGCGTTCAGCGCCTCCGTGTCCGGCGTGATGTACGTCGATTACACCCAGCCCGGCCTGCCCCACCTCGACGCCGAGCTTCAGCATCGTGCGGTTGACCTCTTCAAGGAAGGTCGCGGCCTCGGCCGGCGTCGGCGCCGGCGCCGAAGCGCGGGTGCAGGCCGCCATCGAAGCGATGGTGATCGCGAAGCAGACGGGCAGCAGGCACGACCGAAGAATCCGAGTCACGGGTGAGCCTCCACGGCTGTCGATCATAAGACACCTCTCGAAATCCACCAGCGCTTCCCTGCCGTAAAGAACAGATGACCGCCGAGCGGCCGAGGCCAGCGAGGCGCCGCGCGCGGGGGTGGGGCCCCGCGCGCAATCAAGAAAGAAGACCGCGCCCAGGCGAGCGTAGTGCGCCGTCGGGCGCGTAACTAGGGAGGACCCATGACTATTCGATCGACATTTCTTGCGGCGGCGATGATGACGATGGCCCTTGGCGCGGCGTCGCCGGCGGCGGCGGACTGCGGCAACCGGCCGCCATCCGACGGCCCGGCGCTGCTCGTCGTCGCCCTGACCGCGGACCAGCGGCTCGTGTACTTCAAGGATTGCGCGCCCGAGCGTGTTTTCACGGCTGGACAGATCACCGGGCTCGTGAACGCGGACAGCGTGCTGGTCGGCATCGACAGGCGCGTCCAGGACGGGAAGCTCTACGGCGTCGGCAACGGCGGCGGCGTGTACACGATCGATCCGTGGACGGCGGTCGCGACGATCGTGTCGAAGCTCAGCGTCGCCCTGGAAGGCACGTCGTTCGGCGTGGACTTCAACCCGGCGGCGGATCGGCTTCGGATCGTGAGCGACACCGGACAGAATCTGCGACACAACGTGAATCCCGGCGGAACGACCATCGCCGACGCGGCGCTCAATAACGGCGGCACGACGGCGAGCGGGGTCAACGCTGCGGCGTACACGAACAACGACCTCAATGCCGACACCGGCACGACGCTGTTCGATCTCGATCTTTCATTGGATCAGGTCTCGCTCCAGTCGCCGCCGAACAACGGATCGCTCGTCGCGACGGGCAAGCTGACGCTGGACGCCGGCGGCCCTGCCGCCTTCGACATCTACACGAGACTCGAGAACGGCGTGGCGGTCGAGAACCGCGCGTTCGCGGCGCTCAACGTGGGCGGCGTCTCGGGCTGGTACCGCATCGACCTGCTGACGGGGAAGGCGACGCTCATCGACGTGTTCGCTGACGTGATCGTCGGCATGGCGATCATGGGTACGGGCTTCTAGTGGGTGAGGGAAGGGCCTGACTCTCGCGGTGCCAGACGAACACCAGCACGACGCCGATCAGGGACAGCCCGAGCAACAGGCCCGTCCACAGCCCGATGACGCCCCACCCGCGCGGGAAACAGAGGTAGTACGCGACCGGCAGCCCGATGGCCCAGTGGCCGACGAGATTCACGAACATGGGCGTGCGCGTGCTGCCGAGGCCGCGCAGGGCGCCGGTCGCGACGCACTGAAACGCGTCGAACGGCTGGCAGAACGCGTAGAACAGAAGCAGTGTCGCGCCCACCGCGAAGACAGGCGCTTCGGTGGTGAAGATGCGCAGGAAGGGCTGCGGGACGGTCGCGATGACCGTCGAGGTCAGGACGGCGAAGATGCCGGTGAGCATCAGCGCCGTCCAGCCGGCGCGGCGGACGCCGATCGGATCCCGACGGCCGACGGCCTGGCCGACCCGGACGGCCGCCGCCGAGCTCAGACCGAACGGAATCATGAACAGGAACCCGGCGATATTCAGCACGATCTGATTCGCCGCGACCGCCAGCGGCGAGATCCGGGCCGAGAGGGCTGACGCAAACGCGAACACGCCGACTTCCAGCGTCACCTGGATCGCGGCCGGGGCGCCGAGACGCACCAGCGCCCACACCCGCGCCACATCGAGCGTCCATGGAACGTCATGCAGGCCGGACGGGCGCTTGCGCTCCTGACGGAGCACGATGGCGAACAGGAACAGCGCCAGGTAGATCCGTGCGCCGAGCGTCGCGTACGCGGAGCCGCGAACGCCGAGCGCAGGCATCCCCAGATGGCCGTACACGAACGCCCAGTTCCCGACGGCGTTCACGATGTTCGCGGTGATGAGCGCCACGGTCGTCGGCCGCACGATGTTCATCGCCTGCAGATAGCGGCGGAAGACCTGATACGCCATCAGCGGCGGCACCGACCACATCAGCGCCGCCAGGTACGGCTGCAGCAGCTCGAGCACGTCGGGATGAATGCCCGCGCGTGGAAGCAGCGCGACGCCGACGAGCCCAATCGCGACCAGGCCGACGGACATCACGGCCGCCAGGTACAGTCCTGCGACGAGCCAGCGGTGACACTCGTCGATCCGCCCCGCGCCGAAGTTCTGCGAGACGAACGTGTCGAGGGCATACAGCATCCCGAGCCCGAAGACCATCACCGCAAAGAACAAGATGGACCCCGACCCCACGGCGCCGATCGCGGCCGGCCCCAGCGGCCCGACGATGATGGTGTCGACGATGCCCATGCTGATCCAGCCAATCTCGGCAATCACGACCGGCAGGGCCAGATGCAGCATCGAACGGAGTTCGCTGCGCACAGGGACAACATTCTGACAGGGAAGTACGGTGAGTCGCGAGGTACGGGTGGATCATGAAGCACAGCTCGATCAGGAAGTACGGGTGAATCACGAGTACAGCTGGATCAGGAGTACGGGTGAATCACAAAGTACGGGTGGATCGAGAAGTACGGGTGAGTTATGAAGTAAATGGACACCGCGAGGCGCGAGCGCAGCCCTTCGACAGGCTCAGGGCAGGCGAGCGCCGCAGCGTGACAAGCGCGTGGGGGTGGGGCCCCGGCGACCTTAAAGCTAAATGGCCAGTCTCTTCCTCAGGACAAGCAGCGCGCCCTCGGCGGTCCCGTTCTTTTCGGCCGCCGAGCTCGACGACGTTCGTCGTTTCTATCGCGAGCAAGCAGATGCTGCGGCGACGCCACTGCGACGGCTCCCGGGACTGGCGAAGGCGCTCGGACTTGGTGAGCTATTGATCAAAGACGAGTCGCAGCGGTTTGGGCTGCCGGCGTTCAAGATCGTCGGCGCACGTTACGCGATCCAGAAGGTGCTCGATTCGAGCGGGCCGGAGCTGACCGATGTCGCGTGCGCGACGGCGGGCAATCATGGCCGGGCGGTCGCGCACGTGGCGCGCGGGCTCGGCCTGTCGGCCCACGTGTACGTTCCGGCCGGCACGACCTCAGCACGCGTGGACGCCCTCCAGGCGGAAGGCGCCGAGGTCGTCGTCACCGACGTCGGCTACGACCAGACCGTCACGCGGATGGCCGCGGATGCCGGGGCGCGCGGATGGACGATCGTCTCCGACACCGCGTGGGACGGCTACGAGCAGGTTCCGCGGTGGATCATGGCGGGCTACACGCGAATCCTCGACGAAGCGGCCGGCGCGTGGGGGGATGCGCCGCCGGACGTCGTGATCGTCCAGACAGGCGTCGGCAGCCTGACCGGCGCCGTGGCCGGCTGGCTCGACGCGCGATTCGGCACCGGCCGGCCTCGCCTGGTGAGCGCTGAACCTGAAGGATCGGCCTGCCTGTTGGCGTCGCTGCACGCGGGCCAGCGCGTCACACTTCCCTTCTCCGCGCCAACGGCGATGGTCGGACTCCGATGCGCCGCGGTGAGTCCGCTCGCCTGGGAAGCCTTGCGCGACCGCGTGGACGCCGCGATCGCCGTGCCAGAGCACGTCAACGAGGAAGCGCTCGATCGACTGGCGACGCCGAACGGCGGTGATCCGGTCATCCGATCGGGCGCGTCAGGATCCTGCGGCGTTGCCGCGCTTCTGATGATGATGCGCAATGCAGAGCTGGCGTTAGTGCGAGACAGACTTCGCTTGACTGGGAGTCGCGTCCTTTGCATCGTCACCGAGTCGGCTGTCAGTCAGCCGTGAGCGTCACACAGTCCCCAGTGCCCAGTGCCCAGTGCCCAGTGCCTAGCGTCCCACCGCCGTCATCATCATTTCAATGAGCCCCGCGCGGACGACGAGGCGCGCGCCGACGGAGCTGCGCGCGGGCGGATCGGTCGGGAAAAACTCGTAGCAGATTTCATCCACGCGTTTCTGGTGCAGGATGTCGGGCAGATAGACCGTGTTGTCGACGATGTGCGGGAAGGACAGGCCGACGGCGTCCAGCGTGCGGCGAATGCGCTCGAAGGTCTCGCGCGTCTGTCCGGCGATGTCGTTCATGTTCGTGTCGGTGTTGCCGAGCACGCCGGAGAGGAACACGAAGTCGCCGGCGCGGACCGCAGAAGAGATCGGCAGGCTCGGTGAGAGCGCCGGCCCGAGGACCTGGCGATCGCCGGCCGTCGCGACCAGCGTGATCTCGACCGACGCGTCCACGCCCATGAGGCCGGTCACGGCCGTCGCCCGAGCCGGCGGACTCGTCTTGAAGTAGCTCGCGTATTCCTCGTTCATCGCCTCGAAATACGAGTTGTCCGCGAGGAACACGCGCGCCGAGACGACGTTCGCGTAAGACAGACCGGCCGTCTTGAGCAGGATGCCGGCGTTGTCGAGGATCGTGCGCACCTGCAGGGCGACCGGGCCGGGAACGACCTGATCGTCCGTGCCACGCCGGCTGACGAGACCGGCCAGGAAGACGAGCGACCCGGTCCGAACGATGTAGGAATACGGGCGTGGCGATTTCATCCAGCCAGCGGGATGCAAGGCCTCTCGTGGTGCGCCCACAGGAACGGCGATGGCAGACATCGCGACCTGCGCCCCCTCCGCCAGATCGGTGACGACCGTTGTCCTCACGGGCGGCGCCTCGGCGAAGTACTGCCGATAGACGGCGTTCATCACGTCGAAGTCGGTGGCCCGCCGGAGGTAGACGTGCACCGACACGGCCTGCGCCAGCGACGACCCGGCCTGCTCGAGCACGGCACGCAGCCGGTCGAGCACGCGGCGCGTCTGCGTCTGAATGTCCGTCCCCGTGAGCTTGCCGTCCTCGACCGCCCCCGACAGCCCCGAGACGAACACCAGGCCCCCGGCCATGACGGCCGTGCTGAAGGGCCCCGGCAGGCCCAGTTTGTCGTTCAATACACGTCGTTCCTGCATCCCGTTAGAATAGTGCGTTTGGTTTTTGGAGGTTCTGGTTATGAAGCGCTACGTCATCTGGTCTGCTGTCCTCGCCGTGGTCCTCGTCGCCGCGCCCGTGCTTCGCGCCGACGTCAAGACGCGCGAGAAGTCGCTGGTCAAGTTCGAGGGCCTCATGGGCCGGTTCATCGGCATGATGGCCGGACCCGGGCGAGTCGACGGACACCGTGGCGGTCAAGGGCCCTCGCATGTCGCGCATGGGCGTGGAGACCGGCCAGATCATCGACCTCACGGCCGAGCGAATCTACCAGGTCGACGTCAAGAAGAAGGAATACAAGGTCATCACCTTCGCCGAGATGCGCGCGCAGATGAAGAAGCTGCAGGAGGACCTGGCGAAGAACCGCCAGCAGATGAGTCCCGAGGACAAGAAGACGCTGGAAGACGCCGGCAAGCAGCTCGAGTTCACCGCCGACGTCAAGGAGACCGGCCAGCGCAGGAGCATTGCGGGCCACGACGCGCGTGAGGTCATCCTCTCGGTGGCCGCGCATGAGAAGGGCCGGAAGGTCGAAGACAGCGGCGGCTTCGTCCTGACCAACACCATGTGGCTCGCGCCGAAGATCGCCGCCCTCGACGAGATGGGGCAATTCCAGTTGAAGTTTGCGAAGGCGATCTACGGCGAGACCCTCGTCGCCAACGTCCAGCAGATGATGGGCGCGATCACGTTCTTTCCGGCGTTGAAGCCGATGATGGACAAACTGCAGACTGAGAAGAACAAGTTGCAGGGCACGCCGCTCGTCTCGACGGTGACGTTCGAGACGGTCAGGAACGCCGAGCAGATGAAGCAGGCGTCGCAGCCGACGACGACGGGCGGCGGACTGAGCGGCGCACTGGCCAAGCGCATGATGGGCAGCAAGGGACAGCCGCAGCCGCGCTCGACGGTCCTCACGACCACGCACGAGACGCTGTCGATCGAGACGGCGGCCTCTGAGGCGGATGTGACGGTGCCGGTGGGGTTCAAAGAAAGAAAATAGGTTCGGAGGTTAGTCAGATGGCGCGGGAGACGAACGGGCAGTCGCGGCGCAGATTCCTGAAGGCGGTGCCCACGGCCATGGCCGGGGCGGTTGCGGCGAAGGTGTACGCGCAGGCGCCGGCCCAGAACACCGGGCCGGTCACGTCGGAGATCATCCGGGCCGCCGAAGTGATCGACGGCGTGAAGTTCACGAGCGAGGAAGCCGCGGCCGCCGCCCAGGCGGCCAATAACAACCTCACGGCGTTCAACCGGCTCCGGCAGATCAACATCCCGCAGGACACCGAGCCCGCGTACATCTTCAAGCCGTCGCTGCCCGGCAAGGAACCAAAGGGACCGGCGACGCCCGGCGCACCAGTCAGGTACTCCAAACCACCGCTCACGTTGAAGCGTCCGGCGAATCTCGAAGACGTGGCCTTCTGGCCTGTCACGCACCTCGCAGCGCTCGTCGAGCGCAGGCTCGTGACGGCCACCGAGCTCACGAACATGTATCTGGCGCGGCTGAAGCGTCATCAGCAGTCGCTGAACTTCTACGTGACGCTCACCGAGGATCTCGCGCTGAAGCAGGCCGCTGACGCCGATCGCGAGATCAAAGCCGGGAAGTACCGGGGGCCGCTCCACGGCCTCCCCTGGGGCGCGAAGGATCTCTTCGCGACGAAGGGCATCAAGACCACCTGGGGCGCCGAGCCGTATGTCGATCAGATCCTCGACTACGACGCGACGATCGTCGAACGGCTGCGCGACGCCGGCGCCGTCCTCTGCGCGAAGCTGGCGCTCGGCGCGCTCGCACAGGGCGATCGCTGGTTCGGCGGCCGGACGAACAATCCCTGGAATCCGCAGGAGGGATCCAGTGGATCGTCCGCCGGCTCCGGCTCGGCGACAGCGGCCGGCTGCGTCGCGTTCGCCATCGGCACCGAAACGCAGGGATCGATCCTCTCGCCCTCCGGCATCAACGGCCTCGTCGGCCTGCGCCCCACCTACGGCCGCGTGAGCCGCTACGGCGGCATGGCGCTCTCTTCGACGATGGACAAGGTCGGGCCGATGTGCCGCTACGTCGAGGACGCGGTGCTCGTGTTCAACGCGATCTACGGACCGGACAAGCGCGACCACAGCGTGGCCGACGCGGCGTTCCGCTGGAATCCCGACGCGCCGCTCAGCGGCTACAAGATCGGCTACCTGAGAAACGCGTTCGAAGGCGGCGGAGGGCGAGGCGCACGCGCGGGCGGTGCGCCGGCAGCAGGTGGCGCGGCGGCTGGAGGTGGCGCAGGGGCAGGCGCGGCCGGCGCAGGTGCCGCCGGAGCCGCGGAAGCCGGCCGCGGCGGTCGAGGCGGCGCTGCGGCCCGCCAGCCGCTGTCTCAACAGCAGTTGCAGGACATCCTGAACGTCTATCGCAAGCTCGGCGCCCAGATCGAAGCGGTCGATCCGCCCGACAACACGATCGCGCAGGCGATTGGCTTCATCCTCCAGGTCGAATCCGCCGCGGCATTCGACGACATCACCCGCTCCGGCGACATCAACACCGTCGCGACCGGCACGTCACGCAGCACGTGGCCGAACACGTTCCGCCAGGGACGGTTCGTGCCCGCGGTCGAATACATCCGCGCGATGCGCGCGCGGACGCTGCTGATGCGGCAGATGGACGACTACATGTCGAAGTACGACGCGATCCTGAGCCCGGGCGACTCGATGTCCACGATCACGAATCGCACGGGCCACCCGGCCGTCTCCGTCAAAGCCGCGCTCGTGGACGGCACGCCGCGCCCGCTCATCATCACGGGCCGGCTGTACGAAGAGGCGACGATTCTGCGCGTCGCCCTCGCGTACGAGCAGGCGACGGAGTGGAAAGACAAGCATCCGACGCTCAGCGCGGTCTCCGCAGTCTGACGTCGACCTTCTTGTCTTTGATCCGCCGATCCGCCAGGAGCCGTTCGACTTCCTCGCGCGCTTTGGCGGTGGTCAACGACTGGACGCGAACCGATCCAATGAGCGGCAGCTTCACCGTGCCGTCGGACTGGACGACGTAGGTCCGTGGCAGGTCGGGTTCATCCGAGATCTCGATCGACAGGATGTCGCCGGGGCGAATGCTTCTCGTTCGGCGCGGTGATTTCGATCGAGCTTTCGATGAGCAGCGTTTCTGAAGAGGAGCGCGCGAGGACGCCCAGGAAGTCGTCGCGCTGACGATCCTTGAGCTGCTGGTCCAGGAACGTCTTCGCCATCTCGTCCGATGCGCGCTTCTCGAGCTCCTGCTGCACCCTGCCCTGCAGCTCGGCCAGTCGCATGCGCAGCTGCTCGTAATCGGCCTGGCTCCGTTCGTACTCGCGCATCTGCGCTAGCTCACGCCGCTCGAGATCGATCTGCGCGGCGCGGTACTGCAGCTCGCTCTTCGCGCCAGCCAGTGCCTGCTCCAGCGTCTGAATCCGCCCTTCGATTTCAGCGACCGCCGACTCGTTCACCACACCGACCTCGAACTGACGCTTCGCGCGCGCGTGCTGCTCGCGCATGGTCTTGAGCTCGCTCTCGAGCGAGGCGATCCGCGCCCGCGACTCGGTCTCTGACTGGCGCAGGGTCAGGGCCAGGCGCTCGTCCTTCAGGCGATCGAGCGCCAGCGCGAGATCGCGAAGCTGCGCGGCCGCCGCCTTCTCTCGCTCCTGCAGATCCTGAACGTTCTGCTGATCGCCACCGGCGACTCCACTCGGCAGGCCGCCGATCACACCGCCAGGGACACCACCCGGGACGCCGCCGGGCACGCCGCCCACCACGCCGCCAGGGCACCACCCGGCCCCGCCGCACGCCGCCCGGCACGCCGCCGATGACGCCTCCAGGCACGCTGGTTTGTGCCAGCAGGCTCTGTTCGGTCAGGTTCCCACCAGTCACAGGCAAACGCGTGGACGCAAGAATCACCGGCACGACCGCCAGCGCGATGACGACGAGCAGGATGGGCGACCAGCCGGGCGCCGGCTCGTGCTCGTCCTCGCCACGGCCGAGAATGCGCCGCACGCGGCGCAGGAGCGATCCGTCCGTCGCCGCGAGCGCCAGCGCCGGTCTCGCGGACATGCCGCGAGATCGGTCAGCGCACTGACGTACACGAGTCGATCGCAGACGCCAACGCGAGATCGTCGCAGCAGTGCTCGCGCTCGGCACGCACCTGTCGCGACATCCACCACACCGCCGGGTGATAGAACAGCAGCGTCTCGACGACCGACTGCAGCAGGTTGACGAGGTAGTCGTGGCGGCGGACGTGCGCGAGCTCGTGCGCGAGGAGCGCCTCGATCTGCTGAATCGTCAGGCCCGACATCGCCGCCGCGGGCAGCAGCACGACCGGTTTCAGCCAGCCGACCATGACCGGCACGCTGACCGCCGACGACTGCGCGACGTGGACGATGCGATCGAGCGCGAGACGTCCGGCCACGATGCGCGCGAGCGCGTGAATCTCGGGCGCGACCGGGCGAATGGCGCGAGTGACCAGGCGCCGGGCGACGAATCCAGCCGCCAAGCAGTCGAAGCGACAGAACGCTCACGCCCGCGAGCCACGCGATCAGCACGAACATCTCCCCGGAAGGCCGGAGACTCGCCGGCGGAGGTGGGGAGACCCGTCGAGCTGACGCCTGATGACGCCGCCGTGTCTGGCGAGAGCGAGGATGTCGTCGCGGTGAGCGGGCTGTTCGTGACGGCAGCCGCCGTCGCGCGACGCGAGGATCGCGAACGTCACGACCGGCGCGACGAGCATCGCCGCGAGCGTCGACGACGCCGATGAGCGTAGCGCGCGGACGCTCGCGGATTCAGCCAGCGCAGGCACGCGAACGCGGCGACGGCCAGGACGGCGCCCTGCCACAGGAAGTGCACGAGCGACCACGCGAGCGCGCTCGCGTAGGGATGATCGAGGAAAGCGGTCAGGCTCATGGGTTCGACCTTTCCTTGTAGTCCGCAATCAGCTTCTGAATCTCTGCCAGCTCTTCCGCCGAGGCCGGATGCGCGCTGAGCGCCTGCAGCACGAGCGCCGCCGCCGACCCGCCAAACGCCCGATCGACGAGGTCGGTGACGAGCTGGCGCTGCGTCTGCGTCTCGCGTCAGACGCGCGGTGTACACGTGCGTCCGTCGCGACTCGTCGCGCGTGACGAGCCCCTTCTCCGCCATGATCTGCATCAGCTTCAGCGTCGTCGTGTACCCGGTCTCGCGCGCCTCGGCGAGGGCCTCGTGGACCTGGCGGACCGTCGACGGTCCGTGTTCCCAGAGCACGCGCAGGATGGCGAGCTCGGCGTCGGTCGGACGCGGCAGCGGTCTCGGCATGAGCCTAGTATACGAAGTTATTCGTAGATGTCAACGAAGGACTTCGTTGTCAAAATGACCTCGGGGGTCAATTTACGTGGTTCGTAAAATGACCCCCGAGGTCATTTCCGCTCGATCGTGACCTTGTTCATGACGACCGGCGTCACCGGACGATCGTTGCGGTCGGTCGGGACCTTGCCGATCTTCTCGATGACGTCCAGCCCTTCGACGACGGCGCCGAAGACCGAGTGCTTGCGATCGAGATGCGGCGTCGGGCCGAGGGTGATGAAGAACTGGCTGCCGTTGGTGTTCGGCCCGGCGTTGGCCATCGAGAGGATGCCGGCGCGGTCGTGGCGCAGGCTCGGATGGAACTCGTCCTCGAACTGATAGCCGGGCCCGCCGTAGCCCTGGCCGAGCGGGTCGCCGCCCTGGATGACGAAGCCCTGAATCACGCGGTGGAAGATGATGCCGTCGTAGTACGGCGTCTTGTGCTTCTCGCCCGTCTTCGGGTGCTTCCACTCCTTCGTGCCTTCGGCGAGGCCGACGAAGTTGGCGACGGTCTTGGGCGCCTTCGTCGTCGAACAGCTCGACGGTGAAGTTGCCGAGCGTGGTCTCGAAATGCGCGTAGGTAGCCATGATGCGTCCGTATTCTGTCAGAAGAGCGCCAGGCACTAGGCGTGGCACTGGCCTGCTCGTCCCGCCGCCGAGGATGCTTCCGCAGCTCGGCGACCCGCTCGGCGAGGTTCGGGTCCTTCGCGGCGACCTCGATGAGCGACCTTGGCCTTGTCGCGGTTGCCGCCGCGCGCGAAGTGGTTGGCGGCGTTGAACGCCGAGGCGTAGCTGCTGCTGGCGGTCCTCCTTGATGGCGGCCTCGAAGTCCGCGATCTGCCGCGCCTTGAACTCGGGATCGAGGTCGGGGTTCTTCGCGATCGCGTCGCGGTTCTCCTCGTTCTCGTTCGACGCGCCTGTTCGTAGCAGTTCATCGCGTCCTCGAAGTGCCCGCCGGACTCGAGCCAGCGCTCGCGTTTCATGTCCACCAGGCCGAGATACCAGCGCGCCATGCAGTTCTGCGCGCCGCCTGACGAGGCTCTTGGCCACCTTGAGATCGTTCTCGGCCGGCGTCAGGTCGTCCTGGTCGTACTCGATGATGCCGGCGAGCGTGTGGATCTCGCCTGAGGTGCGCAGCTTCTTGGCGCTCTCGATGTCGCGGCGCGCGCATGTCGAGCTCGTTGCAGGAAGTGATAGTTCCACGCGCGCCAGTAGTAACCCTCGGCGATGTTGTCGAGCTTGAGGTCGATCATGTGCGTCGCGGCCTGAATCGCCTCGTCATTGCGCTTGAGGCACGTCAGGCACATCGTGCGGCCGAGCAGCGCGTTTTCGTGGCGGGGCTTGATCGCGATCGTCTCGTCGTAGAAACGAAGCGCCGCGCGGCAGTCGCCGATGAGCTGATTGAAGTTCCCGTTGAGGTAGGTCACCGACGGCGACGTCGGAAATCGCTTGTACGCTTCTGCCAGCAGCTCGCGCGCCTTTGCGTCTGCCGCGATTCGGCGACCTCGATGCGCGCCTGGAAGAAGGACGCCTCGACGAAACGCGGCACATCAACGCGCACTTTCTCGATCGGCGCGCGCTGGACGCGGCCGCAGATCGCGAAGCGGTACGTGACGAGCGGCGGCGCGGCCGGGCCTGGATCACGATTGACCGGCGGAGGCGGCGGCGTGCCGGGAGGGCGCGGTCGCGCCGCTCGTCCCGTACATGCAGTCGAGCGCGAGCACCAGATACTGGCGGACCGGCTGGCTGAGCGTCGGCGGCGTGGCGATCGTCGGGCCGGCCGCGGCTTTCCCGCCAGCCTTGCTGCCCGCTTTGGTGCCTGCGCCCGCCTTGGCGCCTGACACTTCTCCGCCGGCCGCAGGAGCGATGGTGTTCGTGCGACGAAGCCACGCGAGCTCGTCGTCGATCCGCGTGATGAGCGGCCCTGCGCGCGCCGGAACGCTCCATCCTCCGCCCGCGGCGTCCCCACATCGTCCGAGCGGATCCCTTCGACGATGGCGAGATAGCGAGGGCCCTCGAGAACGGGCGGCAGCTCTTTCAGCGAGGTCGCGGGCGCGGGCGAGCGACGTCGAGAAATCCATGGCCAGTTCTTTCTCACGCAGCGTGAGCAGCAGTTCGACTTCGAAGAGCCGGGGCAGGACGCTCGGCCGCACCTTGCCGGCCGCCAGACGGCTCGTAGGTCGTCGCGGGCCTCGAGCAGGCAGTCGTAGCAGCCCTCCAGCACCTTCGCGATCCGCGCCTTCCAACGCGATCTGCGTCCGGCATTCTGCTTTGGCGCCGAGGCGCACCCGGCCGACACCACGACCAGCGCCAGCCAGACTCTCCGCATGACAGGCATTGGACACCCGGATGGCGCGGCCGATGGTTCCGGGATCTCTTCAGGCCGATCGTCCCGGAGGACCGTGAGACGGTCGGACGGCCCAGCCGATCGAGCCCGTCGACGTCCGACCAGATCGCGCGGGCTCTCGCAGCCGGGCGACAGCCGGATCAGCGTGTCGGACAGCCCGAGCGCGCGCCGGGTCTCCGCCGGAATCGACGCGTGGGTCATCGGCACGGCAGGCACACGAGCGCGCGGACGCCGCCGAGGCTCTCGCCGAGCGCGAAGTACTCGCAGCGACGACACGAACGCGCCGCTTCCTCGACCGTGCCGTCGAGCTCGAACGACACCATGCCGCCGAAGCCGGTCATCTGGCGGCGCGCGATCTCGTGGCCCGGATGCGACGGCAGGCCCGGGAAAGTACACGCGGCCGCACCCGCGGATGCTCGGCAAGCGCCTCGGCGATCGCGATCGCGTTCTCCGCGTGCCGAAGCATCCGCAGCTCGAGCGTCTTCAGTCCGCGCAGCGTCAGCCAGCAGTCGAACGGACTCGGCACGCCGCCGAGCGCGTTCTGCAGGAACGCGACCGGCTCGAAGATCGCCGGATCCTTGCGCGATGCACCGCGCCCTGAATCAGATCGGAGTGGCCCGCGAGGTACTTCGTCACGCTGTGGACGACCAGATCCGCGCCGAGCTCGAACGGCTGCTGGAAGAACGGCGTCGCAAACGTGTTGTCGACGACGACGAGCGCGCCGGCGCATGCGCGATCCGCGCGATCGCCGCGATGTCGTACACGAGCAGGCGCGGATTCGTCGGCGACTCGAGCCACACGAGCGCGTCGTCCGGCGTCATCGCGCGCTCGAGCGCCGTCGAGATCGCTGAAATCCACCTGCGTCACCACGGCAGCCGATGCGGCTCGAACACCTTGTGCAGCATCCGGAACGTGCCGCCGTAGACGTCGCCGGGCACGACGATCTCCTCGCCCGGCTTCAGATACGCCTGAAGAATCGCGTGCTCGGCCGCGAGGCCCGACCCGAACACCGCCGCGCGCGTTCCGCCCTCGAGCTCGGCGAGCACGCGCCTCGAGCCGCTTGCGCGTCGGATTCGACGTGCGCGTGTAGTCGAAGCCGCGATGTTCACCCGGCCCCATCTGCTCATACGTCGTCGTCTGAAAGATCGGCGCGACGACCGCGCCGGTCTGCGGCTCGGACGGCTGACCGGCGTGAATCGTCTTCGTCGCGAAATCCATAATTACTCCTTTGTGCCGGTTCTTGCTAGTGCCCAGTGCCCAGCGCCTAGTGCCTAGTGCCTGGCACGTATATCGCCTCGACGATGTCGTCAAGGATCGTTGCTGCCGTGACCTCCGGTCCGGCGCCCGGGCCCGCGAACGTCACGGTCTCGCCCGCCGCATTGATCAGGCGCAGCGCGTTCGTCACACCGTCGAGTTGCGCGAACGGATGATCGCGAGGAACGAATGCCGGCCCGACCCACGCGGCACCTTGTCGCCGTCGAGCGACGCCAGCGCGACCGGCTTGATCGCGCCGCCGGAGGCGGCGCGCGCCGGCGAAGTCGGCGGGCGTCGAGCGCGTCGAGCCCCGTGCACGGCAGATCGTCGACCTGAACGTCGTGACAACCGGCGAGATGCAGCAGAATCGTCAGCTTCTCGGCCGCGTCGCGGCCGCTCGTGTCGGCCGAGCTGTCGGGCTCGGCGTAGCCGCGCTGCGACCGCTTCGTCGAGCGCCGCTTCGAACGTCGCGCCGCGGCGATCGCGTTCAGGATGAATGCGAGGTGCCGTTGATGACGCCCTCGATGCGCGCCGGCCGCCGAGACGAGCGGCCGCCGCGCGAGCGATCCGAGGAACGGCACG
Source organism: uncultured Acidobacteriota bacterium (assembly GCA_963724955.1). Taxonomy (GTDB): domain Bacteria; phylum Acidobacteriota; class Vicinamibacteria; order Vicinamibacterales; family SCN-69-37; genus CAVRWQ01. The sequence goes on from CAVRWQ010000004.1 coordinate 520,311, forward strand.
CCGGCGAGGACGGCCGCGTCGAAGGCGAACGTCGTGCCGCGCGCCGTCGCGCGAGCGCGCGCAGCTCCCGGCCGTGCCGCGCGACGAGCGTCTTGTTCGCGGTGACGACCGGGACTCCCGCGCTCGAGCGCCGCCGTGACCAGCGTGCGCGCCGGCTCGACGCCGCCGAGCACTTCGACGATGACGTCAACGGGTCGATCGAGGATCGCCGCGCCGCTCGTCGACAACGTCACCGAGGGCCTGCCCGAGCAGAGCCGAGGGACCGCCGCGCGGCTTGTCGAGATCGCGCACGAGCGCGTGGTGACACGAGAGGTCGATCCCGGCACCAATCAGCCGGCGCCGCTCGCGCTCCGCCACGGCCGCGACGGCCTGTCCGACGCGGCCGTACCCGAGCAGCGTCACACGCACCGTGCGCGCTTCGCTACTGCAAAGGGGCGCTTTGCTGCGGAACGCTCTAAGTCCGAAAATCCCAAGTCGTAAATCGAAAATGCGCGCGCAGAGTTTTCTATATCGACAGACACACGTCCCCCTTCGCCGCTGCCAGTCGTTTTTCGAACGAGGGCGTGCGACGGACAATGCGCGCACATCGCGGCCGATGCGCGCCGGTTCACGACTGATTACCGTGGGAACGAGCTTCACTGCCAACTGCGACGCAATCGGCCTCGCTTTATCTTCCCCGGTATCGGGCAGGAATTAGCACCTGGGCGGTTGCCGCCTGGTTGCTGTGGCGTCGTCGGGCCTGTTCCCTCAGCCACTCGCGATAAACGTCTGCGGCACGCGCAGACTCAGTGACGATATGAAAAGCGCGGGAGCAAAGTCAAGAGCAGAACGGAGCGTGTGTCAGAACGGAGCGGAACGGAGCGGCGGCGCAAGATGTCAGTGATCGGACCCGCCGCCGATAATCGCGCGCACGGCGGCGACGAACGCGAGCAAATCGTCGAGCCGATGCGCCAGGATGTCGCGGACGATCTCGAAGTCACAGCGTCGAGAGGGTCAGAGCCAGTTGGATGCTTCGCGCTCGGCTCTTGGCGCTTGGCTCTGGGCGTTGGGTTCTCGAGGCCGAGCGCCGATGTTCTGTCTATCGACCTGGGAATCTGTACCGCAGAAAGATGTGCGCCGAGAACGGATCGCCGTAGCCGTCGGAGAGGTTGACGTCGCGGTAATACACGGTCGCGTCGCCGCCGACGCCGAAGTGGCCGGCGCGTGAGTTGACGATGCGGCGCTCGTAGCCGATCGTGAGCGCGCCGATCGTGGACAGGATGTGCGGGTGGGTGAAGCCCGGCGGATGGAAGCCGCCGCGCGTGAGCACGTCTTTCACCATCAACTCGCCGCGCGTGTAAAACACATCGCGCGGTGACTGGTACCAGACGCCCTCGACGAGTCCGGCCGGCATGTTGCGGCCGGTCCCGGGTTCCTTGATATAGCCGTATGCGCCCGTCATCGCGAGTGGGCGCCCGAAGAGCTGACCCGTGAACGAGAGCGACGCCGTGAACGAGCTCGTGGTCGCTCAATTCCGTCGGATCCGGTTGCTCGAGATGAGCGCCGGAGACTTGCGCCTCCCAGCCTCCCTTCCTCCACCGGATCCGCGCCGAGTAGCTGTCGATCGGACCGAACTCGATCGCCACACGATCCTCGTCGGGCTCGCGCCCGTGGAACGCCGACGCTTCCGCGGTGAACTGACCGCGTGTGACGCCCACCGTGACGACGCCGTGCGTGATGTGCGTCGAGTCCAGGTAGTGATGCGCCGAGCGGCGCCGTCGGATTCGATTCGGCGGACGCCCGGTGCATGAACACCGTCGGCCCGATCGCCGGCGACCCGACCGGCCCGCCGTAGAAATGCAGCCGCCACCCCGTGGTGAGCGGCCAGTCGAATCGCGCGCTCGCTTCCATCACGAAGTCGTGCGGATGCTGGTAGTCCACCAGCGCGGTGCCGTTGAACGTCTCGCCCGTCTGAAAGACCTGCGGCGACCCGATGTCCTTCATCGTCCACGGCTCGAAGCTGATCATGCCGTGCAGCGAGAACCGGCCGCGGCCCGCCGTCTTCGCGCCGCTCGTCATGAACCAGTTCTGCGATTCGATGACGTGGAAATCGCGAAACTTGCGCTCCTGCAGATTGACGTTGACGAACGCCTGCGCTTCGACCTTCCAGTTCCAGCCGGGACCGGTGGGCGCCGCGTGATGTTCGTGCTGCGCGGAGGCGGGCGTTGCAAAGGCACAAGTCAGAAGCCAGAAGGCACAAATGAGGAACCTTCTGGCGATTGTCATCAGGTCTCTTCTAAAGAAGCGGGCACGCGATAGCGGGTTCCAGACTTCTGCCTTCTGCATTCTGCCTTCTGCCTTGGTGCCGTTTATCGTTGGCCGTTGGCCCTGGGCCCCTGGCCTAGTAGTAGTGGCGAATCAACACCACGCCCATCGAAAGCGCCGTCACGAGAAACGCGAGGTACGCGAGCGGCTTGAGCGCCGGCCTCCCGGCGGCGAGCTTCAGGATCACGAGCCCGGCGCCCAGTGCCGAGAGACCCGTCGCTTCGATGAACGCGCCCTGCGCGAGCCGGTACGCGGCGGCGACGAATGCGAGCAGGATGACGAAGTACCGTGAAATCACACTGCGTCAGGGCCGAGGGAGCTGTTGTTGCTGGCGATCGTAGACGCGCCGGATATCGCCGATCTGCACGTTGCGCACCATCCGGCTGTCGGCCTTCAGCGTCACGATGAGCTGCCGGCCATCCGCGCTGAGGGCGTACTCCTCCACGATGTGCAGCGTATCGGGGGTCTCGATTTCGCGCCGCACCCTGGTGCCGTCCCACTTCACCTTGAAGTCGGCGGGACCCGCCGGCGTCACGATGGATTGCTTCCGGTTGTCCGTCTTGTGCTGATACCCGAACTTCTTGACCGGGTCGAGGAGCATGCGGAAGTCGGTCGCCGTCGCTTCGAGCGCCATCATCTCCGGCGCTTGAAAGAACAACGCCTTGCTCGCGTTGAACCGGCGCGTCTCTTCGGCGCCGAGCGAGCCACCCTCCGCGCTTCGCGTCGCGCTGCCACCGCCTTCACCGCCGCCGCCGGCGTTGTCCCCTCCACCGCCCGTGCGACCGGAACGCGGCGCGCCACTCGCTGCGGGCTTCGGCCCGTGCGGGTTGGTACTCGCCTCGAGGTTCAATTTCCACACTCCGCTCATCGGCGGCACGTTCTGCAGCGCGTTGCCTGCGCGAGCAAGCGGGCACACCAGGAATGCCAACGCCACGAGCGCAGTTGTGGCAGTACGTCGCAATCGGAAGGGCACGGGGTTGGGTCTCCTAGGGGGTCAGACCCGGCTTACGCCAACCAGGGTCAGACCCCCGGGTCAGACCCGGCTTGCGTGCGGCGGATGGAGGCGCCTGATCGACCACGCGATCGTACACGCGGTTGACGCCGACGGTGGGTGGTGGCGGTTTCCTGGTCTGATCGCCGAGGCGAATGATGATGTACATCCGGTTGCCGTCGGCGCTGAGGAACGCGACTTCGGTCATCTTGAAGTTGTAGCCGCCCTTGATCTCGCGCTTCAGTTGCGGACCTTCCCACAGCACTTTCGCTTCGTACTGCGCGCCACTGAGCTGATACTTCCGCTCCTTGCCGTCGGTCGGGTACACGCGTTCGCGCTCGAGGTCGTCGGTGACGGAGATGCCGTCGGACGTGACCTTGAGGATGAGCTTTTCGGGAACTTCCATCAGGTCGCGGATGAGCGTCCGCATCTCGGCGAGCCCCATGGGCGACATGCCGAGGCCTCGAGCCGTGGCGCCAATGCCCCCGCCGCGACCCATCCCACCCATGCCGCGCCGCCGCCGCCAGTGCCGCTGCTGGGCTGGCCGAAGCCGGGAGGAAAGGCGCTGCCGCCGCCACCTGTGCCACCCGTGCCACCCCCGCCGCCGCCCCCGCTGTTCGGGTCGCCGTTGCGCGGCGTTGTTGAGGAGGGGGCGTCGTGCGCTGCGTCGCGCTGCGCGGCGCCTGTTCGGGCCGGCCATTGGCGGCATTCACGCTGAACTGCGGGTTGTAGTCCCAGACGCCGCTGAACTTCTCTGGGCCGGGCGCGCCCGGCGGGGGCGCAGGAAACCCCACGGGCGCAGGCGGGTTCTGTCGTGGCGGGGGCTGCTGCGCGCGACCGCCCGCAGCGCCCATCACCATCCACCCCGCCAACGCGACGGGCACGACTGCACGCTGCAGGGACATCACGGGTCTGACTGACCTCCGAGGGGACCGGAGATCTTGATTATAGCGGGTCACCGCCCCCGGCGCGCCTCGTCCGTCGGAACGGATAGGCCAGCTGCCTCAACAGCCCGTCGGGCACGTCGTCCGGCTCGACCCCGAAGCGAAGCGGCTCCCGGCCGGGCGGCATGTAGAACGTGCCGAACGCGACGTCGATGAAGGGAAACAACCCGGCGAAGTTCCGGTCCCGCCCTTCCTCTTCAGACGTGTGGTGCCACCGGTGAAAGACCGGACTCGCGATCGCGTAGCGGAACGGGCCGTACGACCAGCCCAGGTTGGCGTGAAGCAGAAGCGCGTAGAACGTCAGGAACGGCACGAACACCGCGAGCGCCGTGCCGTTGAACCCCATCCAGTAGAGCGGCAGCACCTGCACGACGCGCGCGACGGCGTCGTTCACCGGATGCAGCCGCACCGACGAGAGCCAGTCCACACTCTTCGACGAATGATGAATCGCGTGAAACGGCCAGAGCCGCCGGCCGTGGAACAGCCGATGCGTCCAGTACGCGAGCAGATCGCCGATGAGCAGGATCAGGGGCACCTGCACGGCGAGCGGCAGTGTGGACGCCCACGTCTGCCGCGAGGTCGCGACGCGACGCAGGTCCTCGAACGTGATGCCCTGCCACCAGGCGATGAGCCCGAACGCCAGCGCGAGCGCGATGCGCGTGGTCGCGCGCGTGACGATCGGCGTGAAGAACCAGTATGCGAGGTCCGCGCGCGTATCCACGGCGCGGCGCTTCTGCACGGCGGCCGCTGGTCTCCAGCGCTCGAGCGTCCAGAAGACGATCGAAAGGAGCAGCAGCCCGACCGTGAGCGAGACGATCATGTCACGGCCAAGTGGGCGTTCGCGGCGCCACGGGCGAGAAGCGGCGCCAGTCGGCGCGGATCGGTGAGAACACGTCGATCACGACCGCGCCTTCCGGTCCGGCGGTGGCTTCGTGCGGCACGTTGCCTGGAATCTCGTAGGTATCGCCGACGCGCAGATCGCGCGTCTCGTCGCCGATCTTGAAGGTCAGCGTGCCGTGCAGGACGACCCCGATCTGCTCGTTGGGATGCTGATGCAGCGCCGCGACGGCGTGCGCATCGAGCTCGACCACGGCGAAGGTCATCTCAGTGCCTTCGACGACGCGAGCGAGGATGCCGTTCCAGATCGGCAGGGGCTTGATGTCCGCGAGGGCGCGGAATGCGCTCACGCCGCCGGCCTCGACTCGCCGGCCAGCCAGTTCGCGATCTGCTCGCGCGTCCAGCGATGGTCGTCGTTGAGGTGCACGAGCAGCGCGGCCAGGTAGAGCCGCTTCTTGCAGCCCTCGCCCGGACAGGCCTTGACGTTGTCGAGGCAGTCGAAGAACCAGTCGAGGTCGCGGGTGGGACGCTGGCCGCCGGCTTCGTCCGGTAGCCGATACATCGCCTCGTACGCGGCGCCCAGCGCGCATGACGCATCGTGGCCCTGGTAGTAGTCGCCGAAGGCCTGCTCGGGCCGGCGCTTCATCCCGTTGCGGATGAACTCGGCCAGCTTGCGCTCGTCGTGGTGCGGCCGCTCCGGTCCGTTGGGTTTCTCCGGTCCGCTGGAGTCCATGGTGCCTCGCTGACTGATGCGTTGCCGCCGCGGGATTAACGCTGAAGTGAGTGTAACAAAAGTTGACCGCTCGCAGGCGAGCGTAGCGAGGCGTCGCGAGCGCGCGCGTGGGGGTGGGGCCCCACGCGCCACAAAAAAAGATACGGGCGGATGGCTCGCGTCCGGTTCCGGGCAGGCTGTTCGCGACCGGTCAGGATGATTGCAGCTATTCTTTCGAGAACCGATGTTCACTGCGCCGGATTCCGTCGGGCTCGCCTGGCTCGTGACGAGTCGATGGGCGACGCTCGCTGCCGCGGTCGGCGCCGTCGTCGCGGGCCGGAGCGCGCTCGACTCACAGGTCCCGATCGCGCAGGTCGTCCCGGTGCTGGCAGTGATGCTGCTCTCGAATCTCTGGCTCTGGTGGCGCGTGAACACTCGACGCGCGACGCCCGCGGCGACGGCCGGCGCGCTCGTCTGCCTGGATGTGATCCTTCTGTCGTGGCTGCTGCTGCGATTCGGCGGGGTGCTCAACCCGGCGAGCGTGTTCTATCTCGTTCAAATCGTGCTCGCCGCGCTGGTGCTTGGCCGGACGTGGGCGTGGATCGTCACCGCGCTGTCAGTCGCCGGATACGCGACGGTGTTTCTGGTGCCCACTGAAGAGCTGCACGCGGCGCAGGTGATGCACCCGGAAATCGCCGTGCACATGCGCGGCATGTGGATCGCCTTCGCGCTCACGGCGCTCATCATCGCCATTCTCGTCACGCGGCTCGCGATGGCCGTCGAGCGCCGGGATCGCGCGCTGGAGACGCTACGCGATCAGAGCGCGCGCGCGTCGCGCGTGGCCAGCCTGACGACGCTCGTCGCGGGCGCCGCGCACGAGCTGAGTACGCCGCTCGCCACGATGGCCGTGGCGGCGCACGAGCTCGAGCGCAACATTCTCGACAGGAGCGGGGACCAGACGCTCGCCGGCGACGCGAAGCTGATTCGCGCGGAGATCGATCGCTCGCGCGCGATCCTCAACCAGATGGCCGGCCGCCTCGCGGAGCCCATCGGCGAAGCGCCGCGAGCCGCGGCGGTCGAGGACGTCGTCGCGGCGGCACTCGATCGCTTTCCGCCGTCCGAGCGCGCGAGAATCACGACGCACGGCGATGGCGCCATCAGCGTCGTCTGGCCCATTGACGTCGTGGCCCAGGCGCTCGGCAATCTGCTGCGCAATGCGCTTCAGGCCTCGGCCGGAGAGAGCGCCGTGAAGATCGGCGCGGAACGGCTCGCGAACACCAGGGTGCGCATCACCGTGTCCGATCGCGGAACGGGGATGCGATCGGAGGATCTCGCACGCGCAGGCGAGCCGTTCTTCACGACCAAGCCGCCGGGAGTGGGCACGGGCCTCGGGCTCTTCGTCACGCGTTCGTCGATCGAGCAGCTCGGCGGCGACCTGACGCTCTCGTCCAGGCTGGGCGAGGGCACGACGGTCAGCATCACGCTGCCTCACGACGTGCTCCGGACGGCGCAGGCGACATGACGAACGAACGCCCGCTCCTTCTCATCGTCGAGGACGACGACGCGTTGCGCGGCCGGCTGGCGCGCGCCTTCGAGCAGCGCGGATTCGAGGTGCAGACGGCCGGGACGACGGCGGATGCCGATCGCGCGGTCGAGCAGGAGACGCCGGAGTTCGTGATCCTCGACCTTCACATGCCCGGCGAAAGCGGCCTCGATCTGATTCCGCGTCTCAAGGCTGCCGATCCGGCGACGCGCATCGTCGTGCTCACCGGCTACGGCAGCATCGCGACCGCCATCGAAGCGATCCGCCGCGGCGCCACGCACTACCTGACGAAGCCCGCCGACGCGGACGAGATCCTGGCGGCGTTCGATCGCGGCAACGAAAAGGAGCGCGATGCCCCGCCGCTCCGCCCGATGTCGCTCGATCGCGTGCAGTGGGAACACATCAACCGGGTGCTCCTCGAGTGCAACGGCAACGTGTCGGAAGCCGCACGGGCGCTCGGCATCCATCGCCGGTCGCTGCAGCGCAAATTGGCCAAGTACCCGAGCCGAACGTAGCGCGGCTTGGTGTGTACGCCGCGTCACGTGGCGGGCCGAAACCCGGCCCGCCCTACGTACGTCGCGCGGCTTGGTTTGTAAGCCGCGGAACGTGCCCTGCGTCAATTTGCCGCACGTCCCGGCGCCGGCACTGTGAGATCTTCGAGCCGTGGGGATGGCGGTCGTTCGGCTTGCGGTCTGTCTAGCCCTGTTCGCTGCGACGGCTCGTGTCGCGGGGGCGCAGGAGACGCTGAACTTTGCCAGCCTTGGCGGGCGCGTGGTGGACACGACCGGCGCCGGCGTGCCCGGCGCCCGCATCACCGCGCGACAGATAGAGACGAACGTCACGGGCGCGACGTCGAGCGACCGGGAGGGACGGTTCCGGTTCTCGTACCTGCGCGTCGGGCCCTATGAAGTCTCCGTCCAGTTGCAGGGCTTTGGCACCGTCACTCGCCGGATCACGCTCACTGTCGGCGCGGCGTTCGATCTTCCCGTCACGCTGAGCGTGGCCACGGTCGAGACGAGTGTGACGGTCGAAGCCGAGACGCCCGTGCTGGAATTCGCGCGCAGCCAGGTCGCCGGCACGGTCTCGCAGGCCGAAGTGAAAGCCCTGCCGATGAACGGCCGCAACTTCCTCGATCTCGCGCTGTTGATCCCCGGCGTGTCGCCCACCAACGTCGGCGGCGGCACGCAGATCTTTCCGGAGACGTCCGCGGTCCCCGGCGTCGGCCTCTCGGTCGCGAGCCAGCGCAATCTCTCGAACAACTTCATCGTCGACGGCCTGTCGGCGAACGACGACGCCGCCGGGTTGAGCGGGATGTCGTACGGTGTCGACGCCGTGGACCAGTTCCAGGTCGTGACGTCCGGCGGGCAGGCCGAGCTCGGCCGCGCGCTCGGCGGCTACGTCAACATCGTCACGAGAAGCGGCACGAACGCGATCCGGGGCGACTTCTACGAATACTTCCGCGATTCGATGTTCAACGCGCCGAACGCACTCTCCGGCCGGACGCTCCCGATGAACCAGCATCAGTACGGCGTCTCGTTCGGCGGCCCGCTGCGGCGCGACCGGACGTTCTACTTCACGAACTTCGAGCAACGCCTGCTCGACCAGACCGGCCTCGTCACGATCGATCAGGCGCAGGTGCCAATCATCAACGCGAGGCTGGCGGCGACGGGCTATGGCGGCCCGCCGGTCACCACGGGCGAGTACCCGAATCCCATCGACACGGTGAACTGGGTCGCGAAGCTGGATCATCAATTCAGCGGCAACGATCACTTCAGCGTGCGCTACAGCCTGTACGACGCCGCCTCGACGAACTCCCGCGGCGCGGGCGGGTTGAACGCGCCGTCGGCGTCAACCGGGCTCGACAATCTCGACCAGACGATCGCGGCCGGCAATGTCGCGACGCTCTCCGCGCGGACCGTCCTCGAGACGCGCGCGCAGTTCGCCCACAGCGATCTCGGGGCGCCGCCAACGGATCCGATCGGGCCCGCCGTCACCATCTCGGGCATCGCGTCGTTCGGCACGTCGTCCGGCAGCCCCACGGGACGCGTGAACACGCTCTATCAGGTTGTAAACAACCTCTCGCATCAGGCCGGCGCGCACGCCGTACGCGCGGGCGTGGACTTTCTGTACAACGATCTCTTCATTACCTATCCACGCTCGATTCGCGGCGCGTACACGTTCCAGAACATGGCGGCCTTTCTCGCGGGCGTGTACACCAACACGGGCTTCACACAGACGTTCGGCGCGACCTCGGTGGCGCAGACCAATTCGAACATCGGGCTGTACATTCAGGACGAGTGGAAGGCGCTGCCGAACCTCACGATCAACGCCGGGCTCCGGTACGACCTGCAGTGGCTCGAGACGATCGACACGGACACGAACAACGTCTCGCCGCGAGTCGGCGTCGTGTGGTCGCCATTCGACTCTCAGCGGACGGTGATTCGCGGTGCAGGCGGCCTGTATTTCGACAGGGTGCCGCTTCGCGCGCTGGCCAATGCCCTGCTCTCCGCCGGCAACACGACGGATCTGGCCAACCTGCGTCAGATCGGCGTGACGCTCGCGCCGACGCAGGCCGGCGCGCCGGTGTTTCCGAACATCCTGAGCGACATCGTGCCCACCGTGACGCTCGTGAACCTGACGACGATGGATCGCGATCTTCAGAACGCGTATTCGGAACAGGCGAGCCTCGAGATCGAGCAGCAGGTTGGCGCGAGGACGACCGTGAGCGTTGGCTATCACTACCTGCGCGGCCGCAAGCTCATCATGCAGATCAATCAGAACGTGCCGGCGTGCGCGCCGTCCGGCAACAACAACGGGTGCCGGCCCAACCCGAGCTACGCGAACAACGGACAGTACTCTTCGGCCGGCAGCTCGGCGTACGACGGCCTGCACGTGTCGTTCGTCCAGCGGCCGTCGGCATGGGGCAGCTACCGCGTCTCCTACACCTGCTCGAAGTCGATGAACAACCTCGGCGAGGCCTTCTTCAGCCAGCCGATCGATCCCTTCGATCTGTCGAAGGACTGGGGCCGCTCGGACGACGACCAGCGGCATCGGCTCGTCGTGCTCGGCAGTATCAACACTCCGACGACGCCGGCGACGACCGCCTGGGAGCGGCTCAGCCACGGATTCGTGTTGAGCGGCATGGTGCAGTACTACTCGGCGCTGCCGTTCAACATCACCACCGGGACGACGACGATCCAGGGTACGGCGGCCCGGCCGACGGTGAACGGCGAGTTCATCGAGCGCAACGCCGGCGAAGGCAGCGCCTTCTCGACGGTGAGCCTCCGTCTCACGCGTACGTTCCGGATTGGCCGCAGCGCCGTCGAGGTGCTCGCGGAGGCGTTCAACCTGTTCGACCGGCGCAACGACGTTGCGCGCATCACGGTCTTCGGCACCGGCGCGTATCCCACGAATCCGGCGCCCAACTTCGGCAACGTCACCGTCGTCGGCGATCCGCGCACGCTGCAGTTCGGCGTTCGGGTGCGGTTTTGAACCTCACCGCGCCCGCAAGGCAGAAGGCTAGCAAGGCAGAAGGCACAAGGGAGAAGGCAGAAGTGAGGAATGAGCTGACGTTCGTCAGCTTTTTTATTGAGAGAACTGATGACCAGCGTGAGCGCGTTCCGCACGTTCTGCCTTCTGCCTTCTGCCTTCTGCCTTGTTTCTGCTGTCGTCGTGCCTGTGCGGCAGGGCCGGGCCGACCCGCCGTCGTCCGTCTCGCCATCGAGGGCCGTGACAACGCGACGCCGTCCATCGCGGCGCGCGACCGGCTCGTCGTCGTGACGTGGAGCGCGACAGTGCCCGAGGGCGGCACCGACATCTTCGCGGCGGTGAGCGATGACGCCGCCGTGACGTTCCGCGCGCCCGTCCGCGTGAACGATCGCGTCGGCGAAGCGCGCGCGAACGGCGAACAGCCGCCTCGGGTCGCCATAGGCCTGGCCCGGGCGGAGTCGAGCAGCCTGGCGGAGATCGGCGTGCTCTGGACGACGCGGCGCGACGGCAAGACCGAAGTGCGGCTCTCGCGATCGACGGACGGCGGCCGGACGTTCGGAGCGTCGGTGGCGGTTCATCCCGAAGGTCTGGCAGGCGCGCGTGGATGGATGTCGATCGCGATCGATGACGCGAACGCGGTGCACGTCGCGTGGCTGGACGGCCGCAACGCTGCGCCGAAACCCGTCGCGCCGAAATCCGCGGCCGCAAAGCCCGCATCGGGCCATCAGCATCACGGCGGCGGTGGCGACTCCCGCCAGGATCTCTACTACTCGGTGTTCCGCCCGGACGGGACGCAGACGGAGACGCAGGTCGCGACCCACGTTTGCTTCTGCTGCAAGACCGCCGTCGTCACTGACGGCAGCGGCCACGCCTCGATCGCGTGGCGGCACATCTTTCCGAACGACCTGCGCGACATCGCGTTCCGGACCGTCGGCGACGCGGCGGCGACGAGCGAGGCCGCCCGCATCAGCGAAGATCAGTGGCAGCTCAAGGGCTGCCCCGACGACGGGCCGGCGATGGTGAGAGAGCCGGGCGGACGCGTCCATCTCGCGTGGCCGACGATGGTCAGCGGCGAGCGTCCGTCGAAGGGCGTCTTCTACGCGTACACGGACGATGGACGGACGTTCTCGCAGCGCGTCCGGCTCGATGCCGGCGCGGCATCCGCCTCGCACCCTCAGCTCGCGCTGACTGGATCGAACGAGCTCGTCGCTCTCTGGGACGAGCCCAGGGACAACAGCCGCACGGTGTTCCTGCGCCGCCGTTCGCCGGACGGACGCTGGAATCCGATCGAAATCCTGCATGACGACGCGGCCGCGTACTACCCGGCGGCTGCGTCCGTTCCCGGCGCGACGGTCATCGTCTGGGCGAGCGCCACGACGCCGCGGCCGACGATCGGCGTGCAACGCCGTTAAGGCGTTTTTCGCTCCTTGAGAAACTCGGGGCCCCGTTACCGCGGGCGCGGCGGCGCCTCGATGTAGACATCGACACGCAGGCCCAACGGCAGCTTCACGCCCTCATCGAGCTGCACGAGCGTTTCCAGCACCTTGGTGTCGGTCTTCTCCACCGGCTCGTCGGTGCGGATGTTCTTCCGTCCGAGCGTCGCGCCGATTCGGATCACGCGCCCGGCGAACCGCTGGTCGCCGAACGCGTCGGCGCGGACCCACGCCTGCTGGCCGATGCCGAGGCGCGCGACGTCGGTTTCATCCACATCGGTCCGCACGCGCAGCCGTGAGGTATCCGCCAGCGTGACGATCAGGCTCTGGCCGGCTTCCGGCGAGACCATCTCACCCGCCTGCCTGTGCCGCAGGGTGACGATGCCGGCGCGCGGCGCCTTGATCTCGGTCTTGGCCAGGAACGCGTGCGCTTCGTTCAACTGAGCGCTCGCGAGCTCGATCGCGGCCTTCGCCCGCTCACGCTCGTCTTCGCGCGCGTCGGCCGTGACGACACGCGCATGCTCCACGAGCTCGTTGCGTCGGGCACGCGCGAGTCGCGCATCGCGTTCGGCGCGCTCGTACTCCTCGCGCGCCACCACGCCGGTCTCGTAGAGCCTGGCGCGGCGCGCGACTTCGGTCTCCGCCTGATCGAGCGCCGCCTCGGCCTGCAGCCGCTGGGCCTCGACCTCGCGCCGTTCCTCCGCGCGAGCGCCGTTCACGAGCCGCGTGTAGTCGGCCTGCGCGATCCGCAACCGCGCCTCGGCGGACTGCACCTTCGCGCTCGCCTCCGCGGCGTCGAGACGCGCAATCGTCTGGCCGGCCGTCACGGCGTCGCCCTCGTCGACGGTCACCGCCACGAGGCGGCCGGTGATTTCCGCGCTGACCTCGATGTCCTCCGAGATCGCCTCGACCCGCCCCGGCGCCGCCACGAGATCGCCGGCCATGCCGGTCGTCCTGGACGGGGCATTCGTCTCCGGCGCGCGCGTCTCACGTCCCGACGCCGCCCACGCCGACGCCGCGATCGTCGCCGCGCCAAGTACCGCCAGCAGTTTGTGCTTCATACGTATCTCCCTGAAAACCATGGCCACACGTCAGGCACTGGGCACTGGGCACTACGGCACTTGGCGTTGGCGACTCGGAACTGAGGACCTGTTCGACGCGCGGTGCCTCTCGCTGTCTTCGTTGCCCTTCACGTATCTCGTCCAACCGTCCATCGTCGATGCGCACGACGCGATCCGCATACGGCACGATCCTCGAGTCGTGCGTGACGATGACCACGGCGCGCCCGTCATTCGAGGCCAGCGACCGCAGAAGCTCCATGACGCGCCGGCCCGAGTCCGCATCGAGTGACGCCGTCGGCTCGTCCGCGAGGATGATGCGCGGCTCACCGACGAGCGCGCGGGCAATCGCGACGCGCTGTTTCTGACCGCCGGACAGGTCGCGTGGCAGCGTGCGCGCCTTGTCGCCGAGGCCGACGGCGTCGAGTGACTTCCGGACGCGCGCGTCGGCGCCAGGACCGCGCTCGCCCCGGATGTCCAGCGCGATGGCCACGTTCTCGTGGACCGACAGGGCCGGAAACAGATTGAAGCCCTGGAACACGAAGCCGAGCGACTCGAGGCGGACGCGCGGCAGTTCCCGCTCCGGCAACTGCGCGATGTCGCGTCCGGCGAGGATGACCCGGCCGGAGGTGGGACGCAGAATGGCGCCCATGATCGAAAGCAGCGTCGTCTTGCCGCTGCCCGACGGACCTTCCATGAGCAGCACTTCACGCGGCTTGACCTGCAGGTCCACGCCGCGAAGCGCGTGCGTCATCGTGGCGCCGCTGCCATAAGTCTTCGTGACGCGTTCGACGTTGATGCCGTCCATGACTCCCGTCAGTTCCTGAACACCATCGCGGGATCGATCCGCGTGGCCTTGTTGATCGACACGATGGACGCAACGAGACACATCGCTGCGGTGACGACAGCCAGCGTCACGACGAGCGGCCACGGCAGCAGGATCGCCGTCGTGCCGAGCTGGCTGGCGCGCGACATCGCGAGCGCGATCGCCATGCCGACGCCGTACCCGACGACCGCACTCGCAAGCGCCTGCTGCGTGATCACCCGGTAGATGTAACTGTTGGCCGCGCCGATGGCCTTGAGCGTGCCGTATTCCTTGAGGTGATCCATCGTGGCGGCGTAGATGGTCTGCGCGACGACCACGACGCCGACGAGCATGCCGAGCCCGGCGGCAATGAGGACGGTCACGCCCGCGCCGGTGCCGAACATCCAGTACGACTCCTGGGCGGCGCGAAATTCTTCGGTCGTCAGCGCGTCGGCGCCGTGCAGCCGTTCGTCAAGACGACCCGCCAGCTCGGCGGGATCGGTCCCGCTCGCGGCGCGCACGAGCACATAGAGAGTGCGATCCCGATCGATGCCGGCGAAGCCCTGCGCGTTCTTGAATGACGTGAAGACCGGGGGCGCCGTCGTGAACGTCCGGATGCCGCGCGTGAGGCCGACAACGCGCGCGCGACGGCCGCGAATCTCCGCGACGTCGCCGACGCCCCGGATGCCGAGCTTCGCGAGATACAGCTCGTCCACGATGACGGCGTCGGGCTCGGCGAGATCCTCGGCGCGTCCCGCCGTCAGATTCCACGGCCGGCCCATCGTCGCGGTGAGCTCGACGCCCAGGATCATGATCCCTTCCTCGGCGCCGTCCGGCCGCTTCCACTGTCCGAAGTTCGCGATGTACTTCTCGGCCGCGGCCACGCCGGGCGTCGCCAGCACGCGATAGCGCCACGCTTCGGGAAATGCCACGGCCGACTCGAGATGCGTGACGCCTTCCGACTTCACCCACACGTCCGCACCGCTTCGGGCGATGAGGTCGGACGTCGCGCGCTTGAACCCGACGAACAGGCCGAGCTGGATGGCCGAGAGCACCACGCTGAAGACGATGCCGGTCAGCGTGACGGCGAGGCGCACGCGATCGTGAAGCAGGTTGCGGAGGGCGAGTGAAGGCATCGGGTCAGCCCTCCTGTGGCGCGGCTCGGGTTGGGAGCCGCGAACGTGCCCGCCTGAAGTTAACAGCGATGATCGTCATAACATCGTTAAGTCAACGGCACAAAAAAAGGCGCGCCCGTGCGCGCCCCTCTACGCCTTCAAACCCCGGATCAGCGTGTCCATCATCTGGTCGACGAGCCGCTGTCGGCTCACGAACGGAAACGTCTTGTCGTTGATGAGCTGGACCACGAGTCCGTGGCTAGCCATCCACAGCGATTGTGCCGTGGCGTCCACATCGACTTTTCTGATGAGGCCGTTCGACTCGCAGGCCTGAACCGTTCGCCGCAGGAACTCGAACGCCCGCTGCCCCGCCGAGCCTTCGAACTCGTACGCGACTCTGCAGCCGACGATGAAGGTCACGAAGTAGTGGCTCGGATGCTTGAGACCGAAGTCGATGTACGCACGCAGTCCCGCCTCGAGGTACTCGAGCGGGCTTTGGTGCTTCTTCCCGAGGTCCTGCAGGCGCCGCACCAGGCCGGCAAACAGCTCGTCGCAGATCGCCTGGACGAGCTCGGCCTTGTCTTTGAAATGGAGGTAGATGGTCGTGGGCGAGTATTCGATCTTCTCCGCGACCCGCCGCATCGTCAGGGCTTCGTAGCCCTCGGTCGCGAAGATCTCGCGCGCCGCATCCAGAATCTCCTGACGCAACTGGGTCTTTTCCCGCGCCCGCCGTTCTGCGACGCCCATAATTATCATCGTTAACTTACATTACGATGTGAGGCGCCGTCAAGTTCCCTCCAATCGGTGTCTACTTGGGCGATCGGAGGCCCCATGCGCCGAACGTTGTCGCTCGCGATCGCCGTCCTGCTCGCGCTCGCCGCGCGGGCCCTCGTCGCCCAGCAACCGCCCCCGGCTTCCGAAGGCACCGCCGTCATCGCCGGCGCGCTCGCAACCAGCGATGGTCAACCCGTGCGCAAGGCGCAGGTCCGGGCGGTGAACACCGCGGCGCGATTGACTCGCGCCGCCACCAGCGACGCCGACGGACGGTTCGTCTTCACCGGCCTGCCGGCGGGCGAGTACACGGTCTCGGCCTCCAAGCCCGGTCATCTCGACACCGTGTTCGGCGCGCGGCGCCCGGGCCTCACGGCCACGGGCACGCCGATCAGGCTGGTCGCAGGACAGAAGGTCGAGAACATCACGCTCCGATTGCCGCGTGGCAGCGTCATCACCGGCGTCGTGATCGACGAGTTCGGCGATCCGGCGTTCAACGTGCCGGTCCGCGCCGTGCGCTACATCTTCGAGAATGGCCGGCGGGCGCTCGGCGCCGGGGGCAACGGCACGACTGACGATCGCGGCGTGTATCGCATCGCGGGACTGATGCCGGGCGAGTATCTCGTGAGCGCGGTCCCGCGCGACACCGTGGCGGCCGCTGCCGCCAGCGCCGAGGCGGTGCGAGATCGCCAGGCGCAACTCATGGCGGCGTCGAAGACGACCGGCAACGCGCCGGGACTGTCGCTGGCCATCACGCCGCCGGCTCCGGTCGGCTACGTGCCCATCTTCTATCCCGGGACGCCCGCGGGCGCCTCGGCCACGACCGTCCGTGTCGGCCCGAGCGAGGAAGTCCCAGGCATCGACATCCGGCTGCAGGTGATCCAGACGGTGTCGATAGCCGGCAAGGTGTCGGCGGAGGAGGGTGCGCTCCCGCAATCGCGCGTCCAGCTCATCGACGCCACCATGCCGCTCAGCCTTGTCGGGGTCTGGTTCCGCGACATGCGGCCCGATGGCAGTTTCGCGTTTCACGGTCTGCCCCCGGGACCGTACATCGTGAAGGCGTACGGCACGCCCGGCGGAGAAATCGGCGTCGCCGGCGGCGACATGTGGGCGAGCGTCGAGGTGGTGGCCGACGCGCGCGGCGCGAGCAACGTCGATCTCCGGATGCGGCGTGGCGTGAACGTGTCAGGCACGCTCTCGCTCGCGGGCCTCCCGGCCTCCGTCGATCTCGCGCGCGTGCGAGTGAACCTCTATCCGATTCCCTCCCCGAGCGACTGGGAGATGGGCATCGTCGGCATGAGGCTCGACGCCACCGGCAAGTTCAGCGCCCCGAACGTCCTGCCCGGGCAGTACCGCTTCACGCTGACCGGCTTCCCGGAAGGCTGGTCCGTGGACTCCGCGATGTTCGAAGGGCGTGACGCCGCCGATCACCATCTGCAGATCGACGGCACGCGCAGCGTCGCGGGCATCGAGATGAAGCTCACGTCCGAACGCAGTGAGCTGGCCGGGACGCTCACGCGCGCCTCCGGCGCTCCGGCGCCCGACTACACGGTGGTCGCCTTCCCCAACGATCGCCGCCTGTGGCTGCCGCAATCGCGCCGCATTCGGCTGGCGCTCACCGGCCCCGACGGCCGGTACGCCTTCCGGGGGCTGCCGCCCGGAGAGTATCGCGTCGCGGTGCTCGTCGATCCCGAGCCCGGCCGGGAGTTCGACCCCGAGTTCCTCTCGCAGCTCCTGCCGGCCGGGACCGCGGTCGCCTTGGCCGCTGGCGAGACCCGGGCCCAGGATCTGCGGGTCAAGTAGGGGGTCAGAGCTGTTTTCCACAGTTTTGGCCGATCCGGTGCCAGAGCTCACCGGATTCGAGCTCTGGCACCGAAGTCGCCAAAACTGTGGAAAACAGCTCTGACCCCCTCCGGTCTTGCCCGGCGGGGACGTCCCCACTACACTTTCCGGCGCATGGCGACCCCACTCGACTCGAGAGAGACGCGCGACTTCGCGCGGGAAGTGAAGTTTCTGATTGATGCCGGTCTCGGCCCACAGGTGCTGGGCTGGATGCGCGCGAACCTTTCGGCCGACCAACACGGCGGCGGTGAGTTCGGAGACGAGTACAAGACCACGAGTCTCTACTTCGAGACGACGAACTACGACGTCTATCACCGGCACGCCTCGTTCGGACGGAGCAAGTTTCGCGTCCGGCGGTACGGACTGCTCGACTTCATCTTCCTCGAGCGCAAGTTCCGGACGGACCGGCTGCTGGCCAAGCGCCGCACGACCGTGCCGGTGGATGAGCTTCAGAAGCTCGCCGCGGAGGAACCCGATCCGACCTGGAAGGGCTACTGGTTCCACCGCCGCATCCTGATGCGCGGACTCCAGCCGAAGATCCAGATGTCCTACCACCGCATCGCGCGAGTGACGCAAACCGCGACCGGACTGCTGCGCGTGACGTTCGACACGAACCTGCGCGTGCTGCCCATGCCCGACCGCGCGTTCCTTCCCGGCGTCGGCATGCCCCTCCTCGAAGACAAGATCATCATCGAGGTGAAGTACCGCGTCGAGTTGCCGCCGATGATCAAGCTGATGGCCGAGACGTTCGGGCTGCAGATCGAGCGGGTCTCGAAGTATCGCCTCGGCCTCGGCGCGCTCGACTACGCGCCGCCGCCCGAGCAAGAGCAAGCGAGTTAGCGTCTACTTCGTGATGTTGTTCCCCGCGACGTAGACCGACTCGATCGTCTTCGTCCGTGCGATGTCCTCGAGCGGATTGCCGGTGAGCACGATGAAATCGGCCCACTGGCCAGGGCGCAGAAACCCGACATCGGTGAGCTTCGAGCAGCGCGCCGCGGTGCCGGTCGCCGACGCGACGATTTCCGCCGGCTTGAGGCCCGCCTTCGCCAGCAGGCCCAGCTCGAGATGTTCGAAGTACCCCTGAAAGCGCGCGGGCGGCCCGGTGTCGGTGCCGGCCGCGATCGACACGCCGGCGTCGAACAGCTTCTTCGTATTCGCGAGCGCCATCTCGAGCGCGACCTTGTAGCGCTGCGCGCTCTTGTTCGCGCGCATCTGCGCCTGCCGGGCCGGCTCGCGAAGCTGGTCGAGGATGGCCGGGTCCGCGCTCCGCAGGAAGAACGGGTCCTTGAAAAAGTCGGGCTCGCTCTCGTAGACGAACGTCGAGACCTCGCGCATCAGCGTCGGGCACACGCACACGTTGCGCGCCTTGAGCAGGCCGATGACCTCGTCGTCTACCGGAAGATCGCGGATGCTGTGCGCGATGAGGTCGACGCCGGCGCGAAGGAGCGCCTTCGCGTCGGCCAGATAGAAGATGTGCGCGGCGACGCGCAGCCCGTGCTTGTGCGCCTGCTCGATCACGGCCGTCGCGACCTCGATCGGCATCTTCGTCGCCGTGCCGAGGTTGTCGTCCACGCGGATCTTGATGACGTCGGGCTTCATGGCTGCGACGCGATCGACTTCCTTGCGCGCCGCCTCAGGAGTGTCCGCGGTGATGACGGGCCCGGCGACAATGATTCGCGCGCGATCGAGGGCGGGCGTCGACTGCGCGTCGCGCATCTTGAAGCCGGCCTCGGCGTCGCCACCGAGGCTCACGACCGTCGTCACGCCGTAGCTCGCGTAGAGGCGGAGTTGATGGAGCACATTCGCTTCCGTGTAGAACTGCGCCCCGGTCTGAAGTCCGCGCGTGTCGCCGACGTGGCCGTGCGCGTTCACGAGGCCCGGCATCACCGTACGCCCGGCCAGATCGACGACGGGCTCGCCGGGGTGGATCTCGACCGGCCCGGCACCAACCGCGACGATTCGCCCCCCGAGCACTTTGATGTAGCCCTTAGCTGCGACCTCTTTGCCGTCGCCGTCGATGATGCGCGCGTTATAGAGATTCAGCATGGCTGCGTCACGGCGCGGCGTCTGACCCGTCGCGGGGCTTCGACTCGGCCCGGCGACGACGAGGAGCATGATGGCGACGACGGCGGCCTGACGTCGGGAGAGGGCTAAGGAAGTCATAGGGGAAAGTATAGGCCCCGCCTGTGCTATCGTCCCCGCGATCCCCGGAGGCCGCCATGTCTTCTCACAACGGACGCACGTTGAGATCCGCCTCAGTCCTCGTCGCCGTGATGACCGGCGCGGCGTGGGGGCTCCTCGCCCAGACCGCGGTCGCGCCGACGAACGACGCGCCGAATCCGTATCAGACGATCGAAGGCTGGGCGAAGATGCCCGACGGGCCGCCCGTGGGGATCGACGAGCGCCGTCGACATCGACAAGGACGGCCGGTCGATCTGGGTCGCGGAACGCTGCGGCAAGCTCCCGAACGGCAACGCCGCCAACCGGTGCGCGTTCCCGACCGGAGAAGTCTCGCCGCTCGATCCCGTGATGAAGTTCGACGCGTCAGGCACGCTGGTGCAGAGTTTCGGCGCCGGGCTGATCGCGTCGCCGCACGGCATCCACGTCGACTCGCGACGGCAACGTCTGGGTGACCGACTGGATGGACAACTTTCCGACGCGCGGTCGCGGCGCGCCGGCCGACGCGCCGCTCGCCTCCGCCGCCCGCCAAGCCGATCGGCCATCAGATCTTCAAGTTCAGTCCCGACGGCAAGGTGCTGATGACGCTCGGCAAGCCGGGCGGCAACCGGCCCGGCGAGCCGGCCGATCCTTCGTCGTTCTATCAGCCGAACGACGTCATCACGAATGCGGCGGGCGACATCTTCGTGTGCGAGGGCCACAACAACAACTCGGTCGTCCAGCGCCTCGTCAAGTTCGACAAGACGGGCAAGTTCATCAAGGAAGCCGGCAAGCGCGGCAGCGCGCCCGGGCGAGTTCATGCAGCCGCACGCGCTCGCGTTCGACTCGAAGGGCCGGCTGTTCGTGGCCGATCGCGGCAACAACCGGATCCAGATCTACGACCAGGACCTGAATCTGCTCGACACCGGCTGGGAGCAATACAGCCGGATCAGCGGCCTCTGGATCGACAAGAACGACATGCTCTACGCGGCCGATTCCGAGTCCGGTTCGGTCGCGCCGACCCGGCCCGAATGGAAGCGCGGCATCCGCATCGGCAGCGTCCGCGACGGCAAGGACGGCAAGGTTCAGTTCTTCATTCCCGATCCGGCCGAAAAGCCGTCGTCAACGAGCGCCGCCGAAGGGGTCGCCGTCGACGCCGCCGGCAACATTTACGGGGCGGAAGTCGGGCCCGCGGCGCTGAAGAGATACGTGAAGAAATAGGCGGGTCAGGTCTTGAATTGCCACATCGCCGCGCACGATCTGGCACCGATCTGACCCCGCATTCTGGCGTAGAATCTGCGCATTCCCTCTCTCGAGGAGGCAGCCATGTCGGTAACACGCCGCGGGTTCTTCGGCATCGTCGGCTCGGAAAGTCGGGCGCCAGGGCTCGCGGCCTTGATTGCGTCCCGCGGTCATGAAGCCGCCATGGCCCAGGCGCAGGGTCAGGCGCAGGGCGGCCGGGCTGGCGGCGCCGGAGCCCAGGGCGGCCAGGGTCAGGGGCGCCAGGGCGGCGCCGGCGGACGCGGTGGCGGCACGGGCGGTCAGGGCGGCGGTCGCGCCGCGCGGCCCGCTCCCCCGCCGGGCATCGACGAGATCAAGATCAGCAGCAACGAGAATCCGCTCGGGCCGGGCAAAGCCGTGCTCGACGCGATCGTCGGCAAGTTCCCCGAGGCCGGACGGTATCCGTTCAACAGCACGCCGAGCGACGGCAAGCTCGTCGAGACGATCGCCGCGCTCCACAAGGCCAAGCCGGAGAACGTCGTGCTCGGCGCCGGCTCGCAGGAGATTCTGAAGTCGCGCGATGCGCGCGTTCACGTCGCCGTATCGGCCATCTCGTGACGGCGGCGCCGACGTTCGAGAACTGCACGGGCATCGCGCGCCGGATGGGACACGCCGGCTGCACGAAGTGAAGGTCGACTCGCAGTTCCGGCTCGATCTCGAAGGCATGCTGACGGTCGTGCGCGGCGCCGGCCTGATCTTCCTGAACAACCCGAACAACCCGACGGCGACCGTGCACGGCGCGAAGACCGTCACGGACTTCGTCGAGCGCGTGCGGCGCATCTCGCCGGACACGGTCATCCTGATCGACGAGGCGTATCACGAGTACGTGACGGATCCCGAGTACCAGACGGCGATTCCGCTCGCGCTCGCGACGCCGAACGTGTTCGTCGCGCGGACGTTCTCGAAGGCGTACGGCATGGCCGGCATGCGCATCGGCTACGCGATCGGCCAGACGCGACACGGTCAAGCCGCTCGCGCGCGTGAAGATGCCGTACAACATCAGCGTCTTCGGCATCGCGGCGGCGCATCGCGGCGCATCGGCAACCCGCAGCACATCGCGGCCGAGCGCGCGCGCAACACCGAAGTGCGCACGTTCACGGTGAAGGCGCTCGAGGAGCTCGGCTGCAAGCCGACGGCCTCGCAGGGCAACTTCATCTTCGTGGACATCGGCCGGCCGGCGGCCGAGTTCCGCGCGGCCTGCGCGGACGCAGTGGGTGAACGTCGGCCGCGACTTCCCGCCGTTCGAGACATTCGCACGCGCGCATCTCGATCGGCACGATGGCCGAGATGAAGCGCGCGATCGAGGTGTTCCGCGACGTGCTGCGTCCGGCGGCGCCGGCCGCCGGCGGCGGCGGCGGCCGCAGGCCTGGCGTTAAGGAGGAGCCATGCTGACGCGACGCCGATTCGTTCAGACCGTCGGGCTCGGCGCGGCCGGCGCGGTCACCGGCTCCTGGATCGCCGCCCGCGGCCGCGAAGACAGCCTGTGGTCGCGCTCGAAGCCCAGGCGCCGGCCGACGGCGGCCGCGGCCAACCCGATCATCCTGTCGAGCAACGAGAACCCGCTCGGCCCCGGCCAGAAGGTCCTCGACGCGATCAAGGCCGCGTTCGGGCCGGCCGGCGCGGCGCCGGGCCGCTACTCGAACGCGCTCGGGCGCGCTCGTCGAGGCGCTCGCCAAGAAGCACGACGTGCAGCCGGCGAACATCACGCTCGGCTGCGGCTCGACGCAGATCCTGCGCACCGCGACGCACGTGTTCACGGCGCGCAACCAAGGCGCTCGTCGGCACGATTCCGACCTACGAGGAGTGCGCCGGCTACGCGGACATGATGGGCCATCCGGTCCGCGCGGTGCCGCTCGATCCGAACTTCAAGATGGATCTCGAGCCGGATCGCCGACGCCGCGCGCGGCGCGGGGCTCATCTTCTTCTGCAACCCGAACAACCCGACGGCCACCTACATCGGCGCGCGCGCGACACGCGACTTCTTCGCGCGCGTCAACCGCATCTCGCCGGAGACGATGATCCTGGTGGACGAGGCGTACTTCGACTACGTCACGCATCCCGATCACGAGACGCACATCCCGCTCGCCATCGAAGACCCGCGCATCGTCGTCGCGCGGACGTTCTCGAAGGCGTACGGCATGGCGGGCCTGCGCATCGGCTACGCCGTCGGCCACGCGGACGCGATCCGCAAGATGAACGCGTGGGACTCGGGCTCCGGCACGAGCTCGCTGAACGTGCTGGCGATGCACGCGGCGCACCGCGGCCGTCGAGCAGGACGCGAGCTTCATCAGGAACGAGCGCGCGCGCAACAAGGCCGTGCGCGACTTCACGATGAAGTGGTTCGCCGATCGCGGCATGAAGCCGACCGACTCGCAGGCCAACTTCATGTTCGTGAACATCGGCCGCCCGGTGAAGGCGTTCCGCGACGCGTGCCTCGCCAAGGGCGTCCACGTCGCGCGCGACTTCCCGCCGTTCGAGAAGTCGCACTGCCGCATCTCCTTCGGCACGATGGAAGAGATGCAGAAGGCCGTCATGGTGTTCGGCGAAGTGCTCGGCAAGCCGGCAGCGGTGAGCGCCGCATAGACACGACCCTTCACCACGAAGGGCACGAAGCACACGAAGGGCTCTTGGGAGGACCAGGAGCCCTTTTTTCTTGGGGGACCCATGAAGCGATCACTGTCTCTCGTCATCGTCTGCGCGATATCGGCCGCAGCGTCGGCCGGCCTGCTGCAGGCCCAGTCGCCGCCCGCGTCGCCGCCGGCGGTTGGACAAGCCGCGGGACGCGGCGGCGCGCCCCAGGGTCAGGGACGAGGCTTTACGCCGATTGTGACCGGCCCGTCCGCGCCGGTTCCATCCGAGGTGGCCATCGCTCGGCCGACGCCGGCCGAGGTCGTCCAGGTCAACGACGCCCTGAAGAAGTTCGTCGACGCGGACCAGTCTCAGGCGCAACTGCTCCTGAAGAAGTACGAGTCATTGCTGCCGCAATGGCCGCCGCGCCTCAATGTGGCCGCGACGTTCACGCAGACGACCCAGCGGATGGGACCGCGACATGAAGGCTTCGTCGAGCGAGCCAAGGCAGGGAGACATCGATCTGCTGCTTCACGGCGATTCCATCACCGACTGGTGGGTGCAGGGCGACGCAAACAAGGCGATGTTCGACAAGTACTTCCACGACATCAAGACGGCCAACTTCGCGATTGCCGGCGACACGACGCAGGGCGTGCTGTGGGGACTGCGGAATGGCGAAGGCCAGGGCTTCCAGCCCAAGGCGATCATGGTGATGATCGGCACCAACAACGGCGGCAACAC
Source organism: uncultured Acidobacteriota bacterium (assembly GCA_963724955.1). Taxonomy (GTDB): domain Bacteria; phylum Acidobacteriota; class Vicinamibacteria; order Vicinamibacterales; family SCN-69-37; genus CAVRWQ01. The sequence continues at coordinate 544,902 of CAVRWQ010000004.1, forward strand.
CGCGCCCGAAGTCGCCGAGGGCATTGGCGCCGTCGTGCTCGAGATGCGCAGGAACTTTCCGAACGCGAAGATTCTGCTCCTGGCCATCTTCCCGCGCAGCGTGCCCGGGCGATCCCGTGCGCGACAAGATCGCGGAGATCAACCGGATCATTTCGCGGCTCGACGATCAGAAGCACGTGTTCTATCTGGACATCGGCCAGAAGTTCCTGGACGAGAAGGGCTATTTCCTTCCCGAGGCGTTCCGGCCCGACAACCTGCATCCGGCGGCGAAGGGGTACGACATCTGGGGCGAGGCCGTCAGATCCAGGCTCTTAGCCCTGATGAAATGAGGGTGTCAGGGCTTGACCACCTCGTCTATGCGACGCCGGATCTCGATCGCACAGTCGATGAGCTTGCACGCCACCTGGGCGTGCGCGCGAGCGCGGGCGGGCAACATCCCGGCCGCGGCACGCACAATGCGTTGATCGCGCTGGGGCCGCGTTCGTATCTCGAGATCGTGGGCCCCGATTCGTCTCAGCCGCGGCCGGCGACCTCGCGCTGGTTTGGGATCGACATGCTCTCGCGGCCTCGCCTCGTCGCGTGGGCTGCATCGGCGCAGGATCTCGTCACGCTCAGCTCGAATGCCGCATCACAGGGAGTGCGTCTTGGCGCCGTGACCGCTGGCGCCCGCATGCGGCCTGATGGCGTGCACCTCAACTGGCAGATGACCGATCCAACTGTCGTGGTCGGCGACGGCCTCGTTCCGTTTCTCATCGACTGGGGCGCGAGCCCGCATCCGGCCGAATCAGCGGCCCGGGACGTCGACGTAATCGAGTTTCGCGGCGAGCATCCAGAGGCGGCTGAGATCCGCCGCAGGCTGGAGGCGCTTGGTATCGATCTGCCCGTCGATCCCGCACCCGCGGCCAGGCTGATCGCATCGCTGCGCGGGCCCCGAGGTGAACTCCTGCTGGACTAGTTTTCTTCGTGACCTTCGTGATCTTCGTGGTGAAGCCGAGGGTTACAATCCGCGCATGTCCGATGCGCTTTCCCGCCGAGACTTTCTTCAAGTGACCGGCGCCGGCGCGTTCGCGTCGCTGACGGCTCCGCTGCCCCTGATGCCCGCCACCCAGACTCCACAAGTGCCGTCCGCTGCAGACGCCTCAGACTGGTTCGACCGGCCGATGCGCTGGGTGCAGCTCACGCTGGTCGAGAACGATCCGGGGCGCTTCGATCCACAGTTCTGGCTCGACTACTTTCGACGGCTGCACGCCGACGCCGCCACGCTCAGTGCCGGCGGCATCGTCGCGTACTACCCCACCGACGTTCCGCTCCACCATCGCAGCGCGTGGCTGGGAAACACCGATCCGTTCGGCACGCTCGTCGCCGGCTGTCGCGCGCTGAACATGAACGTCGTCGCCAGAACGGATCCGCACGCCGTGCGCGACGACGTGCGGGCGGCGCATCCGGACTGGATCGCCGTCTCCCGCACCGGAGAGCCGCGGCGGCACTGGGCGAATCCCGACCTCTGGGTCACTTGCGCGCTCGGCCCCTACAACTTCGACTTCATGGACCGCGTGCACCGCGAGATCGTCACGAGGTACGGCGTCGACGGCATCTTCGCGAATCGCTGGGCGCCGCAAGGCGGCGACTGCTACTGCGTGCACTGTGTCCGGAACTTCGGGGACGCCACCGGTCAGGCGCTGCCTCGGACGACCGATGCGCGCGATCCGGTCCGCCGTCAGTACCTCGAGTGGCGCAAGGCGCGATTGACGGCGCTCTGGAAGCAATGGGATGCCACCGTGCGCGCTGCCAACGCGAAGGCCCGATTCATCCCGAACGGTCCGCCGGATCTCAAGACGGCCGGCGAGCTGGCGGCGATTCAGTTCACCGACAACCAGGCGCGGCGCGGCCTCACGCCGCCGTGGAACAACGGCCGGCGCGCAAAGGAATACCGCTCCGTGATGGGCCGCCGGCCGATCGGCGGGATCTTCAGCGTCGGGCTCGAGGAGCCGTATCGCTGGAAGGACTCGGTGCAGAGCGAGCCGGAAGTTCGTCTCTGGGTCGCCGAGGGCACCGCCAACGGCATGCGCCCGTGGGTGACGAAGTTCTCCGGTGTGCTGTACGACCGCCGGTGGCTGCCGGTCGTCGAGAAGATCTACGACTGGCACTTCCGCCACGAGCGCTATCTGCGGAACGAAGCCCCGCTCGCGCGCGTGGGCGTGCTGTTTTCAGAACAGACGTCCGCGTATCACCCGGGCATCGGGCCCGGAGATCGGGCCGAGGATCACGTGCTCGGCATGTACCACGCGCTCGTCGAAGCGCGCGTGCCGTTCGAGTTCGTCCACGAAGCCTTCCTCGCAGCGGACCAGCTCGATCGGTTCAAGCTCCTGATCCTCGCTGACGCTGCGGCGCTGTCGGCAGCGCAATGCAGCGCCATCCGGGGATACGTCGCCCGGGGCGGCAGCCTGCTCGCGACGTTCGCCTCTTCGCTGTTCGACGAGACCGGGCAGCGACGCGACGACTTCGGTCTCGCAGACGTCTTCGGCGTGTCGTTCGACGGACGCGTCGACGGCCCGATGCAGAACTCCTACCTCAACCTGGATCCGGACGCGGCGACCGGCCGGCGCCATCCCGTGCTGGACGGACTCGGCGACACGACGCGGATCATCAACGGCGTCTTCCGGCTCGCCGTGCGCCCGACGATGGCGTTTCCGTCGCCGGTGACGCTGGTCCCGTCGTATCCAGACCTGCCGATGGAGGACGTGTATCCTCGCGTCCCGCGCACTGATACGCGAGAGCTTTATCTGCGCGACCTCGGTGCGAATCGAGTCGTCGTACTTTCCGTGGGACATCGATCGGACGTTCTGGGAAGTCATGTGCGTGGACCACGGCCGCCTGCTCGCGAACGCGATCCGCTGGGCGACCAACGAGCCCGCGCCCGTCGAGGTCAGCGGACCGGGACTGCTCGACGTCACGGTCTGGCGGCAGCGGAGCTCGATGACCGTGCACCTCGTCAACCTGACGAATCCGATGATGATGAAGGGACCGCTCCGCGAGATGATTCCGGCCGGCGCCGCAGCGAGTGACCGTGCGTTTGCCGTCGCGGAGCCGCGCGCAGAAGGTCCAGCTTCTGACGGCAGGAACCACACCGCGAGTCGAAACCACGGGCAGCACCCTCGTCGTCACCGTGCCGTCGATCGAGTGTCATGAGGTCATCGCCATCGACCTGTAAGGAGGCAACCATGCAGCGCAGAGAATTCCTCGCGGCGACAGCGGCAGCGCTCACGTTGCCGGTCTCGAACCTCACGCGGGCGGCGGCCGAGCGCCGGCTGCTCTACATCGCGCAGCCCGGTATCCGGAACTACCAGTCGCTACGGCGGCGTCGGTGTGCTGGTGTACGACATCGACAACGGGTACCGGTTCGTCAAACGGATCCCGACCTGGAACGTGCCGGAAGGACAGCAGGCGGAGAACGTCAAGGGCGTCGCCGCCAGCGCCAAGACCGGCAGGCTCTACGTCAGCACGATCAGACGTCTCGGCTGTATCGATCTTCGGACCGACAAGCTGCTCTGGGAGAAGGAGCTGGAGGGCGGCTGCGATCGCATGTCGATCTCGCCCGACGGGCAGATCCTCTACGTGCCGTCGCTCGAAAAGGACCGCACTGGAACGTCGTCGACGCGTATGACCGGCGACGTGATCGCAAAGATCGTGACGAATTCCGGCGCGCACAACACGCTCTATTCGTCCGACGGCTCACGCGTGTACCTCGCCGGCTTGCGCTCGCCGCTGCTCTCGATCGCCGACACGAAGACGCACACGGTCGTGAAGACCGTCGGACCGTTCGCGGCGTCGATTCGTCCGTTCACCGTCAACGCCGCGCAGACGATCTGCTACGTCAACGTCAACGAGCTGCTCGGCTTCGAGGTCGGCGACATCAGAACCGGGCAGAAACTGCACCGCGTCGAGGTCCAGGGCGTCAAGATGGGCCCCGTCGCCCGGCACGGCTGTCCGAGCCACGGCATCGGCCTCACGCCCGACGAGCGCGAGCTCTGGGTCGTGCGACGGCGCACAACAGCATGATGCACGTCTTCGACAACACCGTCGATGCCGCCGAAGCAGATGACGTCGCTCAAGGTCCGCGATCAGCCCGGCTGGATCACGTTCAGCATCGACGGCACGCACGCGTATCCGTCGACGGGCGAGGTGTTCGACACGCGCACGAAGAAGCTCGTCATCGGCGCTCGAGGACGAAACGGGACGTCAGGTCGGCAGCGAGAAACTTCTCGAGATCGTCTTCGACGGGGACACGCCGGTTCGCGCGGGCGATCAGTTCGGTGTCGGCGTCAGGCGATACGCATTAACTGCTTCACCACGAAGATCACGAAGGACACGAAGAATTCTTTGGGTGGGGCAAGAGCTTTTCCCCAAGAGCCTTCGTGTACTTCGTGTGCTTCGTAGTAAGACGAGACAAGCAATGTCCTGGCTCCGGCATCTGCTTTCCATAGCGATCCTGCCGTTCACGGTCACGGTCCTCGTGCCGGCGTGGATCGCGCGGAGCAACGACATCGCGTTCTCGCTCGGAACGAGCGCCGGTGACATCGGGCTGCAGCTCGCCGGTCTGGTGCTGCTCGGTCTCGGCCTGACGTTCTTCGTCTGGTCGCTTCGCCGCTTTGCCGTCGAAGGCCAGGGCACGCTCGCGCCCTGGGATCCGCCGCGCAAGCTGGTCGTGCGCGGACCGTACCGCTATGTCCGCAATCCGATGATCTCAGGTGTCGTAATGGTGCTCGTCGGCGAGGCGGCCTTGCTACGCTCGTGGCCGCACACGATCTGGGCGTTCGTGTTCATCGGCCTCAACATGCTGTTCATTCCGCTTTTCGAAGAGCCAGACCTTGCCGCGCGGTTCGGTGAAAGCTATCGGGAGTACTGCAGGAACGTGCCACGGGTGATTCCGCGGGTCACGCCGTGGGAGCCCCGCAGGCGGTAAATGTATCGGTGGCCACAATCCCGTGGTAGAACGTGGACGCGTGGACCACTTCAAAAGCGATCTCCGGTACGGTTGGCGCCGGCTGAGACGGACACCCGGATTCACGATCGTTGCTGTCCTAACGCTCGCGCTCGGCATCGGAGCGAACACCGCCCTGTTCAGCCTGATCAACGGCCTGTTGCTCAAGAGCACAGACGCGCCTGGCCTCGACCGTCTGGTAACGCTTGCCAGAGTAGAAGCATCGACTGGCCGCGTGCTGCTCGGTCTGAGCGAAGAGCAACGGCGCGCGATGGCAGACAGCGGACTGTTTGCCGAACTCGTGCTGCGCGATCCCCTGGTATCCGCGATGTCCAGTGGCAATCACACCGAAGTCGTGAGCAGCGAACTGGTCTCCGGCAACTACTTTCAGATTCTCGGTATTCAGCCACGCGCGGGCCGGCTGCTCCAGCCGCAGGATGACCTCGCGGCGGGAGCTGAGACGCCGCTCGTCATCAGTGAACGGCTGTGGCATCGCTGGTTTTCCGCGGATCCGTCGGCCATCGGCCGCGCCATCACCGTCGCAGACCAGAGTTTCATCATCGTCGGAATTGCGCCCCGTAGTTTCAACGGGACGTGGCTGCCCACAATGCTGTCGGTAGACGCGTGGCTGCCAGTTCGTGTCACGGAAAGTGTGCGAACTGTCCAGGGACCGTTTCGCGGCTTCCATCTGGCATTCGCTACCCTGCGGGCGGGCGTGTCGAGACTGCAGGCAAGCGCCGCGGTCGAGATCATTGGACGCCAGCTGCCGGGTGACCAATCCGCGCGGACCAGATTTGCGGCACTGCCGGCGCATGACGGTGTCACGGCGCGTGAGTTCGATTACTACGGGCTCCTTCTCGGGTCGGCGGTTCTTGCCGTCTCAGGACTCGTGCTCCTCATCGCGTGCGCGAATCTTGCCAATCTGTTTCTGGCGCGCGGCGCCGCTCGGGTCGGCGAGCTGGCCATCCGCAGGGCGATCGGTGCCAGCCGGAGCCGGCTCATCCGGCTCCTTCTCACCGAGTCGGTACTCGTCGTTCTCATCGCCGGCGGCGTGAGTCTCGTTCTGGTCTTCGTCACCACTCGCATCATGGTCGCGGCCGACCTTCCCACCCTCGACGGCCTTGCTATCGCGATCGATCCCACTCCCGATTTGCGCGTGTTCGCCTATGCCTTCGCTATGGCCGCGGTGGCGACCGTGGCGGTTGGACTCGTTCCCGCTCGACGGTCTACACGCTCCGAATCTTTCCGCGATCTCGTCTCGTCCGGGATGGGCGCGACAACCGGCAGTCGGCGCGGGCACGCCCGGCTCGTTGGTGCTCAGGTCGCCATGTCGATCGTGCTGCTTGTCGCGGCGGGCTTGTACGCTCGGAGCGCATTGAAGGTCGTGCACTTCGATCCCGGCTACGACGTGTCAGGTGTCGCGATGGCTTCTGTCGACTTGAGGCTGCACAAGCTCGACGAGCCGCGTGGCCGTGCCACACTGGGCCGCCTGCTGGAAGCCGTGAGAGCCTCTTCGAGCGTGCAGTACGCGGCACTCGCGAGTCGCGTACCCGCAGCCGGCCCCATAGCGTTGGAGCGCCTCACTCCGGATGGTGCATCGCCGGACGAGACATCGAGTCTTCGAGCCGCATCCTTTGAAATCTCATCACGATTCTTTGAGACTCTGCGAATCACACTGCGCCGAGGCAGGGATTTCCACGACGCTGACGATGCCGGCGCACCGCGGGTCGTTATTGTGAGTGAACGAGTCGCCTCGACGTTCTGGCCTGGGCAGGATCCAATCGGGCGCCGCGTTCGAGCAGGTGGTGCCTCCCTCGAGGTGGTCGGCGTCGCCGAAAATACGACGAGAGCGGGCCGCGACGGACCCAGAGACGCGTCATTCTACGTGCCAGTGAGTCAGGCCTACGCGCCGAGGATGGCAATCGTCGTTCGTGGTCGCGACGGCGCGACTACCGCGATCGACTCACTTCGCCAGTCGCTGCAGCGCGCGGCTCCAGACGTGGCCGTCTTCGATGTCCGGCGGCTCGCAGACTCAGTGGGCCTGCGCACGACGCCGGTTCGCCTCGCCGCCGTGGTGCTTGGCGTTCTGGGCCTCCTGGGCTTCGGCATCGCCATGCTGGGCGTGTACGGCGTCGTCGCGTCCTTCGTGAGTCAACGCATGCGCGAGTTCGGCGTGCACAAGGCGCTCGGCGCCAGTCCGAGCCAGATCCACGCGATGGTGCTGCGACAGGGATGGTGGCTGCTCGTGCGCGGCGTGATTCCGGGACTCATCGTGGCCTTCGCCGCGGCGGGGTTGTTGCGGCACCTGCTGTACGGCGTGCAACCGCGCGACCCGGTCACATTCATCATCGTCCCGCTTGCCATCCTGGTGGTCGGGTTGACGGCGTGCTACTTCCCTGCGCGGCGCGCAGCGCGAGTCGATCCGAACGTGGCGCTCAGAGAGCTGTAGAACCCGCTCTTTCCGAGAAAGGTATCCTTCGTGCCCTTCGTGTCCTTCGTGGTGAAGGCTCTGTGACAAGCAGGCGCTATTTCCCCGGCCAGGCCACTCCCTGATCGCGCGGCACTTGCGTCACGCCCTTGAATGCGAACTTCTGCAGCCGGCGGCCCTGGTACGTCTCGGTCGTGTAGAGGTTGCCCTTCGAGTCGGTGCCGATGCTGTGGACGGCGAAGAACTGGCCGGGCTGCCGGCCGCCGTCGCCGAAGCTCGAGAGAATGTCGAGCGTCTCGCGCAGCAGGATGTAGACCTTCTCGTTCTTGCCGTCGGCCATGTAGAGATACTTCTGCTGCGGGTCCTTCGAGAACGCGACGTCCCACACGGCGCCGTCGCCGAGCGTCTTCTTGAAGAAGAACGCTTCCTTGACGAACTTGCCGTCTTTCGTGAACACCTGCAGGCGGTTGTTCGGCCGGTCGCAGACGTAGAGCAAGCCGTCGTTTGAAAGATCAGCGCAGTGCACGGGCGTGCGGAACTGCTGCGCCACCGGCGCCGCGGGATCGTAGTTCGGCATCGGCGTGTCGTCGGGCTTGTTGCCGTACGCGCCCCAGTACCGTTTCATCTTGCCGCTGTCCGCGTCGAGGACCGCGACGCGCCGGTTGCCGTAACCGTCAGCAAGGTAGGCTTCGTTCTCTTTGGGGTCGACGAAGATCTTGGCGACGCGGCCGAAGTTCTCGAGGTTGTTGCTGCCCGTGGGCTTCGGCTGCGGTTTCCCATACTGCGCCACGAACTTGCCGTCCTGGGTGAACTTCAGGACGTGCGCGTCGGTCCCGACGTTGCCGCCAATCCAGACGATCCCCTTGTGGTCGATCGCGAGGCCGTGGTTCGAAGACGGCCAGTCGTAGCCCTGGCCGGGACCGCCCCAATGGCGAAGCAGGTTCCCGGCCTGATCGAATTCGAGCACCGGCGGCGCGGCAGAACAGCAGCTCGAGGTCTTCTGATCCAGCCCCGTTTCGGCGGGCGTGAGGTTGTTCGACCGGTGAACGATCCAGATGTGATCCTGGCTGTCGACGCCCAGGCCGATCACCTCGCCCATGATCCAATGGTTCGGCATCGGTTTCGGCCAGCGCGGATCGACCTCGAACTTCGGCGCCGTGACCATGTCCTTCGCCTGCGCGTCAGCGACGTAGTTCAACGTGCGTTCGCCAAGGCCGAGCACGACGAGCGCGGCGACGAATCCCAATCCGATTCGAAGATCACGTGTGCGACTCATTTTCTGACCCACTTCTGGACGCGCTTCCCTTCGAACGTCTCGCCCGTGTAGATGTTGCCCCGCGAGTCCACGGCGATGCTGCTGACGCCGCGGAAGAAACCGGGCTGCCGGCCGCCGTCGCCGAAGCTGCCGACTTCTTCGAGCGTGTCACGGCGAACGATGAACACGCGCTCGTCCATGACGCTCGGCACGAACAGGAACTGCTGCTGCGCGTCGTTCGAGAACGCGATGTCCCAGACCGATCCGAGGCCGCGCGTCGCTTTCGAGATCGCGCCTTCCTTGACGAACGCACCGTCCTTCTTGAAGACCTGAATGCGATTGCTCGCGCGATCGCAGACGTAGACCTGACCGTCTCTCGCCACCGCGACGCAGCCCACGTTGCGGAACTGCTTCGCCGGTTCCGCGGCCGGGTCGTACGCCGGCGGGGCCGCGTCGTCCGGCTTCGCGCCGTACGCGCCCCAGTGACGCTTGTAGCCGCCGGTGTTCGCGTCGAACACGACGACACGACGATGGGTGCCGAGGCCGTCGGCGATGTAGACCTCATTGGCGGCGGCGTCGAACTCCACGTTCGCGGGCCGGCTGAGCGTGGACTGGCTGTTGCTGCCTTCGGACGCGCCCGGCTTGCCGATCTGCAGCAGGAACTTTCCGTCGCGCGAGAACTTCAGCACGTGCGCGTCTGCCGGACGCGGAGCGGGCGCCGGTGCCGCCGCGCCGCCGGCTGCCGCGCCGCCTCCACGCCGGCCGCCACCGCCGCCGGCCGGGGCGTCAGTGCCAGCCGCGGTGATCCAGACGTTGCCTTTCTGATCCACGGCAATGCCGCCCGGAGACTGCGGCCACTCGTACCCCTGGCCAGGCCCGCCTGCCCCGAGCGGAGTCGAGGGGCCCCAGTGACTGAGCAACGTCCCGGACGCATCGAACTCGAGCACCAGTGGCGCGGACGAGCAGCAGATTTCCGACGTCTTCGGATCGGTGCCCATCCCGGCTTCCGTCCGCCCGGTCAACGAGTCCATGCCGCGATGCACGATCCAGATGTGGTCCTGGCTGTCGACCGCGACGCCGGTGACCGATCCGAGAATCCAGTGATTCGGCAGCGGCTTCGGCCAGAGCAGCTCGGCCTCATAAACCGGCGCGGCGCCGCCGCCTCGTCCTGCCTGCACCGCGCCTGACCGTTCGGACGCCAGATCGAGCGATCCGGCGGAGATCATCAGCCCGAGTGTGGTGACGACTACGAGTGATCGTGTGCGTGTCATACAGCTCGTCCCGTCCGCAAAAGGTAGTCGGAAGGGCGCCAGTATACTACCGGCCATGCGGACCTCGGCCGGACTTTCGGCCGTGCTCGTTGTGATCGCGGCGCTGCTCCTCTGGCAGGCCCGACCGGCGGCGCACGACATCCCGCGCGACGTCCTCATTCAGATGTTCGTGAAGCCGGAGGGGTCGCGGCTGCGGCTGCTCCTTCGCGTGCCGCTGGCGGCGATGCGTGACGTCGACTTCCCGCTCGTTGGCGTCGGGTTCCTCGATCTCGGCCGCGCCGACTTCGCCCTGCGGACCGGCGCAAAGACCTGGATTGCCGACAGCATCGCGCTCTACGAGAACCGCATCAGGCTCGCGGCGCCGAGGCTGCTCGCCGCGCACGTGTCGCTGCCATCCGACCGCTCGTTCGGTACCTACGACGAGGCGCTCGCGCACGTGACCGGACCGCCGCTCGGCGCGGACACGCAGATCATCTGGAACCAGGCGCTGTTCGACGTCCTCTATGAGTACGACATCGCGTCGGAGCACTCCGACTTCTCGATTGACACCGATCTCGTGCGGCTCGGCAACCGGGTCGTCACGGTCATGCGCTTTCTGCCGCCTGACGGGTCGGTGCGCGCGTTCGAGTACCTCGGCGATCCGGGCCCGGTGCGCCTCGATCCTCGCTGGCATCAGGCGGCCTGGCGCTTCGTCGCCCTCGGCTTCGAGCACATCCTGGACGGCATCGATCATCTGCTGTTCGTGTTCTGCCTCGTCATTCCATTCCGGCGGTTCGGTCAGCTCGTCATCATCGTCACGGCGTTCACGATTGCGCATTCGATCACGCTGATGCTGTCGGCGCTCAGCCTCGGTCCCAGCGCGCTGTGGTTCCCGCCGCTGATCGAGACGCTGATCGCGCTGTCGATCTTGTACATGGCGCTTGAAAATATTGTTGGCGCCGTAACGCTCCAGCGCCGCTGGATGGTCGCGTTCGCCTTCGGCCTGGTGCACGGGTTCGGGTTCTCGTTCGCGCTCGGCGAGACACTGCAATTCGCCGGCTCGCATCTCGTCATGTCGCTCGTCTCGTTCAACATCGGCGTCGAGCTCGGCCAGATCCTCGTGCTCGCGATTCTCGTTCCAGCGCTTCAGCTGCTGTTCCGCTACGTCGTCGCCGAGCGCATGGGAACGATCATTCTCTCGGCGTTCGTCGCGCACACGGCGTGGCACTGGGTCGTCGAGCGCGTGGAAGCACTGCGTCAATACAGCTTTCCCGCGCTCGACGCCGCCACGCTGGCGCGCGCGCTCCGCTGGATCATTGCCGCGCTCGTCATCGCTGCGCTCGTCCGTCTGATCAGGGGACGGGCCTCTGTTCCCCAGAAAACCGACGTTTGAGCTCTGGCACCGAAACGCCCGAACCTGTGGAAAACAGCTCTGACCCCATAACGACAAAAGCTGTGGAAAACAGCTCTGACCCCCTTACGTTTCTGCACGCTGGTGCACATGGCCGCATGTGGCACATGGCTTGCTCAGACCATCGCTTGGTCAGCCGTGGCACGCATTCTTCTGATCGCCCTTGCGGCTTGTGCGGCGTCGGGGCTGGGCCGGAGTCCTGCCGATCTGCACGGAACGACGTTCGCCGGGGGCCAGCCCGTCGCCGATGCCGTGGTGTGGGTCGACGCGCCCGGCCGCGCCGCGCCGGGGGACGCCGCGCGAGGTCGTGCTCGACCAGCGCAACTTGAGCTTCACACCGCACGTGCTGGCCGTGCAGGTCGGCACGACCGTGAAGTTTCCCAACGACGATCGCGTCTTTCACAACGTCTTCTCGTTTCACGACGGGCACAAGTTCGATCTCGGGCTGTATCCCGTCGGCGCAGTCAAACAGGTCCCGTTCGATCGGCCGGGGCTGAGCCGCATCTTCTGCAACATCCATCCGAAGATGGCGGCGTACGTCATGGTCGTCGACACGCCGTACTTCGCCGTGTCGGACCAGGCCGGAGCGCTTCACGATTCCCGGCGTGCCTGCCGGCACGTATCGCTACCACGCGTGGCGGCCCGGGCGGCGCCCTTCTCCACGACACGGTCGACGGTCGCCGCAGGCACGCTCGTTTCGAGGTCGCGCTGGCCATGAGCGGTCCGCGCTGCTGGGGCTGCTCGTCGCCGTGCGCGATGCGCGCCGGCTGCTCGCGCACGCGCAGTCGACGGTGACGACCGAAGCGGACGTGACCGTCGGCCGTTCGAGCGAAGACGATCACCGCCGCGGCCGACGCAGCTGCGCGCTGTTTCGGCGAGCTGCACGCGGACTGGCGCTTCTATCGTGGAAGGCGCCTGGGGGCGCGGTCGACGGCCTCCGAGTCCGACGCGTTCGGCGCCGCCTATCCCTACGAGCCACCGCGTGCGTCCGATGGAAGCGTACGTCGAGAAGACGCGTGCGCCCGGCGGTCTGCTGCTGGGCATGCGCGCCGGGCGCTATCGCACGCCGTTCGGGATCTAGAAGCGCAGCGATCACGCGTACATCGGCTTCGTCCGCGCGCCGCTCATCCGCTACGGCGGACAACTGGGCGCTGTCGAACGTCGCTATCTCGAAGCCGGCGGCGACGTGATCGCCGGCACGCCGGCGCTCTACGCGCGAAGCCAGCATCGGCGTGCCCGGCGGACGAGGGCGACTGGAGCGCCGTTGCCGCGGCCTCGACGCGGTCGTCCGCGGCCAGGCGTACTACCGGGCGTTGATCGTCGGCGTCAGCTACCATGCGCAGCCGTCCGAGCGATCCACGGCACCGTCGACGAGGGCGTCTGGTCTTCCACGGCGTCGACGCGCGCTGGATGCGCGGCGGCGTGCAGCTGCGCGGCGAATGGATCGACGGCCGCCCGTTCGACGGCGTCGCGACCAGCGGCGGCTATGTCGACCTGATGGTGCATCGCATCTGGATGGGCCCGGTCACCGCGGTCGCACGCGCCGAGCGGCTCGACTACGACGCCGGCAGGCGCTCCGAATACCTGCAGGCGCTATACGGCCGGCGCGCGGGTGCGCGTGACCTCGGCCATCGCGCTGCAGGTCAACGTCATCACGCAACCGAAAGCTCTCGACGCCGCGGGCTTCAAGGCGCTGGATGTCACCCTGACGTATTCCGCCCGTTTCTGATTCGCATGGTCCCGCCGGCGCCAACTCACCCTGTGATTCCGTGGCACCGCCGCCTGGAGGCGCGTGTGCTCTTCAGCGTCACGTTGATTGCCGGTGTGTCGCTGGCCGCCGTGTTCGGCGCCACGAGCGAGGTCGTCAACCGCGTGTCGCTCAGCCGGTCGCGCGACGATCTGCTGGCCGCTCGCGAGGCATTCCGGCGCATCACCGACATGCACGCGGAATTCGCGGTCCGCGAGACACAGCTCATCGTCGAGTTGCCGATCTTTCGCGCGTCGCTGACCGATCCCAACGTCGCCTCCGACATCGCGACGATTACCGAGCTCACCCGCGAGTACTGCCGCAAGATCGAGGCGCACTTCTGCATCGTGAGCGACGCCAGTGGCCTGTGGATCGGCAAGACGGGCTGGCCCGACTCGGCGGGCCCGACGCCGGTCATCAGCATCGCGATCGAACAGGCCCGGGGCGGCCGATCCTTCCAGGAGATGATCACGATCTCGGACGAGCTGTTCCTGCTCATCTCCGAGCCCGCCACCTTCGGCAATGAAGTCGTCGGGACACTCACCGCGGGCTACCGGCTGGACGACGGTGTCGCCGAAGAGCTGGCGCTCGTCGCCCGCTGCGACGTGAGCTTCGTCTGCGAGGGAAATCAGCTGTGCGGCAGCAGCCTTCCGGCAGCAGACAGCGCCGCCCTGAAGTTGATGCTCCGGAAGTCACCCGAGCTGCTGGGCAGCACGGACGCGAGACCCTCGTTGCGCCGGCTCGGCAACACGGCGTACGTCGGCGGCGCCGTGTCGTTTCTCGTCGGCGATCCGGGCGACGCCGTGCCGGATCCGCCGCGGCTCGTGCTGCTCCAGGACGTGACGCCCACCGAACAGGCGTTGCACGACATTCAGACAGCGCTGATGTGGGTCGGCATCGTGACGTTTGCCGTGGCGGTCGGCGGCACGCTGGTGCTCGCCCGGCGCACGACGCGCCCGCTCCGCGACCTGGTCGACGCAGCCAACGACGTCGCGGGCGGGAACTGGGACCGGCGCGTGCCGCTGGCCGGACCGGCCGAGGCCAGAACGATGGCCACGGCGTTCAACCACATGACCGCGACGCTCAGCCATTGGCATCACGAGGCGCGGGAGCGCGCGCAACAGCTGCACGAGTCCTACGTGCGGTTCCAGTCGGTCAGCGATTCGGCCAACGACGCGATCATCTCGGTGAACGGCCAGGGCGTCATCGTGTTCTGGAACCTTCGCGCGCAGTCGGTGTTCGGATACGCCGAATCCGAGGCGATCGGACAGTCGTTGACGCGGCTGATCCCGGTTCGCTACTGGGCCGAGTATGCCGACAAGGTCGCCCAGCTGGTCGCCGGCGACACGTCATCGATCGGCAAGACGGTGGAGCTTTGCGCGCTTCGACGCGACGGGATCGAGGTGCCGGTCGAGCTCTCGCTCTCGACGTGGAAGGCCGGCGTCGAGGTCTTCTACACCGGCATCATCCGCGACATCACCGAGCGCAAGGAAGCGGCCGAGGCGCTTCGCCAGCGCGAGGATCAGTTGCGGCATGCGCAGAAGATGGAGGCCGTCGGACGCCTCGCCGGGGGGATCGCTCACGACTTCAACAACCTGCTCACGGCGATTCTCGGCTATGCGGATCTGCTCCTGGAAGAGCTGCCCGGCGATCACCCGATGAGGGCGGACATCGAAGGCATCCAGAAAGCGGGACGGAGCGCGGCCTCGCTCACGCGGGAACTGCTCGCCTTCAGCCGCAAGCAGGTGCTCCAGCCGGTCGTCCTCGACATGAACGAGGTCGTCCAGAGCACCGAGATCCTGCTGCGCCCGCTGCTCGGCGAGGACATCGATCTCGTGTTCCAGCTCGAGTCACAGCCCGATCCCGTCAAGGCCGATCGGAGTCAGCTGGAGCAGGTGCTGCTGAACCTCGCCGTGAACGCTCGCGACGCCATGCCCGATGGCGGGCAACTGACGATCGCCACCTCGAACGTCGCTGTTCGACCACGTGAACATCGTGCCAAACGCGCCGCCGGCGACCGGGCCCTACGTCGTCCTCACGGTGACGGACACCGGTCATGGCATGACCGACGACGTGCAGTCGCACATCTTCGAGCCGTTTTTCACGACCAAGGAGTTCGGCAAGGGCACCGGCCTCGGACTGGCGACGGTGTACGGCATCATCGAGCAGAGCGGCGGGCACATCTGGGTGGAAAGCGAGCCTGGAGCAGGATCGTCGTTCCACGTCGGGCTGCCGGCGGTCGGCGCCTCGGCGGCCGTGCACGACGCGGCCGGCTCGACGAGCGCCGGCGCGCCCACCGGTTCGGAGACGATCCTGCTCGTCGAGGACAACGATCAGGTTCGCGCGTTAGCGTGGGACGCGCTGACCCGGCACGGATACCAGGTGATCGAAGCGAGCAACGGCGAAGAAGCCCTGCGCCTGGTTGAAGGGCAGCTCGACGGAATCTCCCTCGTGGTCACCGACGTGGTGATGCCGGTGATGGGCGGCCGTGAGCTGGCGAGCCAGTTGAACGCCCGCCGGCCCGGCCTGAAGATCATTTTTACTTCCGGCTACACGACGGATATCCGCGTCGGTCAGACCGGCGCGGGCGCCGGGACCGCCTTTCTTCAGAAGCCGTTCACACCGACGGTGCTCGGTCGTAT
>CAVRWQ010000005.1:0-889451 GCA_963724955.1 uncultured Acidobacteriota bacterium
AGCTCCTTCAGCGCCCCCTCGAGGCCAAGGCTCGTGCCGGCCGCAGCAATCCCGCCGGCGGCGGCCGCAGGTGGCGCTCCGGACACGAAGAGGACCGGCGCGATCAGCGTGACGATCGTGTACGCTCGCCAGCATGCTGGTTCACAAGCTCACGGCGGAGGAGTGTCGCGAGGTGCTCGCCAGAAACCGGGTCGGGCGTCTGGCGTGCGCACGGTCCGGTCAGCCGTACGTCGTGCCCGTCTCGATCTATCTCGATGCCGACGACAATGCTCTCTACGGCTTCTCGACGGTCGGCCAGAAGATCCGCTGGATGCGCGAGAACCCGCGCGTCTGCGTCGAGGTCGAGGAGATCGTCTCGCGCCACAACTGGACGACCGTCGTGGCGTTTGGCCGGTACCACGAGGTCCCGCGAACCCGCGAAGGCGCCAGACTGCGACAGCGGGCCTACGAGCTGTTCGCAAGCCAGTCGCAATGGTGGTTGCCCGGTGCGGCCAATCTCCCGGCCGCCGAGGGAAATCCCGTCCCGGTGGTCTATCGCATCCGCCTCGGCCGGCTCACAGGACGGCGTGTGGTCCGGTGAGCTCCGGGCCGGGCCGACTTCCATGGAGCGTCGCTACGGACGAATCGTGACCTTCTTGATGATGGGCGGCGTGGTGGGCTGGCTCATGCCGCCATCCGCGCCCAGGGTGGTCGGCGTGTTCGCGAGGGCATCGACCACGTCCATGCCGCTCTTGACGAACGCGAAGATCACATAGCGCGGCGGCAACGGATAGTCCTGATGAAGGATGAAGAACTGGCTGCCGTTGGTGTTCGGACCGGCGTTGGCCATCGCGACGATACCGCGCCGGTAGCCGCCGCGGTAGAGCGCTGACCCGGGATTGATGTCGTCGGGAAAGGGATCGCCCCACGCGCTCTGGCCGCCCGAGCCGTCGCCCTCGGGGTCGCCGCCCTGAATCATGAACCCCTTCACGATGCGATGGAACGTCAAGCCGTCGTAATACCCGTGCTCGGCGAGCAGCCGGAAATTCTCGGCGGCCTTCGGGGAATCGGTCGCCAGGAACTCGATCTCGATCGTCCCTCTGTCCGTCTCGATGACGCCGTGCATGCCGCCGGAGCTCTTCGCGCCGGCGGGCACTTTCGGATTGGCGGACGACGGGCTGCAGCCGGTCATCGACAGGAAAGCAAGCAACGTGACAAGGATTGACGGGATCAGGCGGGAAGCGCGCAGCAGTCGGTTGGTAGTCACAGGAACGAAATAGTATCGATCCAGGGATACGGAGGACAACATGAGGCGATATGGACTGCTGATTCTGGCATTCGCGCTCGGCGCGGTAGCCGCCGCGCAGCAACCCACTCCTCGGCAGCAGACGGGTGCCGCGATCACGATATTCGCGCCCGCGCAGCACGATCTCTACGACGGCCGATTCAGACTCTCGGCAGGCCGAATCCACATCGTGGGGGGACTCAACGACCCGCCGGGATGGGATCACCTGGACAACGCCGCAGCCACGGTGAAGCCGGTGACGGGTACGGCAGAGATCGACGTGAACGAGATCACCAACACCGGCACGTTTCAAGCCACGCTGAAGGCTCCGGACGGCGACCTCGTTCTGGCCATCGATAGATTCCACGAATTCAGCGCCTGCCAGGACGGGGGCCTCGTGGCGTACCTCCACGAGCACGGCACGGACTCGGGGTGCGGCGACAACAACTGGCCAAAGACGTTCGTCTTTCTCGCCGGGTGGGGCTACGGACACGCCACCCTGAATGGGAAGCCGCTCTATCAGGACTACGAAATGCACTTCATGGTCACGCAGGGGATCCGCGATCGCCAGACGCTTCGCGTGAATTATCCAATGGCGGGCAGGAAGCAGCCCGCAGGCGAGGTGAATCCCGCCGCGCAACAGATCGATTTCTATATCCGGAGCCCCGCGCAGAATCCGAAGAACCGCCCCAATCGCGAGGTCTTCCTGCACTTCTTCGGGATGGAAGTGACGTGGAAATGAGAAGCCGGCCGGTGTCGATCTCCAGCCGCCCCATTCGACGTATGGATAGAAGGAGTCACGAGCGATGCGCTACATGATGTTCATCAAGCACACCGAGGATTACCGCAACAAACAGGTACCGGCCGGTCTCTACGAGGCGATGGACGAGTTCGTCGGCGCCGCCATGAAGAGCGGCGCGATTGTGGACACGGCCGGGCTCCTGCCCACGTCCGAGGGGAGCCGGGTCCGGTTGAAGGGCGGCAAGATCACCGTGACCGACGGTCCGTTCACCGAATCGAAGGAAGTCGTCGGCGGCTACGCCGTGGTCGACGCGAAGTCCAAAGAAGAGGCCCTCGAGCTCGCGCGGAAGTTCATGGACCTGCACCGGGTGCACTGGCCGGAGTTCGAGGGCGAGTGCGAGGTGCGTCCGCTCGAGGCCGCCGCGCAGCCTGCCGCGCAGTAGCCCGACTGGCGCTCGAATGACGCGCCTAGAGACAGAAATCCGCGACGTTGCCCTTGAACACGTTCTCGTTGAAGACGTTGTCGCCAGCCGGTCCCTGGATGCCGCAGGTGTTCACCACGATCCGGTTCTCGAGGACATTGTTGCCGGTCGGGAAGAGTCCTGTGGCGCCCGCGTTCAACTTGATGCCCGCGGTGTTTCCGATGAACAGATTCTCCTGAATCACGTTCGCGGAGACGGCGCCGTTCACAGTGATCCCGGCGTTGCTGCTTCCGGCGATCATGTTCTCTCTGATCATGTTTCGCGTTGGCGTCTCCACCAGGATCATGCCGTTGGTGTTGTCGAGCAGCATGTTCTCCGCGACCAGATTGTCTGTCGAGGTCCGGATGCCGCTCGGCCTGAGCATGACGCCCACGCGGCTGTTCTGCCAGGCCACGTTTTCCTTGATGGTGCTCCCGACGGCCCCAATGAGAAAAATGCCGTCCTGGTTGCCCGTCAACCGGCCTGCCTTGACCACCACGCCGGTTGAGTTCACGACCTGCACACCCGCCAGGAAATTCCTGACTGTGCCACCAACGATCACGACACTGGTTCGATTGGGGACGTTGATGCCCACACCGCTCCCGGGGCCGGTGATCGTGTAGCCGTTCAGATCGATCGTGATCCCGTCGGCGCCGACGATGAGCCCGTTGCCGGAGCAGGTGAGGTCGTGATCCAGCGTGAGGTCGGCGAGAATCGTCGTGCCGCACAGGTCCGACGCCGCGATGCGCGGGGCGCTGCCTGTCACCAGGCTCGCGAGCACGAGCACACCCGTCTGTTTCCAGAATGTCATAGGACGCTCCTTCCGTTTCTGCGCCAGAGGAGATACCGCGTCAGCCCGGCGGTTGTCCTTGCGAAAAGCTCCAAAAAAGCCCCAAGATGCCTCCGGGCATCCATTCATCGGAGGAACACATGGCTCGCGAGCGCAGGCCGTATTACGAGTTCGGGCCATTTCGCCTGGATGTGGCGGAACACAGGCTGCTCCGAGACGGTCTGCCGGTGCCGCTGACGCCAAAGTCTTCGACGTCCTGAGCGTGCTCGTTCAACAAAGCGGACACCTGGTCGAGAAGGAAACCCTGTTGAAGCAGGTCTGGGAGGACAGCTTCGTCGAGGAGGGCACGCTCAACCGCAGCGTGTCAGTCCTGAGGAAAGCCCTCGGCGACAGCGCCACGGGACAGAGATACATCCAGACCGTGCCGACGCGGGGATACCGCTTTGTGGCGCAGGTCACCGAGTGTTTCGATGGGCACTCGAAATCAGTCGTCGAGCCGTCCGCCGGAACAGCCGAGGACATTGGATCCGCACGCCCTGCACAGCATTGGCGGGTCGCAAAGCGGGCAGCCGGGCTGATCGCCGTCCTTTCGATTGCGACGGCGATCGTGTGGATGGTTCCTGGACCGGCCGGGCTCAGCAAAGACGACGCAGCGGGTGTTGGGCCCGTGCACAGGCAGGTCACCTTTGCCGGAAAGGAGGGATCGCCGAGCCTCTCGCCTGATGGCCGGCGCCTCGCCTATGTGTCGACCGGCAAGACAGAAAAGTCGCTGATGGTCCAAGGGCTCCCGGAAGGACGGCCGCTTGCGGTGTTTGCCGCACCAGAGATCGGCCACGTGCGCTGGTCGCCGGATGGTTCAGAGCTCATGATGTGGACCCGAGGCACCGGACGAGACGGCATCTACGTCATGACTCTGGCTGGAGGAGCCATCCGCAGGATTGCCCCAGGCGAATACATGGCGTGCTGGTCACCCGAGGGCTCCGCGATTGCCGTGGCGACCTATCAGGGCGGGAAGATCATCTTTCTGAACAGGCTGGGGCAACAGGAACGAGTCGTCTCGCTCAAGGGAGTCGACTCCGCGATATTGGGCCTCGACTGGTCAGGAGCCGCAGGACGGCTGGCGTTCGTGACCAACGATCATGAGCGGCGGTTTACCGTCTGGACGATCCGGCCGGACGGCAGCGAGCAGAAGAAGGTCCTGACGGAGAACACAGAAATCCCGTCTGCGCGCTGGGCTCCACGTGGAGATGCCATCTACTTTTCGCGCCGGCTGAACCAGACATTTTCCTTCTACCGGATTCCCATGCGCGACGGCGACAAACGGGACGCCGTCGCCGCGACGCTCATCACCGGTCTCGAAGCCGAATCGTCGTTTGCGTTGTCGGCGGACGGAACGCGACTGGCTTACGCGCGCGCGCCTTTCCATTCCAATCTCTGGACGCTCGACGCAGGCCGCCGCGGCGACGACCGGACGAGTGTCACCAGGCAACTGACGACAGGGACGTCGCTCATCGAGCGACCGAGCATTTCGCCCGACGGGTCGTCTGTCGTCTTCAATGTCGGGTATGAAGGACGGGCGAATTTGTTCGTGATGCCCATGACGGGCGGCGTCCCGAAACAGTTGACGTTCCTCGATTCATTCAATCTGGAAGGCGTCTGGTCGCCCGATGGAAAACGAATCGCGTTTGCCTCGACTGAAGGCCACAAGCCGCGGGTCTGGATCGTCAACGCCGAGGGCGGCACCCCGCGCGCGCTGGCCGCGGGTCCCTTGAGCGACAGCTTCGATCTCAGTTGGTCCCCGGCGGCGCGGATCCATTACCAGCAGCCAGGAAACAGCAACTACTATGAGCTCGATCCGGAGACGCTGCGTGAGGATCTTGTCATCAGGAGTCCAATCGGCTGGATCTTCTCGGCAGTCCGTTCGCCGGAGCGGCACGAAGATCGCCGTGTTCTGGAATCGGCCTCCGCTTCGAGGTCTCTGGACTATCGACAAAGATCGGCGCGAAAGACTCGTGTACCGAACCGGTTCCGCGGCGGTCATTCCCATCGGCTGGTCTCCTGATGGGCATTCGATCTACTTCATCGAAGGCAGGACCGCGGCGTACCGTGGATTGACGGCGGCCCTGGGAGACACCGTCACCGACGCGAAGATTCGGATCGTGTCGGCGAGCGGCGGCGAGGCGGAGACGGTCGCCGCGCTTCCCTTCGAGGAGATCGGAGGCGTCGCGATGAGCCCGGAGGGCCGCAGGTTCGTGGTGACGGTCTACTCGTCTCGATCCGACGTGTGGGTCGTCGACAACTTCGATGGCTCGATCCCGGCACTTCGAGCCGCGCGCTGAACTTCTACTTCACACGCAGATCCTGCGTCTTCTTCTCGCCGTCAGCGAGCGTGATCGTCACCGACGCGCCGCGGAGCTGGCGCAAGAACTCCGGCTGCAGCCATTCGTCCTGTTCGACGTCCGCCACGACACCGAGCCAGTACGATCCGGGCCGAAGGTCCATGAACGTGAACCTGCCGTCCTCTGTCAGCGGCACGGCCTGAATGCGATCCGTGGCAGCCGCCCAGAGCCGTTCGTCGGACGGGAAGACGATCACCATTCGACCGAGGACCGGGTGACTTGACGCGTCAGTCACTGCCCCGGACAGCTCCGGGCTGCGATCGCGGAAGGTCAGCGTCAGCTCGCGGATGTCGCGGTCGCGCGGCACGTCGAGCTGCGAATCAAGCGCATCCACGCCAGCCGAGGTTGCTGACGCAAGGACCCACGGTTGGCCCGGTCCCCTGACTTCGACGAAGTATCGCCCCGGTGCGACATCCTTCACGGTGAAAGCGCCGTCATCAGCGACCTTCGCGGTTCCGCCGAAGCCCGTCACGGATCTCAATGCGACTTCGATATTCGTGGTCGGCGGTCTCCGGCTGGCGCCGTCGAACGCCACGCGGCCCGTCACCTCGCGCGGCGGATCCAACCTGACGACCACATCCGGGGTGTCAACGCCGCCGGCCACGGTGACGTGTGCAGAGCCGGACCCGCGCGCCCGTTCCGCTGCGGCGTCCTCGTTCCCCTTTTCAAACTTGTCGGAAGCGTGCCTGGTGCTCAAGACCGTCGCCTCGAACATCTTGACCACGCGGTCGAGCTCGCCTTTGATGTCGTGGACCTCGAATGCGATGCCGACTCCTTTGAAATGACCAGTGTTCGCGCCCGCCGTCACGACATGCGCGCCCGGTGCGACGCGTGGGAACGTGAACCTCCCGTCTGCCTCCGTCATCGTCCCTTGCTCAATCTCCATTCCGGATGACTGGTCCACGAGAGACACAGGGAACTCCGGCACCGGATGTCCGGACGAGTCCAGCACGATGCCCGTGACTTTCGAGAGCTTGACGAGCGGCATGACGAGGTCCGTGTTGGTGCGATGTTCTCCGACACCGAGCGCGATCGTCTCGGCGCCGCTCACAGAAATCGCGGACGGATAGAACACCGCCGCAAAACCCTGCGACGGCGTCACATCGTCGCTCCCTATGAAATGCTCTGACGGCACGGCGCTCACGACGTACTGACGCGACGGCAGAAGTCCGGCGCGGAATGTGCCGCGCTCGTCCGTCTGGGTCGAACCCACTTCTTCGAGCGCACGCTTGCCGCCGCGCATCACCCATCGCGAGATACGGACGGTCGCCTGAAACACGGGATCTCCGTGGTCGTCGCGCACGGCGCCCGCGATCGAGCCGCCCTGCGAGAGCGGAACGACGAGCCGGGTGATTTCCTCTCGATCCCTCAATGTGATGCGGCGTCCGGGTGTGGCGGTCCCGGGCCGGTTCTGCCCATAGACGAGATCGAGGAATCCCGGCCTGCGCACGATGCAGGGTGTACGAGCCTGCCGGCAGCTTCTCGAATGAGAACCCGCCGGCGTCATCGCTCGTCGCCTTGCGCTCTCCAGTATTGGATGCCAGCAGAATCTCGGCGAGGCGCACGGCGCGTCCGGTTTCGGCATTGACGACCGTGCCCGCGATGCGGCCGGCGGGCTGAACAGCGGGCGGAGGCGCAACCGGCCGTTCCTGAAGTGCGCCGAGACCGGAACTGAGTGCGAAAACGAACACGATGACGGCGAGGACGCGATGAGACATGGCGCCTTCTTCCCGTCCTGATTAGACGCATGCTCAGCGGGATTGGACCGACGCCCGGCTGTTAACCGGAGGGTTGGTGGTTCGAATCCAGCCCGAGGAGCCAAATCCATGCGAATCAATAAGTTACGAGCGCAGATTTTCGGGCCCATGTCTCGCGGATGACTTTGCCCTTTTCTTGCCCTTTTGCGTGCTGGGTTTGGAGGCCAGAACTCCCGCGCACTGAACTTCGGACGACGATAGGATGATGAATCCGTCAAAGCTTCGCGCCCATGGAGTCGCTCAAGCTCCTCGTCACCCAACTCTCTTCCCCGGAAGCGAAGGTCGCTCTGTTTCGCTCGCTCTTCCGCGGTCGAGACGACGTGTACCCGCGTCGATTCGAAAGTCGAAGGACAGGGAAGTCCGGGTACGCGCCGGCGTGCGCGAACGAATGGGTGCACGGCATCTGCGAGAAGCCGCGAGTCAAGTGTGCTGAATGTCCGAATCGTCGGTTCATTTCGCTCAGCGAGCGCGTCATCCGATGGCATCTGTCCGGCCACGACGATGCCGGTCAGCCGTTCGTCGCGGGCGTTTATCCGATGCTGCTTGACGAGACGTGCTTCTTCCTCGCGATCGACTTCGACAAACAGCATTGGACCGAGGACGCGCTCGCGTTCCTGGAGACCTGTCGTGGAATGAAGGTTCCGGCAGCTCTCGAGCGGTCACGTTCGGGGCGTGGCGGACACGTGTGGCTTTTCTTCGAAGAGGCGATTCCGGCGGCCCTGGCGCGTCGGCTCGGATCGTACGTCCTGACCGAAACCATGACACGACGGCCGGACGTCGGCTTCGAGTCGTACGATCGCTTGTTTCCGAGTCAGGACACATTGCCGCACGGGGGCTTTGGGAATCTCATTGCGCTTCCGTTGCAGAAACAGGCTCGTGAGAAGGGCAACAGCGTCTTCGTCGATGACCAACTGATGCCGTACGCTGATCAGTGGGCGTTTCTGTCCACGATCCGAACCCTGAATCGCCCAGCGGTCGAGAAGATTGTTGCGGAGGCCGAACGGCGGGGGCATATCGTCGGCGTTCGGCTTCCCGACGGACGAGGAGGAACGCGAGCCCTGGAAGGTGCCACCGTCGCGTCGGCGCTCACTGCCATCGATCGAGGGTGACCTGCCAGCGGTCCATCGACTTGGTGCTCGGCAGCGAGATCTACATCCCGAGAGAAGGACTGAGTCCGGCGCTTCGAAACCAGCTGATTCGGCTCGCCGCCTTTCAAAATCCCGAGTTCTACAAGTGCCAAGCTATGCGACTCGGCACCTACGGCAAGCCGCGCATCATTTCTTGCGCCGAGGAACACTCGGCTCATATTGGTCTGCCGCGAGGGTGCCTGGACGATCTGCTGCCAACTGCTCACGGAGCTGAAGATTGGCTTCACGCTGCGGGACGAGCGCTGTCCCGGCGAACCACTCGACGTGGCGTTTCACGGGACACTCCGACCCCGACCAGCAGAAGGCCGCGGACGCGCTCCTGTTACATGAAACCGGGGTGCTCGCAGCCACCACTGCATTTGGCAAGACTGTCATTGCCGCCTGGCTGATCGCCGCCGCGCGGCGTCAACGCGCTGGTGCTCGTTCACCGGCGCCAGTTGCTCGACCAGTGGGTCGAACGGCTCTCTGCCTTTCTCGACCTCCCGCCGGCTGCAATTGGCCGAATCGGAGGAGGACGAAACAGGCCGACGGGTCGACTGGATGTCGCCGTCATTCAAAGCCTGGTCCGGAAAGGGGTGGTCGATGATCGCGTTGGTCGGCTACGGTCATCTGATCGTCGATGAGTGCCACCATCTGTCGGCCCACAGCTTCGAACAGGTCGCACGCCGTGCCAAGGCTCGATTCGTGATGGGACTATCTGCGACCGTCACACGCAAGGACGGTCATCAGCCGATCATCTTCATGCAATGCGGACCGGTGCGCCATCGCGTGGACGCGAAGGCTCAGGCCGCCCTGCGGCCTTTCAGGCACACTGTGATCGTTCGTCCGACGTCATTCCTGCCCATGAACGGCGCGGCCTCGGACAAACGGATCCAATTCCAGTCCCTCTACAAAGCCCTCGTTGAGAACGACGTCCGTAATCGCAGCATCTGTGACGACGTGGTGAACGCCGTACAGGCAGGCCGATCCCCGTTGGTTCTGACGGAACGGAACGAGCACCTAGAGTGGTTCGCTGATCAGTTGTCGGGAACGGTCGGTCACTTGGTGGTCTTGCGCGGGGCAAGTGGGAAGAAAGTGCGGCAAGCTGTCGCTGAGCAGCTCGCTGCGATTCCCGCCGATGAAAAGCGCGTCCTTCTGGGTACCGGCAAGTACGTCGGCGAGGGATTCGACGACGCTCGGCTCGACACGCTGTTTGTAACTCTCCCGGTCTCGTGGCGCGGGACGATCGCGCAGTACGTCGGGCGGTTGCATCGGTCGTCAGATGGCAAGCGTGAGGTCCGTGTGTACGACTACGCTGACCTGAACGTCCCGATGTTGTCCCGAATGTTTGAACGACGCTGCCGGGGATATGAAGCTCTAGGCTACGAGATCGTCTTGCCGGCCAGCGCCATCCCTGGATGGCCGACTGACGTACCGCTGCCGGCGGATCCGTTGTGGAAGCGCGACTATGCCGCAAGCGTTCGTCGGCTGGTCCGCGACGGCGTTGAGTCGCCGCTCGCTGGCCTGTTCGTGGCGGCTGCCCAGCCTGTGCCAGACGACGCCGAAGGTGTCGACAGGGCGCGGAGTGCGAGCGAGGCGTTCCTCTATCGCCGGCTGGAGACCCTCGATGGCACCCAACGCCGATTCCGGTTGAATGCCACGCTAGCGATTCCTTTCGATGGCCATGGTCGAAATGGAGGTCGACCTCTTGTGCGAGGACGCGCGTGTGGCGGTCGAGGTCGATGGCGCCAGGCATCTGGGCGATGCCGAGGCGTACCGAAGGGATCGCCACAAGGACCGCTTGCTGCAGGAGAACGGTTACACCGTGTTGCGTTTTCTCGCGGAGGATCTCGCCAAGGATCTGGATACGATGCTCGACGCCGTGTTCCGATCCGTGACTGGCAGCCATGCTGTCCGCTCCTCAGCCAGGCTCCCATGACGATCACGGTGCATCCTCACGCGAAGGACCGGCTGGGTGAGCGCGGAGCGACGGAAGCTGAGGTGGTCGCCACGGTCGAGCTCGGCGAGCAGTTTCCGGCAAAGTTCGGCAGAACTGGCTTCAGGCGAAACTTCCCGTTTGACGCGCAGTGGCGGGGCCGGCGATACGCCTCGAAGCAGGTCGAAGCCTATGCCGTCAAAGAAGGTGAGGCCTGGCTGGTGATTACGGTGATTGTGAAGTATTTTGGAAGCGAGGGGACCTGACCAATGCAGCTCAGCTACGACCCGAAGCACAACATCGCGTATCTTCGACTGCAGGAACGCGTGCCGGAGGTCGAAACCATTCGGATCAGCGATTCTGTGAACATCGATCTGACACCGGACGGCACCCTCTACGGGATCGAGCTGCTCAACGCGAACGAGCAGTTGCAGGCCGGGGACGACGGCAAACTGATTGTGATCAACGAGGCCCTCGGTAACCGCCAGGAGGTTCTGCTCGGCAAGGAGTGGCGCCCCTGATTTTGCCCTTTTCTTGCCCTTTGGTCGCCACAACGGCCGGCCAAGTGCGGCAAGGTCCCGCAAAGGACGTCGATTTCGGCTGTTAACCGGAGGGGCTGCTGGCTTGCCCGATCAGCCCCGCGGACGCTCGCTGAAGTCGCGTGGCCAGGTCAACGAATTCTGTTCAAGGCCCGATCCGCTAGAATCCCAGCGCTTTCGCGCGGATATTCGTTCTTAACCGATTCGAGTTCCCGGACTGCGCTGCGAGCCTTTGGGCCGAGCAGGAACAGCCCTTCGGCGGCGGCATGTCGCACGAATGGGTCCTTGCTCCGCAATGCCTGACCGATGGATGGGACGGTCTCGTCACTCTCGTAATCGCCCTGAACCTCACGTGCCAACCAGCCGAGCACAAAGATCGCATAGCAGCGCTCGAACCGATTCGCCTTCTTGCGCGAATCTGCTGAGTCTCGAAAGGATCCCCTGGCGGGTCTCGGTCTGTTCACTCGCGTCTTTGTACGCATAGCCGAGGGCCATCAGGTGCCGCGCCGTGCGACGCCGTCGAGGTGGCGTATCCAGTGCAAACGTGTACAGGACCCACGCAAGCACAACGATCAAAACAACGACGACGACAGGTAAGGCGACATCAGCCGTCATGGGCAGCCCGGATACGGGTCGGTCGGCTCCCACGGATTGCCTGAAATATCTTCGGGCGCAGAGGCCGAGATCGTGCCAGTCACCGCGGGAGTCTTGGCCAGTCGATCAAGGAAGTTCTGGAAATACGCCCTCCACACTTCGCCCTGTTTCGTGCGGCCGGCGAACCTCATGCCAAGCAAGTTGTGCCACCCTCGGGGGCGTTCGTACGCTTCGGTTGTGATACGGACCTCGGCGCCTGTTCGGACCACGCCCCACCGACGCTGTCCGATGAGCATATGCCTTTCGGCGGTGTCGCCCACAACGGTCCGCGTGTCCTGGTTGCACCAGATTCGGACTGGCACAAGGCGCCGGTTTATCGGCCAGGAGAACCAGCTAGCGATCCCCTTCATGTCGAAGAGCGCATATCGGACATCCTCTTCGAGCGACCGCAAGAACACGTGGCATGAGGGCTGGCTCAGTGCTAGGACATTCGGGTCTTTTCTAGATGGCCTGCTACGCGATCGTTGTTAGGCAAGAGTGATCATGATCGGCTAGCGGGATTGGACCGACGCCCTGCTGTTAACCGGCGCCGCGCCGGCGCGTAGATGTCCGCTCGGAGGCGCCATGCGCTCGGCCGTTCGGGCCCTCGAGAGTGCGATCCAGGACATTCGGTACGGCGCGCGCCTGCTGCGGCGCTCACCAGGGTTCACGCTCGTCGCCATCGTGTCGCTCGCCGTCGGGCTGGGGAGCAGCGTCGGGCTCTTCACCGTGATGAATGCCCTGTTGCTGCCGTCCGCTCCCAGGCCGGGACACCGCCACGATTCATTCGATCCACACCTCGAACAGCGCCGGCGGGCGGTACGGCGCATCGTCTTTCGCGGACTTTCAATCGTTCGTCGCCGCCGCGCCGGAGCTGTTCGCCGCCGCCTGCGCGACTACGAACGTCAGAGGCAACCTGTCGGCGGGGACGACCACGCACGCCGCGCCTGGAGCCCTGATGAGCGGCGGCTGCTTCGACGCCCTCAGGCTTCGGCCGCATCTGGGACGCCTGCTCAATCGAACCGACGACCTGGCGACCGCCGATTCGCCGGCCGTCGTCATCAGCCACGCGATGTGGCGGCGCAGCTTTCACGCGGATGCGACCGTCGTCGGGCAGTCAATCACGCTGAACGGCGCGTCAGCGGTCATCGTCGGCGTCGCCGAGCCGGGATTTGCCGGCGTGAGCCTGGACGCCGGAGCAGATTTCTGGGCGCCTGCGCCGCTCGCTCCGGCGTTGCTGCCGCCAGGAACGCTGACGGCTCGCACCGATCGCCGATTCCGGATTTACGTACGCCTCGACGAAGGAGTGACCGCGGCGCGGGCCGCCGCGCGGCTGTCGTTGGTCGCGGCCGATCTCCGGATCGAAGACCCGGCCGCCTGGACGGAACGGAGCGGATCGACGCGAACGGTGACGGTCGCGCGGGAGCTGGATTCGCGCTTTGCGTCTGCGGCAGAGGGCGCTCGGACCGGGATCGCGACGCTCACCCTCGGCGCGATCGCCGGCATCGTCGCCATCGCGTGCATGAATCTGGCGACGATCCTCGTCGCGCGTGGCGCCGCGCGCACACGCGAGCTGAACATCAGGCTCGCATTCGGCGCGTCGCGCCGGCGCCTTCTCCGTCAACTGGCGGTCGAGAGCCTGCTCGTCAGCGTGGCGGCCTGCGTGCTCGGTCTCCTCATCGTCGCTGCCGCGCTGAAGATCTTCGACGCCTACCGGCCCTCGGAGGTGCCCACATTCAATCTCGCCGTGGACTGGCGTGTCGCGGGTTTCTCCATGCTCATCGCGATCGCCACGCCCCTGCTCTTTGGCGTGGCGCCCGCGGCGCATGCGCTTCGGCTGGCCATTGCCGAGGGACTCCGGGGTCTGCCTGCGTTCTGGCGACGCCGCCGCTTTCGTGTCGGGCTGAGAGAGCTGCTGCTCGTCGTGCAGGTCGTCGTGTCGTTCACGCTGCTGATCGCGACGACGCTGTTCATGCGGTCGCTCCTGTCGGCCGGACCGTCGCAGTCTGAATTACGCCGCTCGCCTCCTGATCGTCGTGCCGATCGACATCGGCACGGGCGCACAGTCCGTCGCAGAATGGCACACGGCGGTCGAGCGGCTTCTGCAGGCGGCCTCCCGCGTCCAGGATGTCGAGCGCGCGACGGCCGCGGCGCTCGTCCCGATGACCGGGTCGTACCTCGGGTTCGTCCGGAGCTCCCGCCGATCAACCCGGCGGCACGCTCATGTCGCTCGACGGCAACATCGTCGCGCCCGGGTACTTCGAGCTCACCGGCATCGCGCTGCGCGCCGGTCGCACCTTCGATGCCGGCGATCACGATCGTGCGCCTCGCGTGACCGTCGTGAGCGAATCGATGGCGCGCCGCTTGTGGAGCTCGCCCGCCGCCGTCGGGCAAACCGTGCGTCTCACGGATGGACTGGCGGAGGTCGTTGGCGTCGTGGCGGATGTGCCGTACCGGTCCTTGACCGATCCCGATCAGCCGGTCATTTACCTGCCTTTCGCGCAGTCAGCGCGGGGACGGCTGGTACTGCATGCCCGCATGAAGAACGACAGCGAAGCCGTTGCCACGCTCGATCGGGCGCTGCGTGCGGTCGACTCGCGGATTCTGATCGGCCCGGCGACGCCCATGCAGCACCTGCTGGAGCAGGCGACAGCGCCGGCGAGAATCGCACAGGGGATCGGCGGCGCCGCCGGCGTGCTGCAACTCGGGCTGGCGCTTATGGCGATCTGGGGACTGGTGGCCTACGGCGTCGAACGACGGACCGCCGAAATCGCGATCAGGCGTGCGCTCGGCGCGACCGAGGCCAGCGTCGTCCAGCTCGTCATGCGACCCAGTCTGTCGCTGCTCGCGATCGGCGCGCTCCTCGGGTCCGCGGCCGGCGTGGTGGCGGCAAAAGCGATGCACTCGTCGTTCCTTGGCCTCGCGCCCATCGATCTCACAGTGGTCGTGCCTGCCGCGGCAGTGCTCGCGGCGGTCGTGGTGACCGCCGCGTGGTTGCCCGCGCGACGTGCCGTGTCCGTTGAGCCTGCGGCGGCCCTCAAGCAGTCCTGAACCGTGTGCCGCCGCCGGATCTACCGCCGGATCCGCACGCGGATGCCGTGCGCATCGGGCGCCTGCCCGGGCTGCTGGAGCGCGTTCGTCATCGGGACCACCGTCATGAGCTCGCCACTCCGGCCGCCCTGCGTCAGTTGAATGACGCCGAGGCCGGGCGTGGTGCCGGTCGCGTTGTGCGGATCGCCGGTCAACGGCACGGGCCCGCGCAACGCGACAAAGAGCCGGTTTCCAGACGGCGCACGATCGACCAGATCCGGCGCCGGATCGGAGCTCACGAGACCGAACAGGTTCACCGTGTTCACCCATTTCCCTGACGCGATCTCGATGATCTCGGCGACGTTCGCGTGCCGGTCCATCACCCACAGATAGCGATCGTCGCGTGTCGGCGTGGTGCCGTGAGAATCCGACATGCCGCCCTTCGAGAGCACCAGCGACGGCGCGGGCGTGTTCGGCGCCTGAGGCACACCGGCGGGATATCCCGAGGTCGGAAACTTGTACACGTCGAACCCGTACAGCGCCGGATGGTGCGGATCGGTGCCCGACACGTTCACCGGGCTGCCGCCGGAGTTCATGTACATGTTGCCCGCCACTTCCACGCCGCCGCACCCGTTGCCTTTCACCGCCGTCGTGTCGTACTCGCCGACAATCGTCATCGGCGTCGTCTTCACGTCCACCACGAACAGACCTCCGCCGCGCAACGTGACGAAGGCCAGGCGGCTGGACGAATCGATGATGGGACAGATCGGCCAGTTGATCGGGCGCAGGTCCGGCGCTTCACACTTCTTGCCGGCGGGCGTCACGCACGTCATCAGATCGAGCGTGGCCATCGCGTTGTGGACGAACGTGTTCGTCGGAAAGTACGTGTCGATCCGTTCGAGGCGCTTGCCGTTCTGGTTCGCGACCAGGATGTAGGACCCGTCCGGCGCTGCAAACGCTGCGTGCGCCTGCCTGGTGCCGGTGGAACCGACGGTCGTCTCGAAACAGCTCAGGGGCTTGCGGTGCTCGGCGTCGAAGATGACCACGTGTCCGCTGGCGACGAACGAAAGCACCACGTGCGTGTGCTCGTTGTTGAACGCGACCATGTGCGGGCGCACGGGATTGCGGCCCGTGGACGCCCGACAGAGATCGGCCGTCTCCGCCCCGAGATCGAGACGGGCGATGGGCTGCGCCTTCGCGGCGCTCCTGCCCATGAGGTCCGAGCCTTCATAGATGACGAGCTGCCCGCCAAATCCCGCGCGCGTATCGGACTGATCGGCAATCCAGACTTCGAACCCGCGGGGCGCCGACGCGTCGCTCGCGTTCGCGGCGCCTTGTGCCCGAAGGTCGAGCATGGTCTTGCCACCAACACACGCGAGCAGGACGATCGCTGCGAGCAGCGTGATACGCCGAGGTGAGTGAACTCTCATTGCTGCCTCCTTGTGCTTGCGGGCCAAAGAAGGCCCCGTCGTCAACTAACGACGAATCAGGGGAGAACCCGCCAGGGGTTAGAAAGTCGAAGGTGGGAGGCAGAAGGTGGGCAGGTGGAAGGTGGCAGGTGTTCCGCGGTGTCGCGTCCGCTTGACAGCGCCCTTATAATCGGCGGGCTCGGAGGTTTGGTTTGATGAAGCTCCCCAGGTTCGTTTCGGTGGTCTCGATCTGTTCACTCGCCGTCGCGATCGGCGCCTGCACGACGTCCGCAACGCCACAACGGCGCCGGCGCCGGCGACGCCGGCCGTCGCGCCCGTCGAGCGCGGCCGGCATCTCGTCAACGTCAGCGGCTGCCACGACTGTCACACGCCGTTCAAGATGGGTCCCAATGGACCCGAGCCCGACATGACGCGGGCGCTCTCCGGACATCCGGCCAGCGAGAAGCTGCCGCCGCCACCCAAGGGCACGCCGGCCTGGCCGTGGGGCGGATCGGCAACGAGTACTGCGTTCTGGGGCCCGTGGGGGATCTCGTACGCGATGAACCTGACGCCCGATGAGAACACCGGGATCGGGATCTGGACCGAAGACATGTTCCTGCGCGCGATCCGCGAGGGCAAGCACATGGGCCAGTCGCGGCCGATTCTCCCGCCGATGCCCTGGCCGGTCTACAGGAACTACAACGACGACGATCTCAAGGCGATCTTCGCGTATCTGAAGTCGCTGCCGCCGACATCCAACCGCATCCAGGATGCCGTGATCGCAGAACCGCCGGCGGCGGCAGTTGGGAAGTGATGGTTTCCGGGGTTCCGAGGTTCGGCCGTTGAACCCCGGAACCCCGGAACCCGATCGGTGCTTTGAATTCCTCGTCAGCGAGCGGAGCGTCGCCTCCGGGCTGTCAGCGCCACGGCGAATGCGAGAGACACCGCGCCGACGATTCCGATGAGCGGCAGACCGCTCGCCGTTTTCGGAAGCTTCCGTGCCGTGCCGCCGCTCGCGGCGGCAGCACCGCCCGCCGCACCGCCGGCCGCGGCGCCTGACGTGCCGGCCGCGGGACGCGTCGCGGCCGCGGCGGGCGCGCCCGTCGCGGCGCCGGCCGCAGCGGCCCCACCGGCCGCCGGCGACAACGTCGCCTGCACCTGCCGCTCGGTCAGCACCTGTGGCGGTTTTTCCGTGACGATCGTCGCGCTCAGACGGTCGCCCGCGCGCAACCCGGAGAAGTCCACCGGCTTGCCGTCCTTGATGATCTTGATGCCGCGCTTCTCGACGTCGCCCGGCGAGAACATCCGATAGCCATTCTCGGTCTTCACCAGGATCGAATTGCCCGACGCCTGGACGACTTCCCCGTTTTTCACTTCCGTCACCGTGACCGGCGTGACCGTCGTCGTCGTCGTGATGGTCGCCGTGCCCGTCATCCCCGGCTTCACCTCGGCGACCGTCACCTGTTTGCCTTCCACGGTGAATCGGAAGTCGGGCGGCACCGTCAATTCGCGCGTGCTTGTCCCCTCCCTGACGACCACCTTGTTGCCGTCGACCGCCACGATCGTGAACGTTCTCACTTCGGTTGACTTGCTCTGCTGTTGCGCTCGCGCGATCCCGGGGGTGAACGCGATCAGTGCCACCGCGATCACGACACCGAGTCGTTGTAGATACTGCTGCATGATGTCCCCTTTCTACGATTTCCCAGTACTTACTCTTGGCGTTGTTGTCGCGTGGACCGCGCGGACGATGAATCGCTGCGGCGCGGATCCGACGAAGTAGAACGGATAGCAGGTCACGAGCGTCACGGTGGCCGCCTCCGTCGGATCGAGCACCCAGACGTCATCGGGCACGACGATCCACGTGCGCTCGACGCGGTACGTCACAAGGCTGGTGGTGGTCACGAGCTCGACCACATCGCCGACGACGACGTCCTTGAGCGCACGGAAGAAGCTGTCCCGGTGTCCTGCCAGGCCGGCGTTACCGGTCGCGCCAGGCAGTGCCGTGCCTTCGATGTGGCCGACGGCCCGATTGAGCGTCCAGTCGTCAGTGCCTGTCAGGATCGGCGCTTCGATTCGAAGCCGCTGAATCCGCAGTACGCCAAGCGGTGGGGGGCCCTGATGCGTTAGCGCCGCGCGCCACGCCTGGATGCGATCGGGCGACCACAGCAGGAGGTCAGGATTGACGGCGGGCGTCGCGCGGCGTTCGGCCGTGCTGGCCTGAGCCGAGTCGAGGGCCGCGAACCGATCCAGCTCCTGTCGCGCGCCGGCTTTCCCGGCTGCCCACACAATCGCCCAGACGGTGAGCGCGACGACCCCGATGACCCAGGCGGCCCGCTCGATCAGACGCTGCGCCACTCACCCTCCAAGAAGAGTCATGGAGTGCAAGCTGTACACCATGCCGGAGGTTCAGTTTTCCGGGCAGTTGGCGGGGGTTGAGATGGACGTCTCAGGTAAGAAAGACGCAGGCCACGGCCGGCCGTGGGCGGACTGCGCGCCGGCCGAGGCTCGAGCGCCGATCACTTCCCGCCAGACGACGGCGGGACCAGGCCGTTGATCCGCATGTACGTGACGACGTTGCCGTAGTGCTCGAAGAGATGGGCGGAGTTGAACGCCATCGCCCCGATCCGGGTGTGCTTCATCCCGAACAAGTCCACTGGTTCATTCGCGCTGGCGGCCGTGATCATCGAGAACGCGTGGTCGCATGCGGCGAACCCGGCCGCCACGGCTTTCACGAGCTCTGCTTTCGTCGCGAGCTTCTCGGCATCGCCCGCCGCGGGCGGTTTCATGCCGCTCGCCGTGCCGCAGATCATGCCGCTGGAGTTGGCGATGTGGCCGAAGAGCTGGCCCATGGTCCGCACTTCCTTCGTCGGCTGATACGTGGTACTTGTCCTCGGGCACCTGCGCCGCTGCTTTCGTGATGTAGCCTTTGACGACTTCGTACGTCGTCTTCACGGACGCCATGGTGGCATCACCGGCCTGCTCGCCCGACAGGACCGCCGAACTCGAAAAACACGCCAGTATCGCCACACCAGTAAGCAATCGCACTCGAGACATTGAGCACCTCTCAGGAAGAATGAACAGTCAGAGGTACACCAGAGCGGCTCCCTGATGGGGGCCAGTCGAAGGAGGCTTGGATGAATCCCACCATCGTCGCACAAGATCCGCAACCGCTCGATCCGCCGCGGCCGATCGAGGCCGGGCAGAGTCTCTGGTCAGAGGAACTGACGTGGATGGAGGTGCGCGACCTCGTCAAGGCCGGCACGACGACGATCATCATCGGCACGGGCGGCGTCGAGCAGAACGGGCCGTACGTCGCGGGCGGCAAGCACAACTTCGTGCTGCAGACCGTGCTGCCGTACATCGCGACGGCGATCCCGAAGTCGCTCATCGCGCCGATCGTGAAGTTCGTGCCCGAAGGGCGCGATCGATCCGACGACCGGCGGCCACATGAGCTACCCGGGCACGATCAGCCTCGAGCCGGCGACGTACGAAGCGCTGCTCACCGACATCTGCCGCAGCTACAAGGCGCACGGGTTCGTCGACATCATCCTCCTCGGCGACAGCGGCGGCAACCAGGGCGGGCATGAGCAACGTCGCGGAGGCGCTCAACAGGAAATGGGCGGCCGACCCGGCGCGCGTGCACTTCCTGCCCGAGTACTACGACGAGGATCGCTGGAGCTACGACTTCCTGAAGACGCTCGGCATCACGCAGATCGACAAGACGCCGGGCAGCCCCGCCGACGCGCGCACCGACACGCGCAACGGCATGCACGACGACATCTACTACGAAGCGCAGATCGCCGTCGTCGATCCGAAGCTCATTCGCGCCGAGGAGCGCCGCAAGGCCGGCCTGCTGAGCCTTCACGGCGTCGATCTGTCGCGACATGAACAAGGTCATCGAGATCGGCAAGAAGCTGGCGGAGTACCGCGCGGGCATCACGGCACGGGCGTTCGAAGCGTCGAAACTCAAGTTGCGGCCCGGCAGATAGAACGGCCGCCGCGGGGCCGTTTGCAATGCGTCGTGACACGATGTAGTGTGTCACGTAGTATGGCCGCCCGTCCCCAGCGCAAACCTGCTGACTGCCTGCCCCTCACGTCGGCCATGTTCCACGTGCTGGTCGCGATGATCGACCGCGACCGGCATGGCTACGCGATCATCAAGGACGTCTCGGCACGGACGGCGGGCCAGGTCGAGCTCGGCACCGGCACGCTGTACGGCATTCTCAAGCGGCTCCTCGCGGACGGCCTCGTCGCCGAGTCGAACAGGCGCGAGCCGGCGCCGAGCGACGACGCGCGGCGCAGGTACTACAGGCTGACGCCGTTCGGCCGCGACGTCGTCACCGCGGAAACCGAGCGGCTCGAAGCCATGATCGCCGCAGCACGGTCGACCCGTCTGCTGAGAAAGGGCGCGCGATGAGTCCGGCGCGTCCGTCCCTGCTCGATCGGACGCTGCGCGCGCTCGTTCGTCTCCTGCCGGCTGATTTTCGCTCCGACTTTGGAACGGCCATCGAAGCCGACCTCGCCGAGCGGCGCGACGCCGGCGATCGATCGGGACTCATCCGCCGCGAGCTGCCCAGCCTCGCGCGCGCGATTGTCCGGGAGCACGCGAGCGCCGTACGGATGGACGTCAAGTACGTCGTGCGCACGATGCGCCGCACCCCCGGGTTCAGCGCGACCGCGATCCTGATGCTCGCGCTTGGCACGGGCGTCAACACCGCCATGTTCAGCGTCATCGATGCCGTCATGCTGCGGTCACCGTTTCCGGACTCAGGTCAGCTCGCGATCGTTCAAGTGCCGATGAGAACCGGCGGTTTCAGCTCGGCCCTCCCCGTCGACCGGTACGAGGAGCTCGTCCGAGCGCCAGGACCGCTCGCGTCGATTGCCGGCCTCGACTCGGGCACGCATATCCTGACCGGACGTGGAGATCCAGAGCAGATCGACGTCGAATGCGTGACGGCGTCGATGTTCACGGTCCTCGGCACACGACCCTGGATCGGACGCACGTTCGACGCGGCCGAGGAGGCCGCGGGCGCTGCCCCGGTCATGGTCCTGAGCTACGACTTCTGGCGCCGGCTCGGCGAATCCCCTGCCGTCCTCGGCACGCCGCTCGCCATCAACCAGACGCCGGTGACCGTCATCGGCGTCATGCCTCGGGGCTTCAACGGGCCGTACACGCGATCGGATGTCGCGGCCTGGCTGCCGCTCGGTCGCCAGATCGCCGGCGGCGGCGCCCAGGGTTGCGAGAAGCCGGCCATCGTGAACGCGTTCGCCCGCGTCGGGAACAGCTTCTCGATCGATGACGTGGCGCATGCGATTCCTGGCGTCCGACTGCTCTCACTCGAGGCATCGACCTTCCAGAATCTCCGCCCGGCGTTTTACGCGCTGGTCGCGGCGGTCGCCTGTGTGCTGCTCATCGCGTGCTTCAACGTCGGCGGCCTGCAACTGGAGCGCACGCTCGCGCGCCGTCGCGAACTGGCACTGCGGCTCGCGCTCGGCGCAAGTCGCGGACGACTCATGCGCCAGGCGCTGACGGAGAATCTGCTCCTCGGCCTCATCGGCGGCGTCGCCGGACTCGTCGCGACGGCCCTGACGCTCGGCGCCATCATCTCTCTCCTGCCCGCCAACCTGCCGCACCTGGGCGAGATCGAACTGAACGTGCGAGTGTTCGGCGCAGCCATCGGTGTCGCATTGGTCTCCGGCAGCGTCGCCGGGCTGATCCCGATGGTACAGATGCGACGGTTGAATCCGGGCGCGGACATCGCCGGCGGGACGCGTGCAACCGAGCGCCGGGGCACATGGACCCGCCGCACGCTGGTCGCCGTCGAAGTGGCCGTCTCGATGGTCGTGCTCATCGCTGCGGCGTTGATGATCCAGACGTTCCTGACGCTGAGACCGGCCAGTCCGGGATTCGACCCTGCCGGCAAGACGAGCATCCTCGTCAGGCTGGCGGGCACGACCCCTGATGCCAGCGCGCGGTTCTTCACACAACTGTTCGATCGGCTCGCGACGGCGCCGGGCATTCACGGCCTCGCAGGCTCGACCTACCTCCCGATGTGGGGCACCTCGCGCAACGCCACCTGGTCCTCCGAGGGATCGACCGTGACCGCGAACACCAATTACGCCACACCGGGGTTCTTCGACCTGCTGAAGATTCCGGTGATCGCCGGCCGCGCGTTCACCGCAGAGGACACGAGCGCGTCGATGCCGGTCGCGATGGTGAACGACGTGCTCGCCCGGCGGATCAGTCCCGACGGCCGGGTGGTCGGCCGCCTGGTTGGCGTGAAAGCGGGATCGCGCCCGAACGATCCGACGGTCGAGCGTGTCATCGTGGGTGTGTTCGGCAACATGAGAAGCCTGGGGTCCAGCACCGCACCGAGACCTGAGGCGTACATTCCGTACGCGCAGAACCCGATTCCGGTGATGTTCGTCGTGGCTGAATTCGCAGGTCCGACGGATGCGGCCGTGTCTGCCGAGTTGCGCGCGGCCGTCCGCGCGCTGCGCCCCGACCTGCCGGTCGAAGAAGTCGGACCCATGACGACCTGGGTGAACCAGCGCGTGTCGAGACAGCGATTCGGCGCGTGGCTGCTGGGGATCTTCGCGGCGCTCGCTGTCGGACTGGCGGCGATCGGGTTGATGACCACGATCGGATGGTGGGTCCATCTCAGGACGAAGGAGCTCGGCGTCCGCCTGGCGCTCGGAGCCTCGCGCCGTCAGGTCGGCCGTCTGGTCCTGCGACAGGCGATCGGGCTCGGCGTCGCCGGCATCCTTGCCGGATGCGCGGTGGCCGCCTTCACCACGAAGTACCTGGCAGGCTCCATCTACGGCGTCACGCCCCTGGACTCGCGAACGTACGCCGGCTGTGCCCTGACGATGCTCGTCGTCTCAGTGTGTGCGGCGTACCTGCCGGTGCGCCGTGCCACTGCAGTGGATCCTGTGACGGCCCTCCGCGCGGAGTAGCCGGGCCCCTGCTCGGGCCTGGGGCACTGGCAGACGTTTTTGCCCAAGGGCAAAACCTCTTGCCAACATATTTGATCAGAGGTGAAAATGTCAGTATGGCCCCCCTGCGGCGGTACCTCACGGCTCAGACCCAGCGCGACCTGGCGCACAAAATGGTGTTCGTCGCCGGAGCCCGCCAGGTCGGCAAGACGACCTTCGCCCGGGCACTCCCGGGTGCGCGCGCCGGCTACCTGAACTGGGACGTGCCGGCGGACCGCGAGCGCATTCTGAAGCGAACGCTGCCCGCGGGGCCCTTCTGGGTCTTCGATGAACTGCACAAGTTCCGCGGCTGGCGCAACTACCTGAAGGGCCTCTGGGACGGCCGGCCGGCGCGGCAGCGGGTGCTCGTGACGGGGAGCGCTCGTCTGGAGTTCTACCGGTTCGGCGGCGATTCGCTGCAGGGCCGGTATCACCTCCTGCGAATGCACCCGCTCAGTGTCGCTGAGCTCGGCGTCACATCGGCCGACGACTGGCGCGCCCTGCGCACTCTCGGCGGGTTCCCCGAACCGTTCTTCAGCGGCTCGGCACGCCAGGCCAGACGCTGGTCGACTGAACATCGAAATCTGCTGATTCGTGATGAGCTCGTCAGTCTCGAGCGCGTTGACGACGTCGGGCGCCTGGAGCTCCTCGCCCTTCGCCTGCCCGAACTGGTCGGCGCGCCGTTGTCCATCAACAGTCTGAGAGAAGACCTGGAGGTCAGCCATAAGACGCTGACCAGATGGGTGACGCTTCTCGAGCGGCTGTATGCGGTCGTCCTCGTCCCACCGTTCGGTAACCCGCTCGTTCGCGCCATCAAGAAGAGTCCCAAGCACTACCACTTCGACTGGACGCTGGCGCCGTCGCCCGGGGCCGCGTTCGAGAACCTGGTCGCGATTCACCTGCTCAAGTGGGTTCACTATCGTCAGGACGTCGAGGGGCTCGACCTCGAGCTGCGCTACTTCCGCGACGTCGACGGGCGTGAAGTGGATTTCGTCGTCACCGACCGCCGCAAGCCGATCCTCATCGTCGAGGCGAAGCTCGATGACGTCGCCGTCGATCCGGCGCTGCGGTACCTGAATGCGAAGTTTCCGAAGTGTCCGGCCTGGCAGATTCACGCTCAGGGCACGCGGGACTACCAGACGCCTGAGGGGATCCGCGTCGCGGCGGCGCCCGTCCTGCTCAGGACGCTGGTCTGACGACGCGTCGCGCGCGGGCCCGGGATAGGGACCGTCCCCTTCCCGGACCCACGCCGCACCATGATGTGATCAGAACGCGACTCGTCCTCCAAAGCGGATCATCCGCTGCGTGGTCTGGCCGGCGAGTCCGGTGATCTGGCCGAACGTGTTGCCGGTCGCCGTGCTGAATCCCGTGCTGGGGTTGCCCCAGCGAACCGCATTCGGCGCATTGAACGCGTCGATGCGGAACTCGGCGTAGCGCGCGTTGTTGCCGAACTGGAACCGCTTGAAGATCGACAGGTCGAGCTGCCAGAAGCCCGGGCCCTCGGGGCCGTCGTTGCGGCGCAGATTGCCCTGCTGGCCCGCCGCCGGCAGCGAGTACACGGTCGGATCGAAGTACAGCTTGCCGGGCCCGAGTCCGCCGAGCACCTTGTGCTCACCCGTGAGATTGGCGAACGCCGTGTTCCCGGGCGTGTTGAGCAGCGTGCCGTTCCCGGTGATCGTGAGCGGCGTGCCCGACTGCGCGACGAACAGCGCGCTCACCTGCCAGCCTCCGAGGATGTAGGCCGTCACCGACTCCTCGTTCAGCCACGGTTTGCCCGGCCCGAACGGCAGCTCGTAGATCGTGCTCAGCGCGTAGCTGTGCCTGCGATCGAAGTTCGACCGCCCCCAGCTCAGCTCGCGATCGATCGGCGTGCCGATCGTCGTGTTCTCGTTCACGTAATCCCACGAACGGCTCAAGGTGTACGAATTCGTCACCATGAACCCGCTGCGGAAGCGGCGATCCACTTTTACCTGCAGGCCGTGGTAGCGCGACTTGCCGTCGTTCGTGCGCGTGCGCGACGTCCCGGTGCGGTTGAACTGGGCGAACTGCTCCCGGCCGTTGTTGCCGGATCCGTAGACCATGCTCGCGTTGCCGTCCACGTCCATCACGAGATCGACGCCGCGATTGCCGACGTACGCGATCTCGGCCGTGAGCAGGTACGGCAACTGGCGCTGGAACGCGACGTTCCAGGAGTGGAGCGTCCCTTCCCGGAGCTCCGGTGGAATCACGTCGAACGTCGAGTTGAGGATCGTGCTCGTCACCGGAATCACGCCGTCGCTCGGGATCGGAAACAGCGCCGGCGCAGGGAACCCGACGGCCATCGTGCCGGCGCGCTGGAACCCGTTGGGCACCGTGCCCGAGTAGTTCTGCTTCACCGGATAGTTGAACGCATACCGGTTGTCCGGGAACGGAATGATCCCGACGCCGTAGCCGCCGCGCACGACGGTCAGGTCGTCGAGGCGCCACGACACGCCCGTGCGCGGCGCGAAGTTCGTGAAGGTCTTCTTCACGTTGAGCGCGTGGTCGGTGTCGCCGTAGCCGGCCACCCGGATCGTGTTCGTCCCCGGATCGTAGTTCGCCAGCGTGCCCTGTCCCTCGATCCCCTGCAGCGGGTCGTAGTACTCCCACCGCAGTCCGAGATCCACGGTCACGTTCGGCAGCGCCTGCCACTTGTCGTGGATGAAGCCGGAAATCGCCCAGTGTCGCGTGCCGGGCTCGTCGATGACCTTGAGGTCGCGCGTGACACTGGCCGGCCAGTCGAGCAGCAATGATGCGAGGGAGTTGGCGACACCGCTGAGCGTGTTCGATTCGCTCGGCAGGCCCGTGCCCGACGCGGTGAAGTTGAAGCGGCCGCGCGGCCCGCCCGCGTCCTGCGTCTGCAGCAGCACGTCCCGGTTCTTCCGCCACTCGCCGCCGAACTTGAGCGTATGCGTGCCCTTGAGCTTCGTCAGGGTCGTCGCGATGTTCCAGGTCTGCTCGGAGCGATCCCACGGCTGGCTGGCGGAGAACCCGAGGACGGGATCCGAGTAGCCGCCGACGCTGATCTGTGAGATCCCGCTCGTGTACTCGTCGAGATTCGCGCCAGGAATCCCGATGTCCGTGCTCGTCGTCAACCCGTGCCCTTCGGTCGACGTCACGTTGTGGTAGTAGTTCAGCCCGCCACGAACATCGAAGACCGTCGTCGGGCTGAACACGCGCGTCCAGGTGATCGCCGTGCTCGAGCTCGTGTTCGTACCCGTCCCCGCGAATCCGCCGTTGGCCGGCCCGCCGTAGATGCCGTAGAGACCCGGATCGAACACGACGGGCCGCATGAAGCTGACGCGATACGACATCTGGTCCCGGTCGCTGAGCGTGTGATTGATCTTCACGTCGAAGCCGTCGGTGGTCTTTTCGCGCGTCTGCGGCTTCACGTAGTTGTTCTGGCCGAGCGGCGCATCCGCAATATTGGGAAGCGGGATGAAGGACAGCAGATCCCGCGCGATCGGACTGATGCGATCCTGCGGGATCTGGTTGTTCTCGAACGGGACGCGCCCGCTGCCGTTCACGGCGCCGGTGAACGGATCGTAGATGCGCTGCGCGACCGCGCTGAAGTCGCCGTTCCGCATCGCCGGCGTCGGCACGGTGGCGCGCACGACGTACCCGCCGTTGTCCATCGTCCGCTGGTAGTCGCCGAAGAAGAACACCTTGTTGCGGACGACCGGTCCGCCGATCGTGACGCCGCCGTTGGCGAACTTGGTGGGCGCCTTGACGCCGGTCAGCGGATCTTTCGCGATGGTGCTGTCGGTGTTGCCGAAGAAGAAGCCGCTGCCCCGGAGCTCGTTCGTGCCGGACTTGAGCGTCACGTTCGTGACGGCGCCGCCCGACCGGCCGAACTCCGCGTCGTAGTTGCTCGTCGAGACGCTGACGGTCTCGAGCGCATCGGCCGCCGGGATGATCACCTGAAGCAGCCCGGTCTTGTGGTTGTTGTCGAGCCCCTCGATGAGCGTGTTGTTCGCCAGCCGGGGCTGCCCGTTCACTTCGACCGCGAGCGAGTCCTGCGAGTTGAAGAACTGCGAGTGCTCGCGATGCGGCCGGGTCGATCCCGGCACCGTCACGAGAATGCTCTGGAAGTTGCGGTTGAAGGTGAGCGGGATGTCCGTCACCATCTTCGACTCGATGAGGCGCCCGGTGTCGGTGCGGTCCGTCTGCAGCAGCGGTCGTCTCGGCCGCGACCGTGACGGCCTCGGTGAGCTGTCCGAGCTCCAGCTTCATGTCGACGCGCACGGTGGTGTTGACGTCGACCCGGACGTCCGAGCGCACGGCCTTTCTGAAGCCCGTGAGCTCGGCTTCCACGTTGAACGTGCCGTTCTGAAGGCTCGCGAAGATATAGAACCCCGCCTCGTTGGTCGTGCTCGTCCGGCGGATGTTGGTCTTGACTTCGAGGGCGGTGACGGTCGCGCCGGGAACGGACGCGCCGCTGGAATCGACGATGTTCCCGAGCAGCGTGCCGGTGACGGCCTGCGCGCGGGCACGGGACGGAACGGCGAAAGCCAGGCACAACGCCACGGCCAGGATCACGATCGCGGGGCCGGGGAGCCTCACGGGGACGGACGGACTCCGTTGCATCTCTCATCCTCCCACGCCGGTATTGGCCGGCGTCAGTGGTCAGGCACCGATCACTTTGACAATTATGGCCAGTATCTCCTCCTGATACGCCTTCAGGACCGCGACCAGCACCGTCG
This sequence comes from uncultured Acidobacteriota bacterium, assembly GCA_963724955.1. Taxonomy (GTDB): domain Bacteria; phylum Acidobacteriota; class Vicinamibacteria; order Vicinamibacterales; family SCN-69-37; genus CAVRWQ01. The sequence goes on from CAVRWQ010000005.1 coordinate 27,783, forward strand.
ACAGGCCGGTGATCAGCGACCCGACCGCCCATCGTGACGAGCCGCGCACGGCCGCCAGGTCCTCGTTGATGTTCTTCAGCTGCGCCTCCATGTACGCCGACAGATCGTGCAGCCGCGCCTTGAGCATCGCGGCATAGAGATCGAGCAGCGCGCGAATCTCGCGGAACCCGACGTCCCACTCGACAAGCCGCTCCCGGTATCGCGCCAGGATGTTCAGCATGCTGCCGGCAATGTCGTTGGATTGGGCCCGCGGCGGCAACCCGCGCCGGCGGATGTAGGCGAGCGCCTTCTTCACCTGGTTCAACTCGGCCGACTCGCGTTGGGCCTCCGGTGTCACCAGCGCCACGCTCACCGGCGGTGCTGAGGGAACGACAGCGCCAAAGTCGACTCCGCCTCCCGCGTGTTGTGCGATCTGGGCGGCGGGCTCGCCGTCGGCCGGATCCTCCGAATCCATCTCGTCGGGAAAGTACTGGCGGTACAGGCGCAGCAACCGATTCTCTTCAATCCGGCGGCTGATCTCGTCTTTGAGTTGCTGGAGCTTCCCTTCGAGCGTCGGGCCGCGCAGCTCCGGCGGAAGGCGAACGGCAGGCAGCGCATCGGTCAACCACTGACGCCGCCAGCGGAGCAGCGCGTTGGCCTGAGCGCGAAACCGGTAGCTCCCGAGGAAGTACGGAACGAGTCCGAGGAGCAGGAACAGAAACACCGGGATCGACAGCAGCAGCCACAGGGGCGGCACCTGTCCGACCGCAGCAGCCATCGGTTCTCGAAACAGAATGAATGGGTACACGCAGATGATCGTGAAAGTGATCATCGACGCGAACTGGGAGGAGAGGGACGTGTTTCGCAGGTCGTTGTCCACGAACTCGGACGTCACGAGGGGCCAGACGGCGGCCATCTGCACGGGAAAATGCACGAGGCGTGGCCCGATGAACAGGAGCAGCGCAATCCAGCCGACGGCAACATCGCTTCCTCGCGGGTGACTGAAAAAGATCCAGAGCGATCCGACGGTCTGGACGACGAGGTAGATCAAACCGATGACCGACAGGATGCAGCCGACCACCGGATTCTGGACGCCCCAGATCGCGCCCAGCGCCGCGACCTTCTCCTTGGTCTCCTGCAATCCGAAGCCGCCGATGGCGCCGAGCATCTCGTGAATCAGGACGGACACCAGCGAGCCGGCGACGAGCAGCAGAACAAGAAAGCCCGGAAAGCGCCCGGTCAGCAGCCAGAAGGCGACGAACTGCAGGACGAGAGTTGCGGTGCCAATCAGGAAGTTGACGAGCAATTCCCGCTTGCCGCGCCCAAGATTGCGGAGCAAACGGACCATCAGTTGCTGGCTGAGCCACAGGGTGGCCCCAATGACGACCAGAAAAGCCAGCGCGGCGAGGATCCTCATGTCGGCCCTCCGGAGAGCTGCGAGCCGGATTGAAGTAGAGAGGCCTATCCTATAGGCAAAACGCGAGGGACGCGCGGATTGGTTGTGTGAAAGAACCGCGGCGTCGCGCGGCAACGCGTCTGGGGGAGCGTGCGGCGTCGACTATAGTGGGTGAAATCGGCCGCAAATGCCTTCGACTCCTGATGCGGACCTTCGGACGGGCAGGCGCATCGCTCTTGCGAGCATCGGGGCGAGCGCCGGACTCGCCACGCTGAACATCATCGTCGGTCTGCTGGTCAGATCGACGTCGGTCGTGGCGATCGGCGTCGAGTTCGCCGGCGATGTCCTCGCGTCCACCGTGGTCCTGATCGGGATGATCGTGGCGGTCAAGCCGGCCGATGCCAATCACCCCTACGGGCACGGACGCGTCGAGACGCTGGCGGCGTTCGTGGTCGGGTTGATCCTCGCGGGAAGCGGCACCGGCATCTGCTGGAACTCACTCCAGGCCGTCGGCGAGCGGCATCCGCCGCCGTCGAGTCTCGCGATCGCCGTGCTCGTCACCGCCATTGTCATTCGCGGCGGCATGTCGGCGATCAAGTTCCGCGTCGGCCGCCGGATTCTGAGTCAGTCTCTGGTCGCCGACGCCTGGAACGACACCGTTGACATCCTCGCCACCGTCGTCGCGCTCACTGCCGTTGCGCTCGCGATCTACGACAGCAACCGGTTTCTTGCCGCCGATCATTACGGCGGGTTTGCCGTCGGCGTCGTCGTCATCGTGACGGGCGTGCGCGTGTTGCGCGACGCGTCGCTGGCCTTGATGGACACGATGCCCGACGAAGATCAGATCGCGCGCGTCCGCGAGGCGGCGACGGAAGTCCCTGGGGTCATCGGCGTGGACAAGACGTACGCGAGAAGGACCGGCTTCAAGTACCACGTGGACATTCACATCGAGGTCGATCCGTCGATGACGGTGGCCGAGTCACACGAGATCGCACGCCAGGTTCGAAGTCACTTGCGCGAGAAGCTCGACTGGGTGGCTGACGTGCTGGTGCATGATCGAGCCGGCTAGTTCTACTTCAGCACGGCCCTAGGCCCTCGGGTTCCGCCGTCGCTCCCTCACCAGCGTCTCGGCGGCAAGCCAGTCGTCGAGATCATGTCCGTGTTCGCCGCCCCGGGCGAGGAACACGGCCGAGGAACAGCGCGTACGCCTCCTCCTGAATCTCCGCGATCGGAAGGATACCTTCCGCGACTCGTTCCGGCGACGCCTCCCGGGTGATTCGCAGGATCGGCACGATCGGAGCAATGTCCGGGAGGGCGGCCGGGACGGCGGGGTTAGCAGCGCGTACGCCTCCTCTGAATCTCGGCGATCGGAAGCGATGTCTTCCGCGACGCGTTCCGGCGACGCCTCCCGGGGTTCGCATGATCGGCACGATCGGAGCAATGTCCGGGAGGGCGGCCGGGACGGCGGGGTTAGCTGTTCTCGGCCGTGGCCGAGAGGCCGGGATTAGAATCAGAAGTGGGGGATTACGAAGAGAACGTGGCCGCCAGGTGTTCTCGGCCGTGGTTTCGAGACGGTCATCGGCATGATGGGGCTCCTCGAGAAAAACGGGAGCCATCCTTGCGAATCCTTTGCCAATCGGCGAGCGCGGATTCTCCGAATCTCGATTTGCTGTCCCGTCGTGCCGTACGTGGGAGTTGCCCTACACAGGCGTCGACTCCAATCGGGCTGCTGTCAGCGCTTGCGCATCGAGGCCGTAGCGTTTGTCTTGGCGGGATGTCGCAGGCTATGCAGGTGAAGTCACGACGTGCCGTACGTGGGAGTTGCACTACACTGGCGTCGACCCCAATCGGGCCGCTGTCAGCGCTTGCGCGAGGCCGTAGCGTTTGTCTTGGCGGGATCTCGCAGGGCTATGGCAGGCAGCCGATCCGGGCGGCGACGCGATTGGGTATGATATATTTACGAATATATTCATGCCCACGACCGTGCATATTCCTGCTGCGTTGCTGAAGTCGGTCGACCGCCGGGCGAAAGCCCTCGGCGTCAGCCGGAATCGGCTCATCGTGCGTGCCCTGGAGCGGGCCGTCACCGAGCCTTCCGGCTGGGCGCCGGAGTTCATCCATCAACTGCGGAACGTGGACCGCGAAACCGCAGCGGCGGTCGATGAGCTCGCGGCGGCCGTGAAGCAGGCGCGGCGCTCGAAACCACCGCACGACCTGTGACGTACGTCCTGGACACGAACGCCGTCTCAGCGCTCATGAAGGGCAGCGCGTTGGTCGTCGAACGCTTGGCGGCCACCGAGCCGGCAGATGTCGCCGTGCCTCAACCCGTGCTGGCTGAGCTTGCGTTTGGCATCGAGCGCCTGCCGCGCTCCAGACGCCGGACCGCGTTGCAGGCGCGCTTCGATCTACTCTGCGTTGAGCTTCCTCGAGTCGAGTGGACCGATCTGGTCAGCCAGATGTACGGCCGCATCAAAGCGACGCTCGAACGGCGCGGTACGCGGATTGAGGATTTCGATGCGGCCATCGCCGCGCACGCCCTCGCTCAGGAGGCGACGCTCGTCACGGCCGATCTCGACCACATGACCCGGGTACCGGGCCTCCGCGTCGAGGACTGGAACAGACCTCGCGAGTGACCGGCCGGCTCACGCGTCCTTGACGCGCTCGACCGAGAGGTACAGCGGCCCCGCGCCGAGCACGGCGAGAAACCCGAGCGTCCAGCGGCTGGCCTTGTTCGTGACCATGAACGTCACGTTCTCACCGGCCGCGATCTCGAAACGGACCGTCTTCCAGACGAGCGTGTTGTGCGCGCGCAGCTTGTGCTCGCCCGGCTCGACGTCGAACGTCGCGGACTCGCCGAAGAGCAGCGTCTTCTTCGGTCCGCCGTCGATCGAGACGATGATCTGGCGCTGGGCGACGTCGGCGGGGTTCGTTCGAGTGACGGCCACGTGCGCCGCGGGATCGGACATCCGCTGATCCTAATCTGGCCGCCGTCTCACCACGAAGGGCCCGAAGCGAGTCCATTTCTAGAGCATCGTCCGGCACCCCGGCCGGCACCGGCACGGAATACCCGCGACGCCGCGGGTGTTGTAGTCGTACGTCAGCTCCTCGCCCGGCTTGATGTCGCGCGCGGCGCTGATCCAGATCACGCCGTCCACGATCTCGCTGTAGCAGTTCGGCCGGCAGGAGTGGTTGATGAACCGCGCCCGATTGCCGCCGACCGAGGCGTCTACGACAGTGCGCTCGTCCACCGTGAAACACCAGATCCACCCGCGCGGCAGTTGCCGCGCTTCACGGCGCTCGCTCTCACGGGGCGAGATCCGTTCGCCGTCGTACACGACGATGTGCGTGTGCCTGGCGATCGGCTCGCACGCGTACACTCCATAACCGGCGATCCTGGACCGGCGCCGCACGATCCTGACGGCACCTGGGCTAAGCGTTGATCGGCCCATGAAAAAGGAGCATGCTGGCGGAGACAACGGCATGAAACCCCTGAAACTCGTTCCGGCCGCTCTAGTCGGCGTCCTGCTCGCGAGCACGGCTGTCGTCGACGGCAGCGATGTGACCGGCATTTACGCGATCGTCACGAAGGTGATGATGGAACCCGATGAGCGCGCGCCCGAGCGCATCAGGATCTGGGGCGCTTTCAAGGTGCGGACGGACGGGTTCGCGTTCAAACCAGCGCAGCGAGGATATCTGTACTCACGAACGCGCTGAAAGGGCAATAAGGGCGCGGGCCGGTTCGACCTACAGAATCCCCATCGAAAACCCATCGTTCCCTCAGCGGCAAATCGGAACGATCTTGCTACAGTGCCCGTCCCAGCTGACGAGTGTCGAGTGACTCGGCGCTTCGCAAGAGGAGGGTTTATGCGGAAGGTGACGGCAATCGTGCTCTTCGTGGCGGCGTTGACTGGCGTGACGGTCAAGAGCGCCACGGCCGACGAAGTGAGGTACTGGAACGACGTGATGCTTCGCGCGATCCGGCTCGGCGCAACCGGCGGCCCGGTTCAGCCGCGCGTCGCGGCCATCATGCACGTGGCGATCTTCGATGCGCTGAACGGCATCGATCAGCGCTACACGCAGATTCGAGTCCACAATCCGGCGCCGCCCGCCGGCGCCTCGAGACGTGCGGCCGTGGTCGAAGCCGCGTTCATCTCGCTCGCGAAGCTCTTCCCGGCGCAATACGCGGCGCTGCTGGTCGACCGCCAGGCCTCCCTCGACGCGATCGCCGCGGTCGAGGACGCGCAGGCAATCGCTGCCGGTGTCGCCTGGGGCCGGCAGGTCGCGATGGAAATCATCATGTGGCGCGTCAACGATGGCTTCAATGTAGTCCCGCCCCCGGTGGTCGGCGGCATGAATCCGGGGCAGTGGCGTCCGACGCCTCGGCCAGGCGCGAATCCCGGCGATCCGGAACTGCCCGGATTGCCGATGGCGTTCGTGTCGGTGGCGACCACGACGCCCTTCGCCATCCCCCAGCCCTGGAGCTACCGGAACGCCGGGCCGCCGGCGCTGTCGAGCGCGGAGTACGCAGCCAACGTCGAGGAAGTGCGCCTCGTCGGCGAGCTGAACAGCGCAGTACGAACCGCCGATCAGACGACGTCGGCGCGCTTCTGGGCAGGGACGGCGATTGGCTACTGGAACCGCGCCGCGACCACCGAGTCGCTCGCGCGACAACTGACGCTCCTGGACAACGCCAGGCTGTTCGCGCTCCTGAACATCGCGGCGGCCGACTCCGCCATCTCGTGCTGGGACTCGAAGCTCTTCTTCATGTTCTGGCGGCCGATCACCGCGATTCGGCTGGCGGACACGGACGGCAATCCCGGGACGTCGCCGTTTCCGACCTGGACGCCTCTGCTCGTGACGCCGCCGTATCCCGACTACGATTCAGGTCACCAGAGCATCGCCGGATCGTCATATGCCGTCCTCACGACGTTCTTCGGCGCCAACACGCCCGTCAGTGGCACTTCGGAAGGATTCCCGGGCGTGGTGCGAAGCTTCCCGAGCTACGTCGCCGCGGCCGACGAAGCATTCGAGGCGCGAATCTGGTCCGGCATTCACTACCGGTTTGCCATGCAGTCTTCGCGCGACCGCACCGCCGAGATCGTCGCGTACGTGCTGGCCAACGTGGCCACGCCGCTGAACTAGGGCCGTTCTCACTCTCCTGTGGCGAGCAACACGCTCAAGTCGGCCGGATGTCTCGTGATCGAAGCCGGTTTTGCTCTACGCGGAAGTGAGAACGGCCCAGGCGACGCGGCCTTGCTTCGCGGTCCGCAGGATGTCGACGGCGGCCTGAATGCCGGAGAGCACCGCGCCTTCCATGAAGCCCTGAAACTCGTAGAAGGAGTTGGCGTGCTCTCCGGCGAAATACAGCGGCCCGGCGGGTTCACCCTCGAGACCGGCGATCGAGGTGAACTGTCCGGGCCGGTAAGCAGGTGTAGCTGCCGCGCGTGAGCGGATTCGACGGCCAGTGTTCGAGGTGCACCCGGAGCTGGCCGCCGATCCGCGTCGCCGCGGCGCCGGCGCCGGGAAACACCTCGTCGAGATCGGCCAGGAACGCTTCGGCCGCCGCTTGCGGCGTCTGAAGATTGAGCGAGGCGCCGCGAGCCGCGCCGGAATAGTCGGTCAGAATCGCCCGCGTTGGCTGCGCGCGCGCCGGGTTGGTCTCCCACGTCGCCTGATGATCCGCGAGATCCGAGTACGAGCTGCCGTTGCTGCCGAGCGTCGCCCACGGCCGTGCCGAGAACCCCACCATCATCTTCGCGTTCGTGCCGTACCCGAGCGCGTCGATCGCATGACGCTTGGCGGCCGAGAGCGCGAGGTTCGCATCGAGCTCCACCGCTCGCAACACCGTAAACGGAATCGCAAGCACGACGACGTCGTGTGTCCTGACGAGGGTCTCGGCGCCTCTCCTGAACGTCAGCTCGACGGCGCCGGCCGGCGTCCGGCGGACGCGGACGAGCTCCATGCCGAGCTCGATCTGTCCGCCCACCGCGTTCGTGAGCCCGTCGACGATGCGGTCGTTGCCGTCGAGGACGTGATAGCGCTCGTCGCTGAACACGCCGAACGGCGTGAACTTCGAGCGCCGGTCGGCGTGGATGAAGAGCAGGAAGTTCAGGCAGCTCTGCTGCGAGGGCGCGAGGCCGTACTCGGCGATGTAGGCCTGGACGATGGCCGCTTTGACGACGGGCCCGGCGACGAGATGACCGGCGTTGTCGCCTTCGAGGTACGCCAGCAGGTCGGTGTTGTCGAGTTGAACGTCGGCGGCGGAGTGGTCTGCCGCCGTCACCTCTCTCGAGAGCCGGCGCAGGTCGTCGCGCATGGCATCGACGAACTCGCGAAACTGATCGACCACGATCGATTCGGGCCAGGCCTGTCCGTCGAAGAAATACCGGACGTCTCCAGGCGCCTTGTTGACGTCTTCGAGCGTCAGGTTGAATCGTTTCGCGTACCCGAGCATCGTCTTGTGCAACGTGTCGATGAACTCGCCGCCGCGCTCGGCGACCTGGCCGGGAAAGAAGCCGCGAAGCGACGCGCACCGGCCGCCGGTCCGGCCGCCGGCCTCGTAGACCGCCGCGCGGATCCCGCCGTCCTTCAAACGATCGGCGCAGGCGAGACCGGCCAGCCCGCCGCCGACGATCCCGACGCTCACGCTCGGCTGCGCGCTCGACAGCGCGCCGAGGTAACGGACTGGCGCGGCGACTGACGCGACGGCGCTTGCCGCAGCGATCCGGCCCATTCGTTCCAGCCACTCGCGCCGGTCGAACGTCTTCGACACATCCACGGCTTCCTGCGCCCGGAACTGCTCGAGTCCCTCTGCGGTTGGAAGCCCGTGGGCATCACAGTAGCGTGCGATCCTGACGAGCCGGCGGAGATTGGCAAACGTCGCTGAACGGGACATAGATCCCTCGAGGAAGCGGCGGTAGTGTACGCTGCTTCAAGACCCGGAGCGACATCATGCGCACGTCAGCGTTCGTGTCCGCCCTGTTGCTGTCCCTGAGCGCGTCTCCAGCCCTCACCGAGATCACCCCGCTCGAACGACAGCGCCTCGCATCGCACCTCGAGATGACGTCGAGCTGGTTCCTCGGCGAAGTATCGAGCCTCTCGCAGGCGCAGCTCGAGTTTCGTCCGGCAGCCGGCAGCTGGACCATCCTGGAGGTGGTCGAACACCTCGTGATGGTCGGTCAGATCTACTGGGACGATTTGCAGAAAGCCGTGCAGTCGAAGCCGACGAAGCGCATCGTCTCGAGTCAGGATGACGACCTGCTCTGGTACGGCATCGATCGGACCAACCGGGAAAAGGCGATCCCGCCGGAGATCCCGAAGGGCCAGCTGCGCGATCTGAAGGCGGGCCTCGCCGACTATCGCAAGCACCACGCGCGGCTGCTGCAATACGTGAAGACAACGAAGGACGACCTCCGGAACCGCTACGTCGATCGGCAGGGGTGCGACGCCTATCAGTGGGCGCTGTTGATCTCCACGCACGAGCAGCGGCACATCCTCCAGATTCGGGAGATCAAGGCCGATGCGAAGTTTCCTGTGAAATGACGGACGCCCGCCGACGGCACTCCGCGCGCAGCGCTCACTTCGTCCGGAGACGCGCCGCCAGCTCCGTGAACCAGTTGACGACGATATCGATACGCGTGTCTGCGGTGGACGTGACTTCATTGCGTCGCACCATCAGGAACCGTCCGTCGCGGGCCACCTCGTAGTTCGGGGCGCCGGCGCCCGCGGCGCGATCGTAGGCGCCTTGCACGAGCACGTCGGCCGTGCCGACCACAAGCGTCGGACCGGAGGTGACGGACACCGCGACGACCGCGTCAGGCCGCCGGTAGAACAACCGCGTGCCGTCGTGCGCCCAGAGCGGCTCGTTGCCGCCCTTGTCCGAAATCCGCTGCACCTGCCCGCCGCCAGGGAACGCCTGGACGTAGACTTCTTCCGATCCCGACTCTCCGGACGCGTAAGCCAGCCATCGACCGTCGGGAGAGATCATCGGGTGCCGCTCTCGCGCCGGCGTCCTGAGGAACGGGCGCGTCGTCCGATCTCTCATGTCGAGCACCCAGATGTCCTGGATCGTTTGCGGATGCTGCTCGGCGAACACGAGGAGCTGGCCGTCGGGTGACCACGAGCCGGGATCCTGGTGGTGATCGCTCTTCGTCAGCCGCTCGGCTTCGCCGGGATCGCCGGCGCGCTTCCAGTAAAGATTGGCCGGGCCGTTGCGCTTGTCGCCGTCGCGCAACGAGCTGAAGACCAGCCGCGTGCCGTCGCGCGTCCATACCGGAAGGTGATCGTTGTTGCTCTGGCTCGAGAACAGCACCGGCGAATGCGGCCGATCCAGATCCAGCACCCAGATCCCCGAGCGGAGATCGCCGCCCCGTTGATTGGTGACGGCCAGTCGTTTCCCGTCCGGCGAGAGACGGGGAAAATTGAAGTTCCCGGGCGTGTCTGCGAGCGTGCTCTCACCCGCGCTCGTGATCCACACCAGCTGTTCCGGATCGCGTCCGCCCTTCGGCACGAGCGCCAGCGTTCCGCTCCCGGACAACGCGAAATAGGCCAGCCCTCCCGGCGCGAGGAGCGAATCGCCGACCCGGACCTCCTGGCCCGCGGGACGCCGCGTGCTCGTGTCGAACGGCACGGCCCAGATCGATCCGGCGACCAGGCCGTCTCCGCCATAGATCAAATGACCGGTCGATGCGTATCGCGCGCTGATCCCGGCTTCGGCGATCACGCGGCGCTCGCCGGAGTCGAGCGTGACCACTTCGACACGGGAAGGCGCGGTATTCAGCCCGGACCGCACGCTGTACAGCACCGCGTGGCCGCCGGGCAGGAACTGCGGGAGGAAGTGACTGACTTCCGATGACTGAGCGTCCGGCGTCGTCACCGGCCTGGGGATGCCGCCGCTCGCCGGGATCGACGACAGCCCGGCGATGCGGGTTGGAGAGAAGACAATCGTGTCCGACGTGCTCCAACTGGCGCCGCCGAACTGGTCGTCCACGATGTTGTCGCCAATCGTGACGGCCGTTCCGCCGGCGAGCGGGATCTTCTTCAACGCGCCGCCCGCGGCGAAGCCGACCCACTGGCCATCTGGAGAAAAGAACGGACCAGCGCCGCCTTCCGTACCCGGCAGCGCGCGGATCTCGAGCTCGTTCAGTTCACGGACGTAGAGCCGGATGTTGTCGTCGGCGTCCGCCGCAGAAAACACGAGCCGTTGTCCGTCAGGCGAGAGGGCAAGTGGCACCGACATCGTTGCCCTGGGCGGGAGCCGAAGTCCGGCCGGGAGCGTGACGGAGAACTTGTTCGTTTGACCGGTACCGGGACTGCCGTCACGCAAGTTCATCAGCAGGAGCGCGGTGCCTGCGATTCCAACCGCCAACCCAACGGCCGCCCACCCCAGCGACATCCGCCGTCCGCGAGGATCGATTCGGCCCACAGCAGCGGGCGCGGACGTCTCCCGCGCAGGTTCCGTCGAGATGCGGTGCAGCTCGTACCTGAGATCGGCCGCCGACTGCCAGCGTTCTTCGGGATCCTTGGCCAGGCATCGCTGGATCGCGCGGTCCAATGCGGGCGGCGCCAGCGGCTGCCGCTCTCGCGCCGGCGGCACCTCGTCTTTCAGGATCGCGCCAATCAGACCGGCCTGGGTCGGCGCGTCGAACGCACGCGCGCCGGTGAGCATCTCGTAGATCACGGCGCCGAACGCGAAGATGTCCGTCCGGGCGTCGGCCTCCCTGCCCTGCAACTGCTCGGGCGCCATGTACGGAATGGTCCCGACGAGACTGCCTCGGCCCGTGAGCGGCGGGCTGGTGGCGGTGACGGTCGAGAAACCCTCGACGCCGGCGACCCGGCGAGGGTGGAGCTTCGCCAGCCCGAAGTCGAGCAGCCGCGCGCCCGTCGAGGTGAGCATGATGTTCCCGGGTTTCACGTCCCGATGGACGATCCCGCGACGATGGGCCTTGTCGAGCGCGTCTGCGATCTCGACGGCGTAGCGCGTGACGAGCGGCACCGGGAGGGCGCCGGACGCGAGCCGGCTGGCCAGCGTCTCGCCCTCGAGGTACTCCATCACGAGGAAGTACTGGCCGTCCTGTTCGCCGACATCGAACAGGGGGCAGATGTGAGGATGGCTGAGCGACGCCACGGTCCGGGCTTCGTGCTCGAAGCGCCGGCGCGAGTCCGCATCGGACGCCACGTCGCGGGGCAGCACTTTGATCGCCACCGTGCGATCGAGCCGTGTGTCGATCGCCTTGTAGACCTCGCCCATGCCGCCGGCGCCGAGCGCGGCCTGAATCCGGTACGGGCCGAGCGGCGTGCCCTCGGCCATCACCGGCCGGTCGTCAGGCAGGGGCAGCGCGACCGGATCGCGACCGAACCGTCCGGCCGCATGATGCGCGTCCAGCATCGCCAGGACCTCGTCGCGCAGGGCGGCGTCGCCGGCGCACGCCTGATCCACGAACTGCGTACGGACGGGGACCTCGCGCCCGAGTGCCGCGTGAAACACCTCGCTCACCTGGCGAAAGCGCTCAGGCGTCATCGCGCGTCCGTTGTCCCGAGAGCTCCTTGAACAACCAGGCGCGGGCGGTCTGCCAGTCGCGCTCGGCGGTCGCCCGCGAAACCTGCAGCGCGTCGGCGGCCTCCTCGAGCGACATGCCGGCGAAGAACCGCAGCTCCGCGATCTGGCTCTTGCGCGGCGCGAGGGCCGCGAGGCGCGTCAGCGCGCGATCGAGATCCAGCACCTCGACGTCGATCCCGGCGGCGAGCGCGGCCGCGTCATCGAGCGACACGCGGGCCCACTGGCCCGAGCGCTTGGCCATCCGGTGCGCGCGCGCGCGGTCGACGAGAATCCTTCTCATGATCTCGGACGCGATTCGGAAGAACTGCGCGCGATCCTTCCAGTCGGCACGCGTCTGGTCGATCAGCCGCAGGTAGGCCTCGTTCACGAGCGCGGTCGGCTGCAGCGTGTGACCGGGACGCTCACGCCGCAACCGCGCCGCCGCGCGGCGGCGAAGCTCTTGATACACGAGGGGCACGAGCTGGTCGCGCGCGGCCGTATCGCCTGCGCTCCAGGCCTGGAGCAGCGCTGTCACTTCGTGAGCCGGGAGCCAGGTTGTCGTCTCCGAACCGCCTATGTTGGGCGGGGTCCGGCCGTCCAGTCAATGGCCATCGCCCGTGAGCACGTTTTCCCGGATTTCTCGCGGTCTTACGTGAGGGCCGAGTCGCTCCTCGAGAAGGAGGGTTGTCATGCACGGGTGGAAGATGCGGGTGATGCTCACGGCGGCCATGCTCGCCATCATCGCGATCCCGGTGCCACGGGGCGCCACCATCTACGACGAGATGGTTCCGATCAACTACCCGGGCGCCCGCGACACGCGCCCGTTCGGGGTCAACGAGCTCGGGATGGTGTCCGGGCTCTACATCCTCGATGACGGCAGCTTTCACGGCTTCGTGTACGACGTCAGCCGCGACGAATACACGCCGCTCGATGTCACCGGCGCCTTCTTTTCCAGCTTCGCGAAGATCAACGATGCCGGTGAAATCGTCGGGATCTACCAGTGGCTGATGGGCAGTCGCTTGTCCGGTTTCGTGTACCGCAATGGCTGGTACAGCAAGCTCGACTACCCGGGCGCGCTCGGGACCACGCCGGCGGGCATCAACGACTCGGGTGAGGTCGTGGGCAGCTACCGAGATGGCGCCGGCGTGAGTCACGCGTTTCTCTACAGTGGTGGCCAGTTCACGTCGTTCCAGTACCCCGGCGGCACACTGACGGCGGCGCTCGACATCAGCCGTCACGGCGACGTGGTGGGACGGTACCAGGCGAACGGGGCCTTTCACATGTTCCTGTTGTCCGGCGGTCAGTTCACGTCGATCGACGTTCCGGGAGCCAGTTCGACGGGCGCGGCGCAGAGCGGGGCGGGCCTCAACGCCTGGCGTGAGGTCGTCGGTCAGTACCTCAGCGGCGGCAAGACGCGCGGGTTCGTCATGGACTCGAGCGGCTTCACGACCATCGATTTTCCGGACACGACGGACACCGTGGCCACGGACATCAACGACAAAGGCGAAATCGTCGGCCGCTATCGCGATCTGTCGGGTCGCGATCACGGATATCTGCTGCGCCGATAGCGAACCTTGACCTTCTGAGCCCGGCTGGGCGGGCCGAGATGAAACAGCCGCTCGTGCCAGGCATCGGCGCGCCGCCAGGCGACGTAGAGAGCCGGCAGCCGCCAGCGTCCCGCCTTCGCCGTCACCGCGATGCGACGGCGCGCATTCGAGAGCCGCGTTTCGAGGCGAAGCTTCTCGATGCGATCGCACGGGAGATTCCTCGAGGTGAGGTGTTCGAGAAATGCGAGCGCGTCGTGCGGATGCCGCAGGTGGCCCGACGGCCAGCAGGTCACGGCGAAGTCATCGAAACAGGCGCGTGCCTCGGGACCCAATCGCGTCCAGGTCTCCGGAATGATCCGGGCGACCTCCGCTCGTCTCTTGGCCACGAGCGCATCCGCCTGCTGATTCAGCGAGGCCACGTCGATCGCGATGAGGAGATCGCGATCGGCAGGCGGCAGGTCGAGCGCCGCGGCGACCCTGAGCCGATCCTGCGAGAACTCCAGGCGCAGCCGCCGGTCGCTGAGCAGGTGGGCAATCGCGATCGTCAGGCTATGCCCAGCCAAGGCAGCTCCTCACGCGCGCGAGCTCGCCCATCATCGCCGTCGGACCGGGGAGGCCGAGATCGCGCTCCAGAATCACGGCTTCGATCTCGTGAGGCTCCGCGGCGGCAGCCAGCAGCTCGAGCAGCTCGGGCTGAATCGGCGCGGCGTGATCGTCCACCAGACGGCCGTCACGCACGCCGTAGCCGACGATGTGAACCTGCCTGACCGCGCCGGGCTCGATCTCGGCGAGCCAGGCGTAGGGATCGAACGCGTGATTGGTGGCGTTGACCCAGAGATTCGTCACGTCGAGCAGCAGCCGCACGTGCGGCGAGGCGCAGAGCGCGTTGAGAAACGCCGGCTCGTCCAGATCACCGGCGAGCGCGAGCTCCGAGGTGATGTTCTCGAGCCGGATCGGCAGCCCGGTGGCCTCGTGCACGGCGTCGGCGTGCTCGATCAGCAAGGCGAGGTTGTCGCGCGTCGGCGCCACGGGATTGAGGTGCCCGAGATCGATCCCGCCCACGCGTGTGAAGGCGACGTGCTCAGTGGCCCATCGCGCCCCTGAAAGCGCCGCGACACGCGCGTACCGCGAGAGGACGTCATCGTCGAGCGGTCCTGGCGTGCCGAGCGACAGTCCCAGGCCGTGAATGGAGCACGGATAGCGCGCGCCGATGCCGGCAATCGTCTCGTCGGGCGCGTCGAAGAAATGCTCGGCCGTGAGCTCGACGCACTCGACCTCCGCCACGCCCGCGGACAACCAGCGCGCGAGGCCCGGCCGGTGCCCGAGACCGACTAGCCCCCGCCGCATCCGCCGCACCCTCCGCCGCCGCCGCATCCGCCGCCGCTCGAGGCGTCGCCACCGCTGGAGGCAGCGCCACCGCCCGTGCCGCAGTTGCTGGAGCTGGAGCCGGAGATGGTCGAGCCGCAACCGCTCGTGCCACCTTCGCGCTGGTCACGGGTGTCCGTTCCGAAATGACTCGCGCGCAGGAAGAAGCTCGCGCAGCCGAGGACCGTCATCACGGCGAGGAATCCCCAGCGCCGCATGCCGTGCTCGATGCCCCACTGATATCTCGTGTATGCCACGGCGGCCAGCACGCCGGCGAACGCCGCTGACAGAATGAAACTGTCGCGCCAGGTCCGGCGAAGTACGTGATGAAGCCCGGCGAGGCCAGCCCATACGAGCGCGAAGAAAACGAGATATGCGGGACCGCTCACAGCGGCCAGCGCCTCTCTACCCAGTCGAGCGTCGCCATCACGCACCCGAACAGCCGCTCGTGGATCGAGGATACGTCGGCCGCCGAGATCGTTCGTCGCGATCGCTTGAGCTCGATGAGCTCCACGAGCACACGCGTGTCGGCGCCGAACACGGACGAGTACAGCGCGGCCTGGTCGGGGCGGGTTCGCGGAATGGGCCTGCCTTCCAACTCGAGCACGGCATTGCACGCAGAGTAGATGCCCGGCACGAAGTCGAGGATGAACCGCGCGTACCGCTGCGGGTCGCCGCCATGCCTGATGAAGTTGTAGACGAGCCTCAGCCGCACGTTGCGGAGCGCCTGCTCGGCCGCGAAGCGCTCGAGGTCCGGAAATCGCGGCACGTCGGCCAGAGGATCGGGTCCGGAGACAGGACGGCCGGTGCGTCGGATTGCAGCGAACTTGGCCGGAAACGCGCGCGCGGTACGCAATAGTCCCGGCCGGCCGATCACGAACGGGTCCACTTTGGGCCGGCCGCGCAGCACGGCGGCGAGCGATTCGTGCGCAGCCGGCGTGGACTCGTTCAGCACGATCAGCAGATTGAGATCTGAGACGCCGGGCACGAAGTCGCCGCGCGCGGCGCTCCCATACAGCACGACGCTGTAGAGATTGGCGCCGAGCGCGCTGCGAAGCGCGCCCACCGTTTCGTCGAGATCGCGCTGCCAGTCCGCGGCGGTGCTGCTGCCGGCCGGACCAGACGACTCTGAAGCAGGCATGACTTCCCTCCGGGCATGGGTCGGGGCGGGCTGTGCGCCAATTATAGACGGCGGGACCGCGGGTTTCTGCAGCGTCGGCAGTGAGCCTCAGCGGAACGTGCCGCGCAGGAGCGTCATCGGCCCGAACTCAGGCGTCCCGAGCCGCCCGGCGTTCACACCAACGGTGCCTTCGAGTGCGTAGCCGATCGGTTCGCGGCGCAGCGCGCGCGTGACGACATCGCGCAACCCTGGAAGGTCGGAGAAGCTGATCTCGAACTCGATCGGGATGACGGCGTCACTGCGCGCCTCGAGCGGCAGGCCGAGCGGCAGATCGACCGTCGTCGCGCGCATCTCATCCATGAAGAGCGTGCCGGTAAGCCTGGTGAGCGTGAATCCAAAGCCGTTCGGATTGCTGACCTTCGTCCAGAGACGAACGCCGGCGCCGCCGAGCGCCCGGCCGGGCGCCGGCGGCAGGAAGCTGACTTCCGCTCGACGGCCCTCCGCCTGCTCGAAGCGCGGCGGCTGGATCAACATGCCGAGTTGACCCAGCGTGGCACACGCGCTCGCGATCGTGGCAGACACACAGACCACTATGACCGCCGCGCGACATCTCGATCGGGGCACACCGTGATCGATGCAAGAAGATTGCCGCAGCGGCGATCCGCGAGTATTTGCGTTCGCATGAGATGGCATCGGTACTGCTGGAGTCTTCCAGGGGACACTCTCCATCCCACGAGGTTTCGACATATGGCCAGAAAGAGCAAGATTCCAGGCGGACCAACGACCGCTCCGAAGCCACCGTCATCCGGCCGCCGCCTCGGCGGGCAGGAGCTGCCTGACAACGTGCAGGATCGCCCCGAGCAGAACGCCGGCTACGACGAGGCTGTGCGCGGCGAACGCGGGACGCCGATCGAACCGCGCGACGACGCGGAGGTCATCGACGTGGAACCGGGCGCTCGAGATGCCGATCTGAGGATCGAGTCGGACGAAGATCAATAGAGCGCGGCGCCGCGCAGCGCTTTCTGCTCCGACGCGATCTCGCGCGCGGAGAGCGGCCGCGTCGCGCTGACCGCGGCCCAGGCCTCGGCGCTCTTGCGGTACGACTCTCGAGCGGCCTCGCGTGCCTCGGGGCGCTCGTCGGCGCCGGCCGTTCGCGAGAGGCCGGCGTGCGCGTCGCCCAGCAACTGATACATCTCGGCGATCTCGCTGCGGGCGCGCGGCTGCAGGTCTGGCGCCTCGAGCAGCCGAAGCGCGTCGCGGAAGGCCGCGATCGCCCGGGTGAACTGCCCGCCGTCGAGATGCGCCCCGCCGAGCCAGAAGAGCGCCAGGCCGAAATCGCGACGGGCGTCGGTGTAGTGCGGATTGTCGGCGAGGCCTCGCCTGATGTGATCGACCGCACTCTCGAGCACGCGTACGGCCTCAGCCGTGCGACGTTGCCCGGCGATCACAGAGCCCAGGAGCGAGTACGCGTAGCCGACATCGAACCGCGCTTGCGCATTCATCCGGTCTGCGGCCTGAGTGGCTTCGAGCGGCGGCAGCACGGCGCGGATCGCGGCCTCGGCCGATCGCGGATCGGAATATCGCAGCCCCTCGCCGATCCGCAGTTGGGCAAACGCGGCCAGACGAGCCGACCCTGGCAGCGGCGGGGACGTCCGTTTCATCTCGTCGAAGACGGCTGCCGCTCGACGAAACCACCCCAGCGCCGGCTCGTGGTCCCGGACCAGCGTGGCCACGTCGCCGAGTTTCAGGTACCCGACGCCCACCGTCCGGCGCGCCACCTGATCGGCGGGATCGGACTCGACGACGGATTCGGCCGCGGCGATCGAGCGCTCGTAGTTCGCCCGGGCGTTGGCCGGATCTCCGAGCATGAGGTACACCTGTCCGATCTGATAGTCGGCGCGTGCGATCTCTCGACGATACGACGTCACCGCCGGCGCGGATTTCGCCAGCGATTCGTTCAGCCGTCGCATCTCGCCGTAGTGGCGGAGCGAGGACTCGCTGTGGCCTTTGGCCCAATCCGCGACGCCGAGCGCCCAATGCGCCTGCGCCATCCCGCTGTCGGTTTCGGCACTGGGCGCGCGCGCGGCCAGGCGCCGGTAGACGTCGAGCGCGTGCTGGTAGCTGGCCCGCGACCCGTCAGGGTCGTTGAGGTTCGGGACGATCGGATTGCCCTGGACGTCACCGATCTTGAGATAGGCGGCCGCGACCTCGCGCATGAGACCGACATCGGCCTGCTCGTCCGCCGACAGCGCGTTCAAGTACTCGATGGCCGTGCCGATGATCAGTTTTCGCCCGGCCGTGGCGCCCGGTACGCCTTCGAGCGCGTCGTTGAAATCGAAGATGACGGCCCTCGCCAGTTTGCGCACCATCTCGAAGCGCTGCTGCGCGGCCTCGCGCTCTCGCTGCGCGACGCGTGCCTGACGGACCGAGACGGCCGTCGCCGTAAGCGTCGCGACGAGCACGATCGCGGCGGCCGCCGCGCCCAGGCGATGACGCGCCAGGAACTTGCCCGCCCGGTAGGTCCAGGCATCCGGCGCCGCGACGATCGGCTGGCGACTGAGGTGCCGCTGGATGTCCTGCGCGAACTGCTCGACCGACGCGTAGCGCCGCGCCGGATCCTTCTGCAGTGCTTTGAGGGCAATCCAATCCAGATCGCCTTTCAGTTCGTTCCGGCTCGCCCGCCTTCGCTCAGCTTCGGCGACGAGGCTCGTGCTCACGGCGTCGCTTGGCCGGATCGGCTCCTCGTGACACACGGCGTTCGCGACGCCTGTCTCCGTCTTCATGTCGCCCCGGTACGGGCTGCGATCGGTCAGCAGCCGGTACAGCAGCACGCCGAGGGAGTACACGTCGGTGGCGACGGTCACCGGCTCGCCACGGATCTGCTCCGGGCTGGCGCTCTCCGGCGTGAGGGCGCGGACGTGCGTCGTCTCGCCTTCGACGAGA
Source organism: uncultured Acidobacteriota bacterium (assembly GCA_963724955.1). Taxonomy (GTDB): domain Bacteria; phylum Acidobacteriota; class Vicinamibacteria; order Vicinamibacterales; family SCN-69-37; genus CAVRWQ01. The sequence goes on from CAVRWQ010000005.1 coordinate 46,670, forward strand.
TCGGCCTGCACGAGCTTGGCGATGCCGAAGTCGAGCAGCTTGGGGACGCCGTCGCGTGTCACCAGGATGTTGCGCGCCTTGATGTCGCGATGGATGACCAGATGCTGATGCGAGTACTGCACCGCGCCGGCGACGGCACAGAACAGTCGAAGGCGCTCGCGAACGGGCAGGCGCTGCGATTTGCAGTACAGGTCGATCGGCTCGCCTTCGACGTACTCCATGACCACGTACGGCACGCCGCCCTCTGTCGCGCCGGCGTCGAGGAGATGGGCGATGTTCGGATGCTCGAGCGACGCGAGGATGCGGCGCTCCGCATGAAACTGGCGCGCGACGTCCGGGTGGACCAGTCCGCCCGGCACCATCTTGATCGCCACCAGCTTCTCGAAGCTTTCATCGTCTCGCGCGGCGAGGTAGACGACGCCCATGCCGCCGCGGCCCAGCTCGCGGAGCAGGCGGTAGGCGCCGAACCGCGACGACAGCGCATCGGCGCCGGCGATCTGGTTGGCGGCGTCGAGCACGGCTCGAGCGGCTCCAGATGAGCTGAGCGCCGGACGCTCGAGGAATGTCCCGGCCTGCTCGTGCGCGAGAATCAGCGCGTCGAGCTCGGCGCGGAGCGCCGAATCGCCGGCACACGCGTGCTGGATCCAGTCGCGGCGGGCCTCAGGAGCCAGCTCGATGGCCTGCGCGAGGAGCGACTTCCGGCGGATCCAGCGGGCGGTCCCTCCAGCCGGTTCGTCCATCGGTCGGAGGATAGCGCAGTCACGGGCGGCGGCGTGGCACGGCCACGGCCTCCGGCTCGAGAAACCGGATCTCGTACCTGGAGACACCGCCGAGGAAGAAGCGCGCCCGCTCGCCCGCCAGCCGATCCGTGCCAAAGCCCGGCTCCAGCCCGATCACCTGCGGATACCAGACGCCGCCGTCGACGAGCTTCTGCGGCTCGCGCCACGACGCGGGATCCTCGATCGTCGCGGTGGCCGAGAGATAGATCCCTTCCTGCGTCCAGGTCGAATCGGTGGCGCGATTGAGCAGCATGACGTACCGCTTCAGAAACGTGTTCCAGTGCACGGAGGGGCCCCAGTAGGCATCGACGTTGCCCCGCCGGTCGTGCCACGAGAGGCGTGCGGGAAAGATCGGGCTGGGTGCCGCGTACGCCCATCCGCCATCGACCGGCACCGGATAGCGCCAGGCGCCGGCGCTCCACGTCGCGACCTGGCCCTGCGGAGCCATACGATGAGACCACAGCATCCTGGCCACCGCGACACCCTGGTGCGCAAGGTCTGGTCCGTAGGTGCTGAACAGGAAATACAGGTCGTTCTGGTTCCGGTCGAGCACCACGCTGAAGTCGCCGACCCCGCCGGCGAAATACCGGTTGGTCGTGTCGCAGTTGATCTCGCCGGGTGGCGCGCCGATCACGACGCCAAGATCGGTCCACGAACGGCCGCCGTCGAACGATCGCGCCGCGCCTATACTCGGCGCCGTCTTCGATCCGTCGTCGCAGTGATCGAACGGCTCGAAGTGGTAGTACCCGAAGAGCCGCCCGACGGCATCGGGCAAGACGGCTTCGATCCACCGGTTGCCGCCGGCGGTGCTCGAGAAGCCGGTCCCGGCGGTGACGCCGAGCTGGTCCAGGGTCGGTCCGATGCTGATGACCGGCGTCGGGGCGGAGGTGATCACGACGAGCTGAGGCATGCCGCGAAACAGCCGCCAGTAGGCCGGACTGTTGGAGTCGGTCGCCGAGGGAAAGCTGATATGCGGCGCCGCTTCGAGCACGGCGAGCGGGCGTTGGCGCGCGTCGGACTGCGCCACGAGCGGCGCGCCGATCTGAAGGAATCCGAGCGAGGCAGCCGCGGCGGATGCGGCGCAGGCGACGAGCCGACCCGGCCCGAGGGCACTGATGCGTCGAGCGTGCTGCTGATTGGTCATTGGTCCGATCGGCAGGTCAAGAGCACAATTCGGACCAGTCACCGCCGCGCCTCTGCCGGGCGTCAATGAGACCTCGGGCGGACCGGACCGCCGCCGGGGACGGACGGGGCGTCCTCTTCCGTGCCCGGGGCGACCCCTGCTCTTCGCGCATCCGGGCTGCTGGTCCGCTAGGATTAGCCCGTGCCTGCCGCCGGCGATCGGATCGGCGCCTACGTCGTCGTCTCCCAGTTGGGCGAGGGCGGAATGGGTGAGGTGTTCCTCGCCGAGGATTCGCGCCTGCATCGGCGCGTCGCCCTCAAGATTCTTCCCTCCTCGCTCGCGACCGATGACACCGCCCGCAAGCGGCTGCTGCGCGAAGCGCTGTCGGCCGCGACGCTGGACCACCCGAACATCTGCACGGTCTATGAAGCTGGCGAAGCCGATGGCCAGGCCTTCATTGCGATGCAGTACATCGAAGGAGAGACGCTCGCGGCGCGGCTGGCGCGCGGCCCGATCCCGCTCGACACGACGATCGCGATCATCACGCAGGTGGCGCAGGCGCTGGCCGAGGCGCACCGCCACGGCATCGTCCATCGCGACATCAAACCGCAGAACATCATGATCGCGCGGTCGGGTCAGGCGAAAGTGCTCGACTTCGGCCTCGCCAAAGCCGCCACGCCCGGCGAGAGTGACGCGAAGACCCGGACCCTCCTCACCGAAGCGGGTGTCGTGGCCGGCACGGTCGCGTACATGTCGCCCGAGCAGGCGCGAGGTGAGCCACTCGACGAGCGCTCGGATGTCTTCAGCTTCGGCACGGTCCTTTATGAGGCCATCACGGGAAGACATCCCTTCAGCGGAGGCAGTTCGGCCGAGACGACGGCGCAGATTCTGATGCGCGATCCCGCGTCGATCGATTCGAAGGTTCCGTCCGAGCTCCGGCGAATCGTCCAGAAGTGCCTCGAGAAAGATCGCGAGCGCCGCTATCAAACGGCGCGCGATCTCGTCATCGATCTGGAGGCGATCACGCGACGCGCGACAGCGGGAGCGGCGGTGGTGTCGCGCCGAACACGTGTCTGGATCGCAGCGATCGCTCTTGTTCTCGCGGCCGCTGCGTTTCTCCTCTGGCGGTTGACGCAGGCAACGTCCCCGCCTGCGGCGGCATCGAGCTTTGAGCAGGTCACGGCGTTTGCCGATGCGGTGAATGCGCCGGCGTTGTCGCCCGACGGCCGGATGGTTGCGTTCATCAGGGACGCCGATCAATTCCTGGTGCCCGGTGATATCTACGTCAAACTGCTCCCCAACGGCGAGGCGCGCGGGTTGACCAACGATCCTCGACAGAAGTGCTGCCTGGCCTTCTCGCCGGATGGGTCGCGGATCGCCTACAGCATCCTGGGGACCGGCGAGGGCCCTGCGAATTGGAGCACGTGGACAGTGCCGGTCCTGGGTGGTCAGCCACCCGCCAAACTGCTGCCGAACGCCGCGGGCCTGACCTGGATCGACGAGCGGCGGGTCCTGTTCTCCGAGATCAAAGGAACGGGCCTTCACATGGGTCTCGTGACGGCCACCGAGACACGGCAGGAGCGCCGCGAAATCTACTTTCCCGAGCACGAGCGCGCGATGGTGCACTACTCCGCGCTCTCGCCGGATCGTCAGTCGGTGCTGATCGTCGAGATGAACCGGGCGGGGGGATGGGATCGGTGCCGCCTGTTGCCGTTCGACGGGAGCTCCAGCGGACGACGGGTTGGGCCCGAGGGACCCTGCCGTTCGGCGGCGTGGTCGCCCGACGGCCGATGGATGTACTTCGCCTCGACCACTGGTGGGGCCTCCCATCTCTGGCGGCAGCGCTTTCCGGACGGCGTGGCGACACCGCTCACGTCCGGCCCGGCCACTGATGAACAGGGCATCACGGTTTCGCCCGACGGATCCATCATCACGTCCATCGGGCGAAGTGCCACGGCGTTGTGGCTGCACGACGGACGCCACGATCGCTTGCTGACGTCGGAAGGGATTGCGTCGAGGCCGAGTCTTTCCGCCGACGGGAAGCGTGTTTACTTCCTCCTGCAGCGCGACGCAGCGTCTTCCAGCCACGACCTCGCCCGTATCGATCTCGAAACCGGTAGCAGCGAGCGTTTGCTGCGGGGCCTTTCGATCGTCCAGTATCACGTCTCGCGCGACGACCGTGACGTGGCGTTCACCACGGCCGACAAGGAAGGCAAAGGGCGGATCTGGATCGCGCCACTCGACCGCAGTTCGGAGCCGCTGCCGCTGCGCGACAGCGCGGACGGTGTCTTCTTTGGGTCCGGGCCGGAGCTCGTGTTCCGGTCGCTGGAGGGTCGCGCCAACTTCCTCGAGCGGATCAACCGCGACGGCACGGGACATGCGCGAATCCTGAGCTCGCCAATCGTCCAGCCCAACGGCATTTCGCCCGACGGCCAGTGGGCGATCGCGCAAGTCACCAGCGTGACTGGCGAAGGGGTGTGGGAGGCCGTGGCTGTTCCGATCCACGGCGGACCTGTTCGGCGGTTGTGTCTCGGGTTTTGTTCTGTCGCCTGGTCACCGGATGCCAGAACCCTGGCACTCAGTATCTCCCTCGGGGGCGGCGCGGGCGAGGCGTTGGTCCTGCCGCTCGCGCCCGGTCAGGTTTTTCCGGCGTTTCCGACCGACGGGTCGGTTGCGACGCCTGTCTGGGCCAATCTTCCCGGGGTGCGAAAAGTGGATCGCTTCGTCTCGGCTCCAGGATCGGATGGCACGTACGTCTTCACGAAGAGCGACGACGTGAGGAATCTCTTCCGGATTCCGGTGCGGTAATGGGGTCAGGCCCCATCAGCCGCCGCCAAGCAACTGCCGATAGCGCTCCCAGTGCCGTCGCACCTCGGCGAGCACGGCGTCGTACTCCGGGTCGCCGCGCAGCCGGTCGTAGTTCTTGTCGCGCTGGAAGAACGGGTAGTTGTGATTCCCCAGCTCGACCGCGCGGCGGAGCCACGCGAGCGCCTGCTCTTTCTCTCCCAGCAGCGCGTGGATCCCGCCCGTGTAGTACGCCGTGTCACCGTCGTACAACCCGGCCGGCCGCTGGGAGAACACCGCGGGATGAATCCGATCGCGCTCGCCGCGAGCCGCGTACAGGTACGCGGCAAGGTGCGAGAAGGCGGGATCGTTTTCGGCGTTGGTCAGTTCCTGCGCGCGAGCGAAGACCCGCTCGGCCTCGTCCAGCCGCCCCGCGTAGTACAGGAACTTGCCGAGGTACGCAAGCGCCTTCGGGTGGTTGATCGACAGCGCGAATTGCATCTCGTCGACCGCGTCCGAGCTGCGATCGTTGTACAGCAGCATGCGAGCGTGCATCCAGCGCAGGCGCCGCGACGTCGGGTTCAACGTCCGCGCCCGGCGATACGCCGACTCGGCGTTCTCTGCGAGGCCCGCATAGTGGTACGCGTACCCAAGCAAGTCCCACGCGAAATCGGAGTTCGGCGCGAGCTCGGTGCCTCGGCGAAGCGTGCGGATCGCGTCCTCGTTCTGGCCGACCTGCGAATAGACCGCCCCAAGCGCGATCCAGCCGTCAGGCAGGTGGGGATCGAGCGCGATCGCGCGCTGAGCCGACTGCCGCGCGGCGGCGATCTTGTCGCCGGCGCCCTCGAGGAAGTTCGCGCTCTCGTAGAAGCGCAGGAAGCTGAGGAGCGCATGCGCTTGCGCGAACGCTGGATCGAGGCCGATCGCCTCTTCCAGGAGCCGCTGGCCCTGCTCGAGGCTGTCGCGCCTCGACTGGATGCTGAACTCCGTCCAATGAAACCGGGCCCGAACGTACAGATCGTGAGCCTCAGCGGACGCCGTGATCGGTGAGGCGAGCGACTGCTGCTCGGCCGGGGACAACTGGATGGCGAGGCCATCGACCACCTTCTGCGCCACCTCGTCCTGGAATCGCAGCAGATCGTCGCCCCGCAGATCGTAGCGGCCGGCCCATCGAGTGCTCTGGGGCTGCCCGCTGACCAGTTGCGCCGAGACGCGAAGGACATCGCCGATGCGGAGAAACGTTCCGGTCAGCACCGACTCGACTTCGAGCTCGCTCGCCACCTGTGATAACTCGCCGGGCTCTTTGACGTACTTCATGACCGCGGTCGTCGGCCGGACGGCCAGGTAGCGGAGAGGCGCGAGCCGCCCGATAATCGCGTCCGTCATTCCGATGCCCCACACGTCGTTCGACGCGTCACCGGCGAGGTCCCTGAATGGCAGGACGGCCACGGTACGAAGCGCCGGCTCCGCCGGTCTCGCCGGCCCGGAATCGGCGCGATGCAGCCGGAGAAGATCCGCGCGCATGTCGGCGGCGCTCTGATAGCGCAGGCCTCGGCTCTTCTCCAGCGCTTTCTCGATGATCCGCACGAGCGCGGCGGGCGCGTCTCGATTCACGTGCGCGACCGGCGGCGGATGCTCCCCGAGAATCGCCGCAAACACGACCGCATTGCTGCCGCCGGGAAATGCCCGCCGGCCGGCGACCATCTCGTACAGCACCGCGCCGAAGCTGAAGAGATCCGTTCGCGCGTCGAGCGGCTCGCCCCGTGCCTGCTCGGGCGACATGTACGCGACTGTTCCCATCGTCGAGCCCGGGCTCGTGAGAAGGTCCGCGTCGCGTGCGGCTCGCACCTCGCGCATGGTCGTCGCGTCCGGTTGCGCCGGCTCGGATGCTGCCTTGGCGAGGCCGAAATCGAGCAGCTTCGCCTGATGACGATTGGTCACGAAGATATTTGCCGGCTTGATGTCCCGGTGCACGATCCGGCGCGTGTGCGCGGCATCCAGCGCGTCCGCAATCTGAATTGCCAGCTCGACGACGGTGTCCCGCTTGAGCGGAGCGTCCTTCATCATGCGGCTCAGAGGCATTCCCTCGAGCAGCTCCATCACGATGAACGGGTGGCCGTCGTGCTCGTCGATGTCGTGGATCGTGCAGATGTTCGGGTGATTCAGCGCGGAAGCCATCCGCGCCTCACGCCGAAAGCGCTCGAGCGACTCCTGCTGCCGGAGCAGCGAATCAGGCAGGAACTTGAGTGCCACGAGACGGGCAAGCCTGGTGTCTTCGGCTTTGTAAACGACACCCATCCCGCCAGCGCCGAGTTCCTCGAGGATTCGATAGTGCGAGACGGTCTGATCGATCACGGGACGAGCCTTATTCGAGCCTTATTCCGACGAGGCGAATATCGCGCATGGGTTCACCCTTACAATGACGCCGGGCCTACCAACAATGCTAATCGCGGGTACACGGCTTGGTCCCTATGAAATCCGCGGCCCCATCGGCAGAGTCCTTCTCTCGGCCGACGCGAGCACCTACGTGTATCAATTCAGTCGTGGCCTGAACGAGTTGTTCCTGGCCCAGGGGCTGCGCTGACCATGACGATGACGACAAGCATCACCTCGCTCGTGACCGTGGCGTGTCTGTCGCTCGCGATGGCGCCGGCAGCGGACGATCTGGATATGTTCGTTCAATCGCAGATGATCGAACGCCGGATCAACGGCTTGTCCCTTGCCGTCATTCAGGACGGCAAGATCGAGGCCCGCGCCTACGGCGTGATCGAGCGCGGCGGCGCGGTCGTGACGACGTCGACGCTGTTTCAAGCCGGATCGATCAGTAAACCGGTGGCGGCCCTGGGGGCCTTGCGCCTCGTCGAGCAGGGCCTCCTCTCGCTCGACGAGGACGTCAACGCAAAGCTGAAGAGCTGGAAGGTCCCGGAGAACGAGTTCACGCAGACGCAGAAGGTGACGCTCCGGCGGCTGCTCAGTCACTCGGCCGGACTCACCGTCCACGGGTTTCCCGGGTACGACGTCAACGTACGGATGCCGTCCACGGTGGAGGTGCTGGACGGCGCAGGAAACACGGCGGCGGTACGCGTGAATGTCGCACCGGGCAGCCTCTCGCGGTATTCCGGCGGCGGTTACACCATCATGCAGCTGCTGGTCAGCGACGTCTCCGGCAAACCGTTCGCGCAATTCATGCGCGAGGCCGTGCTGACGCCGATCGTCATGACCAGCAGCACCTACCAGCAGCCGCTGCCTCCCGATCGCGCGTCACAGACCGCGTCAGGCTATGACGCCAGTGGCTCCGCCGTGTCCGGCAGGTGGCACGTCTATCCCGAAATGGCCGCGGCGGGCCTCTGGACGACGCCGACCGATCTCGCGCGGTTCGCTCTCGAGATCCAGCAGTCTCTGGCGGGCACATCGAACAAAGTGATTACGCAGGCCATGACCCGACAACAACTGACCGTCCAGATGGGCAGCTACGGCCTGGGCCTGGCGCTCTCGGGCACCGGCGACGCGCGGAGGTTCGGCCACAACGGGCGTGACGAAGGCTTCGATGCGCTGCTGCTGGCCTCTGTCGAAACGCGGCAGGGCCTCGTCGTCATGATCAACGCGAATGACAACTCCGGGGCGATGTCTCGCATCCTCCAATTCGTCGCGAAGAAGTACAGCTGGCCGTCGCAATCGGCGGCCGCGGTCGTCGCTCGCTGACAGCACGTGGCCTCTCCGGTCCGCGTCTTCTTCAGGTGGGTCTTCGCCGTCACGTGGGGAGTGGGACTCATCGGCCTCCTCGTCCCGCGCGTCTTTCCTGGAGCTCAGTCTTTTTCGAACGTCAGTCCGTTCTACTGGCTGGCCGCCTATGCGATCAGCCTGACTGGTATCGCACTGACGGCGTTCTACGACGGCAGACCGGGCCTGCGCCGTCTCGTCGATCGTCTCCTGCCCTGGCGGGCACGGCCACATTGGTACGTGATCGTGCTCGGAGGATATGCGCTGATCACTCTGGTCGCCCTGCAGGCGGCGCGATGGTTCGGCGTCGCGCCCGCGTCGATGCCTGCTCTACAGGCGCTGCTCTCCGGGGTCGCCCTCACGCTCGTGACGGACCCCGGTCCGCTGGGCGAAGAGTGTGGATGGCGCGGTTTCGCACTCCCGCGCCTGCTGGAATCGTGGTCGCCGATCGGTGCGAGCGTGCTTCTCGGCGCGATTCACGCGATCTGGCACGTGCCGTTGTTCTTCATTCCCGGACTGGCTCAAGGCCACCTGTTTTTCCCCACGTTCGCCGTCGGCGTGGTTTCCATCGCCGTCATCACCACGTGGCTGTATCTCCGGACCGGCGCGAACCTGCTGCTCGCCATTCTGGTGCACCTCCTGGCGAACTACTGTGGTGGCCTGCTGGGTCCGCAGGCGTTTTCATGTTTCGTCGCAGCGCAGGCCACTGCGGCGATCGCGATCGTCGTCTTCGGGGGACTGAGATCCGGTCCTTCATCTGCCGGAGGGTGAATCCAATGAAAGCTGCTCCAAAGAAACGCGCGCCGCTTCGGTTCGGGAAATATCGCGGCACCGTCGTCGACAATAAAGATCCTCAGCAGCAGGGACGCATCAGGGTGCGGGTGCCGGATGTCCTGGGGAATGTCACGAGCGACTGGGCGCTGCCGTGTGCGCCGTACATCGGGAAGCGAACCGGCTTCTACGCCATCCCTTCAATCGGGACCAGCGTGTTCGTGGAATTCGAGGCCGGCGACACGAGGCGGCCGATCTGGGTGGGGGGTCTTTGGAATGGTGCCGACATCCCTGCCGACGAGCGCGGGACGACCGCGACGCCCGACGTCAAGATCATGCGCAGCGAGCAGGGACTTCTGATCGCCTTTCACGACGATCAGCAGACGATCGCGATCTCGAGCTCGACCGGCGCGAACGTCCTGACCATTGACGCTCGCCGAAACACCATCACAATCAAGGCCGCCGCGAAAGTGGTCGTCGAGGCGCCGGCGATCGAGCTGGGCGCCAACGCGACCCATCCGGGCGTGCTCGGCGACAGGCTGCTCGACTTCCTCAATCAATTCGTGGTGAGGTTCAACAGTCACACTCACCCGGGTCAGATGGCGGGATCGACTCCGGTCACGTCGACGCCGCCGGTGCCTCCAATTACACCGCCGACGCCGGCCGTGCTCTCCATCAAGGTGAAGCTCCACTGAAGTCGCGGTCTGCCCTTAACCCGCGTACCCGAGCAGCAGGCGCGGAAGCACGAGCGTCAGCACGGGGAACGCCGCCACGAGCGCGAGGCCGACGAGCAGGGCCACGAGGTACGGCGTGTACGTTCGGCTCACGTCGTGTATGTCCACGCGCCCGACACCGGCCGCGATCGTGAGACCGACGCCAATCGGCGGGAGGAAGAACGCGATGCCCATCGCGGCCACGATGACGACGCCGTAGTGGACCGGGTCGAGTCCGACGGCGCGGCTGATCGGGAAGAGGATCGGCCCGAAGATCAAGAGCGCGGGCAGACCCTCGAGCAGCGCGCCAATCAGGACGAAGACCACGATGGTGATCGCGAGGAAGCCCACGCGGCCCGTGCCGGCGTCGGTAATCCATTCCCCAAGAAGCTGCGGTACCCACTCGCGCACGAGAATCCAGGCGAACGCCGAAGCCGCAGCCAGCACCCAGAGCGTCGTCGCGGTGACGACGCCGCTCGCGGCGAGCTGGGCGGTCAGCACGGCAGGCCGAACGCCGCCGCCCAGCCAGATGCCAACGACGAGCGCGTACCCGACGGCGATCAGCGCGGCTTCGGTCACCGTCACGGCGCCGCTGAAGATGCCGCCGAACAGGATGACCGGGAGTCCCAGCGGCACGGCCGCCCGTCGAGCCGCGCGGGCGAGGTCCGCACCCGACGTCCGGCCGCTCGCCGGCCACTGCTGGCGGCGCGCCCGCCAGGCGATGACGACGATCAGCGACCCCGCCAGGATGAACGCCGGCACGAAGCCGGCCAGGAACAGCGTGACGATCGAGAGATTGACGAGCGACCCGAGCACGACCATCGTCAGGCACGGCGGCACGAGGATGCCCATGGCCGACGCCGCGGAGACGATGCTCACCGCTTCCGGTCCCGAGTAGCCGGCCTTCTTCATCGACGGCACGAGCAGCGAGCTCATCGCGGAGACGTCGGCGGCCGTCGATCCGGAGATGCCGGAAAAAAGGATCTCGGCGACCACGGCGACCATGGCCAGCCCGCCACGCACACGTCCGACGATCGCCATCGCCAGCGCGACAATCCGCTCGGAGATGCCGCCCGATTCCATGAGCGCGCCCGCGAGGATGAAGAGCGGAATCGCGAGCAGGACGAAAGAATCGACGCCGCCGAGGATCTTGATCGGAAGGATGATCAGGCTCACGCCGCCGATGCCGAGCAGGTACGTCAACGACGTCAGCGCCAGCGTGAACGCCAGCGGCATGCCGAGCGCGGCCGTGACGATGAATCCGAGGACGAGCACGACGAGGGGCGGCGCGCCCGCGACGAGCGGCAGGATGACCGAGGCGACGACGACCCCGGCGCCGCCGAGCGACCAGGCGAGCGACGATCGATCGTGCCAGACGGTGAGGCCGTCGCGGCGCACCTGCTGCGCCAGAATCGCCGCCATCGCCAGCAGCGCCACGGGGAACATCACGGACATCGCCGCGCCGGTCAGCCCGCTCGCTGGCAGGCGCTCGCCCGCGCTCGCGACCGTCAGCCGGTAGCCGGCCGGCACGAGGCCGAGGAAGAACACGATCAGCACCAGGCGCAGGCCGCGATCGAGCGCCTCGCGACGCGGGACGGAGAGCAGCCGAACCAGGGCAGTGACGCGCGGATGCTGCGCGTGCCGCAGCGCCGAGATGCCGCCGATGCACATCAGCCAGACGAGCAGCAGCCGCGCGATTTCCTCGGTCCACGGGATCGGACGATGAAAGACGTGGCGGCCGACGACCTGGAGTCCGACGACGATGGCCAGCAAGGCGACGAGCAGCGCGATGGACCACTCGAACGCACGGTCCGTGCGAGTCGCGACCGCCGCCTCGGAAGTCACCCGCGGATCGCCTCGAGCCACGACGTCACGCCCAGCGCGCGAGCCTCGGTCTCCCAGAGCCGCTCGGGCGCGGCTGAACGAATGCTCGGAGCCGTCGATGTCGCGGATCGTCATGCCGCGCTTCGTCAACTCCTCGAGCGCCGCAGCGTCCTCTTTCGGCCCCATCGCCCGCTGGTGCGCCGCGGCGTCCAGCGCGGCGCGCTCGATCTGCTCGCGAAACCCGGCGGGCAGGCGCGCCAGGCCGGCTGACGACGCCCACAGGCCAAGCACTCCGGCAATGTGGCGCGTGCGCGCCATGTGGCGCGCGATCTCGTAGAAGCGCTGCTGGAGCGTCGTGCTGGCGTCGTGCTCGTAGCCGTCGATCACGCCCGTCTGCAACGACGTGTAGACCTCGCCGAACGCCATCGGCGTGGGACTCGCGCCCATGAGCTCGACCGCCTTCACGTAGATCGGCGACTGAATCGTTCGGATCTTCAGCCCGGCCAGGTGCCCAGGCTCGGTGACGTCGCGCGAGCGGGTGATGACATTGCGAAAGCCGAACGAGTCGCCCCACGCGAAGGGCCGCATGCGGACGGTTCGCTCGAGATAGTCGCCGGCTTCCTGTCCCACCGGTCCGTCCACTACGTGGTGGACGTGCGCCATGTCGCGCCACATGAACGGGAAATCGAACACCTGCACCTTCGGCGCGACGCTGCCCCAGATCGCCGTGCCGGAGATCATGAAGTCGACAAGCCCTTCCTGGAGCTGCTGCACGACCTCGCGCTCCTGGCCCAGCGTGCCACTGGGGAACAGACGGACCGTGACGGCGTTTCCGGTCGCGGCTTCGGCGAGCTCGCGGAACTTGTCGGCGAACACGTGCAGCGCCGTGACGCCGCGGGCCATCGAGTGCGAGAGCCGCAGCACGATCCGGCCGCGGTCATCGCGCGTGCCGCACCCGAGCGCCAGCGCCGAAGCGCCGAGCCCGGCGAGAAACGCGCGACGTCCGATCGGCGACACGGCGTCATTATGGATCCTTGTCTCAAAGACTGAACCATGGAGGGCATGAAGAAAAACTTCTTGGGTTTCGGAATCCGGCATGTTCAAGCGCTTGCCGCACTAGCGACTGCCAAGTTCGCTTGTCTGAAAGACTGAACCATGGAGGGGCACGAAGGAGATCTCTCGGGCTTCCGAACCCGACATGTCCGGGCTCTTGCCAGCGTGAGCGCCAGCCAGTAAGGTTTGCCCGAAGAAGATCCATTGGCTTCCTTCATGGCCCTCCATGGTTCAATCTCTTGCCAGCGTTTTTGAGCTCTTGCGAGCGCTTTAGTTTTTCGAGCGCGATAGACTGAGCCCCGAATGAAATCCCTGCTGGATCTGACAGGCCGAAACGCGCTCGTCACGGGCGCGTCGTCCGGCATTGGCGCCGCGACGGCGCTGGCGCTCGCGGAACTTGGCGCGAGTGTCGCCATCGGCCGTCACGGCAACGTGCGCGGCGCCGAGGAGACGCGCGACCAGATTCTCGCCGGAGGCGGACGGGCCGTCGTCATCGGCGCGGACGTCCGGCAGGCCAGCGAGGTCCGCGCGCTCGTGGATCGCGCGGTCAGTGAGCTCGGACCGATCGACATCCTCGTCAACAACGCCGGGTCGCTGATCGGCCGGCTCGGCGTCCGCGAGATCACCGAGGCGTATCTCGACGAGGTCTTCGTTCTGAATCTCAAGAGCGCCGTGCTCGCGTCGCAGGCCGTCGCCTCGTCCATGATCGAGCGGCGGCGCGGCGCGATCGTCAACGTCGTGTCGATCGCCGGGCACACCGGGGGCGGACCCGGCGCCGGCGTGTACGCGTCGGCTAAAGCCGCGCTCACGGCGTACACGAAGTCACTGGCGAAAGAGCTCGCGCCGCACGGCGTGCGCGTCAACGCCATCTCTCCTGGCGTGATCGCGACGCCGTTTCACGACAAGTTCTCGACGCCGGCGATGCTCGAGCAATTCGTGAAGACGATCCCGCTCGGCCGGGTCGGGACGCCGGCCGAGTGCGCGACCGTAATCGCGTTTCTCGCCTCCGATGCGGCGAGCTACATCGTCGGCGAGACGATCGAGGTGAACGGCGGCCAGTTGATGCGATAACCCAGAGGGTGTGCAGTTGACCGAGCGACGTGACGAGCCTGACCCGTCACCTGATGTCGGCGAAACCCGGCCCAGTCCAATCGGCGAAACTTCCTCGATTGAGCCCGCCGGAACGCCCCCGATGCGCCCTGCGACGTTCGCCGTGCCGACGGTGATCGGGCGCTACCGGATTCTTTCAACGCTTGGCGAAGGCGGGATGGGCGTCGTCTATCTCGCGGAGCAGATGGAGCCAGTCCTCCGACGCGTCGCCGTCAAGGTGATCAAGATCGGCATGGACACGCAGCACGTCGTGGCGCGCTTCGAGGCCGAGCGCCAGACGCTGGCACTGATGGATCACCCGAATATCGCGTCGGTCTTCGACGCCGGCGCAACGCTCGACGGGCGGCCGTACTTCGTCATGGAGTACGTCGAGGGCGTGACGCTGACACAGTTCTGCGACAACCACCGGTTGTCGACGGCCGAACGGGTGAGGCTGTTCATCGACGTGTGCGGCGCGATTCAACATGCGCACCAGAAAGGCGTTGTTCATCGCGACATCAAGCCGTCGAACGTGCTCGTGAGCCTGCTCGATGGCCGGCCGCTTCCGAAGGTCATCGACTTCGGCATCGCGAAAGCGATTCGCAAGCATTTGATTGAACAGACGGCTTTCACCCAGCTCGGTCAACTCGTGGGCACACCCGAGTACATGAGCCCCGAGCAGGCCCGGTTGACTGAAGCCGATGTGGATACGCGAACCGACATCTATTCACTGGGCGTGGTGCTCTACGAGCTGCTCGTCGGCGGTCTGCCGTTCGAGTCGGCGCGCCTGCGACGCGCCGGGTACGCGGAGATTCAACGCATCCTCCGTGACGAAGCGCCGCCAAAGCCGAGCTCGCGGCTGAGCGGGCTTGGCGCGCCGGCGCGTGGGGTCGCCGAGCGCAGAAAGACGGACCCGGCCGCGCTCGCGCGGGCGCTGCGCGGCGATCTCGATTGGATCACGCTGAAGGCGCTCCACAAGGATCCGGCGCGCCGGTACGCGTCAGCGTCCGAGTTCGCGGCCGATCTCGGGCGTCACCTTGCCGATGTGCCCGTCGTCGCGCGGCCGCCGTCGATCGCGTACCAAGCTGGCAGGTTCGTCCGCCGGCATCGTCTGGCCGTGAGCCTGGGAGGCGTCGCGATCGCCGCGCTCGTCGCGGGACTGACGGTGAGCACCATCATGTATGTCCGCGCGGAGCGGATGCGCGCCGCAGTCACCGAGCAGGCGTACGCGTCCGATCTTGCCGCGGCCATGGCTGTGGATCTCGAAAGCCAGCGGGGAACCCCGGTCCTCATGAGTATGTGGAGCATCTACCAGCACCTGCGCGACGCACCCCGTGATTTGCGTCATTGGGAATGGCGATTTCTCGGCGGCAGGATGGACTCGAGCGTTGGCCGGCCGTGGGCGCCGCCGACTGCTCGGGGCCCGATGGCCTTTTCGGCCGATGGGCGCAGGATGATGTGGCGTACCGACCGTGACGTGATCGGCTGGGACCTCGCGACGTTCCAACGGGTGATGTTCGTCACCGAAGAAGATCCGATCGTCGAGCTGGATGCTTCCCGGCTCCTGCGGATGCACGGCTCGGAAGCCAGGATTCTCGACACGGAGTCCGGAGCGACGATCGCGCGTTGGCCAGCCGGTCATCAATCCTTTATCGCTGCGAGTTTCAGCCCGGACGTTTCGATCCTCGCGACCGCACTGGGCGACGGAACGATTCAGTACCGACGCGTGTCATCGGGTGAGTTGCTCGGATCCGTCACAGGCGTTCAGGGCCCGGCATCGTTGATGCGTTTCTCCGCCGACGGGTCGCAGCTCCTGGTCGTCGCCGCGGGGACACCCTACGTTGCCAAGGTGGGTTCGAAGGCACGTGCGCAGCCAATCTCCTGCGCGCATCCGATCGCGGGAACGAGAGCGGCAGCGTTCGCGCCGGATGGCACCGCGGTATGGCTGGGGGACGATGGCGGGCACCTGAGGCGGTGCAATGCCCGCTCCGGAAAGGAAGAGTGGTCTGCCCGCCCTTCGAGTATTGCTGTCGAAGGCATCGCGGTCAGCCGGGATGGCCGGTGGGTGGCCACGACCAGCGCCTCATTGACACGGGTGTGGGACACCGGTTCGGGAACGAGCCTCGCCGCGTTGGTGTTCGAGAGTGGCGTGGCAGTCGCCTTCAGCCCGGACAGCAGGTTCGTGGCAGCGGGCGGCGCTCGTGGCAACCTCGGAGTCTGGAACCTGTGGCGGCTGCGACTGGCGGACGGTCTCACAGTCGGTCAAGCCGACAGACCGACTGTGCCCTCCACGAACGGTCGTCACGTCGCCGCGCTGACCGACGAAGGCATCGTGGCCTGGGATCTTGGCGGCGACACGAGCTCAAGCGTTCGGTTGACCGGCGACATCGACTGGCGATCCATCTCCGCCGTCGCGATCAGCGACGATGGCCAGCGCGTGACGGCCGGGACGAAAGAAGGCGCGGTCCTGATCTGGACGGACCGCAGCCGCGGACCCGCCGTCATGGTCGAGCGACTGCCTGGGCGCGTGCGCCTTCTGGCGTTCGCGCGTGACGGCCAGCGGATCGGTGCGGTTGGGGGCGCCAATCACGTTCACGTGTTCGATGTGGAGACGAGAGGACGGCTCGTCGGGTCGCCCGCTCTGCGATGAAGGCACGGCCGGCGAGGTGCGGTTCACTCCCGGCAACCGTCAACTGGTCGTCGCCTGTTCGCAGGGCAGCGTGCAGACTGGACCTGTTTGAAGTCGTCCAGCTCTGGCAACTCGACTCCGGACGGGTGGAGTTCCGCCAGGATCGATTCGACTGGATCACGCTGACGCCCGATGGCGCGAGGGTTGTCTCAGTCAAGACCACGGGCAGACCGCCGGCGGAGGTCAATCTGGTGGAGGTCAGGACGATCGCCAATGGACGCGTCGTCATGTCTGCAATGCAAAGGGAGTGGCTCGGCGTGGTGGTCGACCGCACCGCCTCCTATTCTCTCGACGGCAGGCGCGTGGCCATTGGGTATGGCGATGGCTTCAAGCTGTTCGATGGCGTGACGGGCAGGCTACTGATGACGGTGCTTTGGGGAGCCGACCAGCAACTCCACCTCCCGATTGGTGATCCTGCGGCAGGCGCTAAGCGAAGCGCGCTCGGACGATCCGCAGTGGCTTGGGTCCGGCTGGACGACGCCGCCACGCGGATCACCGTCGGCACGACGAACGGGAGGGTTCGCGTTTTCGAAGGAGACGATCGGATGGAGGCTGCGCTGCTGATCGCGGAGTCGCACGCCGGCGTGGCGGGTGGCCTGGAGGGCTCCGTGGATCAAGCGCTCGAGACAGTCAGATCGGACAAACGATTGTCGCCGGCGGTCCGCGACGAGGCCATCAAGCGCCTCGAAGCGTTTCGCGATCGAGATCCGCGGCCTGGATCGATGGGCGGCGGCAGAGGCCGGGACTGACCGGACCAGCCAGGCCGCGACGCTACTTCCTCAAGTACTTGTTGAAGAAATCAATCGTCCGCGTCCACGCGAGCTTCGCGGACTTCTCGTCGTAGCGCGGCGTCGTGTCGTTGTTGAAGCCGTGCTGCGCGCCCTCGTACATGTGCATCGTGTACGGCACGCCCGCGGCTTTGAGCGCCGTCTCGTACGCCGGCCAGCCGGCGTTGATGCGTTCATCGACGCCTGCGTAGTGAATCAGGAGCGGCGCCTTGATCTTCGCGGCCTCTTCGGCCGGCACGGCGCTGCCGTAGAACGGCACGGCGGCGGCGAGATCGGGAATCCGCGACGCGAGGTAGTTCGACATGCCGCCGCCCCAGCAGAAGCCGACGACCCCGATGCGGCCGGTGGATTCCGGGCGAGCCTTCAGCCACGCGGCGGCTGTCACCATGTCCTCGCGTGTCTTCGCCTGATCGAGCTTCTGGAACAGCGTCCGCGCTTCGTCTTCACCCGATGCGGGGTAGCCGCCGAGCGGCGTCAACGCATCGGGCGCGAACGCCACGAAGTTGTCGAGCGCCATCCGCCGCGCGATGTCCTCGATGTGCGGATTGAGCCCGCGGTTCTCATGAACGACGACGACGCCAGGAAGTTTGCCCGTCGCATTGGCGGGACGGACGAAATAGCCGCGCATCTTGCCGCTGCCCTGCGGTGACGGGTACTCGACGTACTCCGCGCGGATCCGCTTGTCGTCCTTCGCGACCTGCTGCGCCTCGGCGAACTTCGGACTGAGCATGTCGAGCAGCATGCCGGCCGTGACGCCGCCTACCGCGAAACGGCTCGCCTTGTCGAGAAAGCCGCGGCGATCGACGTGCCCGTGCACGTAGGCGTCGAAAAGGATCAGCAGATCGGGATCGAAGTCCTGGGCAGTCTTGCGTTCCATGGCGGGCCTCCCTGGGGACACATGTTATTCTCCCTCACTCCGAATGTCTGCAGCGCCGGAGGAATTGTCCGCAGCGTTGGCCGGCCGGTACCGCATCGAGCGTGAGTTGGGCTCGGGTGGCATGGCGACGGTCTACCTGGCGCACGACCTCCGGCACGATCGGCAGGTCGCGCTGAAGGTCATGAAGTCCCAGATCGTCGCGACCGTGGGCGCCGACCGTTTCGTCAAGGAAATCCGGACGACCGCCAACCTCAAGCATCCGCACATTCTGCCGCTCTTCGATTCCGGCTCAGCGGGCGCCGCGCTCTTCTACGTGATGCCGTTTATCGACGGCGAGTCGCTGCGGACGCGAATTCGCCGCGAAGGGCCGCTGCCGGTCGCCGATGCCGTCCGGATCCTGCGCGAAGTCGCGGACGGACTCGCCTATGCCCACGCGCAGGAAGTCGTCCATCGCGACATCAAGCCCGACAACGTGCTCCTGTCCGGATCGCACGCATTCCTGGCGGACTTCGGTATCGCCCGCGCGCTCGAAGCCATCGAGCCCGGAGAGCGGACGATGACGGCGACCGCATTCATCGCGGGAACACCCGCCTATATGTCGCCGGAGCAGATCGCGGGGCAGCGTCACATCGATCACCGCGCCGATATCTACGCCTTCGGAGTGATGGCCTACGAGATGCTCGCGGGCGTGCCGCCTTTTCAGGCCAACACGGGCGCGTCAGTGATGGCGGCTCATCTGACCGAGGCGCCCCAACCGCTCGCGACGCGACGCCGGGGGGTGCCCGAAGCGCTCTCCAAACTAGTCGCCAGGTGTCTCGAGAAGAAACCCGAAGATCGATGGCAACGCACGGATGACCTGCTCGGTTCACTCGTCACGATGCGGGAAGGGCGCCTGGCTGACTCACCTCCACGATCGCGCATGACGTCACGCACGCTCGCGCTCGCGATGGGATCGGTTGCCGTCGTCGGGTTGCTGTCGCTCGGCGCGTGGCTGGTGATCAACACCAGGCCAGCAAGCCCCGCGCTCTCGATCGGGACGATGACGCACGTCACTCGAGATCCCGGGGTCGAGATCGATCCCGCCCTCTCTCCGGACGGTCGCACGCTCGCGTATGTGGCCGGCCCGCCGGGGAGACGTCGACTTTACGTCCGTCAGATCGACGGCGGCCGACCGATCGCGCTCACGGACCTGGGCGTCGCCGAATCGCAGAGGCGGCCGGATTGGTCGCCCGACGGCACTCGAATTGTGTTCCAGGCCGGCCAGCAAGGCATGGGCGTGCGTCCTGCGGTTCGCACCGGGAGGCTGTACACGATTCCGGCGCTGGGCGGCACGCCGGCCCTGCTCCTTCCGCCCAGCCAGGACGGCATCGCGTTCACGCCATCGTGGTCACCGGACGGAACGCAGGTCGCGTATGCGGCCGAGGACGGCATCTACGTGATTGCCGCGCAGCCAGGTGGCGCACCGAAGCGCATCATGAAGTCAGAACAGAGCGTCCACTCGCCCCGCTGGTCGCCCGACGGGCACCGCCTCGTCTATGTCCGCGGCGGCGCGTACTTCGCGCTCGGCGAGGACATGCTTGGAAACACCGAGACCAGCGCCATCCGCGTCGTCACGGTCGCGACCGGTGTGGACCAGACCGTCACCAGCGGCGAGTCGCTCGATACGAGTCCCGCCTGGACGGCCGACGGCCGCAGTGTGTTGTTCGTCTCGAACCGGCAGGGCGGACGCGACGTGTACCTGGCCCGGCTCTCGCGCTCGGGCGAGCCACAGACCCCGTTCGAACGGGTCACGTCGGGCCTGAACGCGCACAGCATCTCGCTGTCCAGGGACGGCAAGCGGCTCGCGTACGCGTCGCTGGCATTTCGCGCGAACATCTGGTCGGTCCCGATCCCGGACGGCCGCGTCGCGACGACCGCCGACGCGACGCAGGTCACGTTCGGGAGCGAGAAGACAGAGAAGCTCGCCGTCTCGCGGGATGGACGCTGGCTCGCCTTCGATTCGGATCGCAGAGGGAACGCCGACGTCTGGAAGCTTCGCCTCGGGGACGCCGAGCCTCAGCAGGTGACGCGCGACCCGGCGAACGAGTTCGCCAACGACTGGTCTCCTGACGGAAGCGAGATTCTATTTCATACGATCCGCACCGGTACCCGGCGCGATTTGATGTCCATCACGGCCGACGGCACGCGCACGCAAGTCGTCGCGGCCTCAGCAAAGGAGGAGCAGCACGGCACGTGGAGCCCGGACGGCAACCGCATCGCGTTCTCGGGCGGCGACAGCGTCGGCGACCTCTATGAAATCTACGTCACGACCCGCGCAGGCAAAGATGCGCCTTGGAATCCTCCGCAGAAACTGACGACGATGACGGGCGTGGACGCGAAGTGGTCACCGGACGGACGCGTCATCGTCTACACGCGGCGCGGCGAGGTGCGGCTCATGGCCGCGGACGGCACCGGCGATCGCGCACTCGCATCTCAATTTGGTGCGCCTGGTCAGCCGCACGCGCAGTACGCGATCTGGTCGCGCGATGGGAAGACCGTCTACGTCAAGGCCGCCGATGACGAGCGTCAGGCCACGCTGTGGTCGGTGCCCGCGACGGGCGGCACACCCCGGCTCCTCATGCGCTTCGACGACCCGTCGCGTCCCTCGCTCCGGCGGGAATTTGCGACGGACGGTACCCGCTTCTACTTCACCATCGCGCAGGACGAAAGCGACGTGTGGGTCGTCGAGATCCGATGAGAATCGCGCTGCTCTTGATCGCGGCTCTCGTGGCCTCGGCGCCCTCACAGGCGCCTGCGCCGCGACGGGCGATGGCGCTGACCTTCGACGACCTCCCGTTCATGGCCGTCGGGAGCACGTACTTTCCGGCCGCGTCACATGGGACGGCCGAACTTCTCCGAGTTCTCAAGCGTCACAACGCGCCGGCCATCGGCTTCGTGAACGAAGGCCAGCTCGACGTCGCCGGCGACCGTGACGCGCGCGTCGCGCTGCTCCAGCAGTGGATCGATGCCGGGATGACGCTCGGCAACCACACCCACTCGCATCTGGACTTCAACAGGCTGACCGTCGATCAGTTCAAGGACCAGATCGTCCGCGGCGAGCCGACCATTCGACAGCTGATGGCGGCGCGTACGCCCGATCGGTTGTTCTTCCGCCACCCGATGACGCACACCGGCGAGACGCGCGAGAAAAAGGAGGCGATCGACCAGTTCCTGGCGTCGCGCCATTACCTCATCGCGCCGCACACGATTGAAAACAGCGACTTCATCTTCAACATCGTGTACCGGCGGGCGCAGGGCGCGGGCGATCGCGCGCTGGCGGCGAAGATCCGGCAGGCCTACATCGACCACACCTTCGCGGCGACCGCGTTCGCCGAGAAGATCTCGCCGGAGATCTTCGGCCGCGAGGTCACGCAGACGCTCCTGCTGCACTCGAACGCGCTCAACGCCGAGAGCCTCGACGAACTGCTGACGCGCTACGAAGCGCGCGGATATCGTTTCGTGACGCTCGAGGCGGCCATGGCCGATCCCGCCTACGCGACGAAGGACACGCTCGTCAGCGATTACGGACCGACCTGGCTGTGGCGCTGGATGAAGAGCCTCGGCATGAACGTGAGCTTCAAGGGGGACCCAGAAGTGCCCGCGTGGATCCTCGAGGCATACAAGCGCTAGAAGTTCGGGTTCAGGGTTCAACGTTCGGTTCAGGGTTCAGCGGCGGTGGCCGTAACCGATGAACGGAACGCTGAACGCTGAACCGAACGCTGAACCTTGAACGTTGAACCCCTCATGACATAGAGGTACGGCGGAAGAGTTCCCGCCGTACCTGTCGTACCTGTCGTACCCGTCAGTATCTGAACCTGAACCGCGATCTGCACCGTGCGCTGGATGTACAGCGAGTGCAGCGCCGTCAACGTGCCGAACGTCGCCGGCGTCGAGACGCTGAGCGCCGGAAAGCCGTACTGGACCGTGTTGAAGAGGTTGTACGTCTCGATCCGGAGGCTCAGGTTGTAGTTGTGGATCCGGAAGTTCTTGTACAGGCCCAGGTCGACGCTCTCGAGGCCGTCGCCGTAGAAGGCGTTGCGCGGCACGATCTCCTCGTACCCGTCGTAGATCGTCGTCAGCCGGAACGCGCTCAGCGGCAGCTGCTGCGTGCTGCGCTGCACGCAGTTCGGGTCCGCAGTCGACGAGCAGCCTGCCGTGGTGAAGGTCGGATCGTCGACCGACGTGTTGAGGAGCGACTTGTCGAGCAGGATCGGCCGGCCCTCGGCGAACCCGTCGAAGTCGAGGTCGACGCCCGTCTGCGTGACGGTGAACGGCGTGCCCGACGCCAGCCTGATCGTCGTGGAGAGCTGCCAGCCGCCGAGGATCGCGCCGACGAGGTCGTTGCGCGTGCTGAAGAACGGCATGAGCCACGTGCCGTTGAACGTGAATCGGTGCGGCGTGTGGAACCGTGAGTGGCCGCGCGCGAAGGCCGAGTTGGGTCCCGTGAAGTTCGAGTCGCCCGCGCCGACGAACGTGGCTTCGGAGACCGTGTCGTCGGACCGGCTGCGCGTGTAGCTGGCCGAGAACGCCACGCCCTTGCTGTAGCGCTTGGTCCACTCGAGCTGCAGGCCGTCGTACCACGTCTGGCCGCCGCTCTGGATCTCGATGTTGGTCGTGTAGCGCGGGTCGGGCCGCCGCTCGTTCGTTCGCGTGACGCGCTGGCTGATCTCGTTGTCGGCCAGCGGCACCGCCACCGGACAGGTCGCGTTCGTCGTCACGCCAGGGAAGAAGCCCGTGCCGGCGCAGACGACGTCGGCCGCGATCCGATCGATCGTCTTCCCGCGCAGATCCGGGAAGCCCGCGGCCGGCGCGTTGTTCGGGTGATCGACGACCAGCACCGGCCCGTCGAGCGGCGATTGCGGCAGGTTCGTGTTCTGGTACCGCTCCTTGCCCGTCATGTGGCTGCCGTTGTAGCTCACCCGCAGCGTCGACTCCCACGGCAGCTTCCGCTCGTAGGTGAGATTCCACTGCTGCGTGGACGGCATCTCGAGGTTCTCGGACGGAATCGTGAGCGACACGCGCGCGGTCTGCGGTCCGGGCACGAACACGAACCCGAGCGTCGGATCCGCCGACGTTGAGGATGCCGGGCAGCGTCGTGAACGTCCGCAGGATCGCGTTCGGCGGGTTGGTCCGGAGGCTTGCGCCGCCCTGCGAGAAGATCGACTGGAACAGACGGCCGTGATAGATGCCGTAGCCGCCGCGAAGCGACGCGTCTCCGCGTTCGCCGCCCGTCAGCCACTTCATCCAGCCCGACGTCTCCGGCAGGACCCACGCGGCACCAAGCCGCGGCTCGACGTTGTCCTTGTCGTCGTGGAAGACGTAGTCGATGCGATCTTCCGCTTCCTTCGGCGCCGAGACGAACTCGTAGCGGAGCCCGAGATTCACGGTCAGGCCGTTTCGCACGCGCCAGTTGTCCTCGACGTAGAAGTTGGATTCGCCGATGCGGTTCTCCAGGAAGAACGGGCCCCAGGCCTGCTGGTAGGACTGGACGCAGCCGTCGAGCATCGCGGCGTAGGGCGTCGCGTACGTCACGCCGCCGCAGACCGCGTTGAACGTCCAGAAGCCGCGTGAGAAGTTGTCGGCGAGGTCGTCGAGCCGCTGCCGCCGGATGTCGGTGCCCGCCTTGATCGAATGATCGCGCGCGAGGAACCAGGAGAGGTTGTAGACGAACTGGTGATCCGTCTGATCCCGGTGAATCGGCAGGTTGCCGGCGTTGCCGAGGATCGTGCCGGAGACCGGCGAGCGGTGAAGCGGACGATCGGCGTGTCGTTGCCGTCCGCGATGTCCACGTGCGTGTTCCGCAGGCCGAGGCCGTACCGGAACTCGCCGACCATGTTGCTCTTGCATGACCTTGGTCCACGTCAGGCCCAGGTTCTGCTGCTTGTTGTTCTGCTCGGCCTGCTCCCCGACGATCACGTCGTCGGCCTCGCGGATCTGGCGGGTGTACTGATAGCGGCCCGTCAGGGTGTCCTGCCCAGAGGTCCAGTCCACACGGCCGGAGTAGTCCTCGTCCGGCCGGTTGAAGGCCTGAAGCGTCGCGTACGTCCGGGTGCTCCGCGGATCGTTGGCGACCGCGCCCGGCTGGATAGCGCGCGAGGATCGAGTCGATCCAGGCGCGGTTCTCCGGCGTGTCGTTGCCGCGCGTCAGACGCGGCGCCGCCAACTCGGCCGGCGTGAACAGATCGCGCGCGAAGTTGTCCGTGCCGCTCGAGCTTCGTCCGATCGAAGTTGCCGAACCCGAACAGCCGATCCCGCACGATCGGAAAGCCCACGGTGCCGCCGAACTGATGGCGCTGGTTGTCGGGCTTCACGAGCGCGAACTTGCGCAGCGCCGTGAGGTCGTTGCTGTCCTGCACGAACTCGTACACGTCGCCGCGCCAGCTGTTCGTGCCCGACTTCGTCTGGACGAGCACCACGGCCCCATAGCCGCGGCCGAACTCGGCGGTGTAGTTGTTCGTGATGACCTGGAACTCCTTGATCGTCGACAGCGCGGCGCCCTGGCGGTGCTGATTCTCGGACGAGTCGTCGTTGTTCACGCCGTTGATCTGAAACGTCGCTCCGCGCGTGCCCGTGCCGTTGAAGTTGATCGACGACCCGGACGACAGCGTCGGGTTGTTCTGCCCCGACGTCGGGTTGTCCTGGAAGCCCGGGAAGATCTCGGCGAGCGACAGGAAGCTTCCGGGATTGAGCGTCGGCTTGTCGAGGATCTGCTGCTCGTTGAGCGTGCCCTTGATTTCGCCGTTGCTCGTGTTGATGGGCGGCGCCGCGCCGACCACCGTGACCGTCTCGGCGACGCTCGCCGGCTTGAGCTGGAAATCAGCGACCTGCGTCTGGTTGAGAGTCACCGGCACGCTCTCGCGGACGACGATGTTGAAGCCGGTCATCTTGGCGGTGACGGTGTATGTGCCGATCGCCAGGAACGGCGCGGTGTAGAAGCCGGCGTTGTTGGTCGTCACCTCGCGGGTGGCGCCCAGTTCGTTGTTCTTGATCGTGACGACGACCCCCGGCAGCACTCCGCCGCCGGTGTCGGTCACCGTGCCTTGCAACGTGCCCGTCACCGTCTGCGCGGCGGCGACGGACGCCACGGCCAGAACTCCAATGGCCGTGGTCAATGCGGTAACGATCGAACGAATTCGCATGCAAACTCTCCTTCGAACAGTTGAAGGGAGGATAGCATTTACGCGGCTACGGCGAGACAGGGCAGGTGACCGGGCGAATCCGCTTGCCGTGGAAGACGTCCATCGGAATGCGATGGGTGTTGAAGACGCGGCCCAGGAGCGCAAACAGCGCCGGATCGTAGGCCTGGAATTCCTCGGGCGTTTCGACCTTCTGCTTGCCGGCGAAGCACTCGCCGTAGTTCGAGAAGAACCACCACTGCGCGCCCTCGGCCCAGTACTCGCTGGCGTTCGTCGTCGCGTAGTGCGGCCCGCGGCCGCCGTCGTACGTGTACTTCTTCGCCGCCATGGCCGCGTCGTAGGCCGCGCGGATCTCCTCGACCAGCGTCGGCTCGGCCGTGCGGAGGCCGGTCATCACGGCGTGCGCGAACTCGTGAACGAAGATGTGTTCGCCGTAGTAGCGCGTGCCGGGATAGCCGAGCAGGTTCTCCTCGGCGCCGGTCGTGGGATTGCCGCCGAGGCCGCGGGACCGGTTGGCGTGATAGTCGCGATCGGCCTGAGTCACGGGCTCGCCGGGCGGCGCGCCCGGACGTTTCATCCGCGAGTACTCCGGAATGTCCATCGTCATCTCGACTTCAGCGATGACGCCGGTGCGCCACTTCCTCGCGATGAGCGCGGCCCTCACGTCCGGCCGCAGCGCCAGCATGCTGTTGACGATGTCGCGGGCCACGAGCAGGGCATCGTCAGGCACCTTCTCAGACGCGAGGACCGGGATGCCCAGCGCGTCCACGTACTTCTTATAGAAGGCGCTGACGTCGAGCGACTCGGGGACCGGCAGGATCGCGGCCTTGACGTAGCTGGGAATCAGCTCGAGCGGCGCGCCGTTTTCGAGCTGCTTCTTCGCTCGTTCCTCGCGGTTTCGTTGCGCAGTCTGGCGTGCCTGTTCTTCCGTGCGCTGGGGTCGCTGCTGGGTCGTGGCCGGGGGCTCGCCCTGCCGCTGGCCGCCGGTGGACTGCCCGGCCACCGGCATGGACGCGACCACTCCCGCGAGGAGCAGGCAGATCGCGGCACGGTGGGGACGAACACGCTCACAGCAGGGGCGTTCGCGTATCACGTCAGGTGTAATATCACAACTCTCAGGTGTTCCATCCCTCCCCAATGCCACCTGAGCCCGACGGAGGGACTCATGCGGAGGTCATTGCTTGTCTCGTTGGCGCTGCTCGCGACGATCGCGTGGGCAGTCCCGGGACGCGCCCAGGAGTTGCGCGGCGCGATTGAAGGCGTGGTCAAGGACGGTTCCGGTGGCGTGCTGCCGGGCGTCACCGTAGTGGCAAAGAACATCGCGACCAACGCCGTGCTCACGGCGGTGAGCGATGCGCAAGGCATCTACCGGTTCCCTGCGCTGGCGCCGGGCACGTACGAGCTCAACGCGACGTTGTCGGGCTTCAATCCCGCCAGGGTGCCCGACGTTCGGCTCGTGCTCGGGCAGATCCTGAAAGCCGAAATCACCATGGCCGTCGCGGGCCTGTCCGAAGAGGTCACCGTCCTCAGCGAGACGCCGCTCGTCGACGTCAAGCAGAACGCGGTCACGACGACGATCACGTCCGAGGTCATCGATCTCATCCCGAAGGGGCGCAACTTCCTGGCGGCCATCAGCGGCGTCGCCGGCACCGGCATCGAGACGCGCGGCGGCATGACGATCGACGGCGCGCCCGGCGCAGAACATCGCTACGTCATCGACGGGCTCGACACCACGAACCTCCGCACCGGCGTCTCGGCGCGCGATCTGCCCGTGGACTTCCTCGAGCAGATCCAGGTGAAGCAGTCGGGCTACAACGCCGAGTACCGGGCGGCGACCGGCGGCGTCGTGACGGCGATCACCAAGAGCGGCACCAACGTGTTCCACGGCGACATCGGCACGTACTACGAGGGCAAGGGCATCGGCGGGCTGCTGGGCGATCCGCGTCCGCAGCTGCGGCTGAATCCGGCCGATCAGACCAAGTCCGAGTACTTCACGCCGCCGCGCGTGTTCGAAACCGCGGAGTGGGACAACATCGGCTCGATAGGCGGGCCGATTCTGAGGGACCGCGCCTGGTTCTTCCTCGGATCGAACTACATCAAGGAAGACACGCTCCGGACGGTGACCTGGACGTCCACGACGTGGACGGGACCGAAGACGCAGAGCTACGACTCGCACCCGCGCGATACGTCGTTCCAGTACAACGTCACCAACCAGCTCAACCGCTCGATGCGCCTGCGTTTTGCGGGCAGCAACTTCCGGCGTGACGGCGACCTCGGGCTGCCGACCATCGACAACAACCAGCGCAGCGTCGCCAGCGACCCGAACAGCCCGCCCAAGCTGCTCGACGAGAACGGCAACCGCTTCAGCAGCCAGAACCCGACGTTGTACAACCCGCGTCCGACGACCTTCACCCGCAGCTATGAGGACACGTACTCCGGCACCCTCGACTGGATGGTGAACGACCGGATGTACACGAACTTCACGGCCGGCTACTACTTCGACGGGTCGGGCACGACCGGCGGCGACTACTACCACGGCATTCGCCGGACGTTCGGGGCGTCAAACGTCGGCATGGCTGGCGTGCCGCCGGAGTTCCAGCAGATCAACGGCTACGCAGACAATCCGTCCAACAGCTTCGCCCTGCTCGACGACTACAGCCGGTTCTTCGTCAACGCGGACTCGACGTTGTTCCGCGATTGGAAGGGGCGCCACTCGATCAAGTTCGGCGCGCAGCTCGAACACCTGGCCAACAGCGTGAACACGGGTGCGCAGTTCCCGAACATCTCGCTCCAGTGGAACGCTTCCAGGAGCACGCTGGACAACCGGAACGTGCGCGGCACGTTCGGGTACTACTCGGTAGGGCGGACGTACACGACGGGTGATATCGACGCCAACAACTTCGGGTTCTTCATCCAGGATCAGTGGTCGGTGAATGAAAAACTGACGGTGAACTACGGCGTGCGCGCGGAGCACACGCACATCCCGTCGTACCGGCCGGAGAACCCGAGCCTGACGTTCGGCTGGGGCCAGCAGATCGCGCCGCGGTTCGGCTTCGCCTACGACATCAAGGGCGACGGCAAGTGGAAGGCGTTCGGCTCGTGGGGCGTCTTCTACGACACGCCGAAGCTCGAGATGCCGCGCGGCCTGTGGGGCGCCGATCACGCGATCAGCTACTTCTATACGCTCGACACATACGACTGGCCGTCGATCTCGTGCGAGGGGCCGGTGGGCACCGGCTGCGTCGGCACGTTCATCGAGCAGGTGGACTCGCGGCACGTGTCGAACGATCCGGACAACAACCTGATCGATCCGAACCTCAAGCCGGTGCAGACGCGCGAGTTCACGCTGGGACTCGACAAGGAGATCTCGCGCGTGATGTCGGTCGGCGCGCGTTACGTCCACAAGTGGTTCGTGCGCACGATCGAGGACACCGGCGTGCAGGTGCCCGGCGTCGGCGAGGAGTTCTTCATCGCCAATCCGGGCTACGGTCTGGGCGCCTATCCGCTCACCGACGTCTACCCGCAGACGCCGTTCCCGAAGCGCAACTACGACGGGTTCGACATCACGTTCCGCCGCCGCCTGTCGAACAACTGGTTCTTCAACGGCAACATCCTCTTCAGCCGGCTGTGGGGCAACTACTCGGGCCTCACGAGCACCGACGAGGGCAACCGCAACAGCCCGAACGTCAACCGGTTCTTCGACGGGCTCTACATGTCGTTCGACTCGAAGGGCAACACGGTCTACGGACGGCTCCAGAACGACCGGCCGATCCAGTTCAAGATGCAGGGCGGCTACATCATGCGGTGGGGCACGCAGGTGGGCGTCAACTTCGTAGCCGGCAGCGGCTACATGAACTCCTCGACGGTCACCTACAAGAGTGTCCCGGTGTTCTACAACGGCCGCGCCGACCTCGGCCGGTCGCCCGCGATCAACCAGACGGACCTCAACTTCACGCACACGTTCCGCCTGCCGAAGAACACGCGCGTCTCGCTCCAGTTCAACATCGACAACCTGTTCGATCAGGACACCTGGACGACGCTCGCGACCGGACCGTATCGTGACGCGCTGACACTCCCGTCGATCTGCCGGTCGGCGACCGACCGCACGTGCGACGGCGCGTTCTTCAACGGGTTCGATCTGGACGCGGCGATGGCCGCGCGGGTCGACACGCAGGGCCGCCCGAGCCCCGGCCGGCCGAACGACACCTATAAGAAGGAGAGCGGCTTCCAGGCACCGCGCAACGCGCGGTTCATGGTGAAGTTCTTGTTTTAAAGAAGTGCAGTGGGGTCAGACCGCGGGGTCAGACCCCACTGCTCATCTCTCGACCACGGCCTTCCACGCGCCAATCGTTGACGATGCCGGTCCAGTGCCGTACGCCGTGTAGTACCGCAGGAACCGCTGCCGATCGGCGTCGGCCGTTTCGATGGCGCGGCCGGCGGTCCGTTCGTCGTAGATCGCTTTCATCGCCAGCACGAGCACGGCTTGATCGTCGGACTGCAATGGCTCGGCGACTCGGAGGAGCGCGTCGGCCATGACGGTCGGGGCCCACAGGCCTGCGGGGTCGGGCATCGGCACCGATCGCCAGGCGACGAGCGCGTCGCGATCGCGGCCGGCCGCGGCGTAGCAGGCGCCGAGGTAGAAGGCGGCCGGAAAGAACGACGGCGCCGCGCGAAGCGACGCGCCGAATCGCTCGACCGCGTTCTGCAGCTCACCGGCCGCCAGCTCGTCGAGTCCCTCGATGAATGGCGCGACGAAGTGCGCGGACGCCGCGGGTCCGGCAATGTCCGCGGCCTGCGTGAAGCGACCGGTGCGCGCGAGGCCGACGGCGGGCGCGAGCGGCTCGGGCACAGGCGGCAGGCCCGGTGCGGCCAGGCGGTCCAGGAAGAAGCCGACGGCCGGACGCGTGAGCACGAACGCGCGATCGAACGGCGGCACCGGCGTCGGCGTGGCGGGCGCCGCCCGATCCAGCGTGAACGGGCGTGACACGCGGCCGACCACGCGGCCGTCCGACGACACGACCGCGCGCGCGACGTACTGGCCGGGCGCGAGCAGCGCGAGCGGCAGCGATCCTTCGGCCAGGCGTTTTCCACGCGCAGGCGCCGTCGTCAGGCGCATCGCCGTCGTCACCATCGGCGCGCCCTCCTCGGTCGACGCGATCTCGAGCGCCAGCGACGCCAGCGTCAACTGCAGATCGGCCTCGGAATAGAGCTCCGTGTAGCCGACGAGCGTGTCGCTCGCGATTCTGCCGTCCACGGCCGGGCGGAGGCTCATGCCGGCGCGCGGCGGCACCGCCAGCATCAGCTCGCCGACGCGGAGCTGGCCGATGGCGGTGAGCTTCGCGTCAAAGGTATGTTCGACCGATCCGCTGCGGCCACGTTCGTCGACCACGGCGAGCTTGAGATTGAAGAGGCCTGGATCGACCAGCACTGAACCGGTGAAGTACTGCGCGCGTAGCCCGGACGCACCCGCCGGCGCCTCGAGCGCGGGCTCGAGTTGGCTGGTGACGACCTTCCCGTCGCGATCGGTCACGTAGTACGCGAGTCCAAGCGCGCCTGTCGCATTCGCGCGATCGATCTCGGCGCTGACGAGGACCTTGAGCTTGCCGCTCTCGACATCGCGGTACACGAACGTCGTCACCTGAAGACCGACGTCGGACAGGAGCAGCGGCGACCGCAAGGCGTCCACGAGCCGCGTGTTCACCGGTCGCTCACGCGTCGCGGGATCGACCGTGAACTGGCGCCGGGACCTCATCGTCACATCCCGTCGCGGCACGTTGATCTCGATCTGATGCGACTTGCCATCGCGGTCGCCCGCCTCGGGACGGAACGACAGCAGGTAGTGTCCCGACAATTCGAGGTTCAGGCGCGCGAACGTGGCGGCGCCGTTGAGCGAAAGCGGCAGCACCGTCCCGCGCGCGAGACCGACGACCATGTCGAGGCCGTCAACGAGCAGATCGCGGTCGGCCTTGCGCGTGGGCGACCGGCGTGACATGGCGGCGTCGAACACCTCGCTGTCGACGCGTAAGCCGTAGAAGCTCACGGAGGCTGCCGCCGTGCGGTCGGCCACCCACGACACGTCGGTGAACTGGCGTCCGACGATGATCCCTTCGGTGATGAGGACGACCGTCTTCGGATCGGACGACCCGGCCAGCCGCTCGACGATCTCGCGCAGGGCGACCATCGTCGCCGTGGTACGCGTGCGCGCGCTGGAATGAACGACACGCGCCAGCCCTTCGAGCGTCCGCCGGCAGCGGCTGAGCGACTCCGGGTCGTGCTCGCCCGGGCACTCGCGCTCGAACAGGTCGGCGAGCGGACCCTGCGGCACGCCGGCGGTGGTCGTGAACGGCCGCTCCAGGATCTCGATGGCCTCCGCGATGCCGACGCGGTCGGTTCGCTCCGCTTCGACCGTCGCGCCGACGGCCGTTCTGATGAGCCGTTTCACCTGCTCGTGGTCGGCCGTGAAGTTCACGAGCGGTCCGGTGCCCGGGATGATCTGCAGCCCGACGCGGTCGGCGCGGCCGAGCGAATCGACGAACGACACCGCGGCGTCGATGATCTTCGAGACCGATCCCCGGCGGATGTTGCCCTCGTCGATGACGATCATGATCAGCCGCCCCGGCCGGCGGCCGACGTTCGTGCTGAAGGCGCGCGGGTTGGACGCCGGACCATCGTCCGGATAGCGGAACGACACGAACTCTGCGGAAACAATTTCGCGCGGACGTCCGTCGACGCGCAGCGTGAAGTCCGACGGCTTCAGATCGTCCACGGGCCGACCGTTTCGATCGACGACCCCGACGTCCACGGCCACGAGGTCGACGCCGGCGCGGAACGTCGGAGCCTGTTGCGGCGGGGGTTGAGGCGCGGTCGGCTGCTGCCCGTCGCGCGCCCAGCCGGACATCGAGACCGCGACGAGAGCGCTTCCGACGAGGCACGCGTGAATGGCGGCTCGGCGCATGAACGATCGGGCCGAGTTTACCGCGGTTGGGGCAAAAGGCTCCCGAGCCGTGACCAAACGTGATAGAACAGCGTCGAAAACCCCAGCACGAACAGAGAGAGAGGCCTCATGCGAGCGAACCCTCGTTGCATGGTGTCTGTGCTGCTCGTGGCGGCCATCACCGCCGGAGCGGGCAGCGCGGCGTCCGCCCAGACGTTCCAGGGCAGCCTGCGGGGATCGGTCCGAGACGTCCAGGGCGTCGTGCCAGCGGCGACCGTGCTGCTCGTCAACGAGCAGACGAAAGTCTCGCGGCAGACCGTCACCAACGCAGCCGGCGAGTACGTCTTCCCGGCGGTCGATCCCGGCACCTACACCGTGCGCGCCAACATCACCGGCTTCAAGACGTTCGTGCAGACGGGCGTGCGCATCGGCGCGCAGCAGGCGCTGACGCTCGACGTGGGACTGGAGGTCGGCACGCTCGAGGAGACCGTCACCGTCACGGGCGAGGCGACGCTCATCGAGACGGCGACCGCGTCCACCGGCGAGACGCTCGAGAAGAAAGCGCTCGAGTCGCTGCCCACGATCGGCCGCAACGTGTTCCTCATGGCCCACTTCGTTCCCACGATGGTCACGAGCGGCGACACGCACTGGAACCGCATGCAGGATCAGACCGGCGCGTCGCTCATCTCCCTCGGCGGGGGCGGCGTGCGGCAGAACAACTACCTGCTCGACGGCTTTCCCGTCACGGACATCCAGAATCGTTCCGCGACGAACCCGAGCATCGAAGCGGTCGAAGAGGTGAAGGTGCAGGTGCACACGTACGACGCGGAGATGGGCCGCACGGGCGGCGGCGTGTTCAACGTGGCGGCCAAATCGGGAACGAACCGGTATCGCGGCTCCGGCTACATTCAGATCCGGCCCAACGCGCTCATCAACGAGAACTTCTTCCTGAAGCAGCGCCGCGATCAGACCGGCCAGGGCGGCAGCAAGCTCACCGAGTACTGGCACAACGGCGGCGGCGGCTTCGGCGGGCCCATCGTCCAGAACAAGGCGTTCTTCTGGTTCAGCACCGAGTCGTACCGCGACGGGCTCACGCAGAACGGGACGCTGAGATTCCCCACGCTCGCCGAGCGCGCGGGCGACTTCTCCGCCACCAGAGACACGCAGGGACGCGTCGTCAACATCTACGATCCACTGACGACGCGACTCGTCGGGACCCAGCAGGTGCGCGATCCGATCTCCTGCAACGGACGCCTGAACGTGATCTGCCCCGAGCGCTTCAACCCGGTCGGGCTCGCGCTCGTCGGCTATCTGCCGGTGCCGGATTCGAATGCGTCGAACGGATCACCGAATTACTTCCAGGGCGACGTCGTCAAGGATCAGGCGCGTCAGTTCACGTTCAAGGCCGACCACCAGATCAACAGCCGCATGTCGCTCGGCGCGTTTTATCTGAACCAGGTGACGCACGAGCCGAACACGAATTTCTTCCGCGAGAACAAGTTCGCGGCGCCGAGCTACCAGTTGGATCGCGTGGTGAACGCGCTCACGATCAACAACACCTATGTCGTCAGCTCGAATCTCGTCGCCACGCTCCGGTTCGGGTGGAACCAGTTCGACGACAACAACAACCTGCCGTTCGACTTCGACGCGCACACCCTCGGATTCAACCCGGCATTCGCCGATGCGATCCCGCTCCAGAAATTCCCGGCGCTCACGCTGACCGGCTACAACGGCACGGGCTTTACCGGGGCCTCGGACCGAAAGTACTACTCGTATGGCTTCAATGGGACCATCAACAAGCTGTTCGGTTCGCACAGTCTCAAGGTCGGAGCCGACTACCGCTTCATCGGCGTCGACGCGCTGTCGTACGGCCAGTCGGCCGGCGACTTCACGTTCAACAGCACGTTCACGCAGGGGCCGAACGCGCTCTCGCCGACGGCGGCCACCGGGAACGCGATTGCGGACCTGCTGCTCGGCTACATGTCGAGCGGCACGATCCCCATCTCGACGCCGATCAATTCGTTCACGCGGTACTACAGCGCGTTCATCCAGGACGACTGGCGGCCGGGTCCCCGTCTCACCGTGAACTACGGCCTGCGGCTCGAGCACGAGGACGGACTGCGCGAGGCCAACGATCACTTCACGGTCGGCTTCGACCGTGAGTCGATCAATCCGTTGAACAGCAAGGTCACGCTGCCGGTCGATCCGCTGACCGGCGAACAGCGTCAGGTTCGCGGCGGCCTGATCTTCGCCGGCGTCAATGGCGCACCGCGGCATCAGGGCAACCCGCCGGCCGTCAAGGTCTCGCCGCGCGGCGGCGTCGTCTTCAGCTTCAACCCGGCCACGGTGTTCCGCGCGGGCTACGGCATCTTCTATGGCCCGTGGAACTACCCTGCCCCCGGCACGACGGCCTACGCGCAGTACGGCTACAGCGGCACGTCGACCGTCTCTCAGAACACGCTCGTGCCGATCGTGTCGATCGACAACCCGTTTCCGGGCGGGCTGACGCAGCCGTCGGAGAACACGCTCGGCCTGCTGACGGGCGCCGGCGGCAACATCGGCTTCATCGATCCCGCGAAGGGCGCGCCGCGCATGCAGCAGTACTCCTTCGATCTGCAGCGCCAGTTGCCCGGCAATATGAGCGTCACCGTCGGCTACGTCGGCGCGCGCGGCGACAACCTCGGCTGGGGCGGCACTGCCGATACGAGCATCAACATCAACCAGCTCGATCCGAAGTACTTCGCGCTCGGCACCCAGCTCACCCAGGCCGTGCCGAATCCGTTCTTCGGCATCCCCGAAGCCGGCGCGTTCGGCAGCCAGGCGACGATCCAGCGCGGTCAGCTCCTCCGCCCGTTCCCGCAGTTCGGCAACATCAGCATGACGCAGTCCACCGGCGCCCGGTCGATCTACCACGCCGGAGTGTTCTCGTTGCGCAAGCGCTACGGTGGATGGTGGAGCGGCTCGATCACCTACACGCTGAGCCGGCTGGAAGACAACCAGTTCGGGCAGTCGAACTTCTACTCGGCGGCGCCGGGCGTGCTCGACAATTACACGGTCATCCCCGGCTCACCGCAGTACAACCCCGACTCGCTGTACGGCCTCAGTCTGCTCGACTCGCCGCACAAGCTCGTCATCTCTCCGATGATTCAGTTGCCGTTCGGTGTCGGCCGGCAGTACGTGAACGAAGAGGGATGGCTCGACTACGTCATCGGCGGCTGGAGCCTTGCGTTCGTCGCGTCGATCCAGAGCGGCTTCCCAGTCGGCGTCACGCAGAACAACAACAACACGGGCCTCTTCGGCTCAAACCAGCGGCCGAACCTCAAGCCGGGGGTCCCGATTCAGGTCGCCGGCGACATCACGGACCGGCTCACGAACAGCATCACGGACAACCTGTATCTGGACCCGGCCGCGTTCGAGGGCGCGCCGGCGTTCACGTTCGGCAATTCGCCGCGCATTCTTCCGGGAGTGCGGGGCCCCGGACGCAGCAGCATCGACCTGGCGCTGAACAAGGACTTCCGCACGGGCGGCAGCAGCCGGCTCGTGCTTCGGATTGAAGTGATCAACCTGACGAACACGCCGTGGTACGCCGGCTTCGCGAGCACCGCGTTCGGCAACGCGCAGTTCGGCCAGATCACGACGCAGGCGAACTACTCGCGGCTGACGCAGATCACAGCACGGTTCAGTTGGTGAAAGTAGGGCGGGCCGGGTTTCGGCCCGCCAACTCCGCGGATTGCAGACCAATCCGCGCTACGCGTTTTGACGTGCACAAAGACGTTGTCGTAGAGCGGCGCCGGTGCGCCTTCGACTGTCGCGATGACAGCGGTCCGTGAGTAGGTCAGCGGCAGGCCGAGCTCGGCCGTCACGTCGCCAACGAGCGCTCGCGGCTCGTTGTGAATCAGCACGCCGCCCGGGCCGAGCATCGCGGCGATGTTGGCGAGCGCCAGTGTGAGCTCGACGTCGCTCATGTACGGAAACACGTTCGTGACGACGACGAGGTCGAACTGATCTCCGTCGAGCCGTTCGATGACGACGTCGAGGCGGGCGCTCGTGATGACACGCGACGCCGCCGGGGAGACGCGCAGCGCCTTCTTCAAATGGCCGGCGTATCGCGGGCCGAGCGCGGGCTCCGGCAGGGCCGTGCCGATGGCGCTGCCCAGGCGCGTGAAATAGCTCCGGTAGCCATCGTCGAGCTTCACGAGCCTGGTGTCGCCGATGCCGGTCACCAGCGTGAGCGCGACGTCTCGCTTTCCGGCGCCGCTCAGCCGATCGACGACTCGCGGATTGACGTCCGCGCCGAGCACGACGAGACGCTCGGTCCTGGCCAGACCGAGCATGACGAGCGAGTCGGCGATCGCGTACGGCTGGTACGACTCCGGTTCGCCGGCTTCGATGAGGCCGGTGCGCGGCGCGAGATCCAGTCCAGGACCGACGACGAGTACGCGCTGGATTCGGCGGGCGCTGTCAGCCGCTCCCACCGTCGCCAGACCGAGATGCACGAGGTAGCCCGCCTCGACGGCGGTGTCGGTGCTCAGGCCGCGCTCGCGGTACAGCGCGGCAATCGCGGCGGTACTGTCGGCGCGCTTCGGCGCGACGAATTCCTTCTCGTAGAGAAAGCGCATCGCGCGAACGTATTCCGTGCGCAGCGTCGCGTCGAGGTGCCGGCGAGACTGGATTCGCTGCGGACGACGTCGCGAAAGTACGCGAGGCGGCCCCGGGCGGCCGGCTGTTGCAGCGCCGCGGCAAGCGCCGTCAGCCGCCGTCGTGGCTCGGCGCGGACCCGGTCGACGGGCGAAACCGTCCCGGAGAGGAAACGCGTAGCGCAGGCTCTCCTCCAGCCCATCGACGAAGGCCTTCGCGTCGAGCGCCGGCTCGATTGGCGCGTCAGGAGTGAACGTCGTCGATTGGAGCGCGTAGTAGACGAGCGCGTCCCAGTCGCTTTCGCGGACGCGCTCCGCCGTGCGGCGCGTGTGCTCCTGAAGAAACGCCGTGAAGGACGGTTCGCCCAGGCCCATCCCGGTCAGGCGGCGCTGGATCGCGGCCGGCAGGTCCGCCCACCGAAGCGACTGTGCCGCGGACGCACCCTGTCACCAGCACCAGCGCGGCCAGCGTGATGGCGGCGCGCGTCGGTGAGCGCCGGACTGGCAGGCGAGCCATGCGCCGTAGTGTACGCGCCCTCGGCGTTTGCGCTGGCGGCGGCCAGGGTGTATAACGACATCGTTTTCCCGGCCCTTTACCGCTAAAGCAGAGGAGCAACGATGATGCCCGTCATCTTGCGGAGAGTGCTTGCCTGTGTTGCCCTCCTGGCGCTCGCGACACCAGCGATGGCCCAGGAGTTCCGAGCCACGGTCACCGGACGCATTACCGACACCTCGGCCGGCGCGATGCCCGGCGTGACGGTGACGATCACGAACACTCAGACAAACGAGAAGGTTACTGCGGTCACCAACAACGAAGGGATCTACTCGCTCCCCTTCCTGCGTCCGGGGCAGTACAAGGTCTCGGCGGAGTTGCAGGGGTTCCGCCGCTACGAACAGCTCGTGCAGCTCGAAGTCGGTCAGTCGCAGACCGTCAACATGTCGCTGCAGGTCGGCAACGTCTCCGAGGTCGTGACGGTCGTCGCCGAAGCCACCGAGGCGACCAAGGCCGACCGCGGCATGGTCATCGACAACCAGCGCCTCACGGAGCTGCCGCTCAACGCGCGCAACCCGTTCATGCTGTCGTATCTCTCGCCCGGCATCACGTACAACGGTCCGGCGATCTATCAGCGGCCGTTCGACAACGGCGCGATCGCCGACTGGTCGATCAACGGCGGGCAGAACCGGAACAACGAGTTCCTGCTCGACGGCGCGCCGAACAACTCGATCCAGGGCGGCAACAACATCGCCTACGTGCCGCCGGTGGACGCCGTCCAGGAGTTCAAGATCGTCACCAACAGCTACGACGCGCAGTACGGGCGGACGGCGGGCGGCGTGATCAACGTGTCGCTCAAGTCCGGCACGAACAACGTGCACGGCACCGCGTACGAGTTCGCGCGGCGCAAGGCGTTCGACTCGAACGAATATCAGTTCAAGCTGAGGGGCACGCCGAAGCCCGATCACAGCCTCGATCAGTACGGCTTTCAGATCGACGGCCCGGTCGTCATTCCGGGCGTGTACAACGGCCGGAGCAAGACGTTCTTCATGTTCAACTACGAGGGCTACAACGAGGCGACGCCGAATCCGACGACCTACACGGTGCCGGATGAAGCGCAGCTGCGCGGCGACTTCAGCAACCTGCGCAACGCCAGCGGCCAGCTCGTCACGATCTACGACCCGAGGACCGGGCGGCAGGAGGGCAACAACTGGGTCCGCGATCCGTTCCTGAACAACATCATCCCGCCGGAGCGGATCGACCCGATGGCGCGCCAGTTCCTGCAGTACTTCCTCAGACCGAACACGACGCCGGCGTCGGGCGATCCCTGGCGCAACAACTACGCGTTCGCGCCGAACCTCGCGTTCG
Organism: uncultured Acidobacteriota bacterium; assembly: GCA_963724955.1. Taxonomy (GTDB): domain Bacteria; phylum Acidobacteriota; class Vicinamibacteria; order Vicinamibacterales; family SCN-69-37; genus CAVRWQ01. Next base: position 85,487 of record CAVRWQ010000005.1, read on the forward strand.
ACGACTTCATCAACATCGCCACGAAGTTCGATCAGAACATCAGCGACAAGACGAGAGTCTTCTTCCGCTACGCGTACAACATGCGGACGGAGACGCGCTATACGAACGGGATCACGTCCGGTCCGGCGCAGGACGGGCAGCTGCCGCTCGAGCGAAAGAATCACACGGGCGTGTTCGACTGGGTGCGGATCATGGGGCCGTCGCTGGTGCTGAACGTGCGATCCGGCCTCAACCAGTACCTCGAGCTCGCGCGCTCCGATCCCGGTCTGTCGTTCAACCCGGCCGAGCTCGGATTTCCGTCGTCGCTGGTGAATCAGCTGCCGAACAAGGTGTTCCCGCGAATCAACCTGACCGACTACCAGGGCCTCGGCCGCAACAGCCGGAACAGCGAGACGACGACGGTCCTGAGCGTGCAGCCGAACCTGACATGGAACAAGGGCCGGCACAACCTCCGCGGCGGCCTCGACATGCGGCTCACCTGGTACACGCGCGAGATCAACGGCAACCTCTTCGTGATGAGCTTCGACAACCGCTTCACGCGGCGCCTGTTCAACGCGAACGAGACGGCGCCGAGCGGCAACTCGATCGCGTCGTTCCTCCTCGGCGCCGCGAACGGCGGCCAGATCGACAACAACTTCTACCCCACGTTTCTCTGGAACTACTACGCGCCCTGGTTCCAGGACGACTGGAGGGTGACCAACCGCCTGACGGTCAACTTCGGCCTCCGGTGGGACATCAACTCGCCGGTGTTCGAAGAGGCCGACCGCCTGAACCACGGGTTCGACACCACGAGCCTGAACCCCGTGTCGTCGCGGATCAACCCGTCGCCACAGGTCCCCTGGATCACCGAGGTGCGCGGCGGCGTCCAGTTCGCCAACGTCAACGGGAATCCGAAGTACCCGTACCAGTGGGACAAGAACAACATCCAGCCGCGCGCCGGCTTCTCGTTCATGATCGACGAGCGGACCATTCTGCGCGGGGGCTACGGGCTGTACTTCCTGAACGTCACCGGCATTTCGACGCAGAACGGCTTCAGCATTCAGACGCCGCTCATCACGTCGCTCGACGGCGACAGGACGTCCACCTTCCCGTTGTCGAATCCGTTCTCGCAGGGGATCGCGCAGGCGCCGGGATCTACCCTGGGCCTCGAGACGTTCCTCGGCCGGAATCCGAACTTCTCCAACGTCGATTACCTCAATCCGTACGTGCACCAGTTCTCGATCGGCGTCCAGCGCTCGCTGCCGTGGCGCACGACGGTGGAGGTGTCGTACGTCGGGAGCCGGACGCGGCAGGAGCAGAACTCCTGGGGCGGGTACAACGAGCCGCCGCTGTCACTGCGCGATCAGTGTGACGTCACGAAAGGCGGGAGCGCGTCGTTCTGCAACCAGTTGCTGCCCAACCCGTTCTTCGGCGTCGCCGGCTTCGAGGGGACGAACCGTTTCACGAGCCCCACGCTCTCGCGGTTCGAGCTGTCACGGCCGTTCCCGCAGTTCGCCGGCTTCACCGAGTCCGAGCGCAACGACGGGCAGATCTGGTACGACTCGCTGCAGGTGTACGCCAACAAGCGCCTCTCGGACGGCCTCTCGCTGGCCGGCACATGGACGCTCTCCAAGATGACCGAGGAGAACGGCTTCATGGACGAGCTCGCCAAGATCATGCAGAAGGGCCCGTATCAGACCGACCGGCTGCACCGCGTGACGATCTCAGGCGTCTACAACCTCCCGTTCGGCCGCGATCGCCGGTACATGAACGACGCGAACGCGGTCGTCGAAGCGCTTGCCGGCGGGTGGGAAGTCGCGGGCATGTGGCTCTTCAACACCGGCCGGCCGTGGGATCTGCCGGGCAACGTGTTCTACGTCAAGGACGCGAAGCTGCCGGAGATCGAGTACACCGCGACCAGCATCCGCGCGGTCAGAAACTGCGTCGCGACGATGAACGACGCGGGCGTGGTCACGATGCAGGCCTTCTCGGTCGCCGCGGGCTGCACGGAGCCGAACTTCATCATCCGGCCGAACTTCACCGGCCGCACGACGCAGTTCCGCGACGCCGAGATCCGGCGCACGCCGTTCTACCAGTTCGACATCAACTTCGCGAAGATGGTGCACCTCACCAACCGGCTGCGGCTGCAGTTCCGCTTCGAGCTGTACAACGTGTTGAACCAGGTCATCTACGACGAGCGGCAGTACGTGAACAACCCGGCCGACCCGCTCTTCGGCACGATCGATCGCGTCGCGACGCGGCAGTCGAACTTCCCGAGGTACGGACAGTTGGGGATCAAGTTCCTGTTCTGAGCGAGGACTAAGACACCCGGAGTCGGCACAGTTCAGCCGACTCCGGGTGTCCTGTCGGCTGAAGTGCGCCGACTCCGGGTGTCCTATACTCCCTCCAATGGAGTTCGAGCCGGGCTTGAGGATCGGCCCCTACCGAATCCTGAAGCCTCTCGGATCGGGCGGGATGGGCGCGGTCTACCTCGCGCAGGACGAGCGGCTCGATCGACGCGTCGCCCTGAAGATCCTCACCGGCCGGGCCGGCGAAGACGCCGCGCGGCGGATTCGGCATGAAGCGCGCGCCGTCGCCCGGCTGAATCATCCCAACATCGCTGCCGTCTACGACGTGTTCGAGCACGACTCGAGGTCGTTCCTCGTCATGGAGTACGTCGACGGCGAGCGGCTCACGGAGATCGCCCGCTCGCAGCCGGTGCCGATCGATCGCATGATCGACATCGGCCTGCAACTGGTGGACGCGCTCGCATACGCGCACACCGCAGGCATCATCCATCGCGACGTCAAACCGGCCAACGTGATGCTCACGCGCGACGGGAAGGTCAAGGTGCTCGACCTCGGCCTCGCGCGAGTCACGTCATCGCATCCTGACGGCTCGACGATCAGCGTGACCGACGTGGCCGTAGGGTTTCGCGCGGGCACGCCGGCGTACATGGCGCCGGAACGGCTGGCGGGCGAGCCCGCGGACGCGGCCAGCGACATCTACAGCGCCGGCGTGCTGCTCTTCGAGATTCTGACCGGCACGCGTCCGTTCATGGCGCCGGACGCCGTGTCGCTCGCGGTGAGCCTCGCCACGAAACCGATGCCGCGCGCGACGTCGCGGCGCGCCGATGTGCCGCCGATGCTCGACGACGTCCTGGCGCGGGCGATGGCGACGGATCAGTCGGCGCGGTTCGCCTCAGCGGCCGAGTTGTACGACGAGCTCATTCGCGTGCGCGACAGCCGGCCGCCCCTGCGAGACAGTCGATCGGGCGTTCGCGACAGCCGATCGGACACGCACGTCGCTCCGGTGTCCGCCGCCCGACCGCGGCGAAGCCTGCTCATCGGTGCCGTGGTTGTCGCGGTCGCGGCGATGGCTCTCTGGTTCGGACTTCGACGCCCGCTCGTTTCGCTGCCGGCGAATCTTGCGATTGCTCCTGTCGTCGCCACGACCACGAACGACGGCGAGCTGGAGGAGTTGGCGGCGCTTCTTGGATCCGTCCTCTCCCGGAATGTGGGGCGCGTCCCTGGCGTCACGCTCGTCGCGTCGGCAGCGGCAAGCACGACCTACCGGACGGCCATCTCGGTCCGGCGAACCGTCACCGGCGTCGCGGCCGACGTCGCGCTCGAGCAGGAGGGCCGAACGTCGCCGGTCTGGCAGGATCACTTCGAGGGCGATGCGCTCGGTGTGTTGCACTTCGTCGTAAACGGCGTCGCCGGCGTCATCGAGCGCGACCGATCCGACGGGAGCCTGACGACTGAGGATCGCGCCCGCCTGCGGCAGTTGCCGACCGAGGACGCGCAGGCGCTGGCCTCGTTCCTTCGCGGCGCGAGTCTCTTCGAGACGTCGGATAGCCGACAGACCGACGAGCAGGCAGCCGCGGCGTTCTCCGACGCGATCGCGCACGATTCGGCGTTTGCCTCGGCGCACGCCGGCCTCAGCCAGGCGTATTTCCTCATGTACCAACGCCCCCCGAGGGCCGTCTCGCATCGGGACCAGGCCAGAGCCGCCGCGGACAGAGCCGCCGCGAACGATCCGTCGTGCGACCAGGCCCACGTCGCCGCCGGCCCGCGTGCTCAGCGCGCTCGGACAGAAGGACGCGGCGATTGAGCACGCGCGGCGAGCGGTCGCCCTCACGCCCGATGGAGACGACAGTCACCGCACGCTCGGGGTCGTGCTCATCGAACAGGGCGAGTCCGACGAGGGATTCCGCGCGCTGCGGACAGCGATCGCGCTCGGACCGCGCCACTGGAGCAACCACTGGGCGCTCGCCCGTCAACTGCTGATCACCGCCCGCTTTGAGGAAGCGGTGGTTCCGCTCCAGAAGGTCCTGGATCTTCGCCCGACCTTCCAGAGCGCGTACGTCAACCTGGGCGTGGCTTATACCAATCTCGGGAACTGGGAGCTGGCCATTGGCAATTACTCGCGCGCGACCGATCTCGACCCGGCCGATGCCTCGGCGGTGAACAACCTGGGGACGACGTATTACTGGAGTGGACGTTACGCCGACGCGCTCGCCTCGTACCAGAAAGCGATCGCGATCGACCCGAACGCTCCGGTCCGGCCCATGAACCTGGGTGACGCCTACGATCGCCTCGGCCGGCGCGACGAGGCGCACAAGGCGTACCAGGACGCCCTCGCCCAGTTCGACGCCCAACTGGCCGGCGGCTTCGACGCGCGCATCGAAGCCATGGCGGCCAAGTGTGAGGTCAAGCTGGGCCGCGGGTCTGCCGGCGAACGGCGCGCACTCGCCGCCCTCACGGCGGCGAGCCAGGACCCCCAGGTGATCCACAAGCTCGCCGTCGTGTACGCGCTCACGGACAAGATCGACATGGCGCTCTCGACGCTCGAGAAGGCCGTCAGCCTCGGTTACCCGGTGGTCTTCGCGCGCGCCGATCCCGACTTGAGCGCGCTGCGGGATCAGCCCCGGTTCAAGGCACTCGTCGCACGAAAGCAAGACTAACGCAGGGAGGCGTCATGAGTCCGACCACGAAAGCCAAGGCGAAGGCCAACACCCCACAGCCCCTCCAGTCGCTGGACTGGATCTACAAGATGGACGTGCTCGACGTGGACTCCACGCGGTTCGTCGTGCGCAAGGGCGGAAAGATCCCGTCGAAGGAAGCGCCGGCGCTACTGCGTCTGCATCCGAACGACGTGGTGGCCTGGTTCATCACGAACGACAGTGGCGAGAAGATCACGGTCTCGTTCAGGGATTTCACGCTCAAGCTCAAGAACAAGAAGATCGATCCGGTCGTCTACACGAGCGGCAACCCCGTCAGCATCCAGAAGGGCGAAACGAGGGTCGTCTACGGCATCATCAAGCACACGCCGGAGAACAAGTTCTTTCCTGACTTCGTGAAGTACACGATCCGGGTCACAGGCCAGAGCTTCGGCACCATCGACTACGATCCGGATCTCGAGATCAAACCGTAGACTCGCAGAACGGGCAGCGCAGAACCCCCGAACCCATGAACCCCGTTCTCAAGACGTACGTCGCCCTGTTTCGCGGCATCAACGTCGGCGGCAACAACATGCTGCCGATGAAGGATCTCAAGGCGATCGTCGAGAAGGAAGGCTGCTGCGACGTTCAGACGTACATCCAGAGCGGCAACGTCGTCTTCCGGAGCGCGGCGTCCGATGCGGCGCGCCTGGCGAAGCGATTCTCGACGGCCGTCTCAAAGAGGTATGGGTTCGAGCCGCGCGTGCTGCTGCTCTCGCGCGAGGAGCTCGAGCGTGCGGCGAAGGCGAACCCGTTCCCCGAAGCCGTCGAGAACCCGAAGAGCGTGCATCTGTTCTTCCTTGCCGAGCCCCCGAAGGCGCCGAATCTCGAGGGCATCGAGAAGATCAGGCTCGAGAGCGAGCGCTGTCAGCTCAAAGGCCGCGTCTTCTACGTTCACACGCCCGATGGGTTCGGCACGTCGAAGCTCGCCACGCGCGTCGAACAATTGCTCGGCGTCCCGGCCACCGCGCGCAACTGGCGAACCGTGACGACGCTGCTCGAGATGACCGCGGCGGCATCTTCGTGTTCTTCGTGGTGAAAGCTTTTCAATCACGCCGGTACGCGCGGATGATTCTTGAAGAAATCCCACACGTCCGCCGTGTCGTAGTACTGAGTGGATGCGGCGTCGTTGTAGTTGGTGTGGTGCATGATCGGATCGCGATGGACGATCACCTCTGGATTCGGTGGGTTGCCCGACCGGCGAAATACGTACTTCACCGCGGTGGTCGTCCCGTTGATGTCGTCTGCAGTTTCGTCGCTTCCGTCGGTGCCGGCCATGTTGAAGTACGCCGCCGGCTCGCAGTCGTTGTGAAGCTTGTAGATCTCGATGGCGGCGGCAAGATGACGCAGTGACGACTTGCGAATCGGAATATCCGCCGCCGGCATGCCGGTGAGGTCGTACAGATCCGGGACATGCGTGCTCTGGACCCGGCCGGCCTTGTCCTGCCGCGGGCCAGGCGGCACGACGTCGTCGGCCTCGCCGTGATGGGCGAAGAGCGAGATGGCCGAGCTGCCGGTGCGGATAGTTCGTCACCGTGCCGGTCAGCCCCTCGTGCGATCGCCCGCCGATCGTCCCGGACATCACCCACAGCGCGGAGTAGTAGTCCGGGACCTCGTGCGCGAGCTTGTAGGCCATCATGCCGCCCATCGAGTAGCCGAAGACGAATCGCCGATCCGGATCGATCGCCCGCCGTTTGACGCCGAGCTCGTCGAGCTTCCGTTGCAGCATGTCCTCGACCGCTTCGATCGCGGCCTGGATGAACGAGACATCGCTGTGCACGGGCAGGAAGTCGTCGCCGAATCCAATGTTCCAGCCGCGCAGCGGTTCCCAGGCGGCGTCCGGGTAGTATCCGAAGCCGTACGGATACAGGACGAAGAAGCGATCCTCCCAATTCGTTTCCGCCGTGGGGTTGGCCACGATCGGAAAGGGCCAGGTCGTCGCAAAGTTCTGCGGACTCTGCGCGCCGCCGTGCAGGGCCACCACGAGCGGGAGACCGTGCCGGCCGTCCTCGGTGAATACGCGCTCGTGCCAGTAGTGCCAGCCGACCGGCGGATAGAACTCGAACTCTCGAACGACGCCCTTGTGGACGAGTTGGTATGGCATTACAGCACCCCCGCCTTCTTCATCGTCGCGGTCGTCATCTCGAGTGCGAGGCGCGCGCTCTCTTCCGGCGGCATGTCGGCCGGGATGCGGCCGCCGATCGTCTCGGGCGCGACGCCGCCTTCGTAGCCGATCTTTCGAAGCGCCTGGAAGAACCCGACGAGATCGATCACGCCTTCGCCTGTGAGCCACCGCATGTCGTCGCGCACGTCTTCGGGCGGCATCGGCTTCGCGTCGGAGACGTGCACGTGGACGATGCGCGATTTGTCGGTGGAGAGGATGTCCTGAACGGTGCCGCCGGAGTGGTACCAGTGCCAGGCATCGAGCGTGACGCCGATGTTGGGACCGCTCGCTTCGCAGAGCTTGACGGTCTCGGCGAGCGTCCACACGAACGGAACCGGTGGTGGTGGCGGCGGCGCGTTCGGATCGGGCGGCGCGCCGCCACGTCCGGCTCGTCCTCCTCCCCCTCGTCCCGATCGGAACTGCAGCGGTCCCAGGAACTCGAGGCCGAGCCGCACCTGGTGTTTCGCCAGCACGCCTGAGATCGCGCCGAGCCGAACGCGAAGGAGGTTCCAGAAGTCCTCCTTCGACTGTCCGGCCGGCGCCGTGGCGCGCAGGACCAGTTGGAAGCGCCGGCAGCCGATCGCCGCACAAAACGCCGCGTCGTCTTCGAGTTGCGTGAGCGCGGTCTTGAACGCCGCGTCGTCTCCTGTTTGTGGATTTGCGCCCGGAAGATTGACGATCGTCGGCTGGATCTTCAACTCCGCGACCAGCGCGCGCGTCGCATCGACACCCTCCTTGCGCGCCGGTCCCCACGCCCAGTCGATGCCGCGGTAGCCGACGCGGGCGGCGAGCCGGGCCTGCTCCGGCCAGCCGACACCGCGGGCGACGGCCCAGGGCGGCAGTGAGATGAACATGCCGGTCTGGGCCGAGGCGGCCCAGTCGAGTTCCGGCCACCGTCACGGCGGCGCCGAGCGTCGCCTGTTGGAGGAACTCGCGTCGGTCGATTGGCTGAGACATCCCGGGAAGATACACCTCTTCCGGCTGCTTCGCAGCCGGAGGTTGAAGGTAGGAGGTCGAAGGTCGAAGGTTCGGACACGCTGAGGCCTGTTAGACTGACCGCGAACCCCCCGGGACCTTTGAGGAACACCACATGGCGCAGGTCATTACCGGCTCGACCATCCACGACGTCGTCATCATCGGATCTGGCGCCGGCGGCGGCACCGTCACGAAAGTCCTGGCCGATCTCGGCGTGCGCGTGCTGTTGATGGAAGCCGGGCCCATGGTCAGCATGGGCGACTTCAAGATGCTGCAGGGCCCGTTCAGCGTCTGGCACCGCGGCGCCGGAGAGCAGGCGCAGCTCTACACGGGCGGACAGGGCGTTCCGTTCAACTACAACGCGAACTTCACGGCCAACGCGCAGGACGAGCCGTACACCGTCGCGCCGGGCAGCTCGTTCCGCTGGTTCCGGTCGCGCTGCATCGGCGGCCGCACGAATCACTACGGGCGCGTTCAACTGCGCTACTCCGACTACGACTTCAAGCCGCGATCGTTCGACGGCCTCGGCTGGGACTGGCCGATCGGCTACGAGGACATGGCGCCGTATTACGACAAAGCGGAGCGGCTGATTGGCGTCACCGGCAAGGCCGAAGGCATTCGCAGCGCGCCGGACGGGATCTTTCAGCCGCCGGCAGCGCTCAAGCCGCACGAGGTGCTCCTGCAGCGTGCGTGCGCGAAGCTGGGCATCCGTGCGATCAACGCGCGCCAGGCCGTGATCACGACGCCCACCAACGGCCGGCCCGCCTGTCACTACTGCGGCCAGTGCGGCCGCGGCTGCACGACGGCGTCGAACTACGCGGCGAGCTACATCCAGGTGTTCCCGGCGATGAAGACCGGCCGCGTGGAGGTGCTGACCAACGCGATGGCGCGCGAGCTCATCACCGACGCGTCAGGCAAGGTGACGGCCGTTTCGTACATCGACAAGGCGACGGGTGCGGAGCGGCAGGTCCGGTGCCGGACGGTCGTGCTGTCGGCCGCCGCGTGCGAGTCGGCGCGCCTGCTGCTCAACTCGAAGTCGTCGCGGCATCCCAACGGCCTCGCCAACAACACCGGCAACGTCGGCAAGTACCTCACGGACTCGGTCGGCTTCGGCATGTCGGCTACCGTGCCGGCGCTCGCCGGCATGCCCGTCTACAACAGCGACGGGTACGGCGCGCATCTCTACATCCCGTGGTGGATGTGGGATCGTCACAAGGAACTGGACTTCCCGCGCGGCTATCACGTCGAAGTTGGCGGCGGCGGGTTCGGGATGCCGGGGCTGGGGTTCGGCGCGGCGGCGATCAACCAGCACGAAGGCTACGGCGTGGCGATGAAGCAGGCCATCCGCGACGGCTACGGCAGCACGACGATCAGCCTGAGCGGCCGCGGCGCGATGATCCCGAACGAGGACTGCTACTGCGAGATCGATCCCGAGGTGAAGGACAAGTGGGGCATCCCGGTGCTGCGGTTCCACTGGAAGTGGAGTCAGCACGAGATCAACGAAGTCCGGCACATGCGCGACAGCTTCCGCGCGATCCTCGAGTCGCTCGGCGGCACCGTGCAGACCGGCGGGCGCGGCCGCGGCGCGGGCGCGGCGGCCCCGGCGCCGGCAGCCGATCCGCCGATGGGCGCCGGCGGCGGCATCATCCACGAGGTCGGCTGCGTGCGGATGGGCAACGATCCGCGCGACAGCGTCCTGAACGCGTACTGCCAGGCGCACGACGTGCGCAACCTGTTCGTCGCGGACGGCGGGCCGTTCGTGAGCCACGCGGACAAGAACCCGACGCACACCATCATCGCGCTCGCCTGGCGCACGGCCGAATACCTCGCCGAAGAAATGAGGAAGGGCAATGTCTGAGCTCACCCGACGCGAAGCGCTCCACCGCCTGGCGCTGACGATCGCGGCCGCCGGGCTCGTCGATCCGATTGCCGCACAGGAGGCCCATCATGCGGTGCGCCAGTCGGCCGCGGCCTCTGGCGGTTCGTACGTGCCGAAGGCGCTCTCGGTCGCGGAGTTCCGCACGCTCGAGCGGCTGACGGATCTCATCATCCCGGCCGAGGCCGGCAAGCCGGGCGCGGTTCGGTGCGACGTCGCGGCGTGGATCGACACGCTTCTCAACGTGAACGCCGATCTCAAGAACCGCTACACCGCGGGACTCGCGTGGATCGATCAGACGATGAAGGCGAGAAGCGGCGCGGACTTCGCGTCCGCGCCGCCCGCCCAGCAGACGGCGCTGCTGGACCTGATGGCATTTCAGAAGAACCGCTCACCGGAGCTCACTCCTGGCATCGACTTCTTCATCCTCGCGCGGCGGATGACGGCTGACGGCTTTTATACGAGCCCGATCGGGATGCGCGACGTCTACCTTGGCAACAGCCCGAGCGCCGAGTTCGTCGTGCCGAAAGCCTCACTCGACTTCGTACTGAATAAGAGCCCATTGAAATAAGGCCGAAGGCCAAAGGCCAAGGGCCCAAGAAAAGCCTTCCCTTTGGCCCTTGGCCCTGGGCCTTGGGCCTGGTTCACACCGTTTCAGTGACCAGGCTGGTGGGAACCCTGAAGGTGAGGACGACTGATCCGAGGCGGATCTGATCGCCGTCCGAGAGCGGCTCAGACGCGGTGAGGCGAACGCCGCGAAGGTGCGTCCCGTTCTTGCTTCCAAGATCTTCGAGGACCGCGGAGGAGCCGTCGATGTGAATGCAGGCGTGCTGGCGCGAGACGCCCGGGGCGTCGATCCAGATGGCGGCATCGGGCGCACGTCCGATCACGTTCCGCCCTTCGTTGAGCGCGACCTGCCTGGCTTCCCAGACGAGCCAGAATCGAACGATCGGCACTGCCCCCTCGACTCGGCTCGGGGCAGACCCGTCGACTTTGCTCGGGGCGGCGCTCGCTGGGCTGCCCTCCAGCCCCACGAACCAGTAGCCGAAGCGCGGGACCGTGCGGATGAATCGCGGCTCCTCCGCCGAGTCGTCGAGAGCGCGGCGGATCTCGGCGACGAGCCCGGCAAGATTCGCTTCCTGCACGAACGTCGCCGGCCAGAGCTTGTCGTGCAGCTCCGACTTCGACATCGCCCTCGTATGGTTCTCGATGAGCTGATGGAGCAGGTCGAAGGCCTTTGGCGACAAGTGCACTTCGTGGTCCTGCCTGAGCAGCCGGCGGGTGTCGGCGTCGAGAATGAATTGATCGAATCGATAGGTCACGCCGCCCCGCAGTCCATCCAGCCTGCTCCCGGCGTCAGATCGCCGAATGCGGGCATTCTACTCTTTGTAGTACTGTCCCTGCCCGATGTGCTCGCGTTGTTCTGTTTGGTCATCGCGGCTCCTGGTTCTGGTGGTCCTGCTTGCCGCCGTGAGTCCGGCGGCGGCGCAGACGATCGTCGATGAACGCGTCTGGTTGGGACTATCGATTCAGGAACGATCCGGTACGGCGCGGCCGTGGCGATGGGCGGTTGAAACTCAGCTGCGGACGCGCGACGGCGTTGACACGGTGGACGTATTCACGGTCCGGCCGTCAATCGGGTACGACCTGACGAGTCGGTCGAGCATCTGGCTGGGCTACGTCGCGTCGTCGATGTTCCCGGACATCGGAGGCGTGCGCCAGGAACACCGGCTCGTCCAGCAGTACACGTGGATCGCTCCGGCGTCGCGCGGCACCCTGTCGTCGCGCGTCCGGCTCGAAGAGCGATTCATCGAGGGCGACGGCCCGGCCGCGTGGCGGGTCCGCGAGCTCGTCCGCTACGTCCGTCCCGTGTCCTCCGGCAGCCGTACGTCCTGGGTCGCCTGGGATGAGCTCCTCGTCCATCTTCGAACGACGACGCACACGACGCGTGGAGTGGATCAGAACCGCGTGTTCCTCGGACTGAGCCGATCGTTCGGATCCAGCATGCGCATCGAGGCCGGCTACCTCAATCAATTCATCAATGGCCACGAGATCCAGAATCGAATGAACCACATACTTTCAGTGAGTCTGGCACTGACATATTAGGAAGGATCATCGATACAAGGAACATCGATCAAATTACGGACAGAGCTTTCCTGCTCTTGGTGAGTGTCTTACTTCGATCGATGGATCGATGTTACTTGTTAATTGTTTCTGTCCAATTCTCAATCACCCTCAAGTCCGTCCGTCTCGAGGCGCCTATGGCGGCGCGGAGGAAGAGAAACCTGCGGCCGTCGTTGGAGACGTCGTAGACCGGGCCGAGGCGTTCGCTGAAGCGCGACGCGTCGAACAACCGGACCGGGCGGTCCGCCGAAAGCGTCGCGCCGGCCGTGATGGGAGCCGCGACGATGAACGTGCCGTCGTAGAAGAACAACTCCTTGCCGTCGGACGACCAGTGCGGTGAGGAGCCGCCGCTCGTCGAGACCTGGATGCGGGTGGTCGTCACGTTCGGGAACGGCCGCACGTAGACCTCGAATCGGCCGGACTCGTCGGACTGGTAGGCCATCCATTTGCCGTCAGGCGACAGCGCCGGCCGGGTCTCGGCGTACGGGCCGTCGAGCACGGTCCTGACGACGGGGCTGGCGGAGAGGGTGACGGCGCTCACGCCCTGATCGCTGTAGCTGCGCAGCTCGCCGAAGAGCAGCGTCCCGCCGTCCGGCGTGAAGCTGTACGGCGTGTGTGCGGGCCGGCCGGGCCCGTCCGATCGCGTGAGCCGCCTCTCTTCGCCGGAGCCGTCGGACCGCGCGAGGAAGATCCCGCCGCCGTCGCGTTCGGATCGAAACGCGATGTGCCGGCCGTCGGGCGACCAGGCGGGCGCCGTGTCGGTCGCCGGATCCAGCGTGAGCCGCATCAACGCGCCGCGATCGGCGTCGTAGATCCACACGTCGCGGTTCTCCGGCGTCGACAGCGCCAGCGCGATTCGCGCGCCCTGCGGCGACAGGCTGGCGCGCGTAATCGGCCGCGGCTCGATCGGCAGCGCCTGCTCGTTGCCGCCGCGATCGACCCACACCAGCGTCTTCAGATCGAGCGTGGCGTGACGCGGAAGATAGACGAGCGTCCCGGTGTCGGACAATCCGAAATGCGCGACGCCGCTGATGCTGGCGAGCTCGACGCGCTCGACGGCCGCAACCGGTTCGCTCGTGAGCTCGAGCCGGCCCGGATCGAAACGCGCCGCCATGATCGCGTCGCCGCGGACGAACAGCAGGTGACCGGTGGACGTGTAGCGCGGCTGCCGGCCGGGAGTGAGCACGCGCACCTCGCCGGTGTCGAGCCGTGCGATGCCCACTTGCGGGCCGTCGGGACGCCCGACAGTGACGAGCGCCGCGCGATCGCCGGGCAGCAGGAACGGCGAGTCGTGCGAGAGCTGATTGGAGGCCGTGTCGAGACGCGTGATCTCGACGGGGACACCGCCCGTCGCCGCCACGCGGTAGATGACGCGGCCGGTGCCCTTGGAAAAGACAATCGAGCCGTCCCCGGCCCAGTCGCCACGCGCGCGGCCTGACGTGTCGGCAATCGTGACCGGATTGCCGCCGGTGACCGGCATCTTGACGAGCGTCGACTCGCTGGCGAACGCGATCCACTGGCCATCCGGCGAGAAGAACGGATCGGCGGCGTTCTCGGATCCGGGCAGGACCGTCGCGGTCGCCTCGTCGAGCGACTGCCGCAGGAGCTGAATGCGCCCGGCCCGGCGCGCGCGGTACACGACCGTCCGGCCGTCCGGTGAGATCGCGATCCCGGGAACTTCACCGGCGACCAGCTCGTCGCCCTCCGCAATCGGCAGCGCCAGGTGCGCCACGCGTGCGCGCGGCGGCTGAAGCATCTGCCATGCGGCCGCCGCGCCGGCGGCGCCGCCGGCGACGAGCGCCAGCACGGCGGCACTGGCGGCCAGTCGCCGAGTCGCGCGGGGCACCGTCGGCTTTTCGCGCGCCTGAGCCTGCTCGATGTGCGCATCGTCGATCTCCAGCCGGGCATCGCCGATGTCGCTGAGCCGCCTGGACGGATCCTTGCGCAGCGACCGGTCGAGCAGCCGGCGCAGCGACGGCGGCGTCTGCTCCGGCAACCGGGCGACGTCCGGATCGCGCTCGAGCACGCGCGCGATGACGCCGGTCGTGCTCGCGCCGTCGAACGCACGCGCGCCGGTGAGCATCTCGTAGAGCACGCAGCCGAACGCCCAGATGTCGGCGCGATGGTCGCTCGGCTGGCCGCGCGCGCGCTCCGGACTGAGATAGGCCGCCGTGCCGAGGATGAGCCCTTGCGCGGGATCCGCAGTCGCCTGCGCGACGTCCGGCTCGCCGCCCGGCTGGTACCGCTCGCGAGCGATGGCGATGCCGAAGTCGAGCACCTTGACCTCGTTGGCCGCCGTGAGCTTCACGTTCGCGGGCTTCAGATCCCGATGGACGACACCCTGGTGATGCGCGGCGTCGAGCGCGTCCACCAGTTGCGCGGCAATCTGCAGCACTTCGGCGACCGGCAGCCGGCCCCGCGCCAACCGCTCGGCCAGCGTCTGTCCTTCGACGAGCTCCTGAACGATCGCGGAGACGCCGTCGTGCTCTTCGAGCTCATAGACCGCGGCGATGTTCGGGTGATTGAGCGACGCCAGCAGCCGCGCCTCGCGACGGAACCGCTCGTGTCGATCGCGATCGGCCGCGAACCTGGCTGGCAGAACTTTGAGCGCGACATCACGGCCGAGCCGCGTGTCCGTCGCGCGGTACACCTCGCCCATGCCGCCGGCGCCGATGATCTCGCGAATCTCGTACACGCCGAAGCGGGAGCCGACGGCCAGGTGCGCCGGCTGATCGCGTTCCTCCGGCATCGATCGCGCGAGGTCGCCGGCCAGCGCGCCCGTGAGCGCGCCTCCCGGCGCGAGGAAGTCGTCCGCGGTTTCGTCCTCCGCCAGCACGGCGTTGAGCGCCGCCGCCAGCGCGGCGTCGCCGTCTACCGACGCGTCGACAAACGCCGCGCGCTCGGCGCGCGGCCGCGCGAGCGCGGCGTCGAGCAATTCGTCAGCGTGCGGCCAGCGTGTGAGATCGATCATCGCTTCGGCGGGTCCGCCGGCCCGCCGCCTCCCAGCTCGTGGCGCAGCCAGGCGCGCGCCTTCAGCCAGTCACGCTGAGCCGTTCGCAACGAGACGCCGAGCGCGTCGGCCGTCTCCTGCTCCGAATAGCCCGCGAAGTAGCGGCACTCGACGACCCGCACGAGGCGAGGATCGGCGTCAGCAAGCTTGCCGAGCGCGAGATCGATTTCGATCAGCCGCTCGGCGTCGGTGGCGACGGCCATCGTGGCTTCGTCGAACGGCTCGCGGCGCTGGTTGCCGCCTCGCTTCACGCGCGACTTCTCTCGCGCGTGATCGATCAGGATCTGCCGCATCGCGACCGCGGAGACCGCCAGGAAGTGCTGCCGATCCCGCCATGTAGCGCGCGTCTGATCGACCAGCCGCAGGTACGCCTCGTGCACCAGACCCGTGGTGCCGAGCGTGTCACCGACGCGGAGCCGCCTGAGCTGGAACCGCGCGATGCGGCGCAGGTCCTCGTACACGAGCGGCACAAGGCGGTCGAAGGCCCCCGTCTGCCCGCGGCCGTGGGCATGCAACAGCTCGGTGACGTCCATGCGCCACCCAGCCTACCGCGATTGCTGTCATGGCTAACGGCGGCCGGAGGCCAATCCCGCCACTTAGCGAAACTCAATCGAAAAGCCATGGGGTGCTCAAGATTTCCCCGCGGCGTTTCCGCCAATCTAGGTGAGGCCAGCCAGCAGTCCGAGGTGCGTCATGCAGTCCAGGCAACTTTTCCGAGGCTCGACCGTCGCCGCGATCCTGGCGGTGGTCCTCGTCGCGTGCGACAACGCGCCCCCGGCGCCGTCGCCTCCGCCCCAGGGCGGCAACCCGGGCGGGCAGCCCCAGCCGGCGGGGCCGGCGCTCCTTCGGGTGGAACTGTCAGGACCGGCCTCGGTCGCGCCCGGCGCGACCGCCCAGTTCACCTTGACGGCGCACTACTCCGACGGCTCGAGCCAGAACAGGAGCGCCGAGGCCTCCTGGCGAACGAGCAACACCACCGTGATCGCGATCTCGGCTGGCGGGACCGCGGTCGGGCGCGAGCGCGGGGAAGCCGCGCTGACCGCCTCGTTCGGCGGCAGGTCGGCCACGCGATCAGGGGTGATGGTGCTGCCCGATGGCACCTTCCGGGTGAGAGGCTCGGTCCGTGACGCCGGCGTGTCGGTGGACGGCGCCCAGGTCGCGGTCACCGAAGGCCCTTCGGACCGCCTGTCGGTCACGACCGTCAACGGGAGCTACACGATGTATGGTGTCGCCGCCGGTGACGTCGAGCTCACCGTGACCAAGCAGGGGTACCAGCCGATCGAGCAGAGGTTTCAGGTCACCGACCATCAGACACGCAACTTCGACCTCGTGCTGTCAGGACCGCGCGACATCATCCAGGGTACCTACACGCTGCGCGCCTCGGCGGGATCCGAGTGCCGGCAGAACCTGCCGGGCGACCTTCAGGAGCGGACCTACAGCGCCGCGATCTCACAGAATGGCCCTCAGTTGACGGTGACGCTCAGCGGCGGGACGTTCTACAAGCCGCCCTCGACAAGTCCGGTACTCAACACCTTCAGAGGCGTCGCCGAACCAGGAAGCGTCAGGTTCCAGCTGGGCGCCGGGTACGAGTATTACTCCTTCTACTACGGCTATTACCCCGACCTCCTCGAGCAGGTCCCGCCAGCCAACCTGTTTACGATGACCGGGTCGGTGGCCGTGACGCCCACGTCGACGGGTTTCACCGGGGCACTGAACGGCGAGTTTGTTTCGTACAGTTCGTCCTTCAGGCGCCTTGCGTCCTGCCGGTCGTCCAATCATCGCTTCGAGCTGATTCGGTGAAGTGACCATGCGCACGCGCCAACTCGTCCGCGCGTCGTACGTCGCAGTGATTCTGACCGGCATGCTCGTCGCCTGCGACAAGCCGCCCGAATCACCGGCGGCTCCGCAAACGCCTAACGTGCCGACACCGCCTTCCCCCGCCACCGTCGCGCTCGTGCGCCTCGAGATCGCCGGACCGGCCTCAGTCGAGCCCGGCGGGACCGGACAGTTCACGGCGACCGCGCACTATTCGGATGGTTCGACCCTGGACAAGACGAGGGAGGCGTCCTGGCGAACGAGCGACGACTCGGTACTCGCGATCTCGCCGGGCGGCACGGCCGTCGCACGCGCGCGCGGCGAGTCGTCGGTCATCGCCTCGTTCGACGGCCGCAGCTCGACGAAGCCGGAAGTGCTCGTGCTGCCGGCTGGCACATACCGGCTGCGCGGAGCCGTTCGCGATGCCGGCCTCCCCGTCGATGGCGCGCGGGTGACCGTGACGGAGAATCCCGCCGAAGGACTGACGGCGACGTCCCGCAACGGCGAGTACCGTCTCTACGGCATCGCAGGCGTTGCCGATCTCCACGTGACCGCGGCCGGCTACGTGGGGATCGAGCAACGGGTCGATGTGACGGGGCATCAGACACAGGATTTCGTGCTGGTGCCGTCGCGTCCTCGTGAGA
This sequence comes from uncultured Acidobacteriota bacterium, assembly GCA_963724955.1. Lineage (GTDB taxonomy): Bacteria > Acidobacteriota > Vicinamibacteria > Vicinamibacterales > SCN-69-37 > CAVRWQ01. The sequence goes on from CAVRWQ010000005.1 coordinate 103,076, forward strand.
ACGTGAGCGGCACGTATACGCTTCGAGTGACCGCGGCCGACTCCTGTCAGTCCATCCTGCCGAGCGACCTCTTCGTCCGCACCTATCCGGCCACCGTCACCCAGAGCGGCCCCAGGCTCACCGTCGTCGTGGGTGGCGCGGAGTTCTATCGGCCGTACGGCACGCGGCCCCCGCAGAACACGTTCCGGGGCACGGTCGAGTCTGACGCGCTGAAGTTTCGACTGTGGAGCGCCGACGGCTATTACTACGGGTACTATCCGGATGTGCTCGAAACGATCACCGCACAACGCTGGTACACATTCATCGGATCGGTGACACTGACCGCGTCGCTGCAAGGCTTCGCCGGAGCGCTCGACGGAGAAGTCGTGCAGTTTCCCGGTAACTTCTGGAGCTCGGCAAGGTGCCGGTCCACAAGCCATCGCATCGAATTCATCGATCCGGTCAGGTAACGCCGCATGCGAACTGCTGCCAGACGTGTTGTCCAGCTCGCCTGCTTCGTCGCGGTCGCAGGCCTCCTGTGGCAGACGCTGCGTCCGTCGCCCGCGCCCGGCATTGTCATCATCACGCTGGACACGACGCGCGCCGATCGGCTGACGCCGTACGGCCTCATGGACGTCTCGATGCCGGCGCTCGAGCGGCTCGCCGCCGAGGGCGTCGTCTTCGATCAGGCGACGACGGTCGCGCCGCTGACGCTGCCGGCGCACACCAGCCTGTTCACGGGTCTGATTCCACCCCACCACGGCGTGATCGACAACGCCGCTCCCGCGCTGGCCGATCGGCAGACGACGCTCGCCGAAGTGCTGCGCGCGCGAGGATTCCGGACGGCGGCGTTCGTCAGCTCCGTCGTCGTCGACGCGGATCGCGGGCTGGCCCAGGGCTTCGAGGAATACCGCGGCGTGCCACCGCCTGGAAACCAGCCGGTCTTTTCAGGTCCCGAACGCCGGCAGCGGCGCGCGAACGAAGTCATCGACGATGCAGTGCGGTGGCTGGACGGCGTCGGCGACTCGCCGTTCTTCATGTGGGCGCATCTCTACGACGCCCACCGGCCGTACGACCCGCCCGAGCCGTTTCGATCGGCGCATGGCGACCCGTACATCGGCGAGATTGCCTTCGCCAGCACGCAGATCGGCCGCCTCGTCGAGGCGCTCGAACGCCGCGGTCTTCTCAATCGGACCATCGTGGTGGTCACCGCCGATCACGGCGAGTCGCTTGGCGATCACGGAGAGCGCGATCACGGCATCTTCGTCTACGAGAGCGTCATGCGCGTGCCGCTCATCATCCGCGCGCCCGGAATCGCGCCGCGGCGCGTCGGCAGCGTCGTTCGCCTCACCGACGTGATGCCGACGGTGCTGAGTCTGCTCTCGATCGGGTCGCCCGCGACCGACGGCGTGAGCCTGGCCGATCTCTTGAGCGCGCGGCGGACCGATCTCGATCTCGAGGCGTATTCGGAATCGCTCTATCCGATGCGTCTCGGCTGGAGCCCGTTGCACGCGCTACGCGCCGGCCGCTACAAGATCATCGATGCGCCGCGTCCCGAGCTGTACGATCTCGATCGCGATCCGTTCGAAGAACGCAACGTGTACGGCGAGCGGCCGGACATCGCGGCCGCGATGACTCGACGCGTACGCGACCTCGCCCGCGGCGCGACCGGCACGCGTGAGCTCGCCGACGTTCCAGCCGATCTTCAGGCTCGCCTGGCCGCGCTCGGCTACGTCAGCGCAAGCCCCAGGCGCGAGACCGGATCCACCGAATCGGCCCCGGATCCCAAGGACTGCATCGGCCTCTACCGTTCGCGCACAGAAGAAAATGGCGGGCTGCCAACCGCGGCGCTCGCATGTCGTTAGAAGCCATTGTTCGGCACTCCTGAACGCTATAATCCGCCTCGCCAAAGCGATGGCGGGTTTCCGGCCCGAAGGAGGGCATCATGAAACATTTCCTGGTTGCGGCAATTGTCCTAGGAGTGTCGTCGGTCGCGTTCGCTCAAGATCCCGTGAAGGTGGCCCCGAAGAACTACCGCGTCATCGCCGAGAACGCCGGCGTCCGCGTGCTGAGAATCAGCGTGGCTCCAGGCGAGAAGGGCCCGATGCATTCGCATCCCGACTGTGTTCTCATTCCGCTGACGACGGCCTCGGGCCGGTTCACGATGGCAGACGGCAAGGTACAGGACAGTAACCTGGTAGCCGAGACGGCGCAGTACCTCCCTGCTCACGGGCATTCAGGCGAGAACACGGGCAAGACCGCGGTGGACGCCATCCTGGTCGAGTTCAAGACCGCGGCGCCCGGCAAGGCCGTGATTCCCACGACGCGCGAGGGCATCGCGACCATGAAACCGCTCGCCGAAGGGCCCCGCGCGATCGCGATGCGGTCAACCGCCGCCCCGACCTTCGCGGAACCCCCCGGTTCGACGCACGACTACGATCAGGTGGTGATCGCGCTCGGCGCCGCGCAGATGAGCCTCGCGCTCGACGGCAAGCCAGCCAAAACGACGTGGGCCCGCGGCGACACGGTGTTCATTCCCCGCGGCACCGCGCACGAGTCCAAGAACGCTAGCGGCAAGCCCCTCGACTTCATCATCGTGGCGATCAAGTGAGACGGCCCAGCGCTTTTCGCACGGTCATCTTTCAGGCCTGATCAGCTCGAACCCGTGCAGTCCCGAGTAGCACGTGCCACGCAGCGCAAGGAACGAGGCCCCGAACGTCGCGAAGCCGCCGTTCAGCGTCCCCGCATATCCAGTCGAGGTACGCGTCAGTCGTGCCCACCCGTAGAAGGAGAAGATCGTGGTCGGCGCCACCTGCTCGGCGACCTCCGGGTTGAGGCTGTACCCAAAGTACCCGTAGTCGTAAAACCCGCTGTCGATTTGAAAGTCGACGACTCCTGGCCCGACCGTGCCGTTGAACCTGTTGAGCGCCGGCGCCGAGGGCGAGGAGCGATAAAACGTGGCGCCGCCCAGCGTCACCGCCAACTGCGGCCCGATTTGCGCGATGTCGGCCGCGTACGTGCGGCTCAGCAAGTCCGAAGCGACCCGTGCCCCGCATTCGCTCGCGGCCCAGATCTTGAGCGTAAACCTGCCCTGCACGATTTCGCGTGACCCGGTCAGCGCGAGGTCGATGTCGTACGTCTGATTGCCAGTGACCTGGAATCTCTTCTCGACTGCCTGATAGCCGTTTCTCGTCACCGAGAGCTCGATATCGCCCCCGACACCGTAGAACACGTAGGTGCCGTCCGACTGGGTCCACGTCCAGCGTCCTCTGTGCGGTCCCTCGGAGATCTCGACCTCGGCGCCGGGCACCCCGATCCCGGTGTCCCGTACGGCGCCTCGCAGCCGGAACGTGCCCTCGGGGAGCACGAGCACGCCAGCCTTCGTCGCCGTCTGGCTGCCGAACGACACCGCCACGGCAACTTCACCGCGCTCCCGTCCCGTGGCGAGGCCGCCGGCGGCCATCGACAGCATTGACGCGTTGCTGGTGCGCCACGACCCCTGCGATGTCCTGTCGGCGCTCGACCCGTCGGTGTAGAACGCCGTCAACGTGAATTGAGCGGTGGCCCCCGGCGCGATCGAGTCCGGTCCAGCCAGCTCGAGGCGAACGAGAGAAGGCTGCTGCGGCTGGGGCGGGACCGGGCCGGCGGGCGTTCCCGTGTTCGGCCCGCTTGGGCTCGCCGGTGATTCGGGCGCCTTGTCGCACGCGACGAGACTGCTGGCCAGGATTCCAGCCACGCATGAGACGCGAACGAGGTGGGTGATCTGCATGTCCCCTTCTCCGGGCCAATCAGTTCGAAGCGCTGCTCGCCGGATGGCGGCGGTGTACTCGGAAAACGACGGCCGGCGAAAAACTGGACATGTCGGGGTAGAATCCATCGCCCCGACTCATATGCCCGATCCCCGCCCCGGCGGCGATCCTCTCGGTTCGGCCGCGACACGAACGGCCGATCTCGAATCGACCTTCCGCCTGATCGAGCGCGCTCGAGCGGGAGACGCGGAGGCGCTCGACCGCCTGATCGCCCGCCACATGACGCCGCTCAAGCGGTGGGCGCGGGGCCGGCTCCCGCAGTGGGCGCGCGACCTGGCCGACACGGACGATCTCGTTCAGGACGCCCTGTTACAGACATTCAAGCGGATCGGAGACTTCGAAGTTCGCGGTCCTGGCGCGCTGCAGGCGTACCTGCGCCAGGCCATTCTCAATCGCGTCCGCGACGAGCTCCGCAAGAAGGGACGGCGGCCCGACGAGACCGATCTCGACGGGCTCGCGGCCAGCAGCCGGGGATCTCCGCTCGAAGAGGCCATCGGACGCGAGGCGATCGAGCGCTACGAGCGGGCGTTGTCGGCATTGAGACCGGAAGAGCGCGAAGCGATCATCGGCCGCGTCGAGATGGGCTACTCGTACGAAGAGCTGGCCGAAGCGCTGGGAAAACCGAGCGCGGATGCCGCCCGCAAGGCCGCGCAACGCGCACTCGTCCGGCTGGCCCAGCAGATGGAGATTCCGGGCCCGTAGCCCGCCGAAGCTGCTCGCCAGCGAGCGTCAGCGAAAGGGGCCTGCCGCGCCGAAGCTGCTCGCGCAGCGAGCGCTAGCGAAGGCGGGGACTGTCCGGTTTCTCTCGTTTCAGCGTTTCCTTCTGGAGGACCTCGGCCCGGGGACTCGACCATGCTCGCCAGTGAACAACTGATAGACGATCTCGCCGGCGCCGTCCTCGACGGCGCCGTGGTGGACTGGGCGGCGGCCGAATCGACGGCCGAGGGCGCAGCGAAGCCGCTGGTCCGGCATCTCCGGCTCGTGGCCTCGGTCGCCCGCCTGCATCGGGACGTGCTCCCGACTGAAACGTATTCCGGCGCGCTCCCGGCCCAGCCGGACGCCGCCATCCGCGATCGGTGGGGGCATCTCAAGTTGTTCGAGCGCGCCGGGCGCGGCGCCTTTGGCGAAGTCTTTCGCGCGTGGGATACGCGTCTCGACCGCGAAGTCGCGCTGAAGCTCCTGCCGGCGCCGGTCGCGTCCGACAATGCGGCGGCCAGTTCCATCATTCGCGAGGGCCGGCTGCTCGCCAAGGTTCGCCATCCGAACGTCGTCACGATCTACGGCGCCGAGCAGATCGGCCGCGAGATCGGCTTGTGGATGGAGTTCGTCCGCGGCCGGACGCTGGAACAACTGATCAAACAGGGCACGGCGTTCCGTCACCACGACGTCGTGACGATCGGCATCGAGCTCGTGCCGGGCCGTCTCCGCCGTGCACGCCGCCGGCCTGCTCCATCGCGACATCAAGGCGCAGAACGTCGTCCGCGCCGACGACGGCCGCATCGTCCTGATGGATTTCGGGACCGGCAAGGAGCTGGACGACAACTCCGCGTCGGATCTGGCGGGCACGCCGCTGTATCTCGCGCCGGAAGTCCTGGCCGGCGAACCGGCAACGGTGCAGAGCGACATCTACAGCCTGGGCGTGCTGCTCTACCACCTGCTGACGGAGTCGTATCCCGATCCGCGGCCGAACGATTCGCGACGTGCGGCGTGCGCATCAGCGCCACGAGCGGATCGGGCTTCGGACGGCCCGGCCCGAGGTGCGGCCGGCCCTCGCGCGCGTGATCGACCGCGCGACCGAGGCGGAACCGCAGCGCCGGTACCCAAACGTCGAGGCCCTCGCCCGAGACCTGGCGGCGCTCCAGCGACGTCCTGCCGTCGCGCGCCTGCGAAACGGACTGATCGCGGTCGCCGCCGTGCTGGCCGTGGCGCTCGTCACCTCGGAGGTGCGCGCGCGTGTGACCGGAGATCGCCGCAGTCTGGGCAGTCGCATGGCGGCCATGGTCGGTCTCGCTCCAAGCTACCTCGATAATCCGGCTATCGTCGTGATGCCGTTCAGAAGCGCGAGCAATGATCCCGACAGCGTCCTGTTGGTGGACAACGTCACGGCCGGCCTGGTCCAGCAGTTGGCGATCATCGAGGGCCTCGAGGTGCGATCCGAGAAGTCTTCGTTCGAGCTCAAGGACAAGCCGCGAAACCTCGCCGACGTGGGCAAATCGCTCGATGTGAACCTCGCGGTCCAGGGAGACGCGCGGCTTTCCAATGGCCAGTTGACGATCAACGCCGCGCTCGTGGTGATCAAGGACGACCGGTCGATCGGGTTGGGCAAGGTGGTGCGTGAGCTCAAGTCGGAAGGTGACGTCGTGACCATCATCGAGGAGCTGACCAGAAAGATTGCGGACGAGCTGCGGCTGAAGCTGGGCCGCACCCAGCGGCGGTACGACACCGATATGCAGACCCTGGAGATCTACTGGCAAGCGCGCGAGCTGCGCGACAGGCGCAACGACCCGAACAAAGCCGCGGCGCTGTTCGAGGAGGTGACTCGGAGGGATTCGACATACGCGCCTGCGTGGGCCGCACTTGCCGTCATTCACCTCGACAAGGCCAGGAGCGGCCCCCTGTCGCCAGGCGAGGCCATCGCGTTGGCGGAGCCCATCGCGCGGAAAGCGCTCGAACTCGATCCGATGCTCGCCGAAGTTCACGCGGCGTTCGGGAAGATCCACTCACTGAGGCTCCGCTGGGCGGACGCGGAAAAGGCGTTCCGGCATGCGATTTTTCTCCAGCCGGATTTGACGGCGCTCTACGGCGATCTGGTCATCGACGTCTTGCTGCCGACGGGAAAGATGGAGGAGGCGCTGACCGTGATGCAGGGGGCCGTGCGAATCAGCCCGTTGTCGGCTTCGGCTCATCGTGCCCTCGCGCGGATACAGACGTTTGCAGGCAAGTACGACGACGCGCTCGCCAGTTGTCGCTGGGTGAGCGCGCACGCACCCGACTATCCGTGGGAAGAGCTCTGCGGCCTCGCGTGGGTGTTCAAGGGTCAAACCGATAAGGCGCTCGAGATCTTCAACGCCAATAACGGCGAGCGCTTTATTCCGTGGGTGGATGCGATCGCCGGCCGGCGCGCCGAGGCCGAAGCCGGGGCCGCCAAATATGCCCACAATCACCGCATCACGGCAATGATCTTCGCCGCGTTGGGCGACCTGGATCGCGCGTTCGAGGCGCTGGAACGGCTCGAGAGCCTCAACCCTCGCCGGGCAGCCTACTACTTCTTCTCGCCGGAGCTGTCCGCCCTGCGCAACCATCCACGGGCAGCCGCCTTCCTGCAGAGGCTCGGCCTTCCACAGTAGCGTCATGACACCGACGTATACGTTGAGACGCGGTTTTGTCATCACGCTCGCCGGCGCTCTGTTCGTCAGCGTGGCCTCCGCCACTGCCCAGACCATCGGCGCGACGATGGGCGCCCTGAACGGCAGGATTACCGACCAGACCGGCGCCGTGCTGCCAGGTGTGACCGTCGTCGCGTCGAGCCCCGCGATGATGGGATCGCGGCGAATCGTCACCGACGCGCAGGGGCGTTACGAGGTTCCGGTCGTGCCACCCGGCGAGTACACGCTGGCGTTCTCGCTGCCCGGGTTCAACGGGAAGATTCGCAAAGGCATCCGCGTGAATCTCGGCGAGACGGCCACCGTCGATGAAGAGCTCAATCTGGCTTCCGTTTCAGACGTCGTGGTCGTCTCGGGCAAGTCCCCGGTCATCGACCGGTCGGGAACGGCGATCGCGTACAGTCCCGAGGCCAGGCAGCTCGCCGATCTGCCGGCCTCGCGCAGCCCGATGGCGATTCTCGAAGCCACTCCCGGCATGCAGATCGTCCGGTTCGACGTCGCCGGCAGCAACGGGCCATCGGGCGGCGGCTCCAGCGCCTACGGCATGGGCGGGCCGCACCGGCCGACGATCGAGGGCATCACGATCGCGCGCTACAACGGGCTCGGTTTTACCCTCGATTACGGGTCGCTCGAGCACGTCTCCGTCGGGCTCGGCGCGTACGGCCCGGAATGGCCGTGGCCGGGAGTGGCGATTCAGTTCGTGACCAAATCGGGGGGCAACCAGCATCGCGGCTCGCTCTACCTGGACTACCTGCAACGTGCCTGGCAGGCGTTCAACATCGACGCAGATCAGATCGCGCTGGGTGTGCAGGGCGGCGGCGGACTGCGACCCAGAGAAGTCAACCGCCAGTGGAGCAACCGCGACGCGAATGTGGACGCCGGCGGGCCGATCAGCACCGATCGGCTGTGGTGGTACGTGTCGGTTCGCGACCAGGAGATGGCGGCGCGCCAGGTGAATTATGCCGTCGGGCCGCGGCGGACGCACGTCACGAACGGGGGCGGGAAGATCACCGCGCTCGCTGCGGGCAACAGCCGGGTCGTCGTCTTCGCCCAGACCACCCGGAACCATCAGCCCGAGCGGCAAGACGGCTTCCTGCGCCCGGCGGCGGCGATCAACCTCCACAAGGGCTCGACATCGAACCAGCTCGCGCAGGGCGGCGTGTGGAAGGTCGAGTGGAACGCGTTCGTCCGTCAGAAGCTGTACGTCGAGGTGCTCGGCGGCCAGTTCCTCGCCGACCTGCAGCAGCGTCCGAACGGCGACTCGCCTCGAATAGAAGATGTCAACTCTCTCACGGTGGACGGAGGCAGCCGGCATTGGATGGAACGGCAGCGGGACCACCAGATCATCGCGTCGGCCAGCTTTGTGACCACGAGCCGGGCCGGCACCCACCACGTGAAACTGGGAGGCGAGTTCAGACGGCTGGTGCTGGCGGAGCAGTGGTACCAGAGGCTACCCGAACGGCGTGCTGCACGTCACCCGCAGAGGCGCGCCGGCTGAGGTCATTCTGTTCGGGGCGCCTTCGAAATCGGTCGGAGGGACCCAATGGTACGCCGCCTCTCTGAACGATTCCTGGCGGGTGGCGGGCCGGCTTACCCTGAATCTGGGCGGGCGATTCGATCGCTATCGCCTGTTCTTTCCCGCGCAGGAGCACCGGGCCGGCGAGTCTGGCGATCGGAGCTGGACCACCGAGCGCTTCCCGGCCGTCGGCAACGTCGCTGACTGGAACGCCTTCTCGCCGCGGCTTGGCATGAATTACACGCTCACAAGCGATGGCCGAACCGTCGTCAAGCTGACGTACGCAAAATACTGGCTCCCGCCGGGGACCGACCTGCTCTCTACCGCGAATGCGAACTCGAGCACCTGGTATGAGCGACACGGCTGGAAGGACGACAACGGCAACACGCTGTGGGATCCCGGCGAGGAAACGGAAGTGTCGCAGCGGAGCGGAGGCGCGGCGGTCGAGTCGCTCGACCCGGATATCAAGCTGGAGTTCGTGCGGGAAGTGACCGCGCGCATCGAGCGCGAGATCGCCCCGAACACGAGCCTCGAGACCGGCGTGATCTGGCGCGACGCAAGACTCGGGCCCTTCCGGCAGGATGCGACCGTGCCCTACAGCGCGTTCACCAAGGCGATCACCGTGATCGATCCCGGGGTCGACGGCATCCTCGGCACCAGCGACGATGGGCGGTCGATCGTCGTCAAGGATCTGCCAGAGCCACGACCGGATCCGTCCTACGTCGTCCGGAACGTGAACGCTCGCAACGACTACGTGACCTGGGAGGTCAACGCGCGCCGGCGGATGCACCGGCGCTGGTCGCTCGTGGCCGGCTTCTCGCACACCTGGACGCACGAGCATGCGAACGCGTACTTCGGTCAGAATGTTCGCGCCAACGTGTCCCCGTTGACACCGAACGACCTGATCAACACAGCCGACGACGGACGGCACGAGTTCCGGGTGTGGTCCGCACGAGCCTACGGCACCTACGATGGACCGTGGGGACTGACCATCACGCCGTACCTGCGGCATCAGTCCGGTCAGCCGTACGGCCGCACGTTCACTCCGCCGAGGCTCAGCAACCTGAATGCCTCGATCAACGTCCTCGCCGAGCCGATTGGCACGCGGCGGATGGACCACATCACGCTGCTCGACGTGCGCGTCGCGAAAACGTTTTCTCTGGGAGCCGGCCGCCGCCTGTCGGCCTTCATCGACGGGTTCAACCTGCTCAATGCCAACCCGGCGCAGAGCATCAACTTTGCCTCGGGAGCGTTTCAGCGGCCGCTGGCCATCGTGCCGCCTCGCGTCGCGCGGATTGGAGTGAAGCTCCAGTGGTGACCTTAGACGCCGCTGCCAGGTAACACCCCGTTCGCCCTGAGCCCATCTCAAACCCACGCAACTCCCATCGCTTCGTCAAGACGGCCCTACCCGCCCCTCGCTACGTTTGTCTTCGGGAGACGCACCATGTCCGATTTCCCCTGGCTCGACGTTTCTCCCGGTATGCGCCGGTTCCTCGGCCTCCCATTGGTCGCGATGACCCTCGCGCTGGCGAGCGTCGCGTGCGGCGAGTCGCCGAGCGCCCCGTCGATCACATCTGGTCTCATTGTGAGCCTCGACATCGTCGGAGCAGACTCGGTCGTGCCCGGCCGGAGCGTCCAACTCGGAGCCACGGCCAGGCTCTCTGACGGCACGACGCGCGACGTGACCGGCGAAGTCACCTGGGGCACGAGCGATCTCGAGCGGATAATCGTCTCACCGACGGGACTCGTCACCGCGGGCTACGATTTCGGCGAATCGAAGATCACCGTGACGTACAGCGGCCGCTTGTCGACGGGGCCAGGCGCCAGTACTTCGAGCCGTCAACAGTTCGTCCTGCCCGCCGGAACGTATCGCCTCACGGGACTCGTGAAGAGCGAGGGCGCGCTCGTGGACGGTGCGCGCGTGGAGCTGACAACGACCCAGCTCGGAATGTTGACGACCGAGACGGCCATGGGAGCCTTCGTCTTCTACGGCGTCGCCGGGGACGTCGAGATCCGTGTCACGAAGGCCGAGCATGAGACAACAGTCCGGCGGACGATCGTCACGACTCACCGGAGCGAGGAATTCGATCTCCTGGCGTTCCGCGCGCTCCCGGACGTCCGCGGGAACTTCACGATAAGGATTGTAGCGGCCGCGGACTGCCGGGCCGGATTGCCGGAGCACGTCCGGGAGCGGACATACGCAGCGATGGCCACGCAGCAGGGACCGGCTGTGACCGTGAGCCTCGGCTATAACGTCAGCTTCGGCGGCACGGCCGAACCGAATCGTGTCCTGTTCGTGCTGCGCGGCTACGGCAGCAATCCGTGGAAGATACCTTCGTCCATCTTCGAGGACCTCACGGAGGGCATGTCCGGCACCGGCGCGGGCGGGCCGCATGTCGCGATCTATGGATCGGTCGTCGTCACACCAGCGGGCAGCGGGTATGCGGGCACACTTGACGGATCGATCGACTTACTGATGATGGACGGATACTGGGACTACTACGGCCATCAGGTGCTCGCCTCGTGCAAATCGGCCTCGCATCAGTTCACGCTCGCGCGGTGAACGACATGAAGCGCAACGCGCTCCCTCGAGCCGGGTTTGTCGCGCTGGCACTGGCGGGACTGCTCGTGGCCTGCGACAACAAGAGTCCGATCGTTCCGACGCCGTCAAACAATCCAGGCGTTCCGCAAGGTGGGCCGCAGAGTTCTCCCCTCCTCAATCTCCTCGAGCTCTCCGGCCCGTCAACCATCGCGCCCGGCTCGACCGCGCGGTTCACAGTCACGGCCTCGTACGGGAACGGATCGTTTCGCGACGTCACGGCCGAAGCGGCGTGGCGCATCAATGGCACCTCGGTGCTGTCAATCTCCCCTGGCGGCATCGTCACCGGTTTACAGCGCGGACAGGGGTCCCTCGAGGCGTCCTTTGGTGGCAGGACCTCCACCAAGGCCATCATGGTGCTACCCGACGGAACGTTCAGGTTCACTGTCCGGGTGTACGAGGCGCGTGTCCCGGTGGAAAACGCCCGGGTCACGGTCGTGGCGCCAGCCAGCAACTTCGAAGCGACCGCCACCGGGACCGGGGGCGCGAGCTTCTATGGCGTGGCGGGCGAGGTCGAGGTCCGTGTCAACGCTCCGGCCTACCTGGAGTACAAGGAACGGCTCCAGGTGGTCGCGCACCAGCTGTTGGACGTCGTGCCCACGCTCGAGAATCCGCGTGAGTTCGTCGAAGGTGTCTATGCCCTCACCATCTCCGCGGCGCCCGAGTGCCATTCGACCTTGCCTGCCGAGCTGATGCAGCGTCGGTACGTGGCCGACATCGCCCAGATCGACCGAGGCCTGATCATGACGCTCATGGGCCAGGCGTTCGCGTTCACCGCCAACCGGCGCTTCAACTGGTTTCGCGGCACGCTCTATCCGGATCGCATGACCTTCAGCCTGAGCGCCGCGTGGTCCTCCGACTACTACGACGGCTACTTCGGCCAGTCGACGCAGCACCAGTTCCCTGAGGTTCTCGAAGAAGTGACCCCAACCACGTTCTTTTCGATGTTCGGATCGGTCGTCGTGAGCGGCCCGTCGAACCGCAAGACGGGGCATCTCGACGGGACGATCGAGTTGATCGGTCCACCGCCCCGGTTCAGCCGCATCGCGGCGTGCAAGTCGAACAGCCATCGTTTCGAGCTCACGCGGTGATCGGAGGAGGGTTGGACCCGCGCCCGCATGTTGTTAGCGCAGGGGATCCCGGATGCGAAGGCCTGGCACGGTGACGAACCCGGCGTCGTGGGTCCACAGTTCCGTCGCGCCGCCTTCGAAGGCCATCAGGGCAATCTGCAGATCGAAGACCCGCGGACCGCTCACCGCGAGATCGGAGGCGGTTTGTAGCAGGCGCTCGCCGAATCCGGGACCTGGCAGCCAGATGACCGCGCCTGCCTCACTGAGCGCGCGCACGAACGCGTTCGCTTGCGCCGGCGTCGATGGACGGCCGGTCGCCGCCGGGTGAGTGACGACGGCCCAAAACTCTGGCAGAGCGGCCGCCGCGACACCCCATCCAACCGGGTGAGCCGTCGCGCGCTCGATCGCCCGTCTCGCCGGGAGATGCTCGGGCGTCCGGCCGCGGTGCGCGTAGACCAGCAGGTTGGTGTCGATCGCGATCACGGCTGGCGGCGCAGGCGATCGATCATCGCGGCGCGGTCGGCGACGTCGATCCCGTCCGGCAGGCCGCCATCGACCGTGACCCAGCGGATCGCGGCCCGCTTGACCGGCCGACGCGGTGGTCGTCGCAGCTCGGACCGCAGCCCTCGTTCAATCAACACGCGAAGCGTCGTCCGTCGCTCCGCGGCGTAGCGTTTGGCCGCCACCAGGATCTCTTCCGGAAGGTCGACCGTCGTCTTGGTCTTCATATGGGTTTACAGGTTACCATATTTATGGGTTTCCCCTGCTGTGGGGGCACCTCAGGCACTTTTCAGGGTCATCGACGCGTTCCCCGCTGTAAGATGGCGCGTCTCTCCGCCCATGCCCACTGAAGAGCCGGATCGCGCCGCCGACGCGACGGTCTCCCGTTCCGACGGCCTCGAGTCAACGTTCGATCTGATCGCCCGCGCCCGCCTCGGGGATCAGCGCGCGCTCGACCGCCTGTTTGAGCTGCACTTCCAGCCACTCCGCCGCTGGGCGAGCGGACGGCTGCCGAAATGGGCCCGGGATCTGGCCGATACCGACGACCTTGTCCAGGAGACGCTCATCCAGACGTTTAAGAGGATTGAGGAGTTCGAGCCTCGCCGGGTAGGGGCGCTGCAGGCCTACCTGCGTCAGGCGGTGCTCAACCGGATCCGCGACGAGTTGCGGCGGAAGGGACGAGCCCCGGAAGTCGGCTCACTCGACGACGCGAAGGCGGACAGCGCCGAATCGCCTCTGGAGCTGGCGATCGGCAGCGAGGCCGTCGACCGTTACGAGAAAGCACTGGCCACGCTGCGACCGGAGGAGCGGGAAGTGATCATCGGGCGCGTCGAAATGGGCTACACCTACCAGGAGTTGGCGGACGTGCTGGGGAAGCCCAGTGCCGAGGCGGCGCGAAAAGCCGCAGAACGGGCGCTGATTCGTCTGGCCGAGGAGATGGGGCGTGGCGGCGACTGAGCTGCTCGGCGACCTCGCGAGGAAGGTGCTCGACGGCGCGGCCATCGACTGGGGCTTCGCCGAATCGAGCGCCAGCCACGACGAACGGCCGGTCATCCGTCAGTTGCGCGTGCTCCAGGGGCTTGCGGCGGTGCATCGGCGCGAGCCGCTGGCGACGCGGACGTTGTCGTGGACCCCGGCAGTCTTCTCGAATCCCACCCGTGCGGAGGTACCCCAGCACTGGGGTCATCTCCGCATCCTCGATCGGATCGGGCGCGGCGCCTTCGGCGCGGTTTATCGCGCCTGGGACTCGCGTCTCGATCGCGAAGTGGCGTTGAAGCTGCTCCCGGCGCCCCGCACCCGCGACGACCGGGCGTCGTCGATCATCGAGGAAGGCCGGCTGCTCGCGCGGGTCCGCCACGCGAATGTCGTGACCATTCACGGCGCCGAGCGGATCGGCGATCAGGTTGGATTGTGGATGGAGCTCGTCCGCGGTCAGACGCTCGAGCAGCTCCTGCAGCGCGGGACGCAGTTCACCGCCGCCGAAGCCATCGCGATTGGCATCGAGCTCAGCGCCGCGGTCTCCGCCGTGCATGCCGCTGGTCTCCTGCATCGCGACATCAAGGCCCACAACGTCGACCCGCGCCGACGACGGCCGCGTCGTGCTGATGGATTTCGGCGCCGGTCGCGAGCTCGACGACAGCTCCGCGCCGGATCTGGCCGGGACGCCGCTGTACCTCGCGCCGGAAGTCCTGCGCGGCGAGGCGGCGACGGTGCAGAGCGACGTGTTCAGCGTCGGGGTGCTCTTGTATCACCTGCTCACGGGCAGGTATCCCGTGGAAGGGCGAACGATCCGGGACCTGCGCGCGGCACACGAGCGCGGCGTGCGGACGACGCTGAAAACGGCGCGGCCCGACCTGCCGGCTCGCCTCGTGCGCGTGATCGATCGCGCCATCGACCCCGACCCGCGCGCGCGGTATCAAAGTGCCCAGGCGCTGGGCGGCCGATTTGAAGGCGCTCGAGGGCGCCTCCCGAGCCCGCTTCCTGAGGTACGTCGCGTCCGTCGCGGCCGTGCTCGTCGTCGCCGCCGGCGTGGCGCTCGGGACGGGCGCGTGGACGCCGTTCGGCGCCGCAGGTCCGCCGACGCCGAGACTTGCGGTGCTGCCGTTCGAGAACCTCAGCACCCGGCCGGACAGCGACGCATTCGCGCTCGGTCTCACTTATCGAGATCCAGCGGCATCTGAGCAGTCTTCGGGGGATTCAGCTGCTGTCGTTCGCGGCGTCGTCCGCGTTTCCCGCGAAAGCGAGGAATCTCGGGCGAATCCGCAACGAGCTTGACGCCGACTTGATACTCGCAGGCTCGATCTTTCAGGGCGACGGCGTCCTCAAGATCACCGCCGAGCTCGTGCAGGTCGACGACGGCCTCGCCATCTGGACGGACTCGTTCGATCGGAAAGCCTCGGACGTGTTCGCCGTGCAGGAAGAGATCTCGCAGGCCATTGTCGACAAGCTGCGCCTGACGACGCGTTGGCGAAAAACGTATGCCACCCGGCCGGAGCTCGCGGACCTCTTCCTGCGGGCGCGCTCGCTCGAGCCGCGACGCGACATCGAGAGCACGCTGGCGGCGGCCGAGTTGTACGAGCAGGTGGTGGCGGGAGATCCGGCGTTCGCGCCGGCGTGGGCCGGCCTCGCCATCGCCTTGTCGATCGCGTCGCGGCGGGCTCCGGTGCTGGATTCGAATCCTCGGATCGAGGAAGCGGCGCTCAAGGCGATGGAGCTCGATCCGAACTTCGAACGATCGCAAGTGGCACGAGCCATCGTGTTCGGGCGGGAGCGGAGATGGGACCTGGCGGAGAAGGCGTTCCAGCACGCCATCGAGCTCAATCCCAGCGAGACGGAGACCTGGGACTCGTACCTCGAAAGCGTGCTCTGGCCGCAGGGCCGCTTTGACGACGCGCAGCGTGTGCTCACGAAAGCACTGTCGATCGATCCGAGCGTTTATGTGCACCGGGCCCTCGCCCTCAACCAGACGTATTTAGGCCACTTTGAGGCCGCGATCGCGCACGCGCGCTGGGTCATCGGCCGCGAGCCGACGTTGCCGTTTATACACACCTGGTTGGCCCGCGCGTTGTATTTGTCAGGGCAGGAGGAGGAGGCGTTGACGGTTCTCCAGAACGCGAACGAAGAACAAGATTGGGGTGCTCTCGGCTACCTTTACGCCCGGCTCGGACGCCGCGACGAGGCCGAGGCCCTTGCCGCCAAGAACCCCCAGGCGCCGGGGCGGCAGATGTATGTCTACGCCGGGTTGGGCGATCGGGAGCGGGCGTTCGATGCTTTCGCGCGGGCCGTGCGGATCAACTTTCTGCGGGCCGCCATCCACGTGCGTCGGCCGGAGATGGCGATCATCCGCCACGATCCGCGCGTGCTCGCGATCTTGCGAAAGCTCGGGCTGCCGCGGTAGCGGCTGGACGTAAACGGCGATGGCCTCTCGAGACCTGCTGATCGTCACGCTCGCTGGCGCGCTGCTTGTCGGAGTGAACGCTGCCGCCCAGACGATCGGCGCGACGACGGGCGCCCTGAACGGGCGGGTCATCGACACGACTGGCGGCGTGCTGCCCGGAGTGACGGTCGTGGCGATCAGCCCCGCGATGATGGGATCGCGGCGAATCGTCACCGACGCGCAGGGGCGTTTTGAAATCCCGGCCGTGCCACCCGGTGAGTACACGCTGGCGTTCTCGCTGCCCGGGTTCGACCGGAAGATTCGCGAAGGCATCCGCGTCAATCTCGGCGAGACGGCCACGGTCGATGAAGAGCTCAGCCTGGCCTCCGTTTCCGACGCCGTGGTCGTCTCGGGCAAGTCCCCCGTCGTCGACCGCTCGGGGACCGAGATCGCGCACGTTCTCGAGGCCAGGCAGCTCGCCGATCTGCCGGCCTCGCGCAGCTTCGGTGCGATTGTCGAAGCCACGCCCGGCGTGCAGATCATCCGGTTCGACGTCGCCGGCAGCAACGGGCCATTTGGCGGCGGCGCCAAGGCCTACGGCACGGCGGCGCCGGGCCAGCCGACGATCGAGGGCATCGCGATTACCGGCTCCCCACAGTACGGCTTCACGCTCGACTTCGGATCGTTCGAGCACGTCTCCGTCGGAGTCGGCGCGTACGGCCCTGACTTGGCGTGGCCAGGTCTGGCGATTCGGTTCGTCACAAAATCAGGAAGCAACCAGCATCGAGGTTCGCTGCACCTGGACTACATGCACCGCGCCTGGCAGGCGTTCAACATCGACGCCGATCAGATTGCGCTGGGGGTGCAGGGAGGAGGCGGACTGCGACCCAGGGAAGTCAACCGCCAGTGGAGCTACCGCGACGCCAATGTGGACGCCGGCGGGCCGTTCAGCGCCGACCGGCTGTGGTGGTACATGTCGGTTCGCGACCAGGACCTGGCGGCGCGCCAGGTGAATTATGCCGTCGGGCCGCGGCGGACGCACATCACAAACGTGGGCGGGAAGATCACCGCGCTCGCTGCGGGCAACAGCCGGGTCGTCGTCTTCGCCCAGACCACCCGGAACCATCAGCCCGAGCGGCAAGACGGCTTCCTGCGCCCGGCGGCGGCGATCAACCTCCACAAGGGCTCGACATCGAACCAGCTCGCGCAGGGCGGCGTGTGGAAGGTCGAGTGGAACGCGTTCGTCCGTCAGAAGCTGTACGTCGAGGTGCTCGGCGGCCAGTTCGTCGCCGACCGGCACGAGCGGCCGAACGGCGACTCGCCTCGAGTGGAAGATGTCGATTTCACGGTGGACGGAGGCAGCCGGAATTGGATCGAACGGCATCGGGACCACCAGATCATCGCGTCGGCCAGCTTCGTGACCACGAGCCGGGCCGGCACCCACCACGTGAAACTGGGAGGCGAGTTCAGGCGGCCGCAACGTGAAGAGCAGTGGTACGAGAGCTATCCGAATCGCGTGCTGCACGTCACCGATCGTGGCGTGCCGGATGAGGTCATCCTGTTCGAGACGCCATCGAAATCGGTCGGAGGGAACCAGTGGTACGCCGCCTCTCTGAACGATTCCTGGCAGGTGGCGGGGCGGCTCACCCTGAATCTGGGCGGGCGATTCGATCGCTATCGCCTGTTCTTTCCCGCGCAGGAGCACCCGGGTCACGACTCGGACGATCGGTTCTGGAGCCGGGAGGTCTTTCCGGCCGTCGACAACGTCGCTGACTGGAACGCCTTCTCGCCGCGGCTTGGCATGAATTACACGCTCACAGACGATGGCCGAACCGTCGTCAAGCTGACGTACGCAAAATACTGGCTCCCGCCGGGGGCCGACCTGCTCTTTACCGCGAATCCGAACTCGAGAACCTGGTATCAGCGACACGACTGGAAGGACGAGAACGGCAACACGCTGTGGGATCCTGGCGAGCAGAAGGACCTGACGGAGCGCAGCGGAGTCGAGTGGCTCGACCCGAACATCAAGCTGGAGTCCGTGCGGGAAGTGACCGCGCGCATCGAGCGCGAGATCGCCCCGAACACGAGCCTCGAGACCGGCGTGATCTGGCGCGGCGAACGGATCCGGCCCTTCCGGCAGGACGCGACCGTGTCCTACAGCAAATTCACCCAGGCGATCACCCTGACCGATCCCGGGGTCGACGGCATCCGCGGCACCGGCGACGATGGGCCGTCGATCGTCGTCTACGATCTGCCAGAGCCACGACCGGACCCGTCCTACGTCGTCCGGAACGTGGATGCTCGCAACGACTACGTGACCTGGGAGGTCAACGCGCGCCGGCGGATGCACCGGCGCTGGTCGCTCGTGGCCGGCTTCTCGCACACGTGGACGCAGGAGCATGCGAACGCGTACTTAGGTCAGACCGTTCGCGCTAACCTGTCCCCGTTGACACCGAACGACCTGGTCAACACAGGCGAAGGCGGACGGCACGAGTACCGGGTGTGGTCGGCGCGGGCCTACGGCACCTACGAGGGGCCGTGGGGCCTTCGCATCACGCCGTACCTGCGTCACCAGTCCGGCCAGCCGTACGGCCGCACGTTCATCACGCCAAGGCTCGGCAACCTGAAGGCTTCGATCACTGTCCTCGCCGAGCCGATCGGCACGCGGCGAATGGAGCACGTCACGCTGTTCGACCTGCGCGTCGCGAAGACGTTCTCCCTGGGAGCCGGCCGCCGCCTGTCGGCCTTCATCGACGGGTTCAACCTGCTCAATGCCAATCCGGCGCAGAGCATCAGGTTTGCCTCGGGAAGGTTTCAGGAACCGTTGACTATCGTGCCGCCTCGCGTCGCGCGGATTGGCGCGAAGTTCGACTGGTGATGCTTTGCCTCGACGCCGGTCGGTGCTCTTCATGACACTGAAGAGGCTTTGTCACACGGGCTTCGCCGCCGTCGCGCTCGCCGGCCTGATCGTGGCGTGCGACAACAAGAACCCGAATGTCCCGACGCAGTTGGGGCAGCCGGGCGTCCAGCCGCCGCCAGCGGGGCCAAACGCCCCCCTCCTCAATCTCCTCGAGCTCTCCGGCCCGTCAACCATCGCGCCAGGCTCGACCGCGCGGTTCACAGTCACCGCGTCGTTCGGCGACGGATCGTTTCGGGACGTGACGACCGAAGCGGCTTGGCGCATCAATGGGTCATCGGTGCTGTCAATCTCCCCTGGCGGCATCGTCACCGGTTTGCAGCGCGGACAGGGGTCCCTCGAGGCATCCTTTGGCGGCAGGACCTCCAGCAAGTCCATCATCGTGCTGCCCGACGGAACGTTCAGGTTGAGCGTCTCGGTGTTTGACTTTCACGTGCCCGTGGAAAACGCCCGGGTCACGGTCCTGGCGCCAGCCACCAACTTCGAAGCGAGCGCCGGGACCCCGGGCGCGAGCTTCTATGGCGTGGCGGGCGAGGTCGAGGTCCGCGTCAACGCACCGGGCTACCTGGAGTACAAGGAACGGCTCCAGGTGGCCGCGCACCAGCATCTGAACGTCGTGCTCACGCTCGAGAATCCGCGTGAGTTCGTCGAGGGTGTTTATGCCCTCACCCTCTCCGCGGCGCCCGAGTGCCAGTCGACCCTGCCCGCCGAGCTGCTGCAGCGGAAGTACGTGGCCGACATCGCTCAGATCGAACGCGGCCTCATCATGTCGCTCATGGGCCCGGCGTTCGCTAGCATGCAGGGCCGGCGGCTCAACTGGTTCCGCGGGACGCTCTACACCGATCGCATGACGTTCAGTCTCAGTGCCGCCTGGACCTATGACGACGGTTATTTCGGAACATCGTACGGGCTCCCGGAGGTCCTCGAAGAGCTGACGCCGACGACGTTCTTTTCGATGTTCGGAAAGGTCGTCGTGACCGGCCCGTCGTCCCGCAAGACGGGGACGCTCGATGGGACGATCGAGTTGATCGGTCCGCCGCCCCGGTTCACCCGCATCGCGGCGTGCAAGTCGAACAGCCATCGCTTCGAGCTCGTCCGCTGACACGAACGCGCCGCCGGTCCTGTCATTTTTGTCCATTGGGCAAAAATACTCACGCGTATATTTGCCTTGACGCCAAAATAGTCATATCGTGTCGGGATGGCTCCTCGCCGCCGCTACCTCGACGCCCAGCTGCGCCGCGATCTGGCCCGGAAGATGGTCTTCGTCGCAGGACCGCGACAGGTCGGCAAGACAACGATGGCGCGGCGCCTGCCGGGCGGACATGCGGGATACCTGAATTGGGACGCCGCCGAGGACCGCGAACGCATCCTGCGCCGCGAACTGCCCGACTCCCGGTTGTGGATCTTCGACGAACTGCACAAGTATCGAAACTGGCGCAATTACCTGAAAGGCCTGTTCGACAAGCGGACGCCAAGCCGGCAGATTCTCGTGACCGGAAGCGCGCGGCTCGATCTCTACCGGTTCGGCGGCGACTCGCTCCAGGGGCGGTACCACCTGCTTCGCCTGCATCCGTTGTCGGCGGCCGAGCTCGGCCTGGTCAAGGCCGCCGACCTGCTGGAACTGTTGACCCTCGGCGGGTTTCCCGAACCCTATTTTGGCGGGACCGCAGTGGATGCCCGGCGGTGGTCACGGGACTATAGGACGCTGGTCATCCGCGACGACATCGTCAGCCTGGAGCGAGTCCAGGACCTCGGCCAGCTCGAGTTGCTGATGCTCCGGTTGCCGGACCTGGTGGGATCGCCGCTGTCGATCAACGCGCTGCGGGAGGACCTTCAGGTCAGCCACAAGGCCGTCGCGAACTGGCTGCAGATTCTCGAGCGGCTGTACGCGATCTTCCGCCTGTCGCCGTTCGGGGCCCCGCGCATTCGCGCCGTGAAGAAGGAACAGAAGCACTATCACTGGGACTGGACGCTCGTGCAGGATTCCGCCGCACGGTTCGAGAACCTGGTCGGCTCGCATTTGCTGAAGTGGGTCCACTACGAACAGGACACCAAGGGCCGAGACCTGGAACTTCGATACTTTCGGGATACCGATCGCCGCGAAGTCGATTTCGTCGTCGTCGAGCGGCGAACGCCTTTACTGTTCGTCGAGTGCAAGTGGGCGGACGCGGAAGTGGACCGCGGGCTCCGGTATCTGAAGGTGCGGTTTCCGGACTGCGACGCCTGGCAGGTGTCCGCCGTGGGCACGAAGGACTACGTCTCGGCGGACAACATCCGCGTCGCCCCGGCCTTGAAGCTGCTCACCGGCCTGGTGTAGGCCGCGCGCCAGAGGATTAGAATCCCCCGCCGAACCCGGTTTCGATCACCCAGCGGCCGTGGTTCAGGCCCCGCTGCAGCGCACCGCGGTAACCGAGGCGGAAGTTGATGAATCCCAGACCGTGCTTGATGAGCGGATCCCATCCGACCCTCAGCTTGATGCCGAGCTCTTCGACAGGATCCGTCTTGTACTGGCCCGTGCTCTGGTCTTTCGAGAGATCGACACCCACCGCGAGGTACCAGTCCACGATGCGCGACACGGAGGGCGTGTACAGCGCGTCGTAGCTCTGGGTCCATGCTCCCGAGACATGATGTGCCGAGATCCTGGGCACGAGCCAGCCGCCGGTCAGACTGCCGAGGCCGAGCCCGATGCCGCCCGCGGCCGACAGGCCCTGGGCGCTCGCGCCGCCGTCCTGGCCGGCGATGTAGGAGTATCCCCAACTGAAACGGTCGCTCCACGACACCACGCCCGATCCGTACGGCGCGGCCATCAACGTGACGCCTCTTCCCGCCGGTGCGCGTTGTGCTCATTGGTGCCTTTGACATTGGTGCCGGCGCAGAAGTTCGTCTTCGTCAGGAACTCGTGCAGCCGTTCGACGTCTTTCCACTCCGGTCCGGTCTGTCCGTTCTTCTCGATCGGGCGAACGCCGCCGTTCCGACAGTTCTCATCGTCGACGCCGCCTTCCTTCAACTCGTAGTGGAATCGCGCGACGTCGGCGGTCCGCGCCGTCGCTGCCTCCTGCGAATCGTGGAAGCCACGAAACCCTCGCGGGAACAGGCGGTGCATTTTGTCCCGCGCCTTGGCGCTTTCCGCGTGATACGAGCTGCCGGTCTGGCGATTGTTGCGCAGGCCGTCACGGATTCCCCACGCGTCATTGGGATTGACGTTCACGTCGTAGCCCGGGTTGTAGACGCCGTCGCCATTCCGGTCGGGCACCGTCGCGTGCTTGCCTTCTTCGACCAGGACGACGGGCGGAAGCAGGACGGGATCGCTGGACGCGTCGTAGATGTTCAGCGTATTCGTGTACCAGCCGACGCCGTGCGCCGCGCCCGACACGCGGTAGAGTTTGACTTCGTAGCACTCCGGCCTGTACTTGTCGGCGGCGACGTCGAGCGTCATCTCGACCGATTCGAGATCGTGCCGATGCGCTCCGAATCCCACGTCATAGGGGTAGTAGAAGAAGAACCGCACGTAAATCGAGGTGACCTGATCGAGTGCGACGTTCCTCCCGCCAGCACCCGGCGGCAGGTTGAATAGCGACTTGTTGGCGCCGTCCTTCACTCTCAACAAGCGGATCCGATAGTAGACAGTCCGTTCGAGACCCGGCTGAGCGGTCACGCCGTTGGCGGAGCCGCCGCTCATGGCTGGGCCGTTCAACCGCGGAATGGGCGCGGGAATCTCGGCGTCTTTGAGGGATCGCAACGGAACGTCCTGTTGCTCCGGATCCGGTTTCAGCAGCGGTTCGTCCGGTGAAAACCAGAGGACCGGGGCCACGCGGTTCGCGATCTCGCCATAGGTGACCAGCGCGCCGGGTTGACCGCAGCCGGCCCAGACCGGGCGGTGCCTGACCGGGTCTTGCGCACCGGCCGGTCCAGCGCTCCCTGCGACGACCACCACGACAAGCAGACAGCAGGCCGCGATTCTCATACGCACTTCTCCTGGGAGTGGCTCGACGTCACCCGGATCTGGGGGCTCTTCAGTAGAGGCGCAAACGAGGCTGCAATCGGGCGGCAGCCGGACTTCGGGCCTTCAGGTCCAGGACTTCTAGTGCTGTTCAGGCAGGACCTCGAGCTTTTCAGAGAAGTACTTCCCGATGCGCTTCACTCAGTACTTCTGTCCGTGATTCTCCCGTCGAACAGATAGATGTGCTGATGTGCGAGCGCGATGTAGTCGGGGTTGTGTGTGGCGATGCAGATCGTCGAGCCCTCGGCGTGCAGCTCCGAGAGGATCTGCATGACCATCTCGCCGCTCGCCGAGTCGAGGTTCCCGGTGGGCTCGTCGGCGAGGATGATGGCGGGCCGGCCGGCAACGGCGCGCGCGATCGCCACGAGCTGCTGGTGGCCGCCGGAGAGCTGACCGGGCCGCTGCTTCGCGCGGGCGGCGATCCCGACCCGGTCGAGCGCGGACATCACGCGCGACCGTCGTTCGTCCGGGCTCGCCCCGCGAATCGTCAGCGGGTACTCGATGTTCTCGTACACCGTGAGGTCGCCGATCAGGTTGAAGCTCTGGAACACGAGACCGATGTCCACGTTGCGCGTGCGCGCGCGCTCGGCTGGAGACAGCCGGTTGACGTCGCGTCCCTCGAGGAAATAGCGGCCCGACGTCGGCGTGTCGAGCAGCCCGAGAATCGAAAGAAAGGTGGACTTGCCGCAGCCGGAGGGCCCGGACACCGAGACGTACTCGCCGCGCTCGATGTCCACGGTGACATCACGCAGAGCATAGGTGGGCTCTTCGGCCTCGCCCTCGAACACTCGCGTGACGCCCTCGAGGCGGACGAGCGGCATCGGGACGGACTGCACCGCCTCCGGGGCCGTTCCCGGGCTCCGTTTCCACCAGGCCACAGGGGTCTGGCGGATTGGACGGAGAAACGGACTGAAATGTTGGGGAAAAAGGGTACGACCAGGTACCCGTCGTACCCGTCGTACCTGTCGTACCCGTCAGAACCTGACCAGCGCCGTCACCCGCATCGTCCGCGGCGCCGCGAAGGCGCCGCGCGTCGACGCCTTGCCGTAGTTGTTCACGGTCGTCGCACAGGTCGAGGTGGCCGTCGAGTTGCACCACGTCGTGCTGCTGACGTTCAGCTTCTCCTCGTTGTTGAAGAGGTTGAAGACGTCGAGCTTCACGCCGACCTGCGACGTCTGGAACGCGCGCATCGTCGCTTCGAGCGAAAGATCGAAGATCGACAGCAGGCCGTCCACGCGGTCGGAGCCCAGCGGCTCGTACCGGTACGTCATCTGGGAGAACTGGGCGCCGGTCGTCGGGCTCAGCACGCTCACCGTGCGCGACTTCGTGAACGTCGTCTTCGACACCGCCGAGCCCACGAAGCCGGCCGTGAGGCTCACCGGGCCGATCGGCCGGGTGTAGGCGCCGTTGAACTTGATCAGGTGCGGACGATCGAACGTCGGCCGGCCCTCGAGGTTCGCGATGATCTCGCTGCACGGGAACGTGCCGCCGTTGAACAGGCCGGGATCGACCGTCTGCCGGCAGTTGGCGCCCGTGAAGTCCTCGAGCGCCGTGAAGTCGTCGCCGAAGTGGTTGCCCGTCGTCTTCGAGTACGTGTAGCTGCCCGACGCGGACCAGTTGGCGGACCACCGCTTGTCCAGGGTGAACTCGATGCCGTTGTACTTCCGGTTCGCCGAGTCGATGTTGGCGACAACGCGATTGAGCGACCCGTCGGGGTTGAACGTCCGGATGTCGTCGACGAAGTTGCCCCACGAGCGGGCGATGTACCGGACGCCGATGCCCAGCCGCTGATTCAGCTGGTGCTCGAACCCGATCGTGCCCTCGTCGAGGTGACGCGGGCTGACCTCGGTGTTGGGCGCGAACGTGTTGGCGTCCGATTCGGATCGGCTGCTGAAGACGTACTGGGTGCCGTCCCAGACGTAGGTGCTGTAGTTGGTCTGCTGCGGCACGTTCGCGAACGAGTCCGAGAAGCCCTGCAGGATGCTGTCGTAGAACCGGCCGTAGGAACCGACGATCAGCGTCTTCGCGTCGCTCGTGAGCGCGTAGCTGGCCGAGACCCTTGGCGCGAGGTTCGTCGCGTTCACGGTCGCCACCTCGATGTCGCTCTCACCAGACTGATGCTCGATGCGGAGGCCCGCTTCGACGCTCAGTCTCGGTCCGAGCTGGAACTTGTCCCGGACGTAGATCGCCAGCGCCTGCCCCGTGGACTTCGAGGGCGCGTCGTCGTAGTCCTCGCGCGAGTCGTTCTGGGCGAAGGCACGCGCCGCCGGGTCGAAGTTGAACCCGTAGAAGAGCTGGTTGTTCGGGAACCGGAACGAGTTCTCCGAGTCGAAGCCCTGCCAGTCGAGGCCGAGCTTGAACGAGTGGGTGTTGCCCAGCAGCGTCGTGAAGTAGTTCACCGCGCCGCCGACCTGCGTGCGCGGCCGCTTGACGTATCCGTCAAACGCCGCGCCGTTGTAGATGCGGTTGTCCACGAGATCCCAGTAGGGCGCGCCGTTGTTCAGCTGGCTGCGCTCGAACGGCACGACGTCGATGAACGACGTCGCGTAGGCCACCATCGCCTCGGCCGTCCAGTTCGAGCTCAGTACCGTCGTGTACTGACCGGCGACGTTTGTGCCGCCCTGATCCTGCAGGGTGGCCGATTCACGCTCGGCCGTGATGCCGCCGAACCCGGGCCAGTAGTCGTTGCGCACGAACCCGTCCGTCGGGGAGCGCGTGACCTTGACCCAGAGGTTCTGCGTCG
This sequence comes from uncultured Acidobacteriota bacterium, assembly GCA_963724955.1. GTDB lineage: Bacteria > Acidobacteriota > Vicinamibacteria > Vicinamibacterales > SCN-69-37 > CAVRWQ01. Next base: position 128,969 of record CAVRWQ010000005.1, read on the forward strand.
GCGTGAGCTGCACGGTGCCACGCGCGTTCAGGAACGGAGAGATCGTCGTCTGCTGGTAGTTCTCAATCGGGTTGCCCGGACGCGGGTTGAGCGACGTCTGCGGGCTCGTGGCGCGCGCGTCTTCGTACGCCACGAAGAACCAGGCCCTGTTACGCATGATCGGACCGCCGATGGTGCCGCTGAATGTCTTGTTGACCTGGTCGAACCTGTCCCGGGCCAGCGACGCGAACGACCCGTCCGGGCTCGCCACTTCGCTCTTCGTCGAGTTCTGCTTGTTCCAGTCGTCGTTGTTGAAGAGGAACTTGAACGAGCCCTTGAACTGGTTCGTTCCCGACTTCGTGATGACGTCCACGATCGCGCCCGTCGCGCGGCCGAACTCGGCCGAGACCGAGGCCGTGCGAATCAGGATCTCCTGGATCGACTCGTAATTCAGGTTCGCGCCGAACGTGCCCGTCGTCGGATCGGTCGTGTTGACGCCGTCGAACATGAACAGGTTGTTGCTCGTGAGCGCGCCGTGCGCGTTCACGTTCCCCGTGCCGACGACGCCAGGCGCCTGACCCATCAGCGTCTGATAGTTCCGGCCGAGCGGCATCTTCTCGAACTCGTCCACGCGGAGACGCGTCTGCTGCGTCTGGTTCGTCGGGTCGACGATCGGCGTCTCACCGGTGACCGTCGTGGAGACTTCAATCGTCGCCACCTTCAGCGTGATCGGAATGATCGTCGTCTTCTCGGCCTCGACCAGGTTGCCCTGCACCGTCGTCGTGGAAAAGCCCGTGAGCGACACGGTGACGTCGTAGCGGCCGAGCGGGACCAACGCGAACAGGAACTTGCCGGCGGTATCGGTGACCGTGTCGCGGCTTACGCCGCGCTCTGCACTCGCAAGCCTCACGCTCGCGCCCGGCACGGTCGAACCCGTCGCGTCAGTCACGACGCCCGATACCTGCCCGACCTGCGCGGTCTGGGCCCAGGCCGCGAGCGGCATCAGGACGACGGTGGCCATCAAAACCACTCGTCCCAGAAATCTAGTCATGACTCTTGCCTCCTCAATTAATGCGGCTGGCATCGCCGCGATTGCATGAGCGGGATGAGGTGCAAATGTGTCACCAGTTCATCCCGGAAAAGGCTGGGACGAACGGGGCCACTAACTGTCATTTGCTCAGCAAATTGAGCAGATTTGAGTGCTGTGACGAAGGTCCCGGATTCCACGTTTTCCATCACACGATCCAAATCAGTGGAAGTATCCGTACGTTCCGGGTCACGTTCTTTGGCATGATTGGTCCCGGCGCCGCAGAGCCGATGAGCTTCAGCTTTCTTGCAGTTATTGTCGGTTCGTCCCTGGCCGCAGGCATTTGGTCCCTGCAGCAATCCGCGCCTCAACAACCTCCGCCGGTCTTCCGCAGTGGCGTCGAGCTCATCGCGCTCGATGTGACGGTCGTTGACAAGGACGGCGTGCCCGTCACCGGTCTCATCGCGAAAGATTTCGTCGTGACGCTCGCGGGCCAGCCGCGACCCGTGCGTGCATTGGACTACGTGACGTTCGGTGCGGCGCCAGGCGTCGAAGTGGCTACCACTTCGCGCGAGACGAGGAACGATCCATCCCTCGCGTCGCGCGCGAGTCGCGGCGGCCGCGTCATCACACTGCTCGTCGACGACCTGTCGGCAAAGCCCGGTCAAGAAAAGCTGCTGACCACCGCCGCGGCGCGGATGCTCTCGACGCTCGACGCCGGCGATCTCGTCGGCCTCACGACGACGAGCGGGCTCGGGCCGGTCGTGAATCCCACCAGAGAGCGGCAGGCGATCCTGGCCGCGCTCGCGAGCCGAGGCGTCGTCGGCCGCAACGACGACGTGGCCGCGCCGTTCTACATCGCCGTGCACGAAGCGCTCGACATCGAAGCTGGGCGGCGCGACGGGCTGACAGATGTGCTCACAGCCGTCGCGGGCCGTGAGTGCGGAATCCAGGATTTCGGCGAAATCTGCCGGGAGATGGTCAGAGGGGCGGCGCTGCGGATCGCGCGCGACACCGTGCATCGCGCGGCAACGCAGCTCCGCGCGTACACGCAGGTGATCAACGCGATGCGAATGGGCCCGTCGCCCAAGGTCGTCATCGCGCTGTCCACCGGCCTCGTCCCGGGGGCCGAGGGCCACTTTCTCGATCTCGATCCGCTGAGCCGCGCGGCCGTCGAGGCCGGCGTGCTGTTCTACGCGCTGACGGAAGTCCCGGATGACGTGGACATGCGGGATCTCACTGGCGCGCGCGCGAAGGCGCGGCGTGAGGAGGGCGCGTTTCTCACGTCGGGCGTGAAGGTCGTCGCCTCGGCCGCCGGGGGCGAGGCGTTCACCGTCATCGGTCAGGCCGATCGGTTCTTCAAGCGCATCGTGTCCGAGACGTCCGGCGTCTATCGTCTCGGCGTCGACATGCCCATCTCGGCCGGCAAGACCAGGTTTCTGGGCGCGAAAGTCACCGTCAACAAGCCGGGCCTCACCATCCGGACGCATCGTCACGCGCTCATGCCGTCGGCGGCGGCCGAGCCTGTCTCGATCGACGAGGCGCTCCGCACGCGCATCGCGCAGGGCGGCGTCGCGTACGGTGTGCCGATTGCACTCGCCACCGCGTTGCGCCGGGAGCGGACCGGCAGCGCGCTCCAGCTCGGCGTCAACGTGCAGATGCCGTCGAGCGTCGCGGCGCCGCTCGCGGCGATGTTCGCGCTGGTCAACGAGAAGGGCCAGATCGTGCAGGCGGGCCAGCCCTCCGTCACGCAGACGGCAGCCGGCGACGACTATCGCGTGGCATTTGGCGTCCCGCTCGTTGCAGGAAGTTATCGGCTTCGTTTCTCCGTCGCCGACGCGAACGGCAACATCGGCAGCGTCGAGCACGGCGTCGCATCCAGGCTCGCGCGATTCGGCCGCGTCTCGGCGAGCGACTTGTTCGTGACGTGGACCGGTGCGAACAACAAGCGGCAGTTCCTCGCGCTCGAGACCGTGCCCGACGCCGCCGAGACGCTGTGGGCCTCGATCGAGCTCTACCCGGACACACCGGAGCCGCCGCCGGACGTCCGCGTTCGTTTCCAGCTCATCCGTGTCGGCGAGACCGCGCCGGACATCGAGCGCGACGTCACGCCCGTCCGTGACGGCACGCTCCTCTCGGCGTCAGTCGAGATCCCCGTCGCCGGCCTTGACGCCGGGAGCTACACGATTCGGGCGACGATCCTCGAGTCGGGAACGCCGACAGGCACGATCTCGACAGGCATCCGCAAGGCGGGGTAGCGCGCTCAGGACCTCGAGCGCCTTCCAGGCCCAGCACTTCAAGCGCTTTTCAGGCCCCGGACCTCGAGCGCCTTTCAGCCCCAGGACTTCGAGCGCTTTTCAGCCCCAGGACCTCGAGCGCTTTCAGGCCCAGGACCTCGAGCGCCTTTCCAGGCCCAGGACCTCCAGCGCTTTAGATAAACTAGTGCTCCCGTGGAAAAGAAGCACCATCACGACGAAACGGACGAGCAGGAGTTTCAGGTCCGACGGACCCTGGCCCCGCCATCGTCGGAGATGAACGTCACGCCGCTCATCGACGTGCTGCTCGTCCTGCTCGTCATCTTCATGGCAACGCTGCCCCTCACGCAGAAGGGCCTCGACATCAACCTGCCGCTCGACGTGAACGCGACGACGAAGCCGCAGGACGACACGCAGGTGGTCGTCGAGTACACGGCCGACCGGCGCATGTCCATCAGCAAGCGGGCCACGACGCCTGAACGCCTGCAAGAGGAGCTCCGCGCGATCTTCGAGCAGCGCAAGGACAAGGTCGTCTTCGTGAATGCCGACGGCACGCTGCGCTACAAGGACGTGATGTTCATCATCGACACCGCCACCGGCCTCGGCCTGAAAGTCGGCATCGTCACCGACGGCATGCGTCGCGATGCGGCGGCGAAGAAGGGCGGGTAGCGCGCTACAAGACGCGGCTTACAAACCAAGCCGCGCTACGTACCAAGCAGGTTGTCGTGGCGCGGCTTGGGTTGGCTAGGCCGCGTCAGGCCGGTTTCGTCCCACGGAGCCTGTTGAGCTGCCGCACCACCAGGAAGATCGAGAACGCCACGATGAAGAACTCGACGATCGAGTTGACGAACATGCCGTAGGCGAGGACCGGCGCCTTGTCGGCCTGGGCCTCGGCGAGGGTGGCATAGCTCCTGCCGTTCAAGGCCGCGAACAACTGCTTGAAGTCGACCCGCCCGAGCGCCAGCCCGACGATGGGCATGATCACGTCGTTCACGAGCGAGTTCACAATCTTGCCGAACGCGGCGCCGATGACCACACCGATGGCCAGGTCCATCGCGTTGCCTTGATTGATGAAGGCTTTGAATTCCTTGAACATGGGCGAGACTCCTCGGGCACATCGACGGGTAGGTCGAATTGCCACATCGCATCGATTTTTGACGATGTGGCAATTCAACACCGGACCGGGATCGTCTGATAAAGTGGCCGTACGCTCTCCTGTCTTGCCTGCTATGAAACTGATTGCGAAGGTCATCGTCTTCCTTGCTCTCACTGCGCCCGCGATGGCGGGCGAACTCCAGGGACAGGTCACGGATCGGACAGGCGGCGTCCTGCCGGGCGCGATTGTCCGCCTGACGAACATCGCCAACGGCGAAGAGCGCGCTGCCACCGCGGACGGGGCCGGACGCTTCCGCTTCGAGAAAATCGTAGCGGGCACGTACCGGATCGCGGCGGTCCTGCAGGGTTTCAAACCCGCGGCAAAATCGATCGTCGTGACGGACGAGGCGCCGGCCGTGACGATCGACTTCACGCTCGACATCGGCACGCTCGACTATCCGGTCAACGTCACCGCCATGCGCGGCGCGCGAGATCCCGAGATGGTGCCCCTGCGCAGCGACACGCTGGCCGGAGATCTCATCCGCCGCCTCGTCCCCACGGGCACCGGCGATGTCCTGGTCGCCGCGCCGGGGGTGACGCCGGTCGGATCCGGACCGTTTCAGACGCGGCCCCGGCTCCGCGGCCTCGATTCCACGCGGGTCCTGGTGCTCGTCGACGGCGAACGGCTGAACAACGCGCGCACGGCCACGGATCGGGCCGGCATCGAAGTGGGCCTCGTCAGCCCCGATGCGATTCAGAACATCGAAGTCCTGGGCGGCGCCGGGTCGGTGTTGTACGGCACGGATGCGCTGTCGGGCACCATCAACATCATCACCAACCGTCCACGGGTGTCGAACACGCGGCAGTTCACGATCGGCTTCGACGGGTTGTACAGCTCGAACGAAGACGGCCGGCGCGGCACGGTGACGCTGGGCGCGTCGGACAGACGCTGGGCGGTGAGCTTCACCGGCGGCACGGAGCAGTTCGACAACTACCGCGCCGGCAGCGACTTCAGCGAAAGTTCCGCCGCGCTCTTCGCGAACGGCACGCTCGTCCAGACGGACACCGCCGACACGAACTTCGGGTTCAACTTCAAGGCGTTCCCCGAGGGCTTCAACGCCCCGTTCACGCGATCGTCGGCGATGATTCCCCGCTCCGGCATGGAGGGATCGACGTTCAACCTGGCGGCGGTCGCGCTCGTGCGGCCGTCACAGGAGCTGACCGTGCGCTACCAGCGGCGCCACGCGTCGGACATCGGCTTCCCGGACTTCGAGCCGCCGACGTTCTTCCAGACGATCACGCTGCCGTGGAGCCGGCTCGACAAGTTCTCGGCCGGTTACGCGTTTCATCGACGTCACGCCGTGGCTGAAGCGGCTGTCGGCGACGACCTACTACCAGCGCCAGGACCGGCTGCTTCGCAACGACTTCCCGGTGCAGTTCCCGGCCCCGACGCCCGGCGCGTTCTTTCCCATCAGCATCTTCCGGCTGAACATCACGAGCAACACGCGGCAGCAGGTGTGGACGCCCGGCGTGGACGTCCAGGCGAACATCCAGCTCGCGCCGGCCAACGTGCTCACCGCGGGCGTGTCGTTCTTCCGCGATCGCAGCGAAGACGAGCGCACCACGCTGACGGAGACGACGATCATCGGCAACGTGGCGCTTGGCGCGCGCGGACCGGCAGCGAACGTGTTTCCCGCGCCGGTCGTGCTCGGTGCTCCGGTCGAGGATCATCCGGTGCGCGTGCCAAACGCGTCCTTCCGCGACGTGGCGCTCTTCGTCCAGGACGAATGGAACGTCATGTCGAACGTCCGCCTCACCGGCGGGCTTCGTCTCGACAGCTACCGGGTGACGGCGGATCCGACGCCCGGCTACAGCGTCGCGCCGCTCATCATCGGCGCCACGCCGCCGATCGATCCCGGCACGCTGCCCGACGCGTCGGGCGAACGCATCAGCCGGACGGCGGTCACCGGCGAAGCCGGCGTCGTGCTCTACGGGGCGCGTCCCATCAGCCCCTTCGCGCACTACGTGCACAGCTACCGGCACCCAAATCTCGAGGAGTTGCTGTTTTCGGGGCCGGCGACCGCGGGCAACATCGTGCCGAACATCACGGTCGAGCCGGAGACCGGCAACAACCTCGACGTCGGCGTGAAGCTGCGCACCGGACGCCTCTCCGGATCGTTTGCGTACTTCTACAACCGCTACGCCGGCTTCATCTCGACGGAGATCGTCGCCAAAACGCCGGAGGATTCGATCTCACAGGCGATCAACATCGCCGACGTGCGCATCCAGGGCATCGAGGCGCAGGCCGACACGGAGTTCGTGGCCGGACGCCTGATCTGGGCGCCGCAGATGTCGGTCGCGTGGACACACGGCACCGTGCTCTCGGGGACGCTTCCCCTGACCGGCGAGTCGCTTGCCGGCAAGCCGCAGGACAACATCCCGCCGTTCAAGTTCATCGGCGGCCTGCGCATTGGCGATCGCGGCGATCGCTGGTGGGTCTCCTACGGCATCCGCGCGCAGGCGGAGGTCACGCGCATCTCGCCGCTGCTCTCGGAGTCGCCGTTTCTCATCGCGCAGGATCTTCTTGGCCTGCACGGCTTTGCCGTGCAGCGCATTGCAGCAGGCTACACGTGGCGGCCCGGCGCGCAGCGCCTCGGCTTCACGCTCGCGATCGACAACCTGACGGACACGTTCTATCGCGAGCAGTTCCAGTTCGCGCCGGCGCGTGGGCGCTCGGTTACCTTTGGGGTCACAATCCGGGGAGTTCGGTAGCGGCTACACTTACCTGGTCAGATGTCCCTGACCGTCTGGGTCGTCATTGCCCTTCTGATCCTGGCCAACGCCCTGTACGTCGCGGCGGAGTTCGGCGCCGTCGGGGTCCGGCGAAGTCGAGTCCGGCGGCTGGCCGAGGACGGCAGCTGTCTCGCGCGCTGGCTGCTTCCCTACGTCGAGAAGCCCGCGGCGCTCGATCGCTACGTCGGCGCGTCGCAGATCGGCATCACGCTGTCGAGCCTGGTGCTGGGCGCCTACGCGCAGGCGACGGTCACGGTCGCGCTGACGCCCATGCTCGCGGCCTGGTTCTCGCTCGAGCTCGCGACGGCCGCTGTCGGCCGCCACGATCGTCGTGCTCACCGTCCTGACCTCGATTCAGCTCGTCATCGGCGAGCTGGTCCCGAAGGCGCTCGCGCTCCAGTATCCGACGCAAACCGCGCTGGCCACGGTCATGCCGATGCGGTGGTCGCTGCGGATCTTCCGCCCGTTTCTCGCGCTGCTCAACGGCACGGCCACGCTGATCCTGCGACTGTTCGGCATGCGGCATCGACGCGCACCGCCACCTGCATTCGCCTGAGGAGATCGATCTGCTGATCGCGGAGAGCCGCGACGGCGGCCTGCTCGAGCCGAACGAGCAGCAGCGGCTGCACCGCGCGCTGCGTCTCGGCCGCGAGACGGCGCGCGATCTGATGGTGCCGCGCGAGCAACTCACGATGCTGCCGGTGGACGCGCCGTGGGAGACGGTCGTGCAGACCGTCGCGTCGAGCCCGTTCAGCCGCCTGCCCGTCTATCGCGGGACGATCGAGCACATCATCGGCATGCTGCGCGTGAAGGACCTGCTCTACCGGTACGTCACCGAGGGGCCGCTGCCGCTCGATCGGACTGATGCGGCCGATCGTGCGGCTCCCCGAGGCGCTCGCGGCCGATCGCGTGATCGCGCAGCTCCGCGAGCGGCGCGCGCACCAGGCGGTCGTCGTGGACGCGACCGATCGCGCCGTCGGCCTCATCACGATTCAGGACGTGCTCGGCGAGCTGCTGGGGCCGTCCGCGGTGGCGGCGGGGGCGGGACGGCCGTGACCTTCGTCGAGCGTGCTCGCGCTCAGCCTCGTCATGGTGCTCGTCAACGGCATCTTCGTGGCGGCGGAGTTCGCGCTGCTGGCCGCGCCGCGGCCGTCGCTCGAGCAGCGCGGCGCAGCACGGCGACCGGTTCGCCCGTCGCGTGCTCAACCTCCTGACCTCGTCGGCCGCGCAGGACCGCTACATCGCGACGGCGCAGCTCGGCATCACGCTCGCGAGCCTCGGGCTCGGGATGTACGGCGAGCACACGCTGGCCACCCTGCTCGAGCCGTACGTCGGCGACATCCCCGCGATTGGCGGCGCCGCCTTGGCCGGAACGATTGCGATCGGCATGCTCACGCTCGCGCACATCGTGCTCGGCGAGATGGTCCCGAAGGGCGTGGCGCTGCAGCATCCGGAGCCGGTCGCCAGGTTCACCGCGATGCCCGATGCAGCTCACGCTCGTCCTGCTCTACCCGCTCGTGAAGCTCTCGAGCGCGGCCGCCGGCGTGTTCCTGCGCCTGGTCGGCATCAAGCGCCAGCACCAACGCGCACGAGCGTCTCTACACGCCGGAGGAGCTGCAGTTCATCGTCGAGGAAAGCGCAGCACGGCGGCGCGCTGCGTGCCGAGTCCGGCCGGATCGTTCACGAGCTGTTCGAGTTCGGCGACCTGCACCGCCAGCCAGGTGATGGTGCCGCGCGTGCGCGTCGTCGGCATCCCGGTGGGCGCGACGCCGGAGGACGTCCGGCAGATCGTCGCCGAACGGCGTCACACGCGCTATGCGGTCTACGACGGCGACCTCGATCACATCGTCGGCATGCTGCACGTGAAGGATCTGCTGCGGCGTCTCATGCACGATGAGAGCGATCACGGCGGCCGACGTCCGCCGCATGCCGGTCGTGCCCGGAGACCGCGACGCTCGACGACGTGCTCGCGACCATGCAGCGCACGCACGCGCACATGGCCGTCGTGGTCGACGAGCACGGCGGCACGGCCGGCCTCGTCACGCTCGAGGATCTGTTCGAGGAGGTCGTCGGCGAGATCGACGAGGGCGGCCAGGTCGTGCCGTCGCTCGAGCCGAAGCCGGACGGGTCCGTCGACGTCGCGGGCACGCTGCGGCTCGACGAGCTCGGCCATCATTTCCATCTCGACCTCGAGCACGAGGACGTCGACAGCGTCAGCGGACTGGTGCTCGCGCGGCTGGGCCGGACCGCCAGCCGTCGGTGACGTCGTCGAGTACGACCGCATCCGGCTGGAAGTCACCGCGACGAGCGGACGCGGTGTCAAACGCGCGCGAGCGTGGTTGAAATGACATCGGGTGTCTTTTTCGGGTGGATCGCGCGAAAAAGACACCCGATGTCTTTGCTCCTCGCGACCACTCTCTTCTCGACAACGCAACCCGCCCCTCAATCCGGCCTCGATCCCGCCTCCTTCGATCTGACGGTTCGTCCGCAGGACGATCTCTACCGGTACGTCAACGGCGGCTGGCTGGCGCGCACCGTGATTCCGGACGATCGCGTGACGTACACGGCCGCGATCGAGATTGCCGAGAAAGTCGAGCGCGACCTGCGCGACCTGATCGAGCCGCTCGCGGCGCGTCCGAATCGGCGGCCGGGATCGACGGCGCAGCAGATCGGCGATCTCTACGCGAGCATGCTCGACGAGACCACCGTCGAGTCGCTCGGCGTCACGCCGCTCGCTCCGGTGCTCTCACGCATCGAGGGGATCGAGAGCACGTCCGCGCTGGCCAGGGAGGCCGGGGTGCTGTCGGCGACGACGACCAGCGGCCCGTTTTTCAGTTCGATGGCCGTTGACGCGGCGCGCGGCGGCGATCGCGTCGTCCATTTGTCTCAGGGCGGCACACTCCTGCCCGATCGCGACTACTACCTCCTCGATCAGCCGCAGTTTCGCGACGCGCGGGAGAAGTACCTGGGCTATCTCGAGCGGATCTTCACGCTGACGGGCCGGGCGCAGCCGGCGGCCGATGCACGGGCGGTCCTGGCGCTCGAGACCGACCTCGCGCGCGCGCAGTGGCCGCAGATCGACAGCCGCAATGCGGCGAAGACGAACAACCCCTATCAGCTTCACCGGCTGAACGTCGACATGCCCGGATTCGACTGGATGGCCTGGGCGCGGCCGCAGGGCCTCGATCGCATACGGATCGTCATCGTCTCGCAGCCATCGTTTTTCCGCGAGTTTGCGGCGATGGTGGCGCGCCTGCCGCTCTCGACCTGGAAGGCCTGGCTGGCCGCGCGATACATCACGGCGGCCTCGCCCTACGTCAACCGCGCCGTGAGCGACGAGCGGTTCGAGATGTTCGGCCGCGTGCTCACCGGCCAGGAGGCGCCGCGTGCGCGCTGGAAGCGCGGCGTGTCCCTCGTCAACAGCTTCCTCGGCGATGCGGCCGGCCGGATGTACGTCGAGCGGCACTTTCCGCCGGAAGCCAGGGCGCGCGTGCAGAAGATCGTCGACCACGTCGTTCGCGCGTACCGGCAGGCGATCGGCTCGGTCGACTGGATGACGCCGGCCACGAAGGCCGAAGCCGCCGACAAGCTGACGAAGCTCACGACGAAGATTGGGTACCCTGACACCTGGCGGAGCTACGACGGGCTCACGATCAGGCCTGACGATCTCGTCGGGAACATCGCGCGGGCGCAGAAGCTCGACAACGACTACCGCATGGCGCGCATCGAGCAGCCGGCGAGCCGCGGCGAATGGCTGATGCCGCCGCAGACGGTCAACGCGTACTACGCGCCCGCCACCAACGAGATCGTGTTTCCAGCGGCGATGCTCCAGCCGCCCTACTTCAACCGGGACGCCGACGACGCGGTCAACTACGGCGGGATTGGCGCCGTCATCGGGCACGAGATCGGACACGCCCTCGACGACCGCGGCCGGCACTTCGACGGCACGGGCGCCACGCGCGACTGGTGGCGGCCGCAGGACGAGGCGGCGTACCGTCAACGGATCGCGAAGCTCGTCGAGCAGTTCAGCGCCTTCAGTCCCGTCGCCGGCGCGCGCGTGAACGGCGCGCTCACACTTGGCGAGAACTCGGGCGATCTGGCAGGCCTGGCGATCGCCTACCGGGCGTATCAGCTCTCGCGTGGCGGCAAACCTGCGCCCGTCATTGATGGGCTGAGCGGGGATCAGCGATTCTTCATGGGCTGGGCTCAGATCTGGCGCGCGAAGGAACGCGACGAGTACCTCCGCCAGATGTCGCTGCAGAGCGCGTACGCACCCGCCCGGTTTCGCGCCAACGGCCCGGTCAGCCATCTGCCGGCGTTTTACGACGCCTTCGGCCTGAAGGCCGGCGACGGTCTGTATCGACAGCCGGGGGACAGAATTAAGATTTGGTGATTGTCGCAGGATTCCTCACGGATTTGGCGAATTTAGACATGACACTTCGCTCCGTTGTATTTGCCGGCATCACAATCGCCGCGGCTGTGGTCTCTGCCCAGAGTCCGGCGTCGAAGTCGGGCCTCGAGCCCGCAAACTTCGACAAGGCGGTTCGCCCGCAGGACGATCTGTTTCGCCACGTGAACGGCTCGTGGCTGACCAGGACCGAGATCCCCGCGGATCGCGCCGACCTACGGCACGTTCGTGCAGCTCGACGAGAACTCCGAGCGCGATCTCTACGCGCTCATCGAGGAGCTCGCCGGCACGCCCAACAAGAAGCCGGGCAGCACGGCGCAGCAGGTCGGCGATTTCTACGCGAGCTTCACGAACGAAGCGCGGATCAACTCGATCGGCGCCGCAGCCACTGAAGCCGCGCCTGGCCGAGATCGAGCGGCTGCAGAACACGACGGAGTTCGCTGCCCTCACCGGTGAGCTCTCAGTCATCGGCCTGCCGGGTCCGGTCGGCGGGTTCATCGAAGCGGACGCCGGCGATCCGACGAAGGTCGCGCTCTATCTGCGCCAGGGCGGCACGGCAGCTGCCCGATCGCGACTACTACCTGAAAGACGATCCGAAGTTCGCCGAGATCCGGACGAAGTATCAGCAGTACCTGCGAGAAGATCTTCACGCTCGCCGGCCGGCCGCGTGCGGCTGACGACGCCAGGGCGGTCTTCGATCTGGAAACGGAGCTGGCGAAGATCCAGTGGACGCAGGTCGAGAGCCGCGACGCGGTGAAGACCTACAACAACTATCCGGTGTCGAAAATCGTCGCGGAGATGCCTGGCTTCGACTGGGTCGGCTGGGCCAAACCGCAGGGCATCGAGAAAGCCACCGCAGTGGGTCATCGGGCAACCGTCGTTCTTCAAAGGCTTCGCGGCGATGGTGCCGACGGTGTCGCTCGACACGTGGAAGGCGTGGCTCGCCGCCCAGTTGATCACGATGCACGCCGGCATACGTCGGCACGCCTTTCGACACCGCGCGGTTCGAGTTCTTCGGCAGGACGTTGAGCGGTCAGGAAATCCAGCGTCCGCGCTGGAAGCGCGGCGTGCAGCTCCTCAACGGCTCGATGGGCGAGGCGCTCGGCCAGCTCTACGTGGCGAAGCACTTCCCGGCCGCGTCCAAGGCGCGCATGGAACGCATGATCGCCAATCTGATCGAGGCCTACCGGCAGTCGATCAGCCGAGCTCGACTGGATGACGCCGGACACCAGGAAGGAAGCGCTCGCCAAGCTCGCGAAGTTCAGCCCGAAGATCGCGCTATCCCGACAAGTGGCGCGACTACAGCCGCCTCCAGGTCAAGCCCGACGACGTCGTCGGCAACGTCGAGCGCGCGAACCGGCTCGAGCACGAGTATCAGGTGAGCAAGCTCGGCAAACCGGTCGATCGCGACGAGTGGCTGATGTCGCCGCAGACGGTGAACGCGTACTACAACCCGGTGAAGAACGAGATCGTGTTCCCGGCCGCGATCCTGCAGCCGCCGTTCTTCGACGTGACGGCCGACGATGCGGTGAACTACGGGGCGATTGGCGCGGTCATCGGCCACGAGATCGGCCACGGCTTCGACGACCAGGGCCGGCGCTACGACGGCGACGGCAAGCTGCGCGACTGGTGGAAGCCTGCGGACGAAGCCGAGTTCCAGAAGCGCGCGAAGCTGCTCGTCGAGCAGTTCAACGCGTACAGCCCGCTCCCCGGCATGAACGTCAACGGCGAGCTCACGCTCGGCGAGAACATCGGCGACCTCGGCGGCCTGTCGATCGCGTACCGCGCGTGGAAGATCTCGCTCGGCGGGAAACCCGCGCCGGTCATCGACGGGCTCACGGGCGATCAGCGCTTCTTCATGGGCTGGGCGCAGGCCTGGCGCGCGAAGGCGCGCGAGGCCTACCTGCAGCGCCAGGTGCTCGCCGATCCGCACGCGTGGGCCGAGTTCCGCGCGAACGGCCCGCTCGGCAATATCGCCGGCTTCTACGAAGCGTTCGGCGTGAAGCCGGGGGACAAGCTGTACCGGGAGCCGGACAAGCGAGTCAAGATCTGGTGAGTCGCATCTCGTGAGTCGCATTTTCGATTTTCGATTTGTGATTTTCGATTTAGAGCATTAAGTCGAAAATCGAAACTCAGCAATTCGAAACTGCGGTAGTCTCAGTCATCATCCGCCGTCTGCTGAAGTGGGCCGGGATCACCGTCGTCGCGCTCGCGCTCGTGGGCGTGGTGCTCTACCTGTTCGGCCTGCGCATCGTGCTGGGCGGAGGTGGAATGCCCCGGCTCGCGTTCGTGAAATCCGCCGAGACGCTGGCGGCTGAAATCGAGCGGCACCGTGCCGCGCAGCGCGCGGCGACGGAGGCGCCGGCGGCGACGCCCGCCGCCTCGGGACCGGGTGAAGTGAAGTCTGCGAATCCAGAAAGCTCTAAATCTCCAAATCCCGAAATCTCCAAATCGTCCAATGCCCGTGTCGCCGCTCACGTGGACCAACTTCCGTGGTCCGGCGCGCGACGGGATCTACCGCGAAGTGTCCGTCGTCACGACCTGGCCCGCCGGCGGGTTGAAACCGCTCTGGAAGCAGCCGATCGGCGGCGGGTACGCGTCGTTCGCGATCGCCCGCGGCCGCGCGTTCACGATCGAGCAGCGCGGCGCTGAAGAAGTCGTCGCGGCGTACGACGTCGCTGTCGGGCCGCGAGCTGTGGACGACCAAATGGCGCGCGATGTTCAGCGAGGTGATGGGCGGCGACGGTCCGCGCGCGACGCCAGTCTGGTCGGAGGGCCACGTCTACGCGCTCGGCGCCGAAGGCGAGCTGCGCTGTCTCGAGGAGGAGACCGGCCGGCCGGTGTGGCGCACGAACATCCTCGAGGACAGCGGCGCGGAGAACGTGCAATGGGGCATGGCCGCCTCGCCGCTCATCGTGGACGACCTGGTGATCGTGCTGCCGGGCGGGCTCGGGCGGCCGATCGATCGCCGCCTACGATCGCCGCAGCGGAAAGCGCGTCTGGTCGGCGCAGGACGACAAGACCGCGTACGTCTCGCCGATGCTCGTGACGCTTGCCGGCACGCGGCAACTGCTGGTCGTGACCGGGTCGCGGATGATGGGCCTCTCGCTGGAGAGCGGCACGCTGCTCTGGGACTACGCCTGGCGCACGATGAACGACATCAACGCCGCGCAGCCGCTGGTCATCAGCGAGAATCGCGTCTTCGTCTCATCCGGCTACGGCACGGGCGCGGCGGTTGTCGAGGTCGTACGTGGCGCGGCTCGGGTTGAGAGCCGCGAGCCAGACTTCACCGTCCGCGAAATCTGGCGCAACACCAGGATGAAGAACCGCTTCGCGAGCTCCGTGCTGCACGAGGGCTTCATCTACGGCCTCGACGAGTCAATCCTCGCCTGCGTGGATGCGTCGACCGGCGAGCTCAAGTGGAAGGACGGACGCTACGGCTACGGGCAGCTCGTCCTCGCGGCCGGCCACCTCATCGTGCTCTCCGAGGACGGCGATCTCGCGCTCGTGCGAGCGGTGCCGGCGGCGTATCAGGAAATTGCGCGCTTCTCCGCGCTCAGCGGCAAGACCTGGAACGTGCCCGCGCTGGCCGGCGGCATTCTGCTGGTGCGAAATCTTCAGGAAATGGCAGCCTACGACCTTAGGAAATGAACCACTGCATTTTAGATTTGCGAGTTTCGACTTGCGATTTGGAGCTCTAAATCGACAATCGAAAATCGCAAATCCTAAATTTAGCTGCCCGCTCTTCTGACAACGAGTCCCTGCCACGCCACCGAGCCGCCCGGCGTGGCGTCGGCGTTGACGATGAGCTTCCACTGCCGCCGTGAAGGCTGATAGAAGAGACTCCACTTCCAGCCCGAGAACGCGCTGAGGTCGAGCAGGATCGGGCGCCAGGCTGGTGGCGCGCCGGCCGGGCCCTTGTCGAGGCGCACGCGGAGCAGCTCGTCGTACGACCTGTTGTCGGAGATGCCGATGCGGATCGTCACGCCGTCGCCCGCCGGCGCGCCGGCCTCGGCTGCCAGCGCGACCTCGGCGGCAAGCTCGGCGCGCTCGGTGAACTGCAGCGTCCAGGTCACGCGCGAAGGCGCGGCCATCACGAGCGCGGGCACGAGCCCGGACACACCGGGCACGAGATCCGCTCGCGCCCCGGGAGACGAGGCGGGCGCCTGCACGTGCGCGCGTGGCAACTCATGCACCAGATCGATCAGGAGCGGGCCGGGATGGCCGGAGGCACAGCTCGATGCGAACAACGCGATCGCGGCCCACAACCCGGGCCGCGCTACGTCGAACCACATCGCGGCCCACAGCCCGGGCCGCGCTACGTACGACGCCCGTGGAACGTTACGATAGGCAACGAATGAGGGGCGCACAAAAATGGATCGCGGCCTGCGCGCTCGTCGTCGCCGGCTTTCTTGCGACCGTCGCGAGATACTATCACCCGGCGTACGGCTTCACCGCGTTCCTCGAGCTGCCCGCCGCCACACACGACAGCGAGCTGCCGGCAGTCCGTGACTCGCCGCACTTCGACCATCCGGGCTCGGGAGGGTACGACGGCCAGTTCTACGCGCAGCTCGCGGTCGAGCCGCTCCTCAGGAATCCCGACATCGATCGCGCGCTCGACAATCCGCCGTATCGCGCGCATCGCATCCTGTTTGCCTGGATCGCGTGGACGATGGGCCTCGGACGTCCGGCCTGGGTACTTCAAGCCGCGGCCCTCGAGAACGTGCTGGTCTGGCTGGCGCTGGCGTGGCTGCTCTGGCGCGTCATTCCTCCCACGAGCGCGCGCGCATTCGCGCTCTGGTCCGGCTGTCTCCTCGCGCACGGCCTTCTCATGTCCGTCCGGTACGCGCTCCCGGACGGACTGAGCTTTCTGCTGATTGCGCTCGCCGCCGTGGCCACCGAGCGCGGCCGCCCGATCATCGCCTCGCTCGTCATCGGCGCCGCGGGACTCGCGCGCGAGACCAGCGTGCTGGCCGCGACCTCGCTCGCGAAGTTCGTTCGCAGGTCGCCACGGTCCTGGCTGCTCGTCCTCGGGTGCCTCGTTCTGTGCGTCCTGCCGCTGGCGCTGTGGCTCGACTACCTGCGATCGATCTACCGGCTGAGAGTGCTCGCCGGCGGGGAGCACATCACGGAGCCGCTGTCCGGATTGATCTGGAAGGTGAAGTCGGTGATCGTCATGGCTGGGTCGCGACGGCCTGACGGCCATGACCCGCGACGACCTGGCGGCGCTGGCGGCCTTCCTCACCCAGGGCTCGTGGCTCGTCTGGCGAATCGTCCGATACCGTGACTTCTCGGCGTGGGCGCTCACGGGCGCGTCGTTTCTCGTGCTGACGCTGGTGACCCACCAGGCCGTCTGGGACGGGACGCCCGGCGCCTATACGCGCGTCGCGATGCCGCTCACCATCGCGGTCAACGTGCTGCTCTCGAGGGACGCGCGCGCGCCCTGGTGGCTCATCTGCCTCGCGAATCTGAGCGTAGTTCCAGGTATCGCGCTGATGTTCATGTTCCAGTTCAAGTAGAGGTTGCTGCGTGCTGACACTTGACCAGATTCAGACGGTGGCGCTTGCGGGACTGATCCTGTTTCTCGGATACGGCATCCGGCGGCTCGTACCGGTGCTGGCCCGGTACAACATCCCCGCCCCCGTCGTCGGCGGGCTGCTCATGGCGGCGTTCATCACGACCGCGCGCGCCTACGCCTGGACGCCGCTCCAGTTCACCACCACGCTGCAGGCGCCGCTCATGGTCGCCTTCTTCACGACGATTGGCTTCGGCGCCAGCCTGGGGCTGCTGCGCGTCGGCGGGCCGGCGGTCGTGCTGTTCTTCATCCTGTCCACGATCATGGCGGTCGGCCAGAACGTCATCGGCGTGGGCGCCGCGTACGTGCTCGGCGAGCACCCGCTGCTGGGCGTGCTCGCCGGTTCCGTGACGCTCACCGGCGGACCCGCGACGGGCCTCGCGTTCGCGCCCGCGTTCGAGAAAGCCGGCGTCATCGGCGCCCCGACACTCGCGGTGGCCGCCGCGATGGCCGGCATCATCGCCGGCGGCGTCATCGGCGGGCCGGTCGCCACGCGCCTGCTCAGGAAGCTCGGCGCGCGCGAGGGCGGCGTCCGGCCGCGCGGCGCCCAGGCCATCGCCGCCAACATCGTCGAGCACAAGATGACCGAACCCACCCAGGCCGTGCCGGCCGGCGAGGACGTCGAGTCGTACGGGCTCCTCAAGGCGCTCGTGCTGATCCTGACGGCGATGTGGGCGGGCTCATGGCTGACGACGTACTTCGCGTCGATCAACATCACGCTGCCGGCCTACATCGGCGCGATGATCGTCGCCGCGCTGCTCCGGAACTTCGACGATCTGACGAAGGTCATCGGGATCTCGCAGCGGACGGTCGACGACCTTGGCGCCACGGCGCTGTCACTCTTTCTCGTCATGGCCCTCATGACGCTGCGGCTGTGGGATCTCGTGGGCGTGGCCGTGCCGCTGGCGATCATGCTGGCGCTGCAGGTGGCCGCCATCGCCTTCGTCGCGAGCACCGTCGTCTTCTGGCTGATGGGCCGCGACTACGAGTCGGCGGTGATGGCGGGCGGCTTCTGCGGGTTCATGCTCGGGACGACGGCGAACGCCATGGCCAACATGGAAGCGCTCGTCGAGCGCCACGGCCCCGCGCCGAAGGCGTTTCTCGTCGTCCCGATGGTCGGCGCGTTCTTCGTGGACTTCACGAACGCATTGATTATCACCGTCTGCCTGAACCTGTTCGGGTGAAGGTGGCTAATGCTAGAACTCGATGAGGACGCCCGCTGACGGCACGATCGGGATCATCGACTCGAAGATCCCGAAGGCTTGCCGCGTCCGCGCGTTGATGCCCGGCGTGTTGAATCGCACGTTGTCGTGGTCGAAGACATTCATGACTTCCACGAACAGCGTGAGCCGACTGGACTGCCAGTTGAACGTGCGATTGGCGCGCACGTCGAGCCGCGCGTAGCCCGGTACGCGGACGGCGTTGCGTGTCGTGCCAACGAAGTACTCCGATCCGCGTTGCTCCCAGTAGCCCACGGCGGGCACGTTGCTGCCCAGTCTCAATTTGGCGGCGAGGCTGAACCGATCCGTGACGCGATACATGCCGTAGGCATTGAACGTGTGGCGCTGCTCGACGTCGCCGTCGAAGCGCTCCCCGCTCGTCGAATCGTCGTAGCGGTTGACGCCGAACGAATAGGACAGCCAGCCCGAGAGCCCGTTGTTGCTGCGTCGCTGGACGAGCAGTTCGACGCCGCGGGCGTATCCGTCGAGCGCGTTCACCCAGCGTGAGGTCTGCGACGGCAACATCAGCTGGTTGCCGACGACGCGGATTTCCGAGTCCGGGAGTCGCAGGAGGCCCTGTTCGCGGCGGTCATAGAAAGTGACCTGCACCCGCGCCTCCCGGCCGAGCGCTCGCTCCAGGCCGACGTCAGCGTGAATCGCGCGCTCCGCTCGGAGATCGGTCCCCTGACGGAGTCCCGCGACCTGCTCGAAGCCCGGAAACTGACGATGCACCCCGGCACCGCCTCGGAGCTTCAGGGAGGAGCTCAACCGCAGCTCGCCCTGCACCCAGGGTGAGGCGGACGTTCCATCGCGCAAGCGACCAGTGATCGATCCTCATGCCGGGCGCCAGCGTCACGCGCTCGTTGGGCGTCCAGCGCGCCAGCGCGTACACCGAGGCGAACAAGGCGTCCGCGTCATACGACTGCAGCAGCAGCTCCGAGAGTCGAGGCTCGACGAACCGGCGTTGAACCGCGTCGCGAGCCTGCCACTGCATCTGACTCCCGCCCTCGAACGTGAGCGCGGGCGACCGGACGACGGCGAGATCGGCGCGCCAGGTCACGTCGCGGCCGCCCCCACGGCCGAGCTCGGTTCCCTGGACGTTCGTGTTCTCGAATTGGTTCAGCGCCGACGCCAGACGCTGCGTCAGGACGACCGAGGGCGTCGGCGTGAACTTCCAGGCGAGGCTGGCCAGCTCCGCGGCGTTCTTTCCGTCCTTCGTCTCGTTCACGTCACCGGCATCGACCGTCTGATCGAGCCGCGAGCGTCCGGCGACGAGGCTCAGCTCGAGCCGATGCCGGCTCGACACGTCGTAGACGAGCTTGGACTGCACGTCGGTGAATCCGAACCCGAAATCGTTGTCGTCGGAGATCTGGTCGAGCAGCATGTCGAGGTAGCTCTTGCGCACCGAGAACAGCCACGCGCCTGCTTTGCGGCTCCCGATCGGGCCCTCGGTGACGAGCGAGAAATCGGTGCCGCTCACGCCGACGCGCAGCTGCGCGCGATCGCGCGATCCCTCGCGCATCTGGAAGTCCAGCTCGGCCCCCAGCCGATTGCCGTACCGCTGCGGATACGACCCGTTCAGCAGCGTGATACCGCCGAGGATGTCTCCGTTGACCATCGCAATCGATCCGCCGTCCTGCTCCTGCTGCACGGTGTGCAACAGGAACGAGGACGGGATGCCGTCGAACGTGAAGTTCACGCGGTTGAAATCGCTGCCGCGCACGCCAAACTCGCTGCGGAAATCGTCGCCGGTCGTGACGCCCGGCAGCACCTGAATGGCACGCATCGGATCGTTCGTCAGCAGGTTCCGGAGGTTCTGAATGTCGGCGCTGCCCAGCGTCTGCTGGGCCGGAACGGCTTTCTCCTGCTCGCGGAACCGCTCGGTCGTGACGTTCACGGTTTCGCTGTAGGTGCCCGTGCCTTCGGTCAACGCAATCGTGAGCTCCAGCGTCTCCCCGGCGGCGACTTCAATCGGGCGCCTGACGAGAACGAAGCCGACGATCGAGACGTACACGGTGTGACGGCCCGGCTGAACGCCGACCAGCTCGAACCGGCCGGACGGATCGGTCTTCACTTTCTGTCCGGTTCCTTGAAGCTGGACGGAGGCATCGGCGACGGGCGCGCCATTGGCGGCGTCCAGGACTACGCCACGAACGATGGCGGCAGCCTGCGATTCGCCGGCGGCGGGCATTGCCGTCGAGCTCAGCGCAACGAACACGGCCGCGATGCGGAGCATGGCCCCTCGCAGTGCACGCGGCGTGCCAGCGCACGACGGTCGAGCAGGATTACTGGTGCTCGAGTGCTGTTCCGAAATCGAACAGGGCGATTCCGGCCGGCTGAGAGGACGACTGTCCCCTGCGTGAGGCGCCAACCGCATACCAGACAAGTGGATTCAATTGATCGATGGATCGATGGATCGTTTGATCGATGCGGGGGTTCTACCTCTTTATCTCCGCCACCATGATGTCGGCCTGCCGATCTTCGAGCGTGAAGAAGATTTGTCCGGCGCCCACAGCGAAGTCCGGCCGGATCGACATGCGCGACAGATCGCTGAACCGGACCACCTGCCTCGGCTTGCCGCCAGCGATCGGAAGAGTCCAGATCGACGCCCGGCCCTCGGCATCGTGGCTTTTGAAGTAGAGCGTCTGGCCGTCCTCGGAGGCGACGGATTCGGCTATCGGGTCTCCTGACGGAGGCGATGGGCTGTAGATCACGCGCGGCGATCCCGGCTCGACCGGAATGCGCTCGATGGCGCCAGCGTTCGGGAAGACGAGACTGCGGCCATCCGGCGCCCAGAATCCGTGGACGTTGACGCCGCGGCGCAAGCTTGCCTGCTCGCCCCAATTTCCCGCCGGCCCACGGCGGATGACGAAGAGTCCGCGGGTCATGCCGTCTTCGAGGGCTTGATCGACAAAGGCCAGTGCGCTGCCGTCCGGCGACCAGATCGGGTAGCTCGGCTGCCGGCCTTGCGTGGGCACCTGCAGCGGGACCCCACCCTCGAGCGGTTTGACGAACAGTTGTCGCGCTCCTGATCGCCAGGAATGGAAGGCGAGCTCTCCGTTCGGGCCCACGTCCGGCGAGAAATCATCGTTGGGATCGGTGGTCACCCGCACCTCGGCGCCGCCCGAGAGCGGCTTGCGAAAGATGTCGGAGTTGAGCTGCGTGGTCGAGTCGTAGAGGATCCACTGCCGATCCCGCGACACGCGCATGGCCTCGACGATCTGATTGCCGCTGGTCACCGGCCGGGCGGCTGAGGCATCAGCCGTTCCCGTCGCCGGAGAAGGCAGTGACCAGATGTTCGCGCGAGCCGAGTACACCGCATACGCGAGGTGCTGGCCGTCGCGCGAAAAGGCGATCGACTGTACACCGAGGCCGGTGCTGATGCGCCGTGGCTCGCCCCTGAGCCGGCCCGTCGGCTCGACCTCGACCACGTAGATATCGCGCGGGCCGTGGCGGTTCGAGATGAAGTACAGGTACCGGCCGTCCGCCGACCACACGGGACCTTGATTGAGGGACTGGCGATCCGTCACCTCCGTCAGGGACCCACCCGCGGCTGGCACGAGCACGATCGCGCTCGGCGCGATGTTCCCGAAAATCGGCCCGGGTATGACGCCTTGTCGATTGCCGGACGCGCACGCAATCAGGTCGTTGCGGCTCCAGGTGCAGGAATAGATCTGCGCCGCTCCGCTCGCGACCGCTCGCTCGCCGGTTCCATCGCGCTGGATGATCGAGAGGGCGCCATCTCGCGCAATGGCGACCTGTTTCCCGTCCGGCGACCATGCCGCCGCGTGGACGGCGCCAGGCGCCAGCCGCTCGGAGGCGCCGCCGAGCGCGGACGCCACGAAGGCTCCGGCATCGGTGACGTACAGGATCTGGTCGCCGTCTGGCGACCAGCGGGGCTGATACTCGAACTTCGCATTCCCTTCCGACAGCGCGATCGTCCGGCCACCGGCCACCGGCCTGATGTAGGTGCGCATCTGCGTTGGCTTGCCTGCCGCGTAGGCGAGCAGTCGTCCGTCGGGAGACAGGTCTGGATCGATCTCCAGCCCGTCTTCACTCGTGACCTGCGTGGAGGATCCCAGCGCGATCGGCAACCGCTCCGCCGAACCTGCGTCACCGGATCGAGATCGCGTCATCCCCCAGACTGACCAGGCGAGCAGCGCCGCGGCGAGGATGAGCACCCCGCCCCACGCAACCAGGCGGGAGCTCTGCGGCGCCGGGAGGCCGGCCGGGATGGCATGCGCTGTCGTGGCCGGCCCCGCGACTGACAACGCCTCGAGCGCGAACGCGACGTCGTGCGCGGACTGAAAGCGCTCGGCCGGATTCTTCTCGAGACAGTGGCGGACGATCCGCTCGAGCGCCGGCGGAAGGTCCGCGCGAAGCTGCGTGATCTCCGGCGGATCCTCCCGCAGAATCGCCGTCATCGTCTCCGCGGAGGTGTCGCGCTGGAATGCGCGGCGGCCGATGAGCATCTCGTACGTCACGGCGCCGAACGCGAACAGATCCGCCCGCGGATCGACCGCCTGTCCGCGCACTTGTTCGGGCGCCATGTAGCCGACCGTTCCGAGGATGGTGCCCGAGTCGGTGACCGCCGCCGCAGTTTCCGTCTTGTCGCTCGCGGCTTCGTAGCGCGCCACCCCGAAATCCAGAATCTTCACGCGCCCGTCGTTGAGCAGGAACACGTTCTCGGGCTTCAGGTCACGATGAATGAGGTGCTTGTCGTGAGCGGCCGCCAGCCCGCGCGCGATCTGGACGGCACAGTCAATGGCTTTCCGCAGCGGGAGCGCACCGCTGTCGAGACGCTCGCGCAGCGTCTCGCCTTCGAGCAGCTCGGTGACGATGTAGATGTGGCCGTCGTGAATGCCGATGTCAAAGGCCGTGACGACGTTCGGGTGAGACAGCGTCGCCATAATCTGGGCCTCGCGCTCGAGCCGGGCGCGCCGCTCAGGATCGTTCGCGAAGCTTTGAGGCAGAACTTTGATGGCGACGTCGCGGTTCAGCCGCGCATCCCGCGCTCGATAGACCTCACCCATGCCGCCGGAACCGATGGCGGCTACGACCTCATAGGGACCGAGTCGCGTTCCGGGCGTCAGCGGCATCGAAGACAAGGGTACGACAGGTACCCGTCGTACCTGTCGTACCTGTGTCTACTTCGCCAGGTCCGCGATGGCCGTCGTGAGCAGCTTCACCTTCGCCGCATCGCTCGAACCCGCCGCGTCCGACGTGAGCTCCTTGGCGAGCGTCGTCAGCGCCGTCCGGCGGTTCTGTCCCGACTGCTTCTCGGCGCCCGCGAGCGCGTTGCGCACGGCGGTGATGCGCGCCGCCGTGAGGCCCTTCGAGCGCTCGAGCTGATCGACGTACGCGCGCGCCAGCGCGAAGCTCGGCGGCCAGACGATCTTCCGCTGCTCCTGCGCGTTGATGTAGTCGAACTTCACCGTCTTCGCCGCGTCGATCTCGTTCTGCGAGATGAGCGGGCTCGCCAGGAGCTCGAAGATGTCGAGGCCGCGCGCGATCTCGGAGCTGACCAGGACGCCGTTGTACCAGTAGACCGACCAGGAGCCGGCGCTCTGCATCCGCTCGGGGTTCAGCGGTCCGCGATCGTGGAAGGCGACTTCGAACGGCTTCGCCGGATCCGTCCAGTCGAACACCGAGATGCCGCCCTGGTACCAGCCCTGCACCATCACTTCGCGCCCGGGGATCGGGATGAGCGATCCGTTGTGCGCCACGCAGTTCTCGAGCGTCGTCTGCGGCGCCGGGAGCTTGTAGTAGCTCTTGAAGACCATCTTGCCGTTCTCGATCGCGAAGAGAGCGTTCGCGCCCCACTCGGGCTTGTCCGTGTCGCGGCATCGCGGCGCGCCGCCGCCGCCCCATTCGTCGGTGAACAGGACCTTGGTGCCGTCGTTGCTGAACGTGGCCGAGTGCCAGAACGACATGTTGGCGTCGCCGACGAAGTCGATTCGGTAGGGGTTGGCCGCTTCCTTGATGTCGAGCAGCAGGCCGTACCCGCCGCACGCGCCACCGGCCAGCCCGACGTCGGGATAAACGGTGATGTCGTGGCACTGATTCGGACCGCGCGGAGGACCAGTCGGGCCGCCGCGCCCGCCGCCGCGACCGCCGCCCGCTGCCGCGGCCCCACCGGCGGCCGCTCCACCCGCAGCCGCCCCGCCTGCCGCCGCGCCAGCCGCGGCCGGAGGAGGAGTCGCACCCGTCGCCGCACCAGCGGCCGCGGCACCGGCCGCGCCGCCAGCCGCGCCTGCGGCACCCGGTGCGCCGGCGCGACCCGCCGCGTCGCGCTCAGGATTGCGCGGCGCCGGCGCGAGGTTGTTGAAGATGCGCGGCGACGTCGTGATCGCCGCCTTCTCGGGCGCGGCGAGCGGCACCTTGATCACTTCGATGCGGAACCGTGCCGAGTTCGGGTCGTCGATGTCGGCGTCCACGCATCCAGGCATCTCGTCAGCCGACCGCACGCCAGCCGATCCCGAGACGTAGATGTAGACGTTCTCCTTGTCGCCCGGCTGCGTGACGACGGTGTGCGTGTGCGAGCCACGGCACGTCTGCACGCTCGTCACGAGCTTCGGCTGCCTGATGTTCGTGATGTCGAAGATGCGGACGCCGCGAACGCGGTCCTTGCTGATCGGATCGGGCACGCCGCCGAAGCCGCAGTCCGCGCGGCTGTTGGTGGCCTCTGCCGACATGAAGAGAAGGTTGCGATACACCGACACGTCGTTCTGCGAGGCCGGGCAGACGTAGTTGTTCGCGAGCACCGGCTTCGCCGGATTCGTGATGTCGAAGATCGAGAAGCCGTTGTAGTTCCCCTGGACGACGTAGTTGCCGCTGAACGCCAGGTCCGAATGCGTCGAGCCCAGCGCTTTCTCGGGCGGCGGCGTCGTCGAGATCCGGCGGAGGTTCCACTGCGCTTCCGCGGCATCCCAGTAGCCGGCCTTGAGACCTACGCGCGGGTCTGGCGATGGCGGCGTGCCCGAGACGATCGGTGTCGGCGACGCCGGCATCACGGCTGGAGGCGGAGGCGGTGGTGGCGGCGGCGTGCCGCGGCCACGGCCCGCAGCGCCTGGTGCGGGAGTCTCGGCCAGCTGCGCCCGCGGGCGCGCCGGCTTGCGGAGCGGCCGGCGGTGGCGTGGGCTGAGCCGCGGGCGGCGGCGTGGGTGCCGGAGTGGGCGGCGGCGGCTTCACGGCAGGAGCCGGCGCAGGTGCCGCCGGCGCGGCAGCGGGTGGCGCAGCCGGCGCTGATTTCGGTCCGCACGCCGCCCCGACGAGGAGCCCGACGGCGAGCGACGAGATGACAGTGAGGCGCACGTGCTGCCACGCCCGCACTCGCCGCGAATGACGTTGTGGTGTAACTCTCATGATTCCGATCCCCCTCCCGCGAGCATCTTGGTCATGCGTTCGATCTCTGTCGTCTGATCCGCATACACGTCTGACACAAACCGGTAGACATCGTCGTCCTGCGCCGCCCCGTACGACGCGAGCAGCTCTTCGACCATCGTGATCGCACCCTGATGGTGCTTGATCATTGCCTTGAGAAATAGCTGGTCGAACGCGGGGCCGCGCGCCTTGTCGAGCTCGGCGAGCTCTTCGGCGCTGAGCATGCCGGGCATGAGCATGTCGTGCACCATGCCGTTCGGCATCTTCATCTTGTGATGCGTGGCCGTCGCCGACGGCACTTCCTGGCCGCGATCGTCGAGCCACGTCTGCATGAACGCGATCTCGTCACGCTGCGCGACGACGATCCGCTCGCAGAGGATGCGGACGTCCTGCCGCGCGCCATGCGACGCGGCCCAGCCGGCGATGAGCACCGCCTGCGCGTGATGCGGAATCATGCCGGACATGAAGGTCACATCGGCGACGCTGAACGGCTGCCGGATGCCGGGGACGCGATAGATCCCCTTCGCGTCGGGCACGGGCGCGCCGGTCGCAGCCGTCGTGGCTGCCGGGGCAGCCGTGGGCGCCGCGGGCTGTGCGCCGACGCGCGCGGGCTGGGTCGTCGCCGTCTTGCAGGCCGCTCCGGCGAGCACCATGACCAGCCCGGCGGCGATCCGTGAAAACACTCTGTTCATGATGAGTCGTTCCCGATGCGGTCCAGCGCGTCGTCAGGCGGGCCTGGGGTGCCAGCCGACGTCGACCGTATTCGCGAATGGTATGGCATCCGGGACAGCTTGGGAAGCGGGCTCGTCCCTGCGTCCGGCCCCGCCAGGTGACGGAGGGGCAGGATGGGGAACTTCAGCGCTGTTCACGAGGCGTACTTCAAGTGCCTTTCACCCGTACTCAAGTGCCTTTCACACCCGTTCAAGTGCCTTCACACCCGTCTCAAGCGCCTTTCACTCCCGTACTCAGGCGCTTTCACCCGTACTTCACGTGCTTTTCACCCCCGCACCTCGTGTTTCAAAACCTGATGCCGCCCAGCATCGTCAGGACGCGGTGGCGCACGGGGCTTGGCGCCTCGCCCTTGGTGAGATCGGTCAGACCGAACGTGTAATAGACGATGACGACGCCTCGACCGACGTCGCCGCGTCCGCCCAGCGTCAGGCCGAAGTCGGCCGCCGGGAATTCAGAAGTGAAGTCCATCTCCTCCGACTGATTGCCGGCTTCGACGCGCGCACGCGCCGTGAGCCGCGCGCCGATCGTCGCGCCCGCGAGAAGCGAGAGGCGATGCTGGCCCGAGCCGGCAATTGGTGCGCGGACGAGTAGCGGGAAGTCCAGATACACGGTCCGAAGGTCCGCAGTGGCGGTGCCAAAGAGCGGGGCCGACATGTCCACCCTTGCGCCGCGAGTACTGACGAGGGCTCCGGTGTCGAACCTCACACGCCGGTTCACCGGTACCTCCGCGAAGAACCCACCGATGAAGCCAAGGCGGTTGCCGTTGGTCATGTCTATGTCTATACCTGCCTCTTCCTCGAAGGGAAAAAGCGGGAACGACATCCGTGCCGAATTGACGCCGCCGACAAGGCTGAACGACACCGAAGGGGCGGTTCCGGCAGTCACCTGGGCCGAGACGGCCGCCGGGACGAGCACGACGGCGAGAACGCCGGTGAAGCCACGAACGATGCAGCGAGTGGGATGCAGTGTCATATACCCACGCTAATCGGGACGAGTCGCAGGTGTCGTGAGGGAACCCTGAGAAAACTCGGAAAGCGATCGACGTTACAATCGCGATATGCGCAACTTTGCACTCGCGACGTCTTGTGATTGTGGCTGCCGGGAATCTCACAGGCCAGCAGCCGTCGGACGATCCCGCGACGATTCGGAATTTCCTGCGCGTTTCGACCGATTTCTGCACCGGGGGTCAGCCGCGCCCGGAGCATTTCGCGAAACTCAAGGCGCAGGGCGTGAAGACCGTCCTGAACCTTCGCACGCCGGGCGAACATCGCGCCGACGAGGAGCGGCAGGCCGTCGAGCAGGCGGGATTGAAGTACTTCAACATCCCCGTCGTCTATACGGCGCCGAAGCCAGAACAGGCCGACGAGTTTCTGAAGCTGACAGACGACCCGGCCAATCGGCCGATGTTCATTCACTGCACCGCGGCGATACGCGTCGGGGCTTTCTGGCTCATCCGGCGCGTCGTGCGCGACGGCTTGACGTGGGACGCCGCACTCGAAGAGGCGAAGAAGGTCGGCCTGGTCAATGCGCCGCACCTCGAGGAGTTCGCCAAAGCGTACGTCACGAAGAAGCGCGGGTGATCTACCGCGGCACGAACTCAATCGACGTCTCGCGTCGTGCCGGTGTCCTGAAACCGCGCACATACTCCCTCGATCCCGGCGTCGGGTACTTCTCCGCATAAGCGCGCTCGATGGCATCGCGAAGGCTCGCGCTCATCGAGCGAACCGCGCGAATTCTGACCTCACGCTCACCCACTTGAATCGTGCCGAGTGGATCGTCGAGGAACGTGCGGTACCAGCCTCCTGGCTTGCGCGTCCACGAGCGGGCAAACACGCGGCCGCGAACGACTACCACCCAGATACCGATGAAGCGATGATCGGATCGCGCGCCGGCGCGCACTCCCAGGATCTTGCTCTCGTCGATCGCCTGGACGAGGGCGTTCGAGAAGCGGCGCGGCTTGCGCCGACGGGCCGTCTTTACTTTTCGTGGTGGCAGATCTCGCACTCCTGCCGACGATCTTACCCGACGCCGACTTGTTGATAGGAACTAGTTCGCCCTCACGCACCGGCACGCCAGGTACCCAGCCCCCACCTTCTTGTTCATCTGGGTCACGTCGCCGTTGTAGGCCACGCGATACGCCCGATCAGCGTCGATCTCGTCTGCCGTCCACCAGTAGATAACCTGGCTGTACGGATGCCAGAGCGGCGCCTCCTTGTCCGGCATGACGCGGTAAGACGAGTGTCGCGTATTCGGATTCCACGTGCCTCCCGCGTTCTGCCCTCGCCAAATCATCGTCCGCACCGTTTCATCGACGGTCGGCAGACGCCACGCGCGCTGTGCCGTGGCCGCAAGCTCTGCACCATCCGTCGTCAGGTGTTCACAGCGCCGTTTCGCCTCGAACCACGGGAAGCCCCTCTCGTCCCACCCTGGACCCGCCGGCGCCCACACGAGATTCACTCCGTTGCCACTGATGTGACGCATGGACGTATCGACGGTGCGCGGGCGCGTGAAAACGCGCCAGCCCGGATAGGCCCCTGAGATGACAGCGGTCACGAGTGGCACGCCGATGAGAGCGCGCCGCGCCCACTTCACCGGAACCGGGCGGCCGTAGCCGTACATCGCCGCCAAGAGAAGCAGAGGCACTCCGATCAGCAGTCCACCGACTTCGCGAACGTCAAAAAGCCAGAAGACGGCAGTCGCGAGCGCGGCGTGCGCGACGACGCCGACTGCCGGTCGCCACAGCCCCAGCACAGCGGCCACCATTGGAATGAACATCCACGGCAGGTACTGCACCGCCATGAGCGCCACGTTGCGCCACAGTTCCGGGAAGAACCAGCCCTCGTGGAAGTTCTCGATGCTTCCCCAGAAGGCCCAGAAACTGGACAACGCTGTCGAGAGGAAAACAGCAGTCCAGCCCACCACCACGCGAATCTTGGAACCGGCCAGCATTTCGGCAGTATCGCGATTGGCTCAAGCCCTGTTCATTTCGTCAGCCTGCTGAAGAACGCAGCCTGGGCTTATCAGCGACCTGCCGTGGGCGATGACGACTCGCTCGTACGCCGGCGAGACGCCCGGCGCCGGAATGGTCGGTTCTCTGAGCGTAATGACGTTGGAGATCTCAGTGACGCCAGCGATGTGCCGTACGGCGCGCTCTGCGGCATATCGCTGTTGCTCGCGATCGACCATGCCGGCAAGGGTCACATGGCCCTGCCAAACGGTCGGGGTGATGCCGCCGGAGGGAATCGTCCTGGTCGACGAGAGGGCCCGGGCGACCTCGTCAGCGATGACCGCGTCGGTCCGTTCGCCCTCTTGCGGCCGACCGACCTCGAGATCGTCGGCAAGCGCGCGCAACCCGGGCACCTGCTGAACGGCGCGTTCGGCAGCCCACCGTTCCTGGAGCGTCCCAACGCGGCCGATGAGGGTGACGACCCCATCTCTGACCACGACGCCAATACTTGCCGGCGTCACGAGCTGACCATCGAGCGATTGGAGGACGCGTTCTTGCAATTCTCGATCGGTAGTCATCTGAGCCTCCATCAGAGAACGAGATGCGG
This sequence comes from uncultured Acidobacteriota bacterium, assembly GCA_963724955.1. Lineage (GTDB taxonomy): Bacteria > Acidobacteriota > Vicinamibacteria > Vicinamibacterales > SCN-69-37 > CAVRWQ01. The sequence goes on from CAVRWQ010000005.1 coordinate 158,990, forward strand.
AAGTGGTGCGAAAGGTCCCCTCAATCGTCGCGGCCTTGAATTCGCCAACAACAGCCTCCATCAGGAGACTTGGGACCGCCAGACGATGGAAGAGCAACGCCCGTACCAAATCGGCTCGCCACGATCGCCACCCACGTGGGTGGCACGCCGCGCGTTTTTCCGCAGACGGTTGAGAAAAAGTGCGTGGGGACAACAAACCTCAGCGTGCATCCTTCGACGCCGAAGCGGCTTCAGACTTGCACTGTCGAAGGCAACTAAACCAGAGGAGTCGGCTGGAATGCTGGATCTTTCGACGACCTACCTCGGATTCACGCTCCCTCATCCCCTGATGCCGGGCGCCTCACCGATGGTGGACGATCTGGACATGGTCAAGCGGCTCGAGGATGCGGGCGCGGCTGCGATAGTGATGCATTCGCTCTTCGAAGAGCAGATCACCCGCATCGATCTCGGAGAGGAGGAGTGGGACCCCTCCGGCGAGACGTTTCCTGAACCCCAGGACTTCGCGTTGGCGCCGGATCGCTACGTTGAACACGTGCATCGGATCAAGACGACCGTTGGCGTCCCGGTCATCGCGTCGATCAACGGAACGAAGCGAGGGAGTTGGCTGAGGTATGCCCGTCAGATCCAGGATGCGGGCGCCGACGCGCTCGAGCTGAACTTCTACCACGTCCCCACCGACCCCCGCCAAACCAGTGCGGAGACCGAGCGGCGCCTGCTCGATCTCGTCCGTCACATCAAGTGGAGCGTGACGATCCCGGTCGCCGTCAAGCTGTCGCCGTTCTATTCGTCGCTCCCGCATCTTGCGCGCGAGCTCGACGCGCTCGGCGCTGATGGCCTCGTCCTGTTCAACCGCTTCTTCCAACCGGACGTCGATCCGGAGATGCTCGTGGCCGTCCCACGGCTGCATCCGTCAAGTTCTGATGAGCTCCTCCTGCGGGTCCGCTGGCTCGCCATCCTCTACGGCAGGGTGGAGGCGTCACTCGCGATCACAGGTGGAGTGCGCGATGGCATCGATGCGCTCAAGGCCATCATGGCTGGCGCACAGGCCGTCCAGGTGGTGACGGCGCTGCTCGATCACGGGCCTCAGCATCTGCAGCGCATGCGACGCGACCTGGAGCACTGGCTCGAAGAGCACGAGTATGCGTCGCTCCGCGACGCGCAGGGCTCCGTGAGCCTTGCACGGAGCGCTGATCCGGAGGCGCTCGCGCGCGGCAACTACCTCAAGATCCTGCAAACGTGGCGACCGCATGCCGGGTCGTGATGCATCAATCATCGTGGCGAGCCCGTGGCATTCGCAGTCGGTCGGCGACGTTCTGAGTCACCTTGACACGGAAGCTCAGGGGCTGACCGACGTTGAAGCCGTGCGCCGCCTGGATCGATTCGGCCCGAACCAGCTGACACCGGCGAAGCCGGTTTCTGCAGTCAAGATTCTCGTCGACCAACTCAGGAGTGTCGTCCTCGTTCTCCTCGCCGCAGCGCTGGCGGTTTCTCTCCTGCTCGGGGATCGTCTCGATGCGGCAGCGATCGGCGCCGTCATCGTGATCAACACGCTGATAGGGTTCGTCACGGAGATACGCGCGCGCCGGGCAATGGAAGCGCTGCTGCAGTTCGACGTCCCGCGTGCGTCGGTGGTCCGAGGCGGACAACTGCGCGTGATTCGAGCGCAGACATTGGTGCCCGGCGACGTCATCGAGCTGACTCCGGGTCAACACGTGCCGGCGGATGGACGCCTGATCCATTCGACCGACCTACGGACGATTGAAGCCGCGTTGACTGGTGAATCGCTTCCCGTGTCGAAGACCTGGGACTCCGTACTGCCGGTGGATACCGTGCTCGCGGAGCGCCCAAACATGGTCTACAAAGGGACGACCATCGCGACCGGTACGGCCCGTGCGGTCGTCACCGCCACCGGAGCTGCCACGGAAGTCGGCCGCATCGGCACCCTTGTCGCCGGCCTGCACGAGGAACGCACGCCACTCGAACGCCGCCTCGATGCCCTCGGCCACCGCCTGGTGTGGTTGGCCCTGGCCGTGGCGGCGGTCGTCGCGGCGCTCGGCGCCTTACAGGGGGCTCCGATTGGCCTGGTCATCGGAACAGGCATCGCGCTGGCGGTGGCGGCCGTACCCGAAGCGCTGCCGGCTGTCGCAACGATTGCGCTGGCGGTCGGCCTGCGGCGCATGGCCCGACGGCACGCGCTCGTGCGCCGGTTGCCCGCGGTGGAGGCCCTGGGCTCGACCACAGTCGTGTGCGCGGATAAAACGCGCACGCTCACGTCGGGAGACATGTCGGTGGTGCGCGTATGGACCGCTGGAGAAGAGTTCGACCTCGGTCAGGATCTCCCCGGCGCGATGTCGAATGCCCGACTGCGGCGCGCATTGGAAGTCGGGGCGTTAGCCAGTCGGACCCAGGCGAGTGCTGGCGATGACCCGGGGGGCCGTGACCCGGTCGATGTCGCTGTGCTTCAAGCGGCCGAACGCGCCCAGATCGATCCAGCGGCCATCGTTCGTGAACAGCCGGTGCTCGGTCTCGTGCCCTTTTCCAGCGAGCGCAAGCTGATGGCCTCGTTCCATCGCGCCAACGGGGCCGCCGTCGCCTACGCGAAAGGCGCGCCTCGTACGATCCTGGCGATCAGCCGCCGCGTGCTTGATGGTGACGAGGAGCAGACCCTCGACGAGCCGTGGCACCGCGCGCTGCTCGACGTGAACGCGACGCTCGCACGCGCCGGTTTGCGTGTTCTGGCGCTCGCGACCGGCGTCGTCCAGACGCCGCAGGAATCCAGTCTTCGCGACCTGACGTTCGTCGGCTTCGTCGGCCTGATGGATCCTCCGGCTCGAGGCGTCAGGGACACGATCGAGCGCTTGCGCCGTGCCGGCCTGCGAACGGTGATGCTCACCGGTGATCAGCGCCTCACGGCCGAAGCCATCGGCCGGCAACTCGGCACCTTGAGCGCGGAGGACCAGGTCATCGACGGGCGCGAGCTCGAGTCCGTGTCGGACGACGAACTCGGAGCAAAGCTGGCTTCTGTAGGCGCCTTCAGTCGCGTCTCGCCCGAGCAGAAGCTGATGATCGTCAAGACGCTCCAGGCGCGCGGGGAGATCGTCGCGATGCTTGGCGACGGCGTGAACGACGCACCAGCGCTCAAACAGGCAGACGTCGGTGTCGCCATGGGCCTCCGCGGGACGGATGTCGCCAAGGAGGCGGCCTCGATCGTGCTGCAGGACGACCGATTCGAGTCCATCGGCGCAGCCGTCGAAGAGGGGCGAGTCATCTACGACAATATCCGCAAGTTCGTCTTCTACCTGTTCAGTTGCAACGTGGCCGAGGTCCTTGTGCTGCTCACGGCGGCGCTCGCGGGTCTGCCGCTGCCACTGCTGCCATTGCAGATTCTGTGGCTCAACATCGTGACGGATACGTTCCCGGCGCTGGCGCTGGCCATGGAGCCCGGCGATGCCGATATCATGCAACCGCCCGCCACGCAACCCGCAGGAGGCGCTCTTGTCGCGGTCTTTCATTGCGAGCGTGCTCGGGTACGGTGGCCTGATCACCATGTCGACGATGACCGCCTTCGTCTGGGCGCTCGACGATCCCGCGCACGCGACCACCGTGAGTTTCATGACATTGGCACTGGCCCAGATCTTCCACCTCGGTAACGCACGCAGCCTCGATCCCGTCCTTCATCCTGCTCGTGTCACCGCCAATCCGTACGCCCTCGGTGCGGTGGTGTTGTGTATCGCTCTCCAGCTTGCCGCGATGTACTGGGACCCGCTGGCCGCGTTGTTGCACGTCGAAACATTGGGCCTCACGGAGTGGGCAGTGGTCATCGCGTTGTCGGCGGTGCCGGCGCTTGTCGGTCAAGCCATCAAGCTGCGTCGAGCGTGAGACTAACCTGCCTGTTGCTCATGCCGCCCGCCGCGGGTGATTTTCCACCGACCGTCAGCCTCGGCCGCGCCATTCGCGTACCTGGTGCTGAAGGTCCCTTCGATCATGTCGTCGGTAATCTCGCCGCGAAACGTCGCGAAGGCCTGCGTCTCGCGGTCGGGATCCCAGTACGGATCGAGCACGCCATTCACGGCCCCATCCATCGTATTCACAAAGCGGATTGGCAGTACGCGGTGGTACGGCTCACCGACGCTGTCCGGCATCACGAGGACGCCCCCGCGAGCGACGTGGTCGCCGGCCACCAGCTTGAATGTGATGGTGCCGCGCCTGAGGTGGTCGCGATCACCGCGGTAGTCACCACACCACTCGCCGGCCAGGCGCTCGAGATCTGCAAGTCTGCCGTACATCTGAATCGACGGCGCCAGAGAGGTGCAGCTCCACTCGTCGAGCAGCGCGGAGACTTCCGGAAACCTGAGTACTGGTGTGGCCATTGGGCACCTCGGTCGCGCCTGAGGGTCTTTCCGCAGCGGCTGAGGAAGAGGCTCAGCGGCGCGCGCCTCTGTCCGACACGCCGTTGATGACTCCCTTGCCCGAACGCGCCGCCTTCACTGCCGTCCAAGCGGTCACGCCCATCATCGTCAGCAGCGTGAAGAATTGGAGATAGAAGGCGACCCCGAACGCTCGAAGATCCGCGTACGGCGGCCCGGAATGCCGCCAGAAGTCGGGACTCCCGGCGAAATGCCAAACGTCGGTTCCGGCCAGGAACATCACCAGCCAGCACAACATTCCTAAAGTGCTCAATCCGATCATGCCTCTCATCGGCCACCACCTTTCAAACGTCACCCGAGAGCGCCACCATCATGAAGGCGCGACCGGGCGCGGTCGTCGCTGACCGAAGAACTTCGCAGTCAGAATCAGCGAGAGGCCGTAGACGGCCAGCACGAGGAACATCATCGCCGGCGACGAGACGTGCAGATCTTCCGCCATCAGCTTGACACCAGCGACGGCAAGCACGGGATACGCGAGCCAGCCCAATTCGCGCCCGAAGGACGTGCGCGCGGCCGCTGCGAGCATCACTGCGCCCACCGCGAGCGTGACCGATCTGATTGATGAGATCGCGGCCGTGTCCGGCGGCGCAGCGCTCCAGCGCGCCGTCATCGCCACGACAAGAGCACCAGCGCCGGCAACGAACACGAGCGCCCGCGTCAGTCGAGCCAGCGATTCGGCCGCAGGCACGCGGCGATCCGCTTTGCGGCGCCCGACCAGCAGCCCGAACGCCAGGACGGCGAGCGCGACGGGGGCCGGCGGACGGAGCGCAGCCCGCTCGAGCGATCCCACCCACGCCTCGGCGGTAAAGGCCAGAAGGCCGGACGAGAGTGCAGCGGCAATGCCAACGATGACCGCGTGCACGGTGACCGTCGCGCGATCGACCGCAGCGCTCGGCCAGCTCAGCATCAAGGCGACCACCACCAGCCACGCATCGCGGGGATTGCCCGACAACCACGTCGAGCCGCCCCATAGGGCGAGCGCCAGGGCGACGGTGGTGAGATAGGCAGGCATCCTGGGGGTGAAGTGTGCCGCCCGCGCGTGCACCAGCAGATACCCGGACGTGCCAACCACCAGCAGGCTACCCCCGATCAAAGACCGCGTGTCGGCTCCGGCCAGTCCCGCCAGACTGAACGCGCCGCCAAACCCGATCGACAGCGCTACGGCGCTCTGCAGGATCTCGAAGATGTCCGGTTCCCGGCGGCGCGCGATGCCCGGAAAGATGACCACGGCGAGGTACGCGCCCGCGAGCAGCAGGGCCGTCACCAGAGCGCCGGACCGCGACTCGAGTGGCGTCGACGCCACGGCTCGGCTGACCAGAGCGATCACCAGCAGATTCGCAGCGATCGCCGCCGGCCACCGCGGCAGGGTCCATCGTCGATCGACGCCAAGCCATGCGGTCGCGACGCCGATCGCCACCCCACACACCGCGTATGGCTGCGTGTGGCCGCTGGCGAACGCCAGCACGAGGTTCGTGGCCACCCCCGCGAGGGTCACGATCAGCGCAAACCACTCCAGCCGCCGATGCCATGCCACTCCGAGCGCCCCGAGCACCAGCAGCGCGAGCACCATGGCGCTGGCCGTCGGGCGCAGGAAGTCGAATCGCGTCGACGCTTCCCAGAGGATCGCCACGCCGATGATGACGCCGGCAAGACCGTGAAACAGCCCACTCGTGGGCCGACGCACTCCGACGCGGTCAGCGGCGCCGATCCACACTGACGCGTACGCAAATCCCAGGACGATGCCGCTCGCCTGCGGCAACCGGCCCGATTCGGTCACCGCACGCAGCAGAAAGGCTCCGCCCAGAATGACGAACGTGCGGCCGACGAGCGACAGGAGACGCGCTGGATCGCCCCACGCCGTGGTGGGCGCCGGCAGCACGCTGACCTGCGGCGCCGGCGCCGTGGCGTCCTCCACGACGGGCATGGCGGCGTCCCGCAACGGTGCAGCAGATTGTTCGAGCGCCCCTACGCGTCGGCACAACTGCACGACGGCCTCGTTGACTTCCTGAAGCCTGGTCTCGAGCCGCGACAGACGGTCGTCCATGATGGTCACGCTGCGATGCGTCCCTCGTGTCGCTCCGATCGGATGGCTCTGGGATCTCCTCCTTGACAGTTGTACGGGCAGAGACTCTACGCTTTGGCCTCGTGGTCGGCCGTCCACGGCGGCAGGATCCGAAGCAGGACCCAGAGAATGACAAACGGCAGGATCATGATCAGGATCGCCGGCAAGAGTCCCTCGCGCGTGGCGAACTCCATCTTGTACGTCGTGTAGCCAAGGAAGCTCTTGGAGAACAACTGTCCGCCGATGACGACGTTCCAGCGCATCGCGAAGATCCCGATGAGCGTCGCCGCGCCGGCAACGACATAGAGGGCCAGACGCGTCCGGTCGGCGAAGCGACGAACCTGCGTCAACCCGAGCAGGACGAGCGGCACGAGCGTGCCCAGGAGGATCTGAACCACGATCTGCGACACGAAGAGGCGCGTCTTGACCATGAAGTCGAGCGCGCGCAGCGATTCGTCGGCCTCGTAGAGCCGGTGAATCAGATCGAGCATCTCCAGCGAGAAATCGATGATGAATGCGAAAAACAGATAGCGCGCGACCGTATCCACGCAGCGCATATCGATCGGGACGCGACGCAGTCTGGACAGGGCCATGTAGAGCAACATCACGAGCGCGATGCCGGACACGATGGCCGAGAACAGGAAGACGACCGGCATGAGCGGCGTCGACCACCACGGATTCGCCTTGACGGATCCGAAGATGAAGCCGACATAGCCGTGCAGCAGAAACGCGGACGGAATGCCGACGATCGTGATGATCCGGCCGACGCGATCGTCCACCCGCAGCGCCTCCGGGCTGATGTCGTCCGACCACAGCGTGAGCGCGCCGTACAGCCACCGCTTCAGGCCCGTGCTGGCCCGCCACGTCAGGACGAGATCCTTTCGATAGTCGAACCAGATCTCGAGCACGAGCACCGCCATGAGGTACCAGAGATAGACGAACCCGAACATCGCCATCGCCGACTCACGGTGCGGCGTGAGGTACATCGAGAACGATCGCTCCGGATGGCCGAGGTGCATCTGCAGAGGGAGCGGCGCGACCAGCAGGAACGCCAGCGCCGTGAGCAGCGCCAGCCGATAGGTCGGCCGCACGGCCGTGACGTTGAAGACGCGCTCGAGCGACGCCAGGATGAATGCTCCGGCAACCAGGCCGGTCAGGAACGGGTAGAGGACGATGAGGACACTCCACTGGAGCTCGACCTCGTTCGGGTAGATGAAACCTTCGACGCCAGGCATGCCCCCGCCTCTCCTATCGGACCGACCCGTCGAGCCCGTTGTAGTAAGCCTTCGCGCCCGTCGCGAGCTGCGGTTTGAGCACATGGACTTTGTGCGTGCGCATGAACTCGTGCACCGGATCGTTCGGGTTCTTCAGATCAACGAGCTGTCGCGCATTCGTCGGACAGACTTCGCAGCACGCGGTGGTCAGGCCCTTGGTGATCCGGTGGTAGCAGAGCGTGCACTTGTCGGCCGTGTGCGTGCGCGGATCGATGTAGCGGCAGCCGTACGGGCAGGCCTGCACGCAGTAGCGGCAGCCCAGGCATCGATCCTTGTCGACGAGCACGACGCCGTCCGGACTCTCGAACGTCGCGCCCACGGGGCACACTTGGACGCAGGGCGAGTGCGCGCAGTGGTTGCACATCTTCGGGACGAAGAACACCTTGACGCCCGAACCGGGCTTGTCGATCTCGGGAAAGCCGTCGTACCCGCCGTTGGGAGCGTCGACCGTCGGGTGTTCCATGTTCTGCGGGTCGACCTGATACCGCTCCACCCACGTTCGGAAATTCCCGGGCTCGTTGAGGACGCCGTTCTCGATCTTGCAGGCCTGCACGCACTTGCCGCAGCCGATGCACTTCTCGATGTCGATGATCATCCCCCACCAGTGATCGGTGGCGGTGTAATTGGGCGCCTGCGCAGGCTGGCCGGCCACGACGTAGTCCCAGGCCAGCGAAGCCGCGCCCGTGAGCACGATGTACTTGCCGGCATCGGTGAGGAACGTGCGACGCGTCTGGTCCATGCTCGCTCCTACTCGACTTTGGCCTTGGGCCGATGGGGGAGGTGGCACTCGATGCACTTGTCCTCCGCCGCCGCCGCATGGTCCGTGGGATCGAATTGCGGGAGGCTGGCCGGCCGGCCCTTGAGCTGGACGTGGCAGGGGAAACACGACAGCCGGGAGTTGAGCACCTCCGCCTTGTCCACGTCGAAGTTGTTCTCTGAGTGCCGAGCGAGCGGTCCATGACACGCTTCGCACTTGACGAGTTGGTGTCCCTGGCCCTTGCGGACCTCGAAGGGCTCTTCATGGCAGTCCTTGCAACTGGCTTCGCCCGCGTATCGGGTCCCGTACGCACGCGCGGCGTCGAGGGCCCCCGCCCGGTAGAACCCGTACCGGCCGAAGTCCGCTGGAACCAGCATCGAGCGGACGACGAGGAAGGCGACAAAGCCGAAAAGAAACAGCCCTGCGGCGCGCACCACGTGCTGATACGGTCCAAAGCGTCGTGCCATGCCTCACTCCGGCAGCGACAAACGATGACTTCGCACCCTTCGTTGTGCAAGAGGCAAGCCAAGTGCAGGATATCGCTCCGTCACTCGGCGATGCGTGCAGTTTATTGCCTCAGCGGGACGATGCGGAATTTCCAGCGATGCGATGCGCGCTGGTCCTCACCCGATCCGATGTTCGAGCCTCGAGTCGTGCAGCCAGCCCGTCAACCGTCCCTGCGTTCCTGGTGCACCTCTTGCAAACTCCGGCCCCGTTGGGATCATGAGTCGTCACATTACGATTGACGGCAACGAAGCCGTCGCGCGCGTCGCCCACCGCGTGAACGAGGTCATCGCGATCTACCCGATCACGCCATCGTCGGCCATGGGCGAGCTGTCCGACGAGTGGTCGGCTGCCGGCCGCACGAATCTGTGGGGCACCGTCCCGCAGGTCGTCGAAATGCAATCCGAGGCCGGCGCGGCTGGCGCGGTGCATGGCGCGCTCCAGGCGGGGGCACTCGCGACGACCTTCACGGCAAGCCAGGGCCTGCTGCTGATGATCCCGAACCTCTACAAGATCGCGGGCGAGTTGACGTCGTTTGCGATGCACGTCACCGCGCGCGCCGTGGCGACGCACGCGTTGTCGATCTTCGGCGACCATTCGGACGTCATGGCCTGCCGGCAGACCGGCATGGCGTTGCTCTGCTCGGGGTCGGTTCAGGAAGCGCACGACTTCGCGCTCGTGGCCCAGGCGGCGACGCTTCGCGCGCGCCTGCCGTTCCTGCATTTTTTCGACGGCTTCCGCACGTCACACGAGATCGCCAAGATTGAGGCGCTCTCGGACGACGACCTGCGCGCGCTCCTGCCGGAGAGCCTCATCGCGGCACATCGACGCCGGGCGCTCACGCCGGACCGTCCCGTGGTACGCGGCACGGCTCAGAATCCCGACGTGTTCTTCCAGGCCCGGGAGGCGGCCAATCCCTTCTATCTCGCCTGTCCGCGAGTCGTGCAGGACGTGATGGACGCCCTGGCTGCCCGAGTAGGCCGGTCGTACAGGCTGTTCGACTATGTCGGGCACCCCGAGGCCGACCGCGTGATCGTGATGATGGGATCGGGCGCCGAAACCGCGCACGAGACGGTCGACTGGCTCGTCGCCAACGGCGCACGCGTCGGCCTCGTCAAAGTGCGGCTCTACCGCCCGTTTTCGATTTCGGATTTCATCGCGGCCCTGCCATCGACCGTTCGCGCCATTGCGGTGCTCGATCGGACGAAGGAGCCGGGGAGCGTCGGTGAACCGCTCTATCTCGATGTCGTCTCGGCGATCGCTGAAGATGCGGGCACGGGTCGCTCCGCACGGCGCGCGGGGGTGCGCGTCATTGGCGGCAGGTTCGGTCTCGCGTCGAAGGAGTTCACGCCGGCAATGGCGCGGGCCGTCTTCGAAGAACTCTGCGAGCCCGAGCCGAAGGCTCACTTCACCGTTGGCATCACCGACGACGTCACGAACCTTTCGCTCGCGCTGGACGAGACGACCGACCTCGAGCCGGCGCAGCGCGACGTCACGCAGGCGGTGTTTTTCGGCCTGGGGTCGGACGGCACGGTCGGCGCCAACAAGAACACCATCAAGATCATCGGCGAGGACACACCGAATTTCGCCCAGGGCTACTTCGTCTACGACTCCAAGAAGGCCGGCGCCATCACGATTTCACACCTCCGGTTCGGGCCTCGTCCCATCCGCTCGGCCTATCTCATCGCGCATGCCGACGTTGTGGCCTGCCATCAGTACGATTTCCTCGACAAGTACGACGTCCTCGGCGTGGTCAAGCCGGGCGGCGTGTTCCTTCTCAACTCCCCGCACGACGCCAACGAGGTGTGGGATCGCCTTCCGGCGGAGGTCCAGGCCCAGATCGTCCAGAAATCGCTGCGCTTCCATGTCATCGATGCCTACGCCGTGGCACGCGAGACGGGCATGGCCTCGCGGATCAACACCATCATGCAGGTCTGCTTCTTCGCGATTTCCGGCGTGCTTCCGCGAGAGGACGCGATCGCCCGCATCAAGCACGCGATTCGGAAGACCTACAGCAAGCGTGGCGACCACGTCGTCACGGCGAACTTCGATGCCGTGGATCGGACGCTGGCGCGGCTGACCGAGGTGCGCGTCCCCGGCACGGTGACGTCCGTCCGCCACCGGCCGCCCGCAGTCGCGGCCGATGCCCCGGCATTCGTTCAGAGCGTGACGGCCGCCATGCTGGCCAACGAGGGCGACCGTCTGCCAGTCAGCGCGTTTGCCGCGGATGGCACGTGGCCGGTCGGGACGTCGCGGTGGGAGAAGCGCAATCTCGCCGTGGACCTTCCCGTGTGGGACGAGGTCCTGTGCATTCAGTGCAACAAGTGCGCGATGGTCTGTCCGCACGCGGCGATACGCGCAAAGGTCTATCCGTCCGATCAGCTGAATGGAAAGCCGTCGACGTTCAAGAGCGTCCCTTATAAGGGCCCGGAGCTCCGCGGCCTCGCCTACACGATTCAGGTGGCGCCGGAGGACTGCACGGGCTGCACGCTGTGCATGATGGTCTGTCCCGCCAAGGACAAATCGAATCCGAAACACAAGGCGCTCGACATGTCGCCGCAGCGCCCGCTTCGCGACGCCGAGCGGGAGAACTACCGCTTCTTTCTCGATCTGCCGGAAGCGGACCGCACCGCCGTCAAGCTCGATATCAAGGGCACGCAGCTCCTGGAGCCGCTCTTCGAGTACTCCGGCGCGTGCGCAGGATGCGGCGAGACGCCGTACCTCAAACTCCTCACACAGCTCTTCGGCGACCGAGCGCTCATCGCGAACGCGACCGGCTGCTCGTCGATCTATGGTGGCAACCTGCCGACGACGCCTTACACGACCAACCGCGACGGCCGCGGGCCGAGCTGGTCGAACTCCCTGTTCGAGGACAACGCGGAGTTTGGCCTCGGCATGCGCCTGGCCGTGGATCAGCACAGCACCGAGGCGCGGGCCCTCGTTGAACGTCTGAGCGGCCTGAATCTGATCGGGTCGGCGCTCGCCCGCGAGTTGCTCGAGGCGGACCAGTCCACCGAAGCGGGAATCGCCGCGCAGCGTGCGCGTGTCACAGCGCTGCGAACGGCGCTTGGCAGCCAGACGGATCCGGCCGCACAGCGGCTGCTCGACCTGGCCGACTATCTGGTGAAGAAGAGCATCTGGATCGTCGGCGGCGACGGCTGGGCGTACGACATCGGGTTCGGCGGGCTCGATCACGTGCTGTCGCTCAATCGCGACGTGAACGTGCTGGTGCTCGACACCGAGGTGTACTCCAACACGGGCGGCCAGCAGTCGAAGGCCACACCGATTGGCGCCGCCGCGAAGTTCGCCGCCGCAGGCAAGGCCACGCCGAAAAAAGACCTGGCGCTCATGGCGATGGCCTACGGCTCGGCTTACGTCGCGCGCGTGGCGATGGGCGCCAAGGACGCGCAGACCGTCAAGGCGTTTCTCGAGGCCGAAGCGTTCCCAGGCACCTCAATCATCATCGCCTACAGCCACTGCATCGCTCATGGCTACGATCTGGCCTTCGGTCTGGATCAGCAGAAGCTGGCCGTCGCGTCGGGGCACTGGCCGCTCGTGCGCTTCGACCCGCGCCGGCGCTCCCAGGGCGAGCATCCGCTTGTGCTCGACTCGGGTCCCCCGACGGTGGATCTCACGGCCTACATGCGCAACGAGTCGCGGTACCGCATGGTCGAGCAGGCGATGCCCGACCGGTTCCGGACTCTGCTGGCGGAGGCGCGAAGGCAGGTCGCCCGGCAGCAGGCGCTCTACGCGGAGCTCGCCGGCAAACCCGACGGCGCACAGGGGGGCTGATGGATCTGTCGACGCGCTATCTCGGGTTCACGCTTCCGCATCCCTTGATGCCGGGCGCCTCGCCGCTCGTCGACGATCTGGACACCGTGAAGCGGCTCGAGGATGCGGGCGCCGCCGCCATCGTCATGCATTCGCTCTTCGAGGAGCAAATCACGCGCGAGGACCTGGGCGTGGTGCACGACATCCTCGTGCACGAAGAGTCGACCGCCGAGGCCCTTTCGTATTTTCCGCGGCCGCAGGACTTCGCGCTCGGTCCGGACCGCTACCTGGAGCAGGTGCGTCGCATCAAAGCGGCCGTCGGTGTACCCGTCATCGGATCGCTGAACGGAACGACGGCCGAGGGCTGGCTGAGCTACGCCGGACAGATTCAGGACGCCGGCGCTGACGCGATCGAACTCAACTTCTACCACGTGGCAACCGACTCCCGCGAGAGCGGCGCAGAGGTCGAACACCGCGTGATCGACATCGTGCGGCGCGTGAAACGACGTGTGACGATTCCGGTCGCTGTGAAGATCTCGCCGTTCTTCTCGTCACTCTCCCACCTGGCCGCCGCGCTCGACGAAGAAGGCGCAGATGGGCTCGTCTTGTTCAACAGGTTCTACCAGCCGGACGTCGATCCCGAGCTGCTGCTGGCGGTGCCGCGGCTGCATTTCTCGACATCGGACGAGCTGCTCCTGCGCGTTCGGTGGATCGCGATCCTCTACGGCCGGATTCGCGCGTCGCTCGCCGCCACGGGCGGCGTCCATACGAGCATGGACGCGCTCAAGGCGATCATGGCCGGCGCGCAGGCGGTCCAGATGGTCGCCGCGCTCCTGAGGAACGGCCCGAAGCATCTCGCGCTCTTGCGACGCGAGCTGGCGCACTGGCTCGAAGAACACGAGTACGAGTCGCTGCGGCAGGCGCAAGGCAGCGTGAGCCTGCTGCGCACGGCCGACCCGGACGCGTTCGAGCGCGGCAACTACCTCCGAATCCTGCAGACCTGGCGGCCGCGCGACGCAAGGTAGAGGCTACCAGCCCCGGAAGAACCCGCCCTCGTACCAGTCCCAGAGCAGGTAGACCATCACGCTTTTCTCACGCGTCTCCGTCGCGTTGACTGGAATTCGGACTCCCCCAGCCAGCCGCACATGCTGTCGCGTGTTGAGCGTCATCTGGAGACCCGGGAGCACATCCCATTCGATCGCGGCTCCGGTCACCAGGGATCGGGCCGCCAGCACTTCGAGCATGGGCGACCAGACGCGACCGAACTTCGTCTGTTCGAAGCTCTTCCCGGCCGCCGCGCGCCAGAACACCTCGTTGTCGTGGCCGTCCTCCATCGGGATGCCGAAGCCGGCCTGGGCCTGGACGAACCAATCGCGCGGCAGCGCCTGGCCGAAGGTAACGAAGGGCTCGAACACGGCAGTTCCCCCGCCAAGTCCCTTGCTCTCACTCCCGGTCGGCAGCACGAACTCAGCGGTGGCGCTGAAGATGTTGCCGCGCGCCAGGCTGTGAGCGAGCGTGCGCTTGTACTCCAGCGCGATGTCGCCAATCCCCGTCGAGCGCCCGCTGGCCGACTGATCGACAGACGACATGGGCAGGATGATCTCCACCTGGTTGAGCGGCCCAAACCGCCGTTCGTAGATGAACTTCGTGACGACGTTGCCGGATTGCGAGGAAGTGCTCACCACGGCCTCATCCTCTGGAAAAGCCTTCGCCGTCACGAGCGGACGCGGAAGGTTCAGCTCACCGCGCGGCCACCGTTCATCCGAGCAGAACGTCCTGATGTGGGCCACGGCGCGCGCCAGCTCACCTTCGGTGTAGGTCCCGCCCCAGGGCGCCATCAGGGCGGAGAATCCGCGCGCCGGCCCGCCGTTGTGGGCCACGGCCAGAAAGCCCCGATCCGGCTCTCGATTGGCGAACGCGCAATCGGTGAAATCTGGCAGCGTGACGATCTTCTCGAGCGCCGGATTGACGCCGCCCTTGCCGTCGGGTCCGTGGCAGGCGATGCACGTCGTCTCGTAGACCTGCCGGCCCGTCCTCTCCGCCGCCTCACGCTGCCCTGCAAACGCGACCGTCGCGGCCAGGAGCACCGCTCCGGCCGCGAGCGTGATCACCCGACTGCGAAAGATCCCGCACATGGCGCACCTCTGCGCTTGATAGTGCAAGCAGGATGCCGGCAGGTTGGCGGGCCGTTGCTTGGGCGGCTAGATTTAGAACGTGACTCTGACGCCAATCTGCGCCTGCCGGGACGAGGTCACCGTCGTCCGAATCTGCCCGAACGAGGCCAGCGGCGCTTCGTTGTCGACCGAGCCGGCAAAGGCAATCAGCGACGGGGGACCGAAGTTGGCGCGATTGAACAGGTTGAAGACCTCGATGCGCAGGTCGAACCGGGTCCGTTCCCCGAGCCGGCGCCATCCAAACTGGCGGCTGAGCGAGACGTCGACGGTGGCGAGCCCGGGACCGATGAGCTCGTTACGTCCGGCCGTCCCGAACGTCCCCGCCGGCTGAAGCACGAAGGCCGTCGGGTCGAGCCAGCGATCGGGCTGTCCGAGCACGGCGTTGTCCGGCCCGCGGCCCGGCGCATAACTTGGACGATCCGGTCCGGTGCCGGGACCGAGAGACGGCGACCACAGCGATCGCGACCGATTCGTCTGCACGAACGGCGTGAGCGGGCTGCCACTCCGGACACGCGCGACGCCCGACAGACGCCAGTCATTCAGGAACGCTGCGGCGAGACCGGTCCGCGCGTCCGCGCCCGGCACCTCCCAGACGAAGTTCACCACCCAGTTGTGCTCGATGTGAAAATCGGCGAGCCCCTTGTTGTAGCCGGGAATGAACTCGGGCATCGCCGATGTCGTCGCCGTGGTTGAGTCCGAGAAGAACGTCGAGTTCTGCGTCGTATCTTCGGCCCTGGACCAGGTGTAGGACGACTGGAGCTGCAGACCGTGACTCCACCGCTTGCGAACATCGAGGATGAGCGCCTTGTACCAGGAGTCGCCGTCGCTCGACTTGACTTCAATCGCGGAGAAGGTCCGGTTCGGACGCGGCAGACCCGCCGCGTAGAACAAGGAGCCATCGGCGCGCGTCACCGGCGTCGGCACGTTCCGATCGGAATTGCGCCAGAGATGCCGGCCGCGTGCTCCCGCGAACCCGATTGTCACGGCCCAGTCGGACCACAGCTCCTGCTGCACGTTGACGTTGTACGTCTGTGTGCGCGGGTAGCGGACATCGAACTGGATTGGTCGAACGGAGATTCCCGTGCCTCGATCGAACGGCGGTACCGGAAACGTTGGATTGGCGATCACGACACGCGGAGTGGCCGGCGGATTGGTCACGGTCACAATCAGATTCTGATGGTTGTTGGTGTTGAAGTAGAGCCCGTAGCCGCCGCGCACCGACGTGCGACCAGTACCGGAGACGTCCCAGGCACCGCCCACCCGCGGCGACCAGGAGGGGCCGGGATTCTCGTAGAGCGGTCCGGCCGTGGGTGCGGGCGCCAGCAGATCGGGCATGTTGATGTCGCGCCCTTCCCGATCGACCGGCATCGACGTTCCCTCGACGCGCAAGCCGAGGTTGAGCGTCACGCGCGAGGCCAGCGCCACGTCGTTCTGCACGTACGCGCCGTAGAGCGTCCAGTCCCAATGCCGGTTGATGTCGCCCGCGGGCGTGAGGCCGATGAACTGGGCCGGGACGTTGCGCAGGAAGTTCGAGAGATCGGCGAACCGGTAGATTCCGAGACTGAACGTCGGGTTGACCTCATCGGCCACGTACCGCTCGACGAGGACGCCGGCGGTCAGCAGATGCTGCCCGCGGGCCAGCGCCACGGTGTATTCTCCGCTCGTCACATCCTGTCGAAGGCGGAGGTTCGCCGAGCTCTGCGGGCCGAAGCGTGGGATCCCCCCGATATCGATGGCACCCATGATGTCGCGGCCGGGCACGAACACGGGCAGCGGCTGGGCGGTATTCGCCTCGACGTTCTGTCCGATGCGCGTCCGGCTGTAGCCGAATCGCGCCGTTTGGACCATCTCCTTGCGCGCCTGCCGGTACTCGACCGTGACGAACTGGTTGCGCGAAATGAACGCGCGCGGAAACTGCGGAAAGTCGGTCGGGAGCCACTGGTCGGTATCGTCAAGGGTATAGCGGCCGAAAATCTGTCCGGCTGACGGGCGCACGGCATCCACGCGCGCCTGGAAGAAATGCTGATCGAGACGCTGATCGAACGGAAACGTGTAGCGTGCGAGTCCGCCGCCGATGTTCTCGCCGTTGGCGCGCGGAAACTCGTCGAGGTACGGGCGGACCAACGGGTCGACGGTCACCGCGCCGCCGGGCAGCAGACCCATCCGGGCGTTGTCGTCCGGCACCGTCGTCACGATGGTGCGGCCGAGCGTTTCGCGCAGCGCCTCGTACCCGACGAAATAGAACAGCCGATCGATTCGGACCGGCCCGCCGGCCGTTCCGCCGAACTGGTTGCGATGGAAATCCGGCTTCGGTCCGACATCGAAGTAGTTGCGGGCATCGAGCGCCTGGTTGCGATGAAACTCGAACAGGCTGCCACTCAGGCGGTTCGTGCCGGACTTGGTGATCACGTTCACCTGGCCGCCGGTGTTGCGGCCGAACTCGGCACTGTAGCTGTTCGCCTCGACACGGAACTCGCGCACCGTGTCCATGCCGAGCGCCGTGCCCGCGGCGCTGCCGGCCGGTCCGTTTGTCAAGTCATTGAGGAGCGTGCCGTCGAGCAGATACACGTTCGACCGCGGATCCTGACCGTTGACGCTCATGGCGAGTCCATGCGCGACCACGGATCCATTGTCGCGATGGGGAAAGGGGTTGACCGTCGGCTGCAGCGACATCAGGTCGGTGTAGTTGCGGCCGTTGAGCGGGATCTGCTCGATGGTGCGCTCGTCGACCAGATAACTGAGCTCGGAGCTGCGCGTGTTGACGAGCGACACACCGGCCACGACCGTGACACTCTCCGCGACGCCGACCTCCAGCGTCAGCGTCAGCGCGACTTGCTCGCCGACGGTCAATCGTCCGCCCGTGCGGACCAGCGTCTGAAACCCTGCCAGCTCCGCCTTGAGCCCGTACTCGCCAGCCGGCAGGCTGGCAAACGTGAACCGGCCACTGGCGTCGGTGTCGGTGGTCCGGGAGAGACGTGTGTCGGTCAGTGTGACCGTGACGCGCACGCCGGGCAGCCGCGCGCCGGTGGCGTCCACGGCGTATCCCACAATCGTCGCCGAGGTCTGCGCGGACGAGACACCCGGACCCACCAGAAACAGGACGAGCCACGCGACAACACAGAGTCGGCTGAGCACTTGCTTTTGGGGGCTGCGGCGTCTGCCCTCAGGGCTCCTGGCCGCCGGGGGCTTGCAGTTCCTTGTGGCAGAGCTCGCAGTCCTGACGGATCGTCTTCCCGGCCGTGGACTTGTGCTCCTCATCGTGGCACCGGAAGCAGCCGAGCGGTTCGATGTGACTAATCTGAGATCGATAGGTCCCCCACGTGATCTTCATCTCGGGAAACACGTTGGTGCGGTAGCTGCGCTCGAGCGCGGCGATGGCCCGCGCGACTTCGGCTGCCGGGACTTCTTTTCTCGTCTGATAGAAGTCATTCATCCGGCGCCGGATGCCCTCGAGCGCCGCGGTCTCGTTGGCGTACTCGGCCTTCAGCGCCGCCACGGCCTCGCGCTTCACGAACGGGAGAGCGCGGCTGATCTCGCCAGCGGCCATCGCGCGGTCCACCGCCTGCTCGGCTGAGGCCGACATCGCGTGGGCCGGCCGTGTATGGCAATCAAGACAATCCATGCGCCGCAGGTCGCCGCTCGGCCTCGTCGTGACGCCTGCCGCGAAGTATTCAGTGACGCCGCCGCCCGGCTCGGTCACGCGGACGTAGGGGATCGTGTCGCGAGTGGGATCGGTCGCGACATACTCGACGCTGACGTCCGAGCGGGCGTGCCAATGGTTCGCCTGCATCAGCATCAGGAAGGTCGTGACCGTCTCCGTGTTCGTCTCGTCGTCGGCGTACTCGCGCTTGGTGATCGTCAGGTCACGCTGGGGGTACCCCGCCGCATGGCAGTGCACGCAGGTGTCGGCCGCGGTCGGGAGGTTTCTGGCGGGCGTCGGGATCGGCCGGTGGAACGTCCCGGTCACGAACTGCCAGGCCTGCCGTGCGCCGTTGAGCTTCGCGCGGACCGTCCCGGACGCGCCAGGGCTCACGTGGCAGTGCACGCAGTCGACGCTCGCGTGCGGGGGGACTTGATGGGCCGTGAACTCCGGTTTCATGGGCACGTGGCAGACCTGCCCGCAGAACTCGTTCGACTCCATGTAATGCAGCGCCCCGAGTCCGGCCACCGCGACGATCGCCAGGTTGACGACCGTGAGGACGAGCATCGCAAGCACCACGTTCCGGGTCCGGCGATTCCCGAGGTTGATCGCCGGCCAGGCCCACGGCTCCTTTCCACGGTGCCGCCGGCGCGTCTCGCGCCAGATCCCGATCGGGATGAGGGCCAGGCCGAGCACGAACACCGCCGGCGCGACGACGAATCCGAAAAGTCCGGAATAGGGATTCTCGAGCCAGCCAAGGACGGCGGCGACGTAGTAGGTGATGAACGCAAAGGCGCTCAGCGTGGTGAGCCAGGCGCCTGCGATCGAGATCGGGTTGCGGGTCAGCGACGACCAGGGCATCAGCTCACTTCTTCACCAGGGTCTGCAGATAGGCGACGAGCGCGTCGAGCTCGGGGTTGGTGAACTTGTATTTCTTCGACGACAGCTTGAGCTTTGACTTCTTGCCTTGCTCACTCGTGCTCTTGGCTTCCATCTCGAGCGGATTCGTCAGCCACATGCGCAGGTCCGCGGCGGGCACCTTCCCGACGTCGTCCATCGGAAACTGCTTGGTGAGCCGTCCGCCCCGGTTGTTGATGGTGTGGCAATCCGCGCACTTGTGTTTCTCATAGAGCTGTTTGCCGGCCTCGGCGAGCTTCGCGCTTCCCTGCGCGATGAGCCCGATGCCCGCCACGACAACCGCCACGCCTATCCCCGCGACACGTCTCGCCTTCTCACTCATTGGCACCTCCAGCCTCACCAGCGATAGAACACTCGGCCCCAGACCGTGTGCGCGGTATAGGGCTCGTACAGGTAACCCAGCAGCAACGTCTGGCCGCGCGCCAGCTCGGGATTCGCCTGCAGGTCGAGCGTGAAATCCTCCACGTTGTAATCCTCGAACCAGTATGACAGACCGATCCCGATCTTCGGCCCCAGATGGTACGTCACGTTGAACACGGCCCGCTGCAAGTCGCTCTTGACGGGCGGCAGCTGACTGGGCGGCGGCAGCGTCGACGGCACATCCGGCACCTCGGGCAGGGTCGGGTTCGAGACCGGGCCGGTGATGTACTTGTAGGTCGCGCGGGCCCGATTGTAGTCGTAGCTGAAGTCGACGTCGATCGTCTCGCGGAGCTTCAGCACGCGGGCGTTCAGCACGAGCGAATGGACCGTGTCGTTGGCATCAGTCGACCAGTCTCTCCTCGGGTCGATGAACTCTGCGTTGGAAGAGGCCTGGCGAGAGGCTGAGAGCGCCTTGTATCGCTCGTGCTCGTACGATCCGCCGTAGCTGACGCGGTCGGTCGGCACGGCGTCCAGCCCCAGGCTGTACACGCGGTGCGAGTTGTCCCTGAGGCCGAAGTGGCTGTCTTTGTGGTCATCCTTGCCAAACGCCGCGGACGCCGTGAGCGACAACGTCGGGGTCGGGATCACCGATCCGAGGAGCGTGACGCGGTTCCGGTTGCGCGACGCGATGTCGAAGTGACGCATGCCCGGCTGCTCACCGACGGCCAGGAGCTCGGCAGCGATATGCTCGGCGTCGCCCTCACCCCGCTTCTGGCCGTACTCGTACTTCGTCCGGAGCGAAAACAACGGGTGACTTGGCACGTCGAAGATCACCCGCAGCACGTCCTCGCTGGTCGATTCGAAGATGCGGTGCGTGCGCTCCTCGAGGAGATGGCTGTAGCCGATGCCCACCGTCGTCGCGGCGCCCGGCATGAGGCGCGTGTCGGCGTCGAACGTGTGCCGAAGGACCCCGAACGGTTCCGTGTGCTTCGGGGCGGTCAGGGTCGATACGCGAGTTGTCGTAGGCGACGCGCTGCGTGATGACGAGCTCCGGCGTGCGATTGTCGTAGTCGTACATGCGGTACTGCACGTTGAAGTCGATGCCGCTGGCAGGCCGCGAGGTGAGCCGCAGATTGACCGATGCCGTGTCCGCTTCGCCGTCGACCGACGCTCGCGCCACCGGCACGACTGGCAGCGCCGCGTTGACGGTGTGCGGCAGGATGCTCGTCTCCGACGCGCTCTGGAGCGACCCGATCGCGAACGACGCAGTGACTCGTGTGCGGCGCGCCAGCGCCACGGACGCCAGGCCGTTCACGGAAACGAACGAGTTACTGGGCGCGAGCGCGAGGCGGCCGTGCGAGGAGGTTCCGCTGATGTCGGGCAGCGCGCGGAACGGATTGTCGAACTCGAGCGACGTCACGTCGTTGTGGAAGAACGATCCCGTATAGCCGCCGCGGACGAGCAGCCGCCCGTTTTCGAACTCCGCCCCGGCATCGACGTCAGTCGTCGTGTGCCGGATGGGCGCCGGCATCTCGACCAGGACGCTGTGCCCGAAACTGCCGCCAACCACCAGCTCGCCCTCCCGGTTCGTGCTCTGCACCGTGGCGTGCAGCGTCAGATCGGGGCTGGCCTTGTACCTCACGCCGCCCTGCCCAATGTGACGGCGAGACTCGAGATCGAAGGTGGGAGCGCTGTCGATGTACGCCGGCAGCGCGCTCGATGAGGCCTGGACCTGGCGTTGAATGTCTTCGCTGATCCGGAGGATGGATGGCGACTCTTCCGTAAAGAGCGTCTGCGTCTTCGCACTCATCCACATGGGAATCTGGTCCCAGAGCACCCACGCGTCGAGCTTCCCGGGCCGCACGAAGTCGGCCGCGTAACGCTGGTCCTTCCGGCCCATATGATCCGCCGCGATGTCCACGAACCAGCCGCTCGGCTGGACGTGCCACCGGAGGACCTCGAGGAAGAGACCGTTGCCGAGATCGCGATACCGTTCGTACCGCGCGCGATCGCCCTCAACGCTCGACCCGCGCGCTCCGAAATCCAGGAATCCGATCCGGTACTCGACCGGCAGAGCAGGCGCCGCCTGGGGCGCCGGCGCCTGGGGAACCGGGGCCTGAGGCGCCGGGGCCTGAACGCCTCCGGGCGCCTGGCCGTCGGAGGCGGCCAGGCCCGCCGTGGCGAGCCACAAAGGCAGGCGCGTCTGCCCGTCAGCGACGGACGGGAGCGCGACGAGACCAATCAGTGCACATGCTGAAAGAGTGCGCATGACATGCCTCAGCGAATGAAGAACTGACCGCTCGGGTGGTTGGATCCGTGGATGGCCTGATGACAGGTCACACACGATCGGGCATAGACCCGCACGCTCGGCGACGAGCCCGCCCCCACCAACGCCGCGTCATAAATCGTGCTCGGGTGCCGCGTATGGATATGGCACCGCTGGCAGAGGATCGGCGGCTTGGCGACGAGCATGCGCTCGTTCGACGAGCCGTGCGGATCGTGACACGTCGCGCAGCCGTCCCGGCCCGGCGGGTGCTCCCACAGGTACGGACCGCGCTTCTCGGCATGGCACGTCGTGCAGAGCTCGGCCACCGACTGGCCTTTGGCCAGGAGCTTGACGTTCGTCGAGCCGTGCACGTTATGGCAGGTCGAGCATTCCATCTTCCCCTCGCGCACCGGCATGTGGCCCGATCGATCGACCTTCGCGGTCTTCTCTCGATGGCACGGCGCACAGAGCTCCAATTGAGTGGCCGCTTTCAGTTGTTTCTGCTCCGACTTCGCCGCATGGACGGAGTGACACGTGACGCACGAGAGATCGCGACGCTCGTGCTGGCTGCCGTCCCACAACGCATGCTGGCCGCGCGTGTGACACGAGGTGCAGGTTCCGTTCACCTCGTCGGCGGACATGGTCTTGAAGACCTTGATGCGGCCTTTGGCTTCCGTGTCGTCGGCGTGGGCTTTGCCGGGGCCATGACAACTCTCACAGCCGAGCTTCGCGCCCGGCGTTCGAGGATCGGCCACCCGCGCATGCTTGCTGTGCAGGTAGCTCGGCGCCTGGGCATCGTGACAACCGATGCACTCTTTCTCGCCGATATAACCCGCCTGGTTGGCGGGTATGGGTTGCTGGGCGGGCGCGGGTTGGGGCGGCGGACCCTGCGGGTTATTCGGTGTCGCCGCGGTATTCTCCGCAGCTCGGGAGCGTCCCGCCCCGATCGGCCCGTTGGCTTGAACGGAAACCACTACCGCGAGCCAAATCAACAGCGCCAGGGTGATCCAAGTGGAAAACCCGAGATTCTTCAGAAACCGATTCATCCGACACGCTCCGGCGTTTCAGTTCTGGACCAAACCGGGCTACAGCAACAGCAATTCCAATGCCGTCAATCCGGCAGACCGGCATGCGCCTTGCTCTGGCTCCCCGTCAATGACAGAAGTCGACACGGATCCACATCGTACTGACGTTCTCCTACGCGACGGCTCGACGCTTCTTCTTCGTCTGGCCACGCCCCAGGACGAGTCGAGCGTCCGGGAGTTGTATGCTCAGCTTTCGGAAGACAGCCGCTATTCCAGATTCTTCTCCCTCCAAGGGACCGGAGCGTCCGAAATCTCGGAGCTGCTGAATCCAGATCCGGCAACGGCGTGCGTGATGGTGGCGGTCCTGCACGACCGCGTCGTGGCCGTCGCCAGTTACACCACCGACGCGGCGGCCCGCGACCGGGCGGAAGTCGCCTTCACGGTTGCCGATGCTCTTCACGGCCGGGGAGTCGGCACGCGCCTGCTCGAGCATCTGGCGGACTGGGGCCGCCGCCACGGCCTGCGAACCTTCGACGCGTACGTGCTCAGCAACAACACGCAGATGATGCGAGTGTTCGAAGACTCTGGCTTCGAACTCCTCAGAAAACTAGATGCCGGAGTCTATCACGTTGTGTTGACGCTTCAGCCGACCGATGTCTATCTGGGACGGGCCGCCGAACGCTCCCGTGCGGCCGCCTCGGCATCGATGCGTGCGGTCTTCGAGCCAGCCAGCATCGCCGTCGTCGGGGCCAACCGCGCGCGCGGACGGATCGGATCTGAAGTGCTCCACAACCTGGTCGCCGGCGGGTATACCGGACGCCTTCACGCCGTGCATCCGGCGGCCGCATCGGTCGACGGCATCGCGGCGTATGCGCGCGTGACGGACATCCCCGGCCCGCTGGATCTGGCCGTCATCTGTGTGCCTGCGGCACAGGTGATTCCAGTCGTGAACGACTGCATCGAGAAGGGCGTGAAGGCCGTCGTCGTCATCAGCGCGGGTTTTGGCGAGACGGGCGAGGCCGGACGCCAACTTGAAGCGGAGTTGCTCGAACGGGTGCGGGGTGCGGGCATCAGACTCGTTGGTCCCAACTGCATGGGCCTGATCAACACCGATCCGGCCGTACGCATGAACGCGACGTTCGCACCAGTCGAGCCGCCGGCGGGACGCGTCGCGCTCTCGACACAGAGCGGCGCGCTCGGGCTCGCGATTCTCGACTATGCGCGATCCCTGCAGATTGGCTTCTCGACGTTCGTCTCGATCGGTAACAAGGCCGACGTCTCGGGCAACGACCTCCTTCAGTACTGGGAGCAGGACCCTCGGACGGACGTGATCCTGCTCTACGTGGAGAGCTTCGGCAATCCGCGAAAGTTCACTCAGATCGCCCGCCGGGTGGCGCGGACGAAGCCCATTGTTGCGGTCAAGGCCGGCCGGTCGAAGGCCGGCGCCCGCGCCGCCTCGTCACACACCGGCGCGCTCGCCGCCAGTGACGCCGTCGTCGATGCGCTTCTCCACCAGGCGGGAGTCATCCGGACGAGAACGCTCGAGGAGTTGTTCGACGTCGCGGCGCTCGTGTCCACTCAGCCGCTGCCTCGCGGCCGACGTGTGGCCATCCTGACGAATGCCGGCGGTCCGGGGATTCTCGCCGCCGACGCGTGCGAAGCTCAGGGACTCGAGATAGGGGCCCTTTCGGACCGCACCGTCGCCACGCTGCGATCCTTTCTGCCCGTCGCGGCCTCGGTCGCCAATCCCGTCGACATGATCGCGTCTGCGAGCGCGGAACACTATGAACGGGCGCTTGCCGCCATGCTCGAAGACGATCTGGTCGACGCCGTGCTCGTCATCTTCATCCCGCCGCTCGTCACCAGAGGAGAGGACGTCGCGCAGGCGATCCGCCGGGCATCGATGACGAGGCCCGAGAAGACCGTGCTGGCGATCTTCATGTCCGCCGAACCGGGCTCCACATTGCTTGCGCCCGTCCCGAGCTTCAGGTTCCCGGAGGCGGCGGCAACGGCGCTTGCCCGGGCGGCCGACTATGGCGAATGGCGGCGCCAGCCGGACGGCACGACGCCCGAGTTTCACGATGTCGACCGCGATCGCGCGCGTCTCGTCGTCGATCGAGCCCTCGAACGCGGTGGCGGATGGCTGACCCCCGACGAGGCGCACGCGCTGCTCCTGTCGGCCGGAATCTCCGTCGCCGCGCAGGCCGTCGTCACCAGTGAGGCGGCCGCGGTCGATGCCGCACACCGTCTTGGCTATCCCGTCGTGATGAAGGCGATCGGCCCCGAGATCCTCCACAAGACCGAGGTCGGGGGGCTGCGGCTCAACCTCGAGACCGCTGAGGCCGTACGACAGGCGTGGCAGGACCTGACGGCACGACTGGGCAGCTCGATGACCGGCGCGCTGGTGCAGCCGATGGTGTCAGGGGGCGTCGAGATGCTCGTCGGCGCCGTCGAAGATCCGGTCTTCGGACCGGTGTTGGCGTGCGCAACCGGCGGCACCATGGCTGAGCTCCTGGCGGACAGTCAGTGCCGGCTGCATCCCCTGACCGATCGCGACGCGGCCGAGATGGTCGCCGGACTTCGCGGCGCGGCGCTGCTTCGCGGATATCGGGGCGCTCCACCGGCCGACGAAGCCGCGCTGCGGGACGCCCTGCTGCGCCTCTCGGCCATCGTGGGCATCTGTCCGGAGATCCAGGAATTGGATATCAACCCGCTGCGTGTGTTGACCCGAGGAGCCGTGGCGCTGGACGTGCGCGTGAGAGTCGAGCGTCCGAAAGCACCACCGCCAACGCGGCGCGTGAGCTGACTCTCGCTAGCGCCGCCTCGTCGCGACCGGCTGCGGAGAAGTGCGCGTCTTGTGCGGCATCCTCCGCAATCTGGACTCTGACATCGCTGCGCTCTGCGGCCGGCCGCGGTATGGGAGTTGCTTCGTCATGAAGTCGTCATGAGCTGCCGCTCACCCCGTGGCACGAAAATGGACACGCGGCGCCGCGAGCGAGCGGCAGCGAGCGAGCCGCGCGAGCGGAGTGGGGATCATGGGGCCCTGCGAGCGAGCGCGCAGGGGGGTGCGGCGGGGACGAAGTCCCCCCGCATTTTCGAAGTGATGAGCGCCTCGCTGGATGTCGTGTCGGCCGGCTGGCTCGGACCCGCGATCGAGCCTGGCGCGCGCCGAAAGCTGGGGCACGCGTTCGGTGCGTCGCTCGGGTTGCACGCGGCGCTCCTGGTGCTGGTCGCACTGCTCGCCGGCACCGTCCGATCGCTCCAGCCGCCCGTCGATCCGCCGTCCATCGTCATGATCGCGCCCCTGCAGGTCCTGGAGCCGCAGGCGCCGGGGCTTCGAGGCGGAGGGGGCGGTGGCGGCGGCAGTCCGGCGCCCGCGCCGCGCAGGCCGCTGGAGATCCCGAGGCACAGAGCGCCGGATCCCGTGCCGGTCGCGGCCGCGACGCTGAAGTCAGAGCCCGAGCCGCTCCCCATCCTCGACGTGCCGATGCAGACTGACCTCGCACGTGTGCTGCAGGCGTCCGGATCGAGCCTGGTGTCGATCGCGACGTACGGCGGCGGAGGCCGAGGCGGCGGCCTCGGCGAAGGCACAGGCGCCGGCGTCGGTCGCGGCTCCGGCGGAGGCGTTGGCGGGGGATCGGGCGGCGGAGTCGGGACGGGCTCAGGCCGCGGATTCGGCGCCGGCGCGAACCGGCCGGGCGCAGGGATCAGCAACCCGGCCCTCCTGCGACTGGTGCAGCCTAAGTACACCGGTGACGCTATGCGCGCGAAGATTCAGGGCACCGTCGAGCTCGAAGCCGTGGTGCTGCCGAATGGTACCGTCGGTGACATCCGAGTCGTGCGATCGCTCGACCGGGCTTGTGGTCTCGATCAGGAAGCCATCAACGCGGCGCGCGAGTGGTTGTTCGCGCCGGGGCGAGACGCTGCCGGCCGTCCCGTGCCGGTGATCGTGACGGTGATTCTGGAATTCCGAATCCACTGACTAACACTCACCGTCGATGGCGCTCGCGCCGACCAGCCGCTCCGCTGCTCTGACCCCAGCCGGGTGGAGCGCCACCTTGAAGACGCCGTCCAGTTGCCGGCTGAAGACTTCGTAGGCTTCGGCGATGTCGTCGAGTCCGAAGTGATGCGTCACGAGAGGCAGGAGGTCGACGCGGCTGCTGGCCACCATGGCCATCAGTCGTCGCATGCGCTCCTTTCCGCCGGGACAGAGCGTCGTGACGATCTTCTGATCGCCCAGGCCCGCATAGAAGGTCTCGTACGGCATCGCGAGTTTGCCGGAGTAGACGCCCAGGCTCGACAGCGTGCCGCCCGGCCGTGTCGCCCGCAAGGCGTTCTCGAACGTGACCTGCTGGCCGAGCGCCTCGATGGCGACGTCCACGCCGCGCCCGTCGGTCAGCGCCTTGATCTTCGCGATGGGATCTTCTTCGCTCGGGTCGATCGTCACGTTCGCGCCAAAGCGCCGCGCCATGTCCAGACGCGCGTGATTCGTGTCGACGCCGATGATGAGCCCGGCGCCCCGGAGCCGCGCGCCGAGCGTCGCGCACAACCCGATCGGCCCCTGCGCGAAGACCGCCACGGCATCGCCGACCTTGATGTTCCCGGCCTCCGCCCCGCTGAGCCCGGTCGAGAAGATGTCCGGAATCAGCATGACCTGCTCGTCGCTGAGCCCGTCGGGAATGGGCGCGAGATTGGCGCGCGCGTCCGGGACCAGCAGGTACTCCGCCCACGCGCCGTTGATCGTGTTGCCGAACCGCCAGCCGCCGAGCGGCCCCCCACACTGCGAGTGCGTGCCGTTCAGGCAATAGAAACACTGTCCGCACGGGGTGATCGCCCCGACGATCACCCGCTGGCCCACGTGGTACAGCTCCTCGAGCCCCGCTCCGAGCTCCGCAATGACACCGACAGGCTCATGCCCGAGGACCAGGCCGGGCTTGACCGGGTACTCGCCGCGGACGATGTGCACGTCCGTGCCGCAGATGGTCGTGGTCGTGATGCGGATGACGGCTTCCCCGGGACGCGCCACCGGCCTCGGCACTTCCTCGACGCGAATCTCGTTCGTCCCTCGGAACACGACCGCTTTCATGGTCTTCATAGAGAACTCCACTCGTGGACACTGGCAACAGGCGTGCCGCCGAGCTTCGCGAACGAGGGGCCGCGACCGGCGCTCGAGTCGGCAGGAACAGCCGACCCTCTGCGGACTATTCCGCCGGTCGAAGCGAAGAATGCCGCGGTCCCGCCGGGCTCGCTCAGCGACCGGCCAAATTGCGAGGAAATCGGGCGGGTGCGCCTGGCATGCCTCCTGCTCCCCCTGACGAGTGGAGGCGGAAAACACGTCTCGCTGTTCGAGGCGGAGTGCCGCGGAAGCCGATGATCGCGCTCCACGAAATCCTCGTCGCCACAGACTTCAGCGAGCCGTCCGACGTGGCGCTCGCGTACGGGCGGGAACTGGCTCGACGATTCGGCGCCAGGCTCACTGTCCTGCACGTGGTCGACGACGTGGGCGCCCGGTACGTCTCGTATCCGCTGCCCGTGGGCGACTTCCCTCACTGGCAGGCCGAGGCGGAAAGCGCGGCGAGGACGCGCCTCCACACGTTGTTGTCGCAAGAAGACCGTCAGGTGCTGCGCGCGAAGACCGAGGTGCTCGTCTCGACATCGCCCTCTGAGGCCATCGTGAGCTTTGCGAGGGACGCGATGCCGAGAATCAGCATCATCGTGATGGGCACGCACGGCCGTGGAGCGGTGGCGCATTTGCTCATGGGCAGTGTCGCCGAGAGAGTCGTGAGATCCGCGCCTTGCCCGGTTCTCACCGTCCGGCATCCTCAACACGAATTCGTGTTGCCCGATGCGCTCCAAACCACCGCGCGCACCTGACGGCAAGACCCGCAGGAAATTCCGGGCTTGAAGGAGTGACCGCCATGACTGCCGATCGAGAACTGCAGGAACGCGCACTGTCGGCGCTGGATCGCGAATCCGCCCTGAGACCGGCGGGGATCGGCGTCGTGGTCAAGCACGGCATCGTGACGCTGCTCGGCCAGGTCGAGGCGCTGTGCGAGCGCTGGGCCGCCGAACGAGCCATCCGCGACGTGCCAGGGGTGCGGGCGGTGGCCAACGAGTTGATCGTGGGACGCAAGCGGCCGGGAGGCGGTCCGCTGCTCGCCGAGGCGGTCGCGCGTGCGCTCTCGTGGACCATGGACATCCCGTCGAGTGCGATCAAGGCGAGCGTGTGGGACGGTTGGGTGACGCTCATCGGAACTGTCGATCGCGACGATCAGCGGCTCGCGGCGGAACGCGCCGTCCGTACCGTTCCGGGCGTCACGAGCGTGTTCAACGCGATCGCCGTTCGCGACCCCGAACGGTTCGTGGCGGGTGATTGGTTCGTCGAGGAACACGTCGGCGTCCCGCAGTAGCGGCGCGCCAGGAAGGGGCTGGAATATGCAACTGACTCGTTTCGATCCATTTCGTGAGTTCGAGGATATGTCCTCGCGGCTGAGCCGATTCTTCGGCCGGCCGGGGGCTCGCCTCGAAGAGGCCGACAGCATCGGGCTGTGGGCGCCGCCTCTCGATGTCCAGGAAACCGAGAAGGAGTACCTGATCAAGGCCGACTTGCCGGCCGTCGGGAAAGAGGAGGTCAAGGTGGGCATCGAGGACGGCATCCTGACCGTCGAAGGCGAACGGAAGCAGGAGAAGGAAGAGAAGGGTAAGAGGTTCCATCGCGTGGAGCGGACGTTCGGCCGGTTCGTCCGGCGTGTCAGCGTCCCGTCCGATGTGGACGCGACGATGGTCAGCGCCGAGTTCAAGGACGGCGTGCTGAACGTCCACTTGCCAAAGACCCCGACGGCCAAGCCGCGCTCGATCGACGTGCAGATCATGTAAAGGCGGCGGTCCTCATGTCCGGCACGCTCTGGTCCGTTGTGCTCGCCGCCGGCATCGGCCGGCGGCTTGCCTCCGTCACGGGGGGTGTTCCCAAGCAGTTCTGGGCGCCCCGTGACGGGCGGACGTTGCTCGAACACACACTCGATCGAATGGGGGCGCTTGTTTCGGCCCCCAGAATCGTGACGGTGGTCGATTCATCGCAGCAGCCGTACGCCGCCGCGATTGACGCGCGAACCCCGCTCGGCCGTGTCGTGCTGCAGGCTGGCGACCGCGGCACGGCGACCGGCGTTCTGAGAGGATTGATCGAGATCGGATCGGGCCCGGAGGACGTGGTGATCCTGACACCGTCGGATCACGGGATCGCCCGGCCGCGTCTCTACTATCGCGGGCTCCGGGAAGCCACCTGGGAAGTGCAGTCCGGCCGGGCGGGAATCGTGCTGCTCGGCGTCGAACCGACCTCGGCGGCGAGCGATCTCGGCTGGATTCTTCCAGCGGCCGGGCGGTCGGGTGTCTCGGGTCGCATCGGCCGCGTGCGCAAGTTCGTCGAGAAACCGGCACCGGCGCTCGCGAGTGCGCTCTTCAGTCAAGGGGCCGTCTGGAACACGATGGTCGTCGTCGCGCGCGTCTCGGCGCTCCTCGACCTGTATCGTGCGCGCGCGCCGATGCTGGCGGAGGTGTTCGATGAGGCACGGCTGCTGGCAAACGACCGGCGCGGGATGTTTCTCTCGGCCTGCTATCCGCAACTTCCCTTCGTCGATTTCTCCCGCGACATCCTGGCGCCGTCGAAGCGCCTCCACATTTACCTCTGGCCGCACGCCGTCGGCTGGACGGACCTGGGCACGCCCGACCGGCTGCAGGATTGGCTGAATCGTCGCGGCCTGACCGCGCACGTCAGTGAGGCGCCAGCGGACGCCGCGATCGCCGCCCACGCGTAATCAGTGAGCACCGTGATGGCGACCGCACAGAGTTCCCGGCGGCGCCTACCGCCCCGTAGTGTCGCCGAGTACTACGAGCACCCCGACGTCCGTGCGGCCATGCTCGAGTACTGCGGCTGGACGCCGTCCGCAACATCGGGAGCGGTCTTCCTCGCAGGACTCGTCCCGGACGATCGTTCCTTTCCGACCTGGTCCACTCACAGCGTGCGCGTTGCGCCGTCGCAGATGGGATCGCTGCTCGACCGCGGGTGCGACATCGCCCGATCGTTGTGGGATCACGAACATCTGGTGTTCATGCTCGAGCTCGACTATGAGAACGTCGATGCGCCCGCCGAGCCCTACCTTCGCCCTGCGGAGACGTTCTTCAAGTTCGAAGTCGGCTACCGGGCCGCCCGGCGTGTCCTGAGGCAACTGGCGATCGACCCGCTGGTCCTCATGACCGGTCGTGGCTACCAGTTCACGGGACAGATCCGCCTGGACGATCCGATCGTCGGTCGGTTGGCCGGACTCGCGCCGGAGACGCCGTCCTGGCACGCGGGCGTGCGCGCCCGTCATGCGGACGGCATCGTCGCGTCGCTCGATGCGGGACACGCGCGAGCCGCCGCGGGACTGGGCCTCCTCGTCGAGTACTGTGCGCATCTGATCAGGCGCCAGGCGGCTCGCGACTCGCCCATTCCCGTCGTGTTCAACGGCACCATCGTCGGCGACGGCAGCGCGGCCGGCCGGGAATGCGTGTCGATCGATTTCTCGCATGCGGGCGATCCGCTCGACGTGCGCCATGCCCGCGTGGCGTTCAGTGCCTACCAATGGCACCTGATCCGGCCCGATATCTTCGGATCGCTGGCACGCCGGGGCCTCGGGCCGCTCGTCGCTCTCCCGCGCGACGGCGCCGCGCTCGTGTCGATGCTCGGTCAGCGTCGCAGCCTGGCAGCCGCCGCACGCGCGGCGCAGCACGCGAGGGCGTCGCTGCCCGAGATTGCGGCTGGTGCCGCGCGCCTGCTCGAGGCCTACGCCCGAAGTCCACTTGCGGCATTCCATCGCGACTTCTACGCGCGACGTCCGGCCCGGGCCTCAGGCGATCTCGAGGCCAGCCCTCCCTGTATTCGTGCCGCCTTCGCCAATCCCAACGATCGGCTCCTCAAGCCGGAGCACGTCCAGCATGTCGTGCGCGTCCTGATGGCGCGGGGCTGGCATCCATCCAGCATTGCAACGCTGATCCACGGAAAGTATGAGGAAGATCACGGGTGGGGCGACCGATGGTCCTGGATGGATCGGCAGACGCGCGCGGAATTCGACGTGCGCGTCTTTGCCGGGATGATCGCCACCGGCCTCGATTCGCTGGTGGACTTCAACTGCGTCTCCGCGCAGGAAAAGGAACTCTGCCCGCGGACCGGTTGCGCCTACGATCTGCGTGGAGATCGGGAGCGACTGATGAACCGGACCGAGTCATGACATGGCGGGTTGGGATTTCCAGTGGCGTCTGTACGGACCGATCGATCTTCTCGATGCTGCCAGCCATCCGTGAGTCCGGCGCTACCGGTGTCGAAGTGGGAACGCCCCCGCAGCATTTCGATCCGATGCAGGCCGATCAGATCCACACGCTGCGGCGCACACTCGATCACCTGACCCTGCAGGCGGTCTCGATTCACGCGCCGTTCGGCAAGCAGCTCGATCTGGCGCATCGGGATCCGCGGCATCGCGCGGCGGGCGTCGCCGCGATCCTGAATGCCGCTGCCGCGCTCAAGCAACTCGGCGGCCGATTGATCGTTGTCCATCCGAGCGATCTCGAGCGCCACGGACAGGATCTGGGGGCGCGTCTCGACGATACGGCCGCCAGCTTGAAAACGCTGGCCGAGCGCTGCCGTCAGGAGCACATGACGCTCGTCGTCGAATCGCCGCTTCCGCATCTCATTGGCGGGTCACCGGACGAATTCCGCTGGCTCATGAACCAGCTCGATCCTTCCGTCCGCATCTGCCTCGATACCGGCCACACGTTTCTCGGCGGTCACTGGCATGCGTTCTTGAACATTGCCGACGGCCGGCTCGAGCACGTGCATGCCAACGACAACCACGGCCACCGCGACGATCACCTGATGCCAGGCGAGGGCCGTATCGACTGGAGTGAAATCGGCCGGACCTTGAGGGACGTTGGATTTGCCGAATGGGTGATGCTCGAGTTGCGTTGCCCAAATGAGGATCCGCGCGACTATTTCCGCCGTGCGCTTCGGCGCACGGCGGAAATGATGGACGCTGGCTAACGTGTGCGCGGCGCCGCAGGCGTCACGCGGTGCGACTCGAAGTGGTACGCAAATCGGACCGAGACGCTGGTCACGAAGTGATTCATCGAATCCTGCCTCACCCAGATGGTTTCGACTTCGGGTCGAATCGACATGTTCCGTGTCGCGAAGATGCTGAAGCCTCCGCCGAACGCGACCGCGGGATCGGTGAAGCGCTCGGTTGGGCCGGCCGGCACGCCGGGTTCGGCCATGCGCCGGGCGTAGAACTCGGGCACGTCGGTGGCGCCCTTCTCGAAGCTCGCGCTGTAAACGCCCACGCCGCCACTGACGAAGGGCACGAACGTGCGCCGGCTCAACAGCGCCGTCTGCGTCGTGAAGGTCAGCGCAAACGCGTCCGCACCATTCCTGGGAACCAGCCATCGTGCCGTGGTCTCGACGCCAAACCGCGGCGCGAGCTCCCAGCCGACGGCGCCGCCGAACTGCGCGGTCTGGTCTCCGTCGGCAAACGACACGCCGCCGAGCAGGTTCGCGGTCGTGCAGCGCGTGAAGTCGGGAGTCGATTGTGCGTCGGCGGCCGCCGCGCTCGCGAGCAGCAACAGCCCGCATGATCCAGCGATGAACAGGCGCTTCATAGGGCACCCCAATCCGGCTGGACGGCCCTTGCCGCCCTCCCGGTCACTCACTACCTAAAGCAACGGCCATGCCGATCGTCGCGCGCACGGACCACGGGCAGGACGTCTGAATCGCCGAAGAACCCTGCAGCAGCTGTTGACATTTCCTCAGCAGGGTGCGGTGTTCTCGTGGTGCGCTCGGGAAATCTCCTGCCGACGCTGGCACAGGTTCTGCTGACACCTGGTCTGGAGGGCGTCATGTTCGCAACCGGCGGGCTGGCCTATCGAGCAATGGGTGCCGCCGTGCTGGATCGCGGCACCTACGAAGGGATCGAGCACGACAGGACGGCCACCACGCAAGCCGTCGGTATGGTCCTCGCCTCCAGTCTGGCCGCCGGTATTGGAGCGAGCGGATGGCGTGGTCTGGACCCCATCGTCCTGATCGCCGTCGCGGCCCTGGCCCTCGTCACCTGGGTTGCGTGGGCGGTCATCATTCTTCACATTGGCGGGCGATATTTCCCGGAAGCGCGAACCCACGTCGATTTCGGCCAGCTTCTTCGAACGATCGGTTTTGCGGCGACACCGGGGCTGCTGCAGGTCTTCGCGGTGATGCAGGAGATCGCAGCGCCGATCTTCATCGTGAGCTGGCTGTGGATGCTGGCCGCGATGACCGTCGCGGTGCGGCAGGCGCTCGACTTCAGATCCCTGGGCCGCGCGCTCGCTGTCTGTGGCGCGGCCTTCGCGCTCGTGCTCGCCCTGGCCTTCCTCATGGCGATGTTCCTGGGCGAGGCCGTGCCTCGGGGTTTCCGGCCTGCCAGAGTCTGACGACGAGCAGCGTCTGATCGTCGTGGACCGGTGAGTTGCCGGCAAACGTTCTCACGGCCGCGAGAATCGCATCGCACATCTCGTGCGCAGGACGTGTCTGGTGCGCCTCTGTGACCGCGATCAGGCGGTCCTCGCCGAACGGCTCGCCTCGGCCGTTCGGCGCCTCGACGATGCCGTCCGAAAAGATCACGAGAAGATCGCCTTCACGAGCCTCGACCGAAGCGGTGTGGTAGGCGGCACCGCTCAACAGGCCCAGTACCGGACCGCCATCCGCCAACCGATGGACGACCCGGGTTCCGTCGGCCCGCTCGCGGACCAGCAGGGGCGGCAGATGGCCGGCGTTGATGTAACGAAGCGTGAGCGACTGCGGATCGAACGCGCACCAGAAGAGCGAGGCGAACCGTTCGCCGGAGGACTTCGCCACCAGCAGCTGATTGAGGCGGCCCGCGGCACTCGCCGGGTCCTCGTCCGACACGCCCCAGGGTGGACTGCTCATCGCGCCATGAATCAGTCCCATCAGCAGGGCGGACGAGATGCCGTGCCCGGAGACGTCGCCAAGCGCGAACGCCATGCGTCCGGCCGGGAGCTTGACGATGTCGTAGAAGTCGCCGCCGACCTGCCATGCCGGAATGCATCTGGCGGCGATGTCCAGCTCTGGCGCCCAGGCGCCGGCGCCCGGCAGCAGGTTGCGCTGCACCTCTCGCGCGAGGTCGGCTTGCGCCTCGAGCTGTTTGCCGCGAACGTAGGATCGGAAGCGCGCCGCGATCAACGTCACTGACACGAGCAGGACGAGGGCGGCCGATGCGCTGATGGCGGCGTTGCGACGCAGGCGGGCGAACGGCGCCGACAGACTATCGCGGTAAAGCGCAATCTCCAGAATCAGCCGTCCCGGCCCGGGCTGGTCGCGCGCGCCGGCCTCGCGCGCAAGCGTGCACCGGCAGGGAAACACGCCGACGACGATCTCGCGGCCATCGCGCCAGGCATGGGTGAACGGCGCGTCCCGGTCCGCGAGGAATCGTTTCCGCTCTTCCGGTCCGAGCACGGGCTCCGTCTGCCCGCTCGTCGCGACGATGGACCCGTCGGGCTGCAGGAGCGTGAGACCCGCGATCTGATCGCTCAAATCGGCCCGCAGATCGTCGAGGAGGCCCTGGAACGCTTCCGGGTCCTGCGGCCGGGACAGGCGCGCCGCGCGCTCGACATTGCGCAACCGCTCATCGGCCGTGCGGCGGATCTGCTGGCGGATGAGATTGTTCGAGACGTATTGATAATTGACAATCGTCTGCACGAGCAACGCCACGGCCAGCAGCGCACCCGCCGTGAGCAGCGCGCCAATCCAGAAACCCGACACCCGTCGCGGGATCGCCATCGATCGTCATTTTGCCTGAAGCGACTCGAGATAGGCGACGAGGTTCATGATGCGAATCCTGACGCGCTGATCGTCGGGATCCAGGAACCGAAACACGTCGCCCCACACCGGCATGCCCTTCGATCCGTGGGTCGGCGTCACGATGGCGCCAGTCAGAATCCCCTCAACGCGATCCTTTGGGAATACTCCGCCGTTCTGAACGGCGAGCGTCGTCAAGTCCGGAGGCCGGACCTTCAGTTTGGGCGCTACCGGGCCGTCGCCCTTGCCCGACTTCCCGTGACAGGAGACGCAGTAGAAGTCGTACAGGTCACGGCCATCCATGGACTTGATGACGGCCGGCGGCCGGTTCTGTGCGGGTGGTTCCTGCACGTCGGGCCGATCGCTCCAACTCGCCAGCAGCGGGAGCACAACGACGAGCGCCGAAGTGAGCGTGATGAGGATCGACATAATCACTCCCGGGAGGCGTCAGGCTGTCACGGCCGGCGCGACCGCGGTCTTCGTGACCGGGATCGCACGCGCGCGCGGACGGCAAACCGCGGCGAGCGTCTGAACCAGCTCGCGATCCACGCCGCTCTTTTTCGCGTGCGCAGCCTTGCGGGCCAGGTCGGTCATGCCGACGATGCCCACCGGACGGCCTTCTCCATCGATGATGGGAATGCGCCGCACTTGCGCGTCGCGCATCAACTGCTCGGCGGCCTCGACGCTGTCGTCCACATGGCATGCCACGGGACGGGCGGCCATCGCGCTCGAGGCGCGAATCTCGTGCAGCGGTTTGCCCTGGGACAAGGCGGCCATGCAGATGTCCCGGTCGGTGATGATCCCTTGCAGCCGCCCGTCATCGCCAACCAGCGGGATGACGCCACAGTCGAACTCCCACATCAGTCTGGCCGGCGCGTCGAGCTGGCTGTCGACGGGACAGCTTACAACCGGTTGGCTCATGATCTCTTTGAGGTGCATTGTCCTGGTCCTTTCTGTGTAGTCCTGGCGCGCACGTCGGCGAGGTTTCTGAACGCAACAGCGATGCCAAGGTGCTGATCTCAAACCGTCCGACATTCGCTCGTCGCAGCGGGAACCAGCCCGCCGGCCGGAAAAAGCCGCGCGCGCGCTGAGGGATTTTGCGCAATCTTCGCTGGCGGCGCCCGGCAACTGCGCCGGCTCGCCACTGGGACGAGCCAGCGCTCCGGCACGGGCTTTGCGGATTCCCCGAGGTGGAGGGACTGCCTCATGTCGCGCGATCTTGTCCTCAATTTCTCGCAAATCACGCTGTCCGATCTCGGCCGCGTCGGCGGCAAGAACGCCTCGCTCGGTGAGTTGTTTCGAGAGCTCCAGCCGCAGGGCGTTCGCGTGACTGACGGCTTTGCCACGACGGCCGACGCGTACTGGCGGCTTCTCGAGACAAGTGACCTGGGCGCCCGGCTGCAGCGCATCTTCGCCGGGCTGAACCCTGAAGACCTCCCGGCACTCGCAGACGCCGGCCAGGCCGCCCGCTCCACCATTCTCGAGACGCCCCTCCCCGAGGATGTCAAAGCGGCGATCGAATCGGCGTTCGATCGTCTCTCAGCCCGGCTGGGCCGCGTGCCGGAGCTGGCGGTCCGGTCGTCCGCGACCGCAGAGGATCTGCCCGAAGCCTCGTTCGCCGGCGCCGCGGAGACGTTCCTGAACGTGCGCGGCCGGAACGGGCTGCTGCGAGCCGTTCATCAATGCTATTCCTCGCTCTTCACCGATCGCGCCATCAGCTATCGAGCGCGCATGGGGTACGACCAGCTGAAGGTCGCGCTGTCGGTCGGCGTCATGCCGATGGTGCGCTCCGACAAGGCCAGTTCCGGCATCATCTTCACGCTCGATCCGGAATCCGGGTTTCGGGACGCGGTCGTCGTGTCGGGAGCCTATGGCCTTGGCGAGTACGTCGTGCAGGGTGTCGTGACGCCGGACGAGTGGATTGTGTTCAAGCCGGCGCTCGCGGCCGGCCATCCCGCCATCATCGGCCGCCGCCTCGGCTCGAAGGAAGTGCGCCTGGTCTACGCCGATGGCAGCAAGGCGACGCGGAGCGAGGCCACGCCGGCCGAGGACCGCGCCCGCTTCTGTCTCGGGGACGAGGACGTGTTGACGCTCGCACGATGGGCGTGTCTGGTCGAGGCGCACTACTCGAAGCGCGCCGGGCGGGAACGCTGCATGGATCTCGAGTGGGCCAGGGACGGCGACACCGGCGAGCTGTATATCCTGCAGGCGCGGCCTGAAACCGTCCATTCCTCGAAACCGCGGACGGCCAGGACGACGGTCTTCAAGTTGACCGGCCGCCACGAGCCCCCGCTGGTCGTCGGTCAGGCCGTCGGCGAGCGGATCGGGGCGGGTCCGGCTCGGATCGTGCGATCCACGAGTGAGCTCAACACGGTCCAGGCGGGCGACGTGCTCGTCGCGGAGATGACCGATCCCGACTGGGAGCCCGTCATGCGCCGGGTGTCGGCGATCGTCACTGACAAAGGCGGCCGTACGGCGCACGCGGCGATCGTGTCGCGCGAATTCGGCTTGCCGTGCATCGTCGGAACCGGCACCGCGACCTCGACCCTCCGGTCCGGCGACGACGTCACCGTGTGTTGCGCCGAGGGTGCCGAGGGGCACGTCTATGCCGGTCGGGTTCCGTTCGCGACCGAGACGCTCGATGCGGCGGCCGTGCCGCCGACGAAGACGCCGGTGATGCTGATCGTGGGAGATCCCCGCCAGGCGTTCACACTCGCCGGATTGCCCAACAGCGGAGTCGGTCTGGCACGCACGGAGTTCATCATCACGAACGAAATCGGGATTCATCCGATGGCGCTGGCACGATATCCGGATCTGAAGGATGCCGACGCCATCAAGCAGATTGCGGCGCGGATCGGCGACGAGCGGCCGACCGAGTTCTTCGTGCGCCGGTTCAGCGAGGGCGTCGCGCACATCGCCGCCGCGTTCTACCCGAAGCCCGTCATCGTCAGAACCAGCGACTTCAAGACCAACGAGTACGCGGCGCTCGTGGGCGGCGCGGAATTCGAGGCTCGCGAAGAGAACCCGATGTTGGGATTTCGCGGCGCCTCCCGTTACTACGACCCGCGCTACGCGGATGGCTTCGCGCTCGAGTGCGCCGGCCTGCGTCGGGCGCGTCACGATCTTGGACTCACGAACATCAAGATCATGATTCCGTTCTGTCGTACGGTCGACGAGGGCAGAAAAGTGATCGCTGCGCTGGCGGCGAACGGACTGCGTCAAGGCGACGAGGGCCTCGAGATCTATGTCATGTGCGAGATCCCGGCCAACGTCGTCCTGGCCGATGAGTTCCTCTCGGTATTCGACGGGTTTTCGATTGGCTCGAACGATCTCACGCAGTTGACGCTGGGCATCGATCGGGATTCGGGGACCGTCGCTCATCTCTTCGACGAGCGAAACGCGGCCGTCAGGTGGATGTTGGGCCAGGCCATCGACGCAGGCCGGCGGTGCGGGAAACCCGTCGGGATCTGTGGCCAGGCGCCGTCGGACTTCCCCGATCTGGCGGCCTGGCTCGTCGAGCGAGGCATCAGCTCGATCTCGCTCAATCCTGACGCGGTCGTCACCGCGACGCTCAGAATCAGCGCGGCCGAAACGGCCCTGGCCAGCCGGGCCGCGGTCGCGCGCGCCGTCGATCGGAAGTCCGCGTGAAATTCTCGGTCCTTGCCCTCGACTACGACGGAACGAGCGCGAAGGACGGCGCGCTGGATCCGGAGGTCCGCCGTGCCATCGCCGACGTTCGCGTCCGCGGCATCACGGTCATCATCGTCACGGGCCGCATCCTGGACGATCTGCGGCGGCATGCCGGCGACCTGCGCTTTGTCGACGCCGTGGTGGCCGAAAACGGGGCGGTCATCAGCTTCCCGGAGAGCGGCCGGTCAGCGGTGCTTGCGGGCGCCGCGCCGCAGAGTCTCGTTGCGGCGTTTCGCAAGCGAGGCATCCCGATCGACGTCGGCGAATCGGTCATCGAGATGGATGCCACCGCGGCGGCGGACGCCCTCACGGCCATCAAGGCGCTCGAGCTTCCACAAGTGCTGATCTTCAATCGCGGACGGTTGATGGTGCTTCCGTCCGGCGTGAACAAGGCCATGGGGCTGCGCGAGGCGCTGCGTACCCTTCGGTTGTCGGTGCACAACACGATTGCCATCGGCGACGCAGAGAACGATCACGACATGCTCGAGGCCTGCGAGCTTGGAGTCGCCGTCGCCTGGGGCAGCCGCGTCCTCCAGGCTCGTGCGGACGAAGTTCTGGAAGGGACCGGCCCGCCGGCCGTCGCCAATTACATCCGACGAGCTGCCGAGCACTCCCGCATTCCGCCCGAGCGCGTCGGCCGCCGGCACGTGACGCTCGGGCATGATGTGAAGAAGCAGCCGGTCGCGCTCGCCGTCCGCGGCCGCAATGTGCTGATCGTCGGCGATCCCAAGTCTGGCAAATCGTGGGTCGCGGGTCTCCTCTGCGAGCAACTCATTCTCCACCGGTACAGCACGTGCGTGGTCGACCCCGAGGGGGATTATTCGGGCCTCGAGACGCTGCCAGGCGTCGTGGTGCTCGGCGGCAGCGCCGACGGTCCCAGTCCGCGCGAGCTGCGTGCCGGTCTCCGGTACCCGGACGTCAACGTCGTGCTCGATCTCTCGCGCGTGCGCCATGCCAGGAAATGGAGCTACATCCGGGCGCTCCTGCCCGGCCTGGCGGACCTGCGGCGGCGGACCGGCGTGCCTCATCGCATTCTGCTCGACGAAGCGCACTATTTCCTGCACGAAGCCGACGTCGCGCAGTTGCTCGACCTCGAGCTGGCGGGATACACGCTGATCACGTATCAGCCCTCGAGGCTGCACCCCGACGTGCTCGCCGCCAGCGAAGCGATCGTCGTGACGCGGCTCACCGACCGCCGCGAAATAGAGGCGCTCGCGACGTCCTGTCATTGGCCGGAGAACTGTCGCGAGATGCTCAGCAACCTCGAGCTTGGTCAGGCCGCGCTTCTGCCCACGACGGCCGAAGCCCGGGGCCAGATCACGCTCATCGACGCTCGCGCCGCGGTTGACCTCTCACGTGCGGCACCGCGAGAAGTATCTGGATGTCCCCGTCTCGCGCGAGCGCGCCTTCGTCTTCTCGGACGACGAGCGGTCGATTCACCCCCGCGCCTCCAGCCTGCGAGAGTTCGCCGTGGCGGTCGGCGCGCGCCCGGCCGATCGGCTCGACGGCTTCCTGCGGCGCGGCGATTTCTCGCGCTGGATCACCGACGTGTTCGGCGACAACGCCCTCGCAACCGACTTGCGCGCCATTGAGGATCAATACCGATTGGGCCGCGTCTCGGACGTCGCGGACGCCATCGTGCACGCCGTCGAGAATCGGTACGACCTGACTGAGGCCTGACGGTCAGGCGGCAGGCACCGTCTATGCGGGACAGGCCCCGGGCGCCACTGGCTCGGATCACGCGGCGGGAGGTGGAGCCGTCGGAGCGGTGGCCCTCGGCGTCGCCTCTAGAACCCTGACGGCGTCCTCGTCCGACACCGGGGTGAAGTCACGGAAGTGCAGCCCGATCCCGATCAGCGTGGACGGCGCTTCGAGAAAGATGACGTCATCGGCCTCTTCGCGAATTCGCCGGATCGCGGCTGGGGCCGCCACAGCCATCGCGGCAATGAGCTGCGCCGGTTTGCGCGCCCGCGTGGCGCGCAGCGCGGCGATCATCGTCGAACCGGTCGCGACGCCGTCATCGATCACGATGACCACGCGGCCGGCTGGATCAATCGCCGGGCGCGTGCGACGGTACGTGTCGCGCCTCCATCGCAGCGTCTCCAACTGGACCTTCTTTTCCGTCACCAGATACGACGGCGTCCAGAGATCGCGCGTCCCCGGATCGAGATAGACCGAACCCGTGTCGTCGATCGACCCGATCGCCAGTTCAGGGTTCTCGGGTGCTCTCAGTTTGCGAACCAGGACGACATCCAGTTCACCGCCGATCGCCTCGGCGATGATCCGGCCCATCGGCACCGCCCCGCGCGGAATCGCGAGCACCAGGGGATGCTGGTCTCGATGCGCCTCGAGTCGCTCGGCCAGGAGCCGGGCCGCGTGTGCGCGATCGTCGAATATCATCACATCCTCCTCAGCCGCTGGACTGAACGCACTACTGATAGATGACGACCGCCGGGACCGGCGTGAGCGCCGTGACCTGAGCCGGCGTGAAGAGATGGGTGTCCTGCCGATAGAACAACTTGATGCCCGGAAATTCGAGCGGCATCCGCATGACGGCTCGGTAGCTCGACAGCTTGAGTGACTGCGATCCAAAGCCATCCATGTTCAGGACGACGTCGATGGTTCGGCTCGATCGGATCTTCGTTTTGTCGGGCAGCATGTCCAACCGGAACTGATGAACGATGAGGATCTTCGGTGGCAGGCGACGGGTCTCGATCATCCGTTCGAGCCGGTCGAGCGCGGCGTTCACGTCACTGGCCCGCAGGCGTCCGACCTGTCGCCCCGGCACCTCGCAGTCCGACATCGCGAATTCGGGATCGAGCGCCAGATCCACATCCCGCTCCTGGAGAAAAGGCTCGAGTGCCGCCACCTCTTCCGCCACCGTCGATCGCCCCGGCTGCACATCGAGAATCAGGCGAAACCCATTGGCGCGCGCCTCGGCGAGCAGCGCCTCGATCACGTCCCGAGTCTCGCGGCGCCGCCACAACCCATCGGCGCCGGGTGTGCACTGCGCAATGACGGCGACGAGGTGATAGGCCATCAACACGCGCTTTGGTGTGAGCGCCGCATATTCGGCGGCCTGTCGTCGTAACCCTGCCGCCCGCGCCTCGCCGGTGTGCTCACCGAGCACACCCATTCGGGCGGTGCGGGGGTTGCCATACCAGGTAATCAACAGGTGACTCTCGAGCAGTGACTCGTCACGCGCAGTTTCAGGCGCCGCCGCGGCGAGGCAGGACAGGACGAGTGTCAGCGACCGGAACCATCGAATCCGCGTCCCCATCTTGACGCCTTCCAATGCAATGAGTCTGCCGTCGGCACACGAACCGGCGGCGCGGTCAAGGTCAAGGAAGTTGCGGCATGACGTTTGCTCACACGATCGGCATGGAACCGGTAGTCGTCGAACGATCGGAGAAGCGGGCATTCCGGGCGCCGCTGGCCGAGTTCGAGCGCGCGCTCATCGACACGTTCGTCCATGGGCGCGGGTTCGACACGCTGAGGCTGGCCCAGCTGAGCTCGCCGGAACGCGACGCGCTGCTGAGCGAAGCGTCGGTCTATGCGTCGGGGAAGCTTGCCGAGGTCGAGTCGAGGTCGCACTTCCTCGATGAGCTCCACGAGTAGCGGCTGTTCCCGCGGCTCGTCGGATCGGCGCCGCCCCAGCCCTCAACACGGTCTCCCCGGGCCGACGCGTAGCTCGGGGGTTCCTGTCAGGGTGCCCGGCCCTCTGAGAAGCGCGCGTTTTTCCGGAGCCGGGTGCGCATGATTCCGCACCGGCTGGGCGCAGGGCGGCGCTGGCCACGTCGCTCAGGCGCTAACTTCGACTCCTGCCTTGGCACTGCTCGTGCTCCTGAAGCACGTGGGCATGAGGCCGGAACGCGAGGACATCATGACTGTTGGTGGAATCTGCACGAGATTGGTCGTGACCGCGAATCCAGAGCAGACGATCGCCGAGGCGGCCAGACGCATGCGAGATCGGCACGTCGGCGCGCTTGTCGTCGTGGACTCGCAGCGCCGGCCCGTGGGCATCTTGACCGATCGGGACATCGTGGTCAGCGCCGTGGCGCAGAGCCCGGAGAAGCTCGACGCGCTTCTGGTCGGCGACGTGATGAGCCGAGGTCTGGTGACCGCACGAGAAACCGAGGCCGTTGACGGCGCCCTGAAGCGCATGCGGACGAATGGCATCCGCCGGCTGCCAGTGGTGAGTCCGAACGGCCAACTCGAAGGGCTCGTCGCGCTCGACGACATCCTCGAAGTGATGTCAGCGGAGCTCGGCAACCTGGTTGGATTGGTGGCGCGGGAGCAGGAGCGCGAGCGTGAAGTGCGACAGTGATTTCACGATCGCGACACCGTCATCCGGTGGTCCTGATTGACCGGTCGGTTGCCAACGACGTAACATGACGGTTCCCCAGCAAACGGAAACTGCGGCGGAGTCCATCTTGCGGACGAGACCGCCGCGAGCATTCATGCAACCTCCATGGCCCTCCCACTCTGGACCGTCATTCTCGCTGCGGGCGCCGGCCGGCGCCTGTCTGGAGTGACAGGAGGGGTTCCCAAGCAGTTCTGGCGGGGGACTCGAGGACGATCGCTTC
This sequence comes from uncultured Acidobacteriota bacterium, assembly GCA_963724955.1. Classification (GTDB taxonomy): domain Bacteria; phylum Acidobacteriota; class Vicinamibacteria; order Vicinamibacterales; family SCN-69-37; genus CAVRWQ01. Next base: position 203,312 of record CAVRWQ010000005.1, read on the forward strand.
TCGAGAACACGGTGGAGCGATTTGCGCCGCTGGCGCCGGCGTCGCGCACCGTTGCGGTGATCGATGCCGCGCATCGTAACTACCTGCTCGAAGGTGCCGTGCCTGGTTCAGTAGGAACGACGATCGTCCAGCCGGAGGACCGCGGAACGGCGGCGGGCGTCCTGTTGGCGCTCATGCCAGTGCTCGATTCCGGATCCGACGCCCTCGTGGCCATCACGCCGTCGGATCACGGCGTCGTCAATGACGCCAGATTCCGGAGCGGCGTGCTCGAGGCGGCGCGATACGCACGGCCGCCCCGCGGGATGGTGGTCTTTGGAGTTCAGCCAGTTGCCGCTCACGACGACTACGGATGGATCACGCCGGGTTCGTTTCAGTCGTCGAGATCGCTCCGGGCCGTCGCGTCGTTCGTCGAAAAGCCGAACGCACAAGAGGCCGCGCGGCTGCTCGAGTCGGGTGCGGTCTGGAACACGATGGTGGTGGTCGCGCGAGTCCGCGCCATCCAGGATCTCTGTGCGGAGCTCCTGCCCGAGCTCGCCGGCGTGTTCGAGGCCGCCTCACGCATGCCTCCGTCGGAGCGTCACGAGTTCTTCGCCGGTGTGTATCCGTGTCTGCCGAGATTCGATTTCTCGCGCGATGTCCTGGCGCCGGCGCGCAATCTTTCCACGTACATCTGGCCCACCTCGGTCGGCTGGTCCGATTTGGGCACTCCGGAGCGGCTGCGCGAGTGGCAGAGCCGCGCGGAGACGTCGCGCCAGCCAACCGGCGCGATCACGGCGGCTTGAACTCAGAGTCCCGACGGGTACGTCTCGGCCAGCTCGCCCGCCTCCCACGCGGAGGTGCGCTCGAGCGGCTCGACCGCGCGCGTCTCGTCGAAGTGCAGCACGTAGTCGAACTGCTCGGCCAGACGCGCGTGGAAGTAATGGCTGTGGCGCTCCGTCTCCGGCAGATAGAGCACGCCGATGGCGCGCTCGAGGCGCGCCGGCGTCAGCGCGGACGCCAGTTCGAGATCCGTACGAAGCGGCAGCAGGAATCTCGGAACGCCCGCATCATGGAACAGCCGCTCGTAGCTTCCTGCAAGCGCCGGCCGCACATGGCGCCGCAGGGCCGGACCATCCCACTCCGTCGCGGCCGTGACCGTGCCGTGGTGTGTCGTGAAGCCGACGAGCACGGCGCCGGCGCCGAATCGCTGCCGGGCCAACTGGCCGACGTTCAGCTCGCCGCGCTCGCCCATCTCCGTCGCGCGCGCGTCACCCAGATGTGAATTGTGCGCCCACACGACCACGCGGGCGCCCGGGCGCGCCTGATCGAGAAAGGCGAGCAGGTCGCCGAGCGTGTCCATCATGTGCCGGTCGCGCAGGTTCCACGACTCGTCTCGTCCGCGGAACATCGTCCGGTAGTACGCCTCGGCGCTGGCGACGAGCCGGGCGTTCTGCTCGGCGAAGAAGTAGTCGTCGGCGGCGATGCGCCCGTCGCGGCGCGCGTACTCCGCGCGTCGCCGGTGCAGATCCACGAGTTGTTCGACGGCCTCCCGCTCGCAGGAAGGCGCCAGCCCCCGCTCGGCCGCATAGCCGTATTCCTGCGGCTCGCTGGTGAACCGGTCGAAACAGCCGTACCGCGCGCGGGCGCGCCCGGCCGCGTCCGGATCGACCTTCTCGAGATAGCCGAGCACCGCCTGCATCGAGGCGCGCAGGCTGTAGAGGTCGAGGCCGTAGAAGCCGGTTCGCGTCTCGGCGGGTCTCGACTCGTTATGCGCCCGCAGCCAGCCAACGAAATCGAGCACGTCGGCATTGCGCCACATCCACGCGGGAAATCGCTTGAAATCGGCCAGGGCCTCAACGGCGTCACGATCCTCACCCACGGCGCGGACGTACCGATTCACCCGATACGCGTCAGGCCAATCGGCTTCGACGGCCACCGCCGCGAAGCCCAGCTCGACGATCAGGCGCTTGGTGATCTGTGCCCGCTCGCGATAGAACTCGTGCGTCCCGTGGGTCGCCTCCCCGATCAGGACGACGCGCGCCGACCCGATGCCATCCAGGAGCGCGTCGTAGTCGAACCGGTTCCCCGTCAGAGGGTGCGCGCGGCGCAACACGAGACCGGCGACGTCTGACGCCGCTCCGGCCGCCGGCTGACTGGACGGCGCTGTCGCGCGGCCGGCCGCGGCGAGCAACTCGGTGACTTCCCGATCGCTCGTCTGGGTGAAGTCTTCGTACCACGATCCCACGGCGGCAAAATCTCGTGGAATGGTGAGACAGACGACCTCGTCGGCCAATCTCGCGAGTCGCTGACAGGTGTCGGCGGCGCCGACCGGGGCCGCCACCACGATTCGGGACGGCTTTTGCTCGCGGAGGGCCACAATGGCCGCCTCCATCGTCGCGCCGGTGGCGAGGCCGTCGTCCACGAGGATGACGACGCGGTCGCGCGCGTTGGGCGGTCGCCGGCCGCCGCGGTATTGCGTGTCGCGTCGTTCGAGCTCGAGCCGCTCACGCGCGCCGACCTCGTCGATGACCCGCCGCGGGATGCCCAGTTCCCGAATCACGCGCTCGTGCAGGACCTCGATGCCGCCCTCGGCAATCGCGCCCATCGCCAGCTCGGGATGCTGCGGGACGCCGAGCTTGCGAACGAGAAAGACGTCGAGCGGCGCGTCGAGATGCCGCGCGATCTCGGCGGCGACCGGCACGCCGCCCCGCGGGAGCGCGAGCACGACCACGTCGGATCGGCCGGCATACTTGGTCAGCCGGCGCGCGAGCTGTCGGCCGGCATCGGCGCGGTTGCGAAACGTCATGGCGTCTCTCCTGACTGCAGCGAGCCGCGCGTCGCCTAGACGAGCACTCGGATCACCACGCGGCGATTCCTGGCGCGGCCCGCCGCGGTCGTGTTCGGAGCGATCGGCTGGTCTTCGCCGTAGCTGATGACGTTGATCCGGTGTAACGGAATCTCGTGCCGCTCGTGCAGATAGCGCTTGACGGTTTCAGCGCGCGCCAGTCCGATCCGGTCGTTGACGTTGCTGTCGCCGACGTCATCGGTGTGGCCTTCGATCTCGAAGTACGCGCCGTTGGGGTTGGCCTTGATGCTTGCTGCGATCTCGTCAAGACGGGCTCTCGCGGGAGCCGGCAGCAATGCCGAGTTGAACGCAAACCCGTCGGACGCCTCGCTCAACACGACCTCATACACCAGACGACTGAGGGCCAGATCCAGCGTGTTGGCCTTCCGGAGGGCTGATCCGGCCCGTACGTCGGCCGCGTCCGCCGAACGCTTCGCTCTATTGGCCGCGGCATGGGCCGCTGACGCGCGTCCGCCGACGTCATCGATCCGCTCCCCGTTCTCGCGTGTCAATTGCTGGGTCTCTTCAACCGCCTCGACGACCGAATCGATCTTGGCGTTCGTCTGACCCACCTGCGAGGTCACGAATCCGGTGGTGGCGCATGCTGTGGCCGCGCCGACGAGCAGCGCCCCGACAATGACGGCGAGGACTCTCAACATACGGCCTCCTCGCGCCGCGCCCGTTCACAACCTGTCCAGACCGGCGCTCTGCAGCCGCTGATTGGACTGTGCAAGTCACTTGCCGCGGCGGTCCCGTTCAGGGCAGAGCCTCTGCGGGCGACTGCGAGGCGCCCAGTGCAAAGTCCGTGGAATCCTCCGTGTCACCGCGGAAAACCCCGCGATTCCCGCTTCTTTCACCCGGGCCACTCAGTCTCCTCGGGAATCACTGCGCCTTCGCGCGCCTCTGAGTGGCACGCCTTCTGCTCCGTCAATGCCTGAGAAACCTGCGGACGAGGCCCGTGGCGCACTCGGTCCATTTCGCGAGATCAACCATGGCCCAACAATCCCAAACCGTTGCGGTCCGCGTTCCGATCGGCACCGAGGCGCTCTCGGCCGATCTCAGTCTGCCGCCCGAGCCGCGGGGGCTCGTCGTTTTCGCCCATGGCAGCGGAAGCAGTCGTCACAGTCCCCGTAATCAACTCGTCGCCCGAACGCTCCAGGCGCGCGGGTTTGCCACGTTGCTGGCCGATTTGCTGACCGAGCGCGACGAGGCCATCGATCGCGCCACGGGCGCCCTGCGCTTCGACATCGAGCTGCTCGGGCGCCGGGTGGTTGCGCTCATCGACTGGGCGCGTGCGCGCCCGGATCTTCGGGTGCTGCCAATCGGGTTGTTTGGCGCGAGTACCGGGGCGGCGGCCGCCATCGTCGCGGCGGCCGCACGGCCACGCGCCGTGGCCGCCATCGTCTCACGCGGCGGGCGGCCGGATCTGGCGGGATCGGCACTCCGCATGGCGACCGCGCCGACACTGTTGCTCGTCGGCAGCCGCGATCCGGTGGTGATCGACCTCAATCGCGAGGCGGGCGCGCGGATGGGTGCCGAAGGACGCCTCGAAATCGTGAGCGGCGCGACGCACCTGTTCGAAGAGCCAGGAACGCTCGAGCACGTGGCCGTCCGCGCCGCCAACTGGTTCGCGAACTACCTGCATCCGTCCGGTCCCTCTCCGAGCGGAAGAGAACGTCAAGATGTGACCGCATGATCTGCGCGGTCACCGGATTCCCTGCGCTGGCCCGATCGCCTCGTCCGGCTTCGCCCTCGCTGGCAATCCGCGACCTCCCTGACGCGAATCAGCCCCTGGTCAATCGTGAGCGGCCGAGGCCCACGATGGGGACGACCGCCGCCCACCATTGGCATCGCACCTGATCCCGCCGTCTGGCTGTGGACCGCCGTGTGGCGTGCGGGCCGAGATCGTGTGCGCGGGCCGTATTGGAGAACACGGCGTGTAGTGCCGGCCGTTCCTCGCCGAATCCCCCCAGCCGTCCAAGGCGGCCATCGGGCGCGGCAGCTTTGAGGTCTTCGAGCGTCTCGAGATTCAGACTGGCGGGAAAGCCCGCGAAAATCGAAAGCAGTAGATCCGGGTGCGCGAATGACGCGGAAGAAACCGCAGCAGGCCTGAAGATTCGCACGTTGCTGCGACCGGCGTGGTCGGGGTCTGCTCAGCACGGGCTGGTGCTGCAGGGAGTTGTGCTACGCAGCAAAAGGAGATGCAACAACATGGCGACGACTCATCGACTCCAAGCGCATTACGGCGTGAGCATCGCCGCGCTTGTCCTCTTGGCGGTAGCCCCGCTGACCGCGCAACCTCAGGGCCGTGGCGGAGGTTCCCCGCGGTACGACCTCGCGACTGAAGCGACCGTGACGGGCACCGTCATGTCGGTCGAGCAGATCGCCAGCCCCGGCGGCGGTCGCGGGCGTGGCGGGCTGGGCGGCACACACATCACGCTGAAAACCAGCGCCGACACTCTCGAGGTGCATCTTGGTCCAACGGCTTTCCTGAAGGAGAAGAAGGTCGCCATTGCCAAAGGCGACGCCCTGGTGGTGGTCGGCTCCCGCGTGGCCGTTGATGCCGAGCCCGTGTTCATCGCCAAGGAAGTGAAGAAGGGCGACAGCGTGTGGACGTTGCGGGACGCCGCCGGGTTGCCGCTGTGGCGGCGGCGTGGAGGACGGCAGTAACCACGCGCGCAGCCTGGTCTGTCCCGCGGAGCAGTCGACGAGTTGGGTTGGTGACGCCACTGCGGAAAAACCCGCGTTTCCGTCTGCTCTCGCCCGAGTCAGTGGGTGTGTTCTCCCGACTCCTGCGCGAGCGTCTTGGCACGCCTTCTGCTCGACTGAAGTTCGAGGCCCCACATCGGAGCGGTCGGCCTCCGTCGAGGAGAACGATGATGGTCGTGCTGAAGAACGTCCTGGTGGCGACCGACTTTGGCGAGCCGGCTGAGGTCGCCTTGGTCTACGGCCGCGAGCTCGCGCGAACGTTTGGCGCGAGACTTCACGTGCTGTACGTCGCCACGGATCTTCGCGGGAACTTCGGCTCGTGGTCGGGGGATGTGCCGGAGCTCGGAGGGCTTCAGGCCGAACTGGAGGACAACGCCCGGCAGCGCCTGGACGCGTGGCTCACTGCCCAGGATCGGCAAGTCCTCCAGGCGAAGACCACCGTCGTCACGTCCCGGCGCACCGCGCACGCGATTGTGAAGTACGCCCGTGACGAGCATGCCGACCTCATCGTCGTGGGAACGCATGGCCGAGGTCGTGTCGCGCACTTCGTGATCGGCAGCGTGGCTGAGCGCGTCGTCCGATCGGCTCCCTGTCCCGTCCTCACCGTTCGGCACCCCGAGCACGAATTCGTTCGCGCTGACGCACTTCAAGAAACGGTTGCGCGCGACTAGGCAAGGGGCGGCCTCGTCCCGAGAGCCTGGTGAGGTCCATGAAGCACTATCGGATCGCGCACTTCGTCCTGGTGGCCATCGCGGCTTGCGCCTCGAGCGTCCTGGTGTCGGCCGTGCCGCCCCTTGGCGGGCAGCACGGCCGGAATCAGGAGATCGCCGCGGCACTTGACCTGGAAATCACCACAGCCGAAACCTCCAGCGTTGAGACCGCCGTCTGTGAGGACCTGCGCGCGCTCTATCACGCAACGGGCGCCTTGCTCTGGACCGATGTCGTCGGCGGGCTGACTCCGGAGTCGCGGACTGCGCTCGACCTGCTGGCCAGATCGGCCGAGGAGGGTCTGAGGCCGGCCGACTATCTCTCTGAGCGACTGCGCGCACTCGCCGCGACGATCGACGCGTCTCGGGAGGCGCGCGCAGGTGACTTGGCTGCGTTCGATGTCAGTCTGAGTCTGGCGATGCTGAGGTACATGCGCGAGTTGCGGGCCGGCCGCATCGACCCTCGCACGCTGCGGTTTCCGATGAGCGGCCCATCCGGGAGTCTCGGTCTCCCTGCAGTCCTTCGTTCGGCACTCGCCCGCGGCCGGATCTCATCCATCCCCGAAGAGCTGGCTCCTCCGCTGGCGCAGTACGGCGCGTTGCGGGGCGCGCTGGCCTCGTACCGGACGCTCTCCGGCGATGCGGCCCTGCGCTTGGACCTGCCGGCTCCAGCGACCGTGCCAGTCCGGGCGGGACAGCGCTACGCCGGGGCCGGCGCGCTGCACCGTCGGCTCGTCGCGCTGGGTGATCTGCCATCGACTGCCCCGCCGCCGCCGGCGTCGGTCTACAGCAGCGGGCTCGCCGAAGGTGTGACGCATTTCCAGCGGCGACATGGTCTTGTGGAAGACGGCGTCATCGGGAAGGCGACATGGAGCGCGCTGCAGGTGCCGCTCGCGTGGCGGGTGCGTCAGATCGAGCTCGCGCTCGAGCGGCTGCGGTGGCTGCCGCGTTTTTCCGAGGAGCGGGTCATTGCGATCGCCATCCCGATGTTCCGTCTCTGGGCGTGGGACAACGCCCGCGAGGGCGTGTCACCGGCGCTCTCGATGAAGGTCATCGTCGGCCGCGGCGCCGTGACCGAGACGCCGGTGCTCCTCGACACGCTGGAGTACCTGGTGTTCGCGCCGTACTGGAACGTACCTGGATCGATCGCCCGTCAGGAGATCCTGCCGGCCGTCGCGCGCGACCCGGGCTACTTGCGAACGCACGGCATGGAGATCGTCCGCGGTGACGACGCGCAGCTGATGCCGGAGACCCGCGCCAACCTGGCTCTCGTCCGCTCTGGAACGTTGCGGATTCGCCAGGTCCCGGGTCCGGACAACGCGCTGGGTCTCATCAAGTTCGTGTTTCCGAATGCCAACAACGTCTATCTGCATGGCACGCCGGGCCAGTCGCTCTTCGCGCGATCGCGGCGCGACTTCAGTCATGGTTGCGTCCGCGTCGAAGATCCAATTGCGCTCGCCGAGTGGGCGCTCGACGATCCCGTGGCGTGGGATCGGCAGCAGGTCGCCCTCGCGGCGTCCACCAGTTTCTCGCGCCGCGTCGATCTCGATCGGCCTGTTCGGATTGTGCTGTTCTACACGACGGCCGTCGTCCTGCCCGAGGACGGCGCGATGTATTTCGTCGAGGACATCTATCGGCGGGACGCGCCGCTGGATGAGGCATTGAAGCGGCACGATGATCCGTAGCGGAGATGGTGCAGGAAGTCGATCGCCGCGAATCGGGAGTCGCGGCGCGACACAGGACGCGCGCTGGATGTGTGACACCCTCAACCCGATCAACAGCCCGTTCAACGTTCGAGTCGAGTTGACGTCCGAGGCCACAGTGGCCGTGGTTCACCTTGGCAGGAGTACTCGATGATCACCGAAGACCAGTCCGAGGTCGTCACGTTCCTGGCGTCACCCTCAACGCACGGTGGGTCGGCCGTCGAGCGCATCGAGACACACGCGTCCATCGTGTTTCTCGCCGGCAGGGGTGCGTGGAAGCTCAAACGCGCCGTCCGGTACGACTACCTGGACTTCTCCACCATCGATCGGCGAAGGGCGATGTGCGAGGCTGAAGTGCGGATCAATCGACGTGCGGCGCCGACCCTCTATCGTGGAGCGGTGGCGGTGACGCGGCAGCCCGATGGATCGTTGAGGCTCGGCGGATCCGGCACGCCGGTGGACTGGCTCGTCGAGATGGTCCGTTTCGATCAGGACGGGCTCTTCGATCGGCTCGCCGCGCGAGAAGCGCTGGATCTGGCCCTGATGCGTCCGCTTGCGACGGCCATCGCCGAGTTGCATGAGAGGGCCGAGCACCGGTCGGACCATGGCGGAGCTGCGGGAATGGCGTGGGTCGTTGACGGCAACGCGGCAGGGTTCACCGAGCACGGAGCCGACATCCTGGATCCCGCTGTGTGTACTGACCTCACCAGCGCGGCGCAAGAAGAGCTCGAGCGCCACCGCGGCCTGCTCGATGCGAGGCGCGAGGGCGGCTTCGTCCGCCAGTGTCACGGTGACCTGCACCTGCGCAACATCGTTCTGCTCGACGGCCGTCCGACGCTGTTCGATGCGATTGAGTTCAACGACGAAATCGCGTGCACTGACGTGCTGTACGATCTGGCGTTCCTGCTGATGGACCTCTGGCGGCGCCAGCTTCCGCGCCATGCGAACGTCGTGTGGAACGGCTACCTGACTGAGACGACCGATCTTGAAGGAGTGCCACTTCTCGCGTTGTTCCTCGCCTGTCGCGCCGCCGTGCGGGCGAAGACGAGCGCTACCGCCGCCAATCTGCAAGCCGATCCACAGCGCAGGCGCGAGCTTCGGAGCCTGGCCCGGGACTACCTGGCGATGGCGCAGCGGTTGTTGCATCCGCCGCCGGCGTGCCTCATCGCTGTCGGCGGATTCTCAGGTTCCGGCAAATCCACGGTCGCGAGAGCGCTCGCACCGCTCGTCGGAGCAGTCCCCGGGGCGGTGTTCATTCGGAGTGACGAGACGCGCAAGCAACTGTGCGGCGTGGATCCGCTCCAACGGCTCGGCGCGGAGGGATACACGGTGGACACCACCCGACGGGTGTACGCCACGATGGCGCTGCGCGCAGCCCAAGTGGTTTCTGGCGGCCAGGCGGCGATCGTGGACGCCGTGTACGCAGGCGCCGCCGATCGGGAGGCGATCGAGCGCGTGGCCGCCGCCGCGCACGTACCGTTTGTTGGCATGTGGCTCGAGGCGCCCGAATCGGCACTGGTCGCTCGATCCGAACAACGTCGGCTGGATGCATCCGATGCCGATGCCGCGGTGATCAGGGGCCAGCTCGGTCGAGATACGGGCCCCATCATCTGGCATCGGATCGATGCGTCACGAGAGCCAGACGAGGTGCTGCGAGCAGCAGGGAACGTGCTTCGCCAGCGCCTCAAGAACGACGTGGTTCGGCTCGAATCGCTGAGCGCGTAGCCCATGGCAGAAGAGGCGCTGACGGCACGCCAGCTCGGCCCGAAGCGGTATTGGCGGTGCGGGCGGTACCGAGGAAGTGCCCCACGTGTAGCGAACGACCTGGCTCCAGTCAGCCTTTCCGCCCACGGATGCCGATCGTGACGCCGATCCGAACCTCCGGCTCATAGCCCATCCGAAACTCCGGCGCGACGAAGAACCGCTGCCCGAGGGCAATCCGGGCGCCGAGCCCGCCCGAGAGGGTGCCTTCAGCCGACGTATACGGACCGCGGGGGATCTGTGTCGTCTGACGTAGATAGCCGCCGCCGACGGTGATGTACGGGACGACACGGCGTCGCGCAGGACCTCGTTCGACCAGGAGGTCAATCGTGGCGTTGCCGGTAAGCGTCCAATCGTGCTCGTCGCGCGCGCCGTGCAGGTAGACGTACTCTGGTCCGATCGCAATCCGCGACGTGACGAACACCCGTGCGCCCGCCCCGATCATGGTGCGATCGATCCAGTTCTCGTCGACGAAGCCCGCGTAGCCCGTCACCGCCTCGATGATTGGCGGAGGCCTGTCCTGGGCCGAAGCCGAGGCCGCCCCCAGCATGAGCAACATTCCGACTCCCGACACAGCGAGAAACCTCGCCCTTATTCGCATGCTGCCCTCCGCAAGAAAATGCGCCAGGCTGCATCTGGAGCAGCATGAGTCTTGCCAAAGGCGGATCGGTCACTCCGCGGCTGTCAGCCGCTCAGACCTGCCGACCTTTCGTCGCCGCTGCGAAATAATCCTGCTGGGGCGAGGGATTCTCGACACCCGATCAGCACACCGCACATTCCGGTCGAGCGCGTCCCTGTCGGCCGGATCGCTCAGCGGTCGACCCGCGCGAGTTGGACTGCCGTGATCTTGTACTCTGGCGTGCCGACCGGATCGCGCACTTCAGACGTCACGCGATTGATGAAGGCCGTGGCCGTATGAAACGTGGCGAAGGCCACGCCGGCCGGGACCGCGTCGGTCAGCCGAACCGGCAGGATCGTCTCGCCGTGCCGGCTCGTCACGCGCACCGCCTGACCCTCGCTCACGCCCAGCTTCGCCGCGTCCGACGAGCACAGATCGAGCGTATCGGCCGGGCGCAGGTCCTGGTCCGGCGTGCGCGCCGTCATCGTGCCGGCGTTGAATTGATAGAGCGTCCGCCCCGTGGTGAGCAGGAACGGAAAGTCGCCGGTCACGCGCTCGTCCGTCGGGTGGTGGTCGATGCACCGCAGGGCAGCGCGGCCGCCCGGAAATCCCTGCTCGTACAGCCGGCTGGTTCCGGGGTGCGCGTCCGTGCGGCACGGCCACTGGAGACCACGCACGTCAAGCCGGCCGTAGCTCATCCCGGCGACGTCGGGCCAGACCGTCCGAATCTCGTCCCAGATGTCCTCGGCGTCCCGGTACTGGAATGCCCCGCCGGCGCCGAGCGCAGATGCGAGATCGCAGAGGATCCGGGCGTCCGATCTCGACTCGCCTCTCGGTGCAATCACCTGCCGCACGCGCTGGACCCGCCGCTCGGCATTCATGAAGGTCCCGTCCTTTTCGAACGTCGACTGCGCGGGGAGGAAGACGTGCGCGAGGGCCGCCGTTTCGGTGCGGAAGAGATCCTGCACGACGAGCAGGTCGAGCGACTCCAGCGCGCGCCGGGTCCGCGCCTCCCCGGGGTTGGTGAGCGCGATGTCGTAGCCGATGACGATGAGCGCTTTGAGGCGCCCGGCAAGCGCCGCGTCCATCATCTCGAGCAGCTTCAGGCCGTGCCGGCGCGGCACGGGCTGCCCCCAGGTCGCTTCGAATCGATTGCGCGCGGCGTCGAGAGCGACCCCTCCGGTCAGCGTCGTCGGGTCGCAGCCCATCTGCGCGGCGCCCTGGACGTTGTTCTGGCCGCGAAGCGGGTTCACCCCCGCGCCGACGCGGCCGAGATTCCCGGTCAGGAGCGCCAGGTTGACGAGCGCGCTGACCCCGTCGGTGCCCTGCACGTGCTCGGTGATCCCGAGCCCGTGAACGATCATCGCGGGAGCGCCGGTCGCGTACAGCCGCGCGGCTTTTCTGATCTCGTCCGCCGGCACGCCGCAGATCGACGCCGCGCGCTCGGGGGTCCAGCCGGAGACGAACTCGCGAAATTCGGCCAGCCGATCGACTCGCTCCTCGAGAAACACCGTGTCGGCGAGGCCCTCCGCGAGCACGGTCTGCGCCATCGCGTTGAGCAGCGGCAGGTTCGAGCCCGGCCGCAGGGCGAGGTGCATCGCACCGGGCTCGGTCGCCAGCTCGATGCGTCTGGGATCGACGACGATTAGTCGCGCGCCGCGCCGCGCGGCCCGGCGGATTCGGGCGCCGACGACAGGGTGATTCTCCGTGGGGTTGGCGCCGACGACGAGGATCGTGCGCGCCTCGTCGATGTCGTCGAAGCCGTTGGTCGCCGCACCTGTGCCGAGCATGGCCTTCAGCGCCGCCGCGCTCGGCGCATGACAGACGCGCGCGCAGCAGTCGACGTTGTTCGTGCCGATGACGACCCGGGCGAACTTCTGCGTGAGATAGTTCTCCTCGTTCGTCGCCCGCGCCGATCCCAGGACGCCGACGGCGTCGGGACCATAGCGATCGATCACGCTGCGCAGTCGGTCGGCCACGGCGTCGATGGCGTCGGTCCAGGACGCCGGACGCCACGACGTCCCCGTGCGGAGTTGCGGGACCATCACCCGGTCCGGCGCGTCGACGAAGTCGAAGGCGTACCGGCCCTTGACGCACGCGTGCCCGTGATTGGCTGGCGCGTCGAGCACGGGACGGGCCGTCACGATCCGTCCGTCGCGGGTCCCGTAGTCCAGTTCGCAGCCAACGCCGCAGTAGGGACAGATCGATCGCGTCCACGATGTGGCCTGACCGCGATCGATGAGGCTTCGGTCCTCGAGCGCGCCGCTCGGGCACGTGTCCACGCATGCGCCGCAGCCAACGCATGGACTCATCAGCAGACTGTCGCCGGCCGGATGAATGACGGTGTCGACCCCGCGATCCCAGAGATGCCAGACGTTCTGCCCCTGCACCTCGTCGCAAATGCGCACGCACCGGTAGCAGTCGATGCACTGCGACATGTCGACGCGGATGTAGGGATGCGACTCGTCGGCGATTCCTGCGAGCGGGCCTGACGCTCCAGCGGCCACCCCTCGCTCCGCGAGAAGTCGATGGAAGGGTTTCTCCGGCGATTGCGCGACGGCCGCCGCGGGATACTCGCTCGCCAGTAACTGGAGGACCGCCTGACGTGCGGCCTCCAGCGCCGGCGACGTGGTGCGAATCTCCATGCCCTCATGCACCACCGCGGCGCAGGCGGCGACCGGTTTGGCGGCGCCGGCGATTTCCACGAGGCACAGACGGCACGCCCCCGACGGGACCAGGCGATCGTCGTGACAGAGCGTCGGGATCTCGACGCCGAGCTGCCGCGCGGCGTCGAGCACCGTGCTCCCGTCGGGGCACGTGGCGCGCCGGCCGTCAATGGTGACGTGAAGCATGCTGGGCACCAGTGGGCTCTGCAAGATTGCTGCACACGGATCTTCGCGCGGGCGGGAGTTTGGCCGCAAGCTCCGGAAGCTCTCGAAGCTCGTCGTGTCTCGCCCGGCGCACGGCCCGAGCCGTCGATCGGCAACAACGTGACTACTTCCCGAACGCGACGCCGAACATCACGGTGAATGTCCGGTTCTTGACTTCTGGTTCATCGCTGGCCGTGGTCTTGTTGAGGTTCACGAAGCCCCACGTGTAGCGCGCATCGATCAGGAACATCTTGAATTCTGCTGACAGGCCGAGCGCGAGGCCGATGTCGTTGCCCTTGATGTCCGGATCCTCTGTGTTGGGCTGCACGACACCATTCTCGGTGTCCTCGACAGCGTCGCTGGCCTTGAAGCCGAAGACTGGGCCACCGAGGATGCGCACGGTCACCGCATCTGATCCCTTCAGGTTGACACTCCCGAGGATCGGGAACTCAACGTAGTTGACTCGCACCTCGGTCTTGGCCGTGAAGCCGGGCACCGACTGCTCGATGGTGGCGCCCTTCTGACTGAAGAAACCCTCGATGACGAGGCCGGCCCGTGCGTTGAAGTCTGTGGCCAGGAACCCGCCGATGACCATGCCCGGCCGCATCTTCGGGCTGACCGAGAACGAGGAGTCCGGTACGGTGAACGTGACATTCGCGGCGTTCATACCGCCTTTGATGCCGGCCGTGAGAACCTGCGCGGTCGCACGCGCTGGAATCAGCAGCGTTGCGCCGGCCAGCACGACGGCCGCGAAACGGATCAGATGACGTCGAGTCATATTGCCTCCGACCCACCCAGAGCAAGACCTATGCCCCGAGAGGCCCGACCGCAGCCGGAGGAGATCGGCTGCGATTCCAGATGCGGTCGGAAATCCCGGCAGACCTGCGGGATTTCCAGCAGCGGGGCACGACGATCGCGCTTGCCGCGCACTCCGGCAGCAGTCATCGCATCGGGCGACGCGTCAGATCGTGCTGGCACTACTTCTGCTACTTGAACGGGTGGACGAGCTGGCGTCGGCCGAACGGTCGCGCCCGCGAGCGCGCGGCAGCGGTCACTCGGTCCTCACGCGACTCGGACGGCAACACGTGCCGCCATGTGCTCCCGCCACGGCGGGAAGGCCCCGGCGGCGCGTTGGTCCGGGCGCTGAGGCCGAGGCACCACGCCTCTTGATAGGAGGCATCTGCGGAGACGACGCTCGCGACGCGGCTGACGGCGGATCGCCGGCTCGTTTTCAACCGCGATGTTGTACGGCGACGACGGGAGGGACACCATGACACCCCTGCCGCATCATTACTCGGCGCGACTCTCGGGCGGCCCGATGGGATACGCACGCATCGGCGCCGCCGGCCTGGCCGATCTGAGGGCGGCGCCGCCCGTCGAGTTCGGCGGGCCGGGCGATGCCTGGACTCCTGAGCACCTGTTCCTGGCGGCGATTGAAGGCTGTTATCTGTTCACGCTTCGCGCGATCGCGCGAGCAGCGCGAATCGAGTTCCTGAGTCTCGACCTGATCGTCGACGGTACGGTGGATCGGGAGCAGGGCGTGGTCAAGTTCACGGACATCGTGCTGCGTCCGCAGCTCGTCGTGGCAGACGAGATCCCGCTCGACCGGGTCACGAGGCTCCTCGAACGGGTCGAGCGTGCCTGTCTTGTCTCCTCGTCGCTCTTGACGCCGGTCCGCGTCGAGCCGGAAGTCATCCAACGGGCCAACGTCGCCTGAGCTCGCCAGAAAACTACGCGGCGGCGCGTGAAATCCCGCACGCGGGAAGCAGTTCTCGGCCGACCGGACCACAAACGGCCCACGCGAGTCCGGCAGGTGAGTTGCACTTCCCGCGGTGTGGCTTCGATGGTCAACGGCCGGACGGCGGCGTTTCGGCTCGATCGGGTTTCCAAGACCTACCGCATGGGCGACTTGGAGGTGCGCGCGCTCCGGAGCGTGTCCCTCGAAGTGCGGCCCGGCGAGTTCGTGGTGCTGCTCGGACCGTCGGGCAGCGGCAAGTCGACGCTGCTCAATATCATCGGCGGGCTGGACACGCCGACCTCCGGCGACGTGACGTATGCCGATCACCACCTGTCACACGCCGACGAACGGGCACTCACGCTCTATCGGCGCCATCACGTCGGGTTCGTCTTCCAGTTCTACAACCTGATTCCCAGTCTCACCGCGCGCGAGAACGTCGCGCTCGTCACCGACATCGTCGATCGTCCGTTGCCGCCCGATGACGCGCTGACGCTCGTCGGTCTCGAGCAACGGCGGGATCACTTTCCTTCGCAGCTCTCGGGCGGCGAGCAGCAGCGTGTCGCGATCGCCCGCGCGATCGCAAAGCGCCCGACGGTGTTGTTGTGCGACGAACCGACCGGCGCGCTCGATCTGGCGACTGGCGTCATCGTGCTGGATGCGATCGATCGCGTCGCGCGCGAGCTCGGTACGACGACCATCGTCATCACCCACAACTCGAGCGTGGCGGATATGGCCGACCGCGTCCTGACGCTCGCTGATGGCGCCATCACGAGCGAACGGCGCAATACCACGCGCCTGCGGGCGTGCGATCTCCACTGGTGATCCGATGCGCGCCCTCAACCGCAAGCTGCTCCGCGATCTGGCGCACATGCGAGGACAGGCCCTGGCCATCGCGCTGGTCCTCGCCGCGGGCATCGCCATGTTCGTCGCCTACTTCGGCACGTTCGATTCGCTGGAGTGGACGATGGCCGACTACTACGGGCGGAGCCGTTTCGCGGACGCCTTTTCGGCGGTCAAGCGAGCACCGCTGTCGCTGCAGTCGCGGCTCGCGGCCATCGAGGGCGTCGCGCAAGCCGATGTGCGCGTGGTCGTCGACGTCACGCTCGATGTGCCCGGCGAGACCGAGCCGCTCACGGGCCGTCTCGTCTCGCTCGCGCTGCCGCGCGACGGGATGCTGAACGACGTGCTGATCCGCGCCGGGCGCGATCCGGCGCCGGGGCGGGACGACGAGGCGCTCGTGAACGAGGCGTTCGCGAGCGCGCGGCACCTTCGGCCCGGCGCCGGTGGCGGTCGACGTGGCGCCGGTCTCGCGCGGTCCGCTGCAGGTCGTCATCGAAGAAGAGGGCGCGACGCGGCTGCGCCGGCGGTTCGTGGTCTCGTCGCCCGTCACCGGCACAGTACGCCGCATCGACCTGCGGCCCGGTGACGTCGTCAGGCGTGGCGAGACGGTGGCGACCATCGACCCGGCGCCGCCCGCGCCCATCGACGCGCGCACTCGAGCGAGCGCGGAGGCGCGCGTCCGAGCGGCCGAAGCGGCCGCCGGGCGCGCCCGGGCCGAACAGGAGCGCGCGGTCATCGAGCAGCAGCGCACCGCCGACGACCTCGCGCGCGCGAAGACGCTCTTCAACACGGGCGTGGGATCACGTGAATCGGTCGAGATCGCCACGACCCGCCAGCGCGCCGCCGAGCAGGCGACCGGGGCCGCGGCGTTCGCCGTCCGGGCGGCCGAGTTCGACATCGCTGAAGCGCAGGCGGTCCTGCTCTCGAGCGAATCGGGCCGCCGCGGCCAGCCGATCGTCGTGCGGTCGCCGATCGTCGGGCTGCTGCTGCGGCGTGTCCGGGAAAGCGAGGCCGTCGTCGCCGCCGGCGCGCCGCTCGTCGAGCTCGGCACGCTCGCGGACCTCGAGGTGGTCGCCGATCTGCTGACCACCGACGCCGTGAAGGTGCAGCCTGGCGCGCGCGTGGACATCGTGGGCTGGGGCGGCGACGACGATGTTGCACGGCACCGTCGACCGGGTTGAGCCCGCCGGCTTCGTGAAGGTCTCGGCGCTCGGCGTGGAGGAGCAGCGCGTCAACGTCGTCGTCAGCTTCAACCAGCTCACGGATGCGCCCCCGCCGCTCGGCGACGGATTCCGCGTCAGCGTCCGGATCGTGATCTGGGAGCAGCCCGTCAGTGCTGCAGGTCCCGACGAGCAGCGTGTTTCGCGACGGCGACGGATGGGCCACGTTCGTCGTGGCCGACGGCCGCCTTGTCGAAGCGATCGATCACGCTCGGCGCTCGAGGCGATCGGCACGTGCAGGTGCTGGACGGCGTCTCCGAAGGCGAACGTGCCGTGCTCTATCCCGGCGATTCGCTCGCCGCCGGGATGCGCGTCGTGGCGCGGTGAGCCGCTGTGGGATTTCCCGCGCGGGGAGTGGTTTTCTCCGCGCCGCTGTCTCACGTCTCCGCCGGGGCGCGCGTCTGGCCGCCGCGCGACGCGACTCCGGGCGGCCCGCGACTTGCAGTCCGGGAGGGCGATGTCGGAGGTTCCCATGACGATGACCACCCGGCCACCCACGTTTCCCCGAACGCAGGCGCTTCGATCCATGCTCGAATCCGAGCGGGAACGCCTGGCGCAGGCCGCACGAAGCACGAGGCACGCGGTGCGCGATGACGCTGATGACGAGGCGGGCGTGGTCGCCGACGTCGCGGAGCGAAGCGATGCTGACATGCGGGCCGACGTCGATCTCGCGCTGCTCGCCCTCCGCAGCGAGATGATGCAGGAGATCGATCGCGCCCTCGGGCAACTGGACGAGGGCACCTACGGACGCTGCGTTGACTGCGGCGCAGAGATCGCCCCGAACCGCCTCAGAGCACTGCCGGCAGCCGGCAGGTGCCGATCCTGTGAGGAAGCGCACGAGGCCGCAAGTGAACGACAGGCTTCGACGAGCACGGGGTGGCTGTCATGACGACTCCGTACTACTCGACCCTTTCTCTGTTCGCCGGATCGGGTAATCCGGTGCTGGCCGTAAGTGTCGCGCGCGCCTTCGGCGTTCCGCTTGGCGCCTGTCTTACCCGGGTGTTTCCGGACGGCGAGCGGCATCTCGAGGTCCACGACAGCGTTCGCGATCGCGACGTGTTCGTGATTCAGCCGACCTCACCGCCGGTGGCCGATCACCTGCTCGAGTTGTTGCTCTTTGCCGATGCCTGCCGGCGAGCCGGCGCCGATCGGCTCACCGCGGTCGTGCCGTACTTCGGCTATGCGCGCCACGACCGCCGCGTCACCGGCCGGGAACCCATTGCGGCGCGGCTGGTGGCCGATCTGATGGCGACCGCCGGCGTCGGACGGGTCGTCGCCGTCGACCTGCACACGCCGGCGACCGAGGGGTTGTTCCCGATGCCGGTCGAGCACGTGAGCGCCGTGGATCTGCTGGCCGCCGGCCTGGGGCGCCCGCCTGACAACGCGGTCATCGTCGCGCCCGACCTCGGTGCGGTCGGTCTGGCCGAGCGCTATTCGGCGCTGCTGACCCTGCCGATGGCGTCGATCCACAAGACCCGAACCGGTCCGGAAGCCGTCCAGGTCCGCGAGCTCGTTGGAAACGTGCGCGGCCGCGCGCCCATCATCGTGGACGACATGATCAGCACCGGCCACACGATCGCCGCCGCGGTCCGGGCGCTGCTGGCGGCTGGATGCCTCCCGGATATCACGGTGGTCGTCTCGCATGGGTTGTTCGTCGGCGCGAGCGCGGAGGTGCTCGGCGGGCTGCCGATTGGACGCCTCATCACGACCGACACCGTGCCGCAACGTGCCGATCTGCCGCTGCCAGTGACGGTCGTGACGGTCGCGCCGCTCCTGGCAGACGTGATCGGGCGTTTGCATCGAAGCGAATCGCTGAATGAGATCCTCGTTCATGCGTGAGCCGCGCCATGATTCAGGTGCAGGACACGCCTCTCGAAAAGCCGCAGGATGCCGGCGCGCTGCTGCGGCCGTGTGGCGATCATTTGTTCATCATCATGCCGCGCCCGCCCATCATCTGCTGATGCATCTGGCCCATCCGCTCGTGCATGGATCTGTGCTGACGAACGAGCTCCGCAACGACGGTCGCCACCGCGTTGAGCTTGGCATCACCAGTTGTGGTGTTCATCTCCTTGACGAGCGCATCGAGCTTGCTGTCAGCGGCCTTCATCTCCGCCATCATCTGCTCGTGCATCTTCATCATGCTTTGCATATTCAGTGGAGACTGTTCACGCGGCTGCTGGCTCTGGGATGACGGGGCTTGCGCCACGACATCGGCCACCGGGTTGAACGATCCCGTCGACGATGTGGACGAGAGTAACAGCAGGATCGGCGCGCCAAGCGAAAGACGTCTTATCATCGGAACCTCCATGTCTGAAAAAGCACCCTCGCCTCCGTGCCGCCCAACGTTTCGTAACATCACTTCTGCGTTGTAGTACTGCGGCACTTTTTGATCCTTCCTGGCACAGCTCGCGGCGTCCCCAATCGGGAAGACCTCGGTGACATACGGCGGGTCGTTCAGACCCTCCACGGAATGCAGTCGGACACCGCGCCGCATAAGAAAGCAGATCGTGTACCGCTTCCTGTGTCCCTTTGCCGGTTCGCCGACGCCGAGCCTTCCTGCGGCTCGCCGCAGAAGGTGCGGAGGCCGCCGCCGAACCGGTGTGAAAGAGTGCGCGGGTGCGAAGAGTTCCGCAGTGACCGTCCGCAACCCGCTGAACGCCCTGACCTTTCCTCCTTCCCGCAGTGGCACGGCTTCTGCTCGATCAACGCGAGAGAGACCGGCTTCGCGACGGGTGGACGCCGGTCGGAGACTGTGAGTTCAGCATGGCCCACAAGCACTTCCTGATTCAATCCAGCGCGCGTGAGAAAGTCCTGCGCGGCGTGACGGCGCTGGCTGATGCCGTCCGCGTCACGCTCGGCCCGAAATCCAAGTGCGTCCTGATCGAGAAGAAGTGGGGGCGTCCCATCGTCTGCAACGACGGCGTCACCATTGCCAAGGAGTTCGACCTCGAGGATCCCGAGGAGAATCTTGGCGCGCAGGTGATTCGGCAGGCGGCGGAGCGAACCGGCGATCTCGTCGGCGACGGGACGACGACCGCGACGCTCATCGCGGCCACGATCTACGCGGAGGGCGTGAGGAACATCGCGGCCGGGGCGAGCGCGATCGATCTCAAGCGGGGGCTGGAGCGCGGTCTCGCCGCGGCCATCGCGCGCGTGCGCGCGCTGTCGCGGCCGGTCGCGAGCCGCAAGGAACGCGCACAGGTCGCGACGATTTCCGCTCACAACAATGCGGCGATCGGCGACCTCGTGGCCGATGCGCTCGAGCGCGTCGGCGCCGAAGGCACGACTTCGGTCGAGGAGGCCAAGGGTACGGAGACGACGGTCGAGGTCGTGGAGGGCATGCGGCTCGATCGGGGGTATCTCTCCCCCTACTTCGTGACCGATCCGGAGAAGATGAAGGCGGTGCTCGACGATCCGCTGATCCTCATCTACGAGAAGAGGATCGCGACGATGACCGACCTGCTGCCGCTGCTGGAACAGATCGCGAAGAGCGGCCGGGCCCTCGCGATCGTCGCCGACGAGGTCGAAGGGGAAGCGCTCGCGACACTCGTGGTCAACAAGATTCGCGGCGTGCTGCCGTGTCTGGCGGTCAAGGCGCCGGGCTTCGGCGATCGCCGGCGCGCGATGCTGGAGGACCTTGCCATCCTCACCGGCGGACGACTCATCGCGGGCGAGCTGGGCGTGAAGCTCGAGAACGTCACGCTCGGCGACCTCGGCCAGGCCAGCCGCCTCGTCGCCGACAAGGACGCGACGACGATCGTCGGCGGCCGCGGATCGAAAGACGCCATCACCGGCCGGGCCAACGAGCTGCGTGAACAAATCCGCGAGACCAAGTCCGACTACGATCGCGAAAAGCTCGAAGAACGTCTGGCGCGTCTGACCGGCGGTGTCGCCGTCATCCGCGTGGGCGCGCCATCGGAAGCCGAGATGAAGAGCCGCCGCGAGGCCCTGGAGGACGCCATCAGCGCGACGAAGGCGGCCATCGCCGAGGGCGTCGTCCCCGGCGGCGGGCTGGCGCTCCTCCGTGCGATCGACGACGTCGAACGCGAGGCCGCCGCCTCGTCCGGCGACGAGCGCACCGGCATGTTGATCCTCAGGCGCGCGCTCGAAACGCCCACGCGGCAGATTGCCGCCAACTCCGGCGTCGATGCCGGCGTGGTTGTCGATCGCATGCGGGCAGGCACGGGCGCGACCGGATTCGACGCGAGCACGGGCACGTACGTCGATTTGGTGGAGGCGGGCATCATCGATCCGACGAAGGTGGTGCGCACGGCGCTCGAGAACGCCGTCTCGGTCGCGGGTATCCTGCTGCTCACCGAGGCGACGCTCACTGACCTGCCCGACAGGAAGCCCTCACCCGAATCGAACGCCGATGCGGCGTGAGGCGCCGCGGGTCGCCGCCATGCGCTTCGACAATCGGCCGGCACGGCCGCCAAGGGACGACTGCCCTGTGGAATAGTCCGCCGACCCATTGGGAAGTTCCCGCGCGCCACCAGAAACCCTCGAGTTTCCCGACGGAACCCGCCAGAGTGTGGCCGGCATGACAGTTGCTCCTTGTGCGGGAGGAGGGCGTCGTGTCTGCAATTGTCCGCACGTGTCTCGGAGCGCTTGCGCTCGCCCTCAGTTGGAGCTGCACGTATGTCGCGCCGCCCATCCAGTTGTACGGCAGCCCGGCGGATCTCGAAGCCCTCACTGGCGAGTGGTGGGGCGAGTACATCGGTGACCGCGATCACAACCGGAGCGGGACGATCACGTTCAGACTCGTGGCCGGCGAGAACCATGCCCACGGTGACGTGCTCATGGTTCCCGAAGGCACCGATCGGGCCTACCAGCCTTATCAAGGAACTGAGGTCCACTCAGCAGCTGGGGAACCCGTTCACGTCGCACGGGCACTGAGTGTCCGGTTTGTGGATGCGGCGGACGGAATGATCAGCGGCGAGCTCGATCCGTACTGGGATCCCGCTCGCAGGACCGGGGCCAGGGCGACGTTTCGCGGACGGCTCAAAGGCCACGAGATCGAAGGGACCTTTACGACCAGATACGCCAATGGCGCGGCCGAGACCGGCGGGCGGTGGAAGGTGGTTCGGAAGGCTCGCACCGCAGGCTGAGGTATGCCGATAACGCCGGCGCTCCTGAAACTCGACTTGTACTGCCAGGGCATGCAGGTGGACGAGTCGTGCCTGATCCACGACGACGGCGGCCGTCAGATCATGCGCACGCGGGCAGGCCTCGGCAGCGGCCTCGAGATCGTGCTGCCCGGAGGCCTGTGGACCAACGTTCCCGTCGTCGAGTCGTTCGCGCGGCGATCGCCGTACGTCCTCCATCGCGCGAACGGGCACTACGTGCTACGCCGCAATGGCGATGACGTCGCGCGCGTGCAGCTCTCCCCGCGACCGGCCTGGTACGACGCACGCACGGCGAGCGGCAAACCGATGACGCGCGTCGGAACACTTCAGGGAACGTACCTGGGAATCTACCCGGCGCGCGTGTGCGACTTCTGGGTGAAGAAACCGGATCGCGTCAACTGCAAATTCTGTTCGGTCGGACTGAACTTAGGGATGGACGACGCGGTGAAGTCAGTAGACGAGGTGATGGACGTCGTGGCCGCAGCGCGGCGCGAGTCGGGCATCACCTACGTCGACTTCAACACGGGGCACTACGATGGCGAGACCTACCTCGACATCTTGAAACCCTATATCCGCAGAATCAAACGGGAGTTCGGGTTGCTGGTCGGAGTGCAGACACCGCCGCACAACGATCTGCGGTGGTATCACGAGCTGCGCGAGCTAGGTGTGAATCGCGTGTCGTTCTGCTTCGAGATCTTCGACCCCGCACGGTTCCGCGAAGTCTGTCCTGGAAAACATGCCACCTACGGGCTGGATCGGTATCTCGATGCGATCCGCTACTGCGCGACTCTCGGTGCCTATGGCCCGCAATCAGAGCCGTGGGTGACGAACGGAGAGATCATCGCGGGCCTCGAGCCGCCGGCGTCCTCCATCCGCGCGATCGAGTGGATCACGTCGGTCGGCGCCATTCCGACCGTGTGCGTGTTCCGGCCGCTACGCGGGACCGACTATCAGGATCTTCCTCCGCCACGTGCTGATGACCTCGTGCCGGTGTTCCGCAGACTGTACGAATCCTGCATGGAGCAGCGGTTGCCGATCGGCTGCGCGCCGAACGTGCACGTCTCGCTCGTCCTGCTGCCCGAAGAGTGCGCGAGCCTGTCGGATCGGCGATTCACGCTGCAGCGCCTGAAGCTCCAGGCAATGAAGCGCGCGTTCGCGCTGCGGTTCGCGGCCCGGACGACGTTCGTGAGGTTCCATGAACATCCACCAGATCGAGGCCGAGGCGGCGCTGGTGAGTCTGCAGAGCAGCGCGCAAGGACTCACCGGCGCTGAGGCGGCGCGCCGGCTTTTGACGGGGTGCTCGAGGCCTCGCACGGCTGGCATCGGCGACCGGTTTCTGGAGAGCGATCATGATTCGACTGAAGAACGTGCTGGTGGCGACCGACATGGGAGAACCCGCCGGCGTGGCGTTGACCTACGGCCGTGAGCTGGCTCGGACGTTTGGCGCGACGCTTCACGTCCTCTATGTCGCCCCGGACCTGGCGGGGAATTTCGGATCGCTGTCCGGCTCGGCCTCCGCGGCCGACGTCAGCGGGCTCCAGGCGAAGATGGAGGATGCGGCCCGGATGCGGCTGGACGATTTGGTCTCTGACGAGGATCGCGACGTCCTGAGGGCCCGGCCGACGCTCATCAGGTCGTCTGCCAACCCGGCGCACGTGATTGCGCGGCATGCCACGGACGTGAACGCCGATGTCATCGTCATCGGCACGCACAGCCGTACCGGCGTGGCTCACTTCCTCATGGGCAGTGTCGCGGAGCGCGTCGTGCGCATCGCGCCATGTCCGGTGCTGACTGTTCGGCATCCCGAACGCGAGTTCGTGCGGCCCGACGCCCTGCAGACCACCGCGCACACGTGACGGCATCTGACCAGTACTTCTGAGCTCTTCGCGCGAGTACTTCTGAGGTCTTGTCCAGCCGTACTTCAGCGTCCTTGTCCGGCCGTACTTCAAGGCGCTTGTTTGAGCAGCCCGTACTTCTCCATCCGGTAGCGAATCTGATCGCGGTGAAGGCCCAGCAGGGCCGCCGCGCGGGTCTGGTTTCCGTTCGTCCGCTCGAGCGCCAGCGTGACGAGCCGTCGTTCGACGTCGTCGAGGTTCACGCCTTCCGGGGGCAGCGTGATCTCGCCGGTGGCCGCCGCCGGCGCGGCCGGTGACCGCACCGTGTGGACGGTTTCGAAGTCGGCCGGCTCGAGCGTGTCGCTCTCGGCGAGCAGCACCGCTCGCTCGACCAGGTTGCGCAGCTCGCGCACGTTTCCCGGCCAGGTGTAGGCCACGAGCGCCGCTTCGGCAGCCGGACTCAGCGATCGGACGCGGCGGCGGAACTCCCGGCTGAATAGATCGATGTAGTACTGCGCGAGCAGCAGCACGTCACGGCCGCGATCGCGCAAGGGCGGCATCTCGATCCGGAGGACGTTCAATCGATAGTACAGGTCCTCGCGGAATCTTCCCTCGCGCACGTGCTCTTCGAGGTTCCGGTTCGTCGCCGCGATCACGCGAACGTCCACCTTGACATCCGACGAGGCGCCCAGCCGTCGAAAGGCCCGGTCTTCGAGCACCCGCAACAACTTGGCCTGGAGCGTCGGCGCCATCTCGCCGATCTCGTCGAGGAACACGGTCCCCTCGTCGGCGATCTCGAAGAGGCCGCGCTTCTGTTGCCGCGCGTCGGTGAAGGCGCCGCGCTCGTGGCCGAAGAGCTCGGATTCGAGCAGCGTCTCGGGCATGGCCGAGCACGTGATGTTCATGAACGCCCGCGCCGCGCGCCGGCTGCTGTAGTGAATGACCTTGGCGAGCAGATCCTTGCCCGTGCCGCTTTCGCCCGTGATGAGCAGCGTCGAGGCCGGGCTCTCCGCCACCTTGCGGGCGAGCGCCTTGACGCGTTGCATCGGCTCCGATTCGCCGATCATCGACGCGAAGCTGAACGGCCGCGCCAGATCCTCCTTCAACCGCCGGAACTCGCGGGTCGACCGGGTGCCCTCGAGCGCCCGCGACAACCGCATGCGCCACGTCGTTCACTTCGAACGGCTTGGTCACGTAGTCGGACGCCCCCGCCTTCATCGCGGCGACGATGATCTCGGCATCCTTGTGGGCGGTCAGCATGATGACCGGCAGATCCGGATCCGTTTGACGAATGCGTTTGAGCACCGCCAGGCCATCGCCATCCGGCAGCCGGTAGTCGAGGATCACCGCGTCAGGCGATTTCCCGAGTTGTTCGACGGCCGACTCGACCGACGCGGCTTCGATCACGTCGAAATGGTCGGCACGAAACCGGCTCGCGAGTGACCACCGGACGAGTTGTTCGTCGTCGACGACGAGCACACGGCGATCAGCCATGCGGGAGGGGACGCAGTGGCGGCGGCGACTCGAGGAGGGATACGACGGCGCTCACCTGGAATGGCTTATCTATCACGACCCGGGCCCCCAACGCGAGCGCGTCGGCGCGCATCTGCGCATCGCCGTAAGCCGTCATCATGAACACCGCGGAGGCTGGCGCGAGCTGTCGAACCTCCCGGAGCAGCCTCAGACTCTGCATGTCGGGGAGACGGTAATCGAGCACCACCACGCCGAATCGTCCAGGATCGGCCTCGATCTGGCGCAGGGCTTCGGCGGCGTCTCCCGCCTCCGTCACGCAGTGCCCCCGCTGCGAAAGGGCCCGCCTGAGCGACCAGCGGATGAGCGGCTCATCGTCGACCAACAGGATCTCGAGGACTGCGGGAAATTTCCCGTCGGTAGGGGGAATGGTCACAGGGTCTTCTCGTTCTTCGTGAGCCATCCGGAGATTCGGCATCGCTCTCCAGCTTCAGCTTCAAGAATCACGCCAGGTCTGAGTGGGGCCGAGCCGTGGGCAGCCTGAGCCGGACGACTGTGCCGTGGGGACCGGTTTCGACGAATGCTGACGTCGCCCCCATGCGCTTCGGCAATCCGCCGCACGGTCGCCAGACCCAACCCGGTGCCGCGCGACTTCGTCGTGAAGAAGGGCGTGAAGAGCCGCGGGTGATGTTCCACGGGAATGCCCGGACCTGTGTCGGCGACGTCGATGGTCATCGACTCGGTGCTGGTCTGGAGCTTCACCCGGATGCTCCCGCCGCCGCGCAGCGCCTGCGCGGCGTTGAGGAGGAGGTTTTGAACGGCGATCTTCAGGAGCTCCGGATCGGCGACGACCGTCGCTCCCTGCCCTTCGACGGACACATCGAGCTGGCGCCAGGCCGGATCCGCTTTCAGAAAGGCCACGAGCGCGTCGATGAGCTCGGAGAGATTGACGGGACGCGGCTGCGGCCTCGGTGGGCGAGCATACAGGAGGAGATCGCCCATGAGCGCGCTCAGGCCGTCGAGCCGGCGCAGGATCTCCTGCGCGATTTCACGATCTTCGTCAGCGGTCATGTGCTGACTCAACATCTGAATCGCGCCGCCGACTGCCGCGAGCGGATTCTTGACCTCGTGCGCGAGTACGGCGGCCAGTTCGCCGAGGCGCACGAGACCCGATTCCTCACGCAGCTTCCTCTCCAGATTCGCGCGATCGGTGAGGTCACGCACGATCCCGGTGAACTTCGTCTCCCCTTCGAGGGAGAGCTCCCCGACCGACAGGTGGATCGGAAACGTCGTGCCGTTCTTGCGGCGAGCAGTCACCTCCCGCCCGATGCCGATGATATGCGGATCGCCGGTCATCAGATAGCGTGTGAGGTAGTGATCGTGCTCCTCGGCGTAGGGCTGCGGCATCAGCATCGACACGTTGCGGCCGCTGACTTCGTCGCTGCGGTACCCGAACAGGCGTTCGGCGGCCGGGTTGAAGAACTCGATGTGGCCGTGCCGGTCGATCATGATGATGCCGTCGACGGCCGATTCGATGATCGCGCGCCAGCGGGCCTCACTGCTCCGCTGGCCGCGTTCGGCGCGGCGCTGCGCGGTGATGTCGCGGGCCGTCACGCACAGGCCCACGGTTCTGTCGTCGCGATCGCGGATCGGCCAGACCGTGAGCGAGACGTCGATCCGGTGGCCTCCTTTAGTCAACCGGATCGTGTCGAGCGCATCCATTCGCTCCCCGCGCCCGGCACGTTCGAGAATCTCGGCATATTCCTGCGCGCGATCCGGCGGCACGAGGGTGGTCATCGATCGGCCGACCATCTCCGCGGCGGAGTACCCGTACATGCGCTCGGCGCCGCGGTTCCAGGTGAGGACGATGCCCGACAGATCTTTGGCGATGATCGCGTCATCGGACGAATCCACGATCGCCGCGAGAATGCGCGCATCGGCGTGCTCTCCGAGCGGGTGCTGGCTCATGTGACCGGCACGCATTTTGTCAGACCGCCGGTGTGGGCGGCAACGAGCGACCGTCCCTGGGGCACCGATCGGCCCTACCGCGCCATTACGCGGCCGTCTTCTGTTCAGCCATCTCGCGCGTCACGTCGAGCAGCGCGTTGACGAGCAGGTGGGCTCCGGACCCGACGCCGAAGGTCCAGTACCGTCTGAACCATTGCCTGGCGTGTTCGTCGGTGGTCGTCGTCCGCATGGTGCCTGCGAGCAGCGTGCGGCCTGGCCCGAGCGTCCGGACAGAGAGCGCGTAGATCGTCTTGGCGAAGCCCGGTGTCGCGAAGGCCTGGAACTCGTCAGGTGTGGAGACGCCCAGGTGGGCGCCAGATCCGCTTTGATCACTGTGACGACGGTATCCGAGACATCGTACTCAGGCAGAAAGGTGTCGACGAACATTGGAGTCAACATGCGTGTGGCCTCGCGTCAACGCCGGCAGCCATCGCGCGCCGCTCAGCCTCACGTTTGAGCGGCCTCAGCGACAGCCGCCGGATCAACGCAATCCCCGGTGACACGAACGCCCAGTAGCGGCGAAACCGCGCGCGTGCCCTGGCATCGGTCGCGAGCGCGCGCGTCTCCGTGCGGAATATCGACGTCTCGCTGTCGAGCGGATCGGCGCGCAATGTCCACACGATCTTGACGAAGCCCGGCTCGGAGAACGTGGCGAATTCGTCTGGCGGCAGCGCCTGGAACACCACGTCCGGTTCCCACGGCCTCGTCACCGCGCCCACGACGATCTCCCGGTCGGGGACGTCCGCGAGGACGCCCCATCCGAGCGCCTGCGTGGCGGCAAGCAGACCGCGAGGCTGCGGGCGATGGTCGTGACGTCGTCCCGAGGACGATTTCTCGCGCTCTGAAGATCGCCCGCACGAGCGGCAGGCTCAGAAGATCTTGTTCGCGTGCCGCGGCCAGCGTCAGCGCAGCCGGCGCATCAACGCGGATGTGGTGACGCTCGACCACTTCGAACTCGGGCATGAAGCGGTCGAGCAGCTCGTCATGTTCGCCGCTGCCGGCTTTCGGCACGCGGCCGTACCGAGACCAGCTGACGGCCGCGTAGGCGCCGTAAGCTCCGGCGGCGGCGCCGATGCCTGCCGCTAGCAGCCGCACCGCGGATCGAGTTCGAGGCGTGCTGCTCATGCGACATTCCTCCGTTGGCCGGATGCGGCATCCGGATCGCCCATCCCCTGGGTCGAGGACTCGACGCGTCGTGCGATCCCAAGCAGTTGCTTGCGCTCCATCACGAAGTGCACAGGTCCAGCCATCGCGCGGCACCAGCGCGGAAGGCCGAAGAAGCGGTAACCCTGGCCCGCACGTGCCCGCACGATCACCCTGGTCGAGTTGCTGGCCCGGCTCTCCAATACGAACGCCCAGGTCACGAGTGGGGTGCCGTCTGGGTTTGGCCACATCAGGACCAGCGACCGGGGCTCGTCGAACGTGAGCACGACAAATCCCTCAGTGATACCAGGCACGGCGGGAAATAGCGTGCCGATCGAAATCTTCTGGAGCTCTGCCAGGATCCGTGTCGCACTCGGCCTTCGTCCGTTATCCAGGGCGTCATAGCTGTACCAGCCCGCACGAGTGCCGGCTCCCATCTGAATGAGCCACGGCCACACTGCCGGCGGGGCGCCAACGATCGTGATGGCATGAGTCATCGTGCCGAACGGCTCCCGAATGTACTCATCACCGGGAAGCCGCGCGTTTCGTTCAGAGCGAGTGGCGCGCACCGATCGCCAGCCGGCAACGTCGAGCCACGAACCCGCAGCAAGCACGCCGGATCCGAAGATCAGGCTCCAATCCAGGACAACCCCAAGCCTGAGCACGCCGGTTGAGCCGTACACCAGACCTGCCACGACAAGGGTGGTGCTCCAGCCGCCCGACCGGAGGTTGCGAAGGAGCAGCGTGGCACCTATGACAACCGCCAGCGTCGGGCACGGCAGGGTGCCGAAAGGTGACGCGTACAGGTAAGTCGCCCATGAGTCCGCCCTGACGAAATGCGGATAGGTGACACCAAGCGCGATGAGCACGACGCCGGGCGCGGCAGTCACCGGCGGGCCGATGCGAGCTGGCGCCTTCGACAAGCGACTCGCAATCACAGCGAGTGTCAGCGCGAGTACCGCGAAGGCCGTCCCGTTGAACAGGTTGCCGGATCGCCACGCGAGGAGACTCACCGTGAGCATCGGTGCGATCAGGAAGTAGCCGACCATCCGGGCGGATGGCCGCCAGCCGGCAAAGACCATCCCAATCAACGCGGCGAGGAGGACGTGCCAGGCGATCGCGACCCAGCGCCAGTCGTTGGCGAGCGTTGTGAGGCCGGTCAGGATGGTCTCCGGTGGCGGCACGCGAGCACCCTCCGATGCTGAACGCACGATCCCTGCCGCAGGCTGGGCCGTCAATTTCGCTGTGGTGCCGATCGCGCCCGGAAGGTCAGGGTGAATTTTCGCGTAACGCTGAGGAATCCTCCGCCGCCGCTCGAGGGCCGTTGGCGAACGCTCTTACACCCAGTCGAGCTGGCGATCGCGCTCTCCGGTGAGATGAAGGAACAGCGCTTCGAGCGTCGGGAACCCGCGGCGGCCGTCGGACCAGACACGCCCATCCGCCGGCGACGGGACGCGGCCCTCCCAAACCAATCTGCCCGGTGCCGTGACGATGGCAACCCGATCGCAGAGTCGTTCCACCGTGTCGAGGACGTGCGAGGTCATGAACACCGTCCGTCCCTGCGCGACAATCCGCTGCAGCCAGCCCCGCATCAGGCTGACCCCCGCCGGATCGATCGATTCGAACGGCTCGTCGAGAAAGAGCAGTTCGGGTCTATGGATGATCGCGGCCGCGAACGCGACCCGCTTGCGCATGCCGGTACTGAACGCGGAGAGCGGCTTGCGGCCTTCCCGGTCGAGATCGAAGGCCCGCAGGATCTCCATCACGCGCTGCCGGGTGGTCGCGGCGTCCAGCCCGTACATCCTGGCCTGGAACGCCAGGAACTCGTGTGCGTAGAGACCGTCGAACAGGCCGAGTCCCTCGGGCATGACGCCGATCCGACGCTTGAGATCGACGGCGTCGCCAGTCATTGGTGCTCCCAGCAGGCGAATGCTTCCGGCCGTCGGTTCCAGCAATCCTGTCAGGCACGCGATCGTCGTGCTCTTGCCCGCGCCGTTCGGCCCGAGAAAGCCGAAGAACGAGCCGGCGGGCACAGCGAGCGACAGACCCTCGACCGCGACCACGCGGCCGTACCGTTTGACGAGGCGCATCGTCTCAATCGCGTCAGCCATGTCAGCCCGGAGCCTCGAGCAAGGCGATCATCTGTTCACGCCGTGATGAGAAGACCTGCATGCCGATGCGAACGGTGGTGAGATATGCGGCGGCGCCGGCAACGAGGAGGAGGA
This sequence comes from uncultured Acidobacteriota bacterium, assembly GCA_963724955.1. Classification (GTDB taxonomy): domain Bacteria; phylum Acidobacteriota; class Vicinamibacteria; order Vicinamibacterales; family SCN-69-37; genus CAVRWQ01. The sequence goes on from CAVRWQ010000005.1 coordinate 234,109, forward strand.
CGGCCGCCCACCAGGCGTCCAGCACGGACGTGATGTCGAGGGGCCTCAAAGCCCATGGAAGTCCGAAGACCAGCACGAAGCTTGCCATCATGAGCGCATTGGCGGCCGTCGAGTTCTTGTTCCCGAACGCCAGGCCGTACGGAATTCGCCGCGGTGCGAGGAGCGTGACCCACAGGCCGAGCGCGTGGAACAGCAGCAGGCCGCCGAAACCGGCGGCGAGCAGCATCGCGATCATTCGTCTCTCGACCGGCGCCTGGGCAACGCCAAGCCAGACAACCAGCGCTATGACGTTGAGGGTCGCCCCCGGCATCAGACTCGTGATGGCCACCGCGCGGAACACGTCTTCGGCGCGACTCGGCAGCAGAAAATAGCGCCGGAATCCCGGACCGTCGAAGCCGAACAGATTCAACGACATTGGCACCGTGGCGATGAATCCGATCGTGGGGGCCACCCCGAGCGCGAAGAAGAACGGGGCGCCCTCGTAGTTGCTCGACATCAAGGCCAGCGCCGGCAGGGCGAACGGGTAATTGAAGCGAACCGAGCTGCGCAGGTAATCACGAAGCAGCTTGCCGGCAATCGGCGCGGTTGATGGCCCGAGCACCGAGGCCACCGTGTCGCAGGGATGTCGCCGCTCCGGGCGTGCCCCCGCGACAATCGTCGTGTGCAGCGGTACGCGTTCAAGAGCGATCAGCAAGCCCGCAAGTCCCACCGTCCACACCAGGAGCAGCGCCAGACCGCTCTGCGCATCACCTGGAACGGCACTTGCTAGTGCTGATGCCGCGGCGAAAGGCGGTGTGAGGGCGAGCCCGGAAGCGGCCGGCACCACTCCGCCGTGCCGGACGGCGGCGCGTGCGAGCACCGCGGGCGAGACGGCGGCCATCAGTAGCAGGCCGCCTCCAGCGGCAAGAAGCAGAAAGGGACCAGCTGGCCACGACAGGATCAGCGTGCCAAGGCGAGCGATCACGCAGGCCAGCAGATACGTGGTCACGACGAAGAGGGCGGCCGCGGGCGCCGCGAGCAGCAGAAACGCGCTGCCGGACAGCCAGAATGCCCAGGCCATTCCAGCCGCGAGCGTCAGCACGAGGATCCACACGGGCTCGAGAAGGGCGGTGAGATGACGGGCAACGATTCGGCCGGCGAGGGAAATCGGGTACCGGCGAAGCCATCCCTCCGAGAAGATCGGCGTCACACCCATGCCGAGGAAGACGGCGCCCAGGCTGGCGTTGAGAAAGATGCCCAACAGGATCGCTTGCGCGACGAATTCGCCCTTCCCCAAACGCGTGGCCGCCGCGGCCGCACCGAATCCACCCAGCGCGAGCAACACGGCGAACGACGTTCCCAGCAGACCGGCGGCGACCAGGAGCACGAGCCGGCCGTTGCGCGACCGGCCGTGCGCCCACAGGAGCCGGTACCGCAACGAAAGGAGCGTGAGTAGTGTTCCCCGGGTCACGACGCCAGGCTTTCACGCCGCCTGCTTCCGGAGCGGGTGCTGCGAGCGCGGCGCTCTCCAGGTGAGCGCGACCGCCGCCACCACGATCCAGAGCGCGGCGTTGAAGATCCAACCGTAGAGCAGGAACGTCAGGCCCGTCGCCTCCGGCCTGAAGATGAAGATGTTGCTCGCGGTGAGGCTCGCGTGCATGAGCGTGGCCACGAGCAGGCTCGCGGTGCGGTCGTAGACCCACACCATCAGCACTCGATACGCCGTCAGGCCCGCGACCGCAGAGAGGAAGGACAGGAGCACGTAGAAGGTCGTCGGGATTTCGGCGGAGTACGTGCCGCTGATCCAGATCTGCTGCAGCAGGTGCCAGGCGCCCCACAGCACGCCCGCGATGAGCCCGGTCGCAAAGATCCCGTGACGCCGCCTCAGCCTGGGCACGGCGAATCCGGTCCAGCCGATCTCCTCGAGGATTGTCGTCAACCCCGCGGCGATGCCGGCGAAGAGCACGGCGCCCTTGTCGGCCGTCGTGAAGATCGGAGACGTGAGCGACAGCGCGACGAGCACAGCCGCCGACAGGAGCGGCGCGGGAAGGAGCGCGGCCACATACCATCGCGCGCCGACCCGCCATCTCAACAACCGCGACGTCAGGTCACGAACACCGGCCCACCCGTCGAGGAGGATGATCAACAGAAGGCCGGCGATGCTGGGGCCCGCGAGCATCGCCAGAACCGCGCCCAGGAATACCGCCTCGCTCTCCCAATTCGTGCTGCCGAAACCGCCGGGCCCGACCGCCAGGATGAACCCGCCCCATGAGATCGCGAACGTCAAACAGTAGTAGCTCAACAGCGGGCGCTTCGCGATGAAACGTGTGACCGTCGTCATGAGGCCCTCCTCGCGGGCGCTACTGACGAGTGCAGAACGTAGCGCGGTCCGGCTTCTGGACCGTGGCCCTGACTCACCGGAGAGTTCGAGACGTCCCCGGGAACGTCCTACACCGCCACCTTCAACGGGCGGCCGGCGGCGACTCGCTCGCCGAATTCCCGCCCGAACGCGCGCAACTCGTCCCAGTCGGTGTACTCGTAGTCCCGGCTGGTATCGGTGTCGCCGTGTGCGCGCGCGACGATGCGGCGCATGATCCAGCGCGTGAACCAGTCGTAGCGGGTATAGAACAGCGCGCCGGCCACCGTCTTCGTGACCGTCGGCTGCCAACCGGCCTCGTCGAAGAAGCCCTTCATGATGGCCGCAATCGCGGCATCGGCCTTCGCGCTTTTCTCGAGCACGGCCAGGCAGACGGTGACGAACGCGGTCGGTCGAATCCGCAGCGCGGCGGCATGCGCCTGTACCCAGCGGCGCACGGGGCGCGCGTATCGTCCGCTCCGGATGGGGGCGGCGACGATGACCCCGTCGTAGCTGCTGACATTGAGGTCACGCCGGTCCCTGACGTCGACGAGGTCAACGTCGAGGTGTGCCGCCCTGATGGTGGCCGACAACTCCTGCGCAATCTTGCGAGTCTGTCCGGTCGTCGTGCCGTAGAAGACGAGAACACGAGGGCGAAACATGGGACCCCCTACAGGCTGACGCTGACTCGCGGCGTCAGCATGAGCGCAACGATCAGAATCAGATTCAGGAACAGACCGATCCGTGCCTGCGGCCAGCCGACAACGCACATCGCGAGCGATGCCGTCACGGTCGCCAGCGCGAAGCCAGCGGCCCAGGGCAGGCCGACCCAGAGCGCGACGGCTGCGACCACGCACGCCAGCGCGGCGCCCAGCCAGAGCACTCCCACGAGCCGGATGCCCCCGTCGCCGACGTCAACGACACCGCCCAGGACGGTCGTGCTGTACGGCAGTTCCGGCAGTGGCATCAGCCGCCAGGACGCAATGAATCCGACGACGTGGGCGATGCCGTGCAGTCCGAGAAGCGTGGCGATGGCGTATCGCATGCGAGCCCTCCTGTCGCGCACGTATGCGCAAAACAAGTGCCGGCGTTCTACCCACGCGCATCCGGCACCGGGCCGAAGGAGTCCGCAAAGTGCTGCGGAAGAACCCTCACCGCGTCGTATGACGAGCGTCATAACCGGCCGCGCTCGCCCGTCGTTAGGATTCGATCCATGGAATGTCGTGCCTCCGTTTGCGCCCGGCTCGTCGTGAAATAGCCGCCAGTAGAAATTCGCACCCTGCGTGAAAACGCGCACCCGTTGCGCCCGGGTTCGAGCGTTCGGCACGGATCTGCCCGGATATGGGCCCGATTTGGGGCGCTGGTGCGGCACGCCGCTTGCTCTGATTGGCTCCAACGAGACGTGTGATTAGGAGTGATGAACATGAGATCGAAACGCACACGGGTGGGGCTGAGCGCGCTGACGCTGCTCTCCGCCTGCCTGGTCAGTCAATGTGCGCCGGCCCGGCCGCCCAAGCCTGACGTCGTCGCGGAGCTGCAGAAGCTCAAGATCTCGACGATCCCGAAGACGTTCACGCCCGAACAGACAGCCGAGATCGAGCGCGCGTGGGACGGGCGCGGCCAGTGGTTCGTCCGAACCGGCTGCTTCTCGTGTCATGCCGTCTCGGTGTACGGCGTCAAAGGCCTGACGCCGATCGGTCCCGATCTGTCGAACGCGCCCGAGGACGTGCAGGCGCGTTTCGGCCGCAACCTCGAAGAGTTCTGGAAGGAACCGCAGGGCACGATGCAGATGGTGCTTGGCCAGCTCATCGTGTTGACGTCCGGAGCAGAAAGCCGCGGCCTCAAGGAACTGCAGGCCGCGTTCACGGAATATCAGCGTCAGCGGACCGGCAAGGCCGGCTCGCAGTAATCGGGTGTCTCGCCCGGGCGGAGATCGAGAGGAGCAGAGTCATGAAACGTAGATGGTGGACTGGTAGAACAACCCGGCGATTCGCCCTCGCGGCCGCCGCGATCGGCACGCTCGTCGTCGTGACGCGCTGCGCTCCGAGCGAGTCCGCCGGGTCGCGGGCGTCCCGGTCGGATGTCGCCGCGGCCGCGCAGAAGGTGTACGTCGCACCCGGTGAAATGGACGAGTACTACATGTTCGCGTCCGGAGGTCATTCCGGTCAGGTGTACGTCTACGGCGCTCCCGTCGATGCGCCACATCTCGACGATTCCCGTGTTCACGCCGTACCCGGCCACCGGATACGGCTTCGACGACGAGACGAAGAAGATGCTGGGCAATCTCACGTGGGGTGACGTCCACCATCCGTCGCTCTCCGAGACCAAGGGCGACTACGACGGCCGCTGGCTGTTCGTCAACGAGATGAACGGACGCGTCGCGCGTATCGATCTGCGCGACTTCAAGACGAAACAGATCTTCGGACCGGTGCCGAACGTGTCCGGGAACCACGGTTCGTCCTTCGTCACACCGAACACCGAGTACACGATGATGGCGTCCCGATTCTCGATCCCGCTCCCGAAGGGCACGTACGTGCCGGTCGACAAGTACGCCACCGACTACAAGGGCGTGCTCGCCGGCATCAAGATCGATCCGGAGATCCGGCGAGATGTCGCTCGGCTGGCAGATTCTGACGCCGCCGTTCGACTGGGATCTCGGTGATGCCGGCAAGCTGGCGTCGGACGGCTGGATGTTCTGGAGCTCGTACAACGCCGAACGCGCGACCGGGAAGCTCGAGGTGACCGCGTCACAGCGGGATCGCGATTACATCGCGGCGGTGGACTGGCGCGCGGCGGCGAGAGCCGCGGCCGAGGGCCAGGGCGATCTGATTGGCGGCGTGAAGGTCATCGATCCGAAGAAGGTGCCGGGCATCCTGTATCTCATCCCCTGCGGCAAGTCGCCGCACGGCGTGGACGTCACGCCGGACGGCCGGTTCATCATCGGATCCGGCAAGCTGCAGGGCGTCACCGTGGCGTTCAACTTCGAGAAGATCCAGACCGCGATCCAGCAACAAGGACTTCAGCGGCGAGGAAGACGGCATCCCCGTCCTGAAGTACGAGTCGGTGAAGGAAGCGGAGGTGCCGGTCGGCCTCGGGCCGCTCCACACGCAGTTCGGACCGAATGGCATGGCCTACACGTCGCTGTTCGTCGACAGCGCGGTCGCGTCCTGGAAACTCGGTGAGTGGCAGGTCATCGACAAGATTCCCGTCGCGTACGCCATCGGCCACCTCATGGCCGCTGAAGGCGACACGGTCAGCCCGGATGGCAACTACCTGGTCGCGCTCAACAAGCTGTCGCACGGCCGGCACCTCTCGGTCGGTCCCTCGCAGCCCGAAGCCTCGCAGCTCATCGACATCTCGCAGGAGAAGCTGAAGCTCCTGGTCGATGCGTTCACCGAGCCGGAGCCGCACTACGCGCAGATCGATCAAGGCCGACAAGCTCAAGCCGATCGAGGTGTACCCGAAGGAAGAGAACAAGCATCCGCTGGCGATCTGGGATGTGAAGCAGCGCCGGCGTCACCCGGCAGGGCAATCGCGTGACGGTCAAGATGGTCGCCGTCCGCTCCAGCTTCACGCCCACGACGTTCGAGGTCAACGAAGGGGACATCGTGACGGTGGCCATCACGAACATCGAACAGACCACCGACGAGCTGCACGGATTCGGGCTGCTCGACTACAACATCAACATCGTCATCGATCCCGGCGAGACGAAGACGGTGACGTTCACCGCGAAGAAGGGCGTCTATCCGTACTACTGCACGAACTTCTGCTCGGCGCTGCACCAGGAGATGCAGGGCTACTTCGTCGTCAAGCCCCGGTAGTTTTTTCAGAGGGTCCGGCGTCGTGACGCCGGACCCTCATTTGCGAGTCACAACCATGTCTGCCCTGGCCACTCGTTCACCGCGGTTCTTCCAGCAGGCGCTCGGCGCACGGTCGCGGGCCGTGCTCGTCGCCGCGGCGATCATGATGTCGATCGCCTACTTCCTGCCGCTCTGGAACCTCACGATGTTCGCGCCGCAGTACCCGCACGGCCTGCGGCTGGACATCTACGACCACGGCTTGGTCGGCGGGAACGACGGCCAGGACGTCAAGGAGATCAACGTCCTCAATCACTACATCGGCATGCGGGACCTGTCGACCGAAGACTTCACGGAGTTCAACTGGATGCCGTTCGCGCTCGGCGCGCGTCGGACTGCTGCTTCTCCGCGCCGCGGTGCTCGGCACCGTCAAGGAAATGGTGGACGCGCCGTGTCGTGTTCGCCTACGTCGGAACGTTCTCGCTCTGGTCGTTCGGCTATCCGCCTGTATCACTACGGCCACGACCTGGCGCCGACGGCGCCGGTCAAGGTCGATCCGTTCATGCCGCCGATGTTCGGCTATCAGCAGATCGCCAACTTCGAGGTGTATTCGTATCCGCGCACCGGCATCGTACGTGCTGGTCGCCGTCGTGATGCTGCTCGCCTGGGTGCTGTTCATCGCCTGGCGGCGATCGCCCGGCCGCCCGGCCTGACCGCGAGGCCGCCGTGCTGGTTCCCGCGCACGTCGCTTTTCTCGTCCTGCTGGCTCAGGCGCAACCGGCGATGAGTCGTGCCGTCGCCGACTGACCTCGAGGGCCGTCCGGCCGTGGAACACGCGTCTCCGCTGCAGGCAGATGATCGACCGCGCGGTCGCCGGGCGCCGTCATCGAGGTCGACGCCAGGCGTCTATGCCGGCGATCTCTACATCGACCAGTCGCTGTCGCGTGATCGGCCGCGGCCGGCCGCGCCTGGTGGGATCCGGACATGGCAGCGTGATTCGCGTGCGCGCCGACCGACGTCGTCGATCGAGGGGCTCGACATCGACGGCCGTTTCGGCGGCAGTCTGGACCGCGACTCGTCGGGCATCCACGTGGCCGCCCACGACGTCACGATTCGCGACGTGCGCATCGAGCGGGCGTACTTCGGCGTCTATCTCCGCGAGGCCGACGGCGCCGCCGTCGAACGCGCCGACGTTCGCGGCGTGCCCGGATCTGCCGGCCGGGCGAGCAGGGCTCGGGCCTGCACGTCTTCGACACACGCTCGTTCCAGCTGATCGACAACGACATCGCAGACGTGCGGGACGGCATCTACATCCAGTCGTCGGACGGCGGCGACCGTGCGCGGCAATCTTGCGCGACGGCTGCGGTACGGCCTGCACTACATGTACTCGGACGACAACGTCTTCGAAGACAATCGCTTCGAAGACGGCGCCGCCGGCGCGGCGCTGATGTACTCGAAGCGGCTGACGTTCCGGCGCAATCGGTTCCTGCACAATCGCGGGTTCGCGTCCGTCGGGCTGCTTCTCAAGGACTGCGAGGCGCTCGTCGCCGAAGACAACCTGATTGCCGACAACGCGCGCGGCCTGTTTCTCGAAGGGTCGGTGGGCAACCGGTTCCGGCGCAATCTCATGGCCGTGTCCGACGTGGCGATCGTCCTGTTCGGCTCGAGCGAGCGGAACGTCTTCGAAGGCAACGCATTTCTGGCGAACCAGTCGCCGCTCCAGCTCGTTGGGCGGCGCACGGACACGAAGTTCGACGGCAACTACTGGTCCGACGCCGACGAGCCGGATCTCGACGGCGACGGCGATCCGCGATCGCCCGTATCGCCTCATCGAGTGTGTTCGATCACTTCCGCGGCAACCTCACCGCGGCCGAGCTCTTCGCGCGCGGTCCCGCCGCGCGCGCGCTGGGTGCGGCCGAACGGACGTTCCCGGTGCTGGCCGTCACCGACGTCCAGGATCGACCGCCCACTCGTCCGGCTGCCCGCAGCTTTCCGCCGTGCCAGCGCACCGTCGCCGGCACCGAGCCGGCGGCGGCGGGCCGGGCTCGTGTTGTCGGCCTCCGCGCTCCTCGCCGGGCTCAGCGTGCTCCATCGGGGCCGTCGCCGGCGCGACGGGGCGCCCATATGATCGCCTTCCGCGGATTCTCGAAGCGGTTCGGCGCGCACGTCGCCGTGTCCGACCTCACGCTCGACGTCGAGCGCGGCGAGGTCATCGCGCTGCTCGGCCCCAACGGGTCGGGCAAGACGACGACGATCAAGGCGGCGGCGGGGCTCATCCGGCCATCGAGCGGCGAGGTGCTGATCGGCGATCCGGCCCGGTCGGCATTCGATGCAGATGCGCGTCGAGCCTGCGCCTTTCTCCCGCAGAAGGTGTCGTTTCCAGATCAGCTCACGGGCCGCGAAGTCGTCGAGTTCTATTGCGCGTTGCGCGGTGAGGGCGCCGCACGCGTTGACGAGGCGTTGAAGCACGCATCGCTGAACGGCGCCAGTCGCCGCGCCGTGGGCACATATTCAGGCGGCATGACGCAGCGCCTGGGCCTCGCAGTGGCCCTCGCCGCTGAGGCTCCCGTGCTCCTGCTCGACGAGCCGACCGCCGCGTTCGATCCCGACGGCCTCTGCACGTTCTACGGACTCGTGCAACGACGCCGCTCGCGCGGTCAGACCGTGCTCTTCAGCTCGCATCAGCTGGGGGACGTCGAGCGGCTGGCCGATCGGCTGGCGGTGCTCGTCGGCGGCCGGCTGGTCGCGACGTTCACGGCGCGCGAGCTGGCGCTCCGGCTCGCCGATCGCGGCGTCATGAAGGTCGCGATCGATTCCATCGCGCCCCAGACCCTCGCCGCCGTTCGTCGTCTCGCGCCCGGCGCCCTCGTCGCTGCCGATCAGCTCATCGTCCCCGGGCCGGCGCGCACGCGGCCGGCCGTCCTCGACGAACTGCGCGCATCGGGCGTCGAGATTCGCGGGCTGACGGCGGAAGAGGGCCGGCTCGACCTGGTCTATCGCGAGCTGCTGCAGGAGACGTCAGCATGAGGCGCCTCCTCGCACTCGTCGTCATCGCCGCGGGCGCCTGCTCCGGAGCGCCAGCGCCGGCCAGCTTCGACGCCGCACACGAGCCGTGCCGGTTCTGCCGGATGACGGGATCGACCGGCCGGTTCGCGGCTCAGCTCGTCAGCCCCCATGAGGAGCCGTTGTTCTTCGACGACATCGGCTGCCTGCTCGGATATCTGAAGCAGACCGTCCCGATCACCTCGGGGATGGTGGCGTATGTCACCGACCATCAGACCGGCCGATGGGTGCGCGCCGACCGTGCGGTCTACACGCATCACGACGCGATTTCGACTCCCATGGGCTCGCATCTCGTCGCGCACGAATCCGCCGCCTCGCGGGACGCCGATCCTGGCGCTCGCGGCGGAACGCCCAGGGCCGTCGGCGAGGTCTTCGCCGGCGCGCACCTTCCGGGAGCCGACAAATGACGACGAGCCGCCCGATCTGGTCGTGCGCCCGCGAAGAACTGATGATCGCCGTGCGTTCGCGGCTGCTCCTGATCTTCGCCGTGGTGTTCGGTCTGCTCGCGCTGCTGGTCGCCTCATCGGGGTACGTGCTCACCGGCGGCACGGGCCTGCAGGACTTCTCGCGCACGGCGGCCTCGCTCGTCGAGCTCGTGCTCCTCGTTGTCCCGCTCGCCTCACTCGTGATCGGCGTGACGGCACTCACGCCAGACGCCGGTTCCGCCGAGCTGCTCTATTCCCAGCCGATCGCCCGATCCCGAATCCTCGTCGGCAAGCTCGCCGGACTGTTCCTCGCGCTCATCGCGGCCGAAGCCATCGGCTTTGGCGCAAGCGGTCTGGTGCTGTTCTGGCGAACGGGCCAGGGTGGGGTGGCTGGCTTCCTCGGCGTGGCTGCGGCCGCGTTCGTGCTGACGGCGGTATTTCTCAGCGTCGCGGCCGCCATCACCGGCGGCGCGACGAGCCGGCGTAGGGCTCGCAGCCTCGCGACGGCGCTCGCCGTCTGGTTTGGGGCAGTCGTGCTTTTCGATGTCGCGGTGCTCGGCGTCGCGTCGTGGCTGCCGTCAGGTCCCGCGTCGCGCGTGCTGATCGTGTCAGCAATCGCGAATCCGATCGACGCCATTCGCACGGGCACGTTGATGGCGCTCGAGGGGACCACCGCGTTCGGGGCGGCGTCGCTCGCGTTCCTGCGCTTCACCCACGGCGCGGCCGGAGCCGCCTGGTGGCTCACCGCGTCGGTGCTCTTCTGGATCATGGCGCCGCTCGGCGTCGGGGCGTTCCGGCTCTCGCGCACCGACATCTAGCAGCCCGTGATGCCGGATCGACAGGAGGGGGTTATGACACACAACCGCTCTTTCATGCTTGTCATCGCCGGTCTGGTGCTGATGCTGGCGGGTGCGCTGGATCCACTGGAAGGATCGGTGGTGATCCTGGCCGGTAGCGCGCTGGCAGCCGCCGGCGCCTTCTTCGGCAGGAGTCGTCGCTACCGGCTGCAGGTCACCGCGTTCGTGCTGATCGCGATCGGCGCTGCGGCGCTCTTTGGTCTCTCCTCCCTCGGCGGTGTTGGCGGCAACAGCGGCCGGTCGATGTGGTGGCTCGCGATCTGCGTCCCGTATCCCGTCGGGTGGGTGATCGGGCTTGTCGGCGCCGTCGCGCTATTGCGCGAGGCCCGGCACGCACCAGCCGTGCGCTGATCATCTCGCGAGGGTCTCGAGCGCCGCGCGATCGACCAGCACGAACCCGTCCTTCTCGGTGCGGAGCAGGTCTTCCTTTCCCCAGCGGCTCATGATCCGGATGCTGGTCTCGACAGTCGTTCCGGTCAGGTCCGCCAGTTCCTGCCGTGAGAGCGCCAGCGGGATGAACAGGCCGTCGGCGCCCGGCTGGCCCATGCGATCCGCGAGTCTGAGGAACAGGCGCGCGAAGCGCACTTCGATCCGGCCGCCGGTGAGTTCCGTCAGGCGTGTCGTCAGCTCCACGAGCCGGAGCGACAGACTGCCCAGGAGGCCGCGAACGAGCGAGGGATGTTGTTCGAGCAACGCAAAGAACGCCGGACGCGGAATCAGCAGACACGTCGTCGGCTCCAGGGTCTCGGCGGACGCCGGGTACGGTCGAGACTCGTAGACGGCCACGGCACCGAGCGGATCGCCGGAACCGAAAATCTCGAGAATGATCTCGCTTCCGCTTGGCGTGTGTTTGTACACCTTGACGCGCCCGCTTACGACGACGAAGAAGGAGTGGGACTCATCGCCTTCGGCGAAGACGGCGTCGCCGCGTTCGTAGTGCTTGAGCTGCGCGACGTTCACGAGGCGCTCGCGATCGGCCGGGCTCACTCGCCGAAACAGCGGAATCTGCGACAGGGCCGCGGCGGTCGGGCGGAGCATCCCCGACATCTTAACGGTGCGCGGACCTCACATCAGTCGTTCTTCGAGCGCGACCGCCTCTGAAAAGAGCACATGGTCCTCGAGGTGGACATGCGTCTTCAGATCCGTCTCGAAGCGTTCGAGCTCTGCGTAACAGAACCGGAACGTCGCGCACGCGTGCTCGGGGGGCACGAAGCCGTCTGTCAGCCTGCGCAGCTCGGTCAGCAGCTCACCCGCTTCGCGGTGGTCCTGTTCCATGGCGCGTACCGGATTGGCGACGGTGCCGAATGGGCCGGGTGGGAGCCTGGTCCCGGTCCGCTCGGCGGCTGCGAGCTGATCGATATACGGGAAGAGTACGTTTTCTTCCTTCACCATGTGCACCGCGAGCTCGTCCGCCAATCGACCGAACGCCTCGCGAATTCTGACGAGCTCCGGGTGCCGTTCGCCATGACGCGTCACCAGTTTGTCCAGCCACGCCTGGAGCGTCGGCGTGATCTCCCGCACGTAATGATGGTGCTGCTGCACGATGTGTGCGGTCAGCGCGTCGAGCTCGGGCCAGCGGCGCTGGGCCTGATGCTCCGGGGAAGGAGCACCGAGCTTGTCGAGGGCCTCGAGAATCGGCGCAATCGGCGCCTGGCGACCCTCCGCGGCGTCGGCGAGCGTCTGATGCCCTCCACAACAGAAGTCGAGGCCAAAGCGCGAGAGCACGGCGGCCGCGCGCGAGTCGTCACGCACGATGTCGCCAAGCGGCCGGTGAATGAGCGGAAGCACGGAGGTCGGGGGTGTCATGCCCCCATCCTAGCGACGAGCGGCTTCGGCGCGTATGACGGCTGTCATACCGCCGGCAATTCCGCACGCTGGGTGAGGAAAAAGCCGCGGCTGGCACGTCGACTGGCGGGACATCGCCCGGCGCAGTCGCGGCGTCAGACTTGCACGTGCCATGTCTGGACGTCTTCGCCGGTTATGAGACGACCGCAAGCGCCCGAGGACCATGGCCAGACTATCGAATCACGTTGAACCACGCGGCACGTTGCAGGTGGCGCGGCACTACATCCGCGAGCTGATCTACGGCGCCAACGACGGCATCATCACGACGTTCGCCGTCGTCGCCGGCGTGGCCGGTGGTGGACTGTCGCCGCGGGTGATTCTGATTTGCGGCGTGGCAAACCTGCTGGCGGATGGCCTGTCGATGGCCAGCGGGAACTACCTGTCGATTCGGTCGCACGAAAGCGTGCTCGAAGCACAAGGGCTGCCTGAAGAGGAAGCGTCTCCCGTGCGGCATGGCGTGGCGACGTTACTGGCCTTCGTCACGGCGGGAGCGGTGCCCCTTCTTCCATTTGCCTTCCCGGGCGTCCTGACCGGCCAGTTCGCTCTGTCGATCGCGCTGGCCTTTCTCGTCCTGTTCGGCATTGGCGCGTGCGCGCACGTTCATTGGAACGACGCGGTGGTGGGCCGGCGGGGCGGAGATGCTCGGTCTCGGGGCCGTGGTCTCCGCCGTCGCGTTTGCGAGCGGCGCGCTCGTTGCCAGGCTGCTCGGGAGTTGAGCGAATCGGGAGGCACTATGTCTGTGGCGGCAGCACACTCAGTCGAGGGACAGGTCGGTCGCGGCTTCGAGCCGGTACGCGAGGCGTTTGCCGACAACTTCTCCGAACGTCACGAACTGGGCGGCGCGTGTTGTGTCTGGCATCGTGGCGAGAAGATCGTCGATCTCTGGGGCGGGATCCGGAACAAGCAGACGGGCGAGCCCTGGGAGAGGGACACCATGGTGCTCGTCTACTCGGCCACGAAGGGCCTGGCCGCGATGACGCTTGCCATCGCGCATTCCCGGGGCTGGCTCGATTACGAAGAACGGGTGTGCACGTACTGGCCGCGAGTTCGCGCAGCAGGGAAAAGATCGCGTCACCGTCCGCCAGCTCCTGGCCCATCAGGCCGGGCTCTTTGCGTTCGACGAGCCCGTCGATCGCAGCACCGTCGCCGATCTCGATCGCCTGGCGGTGGTGCTGGCTCGTCAGCGGCCGGCGTGGGAGCCCGGAACTCGGCAGGCGTATCACGCGATCAGCCTCGGCTTCTACGAGGGTGAGTTGTTACGCCGGGTCGATCCGCGACATCGCAGTCTCGGACAATTCTTCCAGGACGAGATCGCCTCGCCGCTCGGGCTGGACGTGTACATCCGGCTGCCCGAGTCGATTCCGGACTCGCGCCTGGCCACGCTTTCGCACCCGGGGCCGTGGGAAATGCTGTTCAGCTTCCCGCTTCGCCTGACGCTCGACTCGTTCAATCATCACTCCAACATCTACCGGGCGCTGATTGCGAATCCTGGCACCGCGCTGCCTGATGACGAGCAGCGGATTTACGCGCGCAACCTCGAAGTGCCGTCGGGCGGCGCCGTCGGCACCGCGCGGGCGATCGCGCGCGCCTACAGCCTCTTCGCCACTGGCGGACACGAGCTGGGGTTGCGGCGGGAGACCCTGGATTTGCTGGCCGCTCCGGCGATTCCGCCGGCGCGTGGGTTCTACGACGAATGTCTCAGGGGTGAAGTGCAGTTCTCACTGGGCTTCATGAAACCGAGTCCCACCTGGCCGTTCGGCAGCGCCAGTTCTTTCGGGTCGCCGGGCGCCGGTGGTTCTCTTGGCTATGCGGATCCGGCGACCGGCATCGGCTACGCGTACGTCACGAGTCACATGGGCACGCATCTCACTGGAGATCCCAGGGACGTGGCGCTCAGGGAAGCGCTCGACGCCGTCGTTGATTAAGCCAGCTCCTCGATCCTCCGCTCGAGAAATCGCCGCTCCGGTTCCTGTTTGACGAGTGACAGCGCGCGCCGATATGCGGCGCGGGCCTCGTCTGCGCGACCCAGGCGCCGCAGCAGCTCCGCGCGCGCGGAGTGCGCGAACGCGTAGTCCTGGAGATCGCCGCGCGCGAGAATGGCGTCGATGAGCGCGAGGCCGGCGGATGGACCGTCGCGCATGGCGAGGGCAGCCGCGCGATTGAGCTCGATGACGGGCGACGGATCGGCACGAAGGAGAACGTCGTAGAGTCCGACGATTTGCGGCCAGTCGGTCTCGGCGGCCGTCCGCGCCTCCGCATGGACCGCGGCGATCGCCGCCTGAATCGAGAACGGGCCGAAGCGGCGCGAGGACAGCGCGCGTTGCACCAGCGCCAGCCCTTCGGCAATGGCGCCGGCGTCCCATTGCGCGCGATCCTGATCCTCGAGGAGGACGACGTCACCGGCGGGCGTGAGGCGCGCCGCCCGTCTCGAGTCGTGCAGGAGCATCAGCGCGACGAGGCCCATCGCTTCCGGCTCCGGCAGCAGCTCGACGATGAGCCGGCCCAGCCGGATCGCTTCAGAGGACAGGTCGGCACGAACGAGCGCCGCGCCGGATGACGCGTGGTAGCCCTCGTTGAACACGAGATAGACGACGTGGAGCACGGCGTCGAGACGGGCCGGCAGATCGTCTCTCGATGGGACCTCGTACGGAATTCGCGCATCGCGGATCTTCGCCTTTGCGCGGACGATGCGCTGCGCGATCGTGGGCGGTGGCGTCAGAAACGCGTGCGCGATCTCTTCGGTCGTCAGTCCGCAGACTTCACGCAGCGTGAGCGCGACCTGCGCGTCCGGCTTGAGCGCCGGATGACAGCACGTGAACACGAGACGCAGCCGATCGTCTTCGAGCTCCTCTTCATCGGCGGGGTCGGGGCTGGTCGTGAAGCTGTCCAGATGATCCGCCATCGCGGCGATGCCGGCTTCGTGCCGCGCGCGCCGCCGGAGCGCGTCGATGGCCCGAAACCGGCCGGCTGACACGAGCCACGCGCGCGGGTTCCTCGGGACGCCCTGACGCGGCCAGTGTTCGAGCGCCGCGGCAAACGCGTCGTGCAGCGCCTCCTCGGCGAGATCGAAATCGCCGAGGAGGCGGATCAGCGTGGCCAGGACGCGCCGGGATTCGGCGCGGTAGATCTCGTCTATCACCTCACGCCCATCTCCGCGATCGGCCGCACTTCGACGGACCCATGGCGGGCGCCGGGAATCCGCGCGGCGACCTGGATCGCGTCGTTCAGATCGCGCGCCTCGATCATGTAGAATCCGCCGAGCTGCTCCTTGGTCTCGGCAAACGGGCCGTCGGTCGTCGAGAGCTGGCCGTTGCGAATCCGCACGGTGGTGGCGGCCTGCGTCGCCTGCAGCCGGTCACCGCCCAGCCACTGGCCGCTCTTCTTGATCGATTCCGTAAAGGCGCCGTATTCACCCATCATCTTGTCCATCTCCGCCTTGGGCAGCGTCGGCCAGACGGACTCGTCCGAGTAGATCAGGCACAGGTATCTCATGTCGTTCTCCCGTTGTGGCGGACCGTTCCGCAGAGGATAGTCGTCCAGGCCGGCGGAAATCGACACCGGCGGCGGGCCGGGCTGTGGCCCGCCAACTGTAGAATTCACCCATGCGTCCTGCCATCCTCGCCGCCGCCCTGCTTGCCGCTGGCGCCACCGCCCTCGCCCAGAAGCCGGCCCTGGTGCTGCACCTCAGAGACTACGTGGCCATGCCCATCACGGGCTCGCCGACCGGCACCGGCAACAGCGGCTTGCTGTCGCGGGTGAACGTGATGCGCGAGGAGCCTGGCGGCGCCGGCCGGTTCTTCGTCGTCGATCTGAATGGGCCGCTGTACATCCTGGACAAGAAAACGAAGGCCTTCACGACCTATCTGGACTTCAACGGGCGCCCGCCGAAGACCGGACTCTTCGACAAGCTGCCCACGGCCATGGGGTATGCCAACGGCGTGATCACCGTACAGTTCGATCCCGACTACCTCCGCAACGGCAGGCTGTACACAATCCACCTCGAGGAGCTGTCCGCTCCGGGATCGTCGATGCCGGACGGCTCGAGCGCGCCCGGGCTGAACCTCGCCGGGTACACGACGACACCGGCTATCAGGACGCCGGGCACGGTCGAGCGTGAAGCCGTCGTGATCGAGTGGACCGACACGAACATCAAGAACACATCGTTCGAAGGCACCGCGCGGGAAGTGCTGCGCGTCCAGCTCAACACGCGCATCCACCCGATGGGCGAGCTTGTATTCAATCCTCTGGCGCGCGCGGGCGATCCGGACTGGCGCACGCTCTACATCGGCTGCGGCGACGGCGGATCGGGCGAGCAGACCTCCGAGATGCGCAACAATCCGCAGCGTCTCGACACGCTCGTGGGCAAGATCCTGCGCATTGTCCCGGACGTGCAGCTCCACACGTCGACGAGCGACGTCAGCGAGAACGGTCGGTACCGGATTCCACGTGACAATCCGTTCGTCTCGACCGAGGGCGCGCGCAAGGAGATCTGGGCGTACGGCTTCCGCAACCCACACCGGTTGAACTGGGACATCGATCCGGCGACGAAGGCGACGGTGCTGCTCGCGGCCAACATCGGTATGCACACGTGGGAGAACGTGTACATCGTTCGCAAGGGCGCCAACTACGGCTACTCGGAGCGCGAAGGCAATCAGCGCATGGGGCCGGGGCCGGAGAACCGGACAACGGAGATCCCGAAGCCGGACGAAATCCCGATCCGCACGGGCGAAACGCGAACGGCCGGAACGATCGTGCCGACCTATCCCGTCGCGCAGTACGGGCACACGCCGGACGGCGGCGACGGCATCGCAGGCGGGTTCGTCTATCGCGGCCGCGCCATTCCGCTGCTCCAGGGCAAGTACATCTTCGGCGACATCACGACAGGCCGGCTCTGGTACGCCGAGCTGAAAGATCTGCTCGCGGCCGACGACAAGAATCCCGCGACGCTCGCGACGCTCCACGAGGTGCACATTCGCTGGGATTCGCCGGCCGACAAGCCGGACGCCGGCGAGCAGATCTATCCAACGATGTTTCCGGTGGTGCTCGCCGCCTACAAGCACCGCGGCGGCATGGACCCCGACCTGCCCGGGACCTCGACCGTGTCAGGCCCGGGGCGCGCCGACATCCGCTTCGCCGTCGACGCCGCCGGCGAGCTGTACCTCACGAGCAAATCGGACGGCGTGATCCGCGCAGTCGTGGGGGCATCGAATAAGTGAGTTTCGCCCATCTGACCCTGCCAACTCGTGACGTGCAGCGGACCGCGTCATTTCTCGAACGGACGCTCGGCTACCGGCGCGATTCCGTCCCGGACAACGTCCCGTGCGAGACCGTCTGGCTCAACATCGGCCACGGCCAGCAGATTCACGTGTTCTACGTCGAGGGCTTCGAAGTGTCGCCGTTCGAGAACGAGTTCGGACGCCACGTCGCGCTGTTTCATCCTCGAGCGCAGTTTGGCGAGCTGAGGCGCCGGCTCGCAGAGCTCGGCGCGGAGATCTTCGAGCCGTTACGACCGACGCCGTTCGAGCGCTTCTTCTTCCGCGAGCCGGTGAACGGCTACGTCTTCGAAGTGATCGATCAGGCTCGCGCGAGCCACTTCGACCAGTAGAACGTGAGTTGCTGGCAAGCGCTTACTGGCAAGAGCTTGAACCATGAAGGCCCGAAGAAAAGCCAAGAAGATCTTCTTCGTTCTTCTTCATGGTTCAGGCTTTTTGACAAGCGCGGTTGGCGAGCGCCAGCGCTGGCAAGAGCTTGATGGCAAGAGATTGAACCATGGAGGCTCATGAAGAAAGCCAGAATGATCTCCTTCATGGCCCTCCATGGTTCAGGCTTTTTCGACAAGCGCTTCTTGCGGACGCATCAGGATCGCGCGAGCCACTTCGACCAGTAGAACGTCATCGGCACTTTCCCGGTGTTGGTGATGCCGTGCATGACATTGCCGGCGCAGTACATGATCGCGCCCGGCGCCACCTGGGTGGTCTTGCCGTCGCAATAGATTTCGCCGGTGCCCGACGCGACGATGAGGAACTCCTCTTCGGGATGAGTGTGCGGCGGGTGCGGCGTCGAGCCGGGGTCGAGCACGCACATGCCGGCGCAGAGCCCGCTCAACTGATCGGTCGGCCCGTTGTAATGCGTGAAGACCCGGCACCCAGCCACCGGATCGCCCGACTCGAGCATCGACAGATCGACGATGCCGTCGGACAGTTTCGGGGCGGTGGTCGCGGCGCTGACGACGTTCGGGTTGTCTGAGGACATAGGTTGGAAGTTTGTCATGAACTCGCGGCTCCGTCATCCGCCCGTGTAAGATCGCCGCCGAGACTGATGCCGGACGCGCCAGACCAGTGGACCTTCGGCGGCTATCGCGTTGACGCCGGCGCGCGCCAGATTCTGCGCAGTCAGGCCGTCGTCCACGTCTCGCCGAAGGCCTTCGACCTGCTGCGCACTGCTGCTCGAGAACCGGACGCACGCGATGTCCAGAGCCGAGCTCTACGCTGGGCTGTGGCCGGGCACGTTCGTGACGGACAACGAATCTGGCCTCGCTCGTGGCCGAGCTGCGGCGCGCCCTCGACGACTCCACCGCACACCCCAGATTCATCAGGACGGTCCACCGATTCGGCTATGCGTTCTGCGGGCAGATCGACGACGAGTCCCGCCCCGCCGCCGCCAGCCACTCCTGCTGGATCGTCTGGCGCGGCCAGGAGATCCCGCTCGACGACGGCGAGAACATCATCGGCCGCGACGAAGGGGTTCAGGTCCGCATCGACGCCCCCAGCATTTCCCGGCGTCATGCGCGCATCGTCGTCTCGACGAAGGAAGTGATCTTCGAAGACCTCGGCAGCAAGAACGGCAGCTTTCTTCGAAACAGGCCGGTAAAGACGGCGGCGGCACTCGCGGACCTGGACGAGCTCACGGTGGGATCCGTGCAATTGATCGTGCGCATCCTGCGCGGCGGAGAGCCGACACAGACGATCGGGGAGTGATGGGGGTCAGACCCCGCTAGCGGATGCGCGAAGCCCAGTTGACGACGACTGTGATGACGTGAGGCGCCCCGGTGTTTTCTCTCACGAGAAACCGCTGCCCATCGGGAGCGGCGGCGACCATCCGCGCGGAGATGCCGTCCATGGCCGCGTCGGATTTGAACAGCTTCACCGGCGTTCCGAACGCCGCCGTGGGGCCGTTCACCGGAACCGCCATCACCGCACCGTCGTTCGCCTGGTAGTAGAGCTCTGCGCCATCCTGTCGCCAGGAAGGAGACCGGCCGCCCGCGGTCGTGATCCGGCGTTTGTTCGTTCCCGCTGGAAAGTCCTGAATCCAGATGTTCCACGCGCCGCCTTCGTTCGACGTGAAGGCCAGCCAGCGCCCGTCGGGCGACACGCGTGCGGCCGATTCGTCCACGGATGGCGTGTTCGTGAGATTGATTGGCGCGGCGTCCTTGATCGGGTCGCTGTGGTTGAGCCGCAACGCGAACAAGTCTGCTCGCACACCACCTTCGTAGATGAGCACGTCGTTCGTGTAGTGGTGCGGCACCAGCCGGGCGATCGCCGCCGAAACGAGCGGTTCCTCGGCGCCCGCTCCGGAGGCACGCGCCCGGACCAGTTGAATCCGATCGACCCCCACTGAGAGATACGCCAGCCACACACCGTCTGCCGACCACGCCGGAAACACCTCGCGCGCGCCGCGGGAGATCTGACTCGCTCGGCCCTCCGCATCGATGATCCAGACGTGCTTTGTGCTACCGCCGACCTCGTGCCGATCGACCGCGACGCGCAGGGATCCGTCGGGCGCGACGTCGGGATTCCAAACGCGGCCTTCGCCGATCGATCCGAGCGAGGCGCCAGATCGGTCGCGCCAGGTCAGCTTGCTCTGCGGTTCGCCCCGGTAGACGAGCAGCGTGTCGGACGCGTCGAACGCCGTGCGACCGTTCCCGGGATTGAACGCGACGTCTTCCGCCAGCGGGGTCGGTGGCCCGCTGAACTCGAGCGACCGTGGATCGAACGGACGCGCGACGAGCGTCTGGCTTTGGCGAAAGACGAGGTGGCCGGCGGCGTAGGTGGCGTTCGATTCGATGGGCAGCGTGACGGGCTCAGCGAGTCCGGCGCCTCCGACGCGCATCGCGGGATTCCCGGCCAGGGGGCCCACGTTGTACAGAAACCGCCCCCCGGGCAGCTCGCGTGGCATCGTTCCGGGGGCGTTCAGCTTTACGGCTTCGCCGCCGGCGGCGCTCACGCGATACAGCCCGCCGCGATCGGGGCGATCGGCAAACGTGATCGTGCCGTCCTCGGACCAGTACGCCGACGATGATCCCGCCTTCTCGACTCTCGCGATCGTCACGATGGGTCCGCCGCCGAGGTCGATGCGCTGGTAGAGGCTGTCGCGTGCTTTGTAGAAGCCGATCGACTTGCCGTCAGGAGACCAGAAGAGACCGTTGGCGCCTTCCGTTCCTGGCAGCATGTGCTGCTCCGCCGAGTCGAGCGATTGCCACCAGATGAGCCCGGAGTTCGCTTCCGCGCCGGCGACGAACGCGACCTTGCGTCCGTCGCGCGAGACGCTCAACACTCCGTAGCCGATGTGCAGTTGTGTGCCTGGCGGCGCGGCGATCGTGAATTCGACCGGCTGCAGGCTGGCCGGCGCTCGCCCGCCGGCCGCAAGTCGCCAGCCTGCAAATGCCGCGAGGGCCGCGACGCCAAGGGCCGCGGCAGTGGCGAGCAGGACCCGGCGGCGGCCTCGCGCGGCCGGTGGACTCAGACGGTCGCGGCCTTCGAGGATCCAGCGCAGCTCGAGCATCATGTCGCGCGCGGTCTGCCAGCGCTCGTCCGGATCTTTCGCGAGCGCGCGCCGGATGACGTGGTCGAGGGCGGCGGGCGTCACTGGATCGGCCGACGCGGTCGCGGAGATTGGCGGCGGATCGGCCGTCAGAATCGCCGCTGAGACACTGGCGGGGCTCGCCCCCTGGAAGGCCTTGCGGCCCGTCAGGATCTCGTAGAGCGTGACGCCGAGTGAGAAGACGTCGGTCCTCGTGTCGACCGGCCGCCCCTCGAGCTGCTCGGGCGACATGTACTGCAACGTGCCGACCACGGTCTGTTCCCCCGTCAAACTGGCGGTCGGCGCGGCGGCCGCGTCGGCGCCCTCGAATCCTTCCAGCAGCTTGGCGATGCCGAAATCGAGGAGCTTCACGCCCGAGCCGGCCAGCATCACGTTGGCCGGCTTCAGATCGCGGTGCACGATGCCGCGCCGGTGGGCGGCTTCGATGGCCGCGGCGATCTGCATCGCCCAGGGCAGCGCGGTTCGCCACGGCACCGGTCCGAGCCGCAACCGCTGTTCCAGCGTTTCCCCGTCGATGAATTCCATGACGAGAAACGTCGCGTCGCTCTGCTCGCCGACGTCGTAGATCGCGCAGATGTTCGGATGGCTGAGCTGCGAGATCGCCTGGGCTTCGCGCAGGAATCGAGCCCGCCGCGAGGGATTCTCCGCCACCGCGGACGGCAGGATCTTGATCGCGACGTCGCGGCTGAGACGCGTGTCGCGCGCACGATAGACCTCGCCCATGCCGCCGCGGCCGATCAGGGCGAGAATCTCGTACGGGCCCAGACGGGCGCCTGGGCTGAGCGTCATCGCGAGAAGTCAATCCGGACGCCAAGCTGGAACTGCCGCGGCGGCCCGGAATCGCCGGGCGTCCCGAACGTCTCGGGCCGGGCCGTGTTGCCGCGATAGGTGATCCAGTTGGCGTGGTTCGTCACGTTGAATGCTTCGGCCAGCAGCTCGATCCGGTGAGATGCCCACGTCAGCGTCTTGGACAGCCGCAGGTCTGCCTGAAAGGAGGGCGCTCCCAGCGCGTCGTTGCGCGCGTGGCCCGGAGCTCGATCGTTGCTCAAGAGGTTGTCGACGTTGTCGTCAGTCCCCGTGGTCACGTTGTACGGCAGCCCGCTGCGGGCGGTCACGACGCCGGCGAGCCGGAACCCGCGCGGCAGGTCGACGATGGCCCCGGCGCTGACCCGATGACGCGCGTTCGTCGGCACCCGTCCGCGGTCGGCCAGAATGTTGTCCGGATCCATCGGGAACGCGCGGTTGCCGTCGGTGTCGTTCTCGGCGGACGACCACGCGTAGGCCAGCGAGTACGAGTGATGACTGGTCGCGCGCTTCTGCAGGCCGATCTGCAGGCCGGTGTACCACGAGTGCGCCGCGGTCTCGGTCGCGGTCTTCTGAAACAGCGACGGGTCCGGCCGCAGGCCAGTGACGGCATCAGGATGGTTCAGGTCGCGCCCGACCGGAAGACGATGGCCGAGCGCGCGGACGAGATCGGCGGTCACTGCCAGATGGGATCCGATCTGTTGCTGCAGGCCGACGCTCGCCTGGTCCGTGTACGGCGTGCTCATTGTCGAGGCACCGCTGGTGCTGATCCTGACGCTCGCCGGGCCGTTCGGGTTGCGTCCCGCCGGATCGAATGCGCGCATGTCGCCCTGGTAGCCCGGGTTCGTGATCGTCCTGGTGAGGAACTGCGTTGCGTTGTCGCGGGCTACCACCATAGCCAGCTCGTCGAAGTACCGGCCGGCCGCCGCACGGAACACCGTCGTCCCACGCTGCCACGGATCGAACGCGACGCCCAGGCGTGGCGCCACGTCGCCCATCCGGCGCGACGGGGCCGGCCAGAATGTCTCGTCCCAGCGGACGCCGAGGTTCAGGAACAGGCCGTCGCGCGGGCGCCAGTCGTCCTGGACGAATGTCGAGAGAATCGTCTCGGTCAGCGTCGTGCGAGCGTTCCCGGAATTCTGCGTGAACCTCTGGGGATAGCTGGCTCCCACGGCGGGATCGAACGGAATCGGCGCGCGGAACATGTACGTGCCGGTGAAGTTCAGCGGCTGGTCGTGAAAGACGCGGACCACGTTGGCTTCGACGCCGGACTTCACGGTGTGCGATCCAGTGCGGCCTCCAAGGAGCCAGGTGATCACGCCGGCAAGGACGCTCCGGTCCGTGACCGTCAGGGTTGGCGCCTCGGCCGGCTTGCCGAGCAGCAGCGCGTTCGGGTAGTTCAGGGTGGCGCAGCCGGGGCAATGTCCGTCGGCGTTCTGCTCGAGGCGATTCCGGCTCCACTTTCCGCGGACTTCGAGCACCGCCGACGACCCGATGATCTGGCGGTCGGTCGCGGTCAGATCGTGCGAGGTGTTGCTCAAGCGCCTCCCTCGTTCGCTTGCGCTGAGGTCTTCGCGCGCCGCGTTGTTGTTCCCGATGAATTGGTGGTTGAACGTCAGGGTCAGGACGTTGCCGGACGCCAGGTTCATGTCCGACCGTGCGAACCACTTCGGGATGCGCACACGGACTGGAATCGACGCGGATTCCCCAGGGCGGAACACCGCCAGCACGGGCGACGAGTTGACGTGGACAGTGTCATAGGCGGTGTATTCCGCCGTGCCGAAGAGGAACGCCCGATCCCGCGCGAGCGGTCCTGACCAGAACCCGCCAAGCGTGTTCTGGTCCAACCCGGGATCCTCGGCCCCCTCGCGACGGGCGATCGCCGAGGTCGCGTTCCACGCGCCGTTCTGCACCAGGTACGTCAACCGGGCATGGGCGCGGTTCGTCCCGGAACGCGTCACCGTGTTCAGCACCGCGCCGGACGCCTGACCGAACTCCGCGCTGAAATGATTCGAGACGGCCCTTACTTCCTTGATCGCGTCGAACGGCGGGCCAACGGATAATCCGAGCCCGTCCATGCTCATCCCGTCGACGAGCACCGCGTTGCTCCCGGCCGATTGTCCCGCACTCGAGATGTTGAACACGGTGAAGTTCGGGACCGGGACGATGCCCGGCGTGAGAATCGCGAGCACCATCACGCCGCGGGCGCCGTTGGTCGGGAGGGGCAAGCCCTCGATTTCGCCGGTCGCGATCGTCCGCCCCAGCGACGTCTTCGACGCCTCGACGAGTGGAATGTCCGATGCGGCGACCTCGACCGGTTGCTGTGTCTGTTGCGCGAGGGCGAGCACGAGATCGAGCTTCAGGTCCAGATCGATCGTCAGCTCCGCGTCGCGCTCTGCTGGCTCGAAGCCTGGATGCACGCATCGCAGCCGGTACCGCCCAGGCGGGAGCGCGACGATCTGAAAGGTGCCGTCGGCGGCCGAACGCGTCCGGCGCACCTGGCCGGTCTCGAGGCTGGTGAGCGTGACGTCTGTCCCGGGAAGAACGGCGCCCGTGCCATCGCGGACGACGCCGCGAACGGCGGCCTGCGAAGACTGGGCGGCCGACGCCACGGCTGGCGCACAAACGAACAGCACCGCAACGACGCTGACGATCGCGCCAACTCTGGTCATCGCAAGGCCGGAGTATTCTGTCACGCCTCCACGCGCCTGGAGGCGGCGGCCCTGAACGCGGTCGACGCTCATTTTCGTGTCAGAGTCGCCCGGCTGTCCGGGCAGATGACCTGCTTGATGATGCGTTCACGTGGGGCGCTCTGACAGAACTGCACAGCGCCCGGCGCCGTCATCTCGCAATAGGTGACGTGACCTCGAAAGGACATCGCAGAGACCCTCATCGTCGCCGCCGCGAAGCTGTCCCAGACGCTGAATTCAAGCTGCCTGGCCGGCGAGACCTCTTCGCGAAGCATCGGGCCCGTGTCATCCAGGATGATCAGTTCGCTGGCGGATGCGCCGATCCAGAAGGATCCGGGACCAGAGAGCCAATGGCGAGTGCCAGGCACGGTCGCAATGTACTGACTCGGCCTCAGCGACGTGATCGTCGCAGTAAGTGTCCGTGTCTGCAGATCTTCGGGAAGCCCAGCGCAGCCAGGGGCTGTAAAGGTCAGCGTGTAATCGCCGGTGTCGATCTCCACCGATTCTGCGACCGCGTCCAGATAGAACGTCGCGACAAACGGAACAGGCGGCGGTCTGGGCGCGACGGTCTGCGTCGCCGTCACATAGCCCACCTTCGTCGCCCGCACGGTCACGTCGCCGACGAATGTGCCTGAGTAGCGGTAGAGCCCCGCGGTGTTGGTGTTGACCGTTCCGATGGTCCGGGACTGGTTCACGATCTCGACGGTGGCGCCACCGATCGATCTGAGCACGGCGTCCCAGACGAAGCCTTCGAGCGTCGTCGTGACTGATGCGGCCGGCGGATTGCTCGGTCCGACGGACGATGGACCGGTGACGTCCCGAGCCTGTTCGCACGCACCGGCGGCGCACGCCAGACCGAGGATGAGGCCGGCCGAGACGGCTCGGACTTGCGGCAGCATGCTGCGAGCGTAGAGTGCCGGCGCCAGCGAAGTTCTGGGAAAGTTCTGGGATTTTTCTGTGGTTTTTGGACTATCTTGCCCCCATGCCACACAACCAACGCTCGGGCGTCTCTTTTCTCATTGCCGTTGCGTTGCTGGCCACGTCCGGCCTGGCGCAGCAGGCTGCGCTCGACATCCGTGCGGCCTACACGAAAGCCGAACACCTCGTGCCCATGCGCGACGGCGTGAAGCTCTTCACGATCGTCTACACCCCGAAGGATGCGTCCGTGAAGTACCCGTTCATGATGCTTCGGACGCCTTACGGCTCGCCGCCGTACGGACCGGACGCAGTATCGCGGCACGCTCGGGCCGTCAGCCGGATTTCGCGAAGGAAGGCTTCATCTTCGTCTACCAGGACGTGCGCGGGAAGTTCCGGTCCGAAGGCGAGTTCGACGGTCATGCGGCCGATCGCATCCGGCGCCGCGCGGGCCGAAGGACACCGACGAGAGCACCGACACGTACGACACGATCGAGTGGCTGCTGCAGCAACGTGCCGAACAACAACGGCCGCGTCGGCCAGTGGGGCATCTCGTATCCCGGCACGCAGACCGTGTGGGGCATGATCGACGCGCATCCCGGCGCTCAAGGCCGTCGTCGCCGCAGGCGCCGGCGATCGACATGTTCCTCGGCGACGACTTCCATCACAACGGCGCGTTCCGGCTGATGTACACGTTCAGCTGGCTGGCCGGCAACGCGCGGCCGCGCGCCGGCGCCGACCGACACGCGCGGGCCTGCATTCACCTACGGCACGCCGGATGGCTACCGGTTCTTCCTCGAAGCCGGGCCCGTCGCCAACATCAACGAGAAGTACTTCAACTACACCGTGCCGACGTGGAACGAGTACATGGCGCATCCCGACTACGACGAGTACTGGCAGCGCCAGAACCCGTTGAAGTATCTGCGGAACACCCGGCACGCCGTGCTGAACGTCGCCGGCTGGTTCGACGCCGAGGATTTCTACGGCCCGCTCGAGACCTATCGCGCGATCGAGAAGACCACGCCGCGACAACCAGAACACCATCGTCATCGGCCCGTGGCTGCACGGCGGCTGGGCGTCGATGCCGGGCGACGTGCTCGGCGAGATCCAGTTCGGGTCGCAGCACCGGCCGAGCACTACCGCGCAGAACGTCGAGCTGCCGTTCTTCCAGCGCGCACCTGAAGGACAATGGCACGCCGACGGGCGCGCCGAGGCGATCGTCTTCGAGACCGGCGCCAACGAGTGGCGCAGCTTCGACGCCTGGCCGCCACGCGGCACCGAGCAGCGCACGCTCTACTTCCACGCGAACGGCGCGCTGTCGTTCACGCCGCCGACGGGCGATCGCAATGCCGCCGATGAGTTCATCAGCGATCCCGCGAAGCCGGTGCCGTGGAGCGCCGAGACACGGACGACGCAGGGACACCTGTGGATGATCGAGGACCAGCGCTTCGCGGCGGCGCGCCCGACGTGCTCGTCTATCAGACGCGAGCCGCTCACCGAAGATCGTCGTCATCGCCGGCCCGATTCTCGCGTCGCTGTCGGTCTCGACGACCGGCACGGACGCCGACTGGATCGTGAAGCTCATCGACGTCTATCCGGGCACGGCGCCCGACAACACCGCCGAATCCTCGCGGCATCCGCATGGGCCACTTCCAGATGCTGCTCGCGGGCGAGGTGTTCCGCAGCAAGTACCGGAACTCCTACTCGAAACCCGAGCCGCTCGTGCCCAATCAGCCGACGAAGATCGAGTTCGACCTGCGCGACCGCTATCCACCGGTTCCTGAAGGGCCACCGCGATCATGGTGCAGGTGCAGAGCTCGTGGTTCCCCGTCATCGATCGCAATCCGCAGACGTTCGTCAACATCTACACGGCGAAGGACTCGGACTTCCAGGAAAGCGACGCATCGCGTCCACCGATCGGCGGCACTGCCGTCCGGTGTGAAGGTGAACGTGAAAAGAAGTAGCGCGGATTGAGTTCAATCCGCGGATTGGGGTTCAATCCGCGTTTTCGGTGGCTGAAGCCATCAGGGCTGCTTCAACCGAATCCTGGCGACGACCGGAAAGTGATCGGACGGGTAGCGGTTGTCCCGGCTCGTCCTGATGATCGCCGCGTCGATCACTTCCGTCCCCGGCTGCACCAGCACGTAGTCGATCTTGTCGCCTGTCGTCGCGCCGAATTTGAAGCCGTTGAACGTGCCTGCTTCCTTTTCGCCGGGATACTTCACCCGAAACGTGTCGACGAACGCGCCCGGTGCGCCCGGTTTGCCGACCATCGTGTAGATCGCCGGATTGCTCTCGCCGACGTTGAAATCGCCAGTGACGATGACCGGCTCGGCCGGGCCCGATCGTGCGGTGATTCGCTGCAGCAGCAGCTCGGTGCTTCGCTCGCGTGACGGCTGCGACTGATGGTCCAGGTGCAGATTGAAATGCCAGAATGCCGACCCGTCGCGGTCGATGAATCGCGCCCAGGTCGAGATCCGCGTGATCGTGTTGCCCCACGATTTGGATCCCGGCACCGCCGGCGTGTCCGAGAACCAGAACGTGCCGGAATCGGCGACGCGAAACCGGTCGCGACGGAAGAGAATCGCCGAGAACTCGCCGCGCGCACGGCCGTCGTCTCGTCCGACGCCGACGACGGCGTAGGCCGGCACGGCGGCGACGATCTCGTCGATTTGCCCGGCGAGGGCTTCCTGCACGCCGATGAGATCGGCGTTCGCCTCGCGAATGACGTCGAAGAGCATCTCGCGCCGGCGGGTCCAGTGGTTGTCGCCGTCGTTCGCGGTGCCGTAGCGGATGTTGAACGACATCACGCTGAGCGGGACCGCGGGGGCCGGCGCCTGCGCCAGCCCGGGGACGACGGCGAGGAGCGCCAGAATCGCCAGCGCGGCGCTATAGCCATTACGGCGATGAAGAGAAGTATTCACGGTGAACCTCGGCCGGTCGTTATTATGGACCCAGAGCTGTGACGCGTCTGCGAAGGTTCTGGACTGCCGCGCCGATTGTCTTCTCCGCATTGCTCGCGGCAGCTGCCGGCACGCCCGGGTTTCAGGCGCAACCCGAGCCTCGCACGATCTTCTTCGAAGACTTCGAAGGGGCGGAGCTGGATCGGTCCCGCTGGAACGTCGAAGTGACGGGCCGCGTGGTCAACAACGAGCAGCAGGCGTACGTCGATTCGACCGAGACGATCGCGCTCGTCTCGGGCACGCAGGCGGCGGGCGCGACGAACGCGCTGCTCCTGCGGCCGCTCTCCCGCCCCGGCTTCAAGACCGCAGACGGGCGATCGTTCGATTTCATCTCGGGCCGGATCAACACCCGCGGCAAGTTCGAGTTCACGTACGGAACGGCGGCCGCGCGCATGAAGCTGGCCAAAGGCGCCGGGCTCTGGCCCGCGTTCTGGGCGCTCGGCACTGGACAGTGGCCCGCGACCGGCGAAATCGACGTGATGGAGAACGTCGGCGATCCGGACTGGACGAGCGTCGCGCTCCACGGCCCCGGCTACTCGGGCAACACGCCGCTCGTGAAACGCCGGTCGTTTCCTGCCTCCGACAGCGCCACGAACTGGCACGTCTACTCAGTGGACTGGACGCCCGACGAGCTCGTGTTCAAGGTCGACGACGCCGTGATCTACCGCGTCACGCGCGCGATGGTGGAGAAACACGGGCGCTGGGCGTTCGACGATCCGAAATACCTCATCCTGAATCTCGCCCTGGGCGGCGGCTTTCCGAACGCCGTGAATCGCGCGAAGACGCCGTATTTCGGGCTTCCTGAGTCCACCGTCGAGTCGATCAAGCGCGGCGACGCAGTCACCCTCGTCGACTGGGTCAGGGTGACAACGATAGGCACTAGGCACTAGGCACTGGGCACTGGAGCTACCAGGCCCGGGCCTTCCCTGCGTTCCTCAGGGTACAATCCCCTCATCCGTATTCCTCTGACGCGCCTGTCGTTCTCTGCAGCCCTGCTGCTGGCGTTGGCGTCGATGATCTCGGCGCAGGCGCCGGCGCCAAGGCGCGCGACTCCGCCTGCCCTCTTCGCGCCGCCGGCGGTCTTCGAGAAGTACTGCTTCGAGTGCCACGGCACCGACAAGCCCGAAGCCGGTCTCAGCCTCGACGCCCTCGTCAAGCGGGCGTCGCCGGCCGCCGATTTCGAGACCTGGGAAAAGGTCGCGAAGATGCTGGAGACCGACGCGATGCCGCCTCCTCTCGAGGCGACCAGCTTTCCGACAACGGCCGAGCGCGCCGCGACCGTGTCGTGGATCAAGCGCACGTTGAGTGCGTACGAGTCGGCCCATGCGGGTGAGCCCGGCCGCGTGACCGTTCGGCGGCTGACCAGCGCCGAGTTCGCCTACGCGATTCGAGACCTGACCGGCATCGACGTCAAGACAGGCGTCGACGCGTCGAGCGATTCGGTTGGCGGTGAGGGCTTCACGAATTTCGGCGATGTCCAGTTCGTGCAGGACGAGAGCATCGAGCGCTACCTCGAAGCCGCGAAGCTCGTGGCGGAGCACGCCGTCGTCGGCGCGGGGCCGCTCGACTTCTACGCCGATGCCGGCAAGACCGGCCTGGAGCTCTCCGCGCTCAATCGCATCAACACGCTCTACGCGACGAAGGGCTTTCGCGTCGTCTCGGGCGAGGGCGGCCGTCCGTTCGGGCTCGAGCGGTACGGCAAGGCGTTCTATGTCGCCTGGCACTTCAAGCACCGTGTCGCGCTGGGCGATCCGGCCGCGACGATCCGCGGGCTCGCCGCGAAGGAAGGCATCACGGGCCGGTTCGCCGAGCACGTCTGGACCGTGGTCAACAAACCGAACACCGGTTACCCGGCTCGCGAGACGATGGATCGCTGGATGAGCCTTCCCGCGCCGACGCCGGATGTCACGGCGTCACTCGCGCGCGCGCGGACGGGGTGCGACGAGATCTACAAGGCCCTCACCACGTGGCCGAGCTGGTTCTTCGCGCGCGGCGATCTCGCGGCCGGCGGCGCAGGTGACGAGAGTCCGCTGACGTTCGACGACTCGACACTCAAGGCCGCGCCGGCGCACCGGTACACGTACGGCCTCGGACCGCTGGCGCGCGCGGACGGGGCGCGCCGGCGGCACCCGCCGGGCCGTCGCGCGTGTTTCTCACGTTCACGAACGTCAATCCGACCCCGGGCGTCCGGCCGGTCGTCATCTGGCGAAACCCGCGTATCGTCACGCGCGGACCTGCGGCCGGGCGCGGCGCGCCGGGTCCCGTGCTCTCGACGCAGCCGTTGCGCTCGATGCTGGCGCCCGATGTGGCGGCGGCGCTGGCGTTCGGCACGAGCCCGGACGGCACCGTCGTGGGGCCGGACGATTTCGCCACAACCAGCACGGCGTCGTTCACGATCGACGTGCCGGCCGGCGGCAACGCGACGGAGGTTCAGGCGGAGGCGGAGCTGGGCAAGGACAGGAACGCCGTTGTGCGCCTGATGATCTCGGATCGCGCGGAAGGCTCCTCGCGCGATGCGAACCAGCGCGTGCTCCTCGGCGATCCGGCAAGCGCCGGGTACGCCGCGTTTCGCGCGGGCATGGCCGAGTACGTGGCGCTCCTGCCGCCGAACTCGCACGGTGAGGCCAATCCTGCCGACAAAGATCCGGTCCCGCCGCCGTTCGACAACACGTACAACAGTCCCGAGCACGACGCGTTCGTGCTCAAGGTGAAGTACCAGCGCAGCGACAAGTTCTTCACGGACAACATGGTGGACGGCGCCGATCGCGCGCGGCTCAACGAGGCCTGGAACGATCTCTTCGGATCCTGGCCGTATCACGACGCGTATCTCGGCATGCTGGTCGATCATTACGGCCTGAAGCTCACGAGCCGGAGAATCCAGGATCTCGACGCGGCCGGGATCGCGGCGGTCGCTGCGGAAGCGAGGCCGCACCTTCGGTCGTTGCGCGCGCACTACGATGACGTCGTTCGGGCGCAGACGCTGGCAGAGCCCGGCCATCTCGAGCATGCGCTGACCTTCGCGAGTCGCGCCTGGCGGCGTCCGCTCACTGCCGCGGAGAAATCCGGCCTGCGGGCGTTCTACGAGAAGTCGCGCACGGTGAACCAGCTCGATCACGACGCGGCTCTCCGCGCGCTGCTCGCGCGCGTGCTCGTGTCGCCGGCCTTTCTCTATCGAGTCGAGACCGCCGGGCCCGGGCCGGAACGATCGCTCAACGGATGGGAACTGGCCAGCCGCATGAGCTTCTTCCTCTGGTCCTCGATTCCCGACGACGAGTTGCGCCGGGCGGCGGCGGCCGGCGAGCTCGCCAATCCCGCGATGCTCGCGAAGCAGGTGAAGCGCATGACCGCCGATCCCAGGGCGCGCCGCCTCGCGACGGAGTTCTTCGGCCAGTGGCTGGGCTTCTATCACTTCGATCAGTATCGCGGCGTCGATACGGGCCGCTTCCCGGAATTCACCGACGAGGTGAAGTCGTCGATGTACGACGAAGCCATCTCGACCTTCGAGTTCATCGTCAGGCAGGAGCGCCCGGTGAAGGAGCTGCTCTTCGCCGACTACACGTTCCTGAACAAGCCGCTGGCGAAGTTCTACGGGATCGAGAAGGACGTGACGTCCACGGACAAGGTGGAGCGCGTCGAAGGCGCGAACGCGTTCGACCGCGGCGGCGCGCTGCGGCTCGGGATCGGTGCTGACGACGACCTCGGCGCCGCTGCGCACGAGTCCGGTCAAGCGCGGCGACTGGGTCCTGCGGCGCATTCTCGGGACGCCGACGCCGCCGCCGGTCGGCCGACGCCGGCACGATCCCGGCCGACGATCAGACGTTCAGCGGGCAGACGCTGCGGGAACGGCTCGAGCAGCACAAGCGCAACGCGACCTGCGCGGCGTGCCACCTGCGGATCGACCCGCTGGGCTTCCCGCTCGAAGAGTTCGACGCGGTCGGCCGGACTCGCGCGAGACTATGCCGACGGCAAGGCGGTGGACGTCACCGGCGAGCTCATGGACAAGACGACGATCGTCGGCGCCCAGGGCCTGCTGAAGTACCTGCAGAGCCAGGACCGCCAGGTCATGACGACGCTCTCGAAGAAGATGCTCGGGTACGCGCTCGGACGACTGTCATGATGTCCGATCGGCCGCCTGATCGTCGAGATGATGGCGTCCGGCGGTCAGCGCCTCGTTTTCGGATCTTGCGATCAAGGTCGTGACCAGCCGTCAGTTCCGAAGAGCGAGCGGGCGACATCATCGCGCCCGCGCCAGCGGCTCGACGCGATGCAGGTCAATGACATCGGTCATGCGTCCTCGCGGCGTCACTTCCTTCGAGGTGTCGGCGTCGCGCTGGCGCTGCCCTGGATGGAGTCTCTGCCCGTGCTCGGCCAGGCGGCAGGCGCGGTCAAGGCCGACGAAGCCTCCCCTTCGCCTCGGCATCGTCTTCTTCTCGAACGGCGTGGAGCCGATCCACTGGTGGGCCAAGGGGAGCGGCGCCACGATGGAGCTCGGCCCGGCCGTGCAGCCGATGCTGCCGCACCGCGCGGACATGGTGTTCGTCCAGGGGCTCTACAACCAGTCCGCGTTCGTCTCGACGAGCCCGCACCTCGGCCGCATGAACGTGCTGTCGGGCGCGCCGGTGAGTCTCGATCCGAACGTCATTCGCGTGGGCACGTCGATGGATCAGGTGCTCGCCAGCCGGATCGGCGATCGGACGTCGATTCCCAGCCTCGTGCTCGGCATCGAGCCCAACGAGCTGCGGCTCGAGGACGGCCTGTCGATGATCTACGGGTCGAGCGTCTCGTGGATCGTCGCCGACGAAGCCCGCGACCAAGGAGATCTATCCCTCACGGACGTTCGATCGACTCGTCGGCGACGGGACCGGCCGCACGCTCGACCGCAGCATCCTCGACGCCGTGCGGCAGGACTCGCAGAGCCTCCGGCCGAAGATCAGCCGCGGCGACAACGTCAAGCTGAGCGGAGTACCTCGAGTCGATCCGCGACATCGAGAAGCGGATCGAGCGCGCCTCGAAGGAGGAGCGCATCGAGGGCTGGCGGCCGACGCTCTCGCAGCCCGACATGCCGCGTCCGAAGCAACGAGCTGCCGCAGAACGTGCCGGATCACATGAAGCTCATGCTCGACCTGATCGTGCTCGCGTTCCAGATGGACAAGACGCGCATCGCGACGGTGATGCTCAACAACGACCTGTCACAGATGAACTTCAAGTTCCTCGAAGGCGTGCAGGGCGCGCTGCATCTCGACCTCACGCACAACGGCAAGCGCCGCGGACAAGGAAGCGATGTACCTGAAGACCAATCAGTTCCACATCGAGCAGTTCGCCTACCTCACGCAGCGCATGAAGGACATCCCGGAGGGCGACACGACGCTCCTCGACAACTCGATCCTCGTGCTGACGTCGAGCCTGTTCGACGGCGACGCGCACAGCGCCGACAAGCTGCCGTTTCTGCTCACGGGCAAGGGCGGCGGCACGATCAAGACCGGCCGCATCCTCGACTACCTGGACAAAGGCGACGAGCACCGGAAGGCGTGCAGCCTGCACCTGTCGCTCATGGATCGCATGGGCGTCCCGCTCGATCGCTTCGGGGACGCGACGTCGCGGCTGGTGGATCTAGTGGGGTCTGACCCCCGGTCTGACCCACTGCACGCCGGACGTTCGATCACGAACGCGCTGCGCGATACATCTTGAGCGGGGCGTGTTTCGTAATGGTGTCGAAATCGTCGTCCACGGCAAACAGTTGATGGCCGCCGGCGATCGCCACGGCCGCGATGAGGCAGTCCGCACCCGACATATTCACTCCACGCGACAAACAGCGGTTCCGCAAACGAGCGGCCTCGACATGGTCCGCTGTGGTCGAATGCACGATGGCAAAGGCCGTCACGAGCCGATGCTGGAGGTCGGAGAACTGTTTCTCCGATCGAATTCCGCTGAGGACTTCCTGAAGGACGATGCCTGGCAACCCCAGGTCGGCATCGCCGGCCATCAACGACTCGACGGCCGTTCTCAGGCCGGCTTCGGCCGGGCCCGGCCGTGTTCGCCTGAAGACCCGCGACAGCACGGAAGTGTCGAGAAGAATCACCGGCGACGGCGCTCTTTCTTGTAGTCGTACGCCGGGTCGTATTCGACCGTGTCGAAGAGCTTGACGAGCTCGGCACGCTGTCTGCGCTGGATGAACTCACGCAAGGCCTCATTCACGGTTTCGCGCTTGGTCTTCCGGCCCCCAACGCGAAGCGCCGTTTCCAGGAGCCGATCATCGATGTCGAGGTTGGTCGGCATACACAACAATCTTACACATAAAAACCGTGTGGGCAAGGGGCTGTGTCTCACGGGGACCAGTCTCCGGGCTCGATGCGCCGGGGGCCTGGGAGGGGGGATGGTATTATTTTGCCATGCGATCTGCCATTGATTCTGCCGGACGGATTGTCATCCCGAAACCGCTGCGCGTGCGTCTCGGCCTCGAAAGCGGCCACGTTGTCGAGATCCGGGAGTTGGAGGGCCGGCTCGAAATCGAACCGGTGTCGACGCCCATGACGTTGGCGAAGCGGCCAGGCGGCCGTGTCGCGGTGCCGGGGGAGAAGCTGCCCCCACTCACCGACGATCTGGTCAGGGCCACCATCGAGCGAACGCGCCGCTGATGGCCCGCGATCGCCTGCTCGCCGTGGACACGAGCGTGGTCGTGGCCGGCTTCGCGAGCTGGCACGAGGGCCATGAATCTGCGGCGGCGGTGCTCGCACGTCGGCCACGAGTCCCCGCACATGTTCTGATCGA
The DNA here is from genome assembly GCA_963724955.1 of uncultured Acidobacteriota bacterium. Taxonomy (GTDB): domain Bacteria; phylum Acidobacteriota; class Vicinamibacteria; order Vicinamibacterales; family SCN-69-37; genus CAVRWQ01. The sequence continues at coordinate 269,391 of CAVRWQ010000005.1, forward strand.
GGCCTATTCAGTTCTCACCCGTTTGCCGCCGCCCCACCGCGCGCCGGCTGAGCTCGTGGCGACGTTTCTGACGGAGCGCTTCCCGGAGGCGCCTCTGGTGCTTCCCCCGAGGGATGTACGCGGACCTCGTCGCGGCTGCCGCTGTCGAAGCCGTGGCCGGCGGAGCGATCTACGACGCGCTGATTGCCGCCACGGTGCGTCATGCCGGCGCCACGCTTCTGACCAGGGATCAGCGCGCGCGTGTCGTGTACGAACGCATGAAGGTGTCGCACGAGCTCGTCGTCTGACGCTGCTGCGCCGCTGCCGGTGCTACGGCCGCCGCCGGCCCGGCCGGAAGCGCCGGCGCGGCCGGCCGTGGCCGTGCGCAGGCTGGTCAGATGCAGGTCCGCGATCCCCGTGGGGCTGGCTGCTTGAAGGCGGTCTGTGGCCGTGCGGCCGATCGCCGCCGTGACGGCGCTGGCCGGACGGCTGTCCGTTCGTGCCCGCCGCCGTGTCGCGCCGCCGGCGCGCCCGGACTTCGCGTCGCGTCGCGCGCGCTCGTCTGCCTTGCGCGCGCGGATCTCCGCGATGCGCTGCGCGATCGGAATCTCGAGCTTGCCCTGCGGCCGCGCCGCGTAGTCGAAATCCGGCACCGTCACGCGCGGCAGCGTCCGGCCGATCGACGCGCTCGATGGCCGCGAGCTCGCCGCGCTCCTCCGGCGACACGAACGTGAACGCTTCGCCCGTCGCGTCCGCGCGACCCGTGCGGCCGACGCGGTGGATGTAGTCGTCGGGCGCGAGCGGCACGTCGAAGTTCACGACGTGGCCGAGCGCATCGACGTCGATGCCGCGCGCCGCGATGTCGGTCGCCACGAGCACCGGCACTCGCCCTGCCTTGAACGCGGCGAGCGCCGCCGTCCGCTGCGCCTGCGATCGATTGCCGTGAATGCGATCGGCCTTCACGCCTTCGCGCAGCAGGTAGTCCGCGAGGCGATTCGCGCGATGCTTCGTGCGCGTGAAGACGAGCGCCTGCGTCATGTCGCCTCGCCGCAGCAGCGTGACGAGCAGCGATGACTTCAGTTCCTGCGGCACCGGATACACCGCCTGCGTGATGCCGGTCGGCGGCCCGCTCTGCCGCTCGCGCTCGATCGACCACCGGGTGGTGCAGCATCTCGTTCGCCAGCTGCCGAATCGGCGGCGGCATCGTCGCGCTGAAGAACAGCGTCTGCCGCTTCGCCGGCAGGTGCCGGAGGATCTTGCGAATCTCCGGCAGGAAGCCCATGTCGAGCATGCGATCGGCTTCGTCGAGCACGAGGTACTTGATCTGATCGAGCTTCGCGTACGGCGAGCGCAGGTGATCGAGCAGCCGGCCGGGCGTCGCGATGATCACGTCCACGCCGCTGCGAAACGCGTGCTCCTGCGGGCCATGGCCGACGCCGCCGAAGACGGCCGCGCCGGTCACCGGCGTATGCGTCGCGAGATCCTTCAGGTCCTCGAGAATCTGCGCCGCCAGCTCACGCGTCGGCGCGAGCACGAGCGCGCGCGTGTGGTCCCGCGCGGCGCGTCGATCAGCCCCTGCAGAATCGGCAGCAGAAACGCCGCCGTCTTGCCGCTGCCGGTCTGCGCGCACGCGATGACGTCGCGGCCGGAGAGCGCCGGCGGAATCGACTCCGCCTGAATAGTCGTTGGACGAACGAAGCCCAGGTCCTTGATGCCGAGCATCAGACTGGGGTGCAGCTTCAAACCGGAGAATGGCAACGGGAGATCCTTTGATAAGCCTGCAGGAGCAAACGACTTTCAGGCGGGACGGAGATAGTGTATACCCACCCCCATGCTTCCGCCCATTCCTGACGGATGGAAGGACGTCCTCTCGATCGAGACGACGAGCCCGACGTTTGTGGGGCTGCAGGCGTTTCTGGAAGAGGAGCGGAAGACGCAATCGATCTTCCCGGCCGAGGACGACGTCTACTCGGCGCTGGAACTGACCCCGCTCGACGCGGTCCGCGTGTTGATCCTGGGTCAGGATCCGTACCCGGGCGAGGGCCAGGCGCACGGCCTCAGCTTTTCCGTCCGGCCGGGCGTGAAGACGCCCGCTTCGCTCGTCAACATCTTCAAGGAGCTTCGGGACGACCTGGGAATCAAGATTCCGAACAACGGCCACCTGGCCGCCTGGGCCCGGCAGGGCGTGCTGATGCTGAATGCCGTGCTCACGGTGCGCGCGCACGCGGCCAACTCACATCAGGGCCGCGGCTGGGAGCCGTTCACCGACGCGATCATCCGCGCGGTCAATGCCAAACCCGATCGCGTCGTCTTCGTGCTGTGGGGAGCGTTCGCGCAGAAGAAGGCCGACAAGATCGACCGGCCGAAGCATGCGATCGTCCCGGGCGCCCATCCGTCGCCGCTCTCGGCGACGAAGGGCTTCTTCGGCAGCCGGCCGTTCTCGCGGACCAATCAGGCGCTGAAAGAAGCGAACTTGAAGGAAATCGACTGGCGCGTGCCGGATCTCTGAAGGCTCACGCGTCGATCGGCTGATCGCGCTGAAGGACGATGAGTTTCCTGGCGGGCCGATCGTCGTGGAACGTGCCAATGAGGTCTTCCGACAAGGCCAGCGGCTCGCATTCCCGATCGAGCGTCGCGTAGTCGTCCGCGTGCGCGCGCAGGAATGCCTCCCACGCGCCCGCGCTGTCCCACCGATCGATCGTCATGAACACGGCCGGGTCGCCGGCGGATTGAAACAACTCCGAACCGGCGAACCCGTGCCCATGTGAGAAAAGCTTCACCCACTTGCCGCCAGGACCGTAGACCTCACGGAACTCGGCCACGTGCCCCGGCCTGACGTGAAACTGCCAGATTCGAACGAACATACGCTTGGTGGCGTCCCCCCGCCACGATCTTACTTCTTTCTGCGAGAGACGCGGCGCTGTCGAATCGCGACGGCCGTGAACAATGAGCAAACAGAGGGGATCGGCCAGGAATGCTGCAATAGGTAGGCCACCCGGAGTTGCCCGATGGGCTTGCAGAACGCCGATCCCCTCTTCGGACGAATGCGCTTTGTATGGCGCGGGCGACGTACAGTGCTCTGAACGTCACCTAATGAGAGAGGCGCGATGCGAGGCATTTCCCTCGCAGAGAGTCACCGCTGATGGCCGGCTTTGCGCCGCTCGAGCTCCTCGAGCGTTCGAGGCCAGTCTTCCCGAAGCAGCCGCGAGAGCGCCCGATCGGCGAGAAGGCGGCCGCCGGTTTGACAGACGGGACAGTAGTTGGCCTCGTTCGCGGCATACCGGATGCGCTGGATCGGCGTGCCACAGGCCGGGCATGGCTTGCCGAACCGGCCGTGCGCGGACATGCCTTCGCGAAACGCCGTGACCTTCGCAGGAAACGTCTCGCCCGCGTCCGCGATGAGCCGCTCGCGCCAGGCGGAGAGCACCGATCGTGTCGCCTCGAACAGGCGCGCGGTCTCCTCTGCGGTGAGCCGGCTCGTCAACTGGAGCGGCGAGAGACGCGCGGCGTGCAGGATTTCGTCCGAGTAGGCGTTGCCGATGCCGCTGAACAGCCTCGGATCGGTGAGCGCGCGCTTCAGCGTGTGGCTCTCATGCCGCAGGCGCGCCTCGAACGCCGCCATGTCGATCTTGAACACATCGATCCCGCCGGGATCGAGCGCGGCCAGCGCGTCCTCGCTCGTGACGACGTGCAGTGACGCCCGGCGGGACGAGCCGGCTTCGGTCAGCAGCAGCGTGCCGGCTGGAAAGTCGAACGCAGCGAGCCCGACGCGCCCGGGAATCTTCACACCGCGCTCTTTCCACTGAAAGCGGCCGGCGATCATCAGATGGAAGACAAAGAACAGATCGTCGCCGAACTGCCACACGATGCGCTTGCCGAGTCGACGGAGCCCGGCGATCGAGCGTCCCGTCGCGGCGTCGGGCGGCGGCTCGGTCGATCGGACGAGAAACGGGCTCGCGATCCGCACGCGCTCGATCGGCTGGCCAACGATGCGCGGAGTCAGCGCGTGCAAGTACAGTTCGATGTCGGGCAGCTCAGGCATGAGCTCCTAGAGCCGTTCTCACTTCCGCCTAGCACAACCCTGCACGAATCTCGGGCAGATTGGCCAGAATTGGGTGCTGAGCTCGCCAGAGGAAAGTGAGAACGGCTCTAGCGGTCGAACAGTTCCTCGAACGTGAGCTCAGGCAACTGGGCCGCGATCGCGCGTGACGATCCGCGGGCCCGTACGACGGTTGCCAGATCGCGCACCTCGCCGCCTGTGGCGCCAAGACCATCGGCGGCCACGGCATCGATTTCCGCCTTGACGGCCAGCGCGACGCGGCGTCGATCCTGCACGGCGAGATCGGGCGACGTGAATGCGGCGGTAACGGCCACCTTCCGGTACGCGTCGCCTTTCGCCTTGTCTCCCTCGATGAGGGCGGCGATCGCCTGCTCGAGCGGGCCCTGAATGTTGCTGAACTGCCGCCAGTCGTCGCGGTCGGTGCGCCCTTCGATGTAGAAGAGCATGTAGTCGAAGCCCTCGAGCGGCTCCGGCGCGGCGCCCGATGGCCCGTACTGCAGACGGTTGTCCCGCACGAACAACCAGGCGGGGTCGATCTGATCTCTGGTCGCGAGGATCACGGCGGCATATCCAGCGCGCATGACCGTGCCTCCGCCGCCTTTCGACGTGAACGTGTCATGGAGGCTCAGGTGGACTTCTCCGTTCATGGAGTCCACCAGGTCCTTGATGCCACCGGCGACTTTCTCCGCGATCGCGAGCACAGGCAGGAGCGGCGCGGCAATGAGTTTGGAGACGGATTCCAGAATCCGGACGGCCGGCGCCAGGTGGTTCGCGCCCTTGAGCGCGAGCAGTCCCGCATCGATCTCGACGGCGCCGCCGTTGTAGGGGACCAGCTCGGTCAAGCGGTAGTTGACGAACACGCCTTGCGACAGCTTGCCTTCCGGCGGCTGGGCGACGCTGCTGAGCGTGACGCCGTCGCGGTCGGCGAACTTGAGCCGGACGAGCGCGGTGACCGCCGGATACCAGTCCGTGAACCAGCGCCGGCTCTTCGCCAGGTACATCTCCTTGAGCCAGAGCCGGAAGTAACTCTGAGACGGCGCGAGCTCGAGAGGAGCGTCGGTGAGGTCCGTGCGTTCGGCGGGAATGCGTTCGTATAGATAGTGCGCGGCGTTGCGATCCTTCCAGCCCGCAAGGGTATTCCACAGATCGGTCAACGGGTTCCCCATCACGTGTCTCCTTCGGATCGGCCGACCGTCTCGCGCAATCCAACGAACAAACAGACGTCGTATGCGATTTCCATCAATTGGTCTGTGCGGCTCTTGTCGTGGCTGCGCCCGGCATCGGCGGCGAACTGCCACGCGAGGATGCGTCCGCGCGCCCGGGCCACCGCCTCGGTCAGGCTGTGGCGTTTGGGGTCCACGAGGGCGGGCGTGAGCACGGCCAGCACGGCTTCCGCCAGTCCCGCAGGCAGCGCCGGAACGGTGATCACCCGCTCCACGCCTCTCGAGACGAGCGCGGCCGCAAATACGCGCAAGTGCCCGGCTTGCTCGCGGTCGGTGCCGAGACGGCTCTCCAGATCCGCCGGTTCCATCTGCACGAGCGCGGCCACGGCCTCGCGGACCACGCGATCGTCAGCGCTCACGAGCTCGGGAAGGCTGAAGCTCGGAGCCATCTCCTGCCTGATGTTCTGGCTCGCGGTCGCCTCGTGGCGGTTGCCACCGATCTTGAGGCTGACGCCACGGGTGGTCGTGATCGGCTCGCCAACGATGTGAAGAAACGCGGTGGCTTCCAGTCGCGTCATAGGACTCTGCGCGGCGGCCACGCCAGAGCTGGCCCACGCCTTCTGACCCATCGAGAGCCAGGCGGCATCACCGACGAACGCCACCTCGCGTACTGGCGGTGACAGTTCGCGCAGCCTGGATGCTGTGCTTCGCCCAAACGCCAGCACACGTCGAAACCGAAGCGGATCGTCCTCGATCCGGCTCTCGAGCGACGAGAGCGAGAGCATTGCCTCCCATGCGTCTGACATCGAGGCTCCGATCACGACGAGATCGACGTCGAGCGACCGGCGCCCAAGAGCGATACGACACGAGTGAAGCTCGTCGCGCGTCTCCTTGGCGAGCCGTCCCGCACTTTCGACGTAGTGACTGGACCCGGGACGGGCGCAAGGCTTCGCGCTCGATACGTTCAGGACGCCGCTGAAGGGCCACCGTGGTTGCAGCGCCGTCCGCCCGCCATCGAGCGAAACCGTGACGACGTCCGGGTCCTGCTTCATCACTTCGATCGTCACGCGGAGCCACCCTCGCGCCGCCAGCACGCTCGTGACCCATCGTCGTATCCCGCGCGTGAGGGGCCCGGCTTGCAAGCCCGCGACGATCAGCGTGAGAAAAAACCCGAAGTGCGAAACCCCCGTGACCTCCCACGGCAGGATCAACTGCGCGATCCAGCCGATGAGCCAGTAGGTCGCGAAGAACAACGGAGGAAGCAGGAGGATCACCGGGAAGAAGAGCGCCGCCCCATGGCCTCCCGAGAGAAACACTCGGCTTCCCACGCCAAGCAGCACGAAGCTGCTCGCGACGGCGAGCCAAGCCAAGACGGGGGTCGGCTGACTGAGGAACGACGTCGGGCCCGGTGTGAGACGGCCGGTGAAAGCAAAATAGCCCCAGAGAACCAGCAGTCCGAGTCCGCCAAGACCAAGTTGCCAGGCGAACCAGTCGCGCTCGGATTTCGCCGGAGCCGCGTTCGGTTCGGCTGCCCCGGGCGTTGGCGACGGCGTCAACTCGGGAAACGGGTCCAGCTCGGCCGGCAAGCGGCGCGGCAATCGGCCGGCGAGCGCCTTGAATGGCTGTTCGGCAGCGCTCCGGCTCTTGAATTGCGCGAGCCGGCGGCACACCGTGAGACGCATTCTCCAGCCGAAGCCATAGTTGTCGGGGGCGTCGTGACCGAGGAGTTCGCGGACGATGTCACCGGGAGCGGTCTGAGAGTTTCCGAGGAGCGCCGAGAAATGCGCTTCGATCGTCTCGCCTGTGGTCGTCCGGAGATCAAAGTCTTCCCATGGAGGGATCGGCAGCGCCAGGCGGCCGGGGCCGCTCGCGGTGAGCTCCGCATGCGCGGGCTTCGTCACGCTCTCGAGCGTCTGCCGCAGTCCGTCGTCGTCACCCGCATGCCAGAAGGCGATCGCCGCGGCGATGCTGGACATCCAGGCGCCAAGTGGATCGTGAGCACGTTGGTACCAAGTGGCAGCCAGCCGGAGCAGGGCGGCCCCGCGCGCCGGCAGCCGAAGCGCGAGCAGCTCGCCTTCCTCGAACGCGATCTCCGCGCGACGTCGCAGATCGTCGTCCTCGGACGGTTCCAAGCCGGCCGCGTCGAACTCCGGGGCGAGCGCGGCCCGTCGAACGGCGCTCCGGAGTGATCTGTCTCCAAAGGCTGGACTCACGGCCGCAAGTATCCCCGCACGAGACGACACAGGAGGGCTGCCGATCTGCCGCATCAGGAGCCTCCGCTCCTGTTCGTCGAACGCGACAGCGCTTATGACGTCGGCAGGTACGGGCGTTTCCTCCCCTTCGCTGAGTCGCATGCGACTGAACAATGTTTCTGAACTCTCGATCAGTTGCTGCCTCGTCTCGTCCGAGAGGGCGACCTGCGCGGACCACCACGCATGCACGAGCGCGTAGTCGCCAGGATTCAGTACAGGCAGTGGAGACGTCGGGACATCGTCCGGCCAAGCGAGGGCCGCAACCGCAAGCGTCTCGGCGATGAGCACGGCGTCCTTGCTGTTCTGGATGCGACCGACGATTCCCGGTTGGGGGATTCGCATTCCGCGCGCGATCTTGAGGCGCGCAATTTCGGCCTGCCTGACGGTCGCCGGATCTCGACGCGACGCCTCGGCCGCCTTCAGGCGCACGTCGACAATCGCCTGCGCGCGGTCGACGTTGCCCACGGCGAGATGCGCCATCGCCAGCGACACGAAGAGCGGCGGCACCTCGTCGTGCGCGCGACAGCTGGATTGACGCGAAGGCGAATAGGCCCGCTCGTCGGCTTCCTGAATGAGGGCGAGCGTGGGTTCCTCGACCCGTCGCGGGCCATGCGGGACGTTGAACTGCACCTGCGGACCGTCAGCGAGCTGCCATTGCACGAGCAGCGAAATCAGCCGTTCGGATTCAATCGACCCGATGGTCTTCAGGGAGTCCTTGACGATGAAGGCGCCGAGCCAGTTCGTCCTCAGCTGGCCCGGGGGCGGCGGCCGCCGCGTCCAGAGCCGCAGGCGCAAATGATCGCCGAGCGGTTCGGGCAGGCGCCAGTCCATCCAGCGTTGCGTCAGCGGCGAGTCATTGCTGAACTGGTCGTCGAGGACGCGGGTATCAGCGTGACCGCCTTCAGGCTGCGACACTTCGGCTGACAGAGTGCGCGCAAACGCCGGCAGTTCCGCCGGGTACAGGGCCTGGTTCAAGCGCTCCGCAAATCGCTCGATGGCCTCGCGATCCGGGATCAACCGCGAGCGATTGGCCGGACGATCGCTGCGTTCGACGATCGCGCTCAGGGCGGCACAGAGACTCGCCGCGAGCTGTTCGGCCCAGGGCCGCGTGTCGCTGTTCCTGTCCGCCGGATCGAAGTGCTCGACGAGCGTCCAGAAGCGCTGGACGAGATCGTCCGGAAGACTCGACTCCGTCGCGAGCATCGACGCGACGCGTCCGGCACACGCGCGATCCCGGAGCCACGTCGCGATGACCGGATCCGGATAATCTGGCGCCGTTCGTTCGACTTCCTCCCAGGACGCTGTCAGGCTGAGCTTCGTGCCGCCGTGCAACTCGGCCGCTGTGAGCGTGGCGAGTACCGCTGCGCGCAGTTCGGGCCGGCGCTCGATGGCGCGCGCCTCGCCGAGCAGCCGGCTCGTGACGTTCAGCGCCCAGGTCCAGTCACCGCTGGCCGCGATCCGAAGCATCAGCTCGTTCCAGAGCGGCGCGCCCTGCGCCGCGGGCGCCGCCGCCAGCGCGGCGTTCAAGTGCTCGAACGTCAGGCCGACCACCGAACCTTGTTGTTTGAGCCGTTCTCTGACGAGGCTGGCGAGCGGTGCGGCCAGTCTCCTTGCCGCCGCGTCGAGCGCCCGATCACGGGGCGGCTCGCGGAAGTACGCGAGCAGGCGTGGAGAGAGATTGTGATCGACCTCCAGATACTCAGCTCCCAGATCCTCGTCCTGCTGGACGTCGATCCACTCGAGATCTGCGAGCTTCCCGAAAAGATCCTCGACCTCTGTGTGGCCGAGATCCGGCACGGCACACTCGAGCATGGCCCTGTCGAAGCGCTGCCACAGCACGATGTGCGGCAGGAGCGGCTCGACGGGCGTGTTGCGGAGCCGGTAGACGATCCGCATTTCGACATAGGGATCGGTTTTCCCGGAAACGATCTGGTCGATGACGACGCCAGGATCCTCGCGAATCCAGTTGGCATAGAGGGACAGATCGAACGGATTGAAACGCGGATCGTCTGCCTGCGACGTCCCCTCCACGATGACGGGGGCCACGGTGCCGGTCTCCCGGCTGCGCTCCACAATGGCTTGAAGCACATCCTCTGCGACCGCCAGCTTCTTTTTTTCAGTCAGGAAGCGGTGCGCCTCGCGCCGATCGAACCCCCGAATCTCGTGCAGCCGCATGAACTCGCGCGCAGGAAGCGGAACGCCACTCTTCGAGCGCTTCGTCTCGTCGGCGCGCCAGCCGGGACCGGAGGAGGCCAGCAGACGGCGGCCGGCAAGAATCACTCGAACGTCGGGAACCGCCTGATGCACACGTTCCAGGATCTCGAACGTCGCTTCGACGCCCGGCTGGATGCTCGCGCGCGTCGGCAGCCGGGAGAGCTCCTCGCAGGTGTCGAGGACGAGGACGATGGGGCTGCCCTCGCGACGGGGCAGTGAGACCAGCAGATCGGTGAACGCGCCGAGGAGGCTCGTGAGCTCCGGGCGCCGGATGTTGGCGAGTGGATTCTCGGGCGGTGGCTCGCCGCTCAGCGCTTCCAGCAGCCGATCGCTTCGGTTCCGGAGCTCGTTGAATCGCCGTTCGAGCTCGCTCGACGTCGCGTACGAGCGCAGGTCCAGGGCGAGCTCCACCAGCAGCTGCCCGGGCCGGCGCACCGGGTAGTCCGGACTCAGGTGGTCGAAGTCCACCCGGCTCGTCGGAAATCCGGTCCGCTCGTCGGTCGAGAGGCGTCCCGCGATGTACCGCAACAACATCGTCTTGCCGACGCCGCCCATGCCGAGATAGTGAAGCGCCCACGCGTCGGCGCGCGGATCGATCAATCGATTGAACGCCTCGATTTGCTCCGGACGCTCCTGGAACGACTCGAGGTGGCGCTCGTTCTGCGTCTTGCGGTACACGAGCTCGAGCCGGCGCGTGCCGAGCTGCACGCTGCCCTTGAGCGCGCCGCCGAGCGAGTTGGCGAGCGCGGCGCCCGTGTCGATCCAGGCTGACGCGGCGCCAGTGTTGTCGGAGTCCACCAGCGTGGTGACTCGTTCGTTGAGCCAGCTGACGGTCTCGTCGACCTTGTTTGAGTGAGCGGCCAGCTCGGCCCAGCGGGCGATGACGGGTGGCACATTGACCTGACTCTGAACTTTCAGGATCTCGCGGCCGATCCGATTGGCGATCTCCTGAAGCTTCCCGGCGCCGAACGCGGTGTCGGTCTTGAGTCGCTCAATAATTCGCTCGCGGGCGTCGTCGGGCATCCAGAACGAGCTGGCGCCCGCCGCCGTGGAAGCGCGCCGGACACAGAAGCCCGCGGCGTGCGCGCGATCGAGAAATTGCGAGAGCGGGAGCGCGTCCGTCGGGAAATGTGTGGCCTCTGCCAGAGGCTCGGTCCAGGCCGGTGGCAACGCCAGCCAGGCCAGCGAGTCCATGGTGAACCCGACGAATTGCTTCTGGAACTGGTCGTCGAGCGCCTTGCGGACCTCAACGCCGATGTCAGCGAGTCGCCACGCGCGGTCACACTGCATCACGGTTACAGATCGCCCCGTCGCAGCACTTCTTCATCGTCGGCGACCTGAAGGGAGCCCTGTGACTCTGCCAGTTGCGCCAGGATGTAGAACATCCTGTCCGTCAGCGCCGTCGGCCGTCCGCCGAAGGCCTGACGGAGACTCTGCCGCCACGTCGCGAGGAAGTCGGCAGTCGCCGTCTCGGCCACGACCAGCGGCTTGCCGGAGAAGTTCGGGAGAAGGTTCGGGTCGTGCGGGTGAAGCAATACCCGCTCGTAGGCGAGCATGTCCTCGTCGTCGTCGCTTCGAAATGGCCTGAGTGGCAGGACCGTGAGCCACTTGCGCGCGCCCCTGGCTTCGACGACGGATTTCAGAATCTCGAGCGCCGGACCAGCCAGATCGAAGGTCAGCACCGAGGGAATACGAAGATCCCGATCGGTGTCGCCTGGCTCGGCGGGAAGCGGCCCGAAGCCGTCGGTGCCGAGGACTTTTTCATTGAACAGGTCGTTCAGCAGGTCCTTGTCGTACTTGTCGATCGCATCGAGGAGCACGATGGGCAGTCCCTTCGCGCGCGCGATGGCCGGGTGCTTCGCGCGCGCCGCCCGGACGAGCCGGCCGAGGTCCTCCTGCAGCATCGTCTGAATGGCGCGCGCGGTGGCTTTCGTCCGGCCCTTGAGGTGCGCGCCGAGCGTCTTCAGCAGGCTTGGCTTCAGCGGATCGAACGGCTCGAGCTCCTGCACCTGGAAGCTTGCGGGCATCTCGGTCTGGAGGCTGAAGACGCTGTACGCGACCACGAGCGCCTCGACGAGCGCGCCAATGAGCTCACTCGCCGTTCGCGGCGGCTCCCAGATGGGATTGTCCCGCGAGACGACGATCGGGATGTGTCCGTCGCGCAGCGCCTGGGCCGTGAGCTCCATGATGAGCCGGCTCTTGCCCGATTTGGAGTCGCCAAAGGCCGCAAGCACCGGGCGCGCCCCTGTCGTCGCAAAGAGCTGCTCGTAGGCGTCGAAGAATTCCTGCCGTCCGCAGAACACCGGCGGACGTTCGACGTCGTACTTGTCGATCCAGACTTGCGACGCAATCTGCTCGCCTGGCGCGGCCGGCGCCACAGGCGCAAAACCGCTCGGCACGTGCTCGGCGAAGAACACCGCCGGATACACCCAGTCGATGGTCCTGGGTGTGGCGTCGGCAAACGCGGCGCGTCGCGCGTCGCTCGTCGCTTTGACGAGCGGCTCGCCCTTGAGCAGCGTCTCGCCGAAGCGGCGTGTGAACAGCCGGCAGGCGAGGTCAGAGACGCGGCCCGCCATGCCGACGACGATCGGAATTCCACCCTCGACAAGCTTGGTGGCGAGAGGAGCGGCCCGCTGACCCTGCATCATCGTGCCGGTCTCGCACGCGCTCAGCACGACCGCCTGCGGAAGCACGCCATCGACGTCGAGATCGGTGAGAAGCGCCTCCGCAAAGCGCCGCTTGTCCTGCCCTGGCTCATCAGGCGTCAGCTCCAGATAACCTTTCCCCGCGTCTACCTTGCCGTGGCAGATGAAGTGGACGACCTGCGGCCGGAACGACGCCATCATCGCGCGCAGTTTTCTGGGCGACGCGCCCTCGAGGACACGTGGAAACACGGACCGGTTGCCACTCTTCAAGTCGCGCAGCAACCCCAGCACCTCCGCGCCGGGCCGGATGTCGGGATCGACGGCGGAGGTGCCGATGACGAACAGGACGCGCGGCGGCATCTCGAGCGGCTCGGGCGGACCTTTCGGAGCCGCGTCCGGCGCCGCGGCTGGCGCGGCGACCATCCTCGTCACCGCGATCCGTGGCGCGCGCGGGAGGCAACCAGGAATCCGTCGGCGCGCCGCATCAGCTCCCACGGCAGCCGGTGAAGATCGCCTTCATCAGCGCTCCAGCAGAGCGCAAGCTCGACGGCCGGCGCCTTCGCGCCGGGTGCCGGGGGCGGCTGGGCGTCGATCGCCTTCAGCATCACCTGCCACAGCTTTTCGCCGATGAGCGTGTCGAACAGGTACCGGCCGTAGGTCTCGCTCGTGTCGCTGCGCCGCTGGACGATGTCCTGCTGCGCTTTTTCGAGCGCTTTGATGTCGCCGCCGCAGAGCGCCGCGTGCGGCTCACCGGCCGCCGGCATCTCCTGCTCAGGAGGCAGCGGGAACGTATTCGTCGTCTTGCCTGGCGGAACTCGCCGCAGCGCGCGCGACTGTGTCCACGCGTCGCCCAGCTCGGGCGAGGTCACCGTGACGTTCCAGGCGGCGTCGATGGAAAACTTGAAGCGCATCAGCGTTCGGCATTCAGGACGAGGCTGGCCAGCGCCTGTCCGTGCTCTTTTACGTCAGCCGTCGACGAGGACTCCGCGGCGCGCGTGCCTTCTTCCCGGCACCGCGGGATGGTCGCGAGCGCCATCTCTTTCAGATGCGTCCTCGCGGCGTCCCGTCCTGCAGCAATGGCCTCGCCTGTCGTGCCCGCCGTCACGGCCTCTTCGCAGATTCGGCTCCAGGCCAGCACGGCGCCAGCCGTCGAGAGACGCGCCGCCGTCACGTCCTTTTCCGGATAGGGCGGATCCTTCCCGACGAGCTTCTCGCTCCACTCGTACGCGATGCCGTCCTCTTCGAAGGCCCTCGTGGACCAGGCGCACAATTGAGGGAGCGTCTTGTCGTCCACGAGCGGTTCATGCTCGAGTCTCGCGACCAGCGCAGGCACGATCTGCAGGTCCGCCGCGACTTCCGCCCTGAGATCACGCCTGAGCTCGGGGATCGGATCGCCCGTCGCGAAGCCGTTCAGATCGAGCCCGCGCAGACAGGGCTGCGAATCGACGCCGAGCTTTGCCAGCATCTGGGCCATGACACTGAGACGGATGACGGGGGCAGGATAACTCGACTTGCTGCGCAGCAGACCCGCCGTGTCGGCGTACTCCAGCTCGAGGATGCCCCAGATCGCCGCGGGACCAACCATGAGCACCGAGTAGAGATCCGCGAACAGCTCACGGCCCCACCCCGTCCATCGCTTTCCTGCGGGTGTCTCCGATCCGCCGGCGGTCTCGGCGACCAATCGGCCGAACGAGCCGACCAGACCCCACTTCGGATCCGAAATGAGGTCGTACTGCACCTGATGACCCACCTCATGCGCCAGGTAGACGAGCCACCAGGGGTGTTCGAGGCACGTCGGCGGCAGGCCGATGACGGCGACGGGTAGCTCCGACAAGTAACGAGTCAGGAAGGCCGCGTCCACGTCGGACTGCAGGTCGGGCGGCGGATCCTCGCGCGGAATCGTCTGAGGAGAGAAGCGATCTTCGATGTACGGCAGTGGCGCGGCCGGGTGTGTCCGGCCTGACGCTCGAAACGGCTCGACGTAGCAGCTCCAGACGACTTCGTCGGCGGCCGCGAGCAGTTCCTTCATGCGCGGGTGGTCGCGCTGGTCGAACCTGCGGCGGAAGTACTCCCACACGCGGCGGATCCAGACGAGCGCACGGTCGAGCCGCCTCGCCTCACTCCAGAGCGCGGATTCGTCGAGGGCGTCGAGCCTCCGCGCCGCAATGTCGATCTCATCGAGCGCCGTCCGGAAAAGACCCTGCAGCAATTGCAGCGTGGTGACGTACTGCTTGTGCGTGTCGCTTGCCGTACGGTCGTCCCGCCAGCGGCGGATCTCGTCGCGCAGACGCTCGATCTCGGTTCGCGTCTGGCCTGCACGAGCCTGACCGAAGGGACCCATCATCGCATCGATCGAAGGACCATCGATCAATCGATCAAATTACGACCGACGACTGGCCGGGGAGGGAGGCAGTCTAGCAGGATCGGCGAGAATGCTGGGTGACGAGGCGCCGCGGAGGACCGTGATTCGAATCTTGCTCAGGGTGATGACGGCGATGGGAGTGGGCCTGGCGCTGGGCGGTTCGCCGGCTGCCGCGCAGGGCCCGCCTGCCGGCACCAGCCCGCCACCCGACGATACCCCGAGCATTCGCGTCGGCATGACGCTGTTCGTGGACTACACGCGGACGCTCGATCCCGAGATCACGGACGCCGGCGGCAACCGCGTGAGCCCCAGCGCGTTCAACGTGAAGCGGGCCTACATCAACCTGACGGGCCAGCTGAATCACCTCATCGCATTCCGGATCACGCCGGACATCACCCGCGAGTCCGGACCGGGAAGCTCGCTGGAGGGCAGCATGACGTACCGGTTGAAGTACGGGTACGCGCAGCTCAACCTCGGTGACTGGCTGTGGCAGGGCAGTCACGCGCGTGCCGGGATGATCCCCACGCCGTACGTCGAGCTCGAAGAGAGCATCTACCGCTACCGCTTTCAGGGGCCGATCTTCGTCGACCGCGACGGCTACCTCACCTCCTCAGACTTCGGCGCGGCATTCCGCACGCTGCTTCCTGACGGCTACGGCGAAGTCGTCGCCGGCATCTTCAACGGCGAGGGTTACGAGCAGGCCGATCCCAACGACCAGAAGGCGCTTCAACTGCGCGCAACTCTTTCGTCCGTTTCAGGCGTCCGGCGCGCGCGGTCTGCGCGTCACGGCGTTCTACGACGCCGATCACTACGTCAAGGACGGTGACCGCCGGCGCTTCGTCAGTCTGGTGAGCTTCGAGCACAGATTCCTGAACATCGGGTGGGTGTACCTCGACGCCGCCGATCAAGCCACGCTCGACGTCGCCAGAATCGACTCCAGCGGGCACTCGTTCTGGTTCACGCCGCGCCTGGAGCTGGGCGCGGTGCCGGCGTCCGCGCCGCCGGGACACGTGCGGGCTAGTCTCGAGGGTCTGTTCCGGTACGATCGGCTCGAGCCGAACCAGGCCAACAACAGCGTCCAGGAACGCTGGATCGTCGGCGTCGCGTACTGGCCTCGCATGAACACGGCAACCGTCAGCTCCGCCGATCCTCCTCGACTATGAAGAGGTGCGCTATCGCGCCTTCTCACCAGCCCGGCCGACAGAAAAACGGATCATGGTGCACATGCTGGTGAGTTTTTGAGGAGAGTCAGCGTGCCGTGACGCCGGCTCGATCGAGCGCGGTCGGGATCTCGGGGTTCGCCATGAACCAGGCCCAGACGCGTCCCGTGCGAAGGTTCTCGGTGCTGAGCAGCGTGATGCCGAGGTCGATGCCGATCACGTCGGGATTGACCCAGCCGCTCGTCGGGTGGAACGCGTCAGCGAAGCCATAGCGTCCAAAGATCCGGCCGCCGAACTTCTCGTGCATCCCGCGCAGCGCCGGCACCGCGATGTCGGGCGTGAACATCAGCGATCCAGCGGCCGCGGCGGGCACGACCGTGCCGTCGATCGCCGTGTGCCGCGGCGGACCGCCCCACGCGACGTAGCCCTTCTGGCTGTCAGAGGCGGTGATCCCCCACACATTGGCGGTGTATCCGGGAAACTCGCTGGAGAGGCTGAGACAGAACGCCTTGTGGGCGCGCGTCGCGACGACCGAGTTCTCGAACCAGTCCGTCGCGCCCGGCGCCGTGTCGCGGCGCCCGCGAAAATCGACCCAGGCGTGCGAGTACTGGTGCACGAACAGCGGATCGGCCGCGCTGATGTACGTGTAGTCCTGGAATTTCATGACGGGACGCGACCACGCTCTCCAGGATTCAGGAGGGATGGAATGCGTTGGAGACCCGATGCCGAGCAGATACAGGATCATCAGCTCGCAGTAGTGATCCCATCGGGATTTCAGAAAGCCGGACTCGGGCTTCCACCCGTGAGCCAGCCGCGTGTCGCCCGCAAGCATCCATTGAAAGTCCACACGCCTGTAGATGAAAGCCGAGAGGCGGACGATCTCGGGATCGTGCTCGAAGCATCGTCCGACGGTCAGCACTCCAGCGAGCAACAGGGCCGTGTCGATGGACGACAGCTCGCTCTGCCACTCACGCGCGCCCGTCCGCAGGTTGACGAAGTGGAAGAACCATCCGCGCTGATGTTCCATCTTTTCAGCGAAGAACCGGAACGTTGTCCGCGCCCGCTCGACCAGTTGCTCGCGCGGCCGCCATCCACGTTCCGCGGCGATGCACAGCCCGCTCAGCCCGAAGCCCACCGACGCGATGCTGCCGATATGGCCCGCCCGCTCGGTGGGCGTGCCGTCGGTCCGCGCTCGATCGCGGACGATGCCGGTCGCCGGGTCCGCCTGTTCCCAGAAGAACATGAACGTCCGTCTCGAGAGATCCTCCAGGAACAGGTCATCGTCGAGCGACACCGCGGCCGCGCGCTGCGGTAGCTGCGATGGCGCCAGCGCAAGCGTGAACGCGGCCAGGAGCGCAAGGGCGATTCCGTGTCTTTTCATCGCACTCGTTCACTCAAAACGTGTACCGGAGTCCGAACTGCAACCGGCGGCCGACATCGAGCAGGGTGCTGGGTTTACCGTAGTTCAGGTTCACCGCCGGCGGCGTGGGAATCAGTCCCTGATACCCGCCGAAGTTGTCGAAGCTGAAGATGTTGAAGCCTTCGAAGGCCACCGACACCTGCTGCCGGTCCGCGAACCGGAACGCCTTCTCGACGCGCAGGTCCACGCTGCGATAGGCCCACGCGTTCGGGATGATGAAATCGTACTGAACCGGACGGCCTTCATTGCGCTTGACCACCCGCAGGTCGGCCGTGGTGCCGAGCGTCTCGTCCGTGATCGTGTAGGGCGTGCCGGACCCCAGCGTGACGATCCCACTAAGGATGAAATCCCAGGGCAATCCGAGGATGCCCGTCGCGACCACACGATGGCGCTCGTCGGTGTTGGTGGGATACCGCGGGTAGTTCGCGACGGTCGGGAAATCGAGGCTGAACTGGTCGCCGCCCGTTTGCTCGGCCTGGGCGATCGTGTACGTAAAACTGAACCCCCACCGGGCGCCACCGACGCCGTACGGCCGTTCCAACTGCAGGAACAACGCGTCGTACCATGCGTTCCGTCCCTCGGGATCCGCGATGATGATCCCCGAATAGCCCGGCACGACGAGGCAGCACGTGCCGTCGGGACGCCGGTTGCCGCGGATGAACGTGAGGATGTTCTTGCTGCGCATGCCGCTGTAGGTGGCCGAGGTCACGATATTTCCGAAGCGCTGCCGGAAGCCCAGCGACCACTGGTTGGAGACCGGCGGCCTGACCTCGTTATCCATCAACACGACTTCGGGATTTGGCGCAATGCCGCGCTCGATCAGCGAGTCCAGTCCGGCGCGACTGAGATAGGACGGGTCCCACGGGATCGTCACGACTCCGTCGCGAATCCCGCCGCTCTCCGAGAACTGAAACGTCCGGGTCGCGTACTGGAGCCGGGAACGCTCGGCGAGTATCCAGTCGTAGAGGATGCGATCGAAATAGCGGCCAAAGCCGCCGAACAGCACCGAGCGTCCGCTGTCCGAGAGGTCATACGAGAAGCCGAGTCGCGGCTGCCACGCCCCGTAGAACGGCGACCGGTCGTCGCCGTCAGTGAAGTACCGATCGTCGTCCACGTAGGGACTGGTGGCGGCGCGCACCGCGTCAGGCGTGACGTAACCGGTGTTGGTCATCCCCGACTCGAAGTCCCAGCGCAGGCCGAGGTTCAGCGTCAAGCGTGACGAGACGGCCCAGTCATCCTGCGCGAACAAGCTCAGTTGCCAGTTGCTTCCGCTCAGATCGGGATCGCCGACGCCGTAGTTGGCCCGCGCCGGGAACGCCCAGCTGATGTTCCCGACGTAGGTGAAGAGTGGATTCCCGTTCAGTTCTTTACTGACTTGATAGTCGGCGTAGCTGAGCAGCACGCCGCCCTTGGCGTTGTGGGTGCCGCGCCATCTGAGGAAACGCGTGTGGTCGTGACGCAGCGACAGGCGCTCCTGCACCATGTGCTGGTTGGTGTCGCGGCCGCCGATACGGAGCAGGCCCGAGAAGTTCTCGCCGACGATATCGTAGTTCTCCGCAGTCGGATTCCAGCGATAGCGCTGGTACGAGACGTAGGTCTCGTTGGACCGTTTCGCCTCCGGCGATCAGGTATTTGCCGAGAAGCGAGTCCACCCGGTTGCGCACGTTCTCGGCCGTCTCGAAGCTGTTGGCGCCGCCCTGTCCGCCGAACCCGCGGATGTCGGTTTCGTTGCGCAGGTTGTAGGTGATCTCGGCCTGGTGCGTCGGCCTCGGCTTGAACGACAGTTTGCCAAAGAGCAATCGCTCGCGGAACGGGCTGATGAAGGTGCCCTCGTACGGCCGCAGTCGGGTCAGCACCGACTCGGGGACGCCGGAGATCGTGCCGACGATGACCGTCCCGGCGCGATCCTGACGGTTCTCCTCGTACGATCCGAAGAACTGCATCTGGTTACGAACGATCGGCCCGCCGAGCGAGAAGCCCCACTGCCAGCGCTTGTAGTCGGGCTTCGGTGTCAGGTCTACCTTCTGGTACAGCCCATTGATGAGCTGCACCCCCTCGTTCTGCGCCAGCCCTTTGTCCTGATAGAAGCTGAACACGTCGCCGCGGAACGTGTTGCCCCCACTGCGCGTGACCGCCGTGATGATCGCGCTCCCCGCCTTTTCGTACTCCGCCTTGAAGTTCTGCGTCAGGACCTGGAACTCCTGAACGGCGTTCTGGGGAAAGGGGCTCCCTCGGCTCGAGTCCTGGCCGACGACGCCGCCGAGGATCAGATCGTTCTTGTAGCTGACACCATCAATGAAGATGTTCGTGTTCTGCGACGGCAGCGCGCCGGCCGTGATCTCCTTGCGAAACTCGTTGTCGGCCACCCGAATGCCGGGCGCGAGCGCGGCGAAGTTCAGGAAGTTCCGGGTGTTCTGCGGGAGGTAGCGCACCTGCTCTTCGGTGACATTGGTCCCGACTTGCGAGGTCCGTGTCTCGATGATGCGGGCCTCGCCGACGACCGTCACGTTCTCGGCGTACACCACGTCGGCGGTGATGCGAAAATCGACCGTGACCGCCTGGCCAACCAGCACTTCGACGGTTCTCGCCTGCGGCTTGTACTGCGCGAACGCCACGGTAATCTGATACGGTCCCGGCCGCAGTCCGCCGAGCGCGAAGGTGCCGTCCACTCCGGTCACGGTCTCGCTGGTGAAGCCGCTCTCGACATGCCGGGCGATCACGTTGGCGCCGGGGAGGACGCCCGTGCTGTCCCGCACGGTGCCCTGGACGGTCGCTGTCGACACCTGCGCGCCGGCGACGCCGGCCAGCGCGAGCCAGCACGCGGCGACGAACCACAACGCGATGATCTGCGCGAGGGCACGACGACACATCTGAACCTCCTTCAGCGCGGTGCTGCGGCCGGATCGACGCGGCGTTCGATCACGTGCCGGACAAGTTGTCGGGGAGTCAGAACCAGTGTCGCACCTGGTTATCGAGAGCACAAGCGGGTCAACGCGGAGGTTCGGGGATGTTCTTCGATCAATCAGGGGTCCGCCTTCGCGCTTCGCGCTTCGGCGGGACAGCCTACGCGCGAAGGCTCGCGTTGTCGTGGCCAGCCCGAAGGGCTGGCCCAGCCGAAGCTCGCCGAAGGCGAGCTGTAGGCTGGCGGAGGGAGAGGGATTCGTTCTCGGCGATCTCGTTCCCATCAATGGTTTAGGCCTGATCAAAAACGCCAGAACCGCCAAATACACTCAAACCCTGAGTACCAGGGTACAAAACAGGTACAGCGATTCTACGACGCCTTCTGGCACCGGAACGTCACCCGGTACTGGTCGTTCACGCGAATGCTGTAGCGCCCGGCCTGATGGCCCTTGGGTCACCCGCCTGCATGCTAAAGGGAACCAATAGCTGAAACGTGGGCTTCACGTCTGCTGGAACGCGAGAGGAACCTCGCTGCTCATCAACGAACTTCCGCCGTCGGCGGTGATGGTCTGTCCGGTAACCCACCCGGCATCTTCCGAGCACAGCGCGGTGACGGCGCCTCCAATGTCAGCAGGCGTTCCAGCCCGCCCCCTCGGGTTCCATCCGTTCCGAAGCCAGTTGAGCAGTGCGTCCTGCGCTTCCTGTGGCAACGCGTTCACGATACTGTCGTCGGTGATCCCGGCGCAGACGGCGTTGACGGTGATGCCTCGCTTTGCGAAGGCGACGGCGTAGAAGCGACACATCGCTTCCAGCGCGGCCTTGTTGGTGCCCATCGCGAAGTAGGGCTGAAACCCGCCAAGGCGGCTGCCCGGCAAGAAGCTGATCGCGACGATGCGGCCACCGTCTTGGAGGAGTGGGGACAGTTCACGAACAACGGAGAAGAATGCTCGGGGCTGGCACTGGAAGGCTTCGTCCCACTGCTCGAGAGATACTACCTGCGGCGGGGCGAAAAACCCAAGCAGGTTACCGAGAGCATTGTTCACCAGGATGTCCAGCTGTCCGAATTCCTGCTGCACGCGGACGGCCATCGCAGATACATCGTCTGGTTTCGAAACGTCTGCGCGGACGATGAAGCCCGTTGCACCGCTCTGCTGAATGGCTTGGAGTGTTCTTGTTGCGGCGGCTTCATCACGCACATAGTTGATGGCTACGTTTGCGCCTCGCTCCGCGAGTCGGAGCGCAATGCCACGCCCGATGCCTCGTGAACCGCCCGTCACTAGCGCAAACTTTCCCTTCAGTGACATCGCCCCTCCTTCACCTTTTCTCAGAATCCCTGCCGCCGCGCGACACTCGCGAGCGCATTCTTTGTTGGATGCGCCATGGAGGTTCTCTGGACAAAGAGTAGCCCATCGTAGCGCCCGACTCGGGCCTCGATCGCTGTTTTGGACGTCGCCGGGTTGATACGGCCAACTGACGCTGCATTGGCTGATTGGCCGGTGCAGCCACTGTTCGCGGGAAAGAGCCGGTCCTTTCAGGAGACAAAGTCTTTTCGGTTGCGCCATGGGCCATCGGGGCGGCCGTCGCACCGTCGTTGGATCAGACTGATGCTTCTATCTCTTCGGTGGGCCTGCCGACGGTGGGGATCTGACTGAGGGAGAGGAATTGGGATTCCCTCATCGCTCATTTCCGACGGTAACTTGCTGACGATAATGGGTTACGACAATTTGGCCGTGGTGGTACAAAACAGGAACAGTAGAGCGCAACATCAGGCCGCGATGATCTATCTAACAAATTGCAAACAAGCCACTTACCTGTGATGGCGGAGGGAGGGGGATTCGCGCCGAGCGCGGCGCGAGCCGCGCGGTGGCCTGAAGACGGCTCCCGCCGTCAGTCGAAGTCTGGCGGAGGGAGAGGGATTCGAACCCCCGGTACGGTTTCCCGTACAGCGGTTTTCAAGACCGCCTGTTTCAACCACTCACACATCCCTCCGCACGGACACCGATCTCGTAATTCTCTCATCCCCGCGTCGCTGCCATCAGCGCCCTGCGCTTCGATGCGGGGAAGCGCTCGATGGCGTAGCGGACGGTCGTGCGCGGGATCGCGGGGCCGTTTGCGCGGAGGTAACGCTCGAGCCGCGCGGGTGCGGTCTTGCCGGCCTCGCGCAGAGCCCAGCCGGCCGCTTTTTGAATCAGGTCTTCCTTGTCCGCGTGGAGCCGCTTCGCGATCTCGTACACGAGATCCAGCGCCTGTCCGGTGCGCGCGAGTGGGATCAGGCCGACGATCGACGCGCGGCGCACCCACAGATTGCGATGCTTCGACCACGCGCGCATGATGGCGGCCTTCGCAGGATGGGCGACCAGCACCGGGCCGATGAGCTCGCCGCAGATCGCGTCCGTCGTGGCCCAGTTCGCCGAGTGATTGTTTGCGAGCCATCGCTTCCAGCGAGAGAGGAGCGCCGGGGTCAACGAGCGCCGGTATCGCGCGAGCACGCTGATTCCGACCGACTTCGTCTCGAGAAAGCGATCGACTATGAGCGCGTCGGCAAACGCCATGGCGTCGTCGACCGACCAGTCGGCGCGGTGCGTCGCGTGAATCGTGCGCGCCAGCGTCCGGACCGCCGACATGCCGACGTTGTGAAACCCGAGATCGACCGCGCCGCGAAAGTAGCGGCTCGCGTCGAAGTCGCCGGCCGCCCGCGCCTGGCGCTCGAGATCGCGCCGGACGGACTCGGCGGCAAGCGTATTTCCCGGCTTTTGTTCTGCCGTACTCCCGGATCTTGTCCCTGCGGACTTCCTGGCTCTTGTCCCCCGGACTTCTCAGCTCTTGGACGCCGTACTTCCCAGCCCGTGTCATCTGCTGGTGATCGCGTCTCCGCCGTTCATGTAAGGCCGCAGCGCCTCCGGGATGACGACGGAGCCGTCGGCCCGCTGGAAGTTCTCGACGATCGCGATCAGCGTGCGCCCGACGGCGAGACCCGAGCCGTTGAGCGTGTGCGCATGCTGGGCTTTGCCCGTGCCGTCGGGACGGAACTTGATCTCGGCCCGGCGCGCCTGGAACGCCTCGCAGTTGCTGCAGGAGGAAATCTCGCGATAGGTGTTCTGGCTCGGCAACCAGACCTCGATGTCGTACGTCTTCGCGGACGCGAAGCCCATGTCGCCGGTGCAGAGGAGCACGCGGCGATACGGCAGGCCGAGGCGCTCGAGCACGGTTTCCGCATCGCGTGTGAGCTTCTCGAGCTCGTCGTGCGACTGCTCGGGCGTCGTGAACTTGACGAGCTCGACCTTGTCGAACTGGTGCTGACGGATGAGGCCGCGCACATCGGCGCCGTACGATCCCGCTTCGCTGCGGAAGCACGGCGTGTACGCCGTGTATTTGAGCGGCAACTGACGGCCGTCGAGAATCTCCTCGCGGTGGAGATTGGTCAACGGGACTTCGGCCGTCGGGATGAGATACAGATCCCACTCGCCGGCGATTCGGAACAGATCCTCCTCGAACTTCGGCAGGTTGCCCGTGCCGATGAGCGCCTTCGTGTTCACGAGAAACGGGGGCTCCATCTCACGATAGCCGTGCTCACGCGTGTGCAGATCGAGCATGAAATTGATCAGTGCGCGCTCGAGCCGCGCCCCCGGGCCCGACAGGATCGCGAACCGGGCTCTCGCCATTCGCACGGCACGATCGAAATCGACCATGCCGAGCGCGATGCCCAGCTCGAGATGCGACTTGGGCGTGAAATCGAACGCCGGCGGCGTCCCCCAGCGACGCACCTCGGGATTGTCAGCCGGCGACTTCCCTACCGGCACGCTCTCGTGCGGCAGGTTCGGCAGCGTGAGGAGCAGCGCGTCACGCCGGCGCTCGACCTCGGCCAGCCCCGCTTCGAGCTCGCGGATCCGCACGGCGCGTGCCTTGTTCTCCGCGAAGATCGCGCTGGGATCTTCGCCCGCCTTCTTGGCGCGCGCTACCGCGTCGCCGGCCGCGTTTTGATCGCGCTTCAGCGTCTCGACAGCCGGAATCAGGCGCCGGCGTTCTGCCTCGAGGCTCGAGAGCTCAGCGAGCTCCCTGGCCGGATCAAGGCCTCGCGACCTCAATCGCGTCTCCACCTCTTGCAGACGATCGCGAAGTAACGCCGGATCGAGCATGGAAGTAATGCTATACGATGGCCCCCTATGGCGTCCCGCGTCAGAAAAGCGATCTTTCCCGCGGCCGGCCTCGGCACGCGCTTCCTGCCCGCCACGAAAGCGCAGCCGAAGGAAATGCTGCCGCTCGTCGACAAGCCGATCATCCAGTACGGCGTCGAGGAAGCTCTCGCCTCCGGCGTCGATCACATCGTGATCGTGACGGGCCGCGGCAAGTTCGCGATTGAAGATCATTTCGACGTGTCGGTCGAGCTCGAGAGCTTCCTCGAGTCGCGCGGCAAGCGCGATCTGCTCGAAGAGATCCGCAAGATCTCGAACCTCATCGACGTCGCCTACGTGCGGCAGGGCGAGCCGCTCGGCCTCGGCCATGCCGTGCTCATGACGCGCCACCTCGTCGCCGATGAGGCCTTTGCCGTCATCCTGGCCGACGATGTGATCGACGCGGAGCCGCCGGCGCTGGCGCAGATGATCAAGGTGTACGAAGAGGTCAACGGCCCGGTGATTCTCGTCGAGCGCATGCCGGCGGATCAGATCTCGAACTACGGCGTCATCGCGGCCGAACCGCTGCGCCCTGGCGTGTACCGAATCACCGATCTCGTCGAGAAGCCGCCGATAGAAAAAGCGCCGTCGGATCTCGCGATCATCGGCCGGTACATCCTCACGCGCGACATCTTCGAATCGCTCGATGCCACCGCGCACGATCGCACGGGAGAGATCCAGCTCACCGCTGGACTGAAGCGCCTGCTCGCCAAGCGACCGCTCTACGCCTGCGAAGTGACCGGTGTCCGTCACGACACCGGCAACAAGCTCGGGTACCTGAAAGCCGTGGTCTACTTCGCGCTACGACGGCCCGAGCTCGCCGAGCCGTTTCGCGAGTACTTGAGATCGCTGGAGAAAAGTTGACCGCGCCCAGGCGAGCGTAGCGAGCCGTCGGGCGCGCCGCGAGCGGGGGTGGGGCCCCGCGAGCAACTAAGTAAAGAGACTCGCGCTGGCAAGTCCTACGTGCCTGGTTTGTCAGTAGACGGTTTGGGTGCCGGGGTTTCCTTCGTGTCCTTCGTCGTGGTTTCCTTTGTCTCCTTCGTGCCTTCCGCGGCGTCCTTCGCGCCAGTCTCCTTCGTGTCCTTCGCCGTGCCTTCCTTCGCGTCCTTCGTGTCTTTCCGCCCGTAGTCGTTGATGTAAAACCCCGACCCCTTGAAGTGGATGGCGGG
Organism: uncultured Acidobacteriota bacterium; assembly: GCA_963724955.1. Lineage (GTDB taxonomy): Bacteria > Acidobacteriota > Vicinamibacteria > Vicinamibacterales > SCN-69-37 > CAVRWQ01. Next base: position 294,888 of record CAVRWQ010000005.1, read on the forward strand.
CGAGGAGATCAGGCGCTTGACGGGGCCGCCGCAGGTTGGACAGATCTCGACGTGCGCGTCCGAGAATTTCTGGATGCGCTCGAACCGCCTGCCGCACGACCCACACTCGTATTCGTAGAGAGCCATATCGGGAACCCAGCCAACTGGTAATTATAGATAATCGCCTCGATGGCCGGCACCCTGTACGTCGTCGCGACGCCAATCGGCAACCTGGAGGACGTGTCGTTCCGCGCCCTGAGGACCCTGCGCGAAGTGGATCTCATCGCGGCCGAAGACACGCGCCGCACCTCGAAGCTCCTCGCCCACTATGAGATCCGGCGGCCGCTCGTGAGCCTCCGTGAGCACAATGAGTTTCGTGAGACACCGAGGCTCGTGGCGAGACTCCAGGCCGGCGAGTCGATCGCGCTGGTCTCGGATGCCGGCACCCCAGGCATCGCCGATCCGGGCGCCCGCCTCGTCCACGCGGCTCGCGGGCAGGGTCTCCGGGTCATTCCGATACCCGGTCCGAGCGCGGTGTCAGCCGCGCTCAGCGCCTCCGGGCTGGCAGCAGATCAGTTCGTGTTTTTCGGGTTTCCACCCCCGACGGGCAGCGCCCGAAAGCAGTGGTTCGAGGCCCTGAAAGCCGAAAGGCGTCCCGTTGTCTTCTTCGAGGCTCCTCATCGGGTGCAGCGGACGCTCGAGATGTGCTATTTAGAATTGGTTAAACGACAAATAGTTTTCTTCCGAGAGATTAGTAAAATTAACGAAGAATCTGTTATTTACACTAATCAGACCGTTCGGAACCAGGGCGAGTTCGTAATAGTCGTGTCTGAGGCAGCCGCTTCTGTGGCGAATCCGACCGTAACTGACGAGATGACCGAGTTGGCGAGTGTCGTTTTCGGTTGTATAACAGATAATTCAGCAGTAGGCCGTGACGTGGCCATTGAGATGACGGCGCGCGCCCTGAGCATCGAGCCCAGGCAGGCCGCGAAAATTATCAAGAAACATAGGTATAAGGTCAAACGACAGAGTCAGGCCGCGACCTCGTCGTCTTGACCTCGATTCGCGCATTTTGGTACCGTTTGGGGCCGTTTCCTCCCCTCCCCGCGAGGAGACCACTTGAATGGCCAAACGTGCGAAACCACGTCCGGGCCGGGCCAATCGCAGAACTCGCGTCACGGAGCGTCCCGCTGTCAGGTCGAGCGGGCCTCCGGTCGTTCTGTGGCCCGCCACGTCGCCGCCCCCTCCAGTGGGGCCGGCTCCGGAAGCCGTGTCTCAATTCGAGAAGGGGCTCAAGGACCTCGAGCGGCACGCATACGCCGAGGCGGTCACCACCTTCCGCGCGATCCTCGGGGGATATCCCGGGGAGCGGGCGCTTCTCGACCGGGTGCGTCTTTACCTCGAGCTGTGCGAGCGTGAGCTCAGGCGAAAGCCTCCGTCCCCGAAGACCGTCGAAGAACGGCTGACGGCGGCGACGGCGGCGCTGAACGACGGCAACGAGGCTCGGGCCGGCGAGCTGGCCAGGAGCGTCCTCAAGGACAACGCGGACCACGACCTCGCGCACTATCTGCTGGCCGCCGTGGCGGCGCGGCGCGGCGCTTCGGACGAGGCGCTATCGCACCTGGCGCGGTCCATTGCGCTCAGCCCGGAGGCCGGCGCGCAGGCTCGGTTCGACTCCGACTTCGAATCGCTCCGCGACACCGATGCCTTCCGCCGGTTGACCGAGCCGCCCGCGCCGCCCTCACCGTCCGGCAACCGGCGGCCGCGGCGCGGCCGAGGCTGAAAGATACAATCGGGCGATGGCCCTCCACGTCGTCGTGCTGGCAGCCGGCAAGGGCACCCGGATGAAATCGGCCCGGCCGAAAGTCCTGCATTGGCTCGCCGGCCGGCCGATTATCGAGCACGTGCTGCGCACAGTGGACCACCTGACCACGGCCTCGACGGTCCTGGTCGTTGGCCACGGCGGCGATGAGGTGCGCGCCGCGCTCGCCCACCGGCCCAATCTGCAGTTCGTCGTGCAGTCGCCGCAGCTCGGCACCGGTCACGCGCTGCTCCAGGCCGAACCCGCGCTCCAGGGCCAGACCGGCACGCTGCTGCTCCTCTATGCGGACGTGCCGTTGCTCGAAGCCGGGACGCTGCAGCCGGCTGATCGAGCGGCATCGAAGCACGCGCGCCGCGGCTACGGTGCTCACGGCCGAGCTCGAGGATCCGTACGGCTACGGCCGAATCGTGCGCGACGCTCAGGGACACATCGCGCGAATCGTCGAGGAGCGGGACGCCTCGGGCAGCGAGCGGACGATTCGCGAAATCAACAGCGGCATCTACTGCCTCGAGCTCGCGCCGCTCTTCGAAGCGCTGCACGGGCTGGCGACCGACAACGCGCAAGGCGAGTACTACCTGACCGATCTCGTCACGATCTACCGGCGGGGCAAGCGCCAGGTCGAGACGCTGTGCCTCGAGTCGGCGGCGGAGCTGCGCGGCGTGAACAGCCGCGTGGATCTCGCCGACCTGACGAAGACGCTGCGCACGAGGAAAGCGCGCGAAGTCATGCTCGCCGGGGTGACGCTCGAAGATCCCGCCGCCACGTACATCGACGCCGACGTCTCGATCGGCGCCGACACGATCGTCGGCCCCGGCGTCGTCCTGGAGGGGACGACGACGATCGGCGAGCGCTGCCGGATTCACGCCGGCGTTCGCCTGACGAACGCCGCGATCGGCGACGAGGTCACGATCCTCGATCGCAGCGTCATCGTCGACTCGCGCGTCGCGTCCCGCGCGCAGATCGGACCGTTCTCGCATGTGCGGCCCGACTCGGACATCGGCGAGGAGGCGCACGTCGGCAACTTCGTCGAGCTCAAGAAAACGCGACTCGGCCGGAAAGCGAAAGCGAATCATCTCGCCTACCTCGGCGACGCGACGATCGGCGAAGCCGCGAACATCGGCGCCGGTACGATTACCTGCAACTACGACGGCGTGAAGAAGAACCAGACGGTCATCGAGGACGGCGCGTTCATCGGCAGCGACTCGCAGCTCGTCGCGCCCGTGCGCGTGGGCAAGGACGCCTACGTGGCGGCCGGTTCGACGATCACCGAGGACGTGCCGGCTGACGCGCTCGCCATCGGCCGGGGCCGCCAGGAAAACAAGCCCGGCTGGGCCGCCAAAAAAAGGCAGAAGGCTGAAGGCACAAGGCAGAACTCTGGAACGAGCTGACGCGGGTCCACTTTTCTTGGAGAACGTCTGACACATGTGCGGCATCGTCGGGTACGTCGGTCGAAAAACCGCTCGTGCCCCTGATCATGGAGGGGCTGCGGCGCCTCGAGTATCGCGGCTACGACTCGGCGGGCATTGCGGTCGTTCGCGAACGGCCAGCTCGAGATCCGGCGCAGCGCCGGCAAGCTCTCACGGCTCGACGACGTGCTGGCGAAGCAGCCGCTCAGCGGCGAGTACGGCATCGGCCACACGCGGTGGGCCACCCACGGCCGCCCGACCGAGGAGAATGCGCATCCGCATCGCGATTGCCGCGGGCGCATCGTCGTCGTCCACAACGGCATCATCGAGAACTACATCGAGCTCAAGCGCGCAGCTCACGGCCGAGGGTCACACGTTCGTCACCGAGACCGACACCGAGGTGGTGGCGCATCTGGTGGAGAAGGAAGATCGCGGAGACGGCCTGCGCCGCTGCCGTTCGCCGCGCGCTGACGCACATTGCGCGGACTGTTTGCGCTCGTGCTGATCTCCGCCGACGACCCGGACACGATCGTCGCGGTGCGCAACGGGCCGCCCGTGGTGTCGGTCTCGGCAAGGACGAGTACTTCGTCGCGTCGGACATTCCGGCGATTCTCAGCCACACGCGCGACGTCGTGTTCCTCGACGATCGCGAGATCGCCGTCGTGACCAGGGCGCGGCGTGACGTTCACGGACTTCGAAGGGCACCGGACGGAGAAGCCGCCGCAGCACGTCACCTGGGATCCGGTGATGGCCGAGAAGGCCGGCTATCCGCACTTCATGCTCAAGGAGATCTACGAGCAGCCGTGGGCGGTGCGCGAGACGGTGCTCGGCCGAACGTCGGCGGAATCGGGCCGCGTGTTCCTCGAGGAGATGCAGATTGACGCGGCCGACGCTGCGCGTCGATCGAACGCATCGTCATCCTGGCGTGCGGCACGTCGTGGCACGCGGGCCTGGTGGGCAAGTTCCTGATCGAGGAGCTCGCGCGCGTGCCGGTCGAGGTCGACTACAGCTCCGAGTTCCGGTACCGGCATCCGATCGTCGACAAGCGAACGCTGGCGGTCGTCATCACGCAGTCGGGCGAGACGGCGGACACGCTCGGCGCGCTCCGCGAGGCGAAGCGGCTCGGCGCGCCGCAGCATCGCGATCTGCAACGTCGTCGGCAGCATGGCGACGCGCGAGGCCGACGGCACGGTGTACACGCACGCCGGACCGGAGATCGGCGTCGCGTCGACGAAGGCGTTCACGTCGCAGCTCGTCGCGCTGCATCTGCTGGCGCTGGCGATCGGCCAGGCGCGCGGCACGCTCACGACCGGAGGCGTCGAAGCCGTCGATCGGCGAGCTCGAGCAGCTGCCGCGTCCGGCATCGAAGCAGACGCTGCGGCTCGACGGCGCGATCGAGGCGCTGTCGCAGCAGCGTGCAGCGAGCATCGCGACTTTCTCTATCTCGGCCGCGGGATCAACTACCCGATCGCGCTCGAGGGCGCGCTGAAGCTGAAGGAAATCTCGTACATCCACGCCGAGGGCTATCCGGCCGGCGAGATGAAGCACGGCCCGATCGCGCTCATCGACGAGGACCTGCCGGTGGTCGCCGATCGCCGCCGACGATGGCGTGTTCGAGAAGTCGCTCGGAAACATCCAGGAAGCCAAGGCGCGCGGCGCGCCGCGTGATCGTCGTGACGCAACGCGTCGAAGGCGGACGCGCTTCGACGGGATTCTCAGATCCGGAGCGCGACGTCGTCCTGACGGTGCCGGACGCGCACCCGCTCCTCATGCCGGTGCTGCTCGTCGTGCCGCTGCAGTTGCTCGCGTATCACGTCGCGATCCGCCGCGGGTGCGACGTCGATCAGCCGAGGAATCTGGCGAAGAGCGTGACGGTGGAGTAGCGCGCGACTTCAGTCGCGCGACCGCAGCAGTGGCGGCCTCAAAGCCCGAGGCGCTCCTACGTGAGCCGCTCCGGCAATCGCCGTCAGCCATCGCCGTGCCGTCCCGACGGCGGCTCGCCGAGCCGGCGATGTCGGCGGTGCGCAGTCCCGCCTCGAGCGCGCGCTCGATCGCCGCGATGACGGCGGCGCCCTCCGCTTGCAGACCCAGTCCGTCGGACAGCAGCATCGCGGCCGACGCGATCGCGCCGATCGGATTCGCGACGTCCCGGCCCGGCGAGGTCCGGCGCCGATCCGTGCACGGGCTCGAACAGTCCCGGGCCGTCGCCCAGACTGGCCGACGGCAGCAGTCCGAGCGATCCGCAGATCGCGCCGGCTTCGTCCGACAGGATGTCGCCGAACATGTTCTCGGTGAGGAGCACGTCGAAGCTGGCGGGCGCGAGCGCGAGCTTCATCGCCGCCGCGTCGACGAACTCGTGCGTCAGCGTCACGTCCGGATACTCGCCGGCCGACCTCGGTGACGACGGTCCGCCAGAGCCGCGAGACTTCGAGCACGTTCGCCTTGTCCACGGACACGAGCCGGCCCGCGACGCTTGCGCGCGAGCTCGAACGCGACGCGCGCGACGCGCACGATCTCGTCGCGCGAGTAGCGCATCGTGTTGACCGCCGCGTGGCCGTCGGCGTCGATGCCGCGCGGCTGGCCGTAGTACAGCCCGCCCAGTCAGCTCGCGCACGACGACGAGATCGGTGCCGCGCGAGGACCGTCGGGCTTGAGCGGGCCCGGCGTCCTCGAGCCCGGGCCAGGCGCGCGCAGGCCGGAGATTCGCGAAGACGCCGAGCTCGCGCCGGAGCGCGAGCAGCGCCGCCTCGGGCCGCTCGACCGGCGGCCGGTCATCGAACGCCGGATCGCCGACGGCGCCGAGCAGGACCGCGTCAGCCGACTTCGCGGCGGCCAGCGTGTCGTCGGGCAGCGGCGGCAGGCCCGCGCGAAGCGCGGCGCCGCCGATCGGCTTCGTCGTGAACGTGAAGGTGTGACCGAAGATGCCGGCGACGCGCGCGAGCACGCGGACGGCCGCGGCCACGACTTCCGGACCGATGCCGTCACCCGGAAGCAGGACGATGCGCGCGTTCACACGCCGAATCCGTAGCCGGCTTCACTGCGTCGCGGTCTCGCGGCTGCTGCGCGAGACGGTGACGCCGCACACGGCGACCGCGATCTCCAGCAGATCGTCGTCCGAGACGACCTTCTTGCGATCGGCGAGCGCGATCATCCGCCGGTAGATCTCGTCGAGATCCTGGCGCGCGAGCGTCAGCCCGAGTTGCTCGCAGCACTTCTGCACGGCGTGCCGGCCCGAGTGCTTGCCGAGCACGAGCGTCGTCTTCGGCACGCCGACGTCTTCGGGCCGCATGATCTCGTACGTCCGCCGATCCTTCAGCATGCCGTCCTGGTGGATGCCGGCCTCGTGCGCGAACGCGTTGCGGCCGACGATCGCCTTGTTGGCCTGGACGCGCTCGCCGGTGAGCTCGGTCAGCAGCTGACTGGACGCGATAGAGCTGCCTGCGTGACGACGCCGGTCTCGACCGGCAGGCGATCCGGGCGGACGTGCGTCGCCATCACGATCTCTTCGAGCGACGCGTTGCCGGCGCGCTCGCCGATGCCGTTGATCGTGCACTCGACCTGCCGCGCGCCGGCGCCGATCGCGGCGAGCGTGTTGGCGACCGCGAGGCCGAGATCGTCGTGGCAGTGCGCGCTGAAGATCGCGCGATCCGCGTTCGGCACGCGCGTCGATGATCGTCGCGGAAGAACTCGGCGATCTCGTCGGGCGTCGAGTAGCCGACCGTGTCGGGCAGGTTGATGGTCGTCGCGCCGGCGTCGATCACCGCCTCGATGACGCGGCAGAGAAAGTCGAGGTCGCTCCGCGTCGCGTCCTCCGCCGAGAACTCGACGTCGTCCGTGTACGCCGCGCGCGCGCATCACGGCATCGACCGCGGCGGCGAGGCACGTCTCGCGCGTCATGCGCAGCTTGCGCGCGAGGTGCAGATCGGACGTCGCGATGAACGTGTGGATTCGCGAGCGCGCGCGCCGGCGCAAGCGACTCGCCGGCGCGATCGATGTCGCCGGGCGCGCAGCGCGCCAGCGCCGCGACCACCGGCCGCTCGACCGTCAGCGGGACCTGCGCGGCACGGCCTCGGCGTCCGCCTCGGACGCGATCGGAAAGCCCGCCTCGACGATGTCGACGCCCAGCGCCTCGAGCTGGCGGGCGAGCCGCACCTTCTCCTCGACCCGCAGCGAGAACCCGGGGGCCTGCTCGCCGTCGCGCAGGGTGGTGTCGAAGACGACCAGCCGGTCGGCCATAGAAGGGCGAGTCTGGCCGCGGGGACGCTGCAAAAGTCAAAGTTATGATTTTTACTGTAGTAGTGGAATTACTTATTGACGCCCCGGCGCCCCGAGGCCGCACGAATCTCGGGCACGCCCATGACACTCGAGGATCTCCGGGTCTTCGTCATGGTGGCCGCCGAGCGCAGCTTCTCGCGGGCCGCCCGGAAGCTCCGGCGCACCCAGCCGGCGGTGAGCCAGGCCATCCGCCGCCTCGAGGACGACACGGGCGAGCAGCTCATCGACCGGTCGTCCCGCGACGGCACGCTCACCGACGCGGGCGAGCTGCTGCTCGACTACGCGACCCGCGCTGCTGCGTCTCGTCGACGAGGCCGCCAGGCGCCGTCGCCGACCTGCGCGACATCAAGAAGGGGCGCGTGCTCGTCGGCGCGAACGAAGCCGGCGTGCACGCCGTCCTGCCGCTGATCTCCGCGTTCCAGCAGGAGTACCCGGCCATCCTCGTCGAGGTGCGCCGCGTGCCCTCGCGGCAGATGGCGCAGGAAGTGCTGCTGCGCACCGTCGACTTCGGCATCCTCACGTTCAACCCGCCGGAGACGCGAGCTGCATTCGCTTCTCCTCGGCACCGACGAGCTCGTGCTGCTCGTCCGGCCCGACCATCCGCTCGCCGGCCGCAAGCAGGTGACGATGGAGGAGATGGGCCGGCAGCCGATCATCGCTCACAACGATCCGTCGCCGGCGCGCGATCGCGTGCTGCGCCTCTACGAGCAGCGGCACGCGCCGCTGAACATCCGACTGTCGCTGCCGAGCCTCGACGGCATCAAGCGCGCGGTCGAGACGGGTCTCGGCGTCGCGCTGCTGCCGCGCCGCTGCGCGCTCGGCGAGATCGCGCCGCGGTCAGCTCGCTCGAGGTGCGCGTGCCGGAGCTCCGCTCGCCGCGCCAGCTCCGCTTCGTCTACCGCCGTGAGGGGGACCTCTCACATGCGGCCCAGGCGTTTCTCGAAGTGGCGAGGCGGAAGACGGCCGGGAAGTAGGCGCTGGGCCGGGCATTTGGCCAGCTAGGGACTGTCAGCATTCTTTAGCTCGCGAGGCCCAATCCCAGTCGCCGCTCGTGACGCGGTCGAACTTCCTATAGCCCAGTCCGTGTACGGCAGTCGCGCCCCGACGCTCTCCACTTCGTCGTAGTTCTCGAGCAGCAGGCCGGTCGCGTCCCAGTCGCCGGAGACGAGCGCGTGCTGCGCTGACGCGGGGATCGACACATCGATCGTCAGTTCGCCGGCCTGGCAGGCGCGCGCCGCCGATGTCCAGGCTGAGCTCGGTCGCCGGCGACGCCTCGGCGAGCGCCATCAGCCGCGCCATCTCCGGCTTCGTCACGGTGACGCACGGCAGGCCGATCGCGGTCGAGTTGCCGAAGAAGATCTCGCCGAACGACTCGCCGACGACGGCGTGAATGCCCCGTCGCCAGATCGCCTGCGGCGCGTGCTCGCGCGAGGAGCCGCACCCGAAGTTCGCAGTTCACGAGCAGGATGCGGCGCATCGCGGCGGGCGCGGTCGTCGAACGGATGGACACTGCCCCGTTCGGCAGCGGCTCGTCGCTCGTCGGCGAAGAGGTGCGCCTCGAGGCCATCGAAGGTGATCGCCTTGAGGAATCGCGCGGGAATGATCCGGTCGGTGTCGATGTCGTCCCCGCGCAGGACCAGCGCGGTACCGGCCACGTGCGGTGATGCGATGGCGTCGGCACATGGGTCAGCGCTCGATCGCCGGACGTCGACGACCTCGCCGGCGATCGCGGCCGCCGCCACCATCGCGGGACTCATCAGGAGCGTGCGACCGGTCGGGCTGCCCTGCCGGCCCTTGAAATTGCGATTCGACGACGAGGCGCAGATCTCGCGGCCGTCGAGCCGATCGGGATTCATCGCCAGGCACATCGAGCAGCCGGCGTCGCGCCATTCGAACCCGGCCTCACGAAACACCTGATCGAGCCCTTCGCGTTCGGCCGCCGCGCGCACGGCCTGAGAGCCCGGCACGACGAGCGCGCGGACATGGCCCGCGACGCGATGACCCGCCACGACGTTCGCGGCTTCTCGCAGGTCTGAGAGCCGCGAGTTCGTGCACGACCCGATGAAGGCGACGTCGATGCGCGTCCCCGCGATCGGCTGCCCGGCGATGGAAGCCCATGAACTCGAGCGCCTCGGTGATTCCGGCGCGATCGGTCGCCGGCGCCGACGCCGGCTCGGGCAGCGCCGCATCGACGGCCACCGACTGGCCCGGATTGATGCCCCACGTGACGGTCGGCGCGATCGACTCCGCCTCAATCCTCACCACGTCGTCCCACGACGCGCCAGGATCGGACGCCAGCGTGCGCCACCACGCGCGCGCCTTCTCGAACGCCTCGGCCGGCGGCGCGAACGGCCGCCCTCGCAGGTACTCGAACGTCGTCTCGTCCGGATTCACGTAGCCTGCGCGCGCACCGCCTTCGATCGACATGTTGCAGATCGTCATGCGCTCGTCCATCGACATGCGATCGATCGCGTCGCCCGCGTATTCGTAGGCGTAGCCCGCGCCGCCCTTCACGCCCAGGCGGCCGATGATCGTGAGAATCACGTCTTTCGCGTACACGCCGCGGCCGCAGCGTGTCCGTTCACTTCGATCCGGCGGACTTTGAGCGGCGACATCGCGATCGACTGCGACGCCAGCACGTCGCGCACCTGCGACGTGCCGATGCCGAACGCCAGCGCCCCGAACGCCCCATGCGTTGAGGTGTGGCTGTCACCGCAGCAGATCGTCATGCCCGGCTGCGTGAGGCCCAGCTCCGGGCCAATGACATGCACGATGCCCTGCGCGCCGCTCTGGAGGTCGAACAGACGGATGCCGTGCTCGCGGCAGTTCCGCTCGAGCGCCGACGTCATGTTCTCCGCCATCACGTCGGAGAACGGCCGCGCCTGCGATCGCGTCGGGACGATGTGGTCGAGCGTCGCAAACGTGCGCTCGGGCGCCCGCACCCGCCACCCGCGCGCGTCCAGTTCGTCGAACGCCTGCGGGCTCGTGACCTCGTGCACCAGGTGCAGGCCGATGTAGAGCTGCGTCTGCCCGTTCGGCAGCGCCCGCACCGCATGCAGGTCCCAGACTTTTTGAAAGAGCGTGCGGCTCACGTCATCCCGAATCGTATCAAGACCACCCTCGCTTTGATTAGGGCATGCGGCTTGCTTATACAGGGCCAAGGGCCCAAGGCCCAAGGGCCAAAGCCAAGGGCCAAAGCCAAGGGCCAAAGCTGGTCCAACGTATTGCAGAATCTGCAAGGTGTTGCCATGACAAAGATTGAAAGTTTTCACGACCTGGTCGCTTGGCAGAAGGGTATGGACCTCGCCGAACAGGTGCACCAGGCGACGCGGGCTCTTCCCAACACTGATCTCTATACCATCGGTAGCCAGATGCGGCGCGCAGCGACATCAATCCCGTCGAAGGTCGCAGAAGGCTTCACCCGCCGGGGCAAACGCGTCTACCGGAACCATGTCGCGATCGCTCTCGGCTCGCATGCAGAGCTCAGGACGCTGCTCGAGCTGTGTCGCCGGTTGTCGTTGCTCGCCAGAGATGTGGTCGGCGCTCTCGATGAGCTGTCGGTGCATGTTGGGCGATTGCTGTACGGCCTCTGGCGGTCTCTCAAGGTGAAAACGGTCTGTTATTCTGTCGGCGGAGCATTGCTCTTCTTGGGCCTGTGGCCTTGGTCTGTCGGTCTGGATGTGTTCTTCTTTGGCCTTTGGCCCTAGGCCCTTGGCCTCATAAATGGATTTCCTGTCATCGCTTAATCCGTCTCAGAACGCCGCCGTCCTTCACACCGACGGCCCGCTGCTGATTCTCGCGGGCGCCGGCTCGGGGAAGACGCGCGTCATCGTCTCGCGCATCGCGCATCTCATCGCCACCGGGCGCGCACGGCCGGATCAAGTGCTTGCGGTCACCTTCACCAACAAGGCGGCGGAGGAGATGCGGAACCGCGTCGAGCAGCTCGTCGGCGAGGACTGCCGGCAGGTCTGGCTGTCGACCTTCCATGCGTTGTCGGCGCGGCTCCTGCGGCGGGAGGCGCCGGCGATCGGGTTGTCCCGGGACTTCGTGATCTACGACTCGTCTGACCAGATCGCGGTCGTCAAGCAGGCGCTGAAGTCGCTCGACCTGGACGAGAAGATGCTTCAGCCGCGCGCCGCGCTCGCACGGATCAGCCAGGCCAAGAACCGCATGGAAACGCCCGAGAACATGCGGGCGAGCGGGTGGAGCCTGCGCGACCAGCAGATCAGCCAGGTCTACGACGTCTACCGCAGGACGCTGGGCGACGCCGGCGCGCTCGATTTCGACGACCTGCTGCTGAAGACCGTCGAGCTGATGGAAACCAGCGAGCGGGCGCGCGAGTATCTACGCGCACAAGTTCCGGTACGTCCTCGTCGACGAGTACCAGGACACCAACCGCCCGCAGTACCTGCTGATCAAGCGGCTGGCGGCAGTCCACCGCAACCTCTGCGTCGTGGGCGATCCCGACCAGTCGATCTACCGCTGGCGCGGCGCGGACCTGCGCAACATCCTCGACTTCGAGCGCGACTTTCCCGACGCGCACGTCGTCCAGCTCGAGCAGAACTACCGCTCGACGCAGGTGATTCTCGACGCCGCCTCCGCGCGTCATCCGGCCAGAATCGCAACCGGAAGGACAAACGTCTCTGGACCGAGCACCAGGGTGGCGAGCTCGTCCTCTACGTCCGCGCCGGCGACGAGATCGAAGAGGCCGACTTCATCACGCGCAGCGATCCGCGAAGCGCAGACGGCGGAAGACGGAGCTCGACGGCGGCCGTGCTGTACCGCACGAACGCCCAGTCGCGCGCGATTGAGGACGCGCTGATGCGCGAGGGCGTCGCGTACCGCATCATCGGCGGCGTTCGGTTCTACGAGCGCAAGGAGATCAAGGACGCGCTCGCGTATCTGCGCCTGCTGATCAACCCGCACGACGACGTGAGCTTCCGGCGGGTGGTCAACGTGCCGGCGCGCGGGATCGGGAAGAGCGTCCTCGAGGCCCTGGACGCCATCGAGGTCGGTGCCGGCGCCGATCACGCCGACATGCCGCTGCTCTCCGCCGGCCTGCAGCCGGCGCCCATCGCCGCGATCGCTCTGGGCGCCGCATGCTCGTCGCGCTCGAGCGCCAGAAACTGCCGCCTCGCGCGCTGGCCGCACTCAAGACGTTTCGCGATCTCATCGTCTCGCTGGCGGAGGATGCGGCCGGGCGCGGAGTCGCGACGTCGCTCAGCCGGATGCTGGATCGCTCCGGCTATCTGCAGGACCTGCGCGACGAGCGCAGCGAGGAGGCCGAGGGCCGCATCGAGAACCTGATGGAGCTCGTGTCGGCCGCGCGCGAGTACGAGATCGCGCGAGGCCGACCCGTCACTCGGCGGATTCGTCGATCGGCTGTCGCTGCTTTCGGAAGCCGACGAAGAGGACGGCGCCCAGGACGCCCGCGTCTGGCTGATGACGATGCACGCCGCCAAGGGCCTCGAGTTCCCGCTCGTCGTCGTCGCCGGCATGGAAGAAGGCCTGTTCCCGCACTCGCGCTCGACGGAGGACGAGGAGGAAGTCGAGGAGGAACGGCGGCTCTGCTACGTCTGCCTCACGCGGGCGCGCGAGCGGCTCGTGCTGACCGGCGCCGCCCGGCGGCGCGTGTTCGGCGAGTACCAGACGCACGCAGCCGTCGCGATTTCTCGACGAGATTCCGGCCGAGCTCATGAACCGCATCGAGCCGGCGCGCGCCGCGCTGGCAGGCCCCGCAGTACGAGCTGCGCAATCCCTACGGCCGCCGGTTCGGCCGCCGCCCGCAGGCGCGCGACGCCGAGACGACGCCCTTCGCGTACGAAAGCGAAGATCAGTCCGACACCGGCGTCCGCACCGGCATGCGCGTGCGCCACCGCCAGTTCGGCGTCGGCACCGTCGTCGCCGTCGAGGATCAGGGCGACGACTTCAAAGTGACGGTGAAGTTCACCGCGGTCGGGCACGAAGAAGCTGCTCGCGAGGTACGCGGGGCTGGAGCGCGCGTAGGGCGTCGGGCTGAACGCCCGGGCCTAAGATGGGCGAGTTCCACAGGCGCTTCGTGTCGTTGCACCTGCGGCAAGCTTGCCCATCCTGGGCTTCCGGCGCTCGAGCTCCGACCCTTCGTCGTCCGGTTCAGTGAGCGTCGCGATCGACACGAGCCGATCGCCTTCGGCGAGGTCCATCAGCTTCACGCCCTGCGTGTCGCGGCCGATCGGCCGGAGGTCGCCGGCCTTCATGCGGATGATCTGGCCCTGCTCGGTCACGAGCAGCAGCTCGTCGCGGTCGGTGACGCAGGCGATGCCGACGACGCGGCCGTTGCGCTCGCTGGTCTGGACGTTCTTGAGGCCGATGCCGCCGCGCGTCTGCCGCCGGTACTCGCTGACCTCGGTGCGCTTGCCGTAGCCGTGCTCGCAGACCGTCAGCAGCGTGCCGTCGTCGCTCACGACCTGCATCGCGACGACCTCGTCGCCTTCGCGCAGCTGCATGCCGCGGACGCCGTAGGCCGATGCGGCCCATCGGGCGGGCGTCGGCCTCGGCGAAGCGGATCGCCATGCCGTTGCGCGATCCGATGACCAGGTCCTTCGTGCCGTCCGTCTCGGCCACGGCAATCAGCCGATCGTCGTCGTCGATCTGAATCGCGATGATGCCGGCGGAGCGCGGATTCGAGAACGCGCTGAGGTCCGTCTTCTTGATCGTGCCCTTGCGCGTGCCCATCACGATGAACCGCTGGCCTTCCTCCTCGGGGAACGCCTGCACGCGCAGCAGCGCCGCGATCTTCTCGCCCTCGGCCATGTTCACGAGGTTGGCGATCGACTTGCCCTTGCTGCTGCGGCTGACTTCCGGCACGTCGTAGACGCGCAGCCAGTAGCACTTGCCGCGGTCCGTGAAGATCAGGATGTAGGCGTGCGTGTTGGCGACGAAGAGGTGCTCGCACGACGTCCTCTTCGCGCGTCGCCATGCCGATCAGGCCCTTGCCGCCGCGCCGCTGCTTCCGGTACGCGTCGAGCGCGGTGCGCTTGATGTAGCCGGTGCTCGTCGCCGTGATGACGACGTCCTCGTCGGCGATGAGGTCCTCGACGCGGAACTCGCCGCTGTCCTCGATGATCTCCGTCCGCCGCTCGTCGCCGTACTTGTCGCGGATCGCCTTCAGCTCGTCGACGACGATGCCGATGAGCAGCTCTTCGCTCGACGAGAATCGCGCGCAGCCGCTCGATCGTCTTCACCAGCTCGGCCAGCTCGTCGAGGATCTTCTGCCGCTCGAGGCCGGTCAGCCGCTGGAGCTGCATGTCGAGAATCGCCTGCGCCTGAATCGTCGTGAGGCCGAAGCTGGCGACGAGGCCCGGCCCGCGCCTCGACCGGATTCTTCGATCCGCGAATGAGCGTGATGACCGCATCGAGATGGTCGAGCGCGATCTTGAGGCCCTCGAGGATGTGCGCGCGCGCCTCGGCCTTGCGCAGCTCGAACTCGATCCGCCGGCGGACGACCTCGCGCCGGAAGTCGATGAAGTGCTCGATGATCTCGAGCAGGCTGAGCACGCGCGGCCGGCTCGCCGACGATCGCCAGCAGCGTGATGCCGTAGCTCATCTGCAGCTTCGTGTGCTTGTAGAGATTGTTCAGGACGACGTCGGGCAGCTCGCCGCGCTTGAGCTCGATGACGATGCGCATGCCGTCGCGGCTCGGACTCGTCGCGCAGATCGGAGATGCCTTCGATCTTCTTGTCGCGCACGAGCTCGGCGATGTCGGCGACGAGCGTCGCCTTGTTGACCTGATAGGGGATCTCGGTGATGACGATCGACACGCGATCGCCCTTCTTGTGCTCCTCGAACGTGGCCTTGCCCGCGGACGTGAGACGCCGCCGCGGCCCTCCTTGTAGGCGCGGTAGATGCCCTCGCGGCCGACGATCGTGCCGCCGGACGGAAAGTCCGGCCCCGGAATCGCCTGCAGCAGCGCGCGGAACCGCTCGTCGCGCGAGGCGCGTGCGCCGTTCGATCACCGCGATCACGCCGTCGATGACCTCGCGCATGTTGTGCGGCGGGATGCTCGTCGCCATGCCGACGGCGATGCCCGGTCGATCCGTTGACGAGCAGATTCGGGAACGGCGTCGGCAGGACCGACCGGCTCTTCGGTGGTCTCGTCGAAGTTCGGCCGGAAGTCGACGGTGTCCTTGTCGAGGTCCGTCATCATCGCTTCGGCGAGCGACTCGAGACGGGCTTCGGTGTAGCGGTAGGCCGCCGGCGGATCGCCGTCGACCGAGCCGAAGTTGCCCTGGCCGTCGACCAGCGGTGTAGCGCATGTTGAAGTCCTGCGCGAGCCGGACGAGCGTGTCGTACGCCGGCGCGTCGCCGTGCGGATGGTAGTTGCCGATGACTTCGCCGACGATCTTCGCGCACTTGCGGTACGGCCGGTTCGACGCGAGCCCCATCTGCCGCATCGCGAAGAGCACGCGCCGATTCGCCGGCTTCAGCCCGTCGCGGACGTCAGGCAGCGCGCGCCCGATGATTACGCTCATCGCGTAATCCATGTACGAGCGCTTCATCTCGTCTTCGATATTGACGGGGATTTTGATCTGACGGATTCTGGTCCATTTAGATATCGAGGTTCTTCACGTCGAGCGCGTTGTCTTCGATGAACTTGCGCCGCGGCTCGACCTGATCGCCCATCAGCGTCGTGAACATCAGGTCGGCTTCGGTGTGATCCTCGGCCTTCACCTGGAGCAGCGTGCGCTTCGCCGGATCCATCGTGGTTTCCCACAGCGTGTCCGGATTCATCTCGCCGAGGCCCTTGTAGCGATTGACGGCCAGGCCGCGGCGGCCGGCCGCGACGAAGTACTCGACGAGTTCGTCGAGCGACTCGACGCGGCGATCGCTTTTCGCGCGGCTTTCGCCGCCGGGCTGGCCTTGACGGCGGCTTCTCCGCCAGCCGCCTCGTCACCGGCGTCGGTCGCGTCGCTCTCCTCCGCCTCCGGGGCCGCCGCGTTGCGGATCGTACACGGCGCCGATCATCAGATCGCGCACGTCCTGATACGCCGCGGCGAGCGTGCGGAACTCGCCGGTCGTGACGAAGTCGAGATCGAGCCGGTGCGTGCGGACGTAGCCGGCCGGTCCGATCTTCGATCATCGACCGCGAACGCCTGGTGCTCGGGGTCGTCGACGACGGTCGTGCGTGACGTCGGTCGACGCGCAGATGTGCCGGCCAGCGCCTCGACCGACGTCGCGGCTCGCCCCAGAAGGTCTTGTCGCGCGCTTCGCCCTCGAGCAGCGCCAGAATCGCGCGACGGGCCGGTCCGCGGCGCTCGACGACCTGCAGCAGCTTGCGGAACACCATCAGCTGCTCGAGCCGGCGCTCGAGCGCCTCGCCGGAGATCTCCTGGCCGGTCGACGAGCACGAGCGTCCGCGACTCGGCCGCGCGCGCGAATCAGGAACGCCTCGAGCGTCGCGCTCGTCCTTGATGAACGTCTCCTGCCGGCCGCGCTTGGCGCGGAACAGCGGCGGCTGCGCGATGTAGATGTGCCCGCGATCGACGAGGTCGCGCATCTGCCGGTAGAAGAACGTCAGCAGCAGCGTCCGGATGTGCGATCCGTCCACGTCGGCGTCCGTCATGATGATGACGCGGTGGTAGCGCAGCTTCGTCGCGTCGAACTCGTCCCCGCCGATGCCGCACCCGAGCGCCGCGATGAGCGTGCGGATTTCCTCGTGGCTCAGCATCTTGTCGAAGCGGGCCTTCTCGACGTTGAGAATCTTGCCCTTGATCGGCAGCACGGCCTGGAACTCGCCGATCGCGGCCCTGTTTGGCCGAGCCGCCTGCCGACTCGCCCTCGACGATGTAGAGCTCGCTCTTGCGCCGGATCGCGCTCCTGGCAGTCCGCGAGCTTGCCGGGCAGCGCGATGTTGTCGAGCGCGCCCTTGCGGCGCACGAGATCGCGCGCCTTGCGCGCCGCTTCGCGCGCCAGCGCCGCATCGACCGCCTTGGCGATGATCCGCCGCGAGACGCTCGGGTTCTCCTCGAGGAACGCGCCGAGCCGATCGTTGACGATGCGCCTCGACGATGCCCTTGACCTCGGTGTTGCCGAGCTTCGTCTTCGTCTGTCCTTCGAACTGCGGCTGCGGGATCTTGACGGAGACGATGGCCGTCATGCCCTCGCGGATGTCGTCGCCGCTGACGCTCTCGGTGAGCTTCTCCGCGAGGTTGTTCTTCGACGCGTAGTGGTTGATCGTGCGCGTCAGCGCCGCGCGAAAGCCCGGACAGGTGCGTGCCGCCTTCGGTCGTGTTGATGTTGTTCGCGAAGGTGTAGGTCGTCTCGGTGTAGCTGTCGTTCCACTGCAGCGCGATCTCGACGGTGATGCCGTCGCGCTCGCCGGTCATGCACGATCGGCTTCTCGTTGACCGGCGTCCGGTTCTTGTTCAGGAACTCGACGAACTCGCGGATGCCGCCTTCGTACAGGAACTGGTGGCTCTTGCCGTCGCGCTCGTCGTCGATCGAAATCGAGACGCCGGCATTGAGGAACGCGAGCTCGCGCAGCCGCTGCGACAGCGTCTCGAAGCTGAACTCGATGCGTCTCGAAGACCGTCGTGTCCGGCTTGAACGTGACTTTGGTGCCGCGCTTCTCCGTGGTGCCGGTGACGTACAGATCGCCCATCGGCGTGCCGCGCTCGTACCGCTGCTGGTGCACCTGGCCGTTGCGCCAGATCTCGAGCTCGAGCCATTCCGACAGCGCGTTGACGACGGAGACGCCGACGCCGTGCAGGCCGCCGGAGACCTTGTAGGCGGAGTTCTCGAACTTGCCGCCGGCGTGCAGCACGGTCAGCACGACTTCGGCCGCCGGACGGCCGCTCTCGTGCATGTCCACGGGAATGCCGCGGCCGTCGTCGACGACGGTGACCGAGCCGTCGATGTGAATCGTGACGTCGACGTTCGGCAGAACCCGGCGAGCGCTTCGTCGATGGAGTTGTCGACGACTTCGTAGACGAGGTGATGCAGGCCGCGCGGCCCGGTCGACCCGATGTACATCGCGGGCCGCTTGCGGACGGCTTCGAGGCCTTCGAGGACCTTGATTTTGTCGGCGCGGTAGTCGTCGGCGCCGGCGGCACAGCCGCGGCCGGTACGTCGCGAGGTCTGGCCGTTGCTTAGTGAGCTCATGTCTTTGACATCCGGTGGCTCAGTTCCGATGTCTCGTTCAGATCCTCATCGGCATGATCACGTAGGTGTAGTCGTAGCCTTCGGCGCCGATCGGCTTCATGACCGCCTGGCTCATCTCGTCCTTGAACTCGAGCTGGACGTTCTCGGTTTCGACCACGCTCAGGAAGTTGTCGACGTAGTCGGCGTTGAAGCAAATCTGCATCGCGTCGCCGCCGTAGTCGACCGGCAGCACTTCGTGCGCCTCGCCGACTTCCGGCGTGCTCGACGTGATCTCGACCTGGTCCTTGCCGATGACGAACTTCACGGCCTTCGATCGCTCGTTCGACAGCAGCCGGACGCGCCGCACCGCCGCGGCCAGCCGATCGCGATCGAACTCGATCCGCTTGTCGTTCGTCTTCGGAATCACGCGTTCGTACGCCGGAAAGTTCGCGTCGATCTTCCGCGAAATCAGCAGCCGGCCGCCGGCCCGGAAGAACAGGTGATTCTCGCCCTGCGAGAACTCGACCGCTTCGCCGCCGTCGATCGAGCCGCGCCACTTCGTTCAGCGTCTTCCGCGGCAGCAGCACTTCGGACTTGACGCTTCTTGCCCGGCGATTCGCTGCACGCTGATGAACGCCAGGCGATGACCGTCGGTCGCGACCATGCTCATCGAATCGCGGCCGCAGCACGAGCTGCGCGCCGTTCAGGAAATAGCGCGTGTCCTCGCTCGTGATCGCGAACCGCGTGTGCGAGATCATCCGCTTCAGCGCCGCGCCGGCAGCGTCGCTTCCGCGCTGCCGCCGTCCTGCGGCGGCGTCGGAAACTCGCTCGCCGGCAGCGTCTGCATCCGCGACTCGAAGCGATCGGCGGCAATCGTCACGCTCTTGCCGCCCTTGTCTTCGTCGATGCGAATCTCGGTGTCCGGCAGCGCGCTGACGATCTCGAACAGTTTCTTCGCCGGCAGCGTGAGCGTGCCCGGCTTCGATGACCGTGCGCCTCACACCGGCTGCGCAGACCGACGTCGAGATCGGTCGCGAGCAGCGAGATGCCGTCCTTCGACGCGTCGATCAGCACGTTCGCCAGAATCGGAATCGTGTTCTTCCGCTCGACGATGCCTTGCAGGAGCGACAGTTCTTTCAGCAGATCGTTCTTGCGGACGACAAGTTCCATAGGCAGGGCGACCTCTCGCTGGCTACCCGCGCCAGCCGGCGGGGATCTCGTCAATCTACAGAGAGATCAGAATAAGACAAAGAAGTATAACAGGAATAAGGGGCTGTTGGTACACCGAAACCGTGCCAATAAGTCATTTTGAATCAATCACTTAGCCTGTGGACGTTTCTGTGGATCCGGTGCGGGCGGACTCCCCGCCGAACCTGTGGAAAATCCGCGCGTCGCGACGGCCATCCACAGCCGTCCACAGACCTGGGCCTGTGGAACAGCGTCCGGAGGCCGCTCGAGACCGGCGGAATTACGAACGAATCGACTCGATCAGGGTGTTGATAAGGCTGTTGAAGGCCGCGTCGCGCTGTCGCAGCTCCTCGACTTTCCGGATCGAGTGAATGACCGTCGAGTGATGCTTGCCGCCAAAACTCTTGCCGATCTCCGGCAGCGACGCGTTCGTGAGCGACTTGCAGAGGTACATCGCGACCTGGCGCGGCATCGCGACCGACTTCGAGTTGTTGCGCGACTTCAGCTCGACCAGCTTCAGCTGGTAGTAGTCGGCGACGAACTTCTGAATCATGTCGATCGTGACCGCGCGCTCTTCGTGCCGAAGCACGTCGCGCAGCACTTCCTGCGCGAGCGACATCGACAACTCCCGGCCGGTGAGCGACGCGTACGCCAGCAGCCGGATCAGCGATCCTTCGAGCTCGCGGATGTTCGACTTGATCCGGCCCGCGATGAACAGCGCCACATCGTCGGGCAGGAACACGCCTTCGGCATCGGCTTTCCGCTTCAAAATCGCGATTTTCGTCTCGAGATCCGGCGGCTGAATGTCGGCGATCAGGCCCCATTCGAAGCGGCTTCGCAGCCGTTCCTCGAGCTCGCTGATCTGATGCGGCGGGCAGTCGCTGCTGAGCACGATCTGCTTCTGCGCGTCGTGCAGCGCGTTGAACGTGTGGAAGAACTCGGTCTGCGTGCGCTCCTTGCCGACGATGAACTGGATGTCGTCGACGAGCAGGACGTCGACGCTGCGATAGCGCTCGCGGAACTCGAGGATGCGATCGTACCGGATCGCGTTGATGACTT
Organism: uncultured Acidobacteriota bacterium; assembly: GCA_963724955.1. Lineage (GTDB taxonomy): Bacteria > Acidobacteriota > Vicinamibacteria > Vicinamibacterales > SCN-69-37 > CAVRWQ01. Next base: position 315,735 of record CAVRWQ010000005.1, read on the forward strand.
CGTTCATGAAGCGCTCGGCCGAGATGTAGGTGAGCTTCAGGCCGGGGCTGTGCGTCAGCACGTAGTGGCCGATCGCGTGCATGAGATGCGTCTTGCCGAGACCGACGCCGCCGTAGAGGAACAGCGGGTTGTACGAGCGCGACGGCGCTTCGGCGACGGCGCGGCAGGCCGCATGCGCGAACTGATTCGACGCGCCGACGATGAACGTCTCGAAGGAATAGCGCGGACTCAACCCGGCTGGGATCGGCTTCGCTCCTCGACGGCCTCAACAGGCGTCTCCGCGCGGCTCAGACGGGTCCTCGGCGGCGCTCCAGCGCGGCTTCCTGGCCTTCTGGCACAAATTGAAAGGCGACGCCAGTCCGGCCGACCTCGGCGAGCGCTTCCTGCGATGACTCCCGTGTAGTGCTTGGTGCAGCCAGTCGACGGCCCCCGGATCGACCACCCGGATGGCGATGGTGCCGCCCGTCGTCACGCAACGAGCGAGGTCTGCTGGAACCAGGTGTGGTAGCTGTAGCGGTTGACCTTGGTTTCGATCCGCCCAAGGACCTCGTCCCAAATCGTGCCTGCCATGCTTTTCCCTGCCGACCGCTCCCGGGACCCGGGGGGCCTCAATCGCGGAAGTCCAATTGACAGTTGGGGTTACGCGAAGCCATCGCGAAAACCCCTGGATTTCCACAGGTTTTTCCACAGGTGTGGAAAACTTTCTTGGGGACCGCCCGCGGCGGAAGGCTCGGCGAATCTACCACAGCCGCCCCCCTCTGACAACGCGCCTCTGGGCGAATTGACACCCTTTTCCCCGGTTCGCTACGATCATGTGTTTCTCCAGGGTGAACACCCACCCGGCCGGGAGTCCCATGAAGCGTACGTTTCAACCGAATCGCCGCCGCCGTCGTCGCACCCACGGATTTCTCGTGCGGATGCGCACCAAGAACGGCCGCATCGTGCTCAAGCGCCGTCGCGCCAAGGGCCGGAAGCGCCTGACCGTCAGCTCGCGATAGTTGAACGCACACCGCTCGGTGCCGGCTGGGAAGTGGACGTTCGCGCGCGCCGTCCGGCTGCGTTCGCGCGGCGAGTTCGATGCGGTTCAGGACGGCGGCCGTCGCGTGAGCGGACGGTTTCTGACGCTCATCGGCCGGCCGAATGCGCTCGACTGCGATCGGCTCGGCATCATCGCGTCGCGGCGGGTCGGCGGCGCCGTCGTGCGCAATCGCGCCAAGCGGCGGCTCCGCGAGCTGTTCCGGCGCGAAGCGCCGTCGCGCGCGCGCGCGGACGGACGCGTCCCGCTGGACTTCGTCGTCATCGCGCGTCCGGGCCTCGTCGACGCGCCGTTTGCGGCACTCGCGGCAGATTTCTGCGGCGCGCTTCGGAAGCTGCGCCGCTCGGGGTACGTGAGATGACGCGCAAGCGTCCGCGTCGGCCTGGCGCTCGTCCGCGCGTACCAGCTGCTGCTCAGTCCGTTTGCCGGCGGCGCGTGCCGCTTCGAGCCGTCGTGCTCGGAGTACGCCATCGGCGCGATCGAGACGCACGGCCTGCTGCGCGGGCTGTGGCTCGCGCGTCCGCCGCGTCGCGCGCTGCCATCCGTTCGCGCGGCCGGGGATCGATCCCGTGCCGCCCCGCACCACCGCGCGCTGACAGGGTTCCGCGACTTCATGGAAAAACGCGTTTTTCTCGCGATCTTCCTGTCGTTCGTCGTGCTCGCGGTCTACCAGGCGTACTTCGCGCCGAAGCCGCCGCAGCGTCCGCCGATGACCGCGGAACCCGGCGCGGCCGCGCCGGCGCGCCGCACCGGCGGCGACGCCCGTGGAAGCCGCGCCGACGGCGCCGGCCGCCGGCGCCGATGCCCGTGCCGGCGACGCCGCTCGATCGCGGCCGCTCGCGACATCGTCGTCGAAACCGACTCGGTGCGCGCGGTGTTCTCCACCGCCGGCGCGACGCTCAGGAGCTGGAAGCTGAAGAAGTACCTCGACGGCACGGGCGAGCCGCTGGAGCTCGTGCCGGCGGACGTGCCGGGCGCCGCGGCCGTTCACGCTCGGCGACCGACGACCCGGCGCAGTCGGCGACGCTCGCGACGGCGGTGTACCAGCCGAGCGCTGACGGTCTCACGCTCGGCGCGGCGCCGGCACGCTGACGTTCCAGTACCGCGACGCCGCGTCCGGTCTCAGCGCGCGAAGACGTTTCTACTTCCAGCCCGACGGCAAGCCGTTTCTCGTCAACGTCGAAGCGGCGGTCGACGCCAAAGGGAGCGCCAGGCCGGTCACGCTTCACTGGGGCCCCGCGCTCGGCCTCGGCTACTCGCCCGGCGGCGCGATGCCGCTCCCGCCGCGCGCCGTGCAGTTTCGCGACGGCAGCGTCGAGCGCCTGGCGGCCGACGCGCTGAAGGCGCAGCCGCTCTACGAGGGCGCGTTTCGCTTCGCCGGCGTCGAGGATCACTACTTCTCTGCGCGGCCGTGCCGGCCGGCGAAGCCGCGCGCGTCGAGTACCGGCCGATCAGCGCTGCCGCTTGCCGGCAGCGCCGCCGGGACCACGCGCAGCTTCATCTCGTTCTCCGTGACCCCGAAGACCGACGCGGCGCCGTCGCGCGCCGTCGCCATGCCGTTCTTCATGGGTCCGAAGGACTTCGACATGCTGCGCGCCGTCGATCCGCAGCTCGATGCACGCGATCGACTTCGGCATGTTCGCGTGGCTCGTCGTGCCGCTGCTGCAGGCGCTCAAGTGGATCAACCGGTTCGTCGGCAACTACGGCTGGTCGATCGTCGTGCTCACGATCCTCATCAACCTCGTGATCTTCCCGCTGCGGCACCGCAGCATGGTGTCGATGCGGAAGATGCAGGCGCTGCAGCCGGAGATCAAGGCGATCCAGGAGCGCTACGCGAAGTACAAGGTCACCGATCCCGAGCGCCAGAAGATGAACCAGGAGATGATGGCGCTCTACAAGCAGAAGGGCGTGAATCCGGCGAGCGGCTGCGTGCCGATGCTGCTGACGATGCCGATGCTGTTCGCGTTCTACGCGATGCTGTCGGTCGCGATCGAGCTGCGCGGCGCGCCGTTCCTCGGCTGGATCCACGACCTGTCGGCGCCCGATCCGCTCTACATCACGCCGATCCTGATGGGCGCGACGATGTTCTGGCAGCAGAAGATGACGCCGACCACGGCCGATCCGATGCAGCAGAAGATCTTCCTGCTCATGCCGATCATCTTCACCGTTCACGTTCCTCTCGGTGCCGGCGGGTCTCGTGCTCTACTGGCTCGGTGAGCAACCTGCTGGCGATCGGCCAGCAGTACCTGACCAACCGCCTGCTGGGTCCTGCCGCGCCGCTGCCGCGGCCGGCGCCCGCGGCCGCCGTCGCCCCGCGCCCGGGCAAGAAGGTCAAGTCATGAGCGATCTCGACGCCAAGGTCATCGACTTCATCCAGCAGGTCACGACCGCGATGGGCCTCGATCTCGACACGACCGTCGAGGAAACGCCGATCAACGTCCGCCTGAATCTCACCGGCGAGGGCGCCGACGCGCTGCTCCGCCGCAAGGGCGAGGCGCTCGACGCGCTGCAGGTGATCGTCAACACCGTCGTTCCGCCGCGACGCGCGCGGCGATCGGCACTACGTCGTCGACGCGCTCGGCTTCCGCAAGGGCAAGGACGCCGAGCTGCGGCAGATGGCGCAGTTCCTGATGGAGAAGGCGCGGACGACCGGCGCGCCGCAGGAAATCGGCCCGCTCAATCCGTACGCGCGCCGCATCGTGCACCTCACCGTCGCCGAGGACACGCTGCTCACGTCGGAGAGCATCGGCGACGCGTTTCTCAAGACCGTCGTGATTTCGCAGAAGACAATAGCGCGGGACCGGCGCGTCCGCCATGTTCTCGACGACGACACCATCGTCGCGATCGCGACGCCGCCCGGGCGCGGCGGCATCGGCGTCGTGCGGCTTGTCGGGCCCCGACGCGCTGCGCGATCGGCGCCGCGCTGCATCGACCGCGCGCGAGCCGCTCGACGCCGCGCCACGCGACGTTCGCGCGCGATCGTCGATCCCGGACTGCGCTCGAGGCAGGCGCGGCGTCGCGGCGCAGCCGTCGATCAGGTCGTCGTGACCTGGTTCGCCGCGCCGCATTCCTACACCGGCGAGGACGTCGTCGAGATCAGCGGGCACGGCAGCCCGGTGCTGCTGCGCCGGATCGTCGAGCTGCGCGATCGCGCGCCGGCGCGCGGCTGGCCGAGCCCGGCGAGTTCACGCTGCGCGCGTACCTGAACGGCCGCCTCGATCTGGCGCAGGCCGAAGCGGTCGCCGATCTCGTCGACGCCGTGACGCCGCTCCAGGCGCGCGCGGCGATGGATCAGCTCGAGGGCACGCTGACGACGCGATCGGCCGCATCGATGCCGCGCTGTTCGATCTGGCCGCGCGGCTCGAAGCGTCGCTCGATTTTCCCGACGAGGGATTCCACTTCGTCACGCGCGACGACGCGCGCGAGGAACTCGCGCGCGTGCAGCGAGGCGCTCGACGCGCTGGCCGAGGACGGCCGGGCCGGCCGCGTCGTCCGCGAGGGCCGGCTCGTCGTGATCGTCGGCCGGCCGAACGCCGGCAAGTCGAGCCTGTTCAACGCGCTCGTCGGCGCGGCGCGCGCGATCGTCACGGAGATTCCGGGCACGACGCGCGACCTGCTGACCGAGCGCGTCGACATCGACGGCCTGCCGATCACGCTCGTCGACACCGCCGGACTCCGCGACGCGCGCGACGCCATCGAAGCCGAAGGCGTCCGCCGCGCGCGTCAGGCGCAGGAAGTCGCCGCGCTGTCGCTCGTGGTCGTCGACGCGTCCACGCCGTTATCCGATGACGATCGTCGTCTGGTGTCGGAGGCTGCGGCGCCGCTCTGGTCGTCGTGAGCAAGACGGATCTGCCGCGCGCCTGGGAGCCCGGCGATCTGACGGCGCAGGCACAGGCGACCGGTCGAGGTGTCTGCGCTGACGGGCGCCGGGCTCGATCGATCTTCGCCGCCGCCTCGTCGTCGGCACTCGCCGATCGCGACGAGCTGCGCGACCCGCCGGCGATCTCGAACGTGCGGCATCTCGCCCTCGTCGACGAGGCGCGCGGCGCGATCGCCCGGGCCGTGTCCGCACTCGACGCCGGCGCCACCGAAGAGCTCGTGCTGACCGATCTCGCCGCCGCGCGCCGCGCGCTCGAGGAAATCACCGGCCGGCGCACGCCGGACGATCTGCTCCAGCACATCTTCTCGAGATTCTGTGTCGGGAAGTAGGGCCACGGAAAATGCGCAAACCCGCACGGTGCTCCGTGCGCGTTATGATCGCCTGTCTTGTCAGCGTCATCGTTCGACGTCATCGTCATCGGCGCCGGCCATGCCGGGTGTGAGGCCGCGTGGGCGGCGGCGCGGCTCGGCTGCCGCGTCGGGCTGTGCACGCTCTCGCCGGACACCGTCGCGCTGATGCCGTGCAATCCGGCGATCGGCGGCACGGCGAAGGGCCATCTCGTCCGCGAGATCGACGCGCTCGGCGGCCTGATGGGCCTCGCGATCGACGCGACCGGGATCCAGTTCAAGCTGCTCAACCGCAGTCGCGGCCCGGCGGTCTGGTCGCCGCGCGCGCAGGCGGACAAGCGGCGCGTACGGCGCGCTGGGTGCGCGAGACGCTCTCGGCGGAGCCGAACATCACGTGGCTGTTCCGGCGCGCCGGGCCGCGTGCTGATCGAAGGACGGACAGCGTCACCGGCCTCGCGTTCGAGGACGGCGATGCCGTCACGTGCGCGCGCGCTCGTCGTCACGACCGGCACGTTTCTGAACGGCCTGGTGCACGTCGGCGACGAGCAGCGCCCGTCCGGCCGCGCCGGCGAGCCGCCGACGCGCGAGCTGGCGGAGTCGCTGCGCGATCGTGCGGCTTCGAGATGGGCCGGCTCAAGACCGGCACGCCGCCGCGGCTCGATCGGCGGACGCATCGACTTCTCGCGGTTTCCGGAAGAGCGCGGCGACGACCCGATCGTGCCGTTCTCGTTCGTCTCGGACCGATCGAGCGCGAGCAGATCGCGTGTCATCTGCTCTACACGACGCGATCGCGTGCACGAGCTCGTCCGCGAGAGCATCGGGCGATCGCCGCTCTACAACGGCCAGATCACGCGGCATCGGCCCGCGCTACTGCCCGTCGCTCGAGGACAAGGTCATGCGCTTCCCGGACAAGGAGCGGCATCAGATTTTTCTCGAGCCGGAAGGCCTCGGACGTCGACGAGATCTACGTCAACGGCCTGTCGATGAGCCTGCCGCGCGACGTGCAGGACGCGATCGTGCACGCGCTGCCCGGCCTCGAGGACGCGGCGATTCTGCGGCACGCGTACGCCGTCGAGTACGACTTCATTCAACCGACCGAGCTCGATCGCTCGCTCGAGACCAAGCGCGTGCCCGGCCTGTTTCTCGCCGGCCAGATCAACGGCACGTCGGGCTACGAGGAAGCGGCGGCGCAGGGACTTGTGGCCGGCCTGAACGCCGCGCGCCGCGCGACGGCGCATGGCGCCCGTCGTGCTCGGGCGCGACGAGGCCTACATCGGCATTCTCGTCGACGATCTCGTCACGCGCGGATGTCTCGAGCCGTACCGCATGTTCACGTCGCGCGCCGAGCATCGGCTGCTGCTGCGCATCGACAACGCCGACTTGCGGCTCACGCCGATCGGCCGCGCCGCCGGGCTGGTCGATGACGCGCGCTGGGATCGATTCGAGCGGCGGCGCGAGCGGCTCGAGCGCAATCGCGACGCGCGTCGCGGACGAAGATCCGGATCGACGGACACACCATCACAGCCACCCACGCGCTGTCGCGTCCGACGACGACGCTCGAGGATCTCGGGCGAGTGGGCTTCGAGCTGGAGATGTCAGCGGGCGATGCGCACGTCGACGCCGCGACGTTCCACGCCGAGTGCAAGTACCGGGGATATTTGAAGCAACACGGCCTGCAACTCTCTCGCACTCGCGCCCAGGAATCGCGCGCGATTCCGTCCGGGTTCGAGTACCGCGGCATTCCAGGACTCTCGCGAGAGGTCGTCGAGCGGCTCACGGCGGTCCGGCCGGCAACGATCGGTCAGGCCTCGCGCGTCCCGGGCGTCACGCCGGCGGCGGTGGCGATCGTCGCGGCCAGGGTGGCACGGGGGTGAAAGGCGGGCCTGAAGGGCGCTCGAGGTCCTGGGCCTGAAAGGCGCTCGAGGTCCTGGGCCTGAAGGGCGCTCGGGGTCCTGAGGCTGAAGGGCGCTCGAGGCCCTGGGCCTGAAAGGCGCTTGAAGTGCTGCGGCCCGCGGTTTTTCAGTGTTGCGGTGGGCGATTTCGGCGAAGAATACGGCGCATGTCGGCGCGAAGCGGACAAGACGCGGATGTCGCGAGCCGGATTGCTTCGGGCGCGGAGCGTGCTGGGGCGATCATTTCTGAGGACGCTTTGAGCCGCCTGAGCGCCTATATTGGTCTTTTGACCAAATGGAATCGTCGTCTCAATCTGACGGCCCTGCCGCTCGATCCGCCAGGCGATGAAACGATTGACCGGCTCGTGGTCGAACCGGTCATTGCCTCCGGACACGTCCGCAAGTCTGACGAGTCGGCGATCGATGTCGGTACCGGGGGCGGGTCGCCGGCGATCCCGCTCAAGATCATGGCGCCGTGGCTCGAGATGCTGCTCGTTGAGTCCAGGGCGAGAAAAGCGTCCTTTCTGCGGGAAGTTGTTCGGGAACTGGGGCTGCGTGGCGTCGTCGTGGAAGCGCGCCGGTTCGAGGAGATTGCGACGCTACCGAGCCAGAGTCGGGCGGATTTCGTCAGCCTTCGAGGTGTCCGGGCCGACGCTGCGATGTGGGAGCACATCTGGTCCGTGCTCGCGCCGGGCGGACGCGTCTTCTGGTTTGGAGGCCTCGCCACGACGCCGGCTCGCGCCGGTGGCGGAGGACCGGAAGGGAGCTCGAACCCAGCGACCCGAGAAGGGCGCAGCGTCGAGCGCGGCGGCGATGTCGGTCCTTTGAGCCGGGACGTTATGGAAGCGGCGTCCAAAGTGCCGCCCGGCGCAGCCGTCGAAACCCACCCGTTGATCGCGCACCGCGGCAGCCAGCTCATCATCGTGACGAAGCGCAACTGAGCGTGTTCCACGTGGAACAGGCTTCCTGGACCCGTGCTCATTTCCCTGGAGCGAGCGACTCGGTGCAATTGCGCTGAAATGCTCGAGGTGCTTGCCGGCTTGGCTCTACGCGGGAATAAGCACAACTCGAGCCCTGAGTCCCAGGACCCGCCCGCCATCGCGGCGCGGCGAATGAGTCGGCTTCGAAGCTCCAACCTCCAAGACTGGACATCTGAAGCCAATTCGGCGGGATTTCCGCTTCAGCGTGTCCGAAGCGGCACGACTCGACTGGGCTTCCGGTTTGCCCGTGTGGACGAGGTAGCCGCTCAGTCGACCCATCCTCGAGACTTCCGAGACTGCCGAAAGCCTGCCGTTAAGGGCTCAAGACGTGGCGCAAACTTGATCCGGTGCCGCTCGACTCCGCTCGGCCTGGCCTCATCACCGCGCAGGCTCAGCGGATTCCGATGGCTCTTTCGACAAGCGGTCGTCTGACAAACGGTCTTCCCTTGAGAAGCCCTCCACGTCTTCCGTCTTCATGGTGATCTCTTTGTCTTGTCCTGAGTCGAGGCACCGACCTGGGCGCGACCGAAGCTGCCGGACCGAGCCTGCCAGTAGGCGTCTCCACGGGCGGACTTCGGAGGGAGATTAAGGCCGGCTACCTGGCGGACGCCCTGCCGGCTGACAACTCGCTCGATCGTTCCACGTGGAACACTTGAGACTTGACCTGCAGCCGGAACACCTCCAGAATCTGACAGGATCTGACTGAGACAAGTTTGGTTATATGACAGAAATAAGCCGGATTGTCGCCATTGCCAACCAGAAAGGCGGCGTCGCCAAGACCACCACCGCCATCAACCTGGCCGCCTCGCTCGCCATGGCAAATCAATCCGTCCTCCTCGTCGACCTCGACCCGCAGGCCAATCTGACGAGCGGCGTCGGGCAGAAGGGAAAGACCGCGCCCGCCGGCACCATCTACCAGGCGCTCACCGGCGACGTGGAACGACCCGCGCGCGTTCGTCGTCCCCACCGGCATCGACCACCTGTCGCTGATTCCTGCGGATCGCGAGCTGACCGGCGCCGAAATCGAGCTCGTCTCCCTCCACGAGCGCGAGCGTCGGCTTCGCCTGCTGCTCGACCCGTTGCGCGACGACTACGACGTCATCTTCGTCGACTCGCCGCCGTCGCTGGGCCTGCTGACCCTGAACGCGCTCGTCGCCGCCGACTCCGTGCTGATTCCGATGAACGGCGAATACTTCGCGCTCGAGGGCATCGCGGATCTGCTCTCGACGATCGACCGCGTCCGTGCGGCGCTCAATCCAGGTCTCGCGATCGAAGGCGTGCTGCTCACGATGTCCGACGAGCGCACCAATCTCGGACAGCAGGTGAGCGCCAACATCCGCGAGTTCTTCGGACCGCAGGTCTATGAGACCGTGATCCCGCGCAACGTGCGGCTCGGCGAAGCGCCGAGCCACGGCGTGCCGGTCATCCTCTATGACGCACGGTCGCGCGGCGCCGAAGCCTATGTCACGCTCGCGCACGAGTTCATGAACAGAAGACGCAACAACGCAGCGCCCAGGGCGAACAGTGGAACCGAGTGGAAACGCGATCGAGGCGACAATCGAGCGAATCGAAGGGAAGTCGAAGGTCGCGAGTCGAGTGAAAGTCGACAGTCGAGGTCGAGAGTCGAGAGTCGAATGCCGAAGCCGACACTCGAAAGAGTCCAGAGGTCGAAGGAGGTCCCATGGTTGAACGTCGCCCGGCGCTCGGCCGCGGATTGAGCGCGCTCATTCCGACCACACCCGCTCCGGCGGCGCCGTCCGATCCGAAACGGCCCGCCGATCTCGACATCGACCTGCTCACGCCGAACCCGCGGCAGCCGCGCACGCAGATCGACGAACAGCGGCTGGAGGAGCTGGCGCAGTCGATTCGCAGCCACGGCGTGATCCAGCCGGTGATCGTCCGCCGCGTCGAGGACCGCTACGAGATCGTCGCCGGCGAACGGCGATGGCGCGCCGCGCAGCGCGCGGGGCTGCTGAAGGTGCCCGTGACGATTCGCGACGTCCCGGACGATCAACTCCTCGAGGTCGCGCTCATCGAGAACATTCAGCGCGAGGATCTGAATCCCATCGAGGAAGCGCAGGCGTACCGGCGCCTGACGGACGAGCTCGAGATGTCGCAGGAGGCGATTGCCACGGCCGTCGGCAAGGATCGCGCGACGGTCGCCAACTACATGCGGCTCCTGCGGCTCCCGATCGAAGTGCGTAACGACGTCGCGTCCGGCGCGTTGTCCATGGGACACGCGCGCGCGCTCGTGACCTTGCCCGACGAGGCCGCCCAGCGCCGCATCGCGAGGGAAGTGGTCTCACGCGGGCTGTCGGTGCGCGAGGCCGAGGCGCTCGCGCGCCGCGAGACGACGCCCTCGGTACCGCCACCGCCGAAGCGCGTGGATCCAAATACGCGCGCCGCCGAAGATCGACTGAAGCTCGCGCTCGGCACGCGCGTCCGCATCATCCGCAAAGGCGCCGGCGGCCGAATCGAAATCGACTTCGGCAGTGAAGAAGAGCTGCAGCGGCTCTACGACGCGCTGAGAAATGACCGCGGTGAGTGAGGGCAACGGAGCGAACGAGTGTCGCGAGTGAGCCCGTTCGTCCGCGTTGCGGACTACGGCGCGGCAGGCCCGAAGGGGCGCCGGGACCGAGTCCCCCGCATTTCTGAAAAGGAGCGTATGAAAAAACGGCTGACCGACTACGCCGCCTGCGCCGGTTGAGCGAGCAAACTCGCCGCAAGCGAGCTCGCCCAGGTGCTGGGTGACATCCCGCGTACGACCGATGACCGCGTGCTGGTCGACTTCCGCACCGGTGACGATGCGGGTGTGTACCGGTGGGCCGGTGGCCCGGCGCTCGTGCAGACGGTGGACTTCTTCACGCCTATCGTCGACGACCCGTACGCGTACGGACAGATCGCCGCGGCCAACGCGTTGAGCGACGTGTACGCGATGGGCGGCGACCCGCGCACGGCGCTGGCCATCGCCGCGATCCCCAAAGACGGGCCGGGCCCCGACGTCGTGCGCGCGATCTTTCGCGGCGGCTACGACATGCTCGAGGAAGCGGGCGTCGTGCTGCTCGGCGGCCACACGGTCGCCGATCAGGAAATCAAGTTCGGGTACGCGGTGACCGGCGAGATCGATCCGGCGCGCATGCTCACCAATGCACGTGCGCGCGCCGGCGACGTCCTCGTGCTCACCAAGCCGCTCGGGACCGGAATCATCGCGACGGCCGGCAAGTTTCAGCGCGCGACCGGCTCACAACTGGCGGCCGCCGTGGCGTCGATGCGCCGCCTCAATCGCGACGCCGCGGGCGTCATCCGGACACTCGAGCCCGCTGTCGTGAGCGCGTGTACCGACGTCACCGGCTTCGGGCTCGTCGGACACGCGTCCGCGATGGCGTCGGCGAGCGGCGTGACGCTGGTCGTTCGAACCGGCGCGCTTCCCGTGCTCGAGGGCGCCCTCGAATTGTCCGCGGCGAACCTGCCGGGCGGCGGCCGGACGAACGAGTCCCATTTCGGTCCGCGGACGAGCGAGGAGGCCTCCGTCGACGCGGCCAGACGTCGTGTGGCGTTCGATCCTCAGACCTCGGGAGGGCTGCTGATCGCCGTCGATCCCGCGCATATCGATGATGTCGTCGCCAGGCTCGAGGCGGCCGGTATCCAGCCGTCCCGAATCGGGCACGTCGAAGGCTCGAAAAATGACGTCCTGGTGCGGCTGACTTAGTACGACTTGGTGCGACACAGTGCGACTCGACCGATCGGCCGTCCGGTTGCCGCGCCGACCGTCCGAATGGTATAAATTGACGTTTGGCTGGGCGCGATTGGACAGGTCTGTGCGGCCTCGTCTCCGCCCCGCGGAGGCAATGAGGTGCTCCCGGATCTAACGGTCTTCTGGGTTATCTTCTTCGTCCTCGTCCTGTCGTTCATCCTCGATCGTCTCGTGTTCCGGCCCGTGCTGAACGTGATCAAGCAGCGGGAGGAGGCCGTGGCGAGCGCGCGCGTGCTGGCCGAGAAGGCCACTGAAGAAGCACGGCACGCCGGCGAGGAGTTCGAACGCAAGACGACCGAAGCGCGTGCCGACGTCTATCGTCAGATGGACGAGATGCGGCGTGCGGCGCTCGACGAACGGACGGCGCTCGTCGAAGAGACGCGGAAGGAAGCGGAGCAGACGCTCGCCGAGGCGCGCAACCAGCTCGAGCGCGACGTCCTCGACGCGCGGGCGCGGCTCGAACAGGAAGCCGATTCACTTGCGACCGACGCTGCCGGACGCATTCTCGGGCGGCGCGCCTCGTAGGCCGCACGCCTTCCACACATCAACTTGTGACATCGCACCACCATCCAACGAGTGACTCCTCCCGCAGGCCGGGCGTGCTCGTGCTCGTCCTCGGTCTGGCGATCCTCGCCGGTCCGCTGGCGACACCGGCCTGGGCGGCGGCGGAAGGCGGGAGCTCCTGGGCGGCGATCGCCAGGATCGTCAATTTCGCGGCGCTCGTGGGCCTGCTCGTCTACTTCCTGCGCACGCCGATTGCCACGTACCTGCGGACGCGCCACGAGACGATTCGCAAGGATCTCGTCGACGCGGCCACGCTTCGATCGAACGCCGAGCGCCAGTTGAGCGACGTGCGCTCGCAACTGGCCGCGCTGCCGTCCGAGCTCGAGACGCTGCGGCGGCTCGGGCAGGAAGAGCTGGCCGGCGAGCGGGGGCGGATGAAGGCCGCGACCGAAAAGGTCCGCGCGCAGCTGCTCGAACGGACGCATCGCGACATCGACTTCCAGTTTCGACAGGCGCGGCGCGCGCTGCAGGCGCACGCCGCGGATCTCGCCATCAAGCTGGCGCGACGCAAGATCGAAGCGATGATCACGCCCGAGGATCAGCACCGGCTGGTCGATCGGTACGTGGCGGAGGTGCAGGTGTGACCAGCCGCACGATTGCCCGCCGCTACGCCGCGGCGCTCTTCGACGTCACGCACAAGGCGGGGACCGAAGAGCGGGCAGGCCGCGACCTCGCCGCCGTGGCCGCGCTCGTCGCGGGTCACGATCAGCTTCGGAAGGTCCTGGAAACGCCCGCGCTCCCGCTGCAGAAAAAGAAGGCGCTGTTCGAAGCGATTGTGGCGCGCGAGGGCGGTCCCGGTGTCGAAACGCAGCGCATGCTGTCCATGCTCGCCGATCGCGATCGGCTGATGCTCCTGGCCGACGTGGCGCAGGCGTTTGCGGACCGCCTCCTCGAGGCGAAGCGTGTCGTCCCGGCGGAAGTCGTGACGGCCGTGCCGCTCGCCGAAGAGCGCCGCGCCGCGCTGGCGAAGGCGCTGGGCAAGGCGACCGGCAGCCAGGTGATGCTCACGGCGCGCGTCGATCCGTCGATCATCGGCGGGGTCGTGGCCAAGGTGGGCAGCGTCCTGCTCGACGGCAGCATCACGCGCCAGCTCGAACGGCTGGGACAGCGGCTGAGGACGGAGAGTTAAGCTGACGCGGCCTGCAACCCAGGCCGCGCTACGGCGTTCGTAGGGCGGGTCGGAGCTTCGACCCGCCGAGGAGATCGACTTGGGCCCTGGGCCATTGGCCCATGGCCTTCGACAGAGGAACCATGCACATCAAGGCTGAGGAAATCTCCAAGATCATCCGCGATCACATCGGCAACTACGCCGTGGACGTCGACGTCGCGGAAGTGGGCTCGGTGGTGTCGGTTGGCGACGGCATCGCGCGAATTCACGGAATTGAGCGCGCCATGGCGGGCGAGATGCTCGAGTTCCCGCACGGACTCTTCGGCATCGCGCTGAACCTCGAAGAAGAGAGCGTGGGCGCCGTGCTCCTCGGCCATTCGACGGAGATCAAGGAAGGCGACACCGTGAAGCGCACGGGCCGCATCATCTCGGTGCCCGTGGGTGACGAGATCGTCGGTCGCGTCGTCAACGCACTGGGCCAGCCGATCGACGGCAAGGGCCCGATCAAAGCCAAGCAGTTCATGCCGATCGAGCGTCTCGCGCCCGGCGTCGTCGACCGGATGCCGGTGAAAGAGCCGCTGCAGACCGGCCTCAAGGCGATCGACGGGATGGTACCGATCGGCCGCGGCCAGCGCGAGCTCATCATCGGCGACCGCCAGACGGGCAAGACGGCCGTGGCGGTGGACACCATCATCAATCAGCGCGGGCTCGGCGTCATCTGCATCTACAACGCCATCGGCCAGAAGCAGTCGACGGTCGCCCAGGTCGTGAAGACGCTCGAGGAGGCCGGCGCGATGGAGTACACCATCGTCGTCTCCGCCGCCGCCTCGGATCCGGCGCCGCTGCTCTACATCAGCCCGTACTCGGCGTGCACGATCGGCGAGTACTTCCGCGACTCGAACCGTCACGCGCTCTGCGTGTACGACGACTTGTCGAAGCACGCGCAGGCGTACCGCGAGATTTCGCTGCTGCTGCGACGTCCGCCGGGCCGCGAGGCGTATCCGGGCGACGTCTTCTATCTGCACTCGCGGCTGCTCGAGCGCGCGGCCAAGCTCAACAAGGAGCTCGGCGGCGGATCGCTGACGGCGCTGCCGATCATCGAGACGCAGGCCGGCGACCTCTCGGCGTACATCCCGACGAACGTGATCTCGATCACCGACGGGCAGATCTTCCTCGAGTCGGACCTGTTCAACCAGGGCATCCGTCCCGCGATCAACGTCGGCAACTCGGTCTCGCGCGTCGGCGGCTCGGCGCAGATTCAAGCGCGATGCGGCAGGTCGCCGGCAGCCTCCGGCTCGACCTCGCGCAGTATCGCGAGCTCGCGGCGTTCGCGCAGTTCGGCAGCGATCTCGATCAGGCGACGCAGAAGCAGCTCAACCGCGGCAAGCGGCTCGTCGGAGATCCTGAAGCAGCCGCAGTATCAGCCGCTGCCGGTCGAGAAGCAGGTCGCGATCATCTACGCCGCGACGAACGGATATCTCGACGGCGTCGCCGTCGAGCGCCTGCAGCGAGTACGAGGAAGGGCTCTACGCTTCCTCGACGCGCGTCATCCCGGGATCGGCGCCGCCATCGCCGAGAAGCAAGATTCTGGACGACGACGTGAAGAAGACGCTTCCGGCCGCGTTGGACGAGTACGGGAAGCAGTTCGCGGCCACCGCCGCGGCCGCGTAACAGGTGCCACGTGCCGTCATTGATTGACATGCGCCGGCGCATTCGCGCCGTCAAGTCGACGCAGCAGATCACGAAGGCGATGAAGATGGTCGCCGCGTCGAAGCTGCGCCGTGCGCAGGAGAAAGTGCTCGCGACGCGGCCGTTCGCGCGCGAGGCGCGGCGGGTGCTGGCGAGCATCGCCGTCGCGCGTCGATCAGACGAAGCACCCGCTGCTGCGTGCGCCGGCCCGGCGCCGAGACGCGGCGCGACGCTCGTGCTCGTCATCACGTCCGATCGCGGCCTGTGCGGCAGCTTCAACACCAACATCATCAAGGCGACCGGCGGGTTCCTGCGCGAGAACCCGGGCCGGGCGATGTCGCTCGGGCTCGTCGGCCGCAAGGGCCGCGACATGCTCGGCCGGCGCGGCTGTCCCGGTCCGGTTCGAGTACGTGAACCTGCCGAAGACGATCTCCTTCGCCGAAGCCGAGGCCGTCGCCGCGCCGGCGATGACGGACTTCGTCGAGGGCAAGGTCGACAGCGTCCACCTCATCTACAACGAGTTCAAGTCGGTCATGCAGCAGCGGGTCGTCGTCGAGCAGTTGCTGCCGCTCGAGCCGATCTCGGAGGCCGAGGCCGCCGCGGCGCAGACGCAGACGGAGTACATCTACGAGCCGTCCGCCGAACGCGATCTTCGACAGTGCTGCTCCTGCGGCTCGTCGAGTCGCAGGTCCTGCGCGCGCTGCTCGAGTCGAACGCCGCGTTCTACGCCGCGCAGATGACCGCGATGGACGCCGCCACGCGCAATTCGGCCGACATGCTCGAGGACCTGACGCTCACGATGAACAAGATCCGGCAGGCCGCGATCACGCGGGAGATTATTGAAGTGGTGTCTGGGGCGCAAGCGCTGTAATCGGCAATCGGGGATCGGGCAATCGGCAATGGCAGAGACATCGCGTAATCGGTAATGACATGGCCAATCGGCAATGGCGATCGGCATCGGCAATCGGAGAGTGACTCACATGTCAGCAGTCGCAGCAGCAGTCGGTACGGCAAGGTCGTCCAGGTCATCGGACCGGTCGTCGACATCGAGTTCGAAGGCGGGCAAGTTGCCGCCGATCTACAACGCCGTCCGCGTGACCGGTCAGGCCGGCAGCCGGACAGATCGACATCGTCGTCGAGGTCGAGCAGCACCTCGGCGAGAACCGCGTGCGCACGGTCGCGATGAAGCCGACCGACGGACTTCAGCGCGGCATGATGGCCGAGGACCTCGGCGGCGCCGATCACGATGCCCGTCGGCCCCGACACGCTCGGCCGCGTGCTGAACGTGCTCGGCGAGCCGGTGGACTTTCCGGATCGGCCGGTCGTGTCCAACGAGCGCTGGCCGATTCATCGCCCGCCGCCGACGCTCGAAGAGCAGTCCACCGAGCTGAAGATGTTCGAGACCGGCGTCAAGGTCATCGACCTGCTCGAGCCGTACCTCCAGGGCGGCAAGATCGGACTGTTCGGCGGCGCCGGCGTCGGCAAGACCGTCATCATCATGGAGCTCATCCACAACATCGCCATGAAGCACGGCGGTGTGTCGGTGTTCGGCGGCGTCGGTGAACGCACGCGCGAGGGCAACGACCTCTGGCTCGAGTTCCAGGAGGGCGGCGTCATCGATCCGAACGACTCGTCGAAGTCGCGCGCGGCGCTGGTCTACGGCCAGATGACCGAGCCGCCGGGCGCGCGGCTGCGCGTCGCGCTCTCGGCGCTGACGGTCGCCGAGTACTTCCGCGACGCCGAGAACAAGGACGTGCTGCTCTTCATCGACAACATCTTCCGGTTCACGCAGGCGGGCTCGGAAGTCTCGGCGCTGCTCGGCCGCATGCCGTCCGCCGTCGGCTACCAGCCGACGCTGCTGACGGAGATGGGCGAGCTGCAGGAGCGCATCACGTCGACGCGCAAGGGATCGATCACCTCGGTGCAGGCGATCTACGTGCCCGCCGACGACTACACCGACCCGGCGCCGGCGACGACCTTCGCGCATCTCGACGCGACGACGAACCTCTCGCGCGCGATCGCCGAGCTCGGCATCTACCCGGCCGTCGATCCGCTGGCGTCCACGTCGCGCATTCTCGACCCGCGCGTCATCGGCCAGGAGCACTACAACGTCGCCCGGCAGGTGAAGCAGATCCTGCAGCGCTACAAGGACCTGCAGGACATCATCGCGATTCTCGGCATCGACGAGCTGTCCGAAGACGATAAGCTGACGGTGCACGCGCGCGCGCAAGATCCAGAAGTTCCTGTCGCAGCCGTTCTTCGTCGCCGAGCAGTTCACCGGCTACAAGGGCAAGTACGTGACGATCGCGCGACACGGTGCGCGGCTTCAAGGAGATCGTCGAGGGCAAGCACGACGAGATCCCGGAGCAGGCGTTCTATCTGGCCGGCACGATCGACGAGGTTGTCGAGCGCGTCGCAAGGCAAGCAGTAGTGAACGTCGATGTCCATCCCGCAAGCACCTGCGTCTCGAGTTCGTGACCCCCGAGCGGGCCATCGCCCACGACGACGTGGACGAGGTCGTGCTGCCGGGCGAGGACGGGCGACTTCGGCGTGCTGCCCGGCCACGCGCCGCTGCTCGCCGCGCTTCGGATCGGGCATGATGTGGTACCGCAAGGGCACCGAGCGCAAGTACGCGTTCATCGACGGCGGCTTCGCCGAGGTCGTCGCCGATCGCGTGTCGGTCCTCGCGCAGGTCGCCGAACGCGCCGAGGACATCGACGACGCGCGCGCCGAGGCGGCGAAGCGCCGGGCCGAGGAGCGGCTGGCCAGGCCGGTCGTCGAGATGCGACTCTCGAAGCGCGCCCGCCTCGCGATGCTGCGCGCCATCACCCGCCTGCAAGTGTCGCGGCATATCGCGACGTCGTGGCTGACGCCTCATGATGACCGTCACCTCGGCCGTCGCCTCCCATCCCGGTCTGCGCCGCGGAGACAACGAGGACTCCTACTGCATCCGGGCCGACATCGGGCTGTTCATGGTCGCGGACGGCATGGGCGGCCACGCCGCCGGCGAAGTCGCGTCGAAGCTGGCCGTCGAAGTCATCGAAGGCGTTCATCAACGACACGCGCGACGCCGACGTCAACACGACGTGGCCGCTTCCCGTACGACACGGCGCTCAGCCTCGACGGCAATCGCCTGAAGGCCGCGTTCCGGCTCGCGAACCGCCGGCTCGGCACCGCGATGGAAGGCAACGAATGCTGCGCGGCATGGCGACGACGGCGGCGGCGGTGCTTGTTCGCAAAGGGCACGCCGGTCGTCGCGCACGTCGGCGACAGCCGCGTCTATCTCTTCCGCGACGGCTCGCTGCACCAGGTGACGCAGGATCACTCGTGGGTCAGCGAACAGGTCCGCGCGGGCGTGCTGACCGAGACGGACGCGCGCCGCCATCCGTGGCGCAACGTCGTCACGCGCGCGCTCGCCGGGCGGAGACGATCCGCAAGTCGAGGTCGCCGAGATTGACGTCAAGGCCGGCGATCGCCTGCTGCTCTGCTCGGACGGCCTCTCGGGCGTCGTGCCGCCGGAACGACTCGAAGCCATCGTCGCCGAGACGACCTCGCTCGACGAGACGTGCCAGGCGCTCATCGACGCCGCCAATGCCGCCGGCGGCCCCGACAACATCACCGTCGCGATGTTGAAGGTCGATGTGGCATAACCTCAGCCAGCTCGCGCCGGTACCGCGGGCTGATTCAGAGTCTCGTCGCGCGGGAGCTCAAGGCCCGCTATCGCGGATCGATCCTCGGGTTCTTCTGGTCGTTCGTCAATCCGCTGCTGCTGCTCAGCATCTACACGTTCGTCTTCAGCTACATCCTGCCGAACACCGGACGAGAAGACGCAGCCGTACTCGGTGTTCATGTTCTGCGGCCTGCTGCCGTGGACGTGGTTCTCGGCGTCGCTCGCTCGAGGCGTCCGGGTCGCTCATCTCGGGCGGCAATCTCATCAAGAAGGTCCTCTTTCCCGCCGAAGTGCTGCCGATCGTGAGCGTGCTGTCGAACATGGTCCACTTCTTCCTGGGCCTGCTGATTCTCGTCGGCTTCATGATCTGGCACCAGTCACTATCCCGATCCCGGCGACCTCGTCTGGTTTCCCGCTCATCGTGCTGGTGCAGCTCGTCTTCACGCTCGGCCTGGCGCTGATGCTGTCGGCGCTGACGGTGCACTTCCGCGACATCCGCGACCTGCTGGCGAACCTGCTGACGTTCTGGTTCTTCGCGACGCCGATCATCTATTCGTACTTCATGCCGACGGTGGCGCAGTTCAAGTGGCTGTTCAACCTGAACCCGTTCTTCCACCTGGCGGTCTCGTACCAGGAAGTGCTGTTCTTCCACGGCCCGTTCACGTCCGGCCACCTGCCGTGGCTGCTCGTGATGGCGGCCGCGTCGGTCGTGCTGTTCCTCGGCGGGTACTGGCTGTTCGATCGGCTGCGTGACTCGTTCGCGGAGGCGGTATGACGTCTCAACCCGCGATCGAGCTCTCGAACGTCACGAAGATCTACCGCCGCTACGGCGGGCGGCACTTCGCGACGCTCAAGAGCGCGCTGCTGCAGCGGAGCATCCTGCGCGACCTCAAGCCGCGCGAGACGTTCCAGGCGCTCGACGACGTGTCGTTCTCGGTGCCGCAGGGGAGCACGATCGGCGTCGATCGGGCGGAACGGATCGGGGAAGAGCACGGCGCTCAAGCTCGTGGCCGGCATCACGAAGCCGACGAGCGGGCACGTCACCGTGCGGGGCCGCATCTCGGCGCTCATCGAGCTCGGCGCCGGCTTCCATCCCGAGATCTCCGGCCGCGAGAACGTCTTCATCAACGGGATCATGCTCGGGCTGACGAAGCGCGAGATTCAGAAGCGGTTCGACGAGATCGTGGAGTTCGCCGAGCTGCTGGAGTTCATCGACGCGCCGGTCAAGACCTACTCGTCCGGCATGTACATGCGGCTCGGGTTCTCGGTGGCGATTCACGTCGAACCCGGACATCCTGCTCGTGGACGAAGTGCTCGCCGTGGGCGACGAGGGCTTCACGCACAAGTGCCTCGACAAGTTCGCGGAGTTCAAGCGGCGCGGCAAGACGATTCTGCTCGTCACGCATTCGCTGGGGCTCGTCGAGCGCTTCTGTGACGAAGCGCTCTGGCTCGACGCCGGCCGGAAGCGCGCGGAAGGCGATCCGATGCGCGTCGTCGGCGCGTACGTCACCGACGTGGAGCGGCAGGAGGAGCAGTTTCTCGCCGCGTCCGACGCCAGGGCGCAGGGCGAGGCGGGCCCGGCGGCGGAGGACGCCGAACGGCTGCCGCAACAGGTCGATCCGTCCGCCACCGACATGTCGAAGGCCGGCGAAGGGCGCTGGGGATCGGGCGGCGTCGTCATCAACGAGGTGGCGTTCCTGAACGATCAGGGACAGGCGACGCACGTGTTCCATACCGGGGAACCGATGCGGCTGCGGCTCAAAGTGCATGCCGAGCGGGCGGTCAACGACTTCGTCTTCGGCATCGGGATCTTCAGCGCCGACGGCGTGTCCATCTACGGCACGAACACCGACATCGAAGAGCACGAAGCCGTGTCGCTGTCGGGTGACGCCGAAGTCACCCTCGACATCGACGCGCTCGATCTCGTCGAAGGGACGTACAAGCTCGACGTCGCCGTTCACAAACGGGACGGGGCGCCGTACGACTACCACCGGCTGCTCTGGACGTTTCGGGTGAAATCGAGGCTGAAGGACGTCGGCATCTACCGTCCGCGCCACCGCTGGACGTTCAGCGACGGCGTGGTCGTCAAGAGACGTATGTAGCGCGGTCCGGGTTTGGAACCGCGCGTGTGGCGGCCCGGGCTGTGGGCCGCGTCGCGGCGGATCGCAGTTCGGTCCGCGCTACGACAGACAATGCCAGTACTCAGCATCTCCGACGCCTCCGCCTTTGCCGCCGCCCGGCGCCAGGCCGGCAAGCAGGTCGTCTTCACGAACGGCGTGTTCGATCTGCTCCACCCGGGGCACCTGCGCTACCTGCAGGCCGCGCGCGCGCTCGGCGATCTGCTCATCGTCGCGGTCAACTCGGACCGGTCGGTCCGCGCGAACAAGGGACCCGGCCGCCCGGTCACGCCGGAGGGCGAGCGCGCGGAGATTCTGGCCGCACTCGCCTGCGTCGACGCCGTGGTGATCTTCGACAACGAGATCCCCGACGAGATCATTCGCGAGATTCAGCCCGATGTGCTCGTGAAAGGCGCCGACTGGGCCGCCGATGCCATCGTGGGACGGACACGGTGAAGCGCGGGCGGCGCGTGGTGGATTCCAATCGAGGCGGGCTGGTCGACGTCGAGCCTCATCGAGCGCGCACGATCTATTGACAAATAGTCTATAGACGAAAGAGGATCAGCGGCATGGGCCTGCCGCAGCCGCTGAAGCCTGACGTCTTCGAGATCCTCCTGGCGCTCTCCGCAGCGCCTCTTCATGGCTACGCCATTCTCAAGGTGCTCGAGGGCCGGGGCGTCCGCCTGCCGGCGAGCCTCCTGTATCGCAAGCTGCGGCGATTGATGGATGACGGCCTGGTGAAGGAATGGACCGGCCGGTCGCCGGACGCGCGCACGGACTCGCGGCGGCGCTACTACCGGTTGACGCCGGCGGGCCAGGCCGTCACGCGGGCGGAGGCGGAGCGGATCGTCGAGCTGGCGCAGAGCGGCCATGTGCGCGCGTTGGCCCAACGCGCCAGAGGCGGTCATGCGTGAGGACCGCGGCGAGACCCTCGCGGCTCGCGTGCTTCGGGCGCTGCTCGTCCTGTACCCGCCGCCGTTCCGGCGCGCGCTCGGCGACGACCTGATCGAGACCGCGCTGCACTGGCGCCGCGAAGCACGGCGCCGGCGCGGCCGTTCCGGCGCGATCCATTTCTGGCTCACCGAGGGCGTGCGATTCGCATTCGACGGGCTGGTCGAGCGCGCGCTGGCGCTGCCGTCGGTGCTGGACGAGGGCCGCCATGCGTGGCGTCAGGTGCGGCGGAATCCGTCGCATCATGCGCTGGCCGTCGTGACGCTGGCGCTTGGCGTCGGAGCGACGACGGTCATCTTCACGATCGCCGACGCCGTCGTCTTCCGGCCTCTCCCGTACGCCGATGCGGGCTCGCTCCATCTGATCCACTCGCGCTTCGGAGGGATCGAGCTCAGCTCCAACTCGCTGCTGAACCTCCGCGACCTGCAGGCGTCGGTGAAGACGATGTCGTGGCTCGTGGGAGCACAGGATCGCAGCCCTGCGCTAGTGGACGACGGAGAGGTCGCGGAGCGCGTTGCCGTCCTCGACGTGACGGATGGCTACCTGACCGGACTCAACGCGAGCGTCCGCCTCGGCCGCGCGTTCGATCCGGGAGACTACGCGGCCGGCGCGGACCGCGTTGCAATCGTCAGCTCTGCGCTGTGGCGCAGTCGCTGGGGCCAGGATCCCTCGGTCCTCGGCCGCGTCGTGCAGTTGAACGGCCGGCCCTGCAGGATCGTCGGCGTGATGTCGTCCGCGTACCGCGATCCGGAGCCGATCGAGTCAGGCGCAATCACGGGTCTCTGGATTCCGGTCCGGCACGGCGATTCACCGGACCGCGACGACTACGGGTTCAGGATTCTTGGGCGCCTGGCGCCAGGCGCCTCGCCGGGCTCGGCCACGCAAGAGCTTTCGGAGGCCGGCCGGCGTCTCTCGGCGGCCTATCCCGATGTGAACCGGGCCGAAGGCGCCGATCTCAGCTTCGTCCTTCATCCATTGCACGAAACAACCATCGCGGGTGCGCGCGACCGTCTGCTGATGCTCTTGGGCGCCGTGGTGCTGTTGCTGATTCTCGCGTGCGCCAACGTCGCGAATCTTTTTCTTGCGCGCGGGGTCACGCGCGCGTCTGAACTGACGATTCGAAGTGCGCTGGGCGCCAGTCGCGCGAGGCTGGCGCTTCAACTTTTCGCCGAGAGTGTGATCACTGCCGCCATCGCCGGCGCGCTTGGCGCGCTCGTCGCGGCGATTGCCTTGCGCGTTTTCGTCGCAGCCGCGCCGGCCGGCCTCCCACGCCTGCACGAGATCGGCCTCGACCCGCGCGTGCTGCTGTTCGTCGTGGCGCTGACGGGACTCACGGCAGTCGCGTTCGGGACGCTGCCGGCCTGGCGCGGCGCTCGCACCGCCTCTGCCGCAGCCTCAGGCGGGGCGCGTGCCACCGCCGCCCGGCGAACGCATCGTCTGCCGTCGGCGATCGTGGCCGTCGAAGTGGCGATCTCGCTCGTGCTCGTGACCGGCGCGGCGCTCCTCCTGAACAGCGTCCGGCACCTGCTGAATGTGCCGCCGGGGTTCGACGCCGATCGCGTACTCGAGGTCGACGTGCGGACGCCGTTCGGCTCCAGGACAACGGCCTCGGACCGCCTCTTCTATTCCACCCTCCTCGATCGGACGCTGGCCCTCCCCGGTGTTTCGAGCGCGGCGCTCATCCACACCGTACCGGGAATCTCGGGTGGGGCCTGGGGACGCATCACCACCGACACGACATCCACGGCCGGGCTGTCGGAGCGCCCGCGAGCGTTCGCGATCGGCGACGCTCCCGGCGGCGATTTCTTTCGGCACAATCCAATACACGGCGACGCCTTCGGCGTGCTGGGCATCCCGCTTCGCGCAGGGCGCGCGTTCGAGGATCAGCCGCGCGACGGCGATCCGCTGGTGGTCGTCCTCAATGAAAGCGCGGCAAGGCGTTTCTTTCCGGGCATCGACCCGCCGATTGGCCGGCGGCTCGCCCTTGGCGCTCCTGGCACGGGCGCGCCGATGCGCGAGGTCGTGGGCATTGTCGGCGATGTGCGGCAGCGCGGTCCCGCGGCGGACGCCGAGCCACAGATCTACGTGCCGTATCTGCAGCGCGCGATCGGCCGGCTGACACTGCTCGTCAAACAACAGCCTGGCGCCGACGTGACCGCCGAGACGATTCGCCAGATGGTTCGCGATCTCGCGCCGGACGTTCCTGTCGATCGCTGCCAGCCTCTCGAGACCCGGTACGCCGCCACGAGCACGAACACCCGCTTTCTTGCGTCGCTCCTCTCCGCCTTTGCCGGTCTCGGGTGGCTCCTGGCCGTCGTCGGCACGTACGCGACGGTGTCACACGTCTTCGCGCGCCGCGTGCGCGAGATGGCCATTCGCTTTGCGCTCGGCGCAGACGCGGCCGGCGTCTTTCGACTCGTCGTCTCGCGCGCCTTACGAGTTGCCGGCATCGGCATCGGCGCCGGGCTCGGGCTGACGATGATCCTGTCGAAGTTCCTCGAAGGCCATGTGTACGGCATCACCGCGCGCGATCCGTTGACGCTGGGCGTCGTCTCGGCGGCCATCGCCGTGTCCGTCGCGTTCGCCTCGGTCGGGCCGGCGGCGCGTGCCGCCCGGGTGGATCCGAATCACATTCTGAGACAGTGAGCCGGAATCACGCGAGACCTGGCGGTCCGCGCTTAAAATAGCTATTATAGACATGTGAACAAGGTCAAGATAGCTGACCTCAAGAACAATCTCTCGCGCCACCTCGCGCGGGTCCGACGGGGCGGCGAGATCACCGTCCTCGACCGGGACACCCCGGTCGCGCGGATCGTGCCGTTCGTCCAGGCTCGCGGGTCGAGCCAGGGCGACCGTGCGGCCGCGGAGCGGCTCGACGATCTGGCGCGACAGGGCATCGTGTCGCCGGGAGACCCGCAGGCTCTGGCGCAGTGGCTTGACGATCATCAGCCCATTCACCTCCCTCGAGGCAGTCAGGGCGCGCTGAGTGCGCTGCTCGAGATGCGGCGCGATAGCACCCGGTGAAGTTCTGGGACACCTCCGCGCTCGTGCCGCTGGTCGTCGACGAGCCGGCGACGCCGGCGATGCGACACCTGCTCTCGAGCGATCGCCACGTCGTCGTCTGGATCCTGACGGGTGTCGAGCTGCTCTCGACGCTTGCCCGGATCAGCCGGATGTCTGCCGAGCTCGCGGACGTTCTGCCGGGCGTTCGCCTCGAGGTGATGGAGCTCTTCAAACGGTGCGCGGCGGTCACGGATGTCGATGCGGTCCGTCGCCGAGCCGAGCGGCTGGTCGGCGTGCATCCGCTCTCCGCGGCCGACGCGATGCAGCTTGGCGCGGCGCTCATCGCGTCCGCCGATCGGCCTGACACGCTCGACTTCGTCACGCTCGACCAGGCGCTGGCGCGCTGCGCCCAGCTCGAAGGCTTCCGCGTGGTTTCAGGTTGAGCGCCAGCCGTCCGAGCGGTGCAGATCGATCCAAACAGGGTCCTGAGGGAGGGACCCGTGAAGCTGCGAGGAAACTCAGCGCCCCGACACGCCGGCGAGGGTCGCCGGGCGCGGCCCGTCGCCCAGCCAGACGTTACTGTATGTGACCGCAGGCCACGAACCGACCTCAAACGCACTGAACGCCTGGTTGTTGGAGCCGAGGTACGCGAAATGTGGACTCGGTGAGTACGGACCCGTTCCGCCTGGCGCGAACTCGATGCGATCGTAGATGACGTTTCCCTGCGCCCCGCCATCCCTGATCACGACGCGGAAGGAATTGCTGTTCCAGATTCCCTGCCAGAAGTACGTCCGGCTGGGGTCGAGCGATATCACCGAGGCCGACCGCTCGGCAAGATCCGGTTCCAGTCGAATGTCACTGTCGCCCCAGACCGCCTTGAACGCGACGCAGTTGTCTGGATTACCGCCAATCCCGCGGTAGTGTGCGGCCGCCTGGAACTTGCTGTTGAGCAGATCGCCGGGGCCGTCGAGCATCGAGAAGATCTTCAGCTTGTCGCCAGGGCCATTCGGCCGCAGGCCGCGAACTTCCATCGAGAATTCGCCGGATGAGACGGTTCGCGGCAACTGGTACCGTACGTACGTCGTGCCGGTCTCCAGTCGCAGACCCTGTCCATCGACAAACGCGGCCGGGCCAACGATCGTCCCCACCGTTTCTCCGTGGATGAGCGGATCGTAGAGCTCGCCGGCGCGATTGAAGCCGACCCGGCGGGTGATGAACGATCCCGCCTCCGACCAGTCGGAGCTGACGGTGCCCTGGACGACACGAGCGCGCCAGAACATCCGGCTCGTGGCCGGCAAATCCTGATCGAGCGTCAGCGACGTCGTGCCGCCACTTCCTTCCGGCACGCCCGCACGGCTGACAACGGCCTGCACGGCACCCGTCGACGCGGCGAAGTCGGTCCGGTCCGAGATCTGGAACTCGTACGTGCGCGCGCCGGCCACTGTGGAGGAAGCATTTCGGACGGTCAGCGTGGGACGGAGCGTGCTGAGCTGCACGCCTGCAGACGGCGACTCCACAGCCGGCGCCGTCAGACTGGGAGTGCCGCCGGGAGAGGCAGGCGACGCGCCAAACGACACCTCACGGGTGTCGCCCCCCGACGTGCAGGCCATGCTCGTGACGACGACGATCGTCGCGACGGCGCGCCAGAGCCATCGGGAGCGGCTGGTGGTGAACCCGTCAGAAATCATGCTTTTTCCATGCAATAATCGAAGCGATGTCCGCCCCCGTTTCATCCCCTCGCCGGGGGCGTCCACAAAAATTCGGCCGTCCGGCCCACGCCGTCACTGTCACGCTGCCCGAGGATACGCTCGCCGTTCTCAAGTCGGTCGATGCCGATGTCGGTCTGGCCATCGTTCGCGTCGTCGATCAGGTCAAATCGCGACGCAGGCGGCCTGCCGTGACGCTCGCCCGCTACGGAAACCACGCGGTCATCGTCGTCACGCCCGTTCGCGCGTTGAAGCGGCTGCCAGGCATCGAGTTGGTGCCGATCGCCGGCGAGCGGGCGATCATCGCCCTCACGGAGCCGATGACGGTCGCGCAGTTCGAGTTGCGCGTCCAGGATGCCCTCGAGATGAAAGGGCTGCACGCCGACGAGCGTGAGACCTTGCGTCACCTGACGGACATCCTCAGGGATGCCCGCCGCTCCGGACACACGGCGTTGACGAGCCGTACGATCATCGTGCTGGAACAGCGCTAGTACCCATCACCGCTCCTGGCTGGACACCATCGGCCGCGGCAGCGCGGAGATCCGGAAATCCTTGACGATCATGCCGCCGAGCGACGCGTCGATTGGACCCGCCCGGCCAATCGGCGCCCCGATGTAGACGCGATGCGGGACCGGACGGTACGGAGAGGCGCCGCTGGCCACGTTCTGCTCGTAGAGCACGGGACCCGTCGGACCATCGGCCCGGACCTGCAGGGTGGCGCTGCCCGTTCGCCACGAAAAGCGCCAGTAGTACCAGCGCGTTCGGCTGAAGCTGAGGACCTGCCGCTCGCCGTCACGCGCCTCACCGTCACCGTAAATGATGCGGAACGCCACGGTGCCGGGTTCGGCGTAGGCCGAGCCGCGCATCTCGGCCGTGAACCGGTAGGCGTTGTCGGTGATGTCCGAATCGCCCTGCTGCATGCTGAACACCTTCGATTTGTCGCCCGGGCTCGTGACGTCGAAGTTGGTGACCATCATCGACATCTCGCCGGCTTCGAGCGGAGTGGTCAGCGTGTAGCGAATCAGGCTGGACTGGTTGAGAATCTGCGCGCCGACACCTGGAATGATGTTCACGCCACCCACGATCGTTCCCACCGTGCGCCCGTCGAGCAGCGGGTCGACGATCTCTCCCGGCAGGACGTGCCCGGCCGGAATGTCGGGCGTTCGGAACGTGAAGGTCGGTGACCACGGTCCGAATGCGCCCTGATAGGTCGCACGCACGCGCCATGTGTACACGGTGTTCACGTCGAGCTGACGGGTCATGGTGTACGTGGTGTTTCCGGACAGGCCCTGGGTCAGCCGCGTGTTGTCGAGCTGCGTGCCGCCCTGCCGGGCGATGTCGAACTCGAAAGTGATCGGGAAGGTCGCATTCAGGCCCTGGACTCGCCCGACGACGAACGCGACCGTGCTCGTCGATGAGATCATCGCGCCGTTGGCCGGTGACAACAGCTCCGGCGCCGGCGCCTTGAGCGTAATGCCGCCTGGACCTGCACCCGCGTCGTCAGTCTGCGTGACCGTGGTACCGGGCGCCGCCGGCGACGACTGGCCGCATCCAGCGCTTCCCAGAAAGGGCAGACACACAAGAGCGACCCACGTTCGGAGACGCATTCGACCTATAATATCGCGACTCTCGATTGAGGCGATTTTTCCCGCGATAATTCGGCGGCCGGACGGCTGGGAAGCGTGAGCGACGAACGACTGATGAAGAAGAAGATGATACGAATGTGCGTGCTGGCGACTGCGGTCTCTCTGGCGACCGCCGCCCCCGCCGCGGCGCAATCCGCTGAGCCAGACAGATTCTTCGTCAGCTTCAATGTCGGCGCCCAGAGCGGTGAGATCAGCGCGTCGACGACCTTTGCTTCCGACGTGTTTCAGGAATCGGCGGCGGTCCTCGTCAACCGGAAGGTCAAGAGCGGCGCCATCTACGACGGCCTGCTGGGCGTGATGCTGGGAACCCGGCTCGGGGTTGCCGGGAACATGAGCCATTGGCGGGTGACCAGCGACGGCAATGCCGAAGCCACGGTCCCGCATCCGGTCTTCTACGACCGGGGACGCACGCTCGCGGGTTCAGTCCCAGGCCTCCGGCATGAAGAGACCTGGATCGCCGTGCTCGGCACGTGGCGGCTTCCGATCAATCCCGCGATCGACGTGATGATCATGGGCGGCCCGGCCGTGGCGAAAGTGATTCACGAGTTGCCGGTGTCGGCAACCGTGTCGGAGACATCGGCGGGTCCCGACATCCGGCTGTCGCTGATCGCGGAAGAACGGACGCTCTGGGGCTATCACGTTGGTGCCGACGTGCGCTATCGGCTGATGCGACACATCGGCGTCGGGGGCTTCGCGCGTATGACCGGTGCCCGAGGCAACATCGGTGACACCGCGAAACTCGATCTCGGAGGTTTTACGATGGGCGGCGGCCTCCGCGTAAGCTTCTGAGCCGCCGACGCGGCGGGCCCAAGCCCGGCCCGCCCTACTTCCACGCTTCCTTGATCAAATCCTGCGTGATCGCGAACGCCGCCTCCGCGCCTTCGGCCGCGGCGATCACGACCCACTGCACGTCGCGCGACGCGTCGCCTGCGACGTAGAGACCCGGGACGTGCGTGCTCTCGTGACGGCCGGTGTGCACGGTCCCTTTCTCGTTGAACTCACAGCCCAGTGACCTCGCGAGCCCACAGGATTCGTGCTGGCCGGTGGTGAAGAAGAGCGCCGACCGCGCGAGCGGATCGCCGTCGGCGAAGACGACGCGTTCGAGTTGGCCGTCACGGCCTTCGAGGCGGGTCACGCGCTCTTCGCGGACCTTGATGCCGTTGCGTCCGAGCGTCGCGAGCTCCTCGGCGCCGATGCCGCATGGCCCGTCACTCACGAGCACGAG
This sequence comes from uncultured Acidobacteriota bacterium, assembly GCA_963724955.1. Lineage (GTDB taxonomy): Bacteria > Acidobacteriota > Vicinamibacteria > Vicinamibacterales > SCN-69-37 > CAVRWQ01. The sequence goes on from CAVRWQ010000005.1 coordinate 345,303, forward strand.
GTCGCGCGACCAGCCGAGCATCTCCATCGACAACCCGAATCCGCGCCGGTCGCAGCCGTACACGGCAATCGGCTTGCCGCGGAGCTCGTAGCCGTCACAGAACGGACAATGAAAGACACTGCGCCCGTACATCTCGCGAAGTCCCGGCACGTCCGGCACGTTGTCCACGACGCCGGTCGCGAGCAGCATCTTGCGCGACGTGAACGCGCGCCCATCGGCGAGCGTAGCCTGAAATCCTTCGCCGTCGAGCCGGCCGACGGACGAGACGACCGCGGACTCGATCCGTACCGATTCGTAGTGGGCGAGCTCGCCTCGCGCGATCTGCCGGAACTCGCCCGGTGAAATGCCGTCACGCGTGAGGAACCCGTGCATCGCGCGCGTCGACGCATTGCGCGGCTGGCCGTGATCGAACATGAGCACCGTACGGCACGCGCGGCCAAGGACGAGAGCCGCGCTCATGCCCGCGGGCCCGGCTCCGACAATCAGGACATCGACATTAAAGGAAGGCATATCCAGAGCCCGGACATCGTACCCGAGTACGATATCTGTGGCCTTAGTTTGTGACGCTCGGCACTGCTTCCTCCCTCGCCTTTCGCTCGCTGTTGAAGTCGGCGACGCTCCGGAGCGGACTCGATCACAGTCCGGCGCGGATGACCGGGCTCACGCCGGCGGCCGCTGCGCTGCATGCGGCTGCGCTCGCGCAGGACGGCGTGGTGTTCCTCGTCGTGCCGACCGACGCCGACGTCGAGCGCATCACCGCGGACGCGCGCTTCTTTCTCGCGAACCTCCAGGGGCTTGGCGAGGCCGACGCGGTGCGGCGGGTGCTGCCCTTTCCGTCGCCCGAAGTCGATCCGTACCGCGGCCTGACGCCGCACCTCGAAGTGGCCTCGGCGCGCGCGCGCGCGCTCCATGCGCTCGCCGCGGGCACGGCACGCCTGATCGTCGCGTCGGCCCGCGCGCTCGTGCCGCGGCTGTCGGATCCGGCGCGCCTCAAGGAAAGCGGCCTCACGATCGTTCCCGGCATGGAGATCTCGCCGCAGGATCTCGGCGAGCGCCTCGTGCTCGCCGGCTTCCTGCCCGAGGATCCCGTGGACGAGCACGGCGAGTTCTGCGTCCGCGGCGGGGTCGTCGACTTCTATCCCGCCGCCGAGACGCAGCCCATCCGTCTCGAGTTCATCGGCGACATCGTCGAGTCCGTGCGCCGGTACGACGCAGCCACGCAGCGATCGCTCGCCGCCCTCGACCAGGTGGCGATCACGCCGCAACGGGAGCTGTTGCCGGCAGGAGAAGACGGGACCGACTCGGATCGATCCGCCACGATCATTGACTACGTCCGCCAGGCCAGAGGGTCGCTGCTCGTCCTCGAGCTCGACGACGTGGTCGATCGCGGCCGGGCGCTCGAGACGCAGTGGCGCGCGAGCGCGGCCGACATGGAGGCGCGCGGCCGCCAGGTGCCGCGGTACGAGCGCCTCGCGCTCGACTGGCCGGACCTCGACGCCTGGCTCTCGACCGGACGGCGCATGAGCGAGCTGGCCGTCGAAGAGGCACCGTCCGAGTCGGGGCACGTCGCCTGCCGCCCCACCGTCGAGTACCACGGCCGAATCGGCGACTGGGTCGAGGAGGTACGCGCCGCGCGCGAGCGGGGTGACGACGTCGTCTTCGTGGCAGCGACAACCGGCCGTGCCGAGCGCACGATCGAGCTGCTCGCCGACTACGAGCTGCGCGGCGTGGCGGCCGACGCCGACGATCTGCACAACGCCGCCGTCCTGGTCACCACCGGCCAGCTGTCACGCGGGTTCCATCTGCCGGACGCCCACCTGCTGATCTTCGCCGAGACGGATCTCTTCGAAGAGGAACGGCGCGTCCACGAGCGGCGGCGGTCGGCCGGCCGGTCGTTCATGTCGGACTTCCGCGACCTGAAGATCGGCGACCTCGTCGTACACGTGGACAACGGCATCGGCCGGTTCGTCGGCCTGAAGCGTCTCGCGCCGGCGCCCGGCATGCCGGTGCAGGAATTCATGGAGCTTCGCTACGCGGGCGACGACAAGCTGTTCGTCCCGCTCGAGGGGCTCGATCTCGTTCAGAAGTACACGGCCGGCGCCAGCCCCGCGCTCGACAAGCTGGGCGGCACGACGTGGGAAAAGGCGAAAACGCGCGTGAAGAAGGCCATGCGCGACATGGCCGAAGAGCTGCTCAAGCTCTACGCCGCCCGCAAGGCCGTCGTGGGTCACGCGTTCAGCCCGGACTCGCACTGGCAGGAGGAGTTTGCCGGCGCGTTCGAGTACGACCTCACGCCGGACCAGCAGACGGCGATCGCCGACATCACGCGCGATCTCGAGACACCGACGCCGATGGACCGTTTGCTCTGCGGCGACGTCGGCTACGGCAAGACGGAAGTCGCGATGCGCGCGGCGTTCAAGGCCGTGATCGACGGGAAGCAGGTCGCGTTTCTCGCGCCGACGACGGTTCTGGCGTTCCAGCATCTGCGAACGCTCAAGGAACGCTTTGCCGGCTTCCCCGTCGAGATCGACATGATCAGCCGCTTCCGCAGCAAGCAGGAGCAGAAGGCTTTGCTCGCGAAGATGGCCGGCGGGCAAGTCGACATCGTCGTCGGGACCCACCGGCTGTTGTCGAAGGACGTGTTGTTTCGCGATCTCGGGTTCCTCGTCGTCGACGAGGAACAGCGCTTCGGCGTCACGCACAAGGAACGGCTGAAGCATCTTCGCAAGCGCGTGGACGTGCTCACGATGACCGCGACGCCGATTCCGCGGACGCTCAACATGTCGCTCGTCGGCATCCGCGACATGTCGGTGATCGAGACGCCGCCGCGCGATCGGCTGGCGATTCAGACGCACGTCGTGAAGTTCGAGACCGACATCATCTCCCGCGCGATCCGCACCGAGCTGGAACGCGGCGGCCAGGTCTACTTCGTCCACAATCGCGTCGAGTCGATCTACTCGATGGGCAACCTCGTCTCGCGGCTCGTGCCGGAAGCGAAGATCGCCGTCGCGCACGGGCAGATGAGCGAAGAAGCGCTCGAGCGCGTGATGGTGGATTTCGTCGCGCACAAGTTCGACGTGCTGATCGCGACGACGATCGTCGAAAACGGCCTGGACATTCCCAACGCGAACACCATCGTCATCAACCGCGCGGATCGCTACGGTCTCGCGCAGCTCTATCAGCTTCGCGGTCGCGTCGGGCGGTCGGATCGGCGCGCGTACGCGTACCTGCTGATTCCCGCGGAGCAGACGCTCTCCCCCGTCGCGCGCAAGCGGCTGGCGGCGATTCGGGAGTTCAGCGACCTCGGCAGTGGATTCCGCATCGCGGCGCTCGACCTCGAGATTCGCGGCGCCGGCAACCTCCTCGGCGGCGAGCAAAGCGGGCACATCGAGGCCGTCGGGTTCGACATGTACATGAAGCTGCTCGAGGAGACGATCCGCGAGCTCAAGGGCGAGGACCTCGAGGACGACCGGCGCGCGGTGGTGAACCTGCGGCTGGATCTGCGCATCGAGGAGACGTACATCCCGGACATGAATCAGCGGCTCTCTGCGTACCGGCGCATGGCCAGCGCACGCAGCCTGGAGGACGTCACGACCTTCCTCGAAGAGCTCCGCGACCGGTACGGCCCGCCGCCGGTGTCGGTCACGAACCTCGCGCAATACGCCAGGGTCCGCGTCGTCGCCGATCGCATCGGCGTCGAGAGCCTCGACCGCGAAGGCTCGACGATCGTCCTTAAGTTCAGACAGGATGCCAGGCTCGACCCCGCGATGATCCTGAAGCTCATTCAGAGCCGGCGCGACCTGACGCTGCTGCCGCCGGCGGTGATCAAGATGGATTTGACGAAGGAAATGACCTCGGGGGTCATTTCCGCGAGGGGATCACGCGCGGAAATGACCCCCGAGGTCATTTCCCCGTCCTGGTGGACCGCCCGGGCCACCTCCGACGTGACGCCCGGCTTCACGAGAGCCGCAATTCTGGCCGAAACTCCCCCGGATCCGGCGTCTCCGGGTGGACTGTTCGAACGGCTCGGCCAGCTGCTCGACCAGTTGAGCCAGTCGCTCGTGGCAAGCTAAAATATTGATCCTGCGGTAGTTGCGGCCGAAATGGCCGTGGAGTCGTCCTAAAAAATATGAAGTCTGTTGTTCTTTCGATTGTCGCTGCGGTTGCGCTCACCACCGCGATGCCTGCGCTGTCCGCGCAGAGCAAGACCGCCATCATCCAGAAAATCATCGTCAAGGTGAACGGAGAGATCTTCACGCTCACGGACCTGACCCAGCGTCAGATTCAGGCGCTGCGAGAGAAGAACCGGCAGGTTCGATCTGCCGAGGAGCTTCAGACGGACGCGGCGCTGCGCCAGGCGCTCACTGAGCTGACGCCGTCGATCCTCGCCGAGGCGGTCGACGAACTGCTGCTCGTTCAGCGCGGCCGCGAGCTTGGCGTGAAGCTCTCCGACCAGCAGTTCCAGCAGGCGATCGACAACATCAAGAAAGAGAACAAGCTCGATGACGCCGGCCTGGCGAAGGCGCTCAGTCAGGAAGGGATGACGCTCGCCGATCTCCGGCAGAACTTCGAGAAAACGCATCTGATGCGGTCGGTTCAGCAGAACGAGATCATGCCGGCCATGCAGCTCACCGAAGAAGAGAAGAAGCAGTTCTATCAGGCGAACCTGAAGGACTACATGAAGCCCTCGACGGTGACGATTCGCGAGCTGTTCGTCGAAGTACCGGTCGTGACGAAAGGCGGCCAGCCGGCGGTGAGCGTCGGCGTCGAGGACGAAGCCAAGGCCAAGATCGATGCGGCGCGGGAGCGGATTGTGAAGGGCGAGGATTTCGCCAAAGTTGTCGGCGAAGTCTCCGACGCGGGATCGAAGGCGAACGGCGGCCTCATCTCGGGCGTTCTCGTCAACGATCTGTCCCCCGCGCTCGCCGACATGCTGAACAAGCTCAAGCCCGGAGAGGTGTCGGAGGTGCTCCGCACGGCCAAGGGATTCAATCTCTTCAAGCTCGAGGCGCGCGTCGAGTCCACGCCGGAGCCGTACGACAAGGTCCGCGATCAGATCGCGCAGCGGATCTACGAGATGCGCATGGACGTCGAGACGAAGAAGTTCCTCGACAAGCTCCGCATTCAGGCGAACATCGAGTGGAAGGACGAGGGCTACCGGCTCATGTACGAGAAAGTGCGGGGGAAGACGACGGAGGCCAAAGGCCCAGGGCCAATGGCCAACGGGCGGCCCAAGGCCCAGGGCCAACGGCCCACGAGTGGTCGGCAATCGACTGGGCCATTAGGCGCTGAACTTTGGCCCTTGGCCTTGGGCCCTTGGCCCTGTCAACCATGCGTATCGGCTCTCTGACTCTCTCCGACCCCGTCGCCCTGGCCCCGATGGCCGGGATGACTGACACTGCGTTTCGCCGGCTGGTGAAACGCAAGGGCGGGTGCGGGCTCGTCGTCACCGAGATGGTGAGCTCCGAGGGGCTCGTCCGCGGGATCGATCGCACGCTCGAGTTCGCCGAGTACACCGAGGAAGAACGTCCGGTCTCGATCCAGATCTTCGGCGGCCACCCCGAGGTGATGGCCGAGGCCGCGCAAATCGTCGAGGGCATGGGCGCCGACATCGTGGACATCAACATGGGGTGTCCCGTCCCCAAGATTGCGAAGCACAACGCGGGCTGCAGTCTCATGCGTGAGCCGGAGCACGCCGCGAGTGTCGTGCGCGCGATGGCCAGGGCCGTGCGCATTCCGGTGACGGTGAAGATGCGCGCCGGCTGGAACGAGCAAGAGATCAACGCGCCCGAGCTCGCGAAGATGGTGGAAGACGCGGGTGCGTCGGCGCTCGCGGTGCACGGGAGGACGGCGGCGCAGTCCTACAGCGGTGAGTCGAACTGGAATCTCATCGAGCGCGTCGCGTCGGGCGTCGGGATTCCCGTGTTCGGGTCGGGCGACTGCGTCGAGCCGACGCAGGTCGTCTCGCGGCTGCAGAACGCCGGCGTGGGCGGCGTGCTGATCGGACGTGGCGCCCTTCGCAATCCGTGGATCTTCACGCAGTCGGCCGACGCGCGCGCCGGCGGCCTGCCCGCCGTCGTCTCTCTCGAGGAGCGAGGACGCTTCCTTCTCGAGTACATCGAGTTGCTGCTCCGTGAGCGTGTCGGCGAAGCCGAGGGCTTCCGGCACTCGGCGCCGGGACAGCCCGGTGAGGCACCGCCGGCCGCGGCGCGTGGCCGCGAGCGGTGGGTCATCAACAAGCTTCGCGCGCTGGGCTCGTGGTACACGAAAGGACTGGAGGGCGGCTCGGCCCTCCGCGTGACCATCAACTCGTCTGAGTCAGTCCCTCAGCTCAAGGAGACGATAGAGAGGTTCTTTCTCGATGGCGTCCTGGCGGTCCAAAACCCGGACCGCCCTGACGTACGCCGGTACGTAGCGCGGCTCGGTTTGAGAGCCGCGGCAATCATTTCTGCCTTTTGACCAACAAACTACCGATATCGTCAGTTCTGGCATCGACCGCGTCGACCTCCATCACGACCGTCGACTCGCAGCACTCCCAGAACTGACGCCCCAACTCCCTATGGAGCGGGTGCTGGAGGTACTCGAGCAGGTCGCCTTCGGAGTCGAAGTCCAGGACAGCAGCGAATTCGTAGGTGTTATCACCTAAAGACCGAGAATATCCTGCATCTACGTGCGTGGACCGACCGACGAGCGCCCTTCGCACTGTCGGAATGACGCGACACGTCTCCTGAATCTTTAGGGCGAATGACTCTTGTTGGGCGCGGCTCAGGCCGCTCTTTGCCTTGAACAACACGATATGCGAGATCACGAGCCGCCCTTGGGACCGCGCGGGCCCTTGGGACGACGAGGTCCACGGAAGTGTGTGCGACCTGGAGGTCCCTTCGGGCTTCGGCCGGGCGGGCCCGAGCCCTGACCGGGCCGCCGACCGGCGTTATGCGATCCCCACGGCTTCTTCGGGCCACCGTGTGGCTTGAAGCCTCCCGGCCTTGGTGAAAATCCTCGGCTCTTGGCGCTTGGCTCTCGGCTCTTGGCGCCTGGCTCTCGGCTCTTGGGGCTCGGCTCATGGCGCTTGGCGCCGGGCGCGCGGCGCTCGCCACTCCACTTTGGCCGCGGACCACCAGTTGGGCGGTCCCCAGCCGGACCAGATCCCTCGCCGCGATCCCATGGCCGGCGCTGACGCGCCTTGAAGCGCGCGCGCTTCTCGTCGCGCGAGATCTGGAACCTGGCGCGCGGATCGACGTGATCGCCGCCGGGCCGCCACTCGCGGTCGCGTGCTGACTTCGCGCGTCGCGCGGCGAGGAACGCTTCGCGCTCGGCTTCCGGAGAGTCCCAGAAGCGGCCACGACTGAACCACTTCAGCACCGTGTCCGGCTGCTTGCGTTGAAGCTGATGAAGCGTCGGCAGCAGATCCTCCGCGCGCCGCGCGCGGAACGCCGTGGGCGTGCTGCCTGCACGATGATCCAGAACGCGTGCTGCGTCGCCATGCCTCGCCTACTGGCGCTCCAGCCGCTTGAGCTTCTCGATGAGCGTCGTTCTCTTGACGTGAAGAAGCTCTGCAGCCTGGCGCTTGTTGCCGCCCGTTCGCTCGAGGGCGCGTCGAATCAGCGTGTGCTCGAAGCCCGAGACGAGCTGCTCGAGCTCGATGCCCTCTTCGGGCAGGACGAATTCGCCGGGCTCGATCGACGCGCGCGCCTGCCGGATCTCCTCGGGAAGGTCGGCCGCGGCAATCTGCATGCGGCCGGGCGACAGCGCGAACGTCCGCTCCATGACGTTCTCGAGCTGGCGCACGTTGCCGGGCCAGTCGAAGGCCATGAGCGCCTGCTGCGCGTCCTGCGCGAGCGTCACACGCCCGCGCGTCGGCACGGCGTCCTTCGCGAGTCGATCGAGAAAGTGCTGCGCGAGCAGCGGCACGTCGGCGCGCCGCTCGCGGAGCGGCGGCACGCGCACGGGGATGACGTTCAGCCGGTAGTACAGGTCCTCGCGAAACGCCCCTTCGTCGACGAGCTTCTTGAGGTCGGAGTTCGTGGCGGCGATCACGCGAACGTCGACCTTGACCGTCTGCGAATCGCCGACGCGCTCGAACTCGCGCGCCTGCAGCACGCGCAGGAGCTTCGCCTGGAGCGCCGCGCTCATCGTGCCGACTTCGTCCAGAAAAAGCGTGCCGCGATGCGCCTGTTCGAACCGGCCCTGCCGGTTGGCGATGGCGCCCGTGAACGCGCCGCGCACGTGGCCGAAGAGCTCGGCTTCGAGCAGCGTCTCGGGAATCGCGCTGCAGTTGATCGCGACGAATCGTCCGCTGCGGCGCGGACTCGCGTCGTGAATCGCGCGCGCGGCCAGTTCCTTGCCCGTGCCCGTTTCGCCGGTGATCAGCACGGTGCTCGCCGTCGCGGCCACGGTGCGCAGCAGCTCGAAGAGCTCCATCATCGCGCCGGTGCGCCCGATCATGCCGTCGAGCCGGAACCGATCCTGAAGCTGCGCGCGCAGGTAGGCGTTCTCCGCCTTGAGCCGCCGCTTCTCCATGGCCGCGTGCAGCTCGTGCAGCAGCTCTTCGAACTGGAACGGCTTGGTGATGAAGCCCTCGGCGCCGAGGCGGGTCACTTCCACCGCTTCCCGCACGGTGCCGAAGCCGGTGATGACGATGGCGATGATTTCGGGATAGCGGGCGAATGCCTCGTCGAGGACCTGGCGGCCGTCGACGCCCGGCAGCCGGAGGTCGGTGATGAGGATGTCGAACGCGAACTCGTTCAGCCGCTCGAGCGCTTCCTCACCGCTTCCAGCCTGTTCGACCCGAAACCGGTGCTCGCCCAGCCGTTCGGCGATGACTTCGCGGAAGGCAGCTTCATCGTCGACCAGGAGGAGGTGTTGAAGCGGGGAGTCAGCCATTCCCGGGGTGGCGACATTTTGACACATAAGAGCATTTAGGATTTTGGGATTTAGGATTTGGGGATTTAGATCGCAAAGCTCCCAGTCTCCCAATCTGCCAAATCCCCCAATCCCCAAATCAATTTAAAGTCCTCCCAATTGCCCGCCGATAGTGTTGGCTGAGCACCTAACAAGGAGCCCGGCGGGCCGGCCGCCTGGAGGCGGGCCGCGGGACAACGAATGACGATGACGCTGGACCGCAAGACAGTTTCAATTCCTCGTGCCTGCGAGCTCGTCGGTGTCAGCCGGCGCACAATCTACAACTGGATTTCCGGCGGCAAGGTCCAGTACGTCCGGACGGCCGGCGGTTCGGTTCGCATCTTCGTCGACACGCTCTGGCGCGAGCCGGCAGCGCCGATCGACGGCGGACTGGAGTGGAACGAGCGGCTCAGCCGCGGCGCCTGACATGACCGCACGATCCGCCAGCCTGCTCGTGGACGCACCCTCCCACTCGGATCTGATGCGGCTGTTTCACCGCCTGAACAATCAGCTCGGCGTGATCCTCGCGAACTCCGAGCTCCTCGAAAGCCGGTTGACGGACGAAACGCATCGCGCACGCGCTGCACAGGTCGTCGCGGGAACGCTCGAAGCGATCACCGCCGTGCAGCAACTGCGTCAGGCCATCGGACCGTCGACCGACCGACCGGGGTCGTGACACCGACAACGGGCTGACAGTTCCGATAGCCCTGCCAAGGAATTTGACAGGCTTTAGCACACCGTTTCCCAGTCCTTCACACTCCGGCAATTCAACGTCAAAGCCTTTAGAATAAACAACTTACAGCAATTCACCAGGAGCGGCCCAGTCGCGAGCAGGCCGCTCCAAAGGGCTGGCACTGCTGTTGCCCTTCAGACCAGTCCCCGGCACACGCGGGAACTGGAGGAGGGATCGATGCATCGAGCGCCATTGGCGGAGCATCAGCAGGATCGGGTGGCCGCGAGTCTTCCGTTTGTCGAGTCGCTGGCTCGCCGCATGGCATCGACGATGCCGCACTCTATTGATCTCGGGGACCTCGTCCAGGACGGCGTGCTCGGCCTGATCGACGCCGCGCACCGGTTCGACGAGGACCGCGGCATCAAGTTCGAGACGTTTGCCGAGCGCCGTGTCCGCGGCGCGATGATCGACGCGCTGCGCCGGGACGCCTGGCCGCGTGGCGTGCGTCGCGTCCGCCGCGAGCTCGAAGCCGCGCGCGAACAGCTTCGACGGGAGCTGGGCGCCGAGCCGACGCTCGCCGACCTCGCGCGCCGGGTCGGCGCCGACGAGGCGCGCCTCGAGCGCACGATCCTGCGCATCAGCACGATCGAGTCGACGTCGCCGCTGGCCAACTTCGACACACTCGACAGCGCGACGCTGCCGGCCGTGCTCGTGCCGAGCGAGCCGCCGTCGCCCGATCGGTTGTTCGAACAGGGCGAGGTGCGCGACCGCGTCCGCACGGCGCTGGCCCAGTTGCCCGCGCGCGAGCGCCGCATCATCAGCCTCTACTACTTCGACGACGCGACGATGAAGCAGATTGGACGCGCGATTGGCGTCAACGAATCGCGCGTCTCGCAGCTGCACGCGCGCGCCATCACGCGGCTGAAGAAAGTGCTCGAGGCGGGCATGGCGCCGCCCGCGCCAAAGCTCGTAGCCAAGCCGAAACCGGCCCGCGCGCGCCTCGTGCGCACGACGCCGAAGCGGCAGACAGCAGCGCCAAGGGCGGCCTGACGGCGTGCGCCGAGGCGCAAAGGCCGAGGGCCAGAAGAACAGACCGCTGTCCTGGGCCCGGCGCCTTTGGCCCTGGGCCTCGGTTTCTATCCCAGCATCTCTCTCGCCACCCGCACGAGATCTTTCAGCCTGAAGGGCTTGGGAATCCAGCGGCAGCCGCTTTCTTCGAGAAAGCGCTCGGCCTCGGTGCCCGCGACGTCGCCCGTGACGAAGATGAGCCGGCGCGCGATGTGCGGCATCGCCACCGAGACCTCTCGAAAGAACGTCATGCCGTCCACCTTCGGCATCTTCAGATCGCAGATGATCACGTCGTAGTGACGGTCGCGCAGGCGCGCGAGCGCGTCTTCGCCGTTGCCGGCGCGATCGACTCTGAATCCCTCGTCTGAGAGCGCGGCCGCGACGGCGTCGCCGAGCGCGAGCTCGTCTTCGATCACGAGCGCGCGCGTCCCTTTCGGCACGGCGGGCAGCGGCTGGGCCGCCACGGCCTCGGGGACGCGGATATGCGCCCCGCTGACCGGCAGCTCGAGAAAGAACGACGCGCCTCGGCCGGTCGCGGGTCCGATCGTCAACCGGCCGCCGTGCTCCTGCGCGATGGCATACGCCACCGTCAGCCCGAGGCCCGTGCCCTTGCCGACGGCCTTCGTCGTGAAGAACGGATCGAAGATCTTCGTCTGCACGTCCTCCGGCACGCCCGGGCCGTCGTCGTTCACCTCGAGCATGACGGCGTCGCGGTCCAGGTCGTGCCAGGACCGCAGGATGAGCGTGCCGCGGCCGTGCGCATCGAGCATCGCCTGCTCGGCGTTGATGATGAGGTTGAGCAGGATCTGCTGGATCTGGTGCGGGTCGGCGAACACCGGCGGCAGTCCCGCCGCGAGCGCTTCGACGATGACGACGTTGGCGGCGCGCTGCTCGTAGGCGCGGAGCGCGAGCGTCTCCCGCACGACCTGGTTGAGGTCGACCGTCGTCCGCGTCGTGTGGCGCTTGCGCGCGAACGTCTGCAGGTTGCGGACGATGCGCGCGGCGCGCTCGGCGGCGTTGTGAATCGCGTCGAGGTCGCGGCGGGTGAGCTCGTCGAGGCGTCGTCCGGCCAGCCGTTCGGCGCAGGCGAGGATCGTCGCGAGCGGATTGTTCAGCTCGTGCGCGACGCCCGACATCGTCTGGCCGAGCGCCGCGAGTTTTTCGGCCTGCGAGAGCTGATGGTAGAGATCGCGCGACTGATCCTGCAGCTTCTTGCGCTCGGTCACGTCGCGCATCACGGCCTCGACGCGGAGCGTTTCAGCCGACGGCAGCCGCTCGGCGCGCGCCGTGACTTCGACCCACATGGCCGAGCCGTCCACGCGGCGCAGCCGCAGGAGGTACGCCCGGACCTGGCCGTCGCGGGTGAGCTGCTGCAGGAACTCGGCGCGCGCCTGCTCGTCGACGAATCGATCGTCGTCGAACGGGAGCACAGATCGTCGGCCGCGGTCGTCAGGCGCCCAGCCGAAGATCAGTCGCAGATGCGGATTGGCGGCGAGGGTCGCGGTGTCGTCGCCGGCCGACCAGGCCGATGTAGACGCCTTCGTGCAGGTGCTCGAACAGGTGCGCGAAGGCGTCGTCGGCGAGCTTCGCGCCACGGGTCTTTACCGTGGAGCCCATGTCATGACGCGCCTGTCTTCTTGCCCGCCGGCGGCATCGGCGTCGGCGTGTGGGACCTGCTGCCCGTGTATCGCTTCTCGATGGCGTCGCGAATCGCCGCCAGGGACGCGCCGGAGTTGTGCATCTGCGTCGCCTCTGTCGCGACGTCGATGCAGACCTCGCAGACCGCGCCGTGCGGCTCCCACTGCGTCGGCTTGCCCGAGCGTCGCGCGCCGCGACGAAGCAGTCGTCATTGCCGCGGTGGCCGCCGCGCTCGCAGCCGCAGAAGCACGGCATGAACTTGCAGGACTTCCGGATGCCGCGCGGCGAAGAGGTACGCGGCCTTGACGACCTCCGGCGGGCGGACGGCGGTGGCGATGTTGCCGGGCACGGGGGGAAGATCGGGCGCGACCTCGAATGAGAGCGCCGTGCGCGACGGAAGCGGCACGCCGGAGGATGCCGGCGGCGGGGCAGTGGCCGCGGGCGCCGGGTCGTTCTTCACGTTGTTCGAGCACGCCGCGGCAAGCGCGATCGCTGCAGACGCGGCCAGTCCCAGCGAGACGTCTGCGTACACGCGACATGCGGCGATCTTACCATCTCGCAGTACACTTGCCGGTTATGTTCGCGACGCGCGTCTTCGACGGACAGACCGCGCTCGTGACCGGCGGCGGCACGGGGATCGGCCTCGCGATCGCGCGCGCGCTCGGCCGCCTCGGCGCACGCGTCGTCATCGCCAGCCGGAGCCAGTCGAACCTGGACGCCGGTCGTCGGCGCTCGGTGAGGCGGGCTGCGACGCGCTGGCGGTGCCGGTCGACGTGCGCGATCCGGCCGCCGTGGACGCGATGGTGGCGCGCACGGTCGACTCGCGCGGCCGCATCGACATGCTCGTCAACAACGCGGCCGGCAATTTCATCTGCCGCGCCGAGGACCTCTCGCCGAACGGCTGGAACGCCGTCATCGGCATCGTGCTGAACGGCAGTTTCTACTGCTCGCGCGCGGTCGGCCGCCACATGATCGCGCGGCGCGCGGCGGATCGATCGTGTCGATCCTGGCCAACTACGCCTGGACCGGCAGCGCCGGCACGATTCACTCCGCGTCGGCCAAGGCCGGCGTGATGGCGATGACGCAGACGCTCGCCGTCGAGTGGGCGCCGCACCGGATCCGCGTCAACGCCGTCGCGCCTGGTCCGATCGAGTCGCCCGGCGCCGCGCAGCAGTTGTGGCAGTCCGCCGACCGGTGGACCGCATCACACGTCGGTGCCGCTCGGGCGATGGGGCGAGCGCGGACGAGATCGCCGATGCCGTGTCGTTTCTCGTCTCGCCGTACGCGTCCTACATCACCGGCGACGTGCTGACCGTCGACGGCGGCCAGTGGCTGAATCGCGGGACTTTTGACTTTCTGGCTATGCAGACTCCCCAGGATCGCTGCAGACTCGACGACGAACTCCTCCGGCACCGGGTTCTTCCTGTGCGCGCGCAAGGAACGGCGCACGGGACGGAACGGCGGCGCCTTCCTGTCTCTGCTGCTGCAGGACGTCTCCGGCGAAATCAACGCCAAGGTGTTCCAGGACGTCGACCAGAACGACGCGCAGTTCGAGAGCGGCGAGTTCGTCGCGGTCCAGGCCGAAGGCAATCTCTTCAATCAGCGGCTCGAGCTCATCCTCGACAAGATCCGCCGCGTCATTCCCGACGACGACGCGCGCGGGTTCCGCGACGAGGACTGCATTCCGAGCGCGCCGCGGCCCGCCGACGAGATGTGGCCGGAGCTCCTCGGCCGGCTCGACAGCGTCGAGGATCCCTCGCTGCGCGCGCTGCTGACGCGCGATGGCGGCGCAGCACGCGGATCGGCTGCGCATCTGGCCGGCGGCGCGGCAGGTCCATCACGCGTACCGCAGCGGTCTGCTCGAGCACATCCTCAAGATCATGGAAGTCGTCGATTTTCTCGCCGACACCTACGGCGCCAACCGCGACCTGCTGATCGCCGGCGCGTTCCTGCACGACATCGGCAAGCTCCAGGAACTGACGCTACGACGTCGCCACCGACTACACGGTCGAAGGCAACCTCATCGGCCACATCATGATCGGCGTCGGCATGCTGCGCGAGGCGCTGCGCGATCGGCCGGACTTTCCGCGCGACCTCGCGATCGCAGCTCGAGCACCTGATCCTGTCGCATCACGGCGCGCTCGAGCTCGGATCGCCGGTCAAGCCGATGACGGTCGAGGCGTTCATTCTGGCCGCGGCCGACGATCTCGACGCGAAGCTCCATCAGGTCAAGCGGCACATCGCCGACGACGACTCGACCGGGCCCTTCACGACGTATCAGCGAAAGCTCGATCGCGTGCTCTTCAAGCCGCCGAAGCCGTGACCACTGTCGCACGCGCGCGCGCGTGGATCGCCTGGGTCGCGGTCTGCGTGATCTGGGGCACGACGTATCTCGCCATCAAGGTCGCGCTCGAGACGATTCCGCCGTTCCTCATGGGCGGGCTGCGCTACCTGCTCGCCGGCGCGATGCTCGCGCTCGTGCTCCTCGCGCGCGGCCGCCCGCTGCCGGCCCTCGCGGACTGGGGCCGCCTGGCGGTGCTCGGCTTCTTCATGGTCTCGCTCGGCAACGGCGGCGTCGTCTGGGGCGAGCAGTTCGTGCCCGAGCGGACTCACGGCCGTGCTCATCGGCACGAGTCCGTTCTGGATGGTCAGCGTCGACGCGATGGTGACGGGCGGCAAGCAGCTCTATCGGCGCCAGTGGATCGGGCTCCTGATCGGATTTGCCGGCATCGTGATGCTCGTCTGGCCGGACATCACGGCCGGCGGCGCGAGCGGCGGCAGCTTCGCCTTCGGCGTCATCGCGGTGCAGATCGCCTGCGCCGGCTGGGCGATCGGGTCGTCCTACACCCGGCGTCACGTGATGCCGCGCGACGTGCTCGGCTCGGCCGCGCTCCAGATGTTCTTCGGCGGCATCTTCATGACGGCGGCCGGCACGTCCTCGGCGAATGGGGGCGGCTCGCGTTCACGGGCCGAACGCACTGCGGCGTTTGTCTATCTCATGGTCGTGGGCGCCGTCATCGCGTTTGCTGCGTACTCGTACGCGCTTCGGCACCTGGACATCGCGATCGTCTCGCTCTACACGTACGTCAATCCGGTGATTGCCGTGGCACTCGGCACGCTGCTCCTCGACGAGCCGTTCGGCCTGCGCATGCTCATCGCGGCCGCCGTGATCGTGCGTCGGCGTGGTCATCGTCGGGCCGACGGGGAAAACGGGTACGACGGGTACGACAGGTACGACGGGTACGCGATGAAAGTGGCTGCCGCGCTCGTCGGGATGATGTTGCTCGCCGCGCCGGCGGCCGCGCAGAGCGGCGCCGCGCCGGTCGACGCCCAGCCGAAGCGCGGAGTCGGACACGAAGCGGACGCTGACCTTTCTCGGCGGCGCCGCCGCAGGCTTCGGCCTTCATGAAGCCGGCCACGTCGTCACGAGTGCCGCGTTCGGCGCGCATCCGCGCGTGCGCGGCGTGGAACCGCGACCGATGCCGTTCTTCGCGATCGCCCACGACCCCGTCACGCGCCGTCAGGAGTTCGTGATCTCGTCCTCGGGATTCTGGATGCAGCACGCGACGTCGGAGTGGATCCTCTCGGCGCGTCCCGAACCTCGCCAGGGAGCACGCGCCGTTCCTGAAGGGCATCCTCGCGTTCAACCTCGGCGACGTCGGCGGTCTACAGCGTCGCGGCCTTCGCGCGCGTTCCGGACCGGCCGAACGCGACACGCGCGGGATGGCGGTGTCGCTCGGCACAGGACGGCGTGCCCGAGCCGGTCGTGGGCCTGCTCGTGCTCGCGCCCGGCGGTGCTCGACGGCTATCGCTATCTGCGGCCGGATGCGACGTGGGCGAAGTGGACGTCGCGCGCGATCAAGATCGCGAGTGTCGCGCTGACGTTGCGGCAGGCTGCGTAGGGCGGGCCGGGTGTGGCCCGCACGTCACGGTGCGGTCAAACTCGAGCTACGAACTCGAGCCGCCTGCGACTCGCGCCGCCGTGCCCGCCGTCTTCGGCGCCCAGCGCGAACGTCATCGTGCCGTCGCAGACGACTTTGCCGTTGACTCGCGCGGCGCCGCTCAGCACGCCCATGCGGCTCCGCAGCCGCTTGACGACGGCCTCGATTTCGACGACGTCGCCGGGATGCACGGGACGGCGGTACGCGCACGCGCTCGATGCCCATGAAGAAGATCAGCTTCTCGCGATTCTCCGGCTTCGAGAGGATCAGGATCGCGCCGACCTGTGCGATGGCCTCCGTCAGGATCGTCGCCGGCAGCACGGGCGACTCTCCCGGTCCGTGCCAGAGATAGCGCTCGTTGAGCGAGACGTTCTTGATGCCCACGATCCGCTTGTCCGGCTCGAACTCGGTGACGCGATCGACCAGCAGAAACGGATACCGGTGGGGGAGGATGCGTTCGATTGCCGCGTAGTCCATGGGCGCGACACAGTGTTCCACAGATCGCCCCGTTATTCCTGCCGGCCGAATCTGTGGAACACTAACGCTCGTCCTATGTCGTCTTCGCCTGTCCTCCGCGCTCGCCCGAGCGAACGCGACATCCTGCTGACGCTCTTCGACTTGGGCCGACAGGTCGCGTCGGTCATCGACTTCGACGAGCTGCTGCAGCGCATCCCGGAGCTCATCAGCCGCCTGATTCCGTTCGACGCGTTCGCCGTGTATCTGCTCGACGAGAAGCGCGGCGAGCTGCGCATCGGCTATGCCGTGGGCTATCCGAGACACGACCGGCTTCAAGCTGCGCCTCTCGGAAGGCGTCGTCGGCCGCGTGGTGGACACCCAACAAGCCATCGTGATCGGCGATGTCACGACGCATCCCGACTACATCGAGGTGGTGCCCGGCATCGCGTCGACGGTGGCCGTGCCGCTCATTCACAAGTCCAAGCCGATCGGCGCGCTGAACCTGCTCAGCCGCGAGCGCGACCGCTACTCCGATCGCGACGCCACCATCCTGCGGCAGTTTGCCGCACACGTGGCGATGGCGCTCGTGAACGCGCGGCTCTTCGAACGGCAACGGCTGGACGCGGAGGCGTTCGAGCTGCTCGCGGAGATCGGCCGCGAGGTGGCGTCCGTCCTCGATCTGGACGAATTGCTGTCGCGCATCGCGCAGCTCACGCGGCGCGTCATCGACTACCGGACGTTCGGCATCCTGCTGCTCAACGAGAAGACGAAGGAGCTCGAGATGAAGGTCGCCGTCCAGTACGGCGAAAAGGTGGCGCTTCCCACAGTGCCGCTCGGCGAAGGACTCGTCGGCTATGCCGCGCTCCATCGCGAGCCGGTGCTCGTGCCGGACGTCTCGAAGGATCCGCGCTACATCAAGGTGGTCGAGGACGTCCGGTCGGAGCTCGCGATTCCGATGCTGCTGAAGGATCGCTGCATCGGCGTCTTCGACCTCGAGCAGCCCCGAGCTCGACGCGTTCACCAAGCGCGACGTCGAGATCCTGACGCTGCTTGCGAGCCAGGCGGCCGTCGCGATCGAGAACGCGCGGCTCTACGAAGAAGTCACCGCCGAACGAAGCGCGGCTCGAAAAAGAGCTGCGACTTCGCCAAGCGCGTGCAGGCGGCGCTCCTGCCGTCGCAACTGCCCAAGCGGCTCAAGGGCGTCGATCTCGCCGCGCAGTTCGCGCCGGCGCGCGAGCTGGGCGGCGACTTCCACGATTTCCTGCTGCCCGACTCGAACACGCTCATCGTCGCGTTCGGCGACGTGTCCGGCAAGGGCACGCCGGCCGCACTCTACAGCGTGTTTGCCGGCGAGCTGGTCCGTGGCCGCACGTTCCGCCGCCGGTATCTGCCGGAGCGATCGTCGCCGGGCAACGTGCTGATGTCGATCAACACGATCCTGCACGAGCGTCAGCTCGAGGAGTACTACTGCACGCTCTGCTACGCGCTTGTTCGATCTCAAACGCCGGACGGTGACGCTCGCCAACTCCGGCGTGCCGTATCCCATCCGCGTGAGCGGCGACACCACCAGCCAGATCGAGCTGCCCGGCGTGCCACTCGGGTCGTTCTTCGGCGTCACCTACGACGAGCTCTCTTTTCCGCTCGCGTCGGGTGACGTCTACGTGTTCTGCTCGGACGGCGTTTCCGAGGCGATGAACGAGAAGGGCGAGGAGTTCACCGGGGCGAGGCTCATCGACGTCGTCAAGAACACACGGACGCTCACCGCCCGCCAGATCGTCCACGCGATCGTCGAAGCCGTCGCCGAACATCGCGCCGGGTTTCCGCCGAACGACGATATGACGGTGGTCGCCCTGAAGATGGATTAGCGCTGACGCTTGCACTGATGCTTGTTAACGGGGCAATGAGGCAATGGGGCAATGGGGCAATGCTGTCTGGGACTGACGCTTGCCAAGAGCAATGAGGCAATGCGGCCGGGACTGACGCTTGCTAATGCGCCAACGGGACAGTGGAGCTATTCCGTTGCCGCGGTGGCTCTCTCTGTCACGGCGCTGTTCGGACAGACTCGCCCGGATTTCGCGGGTCAGTGGCGACGAGTCGAAGGGGCGGAGTCGGTTCCGGAAGTCCTGACGATCACCCAAGACGAGAAAGCACTGACTGTCGCTACGGCGGGGTTTCCGAACGCTGTGCACCGACTTGACGGCGCCGAGACACGAAGCAGCCATCGTCCGCCGTTGCCACTCGATTCAACTGTCGTGAGGAGCTACCGAAGCGCGTGGGATGGGCTAAAGCTCGTGACGAAAATCGCCATCGAGACGACTGTCAAGAGACGTTCAAGTGTCGAGTTCTGGCAGGAGACTCTCTATCTCGAGGGCGAAAGCACGATGGTCGTGGAGATGCGCCCTTTCGTGAATTTATTTGGCGCACCGGCGACGCTTGAGACGCATCCGCCCCTCGCCTTGCAACCTAACAAGGTCGATAGGGCAGTCTACAAACGAATGGCGCCGAAGTAGCCAACCTCCGTCACAATCTGAAGCTTCGCTGCGAACTCGCGATCCGATCGTGCCCGCCGCATCGCACGATGATTCGCGGCGACGCTGCCGGCGGACCTGACGAGCTGATTGCAGACGAATCTGATCCCCGGCTCACGCTCCAGTGTGATCCCTAACCGGATTGTGGCTACGGCAAATGACTTGGTTCGTTTCTCGAAAGCGTCGAGTCCCTCGCGCATGCGAGGTGAGTTAGCAAGGGAAGTGCCGAGCTTCAGCAATCAATAAGCCCCGCGATTCTGATTCGCGGCCGTACTTCAGGAGAACTTTCGTTCCCGTGGGAGCCTTTGGCGGGGTCACGCACTACCCGGATCCGATCAGCAACCGATGTTTGTGTTGCCCTTGGCAAGCGTCAGCCCGAGACAGCATTGCCTCATTGCCCCAATGCCTCATTGCCTCATTGCGATCGATAGAAGGAAGGGGCCGCCCGACGTCGACCTGGAGCGGACGGGATGCGGCGATGCCAGCGCCTGCCTGTACTTGTTGCGCACCCCGTTGACGCCGAGCGGCTGTCCCCTCGTACATCAAGTCCCGTGCCGTACGAAATCCACTGAAAGCGCCGAAGAAAACTGTGGGTGTGCAGGTCGGACTGCCCCGCGCCGAGGACACGCTGCCATGCGACGGGGACAGGACAAAACAACCTTTCCGCCGAAATCATCGTCAGATCACCACGTTGGGCTACCGAACGCAGGGAGGTCAGCCATGGACGTGAATACGACCGGTTCCGGGCAGACAGGACGGACCGGACGAGCAAGACAGATGTGGAGAATCGCCGGCCTCGGCGCCGGCGTGGCCGTCGGAATTGCCGCCGTCATCGCGATTGGACAAGTGAGCGTGCGGGGGCAGACGATTCGGAGCCAGCCGTTCTACGAGCTTGCGCAGCAGCTCGTCGGGGGATCGGGCATCGGCGTGACTATCAGGGACGTGGACAGCGCCGACGTCACTCGCGAGAAGCTGCCCGCCAGCCTCGGCGCCGTCGTGGACGACGTCAGGGCGGACAGTCCGGCCGCCAGGGCCGGGATCCGGGCAGGGGATGTCATCGTGGCGTTCGACGGCGAGAAGATCCGGAGCGCCAGGCATTTCGCCCGGCTCGTCGACGAGACACCCGAGGGCCGGGAAGTCGAGACGACGGTCATCCGAAACGGGGAGCGAATCAACGTGAAGGTCACGCCGGACGTGACGGACGGCTTCACGGCGTTCAACCGGCTGAGGGGAGCGAAGAACCTGCTGACTCCCAACCGCCTGGAGTTGGTCAGACCCAGCGCCGAGACCTACAGCTTTTCTTCGGACTTCCCGGCCAACTTCGCCAACCGCTCGTTCTTCACCTATGGATTCAGCGACAGAACGCGGCTCGGCGTGAGCGGTCAGAACCTGACCGGCCAGCTCGGCGACTACTTCGGGACGCCCGAGGGCGTGCTCGTGACCTCGGTCGACGACGGGACGCCGGCGCGCACCGCAGGTCTCAAAGCCGGCGACGTCATCACCAGGATCAACGGCGAGACGGTTCGGAACCTCACCGACCTTCAACGGTTGGTCAGGAGCGCGACGGGGGAGACCAGCGTCACGATCTTCCGCGATCGCAAGGAAGAGACGATCACGCTGAAGATCGAAGACGAGCGGGTCCTGACGACGAGGCGGAGGATCGTGAGGTAGCGCGGCTCGGGTTGAGAGCCGCGTCAATGGTGGGCCCAAACCCGGCCCGCCCTACGCTTCCGCGATCTGTTGTCCCGCCGTCTCGCCAGGGACGACGAGGGCGGCCAGTTGCGCGGCGATGATGCTGGCGACGGGAAGCACGTCGGCGCCAGGACGATTCTGTCTGATCTCGGCCGCAAGCACTCCCACGCACCCCGATGCGGTGATGAGCGGCGCGGCGATCGCCCCGGACGCCCCGGGCGTCGCGCTGCTCATGGCCTGGGGCTTCATCGATCGAAACGCCAGCGACGTCACGTTGTCGGCGTCGATCTGCAGTGGACCGAGTTTTTCGACGATCTTGTCGGCATAGCCATGCGCGATCGACGGGTGGAGCCACGTGCCGCCGGTGTCGGCGACCCACAGGACCACCCCCTTCGCCTCGAGGACGGTCGCGGCGCGCTCGAGGAGTGACGGCACGTCGCGCGCGTCGATGACGCGCGCCAGATCGACGCACAGGTCCGCGGCCGCCGTGAGGTTGATCATGCGCGGTGGCGGCGGGATCGGAGTCTGGGCCGGTGGCGGGGCGACGGTGCTCTTCACCGGCGGCGGCAGGTCCCTCAGCATCTGCAAGGTCGTCGGCGCGGGCTTTGCTTCCGCCTGTACGCCCGGCCGGCTCACGTACATCGCGACCACGAAGACGAACGCGATCGCGACGGCATTCATGGCCAGACGAAGCCGGCTGAGCCGGGCGATGCGCTCCTCACTCGCGGCGAGCTCGACCGAGCGCGCCGCGGCCAGCTCCTGGGCGAGCTTGTCGCTCGCCTCACGCGAGTCCATGAAAATCAGGTCAGAGACGTACAACCGGTCGTTCTGCGCCAGATACCCGCGCGCGCGCTGGTCGATGGCCGTCAGGTCGGTCAACGCCGCCGCGGCGGCGTCGTATCGCGTCCGCACCGCCGCATTCGTCGCCGCCGCGCGTTCGGTGTTGATGGCCGTCTCGATCTTCGCGGCCAGATCCGAGACGCGCGCCATCCAGAACGCCGGCCCCTGTCCGCTCGCGACGTACCCGGCCTGAGCCGCGCGGAGCTCCGACAGCGCTTCGGTGGCCGCGCCGAAGGAGCGATCGGTCGCGAGCGCATCCGCACGCTCCCGTGCTATCGAGTTGTCGAATCGAAAATCCTGGGCGATCGTGCCGACGCAGATGATGAGGGTGAGAACCAGCAGAAGTGCCGCACCGCGTCTCCGCATGCCTCGTTCCAATCGTGGTTACTATAGCACCGCCCAACAATGATCGGCCTCATCATTAATCCGATCTCGGGAGTCACCGGCGGCACGCACGCGGCCGGCGTACGCATGGACCTGGCCCGGCAGCTCGTGTCGGCCGCCGGCGCCGACGCGGAGATCGTGCTCACGACCGCTCGGGGAGACGCGACGCGGTTCGCGCAGTCGTTCGTCTCGCGAAACTTCGATCGGGTCATTGGCTGGGGCGGCGATGGCACGATGAACGAGATCGCCGGCCCGTTGCGCCACAGCCGGACGTCGCTGGGGATCGTGCCGAGCGGATCGGGCGACGGGCTCGCCAGAAGCCTCGGGCTGCCGCGCGATCCGGAGCGCGCGCTCGCCATCGCGCTCGACCGGCCCGCGGTGCCGGTGGACGTGGGCTTTCTCGGCGATCGTCACTTTCTCAATGTCGGCGGCATCGGCTTCGACGCCGCGGTCGCCCGCGATTTCAACGCCGGACTCAAACGCGGCGGCCTTCGGTACCTCGTCGGAAGCCTGTCGCGTGCGTGGTCCTACCGGCCGGAGGCGTACGACGTCCGGTTCGGCGATGAGCTGCTGTCGGGCGAGCGGTTCCTGATCGCGTTCGCCAACGGGCGGGAGTACGGCAACGGGATCGTGCTGGCCGCCGACGCCGATCCCATGGACGGCTGGCTCGACGTCGTGATGATGTCCGCCGGGTCGGTGCCTCGTCAGCTCTGGCGCGCGAGGCGGGCCGTGATCGGACGCCACCGGCCCGTCGAAGGCGTGCGCAGGGCGCGCGTGACCGAAGCCAGCGTCTCGGGTCCGCACATCCTCGCGCACGTGGACGGCGAGACCTTCGAGACGAGCGGGACGTTGAAGGTCAGGATCGATCCCGGCGCCATTCGGATCGCGGCGGCCGCAGGCCCTGCGGCTACCGGGCGGGCCTCTCGCGGCGTGACGGAAAGCCGATGATCGGCACGTCGTCGGTGAGGAGCGGTCTCTCGCTGCTACGCCGCCGACTACCTCCCGAGCATGTTCGAGTGGCTGCGGACGCACGGCTTCAAAGGCCCTGACGGGCGAGCTCCGGCGACGAGACGCCCGATGCCCCCCGAGACTTGACCAACTTGACCAACTCCTCCTGCCCTGCTACCGTCGTCGTCATGGCCATGGTCAACCTGTACGAAGCCAAGACGCGGCTCTCGGCCCTTGTGGAGGCCGCCGCGGCAGGAGCCGAGATCATCATCGCGAAAGCCGGGAAGCCCCGCGCGAAACTGGTGCCCATCCGCGAGGCCAGTCGCCGCCGCCCGGGAAGCGCCAAAGGCAAGATCTGGATAGCGGCAGATTTCGACGCGCCGCTCCCTGAGACTCTGGTCGAGGCGTTCAACGGCAAGACCGAGTGACGCTTCTCCTCGACACGCACGTCGTGCTCTGGTGGCAGCGTGACGACCGCCGTCTGAACCGCGCCGCCCGCCGCGCGATTGCGATCGCCGACATCGTGTGGGTGAGCGCCGTCTCCGGATGGGAAGCGGCGATCAAGAGCGGGCTCGGCCGGTTACGTCTCGACGAGCCGTTCGTCGTCCTGCTTCGAGCCGACGACTTCACCGAGCTGCCGGTGACGCTCGCGCACACCGCGAGGCTCCAGCAACTCACCCCGCATCACGGCGATCCCTTCGACCGGATGCTCGTCGCGCAGGCACTGACCGAGCGCGCGACCATCGTCAGCCACGATCGACTGCTCGCTCCGTACGGCGTGCCGATGCTGTGGACCTAGTTTCGCCTTGGACATCCAGATCGCCCTGGGGATGCTGGAGACGCTACCCTGCGATCTGCGGATCTGTTGAGCGCTAGGTGAGGTTCGTCAACCACGGGAACAGCCGATCGAGGTACTTGGCGATCACCGTGAGCTGATTGGTGAAGACGAGTACACCGACAACGATCAGCAGGCCGCCCGCGAAGAGCTCGATCTTCCGGTAATGGCGGCGGATGCGTTTCGAAGCCGCGAAGAACTTGTCGACGGCCAGTGACGTGAGCAGAAACGGAATGCCGAGCCCGGCGGAGTAGACGGCGAGCAGCGCCACGCCTTCCCCGATCGTGTTTCTCGATCCCGCCAGCGCGAGGATCCCGCCCAGGATTGGGCCGATGCACGGCGACCAGCCGAACGCGAACGCCATGCCGACGAGGACGGCGCCCAGCGGACCGGCGGGTCGCGCGCTCGTCTGGACTCGAGTGTCCCGGTCGAGCCACTTGATTCTGAAAATCCCCGACAAGTGCAGCCCGAAGATCACGAGCAGCACGCCGGCGATCTGCTCGAGTGTCCGAAGGTTCCGCTGGAGCGTCTTGCCGAGCGCGCTGGCGCTCGCGCCGAGCGCGATGAACACGAGCGACAGCCCCAGCACGAACGCGAGCGACGTGACGAGCATCTGCCGCCTGGTGCGCGCCGCGTCGATCGCCGCCGGCTGCTGCATCTGCTCGAACGAGACGCCGGAGATGAACGAGATGTAGCCGGGCACGAGGGGCAGGACGCAGGGCGAGATGAACGACAGGATGCCCGCGCCGAACGCCGCGAGGTAGGAGACTTCAGGCAAGAATCACTTGACTTCCTTGAGCGGTATGACGTCCGCGCGCGGCATCGGGCCGAAGTCCTCGCCGAACTTGATCGGCGGCAGGTCCTGGAACATGAAGTCCCACTTCCAGCGCTCCGACGGATTCGACGCCTGGAGCCAGTGGCGGGCGGACACCGGCCGCGCGAAGCCGACTGTCGCGAGCGCGGCGTACCCCGGAAGGGCCGCGAGCCGGGTGGCGATCGCGTCGCGAAGCGCGGCGGCGGACGCGAAGCTCACCGGCGTGCCGAACACCGCGCCGAGCTTCGCCAGGATCTGCCAGTCTTCGCCCGCATCGCCCGGCGGCATGATGACGCGCGAGGCGGCCTGCACGTGGCCGGTCATGTTCGTGTAGGTCGCGTCCTTCTCGACCCAGGCGGATCCGGGGAGGACGATGTCGGCGGCGTCTGCGAGCGGCGTGTGCAACACGCCCTGCACGATGAGCGTGTCGATCTTGCCGGCCTGTCGGGCCGCGAGGATCCAGTCCGTGTCGCCAATCGACCCCTCGGGGCCCGGATCGACGACGTAGAGCACCTTCACCTGTCCGGCCGCGACGGCCTCGCGCAGCGCGGACGTGGGCGCTTCGGACGCAGGATGGAACTCGCCCGCGGCGCTCGATCCGACGTCGAAACCCAAATCGTGCGCGCCACGAACGTTCGGCGCGTCAATGGCTGGAATCCGAAACTTCGTCGCCGCCGCTTGCGGCTTCGGCCGCGTGCGCCAGCCGATCGTGACGCCACCCGTCTTGTCCGCGATCTGCCGCAGCACGAACAGCTCCTCGAGCGACGCGTGCGCCGAGACGAGGAACCGTACGCCGGCCGGACCATTGGCCGCCTTCACTGCGGCGTTGACCGCGACGAGCGCGTCGGCCCAGGGCACCGCGTCCCAGTTGCCGCCGCGCGACAGCCGCGGCTGGAGCAGCCGGCGATTGCCTTCGACCCAGTGGTAGTCGAAGCGGCCGATGTCGCACATCCAGTAGCTGTTGACCTCCGGATTGAGCCGCGGCGTCATGCGCACGAGCTGCGCGCCCTTCGCCCACTCCGGCTTCGCCTTGATCCAGGCGGTCGTGTTGCACCCTTTCTCGCAGAGCGTGCAGATCGTGTCCACCGCGCTGGGGTTGTCCCAGGGCCGCGACTTGAACCGGTAGTCGCGCGTCGTGATCGCGCCGACAGGACAGACGTCCATCAGGTTGCCCGAGAGGAGCGAAATCACGCCTTGTTCGTCGAACGTCGCGATCTCGCTGCCATAACCGCGGTTCGCCACGCCGATCTGCGCGTCGCCGTCGACTTCGCGCATGAAGCGGATGCAACGCGTGCAGAGAATGCAGCGGTTGCGATTGAGGAGCAGCGTGGGGCCGAAATCGACGTCGGCGCGCACGCCTTCGCCATCGAACACGCGCCGCGGAAACTCCATCCGGCTTCGCTCGGGCCCGAACGCGAATGAAAAATCCTGTAAGGGACACTCGCCGCCCTTGTCGCACACCGGGCAGTCGAGCGGATGGTTGATGAGCAGGAACTCGAACACGCTCGCGCGCGCGGCCACCACGTCGGGCGTGTTCGTCACGACGACCATGCCGTCGGCGCACATCGTCGAGCACGCCGTCTGCAGCTTCGCCATCTTCTCGATCTTGACGATGCACACCCGGCAGGAACCGTCGACGCCGAGCCCGGGGTGGTAACAGTAGAAGGGAACTTCGTGGCCGTGCTTGATCGCCGCTTCCAGGACGGTCTTGCCCTTCTCGACCGTGACCTGACGGCCATCTATCGTGAGCGTGACGGTATCCATAGCAGACGGATCATACAACGTGGAAAGCACTTGAAGTACTTGAGTGGAAAGCACTTGAAGTACGAGTGTGAAAGGCGCTTGAAGTACATCCTGGAAAGCGCAGGAAGTACTGGGAGTGAAAGGGGCGCTTGAAGTACTTCAGAGTCCGTCCGTCCCTGTACTTCGCGTGCTTTTCAGAAGGTACTTCAAGTGCTTTTCACTCAAGTACTTCCTGTGCTTTTCACTGAAGTACTTCCCGTGCTTTTCAGGGCGTGTACTTCATGATCTACCGAACTATCTCTGCAAGTATGAGCTCGTCGCGTGGCGCGATGCGCCGTACCGGCCCCTTGAGCGGGATCGACTTCTCGACCACGGCCTCGGTCACCGGCAGGACGACCTCTTCGGTGCGGCCGTCCGCGTACTGCACCAGGATCGGCACCGGGAGATCGAACAGCTCGCCGATCTGCTCGATCCGGACGGTGGCAAGCTCGCCCCCTTCGGGAATCCGCGACGTCACGCGGAGCCGCGGAATCGTCGATCCGAGAATCCAGCGTTCGAAGAACCGGCTCGAGGCGCAATGGGCGTTTCGGCTTCGAAGGCCGCACGCAGGTTGTCGGTGCCGGCCTTTTTGAAGCGCCAGTCACGATAGAATCGCCGCACGCCCGCAAAGAACGCCTCGTCGCCGATGAGCTGCCGGAGCATGTGCAGGACGACGGCGGACTTGTTGTAGACGACGGCCCGGAAGGCTCGGCCGTCGCTTTCGATGTGTCCCAGGCGATAGCCGAGATAGATGGGACCCTTCGAGAGATTCCTCTGTGCGGAGTCCCGCATCTCGCTCAGGATCGACCGGAGCGCGTCGGGCCCCCGATCCGTTCCCGCGTAGAGCGCGGCGAAGTACTGCGCGAACCCCTCGCTCAGCCACTGCTCGTGATAGTTCTTCCAGCCGATGGCCTGGCCCCACCACTGATGCGCGACTTCGTGCGCCAGAAAGAAGTGCGGATAGATGTTCTCGAACGACACCGGATCGTCCGCCCAGGAATACGGCGACGTCGGCAGGGGCAGATGGAAGATCGCGAAGTAGGCCGGACTGTGGCCGCCCGGAAGGTTGTCGTCGATCGTGGCCAGTGTGAAGTTCGGATACGGCGCGGGCCCGATCGTGTTCGCGAAATAGCGCACCATGGCCGCGAGGCGTCCAGGCAACTGGCGGTTGTTTCTCGATCCGGCCATGCGCGGCGTGGAGATGACTTCGAGATTCATGCCCGTGCCGGCGTCTTCGCTACCGGGGGTGGCAGGTGACGCTGCGGACGGAGCGGGGGGCTCGACACGGCTGGTGCCGATCGGCACGAAGCGGCTGATGACGCACGCGAGATAGCGCACGGGCCGGTCCGTCGAGTACTCGACCGTCCGCGCGAACTTCTGGTTGCCGCGCGCCGCCGGATCCACCGGGGACAGTGACGAGCCGACGAGCGTGCCGCTGCCGACAATCTGATACTCCGACGGCACCGTCAGGCGCATCGTCGCCGTCGCGTAGTCGGACACGGGCGCCTGAGGATGCCAGTACACGCGATTGCTGTACATGAAGCGCGGCTCCGGCAGCAGCAGCAGCGTTTCCTGGCCCGGCGTTGGATTCTGGTTGAGCGTCGACTGGCCCTCGGGCGCGATCGCCTCGCGATCCAGTCCCTGCGGATCGAGGCGCCCGCTGTAGACCAGATCGAAGGTCAGGACGGTCCCGCGATCGACCGAGCGGGGCAGACTGACCAGCACGCTGTTCTGACCGACGACGCGAAGCGCGAGCAGATAGCCGAAGGTCTGCGACGAAACGGATGAGACGGAGAGCGACTGCGCGATCCGGAACGTAATGGAGTTGACGGCGACGGCCTTGATGCGAACCCGCACCGAGGCGCGTCCGCTGATCCACGCCCGTGATGGATCGAACGTCACGTCGAGCGCGTGATGCTCGAGGTCGAACGCCTCGTCATCGTCCTCGCTGTAGAACCGGCCGCGCTCGGCGAGCCGCGCCGCCGACGTGTATACCGCGATGTTGCGGCCGCGCGCGCGTTCGAAGAACGAGACGTCCTCCGGCTCGCTGGGCGATCGCGCGTACGTCAACCAGCCAAAGTTGCGCGCGCGGAACTCGACCAGCATGCTGCCGTAGCCGGGCTCGAGCGACCAGCGCTCGGGCGTCAGGCTCCGGAGATCGAGGTTGTAGGTGCGCGACGCCAGGTCGCCGAAGATCTCTTCGGCCCGCTGAAGCTCCATCGGGTTCACCCGCACTGGCACCAGCGTCGGCGCGGTCAGCCGGCCCTCGAACTCCGAGGGATTGATACGAATGTAGGCGGCATCGACGGAAGACGAGAACGCCGGGCGCCGGCTGTAGAGACGCAACTGACCCTGCTCGGCCGGATCGGCCGGCGCGAAGTGCACGTCCCCATCGCCACGAAAAACCAGCGCCGTAATGCCGCTCTCGGACTCGACGACGAACGCGGACCCGGACGCCATCCGGAACGTGAGATCGGGCGCCGTGATCGTGAGATTGTGCACGGCGAACTGCCGCGTGCGGTCGAGCGTGAGCTTGACGAGCCCGTCAACGGCCGCGAGCTCGCTGAGTGCCGTGAGCTCGTGCCGCTCCTCTGACCCGCGCGGGCGGGTCGTCAACTGCCAGGTCGCGATTCGTCCCTGGCGCCCCTGGCTCACGAAGACGTCGATGATGACTTCATAGGCGCCGGTGGTTGGACGCCGG
The DNA here is from genome assembly GCA_963724955.1 of uncultured Acidobacteriota bacterium. Lineage (GTDB taxonomy): Bacteria > Acidobacteriota > Vicinamibacteria > Vicinamibacterales > SCN-69-37 > CAVRWQ01. Next base: position 374,504 of record CAVRWQ010000005.1, read on the forward strand.
GCGCGCTCGCGCACGACGGCGCTGAGCCCGGGGCGTGCCGCTGTCGCACGCTGAAGCCGCGCGAAATCTTCCTCGGACAGGGCCGGCGCCGAGAGCTTGCGGAACTCGTCCAGGCGTCCCGATCCCAGCGCGATTTCGAGGTCCGCCAGCAGCCTGACGATGCCATCGGCCTGGAGCGGGCGGTCCGGCCCCGACTGGGCAGCAGGCGACGCGTGCAACCCCGCCAGGAGCAGGGCGACAGCCAGGCGGCGCATGAGAGAAGAATAAGACATCGGGAGTCGTTTCCTTGTGAACTCTGGAGGAAACGACTCCCGATGTCTCTTTTCTTTATGTCCGTTTCAGGACAAGCGCCGTGAGATCGTCTGCCAGCTTGGCGTCGGCGGCGTACGTCTCGACGGTATGGATGATGGCGCGGCCGACGGCTTCGGGATCCTGATCCGAATTGACCGAGATCACGGACTCGAGCCCGGATTCCTCGAACGCCCGTCCCTTGGAGTTTTCCGCTTCGGTGATGCCGTCGCTGAACATCACGAGCAGGTCGCCGGGCTCGATCGTCACCTGGTGCGGGTCGTACTTCGAGTGTTCGAACATGCCGAGCGCGAGGCCGCCGCCGGCCGCGTCGCCGACGCGCTCGAAGCGTCCGTCCCGGCGGCGCAGGAGCGGAGGCAGGTGTCCCGCGTTCACGAATTGCAGCGTGCCGGTGTCCGGCTCGTAGACGCCGTAGAACAGCGTGATGAATCTCGATCGCGGGCTGTGCCGCAGGACCTGCGCGTTCAGCCGCTCGACGAGCCGCGCCGTCTCGAAGCCTTCGTCGGCGAGCGTGCGGAGCATCGCGAGGAGCAGGGCCATGAGCAGCGCAGCCGGACTGCCTTTGCCGGCGACATCGCCGACTGCCAGCACGATGCGTCCGTCGGACAGCGTGAGGATGTCGTAGAAGTCGCCGCCGACCGTGTTGGCCGGACGCGTGACACCACAAGCGAGCGTGGTACCGGCCTGCAGCGTGCCGCGAGGCAGCATCGCCAGCTGGATGTCACGCGCGATCTCGAGGTCGCCTTTGAGCGACAGTCTATCGGCGACCTCCATGAGGATGAGCAGGTTCAGCAGCACGAAGCCGATGAACAGCCACAGCGCGCCGTCCGCCCATTGCGGCAACGGCAGCGGGACCTTCAGCGGAAAGAGCAGGACGCTTGTCGAGCCAAGCCCCCGGAAGAGCAGGATCATCCCGAGCAGCGTCGAGACGAGCGCCAGGCCGTAGAGCACGCGTCGAGCCGGCGAGAGCCGCAGCGTGAACGCCGTGAAGATCAGGCGCGCCTGGGCCGGCCAGCGCCGGTACCAGGGCTCGCTCGAGAGGTGCCGGGTGTCGAGGTGCCGGGTGAAGTAGTGATAGGCCTCGGCCGTATCGCGCGTGAACAGACGCTGAAAATCCGCAGACGTCAGGTCGCGCGTGTACTGGTCGAAGAACGTCTTGCTCGGACTTGGCCCGGCCATAAGGATGTATACGAAACCTGGCTCGACTTCAGATCAGCGCCAGCTCGGTCCCCACCTTCTTGAACTTGTCCAGCGCGAACTGCAGCTCGTCGCGGGTGTGCGTCGCGGTCACGATCGTGCGGACCCGGGCTCTGTCGCGTGCCACGGTTGGAAACGCGATGCCCTGCGCGAAGACGCCCTCCTCGAACAGCCGGTCCGAGAGCTTCATCGCGCGGCTGCCTTCGCCGACGATGACCGGCGTGATTGGGCTTTCGCTCGAGTCCGGTGTTGAAACCGAGCGCCTGCAGGCCGCTCTTGAAGAACCGCGTGTTCTCCCAGAGCCGATCGATGATGGCCGGCTCGTGCTCGAGGATGTCGAGCGCCGCGAGGCACGTGGCGGCAACGGCCGGGGGATGCGACGTCGAGAACAGAAACGGCCTCGCGCGATGGTAGAGGAACTCGATGAGCGACCGGGACCCGGCCACGTAGCCGCCGAGCGAACCCATCGCCTTCGACAACGTGCCGACCTGAATGTCCACGCGCCCGTGCACCTCGAAATGATCGATCGTCCCGCGTCCGTTCCTTCCGAACACTCCGCTCGCGTGCGCGTCGTCCACCATCATGATGCAGCCGGACTCCTCCGCCAGATCGCACAACGCGGGCAGCGCGCCGACGTCGCCATCCATGCTGAAGACGCCGTCGGTGATGAGCAGCTTTCGCTGGGCGGCCGGCAGTTCGCGCACGATCCTGCGCGCGGCGTCGACATCCTTGTGAGGGAAGACCTTGATGGCCGCCCGGCTGAGACGGCAGCCGTCGATGATGCTCGCATGATTGAGCTCGTCGGAGATGACGACGTCGTCTTTTGTGAGCACGGCAGCGACGGTGCCGGCGTTGGCGGCGAAGCCGCTCTGGAAGACGACGACCGCCTCGGTCTTCTTGAACGCCGCGAGCCGGCGCTCGAGCTCCATGTGGATGGACATCGTACCGGCAATCGTCCGCACCGAGCCTGAGCCGACGCCGAACTGCTGCGTTGCCTTGATCGCGCGCTCGACGAGCGCCGGATGCGTGGTGAGGCCGAGATAGTTGTTCGACGAGAGATTGACCACCGATCGCCCGTCGAAATGCGACGTCGCCTCCTGGCGATCTTCGAGAATCCTGAGAGAGCGGAACAGGCCCTGGCTTCTCAGAGACTCGAGATCGGTGCCGAGATAGGCCAGCGGGTCGGTGCGCATTGAGGACAAGTATATGGCGCGTTCATCACGCGGCTCGGAACCCGAGCCGCGCTACGTACCGACGCACGTAGGGCGGCCCGGGCTGTGGGCCGCCGTTCCCGACGTACGTAGCGCGGCCCGGGCTGTGGGCCGCGGTTACCTCAGCGCAAACAGCTTGTCACTGTCCTGCGCCATGACCAACTGCGCCCCAATGGACAAGAGCCACTCGGAGACGTCACGGCCGCGGGTGTCGATATAAGCCGCTTCGTGCACGAGGACGTGCGTCACGCCGGCGGCACCGAGCAGCGCGGCCGCCTGCTCCGGACGGTTCGGGACACGGTGGAGGATCGCGGCGCGATCGAGGTAGCTTCGCGGAAAGAATCCCGAGTAGCCGTTCACCAGCGGCCGTCGATGATGGCCGGCGTAGAAGACCGCGAGCACTTCATAGGCCGGCTCGGCGAATGGAAACTCTGCGAGGACGACAGGTTCCGGCAGATTCCGGATGACGTCGTAGATCGGCGGCAGGCGGCGTCCCGCCGCCGGCGGTGACGGACGGCGAAAACCCTCGGCGGGAATGACGGGTTGATTCATCTGGAGCGGCGCGACCCAGCTTTCTGCGAGCATGCCGACAGAGCCGGCCGTAATCGCCACGAGCGCAGCTTGACGGAAGCGCGTCGCCAGAAGCGCTGCCGCGCCGATGCCGGCGAGCACCGCGAGACACATCGCGACGATCATGAGGAACCGCGCCGGCACGCGCAGCCCGTCGAAGCCAGGCAGGTAGTCGAGCAGCCACTGGTACGGCCCGGCACCGAGGTCGTGCCCGAGCGACTGCATCCTCGGTCCGAGCGCGAAGAGCGCCGCGGCGCCGAGCGCGATCACATAGAAGCCCGTGGTGGATTGGAGAATCCCCGGCTCACCCCGAGGCTCGCCGGTTCGCGGTGAGTTGGATCCCGACCGGGCGAACGCGACAAGCGCCACGAAAACCACGAGCGAGCCGAGCGCAATCTGAAGCGGCCGCGTCGCGCTTTGATAGATGACGCGGCTCCCGCCGAGCGTGATCGCGAGCTGGCCGTGCACGAAGTACCACGCGAGCACCGCGACACTCCCGGCGAGCAGCACCCCTGAGGCGCCGAGGGCGAGCACGTGCCATTCGCGAAGCGCGGACCATGGCACGCCGCGAAGAATCCTCCACACCGCCCAGCCGGTGGCGACGATGGCGAACGCCAGGATGCTGAAGCCGACGAACCCTTCGCCTTCCGCCTTCGGGTACCCGCTGAGCGTCTCGGCGAGGAGCCGTGAGTTCGGCGCGATCGTGCCGAATGCGTGCGCGTCGGCGGAGAAGAGCGCGATCTCTTCGCGCGATCGCACGCCGAGCTGCCCGAGCTCGCGCACTTGGAGGTAGGGACGAACGAACGGCCAGGTCAGGAGCAGCACCGCGGCCGCGGCAAGCGACAGGTGCAGCCAGGTCCGCCCGGAACGGAGCAGCCGGCGCCGGGCCATTTCGAAGAGGCCGTACGCCGCGACGAACGGCGCGAAGAACAGCATGTAGTAGCCGCACGAGAGGTTCTGGAGCACGAGGGCACCCGCGGCGCCGGCGAGCGGCTTGATCGCCGCCGTGGAGTTCGCCTGACTGGCGCGCGCGAAGTATCGATGCAGGCCCGCGAGCACGAGCGGCATCCAGTAGCTCGAGAGCACCTGCAGGTGCGAGAACTGGCCGAGCCGGTACGGCGCGTACGCGAAGGCGAGTCCTCCCAGAAACGCGGCGATCGCATTGCCGGTCAGCTCGCGCACGAGCACGTACATCGCGAAGCCCGACAGCGCGAACGACGCGATGAAGAGCAGGTTGTACGACAGCAGGACGTTGCCGGTCGCCGCATACACCGGCAGGATCTGGATCATCTGCGCGGTGAGATGCTCCGAGTACGCGAGCGTCAGCGGCTCGGGCGAGAAGATGTTGCCGTTCCAGTAGCTCGCGAGCGCGCCGAACTCACCACGGAACACCGCGAGCACCTGCCCGGCCGTCCACGCCAGCACCCAGCAGTTGAACGCAGGATCGCCGACATCCGCCGCGAGCCGCGTGCCCAGATTCCTCGCGAGCGGCCAGGTCATGATGACGGCGATGAGCGTGTAAATCAGCGCAATCACCGGTCCGCCCGTAGCCCGCACGCGTTTCATGCGCGCAGAGTATGACGCAGAGTACGTAGCGCGGCTCGGGCTATGAGCCGCGTGTTCGCCGCGCCAGTCAAGGCAGCACCGTGAACCTCCTGCGGTTTGGCAACCGATACACGAGGAAGTGTGCGTCGAACGTCAGGATGCGGGAGAGCCCTTCGCGCTCCGCGGCGCGAACGAGCGCCGCATCGGCGAAGTCCATCGGCAGGTCGGAATACTTCCGCATGAGATCTTTCATCCGCGGGATGTCGGCTCGATCGAGTGTCACGAGTCCCAGCGCGTCGTCTTCGACCATGTCACAGAGCGCGTCGACGCCCCGCGGCGTGTCTGCGAGTAGATGCATCGCCTCAGTGACGGCCGGCCAGACCGTGACGAGAGGATCGCGGAGGTGCTTCAGCGCGTTCACGCACCGCTCGTGGGCGCTGTCGTCCCGATCGAGGAACGCCACGAGCGCGCTGGCGTCAACGAGTACGCCGGCCACGGGCTTTTCGCTGCACGAGGGCGCGGTACTTGGTGTGGGTGGCCTTCGACAGATTGGCTCCGCCGGTCCGGACGATGCCCGCGAAGGGCTTCAGGCGATCGAAGGTAGACACCTCACCCACGCCGGCCTGATCGCGCTCGACGTCGTAGTGCGCGACGGCGTCACGCACGACGTCGGATTTCGACCGTCGGGTAGCGGCGGCGAGTCGTCTGATTCTGGCTTCGGTCGCGGGATCCAGGCGGAGGCTGAAGGGCATGGGCAAGCGTCCTACAATAATGTAGGACAAGCCTCGCTACGGGTCAAGCGTCCTCCCGTTCGAGGTATTCCTGCAGCAGGACCTTGATGATGGCTGCGGTGGGGACGGCAAGGACTGCGCCGATGACGCCGAGCAGCTGGGATCCCACGAGCAGCGCGACGATGACCGTCGCGGCGCTGACGCCGACCTGGCGCTCCATGATGCGCGGGACGAGGACGTTGTTCTCGACGAGTTGCTGGATCGTGAAGTAGATCGCCACGAAGACCCCGGTCTTGGCGGAGACCGTCAGCCCCATGAGGATCGCCGGCACGGCCCCGAGGATTGGTCCGATGACCGGGACCATCTCGCCGAGTCCGGCAATCAGTCCCAGCACGTAGAAATACGGCACGCCCAGAATCCAGAGTCCCACGGTGGCGGTCGTGCCGATCACGATGCCCAGCACGAGCTGGCCGCTCAGCCACGCGCCGGCTTTGGTCGTGACCTCGCGGGAAATCCGCGCAACGCGCGGCCGGCTGTCCGGATCGAAGAGGTGCAGAAAGCCCTTCTGCAGCGTGGACGCTTCGAGGAGCAGGTAGTACGGGAGCAGCAGCACCGTGATGACCGTGAGAAACGTGCCCGCCAGCCCGATCATCGTCTGCAGCGCCCCGAGAATGCTGGTCGCGAGCCCGGGGCTTTCGAAGTTCTTCACCAGGTCGCTCCACGTCCACCTCGGTTCGGCGAGCCCTTTGCTCACCAGTGTGCGCTGGAAGTCGTCGATGATGCCCGGCAGATCCCGCACGAGCTGCGTGACCTGGCTGACGAGCGGCGGGACGACGAGCGAGAGGAGCGCGGCGACAATGAGGAGCACGCCGACGTACACCACCAGGATCGCGGCCCAGCGCGGGAGCGGAAACTTCCGCCAGCGCTCGACCGAGCGGACGATCTGGCTGAAGCCCATCGCGAGGAGCGTGCTGATGTAGATGAGGAGCAGCACGCCGCGCAGCTCGTAGAGCACCCAAATCGCCACGATCGCCGCGACGAGTGTGAGGACGCCCCGCAGGATCAGGCGGTTCTGGTCGGACCGCGTGGTCATCGAGACCCGGGGGTCGTGCGCGGCCGCGTGCCCTCTTGGAGAAACTGTGCGGTGAACGTGGACATCTCGTCGTAGATCGCACGAAGCTCGTCGGGCGATGCCAGGAAGACGACACGAAAGAAGCCCTGGTCGGCCGGCATGCCGAAGCCGGATCCGTACACGCAGAGGATGCCGGTCGCGCGCAGGAGACCGAGGACATAGTCCTCGTCCGTCATGCCCGGCGGGAGACTGACCTGCGGCATGGCGTAGAAGGCGGCACGCGGCGTCACGCAGCGCATGCCGGGAATCGCGCTGAGCCGCTCGCTCGTGACGTCGGCGCGCAGCCGCAACTCGCGCACGAACTCGCGCTGATGCGACCTGTCGCCGCGAAGTGCCGCCTCGATGCCGTACTGCATCGGTCCCGGACTGCAGAGCCGGCCATCGGCGAGCTTCTTGATCGCCGACAACACCTCGTTCAGTCGATCCGATCGGCCGACGGCCAGCCAGCCCGCACGCCAGCCAGGCGCCAGGTAGGCCTTCGAGAGCGAAGAGAACGAAAGAATGGGCGCGTCCGGATCCATGCTGCCGAGGAGCGGCGTCGGGCCGTCGAACCCGAGATCGCTGTACACCTCGTCGGCGAGAATCGGCACGCCGGAGCGCAGCGACAGATCGATCAGGGAGCGCCGGGTCGCCTCCGGGTACACAGCGCCCGTCGGGTTGTTCGGATCGATGACGACGATAGCGCGCGTCGCATTCGTCACGAGCCGCGTGACGTCGTCCATGTCGGGAAGCCAGCCGCGCGAAGGATCCGTGCGGTAGTACACGGCGCGCGCGCCGATCTTGGCGAGCACGGCAGTGTAGAGCGGATACGTCGGCGTCGGCACCAGCACGTCGTCGCCCGCGTCGGCGAGGGCGCCGAGCGCGAGCTCGATGCCTTCGGATGTGCCCGACGTGAGGATCACACGGTCGGGAGTGACCGGCATCCCGCGCGAGACGTACTCGGCGGCGACGGCTTCACGGGCCGGCTCGATGCCGGCCGACGCGGTGTAGCCGTTGTGGCCGTCGCGCAGAGCCTTCGCCACGGCTTCGATGAGATGCGGCGGCGTGCGGAAACCGAACGGAATCGGATCGCCGATGTTCAGGTAGCGCACGCGGCGGCCCGCTGCCTCGACCTTCTTCGCTTCCACCACGATATTCCGGATGGCGTAGGTGAAGCCGCGGACCCGGGCGGACGCGCGGATGGCGTTCGTGGCGGTCGGCACAGGCGGATCTTACCCTCTGCGTAAAGGTCTGCCTCGTCCGAGCCGAGAAATTGTGTGAAGCGGCCGGGTGCGTCCCGGCCAGCCAAGTGGAGGGCACTATGCGACGCGTGGCAGTCAGTCTCGGAATCGCGGCGGCTCTGCTGGCCGTTCCCGCACAGGTGATGGGACAGGGGTTCGGCATCGGGCCCCACCTCTCCTTCGTCAAGGGCAACGTGGGGACTGGCACTCCGGCCGAACGGTTTTTCGGCGGGTCGCTCCGAATGGGCAGCAAGCACGTCGCGCTCGAGGCCTCGCTCGACTATCGAAGCTACCTCAACGAGGCCGGCACGCTCGAAATCCGTGAAACGCCTCTGCAGGGGTCGCTTCTGATCTTCCCGGTCCGGACCGTCATCGCGCCGTACCTCCTGGGCGGCGCGGGCCTCTACTCGCGGACGGTGGAGACGGTGGGCGGCCTGCCGAGCGTCACGGCCAGCACGAGCGAGCGAAAGTTCGGCGTGCACGTCGGCCTCGGCGGCGAAGTGTTCTTCGGGCGGCACATCGCGTTCTTCCTGGACTATCGCTATCGCTTCGTCAAGTGGGGCACTCCGGAAGTCCTGGAGGATCAGCCCATCAACATACCGGGCGGCTCGATCATCCCCGGGCTGGACAAGGTCAAGCTCACCCACCAGGGATCGATGTGGACGACCGGGGTGACGTTCTACTTTTGAGAGCGGGGGGACTTCGTCCCCGCCGCACCCCCCTGACGCGCTCACTCGCGGGGCCCCACGATCCCCACTCCGTTCGCGCGGCTCACTCGCTCCCGCTCGTTCGCTGAATCGCGGGGGGACTTCGTCCCCGCCGCACCCTTACGCGCCCCGCCTTCGCGTAGCTACGGCGAGGCCTCGCCGTAGCCGGCTCCGCCGGCGGAGGCGGGTCACTCGTCGGGACCCCGCCGTCCCTACTTCCAATTAATGGCACAATCTCCGGCCATGACTGCCATTGGGCTGGCCATCCTGCGCCTGACCCTGGCGGTCGTGTTTGCCGTTCACGGCGCCCACACGCTCTTCGGCTACTTCCGCGGACCGGGGATCGGCCCCGGCGGGCTGTCGAACACCGCGTCGCACTTCTCGTCGGTCGGGCTCGAGCCGGGCGTGCTGATGGCCGTCCTCGCCGGCGCGATCCAGCTCGTCGGTGGCGTCCTGATCAGCGTCGGGTTCCTCACACGCTGGGCCGCGTCGGCCCTCATCGGCTATCTCGTGATCCTCATCTGGAAGGAACACGCGAAGTGGGGATTCTTCCTGAACTGGGTGAACGACGCCACACGCGGCCACGGCTACGAGTACGCGCTCATCCTCATCGGCAGCCTCGCCGTCCTCGCCTTCGCGGGAGGCGGTGACTTTTCAATCGACGGCCACCGCGCGAAGTCGGCAGCAGCTATGGCCGCCGGGCGAGCGCGGTTGAGAGGTCGATAATCGGCAATCGGGCAATGGGCAATCGGCAATGGCACAGACATCGGCAATGGCTAATGGAAATGGGGTAATGGGTAATGGAGATCGGCAATGGGCAATCGGCAATGGGAATCGGTAATGGGTAATGGGCATCGCCAATTGCCAAACCGCCAGTGCCCATTAACCATTTTCCATTTCCATTAGCCATTACCCATTTCCATTGCCAATTACCGATTTCTCTGCCATTGCCCATTGCCGATTCCCCGATTGCCGATAGTATCGATTGAGTGCAGCTCACCGACCGCGTCGCGCTCCTGACCGGCACGAAACGCATTGGCGGCGTCGTGGCGGCGGCGCTCGGGGAACGCGGGGCCGACGTCGCGCTCGTCTACAACCGTTCGAAGGACGAAGCGGACGAAGCCGCCGCCGCGGTTCGCGCGCACGGCCGGCGCGCGCTCGTCGTCCAGGCGGATGTCTCGAAGGATGCCGACGTCACGTCGCTCGTGACGGCCGTCGATCGCGAATTCGGCCGGCTCGACGTGCTGGTGAACATGGCGTCGATCTATCGTTCGGTGCCGTACGACAAGCTTGCGACCGCCGATTGGGACAGACAGCTCGCGATCGATTTACGCGGGTCGTTCGTCTGTTCGCATGCCGCCGTGCCGCTGATGCGGCGCGCCGGCGGCGGCCGGATCATCAACTTCTGCGACTGGGTCGCGGCAAGCGGCCGGCCCCGCTACAAGGGGTATCTCGCGTACTACGTGGCCAAGGCCGGGGTGAAGGCGCTGACCGAAGCGCTGGCGCTCGAGCTCGCGGCCGATCAGATTCTCGTCAATGCGATTGCGCCCGGCCCCATCCTCGCGCCGCCCGAGACGACGGAGGAAGAAGCGGAGGCCGTCGAGCGCGCCACGCCGCTCGGCCGCTGGGGCGGGCCCGAGGAAATCGTGAAAGCCGTGCTCGCCCTCGTCGACTCAGACTTCATCACCGGAGAAACCATCCGCGTGGACGGTGGCAGACATCTGAGCTGAGGCGTGCTCTCCGATGAGCGATTGCATGGAGTCGATCGCCCCAAGAAGCTCCGACCGATCGCGCGCGAAGCAGAAGCGGACGTGACCTTCGCCGTGCGGACCGAAGTCGACGCCGGGCACGCAGCCGATGCGTCCTTTCCTGATCAGGAACTCCGCCATCGCCCATGACGCCGACGCCGGCGGATCCGGCAGCGGCGATCGCCACGCCGGATCGATCTTCAGAAACGCATAGAACGCGCCGGCGGGCGGTGCCCCGCTGAGCACGCCGCCGGCGACGTCGCGGATTCCCGCATAGAACAGCTCGCGCCGGGCGGCCAGTTCGCGACGGTACTCATCCACCACGTCCTGCGATCCCTCGAGGGCTCCAATCCCGCCGTACTGAATGAGAGATGACGTGTTGGAGACGGTGTAGAAGAGGACTTTTCGAAAGCGATCCGCGAGCGCGCGATCGCGCACGGCAAGGTAGGCGAGGCGCAGCCCCGTCATCGCGTAGGTCTTGCTGAACGTGTAGACGGGAATCGTGCGCTCGTACATCCCGGGCAGCGACGCGATGCTCACTTGCTCCTGTCCGTCGAAGACGACGTCCTCGTAGGCCTCGTCCGAGATGACCCAGAGATCCCGCTCGCGGGCGAGATCGGCGATTCCGTTGAGATCCTCGCGCGTGAGCACGCCGCCTGTCGGATTGCTCGGCGAGTTCACGTAGATGGCTCGCGTTTTCGCGGTGACGAGACGCCGCATCTCTTCGAGATCCGGCCGCCAGCCGCGCGATTCGTGGAGCTCGTACCGCACAGGTACGGCCCGGGCGAACAGGATGCCGCCGGGCGCGGGCGGCCAGGCAGGGTCGGGCAGGAGCACTTCGTCACCCGGCTCGAGGAGACCGTGGAAGACCGCGAACAGCGCATGGATTCCGCCGGAGGCCACCATGACGTCGTCGGGTCCGCCGACCGGGATGCCGTTCTTTTCCGTCAGCTTGGTGACGAGCAGATTCAGCAGCGCGGGAATGCCGGTCGTCTGGACGTAGTGCGACCGATTGTCGTGTACTCCCTGGATGAGCGCCGCCTTGACCGACTCAGGCGCGTCGAAGCTGACGTCCCCCTGGTCGAGCCGGTACGGCCGGTCGACCGAGTACATCATGTCGCGAATCCGGATAATGCCGGAGAACGGCACGCTGTCGAGATAACTGGCCATCGGCACGATCATAGGCCACAATTTCGGGGAAACTTGACGACGGCAATCGGCAATCGGGGAATTGGCAATGGGCAGTGGCAGGGAAATGGGTAATCGGTAATGGAAACCCGCAATCGGCAATGGAAATCGCCAATGGAAATGGCTAATGGGTAATCGGGATCGCCAATGGAACGCGCCAACCGATTGCCGACCTACCATTGTCGATTGCCAATATCCATTGCCGATTTCCCATTGCCCATTCCCATTTACCATTCGCCATTCCCATTACCGATTGCCAATGGATCTGCCATTGCCGATTACCCATTCCCCGATTGCAGATTGAGTAATGGTTCATCATCCGAAAGCCGCCCGTGCCGATCATGAAATCCATGAGCTGATTCGCGACCGGTGGAGCCCGCGCGCGTTCGATTCGTCGCGCGATGTCGCGCGCGACGACTTGCTTCGTCTGTTCGAAGCCGCGCGCTGGGCGCCGTCGTCGGGCAACGAGCAGCCGTGGCGGTTCGTCGTCGGCGATCGCCGGCGATCGCCGGAAGCACGTGACGCCCTGCTCAATTCGCTCATCCCGAAAAACCAGGCGTGGGCGCGCCAGGCGCCGGTGCTCGCGCTCGTGGCGGTTCGCTTGACGCTGGAGCAGAGCGGCCGCGCGAATCCGCTCGCGCCGTACGACGCCGGTCAGGCGGTGTCGCTGCTCACGTTGCAGGCCACAGCGCAAGGTCTGGCGGTCCGGCAGATGGCGGGGTTCGATCGAGACCTCGTCCGCGACGCGTGCCGGGTGCCCGAGCCGTTCGATCCCTTCGTCGTCATGGCGATCGGCTACGCCGGCGATCCCGACTCCCTCGAGATCGACAAGCACCGCGAGGCGGAACGGTCGCCGCGCAGCCGCCGGCCGCTTGGCGACTTCGTGTTCGAAGGGGAGTGGGGGACCGGGCTGACAGGCTGATGCCCTGTATCAGTCACCAAACAGCCTGGCCAGTCTTTGTGCGAGATCCGGCAGGTCAGGCGGGCCCTCGAGAAACCCGTCTGAGTCCGAATCGGAGTCGATGAGCTCGTCAATTGCCTGGCGCAGGACGGGATCATCGGCGCAGGCACGGTCGAGCAGCCCTCCACGATCCGCCGCAGGCACGGCAAGCGCCGCGTGGTAAAGCTCCTCGAGCCGTTGCCACTGAGCTGGGGTAAGCGGCATCGACATGGTCGCCGGCGAACTATCCTCCTGCTAAGAAAAGCGGAAAAGACCGACAGACTCTTGCGCCAGACCGGAAAGCATTCACCGTGAAGACTGAAGCCGTGAAGACTCAGGTCGGCAGGCTCACGGACCGCGAGGCGAGCCCTCATGTCGGAGGCACTGGAGGTGTCCACAGGATGCTTTTCAGTCCGTCGACGAGCCGGCGAGCGTTGAAATTGATCAGCAGGCCTTGCCGGACGCCGAGAAGGTTCAGATACGTCATGACCTGGGCCGTATGAACCGGCAGAATGCGTTCGACTGCCTTGAGCTCGAGGAGGATCTCCCGCTCAACAAGAAGGTCGATGCGGTAGCTGCAATCAAGCTCAACGCCCTTGTACACAAGCGGAAGCGGCGCGCCACGAACGAACTGCAGCCCGTTCAGACTGAGTTCGTGGGCAAGACACTCCTCATAGGCCGACTCCAGCAGTCCGGGACCGATCGTTTCGTGGATTTCAATTGCGCAACCAATGACTTTTTTCGCAAGCGGCGTGGAATAGAGCATGTGGCTTTGGAGTGCAATCGGTACGCCAATGCCACGAGCGTGTTTCTGTGGGCCCGGGCGGTCCACGATTGAAGAATCTGCGATCGCAGCCCTCTGGTTACTGGTTCTCAGATTTGAAAAACTCACCGTGAAGCCTGAAGGCATGAAGAGCCTCACGTCTTCATCCTTCACGGTGAGATTTTGGGGGTGTTTGAGGCTGAAACTGCGATTCAGACCAGCTGCAGGATCTTCGCCAGCGTCGGCCGCGCGCGTCCGACTGGCAGGTTGGACACGTAGAAATGGCGAACGCCGGCGTCGCGCAGTGCGCGGATCGTCCGCGCGCAGACTTCTTCGGCCGTCGCGCCCTCCTGAAACTCTCGCGTGAGGCCGTCGATCGGCACCGGAAGGAATTGCCGGAGCGTCGAGAGCGTTCGCGCGTTGGCGCTTCGATAGAAGAACACGCCGAAGATTCCCGGGAGGTTGACTTGTCTTCGAGCCAGCTCGGCCGTGAAACGCTCGACGGCGGGTCGATCGTGGTGCGAGACGACCTGCGTCAGGAAGAACTCGCCCGTGAACTGGCCATCGGAGACGAAGTCGACCTGCTTCGACGCGTCGGCGTGCGGATTGGCCCAGCCGCCCAGCGACAGCTCCGGCACGTGCTCGCGGATCGCCTCGCGCAACTGCCACGCATGCCCGACGCACCGGGGCGGTCCGACCGAGCGATCGCCGCCGAGGACGACCAGCGACGGAAAGCCTTCCTGCCAGGCGCGTTCGGCGTACGACAGGCAGAAGTCCAGCGAGTGCTTCGTGGTGAGAAACGGGACCACGCGTTCGCGCGCGACGTCGGTGCCGAGGTTGATGACGAGGTGCCGCAGATTGTGCTCCTCGCGCGCGCCGACCGCGCTGTCGGTCAGGAACACGAACGTGTCGTTGCGCACGAGACCGCGTACGGCATGGTACGTATCGATCCACGCGTCCATCCCCGCCGCCGCATCGAGCTCGGCGCGCGGCGGCCGGAGCTCGACGGACATGATCGGCGACGACGCGTGAAGCGCGCGGACCAGCGCGCTCTGCCGGCGGGGAAGCATCAGGGCAGTATAGACAACTGTCAGGCGCTGGGCGCTGGGCCTTGGGCACTGGCGCAAGACACAAGCCGTCCTAGTGCCCAGTGCCCAGTGCCTCGTGCCTGACAGGGCAGCGTCCCACTAATATTGTCTGGCCCATGGCTAGCGCCCTTGCCACGCTGATGTCGCTGCCGGCTGTGGTACTCGCGCCCCATCCCACGCCCGTCGACGAGCTCGTGCGGCTGCGCGACGCGCTCGGGCCGTCGTGTCCACGGCTGTTCATGAAGCGCGACGACCTGCTGTCGTTCGGCCTCGGCGGCAACAAAGTACGGAAGATGCAGACGGTGGCCGCCGAAGCGCGCGCGGCCGGAAGCGACGTCCTCATCACGTGCGGCGGGACGCAATCGAACCATGCCCGGGTGACGGCCGCAACAGGCGCGGCGCTGGGGATGCGCGTCGTTCTCGTCCTGAACGGCGCGCCGGAGCCCGCGCCCACCGCCAACGCGCGTCTCGATCGATTATTCGGCGCGGAGATTCGCTACGTGACGAGCCGGGACGAGCGCGCGCCGGCGATGGAGCGCGCGGCCGCCGAGATACGCGAGGGCGGCGGACGGCCGTTCGTCGTCCCGCTCGGCGCGTCGACGCCCACCGGCGCGCTGGGCTTTGCCCGCGGCGTCGTCGAGGTCGCGACCGCCGGGCTCAAGCCGGACGTCATCGTGCACTCGACGTCGTCCGGTGGGACACAGGCGGGCCTCATCTCGGGGTGCGCGCTGCTTGGTCTGTCCGCGAGAATCCTCGGCGTGAGCGCAGACGATCCGGCAGCGGCTCTCAGGCAGACGATTTCCGGATTGATCCAGGGAATCGCCGGGCGGCTCGGCGCGAAGCCGGCCAGCGTCGGCGCAGACTCGAACGTCGACGTGGACGATCGTGAGGTCGGCGACGGCTACGGCATCCCGACCGCGGCATCGAGCGCGGCGCTCGAGCTCACGGCGCGGCGCGAAGGCGTGCTGCTCGATCCGGTGTACACGGCGAAGGCCATGGCGGGACTGATCAGGCGGATCCGCGACGGCGAATTCCGGCGCGATGATACTGTGCTCTTCTGGCATACAGGGGGAACAGTTGGATACTTCGCATGATCTCGTAATGAGGCAATGGGGCAATGGGGCAATGAGGCAATGACGCTCACGTTTCTCGGCGCGGCGCGGACGGTGACGGGATCGAAGCATCTGCTCGAGGTGCACGGGCACCGCGTGCTCGTCGATGGCGGGCTGTTTCAGGGGCTGAAGGATCTGCGCGAGCGGAACTGGCAGGCGTTGCCCGTGCGCGCCGACTCGATCGAGTCGATCGTGCTGACGCACGCACACCTCGACCACTGCGGGATTCTGCCGCGCCTGGTCGGCCAGGGATTCAAGGGCCACATTTTCTGCACGCCGGCCACCGCCGAGCTCACGCGCGTCGTGCTGGCCGATTCCGCGAAGCTTCAGGAAGAAGACGCCGAGCGCGCCAACCGCAAGGGGTATACACGCCATCGGCCTGCGCTGCCGCTGTACACCGTCGAGGAAGCGCAGCGTGCGATGACGATGCTCCAGCCCGTCGGGTACGAGCGTCCGGTGCCCGTGATGCCGGGCGTCACGGCGGAGTTCATCGGCGCCGGTCATCTGCTCGGATCGGCCTACGCACGGGTACGGGTCGAGTCCACGGGCAAGACGATCCTGTTTGGCGGCGATCTCGGCCGGTTCGGCCGGCCCGTGCTGCCGGATCCATCGCCCGGCGGCGACGCGGACGTGCTGCTCGTCGAGTCCACGTACGGCGATCGTGTTCACGAAGCGGACGATGAGGGGCGCGCGCTGGCCGGCATCATCACTCAGACGGCCGATCGGCGCGGCAAGATCATCATCCCGGCGTTCGCGCTCGGTCGCGTCGAGGAGCTGCTCTACTGGATCAATTTCCTCGAGGAGCGGCGACAGATTCCATTGTTGCCGGTCTACGTCGACAGTCCGATGGCGGCCACGGTCCTCGAGCACTACCGCAAACGGCTGGATGAGCTGGATCCCGAGATGAGCACCGCGGTCGCGGTGAACGGCACCAGGACCGCGAACGAGCGGCGGCTGTGCGCGTTCTGCACCGCGAAGCTCAAGGTCGTGACGAGCATCCAGCAGTCCCGCAACGTGCAGGAATCCACCGAGTCGTCGATCGTCATCTCATCGAGCGGCATGGCGACGGGCGGCCGCGTGTTGCATCACCTCGCGCGCGCGCTGCCGGATCCGCGGAACACCGTGCTCTTTGCCGGCTACCAGGCGGCCGGGACCCGCGGGCGCGCGCTCAAGGACGGCGCGAAGTTCACGCGCATCCACGGGCAGGAGATTCCGGCAGCGGCTCGCATCGAGGCCATCGACTCGATGTCCGCGCACGCCGACTCGAACGAGATCCTGCAGTGGCTGCGCGGCTTCTCGCGCCCGCCGGCGCTGACGTGTCTGGTTCACGGCGAGCCCGCCCCCATGGACCTGCTCAAGCAACGTATCGAGCGGGAGCTGGGGTGGAAGGTGAAGACGCCCGGCCATCAGGAGAAAATAGATCTCTGATGTCCCGACGCTACCTGCTCGAACAGATCGACGACGCCGCCGTCGTGCAGTATTACGCCGACGGGTTCGACGCGCTGCCGCTCGATCAGAAGGTCCTCACCTGGCATCTCTATCAGGCGGCACTCGCCGGCCGCGACATCTACTTCGATCAGCGCTACCGCCACGCGCTCGAGATGCGCGAGATCATCGAGGAGATCGTCACGCACCCGGCGGGCATCGCGCCTGACCTCCTGGCCGAGATCCGGCGCTACACGAAGCTCTTCTGGATCAACTCCGGCCCGCACGTGAACATCACGGCGCGAAAGTTCGTGCTCCGCTGCGCGCCCGACGCGTTCCGCGGCGCGGCGGAGATCGCTGCCCGGAACGGCGCCAGGTTTCCACTGCGCCAGGGCGAGTCGGTGGCGGCGATGCTCGAGCGGCTGCACGAGGCGTTCTTCAGTCCGGACGTCGACCCGCTCGTCACGCACAAGACACCAGGGGAAGGGCGCGACATCCTGGCGTCCTCCGCCAACAATCTGTACTCCGGCGTGACGATGGCCGATCTCGACGGATTCGCCGAGCAGTACGGGCTCAACTCGCGGCTGGTGAAGCAGAACGGCCACCTTGTCGAGGAGGTCTGCCGTGTCGCAGGCCGCTACACCGACGAGATCTCGCGCGTCGTCAGGCACCTCCAGGCCGCCGTGACGATCGCGCCGCCGCCGATGCGGCGCGCGCTCGAAGCGCTGATCCGTTTCTATGAGACGGGAGAGAACGAGGACCGCGTGACGTACGACGTCGCGTGGGTCGAGGACAAGGACTCGCCGGTCGACACGATCAACGGGTTCATCGAGGTCTATCTCGACGCGCGGGGCGTGAAGGGCGCCTGGGAAGCGCTCGTGTTTTACGTGAACCAGGAGAAGACCGAGAGCCTGCGCCGGCTGGCGGACGCCGCGGCGTGGTTCGAGGTGCGCATGCCGTGGGATCCGCGGTGGCGGCGGTCCGATGTCGTCGGCGTCTCGGCGCGCGCGATCGACGTGGTCGTCGAGACCGGCGAAGCCGGGCCGATGACGGCGATCGGGATCAACCTGCCCAACGATCAGCGCATTCGCGAGGCGCACGGCAGCAAGTCGGTCTCGCTCGCCAACATCAACGAAGCCTACGACAAGGCGCAGTTACCGGCCTACCGCCGCGAGTTCTCCTGGTCCGAGGACGAGGTGGGGCGCGCAGAAAAATGGGGCGCCGTCGCGGGCGAAGTCACGACGGCGATTCACGAGGTGCTCGGCCACGGATCGGGACGCGTCGCCGATCACCTGGAAGGCCAGCCGCAACTTGCGCTGAAGGAGCAGTATTCGGCGCTCGAGGAAACTCGCGCCGACCTCGTCGCGCTCTACTTCCTGCCCGATCGCAAGATCGCCGAGATCGGCATGGTGCCCGAGGAGCATCAGGCCGAGATCGTGCAGGCCGAATACGAAGCGTACGCGCGGAATGCGCTCCAGCAGCTTCGCCGTGTCCGTCAGGGCACCACGATCGAAGAAGATCACATGCGCAACCGGCAGATGATCGTGAACTGGCTGCTCGCGAACACGAAGGCGATCGAGGTGCGGCGGCGCGACGGGAAGACCTACTACGCGATGGTGGACCCCGTGGCTTTCCGGGAAGGCAGTGGGCGGCTGCTTGCGGAAGTTCAGCGCATCAAGTCGGAAGGCGACTACGACGCCGCCCGCGCGCTGTTCGAGGAGTTCGGCATTCACTTCGACCCGGCGCTGCGCGACGAGATCGTTGCCCGCGTGGATCGGTTGAACCTGCCGTCGTACACCGGCTTCGTGCAGCCGAAGCTGGACGCCGTCTTCGACACGGCGGGCGAGATCACGGACGTTCGCATCTCGTATCCGGAAGATCTCGAGCGCCAGATGCTCGAGTACTCGGGCAAGGTCGCGCCCGCCGAGGCCGTGCGGTGAGACGTTGGTTGCTTGCACTGGCGATGACCTCGGAGGTCGTTTCGGGCGGGCTGCAAACCGAAACGACCTCCGAGGTCTTTTCGGCGACGGTCGACCCGATCATCGACGCGCTCTGGAGCGCCTACGACGATCGTGCCGCGTTCAGCCACGTGGAGTTCATCAGTCAGTACTGGCGGCTCCCGGGCAACGCCGGGTATGACGCGTCGCTCGACCGGGTGGCGGAGAGACTGAAGAAGACCTCGGAGGTCGTTTCCATGAACGTTGGGTGGGAAACGACCTCCGAGGTCCTGAGGGCCTGGGATCACTCCCTCGCCACGCTCGCACTCGTTCGCAAAGGCCAGCCAGACGATGTCGTGCTGTCGAAAGAGAAGGAGCGGCTGGCGCTCTGTATCAACTCGTTCTCGACCGCACCGGGCGGGGTCGTCGCGCCGCTCGTCGATGTCGGGCGTGGCGACCGGGACGAGGACTACGCCGGCAAGGATCTCAAGGGCGCCGTGGTTCTTGGCGATGCCGACGTCGGACAGTTGTGGCGGCGCGCCGTCGTCACGCATGGCGCGATCGGAGTCGTCTCGCCTGCGCTGGCGAGCTACATCAGTCCCGATCCGCCGGGTACGAAACCGACGCCGCGCGACGAATGGGACATCCTGCAGTGGGGCAGCGTCCCGTACGACGAGGCGCGCAAAGCGTTTGGATTCAAGGCGTCGCCTCGCGCGGCGGCACGGCTGCGCGCAGCCATACGTAGCGCGCCCCGGTTTGTGGGGCGCGATCCTGTGGGCCGCGAACCCGTCGACCGCGATCCGGTGTCTGTCCGCGTCACGATCTCCTCGCACGTTCGCGAACAACCCCGTTCGCACGCTCGTGACCGAGATTCCTGGCCGCACGGCGCCGAACGAGCGCATCGTGCTCGCCGCGCACGTGCAGGAGCCTGGCGCGAACGACAACGCCAGCGGCGTGGCGACGCTCGCGGAGTTGGCGGTCGCGCTCGCGTCCGCCGTCCGGCAGGGCAAGATCCCGGCGCCGGCGCGGACCCTGACGTTTCTCTTCCTGACCGAAATCGGCGGCAGCCGCGAGTGGCTCCGGCGCCATCCGGAGGAAGCGAAGCAGGTGAAGTACATGTTCTCGCTCGACATGACGGGCGAGGACGTCTCGAAGACCGGCGGGAGCTTTCTGATCGAACGCCATCCGGATCCCGGTGCGGTCTGGGACCGGCCGTGGGATCCGCACACCGAGTGGGGCCGCGGCAACGTGCGCGCCGATCAACTCAAGGGCGATCTCATCAACGACATTCACCTGGCCGTCTGCCAGCGGGTCGCACGCAAGACCGGCTGGGTCGTGAAGACGAATCCTTACGAGGGCGGCAGCGATCACACCGTGTTCGGAAGCGCGGGCATTCCGTCGGTGCTCGACTGGCACTTCACGGATCGCTACTACCACACCAACTTCGACACGCCGGACAAGACGAGCCCGGCTGAGATGAAGAACGTCGGCGTCGCCGTCGCCGCATCGGCGTGGTTCCTGGCATCGGCGAACGAGGCACAGGCGACGACCGCGGCGGAGGTCGTTGCAGCCGCTGGGCGCACCCGCATCGCGCTCGAGCAAACGGATGGCGAAAAACTTGCGGCCGCCGATCGCGATCCGAAAGCGGCACACGCGCGCGAGAAGACGATCGTTGACGCCTGGCGCAAGTGGTACGGCGAAGCAGTGCGCAGCGCTTCGCGTCTTGTCGTAGGCACGCCGACGCCGGAGTTCGGACGGCGCCTCGAAACGCTGGCAGCGCCGTTCGAGACGCGCGCGGGATTGGACGTGGGACTCGGGCGCGGTCTCGGCCTCGGCGAGGTTGCTGACCAGGCCCCACTCGGCATCGACCTCGGCAAGCCGTTCTTCACGTGCGGAGTGGACGAGACAGTTCCACCCATCCCGTTGCGATGGGACACGGCCGTGCTTGCCGGCGATGGGCGGTTGTGGACTCCGTGCCCTTCAGGTCACACCACAGAACATCGCGAGGTGCGCGAAGCCGAAGTTCTTGCCGCGGCCGCTGCGCTCGCCGAGTCCCGAGCTGCGCCGTCTGGCCGTCCAGGCGGCAGGTCGACGAGCGATCCGGGTCTCGTCGGAGTCGTCACTGAGAGCGTGAAGATTACGCCGGCGTGCGACGCCGCAGGCGATCGTCCTCGAAACCATGCCGATGGCGAAGCGATGGCAGCCTGGCATGCTTCCTCGCCTGCTCGTCACGGAGGCGAATCCGGGAGTCCGTCGCGAGGTGGCGTATGCGATCGGGACGTCGCTCTCGGGTATTCCGGGCGAGTACGGCGGAGGAGCGACACCCGATCGGCACGTCATCACGGGCGCTCGCGCGGAGCTCGAGGCCTGCCTCAGCCGGGAGAAAGACAGCGAGACCGCCGCGACCATTCTCGAGACGCTCGGCCGGCTGCGCTACACGGACGACGTGATGCGAGACGAGGTGGAGGCGTCTCTCGTCGCCGCGTCGAGAGCGGCCGATCCGCGCGATCCGACCCGGATGCTCGGCGCAGTCAAAGGGCTCGAGGTCCTCATCCGCCAGAATGCCAAGCGCCCGGTCAGCCTCCCCGTGCGCCAGCGGCTCCGGGAGCTCGCGCTCTCGGGCGGGAATGAAGAGACGTACGCGCGTATCCGGCGGCTGGCCATGAGTGCGCTGCAGGTCGCGCGCGACGACGACACGACGACGCTCGTGCGCGCCTCGCGTGACACCGACTGGCAGGTGCGCCGGCTCGTCGCGCTGCGGCTCGATCTGGCCGACGACGAGATGGGCCGTATCGGAGAGCTTCTCGTCCGGGATCAGGCGTTTCAGGTTCGCTACGATCTGCTCGCCGCCATCGGCCGTCACGCGCTGCGGACGCACCAGTGCGCGCCGATCGCGCATTTCTTCGAGGACACGGCGAAAGCCGTCGTCCTGCGGGCCCTGGACGTCCTGCCGCCGGACTGCACTGACGCGGAGGCCGTGCTCAAGCCCGTGATCAACTGGGCCGACGAGCTGCGGCGGCCCGAGAGCTTCGACCAGTGGCACGTGCCCGCGCGCGCGCTCGCGGCGCTCTCGCGGGTGAGCACGGATCACGCGAAGGTGCGGATCCAGTCGGCCGTCGAACATCCTGTCTGGCAGGTGCGAGCCACGGCTGCGACTGCCTCGGCCCTGCTGTCGAACGAAGCGGCCCTCGTTGCGTTGTCCGGCGATCGCGAGCCCAACGTGCGCGACGCGGCGCTCGGCGGTCTCGTTCGGATCAAGAGCGCGGCGGTGACCGATGCCGCGATTGAGGCGCTCAAGACGGACGACTATCAGCTGATTCGCACGGCCGCGATATCGCTGCGAGGCACGCCGGCGGCCAGACGCGAGGAGGTCGGCGAAGCGCTGCTCCAGACATTCCGGCGGTTGACCTCGTCAGCCACGGACACATCCCGCGATACGCGTGTCGCCATCATCGAGCGGCTCGAAGAACTGCTGCCGCCAGGACGCGCGATGGAAGTGGCCGCGTTTTCCTACGACTACGATCAGAAAATCCGTGCGGCGGCTGGGAAAGCGTTCCGCACGCTGTCCACCACGCCCGAATCGGCTGTCCTTGCCGGCCCCTCCGACCACAAGGTCCGTTATCCATTTCAGCCGAGCGAGTCCGAGATGGCGGCGCTGCCGAAAACCGCCACGATCAAGATCGAGGGCCTCGGCGTGATGGTGCTCGAGCTGTACCACGACCAGGCGCCTGTGACGATCGCGCGGTTTGTTGCCCTCGCCCGCGCGGGCCGGTACGACGGGCTGACGTTCCATCGCGTCGTGCCGAACTTCGTCATCCAGGGCGGCAGCCCCGGCGCCAACGAATACGCCGGCGCCACTCCGCGCTACCTCCGCGACGAGATTGGCTGGCGGCCGCACGTACGCGGCGCCGTCGGGATCTCCACGCGCGGCCGCGACACCGGCGACGCGCAGATCTTCATCGATCTCGTCGATCTTCCGCGCCTCGACCACGACTACACCGTCTTCGGACGCGTCGTCATGGGACTGGACGTCCTCGATCGCGTGCTCGAGGGCGCGAAGATCGAGAGCGTGACCTTTAAGTAGCGCGGCTTGGTTTGTAAGCCGCGATCCGACGGCGGGCCGCAGCCCGGCCCGCCCTACAGGAGCAACGCACCCGGCCCGTCCTACGGCGACTCCACCGTAATCGCCCAGCTGAACGGGTAATCCACCGCTCTTTCGACAAGACCGGCGCGCATGGGGTTCGCCAGCACGTAGTCGATGACGGACGGCGTATCTTCGTCTCTTCGCAGCACGCGTTCGAAGTAGCCGTCCTGCCAGAGGGCCGTCCCGGTCAGCGCCTCATAGCAAATCGTCGTCCGCTTTCTCACGCTCCGCATGAGCGCACGAAAATCAGCTGGTGCCGATAAGCCTTCCAGCAGCAGGTGGAGATGATCCGGCATGAAGACGTACGCAAGAATTGCAAACTCCCGATGTTGACAGCATTGCAGGATCTGCACGGTGAGTTCGTGCACGACCTCGGGAGCGACGAAGGCGCGATGACGGTCGAGTGCGCAGCAAGTGACGAAGTATCTATGACATCCGAGATAATCGAAGCCCGGTAGACGAGGCGGACGTCTATGAGTCATGACCGCGAGTAAGAGCGAGAGGCGTGCCGGGCGCGGTCCGAAACCCGGACCGCGCTACGTCTGCGGCGGGCCGCAGCCCGGCCCGCCCTGCGTCCGCAGCGGGCCAAAGCCCGGCCCGCTCTACGTACTCCTCTGCTTCCTCGCCTGGGCCAGCCTCTCGGCGCAGGTCTCCTGGCTCGGGATCCCGGAAGCCGTCGCGCCGGGCATCGATCTGTTCAAGTCGACGGACGTGTCGCTGGTCGATCGCGCCGGTCCGATCGCGCTCTACATGCTTCGCCTGGATCCGGCCCGCGTGACTCTGGCGAGCGGCCTGTCGAACGGTGAGGTCATGGACGCGGAGCGCGTCGATGGCATTGCCGCGCGGTATCAGGCGGTGGCCGCGGTGAACGCGGGGTTCTTCAATGGTCGCAATGGCGAACCGATTGGCGTGTTGAAGGTCGCCGGGGAACTGGTCAGCGACAGCTCGGTCGTGCGCGGCATCGTCGCAATCAAGGAACCGGCGAAGGGCAAACTCGAGCTCGAGTTCGATCAGGCATCGGCGCGCATGAGCCTGAGCTTCAAGTTTGCGGGGGGCGACCACACCGTGCCAATCGACGGCGTGGACACAACGCGCGAGCGTGGAAAGCTGATGATGTTCACGCCGTCGTATCATCCGGACACCGACACTGCGGCGAATGGCGTCGAGTGGGTGTTAGGGGGGCGCCCGCTGCAGGTCACCGGGATCCATCGCGATGCCGGCCGCACGCCCATTCCTCGCGGCGGCGCGGTCCTGTCCTATGGCGGTCTCGATCCGCCGGTCCCGCTCTCGGCGCTCGCGGTCGGCACCCATGTCACGCTCGCGACGTCGTGGCGAACCATTCACGGCCTTTCCGCGAAGTCCCTCGAGGACGCGCTGCACGTCATCAGCGGCGCGGGTCTCCTCAGAAGAAGGGGCCAGACGATCACGAACTGGCGCGAGACCGAGAGCCTCCTCGAGACATTCATTTATACGCGCCACCCGCGGACGATGATCGGTGTCGATCGCCGCGGGCAGATCTGGCTCGTCGCCATCGACGGCCGCCAGCCTGACTACAGCATCGGCATGACCTTGCCAGACCTCGTCCGGCTGTCGTACCGGTTGGAGCTCCGCGACGCGCTCAACCTCGACGGTGGCGGCTCGACGACGATGGTGGTGAGGGGAAAGATCGTGAACCGGCCGTCGGATCCGGCAGGACCGAGGCCCGTCAGCGACGCGATCGTCGTCAGGGGCAGGTGAGGGACAGCATTGCCCCATTGCCTCATCTAAAATAGGGCCCGATGGAACGTCTGCACGGCGATTTGTGCCGCTTCAGCTCTGGACGACTGGCGTCATGCCGTCGAGACACTGGCCCCGAACATCCACGAGATCGATCGCAACGCGACGCGGATCTGGTTCGCGTTCTTTCCGCTGGATCTGCACCTCGCGCTCGAGGCCGCCGAGGATCCGGACGCGCTCGCGAGGACGCTTGGGCTCATGGGGCGCTGGCGCCTGAGCGATCAGATCGACAGCTCGCACCGGTTCCTGTACTGCGCACCGTTTCTGGCCGCAGGTCAAGAGCGCCGTCGCGTCGACCGACCAGTGGCCGGCGTCGCTTCCGGCGATCATCGCGCAGGTCGCCGACGCGGCGTGCCGCACGGCGAGAGTCGATCGCGAGCGGTTGCTCGGCATGGCGGCCGTCGCGCTCATGACGCTGCGCCAGGCCGGGCCCGCCGCGTTCGCGGCCGCGCCCGGTCAGATTCACCTGTCGGAGGAGGCGAGGGTCGCCTCGCCGCATCAGGTCCTGAAGCGGCGCGCGAAGGACGACTGGCAGGGACTGTTTGGATTCACCCGCGGCGTGAACAAGCGATGGACGGTGACGTTCGACGAGAACGATCCGAACGCGACCTTCACCGTGATCAGCGACCAGGAGATCGCGTCCGCCGCGCAGGCGGACAAGCGCGAATACCGTTCGAAGGACCCGCGGTGCATTCCGAACGAAGGGCCGATCCCGGTCGAATGCCGCGCGGCCTCGTGCGGCACGTGCTGGGTCGGCGTCCTCGCCGGTGCCGAGAAGCTCTCGCCCGTCGTTCCTCGTGATGAAGGGCGGCGCATGAAGGTCTTCGGGTATCAGGGCACGGACGGCGAGCGTCCGCTCATCCGGCTGGCCTGCCAGGCGCGCGCGTACGGCGCCGTGTCGATTGTGATCCCGCCGTGGAACGGAATCTGGGGCCGTGTCAGCGGAGATAAGTCATGAGCCTGCCTTGCCGAAGCTCGCGCGGTTCGCGAGCGAAGGCAGGCCTTACTTGTCTTTCCCTTTGAGCAGCGCGAGCTCGCGCTCGATGCGTTCCCGAATCTCGCGAATCTGCCGTTCGTCGTACGCCGTGCGCAGCTTCTCGATCGCCTTCTTCGCGAGCTCGTGGCCCAGCCAGTTGACGATCGCGAACTGCAGCATCTCGGTCGGCTTGATGCCCGCCGTGCTGTAGAGGTCGCGCGGGGTCACCAGATTCAGGAATTCCTGGTGCGTCATCGCGCCGCCTTTCACCGCACCCTTCGTGAGGTCGTCGCCCGCGATGTACTCCGCAAACGTCGGCCACTTCCCAAGGACCTCGACGTAGAAGCGAAGGCGGTTTTCATCGATCTTGAGCGCGGGAGGCCGCGTCATCAGCTTCTTGATGCGTTCGAGATTCTCCGGGGTGTTCGGGTCCGTGACGGGGAGCTGGGGCGGCGGCGGCGAGGTCTGCTGTTGCTGTGCCATGACCGGCCCGCCCGCTCGAAGGACGAGGGCGATTGTCACCACGGCGGCACACACACTCCGGCTCGACACCATTCGTTCAAGGATAAGACGCCGCGGGCCCATCTGCAGACGGGAAAGCAATTCACGTACCCCGCTAGACCTCAGCGAATCAAGCACTTGGCGGGAGCAGTGGCTCGAGATTGACCCACGTCTCGCCGTCGAGCGCGGCCAGTGTCCTCAGATACAGCATCACGTCGTCGGGCGGGAAGCTGGCACGAACCTTCTCCGCAGCCGCAGACAGCGCCTCGGTGGCCGGCGGCGTGACGCCCTCAGCCGTGATGAGGCCCTGGTCGTGGGTGATGCCGAGCGCGTCGAGAAAGGCGCCCATCAACGGCCGCTGCGCCGAGAAGTGATACGAGATCAGGGCCCGCGTCGCGAGCGCATCCGAGACGTCGGACAACTGCGCGAGCTGTCGGGCGCGCCGCTCGACCGGCAGCGCCTGCACGCTCT
The DNA here is from genome assembly GCA_963724955.1 of uncultured Acidobacteriota bacterium. Taxonomy (GTDB): domain Bacteria; phylum Acidobacteriota; class Vicinamibacteria; order Vicinamibacterales; family SCN-69-37; genus CAVRWQ01. The sequence goes on from CAVRWQ010000005.1 coordinate 401,195, forward strand.
TCGGCCGGAAGTTCAGCCGCTTCGCGATCGCGACAATCGCCTCGATGTGCTGCACCTGAATGTTCTCGGCCTCATCGTCGCGCCAGAACGCGTCGGCGGCGAGCACGCGCTTGTCGACAGGCAGGTCTTTCCAGATGCGGGACGGACGCACGAGCATGGGGAGGATCTTAGCGCACCCAGCACCCAGCACCCAGCACCGGTCTCGTATACTCGTCTTCCCCATGCGCGATCCGCTGTTCACGCCCCGGTTCTTCATCATGTGCGCGTACAGCTTCACGGTGTTCGTGTCCGTGTTCCAGCTCCTGCCGACCGCGCCGTATCACGTCGTCGAGCTTGGCGGCAGCACCGCGGCGGCCGGGCTCTTCCTCGGTCTGCTGACGTACTCGTCGGCGGTGTCGGCGCCGTTCACTGGCTCCATCGGCGACCGCGTCGGCCAGCGGCACGTGCTGATCGCCGTCAGTCTCGTGCTCGCGGTGTTTACCGCCAGTTACGCGGTGATCACCGATCACCGGCTCCTGCTGGTCGTCGTCATCGTTCACGGATTCTTCTGGTCGGGGCTGCTCTCCTCGTCCGGCGCCTACATGACGTCGACGATTCCGCGAAGCCGTCGTGCCGAAGGGCTCGGGTACTGGGGGCTCACGTCGAGCTTCGCCATCGCCGTCGCGCCGGCGCTCGGCTTCTGGGTGTATCGCCACGGCTGGTTCGCGCTGTGTGTCGAGATGACCGTGCTGAATCTGCTCATGGCGATCATCGCCTGGCGCCTGCCCGACGATCATCACGGCGCGCTCGGCCGTGATCCGGACGAGTCGCACGCGAGCGTACCGGCCAACCGATACGTCGAGTGGCGCGTGCTGCTGCTGTCGGTCGCGCTCGCGCTGATCTCGTTCGGCTACGGGGGCTTGACGAGCTTCTCCGCGTTCTTTGCCGATGCACTGCAGGTGACGCCGCGCGGGTCGTTTCTCGCCGCGATGGCCGCGTCGATCCTGATCGGCAGGTTGACGATCGGGCGATCGCTCGACCGGCATCGGGCACCGGCGGGTGCTGCTGCCGTGTCTCGTCGCGCCGCCCGTCGGGCTGTTGCTCCTCGCGCTCGCGCAAGGCACGGGATCGTTTCTGACCGCGGCGCTGGTCTTTGGCGCCGGCTTCGGTCTGATGTATCCCGCGTACACCGCGTACGTCATGGTGCACGTGCCGCAGTCTCGCCGCGGCGCGGCGTTCGGCGCCATGCTCGCGGCCTTCGACACCGGCATCGGCACCGGATCGTCGGCGATGGGCTGGCTGATTCATCACGTCGGTTTCCGTTGGGCGTTCGGCGTCGCCGCGACGCTGGCCGCGTTGTCGCTGCCGGCGTTTCTCTACGCCGAGCGAAAGCTGGGATTCAGAGGCAAGCCTTGATGAACGACTCGCACTGTCATTTCTTTTCGTCCGGGTTCTTTCGAACGCTCGGCCGGGACGTCGCGCCGCCGGTTGGGGAAGACGCCGCGGAAGCGCTGCCACAGCGGCTCGGTTGGGAGCCGCCAGGCACGGACGAGGCGCTGGCGGATCGATGGGTCGCCGAGCTGGATCGCCACGGCGTCACGCGCGCGATGTTGATCGCGAGCGTGCCTGGCGACGAAGCATCCGTCGCGGCGGCCGTTGCGCGCCACGGCAGTCGATTCGCCGGCGCGTTCATGTTCAATCCAGCCGCGCCCGACGCGGGCGACCGGCTCGAGCGCGCGTTTGCCGAGCACCGTCTCTCGACGGTCTGCCTGTTCCCGGCGATGCATCGCATGCGGCTGGACGACGACTCTGTCGAGGCCGTGTTTGCTTCCGCAGGGCGCCACCGGCGCGCGGTGTTCGTGCATTGCGGCGTGCTCTCGGTCGGCGTGCGCAAGAAGCTCGGCCTCGCCGAGCCGGTTCGATCTGCGTCTCGGCGATCCGCTCGCGGTCGCCGCTGTGGCGGTCCGCCATCCAGCAGTGCCGGTCGTGATTCCGCACTTCGGCGCCGGGCTCTTTCGCGAAGCCCTGATGGCCGCCGACGCCGCGCCGAACATCCTGCTCGACACGTCCAGCTCGAATGGCTGGATGCGCTATCACCACGGGCTCACCCTGTCCGATGTCTTCGCGCGCGCGCTGGACGTCGTCGGACCGGGCCGGCTGCTGTTCGGCACCGACTCGTCGTTTTTCCCCCGCGGCTGGCAGCGCGGCCTCTTCGACGCCCAGCGCGACGTCCTCGAGCGCCTGGGTCTCGACGCCGCGTCTCAGGCGCAGGTCTTTGGTGGTAACTTTGCGCGTGTATTTGGGGCAACTGCCCCTTAGAGGCCTGTCCCGTTCCTGAGGATTGCTGTGAAAAACAGACCCGTCCCCCTACTTGTGATCGCCGCCGTCCTTGGTCTCGGTCTCCAGAATCCGGCGCCTGAGCCGGCGGATCTGGTGCTGCGCGGCGGGCGCATCGTGACGCTCGACGACGCGCGTGCCGGAAGCGCAGGCGCTGGCCGCGCGCCGACGGCGCCATCGTGGCGCTCGGATCGAACGCCGACATCGCGAAGTACGTCGGGCCGTCGACGCAGGTGATCGATCTCGGCGGTCAGTTCGCCATGCCGGGGTTCATCGAAGGCCACGGGCACTTCACCAGTCTCGGCGAGAGCAAGATCAACCTCGAGCTCCAGAACACGAAGAGCTGGGACGAGATCGTGCACATGGTCGCGCTCGCGGTGGAGAAGGCCAAGCCCGGCGAGTGGATCATCGGCCGCGGCTGGCACCAGGAGAAGTGGACGTCCACGCCGCGGCCGAACGTCGAAGGATTTCCGACGCACGCGTCGCTCGACAAGGTCTCGCCGAACAATCCGGTCATCCTCACGCACGCGAGCGGGCACGCCTCGTTTGCCAACGCGAAGGCGATGGAGCTCTCGAACGTCACGAAGGACACGGCGAACCCGAACGGCGGCGAGATTCTGAAGGACAAGGCCGGCAGTCCGACGGGCCTTCTGCGCGAGACGGCCTCCGGCCTGATTCGCCGCGGCGCCGGTGCGCCCGCGCCGACTCCCGCCGAGGCGGAAGCGCGCGCCATCAAAGCGCTGGAGCTGGCCGATCAGGAAGCGATCTCGAAAGGCATCACCAGCTTTCAGGACGCGGGCTCGTCGTTCGAGCTCGTGAACCGCGTGAAGCGCACGATCGACGACGGCCGCATGCACGTGCGGCTGTGGATGATGGTGCGCGAGTACGACCCGGCCGCGCTCGCGGCCAATCGCGTGATCGGCTACGGCAACAATCAACTCACCGTCCGCGCGATCAAGATCACGGCCGACGGCGCGCTCGGGTCGCGCGGCGCCTGGCTGCTCGAGCCGTACTCCGACAAACCTGACAGCACGGGGCTCGCGACGACGCCGGTCGAGTTCATGCAGAAGCAGGCGCAGATCGCGCTCGAGGCCGGCTATCAGGTGTGCATCCACGCGATCGGCGATCGCGCCAATCGCGAGGTGCTGAACATCTACGAGGACACGTTCAAGAAGAACAACAAGAACGGCAAGGACCTGCGCTGGCGCGTCGAGCACGCGCAGCACATCTCGGCTGCCGACATCCCGCGCTTCGGCCAGCTTGGCGTCATCGCCTCGATGCAGGGCGTGCACTGCACGTCGGACGCGCCGTGGGTCGAGCCGCGCCTCGGCGCGAAGCGCGCCGAGGAAGGCGCCTACGTCTGGCAGAAGCTCATGAAGTCCGGCGCCGTCGTCACAAACGGCACGGACGCGCCGGTCGAGGACGTCGATCCGATCGCCAGCTACTACTCGACCGTCACGCGCAAGGCCCCTGACGGCAAGGTCTTCTACGGCGGCGAGCGCATGAGCCGCATGGAAGCGCTCAAGTCCTACACGCTGAGCAACGCGTTTGCCGCGTTCGAGGAAGACATCAAGGGATCGCTCTCGGTCGGCAAGCTCGCCGACATCACGGTGCTCACCAAAGACATCACGACGGTGCCCGAGGAAGAGATCAGGCAAGCCAGGGTCGCGTACACGATCATCGGCGGGCGAGTGGTGTTCAAGGGGGTCGGAGACAAAGACTAGGGGGTCAGAGCTCGCCCTGTGGAAAACTCCTGCAACACTGATAATTGAGTTGCAGGAGTTCTCCACAGGTCGAGCTCTGACCCCTTTGACATCGTTCTTTCTATCTTGTAGAAATAACCCATGGGGCGCGGCGAGTACCTGGGCGAATTCGAACAGATCGTGCTGCTCGCCGTCGCACGCAGCGAAGGCGACGCGTACGGCATGCGCATCCGCCGCGAGATCGAGGCGCGGACGGAGCGCTCGGTCACCATCGGCGCGGTCTATGCGACGCTGGACCGGCTCGAGGGTAAGGGCCTGCTTCAGTCGCGTGATGACTCGGCCGGCGGACGCGCGCGCCGGTTCTTCGGCATCACGCCCGCCGGCATCGACGCGCTCGAGGCCGCGCGCGATCTTCAGGCGCGGATGTGGTCGGGCCTTCGACTGCGCCGCGCGACCAGACGGCCATGAGGACACCCGCGCTGCCGCGGCGTCTGCTGTCCTGGCTCCTGCCTCGACATCTCCGCAGCGTCGTGATCGGTGACCTCGACGAAGAGTTCCGCCTCCACATTGCGCCTGCACGATCGGCATTTCGCGCGCGAGCCTGGTACTGGCGGCAGGCGCTCGGCTCGATCCCGGCGGCCGCGCGTTTTCGGTACCGTGGCGCCAGAGCTCACGGCCCGAGCTTCGGACCGCGCTCCAAAGGGTTCGCAGCCCAGTTCGTCAGCGACGTGCGTCACGGCGGCCGGCTGCTCCGGCGTCAGCCGGGCTTCGCGGCAGCGGCGCTCACGACGATGGCACTGGGCATTGCGGCCACGACGGCGGTGTTCACGATTACGCACGCGGTCCTCCTTCGCGCGCTGCCGTACGCCGACCCCGGCCAGCTCGTCAGCGTGACCGAGATTGATACCCGTCGAGACCGGTCGAGCGGCAATGTGTCCTGGCCCGACTTCGTCGACTACCGCGCCGGCAACTCGTCGCTCCGGGCGCTCGCCGCTCACAACGGGGGCACGCGCACGCTCTCCGGCATCGGCCCGGCCGATCGCATCGCGATCGCCGAAGTGACCGAGGAGTTCTTCTCGGTGCTCGGCGTCAGGCCGGCGCTCGGTCGTGACTTCGAGCCGGCCGATGCGATGGATGGCGGACCGCAGGTGACGATCCTGAGCGACGGAGCCTGGCGCCGCCGGTTCGGCGCCGACGCCGCGATTATCGGAAAGACCGTCTCACTCAGCGGGCAACAGACGACCGTGGTTGGTGTGCTGCCGCGCGAGTTCGAGTTTCCGCCACGCGGCATGGCGGAGATCTGGGTCCCGATTCAGCCAAGCCAGTCCCAGCGGGAACAACGCTACAGACACTGGCTCGAGATCGTCGGACGTCTCCGGGCCGGAACGACGATCGATCGCGCGAGAGAGGACCTCGACCTGATCGCGCGCCGGTTCGCCACGATCGATCCGGACTTCCATCCGGCAGCGCGCGTAAACGTCGCGCCCCTGACGGATCAGATTGTCGGCGCCGTGCGGCCGACGCTGCTCGTTCTCCTGGCGGCCGCAGGGTTTCTCCTCGTCGCCGCATGCGCGAGCATCGGCGGCCTCATCGTCGTGCGCTCGACCCGGCGCATGCAGGAGATGACCATTCGCACGGCGATCGGCGCCAGCTCCGGGAGACTGATTCGCCAGCTTCTCGCGGAAGGGATCGCGATCGCGATCCCCGGCACCGCCCTCGGGGTGCTGCTCGGCTACGGGCTCGTCCAGTTGTTCAGCGCCTCGATACCTGCGTCGCAGCGCGCCGCGTTGCCGCACATGAGCGCTCTGACGCTCGATCCGTCGGTTCTCCTCGTCGTCGCCGGGCTGTCCGTCGCGGCGGCCCTTGGATTCAGTCTGGTGCCGGCCTGGCAGGTGTCGCAGCCAAACGCGGCGGCCCTGCTGCGCGTTCGCGACACACGCCTCCCCGGACGAAGTGCCGGCGCGGTGTTCGTCACCGTTCAGCTCGCGCTCGCTCTCGTGCTTCTCACAGGCGCGGGACTCCTCGGCCGCAGTGTTCATCGACTGCTCAACACGTCTCCTGGCTTCGAGACCGACGGTTTGCTGACGATGCGCATGACGTTGACGGGAAGACGGTACGCGTCGCGGGCCGCAGCCGAGACGTTCCATGGAGAAGTGCTCGCCGCGATCGATGCCCTGCCGGGCGCAAACGGCGCGGCGACCATCAACCAGCTGCCCTTGACTGGTTCCGGCAACTCAGGGGCATTCACGATCCACGGGACGACTGGATCGCGCGACGCTGGACCTGCGAGCGAGCACAGCGCGCTCATCCGCTCGGTGAGCGCGAATTACTTCGACGTCATGTCGATTCCAGTCACGGCCGGCCGGCCGCTGACCGGTTCGGATCGCGAGAACACACCGCGCGTCGTTCTCGTCAACCAGCGCCTGGCCGATGCGGTGTTCGGCGGCCGCCCGATCGGTCGGCGGATCTCGTTCCCGTTCTTCAAGGACCAGCCGTGGTGGGAGATTGTCGGCGTCGTCGGCAACGAGCAACTCGATGCGCTCGATCGCGCGATGGTGCCGGTGGTCTATTTCGCGCATTCGCAGGCGCCGGACAACGACTTCACCATCGTCGCCCGGACCAGCGGCGATCCCGCCTCGCTCGCCTCGTCCATCCGCTCGACGGTCGCGACGATGGACGCGGGCCTTCCTGTCTTTTCGGTCGCCACGATGGATGGCATCATCTCGAGCTCGAACGCCGTGTACCGCCGGCGCACGGCGCTGATGCTGGTGGCGGGTTTTGCCGGCGCTGCGCTGATCCTTGCGCTGGTCGGCTTGTACGCGATGGTCGCGCAGACCGTCTCGCACCGCACGAGGGAAATCGGCATCCGCGTCGCGCTCGGCGCCAGGCGAGAAGAGATCCTCAAGGCGATGATGCGGCTGGGACTCCGGCCGATGGTCGCGGGCCTCGCCCTCGGCATTCCCGCGAGCCTCGCCGTGGGTCCCTACCTCGGAAGCCTGCTCTACGAGATTCCCCCGAGGGACCTGACGACGATTGCCGTGGTGGTCGGTGTGTTTGCGGTGGTCGGGCTCGCCGCGTGTGTGATTCCCGCGGTGAAGGCGACGCGGATCGATCCGGTGGACGCCCTCAAAGACTAGGGGGTCAGAGCTCTCCCTGTGGAAAACTCATGCAACTCAGATCTTCATGTTGCGTGAGTTTTCCACAGGGAGAGCTCTGACCCCTTAGACCGAGATCCGCGAGGAGCGAGTCGACCGAAGCTGCCCCCTGTGGCCCCGTCCGGTTCCGTCTCATGGACAATAGCCAACCTGCCCGCCGGGCAACTACCCGACGAGACTCAGCTTCAATTCGACCCGCTCCTCTCAGATCCCGTTAGCGGTTGATGGGTCCAGGCCCACAGGGGCGCCCCAACCCATTGGCGGGCCTGAGCCCGGCGCGCCCTACGTATGTGCGAGCATCACGCCATGGCGGCGGTCGGCCGCGATGGCCGGCGGCTGGGCGGAGGCGAATGACGTCGCGCCGAATCCATCACGCGCCGGCACGCCTCGCGGAAACGACCTTCGAGCGCACGCGCTTCCGATCCCGTGAGCGGTCCGAGCCGCTGCCATGACGCCTGCGCTTCCTTGACGGCGTCGGCGGCGGCGCGCCACTTCGATTCGTCGCTCGCGCGTCCGCCCATGGCGTTGCTCGCCAGCGCCGAACGCAGTCGCGCCGCGAGAAGCTCGGTCTGGGACAAGCCGGTGCGACGTCTCTTTCAAGTCGCCGAGCAGCGATTCGACCCTCGCGACCAGCTTCTCCATCTTGCGGAGGATGGCGGCCGGATCCAGATCGGTGCCCTGGAACGCCTCGGCCTGCGCGCTTCGACGACGTGCGCGAGCGCGGACTGCCAGCGATCGGCCAGCGGCCTGATCTCGCTGCCCGGGAATCGGCACGCTGCGGTTCCACGTCGTGCGCAGCTGCTGCACGCGCGCCGGCAGATCTCGGCCGGCGTGGCCTCGCTGCCGGCCGCGAGCGCCTCGAGCTCGACGACCAGCGCTTCGCGCTCGGCGAGCTTGCTGGCGAGCGCGATCTGGTGGCGGTTGTGGTAGCGCTCGAAGAACTGGTCGGCGGCGGCGCGGAACCGCGCCCAGACGACTTCCGACTTGTTGCGGCGCACCGGGCCGATCGTCTTCCACTCGACTGCAGGCGCTTCATCTCGGCGGAGGCGACCTCCCACTCGGTGGACTCGGCGAGCGCCTCGGCGCGGGCGCAGAGCGCTTCCTTTCTCGCGAGATTGTCGGCCCAGGCCTTCTTGCGGCCGGCGAGATCCTCGCGACGTCGCGCGAAGAAGGCGTTCGACGCCGTGCGGAAGCGCTGCCCCAGATCGCGCGCGGCGTCGCGCGGAACCGGACCGACCTGCTGCCAGAGCGTTCTGCAGCTCCTGGAACCGCGCCGTCGCCTTGCGCCCAGTCGTTCGACGTGGCGAGCGCTTCGGCTTCCTCGACCACCGCGACTTTCTTCTGCAGGTTGGTGTCGCGCTCGACGCGCATCTGCGCGAAGTACGGCCTCGCAGCGGCTGCGGATGAAATCGGTGGCGGTGCGGAAGCGATCCCACAGCCGCTGCGCCGAATGGCGCGGCGCCTCGGCCACTTCGTGCCACTTCGCGTGGAGCTCGCGGAGCGCGCGCGCCGTGGCGGCGAGATCGGAGTCCTTGCCGGCTTCGGCTTCCGCTTTGAGCGAGGCGACGATCGCCTCGGCCATCGCGATGAGCTGTTCCTGCCGCTGGGCGTTGGCGAACCGGCGCCAGTCGTCCATCTCACGCAGTTCGCGCACGCGCGGCGCGACCTGCTCCTGCAGCGTGCGCAGCTTCGCCGCGGCGTCGTCGATGTCGCGGTTCACGTCGGCCTTGGCCAGGATCTCGAGACCGGCGCTGATGTCGCGCATCAGGCGGTCGCCTTCGCGCAGCGTGATCGTGTCGGCCTCGACGGCGCGCTTCGCGCGCTCGGACAGGCGCTGCAATTGACCCAGCAGGCGTCTGCTGCGCCTGGGCGACGGCTTCGCGGCGGGCCGTCGTCGCGGGCCGTGTCGCGCGCGCCGAGCGCCTCCTCGACGGCCGCCAGCCGGTCCATCAGGTCAGGCGGCCGGGCGCGAGGCCTCGGCAAGAACGGAGGCGTGGCCGCGTGCCTCGCGGCTGAGCGCCTGCCAGCGCGCCGAGGCCGTCGCCGGCGTCGTCTGCGACGTCAGGCCCTCGGCTTCGACGACGAGCGCGTCGAGTTTCGCGCGCGTCTCGGCCAGCATGGCGCCCAGCTCGTGCCGCTTCCGGCACGCAGCCACCGCCCGGGCGAATCGCTCCGCTAACCGATCGGCCTCCGGGCCGTTGCCGATGAGCGGGGTCAGCGATTGCCACTCTTCTTCGATCGGAGCCAGTTGCGCGAGGACGTCGTCGCCGTCGAGCGTCTCGACGCGGGCGCAGAGCGCATCGCGCGTCGCGATCGCTTCGGCGCGCCGGCGCGCGAGCTCGGCCGCTTCCTCGATCTCACGCTCGCGGCGCGCGATCGCCGCCTGGGCGGCGGCCATTCCGCGCCGGAATCGATCCGACGCCGCTTCGTCGGCGACGTCGAGCGCCTGCCAGGCCTCGGCCAGGCGCGCGAGCTCGGCCCGCGCGGCGGCCACGTCGGTGACGTCGCTCAGCACGCTCGACCGCGTCGCACAGACGCGGCCTCGCGGCGGCGGCGATCTTCTTCGGCCGCGCGGCGCGCGGCTTCGGCGGCTTCAGCTTCCTGGATCACCGTCCGGGCGCGCCGGCTGACCGGCTTCTGCTGCGCGCGCGCTTCGATCGTCCGGAGGAGCGGCAGGTCGATGCCCGGCGTCGATGATTCGTTCGAACGCCCGCAGCGCGACGTCACGGTGCTCGCTGTTCTGCGCGACTTCCACGAGCTCGGACTGATCGGTCAGCCGATCGAGCGCCGCCGCCGCGGTCGCCTCGTGCTTCGCATGCCGCGCGACGCCGCTGAGCGCGCGCTCGTCGGTGTGCGCGCGAGCGCCTGCGCGCGCACCGCCTCCGGCGCGTCGCTTCGGGCGATGGCCGACAGGCGCCGCGGATCGGCGAGCGCCTGCGACGGCCGCCAGCGCGGTCGCTTCGTCCGGTCCGGCGGTCGCGAGGGCCAGCAGCTTGTCGGCGGCCCGATCGCGCGTCTCGGGTCGGCGTCGTTCGCGGCCACGCGGCCGAGCACTTCCGGGTCGGTCAATCCGGCAGATCGCCGCCCGGCGCACCCGCGCGTCAGGATCGGTCTCGGCCAGAGTCGGCCAGCTCCGCCGGCGTCGTCCAGCTCCCGAACGGCTTCGAGGCGGACGGCAGGGTCCGCGTGCTTCCAACGGGGTTGTGGCTTGAGTTTGTCTAGGAGACCCATAGCAGGGTGCCTTCTCTGTAAGAAAAGGGCGTGCCGTACACTTTGCGAGCGGTCGAGAAAGTCAGGCTAAGTCTTCTGTCAGGGACTTCGAGATCAGCTACTTCCGAGCGTCATCCGGATCGCTTGCATCCAGATCGGACCTCGAAGTATCCAGGGTCCCGGACTTGTAATCCGAAGGAGTCCGGTCGACACGCGCTCGACGCTGGACTCGAAACGCGTGACATGGCCGAAGCGCTCCGACAGTGCTGCGGGGCTTCGAGTGCCGTTCGATAGCTCGGACTTCAAGCGCTTCGCGCTCGTGTTCGGGTGCTCAGGACCTCGAGCGCCTTCAGCCCGAGCCTTGCCCCAGGACCTCAGGCGCATTTCACTCAGACCAGCTCCTCCAGCCGCGCGACCAGCCCGTCGAGCTGATCGACGACGGCCCGGATCGTCTCGGGCTCGCTGAGATCGACTCCTGCGCGTCTTGAGCAGCGTCATCGGGTGGTCGCTGCCGCCGGCGGCGAGCAGGTCGAGGTAGCGGTGGCGGGCGCTGGCGCGCTCGTCGGGTCGAGCCCTTCGCTGATCTCGCGCGCGAGCTTCGCGGCCGACGCGAAGCAGGTGGCGTACTGATAGACGTAGTACGGCGTGTTGAAGAAGTGCGGGATGCGCGCCCAGGTGATCGGCGTCAGCGTCCTCCATGTCGACCGAGTCGCCGTAGTAGGCGTCGAAGCGCTCCTTGTAGAGCACGTTCAGCACGTCGGCCGTGATCGGCTCGTCCTGCTCGACGCGCTCGTGCGCCGCGAGCTCGAAGTCGGCGAACAGCACCTGCGTGTAGAACGTGCTCGTGATGTTGTCGATCGCGTGCTGCAGCAGCACGATCTGCTCGTCCCGGTCGGTGGCGCGGGCGAGCAGGTGCTCGAGCAGCAGCGCCTCGGACAGCGTCGACGGCACTTCGGCGACGAAGATCGTGTAGTCCGAGTAGACGAACGGCTGGCGCTCGTGCGAGAGCATCGTGTGCATCGAGTGGCCCATCTCGTGCGCCAGCGTGAACACGTCGTCCAGCGTGTCGGCCCAGTTCATGAGCATGTAGGGGTGCACGCCGTACACGGGCGCGGAGTACGCGCCGCTGCGCTTGCCGTCGTTCTCGTAGACGTCGATCCAGCGCTCGCGGAATCCGCGCCACATCCGCGCCTGGTAGTCCGGCGCCGAGCGGCGCGACCGACGTCGACGATCGGCTCGAGCACGTCGTCGTAGTCGTAGCGGCGATCCCACTCGATGATCGGAATCGAGAAGTCGTACGGGTAGTACTGCTCGAGCTTGAGCGCGCGGCGGCGCAGGCGGTGGTAGCGCCGGAGCGGCTCGACGCCGGCGCGCGTCGCCTCGATCAGGTTGTCGACGACCGATCGCGGGATGTTGTTGCCGTGCAGCGCGGCGTCGAGCGTCGTCTGGTAGCCGCGCGTCCGCGCGTGAAACCAGTCGCGCTGGCAGACGCCGTGATAGAGCGTCGCGTACGTGTTGAGGCTCGTCGTCGTACGTCCCGTAGTGCGCGAGGAACGCCGCGCGGCGATCCGCCTGCTGACGGTTCGTCGCGAGCACCGCGCGGTACTGGCCGTACGACATCGTCACCTTCTCGCCGGTGCTGAGCGTGATCTCCGGAAACTTCGCGTCGGCGGTGGAGAGCGCCAGATACGCCTCGTTCGGGGCGCCGGAGAGCCGCGCCGACGAGCGACATCAGCCGCTCGCCCTGCTCGTCGAGCACGTGCTCCTGCTGGCGGTAGACCTCTTCGATCGCGAACCGGTACATCGCCAGCTCCGGGCTTCGCCGCCATCCAGTCGCGCACCGTCGTCGAGCGGAATCGTCAGCAGCTCGGGACTGAACCAGGACGTGGCCTGCTGCCAGCGCGCCATGAGCGCCTGCACCTGCTGGCGCCGCGCGTTCACCTGGTTGTCGCGCTGGTCCTCGTCGTACTTGAGCGACGGGATAGAAATAGACCTTGTAGGCGAGCTGTCCGAGCTCGTCGTTCAGCCGGTAGGCCGCGAGCAGCCGGTCGGGGCCCTGGGCCAGCGTGCCTTTCAGCGCCGCGTAGTCGCCGATGCGCCGCTCCAGCTCGGCCCGCGCGGCGTCCCAGCTACTCCAGTCGGAGTAAATGTCGTCCAGGTTCCACTTGTGGCTCTCGTCGATCTCCGGCGCGGTTCTCGGACGGGTTGGGGCGGGAGTGGACATCTCAGGATCATATCCAAGGAGCCGCCGCCGGCGCCCCGCACAGTTTCGATATCCGATTCGTGGCTATAATCACTGCCCGCAACTGCTTCTGGAGGCTCCATGTTCAGGCACCTTCGTCTCGCGACTCTGTGCGCTGTCCTGCTCGGGCTGGCGTTTTGCGGGGTCACCGCTCAGCGGCCAATCGCAGGCGACCTCGGTTCCTGTCGCCACCGAGTTCGAGCGGCTGCACTTCCGCTCGATCGGCCCGGCGTCGATGTCCGGCCGCATCTCGGACCTCGCGGTCTACGACGCGAATCCGGCGATCTACTACGTGGGCACGGCGCACGGCGGCGTGTGGAAGACGACGAGCAACGGCGCGATGTTCGAGCCGCAGTTCCAGGACAAGGGCCTGATGTCGATCGGCGACGTCACGGTGTCGCAGACGGATCCGAACCTGGTCTGGGTCGGCACGCGGCGAATCGAACAACCGCCAGAGCACGTCGTGGGGCGACGGCGTCTACAAGTCGACCGACGGCGGCCGGACGTGGACGCAACATGGGCCTGCGCGAACTCGCGGCACATCAACCGCATCGTCATCGATCCGACGGACAACAACATCGTGCTTCGTCGCGGCGACCGGGCCGCTCTGCGGACCGGGCGGCGATCGCGGCGTCTACAAGACGACCGACGGCGGCGCGACGTGGAAGCAGGTGCTGAAGGGCGACGACGACACGGGCGCGAACGATCTCGTGATGGCGGCGACGCGATCGCGACATGCTGTACGCGTCGATGTATCAGCGCCAGCGCATCGCAGTGCTGCATGAACGGCGGCGGGCCGGGCAGCGGCATCTGGAAGTCGACCGACGGCGGCGAGACCTGGACGCGGCTCACGAACGGTCTTGCCGCCGGGCCAGCTGGGCCGCATCGCGCTCGACGTCTATCGCCGCAGCGCGAACATCGTGTACGCGCTCGATCGAGGCCGAGGGCCCGGTGGCGGCGGCGCGAGGCGGCGGCGCCGGTCGGTGGCGGCGGCGCCGGACAGGCGGCGGTGGCGGCTGGTCGCGGCGGCGGCGGCCGGATCCGGCGGCGCCGGCGGCGCCGGCGGCCGCGCCGGCGGCGGCGGCGGCCGGCAGCGGCCTCTATCGATCGGACGACGGCGGCGCGACGTGGCGCCGCGTCGAGCACGACGAACCCGCGGCCGATGTACTTCAGCCAGGTGCGCATCGATCCGAACAATCCGGATCGCGTCTACATGGGCGGCGTCGGCCTGCACATGACGAACGACGGCGGCCAGACGATGGCGCACCGACGCGGCGCTGGTCATCCACGACGACATCCACGCGATCTGGATCAACCCGACCAACTCCGAATCACGTCCTGATCGGCGGCGACGGCGGCGTGGCGGTGTCGTACGACATGAGCCGCACCTGGATCGCAGCATCCGAACCTGCCGCTCGCGCTCTACTACCACGTGAGCGTACGACATCGAGACGCCGTACAACGTCTGCGGCGGCCTGCAGGACAACTACAACTGGTGCGGGCCGAGCGCCGACGCGCTTCTCGCGCGGCATCACGAACACCGACTGGTTCCAGGTGCAGGGCGGCGACGGCTTCGTCGTCATCATCGACCCGCGCGACCCGCGCATCGTCTACAGCGAGTCGCAGGACGGCAACATCCAGCGCAAGAACAAGATCACCGGCGAGGCGCGCAACATCCGGCCGAACTTCGCAGAACGTCGACGCCGGCGCCGGCCGAGAGGCGCGCAGCCGTTCCGCTGGAACTGGGACACGCCGATGATGTTCTCGCCGCACGATCCGGGCGCGCTCCTCGTCGCGGCCAACAAGGTGTTCAGGTCGACCGATCGCGGCGATTCGTGGACGGTCGATCAGCCCGGATCTCACGACCAACGCCGATCGCAACGAGATGGAGATCATGGGCGTGCGCAGCACCGAGATCCGCATCGTCGCGCAACGACGGCATCTCGAACTGGCCGACGATCGTCTCGCTCGCCGAGTCGCCGAAGCAGGCCGGCGTCTACTACACCGGCACGGACGACGGCGTGGTGAGCATGTCGAAGGACGCCGGCAAGACGTGGGACGCGAACGTCACCGACCGGCTGCCGGGCTTCCCGAAGGGCGGCTACGTCTCGGAAGTCGTGCCGTCGCAGTTCGACGCCAACACCGTCTACGTCACGGTCGACGCGCATCGGCTGAACGACTACAAGACGTACATCTGGGTCAGCAACGACACGGGCGCGACGTTCCGATCGCTCAACGCGAATCTGCGCGACGAAGTCGTGCGCACGCTGACCGAAGACACGAAGAACGCCGGACGTGCTGTACCTCGGCACCGAGACGGGCATCTTCCTGACGCTCGATCGCGGCAAGAGCTGGCGGCGGCTGAAGGCGAACTTCCCGACGGTGCGCGTGGACGAGATGACGATCCATCCGCGCGACAACGCGATGATCGTCGGCACGCACGGCCGCGCGCTCTGGATCCTCGATCACCTCGAGCCGATTCAGGAGTACGCGGCGGCGCAGGCGGCGACGGCCGACGCGAAGCTGTTCTCGATGCCGACCGGCGCTGCAGTGCCGCATGTAGGACGACCAGAACGACGAGTTCTGGGGCCATCAGTTCTTCCTCGGCGAGAATCCGCCGACCGACGCGGTGATTCAGTTCCACTTGAAGAAGCCGGTGACCGATCTGACGCTCAAGATCACGGACGCGACCGGGCGTGACAGTTCGCGAGCTGACCGTGCCGGCGAATCGCGAACGAGGCCGGCATCCAGACGATGTGCTGGGACATGCGCGTGCAGCCGATTGCCGGCGGTGCCGGCGGGTGGCGCAGCGGGCCGGCGGCGGCGCGGCGGCGGTGGCGCGCGGGCGGTGGGCGGCGGTGGCGGCGGCCAGGCCGGTCGCGGCGGACCGGGCGGCGGCCGCGGCGGCGGGCTGACCGGGATTCCGACGCCGCTGCCGGCGTCGGGCATCGACCCGTCGAATCCGTGCGGCGGCGGTCGGCGGCGGTCGGCGGATTCGGCGGCGGTGGCGGCGGCAACGCACGGCCCGCTCGTGCTGCCCGGGCACGTACAACGTCGCGCTGGTCGTCGGACGGCAAGGTCGTCGACACGAAGCCGATGCAAGTCGTCGGCCGATCCGGCCGTGCAGATGACCGACGCGCAGCGCCAAGCGCTACTACGACATCGTCGATGGACCTGCACGAGATGCAGCGCCGCGGCGATCGAGATGGCCGACGGCGCTGAACACGCTCTACACGCAGATGACCGAGGTCGGCGGCAAGATGCCGCGGCATGTCGAACGTGCCGGACGCGGTGAAGACGCAGTTCGAGCGCGTTCAACAAGGAGTTCGACGCGGTGCGCGCGAAGTTCGGCGTGCCGCCGGCCGCCGGCGGCGGCGGCGGCGGACGCGGCGGCGGTGGCGGCCGTGGCGGCGGCGGCGCTGCGCCGAACCCGGCGGATCTGCTCGCGCGCACCGGCACCGTGAAGGCGCAGATCATGGCGTTCCAGGACACGCCGAGCGACACGCTGATGCAAGCAGTACAACGACGTGAAGCTCGCGCTGCCGAAGGCGATCACCGACGCGCAACGCGTTCCTGGTCAAGGCGATGACGCTCAGCCAGGCGCTGAAGAAGTACAACATCACGCTGACGGTGCCGGCGCCCGTGAAGTAGCGCGGCTGGTTGTCAGCCGCGTCGCTAGCGGGCTCCAGTCCGGCCCGCGTCACGTGCGTTGAAAGCCGCGACCCTATGGCGCTGAGCCTTGCGCACGCGCCACAATAGGATCGTGCGGACGCTTTCCATCGAGACGCCCACCCACGGCCGCGTCCTCGTCGAGGACGCGGCCGATTCTCCGTCCGGGCGCCTGCTCGTCGCGTTTCACGGCTACGGCCAGAGCGCCGACGACGATGCTGGAGGAGGTGCGCGCGATTCCCGGCGCGTCGGCGTGGCGCATCGCTGTCGGTGCAGGCGCTGCATCGCTTCTACACGCGCAACGATCAAGGCGTCGTCGCGAGCTGGATGACGCGGCAGGATCGCGAGCTGGCGATCGCCGACAACGTGCGCGTACGTCGACCGCGTCGATCGACCAGGTCACGGGCCCAGGGCCAGGCGCGGGCCGAGGACTCGACGGCTGCGCTGCTCGTCTTTCTCGGCTTCTCGCAGGGCGTCGGCGATGGCGTACCGCGCGGCCGTGCTCGGCCGGCATCCGCGCGGCCGGCGTCATCGCGCTCGCCGGCGACATTCCGCCGGAGTTCGTCGGCAGACGCGCGACCCGACGTCGTCGGCCGCGTGTCGCTGGCCGCGCGTGCTCATCGGCGCGGGCGACGCGGAGCACGTGGTACGTCGCCGACGAAGCTCGACGCCGATCGTCGCGTTCCTGACAATCGCAGCGGCGTCACGCACGAGGTCGTCCGGTTCGACGGCGGGCACGAGTGGACCGATGAGTTCCGGAGCGCGGCCGGACGCTGGCTGGAGCGGCTGACGAGCGCCAGTCGCGCGCGTGGGCGTCGATTGACGTGACGCGTGGCGTCTCGCGCCTACTCCTCCGCCAGAATCCAGCTGGCCGCGATCTCGATCGCGCGCTCGACCGACTCACCTTTCGGATCCGCTCGCTTCGGCGCGACGAGCGAGTGATCGCCGCCGTCGATGAGCTCGAGCCGCGCGCCGGGCAGTCCGGCGGCGAGCTCGCGCATTTCGTCCGGTGAGCCGAACGGATCGCGCGTGCCGTGCAGGAAGAGCATCGGCATCGCGAGCTGGGCAGATGCTGGTCCCGACGCTGCGTGGGCTTGCCGGGCGGGTGCAGCGGGTAGCCGAAGAACACCAGGCCGGCGGGCGGCGGCGCGAAGAGGCCGCGCGCGGCGGCCTGCGACGCGATGCGGCCGCCCATCGACTTGCCGCCCGCGAACATCGGTCCGCTCGCCGTCGCGGCGGCCTCGCGCCAGACCGACGCAAAGGCCTCCTCGAGGACCGCTGGCGGATCCGGCGCTCCGCGCCCCCGCTCCATGTAGGGAAAGTTGAATCGCACGACCCGGATGCCGTGCCGCTCGAGGCCGTCGGCGACGCGCTTCATCCACGGATGGTCTTTGCCGGCGCCGGCGCCGTGGGCCAGGACGAGGAGGGGCATGGGTCATCGTAATGCGGGCCATGGGACAGCTCAGCTTGCCCTGGCATCTGCGCCAGACTTGTAATTGACATCTATACATGTAGATTTATAGATATGGCCGACACGCCCGGTTTACTGCGGCTGCTCGGCGACGAGACGCGTCTCCGGCTCCTGCGGCTGCTGTCGCGGGAGGCGCTGAACGTGTCGGAGCTCACGGCCGTCCTGGGCGTCGCGCAGTCGGGCGTGTCGCGGCATCTTGGATTGCTGCGGGAGGCCGGGCTGGTCGCCGAGGAGCGGGCCGGGACCTTCACGCTGGTACCGGCTGCCGCCGGCGGAGATCGCGGCGAACGGATCGCGCGGCCTCCTCTGGGCCTGGCTGCGCGAAGAGTTCGAGCGTGTCACGCCGGCGACGCGCGCAGACGACGCGCGGCTCGAGGAGGTGCGGCGGCTGCGCAAGGAGGACTTCGCGCAGCATGGCGACGAGTCGCCGGCAGCTCGTGCCCGGCCGCAGCTGGGCGGCCTGGGCGCGCGCGCTCGGTCTGCTGCTGCCCGCTGTCGACGTCGCCGACCTCGGCTGCGGCGAGGGCTACCTCACGATGGAAGCCGCGCGCTGGGCGCGCCGCGTGACGGCGGTCGATCGATCGGCGGATGTGCTCGAGCGCGCGCGCGATCTCGCGGCTCGACGCAAGCTGCGGAACATCACCTGGAAGCGCGGCGACCTCGAGCGGCTGCCGATTCGCGACGAGTCGATCGACATCGCGCTGCTGTCGCAGACGCTTCATCACGTCGAGCGGCCTGCCGTCGCGCTCGCCGAGGGCTGGCGCATCCTGCGGCCGGGCGGCCGCCTGCTCCTGCTCGATCTGCGCGAGCACGACGAACGCTGGGTGCACGTCGAAGCTCGGCGATCGCTGGCTCGGATTCAAGGACGACGAGCTTGCGCGACATGCTCGGGACCGCCGGCTTCGTCAGACGTCACCGTCCGCGTCGGCGCGCGGCGGCCGGGCGATCCGTTCACGGTGCTGATAGCGGCGGGGACCAAGAGACAAGATGACCGCCGAAGGCCTGAGCGTAGCGAGGCCGTGAGGCGACTGCAGCGTGCGAGTGAGGCCCCACGCGCAACTACAGGAACGATATCTATGACCACTATCGAAACTCTCGATCGCGCCCTGTCGCAACGCCTCCTGATCCTGGACGGCGCGATGGGCACGATGATCCAGCGCCACAAGCTCGAGGAGGCGGACTTCCGCGGCGAGCAGTTCGCCCGGCATCCGCACGACCTCAAGGGCAACAGCGACGTGCTCGTGTTGACGCGGCCGGACGTGATCGGCGGCATTCACCGCGAGTACCTCGAGGCGGGCGCCGACATCATCGAGACCAACACGTTCAACGCGAACGCCGTCTCCCAGAGCGACTACGGCCTGGAGCCGTTCGTGTACGAGATCAACGTCGCCGCCGCGCGGCTCGCCCGGGCCGCGGCCGACGAGTACACGGCGCGCACGCCGGAGCAGCCCCGGTTCGTGGCCGGCTCGATCGGGCCGGCCAACCGGACGTTGTCGATCTCGCCGGACGTCAACGACCCGGCGATACGCTCGATCACCTTCGATCAGCTGAAGAACGCGTACGCCGAGCAGGTCCGCGGGCTCATCGACGGCGGCGCCGACATCCTGCTCGTCGAGACGATCTTCGACACGCTGAACTCGAAGGCCGCGCTCGTCGCGATCGACGAGGTCCGCGAGGCGACCGGCAAGTCGCTGCCGCTCATGATCTCGGTGACGATCACCGACCGGAGCGGGCGGACGCTCTCGGGCCAGACGCTCGAAGCGTTTTATCTGTCGGTCGACCACGCGCGGCCATGGTGCATCGGCCTGAACTGTGCGCTCGGCGCCAGGGAGATGCGGCCGCACCTCGAAGAGCTGGCGCGCCTGTCGGACAGCTGGGTGTCCTGCTATCCCAACGCCGGACTGCCGAACGCGTTCGGCCAGTACGACGAGCTGCCGGCCGAGACGGCGGGGCTGCTCCGCGAGTTCGCGACGAGCGGCTTCGCCAACATCCTCGGCGGCTGCTGTGGCACGACGCCGGATCACATCGCGGCGCTCGCGGCGGCGGTCAAGGACGTTCCGCCGCGCCCACGGCGACAGGACATCGGGAGTCGTTTCCCGGAGCCAGCGGGAGAGGAAACGACGCCCGATGTCTTCACGCGTCTCTCCGGCCTCGAACCGCTCGTCATTCGTCCGGACAGCAACTTCCAGATGATCGGCGAGCGGACCAACGTCACCGGCTCGAAACGGTTTGCGCGGCTGGTCAAAGACGACAACTTCGGGGAAGCCGCGACCGTCGCGCTCGAGCAGGTGCGCGGTGGCGCGAACCTGATCGACGTCAACGTGGACGAAGCCATGCTCGACTCCGAGCAGGCGATGACCACGTTCCTGAGCTACATCGCGACAGAGCCGGAGATCGCGCGCGTGCCGGTGATGATCGACAGCTCGAAGTGGTCCGTCATCGAGGCGGGCCTGAAGTGCGTGCAGGGCAAGTCGGTCGTGAACTCCATCTCGCTGAAGGAAGGCGAAGCCGACTTCCTGCACAAGGCGAGGCTCGTCCGCCGCTACGGCGCGGCGGTCGTCGTGATGGCCTTCGACGAGCGGGGCCAGGCCGATACGGTCGAGCGCAAGGTCGAGATCTGCCAGCGCGCGTACCGCCTGCTCACAGAGCAGCGCAGGATTCGACCCCACCGACATCATCTTCGATCCCAACGTGCTGGCGATTGCGACCGGGCTCGAGGAGCACAACCCGTACGCGATCAACTTCATCGAGGCGACGCGCATCATCAAAGAGACCTGCCCTGGCGTGAAGGTGAGCGGCGGCATCAGCAACCTGTCGTTCTCGTTCCGCGGCAACGACATCGTCCGCGAAGCGATTCACGCGGCGTTTCTCTATCACGCGATCAAGGCCGGTCTCGACATGGGCATCGTCAACGCCGGCCAGCTCGCGGTGTACGAGGACATCCCGCCGGATCTGCTCGAGCACGTCGAGGACGTGATCTTCAACCGGCGGCCCGACGCTACCGAGCGGCTGGTGGCGTTTGCCGACCAGGTCAAGGGCGCGGGCAAGAAACGCGAGCAGGACCTCGCCTGGCGCGAGAAGCCGGTCGAAGCGCGCCTGTCCTACGCGCTCGTGCACGGCGTCGTCGATTTCATCGAGCAGGACACCGAGGAGGCGCGCCAGAAGCTCTCGCGGCCGATCGACGTCATCGAAGGGCCGCTGATGGACGGCATGAAGATCGTCGGCGACCTGTTCGGCGCCGGCAAGATGTTCCTGCCGCAGGTCGTGAAGAGCGCCCGCGCGATGAAGCGAGCCGTCGCCTACCTCCAGCCTTTCATGGAAGAGCAGAAGATCAAGGCCGGCACGGTCGGCCAGTCGCAAGGCCGCGTGCTGATGGCGACGGTGAAGGGCGACGTCCACGACATCGGCAAGAACATCGTCGGCGTCGTACTCGGCTGCAACAACTACGAAGTGATCGACCTGGGCGTGATGGTCCCGGGTGACAAAATTCTCGCCGAGGCCGAGAGCCAGAAGGCGGACATCATCGGACTGTCCGGTCTCATCACGCCGTCGCTCGACGAGATGGTGTTCGTCGCCAGGGAGATGGAACGCCGGCAGATTCGCAAGCCGCTGCTCATTGGCGGCGCCACGACGAGCCGGCAGCACACCGCGGTGAAGATCGCACCGGAATACGCGGGCGCGACGGTGCACGTGCTCGACGCGTCACGAGCGGTTGACGTCGTATCGAGCCTGCTCAGCGATCGCCAGCGGGATCGGTTCGTCGCCGGCGTGCGCGCCGAGCAGGACGAGTTGCGCGTGAAATACGGCGTCCGGCGCGAGAAGCCGTTGCTGACGCTGGCGCAGGCGCGCGCCAACCATCTGAAGACCGACTGGGACTCGCTCGAGATCGCCGTGCCCTGGTTCATCGGCCGGCGGGTGTCCCAGCCGTCGCTCGAAGATCTCGTCCCGTTCATCGACTGGACGTTCTTCTTCGTCGCGTGGGAGCTCAAGGGCCGGTTTCCGGCCATCCTCGACGATCCGACCTACGGCGCTGCCGCGCGCGATCTGTACGACAACGCCCGGACGCTGCTCGATCGCATCATGAAGGAGGAGCGGATCACGGCGCGCGGCGTCTACGGGTTCTGGCCGGCAAGCGCGATCGGGGACGACATCGCGGTCTATCAGGACGACGCGCGCCGGACGGAGGTCGCGCGCTTCCACCTGCTCCGCCAGCAGGAACCGATCGCCGACGGCCGGCCCAACCGGTCGCTCGCGGACTTCATCGCGCCGCGTTCGTCGATGTCGCCGGACTACCTCGGCGCGTTCGCGGTGACCGCCGGCATCGGCGTGGACGAACTGGTCAAGGAGTACGAACAGCAGCACGACGACTACAGCGCCATCATCGTGAAAGCACTGGCCGATCGGCTCGCCGAGGCGTTCGCCGAGTACCTGCATGCCGAGGCGCGCCGCGACTGGGGCTATGCCGCCGAGGAGCCGTTGTCGAACGCGGACCTGATTGCCGAGAAGTACCGCGGGATCCGGCCGGCGTTCGGCTACCCGGCGTGTCCGGACCACACCGAGAAGCAGATGCTGTTCACCCTGCTCGATGCGCCCGCGGTCGGCGTGAACTTGACCGACACGTATGCCATGATGCCGGCCGCCTCGGTGAGCGGCCTGTATTTCAGCCATCCCCAGGCGAAGTACTTCAACGTCGGGCGCATCGGTCGCGACCAGCTCGAGGACTACGCCGCAAGAAAGGGCTGGGCGCTCGAAGTCGCGGAACGATGGCTCTCGCCGAACCTCGCGTGAGTCGATGCAGGAGTCGAGACCGGAAGCCATGACCCGCCGCCAGACGTCGAGTCTGGCGTGGGTCGCGTACGGACTGCTGCTGGCGGCCGCCGTCGCCGGATTCCTCCTCATTCGTCACCAGGGCGAGGCGCTGGTCGCGCCGGCGGCGCTGCCGCTCTCGACACCCGGCGCGGCCGCGTCCGCCGCCACCGCCGGTCTCCTGCGCGTCCTCATCGCGCTCGTCGCGGTCATCGTGACCGGTCAGCTCCTGGCGAGGCTGCTCGCGTGGTTTCACCAGCCGCCGGTCATCGGCGAGGTGCTGGCCGGCATTCTCCTGGGCCCGTCGTTGCTCGGTCCGGAGATCTCCGCGCTGGTGTTGCCGCCGTCGGTCGCGCCCTATCTCCAGGTCATCGCCCAGCTGGGCATCGTGCTCTACATGTTTGTCGTCGGGCTCGAGCTCCAGCCGGGCGTGGTCCGGCAGCGCATGCAGGCGGTCGTCGGCATCTCGCATGCGGGCATCGTCGTGCCGTTTCTGCTTGGAGCGTCGCTCGCGCTCGGCCTCTACCCGCACTTCTCATCGAGCGATGTCACGTTCACGAACTTCGCGCTGTTCCTCGGCGTCGCGATGTCCATCACGGCGTTTCCGGTGCTCGCGAGGATTCTGAGCGACCGCGGGATGGCACGCACCGAGATCGGCATCGTTGCCCTGAGCGCGGCGGCGATCGGCGACGTCACGGCCTGGTGTCTCCTCGCGCTCGTCGTCGGCATCGTCAAGGCCCAGGCAGGGGCCGGACTCGTCGTGGCCGCCGGCACGGTGGCGTACATCGCCGTCATGGTGCTCGTCGTCCGTCCGCTGATCGTGCGATTCGCGGCGCGCGCCGAGCACGACGAGAACGGACGCACCGGCATCGTCGTGCTGTTCGTCGCCATGCTGGTCTCGGCGACCGTCACGGAAGCGATCGGCATCCATGCGATCTTTGGAGCGTTTCTTCTGGGCGCGCTCGTGCCCCACGAAAGCGCGCTGGCGAGGACGCTGATCCGGCACCTGCACGATCTGGTCACGATCCTGCTGCTGCCGGCCTTCTTTGCCTTCACGGGCATGCGCACTCGAATCGATCTGCTGTCGGGCGCGACGGCCTGGCTCGTCTGCGGACTGATCATCCTGGTCGCGACCGTCGGGAAGTTCGTCGCGACGTTCGTCGCCGCGCGGCTGAACGGGTATCGATCCCGTGACGCCGCAACGCTCGGCGCCCTCATGAACACGCGAGGGCTGATGGAGCTCATCGTGCTCAACGTCGGCCTCGAGCTCGGCGTGATTTCGCCGACGCTTTTCGCGATGATGGTCCTCATGGCCCTGGTCACGACGCTGGCGACGGGGCCTGTATTGAAGTTGACCGCCCCCAGGCGAGCGTAGCGAGCCGTCGGGGCGCGCGCATGGGGGTGGGGCCCCATGCGCAACTAATGAAAGAAAGCAGGCTTCAGGCTGTGGAAAAAGGGGACGGGTCTCAGGCTGTGGAAAACTCCACCAACATAGATGACCGTGTTGGTGGAGTTTTCCACAATCAGAGACCCGTCCCCTTCGACCCCCGCATCATCCCGTTCGATCGTGCCGTCGGCGCCATCGTCACGGCCGTCGTCGGGTTCCTCCTTTTCGTTGCACTCGTCGTTGGTCTCGCCGGCACGCCGACGTCCTGGTGGGGCAGGGGCGCGCTGGTGGTGATCTGGATTGCCGTCACTACGCTGTGCGGATGGTGGCTGCACCGCTGGCCGGAGATCGCGTACCGCTACGCCAGTTATCGCGTGGACGACAACGGGATCGAGATTCGTGACGGCGTCCTGTGGCGGAAGGTGACGAACGTGCCACGGTCGCGCGTCCAGCACACCGACGTCTCCCAGGGACCGCTGCAGCGCAAGTACGGCCTCGGCACGCTCGTCATCCACACGGCGGGGACGGACCATGCGACGGTCGAGCTGCGGGGCCTGGATCACGGGCGCGCGCTGGCCATTCGCGACCACCTGCTGCCCCGCCAGGTCCACGATGCCGTCTGACCGCCGGCTCCATCCGGCGTCGATTCTGTTCGTGCTGTGGAGCCTGCTGCGTCAGCTCGCCGTGCCCGGCCTGCTGCTGCTGGTGTCAGCGGGATCGGCGGGTCTCAACTGGCAGGCGTGGACGTCCCTTCTGATCATTCCCTACACGCTCGTCGCGATCCTGCGCTACGCGTCGTTCACGTACCGGTACGAGCCTGACGACATCGTCATTCGCACGGGATTCATCTTCAGAAACGAACGGCACGTGCCCTACGCGCGCATTCAGAACGTCGATGCCGTACAGAACGTCTTCCATCGGCTGCTGGGCGTCGTGGACGTGCGGCTCGAGACCGGCGGGGGCCAGCAACCGGAAGCCAGGTTGTCGGTGCTGCCGGTGCAGGCATTCGAAGAGATGCGCCGGAAAGTGCATGAGGAGCGCGCTCGTGCGGACGTCGTGCCAGACGTCGAGCCGAGCGCGGAGCCGGCCGAGCGCGTGTTGCTCCATCTTCCCGCGCGCGAACTGGTCATTGCCGGCCTGATCGAGAACCGCGGCTTCGTGATCATCGCCGCCGCGCTGGGTCTGCTGTGGGAGTTCGGGCAGGTCGACGGCGCCCTCGATCGCGTGCTCGGCGAGGGCGCGTCCGGCCGCGGGGTCATTCGCGACGCGGCCCGGTCGGTGTTCGGCGGAAGCGGTCTTGCCTTGAGCCGGATCGCGCTGGCCGCCGGCGGCTTCCTCCTGCTGCTCGCCTTCGTCCGCGTCCTTTCCATGGTGTTTGCGCTCGTCCGCCTGTACGGATTCAGGCTCACGCGCGACGGCGACGATCTGCAGAGCACGTTCGGGTTGTTCACCCGCGTCACCGCGACGATCCCACTGCGGCGGATTCAGACGCTGACGGTTCGCGAAGGCCCGCTCCATCGCCTTCTCGGTCGCGCCTCGGTCCGCGTTGAAACAGCAGGCGGCAATCCCGCAAGGCAGGGCAGCACACGGCAACGCGAGTGGCTCGCTCCAATCATCGTCAAAGACAGACTTCAGCCATTCCTCACCGCAGTTCTGCCCGGTGTCGATCTCTCAGCCGTCGACTGGACCGGAGCGGATCCGCCGGCGTACCGCCGCGCGTTGAGGATGGGCCTCATCTTCGCGCTGCCGATGACGCTGGCACTCGTCGCGCTGCTGCGCTGGTGGGCCATCGTGCTCATCCCTCTCCCGCTGCTGTGGGCCATCGTCGGCTCGCGCAAGTTCGTCCAGTATCTCGGCTGGAGTCTGAGCGATCAGGCGGTGCTGTTCAGGAGCGGATGGATCTGGCAGGAAACGACCGTGGTCCGGTTCAGCAAGATCCAGACGGTGACGCTCAACGAGTCGCCATTCGATCGCCGCTGGACGATGGCCAGCGTACGAGTGGACACCGCAGGCGCCTCTGAGTCCTCGCATCGCGTCGACATCCCGTTCCTGGCCAGGAACGCAGCGGACGAGCTCTTACACAGACTTGCGACGAGGGCGGAGCAAACAGAGTTTAGATGGTAAAGGGGTCAGAGCTCGATTGTGGGAAAGTCCTGCAACTCAGTTATCTATGTTGCAGGACTTTCCCACATCCGAGCTCTGACCCCCTCCCGTCACTCGTACCTCAGTGCACTCATCGGATCCACCCGTGACGCGCGATAGGCGGGAATCGCGCCCGCTGCGAAGGCGACGAGCACGAGGACGGCGACGGAGGCCGTGAGGACGACGGGGTCGTAGCCTTTGATCTCGAACAGCATCGTCTGGGCGAGCGAGCCGACGGCGATGGCGACGGCGAGGCCGATCGAACCGCCGATGATCGTCATCCACATGACCTGGCGCAACACCAGGCTGCGAACGCGCGCGGGCTCCGCGCCGAGCGCCATGCGCAGTCCGAACTCGCGCGTTCGCTGGGCGACGGAGTACGCCAGGACGCCATAGAGGCCGATCGCGGCGAGCAGCGTCGCCAGCCCGGCAAACGACGAGGACAGCGTCGTCACGAACCGATCGAGAAAGACGTTCTCGCGCACCTGCTGCTGGAGTGTACGCAGGTCGCCGATCGGCAGGTTGGGATCGATCCGCGCGAGCGTCGCCGGCAGCAGGCCCATGACCTGTTCCGGGTCGCGCGCCGTGCGCACGTAGAACGTGAGGAATCCCAGGCTGTCGTCCTGCCGGTACGGCAGGAAGAACAGCGGCGGGATCGCGTCCTTCACTTCGCTGTATTTCGCGTTCTGCACGAGCCCGACGATCTCGATCGGAAGCTTGCCCGAATTGCCCTGTTCCATCCGTTTGCCGACCGCGTCGCGGCCGAGGTTGAACTTCTTCGCGAACTGCTCGTTGACGATCGCGACCTTCGGCGCGCCCTGGCCGTCCGATCGCGTGAACTCGCGGCCCGCCAGCATCGGTACCCCCAGGGTCTTGAAATAGTCGGGCCCGATCTCGTTGAAGTTCGCGTGCGTGTCCGTGTCAGGGTCCGCCTTGAACCCCTGCACCGACACGCTGGTGCCCCAGTTGCTGCCGGCGAGCAGCGGCACCATTCCCGCCGTGACGCTCGTCACGCCCGGCAGCGCCGACAGCTCGTCCTCGAGCCGCTCGAACAGCGCGCGCGACTGCTCCGGCTTGTACGCGTTGAGCTGGGGCGCCACGCCGAAGGTGATGATGTTCTCGGTCCTGATGCCGAGATCGACGCGGCTGACGTTGATCAGGCTCTTTGTAAAGAGACCGGCCGTCGCGAGCAGCAGCATCGACAGAAGAATCTGGAACGTCGCCAGCGTCGATCGATAAAACCTGGCCGATTTGGCGCCACCCGGCTGCCCGCCCAGGCCCTTGAGCGTCGAGGCCAGGTTCGGCCGCGAGCTGTTCAGCGCCGGGAACAGTCCGAATAACAGACCGGTGCCCAGCGTCACCACGGCCAGGAACACGAGCACGCGCGCGTCGAGCTGGAACTGAATCATGGCCGCGGCGTCGGCCGGCAGCATCGATGCGATGAGCTTCAGCGTCCAGCCGGCGACGAGGAGCCCGGCGAGCCCGCCCAGTGCCGCGAGCAGAAGGGACTCGGTCAGCAGCTGCGTCACGAGGTGCCGCCGGCTCGCGCCAATCGACAGCCGTATCGCCATCTCGCCCGTGCGCTTCGTCGCTCTGGCGAGCAGCAGATTGGCGATGTTGGCGCAGGCGCTGATCAGCACGACACCGGTGACACAGAGCAGCACGGTGAGCGGCGCGAACGCTTCGCCGGTGACCGAGCTTTGTCCGCGCGCGCCAGGCAGGACGACAATCTGTTTAGACTTGAACCGCGCCAGCGTCTGTTCGCTCATGCCCTTCTGGAGCGGTGCTTCGACGTCGTTCACGATCGTGTGATAGAGCTGGTTCAGTCCTGTGCTCGCCTGGTCAATCGACACGCCGGGCTTGAGCCGTGCGAACAGGTACGCCCAGTACGCGTTTCGCCGTTCGAGAGCGGGAGAGCGCGGCTCCATGAGCGCGCGCATCGTGATGGGTGCGTACACTCTCGGCTGCGTGCCCAGCGTGGTTCCCTCGAACGCTTCCGGCGCGACGCCGACGATCGTCATCGGCTGGCCGTTCACGACGAGCGAGTCGCCGACGACCGCCGGGCTCGACTCGAACCGCGTCCGCCAGTAGGCGTGACTCAACACGACAACGCTCGACTGGCCGGGGGCGCGGTCGTCGTTCTGATCGAGGAGCCGGCCCCGGACCGGCCGCAGCCCGAGGATCGGGAAGTAGCTTCCCGAGACGAGCACCCCCTCGCCGTTCATCGTCTGCCCCCGATAGGCCAGGTTTGCGGAGAAGATGCGATGAGCGGCGATGCCGGTGAAGACGGTCTGCTTCTGCTCCAGATCGCGGAACATCGGGTAGCTGAACACCGCATCGCACCCGCCGGCGTTGCCGCACGAGGTCGATCCCGACTTGGGCCCTGGCGACTCGAGGTTCACCAGGCGCTGCGGCTCCGCCACGGGCAGCGCGCGCAGCAGGAACTGGTTGAACAGCGAGAAGATCGCCGCGTTTGCCCCGATCCCGAGCGCCAGCGAGATGATGGCGATGACCGTGATGAAGGGAGTCCTGAACAGCGTGCGGAAGGCGAGCTTCAGGTTGGGCATGATCTCAGTGAGACGTAACTAGCCTCGCGCCGGTTGCTTCCAGTCGCAGTCTTTCTGATGGTCGTTGACCATCCCGACGGCCTGCATGAATGCGTAGCAGATCGTCGAGCCGACGAACTTGAACCCGCGCTTCTTCAGGTCCTTGCTCATCGCGTCCGATTCGGGCGTGCGCGTCGGGATGTTCTTCATCGACGCCGGCCGGTTCACGCGTCGGTTTGCTGCCGACGAATTGCCAGATGTATGCGATCGAAGCTGCCGAATTCCTTCTGGACCGTCGAGAAACGCGCGCGCGTTGGTCGATCGCGGCGTCGATCTTCAGCCGGTTGCGCACGATGCCGGCGTCATTGCAGGAGCGCGCGCTTCTTCGCCGCGTTGTAGCGCGCGATCTTCCGCGGCATCGAACCGATCGAACGCCTTTCGGTACGCGGGCCGCTTGCGGAGAATCGTGATCCAGCTCAGTCCCGCCTGCGCGCCCTCGAGGATGAGCATCTCGAAGAGCCGCCGATCGTCGTGGACCGGCACGCCCCATTCTTCGTCGTGATAGCGGACGTACAGCGGATCGGTTCCGCACCAGGCGCACCGCGTCATTTCCCGCTGAGCGACTTGTCGCGCACGGCCTTGAACTCGCTTCCCGGCTTCCACTCGGGATACTTCGTCGCCTGCGCGACGCGATAGCCGACCGTGACCAGGAGCTTGCCGTCATCGGCGGCGCCGCCGAGGTCCCACCACGGCTTCACGTGATCGGAGGGCTTGTGGTAGTCCTTCGCCGTCCACTCGTCGCGCTTCTCGCGGCCGTAACCAGGCAGGCCTGCCGACGAACTCGACGCCCGGAGTCCGGATTGAGCGCCGGCACGCCGACCTTCGCGAAGTTGAAGTGATCCGATCGATAGTAGAAGCCCTTTTCCGGCTCCGAGTCCGGTTTGATCGTGCGTCCCTGCTCGTCTGCCGCGTCGCGCGTGTAGTCGTCGAGCTCCGAGGCGCCCAGTCCGATGATCGTGAAATCCTCGTCCGGCCCCACACGTTGATCTCGTCCATGTTGAGCGCGGCGAGCGTCTTGTTGAGCGGGTAGAGCGGGAACTTCGCGTAGTACTCCGATCCGAGCAGACCCTGCTCCTCGGCCGTGACCGCGAGGAACAGGATCGTGCGCTTCGGCGCCGGCTTCACTTTCTTGAACGCGCGCGCGATCTCGATCATCATCGCGGTGCCGCTCGCGTTGTCGCGGGCGCCGTTGTAGATCGTCGTCGCCGTTCACGGGATTGCCCTTGCCGAGGTGATCCCAGTGCGCGGTGTAGACCACGTACTCGTCCTTCAGCACCGGATCGCTGCCCGTGATCTTCGCGATCACGTTCTGCGAATCCACGGTGCGCATCGACTGCTTGAACGACATCGACGCCGTCATCTTGAACGGCACCGGCTTGAATTCACGCGTGCGCGGCCAGGGCCTTGAGCTTCTGGTAGTCCTGGCCGGCCGCCTTGAACAGCCGCGTCGCGGCCTCGAGCGAGAGCCAGCCCTGCACGGCCGCGCGGCCCATGTTCTTGTCGGGCGTGATCAGGTCGAACGCGCTCCGCCGAAGCCCTGCACGACGCCGAAGTCATACCCGGCGGGAATCGTCTCGTGCACGATGAACACGCCGGCGGCGCCCAGCTCGCGCGGCCTTCTCGTACTTGTAGGTCCAGCGGCCGTAGTACGTCATCGCGTTGCCGCCGAAGGTCTTCGGATCGAGCTTCGCCGGATCGCTCGCGTCCGGCACGGGCGGATCGTTGACGAGGACGATGATCGTCTTGCCCTTGACGTCGAGGCCCTTGAAGTCGTCCCACTGGAACTCCGGCGCCTGCACGCCGTAGCCGGCGAACACGAGCTCCGAATCCTTCAGCGCGATCGCGTCGGTGACCCGCTGGCTGAAGGCGACGACTTCCGAGTCGTGCTTGAACGTCTGCGACTGTCCGCCGCGCTGCACGACGAGCGGGCTGAACGCCGACGGCGTGATCTCGACGAGCGGGACTTTCTGCACCCACGTGCCGTCGGGATTGCCGGGCTCCGCGCCCGCGGCTTGAAACTGCTTCGTCAGGTACGCGACGGTCAGCGTTTCCCCGGGCTCCCCGGCAGCCGTCCGCCGAACTCGTCGGAAGCGAGCACGCGAGTGTCGGCCAGGACCGCGTCGGTGTTGATGTTCGGCAGATCGGCCATGGCCACGGGGCCAGGCGGAGGCGGTGGCGCGGCGCAGGAGGCTGTCAGAAGCAGCGCGGGGAGCAGAACGCGGCGTGTCGGCATGTGTGTAATCTAGCGTACGATGCGACGATGACGCGCTTCGTCCTGCTCGCGCTGCTGGCGTTGTCACAAACCCGTCAGACGTTCTTTCAGTCGCCGTACCCGCCGGATCAAGTCAAGGAAAAGCAGGCAGTGGTCGTCACGAGCGAGGGCACGTTCGTCATCCAGTTGCTCCCGGACGCCGCGCCGAACCACGTCGGCCATTTCATCAAGCTGGCGCGCGAGGGCGCCTACGCGGGCACGATTTTTCACCGCGTGATCAAATACGGCATCATCCAGGGCGGCGATCCACTGTCGAAAGATCCTGCGAAGACCGCGCAGTACGGTCAGGGCGGCCTCAACCTGCTCCGCGCGGAGATCAACAGCGAGCTGATGACGGCAGGCGCCGTGGCCGCCGTGCTCGTCCCGAACGTGCGCGACAGCGCCGGCGCCCAGTTCTTCATCTGCGCCACCGATCAGCCGCCCCTGCAGGGCCAGTACACCGTGTTCGGCCGGGTCGTCGAGGGCATCGAGGTCGTCCAGCAGATCTCCGCGGTGGCCGCCAATGCTCAGGGCCTGCCCGCCTCACGCGTCGAGATCGCGTCGGTGACGGTCCGCGATACGCCTCCACCGGTCCGCGATCCGCTCGTTGACGCGCCGCCGGCCGAGCTCGCGCAATATCGCGCGGTGCTCGAGACCACTCGCGGGTCGATCGAGCTGGAGTTCCTGACGGACAAGGCGCCCGAGACGGCGCGGAACTTTCTGCGACTCGCCGCCGCCGGCGTCTACGACGGCACGGGCGTGCACCGCGTGGTCCCGAACTTCGTGATTCAGACGGGCGCGCTGGCGTATCGCGACAAGCCGCTGACCGCCGCGCAGCAGAAGCTCGTCAGGAATCTCCAGCCGGAGTTCAGCGACACGCCGAACGTGCCGGGCATCGTGTCGATGGCGCGCGGCGAGGATCCCGCGAGCGCGTCGACGTCGTTCTTCATCTGTACCGGCGAGTGCCGCGCGCTCGACGGCAAGTACACCGTCTTCGCGCGCGTCGTCTCCGGCATGGAAACCGTGAAAGCCATCGCCGGGACGCCCGTGGACGGCGAGACGCCACGGGAAGCGATCAAAGTGACGAAAGTCACGATCAGGAAACAGCAAAGACCGTTCGGTCCATAACACGGAGGGCCGGAGATAGCGGAGGGCACGGAACGAGCGAGATGCGTCTTAGCCGCCGACAGCCGGCGTCCCGTTGGGCGGAACGAGCACGCACCGCGGATGACGAACGGCAAGAGCACTGAAACTCGTTCGTCATCCGCGGTGCGTGCTCGTTCGCGCGGCCAACGGCCGCGCCCGGGCCTTCGGCCCGGCGGGACGCCGACGTTCCGTGTCCTCCGTTAGCTCCGTCTCTCCGTGTTCTGGATCGAAAATCACTCCCGCAACGCCACGAGCGGATCGACTTTCGTCGCGCGCCGGGCGGGACCGTAGCTGGCGGCGACGGTGACCGTCAGCACGAGGACGCCGACCGAAATCAGCGTGACGGGGTCCGCCGGACCGATCGCGAAAAGCTGACTGCGAAGCAGCCGTCCGGCAGCCAGGGCGATCGTCAGACCGGCCGCCAGACCGATGGCCCCGAGTAGGAAGCCTCTCCTGATGACGAGCGATCGAATCAATCGCGGTGATGCGCCCAGGGCGAGACGCACGCCGATCTCGCGCGTGCGCTGGCGTGTCGAGACGCTCATGATGCCGTAGATGCCGAGCGCGGCCAGGCCGATGGCGACCAGCGCGTACGCCCCCGTGAGCATCAGCGCGAACCGTCGGGGGGAGATTGACGCGGCGATCAGATGCTCGACCGTACCGGAATCGTAGAACGTCTGCATCGGATCGATCGCCCAGATCTCCGCCTTCGCCGGCTCGATGAGGCGCGACGGGTCGCCGGAGGCCTCGAGGACGAACGTCATCGATCCGAACGGTATCTGCGCGAGCGGCATGAACAACTCGTCGCGCGCGGGCAGTTCGAGCGCGTCGTGCCGCACTTCGCCGACGATGCCGACCACCTGCATGCGGCGCGTCCTGCCGCGGAAGCGGAAGTTCACGTACGCGCCGATCGCGTCTCCCTGCGGCCAGTACCGCGCTGCCAGTGTGCGAGAGATCACCGTCACCGGCGCGCCACGTGCGTCGTCGGACGCCGAGAGTGCGCGGCCCGCCAGCACCGGGATATCCATCACCGAGAAGTAGCCGGGCGTGGCGACCGTCAGATACGTCGTCGGCTCCTCGCCGCGCGCAGCGGGCGGGCGGCCTTCGATCGCGAACGGGCCTTCGATGTTGATGTTCGCCTCGATGAACGGCATCGCGGAGACGGCGCCGACGTCTACGAGACCAGGAAGGCGCCGCAGGCGCGCGGTCGCGTCCTCGAAAAAGGCCGCGAGCTTCTCGGGCGTGTCGCGGCGATCCCATGCAAAGACCTGCACGACCGCGAGACGGTCGGTCCTGAATCCCGGGTCCACCTTGACCAGCTCGGTGAAGCTCCGCATCAGCAGCCCGACCACGACGGCGAGGACGACCGCGACCGCGATCTCGATGACGACGACCGAGTCGAGCAGGCGGCGGGTGCGCCTGGTGCCGCTTGCGACGCGTGCGTCACCGGTCTCCATCTTGCCGCGGCGGGAGAACTGAAGCGCGGGTGCGAGCCCGAAGAGCAGCGCGGTGAGCGCGCCAAGAACGATGGCGGTCACGAGCACTGGCACATCAAGACTGATCTCAGTGAGGCGGGACGACTGGACGGGCGCGAGGCGGACGATCGTCTCGAGTGTGAGCCACGCGAGTCCTGCGCCAAGCAGCGTTCCCCCCGCAGCGACCAGCGCGCTCTCCGTCAGCAACTGGCGCACGAGTCTCGCCCGGCTGGCGCCGAGCGCACCGCGCAGGGCGAATTCACGCTCGCGCTCCGCGCCGCGTACCAGCATCAGGTTCGCGACGTTGGCGCACGCGATGAACAGGACGAGCACCACCGCCCCCAGCATGACGAGCAGCGCCGGCCGGACGCTTCGCATGAGGTTCGTCTCGAGCGGCTCGACGCCCACGGTCGTCGTCGCGTTGGTGCGCGGATGCTCCTTCGCGAGCCTGGCGGAAATCAGATCCATCTCATGCTGCGCCTGCTCGCGCGTCACGCCATCTTTCAACCGGGCGATCGCCGCCCACCAGCCCGCGCCGCGGATGCGCCGCTCGGAGTCGCCCGAGAAGACCTTGGGGAGAAAGACGTCGCGCCGGTCGCGTCCGTCGAAGAGGTTCAGCTCCGCGTGCCTGGGCAGCACGCCGACGATCGTGTACGGCGCCTCGTCGAGCTGAATCGACCGGCCGGCAATCGCCGGGTCGCTGCCGAGCCGCTGCCACAGCGCGTGGCTGATGACGACGACCTTGTCGTGCTCGGAGCGATGGTCGCTGTCCTGGAGGAGCCGGCCGTAGAGCGGACGGATGCGCAGCAGATCGAAGAACCGTTCGGTGACCTGTGTCGCGAAGAGCACTTCGGGACGATCGCCGCCGGTGTAGTCGACGCTGTACGGCTCGGAGGCGGCGATGGCCTCGAACGACGTCGCCTGCGCGCGCCAGTCCAGGAAATTGCCTGGAGCGACCTCTTCGCGCGAGTCGCCCGTGGTCGCGTTGCGCTGCCAGAACGAGACGAGCCGGTCGGATGAGGGGTACGGCAGCGCGCGCAACACGAGCCGGTCCATGAGCGTGTACACCGCCGTCGTCGAGCCGATCCCGATCCCGAGGATCGACGCGGCAAAGAGAAAGAACATCGGCCGGCTGCGGACGAGGCGCGCTGCGTGCCGGAGATCGTGGACGAGCTCGCTGTCACGTGTGAACTGGCGCCGCAGCCAGGCGGCGTCGAAGAACGATCCCGCAGCGCGGCGAAAGAGCGCCATGTGTTCCCTCCAGCCTGGGCGACGTTCGCGGATCAACGTGAGGTGGCGATGGACGATCTCGCCTTCCCATTCGCGGCGCCAGGTCTCGCGATCGCGCCGGGGGACCATGACGGCGATCGCGCGCACCAGCGCCAGCACGAGGGCGATGCCGAGGGGGGTCTTGCGGGACATGGGTTCAGATCCGTCGCAAGTTTCCCCGAGCCGGGACCGCGGCAAGAATCGGGAACCTGGCGCGCGCTTCTTCCAGGAGCGCGGTGCCGTTCGAGGTGAGCAGGTAGTACCGGCGCGGCGGCCGCTGTTCCTGTTGTGCCACGCGCGCGGACTCCCATCGCGACGTCGCCAGGCCGTCCTGCTCGAGCCGGCGCAGGATCGGATAGACCGTGCCGCTCGGCAGGCCGGTGACGTCGAGGATGTCGAACCCGTGGCGGCTCCCGCGGGCCAGGGCGTCGAGGACGAGGGCGGTGGCGGAGGAGAGCCGTGAGTCCCGCCGAAGCGCCGGACGCGAAGGCGGACGAGGCATACTGCGAATACTACTTATGTAGACTACGACTTGCAATACTGGGAGTCAGGCACTGGGCACTAGGCACTGGGCACTGGGCACTAGGTAGTGGGCACTAGGTAGTGGGTTCCTTACCCTCGAACGGCAGCGCCTCTTTATCCTTTCCCTCGAAGTTGTGAACGCCTGCGCCCAGCAGCCGTACCGGCCGGCGGCCCGCGTCGGTCTTGTCGAGCAGCGCGACGGCGCGGCGCACGATGTCGCCGGCGTCGCTCGTGGCGGGGCGCGTGTCGCTCCGCGTGATCGTCGTGAAGTCGTCGTAGCGAACCTTGATCGTCACGGTGCGGGCGACGCGGCCGGTCTTTCTGCAGCCACTCGGCGTTGTCGCGCGCCATGTCCGCGATCTCCTCGCGAATGCGGTCGAGGTCGGTCAGGTCCTGCGCGTACGTGCACTCGCTCGAGGACGACTTGGACGGCCGGTTCGGCTCGACCGGCCGGTCGTCCTCGCCGGCGGCGAGCTTGAGCAGCCAATCGGTCATGCTGCCGACCGCCGACCGCAGGACGGCAGGATCGGCCGTGCGGACGTCGACGAGCCGCTCGATGCCGCGTTCGCGGAGCCGCTCCGCCGTCACCGGTCCGACGCCCCAGAGCGCGTCCACGGGCAGCTGCTGAAGAAACGACTCGACGCGCTCGGGCGCGATCACCGTCAGGCCGTCAGGCTTGCGCCACGCCGACGCGATCTTCGCCAGGAACTTGTTCGGCGCGACGCCGGCCGACGCCGTGAGCCTGGTCTTCTCGCGAATCGCCGCCTTGAGCCGCTTCGCCACGTTCATCGCCGAGCGGCTCGTTCCACGCGTTCTCCGTCACGTCGAGGTACGCCTCGTCCAGCGACAGCGGCTTCGACGAGCGGCGTCACCTCGCGAAAGATCGCGAACACCTGCTGCGAGACCGCGCGGTACTTCGCGAAGTCGGGCGTGCACGATGGCGAGGTTCGGACAGAGCCGGACGGCGCGCGACATCGGGATCGCCGACCGGACGCCGAACTTCCGCGCCTCGTAGCTCGCCGCCGCGACGACGCCGCGCGAGGCGGGCGATCCGCCCACGGCCACGGGCCGCCCGCGCAGCTCCGGCCGATCGCGCTGCTCGACGGACGCGTAGAACGCGTCCATGTCGATGTGAATGATGCGGCGCATAGGACGCGCTCTGAACTGCTAAGATTTTATGCATGCCGAGTCATGTCCGAACGTCCATCACTCTTGTCGCCGCCGCCATCGCCGCCGGGTCGTCCCTCGTGCTCGTCGCCGGTCAGGGACGCGCCACTCAGGCGCCCAGTCAGGCTCCGCTGTCGCTTCCCGAGGAGAAGCACCTCAGGAACCTGAAGCAGCTGACGTTCGGTGGAGAGAATGCCGAGGCGTATTTCTCGTTCGACGGCAAGCGCCTGAGCTTTCAGCAGACGAAGGATCGCCCCTGCGACCAGATCTACTCGATGAACATCGACGGCTCTGACATCAAGCTCGTCAGCACCGGCCGCGGGCGCACGACCTGCTCCCATTACACGCCTGACGGCAAAGCCATCGTGTACGCGTCCACGCACCTGGGCAGCCCCGACTGCCCGCCGGTGCCCGGTCGCGAGCAGGGCTACGTGTGGCCGATCTACGACACGTACGACATCTTCCGCGTGAACCCGGACGGGACCGGGCTCGTTCAGCTGACGAAGACGCCGGGCTACGACGCCGAGGCCACGATCGCCAAAGACGGCCGCATCGTCTTCACCAGCGTCCGCGACGGCGACATGGAGCTCTACTCGATGAACGGCGACGGATCGGACGTTCGCCGGCTCACGAACCTGCCGGGACCGGACGGCGGGGCGTTCTTTTCGGCCGACGGATCGAAGATCGTCTTCCGTGGCCGCCATCCGGAACCTGGCGCCGAGCTCGACGGCTACTTCTCCCTGCTGAAAAAGGGCATCTGGCGGCCGACCGGACTCGACGTCTTCGTGATGGATCGGGACGGGCGCAATCTGCGACAGGTGACGAAGGGAATGGGCGGCGCCAACTGGGCGCCGTTCTTCTCACCCGACGGCAAGAAGATCATCTTCGCGACCAACTTCAAGAATCCCCGCGGTCCGGACTTCGACCTCTACCTCATCAACATCGACGGCACGGGCCTCGAGCAGGTGACGTTCAGCGACAAGTTCGACGGCTTCCCGATGTTCTCGCCCGACGGCACGAAGCTCGTCTTCGCGTCGAACCGGCACTCGGAGAAGGAGACGGACACGAACCTCTTCATCGCCGATTGGGTGTGGTAGGAAGACCTATACTGGGCGGCATGAACCGGCTCACTGAGCGACGAACCGTTCTTGGTCTGCCAATAATCCTCTTCGTGCTCTTCGTGCCCTTCGTGGTGAGTGCTCTTACAGCCCCACCCGGCGAATGGTCCCGCTTCCGAGGTCCGAACGGCTCCGGCGTGTCGGAAGCGACGAACATCCCGACCGAGTTCGGCCCGGCGAACAAGCTCGCTTGGCGGCTCGCGCTGCCGCGCGGCCACTCGTCGCCGATCCTCTGGGGCGATCGGCTCTACCTCACGGCGTTTCGCGACATGACGCTCATGACGATCGCGATCGATCGCCACAAGGGGCAGATCCTCTGGGAGCAGAAGGCGCCGGGTGAGGCGAAGAAGAGCGTGGACCCGCGCAACAACCCGGCCTCGCCGAGTCCGGTCGTCGAGGCCGATGCTGTCTACGTCTTTTTTCCCGACTACGGCCTCGTGGCCTACGACGCGAACGGCCGCGAGCGATGGAAGATGCCGCTCGGCCCGTTCAACAACATCTACGGCATGGGCGCGTCGCCGGTGATCGTCGGCAACGACATCATCCTCGCGTGCGATCAGAGCACGGGCTCGTACGTGATGGCCGTCGACAAGCGATCCGGCAAGATGCGGTGGAAGACGGCGCGGCCGGAAGCGAAGAGCGGCCACGCGACACCGATCGTCTGGCACGCGCCGGACGGCCGAACCGAGATTCTGTTGCCCGGCTCGTTCCTCCTCACGTCGTACGACGCGGCGACTGGCGCGAAGCGCTGGTGGGTTCGAGGGCTGTCGTTCGAGATCAAGTCGACGCCGGTCGTCTCCGGCGACACGATCTTCATCAACGGCTACGGCGCGCCGCAGAACGATCCCGGACGCAAGGTCAACGTGCCTCCCGCGAGCGAAGTCTGGAAGACCGCCGACGCCGACGGGAACGGCCTGATGTCGAAGGGCGAGTTTCCCAAGCTCGGTCCCAACTGGTTCTCGATGATGGACCTCGACGCCGACGGCTCGCTCTCGCCGGATGAGTGGGAGTATTACCGGGCCGCGCTCGACTCGGAGAACGGCATGCTCGCGATCCGGCTGGGCGGCCGCGGCGACACGACCGACACCGCCGTGAAGTGGAAGTACCAGCGCTCCGTGCCGCAGCTTCCGTCGCCGCTCCTCTATCGCGGCGTGCTCTACATGGTCAACGAAGGCGGCATCGTCACCACGCTGAACCCTGAGACGGGCGCGGTCATCAACCAGGGACGGCTTCAGGGCGCGCTCGGGTCCTACTACGCGTCGCCGGTCGCCGCCGGCGGACACATCTTCTTCATCAGCGAGCCCGGCGCGGTCGCCGTGCTGCCGCCGACCGGCGATCTCACCCCTGTCTTCGTGAACGATCTCAAAGAATCCGTCTACGCGACGCCCGCGTTCGCCGACGGACGCGTGTACATCCGGACCGTCGAGGCGCTGTATGCCTTCGGGGGGTAGAGCGGTCGCAGCCTTCTGTTTGCTGAGCTGGTACGTCATCGCCGTCGGAGTCGGCGCGCAGCAGCAGGATCCGAACGACGGTTGGAAGATTCCGGCGGGCGCGGCGGATGAAAAGAACCCGCTGGCGGTCAACGAGACGCTGCTCGCCGGCGGCCGGAAGATCTTCGTCAGCAAGTG
This sequence comes from uncultured Acidobacteriota bacterium, assembly GCA_963724955.1. Classification (GTDB taxonomy): domain Bacteria; phylum Acidobacteriota; class Vicinamibacteria; order Vicinamibacterales; family SCN-69-37; genus CAVRWQ01. The sequence goes on from CAVRWQ010000005.1 coordinate 440,478, forward strand.
CGTCCGCTGTCACGGTCCGAAGGGTGAAGGCGACGGCGAGGACGCGGACATGGACCTGAAGAAGGACATGGACCTCACGCGCGCCGATCGCGCTGCCGCCAACCCTGACGGCGTCGTCTTCTTCAGGGTCTGGAACGGCCGCCAGGAGCCGCGGATGCCGTCGTTCGAAGATCAGCTGTCGAAAGAACAGGTGTGGGCGGTAGTCGCGTTCGTGCAGACACTGAGAAAAAGATGACCGCCCGCAGGCGAGCGTAGCGAGCCGTCGCGGGCGCCGCGCGCGGGGGTGGGGCCCCGCGCGCAACCAAGAAAAGCCCGGGCCGGGCCGGCCCGCCGCGGTGCGCGGTGCGCGACTGCGGTGCGCGGCTTACAAACCAAGCCGCGCTACGTACCCAAGCCGCGCTACGTACCCGAGCCGCGGGACGCACCTACCTGCGTTACGCCAGAATCTCGCGAATGACCTTGCCGTGCACGTCGGTCAGCCGCATGTCGCGGCCGTTGAAGCGATAGGTGAGGTTCTCGTACTCGAGCCCGAGCAGGTGCAGGATCGTCGCGTGCAGCTCGTAGACCGACTTCGGATTCTCGGCCGCGGCGTAGCCGTACTGATCGGTCGATCCGACGATGGTGCCGCCCTTGACGCCGCCGCCGGCGAGCCACACGGTGAAGCCCTTGTTGTTGTGATCGCGGCCGTCGAGCCGCTCGGAGATCGGCAGCCGGCCGAACTCGCCGTGCCACAGGATCAGCGTCGAGTCGAACATGCCGCGGCTCTTCAGGTCCTTGATCAGTCCGGCGAGCGGCTTGTCGGTCTCGGCGCAGTGGAGGCCGTGGTTCGCTTTCAGGTTCCAGTGCGCGTCCCAGCTCGGATCGAAGTTGCCGCCGCCTGAGAACACCTGCACGAAGCGCACGCCGCGCTCGACGAGCCGGCGCGCCATGAGCAGCTGGCGGCCGAAGTAGTCGGTCGGCTTCTCGCCGACGCCGTAGAGCTTCTTCGTCGCGTCCGTCTCCTTGCTGACGTCGATCGCGTCCGGCGCGTGCGTCTGCATCCGGTACGCGAGCTCGTACGAGTGGACGCGCGCGGAGAGCTCGGTGTCGAGCGGATTCATGTCCGCGTGCTTCTCGTTGAGATCGTGCACGAAGCGCAGCCACTCGCGCTGCTGGTCCGGGCGTCCGCTCGGCCGACGGCTTCAGATCGACGATCGGCATGCCCTGTGTCGCGGAACTGCGTGCCCTGGTACGCCGCCGGCAGATAGCCGTTGCTCCAGTTCGGCGGGCCGTTGATCGGGCCGCCGCGGTAGTCGGTGAAGACGATGAAGCCCGGGAGGTTCTCGTTCTCGCTGCCGAGGCCGTACGTCACCCAGCTGCCGACGCTCGGATGCCCGGCGAGGATGCTGCCGGTGTTCATCTGGAAGAGCGCCGGCCCGTGCGCCGGGCTCGTCGCGTACATCGACCGGATGAACGCGATGTCGTCGACGTGCTGCGCGATGTTCGGGAAGAGCTCCGAGACGTCCATGCCCGACTGGCCGTACTTCTTGAAGCTCCACGGCGACGGCATCAGCCCGCCCGGGACTGCCCATCGACCGTCCGCACCGGTCCGACGCCCTTGCATCGTCTCGCCCTGCCACTTGAGGAGGTCGGGCTTCGGGATCGAACGTGTCGATCTGGCTGACGCCGCCGTAGCAGAAGACGGAGATGACCGCCTTCGCCTTCGCGGAAAGTGCTGCGGCTTCGGCGCGAGCGGGCCGCCCGGGCCCGCGCCTGCTGCGCGGCGAGCGGCGCGACGAGCAGGCCCTGACGTCCGAGCAGATCCGCAAACGCCAGGCCGGCGATGCCGCTGCCGAGGCGGCCGAGCAGCTCGCGGCGCGAGTAGAGCAGCTTCTCGACCGTGCCGCAGCCGTCGTGGCAGTGATGGTGCCGGCTCATTGGCGGTAGACGAACTCGTTGAGGTTGAACAGCGCGTGGCAGAACTCCGCGCAGCCCGTCGGGACTCGCGTTGACGAACTCGATCGACCGCGCGCCGCTCGATCGCGTCGGGCGGCCGCGCGAGCGCGAGCCGGAACGCGCGATCGACCTGCTTCGGCCGGCGTCCGTGCCGGCCTCGCGCTCGAGCCGCTCGGCGAACTTCTTCGCCTGGAGCCAGGACCATCCCGTTGTTCATCAGGATGAGCGCCTGCGGCGCGATCGATCGTGCGGTTGCGGCGATCCGCGGAGTTGACGAGGTTCGGCTGATCGAACGTCTCGAACATCGGATAGCGGATGCTGCGCTTGAGATAGACGTAGATGCTGCGCCGCCACGTGGACGGGTCGTCGTCCGGCCGGCCCGGCCACGTCGCGCTTCGAGCTTTCTTCGAAGAGATCGGGATCGATGTAGGGGAAGATCGACGGCCCGCCGAGCGTCCGATCGAGCGTGCCCGGCCACCGCCAGGATGCTGTCGCGAATGATCTCGGCCTCGAGCCGCGCGCGCGGCGCGCGCCAGAACATCCGGTTCTCGGGATCGATCGCGACGTTGGCCGGCGATGTCGATGCTCGCCATCTGATACGCGCGCGAGGTCAGCATCAGCCGGTGCATCGCCTTCAGGCTCCAGCCGCGATCGACTGAGCTCGAGCGCGAGCCAGTCGAGCAGCTCCGGATGCGACGGCCGCTCGCCCATCTTGCCGAAGTTGCCGGGCGTGCGCACGATGCCTTCGCCGAAGTGGTGCTGCCACAGCCGGTTGACCATCACGCGCGCGGTGAGCGGATTGCCCTTCCACGTCAGCCACTCGGCGAGACCGCGCCGGCGCCAGCTCGACGTCGCGTCCGGCGGCGGCTCCGGGAACGGCCACTCCGGCTCGCTCACGACCGAGAGCACGCCGGGCGTCACCTGTGAGCCCGGGCGCGTCGGGGCTGCCGCGATGCAGGAAGAACGACGGCAGCGGCACGCGGCCCCGCTCGCCGATCGCCATCGCCGTCGGGAACGGCGCTCGGCCGCTGCGTCTCGATCGCCGCAATCTCGCACCGACACGCTCGCGTGCTTCGCCTTCACGTCGTCGGGCATCAGCGCGACGACGTCCTTCTCGGTGACGAGCGCGCGCAGCGAGTCGTTCGAGATCGTCTTCTCGATCTGGATGACGTTGAGCTTCTGCCCCTCGGTCCGCTTCTCCGGCGGCGTCTTCCACGCGAGCTGCATGTACTCGGGCAGCTTCGCGATCTCGCGATCGAGAATCTGCTGCATGTATGGCGCTTCGATCTTGCGCTTGGCCTCGCGCAAGCGGCCGCTGCGAGCGCGTCGATGCGCTGCGTCTCGCGGCGGTTGGCCTCGACCTCGCGCGCAGGCACGAGCGGATGCTCGACCGGCCGCGTCGAGAAGAAGACCGACTGCAGCCGGTAGTAGTCCTTCTGCGGGATCGGATCGAACTTGTGGTTGTGGCAGCGCGCGCAGCCGACCGTCAGGCCCATGAACGTCGAGCGACGTCGTGCTCAGCAGATCGTCGAGCTGATCCTGCCGGTTGCCGCCGCGACGGCCCGAGCCGCAGGAAGCCGGTCGCGATCATCGCGTCGTCGGACTCCGGCGCAGTACTCGTCGCCGGCGAGCTGTTCCTTGATGAACCGGTCGTACGGGCTTGTCGCTGTTGAACGACTGCACCAGGTAGTCGCGATAGCGGTAGGCCTGCGGGCGGTCGGTGTCGAACTCGAAGCCGCCCGAGTCGGCGTAGCGCGACGAGGTCCATCCAGTGGCGCGCCCAGCGCTCGCCGTAGTGCGGTGAGGCGAGCAGCCGATCGACGACCGTCTCCCACGCTCCGCGGTGACTTGTCGGCGACGAAGGCCTCGACCTCGTCCGGACGTCGGCGGCAGGCCGAGTGACGTCGAGATAGGCGCGACGAATCAGCGTCCGGCGATCGGCTGGCGCCGACGGCTTCAGGCCCTTGGCTTCCATCGCCGCGGCGAGAAATGCGATCGATCGGATTCGCGCTCCAGCCGGCGGTCTTCGACCGCCGATGGCGGCAGTCCGGACGGCAGGCTTGAACGCCCAGTACTCCCGTTCCTCCGGCTTGATCGCGCGATCTTCGGCTTCTCGCTCGGCGTCGGCCGCCGCCGCGCTTCGCTTCGACGACCATCGAGCGATCCGCCGGCTTCAATCCAGGCGCGCAGCGTGTCGAGATCGGGCTCGGCGATCTTCGCGTCGCCGGCGCGAGCGGCAACTCTGCCCTCGTGCTCCGTGACAGCGTACTGATAGAGGCGGCTCTTCTCGGGATCGTGCGCGACGACGACCTTGCCGGTCGCGCCGCCGGCGATCAGAGCCCTGGGCGTCCGTAGATCGAGTCCGCCGCGCTTCGCGTCGCCATGACACTCGAAGCAGTTCGCTTTGAGAACTTGATAGGCCTGTCGGGCGAGCGCGTCAGCCTGCGTCTGGGCGACCGCCATCGCTCCCGGCGAACGGTCGGCGCGAAGCGCAACCACGCCCGCGAGCACGAGCCACGGCGTCCACCGCAGGCAACGGCGGACCACCGCACGGCCCTCCGGACGGCGCCAATCCTTCAGGCTCATGAGAGTCTTCCGAAATGATAGTGCGAGATCACGGAGAAGAGCTAGAGGGCACGCAGAAGAGCTCAGGCATCTCGCATTATGGTGAGCGGGTCGGCGGAGAGCGCCCGGCGCGCGGGAAGTACGCTCGCCACCAGCACGACGGCGAGCAGGATCAGCAGGGCCGCGGCCGCCGTTCCAATGGTGAACGCCGCGGCGTTCGGGGTAATGCGTGTCAGCCAGCGCGCGGTGAGCACTGCGCCGAGAAGACCGGCAATCGTGCCCGCGCTCGCGAGCCGGAGGCCTTCCCCAAACACCTGCCGGATCACGCGCCAGCGTTGCGCACCGAGCGCGATCCGCACGGCCAGTTCGCGCCGCCGCTGTCTGGCCGAGTCGGCGAGCGCGCCATAGAGACCCAGCACCCCGAGCACGAGCGCCGTTGCTGCGGACGCGCCAACGAGCAGCGTCGCGATGCGCTCGGGAGCGAGCGCCGTCTTGCTCAGATGCGCGTCCAGTGTCGTGACCACGGGCACGGCGCCACCGCCCGGGACCGCCTCCAGTTGCCTGCGCGTCAGTCTCAACAGCGTCTCGTCCGCCTCGAGGGCGCCGAGGAGCATCGTCATGCGCGGCAGGAATCCCTGATCCATCGGGAAGTAGAGCGCCGGCTCGATCCGGCGCTGCGAAGTTCGCAGCAGCGCTGAGCCGACGACGCCGGCAATCTCGATCCGCCCGCCGGCCCGATCGATGAGCGCGCCGCCGGTGGCGTGCCCGCCGAAGTACCGCTCGGCGGCTGCCTGGTTGAGAACAGCGGCGCGACACGAGGACCGCGAAGGCGTTTCTGAGAACAGACGGCCCGCGAGGGGAGTCAAGCCCATGAAGTGGAAATAGCCGCCCGAGACGACGTTGACATCGACGATGCCCGTGCGAGCCGGAGCCTCAGGTTGTGGAACGAGCAATGTTTGCGGTTCAGCAGGGCCGGGCAGGGCGCCGGACTGTTCGGCGTAGTAGTACAGCGTCGGCCGAACGCGTGACGCTGGCGTTGCCGCCTTGCCTGGCGCCACGACACCAACGATCTCGAGCCGTTCACCTCCAGCCGTCTCGACGAACGCGCCGACGGCGCTTCCCGCGAAGAGCGAATCGGCGGCGGCTTCGTTGATGATGGCGACCCGGCACGAGGACGGCGTGTCGCGGCCGCCGAACATCCGGCCGGCGACGGGAGGCAGCGCGATCTGTGCCAGTGACTCAGGTCCCAGGACGATGACATCGAAGACGACGTCCTCGAGCGGCCGATCCGGCGCCTCGATGCGCACGGACTGCCAGTTCGGGCGGCCGCCGGGCACCGTGCTGATCCATGCGACGGACGTGATGCCCGGTACTGACAGCACTGCCTTCTCCGCGTTCTGGAAGTACTCGCGGCCAAGAGCCTGGCGACCGAACCCCATGCCTGCCTGAAGCGTCGCGAGCAGCGGCTGACCGAGCTGGCTGCCTGCGGTCGTGCGGAGTGCCGCGCGGAATCCCTGCATGAGCAGGCCGGTTGAAATGACGAGCAGGCAGCAGCAGGCCATTTGCGCCATGACGAGTCCCTGTCGCAGACGCCGCATCGCATTCGATGGGCCGGCGGCCTCGCGCCGCAGCACACCCGCGGGTCGATCGTCGCGAACCTCGAGAAGTGGCACGAGACCGCACACGACGGTGACCACGACACACACGGTCGACGCCACGATGATGCCGGCGAGATCGGGCGAGAAGACCAGGTGCTCCGCGTCCTCCAGGAAGAGCAGCGCGGGAATGATGCTCGTCGTCCAGAACGCGAGCAGCAATCCAAGCGCTCCGCCGGCGATTGAGATGAGCACACTGTCGGCAAGCAGCTGCCGGGCGAGCCGGGCGCGCGACGCGCCGATCGCGACGCGGACGGATGTCTCGTGCGATCTCGCCGAGGCGCGTGACAACAGAAACGCCGCGACGTTGGCGCAGGCGACGAGGAAGACGAGCCCGGCCGCCACCGGCAGCAGCATGCCAATTCGCATCAGCCCCTCTGCCAACTCGGGCGTGATTCCCGTGTAGGGAAGGACGACGGCTGCGGCCGCGCCGTCCGGCGTCGAGGGCACCGCGCGCTGCGCGTGGCGGACCGACACACTGGAGCGCAATCGTCCGAGCACCCAGAGCGTTCGACTCGTGCGATCGCCGCGCTGGAGGTCGGGCTCTTCGAGCGGAATCCACAGGTCGATGTCGCGCCCTTCGTAGAGTCCTTCGAGCCACTCCGGCGCGACACCGGCGACGCGCAGGTCACGGCCGTCGAGCCGAATCACTTCGCCACGAACAGTGGCCTTCGAATCGAACTCGCTCCCCCAGGCACGACGACTGAGGAACACGCCGTCAGCGGGATCGAGACCGAGAATCCGTGCCACCGCCGGCGTGACCGCCGCGACAGAGATGACCGACAGGCGATCGCCGATCGCGGCTGGCCGCGATGACTCGGTGGCCGCACCGAGCGTTTCAAAGATCGAGGATTGCGACCCGAGCGCCAGGTACTGTTCGTAGGAGACTGGACCGAACGCGTCCTTCGCGTCGCGCGCGAAGACAGTCACCACCGACTCGATTCGCGCGATCGGGAGATCGCGCGTGACGAAGCCGCGGATGAATCCGAACACCGCCGCGTTACTGCCGATCCCGAGCGCGATCGTGAGGAGCAACGCCAGCGTCAGGCCCGGCGTCCGGAGGAGGCTCCTGGCGGAGTACCTGAGATCGGCGAGCACGCCCATCGGTCAGGCAAGTGCCAGAACTGTGCCAGCAGGCCGTACCCGTCGTACCTGTCGTACCCTTCGTTCCTGTCGTACTAGAATCTCCCCGTGGCAAAGCGCAAGTCCCAGAAATCATCGAAGTCCCCGTCTCTGTTCGACACCGATCCCGACGCGAACGTCCTGACGCGGCCGCCCGGGCCGGGCGACGAGCGTGTCGCGCTGCACGAGGCGGCGCAGGCGCGGTATCTGAACTACGCGCTGTCGGTCATCACGTCGCGAGCATTGCCGGACGTGCGCGACGGCCTGAAGCCCGTGCAGCGCCGCATCCTGTACACGATGTGGCAGCAGAACCTGACGGCCGATACCAGGCATCGCAAGTGCGCGAAGGTCGTCGGCGACGTGATGGGCAACTACCATCCGCACGGCGACTCGGCGCTGTACGAGACGCTCGTCCGGATGGCGCAGCCGTTCTCGCTGCGCTATCCGCTGGTGGACGGCTCGGGCAACTTCGGCTCGCTCGACGGCGACAACGCCGCCGCCATGCGTTACACGGAGTGCCGGCTGGCGCGCCTGAGCGACGAGATCCTGACGGAGATCGAGCAGGACACCGTCACGTTCCGCCCGAACTACGACGGCACGCGCGACGAGCCGGTCGTCCTGCCGGCGCGCATTCCCAACCTGCTGATCAACGGCGCGACCGGGATCGCCGTCGGCATGGCCACGAACATCCCGCCGCACAACCTGAGCGAAGTCTGCACGGCGCTCGTGAAGATGATCGACGCCGACATGGACATCACGAACGCGCAGCTCTGCAAATACATCAAGGGCCCGGACTTCCCGACCGGCGGACAGATCATGAACACGCCGCAGGAGATCCGGGACATCTACAAGACCGGCAGCGGCACGATTCGGATTCGCTCGACATGGCAGGAAGGGCCCGCGTCGCGGAGCGGCAAGACGATCTACATCACCAGCATTCCCTACACGATCAACAAGGCCACGCTCGTCGAGCGCATCGCCGACGTCGCGCTTTCACGAAAACTGCCGCACCTCGTCGACGTGAAGGATCTGTCCACTGACGACGTGCGGATTGCGCTGGAGCTGAAGGGGGACGCCAACAAGCGGATGGTGATGGCGTACCTGTTCAAGCACACGCCGCTCCAGTCGAACTTCCCGGTCAACCTCACGTGCCTCGTCCCGACGGAGAACCCGCTCGTCGGGAAGCCCGAGCGGCTGGAGCTGCACCAGATTCTCTGGCAGTTCCTCCACTTCCGCCTCGACGTCGTCCGCGCGCGGCTCAAGCACGAGCTGGAGGCGCTCAAGACGCGCATTCACATCCTCGAGGGCTTCGCCACCGTCTTCGACGCGCTCGACGAGATCCTCAAGATCGTCCGCAAGTCCGAGGGCAAGCAGGACGCCGCCGAGAAGATCATGAAGCGGTTCGAGCTCGACGCGGCGCAGACCGACGCGATCCTCGAGCTCAAGATCTACCGGCTGGCGCGGCTGGAGATTCTGGTCATCCAGCAGGAGCTGGCCGAGAAGCGAAAGCGCGCCAGGGAAATCGGCGGCCTGCTGAAGCGCGATGCCGATCTCTGGAAGATCGTCCGCGAGCGAGATCGAGCAGGTGCAGAAGGCCTACGGCGATGCCCGCCGATCGGAGATCACGGGCGAAGTGCCGGAAGAGGACTACACCGCGGACGACTTCATCATCGAGGAAGACAACGTCGTCATCGTGACCCGCGACGGGTGGGTGAAACGGCAGAAGGAAGTGAAGGACATCGCGTCGACGCGGCTGCGCGAAGGCGACGCGGTCCTGGCGGTGCTGCCCGGCAGCACGCGGGCGTCGGTGGCGTTCTTCACCAACTTCGGCACGGCCTACACCGCGCGCATCGCGGACGTGCCGGCGTCGACGGGGTACGGCGAGCCGATTCAGAGTCTCTTCAAGTTCAAGGACGGGGAGAAGGTCATCGGGGCCTTCAGTCTGGATCCGAAGACCTCGGGTGTCATTTCGGCGAAGACGCCCGACATCCCCCCGCCGGTGCACGCGCTGGCGGCGTCGAGCGACGGCTACAGCCTGCGATTCTCGCTCGAGGCCTTCGTGGAGCCGAGCACGCGCGCCGGGCGGAAGTTCGCACGCGTGGCCAAGGGCGCCGAGATCGTCGGCGTCGCGCGCGTCACCGGAAGCGAGATCGTCATCGCCGCCACCCGTCAGGCACGCGCGATGCTGTGCAAGGTCGACGAGATCAACTTCCTGGGCGGCCCGGGCCGCGGCGTCATCCTCATCAAGCTCCAGAAGGAGGACGACCGGCTGCTCGGGTTCATCGCGTCCACCGGCGATCGCGATCTCATGACGGTCGAGACGACCCGCGGCGCCGAGCAGACGATCAGCACGACGAAGTACGGCGTCACCGGCCGCGGCGGCAAGGGCCGCGAGCTGCTCCAGCGCGGTCAGTTCACGCGCGTCGTACCGCAGACACCGGAAGTGCCGGAACAGTAGGCCTCAGGCCGAGGGCCAAGGGCCAAAGTTAGACCACCCCTTGGCCTTTGGCCTTGGGCCCTTGGCCGATAAGATAAGTCGCCCATGAGTTTGATGAGAAAAGTGTTGTTGGCGGCCTCGACGAACGCCTGGCTCCGTGACAAGGCGACGAAAACCGCGTTCGTGCGACGGTCGGTCGTGAAGTTCATGCCGGGCGAGCGCATGGAAGACGCGATCGAGGCGGCGAAGACGCTGAAGCCGCAGGGGATCAACACGATCCTCACGCGCCTCGGGGAGAACCTCACGCGGATCGAAGAGGCGAAAGAGGTCTCGGATCATTATCTGAAGGTCATCGATCTCGTGCACGCCGCCGGGCTCGACGCGCAGATCTCCGTCAAGCCGACGCAGCTCGGCTACGACCAGGACCCCGAGGTGTGCTTCAAGTACTGCATCGGCCTGCTCGAGCGCATCGAGGCGACCGGCAACTTCTTCTGGCTCGACATGGAGAGCTCGCCCTACGTGGACGGCACGATTGCGCTGTTCAAGCGGCTGCGCGAACGATCGTCCAGGGTCGGGATCGCGATTCAGGCGTACCTCTACCGGACCGAAAAGGACATCGAGGATCTCGTCCCGCTGGGTTCGGCGATTCGGCTGGTCAAAGGCGCCTACCTCGAGCCGCCGGCCGTGGCGTACCCGAAGAAGTCAGACGTCGACGAGAACTACTTCAAACTGGCGGCCCGCCTGATCCAGGACGACAACAGACGGCCCGGCGCCCTGCTTCACATCGCCACCCACGACGTCAGCCTTCAGGAGCGCCTGAAGACCGTCATCGACGAGCGCAAGGTGACGAAAGACCGGTACGAGTTCGCGATGCTCTACGGCATTCAGTCATCGCGGCAGCAGGAGCTTGGCAAGGCCGGAATTCGCGTGCGGTGCCTCATCAGCTACGGCGAGTACTGGTTCCCGTGGTACATGCGCCGGCTCGCCGAGCGACCGGCGAATGTCGGGTTCGTTCTCAAAAACATGTTCAGATAACCGACAGCATTTTCGATTTCGAGATTTAGGATTTAGGGATTTAGGGCTTGATGGTCTAAATCTAAAATCTCAAATCCCCAAATCTTAAATTCAGTCGTCCCTGTCTGGTCCGCCAAATAGCCTGCGCCACCAGGATTCTTTAGGGTCTGGTGGTGGGGGTGGTGTTTTCGGTGGCGGCGGGAGGATGACGGGCTCGCTGAGGGCTTGCGCGGCGGCTTCGTCGAGCAGCAGCACCACGCGCGCGGCGTCTTCCATGAGTTGTGACCCGATCAGTTCGGCCGCCTTGCCCCACTGATCGATGAGCTGTTCGTAGCCGCGATCGCGATCGAGCTGGTCGTAGAACGCCGCGGCTTCCAACCAGCCGCTCAGAATCTCGCGGCGCTGGACCTTCTTGCCCCCGAGTCCGACGGTGCTGTCGAGCTCGCGCTGCAGTGTCTGCCACGCGTCGCGGGCGCCGGCGCGAAGGTCGCCGCCCGACTGGTCCGCTTCGAGCGCCGACAGGGCCTGGACGAACGACGCGCGGTCGCCGGCGTTCAGCGCGCGGCGGACCGGAATCGAGAGCCGCTTGAACCGCTCGAGCATCCCCTCGTCCTGCAGGTACCCGCCCTCCATCTGCATGCGGCCGCCCTCCTGCGTCAGCAGCTCGAGCGCCTGCCGGACGTGGACGGCGTTGCGGCGATAGGAACGGAGCGTATCGGACACTTGTATCGTACGATTCAATACCAGTATCGGGGGCCGAGCGCCGAGAGCCTAGTGCCCAGTGCCCAGTGCCTAGTGCCTAGTGTGAAGGGCAAAAGTATGTCTGAGACTCGAATCGAATCCGACAGCATGGGCGAGATCAAGGTCGCGGCCGACCGCTACTGGGGCGCGCAGACGGAACGGTCGTTGCACCATTTCAGCATCGGAACCGAGCGGTTTTCCCGGCCGCTGATTCGCGCGCTCGGCCTTCTGAAGAAAGCGGCCGCGCTGACGAACGGCGAGCTCGGCACCCTCCCGCCCGAGCTGGTCGCGCTCGTCGTCCGCGCGGCTGATGAGGTCATCGACGGCAAGCTCGACGCGCACTTTCCGCTCTTCGTCTGGCAGACCGGCAGCGGCACGCAGACGAACATGAACGCGAACGAGGTGATCTCGAATCGCGCGATCGAGCTCGCCGGCGGCACGGTCGGCAGCAAGAAGCCGGTCCATCCGAACGACCACGTCAATCGCGGGCAGTCGTCGAACGACACGTTTCCGACGGCGATGCACATCGCGGCGGCTGAGGAGACGGTGCACGCGCTCCTGCCGGCGGTCGCCCGCCTGCGCGGGACGCTCGAGGCCAAGGCCCGCACGTTCGCAGACGATCGTCAAGATCGGCCGCACGCATCTGCAGGACGCGACGCCGCTCACGCTCGGCCAGGAAATCTCGGGCTGGGTCAGCCAGCTCGATCTGGCGATGCGGGCCGTCAACGCCGCGCTGCCGATGGTCTACGAACTGGCGCTCGGCGGCACGGCCGTCGGCACCGGCCTCAACACGCATCCGGCGTTCGCCGGGCGGAGCGCCCGGAAGATCGCGGAGCTCACCGGATTGCCGTTCATGAGCGCGCCGAACAAGTTCGCCGCGCTCGCCGGTCACGAGGCGCTCGTCGACCTCCACGGGGCGCTGAAGACGCTCGCCGCCTCGCTCATGAAGATCGCCAACGACGTCCGCTGGCTCGCCTCCGGACCGCGCTCGGGGCTTGGCGAGCTCACGATCCCCGAGAACGAGCCCGGCAGCTCGATCATGCCCGGCAAGGTCAACCCGACGCAGTCCGAGGCGCTGACGATGGTGGCGGCGCAGGTGATGGGGAACGACGTCGCGGTCGGCATCGGCGGCGCGTCAGGCAACTTCGAGCTGAACGTCTTCAAGCCGCTCATCATCCACAACGTCCTGCAGAGCCTCCGCCTGCTCGGCGGATGCCTGCACGAACTTCGAGCGAGTTCTGCGCGCGAGGCATCGAGCCCAACCGCGCGCAGAATCCAGGACAACCTCGAGCGCAGCCTGATGCTCGTGACCGCCCTCAATCCGCACATCGGCTACGACAACGCCGCGAAGATCGCCAAGAAGGCCCACAAGGACGGCACCACGCTCAAAGAAGCGGCCGCCGCACTCGGGCTCGTGACGCCCGAGCAGTTCGATCAGTGGGTGGATCCGAAGAAGATGACCGAGCCGGGAGACTAGAACTGTCTTCAAGGCCAGGCACACGGAGAACACGGAAAAGTAACGGAAGACACGGATAGTGCCTTTCTGGCGAGTGTCACTCGGCCGGCGTCCCGGGTGGAGAGCGTGATGTGGCTGCGCGCGACAATCGAGCTACTCTGAGGTTCACGGTTATTAAGCAATTGTCGCGCGCAGACCAGCAGGCACGCGCGGGCCCGCAGGGCCCGCCCGGGACGCCGGCCTTCCGTGCACTCCGCCCTTGCTCCGAGCCCTCCGTGTTACTGGCCTTGCGATCTGCCCTCGAACAATCATTTCTTAGACATCGTCTAAGATATCGTCCATGACGGAACTGGTGCTGGGCGAGTTCGAGCAGTTGGTCCTGCTGGCGCTGCTGCGGCAGGGGAACGACGCGTACGGCGTCCCGATTTCGGACGACATCGCGGAGCGGACCCGGCGGCGCGTCTCGCTGGGCGCCGTGTACAAGACGCTCGAACGGCTCGAGGACAAGGGCCTCGTGACGAGCCGGCTGGGAGAGCCGACGCCGGAGCGGGGCGGCAGGCGGAAGAAGCACTTACCGCGTCATGGCGGCGGGTCAGCGCGCGCTGAAGCATTCGCTCGAGGGGCTGCGGGCGATGACGGAAGGGCTGAAGATCTGATGGCCGCCCGCCCGGTTCGCCCGCCGCGAGTCGCGCGGTTCCTGGTCGGCGCGATCGTCCGCGATCCGATCCGCGAGTACCTGCTGGGGGATCTCGAAGAGCAGTTCTTCCGCACGGCCAGACACGCCCCACGCGCGGCATGGCGCGAGTACTGGAATCAGGCGCTCCGCGTCGTGCTCGAGGCGCGCGCGTTGCGCAAGCCGGGTGGACATGCGGTGACGCCGGCGAGGGGATCGAGGAGCGAAGCGATGCTGAATCTCTGGCGTGATATCAGGCTTGGCGTCCGCACGGCGCTTCGTTCACCGGGCTACAGCGCGATCACCGTGCTGACGCTCGCGCTTGCGATCGGCGCGAACACGCTGCTCTTCAGCATTGCCAACCCGCTGATCGTCCGCGGGCTACCGCTCGAGGATCCGGACGGGCTCGGCTGGATCTACAACACGAACCCCGAACGCGAGATCACGCGCGGCCTGTCGTCGCTGCCGGATTATCTCGAATGGCGCGCCGGCATGAAGAGCTTCACCGATCTGGCCGCCTACGAGATCGCGTCGGGCACCTTCACCGGCCACGGCGACGCCAAGCGGATCACGCTTGCGCGCACGTCTGCCAACCTGCCGAAGGTCTGGGGCCTTCGGCCGGCGGAGGGGCGCCTGTTCCAGCCCGGTGAGGACACGCCCGGCCGCGAGGCTGTGGGCATCCTCAGTCATCGCTATCTTCAGGAGCAGTTCGGTGGCAATGCGGCCGTCATCGGCCAGACGTACCTGCTCGACGGCGCGTCCATCACGATCGTCGGCGTGATGCCGAAGGCGATCGAGATCGGCAATCTCGCGCTCGTCGATATCTGGACGCCCCTGCCCCTCGACGCGTCGACCGCGCGCGATCGCCGGACGCTCCGGGTGGTCGGACGGCTGGCGCCCGGCTCGACCGTCACGTCAGCGGACGCCGAGCTTCAGCCGATCCTGGACGCGCAGCGTCGCGATCATCCCGTGGTCACCGCGGGCTGGCAGTCGCGTGTGACCACGACGACGTCCGCGCTGGCGGCCTCGGATACGTGGATCATTCTCGGGCTGCTCGGTGTGGTCGTGGTGTTCGTGCTGCTCATCGCGTGCGCGAACCTGGCGAACCTCGTGCTCGCCCGGCTGATCGCACGGCGTCAGGAGTCGGCCGTGCGGCTCGCGCTCGGCGCGTCGCGATGGCAGCTCGTGCGGCCGCTGCTCTCGGAGAGCCTGATGCTCAGCCTCGCCGGCGGACTCATCGGCCTCGGGCTCGCCACCGCCGGGCTTCGCCTGATCACCTCCACGGCGTACGAGCCGTACATGCGAGCGCTCGAAATCGATCGCAACGTACTGGTCTTCAACCTGCTGCTGTCGCTCGCGACGCCGCTGCTCTTCACGCTCTGGCCGGCGATCACGACGGGACGATCCCTCACCGCCGACATCCTCCACGGCTCGAGGACGAGCGGCGGCCGGGTGGCGGGCCGCAGGCGCAAC
Organism: uncultured Acidobacteriota bacterium; assembly: GCA_963724955.1. GTDB lineage: Bacteria > Acidobacteriota > Vicinamibacteria > Vicinamibacterales > SCN-69-37 > CAVRWQ01. The sequence goes on from CAVRWQ010000005.1 coordinate 455,549, forward strand.
ATCCTGGTCGCCGGCCAGGTCGCCCTCGCCCTGTCGCTCCTCGTCGTCTCGGCGCTCGTCGTCCAGTCGATGATCCACTTGCGCCAGATCGATCTCGGCATGGACGTGAAGCCGCTGCTGACGTACCGCTTCGATCTCCCGAAGGCGCGCTATCCCGACGCGGCAGCGCAGGCGAGGTTCGTCCAGACGCTCGAGCAGGAGCTCGTCGCCATCCCGGGCGCGAACGGCGCGGCGATCGCGACGCACATGCCGGTCTTCGAAGCGGAGTCCGTGCAGCGGATGTCCGGGACGCTGCACGACGGTCAGAAGGAAGATGAGCGGCCGTGGGCCTCCTGCTTCGCGGTCACGCCTGGATTCTTTCAGGCGTCAGGGATCCGGCTGCTCAAAGGACGAACGTTCGAGGCGGCCGATCGCGCGGGTGCGGCAGGGGTCGCGGTCGTCGGCCGGCTCACCGCCGAGCGGTACTTCGACAGCGTGGACAACGCGCTCGGCCGGACCGTCACCGTACACGACGTCACGCGGGGCGATCGACAGGTCGCCATCGTCGGCGTGGTGACCGACACCCGCGACTCGCAGGTGACTCGAACCAGTCCCCAGCTCTACGTGCCCTTCGACCAGTGGCCGGCGGCGTCGGTCCGCGCGTTCGTCCGCTCGAACGACCCGGTCGCCCGCGCACGGGACGTCCAGGCCGTCATGCGCCGCAGCGATCCGGACGTCGCCCTCTCCGAGCTCAAGAGCGTGACGACGATGATCAACGAGGAACTGGCGAGCAGCCGCATCATCAACGGCCTGTTCGTGGGGTTCGCCGTGCTGGCGCTCGCGCTCGCGGCAGCAGGCCTGCTCGGGGTGATCTCCTACTCGGTCGGCCAGCGGCGGCGCGAGATCGGCATCCGCCTGGCGCTTGGCGCCGGCCCGGCCGCCGTCGGCCGCATGATCGTCACCGAGGGCCTCAAAGTCGTGGGGTGGGGCATCGCGATCGGCCTGCTGCTGGCGATGCTGCTGGCGCGGGCGTCGAGCTCGCTGCTCATCGGCATCACCCCGAACGATCCGCTGACGTTCGCGATTGTGGTCGTCGTGATCCTGCTCGTGGCGCTTGTCGCGACGATCAGTCCCGCGACGCGGGCCATGCGCGTAGACCCGGCGCGGACGCTACGGACAGAGTAGAGACGGAAGTACTTTCCTGAAAAGCAGTTGAAGTACGGCGCTATCGCTGAAGTACGGGCACTACCGCTGAAGTACGGGCGCTACCGCTGAAGTACGGCCTTCCGGCCGGATGTGGACGCCGTTCTCCCTGTTTCCACGGCTTTCTCAATAAGCGGAATCGCTCCTGCCAGCGTCGCAAGTGCCGCCGGGTCGAGATTGCCGAGCCATGACGCGAGTAGTGTGGTTCGGCGGGACCGTCCTTCCTGCAGCAGGCGGATTCCTTTTGCCGTCGCTTCGAGTCTGATGGCGCGCCGGTCGGACGCGTCTGGCCGGCGTTTGACGTAGCCGGCGGCCTGGAGCTCCTGCACCACGCGGGTCATGCTCGGCGGCTTGACCTGTTCGGCCGCGGCGAGCGCGCCCAGCGACTTCGGTCCTCCAAACACGAGCACGGACAGCGCGGAGAGCTGGGCGGGACCGAGACCGGCCGCGACGTCCACCTGGCGGACGAGCCGGAGCAGGTGAATCGCGGCCGAGTGCAGCCGGTCGGCTACGGCGTCGACACGTGTGTCGCCCGGGACGTAGCGCGGGACTTTAGTCCCGCGAGATATCGGACGGCTTGACATGGAGCCGTATTTTAGTTAGTTTGTGCTAACTAATCAATAGGCGCAGCCCGCCGAAGCGCGAGGCGCGCGAAGGCGGGAGGCCATCATGGCAGCAGATCTCGGCAAGGGCGTCGTGGCGATGGTCATTGGCGTGAGCGACCTCGAACGGTCTGTGGCGTTCTACCGCGACACGCTGGGCCTCGCGCTGCAGTTCCGGAGCGAAGGCCTGGCGTCCTTCGGCGCGGGCGCCGTGTCGCTGCTGCTCAATCCCGGCGCGGCGCGCATCCGCGAGCCGATCGCCGGCGCCATCGAGGTCGTGTTCGGCGTCGAGAGCGTCAAGGCCGCCTGGCGCCAGCTCGTCGCGAAGGGCATCACGGTCTTCCGTGAGCCCCGGCAGGTCACTGAGCGGGAGTGGTCGGGCGTCTTCACCGATCCCGACGGTCACCTGCTCTCCGTCTTCGGCCCGCCGGGACAGGACTGAGTTGCACCCAACCTCTCCCCTTCGTCCTGAACCTTCGCCCTGCGCCCTTCTACCTGCGGCCTGTCAGGAGATATGATCTGAAGTTCGAGCCCGACCGGCCGCGAACGCTGTATGTCATTCGATTGGCGCCAGTTTCAAGGGGTGAACGCCGCGTACGTGCAGGAGTTGTACGAGCGGTACCGGCGCGATCCTCAATCGGTCGACGAAGCCACCCGCGAGTTCTTTCGCACGACGGACTCCGAACAGCCGGAAGTCCCATCGTCTGAGAGCCGCTCGTCCGAGAACCGCTCGTCCGAGAACCCCGGAACCCTCGTAGGCGCCATCAACCTCGCCCAGTCGATTCGCCGCTACGGCCACCTCGCCGCCTCCATCGATCCGCTGGGGAGCCGCCCGCTCGGCGATCCGGCGCTGCTACCGGAGACGCATGGGGTCACCGAAGTCGATCTTGCCGCCCTGCCGGCGTCACTCCTGTCGAGCGCGGTCGCCGACGGCGCGACGTCGATGGCCGAGGTGGTGGCCAGGTTGAGAGCGCTCTACTGCTCGACCACCGGCTACGACTTCGCGCACATCTTCGTCCCGGAGGAGCGCCGCTGGCTGCGCCACGCCGTGGAGACCGGACAGTTCCGCGCGCCCCGGAGCCCGATCGATCCGGTCGCGCTGCTCGAGCGCATCACGCAGGTCGAAGCCTTCGAGAAGTTTCTGCACCGGACGTTCCCGGGCAAGACGCGCTTCTCGATCGAGGGCCTCGACTGCTGGTGCCGATCCTGGACGAAGTCATTGCCGAGGCGGCCGAGGCCGGCATGCGGCAGGCGTTCGTCGGCATGGCGCATCGCGGCCGGCTGAACGTGATGGCGCACGTGCTCGGCAAGCCGTACGAGCAGATTCTGGCGGAGTTCAAGGATCCGGTTCGCAACTCGCTGGCGATCGAAGGCCTCCAGTGGAGCGGCGACGTGAAGTACCACCTCGGCGCGTCACGAATGATCGAAGGCGGCGACGAGGTCGCGCTCGTCGTGTCGATGCCGCCCAACCCGAGCCATCTCGAGTCGATCGATCCCGTGATCGAGGGCATGGCGCGCGCGGCCGGCACGGACGCGAGCCGCGCGGGCGCGCCCGTCTTCAATCCGGACGCCGTGCTGCCGATCCTGATTCATGGCGACGCCGCCTTCCCCGGGCAGGGCGTCGTGGCCGAGACGCTCAACCTCCTCAAGCTCCAGAGCTACACGACCGGCGGCACGATCCACATCATTGCGAACAACCAGATCGGCTTCACGACCGAGCCGGGCGATCTCTCCAGCACGCTCTACGCGAGCGGCCTGGCGCGCGGCTTCAAGATTCCCATCGTCCACGTGAACGCGGACGACCCGGAAGCGTGCATTGCGGCCGCGCGCCTGGCGTTCGCCTATCGCGCGAAGTTCAAGCGCGACTTTCTCATCGACCTCGTCGGCTACCGGCGCTACGGCCACAACGAAGGTGACGAGCCGGCATTCACCCAGCCCGTCATGTATCGCAAGATTGCCGCTCAGCCGACCGTGCGGCAGCGCTGGGCGGAGGCGCTCGAGTCGCGCGGTGTCATCGAGCCCGGCCGCGCCGACGCGATGCTCACGGCGCGGCTGGACGAGCTGCAGCGCCGCCTCGAGACGCTCGACGCCGAGAAGAACCTCATCGAAGCCACGCCGGAGATCGCGGCGCCCGGGACGGCCGCGCGCGTTCGCGCAGGGGTCTCGATCGAGCGTCTGCGCGCGCTCAACGAAGGCCTGCTCCTGGTGCCAGACGGATTTACCGTCCATCGGAAGCTCGAACGGGGACGGGACAAGCGGCGCCAGGCCTTCGACGATCTGGATGCGGCCTCCATCGACTGGTCGGCCGCCGAAGAGCTGGCCTTTGCGTCGATTCTCGAGGACGGCACGCCGATTCGTCTCACCGGCGAGGACGTCGAGCGCGGCACGTTCAGCCACCGGCACGCCGTCCTGTACGACGCCGACGACGGCCAGCGGCACACGCCGCTCCAGGCGCTCGACCGGGCACACGCGTCGTTCGAGATTCGCAACAGCCCGCTCAGTGAAGCCTCCACCGTCGGCTTCGAGTACGGCTACAACGTGCAGGCGCCGGAACGGCTCGTGATCTGGGAGGCGCAGTACGGCGACTTCATCAACGGCGCCCAGCTCATCCTCGACGAGTTCGTGCTCTCGGCGCGCAGCAAGTGGGGCCAGGAACCGTCGCTCGTCCTGCTCCTCCCGCACGGCTACGAAGGGCAGGGGCCCGATCACGCCAGCGCGCGGCCGGAGCGATTTCTCCAGCTCGCCGCGGACATCAACATGCGCGTCGCCAACTGCACGACGGCCGCGCAGTACTTCCACCTGCTTCGACGCCAGGCCGCGCTGCTCGAAGAAGATCCTCTCCCGCTCGTCGTCCTCACCCCGAAGAGCCTGCTGCGCCACCCGCTGGTCGCCTCGCGGCCGCGCGATCTGGCCGAGGGCCGATGGATGCAGGTCCTCGGCGATCCGGACGCGGAGCGTCACTCGAACGACGTGCGGCGGCTGATCTTCTGCAGCGGGAAGATCGCGATCGATCTGCTGACGAGCCCGTTGCGTCAGCAAGCCGCGTCCATCGCGATCTGCCGGGTCGAGCAGGTCTACCCGTTGCCGGTCCGCGACATGCTCGAAGCGATCGAACGGTTTCCGAAGCTGGACGACGTGCTGTGGGTGCAGGAGGAGCCGGAGAACATGGGCGCGTGGGAGTTCGTGCGCCCGTCGCTCGAAGGGCTGGCCGGCACCCGCCGCGTGGCCGTGCTCGCGAGGCCGCGCAGCTCCAGTCCCGCGGAAGGATCGGCGGCCCGGCACGCGCAGAACCAGCAACGGCTCATCGCCAGCGCTTTTGATCTGAAAGTTCGAAGCTCGAACTTCGAACTCCGAAGTTGATTGTCACCCATGCCCATCAACATCGTCGTCCCGGAAGTCGGTGAGTCGATCGTGGACGCGCGCGTCGCGCGCTGGCTGAAGAAGGAAGGGGAGCCAGTCGCCGCCGGCGAGCCGCTCGTCGAGCTCGAGACCGACAAGGTGGACGTCGAGGTCGCCGCGCCGAAGAACGGCGTGCTGCAGAAGATCGCGCACGGGGACGGCGCGGACGTGAAGATCGGGGACGTGCTCGGCACAATCGATGAGAAGAGCAGCGTCGGTACGACGGGTACGACGGGTACGACAGGTACGACGGGTACGAGCCCCGCGCCTGCTACTCCGTCCGCGCGGAAGGCGGCGCGGGAACAGAAGGTGGATCTGAGCGGTGTGAAGACCGACGGACCGCGCGTGACCAAGGCGGACGTCGAGCGCACGGTCGCCAAAGCGCCGAGTCCCGAGATCGCCAAGTCCCCGAGCTCTGCAAGCGTCGAGCGGCCAGGCGCCGAGCGCCAGGAGCCAGGCGCCCGTCTCCGTGCCCTCGACGTCCTCAGTGTCCTCCCGAGCTGAGGAGCGGGTGCGGATGTCGAAGCGCCGCGCGACCATCGCCAGGAGGTTGGTCGAGGCGCAGCAGACGGCCGCGATGCTCACGACCTTCAACGAGGTCGACATGTCGGCGGTCATGGCGCTCCGCGAGCGCCGGAAAGAGGCGTTCAAGGCGCGCTACGGCGTCAGCCTGGGCATCGCGTCGTTCTTCGTCAAGGCGACGGTCGCCGCGCTTCGCGAGTTCCCGCGACTGAACGCCGAGATCCAGGGCGACGAGATGGTGCTGAAGCACTACTACGACATCGGCATCGCCGTCGGCGCGAGCGAGGGCCTGGTCGTGCCGGTGCTGCGCGACGTGGACCGGATGTCGTTTGCGGCGATCGAGAGCGGCATCCGCGAGTTTGCCGCGAAGGCGAACGACGGCACGCTGACGATTGAAGATCTGCGCGGCGGGACGTTCAGCATCACGAACGGCGGCGTCTACGGCTCCCTCATGAGCACGCCGATCCTCAACCCGCCGCAGGTCGGCATCCTCGGCCTGCACGCCATCAAGGACCGCCCCGTCGCCGCCGCCGGCCAGATCGTGCTGCGCCCGATGATGTACACCGCCCTCACTTACGATCACCGCATCGTGGACGGTGCCGAGGCTGTCAGGTTTCTAGTGAGAGTGAAAGAGCTGGTGGAAGATCCGGCGAGACTTCTGCTGGAAAGCTAGTGCAGGTTCAGGGTTCAGGGTTCAGCGTTCGGTTCCCCGTTTTCGTCCGCCGTTCACGTTCTCACCGAACCCTGAACCTGAATCGAAGGGCTAACGCTGAACGCCTGAACGGCGGTCTACCAAAAAAGAGGGCACGGGATCTTCTCCGTGCCCTCCAGCTTCTCCGTGTTCTCTTACTTCGTGCCCTTCGTGTCTTACCAGGTCACCCGCGTCACCAACTGCATGATCCGCGACGTGTTGGTGCCCGTGAGGCCGCCCACTTCGTAGTTGCCGCGCGTGCTGCCGAGGCCGGTCACCGGGACGTAGTTGACGAAGTTGAAGGCGTTCAGCATCTCGACGCGGAACTCGGCGCGCACGCGGCCGACGATCGGGACGACTTTCATGACGCTGATGTCCACTCTCCTTGAACATCGGTCCGCGCACGATGAGTGTGCGTGTGCCGCAGTCGCCGTAGTTGTTCGCGATCGTCTCCATGCAGGACGGCCCGTTGGCGGGCGCGAAGTACTTCCCGCTCGGGGCCCCGAGCGCGCCGTAGCCGGTCGCCGACGTCGCGCTGACGCTGAAGGCCTTGATGCTCTCGTCGACGACGGCCTGGGGCAGCATCCACACGCGGCGGTCGCCGTCGGTCCGGAGCTTGTACATCGAGTCCCAGAGCTCCTTCTCGTCGAAGCCGACCATGCGCGTGTTGCCGAAGTCCGCGAGACGTCCGCTCTGGACACGGGCGTTGCCATGGATCTGCCAGCCGCCGATGATCCGGTCCCAGACCCCGTTGACGTCCGACGCCCAACGCTTGCCCTGGCCGAACGGCAGCTCGAACACCCAGTTCAACTTGAACGCATGGGTGACCTCGCCTTCGCCGCCCGACTGGCGCACGTTCTTGCGGTCAACGCGGAAGGAGTAGAAACTGTCCGTCCACGACGGGCCGTACGCGTAGCTCGTCTGGAAGGAGAAGCCGTTCGCCAGGCGGCGGCGGAGCTCCATCTGCAGGCCGTTGAAGCTGGTGTACCCGCCGTTGCCTCTGAGATCGGCGCCGCCCAGGTAGTCCGGGTTGGCCACCAGGAAGTTGCGCGCAAGACCGGCGGCAATCGCGTTCGTCCGCCGTGTCGCGTCGTCATCGAGCGCGTTAGCCGCGTTGATTGGTTGCGGGTTCAGCCTGGCGAGCGGATTGATGAACGTCGCGTTCGTCCAGTTGCCGCCAGCAGTAGGCGGCGGCGTTGCCGGAGTCGCGCGAGCCGTTCAGGTACGCGAGGTAGATCGGCAGCGGCGACGTGCCGTGCCTGCGCCGCGGTACGCGAAGGAACACGCCGGGCCGCCGGTGACGCCGCAGCCCGCCGAGATGTGCGATTGCAGGTTCGCCTGCGCGAGCTTGAACTCGTTCAGGAACCCGTTCTCGTGGATGTTCACCTCGTTGAGGTTGTAGGTCGCCACCTGCTCACGGCTGCGGCTGCCGACGTAACGGATCTCGAACGCCATCGTCCGGGTCAGGCCGCGCTGGACGCCGATCGAGTACGTGTCGGCGTACGGCACCTGGAAGTTCGGATCGAACACGTTCACGTCCTGCGTCTGCACGTCCGTCAGCGGATAGTTCGGCTTGTCCGGGAACGCTGCCGGCGTGAGCGAAGCCGGATTGCGCAACAATTGCGGCAGAGGGCCGAGGTTGCCGATGCCCTGGCTGCGCGTGACGGCGATGGCGACGCCCGGGTTCTGGTTGTAGAAGCCGGTGAAGTCGTCCAGGCCGTTGCGCTGGATACGACCGCGAATAGCCGCCGCGGATCGCGAAGTCACCCGGCTGACCCATCACGGTGCGCAGGAGACCGCCTTCGACGCTCGGCGACCAGTTGAAGCCGACGCTCGGCGCCCAGTTGTTCAAGTCGGTCTTGTACGCGTCGACGCCTTCGCCGAGTTGCACGAACTGCGGCACGTTGCCCGGGCGTGACACCCTGCTTGAACAGGTTGCAGGTCTCCGGCGTCGCGGCGCTCGGGTTGCAGCCCGGCGACGTTGCCGGAGATGCCCCACACGTCGTCGAGCGTCGACATCGAGTAGCTGGCGTTCAAGGCCTGGAACGGCATCTGCAGCTCGTACCGGAGGCCGAAGTTCAGCGTCAGGTCCGGCCGCACGCGCCAGCTGTCCTGCGCGTGGAAGCCCATGTCGTCCATGCGGCCGCGCTGGATGCCAAGACCCGAGTACACGTACTGGCCCGTGCCCTCGTCGATGCGCGCGGTCGCGTCGATAGTGTTGATGCGCCCGGTCATCAGGGCGTAGTAGCCGCGCGCCCGGTCCGAGATCCGTCCTGTCCCGCGCCGGGGAAGTTCGTCGTGTTGAACATCGCGAATGCCGGATCCACCGTCTCCACGCCGAACGTGATCGTCGGCACGGTCGCCTGGTTCTTCGCCCAGATGTCGGCTCGCGTGAACGACCCGCCGAAGCTGAAGTTGTGCGAGCCCTTCATCCAGGTCACCACGTCCTCGATGAGGAGCGTGGACGCGTTACGCGACTGAGCGTTCGGCGCCGGACCCGGCGTTGCTGATGCCGGCGGCGTTGTGGAGGTTAAGGTGGTGTCCCGCCTGATTGGCGAGCGACCCGTTCCACAGGCTGGCGTCGAACTGCTCTTTGAAGAACTCGACCGGCGCGCCGCTGTAGCCCATGCGCGCCTCGTTGACCAAGTTGCTGCCGAGCGTCGAGCGCAGCGTGTTCGCGAGCTGCATACGCTTCGACGTCTGCGAGCCCATGACCGGGAAGCCGGGGAACGCCGGCTCGAAGCCGTTCAGCGTGTCAGGGACGGAGCTGAACGTGTGGTAGTTGAACGTCGTCGACCAGCGATGCGCTGACGAGATGTTGTAGTCGATTCGGACGGTCGGGAAGTGATTGAGTGCGCTCACCGGCACGTTGTAGTTGAAGTCCTGGAAGCGCGGATCGACGTTGTCCGTCACGCTGCCGGTGGGCCCGTCGCCGTGCGAATGTCGGAGAGCAGCTTCTGGATCGTCGGATCGATGGTCGCCGTCTGGCCGTTGGCCGCCGCGACGGTGAACACGTTGACTTCGCTTCCCGCCGTAGCGGAAGAAGCCCTGCTCGGCACGCGGATGCATGACCGTGCGCGTGCGCGTGACGTCGGACGGCTGACGGAACTCTTCGACGTTGAAGAAGAAGAACAGCTTGCCGCTGCCGTCGTAGACGCCCGGAATCTTGATTGGCCCGCCGAATCGCATGCCGGTCTGGTTCTGCTTGAGCTTCGCCTTCGCCACGTTGTTGCGCTGGTTGAACCAGGTATTCTCGTTCAGCGTGTCGCTGCGGAAGTAGTTGTAGCCGCTGCCGCTGTAGGTGTTCGTGCCCGAGCGGGTGACGAACTTGATCTGAATCGCGCCCTGCCCGGCGCCGTCAGCGCCCTGCGCGGCCGACGACACCGTCACTTCTTCGATCGCGTCAAGACGCGGCTGGACGATCGTGAAGAAGCCGTCGGTCGTCTTGAGCGTGTTGTCCTGGACGTTGATGCCGTCGAGCGTGATGTTGATCGCGCTCTGCGGCAGGCCGTTCATCGTCGAATCGCGGTTGCCGCCAGGCGTGCGTGACGCCAGGAAGGAACGTGACGAAGTCGAGGACGTTGCGGCTGGTGAGGGGGAGGCTTTGAATCTGTTTGACGTTGATCGTCGCCGAGATGCCGGAGTCAACCGTCTGCACGACGGGCGTGGCGCTTTCGACGACGACGGTTTCACTCACGCCGCCCACTTCGAGCGTCGCGCGAACGGACGCCGGCACGCCGGCGTTGACGACGATGTCGTTCAGGACGGCGGTCTTGAACCCCGAGAGCGACACCGTCACGGAATAGGTCCCCGGTGGGAACGCGGGAATCGTGAACACACCTTGCGCCGTGCTCACCGCGTTGAACGTCGCACCGGTCGCGGTATTCTTCACCACGACGGTCGCGCCGGGAATCGTTCCCCCCGACGCGTCGTAGACCGTCCCCGCGATCGAGGACGTGACGCCTCCCTGGGCGTAGGCGGCGGCGCTGCCAAAGGCTAAGATCGCCGCGCACATCAATAGCCGAACCACACGTTGCTTCATGCTCCGGGCTCCTCCAAAACGAACGGTCACTCTACGACGAGGTAGTGCAGGGATGAAAGGCCAGAATCAGGGTTTCAGTGGCCTCTGGCGAGGGAGGATAACCGGATGTGACCATCCGGCGCCACTCCCGAGCCGTGATTCGTCACATTACCTGTACCGGCACGAAATGTCGCGGGCAATATACAGGAGGCCAGTATATTCGTGGTTGTGGTGGGTTTTCGGCCAAAAACCCATCAGTTCGAGCCGACCGAAAACGGCCCCGGCCCGGGTTTTGGGAATCCTCCTCGCTCTGCTATGCGCCGGATGCATGACTCAGCTGCCCGACCAGGACCTGCGCATCCGCCAGACGACGGCTGTCGCGAAGATGTCGGCCTCGGACTTGTGGCGGGACTACCAGGAGAACCGGGATGCAGCGAACACGAAATACTGGGGCAAGGCAGTCGAGATCAGCGGAAAAGTGACCGGTATCGAACAGCCGCCTGGCGCCGGCTCCGCTGTGCTCTTCACGCAGGCCGAAAAGGAGAAGCTCGGCATTCGCGCCAAACTCCTCGACGACGACGCGGCCGCGATTCTCAAGGTGGCGACCGCCGGCGCACGCGTGACGTTGCGGTGTTTCTGCGACGGCCTGAAGGGTGACGTCATTCTCAAGAGTTGCGTGCTTGTCACCCCCTGAAGGCGTATCGTCGGAGAGTGCGATCCTCTGCGCTGCGGCTCGCGCTGCTGTCGATCGCCATCGGCGGGTGTGGCAGCTCCCCGCCCAGTCCGTTTGCGCCGCCGCCCGACGGGGGGAACGGCACGCTGTCGGGAACCGTGGTCGGGTATGCCGATCGCGCGCCGATCGGCGGCGCGATCGTGCTCCTCGGCACGCGGGCGTCGGTCGCTGACAGCGAGGGCCGGTTTACGTTCAGCGGCGTGCCCGCAGCCGGCGCGGCGGTGCTCACCGCGAACGTGACAGGCCATCTCTTTCGGGGTCTTGGCCTGAGTCTGTCGCAGACGGCCCCGGGCCTCACGATCGACGTCATTCGCGACGCGGCGCCGTTCAACCTCGAGTTCTACAGACAGTTCGCCAGAAACAGATATGAGTCGGCTGAGCCCCAGCCGATCAATCCGTGGACGCGCGCGCCGAGCTTCTACCTGAAACTCCTCGTCGAAGGCACGACGACGCGTGTGTCCGATCAGGTGGTGAGCGCGCTGAGAGAGCTCTTTGCGCGATCGGTGCCCGATCTCAGCGGCGGAAAGTTTCAGATGGCCGCGTTCGAGACCGGCGACGCGACGCGGCCCGAGCAGGACGGCTGGGTGCTCGTCACGTTCCATCCGCAGCTTGGCGCCGCCTTCGGGCGGTCGTCCGTCGGCGGCAATCGCGGGACGATCGACATCAGATACGGGATGGTCTCGTCGCCCACGACGAACCCGAACAACTGCGTTACGCCGGAGATCGCCGTGGCCGATCACGAGATCACGCACACGATGGGGTACTGGCACACGCAGAACGTGTTCGCAGACACGTTCTCCGGCGCCGGCTGTCCCGGCGCGCGGCCGGACCACGTCAAGTATCACGCCTCCGTGATGTACTCGCGGCCGCCCGGCAACAAGGATCCGGACGTGGACGCCGCGCCCTCGTCCGGCGCGCTCGCGCCAGGCGCAACGGCACGGGCGGTGGTGAGCTGCTACTTTCCTGAGCTTCGCTGATCGGTTCCCGGGGTCCGAGCGTCCGAGGGTCCGACCCGGTTGTACTATCCTCATCTCCTGTGGCGACCTATACCGCGAAAGACATCACCGTTCTCGAAGGCCTCGAGCCGGTCCGGCGCCGGCCGGGCATGTACATCGGCGGCGTCGGATCGGCCGGGCTGCATCATCTCGTCTGGGAGATTCTCGACAACGCCGTCGACGAGGCGATGAACGGCCACGCGTCGAACATCGCCGTCGCGCTGCACAAGGACGGCTCGTCGATCACGATTCAGGACGACGGCCGCGGCATTCCGGTCGACAAGCATCCGCAGACGAAGACGAGCGCGCTCGAGGTCATCTTCACGACGCTGCACGCCGGCGGCAAGTTCGACGGTCAGAACTACAAGACGGCCGGCGGTCTGCACGGCGTCGGCGCGTCGGTCGTGAACGCGTTGTCGCGCGAGCTCGTCGCGACGGTGCGGCGCGACGGCTCCACGTGGGAGCAGAAATACAAGCAGGGCGAATCCCGTCGGCGGCGTGAAGAAGCTCGGCCCGGCGCGCGGCACGGGCACGACGGTCTTCTTCCGTCCCGATCCGACGATCTTTCCGAAGACCGAGTTCGACGCCGCGGTCATCCGCGAGCGGCTCGAGGTCGCGAGCTACCTGCACAAGGGCCTCAAGATCACCTTCGAGAACGAGGCGGCCGAGCCGGCGAGCAGCCGAAGCGCGAGACGTTCCAGCACGACGAGGGCATCGGCGACTATCTGAAGAAGATCCTGACGGAGCGGCAACGCGAAGCCGGTGCACGACGCGCCGTTCGCGCTGACGCGCGAGCACGACGAGACCGGGCTGCGGCTCGATCTCGTCCTGCAGTGGACCGAGTCGACCGACGAGCACCTGCGCAGCTACGTCAACGGCATTCCGACCGGCGTCGGGCGGCACGCACGAGAACGGCCTGCGCGCCGGGCTCGGCAAGGCGATCCGCAACTTCATCGACACGCACAATCTTTCGCCGAAGGGCGTGACGCTCACGGCCGACGACATCCGCGAGGGCATGCATCGGCGTGCTCAGCATCTTCATCAAGGAGCCGCAGTTCCAGGGCCAGACGAAGGATCGGCTGAACAATCCCGAGGTCACGGCGATCGTCGACTCGATGGTGCGGCCGGCGCTCGAGCACTGGCTGAATCACAACAAGACGATGGCCGAAGCGATCGTCGCGCGGATCATCCTCGCGGCGCGCGCGCGCGAGGCCAGCCGCGCGGCGCAGGCGGAGGTCACGCGCAAGAGCGCGACGTCGTCGCGCCTGACGCTGCCCGGCAAGCTCAGCGACTGCACGAGGCCCGGCCGCGAAGACAGCGAGATCTTCATCGTCGAGGGCGACTCGGCCGGCGGATCGGCCAAGCAGGGCCGCGATCGCGCGCGCCAGGCGATTCTGCCGCTGCGCGGCAAGGTGCTGAACGCCGAGAGCGCGTCGCTCGCGAAGGTGCTCGAGAACAAGGAGCTGTCGGATCTGGTGACGGCGCTCGGCTGCGGCATCGGCAAGGGCTTCGAGCTGTCGAAGCTGCGCTACGGCCGCGTCATCATCCTGGCCGACGCCGACTCGGACGGCCATCACATCGCGACGCTGCTGCTGACGTTCATCTACCGGCACATGCCGCAGCTGCATGCGCGACGGCAAGGTGTATCTCGCGCAGCCGCCGCTCTATCGCATCGACGTCGGCAAGGAAACGCACTGGGCGCTCGACGACCAGCACAAGGACGACATCCTCAAGCGCATCGGCGGCAAGGCGAAGCCGGAGATCACGCGCTTCAAGGGCCTCGGCGAGATGATGCCGAAGGTGCTGTGGGAGACGACGCTCAATCCGCGGACGCGGCGGCTGCTGCGCGTGGAGATCGCCGATCAGATCGTGACCGACCGCGTCATCAACGAGCTGATGGGCAAGGATCCGTCGGCGCGGTTCCGGTTCATCATGGAACGCGCGGAGGAGGCGGAAGAACTCGATGTGTAACAAACACATGCATTTTTCACTTTGGGATTTGGGGATTTGGAGATTTAGACCTTGGGGATTCGAGACGCGATAAGCCATGAGCTCAGATGGCAGCAGCCGCGCGCGCTTCGCGAAGAGTATGAGCTGCTCGCAGGCGATGAGATGATTGGGACGCTGAAGTTCCGGAGCATGTTCGGGTCGTTCGCGACGGCTGAGAGCGCGGACGGCTGCTGGACGTTCAAGCGGGTTGGCTTCCTCAAGACTCGAGTGACGATTCGAGCCTGTGGCGCTGAAGAGGAGCTCGCGCTGTTCCGGAACAGCACGTGGCGCGGCGGCGGCACCCTCGAGCTGCCGGGCGGGCGCACCTACCGGGCGAACGTGAATCTGTGGGCGTCGCGGTACGAGTTCCGCACGGAAGAGAAGACGCCGCTCCTGACCTTTCGTACCGGCGGCATCATCCATGCGTCTGCCACGGTCCAGGTCCACGATGCCGCGCGATCGCTCGCGGAACTGCCATGGCTCGTGATGCTCGGCTGGTATCTTTGCGTGATGCTCAGACGCGACTCGGTGGCGGCCGCAAGTTGAGCGAGCCGTGATCTCGACGCGCGACGCGCTCGTCGCCGCGGTCCTGGCGTTCCTCGCCGATCAGGAGCTCCTCACGCTCCAGGACATTCGTGTCGCGCTCGATCGCGAGCTGGACCTGGCCGGACCCGACGCGCTTCTCGCGATGAAGGCGCGGCTCAGGGCCGACATCGGCTGGGGCTACTACCCGCCCGATCCGCTCGTGCAGCGGATCCACCACGTCCTGGCCGACAAGTTCCTGCAGCCCGACTCTGAAGTGCTCGGCCTCGAACATCTGGACGAGGTCGGGAGCGGCCCACTGGCGATCTTCGCGAACCATCTGTCGTACTCCGATGCCAATCTGGTCGAAGTCCTGCTGCAGCGGTCCGGCCGTGAGGAGCTTGCCAATCGGCTGACGGCGATTGCGGGCCCGAAAATCTTCAGCAGCCGTCAGCGCCGCTTCTCGAGTTTGTGTTTCGGAACGATCAAGGTGCCGCAGAGCGCCGCGGTGTCGTCTGAAGAGGCGATTCTCAGCGCGAGAGAGGTCGCTCGAGCGGCGCGGCAGGCGATCGACGTCGCGCACGAGCGGCTTCGCGCGGGCGACGCGCTGCTCCTGTTCGCCGAGGGCTCACGGAGCCGGTCGGGCGGCATGCAGGAGATGCTCGCCGGAGTCGCGCGGTACCTGGAGATCCCCGGCACGTCGATTCTTCCCGCCGGGCTGACCGGTCCTGAGGCGCTGTTCCCGATTGGCGTCAACAGCGTCAGGCCCGCGCGTGTCGTGATGCGGATCGGACGCCCGTTGTCCGCCGACGCCCTCCGCGCCCGCGCGCGCGGCAACCGACGAGTCATGATGGACGCCATCGGGCTCGCGATTGCCGAGCTGCTGCCTCCGGAGTACCGCGGTGTCTACGGGAACGATGCGGACTTTCAAGAAGCGAGGGGAGCTCTTGTGGAAGCTCTAAGTCGACAATCGTAAATCTCAAGTCGAAAATGCGTCTGAGGTCCCGCTAGATGTTCGTCGGACATGCCGCCGTGGCGCTTGCCGCGAAGGCCCGTGCGCCTCGCGCATCGCTCGGCGCGCTGGTCGCGGCCACGTACGCGCTCGATCTGATCTGGCCCTTCCTGCTGCTCCTCGGCATCGAGCACGTCCGCGTCGATCCGGGCAACACGAAGTTTACGGCGCTCGCATTCGACTGGTACCCCTGGTCCCACAGCCTCGTGATGGCAATTGTGTGGGGGCTCGCCGGCGCGCTCCTGGCTCGCGCGATGAACGCGACGCGCGAGGTGCAGCGCCTCATCCTGCTCGTCGTCGTCAGCCACTGGGTGCTCGACTTCGTCACGCACCGTGCCGACCTTCCGCTCTGGCCCGCCCGACTGCCGGCAGGATCGGCCTATTTGCTGGGACTGGGTCTCTGGAATTCGATCGGCGGTACGTACCTCGTCGAGGGAACGATCTTCGCTGTCGCGCTCGTACTGTACGTTCGCGCGACGAGAGCGACCGATCGAACGGGGTCGGTCGCGTTTTGGCTGCTCATCGCGTTCCTGACGCTGATCTGGGCCACGCAACCGTTCTCGCCGCCTCCGCCGTCCTCGAGCGCGATTGCCTGGGTCGGCCTCGCGATGTGGCTGATTCCGCTTTGGGCCTGGTGGATCGATCGTCACCGCGGGCCGAGAACGACCTCATGACCACCGGCGTGGTCTCGTCCCACGATATCCTGTCTTGTTGGCTCCATGAGCTCGAACGAGACGCTCCGGCTGTACACCGACCTGGCCGCGTGGTGGCCGCTGTTTTCTCCACCCGAGCACTACGTCGAGGAGGCGGCCGATCTGCTGCCCACGCTGATGGGCGACGCCAATCCGGCGCCGCGAACCATGCTCGAGCTCGGGTGCGGCGGCGGCAGCCTGGCGTTTCATTTCAAGGCGCACCTTCAGCTCACGCTGACCGATCGGTCCGCCGGGATGCTCGAGGTGAGCCGCGCCGTGAATCCCGAGTGCGAGCACGTGCCGGGCGACATGCGGACGTTGAACCTCGGCCGCGAGTTCGACCGCGTGTTCCTTCACGACGCGGTGATGTACCTCATCGACCCGGCGTCCGTCCGCGCGGCGATCGCGACGGCGTATCGCCATTGCCGGCCGGGCGGGCTCGCCCTCTTTGTTCCCGATTGCGTGAAGGAGACGTTCCAGCCTGAGACCGAGAGCGGCGGCGAAGACGGCCCGAACGGACGCGCGATGCGGTACCTGTCGTGGACGTGGGATCCGGATCCCGGCGACGACACCTACGTCGAAGCGTTCGCGTTTCTCCTGCGCGACGAGCAGGGAGCGCTGACGGTCGACAGCGATCGGCATCTGTTCGGCGTGTTCCCTCGCGCGGCGTGGCTCGAGTGGTTGCGTGAGGCCGGCTTCACGGCCACGTCACGAATGGATCCATGGCGGCGCGATGTCTTCGTCGCCAGGAAGGACGCGTGATGTCTCCGCGCCACGACCAGCCGCTTCCGGAGCGACGTCCTCGCACCTCACGTGAGCGCTATCGGGCGTTCGTCCAGGACTACAAGCACAAGCGTCTCGACCAGGTCCTGGAGGACGAGAAGAACCAGAAGCCGGCCGCGCCCACGATGCCGGCCGATGACGCGGAACAGGCGCCAGAGTCCCAGATCGAACGCCGGGGCAAGCGGCGGCAGTATCTCCGCGAGTACCTGCGCTGGCTGTGGCCGCATCGCTTCGGCGTCGGCTTCGTCTTCATGCTGGCGCTGGTGATTGCAGGGCTCGAGATGATCGAGCCGCTCTTCATGCGGTTCATCATCGACGGCGTCCTGCTGAACGACAGCCTCGATCAATCGTCGCGTCTGCTTCGCCTGAACCTCGCCGGCGGCCTGTTCGTCGCTGTCATCGTCCTGACGCGCCTCGTCCAGGTGCTGAAGGACTATCGCCAGCGCCTCCTGAATACGCAGGTCATGCTGGCGCTTCGCCGGTCGCTGTTCGATCGGCTGCTCCATCTGCCGTTGCCGAAGTTATGGGACATGAAGACCGGCGGGATCCTCTCGCGGATCACCGGGGACGTGGACACGACGACGGGGCTGCTGCAGATGGCGGTGATCTCGCCGTCGCTGTCGCTCATCCGGCTGATCATCGCCGTCGTCATCCTCATCACGTTGAACTGGCGGCTGGCGTTGACGGCGCTCGCGATCATTCCGGGCATCACGCTGATGAGCTTCATGTTCTCCCGGCGCATCAGGCCGATCTATCGGACCGTCCGTCACGACGCCGAGCAGATCGACGGCCGCGTCGGCGAGACGTTCTCGGGGATTCGCGTCGTGCGCGCGTTCGGGCGCGAGATGCGGGAGCTCCTCGAGTACATGCGGGGCCGGCACACGGTGCTCCGCAAGGAGCTGTTCGCGCATCGCCGCGAGATGCTGGTGTGGGCGGCGTGGGGACTGCTGATGGGGGCGGTCAACGTCGTGATCGTCTGGTACGGCGGCTACCTGAACATCACCGGCCGCGCGTCGATCGGCGACATCATGGCGTTCCAGTGGTACACGTTCCTGCTGATGAATCCCGTCTGGAACATCGTCAATTCTTTTTCGGAGATGCAGCGCTCGCTCGCCGCCATGGAACGCGTGTTCGAAGTGCTGGCGTTGGAGGACGACAAGCCCGACCGTCCAGGCGCTCGCCATGCGCCGCGGGTCGTCGACGAGATCCGGTTCGAGAACGTCGACTTCGAGTATCGCGAGAACCGGCCCGTCGTCATCGACTTCAATGTCACGGTCCCGGGCGGGTCGGTGGTGGCTCTCGTCGGCCGAAGCGGCGCAGGGAAGACCACGGTCACCGACCTCGTGGCGCGGTTCCACGATCCGACCAGGGGACGGATCCTCGTGAACGGGACGGATATCCGCGATCTTCGTCTGCGCAGCTATCGGGATCTGCTGGCCATCGTCCAGCAGGACGTGTTTCTCTTCGACGGATCGGCGCGCGACAACATCGCGTACGGCCGGAACGACGCCACCGACGCCGAAGTCGAAGACGCCGCCAGGCGGGCCAACGCGCACGAGTTCATCGTGAAGCTGCCCACTCAGTACGAGACGTTCGTCGGCGAGCGCGGGGTCAAGCTCTCGGGCGGCCAGCAGCAGCGGCTCGCCATCGCGAGGGCGATTCTCGCCAATCCGCAGATCCTCATCCTCGACGAGGCCACGAGCAACCTCGATACCGAAAGCGAACAGCTCATCCAGGCGTCGATGGCGACGCTCCTCGCCGGCCGCACGACGTTCGTGATCGCGCACCGGCTGTCGACTATTCGGCGGGCGAACCTGATTCTGCTGATGGAAGAGGGACGGATCATCGAGCGCGGGACGCACGACGAGCTCATGCGCAAAGGCGGCGCGTATCACGGCATGGTCGTGCGGCAGATGGAATCTCACGGCCGGGAGAGCGAGGAGATCCTGCGATGAACGACGTGCTTCTCCAACGCCTGCGCGCCGCGATCGATGCCCTCGAGGCCGTGGCCGTCGATCGACGCGTGCTCGGCGGTCTCGCCGATCAGGAGCTCGAGCGTCTGCTTCGCGCCGTGGCGTCGATCTACAGCCCCGATCGGCTCGAACGCCGGCGCATGGTGAAAGCCGCCGGACGAGCGAAGAGGGCGGCCCGGATGAAGGAGGACGAGGGCGTGCTCGGCGGCACCGGCATCCGCGTGTTGCGCCGCCGGCCGGTCGTCAACACGCCGAACGTCTTTCCGCCGCGCGGATTCGAGCCGCAGGATCGAGACGACGAGCCCGACGCGCCACGACAGCTTCCGCCGCCGGAAGTCGCCGGCCCGCGCCACTGCTACGTCTGCAAGGACAAGTTCGCAGCGATCCATTTCTTCTACGATCAGCTCTGTCCGCCCTGCGCGGATCTGAACTACACGAAACGCACCGAGCTGTCCGATCTCCGGGGACGTGTGGCGCTCCTCACCGGCGGGCGGGTGAAGATCGGCTATCAGGCCGGCCTCAAGCTCCTCCGATCCGGGGCCCACCTCATTGTCACGACGCGATTTCCGCGCGACTCGGCCGTCCGGTACGCGAGCGAACCCGATTTCGCCGAGTGGTCGGATCGGCTGGAGATCTTCGGGCTCGACCTGCGGCACACCCCGAGCGTCGAAGCGTTCTGCCATGAGCTCGTGACCACCCGTCGCCGTCTCGATTTCATCGTCAACAACGCGTGCCAGACGGTCCGGCGCCCGCCAGATTTCTACGCGCACATGATGGCGCGCGAAACGGCCGCGCTCCCGGACCTGCCCGAGCACGTCCGCAGGCTGATCGGCACGTACGAGGGGCTGCGCGGCTACCACCTGCTGCCGGAAGCCGGCGCGGGCGCGACCAACGCGCTCGATCGTCGCGTCGAGGACGTGACGGGCCTGACGCATGCCGCGCAGTTGTCGCAGGTCCCGCTGCTGGCCGAAGAGCTCCGGGCGCAGAAGGACCTGTTTCCCGAGGGGCAGCTCGACATGGATCTGCAGCAGGTCGATCTGCGCGGCCGGAACTCCTGGCGCCTGCTGCTCGCCGAAGTCTCCGCGGTCGAGCTGCTCGAGGTGCACCTCGTCAACGCCGTCGCGCCGTTCATTCTCAACGCGCGGCTGAAGCCGCTCATGCTCCGTACCGCCGATCGCGACAAGCACATCGTCAACGTGTCGGCCGTCGAGGGGCAGTTCTACCGGAACTTCAAGACGACTCGGCATCCGCATACGAACATGGCGAAAGCGGCGCTCAACATGATGACGCGCACGGCCGCGACCGACTACCACAACGACGGCATTCACATGAACAGTGTCGACACCGGCTGGGTCACCGACGAGGATCCCGTGGAGATTGCCGCGCGCAAGACCGCCGACCACCGGTTCCACCCGCCGCTCGACAGCGTGGACGGCGCCGCGCGCATCGTCGATCCGATCATCACCGGCTTCAACACGGGTCAGCACATCTGGGGGAAGTTCTTGAAGGACTATCAGGTGACGGATTGGTAGGGGGTCAGAGCTGTTTTCCACAGTTTCGGCTTAAAGTGTGCCAGAGCTCCTTTTGGCGTTCACCCAAGGAGCTCTGGCACCCAGCGGGCCGAAACTGTGGAAAACAGCTCTGACCCCCTTTCCGTTCCCCGATATCGTCCGCATCCCTGGCACGGGCTGGAAACCGGACCGTCGCCGCCCGAGGTATTGAACGCGTTCATCGAGATCACGCCGTTCGACTCTGATGAAGTACGAGATCGACAAGGTCTCGGGCTACCTTCGCGTCGATCGGCCGCAACGCGTCGTCGGCGCAGCATCCGGCGCTCTACGGCTTCGTGCCGCGCACGTACTGCGACGAGCGCGTGCGGAAGCTCGCGCCGGGATCGAAGCGCGGCGACCGCGATCCGCTGGACATCTGCGTCCTGAGCGAGCGCGCCATCGCGCGGGTCGAGATCATCGTTCGCTGCCGCGTCATCGGCGGCCTGCGAATGATCGACAGGGGCGAGGCCGACGATAAGATCGTGAGCGTGCTCGAGAACGACTACATGTGGGGAACGGCACGTGACATCAGCGACGTGCCCGCCGTGCTGATCGAGCGGTTGCAGCACTACTTTCAGACGTACAAGATGGTCCCGGGCCAGCGGGCGACAGCGCGCGTGGCCAAAGCCTATGGGCGCGCGCACGCCCATCGTGTCGTGCGCGCGGCCATGGCGGACTACGACAAGGCATTTGCTCCGGAGAAATAAGACGATGTCACTGTTCACGAATTCCGCATCGAGGTCGGTCCAGGAAGCGAAGGCCTACACGGCAGCCGTGCTCGACCTGCTCGGCGAGGCGGATGCCGAGGAGGTCCTCGCCGGAACCACGACCTCGCTTCGCCAGGCAGTGCACGGATTGTCGGCCCACCAACTGGCCGAGCCGGAGGCGCCTGGGAAATGGGCCATCCGCGACGTGTTGCAGCACCTGGCCGATTCCGAGCTGGTCTGTGGCTATCGCCTCCGGATGGTGCTCGCGCACGATCGCCCGGCGATCACCGGGTACGACCAGGACCTCTGGGCGAAGCGCCTCCGGTACGCGCACGCCGACGTGGAGGAAGCCATCCAGGATTTCGCGCAGCTTCGCCAGTCCAACCTGCGCCTGCTCCGCCGGATGTCGCCCGCCGATTTCAAGCGCGTCGGGGTCCACTCGGAGCGCGGCGAAGAGAGCGTGGAACATATGCTTCGCCTCTACGCCGGTCACGACCTGCTCCATCTGCGCCAGATCGAGCGCATCCGGCAGGTCGTGGAAAACGCATGAGACACCTCACCACTGAAGAGCTGCATGACGGGCTGGCCGCCATTCGCGAGTCGCCTGCGGATCAGGGCGTCCTGAAGCTGATCGTCCGGC
This sequence comes from uncultured Acidobacteriota bacterium, assembly GCA_963724955.1. GTDB lineage: Bacteria > Acidobacteriota > Vicinamibacteria > Vicinamibacterales > SCN-69-37 > CAVRWQ01. The sequence goes on from CAVRWQ010000005.1 coordinate 477,562, forward strand.
GTCCGGCCGTGGGCGAGCGCGAAGTGCTGGGCGAGGGACAGCTCGACATGCAGGAGGGTCTCGTCGGCGACAACTGGCGCCATCGCGGAAGCTCCCGCACCGCGGACGGTCACGCGCATCCCGACATGCAGATCAACGTGATGAACGCGCGGGTCGCCGCGCTCGTCGCGCAGGAGGCCGATCGCTGGGCGCTTGCCGGAGATCAGCTGTTCGTGGACCTGGACCTCAGCGCAGCAAACGTTCCGCCGGGAACCCGGCTGGCGATCGGTTCGGCCGTGCTCGAAGCGACACCTGAGCCTCACACGGGCTGTCAGAAGTTCGTTGCGCGCTTCGGCGTCGATGCCATGAAGTTCGTGAACTCGCCGCTCGGGCGCCAGTTGCAGCTGCGCGGCATCAACACGAAGGTCGTCAAGTCCGGGACGATCCGCGTGGGTGACGTGGTCAAGAAGATCATGTGAGGCGGCCCATAGCCCGGGCCGCCCTACGTACGTCCCCGTGCTATCGTGGCGCGGCCATTGAGCGCCAATCCAGATCCCTACGTCCTCTCGCCTGACGCGATCGAAGCGCCGCCGAGGACGCTTGCCGCGACGTTCAGCCGGATCGGTCCGGGCATGGTGCTGGCCGCCTCGATCGTCGGCTCGGGCGAGCTGATTGCGACGACGACGCTCGGGGCGCAGGTGGGATTCGTCGCGCTGTGGATCATCCTCGGCAGCTGTGCGATCAAGCCGGTCGTGCAGGCGGAGCTCGGCCGCTACACGATCGCGTCGGGGCTCACCGGACTCGAAGGATTCAACCGCGTGCCGGGACCGCGCGCCGGCGTGAGCTGGCTCGTCTGGGCGTGGGCCATCACGGTGATCATGACGCTGCTGCAGGTCGGCGGAATGTACGGCGGCGTCGCGCAGGTGCTGCACCTCGCAGTGCCGGCCGTCTCCGTCAATGTCTGGGTCGCGATCTGCTTCGGCATCACGCTGGCGCTGTTGCTCGGCGGCGGCTACGACCGGATCGAACGCTTCGCGATCGTCAAGGTCGGGCTGTTCACGCTGCTCACCGTGTTCGTCGCCGTGGTCCTCGTCCGCCGCGGCGCCATGACGTCGGCGGACGTCGCCGCAGGCTTCAGCTTCGGGTTGCCCGCCGCGGGCATCGCGACCGCCGTCGCCGTGTTCGGGATCACCGGGGTCGGCGCGACCGAGCTGGTCATGTACCCGTACTGGTGTATCGAGAAGGGCTACGCGCGCTTCACCGGCCCGCACGACGGCACGAGCGCGTGGGCCACGCGGGCCCGCGGCTGGATCCGCGTGATGCACGCGGACATCCTCTGCTCGCTCGTCGTCTACACGCTCGCGACCATCGCGTTCTACCTGCTCGGCGCCGGCGTTCTGCACCGGATGGGGCTCGTGCCGGCATCGGCGGACATGATCCCCGTGCTCTCGCGCATCTACACCGAGACGCTCGGCGGCTGGGCGCTCTGGCTCTTCTACGTCGGCGCCATCGTCACGCTCTACGGCACCATCTTCGCCTCGACGGCCGCGCACTCGCGGTTGTTCTCGGACTGTGCGCGAATCGCGGGAGCGTACGCGCGGGACGATGCGGCCAGCCGGCGCCGCTGGCGCCAACGGTTTGTCGTGATGCTGTCGGTCATCCCGGTCGCGTTCTACTGGTTCTTCGAAGCACCCGTGCAGATGGTCGTGGCCGGCGGCGTCGCGCAGGCGATGATGCTGCCGCTCATCGGTCTCGCGGCGATCTATCTGAGACACGTGCACCTGCCGGCCGACATGCGCCCGGCGGCCTGGGTGACCGTGTTCCTGTGGATCTCGACAGCGCTGATGCTCGCAGTGGCGGTCTATTACATATGGTCGAGGATTGCTTGATGTCAGGCACTGGGCACTGGGCGCTAGGCACTGGCATTCGTGTCGTCATCACGGGCGGCGCGGGGTTTCTTGGCGCACGGCTCGCGAGGGCGCTGGTCGAGCGCGGGACCCTGCGTGGGCCAGACGGCTCCGATCGCGCGATCGAGGAGATCCTGCTCGTGGACTCGGCACCGCCGGTCGCGCCGATCGATGCGCGCGTGATTCCCGTCACCGGCGACATCTCGAGCCGCGATGTGTTCGACCGCATCATCGATACCGCGACGACATCGATCTTCCATCTCGCCGCCGTCGTGAGCGGGCAGGCGGAAGCGGATTTCGATCTGGGCATGCGCACGAACGTCGATGCGACGCGGGCGCTGCTGGAAACGTGCCGCGCGAGGGGCCACGCGCCGCGCGTCGTGTTCGCGAGCTCGGTGGCCGTGTTTGGCGGCGACATGCCGCCGGCCGTGAGCGAGGCCACGGCGCTCACGCCTCAGACGTCGTACGGCATGGAGAAGGCGATCGGTGAGCTGCTCCTGAACGACTACTCGCGGCGGGGATTCGTGGACGGGCGGGCGCTCCGGCTGCCGACGATCAGCGTGCGGCCTGGGCGGCCGAACGCCGCCGCCTCCGGATTTGCCAGCAGCATCATCCGCGAGCCGCTGAACGGCGAGCCCGTCGTGTGTCCAGTCGATCCCGACGCGCGCATCGTCATTGCGTCGCCGGCGACCGCCGTCGGATGCCTGATCGCCGCCCACGAGCTGGCGGCCGAGGCGCTTGGATCGAACCGGACGGTCAACGTGCCGGGGATCTCGGTGACGGTGGGCGAGCTCGTGGCCGCGCTCGAACGTGTCGCCGGGCCGGACGTCGTGAGACGGATCACATGGCAGAAAGACGATCGCATCGCGCGAATGGTGACGGGCTGGCCTCAGGCCGTCGACTCGGCGCGGGCGAAGGCGTTGGGGTTTCCGGAAGATCAGAACGTGGACGGGATTATCAGACAGTACATGGAAGTACAGGCGCTGACGCAGAAGTACGGGCGCTGACGCAGTTACAGGCGCTGGCGCAGAAGCACGGGCGCTGGGCGCAGAAGTACGGGGCTCGCTCAGCTCGGCGCTCGGCCGTGTGTAGCGCATGTGCTACACGCGACGGGCCGCAAGGCGCGCGGGCACCGCACGATCGACTTGTTCATTGCCGCGACCGCCGTCGCAGCGGACCTCCCGCTGTATACGCGCAACCCTGATGATTTCGCCGGGCTCTCACCGCTGTTGAAGGTGGTCAGCGTCTGACGCTCGAGAACCTGGCAGGAGCGAAATGAGGGGGCAGAGATTCGTTACAGCGGGTAGTTCCGGGGGACGCTGACGACGTACGTTCCCGCGATCTTGTCGTGCCACGACTGACGTTCGGGATCCTTGAGAATCCAGAGCACGCCGAGTCCGAGCGCGGCGAATGAGAATAGGCTGGCGAGGCCGCGCACGAGCGCGTCGATGTAGCGGAGCGGCTGGCCGTTCGTGCGAATCACGCGCAGGTTGCAGATGATGCCGCCAATCGTCGTGCCCTTCCACGTCCAGAACGCGATGCAATAGACGAACAGGAGGACGAAGAACGCTCCGTCCTCCCGCCTGAAATCGAGCATGGTCGTGGCAATGAGCACGAGCACGGCGTCGAGCGTGAAGGCCGCGAACCGATCGAGAAACGTCGCCCTCGGCATGAGCGTGAGATCGACGGGCATCGCGCCGGCCGCCGCGCCGGCGCCTGCGAATGACGGCGCAGGAGCCGGAGGCGGCGCCGGCATCCCCGCGACGTCTTCAACCGGCACCGCCGACGCGAAGCTCGCGCCGGCGGGGGCCGCGCGCGCGCCAGGGAAGTCGGGCGCCGGCGGGGTCACATCTGAGAACGCCAGGGCCGCAGGCTCGATGATGGGAGGAACGATCGGCGGCGGCGCGGGCGGCACCGGCGCCTTCGCCGGCGGCCTGGGCCGTTCGCGCCTGAGCGCCGCAAGGAACGTTTGTGTTGCCGCTCCGAGTCCAAACACGCCGGTGAGCGCCCACGTCATGATGCCCAGCACCGGCACCATGTAGAGCAGCATGATGGCGACAAAGCCAAGGAGAAGCGACCGCATGGCGATCGGTCGTGATTCCGGCGGCGTCGCGCCGGTGAAGCCGCGCCCGATCACTCGGGTCAGACCGACCTTGCCCACAATCCAGGCCGCAGCCAGCGCCGCCCACAGGGCGGGCAGGACGACAAGCCCGACGACCGTGGCGGCGAGCAGAATCGAGATCGGGCCGAAGAGCAGCAGCACGAGCAGCCCGACGAGGAAGGCGCTGAACGGTTTCGCGGTGACCTGGTCCGCCACCGCGCCGACCTGCTGATGGAAAAGTGCGTTGATCGCGACCGAGACGATCAGGACGATCAGCACGACCGTCCAGACCCAGCCAATACTCGGCACGATCAACCGGCCCCACAGCAGGCCACGAGTCAGATAGGGCACGAAGGCGCGCATGCTGTCGCCGAGCCAGGGCGCGCCGATGACGATGTGCTCGCCGCCCGGCGTGAACGTCGCCGGCGTCTGCGCGCCGCCGCCGACAACGACAAGATCGCTGCGGACCGTCGCGCCCTCGGCGATCACCGCCATGCCTCCCACGACGACCACGGCGCCATCCACGCGGGCGGTGCCCGCCAGTCGCGCTTCGCCAAACACCACCACCAGGTCACCGTCGACGCGCCCTTCGATTGTCGCGTTGCCGAAGACGACGGCCACGTGGCGCACTTCGTCTCCCGCCTTGAGAAAGTAGTCCTGCCAGAGCCGAAAGACCGCGCGGCCTCGGTACCGGAAGTAATCCGTCGGCTCGATCTGAATGCTGAGCGGCGGCTCCGGCCGTTCGACCAGGACCCGGGGATTCGGTCTGTCCGCTGTCTGATCTGCGGAGAGGCTCACGCCGAGCCCCGCGAGAAGACCGCACATCAGCACGGCGAACGCTGTTCGTCTCATGCTCATACTCGAGATACTCCTCCCCACGCGATACGGCCGAGCGCCGTGCCGAACACGGCACAGGCGGCCATCATGACCGTGATGAATCCAACGCCATAAATTGCCAGCGGCCCGAGCACACGCCAGATCACGCGACCCGCACCGGCGAATGCCTGCAGCTGTTCGCCGATGCTCGCGACCTGCGCGCCGAATGCGCTAGACGGATCGATCACCAACCCGCCGATCGCGACGAGGGCCCACGGCAGGACCCGCCAGAGTCCGATGGCAATCAGCACCACCGCCGCGAGCGACGCGACCTGCCAGGAAAGCGGCCACGTCATCCAGTCGGGCGCTGGCGCCTCGGCGCGGCGCGCCTTCACGGCGAGCATCACGCGCGGCCGCAGCGTCTCGGGCGCGCGTGGAGCGGGCAGCCGCTTCAGCTCGCGATCGACGAGGCGCTCGAGGTCCTGAAAGTCCATGACCGCCTACGACAGCAGCGCCGCGAGCACCTCGCGCCCGCGATGGATATCCGTCTTCACCTTGGCCAGCGACACGCCCAGGCGCGTCGCGATGTCCTGGTAGCTCATCTGATCGAAATGAAAGAGCACGATCGGGACGCGCTGGTGCGGCGGAAGCTTGTAAAGCGCCTCGACGAGGCGCTTGTGCTCGCCGGCGCGCTCGAGCTCTTCGACAAAGGATCCTTCGGCAACGAGTGTCGTTTCGTAGTCCACGTTCCCACCCTCGTCATCTTGACGGCCGAGCTCGGAGAACAACCGCCGGCGCGATCGATAGCGCGACAAGTCGTTCAGGCACAGGTTCGTCGTCACGGTCTTGAGCCACGCGGCCGCCCCGGGACTGGCCCCGATCTCGCCGAAGCGCTCGAAGGCCTTCAGAAAGACCGTCTGCGCGACGTCTTCGGCGTCCCGACGGTTGCCGAGCAGCCGTATCGCGGTCGCGAAGACTAGGTCCTGGTGCCGAAGCACGAACGCCTCAAACGGGTCGGCGCTCATGCCCGCGTCGCTGGCCGGCGCGCATCAGAGGGAAGAACACGGCTGGGGCCGGAAAGTTGCTGCGGGGGCGGGGATTCGCGGCTCACAACCCGAGCCGCGCTACGTACAGCGGCGTACCGCGGTCCGGTACGTAGCGCGGCTTGGGTTATAAGCCGCGTGTCAACGATCAGCGGTCGCCCGCCGGCTTGGCTGAATCCGCGCAGCCCTGGCCGCCGAGGACGGAGATCAAGGCGACCGGTGTTCGGCCCTTGCGCGTGACGGAATGGTCCGTGCCGCGCGGGACGATGATGAGCGAGCCTCCCGTGATCGGGTAGTCCTTGCCGCCCAGCTTCAACGTTCCTTCGCCCCCGACCACGTAGAGCACTTCGTCGGCGGTGGCATGCGAGTGCGGATCGAGCAGATCCCGCGCCTGAATCAGCTTGGCGTTGGTGAGGCCCGAGCAGCCGATCGCGCTTTCGCGGATGGCGTTCTTGCCAAGCGGCTGCGTCTCGGCAAAGTCCCCGATCGACAGCACCTTTGGATCACCGGGCGGCGGCAGTGCCGCAGTCGGCGCCGGCGGTGGCGTCGGCTTCGGCGCCGGGGGCGGCGTGGGTGGCGGCGGCGGCGGCGGGGCGGCAGTCAGAGCGGCCTCGACTGGCGTCAAGGCGCCCGCCTTCACCGTGACTTCCTTTTCGAGCGGCACGTAGCCCTCGCGCTCGAAGCGGAACCGGTAGCTGCCGGCGGGCACGTTTCTCAGGGTGACCACGCCGTTGCGATCCGTCGCGCCTTTGCGGCCGAGCGGGCCTTCTGCGACGACGTCGGCCCCCTCGAGAGCCGTTCCGGAGCGGTCGGTCACGCGAACCTCGAGCACCGCGGGCTTTCGCGCGGCGGGCGGGGTTGTCGGTGGAGCTTGCGGGGCCGGTTGGGTCTGTGCGGTCAAGGCCAGAAGCCCGATGATCAGCGGAATCATGGACATAGCGCTACCTTTTGGGATGCAAGTAACACGCTATCCCGACTGGTCGCTGTCTGCAACCCGCTTCGTCGCTCGGCGAGCTTCCCGCCTTCGCTGAACGCTCGCTTCGCGCGCAGCTTCGGCGCGGCAGGCTCCGCCTTCGCTGAACGCTCGCTTCGCTCGCAGCTTCGGCGCGGCAGGCTCCGCCTTCGCTGAACGCTCGCTTCGCTCGCAGCTTCGGCGCGGCAGGCCCGCGCCTCAGTCCGGACGAGACCCGTGTACACTCGGGCCTGCCATCCGACCGGAGGCCGACTCGCCATGAACCGCCACATTCCCGCGGCTGCGCTGCTCCTGGGCGCCGTGCTGCTGTTCGGCACCCGCGTCGAGCTCGCGACTCAGACGCCCGCAGCGAAGCCGGTGCAGATCGACCGCCAGTACACGCTGGAAGCGACGATGGTCGGATACCGCGGTGTCGGCGGCGAGATCGACGGCGTCCGCAATCCGACGCTGTGGGCGCGAACGGGTGAGACGGTGCGCATCACGATCGTGAACGGCGAGCTGATGGTGCACGACGTCGCGCTCGAGAAGCTCGCCGTCAAGAGCGCGCAGATTCTCGACAAGGGCGCGACCACGAACGTGACGTTCAAGGCCGAGCAGAGCGACACGTACTACTGTTCCGTGCCGGGCCACCGGCTGGCGGGGATGGAAGGCCGGCTCGAGGTCTCCGACGAGCCGCGGACGAAGTCGGAAGGCGTGCCGCCGGCAGCCGGCGGGCGCACGCTCAACCTGGATTTCGAGACCGGCACGCTCGAGGGGTGGACGGCGACCGGCGATGCGTTTTCCGTTGTCGGCGACGAGCTGGTCCGGAACGGTCACGCCGGGACGTCGTGGGCGTCGAGCAGCCCCGGCGGCAGCGCGCGCAAGGGCACGCTGACGTCTCAGCCCTTCCGCGTGACGTCGCCGTTTGCCAGTTTTCTCGTCTCGGGCGGCGCGTTCAGCAGCACGCGAGTCGAGCTCGTGCTGGCCGGCGCCGATCAGGTGATCTACACCATCTCGGGCACCGACCAGGCGATGCTGCGGCCGGCGGTCGTGGATCTTCGCCCCTATGCAGACAAGGAGATCAGCGTCCGGCTCGTCGACGAGGAGACGGGCGCCTCCACCGCCGTCTACCTCAAGGAACATCCGTGGGCGCACATCACGTTCGATCATTTCCGCTTTCACGACACGCGGCCGTACTTCCCGACGGAGATCACGCCGGCGGACATGAGCGTCCTGCCGCCGATGGATCCGGTCCCGCACGCCGGCCTGTCGCCGCTCGAGGCGGCGCGCGTCATGACGGTGCCGAAGGGATTCTCGGTCAAGCTCGCGGCCGCGGAACCGGATGTCGTCCGGCCGATTGCCTTTGCGATCGATGACCGTGGCCGGCTCTGGGTCGCCGAGGCTCACACCTATCCGATTCGTGCGCCCGAGGGCGAGGGCAGGGACCGCATCCTGATCCTCGAAGACACGAACGGGGACGGCAGTCTCGATCGCCGGACCGTTTTCATCGAGCACCTGAATCTCGTGAGCGGACTCGAAGTCGGCTTCGGCGGCGTGTGGGTCGGCGCGGCGCCGAACCTGCTGTTCATTCCGGTGACGGAAAGCGGCGATCGTCCTGCCGGACCTCCCGAGGTCGTCCTGGACGGCTGGGGCTACCAGGACACACACGAAGTGCTCAACAGCTTCACCTGGGGACCTGACGGCTGGCTCTATGGAACGCAGGGGGTCTTCACGAATTCGAACGTCGGCCCTCCCGGCGCGTCCGACGCGGAGCGCCGGCGGATCAATGCCGGCATCTGGCGCATCCACCCGAAGACGCGCGCGTTCGAAGTGTTCGCCGAGGGCACGAGCAACCCGTGGGGACTCGCCTTCAACGACTACGGCCATGCCTTCACGACCGCGTGCGTCATCGAGCACCTGTATCACGTGGTCCAGGGCGCGCGTTACAAGCGGCAGTCAGGACGGCATTTCAATCCCAACACCTACGACGACCTGAAGACGGTGGCCGATCACGTGCACTGGGTCGGCCGAAAGGGCCCGCACGCCGGAAACAGCCGATCGGCCGCCGCGGGCGGCGGCCACGCGCATGCGGGCGCGATGATCTATCTGGGCGGCGACACCTGGCCGCGCGAGTACCGCGAGTCGATCTTCATGAACAACATCCACGGGTTCCGGACCAACGTGGATCGGCTGCAGCGAAAGGGTTCCGGCTACGCCGCGTCGCACGCGCCGGACTTTCTCCTGGCCAACGACTCGTGGAGCCAGCTGATCAACTTCCGGTACGGTCCGGACGGCTCCGTCCACGTCATCGACTGGTACGACAAGAACCAGTGTCACAGCACGAATCCGGATCTCCACCAGAAGTCGCTCGGACGGATCTTCAAGATCAGCCACGAGCGCGATCGCTGGGTGAAAGTCGATCTGAAACGGCTGTCGTCAGCCGATCTCGCCGATCTTCAGCTCCACCGGAACGACTGGTACGTGCAGCACGCCCGGCGCATTCTGCAGGAGCGCGGGCCGGATCCGGAGGTGCACGTCCGCCTCAAGCGCATGCTGCGCGCTGAAACCGACGTGACCCGGAGACTGCGCGCCCTCTGGGCCCTCCACGTCACCGAAGGGCTGCGCGAGCCCGAACTGATGGAGCTGCTCGGCGATGCGAGTGAGGACATCCGGAGCTGGGCGGTGTATCTGATCGTTCAGCACGGAAGCGCACCGGACGCCACGCTCGGGCGATTCGCGGGGATGGCGCGCTCCGATCCGTCCGCCCTCGTGCGGCTGTCTCTCGCGAGCGCGCTGCAGCGCGTGCCGATCGACAAACGCTGGGACATCCTGACCGGACTGCTGGCCCGTCAGGAGGACACCTCCGATCAGAACCTGCCGCTGTTGATTTGGTACGCCGCCGAGCCGGTGGTTCCGCTCGACATGGCGCGGGCCCTCGAGCTGTCGCTGGAGTCGCCGTTGCCGCGGCTGTTCCCGTTCGCCGTGCAACGCGTTTCCGCGGTCGGCACGCAGGACGCGCTCCGGGTGCTGACGGATCGGCTGGGCCGGACCACCAGCACCGCGCATCAGAAAGAGCTCGCCAACGCGATCGTCCAACTCGTCAATCGACGGTGAACTCATGAGGACCTTGCGCACGATCATCATCCTCGCGCTCGTGGGCGCCGCGGCCTCCACGCCGGGCGCCATGCCGCAGCCATCGGGATTCACGCGGATTCAGTTGACCGACCAGTTCTGGAGCGAAGGCGCGAACGCCGGCGATCTGAACAACGACGGCATCAAGGACATCGTCGCCGGGCCGTGGTGGTGGCAGGGTCCCGACTTCAAGACGCGCCACGAGTACTATCCCGCGACGGCGACGTTTCAGTTGAAGCTGGGGCCGCAGACAACTGTGACCGTGCCGGGCTTCGACGGCGCGCTCGGCCGCGAGAACAAGTACTCCAACAATTTCTTCGCCTGGACGCTCGACTTCAACAAGGACGGCTGGAACGACATCCTCATCATCGGCTTTCCGGGACAGGACACGTCGTGGTTCGAGAACCCGAAAGGCCCGTCGACGTCGCTCGGGGCAGTCGGCCGGGTCACTGGGTCAGGCACAAGATCTTCGACCAGACCGACAACGAGTCGCCGACGTTCACCGACCTCACCGGCGACGGCCGGCCGGAGCTCGTCTGCATCACAAAGGGCCAGTACGGCTACGCCGAGCCCGACTGGAACGATCCCTCCAAGCCGTGGCGCTTCCATCCGATTTCGCCGAACAACAAGTACGGCAATTTCACGCATGGGATGGGCGTCGGCGACGTGAACGGCGACAAGCGGCTCGATCTGCTGGAAAAGGACGGCTGGTGGGAACAGCCCTCATCGCTCGCCGGCGATCCCGCCTGGCGCTTTCACAAGCAGCCACTCGGCACCGGCGGCGCGCAGATGTACGCCTACGACGTGAACGGCGACGGCCTCAACGACATCATCACGTCGCTCGCCGCGCATGCGTTCGGCCTGGCGTGGTTCGAGCAGTATCGAGAGGGCGCCGAGATCAGGTTTCGCGAGCACGTCTTCATGAACAAGGACCCGAAGGAGAACGCCTACGGCGTGAAGTTCTCCGAGATCCACGCCATCGATCTCGTTGACATGGACGGCGACGGCCTCAAGGACATCGTCACGGGCAAGCGCTTCTGGTCGCACGGGCGCACCGGCGATCCGGACCGCAACGACGCGGCCGTGATCTACTGGTTCAAGCTCGTCCGCAAGGCAGACAAGAGCGTGGACTTCGTCCCGACGCTCATCGACAACGACTCCGGCGTCGGCACCCAGGTCGTGGCAACGGACATCAACGGCGACGGTCGCGCCGACATCGTCACCGGCAACAAAAAGGGCGCGTTCGTGTTCCTGCACGCGAAGTAGTTCGCGGCCCCAAACCCGGGCCGCGCTACGTCAGAACGCGGCGGTGGGTACGTAGCGCGGCCCGGGTTTGGGGCCGCGAGGCCGTAATATGACAGTTGACAATGTGACAGTTACTGTCACATAATCGGGTCGTGCCCGACGACCCGCGCTATGCCATTGGCGACCTCGCGGATCTGGGCGGGGTATCGCGCCGGACGGTCCGCTACTACGTCCAGGAGAACCTCCTGCCGCCGCCGTTCGGCGTGGGGCGCGGCAACCACTACGGGCAGGCGCACCTCGATCGACTCCTTCGCGTCAAGGCGTTGCAGGAAGCCGGGCGCACGCTCGACGAGATCCGGCGCGAGACTCAGCCTCGAGGGCAACGCGCGCAGATTGCCGAACTGGCGGTCGAAGCGCCGCTGCCGCGCACGCTCTGGCGGCGCCTGACGCTCGCGCCTGGCGTCGAGCTCAACGTCTCGGGTGACGTGCGCCTGCCGGCGCCGGGCAAGCTTGCCGAGCTCGCGGCCTGGTGCCGCTCGAATCTCGCGACATCCACCATCGACCAGGACGTCGACTGAAGAGGAAACCTATGCCAGAACCAGCCACCGCTCCCAACTCCGGACTGTTCACCACCGAGGCCGTGCCGGTTCCGCTCGCAGGCGTTTCGATCGAAGCGGATATCACGACGTTCTGCGCGCGCGTCGTGGTGACGCAGCGCTACGTGAATCGCGAGTCGACGCCCATCGAGGCGACGTACGTCTTTCCGCTCGACGAGGGCGCGGCGGTTTGCGGCTTCGAAGCCATCATCGACGGCACGCTCGTCGTCGGGGAGGTGAAAGAGAAGGAAGAGGCGTTCCGGATGTACGACGACGCGATGGAGCGAGGCGACGGCGCCTTTCTGCTCGACGAAGAGCGGCCGGACGTCTTCCAGGCGAGCATCGGGAATCTTCCGCCGGGCAAGGAGGTGCTGGTCAAGCTCACGTACGTGACGGAGCTCGTGTGCTCCGAGACCGGCCTCCGCTTCACGATTCCGACGACGGTGTCGCCCCGGTACGCGCCGGCGGAAGATCGCATCGGTGTCGGCCGTCCGGATGCCGACGCGCTGAATCCGCCGCGCGCTTGGAACGTGCCTTACGGAATGCAACTGTCCGTGAAGCTCGCCATGGGCGGGACGATCTCGCGCATCGAGTCGCCGTCACACCCGGTGTCCGTGACGATGAACGGTCGCCAGGCCACGGTCGCGCTGTCGAGCCGTGACGCCGCGCTCGATCGGGACTTCGTGCTGTCGGTCGACGCCGAAGGCCTCGATGCGCCGCTCGCGTGGATCGAACGGGATGACGACGGCGCCGGCGCGATCGCCGTCGCGTTCGTGCCGAAGCTCTCGTCGGGATCGACGCCGGGCGATGTCACCTTCGTGGTCGATCGTTCCGGGTCGATGCAGGGGACGTCGATCGAAGAAGTCCGCAACGCCCTGCAGCTCTGCCTGCGCTCGATGATCCCTGGCTGCCGGTTCAATATCGTCGGCTTCGGCGACACGTACGAGTTCCTGTTTCCTGAAAGCCGGAGCTACGACGAGGCCAGCCTGGCCGAGGCGAGCAGGCACGTCGCGGCGCTCGAGGCCAACCTCGGCGGGACCGAGATGCTTCCGGCGCTGAAGTTCATTCTCGAACAGCGAACGGGCCACACGTTGCCGCGTCAGATCGTCGTCCTGACAGACGGAGAGGTGACGAACACGGACGCGGTTCTCGCGCTCGCGAAGTCGCACGCCGCGCATGCCCGCATCTTCACCTTCGGCATCGGCGCGGGAGCGAGCCATCATCTCGTCAACGGCCTGGCCCGCGCCGGGCGCGGTACGGCCGAGTTCATCTTCCCGGGCGAGCGCATCGAGCCGAAGGTCGTGCGCCAGCTCGAACGGCTGCTCTCGCCGGCGCTGACGGACGTCCGGATCGACTGGGGCGGCGTCGAAGTCACGCCGGCCACGTCGGCGCTGCCGCCGGTGCTTTTCCGGCGGACGACTGCTCGCCTATGCGCTGGCGAGCGCCGTCACGCCCACCATCGTTCGAGTGTCGGCCGACAGTCCGGCCGGTCCGATCGCGCTGGAAGCCGCCATCGATCCCTCTCGCACGACACGCGGACGCACGGTCGCGACGCTCGCCGCGCGAGCGCGAATCCGGGAGCTGGAAGAGAGCCAGGAGTGGACGTCGCGAGGATCACGCCAGAGTGAGCGGAAGGCGAGCCGTGTGCAGCAGGAGATCGTCGCGCTTGCCTTGAAGTACGGCCTCATGTCGCGCGAGACGTCGTTTGTCGCCATCGAGCGGCGTGAGACGCCGGTGCAAGGCGACGTGAAACTGCGCCGCATTCCAATCGCGGTCACGACAGGGTGGGGCGGTCTCGACAGGCCGGCTGGAAGGACCCTGGGCGGCGTCATGTCCCTCGGCGCGCCCGCGGCGATGATGGACACTGGAGCGTTCGAGCTGGCAGATTTCGAGGCCTCTGCGTTGGAAGACGACATGCCAGAATCAGCGGCCCTGCCAATGGCGCGTCAGAGCCGCCAGTGGGTATTCAGTCGCGACGTCGAGATCCCGGCGTGGAGCCGCTCGCGCGCCGATGTGGTACCGTGGCAGTCGATGCACGCCCTCGTGGCCTTGCAGCGCGCCGATGGGTCATGGGAACTCGACCCGCGAGCTCGCTGACGCCATCGGACACGATCTGAGCCATCTCGAGGCCGCACTCAGCGGCGCGACCGGGAGTCGCGATGAGGTCAGAACGGCGTGGGCGACGTCACTCGCGCTGGCCTGGTTGAAGGACTCATGCCGTGGCGGCTGGAAGTCAGTGGCGCATGCTGGCGAAGAAGGCCCTGCGCTGGCTGGATGGCGTCCAGGCGCGGCCGGCCGGCGGCGGCCCGTGGATGCAGGCAGCCGAGGCGCTGGTGCACGAGGCCAACGCGTAGATTGGTGGGCGGCCCGACCCGGGCCGCCCTACGAGCCAAGCACCCTTATACGGCCCGGCAGCACGTCTGAGATCGCCTTGCCGACACTGGCGGTGAGCGTGTCGAGCTGCGCCTCGTCGATGACGAGCGGCGGGGCCAGGCAGATGCAGTCGAGCGCGACGCGCGTGTAGACGCCGTGATCCAGAAGCGCGTCGGTCAGCCGCTGGGTCATCTGGGCGTCCGCCGGATGCAGCGCCTTCGTTGCCTTGTCGGCGACGACCTCGACGGCGCCGATCAGGCCCTGCGACCGCACGTCGCCGACCGCCTCGTGCGTGAGGAGGCTCTCGAGGTTCTTCCGGAACCGCTCGCCGAGCGCGGCGGCGCGCTCGACGAGCTTCTCCTCCTGGAGAATCTCGATGTTGATGAGCGCGACGGCGCAGCAGGTCGGGTGCCCCGAGTACGTGTACGCGTGCATCCAGCGCTTCGCCGGCGGCACGCCGTTGATGACGTCGTGGATCGTGTCGGAGACGCCGATGCCGCCGAGCGGGATGTAGCCGCTCGTGATGCCCTTGGCGAACTGCATGATGTCCGGCTCGACGCCGTAGTGCTCGAGGCCGAACCATCGGCCCGTGCGCCCGAAGCCGGTGATGACCTCGTCTGAAATGAACAACACGTCGTACTGATCGCAGATCTCGCGGATCCGGCCGAAGTAATCGGGCGGCGGAATGATGACGCCTCCGGCGCCCTGCACCGGCTCGGCAATGAACGCCGCGACGGTGTCGGGGCCCTCGCGAAGAATGGCCGCTTCGAGCTCGTTCGCGGCGGCGATTCCGAGACTCACCGACTCGTCGGCGCGCTGGTAGCGGTACGGATCGGGCGCGGCGATGTGGACGAAGCCGGGCACGCGCGGCTCGAACATCGGCCAGAAGGCAGGCAGGCCCGTCGCGCTCATCGCCGCGAGCGTCAGGCCGTGGTAGGCGCGCATGCGTGAGACGACCTTGACCTTGTCGGGCTTGCCGCGCGCTTTCCAATAGAACCGCGCCGTCTTGATCGACGTGTCGGTCGCCTCCGCGCCGCCGCTCGTGAAGTAGAACGCGTTGATCGACGGATACGCGATCTCGCTCATCCGCTTCGCGAGCTCGATCGCCGGGTAGTTCGTGGAGCCCGCGTACGACGAGCAATAGGCGAGCGTCGACATCTGCGCGCTCGCGGTCTCGCCCAGCACTCGCCGTCCGTGTCCGACGTTCACGTTCCACAGACCCGCCAGGCCGTCGATGAACTCGCGACCCTTCGGCGTCCTTGATCACCGCGCCACGCCCCTCGACCCAGAGCTTCGGGCTCTGGACGGTCGTCGGATGGTGCAGCGGGTGCAACAGATGCTGGCGATCGGTTTCGAGGGCAGCCGACGTCCGGATGCGATCCATGGGATACACCGCATCTTAGCGCTGATGGCACCGCGGCGGTTCTTCGCGCCGTGCTACCATCCGACCCCCCTGACGATGAAATCACCGCGCGGCTTTCTGGGGGCCGTCGCTTTCCTGCTCGCCTTGCCACTGATGCTGGTTTGGCAGGCGCTGACCGGCGGCGGGGCGGAGGCCGTCATCCACGTTGCGCTGGCCACGGGCGCGGCACTGATGTGTGCGGCGGTTTTCGATTTCGTCAAGGTGCCCCGCTGGATCGGCTGGATCGGCAGTATGTCGATCGGGGCACTGGCCGGCATTCTTCTCCTGCAAGCCATCAGCGAAGTCGTGAACAACGAATCGCTGACCCGGGTCGCTTACGATGTCCTCGGTCAGCGGCTGGAGGGCTCGCTGACTGATGTCTTCTTCTGCTTCTGGTGTCCCGCGCTCTTGCTCACTGAGAGCCGCGACAACAGGAAGTGGTTGGGGGCCATCGCCGTGCTCGCCGTCGCCGGTCTCGTGGCGTACAAGTACTTTCTCGTGTTTCGTGGCACCTCGCTGAACCAGGAGGCGGAGGTGTTGAAGGTGCTGTATTTCCTGCCGATCGTCTGGCTCCTGCTGGAAAGCAGCGCGGCGTGTACGGCCCACCGTCACGAGACGAAGTAGACTGACCCCAAGGGCCCTCAGGCAAAAACCAGCGACGCGCCCGCATCGAGTCGGATCGGCGAAGGCGCGGCGTTGGGCCGGAGTGTGTCCTGCGCGAGCCGGTATTTCGAGATGCGCGCGGGCACGAGCCGGTGCGTGTCGATGAGCGCGCGGAACTTCGCCGGCAGTGCCTTGCGGAACTTGATCTCGACGATCGCGCGATCGTGCAGCATGGGCCGGCCCGCCACGTTCCGGAACCCGAGGTCGAGCGCCGGCAGCGCGCGCAGCTCGTCGTCCACGGTCAACCGCACGGCGCCGTGCGGTCCTTCCATCAGGCGTGCCATTCGTGAGTAGGCCACCTGCACGAGCGGCCGCAGACGCCGTACGCGGAGCCGATCGTGGACCCAGGCGCCCGCCCAGCCCTCGACGAGATCCTGCTCCTGGAGAGCGTCGAGATCGTCGAGCGCGATCGCCGTGCGGCGCTTGGCGAGGAGCGCCCTCGTCCGCATCTTGCGTTCGAGGAACACGAGCGCGGCCTGGCCGTAGCGGCGCACGCGGTACTTCGCGCGGCCGTAGGACCCGCGGCGGTGAAAGACGTCGAGCGCGTCGGTGTCGAAGTAGAGGCTGTTGATCGTGTACTCGTCGGCGCTCGGTCCGGCGCCATGCGGATCGGCGGCAAGCTCGGCGCGCGCCCACGCACGAATCTCGCGCGCGGCGGCGGGCGTGACGAGAAACTTCAACTCGGTGGCCAGCACGCGCGTCTCGCGCGAGCTGGACAAAGCTGGGACGTGCAAGGTGAACGGGTTCATCGGCGTGTGCGCTCCCTTACACGATCCGGGGGGCTTCGCCCCGCCCGCCTCCGCTGAAGCTTCGGCGAGGCTCGCCGAAGCGCCTTCGGCGCGAAGGTGGCCGGACCCCCCTACTGGTTCGCTGGCGGGGACCCCACACGCCCCGCGCCGCTCACCAGCGCTCATTCGCTTTCGCTCATTCGCGGGCGAACGGACAGCCCGTCGGACCGGTTCCAACTCATCAGGGAAGGCAAGCCCCGTGCCCGGCCGACATGCGCCGCCGGCCGGCGCAATTCGCGGCAAAACCGCGCGACTACGACACCGTCAGAGCAGGCTTTGGAGGCGGGGAACGCTTTCGTAACCAGTGCCCAGTGCCTACTTGATCACTATGTTTGGCGCCGGCGGCTGCGCCATCTTGTCGCCGATAAAGAAAGAAGGATGCGGCGGCTGGTTGTAACCGACGTTCTGCCACGCAACCGCGACGCGGTACTGCGGATCGTGCATGAACGTGTACATCCGGCTCGTCGCCGGGATGGTCGTCGTGTAGATCCGGAGTGATTCGTTGTCGGCGGCGCGCAAGATCACTTCTTCGCGCCAGTCGCCGAAGATGTCGCCAGAGAGTGCCGGGGTGGCCTTCGTGCCGTTGTTCGACATCGCGCCCGTGGCGGTGAGAAGCCGATCGATCGTCCCGGTCGTCCAGTTCCACTTGCCGATCCAGTTGCTGTCGAGGATCTCGCGAAGTGGATCGGCATCCCACCAGACCGCGAAGTTGGCAGACGACGGCGAGGCGGAGATGCGCTGTCCACGAACATCGAGCAGGCCCGCCGCCGCGACGTTCGTCCAGAATTCCGCCCCGGGATGGCGGGGATCGATATCGGCCGCGAGGCCGCGGCCCACGTCGTCGCCTGGCAGGATCGACCAGACGATCGCCCCGGTGCGCGCGTCGAAGAGCGCCGCGCCGGGCGTGCCGAGCGCGACCGTGGCGTCCTCGTTCTCGTGAATGCCGAACACTTCGACGCCGGGCCGCGCGGGATCGAGATCGCCCGCGTGCAGCGCGTCGCCGTGACGGAGTCCCGTCGAAAAGAGCCCCCGGCCGTCGTCGTCGATCACCATCGCCCCGTAGACGATCTCCTGGCGGCCGTCGCCGTCCACGTCGGCAATCGACAGGCTGTGCGCGCCCTGCCCGGAGTACGGCGACGCTTTGGGATTGGGATACGGCGGCGGCGCGCTTCCCGAATCGAAGACCCAGCGCGACGTCAGGCGTCCGTTGCGCCAGTCCCAGGCGGCAATGACGGACCGGCCGTAGTAACCGCGCGCCATGATGACGCTCGGAAGGCGGCCGTCGAGATACGCCACGCCGGCGAGGAACCTGTCCACCCGGTTGCCGTTCGTGTCGTTCCCGCCGTTCCCGCCGATGCCGCCCCAGCCGTCCATCGGATCGCGGCCGGGGACGTAGCTGGTCGTCGCCAGCGCGCGGCCGGTGCGTCCGTCGAAGATCGTGAGGAACTCGGGCCCCGCGAGGATCTTGCCGTAGCGCGCATCCGACGTCGTCGAGACTGACGGACCGTCGGTAGGCACGGTGAGCGAGCGATAGTCCTTCGACGCGTCGCCAATCGGGCGGCCTTCGCCGTCGATGGTGCCGTCTGCGGTTTTGCACGCGACTTCCGCCCGGCCATCTCCGTCGAGATCGTAGACGATGAACTGCGTGTAGTGCGCGCCCGCGCGGACATTGCGCCCGAGATCGATACGCCAGAGCCGGGTCCCGTCGAGCTTGTACGCATCGAGGATCACTGGTCCGGCGAGCCCGGAGGACGCCGTATCCCGCGCGTTCGACGGATCCCACTTGAGGACGATCTCGTACTCGCCGTCGGCGTCGAGATCGGCCACGGTCGCGTCGTTCGCGTTGTAGGTGTACTTCGCCGACGGCGCGCCAGGTGGAACGACGACCTCGCCGCCGGGCGGCCGCTGAAGCGGCACCGTCAGGAACTGCTGAACCGGCGCGTTGGCCGCCAGAGTGAACGGCGCGTTCGGGGCCTGCTCGACTCCACCTGCGACCGGCCGCACGACGTACGTATTCGCCTGCGTGAGATCCGCGGCCTCGTCAACGAAGTCTGTGGTGGTGACGATCGGCGTGGCGTTGAGCCTGACCGGCTTGCCGGCGCCCGTCGTTCGATAGACGTTGAACGCCATCCCCTGGGCATCGGTGGCGAGCAGCCGCCATCCGACGTACACGCCGGTCTCGCTCGTCCGCACCGCGACGACGCCGCGGCCGAGCCGTTCCATCAAATACTGCGCTTGGGCTGGCGCTGGCTCGACGAGGTGAACGAGCCAAACGCACAGAGCCAGCAGTCTGCACAAGCGCGGCGTTGTTTGCATTCTGGTTTCCCCCAGTGCCTAGTGCCCAGTGCCCAGTGCCTATCTCGTGTATCCCCTCCTCGCCGTGACCTGTAGCGATTTGTCCTTCAACTGCACGCCGATGGGATGCCAGCCCTCCTTCGGTACGCCGGTGGGCGTGTAGCTCAGGACGTACCGCCGGTTGAATCGCGACACCACATCGAGGAACGCGCTGCCGAGGTTCACGTCGGCGGCGGCATGCATCAGCTCGCCGCCGCTCTCGGCGACGACCACAGGCAGAAACGCCGCGCGAAGCGCCAGGGGGTCAGCCAGCAGCAGCTCACGCAATCGCGGCAGGCCCATTCGCGCATAGCTCGACCCGACGGGTGTGGCCATCACGCCGTACACGGTCACGTGCGACTGCGGGAGCGTGCGGACCACGTCAGCCGGTGAGAGCCAGCTCGATGTGTCCTGACCGTCGGTGAAAATCAGCGCCAGGGTCCGGCGGCCGGGCCGGTCGGGCAGCGAGACCGCGGTGAATGTCGCGTCGACGAGCGACGTCCAGCCGGCGGCCGTGACCCTGTCGATCTCCGCTGTGATGGTGTTCCGCGTGGCGGCCGATGTCGCCCGGAGCCTGATGTCATCCGAGAACGTCAGGAGCTCTGCGCGATCATCCGGCCGCAGGCTGTCGACGGCGGCACGGGCCGCGATCTTGAGGTAGGTGAGCTGATTGCCGAGGAGACTGCCGCTCACGTCGAGCACCAGACGAAGGTCGACCGGCATCGCGTCGAGGGCGAGCAGCGTGATGCTCTGGGTGACGCCGCTGTCCCGGACGTGAAAGTCCGCGGCGGTCAGGCCTTCCACCGGCCGATGGTTTCGTGTGACGAGGACGTCCACGAGCACGACTTCCGTCGTGGAGCGGTACGCCGGCTGCTGAGCCGGATCCTGCGACGCCGCCAACAGCGCCCCGGCCGCACCAAGCACCCAGCACGGAGCACGGAGCACCGTCATTGCCTCCGCACCTCGTCACGAAGCGGCGCGAGGTTCGTCGCCGCCTCATCGAACCCGAGCGGATACTGCCGCCACGGATCGCCCTGCAGCACGGGGCGCGCGAGCATTTCCTGAACCACGACCGCGGCCGCATCCAGTTGACCGGCGGAGCGTAACGCGCGCGCGTGCGCCAGGTACGCATTCTGACCGCCGGGGACGAGGCGGCGCGCCTCACGGAACAACTCGACCGCCGGACCAAGTTGTCCGTTTCGCGCGCGCAGCTCGCCGAGCAGGAGAGACGCCAGATAGCCGATTTCCTTTCGCGGCGGGGGCGAGGAGGCACGCGCCTCTTCGAGCAGGACCGCGGCGCGTCGATCGTCGCCCTGCAATACGAACAAACGCGCGAGCCGCACCCTGGCCTCATCCGTGCCCGGCGCCGCTTTCAGAACCCGCTCGAAGCTCGTCCTCGCTTCTGCGAGCATCTCCGACCGGCGCTTCCGTAACGGCGAGGTCTGCGATTCCGGCAAGGGCGGGATCGACGACGAAGGTCTGAGCGAGCGATTCCTTGGCAATGCCGGACGCGAGCAGCAGATCGACGTCGTTCGGATAGAGGCGGCTCGCCGCGCTGAGCATGCGGTTGGCCACGCCCATGAATCCGTTCCAGATCAGCGCCCGGCCGACGGTGAGGTGCCACTGCTGTCGCATCCTGGACGTGGCCGTGTCGCGCGCGACGAGGTCGGCCCGCGTGAGCCAGTTGGCCGCGCTCTCGAGCCGTTCCGTCATCGAGTCGAACGAGGTTCTCGCGCTGAATGCCGTGTCGGTCTCCAGCATGGCCGCCGCGCGCATCGTCTTGGCATCCCAGGTCACTGCGCGCTGCACGGCAAGGGTGCTGAGCGGCGACCAGCGCCCGAGCGAGGCGATCGCCTGAACAGGATCGCCGCTCAGGTACTCGGTGACGATCGCGAGATAGGACGTGACGGTGTCCGGTCTGGAGTCCTGCGCACGCGCGATCGTGCCGTCGTTCGCCGCCGCCAGCATGGCGAGAGCGAGCGCGACCCCAGCCGCCGTGCCGCGGCGTCCATCACCGCGTGACATAGAGCTGTGGAAACGTCTTCGCGAGCGCGACGACTTTCGGCGCGTCGTTGATCCGGATGTAGAGATCGTCGGGATGCTTCGCCGCGTAGTCCTGGTGACCGTCCTCGGCCGGGAAGAACCGCGCAAGGGGAGCCAGCTCCGTCACGATCTTCCGGCGGAACACGCCGGCCGCGTTCAGTTGGTCGACGTACGCGCGGGCCACGCGTTCCTGCTCGGCGCCCGCGAAGAAGATCGCGGAGCGATATTGCGGGCCGACATCCGGACCCTGGCGGTTCAGCTCCGTCGGATCGTGCGCGACCGAGAAGAAGACGTGGAGCACCTGGCCGTAGGTGAGCTGCGACGCGTCGAACGTCACCTGCACAGCCTCGGCATGTCCGGACCGGCCGGTGCTCACCGCCTCGTAGTTGGCGGTCGACGCCGTGCCGCCCGCGTAGCCGGACATCGACAGCGTCACGCCACGCACGTGCTCGAAGACGGCTTCGATGCCCCAGAAGCATCCGCCGGCGATGACGGCCGTCTGCTTCGTGCTCGTCCCCGCCAGGGGGAGGTCGACCGCCGGCGGAGGGATGATCGCGCTGTTCGCCTGCGAGACCGCGCACGCGGCCGCGAGCATGACCGGCAGAAACAGGAGGCTGCGAGGCGGGATGTGCATCATGGTCCGGCTTCCCCTGACTAATTTGCTGATGTTACACTCGCAGTCGCCCCCCAACACAGGTAGGACGACAGGTACGACGGGTACGACAGGTACGACGGTACGACGGGTACGGCAGGTACGACAGGTACCGGGGGCGCCATGGACGAAACGAAGCTGACGCTGCTCGTCATGACGGTGGCCGTGCTGCTGCCGATCGTGCCGGCGATGCTGCTGTTCAAGGCGCTGCGCTCGCAGGGGATGGTCAAGGGTCCGCTCAAGGGCCTGCAGGTCCAGTTCGGCGGCGCCTTTGCCGGGTATCTCGTCATCTTCCTGCTGATCCTGCGGTTCATGCCCCAGGACTTCACGAACTACGAGACGTGGACCGTGCGAGGCAAGATCGACTTCCGTCACGGCCCGAACGAGGAAGAACCCAACAACGCCGAGATCTCCGTGAGGCTCGTGCCGCCGCATCTCGTGATCCTCGATCAGGGGCTGTTCACGTTCGAGATTCCCGTGACCGAGAAGGTGGACGGCACCAAGCAGTTCCCGACGCTGCACGTCACGCTGCGTGGCTACCAGAGCTTGACGATCCCGCTGGATCCGGGGCACCTCTACGGCGCACAGAACGTCGAGGTCAATCGAGACGCGAGCGAGCGGACGATTGATTTCAAGCAGCCGCTCATCATGCAGACATCCACCTACGCCGCGGCGGAGGCTCAACAGCCGAAGCCGATCAAGTGATCACCCGACCCTGGAGGAGCGCGATGACGCGCCATCGCCTGTGCGTCCTGATCGTTGCTGCGGTCCTCGTCGCGACCGGTCCTGCCGCCGGCCGGGCGCCAGACGCCGTCAGCACCGTCAGAGGTCAGGTGTATCGACTGATTCGCGACAAGCAAGTGCCCGCGAACGGCATCGCCGTCCGGCTGAATCACCAGAAGAAAGGCCCGTCGAGTTACTCGTACTCGAACGCAGAAGGGATGTACTACCTCTACAACATCCCGCCCGACCAGTACACGCTCGAAGTGACCGCCGGGCCGAAGAACATCCTCAAGTATTCCATCCGGGTGCAGGACAAGCAGTACACGGATATCGCGCCGATCAAGATCAATTGATCGCTAGAATCGCACCTTCGCCCCCAACTGAACGAGCCGCGGACCGCCGCGCGTCGCGGTGATGACCCCGAAATCGCTGGAGCCGAGATCGTTCTGGGGATTCCGGAACGACGTGGTGTTGAACAGGTTGTAGACCTCGAGCCGCAGCTCGAGTGAGCTGCGGCTCGTGATCTTCGTCATCTTCGACACGTTGATGTCGAGGCGCTGCTGGCCCGGACCCGTGACCGAGTTTCGTCCGCAGCGTGCCGAACTGCGCGTCCGATGCTGACGAAGGCGTCGCGGTTGAGGTACGCGTCGACGCGCGATGCTCACCGATCCGCTCGTCGTCTGATCGTCGAGCGTCATGCCGGCGGCGAGGCTCGGCCGCGGATTCTGCGACGCGAACAGGAACCCGCTGAAGTCCTCGTCGGTGATCGTGAACGGCCGGCCGGACTGGAACGTGCCGACGCCGGAGAGCTGCCAGCCGTCGGCCCACGCGTTGCCCGTGAACGGCAGCTCCCACGTCCAGCTCAGGATCAGCCGGTGCCGGCGATCGAAGTCGGACAGCGCCCAGTTCAGCTCGGGCCGCGATCTGGTCGTGCTCGATCTGATAGACGCCCTCGTCCGAGAAGGTGTCCATCGACTTCGACGAGCGTGTAGTTGACGTTGAACATGTAGCCGCGGCTGAAGCGCCGCTGCAGGCTGAGCTGCAGCGAGTGATAGCGTCGACCGGCCGCCGTTGCTCAGGAAGTTCGCGCCTTCGTCTTCGTCGAGGCCGAGCAGCGGACCGCGCAGCTCGCCGGGAATGACGCACTCGTCCGGATCGTCGGTCGACGTCGCAACCCGGCGGCGGCGTGTCCCGGTTGACGAACTCGTCGTCGACGATCGTCGAAGTAGTTGCCGGTGAAGCCGCCGCCCGGCACGCCCGGCCCGCGCGAGGAAGCCGACGCGTCTCGACGTCGAGCGCCTGGTTGAGGTTCGCCCACTGCAGCAGCTTGCTGCCCTTGCTGCCGACGTAGCCGAGCTCGAGCAGCCAGTTCGGCCGGAACTCCCACTGCGTCGTCGAGGTTCCACTGCTGCAGGTACGGCGTCACGAGATCGCGTCGAGACCATCTGCGTCTCGAACGCCTCGAACTCGACGTCGGGATTGTTGTCGCCGACGAGAATCGGCTCGCCGTCGTCGAAGCCGATGCTCATCGTCGGGCACCGGGAACATCGGCACGTCGTTCGGAATCGTGTTCCAGTTGCCGAGATCGTCGAGCTGCAGCTTCGCGGAAGAACGGCGGGCTCTGGCGGAGCGAGTTGGCGAACGCTCCGGTCATGCGCTCGTAGAACACCCCGTAGCCGCCGCGGACGACGACCTGCTGGCCGCGAGCGGCGCCCACGCGAGGCCGATGCGCGGCATGAGGTTGTCGTAGTCGGGCGGGACGATGCTCGGACGGCTGGCGATGTTGAGGTCGAGGCTCGACGCGCCGGGCACCGAGGCTGGGTCGAAGTTCGACGCGAAGACGAACCCGTCCTGCAGGTTGCCGGTGGCGAGCGCGGCGTCGAAGTCGTAGAGCGCGAGAAACCCGTTCTTCTCGGACGGGAACCCGAAGTACTCGTGACGCAGCCCGAGGTTGAGCGTGAGCGTCGGCGGCACGCGCCAGTCGTCGGCGATGAACCAGCTCCAGTCGGTCATGCGGAAGTTCCGGACGGTCTCGCCGAAGTTGAGGCTCGCTGTCCGCGATCTGCCGCGCGCGGTTGCGATCGGCCGGGTTGGCGTAGCCGACGGTCAGGAAGTCGAACCAGTCGTCGAAGTTGTGGCGGCGGTTCCTGCGTTTCCTGCAGGTCGCCGTCCATGTGGTGGCGCCGCAGCTCGCCGCCCACGCGGAGCGAGTGCCGGCCGCGCACGAACGACAGCGTGTTGCCGATCGTCCACGTCGTCTGCCGATCGAAGATGCGCGTGCCGTCGCCGAGCGTGCCGAACCGCAGCTCGCTGCCGACGTCGTCGGCGTCGATCGAGATCTGCGTGAGATCGGGCACCTCGGCCGGCGAACGGATTCTCGATGCCGAACTCGGCGTTCGTGAAGTACGTCACCGGCCCGGCTGTCGTTGCGGTTGCGGAAGAAGCCGCCGCGGAACTCGTTGACCATGCCCGGCGCCGAAGACGTGCACGTCCGTCAGCGACAACGTGCGCTGGTAGGTCGTCTCTTCGCGCTCGTGCAGCGTCAGCGCGTCGCCGTTCGCCGAGCGGATCGACGCTCGGCTGGTTCGAGAAGAAGAACTTGCCGCTCGAGACGGTTCGACGCGCGAGACCTGGTGATCGACGTTGACGCGTGAACTGGTCCTGCTCGAACGTGGCCGGGATGATCGACAGGACCTCGCAGCTCTGCGCGACCTGGTCCTCGCGCGTCTCGCAGTTGAAGCCCGCCGGATCCGGACGGCACGAGGAACGAGCCGTCGGGCAGCCGCGCCTTGAGCAGCGCTCGCGAGATCGGATTGATCTGCGCAGAAGTTGACCGGTCCGTTCGACCGACGGATTCCAGATCGCCGACGGCGAACCGGTTGATCCCGTCGTCCGAGCGGTCGTCGGTGAGCGTCGGCGGGCAGGAGCACCGTGTTCGCTGGCTTCGTCGACGAACGAGGTCTCGGCGCGCGTCGCCTGGTACGAGCCGAAGAAGAACGTGCGGTTCCTCACGATCGGCCCGCCGATCGTGAACCCGCCTTCGTTGCGGCGCAGCAGCGGCTTGTCGAGCGCCGGCGCGATTGAAGAAGAAGTCGTTGGCCATCAGCGCGTCGTTCTGGTTGTAGAAGTAGAGACTGCCCCGACAGCGCGTTGGTGCCGCTCTTCGAGACCACCTGAAAGATGCCGCCGCCGTTGCGGCCGGTCGCGGCGTCGTAGAGGCTCGTCTGCAGCTTGACCTCCTGCGAGCGTCTCCGGCGCCGGCGCGATGTTGCGCGACAGCGTGCCGCCGCCGGCGTCGATCGTGCCGCGCCCGCCGTTGATCCGGCTGCTGCAGCAGAGCATGTTCGTGACGTCGATGCCGTTGAAGACGAAGCTGTTGTTCGTCGTGCGGGCGCCGTTCACGCTGGGCGAGATCGACGCGTTGTCGTTCGAGAGCAGCTCGCTGATGTCGGCAGACACGCCCGGCTCGATCGCGAGCAGCTGCGTGATGTTGCGCGCCGACGTCGGCAGCGACTCGAGCTCCTTCTGGTCGAGCGTGCGGCCGATCGTCGCCGATCCGTCGGTGATCATGCGCGCGTCGGCGGTGACTTCCACGGCTTCCGCGACGTTGCCGACCTGGAGCGTGACGTTGACCGTCGCGAGCTCACCGGTCGTGACGACGACGCCGTCGCGACGCAGCGTCTTGAATCCACGGAACTCGAACGTCAGGCGGTACGAGCCGGGGGCGAGGAAGCGAGCTTCCCAGTCGCCCGCGGCCGTTGCCGTGACGGCCCGTTCGAATCCGGTGTCTGGATGATTGATCGTGACGCGCGCACCGGGAATGGCAGCGCCTGATCCGTCAGTCACCCGGCCGGACAGCCCGGTCGAGGCGCCTGTCTGTGCGGCAGCCGGCGCCGCGCTGATGAGCAGCATGACCACGGCGGCGAGAGCCCGCGTGAGGTTCGTCAGGGACTGTGACATCCGGTGAGCATAGGAAGCGAGTGACGCAGTCGTGTTACAACGACGTAAGATCGATGTGACACGAAAAAGCCATGGCGGACATGAGACACTTCCACCGCGAGGCGCCAGATGTCATTCACCAGACGCGCGTTTCTTCGACAGGCCGCCCTGACAGGGGGGTTCACGATCGCCGGTCCGCTCGAGGCCCTCATGGCCCGCGCGGCCGACGGCCGGCGATGGCCGCAGTTGCGGATGGACGGATACGGTCCGCTCGCGCCCGTCAAGGACGAGACGACGGGTCTGACGCTGCTCGCGCTGCCTGATCGGTTTCGCTATCTGACCTTCGGATGGACCGGCGACCCGCTCGAAGGCGGCAAGTTCACGCCGGGGGCGCACGACGGCATGGCGGCCTTCAAGGGCCCCGGCAGCCGCGTGCTCCTGATTCGGAACCACGAAGAATCGACCGGACCGACGTTCGATCCCGACATCAGCTACGACGAAGGCGGCCCGGGAGGGACGACGACGCTCGAGTTCGATACGGCGAAAGGCGCCTGGATCGGCGGGCGCACGAGCATCGCCGGCACCGTGCGCAACTGCGCCGGCGGCCCGACGCCGTGGGGAAGCTGGCTGACGTGCGAAGAGTCGGTGGCCGAGCCCGGAGCGAAGGTGCTGTTCAAGAAGCCGCACGGGTACGTGTTCGAAGTCCCGCTCGACGGCAAGCCGACGTGTCAGCCGCTCGTGGCCATGGGCCGGTTCGTGCACGAGGCCGTCGCCGTCGATCCGGCGACCGGCATGGTCTATGAGACTGAGGACGCGGGCGCGGCTGGCCTCTACCGGTTTACACCGAAGACACGCGGCAACCTGCTCGACGGCGGCCGACTCGAGATGCTGGCCATCGACAAACAGCCGAAGTTCGACACGCGCTCGAAGCAGAAGGCCGGGGTCGAGTATCCAATCAGCTGGGTCCCGATCGATCAGCCGGACCGCGCGCACGAGAAGGACACCGACGGCCGCGGCGTCTACACGCAGGGCCTCGCCAACGGCGGCGCGACGTTCGCGCGGCTCGAAGGCGCCTGGCACGGCGGCGGAAAGATCTTCATCACCGCGACGAGCGGCGGCGAGGCGAAGGCAGGTCAGGTCTGGGAGATCGAGCCGGCCAGGTCGATGATGCGCCTCGTGTTCGAGTCGCCCGGGCACGACGTGCTGAGCATGCCCGACAACGTCTGCGTCAGCCCGCGAGGCGGACTCGTCCTCTGCGAGGACGGCAACGGCACGACGCACATGCATGGCCTGACGCTCGACGGACGCATTTTCAGGTTCGCGCGTAACACCGCGGTCATCGAGCCGGGGCAGGCTCGACGTGCTGGCGATTTCACCGGCTCGGAATTCGCCGGCGCGACGTTCAGTCCGGACGGCAAGTGGCTCTTCTTCAACATGCAGAGCCCCGGGATCACCTTCGCGGTGACGGGGCCGTGGGAGACGGGAGCCCTATAGGAAGGTGCAAGGGAGAAGGTCGAAGGTACAAGCAGAAGGCAGAAGGTAGGAACCAGTCCGTTCCTGCCTTCTGCCTCTTGTCTGACCTTCGACCTTCTACCTTGTCCCTTCGACCTTCGTCGAACGTCTCCGCCTGAGCGCGAGGAGCCCGGTGCCCAGGAGGAGAAGCGTCGCCGGTTCAGGCGCTTCGGCCGATGTCTGCGTGATCGTCGGAAGGTCCACCAGCACGTTGAACGCTCCGGTGTTGTTGAGCCATTCGAAGCCGTCCATGGTGCCGAGGAAGAGCCGCGCCGCGCCGGCCGGGGCGAGGAACTGCTGGACTTGGCCCGCGGTCGTGAATCCGTCGCCGATGAAGAAAATCTGCTGAAGCGCCGGCATGAGCACGGTGAAGTCCCGGCCAAGCGCGCCGTCGTTGAAGTCGAGCGTGCCCGGTGTGGCGTTCACATCAGGGTACGTCGCCGCAAGGAAGACCCCCATCAGGCTGTTGACCGGCGCGAAGACGTTCGAGAAGCCGTTCTCCGCGCCCGCAATGTGTGGAAGACGTAGCCGCCGTCCGGACCGTCGCAAGTGAGTGGGCAGCCTGGCCCGTTGAACACGCCGCCCGAGGCGGAGAACGTCAACACGTCGCCGCCTTGGAGAGTCAGGCCGTTGACGAACGCCGGGGACTGGTCTGGAGCGCGGTCCACCGAGGAGGCGGTTGCGCCGCTGTCCATGCCCGAGAGCCAGGGGTCCGACGTCCCCTGAACCACCAACGAGAAGGAGCTGGCATACGCCGTCCCAGAAAAGGCCAGGCAAAGCATCGCCGCCGCTATCTTCAATCTCACCTGAAATACTCCTCCAGACGCTGTCTCACTTCCGCTTGGGGCAGTCGGGCCGCAAGCGTTGCGACCCTCTCTATAGCAAGGGTCGGGCCAGTACGCAGACCGCATACAATTCCGAGACTTCTGCACGATTTCTTGAAAAGTGGCCAGAATCGGCGCCTGAACTCAGCAGAAGTCTTCTCCTGAGAAGACACAAAAAATCTCCCAGAGCAAACGTCAGGTCTCGAGGCAGACTTTTGGTCGATGATGAGAGGCTTTCAGCGGGCCGGCGCCCGTCTTGGGGCGGTCACGCTAGCCAGACCGAGGGGGGTGTACGCCGCGGCCATCGACGGGATGGCTGTCTTGATCGAATCGAAGAACGAGCGAGCCAGCATTTCGTAGCCGGCGGGCCGTAAATGCAGGCCGTCCGGCGCCACCAGCTCCGCTTCGCGGCCGACGAACCGCGGGTAAGTGTCCACCACCACGGCGCCCTGCGCGGGCGCCAGGGCGGCAATCCGCCCGTTCATCATCACGATGGCCTGCCCGTTGATCCGGCGGTCGTTGGACCCCGAAACCGGCCCGGGAGGTGTCATCGTGCTGACGAAGACATACCGCACGCCCGCAGATCTCGCGTTGCCGATGTCCGTGGACAACGCCGCGCTCACCACGTCCATCGCTCCAGTACAACTGGAGGTGATGCCTCCGGCCGCCGGGCACGCCTGGAGAAGGTTGTTGTAGCCGTCGAGCAGCAGCAGGGTCTCAGGCCGGTCGGAGGCCAGGTCCTTCGGCAGATCCTTCGCGCCGTCCTCTGCTCGCCGGCCGGATAGGCCCCTGTTGATGACCTGGAAGCTCTGCGCCGGGTATTCGCCTCTGAGCATCGGCGCGAGCTGCGTCGGGTAGGGCGTCCCCGGAATGATGTTGGCCGGCCGCCTCATGACAACTCCCGGTCCCTGTCCGTTTTCCCCTTCGGTCAGGCTGTCGCCGAAGGCCATGAACTTCGTGACCTGCAGCAGCAAGGGCGTCAGCGTCACGTTGAAAGAACAGGCCGTTTGCTGTGTCCCCGCATCGCGGGCGGTGCAGTTGACCGTCGTGCTGCCGATTGCGAAGGTCGCTCCAGAGGCGGGAGCACAGGCCACCGTCACCGGCAGGGTCCCGCCGGCCGTCGGCGGCGTCGGGAACGTGACCGCCCTGCCGCTGCCGCTCACGCCCTGGATCGTCTGACTCGGCGGGCACGAGATGGTCAGCGTCGCCGGCGGCGGGGGCGGCGGGTCTGGCGTGTTCGGGTTCTCGCCGCACGCCGAGGCGAACGGGAACACGGCCAACAAGGCCAGCCATCTTGCAGCCGCGGACATCCGACCAGAATAGCGAAGCGGGTTCGCAGCCGTCAACATGCCCGGTCTACTTATCGGGCAGGTGAACTTCGTACAGAATCCCCCCCGCCGGCGACTCGTGGCCCCATTCCTTGAGGGTTGCGCCGGCCAATCGCAGGGAGTTCTCCGCCCAGTTGGAGCCGAACGAGTAGAGCCAGAAGTGCTTGTGCGCCTTCGTGAACTCGGTGATCCGCACGATCGGCACCGGCGACCAGCGGCCGAGCGCGAGATAGCCGCGATCGACCGTGTCGGTCTTCGTGTCGCGGCGCTGGCCCGCCGGGTCGGCGAGGTAGATGGCGCGCGGACGCATCTCGTCGGAGGCGTAGTACCACATCTCCAGATACGCGACCCCACCGGTCATGGCGAGCGGCAGCGGTCCCTTCAGCATGTCCACCAGCATGGGACGATCACGCAACTGATTGGGGGGCGGACGGCGGTCGCCGATCACCTGAGCCGACAGCGCGACGAACGACGCGGCGACGATGCCGGTGCCCAGCCAGTCGCCGACGCCCTCGGGCGGCAGCAGCGACCAGACGAGGAGCGGCAGCGCGAGCGCGATGCCGGCCGCGCCGAAGACGACGTAGCGCTCCGTGAACACGTGAGTGAAACTGCCGAGAAGGACGGCGGTCGCCGGAACCGCGAGACACATCAGGCAGAGCACGACATCGGGCACGGACAGCCGGCGCGGCCATATCCGCGTGAGGGCGCGACGAACCAGCTCCACGATCGCCACGACGCCGAGCGCAGCGAACGCGATGCGGTACGGCGCGACGTCGCTGACGAAGAACGAGTAGATGTCGCCGACGCCGGGCATGTCGCTTCGCGCCCAGAACGTCGAGCGCTGGGCGCCGGCGACGCGAGCGAGGCTGGCGAGCGGCAGCGTGCAGGCGCCGGCGAGCGTGAGCGCGGCCCAGGGCGCGGCCTCGAAGCGGCGGTTCGTCGCCTGGCGCGTGAGCTCGGCGGCGGCAATCGGGAGAAACGCAAGCACGAAGTAGTAGTGCGCCCACACGCCCGCAGCGAGTGACAGCGCCATGAGCGTGAGATACCGCACCGGATGGCGCCCGCGCGCCGCCTCCGACCAGCCGTACAGCGCGAGCGCGAAGAGACCCAGCGCGAGACCGTAGCCACGCGCCTCGATGGCATACCGCCAGGCGGGCATCGAGCACAGGAGGCATGCCGCCCCAAGCGCCACGATCACGTTGGCTTTGCGGCGCACGAGGACGAACACGGCGATGACGGCGGTGAGGAACCCTGCCATCGGCGGGATTCGGGTCGCGATCTCACCCTCACCGGCAACGGCGTGGACGACGCGCGTGACGATGGTGTTCAGCGGCGGCGACAGGTCGAGGCCGTCGAGCGAGGCACGCCACAGCGTCGGAACCGACAGCCGCGATCCGAGCATCGTGTAGACCTCGTCGTGCCAGATGTACTTCCCGCGGGCCTGAATGACGAGCAGCGCGGCGATCCACACCACGAGGAGACAGAGCAGGACGCGCCAGTGGCGATCCAGCCAGGCGACCACGCGCACCACGGAATGCTATGCCGAAACGGCCACTTGCGCGGGCCGCAGCACGTCGTCGCCGATGAGGTAGCCGGGCCGGACGACGCCGACGACCGTACCGGCCGCGGTGCCCTCGTCGGCGGCGACGCTCGAGACGGCTTCGTGCTGCGAAGGATCGAACGGGAGCCCGATCGGCTCGAGGCGGCGAACGCCAAGGCCCTCGAGCGTCGTGAGGAACTGCTGCCGGACGAGCGACACGCCCTGGGCGAACGGATCGGCCGGGCGGCCGTCAGTGGACGCGAGCGCGCGATCGAGGTTGTCGAGCACTTCCAGAAAGCTCACGATGAGCCCGCGGCGGCCGCGCTCGACGTCTTTCGTGACCTCCTTGCGCAGGCGCGCACGAGCCTGATCGAACTCCTCGGACGCGCTTCGGTACTTCGCGAGCAACTGGTGCAGCTCGACGTCCTTCGCGGCGAGGCGGGCCTCGAGCTCTTCCACGTAAGTCGGTTTGAGCTTCGGCTCTTCGACGACGTCCTGGGCCGCCGCGTCATTGCCCTTCGCCCACCAGCGCCGATCGGTCACCTTGAGGTCAGACACGAGGGCTCTTCTCCGTGCTCTCGTCGGAGCCCTTTTCCATGGCCTCGTTCTTCCCCGTGTCCTCGGTCTTCGGCAGGTAAGAGAACGTCAGCTTGCCGTCGCTCTCCGAGATCGTCACCGTGCCCCCATTCTCCAGCTTGCCGAACAGGATCTCGTCCGTGAGCGGGTCGCGCACCTCGCGCTGCACCACGCGCGCGAGCGGCCGTGCGCCGAAGACCTGGTCGTAGCCTTTCTCCGCGAGCCAGGCGCGGGCTTCGGGCGTGAGCGTGATGGCGACATGACGCTCGCTCAGCTGCGCCTCGAGCAGCAGCACGAACTTCTCGACGATCGTCTCCATCACCTCCGGCGTGAGGTTCTTGAACGTGACGATGGCGTCGAGGCGGTTGCGGAATTCCGGGCTGAACACGCGCTCGATGGCGGCCATCGACTTGCTCGCGGCCGTCCGGCGGGCGAAGTCGTCGCGCTCGTCGCGCGACGTGCCCTCGGCGAATCCAATCGACTTGACGCTCATCTCGCGCGATCCGGCGTTCGACGTGAGGATCAGCACGACGTTTCTGAAGTCGGCCTTGCGGCCCGTGTTGTCCGTCAGCGTCGCGTGATCCATCACCTGCAGGAGGATGTTGTAGATGTCCGGGTGCGCCTTTTCGATCTCGTCGAGCAGCACCACGCTGTACGGGTGCGTCCGCACGGCGTCGACGAGCTGGCCGCCCTGCTCGAACCCGACATACCCCGGCGGCGCGCCGATGAGCCGGGCGACCGCGTGCTTCTCCATGTACTCGCTCATGTCGAAGCGGATGAACTCGTTGCCGAGCTGGATCGCGAGCTGCTTCGCCAGCTCGGTCTTGCCGACGCCGGTCGGCCCCGTGAACAGGAAGCATCCTGCCGGCCGCTCCGGCTGGCCGAGACCCGCGCGCGACCGCTTGATCGACTGCGCCACGAGGTGCACCGCTTCCGCCTGGCCGAACACGACACGTCCGAGCGACTCCTCGAGCGTGCGCAGCCGTTCCCGATCCGACGACGACGCCTGGCGGGCGGGAATCCGGGCGATTCTCGCGACGACAGACTCGATGTCGGGGGCATCAACAACGGGAATAGGTTCCGGGGTGCCGGGTCGCCTCGACTGGCTCGGGCGCCTGAGCTCGTCGAAGGGCGGGTGCCGGGTTCCGGATCGAGCCCTTCCGCGCGCCGCGCGCCAAGCGCCGAGTGCCTGATCTTCATCACCGCCCCGGCCTCGTCCATGACGTCGATGGCGCTGTCTGGCAGCTTGTAGTCGCGCAGGTGTCGTGCCGCGAGCTTGGCGGCGGCTTCGAGGGCCGCCTCAGTGAAAGTGACGCCGTGATGCTCTTCGTAGCGCGCGCGAAGACCGCTCAGGATACGAATCGTCTCCTCGATTGACGGCTCCTCGATCGCGATCTTCTGGAGCCGGCGCGCGAGGGCGCGGTCCTTCTCGATGTGCTTGTACTCCTCGAACGTCGTCGAGCCGATGACGCGCAGATCGCCCGCGGTGAGGATCGGCTTGATGAGCGTCGCCAGGTCCATGGTGCCGCCGGTCGTCGCGCCGGCGCCGACCGTCGAATGAATCTCGTCGATGAACAGAATGGCGCGCGGTCGCGAGCTGAGCGCGCGAATGACCGCCTTGAAGCGCTCCTCGAAGTCGCCGCGGAAGCGCGTGCCTGCGAGGAGGGCGCCGGTATCGAGCGAAAAGATCTCAGCGTCCTTCAGCAGGTCCGGAACGTCGTCTGACAGCAGGCGCGTCGCGAGGCCTTCAGCCATCGCCGTCTTGCCGACGCCGGCCTCGCCGACGAAGACCGGGTTGTTCTTGCGGCGCCGGCAGAGGACTTCAATCGTCCGCTGCAGCTCGTCGGCCCGGCCGATCAGCGGATCGAGCAGGCCGCGACGCGCGCGCTCGGTGAGGTTCATGCAGTAGGCCGTGAGCGGGTCGCGCGACGTGCCGGAGCCTTCGTCGCCGCCGCCGGCTTCGGCCCCGCCTTTCGAGGTCGACTCGTCGGGTGGAGGCTGCAGCTTGGAGACGCCATGCGAAATGAAGTCCAGCACGTCGAGGCGCGTGATGCCGTGCGCCTCGAGGAGCCGCGCGGCGTGCGCTTTGGGCTGCTGCAGGATCGCCGCGAGGATGTCGCCGGCGTGGACCTCCGCCCGCTGCGCGCTCTGCACGTGGAGCACGGCCGTCTGAAGCACCCGGCGGAACGCCGCCGTCTGTTCCGGCTCCCGTTCCTGTCCGCGGCGCAGCTCCTCGACCGACGTGTCGAGGTATTCGTGCAGCTCCCGCCTGAGCTTGGGCAGGTCGGCGCCGCAGGCCGCCAGGATGCGCTCGCCCTCCGGGTCGTGCGCCAGAGCGTAGAGCAGGTGCTCGAGCGTGAGATAGGCGTGGCGTCGCGAGACGGCCTCGCGGTAGGCGATGGTCAGAACGATCTCGATTGAGGCAGAAAACACAGTTCGTCTCTCCGATTATTCCTACGAGCCGACGCCGCGAGTCAAACTGTTTCAGCGCGCGGGGCCCCACCCCCGCGCTCGGGCTGCGGCCCGCGCTCCGCTTCGGCGGGCCACAGGTGTCACGCGCGGGGCCACTCCCGAGCTCGGGCTGCGGCCCGCGCTCCGCTTCGGCGGCCCGCAGGTGTCACGGGGCCCCACCCCCGCGCAGGGCCCCACCTCCGCGCGGCACGCTTCGTGGATAATGAAGCGGCCGTGCCGGATCGACTGATTCGCCCGATCCTCGCTGCGCTGCTCCTCGCCGCCGTCTTTGTGGCAGGCGGCGCCGCGGACGTTCCGCCGCCGGCGACGGTCACCATCCTCCATTTCAACGACGTCTACGAGATCGACGCGGTTGAAGACGGGCGCGCGGGCGGTCTGGCGCGCGTCGCGACCTCGCTCGCGAGCCTGAAGCGCCGCGGCGCCGTGCTGTCGACGCTTGGCGGCGACTTCCTCTCGCCGTCGGCGATCGGCACGGCCCGCGTGAACGGCGAACCGCTCGCCGGCCAGCAGATGGTCAGCGTCCTCAACACCCTCGGCCTGAATTGGGCGACGCTCGGCAACCACGAGTTCGACCTGTCCGAAGCGGCGTTCCGCGCGCGGATGGCGGAGGCGAAGTTCAAGATCGTGGCCACCAACGTGACCGACGCCACGGGCCAGCCGTTTCCCGGCACCGTCAAGTCGGCCGTCGTGCCCATCGTCGCCAACGGACGGACCCTGCGTCTGGGTCTCATTGGTTTGACGATCGATTCCACGAGGAAGCCGTGGGTCCAGTACCTGCCGCCGGTCGACGCGGCCAGAGCGCAGATCGCGCTGCTCCTGGGGCGCACCGACGCCATCATCGCCTTGACGCATCTGTCGCTCGCGGGCGATCAGGCGCTCGTCGAAGGCGTGCCGGAGATCGACGTGGCGCTCGGCGGTCACGAGCACGAGAACTGGATGATCCGCCGCGGCCCGGCGTTCACGCCGATCATCAAGGCCGACGCCAACGCTCGTTCGATTGCCGTGGTGACGCTCGGCTTCACGAAACCGGGCGTGCGGCCGGCCGTCTCCGCGCGCCTCGACGTGCTCGACTCGAAGGTCGCGCAGGATCGCCGCGTGCAGGCCGAGGTGCGCCGCTGGATCACGACCGCGTTCGACGCCTTTCGCAAAGACGGCTTCGCTCCGGAGGTCGTCATCGCGAAGACGACCGAGGTCCTCGACGGCCGCGAGTCCACCGTGCGCAACCGGCCCGGCGCGCTGACGGACCTGGTGACGGCCGCCATGGCTCGCGAGGCCGGACCCGTGGACGTCGCCATGCTCAACGGCGGCTCGATCCGGATCGACGACGAGCTGCAGCCCGGGCCGATCCGCCAGTACGACGTCATTCGCATCCTGCCGTTCGGCGGGAAGATCGTCAGGGCCACGTTCGAAGGATCGCTGCTCGCCGAAGTGCTCGACATCGGCGTGACGAATCGAGGCTCCGGCGGCTACCTGCAATTGCGCGGGGCGACAAGACCCGAGTCCACGTGGCTCGTTCAGGGCAAGCCACTCGACCGCACCGCCCGCTACGTCGTCGCCGTGCCCGAGTTCCTCCTCACCGGCGGCGAGGCGAACCTCAAGTTCCTGACACGAACCGAGCCGCGCGTGAGCAACATTCAGGAGTTCAGAGACGTCCGGCTCGCGGTGATCGACGAGCTCAAGAGCAAACAGTAGCGCGGCTCGGGTTTCGAGCCGCGAGCTCATGCCTCTTCCGTGATCGCTTTCAGCGGGTACCCCGCCTCGCGCGCGAGCGTGATGACCTTGTCCACCTTCGTCTCGGCGATATCCCACGGATAGACCCCGGCAATGCCGCGGCCGTTGACGTGCACGTGCATCATGATCTGAAAGGCTTCGGCGGGAGACTTCTGAAAGACGCCTTCCAGCACGCTGACGACGAACTCCATGGTGGTGTAGTCGTCGTTGAGTAGCACGACCTTGTAGAGCGCCGGCTCTTTCTTCTGCGTCTTGACTCGTTCCTTGACGGCGTGGTCGGTCTTTTCCATTCAGCGCAGGCGTTACTTCCTGATCTTGTCCATGCGCTCCAGCACCGCGCGAGCCTTGCGGTGCTCTTCGGCGTAGAGCGCCAGGTCGCCGTCCTTCAACGCCTTGTCTGCCCGCTCGAAGTGCTGCTTCATCTCGAGAATCAGCGCCGCCATTGTCGGTTCCCCAGTGGCGACTGGCCGACCGGCCGGCGCGGCCGGCGTGGCCGGCGTCTCGACGGCGGTCTGCACGACGGAGGTTGCCGTGCTCGCGAGCCGGTCCGGCTCGAGCGCTTTCTGAACGCTCGGTCCGAAGATCTGTGAGAGTGCTTCGGTCATCGTCTCCGCCATGACGATCTGGTTCTGGTAGGCGACGATGACCTGCTTGAGCTCGGGAATGCGGCCCTCGGACGAGCGCAGATAGAGCGGCCGCACGTACAGCAGCGATTCGTTGATGGGGATGACGAGGAGCGTGCCCCAGATGACGGACGATCCCTGCTGATTCCAGAGCGTGATTTTCGGCGAGATGGTCTGATCCTGATTGATGCGGCCGACGATTTGCCTCGGCCCGAACACGATCTTCTGCTTCGGGAACTGGAACACGAACAGCCGGCCGTAGTGCGGGCCGTCGCTGCGCGCGACCATCCAGGCGGCCAGGTTCTCCTTCAGCCGGGGCGTGAACGGCAGCATCTGGATGAACTCGGGATCCTTTTCGCCAGGCAGCCGCATGATCGTGTAGTACGGCTGCATCGGCACTGAATTCCGCTCGACCTCGAGCACCGGCGTCTGCCACTGATCTTCCCGGTTGTAGAACACGACCGGGTTCGTCATGTGGTACTGCTGGTAGATCGTCGCCTGGATTCTGAAGATGTCCTCCGGGTACCTGACGTGCTCGCGCAGGTCCGTCGACAGGTCGGACAGCGGCCGCATCACCCCCGGGAACACCTTGGCCAGCGTCTGCGCGAGCGGATCGTTCGGCTCGGCGAGGTAGAACGACGTCGACCCGTTGTACGCGTCGATGACGATCTTCACGGAGTTCCGGATGTAATTGAGGGACGCGCCGGGCCGGTACTCGATCCGCGAGGCGTATGGGTAATTCGCGGTGGTCGTGTACGCATCCTGAATCCAGAAGATCCGCCCGGACGCGACGACCGGGTACGGATCGCTGTCGAACGTCAGGAACGGCGCGAGGATCCGCACGCGCTCGGTGATGCGCCGGTGAAAGAGGATCCGGCTTTCGTTCGAGATCTCGTTCGTGAGCAGGATATTTGCGTTCGCGAAGCGCACCGCGAACATCAGGCGCCGGAGCAGGCTTCCGATCGGCACTCCGCCCGATCCTTCGTAGAACGTTGTCTCGTTGTCGTTGCCGCGCGGGTAATGGAACTCCGGCTGGCGTGTGCGCACGAGCACGTAGTCGTTCGACAATTCGCCGAAATAGACGCTCGGCTGGTCGAGCTTGATGTTCACGGTGGACACCGGCGGCAGGTCCCGGATGAAGAGCACCGGCAGCCCGTCGGTCGTGACCTGGTTGACCGGACCGAGCGTGAGGCCGTAGCCGTGCGTGAAGAACAACCGCTCGTTCACCCACGATCGGTTCTGGATGCTGTCGGAGTTCAGCTCGCGCACCGAGAGCATGACCTGGCGGTACTTGCCGTCGATCCGGTAGCGGTCGTTGTCCACCGACTGGAAGTCGTAGTACGTGCGGATTTCCTGAATCTGGCCGAACGTCTGGAGCAGCGGCTGGTGATCCCACAGCCGGATGTTCTCGATCGTCGCGGCGTTCGCGCTGATGTCCTTCGCGCTGAGCTCGGCGTCGCCTGACATCTCGCGCTCCTCGACCCGATCGAGCGCGTAGGCGCGGCGGGTCGCGGCGATGTTGTACTGGATGTACGGCTGCTCCTTGTCCAGCTCGTTCGGCGTGACGATGAAGCGCTGCAGGAAGGCGGCGTACATCGTGCCGCTCACCGAGACGATGAAGTAGAGCGCGATGGCCAGCGGCAGAGGCCAGGCCGCGGCGGCTGAAGCCGTACAAGACGGCGAGGCCGGCGCCCAGCGTCAGAACGGCGACGCTCGTCCAGAGGAACGGCAGCCGCGCGTGCACGTCCGTGTATCCGGCGCCGAACACGACCTGGCCGTTCGCCAGCAGCGTGTTCGAGATGTCCAGCCACGCGCCCCAGGCGAGCAGCGCGAAGACCATCGCAGCCAGCAGGCCGAGGTGCCGCCTCGCGACGGTGATCAGTCGCAGGCGCGGCCAGAACGCATTGCCGCCGCGCGCCTCGATCACGAAGCTGCCCGACAGCACGTAGTAGAGGCCGCACCCGATGAGGGCGGCGAACGCCATGACCAGCGCCTGCTGCTTCAGGATCTGCAGCAGTGGCAGCTTGAAGACGTAGAACGCGACGTCGCGGCCGAAGAGCGGATCGCGGTCGCCGAACGGCACCGCGTTGAAGGCAGTTCAGCCAGGTGAGCCAGTTGCTCGCCGCCGCCACCGCGAGCCCGGCGGCGACGACGATCGCCACCGGCATCGCGATGCCGGTGATGCGACGGCCTTCCACGGAGATTGTGCGGCCGTCGACGCTCGTGCCGAGCACGATGTGCGGCCGGCGAAACGTGCTGCGCGCGAGCCGCAGATTGAAATACAGGAACAGAAACACGACAGCGAACGTGCCCGCGAAGACGAACGTCTGCGAGTTGAGCGTGCGGAGAAAGATCGACTCGTAGCCCAGCTCTTTGAACCACAGCCAGTCGGTGTAGTAGCGCACCGCCGAGGGCACCACGAAGAGCAGCGCCACGACGAAGATCAGCACGCTGAAGAAGCTGGGGCGTCTCATCTGAGCTCCGTCGCGGCCACGTGCACGCGAGGCGGCGCGTTCGGCGCGACGCCCGTCCACGCGACGATGAGACGCCGGCCCACGAGGGCCATGCGCGCGAAGCCGCTCGACCGATCGGCGCTCATGCCGACGGCAAGCGGCGCGCTGATCGATCCGCTGCGGCGCGCTTCGCGGATCACGAGCTCGGAGGCCAGCTCGGGGCCGGCCTTCCGCTCGATCGACGAGACCAGCACGCGATCGGGACCCGGCATCACCATCGCCAGCCTGCCCAGCGTCACGTTGCTGTCGAGACGAATCGGCGCCGAAAACGGACGGCCGCCCGAGGAGAACGCCACCTGGACGCGTGACGTGCCGCCGACAGCCGTGAACCACGCGACCGCGACCGAATCGCCGGAAGCAGCGAGCACCGGGCCGTTGACCGGGCAGCTCTTGATCTGCCACGCATCGGCAAACACGGTGGCTGGCGGCCCCCACTGACCCTTCGTGAATCGCGCGACTGAGATATCCCGGATTTCTTCGTCCGATCGGTCGCGGTAGGCGATGACGACGCCGTCGGGCACGGCGACGGCTGACGTCTGGCAGCAGTCGCAGACGCGCCGGTCGACGACGGTCTCGTCACCCGGCGTCCCGTGGCGAATCGTCGTCGCCCGAAGCGTCATGGCCGCCGGCCCGTGACCGGCCGCGCCGGCCGCATGTCCCGCCGCCATGTCCCGTCCGTCCAGCCAGATCATGCCGGGACTTCCGTCGGGCGCGTCGAAGAAGGACACGAACCCGTGCTCGGCCGGCGAGTTGTCGCGGTGCGGAATCGCAGGGGGCGTCCACGTTCGGCCGCCATCGCGGGACGTCGCGACGCGAATGCCGTAGGCGCCGCGCGTCGGCCCCGTCTCGAGCCAGTGCGCCGCCAGCGTCCCGTCGCGCGCGACGAACACCGAGGGGAAGTCCGCCCAGTTCGCGAGGAGATTGGCGCCTTCCGCGATGGTGACCGGCTCGGACCAGCGCGCCCCCTGGAGCGAGGCCAGACGAACCGACCGGCCGCCTGCCGCACGCGGCTCGATCCAGCTCAGCCAGACGCGGCCGGACCGGTCGGCAAAGAGATTGGGCTGCGCCGACCCGACAGGCGCCGGCGACGCCAGCTCGGTGAGCGGCGCAGCCGGTGGCGTGAGCGAAGACTGGCCGGTCTGACCCGGGGCGGCTGCCGCCGAGATCGCGCACAGGACGATCAACGTGCCGAGATGAACTCGCATCGAAGGATGGCAGGGCCGACCGGAACACCTTATCACGCGACGGTCACCCCTCCGGTGAGAGACAATACTCGCGCTCCGGGGAGGGACACATGAAGGGAACGAGTGCTCCGCTGGCAGAATTCATCGGAACGTTTTTCCTGTGCTTTGCGGGAATTGCCGCGATTCTCGGGACCACGAGTGCGATCGGGAGCGGCGCAGGGCTTGTCGGCATCGCGCTGGCGCATGGCCTTGCGCTGTCGGTCGCGGTCAACGCGTTCGGCGGCGTGTCCGGGGCGCACTTCAACCCGGCGGTCACGGCCGGCATGCTTGCGACGGGCCGGATCACGGCGCCCAATGCGGCCGTGTACGTCGTGAGCCAGTTGGCGGGTGCGACTGCCGCCGCCGTGGCCTGCAAGATGATTTTCCCGGCCTCGTCGGTCGCCGAAGCCAATCTCGGCATTCCGTTGCCGGCCGCCTGGGTGACGCCGGGCGTCGTCGTCGGCCTGGAGATCATCCTCACCTTCCTGCTCGTGATCGCGATCTACGGCACAGCCGTCGACCCGCGCGGGGAAGCCGTGAAGATCGGCGGGTTCGGCATCGGCCTGACGGTGACGTTCGACATCCTCGCCGGCGGCCCCATCACCGGCGCGTCCATGAATCCAGCACGCTCGTTCGGCCCGGCGCTCGCGCAGGGCTACTGGACCTGGCATGTCTTCTACTGGATCGCCCCGATCGTCGGCGGCGTCGCGGCCGCGCTGGTGTACCAGCACTTGATCCTGGAGAAGAAACGATAAGGCCAAGGGCCAAGGGCCAAAGGCCCAAGAAAGAGCTCTGACTTTGGCCTTGGGCCATGGGCCTTGGGCCCAGTGAGGTCTGATGCTTTCAATTGGTTCCGTCGCCCCCGATTTCGAGCTGTCGAGCCACACGCGCAAGCCGGTCCGTCTGTCGTCCTTTCGCGGCCGGAAGAACGTGGTGCTCGCGTTTCATCCGCTGGCGTTCACGCCGGTCTGCGCCACGCAGATGCAGACGTACGAAAAGGCGCGCGATCGGTTCGCGGCGCTCGACACCGAGATCTTCGGCATCAGCGTCGACGCCGGGCCGTCGAAGAGCGCCTGGGCCGACGCGCTCGGCGGAATCTCCTTCGATCTGCTGAGCGACTTTCACCCGCACGGCGCGGTCGCCTCCGCGTACGGCGTGTTCCGCCAGGACGGCATCTCCGAGCGGGCGATTTACGTCGTGGACAAAGAAGGCAGGATCGCGTGGGCGAAGAAGTACGACATCCCTGAACAGCCCGACAGCGAAGCGTTGTTCGAAGTGCTTGCTGGTCTTACGAAAATCTCACCATGAAGACTGAAGACGTGAAGAATGGATCGAAGAGCTTTTTGCGACAAGCGATCTTGCCAAGACCCCTTCACGACTTCAGTCTTCATGGTGAGTCTTTGCTGACAAGCGGCGTGCGCTCTACCTGATCGCCAGCAGTTCCTTGCCCGTCCGCCAGTACCAGGTGCCGTCGACGAGCGCTGGGGACGCCAGGACCTGAGCGTTGAGGCGATTGACGTGCAGGAGTTTGAATACGGGGCCGGCCTGGACGACGAACGTCTCGCCGAGATCGTTCGTGAAGAAGATCTTGTCGCCGACGGCCACGGGCGACGCCGAGAAGCCCTCGCGAATC
This sequence comes from uncultured Acidobacteriota bacterium, assembly GCA_963724955.1. Taxonomy (GTDB): domain Bacteria; phylum Acidobacteriota; class Vicinamibacteria; order Vicinamibacterales; family SCN-69-37; genus CAVRWQ01. The sequence goes on from CAVRWQ010000005.1 coordinate 520,225, forward strand.
GGCTGGCCGAGTCGTTCCTGATACGCGAGCTTGCCGGTCTTCGCCTCGTAGACCGTGAGAATGCTCTGCATGTCGTTCACGAGATAGAGGAGGTCGCCGACGACCATGCCTGAGGGCACGAACGGCGATCCGCGAAGATGCGACCACGCGACGTGGCTCGCGGTGACGTCTCCCTTGCCGCCGGGCCTGATGGCGAACGTCGGGCCGATGCGGCCTGACGAGCAGAACACGAGCCCGTGGCCGACGACCGGCGTCGGGATGACTTCGCGGCTGTTGCCGCGCACGTGCCACAGCTCTTCGCCGGTGTCCGGGTGGTAGCTGTTGATGGTGCCCTGGCTGCTCACGATGAGCTCATCGCGCTCGCCCGTGTGAATCACGATGGGCGTGCCCCAGCCGACCGACGCCCTGCGGTCGCGCTTCCAGAGCACCTTCCCGCTTTTCGTGTCGAACGCGGCGACGAACGAGCCGAGCGTCCCGCTGCCGTCGTGGTCCTGATAGAGAAAGATGCGGTCCTTGTGGAGAACCGGCGAGCCGGCGCTGCCGTGGTAGTTGCTGAGATCGCCGAGCTTCGTGTGCCACACGATCTTGCCTGAGAAATCGAACGCCGCGAGGCCGTGGGTGCCGAACGACGCATAGACGCGCTCCCCATCGGTCGTGGGCGTCGCCGACGCGCGGCTGTTCTTCCAGTAGACGTGCTCGACGCCCTTCGACGGCACGTGCGTTTCCCACAGCGGCTTGCCTGTCGTCCGGCTGAACGCCAGCATCGACACGCGCGATCCGTCCGCCGCCGCCGTCGTCAGAAACAGGTGATCCTTCCAGACGATCGGTGAGGAATGCCCGACACCCGGAACCGGGGTTCGCCACTGCACCCGCTCTGTGTCCGACCAGGTATCCGGATAGTTCGTCCCCGCGACGTATCCCTGACCGGACGGCCCGCGCCAGCGCGGCCAGTACTTCGCGCCCTCACCGTCGGTGGCGATCAGTCGCACGTCCTCCGGCGCAGCGGTCGCACCGATCGTCAGCAACGCGGCGAGCAGGAAACCGGCGCTTTTCATTTGATCGATGATAAATCGATCGATGTGAATTGCTATAGCTGTCTGAGTGCCTGCGGAATCGGCAGCGTCGCCGCTCGAATCGCGGGAAACAGCCCGCCCACGAATCCCATGAGCAGCGAGTACACGATGCCCGTGCCCAGCAACTCAGGCGTCACGCGGAAAGCGAACGCGACCTGGCTGAACGTCTGCCAGTTCATCGTCGCGGCCTGATAGCCGTTGAATGCGAGGTAGGCGGCGAGGCCGCCGATCGCGCCGCCGATCGCCCCGAGCGCCAGCGACTCGGTGAGGACCGAGATGACGACCGACCAGGTGTTGAAGCCGAGCGCGCGGAGCGTCGCAATCTCCCGCGCGCGCGAGGCGACCGCCGTGTACATCGTGAGAATGGCGCCGAAGATCGCGCCGAAGCCCATGAGCAGCGCGATGCCGTAGCCGATGGTTTGAATGAGCGTCGTCATGGCACGCGACTGGCCTTCGTAGTATTCGTTCTCGCGCCGGATCTGGACGTTGACCTGCGGGTTTGAAGTCAGCCAGTTCTTGAAGGGGTCGAACGAGGCGGTGGTCTCGAGGCGTGCGAGCACCGTCTGATAAGAATTGCCGCGCTGGTACGCGCCCTGCAACGTGCGCGCGTCGGCCCAGACCTCGCTTTCCGAGACGCCGCCGTCCGCCTCGAAAATGCCCACGACTGGGTAGGAGTGCTTGCCCGATCGGACCGTGTCGCCGACATCGAGGTCTTCGAACTGCGTACTCGCGCCGCGGCCGGCGATGACCTCGTTGGTGCCGAACGTGAGCATCCGGCCCGAGACGATCGAGACCTCGTCGCGCAGGCGGAGGGATTCGGGCTCGATGCCGCGCAGGGGCACGTTGGACGACGAGTCCGGGACGCCTTTCCGCAGCAGATCGATGATCACGTACAACTCGGAGGCCGCCCGCGGCGTCTGTCCGTCGCGGCTGATGCCCGGCGCCTGCTTGATGATTTCCACCTCCGGCCCGCCGAGGCCGCTCGTCATCTCGCTGTCGGCGCCGCTCCGCATGACGAGCGCGCGGTTGGCCGATCCCGATCCGCGCATGGCGGCCGCGAACCCGGCCGAAATCGACAGCACGGACACGAAGACGACGACGACACCGGCGATGCCGATCACGGCCACCGCTGACGAGCCGAGTCTGGCCGGAATGGTCCGCAGATTGAGCGCCATGATGGCGACGGTTTGAGTGATCCAGCGCATGGAGTCAGTTCCTTCTGAGCGCGTCGGTGATTCGGAGGCGCATGGCGCCGACCGCCGGCAACAGCCCCGCCAGCAGGCCGAGCGCGATCATCAGCCCGATTCCCAGGGCGATGTCGCGCGGCGGCAGCGTGAAGATCGGCAGCATCCCGCCCGTGGGGTCCCCGCCCTGAACGATCAGCCAGGCGAGGCCCAATCCGATCCCTCCCCCCACGAGCACCACGAAGAGCGACTCGATGAGGACCAGTGAGAGGACCGTGCCGTTGGAGAAGCCGAGCGTCTTCAACACCGCCAGCTCGGGCGTGCGTTCCCGCACGGAGCGCGTCATCGTGCTGGCGGCGACGAGCAGCATGTTGAAGAGGACCGCGGTCGCGATCGCCACCATGATCGTGCCGATGTCGCCGACCTGCTTCGCGAACCCCTGGACGAAGACCTTTTCTGTCGCGGTCTTCGTCTCCGCCGAGGAATTGGCGAACATGTCGTCGATCTTCCGGCTCATCTCGCCGGCCTTCGCCGGGTCGTCGATCTTGATGACGTACCAGCCGACCTGTCCCTGCCCGGTGAAGCGGTTCTCGTCGAAATAGTCGTACCGGAAGAAGAACTGCGTCTTGTCGACCGCCGCCTCGCCGCCGTAGGTGCCCGAGATGTTGAATTCCCAGGCGAGGCCCTCGCCCTTCGGACGCCAGAACGTGGCGTTGATCGGGATGCGCTGGCCAACCTTCCAGTTGAAGCGCTCCAGGAGGTCCACGCCGACGAGCGCGCCCTGCCGGTCGGCGAGCCAGGCCTTCATGTGTTCGGGGGAGACCTTGAACTCGGGATACGCCTTCAGGAACGGCTCCGGCTCGACCACCATCTGCGCGAAGAAGTTGGACGGATCCTGGTAGATCCCGCCGAACCAGGTCTGATGGGTCGCCAGCTGAACACCAGGCGTCGAGGCGAGACGCGTCGCGTACGCCTCGGGCAGGAGCATCATGAAGCCGACCCGGTGCAGCATCATCAAGCGGTCGACGCCGGCGATCTCCACGCCGAACGTGAACGCCATCCGGACGGCCATCAGCACGCCGAACAGCAGGAACGCCACCATCACGACCAGCATCGTGAAGACCGTGCGGATTTTTCGCCGCCACACGTTCTTCCAGATGAGCGGAAGGTACTTCACGGCCGGCCCCCGTTCGTGAGCACGCCCTTGTCGAGGTGCAGCGTCCGGGTGGCGCGCTCCGCCGCGTGCGGGTCGTGCGTGACCATCACGATCGTCTTCCCGTGGTCGCGATTCAGGCGCTGCAGCAGATCCAGGATCTCGTCGCCGGCCTTGCGATCGAGGTCGCCGGTCGGCTCGTCGCAGAGGAGCAGCGTCGGGTCCGTGACGATGGCGCGCGCGATGCCGACGCGCTGTTCCTGTCCGCCGGACAACTGGCGCGGATAGTGCCTTGCGCGATCGCTCAAGCCGACGACCTTGAGCGCGATGTCGACGTGCTTCCGCCGCTCGCTTTTCGCCAACTTGGTGAGGAGCAACGGCAGCTCGACGTTCTTCGCGGCCGTGAGCACTGGCAGCAGGTTGTAGAGCTGGAACACGAACCCGATGTTGCGCGAGCGCCAGCGCGACAGCTCGCCGCCGCCCAGATCGTCGATGCGAACGCCGCCGACCTCCACGCCGCCCGCTGTCGGCTCATCCAACCCGCCCATCAGGTTCAGCAGCGTCGTCTTCCCGGATCCGGACGGTCCCATCAGCGCCAGGAACTCACCCTGCGGGATCTCCAGGTTGACGCCTTTGAGGACGTCGATGCGCTCGCCGCCGCGCGTGAAGTGCTTGTGGACGTCTCGGACTTGAACGAGCGGATTCGAACTCGACATTGACTGCTCCTCGGCTGGCAGGTTCCTCCGGAACCTACGTTGTCATTTCCCGCTCACCTTCGCCCCCGCTGCCAGCGTCGCCGGCGGAGACACGACGACCTTCTCGCCGGCGGTGAGCCCGGCCAGGACCTCGAGGCGGTCGCCGTCCGTGCCCCCGATCTTGACGACCCGGCGCTCGACGACGCCGTTGGTGACCACGAACGCAAACGACTCTTTGTTCTCGGTCCTCACGGCCAGTTTCGGCACGAGCGTCACGGGCCGCGCCGCCGGAAGGTCCGCATCATCCGCCTCGCGAAGAAAGGTGACCTTGACGCCCATGTCCGGCAGGATCCGCGGGTCGAGCTTCTTGAACCCGATGCGCACGAGGACGGTGGCCTTCTGGCGGTCTGCCGTCGGGACCGTCGTAATCACTTGTGCCGGAATCTGCCACTCGGGGTACGCGTCGAGCGCCGCCGAGACATCCTGATCGGGCTTCACACGATTGATGTAGCTCTCGTTCACGTCAACTTCGATCTCGAGTGACCGCATGTCGACGATCGTGCAGATGCCGGTGCGCGTGAAGCCGCCGCCGGCCGACACCGGAGACACCATCTCGCCCGGCTGCGCGTCCTTCGAGATCGCCACGCCGCTGAACGGCGCGCGAATGATCGTGTTGTCGAGATTGGTGCGCTCGAGCTCGACCTGCCGCTCGGCGACGTGCACCTGCTCGCGCGTGACGAGGATGCGGGCCTCCATTGATCCGACCTGGGCCTTGGCCGCGTCGACTTCCGCTTGCGTCACGAACCCCTGCTTCACCAGGTTCGCCAGCCGGGTCATCGTCAGGCGCGCCTCGTCGAGACGGACTTCGTTCTCGCGGATCTGCTGACGGGTGGCTTGGACCTGCGCCTCCGCCAGCGCCAGCGCGGCGCGGAACGTCACATCGTCGAGCCGGGCGAGCACCTGGCCCTCTTTGACGGCCATGCCTTCCTCGACATTGATCTCCGTCACTTTCCCGGTGATCTTCGAGGACACGGTCGCCCGGCGGCGCGCCGTGACGTACCCGGACGCGTTGAGCACCGAGGCCTGTGCGCCGGCCGCGCGCTCGGTGACGGCGACGGTCTCGACCTCGAGCGGCCGTTCTGCACTCACCCACCGGTACGTCGCAAACCCGGCGGCCCCGAAGACGAGCAGCAGGATCATCCAGCCGACCCAACGCCCGCCGCGCCGGCGCCGCTCCGGCTCGCGCTCGATCTTGAGCGCCGCTAACTCGTCCTTCAGGTCGGCCATATGACAGGCTCGCTAACCTAGTGCCTAGTGCCTAATGCGCAGTGCCTAGTGACGGCGAAGTCTCCCAGTATATTCAGGAAAGTTTGACGATCTCTACTGCGGGTCGATCGGCGCAATCGGCCAGTGGCGTCGGGAACCCGGCGAAGGGTGATTCTTGTAATGAGGCAATGGGGCAATGAGGCAATGGGCAATGGGCACAAGAAATCCCTTCGTTGAGGCTGAGAGTTGGTGTATAAGGCCTTTTCACAGGAGACCATGGCCCGAATCAATCCTGATCCTTACGCGGGCGGACACGTGTTCGGGCTCGTCAACCGGGTGACCGGCCTCGTCGACAGCGAGGACGAGGCCATGGCCACGGTGCGGGCGCTCGAGGCGGACGGTGTCGCGACGGACGACATCGACATCTTCGTGGGTGAGCAGGGCGCTCGGTGCCTCGATCTGTCCGGACGCGAGCACGGCAGGTTCATCCGCCTGCTGCGAAAGCTCGAAGCCGCGGTGGGAGACGAGAGCGCGCCCAACGGCCGCATCGACGAGGCCCTTCGCACGTGGAGCGACCCTGCTGGCCGTCAAGGTTCACAACCGGAAGGGCGACGAGAAGGCTCGTGCGCTCCGGGCCCTCAAGGCGCACGGGCACGAGATCCACTACTGGGGACGCTGGGCCTTTGAAGACGTGCCGGGCGAGCGAGCCGTGCACCTACTGTGCGCTCCCCGCAGAAAGAGTTCTGGGTGAGAACGAACATGTCGGTGTGGATTCTCGACACGCACCCAGTCTCGCCAGGGCACAGTCTCATTGTTCCGAAGCGGCACGTCGAATCGTTCTTCGAGACAACTCCGGCGGAACGTGAGGCTCTTCTGTCCCTTCTTGATCAGGCGCGAGAACATCTGTCCCGGAATCACGCGCCGTCAGGATACAACATCGGTATCAACGAGGGCACCGCCGCTGGTCAGAACCCGTTTCTGCACCTCAACGTACACCTGATTCCGCGTTTTACCGGCGACACCGCAAGATCCAAGAGGTGGCGTGCGCTGGGTGATTCCCCATAAGGCCGACTACTGGTCGCAGCGCTAGATCGTGAGCACGGCACCTCACGCCAGCTCTCCTTCCGCCAAGCTTCAACGTCTGTGATGAACCGCAAACTGCTGGTCCTTCTCGGTCTCGTCGCCGCCCTCGTGATGATCGCGGCGGCCGTGAAGACGGCCTCGGCCCTGGGAGCCGCGGCGAGTACCGGAGCCGTCCCACGCCCCGGCTGCGACGCCGACCGGGGACCGGCCGCCCAGCAGGCCGACGCGAAGACGAAGGCCGCAGGACGAAGCCCTACGAGGAGGCGACGTACCGGAGGTTCCCTGTCGTCGGAAGCCGCGTGGCCATCTGGGCGGTCGCGCAGCTCCACCTGCTGTTCGCGGCGTTCGTCCTTGCCGTCCCAATCTTCGCGTTCATCGTCGAGGCTGATCGGCTACAAGACCGGGGATCTGCGATACGACCGGCTCGCGCACGAGTTCACGAAGCTCCTCTCCGTCTCCTTCTCGCTCACCGCGACCTTCGGCGCGTTCCTGACGTTCATGCTCATCATTCTGTATCCGAAGTTCACGAACTACCTGATGAGCGTGTTCTCGCCCACCTTTCTCCCGTACGTCCTGCTGTTCTTCGCCGAGGCCTTCTTCCTCTACGCCTACTATTACGGCTGGGGGAAGTTCCACCCCCTGGTGCATCTTGGTCTGGGGCTCGGCCTCAACGTCGTGGGCACGGCGATCATGTTCATCGCCAATGCCTGGCTCACGTTCATGATGTCACCGCGCGGAGTCTCGGAAACGGGGGCAGTGCTCTCCGTCTGGGACGCGGTCTGGAACTACACGTGGATGCCGATCAACGTCCATCGAGTCATCGCGAACGTCGCCTTCGGCGGATCGGTCGCCGCCGCCTACGCGGCCTTCAAGTTCCTTCAGGCGAAAACCGACGAGGACCGCGCGCACTACGACTGGATGGGATACATCGGCAACTTCGTCGCGATCAGCGCCTTCCTCCCGCTCCCCTTCGCCGGCTACTGGCTCGCGAAGGAGATCTACGCGTTCTCGCAGACGCTCGGGCTCACGATGATGGGCGGGGCCTTCTCGTGGCTCTTCATCATCCAGGCCGTCCTGATCGGGAACCTCTTCCTCGCCGCCAACTACTACCTGTGGCTCGGGATGGGGCGGGTCGAGGGGGTGCAGCCGCTTCAGAAGTTCATCAAGTACCTTCTCATCGGGATCGCGCTCTGCTTCATGGTCTGGGCGACGCCGCGATCGATCATCGCGACCGTCTCCGAGATCCGGGCGATGGGAGGGTCGTCGCACCCGGTTCTCGGGCTACCTCGGTGTCATGTCCGCGAAGAACACCGCCGTGAACATCCTGATCCTCACGACCTTCATGAGCTTCCTCCTCTACCGCCGGACCGGGAAGGTCGCCGCGGTGGCGTGGGCGAAGACGGGCCATGCGGCGCAGCTCACGATCTTCGCCGGCGTCGCGATCTTCGTCGTCTTCCTCGGCGTCTACGGGTACTTCGTCGAGGCGACGGTCCGGATCGGGCTCTCCGTGCCGCAGGTCCTCTCGGTCCTGTTCGCGATGGTGTCGATCACCGCGATCGACGTCTTTCTCTTCCGCGGCGCGAGGAAGACGGGGGAGGTGCGCTGGGGCAGGATCCCGGCGATCTCGCAGTACGTGCTGATCTTCATCGCGGTCACGTTCACCTGGCTCATGGGGCTCATGGGCTACGTTCGCTCCGGGCTCCGCCAGCATTGGCATGTCTACGGCGTCATTCGGGATCAGTCGCCCGACGCGTTCACGCCCACGCTTGGCTTCGCGACGCAAGTCGTCTCGGTGACCGTGCTCCTGTTCTTCTTCCTGATCGGCGTGGTGTTCTGGATCACGAGCCTGCACGACCGGCCCGATTTCGCGAGGCGTACCCAGGGCCCGTCTCGCCACGGAGCACTCCGGCGAACAGGGGGGGACGTCATGAGGGTCCCACTCATGATCCGGATCGGCGCGCTCGTCCTCGCGACGACCGGGTTCTATACTTATGTCGGCCAGATGGTGCCGCAGAAGGAAGTTCAGCCTCCTCAGGAGACGGACCTGACCGGCAATCTGACCACGGCCGACATGGTCAAGATCGGCCGCGAGATCATGGAGGGCAAGGGACTCTGCCTGACCTGCCACACGGTCGGCAAGACCGGGGCGCTCCGGTTCCCCGATCTCGAGGGGGTCGCTGTCCGCGCGAAGAGCCGCGTCCCGGGCCTGAGCGATGTCGAGTACTTCGCCCAATCGATGTACGAACCGCTCGCCTTCGTCGTGGAGGGATTCCCTCCGGCGATGCCCGCAGCCAACAAGCCTCCGATCGGCCTCACCGATGAGGAGATCCTCTGCGTGATCGCGGCGCTCCAGACGCTAGGGCGGCACGCCGACGGTCACGCTCAAGACGACTCACAAGTACTCGCGGCGGAGCGGTTGCAAAATGAACCTCCTGATCGTCCTCGCCGTCGTCGCCGTGTTCGGCCTCCTTCGCTTCCGTCGGGCGAATCTGCTGATGTGGGCCGGCGCCTGGTGGGTGGGAATCTACGTCCTCCTCCGATTCGGATTCACGGCCCCGATTCCCGCCTCCGTCGTCTCGCTCTACATGGCGATCGTCTCGATTGCGATCCTGGCGTACGTGTCCTCCAGCCAGGAGCGCCGCGACGAAGTCTCCGGCCCGCTCGTCCGGTTCATGACGGACAAGCGGTACACCGCGCTCCTCGGCGCAACGGTCGTCGCCATCCCGGCGCTCGCGGCCGCGAACGTCTACGTCCAGATGAACGTGCCGCTCCAGCCTCCGCTCTTCTCGCGAAGCGGTCCATCCTGCATCGCCTTCCGAGATCACGGTTCACGACAAGAAGATCGATCTCGACGCCGGAGAGAACCCCTTCCGCACATCTCGAGACGTCGAATCCGGAACAGTTCCGCAAACATGTCGAGAACGGGCGCCAGGTCTACTATCGGAACTGCGTCTTCTGCCACGGCGACAACCTGTCCGGCAACGGCATGTTCGCGCACGGGCTGGACCCGATCCCGACCAACTTCGCCGACAGGGGAACGATCGCGCAGCTTCGCGACACGTTTCTGTTCTGGCGAATCGCCAAGGGAGGCCCGGGGCTTCCCGAGGAAGGCGGGCCGTGGGACTCGGCCATGCCGGCCTGGGAGAAGTTCCTGAAGGAAGAAGAGATCTGGGAGGCGATTCTCTTTCTCTACGATTTCACCGGCCAGAGGCCTCGCGCCCGGGAGGAGCACGGCGCGAAATGACCTCTCGCCTGATCGTCGCGCACTCGGATGTCTCGCTGTCCTCCTCGCCTCGTTGTGTGCGGCGCGGATGGGATCGGTGCGCGCGCAGGCTCCCGACGTCGGGACCGAGGCACAGCGGGAGTCGGGCAAGACGATCTATCTCAAATACTGTTCGCAGTGCCACGGCGAGAAGGGGGACGGTGAAGGACTCTGCCGCCACGCATCTGCGCCCCAGGCCCCGCAACTTCACGACGGGCATGTTCAAGGTTCGCACGACTCCCAACGGAGCGCTCCCGACACATCAGGACCTCGTCAACATCATCAGGCGCGGCATGCCCTACACCTCGATGCCCGCCTGGCCCGACCTCTCCGACCAGGACGTGTCGAATCTGGCGTACTTCATCAAGACCTTCTCCCCCGAGTTCTCCAACCCCGCAAGTGCCCCTCAGCCCGTTCCGCTCCCGAGCGCGCCGAGAGCCACGACGGAGTCAATCGCGCTCGGGAAGAAGCTCTACGAGGAGACCGGCTGCGTAAAGTGTCACGGTACGCTCGGTCGGGGCGACGGATCTTCCGCTCCAACCCTGAAAGACGACTGGGGCCATCCGATACGCGCGGCGGACCTCGCGCAGAGCTGGACCTTCCGGGCAGGGTCGTCCCGCGAGGACATCTTCAGGACGATGAGCACGGGTTTCAACGGCACGCCCATGCCGTCGTTCGCCGATTCCCTGCACGCCCGAACAGCGATGGGCGATCACAGACTTCATCGCCTCCCTTTCGGACAGCGACGGGCCCGGCTATTCCAACCTCGTCGTCGCCAAGCACGTCCAGGATCCGATCGATCTGGCCAAGGGGGCCGCGAGCTTCGCCTCCGCGCCCGTGGCCCGCTTCCCGATCGTCGGGCAGATCATGGAGCCGGGACGCGCGTTCCATCCGCCCGCGACGAGCGTCACCGTTCAGGCGATTTACGACGCGGACTCCATCGCCCTCCTCGTTCGATGGCACGACATGAGCGCCGAGAAAGCAGGGAAGAACGGGCCGTCGCTTCCCGTGCCCCCGGAAGAGGAGGAGGAGCCAGCGACTGGCGCAGCCGCGGGCAAGGGGGTCTTTGGCGAGCGGAAGTCGCCCCGACCCCGGCCCGGCAGGCGCAGGACCCCTTTGCCGAGAGCGGCACCGGCCGCCTCGTCATCGGAATTCTCCGACGCGGTCGCGATCCAGATTCCGTCGCAGGTGCCGACGGGCGCCCACAAGCCCTATTTCATCTTCGGCGACGCCCAGAACCCGGTGGATCTCTGGTTCTTCGATCTGGCGAGTCCTGATCCCGCTTCGGTTCACCGGCAAGGGAAGCGCCGACATCGCGCCCAGCGAGACGGACGATCTCACCGGCGGTCGCGAGCTACGACCAGGGGGAATGGTCCGTCATCTTCAAGCGGTCTCTTCGCGCAAAGTCGGGCGCTCCGTTCTCGCCCGGAGAGTTCATGCCGATCGGCTTCTCGGTCTGGGACGGGTTCTCGCGTGAGCGTGGCAACCGGCGAGGTCTCTCGTTGTGGTACTCCCTCTACGTCGAGCCCGAGAACGTCCCGTCCGCCGTCGGCCCGATGGTGAGGACGGCGCTGATCATCCTCGCAATCGAGCTGGTCATGATCGGTCTGGGTGCGGCGGCGTTACGGCTCGCGCGCGTCGCGGGAGCTCGGCGGTGAGCCGAAGCAACCGGCAGCCACGAGCGCCTGAGAGGTTGTCAATCCGATGTACAAGAGCATCTACGTTCCAGTCGATAACTCAGACCACTCCAACCGCGCCGTCGCCTGCTCGCTCGCGTTGGGCAAGGCGTTCTCCGCGAAACTGGTCGGCTGCCACGTCTACGCGGCAAAACTGCACGACTATCGCTTCAGGCAGATGGAATACACCCTGCCCGAGGAGTACATCGACGAGGTGGAACTGGAGCGCCAGCGGAAGATCCACGACAGCCTCATCACGATGGGCCTCAAGCTCATCTCCGACAGCTATCTCGATGGCATGTCGCGCCAATGCAAGGAGTCGAACATCGAGTTCGAGCCTCGGATGATGGACGGGAAGCATCACGCCGAAATCCTCAAGGACATCGTCGGCTCACAGCACGATCTGATCGTGATCGGCGCGCTGGGAATCGGGCGCGCCCGCGACAGCGTGATCGGCTCGGTCTGCGAACGCGTCGCCCGCCAGGCCGACCGTGATGTCTGGGTGGTCAAGCACGTTCCCGAGCCGGGCGAGGCGGACCGGGACACGATCCTGGTCGGCGTCGACGGAAGTCCCCAGTCGTTCGGCGCGCTCATGACCGCACTCGACCTGGCCCGCACGTTCGGCAAGAAGGTCGAGACGATCGCCGTGTACGATCCCTATCTGCATTACTCCGTCTTCAACGGCATCGTCAACGTCCTCACCGAGCAGGCGGCGAAGGTCTTCCGCTTCGAGGAGCAGAATCAGCTTCACGAGGAGATCATCGACACCGGGCTCGCGCAGATCTATCAGTCGCATCTCGAGGTGTCCGAGCGGATGGCGAGCGAGGCGGGGGTCGAGATCAAGAAAACGCTTCTCGACGGCAAGCCCTTCCAGAAGATCATCGACTACGCGCGCAAGACGAATCCCTTCCTCATCGTGCTGGGCCGCATCGGCGTCCACAGCCCGAAAGACGAGACGGCGTTGGGAAGCAACGTGGAGAATATTCTCCGCGGCGCACCGTGCGATGTCCTCCTCTCCACGCGCCTCGAGGTGCCGCGGATCGACGTGCGCGCCGAGGAGACCATCCGATGGACGCCCGAGGCCGAGGCGCGAATGAAGAACGTGCCGGAACAGGTCAAGGGCATCGCGCGAACCGGGGTCCTGCGCCTGGCGCTCGAGAAGGGGCATTCGGTCATCACCAACGCGGTGATCGACGACGCGATGGACCGGTTCATGCCGAAGAGCGCGTCGGCCGCGACCAAGGCGCTGGCGGAGGCGGTCGCGCTCGAGCGGGCGAAGTCAGGTCCCGTGTCGATGTGTCGGGCGTGCGGCGTCGCGGCCACGCAGAGCGGCGCCGTCAAGTGCACTGTCTGCGGCGCCTCGGACTTCGAGGTGATCTCGCAGGAGATGATCGAGAAGATTGCGGCGGCCGAGGGAGGTCTCGAAGAGGAGACCACCTACGACGGGCGCAAGCTGCGCTGGTCGGAGGACGCGAGGAAAGGCCTCTGGACCATGAAGAACGCCTACCAGCGGCGCCGCGTCAAGGCGCGTGTCGAAAAGCGCGCGCGCATGACGAAGCTCGACACGATCACGCTCGACTTCGCCCGGCAGGTGATCGAGGAAGAGACCGGGAGCGCCGCTCGAGATCAAGGCTCCGTCTGACCGGCGCGCCGGTCGCGCCGAGAGCTTCAGCGGAGCCAGACGCGGCGGAACGCGGCAAGGCGAGGCGAAGCTCATTGCTCGCGACGACAAGAAGAACCCCCTGATCTCGACCTTCGAGTGGACCAACGAGGCCGCGCAGCGGATCCTCCGGGTCCCGGCCGGGTTCATGCGGAACAAAACGCAGGAGAGGATCGAGGCGCTTGCGCGAGAGCGTGCCGCAGCCTGCCGCGCCGAAGCCTCTGGCGAAGGCGGGACCGCGATCGATCTTGGGCTCGTCGAGGAGGGTATCGAGATCGGAAAGAAGATCATGGCCGAGGTGATCGCGAACTACCCGACAGCGGGCAAGGGCGCGGCAGCGGCGGCGCCGACTCCAATAGCCCACGAGGCCTCCGCAGCTCGCACGATTGCGGAAGCCCAAAGCAAAGCCCAAGTGGTCCCGGCCGGCAACGGCAGCGGCTACCTCAACGAGGTGAGCGCGCTGACCATACCCAGCAAGTCCGGCGACCCTTCGACTCTTGACCCTTCGAGCTCAGGGTCGTCCCGAGCCGAGTCGAGGGACGACAATCGCGAGCACTGATCGTCGCCCGCCTTCGCCAAGGCTCCGGCGCGGTAAACTCGATCGTGTCGTCGTACCGCTTCTGCCGCACGGACGACATCGCGCTTCTCGTCGACGCGCTGAATCGCTGCTGGTCGCCGTACTTTCCCGACGAGCCGCCGATGACGCCGGCCGCGTTCAAGCGATCGATCCGCGACCTTCAGGTCTGGTGCAGCAGCTGTATGGTCGCCTTCTCGGGCTCCGACCCGATCGGCGTCCTGATTGGCGCCAAGCGGCCTTCAGGTACCCTCGTTCACAAGATCGCCGTCCATCCCGATCATCGGCGACAGGGACATGGCCGTCACCTGCTCGCGTCGCTCGGTTCGAAGCTCGCGATTCTCGGGCCACCGCGAATGGTCGCCGAAGTGCCCGAGACGCTCGCGCCGGCCTGCGGACTGTTCAGCGCCAGCGCATATGTCCAGGAAACGCTCCTGACAGACTACGTTCTCGATTGGCCTGCCCTGAGCGAGCGCGGCAGCGCCGCGCGAGTCGAAGGGTATCGTGATTCCTGTCACGGTCGACGATCTCGCCGCCAATGGTCTGCTTGGACAAGTCCATCCGGTCGTGCTGGGAGCGCTCGGTCGAGACGCTCACGGCAAGGAAGGACGACATCGCAGGACTCGCCGTCGCCTCCGACGAGCGAATCGAGGCCTATCTTCTTTATATGGTCGGACAAATCGTGTCGCTCCGCTCGTTCGTCGACGATGGTGGGGCCCGTCTGACGCAACTGCTCTCCCGCCTCGGTCCGGGGACGTTCCGGTTCCCGAAGGTCCACCCGGCGGAGATCTCAAAGGAGTTCCTGGAGAGGTTCGGTTTCCGCCCCGCCGGCGGGCATCTACTGTACGCAGCGAGGGCGAGGGCCTGAATTTGATGAACCGTCGGCTGGTGCAGGTACTTCTCGCTCTCGTTCTGGCGGCCGCCTGCGACCGGGAGCCGCCGCCGACCCACATCTTCCACAACGGCAAGATCGTGACGGTCGACCCGAAGTTTCGAATCGTCCAGGCGATGGCCGTTCGGGACGGACGCATCGTCGCGACGGGATCGACCGCCGACGTCGTGAAGCTGGCCGGTTCCGCCACCGAGCGCGTCGATCTCGGCGGCAGGACGGTGCTCCCGGGCCTGATCGATTCCCACGTGCACGCCCCGGACGCGTCGATGTACGAGTTCGAGCAACCGGTGCCCGACATGGAGACCATCGCGGACGTGCTCGCGTACGTCCGTGCGCGCGCCGGGCAGACCGAGCCCCGACGCTGGATCACGCTCTCGCAGGTGTTCATCACCCGCATTCGGGAACAGCGGTATCCGACCCGCGCCGAGCTGGATCAGGCGGCGCCGAGACATCCGGTCGCCTTCCGGACGGGGCCGGACGCGTCGCTCAACTCGATGGCGCTGTCGATGAGCGGTATCGACGCGAAGTTCACGGTGCCCGAGGGCCAGCCTTGCCGCGTCGAGCGGGACAAGAGTGGACGGCCGACGGGCATCCTGCGCAACTGCGGGCGCTATATCCGCTCCGAGTCCAGCGGGCCGCGGCCAACCGACGCCGACCGCCTCGCACGGTTGAAGGAATTGCTTGCCGACTACAACTCGGTCGGCATCACCAGCATCGTCGACGGCAACGCCGACAAAGGCGGCGCCGATCTGTACCGCCTGCTGCTCGAGCAGAAGGCGCTCACGTGCCGGACGTTCCTCGCCTACGGGGTGGACGCGCAGGCGCCGCTCGATCGCATCGAAGCGGCGATCCGCGAGGCGGCGTCGAGCCCGCTGCACCAGCACGGCGACATGCTGTGGCTGCGGGGCATCAAGGCGTTTCTCGACGGCGGCATGCTGACCGGCAGCGCGTACATGCGCCTGCCGTGGGGTGTGAGCAAGATCTACTCGATCGACGATCCGGAGTATCGGGGTGTCCGATTCATCGAGCCCGAGAAGCTGTACCAGATCGCCAGGCTCGCGCTCGCGAACGGCCTGCAGTTCACCGCGCATTCGCAGGGCGACGCCGCGGTCGATGCCCTGGTCGAGGCCTACGAGCGCATCGACCGCGACGACTTTCCAGTGCGCGACCGCCGTCCGAGCATCACGCACTCCAGCTTCATGAGCCCGGAAGCGATCGCGAAGATGAAAGCGCTGGGGGTCGTCGCCAACCTGCAGCCCGCGTGGCTCTACCTCGACGCCGCGACGCTACGCCAGCAGTTCGGCAACGAACGGCTCGCGTACTTCCACCCGTATCGAACGCTCTTCGAGCAGGGCGTCACAGTCGGCGGAGGCTCCGATCACATGCAGAAGATCGGCAGCCTGCGCTCGATCAATCCCTACAATCCGTTTCTCGGCATGTGGACCACGATCGTGCGGCAGCCACGCGGGGCGGAGTCGCCGCTCCACGCCGAGCAGGCGCTGTCGCGCGAGCAGGCGATCCGGCTCTACACGATCAACAACGCCTTCCTCACGTTCGAGGAGACGCGGAAAGGATCGCTCGAGCCCGGCAAGCTCGCGGACTTCATCGTGCTGGATCGCGACATCCTCAGCTGCCCGGTCGATCAGGTGAAGGATATCCAGGTCGAGGCGACGTACCTGGGCGGCGCCCGCGTGTACGCGAGGAAGAGCTGAGCCGCGATCCGCCTGAGCAGTCAGAAACGAGCCTTCCGCGCATCGTCTGCGCCCGGTCGAGTCAGTCGGACTCCACCAGTGTCCGGGCCAATGTCGGA
Source organism: uncultured Acidobacteriota bacterium (assembly GCA_963724955.1). GTDB lineage: Bacteria > Acidobacteriota > Vicinamibacteria > Vicinamibacterales > SCN-69-37 > CAVRWQ01. Next base: position 536,553 of record CAVRWQ010000005.1, read on the forward strand.
GTGACCCCTCGGCTTCCACCAGGTGAACCAGGTGTGCCCCCGTGCTCTCCCGCGACGGATGTACCAGAAGTAGTACGGAACCCAGAGCCCGATCAAGAGCACAATTGCGAGCAGAATGGCTGTCGAGATCTCCATTGCTCAGCTCCTTCCGCTTCCGGGGTATTCAAGTGCAAATTGCGTTCCTGGGCCGGGCTCGTCTCGAGGGGCTGGGACGGTGTAAGCTGTCGAGCCTCGTGAAGAACTACCACGACATCGTTGGCGACGGAGGGTCCAGAATCCTCGAGCAGGTTGCCGAGCAGCGCACCCGCATCAGTGACGGGCTGGCCGCCGTGCGCCACCTCGTGGCCATCGGCTCCGGCAAGGGGGGAGTCGGCAAGAGCACCTTGACGCTGCATCTGGCGGGCGCTCTGCGCGCCCGAGGGCTTCGGATTGCGATCCTGGACGCTGACTTCAACGGGCCCTCACAGGCGCGCATGGCGGGTGTCCAGGGGGCGCTGTTGGTTCCTGGCAGCCACAAGGTCGCGCTCCCGCGGACCAGGAACGGGATCGCGGTCTTCTCGATGGGCTCGCTGATCCCGGAGTCGGAAGCGCTCGAGTTCGAGAGCGCGGCGCAAGGGGAGTCCCATACGTGGCGCGCGACGAGGGAGTTCGCGCTTCTCGGCGAGATCCTCGGATCCGTCGAGTGGGGAGCGCTCGATCTGCTGATGTTCGATCTGCCGCCGGGCGCTGAGCGGACCGTCCAGTACGCCGATTTCCTCGGGCCCCGGACCTCGTTCCTGCTCGTGACGATCCCTTCCGAGGTGGCGCGCGGCGTCGTTGCGCGCTCGGTGGCAGCGCTGTCGAAGGGGTCCCATCGCCTCCTCGGGTACGTCGAGAACATGAGCGGCTACTATTGCCGTGACTGCAATGCCATCAAGCCGCTCTTTGCCGCCGAAGCTCCAGCGAAGGCGGAACCAACGGGCCTGGAGATCCCCTGCCTCGGGACCGTCCCGTTCGATCCCGAGCTTGCACGGCACTGCGACCGGGGGATCCCGCTCGCGGAGCTGTCCGAGACACCCGTTGGGCGGGCCCTCGATCACGTCGCGCAGCGGCTTCTAGACAGACTCGAATAGACAGGGAGCATCCCCGATGAAGTTCCTCTGCATCCCCTGCGATAGCCCGATGAAGCTGCAAACCGTCGGCCCGCCCGAGGGCGGTTCGCTCTCGGTCGTCTACTCCTGTCCTGAGTGCGGCTACGAGATGGCGATGCTGACCAATGCGTACGAGACACAGGTAGTGCAGTCACTCGGAGTCCGCATCGGCCCCGCCCGCCTTCGGGCCGACAGCGCTTCCGCCTCCGCGCAAAGCGCTACGGCGGGTCAAGCCGAAGCTTCGGCGGAGGCGGGCGGCAAATGTCCGTTTTCCGCGATGATACCGACGACGGACGGCGCGCGTGAGACGGGCGAGCCCATGCCCGTCCGGTGGACGGCTGCCGCCGAAGCGCGGCTCGCGAACATCCCCGAGTTCGTCCGCCCCATGGCGAAGATAGGCATCGAGAAGTTCGCCCGGGAGAGGGGGTCCATGGAAGTGGACGAGAAGATGCTCGACGCGGCCCGCGACTTCTTCGGGATGTGAACATGTTCGCCCGGCCCTACGTCGTCTCCTGGAACCTCACCTACCGCTGCAACCTCGCCTGCGAGCACTGCTATCTCGACGCCGGCGGCACGCCACTGGTCGACACGGAGAACTTCGCCGACCGGAGCGAGCTCGGCACCGAGGACTGCTTCAGGGTCATCGACGAAATCGCCGCGTTCGCGCCTGAATGCCTGACGATCCTGACGGGTGGCGAGCCGCTCTTGCGGCGCGACATCCTCGAGATCGTCCGGCGGGCTGCGGAGCGTGAACTCTGGGTCGTCGTCGGCACAAATGGCGTGCGCATCACGGAGAACGTGGCGCGGCGCCTGGCGGAAGCCGGAGCGCGGGGACTGTCGCTTTCCCTCGATGCGCTCGATCCCGATCGTCACGACCGCTTCAGAAGGGTGAGCGGCGCCTGGCGAAACACGGTGGAGGGAGCGGAGATCCTCAACAGGACCGGGCTTCCGTTCATCGTGCAGACGACCGCGGGCTCGCACAATCTCGGCGAGCTCGAAGCGATCGCCGACTTCGCACACGATCGCCTCGCTGCCAAGGTCTGGAATCTCTACTTCCTGGTGCCGACGGGGCGCGGGCAGTTCGTGTCGGACCTCAGTCCCGAGCAGTACGACGAGGTGCTCGCCTCGCTCTACCGGATCCAGAGGAAGTACGACCGACGGATGCTCGTGAACGCGAAGTGCGCTCCGCACTACATCAAGACCCTCCTGGAAAACGGGATGTCCCCAGCCAGAACTTACTCCGGAGGGGCCGGCGGGTGCCCGGCGGGGACGCACTACATGGGGATCCGGCCAAACGGAGATGTCACGCCGTGCCCCTACCTCCCGGTTTTCGCCGGGACGCTTCGCACCGCGAGTCTCGCGGACCTCTGGTCGTCCTCGGAGCTGTTCACGGACATTCGCCGCCGCACTTCGCTGGGCGGGCGATGCGGGGAGTGCGAGATGAACGGCCACTGCGGGGGCTGCCGAGCCCGGGCCTATGGGATGACGGGCGATCTGATGGCGGAAGATCCGCTCTGCACCCACACGCCCGGCAAGTTCGCGGGGTCTCCCCTTCTCACGCTTCGGCGGCCCGCGTCGCTCCGCTCGCCCTTCGGGGCTGCGGCGGGACGCCGCCGCGATCCAGTACGGCACGCGAATCGCCGGCGACCATCGCGTGGGACGATGCGGCTGTGGAGCGTATGAAGAAGATCCCCGCGTTCGTCCGGGGAATGGTGACCAGGGCCGTCGAGGAGTCCTGCCGCAGGAACGGCATCAGTCGCGTCACAGTCGACGAGCTCGAGAGGATTCGCGCGCGGATGCCGACGCCTAAGATGTTCGGTCAGCCTGGAGCGCCGAAGCCCTAGCGGAGGCGGCCGAAGGCGGCCTGCCGCGCCGTAGCTTCAGCGAAGGCGGGGGCCTACTTGAAGGGGTCCGGTGCGCTCTGCTCCTTGATCTTTGCATCCAGCCACTTCTGGAACTCCTCGGCCGTCTGGACGGTCACAAGTCCCCGCATCCGGGCATGGCCTATACCGCAGAGTTGCGCGCAGGCAATCTCGTACTGGAACTCGGCATTCCCCGTCCGGGCCCGCATCTCCTCGGTCGTGACGTTCGGGACGAACCAGATGGGGATCGTCAAGCCGGGCACGGCATCCTGCTTCACGCGAAACTCCGGCACGCCGAAGCTGTGGATGACGTCCTTGCTCCGGAGCCTCACGATGATCGGCTTGTTCACGGGCAGGTAGATCTGATTGACGGTCGTGACGTCGTCCTTCGCGGCAGGATCGGACCGATCCAGTCCCAGGGGGTTCGACTGGAGGTCGAGCAGCTTGATGTCCGTCTTGCCGAATTTCCCGTCGGGGCCGGCATAGTGGACGTTCCAGGCGAACTGCTCGCCGGTGACCTGAACGAGCAGCGCTTCGCTCTCCGGGGGCATGCGATCGACCCTCGCGGCCCACAGCGGGATCGCGAACCCGACCAGGAGAACCGTTTCGACCACGGCCACGCCGATCTCGGCATAGCTCGACGCGTGCGACTTGGCCCCCGCATAGTTCGCCACCGGATTCCGCGATCGCCGGAAACGGACGAGGCAGTAGGCGAGGAACCCTCCCCACCCGACGAACAGGACGAGCATGAAGACGTGAACCCAGCCGATCATGCCGTCGATCTGCCCGCCGTGAGCCGAGGCGAGCGCCGGGAGTCCGAGCCAGCTAGTCCAGCCAGTCATCATGTTCTCGGTGACCTTTGGAGCTTCGACCATTCGGTGTCGAGCTCGATATCCGCGTTGCGCTTCGCGCGCTTGCGGAGATAGAGAAAGAAACCCACGAACCCGCCCTGCACCGCAAGCGTGATGGCCAGCAGCACCAGGACGCCGATCCTCGTCCCCTCGACCATCGAGGTCTCATGCGCCCCGAAGCACACCGGGCAGGCGAGGAGGCGCGTGCTGCCGGCGATGGCCACGAACACCGCCGTAGCCAAACAGAAGCGGGCCTGCCGCGCCGTAGCAGCGAAGCTGCGAAGTCGGGCCTGCCGCGCCGTAGCAGCGAAGCTGCGAAGGCGGGTCATCGCAGCGTCCTCGTCTTGCGCAGGAACCACGAGTCGTAGACGACCAGGCCAAACGACACGGCGAACGCCACAACGGCCGCGAGCAGGGTTGCGACCCCGTCCTCCCGCCCGTACCGCACCAGGCACCAGACACCGAACAGCACCGCGAGGGCCGCGGAGAGGAGAATCAGCAGCGCGTGGAACCACCTGAGGTTCATCAGTGAATCCAGTAGCCGTTGTTGTGGGTGATGACGGGAAGGGCCATCAGCGCGACGAAGAAGGCAGCCGTCACCACGAGGACCGCGTAGATCAGCTTCTTCTCGGAAATGAGGTGCATGAAGTAGCACGCCACGAGCGATCCCTTGACGAGCGCGACGAGCAGCGCCACGGTCACGGCAACCGGCACGGAAAGATGGAGGCGGGAGATCGCCACCGTGACGACGGTCAGGACCATGAGCGCGACGAAGACCGTGATGTAGATCCTGACGTGCTTGTCGATGTCAACTGCGTGGTCGCTGGTCGTTGATTCCATGGGATGCCGCTCAGAGAAGATACAGGGTCGGGAAGAGGAAGATCCAGACCAGATCCACGAAATGCCAGAAGAGGCCCGAGTGCTCGACCCGGTTGGTGAACCACACCGGATTCGTCTTCCAGAGCTTCGCGCCGGGACCCCAGAAATAGGCGTTGACCACCATCCCACCCAGCACGTGGAGCCCGTGCAGTCCGGTCAGGGTGAAATAGATGGCGAGGAAGTTGTTCGTGCTGGGAAAGAGCCCGTGGTGGAACTTGGCGCTGTATTCGAAGTACTTGACCACGAGGAAGACGAGCCCAAGCAGGATCGTCCCCCCCATGTAGATCCGGAAGGTCCCGAAGCGGCGGCGCATCAGCGACGCCCAGGCCATGACCATCGTGACGGAGGACCCAATCAGGACGATCGTGTTGAGCGTGGCGAGCGGGACGTTCAGAATCGTGTCTCCCCGCGGCCAGCTCGGCGCCCCGGTCCGGATCAGGATGTAGCTGGCAAACAGGGCTCCGAACAGCATGACCTCGGAAGCCAGGAAGAGCCAGATGCCGATCTTGCCGTTGTTGAGACCGGTGTCGGGGCGCGCGTCTACGGTGTAGGGGATGTCCATCTCGATTAGGCCTCGTGCTGGGGCACGAAGTCCTTGGCCGCGCCCGGAACGCTGTATTCGTAGGGTCCCCGGTACGCTTGCGGGGCCACGCTGAAATTACCGTGCGGGGGAGGCGAGGGAGCGGCCCACTCGATCGTCGTGGCCTGCCACGGGTTCCGCTCGGTCTTCTCTCCCTTCCTGAGGCTCCAGAAGAAATTGAAGATGAAGGGGATCTGGAAGAGCGCGAGGATCCACGCGCCCCAGGAGGAATACACGTTCAGGTGGAGGGTCGGCTGCGCAAAGGCGTAGGCCGATCCAGCGTCGAAGAGGCGGCGCGAGACGCCGGCCAGCCCCACGATGAACATCGGCATGAAGATCACGTTCATGCAGACGATCGAGCCCCAGAAGTGGATCTTGCCGAGCGTCTCGTTCATCTTCCGCCCGGTGGCCTTCGGATACCAGTAGTAGATCCCCGCGAAGAGGGCGAAGATCGTCCCGGGAGCGACGACGTAGTGGAAGTGGGCGATGACGTAATACGTGTCGTGCAGCGGGATGTCCGCGATGTTGAAGGCGAGCGGAAGCCCCGTGAGCCCGCCGATGCCGAACATCGGGAGAAAGCCGATCGCGAAAAGCATGGGCGTGTTGAAACGTATCGATCCGCCCCAGAGCGAGATGATCAGGGCCGTGAGGATCACGACCGACGGGATCGAGATGATCATCGTGGTCGTCTGGAAGAATGCCGCCATCCCCGTACCCATGCCGGTCATGAACATGTGGTGCGCCCAGACGATGAACGACATGAAACCGAGGAAGATGAGCGAGTAGACCATCGAACGATAGCCCCACAGCGGCTTCCGCGTGTTGTTCGCGATGACCTCGGCCACGATGCCCATCCCGGGAAGGATCAGGACGTAGACTTCCGGGTGCGCCAGGAACCAGAACAGATGCTGCCACAGGACCGTGTTGCCGCCGCCGGCATTGGTGAGGGCCTGGCCGCTGACGACGAGGCCGCTCGGCATGAAGAAGCTCGTGCCGGCCACACGATCCATCAGCTGCATGACCCCCGCGGCCTCGAGCGGCGGAAACGCCAGGAGAAGGAGGAAGGCCGTGACGAGCTGGGACCACACGAAGAAGGGGAATCGCATGAACGTGAGCCCCTTCGCGCGGATCTGAATCGCGGTCGTGATGAAGTTGATCGCGCCGAGCAGCGACGAGGTGATCAGGAAGATCATCCCGATGAGCCACATCGTCTGGCCTGTGCCCGCCAGGACGGAGAGAGGGGTGTAGGAGGTCCACCCCGCCTGCGCGGCTCCCCCGGGGACGAAAAAGCTGGCCAGCATCGTGACGCCGCCGAGGAAGAGGCACCAGTAGCTCACCATGTTGATCTTCGGGAACGCCATGTCCGGCGCGCCAATCTGGAGCGGGAGCACGAAGTTCCCGAATCCTCCGACGGCGAGGGGGACCACCCCAAGGAAGACCATGATGGTGCCGTGCATCGCCCCGAGCTCGTTATAGAACTCCGGGAGCATCGTCCCACCCGGCATGCGCGCATCGCCGAAGAGCCAGCCGAGCACCGGCAACGAGGCGCCCGGGTAGGCGAGCTGCCAGCGCATCAGCATCATCAGCGAAAAGCCGAAGAGGAGGAAGAGGAGGCCGGTAATGCCGTACTGGATGCCGATGACCTTGTGGTCGGTGGAGAAGACGTACTTGCGCCAGAAGCCCAACTCCTCGTGATGGGCTTCGTGCGCGACGTGCGGCGTGGCTGTAGCGAGAGTTCCCGGATGATCCATGAGACTTTTCTCCGGCGCGCTACTTCGCAGGAACGGCGAACTTGAAGTTCTGCGTCTTCGTTTCGTTGGCGGCAACCACGATCGAGGCCGTCTGCGTCCCCAACTTCTCGTGCCAGGCAGTCAGCTCGTAGCTCCCCGCGTCGAGACCCGAGATCGTGAACTTCCCGTCCGCGCTCGTCACCGAGAAGAAGGGATGCGTGAAGACGCCGATGTAGGCCATCATCCAGGGGTGGACGTCGCACTTGACCTGGAACATGTTCTCCGGCTTGGGGAACGTCGTGGTCATCTCTTTGACGGTCGCCGGCTGTCCCCGGTTGAGCGACGGGTTGATCTTGGGAAGCGTGTGGATGTTGTGGAGGATGCCGTCGGAGTTGAGGATCCTGTAGGTCTGGCCGACCATGATCCCCATCACGTGCGGCTTGTACACACAGCCGTCCTGATTGAGAACCACCGGACTACTGGGAGCGGGGAAGGGTCTTCCCGGTCGGGAGCCCCTTCGAAACCCAGACCATGATGTTCCCCATGGAGTTGCCGGCGCCGAGGACGAGCGCCTCGTTCGGCGCGGGTTTTCCTCCGTGCTTCTTGTGGCAGACGACCTCGGCATCCATGGCGATCGGCGCGAGCGTGGGGGCTTTTCCGTCGAACGTGACGGTTCCGTTGATGGACGAGGCCGCGACGGCGACGCCCGACGAGAACCATACCGCGACGCCGACGCCCGACGAGAACCACACCGCGACCGCTCCAGCCGCCAGCCACAACGTGTTCCTTGTCACGCGCCTGCTCAGCCCCTTCGTCATCGCAGAACTCCTCTCAGTTGTGGGCGATCTCCCCATTTGCTCGGACTTCTATCACGGTTCAGGTGTTTCGACAAGGGCGCCACGTCGTCTTTTGATCGCGTGCTATACTGCCGCCCCGCGTTTCGCCGGGAGGACGTATGAGCACGCTCGCGCAGGGCGCACGGATCGAGATCAAGGACGGAGTCGCGCACCGCCACGAGAACGGGCGCAGTCAGACTATTGAGATCAAGGAGTTGCCGGAGGCGTTCGTACGCTGGCAACTCGACTACAAGCGCAGCATATACGACGCGATCGAGAAGGACGAGTACGTCGCGTTCAATGCCGGGCACCTGCCCGTGGTCGCGACGTGGGAGGAAGAATCCCCGGTCCCCAACCTCGCGAACAAGGGCGTCGGCTTCACGCCCAAGGACGAGTGCCTGGACCACTACCTCGCGCTCGTGGAGGGAGCAGTCGAGAAGATCTCGGCGCTTCCCCCTCACGCGGTGGACGAGACGCGCGCGCTTCGCATCGGGACGGCTCGGGAGTTCTACGCTCATCCCGAGCACGTCGACTGGCGCCGGTTAGGTCTCCTCGAAATCTTCGAGGGCAACACGTACCGGAATCTGTGCAAGAACCCCTCCGCCTCCGTCCTCTGGACCGGCAACTCGCCGATCTTCGTCAGCTATCAAGTGGATTGCGTGGTCGAGATCATCACGCCGGAAGACCCACGCTACCGCTTCTCGTGGGCAATGCGCCGGCTGTTCGAGTACGAGCCGTTCCACGTGGTGCAGACCATGTACCCCTACTCGTACTGCTTCTGGGTCGTCGACTATAAGGACAAGACGCCCAAGCGGAGATACCCGGGCCGGCGCAGCGACAACACGGTCAACGAGGGGCACGGGAAAATCGAGAATCTCTCGAAGTAGCGAGCGACGTAATGAGCGGGCCGTGTATCACCCGTGACGCGCTGGGACAATTCCTCACCCGACTCGACGCCGCCTTCGGGCGGCCGGGACGCGTGTTCCTGATCGGCGAGTCCACGCACGTTTACGAGGGTTGGCGGGAGTGGACCACGCAGATCGAATTCACCGCCGACGTGAGCCTCGGCGACCGTCGCGAGTTCTCACGGATCGTCGCGGCGTTGCGTGCGGATCTCGGCGTTCCCATCTTCGACGAATCGCCGGCCGAGGTGATTCCGCTGCCGGACGGATTCGAGGATCGCGCGCGTCCCGTGCGCTTTCCGTCGGCCAACGGATCCTCGGCACGTCCGATCACGCACCTGGCGCTTCATCATTTCGATCCATACAGCGTGTGCTTTCGATACATCGCCAGAGGCGACGAGCCGGATTATCACCTGGTGCTCACATACCTCGAGCACGGCTGGGTTACTCTGGAGGAAATGAACGAGAGATTGGAGACGCTTCTCACCCGGTTCACCTGCGAGGTGATCCAGCAGGATCCGGCGGAGTTTCGTCGCAAGTACAAGGGCCTGATGCAAATGGCCCGGGCAGTGCGTCCGGGCACGACGCACCGCCCGACAGCGGTGTGAGTGCGCCTGAAGGAGTACCCATGAAGAGCTTGAGAGCCTGTGTCTGCGTGACGATCGTCGGAAGCCTTGCGGCTGGACCCCTGGTGCTGGCCCAGACGCCCGCTGGCGGAACGCAGAAGCCCGCTGCCGCAGCCCGGACGATCAACATCAAGGGCGACGACACGATGAAATTCAGCATGGCGGAGATTGTCGCGAAGCCAGGAGAACAACTGCGGATCCGGCTCACGTCGGCCGGCGCGATCCCGAAGGAAGTGATGGCGCACAACTTCGTGCTGTTGACGGCCGGCGCCGACGTGAACAAGTTCGCCATGGCGGCCGCGATGGCGCGCGACACCGGCTATATCCCCGCGGCGTTGAAGGCGCAGATCATCGCCAACACAGGGCTCGCCGGCCCCGGTGAGACCGTCGAGGTGACCTTCCCTGCACCGAAGGCGCCGGGCAAGTACCAGTACATCTGCAGCTTCGCCGGCCACGTTCAGGCCGGGATGACCGGGTGGCTCATCGTCAAGTAGCGCTCGGAAGGCGCTGCGTACGGCCCTAACGTCCCGGCACTCCGATCCACGGCCGGCTCACGTAGTCCATCATGCCGAGGCCGAAGAGGATCAGCAGCCAGAAGAAGCCGCCGATGACGACCACTTTCGTGAGCGGTGTGTTGTAGCGCACGCCCATGAAGTAGATGACGACGAACGAGGCTTTGGTGACCGCGATCCCCAGCGCGACCGGGGTATTCAGCCAGCCCATGTCGTACTTCGCCGCGAGCACGGTGATCCCGGTGAAAACTATCAGCGCAGCAAAGACCGTGACGTAGACGCGAACCGTGGCGATGTGAGCAGTAGACATGTGTATCAATGTCCCGGGCTGAAGTGAAAGCCCAGCAGGTAGAGCAGCGGGAACAGGAAGATCCAGACGATATCGACGAAGTGCCAGTACAGGCCGGAGATCTCGACCGGGTTGTAGTACTCCGGCGTGAACCTGCCCTTCCACGCCATCGCCAGGATCACGAGCATCAGCCCGATGCCGACGATCATGTGCGCCGCGTGGATGCCCGTCATGACGAAGTACAGCGAGAAGAAGATCTCCTGCGGGCCCTTCAGCGCCGGATCGAAGTTCGGGCCGGGAACGAGGTTGTGCTCGAACTTGCTCTTGTACTCGAAGTACTTGACGACCAGGAACGTCGTGCCGAGGAGGATGGTCAGGATCAGATTCACGATCTGGCCCTTGCGCGATCCGACCTGGGCCGCGCGCACCGCGAGCGCCATCGTCAGGGAACTGATGATGAGGACGGCGGTGTTGAGCGCGCCGAGCGGCACGTTCAGATGGTTGCTGCCGGCCGCCCACGCGTCCGGGTAGGCGTGCCGGTAGACCAGGTACGCCATGAACAGGCCGCCGAAGAACATGATTTCGGTGACCAGGAACACCCACATCCCGAGCGTGGACGCCTCGAGCTGCTGCTCCATGCTGTAGAAGTGGTGCTGCAGCTTCGGGTGGTGCGCGTGGGCCCGGCCATGGCCGTGCCCGCCACCACCGGTCACATGACCGGCGACGGCGTGCTGAACGTTCGGCGGCGTCACGGGACTCGTCCTGAGCGGAGTCGAAGGACTATCCAACGTGAACCTCCCGTCCCGGTTTGTAGTTGTAGGCCGGCTCGGTCACGATCGGGTCCTCATCGAAGTTGAATGTCGGCGGCGGCGAGGGGATCTCCCACTCGAGTCCCTTCGCGCCCCATGGATTGGCCGGGGCCGGCGCGCCCTTGAACAGCGAGTAGGTGAGGTAGCAGAACGCCACCGCGTAGCCCATGCCAAGGATGCTCGCGCCGGCCGTCGACAGGGCGTTGAGTACCTGAAACTCCTCAGGATAAGCGTGATAACGCCGCGGCATCCCCAGATACCCGAGCACGAACTGCGGGAAGAACGTGAGGTTGAACCCGAGGAAGACGATGGTCGCAGAGACTTTGCCCCAGACATCAGAGTAGAGGCGCCCCGTCATCTTCGGCCACCAGAAGTGCAACCCGCCCATGAAGGCCATGATGGCGCCGCCGACCATGATGTAGTGGAAGTGCGCGACGACGAAGTACGTGTCGGTCAAGTGAATGTCGAGGCCCATCGCCGCCAGGAACAGCCCCGTCAACCCGCCGATCAGAAACAGGCCCATGAAGCCGACGACCCACCAGGTCGGTGATTCCCAGCTCACCGAGCCCTTGTAGATCGTGGCGGCCCAGTTGAACGTTTTCACGGCCGAGGGCACGGCCACGAACATCGTGAGGATCGAAAAGACCAGGCCGGCGTAGATCGACTGGCTGCTCACGAACAGGTGATGACCCCAGACCAGGAAGCCGAGGATCGCGATCGCGAGGCTCGAGAACGCCACGAACGCGTAGCCGAAGATCTGCTTGCGGGCCATGGCGGCCACCAGCTCGCTGATGACGCCCATCCCGGGCAGGATCATGATGTAGACGGCCGGGTGCGAGTAGAACCAGAAGAGATGTTGGAAAAGAACCGGGTCGCCGCCCAGCTTCGGGTCGAAGACACCGAGGTGCAGCGACCGTTCGACCATGACCAGCACGATCGTGATGGCGACAACCGGCGTGCCGAGAATCATGACGAGGCTCGTCGCATAATGCGCCCAGACGAAGAGCGGCAGACGGAACCAGGTCAGGCCCGGCGCCCGCATGCGGTGGACGGTGACGATGAAGTTGAACCCGGTCAGGATCGACGAGAATCCGGCGATGAAGACGCCGACGGCTGCGAGCGTGACGTTCGTGTTCGACCCCGCCGTACTGTACGGCGTATAGAAGGTCCACCCGGTGTCGATGCCGCCGCCGGCGACGACCCCGAGCGTGAGCAGCGCGCCGATCACATAGAGGTACCAGCTGATCAAGTTGATGCGCGGAAAGGCGAGGTCCTTCGTGCCGCACATGATCGGGATCAGGAAATTGCCGAGCGTCGCCGGAATCGACGGGATGAGGAAGAAGAAGATCATGATCACGCCGTGGAGCGTGAAGAGCTTGTTGTAGGTGTCGGACGACATCAGATCGCCCTGCGGCGTCAGCAACTCCAGCCTCACCCCGGAGGCCATGATCCCGCCGAGCGCGAAGAAGATCGTGATCGACACGAGGTAGAGCATCGCGATGCGCTTGTGGTCCTTCGTGAGGAGCCACGCGGCCAGGCCGTACGGCGCATCCAGGTAGCTGTGACGTTCTCGGTTCATGTGGTGATCCCGCCCCACTACTGTTTTGCAGCCGGGCCCGCCGGCTTGAGGGTCTTGATGTACGCGATGAGCTGAAGCAGGTTCTCCTCGCTCACCATGCCCTGGAAGGCGGGCATGATCGGCTGGAAGCCTTTCGTGACCTTCGCCTGCGAATTCATGATCGACTCGCGCAGATAGTTCTCGTCGGCGGTCACCGTGCGGCCGTCAGCCAGTTCGACCTGGCGGCCGTAGAGGCCGAGCAGCGTCGGGCCGCGGCCCGTCGAATCGGTCTTGTGGCAGGTGATGCAGGCGAGGTCGGCGAACAGACGTTCACCGGTCTGGGCCGCGGGTCCGGTCGTTCCCGAAAGCTGCGCGCGGCGCCACGCCACGTAGTCCGACGGCGTCAGCGCGACGACCGATCCGATCATGCCCGAGTGCTTCGTGCCGCAGTATTCGGCGCAGTAGAGGCGGTACGTCCCCGGCTTCGTCGCCCTGAACCACAGCGTCGTCAGCTTGCCGGGGACCACGTCCATTTTCACGCGGAACGCGGGGATCGAATAGTCGTGGAGCACGTCCTCCGAGCCCATCGTCAGCCGGACCGCGCGGCCGATCGGCACGTGCAGCTCGTTGATCTCGCGCACGCCGTCGGAGTGCTGCACCTTCCACATCCACTGCTTGCCGACGACGTAGATGTCCATCGCGTCGAGCGGCGGCCTGGCGAGCTCGAAGAACACCTTGGCGCCCCAGCCGAACATGATCATCGAGAGGATGAAGGGGATGATCGTCCAGGCGAGCTCGAGCGCCAGCGAGCCGTGAATGTCCGCCCCGACCTCATCCGCACTGCGGCGCCGGTACTTGATCGTGAAGTACACGACCAGCGCCGTGACGAGCACGGTGAAAAAGGCGCAGACCGCCGCGATGAAGAAATAGAGCAGGTCCATCTCCGTCGCGAACGACGAGGCACTCGGAGGGAACAGGGGAAACGTGTTCGACATCTAGCGGGTACCCGTGGCGGTCGTCCCGACCGCGTTCTGCTGGCGCCGTTCGCGCCGCAGGCTCATGAACACCGATGCGCCGAGCACCACGACGGTGAGCAGCCCACCGATCCGCACGAGGTTCATGATCGCCAGCCCGTAGCGGCCCGTCTCCGGGTCGTAGTGATAGCAGAAGAGCAGCGCCTGCTCGACGATCGTACCGATCTTCCCGTCGGCGGCTTCGACGAGCGCGAGCTTCAGATCACGCGGCGCGAACTCGATGCCGAACAGGTAGCGTGAAATCCGGCCTTCGGCCGTGAGCACCGTGATCGCGGCCGGATGCGCGAACTGATCGATCTGCTGGTCGTACGCGTAGCGGAAGCCAATCGCGCCCGTGAGCGCCTTGATGGACTCCTCGCGTCCGGTGAGGAAGTGCACGTTCGGCGCGGCCTCGGGGCGGCCGTAGCGCTTCAGGAAGTACTGTTTGCGCTGCGCCGCAATCGCCGGCGTCTCGCCCGGATCGAAGCTGACGACGACAACCTCGAACTCCTTGCCGGCCTTGAACGCGATGCCCTCGAGCGACCCGACCAGGCCGTGCAGGACCTGTGTGCAGAGCATCGGGCACTCGTAATAGACCAGCGCCAGCACGACCGGCCGCGCGCCGAAATACTGGCCGATCTTCACGTCCCGGCTCTGCTCGTCCACGAACGCGAGATCGAGCGGGATCTGCTGCTCGAGCTTCTGATCGATGCCGACTTCCTTCAGCATCGGGATCTGCTCGGACGCCGCTTTCCCTGGCGGTGGGACGTACTTGGGACTGGAAGGTTGTGCCAGTGCCAGATCCGCGTCCAACGACATGAAGAGCGTGAAGGCAATAAAGAACGTGGAGAAAAGCTTGGGCACTTCTGCCCGAATATGTGTTCTTCTCCATGGCCTTCATTCCCCTCACGCCCTTCATGTCGTTGGACTACTGCGCTTTCTTTGTTTCCGGCGCCGGGGGCGGCGTGGCGCCCCTGACCGGGAGTCCCCGCTGGAGCAGCAGCTCCTTCGCCCGGTCGATCGGGAGCCTGACCGTCCCGGCTTCCTTGTCGATCCAGCCGTACGTCGAGAGCGCCCGGTCCTCGCTCCGCCTGAAGTCGAGCAGATTGGCCGGCTCGTCGGTGAGCAGGATCGGCGCCGGCGGCAACTGGCCCGGGGGCGCGGCGAACTGCGATCGCGCGACGTCCCCGGCCTCGGCGCGCTTGTCGAAGTACGCGAACAGGCCCCACATCAGCAACTGGCACACGATGGTCACGATGACGAGGATCACCACGAACCAGACAATGCCGCTGTAGCTGACGCCGTCGCCCTCGACCGGCAGTGAGGGCGCCGCGTGATGCTCTCTAGTGTCCGCCATGAGCCAGTGCTTCCTTGAAGTACGGGTCGCGCGCGGGAACCAGCGCGCGGCCGGCGAGATTGCGGAAGAACAGCCAGAGCCAGACGCCGCCCATGCCCGCGGCGACGGCGAAGTCCACCCACGAGATCGACGATCCGGTCCGGAAGACCGGCCCGATCGTCCAGGTGATGTCGATCAGGCGCATCACGAGGACAACCATCGCGATGCGGCCGACGGCTTTCGGGTTGCGCTTGAAGCCGCGCGAGAGCAGCAGGAAGAACGGCAGCACGAACTGGCCCAGCAGCAGCGCGACGCTCACCGGATACCAGGGTCCGTGGAGCCGCTCGAGGTAGAACGGGATCTCCTCCGGCAGGTTCGCCGACCAGATGATGAGCAACTGCGAGACGCTGAAGTACGCCCACAGCAGCGTGAACGCGAACATCAGCTTGCCGAGGTCGTGGAAATTCTCGGCGTTGGCGACCGAGGACATCGGCTGAAACTTCACCAGGCGCGACAGCACCAGGATCGTGAACGCCATCGTGGCGAGTCCCTGGCCGCCCATGGTCAGGATGCCGAAGATCGTCGAGTACCAGTGCCGGGTCGAGCGACATGATCCAGTCCACGCTCATGAACGTGATCGTCACCACGTAGAGCACGAGGCCCGGACCGGAGAGCACGCGGAACTTGCGGTCGGCGGGCCCGGCAGCTGCGGCGCCTCA
Organism: uncultured Acidobacteriota bacterium; assembly: GCA_963724955.1. Lineage (GTDB taxonomy): Bacteria > Acidobacteriota > Vicinamibacteria > Vicinamibacterales > SCN-69-37 > CAVRWQ01. Next base: position 552,185 of record CAVRWQ010000005.1, read on the forward strand.
GCGTCCTGCTGCTTCGACCACTTGTTCAGGGTGTAAATCAGCGCGCCCCAGATGAGAAAGAACAACACGGCGCGGACGGTGAAGAACGGCATGTTCAGGTACGCCGCCTTCTCGTGAATGATGTGGTCTTCGGCCGCTTCCGGACGCGCCCACTTGTAGAGCACCGGCAGCTTGAGCCAGATCGGCACGAAGAGGACGGCCATGAGCGGCAGCGTGCGGGTGGACGCCTCGAGGATGCGGCGCGACACGAGGCCCCAGGCGCCGCCGGAGAGGTACTGAATCATCAGCACCGCGAGCGAGCCGAGCGTGATGCGCGATCCAGAAGATGTAGGCGATGAGGTACGACTGCCAGAAGGCCTCGCCGACTACGAAGAACCCGATCGCGGACAACACCACGCCGGCGATGCCCAGCAGTTGCGCCTTCCCGCCCAGGCGGCCGATCTCCGCGGCCGGCACCGAGAGCAGCGCGCTGTCGTCCAGATGTCCTTGTGCGTGAGCCATTACTGTTTGCCGCCCTTTTCTCCACCGGCCTGGCCGGCGCGCCGGCGCGGCGCCGGCGCGCCGCTCTTGAGCTTGTCCAGCTCCGCCGCCGGCACATCCGACGTCGTGCCCATGTGCGCGAGTTGCAGCGCCTTGATGTACGCGACCACGCGCCAGCGATCCTCGACGGTGACCAGCGCGCGGTAGTCGGGCATCGCGCCGAAGCCGCTCGTCATGACATCGAACAGGTATCCGGGCGGCGCCTGACGCAGCCGGTCGATGTGATACGACGTGGCCCGACGATAGCCGCGCTGCACGACCATGCCGTTGCCGTCGCCCGTGCGGCCGTGACAGGGCGAGCAATAGATGTTGTAGCGCTCTTCGCCGCGATCGAGGTCCGCGCGCGTGATCGCGAACGGAAACGTCTCCACCGGCGCGCCGCCGCTCTTGCCCGTGTACAACGCCTCGTCCTCGTTCAGCTGCCCGCGCGCCACGGTGCCCGCGACGAGCGGCTGCGCCGAGCTGCCTTTCGGAAAGATGGTGCTCGCCTCGAGCGGGTCGTAGCGAGGGGCGTCGTGCATATCCTGACGGCAGCCTGCGGCCGCCGCGAGCAAAGGCAGAAGGCAGAAGCGCAGAAGGCACAAGTGCGGTGCGGCGCTTCGCGCCGGGCTTCTGGAACCGAGAGGATCGGCCCGCGCCAGAATGTTCCTGCACTTCTGCCTTCTGCCTTGTGCCTTCTGCCTTGACGAGAGTCTAATGCGCAACTTCCACCACCTCTCGCGGCCCCAGGCTCGAGAGAAACTGCCGGGTCCGGACGGCGTCGAACTTCGGGTCGGCCGCCTCAATGGCGAGAAAGAACTTGTCCTGCGTCGCGAGGCTGAAGCGCTCGTGATTGAAGACCGGGTGATACGGCTGCGGCAGGCCGTTCAACGCGATCATGCCGATGACCGCGGAAAACGCCGCGAAGAGAATCGTCGTCTCGAACGCCGGCGGGATGAACGAGACCCACGAGTGATAGGGCCGCCCGCCGATGTTCAGCGGATACGCGATGACCGTCGTCCAGTACTCGAGCCCGTAGCCGCCGAGTGCGCCGATGAGGCCGCCGGCCAGCACGATCGGCGCGACCTTGCGCTCCTTGAACCCGAGCGCTTCGGCCAGCCCGTGGATCGGGAACGGCGAATACGCGTCGGTCTTCGTGTAGCCCGCCTGGCCGACCCGGGTCGCCGCGTCGAGCAGCTCCTGCGGCGAGTCGAACTCGGCCATCAGGCCGTAAAAAGGCGTGGACGGTGGTTTGCTCATGCCTTGGCTCCGTGGTCATCCTGCGGCTTCGTCTGCGCTGCCGGCAGGAGCGAGTGCATCTCGAAGATGGCAATCATCGGCAGGATGCGGACGAACACGAACATCAGCGTCGTGAAGAGACCGATCGTGCCGAACAGCGTCATGAAGTCCCAGATCGTCGGGTAGTACATGTCCCACGACGACGGCAGGAAGTCGCGATGGAGGCTCGTGACGATGATGACGAAGCGCTCGAGCCACATGCCGACGTTCACGAACATCGCGACCGTGAAGAGCGACGGCGATGTTGCGGCGCAACCTCTTGAACCACAGGAGCTGCGGCACGAGGAAGTTGCAGAGCAGCAGCATCCAGTACGACCAGGCGTACGGGCCGTAGTAGACGCGGTTCTTCAGCATGAACCGCTCGTACTCGTTCGCGCTGTACCAGCCGAAGAACGCCTCGCACAGGTAGCCGTAGACGACGATGAGGCCCGTCACGAGCGTCACCTTGGCCATGTTCTCGATGTGCCGCATGGTGATGAAGTCGTGCAGCTTGAACATCGCCCGGAGCGGGATCGCGAGCGTGAGCACCATCGCGAAACCGGCGTAGATCGCGCCGGCGACGAAGTACGGCGGGAAGATCGTCGCGTGCCATCCCGGCAGCACCGAGACCGCGAAGTCGAAGCTCACGACCGTGTGGACCGAGAGCACGAGCGGCGTGGACAGGCCGGCGAGCAGCAGGTACGCCTTCTCGTACCGCGCCCAGTGCCGCGCCGAGCCGCGCCAGCCCATCGCGAGCAGGCCGAAGATCTTCTTGAGCACCGGGTGCTGCGTCTTGTCGCGGAACGTCGCGAGGTCGGGGATGAGGCCGACCGACCAGAAGAGCAGCGAGACCGTCCCGTAGGTCGAGACCGCGAAGACGTCCCAGATGAGCGGGCTCCGGAAGTTCGGCCACAGCGACATCGTGTTCGGATACGGGAACAGCCAGTAGATCGCCAGCCAGGGCCGGCCCGTGTGGACCAGCGGGAAGATCGCCGCGCAGGCGACGGCGAAGAGCGTCATCGCTTCGGCAAACCGGTTGATCGACGTGCGCCAGTCCTGCTTGAAGAGCAGCAGAATCGCCGAGATCAGCGTGCCGGCGTGGCCGATGCCGATCCACCAGACGAAGTTGATGATGTCGAACGCCCAGCCGACCGGCACGTTGTTGCCCCAGATGCCGACGCCGCGCGCGAGCAGCCACGTGAGGGCCACGAACAGCCCCATCAGCAGCGTGAAGCCGAACGCCAGATAGAAGAACCACGCGAGCGGCGTGTTCTTCGTCAGGACGATGGACGTCAGCTTGTCGATGATCGTCCGGTAGCTGTGTCCCGGGCCGATGACCGGGACCGGCGCTCGGAAGTCACCCGGCGGATATTGAGAAGCGCTCAAAACAAGACTCCCTGCATCTCTAAATCAAATATCGAATCTCAACTCGAGTTCACTTCAGTTCCGGGTTCGGGTTCTTCACGACCGCCAGATACGTCGTCCGCGGCCGCGTGCCCAGATCCTCGAGCAACCCGTAGTTGCGCTCCTGCGCCTTGAGCTTCGACGACCCGGCTCTGCGGATCGTTCATGTCGCCGAACACGATCGCGTCGGCCGGACAGGCCTGCTCGCAGGCCGTCCTGATCTCGCCGTCGCGGATCGGCCGGCCCTCGGTCTTGGCGTCGATGCGCGCGTGATTGATGCGCTGCACGCAGTACGTGCACTTCTCCATGACGCCGCGGCTGCGGATCGTCACGTCCGGATTGCGCTGCCCGTGGAGCTCGGGCGTCGTGAAGTCCGAGTACAGCAGGAAGTTGAAGCGCCGCACCTTGTACGGGCAGTTGTTCGAGCAGTACCGCGTGCCGACGCAGCGGTTGTAGACCATGTCGTTCAGGCCTTCGTCGCTGTGCACGGTGGCGGCGACCGGGCAGACGACCTCGCACGGCGCGTTCTCGCACTGCATGCACGGCACGGGCTGGTGATAGATGCCCTCGGGCGCGGCGGGATCGCCCTCGAAGTACGTGTCCACGCGGAGCCAGTGCATCTCGCGGCTGCGCTCGACCTGCGTCTTGCCGACGACGGGAATGTTGTTCTCGGCCGATGCACGCCGCGATGCACACCTGGCAGCCGGTGCACGAGTTGAGATCGATCGCCATGCCCCACTTGTGGCCCTTGTATTCGAAGGCCGGGTAGAGCGAGAGCGCCTGCGGCGGCGGCTCGTGACCCAGCTCGGCCACCGACTGCTTCGGGTTGGCGCGGTACTCGTCGGTGTCGACGACCCGGACCGGGATGCCGGCCTTCCATCGCGAAGTGGTTCTGCGTGGACGCGAGCGCGTAGGTCTCGCCGGTCTTCGCGATGCGCGCGCCGCCGTCGAACCACGGCGCCTTGGACGTGCGCAGGCCGAACGTGTCGACGCCGACGCCGGTGCCGACGCGTCCCGTCTTGCGCCGCCCGTAGCCGAAGTGCACGACGACGGTGTCGTCCGCCATGCCCGGCATGACCCAGGCCGGCACGCGCACGGTCCGAGAGTCGTACGTCGACGTCGATCAAGTCGCCGTTGCTGATCCCGAGCCGCGACGCCGACTGGCACGTCCACATACGCGACGTTGTCCCACGTGACTTTCGACAACGGCTTCGGCAGCTCCTGCAGCCAGCCGTTGTTGATGAAGCGGCCGTCGAGGATGTTCGGATCGGGCAGGAAGACGATCTCAGTGCCGGTCGCCACGGGAACAACAGGCGCCGGAACCGCCGGGACCTGGGCGGGCGCGGTTGGCGCCGCGCCTGCGGCCGGAGCCGGTGCAGGCTTCGCGCTGCGTGCGGCTCCGCCCGCTGCCGGTGCTGCAGGGGCGGCCGCCGACACGCTGAGCACGCCTGTGCCGGCGAGGAATCCGTCGTGGAGCGCGTTCCGCCAGAGCGCGTCAACGCTGGGGAAGGCCTGGCCGCTCTTGTTGGTCAGCGTCCAGCTCACCCGGCTCTGGCCCTCGAAGGCCTTGGTCCAATAAGACTTCAAGAGATCCATCGCCGACTGGCCGGCCTCGCCGTTCAGCACGGCAAGGATTTCGATCGCCTGGCGTCCGCCGTAGAGCGGCGCGATGAGCGGCTGCGTGAACGTCACCGTGCCGTCGAACGAGCGGGCATCACCCCAGGATTCGAGATAGTGCGCTTCGGGCACGTGCCACTGGCAGGCCGCCGCCGTCTCGTCGTAATACAGGCCCAGGTGCACGCGCATCCCGACTTTGTTCAGCGCCTCGCCGAATTTGAGATCCGCCGGCGCGGTGAACACGGGATTGCCGCCCAGGATGATGAGCACGTCGACGCGCCCCGCGTTCATGTCGGCGACGAGCTCGGCAATCGACGCCGTGCCGTCCGCGGGTGACGCGTCGAGCCGCGGGCCGTACGTCACCGTCGTGCCCGACGTTTCCGAGCGCCTCGTTCATCGAGCGCGCGAGGGCGTGCACCGCCGCGGGCTGATGATCGCCGGCGACGACCACCGAGCGGCCCTTGTGCGCCTGCAGGTCGGCCGCCACTGCCGCAATCCAGCGGCGGACGGCATCGGTCGGCTGGCTGCCACCCGAGCCGCCGGCGCCGAGCGCGGCCGCAAGCGCGCTGGCGAACGCCATGAATGTCGCGCGCCTTGACCGCCAGCCGATGCTCGGCCTTGGCGCCGGTGATTGTCGGCACCGGCTCGACGACATAGAGGCGATTCAGCGCGTCGGTTGGCGTGCCGATCCGGCGGCGTGAAGTGAAGTCCTTCGCATAGCGAACCGACCCCGGGCCAAACCCGAGGAAATCAGAGTCGAGCGCGACGACAACATCAGCACGATCGAACCGGTAGACGGCGTGATCGGCCGGCGCCCCGCCCTGACGCGCGCCGTAGACGGCATCCCACTGGTGCCACCTGGCCTGCGGCAAGCTCGGTGAGCAGCGTCTGGATCTGATCGACGAGCGACGGCGAGGTGACCGGCTCGGTCAGAATCCGGAGCCCCTCTCCGGCAAGCGCCTGCCGTGAGGTCAGGGCGGCCTGCAGCGCGACCACAAGCGAGATTGGGCTCCGATCCTCAGCGCCGCCGACGACGGTGCGCGAGCGGTCCGGGTCGTAGAGCGACAGGACCGACGTCTGGCTGAAGAGGTCCGTGGCGCCGAGGCTCGCCGGGTGCTCGGGGTTGCCTTCGAGCTTGGTCGGCCGGCCCATGTGATTCTCGGCGAGGAGCGCGTGGGCGAAGCCGCCCTGGGTCATCGCCGTCGCATAGAAGAGCGGACGGCCAGGGACGATCTCGTCCGGCTGGCGGACGTACGGAATGATCTTTTCTTCCGGCTGTCGGGTGCACGCGCCGACGCCGGCAAGCGCGAGCGACGCGCCCATCAGCTTCAGGAACTGACGCCGGCCGGCGGGATCGGTGAACTCCGAGGCCTGCGCCGGGAACTCCCGCTGGACGTACTGCTGGAACTCGGGCGTGTCGGCCAGCTCGTCGAGGCTGCGCCAGTAGGCGCGGCCCTCGAGTCCGGCGAGTCGCGTGCGAATGTGGTCGAGATTCATAATTCTTGAGCCTGCTGTCCTGGCACCCCGGCGCCGCGGACCCTGATCCCCCGATGTCGCCTCGAGTTGACCCGGTCTGACCCCGCTTACCGATGACAAACCGAGCAACTCGTCATGTGCTCGATGCTCGACACTCGGTACGTCTCTTTCAGGTAGCGGCCCAGCTCGAGCTGACTTCTAAACTCCCGCACGTCGGTGCCGGTCCGCACGATGACCGGCCGGTCGCCTCGCGGCTGTTCGTACGTCACGTTGAACACCTCTTCGCGCGGCCTCAAGTACTTCTCCGGCGCGCGGTGGCAATCGAGGCACCACTCCATGAGCAGGGGCTGCGCCTGGTACATGAGGGGCATCTTGTCCACGGGTCCGTGGCACGTGACACAGCCGACGCCCTGTTTCACGTGAATCTGGTGATTGAAGTACACGAAGTCTGGTAGGTCGTTCACCCGAATCCACGTCAACGGCGAATCGGTTCGAAAGCTGGCCCGCACGGGTTCGAGGATCGGCGCGGTGGTCCAGAGTTGAGCGTGGCAGTTCATGCAGGTCTTGGTGGGCGGGATGCCTGCGAACGACGACTTCTCGACCGACGTATGACAATAGCGACAATCAATGCCGACGCCACCGACGTGATGCGCATGACTGAACTGGATGGGCTGTTCGACGAACTCGTTCTGCCTGGTCGCCCAGGACGATCGCATCAGCGCAAAGACGAGCCACCCGGCGACCAGAACCAGACCGAGCAGGATGGCGAGACTGGAGCGGGCGATGGCATTGGCGTTGCGCGGAAAAATCTGGCTCATAGCAGGCAGCGCGGCGCCCTAAGCCTACATTGATCTTTCGCCGAATAACACGCGGCCGTTCCAGGGGACGCGCTGGCGACCCGCGCGCGCCAGTGCTCGGCGGCGGGACGGGAAGTGCGGAGGCGCTCCGGGCGGGCGATGGACCCGGCGCGGCGCCTATATAATGTGAAACGTTTCACAATCATGTCAAATCCCGCCGACCGAGGGCCGGAAACCGGTCCGCGGCGGGCCAAAGAGCGATATATCGCACTTCGCCAGGAATGGCAGGCAGTATCTTGCACGACGGTAGGATGTTCCCCTCATGAGCGCGATTGAGATACGCGGCGTCAGCAAAACGTTCGGATCCCACACGGCCGTGAACGACCTCACGCTCGATGTCCCCAGCGGATCCATCTACGGCTTCATCGGGCCGAACGGCTCCGGCAAGACGACCACCATCCGGATGATCATGAACATCATCCTGCCCGATCGCGGCGACATCGCGGTGCTCGGGCAACGGACGTCCGGCGCGGCCCGCGATGCCGTCGGCTACCTGCCCGAGGAGCGCGGCCTCTACAAGAAGATGCAGGTGCGGCGGCTCCTCCGGTACTACGGCAAGCTGAAGGGCCGGTCGCAGGCGGATCTCGATCCGGTCATCCGTCATTGGCTCGACCGGTTGCAGCTCGCCGAGTGGGCGGACAAGCGCATCGACCAGTTGTCCAAAGGCATGGCGCAGAAAGTTCAGTTCATCTCGGCGATCGTCGCCAAGCCCAGGCTGGTGATTCTCGACGAGCCGTTCTCGGGTCTCGATCCCGTGAATGCCGAGGCCCTGCGCGATGCGGTGCTCGAGCTCAGGCGCGACGGCACGACCGTCGTCTTCTCGACGCACGACATGCACGCGGCGGAACGGATGTGCGACCGTGTCTTCATGATCTTCAAGGGCCACAAGGTGCTCGACGGCTCGCTCGACGAGATTCAGGCGCAGTACGGCCAGGACACCGTCCGCGTCCGGACGGCCGCCGGCCGCGCGGGCCTGGACGCGATGCCGGAAGTCGAGTCGGTGAACGACCACGGCAACTTCCAGGATCTGCGCCTCAAGGGTGACGCCCAGTCGTTCCTGCGCCGCCTGGTCGATCGATCGGCCGTGCTGCACTTCGAGATCAAGAAACCCTCGCTCCACGACATCTTCGTCCGCATCGCGCGGCCGACCGCCGAGGAGCTCAAGGACGAGGCAGAGGTGGCCCAATGAGACGCGTCCTGACGATCGCGCAGTCGGAGTTCGCGACGCTGGTGAAGACGAAGGCGTTCATCATCGGCATCTTTCTGATGCCGATCCTGATGTTCGGCTTCGTCACGTTCATGGGATATGCCGAACGCCACGTGGACACGGAGAATCGCCCGTTTGCCGTGATCGACGACACGGGCGCGCTGTACGACGCCGCTCGCGGCGGCGGCCGAAGAGTTCAACCGCCGGTCCGGCAGCGGGGATTCGCGAACCGGGCCGCACTTTCTGCCGAGCCAGGTCGATCCCGCCGGCCGATCGATCGACGACGTCAAGGTCGAGCTGTCCGGGCGCGTGAAGAAGAAGGACCTGTTCGCGTTCGTCGAGATCCCGTCCACCGTCCTCGACGCCCGCGAGAAGGCGACCGTGCACTACTACGCGGAGAACACGACGTACGAACGGTTGCCCGACTGGCTGCGCACGACCTTGAACGACGAGATCGCGAAGCGCCGGTTCGATCAGGCCGGCGTCGATCGCGCGCTGGTCTCGCGTCTGACGTCACGGACGCCGCTCACGACGTTCGGCCTCGTCGAGCGCGGCCCGGACGGCAAGGTCGCCGAGGCCAAGGAGGTCGACGAGCTCACGCGATTCGCCGTGCCGTTCTTCTTCCTCATCCTGATGTTCATGGCGGTGATGACGAGCGCGCAGCATCTGCTGAACGCCATCATCGAAGAGAAGATGAGCAAGATCAGCGAGGTGCTGCTCGGGTCCGTGTCGCCGTTCCAGCTGCTCGCCGGCAAGCTCCTCGGCGTCGTCGGCGTGTCGCTGCTCCTGGCGCTCGTCTATTTTCTGGGCGGCATCTACGCTGTCGTTCAGCTCGGCCGGCCGGATCTGGTCAATCCCGTGCTCATCGGCTGGTTCCTGCTGTTTCTGCTGTGCGCGTCGCTGATGTTCGGCTCGATCTTCCTGGCGCTCGGTTCCGCGTGCTCGGACCTGAAGGACGCGCAGAGCATGATGCAGCCGGCGATGGTGCTGATCCTCCTCGCGTATCTCGGCTCGTTCATCGTCATGCGGGCGCCCGAGTCGGCGCTGGCCGTCGGCATGTCGATCTTTCCGACGATGACGCCGTTCGCGATGATGCTGCGCATCGCGATGCCGCCGGGGCCGCCGCTCTGGCAGGTGCTGCTGTCGGTGGCGATTCTGATCGGCTCGACGGCGTTCCTGATCTGGGCCGGCGGCCGGATCTTCCGCGTCGGGCTGCTGATGCAGGGGAAGGCGCCGAATCTGCCGGAGCTCGTGAAGTGGGTCATGCGGTGACATGAAGGGCGTGGAGCTCTTCATGCCCTTCATGTCGTGAAGACGGGCGACTGAGTTGGTGACAGAAGTTCCAGTCATCGTTGCCGGCGCCGGCCCGGCCGGTGCGGTGGCCGCGCGCGCGCTCGCCGCGGCCGGGATCGAGACGCTGCCTCGTCGATCGCGCGGCGTTCCCGCGCAACAAGCCGTGCGGCGGCGGGATCAGCCTCCGGGCGCTCGGCCGGTTCCCCTGGCTCGAACACGCGCTCTCGGGCATCGATGTCCACCGCATCTCGCGGCTGCATCTCGAAGGCCCGGCCGGATCCTCACTCGACGTCACCTCGGCCGAGCCGTGCGTGCTGCTCATCCGGCGCGTCGAATTCGACCACGCGCTCGTGCAGTCGGCTGTCGAGGCCGGCGCGCGGCTCGAAGAGCGCTTCGAGATCACGCCAGGTCGAGACGGACGTGGACGGCGTCACGCTCAAGGCGCGCGACGGACGCCGGCTTCGCGCGCCGATCGTCGTCGCGGCCGACGGCGTGCACAGCGTGATCGCGAAGCGGCTCGGCGTCAACGCGCGCTGGCCGCCGGCGAGCCTCGCCATCGACATGATGGAGGAGACGCCGTCCGAGACGCTGCGCGCGGATCGTCCCGACGAGTTGTGGGTCGCCTACGCGTACAACGGCCTCGACGGCTACGCGTACGTCTTTCCGAAGACCCGCCACGTCAACGTCGGCATCGGCTGCCTGCTCTCGCATTTCAAGGGCGAGATGCCCGGACAGCCGTACGACATGCAGCAGAAGTTCGTCGGGTCGCTGGTCGGCAGCCGCGTCCTGCACGGCCGCTCGGACCGGCGGCATTTCACGCCGTTCCTGATTCCGGTCGGCGGGCCGCTGCCGTCGGCGCATCGCGGTCGCGTGCTGTTCGCCGGGGACGCCGGCGGGTTCGTGCACGCCGTGACGGCGGAAGGGATCTACTACGCGATGGTCTCCGGTGAGCTGGCGGCGCGGGCGATCGTTCAGGCTCACGGCCCAGGGCCACGGCCAGAGGGGAGGCCAGGCCCAGGGCCCAGGGCAAAGGCCAAGCGGAGAGCTCGCCCCTTCGCCCTTCGCCCTCAGTCCTCGGCCCTTCGTACGACCGTCTGTGGCGCCAGGAGATCGGCGCAGAGCTGGCCGATGCCGTGCTGCTCCAGCGTTACCTCTTCGCGAAGCACGATCGCGTCGAGCGCGCTGTGCGCGCCGGGGCGGGCGCGAACGGACTGATGGACATGCTGCTCGCTTACACCAGAGGCGAGCTCAGCTACCGCGCGCTGCGCCGCAGGATGCTGTGGAAGTTCCCGCTGGCGGTTTTCAGAATGGTTCGGGAACGGGCCCGGGCGGCTATTTGATTCTTCCAGTCACTTCGAAGCGCCGGTAGTTCGTGTACCGCGCTTCGCAGACGATGACTTCGCGCCGGCCTTTTGCGGCGCCCTCGTACCGTTCCGTGAACACCGACGGCACCCACATGTCGAGCCGGTCCTCCCGCGCGTAGTCCGTGCTCAGGCGGGCGACGATGTCCCCGTCCTCGAGCTCGAGCGTCGTCCGTTCGATTCGGCCGGTGGCCGCCTCGACGATCAGCTCGCCCTTCGCATGAATCGCCGATCCGCGGACGCTCCGGATGAGCGTCGGCCGGTCACGCTCGGCAAATGCCAACGTGACACGCGTGCCGTCAGGGCGCCGGACGACCTCGCGGCGATCGAACGACACGCCCTTGATGCGTTTCGGTCCGAGCAGCAGCAGTGGCAGCGTCGGCTCGTTGAAGTTGCGCTGGATGCCCCCGATGTTGAACGCCGCATTGCGATCCGCGATTTGCTTCGCGACGCGAGTGACTTCGCCCTTTTGAAGCAGTACGCGCAGGCCGTCGCGATTGGGGACCGGCTGATCGTCCACCGTCGCGAAATCGTGCACGGCAATCCAGGTGTGGTCGGCCGGAATGAAGGTGAGGAAGAGCTCGCCCTGCATCTGGCGCCTGGCCGTCTGCCGGCCGGCCGGGTCGAGGACCTGCTGTGTGTACTCCTCGTCGGCGACGAGGAACTTGAACCTGGCCTCGTAGTCGGCGACGTATGCCGTCGCGGCGGCGGCCAGCGACTTCGTTGAAAGATCCGGCGCCTGCGCGAGAAGGATCGGCAACGTCACACCCGCCGCGGCAAAGTGCACCAATCTCATCACGAACCTGCGCGCGACTCCGTTGCCGATCGCCGGCCGGCCTGCATCCAGCCGTAGCGCGTCAGGATCGATCCGGCGACGGCCGAGACCGACGCGACCAGCCGGCCGGGCAGCCAGCCGGCGCTCGTGAGGCGCAGGATGAAGGGCACCGGGCCCGAGAAGACGTCGCCGAGTCGCGTGGCAAGACCGACGGCGCCCAGGCCTCCCGCCGACGCCGGCGAGAGGCGCCGCAGCTCGAGACGCGTGCCGATGACCGTCGCGCCCATGGCCGCGACGATCCCGAGGAGATTCATCGCCGGCGTGAAGTGGCCGCAGAGCTCGATGATCGATACGGCCGCGCCGAGCGACGACACGCCGAAGTGGAGCGGGAGGATTCGCGCATGCGCCGCCCACACCGGAATCGCCGTCGCGCCGATGAGGACGCCGGTGTAGGTCGCGAGCAGGAGGCCGGTCAGGGCCCCCACGACGTCCGCAAGCGCCACAACGAACTGGCGCGCCGCACCGCCCTCCGCGACCAGCAAGTCGAGCGCAATCGGCGTCATTACCGCGGGCGCAAACAGCACGAGCGTCCACGCGCCGATCGACATCGGGCTGCGGAGCTTGAACACGCGCAGCATGTTGAGGAAGCGCTCGGGCCGGCCGAGATCGGAGATGAGCAGCAGCGGCGAGAGCAGCGCGCCCGCCGCCGCGACCCAGCGTGCGTCGCGAACCAGGCGCGGATCGCCGCCGACGAATGATGCCACCGCGGCAATCATCGCCGCGACGCCGGCGACGCCGCCGGCAAAGAAGTACGCCGGGATCTCCCAGGTCCAGACGGGCGGCTTGAGATAAGGCTGATCGTAGTACGTGCGGACGGTCGGCGTCGTCTGTTCCAGCCGGGCAGCCTCGTCGCGAAGCGCGTCCAGCCGGGACTCGCGGGTCACGGCAAGATCATACGGGTACGGTGGGTACGACGGGTACCTATCGGTACCCGTCGTACCTATCGTACCCGTCGTACCTGTCGTACCCGTGTCAGCGCCTGTTGTCCTCCGCTTCCGGCGCCGGCGCGTTCGGCGGCGCGAGGAAGACGCCGCTCACGACCGCATTTGGCCCCGCGAGCCGGGTGACACGAATCCGAACGTGACCTGTCACGTTCCACACGAGGTACTGACCACCGGAGAAGTTGTTCAGCGTCCGGGTGTCCAGGACCGCGCTCGTACCGGCGTCCAGCACGTCAATCCGTTGCGAACGCGTGGTCGTGTCGTAGTCGACGAAGTACAGCGCCACTTCGTGGGGCTGCCCGCCCGACAGGTTGACGTCGACATCGAACGTCTCGCCGTACCACGTCGCGGCGACGCGTCCGCCACCCGAGCGTTGCAAGGCACGCACGTCAGATGGGGCCGGATCCCACACATAGGACAGTTGTCCAATCGGCGCCACCTGCGCGTATCCCGGCAGGCTGGTCGTGTCGCTGACGATCACGTGTCCGTCAGCGCCGTACGCGCCCGGCCAGTTGCCCTGGGTCGCACCATCGTTGCCGATGAACGTGACCACCGCGGTCGGCGGCGGTGGCGGGTTGCCCGGGCCGAAGAACAATCCGTTCAGCACCGCGTTCGGCCCGGTCAGGCGCGTGACACGGAACTTCACGGCCCCCTGCACGTTCCACACGAAGTACTGACCGCCCGTGAAGTTGTTGATCGTGCGCGTGTCGAGCACGGCGAGCGTCGCCGCATTCAGCACGTCGACGCGCTGCGACCGCCCGCCGAAGTCGAAGTCGACCATGTAGAGCGAGACCTGCCGTGGCGTCCCGCCCGTAATCGTGACGTCGACGTCGAAGCTCGTGGCTGCGTACCACGTGGCGGCGACCCGTCCACCGCCGACGCGCTGCAGCGCGCGCGGATCGCTGCTGTTCGCGTCAAAGGTCCAGCTCAGGTTGCCGATCGGGTTGACGGTGGCATACGCCGGCAGACTCGTCTGGTCTCCGACGATGACGTAGCCGTCGTCGCCGTACGCCTCAGGCCAGTCGCCCTGCGTCGCGGCATCGGAGCCGACGAACGTGGCGGTCGGGCCGCCCCCGCCGCCGCCCACCGTGATGTTCACCGGAGCCGACGTCGTCTGCAGGCCGAGGTTGTCGGTCGCGACAGCCGTGAGCGAGTGCGGTCCGGCAGGCGCGGTGGTCCAGTTGAACGAGTAGGGCGCGGTCATGTCCGTGTTGAGCAGGTTGCCGTTCGCGAAGAACGCGACGCTCGCGACCGTCCCATCGGGATCGCTGGCGTTGGCGGCGAGCGGGACCGTCTGGCCGACGTTGAAGTTGGCGCCCGGCAACGGACTCGTCAGTGCGACGATCGGCGGGAGGTTGCTGTCGCCGAAGAACACGCCGCTGATGATGCTGTTGGGGCCGGCGAGCCGCGTCACCCGGAACTTCACGTGTCCCGAGATGTTCCAGACGAGATACTGCCCGCCCGAGAAGTTGTTGACCGTGCGGGTGTCGAGTATCTGGCTGTTGGCGGCATTCAGCACGTCGATGCGCTGCGAGCGCGTCGTCGTGTCCCAGTCGACCATGTACAGCGCGACCCGGTGCGTGTTCCCGTCCGTGATGTTCACGTCGATGTCGAAGCTCGTCCCGGAATACCAGGTCGCCGCCAGCCGGCCAGGTCCGCTCGCGCGCAGCAGCGCGCGCGGGTCGGAGGTGGACGGCGTCCACACGAACTCCTGGTGTCCGCTCGGCGTGAGCTGCGCGTACGACGGCAGGTCTGTCTGATCGGCCACGATCACGTGCCCGTCTGCGCCGTAGCCCTCCGGCCAGTCGCCTTGAGTCGCGGCTGTCCGTGCCGAGGAAGACCGCGGTCGGATTGCCGCCGCCGCCACCGACCGCCTGTGCCGCCGCCAGCAAGTTCAGCCGGCCGCCGGTCAGGACGACGCCCTGCCACTGTGGAAGCACATCGACCGTCGATAGCAGGGCCTGCTTGATGGAGTCGACCGACAGATTCGGGTCCAACCCTGCCAGGAACGCCGCGGCGCCGGCGACGTGCGGTGTCGCCATGCTGGTGCCGCTGAAACTGACGTATCCGGTGCCGGGAAACTGAGCGCTGATGATGTTGGAGCCGGGCGCCGCCAGGTCAACGCTGACCACGCCGAAGTTGCTGAAGCCCGACCGGTTGTCCGACTGGTTCGACGAGGCCACCGAGATGATGCTCGGCAGCGGGAAGCTGGCAGGATAGAACGGCGTGATGTCGTTGTTGTCGCCGATCTGGTCGGCGCCGCCGTTGCCCGCCGCGAAGATGTTGATGATGCCGGCGTTGCCCGCAGCGTTAATGGCGTTGCTCATTGCGGGGTTGTTCCCGCCACCGCCCCAGCTGTTGCTGCTCACGCGGATGTTGATGCTGCGCTGGGTCTTCAGAAAGACGATGTAGTTGAAGCACTCGATGGCGTTGCTGTCGCTGCCGTTGCCGTTCGCGTCGAGGAACTTGCACGTCAGAATCTTCGCGTTCTGAATCACGCCCGTGATGCCGATCCCGTTGTTGCCGACGCCGGCTGACGTGCCTGCCGTGTGCGTGCCATGTCCTTCGTCGTCGATCGGATTGCTGTCGTTGTTGACGGCGTCGATGCCGCGGACGTCGTCGATGTACCCGTTGTTGTCGTCGTCGATGAGGTTGCCCGCAATCTCGCCCGGGTTGACCCACGCGTTCGCGTTGAGGTCTGGGTGGTTATAGTCCACGCCCGTGTCGATGTTGGCGATGACGACCGTGCCGTTGCCCCCGCCGAATTGATTCCACGCCGGCTGCGCCGAGATGCGCACCAGGCCGTACAACTGGCCGCTCAGCCAGAACGGATCGTTCGGCGGCGGATTCTGATCTGCGTCTTGCGGCGGATGTAGTTCGGGCTCGCGGCGACGACGCCCGACGAGCCGAGAAAATCGTTCACGGCGTCGGCGACCGCGCGTCCCGGCGCCAACCGGACGTGCTCGATGTCGAGCGCCTCGTACTTCTTCAGGGTCGTCGCGCCCCTCTGGGCCACGATGCCGGCGCGCGCCTGAGCGCCGACGTTGCGATCGAATTGAACGATGGCTTCCCCCGGGATGAAGTCCTCGGGTGGAGGGCCCTGTTGTCCCACGACGCTGGTCAGTCCCAGGGTCAGGCTGATGCCCACCAACACGGCTGCGCTAACTCGTAGTTTCATTCCAGTGCTCCCGGGTCTAGCGGAATTGAGGTCGAGAATCCGTAACGGCATAGCTTACGCGTAAGCCGGCGTTTTGGCACCTTACAGTTTTGAGATCGTGAGAGATTCTGACTACTTCGGTTGCAGGAGGTCGCGCAGCCGCTGCCCGCAGATCCGGCTCGCTTCCAACTTGTCGCCGTTGGGGCCTTTCCAGTGGGTTTCGAGGCTGATCGCCCCCTGGTACCCGTCGCGGACCAACGCCTCGATCTGGCCCGCCCAGTCGATGCTCATCTCGCCAATCGGCCCCCAGGTCGGGGTGTGGTGATGGACGTGACAATCCTTCGCGTGGACATGGACGATGCGGCCGGCCGGCAGCTGGTCGTAGCCGTCGGGATACGGCCGTTCGCCCAGGATCGACGCGTTGGCGGGGTCCCACACGAGCTGGACCGCCGGATGATCGAGCGCCGCGAGGACGCGCGCCGCTTCCTGGCCGGTCGCGACGTTGCAGGCATGCTCGTTCTCGAGGCCGATCACGAGGCCGCGCGGCGCGGCCTGGGATCCGAGCTCGTCGAGCGCCGAGACGATGCGATCGAAACAGCGAGCGGGGTCGACCGTCCGCCAATAGGAGAACACCCGGACGATTCGGGCGCCCGTACGCCGCGCGATCGAAAATGCCCGTTCTGCGAGCTTCGGCTGATCCGCGAAGCTGTAGCGCGACCCGAAGACATCCTGCTGCAGGCGTTCGTCGATCGGCGGCGCGTCCGGCAGCTCGCACTTCAGCACCGGCGACGCAATCGACAGGATGCGCATCCCACGCGCCGCGACGAGCGCCGTCACCCGATCCACTTCGTCATCGGACAGATCGAGGATGTTCTTGCCCCAGACGACGCGCAGCTCCACGCCGGTCATGCCGATCTCGGCCATGGCCTGAAGGGCGGTCTCGAGATTCGGGGAGAACTCGTCGGTGATGGCAGCGAGGGTCAGCAAGGGGACGGGGTCTCACAGATTTGCGAAAACTCGGTGCGAGCACTGTGACTCTATGTTGCAGGAGTTTCCGCGCAGATCGGAGACTACCTGTCCCCTCATGAAAATCACTGATGCACGCGTCTTCGTCTGCTCGCCGGGGCGCAATTTCGTCACGCTTCGCATCGAGACCGATGAAGGACTCTACGGGCTGGGCGACGCGACGCTGAACGGCCGCGAGCTGGCCGTCGCGAGCTATCTTTCCGACCACGTCGTGCCGTGCCTCATCGGCCGTGACCCGTCTCAGACGGAAGACATCTGGCAGTACCTCTACCGCGGCGCCTACTGGCGCAAGGGCCCGGTGACGATGACCGCGATCTCGGCGGTGGACGTCGCGCTCTGGGACCTCAAGGGCAAGGCGCTCAACACGCCGCTCTACAACCTGCTCGGCGGCCGGAGTCGAACGGGGGTGATGGCGTACGGGCATGCCAACGGCCGTGACATCGCAGAAACCGCCGACGAGGTCGCGAGGCATCTGGACGAGGGCTTTCTCGCCGTTCGCGGGCAGTGCGGCATTCCGGGCTTGCCCTCGACGTACGGCGTGTCGCGTGACGGAACGCCGTACGAACCCGCCGAGCGCAAGCTGCCGTCGGAGCACAGCTGGTCGACCGAGAAATACCTCTTACATGTCCCGAAGCTGTTCGCCGAGTTGCGCAAGCGCTTCGGCGACGACGTGCTCCTGTTGCACGACTGCCATCACCGGCTGACGCCCATCGAAGCGGCGGGACTGGGAAAGGCGCTCGAGCCGTTTCACCTGTTCTGGATGGAAGACCCGACGCCCGCCGAGCTCCAGGAAGGCTATCGCGTCATCCGGCAGCACACGACAACGCCGATTGCGGCAGGCGAGATCTTCGACTCGGTCTGGGATGCGAAGACGCTCATCAGCGAACAGCTCATCGACTACCTGAGAATGACCGTCCTGCACGGTGGCGGCATCACGCCGTTGAGAAAAGCGGCGGCGTTTGCCGGCATGCATCACGTGCGGATGGGCTGCCACGGCGCGACCGATCTCTCGCCCATCACCATGGGCGCGGCCCTGCACTTCGACCTGTCGGTGCACAACTTCGGCATCCAGGAGTACATGCCGCACTCCGCCGAGACCAACGAGGTGTTTCCTCACGCCTGGTCGTTCGACAAAGGCTACCTGCATCCCGGGGAACGTCCCGGTCACGGCGTGGACTTCAACGAAGCGCTCGCCGCGAGATTTCCGTACGAGCGCGCGTACTTGCCAATCAATCGAAAACTGGACGGAACCTTGACTGATTGGTGACTACCAATTTCGATTTTCAGTTCTCC
The DNA here is from genome assembly GCA_963724955.1 of uncultured Acidobacteriota bacterium. Taxonomy (GTDB): domain Bacteria; phylum Acidobacteriota; class Vicinamibacteria; order Vicinamibacterales; family SCN-69-37; genus CAVRWQ01. Next base: position 570,449 of record CAVRWQ010000005.1, read on the forward strand.
GCCACGCGGGTCCACTGCCGCGATGTGATCGACCGATGAAATGCGTCGAGGCCCTGCTGCACGGCGAGGCCGTCGCCGAAGTCCGGATGGAATGCCTCGTCGCGCGAGAGACACGCAAGGAACTCGGCCAGGGCGGCGATGAACGTGTGCTCGTAGCCGACGATGTGTCCGGGCCGCCAGAAGGCGCCGAAGATCGGATGCTCGAGATCCGTGACGAGCAGATCGCGCGGGCCCTGCTCGGTGGACGGATTCGAGGCGTCCACGAACTCGAGATGGTTCAGCCGCTCCAGATTGAAGCGGAGCATGCCGCCCGATCCGTGGATTTGAAAGCTGTTGGCGTTCTTGCAGCCGATGCCGAAGCGCGTCGCCTCGAAGGTTCCCACGCTGCCGTTCGCGAAGTTCGCAATCGCGACGACAGCGTCCTCGACGGCGCGGCCGGGCGCGTACGTGCGCGACGTCGCTATGCCGTCCGCGATCGGGCCGTTCAGATAGAAGGCAGTGTCGAGCAGGTGGCTCATGAGGTCGTCGGCGACGCCGGATCCGGCCTGCGCGGGATCCATCTTCCACGTCGCCGCGCGCGAGAGGTCCGCGCCCCACTGCTGCCGGTACGCCGCGTCGTAGTGAAACACCTGGCCGAGGCGGCCATCGGCGATGAGCTGCCGGGCGTACGCGATGGCCGGCACCCGCCGGTAGTTGAACCAGACCATTGTCCGGACGCCGCGCGCCGCGTGGGCCATCGTGCGGGCTTCGTCTACCGACAGCGCCAGCGGCTTCTCACACAGGACGATCTTGCCGGCCTCGGCGGCGGCGATCGCGGCCGGCGCGTGCAGATGATTCGGCAGCGCGATGTCCACGACGTCGATGTCGTCGCGCGCGATCGCGGAGCGCCAGTCGGTGGACGTGGACTCCCAGCCCCAGCGGTCGGCCATCGCGGTGAGCGACGTCGCGTCGCGGCCGCAGAGCAGCGTCCGGCGAAGCCGGTAGGGCAGATCGAAGAAATGGCCCGCCTGGCAGTACGCGTTTGAATGCGCTTTGCCCATGAAGCCCTGCCCGAGCAGGGCGATGCGGAGGATAGGCTTCATGACAGGTGGGGGTCAGACCCCACCATGCCATGTGGCAAAACAAGACCTGACCCCATTCCAGCAGTGACTGACTTGCCCGGCTGAAATCGAATACATTAGTGTCCGAGATTCGGGAGTCTACACCTCTTGATCACACGCGGCAAGAAACAGGGCCGCGTGAGGGGGACGCGACCGCGCATGCGCATCATGAGGCAAAAGCACTCACCGCTCATTCGATTCGCCGGGCTCGCGATCTTGCTGGTCGCGATGTGCCTGGGCAGCATCGGTCACGCGACTGACGCGCAGGTCGCAGGTGCGGGAGCGCCCGCGCCGCCGCAGGCGCCGCAGGGCGGACGTGGCGGCGGGCGCGGCGGTGCCGGCGCGATGCTCTACACCGAACAGTGCGCGAGCTGTCACGGCACCGGCGCCGGCCCGGCGCGCGCGGTGAACGTGCTCGACGAGGCGTGGCTCAGTAAGCGGGACGACGAGAGTCTCGCCAAGGCCATTCGGGATGGCGTGCCGGGCACCGACATGAACAGCCTGGCCGACAAGCTCGACGCGCAGCAGATCTGGCAGCTCGTCTATTACATGCGGACCCGCGCGGCCGAGATCAAGGGCCGCCCCGAGTACGTTCCCGATCCCGACGGCCAGGTCATCAAGTCGGCGAAGCAGACGTTCAAGATCGAAGTCGTCGCGCGCGATCTCGAGACGCCGTGGGGGCTCGCGTTTCTGCCCGACGGGCGGCTGCTCGTCACCGAGCGTCCGGGTCGCCTGCGGGTGATCGAGAAGGGCAAGCTCCTGCCTGAACCCGTCAAGGGCACGCCGAAGGTCTGGGAACGGCAGGACGGCGGGATGTTCGACGTCGAAGTCCACCCGCAGTACGCGAAGAACGGCTGGATCTATCTTTCGTACTCGGAGCCGGTGCCCAACTACACGCCGCCGCCCCCGGCGCCTGCGCCCGATCCCGCCGCCGCCGCGCCACCCGGACGAGGACGCGGCAATCAGCCGCCCAGCATCCCGTCGATGACGGTCATCGTGCGCGGCAAGATCAAGAACAACGAGTGGGTGGAGGAGCAGGTGCTCTACCGCGCTGCGCCGGAGCTCTACACGACCAACAACAGTCACTACGGATCGCGATTCATCTTCGACCGCCAGAATCATCTGTTCTGGACGCTCGGTGAGCGCAACGTGATGGCCGACGCGCAGGACCTCTCCAAAGTCACCGGCAAGATCCATCGCGTGAACGACGACGGCTCGGTGCCGAAGGACAATCCGTTCGCAGGCAAGCCGGGCGTGGTCCCGACGATCTGGACCTATGGGAATCGAAACCCGCAGGGCCTGGCGTGGGATCCCGTGACGGGGCAGTTGTGGGAGTCAGAGCACGGGCCGCAGGGCGGAGACGAGATCAACATCCTCCAGCCGGGCCGGAACTACGGGTGGGGCGTGATCACGCACGGCCTGTGGCCGGGCATCACGAGTCGCACCCAGGCCGGGATGGAAGCGCCAATCGTCTACTACACGCCGACGATCGCGCCTGCCGGCATCGCGTTCTACACGGGGACGCGATATCCAGGGTGGCGTAACAATCTGTTCGTCAGCGGGCTCGGAGGTCAGCAGTTGCGGCGGCTCGAAGTCGCGTCCGGCAAGGTGACCGCGCAGGAGATCGTGTTCAATCAGTTCGGCCGAGTGCGCGATGTGGTGCAGGGCCCGGACGGTCTCTTCTACATCGCGCTTCAACTGCCCGGCCAGTCTCTCTCGCAATCCACGCCCGGCACCGTGATTCGTCTGGTGCCGGTACAGTAACCCTCGAGGACAGGACGATGACGCGCCGGTTGGCGATCGCAGTGCTCGTCGCGGCCATGCCGGTCGCGGTCGGATTCGGGTGGCAGAATCGCCCGGCCTGGCCGCCGCCCGTCGTGGCCGACACCGACGGCGCGCCCGTCCTGACCGCCGAAGAATCACAGAAGACCATCGTCCTGCCGCCCGGCTATCGCGCCGAGCTCGTCGCGAAGGAGCCGCTCGTCCAGGATCCGATTGCCATCGACTTCGACGCCGACGGCCGGATGTGGGTGCTCGAGATGCCCGCGTTCGCGATGGACGTGACGATGCGCGACTCGCGCGATCCGATCTGCCGCGCCGTCGTGCTCGAGGACACCGACGACAACGGCGTGATGGACAAGCGCACGGTGTTCGCCGACGGCCTCATCCTGCCGCGCGCGATCAAGGCGATCGACGGCGCAGTGCTCATTGGCGAGCCGCCGAATCTGTGGCTGATGAAAGACACGAACGGCGACTTGAAAGCTGACGACAAGCAGCTCATCAGCAACACCTACGGCCGGCTCGAAGCGAACATCGAGCACAACGCGAACGGCCTCGTTTGGGGACTCGACAACTGGATCTACACGTCCGAGCACGACTGGCACCTGCGGTTCAGGAACGGCAAGTTCGAGGTGATGCCGACGTTGAACCGCGGACAGTGGGGCGGCTCGATGGACGACGCGGGCCGCCTCTACCGCAACGTCAACAGCGCGCCGCTGTTCGTGGACTTCGTGGCCGCGCGCTACTTTCTGAGAAACCCGAACGGTCTGCGGACGCGCGGGCTCTATGAGCCCGTCATCTCCATCGAAGACGCCGTCGTCTGGCCCGTGCGTCCGACGCGTGGCGCCAATCGCGGCTACCGCGACCAGTTCTTCCGGTCCGACCACTCGTCGGTCATGCTGCTGAGCGCCGGATCGCCCGTCGTGTACCGCGGCGATCGTCTTCCGAAAGACCTGCATGGCAACGTCTTCGTCACAGACTCGGTGACGAACCTCGTCCATCGGCTCGTGATGGTGGACGACGGGACGGGTCGCATGACGGCGACGAACGGCTACGAGAAGGGCGAGATCTTCGCGTCCTCCGACGAGCGCCTGCGGCCCGTTAATCTCGCGTCGGGCCCGGACGGCACACTGTACGTCGTCGACATGTACCGCGGCGTCGTGCAGGACATCGCGTATCAGACGGAGTATCTGCAGGAGTACATCAAGCACCACAAACTCGAGTTGCCCGTCGGTCTCGGCCGCATCTGGCGCATCACCCATGCGACGACGAAGCGCGATCGCAAGCCGGCGTTGTCGAAAGAGTCCGCAGCCGGTCTGGTGAAGGCGCTCTCGCATCCGAACGGCTGGTGGCGCGATACAGCGCAGCAACTGCTCGTGCAGCGCCGCGATCTGTCGGTCGTCCCCGAGCTGAAGACGCTGGCGGCCAAAGCCCCGGACTTCCGCACGAAGCTGCATGCGCTGTGGACGCTCGATGGATTGGACGCGATCGAGATCGCGCAGGTCGACGGCGCGCTTCGCGACGCGTCACCCGATGTTCGCGCCGCCGGCGCACGGCTCGCCGAACGGTGGCTCACCGAGCCCAATCATCCGCTCCAGGCAGCCGTGACGAAGCTCGTCGACGATCGCAATTGGATCGTGCGCCGCCAGGTCGCCGCGTCGCTCGGTGAATTGCCGAAGGACGCGCGGCCGGCGCCGCTCGTCACTGTGCTCCAGAAGTACGGCGACGATCCAATCACCGTCGATGTGACGATCAGCGGACTCGCCGGTCTGGAAGCGATCGCGCTGGAGCGGATGACCTCGGAGGTCGTAGGTACGAAAAACCGTAGCAGCGACCTCCGAGGTCCTGATGATGCGATCACCATGCTCGCGGGCGCGGTCGGTCGCAGCCGCGACGAGCCGGCGGTGCAGAAGCTCTTCGAGGCCGCCGCGGATGCTGGCCGGCCCACTGCCCAGCGGCTCGCGATCCTCACCGGTCTCGAGAGCGGCCTGCAAGGTGGCGGCGGACGCGGCGGTGGACGCGGGGCGGGCGGCGGCCGCGGACGAGGCGGAGCGCCCGGTGGTGGCTTCGCGCTTACGCGCGAGCCGGTCGCGCTGACGTCGCTCTCGGCCGGCGCCCAGAGCGATCTCGCAGAGTCCGCGCGGCGCGTGGCCGCGCTCGTGACGTGGCCCGGGAAACCAGTGACGGCCGCAGCGCCGCCGCGGCTGACGCCTGAAGATGCGAAGCGCTTCGCCGCCGGCCAGGAAATCTACAAGAACACCTGCGCCGCGTGCCATCAGCCGGACGGCACGGGCAAGGAAAAGATCGCGCCCAGCCTCGTGAACTCGCGCTACGTGATCGGGAATTCAGCGATCGCGGTCAGGATTCTGCTCGCCGGCAAGGAAGGGCCGACGGGGCTCATGCCGCCGCTCGCCACGCTGACCGACGAGCAGATCGCGTCCGTCCTGACGTACATTCGCCGCGAGTGGGGGCATACGGCAGCAGCCGTCGTCCCTGACGATGTGCTCGAGACTCGGCAACTCACCGCCGCCCGCAAGCGGCCGTGGACGGAAGAAGAACTTTCGCGCATGCTGGGTGGCCGCGGTGGCGGTGGTCCGCCTTCGCGCTAACGCGCTTCGGCGGGACGTAGGGCGGGCCGGGCTGAGGCCCGCCGATGTTGTAGCGCGGAACGTAGGGCGGACCGGTTTGCGGTCCGCCTTCAGGAGGGCGTCATGACTGTCAGGAAACTCTCGCTGCTCGTCGTCGCGGCAAGCGTGGCGGCCGTGACGCTGCTCAGGCCGATCGAGGCGCAGCAGGGCCGAGGCGCCGCGCCGCAGGAGCCCGTGCCCTCTGCCGCCGCGCCGCCGGCCGGATCGCCCACGGGGGCATGGCCGCCGCTCCACGTCTACATTCGCGCCGGCATCAAGTCGCACGCGCCGGGGCAGCACGACTACCCGCAGTTCCTGGCCGACTGGAGCAAGATCCTCACCGACCGCGGCGCGGTCGTCGACGGCAGTCTGCACTTCCCGTCGACGGCGGAGCTCGCCGGCGTCAACGTCATCGTGATGTACAAAGGCGATGCCGGCTACATGACCACTGAGGAGAAGGGCGCGCTCGAAGCGTTTCTCAGACGAGGCGGCGGCCTCGTGAGCTTCCACGACACGCTCTGCGGCGACGACCCGCAGTACCAGGCCAACATCCTCGGCGGCGCCAAGCGCCACGGCGAGACGAATTTCTCCGCCGGCGAGATCGCCTACACGATCACCGACAAGGCGCACCCGATCATGCAGGGCGTGTCGGACTTCAAGATCGACGACGAGGCGTTCTTCCTGCTGACCAAGCCGAACGTCCAGGCGAATCCTGGCATGCGCGTGCTGGCGACGGCGCCGATGCCGAAGAGCAACAGCGCCGGGACGCACGTGGGCGAAGTCGTCCCGCAGATCTGGACGTACGAACGCTCGTTCAGTCTCGGTCCGAGCTATCGCGCGTTCGTCTGGATGCAGGGACACGCTTACGCGAACTTCGAAAATCCGGTAGTTCAGCCGATGATCCTGCGCGCCATCGCGTGGGCGGCGAAGTGGCCGATCGACGCGCTGGCGAATCCGATCGCGCGAGGGCGTGGGCGCGGACGGGGCTAGACCCAGTGACATGATTGAAGTACGAGCCTGAGTCGGAGTAAACTCTGCCTATTACTACTACGCTGAAGGACAAATCTTGAAGCCGCCGCCGACCAGGCACGAGAGCCTCGGAGAGTTCGAGCAGACGTTGCTGCTCGCGATCGCCCACCTGGGCGACGGCGCCTACGGTGTGCCGATCCGGCAGGAGATCGAGTCGCGCACCGGCCGGACGATCGCCGTGGGCGCGCTCTACACCGCGCTGGATCGGCTCGAGCGCAAGGGATACCTGCGGTCCGAGATGTCCGATCCGGTGCCCGAGAGAGGCGGCCGTTCGCGCCGCCACTACTCGCTGCAGGCAGCGGGCGCGACAGCGCTCAGGCGAGCACGCGAGCAGTTCGAGCGGATGTGGGCCGGCCTGAAGCCGGACCTGCGGAGCGCACGGCGAGGCAGTCGCTGATGCGGGTGCGGCATCGGGATTCACCATGAACGGCCGGCCGGAGACTCCGCGCGTCGCCGAATGGCTCGTCGGGCTCGTGACGAGAGCGCGCGACCGGCAGGTCGTGCTCGGGGATCTCACCGAGGAATTCGTGCTCAGGCACCGGACGCTTGGCGCGGGCAGCGCGCGCCGCTGGTACTGGCGTCAGGCCCTCGGTTCGGTGACTGATGCGATCGGGCGCCTGCGGCCCGATCGCGAGAGTGTGCTGCAAGACGCCAAAGGAGCGCGCATGACCTCCCTTCTGCAGGATGTCAGGTTCGGCTGGCGGATGGTCCGTCGACGGCCGCTCGTCACCGCCGTGGCCATGATCTCGCTCGTCGTCGGCATGAGCGCCGCGACGGTGGTCTTCGGCCTGCTCAACGCAGTGCTGTTCCGGCCGCTCCCGGTGACCGATCCGGACCGGCTCGCGCTCGTTCTCGAGCAGCGCGAGAGCGGCATGAATCACAATTTCTCGTATGCCGACTTCACGGAGTTTCGTGCCGCGCAGAAGAGCTTCGTCGATCTCGTCGCGTACAGCCGCGCCGACGCGACGATCGGACAATCGCAGGGGGCGGAGATCGTCGCCGGCGAGCTCGTGTCCGGCAGCTACTTTCCGACGCTCGGCATCCGCATGCTCGAGGGCCGCGGCCTCAGCCCGGCCGACGACGACCCCGGCGGATCGCAGGTCGTCGTCGTGAGCGAGTCGCTGTGGCTCCGGCCGCAGGGAGCGGGAATCACCGGCCGGACGGTGGTGCTCAATCGGCAGACGTTCGAGATCGTCGGTGTCGCTGCGGCGCCGTTCCGCGGCATGGAAGTGGGGCGGGACGTCAGATTCTGGGCGCCGCTCCGGTCTCAAGAAGATCCTGAATCCGTCGGATGGCCCTGACTTCCTCTCGAGACCGACGCTCAGCTGGCTGACGCTCGTCGGACGCCTGCGGCCTGAATCGACGTTCGCGAAGGCCGGAGACGAGCTCGATCGGATCGAGGCGGGTCTGCCGAAGACGCCGACGCGCGCGCGCAACCGGAGATTTGCGGTGCAATCCGGCCGGCAGGGCGACTCGTTCCTGCCACAGACGACGGCGTCGCCGTTGACGATGCTGCTGGCCGCCGCGGGACTGGTGCTCCTGGTGGCCTGCGCGAATGTAGCTGGGCTGCTGCTCGCGCGCGCGACTGAACGGGAGCGCGAACTGGCGCTGCGGACCGCTCTCGGCGCGAGCCGCGGACGCCTGATGCGCCTGCTCCTGTCCGAGGCAATCTTGCTCGGCGCCGGCGCCGCCATCATCTCTCTGGGCGTGGCCAGTGTCGCGACCAAGCTGGCCCTGCCGCTCATGGCGAGCTTCGGCGAGGCCGTGACGCTCGACGTGTCGCCGGACTGGCGGGTGCTCACCTTCACCGCGGCGCTCGGGCTCGCGGCGACGGCATGTTTCGGGCTCGTGCCGATCGTGGCGACGCTGCGTCACTCGCTCACGCCCGCGCTCGCCGAGGCCGGCCGCAGCGCCTCGCCGAGCCGCAGCCGCGCGCTCGTCCGTCACGGGCTGGTCGTCGCGCAGTTCGCGCTGTCGCTCTCGCTCGTCGTCGTGGCGACGCTGCTCGTCCGGACGCTCTACAACCTGCGGACGCTGCCGACCGGATTCGACCTCGAGCATCTTGCGGTGCTCGAAGTGGCCCCGGCGGCGGCACAGTACGATCGTCCGCGCACGGCGGTCTATCTCGATGCGGCGGCGGCCCGGCTGTCGGCCGTGCCCGGCGTGCGCGCCGTCGGATTTGCGCGTGTGGTCCCTCTGGACTTCGGCGGTTCGCGGACCACGATCGCGATCCCCGGGTACCAGGCGGCGGCCGGCGAAGACATGGAAATCAACTTCAACCGTGTTTCGGCCGGCTACTTCGAAGCGATGGGCCTCGCGCCGAAGGACGGACGCGTCTTCGATGCAACCGACGTCCGCGGCGCGCCGTTGTCCGGCGTGATCAACGAGACGATGGCCAGACGCTACTGGCCGCGGATGCGCGCCGTCGGGAATCAGTTCTCGCTCGGGCCGGAGGCCCCGGTCACCGTGGTCGGCGTCGTTCCCGACGTGACGTACCGCAATCTGCGGGACGAGACCGGGCCGACGTTCTACCTTGCCCAGTCGCAGTCGTCGCCGGGACCCGGCGCTTTCCACGTGCGGACAACGGGCCCGCCAGCGGCCCTCCTCGACGTTCTGCGCCGAACCCTCGTCGAGGTTGATGGAAACGTGCCGATCACGCGCGCGCGCACGCTGCGCGAGCAGGCCGACCTGAACGTCAACGACGATCGGCTGGCGATGACCATTGCCCTCGAGCTCGCCGGCTCGGCCCTGCTGCTTGCTGCCGTCGGTCTCTATGGAGCGATGTCATACGCGGTCAGCCAACGAACCCGCGAGATCGGCGTGCGCATGGCGCTCGGCGCGGTTCCCGGCGACGTGCTGCGGCTGGTGCTCCGGCGGGGATTGGCGCTGGCCATCGCCGGCAGCCTCGCGGGCGTCGGATTGGGTTTGTTCCTGGCACAGTTGATCCGGCACCGGCTGTTCGGCGTCGGCCCCGCCGACCCCATGAGCCTGGTCCTGGCCATCAGCATTCTCTCGGGGGTCGCGCTGCTGGCCAGTTGGGTACCGGCGCGTGGCGCGGCGCGCGTCAATCCCGTGGAAGCACTGCGCAGCGAGTGAAGGGTTTTCTGGAGGTCGACCTCGCGAAGGCTAGTTTAGGCACGACCTATGCGACGACTTTCTGTTTCTGCTCTCCCAACCCGTCGATCCCGAGCCGCACTTCGTTTCCGGCGCGCAGATAGACGGGCGGTTTCTGCCCGTGGCCGACGCCCGGCGGCGTGCCGGTGCTGATGATGTCGCCTGATTGCAGGCTCATGTAGCGGCTGAGATAGCTCACGAGATGCGCGACGCCGAAGACCATCGTGCGCGTCGAGCCGTTCTGGTATCGCTTCCCGTCCACCTCGAGCCACATGCCGAGATTCTGCGTGTCCGGGCACTTCGTCGGGCGTGACGAGCCACGGTCCGAGCGGGCCGAAGGTGTCCGCGCTCTTGCCTTTGACCCACTGTCCGGTGCCCTCGAGCTGGAACGCACGCTCTGAGACGTCGTTCACGATGCAGTAGCCGGCGACGTGTGACAGCGCGTCCTCTTCCGTCACGTACTTGGCGGGTTTGCCGATGACGACTCCGAGCTCGACCTCCCAGTCGGTCTTCTCCGATCCGCGCGGCAGGACGATGTCGTCGTACGGTCCCGAGATGCACGAGGTCGCTTTCATGAAGACCACGGGCTCGCGCGGCACGGCCATTCCCGACTCGGCGGCGTGATCGGCGTAGTTCAACCCGATGCAGACGAACTTGCCGACGTGACCCACACACGGCCCGATCCGCGGCGATCCGGTCACGCGCGGCAGGCTCGTCGGATCGATACCCGCGAGGTGCGCCATCGCCTCCGGCATGAGCGTCTTGCCCGCGATGTCGCCGGCGACGATGGACAGATCGCGAAGGTGGCCGTCGGCATCGACGAGGCCGGGCTTCTCCTCACCAGGTTGTCCGTAACGAACGAGCTTCATAGTCTCCTTCTCCGGACGGCGCCATGAACCCGGCACGCCATACGATTCGGGGCAAAGCCTTCGGCAACGCTCTAGACGGCCAGAACCCGGCCGAAAAAGCGACGGGCCAGAACCCGGCCCGCCCTACGACACGAACGCGCTTTCGTAGCGCGTTCACGGTTTGCGGACCGCGATCCGCCATCAATGTGAATCACGTGCGACCGTGCTGCCACGGCACCCGACGAGAAAATCGAAGTCGGCGCCGCGATCGGCCTGCTGCACGTGCTTGACGTACAGCCCGGCGTAGCCGCCCGCGGGCGCCGGCGGGCGCGCGCCACTCGGCCCGGCGCCGCGCCAACTCGCCGTCGTCAACGGCCAGATGCAGCCGTCGCGCCTCCACATCGAGCTCGATCGTATCGCCGTCGCGTACGAGCGCGAGCGGCCCGCCGACAGCGGCTTCGGGCGACACGTGCAGGATGACCGTGCCGTACGCCGTGCCGCTCATGCGCGCGTCGGAGATTCGCACCATGTCGGTGACGCCTTCGCTTCAGGACCTTCGGCGGCAGGCCCATGTTGCCGACTTCGGCCATGCCCGGATAGCCCTTCGGCCCGCAGCCTTTCAAGCACGAGCACCGAGTCGCGAGTCGACGTCGAGCGCCGGATCGGCGATGCGCGCCTTGTAGTGCTCGATGTTCTCGAAGACGACCGCGCGGCCGCGATGACGCATCAGGTGCGGTGAGGCGGCCGACGGCTTCAGCACCGCGCCGTCCGGCGCGAGATTGCCGCGCAGCACGGCGATGCCGCCGTGCGCGACCATCGGTCGATCGATCGGCCGAATCACGTCGTGCATTCCACGTCGGCGCGTCGCTGGCAGTTCTCCCACTGCGTCCGGCCGTTCACCGTGAGCGCGTCGCGGTGGAGCAGGCCGTGCTCGCCGAGGGTGCGCATCACCGCCGGCAGGCCGCCGGCGTAGTAGAAGTCCTCCATCAGGAAGCGCCCCGACGGCATGAGATCGACGAGCGTCGGCACGTCGCGGCCGAGCGTGTCCCAGTCGTCGAGCGTCAGCGGCACGCCGACGCGCCCGGCAATCGCCAGCAGATGAATGACGGCGTTGGTCGATCCGCCGACGGCGCCGTTCACGCGAATCGCGTTCTCGAACGCCTCGCGCGTGAGGATCTTCGAGATCCGCACGTCCTGTTCGACGAGCTCGACGATGCGGCGGCCGGCCTGGTGCGCGAGCGCGTAACGGCGCGAGTCGACGGCAGGAATCGCCGCGTTGTGCGGCAGACCCAGACCGAGCGCGTCCACGACCGTGGCCATCGTCGACGCGGTGCCCATGACCATGCAGGTCCCGCTCGATCGCGACATGCACGACTCGGCCTCGAAGAACTCCTGCTGGGCTCATCTTGCCGGCCTTGACCTCTTCGCTGAAGCGCCAGACGTCGGTGCCCGATCCGATCGGCTTGCCTCGATAGTTGCCGTTCAGCATCGGGCCGCCCGAGACGACGAGCGCCGGCAGGTCGCAACTGGCCGCGCCCATCACGAGCGAGGGCGTCGTCTTGTCGCAGCCGCAGAGCAGCACGACGCCGTCGAGGGGGTTGCCGCGGATCGACTCTTCGACGTCCATGCTGACGAGATTGCGGAAGAGCATCGCCGTCGGCCGCAGGCTCGTCTCGCCGGTGGACATGACGGGAAACTCGAACGGCAGCCCGCCGGCTTCCCACACGCCGCGCTTCACGTGTTCGGCGAGCTCGCGAAAGTGCCCGTTGCAGGGCGTCAGGTCGGACCACGTGTTGCAGATGCCGATGATCGGCCGGCCGTCGAACACGTCGCCCGGCAGCGCGCGTCCCACCCAGCTCCGGTGAATGAAGCCGTCCTTGTCGAGCTTGCCGAACCACTCGGACGAGCGGTACGTCCTCTTCTTTTTCTCAGCCATTGCCGAAGTATACTCGCCGCCACCGATGACAACCGCGCCGACCCGCGCCCGATACGTCGTCATTACGTTTGCGGTGACGCTCGCGGTCATCACGTACATCGATCGCGTGAGCATCTCGCAGGCGTTGCCCTTCATCAGCAAGGAGTTCGGCCTGACCGACGTTCAGCGCGGGTGGGTGCTCGGCATCTTTGCGTGGGCCTACGCGCTCTTCGAGATCCCCGGCGGCTGGATGGGCGACCGCATCGGCCCTCGCAGGGTGCTGATGCGCATCGTCATCTGGTGGTCGCTGTTCACGGCCGCGACCGGCTGGGTACTGGAGCGCCACCGCGTTGATCGTGACGCGCGGGTTGTTCGGCGCCGGCGAGGCCGGCGCGTTTCCAAACCTGACGCGCATGCTCACGACGTGGCTGCCGGTGAAGGAACGCGAACGTGCGCAGGCGATCGTGTGGCTCTCGACGCGCGTCGCCGGCGCGTTCACGCCGCTGCTCGTCGTCAGTTTGATCGAGCTCGTCTCGTGGCGGCGGACCTTCGAGATCTTCGGAGCGATCGGCGTGATCTGGGCGGTGCTGTTCTACCGCTGGTATCGCGACGATCCCGCCACGCATCCGGCCGTGAACCAGGCCGAAGCTCGCGCTGCTCCCGCCGGCGCGAGACACCGCCGTCGCCAAATCCGGAGTGCCCTGGCGTCAGATCTTCTCGCGGCCGTCCGTGTGGCTGCTGTCGCTGCAGTACATGTGTCTCGCGTACGGCTGGTTCTTCTACATCAACTGGCTGCCGACGTACCTCGGAGCGCGCGCGGCACGAGTTTCCGGATGGGCGCGATTCTCGCCGGCCTGCCGTTGCTGCTCGGCGGCCTCGGGTGTCTGGTCTCGGCCGCGGCAATTCCGCGGCTCGCGCGCAGGTTCGGCGGCATCGCCATCGCGCGCCGCATCATTGCGATCACCGGCTTCGTCGGCGCGTCGATCTGCATCGTCATCTTCACCGGCATCGCCGATCCGGTGACAGGCGATGTTCGTGCTCGGGCTCGCCGGATTCTTCAATGACTTCGTGATGCCGGCCGCCTGGGCGGGCACGCATGGACGTCGGCGGCCGCTACGCCGGCACGGTGTCCGGCGCCATGAACATGATGGGCAGCATCGCCGGCGCGTCGTCGGTCATCTTCGTCGGCTATCTGCTCACGTGGTCGTCGGGCAACTGGACGATGACGTTCTACATTTCCGCCGCGATTTATCTCATCGGCGCCGTCTGCTGGCTGTTTCTCGACTCGCACACGCCGATCGAGCGGAGAGAGCCAGCGGCTCGAGCGGCGTGAAGGCAGCGATCGTGGACGGCCCGCAGGCTAGCGTAGCGAGCCGTCGCGGACGCGCGTTCGCGAGGTCGGGGCCGCAGACGCAACTAGAAAAGAAGACGCCTTATCTCGCGGTCCATCCACCGTCGACGAAGAGCGCAGTACCGGTGACGTACGCCGCGGCCGGCGACGCGAGGAACACGACGGCGCCGGCCAGCTCGTCGAGCTCGCCCCACCGGCCCATCGGGATGCGCGCGACGAACTCCTGATACTTCGCGGGATCGTTGAGCAGTTGACGGTTCATCTCCGTGGCGAAGGCGCCTGGGCAGATCGCGTTGGCCGTGACACCGGTGCCGGCCCACTCGAGCGCGAGCACGCGCGTCAGGTTGATCACGCCGGCTTTTGACGACGCGTACGGCGCGCGGCCAGGCGAGCGCGATCACGCCCAGGACGGATCCCAGGTTGATGACGCGGCCCCAGCCGCGGCGCACCATGCCTGGTCCGACGGCACGCGCGCAGAGAAACGGGCCCTTCAGGTTCGTGTCGACGACCGTGTCCCAGTCGGCTTCGGTCAACTGATTGATGGGGCCGCGGATGTTGATGCCCGCGTTGTTCACCAGAATGTCGATCCGACCGAGCGCGCCCTCGACGTCGCTCGCGAGACGCTCGACGTCGGCGAGCTTCGTCACGTCCGCCGCAAACGCGACGGCACGGCGGCCTGTGGACTTCGCGATCGCGTCGGCCGCTTCCTGACACGGCTCGATCGATCGCCCTGCCAGCGCGATGTCGGCGCCCGCTTCGGCGAGCGCCGTGGCCATCGTGCGGCCGAGTCCGCGAGCGCCGCCGGTGACGAGCGCGACCTTGCCGTCGAGACGAAACGAATCGAGAACGGGTGTGTGCATGGCGGGACACTAGCACGGGTCCGACGGGTACGACAGGTACGACGGGTACGGCGGGGTGATACGCTACGGCATCGTTTCTCAACGAGGTAGGGAGTAACCAATGAAGCGCGTGGCCTTCGTCGTGCTGTCTGCCGTCGCGGTTTCCCTGTCGCTCGCGCTCTCCGCGCGAACAGGCCCGCAACCCGAAAGCGCTCGAGATCTACGTCGTCGACACCGAAGGCGGGAAGGCGATGCTGTTTCTCTCGCCGTCGGGTCAGTCGCTGCTGATCGACAGCGGCAATCCCGGGCGGACGCGACACCGATCGGATCATGCAGGTGATCTCCGAGGTCGGACTCAAGCAGATCGACTACCTGCTCTCGACGCACTACCACGTCGATCACATCGGCGGCATGGCCGAGCTGGCCAAGCGCATTCCGATTGCGCATTACGTCGATCACGGTCCGACCGTCGAAGAGCGCGAGCAGGTCGCGTCGTTCCAGCAGACGTATGCGGAGCTGTACGGCAAGGCGAAACACACCGTGGTGAAGCCGGGAGATCGGGTGCCGATCGCCGGTCTCGACTGGCGCATCGTCACGTCAGCCGGCGCCGTGCTGAAGCAGCCGCTCGCAGGCGGCGGCCAGCCGAATCCGACGTGCGCCGTGTCGAAGCCGAAGAACATCACGCGGGACCCGGAGAATGCGCAGTCGGTCGGCAGTCTGATCACGTTCGGTCAATTCCGAGCGATCGATCTCGGCGATCTGCACGTGGGATACGGAGTTGCGAGCTGATGTGTCCGAACAATCCGATCGGCACCGTCGATCTGTATCTCGTGACGCATCACGGACTCGACGCGTCGGGATCCGAGGCGCTCGTGCATGGCGTCCGTCCGCGCGTGGCGGTGATGCAGAACGGCGTTCGGAAAGGCGCGAACATCCAGGCGATGCAGATCATGCGCTCGTCGCCGGGGCTCGAGGACATCTGGCAGCTGCACTGGTCGTACACCGCGGGCATCGAGCACAACAGTGCAGGCGCCTTCGTGGCGAATCTCGAGGATCCCGCGGCGCTCGCGGCGACGCTGGCGCCGCCGCAGCCTCCCCCGGCCGGCGGTCAAGCCCAGCCGCCTGCTGCCGGTGGCGGTCAAGGCGGCGGACGCGGCGCTGCGGCGGCGGCCGCGGCGCACACGCCCGCGTTCTGGATCAAGATCTCAGCAGAGAGCGACGGCACCTTCACCGTTTCAAACAGTCGAAACGGCTTCAGTAAGACGTACCGAAGACGGTAGGGGGTCAGACCGGGGGGTCTGACCCCGCGGTCTGACCCCTCACTTCATCGGCGAGAAGTCCGTCGGCGTCACGAACATCGATGTGATGCCGGTCGTGAGCGAGCCGTCCACCATCGACGCCTTGCGTGCGGCCTGCCACTCCGGGTCGGCGCCAAAGGCCGCCCAGCTCTTCACGGCGGCTTCGCGGCTGGCGTGGGCGATCACGTAGACCAATGTGTTCTCGGACAGCGGCGCGTCCAAGGGCGTCCAGTAGCCGATGTTCGTGATGCCGTGCTTCGTGAACAGCTTGAGGGTGTGATCGCGGAAGCGCGTCTTGAGCGCCTCGAGCTTGCCCGGCGCGGCCGTGTACGTCCTGATTTCGAAGACACGATTGGCGGTCTGTGCCTGGGCGGCCGGCAGGGCCACCACTCCACGAAGCGCAAATCCAGCAAGAAAGGCCCCTGAGACCACAGCAGTCACGAACCATCGGCTCTTCGCCATCGAAACCCCCAGGGTGCGCATTCTGGATCCTCTCGGCCCCGGCTTCAACCCTCAGTCTGTGTCGGTTGCTTGACAACGCCGTGACGCGGCGTTACGTTGGGCCGCCAGCAGGTAAAAATATGACGCTGAACAAGATTCCGCGCGCTGCGATCGTCCTGAGTGTCTTTGTTGCGGCCCTTGCCGCCGTCGTGGTCGCCGCGCAACGCGCGGTGTCGGCGCCGGCGATGACGACGGCTGCGACACGTTTTCTCGAGGGCCTCTCGCCCGAGCTGCGCCAGAAGGCGACGTTCCCGCTCGAGGCCGAGGACCGGACCCGGTGGCATTACGTTCCGACGTCCCAGTTTCCGCGCCAGGGCGTCCCGATCAAAGAAATGAGCGAGGCGCAGCGCGCGCTCGCGCGTGGCCTGCTGCAGGCGGCAATAAGCCAGCGCGGCTACCTCACGGCCACGGCGATCATGGATCTCGAGACGCTCCTGCGGGCGATCGAAAACGCCGCGCGCGGCGGCACCGCGGGGCAGAACCGCGATCCGGAGCTCTACTTCTTCTCGATCTTCGGCACGCCGTCGCCGAAAGGCGTCTGGGGCTGGCGGGTCGAAGGCCACCATCTCTCACTGCACTTCACCGTCGCCAACAACAGCGCGACCGCGAACTCCCCTGCGTTCTACGGCACCAACCCGGCCGAGGTACGCGACGGCGAGAAGAAGGGCCTGCGCATTCTCGGCGATCTGGAAGACTCCGGACGCGCGCTCGTGCTGGCGCTCGACGACACGCAGCGAACCACCGCGATCTTTTCGGCGAAAGCGCCCAACGACATCGCGACCACGACGGCGGTCAAGATCGACCCGCTCACGCCGGCTGGCCTGCTGGCCTCGGCGATGACGCCGAAGCAGCGCGAATTGCTCATGGCTGTGATCGGCGCGTACACGACGCTCATGCCGGACGACACGGCCGCCGACCGCCTCGCGAAGATCAAGCAAGCAGGCATGGAGAAGATCGGGTTTGCCTGGGCCGGCGATACGACGCGCGGGCAACAGCATTACTACCGCGTGCAGGGGCCCACGTTCCTGATCGAGTTCGACAACGTGCAGAACAACGGGAATCACGTCCACTCCGTGTGGCGCGACTTCAACGGTGACTTCGGCCGGGATCTGCTCCGCGAGCATCTGAAGGTCGTGCCGCACTTCTGAGGCCCAGGGCCCACGGCCGACGGCCCAAGAGGGACGGATGCGGGTAGCCTTCCGGATGTCGGTCCATCGCGGCCACGAGGCCGAGTACGAACGCCGGCACCAGCCAATCTGGCCCGAGCTCGAAGCCGTGCTGCTCCAGCACGGGGTTCGGGAGTACTCTATCTTTCTCGACCCCGCGACGAACGACCTGTTCGCCTATGCTGAGATCGAGAGCGAAGAACGCTGGCAGGCCATCGCCCGGACTGAGGTGTGCCAGCAGTGGTGGACGTCGATGCGCAGCCTGATGCCGTCGAACGACGACCACAGTCCGGTCGCGCGCGAGTTGCGCGAGGTGTTTCACATTCAAGCCGAGTAAACTTTCACGTGATGCCATCCAGACTTCTCGTCATTTCTCTGCTCGCAGCCGCGACGGTCGTCACCGCGTCCGGCCAACAGGGGTCGCGGCCCTGGCCGCCGCCGCTTCAGTCCGTCTCAGCGGAATCCCCCGCGCTGTCGCCCGAGGCGTCGATGAAGACGATCTTCATGCCGCCGGGATATCGCCTCGAACTGGTCGCCAGCGAGCCGATGGTCGTCGATCCCGTGCTGATCGATTTCGATCCCGACGGACGCATGTGGGTGATCGAGCTGACCGGCTACATGCAGGACCTGCCGGCCACCAACGAGCTCGATCCGTCCGGCCGCATCGTCGTCCTCGAGGACACGAACGACGACGGCGCGATGGACAAGCGGACGGTGTTCCTCGACGGGCTCGTCCTGCCGCGCGCGCTGAAGGTGCTCGACCGCGGCGTGCTGGTCGCTGAGCCGCCGAACCTGTGGCTCGCGCGCGACACGGACGGCGATCTGCGCGCCGACACGAAGGATCTGGTCACCAACACGTACGGCAGGCGGGAAGCGAACGTCGAGCACAACGCCAACGGGTTGATGTGGGCGCTCGACAACTGGATGTACACGTCGGAGCACGACAGCTATCTGCGCCTGAAGGACGGCAAGTTCGAGGTGCGGCGCACGCTCGCACGCGGCCAGTGGGGCGTGTCGATGGACGACGCGGGGCGCATTTACCGGAACACGAACTCGTCGGTGCTCTACGTCGATCTCGTCCCCGCGCCCTCGTTGATGCGCAATCCGAGTCTGCTGCGAACGCGCGGGAGCTACGAGCAGATTGGCGACGAACAGGCGAACGTCACGTGGCCGGTGCGTCCGACACGCGGCGTCAATCGCGGGTACCAGGACGGCGTGTTGCGCCCGGACGGGACGCTCGCCAGCTTCACGGCCGTCGGCGCGCCGACGGTGTACCGCGGCGACCGCCTGCCGAAGGATCTGTACGGCAATGTGTTCGTCGCCGAGCCCGCGGGCAATCTCGTCAGCCGGCTGATCGTCTCGGACACCGGCACGACGCTGAAAGCGACCCGGGCCTACGAGCGCGCCGAGTTCATGGCGTCGACTGACGAGCGATTCCGGCCGGTCTACCTGTCGTCCGCGCCCGATGGCACGCTGTACGTCGTCGACATCTATCGCGGCGTCATTCAGCATCGTGGCTACGTCACGGAATACCTTCGCGATCACGTCATCGCGAACAAGCTGGAGCAGCCGGTCGCCCGGGGCCGCATCTACCGCGTGGTGCACGAGACGACGAAGCGCGATCGACGGCCGGCGCTGTCGAAAGACACGCCGGCGCAGCTCGTGGGACGGCTGTCGCATCCGAACGGCTGGTGGCGCGACACGGCGCAGCGCCTGCTCGTCGAGCGCGGCGCGGCGACGGTCGTGAACGACCTGAAGAAGCTCGCCGAGAGCGCCACCGACGGTCGCACGCGACTCCACGCGTTGTGGACGCTCGACGGCATCGACCGCTCGAGCCGGCGACCGTCATCCGCGCGCTCGACGATCAGTCTCGAGACGTTCGCCTGTCGGGCGTCCGGCTGGCCGAGCGGTGGCTTGGCGCGGCGAGTCATCCGGTGCAGGCCGCCATCCTGAAGCGCCTCGACGATCCGGATTGGGCCGTCCGGCGGCAGTTGGCGGCATCGCTCGGCGAGCTACCGATCGAGATGCGTCAGGCGCCGCTCGTGACGTTGCTCGAGCGGCACGGCGACGATCCGGTGACGTTGGACGCGGCACTCAGCGGACTTTCCGAGCTCGAGGTGGCGGTGTTGCAGAAGCTGCTGCAATCCACTGAGGAGACGCCACAGCGAAGCGCGGCGATCACGATGCTCACCGGGACGATCGTCCGCCGCGCGGAAGACGGTCCGATTCAGGACGTCCTTCAGCGTGTGGCGCAGACGTCCACGCCGATGTGGCAGCGGTCCGCGCTGCTCCGTGGCGCCGAGGGCGCGCTGCTTGGCGCGGCGTTCCTGACAGGGCGAGGTCGCGCGAATGCGCCGGGACGCGCCGCGGTGGATGCGAATACGCCAGGACAGCGAGCCGGCCCCGGCGGTGCGCCCGCGTTTCCGAATCGCGGTCAGGGCGGCGCGCTGCGGCGTGCGGCCGGCGGCGCGGCAGCAGGAGGGGGGCAGGGCGGACGAGGCGGCGGTGGCGGTCCGACGCTCCGCCTGACCCGGGAGCCTGCGCTCGTCGCGCTCTCGACAGCCACTCCGGCGGGCGATCTCGGATCGCGTGCCACGACGCTGCTCGCACGCATCACCTGGCCGGGCAAAGCCGGCGCGGCGCCGGCGGCGACGCCGCTCACGCCAGAAGAACAGAAGCGTTTCGCCGCGGGTCAGGAGATCTACCGCGGCTTGTGCCAGGCCTGCCACCAGCAGGACGGGCGCGGGATGGAGAAGATCGCGCCGACGCTGCTCGGGTCGCCGCTGGCGATCGGCTCGCCGTCGATCACCGCCCGCATTCTGCTCAACGGCAAGGAAGGGCCGGTGGGCCTGATGCCGCCGCTGGGCGCGGTGTTGACCGACGATCAAATCGCCGCCGTGCTCACGTACATCCGGCGCGAGTGGGGCCACACGGCGAGCGCCGTGGACGCCGCAACGATCGCCGACATCCGCAAGCTCACCGCAGGACGCGCCAAGCCGTGGACCGCCGACGAGCTCGCCAAGCTGGCCGGCGGGGGAGGCTGATGCGCATCGGCATGATTGGCACCGGCGCGATCTCGCGACTCCACGCGCGCGCGTATCGCAGCATTGGATTCACGCTTCGCGCCTGCACGAACCTCGAGCACGAGCCAGGGAGGACGTTCGCCACTGAGTTCGGCGCGGACTACTTCGAGAACTACGAGGACGTCTGCCGGCACCCCGACGTGGACATCGTCGACGTCTGCACGTTTCCCGACTTCCGCCTGCAGCCGCTCGACCTCTGCGCGAGGCACGGCAAGCACATCCAGGTCGAGAAGCCGATCGCGACGTCGCTCGAGGTCGCGCGCCGGATGGTCGACACCGCGCGCGACGCCGGCATTGTCCTTGGCGTCGTCAGTCAGCATCGCTTCGACGACGCCAGTCAGTTTCTCGCGCGCGCCATTCCGGCCGGCCGGCTGGGCCGCCTGATTCAGTGCGACGCGTACATCAAGTGGTATCGATCCACGGAGTACTACTCCCGTCCGATCAAAGGAAGCTGGGCGGCCGAAGGCGGCGGCGCGCTGATCAACCAGGCGATCCATCAGGTGGATCTCCTGCGATGGCTCGTCGGGCCGGTGCGCGACATCTCCGCGATGTGGCAACTGGGCGCGCTGCACAAGATCGAGTCCGAGGACGTCGTCTCGGCACTGCTGCGCTACGAGAACGGCGCGACGGGCGTGATTCAGGCCTCGACGGCGCTGTGGCCCGGCTACGCGGAGCGGCTCGAGCTGCACGGCACCAAAGGCACCGCAGTGATCTCCGGTGACCGCCTCGTCACCTGGGACGTGCGCGACGATGCCGGCGAGCCGGCGCCGATCGCAGGGCCCGTCGCCTCAGGCGCCTCCGATCCGATGGCGATCTCGCTCACGCCCTTCGAGCGTCAGTTCCAGGATTTCGCGACGGCGATCCGGGCGCGCCGGCAGCCGCTGCTGTCCGGCGAAGCCGGCTACCAGGCGCTCGAGATCGTCGAGGGGATCTACAACGCGTGCAGGCGAGCGGGCCCGTGAGGCCCGCGCCCGTTGCCGTCGTCACAGGCGCGGGCTCCGGCATCGGCCGGGCGGTCGCGCTCGGTTTACTCGAGCACGGGTACTCAGTGGTGCTCGCGGGCCGGCGCGCCGAGCGGCTGCAGGAGAGCGCGAGCCAGTCGGGTGCGCCCGCTTCGAGAGTGCTGATCGTTCCCACCGACGTCTGCGATCCTGACGCCGTTCGCGCGCTCTTCACGAAGACGAAGGAAACGTTCGGCCGGCTGGACGTGCTCTTCAATAACGCCGGCATCGGCGCGCCCGGCGTGCCGCTGGAAGATCTCACCGTCGACCAGTGGCGCGCCGTCGTTGACACGAACCTCACCGGTCCCTTTCTCTGCACCCAGCAGGCGATCCGCCTCATGAAGGACCAGGACCCGCGCGGCGGGCGCATCATCAACAACGGATCGATCTCCGCGTACGCGCCGAGACCGAATTCCGCGCCCTACACCGCGACAAAACACGCGATCACCGGTCTCACGAAATCGACGTCGCTCGACGGCCGCCAGCACGACATCGCGTGCAGCCAGATCGACATCGGCAACGCGGCGACCGATCTGACCGCGAGAATGACCACCGGCGTCCCGCAGGCCGACGGCAGCGTCAAACCTGAGCCGAGGCTCGATCTCCGTCACGTGGTCGACGCCGTGGTCTACATCGCGGGGCTTCCGCTCGATGCCAACGTCCAATTCATGACGGTCATGGCGACGAAAATGCCGCTTGTAGGGCGGGGGTGACTAAGGGGTCGGAGCTCGGTCGACGGAACCCGAGGATGGGGGAGTTTCCCACAGGCGCAACGAAGCAAGGCGCCTGTGGAAAACTCCCCCATCTCCAAGTTCCGTCGACCGAGCTCCGACCCCCTGTATACTGATCTCTCCTTTATGTCCGCAGCCTGGACCTGCGCGTGCACCTGTAGCCTGGGGGCCAATGCCTCCGAAGGCCGCGCTGTTCCTGTGGGTTGTCGCCGGATGATCGCCTAGACCGCCAGCAGAGTTTCAGATTTTCGGCCCGGAAGGCTCCAGCTTTCCGGGCCATTTTCTTTTTGGGGGACAGATCGTATGCGCTCTTTGTCGCGCGCCATCGTCATCGCTGGAGTAGCCGCCCTGGGCCTCGAGGGGGCAGGCCCGCCCTTGATGGCCCAGTCGGCCCCTGCGCTCGTCTATCCGCCGAACGACCCGGCGAAGGACATCGCGGCCGCGACGGCCGCCGCGGTGAAGGACGGCAAGCACGTGCTGCTCGACTTCGGCGCCGACTGGTGCCCGGACTGCCGCGTTCTCGGCGCTCTGTTCGAAGATCCCGCGGTGGCGCCGTTTGCGGCGGAGAACTTTCATATCGTGCGCATCGACGTCGGCCGCCGTGACAAGAACGGCGACGTCGTCGAGAAGTACCAGGCGACCTCGGAGGAGTGGATCCCGGCCGTCGTCGTGCTCGACCCGGGGGGCAAGACCGTGGCGGTCACGGACGACAAGGTTCGACTGACCCGCCGCACGACGCCACAGCAGCTTCTCGCATTTCTCAAGGAGTGGGCGCCGAAAAAGCTGTGGGTTGAGCTCTCATCGTTCACCGAGCGGGGCGTCGGTGTGAGGCTCGCCCTCGAGCGCGATTCATCTGGCGACCCGTGGTTGGCAGGAACGTTCACGCCGGTGGACGCCGAGACGCACGTCTACGGCAAGGACGTGCCGCTCGACGGCGTCAACGGACTGGGCAGGCCGACGCGGCTCGAACTGGCGCCTGGCTCCGCGGTGAAAGCGCGCGGCGCCGCGGTCGCCGATCGTCCGATCAAGCTGGACCGCATCGAGGAGTTGAAGACGACGCTGCCGATTTACCCGGACGGCGCGGTCACGCTGCGCATTCCCATCGAGCTCACCGATCGCGCGCCGAGCCAGGCGGAGATTCTGGTGAGCTACATGGCCTGTGGGCCCAAGGGCTGCCTCACTCCGGTCAGGGCGAAGCGCGTCGCGGTGACGCTGCCGGCCGCAGAGCGCTGACCCCGAGTCCGCGCAGCACTCAGCTGAACAGGAACGCCGCGATCGTTGCGACGAGGAGTAGCGCGCTTGCGATTCCGGCCGACTGCCATGCCTCGCGCAGGAGCACGGTCGGCACCTGAGGATTCGGAGGCAGGTTGTACTCGGTGACGTCGCCCCGCACGAGAAAGATCGCGTGCGTGCCGCCGACGCTCGTGTGCTGTGGGTCGTAGACGACAGCGTCCGTGATCCCTCGCGCGCGAAGCGTCTCGACACGCGCGTCCGCCCGGCGGCGCAGCTCCTCGAGATCGCCGAACTGAATCGACTCGGTCGGACACACCTTCGCACACGCCGGTTGCTGCCCCGCTTTCTGCCGGTCGTAGCAGAGCGTGCACTTGAACGCGCGCCCGTCGTCAGGCCGCCGGTCGATGACGCCGAACGGGCAGGCGACGACGCAGTAGCCGCAGCCGTTGCAGACGTCGGACTGGACGAAGACGCCGCCAAACTCCGTTCTCACGATCGCGCCGGTCGGGCACGCCTCGAGACAGCCGGCGTGCTCGCAGTGCTTGCAGACATCGGACGAGAAGTCCCAGGCCGGCGCCCCGTCACGCACGCGCTCGACGAACTTGACGTGACGCCACGTCGAATGCCCGAGCGCGGCGGTGTTGTCGTACGACATGCCGGTCCACGCGAACCCGTCGTGCGGCACGCCGTTCCATTCCTTGCACGCGACCTCGCAGGCCTTGCAGCCGATGCAGACGGTCGAATCGGTGAAGAAGCCGGATGTGGGCATCAGGTCGTCTCAATCCGGCACAGCAGCGCTTTCGACTCCATGATCTTCACGTTCGGCTCCTCGGACATCGCGATGAGATCGTTGGCGACGTCGCCTGTCACGAGTCCCTTCCCCCCGAAGTGCCACGGCAGGGCGATCTGATGGACCACACGTCCGTGAACGACGAGCGGCCGCATACGAGGCGTGACGAGCGCATGCGCCTCGATTTGCCCGCGCGCCGTCACGACGCGAATCCGCGCGCCGTGCCTGATCCCGCATTCCTCCGCCAGCTCCGTCGAGATCTCGCAGAAGAGCGCGGGTTGAAGCTCGGCGAGCCGCGAGAGCGTACGCGACATCCCGCCGGCTGTGTGATGCTCCGTCAGGCGGTACGTCGTCAGCACGTGGGGAAAACGCGGATCGGGTGAGGCGGCCCAGGGATTGTCCGGACGCTCGCGGCGATCGGCGGCCGGGTTGGTCGCTCGCGCGTACAACTCGTTCGTGACCGGCGATTCGAGCGGCTCGTAGTGCGCGGGCAGCGGGCCATCCTTCAGTCCCACTGGTGCCCAGAGCCAGCCAAGTCCATCTGCATGCATGATGAACGGCGTGTCGCCGGCGATGGCCGCATCGCCTTCGAGCGAAGGCGTCGATCGATAGGACGGCGGCCGGAGACGAGGGAAGTCGGGTGTATCCAGCCCGGTCCACTCGCTCGATTTGTCATCCCACCAGACGAGCTTCTTCCTCTCGCTCCACGGCTGGCCGTCGGGCCGCGCCGATGCGCGGTTGTAGAGGATGCGGCGATCCGCGGGCCACGCGTAGCCCCAGCCGTGGCCGTACGGACCCTGCGCCTTCCGCTCACGCGCGCGATTGTCGCCTGATCCGGGATACACACCCGCGTAGATCCAGCACCCGCACGCCGTCGATCCATCGGCGGCGAGCTCGGTGAACGACTGAATCTGATCGGCGGCCCCTAACCCGGGCCGCCCTACGCCTTCGTAGCGCGGCTCGCTGTAGCGCGGCTCGGCCTGTGAGCCGCGTTCCACCCGATATCCATTGATCTCCCGCAGGATCGCTTCCGTGTCGGGCTCGCCGTGAGGACCCACGGCCGGATAGTCCCACGTCAGCGCTCGCAGGCCGGCGTTCCAGGTGCGCGTGTCGTCTGCGGCCTTCGCCTTCAACCGGCGTCCGAGCTGAAAGATGAACCAGGCGTCCGACCGGCACTCGCCTGGCGGATCGACCGCCTTCTCGTGCCACTGCAGCAGCCGCTGTGTGTTCGTGAACGTGCCGCCTTTCTCGGCGTGACCCGCGGCGGGGAAGAAGAAGACCTCGGTTCCGATCTTCGCCGGCGACATTTCGCCGGACGCCACTTCCGGTGAGTCCTTCCAGAACGACGCCGTCTCGACTTCGACCATGTCGCGCACTACGAGCCACTGCAGGTTCGCGAGCGCTCGCCGTTCGAGCGCCGCGTTGGGTGCTCCGACGGCCGGATTCTGTCCCAGGACGAAGAGCCCATCCATGCGGCCGTCTGCCATCTCCAGCCAGTAGCCCTGATGCGAATGGTCGCCGGAGATTCTCGGCAGCCAGCCGAAGCCGAAGTCGTTCTCGCGCGTCGCGTCGGCGCCGTACCACGCTTTGAGCAGGCTCACGATGTACTTGTCGAAATTGCCCCACCATCCGGTCGGCGTCCGGCTGCGGACGACGTACCGGCCGAGCGTGCTGCTGTCGGGCCCGAACGCCGGCATCGGCAGATAGCCGGGCAACAGATCGTAGAGCGTCGGAATATCCGTGGAGCCCTGAATCGACGCATGGCCGCGCAGCGCGAGGATGCCGCCGCCCGGCCGGCCGATGTTCCCGAGCAGCAACTGCAGAATCGCCGCGGACCGGACGATCTGCGCGCCGACCGAGTGCTGCGTGAGCCCGACCGCGTAGCAGATCGTCGCGGTCCGCTCGGGGCCCGAGCACGACGTGTACCGATCGGCGATCTCGAGGAACCGCTCGCGAGGGATGCCGCACACACGCTCGACCATCTCGGGCGTGTAGCGCGCGAAGTGCCGGATGAGGTGCTGATACACCGTCCGCGGATGACTGAGCGTCTCGTCGCGCCGCGGCCGGCCCCGCTCGTCGAGCTCGTACTGCCACGTCGTGGTGTCGTACGCCTGCCGGTCCTCCTGCCAGCCGGAAAACAGGCCGTCGAGATCCTCCGGCCCCTTGAAGTCCTCGTGCACCAGCGTCGACGCATTCGTGTACGGGACGACGTATTCGCGAAACACGCGATCGTGCGTGAGCACGAAGTGGATGAGTCCGCCGAAGAACACGATGTCCGAGCCCGCGCGAAGCGGCGCCCAGAGGTCCGCATGCGCCGACGTCCGGCTGAAGCGGGGATCGACGTGAATGACGAGCGTGCCCTGCTCGCGCGCCTTGACCACCCAGCGGAAGCCCACGGGATGCGCTTCCGCCATCGACGAGCCGACGATGAGGATGGCGTCCGCATTGACGAGGTCCTGCTGGGCCGTCGTCGCGCCGCCGCGCCCGAGCGAGATGCCCAGACCGGGCACCGTAGAGCTATGTCATATCCGGGCCTGGTTGCTGATGGCGACCATCCCGAGGCCGCCGGCGAAGAGCTTCTTGATGAGGTAGTTCTCCTCGTTGTCGAGCGTCGCGCCGCCCAGATGCGCGATGTTCGCGCACTGCATCAGCGGCAAGCCGTCGCGCCCCGCCTGAAACCTGCGCTCGCGCGTCGTCCACACGCGATCGGCAATCATGTCGAGCGCGGTCTCGGGATCGAGATGCGTCCAGTCCGATGAGAATGGCGCACGGTATTTGACCTTCGTCTCGCGAGCGCCGTGCGTCAGCAGCTCGAAGCTGGCTGCGCCCTTTGGACAAAGGCGGCCCTCGGAGATCGGCGACTCCGGGTCGCCTTCGATGGAGATCAGCCGGCCATCGCGGTGAAACACGAGCTGGCCGCAGCCGACCGCGCAGTACGGACACACCGACCGCGCGACCGATGCGCCCGACGTTCGCATCGACAGCGTGTGCGTCCGCTCGGTCATGGCTTCAGCGCCAGTTCCGTCAGTGCGGTCGAGCAGCTGCGCGATCACAGGCCAGCGGCGCAGGAGAGAGAGCGGCATCTGGGGATTGTATTCCCGCCTTCGCTGAACGCGCTTGGCGCAGCTTCGGCGTGGCAGGCCCTTCGTACCGGCGGTCCTCGAGAGATCGCAGTTTCTGCAACGTCTCGAGTGGAACCTCGGTGTTCGCGCGAATCTGTCCTGGCCCGATTCGTGAATAGTTCTCAGGCGTCCCCCGCGCGCCACTTAAAAAGGAGGTACCGATGCTCTCCATATTCCTGACCATCGCTCTCTCGACCGGTATCAACGAGTCGCAGCATCCGCCGGTTCCGGCTGACGGGACCGCGGTCCCGCGTATCTCACAGACGGACTTCCAGAAGCTGCACACGGCCGGCGACGTCCTGGTCATCGACGTACGCAGCGACGCGATCTTTCAGAACGGCCACATTCCGGGTGCGATCGCTGTCCCCTTCGCCGACATCGAATCCCACATCGACTCGATTCGCGCACGTGCCAGGGGCCGGCAAATCGTCACGTACTGTTCCTGCCCTGCTGAGCACAGCGCCGCGGAAGCGGCGCTGACGCTGTATCGCCATGGCTTCAAGCAGGTCCGCGCGCTCGTCGGCGGATTTCCGGAGTGGGTGGCCGGCGGTGGCCGCGTGGAGAAGGGGGCGGTCTAACGCGGTTTACCGGGTCCCCGAAGCGCCCGTCCGGGGAGCTTGTCCGTGTGCTGGCCGTGATTCAGCACCTGCTCGCCGTTGACGAATACGTGCGTGACGCCGACCGCGAGCTGATGCGGCTGCTGAAACGTCGCGCGATCGCCGACGGTGGCCGGATCGAACACGATCACGTCGGCAAACAGGCCAGGCTTGAGCAAGCCGCGATCGAGAAACCCGACGTTCGCCGCCGGCAGTCCGGTCACGCGCCGGATCGCCTCTTCGAGCGGCATCACGTGTTCGTCTCGCGAGTACTTGCCAAGGAGCCTGGCGAAGTTGCCGTACGCGCGCGGGTGGGTCGACGACTTGAGAAAGATGCCCTCCGGCGCCATCGACGCGGCATCGGAGCCGAACGACACCCAGGGCCGCGCCATCTGCTTCTTGACGTTCTCCTCCGACATCAGGAAGTAGACGACACCGACGCGCGACTCGTCTTCGAGCACGAGATCGAGAATCGTGTCGATCGGATCGGTGCCCCGCGTTTTGGCGACTTCCGCCAGCGTCTTGCCCGTGAGCGGCTTCAGCTTCTCGTTCTTGAAGTCGACGAGCAGCACGCGATCGGGCGAGCCGGCTGCCAGGTAGAGGTTCTCCCAGTCGGTCGCCGGCGACGTCATCGCCGTCTTGATGCGCGCGCGCTCCTGGGGATCGCGCAGACGCTTGAACAGCGCCTGGTATCCGCCCTCGAGCGCCCACGGCGGCATGGCGGCGTTGAACCCGGTCGATCCGGCAGTGTAGGTGTACATGTCCGCGGTGATCTCGAGTCCTGACTTTCGCGCCTCTTCGATCATGGCGAGCACGCGATCCATCTTCGGCCAGTTGGCCTCTCCCGCCGCCTTGAGGTGGTAGATTTCCGCCGAAATCTTCGCCTCGCGGCTGATGCGGATGAGCTCCTCGACCGCTTCAACGAGCCGCGTGCCCTCGCTCCGCATGTGCGAGATGTAGATGCCGCCGTACTCCGCGGCGACCTTGCACAACTCGATGAGCTCTTCGGTCGAGGCAAATGAATCAGGCGCGTAGATCAGCGACGAGCCGATGCCGAGCGCACCCGCCTGCATCTCGCGCCGGACCAGCGCGCGCATCTGATCCAGCTCGGCGGGCGTAGGGGGCCGGTTCGTGAGGCCAATCACGTGCTCGCGAATCGTGCCGGCGCCGATGAACGACGCCACGTTGGGCGACACGCCCGTTCGCGGCCAGATACTGCAGGTAGTCCGACAACGTCGTCCAGCGGTAGTCGAACTTGAGATCGCCCTGCTCCGACTTCCACCGGGTCTTCATCTCCGGGCTGAGCGGACCCATCGAGGTGCCTTCACCGAAGATCTCCGTCGTCACGCCTTGCCGGATGTTGCCCAGCGAGCGGCCGTCGACGATCAGCGACTCGGTCGCCCACGACAGCATGTTGATGAACCCGGGCGCGACGGCGTAGCCGGCGACGCTGAGGTCGAGGGAGGCCTGCGCCGCGCTGAGGTCGCCGACGAAGGCGATGCGGTCGCCACGCAGGCCGACATCCGCCCGCACCCCGGGTGCGCCCGTTCCGTCGTAGACGATGCCACCGCGGAGGATGACGTCGAACCTGCCCGTGGGAGTCGCCGTCGCGGGAGCAATGCGCTGCGCACACCCCGCGCCGATCAAGCTCGCGCAGGCGACCACGACACAAAAGGCGCGCATCGTTCCGGTCGTGATTCTATACTGCGGACGAATGGCCGAGCAGACGACGGCACCGCCGGGCGACGCCGAGCAGGCAGCCGAGCCGGATCTCACCCGGTCCTACGTCCTGATCGTCATCGTCGAGGTTCTCGTGATCGGCGGCTTGTACTGGGTGAGCCGGCACTTCTCCTAGACCGACGGCCGCCGGGCTTCGGCAGACTGGACACTCGTGCGCTATCTCGCAGCGTGTATCTCCATCGTTCTCGCGGGCGGACTTCACTCCCAGCAGGCGCCGTACGACCTTCTGATCGTCAACGCACGCATCGTCGACGGCACGGGCGCGCCGGCCCGGGCAGCCGATCTCGCCATCAGGGAAGGACGGATCGTCCGCCTCGGGCGGCTCGCGACCGCCGACGCACGCGAGCGGATTGACGTGCGCGGCCTGGTGGTCGCGCCGGGATTCATCGACGTGCACACCCATGCCGACGACGTGGCATCGCGGCCCCTGGCAGAGAACTTCGTGCGGATGGGCGTCACCTCCATCGTCGCAGGCAATTGCGGGTCGTCGGCGCTGTCGATTGCCGACGCGCTGGATCGCGTACGAGACATCGGGGTCGCCGTCAATTTCGCCACGCTCATCGGGCACAACACCGTACGCAGCGCCGTGATGGGCGCCGCAGAACGCGATCCGACGCTCGCCGAGCTGGAACGCATGAAGTCGCTGGTGTTCAAAGGCGTCGTGGACGGTGCCGTCGGACTGTCGACCGGCCTTCAATACGTGCCCGGCACGTACTCGAAGCCGAACGAGATCCTCGAGCTGGCGCGTGTGGCCGCCAACGAAGGCGGGCTGTACGCGACGCACATGAGGAACGAAGGCACGGCGCTCGAAGCGGCGATCGCCGAGTCGATCGACGTGGCGAGGACGCTCGACATGCCGTTGCAGATCTCGCATCTCAAGGTGGACAGTCCAAACCGCTGGGGCGCGAGCGCCGCCGCGCTGAAACTGATCGACGAGGCGCGGGCGCGCGGGCTGCAGGTCCAGGCGGACCAGTACGCGTACACCGCGGGCGCGTCGACGCTTTCGATCCGGTTCCCGTCCTGGGCACTCGAGGGTGGCAGCGAGCCGGTCCGGCAGCGTCTGAACGACCCGGCCGTGTGGGCGAAGATCAAGAAAGAGATGCTTGCGCTGCTGGCCGAGCGCGGCTTCACCGATCTGTCGTGGACGAACGTCGCGAGCTATCGACCCGATCCGTCGCTGAACGGGCTGTCGATGAAGGACGTCGCGGTCAAGCTCACCGGCAACGCGAGCGCCGACGCGCAGCTCGAGGCCGCGCGGACCCTGATGCTCGGCGGCGGCGCCTCGATGGTCTATCACTTCATGGGCGATGACGACATCGCGCGAATCATGAAACATCCGATGGTGGCGGTCGCGTCGGACGCGGGCGTGCTGGAACGCGGCGCGGGCGTGCCCCATCCCCGCGGGTACGGGAACAACGCGCGCGTGCTGGGCGAGTACGTCCGGGAGCGACAGACCATCTCGCTCGAGGACGCCGTGCGAAAAATGACGTCACTCGCGGCCGGGCACTTCGGGTTCGCCGGTCGCGGCGTGATTCGCGAAGGGGCGGTGGCCGACCTCGTCGTGTTCGATCCGGGCCGCATTCGAGATACGGCGACGTACGACAAGCCGCACGCCTTCCCGGACGGTATTCCGCACGTCATCGTGAACGGCGTGTTCGTGGTGCGCGACGGTCAGACGACCGGCGCGCGGCCAGGGCAGGTG
This sequence comes from uncultured Acidobacteriota bacterium, assembly GCA_963724955.1. Taxonomy (GTDB): domain Bacteria; phylum Acidobacteriota; class Vicinamibacteria; order Vicinamibacterales; family SCN-69-37; genus CAVRWQ01. The sequence goes on from CAVRWQ010000005.1 coordinate 602,014, forward strand.
CTTCGGCGGGAAAAGCGCTGACGTGCCGCGATTCCGTTATCTGGCCATCGGTCCGACCGTGACCGTGTGCGCGGGAGGATCGCTCGCGGGGAAGGACTCCACCGACGCCTCGGACACCACCTCGTCGTCGGTGCGCGCGCGCTCGGGGCGGGCTTTCGCGGCCCGCTTCGAGGCATTCAGTTTCTGCACAGCCTTCCACGTGGCATAGGCAGCAATCGCCGCGCCCATCGCCGCCAATGCCCATTTACGATTCATCCGCGTCTCCATGACATTCCCAGGCAAATTCCTTCACTTCTTTGCAGTTGCAAGCGCAGTACCAACGTGCGGAGCCGAAATGAACGACCGTACGGAGTGTGACGAAGGGTGGCCGCTGTGACAGTGTGCGGCGCCCGCGCAATAATGACGCTGTGCCGACACCTTACGCTCAGTACGTTGCCGATCGCGATCCGGTCGAGGTTCTCGAGAAATCACTTGCGGAGTATCGAAATGTCGTCTCGCGGCTCGCGCCCGCGCGGTGGGCGCAGCCCTGGGCGCCCGGCAAATGGACGATCGCCCAGGTCGTCCTGCACGTGACGCAGTGGGAGATGATCTTCGGCGTGCGGCTCCGCTGTGCGGTGAGCACCCCGGGATTCGTCGTCCAGCCGCTCGATCAGGATCCGTTCATGCGCGAAAGCGACGCGGTTGACGGACCGACGGCGTTTGCGGCGTTCGACGCGCTACGGCGAATGAACCTCGCCTATGCGCGGTCACTCGCGCCGGCAGACCGTGCCCGGACCGTCCGGCATGCGGAGCGCGGCACGATCGACGTCGAGAGCCTGCTCGTCACACTTGCAGGGCATCCGGTGCATCATCTTCAACAGATAAGAACACTGTCAGGCACTGGCTAGGCACTGGGCACTAGGCACTGGGCACTGGTGCCCCAGGGAGCCTAGTGCCTAGTGCCCAGTGCCTACAGCCACAATGTCTATCTCTTCGTGGCGTTCTTGACGTATTTCTCGAGCCACGCCGTCGTCTCGGCCATCACGTGCATGTTCGACTCGCGCGCGGCGTAGCCATGCGCTTCGTTCGGGAGCGTGATGTACCGAACCGTCGCGCCGTGGCCCTTGAGCGCCATGTAGAAGCGCTCCGACTGAATCGGGAACGTGCCCGAGTTGTCGTCCATCTCGCCGTGGATGAGCAGGATCGGCTCGTTCACCTTGTGCGCAAACCAGAACGGCGACATCTTCGAGTACAGATCGGGGACCTGCCAGAAGGTGCGCGACTCGTTCTGGAATCCGAACGGCGTCAACGACCGGTTGTACGCCCCGCTTCTCGCGACTCCGGCGCGAAACAGATCGGAATGCGCGAGGAGGTTGGCCGTCATGAATCCGCCGTAGCTGTGCCCGCCGACGCCGATGCGGTCGCGATCGACGAGTCCCGCATTGACGACGTAGTCCACCGCCGCTTCGGCACTGGCGACGAGCTGATCGACATACGTGTCGTTCGCGGTCTCGCCTGGTCCCACGATGGGCATCGTCGGTCCGTCGAAGACGGCGTAGCCCTGCGTGAGGAGCAGCAGATGCGACGCGCCGCCCACGGTCGGAAAACGATTGGCGGAACCGACGACCTGACTGGCCGCGTCGGCGCTCGTGAACTCCTGCGGGTAGGCCCAGACGAACATCGGCAGGCGCTGTCCCGGCTTGTAGTTGGGCGGCAGGTAGAGCGTCCCGGACAGCGCGATGCCGTCCTTCCGCTTGTACGTCACGAGCTGTTTCTGGACGTCGGACAACTGCGGGTACGGATCGCGGAAGTTCGTGACCGATCGCGACGTCTTCGCCGACAGATCGCGGACGACGAAGTTCGGCGGCGTCGCCTTGGTCTCGCGGCGCGTGATGACCCGCGTCGCGCCGTCGTCGAGGATGGCGACCACCGACTCGTAGCTCTCGTCGTCGCACTGCCAGAGCCGTTCGGTCTTGAGCGTCTTGAGATCGAGCCGATCGAGGAACGGCCGATCGCCCTTCGGCGACGCGCCGGCGCCCTGCAGGTAGATGCCGTCGGCGACCTGCATGATCCGGCTGGTGGACGGGCGCGTGACCGCGAGCCCGGGGTCGCGATACCGATCCTCCTGGCCAAGCTCCCAGACCTTGCGCGGCGTTCCGGGCACGCCGGTGTCGTAGATCCAGGTGCGGCGCATCCGCGTCGCGCGATCGGCTTCGGTGACGAGCGCGGCGCCGCGCTCGGTGAACTGCATCGAGGTGAAGCGCCACTGCGGTCTTGAACACCTCCGCGCTTGAGCGGCGAACGGCGCCTTCAGGACGACGACGCGATCGCGATGCGGGACCGTGTTGGCGAGATCGCCTTTGTCCTGCGCCTCGGTCCAATAGAGCGTGGCGGGCTCGACGGGATGCCAGGTGAAGCCGCGCGGTCCGGCGAAGACGCCGTTGATCGGAATCGCGTCACCCATCGGGACGTCTGCCAGCCCGCGCACGAACTTGCCGGTCTTGTCCCACAGCTCGACGTCGCGCGGGAAGAGACCCGCGGGGACGAGGTACGAGTAGGGCCGCTTCACGCGCGTCGCGACGATCCAGTTGCCGTCAGTTGACGCCGCCAGTCCGGCATAGACCGCCGGCTTGCCGAACGCGGTGCGCTCGCCGTTGAGGCTGACCCACGTGGGCTGGCTCGTGTAGTAGTAGTCGTAGAGCCGTTCCTCGTGCGGGCTCGTCAGCAGATCCTGATAGGTGCGGCCCGGCGCGGTTCGGCCAAGATTCTCCTGAATGTTCGGCCCGCCCGGGACGGCCGGTTCGACCGGCGCGGCGCCGCGTCCCTCCGGAATCAGCCGGCAGAGGAAGCCCGCAGAGTCGTCACGCCACGTGCACCCGCCGCTGAGGCCGTTGAGGCCGCCGTCGATCAGCACACGCACCTGCGCCGTCGCGACGTCGGCGACGAGAAGCCGAATGCTGCTGTCGGTCGTCTGGGTGATCCCGACGTGCTTCCCGTCGGGAGAAAACGTCGCCGCGAACGAGCCCGTGGCCGGCAGGGCGAGCTTGCGTTCGGCGCCGGAGGCGACGTCGCGAAGCGTGAGGCCGATGGTGCTGCCGAGCACGCGCGGCCCATTCGTTTTCGGGTTCACGCGGGCGCCACCCAGGCCGGTGAACGGCACGGCGACCTCCGCGATCGTCGGCATGCTCCGGCGATGCGCGAGGAGCAGCGTGTTCCGATCCGGAGAGAGCGTGACCGTCGGCAGCGGCTCGGCGTCCATGATGTCGGCGATGACTTTCGGCGGCATCAGGTAGCCGGCTGGCGCGGCCTGTCTGGCCGCCGGCGCAGCGACGACGAGCCACACCGAGGCGAGGCTGGCGCAGAAAAGAAGCAGTGGTTTGCGCATGAGACCCTCCGTCGAGCGGATCATAAGTGAGAATGGCCGTCATGGCCCGCGTCCTGATCGTGCTTGCGGCGATCGCCATGTCGGGCGCGGCGGTCCTCCCTGCGGCCGCCGCTGAGCCGGTCGTGTCCGTCTGGTATCGCGGCTCGCCGGCCGGCGTGCCGAAACTCGACGAGCTGGCGGCCATTCGGGCCATCGGCTTCAGGGCCGTCACGTGGCCGGCCGGATCGACACCAGGCATTGCCGATCTCCGTCGCATGGCCGACGTCGTCGGACTGACCCTCCTGCTTCGGACCAATCCGCCCGGGCCGGATGCCGCCAGCGGCCTCACGATTGCGCAACCTCTCGACGTGCCGGTCGCCGGCGCGGCCGCGGACGGGCTCGCCGCGCGCGTGTGGCGCGCGGTCGCTCGTGGCGTGCGCGAGATCTCGTTCGATCCGGGTCAGAAGGAAGGCACGGGCCTCGCGAACGCCGATGGCCAGACGCTGCCCTGGGTCGCGCCGGCCGTCGCGCTCACGCGGCAACTGTCAGCGAACGCGCCGCTCGTCGACCGGCTTCGTCCTGGTCCGAGCGTGGTTCTGGAGTCGCCGGCCACGCCGGGGCTCGACATCGTTCTGCTCGACGCCGATCAGTCGTGGGTCATCGTCGCGACCAACGTCTCGCGCGAGCCCGTGAAGGCGGTCGCGCGCCTGCCCGCCGGCGTGCCGTACGCGTTGTGGGTGAGCTGGATCGACGGCAGCACGATCGGGATGTTGAACCAGCCGTCCGGCCCGAGGTGGTCGTTCGGGATCGACGGCGGCGCGGCGCTGGTGTACATCATTGGGAAAGTTCAGCGTTAAATACGCCGTCCTCGTCCTCGTGACCGTCGCGGTCGCCGCAACGGGCGATCGCTTCGTGCGCGCGCAGTCTTCGGCCGGCGCGACGAATGCGCAGGCGCTGCTCGATCGATATGCGGCGGGCGAACACGAGGCCGTCGCACGCGAACTGGCGGCCGTTCGAGATTTCGAAGCGCTGAGGAAAAGTCTCGAGAAGCTCCTGCCCGGCTGGACGACGACGGCCGGCGCCTCGGAAAGACCTCGCCGGACCATCACCGCGGCCAGTTTGCTGCTCGAAGTGACGCACGCCGGGCTGGAGACCGATTGGATCCAACTGAAAACGCTCGTCGAGCTTGGCTGCCGGATGCTTCGCGCGGACAGCTCGCCAAGCGAGGTAGAGCGCCTCTGGATGCTGGCGTCGGTCGCGCTTGGCGGGGGCGGGCGGGACTCGACGTTCTTGATTGGCGGTCTCGATGCCGTCACGGCCGCATTGCGCCGGTCGTGGAGCACCTCAACCACGCCGAAAGCGCTTTCCCGCCGAGCCGAGGTTTTCGCTGGCCGCGGCCATGGCCGAAGAAGTCCGCTCTGCGGGCGAACCGTCGCGAGACCGCACACGAGTCAATTCCAGGCACTCCCAGACCGACCAACTCCAGGCCGTCGTCAGGCGCAACACGATCCAGCGATTCATGAAGGTCGCCGGAACTCCTGCAGTGGCGGCCGAAGCCGAGATGCACATCGGCTACCTCTGGTTTCAGTTCCGCAAGGGCGGCGAGGCGCTGAAGCACCTGAAGATCGCCCACGAGCGATCGACGGATCCGTACGTGACGTACCTCGCTCACTTCTTCGCCGGCCGCGTCTTGCTCGAAGAGAAACAAGTGGCGCTCGCCGAGGCGGCCTTCCGCGACGCCCTCGCGACGCTGCCCGGGACGCAATCGGCCTCGGAAGCGCTGGCCGCCCTGCTGTTCGCCGACGGGCGCCGCGAGGAAGCGTACAGTCTGATCGAAACGTCTTTCAGTCAGCGCCCCCTTCCGCCAGATCCATGGCGGCTGTACGGCTACGGCGACTATCGCCGCTGGCCGGCGCTGATCCGTCAGCTGCGTGAGGCGATCAAATGACGGCAGGGTGCGCCGCGCGAGGCCTGCTGCCGGTCCTGCTCGTTGCAGCGAACGCGGCGCTCATCGACGCCGGATCGCAGCAGCGGCCCGTCTTCCGGTCCCGATCGGATCTCGTGTCGATCGACGTCTCCGTGCGACGCGGGAACGTGCCGGTCAATGGCCTGACCGCCGCGGACTTCAGAGTCTTCGACAACGGCGTGCTCCAGAAGGTCGACTCGGTTTCGTACGAGGCCGTGCCGATCGACGTGACGTTCTTTCTCGACACGAGCCCGAGTCTGTCCGGGCTGCTCGAGGAACTGAAGCGCGACATCGCGAAGATCTCCGGCATGCTGCGCCCGGACGACCGCATGCGCCTGCTCACGTTCGACTATCAGGTGAACGACGTCTTCGGCTGGCAGCCGTCCGGCGGGGACCTCAGGCTCGAGACGGCCCGGATGGGCCGCATTTCGTCGGTCTACGACGCGATCTTCCTGTCGTTGATGCGGCGTCCCGACGTCGATCGCCGTCACCTCGTCATCGCGATGACGGACGGCATCGACGGGTCGAGCCTCGTGGACATGAAACAACTGCTGGAGATCTCCCGCCGCGCCGAGGCGGTGCTGCACATCGTCCGGATGGGATCGACATACGACTTGCCGAAGTACATGCCTGATTCCTGGGTCCCGATTAGGCCGGATGGCCAGGAAGGCGCGCTGAGGGAAGTCGCGGAGCGGACCGGGGGCAAAGAACACTCGGCCTTCTTCGGCCGGACGTCTGTCGTGAACGCCTTCAATCAGGCCTTCGAGGATTTCCGGCAGAGCTACATCCTGCGCTACGTGCCAACGGGCACGCCGCGCGACGGCTGGCACGAGATCAAGGTGGAGGTCGCGCGCCCCGAACGGCTCACCATCCGGGCGAGAAAGGGGTACTTCGGATCCTGAAAGGCAGAAGGCAGAGCAAGGCAGAAGGCACAAGGCAGAAGGCACAAGGCCGGAACCTGCTATCGCTGGTCGACTTTCTTCAGGCTTTCCCCTTTCTTGAAGAAAAGTGGGCCAACGCTAGCTCGTCCCTCACTTCTGCCTTCTGCCTTGTGCCTTTGCCTTGGCTAAGCCCCCGTCAGCTCCGCGTACGCCGTATCGATGACCAGCTGCGTCAATATGCCGTGACCGTCGAAGCCGGGCACGAGCGTCTTGGCTGGACCGAGCGCGGCGATCTGCTCTTTGGTCTTGCCTGATTTGATCTCCGACTGGATGAACGTCAGCAGCGCCGCGAGAAAGTCACGGAACACCATGACGTCCGCGCGGCTGCCGGTGACCGGCTGGTTCGTGCCGCCGTGGCCGAAGATATAGACGGTGTCGTTCGTATGATCGGCGCTCGCTTTTTCGAGGACGCTGATCCAGTTCTTGAAGGACGCCCCGGCTGGACGATCGACGATCGGCTGGCGGCGGTTGAACATCAGGTCGCCCATGTGGGCCACGTTCGCCCGCTCGAACGTGATGACCGCGTCTCCGCTCGTGTGGGCGTTCCCGTAGTACTTCGCCCGCACCCACTCGTCGCCGGCCTGCTCGCGCCACACGTCCGTAAAGGTCGCGTCCGGGAAGTGTTGTTCTGAGGCCGCCGGGCCTCGTCCCGGGCGCGACTTCATGTGCTCGGCCGCCTTCGCGTGCGCGAGGATCTTCTTCACGGATCCCTTGAACACGACGTTGCCGAGCGTGTGATCGTCGTGATGGTGCGTGTTGATCAGCAGGTTGATCGCTCGGTTCTTCGAGCGCTCGTTGAGCCCGTCGAGACAGAGCTTCGCGGCGTCTGGAAACTGGCTGTCCACGACGATCACCGCCGCCGGGTCGATGAGGTACCCGATCGTGCCGCCCCGGCCGGTGAAGAAGCCGACGTTGCGGCGAATCGGCGTGAACACCGGCACGACCGGCGGCGGCGGCTGGGGCGGTGGAGGCTGCTGCGCCTGCTGCCAGGCGCCAATCAGCGCCGGCCGGCCAATCGCGCTCCCGACGAGCGCCAGCGTGGACCCAGTGAGGAAATCGCGGCGTGTTGGCATGGGGCGAGTCTCGGAGCGCGACGAGGCGTGGGGGTGGGATAGGGGGTCAGAGCTCGATTGTGCAAAACTCCTGCAACCCTGTGATCTGAGTTGCAGGAGTTTTGCACAATCGAGCTCTGACCCCTTATTTCAGAATTTCCTCCAGCGTGACAACCCGTACGGGTCCGAAGTTCGCGTCGCGGATCGGCTTCTCGATCTTGCTGAGGTCGCCGACCACGACCACCGCGAACTTGTCGCTCTGGAGATACTGCTTGGCCGCGCGCTCGACGTCGGCTGCCGTGACGGCCTGGATCTTCGGCACGTACTCGCTGAAGAACGACTCCGGCAGACCATGGATGACGAGGTCGGAGAGATTCCCCGCCATGCCGCTGGTCGTTTCGAACGCGCCCGGGAAGCTCAGCGCCTCGAGATTGCGCGCGCGGGTGAGCTCGTCGGCCGGCACCGGCTGACGCATCCGGTCGAGCTCCTTGAAGAACTCGCGCAGCGATTCCATGGTCTTGTCCGTCTGCACGTTCGCCCCGGCGAAAAACGGCCCCGGCGTCGTCCGCATGTCGAACACGGAGGACGCGCCGTACGCATACCCGTGCTCTTCGCGGAGGTTCGTGTTGAGCCGCGACGTGAACGAGCCGCCGAGGATCGTGTTCATGACGTCGAGGACGAAGTAGTCCGGCGTGCTGCGCGCGACGCCGATCCAGCCCATGCGGATCGCCGACTGCGCGGCCCCTGGCTTGTCCACCAGGTAGATCTGCCGCTGCCCGTGCTGGGTCGCCCCCGGGAGCGCGGGCTTCGGAACGGCCCCGGCATTCTTCCAGCTGCCAATCGCCTTTTCGAGCTTCGGCAGGATGCTGTCCGGCGTCACGTCGCCGACGACGAGCAGGTAGGCGTTCTGCGGCTGATAGTGCGTCGCATAGAAGTCTTTCAGCTCGGCGGGCGACATCTCGGTGTTCGACACCTCGTTGCCCGTCGCCGGTGTCCCGTAGCGATGGCGCGGTCCATACACCAGACGGGCGAAGCCCGCCGACGCGAGCGCCGGCGCGCTGTCCCGCGTCTGCAGGATCGACGTCAGCCGTTCTTTGCGCAGCCGCTCCATGTCGGTGGTCGGGAACGTCGGACGAAGCAGGACGTCGGCCCAGAGCGGGATCGCGGCGTCGAGCCTGGCGACCGGCGTGTGCAGCCGCACGCTCGACGCATCCCAGGAGCTGCCTGTGCTGAGCGACGCGCCGAGAAAATCGATCGCGTCGGCAAGCGCCAGCGCGTCACGCGATCCGGCGCCCTCGTCGAGCATCGCGGACGTGAAGCTCGCGAGGCCGTACTTGCCGGCCGGATCGGCGCCCGCGCCCGACTTGACGATGAGCGTCAGATCGACGACCGGCACTTCGTGCATTTCCACGATCCAGACCGGCAGGCCGTTGGCGAGCGTGCGCTTCTGAACCGGCGGCACCTTCAGCGACGGCGCCGGTCCCGGCACGGGCGCCTTCGATCGATCCGGATTCTGCGCCCCGGCCGATGACGCGCCGATCGTGACGGCGAGCGCCGCCGCGAGAACCGCAGCGAACCGCGCGAACGCCCGCGAACCCCGGAACCTCGGAACCCCGGAACCCCGGAGCCATGCATCGTCATCACCGAAGCTCCTTTCCTGCAGGCGCCGGCACGACCGACAACTCGAGGCGCTTGCCCGCCGGCAGCCATTGCTTCACCACGGCTTGTACTCGCAGGCGGCTGCACCGCCTGGTATCGCGCGAGATCTTTCGCGAAGTAGTCGGGATTGCCCGTCGCGAAGTAGTACGCATTCAACTGTTCGGCCTTCGCGGCCACGACTTCCATCTGGCTGAGGAAGCTGGACTCGTACCCGTTCCGTGCCCGGTCCACCTCGCGCGCCTCAGGCGCCGCCGCGCGGAGCTTCTCGAGCTCCTCGTCCACGATGCCCTTGATCTTCTCGAGCACTTTTTCCGGCGGATCGGACGAGGGGCGCGCCGTCACGATGATCGTGAACCGCGAGCCGAACTTCGCGGACGCCTGGCTGGCCGAGACGTTCTGCGCGAGCTGCAGGTCGTACACGAGCCGTTTGTAGAGCCGCGAGTTCTTGCCGCCCGTGAGCACGCTGGCCGCGATGTCGAGCTCGGCGTCGCCCGGCGCGAAGAGCGCCGGGGTGTGCCACGAGAGATACAGCCGCGGCAACTGCACGCGGTCGGTCAGCGTCTCCTTGACGACGCCCTGAAGCTCCGCCGGTTTGGACCGTGAGCGGCTCGACCGGCGCCCCGGCCTTGACGTCGCGGAACCAGTACTCGACGCGCTTGCGTGCTTCGGCGGGATTGATGTCGCCGGCGATCACCAGACTCGCGTTGCCGGGCGCGTAGTACTTCTTGAAGAACTCGGTGACGTCTTCATGCGTCGCCGCCGTGAGGTCCTCCATGTAGCCGATGACCGGCCAGTAGTACGGATGGTCCTTCGGGTACATCAGCTCCGTCATCCGCACGTTGGCCATCCCGTACGGCGCGTTCTCGTAGCTCTGGCGCCGCTCGTTCTTCACGACATCGCGCTGGCCGTCGACGAGCTTCGGCGTGACGACGTCGAGCAGATAGCCCATGCGGTCCGACTCGAGGAACAACGCCAGGTCGAGCGCGTTCGACGGCACGGTCTCGTAGTAGTTCGTCCGGTCCGTGCGTCGTCGATCCGTTGTTGTTGCCGCCGGCGGCCTCGAGCAGCGTGTCGAACTCGCCCTCCTTGACGTTCTTGGATCCTTCGAACATCAGGTGCTCGAAGAGGTGCGCGAAGCCCGTGCGGCCCGGCTTCTCGCGCGCGGAGCCGACGTGATACCAGACGTTCACGGCCACGGTCGGGACGCTGTGGTCCTCGTGCAGGATGACCGTCAGCCCGTTCGGCAACGTGAACATCGTGTGCGGAACGGCGATCTTCGGCGCGGCGGCCGCCGGCTGCTGGGCCGACACCGGCGCGATCGCCAGACAGGCAAGAGCGAAAATGGCGAGCATTCGCAGAACCATGCGATCTCCAGTACTTCGTTGCGCGTGGGGCCCCACGCCCACGCGCGGCGTCCGCGACGGCTCGCTACGCTCGCCTGCGGACGGTCATCGAATACTTAGTCTAAGCTGACCTTCGATGTTCTCGTCCCGGCTCCCGGCCGCGCTCGGGCCGAACGCGGTCAGTCGCACGACCGGCGCCTTACGTGCTTCAGGCGTCATCCTGCTCGATCTGACGCTCAGCAACCCCTCGGAAGCCGGGATTTCGTACCCGCCGGATCTGCTTTCGTCCCTGGCCGATCCTCGCGGCATCCGTTACACGCCCGATCCGCGTGGGCTCGCAGGCGCGCGCGACGCCGTCGCGGCCGAGTACGGGCGCCTGGGCGTCGCCGTCGCATCGGACCAGATTCACCTCACGGCCAGCACGAGCGAGGCCTACGCGGTGCTCTTCAAGCTGCTGGCCGATCCCGGCGACCAGGTGCTCGTTCCGCAGCCGAGCTATCCGCTGTTCGAGCTCCTCACGCGGCTCGAAGGCGTGGCCGCAGGTCCCTATCGGCTCGAGTATCACGGACGCTGGTCGATCGATCGGCCCAGCCTGGAGCAGGCGCTCACGCCACGGACGCGCGCGGTCCTCGTGGTCAGCCCGAACAATCCGACCGGCTCGGTGTTGCGGGCGACCGATCGAGACTGGCTCGTCGAGCTGTGCGCGTCACGCGGCATCGCGCTCATCTCCGACGAAGTCTTCGGCGACTACCAGCTCGCGCCGCGTGCGGATGCGACATCGCTCGTCGGTGAATCCCGCGCGCTGACGTTCGCGCTCGGCGGCCTGTCGAAGTCCGCGGGCCTGCCGCAGGTGAAGCTCGCCTGGATCGTGGCGAGCGGCCCGGCCGAGCTCCTTGCCGAGGCGCGACTGCGCCTCGACGTGATCTGCGATACCTATCTCTCGGTGTCGACGCCGGTGCAGCTCGCCACGCCGGCGTTCCTCGAGGCCGGCCGCACGATTCGGGCCGCCATTCACGCGCGGATCACGCGCAACCTCGCCAGTCTCACCGCGCTGGCCGCCTCGCACCCCGAGATCACGCGGCTCGAGCCGGAAGCCGGCTGGTCCGCGATCCTGCGCGTGCCCGCGACGATGTCCGAGGAAGCGCTCGTGCTCCGGCTGGCCGAGGAGGCGGGAGTGATCGTGCATCCAGGCTACTTCTACGATTTCCCTGATGAGGCGTACCTCGTGCTCAGCCTGCTGCCCGACCCCTCGATCTTCGATGAAGGCCTCAGCCGACTCCTCCGGCTCGCGACGGGCAGGGCGCGCTGATGGCAAGACACACGGGCCTGATGCTGCCGCTTTTCTCGGCGGCGTCCACGACGAGCTGGGGACTTGGCGAGCTGCCGGATATCGTGCCCGCTCGCGCGCTGGATGGAGACGGCCGGCCTCGATCGCCTGATGCTGCTGCCGCTCGGCGCGATGCCGGACGGCGAGACGTCGCCGTACTCGGCGATCTCGGCGATGGCGATCGATCCGATCCACATCGCGCTCGACGCGGTGGAGGACTTCCCGCGCGCGGGCGGCGTCGAGGCGCTGTCGCCGGAAGCGAGAGCGCAGTCTGGAGGCGGCGCGCTCATCGTCCACCGTGCAGTACGCGCACGTGCGGCGCGCGAAGCGCGAGGCGCTCGAGATCGCGTTCGCGCGGTTCCTGCGCGACGAATGGGAACAGTTGTCGATGCGCGCCTCGGGCCTCGCCGCCTACATCGCGCCGCGAGCGATGGTGGCTCGACGACTACTCGCTCTCGCGCGCGATCGTCGAAGCGACCGGGCAGCCCTCGTGGCGCGACTGGCACGCGCCGCTCCGCGATCGCGAGCCCGCCGCGCTCGACGAGGCGAGACGACGACTGTGGCGCGAGACGCTGCGGCATCAGTACTGGCAGTGGCTCGCCGAGACGCAGTGGCAGGCCGCGAGAGCGGCGGCGCGCGCGTACGGCGTCACCGTGCTCGGCGATCTGCCGTTCGTCGTCGGCGCCGACAGCGCCGATGTCTGGGTGCGGCCAGCAGGAGTTCATGCTCGACGTCTCGCTCGGCGTCCCGCCCGACGCGTTCAGTGACACGGGGCAGGACTGGAAGCTGCCGACGTACCGATGGGACGTCATCGCCGCCGGCGATTTCGCGTGGATCCGGCAGCGCGCGCGCCGAATGGCCGCGCTCTTCGACGGGTATCGCGTCGATCACCTCGTCGGGCTCTACAGGACGTACGGTCGCCCCGCCGGAGGCGGGCCGGCGTTCTTCTCGCCGGCGCACGAGCCCGATCAGACTCGCCAGGGCGAGCAGGTGCTCCGCATTCTGATGGACTCGGGGGCGCTGATCATTGCCGAAGACCTCGGTCTCGTTCCCGACTTCGTGCGCGCGTCGCTCGCGCGCCTCGACGTGCCCGGGTGCAAGGTGCTTCGCTGGGAACGCGCCTGGCACGATCCAGGCGCGCCGTTCATCGAACCGCCGCGCTATCCGGTCACGTCGGCCGCGATGACGGGCACGCACGACACCGAGCCGCTCGCCGTGTGGTGGGAGACCGCGGCACGCGACGAACGATCGGCGTTCCTCGCACTCCCGGCGCTGCGCGACGCAGGCGTCGCCGGCCCCGACGCACCCTGGCACGACGCCCTTCGCGACGCCGTGCTGGCGATGATGCTCCAGTCGGGATCGAGCGAGCTGCTGTTTCCAGTGCAGGATCTGTTCGGGTGGCGCGATCGCATCAACACGCCCGGCACGGTCGGCGATCGCAACTGGACCTGGCGTCTGCCGTGGCCGGTCGATCGACTGAGCGATGTGCCGGAAGCCGTCGAACGGGCTATGTTTCTGAAGGCGCGCGCTCACCTGCGATAGTACGACGTCTGGTAGTAGCCTTCTGCGCCTCGTAGAGTGAGAGGATGCACCGCCTCGCGCTGGTGTTCGTGATACAGGTCCTTGGCTTCGCCGCCGTGGCCGAAGCGCTCGAGGGCAAGCTCATCGACAAGCTGTCGAAGAAGCCGATCGCCGGCGCGACGATCACCATCGTCGGATCAACCAGCTCGGCGACGTCCGACGATCAGGGCAACTTCTCCATCAAGCCGGATCCGCGTCTGCCGTTCACGATGATCGTCGTGCTCGAAGGCGGGCGAGTCGCGAAGCCCGTCTTCGTCGAGAAGATCGAGGGCCCGCTGCTCACGGTCAACGTCGAAGCGGCGGTGACTGAAGAGGTCACCGTCACGTCCGGCGTGGCGCCGAGCATCGACGCCACGCCAGGCGCGGCGCTGACGCTGCTGTCGTCGCGCGACATCGAGCTCCGCAACCCGTCGAATCTCATGGCCACGGTCGAAGTCGTGCCCGGCGTGAGTCAGGTGTCGGAGGGCCAGGCGGCGGTGCCGGCCGTGCGCGGCATGGCGCGCGGCAGAACGGTCATGTTGATCGATGGCAGCCGGGTGACCTCCGAGCGGCGCGTCGGGCCGAGCGCGACGTTCATGGACACGGCCATCGTGGACGGCGTCGACGTCGCCCGCGGTCCCGGCTCCGTCGCGTACGGATCGGATGCCTTCGGCGGCGTGATTTCGGTCCGGACGAAACGTCCGCCGCGCGAAGGGCTGACGCTCGGCGGATCGGCGACGATCGCCGCCGGCGTGCCCGAACAGCGCGGAGACTTCACGATTGGTAAAGGGTTCGGCACGGGCGGCGTGCTCGCGGCCGTGCACGGGCGGAACGCCGAAGACTACGACAGCCCCGACGGCGAGGTCCTCAACTCGGGATGGGCGGACAGCGGCGTGCTCGCCCGCGCCGAACGTCGCACCGAGGGCGGCCGCCTCTCGGTCTCGTGACGAGGGCAACTTCGCCCGCGATATCGAGCGCCCCCGCAGCAACTCGCACGAGGTGCGCTTCTACGCTCCATTCGAGAACTCGCACCGGGTCAACGCCGAATACACTCGCGGCGCGACCGGTGCGCTCGACCACGTGTCGTTCTCGGGGTTCTTCGGGGCAACCGAGCAGCGCACGGATCAGGATCGCATTCCGACGCCGTCGCGCCCGCGCGACATCGTGCGGGCGGACGTCTCGGCAAATGATTTTCAAGTGCGCGCCACGGCCGAGAAGCTCGCCGGTCGCGGCAAGGTCGAGTTGGGCGCGGACATCAACGGCCGCGCCGGTCTCGAAGCGCACGACATCACCGTGCTCTACGATCTCGCCGGCAACGTCGTCAGCACGACCGACTACCTGTCGATCGAGTCCGCGCGCCGCGTGGATTCCGGATTCTTCGTCCAGGGCGATACGCCCATTGGTGCGCAGTTCTCCGCGGCGGGCGGGCTCCGCTTCGACTACGTGAGCAACGTCAACACCGGCGGGTATTTTGGCGATCGGTCGGTGTCGAACGGCGCGATGGCGGGGTTCGGCTCGCTCACGGCCGGGCCGTTCTCGAACGTCACGCTCGTCGCGCAGGTTTCGCGCGGCTTCCGCGACCCGACGCTCTCGGATCGCTTCTTCCGCGGTCCGAGTGGGCGCGGCTTCATCACGGGCAATCCCGATCTCGAGCCCGAGACGAGCCTGCAGTTCGACGTCGGCGCGCGGTACGCGGCGGGCCGGCTGAGGCTTGCCAGCTACTTCTACCACTATCGGATCACGAACCTCATCGAGCGGTACCCGACGGGCGAGCCGGACTCGTTCACCTTCCGCAATCGCGGTCGCGCGCGCATTCACGGGGTCGAAGTGGAAGCCCAGGCGGACCTCGGCCACGGCTACTCGCTCGAATTCGGCGCGCAGGTCAGCCGTGGCGTGGCGCTGGACGACGACGCCACGCTGGACGACATCTCGCCGGACCTCTTCTCGGTCTCGATGCGGAAAGCATTCACGGCCGACGTTCTGGCGTTCGTGCGCCTCGCGAACTACGCCGACGACGACCGGCCGGGCCCGAGTGAGATCGACGCGCCGGGACACACCAACCTGGACGCCGGGGTGAGCTGGTTCCTCTCGCGCCGCGTCGAGCTGCGCGGGTCGGTGAAGAACCTCCTGAACCAGGAGTACTACGCGAGTCCGGATCCCCGGTTCGTCCTGGCGCCGGGCATCAACGGCGCGATCACGTTCGTCCTCAAGTACTAGGGGGTCAGAGCTCTCGCTGTGGAAAACTTCTGCAACATTGACAGCCCTGGTTGCAGAAGTTTTCCACAGCGAGAGCTCTGACCCCTTACAATGCCAAGGCACCGCAGCCGTGGCTCCCTATCTCATTCGTGAATATCCCCTCCAGCAAGGCGCGCTCGAGATCGCGTACATCGAGGAGTACTTCAATGAGTTTCCGGAGCGGAAGAGCGCCTCGGAGATCATGCAGCGCCTCGAAGAGCGCGAGTTTCAGATTCTGATGGCGGAATCGTCGTTGCCCGACGACGGGGCGACGGTGGTGCCCGTGTCGTACAAGGTCTCGCACGAGCTGCGCGCGGAGGAAACGGATCCGAAGCTCGTGGACCTCGTGCACCGGCTGGACGACGTCGTCAGCTTTGCCGGCAGGAAGATTCTCTACAACTGGCTGGGCGCGACGAGGCTCGACTGGCGCGGTCAGGGACACTTCCGCGCGATTACGGAGGAGCAGGAAGTGTGGGCCGTCGCGCAGGGGTACGACGAGGTTATCGTCAAGACCAAGAACCGCTACTACGACATGCGCGGCACGCTCGACAGCCTGCAGTTCAACGTCATCAAACTCGAGCCGGCCGCCGATCCACTCGAGTCCAAGGTCTATCTCAGCAAGCGCCTCGGACCCTTCGTCCTCGACGCGCATCGCAGCCGCAGACACGTGACACGCGTCTAAGGGACCGGCGTGCAACACAGGTCCGTCCCCCGTATGGCGTCGGTGCAGACGCCGATCATTCCTGTGATCTCGCGGTGGATTGCAGAGACACCGGGCACGATCTCGCTCGGTCAGGGCGTCGTCTCGTACGGCCCGCCGCCTGAGGCGATTGCCGCCGCGCGCAGGTTCGGATCGTCGCCGGCCGATCACCGCTACGGGCCGGTCGAGGGGCTTCCGGAACTCGTCGAGGCGCTCGAAGCCAGGCTCGATCGCGAAAACGGCGTGCATGTCCGGCCCGAGAGCCGGCTGGTCGTCACGGCCGGCGGCAATCTCGCGTTCATGAACGCGGTGCTGGCTGTCACCGATCCCGGCGACGAGGTGATTCTGCCGGTTCCGTACTACTTCAACCACGAGATGGCGATCGTGATGGCCGGCGCGCGGCCGGTTCCGGTGCCCACCACGGCCGACTATCAGCTCGACGTGGACGCGATCGCCCGCGCGATCACCGATCGGACGCGCGCGGTCGTCACGGTCTCGCCCAACAACCCGACCGGCGCGGTGTACCCCGAGGCCGCGCTCGCGGCGGTCAACAGACTGTGCCGCGACCGCGGCATCTTTCACATTCACGACGAGGCCTACGAGTACTTCACGTACGGCGGCGCCGCGCACTTCGCGCCGCGCTCGTTGCCGGACGCCGCCGGCGCACACGATCTCGCTGTACTCGCTGTCGAAGGCCTACGGGATGGCGAGCTGGCGGATCGGCTACATGGTGATTCCCGACCGCCTGTGGGACGCGGTGAACAAGATTCAGGACACGCTGCTCATCTGCCCGCCTGCCGTGTCCCAGCACGCCGCGCTGGCGGCGATCGGCCGGGGCGCGGCGTACGCGCGGTCGCATCTCGCCGGCCTCGATCGCGTGCGGCAGGGCATCCTCGCGGCGTTGCGCGATCCGTCCGTCCCCTGCGAGACTCCGGAAGTGCTCGGCGCGTTCTACTATTTCATTCGAGTGGAGAACGCCCTCGACCCGTTGCAACTCGCGGAGCGGCTGATCCGCGAGCACCGCGTCGCGGTGATTCCCGGGAGCGCGTTCGGCGTCACGAACGCCTGCTACGCTCCGGGTGTCGTACGGCGCGCTCGACGAGAAGACGGTCGCCGAAGGCATCGGCCGGCTCACCGACGGGCTCAGGCGGATCGCTGGTCACGGGTAGGCACGCGTGAAGATTCTGACCTGGAACGTCAACGGCATCCGCGCACGTCA
The DNA here is from genome assembly GCA_963724955.1 of uncultured Acidobacteriota bacterium. Taxonomy (GTDB): domain Bacteria; phylum Acidobacteriota; class Vicinamibacteria; order Vicinamibacterales; family SCN-69-37; genus CAVRWQ01. The sequence goes on from CAVRWQ010000005.1 coordinate 619,359, forward strand.
CGGGCAGCTCGACGAGCTGCTCGCGGCCGAATCGTCCGGACGTCGTCTGCCTGCAGGAGATCAAGGCCTCGCCGGATCAGGTGCCGGAGCTGCTCGTCGCCGCCACCGATCACTGGGCGTTCTGGCACGGCGCCGGCGGCTACTCGGGTGTCGCCGCTGCTCGTTCGTCACAGTTTTTTCACGGAACGTCCCGACGTTCAGTCATCCGTCGTTCGACGTCGAACAGCGAGTGGTCGTCGCGGACCTCGGACCTATCCAGGTGGCCTCGGTTTACGTCCCAAATGGAGGGAAGGACTACGAAGCCAAGCTGCGGTTTCTGGACGGATTCGGCGCAGTGGGCGGCTGAAACGACGGGCCCGCGGACAGGCGTTACTCATCTGTGGCGATCTCAACGTGGCGCGTGAAGATCGCGACGTCCATCCCAAGGAGCGCAAGCCGAACCAGATCGGCACGCGCCCGGAGGAGCGGACGCGGCTCGCGCGGCTGTTCGAGGCAGGGCTGGTGGACGTGGGCCGCGCGCTCGATCCCGACAACAACGAGCTCTTCACGTGGTGGGCGCCCTGGCGTAATCTGCGACAACGCAACATCGGGTGGCGCATCGACTACGTCCTGGCCAACACGGAACTGGCTGCACGGGCGATGTCGGCCGTGTCGCGTCGTGACTACGGCACGAGCGATCACGCGCCGGTGGTGGTGACTTTCTTCATGAGCCTTCGCACGCGTCTCATCGTCGCGTTCTTTCTGCTGTCCGTGGTGCCGCTTGCCGCGGTGACGCTCTACGCGTACCGCAGCAATGTCGAGGCGCTGCGCGTCACGGCCGAGCGGGAAGCCGATCTGCTCGCCGGCGAGCTCGGCCAGCGCATGCAGCTCGTGACCGCGCAGCTCAGCGAGCGTGTCGAGCACCTGATGGACGTTCAGGAGCTCGAGGAGGCGAAGCTCGAGGCGGAAGAGCGAACGGCGGCGAAGATGAAGATCACGACGGCCCCGACGACACCGCCGACGGTCATCGTCGCGCAGACGCTCACCGACACCATCGGTCAGTCGCTCGGCGAAGCGGCGATGCTGCTGAACAACGTCGAACTGCAGGGATGGCGGCCGGGCCGTGGGAGCGGACAGGGATTTCCGCCGCGACCGCCGGGTCCCCCGGGTCAACGCGGCGGGCCGCCTCCGCCAGGGCAACCGCCGCCTCGGTCGGCAGTCTCGCCCGGTCCGCCGCCACCTCCGCCTCCGCCTGCGGTCGGATCAACAGCCGGGCGCGCCGAAGGTGCGAGTCCGGGGCGCGGCGATCGTCGCGACGGTCGAGGTTCACGACCTCCGACCGCCCCCGCCGACGTCGCCGGCGAGAAGGGCCGGGGCGTACCGACCGTGCCCGCGACGCCCGTGGTCACTGGCGTCGGACCAGTGCCCACGCCATCCGGAACGCCCATGGCGGCCGGCGGCAACCGGACCTCGTCCGCTCCGCCGCTGACGCCGCCTCCTTCGACGGCCCCCGGCGCAGACGAGACGGACAAGCCGAAGCTCATGATCGATCTCGCGCCGATTCGGCGCGAGATGTTCCGGCAGATCGTGCCGGAAGGCGGCCGGCTCGAGACCATGACGCGCGAGCAGCGCCAGCGCGTGGCCGACGAGATCAACCAGCGGATGCTCGGGATCGTGCAGGGCATCCAGATTGGCGCGAAGGAGCTTCAGCGGAAGGCGGAGGAAGCAGCCAAGGCCGCCGAGGCGCAGGCGAAGGTGTCGGAAGCGACTGCGGCGACGAGCGGCGCCGCAGATGCCGCGAAGTCCGGGGCGGCATCCTCCGCGAAGTCCGGAGCGGCGAACAACGCGAAGTCCGGAATGGCGAACAACGCGACGTCGGGGGCGGCGTCGTCCGCGAGGCCCGCGACGGCGGCCGCGCCAAAGCCGGGCGCCGCGTCGACCTCCACATCGTCCACCTCGCCGACATCGACATCCGCGACATCGACATCCGCGAAGATGAAGTCTTCGTTCAGTGGCAACAAGATCGACGTCAGGCTTGAGCGCGACGGCAAGGTCGTTCGCCAGGTGAACGCCGAGCTCAATCTGCCGAACGTGCTCGCGACGGTATTCTCGACGACTCGTGGTGACGGCGGGGAAGTGCCCTTTGCCGTGGCGAAGGACGGGCACATCTTCGCGCGCAGCGACGAGGATCTCTCGAAAGTCGAGAACCTCGGCGTCGTTGCGACACCACAGGGTCCGGCGACCGTGCGTCTGGACGACTGGATCGTCGTCACGATGCCCGACCCGTCGGGATCCGGCCTCAAGCTCGGGATCGCGAGACCGGTGGGCGACTCGCTGGCCGTCCTGCGGAAGACGGCGGCCCGCAACGTCGGTCTCGGGCTGCTGTTCATCGCGGTCGCGCTCGTCGGCATCGTGCCGGTGTCGTCGCGCCTGACGCGCGAACCTCAGTACGCTCAGCGAGGGCGTTCGCCGCATCGCGCAGGGCGACTACCGGGCGCGCGTGCCGGTGAAAGGGCGGGGCACGGACGAGATCGGTCAGCTCGCCACGGCGTTCAACCAGATGGCTGAGGACGTCGAGAAGCACCAACGCTCGGCCGTCGAGCAGGAACGCATCAAGCGCGAGCTCGAGCTCGGCAGACAGATCCAGAACGAGATGCTGCCGCACGAGCCGCTTCGGCTGGGAATGACCGAGATCAAGGGCGTCTCGGTGCCGGCGCGCGAGGTCGGCGGCGACTTCTTCAACTACTTTCAGCTCAACAGCGGTCAGCTCGCGCATGCTCGTCGGCGACGTCTCTGGCAAGGGTGTCGGCGCCGCGCTGCTCATGGCCAACATCCAGGCCTCGCTTCGCACGCGCCTCGCGCTCGGACAGGATCTGTCGGCCATTGCGGAAGAGATCGATCAGGACATCGAGGACAACTCGCCGGGCCCGGTGTACGCGACGCTCTTCGTCGGCATTCTCGACCCGGCGACGAGACGTCTGCGGTACGTGAACGCCGGACACCATCCACAGTACGTCCTGCGCGCCACGGGTGGTCTCGAGCGGATGGAATCCACGGGGCTGCCCGTCGGGCTCTTTGCCGGTCGCGGACATCGTGAGCAATACGCGCAACTTGCTGCCGGCGATCTGATCTTCTTCTACACGGACGGCTGCGTGGAGGCCGAAAGCGAGACCGGCGACGACATGTTCGGCGCCGATCGGCTGGAGGCGCTCCTGCAGTCGGCCGCCGTCGGCAATACCGACGAGGTGCTCCATCGTGTCGAGACGGCAGTCAACGCCTTCCGCGGCAAGCGCGAGGCGTTCGATGACGCGACGATGATGGCGGTGAAGGTGGGGTAGGCGGCGATCGCGGCCCACAACCCGGGCGACATCGCGGCCCACAACCCGGGCCGCGCTACTTCAGGATTCTCAGCAACTGCTGTCTGAAATGCTGTGACTGCGCGGCGCGGAGCGCTTGCAGATCGGACGAGGACGGGGTCGCGACGAGCAAGGTCATGCTTCCCATCTCGTCGGTGGACTCGCGGCCCCACCGCACGCGCACGGGCGGCGAACTGGGATTCGCGAGGTTCGCTGCGGAGTTGTCGTACGCGAGGTCGACGGTAATCTTCGTGCCTCTGGGAAGCCGGATCGGCGTCTTGAAGTAGTACGAATCCTGCCAGCCGAAGTCCCATCGGCCGATCCACAGCAGACCGCGAGTCGATCCGTCCGGCAGCGCGGCCGTCATCTTCATCTCGCGACAGAGATAGTGCGCGTGTCCTCGCGCCCCGTAGGCCTCGACGTCCACCGGCAGCTCGAACGAATCGCGAATCGCATAGCGCGACTCGCCGGCCGGGATGTCGATCCCCATCGCAAACCCGAACGCCGGCGGCACCTGGACGCCGGTCAGCGACTTCTGAGGCGGCGTTTTGGCGAAGTAGATCGCCAGACGGCCATCCTCTTCCGCGGCCGTGCCCGACGGATGGAGATGCAGTTGCATCACGAGGTCGGAATTGCGCGGAAGCGGCTGCGCGATTCCGTCGGGAAAGAACTTCGGCGTGATGCCCGGCACCCAGCCGCCCAGCCCGCCCCAGGCGTCGTCAGCAGCGCCGATTCGCGCGCCCGGAGTCCGCGGCGCATTTGAGAGAAGCGCCCGGTTCAGGCCCGGCACCACGTCGTCGTCTCGGACGGTCGTGCCCGCGGGACCGACGAAAAACAGCGCATGGTGGACGACCTGTCGCGCGCTCGGCTGGTAGTCGATCGCCCGAATCCACCGATCCTCCGGAAAATCCAGGGACAACAGGACATTCCGATAGATGTCGGGTCCGCTCGCCGGCACGGCGATCGAACGCGGCAGCGTCATCATCAGATCGGGCACACCAAGCGCCCAGGACGTCGGAAACACAGGCGGGACCGGCGCGCGTTTCAGATCGCCACTGGGCATGCCCGCGTCCACCCATCGCCGAATCGTCTCGATCTGCGCGTCAGCCAGCCTCCGCTCGTCGCGCAACTCCGGAAATCCCTGCGCTCGAGTCGCGTGCCACGGCGGCATCACGCGAGCCGACGTCACTTCGAGGATCTCGTCGCCGCGCGTCCGCACGTCGTCGTACGACAGCAGGGAAAACGGGCCGGCCTGTCCGGGACGATGGCAGCTCGTGCAGTTGGCGTAGACGATGGGCGCAATGTCGCCGGCAAACGTCGGCCCGCGCTGAACGGCGGCCATCACGACAACGGCGACAAGTGACGCAGTGACCAGGGGGACGGGTCTCAATTGCGGAAAACTCCTGCCACTCTCTTGTCTATGTTGCAGGAGTTTTCCACAATTGAGACCCGTCCCCTATGCAATTATCGCTTCGTGCAATTGCGGTTGCCGTGGCCGGAACGTCGCGCTCGACCGGCGCCCGCGCCTCTTCGGCTCACGATCGCCGGACGGGAAGTGCCGGTGACGATCGCACGTCACCGGAAGGCGCGCCGGTACATCGTGCGCGTGTCGCCTGACGGCGGCGTGCGCCTGACGGTCCCGCGCGGCGCGTCGATCGCCGGCGGCCTGTCGTTCGCGACTCGTCAGGGCGGCTGGATCGATCGGCAGCTGCACCGCATCCGGTTGCGCGAGGTCCCCTGGCAGGCCGGCACTGAGATTCTGTTCCGCGGCGAAAAAACTGCGCTGGCCGTGGACGATCGCGTGGCGCGCGTCGGGTCCGAAGCGATTCCGCTGCCGACGGGTCAGGGCAATCTGCGCGAAGCGGTCGAAGCGCACTTTCGCGCCATCGCCAACCGCGAGCTGCCAGCGCGCTGTCTCGAGCTTGCGCACCAGACCGGCGTGCGTGTCGCCCGCGTGGCCGTCCGCAACCAGCGCTCCCGCTGGGGCGCCTGTTCGTCCAGCCGAACCATCACGCTGAACTGGCGCCTCATCCAGATGCCGCCGAGCGTGAGCGACTACATCGTCTTTCACGAGCTCATGCACGTGAGACAGCCCAACCATTCACGGAAGTTCTGGCGCGAAGTCGCGGCCGTCTGCGCGTGGTGGCGAGAGGCGGAACGCTGGCTCCGGAAGCACGGGAGAGGGATTCTCTGATACTCACTGGCGGGCCACAGCCCGGCCCGCCCTACGTCACTTCTCCAACTTCTCGAGTGTCCGCCACTCGCCTGGCCGGAGCTCTCCCAGCTCGATGGTCTCCGAACGCGATGCGATGAACCCGAGTGACCTCATGCCCTGCGGCTTCGAAGAGCCGGCGGATTTCCCGATTCCTGCCTTCGACGAGATCGACGATCAGGTGCGTCTCGCGACCTGACGCCTTGCGGATCTCGATGCGCGCGGCGGAGAGCCGCTCTGACGTGCCTGCCGAAGTCCTGACGTCGACGCCGGCTTCGATTTGGGCCGCCGCGCCGGGTGCGACCCGGCCGCGGACGGTGACGACGTAGCGGCGCCGCACGCGGTGTTTGGGATCGGTCAGCCGGTTCGCGAGCTGTGTGTCGTTCGTGAAGAGCAGCAGGCCGGTTGACGCGCGATCGAGACGGCCGACGGCGACAAGGCCGCGGCCGGCATCACCGAGAACGTCGAAGACGGTCGGCCGGCCTTCCGGATCGCGCCGCGTGGTGACGACCCCGCGCGGCTTGTGAAAGGCGAGGTGGCGAGGCGTTCCGGCCGGCGCCGCCGTGCGTCCGTCGATCTCGATCTGCAAACGTTCAGGCGTGACGCGCAGATCGGGATTGGTGACGATGCGGCCGTTGATTCGCACGCGGCCGGCCGAAATGAGACGACGCGCCTCGGCGCGCGAGGCGAGGCGCCGCTTCGACAAAGCGCGCGACAGCGAGACGCGCTTCTCACCGGACGACGATTTCCGTTTGCGCCGAGCGGCCTGAGTCATCCCGTACCGTGATGGCGTGTGTGCCCGAGCGAAGCGGCCAGCGCATCGTATCGTCGCGGCCGGCGCTGCCGACCGGCGTTCCGTCGACGAACCACTCGAGCCGGCCGGAGGCGCCGCGCGCGCGGAGGGGCAGCGTCTGGAACTCGCTGCGCAGCGTTGGATCGAGAAGATACACTGCGCCCGCAAGCGGCGCGACGATGGTCAATGCGGATATGTCAGTCGTCTGCCGCTCGGCCGCCGGACGTATCGCCGAGGCCGTGACGTTGGCCGCCGCTCGGGTGGCGGATTTCGCGAAGCAGACCTTCTGTTCGCGCCCAATGCCGGAACGGCTCGGGCCAGACAGTGACAATCCCTTCGTCGCCGGCATGGTGCCACGTGCACGACGCGACGTCGTGGCCTGCAGGCAGCCACTCGTTGACGCGACGCAGACAGGCGCCGGTCGGTGTCATTCCGGAGACGGCGCACAGCGTCACCTGTCGCACGTCGGGCGTCGGCTCGAGAATGGTCGTCGCTTCGCCCACGGGCACGCGGCCCCGACTGCGTTCGATGGCCGCGAGCATGACGTCGTGAAAGATGGGCCCGGCGCCGGTGACGCCCGACGAGTTCGCGAGCGGCGATCGATCGAAGTTGCCGACCCACACGCCGACCGTCAGATCGCGCGTGTATCCGATCGCCCAATTGTCGCGATACGCCTGCGAGGTTCCCGTCTTCGCCGCGACGACGAACGGGAACTCGAGGCTGCCGCCGCGGCCGAAGACGAACGCCCGCGCCTCGCTGTCGGAAAGGATGTCGGTGAGCCAGAACGCGGTCCGCTCCGAGAGCAGGCGCTGCGCTTCCGGCAGCGCCGGCCGGCGTCCGTCGATCGTCTGCACGGCTCGCGGCTCGAGAAAGATGCCGCCGCGGGCGAGCATCGCGTAGGCGGCGACCATCTCGTCGAGCCGGACCTCGGCGTTGCCGAGCGTCAGGCCCAGGCCGTAGTGCGCCGCATTGTTCTCGAGCGTGGAGAATCCTGCGCGGCGGAGGAGCCGCAGCACGGCCGGCACGCCAATCTCGGAGGCGACGGCGACCGCCGGCACGTTCTCGGACCCGGCGAGGGCCGCGCGCGCCTGGAGCGGCCCGCGGAAGCGGCCGTCGTAGTTGCGCGGGCTGTACATGACGCCCGGCTGCGCCGTGGGAAACTGCGAGGGCACGTCGGCCAGCACGCGGCCGGGGTGGTATCCGCGCTCGAACGCTGCCGCGTACGTGAACGGCTTCAGCGCCGAGCCCGGCTGTCGCGGCGTGATGACGCCGTCGATCATCCCGCCGTGCGCCGCGTCGAAGTAGTTGCCCGATCCCTCCCACGCAAGCCATTCCGCGGTGCGATTGTCGAGCACGGCCACCGCGATGCTCTTCGCGTGATGCCGATCGAGCACGGGGCGGTGCGCGGCGATGATGCCCTGGATCTGTCGCTGCAGTGTCGCGTCGAGCGTGCTTTCGATCAGTCGCGGCCGGCCGGCTGTGGTGCCGGCGGCCGACAGGAGACGCTCCACGAAATGCGGGGCCGTCGCGCTGCCGGTCTCCCGGCCGAACGTGAGCCGTTCCTGCCGCGCCGTCTCATAGTCGGGTCCGATGAGCCAGCCGCGTTCGTGCATTGCACGAAGAATGCGCGTCTGTCTGGCGCGAGCGGTTTTCGAATCGCGCCACGGGTTGTACCGCGACGGTTGTTGGGGCAGCGCAGCAAGAAATGCGGCCTCGGCCGGCGTGAGGCTCGCCGCGCTTCGTCCGAAGTACGCTCGCGCGGCGCGCTCGGCGCCCTCGATCTGGTTCCCGTACGGCGCGAGGGTCAGATAGATCGCAAGGATCTCGTCCTTCGTCAGGCGATGCTCCAGCCGGAACGCGATCACCGCCTCGCGCCACTTCGCCCACAACGTGCGGCGCGGCACGGCGCCGTGCCGGCGGGCGAGGAGCAGCTTGGCAACCTGCTGCGTGATCGTCGATCCGCCCTGGCCGACGCGCCCCGTCCGGAAGTTGCTCCACGCCGCCCGGGCAATCGCCAGGGGATCGACGCCAAGGTGACGGCGGAACCGCGTGTCTTCCGCCGCCAGGGTCGCCAGTACCAGCGGCTGCGGCAGTGAATCGGCCGCCAGTCGCTCACCGCGGGTGCCGGCCGCCGATCGTGCTTCGTAGAGACGCTCGCCGTGACGATCGACCACGACAGTCGACGGACGCGAGGATTCATCCAGCAGTCCCGCCGGCAGCGGCCCGATGCGGAGCCACACCAGCGCGGCCGCGGTTGCAGCGAGAAGCCAGCGCCAGCGACGGCGCCAGACCTGGCGCCACAGCAGCCTCACCTTCGTGGCCCATTGCTTCATGAGTGCACTGCTTTCTTTTCTTACTCGCTCGCGGGGCCCCACCCCCGCTCGCTGGCGCCCGCGACGGCTCGCTACGCTCGCCTGCGGGCGGTCAACATTACTTAATAACGATCGTGCTCGGCCCGCTGCGGCCGTTCACTTCCGGCGCGTACATCTCTTCCGCCCAGGTGCCGGGCACGCTGAACGTGCCGGCCGTCGTGGCGCGGACGAGGTACGAGAACTCGTGCCGCCCTTCGCTGAGACGCGTCCCGAAGAGCACGATGCGATCGTCGTACTTCTCGATGTGATCGAACCCGCCGCGCCGCCACCGCGCCTCGAACGATGCGTCCTCCGGCTGCACCGACGCATCCTTCGCCAGGTCCGACGCGGTCGTCCGGAACCAGCTGTCGACGGCTTCGAATCCGGCAGCGAACGCATCGGTGACTGCGACAAACCGCCGCTCTTTCGGCAGCGTGATCGCGAGCGTCACGCGAATCAGGTCGCCCGCCGCGAAGGTCGTCGAGGGCGGCTCGGAGCCGTTCTCGACGAACCGTTCGAAGCGGCGTTCGATGGCGATCCCCTGATCGCTCGGCGGCGGTGGCGTACCGGGGACGTACTGCAGGCGCGCCGTGTAGAACAGCCGGCCGGTGCCCGCACGCGAGACCACCAGATCCTGTTCGGCGCCCGCCGCCACCTGACGAAGCAGGTCGGGCATCGCCAGTCGCACGCTCTGCGCCACCGACGAACGCGTGCGGAACGTCGCCGAGCCGACCGACCGCTGGCCAATCGAGACGGTCGCGGACATGTTGGGCACGTCCGCTTCGAACTTCTTGTAGTACGTCACGAGCGCTTCGAGCGCCGTCGCGTTCTCCTGCGTATTCGACCAGCGTCCGTTGATACGCGCCTGGAGCAGGCCGCGGACCAGACCCGGCACCATCTGCGGATGGTCACTGCGGCGAACGAGACCCTCGAGCGTCAGCGCCGTCGAGCGCACGTTCGAGCTCCAGAGCCAGCTCAGCTCATCGGACTCGAGCTCCTGGACGAAGGCACGATCGCCTTCGAGGCGAACCGCATTCGCCAGCCGCCGCACGACGTCGTCGTACCGCGCGCCTCGATTCGGTGACGCCGCCATCGCATCGGCGAGGTAGCTCAATGCGAAGACGGGCAGTCGATCGACCATGCCGGCGAGCCGCGTGATGTTCGAGTCCTGGTTGCGGCCGTATTCGGTGAGGACCTTGGCCGCGAACGCCATCGACGCGGACCACGCCGGCAGCCATTGCACCTGCCTGGGCGCCGACCGCTTCGCCTCCGTGTCGAGGAAGGTCAGCGCACGGTCAGTGACGTCCTTCTGCGGCGCGATGCCGAGGCGTCCGGCGACGTGCATGACGTGCAACACGTAGCTCGTGAGGTAGAAGTTTCCGATATGGCATCCGGGCCAGTAGCCGAAGCCGCCGTCGCCGCACTGATACCGCGGCAGGTCGTTCAGCAGCTCGGTGGCGCGCTTGCGGTAGTCGGCCGGCGCGATGCGCCCCATGCTGAACGCATTGCCGAGGTCGGCCGCGAGCGCGAGGGCGAGCGCCGCGGAGGCCTTCTGCTCGGCGCAGTAGTACGGATAGTCGGCGAGATATCTCGCGCCTTCGCCGAGCCCGACGAGGGCGGTCGACGCGAGCTCGACGTTGAGACCGCCCGAGACGGGAAGCACGCCGGCGGGAATCGACAGCCGCTCGGTCTGCCGATCGATCGTGTCGCCGAATGCGGCGGTGGTCTCGAGCCGCGCGGGCGCGCCAACCGGCAGCGTCGTCTCGAACGCGTCGGTGTTGCCACCGAGCCGGACCGTCATCTGCACGCGCGCGAGGCCCACCCCTCGCGCGACGGCGTCGAATCGCACCGCGTCCGACGCGCCCGCGCCGAGCTGCACGGTGCGAGACGCGGCGTCGGGAAACAGGACGACGCCGGGATCGAGGCTCCGAATCGTGACAACCGCCTGGCCGCCCGCGGCCGTCGTGTTCGTCACCACGGAACCGAAGGACGCGCGATCCCCGAGCGTCAGGAATCTCGGGAAGGCGGCGATGAGCGTGACCGGCTTCGACACGCGAATCTCGGCGTCGGCCGATCCGAAGCGCGACGCCGTGTCGCCGGCGACCGCCATGATGCGGTAGGTCGTGAGCGACTCCGGCAGCGTGACTTCCTTCGTGGCGCGGCCGGACGCGTCGGTTTCGACGGAGCCCAGCCAGAACGCGGTCGGACGGAAATCGCGGCGGAACGTGCCTTCGTTCCCGCCGCCCCCGCCTTCGCCCCCGTCCTTTGGCGTCAACACGCGCCGGCTGATGATGCGCTGCCGGCTGTCGGCGTTCATCACCTGCAGCGCCTTGTGCTGGTAGACGGCGCGCACGACATCGGGCGCGCGATAGTCGGTGAGCGACAGCACGCCGTGGTCGACGGCCCAGAGCGTCACTTCGCTGGGCGCCGGCCGCGCGGCCGCGTCGGCGACCGTGACCGTGATCTTCGCGGTGTTCGCCGGCCGGTACTCGGCGCGGTCGGCCGAGACTTTCACCGCGAGCTTCTTCGAGTCGTCCGCGACGGTCAGTTCGGTGTAGCCGAGGCGAAACGCCGGCTTGCCCGGGTCGTTGCCTTCCGGACCGGGATCGTTCGACGTGCGGCCGCGGATGAGGAGTACCGAGACGTAGACGTTCGGGATGTCGGCTTCCGTGACCGGCACCTCGACCGTCTGCTGCGTCGACGTCAGCGTGAACCGCTCGTGGTGACGGATGCCTTCGCGCTCGACGGTGAGGAGCGCGGTCGCGGTTTCCCACGGCGACTGAATCATGACGCGCGCGCGCTCGCCCGGCTTCCAGGTCTTGCGCTCCGGCTCGAGCGTGATCCGGTTGTGATCGTACCGGCGCCAGGCCGTGTAGCCGCCGCCCAGGCCGTAGAACGACGTGTCGGTCCGCGTCTTTCGTCCGTCGGCGTCGCTCGCGGTCGCCTGCATCTCGTAGTACCCGCCCTCGGGAACGGGCACGTTCAACGTCACCGGCTTGTCCGTCGTCTTGACCGTCCACTGTCCGGCCGGGATTTCGACGCGCTCGCTTTCCCACGTGTAGAAGCCGCTGCCTTCCGCGCGGCGGACAGAGTTCCACTGGACGCGCACGAGAGACACGCGGACGTCGACCCCGCTGATCGCGTTTCCCTTCGCGTCGACGGCGACGACGTCCACGTTGGTACCGGAGCGCGTGTCCGCGAAGTACGAGGGACGCCGGAGGCCGATGAAGAACGGCGCCGGGTGCACCGTCAGGCTGGACCGGTTCGCGATGTGCTGTCGCGAGACGTCCTCGACGTCGCTCTCGAACGTGTAGCGATACGCGAAGTCCACGTCGCGCTCGGTGGGCACGTTCACCGACAGCGTGCCGTTCGCATCGAGCATCACCGTTTCGCTCGCGACCCGGTCATCGCCGGTGCTCTCCCGATCCGGGTAGTAGCCGAACACGAACCGCTCGCGGGGGAAGCGCTCGAAGATCGCCTGCGGGATGTCGAGATCGGGCGCGCGCGTGACCGTCCATCGAACCGGCCGGCTGCCCATGCTGCCGCCGAAGAGATACTTCGCCGTGACGGTCGCGCGGAGCGTGCTGCCGGCCAGCGGCGTCTCGCCGGCGAGCGTCGTGTCCACGCGGAACTCGGGCTTGCGGTACGCCGCCACGAGGAACGAGCCGTTCACCCGTTTGAGCCACCATCCGTCCTCGTACTCGCGTTCCGTGACGTCGTTGCCTTCGGCCGGCGTGGTGCCGGCGACCTGCGCCTGCACGGAATAGTTCCCGAGCGTGGCTTCTGCGGGCACCGACCACGCCCACTCGGCGCTGCTCCATCGGTTCAGCGTGATCGTGCGTCGATCCACTTCCTTCGATCGGCTGTCTCTCACGACGACGTCGAGCTTCGAGCCGGCTGGGAGCAGCCGGATGCCGTTGGGCGTATCAGCTCGAACGATCGCCTTCACGTGCACCTGTTCGCCCGGCTTGTAGACGCCGCGGTCGGTGAAGAGCGATCCGCGCAGCACGTCGGTCGATTCCCACAGGTGATAGGGAACGCCGAACTCCCACGACGACAGGCCCTCGTTCCAGTTCGATCCGACGTAGGCCAGGTCGCCGTCCTTCTCGGCGGTCACGATGAACGAGAACCGGTACGGCGAGCGTGCCGTGCGCAACGGCAGCGCGGGCGTCACCACCACGCCTTGCGGATTGGTGGTCCCGCGCCAGAGCGGCGTGTTCTCGCGGTTGACGATCGACACGTTCGCGCCGCCGACTGGCGCGCCGTTGTCGAGACGCGTGACGAAGACGAGCGTCGAGTGCGGGCTGTCCTTGACCGAGATCCCGAGGTTCGTCACCTGCACGAGCGATGAGTTGGTGCGCGGCACGACGCGCGCACGGGCAATCGCCTCCCCGGCTTCCATCGCGGCCCAGAACAGACCCGTGCCCTGGGGTGACAGCAGCGACTTCAGATCGAGCCCGTGTGACTGGACCTGGTCCGGTGTCAGGTTCAGCTTCCGGACCGCACCCGGACCGGGTGGCACGCCGGTGAAGGACGCGTCCTCGAGCGCAAGGATCCGCGGCATCAGGTCGTCCGGGGACACACGCACCACGTGCTGAATCACCGTCTGGAAATTGCGGGAGTAGAAGGGCAGTTGCGGGCCGCCTCCGGTCTCCCAGACGCCGTGCCCGTCGCCGAAGCTCGTGAACGCCGTTTCGTGCCAGTTGTCGATGATCCCGAGCCACGGGTACCCGAGCCGCTGGCCGTCGAGCGCTTCGAACGCCGGATCGAGCCGCAGCATCCACCTTCGCGCGGGCGGCTGCCGGTCGAAGCCGGCGTCCTCGACGTTGTGGGCGGACGAGGTGTCGCGGTTCGCTTCAATCACGCGTGCCGTCTTCGCGACGTTCTGTTCGCGCGCCGGATCGGTGATGTCCACGGCGCTGAGCGAACGCGCGAAGCTCGCCGCGTCGACCTCGTCGGAAAAAATGACCGGGTTGTAAGACGACGGATTGCACTCGCTGCGGCAGTGTGGCCGCATCGCGAAGAACATCGGCGCGAGCTCGACGGTGGTCGTCTGCGCATTGGGCGGGAGCGCCGGGCCCTCGGGACTCGGCATCCGTGTGTCGACCGTGAGCTGCAACCAGGCGCCCGGCGGCGGCACGCTCGCCGTTTCGAGCATCACCGTCCGGTCCGAAGGCGGGAAGCGCTTGCGGTCCCAGTCGGTCGCGATGCGAAGCGGCACGGCGTCACGGCGGGTGGCGATCTGCCGCGCGAGCGCCATCTTCTCGTCGAAGCGCCGCAGCCCGTCGGGATCGGACGCCGCGAGTCTCGTGCGCTCTGCCTGTGAGAACGTCGGTTGATCCCAGTCGTGCGGCTCGTACCGCGCCGCGACGTGCGCCAGCGCGTCCGGCGCCCGGACGCGCTGATTGAAGGTGAGCGCGAGCGTCACCGGCGCATCGAATCGATCCGATCTGCCGCATCCAGCGCGCCGAGATCAAGCGCACCGTCGGCGTCGTGAGCGTGAGCTCATACGCGTTCTGGAGCCGGCGGCCCGCAACGCTCGTCGCCGACGGGTCCACGACCACCCGGTACTGCGTCGCGTGCGGCAGAGGCGACGCGGGATCCGGCGTGAAGATCAGAATGGTCGTGCCGGACCAGCGCCACGTGCCTTTGATCGCCGGGGTGATGCGGATCCACGGCGGTGTCGGGTTCGACGGAATCCGGCCGAGGGAGACCATCGGCTCGGAGAAGATGACGCGAATCTCATTCGCGTCCTGCAGTTGCTGAATCTCGCCAGTCGGTCCCGCGCTGAGGACGGTGAGCGGAGCCGACTGTGAGAAAAGAAGCGCAGAAGCGAGAACAACCAGGATCAGGGCAAGGACCGGTATCGGACGGCGCATGAAGACCTCGGGTCGGAAGGCACGACCCCTGTATCGAGTAGACACCGGATTCACGTTATCGGCGGGGGCGCGAATTCCGGCCGGAAAAGCGCGGCGAACTCCCCGAGGATCATCGCGGTCGCGCCCCAGACCTCGTGGCCGGCCAGACGGAAATGTGGGTAGCGGACGATGAGCCCCTCGCGAGCGCGCTCGGTCCAGCCCAGTTGGCCGGCATCCAGGACGTCGGTCAGCGGGGCTTCCACCAGGGCGGCGACTTCGCGCGGCGCGAGCTGAAAGTCCGGCCGGTGGTCGGCCATCGCCACGAACGGCCGCACCACATGGTTGCTCACCACCACCCAGAGCGACGACAGCGCGCCGACGACCCTGACTTCGTCCGGATGCAGCCCGATCTCTTCGTGCGTCTCGCGCAGCGCCGCCGCTTCCGGCGTCTCCCCCGGATCGACCCGGCCGCCCGGCAGGCTGATCTGGCCGGGATGATGCGGCAGGTCATCGCGCCGCACGGTCAGCGGCACGCGCAATCCCTCCGCGCCGGGGTAAATCAAGATGAGCGCCGCCGCCAGCCGCGATCCTTCCGGCTCGAGATGGGGCTCCCAGCCTTTGCGGATAGGCCGCGGCGAGAACCGCAACTGCGTATCCGGCCCCGGCAGCGGCGAGGCCAGGCGCTCACGCAGGAAGGACTCCAACGACGCAAGATCCACACCTAGAGTTCTAGCATTTTCGAGTTTCGACTTTCGACTTGCGACTTAAAGACTCTAATTCGGAAATCTCCAAATCCCAAATCGAAAATGCGAGAATCGCAAGGTGTCGCTGAAGATTATCCTGGCACTGGTCGTGGTCGCCCAGGTGCTGCAACCGCAGGCGTGTGGCAACCCGCCTCGGCCGCCGGACACCGGCAATCAGCCGATCACGAACCCCTTCACGACGCCTGACGGCCTCAGGCTCGGCGTGCAGACGATCGTCACCAACGTCGAGATTCCCTGGAGCATGGCGTTCGCGCCGGACGGCCGGCTGTTCTTCACCGAGCGGCCGGGCCGCGTGCGGATCTACCAGAACAATCAGTTGATCGCGACGCCCGCGCTGGTGCTGGAGGACGTGCGTCACGTCGGCGAGGGCGGCCTCCTGGGGATCGCGCTGCACCCGCAATTTACGAACAACCGGCTGGTGTATCTGCTGTACACCGCGAATGCGCCGGGGGGCATGGTGAACCGGCTCGTGCGCTATCGCGAAGCGAACAACACGCTGGCGGATCGCGCGGTGCTGCTCGAGCGCATGGCGGCGAGCAGCATTCACAACGGCGGCCGCATCCGCTTCGGTCCCGATGGCTTGCTGTACGTCACGATGGGAGACGCGGCGAACACGTCGCTCTCGCAGACGCTGTCATCGCTCAACGGCAAGATTCTGCGCGTGGACGAGAACGGCATCGCGGCCGGCGGCAACCCGTTTGGCAGCGAAATCTGGACGTGGGGCCACCGCAACCCGCAGGGGCTCGACTGGAATCCGACGACCCGCGATCTCTGGGCCACCGAGCACGGCGCCTCGGGCAACGACGAGATCAACCGGCTGCAGGGCGGCCGCAACTACGGCTGGCCGACCATCGAAGGCGCCGCGACGCGGCCCGACATGGAGACGCCCGTCCAGTTCTTCTCGCCGTCGATTGCGCCCTCGGGCGGGTCGTTCTACACCGGCTCGCGCATGCCGGGGCTTCGCAATAACTTCTTGTTCGGCGCGCTCACGGGTCAGCACATCCGCCGCGTGATTCTCGACGCCGGCGACCCGACGCGCATCGCCTCGACCGAACGCTGGCTCAACGGCGAATTCGGCCGCATCCGCGACGTCATCCTCGGCCCCGACGGCGCGCTGTACTTCTGCACGAACAACCGCGACGGACGCGGCTCGACGGCGGCAAGCGACGACAGAATCGCAAGAATCATCCCGCAGTGACAAGGGCTCGACAAGGACACAGAAGTCCTGGGAGTGGAAAGCGCTTGAAGTCCTGGGTGTGAAGTGCTCGGGAAGTGCTGGGGCCCCTGCACTTCACGGGCACCTGAGGTGCCTGGACCTCGAGCGCTTTCCAGGTCCAGGACCTCGAGCGACTTCATGTGCTTCTGAGAACCTTCAAGTATTCCACCCACGGTCCCACGTCAGTGCCGATTTGCTTTGCCATCACGCGCGAGATCTGCATGAGGTGATCGAGATCGTGCGCGGTCCACGTCGCGAGCAACTGACGAAGCGTGACTGTGCCGAAGGCGGGGTGCGTGCCGGTGCGCTCGAGATCGACGGGCGTGAGGTGTCGCGCGCGAAGGTGCGCCAGGCTGGCGGCGCGCAGCGTCCGGAATTCATTCAGCAGCTCGCCAAGCGATTTGCCCTGGCTATCGCGAAACTGCGCGAACCGGTCGAACGGCACGAACGTCCTGTCCGCGCGATCGCTCAGGATGACCTCCATTCTCGGAATCCAGTCGGTGCGCTCGCCATGGATGAGATGGCCGACGACGTCGTACGGACTCCAGGTGTCCGGCCCGTCTGTGCCGGTCGTCCAATGGTCCGACAGGTCGGCGAGCAGCGCCTCGAGCACGGACGGCGTGCGCTCGAGGATCTCGAGCCAGTACTTCAAGTGCCCTTCACCCGCGTACTTCAAGCGCTTTTCGCTCCCGTACTTCCCGCGCTTTTCACTCCCGTACCTCCCGTGCCCTTCACTCCCGTACTTCCCAAGTCACCACCGCTGTCGCTTTCGCAGTTCGGTGATGTGCGCCACGTGGTGCCGGCAGTGCCAGGCGTACAGTTCGACGAGATTGTCGATGCTGATGGATCCCCATTCCGGGTGTTGCACACCCCGGGAGAAGGCGCTGGCGTCGTGCAGGCGAAGCCACATCACCCAGCGCCGATGGAGGCTGTCGAGTAGCGAGATCGAGAGCTCGATCGGTGCCGTCCGGGAATCAGGCAGCTCCGCCCAGGCTTTCTCGTCGTAGGTCTTGACGGGAGGATTCGTTTCCGTCGCGGCGAGCCGCATGCGGATGTACGCGTTGAGGTGACTGTCGGCCACGTGATGCACGACCTGGCGCACGGTCCAGCCGCCGTCGCGATAGGGTGTGTCGAGCTGCTCGCGCGTCAACCCGCGGGTGGCGCTCGTCAGCCGCTCCGGCAGGCGTGACAGCTCGTCGATGAGATCGGCGCGCTGGGGCGCGGTAATGGCGGCCGATCGCGAGAACTTTCCGACGGGATATCGAACATCAACGGACATGGATGATCTCCATCCCGAGATGGTACCGTCCGTCAGCGAGGGCGTCTAATGAATGTTCGTTTTCGCGCACATGAGAGGCCTTCATCCGAGACGGCTTGAATTGTTGTAGACAATCGACAAGAGAACCATTTAATCTTGTCGAACGTCTACAGCACAGCAGGGAGACCGTATGAGTGCGACGTTCCGGGCGTTTCTCGAGACGGTGGGCCAGGACCTCAAGTTCGGCTGGCGGACGCTGCGCCACTCGCCGGGCTATGCGACCGCCGCGATCCTGATTCTGGCGCTCGGCATCGGCGCGAACACCGCGATGTTCTCGGTCATCGACGGCGTGCTGCTGAAGCCGCTGCCGTTCCGGCAGGGCGAGCACCTCGTCCTCGTGCAGCAGTCGGCGCCCGGCTCCAGCGTCGCCGACGCCGCGGTGTCGATCCCCGAGCTGTTCGACTATCGCGCCCGCCTGCAGACGGTCCGGGACCTCGTGGAGTACCACGCGATGTCGTTCGTGCTGCTCAACGAGGGCGAGCCGGACCGCGTGGACACGGCCGTGGTCTCCGCCAACTTCTTCGAGATGCTGGGCATCAAGCCGGCCATCGGCCGCACCTTCGTGGAGACCGACGACGACCTCGGCGTCGAGCCGGTGCTGCTCCTCAGCCACGAGTACTGGATCGAGAAGTTCGGTGGCGACAAGAACGTCGTCGGCAAGATCGTCCAGATGAACGATCACGCCCACACGATCGTCGGCGTTCTGCCCGCGTTCCCGCAGTACCCGCGCGACAACGACGTGTACATGCCGACCTCGGCCTGCCCGTTCCGCGCGCAGTCGGAGCGCAACATGGCGCAGAGCCATCGCAGCTTCTCGGCGCTGCGCGTCTTTGGACGGCTGGCCGGCGGCGCCACGGCCGTGCAGGCCTCGAACGAGATCAGGACGATCGCGTCCGGCTTCGACGACGCGTTTCCGCAGGACTACCGGCGGGCCCGCGAGTTCACGGGCAGCGCGCAGCCGCTCCAGGAACAGCTCGTGAGCAACGCGCGGCCGATGCTCCTCGCGATCTCCGGCGCGACGATGCTGGTGCTGCTGATCGCGTGCGCGAACGTCGCGAATCTGGCGCTGGCGCGCGCGGTGAGGCGCGGTCGCGAGCTGGCGCTTCGTACCGCGCTCGGCGCGGGCCGCGGCCGGCTGCTGCGGCAGCTCGTCACCGAGAGCGTGATCGTCGCCCTCGCCGGCGGCGTCATCGGCGTCGGTCTCGCCTGGCTCTCGCTCGACATGCTCGTGACCTTCATCGGCCGCTTCACGAGCCGGACCCAGCAGATCCAGATCGACGGCGGTGTCCTGCTGTTCGCGCTTCTGGCCTCCGTCGTGACTGGCGTCATTGCCGGAGCGCTGCCGGCGCTCTCGGCTCGCCGTAACCTCGCGCAGTCGATGCGCGACGGCGGCGCCCAGACCGGCGAGGGCGTCGGCCGCCGGCGTCTGCGCGCGGCGCTCGTCGTCGCGCAGGTCGCGGTGTCGTTCGTCCTGCTCGTGGGCGCGGCGCTGCTGCTCGAGAGCTTCTACCGGCTGTCGTCGGTCCAACTCGGGTACGACACGCGGCGCGTGATGACGGCCGCGATCTTCGGGAATTTCTCGCAGACGCCCGAGGAGACGTTCCGTATTCAGACCGGCGTGCTCGAGAAGCTCCGCACCTCGCCCGGCGTTGTCGCGGCGGCGATGACGAACACGGTCCCGCTTTCCAACATTCAGCCGGGCACGCCGCCGATTGTGCTTGAGGGCGGACCCGCGAACGACTCCCGGTCGCTCGTCGCCGACCCAAACGTCGCCAGTCAGGGCTACTTCGAGGCCCTGGGCGTGCCGATCCTCGCCGGGCGCGGGCTGCGCGACGCCGACAGCCTCGATCCGAATCCCGTCGCGGTCATCAACCAGTCGATGGCGAAGTTCTGGGACGGCGCGAATCCGATCGGCCGGCGGTTCGCCATTGACGGCGGGCCGCAGCGGAACTGGATCACTGTCGTCGGCGTGGCCGCCGATTTCCGGGTGTATGGCGCCGATCGCGAGATCGAGGCGCAGTACTACACGCCGTTCAACCGCACGAACGGCTTCGCCGGCCGCGTGCTCGCCCGGACCGACGGCAACCCGAACGACCTCGTCCAGACGATCAAGGCGGCCGTGCACACCACGAACGCCCAGACGCCGGTGGAGGAGATCCAGACGCTCGAGGATCTACGGACGGGGCGGCTCGCCGTTCCAGGTGTCACGGCCGCGTTGTTGTCGATTTTCGCCGGCGTCGCGCTGGTCATCACCGTGGCCGGCATCGCGGGCCTCGTCGGCACCTCGGTGAGCCAGCGGACGAGGGAGTTCGGACTCCGCATGGCACTCGGCGCCTCGCGCGGCTCCGTCCTGCGGCTCGTGCTGCGTCAGGGCGTCGTGCTCGTGCTCATCGGTCTCGTGGCCGGCATCGCCGGCGCGTATGCGTTCAGCCAGCTCATCACGCGCTTCCTGTTCCAGACGACGTCGACCGACGTCAGCGCGTACGTCGTGACGTCGCTGCTCTTCATCGTCGCGGCGCTCGCTGCGACGATCGGCCCTGCGCGTCGCGCGACGTCAGTCGATCCGCTGGTGGCGTTGCGATCGGAGTGATTCGATCCGCAACACTGAGGACACGGAAGGAACCGGAGTCCACGGAGGGCGGCACGCCGCCAGCAACGAGTGTCGTTCCTTGTCCGTGCTCTCCGGCACCTCCGCGTGCTCCGTGTTGCGGCCTTGCTCTCTGCCGTCGATGCCTTATGATCGTCAGTGGCATGACGGCTCCCCACCGCCACGACACTCCTGTACATCTCCGCAAACTCATTCGTCCCTGGCCGGTGATCGCGGCGAGCGTGTTCGGGCTGCTGATCGTCCTCGGCGTGATGTCGGTCCGGCCAGGCGCGGCCAGGCCAGTGACGCCGGCGCCGGCGCCGAGAATTGCCGTGCTCCCTGTCGAGGCCCCGCCCGGCGTGCTGAACGCGGGGCTGGCCGAGATCGGCCAGGTGCTCACCGAGTCGATCATCGGCAAGCTTCAGTCGATGACGGGACGGCACGCCCAGGTTCTGGCGAAGGCGGAAACTGAGGCGTTGCGAGGCGAGGGCCGAACGCTTGCGGGCGTCGGCCGGCTCGGCGCTCAGTATTTCGTCGATGTCTCGCTGCGTCCCACCGCCGGTCCGGTGTGGGTCCACGCGCAACTGGCCAGTGTCTCAGGCTCGATCCTGTGGTCGACCGACTACGAGCTGGACGCTCCCGATCTCGAATCGCTGGAACTGACAGTCGCGCAGCGCATTGCACGCCGCGTCGCGGAGGAAGTCGTTCCGTCGGCGACGAGGAGGGCAGGGGGTCTGACCCCCTACTGCCGCATCGCCACTGTCGCTGCGATGCGGGTCGCCCGACGGGCAGGCAGCCAGCTGGCCACGAGCGCCGCGGCGGTGAGCAGCAATCCCGCGCCGAGCACGACCGGCGCGTCGAATCTGCCGTCGCCGAACAACAGTCCGCGAATCGCGCTCCCGCTCGCCACGGACAAGGCCAGGCCAATGACGAGTCCCGCGACGCTCAGCACGATGCCGTCGCGGAGCACCATGCCGAGCACCCTGCGCGGCGTCGCGCCGAGGGCGAGTCGAATCCCAATCTCACGCGTGCGGCGAGCGACGACGTACGACTTGACGCCGTAGATGCCGATGACGGACATGAACAGCGCGATGATCGCCGAACGCCAGGAACGTGTTCGCGCCGGCGCGGAGCAGCCACAGGATGAGGTTGCGATCGCGGTACATCGGCAGCGTCTCGAGCGAGAGCACGGGCACGGCCGCGTCGATCGCCCGAAGCTCGCGCCGGATGAGCGGCAGCATCGCCGCTTCGGCCTGTGACGCCGGCGCGTTCGTGGCGACGTGCAGGTGCATCGACGACCTGAACTCCTGGCCGAACGGCAGGAAGATGTGCGGCCGCATCTCGCGCTCGAGCAGTTGATGCCGCGTCGGCGCGACCACCCCGACGACCTGCAGGGCGACCACGTCGGTTGAATTGCGTTTGCTGAACTGCACGAGCTGGCCGACGGGCTCCTCCTTGTCGAACAGCTTCACCGCGAGTGTCTCGTCGATGATGGCGAGCCGGGCGCCGCCCGTGGCGATCTCCTCGGCCATCGTGAACTCGCGTCCCCGCGTCACCTTCAGCCCAATCGTCTTGAAGTAGTCGGCGCCGATGCTCGTGACGACCGAATCGACCAGGCCGGGCAACGCATCGTCCGTGGGGGTGTCCGTGCCAATCGTCACGGACCGCCCGCTCGCGCCGGTGCGAATCGGGGCGCCGGCGCGCTGAACCTCGAGGGACTCCGTCATCTCGCCGAACGCGACGAGCGACCCGAAGCTCGCCGAGGTCACGCCCGGCAGCGCGCGCAGCCGTTCGAGCGTGCGCTGATAGAACTGCCCGGTCGCGACGCCGTCGCGCCCGCCGAGGCTCGGATCGACGTTCGCCACGATGCCGCGATCGAAGCTGAAGCCGGGATCGGCGGTCGCCGACTCGACGGCGGCGCGAACGAACAGACCGGCGGCCGTCAGCGTGACCAGCGAGAAGGCGAGCTGGCCCATGACCAGCAGGTCGCGCGTCGCGATGCGGAGGCGCTTCACGCCGAACCACCCGGAGGCACGGCGGCCGGCGAGCTCGCCGGCCTGTTCCTTCAGCTCAGGCAGCACGTCGGTGCGCGCGTTGCGAAACGCCGGCCCGAGGCCGAAGAGCACGACGGCCACGACGCAGAAGGCCACCGTGGCGGCGAGCACGCGAAGATCGGGCGTCGCGTTGAGATCGAGCGCGACAGGCAGCCGGCCCGCGAGCGACGTGCCGATGGAGCGCGTCGCGAACCACGCGACGAACACGGCGAGCGCGCCGCCCACGAGCGAGAGCGCCAGGCTCTCGGTCAAGAGCTGCCGGACGACGCGCAGGCGGCTGCCGCCGAGCGCGAGGCGGATCGCGAACTCCTTGCGGCGTGCGCTGCCGCGCGCGAGCAGCATGTTGGCGAGATTGAGCGACGCGACGAGCAGCACCAGTCCGGACATCGCGAAGAGCAGCATCGCCATCACGCCGAGCTCGCCGTCGGTCTGCGGGCTCGTGCTGACCGACATGCGCGCGAGCCGCGCGAGCGAAAGCGCCTGGTGCTGGTTCTCGCCGGGATACGCCTGCTCGAGCGCGACGCCGGCGGCCTCGAGCGCGGGCGTGACCTGCTCGATCGTCGCGCCTTCGTGCAGCCGCGCGACCAGAATCAACGCGTGATGCCGCCGGTCCGCCATCGTCGCCGGCAGCCCGTCGCGAACGAAGTCGTTCGAGATCGCGTCGTAGACGCCGGTCGGCAGCCACAGCTCGGGGGACACCAGCGTGAGTGAGCCGCCGAACCCGCGCGGCGCGACGCCGATGACGGTGAACTCGCGTCCGTTCAGCCGGACCGGCCGGCCGAGGATCTCACGCGCTCCCCCGAGCCGCTGCCACGCGCCATAACTGAGAATCGTGACCGGCATGTCCGCGCCGGGCCGTTCCTCTTCTGCCGAGAAGCTGCGCCCGAAGAGAAGCGGCACGCCGAACGTGTCGAAGAAGTTCGCGGTCGCGATGTTGACGAACACACGACGCGTCGCTTCGCCGTCGCCCAGGCCCGCCATCGCGAACGTGTGCGCGGCGAGCGACCGGAAGAGGTCCGGCCGCGCGCGCAGGTCCGCGTAGTTCGGAAACGAGAAGCCCCGGTAGCTGTCCGGCTGCGTCCGGTCGCGGGAGTAGACCCCCGCCAGCTCGACGTCGGGTGCGCCCGGCCGCGGTTTCAGGACGAGCGAGTTGACCAGCGAGAACACCGCCGTGTTCGCCCCGATGCCCAGCGCGAGCACCAGCGCCGCGACCGCCGTGAAGCCCTTTTGCCTGAAGAGCAGGCGCACGCCATGCCGGAAGTCCTGGATCACGGAAGTCATGGTCAGAGAGACGGGTTCAGAAGGTCGGAGGTTCAAGGTTCGAGGTTCAAGGTCGGCGGACCACCCTACAATGAGGCACTCGACTTCCTGGAGGCCCCAATGCGCCGTACGCTGATGTTCCTGCTTCTCTCGGTCGTGACTCTCTGGCCGGTCTCCGTCGCCACCGCTCCCGATTCCGGCCAGGGCGGTCAGACTCGGCAGTCCCGCCCGCCTTCGATCTCCGATCGCACTGAGGGCATGCGCAAGCTTGACGGTTTCTTCCCGCTGTACTGGGACGAGATCGCGGGCACGCTCTATCTCGAGATTCCACGCCTCGGTCAGGAGGTGCTCTATCTCACGGGCCTCTCGGCCGGCCTGGGGTCGAACGACATCGGCCTCGATCGCGCGCAACTGGGCGGCACGCGGATCGTGGCCTTCGAGCGCGTGGGCCCGAAGATCCTCATGGTCCAGCCCAACTACGACTATCGCGCAGATTCGCCGGATGCCGCCGAACGGTACGCGGTGCACGAAGCGTTCGCCAGGTCGGTGATCTGGGGGTTCACCGTGGCGGCCGAGGGTGACGGCAGAGTGCTCGTCGATCTGTCCGACTTCCTCATGCGTGATACGCACAACGTCATCCCGCGCCTCACGCCGGGCACGTACCGCTTCGACCGCACCCGCAGCGCCGTGTTCATGCCGCAGACCAGGGCGTTTCCGAAAAACAGCGAGATCGACGTGACGTCGACGTTCGTGACCGACGGCGGAGGAGGACGCGGCGGCGGAGCGCCTGCGGCCGGCGGACGAGGGGCTGGTCCGCAAATCGGCGGCCGCATCGGCGACGTCGCGCCGTCAGCCGAGGCGGTCACGGTGCGCCAGCATCATTCGTTCGTCGAACTGCCCGACGGCAACTACCGGCCGCGCGCCTTCGATCCGCGGTCGGGGTTCGGCAGCATGCAGTACCTGGACTTCGCGGCGCCGTTCGGCACCGATGTCCGCAAGCGCTTCATCAACCGGCATCGCATCGAGAAGCGCGATCCGAACGCGGCCGTCAGCGAGCCGGTGAAGCCCATCATTTACTACGTCGATCGCGGCGCACCCGAGCCCATCCGCTCCGCGCTCATCGAGGGCGCGAGCTGGTGGAACCAGGCGTTCGAGGCGGCCGGATTCCGCAACGGCTTCCGCGTCGAGCTTCTTCCCGAAGGCGCCGATCCAATGGACGTGCGCTACAACACGATCACCTGGGTGCATCGATCCACACGCGGATGGAGCTACGGCTCGTCGGTCGAGGATCCCCGGACGGGCGAGATCATCAAGGGGCACGTCTCCCTGGGATCGCTGCGCGCGCAGCAGGACTACCTCATCGGCGAAGGCCTGCTCTCTCCCTACACGACCGGCACCGAGAAGCCGCAGGTGCTCACCGACATGGTCGTCGCGCGCCTGCGCCAGCTCTCCGCGCATGAAGTCGGGCACACGCTCGGGCTCGGCCACAACTACTACGACAGCAAGACGGGCCGTATCTCGGTCATGGACTATCCGCACCCGCTCGTGCAGTTGAAGCGCGACGGAACGATGGACTTCGCCGACGTGTACACGCGGAGTATCGGCGAGTGGGACAAGGTCGCGATCCAGTACGGCTACAGCGTGTTTCCGAGAGACCAGGAGGCCGCCGGGCTGAAACGCGTCCTCGACACGGCCTGGGACCGCGATATCCGCTACATGACGAATCAGGATTCCGACGTGCATCCGAAGGTCGACCAGTGGAACAACGGCACCGACATGGCGGACGAGCTGAATCGCATCATGTCGATCCGCCGCGCCGGCATGGAGAAGTTCGGCGAGACCGCGATCCAGAAGGACATGCCGCTGGCGATGATGGAAGACGTGCTCGTGCCGTTGTACCTCCACCATCGCTACGCCGTCGAAGCGGCGGCCTCCACGATCGCCGGCCAGGACTACATCTATGCCATGCGCGGCGATGGCCGGACGCCGGTGACGTGGGCGACGGCCGCAGATCAGAAGAAGGCGCTCGAGGCGCTGATGGCCACGCTCAAACCATCCGAGCTCGTGCTGTCGCGTGCCGTGCTGTCGAACCTGCCGCCGCGGCCGCCGGGCTACGGGCGGACGCGGGAGCTGTTCCCGCGCAACACGGGCGGCGCGTTCGACCCGATCACGCCGGCGGCCGTGGCCGCCGACATGACCGTCGGCTTCCTGCTCACCAACGATCGCGCGGCGCGCATGGTCGCCCAGAAAGCTGTCGATCCGTCGCTTCCGGGGCTGCCTGAAGTCGTCGATCGCATCATCACCGCCACGTTCGACGCAGTGGCTGCGAGCCCGTACGAGGCTGAGATCAAGCGCTCGATTCAGGAGGTCGTCGTCGATCGCCTGATCGACCTCGCCGAGACGGCGCCGATGTCCCAGGTGCGCGCCATCGCGACCGTGAAGCTGAAGAGCATCCAGGCGCGCGCGGCGAAGCCCACGACGGTCGCCGCCGACGCCGCGACGCTGCAGCTTCTCGCGAGCGACATCAAACGCTTTTTCGATCGCCCGGCCGAGCCCGCACGCCGCCCGACGCTACCCGGCACGCCGCCGGGGGCGCCCATCGGGGACGAAGGCATGAACTATCTCGACGTCTGGTACAGCGCCTGCTCCATCAGATGAAGTACTTGAGTGAAGAGACGAGAAGTACTTCGTCAAAAAACGGGAAGTACTTTTTGTGAAAGGCAGCGAAGTACGGGGGGGACAAGGGCACTGAAGTACGGACACGCAGGGGCATCGAAGTGAAGTGACGCCTGCGGCCCGCCGATGCGCAGCGCGGGCCGCGGCCCGAGGCGTGGGTGGGGCCCCACGCCATTAAGTACAGACACGCAAGAGTCCCGAAGTACTTCGGGTCCCTTGTCCCCCTGTACTTCACGTGTTTTGACACGCGTACTTCAGAGTTCTTGTCCCCCCGTACTTCGGCGTTCTGTCCCCCCGGTACTTGGGTGTCCTTGTCTAGTTTCCAATCAGATATTTCCTGAGGAACTCGTCCATGCGTTTGAACGTGTACACCCACCGCGAGTGGAGCAGTGAATCGTGCACGTCGTCGGGAAAGACGATGAGCTCGTAGGGCACGTCGCGCGCGCGAAGCAGCTGGACGAGGCCTGTCGTCTGCTGGAACGCGACGTTGCGATCGTCGTCGCCGTGCACGAGGAGCACGGGCGACTTCCACGTGTCGATCGCGGCGATGGCCGACGACTGGTACGAGACCGCGTCCGGCTCGAGCGAGCTGCCCCAGAGATGGACGCCGGCGAGATCCACGCCGGCGGCGAACAGATCCGAGTTGCGCGCGAGCGCCTGCGCGGTGAGGACACCGCCGTAGGAGAGGCCCCAGATGCCGACGCGCTTCGTGTCCACGTCGGGACGCGCGTGCAGGTACTTCCCGGCGGCGAGCACGTCCTGATACTCGGCGTTGCCGCCGCCGCCCGTGCGGCCGGGCGCGCGGAACGATCGTCCGTAGCCGACGCCGCTCCGGTAGTTCACCGACATCACGATGTAGCCCTGGCTCACGAGCCACTGATTGACGGCGTACGCCATGTGGTAGAAGTGCCGGTAGTGGTAGCCGAGCAGCATCTGGCGTGCGGGACCGCCGTGCACGAAGATCATCGCCGGCCGTTTTTCACCTGGCCGGATGTCTGCCGGGACGAAGAGCTGGTTGTAGAACTCGAAACCGTCCGCGGCCTTGAGCGTGACGGCCTGCGGATCGACGTGCAGCGCCTTCGGAAACGCCGCGGGCAGCGTCGGGTAGATCACCTTCTGCTCGCCGAGCTTCAACGAGAACACGCCGACCGACTGCGGCCGTCGCGCGTCGGCCGTGAGCGCGGCGAAATGCGTTCCGCCGGCGAGCGGCATCGGTGACGTCTCGATTCCCGATCCCGGTGACACCTGTTTCGGCGTCCCGCCGGCCGTCGGCACGGCCCAGATGTGACGCCGATCGATGTCGCCCTGGTTCGTCGAGTAGTACAGCGTCTTGCCGTCTTTCGACAGTGAAATCGACGTCGCATCCTCGATGATGCCGTTCGTCGTCGTGAGCAGTGTCGGCGCGGCCGTGATCGGACCCGACAGGCTGACCGAGAAGTAGCGCTCCCACTCGTCCTTCGGCACCGTGACTGAGAAGATCGACGTGGTCGCCGGCCCACTGGATGCTGTTGACGTTGGTGAAGACGCTCTCGTCGGGCGACGTGTGCCAGAACTCTTTCGCCTCACCAGTGGACGCATCGCCCACCCAGAACGACATCGTGTAGCCGCCTCGGAACGTTGCACGCGTCAGGCCGGGCACCTTCTGCGCGACGCTCGCCGCCGCAGGCTGATCGCCCTGCCCCTGGCCGCGGCCGCCACCCTGGCGGCCGGTGCCTCCGCGGCCCTGTGCGCCCCGGCCGGCCTGCGTCGCCGGATTGAACGCCGGACCGTTCGGCACGCCGATGCCGCCGCCTCCCTGCTGGCCCTGTTGACCGAACGGCAATCCCGGCCGGCGGATGAACGCGATGCGCCTGCCGTCGTGCGACCAGGTCGGGCTCGTGTCGCGATCGACGTCCGGCGCCATGTACTTCACCGTGCGCGTCGCGACGTCGTAGATGCCGATGAAGCTGTGGTCTGCACGGTTGCTCACGAACGCAATCTTCCGGCCGTCCGGCGACCAGCGCGGCGCGCTGTTCGTGCCCCACGCTCTGATGAACGGCTCCTCACCTCGATCTCTCGCCGATGCGGGACGCGTGGGCGTCACACGCGCGCGAAAAATCTGACCGTCGCGAGCGAACAGCACCGACGACCCGTCGGGCGCAAGCTCGGGCGCCGCGCCCTCCGCGACTCGCCACGCAGGTCCGCCCGCGGTGCGCACGGCCCAGATCGCGCGCTCTGCGCCATTCGGATCGCTTGCAGGATTCGCGACCCAGCCATCGCGGTTTGGCGCGTGGCCCCGCACGAACACCACGGTCGATCCGTCGTCGGAGATGCTGACGTCGCCGAGATCGGTGCCGTCGTCTTTCAGGAACGCGGTGAGGCGCACGGGCTGATACGCCGGCGCGACGGCGGTGTAGACGTTGCGTTTTCCCTGGTCGTACGAAATCCACGCCAACCGGTCGGTTTTTCTTGCCGACACGAGATCGAACGGGTAGGCGGGACTGAGATATTGATCGACGCCCGGTGCTTTCGGTGCCTGCGCCTGGGGCACGACGATCAGAGCAAACGCCAGCGCTGAGACCGTTACGGCCAGCCGAGAAGTCGCCATGGGATCCTCCAGAGGAGGATTGCATCTTACGACGGGCGGGCCTTGTGGGGACTGCCGAAGTGCAGGATCATCTATAGGTCTTCCCAACCTTGGGCTCGAAAGGCCGGAACGGAGGTCGTCATCATGGCACGGCCACACTCCTCCCGCGAACTGCCGACGCCGCCCGCCCACGCGAGAGACGCTGGGGTCACGCTCACCGAGGTTCTGGTCAGCATCTTTATCGTTGGGCTGGGGCTCGTCTCGGTTGCAACCCTGTTCCCCCTCGGCGCCATACGAATGGCCGACGCGATCCAGGACGACCGGACCGCCGCATCGCGGACGAGGCGAGCCTCTTCAGTCACGACGGTCTCGAGCTTTCATCCCGGACCCTGGATTTCGTCCTGGTCTCGCTGGCCAACGAATCGGCCGACCCTGACACGGCCGCACATCTGCGGCAGGAGTACGACCATCTCGCGGTTCGGGCCACGGACCTCGAGGCCGGGCTCGAGGAGCTTCGACAGGTTTTTCCTCCGCATCTGATTCAGCGACACGTCGGTCCGCTCCTGGCACAGATTCGCCTGATCAAATTGCGCCTGAGTTTCACGATTGAACTGCTGTTGCTCATCGAGCACGGCGAAGTGAGGACGACGTTCGCGGCTTCACCAGTGCCGGCCGCGGATCTACCCAGGTAGGGACCTGATGCGCCGCCTTGCTGCTCTGCTGATCGTTCTGATCGTCGCGTGCGGGACCGAGAATTCGCCGCCCGCCTCGCCTCAGACGCCCGCACCCGGTGGCCCGACGGTTGCGCCCCTGCAGGTACTCATGCTTACGGCGACCGCCGGATTCCGGCATACGGAGGGGATCGCCGCCGCACGGCAAGTGCTCCCGCAGATGAGCGCCCAGACACGCGAGTTCGACGTCACGGCGACCGAGAATCTCGCCGACATCACCGCCGACCGGCTGGCAAAGACGAACATCCTGTTCTTCGCCCTCACGACCGGCGAACTGGCGTTCACGGACGCGCAGAAAGCCGCGATCATCAACTTCGTCGAGCAGGGCGGCGGTTTCATGGGCGCGCACAGCGCGACCGACACGCTCTACGACTGGGCCGACTACGGCCGTCTCGTCGGCGCCTACTTCAAGGAGCACCCGTGGACGCAGGAAGCCACGGTGACGGTCGAGGGCGGATCGCACCCGGCGACACGCACGCTCGGACCAAGCTTCCGGCTGTTCGAGGAGTACTACACCTTCCGCGAGAACCCGCGGCCGCGCGTACAAGTGCTGCTCTCCCTCAACACGGCGTCGGTCGGCGCGCAGGGCGACTACCCGCTCGCCTGGGCCCAGTCAGTCGGCCAAGGCCGCGCGTTCTACACCGCGCTCGGGCATTTCCAGAGCACCTGGACGGACTCACGCTTTCAGGCGCACCTACTTGGCGCCATACGGTGGACGGGAAAAAGAGATTAGAGACCCCCTCCTGGCGGTGAAGTACTGGGCCTGAAAAGCCGCTGAAGTACCGCTCTGGAAAGCACTTGAAGCAATTGAGTGAAAGGCGCTTGAAGTAGGGCACCTGAACTGCGCGCGAAGTACTTCAGTGTCCTTTGTCCCCCTGTACTTACCGGTCTTTTCCAAGAAGTACTTCAGTGTTCTTTGCCCCAAGTACTTCTGGTGCTCTTGTCCCCAAGTACCTCCCCAACTAAAATGAGCAGTCCCTCCTGCCGATTCCGGCCCCGGGACCACATCCAGATGGACGTCACGAAAGGAACTGCCGCCATGGGCTCGTCAGCGCTGCAAGATGCCACGAAGGGCATCATCGAATGGGGAAAGACCAACGGGAAGGCGCCGTCGCCGCGACCGAAGGCGACGGACATGTTCGGATCGCTCACGTTCAACGACGAGGTGCAGCGCCGTCGTCTGCCGCGTGACGTCTACAAGGCTCTGCGCCGCACGATGACGCAGGGAGAGCCGCTCGATGCTTCCGCCGCCGACATCATCGCGTCCGCGATGAAGGACTGGGCGGTCGAGCACGGCGCGACGCACTACACGCACTGGTTCCAGCCGCTGACCGGCATCACGGCCGAGAAGCACGACGCCTTCATCGCGCCGACGGCCGAAGGGCGTGCCGTGGCGGAGTTCAGCGGCAAGGAGCTGATCAAGGGCGAGCCGGACGCGTCGAGTTTTCCGTCGGGCGGCATGCGCTCCACGTTCGAGGCGCGCGGCTACACCGCCTGGGATCCGACCAGCCCGCCGTGGCTGCTCGTGTCGCAGAACGGCACGACGCTCGTCATTCCGACCGCGTTCGTGAGCTGGACGGGCGAGGCGCTCGACAAGAAGACGCCGCTCCTGCGCTCGATCGAAGCGCTGTCGAAGCAGGCCATCCGGATTCTCAAGCTCTTCGGATCGCGCGCCGAGCGCGTCATGACGACCTGCGGGCCCGAGCAGGAGTACTTCCTGATCGATCGCAACTTCTACTTCGCGCGTCCCGATCTCATCAACGCCGGCCGCACGCTCTTCGGCGCCAAGCCGCCCAAGGGCCAGGAGCTCGAAGATCAGTACTTCGGCGCGATCCCCGAGCGCGTGCTCGCATTCATGCACGAGGTCGAGACGGAGCTCTACAAGGTCGGCGTGCCGGTGAAGACGCGCCACAACGAAGTCGCGCCCAGCCAGTACGAAGCTGGCGCCGATCTTCGAGAACGCCAACGTCGCCACCGATCACCAGATGATGACGATGGAGACGATGAAGCGCATCGCGCCGAAGTACGGGCTCGCGTGCCTGATGCACGAGAAGCCCTTCGCCGGCGTGAACGGCAGCGGCAAGCACCTCAACTGGAGCATGTCCGACGACCTGGGCAACAACCTGCTCAACCCGGGCGAGACGCCGCACGACAACGTCCAGTTCCTCGTCTTCTGCGCGACGATGCTCCGCGCGGTGAACAAGTGGCAGGGCCTGCTGCGCATGTCGATCGCGAGCGCCGGCAACGACCACCGGCTCGGCGCGAACGAGGCGCCGCCGGCCATCATCTCGGTCTTCCTCGGCGACATGCTGACGGACATCTTCGAGCAGATCGAAAAGGGCGGCGCGAAGCGCACGAAGACGGGCGGGCTGCTCGACACCGGCGTCTCCGTGCTGCCGAAGCTCCCGCGCGACGCCGGCGACCGCAACCGCACGAGCCCGCTCGCGTTCACCGGCAACAAGTTCGAGTTCCGCGCCGTGTCGGCCAATCAGAGCATCGCGTTCCCGAACATCGCGCTGAACGTCGCGATGACCGAGTCGCTCGACTACGTGGCGACGAAGCTCGAGCAGGCCGTCAAGGCGAAGAAGTCGCTCGACGCCGCCGTGAAGGAGCTGCTGCCGACGATCATCAAGGAGAACAAGCGCATCATCTTCAACGGCAACAACTACACGGAAGAGTGGCGCAAGGACGCGGCGAAGCGGGGGCTGCTGAACCACGCCAACACCGTCGACGCGCTGCCCGAAATCGTGAAGCCGGACGTCGTGAAGACCTTCGAGAAGTACAAGGTCCTGAACTCACGGGAGCTGCACGCGCGCTACGAAATCGCGATCGAGACGTACGTGAAGACCGTGAACGTCGAGGCGCAGCTCATGGTGCTGATGGCCAACCGGTACATCCTGCCGGCGGCGTTCCGCTATCAGAAGGACGTGGCCGAGTCGTTCTCCGCCGTCCGGAACGCGGGCGGCACGACGAAGGAGACGAAGAAGCTGCTCGATCGGCTGACCGCGCTCGTCGACGAGCTCCGCATCCGGACGGACAAGCTGGCGAAGGCCCTCGACCACCACGGCGGCAGCGTCGAGAAGCACGCGAAGTACATGCGCGACACGATCGTGCCCGCCATGGAAGCGCTGCGCGAGACAGGCGACCAGATCGAGCTCATCGTCCCGCACGAAATCTGGCCGCTGCCGACGTATCGCGAGATGCTCTTCATCAAGTGACGCGAAGTACTTCAGTGAAGGGCTCAGAAGTACTTCTGAACACTGCAGTACTTCGGTGAACGAGAAGTACTTCAGAGAACTGACCTGAAGTGCTTCTGCGGAGCTCCACGGAGCTCCGAGGCAGCCGGAAGGAGCTGAGAGCGGCGGGCGGACTGGGCCTGTGGCAGCAGGCCCGGTTGCTGGCTGGCTGCACGAAACGCCGCGCGTCAACTTTCTTCCGGCTCACCTTTCTTAGACACCACTTGACACCAAATGGACAATCGGGGAATCGGCAATGGGCAATGGCAGAGCCATCGGCAATTGCTAATGGAAATCGGGTAATGGGTAATGGAAAAGGGTAATGGAAATGGGTAATGGAGAATGTGCAATCGGCAATGGCCGGCAATCGGCGGCCCATTTGCCGTTAGCCATCCCCATTACCGATTAACCCATTTCCATTTGCCATTAGCCGATTTCCATTACCGATTGCCCGATTTCCCTGCCATTGCCCATTGCCGATTCCCCGATTGCCGATTACCAGCGTCAGTTCAACCCCGCCACCCGCCGTCTGAGCGATTTGATGTGCTCCCAGATCTGATCCTGCTCGTCCTTGTCCGAGTCCGAGCGCTCGTTGTCGGCGCCTTCCGTCCAGGCGTTGAGGCGCACGTAGTCCTCGAGGTCGCAGAGCGCGGCCGGGAAATCGTTGAGGTGGTAGGAGAGCAGGCCGCGATCCCGGCGCTCGGAGGTGATGGTCGGGTCGGCAGCGAGCAGCAGATCGGTGACGCGTCGCGCGTGGGGAAACGACCGGAGCTCGACGTACGTGCGCTTGAGGTTGTTGAGCATGCGCGCGATGAGCTGGCGCGCCGTGCAGGGCTGCACGAGCGCGTCGTCGAACGGCGCCTCGTCGCCCGCCGAGCGCGCGAGGAGCGCGCGGCAGCCGGCCTCGTCGAGCTCGGCGCCGCCGTTGAACGGATCGAGGATCACCGCGGAGGCCGCCCCGCGCTCGTCGCCTTCGATGCGCAGCAGGAAGTGCCCCGGAAACGCGACGCCGGCCGCGTCGAGGCCCGCCCGGCGGGCGACGTCGATGTACACGACCGCCAGCGTGATGGGGATGCCGAGCCGGCGGTCGAGCACGACGTTGAGCAGGCTGTTCCGGAAGTCGTCGTAGTGCGCGCGATTGCCGGCGAAGCGCTCGCGGTCGAAGAGGAGCCGGTTGATCGCGGCGATGCGCAGGCGGAGCGGCTCGCCGCGAAGCGGTTCGAGCTCCGTGGACGCGTGGTCGCCGAGCTGCTTCAGCCGTGCCAGGGACGGCGCGGGATCCAGATCCGGATACTCGAGCTTGGCGATGACGAGCGCCGCACGCGGCACGTCGATCGGCTTGCGGGCGAGGACGGCGGCAAGCTCAGGGACCAGCACGTCCGCTTCGAGCACGACGTTCGATCCGGGTCCGGCCATCAGGTGATCCTTGCATCGATCGAAGTACCATCGACCAATTGATCGAGTGAAACATGCGCGACTGCGCTTGTCAGCACGTTCAAAACAGACCGTCGATGAGCTCGGCCGTGACCTCGTCGAGCGACGAGACGATGGCGTCGGCCGGCGTGAGCTCGGAGGCGGCGTAGCTGGTCGTGATGCCGATCGTGCGGAGGCCGGCGGCGTGCGCGGAGGCGAGTCCCCAGCGCGAGTCTTCGATCGCGACCGCCGCCCCTGGCGCCACGCCGAGCCGGGCGACGGCCTCGACGTACGGATCGGGCGCCGGCTTCCTGCGCGCGACATCGTCGGCGCCGACGATCGCGCGAAAGGCGGGGGTGAGCCCGGCGTGGTTCAGAATGGCCGTGATTTCTTCGCTGAGCGACCCGGAGGCGATGGCGAGCGAGTAGTGTGGCGCGAGCCGCGTGACGGCCGCGCGGGCGGTCGGAAAGAGAACCGCGGCCGAGGCCAGATACTGCGCGAATCGGTGCGTCTTGTCGCGCACGATCTCGCCAATCTCGGCGTCGGTCACCGCCAGCCGCTCGTCCCCCGCAAAGGCGGTCACCAGGTCGATGTCGTCGTAACCCAGGTACCGATCGTAGTACGCCGCGCGATCCAGCGTCCAACCGCGCTCGCTGAACACATCCTGGAACGTCCGCAGATGAAGTCCCTCGGTGTCGGCGAGCACGCCGTCGAAATCGAAAACTATGGCTCTCACGATTACTGTTTACCTGTAGTGAGGCATTACAAGCATCACCTGAGCCGCTCGCCTGCGGAGATCGCCACCGTGAGCCGGTTTTCGCTCGGCGGCACGGGACAGATGTACGTCGGGTTGTAGACGCAGAACGGATGGTAGGCGCGGTTGAAGTCGAGATCGTACAGACCCGTCGGCGTGCGATCGAGGTCCAGATACCGGCCGCCGCGGTACGTCTCCGACAGGTTCGTGAGATCCCCGAACGGCACGAACAGCCGATCGACCGTGCGCGCGTCGGCGTCGGCAAAGGCCGTGAGCTTCACGCTGGCGGCCCCGAGCGCGAAGCCGAGCGTTCCCACCTTGCGCATCCGGCGGCGTTCGTCGCCCGAGGTCTGGAGCTCGATGACGACGGGCGGGCCGGTGCGATTCTCGGTCAGCAGAGCCGGCACGCGGTAGGCCGCGTCCACGGCGTAGTACGCGAGGCCCGGGAACGCCGCGCGCTGGTCCACTGGAATCGGCGAGTCCTTCTCGGATCGGAACGCCGCGTCCTTCTCGGCGCGGAACGCGGCGAGCTCGTCCTGATACGGCCGCGTGTCCGCGGGCGCCGGGCCGGAGGTACACGATGCGGCGGCCACGATCAGGAACGCCACGAGCGAGGTGTCACGAGCTCTGAACGTCATTTGATTCGACCGAGCGCCGCCATCAGCTGGTTGGCGAGCTCGTGATCGGGCTGAAGCGCGAGCGCCCGCGCGGCATGCGTCCGGGCGTCCGCGATGCGGCCCAGCTTCATCTCACCATACGCCAGATGCGCCAGCGATTCCTGATCGCGCGGGTCGAGGCGCACGGCCTCGGCGAGTTCGCGCACGGCGTCCTCGTTCCGGCCAAGGAGCAGGAGATTCAGACCAAGTTGCTGACGCGCGGCGGCATCGCCTGGCCGCATTCGGACGGCCTGCTGGAAGAACGGCTCCGCGACGTCCGGGGCCTTGACGAGCGCCGCAAGGCGGCCCACTTTCAGCCACGCCTCGGCAGCGTCATCGACGCCGGGCGTGATGCGTCGGATCACGCTCGCTGCGCCCGCAAGGTCGCCGAGCTCCTGAAGGGCCACGGCCAGATCGTAACCGGCCAGAGGCACTTGCGCACCCGCCTCGAAGCCTGTTCGAAGCGGCATGACGGCATCGCTGGCGCGGCCGGCCCTGAGCAGCGCCTGCCCGAAGACGTACTCGACGTTCGGTTGGCCGCGATCGAGCTCGTGCGCTTTCGTCAGATGCTCGAGCGCTGACGTCGTCTGACCCTGGATCAGGAACTGCCGGCCGACGTGAAAGTGGATAACCGCAGGGCGAGGCGCCTGCGACACGAGCTGGCGCACCCAGGGCTCGGCTTCCGTGTACCGGCCGAGCGTGATGAGCCGCTCGGCCATGCGAAGTCCCTCATCGAGCCGGCCGTCGTGAATCCCGGGACGCCAGTTCGCGAGTGCGAACGCGACCGCGAAGACCATTCCGGGAACGACGAGCGCCTTGAATTCTTTCGCGGACACCGCGCGCCACACCGCTTCGAGTGCCGCACCCGCTCCGATGCACAACGGCACGAGGAGCGGCAGCCGGTAGCGTTCAGCGACGAAGAACGCGGCGACGCCGACGGCATAGGCGAGGACGAAGGGGAGAAGGACCTCGGGGGTCATTTCCTTCCGCCTCCGAGAGGAAATGACCCCCGAGGTCAGCCCCACCACCCCCAGCGGCAACAGCAACCAGGGTCCGATCGCATAGAAGCGCAGCATCGTGTTCGCGTCGTAGGCGAAGAACGGAAAGCTGTACGGCAGCGCGACGTGTGGGGCGCTCAGCACCCAGCCGAGCTTCCGGAAGAAGAGACCGATCGCATCGGCAGGGTGCTGGCGAATCCAGTCCCACGCGCGTCCGAAGAAGTAGCTCGACGTCTCGGCGTCGGTGAGCGGGCGCCCGAGCGCCTGCTCCGCGACGCGTCGCGCGTCGGTGGCCTGACCGGCGATGTTCGGCGTGATGCCCGGCACCTGCTGGTAGAAGCCGGTCGCCGTCGCGTTGTTGCCGATGTAGAAGTTCAGTCCGCCCTGCGACGACGCGAACGTCCACTCGCCGGTCACGACGGCATTGCGAATCATGACCGGCGCGAGACCGAGTGTCAGGCCGGCAACGAGCACCGCCGCTGGCCTGATACGCGGCGCGTCGCGAGCAGCGCGAGGACGACACCCGCCGCGCCAATCGCCATGTTCGGCCGATTCAGTGTCGCGACGCCGAAGATGATTCCCGCGATCAAGAGCCATCGCGTGGAAGGTCTGGTGATGGCCAGCGTCAGCGCGTAGAGAGCCGCCGCGGTCAGGAAGGGATCGAGCGCGGCCTGCAGGAGCAGCGCTTCGTAGAACGTGAAGAGTCCCGTGAGGGCGGCCAGCCCCGCCGCGAGCCAGGCGGCGCGCCCGCCGAACCACGCCCGGGCCGTCAGAAAGATGAGGCCGACGGCGGCGGTCCCAAGAAGCGCCTGCAGGATCCGGACGGCGGTGAACGAATCGCCGATCGCCAGGCCTGCCGCGAGGACATAGATGTAGAGCGGTGACACGTAGTACTGCCCCGGGCCGAGCGCCAGATCGCCCGCGAGCACGCGTTTGGCCAGGTCCACGTAGGCCGTCGTGTCCAGGCCGACGTCGGGCTGCACGAGCACGTGGTCCTTGAGCTGAAGGATGACGATTAACTTCAAGACGAAGACGCCTGCGAGGAACGCGACCAGTCCCGGGTTCCAGGGCGTCCATCCCGAGTCGCCAGTGTGTGTTGCAGGACGTCGGCGCCCCGAATTGTGTGATCTTGTCCCGGGTTTTTGGCGTCTGGCAGTCAATTTCATGACGTCTGTAACGTCTTGACCACATTGTACCGGGGGGATAATATTGCGAATCCCTGTGATAAATAGCACGGGGCCCGGGACTAAACCCTGCACCGGGTCGTCGTGTGTCGTCTGGTTCCGTCGAGCTTTACCGTTCGTGGACAGGTAAGGAGGAGGAGAGATGACGCGAGGCTTTCGAGGGATCCTGCTCGTCGCAGGCATCCTCGCTCTGTCGGCTGGATCTGCCCAGGCGCAGGCCATCGGGCCGATTTTCGGCAAGGTCACGGATCCGTCCGGCGGAGTCCTGCCGGGCGTGACCGTGACGGTGACCGGTCCCGCGCTGCAGCCGCCGCTGGTGGCGGTGACGACGGAAAGCGGCGCGTACCAGTTCCCGAGCGTGCCGATCGGCACGTTCACGGTGACGTTCGAGCTGACCGAGCTTCAAGAAGGCGTGCGCCCGAACGTCGTCATCACAACCGGCTTCAACGCCCAGATCGACCAGAAGCTCGAAGATCGGCGCGATGACGGAAGAGCTGACGGTCACGGCGGCCTCGCCGGTCGTCGACACGAAGAAGACGACCACCGGCGCGACGTTCACGACGGACATCCTCGAGAACATCCCGACCGCGCGCGACCCGTGGCAGATCATCAACATGACGCCGGGCGTGCAGGCCGGCCTCAACGTCGGCGGCTCGTCGTCCGGCCAGCAGGTCGGGCTGTCGGTCTACGGCACGAGCGCGAACGTGCAGTGGAACCTCGAGGGCGGGTCGATCACCGACCTGTCGTCGAACTCCTCGCCGTCGTACTTCAACTTCGACTCGTTCGAGCAGATCCAGGTGACGACGGGCGGCGGCGACGTCTCGGTGCAGTCGAGCGGCCTGTCGATCAACCTGGTGACCAAGAGCGGCAGCAACGTGTTCAAGGGCTCCGCCGTCGGCACGTTCGAGAACGACGCGATGCAGGGCAACAACGTGACGGAGGAACTGTTCAACGCCGGGGCGAACGGCTTCCTCTCGGGCAACCCGATCACGAAGATCACCAACTACTCGATCGAGTACGGCGGGCCGATCAAGCGGAACCGGCTGTGGTGGTGGGCGGCGGCCGACCAGCAGGACATCAACGCCGGCGTCATCAACTTCTTCGACGCGACCAAGGGCGACTCTGCGCCGCGCTCGTCGCCGCGCAGCGGACCGGCTCGACGGCGCTGCAGGGCGCGATCACCTACGACAAGCTTGCAGGACGTCCAGAAGTGCCTCGCCAACGACAAGACGCTCATCAAGAACCTGCAGTGGAAGTTCAACTACCAGTTGAACTCGGCGAACAAGTTCCAGTACCTGTTCCAGAGCGACAACAAGTTCCGCAACGCGCGCGGCGCGAGCTCGACGACGGCGAAGGAAGCGATGACCGAGCAGACGAGCGACATGCCGTGGGGCTTCCCGCTGCCGACGCACTCGATCACGCACACGTTCATCGCGACCGACAAGCTGGTGTTCAACAACCAGTTCACCTACGTGCACGGCGGGTTCTTCCTGGACTACCAGGGCAGCTACTCGCAGGGCGTCTGCGGCGGCAGACCCGCTATCAGGGCATCACCAACTACAACGACTACCTGACGGCGATCGGGCCGATGCCGAACTGCCTGTTCAATCAGCAGGCACTGAGCAACCAGACGACCGGGTTCAACCAGCGCTCGCTGACGTCGACGTAC
The DNA here is from genome assembly GCA_963724955.1 of uncultured Acidobacteriota bacterium. Lineage (GTDB taxonomy): Bacteria > Acidobacteriota > Vicinamibacteria > Vicinamibacterales > SCN-69-37 > CAVRWQ01. Next base: position 658,990 of record CAVRWQ010000005.1, read on the forward strand.
CAGACGACGCGGCACTCGCGGGAAGCGAAGACGGACGGCACCTACTTCCTGACGAACATGCTCGGCGGCGACCACAGCCTGAAGTTCGGGCTCGGCTGGCGCAGGAACCCGATCTCGACCTTCTCGCACTACAGCGGCGGCGCGCGCGCCATCTGCAGTGCGTCGGCAACAACCGCAACAACTGCGGCGACGGCAGCTACGTGCCGGTCGGCTCCGCGGCCGGGCTCGTGCCGCGCCTCGGCGGTCCTCTACCGCGACACGCTGCTGAACAACGACTGGTGGACCTACAACGGCTACATCCAGGACTCGTACAGCCGCGGCCGCGTGCGCATCAACGGCGGCCTCCGCTACGACTGGCAGACGTCGAAGTGGCTCGGCGGCTGCGTGCCCAACAACCCGCTGCGTCCCGACCTCCTGCCGTCGCAGTGCGAAGACGCCACGGATACCGACCCGCTGACCGGCAACAAGATCCAGTCGTTCGGCAACTGGTCGCCGCGCATCTCGGTCATCTACGACCTGCTCCGGCAACGGCAAGACGTCGGTCCGCGCGAGCTACTCGTACTACTTCAACACGAAGATCACGCTGGCCAACGCGCTCGGCGGCCTGCAGGACAACCCGGCGCTGACCTGGGGCAACAACCAGACCAGCGGCGCGTGCAGCACGACCGCCGGCGCCCCCTGCTGGACCGACGCGAACCTGGACGGCCTCGTGCAGATCAACGAGCTCATCGGCACGCCGAACGCGAACGAGCAACTTCGACCTCGCGACCGGCGATGCTCTGCCGGCCGGCAACACGGTCGATCCGAGCGCGAAGATCGGCCGGACGCGCGAGTTCATCACCGGCCTCCAGCACGAGCTGATGCCGAACCTCGCCGTCGGCGTCGAGTACATCTACCGCAAGTACGACCGCGGCACGACCAGCTACACGATCGGCTACCAGCCGGGCGCCGCGGGCTTCCCGCTGTCCTCGATCTACACGCAGCGGGCGATCTGCACCGATCCGGTGACCGGCATCAGCGCGCCGTACTACATGCCATGCGTGGGCTGCGTCCGGCCGCCGGGCCTCGGCAACATCACCATGACGAACCCGAACTACCAGATCTACAACGGCTTCATCACGACGATCACCAAGCGGTTCAGCAACCGCTGGCAGATGAACGGGTCGCTGACGATCCAGGACAACCCGAACTATCAGCCGTACGGATCGGGCGTGTCCGAGTCGAACGTCACCAACCCGACCGGCTGGGAGTTCACCAACAACCGGAGCACGATCGCGAAGTACCTGTTCAAGCTGAGCGGCAGCTACTCGCTGCCGTGGGAGATCAACGTCTCCGGCAACCTGAACGTCAACGACGGCGCCAACCGCACGGTGAGCATCACCGGTCCGGGCAACGTCTACGGCGGCGTCAGCGCGACCGGCGCGGCGACGACGATCGCCTACAACACGTTGACGTTCCAGCCGGTCGGCAGCACGCGGTTCGAGCCGATCAAGCTGCTCGACATGGCCGTGCACAAGATCTTCAACTTCAACGGCGGCCGCAACCGTGTCCGGCTGATGTTCGACGCGTTCAACGTGTTCAACATCAACACGACTACCGGGTACGCGAGCAACACCCAGAGCAGCGCCAACTTCGTGGTTCCGAGCGGCATCGTTCCGCCGCGCGTGTTCCGCTTTGGCGCGTCGGTGAACTTCTAAAAGAACCGCAGTCAAGACACGAACGGACCCGGGTTTACCCGGGTCCGTTTTTTTTTGGCGCAGCGTGGTACGTAGCGCGGCCCGGGTTTGGGGCCGCGATGCGCTATCGAATAATCCCCTTCCTCACCGCGTACAGCACGATCTCCGCCGTGCTGTGGACGTCGAGCTTCTCCATGACGTGGGCGCGGTGAGTTTCAACGGTCGCCGGGCTGATTTGGAGGAGCGTGGCAATCTCCTTGCTGCTGTACGCCTCCGCAACGAGCTGGAAGACTTCGCGCTCCCGTTCTGAGAGCGTGTCGTACCGATCCGTGATGCCACGCTCGGCGAGCTGACGCACGTACTCGTCGAGCAGCACCCTTGCCACGCCGGGACTGAAGAACGACTTGCCCTGCGCGACGGCCGCGACGGCGCGAATCAGGTCCGTATCGGCCGAGTCCTTCAGGAGGTAGCCGGCGGCGCCTGCCCGCACGGCGCGCGTGACGTAGGCCTCGTCGGCATACATCGACAGCACGAGCAGCCGGACGTGGGGCACGCGACGGTGAATCTGCTGGACGGCCTCGACCCCGTTCAGCAGGGGCATCGCCACATCCAGGATGACGATGTCGGGCTGGTGCTCGACGGCCTGACGGACGGCCTCTCGCCCGTCGCCCGCCTCGGCAATGACCGTCCAGTCCGGCTCGGTTTCGAGGATCTTGCGGAGCCCCTGGCGCATGAGCGTGTGATCGTCCGCGATCAGGATGCGAAGCCGGCTCATGTCCTGGCCGGGAGCGGCAGCAGAACTTCCAGGGTCGTGCCGGCCCCGGCGACGCTGTCGATGCGCAGGGAGCCGCCGAATCCGGTGACGCGCTCGCGCACGCCGACCAGGCCGAGACCACGCTCCGCCGGAGGGCGGGCCAGCTCCTGCTGGAATCCCTTGCCGTTGTCGCTGACCGTCAGCAGCACCGCACGGTCTCTCCGTTCGATTCGCACGCGGCATTCCGTCGCCTCGGCGTGCCTGGCGACGTTGGTCAGCGCTTCCTGGATGACGCGATAGATGCAGGCTTCGATCTCGGGCGGCAGGCGCGGATCGAGCGTCTCCGTCGTGAGATCGGTCCGGATGCCGCTCCTCCTCGAAAACGCGCGGGTGTACCAGGTGGCCGTGTCGACCAAGCCGAGGTCGTCCAGCATCGACGGGTGGAGCAGCTGTGAGATGTCGCGGACCGATTGCAACGCCTTCTCCGTGATGGAGCGGGCCTCGGCGAGCGGTTCGCGACCGGCCACGGCTTCGCGTTCGGCGACCGCCAGCTCCAGCTTCAGCGCGCTCAGCGCCTGGCCGATCTCGTCGTGCAGCTCGCGTGCGATCCGCCGCCGTTCGTCCTCCTGGGCCTGCAGCAGCTTCGCCGACAGGCGGCCCAGCTCGTGCTTGTGCTGCAGTTCCTGGGCGTGCTGCTCGCGGATGCGCGACTCGAGATTCCCGGCGGCGCGCGAGGCGAAGAACGCAATGCCCAGGCCCAGCGCGACGGCCCCAAGGCTCGTGTACCAGACCTGCTGTCGCAGGAGGCGCCGCAACTCGGCGAGCTCGCTCACCTCGGCCTCGAAGGCCTCTCTGTTGAGCGTGTGGATCCGATCCGAGATGCTAATGACGGCCTCGCGTTTCGGGAGCAGCGAGTCACGCAGGTAGGCGGCCGGGGTGGGCGAGCTGCCGCCGTCAGCGGCGGGTAGAACAAGAGTGAAGGAGTTCCAGTAGTCGCGAAGCTCGCTCTGCAGGTGAATCCACTCCTCGCGTTCCACCGTCGAATTCGGCGTTGGGACATACGCTTCGAGCGCCCGATCGATGGCGACCCGGATCTCCGTGAGCTGACTCTGGGCGCTCCCCAGCGACCCCGGGGTCTCGAGCAGCGCGTCACGGACGAACACGGCGCCGAGGAGTGCCTGGGTCCGGACGGTGGAGAGCAGTTGCTCGTTCCGGAGGAACCGGGTCCGGATCGCCAGGCTCCGGGCATCCGCCTCCAGCATTTCGGTGGACAGCGCGTAGGCGGAGGGCAGCCATATCGCGAAGATGCCGCCGAAGCCCAGGAGGAGCAGCTTCCGAAGGCTCAGGGTGTGCCTCAAGAGCCCCATACTAGTCCCCAATCTTTCTCCGCCAAATACAGGGTTTCCGGGATGCCCCTGTCCGGGCCGAAACCCTAGGCTGTACCGGCTCATCCCGGCGCACCGCCATTGGCGTCCGCGAACAAGGAGGGCGTCCCGAGACGAGCAAAGGAGGACACGATGAGGCGAGTCTTCGGAGGGGTCCTGCTCGCCGCAGGCATCCTCGTCCTGACGGCCGGATCCGCCCGGGCGCAAGCGATCGGGCAGATCTTCGGCAAGGTCACGGACCAGTCCGGCGGGGTGATGCCGGGCGTGACCGTGACGGTGAGCGGCCCGGCGCTTCAGCGGCCGCTGGTGGCTGTGACGACGGCGACCGGCGCCTACCAGTTCCCCAGCGTTCCCATCGGCACGTTTACCGTGACGTTCGAGCTCGCCAGCTTCAAGAAAGCGGTGCGCCCGAACGTCATCATCACGACCGGGTTTGCGGCGCAGATCGACCAGAAGCTCGAGCTCGGCCAGATGTCCGAAGAGCTGACGGTCACGGCGGCCACCCCCGTCGTCGACACGAAGAAGACGGCGACCGGCAGCACGTTCACGAAGGACATCTTCGAGAACATCCCGACGGCGCGCGACCCGTGGCAGATCATCAACATGACGCCGGGCGTGCAGGCGGGGCTCAACGTCGGCGGGTCGTCGTCCGGCCAGCAGGTCGGGTTGTCGGTCTACGGCACGAACGCGAACGTGCAATGGAACCTCGAGGGCGGGTCGATCACGGACCTGTCGTCGAATTCCTCGCCGTCGTATTTCAACTTCGACTCGTTCGACCAGATCCAGGTGGTGACGGGCGGCGGCGACGTGTCGGTGCAGTCGAGCGGCCTCAGCATCAACCTGGTGACCAAGAGCGGGAGCAACGTGTTCAAGGGGTCCGCGGTCGGCACGTTCGAGAACGACGCCATGCAGGCCACGAACGTGACGGAGGACCTGTTCTCATCCGGATCGACGGGCCTGTTGTCGGGCAACCCGATCAAGAAGATCTCGAACTACTCGGTCGAGTACGGCGGGCCGATCAAGCGGAATCGTCTGTGGTGGTGGGCGGCGGCCGACCATCAGGATATCAACTCGGGGGTCATCAACTTCTTCGATCCTACGCTTGGAGACTTCTGCAGCCAGTTGCAGACGGCCCAGCGATCGGGCTCCAGTGCGCTGGCCGGCCTCGTGACGTACGACAGGCTGGAGGACGTGCAGAATTGCCTGTCGAACGACAAGACGGTCATCAAGAACCTGTCCTGGAAGTTCAACTACCAGCTGAACGCGTCGAACAAGCTCCAGTACCTGTTCCAGAGCGACAACAAGTTCCGGAACGCGCGCGGCGCCAACTCGAACACGGCCAAGGAAGCGACGACGGAGCAGACGAGCGACAAGCCGTGGGGCTTCCCGCTGCCGACGCACTCGATCACGCATACGTACATCGCGACCGACAAGCTGGTGTTCAACAACCAGTACACTTACGTGCACGGCGGGTTCTTCCTGGACTACCAGGGCAGCTACTCGCAGGGCATCTGCGGCGCAAACGCACGGTATCTGGGCATCACCAACTACAACGACTACCTGACCGGTGACCGTGCGGATCCGGGCTGTCTGTTCAACCAGCAGTCATTGGGGAACCGGACGACCGGGTTCAACAGCCGGTCGCTCGAGGGCACCTATCAGACGAACCGCCACTCGCACGAACTGAAGACGGATGCGACGTACTTCCTGTCCAACATGCTGGGCGGCGACCACAGCCTGAAGTTCGGGCTCGGCTGGCGCAGGAATCCGATCTCCACCTTCTCGCATTACAGCGGCGGCGCGCGCGCGATTCAGCAGTGCGTCGGGAACAACCGCAACAACTGCGGCAATGGCATCTCGGTGCCGGTGGGCTCTGCGGCCGGGTTCGTGCCGTATGAGGCCACCCTCTATCGCGATACGCTGCTGAACAACGACTGGTGGACCTACAACGGGTACATCCAGGACTCGTACAGCCGCGGCCGACTGCGGATCAACGGCGGGCTTCGCTACGACTGGCAGACGTCGAGATGGCTCGGCGGCTGCGTGCCCAACAACCCGCTGCGGCCGGACCTCCTGCCTGCGCAATGCGAAGACGCGACTGACGTCGATCCGCTGACCGGCCAGAAGATTCAGTCGTTCGGCAACTTGTCGCCGCGCATCTCGGTCATCTACGACCTCACCGGCAACGGCAAGACGTCGGTCCGCGCGAGCTACTCGTACTATTTCTCGACGAAGATCACGCTCGCCAACTCGCTCGGCGGACTGCAGGCCCAGCCCGAGTTGGTCTGGGGAGGCAATCAATCGAGCGGCCGGTGCAGCACGTCCGCAGGCGCGTCGTGCTGGACGGACGCGAACATGGACGGCCAGGTGCAGGTCAACGAGCTCATCGGCACACCCGACTTCGACGACAACTACGACCTCGCTACTGGCCAGATGTCGCCGAACGGCAATACGGTCGATCCGAGCGCGAAGATCGGCCGGACGCGCGAGTTCATCACGGGCCTGCAGCACGAGCTGGTCGCGAACCTCGCCGTCGGAGTCGAGTACGTCTACCGCAGGTACGACCGCGGCACGACCGGCTACACGCTCGGCTACCAGCCGGGCGCCTCGGGCTACCCGATTTCGTCCATCTACACCGAGCGGCTGACCTGGACCGATCCGGTGACCGGCCTCAGCGCGCCGTACTACGTGCCGTGTGAGGGGTGCTACCGGCCGACCGGGCTCGGGAGCATCACGATGACCAACCCGAACTACCAGGTCTACCAGGGCGTGATCACCACGATCACCAAGCGGTTCAGTAACCGCTGGCAGATGAACGGGTCCCTGACGATTCAGGACAACCCGGGCTATCAGCCATTCGGATCGGGCGTGGCCGAGTCGAACATCACCAACCCGACCGGCTGGGAGTTCTCCGACGGCCGCAGCACGATCGCGCGGTACCTGTTCAAGTTGAGCGGCAGCTACTCGCTGCCGTGGCAGATCAACGTCTCCGGCAACCTCAACATCAACGACGGCGCCAACCGGACGGTCTCGATCACCGGGCCGGACGTCGTCTACGGCGGCGTGAGCGCTACCGGCGCGCCGACGACCATCCGCTATCAGACGTTGAACTTCCAGCCGAACGGCAAGGAGCGGCTCGAGCCGATCAAGCTGCTCGATTTCGGCGTGCACAAGATCTTCAACTTCAACAGCGGACGCAACCGCGTGCGGCTGATGTTCGACGCGTTCAACGTGTTCAACATCAACACGGTGACCAACTACTCGAGCAACAATATGAGCAGCGCCAACTTCGTGGCGCCGAGCTCAATCGTACCGCCGCGCGTCTTCCGCTTTGGAGCGCAGGTCATGTTCTGACGGTACGGGTAGTCTCCCTCACCCCGGCTATCGCCGGGACTACCCTGAACGGGTCCGGGCTCCTCCGGGCCCGTTTTCTTTGATACGACCTCGGAGGTCGTTTTCGGCGGAAACGGGCAAAACGACCTCCGAGGTCTTAACATCGACGCATGTCTCCGAAGCGGCCGACGCGGCCGCGCCCGGGTCCTCGCGCCGCCAGGCCCTCCAGGCGCTCTCGCACTCCACTGATCCTCGCGGCGCTAATCCTCGTCTCCCTCGCTGCGTACTCCCCCGCCTGGCACGGCGGCCCGCTCTGGGACGATGACGCGCACCTGACGCGTCCGGAGCTGCAGTCTGCCGCAGGGACTCGGGCGAATCTGGTTCGACGTCGGCGCGACACAGCAGTACTACCCCGTCGCCCATTCCGCGTTCTGGCTCATGAACCGGCTCTGGGGCCATGAGACGCTCGGCTACCACCTCGTCAACATCGTCTTCCACGCGTGCTCGGCGTTTCTGGTCGGTCTGATCCTGCGGCGGCTTGCGGTGCCCGGCGCCTGGCTCGCGGCGTTTCTCTTTGCGTTGCATCCGGTCGACGTCGAGTCGGTGGCGTGGATGACCGAGCTCAAGAACACGCTGTCCGGCGCGTTCTACCTCGGCGCGGCGCTTACGTATCTACGATTCGATTCGAGCCGTGCCAGGCAGCCGTATGTCGTCGCGCTCGTGCTGTTCGTCCTGGCGCTCCTGACGAAGTCGGTCACCGCTTCACTGCCCATGGCGCTGCTCGTCGTCTTCTGGTGGCAACGCGGCGGGCTGCGATGGCGGGAGGACGTCGCACCGCTCGTGCCCTTCATCGCCATTGGCGCGGCCGCCGGGCTGACGACGGCGTGGCTCGAGCGGACGCAGATCGGCGCCGAAGGCGTCGAGTTCGATCTCTCGATTGTGGAACGCACCCTCATCGCAGGTCGCGCGATCTGGTTCTATCTCTCGAAGCTCGTCTGGCCGGTGAATCTCACGTTCATCTATCCGCGCTGGGACGTGAACGCGGCGGTGTGGTGGCAGTATCTCTACCCGCTCGGCGTCGTCGTGCTGCTGGCCGCGCTCTGGCGCTGGCGGACGCGCTCACGCGCGCCGCTCGCGGCGATGCTGATCTTCATCGGCACGCTCTTCCCGGCGCTCGGCTTTTTCAACGTGTATCCGTTCGTCTACTCGTTCGTCGCGGATCATTTTCAGTACCTGGCGAGTGTCAGCGTCATCGCGCTTGCTGTCAGCGTTCCTTGCCAAGAGCTTTCACCACGAAGGGCACGAAGCGACACGAAGGGACTGATGCTTCGTGTCCTTCGTGTTCTTCGTGGTGAGATCTTGATCGCGCTCGTGTTGGTCATCGCGGCGGGCGTCCTCACCTGGCGTCAGTGCCGGCAGTACGTCGATGGGGAGACGTTGTTCCGGACGACGCTGGCCCGGAACGAAGCGAGCTGGATGGTTCATCACAACCTCGGGTGGGTGCTGTTCGGGCGGGCGCAGAGCACGCAGAACCGCGCGCTCGTCGAGGAGGCGGTTACGCACTTCAACCGTGCGCTGCAGCTCAAGCCGGATTTTTCTCAGGTGTACAACAACCTCGGCACGGCGCTCCTCGAGCTGGGCCGGCTCGACGAGGCGAAGGCGAAGTACGAGACCGCGCTCCGGCTGAAGCCGGGCGACGCAGAGGTGCACTACAACCTCGGCCTGGTGCTCGAGCGCCTGGGCCGGCCGGAGGAGTCGATCGCGGCGACGCGCGCGGCATTGAAGATCCGGCCCGTGTATGCCGAAGCGCAGGCGAGCCTCGGCAACGCGCTGCAGTCGCTCGGGCGGCTCGACGAGGCGCTCGCGGCATACCGTGAGGCAGTCCGTCTCAACCCGAGCGACTCCGAAGTGCATCACAACCTGGGCAGTGCACTCGGCCGGCTCGGCCGCATGGACGAGGCGGCGGCCGAGTTCAGGGAAGCGCTGCGGCTGCGGCCCGACTCTGCGCGAGCGAACCGAAGCCTCGGCCAGGTCCTGATGCGGCTCGGCCGGTACGAGGAAGCGGCGGTTCGTTTCAGGGACGCAGTCAGGCTGGCGCCCGACTTCGCGGCCGCGCACCTGGATCTCGGCAACGCGCTCGTCGCGATCGGCCGGCCCGACGACGCGGTCGCCGCGCTCCGGCGCACGATTCAGCTCCAGCCCGGCTTCGCCCCGGCCCACAACGACCTGGGCATCGTGCTGGCCGAGCTCGGGCGACTGGACGAGGCGATTGCGGCGTTCAGCGAGGCCGTGAAGCTCGCGCCGGAGTTCGCCGACGCGCGGGCGAATCTGGCGAGGGCGATCGCGCTACGGAAGGGGAAGGGGGGTGTCTCGAAGAGCTCACCATGAAGGGTGAAGACGTGAAGCGGTTGGGCGCAAACCGCTTGTCGAAAGAGCTTTCGATCACGGCCCCTCTCGCTTCACCCTGAACCGTTCATCGCGCATGACGCAGCGCGGCTTCAATCGGTTCGAGGCGTCTCGAGATTCTCTCCTCGAGCTCGTTGAGCCCGCGTGTCATGGTGGACAGGAGTACCAGGTGCCCTTCGGCGACCTGCTTGATCTGGTCGCGCATGTCCTCGAGATTGACCTCGACGCGGTCCAGCCGGGCTTCGAGCCGCACTTGGCCGGCTTCCAGTTCGCGCTGCCCGGTCTCGAGTCGCTGCTGCCCGGTCTCGAGTCGCTGCTGTCCGGCCACCAGATTGTCCAGCAGCCCTTCAATCCTCGCCAGCCGCGCTTCCATCTCTCCTCGCTTCCGGAACGACGACGATACCATCGTCCCGTCACACGGGATCAAGCAATTGAGGTACCGGATGACACGTCGAAATCAGGCGCGTTCTGAGAGGGGATGGCAGAAACTGCAACGCCTCACACGGCCCGTGGTTGCAGATTCTTCAGAGTCCATGATGAGTTCACTAGTAGGGTATTCGCACTCCCGGATCGTCCTTCGGAAAGTCCTTTGTGTTCCGGGTCACAAGCAACGCTGACTCGTTGCGCGCCGTCGCCCAGATGATCGCGTCGGGCAGTCGCATGCGCGTGGTGCGCCGGATGTCCACGGCTTCACGAGCGACACCGCGCGTGAGCTCCACCAGCCGGAAATCGCGCAGGAACATCTCGATGACCTCGGTCTCCGGCTCGTCATGCGCGCCGGCGAGCACTTCCATCCAGGTGACGACGCTGACGAGTCGTTCGCGGTACCGATTGAGCTCGATCCGGGAGTCGTCGCGGCCGTTGAGGTAGTCGATGAGGATGTTCGTGTCGAAGAGCGCTTTCACTTGCCGCGCGCGCTCCACTCGCGGCGGAGACGCCGCTGGTACTTCAGGCCGTCGACCGGACGTTTGCGCCACAGCCCGAATGCGCGATCGGGTTCGGCTGCCCGTTCGAGCTGGACGTGGCGTGCCACCGCGCGGCGGATGGCCTCGGCACGCGAGATCTCGTCCCGGCGGCAGAGCGCATCGAGGGCCACGAGCTGATCGGCCGGCAGTTCGATGATGGTCCGCATGTGGGTCATCATATCACGTCATCAGATGACCCTCGATCTCACTTGATCGTGAATTGCGTCTCCCGCACCGCGGGCTCGCCGCCCAGCCTCGATCTCGCCTCGACCGTGAGCACGAACTGGCCCGGCACGAGATCCTGCAGTGGCACGCGCGCCAGATACCGGTAGCGGCCGCCGCTCATCGCGGCGTCGCGGCTGTTCACTTCTTCCCTCGTCACGAACACCTGCGTCCCGTCGTCCGTCCGGACTGTGGCGCTGACGTCGAGGGTATGCAGGCGATCGTCGCTGTCGTACACCTCGGCGAAGACGGCGAGCGTCTCTTCGAGCGAGAACGTGCGGTTGGCGGTGGGCGGGCCGGGCAGGAGGTCCTTGAGGCTTGGTGCGTCGGGGCTCGTCGGCGTCCGGCCGGCGCGTGTTGAAGAAATGGCGAGGCCGCCCATCGTGAGCGGCGACTTGCCGAAGTCGGGAATCTGCAGATCCCAGAAGATCGATCCCGACTGGCCCGTGACCGCCTCGTGGCCTGCGAGCCGGAGTTGATACTGGCCCGGCGGCAGCTCGAATTCCGTGACGAGCCGCAGGCCGTGCTCGGCGACGGCCTTGCGCGCCTCCGGTCGAATCGCCAGAGTCCATCGACTTCCTGCCGCTCGCCTTGACGTTGGCCGACATGTCCACCGCGGCGTAGGTGAGGTCCACCTTCGTCGCGAAGGCGCCGTTCCGGCCGGCGAGCGTGATCTGGCTGCCGTCGACCTCGACGGTGAGCAGCACCTTGACGTTGGCGCCGGTGCCCTTGAGCGTGGTGGTCGTGAGCCGCAGGCCGAGACCGCCGACGGGCATCGGGCTGTTGAGCAGAAGGATGGTCGGATCCGGCGGCGCGGCGACAGGTTTCGTGTCCTTCGACGCGTAGTACCCTCGCCTCGCGCGCACCTGCACGCCGGGCCGCTTGACGCGCACCGTGATGTCGTGGAACTTGCCGTCGCGCTTGACGTCGGCGTTGTACCCGAGGACGTAGTAGGCGCTGTTGTCCTCGACAAGACGACGGAAGCCGCCGTCGAAGTCGTTGGTGCCGACGAGCGCGAGGCCGCCGGTCGCTTCCGCAAACGTGCGGAGCGTGCCGAGCTGCCGGCGAAGCTCGTCGCGCGCGGCCATGGTCACCGAATCAATCGAGATCTGCGATCCCTCGGGCATGCCGGTCGTCTGGATGAGCGTATCCATCTCGGACGCCACCCCCCGCGGGTCCACCGAGTAGATCGCGACGTTGGCCCGTGACGCCGCCTCGAACATCGTCTGCATGCTCTCGAGTATCCCGGCTGCATGAATGGCTTCGAGCGGGCTGTTGTCGAGGAGCGGATTGCGCGCGGTCCCGGATTCGCCGGGGGCGCGGCTCCGAGGCCCGATCGTGTCGTCGAGGTTGTAGTCGAGCCCCTCGCTGAACAGCACGACGGCCTTCCGGCGTCCGCGAATGCCGGCGATGTAGTTCGAGAGCCGCGCGATCGAGTCGAGCGTCGCCCGCGCCTTGGCCACGCGCTCGATGGCTTCCGGGTCCTTCGCGTCCAGCATGTCCACGCCGACGCGTTCGAGTCCCTGCTTCTGAATCGCGCTGTCGCGCACGGCAAGCGCGCGCGAGCGCACTTTTTCGCCGACGAACTTGTCCACCGCCGCCCTGAGCGCAGGCTTGCTCGACGTGAACTCCTGGTTGTCGTCGCGGCTGCCGGTCTGCGCGAGCACGACGGCGGCCAGGTCGTTCGCGCCGATGTACTGATCGATGAACCGCAGGGCCGCCTTCTTCACCAGGAGCGTGTCGGTCGCCGGGACGTGATGCGCGTCGAGCAGCAGCACGTAAACCCGTCCCTCGAACTCCTTGGAATTCGTCGCGACATCCGGGGCGATGGGCGTCGGGCGATAGATGGGACGATCCAGCCGTTCGAGCGGGATATCGACGAGGGCGAACAGGTCGACCTTCTGCGGCCGCCGGTCTTCCAGCACCTCGAAGTCCTCACGCTTCAGATCGCGCACGAACCGGCCCTGCGCGTCCGTCACGACCGCGTCGACTTCGATGTAATTCGTCTCGACCCGGAAGGTCAGTTGTGGCGCCGGGGCCTGCGTGCGGACGGGACGGCAGGGGCCGCAAGGACACGCAGGGCAGACAGACGACACAGGTGCGCAGGAAGGCCTGTGGACTGCGTGGTCCTCGTGCCCGATGTCTCTTACTTGTCATCCGCCTACGTCTGCGCCGGCGGCAAGGTCGTGGCGACGTAGCCTTTGCGCGCGCGGATGTTGAGGCCGGAGACCTTGCCCTTCACCTCGATCTTTCGGTACTTGCCGTCCATGCTGGCGTTCGTCGGCTGGTAGCCGATGACGTAGTAGGTGCTCGTGTCGCGCGCGATCAGTCCGAACGCGCGCGAGATGTCGTCGATGTGATGCACGCGGAATCCGCCCGTGCCCGACGTGAGAATCGTCGGGCCATCCTCGGCGGTGTCGAACGTCGTCGATCGCGACATCTCGGGCCGGTCGACGTCCGGAAGCGCGCTCGAGCCGTTGATGAGCCCGCGGCCGTCGATGGAATAGATGGCGATGCCGGCTCGCGCCGCGTGCCCGGCGAGCGTCTGAAGCGTGCCGCGCGAGTCTTCGACGTAGAACCCTTCGGACACGAACACGATCGTCTTCCGTCCCGGAATCGTGCGCAGGCTGCTGATCACGTTCTGCAGATTCTGCACCGTGCGCGCCGTCATGACGCGCGCCTGGCGGATGTAGAGGCGCGCCTTGTTCTGAATGAGGTTCTCGACCTGGTTCAGGCCGCCGTTCTGCTCGCACAGAAACGCGTCGTCACGACACGCCTGTTGACCGAGCTGCTCGACCAGTTCGCGCGCGCCGTCGGCAATCCGTGCCGCGTCGATCTCGCTCGGGATGCGCGGGAACTCGCGGAACGGACCGAGGATCGCCTGCCGGTTCTCGAAGCCGGGCTTCACCGACTGCATGCCTGAGATGAGCTCGGCCTTGCTCGTGGTCAACTTGCCGCGGAACATCTGGTTGTCGGCGAACAGCCCACCGAGATCTCCGGGGCCGAACTGCGTTTGGAGGAAGAGCTCGGCGCCCTTCTTCACACGCAGCAGCGAGTCGTTCGCGAGATGCGCTTCGTCGAAGACCACGACGAACACGCGATGCGCCCGATCTTCAGAAACGGGTCCGCCGCCGCCACCCGCCACGCTGCCGCGCATCGCCGGGTCGTGGGCGACCATGTAGAACTGCTGAATCGTCTGCCGCTTCCCGTCTTCGAGGAGCGTCAGATCCTCCGCCACGAGTCCCGGCACGAAGCGGCCCTCGCCGTCGTGGACGATGACGTCAACCTCGACGAGGTTGGTCGTGGCGCGAAACGTCCCCTGCGTCGTTCCGGTCTGAGAGCCCTGTCCAGACACGGGTTGAGAATGGACGGGCGCGAGCAGCAAGAGGCCGACGACGCCGCAACAGATGAGCCGCATCAGATCTTGCCTCCGGTCCCGCGATTGTACCCTCGCCGCGCCCGCACGTCGAACTTCCCCGGTTTCTTCACGGTGACCGTGACGTCGTGCCAACCCGGGATCGCGACACCAGTGGGCGAGTATTGCAGGACGTAGCTGGCGCGAAAGTCGTCGAGGACGCGCTTGAAGACGGCGCTCACCGAATCCGTGGCGTTCGGCGTGAAGACCTGGCCCGACGTCGGGCCGACCAGGGCCGTCAGCGCCTCGGCAATCGCGTCCCGCCGCGCCCATGGCTGCAACGCGCGGGCCCGTTCCTTCAGGTCCGCGCTCGAGCCGACGACGACTTCCGTCGTGCCTGTCGAGCGCGGGCCGAACGTCAGGTTCGTCGGATTGAGATTGGGACGGCCGGTCTCTCCGCTGTCCACCGGCACGATGATGTCCACCACCGCGTCGGTCAGCCGCGCGATCTCCTTCGCGGTGGCCTCGTCCACGATGCTGGTCGAATCACGGCCGTCGGTGAACGCGAGGACGAGCTGCCTGCGGCCGGCTTCGGTCGGCGTCATCATCGACGCGGCGAGGCCGTCGTAGAGCGACGTCGCGCCACGCGCCTGCAGGTCCTCGAGCGGGAGGGCTTGACCGGGCGCGCGCAGGCCGAAGACCTCGTGCAGTACCTGCGACACGGCGATGAGCCTGACGCGGTCGTCGGCGCGCAACAGCCGCGCCGTGTCGCGCACGGCGGTCTTCAGCCGCTGGAGCAACGGGCCATCGACGCTGCCGCTCAGGTCGAGGACGAACGTCAGATCGATCGGCACTTGCCCAACGACGAAGCTCTCGATTCTCTGGACGACGCCGTTGTCGCGCAGCTCGAAGTCGGCGGCGGTGAGGCCGCCGACCGGCCGGGTGCCATCGCGCACCGACACGGGAATCGTCACGGCGTCGGCGCCCGATCGAAACACGGGCCGCTGTTGCAGTGACGCGCGCACGACCCGCACCGTGGATCGAGTCATCGCATTCCGGCGGGTGGATGACTCGGCAGCGCCTGCGCCGCCCTTCAGGATCGTTCGCACGCGCTCGATGCGCGGATACCAGAAGCGAAAATCGGCAGCGTAGTACGACCACCAGGGATCGCGGCGCGGGTCGTTGTCGCCGAGCAGCGTCTTCAGCAGCTCATCCGCCTCGGAGCGATAGCCCGTCCGGAACCACAACGCCGCCAGCCTCATCGTCGCCGAATGCGCGCCGGGACTGACGTCGAGCGCGCGACGGTATGCCGTGGCGGCCTCTGTGGGGCGGCCGCGTCCTTCGAGGGCGAGGCCGCTGAAAAGGCGCGTCAGATAAACCAGCGCGCGGTCGGCCGTCGCGTTCTCGACACCCGCCCAGGCTGCGAGCGCCTCGTCGTAGCGGCCCAACACGAGCTGCACGTGCCCGAGGCGAACGTTCGCTTCGGCGCGAAGGCTGTCGTCGGCCAGCGCTTCGCGGAATCGCAGAATCGCGCGCTCGGCAGCGCGCGCGTGCTCGGCTGCGAGAGCAGAAGTGCTGGATCCAGTGGAGCCAGTACCCTGTACGGCTTCGGCCGGCGCGGTCGATTGCTCTTCGACGATGGCGCGCGCGAGGACGAGACGCGGTTCGTTGGGATAGATCGGCTGAGCGTGGTCCAGATGGGTCTGAAGCGTTCTGGCGTGGATGCCGCCTTCGAGCACGGCCAGGGCGGCCAGTTGCCAGGTGCGATCGAAGTCGTTCACCGGCGTATGCCCGCGAACGTACGGGCACGCCCACTCGACGAGTCGCGCAGCCGCCGCTGCCTGCTTGATCGATCCGGCCTGCGCCAGCTCGAGCGTGAACGCCATGAACAGCCGGCGTTGCCGTTCGAGCTCCTCGACCTTCGACTTCGCCCGGAGGAACCCGGGCGCGATCCGCCCCAGCTCGGCGCGAGCCTCATTCAAATCGACGGGAGCGAACTCAAAGGCCGCGCGCCCGCCGTCGATCCACTCGACATAGCGGGCAAGCATGTCCGCCACGGACGCGGGCGACTGAGATTGAGGCGCGGCCACGATGCCCAGCAGCGCCACCGACAGCAGTCTCACCAGCATGGAACAAACGAAGTATAGCGACCGAAATCACTAAATCTCCAAATCCCCAAATCTCCAAATCTCAGAATTCACCGTATTCGGTCCATCAACTGCCTGATGGCCGCGATGTCTCGCTGAAGACCTGGTGGCGCGGTGGCCAGGTAACGCTGGCCGTACGCGCGCGCCTCGTCGCGGCGGCCGGCGCCGGCGAGGTGGACCGTGAGGTTGAACAGCGCGTCGAGCTCGGCGCCGTCAAGCTCGACGGCGCGCTTCCAGGCGTCGATCGCCTCCGGCGCTCGGTTGGTGCTGGCGAGGACGACCCCTAGCGCGGTGTACGCGCCGGCGAGGTTCGGATCGAGCTGAATGGCGCGCCGCAGCGAAGCCTCGGCGGCGGGGTAGTTCTTCGCCTGCAGTTCTGCCGTGCCGATGTTCTCGTGCGCGAGGCCGTTGGTCGGATCGAGGCTGAGCAGATGCCTGAACGTCCGCACCGCGTCGCCCTGACGGCCGGCGATCTGGTACGCGTTGCCGAGCGCGATGAGCGCGTCGGGATCGTCCTTCGCGAATGTCTCGAGCAGCGGAATAGCCCGGGCAGCCTGACCCGACTGCGCCATGTACTGACCGAGCTTGATCCGCACTTCGCTCTGCGTCACGCCGTTCGCGAGCGCCGTCTCGAGCGTGCCGATCGCCTCGCGCGGGCGGCCGGTCCGCCAGTAGACGAACGCGAGCTTTCGATAGGCGTCCTCGGTGTCTTTTCGTCGCGCAATGACGCTCTTGTACATCTCGATCGCCTCGTCCATGCGGCCCTGGCGCTGCGCCTCCATCGCGCGATCCATCGTCTGCTCGAGACTGATCAAACGCTTGGGATCGTCGTCGTCCGTGTATTTCTCGCGGACGGGCGCGGCGCCGCCGCCGATGTAGCCGAGGGACCTGAGACGTTCGAGGGTTTCCGGCGTTTCCTGTTGTGGCCGCCCGGGCGGCGCGACGTTGAAGCCCTTGAGGGCACTCGACAGCACCTGTGCGCGATCCGTTCGCGTCGCGAAGCTGTTTTGCGCCTCGGCTGGATCTGCGGCGAGGTCGTACAGCTCGGTGATCGGCACGTCGATGAACTTCTCGCGGCCGAGGATGACACCGCGAAGCGGCGCCCACCCGCGAGTGAGCGTCGGGGTCATGGCTTCGAAATACGACGGCCGGTCGCCGCCACGAGACGCGATCGCCTCGGCCAGCGAGGCGCCTGGCAGTGTGCCGTCGGCGGGGGCGCCCGCCGCCTGCAGCAGCGTCGGCAGCAGATCGATGTGACGGACCGGAGTGTTGACGATGACGCCTTTGACATAGGAGTCGCGACCTGCGGGACCGACCTCAGCCACGATCAGCGGCACGCGCAGCGTCGCTTCATACGCGAAGATGCCGTGGGTCAGCTCGCCATGATCGCCGAGCCCTTCGCCATGATCGGACGTGACGATCACGAGGGTCGGGCGCGAATGGGTCGAGAGCCGATCGATGAGGACGCCGAGCGCCGCGTCGGTCCATGACACTTCTCCGAGGTAGGGATCCGCGGAAAACCGGGCGGCCCATTCACTCGGCGCGTCGTACGTCGCGTGCGGATCGTACACGTGCACCCAGACAAACCACTTCCCGGACTGGCGCCCGATCCACTCGAGCGCCGACGCCGCGACGGCGTCCGCGCGGCGCTCCCGCTCGCCGGCGTCGGCAGCCGACATCGACTGGCCGAGGCGATCGTCGTAGACGTCGAATCCCCGGGCGAGCCCGAAGCGGTGATCCAGCGGGAAGCCGCCGACGAACGCGCCCGTCCCGAAGCCCAGGGCTTTCAGGCGCGTGGCCGCCGTCGGCTGATCGCCGGGAAATCGGTATCCCGTGTTGTCGCGGATCCCGTGCTCGTACGGATACCGGCCGCTGAGGATCGACGCGTGCGAGGGCAGCGTGACGACGGCGTGCGCGTGCGCAAAATCAAACCGGGCGCCACGCGCCGCCAGCCGATCGAGCGTCGGCGTCAGGGCCCGCCCGCCGTACGATCCGAGCACATCGGCGCGCAGGGTATCGATCGTGATGAGCAGGATGTTGCGGTCGGCGTTGACCGTGAGCGCGAACGCCGGCGCACGCAGCCACCACCAGACGCCAAGCGCGAGCAGCGCGGCGACGATCAGTACAGGTACCGGGCGCTTCATGAGCTTCAAGAGCTCCATGCCCTTCATGTCAACGCCCTTGAACGTACGCACTCACCCGCGCGATGTCCGGCTGGTAGAACGCCGGCGGCGCCGTGGCGACGAACCTGCGGCCGTAGCTGACCGCCTCGTCGCGCAGGCCGGCGGCCGCGAGCTCGAACCACAGGTTGTACAGCGCGTCGAATTCGGTGGGGTCCAGCTCGACCGCGCGCTTCCAGCTGTCGATCGCTTCACGTTTCCGGCCGGTGCCGGAGAGGGTCACGCCGAGCGTCGTGTGCGCCTTCGCGAGGGCGGGATCGGCCTGGAGCGCCTGCCGTGCGAAGGCCTCTGCTTCTTTGAGTTTTCTCTCGCGATCGGCGGCCCGCAGGCTGGCCGCTTCGCGGAGCGCGATGGACGCCAGATTCTGATAGGCGAGGCCGTTCGTCGAATCGAGCGCGAGCACGCGCTTCAACGTCCGCACCGCGTCGTCGAATCGCCCTGCGTCGGCGTACGCGACGCTGAGTCCGTTCATGGCTTCGACGTCGCCTTCCGGCAACGTCTCGAGCAGCGCGATCGCGCGTTTGGTGTCGATGTGACTTTCGGCGAGATACAGGCCGAGTCGAATCCGGATGTCGCGATCGGGCGCGCCCGCAACGAGCGCCTTCTCGAGCGTCTCGATCGCTCGTTGAGGCTGCCCGGCTTCCCACCAGGCGTGTGCCAGAGAGACGTACGCATCGGCCGTGTCCGGCCGGCGCGCGATCACCCGGTTCAGCACCGCGATCGCCTCATCGACCTTGCCGTTCTGGAAGAACTCGCTCGCGGTGTGAAGGTCGCGATCGACTTCCACGAGTCGCTTTGGATCGTCCGCCTCGGTGTAGTTCTTCCGCCCCGGCGCGCTCCCCGAGATGTAGCCGAGCGATCGCAACGCCGCCGTCACGTCCGCCGTCTCGCGGCCCGGCCGTTCGGGTGGCGCGACGTTGAACGTGCGCAGCGTATTGGCGAGCACCTTTGCACGATCCGCCTGCTGGGTCGCGAGGTTTCGCGCCTCCTTCGGATCCGCGCCGAGGTCGTACAGTTCGTGAATCGGCAGGTCGATGTACTTGTCGCGCTCGACGAGCACGCCGCGGAGCGGCGCCCAGCCTCGCACGAGGTTGTAGGTCATCGACTCGAAGTACACGGGGCGATCGGGGCCCCGCCGGTCGCGAATCAGCGGGACGAGCGACGATCCTGTGTGCTTCTTGTCCGCCTCGACGCCCACCGCCTCGAGCACGGTCGGCGCGAGATCGATGTGCCGGACCGGCGCGTCGATGACGACGCCGCGAAGGGCCGGAGCGGAGCCGCCCAACCGGCTGACAATCAGCGGGACACGCAGCGTCGCCTCGTACGCGAACATGCCGTGCGTCAGCTCGCCATGCTCGCCGAGGCTCTCGCCATGGTCGGCCGTCACGATCACGAGCGTCGGCCGCGCGAGCGACGCCAGTCGATCGAACAGCGGCCCGAGCGCGTGATCGACCCACGCCACCTCGCCGTCGTACGGCTGCGACGTGTACTTCGCGCGCAAATTCTTCGGGCGGCTTGTAGGGCGAGTGCGGGTCGAAGACGTGCACCCACCCGAAGAATCGCGTGTTCTGCTTGCCGATCCAGTCCACCGCGCGTGAGACGACGGCGTCTGCCCGCCGCTCGGGCATGGAAAACGTCACCGCGCCATGCATCTCCGGCATCTCGTCGTCGTACAGATCGAACCCGCGCCCGAGGCCGAACCGCTCGGTGAGCGGAAACCCGCCGATGAAGGCGCCAGTGGCGAAGCCACGCGCCTCGAGCTCGGTGGCGAGCGTCGCGGTGCCGTCCCTGACGCGATAGCCGCTGTTGTCGCGCATGCCGTGCTCGTACGGCAGCTGTCCGGAGAGGATCGTCGTGTGCGACGGCAGCGTCACGACCGCGTGCGCGTGCGCGAACGTGAACCGGGCACCGTGGGCGGCGAGCCGATCGAGACGCGGCGTGGCGGCGCGCCCGCCGTACGACCCCAGCGCGTCCGCCCGCAGCGTGTCGATCGTGACAATCAGAACGTTCTGGTCCGCATTCGGCACGATCGCGAACGCGCTGCCGCGCGGCCACCAGATGGCGGCGGCGACGACCGCGCACGCAAGCACGCCGCCGGCGAAGAGACGCCGGCCGGGTGTGATCACCACTCGATATTACTTGGGCGCGAACGCGTTCGCATGAATCCGCAGCCCGGGGCGCGTGATGCCGACGAGCGTCTGCTGCGCCGGTGTCTTCGACTCCGGCCGCTTGTAGGTGACCTCGTACTGGAACATCAGCGCGTCGGCGTACGTCTTGAGGTAGCCCTCGATCGCCGATTGGCCGACGATGAACTCGCGCCGGCCGCCGGTGAACTGCGCCAGCTGATTGAGCACGATATCGCGCGTCGGGTTCCTCTGCTCACCGCGCTGGATCGACACGGCCCACACCGACGCGCCGGAGGACCGGAGCGCATCGGCCACCTGCTTCGGCTGCTCGCGGCTCTGCTCGTCGCCAGGTTCGACGTTGAGGATGACGATCGCCCGCCGTGGACTCGGCCGCTTCGCCAGGCTCTTCGCGGCCTCGACCATCGCCTCGAGCAGCACCGACGCCGCCTTTGGCTTGGGGAACAGACGATTCACGCCCTTCTCGAGGTCCTCGAACTTCGACGTGTAGTTGACAATCTGAATGGCGGCCTGGCCGAACTCCATCAGCGCGATCTGCGCGTCCGGGGCGTTCGTCGAGACATGGCGAGCGAACCCCGTGAGTGACGTGCGAATGTCGCGCACGATCTCCGCGCCGCCCGTCGCGACATCCTGTTTCGACATCATCCCGCCGCCGCCGGCGTTCTCCGAGGTGTCGGCGAGCAACTGAATCGACAGCGGCTGCGTCGCCGGCTTGATGCCCACGACCTCGCGCATCATGTTGTCTTCGCGAATCTGGAATTCCGTGGCCGCCATATCCTTCACGGGCTTGCCGGAGGCATCGACGACCGAGACGAAGATGGACTTGTCGGCAGCCCCCTGCGTCCGGGCGGTCACTCCCGCCGCGAGCGCAAGGACGGCCACGATTGGCAGCATCAAGACCCGGTTGCGAAAGAGCCATGCGCTCATGTCCCTGTCCCCCGGGCGGAAGTATAGCTGGGTGCGCGCATTTTCGATTTGCGATTTGCGATTGGGGATTTAGAGCACGGGGCTCCTGCTCTGAGTCGACAATCGACAATCCCAAGTCGCAAGTGCAAGCGTCGCGTCAGAACGGGTACCCGCGTTTGTCCGTGACCGCGCCGGCGACGAGTCGTCGTGCGGCGATGGTGTTCATCGGCGCGGGCTTCAGGATCCGGCGGAGGCCGGCCAGCGCGGTCCGTTGGGCGTCGCCGGTGAGCATGCTGCCCAGCAGCGTCCGTGCGCCGACTTCGATCCTGAGCGCAGCGTCGTGCACGAACACCTCTGCGGCGGCCGCCTGCAGCTCGGCATCAGAGAGACCGGCATCCTTCGCTTGAGCCGCGCGGAGCGCGACGCTCTCGGCCGCCAGCGTATCCATCACGATGTCCGACAGCAGGATCAGCACCTCCTGCTCGTGCTGCAACGCCTCGCCATACGTCTGCATGGCCAGCCCCAGCGCCACGAGCGAGGTCTTTTTCAGCGCCTCCACGCCACGCGTACCTGTCGTGCCTGTCGTACCCGTCGTACCCGTCAGAATCTCTTCCTGCACCGCCCTGGCCGCCTTGACGATCGGCAGGCCGTCCTTGAGCGCGCGCTTGATCAGCATCGCGGGCACGAGCAGGCGATTGATCTCGTTGGTGCCTTCGAAAATCCTGTTCACGCGCGCATCGCGATAGCGCCCTTCGGCCGGGTAGTCCGCGACGAAGCCGTTGCCGCCATGCACCTGCACGCTCTCGTCCACGACGTAGTCGAGCATCTCGCTGCCGGCGACTTTGAGCAGCGAGGCCTCGATCGCGAATTCCTCGAGCGCCGCCACGAGGACGGCCGGGTCGTGGCCCGACTGGCCGATCGCGGCGTCGATGAGCCCGGCCGTCCGGAAGAGCATGCTCTCCGCCGCGTACGTGCGAATGGCCATCTCCGCGAGCTTGTGGCGGATGGCGCCGAACGAGGCGATCGGCTGACCGAACTGCCGGCGGCCGAGCGCGTACTTCGCGGCTTCGCCCAGCGTCGCTTTGGCGCCGCCGGTGCACATCGCCGCCAGCTTGAAGCGGCCGTAGTTCAGGACATTGAACGCGATCTTGTGACCGCGCCCGATCTCGCCCAGCAGGTTCTCCGCCGGCACGTGCGCATCCTGCAGCACGAGGCAGGTCGTGGACGATCCGTGCAGCCCCATCTTGTGCTCTTCGTTGCCGCTCGACACGCCGGCAAAGCCGCGCTCGACGATGAACGCGGAGAACGCCTCGCCGTCGACTTTCGCGAAGACGATGAACACGTCGGCGAAGCCGCCGTTGGTGATCCACATCTTCTCGCCGGTGAGCCGCCACGATCCGTCGGGCTGCCGCGTCGCCTTGCTGCGCGCACCGAGCGCGTCGGATCCGGATCCGGACTCGCTGAGGCAGTAGGCGCCGATGATCTCGCCGGTCGTGAGCCGCGGCAGGTACTCGCGTGCTGCTGTTCCGGCGTGCCGAAACAGAGGATGGGGACGATCGCGAGGCCGGTCTGCGCGCCGAACGTGGTCGCAAACGCTGCATTGGCGCCGACCGCGTCGCCGACGACGATGGCGGCGACCTTGCCGAGGCCGACGCCGCCGAACGCCTCGGGCACGTCGGTGCCGAGCAGCCCCAGTTCGCCGGCCCGGGCGACGAGATGCCGCGCGACCGCCCAGTTCTTCTTCAGAAGCTCGGGAGTGGCCGGGCACGACTTCGTTCGCCACGAACTCGCCGGCCGTCTGCGCGATCAGCCGGTGTTCCTCGCCCAGCCGCTCCGGCGTGAGGACGTCGCCGGCGACGTCTCGCTCGTGAGCCAGTCACCACCACGGCGGGTGACGGAGACAGAAGACATAAGACGATGTTACTTGCAATTTCGATTTGCGATTTTCGACTTGCGACTTAGAGCAGGAATCGGCGGGGGAACGTTCTAAATCGTCAATCCCCAATTCGAAAATCGAAAATGTAGTGTCAGAGTCTTTCTAATATCAGTGCCGCGCCCATTCCGCCGCCAATGCAGAGCGTCACCAGCCCGCGGCGCGCGCCGCGGCGGCGCATCTCGTACGCGAGCGACGTCGTCAGCCTGGCCCCGGTGCAGCCGAGGGGATGACCGAGCGCGATGGCCCCGCCGTTGACGTTGAGCCGATCGCGACTGATGTGCAGATCTGCGAGCACGGCCAGCACCTGCGAGGCGAAGGCTTCGTTGAGCTCGATGAGATCGATGTCGTCCAGCGACAGGTTGAGCCGGGCGAGCAGCTTGTTCACGGCAGGGACGGGACCGATGCCGAAGCGCTCCGGCTCGACGCCGGCGGTCGCGTAGCCGGCGACGCGCGCGAGCGGTGTCAGGTCGAGCGCGGCAGCGCGCGCTTCGGAGAGAAGCAGCACGGCCGCGGCGCCGTCACTCATCTGAGACGCGTTGCCGGCTGTCACGGTCCCTGAGGCGTGAAACGCGGGCTTCAGCCTGGCCAGCGCCTCGGCAGAGGTGTCGCGACGCGGACCCTCGTCGCGATCGAACGCGATCGTCTTCGACGCCGGCCGGCCGTCTCCGGCGGGAGCGACGACGGTGACGTCGACGGGGACGATCTCCTCGTCGAATCGGCCCGCGTCGATCGCCGCGATCGCGCGGCGATGGCTCTCGAGCGCGAATTCGTCCTGGGCTTCGCGGGAGATCGCCCGCTCGCGCGCGTGGTTCTCGGCCACGAGGCCGGTCGAGAGATACACGTCCGGGTACTCGGCGACGAGGTGCGGGTTGGGCGCGATCTTGTGACCGCCCATCGGGATGAGGCTCATCGACTCGGTGCCGCCCGCGAGGACGGCCGTCGCTTCACCCGACCGGATGCGCGCGGCGCCGATCGCGATCGCCTCGAGGCTCGACGCGCAGAAGCGATTGACCGTGACCGCCGACGACGTCACCGGCAGGCCCGCCCGCAGCGCGCCAATCCGCGCGACGTTCAGCCCCTGCTCGGCCTCCGGCATCGCACAGCCCATCACGACGTCGTCGATCTCGGCCGCGTCGACGCCCGGCGCCCGCTTCAGCGCCTCGCGCAACACGATCGCCGCGAGGTCGTCCGGCCGCGTATGCCGCAACGTCCCCGCCGGCGCTTTCCCGATCGCCGTCCTTACCGCGCTGACAATGACGCAGTCCATGTACCGATTCCCTATTCCCATTAGCCATTGCCGATTTCTCTGACATTGCCGATTGCCGTTTCCCCGATTCGCCGATTACTCGAAATCCCCCAGCAGGTCCTCAAGCGCTTCACCCACTTCCTCGGTCTTTCCGTCGAACAGATGACTGGCGCCGTCGATGACGACGAGCTCTTTGGGTTCCTTGAGCTTCGCGTAGAACGCCCACATGTCCTTCAGAGGGCAGTGCTCGTCGAGAGACGCCCTGCACGAAGAACTTCGGCTTCGTGGACGCGAGCGTGCGCTCGAACGAGTAGTTCGGCCGCGCGACCGGCGGCGCGATGCCGATGAGCGTCGTCACGCGCGGGTCTTCGGCGCCGGTCTCGAGCGCGATCCACGAGCCGAACGAAAAGCCCGCGGCCCAGAGCGGCACGGATGGATACCTGGCGGCGATGAAATCGAGGGCGGCGCGATAATCGCCGGCTTCGCCGGGGCCTTCGTCGAAGACGCCTGCGCTCGCGCCGACGCCGCGAAAGTTGAAGCGCAGGACGACACAGCCGTGACGGACGAGGCCCTTCGCGCCTTGAAAGACCACCTTCGTGTGCATCGTGCCCCCGTGCGTCGGCAACGGATGCGCGAAGACCACCGCGGCACGCGGCCGCTCCGTCGAGGCCTGACCCGACGACGTGCGCGGTCCGTCCAGCAACGCTTCGAGCGGTCCGGCGGGGCCGGGGATCTCAAGACGCATAGTTACGAGTTGGTTTCAAGGAACTGATGCACGATCTCTGCGAACCGATCCGGCTTCAGCACGAGGCCGACGTGGCCCGTGTCCGGGAGTGTCTCGTGACGGGCTCCCGGAATCAGGCGCAGGTACTCGCGTGTCGTCTCGACCGGCACGACGCGATCGAGATCGGGCTCTCCGGTGATGACGAGCGTCGGCGCCGTGACCCGGGCGCAGTCGGCTTCGATATCGATGCTCTGCCAGGCGCGCACCCAGCTCGACATCTGCGACGGCGACAACGGCGCGCTCACGACGCGGCGTGCGTAGTCGGCCGCGAGCCGCAGCCGGAGCGGCCACGTTGGCCGCGCCCGGAACAGTTCGGGCCCGAGGCGCCTGCAGCTGCGCATCGCGAATACGGGAACCATCAGCCGTGGATACGACATGTACGCCGTGCGGACGCCGTCGAGCTTCATGCGCGGCGACGGCGTGGACACCAGGACCAGCGCGCCCGCTCGATCGGGCCGCCGCGCCGCGTAGCGGGCCGCCACGAGCCCCCCAAACGAGACGCCGATGATCGTCGCATGCCGTTCGCCGGCTCGATCCAGCATGCGATCGATGCCATCGATCCACGCGTCGAAGGCGTTCTGCCCGTCTGTTCCGTCCAGCCATTCGCCCAGCGAAAAGCTCAGCACACGATGTCCGGGCGCGAGCGCGTCGATCGCCGGCGCGAGCCACTCCCAGCGTCCCTGAATGCCAGGGATCAGGACGATTGGCGGTCCCGTGCCTTTGTCAATCACGCGTCAGTTCCGTAGTGTCTTGCCCGTCTTCAGGGTATATCCGATTCGTTCGAGTGTCTTTGGCTGGCCGCAGAGGCTCAGGAACGCTTCGCGCTCGAGATCGAGAAGATACGACTCCGGCACGGTCGTCTCATGCGGCAGGTCGCCGCCGGTGAGAATCCAGGCGAGCTTGCGTCCGATGAGCGCATCGTGATCGCTGATCCGTTCCGCGCGTCTGGCCAGATGGATGCCGAGTGCGAGCTTCGCGTACGCGTCGGCGCCGCCCACCGGCACGGCTGCACGCGGCGTCGGCGCCTGATAGCCCTCGCGCACGCGATTCAGTGCCTCGGCTTTGGCTTCCGCGATCGCGCGCTCGCGATTCATCGTCACACTGTCGACCTCGCGAAGGTAGCCCAGGCGTCGCGCGTCCGGTGCGCTCGTCGAGACCCTCGCAAACCCGATGGTCTCGAACGCCGCCTGCAGCCATGGCGAGATGTCGCTCTGACCCGCGCGATCCACGGCGCGAATCAGCATCTCTTTCGTGCCGCCCGCCGCAGGCACGAGGCCGACACCCACTTCCACCAGGCCCATGTACGTCTCTGCCGCGGCCGCCACGCGATCCGCATGCAGGCACACTTCGCAGCCTCCGCCGAGCGCGAGACCGGCCGGCGCGGCGACGACGGGCACGGGCGACGTCTTCAGCGCCATCGTCGCGGCCTGGAACGCGCGGACCATTGCGTCCACTTCGTCCCAGTTGCCTTCCTGAGCTTCGAGCAGCAGAAGCATCAGGTTGGCGCCCGCCGAGAAGTGCTCCGCTTCGTTGCCGATGACCAGCGCCTGAAAATCGGATGACGCGAGGGCGACTCCGGCGCGAAGCATCTCGATCGCGTCGCCGCCGATGGCGTTCATCTTCGAGTGGAACTCGACGCAGAGCACGCCGTCGCCGAGATCGACGACGCTCGCGCCGGCGTTGTGTTTCACGATGCGGTTCTGCTGGCGGGCGGTTCGCAGGATCATCAGGCCGGGCGCGGCAGGCGGCACGGGTCCGGCGCGAAACGTTCTGCGCTCGCTGGCCAGCACGTCCTGCACGAACGGCGGCGGATCGGAGATCTCACACGCTTCCAGCACACGCTCGACGCCGATGGCGTCCCACGTCTCGAACGGTCCCAGCTCCCAGCCGAATCCCCACCGCATCGCGCGATCGACGTCGTCTGTCGAGCTCGCGATCGAGGGCGCGACGCGTGCGGCGTACACGAGCGTCGGCCCGAGCGTGCGACGCAGCAGGGCGCCGACGCGGTCCTTGCCAAGGAACAGACGCGCAATCCGCGCACGCGTGTCGTCGATGGTCTTTGCGGCTTCGAGGGCGGGCAGGGCCACTGGCACCGGATCGCGGTACTCGAGCGTCGCCGGATCGAGTGTGAGAATGCGAGACTCGCCACCGCCGGGCGCCGGGACGCGCGCGTAGAAGCCTTTCCCGGTCTTCACTCCGAGATGTCCGCGGTCAACGAGCGACCGGACGAGCGGCGGGACGCCGTACAGATCGCCGCCGCTCTCCGCGTCCAGCCGTTGCGCGAGGTCGGCGGCCACCGTCGAGAAGATATCGAGGCCGGCGAGATCGAGCGTCCGGAACGTCGCGCTCCTGGGCCGCCCGATCGCAGGTCCGGTGATCGCGTCGATCTCCTCGACCGTGTAGTCGCCGGATGCCAGCGCCTCAATCAGCCGCAGCGCGCCGAAGATGCCGAGGCGATTGGCGATGAACCCCGGCGTGTCGTTCGCGACGACCGTCCCTTTGCCGAGCTGCCGGTCGAGCAGGTGCGCGAGCGTCGCGACGACCGCCGGATCGGTGTCCGCCGTGGGAATCAGCTCGACGAGATGGAGATACCGGGGCGGATTGAAAAAGTGGGTGCCGAGAGAGCGGCGGCGAAATGCGCTGGAACGCCCCTCGGCGATGAGCGCGAGCGGGATCCCCGACGTGTTCGACGACACGATCGCGCCGGCGCCGGCGTGGGCTTCGACCCGCGTGATGAGGTCGCGCTTGACGTCCAGCGATTCGATGACGGCCTCGATGATCCAGTCGGCCGGCGAGACGAGGGCCAGCTCGTCGAAGCTGCCCAGCCGGATGCGCGCGATGGTGTCGGGCAGGAAGCCGGGATCGGGTTTGAGGGTGCGCAGCCGGTCGCGCCCGGCGCGTGCCGCCTCGGCGGACAGATCCAGCAGCACGACGTCGAGGCCCGCGTTCGCGAGGTGCGCCGCAATCTGCGCCCCCATGGTGCCGGCCCCAAGCACCGCGGCGGATCGAATCGGCCTCACGCAGCAAAGAGTAGCGCGGCCCGGGTTACGGGGCCGCGGAGCCCGATGTAACACCGTCATGAGCCCGTCGTATTGAGGAATAACTCGCGGCTTCGGCTCCTACTAACGGCCAGCGCTAGTAGAAGCGGCTCGCGGGCCCGGAAACGAGACGACATGTTGGGAACTGCCGAACAGCAGGCGCTTGTCACGCGCCTGAACCGGATCGAGGGCCAGATTCGGGGGATCCGCCGGATGGTGCAGGAGCCGCGACTCTGCGTTGAAATCCTGCAGCAACTGGCCGCGGCCGAAGCCGCGCTCAATCGCATCAGCCTGGCCATCTTCAAGCACCACGTGGACAACTGCGTCACCGACGGCGTGTCCAAGGGCGACGTCGAGCGCCGCAAGCAACTATCAGAGCTAGTAGATATCTTCGACCGGTTCGCCAAGTAGGGGGACGGGCGAGACCTGTCCCCCTCCATTTTTTTGAATTTCACTATTCGGATCGCCGGGCGTCCGGACCTGAACACCCTTCCAAATCAGCCAGTTACATGGTCTTGACACCTGTTGGACAGGTGCGAGAGATTTGCATTACTGGTCTGAATCCCCATGAGGCCGTGATGTCTGTCGTTGTGACAGGGTTCGGCCGAGACTGGGAAACGGAGATAACACTCATGACAAGACGGTTGGTGCAAGTCGCTCTCGCGGCTTTGTACCTCGCGGTGTTCGCGGTGCCCTCGTCTGCGCAGGTCTTCACAGGACGTATCGACATTACGGTGAAGGACGGCACGGGCGCGGTGTTGCCAGGCGTCACCGTCGAGCTGACAGGGGTCGAAACGCGCAGAGCTGTGACGGACACAGAAGGAACGGTCCGCTTTCTGAGCCTGGCGCCGGGAAGGTACGTCGTCACGGCGACGCTGTCAGGATTCAACGCCTAGAAGAATGACAACGTGCCGGTCGGCGCAGGGTCGCTCGTGGAGCTGCCCGTCGCCTTGACGGTGGGCGGGGTCACCCAGATGGTGAACGTGTCGGCTGACACGTCCGATTATCGAAGCCAAGCGGCAGACGGTGTCGACCAACGTGTCGCTCGACGAGCTGCAGAACATCCCGTCGTCGCGCGATCCCTGGGTGGTCCTGCAGACGGTGCCGGGAATCGTCGTCGACCGCGTGAACGTCGGCGGCGCCGAATCCGGCCAGCAGTCGAACTACCAGGCGAAGGGCGCGGCGGGCACGGACAACACGTGGAGCATGGACGGCATCGCCATTACGGACATGGCCGCCCTCGGCTCGTCGCCGACGTACTACGACTTCGACATGTTCCAGGAGATGCAGGTCACGACCGGCGGCGCCGATCCGGCGAACGCCACGCCGGGTGTCCAGCTGAACTTCGTCCTGCGGAGCGGCACGAACCGATGGAAGGCGTCAGCGCGCTACTACTACGAGAACAACAGCCTGCAGTCCGACAACGTCAGCAGCGACATCGTCGGTCAGCTCCAGAGCTACAACCGTGCCGAGTTCTACAAGGACTACGGCGTGGAGGGCGGCGGGCCCATCGTGCGGGACAAGCTCTTCGTGCTGGGGCGCGTACGGCAAGACGAATCCCGCGATGGAGATCTACACGTTCCGCACCAACGACAACACCGTGTTCCGGACTGGTCCGGGATGCACGGGCGCGGCCACCGCCCAGCCGTCGGAAGCGAATACGTATCAGATCACCGCGCGTGACTGCACGGTGCTGAAGAACATCTCGGCCAAGGCGACGTACAACCTGGCGACCAACTGGCGCGCGTCGTTCACGTACTTCCGCGGCGACAAGCAGAAGTTCGGCCGCGGCGCCAGCGCCACGCACCCGGCGCCGACGACGTGGAATCAGGCCGGCCCGACGGACATGTTCAAGGGCGAAGTCAACTACACGATGTCCAGCAACACGTTCCTCGCGGCGCGCTACGCGTACACCGGCGGCGGCTTCTCGCTCGAGCCGGTCGGCGGACGCGACGTGCAGTCGTTCCTGGACGACAACGGCGTGTGGGGCGGGTCGTACCTCTTCTACCAGACGGATCGGCCCCAGAACAACTTCCAGATCGAGGGCAATCACTTCAAAGGCACGCACGAGCTCAAGTTCGGCTTCGGATACCGGAAGGCGTCCGTCGCGTCCCAGAGCGGATTCCCGGGCGGCGTGTTGAACATCCACACCGGCTATCCGGACGTCCTGGCTCAGTTCACGCGTGACTCGAACACGCGCGGCCAACTCGGTCTACTGGAGCGCCTTCCTCGGCGATCAGATCAGCATCAATCGGCTGACCCTCAACCTGGGTGTCCGTTGGGATCGCCAGGCGTCGAACCTCGAGGAAACGACCGTGCCGGCCGTCGGGTTCGACTTCGCGCCGGTCCAGAACATTCTCGGGCCGCTGACCGGGACAGCGCTGGAGGCGTGTGACGGTGTGGAACTCGGTCACGCCGCGCATCGGGTTGACCTATGCGCTGAACGAGTCGCGCAAGACCATCGCACGGGCCAGCTACGCGATGTTTGCGTCGCAGCTTCTGGCGACGCGCGGACTCACCGTGTCGCCGATTCCGGCGACCTCCACCGGATCGGGGTACGTGTACTGGCTCTCGCGCGACCTGAACGGCGACAAGCAGCTCCAGTCGAACGAGCTCTTCGGGAGCACGCCGGTCGACACGGTCGGCTTCGATCCGACCGATCCGCTCGGCGGCAATGCCGACCGCATCGGCGACTACAAAGTGCCGTTGACGCACGAAGTGCTGTTCGGTGTCGAGCACGAGATCTTGCGCAACTTCGGCATCAGCGCCAACGTCACGTGGCGCAAGCTCACGAACTTCAACTGGCTGCAGTACGACGGCGTCACCGGGGCGGACTACACGCAGACGGGCTCGTTCACCGGCTCTGTCGATCCCATTGGTCAGTACGACGTGCCGCTCTACAGCGTGAACTCGTCTGCCGTGCCGGCAGACCGGGGCCGCGTGTACGAGGTAGCGCGACGGGTACACCCAGCGCTTCTGGGGCATCGAGCTCGCCGCGACCAAGCGCTTGTCCGATCGCTGGATGATGCGGATGGGCTGGTCCACGAACACCCATCGCGAGTACTTCGACAGCGCTGACGCGATGGCCGATCCGACGCCGACCGTGCCGATCGCGGCGGCGCCGCTGAACGGCCCGAGCCAGGACGGCGGATTGGTCGTGACGCCGACGTCAGGCAGCGGCAAGGGCAACATCTACATCGTGCTGCCGAAGTACCAGTTCATCCTGACCGGCGCGTACACAGGCGTTCTGGGACATCAACCTCGGCCTGAACTACGTGATGCGGCAGGGCTATGCCACGCCGTACTTCCGGAGCCAGGCGCCGGGCAGCGCGGACGCGCTCAGTGGAGCCGGCAAGAGCGTCCTGCTCGTCGGCGACGCCGGCGAGCACCGTCTGCCGACCGTGAACTCGGTCGATTTCCGCGTGAACAAGGCGATTCACATCAAGCGGTTCACGGCGAACTTCGACTTCGACATGTTCAACCTGTTCAATCAGGCGACGATCCTGGGCAGGCAGATCGACTTGCGTCTGGCCAGCTTCGACGCGGTGCGCGAGATCATGAACCCGCGCATCATCCGTCTCGGCGTCCGCGTCGGCTTCTAGACGTCGCGGATCGTTTGGTCGCTCGAGGGGCGCGCTCCACTGGGGCGCGCCCCTTTTTTCGATCCGGGGACTCGCTTCGCTCGCTCGTTTCTGAAGTCAGCGCCAGTCCAGTCCCGCCAGCGCCTCTCGCGCGTCCTTTTCGAAAGCGCCCCCGATCGAAATGCACTTCTTGTAGTAGGTCACGGCCTTCTGCCGGTCGGCGTTCGCCAGCGACTGCGCCGCGGTGGCGCTGGCGCCGGTTGAACGCAGGCGGCGGAGATAGCGCAGGTGGTGCGCGCGGGCGAGGTTGTAGACGCCGAGACCGTCGTCAGGCGCGGACGCGACCGCGCGCTCGAAGGACTCAATCGCGTCGTCGAGCGCCCCGCGGCTGACGAGGACGACGCCGACGGCGTTGTGGGTCTCGGAATCCTTTGGCCAGCGTCTGGCGGCATCGCGAAGAACGGCCAGCGCGTCGCTGGATCGGCCGAGTTGCAGGTACGCGTCGGCGAGATCGAAATAGACCGGTTCGTACGTGGGCTCGGCCGCCCGCACGCGCTGCCAGGACGTCGCGGCGGCTTCTGCGTGCCGCAACGTGAACTCCGCCAGGCCGAGGGCGTATTCGGCCCAGATGCCGGCGCCGGCGGCGGTCGCGGCCGCCAGCCGGTCCCGGGCCTCTTCGACCTTGCCTGCCGCGTAGAGGTTCCAGCCCTCCCTGGCCATGACGCCCGCGGCCTCGGCAGTCGCAGGCGCCGTTCCTGTCAGCCGGGCGCCCACGGCCTTCGCGTCCGGGTTTCCGCCCGGACGAAGGCGGATGACCGGCGTCGCCGGCGGTACTGGAGGAGCCGGGTCGGCGGTCATGCCCGTGCGCAGGAGCGGGCGGCGTGGGCGTCGCCGGCGCTGAGCCTGCCGTGCCGGCGGTCGTCGGAGCCGGCGTCGCCGGCGGAACAGCCGGCGGTGTCGAGCGAACCGCGAGGTAGCCGCGGCGCGCCACGACCGTGACGTCCGGCCGCTTCACCTTCACCTCGATGCGGCGATACGACCCATCCATCGGTGTGGTTGGCGAGTAGCCGAGCACGTAGAAGGAGCCCGTGATCTCCGCGATCCGATCCAGCGCCGGGCGCAGGTTGTTGCGGTTGCGCACGCGCTCGCCGCCCGTTTCGAGCGCGAGCGTGGTCAGCACATCCGCGTAGATGTCCGCCCCAAGGGCCGTCAGATCGGAAGTGCTCACGGTCGGGCCTTCGCCGAGCAGGTTCTGCATCCGCGGGTCCGTGTTGAGCCCGCGCGCGTCGAGCGTCGAGAGGCGCACGTTGTTGCGTGCCGCCAGGCCCGACACCTGCGTGACTCGCTCGGTGAAGTCGCCGGTGTAGAAACCCTCTGAGAAGAACACGACGTGCTTCGGTCCCGGAAAGCGTCCGAGGCCGTTCGCCAGGGTCAGGAGGACCGTCAGCGTGGTCTGCGCGTCACGCGCGGACTCGGCGGCAATCGGCGCGCTCTTGTTCGCCAGCTCGGTGTCGATCGCCACGCGCGCCGAACTTGTCGCACGAGCCGGGCTGATCGTTGCAGGCCCGCTGCACCGCGACCTTGAGCGCGCGCTCGTCTCCGCGGGCGATGAGGAACGCCTCCTCCTCCGTCAGAATCCTCGGCCATTGCCGCATGTCGTTGAAGCGCGTCAGATTTGGCGGGCCGATGCCATCGAGCTGACCGAGCAGCAGTTTCTTGTCGCTGATGATCCGATTGCCGAGCATGTTGCCGTTGACGACGAGCCCGGCGAAGTCCTCGGCCCGCAGGCCGTCATTGAGAAAGCTTCGAATGGCCGTCCGGCTCCGATCGAATCCGGCGGCCGACAGGTGGGCCATGTCGAACACGAAGACGAACACACGCGGAGGCGCCGGCCGCACCGGCACGGATCCCGGTGAGAGGGCCGGCGCGCCGATCGGCAGCGGGATCGGAAGCGCTGCGGAACTGTCCGCCCGCGCGGCGGGTGCGACGAGATAGAGCGTCTCGATGCGTTGGAGGTCGCCACGCTCGCGAATCTCGAAGTCGCCGGCGCGAAGATCCATCACCGGCTTGCCGGCTTTGTCCAGGACACTGACGTCGACTTCGACGACGTCGACGCCGCTCTTGAACTGCGTTGACTGAGGTGTCGGCGTCTGGGCCGCGAGCTGGACGGCGCGAGCGCGCCAGTGCGGCAGAGAAATGACCTCGGGGGTCGTTTTACGAAAAACGTAAAACGACCCCCGAGGTCATTTCGCCACCGTCGCGACAATGAGTGCGAACCGGCCACGCCCACGGCCCTCCAGATAGGCCAGCCTCGTGCCGTCATCCGTCCATGCTGGCACGATCACGTTCTTCGTGTCGTCCACCTTCTGCTTGTCGCCCTTCTTGTCCATGATGATCAATCGGCCGGTTGACTTCTCGGCGAACGCAATCAGACC
This sequence comes from uncultured Acidobacteriota bacterium, assembly GCA_963724955.1. GTDB lineage: Bacteria > Acidobacteriota > Vicinamibacteria > Vicinamibacterales > SCN-69-37 > CAVRWQ01. The sequence continues at coordinate 693,483 of CAVRWQ010000005.1, forward strand.
GCTGTTGGGCGGTCCCCAGCCGAAGGTGAGGCCGGGGACGATCGGATGGTTGATCCACTCGCCAATCACTTCGTTCTTGAGCTTGAGGCTGTAGACGTCGTCGTTCCGCATGGCGCGGGCCGCCTCGAGCGCGGCTTCCTGCGACATGCCGCCCGTGGGATCCGCGGTCCCGCCGCCTCGCGCCAGGTCGCCGCCCATCGGCAGAGCCACGGCATTCTGGCGTCGCTTTTCCTGGACCACCTCGATCGCGAACGCCGGATCGCCCGGCGCCGTGCGGTCGGACTTCCACTTCCAGTACGCGGCCGCCCAGTCCGGCTGCGTGTCGACCCTCCGCGGAACGCCGGTCGACACCGGGATCAGAAAGTGAAACGTTTCCTTGATCGACGCGTCCCGGTTGGCGTCGTAGGTCATGAGGTACAGCTGGCTCTTGTCTGGCGACCAGGCGAGCTGCCGGACGAGCGTGCCCTTGAGCTTGTCGATCGTGATCTCGATGGTCGTCGACGGGCTGAGCTTGAGCTGCTCAGCCGGGATCATGGATTGGGCGACCAACGCCACCGCAATCAGGACGTGATGCACGGACAACCTCCTAAGATTAGTGCTTCAATCGCGCGAGCGCTCTCTGCAACTCCACCGACTGCGGCGCGGCCCTCAGGCCGGCGTCGATCGCCTGTGTCGCCAGCGCTCGGTCGCCGAGCGCGACGTACGTCTCCGCGAGCGCGAGGTGCGCCGCGATCATCTTCGGCTCGAGTAATGCCGCGTTTCGGAACGCGGTGACGGCGCCGGTGCGATCTCCCGCACCAACGCGCGCCCAGCCGAGGACGAATGCCAGCGGCGCGTTGTCGGGAGTACCGGTAAACGCTTCTCCAAGGGTCGCCGCCGACTGCGCGTACGCCTCCTGACCCAGTTCCGCCAGGCCACGCAGGCGAAGCGTCGCCGGATCGTCGGCCGGGGCGCCTTCGAGGGCGGCGCGCACGGCGGTCCATTCGCGACGGTCCGCGGCTGACGCGGCAGCGCGGATCCGATCGTTCGGACGGGTCGCGGCGTCCGTAATGAGCCGGCGTGCGATCTCCCCTTCGAGCACTTCAGCCGCGCGCGGCGCCGGTGCGGCGGCGACCTCGGTCGTCGCCGGCGGATCACCGGCGATCACGTCGATCGGCCGCCGGAGATCGGCCACGACTTCGCCGCCGGCGCGAACGATCGCTCGCGCGACGTACGGGCCGGCCGCCAGCCGCTCGAGCGGCACGGCGAAGGTCACATCGCGCATGACCGTGCCGGCGCCGAGGAGGACCTCTCCGACGACGCCGTCGCTGGCGCGGCCGATGGCGCCCGCGTCCAGCGTCTCGTCGGCCGGCCGGAGCTCCAGCCGCGCCGTGACCGTCTGCAGCCGATCCGTCGATGGCGCGTACACCCTCGTGACGCCCGTGAGCAGCCCGTTCGTGTAGCCGCGCGCGCGAACCGGCAGTCGATCGCCCGGAGAAAACAGCAGCAGATCCGCGGCGGCCACCTCGTAGCCGCCAAGCGCCCGCACCACGAACCGCCGGTCCGCGCTGCCGACGATGCCGCCAGGCTCTCTCACGACGCATCGCATGATGTAGTCACCGGCGGGCACGTCGAAGGCCACGTGCCAGGGCGCGCGGCCCGTCGAGAATCCGTCAACTGCCTCGGGCAGCGGGATCTCTCCGCTGCCACTGGCCGTCACGCGGCCCGTCCGGCTGTCGCGGACGACGAACACCACGTCGGCCGACGGCGTTCCTGCAGCCGTCGCGCCGCGTGCGGCGGTCGCGGGCGCCCGCCGCAGGGGCAGCTCCGCCAGGAGACTGACGGCAACGCGCTGCTGTCCCTTCGTCAACGACTGTCCCACGTACGTCGTGTAATCCAGCTTGAGCCCTTGCTGAGTGAAGGGCGCCGACAACGCTCGATCGATCGCCTGGCGGCGGTCGGTGGTGGCTGGCGGCGCGCCGACCGCGTAGCCCGTTCGCGCGATCGCGCGCGCGCCTCGCCTCGTGACCTGGACTTTGACCCGGCGATACGTCTTCTCGGCTTCTACGGATCTCGGCTCAAAGGCCAGCAGGTAGTAGCCACCGTCGTCCGGCACGAGCGTCGCGAGGGCCGACGTGAGGCGGGTGGCGGCGTCCTTGACGAGCGAACCGCCGGTCTCGGCCGCCAGGCCGCCAAGCGGCCCGAGGCGGTTTGTGAGTTCCACCGGTTCATCGGAGGTGGACGCTGCGGACGCGATGACATCGGCGCGCCGGTTCAGATCGAACGAGGAGATCACCGAGAACGTCTCGGCCGCCGCCGCGGCGACCTCTTCGAGCTCGCGGCTGACGTTGTCGGCATAGAAGCCCTCCGAGAACAGCACGACGGTCTTGCGGCCGTCGATGCCCCGGAAGCTGCGGAGGAGATCGGCAAAGTCCTGGAGAAACCGGCGCGACTCGGCGTCGGCGAGCGTGACGATCGATTGCGCGTTCTCGCGAAGCAACCGTCGAAACACGGCCGGGTCCTCGGCGAAGCGTCCCGTCAGGTCGCTCCCGGCCACCGGACTCGCGTTGTCAGCGCGCACGGTGGTGAAACGCGAGAGGACGAGCTCGTTGCCGCGCAGGATCTCGTACGCTTCGCTGAGCTCCATCGCGGCCACGGGGCCGTTGGCCTGGCGGACGAGCCCGCCTCGCACCGTCGCGAGCTGCTGCCGCGCCCCGGAGAGGTTCGCCGTGAACGGCTGCGCTGGACCCGGACCGGGCAGCCCGTAGATCGCGACGCGATCCTGCCGCCTGACGTGATCGCGGAGGAACTGTTCGGCCGCGGCGCGCACCGGCTGCTCACCCCCAGCGCGAATGTGATCCTGATCGAAGACGAGCACGAAGAGCTGGCCCTGCGGTGCGCCCTGATTGGTCGAGACGTCTGCGGCAATCGTCCGCTCGGCCGCTTCCACGTAGGACCCGCCCGATCCGGCGACTCGCTGAAACAGCACCACGGGCCGTTCGGTGTCGCCCTCGACGATGCGGACCTCGTCCTGCCGGATGTCCGGAATCGAACGTCCAGCCTCGTCGACGATGCGCACGTCGAGGCGCACGACGCTGACCCCGGACCGGAACACGGGGCGCTCGGTCTGTTGGGCGAGCAAAGCGAGAAGCAAAAAGGGGACGGGTCTCAATTGTGGAAAACTCCCGTAACTCGCTCTCGTTCCATGTTACGGGAGTTTTCCACAATTGAGACCCGTCCCCTTACTTGCCCAACAGCCTCCGCACGTGAGCGATGTCGGCGGCATACAGAGCGGGCGGCGCCGTCGCGATGTAGCGATCGCCGTATGGCCTGGCGTCGTCCATCCGGCCGGCGGTCACGAGCTCGACCGTGAGGTTGTAGAGCGCGTCGTATTCGGTGGGCTCGAGATCGACGGCGCGCTTCCAGGCGTCGATCGCCTCGAGGCGGCGGTTCGTTCTGACGAGCACGACGCCAAGCGCGGTGTGCGCGCCGGGGAGCGAAGGGTCGATCGCGATGGCCCTGCGCAGGGCAGCCTCGGCCGCCGGGACGTTGCCGGCGCGCAGGTGCAAGCGTCCCGATGTTCTGGTGCGCCAGGCCGTTGGTCGCGTCGAGCTCGATCGCGCGCGTGAACATGCGCATGGCGTCGGCGGCCCGGCCCGCCTGACCGTAGGCGATCCCGAGCGCGTTCAAGGCTTCGGTGTCGTCGCGCGGCAGCGTCTCGAGGAGCGCGATGGCGCGTTGGGCCGCGCCGGTTTCGGCCAGGTACGTGCCAAGCTTCACGATGATGTCCCGCTGTTTCACGCCCTGGCGAATCGCCGCTTCGAGCGTGGCGATCGCATCGGCCGGCCGTCCGCTCTGCCACAGCACGAACGCCATGTTGCGATACGCGTCCGCCGTGTCGGGACGCCGATCGAGGATCTGCTTGTAGAGCGCAACGGCGTCCGGCATCTTTCCGATGGCGAAGAGCTCCGACGCCCGGTGCAGCAATCGGTCCAGGTCGATGAGTCTCTTGGGATCGTCGTCTTCCGTGTACCGATCGCGTCGCGGCGCAGGACTGCCGCCGGTGTAGCCAAGCGCACGAAGGCGCTCGCGCACGGCGGCCGTTTCCTCGCCGGGTTGATCCGGCAGCGCGACGTCGAACCCGCGCAGGACGCGCTCGAGCACCGATTTGCGATCGGGCTGGAGCGCCGCGAGATTCTGCTGCTCGCGCGGGTCGCGCTCGAGATCGTAGAGCTCGACGATCGGCAGGTCGATGAACTTCTCGTACCCGGCGAAGACGCCGCGGAGGGGTGCCCAGCCGCGCGCGAGCACCGGCATCATCGACTCGAAGTACGACGACGTCTGTCCCGTCGCCGGCGCGAAGAGCGAGGCGCCCGGCAGTCCGGCCGCGGCCATCCCCGTGGCTTCGAGCACGGTCGGCACGATGTCCACGTGACGCGACGGGCGGGTGACCGTCACGCCGCGCGCGGCCGTCCGGCCCGGCGTGATGTCCGCGACGACGAGCGGGACATGGAGCGTCGCCTCGTAGGCGAAGACGCCATGCGTCATCTCGCCGTGCTCGCCGAGTCCCTCGCCATGATCCGCCGTGACGACGACGAGCGTGGGGCGCGAGTCGCGCTCGAGACGCTCGAACAGCGGCCCCAGCGTGAAATCCGTCCAGGCGACTTCGGCAGCGTAGGCATCTGACGGATAGCGCGCCTGCCAGTCGGGCGGCGCGCTGTACGGCGCGTGCGGGTCGAAGAGGTGCACCCACGTGAACCACTTGCCGCGCTGCTGACCGATCCACTCGATCGCCGACGCAATCGTCCGGTCGGCGCGCCGCTCCGGCAGCGCGATCTCGGTCGTCTTGCCGACTTCGCTGAACTCATCGTCGTAGGCGTCGAATCCCGCCTGCAGGCCGTACCGCTGATCGAGTGGAAAGGCGCTGACGAACGCGCCAGTGGCAAATCCCGCGGCCTTCAGCCTGGCGGCGAGCGTCGCCTCGCCCGCGCGCACCCGATAGCCGTTGTTGTCGCGCACGCCGTGCGTGTACGGGTAGAGGCCCGTCAGGATCGACGTGTGCGACGGCAGCGTCAGCACCGCGTGCGCGTGCGCGAACGTGAAGCGGGCGCCGCGTCCGGCCAGCCGATCGAGGTTGGGCGTCGCGGCACGTCCGCCGTAGGCGCCGACGGCGTCGGCGCGGAGCGTGTCGATCGTGACGAGCAGCACGTTGCGATCGGCGCGCGGAACGACCTCGAATGACGGCGCCCTGCGAATCCACAGCAGGAGCGCGATCGCCAGCCCGAGGGACGCGAGCCCGGCCAGCATCACGCTGCGTCTTCGCGCGCGCGGCATCACTTCCGACCGAACTTCGCTCTGGCTTCCGCCCGGACGGCGGCGGCCCGATCGGGCCGGCCGAACAGTTGCCAGAGGTATTCGGCGCGATCGTACGCCGTCGGATTCGGCGAGATCTGCAGCATGTCCTGGATCGCGCGCTCCGCTTCCGGCGACCGGCCCATCGACTGATACAGGAGCGCCAGGCCGGCGCGCGCGCGTGAGTTCTGCGGGTGCAGCCGGATCTCGTCCAGAAAATGCGGCTCGGCCTCCTTGTAGCGTTCGAGCCGCGCCAGCGAATCGGCGATGTAGAAGTTCAGATCGCGCGCCTGCAGCGTCCGGCGCGCGTATGCCTCGCGCGCCTTCAGCAGGAATGGCAGCGCCTCGGCGTACCGGGCCTTGTTGTATTCGATCATGCCCTGCACGAGGAGCGGCGTCGGCAACGTCGGATCGGCGGCGGCGGCGAGGCCGGCCTCGCGCAGCGCCTCGTCCGGGCGGTTCTGCACGAGGGCGATGTTGGCGAGCGTCTGATGCGCCGTGGCCGGCGCATGGGCGATCGCGAGCTCGGCGTACTTGCGCGCTTCGTCGAAGCGGTTCATCTGGGTCAAGAGCGACGCGGCAGCGAGGAGCGCGCCCGTCTCGTCCGGCTTGCGCCGGATGGCTTCACGGTACGCCTGGTAGCCGTCCTCCAGTCGTCCCATCCGCACGTACGTGGCGGCCAGGTGCAGCCAGGCATCGACCATGTCAGGGCTGTCCGCGAGGACCTGTTTCAGCCGGGCCAATCCTTCGTCGTACTTCCGCGCGTTGATCGCATCGACGGCCTCGCGGTAGGTCAGCAGGATGCCCGCCTTGTCCTTCGGATCCGGCAAGGCCCCGGCATTCTTCGCCCCCGGCTGCGGCGCATGCGTGCCGACGTAGCCGAGCGCCGCCAGCCGCTCACGATCTTCCGCGGACACGGCGGACGGGGCGTCTACGTCACGGCCGGCGATCAACGCGTCCAGGCCCGCGCTGAGCGCCGAGGCGGCCTGCGTGCGCGCCGACACGAGGTTCTCGCGCTCGTGCGGATCGCGCTCGAGATCGTAGAGCTCCGGCTTGGGCGCCTTGATGTACTTGTAGCGATCGTCCGTCAACGAGACGAGCTCGCTCCAGCCGAAGTGATAGCGCGGGTAGAGCGCTTCCGAGTAGATGCCCTGTGGCGCGATCGCCCCGCGGCCGGAGAGGAGCGGCTGCAGGTCGCGGCCGCGAAGTCCCGCCGGCGCCGTGATGCCGGTCATCGCCGCGATCGTCGGCAGCAGATCGATGTGCTGAACGGGATCGGCGACGCGCGTGCCGCCGCGCCGGTTGCCAGGCAGCTTGACGAGCAGGGGCACGCGAATCGTCTCGTTGTACACGAACAGCCCGTGCTCCTTTTCCTGATGATCGCCCAGCCCCTCGCCGTGATCGGCGGTGACGACGATCGCCGCGTCGTCGTACCAGCCTCGCTGGCGCAGCGCGGTCAGGAACTGGCCGATGATCTCGTCCGAGTAGGCCACTTCGCCGTCGTACGCATCCGCCATCGCGAAGCGAGCCGGCGGCGTGTACGGCGCGTGCGGTTCGTAGATGTGGAGAAACACGAACACGCGGTCGCCGGGCTGCGACGCGAGCCACGTCATGGCGGCCGCCATGGTCGCGGGTCCGTCGCGAAGGATCTCGGCGGGCGCCTGGTCCCCTGCGGAGGCAGGCAGCGTCGCGTCGTAGACCGAGAACCCCTGTGAGATGCCCGTTTCCGGCCTCAGAACGTACGCAGACGCAAACCCCGCCGTGACGTAGCCTGCCGAGCCGAGCAGTGACGCCAGGGTCGGCTGCCCGGCGGAGAGGACGAAGCCCAGGTTGTCGCGGACCTTGTGCTCGAACGGGAGCTTGCCGGTGAACATCGACGCATGCGACGGCAGCGTCTGAGGCGCGTGCGCATACGCGCGCTCGAAGAGCACGGCATCTTTCGCAAAGGTGTCGAGGACGGGCGTACGGCCGCGGCTGTAACCGTAGAGCGGCAGCCGGTCGGCGCGGAGTGTATCGATCGAGATGAGGACCAGGGCATGCGGACCGGTCGCCCGCCCCATCCACCGCCACATCCCGCCGATGCCCATCGCCGCCAGAACGCCGAGCACGATCCAGAGCCAGCGCCGGCCGCGCACAGCGTGGCCCGCACGTCCGGGCCGGTGCGTGGGCGAGGGCGCCTTGGCACGACGCGGGGGCTTCATCGCGGCGATTGCGGCGCCTTGTCGTTCTCGAGCAGTTTGCGAACGCGCGCCAGGTCGTCGCGGCGCAGCTCGGCGGGCGCCTGGCTGAGGAACATCTCGCCGTAAACACGCGCTTCGTTCATCCGGCCGGCGTTGGACAACTCGATCGTGAGGTTGAAGATCGCATCGAGCTCCTTGCCGTCGCGGACCGCGATCTTCCAGGCCTCAATCGCGGCGTCCTTGCGTCCGGTTTCGGAGAGCACGACGCCGAGCGCCGTCTGCGCGCCGGAGAGGCGGGGATCGATCTCGAGCGCCCGGCGCAACGATTTCTCTGCGGCCGCGAAATCCCTGGCCTGCAGTTGCAGCGTGCCGATGTTCTGGTACGCCAGCCCGCTCGTCGGGTCGATGTCCAGAATGCGCCTGAACGTCTGCAGCGACTCCAGGCGACGCCCGGCGCCGGCGTAGGCCGTGCCGAGCGCGATGAGCTCGTCAGGGTCCTCTCCCACCGCGCCCTCGAGCAGTGCGACCGCCCGATGCGGGTGGCCGATTTCCGAAAGGTACTGCCCGAGCTTGACCCTGATGTCTGTCAGGGTGACGCCACGGCTCAGTGCCGCCTCGAGCGTGTTGACGGCCTCGGTTGGCCGCCCCGTCTGCCAGTAGATGAAGGCCAGGTGGCGGTAGGCGTCCGCCGTGTCCGGCCGGGTGGCGATGATCTCTTTGTAGAGCTCGATCGCCTCCGGCTTGCGGTTCTGGTCGTACGCATCCTTGGCTTTGTGCAGCGCCTGCTCGATCTTCAGGAGGCGCTTCGGATCGTCCTCTTCCGTGTGTTGCTCGCGCGGCTTGGCGCTTCCCGACGTGTAGCCGAGCGCGCGCAGCCGGTCGAGCGCTGCACGGGTCTCGCCCATGGGCCGCCGCGGCGCCGAGACGTCGAACGTCCGAAGCGCGCTCACGAGCACCAGACTGCGGTCGGACTGGACCGACTGGACGTTCCGCTGTTCCTTCGGGTCGCTCGAAAGGTCGTACAGCTCGGGAATCGGCAGGTCGATGTACTTCTCGCGATTCGCGATCACCCCGCGAAGCGGCGCCCAGCCTCGCGTGAGGTTCGCCGTCATGGCTTCGAAGTAGGCGGGACGATCGGAGATCCGGCTGCCGCCGATCAGGGCGAGGAGCGACGCTCCGGACATTCCGCCCTCGCCGGAAGCGCCCGAGGCGTGAAGCAGCGTCGGCAGCACGTCTACGTGACGGACCGAGTTGTTGATCGTCATGCCGCGCGGCGTCCGGCGGCCGGTCGGCCCAAGCTCGCTCAGAATGAGCGGCACCCGCAGCGTCGTCTCATACGCAAACAGGCTGTGCGTCAGCTCGCCATGCTCGCCCAGGCCTTCGCCATGGTCCGAGGTGGCGACGACGAGCGTTGGCAGCGGCTGCTTCGCGACTTCGTCGAACAGCGTCCCGAGAGCGAAGTCCGTCCACGAGACCTCGGCGAGATACGGGTGGTCCGGCAGCGGATTCTTCCACGTGGCCGGTGGTTTGTACGGCGCGTGCGGATCGAAGAGATGCACCCATGCGAACCATTTGCCGCGCTGCTGGCCGATCCAGTCGAGCGCCGACCGGATGACCGCGTCGGCCGGTCGATCCGGCATCATCAGGTCGTCGCCCTTCCCGATCTCGCCGACCCGATCGTCGTAGACGTCGAAGCCCTGGTTGAGCCCGAAGCGCTGGTCGAGCGGAAACCCGCCGATGAACGCGCCGGTGGTGAATCCCATCTGCTTCAGTCGCGCCGCCGCCGAGGGCTCGGTCGCGGGGAGACGATAGCCCGTGTTGTCCCGGATGCCGTGCTCGTACGGATAGCGGCCGGTCAGGATGCTCGCGTGCGAGGGCAGCGTCACGACCGCGTGCGCGTGGGCGAACGTGAACTTCACGCCGCGCGCCGCCAGTCGATCCAGGTTCGGCGTGACCGCCCGGCCGCCGTAGCTGCCGAGCGCGTCGGCCCTGAGCGTATCAATCGTGACGAGCAGGATGTTGCGATCCTCGCGCGGCACGAGCCGGAACAGCGGTCCGCGCACCCACCACCAGATCGCCAGCCCGGCGAGGACGACCGCCAGTACCTGGAGCGCCGGCTTGCGGTACTTTCGCACCCGGATCTGGGCTGGGGTGAGCCGTCGGGACATTAGTGAGATCGTAGCGCGGCCCGGGCGCGGCAGGCGATGGCTATAATCGAGCGCGTGATGCGGCTCGCAGGCGTCTTGCTGTTGTTGATAGGACTCCGGGTGTCCGCAGGACACCCGGAGTCTTTGTCCGGCCGGACACCCGGAGTCCTTGCAGCAGTCCACCGGGTTCGATGTCGACACGCCTTGCCCGACTGGACGCTGTGGTGGCCGAGGCGATCGCCGCCCGCCAGCTTCCCGGCGCCGTCGTGGTCGTCGGCCGCGGCGACACGGTCGTGTTCCAGAAGGCGTACGGGCAGCGCGCCCTCGTGCCGGCGGCCGAGCCGATGACGCTCGACACGATCTTCGATCTGGCGTCGCTCACGAAGGTGGTGGCCACCACGACCGCGGTGATGGCGCTGGTCGAGGACGGACGCCTTCGCCTGACCGATCCGGTCGCGTCGTTCATCCCGGACTTCGCAAGATACGGCAAGGAACGCGTGACGATTCGCGATCTGCTCACGCACATGTCGGGCCTGCGGCCCGACGTCGACCTGGCCGACGACTGGGTCGGCAACGACACGGCCATCAAGCTGGCATCCGAAGAAGTGCTGATGGCGCCGCCTGGCCGGCGTTTCGTTTACAGCGACATCAATTACTTTCTTCTGGCTGAAGTCGTCGCGCGGGTCGCGCGTCGCCCGTTCGCCGATTTCGTGCAGCAGCGGATCTTCGCGCCGCTCGGCATGCGCGAGACGATGTTCAATCCGCCGGCATCGCTGCGGGCGCGCGTCGCCCCGACGCAGCCCTGCACGCCCTACGGCTGGCCATGCACCGGGCCGAACATGACGATGCTGCGCGGGGTCGTGCACGATCCAACCGCGCGACGCATGGGCGGCGTCGCAGGCCACGCCGGCCTCTTCAGCACGGCCGCCGACCTGACGATCTTCAGCCGGATGCTGCTCGGCGGCGGCGCCGTGGGCTCCACGCGCATCCTCTCGCCGCTGGCCGTCGCGCGTATGACCTCGGCGGCGACGCCGGCCATCGAATCGAACATCCGCGGCCTCGGCTGGGATATGGATTCGTCCTATTCCGCCAACCGCGGCGAGCTGCTGCCCCAGGGATCCTTCGGCCACACCGGGTTTACTGGCACGTCGATTTGGATCGACCCGGCAACGCGAGTGTTCGTGATCTTCCTGTCGAATCGCGTGCACCCCGAGGGCAAGGGTGATGTCACACCGCTTCGCGCCCGCGTCGCGACGATCGTGGCGTCGTCATTGACATCGGTGGCGGCGGAGGTGACGAGCCGCATGTCGTTCGTGCGTCAGTCGTTCGACTCGCAGACGCCTGCGGTCCCGCCCCCGCCTGCCGTGGCTGTTCTCACCGGCATCGACGTGGCTCGCGCGGACGGATTCTCGGTGCTGGCCGGCAAGCGCGTCGGCCTCGTGACGAATCACACCGGCCGTGCACGCGACGGCACGCCCACAATCGATCTGATCGCCGCGGCGACCGGCGCGAAGCTCGTGTCGCTGTTCAGCCCGGAGCACGGCATCCGCGGCATCCTCGACGCGTCCGTCCCGTCGTCAGTGGACGACAAGACGAAGCTGCCGATTCACTCGCTCTACGGACCCACTCAGCGGCCCAGCGCCGAGGTGCTCGAGAATCTGGACGCGATCGTCATCGACCTGCAGGACATCGGCACGCGCTTCTACACCTACATGACGACCATGGCGTACGTGATGGAGGAGGCCGCGAAGCGGAAGATCAAGGTGGTCGTGCTCGATCGTCCGAATCCGATTGGCGGCGTGCAGATCGAAGGCCCGCCGCTCGACGAGTCGGCCGTGGGATTCACCGGCTATCTGCCGTCGATGCCGATTCGCCACGGGCTCACGATGGGCGAGCTGGCGCGCCTGTTCAACGGCGAGAAGAAGATCGGCGCCGATCTGACGGTAATCGCGATGAAGAACTGGCGTCGCGATGCGTGGTTCGACGAGACGGCTCTCCCGTGGATCGGTCCCTCGCCGAACATGCGCACGCTGTATGCCGCGACGCTCTATCCGGGGCTCGGCGCCTTCGAGTCCACGAACCTCTCGGTTGGCCGAGGCACGGACACGCCATTCGAGCACGTCGGCGCGCCGTGGATCGACGGGATCAGGCTCGCGGAGGCGCTCAACACGCGGCAGATTCCCGGCGTGCGGTTCTATCCGGTGAGATTCACCCCGACTTCCAGCAAGTTCGCCGGCCTGGAGTGCCAGGGCGTGTTCATCGTCATCACCGACCGCAACGCCGTGCGTCCGGTCCGCGTGGGCGTCGAGATCGCCGCGGCACTCGTGAAGCTGTTCCCCGGCGAACTGCAGATCGACCTCGCTCGCCGGCTGTTCGGGTCGACGGCTGGACTCGATCGACTGAAGACGGGCGACGACCCGGCGACGATCGCGTCATCCTGGGCCGCCGCCGAAGCGCGCTGGCGACTTCTCCGCGCCAAGTACCTTCTGTACTAGCGTATGAAGTACTTCAGAGAAGAGCCTCGAAGTACGCGGGACAAGGACACTGAAGTACGGGAGTGAAAGGCGCTTGAAGTACGCGTGGGAAGAGCTCAGAAGTACACGCGCCCGGAGCGTACTTCAGCGATAGCGCCTGTACTTCACCGGTAGTGCCCGTACTTCTCCGCTCTAGACCACCGCCCTCCGTTCCAGTCGGAGAAGTACTGCCGTCCCCAGCCCGAGCGCGGCAACCCACGCCCATCCCCACATCACCGGATCGCCTGTCGCGATTGACGGCAGCAGTCCTTCGTAGGCGGGGCCGATCACTGGAATCCTCTCGAGGGCGCTGTTGGTCGCGATGTTCTTGGGCCACAGCGCGCGGGGGTGCTGCCAGATCACGATCGCGATGAGCGCCTGGAAAGCGAGGAGCGTCAGCGCGACGATCCGGACCGTGCGGTGGCTCGCCGCACGCGCGAGCGGGATGGCGAGGAACGGGATGAGCGGAACGAGAAAACGCGCGGCGGGCGAAAACCCGGCGGTCCAGTCCGCGTAGATCGTCATGGGCGCAGCCGCCAGCACGATCGGGACGAGGAGCAGGCGCGTCTCGCGCCAGGTGAGCGCGAAGCACGCCGGCACGATCAGGTAAAACGGCGCGTAGCCGAACAGCCCGCGCTCGCGATCGAACAGCAGCCCGAGGCTGCCGTGCTGCCATCGCGCCGGGTTGAAGGGCAGTCCCGCGAGCATGTGCGGACCGCCCAGGTGACCCCACGCGTTGAACGTCCAGACGTGAAGCGCGATCTGCGGGACGAGGAACAGACCGGCGAGCGTGATCCGCTCGCCCGTCGTGCGCGCGGCGAACCACGACCGGCAATGCAGAAAGATGACGATGGCGAGCCCGAGGGTGAGGAAGGACAGCCTGCGGTGGAGCCACGGCAGGCTGCCGACGGCGAGGATCAGCGCCGCCATCCTCCCGCGCGTCCATTCCTCGGGCCGGACGCACAGCACCCAGACGACCGCGCAGGTCACGACCAGCGCCGGCGTGTCGGGAAACACGAGAAACGCGTGCGAAAACACCGGCGGCGCGAGCCCGATGACGAGCGTCACGGCAATCGCGACACGCGCCGGCGCGATGCGCGCCAGTCCGCGGAGGAGCCACGACAACCCGACGGCGACGCCAGCGGCCATCACGAGGCTGATGAGCGCGTACGCGAAGAGCCCGCGTGACATCCGGAACCTCGCGAGCAGGCCTTCGGGCGCATACGCGGCGAGCCGCGTGGTCACCGCGTACGCCGGCAGCAGTACGACCGCCACGCCGATGTCGTGCACCGACCACGCGGCGCCGTCCGGTTTCCTGACCGTGTGCGGTCCCGGAGCCAGATCCTTCACCGCGAACCAGCGGCCGTCGCCGTTCGCGTAGTTGTTGGAGAGATCGAGGTCGTGGTCGCTGAGAAGGCTCTCGGCGATCATCAGGTAGTGCGGCTCGTCGCCGGACACCGAGAACTTGCCGCGCGTGGTCAGCCCCCAGACGCACAAGAACACGAACAGGGGCACAGCCCATCGCGATCGGCCGAGTGGCATCTGGCGTATCCTAAGCCATGCCGCGATCCCTTCTTCTTTGTGCTCTGGCGGTGTCGCTTGCCGCCTGCGGGCCGGCGCCGATGAAGAAGCCGATCGGCATGGGCGCGGTGGATACCGGGCCCGGCTCGGTCGAGTACGAGCGGCGCCTGTTCGAAGGCACGTGGACGCTCGAGCGGTTCGAAGCGATGAACGCCGCCGGCCAGCCCCAGCCGATCAAGTCCGAGGGGACGCTGACCTACGACGCCTACGGCAACATCAAGGTGGCGGGCAAGTTGCTCGAAGCGATGCCCGACCAGCAGCTCAAGGACCTCCAGCCGATGCTCCAGTACGAGGGGCGCGTCACCATCGACCCGGCCCGAAAGGAGTTCCGGCTGCGCGACGCCGACGCTGCGGTGCCGGCAGATGCGTCGCTGGCCAAAGTGATCGGCAAGGAAATGGTCCGCAAGTACGAAATCACCAAAGACCGGCTCACGCTCACGTTCGTGTCGCCGGAGGGCCGAACGGTCGGGCGCGCCTTCTTCCGACGCGGGGTGTAGTGGCTGCCCTGCATGGATCCCGCGACCTGGACTGAGATCAAGGACATCTTCGCCGCCGCGCTGGCGGCGCCTCCACCGGATCGCGAGAAGCTGCTCGACGAGCGGTGCGCGGGCCGCGCGGCGCTGCGGATCGAGGTCGCCGCGCTGCTCTCGTCGCACGATCTGGCCACCAGCTTCATGGAGAAGCCGGCCGTCGCGTCGGCCTCCTGGCTGCTCGACTCGCCGCCGCGTGCCGTCGAGGGCCAACGCGTCGGGCCATTCAGGCTCGCCACGCGCCTCGGCGCGGGCGGGATGGGCGTCGTCTATCGCGCCGAGCGCGTCGACGGCGGGTTCGATCAGCAGGTCGCGATCAAGATCATCGACAGCACACTGCATGACGCGGAGGCGCTGTCGCGGTTTCGTATCGAGCGGCAGATTCTTGCCAGCCTCACTCACCCCAACATCGTCTCGTTCATCGACGGCGGCCTGACCGACGGCGGCCAGGCGTTTCTCGTGATGGAGCTCGTGGACGGCGTGCGCGTCAACGAGTTCTGTCGCGACCGTCGCCTCGCGCTCGACGCGCGGCTGCAGCTCGTCGAAGAGATCTGCCGCGCCGTCCAGTACGCCCATCAGCACGGCGTCGTGCATCGCGATCTCAAGCCCGGCAACATCCTCGTGACCACCGAAGGTGTGCCGAAGGTGCTCGACTTCGGTGTCTCGAAGCTCGTCTCGGCGAACGGCGAGGGCGACGCGACCGCCACCGGGCTGCTCCGGCCGCTCACGCCCGACTACGCGAGCCCGGAACAGCTTCGGGGACTGCCGGTCACGACGTCGTCCGACATCTACGCGCTGGGCGTGCTGCTGTACGAGCTCGTGGCGGGCCACCGGCCGTACGAGACGAGCGGGCAGACGCTCGACCGCGTCCTCGAGATCGTGACGACGCAGGATCCGCCGAAGCCAAGCCTCACCCTCGACCGCGCACTCGAGCGCCTTCCGTACGAGGCCGGCCGTGTCCGCGGCGATCTCGACGCCATCGTCATGAAGGCGATGCACAAGGAGCCCGCGCAGCGATACGGGTCGCCCCAGGAGCTCGCGAGCGACCTGGCGCGGTATCGCGCCTCGGAGCCCGTCGTCGCGCGCGAGCCGTCGTTTGCGTATCTTCTTCGGAAGACCGTTCGGCGTCATCGCGCGGCGGCGTTTGCGGCCGCGGTCTCGGCCGTGGCCGTCATCGCCGCGCTGGGGATCTCGTTGTGGCAGACGCGCCGTACCGCGATCGCGCGCGACCGCGCGGAAGCGCGATTCAGCGACGCGCGCCAGCTGGCCAACGCGCTGATCTTCAAGGTCCACGACGGCATCGCGCCGCTTCCCGGCGCCACACCGGTCCGCAAGATGATCGTCGCCGAGGCGCTCACCTACCTCGAGCGCCTGAGCCAGGATCCGTCGGTGGACGACGGTCTGCGGCTGGAGCTGGCCAGCGCCTATCAGCGTATCGCTGACGTGCAGGGCAACCCCGGCGGAGCAAATCTCGGCGATCGCAAGGGCGCGCTCGCGAGCTACGACCGTGCCGCCGCGCTGCTCGCCCCGCTCGTGTCGAAGCCGTCGGCAGATCGAACGCTGGTGTATCGGATGGCGATGGTCGAGATAGATCAGGCCGACACACTCAACGCCGTTGGCGACAAAGCCCGCGCGCTCGAGGTGGTCCGGAGCGCCCTGGCCCGCGCCGAGGGACTCGAACACGGCCGGCCGGGCGATCACGAAGCCCGGACGCTGCTCGCCCGCTGCCACTTCACGCTTGCGGTGCTCACCGGGCCCCCCGATTCGCTGCCGCACTGGAAGAAATCAGCCGAGCTCTACGAGGGACTCCTGGCGGAGCAGCCGGAAAGCGCAGAACGGCAGCGCAATGTCGCGCTCGCGTCGAAGTACCTCGGTGCGCAGTACCAGTTCGTCGGTGACCTCGCGGCGGCCAGGACGCACTACGCGCGTGCGCTCGAGCTCGACGAGCGCCGCCTCGCCGCGCAGCCGCTCAGCCGCAACACGATGTTCGACGTGGCGATCGACATCGGGAACGTCGCCGGAATCGATCAGTCGATGGGCCGGCTGACCGAGGCCGCGGCCGGCTTCGAGCGCAGCCTGGCCCTGCGCCAGAAACTCTCCGCCCTCGATCCCCAGGACATCCAGGCACGTTCGCGTGTCGCGTACATGCACAATCGGCTGGCGAGCTTCTATTTTGCCGTGAAGCGATATTCCGACTCGCTCCCGCACGCGCGCAAGGCGGTCGAGATCGTCGAACCGCTCGCGGCCACGGCCCGCGATCAACGCATCGACTTGTCGTCATTTCTGATGGCGCAGGGTCAGATTGAAATGGTCACCGGCAACCGCGCGGCCGCCTGCAAGGCGCTCCGGCGGTCGGCGACGATCGCGGATGAGCTCACAAAATCCGGCGAGGTCCGAAACTCCTCCGCGCCGAGGCTGCGCACGATCCAGGAGGGCTTGCCGGCGGAACTGGCGAAGTGCAAGGGCGCCTAGCCTAGTGCCTAGTGCCTAGTGCCCGACCAGCGTCAGTACAGTCGATAGAGCATCAGGTACACCGCCACCCCCGTCACCGACACGAACAACCAGATCGGCAGCGTGATCTTCGCGATTCGCCGGTGCCGGATCACGTCCAGTTTCAAGCCACGGCTCAGCGTCACGATCGCGAGTGGCAGAACGGCCGCGGCGAGGATGACGTGCGGCAGGAGGATTGAGTAATAGACGAGGCGAATCGTGCCGGTGCCGGGGAACGGCCGCGATCCAACGTTCGCGTGATAGACGACGTAGGACGTGAGGAAGAGCGCCGAGGTCACGAACGCCGCGAGCATGCAGCGGCGGTGGGCAGCGATGTTGCCGGACTTGATGAAGATGAAGCCAATGGTGAGCAGAACGCCAGAGAGCGCGTTCAGCGCGGCGTTCAGATGCGGAAGATCGGCGAGAGACATGTCACGAAAAACTCACCATGAAGAATGAAGACTTCTTGATCTATCGCCGCGCGAATGACATCAGCAGCCAGAGCAGCGGCAGGTACGTGATGGACGCGTAGAACAGCGCACGCGCGGTTTTGCCGGTCCGGTTGACGGCAAACGCGATGGCGATGCCCAGTTGCGCGAGCCCGAGCACGAGCGCGCCCACGGCGTAGACGGCGCTCGTCAGGCCGAGCATATACGGCAGCTCGCTGAACGGGACGATCGTGGCGGCCCAGAGAGTCACCTGACGGCCGGTCATCGCGCCGTGGCGATCGATGACCGGCAGCATCGGCAGGCCGGCGCGCGCGTAGTCGTCGCGGTACATCCAGGCGATCGCGAGAAAATGCGGCAACTGCCAGAGGAACATGATGAAAAACAGGGCCCACGGCGCCGGGTCGGCCAGCGAGCCCGTGACCGCGGCCCAGCCGATGAGCGGCGGCAGCGCGCCAGGCACCGCGCCGACGATCGTCGCGAGTGACGACCGGCGCTTGAGCGGCGTGTAGACCGCCGTGTAAACCACCAGCGTCGCGAGCGCGGTCAGGGCCGCCGGCGCGTTGGCCCCGAGCCAGATCAGCACGAGGCCCGTGACCGACAGCACCGTCGCGATCGCCCGTCCTTCACCTGCGCTCATGCGGCCGTCGGCCACCGGACGATGGCGCGTTCGCTCCATGAGCCGATCGGTCGCGCGCTCGGTCACCTGGTTGAACGCCGCCGCGCCGCTCGCGACGAGGGCCGTGCCAAGACAGACCACCACCAGCGTCGCCGGATCGATCGGGCCGGTCGACGCCATGTAGTACCCGCCAGCCGTCGTCGCGACGACGAGCGCGTTCACGCGCAGCTTCGTCAGGACCACGAGATCCGTGAGGCGCGATCGGACGGGCGAGAGCGTCAGATCCTCGGATCTCATGCGTCCTCGAGAAAGTTGACCGCCCTGGGCCGAGCGTGAGCGAGGCCGTCTGGGCGCGCGCGTGGGGGTGGGGCTCCACGCGCATCTGAAGATAGATGACTCGCGGCGCTTCGAAACGAACGCAGCGTCAGGACCAGCGACGTCGCGAGCACGAGCGCGCCGGTCGCCAGATGCAACGTGTTGACGATCGGTTGCTTGCCGGTCAGCACGACCAGCGCCCCGAGAGAGACCTGCAGCGCGACGGCCAGCACGAGCAGCCAGGCGGGACGGACGAGCTCGCGCCGGTTCCCGTGGCGGCTCCAGATGTAGCCCACCATCGCGATGACGCCAGCCGTCACGACGAGGGCGCCTGCGCGATGGGCAAAGTGCACGGCGATCGCCGAGGTCCACACGGGCGGCAGCAGCCGCCCGAACGAGAGCGGGAAGTCCGGAATCGCCAGGCCCGCGCCCGTGTGCCGCATCGTCGCGCCCAGCAGAATCTGTCCGTAGACGACCGCCGTGAGAATCAGCATCCGGTGCCGGAGACGCGGGTCGTCAACCGGCGGCGTCGACGGCATGCGCCACGAGGGCGACGTGAACAGCGCGAGACTCACCGTCAGACAGAAGAAGATCTGCGCGAGGCCCGCATGGCTGATCGACACGCCGTCCGGAAGGAAGTAGAGGACCGTGATCCCGCCGAGGACGCCCTGCAGCACGACCGCGCCAAGCGCGATGATTCCGAGCCGCCGCACCCAGCGGCGCGTCTCGACCCGCCACAGCCAGACCACGAGTCCGATCGTCAGCAGCCCGACCGCCGACGCGATCAGACGATGGCCGTGCTCGTAGAAGATCCCGCCCACCATCCTGGCGAACGGAAACGTGAACATGTTCTGGCCGTACGTCGTCGGCCAGTCCGGCACCGCGAGGCCCGAGCCGGTGCTCGTCACCATCCCGCCTGCGACCAGCAGCAGCAGCGTCGCGGCGACCAGCAGGCGCGTGTAGCGATGGAGCCAGACCATTCGGGCGTTACTTCTGTTCGGTGTCAGGTTTCGCCGAGAACGAGAAAGACGCCGTCTGCGACTGCTTGTCGCCGACGGTGACGTTCGCCGTCTGTGTGCCGAACTTCTCGTGCCACGCCTCGAGCGTGTACGTGCCGGGCGGCAGGTTCCTGAGATCGAATCGTCCGTCCTCGGTGGTCACCGCGAAGTACGGATGCGCCACGACGCCGACGTAGGCCGCCATCCAACTGTGGACGTCGCACTTGAAGCGCACCATCACGTCAGGCGAGTTGAACGTCTTCGTCGTGCGGATGCCCTGAATCGGCTGGCCCGCGTTGAACTCCGGATTCGTGTTCGGCAGCGCGTGCACGTTGTGCATCGTCGGATCGCTGTTGACGATCTCGAGAGGTTGCCCGACCCGGACGCCCATCACGTGCGGCGTGTAGCGGCAGCCCTTCTGATCGAGCACGGCAGGCCCCGCCGGAAGGTCGAAGCCGTACGCGGGATCGAGCCCCTCCTTCACGTACACGAACACGTTCTGCAGCCCGCCGTCGGACGTCACGAGCACGGCGTCACTGACGGGATTGGGGCCGGATCCCTGCACGCAGGCTTGATCGGAGCCCATGCGCAGCACGACGGCGGCCGGCACCTCGCCCTTGAAGGTCACGCGGCCGGCAATCGATCCGGCAGTGCCGGCATCGACCCGCTTGCCGGGCGCAGCCGCCGGCGGCGGTGTTGGGGCAGAGCCGCCGCAGCCGGCGACAAACAGGAACGCGAGCACGCTGCAGGCCATCACGAGTCCGGACGCGCGAACGTTGGGAGCCATCGAGGAAAAACCCACCTGAACTGAATCATGAAACGAGCAGGCGCCATCTGGCGGCGGCGCGTGGAAGAAAATCCGAGGCGTATTATGGCTGACTTGACCCTGATCGCGCCAGGATGCTAGCTTCAAAGGTCGGAGCTTCGACTGTGGCCCACACAGTCGGAACGACCTTCTGCCGGTATCGTCTAGGGGTTAGGACACAAGGTTCTCAACCTTGGAACCGGGGTTCGAATCCCCGTACCGGTATTCAACCTTCAGGTCGGGGGGACTTCGTCCCCGCCCCGCTTACGCTTCGCTCACACCGACCGCAAGGTTGTCGACGCCGTCTAATCGGCTCATGATCTCGTCGATGAAACCTGGTCTCCGAAGTGGATGGGTTGTCTTGATCGCCTTCGCGAGCCTCTCCGCAACGGCCCAGTCCTCATTCCGACGGCCAGCCTCCCGGACACGATGCCAACCGAGATGCTGCCGGAGGTGATGGTTTTCCTCGAGCGCCGGATGAAGGAGCGCTTCGGCGTGAGCGCCGTCACCGTCCTGCACACTCACGATCGTGGCCGATCCGACAGTGAGAGTTTCACTGAACCGGTTCGCCGTGCGACCGGCGTCTGGATGATGGGTGGCTTTCCGGAACGCCTCGTCCACTCCTACCTGAGCACGAAGACTGAGCTGGCCATTCGTGAGCTGCTTGATCGCGGCGGTGTGGTCGGTGGCGAGTCCGCGGGCGCGATGATTCAGGGGTCATGGCTCGACAGCACGGATCGTGAGTTCACGCCGAAGATTCGCGCGCTCATGCAAACTCATGCTGGAGGTGGCGGATTCGGGCTGCTGACTCGCGCCGCAGTGTTCCCACACTTCGACGCGCGCGGACCCGACGAGGCGAAAAAGGAGATTGCGGCGCACCCGGACCAACTGGCCATCGGCATCGACAACCAGACCGCGCTCATCGTCAAGGGCGACGGTGTCGAGGTCGTCGGTCTTGGCACGGTCAGCCTGTACAACGTCCCAGGGCGCAGCTCATCAGATGTCGTCATCCTTCGGTCTGGCGAACGCTACGATCTCGCCTCGCGCCGACGGGAGTAATACAGAAGAGACCCGCTCTGGGTCTGCTGGCCCTTGCCAGCCTTCCAAACGTTTTTCTCGTCAGTCACGTCTAATCTGTAGACTTTCTACACAATGGCTCCGAAGCCACCCTCTCGCGTCGAGCTCCTGCGCGGCACTCTCGATCTGCTGATCCTGCGCACGCTGCTGCCGGGACCGAGTCACGGCCACGCCATCGCGAAGCACATTCAACGGACCTCGGAAGACCTGCTGCAGGTGGAGACCGGCTCGCTCTACCCCGCGCTCTATCGGCTCGAGGCCAAGGGCTGGATCGCCGCCTCCTGGGAGCTGTCCGAGAAGGGCAAGCGCGCCCGCTACTACCGCATCACGCCCACGGGCCGAAAGCAGCTGGCCAGCGAACAGTCGAAATGGGACGCATTCGCGCGCGCCATGGGACTGCTTCTGAGGCCGGCCGACCAGGAGGGACGATGACCTCGCTCTTTCGGAAGTTCACGTGGTGGCTGCAGCGGCAGGCGCAAGGAAGACGAGCTCCGCGAGGAGCTGCAGTTCCATCTGGCGGAGGAAGCGGATGAACGGCAGGCCGACGGGCTGTCCGAAGACGAGGCCCGATGGGCCGCGCGCCGCGACCTGGGCAACGTGACGCTGCTGCAGGAGAACACGCGCACGCTGTGGTCGTGGATCCTGCTCGAGCAGCTGGCGCAGGACATTCGCTACGGCCTGCGGACGATGTTCAAGAACCGCCTGTTCACGGCCCTGGCCGCACTGTCGCTCGCGCTCGGGATCGGCGCGAACACGGCGATCTACAGCTTCATGGACTCGATCCTGTTGCGCTCGCTGCCGGTGTCGGATCCGGCATCGCTGGTGGTGGTGAAGTGGCGTAGCAGACCGTTCAAGCTCCACACGGCGAACGAGTTCGTGATGCACTCCATCGACGGCAGCACCTACCGCGACCGTTCGGGCATCACGGCGGCCATCTTCCCGTTTCCGGCGTTCGAGCGCCTGCAGGAGGCGTCGGCACCGGTCCTGTCCAGCCTCTTTGCGTACCACCCGGCTGGCAACGTGAACGTCCTGATCAAGGGTGAAGCGGAGATCGCCAAGGGCGCAATACGTCTCGGGCGACTTCTTTCGCGGGCTCGCGGTGTCGCCGGCCGCCGGCCGTCTGATCGCTGCCGATGACGATCGCGCCGGCGCGCCACCGGTGGCGGTGATCAGCCTGGGCTACAGCCAGCGGCGTTTCGGCGGCGCTGCCGAGGCGGCCGGTCAGCCGATGCTGATCAACAACGTGGCGTTCACCGTGATCGGCGTGACGCCGTCCGAGTTCTTCGGCGTGGATCCCAGCGCAGCGCCCGACGTCTATCTCCCCATGCACGCCAAGCTGCTGTTCGATCGAGATGCCGCGCGCAAATATCTGGACCAGAACTACTACTGGATCCAGATGATGGGACGCCTGCGTCCCGGGGTTGGCCGTCGCGCAGGCCCAGGCCGCGCTCGACGGGCCATTCGAGCAGTGGGTGACCCCGACGGCGACCAACGACCAGGAGCGCGCCAATCTTCCGGTGCTGCGCCTCGAGGAAGGCGCGGGTGGACTCGACAGCCTCAGGCGCCAGTACTCGAAGCCGCTCTACGTGCTGCTGGCGATGGTCGGTCTGATCCTGGCGATCGCGTGCGCGAACACGGCGAACCTGTTGCTCGCGCGGGCCGCCGCACGAAGGCGCGAGATGGCGGTGCGGCTCAGCCTCGGCGCCGGACGCTTCCGCGTCGTGCGTCAACTGCTGACGGAGAGCGTCCTCCTGGCGTCGCTCAGCGGCGCGCTCGGCATCCTCATCGCCGTCGTCGGCATTCGCGTGCTGACGCTGCTGCTGGCCAACGGGCAGGAGGGATTCACGCTCCACGCCGAACTGAACTGGCACGTGCTCGGTCGTCACGCTGGCGCTGTCGTTGCTGTGCGGCGTGCTGTTTGGCCTGGCTCCGGCGATTCAAGTCGACCCGTCCGGCGTTGATGCCGATGCTCAGGGACCGGTCCGTCAGCGAGCCGCGGGCGCGGCTGCGTGACAGGGTCCCGCGCCCGAGCCTGACGCAGGCGCTCGTGGTGGCGCAGATTGCGATCTCGCTGCTGTTGCTGGTCGCGGCGGGCCTGTTCGTGCGGACGCTCATCGAATCTCCAGTCGATTTCGCTCGGGTTCAATCGCGACAGCGTGCTGCTGTTCGAGTTGAATGCCCCGCAGGCCGGCCATCCGGAGGCCACGGTCGCCGCTTTCTATGCCGATCTGCGACGTCGCCTGACCGAGGTTCCCGGCGTGCGCGACGCGACGCTGTCGCACGCCTCGCTCATCAGGGCCGGCCGGGGACACCCCGTCACGGTCAACGGCCAGCCGACAAAGGGCACGCGCATCCTGTATACGGGGCCCCGGTTCTTCACGACCATGCAGATTCCGATGCGTGCGGGGCCGGGAAATCGCCGAAGGCGATCGCGAGGGAATGCCGCGTGTCGCCGTGGTGAGCGATCTGTTCGCCAAAACCAACTTCGGCGACGCGGACCCGGTGGGGCGGCATATCGAGGTCGGCGGCAGCATGAAAGTCGGCGACGGGCCCCTCGTCTTCGAAATCGTCGGGGTCGCCGCGACCGCACGATACGGCGGGCTCAAGGGCGAGAATCCACCGGTGGTGTATGTGCCGTACGCGCAGATTCCCGCTCCGCTCGTGCGGGAGATGACGTACGCGCTGCGCACCGACGGCGACCCACTGCGCCATGTCGCCGCGGTCCGGCAGATCGTGCACGAGGCCGACGGGCGCGTGCCGGTGACCAATCTCAAGACCCAGGCCGCCGACATCGAGCAGACCATCAATCAGGAGATCGTCTTTGCCAGACTCTGCAGTGCCTTCGCGATCCTCGCACTCGTGATCGCCTGCGTCGGCCTCTACGCCACGATGGCCTATGCCGTGGCGCGCCGGACGAATGAGATCGGACTTCGCATGGCCCTCGGAGCCGGACGGGGCGTCGTCATCTGGATGGTGCTGCGGGAGGTCTGTGTGCTCGCCGCCGTCGGGCTGGCGATCGGCGTGCCGACCGCCCTCGGCACGTCGCGGCTCATCGAGTCATTTCTGTTCGACATGCAGCCGAACGATCCCCGCGCGCTGGCGCTTGCCGGCGTCGTTCTGCTGACCGCGGCGTTCGTGGCCAGCTACGGACCGGCCCGCAGAGCATCGCGGGTCGATCCGATGATCGCCCTTCGCCACGAGTGAGCGCCTCGCCAGGCAGGCTCCTTCCCCGCGCACTATGATCTGACCGGCAATGTCCGTGCTGACCTCCCGCGCGCTGAAGGGCCTCGGGTTTGGCGCCGTGGCCGCCCTGCTGGCGTACGCGGCCGGGCTCTCTCACTACGGCCGCATGATCGAAGCGACGACGTACGATTGGCGGCTCGTGCAGACGGCGCGGCCGGCCGACGCGCGCGATGACATCGCCATCATCGAGATCAACGAGTCGTCGGTGCGCGAGCTCGAGCCGGCGCTCGGGCGGTGGCCGTGGCCGCGGTTCGTGCACGCCGGCGTCATCAGCTTCCTCGCACGCGCGCGCGCCCGGGTCATCATCTACGACGTCGTCCTGAGCGAGCCCGACGTGCTCGGCACGTACCGGGTCGGCGATCGATCCATGACCGGGCCGGAATCCGACGCCGAGCTCATCGCGGCCGTCCGGCGCGCCGGGACGGTGATCTTTCCGGCCGATGCCGTGTTCGCCGGCCTGCAGGGCACCGCGGGCCAGAAGCCTTGCGGTCCGTTGCAACTTCCCGGCACGACCTACGCGCCCGGGCCGGGTCTGCTGTCGCGGCCGGACGTGAAAACGCCGTTCGAGGCGCTGACGCGTGCCGTCTCGGCGCTCGGTCACAACTTCCTGCAAAAAGACGACGGCGGCGCGTCGCGCCGGATGACGCCGTTCATCGACTGCAATGGCGTCAGCGTGCCGTCGCTCGGTCTTGCTGCCGTGCTGGTCGCGAATCAAGTGCCAGCCGAAGCGGTCAAGATCGATCCGGATCGGCTGCGCTTAGACGACGTGTCGGCGCCTCTCGTCGACGGCGATCTGCTGCTATGGGTGCACGGGCCGTTCACGGACGCGCGGACGTTTGCGGCCACGTATCCGACTTATCCCTTTTTCAACGTGCTGCTTTCGGAAGAGCGCGTCATGAGCGGTGACAAGCCGGAGATCGATCCGTCCGCCTTCGCCGACAAGATCGTCTTCGTCGGCACGAGCGCGACTGGACTCTTCGACGTGCATGCGACCGCATTCGGCGGCAACACGCCTGGCGTCTATCTGCACGCCGTGCTCGCGGACAACATGCTGTCGAACCGTTTCATGCGTCGCGCGTCGCCCGCCGCCGACGCCGGTGTCACGGCGGGCGCCGGGCTCGTCGCAGGTCTCCTCGCGATGACGCTGCCGGCGTGGTGGGCCGTCGCCAGCGTCGTCATGCTGCTCTCGGGATTCGTGGTGGCCGCGACGACCGCGACGGGAGCAGGTCTCTGGCTGCCGGGATTCGGCCCGATCGTTGCCGTTGTGCTCGCACTCATCCTGGCGTTCTCGTGGCAGTACTTCGTCGAGGGGCGCGAAAAGCGGCAGGTCAAACGGCTATTCGGGCGCTACGTCTCGAAGGACGTGTTCGAGCAGTTGATGGCCAATCCCGCGCTCGCGCGGCTGGGCGGCGAGCGGCGGGAGATGACCGTGCTTTTCTCGGATATTCGCGGTTTTACGACCGCGTCCGAGAAGGGCACGCCGGAGGCCATCGTCGCGCAGCTCAACGAGTACTTCAGCGAGATGGTCCGGGTCCTGTTTCAGCACCATGGAACGCTCGATAAGTTCGTGGGCGACATGGTCATGGGGCTCTTCGGGGCGCCCGTGACCGACCCGCGGCATGCCGACCATGCCGTGGCGGCGGCGGTCGACATGTCGAAGGCCCTGGACCTGCTGAACGAACGCTGGCGGAAGGAAGGCCGGCCGGCGCTCGACATCGGCATCGGCATCAACTCCGGGGAGATGATTGCGGGTAACATCGGGTCCGACACAATCATGAGCTACACGGTCATTGGCGACGCGGTCAACCTCGGATCCCGGCTCGAGTCGCTCAACAAGGAATTCAGCACGCATATCCTGATCAGTCAGGCGACCAGAGACCTGCTGACGACACCCGTCGAGACGCGGCTCGTCGGCGAGGTCAAAGTGAAGGGTCGCGCGCAAGCCGTCGTCGTGCACGAAGTGCTGCCGCACGGGCCTAGTGCCTAGTGCCCAGTGCCCAGTGCCTGATCGCGTCAGTGCTTTTAAGGAGTAGCCAAAGTCATGAAGCGCGTTCTCGTTCTTCTCGGCATCCTCGCCATCGCGACACCGGCCCAGGCACAGCTCGGCCGATTCAAGGGCCTCGCCGAAAAAGGGCTCAAGTCCTACAACGACTTCAACTTCACCGATCAGGAAGAGCAGCAGCTCGGCGCGGACATCAGCGCGAAGCTGCGCGAGAAATATGGCGTTGTTCAGGATCGCGCCGTGCACAAGTACGTCGCGCTCGCCGGGTGGGCGCTCGCGGCCGCGAGCACGCGTGCGACCCTGCAGTGGACGTTCGTCGTGCTCGACACCGACGGCGTGAATGCGTTCGCCGCGCCGGGCGGGTACATTCACATCACGCGTGGCGCGCTTGCGCTGATTCAGTCCGAGGCCGAGCTGGCCGGCGTGCTCGGGCACGAGATCGGTCACGTGACGTTGAAGCACACCATCAAGGCCATCCAGAAAGCCAAGGCGGCGGAGATGGGAGCGGCAGCAGCCTCGCGCAACGACTTTCTGCAGCAGCTCGCGAACAAGGGTTATGAAGTGCTGCTCGAGAACAACTGGGACCGCGACGACGAGAATGCCGCGGACAAAGTGGGCCTCGGCCTGGCGAACAAAGCGGGATACTCGCCGATGGGACTCTCCGCGTTTCTCACGCACCTGGCCGAGCGCAACAAGGGTCTCAACGAGCGCAGCGGGATCTTCGCGTCGCACCCGGCCATGACCGCGCGCCTCGTCGACATCACGAAGCTGATCTCGACCGACAAGCTGACCGCGACCGCGATGGTTGCTGCTCGCTACAGCCAGTCGATCTCTTTCAAGCCTGTGCCGGTGTCGCAGGTCGCGCAGGTCACGCCGCCAACGGCGTCGTCCACGGCGAAGCCCGCCGAGACCAAGTCGTCCGGCGGCGGCGCGTTCGGGCTGAAAGGCTTGAACCCGCTGGCAAGTGAGAAATCGAGCGGCAGCACAGTCGCGTCTGCCGGATCGCGCGGCGTCAATCCCGATCGCGATGCCCGCGGCGGCCCGAACAAGACTCTCGTGACCGTCACCGTCACGGCGCCGGAGCTCGCCGAGTTCCGCAAGGGCATCACCGGATAACTCTTGGCGACTGCGCCGCATCTCGTCGCGCACTTCTGGGTCGCGCTCGCGCTGCTCCTGGTGTCGGCCGGCCTCATGCGGGTCGTCCGCAACCACGTGATCAGGCGCCGCCTGCTGTTCAGCGCGGCCTTGCTCGCGTTAGCCGGCGGGCTGCACCTCGTGATCGTCGGGCGGCCCGACAGCGAGTTCCTGCGCCAGGACGGGGCCCGCATCGAGCTGCTCGTCATTGCCCTGGGGCTCGTCAACGCGTTCGTCACGCTGCTGTTCAATCCCTGGTTCAAGGACCAGGTCTCGGACCGGGCGCCGGCCATCGTGCAGGACGCGATGGTCGTCGTCCTGGCCGTGGTCTCGGCGTTCGTCGTCTTCGAGTGGACGGCCTTGAACCTGCTGGCGAGCTCGGCGATCGTCGCGGCCATCATCGGCTTCGCTCTGCAGGAAACGCTCGGCAATGCGTTCGCCGGCATCGCGATCCAGATCGAGAAGCCGTTCCGGGTCGGTCACTGGATTGCCGTCGCGGGACACGAGGGGGTCGTCAGCGAAGTCACGTGGCGCGCAACGAAGATTCGCACCAAGGCGGGCAATCTCGTCGTGGTCCCGAACAGCACGGTCGCGAAGGAGTCGATCGACAACTACTCGGAGCCCGCGGCGCCGACGCGGCTGCACATTGTCGTCGGGTGTGACTACGCCGCGCCGCCAAACACCGTGCGCGCGGCCTTGCTCGACGCCACCCGTCAGGCCCGGCAGGTACTGACCTCCCCGGCGGCCGAGATCCTGGTCATCGACTTCGGCGCGTCGTCGATCAACTACGAAGTGCGGTTCTGGGTGGACGACTACAGCCGCGAGGAGTACGCGCGCGACGCGGTCCGCACCGCGGTGTACTACGAGCTGCGGCGTCGAGGCATCGTGATCCCGTACCCGATCCAGATCGAGTACTCGCGCGAGGAAGAGGCAACGGATTCTTCGGAACGGCGTGAAAGCTTCCGCCAGATCATCGCCGGCGTGCCGGTGCTGTCGAAGCTGCCGGAGGACGCGCACAAGGCGCTCGCCATGGCGGCGAGCGAGCTCCTGTTTGCCGACGGCGAGGTGATCGTCGCCGAAGGCGCGCCAGGAAGCTCGATGTTCGTCGTCTGTCGCGGCCGCGTCGCGATCACGCTGGGTGCGGACCGCCGCCAGGTCGCCGTCACCGACGCGGGCGGCTACTTCGGCGAGATGTCGCTCATGACCGGGGAGCCTCGCACCGCGACGGTCATCGCGCGCGGCGACTGCACCGTCCTCGAGATTGGCGCCGACGCGTTCAGGAGCTACGTCCAGGCGCGGCCGGAAGTGATCGACCAGATCGCATCAGCCGCGACGGCACGACGGCACGAGCTGGATCAATCTCGTGCCGCCACGCCAAGCGCGGCGGCCGTGACGTCCATCTCGCTCGCCGAGCGGATGCGCCGATTCTTCGGACTGACGTAGGGCGGGCGAACGTAGGGCGGGCCGGGTTCAGGCCCGCCGGCCGCCGCGGATTACAGACCAATCCGCGCCACTTACCTGTCCCAGTACCCTCCGTTGTAGCGTGCGCCGCTACTGTAGCCGTCCAGATAGCCCTGACGGAACGCATCGCGATAGCGCAGCTTGTAGGTCTCACGCGGTCCGTATTCGCGTTCGTAGCCTTGATCGCCGTTGCGGTAGCGGCTTTCGGCGAGCGGATCGTTCCGCCGTCGATCGCGTCCGTCGTCCACACCGGAGTCGTAGCCGTCGCTGTAGCCGTTGGACGCGGCCAGATCGTAACGGCCGTAGCGATCGACGGCCGACCCGCGACCGCCAGAGCGACCGTAACCGTAGCCGCGTCCGTTCGACCATGGCGGCAGCCCCGAGCGGCCGTAGCGTGATCCGTCGTAGCCGACGCGATAGCCGTCCTGGTAGCCGCGACGGAATTCCGTGCGGTACCCATCGATGCGGCCGTACTCGCGCCGGTACCCTGCGTCGCCGTCGCGATAGTCGCCCTCGTCTGAAAAATTGAACGCCTGCCCGCGCCGCAGATCTTCGTTGCCCGAGCGCACGCCGCGTTCGTAGCCCTCGCGGTACGCCGGCTGACCTCCCGACGAGCCCCACTGCGCGCGCGCTTCGAGCGCGGCCGCCGGCGCAGCCAGGGCGAGCACGGAAATCAGGAGAACACGACGGGCGGTCATGGGAGCCTCCACGACCACTGATAGGGCAAGACTCTTGCCAGTCACGGACACCTGTAATGAGGCAATGGGGCAGTGGGGCAATGGGGCAATGCTGTCCCTTACGAAAAGCACTTGTCCTCTGGAACCGACGGGGCGTCAGGTGTCACTGGGTCCAGACGAGGACGCGCTTGCCCTGCTGTGTGTGGAAGTCGATCACGAGCATCGGGCCGACGCGTTCCAGTTCGCCGATGTCGAGGTCGAGTCGGTCGAAATCACGCCGCTTTCGTTCGGGAGCAGATCGATCTTCTGCCGGCCCAACTGCAGCAGCCAGAACGGAAGCGGGATGCGAACCAGCCGGCCGACGCCGGGCGAACTGCCGTCGGGATCCCACGCCATGACGACGAGATCGTGTGGCTTGACCGAGGCGGTCGGGAACTCGTGTAGTGACGGCTCATCCGTGGATGCTCGCGCTGGTCGAAGTCGAAGAGCGGCTTCTGATCCTTGAACCGCGCTCCTCGCCGAGTCGAACTGGCGGAAGGCCTCGGCGCTCGACGGTGAGCTCACCTGAACGTTGCGGCCGAAGAAGAATCCGACCGCGACCGTCATCGCCACGAGCGCGACGACGACGAGGCTGACGCTGATGACGAGGACCCAGACCCAGGGTTTTCGCTTGAAGCCCATCTACTGTTTGCCTGCCCGGTCGAAGCTGAAGGGCTGCCGCAGCAGCCGGTTGGCTTCCGAGACACAGGCCGGATCGCTACTCGCCTCGCACGTCGTCTTTGCCGCCTGATACGCGTTGAGCGCCTCCGCCCGGCGCCCGCCCAGGTCGGCGATTCTCCCGAGCTCCAGGTGAATCCGCCCGCGAACCCAGCCGACCGGGCTCGAGAGCAGCGCCTGATTGAGATCGACGAGAGCATCCTTCGGATGGTTCTGGTTCAGCCGCGCCTTGCCTCGCTTGTAGAGCCAGAGGGCCCGTTCGCCGGGCATCTTCGGGCGCGTGTCCTTCTCGAGCGCGGCGAGTCCTCGAGAGAGGACCGCTTCGGCCACGTCCGCGCGTCCGGCACGAATGGCCGCGGCGCCTTCTTCGAGTGTGAAGAGCCGGTTGCGTGGAAACTCGGTCCCCAGCTCGCGCGCGATGCGTTCCACGTCCCCGTGCCGGCCCTCCCGGCTGTAGATCAGCATCAGCGCGGTCCTGGCGTCCACGCGCGTGTCGGGGTGCTGCGTCGCGGCTTCGAGCAGGCTGATGCCCTTTTCCTTGCCGCCGCCGAAGCCGGCCATGTAGGCCAGCACGCGAGTCGGCAGCCCGAGCGCCGAGACGACGTACCGGTAGGTGCCGACGACGACGCCCGCGTCCGCACGCCGGGGATCGCGGGTCATCACGTTCTCCTGCGCATCGTACGCGCGTCGCGCAGACTTGAACGCGCTGGTCAGGCTGCCTTCGACTGACGCCGTGTACGACGCCTGGAGCGCGAACACCGCACCGACTTCGAACTGTGCCTGGATGTCCTGCGGCTGCTCGGCCAGCTTTCGCTCGGCCAGCTCGATGGCGCGCCCGAGCTCACGCTTGAACTCGGCGTCGAGATCGGCCGGCGGCTTCGGGAGATTGAGCTGCGATCTCGTGACGCTTCCTCCGAGGTAGTGATCGATCGTGACCGTGCCGCGCCGGAGCAGGATCTCCAGCCAGATGATGGCCGCAAGCGTGCGATGCGCCGCCGACCGATCTGGTCCGAGCGCGACGGCGCGGCGTGCGGTAGCGAGCGCCTCGGGGATGTCGAGGTTGTAGGCCGCCTTGAATGCGGTGTCGATGGCCGAGTCGACGGGGTCCGCGCCGCTCGCGTTCTGCGGCGGGCCGCCGGACCCGCGCGCACCGAGCGCCGGTCCGAGGAGCGACAAGGCCGGCGAGCGCAACGCAACAGAGACGGCGCATCACGAGAAGCTGAAATGCTGACCCAGGTTCGCCTCGTCGGCGCGGTCCAGCACCAGGCGCGCGGCGACGATGTCCTCGGCCGCCATGCCGAGTGATTTGAAAATCGTGACCTCGGCCGCGGACTGGCGGCCGCCCGTCCGGCCCGCCGCGAGGTCGCCGAGCTCTCCGGCGATGTGTGACTCGGTGATCGCCCCCTCGCTGATGGGCAGCAGCAGCTCACCAGCTTCCTTGAGGGCGCCGGCTCGCGAGTCCACGTACACGCGCGATCGCGCGACGAGCGACGTCGGCATCTCGCGCTCGGTCGGGCGGCACGCGCCGACGGCCGCGATATGTGTGCCCTCCCGGACGTCGGCGTCGTCGATCACGGGCGTCTTCGACGCGGTCGCCAGCACGATCACGTCCGCGTCGCGCACCGCTTCTGCCGCGCTCGGCATCGCGCGCACGGCGAGTCCCGTGGCGGCGCTCGCCTCGGCGGCAAACGCGTCGCGATGAGTCTTGTTGGGGCTCCAGACGCGAACCTCCGACAGCTTGCGCACGTGACGGATGGCGTCGAGATGGCTGCGCGCCTGCACCCCGGAGCCGACGATCGCCAGAACGCGCGCGTCCGGACGGGCCAGGTGCTTGACCGACACCGCTGAGACCGCAGCGGTTCGCGCTTCCGTGATGTACCGGCCGTCCATCAGCGCCATGACGGCACCCGTTGACGGATCGAGGAGCACGATGCTGGCGAGATGTGACGGCAGCCCCCGCTCGTGATTGCGGTGATAGACCGTCACGAGCTTCGCGCCGACGGCAGCAGGCTCGTCCAGGGCAGCCGGCATGAGACCAAAGAACGCACGATCCGCGCCAACCTCGAGCACTGTCCGCACCGGCTGCGCCACCCGGCCCGCGGAGTAGGCCCCTAGCGCAAGTTCCATGGCGTCAATAAGATCTGGCATGGGCAACACACTTCGGACATCCCGTTCAGTGAGCAGTCGCATAGTGTCCATCCCAATCTTACGCACTCTCGATGCCCATACGGCGGGCGAGCCCCTGCGACTCGTCGTCGAGGGCTGGCCGGCGCCGCAGGGCCGCACCATGCTCGAGCGGCGCGCCTGGGCGGCCAGGCACCAGGACCACCTGCGCCGCGCCCTGATGCTCGAGCCGCGCGGCCACACCGACATGTACGGCGCACTGCTCACCGAGCCGGAACGCCCTGATTCACACGCCGGCGTGCTGTTCATGCACAACGAAGGGTTCAGCACGATGTGCGGGCACGGCATTATCGCCGTCGTCACGCTCGCCATCGAGCGCGGCCTCATCGCGCCGGGCGGCGATGGCGCGTCGATCGTGCTCGACGCGCCGGCCGGCCAGATTCGCGCGCGCGCGACCGTCGTCACCAGCGACGGCCGCACCCGGGTCGAGCGCGTGTCCTTCGTCAACGTGCCGTCGTTCGTGCTGGCGTCGGCCGTGCCCGTGCGCCTGGCGACGCGCACCGTGCCGGTGGACGTTGCGTTCGGGGGCGCATTCTACGCGATCGTCGATGCCGAGTCAGTGGGTCTGCCGATCATCCCAGAGCGTTTGGCGGATCTGCGCGCCGCAGGCATGAGAATCAAGCACGAGGTCGAGGCGGCGATGACGGTCGTGCATCCCGCGGAGGCCGGCCTCACCGGCATCTACGGAACGATCTTCACGGGGCCGCCCGCGCGCGCAGGCGCAGACTTGCGCAACGTGACGATCTTTGCCGAGGCCGAAGTCGATCGGTCACCCTGCGGCACCGGCACGTGCGCCGTGCTCGCCGTGCTCGATGCGATGGGCATCGTGGAGGACGGAAAGCCCTTCGTGAACGAAAGCATCATCGGCACGACGTTCAGCGCGCGCGTCGCGTCGCGCACGACCGTCGGCGAGTTGCCGGCCATCGTGCCCGAGCTGTCCGGCGACGCGTGGCTGACAGGCGAGCACACCTTCGTCGTGAACGACGACGACCCGCTGAGGAAGGGATTCAGGCTTTCGTAGCGCGGTCCGGGTTGTGGACCGCGAGTGCGGACGCGGCTCACAACCCGAGCCGCGCTACTTCAGATCGGCGATTCGCTTCAGGTCCGTGCGCGCCAGAGCTTTCTGGAGCGTTTCGATCGAGTCCAGTCCGGTGCCTGTGGCGTGGACGGTGAATCTTCCGTCGATCAGCACCGTCAGGTCGCCGAGGCGATCGACGGAATTCCAGGACTCGAGCGCCGGGAATCCGTCCACTGTCGTCCCTTTCACGTAGCCGTTCGCAGCTCTTTGAACGAATGACGTGCCGGCGACCTTGGCGAGGGCCTCGATGTGTGCCGCGGCGCCGCCGGTGTCGGTGATCTCGAAATCGATTCGCGCGTTGCCGCGAACGAACGTGGCCGAGGTGTGAGAGGCAGGCGCCGGAAGGCTGACCGATGCGCCGACGGGTGGCTCACGCTTCCAGCCGTCGAGCTCGGGAATCTCCGCCGAAAGGCGCGCGTGCGGCACGAGGGTGCCGTGTGCCGCCGCGCCGCCTGGAGACGCGGTCGAGCCGGTGTCGGTCTTCTCAGGCGAGCCGCAGGACGCGGCGACGACGAGAAGGCAGAGGACGCCGGATCGGCCGGCGCGTCTCACTTCATGCCCGCCAGCTTGTTCAGATCGACCGCCTGCACGACCTTACGGACGACGTCGATGCTCTCGACGTTGTTGCCGTCGGCGTTCACGATGAACCGGTTGGCGACGAGCACCGTGACTTCGCCGTCCTTGCCCGCGTGCTGCCACTTCTCGAAGCCGGGCAGGCCGGAGATCTTTGCCGACTTCGTGTAGCCGTCGTCCGACTTTTCTTCGAAGCCCATCGCCATGAACATGGAGATCGGCGCCAGCATGAGCTGATTGAACGATGAATCGACGATCTCGAGCTTGATCGAGCCGTCGCCTTTCTCGTAGCGGGCTTCCGCCTTCGAGATCTTGAACGGCATCGTCACCTGCTCGCCGCGTACGTTGCTCCGCGTCCAGCCGGCGATTTCCGGGATCAGGAGCTTCAGCTGCTCGTAGTCGACGGCCGGGGCCGACGACTGTCCCATCTGGCCGAGCCCTTTCGCGAACTGCGACAGCCCCTGCGCGAGCTGATCTGATGCCGATGCCTGCGCGCCCTTGGCCGCCTGCTCGGCGCCCGCGGCCACCTGCTTGGCCGCTTCGGCCATCTGCTCGGCCTGCTTCTGCTGCTCGGACTTGCCACAGCCGGCGATCGCCGCGATGGCGACCAGGCCGACCACCATTTTTCTGACCATCTCCTGCCTCCCGTCCTCTTCGTCAGTGGCGGATTCTATAACGTCTCCACCGCACGCTGCGCTTTCGCGATCAGCTTGCGCGCGTCGTCGAACGTCAGGAGCCGCTGGACTTCCTCGACCGTGAGCCACGCGCGGCTTCGTCCTTCGGTGGACGGGTCGCTTTCGCGCTGGAACTCCATCAGGAAGAAGTCCGCCCGAATCCAGCCTCGCCGGCCGTCGAACTCCAGCCGGCCGAGCTCGATGATGACTTTCGCCTCGATGCCCGACTCCTCGCGGACCTCCCGGACGGCCGTCTCGCCGGGCAACTCGCCGTCCTCGATGTGTCCCTTCGGCAGCACCCAGGCATCGTCCTGGTGCCGGGCGGTCACCAGGAGGTACCGCACGGCGTCCGGGTCACGCCGAAACACGATGCCGCCGGCGTGCGTCGGGTGGCTCATGTCCCCTGCTTGAGCTGGACGGACACCTCGCGGATCTGTTCGGTGTGCCGCGCCATGTGCGCGGCGATGAACGCGATCCACTCGTACGCGTTCAGCGGACCCAGCCACGGATGCGGGTACACGATTTCCTGGAGCGCGAGGCCGTCCCCTTTGGCCGCCGACAAGTTTGAATTCCCGATGAGCCTCGTCTAATGCTTTGAGCGACTCGTCGGCGTTCAGCTTGCCCGGAGGAAGAAACGCCTCAGGCGAGGCGACCCGACGCGTGCGATCGGTGATGCGGCGAGTGTCGATCGCCATGAGGATCGGCCCCGTGTTCGTCTCCCGCGGGACGCCGCCGGCGACGGCCTTGTCCAGCGCCTTCGCGAACAGCGCCGTCGCCCGTTGTTCGACGATGACGAGGTGCTCGAGGACCAGAGCGATCGACCAGCGGCCCGGCGCCGGACTTCGGGTCAATCGGTCCCCGGGCGCGGCGGCGACGGTGGTGAGCAGGTCGGCGTATTCCTGATCCAGGTAGTTGAAGAGCTCGGTGAGCCGTGAGTGCATAGCGCTCGCTCATGATATGTCGTGTTGGAAACAACGGCCGCACCTGCCGGTGGCCTAGAATGATTTCCGTCCCCTCATGCCAGAGCAGCCCGGATTCCTGAAGCATCTGACGCGCGCGTTCAACGCGCGGCCCTTCGGCATGTTCGTGGCGCCCAACTGGGTCGGCCTGGCGGCCATGGGGCTGCTCGGCCTCGTGAATCCCGGCTTCTGGGTGCTCGGCGCCGGACTCGAGCTGGGCTACCTCCTGGTGCTCTCGACCAACGAGCGGTTCCGCCGGACGGTCGCCGCCGAGGCAGCGTTCAGGCGTGCACGGCGAGTGGGACCGCGGATCTCGAAAGCGCTCGCCCAGCTGGGCGAGCCCGAGCGGAGGCGCTACCAGGCGATCGCGGAGCGCTGCCGGTCGATCCTCGACGCTGCAGTCCACCGGCGGCGAGGTGCCGCACGGGCTCGAGGCCCAGCAGGAAGGGCTCGGGCGGCTGACGTGGATGTATCTCCGCCTGCTGGTCGCGCGCCACGCGATCGAGAACGTGCTCGGCGAGCCGAGCGGCGACCCGTCGAACCTCAACCGATCGCTGGCGTCGCTCGAACGCCAGGTGAAGGACGAGGAGCTGTCGACGAGACTCCGCCGCAGCCTCGAAGGCCAGATCGAGATCCTCCGCCAGCGCATCGACCGGCGCGGCGAGGCCGAGCGCCAGCTGACGTTCATCGACGCCGAGCTCGCGCGAATCGAGCAGCAGGTCGAGCTGATCCGCGAGCAGGCGGCGCTCTCGACCGATCCCGAGCTGCTCTCGCAGCGCATCGACGAGATCGCCGCGACGCTCGGCGGGACGTCGCAGTGGATTCGCGATCAGCAGACAGGTCTTCGGCGCGATGGAGGATCTGCTGACCGACGCGCCGCCGGTCGGCCACCGGCTCGCGCGCGCGCGAGAGCCAGAAGGAGCTGCAGGCGCGACCCATGAACGAGCTTCCCGACCTGGGCCGCCGAGATGCGCGACCTCTTCCGGTCGGGCTCGGCGGCCCAGTTCCTGCTGCACGGCAACGTCTTCGACGTCGTCGCCGTCGGGCGGACGCTGCTCTCGCTCGCCGCGTTTCTCGACGAGGTGATGTTCGCGAGCTACGACGTCGTGCTGCGCTACGACCGCAGCCGCGGCGTCCGCGCGAGCGCGCGGCAACGCCGACTGGGCCGACTGGCTGAGCAACGCGCTCGGACCCGAGGGCGGCGGTGCCGTCGCTGCTGCGCGAGCCGGGCGCGGCGCTCGAGCTCATCGATCGCTACCTGCTGCGCACGCTCAACCTGCAGGCGATCGGCGAGGCGGGCAAGGCGCCGCGCCGCATCGCCGTCGTCATCGAGTTCGCGGAGTTCGTCGTGCCGCGCGGCGACGCGCTGCAGCTCGGCGGACCGTTCGCCGCCAACGTCGTCAAGGTGCTCGGCTGGGCCAACGATCCGGCCATCGCTCAGGCGAACATCGTGACGGTGCTCGTGAGCGAGGGGCTGCACGATCTGAACACGCTCGTCGTCGAGAATCCGCACGCGGCCGCGCTGCACGTGCCGCTGCCCGACGAGGCCGGCGATGCGGGCGTACGTGCAGACGCTCGCGGCACCGAGTTCCCGACGCTGGCCGAGCAGTCCGAGGTGCCGATCGACGCGCTCGGCGACGCGGCTCACCGGTCTCAGTCGCGTCGGCGCGCGCACGGCGATCGCGCTGGCGCTGCGCAACGGCAAGAAGATCACCGCGGCGTGGCTCGCGCGCATCAAGAAGGAGATGATCGAGCGCGAGTGCCAGGGCTGCTCGAGTTCATCGAGTCGCCGTTCACGCTCGATCACGTCGCCGGCCTCGACGCGGTCAAGGCGTGGCTGCGCGAGGACGCGACGCTGCTCCGGCGCGGCGCGCTGCACGCGCTGCCGATGGGCTATCTCATCGCCGGCCGCATCGGCACCGGCAAGACGTTCCTCGTGCAGTGCTGGGCCGGCGAGCTCGGCATCCCGTGCGTCGTGTTCAAGAACTTCCGCGATCGCTGGGTCGGCGCGACCGAATCGAATCTCGAGAAGATCTTCGCCGTGCTGCGCGCGCTCGGCCAGGTCGTCGTCTTCGTCGACGAAGCCGATCAGGCGGCGGGCCGGCGCGAATGCGGCGACGGCGACAGCGGCCTGTCGGGCCGCGTGTACTCGATGCTCGCCAAGGAGATGTCCGACACGCGCAACCGCGGCCGCATCATCTGGGTGTTCGCGACGTCGCGGCCGGATCTGCTCGAGGTCGATCTCAAGCGCCAGGGCCGGCTCGACGTCCACATCCCGCTGTTTCCGCCGGAGACCGCCGACGAGCGCGCGCGCGCTGCTGCTGGCGATCGCGCGCAAGCTGAAGTTCCCGCTCACCGAGGCCGACCTGCCGGCGCTCGACGACGTGACCGGGCTCGGCGGGCACGAGCTGGAGGGCGTGCTCGTGCGCGCGCTGCGCATCCACGAACTTGCCGAACCGCCGAAACGTCCGCTGAAGGACGTGCTGGCGGAGGTGCTTGCGCGAGGTGCGGCCGAGCCCGCACACGCGCAAGCTCGAGTACATGGATCTCGTCGCGGTGAAGGAGTGCACGGACGCGCGGTTTCTGCCGGCGCGATTCCAGGACCTGTCGCCCGAGGAGCTGGAGACGCGGATCGACGCGCTGCGGCGATTCGTGTGAGCCGTCAATCGCCGAGTCTCCGGGACGCGCATTCGCCGGGGCGGCGAAACTCGCGGCGTCCGCTCAACGTCGTACAATGCACGAACCGGAGGAGGCCATGCCGATGTTTGCGCGCATCGGCCGGCTGCTTCGCGGCTTTCTGAGTCTGTTCATCAGCGGCATCGAGGAGGCGAATCCCGAGGCGCTGATGGAAGCGGCGCGCCAGGAGTTCCGCAGAAGATGACGCAGTACAACCTGGCGCTCGCCAAGATGGCGGGCGTGGCCGAGCGGCTGAAGAGCCAGGTGAAGGCGAAGGCCGCGCGCGCGCAGGATCTCGAGCGCCGCATCCTCGCCAATCACTCGGCCGGCAACATCGAGCTGGCCGGCACGCTCGCGCGCGAGCTGCAGGAGCTCAAGGCCGATCTCACGACCGACACGCAGGAGCTGCAGGAGACCGAAGAGGCCTACCAGGTCGAACCTGCGCCAGGCGAAGGTCACGCAGCAGGAGTTCCAGGACAAGGTCCGCAAGCTCGAGAAGCAGCTCTCGCAGGTGCAGATCAAGGAAGCGCAGGCCGAGG
Source organism: uncultured Acidobacteriota bacterium (assembly GCA_963724955.1). Lineage (GTDB taxonomy): Bacteria > Acidobacteriota > Vicinamibacteria > Vicinamibacterales > SCN-69-37 > CAVRWQ01. The sequence goes on from CAVRWQ010000005.1 coordinate 732,432, forward strand.
CGGCGACGGCGCTCTCGAGCGTCGCGTTCAAGGTCGGCGATCTCGGCGACACGATGAAGACCGTCGAGGACATCCTGCAGAAGCGCTACGAGGTGTCCGCCGGCAAGGCGCGCGTCGCGCGCGACATGGTCGACATGTCGGCCGTGCAGGAGAAGGAAGCCGAGCGCAAGGCGCTCGAACAGGACGCGCTCGCCGAGTTCCTCGCCAGCCAGGGCATCCAGGCGACGCCGGCCGCCGGCGGCCACGACGCCGGCCGTCAAGGAAATGGGGCCTGAGCGATGAACGGCGCGACCGCCAGCGCTTCACCGCGACTCGGCAAGTTCGTTTCGATCCTGCTGGTCGTCGGGCCTCATCGGGCTCGGCGCCTACATGCGTGCGCGGCAACATGGGCGGCGGAGGCGGCGGGACGCCGGCGGACGAAGAGCAAGTCCGAAGGCGCGGCGCCGGAAGTCGCCGAGGTCAAGGTGGACGGTGCCGACGCTCTCGCCCGCCGCGCCGGTCCAGATCAAGGACAACATCGTCCCGATCGAGATCAGCGAATACGCCGGCTACGCCGGGCTCATCGCCGCCAACGGCGGCCTCGAGCCGACCGAGAACTCGGTCTTCTTCAAGAACCACGGCTTCAAGGTCAAGCTGACGATCAGCGAAGACGAGAACTGGTCCGAGCTGAACCAGGGCAAGATCGCCGCGTCGGTCACGACGGCCGACGTGCTCGCGGTGTACGGCCGGCAGCTGCACGCCGTCGTGCCCGCGCAGATCGGGTTCTCGCGCGGCGCCGACGGCCTCGTCGTGCGCAGCGACATCAAGCGGATCAACGCGCTCAAGGGCAAGACGATCGCGACGGCGCAGTTCACCGAAGTCGACTTCTTCATCCGCTACCTCGCGCAGGAAGCGGGCCTCGCGGTCAACACGCTCGGCAGCCTCGACGCCACGCCGCATCCCGACCGCGTGAACCTCGATCTACACCGAGGACGGCTTCGCCGCGGGCGACCTGTTCCTGGCCGACCTCAAGTCCGGCAAGAACCGGCTCGCCGGGTGCGTGACGTGGGAGCCGAAGGTCTCCGAGGTCGTGAGCGGCAGCGGCGGCCAGGCGCACGTGCTGACGACGAATCGCAACCTGCTGATCGTGGCCGACGTGCTGATCGTCCACACGCGGCTTCGCCGAGCAGCAGCCGAAGATCGTCGACGGACTCGTGCAGGGCCTGCTCGAGGGCAACCGCATGGTGCGCGACCGGCCCGACACGTATCTCGACGTCGTCGGCCGCGCGTTCAAGTGGTCGCGCGACGAGACGAAGGCCGAGCTGGCGCGCGTGCATCTGTCGAACCTGCCGGAGAACCTCGCGTTCTTCTCCGGCGCGATCGACGAGGCCGGCAGCTTCGGCGGCATCTACCAGTCGGCGGTGCTCGCGTACGGCAGCGATCTCGATCAAGGACCCGCCGGATCCGACCGGTTCGTCGACCTGAAGCATCTGCAGGCGATCGACAAGAGCGGGCCTCTTCAAGGAGCAGAAGGTCGCGATCGCGCCGATCCGGATGGGCGGCGCGCGGCCTCGCTCGAGACGAATCCGCTCCTCAGCAAGGACATCCGGTTCCTGTTCGAGCCGAACTCGTCGACGCTCGACATGTCGAGTGCAGGACAACATCAAGAATCTCGAGGCGATCAAGAAGCTGCTGCAGGTCAGCCCGGGCTCGACGATGCTGCTGCGCGGTCACGTCGACAACGCGCGCGTCGAGGAGTTCCGGCAGCAGGGCGGCGAAGCGCTACGTGCGCACGCAGGCGCTGCGCGCGATGGAGCTCAGCAAGAACCGCGCGAACGAGATCCGGCGGCTGCTGATCGAGAAGTACCAGGTCGATCCGAAGCGCCTCGACGTCGTCGGCCGCGGCTGGGAAGAGCCGGCCGGCGCGGACTCCGCCAGAATCGCCGCGTCGAAGTGCAGTGGTTCACGCTTGAGTAGAACGACCTCGGGGGTCATGTTCGAACCGTAATGACGCCCGAGTCATTCCGGAGTCCTATGCCCAATCTCTACGCCCAGCTCCATCGCCGGTTCGGCAAACCTGACGGGCTCATCGCGCCGCGAGATGATGCAGCGCTCGCTCGCCGCCACGGCGGGCCTGCTGCTCAGCGAGCAGCTGTCGGCCGGCGTGTTCGGCCAGGCGCGGCCGGCCGCGTCGTCGTCATCGGCGCCGGCTTCAGCGGGCTGGTCGCGGCCGTACGAGCTGGTCCAAGGCCGGCTACGACGTCACCGTCGTCGAGGCGCGCAACCGCGTCGGCGGCCGCGTCATCAGCTTCATCGGACCTCGTGCCCGGCAAGAACGTCGAGGGCGGCGGCGAGCTGATCGGCACCAATCATCCGCGCTGGATTCGCATACGCCGAGCGGTTCAAGCTCACGCTCCTCGAGGTCACCGAGGAAGACGTCGAGGCGCCGATCGTGCTCGGCGGCAAGCGGCTGACGGCGGACGAGGCCGAGAGCGCTGTGGGAAGAGCTGGAAACGACCTTCGCCAGGATCGACGCCGACGGGAAAGGTCACCAACCCGCTCGAGCCGTGGCGCGACGACCAACGCCGAGGCGCTCGACAAGCGATCGATCGGCGCGTGGATCGACGGCCTCGACGCGTCGCCGCTCGTGCAAGCTCGGCCTGCACACGATGATGATGGCCGACAACGGCGTCATCACGGCGTGGCAGAGCTATCTCGGCAATCTGGCGATGGTGCAAGGGGCGGCGGCGCCAAGAGGTACTGGCTCGAAAGCGAAATGCATCGCTGCAGCGGCGGCAACCAGCAGCTCGCGACGCAAGCTCGCCGCCGCCATCGGCACCGCGAAGGTCCTGACGCGGATGCCCGTGCGCGCGATTGCGATGACCGATCGCGGTGGACGCGTGACGCTCGCCGACGGCAAGGTGCTCGAGGCCGATCACGTGATCCTCACGGCGCCGCCGTCGACCTGGAATCGCATCGCGTTCGATCCGCGTGCTGCCGACGACGCTCGCGCCGCAGATGGCGACGAACGTGAAGTGCCTGATCGCGCTGAAGGGCCGCTTCTGGCGGCGCGCCGAGCTCGGCGCCCGAGATGCTGAGCGACGGGCCGGTCTCCCTGACGTGGGACGGCACCGACGGCCAGCCCGGCGCCGGCGCGGCCGCCATGGTCGCGTTCTCCGGCGGAAACGCGGCCGACAGTGCCGCGAGTGGCGGCCGGAATCGCGCGGCGAGAACTATCTGGCCGCGCTCGAGAAGGTCTATCGCGGCATCCGGCCGAGCTTCGTGAAGTACCGCTTCATGGACTGGCCGTCCGATCCCTGGTCGAAGGCGTCGTACTCGTTCCCCGCGCCGGGCCAGGTCACGCTGCAGGGCCCGACGCTGCGACAGGGGATCGGCCGGCTGCACTTCGCCGGCGAGTACACGAGCTACGCGTTCATGGGCTACATGGAAGGCGCGCTCGAATCGGGCGCCGCGGTCGCCGCGCGCATCGCCGCAGCGTGACGGCGTGGCCAAAACCGAGGCCGCATGAAAAAGCGCCCGGGCGGCGGCGGAGTCGCTCGCCACGGTGCTCATCATCGTGGCCGTGGTCGCCGTGCTCCGTCGCCGGCGACTCGTCCGGGACGCCGGGATCCTCGGGCGATGGCGATTCCGGGTCGCGCGAGCGCGATTGACAAGGCGCTCACGCCGGCGACGCCGGCCGCCGAGCGCGAGGGGCTGGCGGCCGCCATTCTCATCGACGTGTCGGGCAGCATGGAGCGCCCTGCCGGCAAAGGGTCGGGCGTGCCGAAGATCGTCAGCGCGCGCCGCGCCGCGATCGATCTGGTCGATCAGTTCGCCCGGTACGCCGACGATCACAAGAACGAGCCGGTCCTGCTCGGCATCTACGAGTTCAGTGCGACGCGCCGGCAAGCCGGACTGCCGCGAAGTCATGCCGATGGGCCCACCCGATCGGCAAGCGCGCGCGCTGCCGCGATCGATGGCATGCAGCCGGACGGCGGCACACCGATCGGCTACGCGATGATCGCCGGCAAGCTCGCGCTCGACGCCACCGGCCTCTCGCGTCGTCATCTGCTCGTCGTCACCGACGGCGAGAACACCGACGGGTTCGACGCCGGAAGAGGTCGCCGCCGCGATCGGCCGGCGCCCGTCGATCGAGCGTCCGTCGATCTACTTCGTCGCGTTCGACATCGACGCCAATCGCTTCGACGCGGTCAGGACCTCAGGCGCGCTCGTGCTCGAAGCCGCGGATGCGCGCGCGCTGAATGACGCGTTCGATACGCTCCTGCGCGGAAAGATCCTGATAGAGCGCTAACGCGCTGGTTCCCACCGGTTTGATTCCGGCAACTTCGTCCGGGCTTCTTCGGACGCAAAGTGCCGTATCAGGCCGCAGTTTCGACACACCACGAGCGTGAACTTCGCGGCCGCGTACCACTTGCCGAGGCCCGGGAGAAGGTCGGGCGAGTGGCCGCCGGCGCTGACAGGGTCCTTGCTCTTGTAGATCTCGTTGTTCCCGCACTGAGGACACGGGACGAAGCTCATGTGATCTCCTATCGTCCGAGCAACTGCAGCAGACCCAGCGTGAGCCACGGCACGTACGTGATCAGCAGCACGCCCACGGCGAGGATCGCGAGAAACGGCAGCGTCGCCCAGGTGACTTCGAGCACCGGCTTCTTGAAGCGATACGACGCCAGCAGCAGGTTGAGACCCACCGGCGGATGCAGGAAGCCCAGCTCGAGGTTCGCGACGAAGATGACACCCAGATGGACGGGATGAATCCCGAACACCTGTGCGAGCGGGATGATGAGCGGCACGACGACGACGATGGCCGAGAAGATGTCCATCACGCAGCCGACGAGCAGCAGGAAGATGTTGAGGACGAGCAGGAACACCAACTTCGACTCGATGTGCGCCTGCGTCCAGTCGATGAGGGCGGCGGGTACCTGCGCGTTGATCAGGTAGTTCGTCAAGCCCACCGCAAGTGAAAGGATCACCAGCACGCCGCCGACGAGCGCGATGCAGTCGCTCATCACGCGGATGACGTCGCGCCACGCCGGCAGGTCGCGATGGATGTAGCGTTGCACGATGACCGCGTAGAGCGCGGCGACCGGCGCGCACTCGACCGGCACGGCGTAGCCGCCCATGATCACGAACAGCACGACGATCGGGAGCATCAGCTCCCATTTCGCCTCCCACAGAGCACCGAGGGCTTCACTGGCGCGAAACGGGACACGATTGGCGCCCGTGCGAATGCCTTCGCGCATGCCGACGGCGGCGAGCAGTCCCAGCATCAGCAGTCCCGGAAGGACGCCGCCGATGAACAAGTCCTCGATCGCGATGTCCTGCGCGACGATGCCGTAGAGCATCAGCGGCAGTGAGAGCGGGAAGAGCAGCCCGAGCGATCCGGACGCGGTGAGCAGGCCGATCGAGAATCGCTCGCGATAGCCTTCCTTGATCAGCCCGGGCAGCAGCAGGCCGCCGAGCGCGAGGATCGTCACGCCCGACCCGCCGGTGAACAGCGTGAAGAACGCGCACAGCGCCGCAGCCGCGACCGCCGTGCCGCCCGGCGCCCACCCGAACAGCGCGCGAAGCGCTCGCAGCAGCCGTTCCGACGACTTGCCCTCGGCAAACAGAAATCCGGCGAGCGTGAACAGCGGAATCGCGGCCAGTCCGGCCGAGGTCGTCAGCTCCTCATGCGCTTTGATGAGCATGACGATCGGCCGGCCGCCGTCGACGAGGAACAGAAAGAGCGCGATGCCGCCGAGCAGCGCGAAGATCGGCATGCCGACGACGCCGGCGAAGATGATGCCGATGACCCACGGCCACGCCGAGTGGCCTTCGAGCAGGTTGTGCTGGGTGCCCAGCCAGAGGCCCAGGACCACGCCGAGCGCGGCCACGGCACGTCCCTGCCACACCGGCGAGGCGCGCCAGACCAGACGGGCCGCGATGAGCGCGAACGCGACAGGGAAGACGAGGTCCGCGACCCACACCGGGATGCCGACGGCGATGATGTCGCCGGCCGCGCGGTTGCTCTGCACGAGCGCCACGCCGCCGAGCGCCAGGATCGTCGCAATCGCGGCGCCGACGGCCGCCGCAATCACGTGGCTCACCGTCGTAATCCAGCCCTTCGGCAGGAATTCACCCGTCGCGAGCGTCAGGAGCTTGCCTTCGCGCGCGGCAATGGCCGCGCCGAGCATGCCGACCCACAGCGTGAGCGACTGCGCGAACGGCCCGGAGCCGGGCAGGCCGGTGCCGAAGACCCAGCGCGCGACGATCTCGGACAAGGGCAGCAGCATGATGCCGCCCATGGCGAGACTTGCGAGGATGTTTTCCGCGCGGATCGCGACTTCGCGCATCTACTTGCCGCCGGACTTCCTGAATGCGTCGCGCTCGCGGACGGCCAGGTCGTAGACATCGGCGGGCACCATCGAGCCCCGCATCGTGCCCCCAAGCCGTTCCGCTTCGGTGCGGAACGGCGCCATGGCCGCGGCGTCGAGCTTCACGACGGTGAACTTCGGATTGCGCAGCTTCATGTTGTCGACGGCCTTCGCGTCCTGTGCCGGCACGTCCGCCTCGAGCCGCTGTTCCATCGCCTGCCCGGCGGCCTGGACCTTGCTGCGGTCGTCAGCCGAGATCTGGTTCCAGATGCGGTCGGCCACGATCGTCGCGCCGATGAGCGGCGCCACGCGGATGTCGAGCATGAAATCCGCGCTCTGATGGAGCTGAATGACGGAAGCCGCATACGCGGGACTCGGGGCGGCGTCGATCAATCCCGTGGTCAGGCCGGTCCTGATGTCCGTTGGCTTCAGCGCGACCGGGCGGAAGCCGTTCTGCGCGTACCACTGCACCGTCCGATCGTCGCCCTCGCTCGTGAACAGCTTCATCTTCTTCAGGTCGGCCAGCGACTTGACGGGCGTCTTCGAGAACAGCTGCACCCAGCCGGCCTGCCCCCAGTGGATCAAACGAAAGCCCTTGGCCTCGAGGCGCTTCGACAGCAGCGGCGTGAGCTTCTCCCGGACGAACCGCTGCTCGGCGTCGGACTCGAAGAAGAACGGGATCGAGAACACGTTGAACGCGTCGTCAATCAACCCGAGACCCGTGGACGTGAGGAGCGCCGCGTTCAGCTGATCGACTTCGGGACGCATCAGCCGGATCACCGTCCGCTCGTCGCCCTGGCTGCCGCCTTCGTAGAGGGTCAGCTTCACCCGCGCCTCGGTTGATTTCGTCCAGGTCGCGCCCATGTCGGCCAGCGCGTTGTACCAGACGGAATTGCGCGGGACGATCGTGGCCAGCCGCACGGTGACCGGCGCAGCCGCCACGAGATGCGCGCCGGCCAGGACGGCGGCGACGAGGACGAGGAAGGACGGTCGAACGCGGAACATTGAGGGCCTCCGAATCTATTTTTTCGAGAACAGCGAGTCGATGTGATCCTGCATCGCCCTCGCCCGGCGCTGGCTGATGATGATCACGAGACGATTGCTCTTGTCTTTTTCAGGGTCGATCGCGAGCGCCTCTTTCATCAGGCGCTCGAACTCGGCGCGATCCTGCTTGCTCACCGCGAGACCGGCCAGCGAGACGTACGGTCCCGGCCACAGGCCCTTCTGAATCTCCACGGCGCGCTTGAAGTGCTGGCGCGCGCGCTCCTCGGATCCGCCGAGCACTTCGCCCTGGCTTTCGAGCGAAATCATGATCTCGTGGAGCGCGCCCTTGTTCCAGGTCTCGTCGAGCGCCAGCGCACGCTCGGCGAGCGCGCGGACGGACGGCAGATCGATCGCCAGGTCCGTCTGCAAGCCGATGGCGAGACCCCACGAGGCGGCCGTCCAGTAGAGGAGCGGCACGTCTTCCTTGCGCGCCTTGGCCAGCGCCTGCGTCGGGTTCTGCAGAATCGCCTGGCTAATCCCGGGGAAGCGCAGCTCGAGCGCGCGGAAGCAGTAGTCCTTCGCGCGAAGGTACAGCTTGACCGCGCGTTCTTTCCCCTTGCGCGCGACGTCGCGGTCATCGAACTCCGCGATCTCCGCGTCGTTCTGCACGAAGGCGAAGGCGAATTGCGTGAAGCCCCCGCAGGTCGCGACGAGGAGCGGTTGATCGCGCGGGAGCGATTCGAGCAAAACCTCGTAGAGCTTGAGCGCGAACTCGGTCGCGCCCGCCACGAGCTCCGGGTCGTCGTCTCGCGTGAAGACGTCCCCGGTCTCCGACAGCGCGCCCGAGACGGATTTCATGGCCATCGTCTTCAGCGAGCAGCCCGATCCGGTGGCGAGAGCCGCCAGGACGGCCAGGACAGGAAGCGAACGGTTCACGAAGCCGCGGAGCCGCATAGGGGCAAACATCAAGACTATACCGAGGTCGGTCGGGCCGCGTCGTGAGCGCGGCCTGAGCGCAGGGTGAGAAAGGGTGAGAGCCGCCCTGACGAGCTCACTTCGACGTACCCGCGACGTAGTGCTTCCTCGCGCGCACTTCGACGCCGCGGCGTTTGACTCGGACGTCGATCTCGTGGACCCTGCCGTCGAGCGTCGCCGGCACGAAGCCGAGAAAGTACTGCCGGTGCAGCTCTTCGATGACCCTGGCGAACGTCGTGCGCAGGTCGTCCTTCTTCTCGTCCAGCTCGAAATAGCCGCCGCCACTGGCTTCCGCGAGATCCTTCAGCGCCGGATCGGGCGGTTGCGCGGTCCGTTCGAACATGGGGCTGCGAGGCCGCACCGGGCCGCTGCGACCCACCGGAATGCCGAACGGCAGCCGTGCCCTCGGGTCCTGTGAGCCACGGACCTGGGTCCCGTACGCGGCGAACCCGACGGTGTAGATCATCACGTCGGCGGTACGCGCCCGTTCGAGGAGCCGATCGAGGCGCGTGTGCAGCTGGTTGTACAGGGGCGCATCGTGCCCATCGGTGAGCACGAGGACGACCCGTCGTCCCGGTTGCGGGACGAGCGCAGAGATGCTCCGATCGATCGCCGTCCACACCGGGGAGGCGCCGGGCCCGACGAGGTCGTTGTCCACGACCTCGAGCAGCGTCTGCCGGTCGCCCGTGAATTCCGGCGGGCTGATCCGGATCTCGTCACTGAAGCTGCCGATGCGCGCCCGATCGGCCGGCAGCATCTGACGCACGAACGCGGCGACGGCCTCCCGCGGCAGCTCGCCGTGATCCGCCATGCTGCCGCTTCGATCGAGCAGGATCACCACGGTGAAGGGCTGGACGTCGTTCGTGAAGAACGCGAGCGGCTGCGCCCGGCCGTTGTCGGTGACGACGAAATCCTCCTTGCGCAGGTCCGGCACGAGCCGGCGATCCTTGTCCACGACCGTGGCGTAGATCGACACGACATCCGTACCGGCGTAGAACTCGGGCCGGCGGTCCTGCTGGGCGCCGAGTGTCGCGACGGCGACCGCGATGGCGATGAGCGAGCGCGTCATCTGGGCTCCCGGACCTCGCCGTCCACCGACGCGATGTAGCTGCGCCGCGCGCGCGCGCGCATGCCGGACGTCTTGACGCGAACGTCGAGCCGGTGTTCTTTGCCGTCGAGCACGGCCGGCGTGAAGCCCAGCAGGTACTGATGATGGAGCTCCCCCATGATCTGTGTGAACGTCGAGTTGATGTCGTCCGACAGCCGCAGCTCGTAGAAGCCGCCGCCGGTCTGGTCGGAAATCCGCGCCATGGCCGCGCTCGGGCGATCGGGAAGTTTTTCGTCGGTCATGGTCCACATCGCGATCGTGTAGACCATGATGTCCCGCGCGATCGCATTCGAGATGATGGCGGCCCCGCGTGCGCCCGAGATGTTGCTGGGCAACGACGACCCCGGCACTGATCCCGGCACAGGCGACGACGGCGGCATCGGAGGCGGCTGGCCAGGCTTGCCGCGGCTGCCGGGCGGCGGCTGGCCGGGCCGCACAGGCTGCCCGGGCCGCGGCATCTGCGACTGCGGCGAATTCACCCAGTTCTTGCCGTCGCTCAGGAGCACGATGACCCGCCGGTTCGGCTCCTTCGTGAAGGCGTGCATGCTCTCGTCGAGCGCGTCCCACAGCCGCGTCTCGAGGCCGGTGCGGACATTGAACTGATCGTGCAGGTGCCTGAGCAGCTGATCGCGATCCGACGTGAAGGGCTGCCGCATCTGGAACCGGTCGGCGAAGCTCGCGATGGCCGTCCGATCCTCGGGCAGCATCCGCACGATGAAGCTGTTGGCGCCCTCGAGCAGGGTGTCGAAGATCGACCACATGCTGGAGCTGCCGTCGAGCAGCAGCAGCGACGACAGCGACTGCGTCGCGGTCGTGAACTGCGTGATCGTCTGCACCTTGCCGTTGTCTTTGATCTCGAAGTCGTCCTGCGTGAGGTTGAGCGCGAAACCGCCGGCGCCGTCGTTGACCGTGACGAAGACGGGCACCGTCCGGGTGCCGCCGCGAAAAACGGGTTGCTGCTGCTGGCCCTGAGCGACGTCGAAGGGCTGGCCCTGAGCCAAGTCGAAGGGCTGCGGCAGGCCGACAGCACCGGCGGCGAGGACGAGCATCACCAGCGGACGCGTCACCTCGATGGTCCTCCGCGCGGCGCGAGGTAGCTTCGCCGCGCGCGCACGGTCATGCCGGGTCTGTTGACCCGCACCTCCACCAGATGCGGCCTTCCGTCCGGCTCGGGCACGATGAAGCCGAGCAGGTACTGGCGGTGCAGCTCGTCGGCCACCCGCGCGAACGCGGGACCGAGCGCGGTGTTCTCGGTCACCTCGAAGTAGCCGCCGCCGCTTTCCGTGGCGAGGATGCGCAGCCCCGGATCCGGCTCCGCGCCGAAGCCGCTGCCGAACCGGCCGTCGCCGCGGCTGGCCATGCCGATCGCGTAGATCATGAAATCCTCGGTCTGCGCGCGTTCGACGACGTCGGGAAACATCGATCGCATCGGCGACATGCCGCGGCCGAAGCCGCGCGCGCCGCGCATGCCCGTGTCCTTGCCGTCGCTCAGCACGAGCACGACGCGACGCCCCTCGAGACTGGCGAGCGCCGACATCGCGACGTTCACCGCCGCCCAGAGCGGCGTCGGCCCGCCCGGCTGGAGGTCCATCCAGAGCGATCGGATGAGCTCGTTCTGGTCGTTGGTGAACTTCGGGCTGAGCGCGATGCGGTCACCGAAATTGCCGACTCGCGCCTTGTCGGCCGGCAGCAGCCTCGTGAAAATCTGCACGGCGCTCGTCCGGAGCAACCCGATGTTGCCCGTCATGCTGCCGCTCGTGTCCAGCATCACGACGATGTTGATCGGCTGGATGCTGCTGTCGAAGAGCGTGATCTGCTGGGGGCGGCCGTTATCGAAGACTTCGAAGTCGTCGCGCGTCAGATCGACGACCAGCCGGCCGCTCTCGAGGACCGTGGCGTAGATCGGCACGGTCTGCGTGCCGGCTCGATAGACGCCACCCTGCTGCGCGCCGAGCGTCAGGCTCGCGAGCCCGACGGCCACGACCGCAGCAGCACCTGCACGAAGCATGACGATCTCTAGGGGAGCCGCGAACCCCGGCCGGACGCGGGAGACGTCCCGTCCTTCGACGCGACATAGCTCTTGCGCGCGCGCGCGGTCATTCCGGGCACCTTCACGCGCAGGTCGAGCTTGTGGACCTTGTTGTCCATCACCTCGGGCGAGAAGCCGAGCACGTACTGACGGTGGAGCTCGTCGGCGACGCGGGTGAACGTCGAGTTCAGCTCGGCGGCCTTGGTCAGCTCGAAGTACCCGCCGCCCGTTTCTTCGGCGACCTTCTTCAGGCCGCGGTCCGGCGTGCTTCGAACCATGCTGCCGCCCGGACCGCCGCGATACTGGCTGTGCAGCCCGATCGCGTAGATCATCACGTCCTCGGCCTGCGCCCGCGACAGCACGTCGTCTCGCCCGCGGCTGCTGGCCGTGTCAGCGCCGTCGCTCAGCACGAGCACGACCTTGCGCGAGACTTCCTTGGCGAGGCGCGACAGACTCGTGTCCACGGCGTCCCACAGGCGCGTGCCGTTCCCGTACTGCATCTCGGTGTGCAGATAGCGGACGAGATCGTCGCGGTTGGAGGTGAACACGCGGCTGTCCATGATCTTGTCGTCGAAGGCGAGCAGCAGCGCTCGATCCTGCGGCAGCATCCGCAGCACGAACGCCTCCGCCGCGTTCTTGGCCAGCCCGATGTTCATGATCATGCTGCCGCTCATGTCGAGCGCGACGACGACCGACACCGGCTGGACGTCGCTCCGGAAGAAGGCGATCTTCTGGGGCTTCGCGTTGTCGAGGATCTCGAAGTGTTCCTCCGCGAGGTCCGGCACGAGGCGCCCGGACGCGTCGGTGACCGTCGCGTAGATCGGCACGGTCTGAACGCCACCGCGGAAGACGCCCTGCTGGGCGACAAGGAGGCCCGGCGCAAGCAGCAGCGCCAGGGCGAGTACGACAATCGAAGGACGTCTCATAGGCCAGATCTGGGGAAGCCAGATCGAGTCTACGCTACTACGACATGAAGGGCACGACATGCGCCAGGTCAGTCGCGATCGGAGCGGGTTGGTGGAGGATCGGACGCGCGTGATCAACCAGATGCGAGGCTGGCTGGCGTCGTGGGGCGCCACGTTACCGACGCCGGCGCGGCGACGCCTGGTGGACGAGGATTCAGCGACTGGACGGGGGCGATCATTCCGGACGAAGGTGCAAGCGCGCTTAGCGCGGGCGGCGGCGCGCTTGGCCGTCCTCGAGGGCGCAGACTCGCCGCGCTCAACACGGCGCAGGCGCGGCCGTCCGGCGCGCGCCCGCGGAGAGCCCGGCTGGCCGACTGCGGCGGCTCAAAGGGCTCGGCGTCAGCGGCATTTCGACGCTGCTGCAGGAAGGGTTGGCGTGGCGACGAATTCACGAATCGCCGGCAGGTCGGCGCGATCCTCGGCTTCACGCCGGCGCGGCACGATAGCGGCGTCTCGCAACGCGACCTCGGCATCAGCGGGGCGGGCAATCCGCGCCTGCAGTGCACGACGGTGCAACTGGCGTGGTGTTGGCTGCGCTGTCAACCCGAGAGTGCCTGGCGCGCGGTACGAAGGGCGTGGAGTTCCTGAAGGCCATGGAGGGCCAGGCGCCGGTCGGGGCGGGCAAGACCACCCTCCCGGCGCCTTCCTCCTCGGGTGCGGCGGGTACGACCTTGAAGCCTCTCTGGACGTGTCCTTCTTGTGGCGAGCGCTTCGTGTCGCCGCGGCTGTGGCATTCGTGCGGGCGGCATTCCTACGACGCGCTGTTTGCGAAGTCGGAGCCGCATGTGCGGCGGATCTTCGACAAGCTTGCGAGAATCGCGCGAGCGTGCGGGCCGGTCCGGATTTATCCGCAGGGGTGCCAGGAACATTTGCAATGAGCCCGTCCATGTCCGACGCCTTAATTCGAAAATCGAAAATCCCGAAATCTCTAATTGTGTTTGATCTGGACGGTACGCTGATCGATTCGTCCCGCGATCTTGCCGAGAGCACCAACGAGCTGCTCGAGACGTACGGAGCGCCCGGGCTGCCGTTCGAGGTGGTGATCGGTTTCGTCGGCGAGGGCGCGAGGGTCCTCGTGCAGCGCGCGCTGGCACGAGCGCAGGTCGATGCGCCCGAGTCCGAAGCCCTCGATCGGTTCCGTACGATTTACGATCGGCGCCTGCTCAATCACACGCGCCCGTACGATGGCATCGCACAGGTCGTCCAGTGGGCGGCCGGCGTGGCGCCCCTCGCCGTGCTCACGAACAAGCCCGGCGCACCGACCGGGCGGCTCCTCGAGGCGCTCGGCCTTGCGCCGCACTTCCGGTGGGTCGTCGGCGGCGACGCCGCGTTCCCGCGCAAGCCCGACCCGGCGGCGCTCCGGTACCTCATGGAGCAGGCGGGCGTCACACCGGAGCAGACGATCGTCGTCGGCGACTCGATGGTGGACATCCGCACCGCACGCAACGCGGGAGTCCGCGTCGTCGTCGCGCTCTATGGTTTCGGTCACTTCCGCGGCGAGGACGGACTGGACACGGCCGACTGGAGCGTCGATCGGCCGGGCGAACTGCCTGGTGTTCTCGGGAAAGCCCTTGTCTAAGAAACCGTGTCAGCGCTCTGGTGACTCGTCGCTCGCAGCCGTAGTGGTTCGCCTGGCCAGCACCTTCACAATCGCCGGTTCGAGCGCTTCGGCCATCCGTCGATAGCCGTCGACGTCAGGATGGAGGCCGTCCGGTGATCCCGACAGCCGATCGAGGTTGTCCGCGGCGGCGGCGGCCTTGCGCGTGTCGGCAAAGATCGACGTTCGAATCGCTGCGCAGCCGCGGCCAGGATCCACTCATTGATCGCGTGCATCTGCTGGTTCTGTTCGGCCGTGGCCGTGTTGTACGGCACGATCGAGCCGGCGACGACCGGCATGCCCGCGCGTCGCGGCGCGCTCGTACATCGCCGCAGCAGCGCGAGGTCACGTGCTCGGCCGGCCGGCCCTGATAGACGTCGTTCACGCCGGCGATGATGACGACCGCCTGCGGCGCGATGCGCGAGCACGTCGCGATCGAAGCGCGCGGCAATCTGATCGCTGCGCTCGCCGTTCACGCCGCGATTGAGCACGCGCCAGTCCGGATGCGCCTGCATCAGCCAGTACGCGAACTGGCTGCGCTCGTCGCCGCGGCCGTCCGGCGGCGCTTCGACCGGCGATTGAAGAGCGGCGTGCCCGCCGTCGTCGAGTCGCCGAGTGCGACGATGGTGATCGGCACCGGCTCGCTACTTCCCGCCCTGGAGCTTCGAGGCGACCGCCTCGGCGGCTTTCATGCACTCGCAGGATGTTGCGGCCGGCGATCTTCCTGATGTCGTCGTCCGTGTAGCCGCGCCGCAGCAGCTCGGCGATCAAGCAGCGGATACGTCGAGACGTCTTCGAGGCCCATGACGACGCTGGTGATGCCGTCGAAGTCGCCGCCGAGCCCGACGTGATCGATGCCGGCGACCTTGCTGGATGTGGTCGATGTGATCGGCGACCTGGATGCAGCGACGCGCGCGGGGCCGGGTTCGCGGCGCGCCAGCGCGTCGATCGCTTTCGTCACGGCGTCGGCATTCCCGGCGAGCTCCTTCGTCAGGCGCGTCCGCTCCGCCGTCTCGCGCCTGTCGTAGTCGGCCACCTCCTGCGAGACGAATCCCGGCACGAACGTCACCATGACGACGCCGCCGTTCTTCGGCATCTGCCGCAGGATGTCGTCGGGCACGTTGCGCGGGACGTCGGTCAGCGCGCGCGCCGACGAGTGCGAGAAGATCACCGGCGCCGTCGTCACCCGCAGCGCGTCGGCCATCGTGGCCGGCGACGTGTGGCTGAGATCGACGAGCATGCCGAGCCGGTTCATCTCGCGGACGACCTCCTCGCCGAACGGCGACAGGCCGTCGAGCGTCGGCGTGTCGGTCGCCGAGTCGGCCCACGGCACGTTCAGGCTGTGCGTGAGCGTCATGTAGCGCGCGCCGAGCCGGTACATATGCGCGAAGGACGCCGAGCGACGAGTTGATCGAGTGCCCGCCTTCCATGCCGATGAGCGAGGCGATCTTTCCCTGCGCTGATGCTCGTCTCGACGTCGTCGGCGGTGAGCGCGAGCGCCAGCTTGTCGGGATAGCGCGCCACCATCCGGTGCACGATGTCGATCTGCTCGAGCGTCTGCGTCACGGACGCCGCGGGATCGGTGCCGGGCGCCGGCGACGGCACGTAGACGGACCAGAACTGTCCGCCGACGCCGCCCGGCTGGACAGCCGCGCGAAGTCGGTCATGATCGACGGCTGCGGCTGGCGGAGTCGAGCTTCGCGAGGTCGCCGCCCGCCTTCTGCCGCACCGCCCACGGGTAGTCGTTGTGGCCGTCGATGACCGGCGTGTCGCGCAGCAGCCGCCTGGCGCGGTCGAGCATCGGATCGGGCGGCGTCTGCAGGTCCCCCGCCACGAGCGGAACCACGCATCATGAGCAATCCAAGCAGCAGGAGCGCCTTCGTCATTGACCGATTATAGTGAGCCGTACGCGTAGACGTACCGCGGGTTGTGAGCCGCGACGAAAGGACCAATGACTCCGATCCCTTCGTTTTGCGCTGGTCGGCACTGTCCTTGCGACGGCGGTCATCGTCCGCCCAGACGCCGACCACGCCCGCCGCGTTTCGCGGGCGCATCGACACGATCGCGGCGGAGATCTTTCCCGCCATCGTCGAGATCAGGCGCGACATCCACCGTCACCCGGAGCTCGGGTTTCGTGAGAAGCGCACGGCCGCGCTCGTCGCCGACAAGCTCCGCGCGTTGAAGTTCGACGAGGTGCGCACGGGCATCGGCATCACGGGCGTCGTCGGCATCCTGAAAGGCGGCCGGCCGGGTCCGATCGTGGCGATTCGCGCAGACATGGACGCGCTGCCGGTGCCCGAGCTCATCGACGTGCCGTACAAGTCCACGGTGCCGAACGTCAAGCACGCGTGCGGCCACGACGGTCACACGTCGATCGCGCTCGGCGTCGCGGAGATCTTCACTCGTCTCCGCGCCGAACTGCCCGGCACCGTCGTCTTCCTGTTCCAGCCGGCCGAGGAGGGCGATCCGGACGGCGGCCCGAGCGGCGCCCAGCGGGTGCTGAAGGACTGGCCGTTCCAGAATCCGACGCCGGCCGCGATCTTCGGCCTGCACGTTCAGCCGGAGATGCGCGTCGGCCAGATCGGCTACGTCAGCGGCTCCGCGATGGCCAGCTCAGACCGGTTCTCCATCAGGATCGTGGGCAAGCAGACGCACGGCGCGATGCCGCACACCGGAATCGATCCGGTGCCGATCGCCGCCGAAATCGTGACCGCGTTCCAGACGATCCCGAGCCGGCAGATCGACGCGCGTACACCGACGGTCGTGAGCGTCGGCATGATCAACGGCGGCAGCCGCTACAACATCATCGCCGACAGCGTCACGCTGACCGGCACGGTCCGATCGCTCAAGAAGGACGGACCCGAGACGGTGAAGTCGATGATGGAAGCGATTCTCAAGGGCGTGACTGCGAGCCGCGGCGCGAGCTACACGTTCGAGTACATCCAGAACGCGCCGGTCACGTTCAACGATCCGGCGCTCGTGACCGCCTCACTGCCCGCGCTCACCGCCGTCGTCGGTGCCGACCACCTCGTCGCGGCGCCGCCCCAGATGGTGGCGGAGGACTTCGCGTACTACCAGCAGAAGATCCCCGGCTTCTACTTCTTCCTCGGCGTCGCGAATCCCGAGAAGAAGATCACGGCGATGTGGCACACGGAGTACTTCGACCTCGACGAAGAAGCGCTCAAGGTCGGCATGCGCGCCATGGCGACAGTGACAGCGGACTACTTACATAGATCCCGGTAGGACGTTCAGGATTTCAGACTTGGAGATTTAGAAATTTAGAAATTTAGAGATTCAGACGTGAAGCTCTAAATCTCCAAATCTCTAAATCTCTAAATCTCCCAATGTGTCATTCACCCCTGAGCGCTACGGCCGGATCGACCTGCGAGGCCTGACGCGCGGGGATCACGCTCGCCAGCAGCGCGATGCCGACGACGGCGATCACGATCGCGGCGTAGAGTGCGACCCCCGGGGTGACCACGCCGAACATGATGCCGCGGATGACGCCTGCCAGCAGGAACGCGGGGACGAGGCCAATCGCGACACCGATGACGGCGAGCCACGACGCGCGCCGGATCGTCATCCGTACGACGCCGCCGCGCGAGGCGCCGAGCGCCATGCGCACACCGATCTCGTGGCGGCGCTGGCGCACCTGATACGACATCAGGCTGTAGAGTCCGAGCGACGCGAGGATCAGTGCCAGCACGCCGAGGACGCCCATCATCGCGCTGATCATCTGAAGACCCGTCGTCCGCTCCTGGACGAGGCGCGTCATGCTCATGACGTGCACGGGAGGTTGCGCGGGATCGACTGAGCGCAGCGCTTCCCGCAACTGCGACGCCAGCGCCGTCTCATCCAGATCCGAGCGCGCCACCAGGTTCACGGCGAACGTCGGCCTTTGCGGCATCGGCATGTACAGCGTCGGGCCGTGCCGGCGATCGAACCAGTCGTCGATCACGGTGCCGGACACGCCGACGATCGTGATCCAGCGTTGATCCTCCGTGTCGGCGATACGTACGCGCCGGCCGAGGGCGGACTCGCCGGGGAAGAGTTGCGTCGCCAGCGTCCTGCTGACCACAGCCGCCGGCGCAGGCGTCGGCAGCGTCGGTCGCGTTGAACTCGCGGCCCTCGAGGAGGGGGAGGCGAAGCGTGTCGAAGTAGCCGGCGGAGACGACGCGGTACGGCACGCGCGGCCGGCGTCCCGGACCCTCGTCCGCACGGCCATCGATCAGGAGCTCGCGCGAGGGATTGCTGTCTCCGGACGGCACAGCAGAAGATGTTGCCGCGTTGGCGACGCCAGGAATCTGCCGCACACGCTCGATGAGCTGCTCCGCGAACAGCCGGCGCTGTGCGGGCTCCGGGAACGTCGCCTCAGGCAGGACCGTCCGCAGCGTCACGACACCGTTCGGCTCGTACCCCTGCGGACCGTGCGCGTACTGGTCCGTCGCGCTCGCGGTGAGTCCGGTCGCCACGAGCAGCGGGACCGCGAGTGCGATCTGCCCGACGACCAGCGCACCCCGCAGCACGCCGCCGGATCGGCCGCCGGCCACGCTGCGGCCGCCTTCCTTGAGCGACGTCACGAGATTCGGCCGCGACGACTGCAGCGCCGGGAAGAGACTGAAGGCGACCGAGGCCGCCACGGCCGTCACCGAGATGATCAGGATCAGTCGCGGATCGATGTCGATGTTGTGCCAGCCGGGCACGAACGGGATGATTCGGGGCGGCATCCCGTTGACGAGAAGCTGAAGCGCGCCCGAGGCGAACGCGAGCGACACCGGCACGGCGATTGCCGCCAGCACGGCGCTCTCCACGAGCAGTTGGCGCAGCAGCCGCGCCCGCCCGGCGCCGATCGCCAGCCGCAGGGCGATCTCGCGCTGCCGATCCGCGCCGCGCGCGAGGAGCAGGTTCGCGATGTTCGCGCCGCCGATGCCAAGGACCAGGAGCGCGCCGATCTGAATCATGCCGAGAATCTGATCGATACCCGGATCGGTGAGGCCCGCCGAGAACGAATGCACGCGGACCGTCAGGCCTTCGTTCTCGCGCGGGTGCTGCTTCAGCAGGCGGTCGCCGATCACGGCCATTTCCGACTCCGCCTGATCGAGCGTGCGTCCCGGCGCGAGGTGCGCGATGACCGTCAGATAGCGCGTGCGTCGATCCTGCTGTTCGTCCGGAGAAAGCTTCCACGCGCCCCACAGCACCGAGCCCATCGGAATCGTGAAGTCCGGCGGCGCGATGCCGATGACCTCGTACGGCTCGCCGTCGATCCGGACCGTCTGGCCGACGATATCGGGCCGCGAGCCGAAGCGCCGCTTCCAGAGGCCGTCACTCAGCACGACGACGCGACCGTCGCTCGTCATGTCGCGATCTTCGATGAACCGGCCGGCCGCCGGCGTCAGCCCGAGCGTGGAGAAGAACTCGCTCGACACGCGGAATCCCTGGACGCGCTCTGGCTCGCTGCCGCTCGCGAGGTTCACCTGCCACCACGCGAACACCGCCATGCGATCGAATGACGACGCCTGCGCTTTCCAGTCGAGGAAGTTGGCCGGTGACACGGAGTCGCGAGGGAAGGGCTCGCGATCGCCGTACTCGGCGATGACGGCGAGCCGATCGAGCTCTTTCAGGTCGAACGGACGAAAGACCAGCGAGTCGAGGAGAGAGAAGGCGGCGGCGTTGGCGCCAAGCCCGATCGCGAGCGTCAACACGATCGTGGCCGTGAGGAGCGGATAACGAGCCAGCCCGCGCAGCGCGACGCGAACTTCCTGGAGCAGCGTGGACATGGGGCGATCTCCTATGAACAGCAGCGTGGCGAGGACGTGCCAGCCGCCCCGAATCAGCCGGCCGAGCCCGTGCGCCGAGAGAGCGAGCGCCTGCCGCCAGTACCAGACGTTTGCGGCGAGCCGTCCGCGTTCCGCGGCGACCGCGAGCCGCTCCTCGGCCAGATCGCCAAGCGCGGTGTCGCTGAACGGCAGGCCGCTCGTCGCGAGCCGTGCGAGCCGAGCGGCCAGCCTGGGCGGCGCAGCGGGGCGATCGTCCGATGACGGTGCGGTCGAGGTCATTGTCTGCCGATGACGGAGTCCAGGCCCTGCGACAGGTTGGCCATCGCCGCGCGCGCGGTGCGAATCGCCTCGAGGCCGGCTGCCGTCACCGCGAAGTACCGGCGCGCGCGGCCGCCCCGAATCGCGAGCGGCTCGCCCAGTCGCGACATGACGAGGCCCTTGGTCTGCAGCCGGTCGAGCGACGTGTGCAGCGCGCCGCGCCCGATCCGCCGCCCGCTCCGCTCGGCCAGGACTTCGCGAATGGGCACCGTGTACGCGTCGTCGCCGCACTGGAGGATCGCGAGCAGCAGCAGATGTTCGAGCTCGCCGAGATAGGGGGCCGCCGACATGGCCTACATTGTAGACCTAATACGTTGTGACTCGGTGCGGAACTAATCCGACTTGACTGGTCCGACTTCGTCCGATATTCTGCTTTCGCTAAACGAGACGAGTCTCATTTAACGCCGTCGCGTCTTTGCGGGTCTCATCCATCATGCTGCAGTCATTCGTCATCACTCTGCGGGAAGGGCTCGAAGCGTTCCTCATCATCGCCATCAGCCTGGCGTACCTCAGGAAGACGGGTCGGCACCGGCTGATTCCGGCCGTGCACTGGGGCATCGCGATTTCCGTGGCCGCGAGCATCGGGATGGGATTCGCCCTGCAGCAGACGAGCAATCAGGCGTTGTGGGAAGGCGTGCTCGCGCTCGTGGCCGCCGTGCTCGTGACGACGCTCATCGTTCACATGTGGCGGACGGGGCGGCGGATGAAATCGGAGATCGAAAGCCGGCTCGAGACGTCGGCGCAGCGCATCGGCCGCGCGGCGTTCGTGGGCGTGCTCGGCTTCACCGTGCTCATGATCACGCGCGAAGGCATGGAGACCGCGCTGCTCATGAACGCGCTCCTGACGCAGGTGTCGGACCAGTCGCTGATCTTCGGCGCCATCGCCGGCACACTGGCCGCCGCCACGGTCGCGTGGCTCTGGTCGCGATACGGCCACCGCGTGAATCTTTCCCGGTTCTTCCAGGTGACCGCGGTCTTCCTGCTCGTGTTCGTCGTGCAGCTCGTGCTCTACGGGTTCCACGAGCTGACCGAAGCGAACATCGGGATTCCGAACTCGGAAGCGCTCCACTGGGCCACCGAGCCGTACGGGCCCGACGGCGTGTACGGCCAGTACCTCACGTACCTGCTCGTCGCGCTGCCGGTGGCGTGGCTGATCGGCTCGAGCCTCTTCGGACGCCGCACCCCCCAGCTGCCGTCGCGGCAAGTCGCCACCCGCTGCAACGTACTCAATCCGCGCTACGAGTTCAGCGCCTCGAGAATTCTTCGCAGGTCTTCGAGCTGGACGCCGGACAGGCTGTGGAATCGCACCGCGAATCCCATGCCGGGATCCAGGTGCACGACGGTCCCCGTCAACGCGACGGACCAGTCGGCGACGGTCGTCATGACGGTCGTCTCTTCGCCTTTCGATGGCGTGGCACGACTGTAGATAAAGCACCCGCCGAGGCTCAGGTCGCCGATCCGGCACGTGGTGGCGCCTGACGCGCCCCGCCAGGTGGCTTCGATGGGGCGGGCGATGCGTGGGTGCTTCCTGCGTTCTGTCTCCACAGGGTCTCCTCCGACAGGACCCGAACGTCCCACCAGTCTAGTGCAAGGCTGCCGCATTTATAATGACCTCTTGGACACGCGCGACGCGACGCAGCCCCGGTCTCGACTGGGCGAGATCCTGCTGCAAAACGGATCCATCACCCAGTCACAGCTCGCTCACGCCCTCGAAGAACAGGCCCGGCTCAAGTTGCCGATCGGCCAGGCGCTCCTGAAGCTCAACTACGTCACCGACGAGACGATGCGGCAGGCGCTTGGGTTGCAGCTCAACGTCCCGTACCTCGATCTGGACAACGTCGTGATCGACCGGACGCTCGCGGGCCTGGTCGATCGCAACTTTGCACGGACGCACGTCCTGATGCCGGTGGCGAAGATCGGCAGCACGCTGACCGTGGCGATGTTCGATCCGACCGCCACGTCCGTCGTCGACGAGCTCGCGGAGATGACCGGCTTCAGGATCAACGCGGTCACGTCGTCCGGTAAAGCGATCCTCGGCGCGTTTCGACGAATCTATGAAGAGGAGGCGCAGCCGACGCCGCCGTCCGGCTCGCCACGGCCGGCGATCGCGGCGGAAGAGACGCGCGCGCCGGAGCCGGAGCCGGCCCCGAAGAAGCCATCGGACACGGTTTCGCTGTCACTCGACTGGGGCGGCGACATGCGCTTCAGGAACAGCTGGGGCAGTCCGGCGATCGAGCTGCACAGCGGCACACCCGGCATCACGTCGCCGCCCGAGGCGCTGGCGTACGCCGTGATGGCGTGCATGGCGATGGACGTCGTGCACGTGATTCAGAAAGGGCGGTGCGAGTTCAGCGCGCTGTCAGTGAAGCTCGACGGACGCCGGGCGCCGGAGCATCCCAGGCGCTTCATGTCGATGAGCCTGCACTTCGACATCAAGGGCGACATCGAGGACAAGGTCATCGCCCGCGCCATCGACCTCTCGGTCACCAAGTACTGCTCGGTGTGGAACACGCTCAATCCCGACGTGGAGTTGACGACGAGCCACAAGGTACATCGATAGAGGGGGTCAGGTCTTGTTTTGCAACATCGCGCTGCAAGACCTGACCCCGCGACCTGACCCCTTAGTTCGGCATCAGCACGCTCGTCACCACGTGAATGACGCCGTTCGACTGGAAGACATCGTAGGTTGAGATCTCGACCCACATGCCCGTCTCGTCCTTGAGGACGAGATTCTTCGCGCCGTTCAGCGTCACCCACAGCCGTCCGCCGCTCACGGTCTGCAGCTCGGCCGTGCCCTTGCCGTCGCGCACCTTCTTCATGAGCGCGTCCGCGTCGAGCCGGCCCGCGACGACGTGGTAGGTCAGCACTTTCGTCAGCGTGCCCTTGTTCTCGGGCTTCAACAGCATGTCCACCGTGCCGGAAGGCAGCTTGGCGAACGCGGCGTTGGTCGGCGCGAACACGGTAAACGGCCCGGCGCCCATCAGCGTGTCCACCAGACCGGCCGCTTTCACCGCCGCGACCAGCGTCGTGTGGTCCTTCGAGTTCACCGCGTTGGCGACGATGTTCTTCGACGGAAACATCGACTCGCCGCCCACCATGACCGTCTTTTCCTGGGCCGCGTGCGCTGCGACGGCCGTCGCCATCAGGCCCGCCATCACCACTGATCTGATCCTCATGTCGCACTCCTTCGTGAATGTCCCGGCATGTGCTGCCGTGTCCTCCTCTGACTACGGGGGGCGCCGACGGCTGGATTCTGGGCGTTCACGTCGGCGCTCGGCTCTTGGCGCTTGGGGCTTGGGGCTCGACACGGCCTGCCGCGCCGACCGCCTTCGCCGAGCGCGCGTTTCACGCGCGGCTTCGGCGGTCCGCCGTAGCCTTGGCGAAGGCGGAAGCTGCTCGCGAAGCGAGCGTCCAGCGAAGGCGGGGCCCATTGCCTCATTGCCCCATTAACAGTCCTGCCGCGCTAGAATCCGGAATCCCCGTCCGTGCGTAGCAATGTGAGAGCGGCTTGAAACTCCAGGATTCTGCCCTTCGGGACGCGAATGCCGAGCTCGACCGGCAGCTCATCCAGGCGGTCGCCCGCGGATCGGGGGACGCGCTCGGGGAGCTCTACGATCGGCACGCGTCGGTGGCCTACGGGCTGGCGCGGCGGATCCTGCCTCAGCCGGATCTGGCCGAGGAGGTCGTCCAGGACGTCTTCGCCCAGGTGTGGCGCGACGCCCGCCGGTACGAGCGTGAACGCGCCACCGTAGCGGGCTGGATTGTGATGCTCACGCGCACGCGTGCGATCGATCGGCTCCGCGCCAGAAAGGCCCGCCCCGATCAAGTCACGGGTGTCGAGCCGTCGTCGGCGCCGGCGCTCGTGTCCACCGTCCGATCGCCCGAGGCGGTGACGATCTCAGAGGAAGAAGTGAAACACGTCCGGGGTGCGCTCGGCGAGCTGCCCGAGAATCAGCGGACGCTCGTCGAGCTGGCCTATTACGAGGGGCTGACCCATACGGAAATCGCCGAGCGGACGGGCGTGCCGCTCGGCACGGTGAAGACGCGCCTGCGGACCGCGATGATGACCCTGCGGATGGCGCTGACGTCATGAGTATGAACCCGACTCCCCACGGCGAATTCGAAGACGCGCTGGGCGCCTACGCGATCGGCGCGCTCGACGCCGACGAGAAACGCGCCTTCGAGGCGCATCTCGTGACGTGTGTGTCCTGTCAGACCGAGCTGCTCGTCATGCGGCGTGTGGTCGCCGGCATCGGTCTCACCACCGAACCGGTGGCGCCGCCCGAGTCGCTCAAGGCCTTCGTGATCGCGCATGCGACCTCGCAGCCGCAGCGCGGGCTGCCGGGCGCGGCCGCTCCGACTCCGGCGAAGCCGGTGACGTCCGAGGCGCCGGGTCCGCGCCGAAGCTGGAGCGCGAGCCCGCTGGCGCTGGCCGCGTCACTCGCGCTGGCCGTGGCCGCTGGTATCTACGCGATGTCGATGCGGGGCCAGGTCGCCACCCTGCGCGACATGGCGACGCAAGCCTCTGCCCAGGCGGCGTCGCTGCGCAACGAATTGCTGGAAGCGCGGCGTGACGCAGCTGCGCTGAGGACGACTGTGCGCGTGCTGACGTCACCCGATCTGATTCGTGTGGATCTGAAAGGCACGGCCGAGGCGCCCAACGCCGTCGCGCGCGGCTTCTGGAGCCAGGCGCAGGGCGTGGTCTTCAGCGCCCAGGGTCTGCCGGCAATCGACGTGTCACAGGTCTATCAGCTCTGGTTGGTCACGGGCACCCAGCCGGCGGTCAGCGGCGGCACGTTCACAGTCGACGCGAACGGCACCGGCATGCTGACCGTGCCGCCGAACGTCGCCGTCACCGCTCCGGACGCGATCGCCGTCTCGCTCGAGCGCGCCGGCGGCGTCGCGGCCCGGACGGCGATGCGGCGGGTCAAGCAGGAGGCAGAAACCGAACGTCAGCTGCTTCTTCGGCTTCGCGAGCCTGGCCAGCTCAGACGTCGAACTGGCCCGCCTGAGCTTCTGCGTCCCGAGGTCGTTCCAGTTCACGATCGAGTTGAACACCATGTTGAACTCGCCGTGGTTCTGCCAGCGGTAGATCGGGTTGCTCGGCGAACATGATGCACGCGGCCCTTGCCGCGGAACGCCTCGGGGATGTCCACCGCGAACGCGCGGCCGCGGATCGCCTCGGCGCCGACCATCAGGCCGCTCAGCACCGACGCGTCGCCGCCGACGAACCGCGCGAGCACGTTGCCCTGATCGGCCACGCCGACGCGGAAGAACGCTGCTGGCCCTGGCCGTACTTGATCGGGAAGATCCTGTCCGCGTAGCCGTAGAACACCGGATGATCGGTCTTCACGATCTCCGCCTGCACGAGCGGCTTCTGCGCGTTGACGCCCGGCGACCGCTTCGGTGTCGACCGATCTGCGCGAATCCGAACTCGATCGGGAAGCGCACCGCGCTGAGCGTCGTGATCAGCGTGCCGCCGGCTTCGAGGAACTTCTCGAACGCGTCGACGCCCTCCTGGCCGAAGCCGCCGCTCATGTCCGGCGTCTCGCCGTACATGCCGAGGAACTTGTACTTGTCGCTCTTCTGGTACGGCTGCGGCGCGCGCCGCCGGCGCCGCCATGACCTGCGCGCGGCTGATGTTCTGCGCCGCCATGAGGATCACGTCGTAGTCGGCCTTCAGGTTGCCCTTCTTGACGCGCTCCTTGTAGATGAGATCGAACGGAATGCCGAACTGATCGAACGCGTGCCGGTACCAGCCGAGCTCCTGCGTGCCGCTCCACTGCGAGTAGATCGCGACGCGCGGCACATCGGCGTCGTGCGTCGCGACGGCCGGCGTCGCCGACAGCGCGACCGCCGTCAGCCCAAGCGACTCGGCCGCCGCGCGCGCCGCCTGGAGATCGTCCGGCGAGCCGGTGACGATGAACGAGCCGGCGGGGAAGCTCGACGCCGTCCGCCGTGAACGTCTTCTCGGCGATCTTCATCGGCGACGTTCCGCAGCCTGTAGCGGAACGCGATCATGTTGTTCGAGCCGTAGTGCGCGACCGCGAGGCCCGCCGTGCCGGTGCCCGGTGATCTTGCCCTTGAGCGCCGTCAGCCTTGACGAGCGGCGCCGGCACGTCGAGCACCGCCTTGTCGCGGATCTCCTTCACGTCCACGTTGAACGCGTAGCCCATCGTCCAGCCGCTGTCGTCGTACGTGCGGAGCGCGGGATCCGGATAGTCCTGCTTCTCGAGCAGGTTCTTCGCGAGCCGCCAGTACGGCTGGCCGCCCTTGATGACGTACGAGCCCGGCGCCGATACGTCGCGTCGCCGATCTTGAGCTCCGCGTCGTCTGTGCCGACCTCGATGCCCTGCAGCGCGCAGGATGCGCACGAGCTCGGCCGGCTTCGTCATGTCGCGCTGCACGGGAATGACGTAGCCGAACGGCGCCTGCGTTCTGCCCTGCTCGATCGAGTTCCTCGTCTTCGTGTAGAAGTTCTCGAGCGACGAGGTTCGGGAACATCGACGTGAGCTGCAGCGACGACAGCACGCCCGTCTGCATGTAGTTCGTGTTGTTGCGGCGCGTGAAGTTGTTCGCCGCGCCCGGCGGAACCGGAATGCCGCGATACCACTCGCGATCCTGACCGCCGCCGCGGCCCGTCGGCACCGGCGCCGCCGCGGCCCGCCGGCGCCCCGCCAGGCGCGCCGCCTGCGCCGCGCCCGCGCCACGCTCGGTGGCGGCGTCTGGCCCGGCGCGGCCGCGCCGCCCGCCGCCGGCTCCCGCGCCGCCAGCTGCCGCTCCGCCAGCCGGCGCCGCCGCCGCCGCGTCACCGCCGCGTCCGCCGCCGCCGCGCCCGCCGCGTCCACCTCCGGCGCCGCGTCCGCCGCCTGCCGCACCGCCGCCGCCGCCGCACCGCCGCCACCGCGCCGCCGCCCGTAGCGGGACCCGGCCCGCCGTCACGGCCCGACTGCGTCTCGTACATCCTCATCATGCCGTTGTGGTTGTAGGCGACCGAGCCGAGATAGCCCGGCGACCAGCCGTCCATGAACGCGTGCGTGTAGACGCCCGGCATGCCCCACTTCGTCATCTGCGCCAGCTCCCAGTTCGAGAAGAACGGCAGCTCGGCGAAGAGGATGCGGATCGAGATTCGGATTCTGCGGCGGCCCGCCGCTGTAGGTGTAGAGCAGCGGCAGCGACTTCGTGCAGGTCGTGCATGATCGGCGGATGCGCGGTGTAGTACCAGTCGGTGATCGCGCGCATCGACACCTGCGACAGGTTAATGTCGCGGTTGTTGTCGTGGTAGACGTACTTGCCCCAGTACGGCAGCGCGCACCGATGTCCGCCGCCGCCGCCGCGGCCGCCGCCAGCCGCTGGCGCGGCAGCCGCCGGCGCACCTGCCGCAGCCGTCGCACCTGCCGCAGCCGTCGCACCGCGCGCCGGCGACCTGCGCTGCATCTCCTGAGTCCGCGATAGAACCAATCGACGTTGCGATCGCGCCCGTCGGCGTCGGCGACCGGCGTCACCGACACGAACACGTTGTCGCGAATCTGCGAGATGAACGGCGACGTCTCCGTCGCCAGCCGGTAGACCAGCTCCATCAGCATTTCCGACGGCCCGGTCTCGCCGCTGTGCAGGCCGCCCATGAGGTGGTAGTGCGGCTTGGTCGTCGGCGATGAGCTGCTTGATCTGCGCGTCGGTCAGGCCGCGCGGGTCGGCGAGCTTCGCGAGGTTGTCGCGATTCTGCTGCAGGTTCTTGATGTTGCGCGTCCGACGACACCCAGACGACGACGAGCTCGCGGTCCTCGTCGGACTTGCCGATCGTCTCGATCTTCACGCGCGGCGTCGCCGCGGCGAGCGCGCGGTAGTACTTCAGGATGTCGGCGTAGTAGGTGAGCTTGCTGCGGCGCGCCGATGTGGTAGCCGAGCACGTCCTTCGGCGTCGGGATGCCCGGCACCTTCGGCAGATGGTCGACGAGCGGGCTGCCGTAGCGCGGCTCGCCCGTCCACTCCTCGTAGGCTTTCGCGAAGTCTTCGTCCTGCGTCTGCTTCGGATCGCGCGTCTCGGTGACCCACTGCTGGGCCGGGCGTGACGGCGACCGTGAGCAGGATCAGCCGCGAGGCCAAGGCCAGAGTCCAGAGTCGCCGGCGGGAGGTGCCGTGAGCGTTCATTGACAGTAACTCCTTGACAGATAAGTTAGCTGACGTTACGTCGCGTCAGTCGCCTCGGACGATCGGCCGAACCGGCGGGAAGGCTTGAGATTGTGCACCGCGGGCACATACAATCGCGGGCGACACGCCGCTACGCCGTGGGCGTGCTCGGGGCACGAAAGGGCCCTGCCTGCCTATGATCAGCGTCGCCGCGCTTCGAATGCAGCAATTTGGCGTGCAATTCTATCAGGCTTCGCTGACCGCCAAGGACATCGACAAGCTCGTCCGGTTCGAGGTGCTGAGCTACGGCGAGCAGGGCACGGCGCCGGGCGTCCGCGGCAGCGCGCGCCAGTCGAAGGTCCGCTGGGATCTGCTCGAGCGCCGCATCGCGTCGAGCGAGAAGGCCTACCAGCGCCAGATCATCCGCAAGAAGATCGACGAGCTCGTCGCGTACTACGAGCAGTGCCGGCAGGCGCGCGATCTGCCGTCGATTCCCGGCGCCGTCATCATCTCGTGCGACGAGCCGCTGAAGTTCGAGCCGATCGCCGGCGATCCGTCGCTCGGCATTCTGAAGGTGCCCGAGCGCGAAGGCATCCTGCGCGCGATCGACGGCCAGCATCGGCTGCTCGCGCTGCACGCGGGCATGGAGCAGTTCGGCGGCGAGAACTTCACGGTGCCGGCGGTCATCTTCGATCGCCTGCCCGAAGATCACGTCGTCCAGATGTTCGTCACGATCAACGCGAAGCACACGCGGCTGAACGCGTCGCACCTCGTGTCGCTGTCGGGCCGGCAGCTCTATCGCGACGAGAATCTGGCCGCGGCGCACGACGTCGTGCGCGCGCTGAGCGAGACGCGAAGACTCGCCGCTCTACGGCGAGATCAAGCTGCTCGGCGTCGGCCACGGCCGCGTGGCGCAGGCGCCGCTCGCGCAGGAGCTGAAGAAGCTGTTCGCGACCGACGCGTTCGGCTCCGGCCGCAAGGGCGACGAGTTCCGCGACGAGGCGAAGCAAGTTCTTCGTGAACTACTTCCGGCAGGTCGCGGTCGTGTTCGGCGCGGCCTGGAACGGCCGGAAGTACAGCATCAAGTACCGCGCCGGCGCTGCGCGCGTTCATCCGCGTCGCGCCGGACATCGTGCAGCGGCTCGATCAGCAGCACGCCGATCGCGCGGACTTCCGCGCGATCGGCCGCGTCATCGCGCCGTGGGGCCGCCGCATCGGCGACCTGCGCTTCGAGACCGACGGCGCCTGGAAGCGATCGGGATCGACCGTCGATCAGCTCGCGAAGGAACTCAAGCTCGCGCTGCAGTATCCCGAAGGCGCGATGGTCTGACCGAGTGTCGCTCGAGTCCATCGAATACTCTAGTGGCACAGACCTGTAATCTTTGCCAGGCAGAGGAAGTTCTACATAGCGGTCGCGCGAGATCGATCCCCGATCGCGAGAAAACCGAGCGCGCGTGTCGGCACACCACTTGCGTAGAATGGGCGCGGGTAGCCTGAATTTGCGGCAAGTGCCGTAAAGAGCTGGGGAGCCAGGTTGCCCGCGAAAGGCCCGCGTCACGCGGGCCTTTTTTTTGGCCTTAGTCCTGCGTATTGGCCTAGTCCATGTGACGCCGCTGGTGAGTAGCATCGGAGTCGCCGGCGACTGTAGTGCCACGCTCCGACGTAGCCTGCTCGCTAGCGCCTGGTCGTGGCCGCGGACGGGCACTACAACGATGTCCGCGCTGCGCATCGGCATCGACACGGGCGGGACGTTCACCGATTTCGTCCGGCTCGGACGCGCACGGCCTCGCCGTCCACAAGCTCCGCACGACGCCCGACGATCCGTCGCGGGCGATCCTCGCCGGCCTCGACGACTCTCGCGCCGCGGCGGACGCGCGCCGACGTCGTGCACGGATCCACCGTCGCGACCAACGCCGTGCTCGAGCGCAAGGGCGCGCGCGTCGCGCTCGTCGCGACCGCGGGCTTCGAGGACGTGCTGCGCATCGGCCGGCAGACGCGGCCGAGCTCTACAACATCTTCGTGCCGCTGCCGCGGCCGCTCGTCGACCCGGCGCTGACGTTCGGCCTCGCCGAGCGGCTCGACGCCGACGGGCGGCGTGTCCTCGACGCCGCTCGACGCCGAGCGCTCGATGCGGCTGTCCGCGCAGCTCGCGACGCGCGGCGCCGACGTCGTCGCGGTCTGCCTGCTGCACTCCTACGTCAATCCCGCGCACGAGACGCGCGTCGCCGCGCGGCTGCGCGCGACGGGCTGGCTCGGTGTCGGCGTCGTCACGAAGTGCTGCCCGAGTATCGCGAGTTCGAGCGGTGGAGCACGACCGTCGTCAACGCCTACGTGACGCCGCTCATCGATCGCTATCTCGCCGCGCTCGAGACGCGACTGGGCCGGCACGCGTCTCTCGATCATGCAGTCGAACGGCGGATCGATTTCCGCCGCGGCTCGCGCGCGCGCAGGCCGTGCGCACGGTGCTCTCCGGTCCCGCGGCCGGCGTCGTCGGCGCGCAGGCCGTCGCGCGCGCCGCCGGTTTCGACCGCGTCATCTCGTTCGACATGGGCGGCACGTCGACCGACGTCAGCCTGATCGACGGCGCGATCGCCGACGATCGACCGATTCGCGGATCGGCGATTTTCCGGTGCGGCTGCCGGTCATCGACATCCACACGGTCGGCGCCGGCGGCGGATCGATCGCCTATCGTCGACACCGGCGGCGCGCTGCGCGTCGGACCGCGACAGCGCCGGGTCGGTGCCCGGGCCGGTCTGCTACGGCACCGGCACCGAGCTGACGGTGACGGACGCGAATCTGCTGCTCGGCCGGCTCGATCCGGAGTTCTTCCTCGGCGGCCGCATGACGCTCGACGTCGCGCGCGCGCCGAGGCGGCGGCCGCGATCTGGCGCGGCGCCTGAAGCTTGGCGTGCGCCGAGCTGGCCGAGGGCATCGTGCGCGTCGCCAACGCCAACATGGAGCGCGCGATTCGCGTCGTGTCCGTCGAGCGCGGCCACGATCCGCGCCGGTTCGCGCTCGTCGCCTTCGGCGGCGCCGGCGGCATGCACGCCTGCGAGATCGCCGCACGCTCGACATCGGCACCGTCGTCGTGCCGCGCCACGCCGGCGTGCTGTCGGCGCTCGGCATGCTCGTCGCCGACGTGACGCGCGACTACTCGGCGAGCGTCCTGCGGCCGGCCGAGCGGCTGTCGTCGCGCGCGATCTCGACGCCCGGCTCGCGCCGCTCGTCGCGCGCGGCCGTCCGCGACCTGCGGCGCGAAGGCTTCGTCGCCGGCGCGTGGTGATCGATCGGCTCGATCGACGTGCGCTACGTCGGCCAGTCGTACGAGATCACGCGTGCCGCTCTCAGCCGCGCTACCGCGCGCGAGTTCGATCGGCGCCACGCACGGCTCTACGGCTACTCGAATCCCGATCGCGGCCGGTCGAAGTCGTGGCCGTGCGCGTGCGGGCCGCCGGCATCACCGACAAAGCCGACGCTGCCGTTCACGCCGCGTGCGCGCGGTCGTCGTCGCCACGCGCCATCGCCAGGCGGCCCGGCCGGTTCGACGGCCGCATGACGCCCGTCGCGTTCTATCCGCTGGCCCGACCTCGCGCCCGGCGCGCGCGCGCGCGGTCCGGCGGTCATCACCGGCGCCGAGGCGACGGCCGTCGTTCCGCCGGGCTTCGGGTTCATCGTCGACGGCTTCGGCAACGTCGTGATGACCGTCAGGCGACTGAGTGCCACAGCGCGCAGTGCCGATGAAGATCCACCCCATCGAGTTCGAGGTCTTCAAGAACCTCTTTCTCTCGATCGCGGAGGAGATGGGCGTGACGCTCTGCCGGACCGGGCTTCTCGCCGAACATCAAGGAACGGCTCGACTACTCGTGCGCGGTCTACGACGCGGCCGGCGAGACGATCGCGCAGGGCGATCACATGCCCGTGCATCTCGGCGCGATGCCGCTGT
The DNA here is from genome assembly GCA_963724955.1 of uncultured Acidobacteriota bacterium. Taxonomy (GTDB): domain Bacteria; phylum Acidobacteriota; class Vicinamibacteria; order Vicinamibacterales; family SCN-69-37; genus CAVRWQ01. The sequence goes on from CAVRWQ010000005.1 coordinate 764,611, forward strand.
CCGTGCGCGCGGCGATCGACGCGTTCGCGATGGAGCCCGGCGACATCGTGATGCTGAACGATCCGTTCCACGGCGGCACGCACCTGCCGGACATCACGCTGGTCTCGCCGGTGTTCCTCGGCCGCGATCGCCGGCCGACGTTCTACGTCGCCAATCGCGCGCATCACTCCGACGTCGGCGGCATGAGCCCCGGCTCGATGCCGGTCGCGCGCGAGATCTACCAGGAAGGGCTGATCCTGCCGCCCGTGCGGCTCGCGCGCCGCGGGCGGATCGATCGCGACGTGCTGGCGCTCGTGCTCGCCAACGTGCGCACGCCCGACGAGCGCGAGGGCGATCTGACCGCGCAGATCGCCGCCAATCGCGTGGCCGAGTCGCGGCTGCGCGACACCGTCGCGCGCTACGGCCGCGCGCGCACGCTCGCCTACGCGTCGCGCGCTGCAGGACTACACCGCGCGCGTGCTCCGCGCCGCGATTCGCGCGATTCCCGACGGCCGCTACGCGTTCGAGGACGCGCTCGACGACGACGGGTTTCGGCGAGCGCGCCGGTGCGGATTCGCGCGGCCGTCGACGATCGCCGGCGACCGCGCGACGGTCGACTTCACCGGCTCCGACGCCGCAGGTCGAGGGCAGCGTCAACGCGAACTACGCGATGACGCTGTCGGCCTGTCTCTACGCGTTCCGCTGTCTCGTCGGCGACGACGTGCTCTACAACGCCGGCGTCGCGCGGCCGCTCACGGTCATCGCGCCGGAAGGGATCGATCGTGAACGCCCGGCGGCCGGCCGCGGTCGCCGGCGGCAACGTCGAGACGTCGCAGCGCATCACCGACGTCGTGCTCGGCGCGCTCGGCGAGGCGCTGCCGGACCGCATGCCGGCCGCGAGCCAGGGCACGATGAACAACGTCACGCTCGGCGGCACCGATCCGCGCACGGGCCGCCGCTTCGCGTACTACGAGACGATGGGCGGCGGCATGGGCGGCCGGCGCGGGCTCGCCGGGCTCTCGCGGCGTGCACACGCACATGAGCAACACGCGCAACACGCCGGTCGAGGCGATCGAGCACTACCTGCCCGGTGCGCATCCGCCAGTACGCGCTGCGCACGGACAGCGGCGGCGCCGGCGCGTGCCCCGGCGGCGACGGGCTCGTGCGCGAGTACGAGATGCTGACCGACACGTCGGTGACCGTGCTCTCCGAGCGCCGGCGCGGCGCGCCCTACGGCGCGCGCGGCGGCGAGCCCGGCGGTCGCGGCCGCAACACGCTGATCCGCGACGGCACGCGAAGAAGCGCTGCCGGGCAAGATCGAGCTGCGACCTTCGCGCCGGCGATCGGCTGCGCATCGAGACGCCCGGCGGCGGCGGCTACGGCACTGACGGTCTGACGCATGAATGCGGAATGCGATGACTGGGATCTAGTTTCGAAGCTCGACGCTCAAGTGCATCGACTCGCATCGATTGCTGATGGTCGAGTCCATGTTCCAGTGGTGGCGGAAGCGGACTCGGCCGCGCGCAAGCGCGCTCATCGCGGCGTCGCTCGGCTGGATGCTCGACGCGTTCGACGTCATGCTGTACGCGCTCGTGCTGCCATCGCTGATGGCGGCGCTGCAGCTCGATCAGCGGACGTCCGGCTCGCTTCAGTCGCTGACGCTGCTCTCGGCCGCGGTCGGCGGGCTGGCGTTCGGCGTGCTCGCCGATCGCTGGGGCCGCACGCGCGCGCTGATGCTGAGCGTGCTGATCTATTCGGTGTTCACGGCCGCGTGCGGCTTCGCGCAGACCGCGGTGCAGCTCGCGGTGTTCCGCATCTGCCTCGGCCTCGGCATGGGCGGCGAGTGGGCGAGCGGCGCCGCGCTCGTGTCCGAGACGTGGCCGCGATCGCATCGCGGCAAGGCGCTCGGCGTTCATGCAGAGCTCGTGGGCGATCGGCTACGCGCTCGCGACGCTCGTGAACTGGCTCGTGCAGGACGTCGCCGGGCTCGACTGGCGCGCGGTGTTCTTCGTCGGCGTGCTGCCGGCGCTGCTTCACGCTCTGGATTCGCTCCGGCGTGGACGAGCCGCGCATGTGGCGCGACGCGCGCGCGTCGACGTCTGCGCGTGTCGCTCGCGCAGGCGCTCGGCGGCGCCGATGCTGCGTCATCACGATCGCGCTCGCGCTGATGAACGCGTGCACGCTGTTCGCCTACTGGGGATTCAACACCTGGGTGCCGTCGTACCTGCGCGCGCCGGCCTCGAGCGGCGGCATCGGCCTGTCGAACGCGACGATGAACGGCTTCATCTTCGCCAACCAGGTCGGCACGTGGTTCGGCTACGTGACGTTCGGCTTCGTCAGCGACGCCATCGGCCGCAAGCGCACCTACGTGACGTACCTGCTGCTCGCCGCCGGTGCTCGTGCTGGCCTACACGTCCACTGGCGAATCCGCTGGCGCTGCTCGCGCTCGGCCCGGTCACGTCGTTCTTCGCGACCGGCTACTTCAGCGGCTTCGGCGCGGTGACGGCCGAGCTCTATCCGACCGCCGTGCGCGCCACCGCGCAGGGCTTCACCTACAACATCGGCCGCATCGCCAGCGCCGCCGCACCGTGGATCGTCGGCGTCCGTCGCGCAGACACACGGCTATCCGCGCCGCGCTCTCGCTCGCGGCCGGCGCGTACGCTGCTCGCGGCGGTGTTCTGGATCTGTCATTCCCGGAAACGAGCAGGGCGAGAGATGCGACTCGTCACTTCGTAATCTTCGTGACCATCCCCATCAGATAGTGCAGCGTGACCTTGTCGCCGGCGTCCATGCCTCTCGGCACGGACTCGTCGCCGACGCGCGCGTGGCGGAGCTCCTGCTCGGGATCCTCGGGATCGATCCAGAACACGTCGAGCGAGATCTGGCCGTGAATCGAGATCGGCTGGATCCGCTGGACGACCGCCTGCCGAGTGCCTTTGAGCATCGGGCCGTGCGCGCCCGGCTTATCTTTTCACGTTGTAGACGTGCAGCGCATCCTGTTCGCGCAGGTACAGACGCCCGCCGGCGACGACCGGATGCGACCAGCTCAGCGTGTGGGGATTCGGAATCTGGAACGACCCGACCTCGCGGTACGTGCGCCGGAGTCGCCTCGATCAGCGCCACCATGCCGTTCTGGTACCGGAAGTAGAGCTGCCCGTCGGCTGCGATGACCGCGGCGGACCCGTGCCCGCGCCGCGCACCCGCGGCCACATCAGCTTGCCCGTCGCGAGCTCGATGCAGACCGGGAAACCGTGGCTCTGGCCGTGGCCGCCGTAGAGATACTCGCCGACCAGCACGACCCCGCCGTGGTGGCTCTGGAACCGTCCGGGGTCGAGAAAGTACTTCTGCGTCGCCGTCACGCCGGCCGTTGCGCCGCGGGCGCCAGCTCGAGCGAGCACCGAGCCGGTGTCGTAGCTCGTCGACGCAAAGACGAAGTTGTCCTTCACGACCGGCGTCGAGATGTTGGCGATGTCGTTGGCGACTTCGTTGTTGCCCCACAGGAACACGCCGTCGCAGGCGCGCACGCCGACGACGCCGCGACCCATGAGCTGGACGTACTGCTTCACGCCGCCGCCGTTCGAAATGACGATCGACGAGTAGCCGGCGCCGTCGGCGCCCTTCGATCCGACGCGCGGAATCGTCGCGCGCCAGATGTCCTCGCCGGTGGCTTTGTCGAGCGCGACGATGCCCGCTCGCGATCCACCCGGCGTGACGACGACGCGGTCGCCGTCGACGAGCGGCGACTCGCGAACAGTCCACTGCGACATCATCTGGCCGCCGAAATCGCGCGACAGGCTCCGGCGCCAGCGCTCCTTGCCGGTGGCGGTGTCGAGCGCAGACGACATCGCCGTCGGTGTCGACGACGTAGAGCAGCGCGCCGTCCACCGTCGGCGTGCCGCGCGGGCCGTGGAAATCGTCCGGGCTGTTGTAGACACGGCCGACGCGCGTCGCCCAGACCTGCTTGCCGGTTTCCTCGTCGAGCGCGATCACGTACTGCCCGTCGCGCCGATCGCCCATCGTGAAGATGCGGCCGCCGGCGACCGAGACGCTGGAGAACCCGCGGCCAAGACCCGCCATCGACCAGAGTCGGGCGGCCCGCCTTTCGGCCAGGCCGGGAGCAGACCGGTTTCGGTCGAAACGCCGTCGCGCAGCGGACCGCGCCATTGCGGCCAGTTGCCCGCCGGGCGGCGCCGCCATCGGCTCTCGAGCGCCGGCCCGGCCGACGCGGCCAGGCCAAGAACGGCGAGCGTGCACAGGAACGTTCGGGCGAGACGCATGCAATCCTCCGCGACCGGCACTATTATCGGATGCAGGAGTAGCCAAATGTTCAGACGTTTCGACCCCCGGTTTGGTTCGTGTGGCTCCAGTGTTCGCGGCGTTGCTCGTTTTCGGACAAGGCGGAGATCTCGGTGCGCGGCAGGCGGCGGCGCCGACGGCCAAAGACGTCATCGCCCGGCACGTCAAGGCGATGGGCGGGGAAGCGGCGTTCAAGCAGGTGAAGTCGATTCGCGCGCGCGGCACGTTCACGATGGCCGCGCAGAACGTCAACGGCGACTTCGAGATGTCCGCGGCGCGTCCCAACAAGCTGCTCCTCAAAGTCACCATCGCGGGCATCGGCGCGATCGAATCCGGCTACGACGGCAAGGTCGGCTGGTCGATCGACCCCGCCTCGGGCCCCGCGCTCATCGCCGGCCGGCAGCTGGCCGAGCTCGCAGACGATGCGTGGTTCGACGGGCCGCTCCACGGCCCGGAGCACGTCAAGGAAGCCACGGTCGTCGGCCACTGAGACGTTCGACAATCGGAAAGCGATCAAGCTGAAGGTCGTCTTCGTCTCCGGCAACGAGCAGATCGAGTTCTTCGACGTCGAGACCGGCCTGCAGATCGGATTCGAGGGTCCGCGCGAGACGCCGATGGGCGTCGTGCCGACGACCGGCCTGTTCCGCGACTATCAGAAGTTCCAGAACATCATGATGCCGACCACGCTCGTGCAGCGCGGCCTCGGGATCGAACAGGTCCTGCAGGTGAACAGCTACGACTTCAACAACGTGCCGGCCGACGACCTTCGACCTGCCGCCGGCGATCAAGGCGCTGATCAAATGAAGATTCGTGGCGCCGGCCTGCGGCTGCAGGCCGCGTGACTTGTCTTTCGTCTGTCTGACGGTCACTCTCGCGCGGCGCAGGACCTGGCGCGAGCCTGCGCTCGCCAGCGTTCGACGACGTCTGGCAGACGATCAACGACACGTTCTACGACCCGACGTTCGGCGGGCTCGACTGGGCCGGCGTCAAACGCGAGCTGCGGCCGCGCGCCGAGGCGGCGTCGTCCGTTGACGGCGTGCGCGACGCGATCACGAACGATGCTCGAACGGCTCGGACGATCGCACTTCGCGCTGCTGTCGGCGTCGACGGTCCAGGACACGCTGCCCGGTTCGGCGACGGTGCCGGTCGACATCCGGATCGCGCCGGCTGGCATTGTCATCACGCGCGTTGCGACAGGATACCTCCGCGACGCGCGCGGGACTGCGCCCTGGCCAGGTCGTGCTTTCGATCGACGGCAAGCCGGCTCAGCAGTGGATCGACGCCGCGCGTGGCCGTGACGAGCGGGCGCGCACGTTCGAAACCTGGCGCGGCGCGTTTCGAGCGCTTCACGGCGCTGCGGGATCGACTGGCAGAGTTGCGTCATTCTGGATCCGGGCGGACAGGTGCGGAACGTCCGTGTGGCCCGCACGATCGATCCCGGCGAGACGGTGCAGCTCGGCAACCTGCCGCCGCTTCACGTCCTCGTCGAGGCGCGCCCCGCGCGGACGCCAGCCGGGCGCGAGGCCGGCGTCATCGGATTCAACATCTGGATGGCCGCCGTCGACGTACCGATCGCTGCCGCGATCGACCGGTTCCGCAGCGCGGACGGTCTCGTGATCGACCTGCGCGGCAATCCGGGCGGACTCGCGCTGATGATGAATGGCTTCGCCGGTCACTTCTCGCCGAGCCGCTGGTGCTCGGCACGATGCAGACGCGCCAGGCGCCCCTGCAGTTCAAGGTGAATCCGCGCCTCGTGACGCCGGACGGCCGCCGCGTGACGCCGTTCTCGGGACCGGTCGCGATTCTGGTCGACGAGCTGACCGCCAGCACGTCGGAAGTGCTCGCGGGCGCGCTGCAGAGCCTGCGGCGGGCGCGCGTGTTCGGCCGGCAGACGATGGGACAGGTGCTGCCGGCATCGACGAAGAAGCTGCCGAACGGCGACGTCCTGATGTACGCGATTGGCGACTTCGTCACCTCGACGGGCCAGCGGCTCGAGGGCGTCGGCGTCATCCCCGACGAGGTCATCCCGCTCTCGATTCCGGCGCTGGCGGCCGGGCGGGACGAGGCGCTCGAGGCGGCGCTGCGGTGGATTGACACGCGCGCCGGGGGCGTCGCGAAGGATTTGCCTTTTTGAGGCGCTTGTTGTTATCCTCCAGTGACCTGCAAGAAACGCACTTCCTTCCGCGTCTGGGTCGAATCCGACCCTTGGAACGAGCGCGCCTGAGTTTCGATGGTCCCGGAACGTATCCGGGGTTGCGCGGAGATCGAACCGGAATTTCTTGAAGTTCCGTCGGGAGTCTTTGAATGGAGCAGCGCCCGCTGCGTCTCGGCGACATCGTCGATGACTACTGTCCCCGTGAGCGACGCATTACGAATCACGTGATTGTCGCGTTCGTCGGCGACGTCATCCGCCAGACGCGATGTTCGACCTGCGACGCCGAGCACGTCTACAAAGAGGCGAAAGCGCCCCGCCGGTTGGTCGCGAAGAAACGGGATGACGCCGCAACGGCCACCACGCCGGCTGACGTCTCACCCAGCCCGGCCGTCGGGTCCGCCGACGGGGCCGCCCCGAGCGGCGACCCGGGAGGGGACGAAGGGACAGTACCGGCGGCGGCAGCGGCCGGCGCCGACGACGGCGCTCCGGCCGACACTGAAGCCGAGCGCGCCGCCGATGGCTGGCTGGCCCATCGCCCGTTGATACGCGCCACGCTGCCGCGCACCGAAGGCGAGCTCCCGCCCGCACGACCCATTCCGGAATTCACGATGCATCAGCGCCCGACGCGCGGTGGTCGTCCGTTCCGGCAGGCGTGGCACGGCGGGAACGGCCAGCCGCCGAACGGCTTCCGCCACGATCGGCCCGGCCAGTCGCAGGGCCGTGGCCCGGGTCAGGGCCCGGGCCGGCACGGCAAGTCGGGCCGCCACCGCGGCGGCAACGGCGGCAACAACAACCGCTCCCGCTGATCCGTTCCGGATCCGATGCCCCCTCCCGCGTTTGCCGGCAAAGTCGGGCTCGTTGTCGGTGTCGCCAACAAGCGATCGCTCTCGTGGGCGATCGCGCAGGCGGCGGCCGACCAGGGCGCGTCGCTCGCGCTGACGTACCAGGGCGAGCGGCTCGAGGAGAACGTGCGCGAGCTGGCGGCCGCGCTCGCCGATCCGCTGATCCTGCCGTGCGACGTCACGAGCGACGAGCAGATGGACGCGCTCGCCGCGGCGATCGACGCGCGCTACGGCGGCCTCGATTTCCTGGTGCACGGCGTGGCGTTCGCGGATCGCGAGGATCTCGCGCGGCCGTTCGTCGAGACGTCGCGCGACGGGTTTCGCAAGGCGCTCGACATCAGCGCGTATTCGCTCGTCGCGCTCTCCCGGCGGGCCGCGCCGCTCATGGACAAGCGCGGCGGCGGCAGCATCCTGACGCTGACCTACCTCGGCAGCGAGCGCGTGTTTCACGAACTACAACGTGATGGGCGTCGCCAAGGCCGCGCTCGAGTCGTCGGTGCGCTACCTGGCGTCGGAGCTCGGGCCGAAGAACATCCGCGTGAACGCGATCTCCGCCGGGCCGATCAAGACGCTGGCGGCCTCCGGCATCTCCGGGTTCTCGGGGATTCTGCAGACCTATCGCGACCGCGCGCCGCTCCGCCGCACGGTCGAGGGCAGCGACGTCGCCGACGCCGCGCTCTTCCTGCTCGGCCCGGCCGGCCGCGGCGTGACCGGCGAAGTGCTGATGGTGGACGGCGGCTTCCACGCGATGGGGGTCTAGACAGGGCCAAGTTCGAGCCTAGTGCGTTTCCGGGCTCTTCTTGTAGTACTCCGACTGAAACTTCTCGATCGTCTTCTTCATCTCAACCGCGTCGCCCTTCGTGTGGCCGTGGCAGACGATCGGATTGTGCCCGCCGGTCGTCTCGATGAACACGTCCGAGAAAATGATGTTCGTGTCGATCTTGATCGACGCGACGTGCGCCATGTGGATCGACTCCTCGAGCTTGCCGATCCACTGCGGGTGCAGGTGCGTGATGCTCGTCGGCGTGATCACGACCTGCGCCGGGAAGATGCGATTGCCCCGGCTCAGCCGGCTCGCGCGAAAGACGTGCTCGCCCGGCAGCCGGCGGCCCTTCCTGAGAACGATGACGACGAGGAGTAACGCGAGGACGACGACGCCCGCGAGAATCCAGTACACGAGGTCGGGGATCGACGACGAAGGCTCGGGCTGGCGCATGTCGGCAATGGTAAGCTAACCTCGATTCGGGAGTCGACGTGCCATATCGCGCACCCGGGTCGCCCGCGCGCGGCCCTCGCCAGTACCTCACGCGGCCGTCCCATCAAGTACTACCGTCCGACCGGCGATCCCGCCGATTCGCAGCGCTGATCGACGACGGATTCCAGGCGTTCAACGCCGGGCCGCTTGTCGGAGGCCTGCAAGATCTTCGCGGACAAGATGCTCGCGCCGAAGAACGACACGACGATCGGGCTGACGATCGCCGGCGCGATGACGCCGGCCGGCCTCGGCGGCTGCGTCATCGAGATGATGGAGCGCGGGCTGGTCGACTTCCTGATCAGCACCGGCGCGAATCTGTACCACGATCTGCACTACGCGCTGAACTTCACGCTGCGCCGCGGGTCGCCGTTTCTGGACGATCGCGATCTGTACGCGGCCGGCGTGATCCGGATCTACGACGTGCTGTTTCCGGCCACCGTGCTGCTCGAGACCGACGCGTACATCCGCGAGTTCCTCGTGCGTTCCGGCATGAACGGCCCGGTGTCGACCGTCGGAGTTCCACTACCAGCTCGGCCAGGATCTGCTCAAGCAGCGGCCCGGCTGCGAGGAGTACTCGGTCGTGGCGCGCGCCGCGAAGCTCGGCGTGCCGATCTACACGTCGTCGCCCGGCGACAGCTCGATCGGCATGAACGTCGCCTGGCACGAGCTGATGAACGGCAGCCGGCTGATGATCGATCCGAACCTCGACGTGAACGAGGTGTGCGCGATCATCCTCGCCGGCAAGAAGAACGGCTGCGTGATTCTCGGCGGCGGCTCGCCGAAGAACTTCTACCTGCAGGGCCAGCCGACGCTCTGGGAGGTCTACGGCATTCCCGAAGGGCGGCAACGAGTTCTTCATCCAGATCACGACCGACCAGGTGGTGTGGGGCGGGCTGTCCGGCGCGACGCCGTCGGAGGCCGTGAGCTGGGGCAAGGTGAATCCCGGCGTGCTGCCCGACACCGTCGTCGCCTACTGCGATTCGACGATCGCGTTTCCGCTGTTCTGCGAGTACGCCGTCGGCAGCCAGTACGGGCAAACGCAAGCGCAAGGAGCTGTACCACGCGCGCGAGGCGCTCGTCGCCGACTTGAAGACGCAGGGCGCGGCGGCGCACGCAGAAGCGCGCGAAGCGGCCAAGGGCAGAGCCGCGATGAGCCGCATGACATGGGCACGCTCGCGTCGAACTGCGGCCGATCGCTGGCGATCTGGTCGGGCGCGCCGCGCGTGTACGTCGACGCCAACCTGCCCGCGGGCGTCGTGTCGTTCATGCGGCACGAGCTTCGGCTGGGACGTGCTCTTCGTCCTCGAGCACGACGACCTGCGGCGCGCGCGCGACATCGAGCACTTTCGCCGCGCGCTCGATTTCGGCCGCACGCTCATCACGCTCGACCACGACTTCTTCGACGACCGCCGCTTTCCTCCGGCCCAGAGCCCGGGCGTCATCGTCTGCTCGGCGCGCCGACGAGACCGCGCTCGTCCGCCTGCTGCGGCACGTCGACCGCGACGTTGCTGCGCACCGGGCGCGGCGGCCGCTGCCGCTCCGCGGCCGGAAGGTCGAAGTGACGTCCGGAGCGTCTGCGTGAGCGGCCGCGTCGTTCCTGTCCGGCGCGAGTCTGGTGCTGCCGGATCGCATCGAGACGGGGCAGACGCTCGTGATCGAGAGCGGGCCGCATCGCGGACCTCGTCGACGAGACCGCGCGCGGTCGGCGCCGAGCGAGACGCGCGTTCGATCTGCCCGGCTGTCATCTGGCCCCGGGCTTCGTCGACGTCCACGTGCACGGCGTGGCCGGCATCGACGTGCTCGACGGCGCGGACGCCGTGTCGGCCGTCGCCGCGGCGGCTTCCGCGCTGCGGCGTCACCGCGTTCTGCCCGACGTCCATGGCCTGCACGCCCGCCGCGCTCGCGACCTTCCTCGACGCCGTCAGCGCGCTCGCGGCAGGGCGTGGATCCCGCGGCCGCACGCGTGCTTGCCGCGCATCTCGAGAGCAACTTCATCAATCCCGACTATCGGCGGCGCGCAGCCGCCGACTGCCTGCGCGTGCCGGCGCGCACGACACCGCGGTCCGGCGCAGGCGAGGCCGGTGACTTCTCGGCCGGAGACATCCTCGACCGTGATCGATCGCTGCCGCGCCGACATCGGCATCGTGACGCTCGCGCCCGAGCTCGACGGCGGCCTCGCGCTGACGCGCTCGCTCGTGGCCGCCGGCGTGCGCGTGTCGCTCGGCCACTCCGGCGCGACTTCGACGAAGGCGCAGGCCGCGATTGCCGCCGGCGCCCGGCAGGCGACGCATCTCTTCAACCGCATGCGGCCGATGACGCACCGCGATCCGGGCCTCGCCGGCGCGGTGCTGGCGAGCGAAGAGGTCGCGGCGGAGCTCATCTGCGACGGTCACCACGTGCATCCGGCGGTCGATGCGCGATCGCGATTGCCGCCAAGGGCGCGTCGCGCATCATGGCGATCACCGACGGCACGGCCGGCTCCGGTCTGCCGCCGGCTCGCGCGCGCGCGCTCGGCGGTCAGGCCGATCACCGTCGGCGACGTCGCGCGCCTCGACGACGGCACGATGGCCGGCAGCGTGGCGACGATGGATCGCGTGTTCGCCTGCCTGGTGACCGCGCTGCGGCCTCGACCTCGTGCGACGCCGCGGCGATGTGCGCCACGACGCCGGCGCGCGAGCTGGGCCTCGTCGGACACGGCGTCATCGCCCCGGGCGCCGCCGCCGATCTGGTCGTGCTCGACGCGCAACTTGCGCGTCGGTCCAGACCTGGATTGGCGGGGAGGCTCGGCCTGGTCGCGGAACCTCGGCCCCCCCGGTACCGTCTTGAACAGCATGACCTCCCGCGTGCTGCCGTGCGTCTGCCTGTCCGCTCGCGGTCATCTGGGTCGCGCCGGCCTGCGCGATCAACGTCGACGACGAGGGCTACATCGAGCGCGAGGAAAAGCGGTTTCCGGCCGAAACCACGGTCGAACTGCACCTCTACACGTTCGACGGCGCGGTCGAGGTCCGGTCCTGGGACCGGCCCGAGGTCGTCGTCGCAGATCGAGAAGCGCGGCCAGGACAAGGACGCGGTCTCGAAGATCGAGGTGCTCGCGGAGCGGAACGGGACAGCGAATACAGGTCGAAGCCCGGCATCCCGGCGGGCGGCGCACCTTCGTCGGCCTCGGCTCGTTCCGGTCGCCGAGCGCGCAGTTCATCGCGAACGTGCCGCGCAAGACGAACCTGGTGGTCCGCACCGGTGACGGCGCACGTCGCTCGTCGAGCGCGTCGACGGGCACGGCTGGAACTGCGCACGAGCGACGGCTCGATTCGCGCTGTCGAGACGGCCGGCGAGCTGCTCGCGGAAACCGGCGACGGCAGCATCCAGCTCGACGACGTCTCCGGCCGCGTCGAGGCGCGCACGGGCGACGGCAGCGTGCGCATCACCGGCACGCCGGCGCGCTGCGCGCGCGGTCCGGCGACGGCTCGATCGTGCTCCGCATCCGCAGCGGCGCCGATCATGACCGAAGACTGGATGGTCGCGACGGAGCGATGGCTCCGTCTCGGTCGAGCTGCCGGACGGCTTCAACGCCGAGATCGAAGCCGATCCCGGCTCCGATGGCCGCGCGCGCAGCGAGCTGACGCTCGCGAACGCCACCGGCGGCACGCGCGACAACCGCCGGCTGACCGGCCGCCTCGGCGACGGCGGCCACCGCCTCATCGTCCGCACCGGCGACGGCACGATTCGGCTCACCAACTACTGACCGCCGACCGACGCGGATTCCACGCCAATCCGCGCTACGTCCAGGCGCGCGTGATCGTCTCGTCCTACCCGGCCGCTTCGAACGCATCGCTGGCGCTCGCGGCACTTGCTGCAGCGCCGCAGTGTTCATCGCCCTCCGGGATTCATGCACGACATCGTCAGCTCGAGCGGCACGCCGAGCTCGCGGCCCAGCCGGATGACGTCTTCCTTGTGAAGGTGGACGAGCGGCGTCGCGATCGCGAGCGCGCGCCCGAGGCCGAGCGACATCGCGCGCGCCATCGCGCCGAAGAACTCCGGCGTCGCGTCGGGAAACGGGATTGTCGGCGAGCGGCCCGAGCGCGAGCCGGTCCGATGCCGAGTCGCGCGCACAGGACGGCGGCCTTCGAGATCAGCACGATGTTGCGGCCTTCGAGATAGACGTCCTCGTCCGGCGTGTCGTACGCGGGCGGCGTGCCGACGACGGCCCAGTGCGTCGGCGGGTAGACGTCGCGCATGTCGACGGTGAGCGTCGACAGCGGCTCGACGCGCCGGCGAACGGCGGCTGCGCGAGCAGCCGATCGATCGCCCGGCGTTCGGCGTCCTCCCAGGCCAGGCCCGCGCGGACGTGAATCGGCCAGACCGGCTGGCGATCGCGCCGCTCCAGCGCCAGCAGCACGGCGCTGTCGAGCCCGCCGGAGAAGAGCACGCAGACAGGACTCGGACGAGTCACGAACTGCATTCCTGACGTACTACGTAGTACAGCTCGAGGTCCATGTATCTCGTCACCAAGCGCATCGATTTCTGCTACGGCCACCGGCTGCTCGACTACGACGGCATCTGCAAGCATCCGCACGGCCACAACGCCGTGGTCGAAGTGGACGTGCGCACGGACCGGCTCGACGAGCGCAACATGGTGGCGGATTTCTCGGACATCAAGCGCATCGTCAAGGGCTGGATCGATCGCGAGCTCGATCACAAGATGATCCTGCGCCACGACGATCCGCTCGTGGAGCCGCTCGAGACGCTCGGCGAGCCGATCTTCAAGCTCGAGAGCAATCCCACGGTCGAGCGCATCGCGAAGCTCATCTTCGACATGTCGCGCGAGCAGGGCCTGGACGTCGTCGCGGTGCGCGTCTGGGAGACGCCGACGTCGTACGCGGTCTACAGCGAGTAGGCCCAAGGCCGAAGGCCAAGGGCCAAAGCCATGCGTGCTTGTCGTTCTGAGCCCTTGGCCCTGGGCCTTTGGCCCTAGAGAGCGCTCTCCAGACCGTCGCGACCACGAACGTGACAATGAACGCGAGGGCGAGCGGCATGAGCGCGCCGACGGTCGCCCACTTCTTGCTGAGCGTCTCCTTGTAGATCGTGATGATCGTCGTCGCACACGGATTGTGGAGCAGCGAGAACAGCATCAGATTGACGGCGGTGAGCAGCGTCCAGCCGTGCTGGTCGACGAGCAGCCGCTTGCAGGTCGTCCAGCGAATCGACTTCCGTCATCATGCCGGTGCCCATGTAGACCATCAGCATCGTGGGCACGACGATCTCGTTCGCGGGGATCGCGATGATGTACGCGAGCAGGATGACGCCGTCCAGGCCGATGGTGATGCCGAGCGGATCCAGGAAGTTCGCCGTGTGCTGAGCGAGGCTCGTGCCGCCTGCCGTGATGTTGCCCAGAATCCAGATGACGGCGCCGGCCGGCGCCGCGGTCAGTATGGCGCGCCAGAGCACGAACAGCGTGCGGTCGATGAGCGACGTGTAGAGAATCCGCATCACGCCCGGGCCGCCGGTACGGCGGCAGCTCGAGCGTGAACGCCGACGCTTCGCCGCGGAGCACCGTGCGTGAGAGCGCCCACGAGACAACCAGCGTGAACACCACGCCGATCATCACGACGCCGAGCACGGCGCCGGCGGCGGCGAGCGACGCAAACGCCGGCGGAAACGACGCGCCGACGAAGATCGTCGCGAGCATGATGAGCGTCGGAAACCGCCCGTTGCAGGGCACGAAGTTGTTCGTGAGGATGGCGATGAGCCGTTCGCGAGGCGAGTTGATGACCCTCGTCGCAATGACGCCGGCGGCGTTGCAGCCGAACCCCATCGCCATCGTCAGCGCCTGCTTGCCGTGCGCGCCGGCGCTCTTGAAGAGAAAGTCCAGGTTGAACGCGACGCGCGGCAGATAGCCGAGATCCTCGAGGATCGTGAACATCGGGAAGAAGATCGCCATCGGCGGCAGCATGACGCTGATGACCCACGCGAGGCCCGCGATAGACCCCGTGCCAGATGAATCCGGTGATCCACCAGGGCACGCCCAGCGAGTCGAAGAACGCGGCGGCGTGATCTTCGATCCAGAAGAAGACATGACGCCAGCATCGCCGACGGCACGTTGGCGCCGGCGATGGTGAGCCAGAACACGGTCGCGAGGAGCAGCGCCATGATCGGCAGGCCGAGGATTGGAGACGTGACGAGCCGGTCGATCTGCTGGTCGAAGTCGAACCGGCCACCGGATCGCTGGTGCGTGGCGCGTCCCGCGATGCGCGCGGCCTCGGTGTAGATCGACCGCACGGCCTCGTCGCGAAAGCTCACGTTGAGCGTGTCGCGCAGAGAGGCGGCACGGCGGATGGCGGCCGAGGCGCTGGCAGCGTCCGTCACTGGGCCCCCTGAAGCGCGATCTTCTGACTGAATCGCTCGCCCGCCTGCTGCTGATCGCGCACGAGCTCGGCCAGCCGGCCGGTCGCAAGCGCCTCTTCGACCTGTGCGTCGCCGTCGAGCAGGCGAATGGCAATCCAGCGCGCGTTCGGCACGCCAGGCGCCGCGGCTTCGATGAGCGGCACCAGCTCGGCGACCGCGCGCTGAAACTCGGGCGTGCCCGTCACGCGGAGCGGCTTCGTCGCGACCGCGCCCGACGACACGCCGTCCACCATCTCGAGCAGCGCATGCAGCCCGTCGCCTGTGCGTGCGACGACGCCGACCGCCGGGACGCCGAGGTCGCGCGAAAGACTGCGCACGTCCACGTCGATGCTCTTCCGTTTCGCTTCGTCCATCAGGTTCACCGCGACCACGACACGGTCCGTGATCTCGAGGACCTGCAGCACCAGGTTGAGGTTGCGCTCGAGCGCCGTCGCGTCGACGACGACGACGGTCGCGTCGGGACGGCCGAAGAGCAGGAAGTCGCGCGCGACCTCCTCGTCATGCGAGGCGGACAGCAGCGAGTACGTGCCCGGCAGGTCCACGAGCTTGTACCGGATCTTGTTGAACTCGAACCCACCCTCGGCTCGAGTGACGGTCTTGCCCGGCCAGTTGCCCGTGTGCTGCTTGAGGCCGGTCAGCGCGTTGAAGAGCGTGGACTTTCCGGTGTTCGGGTTGCCCGCGAGGGCGACCACGCGGTCGAAGCGCTCGAGCTTGACGCCCATGCGCTCCAACTCGGCCAGGGCCACGCAGCTGTCGCAGTTGTGCGTCATGTCGTCGCTCCCACGACGGGCGCAGGAACGGCCGATCCTGCGGGATCGGCCGCACGAGCACTTGCGAGGCCTGTTCGCGGCGAAGCGCCACCAGCGTCCCTCGCACTTCGTACGCGCGTGGATCGCCGGCAAACGTCCGGAGAAACGGCCGGATGCTCGCGCCCTCCGTAAAGCCAAGATCCATCAGGCGCCGCCGGCTGAAGCCCTGACACGCCTCGTCGAGCGCGACGATTTCCGCGCGCGTATCGTTGGACAGGTCCGACAGGCGGACCACGTCTGCCGCAAATGCCGCGTCGGGCGCGGGCGCGAGAAACACGTTGGCCGCGACGGCCGGCGCCAGACGGAACTCGTTTTCGCCGTCGCTCAACACGAGTCGCGTCGGCGTCGATTCGACGATGCGCACGAGCTGGCCGACGCGAAGACCGACCGCGACGATCTGCGCGAACGAGATCTCGGGTTCGTCCTCGAGATGGACGACGCGACCCGTCGTGTCGGCCGGCCAGGACGTCGCAGGCACGCCCGAGGCCGGAGGCACCGCGCCCTCACGCGTCGGAATGGGATCGCCATGGGGATCGCGCGTCGGGTGTCCGAGCGACGCCGAAAGACGGTCCGCTTCGCCCGGAGACAGCGAGTGCTCGCGCCGCTCTGCGGCGGCGTGGACGTCGCGCAGTGGCAGCCGCGCCTCGTCGGCGAAGTACCGCTCGAGCAGCCGGTGCGCGCGGACGATCTGGAGCGCCAATCGCTCGCCTGCCGTGGTGAGCTGAAACTCCTGGCCGCTGGCCACGACGAGGCCCTGCGCCTGCATCCTGCCGACGAGCGAAATGACCACGGAATCCGACAGCCGCACGGCCCCTGCCAGGGACGAGATCGACCCGCGGCGTCCGCGGTACTCCTGCTCGAACAGGTGCTTGAGCGCGTCCTCCAGCCGGCGCCGCTGGCGGACGGGCTCCTGCATCCTCCACCAGAGGAGGACACCGCCAAGTGCCGCGAATGCAATGAGTAAGAGGAGGATCGTCATAGCGAGGCCGGTTTCGGTCCTCAGAAATCGTTATTTTGACTAATCAAAACTTTAACACGGAGGGCCGTTTCTTGCAAATCCCTCCCATCTGGCCTGTTATCGGCGGGAACTGTCCGGAATCGGCTGGACGGCGCGGACGAGCACCTTGGCGGCGGCGCGTGCCCCAATGGTGGTCTGGCGGCCGGACTCGCCGGTGAGATGCACGGCATCCGACGCGGGGTCGCGCGACTCGATGCGGGCGTGCCGGCCAGGCACGAGCTCGTGCTGTTCGACGAACCGCAGGAAGCTCGCATCCTGGTCGATCACGCGGGTGACCACGAGCGGCACCTGAACCGGCGCCGTCATCAGGTCGAGGTATTCCGGGCGCGGCATCTCGCCCTCGGCGGTCGGAATCGGATCGCCGTGGGGATCGACCGACGGCCGTCCCAGCATCTCATCGATGCGATCGATGAGACGCTCCGACACCGCGTGCTCGAGCCGTTCTGCCTCGTCGTGCACTTCCGCCCAGCTCATGCCCAGGATGCGGACGAGGAACAACTCCACCAGACGATGACGCCGCAGCACGAGCCCCGCGAGCTTCTCGCCGGCAGGCGTCAGCCTCACGCCCATGTACGGTTCGTAGTACACGAGTCCCGATTCAGACAACGCCTTGACCATCGTCGTCGCCGTGCCCGGCACGACGCCCAGACTCGATGCGAGCTGGCCCATCGGAACGAGCTCGTCGGTTGACCCCGTCGGAGGACTGGGCAAGGAAGATCGTCTTGAGATAGTTCTCGACGGTCTGGGACGGGAGCATGGGACCATTATGATCCCGAACGACATGAAACCGTCCCTGGACGGCGCGTTCGACACGCCGCAGACGAAGCGCCGCTACGTCCGCCGGCTGTTTGCGACGATTGCGGATCGGTATGACTTCATCACGCGGTTTCTCTCGTTCGGTCGCGACGCGGCGTGGAAGGTGCGGCTGGTCGATCTTGCCGGCGTTCAGCCGGGCTGGCGCGCGCTCGATCTCGCGTGCGGCACGGGCGACATCGCGTTCGAAGTCGCGAAGCGCGGCGGGACCGTGCTGGGACTGGACATCACGCTGCGCATGATCGAGCTGGCGCGTCTCAGGGCGCAGCCGGCAGGTCGCACCACGTGGGCAGTGGCCGACATGCTGGCGCTGCCTGTGCCCGACGCGTCATTCGATCTGGTGACGACGGGCTACGGGCTGCGCAACGTGCCGGATCTCACGATCGCGCTCGCCGAGATTCGCCGCGTGCTCCGGCCAGGCGGCGTGGTCTGCTCGCTCGACTTCGATCGACCGGACACGGCGTGGATTCGCGCGATCTACCTCGCGTATCTCACGGCCGTCGGCTCCGCGCTCGGGTGGGTCCTGCACCGCGATCCAGACACCTACCGGTACATTCCCGCGTCGATTCGCCGCTATCCCGGCAGCCGCGGTGTCGCCGATCTCATGCGCACTGCCGGCTTCACCGACGTGCAGCACGTCCGGGTGCTGGGAGGGCTGATGGCGATCCACCAGGGACGAACTGTGAAAAACTAACTCCGCTATGGATACCTCCGAGCTGCGCAAGCGCATTCTGCACGCCCTCGATGCGGCCAGGAAAGACGCCGTCTCGCGGCGAAGCGCAGTCGACGAAGCGCATCGCGCCTTCGAGAGCTTTCTCGAGACGATCGCCGTTCCGTTGCTGCGACAGGCACAAGACGTGCTGGGGGCCGAGAAGCAATTGTTCACGGTCGCGTCTCCGGCCGGCAGCGCCCGTATCGTCTCCGACAATGCCCCCGACACCTTCATCGAGTTCGTGCTCAACATCAAGCCCACGCCACCGCAGGTGATCGGGCGCGTCAGCCTCACACGCGGCCGGCAAGGCGTCATCGTCGAGGAGCGCCCGGTCGCCGTCGGCAAGGCCGTCGCAGAGTTGGGCGACGATGACGTCGCGAAGTTCCTTGTCACGGAGATTCCGAGACTCGTCCTGAAGCCGTAGGGAAGCACGCGCGATGCCTTGGCCAAGGGTAATTGTCTTCAGCGGCGACACTTGACGGCCGTGCGAACAGGTGAAGGAGTTTCTTTCACGAGCCGGCGTGCCGTACGAGACGAGAAACGTCGAGACCGATCTCGACGCCTACCGCGATCTGACCGCGCGCGGATTCCGCTCGGTACCGGTCACATTCATCGGTGACGATCCCGGTGTCGCGGTTCGGGGGTTTGACAAGGAAGCTCTCGCGCAGGCGCTGGCGAGTACGACGGGTACGGACTAGTGCCCGTCTCTGCTGATTGTGACCAGATCGCTGATCAACGCATACGCCGTTTTCTCGAGGCCGCCGTCCCGCTCGGTCAGCACGATGCGGCCGAGCGGCCAGGTGTCGAGCTCGAGCGCGTTGCCTTGACCGTCGAGGATCGCGAGCGGATCGGTCGCCTCGAGATCCTCGAGCCTCACCCGTACCTCCGCATCACTCCCGTGCCCTGAGGCCGATGCCACGAGCTTCGTCCGTCGGCCGCTGCGCCAGGCCTCGCGCGCACGCGTGGCGGTCTCTGGTCCGATGCCCTCGCGCGCGACCCGAAGCGGCGTCGTGCGTGCGTCGAGCAGCACGTTGGCGAGCGCGGCCGCTTTCGCCGCCGCGTCCCAGCCGTCGACATCGAGCGAGGCGTCCGCTTCGGCCACGCCCTCGGCCTGCATCCTCGCGAGGGCGGCCTCGAAGGGCTCGCCCTGCTCCATGGCCGTGATGATGTAGTTCGTCGTGCTGTTCACGACGCCGCGAAATCCCCGAATCGTCACGGCCGGCAGCGTCTCGCGCACCAGGTTGAAGACGGGTACGCCGTCCATGACCGCGCCCTCGAACAGGAAGCGGACGCCTGCCGCCCGCGCCTCGTCCGCGAGCGCGCGATAGGCGAACGCCACCGGACCCTTGTTCGCCGTGATCACGTGCGTCCCCGTCGTGAACGCTGCGCGAATATAGGAGATGGCCGGCTCGCCCGACCGGATGTCCAGGGTCGTCGTCTCAACCAGTACGCGGGTCTCGACGCCCTGGGAGCGTAGCCGCCGACACCACTCCAGCGCCGAAGGCACGGACGCCGGCCCAAACGCGCCGCCTTCGGTGACGTGTTCGGCGCTACGAATCGCGTCGAGGCCCGCCTCGTTCAGCACGACCCCCTGCCGCCGGGTGATCACGCCCACGACGATCGGCTCGATATCGAGCGCGGCCAGCGTTGCGCTCGATTCCTCGAGCAGTTGAACAAACCGTCGCGCGACGTTGCCGAACCCGACAAGGAGAAGAGCGATCTTCACTGTGATCCGGGCGTAGAGTGTAGCTGAGGGGGATCGTTCGATGGCACGCAATGTGACTGCCCTGGCGCTCGCGTTCGCCGTGACGGCGATCGGCACAGCGGCCTTCGCGCAGCAGACGCCTCCCGCGCCGGCCTCCGGGCCGCCAGTGATTGTTACGCGCGGTCATGCGACGGTGAAACGCGCGCCCGATCAGGCGTGGGTGTCCATCGCCTCCGAATCGCGCGCGTCGACGCCGGCCGAGGCGCAACGCCTGGCCGCGGAGGCGATGACCGCCGTCCAGTCGGCGCTCGCAAAGGCCGCGCTGCCGACCGACGCGATTCGGACGTCGGGCTACTCGCTGCAGCCCGACATGGAATACACGGGCGGCCGCGCGCGAGTGCGTGGCTACATCGCGCGCAATCAGATCGAAGTCCGCGTCGACAATCTCGACCGGCTTGGTCACGTCATCGACGCCGCCGGGTCGTCGGGCGCGACGTCGATGTCCGGGCTGCGGTTCGACCTCAAGGAGCGAAAAGCCGTCGAGCGCGAAGCGCTGCGCCTCGCTGTCGAGGACGCGATGGGCCGCGCCAAAGCCATCGCCGCGGGCGCCGGCGCAAGTCTCGGCACGATCGTCCGGATCGAGGAGCACGTCGAGGACGCCGTCCCCAGGCCCTACATGACGATGCGCACCGAGACGGCCGCTCAGGGGCCGCCCACGCCGATCACGCCGGGCGAGTTGGAGATAGAAGGAACAGTCACAGTGACGGTGGGGATCAAGGGGTCAGAGCTCGGATTGTGGGAAATTCCTGCAACTTAGAACACCGTGTTGCAGGAATTTTCCACAATCCGAGCTCTGACCCCTTTGCAAGATCTCCCGTCAGCTTCGTTCAAGGCTGGAGGGACTCATGCCTCGACCCGCCGTCTGCTTCGCGACCGCCCTGCTGCTTCTGTCCAGCCTTCCCGCCGCCGTCCGTGCGCAATCACCGCCGACCGACCCTCCCGTGGTGGTGGCCCAGGGCGAGGCGATTCTGAAGCGGGCCCCCGATCGCGCCTGGATCGGGATCGCGACCGAGGTGCGCGAAGGCAAAGCCGCCGAGGCGCGTCGCAAGAGTGCCGAGGCGATGACCGCCGTGCAGGCCGCGCTTCAGGCGACGGGCATCGCAGCCGATGCGATTCGGACGACTGGATTCACGATGCAGCCCGAGATGGGCGTCGGCTACACCGGGAGCCCGACGGTGCGGCGTTATGTCGTGCGCAACCAGATCGAAGTCCGTGTCGACGATCTGGATCGGCTGGCCGACGTCATCGACGCCGCCAACAGCTCCAGGAACGTCGCGGTCACGATCGCGAGCCCGCGCTTCGACTTGAAGAACCGCGAGGCCGCCGAGCTCGACGCGGTGGGCAGTGCGGTGAACGCCGCGATGACACGGGCGCGCGCGCTCGCCGCGGGCGCCGGGCAGACGCTCGGCGCCATCGTGAGGATTCAGCAGGGCAGCATCTATATCGCCACGCCGACTCCGCCGCCGGCGCCGCGCGCGTTCAGCGGCGCGGGCCGTGGCGGCGGCGCTGCGGACGCGATCGGCGAGGCGGCCCTCGAGACGCCAATCACGCCAGGCGAGCTGGAGATCAGGGCGCAAGTCACAGTGACGCTCGCGATCAAGGGGTCAGATCGAGCTCTGACCCCTTAGTCACTTGAGCAATGGAAGCTCGGGCTCTCCGGCTTCGTCCCCTTCCACCGTCAACTCGGCCTTCGTCACGCGCCGAAGGGCGAGCGCGAGCGGCTCCGGCACGTCGAGGTCTTTCGGAGAGCTCACGCCGAGGTCCTTGAAGCGGCGCGCCCCCGGCAGCACTTTCTGCTCGAGTGAGCCGACGAACCGGTCGTAGCTGTCGGCCGCCTGCTTTATATTGCGTCCGACACCTTCGAGGTGTTCCACCATCGTTGAGAGCCGCTCGTACAAGTCGCGGCCGATGAGGCGAATCTCCTCGGCGTTCGCCGCGAGCTGTTCCTGTTTCCACCCGTAGGCCACCGCTTTGAGCACCGCCAGCAGCGTCATGGGCGTGGCAGGAATCACGCGGAGCGCCGCGGCCTGTTCGAGCAGGTTGCCGTCCTGCTCGAACGCGGCGCCGAGCAGCGGCTCGAGCGGCAGGAACATCACCACGAACTCCGGCGCCGGCTGAAACTGCTTCCAGTATTCCTTCGCGCCGAGCGCGCGGATGTGATCGCGCACCTGCCGCGCGTGCGCGGCCAGCAGGTCCTGGCGCTCGGTGTCCGTCTGCGCGTTGGTCGCGGACAGATACGCGTCAATCGGCACTTTCGAGTCGATCACGATGCTCGTGTTGCCCGGCAGCCTCACGATCAGGTCCGGCGTCTGCCGCGCGCCGTCCTCGGTGGTCGCCGACGGCTTCTCGACGAAATCGCACTGCTCGAGCATCCCGGCGAGCTCGACGATGCGCCGGAGCTGGACCTCGCCCCACTTGCCGCGCACGTTGGGCGAGCGGAGCGAGCGGGTGAGTCCCTCGGCCGCGGCGCGCAGCTGTTCCTGCGTCTGGGCGAGCGACCCCAGTTGCGACTCGACCGCGCGGAACGATCCTTCGCGCGCCTTGTCGACTTCGGCGAGTTGTGTCTGCACCTTGCCGAGCGCTTCGCGCACAGGCTGCAGCAGCGAGTCGGCGTTGTGGAGGAAGTCGGTGCGGTTCTCTTTCAGCGCGTCGCGCGAAAGCGCCGCAAAAGTCTCGCGGACCTGGAGCTGCGTCTGGACGAGGACCGCTCTCTGCTCCTCGGCCGCGCGACGAGTCGCGTCCAGTTCGGCGCCGAGCCGCGCCAAATCGCCGACCGACGCCTGCCGGTCGCGCAGCCACAGCACCAGCACGATGCTGGCGCCGAGCAGGGCGCCGACGCCGAGGAGAAGTACCGTCTCTGACATCCCGACAGTCTTATCATGGCGCCTGTGACAGCGCTGGTCACACCCAGCCGCTTCGCGGCCGCCGATCGACTTCGGGGTTTGATTATGGTCCTGATGGCGATCGATCACGCGAGCTTTTTCATCGCGCGCGTGCATCCGGCCGAAACCTGGGCCGCCCCGCCGCCGCATTACCCTCGACCCTCGCGTTTCTCACGCGATGGCTGACGCACCTCTGCGCGCCGGGGTTCTTCCTGCTCATGGGCGCGGGTATGACATGGCTGGCGGCCTCGCGCCGCGCAGCCGGCTGGTCCGCCGGCCGCATCACGCGCTTCTTCGTCACCCGCGGGCTCGCGCTCCTCG
Organism: uncultured Acidobacteriota bacterium; assembly: GCA_963724955.1. Classification (GTDB taxonomy): domain Bacteria; phylum Acidobacteriota; class Vicinamibacteria; order Vicinamibacterales; family SCN-69-37; genus CAVRWQ01. The sequence continues at coordinate 787,860 of CAVRWQ010000005.1, forward strand.
TGATTCAGCAGTTCATCGAGAATCCTGCCTGGGGGCTCGGGCTGTTCTCGGCCAGTGCCGAGGCCCCGCCCACCGCGAAGCTGCCGGGTGACGAGTCCGGCGTCTTTCTCGTCTTCGCCGTGATCACCGCACTGGGCGTGTCGCTGATTTTCTGGAGCTGGCTCACCCGGGCGCCGGGCGTCGTCATCGCCGCCATCAGTGTGGCCGCCCTCGGCGCGTCGATCTGGATGACGCCATCGCCCTCGGACGCCAGCCTCGCGTTCTCTCCGCTCGTGCGGTTCATGTTCGTGCCGGGCTCGACCGGCATCGTCGAGGTCGCGTACTCCGTCGTGCCGTGGCTCGTCCCGACCGGTTTCGGCCTGCTCCTCGGCCGCTGGTTCCTGCGGACGCCCGATGCGACGTCCGGCCGGCTGTTGGCGACGGGCGCGGCGCTGATCGTTCTCGCGGTCGGTCTTCGTGCGGCAGCGATCGGCGACCCGTTCGATCGGCTGCCAGGCGGGATCGGATTCCTCACCGTCACCAAATACCCGCCGAGTCCCGTCTTCTTCGCCATGATGCTCGGCATCGATCTCGTCCTGCTCTGGCTCTTCGCGCGATTTGCCATGCCGCGGCTCACGGCGCCGCTCGAGGTCTTCGGCCGCGTGCCGCTCTTCTTCTATCTCGCGCACCTCTACCTCCTGGGCGCGGTGAGCTGGCTCTTCCGCGACGGGACGACGTTCTTCGTCATGTATCTCGTCTGGGCGGCCGCGCTCGCAGCCCTCTACCCGGCATGCCACTGGTATGCTGACTTCAAGGGCAGCCGCCCGGTCACGTCCATCTGGCGGCTGCTGTAAGCGAAGCAGACACCGCGAGGGAGCGAGCGTAGCGAGCCCCGAAGCGTGACAAGGCGTGGGGGTGGGGCCCCACGCGACTAGAAGAAGAAAGCATGCGCTACAGCAGACAGCTCGCCCTGCCGGAGTTCGGACCCGAGGGACAGCGACGACTCGGCGAGGGAAGGGTTCTCATCGTCGGCGCCGGGGGGCTCGGGTCGCCTGCCGCGCTCTATCTCACCGCGGCCGGAACCGGTGTCGTCGGCCTCGTCGATTTCGACGAGGTGGACGAGACCAATCTTCAACGGCAGATCCTCTATGCGACCGGCGACGTGGGCCGGAGCAAGCTCGAGGTGGCCCGAGAGCGGCTCCGCGCGATCAACCCGGACGTGGCGATTGAGCTGCACGAGGATCGGCTCGCTGCCAACAACGCCCTTCGTCTCGTCGCGGCCTACGACGTCGTCATCGACGGCACCGACAACTTCGCGGCGCGGTACCTGGTGAATGACGCGTGCGTGATGACGGGCACTCCGAACGTCTATGGCAGCGTCTCGAAGTTCGAGGGCCAGGCCTCGGTGTTCGCGACGCCTGGCGGCCCGTGCTATCGGTGCCTGCATCCTGACCCGCCGCCGCCGGGCCTCATTCAGAACTGCGCCGAGGGTGGCGTGCTCGGCGTGTTGCCCGGAATCATCGGCACGATCCAAGCCACCGAGGCGATCAAGCTCCTCACGGGCCTGGGGGATCCCCTCATCGGGCGTCTTCTTCTTTATGACGCCCTGAAGATGCGCACCCGCGAAATCGTGCTGCCGCGCGACGCCGACTGTCCGGTGTGCGGCGACCGGCCGACGATCCGCACGCTCATCGACGAAATGAAAACTGCGAATTGCGAGAGTCATGGGCGTTACGATGTCGCTGAGATGAAGGTCGAGGAGCTCGACGAGTGGCGGAAATCGGGGCGCCCGCACCTGCTGATCGACGTCCGCGAGCCGTCGGAGCATGCAGTAAATCGCATCGAGGGGGCGATCCTCATTCCGCTGCGGAAGTTGCAGGGCAGCCTCGACCGGATTCCAAAGGACCAGCCGGTCGTCGTCCACTGCAAGTCCGGCGGTCGAAGCGCGATTGCCATGGCGATGTTGAAGCTGCAGGGCTATGACGCGCGCAACCTTTCCGGCGGCATTCAGGCCTGGGAGTCGCGTTTCGGGAAAGTCGGCCAGTAAAGCCAGCATAATCAACAACTTAAAGTCACAAACCGACGGGCGGCCTGTAACAACAGCTTGTCGGAAGGGGCGCTGACGGTTAAAATGGACCGGTTCGGTCGGATATCCAGATCGGCAGGATCACACGATGTTGAGGTTGTCCAAGAAAGCGGACTACGCGCTGCTGGCGATGCGGCACATGGCGGCTCATGCCGATCGAGGCGCCCTGTCGGCGCGCGAACTGGCTGAGACGTACGACATCCCGCCGGAGCTCATGGCGAAGGTTCTCCAACAGCTCGTGCGGTCGCGTCTTCTGGAGTCGCACCAGGGCATTCGCGGCGGGTACGGCCTGGCGCGGGCTGCGGCGACGATCTCGGTCGCCGATGTCATTCAGGCGATCGACGGTCCGCTCACGGTGACGGCCTGCACGGACACGGACCACAGTTGCGATCAGTACTCGAAGTGCAACATTCGCGATCCGCTCTGGAAGATCAAGGACCGCATCATCTCGGCGCTGGCGGCGACGTCGGTCGGCGAACTGGCCGCCGACCTGCCGCAGAGCGCACCGGTGGCGGTACCGATGGCGGTACTGAGGAAGTAGAAGCGTGACAAGCGCGTGGGGGTGGGGCCCCACGCGAACTAAAGGAAGCTGACACCGCGAGGCGCGCGCGTAGCGCGTGCCGACGCGTGACAAGCGCCGGGGGTGGGGCCCCGGCGAACTAAAGAAACTGATGATCACAGTCACCGAAAACGCCGCGCAGCAGATCGCAAAGCTGATCGAAAAACAGCACCCGGATGCCAGCGGACTGCGCGTCGGCGTCAAGGCTGGCGGCTGCTCGGGGTTTGAGTACGTGTTCGCCTGGGAGGCGGGCCCGCGCGAGACCGACCTGGTGTTCGACGGCCCGGGCGGCGTGCGTGTGTGGATCGATCAACGCAGTCATCGTCTGCTCGACGGCACGACGCTCGACTACGACACGAGCCTCCTCAGCCGCGGGTTCCTGTTCCAGAATCCGCACGCGAAAAGCACGTGCGGGTGCGGGACTTCGTTTTCTGTTTAGGCGCTGGGCACTTGGCACCAGGCACGAGAAAAGCAACACGGCGGCAGTCCGAAAGCCAGTGCCCAGTGGAGCGCCTAGCGCCTGAGAGAGACAAGAGCATTTCATGTCGACATCAACGGACACCATCGAACAGCTCGCGTCACGCGAATACAAGTACGGCTTCGAGACGACGGTCGACACCGACACGTTTGAGCCCGGTCTCGACGAGGGCGTGATTCGGCGTCTCTCGGCGATCAAGGGCGAGCCGGAGTGGCTGCTCGAGTTCCGGCTGAAGTCCTATCGCGCCTGGCTCGAGATGACGCTGCCGACCTGGCACAACCTGAGGATCGCGCCGATCGACTTCCAGTCGATCAGCTACTACTCGGCGCCGCGCAAGAAGCCGGAGCTGGCCAGTCTCGACGAGGTCGATCCGGAAGTCCTGAAGACGTTCGAGCGGCTGGGGATCCCGCTCGCGGAGCAGAAGCTGCTCGCCGGCGTGGCCGTGGACGCCGTGTTCGACAGCGTCTCGGTGGCGACGACTTTCCGCGAGAAGCTGGGGGAGCTCGGCATCATCTTCTGCTCGTTCTCCGAGGCGGTGAAGGATCATCCCGAGCTCGTGAGGAAGTACCTCGGGTCGGTCGTGCCGTACACCGACAACTTCTACGCGACGCTCAACTCGGCGGTGTTCAGCGACGGCTCTTTCGTGTACGTCCCCAGGGGCGTGCGCTGTCCGATGGAGCTCTCGACGTACTTCCGTATCAACGCGAAGAACACGGGACAGTTCGAGCGCACGCTCATCGTGGCGGATGAGGGGTCGCACGTGAGCTACCTCGAAGGCTGCACCGCGCCGATGCGCGACGAGAATCAGCTGCATGCCGCGGTCGTCGAGCTGGTGGCGCTCGACTCGGCGACGATCAAGTACTCGACGATTCAGAACTGGTACCCCGGCGACAAGGACGGCCGGGGAGGCATCTACAACTTCGTCACGAAACGCGGCAAAGCGTTGTCGCACGCGAAGATCACGTGGACGCAGGTCGAGACCGGCTCCGCCATCACGTGGAAGTACCCGAGCTGCATCCTGCAGGGCGATCACTCGATCGGCGAGTTCTACTCGGTGGCGACGACGAACAACTGGCAGCAGGCGGATACGGGCACGAAGATGATCCACCTCGGGAAGAACACCCGGAGCACGATCGTCTCGAAGGGCATCTCCGCCGGCCACGGCCAGAACACGTATCGCGGCGCCGTGAAGATCGGCAAGAACGCGCACGGCGCGCGCAACTACTCGCAGTGCGATTCGCTGCTCATCGGCGACAAGTGCGGCGCGCACACGTTCCCGTATCTCGAGATCAAGAACACGTCAGCCAAGGTCGAGCACGAAGCGTCCACGTCCAAGATTGGCGAGGACCAGATCTTCTACTGCCGCCAGCGCGGCATCTCGACCGAGGACGCCGTCAACATGATCGTCAGCGGCTTCTGCAAGGAAGTCTTCCGCGAGCTCCCCATGGAGTTCGCCGTCGAAGCCCAGAAGCTTCTCTCGATCAGCCTTGAAGGCAGTGTGGGGTAGAGGCGCAAGGGCCCAGGGCCAAAGGCCAAAGAACAAGTTGATACCGCAAGGCGCGAGCGTAGCGAGCGCCGAAGCGTGACAAGCGCCGGGGGTGGGGCCCCGGCGAACTAAAAGTTAGTAGATACCGCGAGGCGCGAGCGTAGCGAGCGCCGAAGCGTGCCGAGCGTGGGGGTGGGGCCCCACGCCGAACTAAAGTCCGGCGTACGAGGAGCAGCATGTTGCTAGAAGTCAAAGACCTTCGGGTCAAGGCCGAAGACAAAGAAATCCTGAAAGGCCTGACCCTGTCCGTGAATCCGGGCCAGGTGCACGCGATCATGGGCCCGAACGGATCGGGGAAGAGCACGCTCGCGCGCGCGCTGGCGGGTCACCCGGCCTACGAGGTCACCGGCGGCACCGTCACATTCGACGGCCGCGATCTGCTCGAGATGGCGCCGGAGGATCGCGCCCGTGAGGGCGTGTTCATGGCGTTCCAGTACCCGGTGGAGATCCCCGGGATCCGGAACGACTACTTCCTCAAGGCGGCCGTGAACGCGCTGCGCAAGCATCGCGGCCAGCCCGAGCTCGACGCCGTCGAGTTCATTCAGTTCGTGCGCGCCAAGGCGAAGCTGCTCGGGATGGACCAGGAGATGCTCAGCCGGTCGGTGAACGAAGGCTTCTCCGGCGGCGAGAAGAAGCGCAACGAGATCTTCCAGATGGCCGTGCTCGAGCCGCGCCTCGCCGTGCTCGACGAGACCGATTCGGGTCTCGACATCGACGCGCTGAAGATCGTCGCCGCGGGCGTGAACGCGCTGCGCAGCCCCGACCGCGCCATCGTCGTCGTCACGCACTATCAACGGCTTCTCAACTACATCGTGCCCGACTTCGTGCACGTGCTGTCGGCGGGCCGCATCGTCCGCTCGGGCGGCAAGGAACTGGCGCTCGAGCTCGAGGCCAGGGGCTATGGCTGGGTCGATCCCCAGCTGGCGGGAGCGAAGGCGTAGCCATGACCGCAGTCGCTGAACGGCACGAGGCGCTCGTCGCCGAGTTCGAGGCGTTTCGCGGGGATCCGGCCTTCGGGTCCGCGTCGCTCGGGGGGGCGAGGGAGCGCGCGTTTCAGGCGTTTCTGGCGCAGGGCTTTCCGTCCACGCGCGACGAGGAGTGGAAGTTCACGAACGTCGCGCCGATCGCCGCGACGACGTTCACGCGCGCGTCGGCGGCGTCGCCGGACCTGGCGGTCGTCGAGCCGTTCCTGTTCCGCGGGACCGGCGCGGAGATCGTCGTCGTCAACGGCCGCTTCTCGAGAGCCCTGTCGTCGCTCGACGCGCTGCCGCCAGGCCTGACCGTGCGGGCCTCGGCCTCCGGCACGTCCGGCCAGGAAAAGCGTCTCGTCAGCGCCGATCATGCCCAGCGCGGTCCCGGCCCGACGGCGCCGGCCGGTCCGTTCGTGAACCTGAACAATGCCTTCTTCGAGGACTTTGTCCATGTGGACGTGGCGGCCCGGACGATCGTGGAGCAGCCCCTGCACGTGCTGATGGTGACGATCGCCGACGGTTCGCCGTCGCTCGTGGCTCCGCGGCTCGTCGTGCATGCCGGCGAGGGCGCGCAGGTCTCCATCGTCGAAAGCTACGCGGGCATCGGCAGCGTCGCGACGCTCACGACCGCAGTGACCGAAGTGCATCTCGACGCGGGCGCGATCGTCGATCACGTCAAGATGCAGCGCGAGACGGCCTCGGCGTTTCACATGGCCACGCTCGCGGTCTGGCTGGATCGCGCGAGCACGTTCACGTCGCAGGCGCTCATGTTCGGCGGCCGCATCGCGCGCAACGACATCACGGCGACGCTCGACGGCGAGGGCGCCGAGTGCACGCTCGACGGCCTGTACGTCACGGACGGCGACGCGCTGGTCGACACGCACACCACGATCGACCATGCCCGGCCGCACTGTCCCAGCCACGAGCTCTACAAGGGCATCCTCGCCGGCAAGGCGCGGGCCGTGTTCAACGGCAAGATCATCGTCCGGCCGGACGCGCAGAAGACCGACGCCAAGCAGACGAACAAGGCGCTGCTCCTCACCGGCGACGCGCAGGTCAACACCAAGCCGCAGCTCGAGATCTTCGCGGACGACGTGAGGTGCACGCACGGCGCGGCGATCGGCCAGCTCGACGAAGACGCGATGTTCTACATGCAGGCGCGCGGCATCAGCTGGCTGGACGCGCGCAACCTGCTGATCCACGCCTTCGCCGGCGAAGTCCTCGACCGCATCAAGGTTGACGCCGTCCGCGCTGAGGCGACGAGGTTGATGGAAGAGAAGCTCAGCTGAGCTGGCACCAGGCATAGCCAGGCATGGCAGCCAGTGTCGAAGGCCATGCCAGGCCTGCCGAGACACATGCCGCAAGCGTCAGTACCGACTGCTTCACTCGACCTCGCCGCCATTCGCGCGGACTTCCCGGCGCTCGCGCAGCAGGTCCACGGCCGTCCGCTCGTCTATCTGGACAATGCCGCGACGACACAGAAGCCGCGTCAGGTGCTGGACGTCCTGCGCCGCTACTACGAGGAAGACAACGCCAACGTGCACCGCGGCGTGCACACGCTGAGCGTGCGCGCGACCGACGCCTACGAGGGTGGACGTGAGAAGGTCCGCGCGTTCGTGAATGCGGCGTCCACGCGCGAGATCATCTTCACCCGCAACGCGACCGAGGGCATCAACCTCGTGGCGCGCGTCTGGGGCGACACCAACGTCGGCGCCGGCGACGAAGTGCTCATCACCGCGATGGAGCATCACTCGAACATCGTGCCCTGGCAGCAGCTCTGCGGGCGCACCGGCGCGACGCTTCGCGTGGCGCCGATGGACGATCGCGGCGAGCTGCTGATGGAGGACTTCGAGCGGCTGCTCACGCCGCGAACGCGCATCGTCGCCGTGTCGCATCTCTCGAACGCGCTCGGCACGATCAATCCGGTCGCCGAGATCGTCAAGCTCGCGCGCCGCGCCGGCGCGGCGGTGCTCATCGACGGATCGCAGGCCGCGTACCACATGCCTGTGGACGTCACGGCGCTCGGCGCGGACTTCTACGTCTTCACCGGGCACAAGCTCTACGGCCCGACGGGCATCGGCGTCCTGTACGGCCGCGAAGCCGTGCTCGAGGCGATGCCGCCGTTTCTCGGCGGCGGCGACATGATCCGCAGCGTCACGTTCGAGGAAAGCACGTGGAACGACCTGCCGTACAAGTTCGAGGCCGGCACGCCCGACATCTCGGGCGCCATCGGGCTCGGCGCGGCCATCGACTACGTGACCGGCATCGGGTTCGAGGCGATTGCGGCCCATGAGACCGCGCTCCTCGCGCGCGCGACGGCGGCGCTCGCCGAGGTGCCCGGGCTGCGGTTCATCGGAACCGCCCGGCGGAAGGCCAGTGTCGTCTCGTTCGTCATCGAGGGCGTCCACCCGCACGACATCGGCACGATCGTCGATCGCGACGGCGTCGCGATTCGCACCGGTCACCACTGCGCGCAGCCGGTGATGGATCGCTTCGGGATTCCGGCGACGGCCCGTGCCTCGTTCGCGATGTACAACACGATGGAAGAGATCGACGTGCTCGTCGGCCTCCCTGAAGCGCGCACGCCAGCTGATTGGTTGAGACGTGGGTATCTTCTCGTTCCTGACCGGCAACAAGTCCGCTGACGGCCCCGACACGGGCGTCATCGATGAAACGAAGCCGCCTGCTGTTCCCGAGGGTCCGGAGCCGAGCGCCCCGCCTTCGCAAGACGCTCGCTCTGCGAGCAGCTTCGGCGAGGCAGGCTCTTCCTATGTATCCCCCGAAGGCCTGGACACGTCGTCGCTGACGGCGCCGATGCCCGCCGCTGCGGATGCGCCGAACGTCGGGCCGGCCGATCCGGCGAACACGGCCGAGCTGCAGTCGAAGATCGTCGAGGTCCTGAAGACGGTGTACGACCCGGAGATTCCGGTCGACATCTACGAGCTCGGCCTGATCTACGAGATCATCGTGGACGCCGAGCGCCGCGTGCTCGTCAACATGACGCTCACGAGCCCGGCGTGCCCGTCGGCGCAGCAGATTCCAAGCGAGGTCCGCTACAAGGTCAAGTCCGTCCCCGGCGTCACCGACGCGTGGGTCGAGATCGTCTGGGAGCCGCCGTGGAGCAAAGAGCGGATGTCCGAGGCGGCCAAACTGGCGCTCGGATTCTTTTGATTTAGAGATTTGGAGATTTAGAGATTTAGATATTTAGGGCTTACCCAAGAATGCAATCTTTAAGGTCTCTGAATCTCTAAATTTCTAAATCTCTGAATCTCTGAATTTCCAAATATGTCTGATCTTTCCGATCTGTACCAGGAAGTCATCCTCGACCACAATCGGCGGCCGCGCAACTTCGGCGCGCTGGAGGCGGCCGACCGCGTGGCCAGGGGGCACAATCCGCTCTGCGGCGATCGCCTCACGCTCTACGTGAAGCTCGACCGCGATCGACTCGTCGAGATCTCCTTCGAAGGCTCGGGCTGCGCGATCTCGAAAGCCTCCGCGTCGCTCATGACCGACGCCGTCAAGGGACGAACGATCGGCGAGGCGATGGCGCTCTTCGGGGACGTCCACACGATGCTCACGGCCCCCCTCGACCGCCCGGTTGACGAGGAACGCGTGGGCAAGCTCGCGGTTCTCTCGGGCGTCCGCGAGTTTCCCGTGCGCGTCAAGTGCGCGTCGCTCGCCTGGCATACGCTGAAACAGGCCCTCGCCGGATCGATCGAGCCGGCCAAAACCGAGTAGATCTGCTGGAGGCAGTATTCGCGCGGATGGCATAAGCCTCATCGAACTGCGATCGCGATCGCTGCACTAGCGCTCGACATCGCTCGGGTTCGGTGCGGCGGCCAGCAGGTGAATCTTCGCCCGGGCATGTACGAGGTCACGAGTGAAGTCAGCATGGGCCGGGGGATGCCACCGATCTCGAACAAGAACACGGACTGCGTCACGGCCGAGGACACGAAGGACTTCATGAAGGCCGTGCTCCGCGAGATGGGCGAGCAGGCCGCGCAGTGCAAGATCTCGGACGTCAAGTCGAGCCCGGGTCAATTGACGTTCACCCTGAGCTGCAAGATGGGAAGCGACCAGATGACCTCGCAGAACGAGATGACCTTCAACGGCGACTCGTTCGCGACGGTCGTCACGACCAAGATGAAGGAAGGCCTGATGACGGCGAAGCAGAGCGGCAAGCGGATCGGCGACTGTAAATAAGGCCTTAGCTGACCGTCCCCAGCGTCTCGAGCGGAATCCACAGATGCTCCGGCCGGCGCGCGGCCTCGTGGCGGATCTCCGAGAGCACCTTGCGAAGCATCAGCGTGTTGAACAGGCGGCGGTGGCGGCGGGATCTGCGGCAGGAACGCGGCGCCGGCGGCCGCGCCGCGGTAGGCCTGCAGAAAACTCGCCGTGACCCACGTCGCGCCACCAGGTGGCCCAGACGGCAAGACGCCCCTGATCCTGCGGCGTCAACGCCGCGCGCGCGCCGAGACCGAAGCTCGCGGCGTAGTGGAACGATCGGGCCATGCTGGCGACATCGCGAAGCGGGCTGTCCTGCTGCTTCCGCTCCTGCAGCGAGCGCGACGGGTCGCCTTCGAAGTCGATGATCATGAAGTCGCCTTCGCTCAGCAGCACCTGTTCCAGATCGTAGGCGCCGTGAACGCGTGAGAGTTGGACGCCGAACGGCAGCTCCGACGATGAGCGCATCGATCCTGGCCGAGAGCCGCTCTCGCGTGGGTGCCGCCGCCGCGTACGGCATCGCCGACGATCCGGTCGGGATTCCCGCCACGATCTCGAGCACCGCGTCCGCGGCGCCATGAAAGTTCGCGGCGAAGGCGTCACGCCACGACGCGTCGAGCAGCGAGGTCCCGAGCGAGCGCGAGGCGACCTCGCTCGTGAGCGTGTGATGCAACTCGGCGGTCCGCCGGCCGAGCGCCGCCGCCGATTCCAGGTACGCTCCGACGGTCGCGCGCGCCCGCTCTGGAATCGCCGTGGTCCAGAGGTCGAGGCCGGCCGGCAGCGCCGCGTCAGCGTCCTGCCAGGCCATCGGCCGCTTCCAGATAGCGGCCGAGCTCGCCGAGCGCCTGGCGCCAGCCGTCCATCTGATGCGGCACGAACGCCTGGAGCACACCGGCCGTTGACGCCGTCGCCGCGAAGAGCGGGCTCCCCGCGCTTGGACGGTACTCGATCGCGCCGGCAAGGCGCGGCGCCCGCGTGAACGCGCGCCTCCGGTCAGGAACCGGCCCAGCTCGACTTCCTGGCTCACGCCCGGTTCGATGCGGCGAATGAGCTTCAGGTGGAACCGCTCGGCCAGGCGCACGCTGGTGTTCGCGCGATCGAGCGCCGGCAGCGCGGGCGCGAGGTCCGCGTCGCTGGCCGATCCGCGCACGACGGGGAACTCGGGCTCCGGGATGCCGTGCACCTGTCCGCGTTTGAGCGGGATGGCCCGGCCGTCGGCGATGAGCGAAAACAGCTCGCGGACGGTTGGCGCATCGAGCGCGGCATGGAGGAGGCCTCGCCGCGCGCCGGCGACGTGCGCGACCACGGCCTCCGGCTGCTGCTTCACGATTTCCGCAGCCCGGTCGCCAGAAGTGATCACGAGCGGCACGACGTACTGATCCTCGCGCCCGCTCGCGAACCTGACAGTGAGGAGGGTGAGGAACAGCGGCTGATCGCCTTCGCGAAGCGTGCCCCAGTCCACGATCTGCACGCCCTGGGGCTCGCCGGCCTGGTAGAACCAGCGCTGCCGGCGCAGGAACGGCGCCAGATAGTCGCGCTCGAGGAGCTGACGCGTCGCGCCGTGACAGCATCTGCGCCCAGTCCGGCCCGAGCAGGAGCGGCAGCGATTCAACGGTCTCCTCGGCGGCGGGCGCGATGGCCCGCACGGTCACCGGCGCGGTCGGCTGACGCTGCAACTGCAGCCAGTAGAACGCGTACGGACCGAGCGTCAGGAAGTACGGCGCGTCGCGTGATGCGCGGCAGCTCCGTCGCCGCCGGACATCTCGACCGGCACGAGCCCGGCGTACGCCGACAGGTCGAGCGACGCCGGCTGCATCGTCCTCGCCAGATTGGCGACGACGAGGATCGGATCTTCGCCGAATCGAGCCGGCGGATGAACGCGAAGATCCGGCGATTCTCCGGCCGCAGCAGCTCGATCGAGCCGCGGCCGAAGGCCTGGATGCCGCTGGCGCAGCGCGATCGATCCGGCGCATCCAGTTGAGCAGCGAGAACGGCGAGCGCTCCTGCGCCTCGACGTTCACCGACTGATAGCCGTAGACCGGATCCATGATGAGCGGCGCGTAGAGCCGCGCCGGATCGGCGCGCGAGAAGCCGCCGTTGCGGTCGGCCGTCCACTGCATCGGCGTGCGCACGCCGTTGCGATCGCCGAGGTAGACGTTGTCGCCCATGCCGATCTCGTCGCCGTAGTAGAGCACCGGCGTGCCCGGCAGCGACAGCAGCAGGCCGTGCAGCAGCTCGATCCGCGCGCCGGCTGTTCTCCATGAGCGGCGCGAGGCGGCGGCGGATGCCGACGTTCACGCGCATCTGCGGATCGGCCGCGTAGGCCTGGTACATGTAGTCGCGCTCTTCGTCGGTCACCATCTCGAGCGTCAGCTCGTCGTGGTTGCGAAGGAAGATCGCCCACTGGCAGGCGTCCGGGATGTCCGGCGTCTGGTACAGGATCTCGCTGATCGGATGGCGGTCTTCCTGCCGCAGCGCCATGAACAGGCGCGGCATCAGCGGGAAGTGAAACGCCATGTGGCATTCGTCGCCGTCGCCGAAGTACGCGCGCGACGTCCGACGGCCACAGGTTGGCTTCGGCGAGCAGCATGCGGTCCGGGATAGCGCGCGTCCAGCTCGCGCCGGAGCTCGCGCAGGACGTCGTGCGTCTCCGGCAGGTTCGCGCACGACGTGCCTTCGCGCTCGATGAGGTACGGCACCGCGTCGAGCCGCATGCCGTCCACGCCCATGTCGAGCCAGAAGCGCATGACCTTGCAGCACGGCCTTGCGCACGTGCGGGTTGTCGAAGTTCAGATCGGGCTGATGGTGGAAGAAGCGGTGCCAGTAAGTACTGCCCGGCGACCGGATCCCACGTCCAGTTCGATCGCTCGGTGTCCTTGAAGATGATCGGCACGCCGGCGTACTTCGCGTCCGTGTCGCTCCAGACGTAGAAGTCGCGCTTCGACGATCCCGCGCTGGCGCGCGCCGCGCCGCCTGGAACCACGGATGCTGATCCGACGTGTGGTTGATGACGAGCTCGGTGATGACGCGCAGGCCGCGCGCGTGCGCCGCATCCAGGAACGTCGCGAAAGTCGCGTCAGCGTGCCGTAGCGTCGGATGCACGCCCTCGTAGTCGGCGATGTCGTAGCCGTCGTCGCGGAGCGGCGACGGATAGAAGGGCAGCAGCCAGATCGCGGTGACGCCGAGCGACTGGATGTAGTCGAGCTTGCTGCGTCAGGCCCGCGAAAGTCGCCGACGCCGTCGTCGTTGCTGTCGAAGAACGCGCGGACGTGCACCTGATAGATGACCGCGTCCTTGTACCAGAGCGGATCGTCGACCGGCGGCTGCGTCATTTCGCGCCGAACGCTGAGGCGTCCATCACCCACATGCCGCGGCCGTAGGTCGAGATCACGAGCACGCTGTCGCGCTTGTGGAACTGCAGATCGGAGACCTGCACCGACGGCAGGTTGCCGCCGAGCACGTCCCACCGGCGCGCCGCCGTTCGTCGAGACGAACACGCCGAAGTCGGTGCCCGCGTACAGCACGTTCGGGTTGCGCGGATCCTCGCGAATGACGTTCACCGGGCCCGGCCGGGATGTTCGTCGCGATCGACTGGAACGTCTTGCCGAAGTCCGTGGACTTGTAGACGATAGGCGCCGAAGTCGTCGTCTTCGCGGCCGCGCTGCGTGACGTACACGGTGCCGTCCGCGTGCTGCGACGGCACCAGGCGCGAGATCCAGCGGCGCACCGGCAGCTGCGAGCGTCAGCTCGGTCCATTCCTTGCCGCCATCGATCGTCGTGTGCAGCCGGCCGTCGTCGGTGCCGACGTAGAGCAGGTCCTTCTTCCTCGGCGACTCGGCCATCGCGACGATCGTCTGATAGGGAATCGCGGACGGGTTCTCGCCCATCTGCTCGCGTGTTGTTGTTCGTGAGGTCCGGACTGATCTTCTCCCACGCGTCGCCGCGATTCTTCGATCGGAACACGAACTGGTACCCGGCATAGACGATGGCTGTTGTCGTGCGGCGAGATGATGAACGGCGCCATCCACTGCGCGCGCAGCTCGGCCGTCGGATCGGCCGGACGAATGGGCGTGCTGTGCCGCGGCCCCGGCCGCGACCCGTGGGCGGCGGCGTGGCGCCGCGGCCGGCGGCCGGCGGGGCCGGCGTCAGATCCGTGCGGCTGAAGTTGCCGTAGAACCCGTGCGAGTAGACGATGTTCGGGTTCGTCGGGTCGATCGCGTGATGCGATCCCTCGCCGCCCGGCGCGTTCTCGAACGCCACCGGCGGCAGCGACGTCGCGTCCCTTGCTGAGGTCGACCCGGCCGCGGCGGCTGCCGTGATCCTGAATCGATCCGTACGCCCAGAACGGCGTGCTCGTGTCGAGCTCGACGTTGTAGAACTGCGCGCCGGCCGCCGATTCGGCGAACATCCACGTCTTGCCGCCGTCGGCCGTCTGATAGAAGCCGCCGTCGTTGCCGTTGTAGATGATGTTCGTGTTGGCCGGATCGATCCACAGGCCGTGATGGTCGCCGTGCACGCCGCTGCGCGATCGCCGCGAACGTCCGGCCGCCGTCCGTCGACACGCTCAGCGGCACGCCCAGGATGAAGATCGCTGTTCGGGTTCGTTGGGATCGACGCGGATCTGACCGAACACCCAGCCGTACGTGCCGGACTGGCTGTCGTTCAGGTAGTTGATCATCGCCTCGTCCTGCCGGCTGGTCTGCCGCCACGTCTTGCCGGCGTCGTCCGATCGATAGACGTCGGCGCCCTTGATGAAGCCGCGGCCCTCGGGCATCGGCCGGCCGTACGCGTCGTTCTGTCCAGGCTTGGCCATCCGTCCGATCTCGTAGTTGTCGACGAGCGCGTACAGCGTGTCGGGCTTCGACCGCGCGATGTCGATGCCGATGCGGCCGCGGAACTCGGGCGCCGGCAATCCCTGGCTCACGTCGGTCCACGTCTTGCCGCCGTCGGTCGTCTTGATGACGCCGCCTTCGGTGTAGCCGGGCTCGACGCGCGGGTCGCTCCACTTGCGGCGGATGCGCTGCCACGAGCGACGCGTACAGCATGTTCGGATCGCGCGGGTCCATCACGAGATCGATCGCGCCGGTGCGCGGGCTCTTGTAGACGATCTTCGTCCAGTTCCTGCCGCCGTCGGTCGTCTTGAAGACGCCGCGCATCTCGTTGTCCGTCCACTCGTGCCCCGACGCGGCGACGTACACGATGTCCGGATTGGTGGGATGCACGACGATGCGCGCGATGGTCTGCGTGTCGGTCAGGCCCATGTGCTGCCAGGTCCTGCCCGCGTCGGTGGACTTGTAGATGCCGACGCCTGCCATCGACGCGCGGAAGATGTTGGCTTCGCCGGTGCCGACCCAGACGATGTCCGGATTCGACGGCGCCACCGCGATGTCGCCGATGCTCGTCGACGCCATGTGCTCGAACACCGCCTGCCACGTCTCGCCGTCGTCGTCCGTCTTCCAGACGCCGCTGGTCGCGTAGGCGGCATAGATGCGGCGTTGTCCGTTGCTTGTCGGCGACAGCGATGTCGGTGGCGCGGCCGCTGACGTTCGTCGGGCCCAGATAGGACCATGAGGCCGCCCGGTAGGGCGACGCCTGTCGCATCGCGGTGTAACTGTCGTAGGCCTCGCGAAGGAATTCGGCATCTGCCTTCGGTCTGGTCTGTGCGTCGAGCGTGACAAGCGGCCAGGCCGACGAATCGCAGCAAGTGTGAGATGGCGCATGGGTAAGTATTACAATCGCCGAGTGCCGCCTGTCTATCTCGATTACCACGCGACGACGCCCGTCGATCCCCGAGTGCTCGACGCGATGCTGCCGTACTTCACCGAGACGTCTTCGGCAACCCGGCGTCTGCCGGCCATCAGTGGGGATGGAAGGCGCAGGAGGCCGTCGAGCGCGCGCGCCGCGAGGTCGCGGTCACTCATCGGCGCCGCCGCGCGCGAGATCGTGTTTACCAGCGGCGCGACCGAGTCGAACAACCTCGCGATCGCAGGCGTCGCCGATGCGGCTGACATCGACACGCCGGCACATCGTGGTGTCGGCGATCGAGCACAAGTCGGTGCTCGAAGGCGCGGCCCGCCTCGGCGCGAGCGGCTGGCGGGTGACCGAGCTGCCGGTCGGCGCCGATGGCCGTCTCGATCTGGCGGTGGCCGCCGGCGTGATCACGAACGACACGGCGCTCGTCAGCGTCATGGCCGCGAACAACGAGATCGGCGTGATTCAGCCGCTCGCCGAGATTGGCGCGCTGGCGCACGCGCGCCGGCGCGCTGTTTCACGTCGACGCCGCGCAGGCCGTCGGCAAGATTCCGATCGACGTGAACGCGATGCAGATCGATCTGCTCGCGCTCACCGGGCACAAGATGTACGGCCCGAAAGGGTGCGGCGCGCTGTTCGTTCGCAAGCAGACACGGCTCGAGCCGCTCATTGTCGGCGGCGGTCAGGAGCGCGGCATGCGATCCGGCACGCTGAACGTGCCCGGCATCGTCGGCCTCGGCCGCGGCGTGCGCGATCTGCCAGGCGGAGATGAGCGTCGAGGCGCGCGACGCAGGCGCGACTGCGCGATCGCCTGCTCGCCGGCCTGAGGCGCCGCCTCGGACGGCGTCATCGTCAACGGATCGATGGAGCACCGGCTGCCCAACAACCTGCACGTCACCTTTGACGGCGTCGACGGGGAGTCGCTGCTCATCGGCATCGGCGACATCGCGGTGTCGTCCGGTTCGGCGTGCAGCTCGGCGTCAGCGACACCTTCCCACGTGCTGCGCGCCATCCTGGGCGAGGCGGTGCCTTCCGCCATCGATTCGGTTCGGTCTCGGACGATTCACGACGGAGGCCGACATCGACTACGCGATCGAGAAGTTCGCGACAGTCGTGCGGCATCTTCAGCAACAGGCACTAGCGCACTGGGCACTGAAGTGCAGGCACTGGGCCAGGTGCCAAAGGCCCAGGGCCGAGCGCCAAAGCAAGACCTGGGCTAAAGCAGTGCCTGAGGCCCTTGGCCATGGGCCACTACGGCCTGAAGAGTCTTATGAACGGATCCGACAGTCGCTCCGGACGGGACGCGCGGCTGCTGGCGCTCGTGATCATCGTCTCGCTCGCGGTGTTGCTCGTGCTCGCGCGATTCCGGTTCCCGCCGTCCGTCGGCGCGCCGGCGACGCCGGTCCCGGGACCGCTCGAGCGGTTGACGGCGCGATCGACGTACGACGATCTGGCCGGCTCGGTGGCCAACGTCGTGCTGCGCGTGTCGGGATCGGTGCTCATCGTGCAATTGAACGCGGTGCCCGAGCCGGAAAAGCCGGGCGCCGCCAAAGGACGGACGCCGGCGCCGGAGCCGCCGCCGGTCGCACGTGCCGCCGCGGCTCGCGGCGGCGCTTCGGGTCGGACCGGACTGGGCGGTCGTCCATGTGCCGCCGGGCTGGGTGCCCAGCGCGATTCTCGGCCTGAGCGCGCCGATCGACATCGCCGCCTCGGATCCGCGCCGTGAAGTCGTCGTGTTCCGGCCGCCTCCAGCGCCCGACGCGTCAAGCGGTCCCGCGAATCCGGTCGACAGCTTCTCCGGCTTCAGCTACGTCGCCGTCGTCGAAGCGGCGCTGGGCGGGATCTCGGCCACGCCGGCGTTCATCGGGCGGGCGGATCTCGCCGACCGACGGCGTCTGGCTGAATCCCGTGCGGGTGCTGGGCGGCATGCTGCCGCTGCCGGTCGGTTCGCTCGTGTTCACCCTCGACGGCCGGTTCATCGGGCTCACCGTCTCGAGCCCGGGCGGCGGCCGCGCGCTCGTGCCGCCCTCGGCGCTCGAGGCGACCGTCGCGGCGCTCGTGTCCGCTGTCAAAGGCGAGTCGCGGTGATTGGCTCGCCGCGCGATCCGCCGAGGCCGCGAGCTCGGCGGGCCGGATCCGCTCGACCAGCAGCCTCGGCGTGCCGCCGACCTCGCCGCTCGGCTGGCTGATCTCGCTGCTTCGAACGCGATCGGCGCTCGGGCCTCGCGCCGTCGCTCACGCCCGCCGTCATCTTTCTTCCGCTCGGCGCGCTGCTCGGTCCGCGCGCGCTTGGGGCTGCTCTCGTCGAACGTGCTCGCGCGGCTGGACGTGGCCGTGACGATCGCGCTCGCCGTGCTCGGCGTGCTCGTCGGCATCGCGCTCGGCCGCGAGATCCGGACGGCCGTGCGGCTCTTCGTCGCCGCCAGCCTCGAGAGCGCGGTGACGATCGCGTTCGTGACCGGCGCGACGATCTACTTCGTCGACGACCACCGGCGTGCCGCTCGACGCGCCGGTCGCGGTGTTCGCGCTCGCGCTCGGGCTGTGCGCGTCGGCGTCGTCGGCGACGTCGGCCGATCCGGATTCGGAGCCGGTCGCCGAAGTCGCGACGCGCGTGGCCGATCTCGACGACGTGCTGCCGATCGTCCTGGCGACGGTCGGCGTTTGCCGTCCTGCCGGCCGGATCCGCGCCGGGAGGTCTGGATGCTGCACGCTGGCGCCGGTCGCGATCGGCCTCGCGGTCGGCGCGATCGGCTGGCTGCTGTTCGAGCGCGCGGAGTCCGGCGCCGAGCGCGCCGTCTTCGTGCTCGGCACGCTCGCGCTCGCCGGCGGCGCCGCCGCGTACCTGCGGCGTCTCGCCGCTCGCCGTCGGCCTGGTCGCCGGCCTGTGCTGGACGATCGCGCCGGGCCGCGCCGATCGCATCGTGCAGGACGACCTGCGCAAGGTGCAGCATCCGCTCGTCGTGCTGCTGCTCGTGACGGCCGGAGCGCTGTGGGTGCCGTCGGCGGTGTCCATCTGGCTGCTCGCGCCGTACCTGCTGTTCCGCCTCGCCGGAAAGGTCGGCGGCGCGTGGGTGTGCGCCGGATTCCTCGACGTCCGCGCGGCGGATCTCGCCGCGTTTCTCATGCCGCCGGCGTGCTCGCGGTCGCGTTCGCGCTGAACTTCCGGCAGATGCTCCCGCCTCAGGCCGGCGAGACGCTCGTGTCGATCGTCGCCGTCGGCACGGCGGCCTTCGAGCTGTTCGCGCTGGCCGTCGTCCCGCACTGGCGCCGGAGGCAAGGGTAGTGAGACGCGTCGCCGCGCTGGCGATCACGATGGGCTTGGCCTGGCTGCTCGTCGCGCGGCTGGGCAGCGAGCCCGCGGGATCGGCAGCGCTCGCGCTCGGGCGTCGCGCTGATCGCGGCGTCGATCGTCGGCTGGCTCTTCGAGTTTCTCCGCCTCCCGCGCGTCACGGGCTATCTCGCGTTCGGCCTGGTCTGCGGGCCGTTCGTCGCCAACATCATCACCGAGCCGATGGCGCGCGATCTGCGCGCGGCAAGCGGCTTCTCGATCGCGCTCATCGCCTTCATCGCGGGACTGCAGCTCGAGGTCGGCCGCGCGTCTGCTCGCGCAGGATCGCCAGGCTGAGCACGGTCGTGACGATTGGCCTGGCGTGGATCGGCCTCGTCATCGTGCTGTACGTGGTCTGGCCGTGGCTGCCGATCGGTCCGTCGCTCGCCGGCCTCGAGCGCGCCGCCGCCGTGGCGCTCGCGGCGACGGTGCTCGTCGGCGTCTCCCCGACGGTCACCGTGGCGGTCATCACGGAAAGTCGGGCGCGCGGACCGCTCTCGACGACGGCCGCGACGTCGGTCGTGCTCATCGAGGTCGCCGTCATCGTGCTCTTCGCGATCTGCCTGCAGGCGGCGCGTCACGCGTTCGGCACGCCCCTCGGCGACCTCAGGACGCTTGCGGGGACGACGGCCTGGACGCTGCTGGGATCCGCAGCCTTTGGCGCCATGCTCGGCGCGCTGTTCGCGTTCTACATCAGGTTCGTCGGCCGCGAGATCACGGTCGTGCTGCTCGCGCTCTGCGCCATCATCGCCGGCCTCGGCGCGCGTCTGCAGTTCGAGCCGCTGCTCGCCGGCGTCGCCGCGGGTGTCGTCGTCCAGAGTGTGCTGAGCGAGGCGGGCGACGTGCTGCGCGAGTCGATTCAGCGCGGCGCCGTCCCGGTGCTCGTGCTGTTCTTTGCGGCGACTGGCGCCTCGATCCACGTCGAGGCGCTGGCCACGCGTCGGCGCCGTCGCGGTCGCCGTCTCGCTGCTGCGCATCGCGCTCATTCGGAGCGGGACCAACATCGGCGCCCGACTGATCGGGTACGACACGCGCGAGTCGCGCCTCGCCTGGCGGGCGCTCGTCCCGACGTCAGGCATCACACTGGGCCTGGCGGTGCTCGTCGCCAACGAACATCCGGACTGGGGCGGCCGCCTTCACACGCTCATCGTCGCCGTCGTCGCGATCCACGAGCTCGTCGGGCCGATCCTGTTGCGCGCGGCGCTCGGCGAGGCCGGCGAGATCGGCGGGGTGTCAGGCGGTCTCGTCGTCGTCTCGAACCGGGAGCCGTGGATGCACGAGTTCGCGCCCGACGGGACGATTCGCGCGCGCGCGACGCCGGGCGGCGTCTCCGTCGCGCTCGACGCGCTCATGCGCGACCGTGGCGGCGTCTGGATCGCGCACGGGGCAGGCAGCGCCGATCGCGCGGTCGTTGACGAACAGAATTCCGTGGAGGTTCCACCCGACGCGCCAGCCTACCGGCTCCGGCGGCTCTGGCTCTCTGCGGAAGAGGAAGAGGGGTACTACGCCGGCTTTGCCAACAGCGCGCTCTGGCCGCTGTGCCATCAGGCGCACGTCAAGCCGGTGTTCAAGCAAAGCGACTGGGAGACCTATCAGACGGTGAACCGGCGCTTCGCGGATGCCGTGGCGATCGAGGCGCCGCCCGACTCGTCGGTGTTCCTCAACGACTATCACCTCGCGCTCGTCGCCGCGCTATCTGCGCCGAGCGGCGCCCGCAGCTCCGGACGGCGCTCTTCTGGCATATTCCCTGGCCGGACGTCGATCGGCTGCGCATCTGCCCATGGCGCAAGGACATCGTCGAAGGCATGCTCAACAACGACCTCGTGGCGTTTCAGCTCCCGCGCGATCAGAAGAACTTTCTCGCCGCCGCGCATGAGGAGATCGGCGCGTCGGCGTCTGGCGACACCATTTACTACAGCGATCGGCTGGTGCGCGTCTTGTCGATTCCGATTGGCGCCGACTTCGATCGCATTGCCGGCATTCTCGCGACCAGCGAGCTTCCGGACGAGATGCGCAGGCTCGTCGCCGAGCTGGGGCTCGAGGGGAAGATCGTCGGCATCGGCGTCGATCGGCTGGACTACACGAAGGGCATTCCGGAGCGGATCACGGCGATCGAGCGCCTGCTCGCCAGGCGGCCGGGGCTTGCCGAGCGATTCGTCTTCGTGCAGATCGGCGTGCCGTCGCGCGAAGAGGTGCCCGGCTACGCCGAGATCTCCGCCGAAATCGAGAACGAGATCGCCCGGGTGAATGTGAAGTACGGCCACGGGCCGCAGGACGGACCAATCCGGTACGTCAAGCAGCGCCTACGAGCTGCCGCAGCTCGTGGCGCTCTACCGCCTCGCGCAGTTCTGCATCGTGTCGTCGCTGCACGACGGCATGAACCTCGTCGCCAAGGAGTTCGTTGCCGCGCGCGACGATCTCGACGGGGTGCTGATTCTGAGCGAGCTGGCCGGCGCCGCGCAGGAGCTCGCGGAGGCCCTCATCATCAACCCGTACGACGAGCAGGGATTCACGGCAGCGATCGAGCGCGCGATCGAGATGCCGGCGTGGGAGCGTCGCCGGCGGATGCAGTCGTTGCGGCGTCGTGTCGCGGGCCGCGACGTGCTGGCGTGGGCGTCGGACATCCTCGATCGGCTCGAGCGCCGGAAACGGTTGGGCTTCCTTGCCGGATAAGCCCAGTAGCGCCGGGGTTGGACCGCTCTTCGACGCCTCCGATCAGGTGGCGGCCGAGGTCATGCGCCGGCTGGCCGGCCGGCACGTGCTGCTGCTCACCGACTACGACGGCACCCTCGCCGACCTGGCGCCGGTGCCGTCCGAGGCCTTTGTCTCCGACGAGATGCGCGAGGATCTGGATGCGCTGACTTCGAAGAGCGGGATCACGGTGGGCGTCGTCAGCGGCCGGCGGCTCGTCGATGTCGCGCTGCGCATCGGTCCGGCTGCCGAGTTCGTCGCCGGCCTTCATGGCATGGAGATCACCGGACCCGACGCCGCGTTTCACCACTACGCGCTCGACAGCGTCGAGCCGGTGGTCGAACGGCTTGCCCGCTCGGCCGAGCGCGAGCTCGAGTGGTGTCCCGGCATCTTCATCGAGAACAAGACGTACGCGCTGACCTGTCACGTTCGCCGCGTCCTGCCGGAGCTGGCCGATCGCGCGCTCGAGGAATACGAAGCGCTCGCCGAGCCCATGCTCGAAGCCCGGGTGCTCCGATTGCTCACCGGCTCCAAAGCCACGGAGCTGCTTCCGGCCGTCGACTGGCACAAGGGCCGCGCGGTGCAGTGGATTCGCGCGCGCGTCGCCACGCGAACGGAAGCGCCCGTCTCCGTCGTCTACCTCGGCGACGACCGGACCGACGAGGATGCCTTCACGTCCCTTGGCGACAGCGATTTCGCCATCGGCGTCGGCGAACGGCCCCACACCCACCTCATCGACTTCCGCCTCGCCGGTCCCGCGTCGGTGGCGAGGTTCTTCCGGAAGCTCAGAGGCTAAACTGTCTGCCATGCGCCTGACGGTCGCCCACAGTCCGGATTCCGATGACGCCTTCATGTTTTTCGGGCTGGCGAGCGGCGCCGTGCACGTTGAAGGGATCGACGTCGACCAGGTGCTGGCCGACATCGAGACGCTCAATCGGTCGGCGTTCGAAGGCCGCTACGAAGTCACGGCCGTGTCGTTCCACGCTTACGCGCATCTCCGGGATACGTACGCGCTGCTCCCGCACGGCGCCAGCATGGGCGACCGCTACGGACCGATCCTCGTCAGCCGGCGTGGCGCGACCATTGGCCGTCAGCCGGGCTCGCTCGCGGGCGTCAAGGTCGCCGTGCCGGGCCGCCTGACGTCGGCGTTCCTGGCGCTGCAGCTCTTCGATCCGTCGTTCGATTTCGAGGTCATCCCGTTCGACCAGATCCAGCACGCCGTGCTGGACGGCCGCGTCGACGCCGGCCTCCTGATCCACGAAGGGCAGCTCACCTACGCCTCCGAGGGCCTCGAGAAAGTCGTGGACCTCGGCGAGTGGTGGTTCGACCGAACCGACGGGCTGCCGCTGCCGCTCGGCGGCAACGTCATCCGCCGCGATCTCGGCGCCGAGACGATGCGCGGTCGTGTCGAGGATGCTGCACGACAGCATCGCGTACGCGCTCGCGCACCGCACGGCGGCCGTCGAGTACGCGCAGCAATTCGGCCGCGGCCTCGACCGGGGCGCGACGGATACGATTCGTCGGCATGTACGTGAATCAGCTCACGCTCGACTACGGCGCGCGCGGCCGCGCCGCGCTCGAGCGCTTCTTCGGCGAGGCCTTCGAGAAGAAGTTGATTCCGGCGCCGGTGGAAGTCGAGTTCGTGTGACGGGGGCGGTACCAAAAACTTCACCATGAAGAATGAAGACGTGAAGAGTTTTTTGGGAAAGAGCGCCTGTCGACAAGCGCTTGTCGACAAGCGGTCTTTCCAAAAAGCCCCTTCATGTCTTCATTCTTCATGGTGAGCTGTTTGCTTTTTACTGTCGTCGCGCACGCGCAGAACGTCCAGTTCGTTCGGACGTTCGCCGAGAACACGACGATCCGCACCGAGCCGAACGATCGCGCGACGCCGCTCGACGACGTGCCGTCTGGAACGTTTCTCGAGGTCGTCGCCCGTGTCGGCGACTGGTTCCAGGTCAGGGTGCCGCCCGATCCGCGTCTTGGCGCCGCGCGACCGCTGGGGTATGTCTCGCGATTGGTTTCCGTGCCGGTGACCGGCGCAGAGATCACCGCCGCTGAGGCCGCGGTCAGCCGGCCGATCGTCCGGCCGGCTGGAGAAGGCATCACGGTCGGGGTCGACTTCCAGGGCCAATCGCTCTGGCTCACGCCGACTTACGCGCGTGCCGTCGCGCTCGACGTGAAGCGCAAACCGGACGACGTTGAAGCGGGGGTGTCGGTCACCGAGGCGCTGCGGCGTCCGGCGCCCGTGCGTCGTCGCAGAATGTTCAGGTCACCTGGGTGTGGGTCACGCCGTCAGACGAGCAGGGCCCCGTGATTGGCCCGGGTCCGTCCTTCTTCGTCGAGTACCGTCACGTTCGCGGTCTCGATCCGCCGGATTGGGTGCCGGGTATCGTGAAGCTCACTCCCGCTGGATCGGCGTGGCGGCTGATCACGGCGATTCCTGGCCACGCCGATGCGGCCGCGCGAGAAATGGCCGACTGGCCCGTCCGGCGCGACATGATCGAGTCCTCGATGCCCGTCAATATCGTGGGAAGTGGGCCGGGATTGATGCAGATGACGCTCAAAGCGCCGCTGGCCCCGGGCGAGTATGCGGTCGTGCTCCGCCCCGCGTTCGATCGCCTGTATCGCGGGCGGTATCTCGTCGGCGGGTTCGCCGGTGAGGGGCTGGCATTCGGCGCAGTGTGGAGGTTCAGGATCCAATGAGGCAGACCGTCCTTGCCGCGGTGATGACGCTTGCGGTGGCTCCGCAGCTTCTGGCGCAGACAGAAGGCGCCGTTCGCGTCACCGCGGCGCGCGCGAACGTCCGTGCCGAGCCGAACGAGAAAGCGGCCGTCGTGTCGCAGGTCACGTCCGGCACGATGCTCACGCTCAGGGCCGTCGAGGGAGACTGGTTCCGCGTGCAGCTTCCGGCCGATCCGCGACTTGGCGGCGTGCGCGTCGAAGCGTTCATCTCGCGTAAGGTTGCCGCTCTCGTCACGAGTGCACCGGGCACCTCGGCACCTGGACCGCCCGCACCCCGCACTCCCCGCACCCCAGCACCTCAGCTCCCAGCACTCCCCCCGTGAAGGACGGCATGTCGGTCACCATGCAGTCCGGCGGCGCGTCAGTCTGGCTCACGCCCGCGGCCGCCCGCGTGACGCGGATTGCGGATCGCGTCGACTCAGCGCGCGCGGCGGCTGTCGCGCTTCCGATCGGCCAGGGCACGGCGCCGGCGGCCACGGGCTCGGCGCAGATGACCTACGTCTGGATCACCGATCAGTCGACGTCCTCGCGCGTCGTGTCCGATCCGCGCGCGACGTTCGCCGTGAGCTACAAAGAGGTGCCCGGCGTCAGCCCCGACGACTTCGTGCCGGCGCTGGTCCGCCTCGTCGGCACGCCGTCGGGCGTACGCGTCGTGGCGGCGCTGCGCGGCCGCGCCGATCAGGCTTCCCGCCGGCCGCTCGACTGGGACATCGTGAAGGACCTCAAGTACGATCTGGTCAAGGCCTCAGTCGATCAGCCCGAGCGAGGCGCCGCCAGCCTTCAACCCGCCGCGGCGCTCGGGCCCGGCGAGTACGCCATCGTGCTTCGTCCCGCCGGCTCGAAGAAGTTCTCCGGCACAAGCGTGCTGTCCGACACGGGTGAAGGGCGCGCGATGAATGTCGTCTGGGGCTTTACTGTGAAATAAGGATTGCGAGCGAGTCGAAGCACTCATTCCATCCCTGCCGATGACCTTCCAGCATGCGCTCGGGCAGTTGCTCGTGGGTGAGCACCACTTCAGTCGCGTTCGGCCCCGCGGCTCGAAACTCCACGGTCACGAGTGAGGGCCCGTAGTCGGCGCGGTCGTACCACCAGGTGAATGACAGCCGCGAGGGCCGCTGTACTTCCTTGAACATGCCCTGCATGCGATAGGTCAGGCCGTCCTTGCCGAAGACGTCCACGACGTAGACGCCTCCGGGACGAGGATCGTGATGGACGACCACGCCCGGCGCCGTGTCGGGCGCGCGCGCGAACCACTTCGACAGCGTCGACGCGGTCGTCCATGCGTCGAAGACGACACTCTGTGGCGCCTGAAAGGTCCGGCGGATCTCGACGACGGCCGGAGTGTGAACGCGTTCCTGCGGCGGCATGTGTTACGCCTTTCTCCCGCGCCTGCGCGTGCGACGGATCGGCCGGCGCGACGGCGTGGCTGCCTGGTGACGCCGTGAAGGTACTGTTCGAGCTGGTCGAACTGCTGCTGCCAGAATTCCTGGTAGAACCCGATCCACTCCGCGGCTGAGCGCAGGGGCGCCGGCGACAGGACGCACCGCCGGACCCGCCCCGTCTTCTCGGTCCTGATGAGACCCGCGTCGGTCAGCACGCCGAGGTGCTTCATGACCGCCGGGACCGACATTCGATGCGGCGCGGCGAGGTCGGTCACCGAGGCTTCCCCCGACGCCAGCCGTGCCAGGATGGCCCGCCGGGTCGGATCGGCCAGCGCGCCGAACGTCAGATCGAGCCGGTCCTGATAGTTAACCACAAGGTTTAGTGTTGATCGGAAGGCACGCCAGCGTCAAGAGCCCTGTCCAACAACACTTCATGTTGCAAGACGTGTTCACTTTTCAGTGGGTGACATCCACGAACACAAACCCGTCTCGCTCGACAACACCCCCGACGACGACATCGATGGGTCGATCGAACATCGGTCCGGCGCAACAGAACGTGTGGAACTCGCCGCGCTCGCCGCAGGGGTCGATCGAGTCGGGGAGCTCGGCGAGCAGCGCTCGGTCGTACCGCCTGCCGGCGAATCGCCGGTCGATGACGCGCGGGTCGACGCAGGTGAGGACCGCGTCGAGGCCGCCGCCAATCATCTCGTGCGCGAGCTCGAGCGTCGGCCGGCCCCAGAGTGGAAAGAGCGGCGTCAGGCCCGTGCCGGCCATCCGCTCCTCGCGGTATCGCCGGACATCCTCGAGAAACAGGTCGCCGAACGCGACGTGCGTGAATCCCACCGCGGCCGCCCGGGTCATCACCGCGGCCATCCGCTCCTCGTACACCTCATTCGGGCACGGCGACGGAATGGGCACGCCCCAGAGCGGAAGGCCCGTCGCGACGGCCTGGGCCTCGACGAGCGATCGGCGCACGGCGTGCATCGCGACACGATCGACCGCTTCATTGAACGTCGTGAGCAGCGCGCCGACCTCGACGCTCGGATCCTGGCGCAGCGTGTGAAGGGCCCAGGCGGAGTCCTTACCGGACGACCAGGACATCAGCACGTTCATCGATCGGCAATCGTCAATCGCAAATCGTCAATCGAAAATGCAAGTGGTTGTTTGATCAGGAACGCGCCCGGATGCAGCGCGCGCGCGATGACGCGGATCGCGTCGGCGACGCGAGGTCCTGGAATCGAGAGGCGGTCGTCGGCCAGAAGATGGATGCGCCCGTAACGCACCGCGGGCACGGACGGCAGCGCGTTCCAGACGGCGCGCTCGCGTTCCACACGCTCCGCGGTCCAGCCCTCGCTGGCGTGCACTTCGATGATGACCTCGGGCGCCCGCGCGAGCAGAATCTCGTCGTGACCTGCAGGCTCTGCCGCTTGACGTCGTCGAAGACATCGTCGCCGCCGGCGATGACGAGCATGTCGTGCATGAAGCCGACGCCGCCGCTCGCGTAGATGCTGCGCAGCGTGCCAGGCTCGCGGCCGAAGAACAGCGCCGTCTTCGGCCGCCGCCGGCCCGCGACGGGCGTCGCACTTCCTCGATGTCACGCTCGATTCGGCTCGCGAGCGTGTCGGCGCTCTCGACCCGGCCGATCCGCTTCCCGAGCTGCCGGATCGTCGCCGTGATGTCGGCCAGTCCCGCGTGCTGGTAACGGAACATC
Organism: uncultured Acidobacteriota bacterium; assembly: GCA_963724955.1. Classification (GTDB taxonomy): domain Bacteria; phylum Acidobacteriota; class Vicinamibacteria; order Vicinamibacterales; family SCN-69-37; genus CAVRWQ01. The sequence continues at coordinate 815,308 of CAVRWQ010000005.1, forward strand.
GGGACACGCGCCCGCTCGAGGCGCGCGATGAGGTCGGTCTGCGTTCCGTAGACGACGACGAGATCGGGCGTGAGCGACAGGATGCGCTCGACATCGGGATCGATCAGCGCGCCGACGCTCGGCCGATTCTTGACCTCGGGCGGAAAGCGATCGAAGCTCGACACGCCGACGACCTCGCTGCCGGCGCCGATGGCAAACAGCATTTCGGTCACCGCCGGGATGAGCGAGATGATCCGCTTGGGATCGCCGGGTCCTGGAGCCACCTGTCCCGAGATGAGCGGTGACAAAAGACACAGGAAAAGCAGCGTGGCAGACAGGGGGCCCGGGCTGCATTCAGGACTCAGGATTCTCGATTTCAGATCTAGAGCAAGCGTCCGAAGCTCTGAATCCCCGAATCCCCAAATCGAAAATCGAAAATACGTCATCTCTTTTTGATTAGCAGCCATAGAAAGAATGGTCCCCCGATCATCGCCGTGATGATGCCCGACCGGCAGCTCGAGCGGCGCGAGAACCGTGCGGGCGACTGCGTCGCAGCCGACGAGAAACGCGGCGCCGAAGAACGTCGACGCCGGGCAGCACGAGCCGATGGTCGGCGCCCGACGATCAGCCGGACGAGGTGCGGGCACGATGATGCCGACGAAGCCGATGGGACCGCCGACCGAGACCGCCGCGCCGGTCGCGAGCGACGCGGCAAAGAAGGCCACGCGTTGCGCGCGCACGACGTCGACGCCCGCGTGACGCGGCCGCTTCGCGCGCCGATGCTCAGCAGATTCAGCGGACGCGCCAGCCAGGCGAACGCGATGAACGCGATCGCGACGAGCGGCAGCGCCGCGACAATCGGCGCATAGCTCGCGACGTCCAGATCGCCCATCAGCCAGCGGAGCGCGCGAAAGGTCTGCGCGAAATCGCTGAGGTACTGCACGAAGAGAATCAGCGCGGAGAAGAACGCGTTCAAGCGTGACGCCGGCGAGGAGCAGCACCGTCGTGGACAGGCCGCGATGCCGCGCGTTGGCCAGCGCGTAGACGACGGCCACGGCCAGAAGCGCGCCGGCGAGGCTGGCGGAGGCCACGCCGCCGACCAGCCAGGCTTGCCCCGAACGTGATGGCGATCATCGCGCCGAGCGACGCGCCGGCCGAGACGCCGAGCGTGTACGGCGTCGCCAGCGGATTGCGCAGCAGGCCCTGAAAGACGACACCCGCGGCGGCCAGCGTGCCGCCGACGAGCGCGGCGGCCAGCGCGCGCGGCAGACGTGCGATGAAAAAGATCTGCGCGTCCACGTTGTCGGCGAACGGAACGGTGCGGCTGAACACGCGGCCGAAGTGAATCGACGTCGATCCGATGAACGGCGCCGCAAACACCGCCGCCACCATGGCGAGAAAGCAGCCGGCCACGATGGGCAGGCGGCGGCGGACGGGAACGCGTGTCGGCATGGAGACTCGCGCAGGACCGCCGGCCGTCAGGCCCGCACCGACGGCCAGTGCGGGAGGCCGAGACCGGCTCCTGTGAACTCTGCTCCCAGCTCGAACAGCTCGCCAATCAGGGCCGGCGTCAGCACGTCGGCGGGACGTCCGTCCGCGAGGATGCGACCGCGCGAGAGCAGGATCACGCGCGTGCAGACGGACGCGGCGAGCCGCAGGTCGTGCGTCGAGAGCAGGATCGTGATGCCCCGTTCCGACGTGAAGCCGCTCGAGCAGCGACGCCACTTCGAGCTGGTACCGCAGGTCGAGCGACGCCGTCGGCTCGTCGAGCAACAGGATAGGCACTGGGCGCTGGGCACTGGGCAGTTGGGCGACAGCCGACAGCTGCGCCAGCGCCGACGCGATGACCACGCGCTGTTTCTCGCCGCCGCTGAGCGTCCGGAACGGGCGCTCCGCGAAGTCGGCCGTGCCGGTCGCCTGCGAGCGCCGCGTCGCGCAGCCGCCAGGTCGTCCGGCCCTTCGACTTCGAACGCCGCCAGATGCGGGTAGCGTCCCATCAGCACGATCTCGAGCGCGCTGTAGTCGAACGCGAGCGTCTGTCTCCTGCGGCACGACGGCGAGACGGCGTGCGCGATCGCGGCCGGCAATCGACGTGACGTCCACGCCGTCGAGTTGAATCCGTCCCGAGCCTGGCCGGAGCGTCCCGGCGACGAGCCGCAGCAGCGTCGTCTTGCCCGAGCCGTTCGGGCCGAGGATGCCGACGAGCTCGCCGTCGCGTCGATCGCGCGACGCGACAGCGCCGTCGATGACGAGCCGCGCGTCGCCGTACGCGAAGGTGACGATCAGCGGCCTGCAGCAACCCGCACACCCACCATGGCGCTTCGTCCGAGCGCCGGGAAGCCGAGCGCTTCCTCGTAGTCGCGATCGAAGAGATTCGTCACGCGCGCGTAGGCCTCGAGCCCGCGCGTGAGTCGCACCGATCCGCCCAGCGACGCGACCGCGTAGCCCGGGATTCGTGTAGACGGTCGACGGCGAAGTTCGGCTCGAGGTCGCTCATCTCGCCGCGGCCGTTGACGGCGAAGAACGCCTGACGCGCGCGCGGACGACCACACGATCTCCGCCGACGCCTGCTGGCGCGGGCGTCGCATCAGCGGATCGCCCACCGCGTACGGCGGCGGCGCGGCAGCCGGCAGCGTTGTCCACGCCGAGCACTTCGGTGTCGAGCCACGTCCAGCCGGCACGGACCGCGAGGCCATCGCGCCGATCGCCAGCGCACGCCCAGCTCGAGCCCTTTCGCGCTGGCGTTCGCGATGTTGTCGGTCTGGTAGCGGCTCGCGCCCTGCAGGACCGGCCGACGGTGACGATGAGATCGTCGTAGCGATTGGCGAAGAACGTCAGCGTCCGCGACGAACGTCGAGCCGGCGAACGCCTGCTCGACGCCGACGTCGACGCTGCGGCTGCGCTCCGGCTTGAGACTCGGGATTGTCGCGTGAACCCAATCTCGAACGCCGTCGGCGGCTTGATGCCCGTGCCCGCGCCGACGCGCATCTTCGTCCAGCCGTCGCGTGTCCGGTCGTCGCCGCAGGAACCAGGCGGCGGACATCTTCGGATTCGCCGACCAGACGACGTCGTCGTCGAACGCGGGCCGCGCCGAACTCGCCTGGCGGCGAGCGCCGTGCGCTGGATGCGCTCGAGGCGGACGCCCGGCGGTGAGCGCGCCGCGGCCGCGAAGCGGCCAGCGCGTCTCCACGAACCAGCCCGACGACGCTGCGCTCGACGGGAATCGGCTCCGAGTCGAGCGTCGTTGATGAAGCTGTTGTCTTCCTGCTCGAAGAGGAACTCCCAGCCGGCCGAGAGACCGAGCCGCTGCGTTCGATGTCCAGCTGATAGCGCCCGGTGAGCCGGCTGCGTCTCGATCGTCGACGTGTCGACCGCAGACGGATCGAAGAAGCTGGGGCTCTGGAATTCGCTCGGCGCATCGGTCAGCGCGAACGTCAGCGAGTGCCGGAACGACCGCGGGTGCGCCGAAGATCGCCGACGCGCGCACGCCGCGAGTGTCGGTCTGCGCCGCGCGAGACGAGATCGAGGCCGCTGTACAGGCCATCCGGATCCGATCCGTACGGGCCCGGGGAGCCGCGTTCGTCGTGACCGGCGCGGACGTCCACGCGGACGCGCCGCTCGGCGCGGTCGGACCAGCCGAGGCTGAACGATCCCGACAGCGCGCTCGTAGTCGTCGTTGGCGACACGGCGGCCGACGGTTCTCGCGCATCGCGCGTGTCGCCGTCGGTGGTGCAGCCGGTCGAGCGTCGCGCCCCACGTCCAGCGCTGCCGCGAGCCGGCGCGTGCTCGGCGCTGAAGCGCATCGTGCCCGTAGCCGCCGCCTTCGAACAGTCGCGTTGAGCCGCGCCGGTCCGCCGTGCGGCGTCACGACGTGGACGATGCCGCCGATCGCGCCGCCGCCGTACAGCGCGCTCTGCGGGCCGCGCACGACTTCAATGCGCTCGACGCTCTGCGGCCGACAGATGCGCGGCATCGAAGCCGCCGCCGAACGCATTGAGCGGAATGCCGTCGGACAGGACGAGCGTGTAGTCCGACTCGCCGCCGCGCGGAAAGAGCGACGTCAGCGCGCCGCGGCCGCCCTGCTGGACGACGCCGAATCCGGGAACGCGACGCAGCGCGTCGGCGACGGTCTCGGTCTGCAGCGCGCGCGAGGTCGGCGCGCTCGATGACGGTGACGCTGTCGGTCACGCGCGAGAGCGGGAGATCGACTTGCGCGGCCGAGACGACCACGGATTCGTTGACGGCGCCGAGCTTCAACTTCACGTCCACCTCGGCTGCGCCGGTCGCGCCGACGGTCACGCGCTTCGGATCGGCGCGAAAGCCGGACGCCGCGACGAGTACCTCGTACTCGCCCGCCGGCGATCGCGAGCGGCCCGAACCGTCCGTCGGCCGATGTTCTCACGGTCGTGACGACGCTCGTGCCGTGCAGCAGGAGGACGTCAGCGAGGGCGACGGGTCGATCCTGCGGATCGACGACGCGGCCCTGAATCGATTGCGCGGACGCGCGCGCGGGTGTCAGCAGAAGAACACTGCAGAGGAGCGTGAACAGCGTGATGGAGCGGAGTCGACCGGATCGGCAGCAGAGACGAAGGAACATCGGACCCCCTTCGGCGTGTGACGCGCCGAGACTGCGCTGACCAATTCAGCGCAGCAGGAAGGACGGCCCGGTGACCAGGTATCCTGACTTGCGGATCGACGTCGGCGTTCGCGCCTTCCCGTGCGGTCGCACGGTGGCGTGTGGTGAATGTGAACGCCGACTCCCCGCTGACAGTGGCGGCACCGTGTGGGATTTGCACCCACTTCCCTGTGGCCGCCGGGCGAGTCGGTTGTCGGCTCGGAGTATAGCATGTCAAAATTGGGCGGATGGCGAAGCGATCGACCGTGACCACGAGAGTGCACCCGGTCGCCGAAGTCACCTCGGTGACCGGCACGTTGACGGTTCGCGGCGAGTCGTTCACGGTCGAGACCGACCAGCGTCTGCAGATCGTCGATCTCACTGAACAGGTGATGACGCTCGTCCGCGCGCTCGACGTGCGCGAGGGCATCGTCAGCCTGTTCTCGATGCACACGACGTGCAGCGTGTTCATCAACGAGTTCCAGACGGCGCTCGTCGCCGACATCCAGACCTTTCTCGAGCACGCCGTCGCGCGCGACGGCGGCTGGAAGCACAACGATCCCGCGCACTCCGACTGCGACCGCGTGAACGCCGACTCACACCTGCGCGCGATCGTCCTCGGGCACAGCCTCGCGCTGCAGGTGAGCGGCGGAGAAGTCGTCCTCGGTCAGTGGCAGCGCATTCTCATGGCGGAGCTCGACGGCCCGCGCGTCAGAACACTGCGCCTCTCCGTCATGGGCGTGGCATGACAAGGCCCAGGGCCCAAGGCCGAGGGCCAAAGCTTTTCGTGGGCCATTGGCCTTTGGCCTCAGGCCTGATCAATGAGCGCCCCATTGCTCTCTGACATCGGCGCGAAACTCGAGTCAGGTGAGCGGCTGTCGCTCGAGGACGGCGTCCGTCTCTTCGAGTGGCCCGATCTGCACGCGCTCGGGCGGCTGGCGAATCGCGAGCGCGAGAAGCGTCACGGCGCGCGCACGTTCTACAACTTCAACCTGCGGCTCGAAGCGACGAATGTCTGCGAGGCGAGCTGTCTCTTCTGCTCGTTCGCGCAGACTCAAGCCAGGCGATGCGCAGGCGTACACGATGTCGCTCGACGAGGTGTTCGACAAGCTGCGGCGGCGCGCCCACCAGCCGCTCACCGAGGTCCACATCGTCAACGGCCTGCATCCGGGGCTGCCGTTCGACTACTACCTCGATCTGTTGCGCGGCCTGAAGCACGATTCGGCCCGGCATTCATCTCAAGTGCTTCACGGCGGTCGAGATCGCGTTCTTTGCCGATCACTACGGGATGACGGACGAGGCGGTGCTGCGCGCGCTCATGGCGGCGGGCCTCGACTCGCTGCCGGGCGGCGGCGCCGAGATCTTCGCCGAGCGCGTCCGCCGGAAGATCTGTCACGACAAGGCCGACGCGGATCGGTACCTCGCGATCCACCGGCTGGCGCATCGGCTCGGCCTGCGCTCGAACGTCACGATGCTCTACGGCCACATCGAGACGATGGAGGAGCGCGTCGATCACATGCTGCGCGCCCGCGCGCTCCAGGACGAGACCGGCGGCTTCCAGGCATTCATTCCGCTCGCGTTCCATCCCGACAACAACCAGATGCGCAAGCTGCCGGCCCCGTCGGCGAGCGACACGTTGCGCGTACACGCCGTCGCGCGTCTGATGCTGGACAACATTCCGCACGTCAAGGCGTTCTGGATCGCGACGGGCGTCGACATCGCGCAACTCGCGCTCTGGTACGGCGCCGACGATCTCGACGGGACCGTGCAGGAGGAGCGCATCTACCACATGGCCGGATCGCGGACGCCCGAGACGCTCTCGACGAGCGACATCCAGCGACTGATTCGCGCGGCGGGGCGGGAGCCAGTTGAAAGAGACACGCTCTACAACGTGATCGCCTAGGTTCCGGGGTTCCGGGGTGCCGGGGTGCCGGAGGTTCGGGTTCAGGACGTTCGGGTTCAGAAGGTTCGGAGTTCCGGGGGTTCGGTGCTCCGGACGCCGTGACCGGCGTAGCCCGCTCTGTGTTAGACTGATTTTCGAGTCAAGTTCCGAGGCCGGCGATAGCCGGGGGCGCGAGCCCAGCGGGATTTGGCCTTTTTCACGTCTGGAGATTGAGAAAAATTTCACAAGCTCCCGGCGCGACGCCATGTCAACACACGCTCAGGTTCTCACGCTCACCGATTACGAGAAGACGCGCCTCAGCGACCGTCAGGCGCTCCCGACTGCGTACCTGCGCCTGACCGATGCCGACATGGATCTGCGCATCGCCGCCGCGAAAGCCGCGCTGGGCGATCGGCTCGTCATCCTCGGCCATCACTACCAGCGCGACGAAGTGATCAAGTTCGCCGACGAGACCGGCGACTCGCTGAAGCTGGCGCGGTACGCCGCGCAGCAGCACTCCGCCGACTACGTCGTCTTCTGCGGCGTCCACTTCATGGCCGAAAGCGCCAACATCCTCGGCGCGCCCCATCAACAGGTGATCCTTCCCGACCTGGCGGCCGGCTGTTCGATGGCCGACATGGCCGCGATCGATCAGCTCGAGATCTGCTGGGAGGAGCTCGCGACGCTCGGTATCGAGCGTGTGATTCCCGTCACGTACATCAACTCGACGGCCGCCATCAAAGGCTTCTGCGGCGAGCACAACGGCATCGTCTGCACGTCGAGCAACGCCCCGAAGGCGATGCGCTGGGCGTGGGACCAGGGCGACAAGCTGGTGATGCTGCCCGATCAGCATCTCGGTCGAAACACGGCGTACCGCATGGGCATCCCGCTCGACGAGATGGTCGTCTGGGATCCGGACCTGCCGTTTGGCGGCCTGACGAAGGACGCGCTGGAACGCGCGCGCCTGATTCTCTGGAAGGGCCACTGCGGCGTGCACACGCGATTCAGCGTCCAGCACATCGAGCAGTTCCGGAAGCAGCACCCGGGCGGCAAGGTCATCGTGCATCCGGAATGCACGCTGGACGTCGTGCAGGCCGCCGATGACTTCGGCTCGACCGAGTACATCATCCGCACGATCACCAGCAGCCCGGAAGGATCCGTCTGGGCGGTCGGCACCGAGGTCCATCTCGTGAACCGCCTCGCGCGCGAACAGGCGCCGGCGCGCACGGTCGTGACGCTCGACACGATCGGCTGCCTGTGCTCGACCATGTTCCGGATCTCGCCCAATCACCTGCTCTGGGCGCTCGAAGGACTCGTCGACGGCGAGGTCCACAACCCGATCGTCGTCCCCGAGCCGACCAGCACGTGGGCCAAAGTGGCGCTCGACAGGATGCTCTCGATAGGATAGAAATCGAGAAGCCCCAGTCGCTCAATCCTCAAATCGCAAGTCGTCACTCGCTGGAGTCCGACCATGTCCATTCAGTTGCCGCCGCTTCCGTACGATTTCGCCGCGCTCGAACCGCATATCGACGCGCAGACGATGCAGATTCATCACGGCAAGCATCACGCGGCCTATGTCAACAACCTGAACGCCGCGCTCGAGAAGCACGGCTCGCTCGCAGGGTAGGAGCGCCGACGATCTCATCAAGAATCTGTCCGCTGTGCCTGAGGACGTCCGCGTCGCCGTCCGCAACAACGGCGGCGGCCACGTGAATCACACCATGTTCTGGCAGATCATGGGTCCCGGCGGCGGCGGCGCGCCGACCGGCAAGATCGCCGAGGCGATCAACGGCACGTTCGGCGGCTTCGACGCCTTCAAGGAACAGATGAACAAGGGCGGCGTCGGACGGTTCGGCAGCGGCTGGGTCTGGCTCGTCGACAACGGCGGGAAGCTCTCAATCGAAAGCACGGCCAACCAGGACAACCCGGCGATGGAAGGCAAGAAGGCCATCTTCGGCATCGACGTCTGGGAGCACGCGTACTATCTGAAGTACCAGAACCGCCGGCCCGACTACCTCGCCGCCTGGTGGAACGTCGTCAACTGGGCGAAGTCAACAAGCGGCTTGTAGAAGAGCGTCGGCACGAAGGACACGAAGATCACGACGGGTTGTTAGGCCGCCGAGCTGCCCGATCAGTCCTCGTGTCCTTCGCGATCTTCGTGGCAAAGGCTCGTCGCGTCACTGAAACAGCGTCACCTTGACGATCGTGCCCGCCTCCACCACGTCGGTCTGCGGCGGGAATTTCGATGTAGCCGTCGGCGTTGGCCATGCTCGTGATGTCGCCGGACGCCTTGAAGGCGGGCTCCGCGCGGCCGTCGATCGACGCGCACGGTGTAGAACTGATGCCGGCCGGTGGCCGAGACGATGCGGCGCGCGAGCGGGAGGTCGATCGTCTGGGGCTTCCACGCCGGAAGGCGCGCGACCTTGCGGAGGAACGGCAACAGGAGCATGTACGCATTCGACAGGCATGACGTCGGATAACCCGGCATGCCGAAGACGGGCGTCCGTCCCACCGATCCGAACAGCGTCGGCTTGCCGGGTTTCACCGCGATGCCGTGAAAGCGCACCTCGCCGTGTTCCCGGATGACGTCGATGATGAGATCGCGCTCGCCGACCGAGCTGCCTCCGGAAAAAACGATGATGTCGCACGCGCGAGCGGCGTCGAGCGCCCGTGACAGACTCCTCGATCGTGTCGCCGGCCGCCGGCATCGCGACGGCCACGCCGCCGTGCCGGCGAACGATCGCTTCGAGCGTGAATCGATTGATGTCGTAGATCTGTCCGGGCGCGAGCGGCTCGCCGGGCTCCGCGAGCTCGTTGCCCGTCGACATGATCGCCACCGACGGCCGTGCGTAGACGTCCACCGACGTCACGCCCGTGGCCGCGAGCGCGCCGATGCGGCTCGGTCCGAGCACCTGGTCCCTCCGGACGACGGTCTGCCCGATCGCGATGTCGGCCGCGCGCCGGCCGACGTTGCTGCCGTGGAGACACCGCAGCCCGAATCCGGACTGACGAGCCGGTGCGCTTCGGTGTCCTCGACCATCACCACGGCGTCTGCGCCGTCGGGCATCGGGGCGCCCGTCGCGATCGCGATGCATTCGCCGGGCGCCACGCCGCGCGCAGGTATCTGACCTGTGAACACGCGTCCAACGCACGACAGCGTCTTCGGTTCCGCTGCGCTCGCGCCGACGGTGTCCGCGGCGATGACGGCGTAGCCGTCCATGGCAGCGCGGTCGAACGGCGGAACGTCCGTCGCCGCCGTCACGTCGCGGGCCACGACACGGCCGTCGGCCCGTTCGAGCGGCAGTGTCTCGACGCGCTCGATTGGCGTGGCCGCATCCATCAGGATGCGGAGCGCGTCGTCGAACAATGTCTGGGTGAGAGGTCCCCGGCGCGTCATTTCGTGAGCTCGCTGACCACGTGCGCCAGCTCCGGCAGGATGAGCCGCTCCATCGCGAGACGGACGGCGGCTTCCGAGCCGGGCAGCATGAAGATCGCGCAGCCGGCGGAGATGCCCGCGGTTGCGCGCGAGAGCATGGCGGCGGGTCCGATGTCGGCGAAGCTCAGCATGCGAAACAGCTCGCCGAATCCGTCGATCCGCTTGTCGAGCATCGACGTGATGGCTTCGTAGGTGGAATCGCGGCTGGCGATGCCGGTGCCGCCGGTCGTGATGATGACCCTGACGCGACCGCGTCCGATCTCGCCGCGAATGGCCTGCATGACGTCGTGGGGCTCGTCTTTCACGAGCTGGCGCCCGACCACGACGTGACCGGCGCCTCTCGAGGAGCTCGGCAATCGTCCGGCCGCTCGTCTCGGTCGCGAGCGTACGCGAGTCGCTCACCGTCAGGACGAAACACGCGACGCTCGCCGGCGACAGCGCACGATGCTCGGCGACCGACATGCGTGTATCGTAATGACCTCGGAGGTCGTTCCACCATTTTCGTAGGAACGACCTCCGAGGTCCTATGTCCCGACTCGCTCTTCTTCTGCTGTGCGCGGCCCTGACTGCCGCGGCCGTCCAGTCTCCGCTCCCTGACACGCTCGACAAGGTCGCGACCGCCTGGGTGGACGCCACCTTCAAGAAGATGACGCTCGAGGACAAGGTCGGGCAGCTCGTCGTGTCGTCGATCAGATCGACGTACCTCTCAACCGACTCGGACGCGTTCGACCAGCTGGCGCAGAAGATCAAGCAGCTTCGACTTGGCGGCTTTCACGTCTTCGGAGGCGCCGAGGCTGTTCCCGACGCCCTGCTCGGCAATCATTACGGCGCGGTCACGCTCGGGCAACCGCTCGCCGCGGCATCGCTGCTCAACCGGCTGCAGGCGCTTTCGCCGATTCCTCTGCTCAACACCGCCGATTTCGAAGCGGGCGTCGGGTTTCGCGTGAGCGGCGCGACGACGTTTCCGCGGCAGATGGCGGTGGCCGCGTCGGCTGACGAGCGGCTCGCGTTCGACGCGGCGAAGGTCACCGCGATCGAGTCGCGCGCGATCGGCGTACACGTGAACTTCGCGCCGGTCGCGGACGTGAACAACAACGCGCGAAATCCGGTCATCAACACCCGGTCGTTCGGCGAGACGCCCGACGCCGTCAGCCGCTTCGTCGCCGCGTACGTGCGCGGTCTGCACGCGGGAGGCATGCTCGCGACGCTGAAGCATTTCCCGGGTCACGGCGACACCGACGTGGACTCCCACATCGGGTTGCCGATTCTCACGCAGCCGCGCGACCGGCTCGATCGTATCGAGCTCCCGCCGTTCCGCGAGGGCATCGCCGCCGGCGCCGGCGCGGTGATGACCGGGCACATTCAGCTTCCTGCGCTCGATCCCGGCGAGTTCAGTCCGGCGACGCTCAGCCAGCCGATCGTCACCGGACTCCTGCGCGGCGAGCTGAAGTTCGACGGACTCGTCTACACCGATTCGATGGGCATGGACGCCGTCGCGCGCCGGCTCGGGCCAGCCGAAGCCGCCGTGCGCGCCATCAGGGCCGGCAACGACATCGTCCTTCACTCGCCCGATGATGCCGCCGCCGTGTCGGCGATCAGGCTGGCGGTCGAGAAGAACGAGATCCCGATGGCGCAGATCGACGCGTCGGTCCGCCGCATCCTGCGTGCCAAGGCGCGCCTCGGTCTGCACAAGGTGAAGCTGGTGCCGCTCGACGACGTGCCGAAATCCGTGGGCGGCCGCGCGGGCGCGGAAGTGGCGCAGCAGCTCAGCCAGAAGTCGATCACGCTGCTCAAGGACGATCGCAATCAGGTGCCGCTTCGCGCGCCGCGCGAAGCGTCGCTGCTGTACCTCTCGATGCTGGACTACCCGTCCGGGTGGCGCATCGCCGCGCCGAGCCGGACGTTCCTTCCCGAGCTGCGCAAGCGCTGGACGAACGTCACCGCCATCGAGCTGTCGGACCGTTCGACGTCTTCAGAGATCGATCTGATTCGCGCCAGCTCCGCGCGGTACGACGCCATCGTCGTCTCGGTGTTCGTGCGTGCCGCGTCGGCCAGCGGCCGCATGGATCTCGCGCCGCCGCTGGCCGGCCTGCTGACCGATCTCGCCCGCGCGACCGCCAACACGCCGAAACCGCTCGTCGCCGTGTTCTTCGGCAACCCGTACGTGCCGATGGGGTTGCCCGGTCTTCCCGCCGTGATGCTGACCTACGACTTCTACGACCTGGCTGAAGCCTCAGCCGTCCGCGCGCTCGCGGGCGAAGCGCCGATCACGGGACGGCTCCCCGTTGCGTTGCCGGGGATGTTCGACGCCGGGTGGGGAGTCAGACGCTAGCTGACTGCGGCCGCCTACGTCTTCGCGAGAAACGACTGCATGGCGTCGTTCACCGCTGCCGGGCGTTCCTCGTGCGGCCAGTGGCCGGCATCGTCGAGTGTCACGACACGGGCGGCCGGCAGCAGCTCCTGCCACCGCGTCAGGAACGCGGGCTTGAATGCGCTGTCCTTCAGGCCCCAGATGATGAGTGCCGGCAGGCCTCTCAACCGGTCCGCCTGCTCGAGGAGCCGCGCGTAGTAGGCGCGTGACCCGTTGAGCGCGCGCGCGAGAGCGTGCAGGACGCGCACGCGAGCATCCTTGTCCCGGAACACTTCAAGATACTGCCGGTGGATCTCCGGCGTCAGCTTCCTGCGATCGCCGTACGCGGAGGGCGCGAGCAGTTTCAGCGAGGCATTCAGGTGCTTGTACATCCAGCGTCCGAGCGGCCCGGCCGCGAGCTGTGCTTTTTTCTGCATGTCGGGATAGGCGTCGAACGGCCACATCCAGGTGTTGAGCAGCACGAGCCGCGAGACGCGCGCGCGCCGGTCGAGCGCGAGCGGCAGCCCGATCGGCCCGCCGAAGTCGTGGACGACGAGCGTGAACCGGTCGAGACCGAGCCAGTCGACGAGCTCAGCGAGGGCGGCGGCGTGGGCCTCCGGCGTGTACGCGAAGTTCGCGGGCCGTTCCGAGAGCCCGAAGCCGAAGTGATCGGGCGCGATGCACCGATAGTGCGGCGCGAGCGCCTTGATGACGTGGCGGAACTCGAACGACCACGTCGGCGTGCCGTGCACGAACAGGATCGTCTCGCCGCGGCCTTCATCGACGTAGTGCATGCGCCCGGCTTGGAGGTTCGCCCATCGTGGAGCGAACGGGTACGCGGATCGATCGAGCCAGGCGGGTGTTTGAACGGCAGTCATGAGTCTCTCCGTGAACGGTCGGACGGGGGAGCGGCGTAACGCCGGGTCAGCCGATCGACGAGCGTGTCGAGCGGGTAGTTATCGGGATCGAGGACGTAGTGCTGGTGCATGCCGTCGATCTGCGCGAAGAGCAGCGCGGCTTCGAGCTTCGGATCCGGCCAGCCTGCCTCGCGGAGGTACCGCTCGAGGACGGCGAGGATATGGGCCGCTGAGGCCTGGACGTTCGGCCCGAGTGCGGCCAGCACGTCGCGCTGCATGCGCACGCCGTAGGACAACGCCCAGAAATCGCGATGCGCCTTGACGATGTCGGCGATGGCCCGGAAAAGAGCGCCGAGCCGCTTCGCTGGCGCCGGCTCGGCATCGGCGCGCGCGAAGGACTCGAGGACGTCGTGCCAGCTTGCCTCGAAGAGCGCGCGGAGCAGGGCCAGCTTGCTCGGGAAGTAGTGGTAGAGCAGGCCGGGCGAGATCCGTGCGGCCCGGGCGATGGCATCGACGGGCGTGGCCGCATAGCCGCGGCGGCCGAAGAGCTTGAGCGCGTGACGCAGGATCCGCGCGCGCGAGGCTTCCCGGAGGGCGCGATTGGTCTCGGCGTTTCTCGGTGACATGCGACGTCCTTTATAGATTGAACGTTCACTCAATGATAAGAGTCTGCCTGGCGGCTGTCAAGAGGGCCGGCGTGCAGGGCGAAAACAGAACGGAACGTGTCTGTATGGAGTAGCATCCAGCCAACGCCAGCCAGCCCCGGGGAGGAGGTCGTTCGTGTCGCCCTCGGATGTGCACTCGACGAGCCGTCGCCGGTTTCTGCAGTTCCTCGCCGCGAGTCCGCTGCTCGCCGCCGGGGCCGGCTCCGCGCTGGCGCAGACGCCCGTGCTGTCGAGGCAGCGGCCGCCGGATCCGATCCCCTGGGCGCCGTTCGATCCGACCTACCTGATCTCGGATCCGAAGGACGCAATCAACGTCTTCGATTTCGAGCCCGTGATGCGGAAAACCGTTCCGCCCGCCCATTTCGGCTACATGGCGGCAGGCATCGACGATGAGGTGACGCTGAGGGCGAACCGGGAAGGCTTTCTGAAGTTCCAGTTCAGGCCACGCCGGCTGGTCGACGTGAGCAAGGTCGACATGAGCACGGAGATTCTCGGCGTGAAGTACGACACGCCGATCGTCCTCGCTCCCGTGAGCACGCAGACGGCCTTCCACGCTGATGGAGAGATCGCCGTGGCCAGGGCCGCGCGAGCCGGCAACCACCTGATGATCCTGTCGACGCAGACGACGAGCCCTATCGAGGCCGTCGTGGCGGCGCGCGGCGCCCCGATCTGGTTTCAGCTCTACGCCACGAACAGTTGGGACGTGGCCAGGACCTTCGTGACGCGCGCGGAAAAAGCCGGCTGCACCGCCGTGGCCGTGACGGTGGACCGCATGGGCGGGCGCAACCAGGAAACGATGTTCCGGCTCCAGCGCGCGGACGCGCGCGACTGCTCGGCCTGCCACAATCGCAGCAGCCTCACCACCACCATGGCGCGGCGGCCGATGTATGACGGCGTCGATCTCACGGGCCTCACGCACAATCTCTCGTCCAGCATGACCTGGGAGTTCTTCAAGCGGCTGCGCGACGCGACGCGAATGAAGATCGTGATCAAGGGCATCCTCGCGCACGAGGACGCGAAGATCGCGGCCGACATGGGCATCGACGCGGTCATCGTGTCGAACCATGGCGCCCGCAGCGAAGACAGCGGACGCTCGACCATTGACGCGCTGCCGGAGATCCTCGACGCCGTCGGCGGCCGCATGCCGATCCTCGTGGACAGCGGCTTCCGGAGAGGCACGGACATCGCGATGGCGCTGGCCATGGGCGCCAAAGCCGTCTGTATCGGCCGGCCGTACATCTGGGGCCTCGGCGCGTTCGGTCAGGCTGGTGTGGAGCGCGTGCTCGAGCTCCTGCGGATCGAGTTACGCGTGATCATGCAGCAACTGGGCGCGCCCACGATCAAGCACTTGACGCCCGCGATGGTTCGCAGAGCCTGAGGGCGATCACTTGCCCTTCTGAAGAATCGCGAGGTTCTCGCGGGCCGGACCGTGGTCCGGCTGAAGCTCGAGCGCGCGCTTCACGTGTTCGATCGCCTCATCGCGCTTTCCCGCCTGCGCCAGAGCCGCCGCAAGATCGTTGTGCATGTCCGGTGAGCCGGGCGCGAGCTCTACCGCACGCCGCAGGTGGGTCAGGGCCTCGGCCACGCGATTGCGCGACAACAGAAAGATGCCGAGGTTGTCGTGCGCGGCCGCGAAATCAGGATTGATGGCCAGCGCGCGCTCGAACGCCCGCGCCGCCTCGGACGGTTGGCCCGCAGCGTTCAGCGCGTTGCCGAGATTGAACGGCAACCGCTCGTCTCGTGGATCGAGCGCCGCCGCCTGGCGTAACTGCGCGATCGCCTCACGCACCTGCCCGCGAGCGAGGAGGGCGCCGCCCAGGTGGTTGTGCGCGGAGGCCGACTTCGGATTCAGTCGCAGCGCGTGCTCGAGGTGTGGAATCGCGTCAGCGACGCGCCCGGCTTCCATGTAACTGCTGCCGAGGAACAACTGATTGCGGGCGCTCTCCGGCACGCGGCGCGCGAGCAACTCGGCGCCGGCGACGTTCGCGCGGGTCTCACGTTCTGCGCCCTCACGCGCGAGCGTGGCCGCATCCGCCGGGGATCGTGGCAACACCTGCAACCAGACGTCTCCCATCTCGTCTGAGGAGTTGGGGCCGTAGACGACGGGTCCGAGCGGACCTTTCGGCCGATGCGTGTTGTCCATCGAGTTGTCGTACGTGAACCGCATCGCGACCGTCGTGCCGCGAGGCAGCGTCACGGGTGACGCGTAGCGATAGTCCTGCTGCCAGTGAAAGTTCCAGTGTGGAATCCGCAGCAGCCGCCGTACCGCGCCGCCGGGCAGCGTCGCGCTCGCCTCCATTTCTCTGCCGAGATAGTGCGCATGCGGATAGATGCCGAGGAGATCGACGTCGACCGGAAGCACGTACGAGTCCGTGATCTGGTAGCGTCGCTCGCCGGCAGGGATGTCGATTGCCTTCGAGCCCAGCTTGATCATCGTCGGGGTGTGGGCCGGAGGGGTGTCGGTGAAGAACAGACCGACGCTCGGCTGCACCGCAGTGGCCGCCTTTTGTGGCAGGAGGTGGAGCTGAACGATGAGATCGCTCCCGCGATCGAGACGCCACGCCATGCCCTTCGGCGCCACGAGCGGGCCGCGGCCTGGCGTCCAGCCGAGGAAATGTCCCTCAGGATTCTCAGCGCCCTGACTGATCATCCCGTCGTAGCCGGGCCGCCCGTCCGCTCCGTCGCGACGTCGCGCCGAGCCCGTGCGGTCGATGCTGATGACGGCGTGATGGACGATGCGTGCGGTGCCGGGTCGAAACTCGACGGCGCGAACGAAGCGGCCTGCAGGCAGCGCGACCGGCAGCACCAGGTTGCGGAAGACGTCGCGGTCCCCGGGATCGAGCGTGTACGCGCGCGGCGGAGTCACCACGAGATCGGGCTCGCCGAGCTGCCAGCCCTCCGGAAACGTCGGCGCCGGCGGCAGATCGGCCGGGTTGCCTTCCGGCGCTCCTTCCTTCACCCAGCGCGCGATGGTGGCTTTCGCGTCGGAGGAGAGCCGGCGCTCGCCGGCGAACTCACCGTCCGCGGACTCGGGCAGCCACGGCGGCATGCGCCCGATGCTCGTGGCGTCGAGGATCTTGTCGGCGCGCTCCTTGACATTGGCATAGGTGAGCAGGCTGAAGGGCGCGGGCTGTCCTGGCCGATGGCACGGCGCGCAGTTCGCGAAGAGGATCGGGGCCACGTGCGCGTTGAACGTCGGCGGGGGCGCCACGTCTCGTGCGGGCCCATCCGGCCCGGCGCCGCAGCCGGCGAGCAGCGCGATCGCGAGCAGGGCGATTCCCGGACGGCTCATACCAATGAAAAAGCGGGTGGGGGAGTCCCCCACCCGCTTCAGTATCTCGCGGTTCAGCGCGTCAGAAGTTGAATCTGACGATCAGCTGAACCGTGCGCAGCGCCATCGCGCCGGTCGCGGCGCCGAATCCCGCCTGGTTGGGTTGCGTGCGGGCAGGATCCATCGTGCCATCCGCGCGGAACTGCGAGTTCCGAACGGAGAAGTCGGTAGCGCTGTTGAACTGAACCTGCGTCTGGCGCCCGTTATAGATCAGCGTGTTGAACGCGTTGTACACATCCACGCGCAACTGCAGGTTCTTGGTGCCGCCCATCCGGATCGTGCGCTGGATCGCGAAGTCGAACCGGTGGTCCTTGCAGCCAGTGAACAGGAACCGGCCCGACTCGAGGCCGCGGCTGCCGACCTGCGGTCCCGCGAGCGCCGGCGTCGTCACCGGTGATGCTCCGGAAGTCGCCGGCACCATCGTGTTTCCGAGCTGCTGGTACTGATCGCTCGAGCACCCCGAACCGAACGCCTCGCGGTCGAGGACGACGATTCTCGCGGTGTAGTCGGGCGAGCCCGTCAGCGCGGCTCCGCTCACGCCAGTGTTGTAGCTGTAGTTCACGTCGTACTTCTGGCCCGTATCGGCGCGGAAGATGCCCGACAGCTGCCAATCGTTGATGACGTAGCCGATGCCGGTCATCGCCTTGTTGTTCTTCGGCAGGTCCGGTAGATCCCAGGTGCCGTTGGCGATGATGATGTGCGTCGGCGTGCCCTGGTCGGCGAAGAGCTCCTCGGCGACGGCCTGGTCCGGGCTGACCTCATACGAGCCATTGGCTCCATGTATCAAACGGAGCTGCGGGCCCGGCAGGTTGGTGTTGCCCTTGTCGTAGAGCGTCCACGTGTCGTTGAACTGGAACGAGAAGCCGTTCCTCCAACGCTTCTGCCAGGACCACTGCAGCGAGTGATACGTCCGGTGCCACATCGGCCACTGCACGTTGATCGATGAATAGCCACGGAACGGCCGCAGCAGGTTCGTGTTGAGCGCCGTGCCGGCCGCTTGTGTGGGATCCTGTCCGGCCGACGTCAGCGTCGTGCCGACGTCGACTGCGTTGAGGTTCACGCCATTCCCGTTCTGCGTGGCGGCGAGCACGTCGAACGCGTGATGGCCGACCCAGGAGACGTCGATCGATGAGGACCACGGCAGCAGGTACTGGACGCCGGCGTTCCACTGGAGGTCCTTCGGGATAGCGGAGTCGTACTTGTTGACGGAGATCGTGGGCACCGGCCCGAACGCGAGCTGGCTGTTGGCGAGGTCGGCGAGCCGGCCCCACTGCTGAGTGAGGCTCGTCGCCGTCGGCGGGTTGGCGACCGTGCTGAACGCCGTGTTGCCGTCCGGCCGGTCGAAGTAGAGGCCGGCCGATCCGCGGACGACGAGCTTCTGGTTGCCGCTGACGTCGTATGCCACGCCGACACGCGGTCCGACGACGAATCGCGGGAAGGTGTAGCCGGCCTTGTCGATGCCGTCGCCGGCCTGCACCATGCCGTTGGCGAAGTTGCCCGTGCCGACGATCGTCTGGCCGATGAGCGAGCCAGTGCCGGGCCCGAGCAGCGCGCCGTTGCGCGGATCGCGCGCCTGCCGGTTGTTGCCGGCGCACGGATTCACGCCGCCGACGCAGCCGGCTTCATACAACACCGGCGCCTGTGCAGCGCTCCACTGATCCGGGAAGAAGTTCGCGACCTGCTGGAGCGTGTCCACGTACGGACCCTGGGTCACGAACCGGAAGCCGAAGTCGAGCGTCATCCGCGGACTGACCTTCCAGTTGTCCTGCAGGTACCACTCGAAGCTGTTGTAGTAGAAGTTCCCCTCGATGAACCGCGAGCCCTGGTTGTAGGTCGAGAAGATGCCGAGCGCGGCATTCGAGTACGGATACGTGGTTTCGATCGGATTGTTGGGGTCCACGCCGAAGTTGAGCGCGCCCTGGAACGCGTTGCCGCCCGTGTTCTGCGCCTTGTAGCTGTGCTCGAAGTACAGGCCGGCCTTCATCGTGTGCGAGCCCTGCACCTTCGTGATGCTGAAGGCGCCCTGCTGAATCCGGTTGATGTTCAGCCAGCCGGGGTAGTTCAGGCTGGGCGGGACCGAGCCGATGCGCGTGCCGCCCCAGGTCAGCTGCGGCGGCAGCAGGATGCGGCCGTTCTCGAAGAACGGCGTGCCGATCTGCTGGAGCGCCTGGAATTCGTAGAATCCGGGATCGACGATGCCCGCGTCCGGGAAGAGCGTCGCGATCGCGCCCAGCGTGCAGTTCGAAATCTGCGCCGCGAGGTCCGGCGGGCACAGCACGTTGTTCTTGTTCGAATACGGCCCGATCGACGGCGTCCCGAGGCGGTTCTGGTTGATGCCGTACGTGCCCTCGAGGAACATCGTGTTGGTCAGCGAGTAGTTGACCGTGGCGGAGGTGTTGAACGACAGCGGGAACTTGTTGATGCTGTCGGTGAATCCCGGCAGCGCGCGCTGCCCGCCCTGGCCGTTCACGGTGAATCCCGGAACGATGCGCTCGCTCTGGCCGCTGAACTTCCAGGTCGCGCGCAGGCTCTGCGTCGCCTGATAGTCCAGGCGGATGGTCGGGGTGTACTGGAGCCGGTCCTGCACCGGCAGCGTCACCGAGTGGTTGTAGTTGCGGCCGGCGATCTGCGGGTTGTTCGGCAGCGGGTACTGATTGAGCAGCGCGATGCCGGGGCCGTACAGGCGGTTGAGCGGGATCCTGCCGACCACGCCGCCGTCCTGGAAGCACGCGGTCTGAATCGTCGCCGAGCAGTTCGCCTTGGGCTGGCCGGTGGACGCGTCGTAAATGAGGTTATACAGCGTCCCGTTGTTGTCGAGTGTCTGTGAGAAGTCGCCGCGGCGCTCTTCGGCCGTCGGCATGCGGTAGTTCTCCACCGTGTTGCCGGTCGTGCGCGGCCGGTACTCGTGCGTGTAGAAGAAGAACAGCTTGTTGGTGCCGCCCGGTTTGCCGACCGGCCCGCCGATCACGTAGCCCCAGTCGCGCTCCTTGTTGACAGGGCGGGGCTGGCCGTTCGCGCGCGCCTGCCACGTGTTGGCGTTCCAGTCCGAGTCGCGCTCGTAGATGTAGACCTGGCCAGCGAAGCGATTACTGCCGCCGCGGGTCACGGCCGAGACCTGCAGGCCGCTCGACCGGCCGTACTCCGCCTGATAGCCGGAGGTGAGCAGCCGGACTTCCGCGATCGCCGCCTGCGGGAGGTTCAACCCGCCCATAAGGCCGTTGTTGCCGGTGTCGAGGGCCGAGATGCCGTCGATCATGACGTTGTCCTGGCCGCCGCCGCCCGCCCGCTGGCCGTCCTGGTTTTGCCGTCTGGCATCGACGCCGATCTGCGTCGTGATGAAGTCGAGGAAGGTGTGCGACGCCATCGGCAGGTCCTCGAGCTGAAGGCGCGAGAGCGCCGACGAGCGCTCGCCGGTCGCGGCCTGCAGGATCGGCGATTCGGCCGTGACCGTCACGTTCTCGGCCGTGCCGCCGACTTGCAGCACGATCGCTTCGACGAGCACGCGGTCGCCGCCGCTGACCTTCACGTTCTGTCGCGACAACGTCCGGAAGCCGACCATCGTCACCTGGACGGTGTAGGTGTCCGCGGTGATGTTCGGGATGACATATTGACCTTCGGCGTTGGTCACGACCGGCGCCGACTTGGTGCCCTGGGCTTCATTGATCAGGATGACCGTCGCGCCGGGAATCACGCCGCCTTGCGCATCGGTCACTGTTCCTGTGACCGCGCCAGTCGTGATCTGCGCCGACGCGGGCGCCGCGAGTCCCCATGCGACACACAGGGCCAGCGCGAGCACGCTCGTACTCCTCCACCCCCTCATAGTTCCTCCTCTGACGTTCCCCCGGTCTGTTCCCACGCCCTTTCACCCAAAATGAGTCAAAGTGCGCGACGTGGCAACGGAACCGGTTCCAGACCAACCTGAACTCAACTAGTTACGAGTCAATTCGCAGCGTTCGGATGCGGGCAACAATGTACCCGTTCTTTTGTACTGTCAACCCGATTTTGCAACTTGTTTCGCAGTGCAGAACGATACTCAGGGGGTGTCGTACCTGAAGGGACGAACTGACGAGGTGGGGGGAGCGACGCTACGGCTCGCCGGATTGTAGACTCGTCCCGGCCCGCGTGGCCCGACTGTCACTTCCTGCGGTTCTTCGCCGCCGCCACGGCGTTCATCCAGTAGGCCTTGGAGCCGATGTAGCCGCTCGTGTCGGGCATCGCGGCGAGAATCGCGCGGCGTACCTCGAGGATGTCCACCTTGCCCGCCCTCTGGAACAGCACTTCCCCACCAGGGGCGATCACCATGGTCAGCGGTTGCGCGAGGTTCCATGACACGCCCCACGCCGACTGCAGAGCCGCGCGATCGGCGGTCGCGAACTGCTTATTCTGACTGGACGCGTACTGCTTCTTGAGGAAGTCGAGGACGGCCGGCGCGTCCGCGGGCGGGTTGGTGTTCACCGTCACGAGATCGAACGCCCGCTTGCGATACATGCGGAACGTCGTCTCGAGATCCAGGAACTGCGCCGCGCAGAGGGCGCAACCGGTGGACCAGAAATTCACCAGCGTGACCTTGCCGGTCGGATTCGAGCGCAGCCGCTTCAGATCGTCCGCGCCAACGGGCTCCACCGTCACCGGTTCCGCCTGAATGCGCGCCCACTCCTGCTCGACGCCGGAGGCCTTCGACAACCACTTCGTCGTGCAGCCGAACGCCGTCGTTTGTGGGGTGGGGACGGGACGCCCGGCCAGCAACGCCTCGATCGCGTTCCGCGCGTCCTGGGTCTTCACCAGCTCCTCTCGCTGGTTGTCGTCGATGCGGCCTTGATATTGAAGCGTCCGGTCCGGTCCGAAGATGAAGATGTGCGGCGTGGCGACCGCGCCGAATTTTGCCGACACCTCCTGCGTCTCGCCGTCGTAGAGATACGGCCAGTCGATGCCACGAAACGCCGATCGGATCTTCATCTCGGCCAACGAATCGGTGACATCGGTGTAGCCCAGTTCATCGAGACGCACGGTCTTCGGGTTGTTCGGGTTGATCGCGACGATGGTCACGCCCTTGGCCTTGTAGTCCTGGTGGAGTTTTTCCACGCGGCCTTCATAGAGTTGCGACACGGGACAGTGGTTGCTCTCGAAGACAATGGCCAGGAGCTTCGTCTTCGTGTACTCGCTGAGCCTGTGGGTCTTGCCATCGATGCCGGGCAGCGCGAACTCGGGAATGGGCGACCCGATGGGCAGCACGGGGTGCTCGAGATTTGGCTGGATTCCCCTGCCCGTCGGTGCTGGCGCCTGCCCTTGCTCGACGGCGCGCGGCGCGGCGATGAACGTGGCGAGGGCACACAGCGCGGCAATCGTCCGCACCCGAGGCGACAACGACCTGGACGTTCGAGTCTGCGGCGACGGTGTGGGTGTCATCGTGATGTCCTCGTGTGGCGTGGGCTCGGACGTTCAGCGCGTGCCGGCCCAGTAGGCCTGCTGTCCGGGGTGCTTCGGGTCGTCGGGGAGATTGGCAAGAATCGCGCGGCGCAGCTTCACAATATCGGCCGCGCCGAGCTCCTGGTAGAGCACGTCGCCGTTCGGCGCGAGCAGCAGCGTGAACGGGACAGGCGCCGGCATGTTCGGATCGAACGCCGCCTGCAGGGCGTAGCCGTCCGACGACCCGAATTGACGGTTCGGATGCGAGGCGTGCTGCTCCTTCAGAAAGGCGATGACGGCCGCACGTTCCTCCGGATCGTTGACGGAGACGGAAATGAACTCCACGCCGCGTCGGTGGAACATGCGATACGTCAACTCGAGCTCAGGGAACTCCCCGATACACGGCGCGCACCACGTCGCCCAGAAATTCACGATCAACAGTTTGCCGGTGCCGTTCTGCCGCAGGGCCTTCAACGCGGGCGCGTCGACCGCCTCGACGGTCACGGGCGCGGCCTCGAACTGGGCCAACAGCGCATCACGCCCATCGACCGCGACCGGGGCCAAGGGGCATCCGATGGCGCGGGTCTCCGCGACTGGAACCCGCTGCCCCGAGAGCAGCGCCTCAATCGCGCGCGCCGCGTCCCGCGATCGCGCCAGCGCCTCGCGCGGGTTGTCGTCGATCCGGCCGCGGTAGCGCAACGTCCGCTCCCGATCGAACACGAAGATCTGCGGCGTCGCGACGACGCCGTAGGCGCGGGCGACCGCGTCGCCATCCGCGAGATACGGGTAGTCAAGCGATCGGTATGCCGCACGGACTTTCATGTCCTCGAGAGACTCGCCCACGTCGGTGAACGCGAGCTCTGCCAGCGGGACGGGCGCCGGGCCACTCGCATTGATCGCCACGACCGCGGCGCCCTTGGGGGCATACATCCGGTGCAGGGCGGCGATGCGCGACTCGTAGAGTTGCGCTTCAGGACAACGGTTGCACGTGAACACGAGCGCCAGTACCGGACTCGTGGCGTAGTCGGCGAGCCGATGACTCCGGCCGTCGGTGCCGGTCAAGGCAAAATCGCGGGCCGGCGCGCCGATCGCCAGACTCGCGTCGTGCCCGCCGCCGCAGGCCGCAGACGCGATGACGACGCTGATACCGATCAGCGCTCGCCGGACGTGCCACATGTCGGTACGGGCGAGCCTATCACCAAGCGCCCTCAACCTGTCTGACAGGTCTCCGCCAGGGTGAGGCGTGAACGCCGACCACTGCAACAGCGTCGTTGACGCGCGCCCAGGCGCGTCGCGGGAATTTGGCGCGCCCTGCCCGCCTTCGCGACAGGGCCGCTTCGGCGCGGCAAAAGCACTTACGCGCCATCCGCCTTCGCCCCGCTATGTGTACTGTGGTGGACCGGGACGGCGCTGAGAAACAGCGCCGTCTCGCCGAAGCCCCGCCCGGTTTTTGGGCGGGGCGAAGGCGGATGGCGCGCCCTGCATGACTCGAACATGCGACCTTCTGGTTCGTAGCCAGACGCTCTATCCACCTGAGCTAAGGGCGCGCGAAACAACAATTCTATCGTCATTGCGCCACTGCGGCAAAGAGGCAGTCGGACGGGAGGGCGGCTCGGTGGTAAATTGGCCACCCGCGCGCTATCAAAGGAGAATCGCCATGGATCGACGCACGTTCGTTCTGGGCTCTGCCGCCGCGGCCTTGAATGCGTCGCGGCTCTTTTCGTGGCAGTCGGCCGCTCAAGTCGAGCTCGGGTCGATCGACGGCAGCGTCGGCGGGAACGGGTTCAGCGCGGCGCAGTTTCTGGACTACCTGAGCTCGATCAAGCTCACCTGGGCGATGATCTCGCTCCCGGCGCCCGTGCTCGGCGACGAAGCCGCCGTGCGTCAGGTTCGCGATCATGCCGAGCGGCTCGGCATCAAGGTGCAGCTCGCGTACGGGTCGCTCTGCCCGAGCTCACGGTCGTTCAACGCGAAGCTCGGCACAATCGAGGAGCAACTGGCGCGCGCGCTCAAGGCGTCGCAAATCTTCGGCGCGAAGTGCATGCGCTGCGTACTCGGCGGCGACCCCGAGCGCCCGCAGATCGACACGCACATCGACAACATGGTGAAGGCCATCCGCCCGCATCGCACGCGCATCCTCGACTCGGGCGTGAAACTGGCCGTGGAGAATCACGGCGGCGACCTGCAGGCGCGCGAGATGAAGATGCTGGTCGAGGCCGTCGGCCGCGACGTCATGGGCGTGTGCCTCGACTCGGGCAACCCGGTCTGGATGCTCGAGGATCCGCACATGACGCTCGAGACGTTGATTCCGTACGCCGAGACGTCGCACGTGCGGGACAGCGCCGTCTGGAAAGTCCCCGAGGGGATTGCCGTCCGCTGGGTGAACATGGGCGACGGCAATGTCGACATCGACGGCTGGGTGACGAAGTTCATCCAGGCGAAGCCCGGCTTTCCGATCATCTTCGAGAACCTCGTCTCCGCCCGTCCGCGGATCCACGCGATCTACGATCCGAAGTTCTGGGACAACTGGCGGAATATGCCAGCCTGGGAGCTCAGCCGCTTTCTGGCGGTGGCCGAGAAGGGCACGCCGAAGCCGGCGACGCCTCTGCCGGCGGGAAAAACCGCGGGGCAGCAACGGATCGAGGACCTGGAAGTGTGCGTGCGGTACACGAGGGAGCTGCTGCGTCGCCTGTGAGGTTCAGCCGGCTCCGCCGTTATGGTCTACTCCTGGGAGATCACCGCGAGCAATGCTTCGCCGCGGACGGTGTAGTGCGGCCGGCCAGTCATCAAGCTCGCCAGCCCCGACTCGAGCCGGCTGGTGAGATGCGACTGTCGTGACGCCCACTCCGGGCTGAGCAGGCCGGACTCCAGCGCATCCTTATAGAAATCGACCATGTGGCGGAGCGCGTGGACGGCCAGCAGCACGTTGCGAAGCGGCCGGGGCTCGGCTCGCAGCGGAGAGGAATAGAGATCGCCGTGCAGCGGATCGACGAACGGACCGCTGGCTTCGAGCATCGTGAAGTGATGGTGAGCCGCCTCGTGCACCAGGCCTTCCAGGGCCAGCGCCGGTCCAGTGAGGCCCGTGAGCTGGATGAGTCCTGGAATCTCCGGCTGCGAGCCGGACGACCACGAGCCGGTGCTCTCGGCGCGCAGCGGAACGACCACATGCACCAGCGCGGCCGCCCAGTGCGCGCAGTCCGGCAGCAGCCGCTCCAGAGTGTCGAGCGCGTAACGCGTTTCTCTCACCGTCGCGGCGAGCAGCGACGACTCGGCGGGTGTGAACGGCGCGCGCCAGCTTCGATCCAGGGGGAACCCGGTGGCCACGCAGTACGGATCGATCGCGATGTGCCGATCGCGAGCCGGATTGTCACTCGCAACCAACTGATTGACGTCGTGCCTGCCGGCGGGCGTCTCCACAGCCGTACCGGCCCGCGACCAGCGCCACGTGGCGCGCTCTATCGTCATCGTGCCGAGGGCCGCGCCGGTATGGGCCGCGATCCAGGTGACGAAGCGCACGTCGCGGTCGAAATGATTGTCTGTCTCGTGCAGGGTCAGGCGATTCATGCACGGATGCGCCAGCCACGGTGCGGTATCCGCGGCGGCCTGCTCGATCGCTGCAACGATGCGACTCGCGTCGACGTCAAGAGACGGATCGGGTCGCCAGGTCGCGGCCCGTTCGGTCAGCCTTGCGCACCAGGGCCGGAGGTCGGGGCGAGTCGTCCAGAGGCGGGATGCCATCGTGTCGTTCCGGCAGACGGCCGTATCAGGCCGGTGAGCGTAGCGGCGTCGTAGCCTGCCGCGAGCAGGTACGCCTCGATGTGATCGTGCACGGCGGTGGTGACTGGACACCCCTCCGCCGGCGCCACGTCAAACGGTTCCGCATGCACGGGATAGCCATTGCAGAATCCATAGTGCCGGCAGCGGCTGCAGAAGCGAGCCGTCTTGGCCGCAGTCCGGTCGAGCGAAGCGCGGTACGCATCACTCGCGAGGATCTGGTCGATCCCGGCGGTCGACAGGTTGCCCAGCCGCAGATCCGGCCGGCCGCGCTCGTCCGTCTGGAACAGATCGCCGTTGGTCTCGACGAGAAAGACACTCTCTCCGTCGCGGGCGCGGTCGTACACCGGCGCCTTCCAGCCCAGGATCTTTCGAATGACGTTCGTGAGCCACTCCGACAGGGGCAGCACATCGATGATCGAGCCGCGGCTGATCCAGTGATCGAAGAGGTCGCTCAAGGCCTGCACCAGCTCATCGTCCGAGACTTCGAACAGGCCCGCCGGCCGCTCCGCGGGCCCGGCGAACAGCGGAAGCACACGAACGTCCAGCCGCCGCCGCGACCAGAAATCGTGGACATCACGAAGCCGCCGATGGTTGTGTCGCGCGACGACGGTGATGGCGCCATGCCGCAGGCCGCGCCGTTCGAGCCGGTCCATGTTCGCGACGACGATCTCCTCGGTCTCCCTGCCGCGCCGATCGACACGCACGCCGCCGATGACGTCCATCGAGACGCCGATGCCGACGCGATGCCGCAAGAGCAGCTCGAGCACCGCGTCGGGCAGGTGAGAGAGATTGGTCTGGAGCAGCACGCGATGCGGCAGTCCGTCGAGCATCGAGTGCTGCAGCGTCATGACCTGGTCGAGGTAGGACCACGGCAGCATCAATGGCTCGCCCCCGTGCCAGATGACGTGCGACTCGACCGGCACGTTCAGGCGCTGCTCGAGCCGGACGTGATACCGGCGCACGGCGTTCAGGACATGGCGCCAGCCGTCGATCGAGAGACGCGCGCGATCTCCGAGGCTGTTCCACTCGTAGCAGTACGCGCACCGCAGGTTGCAGAACTTCGACGCCTTGACGACCCACTCGACGGTTTTCATCGGTCGTGAACGACGGAATTCGCGTCCGTTACCGAGGCAGACGCGTGCCTTCGTACGCGTAGACCTTGAGATCGCTCAACGAGTCAGGGTGGACGTGACCGCCTTCGACCTTGAAACGCCGCCCGCCAGGCAGCGGATACACGCCATCCGGCAGCCGTTTCAGCTCCTGATCGACGACGACGTACGCCTGGTACGGCCGATCGACACCCTGTTGGACGGCGTAGTAGCTCTTGTCGTCGGCCGCGACGAATCGGAGGACGTCGGTGATCGCCAGCGGATTCTCGAGAGACAACAGCGGATTCTCGAACGCGACGATCTCTTTCCATGCGTGGTATTCCTTGAACGGCGTGTAGCCGTCGGGATCCTTCATAAGGGCGTCGAAATCGATCCGGCCGCCTTCCACCTTGAACTTCATTCCGGCCTTGAGCCGGTACTCGCCGTCGGCGAGCGGCTTGGTGCTGCCGTCCTTCGCCCGGCTGAACGCGTCCGTGCGCTGCACCGCCGTCGTGCGCCGCTCGAAGACGACGTAGGTGCCATCGTGAAGCTCGGCATTGAAGTGCTCCGAGGTCGTATCTCCCTCAGGGACGATGCGCTCGAACAGGGCGAGCGGTGATCCCTTGATCGCCTTGTGCAACGCACTCACGATCGCTTCATGCTTCGGGTCGTCGGCCATGGGGTGGCCTCCTCGAGTCAATCGAACTGTCAGGGGAGGGTGATACGGATATCACGCCGTGGAGGTAAAGACAATCGGCCGCGCAATCGACCCCTCCCGGTAGAATGAACCGCGGCCGGTACCTTGATCACCATCACGCAGGTTGACGCGTTCACGTCCACGCCGTTTGCCGGCAATCCCGCTGCGGTCTGCGTGCTGCCCGAAGCGCGCGAGGCCGCCTGGATGCAGAACGTCGCGCGGGAAATGAATCTGTCGGAGACCGCATTTCTCGTGCGGCGCGCCGACGGGTCCTTCGATCTGCGCTGGTTCACGCCCGCGATCGAGGTCGCGCTGTGCGGCCACGCGACGCTCGCGAGCGCGCACGCCCTCTGGGAACGCGGCGACCTCGGGCCGCACGACGTCGCCGAGTTCCACACGAAGAGCGGCCTGCTCACGGCGGAACGGCAGGGCGACTGGATCGAGCTCAACTTCCCGGCGACGATCGACGAGCCGGCCGATCCACCCGAGGGACTGATCGAAGCCCTTGGTGCGCCCGCGCGATACGTCGGCCGGAGCCGGTTCGATTACCTCGTCGAGCTCGACAGCGAGCCGACCGTGACGTCGCTCCGTCCGGACTTCGTCCGCCTCCGTACTCTCCCCGTGCGCGGCGTCATCGTCACCAGCCTGGCGACGTCGGAGGGCGTCGACTTCGTCTCGCGGTTTTTTGCACCAGGCTCCGGCGTCGACGAGGACCCGGTGACCGGTTCCGCGCACTGTTGCCTCACGCCGTTCTGGAGTCGTCGTCTCGGCCGGACGGACTTCGTCGCGCGCCAGGTTTCGCCGCGCGGTGGCACGCTCCACGTGAAGCTCGACGGCGATCGTGTCCGGCTTCGAGGACAAGCCATCACCGTCCTGCGCGGTGAACTGCTCGCCTGACTCGCCAGGTGTCGTCCGTTCTTCTGGTACTCTGCTCTGACGGGGGTCTGACCCCGTGGTCTGACCCCGCGGTCTGACCCCGTGGTCTGACCCCCTCGCGAGGTTTCATGATCTCGAGAACGCGTCTTGTTCGGTTCGCCATTACCCTCGTCGCGGCGGCGCTTCTTGCGTCGCCTTTTTTTTCGCCGGCGTCGGCGCAGTCGGAAGTGCAGGTGCTGCCCGTCATGTCGGCGGAGCGCGCGGCCGCGCTCGTCGAGGCGGCGGAGCGGAAGCTCGAGTACGTTCCCGGTGAAGTGCTGGTCAAGTTCAAGGAAGGCGTCTCGAGCGGGGGCCAGCAGCGTGCGCTCATGGCCGTGCGAAGCCGTCCCGATGCCCGGCAGCTCGAATGGATCGGCGACGTCGCCGTGCTACGCGATGCGAGCCAGCCGAATGCGCGCATCCTGGCCGAGCAATTGTCGTCGCAGCCCGAGGTCGCCTATGCGGAGCCGAACTACATCCGGCGCCTGCACGCGACGCCGAACGATCCGTCGTACAGCCGGCAATGGAACTTCGACGCGATCAACATGCGATCCACGTGGGACATCACTCCCGGCGGGACGTCCGACGTCATCGTGGCGATCGTCGACACCGGCGTGACGAGCGTGCCGGCGCAGGGCATGTCGGTGAGAACCTGGGACGGCCGGCAGATCGTGACGACGACGGTCGGCGTGGCGCCGAGTCCCGATCTGGCCAGCGGCCGCATCGTCAGTCCCAGGGACTTCACGATCAATCCCTCCGCGCCCAGCACGTTCGTCGTGGACACGGATGGCCACGGTACGCACGTCGCCTCGACGGCCGGCGAGGAGAGCAACAACAGCCTGGCGCTCGCGGGCATCGCGTACAACGCGCGCATCATGCCGATCAAAGTGTGCGAGAGCTACTGGGACGTGCAGTTCGCGTTCTCGGCCGCGGGCATCCCGGGATTCGTGCCGCCCGACGTCGGCGGCTGCCCGACGAGCCAGGTCGTCGCGGGCATTCGCTTCGCGGCCGACAACGGCGCAAGGATCATGAACATCAGCCTGGGCGGCCCCAGCCGTTCGCAGGCCGAGCTCGACGCGTTGAACTACGCGGTCAGCCGGGGCGTGTTCATCTCCATTTCCAACGGCAACGAGTTCGAGGACGGCAATGCGGTGCAGTATCCGGCGGCGTTTGCGCCGGACATCAACGGCGTGATGTCGGTCGCGGCGATCAACCGGTCGCGCGGGCACGCGTTCTACTCGAGTACGGGTCCCCACACCGAGATCAGCGCGCCGGGCGGCGATTCGCGCGACGGCGGCTCGGCGGGCGAGATCTGGCAGATGACGATCGACCAGTTCGACGCGAGCGATGCGCGGATCTTCCCGAGGTTCGATCGGTACGCCGAGAGCGACTTTCAGGGCACGTCGATGGCCGCGCCACACGTCGCCGGCGTCGCCGCGCTCCTCTGGTCGCGCGGCGTCCGAACGCCCGCGACCATCGAGGCGCTGCTCAGACAAACGGCCTTCGATCTCGGCAATGCCGGCAAGGACGACACATTTGGTTACGGTCTCGTCCAGCCGCGGCCGGCGCTCTTTGGGTTGGGGATTCGGCAAGTAGACGCCCCAGGCGAGCGTAGCGAGCCGTCAGCGCCCAGTGGGGTGGGGCCGTCACCGCAACTAAGCAAGATGACTGTTGCGTCTGTCGAGCTCGTGTCGTCGGCTGATGTTGCAGACTGTGCCAGCTTCGGCTCAGGTGAAACCGAAGCCGCCGGCCCCCGCCCAGGCGCGGCCCGGGCCGCCGCGCGACCCGGTCGGCTTTCGCGCCTACGCGAACTTCGACTACGTCTCGATGGCCGCGGAGGATTCGTTCGACGCGGTGCTCGGCACATCTGCCATGTCCGGTTGGGGCGGCGGCGGGGAAGTGCTGCGGATCTGGAAGGGACTGTTCGGCCGCATCGGCGTGTCGTCGATGAGCGACGAGGGGAGCCGGGTCGCGATCGTCAATGGCCAGGTCATCCCGCTCGACATCCCCATCGAGATCAGCCTGCGGACGCTCGAGATCGGCGCCGGGTGGCGTCATGAGATTCGCACGCGCCCGCGCGTGCCGCCGAAACCGCCAGCGGCAAAGCCGGCGCCTGCGCCGGCTCGTCCTCCCGCGCGCCCGGCGCGGCCGCGGTTCGCCGTGTACGGCGGCGCCGCGTTCCTTCAGGTCGCGTACCGAGAGCTTTCGAGCTTTGCCGAGACCGGCGAGACCGGGCGCGCCTCGCTCACCGGCTTTTCGGTGTTCGGCGGCATGGACGTGTCGATCTGGAAATACGTCATGGCCGGCGTCGAGGCGCAGTACCGCTCGATCGACAAGGCGCTCGGCGAAGGCGGCGTGTCCGAGGTCTACGGTGAGACCAACCTCGGCGGCGCGGCCGTGAGGTTCATGTTCGGCGTGAGGCGATGACCCCTCATGAGCGCTTCATGCGTGAGGCGCTTGCCCTGGCGGGCGAAGCAGCGCGGGCAGGGGAGGTGCCGGTCGGGGCCGTGGTGGTTGTCGGCGACGAGATTGTGGGCACCGGTCACAACCAGCCGATCGCGACGGCGGATCCGACGGCGCACGCCGAGATCGTCGCGATGCGCGCGGCGGCCAGGCAGCTTGGCAATTATCGTCTCACCGGCGCGACGCTGTACGTCACCGTCGAACCGTGCCTGATGTGCGTGGGCGCCATGGTGCACGCGCGGATCGGGACGCTGGTCTTCGGCGCGACGGAGCCGAAGGCCGGCGCCGTCGAGTCCACGCAGCGCGCGCACGAGCATCCCGCCCTCAATCATCGACTGGTCGTCGTCTCGGGCGTGCTGACGCGCGAGTGCGGGGACCTCGTCGCGCGGTTCTTCAGGGACAAGCGCGGGTGAGAGGCCGCACGATGGCCGCATGTTTGCGCGGTTGCGGTCTTGTGGCTGATACTGCGGGAGACCGTCCATGCCCCTCTTCGAATTCCGGTGCGCCGGCTGTGAGCAGCAGTTCGAGCTGCTGATCCGGGGCGGCGCGACGCCAAGCTGTCCGTCCTGCGGGAGTACTTCGCTCGAGCGGGTCGTCTCGATGTTCGCCGTCAGTTCCGACGGCACACAGCGGCGCAGCCGGCAGCTCCTGGGCGCGAAGCAGAAGGAAACCTCACAGCGCAACCAGGCGGAGCGCGCCTTCTACAAGGACGACCACCACGACGATTGACATCGTGAAGAGGTCGCCGCGGTTGCAGGTCGCCGCTGGCAAACGCGGCGTGTTCGTAGGAAAATAGAGAGCTGTCGTTCTCGCAAGTTCCCGTGCGGAGAGGTACCGAAGTGGTCGTAACGGGATCGCCTCGAAAGCGATTTGTCGGGTAACCGGCACGTGGGTTCGAATCCCACCCTCTCCGCCATCTATAACTCCTTAATATTGAATAAGATACAGAGCCTTGTTCAATTCTGCATTCCAGTTTTATCCCCCGTTTGCAGCTCGACCGTCAGATCGACCGAGCCACTGGTTGGGCAATCTTTTCGGTCGGAGCTATTGAAGTCGATGCAGAGAAACAATCGAGACGACGTCTACAAGTCGTTCGTGTTAGCGGCGGTGGTAAATACGACAGTTGTGGCGGGCGAAAATCTGACAGTCGGCAGCACGGTGTGGCTGCCGGCTGAGAGCGTTGCTCCCGGCCGGTGATTAATTTCACCATGCGTCTCCGAGAGGAGTGGAGGCGCGATGTTCGGACGGGAGACGCGGATGCTACTGAGGCATTACCTCGAGCAAGGGGCGAGCAAGAGCGAGCTGGCGCGCCAGCTGGACGTGAGCCGCGACACGATTCATCGCTGGATTCGCGATGGTGATCTGGAGCGAGATGTCGATGCGGAGGCGGTGCGGTATGGCCCGCGGCCGCTCGTGGCGACCAAGCTCGATGCCTACAAACCGATTATCGACGCGCGACTGACGGCGTATCCCGAGCTGTCGTCGGTGCGGCTACTGGACGAAATCCGCGCGGCCGGTTACATGGGCGGCTACTCGCAGCTGACAGCCTACGTGCGTCGGGTGCGGCCGCGGCCAGCACCGGAGCCGGTCATCCGGTTCGAGACGCCGGCCGGTCACCAGGCGCAAGTCGACTTCGCACGATTTCGATTTGACTGGGGCGTGCGTTACGCCTTGCTCGTGGTGCTCGGCTACTCGCGCGTGTTGTGGTGCCGCTTCTATCCGCGCCAGGATATGACGACGCTCATAGATGGTCTCGAGGAGGCGTTCGCCTCGTTCGGTGGCGTCCCGCCAGAGCTGCTCTTCGATCAGATGAAAGCGGTGATTACGCGCGACCTGCGCCTCGAAGGCGGTGCCCTCGTTCGCAACGCGGAGGTTCTTCGTGTCGCCCATCATTGGGGCTTCACCCCGCGCGCGTGCCGCCCCTATCGCGCGCAGACGAAGGGCAAAGTCGAGCGTCCGGTCCGCTATCTGCGCGGCAATTTCGTGTAGGTCGCACATTCCTGCACGATGCCGACCTCGATCACCAGCGACAGCTCTGGCTCGACCGCGTGGCCAATGTGCGCGTGCACGGCACGACGCGCGAGCGTCCGCAGGTCCGCTTCGATCGGGAAGAGCGCTTTCTGCTACAGCCTCTCGCATCGCGCCGCTACACGTCACTGCTGCTCGATCGACCGTCACCATCGACGCCGCTTCGGCGGTCACCGCGGCCGGTCGTGACAGTGGAGAAGCGATCGCTCGCCGCCTACGCGCAGCTGACCGGCGGTGCCGCATGAAGGCCGCCCCGCTCTCTCGCCGCGACCGACTGCGTCACATCCTCGCCGACCTGCGGATGCCCGGCGCCCTCGAGGCGCTCGATGCGATTCTCCAAGGCGTCGATGGCGGCATGCTCACCGCTCCGGAAGCGATCGAGCAGCTCCTCGCCGCACAGAGTCAGTTGCGCAATAACCGACGGCTGCAAGCGGCGATGCGCTCGAGCCGATTACCGGTCGTCAAGCAGCTCAGCGATTTCGACTTCACGTTCCAGCCGTCGGTACGTCGCGAGCAGATCGAAAGTCTGCATGAGCTCGGCTTCATCGAGCGACGCGAGAATGTGATTTTCCTTGGCCCACCTGGCGATCAGCTTGGCGATCGCCGCGGCGCAGAGCGGTCGCCGCGTCTACTACGGCACGCTGGCCGATTTGATCACATCGCTTGAAGAGGCCCAGGCCGCCGGCCGCCGGCAAGCCCGTCTCAAAATCCTCACCCATCCCGCCGTGCTGGTGGTCGATGAAATCGGCTACTGGCCGATCTCGCGCACGGGCGCCATGCTCTTTTTTCAGTTGATGACGCGCCGCTACGAGCACGCGTCGACCGTGCTCACGTCGAATAAGGGCTTCGAAGAGTGGGGCGACATCTTTGGTGATGACGTCATGGCGGCCGCCCTCATCGATCGCCTCGTCCACCCCTGTCACCTCGTGACCATCCGGGGCAACAGCTATCGCATGCGCCAGCACACCGAGCTCTGGCAGACCCTCCATGCTCCGCAGGACCCTGAGCCGGCTGCACGTCGCCGCCGCCCTCGTCAGGAGGCCTCGACAAACTGAGGCTTGTCCCCTCGTCGATCTGTCAGATTTTCAATCGGCGGAACTGTCAGATTTTCGACCGGCGTTGACAGCGTCGGCTGATCGAGGCGGTGTAGCGGTCAATGCCGGTGCTCGGGGATGAGGCTCGGGGATGAGACTTGATTTCGCATGGGTAGCGACATTACCCAGCTACGAAAGCCCTCATCGTGTCGCACCTACTCCTTCCATTCATCGCCCGGCATGATCCTTCGCATGAACTCGTCGAACAGTGGCACGGTGAACGCAGTGTCCCCGTGATTCGGGCTCCAGATCATGCCTTTGGCGATCAATTGGCTCCGTGTCGGACCCAAAGCCGTAACTTGACGACCAAGCGCATCGGCGATTTCGCCGGACCGGTGAGGCCCAGGGCCAAGCTCAGCCATTGCTCGCAAATACCGCTTCTCTGCGGGCGTGAGCCGGTCAAACCTCACACGGAAAAAGCTCTCGTCGAGCGCCGCGATCGCTGTTGTCGAAGCGAGCTTGACGTCATCTCGCGTGATCGGGGATGTGTCAGCCGTCTCCCACGAATGTTTGCCCCACTCCTGCAAGAAGTACGGATAACCGCGCGTCTCGGACATTACCTCATCGAGGCCGTCAGACGTTATGTCGGCTCCGTGATCATGGATGGGCTTTTCGACTGCGCGCCTTGCGGCGTCCGGACGAAGGCTTCCAATCTCCGGAAAATCAAACAGCCGCTCGGCATAGGACTTTGCTCGTCCCATCCGACCTCTCAACTGCGGGAGGCCGGCCCCGATGAGGACGACCGGGAGCTGACGCTGCGCAGTTCGATGCAGGGAAGTAATCAGCGCCGCAAGCTGTTCCTCTGGAACGTACTGCAGCTCGTCGATGAAGATCGCGAGTGCTGTGTCGATGCTGCGCGCCGCTTCTCCTGCGGACTCGAGTAAGGCCTGCAGGTCATGCTCAAGATCGCCGTTGTCTGCGAGCCCTGGTTCCGGCTCGAAATCGATTCCTACTTCAATGTCGGCGTATTTCACTTTGAGCGCGCGCGCAAATCCCGCCAATCCTCGTAGCGCGCGCTGGGCCAGCTCCCGCGCACGCTCATTGCGCGACAGCCTCAACAGCGCCTGTCGCAACTGCGGAGCCAACATCGCAGGCAGTGAGCGGTCTTCCGGTGCCTCGACCCGAAGAGTCTGAATTCCGGAGGCTTCAGCGTCGTCCCTCATCCGATCGAGGAGGACCGTTTTGCCCACACCTCTGAGGCCGACCATGAGAATGCTCTTCGTGGGCAACCCGCGGCGTACCCGTTCCAAAGCGACTCGAACTGTCTCCCGGAGGTCGTCGCGGCCAGCGAGTTCGGGTGGAGGGGTTCCCGCTCCCGGCGCGAAAGGGTTTTCGATGGGATCCACGGGCCATTTATAGCATATTTAGCGGCTTTATCCAGATCGCATAAATTTCCTAATTTGGCAATAATTCATTTGTTCAAGCCGATGCGGGCGCTCGACCTGGCTCAGACCACGCAGAGAATCTCGCATTGGTGATATCCCGCTGGAGTCCGCCTTACGGTAGAGAGGGAGCCCTGCGACCTGGCCTTCGGTGTAGTACCCCACGCCATTCACTTCGGGAACAGCACTTCCAATCTGCTCGCCTTCCTTCATCACCCAGCCGTACCATGGTCCGCCATCGGTCTCCACGACAACGAGAATGTGCGGAGCGTTTTCGTACTCAGACAGGGCCTGCCTGGCAGCGTCGAGGACCACGAACACGTTCGAATGCTGGATGTCGTTCGATTCGAGCACCAAGACTGACCGGCTACCATCGCGCGACCACTGGGCGAGCTTGGGCAGTTTCCTCGCCATCGCGCGCCGAAGACGGTCGAGCCGCGCCGAGTCCGCGTCGGCTTCGATGACGCTCACGATGAGAAGCTGTGAGTTCGGGCCGTCTCGTCGCAGAAGGGTGGCCGAGAATGGCAACGTCGGCGAGCCGCATCGCGTGCCGCTTCCGGCAACGGCCGTCGCGCTGATCGAGGCGCAGCCGCAGACGGATGACACCTGTTCGTCTTCACGGGCCAGAATGGCGCGCTTGTCGAGGACCGTGTCGAAAGGCTGGGTCCGCTCTCTCGCGCGTGCTCGGATACGAGTTCCGGTCACACGATCTCAGACGGACCGCCGCGACCCGAATGGGGGCGGCCGGGATCAACATGCCAGAGTGCGCTTCAGCTGTCCGCAGAGTCCCTTAGAGCGTCATAGAGACCTTTGACAGTCGCGTCAAGCAGCGCTGTCGTTGCGGTCGGCGGGCAATATATCTTGAAAATCTCATGTCTCTCGTACATTATGGGCACTCGTACCCGAAGCAGCGTCGGACGACCGCGTAATCGCTCCGAACGACACCATAGTCGTCGAGACGACCATGAACGGGAAGCCGGCAGGTGACGTCGACAGGCAGAATCAATCTCTGCCCGCGCAGCCGCTGACGAGCAAGCTGCTTAAGCGGGCACGCGCTTTCCTCGAAGTCACAGTCCTCCTTTCGGCGCTGTTTGCGTCGGTCCTCATCATCAGAGAATTATGGCCTAGCCCTCCTGGCTCACGCGCGAGTCAGCCAACGATGGCTCTATCGGTTCCGAGCGAGGAACTGTCTCTGAATGGGGCGCCTCAGCAAGGAAGTTCCACGACCGCGGTGATGATCATCTATTCCGATTTTCAGTGCCCGTTCTGTAAGTCGTTCTCGCGCGACACGTTGCCTCTGATCCGCGACATGTACGTAAACAAAGGAACGCTCAGCTTGGTTTTCCGAAACGTTCCCTTGGAAGCAGTTCATCCTCTTGCGTTCGTCGCTGCTGAAGCAGGACAGTGTGCTCACCGTCAAGGTCGGTTCTGGCAGTGGCACGACGCGCTCTTCGATTCTTCCGCGGCTCCAGATCGAGCTCAGTTGCAGCGCGTGTCGTCCCTCGTTGGACTCGACACGCGAGAGTTCGATAGTTGCCTTGGGAAAGGCGACTCGTCTGAGCAGATCAAGCGAGAGGCCCTTGAAGCTCAGGGTCTCGGCATTCGGGGAACCCCCAGTTTTGTCCTTGGAACTCGGCGACCGGGTGACGCAGTGAAAGCGGTGGCGATCTTGTCAGGTGCGCGACAGTTCAGGGAGTTCAAGGTTGCCATTGACGACCTTCTGGAACGCATGGAAACTCGATGAATGGATCGGGGAAATGGAGAGGTGAATGATGCTCAGGCGCATTCGCATCACAGTACTTGCGATGTTTGCGTCAATCGCTCTTGTCGGATACCAACAAGGCGTTTTCGCGACCGCCAAGTCGTTCGAGTGTCCAATCTGTTTCTTCCTTGGCTTCGACTGCGAACTTGACGTTGATTGCGACAACATCGACGACACGTTCTGTTCCGAAGCGTGTGCGATTCACGCTGGCCAGTGCCAACAGAACTGGAGTCGTGGTTGGGAAGCTGGATGCACAGAAGGCGTGTCGTTCAGCTGCGCCTGCGCGCCGCCCGGCTAACTAACTCAACAGGTCCTGCACGCGGCTTGCTGTTATCCTGCGTGAAAGGAAGATCCTTGGAAGCCCGCCGGGTCACTCTATCTGCCACTGGCCTCGCGGTGATGCTCGCTGTATGCGCCGGCGTGGCTGATCAGGCAGGCAAATCTGGCCCGGTGGCAGGGCCAGCGTCAGGCGCGATAAGCGGCGTCGTCACGGAAGAGACAACTGGCCGGGCGCTCGCAGGCGTGGTCGTCTCGCTTCAGGACGCCAGAGTCACGGTCTCGCGCCGCACCATCACCGATTCGAAAGGGCGGTTCGTCTTTCGGGGCCTGCCGGCTTCCGAGGGCTATCTCATCGATGCCAGCCGGCCGGGCTACGCCGCCGGAGGCTTGTCGCGACTATACGCGTTGATTCTGTCGGCAAGCAGCCGTATCCCGCTGGCCGAAGGCGAGTGGATCCCGGATGTGAAGGTCATCATGTTGCGGCTGGGCAGCATCAGCGGGACGGTCGTTGACGAACACGGCGAACCAATCGTCAGTGTGCCCGTGCGAGCGATCTCACGAATCCCCGTGGCCGGCACGACACGGTGGGCGGCAGGTCCGGCAGCGACCACCGACGATCGCGGCGTGTACCGCATCGCCGGCCTCCGACCGGGCGCGTATGTCGTTGCTGTTCCGTCTGTCCAATCGGTCGTGCCGCTGTCGACTCCGCCGGCCACTGTGGCTGGTCTCTCGCCCGCGAAGGACCTTCTCGACGGAGGTCAAATTCCAAGAATTGCCGGTGTCGAGGTCGATGGGTCCTGGCTCATCGTCGGCCAGTATGCGCCGCCACCGCCGATTTCGGGTCGCCTGCAGGCCTACCCGAGCCTGTTCTACCCGAACGCGCGGTCGTTGACTGACGCGGCTCGCGTCATCCTCGCGAACGGCGAAGAGAGGCGGAACATCGATTTTTCGTTGCAGCCAGGACCAACGGTCCAGATCTCGGGACGCATTATCGGGCCGTCGGATGTCGTTTCAGGTCTGGTCGTCCGGTTGCTCCCACAGGGCGCCGAGGATTTCGGGAATGCCAGTGAGCAAGCGACCTCGCTCGTTGGCCCAGACGGCGCTTTCACGCTGGTTGGCGTCCCGGCTGGCGGCTACACGCTCCTCGCAAGAACCTCATTCAGTTACCTCAGCAGTGGTGGCGGTATCGCGCTGCCGGCGACGCCTGGCATGGTCAGCGACTTGCCGACATACGGGAACACTGTCTCGACGCCTGCCGGAGCATCGTTTGTAAACCGGCTGACGAGAGGCCATGAAGCATACTTCGCGCGGGTTGAGGTCACGGTTGGTTCGCAAAACGTCTCGAACCTTGACGTGGAGCTGCAGCGTGGCGCCGCTATCACCGGGCGCATCGTCCGGGAGGATGGAATGCGGTTGCCCGCCACCCTCAGTGTGTGGGTCGAGCCCGCCACAGGTGATCCTGCACTCGGTGGGTCGGCTTCGCACCGAGATGTGGGTCGCGATCCCGCTGGCGGATTCTCCATCAAGGGTCTGCAACGCGGGGAATACTTGCTCCGCGTCTTCGCCGGCGGTGGTTTTCTGGTGAAGTCGATCGCTGCTGACGGTGACTACACGAGCCGGCCCTTTGATGCGACGCCGGGAAGCGACATCACCAATGTGATCGTGACGCTCACGGATAGGGTTCCGACACTGTCAGGGGCGGTTCGCGATCGTGAGGGCGGTGTCGTCAAGCAGGGCGCGGTTATCGTGTTTCCTGTTGACCGCGAACAGTGGACGCGCTTCGGACTCGATCCGCCACGCATCAAAGCTGTCACGTACCTTGGGAGCCGAGGCTATCAGGTACCGCGCCTCCCGGCCGGTGAGTACTACGCCATCGCCGTCGAGAGTCAGATGCGTGACGCCTGGCACGATCCGCGGTTCTTCTCGGCCGCGGCGCCCCTCGCGACGCGCGTGATCCTGTCATGGGGCGCTTCGTCCGCGCAGGATCTGACAATCCAACGTGTCACGCTCAAATGACGTCACGGATCTCGATCCTTGGCTCATGTGTCCTCGCCGTGTTCGCGACGGGTTCTGTTCGCAGCACGTCGAGCGAACGCGACCTCGTGGGACACACACTGCACGTCACGGCACGCATCGCCGGAATCGTAGTGACGACCGATACGCCGCCGCAGGCCGTCCGGCGGGCTATCGTCTCGTTGTACGGGGGCGAGCGGGCTCTTGGCTACCACACAATCACGGACCATCAGGGTCACTTCGAGTTCAATGCGTTGCCTTCTGGACGGTTCGAACTCTCGGCGGCCAAGCCATCCTACGTCACCATCACGTACGGCGCGACGCGTCCCGGACGTCCTGGCACGCCGCTGTCCATTGAAACCGGCCAACAGATGACGGATGTGCGCGTGTTACTCGCGCGCGGCGGGGTCATCACCGGCACCGTCCGTGAGACGACCGGTGAGCCAATCGCGAGCCTCGACGTTCACCTGGAAGCTCGTGGCATCACCGCCAACAGACCGACCACGGCGACGGTGACCACGGACGATCAGGGCGTCTATCGATTCTTCGGGCTCGCGCCGGGCACTTATCTCGTCTCCGCGCGACCACGTCCGACGAGCGGCGAGCTGCAGCCTGCCACGGATGAAGAAGTGGAGCGTGCGTTGCGCGAGTTACAGCTGCGCGCTGGCGTAACCCGTGTGGCGACCTCGGGCCCCGTGCCCGCAACTGGGGTTTCTCCGGCCGTCGCTCCGAGTGCGTCGGTCCGCAGCTACGATCTGGTACCGGTCTACCACCCAAGTGCTTTCGCGTCAGAGGACGCAGTACCCGTCGCGGTCCGAGCCGGCGAGGAGCGTGGGGCCGTCGATGTTACCCTCCGGATGATGTCGACGGCCGTCATCGAGGGCCGGATCGACATGATTGAGGCGGCAACGACCTCCGAAATTCAAGTTACCCTCACCAGGGCGAGTTCGTCAGTGCGTCCAGTACCGCGCACGACGAGCTTGCGCTCCGACGGAACGTTTCGATTCGCCAGCGTTCCGCCGGGACGATATCAACTCGCAGCGCGGGCGGTGTCGCACGACGCCGTGCGCTCATCCCTCGGGTCCACGCCGTCGGGAACCACTCCGGGCCCGGGACGTCCCTGTCTCTTCGCCTCTAGTGATGTGGTGATCTCGGGAGATGATGTGACGGGACTGTCGCTCGGTCTTAGACCCTGCCTTCGAATTGCCGGTCGCCTGGAGTTGGCCGCCGACTCGACCCTCGCACGGCCGGCGAACTTCTCGGGAGTTCGTGTCACGCTGCAGCCGGACACGTCTCAGGGAGCGCCGGTATTCGTGCCGCCGAGGGTTCCGGCGGAACTCAGTTCCGATGGGCGTTTTCTGCTGGGGGAGTTCGGCGAGCTCTTGCCAGGAAAATACCATTTCACAGTGGCGCTGCCTGATAGCGAGCCCGGACGGCGTTGGTGGGTGCAGTCAGCGATCGCAGACGGCCGAGACAGCCTCGACATGCCTCTCGAGCTGACTGAGGCCAGCCCACCGACCACGCAAGTGATGATTACGCTCACTGACAAACACACTTCGCTGTCGGGAGTGCTGACAACGCCCTCGGGCCGCGCTGCGGTTGACTACACCGTCATTGTGTTCACCACGAACCGAGACTGGTGGCGCGCACCGTTTCGGCGCGTGCGCACGGCACGCCCTGCTAATAGCGGTGAGTATCTTTTCCAGGACCTGCCGCCTGGGGAGTACTACTTGGCGGCATTGACGGAGCTCGCGCCAGACGACTGGCGGGATCCAGGCTTCCTGGACCAAATCGTCGGCGCCTCCACTCGCATAGCGATCGGGCCGGGCGAGCACAAAGTGCAAAGCTTCACGATCGGAGGTATCGGCAGCAATCGCCGGTGAAGACTCTATCGGGCCCGTACGTTGGTCGCTGCCTTCGCTGCTGGGCGGTCAGTGCCGTCAACGATCGTCACCTGACCATCAAAGCGCTCGAGATGGCCTTGAAACGGCGCGGTCCCGAGATCGGTCTGCTGCACCCCTCGATCAGGGCTGCACGTATGCCAGCGAGGATTATCAACGCCTCCTCGCCACGCGCGGGATCATCTGCAGCATGAGCCGCCGCGGCAACTGCCACGACAACGCGGTCATGGAAGCGGGGAACGCTTCGACAGCAACGGCGACGCGAAGATGGTCCTGTTCGACTACATCGAGGTGTTCTGCAACCAGAACCGCCGGCACTCTGCTGCGGGTAGAATGAGCCCCGCGGCATTCGAACGACGGATACTCGAGCAGCGTAACTAAACCGTCCACCAATCGGATCAATGCCATCTCTTTTCTTTGGACGATGTGCCTCATGCGACTGACGTCGTGTTCGGTTGGCCAACCGTAATCCCGTGATCAATCTGTGAACAATCTGCTCCCAAACACCGCGCAACTGCACGATCCCCCCCCGGAGCTAAACCCACGAAGAACCAACGAGATAACAAACCTGCACTACCCGGTGAACCTGATGCTCGACCGAGCCCTCGACACCCGCCGGTCCTGCGGAGACGGCCCAAAGATCGCCTGCGCGCGGACTTGCATGCCGGCCCGCTCCGACAGCGTCACCTGGTGCAACCAGGTGCAATGCGCCAGGGCATCGGCGGCATTTACGGTAGCGGTGGCATTGTAGATTCTGTAAGTTACAGAATCTAAAGGAGCTGATCGGGTTCGAATCCCACCCTCTCCGCCAAATTATCTCCTTTAGAATCAATAGTTTAGGAACAAAGTCTTCCGCTCGGGTGCAACGCCTCAAATTCTCGCGACGATCTTCGCCTTAGGATCGCTGCGATAACACGCCAGTTTGGGCGACGCGGGTTCCTTGG
Source organism: uncultured Acidobacteriota bacterium (assembly GCA_963724955.1). Classification (GTDB taxonomy): domain Bacteria; phylum Acidobacteriota; class Vicinamibacteria; order Vicinamibacterales; family SCN-69-37; genus CAVRWQ01. The sequence goes on from CAVRWQ010000005.1 coordinate 858,172, forward strand.
CTGGCCACGCGGGTGGTTTTTCCACCCTGTCTTTGCAGGCCAGAGCCGTTGCCGTTGACTCTTAGGCGTTGCAAGTGACAACATCAAATCTGATGCAAATCTGATGAGGGCCCCCATGCTGGATATCGCGAACGACATCCGCTCGCTCAGCGACTTCAAGCGCAAGACTTCAGAACTGATCGCGCGGCTAAAGACCACCGGAGATCCGCTCGTCCTCACCATTAACGGACGCGCAGAAGTGGTGGTGCAGGATGCGGAGGCCTACCAGCATCTCCTCGAACGGGTCGAAACGATCGAAGCGCTGCACCGCGGACTCGCGGACGTGAGCGCCGGCCGCACCAAGCCGGCCCGCGCCGTCTTCAATCGGCTCCGACGGAAGCATGGCATTCCGCGTTGAACTGACGAAGAGCGCGGAAGCCGATCTCGAGGCCCTCTACCTCTGGGTGGCGGGCCGCGCTCCACATCAGGGCGCAGTGTGGTTCAATCGCCTCGAGCACGCCATTTTTTCTCTCAATCAGCATCCCGAGCGGTGTCCACTCGCGCCTGAGAGTGCCGACCCCAAGCGTCCGGTGCGCGTGCTCCACTATGGGCGCGCTCGGCATGTGTATCGGGTCCTGTACTGGATCGATGGCGAGAATCGCGTGGTGTACGTGCTTCACATTCGACGCGGAGCCCGTGAGACGCTACGCCTGCCAACCGCTGGCTCTGAGTCCAAGTAGTCAGTCTCCGGGAAGCTGTGACCCTTCGATTCAATCTCGGTGGCCGCGGTGGGTGAACGTAGCTCCCGCTGTTGTCAACGAGGAGTTGGCCGAGCGCCTCGGCGTAGTCTTCGACAGGTCGGCAGCCGCCGTGCCTGCGCCAGTGATTAGGCCCGGAGCCTCGAATCGACAGACTGCCAGGCGGGGAAGGCGAGCCGCTCATGGCCGCCGAGTCCGCGTCGGCTCGACGCCATTTGGTGCGACCGTCCTTGCCCAAGCCGTTGTCGTCGAGAAGCTTGATCTCCACCGGCGCGGATGAACTGATCGCCATTTGTCGACCTCGCGGGAAGCGTCAGAAGGTACGACTGTTGGACCTCGAGCTGCCTGTCCCCCGACCGAAGGGCGCCGAGTGGGTTGCGGTGTACCCCCGCGGGCTCGACGGCGATAGGCGCGTCAGCGACCGGGACAGCACTACACGATCATGGCCGAACCGACCAGGCGCAAGAAGTGGAGCGAGGTGAAGGCACGGCTCGAGGCACTTGACCGGAAGGGCCTCGTGTCGCTGCTTGGAGACCTGTACGACGCGAACGTGTCCAATCGCCGTTTCCTTCACTCGCGCCTGAGTCCCGGCAGTCGCGACATCGAGGAGTACCCGGCGCCTGGTCGCCGACGCGATTTATCCCGACCCGTTCAGCAAGCGCCGGGTCAGCGTCCGCGACGCAGCCGCGGCCATCGTCAAGTACTCGGCGCTCAACGGGGGATGCATCCGGGACCGTCGACCTGATGCTGACGTTCGTCGAGGCGGGAACGGAGCAAGCCGCGGATCTGGGCTACGGCGACGAGGCCTACTTCGCCGCGCTGCAGATCCGGCTGGACGCGGTGGCGAAGGCGTTCGACACGTTGCCCGCGAAAGTACGCGCGAACGTGAGAGCCCGTCTGGGCCGGATCCGGGTGCGTGCACACGATGTCGGGTGGGGCTTCGGCGATGCTGTTGACGAACTGGTGCACGCGCTCGACGCTCGCGCAGCCCGAGTCAGACCTGGCAAGGTTGATCGACGGTGATCGAGCTGGAAGGCGAGGCGGCTCGTCGCTCACCGGCTGGTGCAATCAGGTGCAAGGCGCCACGGCATCGTCGTGATTAACGGCACTGTTAGCAGAACGCGTGTTGAGGTCGAAACCTCACAGGCCCAGAGCGGCGCTCCCTCCGTGGTCCCCCGGGAGTCCCACGGTTCGCACGCTGCGTGGTCGCGCGGTCAGGGCTTCCCAATTACTCAATGCATTGAGTAAAATTACTCAACGCGATGAGTATTCAGGAATACGTCCGGCCACAGGCGGCAGAGCTGCGCCGGCGCCTCGCAGAGCCGCGGCGCTTCATCCAGGTCGTCGCCGGCCCACGCCAGGTCGGCAAGACGACCCTGGTCGCGCACGTGGCCGACACCGTCGGTCGTCCGCACATTTTCGCCAGCGCCGACGAGCCGACGCTCCGCGGCCCCGAGTGGATTGAAACCCAGTGGGAGGCGGCTCGCCTGCGGCTGCACGACAGCGATGCCCGGGGAGCGCTTCTGGTGCTGGACGAGGTGCAGAAGGTCCCACGCTGGTCGGAAACCGTCAAGCGGCTCTGGGACGCAGATACCCGAGCTCGTCGTCCCCTCAAGGTCGTGCTGTTGGGGTCCGCGCCGCTTCTCATCCAGCAGGGGATGACTGAGAGTCTTGCCGGCCGCTTCGAGATCGTCCACCTCTCGCACTGGTCGTTGACGGAGATGAAGCAGGCGTTCGGCTGGACGGTCGATCAGTTCATCTTCTATGGTGGCTACCCAGGCGCGGCGCCGCTCGTCACCGAGCCGGAGCGTTGGGCGCGCTACGTTCGCGACTCGCTCATCGAGACCACCATCTCGCGCGATGTGCTCCTCTTGACACGTGTGGACAAGCCGGCGCTCCTGAGGCGGCTCTTCGAGCTGGGCTGTGCCTACTCTGGCCAGATCCTCTCCTACACGAAGATGCTCGGCCAACTGCAGGATGCCGGCAACACGACGACACTGGCGCACTACCTCGAGCTGCTGGCGGGCGCAGGCATGCTCGTCGGTCTGCAGAAGTACGCGGCGGGTGCCTCTCGTCAGCGAGGCTCCAGCCCGAAACTGCAGGTGCTCAACACGGCGCTGATGACGGCGCAGTCGGGCGTGTCGCTCGCTGACGCTCGTCGCGATCGACTGTTCTGGGGCCGGGTCGTGGAGTCCGCCGTCGGCGGGCACCTGGCGAACGCGGCTGCCGCCGGCCTCTGCGACGTGTTCTACTGGCGCGAGCGCAGCCACGAAGTGGACTTCGTCGTCCGTGTCGGCAAGACGGTCACGGCGATCGAAGTGAAGAGTGGGCGGGCACCGGATGCGTTCCCCGGCCTCGCCGCGTTCGGAGCCGCGTACCCAAGAGCACGGAAGCTACTCGTTGGCAGGGATGGGATCGCGGTCGAGGAGTTCCTCGAGAGGCCGGTGGAGCATTGGGTGGCGCCATGACGCATGACGAGCGGGACAAAGAACGACGCCGATGCGGCCTGTGCCGGAAGATCCTGCGTCCCAACGATTCAATCTCGGTGGCCGAGGTGGGTGAACGTTGCTACCGCTGTTTCAACGAGGAGTTGGCCGAGCGCCTCGGCGTCGACTTCGACAACACGCCCATCGCGCCTATTGTGGTCACCGATGTCGATGGTGTGCGGCACCGGTTCGAGATTCGATCGATGCTGGTTGGCACCGGACACGCCATGCACGCTCGTGAGGTCAGGCATCGTGATGCGCAAGGCGGCTATCGGTTCGCGATCCTCGGCGATCTCGAGGCCGACGCCCAGGACTTGTCCACGCTTTTGCGCGAGCGAATCCGCCAGGGGCTCAGCGTTCGACACGTCCAGGAAACCGAGCAGGGGTGGCAGCTCACGCAGGCGCACCGGCTCAGCGGCGTCATCGAGTGGGACCCCGAGACAGGCGGTGCACTCCCGCTTCTCATCGTCGATGGCCGAACGTTCACCTGGGATCAGATCGGCCGCCTATTGATGATGTTCGAGGGCTTCACGCTGAATGCGACCGTGGAGAACACCATGCAGGTCGTCGGCGGCCCGTTGGCTGATGGTCGACTTGAGAGCCAGGCCTCGCATGAATCGGTGCCCGCCGTGACCGCGGCCGTGGTCACGCCCCGAGCCTCGACTCGAACGGCCGCCCAGAGGCGGAGGCCGACCCGCTCATGGCCTCCGAGTGCGCGTCGGCTCGACGCGTTGATCGAGGAGGCCACGGTGGACGCCTACGGCGAATCCGAGCAGGCGACCGCATTCTTGACCGTGCTCGAGGAATATCTGACCCTTCCATGTGGTGCGACCGTCCTTGGCGAGGCCGTGGTCGTCGAGAAGATCGATCTCAGCAACGCGGATGAACTGATCGCCATTTGTCGACGTCGTGGGAAGCGTCAGAAGGTACGACTGCTGGACCTCGAGCTGGCGCCGAGTGGGTCGCGGCGTACCACCGCTGGGCTCGACGGCGATAGGCGCGTCCGCGACCGGGACAGCACCAAACGATCATGGCCAAGCGCAAGAAGTGGAGCGAGGTGAAGGCGCGGCTCGAGGCACTTGACCGGAAGGGCCTCGTGTCGCTGCTTGGAGACCTGTACGACGCGAACGTGGCCAATCGCCGTTTCCTTCACTCGCGCCTGGGTCCCTGCAGTCGCGACATCGAGGAGTACCGGCGCCTGGTCGCCGACGCGATTTATCCCGACCCGTTCAGCAAGCGCCGGGTCAGCGTCCGCGACGCAGCCGCGGCCATCGTCGAGTACGGGCGCTCAACGGGGGATGCATCCGGGACCGTCGACCTGATGCTGACGTTCGTCGAGGCGGGAACGGAGCAAGCCGCGGATCTGGGCTACGGCGACGAGGCCTACTTCGCCGCGCTGCAGATCCGGCTGGACGCGGTGGCGAAGGCGTTCGACACGTTGCCCGCGAAAGTACGCGCGAACGTGAGAGCCCGTCTGGGCCGGATCCGGGTGCGTGCACACGATGTCGGGTGGGGCTTCGGCGATGCTGTTGACGAACTGGTGCACGCGCTCGACGCTCGCGCAGCCCGAGTCAGACCTGGCAAGGTTGATCGACGGTGATCGAGCTGGAAGGCGAGGCGGCTCGTCGCTCACCGGCTGGTGCAATCAGGTGCAAGGCGCCACGGCACCGCTGGCATTCATGGGAACGGTGGCATTGTGGATTCTGTAAGTTACAGAATCTAAAGGGTGTGAAAGAGTTCGAATCCCACCCTCTCCGCCAACCATAACCCCTTAACAATCAAGTAGTTGTCGGTGCCGTGTTTTCCACTGTACCTGTTTTGTACCTAAGGTCCGGCACGTGGGTGGGTTTTCCACCCTCTCCGTTCGGTATCCAGTCCGCTTCGCGCTCTGCGCCTGCCGTCTGATGTGGCCCAGCCCGTCCGCTTCGTATACACCCTTCGAAAGATGTCCACTGATGCGGATCAAGCGCAGTTTATCGGAGCCGTCACTGACGCCCTGAATAGATCCCGGTCTCGTTCAGCGAGGCTTTCTGATTCCTCATCCTCTTCCTCGAAACCTTCGTCGGGCGTATTGTTCGGATCAGGTTCCCAATCTGCAACATTGATATTAGGTGCCGCTTCGAACCGATCCGCAGATTTTGGATCTTGATCGGCCGCCGTCAGCCGCTCAGAGGCGCGCGGATTCACCGACGTCGAGCGTCGTGAAGGCGGCATCGTCGATTCCGGCAGCGGACCGCGCACGGCCGAGCGCGGCCACCGGCTCGTTCAGTCCTTCGGTCGTCAGCCGAAACGTGCCGAAGTGCATGCCGATGCTGCGGCGAGCGCCGACGTCCAGATGCGCCTGCACAGCCTCCTCAGGACTCATGTGAATGTCCTTCATGAACCAGCGCGGTTCGTATGCGCCGATCGGTATCAGCGCAAGATCGATCCGCGGAAAACGCCGGCCGATCTCCAGGAAATGGGGACCGTACCCGCTGTCGCCTGCGAAGTAGATCTGCTGCTCGTCGATCGTGATCATGAAGCCGCCCCATAACGCGCGATTGCGATCGAAGGGCGTGCGGGCGGAAAAGTGCTGCGCCTGGGTCGCGGTGATCTCTATCTCGCGTCCAGGGGGACGGCCGGGTCGAGCGTCTGCGCACCCCGCATGGCTGACATTTCAGCTGGCATGCGCTGCCACCAGTCGAGTTCGGCGATCCGCGTCACGCCGGACGATCGCAGCAGCGTCGCGTTTCCCTGCAGTGTCACGACGCGCGGATGATCGCGGTGCTGCAACGCCCGCAGCGTTTCGAGATCGCAGTGGTCGTAGTGATTGTGACTCAGCAGTGACGTAAGCAATCGGAGGCAGATCGTCGAAGCGAACGCCCGGCTGACGCACGCGCCGTGGCCCTGCCCACCCGAACGGTCCGGCGCGTTGCGCGAAGACCGGGTCGGTGATGATGTTGCCGGCGCTCGTCTGAATCAGAAAGGTCGCGTGACCGATGAAGGTGACGACGATCTCGTCGCCGCTGGTCGGCGGAGGCGAGGGCCATTGCACGACTGGCACCTGCGCAGGCCATGGGGCGTAACGCTCGAACAGCATGCGCGGCGCCTTCCAGAACGGCTGTGCGTCTGCGCCGTTCGGGTTGAAGAACCGCCCGTTGTCGAAATGATCGCTCATCTCTTCGCTTCGATGCCTCTCGTTACCGCCCCGAGCGGAGATCACCGTGGACGATGCTGCTGAATGAGCTTCGCGAACCGCCGCAGACCGATCGCGTCGGCAGCGGACGGCGACACGGCGTTCGCGAGCGTGAGCATCCTGAGCAGCCCTCCGCCCATGATGTGGGCGCGACGTCGCTGGCGGATGGTGGCGAGGATCTCGCGCGCGACCACGTCGGGCTCGCAGAGGGCGACGCCCATCTTGCGCCACATGTCGAAATATGGGGACTCCGACTCGGTGTTGGAGGGCACGGGCCCGAAGAACGAAAGCACCACGTCGGTCCCGGCAAGCTCGCGATTGGCGCCTTGCACGTAGCTCGCCAGCGCGCCGCGGGTCGCCGCGTAGGCGCTCATGAACGGCAGCGCCACCCGGCCGTCCATGGCGCCGCCCAGGTGGACGACCACTCCGCCGCCGGCTTGCTTGCGCAGCCCCGGCAGGAATGCCTGGGTCACGAAGATGGGCCCCTTCACGTTGACCGCGAGCAGCGCGTCGACGTCGGCCGGCGTGTAGTCCTCGATGGCCTTGCGCGGCGAGATGCCCGCGAGGTTCACCACCGCATCGATCCGGCCGAGGTGCTCGAAGGCCGCTGCCGCCAGCTTCTCGAGGCTCGCCGGATCGGTGACGTCCGCGCGCAGGTAAATCGCCGAACCGTCGCTCCGGCCGGTCAGCGCCGCGGCGTCGTACTCGCGCCGCGCCGCGAGCACCATCCGGAAGCCCTCGGCCGCGAGGAGCCTGGCCAGGGCGTGACCAAGTCCTCCGGTCACCCCGATGAGAACGGCGGTGGGCGCATCCATGCCCCGCTTTGCTGCGGCTCCGCCGGTGATCACAGGGGTGTTTCCATTCAGTCTAGTCATCTCGTGTTCCTTTCGGTGAAGATTAGTGACTATAAAAGTATCTATTGTGAGCACAAAAAAAGCTAACCTGACCTGGCCCTGATGTTCGACACCACGTCCGCCAATGTCGTCTGCCTCAGATCCCTACGGACGGCCTCCTGAGTGCCAACCAGCACGTCGCTCATGACTTCCTTGATGTTACAGCTCACGACACACTCCTTCGTTTTGGGATAGGCATGGATGGCAAAAGCATTTGGAGGGTTTACCGCAGAGTAGATGTCTAAGAGAGAAATACTCTTTGGGCTTCGTGCCAGGCCATAACCACCCGACCTACCAACAGTCGTCTTAGCCAGCTTCGCCTTCGAGAGTTTAACGAGGATTCTCTTAACGAAAACCGGGTTCGCATTCACGCTGGCTGCGAGAATTTCCGACGTGAAAACTCCCTCGTGATGTGCGATTGCCGCCAGCACGTGGACGGCGATCGAAAATTGAGTGTTGACGGAAGCCATTTATGGATACTATATTAATATCCATATTGATGCAAGAGCAAAATGCATAGCCGAGTGAGTGTCGCTGGATCGTCGGCGCCTTCGTAGTCTGTGGAAGTTCGATACGGGCAAATGGCCTGTTTCGTAAACTGTTGATAAGGGACGCTTTGGGAGCGGGCTCGCCGCACTGGACGATTTCCGCAACTGCCGGGTCCCTTCAGTGCGTCCCGAAGCGTGACCACGCCTCGCTGACCAGCGTATTCGGCGAGCATCCGATCGATTCGCTTCTGAACCGCTTCTGGAATGGGCTGAGGTGGCCGAACCGTTAGCAGCCGTTCGATCAGACTGCGCCGCTCCGACTCGAGCGCCGGCACTCGCAACGCGGCCTCTGATCCCCCAAGAAGCCACTCGGCGATTTCGGCGGTGAGCTGTTTCGGCGGTCGTGTCCGGGACCGCCGGCCGCACGAAACGAACGTCAAGAGCGACGGCCTTCGCGGACGCGTCGGCGGTGACCGTGAGGCTCATCCGCTCATGGCAGGTACCGGCCAGGAGGAGGCCTGAAGGGAGTCATCGGATCTTGAGACGACGGGCCGGACCGTGGTGTGAAAACGAAGAGGGGAACGCTTGGGCGGAGAAGAGGGTGCGTGGCGCCCAGATTCTTGTCTGCTACTGAGATGGCCTCGACGCGCGAAGGGTACCTCTGAAAGAGTCCGATTGCGCTGTACCTGTTTTGTACCTCATACTCGGGTTTCGAGTGGATTTGAGCGGTTCTGGCGGTTCCGATCGCGCCTAAACCATTGATAGGAGAGGGTTCGCGAGGAACGAATCCCACCCTCTCCGCCAACCTTCGCTGATCAGAAACAGCGTACCTCCGGAGAGCCCCGCGTCAGTCACGCGCATTTGTGTTGCGGCCCCGCTGGCTCAAGGTTGCACTCTTCGATCAGCATCGAACTCGTTGTCGCGCGGTCGGGCTGAAGCATGGCTCGTTACCACACCGGTACAACGCCCGGGTAGCCTCGGTACGAGGAAGTCGATGACCCCTGAGTTGCACGTCGTATTCGGCGCCGGGCAAGTTGGATATCCGCTCGCGGAGCGGCTGCTGGCGGCTGGCAAACGGGTGCGGGTCGCCAAACGCTCGTCGGGTCATCTGCCCGCCGGTTGTGAGGTGGCCTTAGGCGATGCGGTGGATTCGACGTTCTGCGCCGAGGCCGCTCATGGGGCGGCCGTTGTGTACCACTGCATGAACCCTCCATATGATGCCCGGATCTGGGCCGAGGCGATCCCCCGCTATATGGACAATCTCATTCCCGCATCGGCCCGAACCCGCGCTCGCATGGTGGTACTCGATAACGTCTACATGCTGGGACGGCCGCGCGGCCAGGCGCTCAGCGAGGACACGCCAATGAACCCGTGCAGTCGCAAGGGCGAGATTCGCGCCCGCACGGCGGCGCGTTTATTCGAGGCGCACACGAGAGGCGACGTCGTCGCGACCTCGGACGAGCCTCCGACTTCTACGGTCCTGGCGGCACATCGACTGCGATTGGGGATTTTTTCTGGCCCCGCGCGCTGTCAGGCAAGGCTGCGTACTCTCCGTTTCGGCACGATGCCATTCACACGTATCACTACATCCCGGACGTGGCGGCCGGGTTGGCGACGCTCGGTTGCGCAGAGACCGATGTGTACGGCCGGGCATGGATGTTGCCTTGCGCTCCCGCGGGGACGTTGCGGGAGCTTGTCGCCCGGCTCGCCTCGAAACTGAGCCGCGACATCCGCGTGCGCGAACTACCGCGCTCGGTTGTCAAGGCGATGGCGGTCTTCAGCCCGTTGTTTCGTGAGCTCGCCGAGATGCTCTATCAGTGGGAGGAGCCGTTCGTCGTCGACGACCGACGATTCCGCGAACGGTTCCGCCTGGGACCGACAGACGTCGATCGGGCCGCTGCCGACACCGTCGAGTGGGCGAACCGGCACTACGGACGCCGAAAGAACAGAGAATCAGCGTGAGCCGCAGCGCGAGTCCGCATCCCTTTTTGTGTGGTTGGTGGGCATCGGGCTGATGGCAGGCGATCCGCGTTTTCCCCGATGTGCCCGCGTCGTGGTTTCCACGCGGGAAGAATGGAAACGGTGGGGGTGTGCTTGCCCCGGGGAACGACGCGATCTACTGTCAGATCATGACGACGCAGCAGCACCGCCAGCTTGGAAACGGACCACAGGTCTTCCCGCTGGGCCTGGGTTGCATGGGCATGTCCGACCTGTACGGCCCGGCGGATGAGGGCGAGAGCGTCGCCACCATACACGCGGCGCTCGACGCCGGCATTACGTTGCTCGACACCGGCGACTACTATGCCGCCGGACACAACGAGCTGCTCATCGGCCGCGCGCTGCGCGACCGCCGCGCCAAGGCCGTGCTCTCGGTCAAGTTCGGCGTGCTGAGAGGTCCGGACGGGAGCTGGATCGGCGTGGAGACGCGGCCGGCCGCAGTGAAGAACTTCCTGGGCTACAGCCTCAAGCGGCTCGGCGTTGACTACATCGACGTGTATCGTCCCGGCCGGCTCGATCCCAACGTCCCGATCGAGGACACGGTCGGTGCGATCGCCGAGCTGGTGAAGGCCGGCTACGTCCGTGCGATCGGATTGTCGGAGGTCGGCCCCGAGACCATCCGCCGCGCGCACGCGGTCCATCCGATTGCCGACCTGCAGATCGAGTACTCGCTGGTCAGCCGCAATCCCGAAACGCGGATCTTCCCGCTGCTGTCGGAACTCGGTATCGGCGTGACCGCCTACGGCGTGCTGTCGCGCGGCCTGCTGACCGGCTCGACGCCGAAGTCGGCGCGCGACTTTCGCGCCCACCTGCCGCGTTTCGCCGGTGAGAATCTCGAGCGGAACGAGCGCCTCGTCGAGACGTTGCGCGAGCTGGCGGGCGAGAAAGGCGCGATGCCCTCCCAGCTGGCCATTGCCTGGGTGCTCGCGAAGGGTCCCAATATCGTTCCGCTGGTCGGGGCACGCACGCGGATCCAGCTTGCCGAATCGCTGGAAGCGCTGCAGGTGCACCTGACACCCACGGACGTGGCCCGGATCGAGGCGGCTCTTCCGCCGTCACGGCGGTGGCGGGCACGCGCTACGACGAGCACCAGATGCGTGTGCTCGACAGCGAACGATAAGGAGCGCACATGAAGGTCGGGATCGTGGGAACCGGAGATGTCGGAAAGGCCGTAGGCCGAGGGTTCATCGCCCTCGGCAAGGCCGTGAAGATGGGCGCCCGCGACGCGCGTAACGAGAAAGCGATCGCGTGGGCGCGAGAGATGGGCGCCAACGCGTCGGTTGGTACGTTCCGCGACGCCGCGGACTTCGGAGACATCGTCGTCCTCGCCACCCTCGGCGTCGCGAACGAAAGCGCCATTACGATGGCTGGCCCCGAAAGCTTTCGGGGCAAGGTCGTGATCGACACGACGAACCCGCTGGATTTCAGTGCCGGCATGCCTCCGAAGCTCGCCGTCAGCGGGCACGACTCTGGCGGCGAAAGCGTGCAGCGCCTGCTGCCGGACGCCCACGTCGTGAAAGCGTTCAACACCGTGGGAAACGCGTTCATGTTCCGCCCCGACTTCCCCGGCGGGCCGCCCGATATGTTCATATGCGGGAATCATGAGGACGGCAAGGCGAAGGTGGCGGCCATCCTGAGAGACTTTGGCTGGGGCGTCGTCGATGTCGGCGGGATCGAGAGCTCGAGGTACCTCGAGGCGATGTGCATGGTCTGGGTGCTCGCCGCGATGCGCACGGGCAACTGGAATCACGCGTTCAAGCTGCTGAGGAAGTGAGACAGACGCGCATGGGGATAGCATCGACATCTGGGTGGGGTCGATTCGTCCACCGGTGGCGCCGGCCATTGTATGCACGGTTGATCTGAGGCGTCGTGACGCGGAAAATGCTCTGGCCGCCGGACGCCAGACCAGTGAGACCGGTACGCGATGAGGGCGTAGACTCGTCTGAATGAAAGTGGTCCTGTACGACGCCCGGACCTACGATCGGGAGTTCTTCGACGCCGCGAATGCCCGGTGGGGCCATGAGCTCCGCTACGTCGAGACGCGGCTGACGAGTAACACCGTCCCACTTGCGGAGGGCAGCACGGCCGTGTGTGCCTTCGTCAACGACGAGCTCGATGACACCAACCTGCGTGGACTCGCCGCCCGCGGTGTCCGCCTGATCGCGTTGAGATCGGCGGGCTTCAATCACGTCAACCTCGCGGCGGCGACCGAACTCGGGTTGCCGGTCGTGCGGGTTCCCGAGTACTCGCCGCATGCCGTCGCCGAACACGCCGTCGGCCTTGTGCTGGCACTCAATCGAAAGCTTCATCGGGCACACGCGCGGGTGCGTGAACTCAACTTTTCGCTCGAAGGCCTCGTCGGATTCGATCTGTTCGGGAAGACGGTCGGCATCGTCGGGACCGGACGGATTGGCCGAGCGGCGGCCCGCATCTTTCGGGGATTCGGCTGCCAGATCCTCGCGCACGACATCGCGCCGCACGCCGGGTTCGCCGCAGAGCCAGGGATCCGCTACACGGACGTAGAGGACCTCTATCGGGACTCGCACGTCATCTCGCTCCACGTGCCGCTCACACCCGCCACGCGTCATCTCATCGATGACCAGGCGCTCGGCGCCATGCGGGCCGGCGTCATCCTGATCAACACCGGTCGAGGGGCGCTGATCGACAGTCGAGCGCTCATCGACGCCCTGAAGCGCGGGCACGTGGGCGCGGCGGGGCTCGACGTTTACGAAGAAGAGGAGGGCATCTTCTTCCACGATCTCTCATCTCAGGTCTTGCAGGACGATGTGTTGGCACGCCTGCTGACATTTCCCAATGTGCTGGTCACGTCACACCAGGCGTTCCTGACCGCCGAAGCGCTGACGCAAATTGCGACCACGACGCTGGCGAGTCTGACTGCCTTCGAGCGCGACGAGCCTCTTCTGAACGAGATCCGTTCCGAAGCGAGAACATAGCGCTTCAGCACCGCAGACTCAGGACGCCGCTCTGACGCACCGGCACGACCGGTACGACAGCCGATCCGCTTCGGCAGCGTATTCATCACGCCGTTGTAGACCACGCGGTAGGCACGGTCATTGTCGACTTCGTCGGCGGTCCACAGTAGATGACAGGCGAAAAGGGATTCCACGGGCGCGTCATGCGGGCGCCGATCGTGGGACCCACGCGCAGGAATCCTGATTTATCGCTCGGCCGAACCGGAACGGAGTAGTATCGACGTGTTGTTCCTGCTTTCTTGAGCCTGCCGCCGCCCGTTGCGCGGAAGTCAATCGGCTCGCCACAGACTCCGAAAAGCCAACATCGTTAGCCACGGAGAACAGCGAGTCATGTCCAAGAACCGTGCGCCTGCTGGGCGACCACCGCCGTTCCGACGACGACCGAAGAATCACCTGCTCGCCGCATTACCCGAGCAGGATTTCCGCCGGCTGCTGCCGTACATGACGACCGTGCCGATCCGCCTGAAGCAAGTGCTTCACCAAGCCGGCGAACCGCTCCGCGCCGTGTACTTCTTGAATGGTGGCGCCGCGTCGATTGTGACCCTGCTGGCGGATGGCACGATGGTCGAGGCGACGACCGTCGGGAGTGAAGGCATGCTGGGCATCGAAGCGTTTCTCGGCGTGGGTGCGGTCGCCACGGGCCAAACCCTGATGCAAGTGCCCGATACGGATGCCGAAAGGCTGAGCGTGAAGGACTTTCGACGCGAGGCCGCGGCGGGTGGCGCGTTGCACGAGTTGATGGGGCGTTACACGCAAGTGATCCTCGCGCAGTTAATGCAGTCCACGGCCTGCAACGCGAGGCATGAGGTGCCACAACGGTGCGCCCGCTGGCTACTGATGACGCACGACCGAATGCAGAAGCAGGACTTCAATCTCAGCCATGAATTTCTCGCGGTGATGCTCGGTGTGAGCCGCCCGACCGTGAGCGTCGCCGCCGCCACGCTGCAAGAGGCTGGCCTAATCCGCTACACGCATGGGCGGGTCACCGTGCGGAACCGCAAAGGACTGGAAGCGGCGTCCTGCGAGTGCTACGCGATCATTCGCGCCCATTTCAAACTGCTACGACAGTGACCGACGGGCGGTTCGCCTGGCGGCAATTGTCAGCCCCTGACGGGCTCGTGCGCCGGCTTTGGCCGATCCCAGCGCGGCAAAACAAGTCGTCGTGTCACGTTTCAGTAACGGGCAGGCTCGGCTTGCGCTGCGACTGTCGGCTACATTACAGTTGACCTCCGGAAGCAACTTTTCCAGCTCCTCCCTTTAGAGCCATCGTAGATGGCCCACCGGACTAGCCGGAAAGGCCGGACGGTGCGTGATGGTATTCCCCGACAAGAACGATGCAGTGATTCGCCAGAAGCACGGTCACCCGTCCACCGTCTACCTGCTTGGAACGCCTTCGTCGCCGGACCGGGTCATCCTGCTTACGCGTGATGAAGCCGTCTCGGAAGCCCTTGCCTATGCGAAACAGCAGCACGCGCGCGCATGGTTTGCCAGGGGCAACGACGACTTCGTGTTGCTCGGCACGTTCCGAGCAGCGCAGGTGGAACCTGCGAGGTCTTCATAGCCGCACCACGCTCTGCTTCAACGCATCAGAGTGGTCACCGCGAGCATCCAGCCGCCGTGGCCTTCCTGGATGCGGGGCCGCGTTGGCCGTCGCTTGGTGTGCAAGAGGAGACAGCGCAGTCGGCAGTGCGGGGGGCATCCTTCGAGCCTTGGGCGAAGGCTAGCTGCGGTTCCTCGAGGGCGTCTTCCGCCCGTCGAAGACGACGGCGCGTAGTGGGGTGTTATGAGTCACGACGTGGGCGTGTGGATCGATCACAAGAAAGCCGTCATCGTGTCCATCTCGGCGGGTCAAGTCACCACCAGGACGCTGAAATCCGATGTCGGAGGGCACCCGCGCTACTCAGGCTCTCAGGAAGGCGGCGGGGAGAAGAAGTACGACGAGCGCCACAGCCAGGACCTTGACCAGTACTACGACGAGGTCATCGGTCAGCTGGGCAAGCCAGACGCTCTTCTGCTCTTTGGGCCAGGCGAAGCGAAGCTGGAGCTCAGGGAGCGTTTCGGTCGCTCCAAGGTGTCGTCCAAGAGCATTGTGGCGGTCGAGAGCACGGACAAGCTGACGGATCCGCAGATTGTGGCGAAGGTGAAGGAACACTTCGGAATCGCTCGCTGAACTGACTCGCGTCAGGCCGTTCCGAACGTCAGTTCGGAGACAGCGGCTCTCGTCATGCGTACTGGTGTTCGGTAACTTCGTGGCTGGATCACGCACCCTTCGCGGAGCGGCTGCCGTTGCCATTATCGCGGTCTTGTCCGTGGTCTGGGTCGTCCACCGAACCGTCCAGCGATCTCAAGCCTCCAACGAACGGGTTGTTCACACGCAAGAGGTGCTGACGGCGATCGAGCGCGTGCTCGCGACGATCGTGGACGTGGACACCGTGGTACGCAGCAACGGGTCGTCGGCCGAACCCCTGAGTCTCTCGGCGCTCACTCAAACTGCGCGCACGGTCGACGCCGACATCAGTCGGCTGGCGACGCTGACGGCTGACAATTCGAATCAACAGGGGCGGGTGGTGCAGCTTCGCCAGGACGCGGCTGGCGTGCTTGCGGCGCTTCGTGCGGTGGTCGAGGCGTTGCAAGCCGCTCGTCCCGTCAACCCAACGGAAATCGAGGCGCAACGGGCAAGCATGGACCGCGCCCGCCGCACGCTGCAGGCGATGCGCGCGGAAGAGAACCGTCTGCTTTCCGATCGCGTGCAGGTGGACCAGGCGGCGGTGCGGCGTCTTCAATTTGTCTCGATTGCCCTTGCGGTGACCGCCTCAGGATTCCTTGCCTGGATCTTCTGGCTTCTCGCCCGCAGCGCCCGTCGGCAACGGCAGGGAACCGACTCGCTGCGGGAGGCCAACCAGAACCTGGAAGCACAGGTTGACGCGAGTGCCGCAGATCTCCGTGACTCGCATGCGCGATTGCGCTCGATCATCGACTCCGCGGTCGATGGCATCATCGTCATCGATGGCCACGGACGAATCGAAGCGTTCAACCCCCGGGGCGGAGCGGCTATTCGGCTACCCGGAGCCCGAAGTGTTGGGTCGTAACGTCAAGATGCTGATGCCGTCGCCGTATCACGAGGAGCACGACGGGTATCTCGATCGGTATCTCCACACGGGCGTTGCCACGATCATCGGGACGGGCCGCGAGGTGACCGGGCATCGACGCGATGGCAGCACGTTCCCGCTCCACCTGTCGGTCGGCGAGATGTCGATCAAGGGCGAACGCAAGTTTACAGGCATGCTGCACGATCTCACCCGGCGCGTTCGGCTCGAGGACGAGCTGCGCGCCAGCGAGGCGAGATGGCGGTCGGTCATCGATTCCGCCGTTGACGGCATCGTCGTGATCGATGCGCACGGTCGCATCGAAGCCTTCAATCCGGCGGCGGTGCGACTGTTCGGCTGCGAGGAGCGCGAGGTCGTCGGCCGCAACGTCAACATGTTGATGCCATCGCCCTACCACGAGGAGCACGACACCTATCTGGCACGGCATCTCGCCACGGGAGTGCAGAAGATCATCGGGACGGGCCGCGAAGTCACCGGTCTGCGTCGCGACGGCACCACGTTTCCGCTGCACTTGTCAGTCGGGAAGATGACGGCGGGCGGCGAACAACGATTCACCGGGATTCTGCACGATCTCAGCGCGCGCGTGCGAATCGAGAAGCAACTGCGCGAACAGACGTCGCTGGCGAAGCTCGGGGAGATGGCGGCCGTGATTGCCCATGAAGTGAAGAATCCGCTGGCTGGCGTGCGGGCGGCGGTACAAATCATCGGGATGGGTCTGCCGAAGGACAGCGAGGATGCCGAGATCATCACCGAGATCGTTGCCCGAATCGACACGCTCAACGAGCTGATGCAGGACCTCTTGTTGTTTGCCCGTCCGCCGCAGCCGAAGCTGGCGGTCGTGGACATGGCGGCATTGGTGAAGACAACGGTGAATCTCCTGCGGGGCGATCCTGGGTTCGAGCAGGTGGAGGTCCAGGTTGACGGAGGCCCGACGCGGGCGCTCGGAGACGCGGAACTCCTCAAGATCGTGTTTGTGAATCTTCTGGTGAATGCCGCTCACGCCATGCAGGGGCGCGGAACGATTCAGGTGTCGCTGACCTCGATCGCGGAGATGTGTCAGATTGCGTTTGCCGACGAGGGGCCCGGCATTCCCGCGGACGTGTTGGAGCAGATCTTCACACCGTTCTTCACCACCAAGGCGCGCGGATCGGGTCTGGGGCTGCCGACTGTCAGGCGCCTCATCGAGGCTCACCAGGGCACGATCAGCATCGCGTGCCCGTCAGCCGGGGGAACGGTCGTGACCGTCCAGCTGCCTGGCGAACGGCTGGCCGTGGTGATGTAGGTCCCTCAAACCGCTGCGACCAGAGGTTGGACCCGTTCTTGAAAGGAAAAGCTGCGTCGGTCGTTCTTCCGTGGCTTTCGCAAGGGCAAATTGGGGTTCCTCGCGGTACCACGAGCGAAGGTGCGTGGGTTTCCGCTTATGGCAGGAAATTCTCGTCGTTTGCACGTGCTCGTGGTCGAGGATGAACGACTCATTCGCTGGTCGATCGCGAAGACTCTACGCCGGGTCGGGCACACCGTGATTGAAGCGGAAAACGGGGCCACGGCGGCTCGTGCGTTGACGAATTCCGCCGCCGAGGCGGTTGACGTGGTGATGCTCGATTTCCGGCTCCCTGATTCCAATGACCTGACCCTGTTGGCGGCCATACGGCGACTGTCGCCCCGGAGCGGAGTCATCCTGATGACCGCCCATGGCACACCGGAGGTCACGAAAGGCGCGCTCGACTTAGGCGCGTACCAGGTGATGCACAAACCCTTCGACGTGTACGATCTCGAGCCGCTGCTGCTCAAGGCCTTCGCCTCGAGCGGCGAGGCACGACATTCACCCTGAGCCGCGGCGCCAGAGGGTTCACGATGCAATCCCGGCCCGGCCACACCAAGACGGACGCCCGAGCCCTGGCAACTGGCGGAGATCGCAGCCATGACCGATTCGTCCATCGCCCGCATCACCGGCATGTTCGGCGTGGCCTGCGTTCTGCTCTCATGGGCTCAGTTCCCTCTGTGGGTCATTGGCGGCGCTCCGCCCTTCTATGACAGCGAAGCATTGGCGCAGCACCTGTACGACATCCGGACAACGGCGTTCATTCGCATCCTGATGGACCAAGGGATCTACGTCAGCATGATGATCTTCGCGGCCGGCTTTCGCCATTTGGTGCGACGCGCGCGACCTGAGAGTGACTGGCTCGGTCTCCTGGCGCTCGTGTCCGCCGCGGTCTGGTTGGCTGTGACGCTGGCAGCCGACGGACTGATGGGCGGCGCTGTTCTGGCCACGCTGCAGGGCACGTCCGGCGTTTCGGCCGCGCTCCCGCTCGTCTTCGGGACGCTGCTGATCTACAACGGGTCAATCGCGTTTGCGATGACAGGCTTGTTCATGGCCGCAGCGGGCTGGGCCACGTTGGACAGCGGTGTGCTCCCTCGGTGGACGGGGTGGATCGCCTGGATCAGTGCCGTGCTGTGCGCGCTATCCATTCCGGCGATGTTCGCGGGCCCTGCAGACGCATCGGGGTTCTACAATCCGGGAGGCTGGGGGCCCGCGATCATCGCCAACTTCCCACCGTTGATCTGGTTCCTTGTCGTCGGGGTCGTCCTGATTCGCCAGAGTCGATCGATGAACTAGCCGGGCCGTCGGGCCCTGGTTGAACCGGCGCGCCGTTGCGGCGGCTTCCTGCCCAGCCGGCGCAACTCCTTCATTACTGTCGGCGGGACCGCTCGGCACCCACAAGCCTTCGCGTGCGCGACGTGCCACTGAACACGCTGACTCAGGGTCGAGCCCATATGCATAGGATATCGTTGGTGCCAGTCAGCGTTGATCACAACGCACTCCAGTCGCAAAAGGGGAGAGACACGGTGGTGCTGGATCATGCGGCCAGCGCCGACCGCTTCTCGAACCGGAGCCCGTCGGCGAGGACGTCGACCGTGACGGTGTCGCCATCGACGAATTCGCCTTCGAGGATCCGCATCGCCAGGGCGTCGAGCACCCGCCGCTGGATCGTTCGCTTCAGTGGTCGCGCGCCATAGGCGGGGTCGTACCCTTCGCGCACCAGCAGCTCCTTGGCCGCGTCGGTCATGGTGATGTGAATCTTTCGTTCCTCGAGGCGTTTCATCAGGCCTGAAAGCTGGATGTCGATGATCCGCTTCATGTGCGTCCGGTCCAGTGCGTGGAACGTGATGATTTCGTCGATCCGGTTGATGAACTCCGGACGGAAATGGGCCCGCACCGCCTCCATCACCGATAATGCCCCCGTCCCGAGGTTCGACGTCATGATGACGACCACATTCTTGAAATCGACTGTGCGTCCCTTGCCGTCGGTCAACCGGCCATCGTCCAGGAGCTGCAGCAGGACATTCAGGACGTCAGGATGCGCCTTTTCGACCTCGTCGAACAGCACGACCGCGTACGGACGTCGCCGCACGGCTTCCGTGAGTTGGCCGGCTTCTTCGAATCCGACATATCCCGGAGGGGCGCCAATCATGCGCGAGACGGTGTGCTTGTCCTGATACTCCGACATGTCGATGCGCACCATCGCCTGTTCGTCGTCGAACAGAAACTCGGCCAGCGCGCGCGATAACTCCGTCTTGCCCACACCGGTGGGGCCGAGGAACAGAAAGCTGCCGAGCGGGCGATTCGGATCCTGCAAACCCGCTCGGGCGCGGCGGATGGCGTTTGACACGGCGACAATCGCCTCGTCCTGACCGATCACCCGCTGGTGCAGACGCTCCTCCATGTGGATGAGCTTCTGGATCTCGCCTTCCATGAGGCGGCTCACCGGGATGTGGGTCCACTTGCTGACGACCTCAGCGATGTCCTCTTCGTCCACTTCCTCTTTGAGCATGCGCTGACCGGACTGCAGCGTGGCAAATCGCGTTTCCTGGTCACGAAGCTGCTGTTCGAGCTGCGGGACGCGACCGTATTGCAGCTCTGACGCCTTGCCATACTCACCCGCGCGCTGGGCGCGTTCCACGTCCTGACGGACGGCATCCAGGGTTTCTTTGAGGGTCCGGCCCTGCTGAATCGCCTCTTTCTCCTGCTGCCAGTGCGCGGTGAGACGGCCACGTTCTTCCTTGAGGTCGGCCAGCTCTTTTTCGAGCTTCGCCAGCCGCTCGACGGAGGCTTTGTCCCGTTCCTTGCGCAACGCTTCGCGTTCGATCTCCAGCTGCATGACTCGCCGCTCGATCTCATCCAGCTCTGACGGCATCGAATCGATTTCCATGCGGAGCTTCGATGCGGCCTCGTCGACGAGATCGATGGCCTTGTCAGGCAGGAACCGATCGGCGATGTACCGATTCGAGAGGACCGCCGCCGCGACCAACGCGGTGTCCTTGAACTTCACGCCGTGGTGAATCTCGTACCGGTCCCGCAGTCCTCGCAGAATACTGATCGCATCTTCGACCGTCGGCTCGCCCACGACGACCGTCTGGAACCGACGCTCGAGTGCGGCGTCCTTTTCGATGTACTTGCGATACTCATTCAGCGTGGTCGCACCAACGGTGTGCAATTCGCCGCGCGCGAGCATCGGTTTCAGCATGTTCGAGGCGTCCATCGAGCCTTCGGCGGCCCCCGCACCAACGACCGTGTGGAGCTCGTCGATGAACAGCACGACCTGTCCCTGGGCGTCCGCGATCTCCTTGAGGACGGCCTTCAGGCGTTCCTCGAACTCGCCGCGATACTTCGCGCCGGCCACGAGCGCCCCCATGTCGAGCGCCACGATCCGTTTGTTCTTGAGCCCCTCGGGCACGTCGCCGCGGACGATTCGGCTGGCCAGGCCTTCGACGATCGCGGTCTTCCCGACACCGGGTTCGCCGATCAGCACCGGATTGTTCTTCGTGCGGCGGGAGAGGACCTGAATGACGCGCCGGATTTCTTCGTCGCGGCCGATGACCGGATCGAGCTTGCCTTTACGGGCGAGCTCGGTCAGGTCGCGGCCGTAGCGTTCCAGCGCCTGATACGTGGATTCGGGGTTCTGGCTCGTGACCCGCTGTGAGCCACGCACCGTCGTCAGCGCCGCAAAGATCTTGTCGCGCGTCAGGCCGCGTTCGCTCAGCAGCCGACTCGCGGCTGAACGGCCCGCCTCGGAGGCGAGGCCAATCAGCAGGTGCTCGGTGCTGACATATTCATCTTTGAGTCGTGCGGCCTCGGCCTCGGCAGCATCGGTCACGCTCTTGAACCTGGGCGAGAGGCCCGGCTGCGCACCGCCGTGCGCTCGAGGGGACTTCTTCAAGAGTTCACGGGTGGCCCGCGCCAGCTCGCCGGGATCGACCGACATCTTTCGCAGCACTTCCGGCACGATGCCCTCGTGCTGCTCGGCGAGCGTGACCAGGAGGTGCTCCGGCTCGATCAGCGGATGGCCTGACTGCTCCGCAACTTGCTGCGAGCCGATCACGGCTTCCTGCGCTTTTTCGGTGGACTTGTTGAGATTCATCACAAAGTCATCCGGCAGCCGCCCGTCCAGAGACGGCTCGGTGCACGACTGCTCCCTCGCGGAGCAATGGTGGTGCCAGAGCGCCGGGAGCGCGCGTCTGCCTCCCAGGCTGGGGATCAGCGCGAAATACCGCTTCGCGTGTGGATTCTTTCCCGCCCGAATTCCCGTCCGCCTATCCCTGACGTTGCGGATGCCTGGCATCACCGTTGCCTCTGTCTATTCGGAAAGGCTCCACATGACCCGATGGCACCTTCCGTGATCGTCGCTCTGTTCCTGTGTCCTCCAGTGGTTGCGGTGGGGTTCAAGACAGCGTCACTGCCTCCGGTGACCCAGGCGGTGCCATCGTCCCCAATGCGCCTTGCGGAAATGCGCCACCACTTCGCCGACGTCCTGCTTGTCCATGAGGCCGTCATTCGGGGGGATCTACCGGCGGTCCGGCAACCGGCACTGAGAGTGGCGGCCGTGCTGATGCCGGAGGGCATGCCCGAAACTGCGGCGCCCTTCATCGCGGAACTCAGAAAGGCCGCTCGTCGTGCCGCCGACGCGACGACGCTCACGGCCGCCGCTCAGGCGACGGTTTCGATGGCGACGGGCTGCGCGAACTGTCATCGCGGCATGGGCGTGTTTCCAGCGCCGTCACGACCGGCCGGCCCTGACATCGGAGGCGGAGTCGGGCACATGCTCGAGCACCAACGCGCTGCCGACGAGATGCTCATTGGTCTGATGGTGCCCTCGACTGCCGACTGGCGGCAGGGAGCAGACCGTCTTCGAGCCGCAGTGTTGCTTCCACGCCAGCTCCCGAAGGATCCCAAGCTCACTAAGGACATCCGCAAGCTGGATCTTCGCGTCCACGAGCTCGCGGATCAGGCCATCGAGGCCGAAACGCCCGACGAGCGGGCGAGCGCGTACACCGCGTTACTCGGAAGCTGCACGCAGTGTCACAGTCTGCACAGCAAGATCTGGGGGCCAGGTCGCGGTGGCGGAATGCGCTGACGGGCGGGTGGTGTGCAACTTAGGGCGTCGTACCGGTACGCTCGAGATCCTGCTCGAACGGTCGCCGATGCTGGCGATCTTTGCGGCATCCGCCTGGGTCACGCCATCGGCCGAACCTCGGTCGCCGGTTTAGGCGGCTGACGCGCACCGCACACACTTAGCGGCCCCGGGAAGCGCTTCGAGCCTGGCGTAGCTGATGTCTCCCCCGCAGTGCTCACATCGACCATAGGTTCCGTTGTCGATTCGCTCGACGGCATGGCGCAACTCGGCCACCTCGGCAAGCGTGACCTCATCGAGGCTGTCGAGGACCTCGTTGTTCTCAATCTCATTGGCGCGTTCGACCCAGTCCCGGTCGCCGGGTTTGCGAAGGTCGGCCTCGATGTTGTTGGCACGCCTCGAGAGGATCTCAATTCGGGTCAACATCTCCGCGCGCAGCACTTCATAGCTCGCCATCGTGTCATCCTTCGCCCCGAAGGGCCTCGTCGTCTTGCATCCGGCCACTGCAGGAAGAGAGCCAACGACCCGATCTCGCGATCCTGAACAAATCACCTTCCCACCGAGCAGGGCGTGGCACCGCCGTCGCGGGATTCTCGGCGGCCGCCGTGGGAAACCGCCCGCGGGAGGGCGGTCGGGGCGCGAGCGGTTCGTCGGCCGCGTCGATGACGGCGTTCATCTGAGGCTAGGTGCTCTCACAGGGTACCGATGCGGCGACGCACTCCTCCGCTGCGAGCGGGCGGGCATGTGGTGCTGGCCGCGGCGTAATCGTCAGGCAGACTTCACGCCTGTGGGACGGAAGAACCAACGCTTCGTCGCCTCCGTGGCGCCCAGGTAGGTCGTGACGATCCCGACGACGGTGCCCATCTCCACGCTCGAAAGCGGCACGAAGCCGAACAGCGTGGACCCGGCCCCGAAGAACGGAACAGCAAGCGCGAACGCCGACGCAGCGACCGTCGTCCATAGCAGCAGGGCACTCGGCCGGCTGCGCCACGCCGGCCCGCGCGTACGCAGAATGAGCACGACGCCGAGCTCAGTGAGCAACGACACCACGAACCACGTCGTCTGGAATGTGGCCTCACCCGCACGGAAAAGCAGAAGAAGCGCGGCGAAGGTCAGGAGGTCGAAAATGGAACTGACGAGCCCGAACACGATCATGTAGCGCCGAACCTGCACGATGTCCCAGCGCTGCGGGTGCGTCACGCGCTCGGGATCGACCCGGTCGGTCGAGATCGCCATCGACGGCACATCGGAGAGGAAGTTGTTGAGCAGGATCTGCTTCGCGACCAGCGGCAGGAACGGCAGGAATGGCGCCGCGATCGCCATGCTCACCATGTTCCCGAAGTTCGCGCTGGTCGTAATCGAGATGTACTTGAGCGTATTCGCAAACGTGCGACGCCCGTCCTCCACCCCGGTACGCAGGACATCGAGGTCGCGCTTCAAGAGGATGATGTCGGCGCTCTCGCGTGCCACGTCCACGGCCTGGTCGACCGAAATGCCGACGTCGGCCGCGTGCAGTGCAGGAGCGTCGTTGATCCCGTCGCCCAGGTAGCCGACCGAATGCCCCGTGCGCTGGAGTGCACGCACGATACGTTCCTTCTGCTGCGGATCGATCTCGGCGAAGAGTGACGTGCTGGGCGCCACATGCCAGAGCGCCTCGTCGTCGAGCTTTGTCAGCGCGTCTCCGGTGAGCATCGACGTCGGATCGAGCCCGACGGTTTCCGCGAGGTGGCCCGTGACGAAGCGGTTGTCCCCCGTGATGACTTTGACCTGGACGTTCAACTTCGCCAGGTCGCCGAGCACGCGCGCTGCGTCGGACTTCGGCGGGTCGAGGAAGAGCAGAAAGCCCGCGAAGACCATCGCCGCTTCGTCGTCGCGCTGGTAGGTCCCCTTGGCTGAGACGGTACGCGTCGCGACCGCGAGCACGCGAAACCCCGCCGTGCCTTTCGACTCGTAGTACGCGGAGAGTTCGGCGGTGAGGGCATCCGTCAGCGCGACCATAGCGCCGTCGCGCTCGACGTGCGTGCAGACCGAGAGCACGCTCGAGAACGCGCCCTTCGTGACGACGAGATGTCGCTCGGCGTCGCCGCCCTCGGCCATCACGATTGTGAGGCGCTTTCTCCGGAAGTCGTAGGGAATCTCGTCGATCTTCTCGTAGCTGCCGGTCGAAAGGCTCGCTTGCTCCCCCGCCGTCACGATCGCCGCATCGATCGGGTTGTCGATGCCGGTCTCGAACGAGGCGTTGAGAAACGCGAGTTGCCGGACCGCAGCCGAGGTGCTCCCCCTCGGATCTGTCGCCTCGGCGAGGACGATGGTTCCTTCGGTCAGCGTGCCCGTCTTGTCGGTACAGAGGACGGTCATGCTCCCCAGGTTCTCAATCGCGTCCAAGCGGCGGACAATGACGCCCTGCTTGCTCATGGCCCGCGCCCCTGCCGCGAGCGTGACGCTCACAATCGCGGGCAGGAGCTCAGGCGAGAGGCCTACGGCCAGGGCGACCGAGAAGAGCAGCGATTCGACAAGTGGACGGTGCAGCAGGAGATTCACCGTCAGGACGGAGAGGACGATGACGACCATCGACCGGATCAACAGGTAGCCGAACTGTCGGAGTCCGCGGGCGAAGTTGGTTTCCGGCTCTCGCGCGCGCAGCCGTGCCGCGATCGTGCCGAACGCCGTGCGCCGCCCCGTGTCGACGACGAGGACCCTCGCCGTGCCGCTGCGCACTGACGCCCCGAGGAACACGACGTTCGTCCGCTGGGCGAGCGGTGCGTCGGCGGGTACGACTCCAGGCTGCTTCTCCACCGGGAACGACTCGCCCGTCATGCTCGCCTCGCTGACGAGGAAGTCTCTCGCCTCGAGAATCCGTCCGTCGGCGGGAATCAGGTTGCCCGCGGAGAGCACGAGGACGTCGCCAGGCACAAGCGCAGCGGCGCGCACGGTCCGTTCGACGCCGTCGCGCACCACGAGGCAGGTGAGCGCGAGGCGCTTCTTCAGTTCCTCGACCGCCGCGGACGCCCGGTACTCCTGGTAGAAGCCGAGCAGCGTGGAGCCAATCACGATCGCGAGGATGATCGCCGCGTCGACCCACTGGGAGAGACCGAGCGAGACCGCGGCGGCAAAGATCAGGATCAGGACGAGAGGGCTTTCGACCTGCCGCCAGAGCAGGCGCAGCGGGCCGAGGCGCTGCGCGTCCTCCACGCTGTTCGGGCCCACGACCGCGAGTCGCTCGGCGGCGCACGCCGCCGTGAGCCCGTTCAAACCCGAGCCAAGGGACGTGCTGAGGTCGTCGACGTCGCGACTCCAGTACGGTGCGGTGGTGTCAGGGACGCTCACGCAGCCTCACATTCGGACCCCGAGGGGATCCGCAGCCCACGGGGCCGGGATTGCCGGAGTCGTCACTCGATGACATGCAGGGATCTTGCGTCAGAGTGGGCGAGTCTGATGCGATCGAGTGCGATCAGGCTGCGGACCGCGAGCCTCGTTGATAGCGAACAGGTCGGTACGTCGGGAACCACATCGCGCGTTGCACGGTCTCATCGAGGCTGGCCAGAATCCCCGGCGACGCGTGGCCCTCGGCGACGGCGCGGCGGATCACAGCGCATCCGACGGCATGTGAGCAGTCCCGAATGCGCGTGAGCTCGGGGTAGACCGCCCCCTGCTCCAAGTCAGCCGGGCTCACCATCTGCGCCAAGACCCGGGCGGCATCGAGAAACATCGCGTCGGTGACGCGTCGGACACCTCCCGCCCACAGACCCAGTCCGACGCCCGGAAAGACGAACGCGTTGTTCCCCTGGCCGACGCGGTGCGTCCGACCGCCATGGATGAACGGGTCGGACGGGCCGCCGGTCGCGACGATCGCGCGGCCATCGGACCACTGAATCGCCTGCTTAGCCGTGCACTCGCTTCTGCTCGTCGGGTTCGACAAGGGAAACACGATCGGACGGTCGTTGAGGGTGGCCATCGCACGGACCACGGCTTCCGTGAACAGCCCCGCCGTGCCCGACGTACCGATGAGGATCGTCGGTTTGAAATTGCGGACGGTTTCCTCAAGCGTAATCTGTCCGGGATCGCGGCAGACGTACGTCGCGACCTCCTCGACCGGCCGGGCGTAGGCTGACTTGAAGTCCTCCAAATCCGGCCGCGCCTGCGTCACGAGTCCTCGGCTGTCTACGGTGCAGATCCGCATCCGGGCCTCCGCGTGGGAAACCCCGGCCTCGCCCAGCGCGGCGGCGAAGAGGTGCGCAATACCCTGCGCGGACGCTCCGGCTCCTGCGAGCGCGATGCGCTGGTCGCGCATCTCCTGGCCGGTGATCCGCAGGGAGGCGTACACACCGGCGGCCGCAACCGCAGCGGTGCCCTGAATGTCGTCGTTGAACGTGCACAACCGATCGCGAAAGCGTGCGAGCTGGGTGATCGCGTTGGCTTTCAGGAAGTCTTCCCATTGCAGGACGGCGTCGGGGTACACGCGCAGCACGGCGTCGACGAAGCGATCGATGAAGTCCTGATACTCGCGGCCTCGAATCCGCTGGTGCCGCAGGCCGAGATACAGCGGGTCGTTCAGGCGCTCCCGATTGTCCGTGCCGACGTCGAGCATGATCGGCAACGTCAGCGATGGCGGGATCCCGGCGCAGGCGGTGTAGAGCGAGAGCTTTCCGGTGGGGATGCCCATCCCGCCGACCCCCTGATCGCCCAGCCCGAGGATGCGTTCCCCGTCGGTGACGACGATGACGGCCGGCGGCCGCGCGTGATTCCGGAGAATGGTATCGATCTGGTGGCGTTGCTCGTACGAGATATAGAGACCGCGCGGGCGGCGAAAGATGTGCGAGAACTGCTGGCACGCTTCGCCGACGACCGGCGTGTAGACGACCGGCATCATCTCGTCAATGTGGTCATGGAGGAGACGGAAGAACAGCGTCTCGTTCCGGTCCTGCAGGCTGGAGAGGTGGATGTAGCGCTCGAGCGGTGTCGGCTTGAGACGATAGTTCTCGTACACCCGGGCCAGTTGCTGGTCCATGGTGCTGACGACCGGCGGCAAGAGCCCGTCGAGGCCGAGGTCGGTGCGCTCGCCCTCGGTGAATGCCGTGCCTTTATTCGTCAAGGGATCGCGGAGCAGCGCTTCACCGCGTGTGTCGACGGCGATGTATTCCTCGCCCGTAAGCTCATCCTGCTCGGTCAACCATTCCATCGCTCACCGTCGTGGCGCCTTCTGCGCGGCCGTTCCATCGCCCCACGCGTGGCGCAACCATCTGGTCCGGGCCGGGAACCGCGATGGTGCGGTCCCACAGTTTCTCGAGGGCAACTGCACTGGCTTTCGTCTCCCACGCTCGCTGGCCGGGGCCATGATAGACCAGGGCTTCATGACCGGTTGACGGCGGAGTGCGTTGCCGGAGGATCAGTCAGGAGCTCGACGCGTGTCATGATCTCTATCTGTGCCTCACGAGGCGGTGCGTTCGGAGTCTGGGAGACATCCGTCGAGTTCATGGCCGTGGCCGTATCGGGCTGTCCACTTGTGCCCACGCGCCGGACTGCAACGCTGTTGCTGTGCTATGCGCCCAGGACGACGAGAAGCTCGCCCCTTGGTCGTCATGGTCCGCGATCCTCTTTCGGTTCGGCTTCGCGGGATACGTTCCGAAGGGCGGTGGGGATAGGTACAAATCAAGGCACGACTCACTTTACGGAGGGCCACGCAACTGGATCACCGGTGCGACATCGGATGTACTGCCTGGCAGCATCTGACCGTGGGGGGCGCGCGCTGCAAGAAATGCCGTTCTGACCCCACATAATGATAAAAAGGGCACCTCAATTTCATCCTGTCTGACACCATGAATGCTCCGAGCCGTGCCGCGTCAGTTTTGTTCCTGCTTGGAACTTTGGTCACGCCTGCCCTGACAGGAGCCCAGAAGCCAGCCCCCGTGTCAGACTCTGTGCTGGAGCGTCAGTTTTCCCAAACAGTGCGCCCGTTCGTCGAAGAATTCTGCGCCGGCTGTCACAGCGGCGCGCAGCCAGAAGCTCAATTCAACCTGAAATCTTTCACGACGCTGTCCTCTGTGCTGGACGATCTTCCGCATTGGACCCTGTTGATGGAGCGACTGAACCATCAGGAAATGCCGCCAGACTCCGAACCGCAACCGTCGGCCAATGTCCGCCAGCAGGTCATCGATTGGGTCAAAGCCGTGCGCGCGAATGAGCTGCGCAAGCACGCGGGCGATCCAGGACCGGTGTTGGCGCGCCGGTTGAGCAATTCCGAATACAATTACACCATCCGCGATCTCACCGGCGTGGACCTAAGGCCCACCAAGGAATTCCCGGTCGATCCAGCCAATCAGTCTGGGTTCGACAATACCGGCGAATCGCTGACCATGTCTCCCGCCTTGTTCAATAAGTATCTGTTGGCGACGCGCGAGGTGGCCGACCACATGGCGCTGACGTCGGACGGCTTTATTTTCGCGCCCGGTCCTGTGCTGGCAGAGACGGATCGCGACCAATTCGCCATCAGGCGCATCGTCGACTTCTATCGATCCCAGCCGACCGACTATGCCGACTATTTTGAAGCCGCATGGCGGTACAAGCACCGCGTGGCTCTTGGAAATCCGGCGGCGACGCTCACAAGCGCCGCGAGAGCGAAAAAGGTCGCGCCTAAGTATTTGCCGTTGATTTGGCGGATCCTTGGTGAATCGGTCGCGCCGTCCCGAACGCGAGCCGCTGAGGTTGGTCCCATCGCCAAGCTGCAAGCCATGTGGAAGGCCTTGCCTGCGCCGGCATCCCGCAAGCTCAGTGCCAAGGAGGCGGAAACCCTTCGTGCGCGGTACGTTGAGATGCGCGATTTTGTGGTCCGGATCCGCAAGAACACCTCCATGCAATTCTCTGCGCCGGCGGTGAGCGGTCCCCCCGCTCCCCCGCGTGACCCGGCCGTCGCGGGGCGAGGTGGTGGTGGCGGCCGCGCTGGACTGCCCGCCGCATCACAGCCGCTGCTGAGCTGGAAATACGACCAGTTCAATACCCACCGCAGAACATTTGATCCAGGCGCTCTGCGGAACGATACCGATGCGCGTGAACAACCGCCGAAGATCCCCCAATACGCCGGCCTCCATGCGGAAGCCTCCGTACGCTGGGCCGCCGTCATGAAGACCGCCCAATTGGCCGATCCTGATTTGGTCGTTCCCGCAGGACAGCGCGCCCGCTATGAGGATGCCTTCGCGCGCTTCGCACACGTCTTCCCCGACACGTTTTATGTCCAGGAACGAGGCAAGTTCTTCCCGGACAATTCAGCCGATGCGGGACGTCTGCTAAGCGCCGGCTACCACAGCGTCATGGGCTACTGGCGCGATGACAATCCGCTGGTGGAGTTGATTCTCGACGAAACGGGCAAGAAGGAGTTGGACAAGCTGTGGACTGAATTTGACTTCTTCGCCAGTCACACGGCCCGGACGTTTATTCAGTACTACTTCAATCAAAGCGGCGAGGTCCAGGGCGGCGGCTCTGAGGCAGGCCGGCCGCGCCCGGTTGACAAAGAAGTGACCGACTCTTCCGTGATCGCAGAAATTCGAGATCAATACATTGCCTTGGCCAAAGCCAGCGGCAACGCCCTCGCCGCGGCCTGGATGCCGCATCATTTTGATCGCATTGACGCGACCCTTCGGTCGCTCGAGAAGATGCGCGCCGCCGCGGAACCGGTTCAATTGGAAGCGCTGGCGACGTTTGCTGCGCGAGCCTATCGCCGGCCGTTGACCAAGGCGGAGCGCGATGGCTTGCTGGTGTATTACCAGAAGCTCCGGAAGCAGGGTGCCCTGTCGCATGAGGATGCGATGCGCGATTCAGTCGCCAGTATCCTGATCTCTCCGGAATTCCTTTATCGCGTCGATCTGCGGGATCCGGCCATGGCTTTCCCAGGTTTGGTGTCGTCCCGTGCTGCAATCCCGCTCTCCGGATACGAACTCGCGAGCCGGCTCAGCTATTTTCTGTGGTCCAGCATGCCCGATCAGGAGCTGTTGAACCATGCCGCCGCGGGCGACCTGTCACGGCGGGACGTGCTGATTGCCGAGGCTCGCAGAATGCTGAAGGACCCGCGCTCGCGCGGCCTGGCGACTGAGTTCGCCGCGAACTGGCTCGATTTCCGCCATTTCGAAACGTACAAATCCGTGGATCGCGAACGCTTCCCGAATTTCACTAACGATCTGCGAGAGGCCATGTTTGAAGAGCCGGTCCGGTTTGTCGAAGAGGTGATTCGGAAGAATCGCTCCGTCCTCGATCTGCTGTATGGAAATTACACCTTTGTGAATCCGGTGCTCGCCCACCATTACGGCATTCCCGGCGTGACCGGCAAGAAAGAGGATTGGGTTCGCGTCGATGATGCGGGAACATACGAACGCGGGGGCTTGCTTCCCATGGCCGTGTTCCTGACCCAGAGTTCCCCGGGCCTGAGAACCAGTCCAGTCAAGCGCGGGTATTGGGTGGTGCGCCGGCTCTTGGGCGAGGCGATTCCTCCTCCGCCACCAACGGTGCCGGAATTGCCGCAGGACGAAGCCAAGACGGACGCGCCATTGCGCGACGTGCTGGCACAGCATCGCTCGAATTCGCTTTGCGCCGGATGCCATGCGCGCTTTGACGTCTTCGGATTGGCGATGGAAGGGTACGGACCCGTGGGCGAGGCCCGGACGAAGGACCTGGCGGGCCGCGCCATTGACGCGTCGGCCACTTTCCCTGGTGCATTCCAGGGGTCTGGCTTCCGGGGCGTTCAAGCGTACATCAAGGAAAAGCGTCAGGAGGACTTCCTGGAAAACATCAGCCGCAAGCTGTTGTCGTATTCCTTGAGCCGCTCGCTGCAGCTATCCGATGATCCGGTCGTCGCGCAAATGAAGACACGGATGAGCGCAACAGGCTATCGATTCGGTGCTCTGGTTGAGACCATCGTGACCAGCCGGCAGTTCCTCAACAGACGCAGACCCGTATCCACCCAGCTCCAATCAGCACGCTAAGGAAGGCGGAGAAATGTCCCAAAA
>CAVRWQ010000006.1:0-225200 GCA_963724955.1 uncultured Acidobacteriota bacterium
CGAGAGCCGACTGGCCTTGACGCGCTCGCACCAAGCTCGCATAGTCTGTGCGCTCCAGTCCATCTGCCACCGCAACCGAGAGGACAACCCCATGCCTGCGCCCTGCGATCCGCTCTCCGAGTGCAAAGACCTCGACGGCCGACTGCTGCTTCAACACGCGGTGTATGGCCCGCAACTCGCTTTTGACCCCGGCACGGCATCGGTCGCTGGCGTCGCGGCTCGAGGATCCGCTCTGCGCCCGCTGGTGCACCTCCGGTTCGAGGTGCGCTGGCGGGCGGTCGGCCTGTGCCACGGACTGCCGACGTCCGTGATGGGCCTCGCTCCTGGTGAAGTCGTGACCGTCGGCCTGCGCACGCGGTCAACGCGAACGTTCTCGAGCCTCGTCCGCGAGGCGGCCGAACGGTCCGCGTCGACCTCGCGCACCGACCGGCAGTCGGGTCCGGCCGCAACCGGGGGCGGGATCGGCAGTCTGCTCGGCGGAGTCATCGGCGCTGTCGGCGAAAACGTGGCCGGCCTTGGCGGCACAATCGGAACGTTCGTCGAGAAGCTGGCCGCCGGCGCCCGGCGGGAGCTGGAGGAATCGCTCCTCGACAAGATCGAGCTGATTCCGAAGTTTGTCGGCAAGTTCGGCTCGATCTTCGAGGATGCGGCCGGCGCCATTGGAGGCGCGGTTGCTGCCGTCGGCGCTGGAGCGGTTGGCGCCGTCACGGGGATCGCCGGTGCGGCCGGCAACGCCGTCTCGGATCTGGTGGACAACGTCGTCGGCGGCATCGCGGGCGGTGGGCCGGCAGCCGGCCTGACCGGGACGCTGCAGCAGATCTCGGAGATCATCGAAACGGTCGAGCGCTCTGAAAGCCAGAACCGTTGCGCGAGACGACGGTCACGACGACGACCGAGAGCGAGCAGACGATCACACGCAAGTTCGGCAACCCGTATCTCGACCGCTCGCTGCAGCTCAGGTTCATCCCGGTGTTCCAGCGCTTCGAGGTGTCCACGCGGCCCATCAGCGGGATCGCCGGGCTTGCGACGCTCGTGGCCGAACCCGACGAACCCGCGGCCGCGGCGCCAGCCACCGGCGCCCGAGGCGGCGCGAGGCGCGGGGATCGCTGCCGGGGGCGTCGCCTCAGCGGCGAGCGCCGCCTTCGCGCGGCCCAGTATCGGCGCCGCCATCGGCGCGGCGAGCGCGGCCGGCGCCGAGAGCGGCTTGCGTGGCACGATGTTGTCGTCGGTGCAGAAGGCGACGCAGGCGAGCGGGGTCGCCAAGTCGGTGCGGCTCGAATCGGGGCCTCTCGTGGGATCGGACGTCGACGCTCGGCAATGCGGTCCACGTTCCGCTGGCCTCGGCCGACATCGTGGGCCGTGCCTGGGGCCTCAAGGCCAACGTGACCGCACGGCTGCAGGACGCGCTCACACGACTTCGGCCGGACGTGCTCGAGCGGATCGTGCCGGAACCGATGCGTGCGTGTCGTGCACGTCTTCGCGGGGCTGCACGTCGAGGCGGTGCCCGGATCGTGCGTCCTGCCGGACATTCCGCCGCACCTCCGAGTCGTGGTGCCGGGCGGGACGACCTACGCGCCGGTGCAAGCGCCAGTGGCAGCGGACGAGTAGTCAGTCGCGACGGCGATCCTTGCTGCGGAGGTCCACGCTCGCCGCGGTCACCCACGACATATCAAGGCGGACCGATCAGGAATGACAATCGCCCTCGAAATTCCGCGCGACGGTTTGGAACGAATCCTGCTGCACCGGGACGGCGGTCTATCGCCCGCCTCCCCTGCGGCGACCAAGGAGAAGAGAAGATGACGTCACTACGGGCAATCAGCACCGGCCTGGTCGTGCTGGCCATGGCGACCGGCCTCGCTGCGCAGGCCACCACCACGGCGCCCGCGGGCCCCGCCGAGGTCAAGACCGAACAGATCACCGGAGAGGTGATGTGGATCGACGGCAATCTGCTCGTCGCGAAACTGCTGCCGAGCGGCTTGTACCGCGTCTTCGAAGTCCAGCCGGGGCGGCAGTTCGTCATCGACGGACAGAACAGGCTCATCGGCGACCTCAAGCTGGGAACCGTCCTCACCGCCACGGCCACCACCACGACGCAACCGGTGACCGTCCGCACCGCGACCGTCACCAACGGCACGGTCTGGTGGGCGCAGGGAAACTACGTCGTGTTGACCCTCGAGAACGGCCAGAACCGCGCCTACACGGTGCCCGAGTCGTTCAGGTTCGTCGTGGAGGGCAAGCCGGCCTCCGCCTCTGATCTGAAGAAGGGCATGAAGGTGTCGGCCACGAAGATCGTCGAAGAACCGCGGACCGAGATCGCCACCAAGACGGTGATTACGGGGAAGTCGCCGAAATAACCGCCGGCGATTGCGCGCAGAATAGCGCATGGTCCTGACGTCGCTTCGTGCGGCCGTTCGCTCACTGGCAGCCGCCCGCGGATTCACGGCGGTCGCGGTCGGCACACTCGGCGTCGGCCTCGCGCTTGCGATCACCGTGGCGGTTGTCGTGAACGCGTGCAACTCCTGCGCGCGCTGCCATATCCCGCCGCGGACCGCCTGTACCGTCTGGACTATGCCGAGCCGGGGCAGGACTGGCCGGACAATCTCGAACGCCTGGATTGGCGGGCGACGGACGACGTCGTCGAGCATCTGCATCTCGTGGGACCTCGACGTGTTCTACATGCTCGGCGCGCCGGGCACGCACACGCAGTCCGTTCCGGCGCCTGGATCGACGCCCGGCTACATCCGCGGCCTGGGCGTCAGGGCCGCGGTGGGCCGGATGCTGGACGACCGCGACTATCAGCCCGGCGCGCCGCCGGTCGCGGTGATCAGCCACGCGCTGTGGCAGTCGAGGTTTCGCGGCGACTCGGCCGCTGTTGGCCGGAGACCTTCCGCGCGTACGTCAGCGATCGGCCCGACGAAGCCGAGACGTTCACCATCGTCGGCGTGCTGCCGCCGGGCTTCTGGCACGTCAACACCTACAGTGAAGTGCTTGCTCCGCTCCGAGCACCGACTTACCCGTATCTCGTCCGTGTTCGCGCCGGGGTCTCGCGCGATGTCGCGGCCGACCGGTTGTCGTCATTCGTCCGCGCCGGCCTGCACGCTGCCCGAGACCTGGCGCATGCGGGTGACGTCACTTCAAGAGAGCTACGTCGGCACGGCTCGTCCGATGCTCGTCGCGATCGCCGCCGGTGCCGGGCTGGTGCTGGTCATCGCGGCGGCGAATGTGGCGGTGCTGCTGCTCGTGCGCGGACGGCGACGCGAGAAGGATACTGGCCATCCGGATGGCGCTTGGCGCGAGCCACTCCGTCTCGCCCGGCTGCTCGTCGCTCGAAGGCTCTGCTCGTGGGCGGTCGCGACGGCGGCCGGCCTCGCCGCCAGCGCGGGTCGCGCTGCGGTCGCTTGCGCCGGCAGATCGAACAGCTTTCTCGGCCGTCGCGTGCCCGGGCGGTGATCGGCGCCGTCGCGATCGACGGCACGGTGCTCGCAATCGGTCTCGGATGCGGGCTCCTGGTGACGCTCGTGTTCACCCTTAGTGCCGCTCGTCTCTCTGCGTGGCTCGCGACTCTCGTCCGGCCTGCTGGGCCAGCGCGGAGGAACGGACTCGCGCGCCCTGCAACGTGCGCGGTCCGTGCTCATCGGCGTCGAGGTGGCCGGGTCGATCACCCTGCTGGTCGGCGCCGGGCTGATGCTGCAGAGCGCGCTCAGCATGCTGCGTGTGGATTTCGGGGTGGACGCATCGCGGGTCGTCACTTCCAGCCTGACGCTGCGGCAGCGGTCGTACCCGACGCGGCCAGCCGGACGACGTTTTTTGAACGGCTGTCCGCGCAACTGTCCGGCGTGGCGGGCAGCACCTCGGTGGCCCTCGGCGACTATTGGCCGTTGCAGACCCGGTCAGCGAGCCGTGTGCACACGAGCGCGCCCGCACGCGTCGAGGCGGCCGCGAGCGTGATCCGGGTGACCAGCGGGTACTTTGACACGATCGGGATGGCTCTTCTCGACGGGCGACACTTCACTGCCCGCGACACCGCCGGCGCCGATCCCGTCGTCATCGTCAGCGCTGCGCTCGCGGAGCGGCTCTGGCCGGGCGCGCGTGCCGTCGGACAATCTCTCTCGATCGCAGGCGAAGACGCGAGCGGACCTGCGCGGATCCGGCAGGTGATCGGCGTCGTCGGCGACGTGCGGCAGACGCACACGGATACGGATCAGCTCGACGCGTCCACGTGCCGATCCTCCAGGAGCCGGGCCGGTTTGCCTTCATCTATGTTCGCGATCTGCCAACTTCGTCATGGGAAGCCGATTTGCGCGCGGCGGTCGCCTCCATCGACGCGGAGATCGCGCTCGGTGCGCCCCGCCGGCTCGACGCCGCGATCGAGCAGGAGCGCGCGCGGCCGCGCTTCCTGGCGTGGTTACTCGCCGTCTATACCGTCGCGGCCTGCGGGCTGGCGCTCGTCGGCATGCACGGCGTCATCGCGTACGCGGTGCGGCAGCGCCAGAAAGAAATCGCGATCCGGATGGCGGTCGGCGCCGACGCCACAGCGATCGTCGAAGCTCTCCCTCCGTCAGGGCGCGATCGTGATCGCCGGTGGCGTGCTGGTCGGGTCATGGGGCGCGGTGGCGCTCGGGCGCGTGCTGGAAGGCTATCTGCACGGCGTTCGTCCCGCGGAACCGGGTTTGCTGGGTAGCCGCTGCTCTCGCGTTCGCTGTGACCGCGCTCGTGGCCATCTGGAGGCCGGCGCGTCGCGCGGCGAACACGAACGCCGCGATGGTGCTCAAGAGTGAGTAGTGGGGTCAGACCCCACCGACTGAGCCGTTCTCACTTCCGCGTAGAGCAAAACCGGCTTGGATCACGAGACATGTGGCCGAATTGAGCGTGTTGCTCGCTACAGGAAAGTGAGAACGGCTCTAGCCGAGTGCTCCGATAGATGTCGCGGCTTCCGAATCCACCAGCACCAACGCGATTCGACGAGAAGTACAGCTCCGTCCCGTGAAACGAGAGTGTGCAGCCTGCGTCCATGGCGCCGGTATTGACGGGAGGTCCGAGATTGATCGGCTCTGACCAGGGATCGTCTGTCGTCGCACGGGTGGACACCCAGAGGTCCAGCCCGCCCCAGCGTGCTCGGCGGCGATAACGGACAGTCAAAAACATCTCCAACCCATCGCGGCGAATGAACGGGGAACTGTCGTTGGACGGCGTGCTCAGCTCCTCAACCAACACCGCCGGACCAAACGTCTCGTCAGGCTGAAGGATGCTGGCGTAGATGTCATCGCCGCCCAATCCGCCGGGCCAGTTCGACGCGAAATAGATGGTCATGACGCCCGTCGCGTCGTCTTCGAACAGCGTGGCCTGCAGCTCGTTTGCCGCGGTGTTGACGCCGTCGCCGAGATTCACCGGCAACCCCCATCCCAGATCGCTACGCCTGCTGTGCCGTCGCGGAACATAGAGGTCATAGCCGCCGAATCCTCCCGGACGGGCGCTTGCAAACAGCAGGGCGTGCTCGTCGAGCGACAGACTCGGCGACGCGTCGTCGAACGTGGTGTTGATGTTGGTACGAGGTCCTGCCGCGCTCCCCAGACATCATCGACGGTCGCGCGCTGCGAAACGAAGATGTTGAAATTGCGTAGATGGTAAAGGCTCAAGCCATTCTTGGAGATATGAGGGCCGACCTCAGTGCCACCCGTGTTGATCGGTGGTCCAAGATTCTCCGGCAGAGACCACTCGGAAACCTTCAGTCGACCCTGGGCCGGCGTAATAGCGCTCACGAAGGCAAGCGCCACCGCGAACACGACGTCACCCGGGCGAAAAGCACTGGTGCGCATAGCCTCTCCTTCGGACGAATGCACGCGCGGGTGAATCGAGCTATTCGTAATACGGGCGAGGAGGGTCAGCCGGAAGAACGAGCCTACAGCATCAGCGTCAGCATGCCAGTCGCGACCAGCGCGGCCGACCAGATCAGATCGAGGTTGAACCACGCGCGGCGCAGGATGCCGACGCCAAGCTTCTCGAACACCAGCACCGCGACGAACGCGGTCACCGCCAGATAGCCCACGGCGTGCAGGCCGGTGGCGAGGAACGCAGCTCCCGCGCCCGCCCCTGCGGCGGGCATGTGGTGCGCGTGTTCCCCTGCTCCGGACATCGACATGCCCACGAACACCGGCACCACCATGAGCCCGGCGCCGTGCGCCGTCGCCATCAGGAACGACCACACCGTGAGCCCGCCCATGCTCACGCGCATGCCCGCCCAGCGCGGGTGCCGGTGACGAAAGAATCGAAGGACGCCAAGCGAG
Organism: uncultured Acidobacteriota bacterium; assembly: GCA_963724955.1. Taxonomy (GTDB): domain Bacteria; phylum Acidobacteriota; class Vicinamibacteria; order Vicinamibacterales; family SCN-69-37; genus CAVRWQ01. The sequence goes on from CAVRWQ010000006.1 coordinate 6,285, forward strand.
ACGAGCACGCCGGCCAGCGGCCAGCGCAGCCAGCCGAGCGGGATCACGGCTCCGATCGCCAGCGCGCGGCCGACCGCGACGGCCACGGCCAGCGCATGCCCGGCGCCGAGCGGCACGAGCGCCCGGAGCACCGCACCGCGACGGCGCTCCTGCATCCCGAGCGCCACCGCAAACAGCCATCCCATTCCAGGATTGATGCCGTGAAACGCGCCGAGCGCCATCAGCATCGCCCACGACGTCGTCATCTCGCTCGTCATGACACACCTCTCACGCGAAGCAGTAGGAATCGGAGCTGGCGTCGCCGCCCTCGAGGTGGACCTGGTGCGGACGCATGCCGTCGAACTCCACGAATCCGGCGGGATCGAGCTCGATGCCGCCGTTCGGGCGCACGTCCACTTTGGCCAGCCAGCCCTTGACGCCGTCGGGATAGAACTGGTCGTCCCACGTGCGATACAGCGAGTTGGTCACGTAGAGGCGCTTGCCGTCACGGCTGATCTCGACCATCTGCGGTGCGCCGTTCAACGGTTGGTCCGGACGCGCCGGGTGCGGCTGGCGACGAACGATGCCCCCGAGCTTCACCGAGCCGGTCTCGACCGGGTTGAAGGGATCGGACACGTCGAATTGCTTCAGCTCGCCTGTGCCAAAGCACGAGACATAGAGGAATCGATCGTCGAGCGAGAGGTTGATGTCGGTGACGAGCGGCGGCACCGCGCCGAAGCCCTTGAAGAGCGGCGGCAGATCGTCGGCGGCCGCCGGCTCGGCGGGAATCTCGATCACCTTGTCGAATGCGCCAGGTCCCGCTTCGGTTGCTGCCTTCGCGGTGCCACATCCAGACCGACGCCGACAGGTCCTTCAGGCTGGTGACGACGCCGACGAAGCCGTAGGTCTCGTTGGGATCGTGCGCGGGACGCAGCTCGAGCACCATTTGATGCTCGGGGCCGAGCTCGAGCTTCTGCAGGTGACGCCGAGTGTTGAGATCCCAGACGTGCAGCGCGTTGCCGTACTTGCCGGCCAGGAGCAGCTCCGGATTCACGCCGTTCTCCACCATGTTCGGCGTGCCCCACTCGCTCGTGATCATCGTGTCGTGACCGAGGTGCCACCAGAAGTCGTACGCCAGTTGCTGCGGTCCACGATCCTTCTCCCACCGCCCTTTGATCTCGAATGTTTCGGGGTCGAGGACGAAGATGCCGCCGGGGCCGTTGCCGTCAGCGTTGCCCAGCGCGTTGACGTAGATGCCATCCGGCCCGCAGTGCGCGGTGTGCGGGCGGCTGTAGCCGGTCTTGCGAATGATTTCCTCGGCTTCGATCACCTTGACGAGGCGCGGCTGCCGCGGGTCGGGCGCGGTGTCGAGAATGTGGATTCGCGACGATCGCATGCCGGGCACCACGAGATAGCGCCGCTGCATGTGCGGGTGCGGCGAGTTCGGGCACAGGCACGAGCTGCACGCGTTCCACCCGAAGTGGTGCAACTCGTCGCCGGCGCCGGGCATGTCGACACGCGCGATCTGAGCGCCGTAGCCTGGCGATGCGGGATCGACGTCCAGCACAGCAAGGGCGTCGTTGGCGGTCGGGTCGGGATTGAGCAGCGCCACGTAGGCAAGCGTTTCCGCCGGGGCCTGCATGGCCATCGTCGGCGACGGGTAGAAGCTCTGGTCGGGAAGCAGTTTCGGCATTGTCTTGCCCTCCTCGCGGTTTCGGTCCGCGCGATCCAGAGACTAGAATCGAGCGGGCGCCGGCGTCCTTTGAGAACGCTGGCGTATTTCTGAAACTTTCCTGAGGTGCGATTCGTGGCCGACACCGCGGTCCGAGGCGCGTATCGGTTCGGGCCGTTTCATCTCGACGTTCGCGAGCGCCGGCTCTCGCGCGGCGGCGAGGTGATCCCGCTGCGTCTGAAGGTGTTCGACACGCTCCTGGTGCTGGTCGAGAACGCCGGGCGGCTGGTCACGAAGCAGGAGCTGCTCGACACGGTGTGGCCGGAGACGACGGTCGAGGAAAACAACCTGAATCACAACGTGTCGGTGCTGCGGAAGGCGCTGGGCGAGAAAGCCACCGGCCAGCAGTACATCGAGACCGTGCCGCGCGTGGGCTATCGCTTCGCCGCACCGGTCGACGCTGCCGTCCCACAGACCGGCAGCCTCCGCTGCTTCAACGGCGAAGGCGCGGCAGGAAATCCGGTACTGCACGACGAGCGACGGTGTCCGGCTCGCCTATGCCACGACCGGCAACGGACCGCCGCTCGTGAAGGCGTCGAACTGGCTGACTCATCTCGACTTCGAATGGGGCAGCCCGATCTGGCGCCACTGGTACACCGCGCTCTCACGTCATCACCGGCTCGTCCGCTACGACGAGCGTGGCAATGGCATGTCCCAGCGTGACGTGCCCGATGTGAGCTTCGACACGTGGGTCCGCGATCTCGAAACGGTCGTTGACGCGGCCGGGCTCGATCGATTTCCGCTCCTTGGGATCTCTCGTGGCGGTGCGATCGCGATCGCGTACGCGGTGAAGCATCCCGAGCGCGTCACGCAATTGGTGCTCTACGGCGCATTCGCGGCGGGAATGAAACACGTCGGCACGCCCGCAGCAGCTCGAGGCGCGGCGCGCGCTCGCGAGTCTGTTGCGGCTTGGGTGGGGACTCAACAACCCGGCGTTCTGCAAGACGTTCACCTGTCGGTTCATCCCCGAGGCGACGCCGGAGCACGAGCAGTGGTTCGACGAGCTCCAGCGTGTGTCCACGTCGCCGGAAAACGCGGCGCGACTCATGGAGCGCGACGACGACATCGATGTTCGACCACTCTTGTCGCAGGTGAAGACGCCGACGCTCGTCATCCATTGCGATCGCGATCACGCAGTGCCGCCGGAGAAGGGTCGCCTGCTGGCGGCCGAGATCCCGGGTGCGCGGTACGTCTCACTGCCGAGCGCGAATCACCTGATGCTCGAGGAGGAGCCCGCCTGGTCTCTGTTCCTCGAGGAGCTCGGTTTGTTCCTGAACTGGTAGAGGCTCTTTCTAGGGACGACGCGCCCCGGTTCGCATGCGGACCTCACGCATCCTTGGTAGGCCGCGCTAGAACACCTTCGGCGCGATCCCAATCCGCTTGGGCCCGCTCTGCCGGGCGAATTGCAGGTGGCCGAGCACCTTGTGAGTCGAGACGTCGATCGCAGAGACGACGTCGGAGTACCAGAGGCTCACGAACGCGACCTTGCCGTCCGGGCGGATCGTGAACCAGTGCGGAAAGTGTCCGACTTGAATCTGCGCGGTTTCCTTCATGTCCGACAGCCGCACGATCCTGATCAAGTCGAACACATCGTCGGTCACCCACAGCTCCTGTTCGTCCGGCGACAGCAGCAGATCGTGCGTGAACGTGTCGAGATAGGGCTTCGGCACGCCCTCGGGCAGCGTCGCGAGCTCGACCCGGCGCGTGACGCCCTTCTCGGCGTCCACGACGACGAACCCGATGAGATTGGAGAGCGCGGCGTACAGGATGCGGCCGTCGCGCCTCGCGCGGATCGGACGCACGCCGTCGGCTGTCGGCAGGTTGTAGACGAGCGCCTGCTTCGCGGGATCGATCACGGCGATGGAACGGCCGAACTGGGCCCCGACGTAGATGCGCGAGCCGTCGGACGACGTGATGGCGTCGTGGGGGCCCTTGTCCATCGGGATCTTCTTGATGAGCTTCAGCGGCTCGAGCTGGACGACGGCGACGGCGTCCTCGCCGCGCATCGGGACATACGCGAACCGGCCGTCCTTCGTCAGCGCCATCTGGTTCGGATCCTTGCCGATGTTGATCTGTTCCACGACGGCGCCTTTGCGCACGTCCACGACCTGGAAATTGCCCGTGCGATCGCTCGCGAGATACACCTTCGACCCGTCGGCTGAGAATGCGAGGCCGTGCAGCTTCGGGTCCGTGGTGATGCGGCGGACTTCCTTGAACGTGTACGCGTCCGCTTCGACGAGCTGATCGATGTCGCCGAGCGTGATCCAGAGCGTGACGTCCTGCTGGGCGGCGACCGGGCGCGTCGACAGCGCGGCCGCGATGAGGATGGCTGGCAAACTGAGACTGCGCGTCATCGTTGAGCTCCGATCGCCTATTGTAGAATCAGCCATCCCTCTCTGGCAGGCGTGGGCGGTTTGCGCGAGGCTCCGATGACTCATCGAGCAGTGTGTTCCCGTATCTGGGTTGCCGTCCTGTCCGCCGTCTCGCTCGGCGCGGTGCTGGCGGCGCAAACGGTCTCCTCGGGCCAGGCGGTCGTTGGCCAGCCGCGAGATGCTCCACCGCCGCCGCCGACGGTTCGACGGATCCCGATCGGCACGAGCGTGATCTCCGGCACGGTCACGGCCGCGGATACGGGACGACCGGTCCGCGGCGCCCGGGTCAGCGTGAGCGGATCGACCCTGGCGGCGGGGGCCGCGCGGGGTGCAGCGCCGGGCGTCACGATCGGCGGAATCGTCGGCGGCACCGGCGCGGCGCCGCCTGTCGCCGTGTCCCCCGGCGGCATCGTGGTCTCCGGCATCCCGACCACGGGACGCGGAGTTCTACCGGGCGGCAGCGGCACGAGCCTGTCGCGGACGGTGCTGACCGACGCGTTAGGTCAGTTCTCGTTTCAGCGACTGCCCGCGGGGCAGTTCACGCTGAATGTTTCTCAGACGCAGTTCCTGCCGACGGTCTACGGTCAGAAGCGGCCCGGGGGTCAGGGCACTGCCGTTCGGCTTGCGGACGGCGAGCAGCTGAACCTCAAGATCCCGATGCTGCGCGGCGGTGTCATCACCGGGACGGTGATTGGCGAGGACGGAGAACCGCAACGCGGCGTTCCGGTTCGCGGACTGCGCTACGTGATGACGAACGGCGTCAGGCGGTTGCAGCAGAGTGGCTTCGCGAACACCGATGACCGTGGTGTGTACCGGCTCTTCGGTCTTCAGCCGGGCGACTACCTGGTCTCAGCCACGCCCAACGCCTTCGACTCGCCGTTCAACGACCGGATGAATACGGAAATGGCGGCGATCGAACAGGCCATCGCGTCAGGAGCGGTGCAGCCGCCGGCCGCGCCAGGGCTGCCGTCGACCGTCATGGTGCCAATCACTCAGCCGCCATCGCCGATGACGCCGCCGGAGACTCCGCCGCCGGCGTACTTGCCCGTCTACGCGCCAAGCTCGCTCATCGCGTCGGGCGGCACGAAGGTGACCATCGCGGGAGCTGATGAGCGCGCCGGGGTGGATATTCAACTGCGACTCGGACAGGCCAGCCACGTTCAAGGCACCATCGGTACCGCGCTCGAGCCGGGTGTGGCCGTTCAAGTCTCGCTGATCAACGACGATCCGACCCTGGACGGCGTGTCGAACAACTCGGCGCGGGTCGACCAGAACGGCAGGTTCATGTTTCGTGCGATCGCGCCGGGCAAGTACACGGTCTTCGCGTACACGGTGCCCGCGCCGCCGTCGGTGACCATCGTCAACGGCCAACCCGTCCGGCCCGAGCAGCCGATGGCGCCGCCGCGCCTCACCGATGCGCAGAAGCTGTGGGGACGCACGTCGGTGGTCGTGGAAGGGCAGTCGGTGGTCGAGCTCAACCTCCCGCTCCGTGCCGCGCGATCGATTTCCGGGATCGTGGTCTTCGAGATGGCCAAGGCGCCCGACCTGACGCGAGTGCGCCCGACCGTGTTTCTGACGTCCGCGCCATCGGCTGGATCGATCCCGATGACCACGGGGCCGTCGTCGGTACAGATCGAGCCCGATGGCCGGTTCATGCTGACCGGCGTCCTGCCCGGGCGCTACACGCTTCGCGGCGGCGGCGGCCTCGTCAAGTCGGCGATCATCGCCGGCCAGGACACGGCCGACTTCCCGCTCGACTTCACCGGCGAGCACGACATCATGGATGCGGTCTTGACCGTGACCGACAAGGTGAGTCAGATCACTGGCGTCCTCACCGACGCGCTTGGCAAGCCCGCCATCGACTACACGGTCATCGTCGCTCCATCGGACAGCCGGTTCTGGACTCCCGGCTCCCGGCGGATTGCCATGTCCCGGCCGTCCAGTGAGGGCCTGTATGTTTTCGGCAATCTGCCGCCGGGCGACTACGTCCTCGCGGTCGTCACCGACATCGAGCAGGGCGGGCAGTACGACCCGGAGTTCCTCCGGAGTCTTGCCAGCGGCGCGGTACGAGTGGCGATGGTCGAGGGCGCGAGAGTGACGCAGGATCTGCGCGTGCGATAGACGGCAGGAGAGGGAACATGAGTCACAGCCAATTCGACGTGATCGTCGTGGGCGCTCGCTGTGCCGGATCCCCGACGGCGATGCTCCTTGCGCGCAAAGGGTACAGGGTTCTCGTCGTCGATCGGGCGACGTTCCCGAGTGACACGATTTCAACCCATCTCATCCACCCGCCGGGCGTGGCGGCGCTGAGGAAATGGGGCCTCCTCGATCGCGTCGTGGCGACCGGCTGCCCGGCGGTTCACACGTACGCGTTCGACATGGGTCCGTTCGTGATTTCGGGATCGCCCGGCACGGATGACGAGCCCGTGTCGTACGCCCCGCGCCGTACTGTCCTCGACAAGCTGCTCGTCGACGCGGCCTCCGGCGCAGGCGCCGAGGTCCGGGAGGGATTCACTGTCGAGGAGGTCGTGATCGAGGAAGGCAGCGTGACCGGTATTCGCGGCCATGACAAAGGCGGCCGCTCCATGACGGAGCGCGCTCGCGTAGTCATTGGAGCCGATGGCCTGCATTCACGTGTCGCACAGGCCGTGTCGCCCGAGCAGTACCGGGAGAAACCGCAGCTCGAGGCGGGCTACTACTCGTACTGGAGCGGGCTGCCGACCGACGGCCGATTCGAGGCCTACGATCGCGGCGGCCGGGCCTGGGCCGCCTGGCCCACCAACGACGGCCTGACGCTGGTCGTCGTCTCGTGGCCCTTCGCGGAGTTCGAATCGAACAAGCGGAACGTCGAGGGATGCTGCCTGGAAGCGTTCGAACGCGCGCCGGCGTTCGCCGAACGCGTTCGCGCCGCGAGGCGCGAGGATCGGTTCGTGGGCGCGGCGGTCCCGAACTTCTTCCGCAAGCCGTTCGGCCCGGGTTGGGCCTTGGTCGGCGACGCCGGATACAACAAGGACTTCATCACGGCTCAGGGCATCAGCGATGCCTTTCGCGACGCCGAGCTGTGCGCCAGCGCCCTCGACGAATCCTTCTCCGGGACCCGCGCATTCGACGCGGCGATGGGCAGCTACCAATCCACGCGAGACGAGCACGTCCTGCCGATGTACGAGTTCACCGCCCAGTTCGCCATGCTGGCGCCGCCCACGCCGGAGATGCAGCAACTGTTTGGCGCCATCTACGGCAACCGCGACGCGATGAACGGGTTCGCGCGCGTCATCTCCGGAGTGACGTCGCCGGCGACGTTCTTTGCTCCAGAAAACGTCGGACGCATCTTCGCAGCCGCGACCGGGCGGTCATGACGGCCTTGCCGGCCCTGTGCCGTTGCCGTCAAGATTGAAGCGTGACGCCCACACGCCCACTCCAGACGCAGCGGTTTCTGATGTTCGTTGACGACGTCTATGAGGATCTCGAGCTCTGGTATCCGAAGCTGCGGCTCATCGAGGCCGGGGCGGCCGTCGTGGTCGCGGGCCTGGAAGCCGGGCGCGCGTACGCCGGCAAGCATGGCTATCCCTGCCGCTCCGATGCGCGGGTCGATGACGCCGCGGAACGGGACTTCGACGGCCTCGTCATTCCGGGCGGATTTGCTCCCGATCGTCTCCGGCGCGTGCCGAAGGTGCTCGAGCTCACCCGAGAGTTCCACGAGTCCGGCAAGCTCGTGGCGCACATCTGTCATGCGGGATGGATTCCGATTTCCGCGGGCATCGTGCGCGGATTCCGGTGCACGTCGACGCCCGGCATCAAGGACGACCTCGTCAATGCCGGCGCGATCTGGGTCGATGAGCCGGTCGTCGTCGATCGGCACATGATCTCGAGCCGGCGGCCGGATGACCTGCCGCTGTTCTGCGAAGCGATTGTGGTCTTCATGACGAAGGGCGTCGGCTCCCGGCAGGGGCTGGGAACAACTTCTTGACGGCGGCCGTATAAGGCGAATATATTCGCCATGAGCGAAATTATTCGCCATCGCGCGCCCGTACCCATGCCGAAAACCGCCCGTCTCGACCTCACCCGCCGCGAGAGCCAGATCATGGAGATCCTCTACCGCCGCCGCCGCGCGACCGTCGAGGAGCTGCGAAGCGAGCTGCCTGACGCGTCAAGCCCCTCCAGCGTGCGCAAGCTGCTCGAGATCATGATCGACCGGGGCTTGCTCGCGCGCGAGTACGACGGCCCGCGTCACGTGTACTTTCCCGCGGTCAAGCCGGAGGATGCGAGCCGGTCGGCGCTGAAGCAGTTGGTCCGGACCTTCTTCGATGGGTCACCCGGCTCGGCCATCGCCGCGCTGCTCGACATCAAGTCGACGCAGATCTCGGACGACGAGTACAGGCGGTTGAGCCAGCTTCTGAAGCGGGCGCGCGGGCAAGGAGAGGACCGATGATCGTCATCAAAGCCACCGTCCTTCTCGGAATCGCAGCCATCATCCAGGCCGTGTGGTGCCGGCGCGCGTCTGCCGCGACGCGGCATCTCGTCTGGACGCTCGCGTTGACAGGCGCGCTCCTGCTCCCGATCGCGTCACTCGTGCTGCCGGAATGGCCGGTGGTGGTGCGGACGACGGTCGGACACGGCGCAGATGGTGAGTCCTGCAGACCGCCAGCCGGCGCCGGATCTGCCCGCAGGGCCTGCCCTGAGCGGCGTCGAAGGGCCTGCCTTTCCCAATCCGGTCTCCAACGTTCCCGCCGCGGCCCCCGTCTCATGGGGGACCGTCATGATCGCGCTGTACGTCGCCGGCGTCATCGGCCTCCTCCTCTATCGGGCGGGACAACACTGGCGGCTGCGGCGGCTCGCTCGTCGCGCGACCGTCGTCCACGAGGCCGAATGGACGCGCCTGCTCGCAGAGTGTGCGCGGACGCTCGGGATTCGGCGCGCCGTGCGACTGCTTCGGAGTCGCGAGCACACCGTCCCGGCCGCATTCGGGACGTTCCGTCCCGCCATTCTGATTCCGGCCGTCGCCGATCTCTGGGACGACGACCGGCGACGCGCCGTGATGCTGCACGAGTTGGCGCACGTCGCCCGGCGCGATTGCCTGACGCAGACGATTGCCGCGTGCGCATGTGCCGCCTACTGGTTCCATCCGGCGATGTGGTGGGTGGCGCGGCGGCTGCGCATCGAACGGGAGCTGGCCTGTGACGATCGCGTGATCGCCGCCGGCACCGAAGCGCGTGAGTACGCCGGCCATCTGCTCGAGATTGCGTACGCGTTTGGCACGCACCGGGCGCCGGCGCTGGCGGTGAGCATGGCGCGCCCGCGCCAGCTCGAAGGCCGCATGCTCGCGGCGCTCGACGACACGCGCAACCGGCGTCTTCCGGCGCTCCGTCTTCGATGGGCGAGCGTCGCCACCGCGGCAGTGTTGCTTCTGGTGCTCGCCTGCGCCAGGCCGACGACGGTTGTCGCCGGGACGGTCCAGGAGGCAGTCGCCCAGCCACCGGCCGCGCAGGGCGCCGGTCACGAGTCCTACATCGAGCGTGCGACGCGGTTCATCCGTGCGGCGGCGGAGGCACTCGGATTCGTTCAGATTGGCGCCGGCACGTGGGAGATCCGTCCGACAGACACGAAAGGCACGGTCCAACTCCGGCTGACCGAACGCGGCTCCTCTTCCGGCTCGAACATCCCGATCGAGCAACTCGACGGGCTGACGACGGCCCAGCTTGCCGGCGCGGGCGGGCCGGTTCAATTCCGGCTGCGGCGCGACGCCGGCACGTTCACGTTCGAGGGCGTCATCCGCAACGGCGTCGGCGCCGGCACGTTTTCATTTGCGGCCGATCCGACGTTCCCGGCGGAGCTGGCGAAGCGGGGCTTCTCTCAGCCGACCGCCGGCGAACAGTACCAGCTGGCGCGGCACGATATCGGGTTTGCCTTTCTGGACGAGTTGACCCGGCAGGGGTACGCGAAACCCCAGACGGCCGACCTCGTGCGCGCCGGTCAGCACGGCGTGCAGGCGACCTATCTTCGCGAGATGGCCGCGCTCGGGTACAAGTTCAGTTCGCTCGACCCGTTGATCACGCTGCGTGACCACGGCATCACGCCGGCCTATGTCCGTGAGCTGGCGGAGCTGGGCTACAAGGGGCTCACGGCAGATGCGATCCGCAACGCGCGAGACCACGGCATCACGCCGGACTACGTCCGGGCCATGCGCGACGCAGGGTACGGCTCGGTCCCGATGGACGCGCTGATCAATGCCAGGGATCACGGCATCACGCCGGAGTACGTGCGCGAGCTTGGCGAGGCCGGTCACTCAAAGCTGCCGCTCGATCAGTTGATTCGTGTGCGCGATCACGGCGTGTTGCCCGACTACGTCCGCGAGATGCGGAAGCTCGGCTATCCACTGTCGATCGACCAGCTCGTCGAAGCGCGTGATCACGGCATCACCGTGGACTACGTCCGCGACATGGCGGCGCTCGGCTACGCGAACATCCCGATGCCGGCGCTCATTCGCGTCCGTGACCACGGCGTGACGGCTCAGTACGCGCAGGAGCTCAAGGCGCTCGGCTACGACCGTCTTGCGATCGACGACCTGGTGATGCTCCGCGATCACGGGATGACGCCGGATCGGATCAAACAGGCGAATGCCCGCGCCGGCACGCGGCTGCCCATCGACATGCTGAAGTCACTCGCACGGGGCGGGGAGTGAAGTAGCCTTCACGCTTCATGGTGAGCTCTGAGACAGGTGACGTTTGCGGCAAACCAGGAGCATTATGTGCGGTCCAGCTCCATTCCTGGCTCGAGCGCCAGAACAGAGCTGGCTTGTCACGAAGAGCACACCATGAAGAATGAAGACGTGAAGAGTAGGATCAGAAGAGCTTTTCGACAAGCGATCTTCCCCAATACCCTTCATGTCTTCACCCTTCATGGTGAGCTCTTCGTGGGGGCAAATCGCCCGGCGTTTAGCGGGTCAGACCCCTACTCGCGCGAGAGCCCCGGCAGGTGCCGGCGGTGCGCGACGCGCAGCGCGATGAGGTCGGACTGATCGAGACGCAGTTCGTTGGCGATACGATGAACTTCGCTTTCCTCCGCCGTCGAGATCGTCTCATCGACCGCTGACAGGGCGAACAGACACCGCATCAGCGCGAGTTTCTGGTCGTCGCTCGCCAGTTCCCGGAATTCCCTCGCGACGAGAAAACTGGCCGTGCCTCCGAACAGGAGGTTGCTGGTTTTTGCCAGTTGCACGACGACCATCGCCAGATCCTGCGACAGCTGTCCCTGTTCCCGCACGAGCGCCTCCATGGCGCGCGTCTCTTCCGGCGAGACGTGCTGGTCGGCATGCGCCACCCGCCCGAGCAGATACGCGAACGCGGCGAGGTAGCGCGCGCGGTCCGGCTCGAGATGGTCCAGCGCCTCGAGCGTCTCGCGAAGCGGCGGAGACTCGTCCTCCCGGGCGCGATCGACGCGCAACCACGCACGAAGTGACTTCAAGGGCATGGCCAAGCGTATCCGAACCGTCTATTCTTGGCCCGTTGAGCTGGGAGGCCGTGTGATGAGACCGCATCGGCAACTGGGACGTCGCGAGTTCATCAAAGGCGTGACCGGATCCGCGGCCGTGCTGTCGGCGGGTCCGAGAGACGTGCGTGCGATCGGCCTCGGGGAGGGCAGCGTGCGAACGGACGCGGAAGCGCAAGGGGCCCCGGCCGCGCGGCCCGGGCCACGCATCAGGGTCGGGGTCGTCGGCATGAATCACTCCCACATCTACGGCCAGGTGAACGCCGTGCTGCGGGGCGGCGGGGAGCTGGTGTCGGTGTACGCGAAAGAGCCGGACCTCGTCGCGGCATTCGCCAAGCAGTTTCCGCAGGCGCGGCTGGCGAAGAGCGAACGGGAGGTCCTCGAGGACACGACCATCCAGCTCGTGCTGAGCTCGATTGTCCCCGACGAGCGCGCGCCGCTCGGGATCCGCGTGATGCAGCACGGCAAGGACTACATGGCCGACAAACCGGGCATCACGACGCTCGCGCAACTGGCCGACGTCCGCCGCGTCCAGGCCGAGACCCGCCGCATCTATTCGATCATGTACAGCGAGCGGTTCGAGAATCGCGCCACGATCAGGGCCGGCGATCTCGTCAGGGCCGGCGCGATCGGACGGGTCGTTCAGACGATCGGCCTGGGTCCGCATCGCACGAACGTGAACACGCGGCCGGCGTGGTTCTTCGACAAGGCGAAGTTCGGCGGCATCCTCTGCGACATCGGATCGCATCAGGCCGATCAGTTCCTGCACTTCACGGGCTCCACGCGGGCTGACGTCGTGAGCGCGCAGGCCGGCAACGTCCATCACCCGCAGTACCCCGCGTTCGAGGACTTCGGCGACGTCGTGCTGCGCGGCGACGGCGGCACCGGCTACATCCGCGTCGACTGGTTCACGCCGAACGGGCTGGCCACGTGGGGCGACGGCCGGCTGACCGTCCTCGGCACGGACGGCTTCATCGAGATCCGCAAGAACATCGACATCGCCGGCCGCGCCGGGGACAGCCACCTGTTTCTCGTCGATCAGAAAGAGACGCGCTACATCGATTGCAAGGACGTCGCGCTCCCGTACGGCGCCGCGCTCGTCTCGGACGTGGTCAACCGCACAGAGACCGCGATGACGCAGGCGCACTGCTTCCTGGCCACCGAGCTGATGCTGAAGGCGCAGGCCCAGGCGCAGCGACTGAACTTCTCGAGGTGAGTGATGGCGAGAGGGCCCCGGCATCCAACGAGACGCACGTTTCTGAAAACGGCCGGCCGCGGCGTCGCGGCGGCCTCGGTCGCTGCGGGATTCCCGGCGATTGTTCCGGCGTCGGTGTTCGGTCAGATCGCGCCGAGCAAGCGCATCAACGTCGGCGCCATCGGCACCGGTCGCATCAGTCGCGGGCACGACCTGCCCGGAATCTGGCAGCACGACAGCGCGCGTATCGTCGCGGTCTGCGACGTCGACGGCCGGCGCGTCGCCGAGGCGAAGACGCTCGTGAACGGGTACTACGCCAAGGCGACCGGCAAACCGCATGACGGCGTGACCGCGTACGCAGACTACCGGGATCTGCTGGCCAACAAGGACATCGACGCGGTCGTGATCAGCACGCCGGATCACTGGCACGCGATCATCGCCATCGCGGCCGTGAACGCCGGCAAAGACGTGTACCTGCAGAAACCCGCGTCGCTCACGATCGCCGAAGGCCGGACGCTGAGCAATGCGGTCCACCGTTCGGGGCGCATCTTCCAGATTGGCAGCCAGCAACGGTCGTCGCCGCAGTTCCGATACGCCGCCGAACTGGTCCGCAACGGGCGCATCGGGCAACTGAAGACCGTGCAGGTCGGGCTTCCCGGCGATCCGTCGGGGAACGCCGAGCCCGAGATGCCGGTTCCCAAAACGCTCAACTACGACGCCTGGCTCGGATCGACGCCGAACGTCTACTACACGGAAAAGCGCGTCCATCCGCAATTCGGCTACGACCGGCCGGGTTGGCTCCGGTGCGAGCAGTTCGGCGCCGGCATGATTACCGGCTGGGGCGCGCATCACGTCGACAGCGCGCACTGGGCGATGGACACGGAGTACACGGGACCCGTCGAGATCGCCGGTCACGCGGAGTTCCCCGAAGTCCGGCCTCTGGGACGTGCACGGACCCTTCCGGACCGAAGGCGTGTACGCCAACGGCGTCCGCATGATCGTGAGCGGTGAGTTTCCAAACGGCGTGCGGTTCGAGGGCACGCAGGGCTGGATCTTCGTCTCACGCGGCAACGAGACGGTCACGGCCAGCGATCCGGTGGCCAGGCTGAAAGACGCGCAGGCGCTCGCGGCGAGCGACCCGAAGATCCTCACCTCAGTGATCGGCCCGAACGAGATCCACCTGCCGACGAGCAAGCAGCACCACGGCAACTGGCTCGACAGCATCCGCTCGCGCCAGCCGCCGATCGCGCCAGTCGAAGTCGCGCACCGGTCCTGTTCCGCGTGCCTGCTGCATCACATCGCCATGAAGACGGGGCGCAAGCTCTCCTGGGATCCGATCAACGAGCGCTTCAAGAACGACGACGAGGCGAACGCGATGTTATCGCGGCCGCAGCGCTGGCCGTACGTGACAAAAGATTGAACCATGGAGGTCATGGAGAAAACCTTCTTGGGTTTTCTTCGGACTCTCATGGTTCAAGCTCTTGCCAGCGTCAGTGCCGGCCAGCACGGTTTTCGAAAAGAAATGAACCAGGAAAACGCTGGTGTTCTCCTTCGTGCCCTTCATGGTGAAGGCTCTTTCGACAAGCGTCCGATGCGCTGGCGCTCGCATGATTCGCCCTTGGCTCGTCATCACCGCTCCCGAACCTCGATACGGCCGGCCCGGCTGCGTCCGCCGATCTCCGGCGCGTACATCGCTTCGGCGCGCACACCGGCGACGCCGAACGATCCCGCCGTTGTCGCGCGCACGAGGTAACTGAACTCGTGCCGGCCGGCGGCGAGCCGCGTCGCGAACGCGATCACACGATCGTCGTGCTTCTCGACGTGGTCGAAGCCGCCGCCGCGCATCCAGGCGCGCCAGTCGCGTCCTGCCGTCTGCGTCGTCGACGACCCGGCCCAGGTCCGTCGCCGTCGTCTTCAGCGTGCCGTCGATCGGCTCGAAGCCGGCAGCGACCGGATCGGTGACTGCGAGGAAGCGTCCCTCGTGCGGAAGCGTGACGCTGACGGTGACCCGGACGATGTCGCCGTTCGTGAATGACGTCGCTCACCGGCCTCGAGCCGTCGGGCCATCGGGATTGAAGCGTTCGTACCGCCGTTCGAGCCGGATGCCGCGATCGACCGGCGTCCGGCGACTCCGGCACCCGGTACTGGAGGCGCGCGGTGTAGTAGAGCCGGCCCGTTCCCTGGCGCGAGACGACGAGGTCCCTCGTTGCCGAGGCGGCGACCTGCTGCACGAGCTCGGGCATGGCGACGCGGAACTCCTGCGCTGTCGTCGATCGACCGGCAAACGTTCCGTTGCCGATCGGCTTGCCCGCGAGCGCCACGGTCGCCTGCATCTGCGGCACGTCGGCTTCGAACGCGCGGTAGTACGACACGAGCGCTTCGAGCGCGACGGCGTTCTCCTGCGTCGTGCCCCAGCGGCCGTTCTGACGCGCGGCGAGCAGCCATCGCGCCATCGGCGCGACGAACGTCTGGTCGTCGCCGCGGCGCGACGATGCCGCTCAGCACGACGGCGGTCGCCCGCACGTTCGTGTTCCACAGCCACGCCAGCGAGACGTCGTCCACTTCTTCGACGTGCGCGCGATCGGCGTCGATCGCCAGCTTGTTCGAGATGCGGCGGACGACGTCGGCGTAGCGAGGACCGCGATCGTTCGACGCGAACATCGCGTCAGCGAGATACGAGAGCGCGAACGTCGGCATCGACTCGGCCATGCCGTACAGGCGCGTGATGTCGGCCGGGACATTGCGGCCGAACTCCGCGAGCACCTTGACGGCAAACGCCTGCGACGCGGACCACGCGGGACGCCAGTGCACTTCGGGCGGCGGCTCGCGCAGATGGTTCTGCAGGTAGTTCAGCGCGCGATCCACGGCGTTGCGATCGAGCGTGACCTTCAGCGTGCTCGCCGACCTGAAGACGCTCAGGATGTACGCGGTCAGGTACGCCGACGTCGCGCGACACTCGCCCGGCCAGAACGAGAAGCCGCCGTCGGGACACTGATAACTGTAGAGATCGTTGAGCAGCCCCAGCGCGGTGTCGCGCTGCTCGGCCGGTTTCGCGCCGGCGAGCCCGAACGCGCCGCCGAGATCCGCCGAGAGCAGCAGCGCCAGCGCGCGCGACGCCACCTGCTCACCACAGCGGAACGCATACTCGTCGAGATACCGCGCGCTTGCGTCGAGGCCGACGAGCGCCGTGGACGCCAGGCTCACGGTCAGGCCGCCGGCGCGCGGCACGATGCCGGCCGGAATCGACAGCTTCTCGGTGACGCTTGCCGTCGTGTCGCCGTAGGCGGCGACGGTCTCGAGCGACGACGGCACGAAGACGGGCAGCGCCAGCTCGAAGGCGTCGGTGTTGCCGCCGAGCGCGATCGTCATCTGCAGGCGCGCGTTGCCGGCCGCGCGCGCCACCGCGTCGAACCGCACGGCCGCGGACTCGCCGGCCGCCAATCGAATGGTGCGCGACAGCGTGCCGTCGAACTGCAGCGCGCCGCCGTCGAGGCTGCGCATCGTCACGATCGCGTCGCCGCCGGTGCTGGTGTTGTTCGTGACGACCGCGCCGAACGACGCGCGATCGCCGGCGACCAGGAACCGCGGAAACGCCGGCAGCATCGTCACCGGCTTCGACGTGCGGATCTCGGCTTCGCCGGCGCCGAAGTGCGACGCCGGATCGCCGGCGACTGCCATGATGCGGTACGTCGTCAGCGAGTCGGGCAGCGTGACAGTGGTCGATCGCGCGGCCGCTCGCGTCGGTCGCGACCGATCCGAGCCAGAAGACGAGCGGCCGGAAGTCGGTGCGGATCGTCGCCGCGTCGATCTCCTGGCTCGAGCCTCCGGTTTGCGACGCGATGCGGTCACGCTGTCCGTCAGCCATGAAGCCGATCGCTGCGAGCTGACGCCGGTGCCGGCGGAGGCGCCGGTGCCGGCACGCCGCCCGCGACGCCGCCGCCGCGTCCGCCGCCGCCCCCCTGGCCGAACCCTTGCGGCGGCGGCGTCGCCAGCATGCGGCGCGTGATGAGTCCCGCGCGGTTGTCGGCCGTCATCACCTGCAGCGCCTTCCGCGCGTAGATCGCGCGCGCGACGTCAGGCGTCTGGTATCCGGTGAGCGACAGCAGACCGTAGTCCATCGCCCAGAGCGTGACCTCGCGGCTCGCGGCGCTGCGCGCCCGACGAAGGCGTCTGCGGCCGACACGCCCACGTTCACGCGCACTTCCTGACGCGGCCGGTACTCCTCGCGATCGGCGGTGACATCGACCTTGAGCCGCTTCGATGCGTCGTCCACCATGAGCTCCGTGTAGCCGACGCGGAACTGCGGCCGGCCCGGATCGCTCTGATCGGGGCCGAGGTCGGTCGAGGTCCGCCCTTTGACGAGCAGCACCGAGACGAACATGTTCGGCACATCCGCGGCGGTGACGGGCACGTCCACGGTGTTCTGATCGGACGTGATCTCGAGACGACGATGGCTGCGAATGCCTTCGCGCTCGACGGTCACGAGCGCCGTCGCTCGCGGCCACGGCGACTGCACGAGGACGCGCGCGGTCTCGCCGGGCGACCAGGTCCTGCGCTCGGGCGTCAGATCGATTCGATTGCCGTTCGATCGCCAGAACGACGGCCCCGGGCCGATGGCGTAGAACGTCACTTCGGTGCGCGTCGGGCGGCCCTGATCGTCGCGGGCGACGCCGCGCAGGATGTAGCAGCCGCCCTCGCGCAGCGGAATCGGCAGCGACGCGCCGGCCGCGGTCGTCTGCATCGTCCACTCGCCGATCGCGATCTCACGGCGCTCCCAGTGCGCCGGCTGCCAGCGTCGAGCGCTGGCTGGTCTCTACCCATTGCTCGCGCACGATCGAGACGGTCACCGGGACGCCCGCGCGCGCGTTGCCCGCGAGATCGACGGCGAGCACTCTGATCGCACCGCCTTTGCGCGTGTCGAAGAACATCGGCGGGCGTTCGAGGCCGACGTAGATCGACGCGGGATGCACGGTCATCTGCGCGCGATTGGCGATGTGCTGACCGGAAACGCCCTCGACGTCGCCCTCGAACAGGAATCTCTGCGCGGCATCGGCGCCGCGCTCGGTCGGCATGTTCGATCGTGAGGCTGCCGTCTGCCCCGAGCGGCTCGGTCTTCACCGGCGTTCGCGTGCTCATCGGCACGTTCGGCTCGGGCCGCGGCAGATAGCCGAACGCGAACTGGCGCTCCGGGAACCGCTCGCGAATCGCGACCGGTATGTCGAGAACTGGCACACGGTCGACCCACCAGCGCACCGGCTGCTTCGCGATCGGTCCGCCGAACAGGTACTTCGCGCTGACCACGCCTTTGAGCCGGGCGCCCAGGACCGGCGTCTCGGTCGTGAGCGTCGCATCCACCCGGAAGTCGGGACGCCGGAACGCCGCGACGAGGAACGATCCGTTCACGCGACGATGCGCGGGCCGGTTCTGCAGCTCGCCGGCGTCGCCATCCATGCCTGCAAGAATCCTGTAGTTGCCGAGCGATCCCTCTGCGGGCACGCGCGCGGTCCACTCGATGCTGCTCCAGCGGTTCACCGGCACCGTCCGCCGGTCGACTTCTCGGCCGCGGCTGTCCTGCACGATCACCTGCACGCGTGCGCCTTCGGGGAGCAGTTGCATGCCCGACGGGCGTGTCCGCGCGCAGGATCGCCTTGGCGTGCAGCTCTTCGCCGAGGCGATAGACGCCGCGGTCGGTGAAGATCGACGCGCGCAGCACTTCACCTGCTTCGTTGAGCTGATAGGGGTGTCCAAAGGCCCACGGCTGAAGATCCGTATTCGCGTCAGATGCGACGTATGCGAGGTCGCCGTCTTTCTCCGCCGTGACGACGTACGAAAGCTGCCAGGTGTTGTTCGGATTCCGCAACGTCATCGCCGGCGCCATCGCCACGCCGTCGCGATCCGTGCGTCCGCGCCAGCGCTCGCGATTGCCGGTGTCCACGATCGCGACGTCTGCGCCTTCGACCGGCGCGGCGGTGTCGAGCCGCGTCACGAACACGAGCGTGGCCTGCGGGCTGTCCTTCACGGAGACGCCGAGGTTCGTCACCTGGAGCAGCGTGGCGTTCGTGCCGATCGGGCCGGCGCTGAACGCGCCCTTGAGGGTCTCGACCGGGCCGGACGCCGACCCACGCGAGGCCGGTGCCGCGCGGCGACAGCACGTTGCTGAGATCCGCGGCATGCGCCTGCACCGCATCCGGCACGATGCGAAGCGCCTGAGAAATCGGCATCGGGACGCTGGCCCAGTTGCGCTGGTTGTTCCGCATCTCCAGGAGCCGCGGCATGATGTCGCGAGCGGTCGCGGGCATCACCCAGCGGGCGACCTGCTCGACGTTCCGCGCGACAAACGGCGCGTGGCGATCCTTGCCGGTGAGATCCGCTTCCCACAGGCTGCCACTGAAATATGCGACCGGCCGTTCGTGCGTGTTCTCGACCGCGCCAACCCACGGATAGTCGAGCGTCTGGCCGTCGCTGGCCTGGAGCGTGTCACTCAAGGCATACCGCCACGTCGTCGCCGGCGGCTGCAGCCCGTACCCCTGCTGCGCAGGTTGCAGGTACGTGTAGCCGTCCAGTGGCCGATAGCCGCGAGTCGTGTCCACGTCCGGCGGCTTGCCGACCACGACGGTGCCGGTGCGACTCGAGGTCACGTCGCGGACCGTCAGTGCGCGACGGGCGACGTCGAGGTCGACGCCGCGCCGGAAGGTGATGGCGTAGCTCGACGCGGGATCGCAGGCGGTCTGCTGAGCAGCCATGCGACTCGACGAAGAACATCTGTTCGAGGCGCAGCATCGACGACTGCGCCGCGTGCCGTTCCGGACCGTCAAGGCTCGGCAGCGTCGCCGCGACGTTCACGGCGATCCACGTGTCAGGCGGCGGCGTAGCCGTCGTCTCGAGCACGACGAGCGCGTCGCTCCGTGGGAACCGCTCAACGTTCCACTCGGTGGCGATGCGCGCGGGGAACACCTCGCGTGACGAGGCCGCGGCCTCGGCGCGCGCGACCTTCGCGTTCAAGCGCGCGAGGCCGGCCGCATCGAGCTGCTCGAGCCATCGCCGCTGATCGCCCAGCGTGCGCGGCGGCGTCCACTGATGCGGCGATCCCTGGAGCACCGTGTGCGCCAGCACATCCTGCGGCCGCACCGGCTGGTTGAAGCGGAGCGCGACGACCACCGGATCCGACGCGCGTCCGTTCTTGCGATACCACTCGGCCGAGAGCAGACGCACGGTCGGCGTCGTGAACGTGAACTCGAAGGGCGTTCCCAGCGTCCGGCCGCTCACCGCCCGGGCGGCAGCGTCGATGCGGACGGTGAATCGGGTCGCATATGGCAGCCGCGCCGACGGATCCGGCGTGAAGATCAGCGTCCGCGTGCCCGGACCAGTAGAAGGCGCCTTTCGCGGCTGGCGCGATCGAGAACCAGGGCACCGACGCCGGCGCCGGCGGCGCGCCGATCGCGATCATCGGCTCGGAGAACGTGACGCGAATCTCGTTGGCGTCGGCGAGCGCAGCGACTTCACCGTTCGGGGACGCGTTGAGCACGCTCAGGCGCGGGGCCTGGGCGGAGGGCCCGGCAGCGTGGCTCGCCAGGGCCAAGGCCAGGGAAAGGATGGCGACTCGGGCAGCGGTGCGCATGGGAACTCCGGCGATTGTAAGAGACGTGTACACCTCCAGAACGGTCGAGACGATAAAGCTTGCGGAGGCTGAGCCGAACAGCCGCCTCACTTCGATCCGGCGCTCTTCTTGAACCCCACCGATCCCACGTCAACGACGTCTCGCGCCGTCGTGAGGCGGATCGTGATGGCGCGCCGCTGTTCGGTCGGCCGGCCGTAGTCGGTAGTCACCGTCGCCTGCACCGTCGTCGGCCCCGTCAGCGACTGCGACCGCGAGCCGTAGAAGTTGGCCTTGACCGTATATTCGCCGTCGATCGCGCGCCGCACCGCGTACTCCTCGGGGCCGTAGCCGCCCGTGAAGTCCTTCGAGATGGCGCCGCCGATGGTCGTGAGCGCGTGCGAGAAGAAACACTTCTCGCCGCTCGGCTCGATCACCCAGAGATCCATGTCCGTCTGATCGGTGTCCCACGTCAGCACGATTCGGACGTCGGCGTCGAGCAAGCGCCGCAGCCGGGCATCCATCGGCCAGACCGATTCGCCACTCCCGCGCTCGACGAGCGTGGCAATGCGATTGGCCTCGGTAAGCGCAATGACCTCGATCTCGGGAAACCGATCGTCCCATTGCCCCTCGACCACTTCGGCCAGCAGGCTCAACGCGCGCCGATAGTCCTCCATCGAGGCGGGCGAGAGCTTGCTGGCGCCGGGCTGACGAGCACCTGCACGCTTGTCGAGCACGAGAGCAAGGTCACGGCTCGACTGGGGCTCCTCGGGGCGCAGCCGGCGGACGTGATCGAAGAGCTCCACCGCCAGATCGAGCTCGTCCACCTGCTCGAGCCGATGCGCGAGCACGCGGAGCAGCCGCGCATCGTCGAGCCTCAGTTCCGCGACGTTCGTGAGCACGCGCAACGCGAGGTCGCGCTGGCTGTGCCGGAAGAAGAAGTCGGCGCAATCGAGATAGAACGCCGGGCTCTCCCCATACGTGTCCCGCTCCGCCAAGTAGACACGGTACGCATTCGCTGCGCCCGCGCGATCGAGCGACCGGAGGTAGGGCGTGTCGGGATTCCACGGCTTGACGACGATGCGTGGGGCCGACGAATCTCGATCCCCGGACCCGAGTGGCAGAGCGCCGCCCGCGGCAGCTGCCTCGGCGGCCAACCCAGGGGTCGATGCGGGAACGGTCATCGGAGGCGGCGCCGGGGAAGCAACGGGCCGCGCCGCGCCCGCAGGCCGATCGATGGCCTCGCGCCGTTCAGACTGCCCGAGCGCCTGGCCGCCGGCGGGATCGACGTACTTGAAGCCGGGTTGATACGCGAATTCCCGCGACCACCACTGCACGCGACGCTCCCACATCGCGACCACGCGGGCCGTCTTGTCGGTGCGCCGGGTGATCTTCCGGCTCGTCTCCGCGTCGCGGCGCTGGAGAAACGCCGTCCGCATCTCCGGAAGCGTCGCCGGCGGCGTGACGTTGTGCTCGACGTACTGTTCGAGCGTCTCCAGCACCAGGAGCGACGTTCCGGGCGTGACGAGCGAGAACCGCTGACCCAAAGTGACCAGGTCGGCACGGTTCGCTTCGGCGTCTACGGCGAGGGCCGCCATCCGCTGCTGCGCCCAGAGTCGATCGACCAGACCAGTCGTCTGACCCGGCTGTCGCCGCACGACGACGGCCCGGACCTCCGAAGGCTGCCGGCCGGGAACGCCGTAGCGAAGACTGATCCGTGCTTCGGGAGCCAGCAGGCGACCAGACACGCGCACGCGGCTTGATACCGGCTGCGCACCCGACGGTTCGAGGTCGGCCACGGTCGTGGGATCCGCGTCGACCCCAAGCAGTGAGAATACCGGGCGGCCCAGGCGTCCGAGGACTTCCTCATCAGTGTGGCGCTGGAGGTTGAAATAGGCTCCTCCACTCCGCTCGGCGATCACGCGCAGGCGGCCGTGATCGGATCGCGGATCGCCACTGAGAACGTACGTCGGACGCGCCGGCCACCCGCGAGCACGTCCACCCACCGTGGAGAGGCCGTCGGAGAAAAACAGGTTGTAGTCCACATCGTCGGGAAAACGGAGCGACGCGAGGTCGGTCGCGCCGTCGCAGGGCTCCTGGCGCAGTTCGGCGACGAGCGCCGCCGCGTCGCCTCTGCGAACGGCGATGCGCCGGGGCGCCGTCGACGTGTTGCGGACGATGACGATCTGGGCCTCGATGTCGCCGAGCCCGGCGAGATGCGCCGCAAGTAGCCGCAGATCGCGTTCGCGATCCGCGTCCTTCCGGCTGAAGCTGGCGTCCCAGACGATCCCGATACGGCGCGGCGCCGCCACCGCAGCGATCTTGGTGGAGAGCGACGGCAGGTCGTCGATGGCGAAGAATGTCTCGCCCCGGTCGTTCGTCTCGACGGTGACCGCCTCACGCGGCACATCTGGCAGGACGACACGGAGATCGTCGCCGGGTTTGACGCCTTTGCGCGTCGTCTCGGCGACGAACCGATCCTGCCAGCGATTGAACGAGAAGTTGGCGAGACCCGATCGGACGGTCGGGGTCGTCGTACCGCGAACGACCTCGATCTTCAGCCCCAGCTCCTCCACCGGTGTGGAGAAGCGCAGCGGCAGCTCGTAGATGGCTTCGCGACTGGCGCCGCTTTCATGGACCGCGAGATCCGTTAAGTACTCCAGGGTGACGGTCCGTCGGCCGTTGGCCGGGATGGGCCAGACGCGCGTGCGGAAGTTGTTGCCGCGCA
Source organism: uncultured Acidobacteriota bacterium (assembly GCA_963724955.1). GTDB lineage: Bacteria > Acidobacteriota > Vicinamibacteria > Vicinamibacterales > SCN-69-37 > CAVRWQ01. The sequence goes on from CAVRWQ010000006.1 coordinate 29,370, forward strand.
CCCATTCGACGAGCCCGGGGTCGACCCCCTTGCGGACCTCGGTTTCGAATGCCACGCGGGCCTGCTGCGCCTCCACCACGACGCCATCGACGATGCGGCCGGCGACGTCGAGGCCGAAGCCGGACACGAGCGCACCCTCGGGCAGCGGGAACACGAGCTCGCCCTCCAGGACGCGACGGAGATCGTTGCGGAAGACCAGCGTCGCGCGAGTGCGGACGGCCAGCCCAGTGACCGTGACTTCGTAGCGCGCCCGTTCGAGCACCAGCGGCGCGGAGGGCTTGCCCTCGTCGCCGCGCACGAGCAGCACCGGGGGGCGGGGCTCGACGGAGGGCGGCGGCGTGACGGCAGGGACGCGTTGGGAAGTCGCCGCCGTCGGGCTGGTCTGCTGGCCGGTGCGTCTATCCGTGTGCTCGGCAAGGCCCGGCGGGACCGTCGTGACGGCCCCCACGACGGTGGCGCAGAACGCGAGAAGGATGGTGACGAACGTGCGCGCAGACGTCATGGTGACGGCTCCCCTTCGTTGACAGCCGCGCCCGTGTGCCGGGCGCCGGATCGTGCCACTGGTTATTGAACGGAGCCGCACCGCTTTCTTGCGGCCGCGGCCCTATGATCGCGCAGGTCAGTTCCCTTCTGCCAGGAAGCTTCCATTGACACTCCCCGCCAACCCGCGCAAGATGCCCCGGGATTCGTTCAGGGAGCTGCCGATGATTCGCCCGAACCTCGTCACCGTATTGACGGTCACCCTCTGCCTGTCGGCCGCCGTTCCGGCCGCCCGGCAGTCGCCGCCACGCGTTCCCACCGTCGACGACCTGCTGAACGTGAAGACCGCCGGCGGGGCGCGAATCTCGCCGAACGGCAAGTGGGTCGCCTACACCGTGTCGGAGACCGATTTCGCGCAGGATGCCTTCACCACGCAGATCTGGCTCGCTGACGTCGCGAGCGGGCGCACGTTCCAGGTCACGCGCGGCGACAAGGGCGGGGGAAATCCCAACTGGTCGCCGGACTCGAGCTGGCTCACGTTCACGAGCACGCGCATTGGCGATCGCGGTCAGCTCTTCGCGATCAAACCCGATGGCGGCGAGGCGATTCAGCTCACCAAAGCCGAAACGGCCGTCGGCCAGTACGCGTGGTCGCGCGACGGGAAGACGATCGCGTTCGTCGCCTCGGACCCGACGCCGCAGGTGATGAAGGATCGGCGCGAAGGCTACGCGGACTTCGAGGTCATCCGGCGCGAGTACACGCACTCCCACCTCTGGACGATCGACGTCGCCCAGGCGCTTGCGGCGCCAGTCGCCGGCCAGCAGCGCACCAAAGGGAAGGACTTCAGCGTCGGCGGCTTCTCGTGGTCGCCCGACAGCACGACGGTCGCGTTCAGCGCGACCGTGTCGCCCGATCTGATCCAGGGCGCGACGGCCGACATCTATCTCCTGTCGCTCGCGGGCGATCGCGTCCGCAAGATCGTCTCGACGCCCGGTCCCGACAACGGCCCGCAATGGTCGCCCGACGGCAAGCACATCGTCTTTTCGTCGGCGATGGGGAACGACCTCTACTTCGCTCTCAACTCGCGTCTCGCCGTCGTCCCCGCCGACGGCGGCGTGGCCCGCTCGATCACCGACAGCTTCGATGAGAACCCCGGCTTCGTCGCATGGCTGCCCGACGGCATCCTGTTCGCGGCCTCGCAGAAGACCGCCTCGCATCTGTTCCGCGTGGATCCGGCAACCGGCCGGACCGCGCGCGTCAGCCAGCCGGACGCGCTCATGGCCGGCGGGTTTTCCGTGACCGAGGACGGCAGGACGATGGCGTTCACGGCGGGATCGCCGGCGTCGCTGACGGAAGTCTTCGTCACGGGCGTACCGTTTTCACCGCGCAAGCTCACGGACATGACGGCCCAGACCGCCTCGTTCATCCTCGGGACGAGGGAAGTGATCTCATGGCGCAGCCAGGACGGCGCCGAGATCGAAGGTGTCCTCATCAAGCCGGCGAATTTCGATCCGTCGAAGAAGTACCCGCTCCTTTGTGTGATCCACGGCGGCCCGACGGGCATCGATCGACCCGCGCTGCTCCAGCCGGACACTCGGTACTACCCGTCAGACATCTGGGCGGCGCGCGGCGCGCTGGTCCTCAAGGTCAACTACCGCGGCAGCGCCGGATACGGCGAGAAGTTCCGCAGGCTGAACGTCCGCAACCTCGGCGTGGGCGACGCGTGGGATGTGATCTCGGGCGTCGACTACCTCATCGGCAAGGGCTGGGTCGATCCCGCGCTCGTCGGCAGCATGGGCTGGAGCCAGGGCGGCTACATCTCCGCGTTCCTCACGACCTCGTCGACCCGCTTCAAGGCGATTTCGGTCGGCGCCGGCATCTCGAACTGGGCGACGTACTACTACAACACCGACATCACGCCGTTCACGATCAACTACCTCGGCGACGACCCGGCCGACGATCCGGCGATCTACGACAAGACGTCACCGATGCACTACGTCAAGCAGGCGAAGACGCCGACGCTCATCCAGCACGGTGAAAACGATCGGCGCGTGCCGATCGCCAACGCGTACGAGCTGCGGCAGGGGCTCGAGGATCGCGGCGTGCCCGTGGAGATGGTCGTCTACAAGGGTTTCGGCCACGGAATCTCGAAGCCGAAGAGCATGCGGGCCGTGATGCTGCACAATCTCGCGTGGTTCAACCACTACATCTTTGGCGATCCGAAACCGGAGCTGTCGGCGTTGCCCAAGATCGGGAAGTGAGCTGGGACATCGGGCGATGGAGGAGCGGGTGATGGGTGTCAGACGAGCTCTTGTTCTTCTGATCACGGCCGCGTCGGTGACCGTCCAGCTCGGCCCGCCTTCGCTAAACGCTCGCGTCGCTCGCAGCTTCGGCGAGGCAGGCGCGCAAACGAAGCCGAGCTTCGCGGGCCGCTGGACGACGGAACCTGATCCGGCGCAGCGACCCAGGCGCCAGGTCAGCGCGGTGCGTGGCGGCGCCGGAGGCGGAGGCCAGCGCGGCGGCGGCCGCGGCGACATGGGCAGCGGCTGGGGCGCGACGTTCACCATCACGCAGGACGCCGCCCGCCTCACCGTCGAGATTCCGTTCTTCGCCCGCGGCGACATGCAGCCGCCGCTGCAGCTTCGTCTACGCGCTCGACGGCACCGAGACGAAGAACTCGGTGATGATGGGGCGCGGCATCCAGGCGCGAGACGTCGAGGACGGCGTGGGACGGCGACAAGCTCGTCATCACGACGCTGCACCAGATTCAGAATCCCGCGACCGGCAAGCCGATGACGATCGAGGTGCGCCGGACGCTCTCGCTCGAGGCAGACGGATCGCTCGTCGTCGAGACCCTGCGCAAGGGGATTCTCGGCGGACCGGACGTCACGACGCGAACGACGTACCAGAGAAGAGTCGGCGTAGCGTCGGACACGAGCCGCTCAGCTTTCTTCCTCACCGGCACATACGGATCCGGCGCGTTCGGCGGCGTGTGCGGGTACTTCTCGACCGTCGCGTTGAACTCGGCGACGATCTTGTCCATCACGCTCTGCGCCCACGGATTGCTGTCCTTCACGTCCGACTCTTCTCTTCGGATCGGATCGCAGGTTGAACAGCCGCATCAGCGGCGGAACCGTGACGCGCCGGGCTCCGGCTGGAACGCGTAGTGGAACTTCCAGTCGCGCCACTTCACGGCGCGCACCTGGAACGTGCCCTGGCCGGTGAAGAAGATCACGCTCTCGCGATTCGACTTCGGCTGCTTGCCCTCGAGGAACGGCAGCTGATTGACGCCGTCGAATCGCGCGGTCCTTCGGCACGATGTCGGCGCCGACCGCCGCGGCGAGCGTCGGGAAGATGTCGATCTGATGGACGATCTCGTTCGACGACGCGTCCCGCCGGAATCCGGCCCGGCCAGCGAACGATGCACGGCGTGCGGATGCCGCCTTCCATGACGCTGTTGTAGAACCCGCTCCACGGCCCCGACGAGCCGCGCCACGGCCGCCGGATCTCGGCGCCGTTGTCGGTGCACCAGAAGACGATCGTGTTGCGCGCGATGCCGAGCCGGTCGATCGCGTCGAGCACGAGGCCGGTGTTGTAGTCCACGTCGGCCATCGCGTCGCCGATGTCGCCGGCGCCGGTCTTGCCGTCGAAGTCCGGATGCGCGAGCGTCGGGAAATGAATCTGCGTGATCGGGTAGTAGAGGAAGAACGGCGTCTTCGCCTTGACGTTGCGCTCCATGAACGCGACGCCCTTCTGCGCGGCTTCGCGATCGACCGTGCGGCGCGTGTCGAGGTCGAAGACCTTGACCTTCGTCGACGGCTCGCCCGCTTTCCCTTCCCAGATGTACGGCGCCTCCATCGTCGCCGGCATTGAACGTCGGCGACGTCGTCGTCTGCGCCTCGTTGCTCGTCATCGGGATGCCGTACCACTCGTCGAAGCCCTGATCGGTCGGCGCGCGGCCTTTGACCCAGTTCGTTGCCGCCGAGGTGCCACTTGCCGTAGAGCGCCGTCGCGTAGCCGAGCGGCTTCAGCGCTTCGGGAATCGTCTCTTCCCACAGCGTGATGCCGGAGTTCTGCGCGGCGCCGCTGCGGATGGCGTAGCGGCCCGGTGAGCAGCGCGGCGCGCGAGACCGTGCACGAGTACTCGACGTTGAAGTTGTTGAGCCGGATGCCCTCGGCGGCGAGCTTGTCGATGCGCGGCGTCGGCACGCCGCGCACGCTGCCGTAGGCGCCGACCTCGCCCCAGCCGAGGTTGTCGGGAAAGATGATGACGATGTTCGGGCGAGAGGCGGCGGCTTGCTGTTCTGCCGCGACCGGCGTGCCGGCGAGCGCTGCGACCGACAGACCGAACGCACTACCGGCCAGAAGCGCCAGGATGTGGCGTCTCGACATGGCACGCTCCAGGATGAACGACAGGGAAGTATCTTACTGCGTCATTCCTGGCGCAGGATGATCATCGGATCGACGCGGAGGGCGCGCCGGAGAGGCACGAGCGCTGCGGCGACCGCCACCGCGCCGAGGATCAGCGGCGCGGCGACGAAGGTCGTGGCGTCGGTGGGGCTGACCCCGAACAACAGGTCCGCCAGCAACCTGGCGCCGACGACGGCCGCCGCGAGGCCCACGGCGGTGCCGAGCAGGATCAGGACCAGGCCTTCGCGCATCACCGCTCCGACAATCTGACCGGGCCGCGCCCCAAGTGCCACGCGCACGCCGATCTCGCGCGAACGTCGCACGACGGCATACGCCATGACGCCGTAGACGCCGATCGCCGCCAGCAGCGTGGCGAGCAGCCCGCACGCCGTCACGAGCGCGGCGGACAACCGGTCGGTGACGATCGCCTCCGACAGATGCGACTCGAGCGTGATGACCCGGTAAATCGCGACTTCCGGTCGGACGCGGCTCATCGCGCGTCGAAGCGGCTCGACCATGGACGCCGGATCCGCGGCCACCCGTGCGACGACCTGCATCGCGTGCCGGTACTCCTGCGCAAGCGGGTAGTACACGAACGGCACGATCGGATCCTGGGGCGCCTGATACGCACCGGAGCGAACCACGCCGACGATCTCGAGATCGACGTCGCGCGAATCGACGATCTGCCGTCCCACCGCGGCGCCGCCGAAGTAGCGCCGGGCCATCAGCTCGTTCACCACGACGACACGCTGACTGGACGCGGTGTCCCGCGCATCGAATGTCCGCCCCGCCAGCACCGGAATGCCCATGACGCCGAAGTACCCGCCATCGACGACGTTCACGTTGAGCTCGGTCCCTTCGCGGGGTTTTGGCGTGTATCCCGTGATCCGGAATCCGCGCCGGCCGGACCGTGCGAGCGGAAGCGTGCTCGCGAGCGATGCCGCCTCGACGCCCGGCTGCGTTTGCAACATCGTGACCAGTTCCCAGTGATACTGCGCGCCCTGCTCGCTCGACACGCGCGCCGGCGGAATCTCGATTGCCGCCACGACGGCGGCCCGTGTGTCGAATCCCAGATCGGCGTTGACCAGGTTCGTGAGGCTCTTGACGAGCAGGCCCGTCGACACGAGCAGCACGCAGGACAGCGCGATCTGGGCCATGACGAGCGTGTTGCGAAGACGCCGTGCACCGGCGCCGTCGGCCTCGGTCTCGGCACGCACGGACAGCGCGCCGCTCCAACGTCGCGCGTGGAGTGCAGGGACGAGTCCGAACAGTACGCCCGCGCCGATCGAGACCATCAGCATGAAGGCCAGTTCGAGAGTGTCGATCCGCGGGTCGATCAACCGCGCGATGTCGGGCGGAAAGAACCCCGGCAGCAGGCGGATCGACCAGAGCGCCAGGAGCAGGCCGCCCGCGCCGCCGGCCGCGCTGATGACCAGACTCTCCGTGATCAACTGGCGACTGATTCGCCCGCGGCTCGCGCCGATCGCCAGGCGGATGCTGATTTCCCGGCGCCTGGCGGTCGACCGCGCGACGAGCAGGCTCGCCACGTTCGCGCAGGCGATGAGCAGCACGAGGGTCGTGGCTGCGAGCAGCACGCCGCCGATCATCGCGAGCTCGTCGCGAAACTCCGGACCGAGCCGCGTGTGACGCAGCACCAGCATCGCGCGCGGGGCATCCTTCTGTTCCAGCGTTCCGCGGTTGGTCTCCGGGTACGCGTCGGCCAGCCGCTCGGCGAGACCAGTCAACCGGGCTTGCGCCTCGTCGAGTGACAGGCCCGGCGCGAGTCGCCCGACGATGGAGAGGCCGCGATCGCCGCGGGCGGAAGGCAGGTCCGCGGGCGCGTACATCGGCGTCCAGAGATCGGCCGTGTCTCCGAGGTCGAGGGCGTCGAACCGCGGCGGGGCCACGCCGGCGATCACGAAGGTGTCTGCGCCGAGCACCAGCGTCTTGCCGACAATCTCCGGATCGGCCGCAAACGTGCGACGCCAGAGGGAATCGCTCACCACTGCCGCGCGCGGCGCATCCGGCGCGGTGTCACCGTTGTTCAGCAGGCGTCCTCGTGCCGGACGCAGACCCAGGACGGAAAAGAAGTCGCCCGTGACGTCGATCGCCTGCACCCGCTCGGCCGCACCGGCCGCATTCAGGATGGCCGGGTGCGTCTCATAGGCCGCAAGGGCCGCAAACGTCTGCGTGTCGTCCTTCATCGAGCGGAAATCCGGATACGACGAGCCGCCGTATGGGCCGGCGCTGTAATCGCTGGTGAAGACGGCCACGAGACGCGCGGGATCGACGACGCCGGCGGCCGGCCGCAGCAACAGCGCGTCGATGAAGCTGAACACGGCCGCGTTGGCTCCGGTGCCGGCCGCCACCGTGAGCAGCACGATGGCCGTGAACCCGGGCGTCCGGCCCAGGCCCCGAAGGGCGTAGCGGATGTCGTGGACGAATCCGGACACTGTGCTATCGGGAAAATGCTAGAGCCGTGCCAGGTCTTGCCGCCGAATCTGGCGCGAGATCACTGCAGACCCGCCGAGTCGACTCGAAGATGCGGCCGCCCGCGTCCCGAAAGTCACTCGGCCTGTCCCGGAAGTGAGACCGACTGTGAGCGTCCGCTGACACCCGCGTGCCGCGTGGCGGCACGCGGCCCGAGCGCGGGGGGGTGAGGGGCCCCCGCGCCTTGAGCAAAGTTGGCCCAACTTTACTTAGGGGCGCGGGGCCCCACCCCCGCGCCTCGGGCCGCGCCGCTTCGCGGCGCGGGTGTCGCGCGCGGTCTTGACAGCGTCTACCCGGACACTCAGACCTGTTGACATTCCACATGAACAAGGATTAGTTTCATGTGGAACCTCTACAGGAGCATCAGGATGCCGGACCGAAGCAAGCTCGATCTTCTCCAGGGCACCCTCGACCTGATGGTGCTGCGCACGCTCTCCACCCTCGGATCGCTCCACGGCTACGGCATCGCCCGGCGGATCGAGCAGGTGAGCGGCGACCACGTCATCCTCAATCAGGGCACCATCTACATCTCGCTCGTCCGGCTCGAAGAGCGCGGCTGGATCCGTTCGAAGTGGGGCGTGTCCGAGAACAACCGGCGGGCGCGGTTCTACGCCATCACGAAGGCGGGCGAGAAGCAGCTCGCGGCTGAAACGGAGAACTGGGAACGCGTCGCCGCGATGATGGGACGCGTGCTCGCCGACCCCGGAGCGAAATCATGACCTTCTTTCGCGTGCTCTGGTCACGGCTGCGGTCGTTCGTCGGCAAGGGCCGGCTCGATCGGGACCTCGACGTCGAGCTGGCCACGCATCTCGAGCTGCTGACCGACGAGGCCCGCAGGCGCGGGCTGTCCGAGTCGGACGCACGACGCGAAGCCCTCCTCAAACTCGGCCGGCCCGAGTCGATTCGAGACCAGCACCCCCACGCGCGCCGCCTGCTGCTGACCGATGTGCTCGTGCAGGACTCGAAGTACGCGATCCGGCTGTTGCGGAAGAGTCCTGCGTTCAGTGCGGTCGTCACGCTCACGCTTGCGCTCGGCATCGGCGCCAACACCGCGCTCTTCAGCCTGGTCGACAATCTCCTGCTTCGTTCGCTGCCGGTGCGCGACCCGGACCAGCTCGTGCAGGTCAGCGTCATCCCGATCCTCCCTGGAGGCTTCAAAAAAGGGGTGAATGCATTCGATGGCACGGTCTTCGAGGCGGTCCGCGCGCACGATCGGACCATCGCCGACGCCGTCGGGTTCATGCGGCTCGATCGTCCCACGGTCGCCGTCGACGGCGAGACGGAGCTCAGCCGAAACGTCGATCAGACATCCGTGAATTTTTTCAGTGGCCTGGGTGTGGCTCCGGTCATTGGCCGGACGCCGGAGCCGTCGGACGGCGCCGTCGCAGTGATCAGCGCGCGTTGGTGGCGCGCCAGATTCGATGGTCGCCAGGACGTCCTTGGACGGACCGTGACCGTGAACGGCGAGCCGTACTCCATCATCGGCGTCGCCCCCTCTCGGTTTTACGGGTTCCTGATCGAAGACGCCGCCGACGTCTGGATCGTCTCTCCGATAGCCCCGGAGCTGAGGATGATTGCCCGGCTGCAGCCGGGCGTGACGGCCGTTCAGGCACAGGGCGCCATGCACGCCTACTTCCGTCAGCACCTGGTCGAACGATTTCGTGATCAGTGGCCGGCTGACCAGCCCGTGGAGACGGAGCTTCTGCCAGCGGGCCAAGGGCTCTCGCAGTTGCGCGGCCAGTACGCGGGCGCGCTGCTGGCGCTGATGGCGCTCGTCACGATCGTGCTGTTCACGACCTGCACGAACGTCGGCAACCTGCTCATGCTGAGAAACGCCGCGCGGCGGCGCGAGCTGACGGTGCGTGCGGCGCTCGGCGCGGGCCGGTCGCGACTCGTCCTCCAGTACCTGGTCGAAGGCACGCTCCTCTCCCTCGTCGGCTGTGCCATCGGTCTCGCGTTCGCTGCATGGGGCGTGTCGGTCATCCTCTCGATGCTGCCGCTGCCCGCGATTCCGGACAGCCTCGCGTTCCATGCCGACGCGCGCATTCTGGGCTTTGCGGCGGGCGTGTCGATTCTCAGCGCGCTCTTGTTCGGACTCGCGCCCGCCTGGCGAGCCACCGACGTCGATCTCGCGGGCTCACTCAGGTTGAGTCACGGGGCGACGGCGCCGAAGCACGCGCGACGCCTGGGCCGGGTGCTCGTGGCGTGTCAGGTCGGGCTCTCGGTCCTGCTCCTGGTCGGCGCGGGACTGTTCGTGCAGACGCTGCGGAATCTGTCGCAGCTCGACATCGGGTTCAGCGCCGACCGGCTGCTGCAGGTGTCGATCGACACGCGCTTCGCCGGGTACGGGCGCCGCAGCCAGAGTGGCGAAGACGAGCGGAATCGCGAGGGTGAGGTCGCCGGTGTGGTCCGGTTGCTACGCGAGCGCGTCGGGGCCGTGCCCGGTGTCCAGTCGGTCACCGCCACCCGCAACTGGCTGATGCGCGGCGAAAACTCTCGGATGTCCACCCGGATGCCTGGTTTCGATCCTGGCCGAGATGCCATGTGGAGTGCGGTCACCGTCGGGCCCGATTTCTTCGAAACGATGGGCATACACGCCGTGCGGGGGCGCACGTTCACGTCAGCCGATTTCACGCATCGCGGGCGGTACGTGATTAATGAAGCTTTTGTTCGGCGCTATTTCCCGGACGACGATCCGCTCGTCCGGGCGCCCAATATCGTCGGCATCGTCCGCGATGTCAGGGTCTTCGGTCCGCGAATCGAAATCGCGCCGCTGATGTACGAAATCATGCAGGTGGAACCGGATCGAGTGAACGCGCTGCAGGTCCGCACCGCAGGCGTCCCGGACACCGCGGTGTCCGCCATTCGCGAGGCCGTCCGGTCGGTCAATCCGAAACTGTTCGTCGGCATCCTGACCATGCATGAGGAGATCGATCGAGGCATCGCGAGGGAACGCATGGTGGCCACGATCAGCGCCTTCTTCAGTCTCCTCGGACTGCTGCTCGCCTCCATCGGGATCTTCGGCGTCGCGTCTTACGCGGTCGCACAGCGGACGAAAGAACTGGCCATCCGTCGCGCGCTCGGCGCCGGGCGATGGTCCGTGATTCGCGAATCGCTGCGCGAGACGTCGGCCGTCTTCGCCCTGGGGCTGGTGGCTGGGACGATAGCCGCGGTCGTGCTCGTGCGGATGACCGCGAGCGTCATCGCGGATCTGCTCTTCGGCCTCACCGCGACGGATGCGGCCAATATCGCCGGCGCCGTGGGCGTCATGGTGGCGGTGGCGCTGGCCGCGTGCCTGCTGCCGGCCCACCGGGCCACCCGCATCGATCCTCTTGCCGGGATGCGCGAGGAGTGACCTCATGACGGCCGTGGCGATAGTGGCCTGCGTGTGGCCGGCATTTCGCGCGACGAGTATCGATCCGCTCGCCGTCATCCGAGAGGAGTAACGCAGACAGGGCCGCCGCATTGACTGTCTAGTCTCTATTGGAATATACTCCGATAGAGACTAATGGCCAGCCCCGCCCGTCAGCCCGAGACGTTCCTGCCGCTCACTTCTGTCGTCTTCGAGATCCTCGTCACGCTCGCTGGCGGCGATCACCACGGGTACTCGATCCTCACCAAGGTCCGGGAGCGGACCGGCCAGGCGCTGCGGCCCGGCTCGCTGTACCGGGCGATCGGCCGTCTCCTCGATGACCGGCTCGTCGAGGAGCTCGATGAACGGCCGGATCCCGACCTTGACGACGAACGGCGGCGGTACTACCGGCTTACCGATCTCGGCCGGCGGGTCGCGGAGGCGGAGGCTGTCAGGCTGGCGGCGCAGGTCCGCCACGCGCGAGCCGCGCGGCTGCTCGCGAAACGGCGGGACTGATCGATGACGCCGTCCACATGGCTCAGCCGCATGCTGCTCCTCGCCTTTCCGAAGGCGTTCCGCGAACGGCTCGGGCACCAGCTCGTGCAGACGCTCCTGACGGATTCACGTGCGCCGTCTGGCCGGCTCAGGTCCATGAGGTTTGCGATCGGAGCGGCTGACGTCGTGCGAGCCGGCCTTGCCGAGCGACTGGCGGTGAGGCGGCGCGCGCGCAGGGCTCGACGCCGCAGGCGGTCGTGGCCGGACGCCTGGTGGCAGGATGTGCGCCAGGGCGCGCGACGATTGGCGAGCGCGCGCGGCTTCACGTTCGTCGCCGTGCTCACGCTCGCGCTGGGTGTCGGCGTGAACACCGCGCTGTTTCAGTTGCTCGACGCTGTCCGGCTGCGCCCGTTGCCGATCCCATCGCCGGAAGAGCTGGTCGAGATCCGGATCCGCAACCCCGAGGGCGCGCGGGGCGATTTCTCCATCTGGCACGCCGGGGCAACCAATGCAATCTGGGAGCAGATCAGAGCTCGACAGGACGCCTTTTCGAGCGTATTCGCCTGGACGGGCAGCGGGGTCCCGCTGACGGCCGACGGCATCGAGCCTCGCTTCGCCGCCGCGCTGCTCGTGAGCGGCGAGTCCTTCACGGCCCTCGGCCTGACGCCGGCGCTCGGACGGCTGCTCACTGCCGACGATGACCTGCGCGACTGTACGACACCCGGTGTCGTGCTGAGCCACGCGTTCTGGCACGCGGAGTTCGGCGCGGACCCCGCCATCGTCGGCAGGCGGATCGTGCTCGGCCGCGACACCTATCACGTGGTCGGCGTCGCGCCGCGCGACTTCACCGGCCTCGAGGTCGGCCGCCGCTTCGACGTTGCCCTGCCGCTTTGCGCCGAATGGCTGCCGCCGGGATCGTTCAGCCGGCTCGACTCCGGCGTGGACTGGTTCCTGATCGTCATGGGCCGTCTGAAGCCCGACTGGACGCTCGAGCAGGCACGGGCCCAACTCGCCTCGATCTCGCCGGCGGTGTTCGAGGCGTCGCTGCCGTCGAACTATCCGGCCGAGAGCGTCGCGCGGTACCGCGCGTTCCAGTTGACTGCACTCGACGCCAGTCGCGGCATTTCCCTGGTGCGGGAGCAGTACTCGGCGGCGTTGTGGTTTCTCCAGGCGATTGCCGTACTCGTGTTGCTCGTCGGTTGCGCCAACCTGGCGAACCTGATGCTGGCGCGGGTCGCCACGCGCGAACGCGAAATCGCGGCGCGGCTCGCGCTCGGCGCCAGTCGAGGACAGATTTTCCGGCTCCTGCTCGTCGAGAGCGTGCTGCTCTCCGTCACCGGAACCGTCGCCGGCGCGTGGCTCGCGCGGCCGATGAGTGTGGTCCTGATCAAGTTCATCGACGGCGGCACGGACTCGCTGTTTCTGTCGCTCTCGCCGGACTGGCGGCTGCTCGCCTTTGCGTCGCTTGCTGGCGCGCTCACCTGCATCCTGTCCGGCGTCACGCCGGCGTGGCGCGCCGGCGGCATCTCACCTGGGACCGTCGTCCGCACGGGCGGCCGCGCCCTGACCGAATCGCGTGGAGGTACCGGGCTGCGGCGCGGGCTGGTCATGGCGCAAGTCGCGCTGTCCTTCGTGCTCCTCTTCGGCGCGCTGCTCTTCACCAGGAGCCTCGCCAACCTCGTGTCGCAGGACCTGGGACTGCAGCCGGACGGCCTCACGATCGCCTACGTGGACATGAGCGGCGCGAAGATCCCCGTCGCGCGCCGCGCTGAGTTCAGACGCATGATGCTCAACGAGCTGAAGTCAACACCCGGCGTCGTGTCGGCGGCGGAAACGAGCGTCGTGCCGCTCAGCGGCGGCGCCTCGGACAACGACGTCTGGATCGACGGCGCGCGCGAGGCGCGGGCCCTCTCCTTCTTCGTCGATATCGGCGGCGCGTACTTCGACACGGTCGGGATGTCCCTGGTCTCCGGGCGCACGTTCAACGACGCCGTGGATGTTCCCGGATCGCCGCCCGTCGTCGTCGTGAACGAGGCGTTCGCGAAGGCGTTTGCCGAAGGCGGCAATCCGGTCGGACGCAGGCTCTGGCGCGAAGCCAGACCGGGCCGGCCCGAGGCGAGCTACGACATCGTGGGCCTCGTCACCGACGCGAAGTACCAGCATCTGCGCCAGGATTTCAGGCCGACGGTCTTCGTCGCCGCGTCGCAGAATCCGCGGCCGGCCACGTTCGCTCAGCTCCTGATTCGCACGACGCTTCCGGACGATGCCGCCACCGCGACGCTGAAGGCTGCCTTCGGCCGCGCCGGCCCGGGCATCGTGCCGACGTTCCAGTCGTTTTCGGACATGGTCGGCCGATCGCTCGCGCAGGATCAGCTGCTTGCCGCGCTCTCGGGACTGTTTGGCGTCCTGGCCGTGCTGTTGGCGACGGTGGGACTGTACGGCTCGATTTCCTTCGCCGTCGCGCGGCGGACGAGAGAGATTGGTGTGCGCCTGGCGCTCGGCGCCGACCGGCGCCGCATTCTCTCGATGGTGCTGCGCGAGGCCTCGTGGCTGATCGTCGCGGGTTGCGCCGCAGGCGGTGCGCTGTCCGTCTGGTTCGCCACGTACGTCGGCACGCTGATCTATCAGCTCGAACGGCACGATCCGATCTCGATGATCGGCGCTGTCGTGCTCCTCGCCGGCGTCGGCCTCGGCGCCAGCTTCGTGCCGGCTTCGCGCGCGACTCGCATCGATCCGATGACCGCGTGCCGGACCGACTAGCTGCGTTTTCCAGAAGCGTGTAGTGCGCTGCAGGCCGAATCTGCGGCAGCGCGTCCGACGGTCGATCACCCGGAGGGCGCGCGAGCGTGCCGCTTGAGGCCAGCAGCGCACTACGCGCTTCTGGAAAACGCTTCAATCGCCACGCGTCCCGACTCGCGCTACCTGCCGAGCCGCCATCCGAGGGTCAGCGCGGCCGAGCGGTTCTTGAACCGGCCTTCGAGGTCGCCGTCCTGGAATGCACTGCGCAGTCCCCACGTGTAGCGCGCGCCGATCGTCAACCTGCTGAGCTCGACGCCGCCGCCGACAATCAACCCCACGTCGACGGCCCCGATGTCGTCCTGAATGTCCTCTTTGAGGCCTTCGTGTTCATACGACGCCAGCAGGTTGAATGCCGGTGCGACGCCGGCGATCACGTAGATCGCGTTGTTCCGCTGCTGGAAGACGTCCATGTGCAGAAGCACAGGTACCTCGAGATAAGTGAGCCGAAGGGCGTCGTCCTTGCGCAGCAGATTCCGGACGCCCTTCTGGTGCACGATGGCCTCGATCTGAATGCCGCCGTTGTCCGCGGGCCTGGGGAAGAACGACACGCCGGCGAGCCACCCGGCGCGCCGGCTTCCGTCCGGGAAGCCCTCCGACTGCGCCTCGGAAGCGAGGACGACTGTGGTCGAGCTCATGCCGGCGAAGACGCTCACGTCCTGAGCCAGCGCGGTCGCTGGGCAGCTCACTGCGACCGCGAGGGCAGCGGCCCCGATCCAGCGGCCGCGAATCACGCTGCGCTTCATGCAACCTCCCCCGCGGTCGGCACCGCTATTGCTCAATGCGCGCACCGCTGAAGAGCGGGCTCACGTCGGGCGGCGGGAGGCCTTGACGTTCTACATATCGACGTGTAGATTGTCTTGGTATGGGTGCAGAGGGTCAGAAATCGGACCTCCTCCAGGGCACGCTCGACGTGCTCATCCTGAAGGTGGTCGCGCTCGGCCCGATTCACGGGTACGCGATCGCGCAGCGCCTGCAGCAGATGTCAGGCGCCGTGCTCCAGGTGCAGCAGGGGTCGCTGTACCCTGCGCTCCATCGGCTCGAGAAACGCCGATGGCTGCGCGCGGAATGGGCGGCCTCGGAGACGGGGCGCGAGGCGCGATTCTACTCGCTCACGACGCTCGGCCGGCAGCAGCTCGGCGAACAGCGTGCGAACTGGGATCGACTCTCGGCGGCGATCTCCGGCATCCTGAGCACGGCGGAGTAGCGCATGTGGTTCAATCGCCGTCGTCGTCCGCGCGTCCGCGATGAGATCGGATTCCACCGCGATCGTCTCGTCGAGGACTACATCGCGTCCGGCCTGGACCGCGCGGCCGCGGAGCGCCGCGCCTTTTTGGAGCTCGGCAACACCGTCCAGATCGAAGAAGCCGTCCGCGACGTGCGCGGGCGCTGGCTGCAGGATTTCGGCCGCGACGTTCACTACGCGCTCCGGACGCTCGGCCGCAACCGCGCGTTCGCCGCGGTGGCCGTGCTTTCGCTGGCACTCGGCATCAGCGCCAATGCCGCAATTTTCAGTTTGATCAACGCGGTGATGCTGCGCGCCCTCCCCGTGAGGGAGGCCGATCGCCTCGTGCAGATCAACCGCGTCTCGCCCGAAGGCCGGCCGATGGCCGTCTCGTACCGGCTCTTCGAGTACTTCCGCGACAACATGACGTCGATCTCCGGCGCGTTCGCGCACTCGAGCGGCGACCAGCCGATCGCGATCGACGGTGAGGAAGACTTCGGGACGGTGGAGGTCGTGACCGGCGATTACTACACCGTGCTCGGCGTCGAGCCGGCGGCGGGGCGACTCCTCGGGCCGGCCGATGACGTACTGTCCCCTGCGTCGCCGGCGGCGGTGATCAGCGACCGCTATTGGCAGCGGCGCTTCGACCGCAGTCCATCCGTCATCGGCAAGGCCGTCACGATTCGCGGCCGCGTCTTCACGATCGTTGGCGTCACGCCGGCGTCTTTTGAGAGCGCTCGCGCGGGATATCTGCCGGACATCGCACTCCCGCTCGTGCCGATGATGACCGAGGTGAACCGCACCGAGATCAGCAACAACTGGCTGACCGTGCTCGGCAGGCTGAAACCCGGCGCCACCGTCGAACAAGCGGACGCGGAAGTCCAGGGGCTCTACAGCGCGTCCGTCCAATCGCAGGCAGCAACTGCCCGCGAGAGGGACCGCGACAGTATCCTCCGGCAGCGCGCGGCCGCGTTCGCGTCGCCTGACGGCATCAATCCGTTTCGGTACGACTACCAGCAGTCGCTCCTGCTCCTGATGGGTATCGTCGGCCTCGTGCTGACGCTCGCGTGCGTCAACCTGTCCGGTCTCCTGTCCGCGCGCGCGGCCGCAAGGCAGCGCGAGGTCTCGATTCGTCTGGCGATTGGCGCCGGGCGGGGGCGCATCGTCCGGCAACTGTTGACGGAGAGCCTGGTGCTCTCGGTCATCGGTGGCGTCCTTGGCCTCGTGCTGGCAGGTTGGTTCAGCGAGAGATTGATGGCGCTGTTCGTGAACGGACGGAGCGTCACCGTGTCGGCCGCTCAGGACTGGCGCGTATTCGGCTTCACGGCGGTGGTCGCGCTGCTTGCCTGCGTCGTCGCCGGGCTCGCGCCGGCCATTCACGCCGTTCGCGTCAACGTGAATCCCGCGCTGAAGGAGGCGCGCGTGCATGGCCATCGGAGGCTCGGGAAGGGACTCGTCATCACGCAGCTGGCGATCTCGATGATCCTCGTCGTCGGGGCCACGCTGTTCCTGCGCACTCTCGTGAATCTCAATGCCGTCGAGCGCGGCTTCGACAGCGACGGCGTGATCGTCGTTGGCGTTCGCAGCACCCGGCCGTACGAGGCCGCGCAGGCCTTCGCCGTGCAGCAGGCGGTCCTCGACCGGCTGAAAAGCGTGCCGGGCGTCACGTCAGCCAGCGCCGCTCAGGCGCTGCCCGTCGGCGGCGGGCTCTGGACGCGAACGGTTCAGGTCGACGGCTACGCCTTTCGGGCGGACGAATCCGATGAAGTCGGCTTCAATGTGATCGCCCCGGACTACTTCGAGACCATCGGCACGCCACTCATCCTGGGCCGCGACTTCGACGAACAGGACACCGGCACATCCGCGAAGGTCGCAATCGTCAACGAAAGCTTCGCGCGGCACTTTTTCGGCGAGGCGCCGGCGATCGGACGGCGCGTGACGTCCGTTGACGTCACGTACGAGATTGTGGGAGTCGTGCGCGACGCAAAGTACCAGACCCTGCGCGCTCCGATCATCAAGACCATGTACACCTCATGGCAGCAGCGGGATGGAGATCAGCCGGCGCGGTACAGCTACCTGGCGCGGGCGGGCATCGACGAGCCCTCGCGCCTCATGCCGAGCCTGGAGCGCAGCGTACGCGAGGTCGACGCGGCGCTCCATGTCCGGACAACGCTGATGTATTCGACACTGATCGAACGGTCCATCGCCACCGAGAGGATCATGGCCACGCTTGGCGGCTTCTTCGGTGTGCTCGCGCTCGTCGTGGCGGCCATCGGGCTGTTCGGCCTGCTGGCGTTTCAGGTCTCGCGTCGGACGAATGAGATCGGCGTGCGGATGGCCCTCGGGGCCACCCGGCGCGTGATGATCGGTCTGGTCCTGCGCGACGTCGCCGGCCTGGTCGCCGCCGGCGTCCTGATCGGCACGGGCGTCGCGCTCGCGCTCGGCGGCCTCGCCCAACGGCTGCTGTTCGGACTGACTCCGACCGATCCGGTGGCCTTCGTCACGGCGG
Source organism: uncultured Acidobacteriota bacterium (assembly GCA_963724955.1). GTDB lineage: Bacteria > Acidobacteriota > Vicinamibacteria > Vicinamibacterales > SCN-69-37 > CAVRWQ01. The sequence continues at coordinate 47,127 of CAVRWQ010000006.1, forward strand.
CACTGATTCTCGGGGTGACCGCGCTCGTCGCCGCCTGGCTTCCCGCTCGTCGCGCGTCACGCGTCGATCCCTTGACTGCGTTGCGACACGAATAGCCGCGCGCGTTCAGTCCGCTCGCATCGCGATGAGGGGATCCACGCGGGCGGCTCGCACGGCCGGCAGGATCGCGGCAAGTACCGCGACGACGAGCATGGCGCTGGTCGCTGCGGCCACCATCATCCAATCCGAGGGCTGGAGTCCGATCACCAGACCGGCGACAAGGTGATGGAGCTGGCGCGCCGCGATCGTCGTCGCGACGATTCCCGCGGCCAGGCCGCCCGCGCAGACCGCGGCCGTGCCCCGGAGCGCCTCGCGGACGACGCTCCACCGGCCGGCGCCGAGCGCCACGCGAAGGCCGAGCTCCCGCGTCCGGTGGGCCACGGCAGAGGCGGCGACACCGAAGAGTCCGAGTCCTGCCAGCGCGACGCCCGTGAGGCCAAAGAATCCGCTGGTCGCGGCCACGAGACTGAACAGGGCCGTGTTCGCGCCGAGTCCGAGCCCGAGCGACGCCACGGCCAGCAGCGTGAATCCCCAGCTCTTCGTCAGCGAGCGGATCGCGAACCGCACGTCGTGGCGGAGCATCGCAGTGAGTATAAAGGCCTGGGACGAGCGCCAACGATGTCATACTCACGCCCGAATGGCGCTCCCCAGCGGCACTCGCATCGGCGCGTACGAAATCCTGGCCAAGCTGGGCGCAGGCGGCATGGGCGAGGTCTACAAGGCCCGCGACACGCGCCTCGGCCGCGACGTCGCCATCAAGGCGCTCCCCGATCTGTTCGCGACGGACCCGGAGCGGGTCGCGCGATTCGAGCGGGAAGCGCAGTTGCTCGCGGCGCTCAACCACACGCACATCGGCGCCATCTACGGCCTCGAGGAGCAGAACAAGAGTCGTTTCCTGATTCTCGAGTTCATCGAGGGCCAGTCGCTCGCCGATCGACTGGCCACGGGCGCGCTCCAGGTTCCCGACGCGCTCGGGATCGCCCGCCAGATGCTCGACGCGCTCGAAGCCGCGCACGACAAAGGCATCGTCCATCGCGACCTGAAACCGGCCAACGTCATGCTGACGACCGACGGTCAGGTCAAGGTGCTGGACTTCGGTCTCGCCAAAGCCTTCGCGCCTGAAGGCGCGAAGGCGACGGCGGACGCCACGAACTCGCCGACCATCACGCTTGCGGCCACACAGGTCGGGGTCATTCTCGGCACGGCGGCCTACATGGCGCCCGAGCAGGCGAAAGGCCGGACCGCAGACAGACGCTCCGACGTCTGGGCGTTCGGATGTGTCCTCTACGAGATGCTGACGGGTAAGCGCGTGTTCGACGGAGAGGATGTCTCCGATACGCTCGCCGCCGTCTTGCGCGCCGACCCGGACTGGAGCAGGCTGCGTGCGGACGTGCCGATCGGGATCCGCACGCTGCTGAAGCGCTGCCTGGAGCGCGATCGCAAGGCGCGCATTCCAGAAATCGCGACCGTCCGGTTCCTGCTCGAGGACGCGCTCGCGGCGCCGCCCGCCCCTGCGCCAACCGCGCCCGTCGCCGCGTCGCGCCCGCTGTGGAAGCGTGCGGCGGCCGTCGCCGTTCCCGCGCTCCTGACCGGTGCACTCGGAGTGGGCGCCGCGTGGTACTTCAAACCCTCATCCGCGCCGCCGGCCCTCACGCGCTTCGCCGTGGCGCTTCCCGAGGGCCAGGCGTTTACCAGCACCGGCCGTCACATGCTCGCGATCTCGCCCGACGGCACGCAGATCGTGTATCTCGCCTCCGGACGGCTGAATCTGCGTTCGCTGTCGGAGCTGGAGGGCAAACCCATTCAGGGCACCGAGACGTTGACCATGACCGAGCCCGTGTTCTCGCCCGATGGTCGATCGATCGCCTTCTATTCGAGTAGCGAAAACGCACTCAAGCGAGTCGCGGTCACGGGTGGCGCCGCGGTGACGATCTGTCCGGCTGACAATCCGTACGGCATGAAGTGGGGCGAGGACAGCCTCGTCTTTGGTCAGGCGAACAAGGGCATCATGCGAGTCTCGCCAGGTGGCGGCACTCCGGAGGTGCTCGTGCAGATCAAAGAGGGCGAGGTCATGCACGGTCCCCAGATCCTGCCCGGAGGCACGGCCGTGCTGTACACGCTCGCGACCGGCACGTTGCCGGACCGGTGGGACAAAGCCACGATCGTCGTCCAGGAATTGAAATCGGGCGCGCGGAAATCCCTCATCGCCGGCGGGAGCGATGGGCGGTATCTCCCGACAGGGCACCTCATGTATGCGCTTGGCGGAACGTTGTTTGCCGTGGCGTTCGACCCGCGGACGCTGACCGTGCAGAGCGGTCCGGTGCCGATTATCGAAGGCGTCCGGCGTGCTCCAGGCGCCACCACCGGCGCGGCCAACTACAGCTTCTCCAATACAGGCTCCCTCGCGTACATCCCCGGCCCTGTTTCGACATCGGCGTCACAGCTCGATATCGTGCTGGCCGACCGGAAAGGAACGGCGCAGCCGCTGAATCTCCAGCCAGGATCGTACCAATCGCCCCGCGTGTCGCCCGACGGCAAGCGCCTCGCCTTCGAGATTTTTGACGGCAAGCAGACCCTCGTGTGGACGTACGACCTGGCAGGGAAAAGCACGATGCAGCGACTGACCTTTGGCGGAAGCAACCGCTTCCCCATCTGGGCGTCCGACGGCAAGCGCGTCGCGTTTCAATCCGACCGCGAGGGCGATTTGGGGATCTTCTGGCAGCCGGCGGATGGCACGGGCTCAGCCGAGCGCCTCACGAAGGCGGAGGCTGGCGAATCGCACGAACCGGCGTCGTGGTCACCTGATGGCGAGCGGTTCCTGTTCGATGTACGGAAGGGGTCCGACTTTTCGTTGTGGATGTTCTCCGTCCGCGACAGAAAGGCGTCGCCCTTCGGAGCCGTCCGGTCCGAGCATCCCAGCGGCGCTGTGTTCTCTCCCGACGGGCGCTGGGTGGCCTACAGCCATACGGAGCAGGGCAAGACGACCGTGCACGTCCAGCCGTTTCCTGCGACCGGGGCGAGGTATCAGCTCTTCGCAAAGGAAGGCGACGGCCCGCATGAAGTGATGTGGTCGCCAGACGGGAAGGAGCTCTTCTACAACCCGCGCCCCAGCGGCTTCGAAGCCGTGAGTGTCACCACACAGCCGGCGTTTGCATTTGGGAACCCGGTGGCCTTGCAGAGGCAGTTCACGCTCGGGCCTCCCTCCGCGCGAAGAGCCTATGACGTCACACCGGACGGCAAGTTCGTGGGCGTGGCCACGGCTGCGCAACTGCAGTCCGGAACGGTGGCGGTGCAGCACTATCACGTCGTGCTCAACTGGCTCGACGATCTGAAGGCGCGCGTGAAGTAGTCTTCGCTACGACTCGGCCGGGTCGAATCTCACGATCAGCAGGGTGGTATTGTCGCGGCCGCCAGCATCATTCGCTTGCGCCAACAGCCTTCTGCAAGCGGGCTCTGGGTCTGGCTCTGCGCGAAGCGTGGCCGCGATCGCGTCGTTCGTCACCATCTCCGTCAATCCATCAGAACAGAGCAGGAGACGATCGCCCGGCTGAACCTCCACCGCGTGGGCTTCGACAACGACCCCTGCGTCGTTGCCTCCAACGACGTTCGTGATCACATTTCGGAAACGGTGCTGCGCGACCTCCTCCGGTTGAATGGCGCCGCGTCGAACCATGTCCGCCATCAGTGTGTGGTCGCGCGTGAGTTGGTGCAATTCGTCGTCTCGGAACAGGTACGCACGGCTATCCCCGACGTGCACGACACAGAGCTGTGCGTCGAGGTGGTACGCCATGGTCACGGTCGTGCCCATGCCGCTCAACTCGCGATGCTCGGCCGCTTCCTCGCGCACGCGCACGTCAGCCTGGCGGAGCGCGGTCTGGAACTGGGCGAGAACCCTTTGCGCCTCCTGTTTGTTCGATTCAAAGAACCACTTCAGTGTATTCAGAGTGAACTGCTGGATCGCGACGACAGCGAGAGCGCTCGCTTCCTCCCCGCCCTGGTGGCCTCCCATGCCGTCGGCCACGAGGAACAGGTGCCCGTGTTCGTCGCCGAACTGCGCCTTTGTGTCCGGCAAGCTCGCTTGCCAGATGCGCATCGTCTTGGTCAGCTCGGCGATCAGGAACTGATCTTCATTGGACGCGCGTACGCGGCCCCTGTCGGTGATCCCGAACGTTTTGACCGCCAGCGGGCGCCGTCCAATCTCAGTCACGGCCTCGTCTTTCATCGATCGTGCTCCTAGTCCTTCGCATCAACGGCTGGAAGCGAAGCCGATTGTAGCGCTGTTCCGCGGTCGCGCTGGCGTTCGCGGCCACGGCGCTTGTCGCGATCTGCTTCCCGCCCGCCGCCACTCCCCACTTTTTCGGGGAGACCCCCGGCGACATTGTGGCGGACCCCATTCTTCCAGTGCGCTTCCTGAGGCCGGATCCCGGCGCTGAAGCGCTCGGTTGTCAACGAGTTACGCCGAATCTGGCCGTACGGGCACACGCCTTGCTCTGAGGTCGCCCCGTGAGATCGCCGTCACGCCGGTGACGTGCGGACTCAGTGGGGAGTGGCGTGATGCAGGCGAGGATACGGTTTCGCAACAAGCGCGACACGCGGTCGAAAAGGCACCGCCGTGGCTGGCGGACGCTGGCGCTCGTCGCGGTGCTTCTCGCGACGGTGGCCACGATGGCTTCGTCGGCGCAGGGCCGCGGGCCGCAGTCGCGTCGTCCGCGCGTGGACCGCGAGCTCGCCGATCGGCTGAACCGGCGCGGCGCAGCCGATCGCGAGCGCGTCATCATCACGGTCGCACCTGGCCGCCGGTCAGGGGTGCTGCAGGCGCTGCGCGCGCAGAGCGCAGTTGCAGGCACCGACCTCGATCTCATCGGAGCCTTTGCCGGTGATTTTCCGGTCGGCCTGCTGCGCCAGCTGCAAGACCACCCCGACGTCCTCGGCATGTCGGTCGACGCCAAGGTGCGTTCGATGGGCGGCCAGCTCCCTCCGCTGCCTCCCCTGAATGGAGCCACACCGACGGAGTACTCGCTGCGTGCGACGCTCGGCCTCGATGCCGGAGGCGGCACGCGTACATTCCAGCAGGGCGTCAACGGGTACTACAGCGCGGCGGACGGCAACGTCGACATGCTCGTGCCGACGGCGAACCGCGCCTCGACGACCTACGCCTGGCTCGACAACGGTCAGACGGATTCGGCCGGGATGCTCCTGAGGTTCGACCAGGTGTTCGGCAGCGCGCCCAACCAGATTCCCGCGGGCTCGACCATCACCGCGGTGTCGCTGCGAGTCGGCCACCACGCCGACGGCAGCAGCAGCGCCACGGCCGGACTGCACCGGATGCTGGTCCCCTGGATGGCCAGCGCGAGCTGGAATTCCATGACGACCTCAGGCGCCGGGATCCAGTTCGACGGCGTCGAGGCGCGCGCGAGCGTTGACGCCTCCGTCACCGGGTTGGCGACGACGGGACTTCGCACGTTCTCGGGCGCCGAGCTCACCGCCACCGTGCAGGCCTGGGCCAATGGCGAGCCCAACCACGGATGGATTCTCTGGCAGGACAACACCAATGGCTGGAGAGTGCGAACCGCTGAGGATTACACTCTCTCCAACCGGCCCCTGCTGACCGTTGACTACCTGCCGCCTGGATCCAATCCCACAGGTGCCGGTGTCACGGTGGCGGTGATCGACTCGGGGCTGCTCCAGGATGACGGCGGCTCGAGCCGCATCAAAACGACGCGAGACTTCACGACGGGCAACGCCAACCCAGCGGCGATGGCTCCGGTTGACGGCTACGGGCACGGGACGCACGTCGGCGGGCTCATCGGCGGCAGCCTGCCGGAATCGAGAGGCGTGGCCCCCGGCGTCTCGTACGTGAGCCTGCGCGTGCTCGACAATCTGGGTGTCGGCCACACCAGTCACGTCATTGCCGCACTGCAGTGGGCCGTGACGCACCGCGCGCAGTACGGGATCGACATCATCAACCTGTCGCTCGGCCATCCGATCTACGAAGCCGCGGAGTCGGACCCGCTCGTGCAAGCCGTGGAAGCCGCGGTGCGCGAAGGGATCGTCGTGGTCGCGTCCGCCGGCAACTACGGCGTCAATCCGCTCACGGGCGAAGTCGGGTACGCGGGCATCAGCTCGCCGGGCAACGCGCCGTCGGCCATCACCGTCGGCGCCCTCAAGACGTTCGACACGACGACGCGCGCCGACGACCTCGTCGCCAACTACAGCTCGCGCGGTCCGACCTGGTTCGATGCGTACGCCAAGCCCGACATCGTCGCCCCCGGCCAGCAGCTCGTGTCGGCGGCTGATGCGTCGCAGACGCTCTATCTGCTCTACCCGTTGTCGCGCGTGACGCTCGGCGGCCGACCCTACTTGAAGCTGAGCGGCACGAGCATGGCCGCCGGCGTGGTGAGCGGCACCGTGGCGCTGATGATCGAGCAGGCGCGCGTCAAGTTTGGCGGCGGTGCCTCCGGTCAACGCGCTCAAGGCGATGCTCCAGGTGAGCGCGCTGCCAATGAGCGATGCGACGGGCGCCGCGTACGACGTCCTGACGCAGGGCGCCGGCTCGGTCAACGCTGCCGGTGCGCTGAGCCTGGCCGCGGCGATCAACCCCACGTTGCCGGAAGGCACGTGGTGGCTCGTCGAGAACGTCCCGACCTCCACGACGATCGACGGACAGAACATCGTCTGGGGCAACAACATCGTCTGGGGCAACAACCTGGTCCTCAGTCTCGCGCTCTACGAGCACAAGATCGTGTGGGCGAACAACATCGTCTGGGGCAACAACATCGTGTGGGGCAACAACCTCAGCGAGCAGACGTTCGCCACCAACATCGTCTGGGGCAACAACATCGTCTGGGGGAACAACATCGTCTGGGGCAACAGCTTCAACGTCATCGGCATGGAGCCGAACAACATCGTCTGGGGCAACCTCGTCGAGGCGGTGCTGGGCGGAGCGAACATCGTCTGGGGCAACATCACCGGCGGCGGGTAGGCGTGGGCTCGCCGACTGGAGTGGGGAGAACCTCATGGAGATGATGCCTCATCACGAGCGACGCGTCGCCGTCGAGTCCGCACCGCAGCCGGCGGAGCGGACCCCGCTGCCGACGTTCGGTCCGGTGCTGCCGCACGACTGGCGCAACGGACTGCGGACGCTGGTCACGCCGCTGTGCACTCTGAGGGAACTGCAGCCGGACGACGCGCCCTCACTCTGCGCGCAGCTGACGACCGAAGAAGTCTCCCGGTTCATCTCGCCGCCGCCCACGAGCGTCGAGGGCTTCGAGGCGTTCATCCAATGGGCGCACGAGCAGCGCGCGCGTGGCCGCTATGCCTGCTTCGCCGTGGTGCCGGCCGGTGAGACCGCTGCCGTGGGGTTGTTTCAGGTGTGCCTGCGCGATGCGGCGGAGCCGATGACCGCCGAGTGGGGATTCGTGCTCGGCTCGGCGTACTGGGGCACGGGAATCTTCCTGGCGTGCGCGCGCCGCGTGCTCGAGTTCGTGTTCAACGAGCTGCCGGTGCGATGCCTGAAAGCGCTCGCGGTACCGCAGAACGGCCGCGGCAACGGCGCGTTGCGTAAAGTGGGCGCCGTGCGGATCGGCCTGCTGCGCGGATCGCTCGAACGATTTGGCAAGCGGCTCGACCAGGCGGTGTGGATGATCACCCGGCGCGATTGGCTGGCGGCGCTTCGCCGTCGCTCGCAGGAAACCGTGCATTAGACCGGCACTGGAGCTCCCACCGGGGGACTTGCTCGGCCTGACGTGATGACCCCGGCGCGCGTCAGGCGCACACGAGCGGTCCCTCGGTGGGGGTACCACTTCCTTATCCGGGGGACTTCGTCCCCCGGACCCCCCTCTCGCGGTCGCTCGCAGGCGCCGTCGCGCTCCGCTCCCGCGGGACGGGCGGATTCAGGCACACACGAGCGGAGCCCCGCCCGTCCTTTGGGATCCCGCAAGGCGGCGCTTCAAGGTCGGCACGGTGATGCCCATCAAACCTGCGGCCTGCGGAAGCGCATCCGCGGTCCGGGAGATCACGAGCTCGAGCAGCAGGTCGTCGATCTGACTGGCGAGATTTCCTGGCGGCCGTTCCGAGGATCGCAGGACGTCGGCGAGCGCGAGCCGGACGGACGCCCACGAGTCCGGCGTCCGCGTGCTGGCGGCTTCAGCTTCCGCCTGTCGCAGACGTCGCGAGAACGTCGTCTCCGGAATCCCGACAGTGAGTGCTGCCCGGGTCGCCACGCGGCCGGCCTGGTCGAACGCTTCGAGCACGAGATCGCGCGCGAGCCACTTGCCAAGCGGCGGGCCGAGCTTCGCGCCGGATGACATCGCTGCCGCGACTTCGGTGGTCAGCCGCTCGGCAAACGCGCGCCAGGCGATGTCGAAGTGCCGGCTCTCGGCGCTCGCGGGGAGCCGCGAAGGCGCGGCCGGTGCCGTGTCGTCGCGGGATTCGCGCTTCGGGCGCGCGGCGGCCGACGCCGTCCGATGCTCGGAGAGTTGCAGATCGTCCGGGGTGACCACGTCGCCTTCGGCGAGGACCACGGCCTGCAGCACCGTGTTCTGCAGCTCGCGCACGTTGCCCGGCCAGTCGTAGGATGCGAGCGCCTGCTCGGCGGCGGACTCGAAACCGCTGATGTTCTTCGAGTACTGCCGGGCGAACGACTCGAGAAAATGGCGCGCGAGGAACAGCACGTCGTCCGGCCGTTCGCGCAGCGACGGCACGCGGAGCCGCACGACGTTGAGCCGGTGGAACAGATCCTCGCGAAATCGACCGGCACGCACTTCGTCTTCGAGCGCGCGGTTGGTCGCGGCGATGATCCGTACGTCCACCTTCTGCGTGCGCGGATCCCCGACCATCGTGATCGTCTTCTCCTGCACGAAGCGCAGCAGCTTGACCTGTACTTCGAGCGGCAGGTCGCCAATTTCGTCGAGGAACACCGTCCCGCCGTCGGCCTGCGCCAGCCGTCCGCCGGCCCGCCGCTCGGCGCCGGTGTACGCGCCCCGCTCTCGACCGAACAGCTCCGAGTCGATCAGCGACGTGGGAATGACGCCGCAGTCCACGATGACGAGCGGCTTGCCGCGGCGCCCGCTGAGCTCGTGCAGCGTATGCGCGAGCATCTCCTTGCCCGTCCCGCTTTCGCCGGTGATGAGCACGGTGGCATCGGTCGCGGCCACGCGTCTCGTCGTGCTGAGCAGGTCGTCCATCGGCTTCGAGCGAAACACGAACTGCGCCTCTTTGAGCACCGTACGCAGCCGGCCCAACTCGGCTTTGAGCGCCTGTCGCTCGCGGTGCTCGCGAACCTGCTGCTGCTCGGCGAGGCGCTCCCGGTCGAACGCGATCGCCAGCTGCGCGGCGACGCCGCCGAAGACCGGGAAGTCGGTCGCGTCAATCGCCAGCGTCTCGGAATTGCCCACGAGATAGAGCGTGCCGAGCGCGCGGCCGTCGATGACGAGCGGGACAGCGAACGCCGCTTGCGGCGTCGTGCCGGGCGCGCTCTCGAGGTGACGGTGCTGCGGTTCGAGCGATCCCAGCGCCTCGTCGTTCACCTGCCATTCCTGGGGGCCGAGGTCCTCGGCGGCGAGCGAGGAGATCGCGCCTGACTCCGGGTGACGCAGCTGGCCGGCGGCGAGCCGAAGCCGGCGATCGGCCGTGCTCTCGAAGATCGCGGCGCGGCTGGCCGCGAAGAGCGAGAGCAGGCGCGTCACGACCGCGTTCACGAGCTCGGATCCGCTGGCCGACGAGAGCGCCCGCAGCACGTCCCACAGCAGACGCATGTTGCGATAGTCCTTGTCCGCCTGGCCGGTGAACACTCCGAGGAGCGGATCGAGATGGTCGGCGGTCGCGGCCTCACCATCGGCGCGCCACAGCACGACGTGATCGCCGCCATTCCGCTCGGCGGCGGACAAGGCCTGATCGGCTCTTCGCAGGAGATCGAGTGGGCGGAGCGGCGCATCGGCGGCTCCGTCATAGGCGGCGACGCCCACCGCGCACGGCAGCTGGATCGTGCCGTCGAGGAAGAACTGGCTGGCGACTCGCTGGCGGATCTTCTCGCCGACAACCAGGGCGCCCTTCGCCGTGACGTCGCGGAGCGGCAGCGCGAAGACGAGCGCGCCGTAGCGCATCAGCGTGTCCGACCGCCGGATGGTTCCGTGAACGACGTCCAGGAACTCGCGAAGCACGACGTCGCCGGTTCGGCGCCCCAGCCGCTCGTTGACGCCCGTCAGGCGCTCGAGCTTGAGGAACAACAGCGAGAACGGCAGGCCGTTGGTCTGCGCGCGCTCCAGCTCGGCGCGGAGCGTGCCGTTGAGCTCGGCGCGTCCGGGAAGTCCGGTGACCGGGTCCGTCAGAATTCCGTAGAAACAGACGTAGGTCGAGGCGAGCGCGCTGGCCAGCTCCAGCAGCGAACGCCAGCCGTCGGAATGCCGCACGCCACTCGGTACTTCGGCAAAGCGCAGCCCAAGCCAACCGACGATGGGCGGCGAGCCCAGCCGATCGGAAAAGCGGCGCGACTGTCCTCGGGGCTCTTCCGCACCAGCCCCGAGGATCGATGCGCGATGCCAGAGCGTGGCCAGCAGCGGAATCGGGACGTAGCACCCTTCGGGAACCGAACTGGGGACGACGGCCGTGGTGAATTTTCGGTCCTCGTCAGATGACGCGAGCTCGGTCGCGGCGCGCGTCGCAAACGCGTGTGCCTCCTCCAGGCTCGCGACTTCCGGGAGGGGCGCACCGGCTCCAACGTGCAGGAGAATTCCAGGCGCCGCGGTGTTCCACGGGGTCGGCACGTACACGGACGCGCCCAGCGCGCCACACTTCTCGACCGCATTGCGCACGTGGTCGGTCAGCCACGGCAGAAGATGGCTCGTCACCGTTCGACTAATCGGCGGCGACGGGAGCGGCTTCACCGCTTTTCCGGGGGACGCCCTCATTATTTATGGGGCGCCAATTTGGTGGGGGCCAGACTTCCTGTCGAGCCAACAGCTAACTAGCTGAATATCAATAACTTAGGGACGAGGCTCGGCGGCACGTGCCTTGCTATGACTGGAGCCGACCGCCCGCCGGGGCCACTCATCATGTCGTCAAATGACGTCGCCATCGCGTTGACCCGGTTGCCCTCGCAGGCCGATCGACGGACGTCGCCCGCCGCCGTACCGGCGGCGTCTCAGCGGCCGGGTCTCCGTGCGTACACGAACGTCGTGATGGCGGCAGGCGCGTTGCTGGTCGCAGTATTTGCGACCCGGGCGCTGCGTGTCGATCTGGTCCTGCTTGCCGGTCTGGTGGCGCTTGCCATTGCCACCTCGTTCTTCAAGCTGAATCTCCGGCTCTCGAACGGCAGCGCGACGATGACGCTGGGGTACGCGGTCGGCTTCGTCGGCCTCATCACGCTGGGGCCGCACGCCACCGCGATTGCCGTCAGCGCGGGCATCTGGACGCAGTGCGCCTACCGATCAGGGCTCACCGCGCCGATGGATCTTCGACGCCGGTTGTTCAGCGTCGCCTGCGGCGTGGTCACCGTCGAGGCCGCCGGCTGGATCTTCCATGTGCTGGGCGGGCAGCCGGGAAGTTCGGCGTCGGCTTCACTGGCGCTGCCGCTCTCCGGGGCGGCGCTCGTGTACTTCCTCGTGAACACCGGCCTCGTGGCTGCGGCCATCGCGCTCTCGACCGGCCAGAAAGTCGTTGCGGTCTGGCACAAGGACTTCCTTCTGAGCGGACCGAGCTACTTCATGTCCGCCATCATCGTCGGACTCGGAGCGATCGTCGTCGACCACGGCGCGTATCTGGTCGCGCTGCTGACTGTCGCGCCTCTGTTGCTCACGTTCCTCGCGTACCGTGCCTACCTCGGCCGGATCGCGGAGGAGCAGGAGCAGCTCCGAATCGCCAGAGACACCAAGATCATCGATGTCCTCACAGGCCTGCCCAATCGCCTGCACCTGATCGAGCAGATCGAGCGATCGATCGCGCACCATCGCGCGCATCCGGACAACCAGTTCGCCGTGCTGTTTCTCGATCTCGACGGCTTCAAGCTCGTCAACGACAGCCTCGGGCACCAGATGGGCGACGAGTTGCTGAAGGCCGTGGCCGGCCGCCTCGAGGACTCACTCCGATCGAGCGACGCCCGCCCCACGCTGGCGCGTCTGGGCGGCGACGAGTTCGTCGTGCTCCTGCATGACGTCGGCAGCACCGTCGAAGCCAGGAAGGTCGCCGAGCGGCTGCAGGTGCGGCTTGCACGTCCCTTCGATCTCGACGGCCGGCAGGTGTACCTGTCGGCAAGCGTCGGCATTGCCTTCGGTCCGGCGACGTACGGCACCCCGGAAGAAGTGATTCGCGACGCGGACACGGCCATGTACCGCGCCAAGACGCTGGGAAAGGCCCGGGCCGAGGTGTTCGACGCCTCGATGCGCGCGCAGGTGCTCAGCCGCCTTCAGCTCGACACCGACCTGCGGCAGGCGGTCGATCGTCACGAATTCGTGCCGTTCTACCAGCCCATCATCGACCTCGTGACCGGCCGGGTGTGCGGCTTCGAAGCGCTGCTGCGCTGGCAGCACCCGGACCGCGGCCTGCTCGCACCCGCCGAATTCATCTCGGTCATGGAGGAAAACAGGTCCGTCGTCCCGGTGGGACGAAGATTCTTTGGAGACGTGTGCCGGCAGCTCGCGGCCTGGCAGGCCGAATCGGCCGAGGCGGACGACCTCTCGATCAACGTGAACTTCGCCGCCCAGCAGTTTCTCGATCCCGGGCTGGTCGATGATCTGCTCGCGACGATTCACGAAACCGGTGTCGATCCGGGCCGGTTCGTCCTCGAGATCACGGAGTCGACGGCGATTGGTCCGTTCCCCGCCGCCTTCGAGGTGCTCGCGCGCGCGCGAGACGCGGGACTCCGGATTGTGCTCGATGACTTCGGCACGGGCTATTCCTCGCTCGCGTGCCTGCATGAGCTTCCGATCTCCGGCATCAAGCTCCATGGCTCGTTCCTCACGCGCGAGCGGCGGCACCCCGCGATTCTCAAAGCGGTCGTCATGCTGGCGGGGCAACTCGACCTGACGGTGACGGCCGAAGGTGTAGAAACAGCGACGCAGTGCGACCAACTGAAACGCATGGGCTGCGACTTCGCGCAGGGCTATCTTTTCGCCCGGCCACTGCCGGCGACCGAAGCAGGAGCGTTCCTCATGGACCAGTCATCGCAGGTAAAACGGGTCGACGGGAGGTTCAAGCCCGCCTCGCTCGGCAAGTCCCGGAAAACCACGCAGACGGCGGCGCCGAACTTCGGATACATCCCGACGCTGAACCCGAGCGGCCATTTCAGCGGTGGTCACGGCACCGGACTGCAGGGTCGTTTCATTGCAGTCGACGGGCGGCTGCACGCCGTTCGGATCTGAGATGGTTCACGTTCAGAGATAGCTGAGCCAGCCGCCAGGCTGCCGCTGTTTCACAGCCGAAAACCAACGGCAGGCCGGGTAGAGCGCGACGACAACGAGCATCCAGATGAGGTAGACGATCGGCAGCGAGAAGCCCCATCCGGGCGGCGCCGTGAAGGGATAGTGCGCCAGGTCTGGCGATTCGAACATCCAGTGCGCCGATCCGTAGCGCGCCAGACAGACCATCGTGGCGAGCAGGTGGATGAGCGGCAGGTGCAGCAGGAAGTAGAACAGCGGCACCTTGCCGAACGTCCTTGCGGCCTGGAGCCATTGCGGCGTCGCGGCGTCCACCGCGCGAAGAAAGAGGAGCGCCGGGCCGAGCGTCATCAACAAGAACAGCAGCGATGGCGGGTACTTGTTCGCGTTCAGGAAGGACAGGACCGTGAACAGCCCCGACGCTTGCGTCGTCCATGCCACCGGGTCGCCGTAGCGGTTGACGATGCGAAGCACCACGAACGCCGCGGCCAGGCCGAGGCCCAGGCGCAGGAGGAAGACTCGGCGGCGCTCCGGGCTCCACAGATAGACCTGGCCAAGCCCGAAGCCCGCGGCCGTCACGCCTATCCAGGGGATGAGCGGGTACGCGACGAACACGACGTACCGAGGCTCGTTCAGCACGAATCCAGGTGAGTGCAGGATGACCCAGAGCGGGTGCGCGGACCGCACCGCGTCGAACGTATTGTGGCCCGCGATCATGGCGATGCCGAGGGTGGTGACCAGCCAGACCGGGAGAAACACCAGTGCCGAGAGGACGATCATCGCCCAGCCGAGCGCCCACAGGACGACGAGCAGCGTGACGCGATAGTCGGCGTTGAACTGAAAGCCCAGGCACCGGACGACGGTGACTTCCAGCAGGATCAACAACAGGCCGCGCGTGAACAGGAATCGCGACAACTCCCAGCGCGATCGCCGGCGCTGGGAGAGGAACGCTCCAGTGCCCGTCAGGAGAAAGAACACCGGCGCGCAGATATGCGTGATCCAGCGCGTGAAGAAGAGCGGCGCCGTCGTGCTCGCGAGGTTGGTGGGATTGACGCCAGGCGCCCCGAAGAAGTCGCGCACGTGGTCGAGCGCCATGAGGATCATGATGGCGCCGCGGACGACGTCGATGGAGTCGAGACGGCGCGGTGTGGTGGAGGCCTCGTCGGTCATGGCGAGGCCGAGAGGGTAGCAGGCGCCGCCGGGCGCCGGCTATCGCCCTGCCTTGTGCCGGCCGGGCTGCCGGGCGAAGGCGAGCGGAGGTCCCCTTGCTGTAGACTTCCCTGTCTATGGCGCTCCCCAGCGGCACTCGCATTGGTGTGTACGAGATCCTGGCCCACATCGGCGCCGGTGGAATGGGCGAGGTCTACCGGGCCCGCGACGCGAAGCTTGGACGTGACGTCGCCATCAAGATCCTGCCGGAGCACTTCGCGGCCGATCCGGATCGCCTCACGCGATTCGAGCGCGAGGCCCGCACGCTTGCCGCACTGAACCATCCGAACATCGCGCACATCCACGGGCTGGAACAGCAAGGCCCGCTTCACGCCCTCGTCATGGAGCTGGTCGACGGCGAGGACCTGGCCCACCGGCTTTCCCGCGGCGCGATCCCGCTCGCCGAGGTGCTCCCCATCGCGCGCCAGATCGCCGATGCCCTCGAAGCCGCGCACGAGCAGGGCATCGTCCATCGCGATCTCAAGCCCGCCAACATCAAGGTGAAAGACGACGGCACGGTGAGAGTGCTGGACTTCGGCCTCGCCAAGGCGCTGACGCCGGACGGCGTCGCCTCGGCGGACGGCATGAATTCGCCCACGCTGACCGCGCGCGCCACCCAGATGGGATTCATCCTGGGCACCGCCGCCTACATGGCGCCCGAGCAGGCGCGCGGCAAGGTGGTCGATCGCCGCGCGGACATCTGGTCGTTCGGCGTCGTGCTCGTCGAGCTGCTGACCGGTGAGCAAGCCTTCAAGGGCGAGGACGTGAGCGAGGTGCTCGCGAAGGTCATCGAGCGCGACCCCGATCTGTCCAGGCTCCCGCCGGCGGTGCCGTCGAGCCTCCGCACGCTGCTGGCCCGCTGCCTTGCCAAGGATCCAAAGCAGCGATTGCGCGACATCGGCGAGGCGCGGATCGCGATTGACGACGCGCAACGCGAGCTGACCGGGCGATCGATGTCGTCAGGCGCGTTGCCGACACCGACGGTGCCGATCGCTTCGATCGCGGCCGCACCGGCCTGGCGGCGCGCGTTGCCATGGGCGATCGCCGTGGCGTCGCTCTCTACGGTCGTGGGGATGTTTGCGAGCGATCGCCGTGCCCCGGACACCGGCGTCGCAGCCGTTCGCCGCCTGCAGATCGCGCTCCCGCAGGGCGTGGAGCTCTACACGGCCGTCGGTGCGGCGGTCAGCCTCGCCCCGGACGGCTCGTCGCTGGCCATCGTCGGCGTTCGAAACGGCGTGCGCCAGGTCTTCCTGCGCCACTTCGACAGGCTCGACGTGGTTCCGGTGAAAGGCACCGAATCGGCCGTCTCGTGTGTGTTCTCCCTCGACGGCAAGGAACTGCTCGTCGGGACGTCGGACACCTCGCTTCGCCGTGTCAGGCTCACTGACGGCCTCGTCGAGCTCGTCACCCCGACCACGAGTGAGTACTACGGAGGCTGGCTGCCCGAGGGCCGGGTCGTCTTCACCAGGGACGGACGCCTGTGGATGTCGGGCGCCACGCCGGGCGCGGCGGCCACGCAGTTGACCCAGCCGACGCCCGGGCTCGACCGCGGTCGAGTCTCAACCGGTCCCCGTGCCCGACACCGATGCGCTCCTGTTCGTCTCGGCGCGGCCGGAATCACCCGACACTGCGCGCATCGAGGCGCTCTCTCTCACCACGATGTCCCGGACCACCGTCGTCGAGCGGGCGTCGGGTCCCGTGCTGACGGCCTCGGGTCACCTGCTCTTCGTGCGCGACACCGCGCTGCTGGCGGCTTCTTTCGATCGCCAGCGCCTGCAGATCGCCGGTGACGCCACCCCCGTGCTTCGGGAGGTCAGCGTCGTCCGCAATCGTGGCGTCTCCGCCATCCTCACCGTGTCCAATACCGGGACGCTCGTCTACGCGGGGACGGCGGCGGCGGAAAGCGAGCTGGTGTCGGTCTCACGGACCGGTCAGGAGCATCTCGTTCTGCGGGTGCCTCGTGTGGCCGCCAATCCACGCCTGTCTCCGAACGGCAAACAGCTCATGTTCGAAGAGATCGGCGGAGGCCTGTGGTTGTTCGACCTCGAGCGTCGCACGCTGTCGCGGCTCACTGACGGCAGCACCCTGGCGGCATTTCCGCTCTTCACGCGAGATGGCGGCCGCGTCGTGTTTCGATCGCCCGCCGGCCTGTTCTTGCAGCCGGTCGATGGCTCGTCGAAACCTGCGCAGATTGCAGGCACCGAGTCCAGCGAGTTTCCGACCGGGTTCTCGATCGATGGAACGGAGCTGCTCTACACAAAGATCGCGGCGACGACCACCGGAGACATCAGGGCCATCCCGCTGGCCGGCGGCAAGCCGCGCATACTGCTCTCGACGGCCGGCGTACGAGGGCGGCGCACAGTTGTCGCCCGACGGCAAGTGGGTGGTGTACGTGTCCAACGAGCTCGGCAGCAGCGAAGTGTTTCTGCAGCCCTATCCCGCCATGGATCGGCGGCTTCAGGTCTCGTCGTCCGTCGGCCTGCATCCGGTCTGGAATCCGAAGGGCGGCGAGATCTTCTACCGGAGCGGCGACAAGATGATGTCCGTACGTCTGACGATCACGCCTGCCGGTCCGGAGCTGTCGCCGACCCGTGATGCTGTTCTCAGGCCGCTACGCGTTTGGCGGCGGCCTCACGATTCCGAACTACGCCGTGACGAACGACGGGAATCATTTTGTCGTGGTCAAAGAACAGTCCGGAGCACATTTGAATATCGTGCTGAACTGGTTTACGGAGCTTGCCGCCGGAAAGTGAGCCGGCCCCAGCCGCGAGTCACTCGAACGGGCCACGCAGGATGAGCGCCCCCCAGTCCGCCGGGACGCTGACCGTGGTGCCCGCAGGTTCGTAGATCACGATCGGAATCCGGCGACCCCGGAGCATCCGCACCTCCTCGTCCACCGGCATACGCGTGTACGCGACGTACGGGCTGTAGAACATGACTTCGATCGCGCGCGGCATGTTGAAGATGACCGCGTCCTCGACGCCCAGCCGGTCTCGAAGCGCCGTCATCTCGCGCGTCCACGCCGGGAAGCGGTCGCGGATCTCGAGCGGGCCGGTCGGCTCGAGGAGCTGTCGCGCCGGAAGCAGGGCGAGCAGGGCGAGGAGCACGATGGCAAGGCGCCGGGTCCAGCCGCCGAAGGTCGGCAGGCGATCGCGAAGATGACACCAGAAGGCCGCCTGCATCAGGAACAGCGCCGGCGCGGCCGTCGCGACGAAGGCCGGCAGTTTCGTCGCCATCAGCGAGAACACGACGTACGGGACGAGGAACCAGGTGAGCGTCGCCGCGGCCGCCGGCCCCTCGACGATGCTCGGGGCAGGCCGTCGGGCCGCTCGGGTGGCCGTCCGGACCGCAAACCAGATGATGGGAATGGCGACGAGCTCGCCGTACAGGCGCGGCAGTGCGGTGAAGTACGACCACCAGGTACCGCCGTGGTTCTCCACGACGGTCGTGATGTGCCGGAGCGTGTAGTCGAGCTCCTGCGCTGCTTCGACCGGAAACGCGAGCCGCGTGTAGATCAGCCACGGGCCCGCGATCGCGGCGGCGCCGATCGCGAGCCACAGCAGACGGGCCGCGGCGGCGGACGCCGATTCGCTGGCCCACCAGAACACGATCGCGACCGGCACCGCCGCGAGCGCGGGAAATGACTTGGCCAGCACGGCCGCGCCGACCGCAATTCCCGCGAGGACCGCGCGGGAGGGCGGCAGGCGCGTGCCGGCCGCGATCGAGAGATAGACGCCGAGCTCGACCGCGGTGATGAGCGCCGTGTCGACGTGATCGGCGGCGCGGCGGCCGGAGGCGAGATTCACGAGCAGGGCATTCACCGCCTGGAAGCCGGCCGCGAGGAGCCCGACGCGATCCGCCTTCGCTGACCGTTCGCTTCGCGAACAGCTTCGGCGCGACAAGTCGCTGAACAGCCGGCGGCCGATGGCGAACGTGAGCACGACACCCAGCGTGGATGCGAGCACGCTCGGCAGGCGCATCGCGAGCGCGTTCACGCCGAACGTCGCCATGCTCGCCGCCATCATCCAGAGCGCAAGCGGCGGCTTGTGCAGCCAGACGTGGGCCTCGGTCCAGGGCGCGCGCGGATTGGCCGAGAGCGGCCGGTCGTAGAGCGTCGGCGTCAGCGGGTGGCTGATGAGGTTCTTCGCGACGACAGCATGGAAGCGCTCGTCCCAGGCATGAATCGATTCCTGCCGGGCCGCGTCGACGCGCAGCGCCAGCGCGGCGAGCACGACGAGCGCGAGACGCCACGTGACACGCGCCTTCGAGACCGCCGCGCCCGCGAGGCACAGGGCCGCCAGCGCAATCGTCACGGTGCTCGCCGTATCGAATGGCCACATGGCGCGCGACGCGCACAGCGCGCACCGCTGCGGCGTTCCAGACGTATCCTCTCACGCCAACTGTCCCGGCCGGACGTGCGCGCAGAGCGCTATCTTCTGAGGCGGGGGGCTCCGGCACGGGACCGGGTGATGTCGATGGGCCGTAACTTCATGGCGCCGGCCACCGTGAGCTGGCGGCGGTCACCGGACACGAACGTTCGACATCCGAGCTCCAGTGCCACCGCGACATGCATCAGGTCCAGGCTCCGCGTGAGGTGCCTCCTGGTGTGCCTGCGAATGCGCTTCGGTGACGTAGGCGGCGACCAGCGCGCTGGTATCGAAGTAGGCCGTCACCGGTCGCCGCGCTCGCGGACGACCAGTTCAGACGCGGCCGGCGAGATGACACGATCGCCGAGCACGGCGCGGGCACGTTCATCGAGGTCAGGCCATGGTTCGGAACCGGCCGCTCGCGGCGGGGCCAGGACCGCGACCGCACGCCGCCGCCGCGTGACCTGCAGGGTCTGCCCGCGCTCGACCCGCGCGAGAACGCGCTTGAGATGCTTCTGCAGGTCTCTCACCGTAATCGACGATCTCATGTCAGACATTATGTCTGACATTCTGAGTGGGCAAGCCGGGCTGAAGTACTCGTTTTGAACGGCTCGCGGCGGCCTCGGCCAGACCTATTCGACCTTCAACGCGCGAGCAGGGTCAGCCGAGGCCGCCCGCCGGGCCGGCAGATATGCGGCGACGAGCGAGGTCGCGAGGAGCAGGACAGCCGCCGCGCCGAACGTCGCCGGGTCCGTCGGCGTGAGACCGTACAGGAACGTCGAGAGGAACTTGCTCGCGACCAGCGCGCCGGCCAGCCCGGCCGCGATGCCGAACGCGATGACGACGAGCGTCTCGCCGGAGGACGCGCCAGAGGACGGCCGCGCGCGTCGCGCCCAGGGCGAGACGAATGCTGAACTCGCGAGACCGGCGGGCGACGCCGTACGCCATGACGCCGTACAAGCCGACGCACGCCAGCACGAGCCCGAGCGCGCCGAAGGCAATCGACAACGTCGCGAGCAATCGCTCGCGCTGGAGCGACGTATTGATCTGCTCGTCCATCGTTCGCAGGTAACTGACGACGATGTCGGGGTTCGTCGCCTGCACGGCGGCCTTCACTTCCGCTTCAATCGATCGCGGATCCGCCCGGGTCCGGAGGGCCGCCGTGAGGAGCGACTGCGGTTCCTCGGCCTGATCCAGCGGAACGTAGACCATCGGCGTGACCGGCTCCCGGAGCCGGAACTGGCGCACGTCGCGCGCGACGCCGACGATCGTCACCGGCACGTTCGGGAACGCGCCGAAGGCAAACACGCGACCGATCGGCTCGCCGCCGAAGTACTCCCGCGCCATCGTCTCGTTGACGACACTGATTCTGCCGGCGGTCGCGAGCGCGTCTCCGGTGATGCCTCGGCCGCGAACAATCGGGATGTCGAACGTCGAGAAGTAGTCCGCCGTCACGCGATTGTTGACGACGCCGCGGACTCTGCCGGGCGTGGCGTCGTCCGCGATGCGGATGCCGCGCGTCTCCGAGTTGGTCGCGAGCGGGCTCATCGTCGAGACCGAGGCCGCGCGGACGCCCGGCAGCGTGCGCAGCCGCTCGACGAGCGGCTGATAGAGGTTCATGACCTGGGACTTCGTGCCTCGGGTGTCGAAATAGAACAGCAGGAGCTGGCCCTTCTGAAATCCCGCATCGAGCGTCTTGAGATTGACCAGCGTCCGGACGAGGAGCCCTGTGCCGACGAGCAGCAGCAGTGACAGCGCCACCTGACCGGCGACGAGCACGCTTCCTGAGGCCATTCGCCGGAGACGGCCGTTGCCGTGCCCACTCGCTCTGAGCGCGGGCGTCAGATCGAGCCGCGCGCCCCGCAGCGCCGGCACCAGGCCGAAGATGAGGCCCGTGAGGAGCGAGACGGCGAAGGTGAACGCCATCACTCTGCCGTTCGGGCTGACGTCGATGGCGATGGGGCTGACGCCGCCCCTGAGGATCGCGGCGATGGCCGTCGTGCTCCACATGGCGATCACGAGTCCGAGAACGCCGCCGGCCACGGCGAGCAGGAAGCTTTCGGTCAGGAGCTGACGGACGAGACGCAGACGGCCGGCGCCGATGCTGAGCCGAATCGCGAGCTCGCGCCGCCGCGCGAGGCCACGCGCGGTCAGCAGGTTGGCGACGTTGGCGCACGCGATGAGCAGCACGAGCCCGACCATGCCCATCAGCACGTAGAGCGGATCGGCGTACGCGGTGCGAAGTCCGCTCGTCCCTCGCTCGGCCGGACTCAGGCGGACCGGGTGCCGGGTCTCGGACTTGGGGCGCGCCCACGCGTTGTCGGGCTCCATCCAGAACGTCTGGAAGATCGGATCCAGACCGGCCAGGGCCTGCGATTCGCTCTGGCCGGGCGCGACCCGTCCAACAAGAGTGAGGCTCGTCCACGTATCGCGCATCGTCCGGTAGTCAGGGTCGTCGATCATTCGCAGCGCGAGCGGGAGCGTGACCTCGAAGTCGGTGCCCGGCCGCAGGCCGTGAAACCGTGGCGCGGTCACGCCGACAATCATCACCGTCTTGTTGTCGACGTCCATTGTCCGGCCCACGATGTTCGGGTCGCGGCCGAACCGTCGATCCCAGAAGCCGGCGCTGATGACGGCGATGAAGCTGCGCTCGGACGGCTGGTCCGGTTCCGACGAGAACCCGCGACCGAGGGCGAACGGCACGCCGAGGACGTCGTGATAGTTGCCGACGACGTACTGCCCGTCCACGATCTCGGTGCCCGCCGCGGTCTGGACTTTCAGTTGCCGATGGTTGTAGCCGGTGACGCCGGAGAAAACTTTCGCCTGCCTCTGATAGCGCTCGAGCAGCGGGTAGTTGGAACTCAGGCTCGGCGTGTCGCCTGAGCCGTGGCCGAGAAAATACAACTGGTGCACGTCGCGCACGGGCACGCGACCAATCGCCACGAAATCGAGCAACGTGAAGATGGCCGTGTTCGCGCCGATGCCCAGCGCGAGCGAGAGCAGCGCCGCCGCCGTGAACGCGGGCGCCCGTCTCATCTGACGGAGTCCGTAGCGGAGGTCCTGCCGCAGCTCGTCGAAGTAGCGCAAGCCACGCGACCGGCGAGCGTCGTCTTTGACGCTTTCCACGCCGCCGAACGCGAGGCGCGCGCGGCGATGCGCCTCCGCGGGATCGATGCCCGATCGCACGAGGTCGTTCGCGTACGCGTCGAGATGGAACCGCATCTCTTCGGACATCTCGTCTTCGAACCGCCGGCGGCCGGCGAGCGCGCGTGCGAGCGAACGAAGGCGTGCGAGCATCTGCGCCTCTCCCTCAGACCTCGTCCGGCGTCGTGTTCAGGGCCGACGCGATCGCCGCGGCCAGCCGGTTCCAGCCCGCCGCCTCCTCACGGAGCCGTTTTCGTCCCGCCGGCGTCAGCGTGTAGTACTTCGCGCGCCGTTTGTTCTCGCTTTCACCCCATTTTGACGAGATCAGCCCCTGGTGTTCGAGCCGGTACAGCGCAGGGTAGAGCGATCCCTGAGCAATCTGCAGCGCGTCGTTCGAGATCTGGCCGATGCGGAGGAGGACGCCGTAGCCGTGGAGCGGCTTGAGGGACACGGCCTTCAGGATCAGCATGTCGAGGGTGCCCGGCAGCAGGTCGGCGCTGTTGGTCACCGGTGTTGCTCTCCTAGCCTGGCTAGGATAGTAACCGGCGCTCTCCTAGGCTGTCAAGGGGAGTCTTCTCTCATCTTGACATCCAAGATGAGATACTCGTAGCCTCGACTGCATGGCCGGGGAATCCACGGACGTCATTCAGGGCACGCTCGATCTGCTCATCCTGCGTTCGCTCCGCCTCGAGCCGATGCACGGGTTCGGCATCGCGCGGCGCATCGAGCAGGTGAGTCAGGGCGTGTTCCGCGTCAATCCCGGCTCGCTCCTGCTGGCGTTCCGCCGCCTCGAGCGCGATGGACTCGTCGATGCCGAGTGGCAGGCCACCGAGAACAATCGCCGGGCCCGCGTGTACCGAATCACCGACGCGGGCCGGCGGAAGCTCAGGGAAGAAACGCGCGACTGGCGGAGACGAAGCGCCGCGATCGCCAGGCTGCTCGAGGCCTGAACGCCAAGAGCCGAGCGCCGAGAGCCAAGAGCCGAGCGCCAAGGAGCCGTCATGCTGCGCAAACTCACCGCCGGGCTTCGCGGGCTGTTTCGCCGGGACCTCGTCGATCGCGAGCTCGACGAGGAGATGGCCGATTTCCTCGAGCGCGCCGTCGCGGAGCGCGAGCGCGAGGGTCTGTCGCCACCTGACGCCTCACGCGCGGCACGCGCGGAGCTCGGCAGCCTCGCGGCGGCGAAGGACGAAGTGCGCGCCGGCCTCTGGGAGTCAGCCGTCATCGCGTTCTGGCGTGACGTGAAGTTCGGCGCGCGCATGCTGCGGCGGCAGCCCGGCTTCACGGCGGTGTCGGTGCTGACGCTTGGCCTCGGCATCGGCGCCACGACGGCGCTCTTCAGCCTGGCCAACGAGATCCTGCTCAAGCCGCTGCCGGTCACCGACCCGAATGCGCTCGTGCTCTTCAAGTGGGCGGCGTCTCCGAACGCCATGCCTCCTGTGTCGATCGCCGGCATCAATCAGGACCCGGCGACCGGACGCAGCTCGAGCTCGGCGTTCCCGCTGCTCGCCCTGCAGCGATTTCAGACCGAAACGAAGACGCTGGCCGGCGTCTTCGGATTCGCTTCGGCGACGACCACGCAAAGCGCGCCGGGCGCGAACGACAGCGACCGCGGCCACATGGTCTCGGCCGGATATTTTTCGGTCCTGGGCACGACGCCGGCGCTCGGCCGTCTGCTCACGCCGGACGACGACCGTCCCGACGCGCCGCTCGTGGCCGTCATCAGTCATCGCTACTGGCAGCGCCGGTTCGGCGGCGATCCGTACGCGATCGGGCAGACGCTCCGTTTCGATCCCGCCCGCGCGACGATCGTCGGCGTCACGCCGGCAGGATTCACCGGAACCGGCGAGGTCGGCGACTCGCCGGATTTTTTCCTGCCGCTCGGTCCAGGAGCCAGGGTCGGCGGCAACAAGTTCACGGCGCGGATGCAGCAGGCGTGGGTCTGGCCGCTCCGGCTGTTCGGCCGCCTCGCGCCCGGCCAGGACCAGGCAGGCGTCCAGCAGGAGTTGCAGGGCGTCTTTCAATCCGCGGCACTCGAGGCCTGGCGCAGCCAGAAGGGCAAGACCGATCCTTCTGACTTGCCGCGTCTCGAGGTCAGCTCGGGCAGCCAGGGCCTGAACGGTCAGCGAAGCCGCGTGACGAACACAATGGCGATCCTCGCCGGGATCGTCGGCACGGTGCTGCTCATCATCTGTGTGAACATCGCGAGCCTCCTGCTCGCGCGCGCAGAGACACGGCGGCCGGAGATGGCGGTGCGACGCTCCCTCGGCGCAAGCCGCGGACGGCTCGTCCGCCAACTCCTCATCGAAAGCGCGCTCCTCACGACGTCCGGCGCCGCGCTCGGGGTGCTGCTGGCCTACTGGGGCAGGGATGTCTTCTACGCGCTGGTCACGCGCGCCGATCCGGCCTTCGTCATCGAGTCCCGGCTCGACTTCCGCGTCCTGGCCCTGACGATCGTCGTGTCCTGGCTGATCGGCGTCCTCATCGGCCTCGCGCCGGGCCTTCGGGCGACGCGCGTCGATCCGCACGCGTCACTGAAAGAGACGCGCGCGCCGCGGCGGCGCCGCGCAGGCATCGGTCCGGCGCTGCTCGTGACCCAGGTCGCGCTGTCGCTGCTCCTCGTCGTCACTGCCGGGCTCTTCGTGCGGACGCTGCGCAATCTGCAGACGGCAGACGTCGGGTTCGAGGCCGATCATCTCCTGCTGTTCCGCGGCAATCCTCCGGCCATTGCCCGGACCGACGCGGCAACCGCCCAGGTGCTCGCGCTGTACGCCGAGTTCGGCGATCGCATGCGCGCCATTCCGGGCGTGCAGAGCGCGACGCTCTCACAGCTCACGCTGCTCGGCGGCGATCTCGCGATGCCGTACCTCATCGTGCCGGGACAGCCCAGAGGCGCCGGCGAGGACAGGACGGTCTACACCCAGGAGGTTTCACCCACGTTCTTCGACACGATGCGCATGCCGCTGACGCTCGGCCGGCCGCTCGCACGCGAGGACGTGACGCGACGGGTGGCGCTCGTGAACGAGACGCTGGCCCACCGGTTCTTTCCGAACGGCACGGCTGTCGGGCAGCGCATCGGCATCTCGAAGAGCTCGGTCGAGCATGACGTCGCTGAGCCGGACCTCCTCGAGATCGTGGGCGTCGTGCGAGACGCCAAGTACATGACGCTTCGCGAGCCCACGCCGCCCACCGTCTTCATGCCGATGAAGAGCGCATCGCCGGGGACCTTTGCGGTCCGGGTCGCGGGCGATCCGATGTCCGTCGCCGCGCCGATCCGTGAGCTCGCGAAGACGCTCACACCGAACCTCTATCTCTACGACTTCCGGACGCAGAGGCAGCAGATCGAGCAGACGCTGGTGCGCGAGCACGAGTTCGCGTTTCTCTCGACGCTGTTCGGACTGCTCGCGCTGGCGCTGACGTCGATCGGTCTCTACGGCCTGCTCTCGTACAGCGTGGCGCGCCGCACTCAGGAGATCGGCATCCGCATGGCCCTCGGCGCCGACCGCTGGCACGTCGTCCGCAGGGTGCTGCGCCAGACAATGGCCCTCGTCGCCATGGGCGTCGTGATGGGGCTCGCGGGCGCGCTCGCCCTCGCGCGTCTGGTCCAGAGCCTGTTGTTCGGGGTGACCCCGAATGACCCGGCGACGATCGTGGCGGCGGTCGTCCTCATGCTGGGCGTGGCGCTCCTTGCCGGCGCCCTTCCCGCGAGAAGAGCGGCGAGGGTCGATCCGTTGATTGCGTTACGGACTGAGTGATCAGCCGGCCCGTCCAACGTACTGCCGAGCCTCGTTCGCGAGGCGGCCGAACGGTCCGCGTCGACCTCGCGCACCGACCGGCAGTCGGGTCCGGCCGGAACCGGGGGCGGGATCGGCAGTCTGCTCGGCGGAGTCATCGGCGCTGTCGGCGAAAACGTGGGCGGCCTTGCGGGCCATCGGAACGGTTCGTCGAGACGCTGGCCGCCGGCGCCCGGCGGGGACGCTGAAGGAATCGCTCGGCGACAAGATCGAGCTGATTCCGAAGCATTTGTCAGCAAGATTCGGCTCGAGTCTTCACGGGGAGGAGTGGCGGTTGGCGTGCGCAACTGCCAGCGTCTGGTGATTTACGGCCGGGGCGCGGAGGCGCGGCTCGTGTTCGTCGACCCTGGCGGCTGGGTAGCGGACGAGTTGAACAGCGTGCTGGTGCGCGAGCTGGTGGGCGCTGCCGCGCCGCTGAACTTCGGCTGGGGGCGTGCCGCGGTGGATGGCCGCTCGCGCGAAGGGTCATTCTTCATCGACCAGCTGGGCAACTCGGTGGACCGCATCGCGGCTGACGATGCCGGCTTCGTCAGGCCGGTCGCCGAAGTCGGTCGCGACAGCGCGCCTCTGTTTGCCCTGGCGGGACCCGTCAGCAGTCGGTCATTCCAGTCGATCACGGCGCTCGGTGGCCGACCTGGTCGGCGGCGACGTGTTTGCGACGACCCGCCCGCTCGGCGGACGCAACCAGCCGGTCTATCGCGTCAGTGTGAAGGACGCCACGGGAACGACGAGCGACCTTCCGCGAGTTAGCGGGTGGCGAGCGTGCGGACGTTCGGTTCTTCAATTTTCCGGACGGCAGAGCAGGCGTCCTGGTCGAGCGCACCGGCCGGTTCTACCGGGTGAGTGAGGCGGGGCCGAGGTGACTTCCTACTCGCGGCGCAGCGCAATCAGCGGGTCCACTCTCATGGCCCGGCGCGCCGGAAGGTAGCCGGCGAGCAGGCCCATCGCGGACATGACCGCCGCCGCGCCAATCAGCGAACCCGGGTCGCTTGCGCTCAGCCCAAACAGCAACCCTTGCGCCGCGCGAGATGCGCTCAGGGCCAGGGGAATCCCCACGGCGATGCCGGCGGCGATCCACCCGAGACCCTGTCGCAGGATCGCGCTCAGCACATCGCCACGCTGTGCCCCGAGCGCCATCCGTATCCCAATCTCGTTCGTGCGCTGAGCGACGTGATAGGCAATGAGGCCGTACAGGCCCAGACATGCCAGCCCGACCGCAAGCGCGCCGAAGGCGACGAGGAGTGTCGCCAGCATCCGTTCGCGAACGAGCGTGCGGCTCACGAGCTCGGGTCCCGTGTCTAGGCTCACGACAGACAGCCGCGGATCCTCCGAGCGAATTCGCTCACGCAGGACTGGCGCGAGCGTCGCCGGATCCCCGGCGGTACGCACGAGAAACCGCGTGCTCCCCAGAATCCAGGTCGGTCGGAACCTCTGCGATTTGAAGGTAGGGCAGGTAGAACCGAGGTGGCGGCTCTTCTCTCGCATCGCGCTGCTTCACGTCACGAGTCACGCCAACGATTTCGAATCCCTTTTGTCCGCCGCTCACGTCCCATACCAGACGTCGGCCGATGGCGTTCGCCTCGCCGAAGAACAGCCGCGCCATGGCTTCGTTGATCGCGACCACGAGCGGCGAGGCCGCATTGTCCCGGTCGCTGAAGTCCCGACCGGAGATCACCGGCGTGCCGATTGTCGAAAAGTACCGAGGGCCAACGACATCCCAACGCGTTCGCGGAAAGCCGTCCGGTCCGGCGACGAACCCCTCCGGGCGCAGGAGATTGGTTGAGTTGTCCGTGCCGGTCAGCACTCCATGCTCTGAAAGGCTGACCGACGAGACGCCGGGCATCTCCATGAGCCCGTCGAGAAGCCGGCGACTGAGCGCGACGGCTCGACTGCCGCTGTATCCGGCTGTCTGCGGATTGACATCGACCATGAGCAGGCGCTCTGGCGCAAAGCCCAGATCAACCTCGCGCAGATTCGCGATGGTTCTCAGAAACAATCCGGCTCCCATCAGGAGCACCAGCGAGAACGCGACCTGCGAGACGACCAGCAGTGAGCCGAGCCGTTGTGAGCGAGCGCTCCCGTCGCGCCGTGCGACCAGCGACGTGACGAGGTTCGCTCGCGCCGAGCGCCAGGCAGGCGCGAGGCCGAACAGGATCGCCGTCCCGAACGAAACGATCGTGACGAAGCCGAGCAGCCGCACGTCGGTCGCGACGGCCAGCGGAAGCCGCGACCCGTCCGCCGAAATCAAACGAAGCAGCGCTTCCCGTCCCAGCCAGGCGAGCGCCACGCCGGCCGCGCCACCGAGCGCCGCGAGGAGGAGGCTTTCCGTCAGGAACTGCTGGACCAGCCGCGCTCGACTCATGCCGAGCGCCAGGCGCACATCCGTCTCGCGTTGCCGCGCGGTGGCGCGCGCGAGGAGCAGGTTCGCGATATTGGCGCATGCAACGAGCAGAACGACAACGACAGCGGCCATCACAAGCTGCAGCGGGCGTCCAAATTGCGCGCGGAAAATTGAAAGGCCATTTCCCGCTGGCTCCAGCGTGATGGTCGCTCTCGTGGTGTCTCGCCGCACGTCGTCGGGCATGTTCGGCCCGAAGATTTCCGTGACCACTCGCCGAAACGTCTGAGTGAGCTCGGGCTGCGGAGTGGAGACGTTCACGCCTGGCCGGACGCGACCGATCATCCGAAGCCAGCCGGTGCCAGGATTCTCCAGCAGATTTCGCCCGGGCACCACCTGCCCCCACATCGTGAGCGGCAGCCACAGATCCGGCGACAGGCCCACCTGTTCACCGAAGAAACCCGGGGGCGTCACGCCGATGATCGTGATGGCCGTGCCATTGATGCGAACGACCTCGCCGGCAATGGCGGCATCGCGGCCCAATCTGCGCTGCCAGAACCCGTGGCTGGCGACCGCGACGGGATGCGCCCCGGCCACACGGTCATCATGGGCCGCGAAGACCCGACCGATCGCCGCCTGGACGCCGAGGGTCGAGAAGTACGACCCCGACACGAGCGACACGGCGGTTCGCTCGCGGACGCCGTTCTGTGTCTCGACGTCGAGCGGCGTGATGCCGCTCGTGGCAAGAAGATCCTCGAAGATATCGGAGTGCTGTCGAAAGGCCTGGAACACCGGGTACTGAGATCCGCCGACCAGGACGAGCTGCCCGGGATCTCTGACCGGCAACGACTTGAACATGACGGCATCGAGCAGGCTGAAGATCGCCGTCGTTGCGCCAATGCCGAGGGCGAGTGTGAGCACCGCGACGGAGGTGAATCCCGGCGACTTGCGCAGCGTTCGCGTCGCATATCGGAAGTCGCGCCCGAGGCTCTCGACCCGTGTTTCCCAACCGACGTCGCGCGTCCGGTCCTTCACGGCTTCGAGGCTGCCCAGTTCGAGGCGGGCCGCACGAGTCGCGTCTCCCCGAGCCATCCCGCCGCGCATCTTTTCTTCGATTGAGGTCTCGAGGTACTCGCCCAGCTCCTCGTCGAGCTCCCGGTCCACTCGACGCCCCCGAAACAGCGCCTTCACTCCTGCGATCAGGCGCCTGAGCGACGTCATCACAACTCTCCGAGGGACGCCCCGAGGATCCTGGCAATGGCCGTCGTTTGAGCTTCCCAGTCGCGCGTCTCGCGTTTCAGCTGCGCCCGGCCGGGGGGCGTCAGGCTGTAGTACTTCGCGCGGCGGTTGTTCTCGGTGACCCGCCAGTCGCCCTTGATCAGCCCGTCCCGTTCCAACCGTCGCAGGGCCGGGAACAGCGATCCTGCGTTGACCTGAAAGGCGCCGCGACTGATCTGCTCGAGCCGGACGCCAATGCCGTAGCCGTGGAGCGGTTCGAGCGCCAGCGTCTTCAGGATGAGCATGTGCAGCGTGCCCTGGACGAGCCCGCTCGCCTTCACGTCCTCTGCCATTCGGTACCTCCAGACAAACTAGAGGAACGGAGCATATGCGATTCCTCTAGTTTGTCAAGAGGAGTGGGCTCGGGCGCCTCGCGGCCGTCGCCCACGACATATCAAGGCGGACCGATCAGGAGCGGCGTTCGCACCGCGAAATCCCGCGCGGCGGTTTGGAACGAATCGTGCTGGAGCGGGACGGTCGGGCGCCCGCCTCCCCCTGCGGCGACCAAGGAGAAGAAAAAAATGACGTGCAGTACGCGCAATCAGCACCGGTCTCTTGGTAGTGGCCATGGCGACGGGCCTCGCTGCGCAGGCCACCACCACGGCGCCCGCGGGCCCAGCCGAGGTCAAGACCGAACAGATCACCGGAGAGGTGATGTGGATCGACGGCAATCTGCTCGTCGCGAAACTGCTGCCGAGCGGCTTGTACCGCGTCTTCGAAGTCCAGCCGGGGCGGCAGTTCGTCATCGACGGACAGAACAGGCTCATCGGCGACCTCAAGCTGGGAACCGTCCTCACCGCCACGGCCACCACCACGACGCAACCGGTGACCGTCCGCACCGCGACCGTCACCAACGGCACGGTCTGGTGGGCGCAGGGAAACTACGTCGTGTTGACCCTCGAGAACGGCCAGAACCGCGCCTACACGGTGCCCGAGTCGTTCAGGTTCGTCGTGGAGGGCAAGCCGGCCTCCGCCTCTGATCTGAAGAAGGGCATGAAGGTGTCGGCCACGAAGATCGTCGAAGAACCCCGGACCGAGATCGCTACCAAGACGGTGATTACGGGGAAGGGGCCGAAATAGCCGGCGCTTGCGCGCAGAATAGCGCATGGTCCTGACGTCGCTTCGTGCGGCCGTTCGCTCACTGGCAGCCGCCCGCGGATTCACGGCCGTCGCGGTCGGCACACTTGGCGCCGGCCTCGCGCTTGCGATCACCGTGGCGGTGGTCGTGAACGCGTACCTCCTGCGCGCGCTGCCGTATCCCGCCGCCGACCGCCTGTACCGTCTGGACTATGCCGAGCCGGGGCAGAACTGGCCGGACAATCTCGAACGCCTGGATTGGCGGGCGACGGACGACGTCGTCGAGCATCTGATCTCGTGGGACCTCGACGTGTTCTACCTGCTCGGCGCGCCGGGCGCGCACACGCTGTCCCTTCCGGGCGCCTGGATCACGCCCGGCTACATCCGCGGCCTGGGCGTCAGGGCCGCGGTGGGCCGGATGCTGGACGACCGCGACTATCAGCCCGGCGCGCCGCCGGTCGCGGTGATCAGCCACGCGCTGTGGCAGTCGAGGTTTCGCGGCGACTCGGCCGCTGTTGGTCAGACCTTCCGCGCGTACGTCAGCGATCGGCCCGACGAAGCCGAGACGTTCACCATCGTCGGCGTGCTGCCGCCGGGCTTCTGGCACGTCAACACCTACAGTGAAGTGCTGGCGCCGCTGCGAGCGCCGACGTACCCCTATCTCGTGCGGGTTCGCGACGGAGTCTCGCGGGACGTCGCCGCCGACCGGTTGACGTCATTCGTGCGCGCCGGCCTCGGCACGCTGCCCGAGACCTGGCGCATGCGGGTGACGTCACTTCAGGAGAGCTACGTCGGCACGGCTCGTCCGATGCTCGTCGCTATCGCCGCCGGTGCCGCGCTGGTGCTCGTCATCGCGGCGGCGAATGTGGCGGTGCTGCTGCTCGTGCGAGGACGGCGGCGCGAGAAGGATCTGGCCATCCGGATGGCGCTTGGCGCCAGCCGCGCCGAGCTCGCCAGGCTGCTCGTCGTCGAAGGTCTCGTGCTCGGGGCGGCCGCGACGGCGGCCGGCCTGGCCGCGAGCGCGGCAGCGCTGCGGTCGCTGGCGCCGGCGGTCGAACAGTTTCTCGGCCGTCGCGTGCCGGGCGGGACCGGCGCCGTCGCGATCGACGGCACGGTGCTCGCGATCGGTCTCGGATGCGGGCTCCTGGTGACGCTCGTGTTCACCCTCGTGCCGCTCGTCTCGCTGCGTGGCTCGCGACTCTCGACCGGCCTGCTGGGCCAGCGCGGGGGAACGGACTCGCGCGCCCTGCAACGCGCGCGATCCGTGCTCATCGGCGTCGAGGTGGCCGGGTCGATCACCCTGCTGGTCGGCGCCGGGCTGATGCTGCAGAGCGCGCTCAGCATGCTGCGCGTGGATTTCGGTGTGGACGCATCGCGGGTCGTCACGTCCAGCCTGACGCTGCGGCAGCGGTCGTACCCCGACGCGGCCAGCCGGACGACGTTTTTTGAACGGCTGTCCGCGCAGTTGTCCGGCGTGGCGGGCAGCACCTCGGTGGCCCTCGGCGACTATTGGCCGTTGCAGACCCGGTCGGCCAGCCGCGTGCACACGAGCGCGAGCGCGCCCGCACGCGTCGAGGCGGCCGCGAGCGTGATCCGGGTGACCGGCGGGTACTTTCAGACGATCGGGATGGCTCTTCTCGACGGGCGACACTTCACTGCCCGCGACACCGCCGGCGCCGATCCCGTCGTCATCGTCAGCGCTGCGCTCGCGCGAGCGGCTCTGGCCGGGCGCGCGGGCCGTCGGGCAGTCTCTCTCGATCGCAGGCGAAGACGCGAGCGGACCTGGACGGAACCGGCAGGTGGTCGGCGTCGTCGGCGACGTGCGGCAGACGCACACGGATACGGATCAGCTCGACGCGTACGTGCCGATCCTCCAGGAGCCGGGCCGGTTTGCCTTCATCTATCTTCGCGATCCCCGAACTTCGTCATGGGAAGCCGATTTGCGCGCGGCGGTCGCCTCCATCGACGCGGAGATCGCGCTCGGCGCGCCACGCCGGCTCGACGCCGCGATCGAGCAGGAGCGCGCGCGGCCCCGCTTCCTGGCGTGGCTGCTCGCCGTCTATACCGTCGCGGCCTGCGGGCTGGCGCTCGTCGGCATGCACGGCGTCATCGCGTACGCGGTGCGGCAGCGCCAGAAAGAAATCGCGATCCGGATGGCGGTCGGCGCCGACGCCGCAGCGATCATGAAGCTCTTCCTCCGTCAGGGTGCGATCGTGATCGCCGGTGGCGTGCTGGTCGGTTCATGGGGCGCGGTGGCGCTCGGGCGCGTGCTGGAAGGCTATCTGCACGGCGTTCGTCCCGCGGAACCGGGTTTGCTGCTCGCTGCTGCTCTCGCGTTCGCGGTGACCGCGCTCGTGGCCATCTGGAGGCCGGCGCGTCGCGCGGCGAACACGAACGCCGCGATGGTGCTCAAAAGCGAGTAGTGGGGTCAGACCGCGGGGTCAGACCCCGAACCCCCAGCGGTCTGACCCCACGGTCTGACCCCACCGTCCAGCGAGTAGACTTGGGGCATGCGCCTCGTGACCCTCGCTGCCATCGGATTCGGATCAGGACTGCTGGGTCAGGCGCCACCACAGAAGATCGTCCCGCCGGCAGCTGCGACCTCGCCGCTCGCCATCGTGCTCGAACCGGCCGGCGAGATGCCGGTGCACGTCAACCCCGCCGCACCGGTCGTCGCCGGCAAGGACCTGCTGCTGATCGATCAAGCCGGCAGCCTGTTCCGATGGGACGGCGAACGTGCGCATGAGATCCTGACGTCGAAGACCGCGCCATCGGCTCTGCGCTTGATCGGCACGGAACGGCTGCTGAACGTCGCGGCCAACGCAGCGGGTTCCAAGGTCTACGTGGTGTTCCTGTCGACCGCCGTGCCCAGGGGCACGAAGCAACTGCCGTCGCGGCGTGTCGACAGCGACGCGTGGTACGTCCTGTACGAGTTCACGCTCGCGGCGGGGACGTTGAAGGAGGAACGGCCGGTCGTGGCCATGGCGGTGCGAACGGAGGGGCACACCGGCGGAGGTCTGGTGATGGTCGACGACCGGACGCTTCTGTTCTCGCCCGGCGACAACGGTGACTCGTATGAAGATGGACGTACCGAAACGCAAAGCCTGTCCAACCACGTCAGCAAGATCCTGCGGATCGACGTGGCCACGGCGGACGTCGCGCCGGTGGCGGTTGGCGTGCGCAACTGCCAGCGTCTGGTGATTTACGGCGCAGGGCGCGGAGGCGCGGCTCGTGTTCGTCGACCCTGGCGGCTGGGTGGCGGACGAGTTGAACAGCGTGTTGGTGCGCGAGCTGGTCGGCGCGACCACGCCGTTGAACTTCGGCTGGGGGCGTGCCGCCGTGGATGGCCGCTCGCGCGAAGGGTCGTTCTTCATCGACCAGGTGGGCAACTCGGTGGCGCGCATCCCGGCTGACGAGGCCGGCTTCGTCAAGCCGGTCGCCGAAGTCGGTCGCGAAGGCGCACCGTTTCTGGGCCTGGCGGGACCCGTCAGCAGTCCATCATTCCAGTCGATCACGGCGCTCGTGGCCGACCTGGTCAGCGGCAACGTGTTTGCGACGACCCGCCCGCTCGGCGAACGCAACCAGCCGGTCTATCGCGTCGGCGTGAAGGACGCGACGGGCGCGGCGACGACCTTCCGCCAGTTGTCGGGCGACAAGCGTGGGGACGTTCGGTTCTTCAATTTTCCGGACGGCGGTGCCGGCGTCCTGGTCGAGCGCACCGGCCGATTCTACCGAGTGAGTGAGGCGGGGCCGAAGTAGGCGCGTCAGGCGCGTCATGACGGCCCGTCCTGCCGAGAGCGCGAGATGTGCGGGATGGCCGACGACGCGAAACCACACCCAGCGAGGCCACGCCGTGATGCCGTATCGCATCCGGAACCACCACTCCGGCGGCCAGAGCACGTCCGGGATCAGCGCTGACGGACCAATCAGGATCCGAATCGATCGGATAGGCACGGACGGCGGTGGCCGGACGCTCCACCTGTTCGCGCAACACCTCCGCGACGTGCGGCGACCACGGCACCAGATCGTGAAGCACGTGCAGCGCTCGCAGCAGGCGGCGCGTACTGTCGCCGGAGCCGCGCCCAATCGATCTGATCGATCCACGCCTCGGTGGCGTGCACGAGATCTGCGACCGACAGCAGCCGAATCGCGCCGGGGCGCAGCGTGTTGATCACGAACGCATGGGCATACACGTGCCACAGCATGTCTTCGCGCCCGAGCGTCCGACAGGTCATGCCGCCCCATTCGAACGGCTGAGACCGGCGAATCAGATCGTCATAGTCGCGCGGCTCGACGAAGGGCGTTCGCACCATCAGCTCGTGGTGCAGCTCGATGGTGACGGTCGCCCCCTCCAGCGTCCTGGCCATCCCCTGCAAGTGGTGGTGACGCGAGGGGACGGCGATGCCGCCTGGCCTGAATCCGCAGCGCATCAGGACGTCGAGCGCACGTCCGGCGTCGGCCTTGCGGATGAGCAGGTCGACGTCGCGCATCGGCCGGAGCCGTGGATCGCCGTACACCAGATGCGCGAGCGCGGCACCCTTCAGGACGAGGAATGGCACCCCCGCCTGCGCCATCGCGCAGGCGACGTCAGCGACCACCCGGGCCCGGACTGCCGCCGCGTGCGCGTGCTGCGTCCGCCTCGCCCGGAGGCGAGCACGGAAGGTCGGCCGGAATCGCCAGACCTGTCCGCTCGATGTGCGCGAGCACGAGCGGCTCCATGCCGTGCTGTTCCGCAGCGGTCGCGAGCTCGTCGAACGACGGGACAGCCGACAGCGCAGACGGGAGCCGTTGCGCGACCGCCGCAGATCCCGGCCGCTGCGCACACAGCGACAAGAACCGGAACGCGCCGTCAGACAGCGTCGCCATCGATCACGTCGCGCGCAGGTGATCCGACCGGTTCAGGCGATCACCAGGAAATCGTCACCGAACCGTGCCGGCGTTGACCCCTTGCTCATGCACGACGCCGGTCGCGCCGGGCGCCGTGAACGACGAGCCGCCCCCGCCGCCCCCGCCGCCGGGAGTGCCCCCGCCCCCACCGCCGCCGCCGAAGTAGCCGCCGCCACCGCCGCCGCCGCCCATGCACGTCCTGGCTGGTCGCTGCCACCGGTTCCACCCGTGCCCGCCACGCCCGCGGTTCCGTCGGTGGCCGTCGCGCTGCCGCCGCCGGCGCCTCCGGCGCCGCCAGCGGCCTGCGTGCCTCCGCCGCCCCCGCCGCCCCCGCCGGCGACGGTCTGCGCCAGCCATCGGCGGTGAGACCACCGCCGGCGCCGCCGTTCCCGCCGCCGACCGCCGCTCGGATCCAGCGCCGCCGCCCCCGCCGCCGCCTGCGATCACCAGCGGGGTGGCGCCATCACGCACGCTCGAAGCGCCACCACCGCCGCCGCCGCCGTCTCCCGTGCTGCCGCCGCCTCCATTGAAGCCACCGGCCGCGATTGATCCGGCCGCGCCAGCCTGCCCTGGCCCCCGACACGCACGGTGAGCGACGCGCCCGGCGCGACGGACACCGTCGCCGACCGCCCGGCCGCCG
The DNA here is from genome assembly GCA_963724955.1 of uncultured Acidobacteriota bacterium. Taxonomy (GTDB): domain Bacteria; phylum Acidobacteriota; class Vicinamibacteria; order Vicinamibacterales; family SCN-69-37; genus CAVRWQ01. The sequence continues at coordinate 83,270 of CAVRWQ010000006.1, forward strand.
ATGCCGCCGCTCGCCGCGACGGGACGCCCGCGCCGCCCTGCGCGCCCGTGGCCTCAATCGTGATGCTGACGACGCCGGCGGGCACCGTAAAGGTCTGCGCACCGCCCGTAAAGGTGAACGTCGCGGAACCGGGCGGCGGCAGATTGATCGTGAAGGTTTGCGCGCCGCTCGTCCCGCCGGCCGTCGTGACCGTCACCGTGCGGGCACCAGCCGCTGCGGCCAGATCGAGCACGAAGCTGGCGGTCAGCGACGTACTGCTGCCCACGACGACGTTGGTGACCGTCACGCCGCCACCGGCGACGGTCACCGTCGTGGCGCCGACGACGAAATTGGTGCCCGTCAGCGTGACCGCCACCGTGGTCGCCCCGGATGCCTTGATTCGGCGAGACGCTCGTCAGCGTCGGCGGCGGCAGATTGATGGTGAAGCCTTGCGGCGCCGCTCGTCCCGCCGGCGGTCGTGACCGTCACGATGCGAGGACCAACAGCGGCGGCCGGATCGAGCACGAAGTTGGCGGTCAGCGACGTGCTGCTGCCCACGACGACGTTGTTGACCGTCACGCCGCCACCGCCGACGTTCACCGTCGTGGCGCCGACGACGAAATTGGTGCCCGTCAGCGTGACCGCCACCGTGGTGCCCCGGATTCCTTGATTCGGCGAGACGCTCGTCAGCGTCGGCGTGCCCGGTCGCCGGCGGCAGATTGATCGTGAAGGTTTGCGCTCCACTGGTCCCGGCGGCCGTCGTGACCGTCACCGTGCGGGCACCGGCCGCCGCGGCCGGATCGAGCACGAAGTTGGCGGTCAGCGACGTCGCTGCTGCCCACGACGACGTTGTTGACCGTCACGCCGCCACCGCTGACGGTCACCGTCGTGGCGCCGACGACGAAATTGGTGCCCGTCAGCGTGACCGCCACCGTGGTGCCCTGGATTCCTTGATTCGGCGTGACGCTGGTCAGCGTCGGCGCGCCCGGCGCCGGCAGACTGATCGTGAAGATCCGCGCGTCCGCTGGTCCCGCCGGCCGTCGTGACCGTCACCGTGCGGGCACCCTCGCTGCGGCCGGATCGAGCACGAAGTTGGCGGTCAGCGACGTCGCTGCTGCCCACGACGACGTTGGTGACCGTCACGCCGCTACCGCCGACGGTCACCGTCGTGGCGCCGACGACGAAATTGGTGCCCGTCAGCGTGACCGCCACCGTGGTGCCCCGGATGCCTTGATTCGGCGCGACGCTGGTCAGCGTCGGCGCGCCCGGCGCCGGCAGACTGATCGTGAAGGTTTGCGCGCCGCTCGTCCCGCCGGCCGTCGTGACCGTCACCGTGCGGGCACCGGCCGCGGCGGCCGGATCGATCACGAAGTTGGCGGTCAGCGACGTCGCTGCTGCCCACGATGACGTTGGTGACCGTCACGCCGCCACCGCTGACGGTCACCGTCGTGGCGCCGACGACGAAATTGGTGCCCGTCAGCGTGACCGCCACCGTGGTGCCCCGGCTGCCTTGATTCGGCGAGACGCTCGTCAGCGTCGGCGCGCCCGCCGCCGGCGACTGCGCTTCCACGGGAGACGGCGCCACGATCGAGTAGATCGCCGGCAGCATCGCCGCCGCCACGCCACGCCCGAGCAGCCAGCGCCGGGTCGTCGCCGGTCGATCGCCGCGCGACTCGACCGGCAGCTCCAGCAGGTGAAGGCGCGCGAGTTGCCTGAGCGTCAGGTCGACGACCGCCTCGGCCTCGGGGATCCCCATCTCCACGCGCAAGGCCGCCGCGATCGCGTCAGGGCTCGTGGCACCGTCACACTGCCGCCACACGCGCGCCGCGGTCGGGTTGAGGGCGTGCACCTGCGCGCGCGCCCAGTCGTAGACCGACGCTTCGTCGCCCAGCTGCTCCGTGTGCGTGGTGGGAGACTGTCGTGGATACATCAGATCGCTCCTCGTCGTGGCAGCGACGCGTACAGCGACAGGCATCGCGAACGTGCCGCAGGGACAGCGGTCAGCCAGAACCTACCAGGTGATGGTGACCTCGCCGTTGCCAGCGCGGTCGCCTTGCGTGTGCACGACGCCGGTCGCACCGGGTCGCGCGAACGACGATCCACCGCCACCAGCCCCGGCGCGCCAGCGATCGCCTGCGTCCGCCAGCGCCTCCGCCGCCTCCGAAGTAGCCGCCACCTCCTCCGCCGCCGGCTGCCCCACCTAACACGTCGGGTCCGCCCGCGCCGCCGGTGCCGGAAGCCCCGGGCTGACCATTGTTGGCAGTGCTCGACGGAGTTCACTCCCCCCGCTCCACCGGCCGACTGCGTGCCACCGCCAGCGGCGGTCACGTTGGGCGGGCTGGCGGTGCCAGCGCCACCCGTTGTGCCCCCTCCTGCGCCGCCGACGCCAGTGAAGGCGCCGCCACCACCGCCCCCTGCGACAACTACGCGATTTGACAGTGCAATACCGCCGCGTCGGATGTCGGACGCCCCGCCTCCGCCGCCGCCGAAGAAACTGGTACCTGTGCCGCCTGCCCCGCCGCCATTGAAGCCGCCCAACCCACCGGCCGCACCCGCTCCGCCCTGGCCTCCGACGAAGACATTCAAGATCTCACCCGGGACGACGGTCAGCGTCGCTGTCACGCTTCCTCCGCAGGCCGCCAGCGGACCCAAAACCTCCTTGTGCACCCTGCGCGGTCACCGTCAGCGTCGTCACGCCCGGCGGGACTGTGAAGGTCTGCGGACCGCCCGGTGTAAAGGTGAACGTCGCGGAACCGGGCGGCGGCAGTTGATCGTGAAGGTTTGCCCGCCGCTCGTCCCGCCGGCCGTCGTGACCGTCACCGTGCGGGCACCAGCTGCTGCGGCCGGATCGAGCACGAAGTTGGCGGTCAGCGACGTGCTGCTGCCCACGACGACGTTGTTGACCGTCACGCCGCCACCGCGACGGCCACCGTCGTGGCGCCGACGACGAAATTGGTGCCCGTCAGCGTGACCGCCACCGTGGTGCCCCGGATGCCTTGATTCGGCGCGACGCTCGTCAGCGTCGGCGCGCGGCAGATTGACCGTGAAGGTTTGCGGTCCGCTTGTCCCGCCGGCGGTCGTGACCGTCACCGTGCGGGCACCGAGCGCGGCGGCCGGATCGAGCACGAAGTTGGCGGTCAGCGACGTCGTGCTGCCCACGACGACGTTGTTGACCGTCACGCCGCCACCGGCTGACGTTCACCGTCGTGGCGCCGACGACGAAATTGGTGCCCGTCAGCGTGACCGCCACCGTGGTGCCCCGGATGCCTTGATTCGGCGCGACGCTCGTCAGCGTCGGCGCGCCCGGCGCCGGCAGATTGATCGTGAAGGTTTGCGCGCCGCTGGTCCCGCCGGCCGTCGTGACCGTCACCGTGCGGGCACCGGCCGCTGCGGCCGGATCGAGCACGAAGTTGGCGGTCAGCGACGTCGCTGCTGCCCACGACGACGTTGTTGACCGTCACGCCGGCACCGCTGACGTTCACCGTCGTGGCGCCGACGACGAAATTGGTGCCGGTCAGCGTGACCGCCACCGTGGTGCCCTGGATGCCCTGATTCGGCGCGACGCTGGTCAGCGTCGGCGCGCCCGGCGCCGGCAGACTGATCGTGAAGGTTTGCGCGCCGCTCGTCCCGCCGGCCGTCGTGACCGTCACCGTGCGGGGCACCGACAGCGGCGGCCGGATCGAGCACGAAGTTGGCGGTCAGCGACGTCGCTGCTGCCCACGACGACGTTGGTGACCGTCACGCCGCCACCGCTGACGGTCACCGTCGTGGCGCCGACGACGAAATTGGTGCCCGTCAGCGTGACCGCCACCGTGGTGCCCTGGATGCCTTGATTCGGCGCGACGCTCGTCAGCGTCGGCGCGCCCGGCCCCGGCGACTGCGCTTCCACGGGAGACGGCGCCACGATCGAGTAGATCGCCGGCAGCATCGCCGCGGCCACGCCACGACCGAGCAGCCAGCGCCGGGTCGTCGCCGGTCGATCGCCGCGCGACTCGACCGGCAGCTCCAGCAGGTGAAGGCGCGCGAGTTGCGTGAGTGTCAGGTCGACGACCGCCTCGGCCTCGGGGATCCCCATCTCCCGGCGCAAGGCCGCCGCGATCGCGTCAGGGCTCGTGGCACCGTCACACTGCCGCCACACGCGCGCCGCGGTCGGGTTGAGGGCGTGCACCTGCGCGCGCGCCCAGTCGTAGACCGACGCTTCGTCGCCCAGCTGCTCCGTGTGTGTGGTGGGAGACTGTCGTGGATACATCAGATCGCTCCTCGTCGTGGCAGCGCGGACAGCATTGGCGTTCGGACGTGCCTGAGAACCGCGGACACCAGCGGGCGAGCCTCGCCGCGTAGACCGGCGAACGCAATGCCACCGCTCACCGCCTGCTTCAGAATGGGCATCGAGTGCTCCGGGTTCCCGCGAGCGGCGACGGTGTGGCGCATCAGCGCGAGCAGCGTCGGGGCCGCCGTCAAGCGGCGCGGTCGCCAGCGAGCGCCGGCCCGGTACGAGGTCACAAGGACGAGTCCGATGGGCAGGGGCGTCGTCCCGGTCTCGGCGCCCAGTGCCGCGACCGGCACGCGGCGAGTCAACGCGGTCGAGCCGTCTCGGATCGCCAGCGGACGGGCGAACGGATGCACTCTTCCGGCGCGGTCGAGAACCGCGAACTCATCGGAGTAGTACGTCGCACCCGCCTCGAGCCATGCCTGGACGAGCGTCGTCTTGCCGGCGAAGCTGGCGCCGGGCATGACGATGGCGCGGCCTTCCCAGCCGACAACACCAGCGTGTACGAAGAGGTGGTCCGGCGCGCGCTCCGCGACGAAGAGCTCCGCGTGTGCTGCCAGCGCCCGCCCTGACATCCGTCAACCTGCGCACTTCCGCGACCAGGTTCGTTCCGGCATACACACGGTATGACGGCCACGCTCCACCCGATACACCGGTAAGAAGCTCGTACCGGACGGACACGGGAGCATCAGGCTCGTGGTCTTCAACCGCGCGCCAGCCGAACGGCAGGTGCAGGCGTTCCGGATCCTGTTCGAGCGTGTCGAGCAGCGCCCGACAGTCGACGCGGAGTCCGATCCGCACGCCGTAAGCAACGAAGTGGCGCTCGAACATCCGGTCGCCCCTCATGGCGATACGCCCATTGCGTTCGGCCGCGAAGGCTGGCTCCCGCGACATTCCGTGGCCGTCGCGAACGCTGACGGGCGCGAATGAGTTCTCGAGCGGTAGCCGAGTCGGTGCCGCTACCGAGTATCCCGAAGGTAATCAATCGTACCGGGATGTCGGAGTTCGGCTGTATCGCCGCGAGCGAAACTATGAAGCAAGTCTCGTTCCCTGTTCGACGCCGCGATGCCCGTTTGAGAAAGGACGTCGCCTCGTACGATAAAGTGACCCCTGGAAGTGAGGCATTCGTCTTGAGAAAACTGTTGAAGATCCTGGCCATTCTTGTTGGCGTTCTACTCATTGCGGTGATTGGTGCGTATATCTGGGCGACCGTGTCCGCGAATAGCATTCTGGGGCAGACATTCACTGTCCACGCGTACGAGTTTCCGGTCCCGACTGGCGACCCAGCGGCCATCGAGCGCGGAAAACACCTGGTGGAATCGCGATACGTCTGCACCGAGTGCCACGGGAAGAACTTCGGCGGCGGCACGATGATCGACGCGTTCCCGATCGGCCGCCTGCTCGGGCCGAACATCACCAGCGGCAAGGGCAGCCGGACGGTCAACTACAAGCCGGCCGACTGGGATCGGATCGTCCGCCACGGCGTGCTGCCGACCGGCAAGCCCGCGGTGATGCCGTCAGAAGACTTCAAACTGATGTCGGACCAGGAACTGTCTGACGTGATCGCGTACGTCCGGTCGCAGCCGCCGGTGGACAACGAGGTCCCGGCGCCCTCGTTCGGGCCGCTCGGCAAGTTCCTGCTCGCGACCGGTCAGATGCGCCCGTCGGCCGAGACAATCGATACGCATCAGGGAACGCACGCGGCACAGCCGCCCGCCACTGAGGTGACCACGGAGTTCGGCAAGCACATCGCCAGCATCTGCGTCGGGTGTCATCGCCCGAGCCTCGCCGGCGGGCCCATCGTCGGCGGCGATCCCAGCTGGGCGCCCGCGCGCAACCTGACGCCGCATCCGGACGGTCTCGGCAAGGTGACGTACGAGCAGTTCGCGAAAGCGATGCGCGAGGGCGTCCGGCCAGACGGTACGCCGATGAAGCCGCCGATGAGCTCGCTCATGCCCTACGCGCAGAAGATGACGGAGGTCGAGATGCAGGCGCTCTGGGCCTACCTGCGATCGCTGCCGGCAGCGCCGACGCCGGAGAAATAGATCGGTCGCCATGGCCATCGCCCGCCGCGAGTTCCTGAAGACCTCCTCCGCTGCGGCCGCCGCGGTCCTCTCCCGGACGTTCGGCGCCTCGGCGGCAGAGGCGCAGCGGCCGGCCGGCGTGCCGATCGGCCAGGCGCAGTACCGCACCGGCCGCGACTATCCGATCCAGCCGCTGCGCTTCTCGGACGTCAGGCTGACGGACGCGTTCTGGAAGCCGAAGGTCGATCTGAACGCGGCGGTCACGATTCCCTTCGAGGTGCACAAGTTCGTCGACGGCGAGCGCGAGTTCGGCGGCAACATGCTCGAAGCCGCGATCATGTCGCTCAAGACGCATCCGGATCCCACGCTGCAGGCGCAGGTGGACGCGCAGATTCGATCGACGGCGCAGTCGGCGGGCCGCGGCAACAGCGGCTTCGAGGTCGCGGCCACGTACTTCAACGTCACCGGCAACCGCGAGCTGATCGACCGCGCGATCAAAGCGGCCGACGCGCTCTACGAGGACTTCAAGACGCCGCAACCCGCCGTTCTCCGGCGGCGAGCGCGACGCGATCAACTGCGTCCAGCTCTATCGCGTCACGCGCGACCGGAAGCATCTCGATCTCGCGAAGCACTACCTCGACATCCGCGGGCTCGAGAACTCGGTGAACCGCAGCCGGCACAACCAGTCGTACAAGCCCGTGCTCGAGCAGCGCGAGGCCGTCGGTCACGCGGTGAACGGCGTGACGCTGATGGTGTCGCTGGCCGACGTCGGCGTGCTCACCGGTCTCAAGGAGTACTTCGTCGCGGCCGAGCGCATGTGGGCCGACGCGGTCGAGCGCAAGATGTACATCACCGGCGGCGTCGGCACGACCGGCAACGAAGGCTTCGGCGAGCCGTACGTCGCTGCCGAACATCTCCGCGTACGCGGAGACGTGCGCGGTGCTGATGTTCATGACGCTCAACCATCGGCTGTTCCTGGCGACCGGCGACAGCAAGTACATCGACGTGATGGAGCGCGGCATGTACAACAACGCGCTCAGCGGCGTGTCGGCGTCGGGCGATCGCTTCTTCTACGTCAATCGTCTCGCCAGCGCCGGCGACGGGCGCGACCAGCGCTGGCAGCGCGCGTCGCTCGAGTGCTGCCCGCCGAACCTCGTGCGCTTCCTGGCGTCGATGCCGGGATACATCTACGCGCAGGGACCGGCCGGCGCGATCTTCGTGAATCTCTACGTCTCGAGCGAGACGACGTTCACCGTGGCCGGGCAGCCGCTCGCGCTCGCGGTCGAGAGCGAGATGCCGTGGGGCGGCGCCTCGACGATCACGGTGCGCGCGGGCGACGGCGTGCAGGAGCGCGATCAAGCTGCGGATTCCCGGCTGGGCGCGCAACGCGGCCGCTGCCCGGCGGTCTGTATTCGTACGGCGACAAGCCCGCGGGACACGCGAGTGTCTCCGTCAACGGCAGCCGCGTGCCTGCGACGCCGGACAAGCTCGGCTACTGTCACATCGATCGCGTCTGGAAGAACGGCGACGTCATCGACGTCGAGCTTCCCGATGGCGCCGCGCCGCGTCGTCGCCGACGCGCGCGTGAAGGACACTCGCGGCAAGGTCGCCATCGAGCGCGGGCCCATCGTCTACTGCGCGGAGTGGCCGGACGGCGACCGGCGGCCAGGCGCTCGACGCTGCTCGTCGATCCGGCGAGCGCACTGACGACGCTCACGAACAAGGAGCTCGGTCGGCGGCGTCACGGCGATCCGGACCGCACGCGCGGAGCGTGACGCAATCCGTCGCAGCCCGGCGCAGAGCGTCACGCTCATTCCGTACTACCTGTGGGCGAATCGCGGCGCCGGCGAGATGAGCGTGTGGCTGCCGACGCGCGACTACGCGCCCGGCGACGTCGGCCCGGCCGGCGGCTACATCTTCTACGTCAACCCGAACTTCGCGACCGACGGCTGGCGCTATCTCGAGGCGGCGCCGTTCGATCAGAGCGCCGGCGCGAAGTGGGGCTGCTTCCGCACGGCCGATCGCCGGCGCGCGCGGCACGGCGGTCGGCACCGGCCGCGCAGAACACGCGCGACATGCTGGCCGCGTGCGCCGATCCCGGCACCGCCGCGCACCTCTGCGCGAACCTCGAGGTGAACGGCGTCGCCGGCTGGTTCCTGCCGTCGCGCGACGAGCTGATCGCTGATGTACAAGAACCTGCACGCGACCGGCGCCGCGGATTTCGGCGACCGCGGCGTCACCGACAACTTCAGCTACTGGGCGTCGTCGCAGCAGACGGCCGACATGGCGGCGCACATCGACTTCGCCGATCTCGGCCGCGCGCACTTCGACGACAAGGATTTTCCGCGCCGCGTGCGCGCGATTCGCCAAGTCTGAGGTTTCTACAGCAGAAAGTACGGGCGTCTGGAGCGGGGAAGTACGCGCGTCTGAAGCGGGGAAGGACGAGTGCGCGTACTAAGCGGCGGTAGACGAGCGCCCGTACTTCAGCGATAGTGCCCGTACTTCAGCGGTAGCGCCCGTACTTCAGCGGCAGCGCCCGTACTTCAGCGGCAGCGCCTGTGCCGTCACCCTCGCATGGCATGCACGATGGCCACCACGACCGGTCCCCAGATCGTCAGCAGTATGTTGCCGATCGCATAGGGCACGGTGTACGCGAGTGACCCGACGTTGCTGTCGCTCGCTTCCCTGAGGGCGTTCAGACCGGGCGTGCACGTCTGCGCACCGGCAAGGCCGCCAAGGGTCATGAGCGGACTCAACTTCAAGACATGGCGCGCCACGACTGCGCCGACGGCGAGCGGCACCACCGTCACGATGGCGCCGGCGAGGAAAATCTTCGCGAAGAATGCGCCGCCACTCGCGCGGTACGCTTCCACCGCGTGAGGTCCGGCGTGCAGGCCGACGACCGCGATGAAGACGATGAGTCCGATGTCCATGAGCAGACGCTGCGCCGGCTCGGGAATCGCTCCGAAGACGGGGTAGCGGCTGCGGGCCCAGCCGCCAACGAGACCGACCACCAGAATCGACCCCGCCGTTCCAAGGCCGAGAACGATCCCTGAGGCGTTGAGCCTGACCATGCCGAGCAGAATCCCCAGGCAGATCCCGGCGGCCAGAAAGGTCATATCGGTCCCGGAGACGTCGCGCTCGACAAAGCCAATGTGACGCCCGGCGCGCTCGATGTCATCGGGGGCGCCGACGATGCGGAGAACGTCGCCCCGCTCCAGGACTGTCCACACCTCGCGCGGCATGAGCTCGGTGCCGCGTTGCACTGATTCGAGGTACACGCCACGGGCGTTCGGCATCTGCGCAAGTTCGGCAATCGTTCGACCGTGTACCGCCTTGTTCGTGACCACGGCCGTGGCCGTCTTCACCGGCACCGCGAGCAGCGCTGGATCATCGACTTCCGGTCCGATGTCTTCTCCCGCTCGTGCAAACGCCTTGAGCTGCGCGGAGACCACCACCCGGTCACCAGGACCGAGCGCCAGTGTGGAATCGAGTGGCAGCAGCTTTCCGCCGCGATCGACCCGCTGCACGGACAGCCGTGCGTCCGCATAGCGCTGTTCCAGCGACCCGAGCGTTGCGCCCACCACCCGCGCGTTCTCGATGCGATACGCACGGATTCCGTAGTGCGCGCCCGGGGCCTTGTCGGCCGGGCGCGTCTCGCCGGCGAGCTTGGCCTCCCAGGCCTTGGCTTCCTGGCGCAGATCCGCGCGCATGAGCCTGGGACCGAGCCAGGTGAGAAACAGGATCAGGCCGAGGTCCCCGAATCCGTACGTGATCGCGTCAGCCAGCGGGGCGTGCGCGACCATGGTCGCCTTTTCCGCAGCGTCAATCGGCAGCTCGGCGATCGCATTGAGGCCCGTGCCGAGCGCGGCGGACTGCGTCATGCCTCCGGAGAGGAGACCCACCGCGATCCCTTCATCGAATCCGAACGCGGCCGTGACGCCGACCACCACGGCGAGCCCGGTAAATGCCACGACCAGTGCCAGCGCAATCTGCGGGAACGCTTCCTTCTTCAGGCTGCCGAAGAACTGCGGGCCCACCGAGTATCCGATGGAGAACAGGAACAGATAGAAAAAGGACCAGCGCAGCATCTCCGGGAGTTCCGGCTTTGCGAGGATGCCGATGACGATGCCGGCGACGAGTGTCCCGACGACCGATCCCAGGCCGACGCCCTTGAAGTGAAACCGGCCGATGATCGTGCCCAGCAGGATGCTCAGAAACAGGCAGAGCAATGGCAGTCCGTGCAGGAACGCTGCGGCGTGTTCGACCATGGGTGATTGTAGACTTGGCAGGGGAGATGACCATGAAAACTTCGCTCGTCGTGCTCGCGAGTGCGCTCGTGATCTCCAGCGCCCAGACGTTCACTCCGGATTCGGAAGGATTCATTCGCAACTGGCTGGTGCTGGCGCCCATCGCGCTCGAGGGTGACTCGGGTGCGTCGGAAATCGACAAGGACTTTCTGAAGGGGGAGGCGTCGGTCAGGCCCAGGGCCAACGACAAGGTGACGGTGGGTGGGCGCGAGCTCGCGTGGACCGCTCATCAGACCTCCGACTACTTCATCGACTTTCTCCAGTCGTTTGGAAAGGAGCGCGGCGAGTACGTCGCAGGCTACGCCGTCGCGTACGTCCTGGCCGACGCCGACACGAAGGCGTCGCTCCTCTTGAGCACGAACGATCAAGGCAAGGCGTGGCTCAACGGCAAGGAGATCTTCAGGTTTGCCGAGACGCGTGTGCTCGAGAAGGACACCGACAAGATCGAAGTGACCCTGGCGAAGGGCCAGAACGTGCTGATGCTGAAAGTCATCAACGAGGTCAACAACTGGCAGGCGTGCGCGCGCTTCGTTCGCGGGACTGCTCCGGCGCGTGACCTCAAGATCTCGCTGACGCCGCAGTAGCCCGCCGAATCAACCCGCGCCGCTCCAGCCACGCCGCATGACGCGCCAGCGCGCCGGGTAATTGCCTGGAAATCGTCGCGGCCGGCGGATAAGCCAGATCGGCGAACCGCGTGCCGCTCACGGCGTGATTGAGCGAGCGCACTTTGTCCGCGCGGCGCGACCGCATTTCAGCGAGGAGCGCGACCTGCCAGTCCTTGATGCCGATCGCGCGCATGGTCACCGTTTCCGTATTCTCGTAGACGTTGCGGATCGCCTCGACGGATCCGGACATGGTATCCGCGGCGATCTTCATCACGGTGAGCGGCGTGAGGAGGCCGAACGACCGCGCGTTCGCCCACAGCAGGCCGACGTTCGACCACGCGCGACTGCTGTACTCCGCGATGTCATTGGCGCTGCGACGGAACGATTCGCCGCGGAGCAAGCGCACCTGGCGGTCGAGTGACGGCTTCGAATAGATCCGGACCGGTGGAACCGGCTCGCCCATCGCCGTGAGCAGGTACCGAAGCGGTTCGGCACTTTGCAGATCGAGGCCGGCGAGCTGATACACCTCACCGGTCGTCCCGGCGAGGGCGGCGAGCATGATGCCGCGCGCGACGACATCGCCCGGCACGACGTTCGTGAGCGTCGACGGCAGGAAGCGCGGGCGCAGATCGAGGTCGTCCTGGCAGAATTGCAGAATCGGCTCGCGGTCCCCCCAGTCACCAGCCCACGAGATCACGCCGGTGGGCGAGGCCGTGACCAGGTCGAGACCGGCGCTCACGGCCTGGCGCGCCACCGTGGCGCACCGCACCTTCGCCTGGAAGTACGCGTTCTGCCAGTTGTCGGCGTCGGCCGCGCGTTGCAGGAGCGCGTCGGCCGTCACCGAATCCTCGAGGAAACCGGCACGCCGCGAACGCGGCGCGCGTGGAATCTCGGCCGGGGGCGATCCGATCCGCACGACGCGCCTGGGCCACGTGCCGCTTTGCCTTCGCGCCGCATTGTCGTCCGTGGCGTAGCTCGCATTCAGGAGCGTCGCGTACACGCGCTTCACGCCGCAGACCGCATCGTCGAGCCGCGCGGGTTCGATGGCGTGCGGCTCGGCGCCCATGACGACGATGTCCGCGGCGCTCGCGATCTCGCGCAGCGCCGGCTGGCTCTCAGGCGCGAAGACGTCCATCGCCTCGTAGCGCACGCGATCGCGCGCGAAGAGCGTCTGTTTCTGCAGGGGCGCGAGCGCACGCCGCCCGATCACCGTGAGGTCATACCCCAGCTCGCCGAGCGCGAGGACGGCAGTCGACAGCGCCTGGCCCGTCCCTCCCACGATGACGATTCGCGGTGTCCCGGTGGGAAATCGCCCGGCGTGGATTCGGCGGCGCATTACGTCGGCGGGCAGGGGTCGTCGGTCACCGTTGGCGCGTCCGGCGACACGGATGGCGATCCCGGAGCCGGAAGGATGACAGGGCCCGCCCAGCTCGCCAGCGTGTCCAGATCGACCGTTCGTTTCTCGGGACGAGTCTGAAGCGCACGCGCGAGCAACTCGTGCATTTCCTGGCTGACGCCACGTCCGATCGTCCCGGCCGGCGGAAGCACGAACGTCAGCTTTTCGTGGATGGCCACGACGAGGCTCGGCGCCCTGATGACCGGTCGTCCAGCGAGGGCTTCGTACGCCACACACCCCAGGCCGTAGACGTCGATGCGCTTGTCCACGGCGCCCGCGCGAAACTGTTCCGGCGCCATGTACCTTGGCGTCCCCAGAAGGTCTTCGCCGGAGGCCTCCGGGCCGGGCGTCGCCGCCACGGTGTCCGTCGGATCCGATCTCACGAGACCGAAATCCATGAGCTTGATGAGTCCCGACGGACTCAGGATGACGTTCGAGGGCTTGAGATCGTGATGAATCAGCCCGCGTGCGTGAACGTAGCGGAGAGCGTCCGCGAGCTGTCCCACGATCGGCCTGACCACCGACTCGTCGAGGCAGCCATGCTCGGCGAACACCTGCGCGAGTGTCGGTCCTTCGCAGTACTCCATCACCAGGAACTGCGTGCCGTATGCGGAAAAGTGCCCGTAGAGCCTGGCGATCGACGGGTGGCGCAGGTGCTCGAGCGCATCGGCTTCGAGCTGGAAGCGCCGCACAGCGCGTGGCCGGTACAACAGGCGGTGGTTCATCATCTTCAGCGCGACGATGTCGCCGCCGTCGAGCCGCTCCGCCTCGTAGACCACCCCCATTCCGCCGCGCCCGATGCACCGCCTCACCTGGCAACCATGGATGGTCTTGCCCCCGAGGCCGTCGAACGTCCCCTGTCCCAGATGGTCGGCGACGATGTTCGTCAGGAGTACGCGCACTTCCGGATGCGCGTTGGCGATCGCGGAGAAATCGGCGGTGGCCAGCCGGAGGGCGCGGACCTCGGTCTGTGCGACCACATCGGCGGTGCGGGCCTCGCCGGTGAGCACGCCGATTTCGCCGACGATGTCCCCCGCCTTGAAGGCTCCAACCATCGTGCGATCACCCGGGGCTCGACGAATGAACGCCTGTGCCGATCCGCTCAGGATGACGACGAGGTCGTCGCCCGGATCGCCCATCATGATCAAAGACTCATCCGGGGCGTAGTCCCAGATCGGCATGCTCTGAAGCAGGGCGTCCAGTTGCGCGGCGTCGAGGCTGGCGAACGGACTGGAGCCCGACGACAAGACGCGCAACGCCATCGCGGTCGTCGCCGCGTCGCGCTCACGCATCATGGCACACACGTCGTCAGACCTTTCGTTCGAGCGCGTGGATCACGAGCGCTTCGATGAAGCGGCCGTCTTCCGAGTCGCCCGCGTCCTCGAACGCGCGCGAGAACTCGAACAGTGCCGCGCCCGCGTACCTCCGCGCGTACGATCGCGAGAACTCAATGCTGCCGTGCTGTTCCATCAAGTTCAGGATCCACGCGACGGGTTCGTTCCGGCGCTCCGGCGTACGAGAGCGCGAAATACTCCTTGAGGCGGCTCAGATCGCGGGGCGGCGCGTTCTTGAACAGATGGATCAGCATCAGCGTCCGCTTGCCTTCGACGATGTCGCCCGCAAAGTCCTTGCTGTAGATCTCGCGACGGCCCGCGACATTCAGGATGTCGTCCTGGATCTGAAACGTGGCGCCCAGGAAGTAGCCGAACTGGACGAACTGATCGCGGTCCAGCTCCTGTTTCGTGCCGATCAGCGCGCCCGCGCGGCACGGAAAGATGGCCGTGTACCACGCGGTCTTTTTCGTGATCATGCGCAGGTAGTCGGCCGCATCGAGGTCGTAGACGTGGTCGGCCCGCCAGCCCAGCTCCCACGCCTGGCCCTCGACGGACTGAAACATCGTCTCCAGCGCCTCTTCGAGAATCTTGAGCGTCAGCGCGATCCCGAGCGTCGACGAGTTGGCGAGCAGCGGCTGGAAGCAGAGCAGGCTCAACGCATCGCCGGCGTTCATGGCGAGCGGGACCCCGGCGCGCCGATGCAGGCTGGGCGCGCCGCGGCGCAGCTCGCTCAGATCCTCGATGTCGTCGTGCACGAGCATCGCGTTGTGCATGAGCTCGACGGCCGCCGCGGTGTTGAGCGCGTCGTCCTCGTCGGCGCCGAACGCCTTCGCGGTCGCAATGAGCAGGGCAGGCCGGAGCATGCTGCTCGCGCGCTCCGGGTAGGCGGCGACCAGGTCGTAGAGGTACTTGCGCGGTTCCTGATCGGGCAGGTAGTCGTACAGCCGTGTTCGCGTCAGCGCGCCGTACTCGGCGATCTTGTCCTTGACGAGTACGAGCTCCGCGCTAGCGTCTGGATGAGCCACGAGGGCTGGCCTTGCGCGCCTTGCGGGCCTTGCGGGCTCGCGTGTGTCGTCGCACTCGCCGCAATGACGACCTGCACGCGTGCTATCAGCAAGTCGAAGTTGGCGGCCGTGACCTGGCCCTGATAGGTTCCCACGGTCTGCGTGTCATCGATTCGCCCGAACTTGATCTTCAGCACCGACGTCTTCTGATGATTGGGCCGAGCGGCTGGCTCGAACGAGACGGCTTCGACGGGTAGCGTGGGCGTGACGCGGTTGACGCGCGTGACACCCTCGCCCTCCGCTCGGACGGGGCCGAGCTCTACCAGGGGGCTGACCTCCGCCTGGATCCTGAGGCGCGTCAGCCCGGGGTGATCGATGAGCCACTCCGCTTCCGCGCCGGCTTGGCCTTGTCGGACGCTGACCGTCAGGGGATCGTCGAAGACGGGACCGGCCAGCTTCGGCCGCTGCTCGTCGGCATCTATCCGGGTTTTCGCCAGCGTCCTGGCAAGACCGTTCGCGCCGTTCACCCCGGCCGCGAGCGAGTCGAGGACGATCCTGTTGCTCCGTTCCATCGCCCCGAGTGCGATGTCGTTGAAGCGCTCCACGCGCTCCACCAGTTGCTGCCACGGGATCGGCGGTGCCGGGTCCCCGGCCGCGTCGGCCTCCATCTGCTTCTTGTTGTACTCGACGGCAATGTTGTAGCCCTTCTTGATCTCTTCGACCACATCCTCGAGCACCCGGTAGCCCAGGGCGACAGCGCCCTCGGCCTGGTTCACGAAGTCGTCCACCGGGACGAACGGGATCCCGAGATTCAGAAGCGTCCGCCGGCGCGCTCCTCTGCGATTGGTCTCGCCACCAGGACCGGACGCGCTGTTCCTGGCACCTTTAGCTGCTGCCATCAGTAGCCCCCCTGCATCTCTATCACGCGATCCCCGCGACTGCAGAATCCCGGAATCAGCCTTTTGTCCGGATACCCTCTGACGCCGGACGACGCCAGTCGCCCCGACATGACGGCCGCCTCGACGCAACCGATATTCAACCCTGAGTCCGTCCAGTCACCTGCGACGTACAGGCGCGGCACCACAGCTTGATCCGGCGGCAGCCGGTATTGCGTCGTGCCCGGCAGGCTCAACGTGTACCGTTCCGACGGGTCGACATTCGCCACCACGTGCTGGCCCTCCAGGCGATTGGCGTCCCTCCGGTTCATCGGGTCGACGAGTACCGTCCACTTGAAGGCCGTTGGATACCGATAGACCGCATCGGGCCACAGGTGAAAGATCCACTCGTCGAGGAAGTACCTTCCATTGTCGCGAACGATGTCGCGGACATCGGCGACCGAGCGCGTGTGGTCGAGATCGAGTCGGTCGCGCTTCGGACGGGCCCGTAGCTCGCGCGGAATCTGACGTTCGGGCAGCACGCTGCAGAAATAATGCACCCCGCGGACCTTCGTGCTCGGCTCGTCCGCGGTCCCGCCGTGCTGTGTGTCCCATGTCAGCGAAAGGGGCCGCCGTGCCGGAATCGATCCGGCCATCTCACCACCATCTTCGACGCCGATGAGATGCGACAAGTCGGCCCACGTGTCGAAGGGGTGGACGAACGCCGAGAAACTCACCTGGCCGTGCCTCCAGCCGAGATCGCGTGTGCCCCAGTTGACCCAGAGTTGCATTGACTGCGTGGCGACCGTGCGCAGTTCCTCGAGCATGGCCTTCCACCGCGGTCCGACGGCGTCGCCACGCGAGTTCCTGTATGTCGATCTTGCCACCTGCTTCGAAACTCGGCCAAGCGCACGCGACCGGTACGGTGACGATCACGGCGTCGAAATCAGCTCCGTCGCCCACGGTCACCGTCTCTGACCCATCGTCCGGCCACGTGCACCAAATCGACTCGAAGTTGACACCCGGGTCGTCCGCTTCAGCCCGCCCCGTGTATGCCCTGCACGTCGTCGTCGTCGTAGTCGAACTGCCTGGCGAGCGGCATTCGCGGCCAACACGGCAGGCCCCTTGCGGTGATCAGCGGTTCGTAGTTCGTCGGGGCCGCAGGATCCTTCTGCTTCAGCGGTACCTGACGGCAGAACTTCATCGCGGTGACCGCCTGACTCGTCTTGTCCAACTGGATCTCGTCCAGCCGGTGGAAGAATCGGAACTTCACGCCGCGGTTGCGCAGCGCGAGGTACATCGGCGCAAAGACGACGTCGCCCATGCCGGCCTTCATCCGCCAGAACAAGGCGCCCTTGTACATGAAGAAGAACCGGCACCCGGCGCTGAGTCGCCTGGCCGGCGGCGATTTGTGGATCTCCGGCGTTTCCGTCGCGATAGGCAAACCCCAGGTCGTGGGCGCCACGGATGAGCGGATTGTTCAGCGTCCGTTCGGCGATCCGGTTCATCCGCAGCCAGTCGATGTAGTTCCACTTGTCCAGGCTGGAGAAATCATCCGCGCCTTCGAGGCCGGCGACGACGATGCCCCGGATGTTGGCGGTCAGCAGGTCGATGAGCTCCCACAGTCGCCGCGCCGCGGTGTCGCGCTGAACGAACCGTTCGATGCGCTCGCGCATCAGATCGATGAACTGGTCGAGCATCGCCACCGCGGTGCTGCCCAGGTACGGCACCGGCCCCTCGAGCACTCTCGCCACCGTGGACGAGTGTCTCGATCGCCGGCACAAGGAAGAGCAGCCGGATCCGGAGGAGCAGACGCGGAACGTCCGGAGGAGGCTCGATCCGGTCGGCACCTGGCTGCCGCCGCTCATTGATCGCCTGGCGCAGGAGTTCGTCGGGATCCAGGGAAGGCGAGCCGGCGTGCTGTACGACGATCTGCTCGATGCGCAACGCCAGCGAGTCCATGAACGCCTGGAGCTCGCGCAGCGCGTGCGTGATGAAGAACGCGACATTCGGCCGTTCGAGACACACGTTCTCGCCGTTGTCGCAGGCGTCGTCTTCTGCACGCCTGGGTTCCTCGCCCGGGTACGCACGCGCGCGGTCGTCCACGACGTGCACGCCTGGCAGCACTGAGCCGTCCGGAAGGTCGTAGCCAGAACTGTCTTCAGCGTCTCCGGTGATGGCGGTCGCCCTCCTCGCTTTCGAAGACATACTCAGGAAACCTGGCCACCCAGGGCACCCAGTCTCCGGAGGAATCGTCCGCGAGCCCGACCAGGTTCGCGCGCTCGAACGCCGAGAGCCAGTTCCAGTTGTCGAACGGCTCCCGATCGAGGTGTTCGCGAATCTCGCGCGGAATGACTTGCTTCGCCGGTTTCGTTTTTCGGGCATCGCGCAGCTCGTCGAAACAGCTACGGATCATGCGGAAGGCGTTTTCGTAGTAGCCGAGCCAGAGGTGCAGCCCGTGCTCTTCAATCCGGTGGCGATAGCCCTGCTGCTCGTTTCGGCTGCTCGCGCCCTTGCCGCCGAGACGGCCGCCCATCTGGAAGATGGTCACGTCGCACCGGTCCGGCTTCTCGCGCGACGTCAGATCCCAGGCGGCCGCCATCGCCGCACACCCGCCCCCGACGATGGCGATTCGCTTCCGCTTCCGCTCCTGAGGCACGGGACGCCCTCTGTGACTGCCGGTTGGATGTTCGCTCGGTGCCGGGAGAATATCAGAGTGCCAGCTCGCCGGTGCGACGGACTCGCCGTCGCGCTCCACGTTCGCGCTGGTCCGGGTTCGTCCGGTCGGGGACCGACCCACGTTCGAATGAGTTCGCGATCACCCGGCCGGTCGTCAGCTCGACGTCGAGGTCCATCCAGTACGCAAAATCCGGCGTGATCCTGCGTGCGCCGTCCACGACTGACTTTCCGAGGTAGCCGAGCAGACGGTTCGCTCGCGTGGTTCTCGATCGTGATGCGATATTCGTCCGGTTCGAGCCGCGCTCCCCCGCGAAACTTGCCAGGCACCGTGTCGGTCTTGCAGACCGCCTGATAGCAGGGCCGCCTCGGGACCGCGGCATCCCGAAATTGCTTCAGGAAGACGTGCCCGACGCCCCCCGACACCAGGGCATTCACGAGGTCGACCCCGGGTCCGAACCCGATGTGGCTTCCGACGAGACCAGGCAGGCTACTGGCAAACAGCCGGGCCGGCCGCGGGCCGGCCTGTATCGCTGGCGCGCTCGCTCTCAGCAGGTCCACGATCATGTCGGACGGCTGTGAGTACTGTGCCAGGGTCTTCGGCGGAGCCTTGGCAGACACCGTGACGATACGCCTGAACTCACGGGCGACTGCGTCCTGAGTGCGGGACATGACCGTGGCCTGGAGCTCCAGCTCCTGAGCGGCCTCAATGGCGAGCCCTCCGACCTGGACGCGCGTAAATCGCGGGATCACTCCCAGTTGTTTCGGATAGCCGTAGATTTCCCGTCCTCCCAGTCGTGGTGAGTCCTGGTCGAGATAGATGAACGGGATGAGCCAGTTGATCTCGGGAAAGTCCAGGTCGTCGTAGAAGGCCAGCTGCGTCGCGAGAAACTCGCGATAGCTGACTCCTCCCAGGCGGCTGTCGTCGTCCGTGCCGGACGCGACACGTTTGTATTCGACAAACATCAGCATGACCATGTCCACGCCGTGGCACGGGGAGAGAAGAAACTTCGCCGGTCCGTAGTCGACGCCGCACCGCCCGACCACGTTGTTCACATAGCGGTTCAGAATCTCCGCCTGGTGCGAAGCGTCGACTTTGATGCCGAACCCGTAAACGCGGGCACCGTACAACATCGATGGCTGACGCCAGACCGCCTCTCCGCCGCGCTCGACGTACCTGGGAAGCCGCGGACGCTCGTTCGGACTCGCGGTTTCCGTGGCCGGGTTCCAGAGCGGGTTCGACACGACGGTCGCCGGGTTGTCATGGTCGCCGATCAAGAGTCGTTCGAACTCCACCCGAAACGCCAAGGCGACGTCGCTCTTGCCGGGGACCCCGAGCTCGCGGCCGATGGGCGCCGAGTCCAGTGCCTCGAGCGTCAGTTCGTAGTCCGTGCTCGTCCAGGCGGTCCTGGGCAAGTAGCCGGCCGTTCTGACGGGCGCTTCGACAATGGCTTGAAAGCATGCCCGGTCCGCAAAGACGATGTCGCGAAACTGTTTCAGAAAGAGCATGCGGAGCCCGGTTTGGAACGCGCGGACCAGATCGACATTCCGCTTCGCCGCCCCTCGCCGGCTTGTCGGCCGAAGGCTGTCCGGATCCGGAGCCTCGAGCGCGCTGCGCTTGAAATACTCGAGGTCCGCCGCCGTGACACCAAATTTGCCACGCGGCCTCATGATTGATCTGAAATCACGTTGGCCCCGTCTCGGGGTGGGCTCGGCGTTGGCGCGTTTCGATCCGGCGATCGCCTTGACGATGTCTTCGGCGAGTTGATCGAGAGAACGCTGGCGCTCGCTCGCACGCGCCTTTTTCTTGATCTTGAGGATCGTCATCGGCCCCGCGATCGCGTCCGGCCTGAAGTCCTTGATGGCGCTGGCTTTGACCTCGAGCGAGGTCGCCAGGTCGGGCCCACCGGGCTCGATGGCGATCTCCGCCAGCTGCTGTGGGTACCCGAAAATCTCGCGTTCTGCTCTCCATCCCGGCGTCAACGTGGCATAGACGTACGGGGCGAATGCCATCGGGCCTGGGTTCGGGCGTGTTTGCATCCCGAACACGACAATCGCGAACAGCTTCTCGCGATGCGAGCCGGGCAACGCCGGTGCCACGGCCGAGCTGCGGTCCGGATTCTGAAACCGTTCGCTCTCCACGAACAGGAACAGGACATGATCGAACGTGGTCTCGACCGCGACGCGCAGGCCCAGCTCTTGCGACGGCCGGTCGATGTACCGCGTCAGCACGTCATCGAGGAGCGTGCTGTCGGCCTTGACGACGAACCCGTGCAGCGTGACGTCCCTGAACGCTGAGGGTCCCGTCCACACTTCTTCCGCTGCTCTGGGAACATAGTCGTGGTCCTGCCCGCTGTCGCTCATCGCCGGCTCCCGTCGAGGTGTGTCAAGAGCGCACGCGGTGCTCCCGTCGTTCGCTGGTAATCAGGGCGTGGGCCTCGCGCTCGTCCACGCCGTGCTCGTTGCTCTCCAGCCGCCGGATCGCGTCCTCGAGCCGCGCGAGCCAGCCGTCGCGATCGTCGAGATCAGGTACGGCGGACAGCAGACTGACGATCGACCGGATTTCGAATGACACCGCGCGCTGCGCGGCAGCGGTTGCCGCGGCCTTGAGCAGATCGTCCATTCCGGTCGAGCGATCCCCCGCACGGCCGGAGAGTTTCACCAGGCCGCGCACGCGGTACAGCTCGGCGTCGTGCAGGTGTTCGCCGGTCTGCTCCCCGAGCGCGATCGCCTCATCGAGCAGTGCGCGCGCCGCGGCGTCGTCTCCCGCAACGTGATGCGCTTCGCCGAGCTGACCGAGAAAGTACGGCACCATCGACTGCGTGCCCGCCGCGCGCCAGTACATGAGGTGCTGCGTCGCGAGCGGGAGGCCGTCGGTCGCGCCCTGGCCCGCGCGATCGAGATGCGCCATCGCGAGGCCCTTGTGGATCGACAGGTTCACGACGGCCCATTCGATTCGATGCGCGTACGCGACGGCCAGCGCCTGCTCTGCCGAGCGAAGCGCGTCCTCGTGGCTGTGGCGGATCTGGTGCAGCCATGCGTTGAACTGGCCGGTGCGCACGAGGTTGATCGCCCGCTTGCTCTCGAGCGTCGACGCGAGCGCCAGCGATTCATCCGCGGCCCGCTTCCCGCCCACTTGATCGCCCAGCGACCACCGGATCGGACCGAGCAGACAGAGGCCGGCCAGGCCCGGATCCTGCGGAAGATGAATGTGCGGCGGGCGGTTCCTGATCAGATGGTGCAGGACCTGGCTGCGTTCGACGCTCTCGCGGCCGGCGACGAGATCGCCGCGGAAGCTGTGCGAGTAGCCGCTGGACGCGTGCGCGACCAGGCTCGCCTCGGGATCGCGAAGCGCGTGCGCCGTCTCGATCATCTGCGCGGCCACTTCCAGGGCCTTCGCATGCGCGCCCTGGACGAAGTAGAACGACCAGACCCCGCCGAGCGCGGGCACCAGCGTCTCGTGCGCTTCGACCTGTCTGGCCAGGTCGTACGCGCGCGACCAGTCCTTGCCGGCCTGCTCGTCGGCGTAGCCCTTGATCGTCTGGATGCTCACGCCGCGGCTCGCCACGAGCGCGAGCTCCAGCTTGGCGTGCATCGCGGCATCGGCCATCTTCGACACGCGCGCCAGCGCGCCGATGCCCTGCTCGAATGACGCGATCGCTTCCTCGTGCGCGGCCACCGTCTGCAGGCCGCTTCCTGACGCGAGCCAGTACCCGGCGGCGCGCTCGAAGTGTTCGGCGCGCGTGAAGTGATACGCCAGCACGGCGGGGTGTTCGCGCGCGTAGTCCGGAAAGGACCGCTCGACGCCGTTGCCGATCCGCCCGTGATTCTCCTTCGCATCTGGTCCGACCGAATGCGCCAGCGCTTCGCGGATCAGGTCGTGACGAAACCGGTGTCCGGGACTCAGCTCGGTGAGCCGCGGCTCCAGAATCTCGGCGTCGACCAGCCGCGCCAGGCTCGCCAGGACCTCGTCTTCGGGTGTGCCAAGGATTCCGGCGATCACCGTGCGCGTGAGCGGTTCCGCCAAATCGCGGCCGAGCAGGGACGCCATCTGCGCCACCTGCCGATCGCGGCCGAGCCGGTCCACGATCTGCGCAAAGATCGGCTGGAGACTTTCCGGAATCGAGATGGAGGGCCGTGCCGATTGAACGTCGCTCGGTCGGGCGAGTCCCGGACCGAGCGCCCGCACGACCTCCTGAATGTACAACGGGTTGCCCCCCGTACTATCGAGGATCGCCCGGACGAGCGCGTCGCTGGGGGACGAACCCGATCGCGCCGCGATCATCTCCCGCGACTCCTCGGACGAGAGCGGACCCACGTCCAGCCTGACGATCCGGCCCGCCGCCGATGTCTCGTCAGGCCACGCGTCCGGCGCGTCGCCCTTCGCGTATCCGGTTCGCATCGTCGCGACGACGAAGAGCCCGGGAATCGGACACTGCGCTTCGAGGTGGCGGCAGAACTCCTGCGTCGAATGGTCGGCCCACTGCAGGTCTTCGATCCAGAAGAGCGATGGCCGGATCGATCCCGCGAGCTTCAGGACCTCGACCAGATGGCCGAAGATGCGTTTTCTGATGGCTTCGGGCTCGAGCTCGTCGATCTCGAAGTGACTCTCGCCGGGAATGGACATCATCCACGCGAGGTACGGAACGAACTCGGTGAATTCCGGGGCGAGGAGACTGAAAGCCGACTTCAGTTTCTCCAACCGTGTCGACGCGTTGTCGGCCTGCCTGATGTTGGAAAACCGCTCGAGCAAGCCAATCAACGGCGCGAACGCGACCGGCTGCTGCAGTTCGGTGCAGATACACTCGAGCCGGCCGCCTTCACCGCCCGCGACCGTTTCGGCCAGGAACTCGATCAGCCTGGACTTCCCGATCCCGGCCGGACCCGTCACGAGCACGAACGGCGCGCCGGCCGGCCTGGCCTGCTTCCAGAGGTCGACGAGCCGTTCGCGGTGCGCGCGGCGCCCGATCAGCTCGTCCGACGGACCACCCTGAATCGGATGCCGGCTGAGCGCCGCCGTCTGCGCACTCACCTTGTGCGCCGTGACGTTTGTGATGCCGCTGATCTCGAGTCGTTTCCCGCCGGCGGGCGGCTCCGCGAATTCGAAGAACCGTTCCACGATCCGGCGAGTGGCATCGCTCACCCACACGGTGTTCGGTTCGGCCGCCGCCTCGACGCGTTTCGCGATGTGCGCCGATTCACCCACGAGCCCGCCCATGAACCCGCCGTCGTCAGCCGGAGAAGTCCCGCGGCTGCGTTCCTTGATCAAGGCGCGGCCCGTGTGAATGCCGACCCTCACCTGGAAATCGATGCCGTGCTCCTCTTTGAGGAGTGCCGCAAAGGTTTCGATGGAGGAGACGATGTCGAGCCCCGCCAGCACGGCTCTGCGGGCGTCGTCTTCCCGGAGGCGCGGGTATCCAAAGAGGATCAGGAGCTCGTCGCCGGTCGCTTCGTGGACGTATCCGTCGTACCGCCGCACGGCGCGGGCACAGCGGCGCCGGAAGCGTTCCAGCGTGTTCCGCCACGTCGCGTCCCCGAGCCGGCCGGCGAGCCTCGTCGAGCCCACGACATCGCAGAACATCACCGACATGAAGCGCAGATCGCGGCTGCCGAAGAACGGGTCGTTTGGCGCGGCCTCGGTTTCCCGGTACCGGCTGATGGTGCGGAGGATCAGCTCGGCTTCGGGGTGGTGTGCACTCTCTGTGAGAACGGCTTCGGCCAGGTTCGTCGCGATCGTCCAGTCTCCCCGCGCGACGGCATCGCCGGCCTTGTCGAGGAGCGCGTCGATGCCTGGCGTCTGGCCGGGAGGGGCCATGGGACGACCATCATAGCGCGGCCCGGCGCCATGGGCGGGTCCCTGCCCCGGGGCGCGTTACCAGTGGTACTGCAGACTGATCAGGGCGCGCCGGCGGAGACGAGCGCCGCCGAACGTCTCCCAATGCTTGTCGTTGAAGAGGTTCGTGACGTTGAGGTTGACGCTGACGCGAGTCGTCACTGGGCACGTCGCTGCCACATCGACCGTGCTGTACGAGTCGACGTCCCCCTGGAAAAACCCGTCCGCCCACCGGAACGCGTCCACCCAGCGGACGTCGCCGCTCGCACTGAAACGTTTGCTTTCGTAGGCCAGACCGGCGGCCCAGGTGTGCGCCGGCGTGTTGGGCTGCAGCAAACCCTGCGTGTCGGGCTCATCGTCAGGCACGTGAAATGCAAACCACGAATACGTGAACGACGGGCGCCAGCCGGACGGAAGGAGCCAGGTCAGTCCCGCATCGAACCCCTGTGTCCGTGTTTCGCCGAAGTTCGTGTACGACGCGACCGCCAGGATGTTCGAGCCGTCGTAGGCATTCGAGAGAAACGGCGCGGTGTTCCGGATGGCGTCCGCAACCCCTTCGGGCAATCCTGCTGGCGCGCTCCACGGTCCAAAACGCGGGTTGATGCGGCCGAGCGCGGTGCCGAGTTGCGGAAGCAGGCCCGTCACCAGATGCGACGAACGATTCCGATAGTAGTCGAGCGTGACGAGCGCTCGATCGGACAGGATGCCTTTGTACCCGACTTCGAACGTGTGCACGGTCTCGACGTCGAGATCTTCGTTGCCCACCGCGAGCACCGGCGTCTGACCGAACTTGCAGTCGACTCCGAAGGGCGTACAGAACGCATTGAAACCCGAGAGGTCGGCCGGTGGCGATACCGCGCCGTTGAGGAAGTACTCGAGCGAGTTGGACACCTGAAACCCGCGATTGTAGGTCACGCGGAGCCGCTGATCGGGCGTCAGCGCGAACGTCACCGAGACGCGCGGTGAGAACTGAAAATCGTACAAGGAGCTCCAGTCGCCGCGAGTGGCAACGAGGAACTTGACGGACGTCGTCGGCGTCCAGCCCACTCCCGCAAACAAGGCTTCGGTGTTCGACGTGATCGGCCTGAACAGAAACGTCTGCCCGCCGACCGACGAGTTGTAGCTGTCCATTTTCTCGATGTTGCCCATCGCGCCGGCCATCACGTGAACCGTGTCCTGCCGGTAGCGCCGTTCCATCTGTCCTTCGAGCTGCACGCGGTACGAATCCGAGTTGAACGGGGCGCCCGTGCTGAGTCCCACGTATCCTGCCGGCTCGCGGTACCCGTCGTACGTCGCCTGAATCTGGAACAGGTCTCCGCTGAGCTTTGCGCGAGCCCACGGCCGCTGGCCGTCATTTCCGGCGGACTTGGCGCGCTGCGCCACGGTCTGGAACACGCCGAACGCCCCCTGGGCGTGTCCTGCCTCGAGGGTCAGCACGAGGTCGTTGTGAAAATACTTGTCGAAGCGAACGTCACCGAACCCGATCTTCGCGTTTTCGCCGTCGAACGACACGACTTCCACGGGGAGACAGTCGCCGTACAGTTGTGGCGGAGTGCAGGGGACGCTGTATTCCGGTCCGTTGACGCGCGACACGGCGAATCCGTTGCTCTGCCGCCACCCGCCGACGGCTCGCGCATACCAGCCGCCGCCGAGCGAGCCCGCCCATCGGCCCTCGACGTTCACCGTGTCCCGCTCTCCGTACGTCAGGCGCAACATGCCTCCGCGGCTGAACCGTGGCTCTTTCGACGTCAGGCTGAGGACGCCGCCCGACGCATTCGCGCCATACATTGCCGCGTTCGGGCCGCGTACGACTTCGAGGCTCGCAAGATCGTCCAGGGGAAACGAGAACGCCGGCCAGCCCTGATAGCCGAAGAACGGCAAGGACAAATCGTGACCGTCGAGCAGGACCGCGACGCGGCGGCTCAACGCACGGTTGAATCCGCGCGTGCCGATGTTGAAGTCCCAGAGCCCGCCGCGCGTGACCAGCGCGCCCGGCGTGAACTCGAAGAGCTTGGGCACTTCGCCGTTCGCGGCTTTTCGATCGATGTCCGCTTCCAGGATCGTCGTCGCCGCGGCGGGGGCGTCCAGCATTCGCTCCGTCTGCCGTGAGGCGGCCTGCACCACGAGCGAGTACGTGAATTCCAGCGCCCAGTCGACGGTCTTCTCGAGGGTCTGCGTCGTTCCGGCGTCGACCCGCACGCTCGAGATCGTGACGGAGTGCGTTCCCAGGGTGAGCGTGACCGAGTACGTTCCGGGTCGGAGGTTGGCAAACGCAAACTGACCGTTCGTGCCGGTCACAGCGGCCGCCCCGGTCTCGTTGAGGAGGACCGTCGCGCCGACGACGCCGCTGCCGTCTTCGCGAATCAGGCGGCCGTCGATGCGGCCCGGCCGCTCCTGGGCGTGACCAGGCCCCGCAACACAGAGATGAACGAGCGCGGTCAAGAACAGGATGTTCACGAACCGACGGCCGTCCATGGTTAACCCTCTGTCCGCCCTGGCAGTTCGAGCGACCGTTCTACGAGGCAAGGTAGGACATCACTATACCCAGTTCCAGCGCGTCCCGTGCCTCGGCCGCCGCCTCGCGTCAGCGAGTAATCGGAAGCTCGGCATCGCGCACTCCAGCCCCAAGGTCTACCGAAGTCGCCGCTGCAGCAGCTTGTGCTGCTTGTCGGGAATGAAGAGCTCGAGCTGCGCCGCCCCGAGATGGACGCCGGCGGGATCGAAGGCGAGGTCACCGCCGAGGTTCTTCCAGCCGCTCCACCCTGCCCCGTTCCAGGATCGCTGGACGAGCTCGTCGTTGTGCTTGCCGCGAATGAACACCTCGAGCCGGCCGGCGCCGACGTCGACGACGGCCGGCGCCGAGGCGAGGTCGCCGCCGAGGTTCTTCCAGCCGCTCCAAGTCGAGCCGTTCCACGACCGCTGCACGAGCTCGAGGTTGTGCTTGCCGCGAATGAATACCTCGAGGCGACCGCCGCCCGTGTGGGCCACCGCAGGGCCTGACGCGAGGTCGCCTCCGAGATTCTTCCAGCCGCTCCACGCCGAGCCGTTCCACGATCGCTGGACGAGCTCGTCGTTGTGCTTGCCGCGGATAAATACTTCGAGGCGACCGCCGCCCGTGTGGGCCACCGCAGGGCCTGACGCAAGATCGCCGCCGAGGTTCTTCCAGCCGCTCCACGCCGAGCCGTTCCAGGATCGCTGGACGAGCTCGTCGTTGTGCTTGCCGCGGATAAATACCTCGAGGCGACCGCCGCCCGTGTGGGCCACCGCAGGACCTGACGCAAGATCGCCGCCGAGGTTCTTCCAGCCGCTCCACGCCGAGCCGTTCCAGGATCGCTGGACGAGCTCGTCGTTGTGCTTGCCGCGGACGAAGACTTCCAGGCGGCCGCCGCCGGTGTGGACGACGGCCGCGCCTGCGGCGAGGTCGCCGCCGACCAAATCGAACCCCGCGATGAAGTTCGTGCCCAGGTCAACCGGATCGTAGTTGCCAGGAATGCTCGAAGACACGCCGACGATCTTGCCTGCCGCGTTCAGCGCAGGTCCGCCCGAGTCGCCCGGGCACGCGCCCATTCCCGGCTGGCCGATGCGCAACGTCACGTTGCCCGTCGAGCGCTCGCGCAACGGCAGCGTGATCCGTCGCTTCCCCGCCGGCTGGGACTGGCAGTTGTTCCCTGTTCTGCCGAATCCAACGAGTGTCAGCTGATCGCCGATCTTCGGCTGCGCTGAAGGCACGTCGACGGGAATAGGCTGCACCAAGGCAACGCTCGAGACCTTCTGATCGAGCTCAATCGTCGCGAAGTCATGGCTCAGCCACCCGGCGGAGGTGTAGGCAGGGTGGACGCGCACGGTGCCGTCCATCGTGACGGTCGTTCTCGACGCGGATTCGTCAACAGGCGTGGCCGGGTTGTCCCGGGGACGAACGTCCTGCAGGACGAACGTCTTCCGGGCGGCGCAGCCGGTCGGCGTTGTCTGGCCGCTGCACACGCAGTGAGCGGCGGTCAATACGGTCTGCTGGTCGATGAGCGTGGCCGTGCAGCCGGGGATTGTGCCGACGGCCTCGAGCTGGCCGGACGGCACTGCGGTTCCGCCACTCAGGAAGTGCTGCGAGGAACCGACGGTCTGCGAAAACGCCGCGGTCGTCAGCAGAAAAAACAGGGATACGTTGGCAAACGCGCGTCTGCCAGGGTTCGCAATCAGGTCACTGATAGGACGCATGGCGCTGCCTCCTTGGTGTGTGAGACGAACGCCAGCGATTTGGTTCTTGTGGGGTTTCGCTTGGTTTTCGATAGGCGTTGATGCGGCGAACGACAGGAAGGCTACGTCCTCTACGTCGTATACTGACTGTTCACGAGCGAGCCGTGCGAGCGAGCCTCGCGAACGGAGCGCGTCAAAGAATGCGGTGAGGTGGCCGAGAGGCTGAAGGCGGCGGTTTGCTAAACCGTTATACGGGCCAAAACCTGTATCCAGGGTTCGAATCCCTGCCTCACCGCCAGTTAAATTGTTCTAGCCATTAGAGTTCCTTTCTTCTGTCGCCGCCGTTGCCCACATGTTGCCAGGTGCGGTACTGGAGGGCCGAGCTAGGGCCTCGGCAAGACCGTGTAGACCCGACCGATGAAGCCGTAGAATTCCGTCATGAAACCCCGAAGGAACTTCGCGGTCGACTCGTTCGTGACATCGCCGTCATCCGTAATGAGTCCTTTCTCGAACTGGATGTACGCCTCGATGGAATTCATGAGCGGTGAATTACAGAAGGCCATGATGCTGCGCAGATGCGCCTGAGCAATAGCGGTCCCAATCTTCCCAGGAGATGTTCCGATAATCGCTGATGGCTTTCGGGAAAACGAGTTTTGTCCGTACGGCCGGCTGGCCCAGTCGATAGCATTCTTCAATCCGCCGGGAATGGATCGGTTGTATTCGGGCGTGACAAAGAGGATGGCGTCCACTCCCGCGATGGCTTCTTTGAGGGCGCGAGCCGGAGGCGGGAGGTCGGCGTCAGAGTCGTAGCAGTAGAGCGGAAGGTCCCTGAACGGAATCTCGGTCAACACGAGTTCTGCCGGAGCCAGGCGCACCAGTGCGTTGGCAAGCTTGCGGTTGATAGACGCTTTCGCCAGACTGCCAACGAAGTAACCGACTGAGAACGTCGCCATGGGTGATCTCCTGATCGTCGTGCCTGCCTCGGCTGTTGATGGGATCCATGACGGCGGATCGCTCGCGGGAAATGAATCTGCCAGCACAGCGTCGACATTGGCTTCTGTGTCGAGTGCGCGCTTCACGTCTGTGACTCGCTCAAACTGCGCCATCACCGGTCTTCATGGGCCCGGTCATCGTGCCTCTGAAGCGAGCTAGGCGCGCATCCTGGGGTGAAGGGCAGACCTGAGAACGGGTTGGCCGGCGTGAGGATCGTCAACCGCTGGCATGATTAACTCCGTCAATCGATGGGTTTCAGGTTCGCAAGGATCTCTCTGCGATTCGATTCGAGAAACGGCGGCAGCACGACCGTTTCGCCCAGCGTTGCTGGATCCTCGTCGACGGCGAATCCCGGACCGTCTGTGGCAATCTCGAAGAGTACGCCGTTTGGCTCGCGTACGTACAAACTTCGGAACCAGAATCGGTCGACCTTGCCGCTGTTCGGAACACGAAACTCGTTCAGGCGTTCTGCCCAGGCGTCGTAGTTGGCGTCTGGCGTGCGAAAGGCGACGTGATGGACACCTCCCGCACCCAGCGATGCGTCGGGCAGATCGGGTTGAACCGCTACGTGCAGCTCCGCATGCGGTCCGCTCCCGCCCATTTCGTAGACGTGGACGCGCGTACCCGGGTTATCCGGATGCGGGCAGTCGCGCACCAGCCTCATATTCAAGACGCTGGTCAACAACGCGCCGGTGGGGGTCAGCGTGGGAACGCTGATCACGATTGGACCAAGACCGCGGAGCTGATGCTCTGGCGGAACCGGGCTGCGATCCCACGCCATCGGCGGATCGCCCGCGCCGCCGTCGTCCACAAGTGCGAGCCGCTGACCCTCAGGATCCTCAAATAGTACGGCCAGGCGGCCGTCGCGCAGGACGATGTCGCCGTGCGTGACGTTGGCCGCATCGAATCTCTTGATCCACCACTTCAACGCGGCTTCGCCGTTGACGCGCAGAGAGGTCCGAACGATGCTGCGTGTGCCTCGGCGTTCGCGGGGCGCAGGCCAGTCGAAGAAGGTCAGGTCGGTCCCAGGGCTTCCTTTCGCATCGGCGTAGAACAGATGGTAGGAACTGACGTCGTCCTGGTTGACACTACGTTTGACGAGCCGCATACCCAGCGTCTGAGTGTAAAAGCGGCGGTTTTCTTTAACGGCCGCCGTGACCGCGGTCAAGTGGTGAATGCCTATGAGTTCCATATCTGCCTCGGCCGGCGAGGCTTGGGCTATTGTGGCCCAGCACGGTGTCTCGACGAGGAGGATCCATGGCGGCGACGATCATCGAAGTCCGCGTTGCTGAGCTGCGGGAGCTCTTCGACTCGATCGATCCCTCGCCGCGCTTGCGACGAACGACCTCATCGCCAGCGCGCTGTTGCCACGATGTTGCCACGCGTGCGCGAATCGCACCGCGAAGAACTCGATCCCGACAGAGATCGGGAAAATTCTCTGCCCATTCCACTGGTGAATGCGCGATTGTGACGTGAGGCCCGACATCACGTTTGCGGGCAGGCAAGGGAGCCCGCTGCGCCCCTGGAGACGAGCGCGTGCGCGCTCAGCGCCCTGCGAGTCCCTCGGTCAATTCAATCCGTGTCCCTGCAGGATCGATGAGGAACGCGATCTTGAGTCC
The DNA here is from genome assembly GCA_963724955.1 of uncultured Acidobacteriota bacterium. GTDB lineage: Bacteria > Acidobacteriota > Vicinamibacteria > Vicinamibacterales > SCN-69-37 > CAVRWQ01. Next base: position 114,379 of record CAVRWQ010000006.1, read on the forward strand.
GATGCTTGGCACGTCGCGGTACGGGTCTCGAAGGTGACGCCATCCGCCGCAAGCTTCTTGCAGAACGCCTCGAGGTCTTTCACTTCAAATCCGATGTGATCCAGTGACCGGCCCTTGGTCGCGGCCTGCGGCGCGTCCGTCTTGCGGAAACTGAAGACGATCCCGGGCACGCCGGCGGCGTTCGCATTCGTCGGCGTCGGCGTGGCCGTGCCGAAGTGCTTCGCGTACCAGGCGCGAAGCGCGTCCGGATCGTTCGCGTAGAAGTGCACGTGAAAGTGCTCCAGCGGCACGGCGAGCGTGGGAGCGGGGTAGAACTCCACTTTCACTTTGTCCGGAAAGATCGCCACGATCTCCATCGCGTCATCGCGCGTGAGGGGAATCCCGGCGGCCTTCAGCTTCGCGCTCATGGCCGCGAGGTCCTTCGTGCGAAACGCGAAGTGGTCGACGATGGATCCCTCCGAACCCTCGGCCGGATCCCCTTTGCCCAGGATCACGAAAATCCCCGGCAGCTTCAGGAGCTCGAGCGGACCGGCCTTGACGGCCTGCGCGCCCAGCAGGTCGACCCAGATCTTCCTGTGAGCGGCCGGGTCCTTCACCATCAGATGCATGTGTCCGGCAGTCACGCCCGCGGCATTGGGCGGCGGCAACTGCGCGCGGACGGGTACGGCCGAGATCAGACCGACGATAAGAAGGGGTTTCCAGCTCATGGCAAGCTCCCTGAAGAGACGAGTCAACGACGCCTGTCAACTCCAGCACGTCCCCGGCGGAATCGAAGGTAGAGCGGCGGCAGCAGGAACAGGTTAAGGATAGTCGATGTGACCAGGCCGCCAAGGATGACGACCGCGAGCGGCGCACGCCAGCCTTCGCTCGCGCTTGCAAAAAGACGGGCGCGAGCTTCGGCTGGGCAGGCATCGTTGTCGCTCAGGCGACGAGTTGCGCGACGCTGGAGCCGCGCCACGCGCAACGCCTGTGCCGCGTGAGCTCCCTGAATCATGAAGCGCTGCAGCGATGCGAGGGCGGCAGATTCGTCAGCCGCCTCCTCCAGCACTTCAGCCATAGGACAATCGATCAATCGAGCGAAGTTCCTGTCCCTGGGCGAGCTAAGATCGCAGTGCAACTTCTCGTCGACCGTTCGCGCTTCCCGAACAGGGGGAAGGTCATGGCGCTCAACCGGCGGAGAAGGCGATGGATCCCGTGTCTGGTGGTCGCTGCCGCCTGCGTTGCGTGGCCTCCTGCCGGCGCCGGGCAGGGGCTGACCGGCGCACTCGTCGGCACGGTCAGCGACGAACAGGGCCTCGCGATCGAGGGCGCACTCGTCCGGATCAGCTCGCCAGCGCTCATCGGCGGGCCAAAAACCGTGACCACCAACGTGCAAGGCGAGTGGCGCTTCCTGGCCCTCTCGCCCGGCTTCTACCTCCTCGGTGTTGAAAAGCCGGGATTTGCGACGTCACGCGAGCCCGACATCTACATCGGCCGCGGGCGCCACGATCGAACGACATCGGATGTTGAAGGTCGGCCCGGCCGAAGCCGTCCTGGTGGAGGTATCCGGATCGCGCATCGATGCGCGCGGCATCGGATTCGGCACGCGCTTCGACCCCGACCTCCTCACCGCCAATCCCATGCGACGGCTGAGTCCCTATGAATGGGTCGAAAAACGCGCCCGGCATCTCGCCGACCTCGCCGGCCGGCAGCAGCATGCTCATGTCCGCGGCGGGCTCGGGCGTGGACCAGAACCAGTTTCAAGTGGACGGCACGAACGTGACGGCGCCGACCAACGGCACCGGACGGTCCGACCCGGGCGTCGATTTCATTCAAGAAGTGCAGATCCAGACCGTCGGAGCATCCGTGGAGTACGGCAATGTTCAGGGCGCCGTCATCAACATCATCACTCGATCCGGGAACTAACCGGTTTCTCTTTGACGCGTCGTACTACGCGCAGCCCGCGGGCCTCACCAGCCAGCCCATTCGCGCCAACTGCCCCTCATGTGAGGGTCAACCGCAGCAGAGCGGATTCGAACGCGTGAAGTACCGAGACTTCACCACGACGCTCGGCGGCCCGGTGGTGCGCGATCGGTTGTGGTTCTTCGGCGGGTACCAGCACCTGCGCGACTACGACAGTCAGCCCGGCAGCAACCCGGCCTACCCGAGGACATACGAGCAGGACAAGGTCCTGGCAAAGATCACCTGGCGGTTGGCTCCGAACTGGCTACTGGTGCAGAGCTTCAACAGCGAATCCTTGTTCAACCCTCAGGTCCCGACGGCCACGAGGCCGATCGAGGCGACCCAGTACGTCAACGGCTGGGTGCCCGTGATCAATTTCGGCCACCTGACGCACACGGCTTCAGCCAACACCGTGTGGGAAGTGCGCGTCGGACGACTCTTCTTGTCGTCGGAGACGACGCCACCCTCGGGCAATTGGGACATTCCGAATCGCGTCGACCGGCCCGGGGACAGATGGAGCGACGCGCCGCAGCAGGTCGGCCAGGTGAAGCACAGCCGCACGACGGCCAAGGGCACCGTCACCCACTATTGGCCCAGACGGTTCGGCGCAGGTCACGAGTGGAAGCTCGGCGCGCAGGTCGACGGCGGCGAGCACCGCGGGCTGATGGTCATTCCGACCGGCACGTGGACCGTCTACGCGAGACAACGTGCTGATTCAGACGCACTCAGCGGGATCCGACCCATTCAGGCGGTCAGTTCCTCACCGCCGGCGCGTTCGTCAGCGATACGGTCCGGGTGGGAGATCGGGTCACGATCACTGCGGGACTACGATTCGACCACAGCCGCGCGATCAGCCAGGACATGCACGAGCTCGATGAGCGAGGCAACGACACCGGAGAGATGATCGACGGCAAGGGCACGGAGGGCACCTGGAACACCGTGTCGCCGCGCTTCGGGGGCATCATCCGGCTCGACTCGACCGGGCGGACGCTGCTGCGGGGAAGCTACGGCAGATTCAGTCAGGGCGTGCTGACCGGAGAGATCAGCCCCTTTCACCCCGGCCAGACGAAGATCACGACGATCACGGAACGATCGTGAGGCACCGTCAGACCACGGTGGATCCCGCGGACCTGCAGCTCGACCCCGATCTCCGCATGCCGTACACGGATCAGTACTCGATCGGACTCGATCGAGAGGTCGGCGCACGGCTCGTGGTCTCCGCCGCCTACATTCGCAAGGACGGCCGTGACTTCATTGGTTGGGAAGGCGTCACCGGCACCGTTCAGTATGACGAACAGACGGTGCAACTGCCCGACAATCAGGAAGTGCAGGTCTTCAAGTTGACCAGCCCTCCGAACGAGCGTCGTTACCGTCTGACGAATCCCGACGGATACCTGCTGACGTACGACGGCCTGCTCATCGCCGTAGAGAAACGCCGGTCCAACGGTTGGCAGGCGTTCGGCTCCTACACGCTGTCGAAGGCGTACGGGCTGCAGCCGTCCAGCGGGACGACCGCCGACGGCGCGCAGGTCGCGACCGTCGGATCGCCGCCCGCCGCGTTTGCTTCGCCTGTCACGTTCGGGCGCGACCCGAACGATCTCACCAACGCGCTTGGGCGCCTCCCCAACGATCGCCCGCACATGGCCCGGATGATGATCTCGGCGGATGTTCCGCGCACCGGGTTCGTGCTCGCGGCGAATCTGCAGTACTCTGACCGGCAAGCCGTGGGCGGCGACCGCGCGCGTCAACCTTCCGCAGGACGGCCAGCGGCGCATCCTGCTCGAACCGCGCGGATCGCGTCGGCTTCCGTCGCAGACCCTGCTCGACATCCGCATCTCGAGAGCGTTCCGGCTCGGCGACCTGGGGCTGATCGATCTGCGTGTCGATGTGCTCAATGTCCTCAACGACACGGCCGCGGAGAGCGTCCAGACGGATGTGAAATCCGATCCGGAGTTCGTTCGGCCGGCCCAACACCTTCATGGATCCGCGCCGCGCGATGCTCAGCGTCAAGCTGAACCTGGGCCGATAGTAGCCAGTGGCGGGCCAACGCCCGGCCCGCCCTACTTCTTCGGCCGTTCGATGAGGACGATGTCGGAGTTCTGGCGGACACGGTCGAACACGATGTGTTTACCGTCCGGCGTGATGTCGAATGCGCGCAGGGTCCCCTTGTTACCAAGCTGCGTGAGCTGCGTCTGCTTGCCGCTGAAGAGATCGATGACCCAGAAGTCCAGCGACTCCGGCTCGTCCCGATACACGAGATGCGTCTGATCCAGGAAGCGATAGCTGCCGGGGCTGACTTGCAGGTCTCCTCGCGTCCCGTCAGGGTTGACCACGAGCGGGAGATCGTGCTTCGTGCCATCAGGGCGTACGGCCCTGAGCGGCGCGCCGGCGCGCGGACGAAACTTGCCCGAATACACCACGAAGTCGCTGTTCGGAGACCAGGCCGGATCGGTGGCCAGGCCGGAAACGAGCGTGCTCAGTAGGCCGCTGTCCACGTCGAACCGACAAACAGGCCCGTCTCGTTCCTCTCGTTCCGCCCTCCGACGGCGATCGAGCTGGCCGTTCGGCGACCAGTCAGGCGCGCCCATGACGTCCAGAGAGGCCGCAAGCCTCTGCGAGCCCTGGCCGTTCAGGTTCATGACCGCCAGGTGCCGGCGTCCTGCTTCCTTGACGACGATGGCCAGACGGCGTCCGTCAGGGGACGGCGCGGGCAATTCGGACACGTGTCCCTCCGCCCCGCGAGTAATTTCGAACGACGACGTGTGGAAGCCCCACACGCGATCGCCCGTGCCTCTGGCCGACAGGTAGAACAGCAACGGTGACGCAGCATGACGCGCGTATCGCGGCGCCAGCGCGCGTTCGGTCTGAAGTCGAAACGGCACGACGTCGGCTTCGACGGCTCGCCGGCCGGCGAGGATCGGCACGCTCCAGAGGCTCGCCGTTGGATTCGCCCGGGTGGCGACGACCGGCCCACGGTCGCGACTGGCGGACACCGACGTGTACTGGTCGAGGCCGGTCGGGATCCGCCGCGGCGCCGCTCCGTTCCTCCCGACGTCCAGCGACCAGAGCCAGGATCCGAACCCATGCTCGTCGGGCGCGATGAAGACGAGCGTGCGCTCGTCGAGCATGGCCAGAAACGTCACGGCGGCGTTCAGGAACGTCAGTCGCTCGGGCGTTCCGCCCGTGGGTTGAACCCGCCAGATGTCCATTTCCTCGCTCTGGTCGTTCGTGTCGCGCACGACGCCGTGCACGAAGTAGATCCAGGCGTTGTCTGGTGACCAGACCATGTTGTGATTGTGGTTGCTGCTGGCCGGGCCCGAAGCGGCAGGCCAGCTGATGTCGATCTTCTTGGCATTTCTGCCCACGGCGTCTGCGAGGAAGAGCGCGTCGCCGGGCATCGTTGTTGAAGAAGACGAGACGGCGTCGTCTGAAGACCACGCCGGGGTGTGAGCCCCGTCCACGAGGAACTCAGAAGCCACGCCGCCAGAATCCCAGGGCATCTCCACTTTCTGCCTCGGATTAATGCCGAACCACAGCCTGGCTGAATCGCCGAAAAAGCCAACCGCGCGCAGGATCGGGATCTTACTGGCCAGGGGTGGGGTGCCTTCCGTGCGATTCGTGAACCCCGCGGTCCCCGTCGCCAACAGACCCGAAAAAAGATCGAGCTCGCCGTCGCGGTCGGCGAGAAACGCGACGACTTTTCCGTCGGGCGAGATCTCCGCGTACTCTTCCGAGCCGGCCCAGTCGGTCAAGAGCTTGAACCCTTCGGAGGGCAACGGATTCTCGAAGGGCACGGGCCGAAGGGCAAGCCAGACCGCGACAGCACGCGGCCAGGGCCGCGACTGCCGTCCACGGCAGCCATCGTCCTGCAGCCGGTTGTCGCCGGAAGCGCCGGCGTCATGCCGACGCCGGGGACCGCGTCGTTCGCGCCGTCGATCTCGATCCTCACGTCGCCGATATCTCTCACGCGCTTCTTCGGATCCTTCGTGAGGCAGCGGAACAGCAAGCGTCGAACGGATGCGGGCGTGGTGACAGGCAGCGCCGACCAGTCCGGCTCGCGCTCGAGGATCTTCGCGATCGAGTCCGACACCGTGTCGCCGGCAAACGCGACGCGCCCGGTCAGCATCTGATAGAGCACGCACCCGAAGGCCCAGATGTCGGTGCGCTTGTCGATCGGCAATCCGCGCGCCTGTTCGGGGCTCATGTACGCGGGCGTGCCGATCACGGGGCCCGGGCGCGGCCCGGCCGACGTCGCGTCCGGCGCACGGGTCAGGTCAGGCGAAGACCCGTCGCCGCTCACGGCCTTGGCGAGACCGAAGTCGAGCACCTTGACGACGCCGTCCGGCGTGATCTTGATGTTGGCCGGCTTCAGGTCGCGGTGAACGATGCCTTTGTCGTGGGCGGCTTCGAGCGCGTCGGTGATTTGCCGCGCGATGCCCAGTGCGTAGTCGAGTGGCAGGCCTTCTCTGCCTGCGCGTGCACGCGCCGCGTGCGCAAGCTTGTCGGCCAGCGTGTCGCCTTCGACCAGCTCGAGAACCAGGAAGCGAACGCCGTCCGCTTCGTTCGAAGCCGTAGATGGCGCAGATGTTGGGTTGGCTCAGCGCGGCGAGCATCCGCGCCTCGCGCTCGAAGCGCGCGAGCCGATCGGGATGACTCGTGAACTCGCGCGGCAGGATCTTGATCGCGACGTCGCGCCCGAGCTTCTCGTCGCGCGACCGGTACACCTCACCCATGCCGCCCGCGCCGAGCAACGCCTCCAGGCGATAGCCGCCGAGGGAGTGACCGGTGAGGTCCGGCGGGGCGGGCGCACCCACGTGGGTCGTCGTCTGCAGCGACGGCGCCGCGAGAAACTCGTCCCGGGACGAATCGTTCAGCAGGGATTCGACGTCCCGCCGCAGCGCCTCGTCGCCGCGACAGGCTTCGTCGAGAAATGCGGCACGTTCGCCGGCCGGCCGGGCGTACGCAGCGTGGTACAGATCCTCGACCTGCTGCCACCGTTCGGGTGTCATTGATCCCGCTGCAATTCTAGTCCGTATCGACGGGTGCCACTTGCGACGGTTGCTTCGCGCTTTCCCAGGTAGAGGAGAAGCGGCCATGTCCAATCGCCTCTTCGTTCGCACCGTCACGACCAGCCTTTTCGCGGTTTTCATGATGAGTTCCGGTTGCGGCAGTAACCCGGGCGGGCCATCGCCTGCCCCTCCACCTGCCGTGGTTCCAGCGGCCACTCCTCCGTCCATCTCGGAGATCGCTCCGGCCATGGGCTCCACCGGCGGCGGGACCACCGTGTTGATCAAGGGGGCCGGATTTCAGCCGGGCGCGACGGTGACGCTCGGCGCCGATCGTCAAACCGCGCGCGTCGAGCAGAGCACGGTCATTCGCGTGACGACCTCGGCCCACGATGTGGGGATGGTCGAGATCACTGTCACCAACCCCGATGGCCAGTTCGTCCGGCAGGCCGGCGGATACACCTACGCGCTGCCGGAGTCTTTTGACTTCAACGGCGGATGGGTCGGCTACGCCCTTGCGCATCCGGCCGCTCAGGCGCGGTCGGTGCCGCACCACTCGGACATGGAAATGCTCTTCACGATCGAGAACAACGTGCTGACCGCGTTCAAGTGCGCGGACGTGGTCATGACGTTCTCAGTCCCGCCTGTGGTGAAGGATGGGGCGTTTTCCTATTCCGCCGACGGCGGTGTCACCCTCACCGGCAGGATCGTCGCGGAAGGGGACGCGGTGGGCACGATCGACTCGGACGTGTGTCCGGCCACGAGGTGGAGCGCGCTGAAGCGATGAATCATCCCTGGTGATCGCCGCGCATCTCTGCGCGCAACCAGGCTCTCGCCAGCCGCCAGTCGCGCATCACCGTATCGCGCGACACGTCGAGGACCGACGCGGTTTCCTCAACGCTCAGCCCGCCGAAGAACCGAAGCTCCACGACGCGGCTCTTCCGTTCGTCGAATTTCGCGAGCGCCGCCAGCGCGTCGTCGAGCGCGAGGACGTCCTGGCGCGGCTCGTCGGTCACGACGAGCGCTTCGTCGAACGTCACGCGCGCGGCGTCGCCGCCGCGTTTTCTCGTACGCCGGGCGCGCGCATGGTCCACGAGGATGCGACGCATCACCCGGGCCGACACCGCGAGGAAGTGCGCGCGGTCGTGCCAGCGAACCGCCTTCCCGTCGACCAGACGGACGTAGGCCTCGTTGACGAGCGCCGTCGCCTGGAGGCTGTGACCCTCGCGCTCTCCCGCCATGCAGCGTCGCGCGAGACGATGGAGCTCCTGATGGACGAGCGGGATCAGCCGCTCCAGGGCGCCCTCGTCGCCTTGTCCCCATTTGACCAGCAGTGCGGTGACGTCCGACGCGGGTTCGGTGATGTCGCCATTCTAGTCCAAGGCGCTCACCACGAGCTCACCATGAAGACGGACGAAGACGTGAAGCAGGTTTGGGAACCTCGCTTGTCGACAAGCGGCCTTTCCCAAAAAAGCCTTCATGTCTTCACCCTTCATGGCGAGTTTTTCTGAGCGAGGTTGTTCCACTTTCCGTCACCGAGTCTCGCTTCCCGTACAGAGGACTTGCCATGACGACGAGCACGAGGGTCATCTGCCGGCGAACCTTCTTCGCGGCCACGCTACTGACGGTGAGCGGCTTTGCGTACGCGTGCGGCGGCGAGTCGCCAATTCCACTACCCGGCTCGCCGGCGGGGCCCACTCCACCGCCCGTGAGTTATGCCGCGCCGACGATCAGTTCGGTGACGCCGTCGCTCGGGTCGACGAAGGGCGGCACGTTTCTCAGAATCACCGGCACCGGATTCCTGGCGGGCGTTCAAGTGACGTTCGGATCCGAGACGGTGCTGGCCAATCTGGACTCTCGCACTCCTGATACGGCCTACGTCACCACACCGAAACACGCGGCCGGTTCGGTCGACGTCGTGGTCACGAACCCCGATCGTCAGACGGCGCGGGCCGTTGCGGCCTACACGTTCGAGGTGCCCGAGTCCTTCAATGTCGATGGCGATTGGGAAGGCGGCGCCTACTCAGGGCATGAGCTGTTCGAGTTCACGGTGAAGAACGGCGCGGTGGTCAGCATCGCGTGCTCGACATCAGGGACCGTGCTCTTGTCACCGCCGGCGCCGGTCATCGAAGGCGACTTCTCGTTCCTGATCAAGGACCAGATCGAGATCTCCGGCACGTTCGTGTCACCGGCCGAGGCGATAGGTGTCGTCACCGTCGGTCCGTGCAAAGGAGCGGATTGGTACGCCAACAAGAAATAGTCGAATGCAGCCGCTGGGCCCGCATGCTCGGCGCGCCACCGACTCCCGGAACCGCGTTATCCGCGAGAGTTTTTCAATCGCTCGATGTCCAGGCTGTGCTGGCGAACGGTCGCCTCGAGCGGGTCGAGCCTCCGGCCGATCATCTCTTTCAATTCGGCGAACTCAGCCTTCGTCGGGCCGATGTATTCGGGGAGGGCCGCGATGCGGCCGATCACATCCTCGTGAAGGACGTGCATATGCCGGTCGAGCACCTCAATGCGGTCCTCCACTCCTCCATGCGGTCCTCCAGCCGATCAAGCCGCTGGTCGACCTGGGTGAAGTGCTGGTCGACTTGCTTGAAATGCTGCTCGACTTCGTTGAACCGGTGGTCGACTTCGTTGAAGCGCTGGTCGACTTGGTTGAACCGGTGGTCGACTTCGTTGAACCGCTGGTCGACTTCGTTGAATTGGTGGTCGACTTGGTTGAATCGCCGTCGATTCGATCGAACCGCTCTTCAGACATGCAAGCCCCCGTCCGCGGACGACGACGATACATCGTCTCGCGACGACGTGAAAGAGCAATCGTGGTGCCACGCGGAATGCCCAGGCAATCCGACGAGATTCGTCCCAACGTTGCAGAAACCTCTATGATCGGCAGCGCGCCCGGTTGCAGAATCTGCGACTCAGAGCGTTGCGTTTGACGACGACCTGACCGCTATCCTTCCCACACGCCCGGCGAACCGTGGACAGACTGGAGACTCCGGTGCCCAAGCGCGTCTGGCTGGTCATGTTCGGACTGCTCGCGACGACCGCCTGCGGCGATACCGCCGCCAATATGCCGGCGGATAGTCCCACGGCGCCTGGGGCGCCGCGCGCGCTCGCCCAGGTGGCTGGCTGCCCGGCCGGCGCCAAGTGCCTGCCGGTTGACGAGAACGGCCGAGCGTCGGCGACGGGACTGTACGTCGCGCAGTGCACCGGCCGATACCCGGACTACGTCGATCAGGTACCGGCGAAACACACCGGACGAAGGTTCGTCCTGTCACAGAGTTTCCCGACGACCGTGCCGGCGGCGAGCAAGACGGGGCCGTGGCTGAAAATCGACTTCAAGACCGACGCGGGCGCCGTGGACTACATGATGGCGCTGCGCGCGTACGTCTACGAAGGGATGATCGAGGCCGACTGGCGTGCGGAGGACAACAAGGTCCGCCGCTGGTACCACGTGCCCTGGATGACGGCCGGCGCGCGGCCGCGGGAGTTCCTGCGCGGGATGACCCAGGAGCGTTCGATCTTCGGGCCCGAGCTCAGCATCAAGAAAGGCCGGGTCGTGCAGAACTGGGCGGTCGGCTTCTACAACGACGTCGGCGCGTTGTCGATCGGCGCGGTCTGGTCGCCGCCGCTCGGGCCGAATCCCGCCGGCGCGCAGTCCGCGGTCGGCACGGTGGTCTCGAAGATTCTGTTTTCCGCCGCGACCGCCGACGACTTCGAAGGGCCCGACCTGCTCGAAGGCGCGCCCGCGATGGACGTGAATCTCCTCGCGACACCCAAGCCGCCGATCCAGAAGCGCATCGCCCAGGTGCGGTTGCTGCAGATGGACGTCGCGGCCCGCGATCCGCGCGCGCCGGACACCGGGTGGGTCTTCGGAACCTTCGCGTACGACCGCAACGCGAAAGGATCGAACGGCTGGGAAAAGATGGTGCCCGTCGGCCTGATGTGGGGGACCGATCCGGGCATTCTCCCCTCGAGCGGCCAGAAGCTCGCGGAGAGCCGCATCAACGCGAGCGCGCCCGCCTACGCGCTCGGCCATCTCGGCTGGGGCGGCCGCATGAACGGTCCCGTGGACAACCCGGTCTCCTCGTGTCTCGGCTGCCATGCCGCCGCGCAGGTGCCGCAGGTGCTCGAGTCGATGATTCCGTACCGCGAGTGCACCGATCAGCAGCGGCTGCAGTGGTTCCGCAACCTCAAGGGCGACATCGCCTTCGGCGGCGTGGCGCGAAAATCGTGCGTCCCGGAATCCGCGCAAAAAACTGTCGTCGCGCTCGACTATTCACTGCAGCAGGCCGTCGCGCTCAACGCCGTCGCGAGCGGGCAGTTCGTCAATCCGTGCGCCGCACCGGGCCAGCGACCGGCGATCGTCACCGGCGGCAAACCTGCGCCGTCGCAGAAGGTCTTTCCTATAGAAAGATAACCGCCCGCAGCCCTATCGAATTCCCATGCAAATCCCATCCTGACGGCATCGATGATCAGGCCGCGCGCTCGTCTCATCTCCAGGAGATGTTGTGTCGTCCGCCCGCCGGGACCGGTGGGTCAGCCTTGATTCCGCCGGGCCATTTCATGAGAATGGCGCGAGCCAGGAAGACACATGGCGTGGAGCCGGGCCCGTCGATCGGCGCGGTCGAGGTGTAGAGATGGACCGGCGTGCACTTCAAGCTCTCCTGAGTCCTGCGGGGATCGAAGTCGATGGGTCGCGGCCGTTCGACGTGCGCGTGCTGCACGACGCGTTCTACGAGCGGGTCTCTGCCTTTCGCGCGGCCGATATCCTCAGTGCGTTCGTGGATGGACTGTGGGACACCGATCGTCTCGACATCGTGGTCGACCGGGTCTTCCGGCACGGGGTCGCGCTCTATGAGGGATCTCAAATCAACCTCTTTCTGAACGCGCTCCGGGCGAGGTTGACCAACCTTCAGACCGCCTGGCGAAGCCGCCAGAACATCCACCATCACTACGATCTGGGCAACGACCTGTTCCAGACGATGCTGGATGCGCGCATGGTCTACAGTTGCGCGTACTGGAACGACACCGACAGCCTCGATGAGGCCCAGGAAGCGAAGCTCGAGATGGTGTGCCGAAAGCTCCAGCTCGAGCCCGGGCAGCGCGTCCTCGACATCGGCTGCGGCTGGGGCAGCTTCTGCAAGTACGCCGCGGAACGGTACCGCGTGGCGTCTGTCGGGATCTCGAACTCGAGCAATCAGCTGGCGCTGGCCCGTGAGATGTGCGCGGGACTGCCCGTCGAGTTGAAGCTGCTGGATTATCGTGCGCTCGCCCGCGAGCAGGCCGACGCCGTCGTCTCGATGGGCATGTTCGAGCACGTCGGCTACAAGAACTACCGGACGTTCATGCGGACTGCGCGTTCGTGCCTGCGGCCGAACGGGCGGTTCCTCCTCCATACGATCGGCAGCAGTCGATCGGAGCTGAACGGCCACTTGTGGATCGGGAAGCACATTTTTCCGAATGCGATGCTGCCGTCGCTGGCGCAAATCACGCGCGCGGCCGAAGGCGTGTTCGTGATCGAGCATGTCCAGAACATCGGCTCCCACTACGACAAGACGTTGATGGCCTGGTACCGGAACTTCGAGCGGGGATGGGAGACGCTCCGGGCCGGATACGGGGATCGCTTCTACCGTCTCTGGAAGTGCTACCTGCTCTCGTGCGCCGGGGTGTTCCGGGCGCGCCGGGCACACGTGTACCAGCTCGTCCTCTCGCCGTTCACACAATAGGGGTGCCATGAAGCTGCTGCTCATCAACCCGAAGTTCAACGAGAGTTTCTGGTCGGTTCGCTGGATCGTGACGCAGCTCACACCGGAGCACCCGGAGACGCTGCCTCCGCTCGGGCTGGCGACGCTCGCCGCGCTGTGTCCGCCGCACTGGGAGGTCGAGATCGTGAACGAGAACCTCGATCCCGTGCCGCTCGATCCGGATGCCGACATCATCGGCGTCTGCGGCATGGGCGTGCAGTTCGAGCGTCAGAAGGAGCTCCTCAACTACTACCGGAGCCGCGGGCACTACGTGATCGCCGGCGGGAGTTACGCCTCGCTCCTCCCCGAGTTGTACGAACCGTACGCCCACACGATCGTCTCGGGCGAAGCGGAGTACATCTGGCGCGACTTCTGCCGGGATTTCGAGGCCGGCGAGCCCAAGAAGCTCTATAAGGAAACGCGGGAAGTGAACCTCCAGGACTCGCCGACGCCGCGCTTCGATCTCGTGCAGGCCGGGCGGCACCACATGGGCAGTATGCAGTTCACCCGCGGATGCCCCTACACCTGCGAGTTCTGCGACATCATCGTCATGTTCGGGCGGAAGCCCCGCTTCAAGACGACGCAGCAGGTCGAGCGGGAACTGGACCTGCTCTACGACACCGGCGCGCACGACATCTTCTTCGCCGACGACAACTTCATCGGCAACAAGAAGATTGCCAGGGAGATGCTCCAGTTCCTCGTGGAGTTTCAGAAGAAGCGCAAGCACCGCTTCTCCTTCGGAACCGAGGTCTCACTGAACCTGGCGCAGGACGAGGAGCTGATGCGGCTGTTCCGCCAGGCCAACTTCCACTGGTTTCTCATCGGCGTCGAGTCGCCGAACGAGGCCTCGCTCGCCGAGACGAAGAAGAATCAGAACCTGCGCGAGGACATCCTCACGGCCCTGAATCGCGTGCAGTCGAAGGGCTTCAGCATCTGGTCCAGCCTGATCGTCGGATTCGACCACGACTCGGAGAAGATTTTCGATCAGCAGTTCGAGTTCGTGCAGAAGGCCGGAGTGCAGCGCGTTCCGATTTCGCTGCTCACCGCCTTTCCCAAGACCCCGCTCCACTCGCGGCTGGAGAAGGAGGCCCGGCTGACCGAGATCTACGACAACGACATGCTGAGCTTCGGCACCAACATCGTCCCGAAGCAGATGGAGCACCGGGTCATGGTGGAGAAGTACCGCGACCTCCATCGCCGGCTGTTCACCGACGAGCACATTGCCGATCGCGTCAGGACGCGGTCGAAGATTCTGCAGGCGCCAAGTCCGCCGTCTTCGTATTCGGGCGTCGACCAGGCGAAGATCGTGGCGCGCCTCCTGTACAAAGGGATCTTCAAGGGCGGCCCGAGCCGCTGGTACCACTTCCTCAGATCCCTGCCGTACACGCGGCCTTCGCTCGTCCCGGATGCGATACTCGACTGGGCCGTGGCGCTGCAGATTCAGGACTTCACGCGGCGCAACCACGTCAGGCTCTCCGAGTTCGACAAGGAGAAGGTGCACGCCGTCCGCGCGGCGATGGAGCGGGAGTTCGACCGCTACATCCGGCTCGGATCGCTGCGGATCGCCAGCGACACCTCGAGCCCGTCCGGCAGCCTGACGTTCACGATCAAAGGAACGCTGGGCGGGCCGGCGTTCGGCTTCTACGCGCGCGTCCGGCGGCATGTGAGAACGATCCTGAACGAGACGAGAGCCCCGATCACGTTCAGAGTGGAAGGGATTCCGGCCGCCGAGGTGAAGTATCTCAACGGATTGTTGAAGCGCTTTCCGATTCACTGCGACCGGTTCTATGTGGACATCGACGAGGCTCTCGAGAACCTGGTCCGGATCGACGCCGTCAAGGTCAATATCGTGCTTCACCCGCGACCGCTTGCGGCCCTTCCGGTGAGCTCGCCGCAGCGCGACGGCGAGGCCGCCGGGGCCGCCGGATTGCAGGGCGTGCCGCTTGCGTCCTGACCGGGTGTTGGCTGGAGGCTCCCCCATGAGGCAATTCGTTCCGACTGTTGCAATCGCCCTGCTCCTCTCGGTTCCAGGACAGGGGGCGGCGCAAGCCCGCCTGACCGGGGCCGATCTGGCCGGCAGCGTCGTCGATCAATCCGGCGGCGTCGTGGTCGGCGCCACGATCAGCGTCACCAATACCGAGACGAACATCGTGCGTACGGCGACGACCGAGGCGACCGGCCGCTATTCGGTACCCGCCCTGCCGCCAGGACGGTACACCGTCACGGCGTCACGGACCGGCTTCAACGCCGAGAAGCGTGAGGCCGTCGAGCTGCCGCTTGGTGCGTCCATCACCGTCGATTTCGTGCTCAACGTGGCCGCGGTGGTCGAGACGGTCAAGGTCATCGGGGAAACGTCCGTCGTGCGGACCAATCGCACCGAGCTGTCCTGGAACGTCAATCAGCAGCAGATCGACAGCCTTCCGATCAGCGGGCGGCACTTCATCAGCTTCTCGGTCATCATGCCGGGCATCTCGCCGGACCACACGCCGCAGCAGGGATCGACGCTGACGTCCGGGTTGTCGTTCGGGGGCCAGCGCGCCCGCTCGAACAACATCACGGTCGACGGCCTCGATAACAACGATCTCGTCGTCGGCGCGGTGAGGGCGACGTTCAGCCAGGAAGCGATCCGCGAGTTCCAGGTGCTGGCCAACTCCTACTCGGCCGAGTTCGGCAAGGCGTCCGGCGGGGTCGTCAACATCGTGACGAAGAGCGGCACGAACGCGTTCCGCGGCAACGCCTACCTCTTCTTTCGCGACGAGCACCTGAATGCCAGGAGCCATTTCGAACAGTTCGACATCTTCGGGAACGCGGTCAGCCTCGCGAAGGCGCCGTACGGGCAGACGCAGTGGGGCGCCACGCTCGGAGGTCCGCTCAAACGCGATCGCACGTTCTTCTTCGTGTCGCAGGAACGGACCGACATCACCGACAACCGGGTCGTGACGATCGATCAGGCGGCCGCTTCCGTGCTCGGCAGCGTCGGCTTCCCGGTGCAGCTCGGCAACGTGCCGTTGAACGTCGAGAACAATGAGGTGATGGGCAGAGTGGATCACCACTGGTCGTCGCTTCGTCACCTCGCGGCCCGCGCGAGCTACGCCAGCATCGACCGGGAAGGGGTCGACGACTTCGGCGGGATTGTGGCCAAGAGTCGCGGCACCGTGCAGGTGCGCACCGACTGGTCCGTGTCGGCCGCCGAAACCGACGTGCTCTCCTCACGGTCGGTCAACGAGCTCAGAATCCAGTACGCGTACCAGAACCAGGCGATCAACCCGCTCGACCCCGCGTGTGGCGGCCCGTGCGTGACGCCGTTTCAAGGCGGCCCGACGTTGGAGGTCACGGGCGTCGCCAGTGTGGGACGCCAGCGCATCGCGCCGAACCTCCGGCTCACCAGACGCTTCCAGATCCTGGAGACGTTCAGTTACCTCCACGGCGCTCACAACGTGAAAATCGGCGGCGAGTACAACCACCTCACGTTTCCCGGTGAGGGGAACGTCGTGCCGCTCCACTTCGGCGGGCGCTACATCTTCAGCCAGATTCCGGGGCTGGGCGTGACGTCGGCGTTGGACGGCGTGGTGAAAGGCATCCCCGCCGCGTACGTCCAGGGCTACGGGAATCCGAACTGGGACGACTTCGGCTATCAGGACCTGTCGCTCTTCGCGCAGGACGAGTGGAAGCGCGGCCGACTGGTGGTGAAACCGGGACTCCGGTATCAGCGCCAGTTCTGGCAGAAGGCGACGTACGCGCTCTCCGATGTCGGGGGCGCCACGTTCAGCTATCCCACTCCCGGCGACAGCAACAATCTGGCGCCGCGCATCGCAGTGGCGTACGACGTGACCGGCGACGGACGCACACCAGTGCATGCATCGTACGGCGTCTTCTACGACAACATCGTCAGCGGCGTCGTGGATGTGGGACGCGTCGTGAACGGATCGGCGGCGGGCGTGCGCACGCTCGTCCTGGCCGCGCCGCGCGCTTCCATCGCGTGGAATCGCCCCGACCATCGGCTGACCGAGCAGGAGGCGATGGCGCTGCTCGGCACGTCCTACCCGAGCGTGGCCATCATGCCGGACCCGGAGTTGAAGAACTCGTACGCCCATCAGGTGGCTGTGGGCGTCGACCGGCGGCTCGGTCCGGATTTCGGGCTGAGCGTCAACGGGGTCTTCGTGCGGGGCTTCAACCTGCCCGGCACGCTCGACTACAACCCGGTGCTCCCGGCACGGCTGGGGACGAGCCGGCGCCCGAACGATCTCCCGTGCTCCGCCAATCCCGCGGCGACGTGCGTGAACGGGGGCATTCCGGGCACGTCGGCCTCCGTGCTTCAGTACACGGCGTTTGGCGAAAGCTGGTACAAGGGCCTGTCGGTCGCGCTGAGCAAACGGCTCAGCCGCAACTATCAGTTCCTGCTGTCCTACACGCTCTCGAGCGCCGAGGACACGTCCACCGACTTTCAATCGAATTTCATCGCGCAGAACAGCGGGTTTGGACGCAATCCGGACGACAAATCGGGACTGCCGCTCGGTTTCAATCCGGAATCCGAGCGCGGACCGGCGACGCACGACCAGCGTCACCGCGTCGTGCTCTCGGGCCTCTACGAGCTGCCGCGGGCGTTCCGGGTGTCCGGCATCCTGACGGCGAACTCGGGCCGGCCGTTCAGCCCGCTGGCGGGCTTCGACCTGAACGCCGACGGCAATGGCGGAGCGTTTCCACCGGATCGCGCGCGCGTCACTGCAGCCGACGAGTCGACGAGCGTGGGCCGGAACAGCGGAACGACGGCCGGGCTGTTCACGGTGGATCTGCGCGTCAGCAAGCGGTTCACCATCGCGGGCGGCAAGACGATCGAAGCGATCCTCGAAGCGTTCAATGCCTTCAATCGCGTCAACTTCATCGAGGACACGAACCAGTCCTCGTTCGTCATCTTCGGCACCGGAGCCTATCCGACGAATCCGTTGGCGACCTACGGCCGGTACACGTTGACGTTGCCGCCGCGGCAGGTGCAGCTCGCAGTGAAATTCAGCTTTTGATGACGCACTGCTCGAGCAGCGCGCGGGCCTCTTTGAGGTCAGCGGTGTCGAGCCCCTCGGTGAAGCCGGCGAGCGACGGTTCAATCAGCCGCCGGGCCCGATCGGTCTCGCCGCGTTCGGCCCACAGCCGGCCGAGACTCGTGACCAGACGGAGCTCCCACGCGCGCGCATGCTGGGCACGGGCGATCTCGAGCCCGCGCAGAAAGTGCGCTTCAGCCCCGGGTGCCTTCTCGGGGCCGAGCAGCAGCGTGACTTCTCCGCGCAGGCGCCACAACTCGGCCTCGATGAAGCGCTCGTCCGTCTCGGCGATCAGCTCCTCGATTTCGTCGAGCGTGCTCATCGCGTCGCCGAGCGCGCCAGACTGCCACTGACCCCAGGCGAGCGACGAGAGAAAGAACGTGAGCCCTGATTTGGCGCCGGTTTTTTTCCAGCTCACGACGCCTTCCTTGATCACTTCGCAGCCGCGCGCGGGGTGACCGAGGCCGATCAGCGCCCAGCCGTATTCGATTTTGGACATGGCTTGCCAGAGCGCCAGCCCGTGCTGGATGGCGATGTCCATGGCCTGCTCGGCGAGCCGGCTGCCGCGCTGATACTCGCCCCGGTAGTTGTGCAGGAGCCCCAGATACGTGCGCGCGATCGTATTGGTGAGAGGATGCTGGAGCGCCTGGGCCAGCTCGACGGCCTGTTCGGCACGCTCGGAGGGCTTCGTCGGCAAACCCGAGGTACCAGGCCGACCACGCCACATAGAGAATGTTCAGGACGCCGGGGTCCTGGCCGAATTTCAGCACCAGCTTGCCGTGCTGCCCGGGGTCGTAGAGCGCGGCGCCCTGGACGGTGTGATCGTGACAAGCCTGGAACTCGCCGCACAGCATGAGGCTGGTTCCGAGCGCCCGATGCGCCAGCATCAGCCGGACGGGGTCGGCGCTCTGCTGCGCCTGCGCCAGGAGCTGACGTCCGAGATCCGCCGAAATCCTGACGCCGCCCGACACCATGTAGAAGTACCAGAGCCCGAGCAGCGAAGCGAACACCTGAGCGTCCTCGCCGGCGCGCTGGCACAACTCCAGGGCGCGAGCGTACGTTTTCTTCACGTCGGGATTTGCATAGCCGCGCGCGGCCATCATCGGCGCGCCCAGCGCCAGCTGCAGCCGCAGCTCGTCGCGATCGCGCGCGGTCGATTCTGGTTGAAGCTCGAGCAGCTGCAGCGCGTGCCGGTAGTGCGCCTCGGCGTCGCCGACCGCCGCGCGCTGCGCTGCGAGCTGCCCGGCTTTTTCCAGCGAGGCCATCGCTTTTTCGTTCTCGCCCGCCTCGGCGTAGTGATGCGCCATGAGCTCGGGCTGCGCTTCGGCCACGTGCGGGAAGTCGCGCGCCAGCACCTCGGCGGCGCGTCGATGGTGATCGCGGCGCGCGGACTTCGCCAGCGATCGATAGGCCGCCTCCTGCACCAGCGCGTGCTTGAACACGTACCGCGCGTCGTCCTGCGGCCCGTGAGCCTGCGGGCGCAAGAGGCCGGCTTCCACCAGCTGCATGAGGCCGCTCCGAAGCGTGACTTCGTCGCCGGGCCAGGCACGGCGGATCAGCTCGTAGGCAAACTCGCGTCCGATCACCGCGCCGAGCTGCGCGGCGTCTTTGCCGGCGCCGGTCAGTTTGTCGAGACGCGCGAGCAGCAGCTCGCTGAGCGAGGCCGGGATCGTCTGGGACGCGCCCTCCACGACCGCACGCGTCAGCTCTTCGATGAAGAGCGGGATGCCGTCGCTCCGGCTGACGAGCTCGGCCACCGACTCGGGTGACAGGGTGCCGCGCGGGTTGGCGAGCGCCACGAGCGCCGACGCCTGGCTGTCTGACAGCCGCGGCAGCGAGATGCGCATGAGGTGACCGCCGTCCGGCCACGGCGGCTGAAACTCGGGACGGAACGTCGCGACGACCAGGAGTGCGGTGCGATCGATGCGGCCGAGCAGGGTGCCGAGCAGCTCCTGCGTGGACGCGTCGCTCCAGTGCAGGTCCTCGACGATGAGGACGGTGGGCTGCCGCGCGGCCATCGCCAGCAACAGCGTCGCCAGCGCGTTGAGGAGCCTGTTCTTGAACAGCTCGGGGCTCATCTGCGGCGCCTGATACGGGGCGCTGAGCGGCACGCGAAGGAACGTGGCGAGCATCGGCACCAGCTCGGCCGGCGGCAGCTGCAGCGTGCCGAGGTACGCCTCGAGCTTCTTGAGCTTGTCGGCCGCCGCTTCCTCCGGCCGGATGTCGGTCGCGCGCAGGATGGAATCGACCAGCGGGTGCAGCGCGGCGTGGCGGAAGTGCGACCAGCACTGCGCGGTCAGCCAGGCCGGCGAGTCCGCCTCGACCTGCTCTTTGAGCGTTTCCACCATGCGCGACTTGCCGATGCCTGCTTCGCCGCTGATCAGAACGAACTGACCCTGACCGGACTTCACGCGCTGCCAGCGGTCGTGCACTCTGCGCACCTCGACATCGCGTCCGACGAGCGGCGTCAGCTCCGTCAGACTTGCAGAGGCAAACCGGCTCGCGACCTTGCGAAGTCCGGCCGCGCGATAGATCTCGATCGGCGTTCGCGCGCCGGCGGGCGACTCCAGCCCGAGAAACTCGAGGTCGACGAGGCCGTGCAGCAGGAGTTGTGTCCGCTGCGTGAGCAGGATCTCTCCCGGTTTGGCGCGGTGCTCGAGCCACGACGTCACTTCCGGCACGTCGCCCTGGATGACGGCCGTCGCTCCGGGGTCGTCGCTGCGCAGCTTGCCGGCCAGCGCGACGCCGGTGTGGATGCCGACCTGGACGGACGGCGCCTCGCGCCCCGGCTGCTTGAGGTTCCGTACCGCCTCGCACACCAGAAACGCAGCGCGCACCGCGCGCTGGGCGTCGTCCTCGTGCGCCACGGGGTAGCCGAAACAGGCGACCGAACGGCCTCCGGAGTGTGAGACCAGCGAGCCTTCGAGCTGCCTCACGACCGTCGCGCAGGTCTCGAAGAATGCGCCGACGAGCTCGCCGAAATCCTCGGGGTCCATGCGTTCGGAGATGCCCACCAGATCGGCGAGCGCGCACGAGAGCAGCGTGACCTGGCGCCGCTCCGGGCGAGGCTGACTCTGTCGATCCGCCCCCTGAGCGTGCAGACTTCGCGTGAGCGCCATTTCCAGACCGACCAGGGCGTCGAGCAGCTCCTCTGCCGTGCCGAAACGCTTCGTCAGATCCTTGTTGATGGCGGACGCGACAACACGCTCGGCCTCCTCAGGCAGATCGGGACGGAACTGCCGCAGCGACGGTGCGGGGTCAGGGGAGGTCACCAGCTTCCGCAACGCCTCCACGCTTGGTGCGAGAAAGGGCGCCCGTCCCGCGAGCATCTCGAAGAAGATCACGCCTGCCGCCCAGATGTCCGAGCGGCCGTCCTGCGGCTCCCCGAGCCACTGCTCGGGCGGCATGTAGTTCGGCGTGCCGACGGCGGCCGCTCCCGACAGATCGTGGCTGAAGAGCTTGCTCAGCCCGGCCAGCCCGAAGTCCAGGATCTTGGCGCGGCCCTCCTTGAGGATGAAGATGTTGCTCGGCTTGAGATCGCGGTGAACCACGCCGGATTTGTGGGCGTGGGCCAGACCACGAGCCACGTCGGTCATGACCTTGGTCGCTTTGAGCGCGTCCCACTCCTCCCTGGCGAGCAGCGAATCGAGCGAGCGGCCTTCGAGATGTTCCATGACGAGGAAGGGCACCCCTTCCTCCTCGCCGATGTCGAAAATGCGGACGATGTTTTCGTGCGCCAGGCGCGCCGTCAGCCGCGCTTCCAGCTTGAACAGCTCCCCGAGCTGCGCGCTCGAGGTGTTGGCGCGATTGTACGTAATGAACTTGAGTGCGACGGTACGGTCGAGCGCGCTGTCGCGCGCCAGATGGACGATGCCCATCGCCCCCGCGCCCAATCGCTGCACAATCTCGAACCGGTTGCCGTCGGCGCCGCCGATGAAGTCGCCCGATCGCAACGCGGCCACCCGGCCGAACGCCGAGGCGACGCCGGAGCCGGCGGCATCGTCCGGCGACGGCGGACTCGACGTCTCAACCAGACTCTCCGCCCCGGTCGGGCTCTCGGAGTCGAAGGGGGGCCGTGTTTCTTCGTTTGCCCCCGCCGGCCGATCTCGGGTCCCGCTCATAGCACCAGATTGTCCGGGTTTGCGGGCCGCGAGCGCAACTCGCCCCTTCGGGCACGCCATATGTGCTCCTGCATCCTGCGCCTGTACATATAGGCGCAGGAGCGGCCGGGCCTGCCGCAGCCGACGGCCTTCTTCTTTTGTTGCGCGCGGGGCTCCGACCCCCGCGCGCGCGCCCGCGACGGGCGGTCAGCTTTTTTGTGGCGCATGGGGCCCCACCCCCATGCGCGCGCTCGCGACGGCTCGCTACGCTCGCCTGCGAGCGGTCTACTTTACTTACTGCAAGACCTGGTCAGCCACCCCGTGGCGGCCGCGATCGTCGCGTCCTCTGTCGGATTCGCAGGCGTGGCGCCCGGGGTGGGCGTCGGGGCCGCTACGAGCTCGTCGGGATCGACCTTCTCGCCGTACCGTTTGCCGGTCCGATCGGCCTCGATGGCCGTGGTCAGGAGAATCGTCGCGCCGTCCGGCAGCGGGAACGTGCCGTTGGCGCTCGAGAGACCGATCGTGGGCTGGCCGAAGGACCGCGTGCGCGGCCGGCCCTTGAAGGAGATCGCCACCGCTTCACCCGAGCTGGCCGTGCGCGGCCCGGTGAGCACGGCGACCCACGCGTCCTGGAGCGGGCGAAGCGACGCGGGCGGCTCGACGCCGACCGCCTGTCCCGCTTTCCACGGCGGACTCGTGCCTTCGCGGCTGACGAACGTCCCGAGCGGCTCGTCGCCGAGGAACGGCTTGAGCCCGGCGAGCATGGGCCACATGTTGCCGCCGCCGTTGTTGCGCAGATCGACGATCCACCCGCAGCCCGCCCGATCCATCGTGGCCGCGAACAGCCCGTGAGCGTTCGTCGCGAAGTTCCGCGCCGCCGTCGGGTCCCCGCCGGCGTAGGCCGGCACGTTGACGTAGCCGATTCGATCGCCGAGGTCCTTGACGGTGATGGGCGGGTTGGTGGCGCCGCCCGTGCGGAAGTCGCTCGTGGCAGCAGGCGGCATGAGAAAGCTGTGACGGTCGTTCAGCGACCCCAGCAGGTAGCGAATCGCCTGATAGACGTCCGCGGTGTTGACGGCGCCGGCCGCGAGTGAACGCAACTCGGGCTGCATCACGTCCCAGTCGATGTTGTCGCGCATCCACGCGTTCTTTCGCACGAGGTCGACGGCCGCGTCGAGCACCTTCTGTGCGTCGGGCGCGATCGGCGCGTCGGCCGGAAGGGCGGCACTCGTTTCGATCCGGACGGATCGCGCGGTGACCGAACCGGCGCCCCGGAGCAGCACGCCGACGATGACGGACGTCGCGGTCGATGGGACCGGGAGCGTCACCGCGAACGGCGTCCAGGTCGCGTCGCCCTTGATGGCGCGATCCACGCCGTTGTCGAGCAGCAGCATGGCGCCCGCCTTGTCGACGCGCATCCACAGCGACGCGCCACCCGCGCCACGCGTTTCCAACTCCCCGCGCAGGGTCACGCGCTTTCCGCGCAGCGCGTCGGCGGTCAGGCTGGCCGAGACCGCCGCGAACGCCGGCGCCGGCGTCGCGCCGCCACCGGCCGCGGGCGCCGCGGATTTGAGCAAGCGTGATCGTCGCGCCGCCGGCGTCAGTCGCCAGGCCGCTTGCCGTGCCCGTGTACGTCGACGCCGCGCTCGGCAGCGTCCACGCCGACTGGACAGGCACAGCCGGCGCCTGGATCACCACGACGGCGACGATCGCCAGCCGGCATCAGTCGGTGGAGACATGTGGAGGCTAGTCTATAAAAAAAAGAAGACCGCCCGCAGGCGAGCGTAGCGAGCCGTCGCGGGCGCGCGCATGGGGGTGGGGCCCCATGCGCCAGTAAAAAGATGACCGCCCGCGCGAGCGTAGCCCTTCGACAAGCTCAGGGCAGGCGAGGCGTCGCGGTCGCGCGCGCGGGGGTGGGGCCCCGCGCGCAACTAAGAAAGCTGACGCGGATCGGCGGTTAGCAAGAACAGGCCCGCCCCGACGGCCATCGCAATCGCAAAGGCCAGCCACTCGCCGGCGGTGATGCTCGTCAACATCCAGGCGATCACGGCGCACGCCAGCAGGACGACGAGCGCGGGAAACGGCACCTTGAACGGCGTGCCCCCGGACCGAACGTCTTTCTGGCGAAGCTGCCACGTCGCCACGCAGCACATGCCGTAGAGCACGAGGATCGACAGATTCGCCAGAATCGCCAGCCGCTCGAACGTGCTCGTCGTCGCCAGGACGAAGACGATGACGCACTGGACCATGATCGCGACGTCTGGCGAACGATAGACGGGGTGCGTGCGCGCGAAGATCGCGGGCAGGAAGCCGTCGCGCGCGAAGGCGAAGAGCGTGCGCGGCGTGGCGAGCGTCATCGCGCCCACGTGGCCGAGCGTCGAGATCACGGCGCCGACGAGCAGCAACTGCCGCGCCCATCCTCCCATCGCGATGCCGGCCGTGTCGGCGAGCGGCGAGGCCTTCGCGCCCGCGAGCGCCGGTCCCATGACGCCCTGCGCGACGAACTGCAGCCCGGCATAGAGCAGTGTGACCGCGATCATGGCCATGAGAATCGCGCGCGGCACCGTGCGCGCGGGATCGCGCACTTCGCCGCCCGGCACCAGCGCCGCCTCGATCCCCGCGAACACGAAGATCAGCAGGACGCTGCTTCGCGCGAGCGTCGGCAGATCGGGCGGGTTGACGATCTGCAGGTTCGTCGAATCGATCGCCAGCATCCCGCCGGCAATCAGGAGCAGCAACGGCAGGATCTTCGCGACCGTGATCGCCGTGTTCACGCGTGCGCCCTTCTCGACGCCGAGAATGTTGATGGTCGCAAAGACGACGTAGACGACCAGGAGCACGGCGGCGGACGCCACACGCGACGACAGCGCGGGCACGAGCGCGCCGAGATTCGCGACGAGCACCGTCGCGACGGCCGCCATCGCGAACGTGAGCAGCATCCAGAGCAGAAACCCCGCCAGGAATCCGACGAACGGGCCGAACGCGACCTCCACGTACGCATACGGCCCGCCGGTCAGCGACACGCGACTTCCCGCCTCGGCCAGGCACAGCACGATCAGGCCCATGACGATCGCGCAGAGGAGATAGGCGACGGGCGCCATCGCGCCGAGTTGCGCCGCCATGTCCGCCGGCAGCCGGAAGATGCCGCCGCCGATCGTGACGTTGACGATGCTCGCGGCGAGGGCGAAGGTGCCGATCGATCGAACGAGAGCAGACTCGGAAGCGGGCCGCATGGCGGAGGACGGTAGCACAGCTAGACGGCACTAAGGCAGAAGGCACAAGGCAGAAGGCACAAGTGACGAACGAGCTGGCGGTGGGCTTAGAACGATCTAAGCGACCGCCATCGCAGGCCGAACGCTCAGCCGATAGCCGGCCCAGATCAGGAGCAGACCGAGGAGCTCGGTGACGTAGAGAACTTCGGTGTAGCCCATCCGCGTGGCGGTCCCGCCGATGCCGGGCAGGATCGCGCCGACCGCGATCAGAACGTTGGCCACCACACGGTGACGAGTCGCCGGATTGCCGCTGTAATGAATCGCTGACTGGATCGCGCCGCCGATGAGGAACACGACGGCGTAGAGATTGACGAACGGGCTGAAGCGACGCACCCACGTCCACTCGAACACGCGCCCGGTCAAGCGGTGCCCTTCCACCTGCGTGTAGTCGATGGGCGAGAGCAGGACGGCCGTGGCCGCGACGGCCACGTACAACAGCAACAGCGCCGTGAGCGCGTGGGCGCGGCGCCGCGGGAGCAGGAGATAGACCGTGCCTTGCGCAAGCGGAGCGCCGCCGAGCAGGGCGCCCGAGATGTACCACGCGCGAAACACCGGCTCGCGCCACCCGACGAGCGTCGTCAGCGCCTCGGTCAGCGTGCCGACGCCGTAGACCGCGACGCCGATCGCCCACCAGAGGAGGTGCAGGCGGTCCGGGAAGCGCCGGTAGCGCCGGTAGATCTCGATCGCAAACGGCACCGTGAGGATGGTCGTGACGATCGGGATGTAGTGGACGAGCGTCGGACGCATTTGAGGTCACTATATAGTCCCGGGACTCGCATACAATGCAGCTCTCGGCGCCGGTGGCTCCCAACCGCTCGAGCCGAAGAGGTCTTTCGATGAGGCGCGCTCTCGTCGTGATGGTCTCGGCCTTCGTCGCGCTCACAGTAGCGGGCGGAGCGGCACTCCAGCGAACCGCTGACATCCAGAAAATCCTGCTCGAACCGACACTCTGGGGCCGGGACTTCCCGGCCGTGCTGGGAGTCGTGCGGGCATTTGCTGCGGCTGGCGAAAGTACCATCTACGTGTTCCCCGATCGCGCCGCCGGTGGCACGGCGTTCCGCACGCCGACGGCGGCCCAGGCGTCGATGGTCAAAGCGCGCGAAGCCATCGCGAAACCGCCGGAGCTTCAACCGGCATTGGCCGCCATGCAGAAACAGGCCGCGCAGCCCGCCAGCGGTCCGCTTCGGCTCGAGGCCGCGAAGCTGATTGATGGCGACGGGTTCCACCTCGTCGCGCTCCGTACCGGCTCCGCTTGAGCTTATTCCGCCCGGCCTGACCATTGCGACCGTGCGCGCCAGGCTCGGTGCACCCGAGCAGGTCACCAAGCGCACGATTCATGCGGAAGGGGAGAGCAAGCCTGTTTCTCTCACGCTGCACACCTACGCCGGCGGCGCCATCGCGTTTGCCGAATCCAACATGGCGGAGCCGGGCCTCGTCGAGCGCGTCGTCCTGAACGTCACCGCCGTCTCCCCGGCCGTCGTCCGTTAGGACTCTCCTATGACAACCTCTCCCGCGCGATGGCTCATCGCGGCAGTCGTGACTGTGGCAATTGGTACCGTCATCGATGCCCAGGTCAGGCAAGTGAACATGGGGACCGACGCCAACGATCCAGGCAATCTCGACGACTCGGAACCGTCGATTGCCGTCAATCCGCGAAATCATCAGCAGATCGCGGTCGTCGCGTTCTCCGAGGCGTGGATCGGCACACAGGCGGCGCCCGTCTGGAAATCGGACGACGGCGGGCTCACGTGGCGGAAAGTGATGCAGATTCCGCGGCCGATGGCGGGCCTGGCCGGGCCGAACGACCAGAAGATCGCCTTCGACTCGACCGGCCGGCTCCACATCGCCGAGCTCGGCAGCGGAGCAGGGGGCCGGCAGAATTTCATCTTCAGACAGACCGGAGCGGCCGACGCTCTCCTGACCGTCGGCGCATCCTACGGCGACGATCAACCGCATCTCGACATCGACGTCAGCACCGCCGGTCCGTGCGCGGGCCGGTTGTACTCGCCGTTCCTCAACTTCAACGTCAACCCCGCGCGCTCGACCGTGAGCAACTCGGCCAACGCGGGCGTCGCGATGACGACCGTCGGCGCCGGCGACAACTCGACGTTTCCCAACCGCACGAGCCGGAGCGCAGTGTCGCCCAACGGCCGTGTGTATCTGATTTACAAGACGCGCGAGGGCGCCGTCGGCGCGGAGCCCAACGCGTTTCAGAACGCGCATTTCCGCGTGATGCGATCGGACGACTGTGGCGCCACGTGGAACGCCATCGGTGCGGCTGGCGTGTCCGTTCACGGCGTCGCGGCGGTGGCGACGTTCTTTACCGAGCAGTTCGGCAACCCGGCCGGCGGCCGCGTCGTCGGGCGCGCCCGATCGAGCGACGCCTGGATCGCGACCGATCCGGGTGACGACGACGTGTACGCTGCCTTTGTCGCCCGCGATGCGTCCGGCTTCGGGCAGATTTTCGTTGCGCGATCGACAAACCAGGGTGTGAACTGGACTACGACCCGCGTCACCGACGGCACGCACCACTCCGCCTTTCCCGAGATCGCCGTGGCGGCCAATGGCGCCGTCGGCGTGCTCTAC
Source organism: uncultured Acidobacteriota bacterium (assembly GCA_963724955.1). Classification (GTDB taxonomy): domain Bacteria; phylum Acidobacteriota; class Vicinamibacteria; order Vicinamibacterales; family SCN-69-37; genus CAVRWQ01. Next base: position 142,070 of record CAVRWQ010000006.1, read on the forward strand.
GTCGATTTCCTCGACACGGGGACGACGACCGAGTTCCGTCATCGCTTCGCGCGATCGTTCGACAACGGCGGCACCTGGAACGACCAGATGCTGCAAAGCGCGAACATGCAGGGGCTCGCCAATATCTCCGATCAGTTTCTGTGGGGGGACTACGAAGGACTGACCGCCGCCGGCAACACCTTCTTCGGCGTCTACACGGGTCGGGCGACCGGGCGCACGACGGCCCAGCTCGATCCGATCTTCTTCCGCGACTCCGCGTTCGCGGTGCCGCCGAAGATTCAGGTGACGAGCCCGCTCGTGTTCCCGGCGTCCTGCGGCACGGCGCCCGTGACGGCGACGATGAACGTGTGCAACAGCGGCGGCGGACCGCTGACCGTGTTTCCGATCACGTCGTCCTCCTCGAACTTCGTCGTGACGACGCCGTCCGGCGGCTTTCCGCTCAGTATTGCCGCGGGATCGTGCTTCGCGTTTCCCGTCACGTTCACGCCCACGGGCCCCGGTCCCGCGTCAGCGACGCTCACGATTCCGAGCGACGATCCCGCCAGTCTCACGACGACCGTGACGGCGCAGGCGAACGTCGGCCAGGCCACGGCGGTGACCGTCATTCCCAACGCCGGATCGTTCGGGGAGATGTGCGTGCTTCCCTCGAAGTTTCACGATCTCGACGTCACGATCAACAACAGCGGCAGTTGTCCGCTCGTCGTCACGTCGCTCACGTCGTCGTCCGCCGAGTTCCAGGCGCCGCAGGTGCTGAACTTCCCCCTGCACGTGGCGCCGGGCGCGAGCATCGCGGTCCCGATCAGGTTCAAGCCGACGTCTCCGGGATCCAAGAGCGCCACCATCTCGATGGCGACCAACGATCCGTCGGCGCCGACCAAGAGCGTCAAGGTCAGCGGCGAGTCGCCTGAGGAGTTCATCTGCACGCCGCCCGTGTACTCCGCGATTGACGCGTCCATCGGCCCCACGTTCGGCAGCGGGAGGACCGGCGACTACACGTACAACGGCAACGGGGGCGTGCTGAAGCCGTTCGGGCCGGGCAAGACGTTCGGCGTGCAGGCGCAGGGCGAGTACTTGTTCTATCCGGGCCGGCAGGAAGGGCAGTTCGACACGGCGCTGATCTATCGGCGCGACATCCTGCAGTTCGGGATCGCCGCGAGCTTCAAGGCCGCGAACCTGCGCGCCGAGGCCTCGACCGGGTCGCTCAGCCACGCCTCACTCACGTTCGACGTGCTCCTCCCCAACGTGCGCTTCGGCGCCTTCGGCTCGAAGGGCCTTCGCGAGACGCACGTCGTCACGTTGTCCGAATCGCTGGGAGTCGGGTCAATCGTGGCGAACGAACGGCTGCTCCACACGATCGACCAGCTCGGCGGCACCGTCCAGGTCGAGCTGATGCCGGACCTGTGGATTGACGGGCACATCGCGTACCTGCACCGGCATGCGCCGGGCGTCGGCGACACGGCCGGCGGCGCGGCGCGCCTGTCGGCGCTGCTCGCGTCGAATGTGGCGTTCACGGTCAGGCTCGACGTCAACGAGAGCTTCATCGGCCCGAACCCGGTGGGCACGCTGACGTTCGGAATCACCCTGGGCCGATGGTCGCGGCCACCCGACTACTCGAATCCCGTGAACCCGCTCGGCGTGATGCTGCCTCGAGTACGTTTCGAGCAGTTCACGCGAGTCAGATGAGCGCGAGAGCGCGGGGCGGCCCGGCTTCCCGGAGATGTCATGAGCGTCTGCGCGTTCGATATTGCGTTCACTGGTCCCGCGACGGATCTTCTGGCTCGCGCGCGGAAAGGGATTGTGGCCCAGGGCGGCACGCTGACCGGCGACGCCGCGACGGGCAGCTTCAGGATTCCGGTGCTGGGCAGTGCAGTCGCCGGCACGTATGCCGTGCTGGGTCAGGTGGCTCACTTCGAGATCGCGCAGAAGCCGTTCCTGGTGTCATGCACGAGGATCGAATCGACGCTCGCCGAGTTCGCGAAGCCGCCCGCTGTTGCTGCGGCCGAAAAGAAGAAGCGGCCAAAGCCGGCGAAGCCATCGAAGCCCGGATCGCGGACCAAGGCAAGGCCGACTCGTCGCACCAGCAAATCGAAGCCGGCGCGTCGCGCGAAGCGAGGGACCAAGAAACGTTAGCCCTCAGCTGGAGACACTTATGAAACGCCATACAGCCTTGCTGCTGCTGATGTTTGGTGCCGGTTTGACGATTGCCGTCGGCGAGGCCGCGCAGGCGCCGCCGAATCTCGCCGGCACGTGGCGTCCACCGGCGGGCACGATGTCGCGGCCGGGCGAGCCCTGGGAGATCACGATCGCGCAGACGGCCGACACGGTGACGATTCGTCAGATGGGCGTGACGCCCGAGACGCTGTCGATGAAGGTCGACGGCAGTGAAGCCCGGTCAGGAGGGGCGGGTGCCGCAGGCGGCGGGCCGCAGGTGACATCGCGCGCGGTGTGGGAAGGGCCGAAGCTCGTCGTGACGGGCACAGTCACGACCGGCCGAGGCACGACGAACATCCGGCAGACGTACTCGCTCGACGGCGAGAAGCTGATGCTCGAGACGGGCGCCACGAACCCCGATGGATCAGCCGGGCCGCCCAGGACGGCGACGTACGTGAAGTTCGTCGTCACGCCGCTGCCGGCCCCGCCGACGCGGACGGTCGAGGCCGGCTACACGAGTCTGTTCAACGGCAAGGATCTGGCGGGCTGGAAAGCCGGCGGACCGGCCGAGTCGTTCACGGTCGAGAACGGCGCCATCGTCGCGAAGGCGGTGAGCGGCCAGCCGTGCAACTGCGCGCACCTCTTCTATGACGGGGAAGTCGGCAGCCACGCCTTCCGCAACTTCGATCTGAAACTCGACGTCGTCGCGCGATACCGGGCGAATGGCGGCATCTACATCATGACGGAGTACCAGCCGCAGAGTTTTCCGGCGAAGGGCTTCGAGGTCCAGGTCAACAACAGCCACACCGACCGCATTCGATCCGGCAGCCTGTATCACGTCGTCGATCTGTCCCACATCCCCGCGAAAGACGACGAGTGGTACCCGATGGAAATCAACGTGCGCGGCGACACCGTCACCATCACGCTCAAGGGACGTGAAGTCGTTCGCTGGGTGCAGCCGGCTGACTGGCCGGGCAGCTACGACTTCGCCGACCGGAAGATCGCGGCGGGCACGATTGGGTTCCAGGCGCACGATCCGTACAGCGTCACCGCGTACGCGAACATCCGGATCAGACTGAACTAGCATCGATCTCGATCGATCCGCAAGCTGCTTGTACTCCAATTGGGCACCATCACGGCCAGCAGAGCTCTTCCGCAATTGGATCGATGGGTCGATGGATCGATGCTAATTGCCCAGTGCCAGTGCCTGAGAGTGATCGGCTCGAGGAGCGTCACGCCGACCACGGCGCCTGGACCGAGGCGCACTTCCCGTCCGCGTGTTGAGAGTACGACCGCCGTCCCCGCGCCGCCGCCAGCGGCGGCGCCGATGGCCGCGCCTTTCTTGCCGCCGGTGATGGCGCCGACGATCGCGCCTCCCGCTGCGGGTAGGGCGATGGTGGTCGCATCTTTCGCCTTGGTTGCTGGCGCCAGCCGCGCGACCGAACTGGTTCGGATCCGTACCTGCCCGGCCGCAGGCAGCGACAGCCGGCTGAACCGGAACGCGAGACGAGCGCGCCCTTTGACGCGACCGGATCGTTCGACGCTGGTGACGTAACCCGTCAGCGAGCTGCCTGCCGGGATCACGACCTGATCGCGAATCACAATGGATCGCCGCAGGTGAGCGTGTACCGTGTCTTCGAGGCGGCTGCTGTCTGACGCGACGTAACTGTCGAGCACGAGCGGCAGGACAGTGCCGGCAGGGACCGTGATGTCTCGGTCTTCGGCCGCCTGCATCGGAACCATCGCGAGGCTGAACAGCACACCGCGGTTGCGAAGTAGTCTGGTGGAGTCATCTTTTTTCAGACGCTCGCGGGGCCCCACCCCCGCTCGCATTCGCTCAGCGCCGCTCCTTGCGTCGCGGGCTTCGCGTCCGCCTCCTGCCTCACTCACTGCAAGCATCGTGCCCCGGTCGTGAGGTTTCTGGCATCTCACATAAGGTGTGACTCTTGAGGAAGTTACTGAGACCGTCGACTTCGAGTGTCGATCCTCGCGCGTGCGACTGCGTCCTGTGGAGGACGTTGACCTCCATCCGCTCGCCTGTAATACTCATTTGTATTACAGGAGCCGGGGATGGCCTTGACCGTTCGTCTCAACCCGAAAACCGAACGGGCACTGAACGCCGTGGCCAGGCGCCGGCAGATGTCGCGGTCGGACGTCGTGCGGGAGGCGATCGCCCGGTACTCCGCCGAGGGCGCGGAGGAGGATGCCACGGGACGCCCCTACCAGGCGTGGCTCGACGTCATTGGCGTGGTGAATCTCGGCGTCCGCGATCCCGCGCGCTCGTCCGGAGAGCAGTTCACGGCCGTCCTTCGCAAGCGGATCGCGGCTCGCCGTGCTCGTTGACGCCGGCCCGCTCATCGCGCTCCTGGACGAGGCCGATTCGGAGCATGAAGCCTGCGTCGCCGCGCTGAAGACGATGCGCGACCCGCTCCTCACCGTCTGGCCGGCCTTTGTCGAGGCCATGTATCTTCTGGGCCGTTCGTGGCGGGCCCAACGAGCGCTCTGGACGCGGCTCGAGACCAGGGCGCTCACGCTGGCGCCTCTCGACGAAACGGATGCACCTCGCATGCGCGAACTGATGGAGAAGTACCGCGACCTGCCGATGGACCTTGCCGACGCAGCCCTCGTCCGAGTGGCAGAGCGCGAGACACTGACCGAAATCTTCACGCTCGACCGAAGACATTTCTCCGTCTATCGGCCAGGACGCCGTCGCCGATTCTCCGTCGTTCCCTGAGGTCGATCGGCCGGCTCGATTTGGTAGCATGAAGGTTCGCACATCAGCAGAGGTGTCGATCATGGGCAAGGCAGTGCTCGCAGGAACGTTCTTCATTGCGCTCGCAGTTGGCGTGCAAGCGCAGCAATGGCCGACCTGGCGCGGACCGGCGGCATCCGGTGTCTCGCCGGAAAAAGGGCTGCCGGTGCGCTGGAGCGATCAGGAAGGCGTCGCCTGGAAGGCGCCGGTGCGCGGGCTCGGCATCTCGTCGCCGATCGTCTGGAACAACCTGGTGTTCGTCACGTCGCAGGTCGGGTCCGGTGTCGCGCGATCCGGCCCGCGGCTGGTCCAGGGCGGCAATCCGCTCGACGCCGGCGAGCGGCCGCTCGGCGCCGGGCCGACCGACGGCGACGGCAACGTCACGTTTCTCCTGAGCGCGTTCGATCGCGCGACCGGGCGCAAGGCCTGGGAGCACGAGCTCAAGGCCGAAGGCGGGCTGAACCCGGTGCACGAGAAGCACAACCTCGCGTCGCCGAGTCCGGTGACCGACGGCGAGCGCGTGTACGTCTGGTTCGGCACGGGCCAGATCGCGGCGATCGACACCGCCGGCAAGCTCGTCTGGCGAAAGCATCTCGGCAAGGAATACACGCCCGTTCGAGATCAACTGGGGACACGCCAGCTCGCCCGTGGTCTACAAGGACATGCTCGTGCTCGCGTGCTATCACGACAAGGCGTCGTACCTGCTCGCGCTCGATTCGAAAACGGGCGCAGTACGTTGGAAGGTCGACGCCGGCAGCGGCGTGACCTCCTACAGCACGCCACTCGTCGTCGAAACCGGCGGCCGGGCAGAGATCATCGTCAACTCGAGCATCGGCGTGAGCGGACACGACGCGGCAACCGGCGCGCGGCTGTGGCACTTCGAGGAAGCGAATCGCTTTCCGATTCCCATGGCGCTGCATCACGACGGCGTGGTGTACCTGAGCCGCGGCTATCGCAGCAGTCCGTTCATGGCCATCCGGCCCGGCGGGAAAGGCGACATCTCGACGAGCCACGTGGTGTGGAAGGTGGCGTCCGGCGCGCCGTACATCTCGTCGCTCGTCCACTACGACGGCCTGATCTACATGGTCGGCGACGTCGGCGTGTTGACCGTCGTCGATGCGAAAACGGGAGAGCGTGTGTTTCAGGAACGCATCGGCGGAGTCTACAGCGCCTCGCCGATCGCAGCCGACGGCAAGGTGTACCTCGTCAGCGAGGACGGCGAGACGATCGTCATCTCAGCCGGCCGCACGCCGAGCGTCCTCTCGCGCAACAAGCTCACCGCCCGCCAACTCGCGTCGCCCGCGGTCGCTGGTGGCCGTTTGTTCATTCGATCTGACGAAGTGTTGTACGCAATAGGGAAGTAGCCCGAGGCGTGGGGGTGGGGCCCCACGCCATTGAAAGAAGTAAACACCTGCCGGCCCGCCAAGAGCCCCGCCTACGCTGAACGTCTCGCTGCGCTCGCAGCTCCGGCGAGGCAGGCTAGTAGAATCGTATCCATGTCCGTTCGCGTCCGTTTCGCGCCCTCGCCGACAGGCTATCTGCACGTCGGCGGCGCGCGCACTGCGCTGTTCAACTGGCTCTACGCCCGCCGGCACGGCGGCGCGTTCATCCTGCGCATCGAAGACACCGACGTCGAGCGCTCGTCCACCGACATGGTGACCGGGATTCTCGACAGCATGACGTGGCTGGGGCTCGACTGGGACGAGGGGCCAGGCAAGGGCGGGCCGCACGCGCCGTACTTTCAGAGCGAGCGCCTTCCTCTATACAAGCAGGCGGCGCAGCGGCTCGTCGAGACCGGGCACGCCTACTACTGCTATTGCCGGCCGGAGGACCTGAAAGCCAGACGCGAGGCCGCGGAGCAGGCGGGCACGGCCGGGATGTACGACCGGACGTGCCGGGCGCTCTCGGCGTCGGACATCGCCGCGCGCGAAGACGCGGGACTGCCGCGCGCGATCCGGTTCCTCGTGCCGGACGGGCACACCAGCGTTCGACGATCTCGTCCACGGTCCGATCGACTTCGCCAACGCGACGATCGAAGACTTCGTCGTCCTGCGTTCCGACGGCCACCCGACCTACCATCTGTCGGTCGTCGAAGACGACGTGGCGATGGCGGTGACGCACGTGGTGCGAGGCGACGACCACATCTCGAACACGCCGAAGCAGGTGCTGCTGTATCGGGCGCTCGGCGCGCCGGTGCCGGCATTCGCGCACGTGCCGCTCATCCTCGGCCCTGACAAGAAGCGGCTGAGCAAGCGGCACGGCGCGACGTCGGTCGGCGAGTACGAGAAGCAGGGCTATCTGCCCGAGGCGATGGTGAACTTCCTCGCGCTGCTCGGCTGGTCGCCGGGATCCGACGAGGAAGTCTTCACTCGCGACGAGCTGGTCGAGCCGCTTCACGCTCGAGGGTATCAGCGGCGGCAACGCCGTGTTCAATCCGGAGAAGCTCGACTGGTTCAACCAGCAGCACATCATGCGGATGTCTGCCGGCGAGATCCTCTCGAGGATTGCGGCCCGATCTCGACGAAGGCCGGACTCGCCCGCGCGGCAGCGGCTGATCCTTCCCGAACGGCAAAGGCGATCGATCTCGTCAAGCCGCGGGCGCGCAAGCTCACCGATCTCGTCTCGCTCGTCCGGCCCTTCATCGCGGACGAGATCGAGCGTGATCCGGCTGCCGTCGCGAAGCACCTGTCGTCACCCGAACTGGGTCCGCTCCTCGACGCGTGGCGCGATCGGCTCAGCGCGCTCGAACCCTTCGCGGCCGCCGATCTCGAAGCGGCGCTGCGGAGCCTGGCCGAAGAGCGCGGCGTCAAGGCGGGCACGCTCATTCACGCCACGCGTGTGGCCGTCACGGGCCAGGCCGTGAGTCCCGGGATCTTCGAGGTGCTCGAGGTCATGGGACGCGATCGTGTCGTCTCGCGCCTGGGCGAGATCGCGGCGGCGCGTCGATGATTGCACCCAGCCGCACAAAGGCGCGCGTGACGCCGGCTCCTGCGATCGCGGCGATCGCGTGCCGCGCGCTCACCGAGCAGGAGTTCGAGCGCGCGCGCCGTGCACTGATGCGGCGCGACCCGCGCCTCGGCGCGCTCATCAAGCGTGTGGGCCGCTGCCGCCTGCCGGACTCACGCGGCCACGAGCCGTTCGCCGGCCTCGTGCGCGTCATCATGTCGCAGCAGCTGTCGGGCAAGGCGGCCGACACGATCTTCGGCCGCGTCGAGGCGCTCGTCGGCGGGCGCGCCAGCCTCACGCCCGCCGCGCTCCGCGCGGTCAGCGCCGACGCGCTTCGCGGCGCCGGCGTCAGCCGGCCGAAGATCGGCTACCTGTACGATCTCGCCGAGCGCGTCGCCGACGGCCGGCTCGATCTGCACGCGCTCGACGGACATCCCGACGAGGAAGTGATCGCGCAGATCACCGCCGTCAAGGGCCTCGGCCGGTGGTCGGCCGAGATGTTCCTCATGTTCCGCCTCAATCGCCCCGACATCTTTCCCGTCGGCGACCTCGGCATCGTCAAAGGCGTCCAGAAGCTGTTCGGCATGAAACGGCGTCCGGCGGTACGAACGATGGAGCGACTGGCCGAACCCTGGCGGCCGTATCGATCGGTCGCCGCTTGGTACCTCTGGCGACTCCACGAGTAGGCCAAGGGCCCAGGGCCTAGGGCCCAAGTTCGCTCGAACCTTTGGCCTTTGGCCGTCGGCTTTGGCGCTAGGTCTTTGGCGCCCCTGGGCCCTTGGCCTTGGGCCTTTGGCCTGATCAAGAATCTGTCCGTGCTCTGCCCCGCCTGCCACGCCTCCGTTCCCGACTCGAGCCGCTTCTGTCCGTCCTGCGGCCGCGCGCTGGATCCATCGAGTGCGGAGACAGTGTTGTCGGACAAGCCCGGTGGACTGTCCGACCAGCCCACGAGACTTGCCGACGACGTGACGAGGTTGGCGGGCGCTGATTCGCGCGGCGCTGCGCCGGCAAGGGTCACCTCCAGCAGCAGCGGATGGCTGTCGTCGTCGGGGTCGATCGATCACGGCCGGTTTGCGCCCGGGTCGATGCTCGACGGGCGGTACCGGATGATCGGCCTGCTCGGGCGCGGCGGGATGGGTGAGGTCTATCGCGCCGACGACCTTCGCCTCGGCCAGCCGGTCGCGTTGAAGTTCCTACCGGAGAATCTCCAGCGCGATCCTGTGCGACTCGCGCAGCTGCACAACGAAGTGCGCACGGCGCGGCAGGTGTCGCACCCGAACGTGTGCCGTGTCTACGACGTCGGCGAAGCCGAGGGGCAGCTCTATCTGACGATGGAGTACGTCGACGGCGAGGATCTGGCGACGTCGCTCAGGCGGATCGGCCGGTTTCCGGAAGACAAGGCGCTCGCCATCGCGCGCCAGCTCTGCGCAGGTCTCGCGGCGGCGCACGAGCGCGGCGTCCTGCATCGCGATCTGAAGCCCGCCAACGTGATGCTCGACGGCGCCGGCAACGTGCGCATCATGGACTTCAGTCTCGCGACCGCGGGCGAAGTGGACAACGTTCGCGCCGGGACGCCGGTGTACATGGCGCCCGAGCAGCTGCAGGGCCGTGAGGTCACGGCGCGGAGCGACATCTACGCGCTCGGTCTCGTGCTGTACGAGCTCTTCACGGGACGACGGGCCTACACCGCGAACTCGATCGCCGATCTGGTCGGTCAGCACGAGTCGGGCACGATCACGTCGCCGACCGAGATCGTGAAAACGCTCGATCCAGCGATCGAGCGCGCCATTCTGCGATGCCTGGAACGCGATCCCGCCAGGCGGCCGAGCTCCGCGCTCGCGGTCTCCGCGTCGTTGCCGGGCGGCGATCCGCTGGCGGCCGCGCTCGCGGCGGGTGAGACGCCGTCGCCGGAGATGGTGGCCGCGGCCGGCGGCGAAGAGGCCGCGCTCTCGCAGAATCAGGGCCTCGCGCTCATGGCGGCGGTGATCGTGCTGCTGCTCGCTCTTGCCGCGGCCATCGATCGAGGATCGGTGCTCGCGCGTGTCCCGCTCGAGAAGTCGCGGCCCGTCCTGGTCGATCGAGCGGCGGAGCTGACCAGGACGTTCGGCTATAAGGGACCGGTCGCGGACTCGGAATCCGGCTATTTCTACGACGCCGCCTACGTCCGGTGGGTGGCCGGCCGCGGCACGGATGCGACCAAGTGGCAGCAGTTGTCTGCCGGACGGCCGTCGGCGGTCGTCTTCTGGTATCGATCGAGCCCGAACCTGCTCGTGCCGTTCGACGACGACAGTGCGGTGACACTCGGCGATCCACCGCAGCTCACGAACGGGATGGTGCGTGTCGATCTGGATCCTTCGGGACGCCTGATGTCGTTCTACGCGGTGCCCTCGAGGGCGAACCAGCCAGCGGCTGCCGGCGTGAACTGGGACACGGTGTTCCAGGCCGCGCGCCTCGATCGCGCGAAGTTCTCGGAGATCGAGCCGAAGGTGCTGCCGCGCTTCTACGCAGACGAGTGGAAATCGTGGACCGGCGAGCTCCCCGAGCTGCCGGGTGCGACGTTTCGCATCGACGCGGCCGGGTTTCGCGGCCGGCCGACGGCCTTCACTATCGTCGGCCCCTGGGCCATGGGTGAGGGATCGTCGGGATCCCAGCCCGCGCCGATTTTCCGGACGATCGGTGTGCTGATCGTCGCGGCCATACCGATTGGCGCCGCGCTGCTCGCGCGACGCAACCTCCGTCTCGGTCGCGGCGATCGGCGGGGCGCGTTCCGGACCTGGGCGTTTGCCTTCGGGATTGGCGTCATCACGTACATCGTCTCGCCGACTCACGTCCCGGGGCTGGAGGAATCCGACCGGATGTTCGCGACGGTCGGCACGCTGCTGTTCTGGAGCGGCGTGCTGTTCGTCGTGTACCTCGCGCTCGAACCCTACGTGAGGCGGACGTGGCCGGTCATCCTCATCACGTGGTCGCGGCTCGTGTCCGGCCGCCTGCGAGATCCGATGGTCGGCCGGGATATTCTCGTCGGGGTCCTGGCCGGTCTCGTCGTCTCGCTGATTTACCCGGCGATCGCCCTCATCATCCGGCTCATGGGGCAGGCGCCCGACCTCTCGCAGCAGGCGCTGACGCCACTGCTCGGATGGCGGAACGTGCTCGAGCGCGATTCTGAATCAACCGTTCAACGCGTTGATCAACGGCATGATGGTCGTGCTCATGCTGCAGCTGATTCGTCAGGGCATGAAGGGGTTGGCGTCCCGTTTGCCTGCCCTGGCCGGCCGCGCGATCGGCAGTGGCTGGGCCATCGCGCTGGTCGCGCTCGTGCTGTTCGTGATCGTGATCAAGCGCAACAGCATCGATCCGGTTCATCCGTTCATCGATCTCGGCGGCGCGGTGCTGCTGATTGCGGCGCTGCTCGGCGTCGCGCTGCGCTTCGGCCTCGTCGCGCTCATCGTCTCGTTTTTCATCATCAATCTCGCCGGCGACGCGCCGCTCACGCTCGATTCGTCGAAGCTCTATGCCGGGCCAGCCTGGTTCATCATGGCGGTCGTGATCGGGCTTGCGGGAGTTGGCTACTGGATGGCGAGGGGAAGCAATAGGTAACGCCCAGCCGGCTTTCGGCGTATCTGGAGACGACATGACCCTCGCGCGCCAGACCCTCGTGAGAAGCCTGGCGCTCGCCCTGCTGGCGGCGGTGCTGATCTTTGTCACGGTCGAATGGCTCCGCGCGCGCGACCGGGAGAATGCGCTCGAGCGTGTCGTCAACGCGCATCAGACGGAGATCGTCCGGCAGAGCTGCGAGTCCGATCCACTGTGGTTCCTCGCCGGGCCGCGAACCGGGCGCCCGCGCCTTGAAGACCGGCTTCAGCCGGATGCCGACGTCCGGCTACCGCGACCCGGCAATGAAGAGCTGCCCTTCGAGGTGTTCGCCTACGACAACGAGTTCTCGCCGACGAGTACTGCCGGACCGCGCTTTCCTGACGAGTTCAAACGCGAGATGCGGGCCGCGACGCCTGTGCGGTTCGTCAAGGGCTCCTACACCGGTCGCGCCGGGACCGGGCTGCAGATGGCGAGGCTCACCGGCTGGACGGGTCCTTGTGCGGTGCTGCTCTTCCGGCTTCAACCGGCAAGCGGTCAGACGCTGACGCGTGCTCTGCTGTTCGCCGGGCTCGTCGTCACCTGCTTTGGCGTCGCGCTGCTCGCGCTCCGGCCGACGACGGTGCGGATTCGGAAGCTCGCAGAAGCCGCGCGGGCATCCGCTCGTCAGAACTACTCCGGCATCGCGGCGGTCAAAGGCAACGACGAGATCAGCGCGCTCGGGTCCACCTTCAATGAAACTGCCGCCGACATTCGGCAGCGGATGGTCGATGCGCAGGACCGCGGCGAGGCGCTGCAGCGGTACGTCGCGAACGTCACCGAGGGCGTCGCGGCGCCGCTCGCCGCGCTCGAGCTGCGGCTGGGCGATCTCGAGCGCAACGCTCGACTGCCCGCCGACTCGGCGGCCGAGGTGCGCGCGGCCCTTCGCGAGGCGCATCACCTGACCTCGCGGCTCCAGAACCTGGCGGCCGTCGCGCATTTGCGCACCGTCACCGACGCCACGCCTCGCCAGTCCGTCGATCTGCGCCCGCTGGTCGAGCGCGTCGTCGCCACGCGTGCCCCGCTCGCGCGCGCTGCCGAAGTGGCCGTCGAGCTCGCGCCGTCAGACGGCACGGCCACCGTGGCCGGCGACGCGTCGCTCATCGAGCAGGCGATCTCCAACGTGGTCGACAACGCGATCCTCTACAACCGTCCCGGCGGCAAGGTGCGCATCGAGCTTCGCGGCTACGAGCACGGCGGCCGCTTCACGCTGCGCGTCATCGACAACGGACCCGGGCGTCGGCGACGAAGAGTTCGCCGGCCTCACGGCGAACAAGCGCTTTCGCGGCGACGAAGCCACGAACGCGACGCCCCGGCGGCCGCGGCCTCGGCCTCGCGCTCGCACGAGAAGTCGCCGACCGCTTCGGGATGCAGCTGGATCTGCGACGGCCGACGGCGGGGGGGTTCGAGGTGGAGATTTCGACAAGGACAAGAGCTTGAAATGGGCGAACTTGTCGAAAGAGCGATTGCTGGCAAGAGCTTGAACCATGAGGGTCCGAAGAAAACCCAAGAGGTTTTCTCCATGGCCCTTCATGGTTCAGTCTTTTGTGACAAGCGATTTGATGCAGGATCTATAATCGCGACCGTCCATGTACCGCCGCACGCTGCTCCAGTCGCTCGCGGCAGCATTGCTTTCGACGCCGCTCGGCCGTTTGAGGCTGCGGGCACAGGCGCCGGCACTCACTTCCACTGACATCGCGACGCTCGAGGCTCTCGCTGAGGTCGTTCTGCCGGCGGCTGCGGGGGCCGCGGGCCGGAAGGACGCGGTGGCGGCGTTCGTGAACTGGGTACGCAACTACCGGGAAGGCGCCGATCGCGGGTACGGCTACGGCTCATCGACGCTCGGCGCTCCGACCGGTCCGTCGCCCGCGGCCCGTTACCCGTCGCAGTTCGCGGCACTCGACGAGAGCGCTCGCGCGCGCGGCGCCGTGTCCTTCGCCGCGCTCGCGCCGGACGCGCGACGGGAGATCGTCGACGCGTCGCTCAACGCGGGGCAGGGCGTCCCGCGGCTCCCGGCGCGGCCGACGGGCGCCAACCTCATCGCAGATTTCATGGGGCTGTACTTCAACAGCGAAGCCGCCTGGAACCTGGCCTATCGCGCGCAGATCAATCGCGACAGTTGCCGGGCGCTCGAAGGATCCGACCGCGCGCCCGCGCCGATGGGAGATCGCTGACGTGGCTCGGTACGACGCCGACGTCGTGATCATCGGCGGCGGCATCACCGCCGCCATGGTCGCCGAGAAGCTGACGGAGCTCCGCCCCGGTCTCTCCGTCATCGTCGTCGAGGCCGGCAAGCGGCGTGTTCGACGCCGAGCGGCGCTTCGAGTACCGGCAGCGTGCCGCCGACTACGGTGAGCATGCGTGGCCCGGCGACTACGTCGCCGACCAGTCGGCGCGTGGAGTGATCTCGCGCGCGATGGCGGTGGGCGGCTCGGCGCTGCACTGGGGCGGCGTGTGCAATCGCTTCTCCGAGGAAGACACGAGGCTGAAGTCGCTCTACGGCCTGGCCGTCGACTGGCCGGTCGACTGGAAGGATCTCGAGACGTTCTACTGCGAAGCAGAGCGGCGCCTCGGCGTCTCCGGCGAGCCGAGTCCGTTGCCGCAGGACTGGCGCTCCGAGCCGTACCCCATGCCTGCGATGACGATGACCCACAACCTGATTCAACTGAAGGCGTGGGCCGAGCAGAGCGGCATCAGGTTCTGGACGACGCCGCAGGCGAAGAACACCGTGAACGGATACGGCGGCCGTGGCGGCTGTCGCCGTTGCAACACGTGCGAGATCTGTCCGACGGGCGCGCGCTACTCGCCCGACTGGACGTTCAAGCAGTTGCTTGCCGCGAAGAAGATTCAACTGCACGACAGCACCCTCGTCCGCAAGCTCGTCCTGGATGAGCGGACGACCCGCATTGCCGCGGCGCAGGCCGCGAAGCAGGACGGCACGGACGACCAGGTCGAGTATCGCGCGCGGACGTTCGTCGTGACCTCGGGCTATTGCTGGAGCGCGCACCTGCTGCTCGTCTCTGCGAGCTCGCGGTTTCCGAACGGCCTGGCGAACCGCTCCGATCACGTCGGCCGGTACATGAACGGACATCTGGCCTATTCGACGACGATCGATCTCGATCTGAAGATCTACCCGGGGATGAACGAGCAGCACAGCCTGATCTCGCGCGAGTACTTCCGCTGCCCGGCCGATCGGCCGTTCATCAGGCACGATCTGCGTGTCTGGGAGAACGCGGGCGGCCGCGGGCCGCAGTTGCGCGATGGATCCGGCAAGCTGCTGCTCGGCGACGCGCTTCTGGCCGACTGGCGCACCCGCACGACGCGCGGGACCGCGCGCGTGCGCGGCTACCACGACGTGCATCCGGACAAGGACAGCCGCCTGACGCTGGATCCGGCGGCGAAGAACCGCTGGGGCGATCCGCTGCCCGTCATCCGGCATCAGATCGACGCCGCGAGCCGCGATCGCGAAGCGCAGGACGCGCGAGCACTTCCAGACGTTGTTTGCCCGCCTTGCCAAGGCGAACGACGGTCGCCTCGGCAACATCGGCGCCCTCGGCTATCAGGACCATCCCGCCGGCGGCTGCCGCATGGGCCCCGATCCCGCCACGAGCGTCGTCAACAGCTTCGGGCGCACGCACGACCACGAAAACCTGTTCGTCGTGGGCGCGCCGACGCTCCCGACCGGCGGCTGCACGAACGGCACACTCACCTTCGTCGCGCTGGCGCTGCGGTCGGTGACTGAGATCGCTAAAAGCTCACCATGAAGAATGAAGACGTGAAGCCTTTTTTTGGGGAAAGAGCGCTTGTCGAAGAGCTTTTAGACAAGCGATCTTGCCCAAAACCCCTTCATGTCTTCACCCTTCATGGTGAAGAACTTGATTACCCCTGGAACTCGAGCGATTTCGCCTGGTGCTCGATCCGTGTCCGCGTGAGTCGATCGAGTACCACGCTCGCGAGCACGAGCATGACGAAGACGAGCACTGTCGCGCTCGCGCTCGCGTAGATCACGCTCGCCAACCGGTCGAGCAGTACCGCCACGACCGTGATCACGAAGAGGAACACGAAGAGGGAAGCGGATTGCTGGCCTTTCTGCGGCGGCCGCGAGAAGGGCAGGTCGGGATCGAGCAGGACCAGGATCTGCAGACACAGGTGACTCAGCAGGCCGAGCAGCAGGATGTGCACGAGCACGTGCCAGATGTTGCCGATGATGTAGGTATAGAGCGCGGCAACGAATGCGAGGTACGGCAGCAGAAAGAACACGACGAGCACGCTCGTCGCTGATCGAATCATCCGTGTCCGGTCGGCCGGGCACGCGAAGAACACCCAGGACGCCCGGAACGCGTCGCTGCGTGAGAGCGAGATCTTGAGCATCGACGGGAACATCATCACGGCCATCGTCACGAGCGAGAACCCGGGTCCGCTGCTGCGGCCCGCGCCGCGGACCGGCGCCGTGGCCGCGAGCGGATCGCGAATCGCGCCGTCGCCCACGGCCAGGAACAGATAGAGCAGCGTCATCGGCAGGATGCTCAGCACGCTCATCCGGAAGCGCTGGTCGTTTCTGAACTGCGACGCGGATGAGCAGCGCCATCGCCCGGCCCTCGCCGGCGCGAAAGAGGAATCGAGGCGACGCCGTTCCTCCAACCCGGGTGCGCTGGCTGGCGCTGCCGATCGCGCCGAGGCGTTCCGAGTATTCGAGCGACAACCGGCCGCCGAGACCGGACGCCAGCGCGAGGACGGCGGCGACCGAGAGGCTCGCCCCGGCGACCTCGAACAGTCCTGCTCGGCCGGCGGCGATCTCGAGATAGCTCGCGAACCATGTCCCCGGATAGAGGAGCAGCCACGGCGTTTTCGGCAGGGCGAACGACGTGACCGCCGCCTCGGGACATGAATCGCGACATCAGCAGGTAGCCGCCGTAGACGAAGAAGCTCATGACGAGCTGCACGTACGACAGCGCATGCTTGAGCGCCTCGGCGCCGGCGATGCGCATCAGCCAGGCATAGGCCGTCAGGATCACCAGCGCGGCGCTGATCGAGCACGCGTAGCAGGCGATGAGGCCGGCAAGGCCCACGAGTACGCCGTGCCGCAGGACCAGCGACAGCACCGGCAGCAAGACGACGAGGGTCGTCATGGCGGTGGTGTACACGAGCACGTTGGCCAGCTTCACGGCGAAGTACGTGCGCGACGAGACCGGGCGGAATCCGAGGACGTGGTAGTCGGTCGGCGACGTCAGCGCCGAGTTGTGATCGAGCAGCACGGTCGTGCCGACCATGAACAGCGTGTAGGTCAGGAGCACGGTGCCGGTCAGAAACAGATCGCGGCTGGCCGAGACGAAGATTGCGAGGATGGCGCCCAGGACGAAATAGAAGAGGCCCTGCGCGATGAACGTGCTGACATTGCTGGCCTCGCGGCCGAAGCCGGCGCGGCCGACGGCCGCGTTGCGCAGGTCGAGCTTCAACGCCGCCCACGTCAGCGCCTTCCACTGGTCGAAGTCGACGCCGGCGGCGTTCGCGAAGAGCTCTCATACGCGTTCGAGCGCCGACAGCAGATCGCTGGCGGTCGCGCCGACGTCACGAACGCCGGTCAGCTGGCTGAACGCTTCTTCGAGCGATGCCGTCCCGGTGCTCCGGCGAATCTCGTCGGCCGTGCCGGCGGTGACCTGCCGGCCGCCGTTGATGATCACGATCCGCGTACAGACCCGTTCGACGACCTCGAGGATGTGCGAGCAGAAGAGGATGGTGCGCCCCTGACTCGCGAGCTTCTTGAGCAGCGCTTTGACGACCGCCGCGGCGTTCGCGTCGAGGCCGTCCAGCGGCTCGTCGAGGAAGAGCACCTCGGGGCCGTGCATGAGCGCCGCCGCGATGATCACTTTCTGGCGCATGCCTTTCGAGAACTCGGTCATCCGCTGATCGCGCGCGCTGCCCAGCCCGAACAGGTCGAGCAGCTCCCGCTGCCGCGTCTGCGCCGTCTTCGGATCGAGATGATGGAGGCAGCCGATGAGCTCGAGGTACTCCGCGGCGGTCAGGCCATCGTACAGCGCCGCCGTCTCGGGCACGTAGCCGATGCGCTTCTTCACCTCGAGCGGCTGCTCGACGACGTCGAAGCCGGCGACCAGCGCGCGTCCGCGCTGACGGCCGAATCATGCCCGTGAGGATCTTGACCGTCGTGGACTTGCCGGCGCCGTTCGGACCCAGGAAGCCGAGAATCTCTCCCGGCTCGACGCGCAGGTCGAGATCGATGACCGCCGCCTTGCGATCGTAGTGCTTGGAGAGGTGCTCGGTCTGAATCACGGCGGCTTCTGACGGAGGCCGCCCTACGAGGACCCGGCCAGCGCGAGGAGCAGGACGAGCGCGGCTTCGATGCCGCGCAGGCTCGAGGTCTTCTCGACGTCGATCCATTCGTCGAGCGCGTGCGCTCGACCGCCTCGTCCGCCCGAGTCGATCGTGATGGCGGGGATGCCGAGGCTGATGGGAATGTTGGAATCGGTGCTGCTGAAGCTGTAGGTGGGTGTCATCCCCACCGCCCGAATGGCGGCCGCCGCGGTCTGGACGATCGGCGAAGTGCGTGGCGTCTCGCCGGACGGGCGGTCGCCGACCAGCTTCAGATCCAGCGTGATGGGTCCGAGACGCGTCGATCGCGCCTTGTTCTCCTCGGCGACGGCTTCGTTGAGCACGCCGATGAACGTCTCGTCGAGCTTCTCGAGCTCCGCGCGCGATTCGGAGCGCATGTCCACTTCCATCCAGCTCTCGAATGGAATCGAGTTGACCGACGTGCCGCCGCCCACCACGCCGACATTGAACGTCGTCTTTGGCGTGGCCGGGACCTGGATGCGCGAGAACTTCTGCATCGCGGTGCCCATCGCGAACGCGGGGCTGACCAGGCCGAAGGCGCCATAGCTGTGGCCACCCGGTCCCTTGAACGTCGCGCGGTACCGTTTGCTGCCGACGGCGCCATGCGTGATGTCGTCACCGCCCCCGGCGCCGTCGATCGAGATGAACATCCCGATACGGCCCTTGTACGGACCCTTCTGGAACAGGTATTTCACGCCGCGAAGGTCGCCCAGACCCTCCTCGCCGACGTTGCCTATGAAGAGGATGTCGCTCTCGGTCTGGATGCCGGCGGCGTTCATGGCGCGGATCATCGCCAGGAGCACGGCAAGCCCGCGCGTGTCGTCGCCAATCCCCGGGGCCATGAGCCGCGTGCCGTCCCGCTTCACCTTGACGTCGGTGCCTTCAGGAAACACGGTGTCGAGGTGCGCCGCAATCGCGATGAGCGGCGCCGTTCCCCTTGCCCCGGCGGACGCCCATGACGTTGCCTTCGGCATCGCGCTCGACGTTCGTGAGCCCTGTCTCGCGCAGCATTTCGAGATAGGCCGCGGCACGCTGATCTTCCTTGAACGGCGGCGCAGCAATCTCCGTGAGCTTCACGATCTCCGAGACGAGCCGATCGTGATCGCGATCGAGCGCGCTCAACATGCTCTTGAACTTCGGATCGTCGGTCACGCGCTTGACGACGGCGTCCTGAGCGGACTGCGCAGCGACCGACGCGGTGAGCACAGCAACGACGGCGAACGTGCGGAGACGCATACGGCCTATCGTAACGCGGCTCGTGTACGTAGCGCGGCCCGGGTTGTGGGCCGCGAATGTCGCGCGGCTCGGGTACGTAGCGCGGCTCGGGTTGTGAGCCGCGCACGAGCAACAGACGACTGCTACCGTCGCCGGCGCGCGCGTGAGAGAGCTGCGAGGCCCGTCCCCAGCAGCAGCAAGGTGGCCGGCTCCGGGACCGCGGTCGACGAGTTCAGGGTGCGAATGTTATCGATCGCCCACGCCGGAGCTACTGCGGCGTTGAATGTGATCTGGACGCGATTGAAGACGTCGGTGCTGAAGATCCCCGCAAACCCTCCCGCAAAGCCCGGGTCGGGCGCACCGCCATAAGTCAGCGTGCCGACGGGCGTGGCGCCATTGAAGAGCGAAATCGTGGTGGCATTCGCCTGGGCGGCGGTGTTCAGAATCGCGAACCCATAGCCGAACGTATCGACCAGCGAGGGAAGCGTGAGCGTCAGGGTGCCAGCCGGATCACCGATTGACACGATGTTCGGCGGGGCGATGTTGTTCGTGACCCCGGGACCACCATCGATGATGACGTCGCCGTTGCCGAGGCTGTACTGAAACAGAATCCCGTTGACGACGAGGTTGTTGACTTCCGTGCCGTCGGCCAGGCCCGTGAAGGTCGTCAGCGTCGATCCAGCGCCAAAGACGCCGACGCCGACAGGAATGACCGACGCGGCCGCGATTCGCGGTGTTCCGAGCATGACCGTCGACGCCAACACCACGAGCAGCACAAGTGACCGAAGTTTCATGAAGTCTCCCAGAAGTCTAGTAACACAGCTGCAAGAATCGCGCCTTGGCTCAGGGTGCAGATGTCGTGAGGTTCGACGAGTGAGCTCTGGTCTAGTCGCCGCACGGGACGACCTTCTGGCAGCGATTTGATGGAATTGCTGTGGCTCACGTCCACTTCTCGTCTTCGGTCCGCCGCCCGCCGCGGACGGCAAATCGCGACAGGGAGAACGCCGGATCGGGCGCCTCGTCGTCGAGCACCAGCCGGGCGATCAGTTCGCCCATCGCCGGCCCCATCTTGAAGCCGTGGCCCGATCCGCCGCCCACGAGCCAGACATTGGACGCGCCCGGGTGCCGATCGACGATGAAGTGAGAGTCAGGCGAGGCTTCGTACTGGCAGACTTCCGCGCCGACGAGCGGGGCCCTGGCGATCGCCGGAAACCTGCGCGCGAGAAAGCCGCGAACGCGCTTCAACTCAGCAGGTGTGACGTCGCGCTCGCCCGTCGTCGGATCGAGCCGTGGTCCGGAAGTGTCGTCGGCCACCTTGAACCCACGATTCGCGTTGCCGGGAATTCCGTAGATCACTCGATCCCCGACGTCCACCCACACTGGAAACGTCTCATCCGAAAAACGCGCATCGCCGGCCGGCGTGCCGAAGTAAAAGACCTCCTGACGCGTCGGCGTGACGTTCTTACCGACGACGTCGGGAAAGAGCGAGCCGAGCCACGGACCGCACGCGAACACGAACGCGTCCGCCGAGAGCGCAGGTCCCGCCGTGACCGGCACGCTGTCGAGCGTGCGCCCGGCCGTCTGGACGGGCGACACGACGGCCACGCTGCGATACGCGCCGCCCTCGGCGACGACCCGCTGCACGACGTGTTCGCAGGCCCGCCGGGCGAGGAGGTAGCCGGCTTCGGGCTCGATCAGGGCCGAGGTGATGCCGTCGAAGGCGATCTGCGGATAGCGGCGTCGCGCCTCGGCGGGGGACAGCTCATCGATCGGCTGCTTCGCCGCCTGGAGCGCCGCGAGCGAGCTCTTGCCGAAGCTGTTGTCCTTGCCGAACATCCAGAGCGCGCCGGTCTTCTTGAAGAACGACGTCTGGAACTTCTGATCGTGCGCGCGCCAGAGCGCCAGCGCGCGGATCGCCATCTTCGTGTAGATCTCGCGCGCGCCGTAGGTCGCGCGGATCACGCGCGTCTCGCCACCGGAACTGGCGCGGACGTTGCCCGGTCCCCAGGCATCGACGAGCGTCACACGCGCGCCTCGTCTGACCAGCTCGAGCGCGGTCCACCCGCCGAAGGCCCCGGCGCCGACGACAACGACGTGCGCCCGCGTACCCGTCATGGGTGTGCATAGTAAGCTAGCCCGAACGGGGTTCCTTGTTTCCTTTTCACGACGAAAACGAGACGCAACGTACCGCGATCGTCACGCTGGCGCTCATCGCGATCTGCGTGTTCGTGTGGATTTCGGTGCAGGGCGCCGGCTCGGAGCGGCCGCTGGCCGAGTCGGTGTGCAATCTCGGGCTGATCCCCGGCGAGCTCACGCAGTCGGTGCCGCCGGGCCGCGGCTTCCAGATGAGCGACACCCTCGTCTGCCTCACGGACCCGGGGCCCCAGTACCTGAACGTCTTCACGTCGATGTTCCTCCACGGCTCGTGGATGCACCTCATCGGCAACATGTGGTTCCTCTGGCTCTTCGGGAACAACATCGAGGACTCGATGACGCGGCCGCGGTTCGTCGTCTTCTATCTGCTCTGCGGACTCGCCGCGGCGCTGCTGCAGGTGGTCTTCGAACCTGACTCGGCGATTCCGATGGTCGGCGCCTCGGGGGCGATCAGCGGCGTGATGGGCGCCTACCTGGTGCTGTTCCCGCGCGTGCGCGTCTATACGCTGATCACGCTCGGCTTTTACTTCAACACCATCGCGCTGCCTGCCTGGGGAATGCTCGTGTACTGGGCCTTCCTCCAGTTCGTCGGCGGCCTCTCGCGCGTCGGCGGCGAGGGCGGCGGCGTGGCGTTCTGGGCCCACATCGGCGGCTTCGCCGCCGGCGTCGTCCTCGTGAAGCTCTTCGCGAAGACCGATCGCCTCGTCGCGCACGAATCACGGCACTATCGGCCTCAGCGCGTCGGCTGGCGATAGGATACTCTCGACCGCCGCATGCTCCTGTCTCCTGGTGACCGTCTGGGTCGGTACGAGGTTCTCGGCCTGCTGGGGCAGGGCGGGATGGGCGAAGTCTACAAGGCCCGCGACAGCCGGCTGGATCGTGTGGTGGCGATCAAGGTGCTCCTCGCGCCGGAGGCCAACCGCGCGGACCGTCTGGCGAGATTCGAGCGGGAAGCGCGCGCGATTTCGGCCCTCGAGCATCCGAACATCTGCGCGCTGTACGACGTCGGCGAATCCGGCGGCGTCCATTTCATCGTCATTCAGTACCTCGAAGGCCAGACACTGGCTGAGCGTCTGACCCGCGGGTCCCTGCCGGTGTCACAGGTGGTCCGGTACGGCGTCGAGATTGCCGATGCGCTCGACCGGGCCCATCGTGCCGGCATCGTGCATCGCGACCTGAAGCCGGCGAATATCATGCTGACCAGGTCCGGCGCCAAGCTGCTGGACTTCGGGCTCGCCAAGCTCCACGACGAGCCCGCCCCGATCGGACTCTCCAGTCTCACGCGACTCGACGCGCTCGACGTCACGGCCGACGGCACGGTCCTCGGCACGTTTCAGTACATGGCGCCCGAGCAGGTGGAAGGGCGCCCGGCCGATCCGCGCACCGATATCTTTGCGCTCGGCGCCGTTCTGTACGAAGCGGTCACGGGCAACCGCGCGTTTCCTGGTCCAACGCCGGCGAGCGTGATCGGCGCGATCCTGAAAGACGATCCGCAGCCGATCACGACCCAGGTTCCGCTCGCGCCACCGGCCTTCGAGCAACTGGTGCAGACCTGTCTCGCGAAGGATCCCGAAGACCGGTGGCAGAGCACCGCGGATCTCAAGCGCCAACTGAACTGGATTGCATCGACACGGTCCGGCTCCGCTCTGGAGTCGCCGCCGAGCCTTCCATCGCGCCGCTCGCTCATGGACGTGTGGCGATGGCCCGCTCTTCTCGCACTGCTTCTGCTTGCGGGCCTCATGGCGGTCGTGCGGCCGTGGCGGACGCCGGTTCCCGAACCGCAAGTGGTGAAGTTCTCGGTGTTCCCTCCTGCGGGCGCGACCTATGCCACATCCATCGGCCAGGTCCCGTCCACTCAACTTGCGGTCTCGCCAGACGGGCGCTTTCTCGCGTTCGTCGCGGCGTCGCCAGGCAAGCGCTCGACGCTCTGGGTGCGCGCGATCGACGCGACCGAGCCGACGCCGCTCGCGGGAACAGACGACGCGTCGTATCCGTTCTGGTCGCCGGACAGCCGATCGATTGCGTTCTTTTCGCAGAATTACCTGAAGCGCATCGACAGGACCGGCGGATCCGCCCGTGAGATCTGTGACGTCGGCGCCGATCCGCGCGGAGGGACCTGGAATCAGGACAACGTCATCATCTTCGCGCGCGACACGGCCTCCGGCCTGTCGCGCGTGAGCGCCGACGGCGGCACGCCCGCGGCCCTCCTGGATCTTCGCGCCGGCCACAACTCGTATCGATGGCCGGCCTTCCTGCCGGACGGCCGTCGCTTCCTCTTTCATGTCAGGGCCAGCGCCGGGCGCAGCATCCACCTTGGATCGCTCGACAGCCAAAGACACGACGGTGGTCCTGGCCAACGCGCCGTACGCCGCGGTCTACTCACCGCCCGGCTACGTGTTGACCGTTCGGGACGGCACGCTGCTCGCCTATCCCTTCGATGAGAACGCGCTTCCGATCGCCAGTGACGGCATTCCGATCGCCGACCAGGTCGGCGGGTCCACGTCGTTGCGCGCGTCCTTCTCCGTTTCGCCGGCCGGTGTGGTGGCCTATGCCGGTCCGCTGCTGACGCCGAGCCGGCTCGTGTGGTTCGATCGGGAGGGCAGGTCGCTCGGCGCGGCAAGCGATGCCGTCGGCGACTATGTGAATTTTCGCCTCTCGCCCGACGATCGCCGCGTGGCCGTGACGCAGGTCGATCTGAAGACGAACACGACCGACATCTGGCTGCTCGACGTCTCGCGGCGGCTGCTCGACCGGTTCACCGACAATCCCGGGACCGACACGACGCCGATCTGGTCACACGACGGCACGCGGATTCTGTTTCGTTCCGATCGAGCCGGCGGAAGTTTCCCGTTCGAGCGGCCGTCCGACAGAAGCGCGCCGGAGCGCCTCGTCGGCTCCGTCGAGACCCTCTTTCTGACTGACTGGTCGTCCGATGACAAGCTGATCGCGTTTCACAGCAGCGCCGCGTCGACTGGTTCGTATGACGCCGGAGTGCTCTCGCTCGCGGGCGGGTCGAAGCCGCAGTTCGTCAGTGAGACGAAGTTCACGGAGATTGGCGGCCAATTCTCTCCAGACCGGCGCTGGTTTGCGTACAGCTCGGATGCCTCGGGCGAGATGGAGGTGTACGTCGGGCCCTACCCCGGCGCGGCCGGTCAGCGCGTCTCCATCAGTGGCGGATCCGAACCGCGCTGGCGCAGGAACGGCGCGGAGCTGTTTTATCTGGCCGCCGACCGCCGCATCATGTCGGTCGCCATCGGCCGCGGTCCGGCGTTGGACCCGGGCCCACCCAAGGCGTTGTTTCCGACCAACGCGCTGTTTCCCGGCAGCATCTTCCGGATGAACTACGACGTCACCGCGGACGGCCGCTTTCTGGTCAGCAATCCGGTCGAGGGCGCCGGCACGTCCCCGATTACCGTGGTGTTGAACTGGGCGGCCGGGCTCAAAAAGTAACGTGGTTAAAAGACAAGCAGCTTTCTGAATCGCGGGTCTTCTCGTAGCCCATCGAACTCGGGCTCGATCCGCGCGCGCTCGATCGTGAACGCCCTGCGCTCGACAGCCGCGCGTTCGAGGAACGCGATGGCCGCGTCGGCGTCGCCTTTCAGCGCATGCGCCGCCGCGGCGTAGTAACGCGTGAACGGCTCGTCGGCGCCGAGACGGACGCGGCGGTCGAAGCCCTCGACGGCGACGTCGAGCACCGCGTGGCCTTTGCGCGTCTGGCCCAGCGCGAGGTAGGCGGCGCCCAGCCGGACGTTCAGCTCGACGATGATCCGGTTGCGCAGGGCGTGATCGACGGTCGAGAGGAACTCGATCTCGCGCAGGAAATGGTCGATCGCCCGCGCGGGCCGCCCCTGCAGCGCCTCGAGATGGCCGAGCCGCATCGACGCGCCAACGACGAGCACGCCTTCGCGGCCGGAAAGAAACGCCTGTTGCAGCGCGACGGCACGATTCGCGGCCGCTTCGCCGCGGGGGAAATCGCGCAGCAGGGCAGCGCAGTGGGACAGTTGCAGCGCGTACCAGCCGCCGTTCGGGTTGGCGGCGAGCGCCTTGTCGTACCAGGACGCGGCCTCACGAAACTGCGCGCGGCCGACGAAGAGCGCGCGGGCCATCGCGCCGAGCGCGCCGGCATCGCCGGCGTCGAGCTCGAGCGCATGATCGATCGCCTCGAATCCCTCGGGCTCCCGGCCCATGGCGATGAGCAGGAGGCCGAGCTCGCGCCAGCCTCGAACCGAGCCAGGCTGAAGCTCGAGCGCGCGTCTGAGACTCGCCTCCGCGCGCGGGCGCAGATCCGCCATCGCGAGGTAGTCGGCCTTGGTCGAGTACGCCACGCCGAGCTCCAGATGGGCCCGGGCGTAGCGGGCGTCGAGCGCCACCGCGCGCTCGAACAGCATGACGGCACGATCGAGCGACTCGTACGTCTCGGACTGCAGGTTGACGACGCCCCTTGCGAACGCCTCGTAGGCTCCGACGATGCCGGTTTCCTGAGTGGCAGTGTCGCCTGGCCGCAACACCGCGCGCACGCCGTCCGCGAGATCGCGCACGAGACGATCCTGAAGCGCGAAGATCTCGGTCAACTGGCCGTCCACTTTGATCGTGTGCGCGACCGCGCCGGTCGGCACGTCGATGAGCGAGGCGGTGACACGCACGGCCTGCGCGGCGCGCTGAAAGCTGCCGGCGAGCACCCAGCGCGCGCCGAGCTGGCGGCCGGCCCGGAGCCGGACGAGGTCGTCCGTGCCGCCGGTTTCGTGGCCGAGCGTACGAATCAGCTCGTGAACGCGTCCGCGCGGGATGACCGTAACGCCGTCCAGACCGCCGAGATCGGCGCTGATCGTCTCGGCCATCCCCGTGCCGAGCCAGTCGTCTTCCGCGTTCGCCGTGATGTTCCGGAAATCGGTGACCGCCAGAATCGGCGGCCCCGCCACGTCATCGCCCGCGTCCTCGTCTCGAGTGGCGCCGCGCTGCGCGACGTCGAGCGCCAGCGCCGCGGCGCGGAGGTCCTCGTATCGCGCGACGGGAGTTTTCTCGAGCATACGTCTGATGACGCGTTCGACGGCGGGCAGCCGCGGGTCGGCGATCCGCGCGACGAGCGGCGGAACCTCCTGCTGCAGCAGCGCTTCGATCAGTTGAACCACGTTGTCGCCGTTGAACGGCCGATCCCCGCCGATGAGCTCGTAGAGGACGATGCCGAGCGAGAACATGTCGCTCCTGCCGTCCATGGATCGGCCGGTCGCCTGTTCGGGCGACATGTACGGCAGTGTCCCCGCGATGTTCGCCGCGCCGTCGAACGGATCCGCCGTCTTCGTCGACACGTCGTCGTCCATCACGGGCGCCGACCAGCGCGCGAGGCCGAAGTCGAGCATCTTCACGCGCCCGGTCGCGGTGATCATCACGTTCGAGGGCTTGACGTCGCGGTGCACGAGGCCGTGCTCGTGCGCGTCGGCGAGCGCGTCGGCCATCTGGCGGCCGATGTCGAGGACGGTGTCGAGCGTGGCCGGTTCGTCGCGGACCAGCTCGGCCAGCGTGCGGCCGGCGACGTACTCCATCGCGATGAAGCCGATCCGGCCGCCGTCGCGCTCGACTTCGTCAACTTCGTAGACGACCGCGATGTTCGGGTGGGTGAGGGCGGACGCGGCGCGGGCTTCGGCGAGCAGCCGGCGCGAGGCGTCGCCGCCGCCGCCGGTCAGGGGGAAGATCTTGAGGGCGACGGGCCTGAGGAGCCGCAGGTCCTCGGCGCGGTAGACCTCACACATCGCGCCCGCCCCGAGCTTGGCCGTAATCCGATAGCGAGAGAGCGTCTCGCCGATCATTCGCAGCGCGGGGGGACTTCGTCCCCGCCGCACCCCCCTGCGCACTCGCTCGCGGGGCCCCACGATCCCCACTCCGCTCGCGCGGCTCGCTCGCACGGCTCGCTCGCGACCCAACTCATGCAGACATTATCTGCCGTCACTTCCGCCGGGTGCCGGCCGTTTCCGCGATCCAGAGCTCCTGTCGTCCTTCGCGGAACTCCGTCCAGAGGAGCTTGCCGTCTGCCGTGACGTCGAACGAAACGCCCAGCGGATGCATCGGTCCGATCTCCGCCAGCTTGCGTTCGTCGGTGCCGTCCGTACGGAAAGACCACACCTCGACGATCGCCGTGCTCGCCGTGGGTCGACGGAAATAGATGCGCGATCGGTCCCGCGACCAGAGCGGGCTGGTGCCGCGCCCGACGTCGCGACAGGGCCCGCCGGCAGCCGGGCAGATGACGATGGCATCGCCGTGACGCCATCCCAGAATCGACTGGCCGTCCAGTGACCAGCCGAGCGAGTGCAAATGCTTCGCGCCCGGTTCGCTGATCACCGTCTCGCGGCCCGTCGAGAGCTCGCGGACGAGCGTCGTCTCTGTCTCCCCCGGGAGCTGGCGGTGATACGCCGCCCGAGTGCCGCTCGGATCGATCGCCGTATTGATGTGCGTTGGCCAGCGCCAGCCGGAGGCGATCTCGATGCTGTCGCCGCCCGCAAAAGGAATGCGACGAAACGTGGGTGGTGGAGTGTCGCTGTAGTAATACAGGTACCGGCCGTCGGGCGACCAGATCGGATGAATGTTGCGCTGGTGCTCGCCGAAGGTGATCTGACGAGGGGTGCCACCCGAGGTGGACACGACGAAAACATGATTGTCCGCCTCGACATCGGCAAAGAACGCGATGGATTGACCGTCGGGCGACAGCTTCGCCAGCCAGATCGCGGTGCGGCGCTCGAGCAGGTTGCGGCGTGAGCCGTCCTTCGGATCAGTGACCGTCACAATCCAGTCATTGCGCACGTTCGTGAAGATGATCCGTCCGTCGGCGGCGAGGTCGACCTCGCTGTCCTCGCCGGTCCCGGTCGTGATGGGCTCGGGAGTGCCACCGCGGGCCGGAACGCGCCACAAGGTCCTGGCGCCGGTGCGACTGGACCAGAACAGGATGAACTCGCCATCGCGCGTCCAGACGGGTCCACCGGCCTCCCGCTCGTCATTCGTCAGGCGCAGGGGTTGGCCCCCTGCGGCAGGAATCGTCCACAGATCGCCGTTCGGTCCGGCACTCGGCAGAAAGTAGGCGATCGTGCGTCCGTCCGGCGACAAGGCGGGCTCGGCGCGGACCTGTTCAAACACGCGAAGCGGCACACCATCGATCTTGCGCGCGCCGGTGCCGTCGGCGGCAGCGATCCAGATCTGCCGGCTGCGCTCGAACACGATCTGGCGTCCGTCGGCGGAGATGTTCGGGCCGTACCCGTCGGTGATTCTTCGTGGCTCGCCGCCGAGCGGCGGCACAGACCAGATTCCGTCGCCCACGCGCTCGAACACGATCTGGTCATTCAGGGGAGACCATCGCGGCCGCCGAGCCGGCAAACCTCGGGTGATCTGGATCGGCTCGCCGCCGCTCAGGTTCTTCACCCAGACCTGAGGCGAGCCGTCGGCATCCGAGACGAAAGCGATCATGCGCCCGTCGGGAGAGAACGAGGCGGCGCGGTGGGAGCCAGCGAACGTCGACACGAGCTGCTGGCGACTCGCCGTCACCTGCGGTGGCTGCGACGTCCACCAGAGCGCAGCGACAACGGCCACGAGCGCGACGCCCCCAACCATGAAGAGGGCAGCCCGCCAGCCCGGTCCGGACCGCGCACGCGCGCGCTGGCCCTCACTGAGCTCGTCGCCGAGCTCGTCGAGCGCGACGCACACGTCACTCATGTTCTGAAAGCGCCGATCCGGGTCCTTGCGGAGACATCGCGTCACGATGCGCTGCAGTTCCTGCGGGACGTCGCCGACGAGCTCCGACAACGGCGTGGGGTCCTTTCCAATCACCGCCGCAAGCACCGACATCGGATTCGATCCGCCGAATGCGCGCCGGCCCGTCACCATTTCATAGAGGACTGAGCCGAGCGAGAAAATGTCCGATCGAGCGTCCACCGGCCGGCCTTCGGCCTGTTCTGGAGAGACGTACGACGTCGTGCCGACGAACACCCCGGCCTGCGTTGCGGCTGCCGTGCGTCGAGTGTCGTCGTCATCGCCTGAGCGCAGGACGGCGGAGGGCAGGAGCTTGGCGAGGCCGAAGTCGGCGACTTTGGCGCGCCGGTCGGGCGTGAGGAGGACGTTGGCCGGTTTCAGATCACGATGCACGATCCCGGCGCCGTGCGCGGCCGCCAGGGCGCTGGCAATCTGCCGCGCGTAGTGCACCACGTCGCGCAGGGGCAGCGATCCGCCGGCCAGTCGATCCGCCAGCGTCTGTCCTTCGACGTACTCCATCGCGATGAACGGCCGGCCCTGGTCCTCGCCGACGTCGTAGACGGTCACGATGTTCGGGTGATTGAGCGACGAGGCGGCGCGCGCCTCGCGTTCGAGCCGGCGATGGCGGTCGGGATCGGCCGCCAGGTCCTCCTGGAGGAGCTTCAGCGCGACGAGTCGGCCGAGACGCGTGTCCCGTGCCAGATGCACGACGCCCATGCCGCCCGAGCCGATGAGGCGGGTCAACTGATAGTGCGAGATGGTCTCGCCGGACATTGTCGAGGCGTCGATTTGCAGCGCGATTCTATCGGATCTGCGACAACGCTGTTAGGTCGAGCAGACAGCATGAATGTTATAGTTCAGTCCTTCGCGCGCCCTCCGTCGCACTGCGACGCTCGTTCCGCCAGGCGCTCCCCAGCTCGCTGACGAGACCATCGGACGCCCGTTCGTCAGAGGGGAGCTGCCGCAATGGCTGCTGAACGTGACGCTCCGCAGCGGGCAGGACGCCGCGGCGACGAGCCGCCCAGCCGGACCGACGTCAGCCTCAACGCGCTGCAAATGGAAGTGCGGCCGCTCGATCCAGAGAACATCCCGCCGAGAAAACAACGGACGGACGCCGACCGCGAGGACGAACACGGCGCCGTCGCCAGACGTTTGCGCTGGTTCCTCGATCAACGCGAGTATCCCGGCGACTCGCTCGATCCGGAAGGCGTCCGGAACGCGTTCCGCGAGTCCGTCGATCTCGAAGCGCGCACGTCCTTTCAGCCGTCCGTCGCGCTTGCCTCGGCCAGCCAGTGGCAGCTTCTCGGCCCCGGCAACTTCGCTGGCCGGGTGAACGCGATTGCCGTCGATTACTCGAACTCGCAGACGATCTACGTCTGCACTGCCAGCGCCGGCGTGTGGCGATCGATGAACGGCGGCACGAACTGGACCGACATCGGCGCGGGGCTTGGCACGAACTTCACCGGGGCGGTCACGGTCGACTTCAATAACGCGAGCGTCGTGTACGTCGGCACCGGGGATCCGGATTTCCCCGTTCCGGGTATCGGCCTGTTCAAGTCGGTCAACCGCGGCAACACATTCTCGATGACCGGCCTTCCCGCCGTCGCCTGGATCTCACGCGTCGTCGTTCAGCCGGGGAACTCGAACATCGTGTACGCGGCCACGAGCGCAGGGCTCTATAAGAGCACCGACGCCGGTACCACGTGGAGCCGGCTCTGGACAGGTCAGATCAACGACCTCGTGATGCACCCGTCCTCGCCGATGACGCTCTACTGGGGACAGGCGGGCGCCGGCATCTACAAGTCGACCGACGGCGGAGCGACGCGCACGCTGCAGATCGGGCGCCCGACCGACCCGTTCGGGCGTGCGCGCCTCGCGATGTGCCTGTTCAGTCCGGACACGTTGTACGCGTCGTTCGACGTGAACGGCACGGTGGAGATGTGGAAGACGACCAACGGCGGCTCGGCGTGGACGAAGCTCGCGTCGCCGCCGCAGGCCGGGTGGGGCCAGCTCTGGTACAACCACTACATCGCGGTCCGTCCGAACAACGCGAACATCGTGTACTCGGGGCAGGGCACGATCTATCGATCTTCGAACGGCGGCACGACCTGGACCGAGATCCACGAAGCGCTCGGCACGGGCTACACGACGATTCACGTCGATCATCACTGCTTGACGTTCGATCCGTCGAACCCCGCGGCGATCTACTGCGGCTGCGACGGCGGCGTGTACCGGTCGCGCTTCGCGGGCAACTTCTGGGAGTACATCGGGGCGTCGATTCCAAGCGCCGAGTTCTACGCGATCGGCCTCGGCACGAGCGAGCACTACGAGATCGGCGGGGGCACGCAGGACAACGGCACGTGGCTGACGGATGGCGCCTACGATCGCTGGCGTCACATCCTGGGCGGCGACGGCTTTCAGTTCGTCGTCGATCCGACCGACGCCAATCGTTTGTACGCGGAATGGCAGAACGTGGGGGTCAACCGCAGCGACGACCGGGGCGCGAGCTTCGCGGCGAAGGACGGCGGGTTCCTGGAGGCCGACCCGAGGCCGTGGGTGGGCGTCATCGAGCTGGATCCGAGCAATCCTTCCAGGCTCTACGCCGGGACCGATCGCATCTATCGCACCGACAACCGGATGGACGCGTGGACGCGTCTCTCATGCGGCGACAACGTCGTGCTGATTTCGCTCCTCAAGGGCGCGGCATCGCGCGTCGAGATCAACGCGAATTCGACAGCGTCGGCCGCGCTCGGGCTCGCCGGCCAGGTCTCGGGGAAGAATGACGATGCGGGGAACCCGCAGTCGTTCGCGCGGATGCAGTCGTCACGCCGCGCGCCGTTCGCGCTCACAGCCGGAATGACGTTGCGCGTGCGCGTGGACGGCGGGGCGTGGCAGACCGTGACGTTCCAGGCCCCGCAGTTCACGAACATCGCCGCGGCGACGGCGCGCGAGGTCGCTGCGGCCATCGACACGCAGACGAACAACCTGCACGCCGGCGCGTCCGCGGTGTCCGGGTTCACGGCGATCAAGGTCGCGCCGTCGGCCCCGACGGTCATCTATGCGGCAGCGACCGCCCAGTTGTGGCGATCGCTCAACGGCGGCGCGACGTGGGAGTCCATCGTCCGGCCGCCGCTCCCGAACCGCTGGATTACCGACATCGACGTCGAGTCGTCGAACTTCCTGCGCGTGTGGATCAGCATGTCAGGCGCGGGAACCGCTCACGCCTTCTTCAGTCCGGATGGCGGCGGGACGTGGACGGCACGGTCGACTGGACTCCCTGATACACCCGCCAGCTCGATTCTGATCGATCCCGTCAACGCGAATCGTCTCTGGCTCGGGACCGACCAGGGCGTGTATCGAACGATCGATGGCGGCATGAACTGGGCGCGGTACAGCACGAACTTGCCGCGCGTCGTCGTGACCGATCTCAAGCTGCACCGCAACACGGGCCTGCTGCGCGCGGGCACGTACGGCCGCGGCGTCTGGGAGATCGACGCGACCGATGTATCAATCAGCCTGTCAGGCATCCGCACGGCCAGCCAGAGCGCGGCGGACACGCGCCTGTTCCGGCGGACGCAGGACGCGCTGACGATCATAATGGACGTCGCGGCCAGCGCGGAGCTCGTCGCGCTCAATCTCACCTTCGACGCGTTCTTTCAGATCCTCGACGCGCGAACGAACAAAATCGTGGTCCAGCAGGTAACGAGCTCGCCGTTCTTGTGGGGGCAGTTCTTCTGGATCTCGCGCGGCAACAACTGGGCGGCGCCGTTCGATACGCCGGAGCGGTGGGGGCTCAACGCGGGCCTGTATCTCTTCCGCGCCGCCATCACGGTGCGCAATGCGAACGCATTCACGATGCCGCGCGAGACCTGGTTCCGGGTCATTTGAGGTGGGCGATGGGGAACAACACGAAGAGCACGAAGCGCGGGAAGAGCACGCGAACGGCGAAGCTCACGAAGGCCGCCCCGCCCGTCCGCCGCGGTGCGCTGAAGCGCGAAGGCGGAGAGGACAGGTTTCCGCCCGGCATCGAGGGTACGCGCGGCGAGAAGGATTCCGCCTGGCAGGCGCAGAAGTGGCGTGAGGATCAGCGCTCGTATCCGGGCGCCGAGCCCGGTTCGGGGCCCGCGGGTCGCGCCGGCGCGCTCGGAGACACGTACGACGCGGCGACACAGCGGATGGCGCAGCAACTGCCGTATCAGTTGGAGCGTCCCGAGCCGGGACGCGCCGCGGCCGCCGAATTCGCGGCACAGACGGTGGGCGGGATTTCGATCAGCGGGGTCCGGACCGCGAGCCAGGCCGGCAACCAGAGCGTCTTTCTCCTCAACTCCGATGCGCTCGCGCTGGTCATTGATGTCACCGCCACGGCTGCGCTCGTTGGGTCCGGTCGCCTGTTCGACGCGAACTTCCAGATCATCGAGTTCGCCACGAACAACGTCCGGGTCAGCCAGCCGACGAACAACATCGCGTTCAACCTGGGCCAGTTCTTCTGGATTTCCCGCGGCAACAACTGGGGACCCACCCAGGGTGACTACACGACGCCGGCCGAGTGGGGACTGTCCGCCGGACTCTACCTGTTTCGCGCCACCGTGGCCGTGCAGGGCATTCAGGATTTCGCCGTGTCGAACGACCTTGTCTTTCGCGTAAGGTAGCCTGACCCGTGCAGCAAGAGCTTGCTGGCAAGAGCTTGAACCATGAAGGCTCGAAGAAAAGCCAAAAGATCTTCTTCGTTCTTCTTCATGGTTCAGTCTTTGTCGACCAGTGCTTTTAGCGGGGTGCGAGCGCTGGCAAGAGCTTGCTGGCAAGCCGTGTCGCCTATGATGCCGCTTCCATGCGCGCCTCGGCCTCGAGACTGACCCGATCGCGCGAAATGGTCGCGACGGCCAGGGCACGTCCACCGCGCGTGTACGTGACGGCGCAATCCCCATCCTCGAGGCGGCCATCGACGTCGACGGTGTCCCATTGTTCGGCGTGCCCCACGTAATTCACGGTGACGTCGTAGTGCTGGCTCCAGAAAAATGGCACCGCGTCGAACCGCTGGCGCAGGCCGAGCATGTTCTTCGCCGCGACCTGTCCCTGGCGCTCGGCCACGACCCAGTGCTCCACGCGGATGCGGTCTCCGGTGTGGGGATCGGGCCACCGTGCAACGTCCCCGGCAGCGAACACGCCCTGTGCACTGGTCTCCAGGTACTCGTTGACGGTGATGCCGCGGTCGAGCGCGAGACCGGCGCGTTCCGCGAGCGCGATCGACGGGCCGCACGCCAACGCCCGCGACCACGAAATCGACATCGATCGTCACGCCGTCGCTGAGCGTCGCGGTGCGCCCGTCGATGCGGCTGACGGTTGTCCCGAGATGGAACGTCACGCCGTGACGTTCGTGCAGGCCGCGGATGAATCGGCCGACGTCCGGGCCCATCACACGCTCCAGCGGCTGTTGCTCGGGCGCCGCCACGTGCACATCGACCCCGCGTGCGCGTAACGATGCGGCGACTTCCAGGCCGATGAAACTCGCGCCGATGACGAGGGCGCGTTTCGCCGTTGACGCCTGCGCGATGATCGCTCGGCTGTCCGCGAACGAACGAAGGTAAAGGACAGGGGAGGCGGCCGCTCCGGGAATCGTCAACCGCACGGGATCGGCGCCAGTCGCAATGAGCAGAGCGCCGAATGCATACGTCCGGCCGCCGTCGACTTCGACCCGTCGCGCCTGGACATCCAGTGTCGCAACTCGTGTGTTGAGCACGAGGTCGATTCCGAGGTCGGCGTAGAGCTCCGGCGGGCGAAGGGGAATCCACTCTTCCTTCGCGGTACCTGCAAGGTAGTCCTTCGACAGATTCGGCCGATCGCATGGCGCCGAGTCGTCCGCGCTGATCATCGTCAACGGCCCGTCGTATCCTTCGCGGCGCAGCATCTCCGCGGCCGCAAGCCCTGCGGCGCCTCCGCCGGCGATGACGACCGACGCGGGCACGACGGGAGGCCGTCGCGCCGGCGCTTCAGCTCGTTTCTCCCGAACGAACACGAGGTCGCCGGCACGATCGACGCGCCAGCTGGCAATCGGATCGAGCGCCGGCGCCCGCAGGGCCTCACCGGTCTCGAGGCTGAAACATGCGTGATGCCATGGGCACCGGATGGTGTCGCCCACGACAAGACCGTCGGCGAGCGGGCCGTGGTAGTGCGTGCAGTGCGCGCCCACGGCAAACACGGCCTCACCTCGACGCACCAGCACGACGTCGTCTGACCCAACGCGGCCGGCGACGATGCCGCCGTCCGGGATCTGGTGAAACGGGTAACCCTGCGTGAAATCCGGCGCAGGCGGGCCGTTCGTGTCAGCCATGGCGTCCTCGTGAAGGGGATTGGCGAATCATACGCCCTCGTGCCTGCCGCGCCGGAGCGGTGAGCGCAGCGAACGCTCGCGAAGGCGGGGCCGATACGATCGGCGTGCGAACCCTGGCGTGCCTGCCGTCGTCAAAGTCACTACAGCTCCAACCATGCTCGTCGGAATGGCCGGCTGTTCGATTCCGGACGCTGCGGTTGTCACCGGGAGGGGCAAAATGAACTTGGTGATTGGAACGGCGCTCGCAGGGTGTGCGCTTCTGGGATCCGTCATCGTCCCGCTGCGGCCTCCCGCGCCCAGGGCGGCGCAATCGGGCGTGACGCAGCGATTCGATCTCGCGGCGCAGCTCACGGCGAAGAAGCTCAGGGTCGTCAATCGCGACATCGCCTCGTCGCCGGGCACCGCCGGCGCCGTCCATCTGTCTGAAAAGATGGAGAACGGCGTGGCGTGGGTGGAGGGCACCGACTTCGCCGAGGGCACGATCGAAGTGGACGTCCGCGGGCGTGACCTGCAGGGCCAAAGCTTCCTCGGTGTCGCGTTCCACAGGAAGGACGACAGCACCTACGAGGTCGTCTATCTGCGCCCGTTCAACTTCCGGGCCGCGGATCCCGTCCGGTTCCAGCATGCGGTGCAGTACGCGACCGTCCCGGAGTTCGACTGGCCGCGCCTGCGCAAGGAGTTCCCCGAGGAGTTCGAGAACCCCGTCGACAAGTCGGTCTCGCCCACCGATTGGGTGCCGCTCCGAGTCGTCGTCAAAGGCGCGACGATTCAGATCTTCGCCGGCGCCGTGAAGTCGCCCGCACTCGAGGTGCGCAAGCTCGGGCAGCTCGATCGCGGCCAGGTGGGCCTCTGGGTCGGCAACGGCAGCGACGGCCACTTCGCGAACCTGCGCATCACGCCAAGTAAGTGAGCGTCTCCAAAGACTGGATCACAGGGCCTCAGAACCGGCTATAGTGCAACACCGACCGGGGTTGGAGGCCGCGTATGCCGTGCCGCGCTCCCGCCGGACGTGTTCGCCTCGGGGCGTGGTGTGCCCTCACAGTCTACGTAACGCTCGCGGGCGCTTGTGGAGCTCAGCCACGCGCGCAGGATCTGCGCACGGCCCGCCTGCTTCCGGCCGATCCCACCACCGACGCCACGGCAGCGGGCTTCCTCTCGTTTGCCACGGCCGATGACAGCGGATGGCCCGTGACCCTCACACTGAGCGGTCTCGGCCGAACCGAAACCTACCGCCTCACACTCAACGGATACCCTGGTGAGACGTCGACGAATTCGATTCTCGCCGAGTGCCCGATCGACGGAAAGCTGGACGCTGGACGCTACCTTGACCGCGAAGGGTATTGCGATTTCAGGCTGGTGACGACCAACGAGGTCGGCACTGCCATGGAGCCACTCCAGCTCGCATTGCCTCCTGGCGAGTACCGCCTGAAGTTCTTCGTGAAAAAGAATGGCGGCGCCGACGGGCGTGACTATCGGGTCGTACTGAAAGCAGACGAGCTCAGGTTCACGATTCTTCGGCCGGCCTGGCGCCCGCCGCTGACCTGGATTGTCGCGATTGGCGTGGCCGTTCTCTTGGCAGCCGGTGTCGGCATCGCGCGGTCGCGGCAAACGCCTTCAAGGGTCATCGCGAATCAGTACGTGTTTCGCCGCAGTCCAGACAATGAAGAATTGTGGGAGATTGGCGACGAGACCAAGCCCAGTCGGATTCAGCACGTCGATGGATTCAGCTACATCTCGATCCTGCTGGCCAGGCGCGGCCAGGAGATCTCGGCGCTGGAGTTGTACCAGCGGGTAAACCCCCCGCCGCCGTCCGCTGCGGCCGGTGCTCCGGGTGTGCCGACCTTATGGTCCGTGCAGGGCGAGGTAATCGACGACCGCTCCATTAGCGCGTGTCGCGACCGTCTGCGGGCGCTCCTCGAAAAGCGTGAAGAGATCGAGCGCCAGCCCGCACCTGATCCTCACGCCGCCGACGAGGTCGAGGCTGAGATCACGGCCATCCAGGTTTATCTCAAGGACTCCGGCAAAGTCTTCCCCAACAAGGACCTGGAAAAGACCCGCTCGACCGTGACTCAGGCCCTCGGCCGTGCTTACAAGAAGATCGGTGAGCATCACCCCGGGCTGGCCCGTCACCTGAAGGAGACGATTCGGTCCGGGAGTAGCTTGTCTTACCAGCCGCGACCCGACCGGACAGTGACTTGGCAGTTGTAACGGCCTGTGACGCGCCGAGTCACAGCGTCTCGCGTAGTTGTGAAGCCACGCGTCACGGCAGAGTCACGCATTTAAGGCTGACAGGAGGTCTCAGTATGAGCATTTTCACTTCGGCCAGAGCGTTGATTCTCGCCATCGCACTCGTCTTCGTCACCCCGTGCGGCGCGTCGAGCCAGGCGTGTCCCACCGAGATCGGGTCGAAAGACGGCGACGTCCCGTTCGGCGCGACCGTCTGCTCGCTCGACAAGAAGCTGCAGGCGAAGGAAACCGACCCACGCAACATGGGACGTATCCTCATCCTCGATGCCAAGGGCGCGACCCTTCGCCAGATCCAGGTCGGAGAAGTCGCCAATCCCCTGAAGGGCCTCGCCTTCAGTCCCGACTCGCGGTGGCTGGCCTGCATGTACCACCACGACGGGCCGAATGCCAACTACATCGCCCTGTACGACGTGGCAACCGGGGTGTTGAAGGTCCGGATCCCGGTCGCGGAACCGTACAACCACATGCGCTTCAATGCTGACGGCAAGACAATCACCACGCGCACGAAGGACGGCCGCACGCATCAGGTCGTGATCCCGTGACCCGCTCGAGACTTCTCATCAGCGTCCTCGCGCTGTGGGCCGTCCCGTCACTCGTGCAGTCGATCGACAAGCGGCCCGCCGACGATCGCTGCGCCGACCCCGCGGTGGGATTCGGTCTGGTGTCGTTCGCGAACTTCGGCAGCGACGGCGAGACGGTGTGGCGCAACGCAGTCGAGGATCTGCGCGCACACGGCATTTGTCATGTCGCGCTCTGTCCGGTGCGGTTCGTCGATCCTGACACTGGCGCCATGGCGGCGACATCCGCTCGCGCGCCCGATCTGTCCCACGTGGCGGCCGCTGCCTCGGCCGCCAAGTCGCTCGGCATGGTCGTCACCCTGAATCCTTTCGTCGAAATCGAAGGCTTCAAGTCCTGGCGGGGAGACTTCAACCCAGCCAGCGGCTCGGAGGTCGCGGCACGATTCTGGTCTGACTATCGCGCCTACCTCATGCAGGCCGCCGCGGCGGCCTCACGCGCCGGCGTCGATTTCATGACCATCGGATCCGAGCTGCGAAGCGTCACGAACGATTCGCGCCATCGGGCCAACGTGAAGGAACTCATCGACGTCGTCGATGCCGTATTTCAGGGGCGGCTCGGGTACGCCGCCAATTGGGACGAGTTCGAGAATGAGCACGTCACGGCGGCGATCTGGGAGCATCCTGCGATCGACTTCATCGGCATCGACGCGTACTTCGGCCTCGCGGACGCGGCGGACGCGGATGGCTCAGGACCACATCCCGATCGCGCATTCATCGCCGCGATGGCCGCCAGATGGAATCGACTGCTCGATGCGCGGATCCTGCCGTTCGCTCGCGCTCGACGGGGAGGCCAGGGCCTCCCCGTGGTGCTTACCGAGATCGGGTTGACGCCTTACCGCCGGACCACGGTCGCGCCCCATCAGGCCGGTCGCCTGCCCGAACGGATGGCCAGCGCAGACGAGCAGGTCAACGGCTATCAGGCGATTCTCGAGGGCATTCGCGGACGCGCGGGCGATCTGCTCGCGGTCTATGCGTGGCACTGGGGCATGCCGGGCGGGGAGGACAGCGCGTGGTATCTCCACCCGAACGGCGCCGACAATCGGCCGAACTCGCCGCATGATGAGGCGCTCGGCAATCGCGCCGCCCTGCTGCTCGTTCAGGCGGCTCGGGCAGGTCTTGCGCCGGACATCACCGCGCAGACGCCGCCCGCGAGCTGTCCACGAACCTGCGGCAATTTCCAGGCGCCCCGGCGATAGATCAGCCCCCAGGCGTCGCAATCAGCGGGGCCGGCGCTGCCAGCCAAATCCGACAGAGACCGCGAGTGACGGCGCATAGTGGCGCTCAACCGTCACCGTCGGGGCGAGGAAACGGCCGTTTGGCGGTGTCTGTGGATACGAGTACGTCTCGAGATTGACGTGGTAGAACGGGAGCGTCACGTCCGCCTGTACGAACACGCGCGCAGACGTCACGCGTCCGATCTCATACCCAGCCGTCAGGCCACCCTGTAGCCCTGAGCCGCGGCCGTGTGTCGGAAACCCCCCGGTGGTCGACACCCGGAGCTCCGTCCGGCCATAACTCAGGCCACCTCCGAAGTATGCCGAGTGGTTGGCGGTCGGAGCGGTAAAGTAAAGACCCTGCAGTTTGATGAGCGACCACACGGAACTGCTCGGGGCGTAGTAGCCGCCGGCATCGTTCAGTTGACCGTTGAAAAACGAGACATCGAGACCGAGCCGGTTGAATTCCGCGCGATATCCGAAGCCGAACGCCGCACCATTGTGCGTTGACTCACCGAACAGGCTGCCATATCCCACCCGAGCGTACCAGGCGCCTTCCGAATGGACGCGACGCGGCGGCAGATCCTGGGACGCGCTGACGTTCGTCCGATCGAGGACCCCGAGCCCCATTGGTTGCCCGGTCGTGAGCGATCGGACCATCTGACTATAGACGGCCGGCAAGTCGTCGAGACCGAGCGCCGTGGCCTCCCGCCTTCCTTCCGGACCGGACAGCGTCACGCTGATCGTCGTGCCCAGGCGAATATGGGACACCGTGTATGTCGCCGAGCAGTCGCGTTCGACGACCCGGTGCCCCGCCAGCTCGAACTGCTTCCCGACCAGGAGACGCGCGGCCGTGCGCTCGTCTCGTCCGAGCATGTCGTGCTGTTCGTCAATCACGATGCAGGTCTGGGCGCTTGCGGCGCGAGCGGCGCCGGCTGTGAGTATCACCACGAAGAAGGCTGACCGAACAAAGCAGGTGTGCATTTTCAAATCCCTTCCGCGGCCAAACTGGTTCAGGCTACGCAGGAATGCGCAAACACGGGCCGAAGGGGCTCACTGCTCTGCTACGCTAGACGGCCCAGGCCGGACCAGGAGGTAGGTGGCTTTTCTCGAAGCGGCGGCGGCGGTTGACCGGTTCCTGTTACGGGTGAACCGACCGGTCCAATACACGGTGGTTGCGGCGACGGTCCTGCACATGATCGCCGTGGCGATTCCGAACGTCCCGCGGGTGTACGTCGATTACGCTCGTTTCCCGCTGCTCAGCGGCATTCACCAGTACGACACCTACGGCCCGGACACGATCGGCAACATGTACGTCGCCAAGGTCGTGTTGAACGATCCGCTCGACATGTACACCAAGGCGCGCCTTGAACAGACGCCGCTCGAGCAGGCGTTGTGGACCAGGGAGGAATCCGCTCCGTATCCGGCGCCGGCCCTGCTCACGGCGGCGGGGCTGTATGCCCTGGGGGCGGCGACGGGAATCGGGTTCTACGGCATGGTCCTGCTGCTCGCCACGTTGTTCGTCGCGCTGTCCCTCTGGTATTTCCTGAACACGCGGTGGTACCTCTTTCCCCTCCTGTACCTGAACTTCGCGTACTTCGGATATCGGTTCGTCTACGTGCAGGACGACACGTACCTCGCCATGCTCGTCGTGGTCATGATCGCGCTCGTCCTGGCCCGCGCGAAGCGTGAAGTCAGTCACCTTTTGATGGCGCTCGCCATCACGATGAAGCTCTCGCCGGCGGCGTACGCGTGGCAGATCCTGACCATGCGGCGTGGCATGGCGATGATCTTCGCTGCCATCCTGTTCGCCGGCCTCGTCTTCCCCTATTTCATCTGGGACGACTACCTGACCATCTTCACGTTCCACGACCAGGTCAAAGGCAACATCTACGACACGATCGCGGCGGTCGCGCTGGTCGCGCCCTTCACGATTGTGCTGTGGTACGTCGAGACGAGACTCGGGTTCGACATGGAGGATCGGATCGGGTGGTCGCTCGTTCCGTTCGCGATGTTCGTCGCCATCAAGATGCGGGTCGCCCGGCACCTGCTGATCGTGCTCCTGGTGCCGGACAAGCGGGGTCCGCGCAACATCGCGGCTGCCATCGGCCTCGCGCTCTACGCCGCGGCTCCGGAGGTCTTCCGACTCGGGTCGGTGCTGTACATCACGACCGCTGTGCTCTTCGCATTCCTGGCGCTCGATCTGCGGAGAATCGGCTGGGCCACGGTTCGCGACGACGCGCGGCATCCGCTGCGCACCGTCAGGCTGTTGCTGTCGGCACCCCGACCAGGTTCTCTGGCGGCATAGTACGCTTCGAAATGAGACTCCCGTGAACGTTGACCTCATGCGGGCCATCGACTACTGGGTCGGCATCCCGCTCGTGTTTCTCCTCACCATCGTCTCCCGCGTCCAGCGCCTCATCGGCCTGGCTCCCTCCCCGGCCGGCAGGCCACGAAACGTCCTGTTCATTCAGCTCGCCGAGATGGGGACGATGGTCGTGGCCTATCCCGCGCTGAGGAAAGCGCGCGAGCTCTATCCGGACGCGACGCTGCACTTTCTGTGCTTCACGCAGATTCGGTCGAGCGTGGAGATGCTCGAGATCATCCCATCCGAGAACATCATCACCGTTGACGCGCATTCTGGCCTGTCATTCGCGCGCGACACGCTGCGGTTTCCGTGGCGTGCCCGCCGGCGCCGCATCGACACCGTGATCAACCTGGAAGCCTTCGTCAGGTACAGCAGCATGCTGAGCTACCTGTCTGGCGCCAGCCGGCGCGTCGGTTTCCACCGGTTCAACCAGGAAGGGCTGTACGTGGGCGATCTGCTGACCCACAAGGTGCTGCACAACGACCACATCCATGTCGGGCACACGTTTCTCGATCTCGTGCACGCTCTCGACTCGCCGCCGGACCAGGTGCCGCGGGTGAAACGGCCGAGGGCCATGGACTGCCTCGAGGTTCCGAAGATTTCGGCCGACGCGAGCACGGCCGCCGGCATCTGGCGGAAGCTCCGCGCGATCCATGCCGACATCGGACCCACCCGGAAGCTCGTCGTGCTCAATCCCAACGCCAGCGACCGGTTTCCAATGCGCCGCTTGCCGCTCGAGTCGTTCACCGAGCTCGCCCGCCGGCTGCTGGAAGATCCGGAGGTCTTCGTGCTGATTACGGGCGTTGCGAGCGAGAAGCCCGACGCGCAATTCATCTGCGCGCGACTGGGCTCGCCACGTGCGCTGGACCTCACCGGCCAGACCACGATGACGGAGCTGCTGCATCTGTTCGATCTCGCTCACGTGCTGGTCACGAACGACTCGGGACCGGCCCACTTCGCGGCGCTGACACGGATCCACG
This sequence comes from uncultured Acidobacteriota bacterium, assembly GCA_963724955.1. Lineage (GTDB taxonomy): Bacteria > Acidobacteriota > Vicinamibacteria > Vicinamibacterales > SCN-69-37 > CAVRWQ01. The sequence continues at coordinate 184,712 of CAVRWQ010000006.1, forward strand.
AAGTCGTCTTCTTCGGGCCGGAGATCCCCGACCGCTATCGGCCGCTCGCGACCAACTCGGACGTGATCCACACCGGATACTCCTGCAGCCCGTGCATCGGTCCGCTCAACCAGCGGCGGTCGCCCTGCAACGACAACGTGTGCCTGAAGAGCATCGACATCGGGGAGATCGCCGCGCTGGTTCGATCGCGTCTCGAGGCGGCGCGGTCTTCGGCGGCTCCCGGTGGCGGTGCTCACTCATCCGAAGGGGACACCGGAGTATGTTGCAGCCGGCCGAGCTGAAGTCCGGCGAGAAGCTCACGTGGTCCTCCGGCCGGGGCGCTGACGTGTGGGCGCTGTTCCAGGCCTGCGCGGCGGGTGACCTCCCGGCCGTGCAGGCACTCGTCGCGAAAGACCCCACGCTCGCGCGGGCCCACTACGACTACCGCAAGCCGCTCTATTTCTCGGTGCGCGAGAACCACGTTGACGTCGCACGGTTCCTGCTCGAGCACGACTCCAACCCGCTGGATCTCTGGGTAGACGATGACCCAATCGAGATCGCGCGCGACCGCGGCTATCCGGCGATGGAGCGCATGCTGGTGGACACGCTCGAAACGAAGTTCAACGCGTCGACGAAGGGCGAGACGGTCGCGTTGGCGCTGCGGGAGCACGATCTGAAGAAGATGCGGGCGCTGCTCGACGCCCAGCCCGAGCTCCTCGGCAAGGGCGACCGGCGATCCAACCAGCCGATTCATTGGGCCACGATGACACGGCAGATCGAGGCGATCGACGAGCTCTTGCGGCGCGGCGCGGACATCAACGCCCGGCGGATGGACGGCGCCCGCCCCATCCATCTGACCAATGGCGACTATTTCTATCGCGGCTGGCGCGACGTGCCGCGCCTCTGGCGCGTGACGCCGGCCCGGGTCATGGACCATCTCGAGGCCCGCGGGGCCGTCATCGATCTGCCGACGGCGTGTCATACCGGCGACATCGCGCGCGTCCGCGAGCTTCTCCGGCAGGATCCGAGTCTGGCGAACAGGATCGGCGATCACGAGGGCTATTACCTCGGCGCCGGCGCGCCGCTCTCGAACGCAGCCGCGGCCGGCCGCATCGACATCGTGCAGCTGCTGCTCGACCACGGCGCCAGTCCGAACCTGCCCGAAGAACAGTACGCGCCCAAAGGCAAGGCGCTGTACTCGGCCGTCTACCATGGGCATTACGACATCGCAAAGCTCCTGCTCGAGCAGGGGGCGTTTCCAAATCCGCCCGTCGAAAGCTCCGGTGACGCGCTCTGGGTCTCGCGAGAATGGCGTCCAAACAAGCGCATGGAGCAACTGCTGCTGTCGTACGGTGCGAAGCCCGAGCCGGAGCGGCCTGGTGAAGACTGGTCCACCCGCGAGCACAACTGGCTCCGCATCTCGCCGCTCCATGCCGCCGCTCGCGATGGCGACCTGAAGAAGGCGAAGCAGCTTCTCGAGGCTGGCGCGGACCTGGACGCGCGCGACGAGCACATCTGTTCGACGCCGCTGGCCTGGGCGGCAAAGTTCGGTCAGCTCAAGATGGTCAAGTTCCTGCTCAAGCGTGGAGCGCCGAAGACGCTGCCTGAAGATCCGCCGTGGGCGACGCCGCGCGCCTGGGCGATGAGGCGCGGTCACAAGAAGATTGCGGAGTTGCTCTAGGGGCTTGCTGGCAAGAGCTTGCTGGTAAGAGCCTGCTGGCAAGAGCTTGAACCATGGAGGCTTGAAGAAAAGCCAAGCTGATCTTCTTCGTTCTTCTTCATGGTTCAGTCTTTCTCGACAAGTGCTTGTGGCGGGCGAAAAGCGCTGGCAAGAACTTGCTGGCAAGAGCTTGAACCATGAAGGCCCGAAGAAGAGCCAACACGATCTTCTTCGTTCTTCTTCATGGTTCGAGTCTTTCTCGACAAGTGCTTTTGACGGGCGCGAGCGCTGGACTCGAGGAAGCTCGCGTCTGCTTCTCCTACCCGATCTTCTTCGCTTGCGTCTCCGTCCCGCCCTGGGACACGACGACGTGCGTGACCTTGCCATCGGGCCCCTTGACGAAGGTAAACGTCAGCGCGGGCGCCGTCACGAAGAACCTCGTCTCGGACGAGGGAAGGATCTCGACTTTCCGGCCGCCTGCCGGTTGGGCCATGAGGCTGTTGCCCTCGCGTGAGATCGTCAAGACGGCCCCTGGGCGCAGTTCGTACTGGCCGATGTACTGATCGAGGATCTTCGGATCGATCTTGACGACGACAGGGACCGCCGGCACCTCGTACTTGTGCCCGTAGTAGATCGCCATGATGTCGCGCGCCACTGCGCTTGCGCTTGCCGAATCGTTGTTGGTCAGCACGATGACGGTCATCCGGGGCTCGGGCAGGCGGACGATCATCGCGGAGAAGCCGTTGATCCCGCCGCCGTGCAACACGCGACGATGGCCGCCGAACGCCGTGGGTGAGGGCTCGCCGATCGTCCACCCGTACGCGTAGTTCTCCCTGAACGCCGTCCACATGAGTTGCTTGGCCGCCTCCGGCAAAAGCGTGTTCGTGTACAGCACCTGATCCCACTTGAGGAGATCTTCGACCGTTGAATACATCGATCCCGCCGCGTAGGGATGCTGCATGTCGAGCGCCGGGGTGTTCGCCAGCGCGGATCCGATGCCCGAATAGCCGGCCGCACGCCGCGGCAGAATCGTCCTCGACCAGTCGTAGCCGGTATCCGGAAGACCGACCGGCGTGAGAATCATTTCCTGCAGCGCCTGCTCGTATTTCTTGCCCGTGATCTTCTCGATGATCACGCCGAGCAGGAAGTAGCCGGAGTTGTTGTACGCGTACTTTTCGCCGGGCGCCCACTGCAGCGGCAGATCGCGGAAGAACGCAATGATCTGATCCGTCGTCTTCGGCATCATGTTGACCTCGCGCCAGGCGGGGATGCCGGTGTAGGTCGGGATACCGGACGTGTGGGTCAGCAGATGATGGATGGTGACCGGCTTCCATGCCTCGGGACACGGCGCGACATGGACGCACATCGAGTCTTCGAGCTTGATCTTCCCCTGCTCCCGAAGCTGCATGACGAGCATCGACGTGAACTGCTTGGTGATCGAGCCGATGCGGAACTTCGTCGACGTCGTGTTGGGAATCTGCCATTCGATGTTCGCGTAGCCATAGCCTTTGGCCACGAGCGGTTTGCCCTCTTTCGCGAGCAGCACGGCGCCGCTGAAGCCATTCGTCTTCACATGCCCGCCGACAAGCTCATCGATCTTCTTTTCGAGCGTGACGGCGTCGAGCGGCGCCGGCGGCACCGGCGTGACCGCCCTCGCGGCCGCGGCAGGCGCAGTCTGCGCCCACAGGGCGGCCGGGATCCCGACGATGACGCTGGCGGCAAGGCTGACGACGAGCAGACGTGATTTCATAGGTTGCATTGAAATGTCCCGAGCAGCGCGCCTACGCGGTCTTGCGCAAGGGCCTGACCTTCGGTCTGTTTCCTCGAGCTTTCATGGCGTGCCAGAGGTCCCACTTCGCCTGCAGCGTTAGCCAGATCTGCGCGTCCCAGCCTGTCAGCGCCTCGAGCAGAAGCGCGGTGTCGGCGCTGACCGCCCGGCGACCTTTGACGATGGCGTTGAGCCGTTGGAAAGGGATGTTCATCCGGCGAGCCGCCTCCACCTGAGATGCCTCAAGGGGTTCCAGGAACTCCTTCAGGAGCATCTCGCCAGGGTGCGTCGGCGGGCGATGGGTCGGCTGCATTGGAGTTCCTCAGTGATAGTCGGTGCACCGCACCTCGAACGCGTCGGCGCCTTCGAACCTGAATACGATTCGGTATTGATCGTTCACCCGCACCGCGTGCCAACCTCGCAGGTCACCCGCGAGCGGGTGCAACCGGTTCCCGGGCGGCACCACCAGGTCCGCGAGCCGAGTCACTGCGTCGATCTGATCCAGTTTCCGACGCACGACAGGCCACAGCACGCGAGGGATACGCCGAGCCGCCTTGCTATTGACGCCGTTCCAGATGTCGCGCGTCGTGTCATCCGCCAGCGTCCGAATCACCGGGTTGACACTATAGCACGCCTAGCGTGCTATCCATGCCATTTTCCGCAACTGGCTCAGCCAAGTCCGCTGGTCGTGCTTATCGTCTCAGTTCCCGCTGCCGTTCCGCGTCCTCCAGCCACTGAGCCATCTTCTCGTCCTTCATGGCGTGGAGCGCCCAGCCCTGTGCCGTACCGTTCCAGCGGTAGTCCTTGATCGTCATGTCGATGCCGCGGTCGATGAGGAATCGCATCGACTCGTAGTTGTTCGGCAGGAAGACCAGGTGGTGCAGGATGCTCGCGGGCTCGTGGGAGTTCCAGTGGGTGTTGATGTCTGCGCCGTGTGCGAGGAGGAAGTCGGCCACGTCGAAGTGCCGGTTGATGACGGACCAGGCGAGCGCGGTGTCGAGAACGTGCTGCGCAGCCGGCGCGCCCCACTGCAGGTCGTCGTACTTCAGCGTATGTGGGTCGTGACAGGGAAAATGCTTCTCGAGATCGCCCAGCGCAGGCGCGCCGGTTTCGTCGAACCAGCACTTCACCCGCGCGAGGTCGCCCATGCCGGCCGCATGCGGCAGATCGTCCGGCACTGGCCAGATGCGGGTGAGTTCTGAAAGGAGGTGTGTGTTCGCGTAGGTGAAGGCAAACTCGATGGCTTGCGATGGAGGCGGCGGCTGACGCCGCAGGATTGCGGGATCGAGGTCGAGAAGAGCGCGGATGAATTCCCCGCGGTCCTTCATGAAAGATGCCATGTCGATGAGCCCGGCCTGAAACGCCACGTAGGCGTCGCCCAGCAGCCACGGCTCACGCTGTAGACCACCGACGAATGCTGTCACCTCCCCGTCATCGGCCGCACGCCTGACCTGCTCCATGACGAACACCTTCCACAGTCCGAGCTCTGCGACCTTCGAAAAGTCCGCTTTCTCGAACGCCTTGATGAAAGAGACGCGGTCGGTGCTTCCGCCGATGTGCGTGCCGAGCTCGGGATCGAGCGCGATCGATCGTTCCAGCAGAAATGACGCGACGGCCTCGTGCTCGAAGTGGCAGGCGGAGACGAACGCTTCATTGACGGTCTTCAGATCGTTCCCGCTCTCGCTGAGAGCGGTGCGAACGCCGTCTAGATCGCCGAGCGCCGCAAAGAACGTCAGCGTGCGCGGCAGCAGGCCCTTACGCTGAAACAGCTCGAGCAGCCCCCTGGCGCGGGATCGGAGCAGGCCCTCGCAGACCGACGGCATCACGACTGCGCCGGCGTCGATCAACAGCTCGGCGCACGCCCCGCGAGTGAACCACTCTTCTCTTTGCGCGTCGCCGGCGTCGCCATAGGCGCCCGTGGCGATTCCCAGCAGGCCTCGGTCATCGGCGTCGTCTTTCCAGGAAAGCAGCGCCGGGTATTCGGCCAATAGCTGCTTCAGGCGCTCGACGTCGTTGTCGTGAATGACGCGTCGAGCCTGTGTTGCCGCCCACTCGAGAGACGGACGAGGAGGGAGAGAGTTCGAAGCGGTCATGGCGACGGGTGGGAGTGTTCCCTTGCCGCGGGTTGGTGGCGCCCTGTCAGCGCGCTTCCGGCAGTATCGGGGGACAGCCGTTCCGATGTCAACGCGGCGAGGGCGGGCGGCGAGGGCGGGCGGCGAGGGCGGGCAGCGTGAACCTGCGTGACGGCCGACGCGACTTCCCGTAAGCTGGGCGTGGGAGGTCGACCCATGGCAGCGCTTGACTGGTCCCAGTGTCCAGCCGTCGAAAGCATCCCGGACAGGGTCGGTGGCGCCTGGGTGTTCAAGGGTACCCGCCTGCCTGTGGCCACGGTCATCGAGAATCTCGAGGATCTCAGCGTCGACGAGGTCATCGAGCAGTTCGACGTGACGCGAGACCAGGTCAAGGCCGTACTCGAATTCGTGGCCGAGAGCCTGCGCGCATCTGCCGTCCCCGCCGGTGCTCGTCCTCTTTGACCACGGCACGCCGAAGGGACTGGCCCGCGCGTTGCCCGGGCACACGATTCACACGGCGCAATCCAAAGGCTGGGACACGCTCAGCAACGGCGCGCTGCTGAAGGCAGCCGAGGAGGCGGGCTTCGACCTGCTGCTTACGACCGACCGGCGCATCCGCTGCCAGCAGGACCTGCGAGGTCACAGCATCGGCCTGGTCGTTCTGACGGGCAGCACCAGATGGTCTTTCGTTCGGCAACATGCCGACCGCATCGCTGCAGCTGTTGCATCCGCGACCCCTGGCAGTTACGCCGAGGTCGAGATTCCTTTCGAGCCGAAGCCTGGTCGTGGCTGAAGAGTCGACGAAGGGTCAGACCTCGGGGTCAGACCTCGGGGTCAAACCTGGGGGTCAGACCTGGGGACCTCGGGATCCTGCAACATCCGCACGTCGAGTTCATTGAGGATTCTGCGTACGCGAATCAGGACTGGGGCGTTATCAGTCGATTCTCCGACGGCCCGGTTCGTGAATAGCACGGGACATGGCTCGAGGTCCCCGCGTGCAAACTCCGGACCTTGTCCGCCACGTGATGTCGCGCGGCAACGGCCGGATGGAGATCTTCCTCGATACCGTCGACTATCGACAATTCGTTAAATGTCTTGGCGAAATCGTCGACGAGTTCAGGATCGACTGCTGGAACTACTGCGTGATGCCGAACCACTACCACGCCACACTCCAGCCGCGACAGCCGAACATTTCTGAGGCGATTCGCCAGCTCAATGGCTTCTACGCCCAATGGTGGAACAGGCGGCACGGACGAGTCGGGCACGTCTTTCAGGGCCGCTTCAAGGATCAGATCGTCGACAGGGACGGCTACCTCCTTGCGTTGTCACGGTATGTCGTGATGAACCCGGTTCGCGCCCGGCTGGTGGACCGGCCCGAGGACTGGCCGTGGAGCAGTTATCGTGCAACGGTCGGGCTCGAGCCCCCGCCGGCGTTTCTGGCCGTGGATTCGACGCTGCGCCTGTTCGGTGACGACGGAGATCCGCAGGTGCTGCAGCAGCGATTCGTCCGCCTGGCGACGTCCACGCCCGTCGACCATGCCGCCGTGAACCGCATTCGCTCGACCGCTCGGATTCTCGGGAGTGGAGAGTTCAAGCAGTGGGTGCACGCATCCGCCTCCAGTCTCTCTGCGGATGCGATTCTGGCGTAGCTAAGACACGACAACCCTCGAAGTCGGGCTGCTGACAGCTGCGGTCCGGCGCGAGGTCTGACCCGGTAGTCTGACCCCGAGTTCTGACCCCGAGGTCTGACCCGGTGGTCTGACCCGGTGGTCTGACCCCTATATCCATTCCGAGTGGTTCGCCTCGAACGACACGCCGGAAGACGCGTTCGCGGCGCGCACGGCGCGCGAGTACGGCACGTTCATGCACACGACGCCGTGGTACGAGTTTCCGTTCGGCGCAAAGTTGGCGGCGCTCTGGCGCGAGACGCCGTTCTGGGGACCGCACTTCATTCGCAAGATGGAGCGCCGCGTTGTCCTGTCCGCCGAATACGGCGGCAAGGCGATCTACGGCTGGCTGATGGGGCTTGCCACGGGCGCGGCGTACGCGCCCGAGGACTTGCAGATCGTCGCGTGGATCGATCACGCGAACGAGAGTGTGTTCAGCGACCGCCGTGTGCAGAAGATCACGCATCTCGGCGCCGATCGCTTCATCGTCCGGCTGCCGCGCTACGAAGCGTTCACGGAGGTCGCGCTGGGGCTCGTCGACCGCGGCGTGACGTTCGACCAGATTGCCGGGAACGACGACGTCCTGGTGACGGCGATCGCTCCAGGGAAGTGGCAGGACAGCCCTGTCAACGCCGAGCTGATTGCCGCGCTGCCGATCCTCACCGAGGCGCCGAAAACGCGACTGGCGATTCGCGCGCGGGTGGCCGCGCTGCACGAGCTCGTCGCCTGGCTGCGCGCGCGCGGCGCCCGGGTCGAGCACATCTATGACTACTGACGTCAGGCCGCGCCCGCGCCGCCGCCGCGGCCGGCGATGGCTCATCACGCTGCTCGTGATCGGCCTGCTGCTCATCTTCCCGATCCGCCGGGCGCTGCAGTACGCGGCCGAGCCCACGAGCCCGAAGGACTGCGATCCGCTGCCGGACGAGCCGCCGCGCCCGACCGGCAACGCTCGCGTCGCGTCCGGCACTGAATTGCCCTGGGCGCAGCGCGGAGGGACGGTCAACGACGCGAGCTGCCTCAACCGCACACCGGTCTACGGCGTCGTCGAGATACGGACGGTCGAGGACGTCCGCAAGGCGCTGGCGTTCGCGCGCGAACAGGGACTGAAGGTCTCGATGGCCGGCGTCCGCCACAGCATGGGTGGACAGGCGTTCGCGATGGGCGCGCTGGTGCTCGACATGCGCGCGTTTAGTCACATGACGCTCAACGAGCAGGAGAAGGTCCTCACGGTCGGCAGCGGCGCGACGTGGCACGACATCCAGAGCCGGATCCACCCGCGCTTTGCGGTCAAGGCGATGCAGTCGACGGACATCTTCACCGTCGGCGGATCGATTTCGGTGAACGCGCACGGCATGGATCACCTCGCGGGATCGGTGGGGCGAACGATCCGTGCGATGCGCGTGATGCTCGCGGACGGAACCATCCGGCAAGTGAGTCGCACTGAAGATCCGCGGCTCTTCCAGCTCGTCGTCGGCGGCTACGGCCTGTTCGGCGTCATTCTGGACGTCGACCTCGAGCTCACCGACAACGTCGTCTACCGCTCCGAGCGGCGGCTGATGGATTACCGGACGTTCCCGGACGTGCTCACGCGCGAGATCGCGAAGGACCCGTCGTTCGGGTTGCTCTACGGGCACCTCTCGACCGCGCCGCAGTCGTTTCTGCAGGAACTGATTCTCTACGCCTATCGCCAGGTCGACGCGCCAGGCGCGGCGATTCCGCCGCTCGGCGAGGTCAGCCAGGTCAAGCTACGGCGGTTCGTCCTCAACTGGTTCAAGGGCGGGCCGCTTGCGATGCGCATGCGGTGGTTCACGGAAAAGTACATCGAACCCAAGCTCGAGTCGTGCACGATCAGCCGCAATCAGGCCCAGGGCGAGGGCGAGGCGTGCCTCGTCTCGCGCAACGAGCCGATGCACGACTCGGTCCCGTACCTCAGGAACACGTTGATGGACGAGACCGACATCCTGCAGGAGTACTTCATCCCGCAGGATCAGTTCGTGCCGTTCATCGACGGCCTGCGCACGATCCTGCGGCAGAATCGCGCGCTCCTGCTGAACGCGTCGGTCCGCGTCGTGCACCGCGAGGACAACCTGCTGACGTACGCGCCCGACGATCGGATGCTGGCGATCGTGCTCTATCTCAACCAGGACGACCAACCGCGAGGGGCGCGACCGGATGGTTCGCGTCACGCGCGAGGTCATCGACCTCTCGACGCGCCATCGCGGCCGGTTCTTCCTGCCGTATCAGCTGCACTACTCGCGCGAGCAACTCGAACGCGCCTATCCCGAAATCGGCGCCTTCTTCGCCGCCCGGCGCGAGTTCGATCCGCAAGGCCTGTTCACGAACACCTTCGCCGAACGTTACGGCGGCCAACCATAAGGCCTGCGCGATTCGCGCTCACAGATCGCAGTTGTCACTGCGAGGATTCTGACAACTGGGGGCAACGCCAGAAAGCCGCGAGCCGGTACCGATTGTCAGTCATTGTCAGTCGTCAATGGGCGCGGTCGCGAAACGCGAGCGCGTCCGGCTCGACCACGACAAACGCGCTGGTGATGCGATCGCCACGGCAACGACACTCACGACGGCTTCACCAGGAGCACTTCGCGCATGACCTGGAAAGCGAATCAGGATGACCCCTGCGATCTCTTGGCAGCCAGCGTACGCGAGCAATCCAAAGTCTTTGTCTTCGGTCAGGAGTACTCGCCCCTCAGAGCGGGCAAGAGCGAGAACGGCGGGATCCTTGGCGCCGCGGTTGATCTCCCCGACTGCGGAAACATCGTGGCCAGCTGTACGGAGAGCGATAACTACGCCAAAGTCGCAACTCTCGTCGGCGAGAAAACGCACCGGCTACTCTTTGTTGCCGACTGTGCCTTTGCCGATGAAAACGACTTCTTCGTGGGCGAGCGTGTCCGCGGCGTAGCGCATCGCGGCCTGGATGTCCTCGCGCGTGAGGCCCGGGTAAGCCTCCGTGAGATCGGCTTCGGACGCACCTTCGCTCAGTTTCCGAAGAATCAACTCTACCGGAATCCGCGTTCCACGGATGACTGGCTTTCCAAGCATCACCTCGGGATCGATTTCGATGCGGTCCGTGACCATCATCTGTAGCCTCTCAGCAGGATACACCCACGGGCGGAAGTGAGAGTAGCCCCATGGCTTTCGACCCTCGCGACTAGACCGCCACCACTCCCTGCGGCTGGCGCACCAGGTGCGAGAGAATGTTCGTGTCGAGCAGGTACAGCCGTGCCACGTTCAGGGCTCGACCGGTTCTGCGGCAGGCCGCAGAACGGGCGGGAATTCCTCATCGAGTGGCTTGAGCTTTCGGAGCACCGCGAGGAGCGATGGGCCAGCCACGGGTTCGACGATCAGACGAGCGCCCTTTTTGCGCAAGATCGCTTCGTGCCCGGGCAATTCCAGGCCGCGAGGAATACGCAGGGCCTGGTTGCGGCCGTTCTTGAAGAGCCGTACCTGACGTTCCGTGTTCATCCGACCTCCACCGTCACAGGCACATGCCGTACATATGCTAGCGAGCCAGCACGGTGGCCGCAACGTCTTACGAGGTTCAACCAGGCTAGGCCGAGCTCGTGGCTCGCGCCCTCGCGGATTCAAGCGTTATCGTGACGTTCGATCTCGCTTTGGCGATATCCTCGCCCTATGTTCGCCGAACGATTCGAAGTATGACGATTGCCAAACGTCTGATCATCCTGCTGACGGTGCCGCTGGCCGCGCTGGTGGGACTTGGGATCTTCACCCGCCTGCAGCTCGAACACATCGAGGCGCGCAGCCGGTTCGTGGCGGAATCGCGAATCGTGGCCCTGGCGACGCTGGGGAATCTGTCGAGGAGCTTCGCCGAGCTGCGCGTGAACTTGCGCAGCCACCTGCTGGCAACTACTGACGAGCAACGAGCCGCCGCCCGCCGGCTGTTCGACGATGACGAACAGGACGTCAACCGCCGCATCCGCGAGTACGCGGACCGCCTGGTCCTCGGCGACAAAGAGCGCCGCCTGCTCAATGAGTATCAGACGCTGAGCCGGGAATGGATCGCTGGCGCGAAGCAGATCATGTCGCTGGCCGATCAGGGCCGTAGTGCGGAAGCGCTGGCTCTTTTCAACGGCAGCATCGCCGACCTCGGTCCGCGTCTCAGCAAAGTGTCCAACGAATGGATCGCGTCCGACCAGGAAGCCGCGGCGGCCGCAGGACAAGAATCGATCGCGGGCGTCGAACGGTTTCAGCGGAACATGCTCGTGGCCAACGCGGCGGCCTTGCTCCTGGCCAGCCTGCTGGGCTTTGTCACCCTGCGCCGCATCGTCACACCGATTCAGGCGCTCGAAGCGTCGGTCAAGACCATCGCCGGCGGCGACTACCAGCGGGCCGTGCCCTTTGTCGGCGCGACAGACGAAACCGGTGGACTGGCGCGCTCGATCGACGTCCTCAAACAGGGCGCTGCCGCAATGGACCAGCAACGCTGGGTCAAGTCCAATATCTCCAGACTGACCGGGGAGTTGCAGGGTGCGGCCTCGCTTGCGGAGTTCGGCGACCGCCTGCTTTCGGGTCTCGTGCCGATGGTGGGTGGCGGCATCGCCGGTTTCTATGTCTTCGACGAGAAGACCAGAGAGCTGCAGCGGGTCTCCGTGTACGGCCTGGCCGAGGCCTCTGACGCCGCCAGTTCGGTCCGGCTCGGTGAGGGGCTGGTCGGCCAGTGCGCGCACGAGCGAAAAGCCACGACGCTCACGAACCTTCCGCCAGGTTACTTCCGCATCGGCTCCGGCCTGGGCCAGGCGGCACCGCTCCAGGCCACGGCGCTGCCGGCGCTGTCCAAGGACGCCGTGCTCGGAGTTCTCGAAGTGGCGTCTTTCCGCACCTTCAACACGCAGGAGCAGTCCTTGCTCGACGAACTGCTGCCGGTGGTCGCCATGAGCCTGGACATTCTGCAGCGAAACCTTCGCACCCAGGAGTTGCTCGGCCAGACCCGGGAGCAGGCGAACCAGCTGGAAGCACAGGCGAAGGAGCTCGTCGACGCCAAGCTCAAGGCCGAGGAAGCCACCGAGATGAAATCCATGTTCCTCGCGAACATGAGCCACGAGATCCGCACGCCGATGAACGCGATCATCGGCCTTTCGCATCTCGCCCTGAAAACACCGCTGTCGCCCAAGCAACGTGACTACATCGGCAAGATCCACAATGCCGGCACCTCGCTGCTGGCGGTCATCAACGACATCCTCGACTTCTCCAAGATCGAGGCTGGCAGGCTCGACATCGAGACCACCGACCTGAAGCTCGATGACGTCATCAGCTCGGTGACGACGCTGACTGCGCAGAAGGCACACGAGAAGGGACTCGAGTTCCTGGTGCACGTCGCGCCAGGTATCCCGGAGCACCTGCTCGGCGATCCGGTTCGCCTGACCCAGATTCTGACCAATTGCGTCAACAACGCCGTGAAGTTCACCGACCGCGGCGAGATCCGCGTCAACATCGAACAACTCGAACGCACGGGCGACAAAGTGCAACTGAAGTGCTCCGTACGCGACACCGGGATCGGGATGACGCCCGAGCAATCGGCGAAACTGTTCCAGCCGTTTACCCAGGCCGACATGTCGACGACGCGCAAGCACGGCGGCACGGGCCTGGGCCTCACCATCTGCCGCCGGCTGGTGGAGTTGATGGGCGGTCGCATCTGGCTGGAAAGCGAGCCGGGCGTCGGCACGACGTTCCATTTCACGCTCTGGCTTGGCGTCGGCGCCGCGCAGGGTACGGCGAAGCGTGTTCCTGAGAAGCTCGCCCGGCTCCGCGTGCTCGTCGTCGACGACAACGCCGCCGCACGCGAGATTCTGCAGGAGCCGCTCGGCGGCGTGGTCGGCCGCGTCGATGCCGTCGCTTCCGGTGCGGAAGCGATCGCCGCGATCCGGGAGCACGACGCCACTGATCAGCCGTACGACATGATCTTCATGGATTGGCGCATGCCGGGCATGGACGGGTTGCAGGCCAGTCGCCACATCAAGAGCGACGAGACGTTGAGCCACCAACCGGCCATCGTGCTCGTCACGGCGTTCGGGCGCGAGGAAGTCCGCGAGGAAGCCGAGCGCATGCAGCTGGACGGATTTCTGGTCAAGCCGGTCACCAAGTCCATGCTCGTCGATACCCTGGTGAATCTCTTCAGCCATAGCGACGAAGAGACCAGCACGGCGGTGGCGGGTTTACAGTCGACGTTGCTCGGCGGCGCACGGATTCTCCTCGCCGAGGACAACGAGATCAATCAGCAAATCGCCAGCGAGCTCCTCGAAGGCGTTGGAGCAAAGGTCACCATCGCCAGCAACGGACGCGAGGCGGTCGAGATGCTGTGGAGCGGCCCGTCACCACCATTCGATCTGGTGTTGATGGACCTGCAGATGCCCGAGATGGACGGCTATCAGGCGACGGCAAAGCTCCGGTCCGACACGCGCTTTGCCACGCTGCCGATCATCGCGATGACCGCGCACGCCACTGTCGAAGAACGCCAGCGCTGCCTCGCCGCAGGCATGAACGACCACATCGCCAAGCCGATCGATCCGGGCAATCTGTTCGCGACCGTGGGTCGATTCTACGCACGGGCGGAAGTTGGCCCGGCCGATGTGGACGGTGGTCTTGTGCCGCTCCAGCGTTCACCGGAGGACGCTCATGACCCGCCGTCGATTGCCGGCCTCGATACGAAGGCTGGGCTCTTACGTGTCGGCGATAATCGCCAGCTCTATCTGAAGCTGCTCGGCCAGTTCGTCGAGCAACAGGGCCCGGCCATCGAGCATATCGCCGACGCACTCTCCAGGAAGGACCACGCGGTCGCCGAGCGGCTTGCGCACACGCTCAGGGGTGTGGCCGGTCAGCTCGGCGCCACGCACGTGCAATCCGCTGCCGGCACGTTGGAGCAATTGATTCGCGACCGCGCCGAGGCAAGGGTCGTCGAGGCCGCCAGAGAACGGGCTGCCGCTCAACTGATCCCGCTGGTCACGGCCTTGCGAGCCGCGCTCACTCCAACCGCCACCGACCCGCCAGAGCCCTCCATCGCCGCGACGCCGCCGAGCGCTGCACGATCTCGCGAGGCCGCGGCGCGCTTGGCCGTCCTGCTCTCTGACCGTGATCCCGGCGCTGCTGATTTTCTCGAGACACATCACGCGTCGCTGCGTCCGCTCTTCGGCGACGGAGCCTGGCGGGAGTTCAAGGCGCTGGTCGACGGGTACGCCTTCGAGGATGCGCAAGTGCAATTGGAGCAGACCCTCGAGTCTGCGCGCTACAGGGAGCCGCCGCCGTGAAGGATCTGTCCGAGAGCCGCATCCTGATCGTGGACGACGCCAAAACCAATATCGACATCCTGGTCGAGGCCTTGCGTGGCGAGTACAAGCTGAGCGTCGCTCTCGACGGCGACGCCGCGCTTCGTGCCGTCGAGAAGAGCCCACCCGACCTCGTGCTGCTCGACATCGTGATGCCGGGTCTCGATGGTTATGAGGTGTGCCGGCGACTGCGCGCGCGCGAGCCGACGCGTGAGGTGCCGGTGATGTTCCTCAGCTCGCTCGAGGACGTCAGGAACAAGGCCCAGGGCTTCGAGGTGGGCGGCAACGACTACCTGACCAAGCCGTTCGAGGTCCTGGAGATCAAAGCCCGGGTCCGTTCGCTGCTCAGAGCCAAGGCGTACACCGACGCCGTCCGCGAAGCGATGGCCCGGGACCTCCGCATCGCCCGCGAGATCCAGATGGGCATCCTGCCCGCGGACCTCGCGGCCGCCACGAAGGGCACCGGCCTCGACGTGCACGCCATCATCGAGCCGGCCCGCGAGGTCGGCGGCGATCTCTACGAAGTGCTGCGCATCTCCGACCGTCGCGTCGTCGTGGCGCTGGGCGATGTGTCGGGCAAGGGGATTCCGGCGGCCCTCTTCATGGCGGTCACCGTCAGCGTGCTTCGCACCCTGGCCAGGCAGATTGCCGAGCCGGACGAGATCCTGCGCCGTCTCAACGACGAACTGGCGGAACAGAATCCTCGCGGCATGTTCGTCACCATGCAGTGCCTCGTGTTCGATCTGGAGCACGAGCGCGTCTCGTGCGCGACGGCCGGCCATCACCAGCTTGCGGTCGTCTCCCCCGGCCGGGCGCCGCGGCTGAGCTGTCCGGCATCTGGGCGGCCGGCGGGACTCATGCCGCTCAATCCAATCGAGCGTGAGACGTTTTCGCTCGTCCGCGGCGAGACGTTCGTGCTGTTCTCGGACGGCGTGTCGGAAGCGATGAACCGCGAAGAGGATTTCTACGGCGACGAACGGCTGCTTGCCACGCTGGCCACGGCCTCAGACGCGACACCGGCTGAAATGGTGACGCGTGTGCTGGACGACGTTCGCGCGTTCGCCGCCGGGGCCAAGCAGTCGGACGACATCACCCTGCTGGCCGTGAAGTACCGCCCTCTGAACGCGTGACCGCGGTCGGGCCTACGATCCGCGTCGTGCACCGCGAGGACAACCTGCTGACGTACGCGCCCGAGGATCGGATGCTGGGGGTCAGACCTGGGGGTCAGACGACGCTTCCGTCTCCGCCAAACCCAGGAACACGAAAATGGCGCGGTTGAGCGCCTTCACTTCTTCGGAAGCCAGTGAGCCGACCAGCCTTCCGAGGCGTCTCCTCGGCACGGCAGTCAACTTGTCCACCATCATCCGGCATGGTTTCTGGAGTCCGCTCTCGGCACCTGGCTGGACGGAAAGCCTGAAGATCGGCGCCTGCGTCGGATCGGTGGTCAAGGGGCACACGACGATCGAATCGTTCGCGTCGAACCGATCGTCCTGGACGATGACCGCGGGTCGCGGCTTGCCCGCATGAGGCCGTTCCACCCGCAACGGTCCAGATCTCGCCGCGTCAAAATGCGGGGGGCTGTCCCCGCCGCACCCCGCGGCTTCATATGACTCTTCATTCCAGGCAGAAACTGCGTCGACGAACGACTGGTCCCGCCGGCGTGAGGACTCTTCGCCACCGCCAGCGACTGACGGTGCGCGGCCTGGGCGAAGGACTTCGACCGCACATCGGGAACCCAGATCTGAACGGGACGAAGTCCCGCCTTCCGCAATCGGGCGCGATGCGCGCGGACTTTTTCTCGGGATGTGGCTCGAGCGGTGGTGGGCATGGAGAATTCCTCAGGTTACATGTAACCTAGCACATCGCCGACAGGCCGTGCAAACGTCCAGAGGCCTCTTGAGCCGTGCCTTGCGAATCGCGCACAATGAACGCTGATTGACCCCAAGGATCGATCGAGGACTTCGCGTCCTCCACGCCATCCACGACTTTCTTCCCCGGCACCGGGCGGGTTCGGAGATCTACGCGGCGGCGTTGTGCCGCGAACTACTGACCCGCCACCACATCACGATCGTGTGCGCCGACTACGATCCGGGCCGGCAACACGGCCAGGTCACCTGGCGGGAGTCGCAGTCGCTGCCGGTTGTCGAGATCACCAACAACTGGATCTGCGCGAGCTTCGCCGATACCTATCTTCCGCCCGTGGTGTCGGCCAGCCTCCGTCACGTGCTCGACATCGTGCAACCGCACGTCGTGCACGTGCACAACCTGCTGAACCTGTCGTTCGATCTGCCGGCTGCGGCGCGCGAGCGCGGCATCGCCGTCGTGGCGACCCTGCACGATTTCACGCTCGTCTGCCCGTCCGGAGGACAGCGGATCCACCGGGCGGACTCGTCACGTCTGTCACGACGATCGATGCGGAGCGCTGCGCGCGCTGTTTCAAGGAATCGCCCTTCTACTCGCAAGCCGCCGCTCGGAGTGCCCGCCGCGGTCGCGGTGACCTCAAGTGTCGGACGGCGCGCACTCGCTGTGGTTCGTCGCTTGCCGCCTGGAATGATCCAGAGAGGCGCCAGGGCCCTGGCGCGCGCCCGAGGATTTCCGGTCACGGAAGCGGATGTGAGGGAGCGGCTGGTAAGAGCCCGACTCCTCTTCGACCAGGTGGACCTGTTCGTCTCACCGTCGGCTGCGCTTGGCGAGGCGTTCGTGGCGCTCGGTCTCGATCGATCGAAGCTGCGCGTCTCCGACTACGGCATGCCCGACATGGCGCGGTCTGCTCGCGGGCCGAGAAAGTCACCTCTGCAGATAGGCGTCGTCGGCACGCTCGACCTGGCACAAGGGAGTCCACGTACTGCTGGACGCGCTGCGTCGCTTGCCCTCGCAGGACTACGAGCTTCAGATTCACGGCGATCTCCATGTCTTCCCTGAATACGTTCGCGATCTCCGCCGGCGCGCCGAGGGTCTGCCCGTGCGCTTCATGGGGAGATTCGACGCCTCGCAGACGTCGGCGGTTTACGAGGGGCTCGACGTGCTTGGTCGTTCCGTCGATCTGGCTCGAGAACTCGCCGCTCGTCATTCATGAGGCGTTCCAGGCAGGCGTACCTGTCGTCGGCGCGCGGATTGGAGGCATCCCGGACCTGATTACCGACGGGCTCAACGGGCGTTTGTACGATCCCCAATCGCCCGACGAGCTCGCACGGGTGCTACAGTCGCTCATCGATAATCCGGCACAGCTGGCCGGTTGGGTGGCTCGGTTGCCCGCGGTCAAGTCCATTGCTGAAGAGGCACGCGAATGGGACGGGATCTACGCCGACCTGATGACGTCCCGGGAGGTGCCAGCCGCCGCGTTGGGGTAAGCCCTCCGCTGGTCTCGATCGTCCTGCTGACTCGGAACGGCGCCGGGACGCTTCCCGCCGCGCTCGACGCCATCGCACGCCAGCGCGCCGACTTTGCCTTCGAAGTGGTCGCCGTCGATTCCGGATCGGACGATGGCACGCTGGCGCTGTTGGAGAGTGCGGCGCACCAGATCGTCAGCATCCGTCCCGATTCGTTCAACCACGGCCTCACTCGCAATCTGGGCGTGGAGCGCGCTCGTGGCGAGTTGGTCGTGCTTCCTCGTGCAGGACGCGGTGCCGGCGGCGACGACTGGCTGGTCGGCTCTCGGCGCCGTTGCGATGAACCCTGCGGTGGCCGGTGCCTTCTGCCGGCAGCAGCCGCGACCGGATGCGACCGCGATCACGCGGCAGTATCTCCGGCCTGTGGGTGGCGGCATCGACGTCATCTCGGCGCATCAGGCTCGCGGCACCGGGCAATCTCCAGTCGCCTCGAACCGATGGCGCGCTTCGCTTGTACGCATTCGACAACGTGTGCTCCTGCATTCGACGGTCCGCGTCGGGAGCGAGATGCCCTTTCCCCGAGACGCCGATCGCTGAGGATGTCGAGTGGGGGAAGGCCGCACTCCTGGCCGGCCATCCGCTCGACTTCGTGGCCGACGCGGTGGTCGTGCACTCGCACGAGCGCTCGCCGCGGTACTGAGTTCGCCCGCACCTATCTCTGCACCGAGCTCTTGCAGCTGTTCGGGCGTCCGCACGATTCCGACGGTGGCGAGTTTTGGCCCGCGCGGTCTCGAGCTCAGCGCGCACGCACATCACCTGGGGCGGCAGGAACCCGTACCAGGGCCACGAACCAGGCGCGCTGCGCGCACTCGCTCTGGCAGTGGCCTGGCCGCTCGGCCAGTACCTGGAGTGGCGGCTCGGCGTGCGAGGCGAAGACCGGTAGCGCTTCGCCGGCATCTGATGCATGTCCTGATCGTGGCGCACGGGTTTCCGCCCTGGTCAGGGCGGCGCGGAGGTCTACACCGACAGCGCGCGCGAGATGCTGTCGACCTCGCATGGTGATGACGTCCACGTGCTGACGCGCGAGAGCCGGATCCATCGCGCGCGGAATTCGGCGTGCGGACCGAGCAGCGCGACGGCCTCACATCACCTGGGTCAACAACACGTTCCGGCCGTCGCGCAGCTTCGCGGAAGGTTATGCGCAGCCCGGCCATTGCGCGGATCGCTGCACACGTGATCGACGAGTTTCAGCCGCGACGTCGCTCATGTCCACCATCTGACGTGTCTGTCGACGAGATCGCCGACAGGCTGGCGGGGCGTGGCGCGTGCCGGTGTGCTAACGCTCCACGACTACTGGCTGCTGTGCCATCGCGGGCAGTTGCTCGACACGAGTTGCGATGTGCGACGGGCCGGAGCCGGCGGGATGCCGTTCGTGCCTCGGATTGCCTCGGTGCGATAGCGCCCGGGTTGTACGGCAGGCGCGCGCCATCGGTTTAACGTGATCCGGAGCTGCCGCGGCCACTGGCGTCGGGAATTGGCGGGGCGTGGAAACGGACCGCGCGCCGATCTCGAATCCCGAACAGGGTCTCGACGAGGCCCGGGCCGCCTCGAACACTTCAGAGCGCTCGTTGCCCGTGTGTCGATGTTTCTCGCGCCATCCCGGTCACATCCACGGTCGCTTTCGCAGGTTCGGCATCGACGCCGATCGGCATCGCCGTTGGATCCGTATGGCTTCGATCCGCGCCCTTTCGTGCGGTGGTGTCGCCGCGCGCCCTCGCCGGTGATGCGCATCGGCTTCATCGGCAGCTTGATGGTCTTCCAAGGCGCCGCACGTCCTGCTCGAGGCGTTTCACCGGCTTGCCATCGGGACGGGCGACGCTCGAACTGTTCGGTGAGATCGTGCCCTACCACGGCGACAACAGCTACGCGGCACGGCTCGAGCCGTTGCTGTCGATTCCGGGCGTGCGAGCACACGGCGCCGAGCCCCGCAGGCCGTGTGGCCGGGCTGCTGGCCTCGACTCCACGTGCTCGTCGTGCCGTCGATCTGGCGGAGACAGCCCGTTCGTCATTCACGAGGCGCTTGTCCGGGGGTGCCGGTGTCGCGCTCGGACATCGGCGGCATCCCGAGATCATCGAACACGAGGCGGAACGGGCTGCTCTTCGAACCAGGTGATGTCGAAGGGCTACACGAGGCGCTGAACCGCCTGTGTGGAGAGGAGGGATTGCTCGATCGCCTGCGAACCGGTGCGGCCGACACGCCGATTCGGTCGCTGGCCGAAGACGTCGGCGCGACCCGGCGGCTCTACGAGGCACACCTCGCCACAGATGAGCGTCGCGGTCCGGATTCCTCGCGGGTGGTGTCGGTCGTCCTCAATTATCGAACGCCGGCAGATACGTCGATCGCTGTCGCGTCGCTCAGAGCCTCGGAGCGAGTGCCCGAGGTGATCGTCGTGGACAACGACAGTGGCGTCGCCTGTCGAGATGCGCTGGCCCGGTGGCGCGGGACGGTGACTTACCTCCAAACGGGGAGCAACCTGGGATTCTCAGGCGGCATGAATGCCGGAATTCGACACGCGCTCGCCATCGGCGCCCAGCATGTGCTGCTCGCGAACAGCGACGTCGTCGTGCCGCCGGACTGTCTGGGCCGCCTGGAGGCTGCGCTCGGAGAGCACTCCGACGTCGGGATCGTCGGTCCGGTCGTCAGATCGCGCGCGTTTCCGGAGCTCGTGGCATCTGCCGGCATCGACTACAACCTGCGGACCGGCCGTATGCGCCACCGCCGGGCGGCGGCCAGCGGAGGCGAAGGGACGATGGATGGCGACGTGGCAGCGGTCAGCGGCTGCGTCATGCTCGTCGCCCGTGAAGTGTTCGAGCGCGTCGGTCTGTTCGATGAGCGCTACTTCTTTGGATTCGAGGAAATCGACTTCTGCCTGCGCGCGCGCGCGGCCGGTTTTCGCACGCGCGTCGTGGCCGGCGCCGTGGCCTATCATCAGGGCGGCGCCACTATCGGCGCGCAGTCGCCTCGTCGTTTGTACTTGGCGGCGCGGAATCACCTGATGCTGGCGCACGCACACGCCGGCGGCGCAGGACCGATGAGACGAGCGGCTCGCGCCGCATTCATCATGAGCCTGAATCTTGCGTACACGGTGAAGGCGCCCGGCGGTTCACTGCCTGTCCGCCTGGGCGCTGCGCTCCGCGGCTTCCGGGACTATTTCCGAGGCCGGAGCGGCGCTGACGCCGTCGATCCGCAGATGATCTGACGACCGCCTGTCCGCGCGGGTGTCGAGGCCACGGCGAAGATCGCGCAATTCTGCCGCCATGATGGCGTTCTCCTCGATCAGCCGGCTGATCTGTCGCTGGTGACGCGACAGAATCACCGAGAAGGAGAGCGACGCGACGAACACGATGCCGACCAGCATCAACACGAGGATGGCGGGAGGATAGTAGATGCCCAGCGAGCGCGCCGCGAAGTCGACCAGATCCCGCCGCAGCGAGAGTCCGATGAGGAGAATTGCGGAACCGATCCACAACGCTGAGTACTCTTCCGCGAGCCGGCGGCGACGCACGAGCTCCAGGACCAGCAGCAGCAGAAGAACGCTGCCAGTCATGGCGACGACCTGAATGCGGTCAAGCATCGCTGGCCTCCACCGCGCCACCGTCGGACTTCACGCTGGCGCGGAACGGCACCACGATCATCGCGAGGATCACCCGGGCGCCGGCCACGAGGAGACGAGGCAGCGTCAGGGAGCTCTGACCGTGGAGACGGGCATGGCTGTGCACATCGACCTCCACGACCTTCATGGCGTTGCGGCTCAGGAACAGGTGCAGTTCCGGTTCGGGATAACCGCCGGGATGGTGCTCCGACAGCAGCGCCACGGCCCGAGGTCCCATCGCCCAGAACCCTGACGTCGGATCGGTCACGGTTCGTTGCGTGATGATCGACAGCAGGATTCCAAGCCACCTCTGAACGATCCGTGAATGACGGCGACGGTTCGACGCGGCGAATCTCGAACCGAGAACGACGTCGGCGATCCCGGCGCGCAGAGGCTGCAGGAGACGTTCGATGTCGTCCACGTCGTGCTGGCCATCGGCATCCAGACGTACGGCGAACTCGTATCGTTGGCGAACCGCGTACCGAAGCCCGGCGCGAATCGCAGCTCCGACGCCGCGTCGATCGGGCCAGTGAAGCCATCTCACCCCGAGCTCCCGCAGCAGGCCAACGGTGCCGTCCGACGAGCCGTCGTCAACCACGAGAATGTCGAGATCCCAGCGCCGGCGCCGCAATCTCTTGACGAGCGAGGGAAGGCTTTCGGCCTCGTTGTGAGCCGGAATCAGCGCCAGGACGCGAGCCTGGCGATTCATCCCGCAGCCGCCCGTGCCGTCATGCTGTGCTTCGGGTTGTGCGGCCGCCGCAGGGCGCGTCGGGCGATCCACATGAGGGCCGCGCCCACCCACGCCAGGTCGCGCGCCAGGTGCACGAGCGGAAACGCCAGGGCGGCCGGGTCGGCAAAGCGCATGGCCGCACCGATGCCGGCAAGCGCGCGCTCGGTCGCCAGAACACCAATGAGCATGAGGCCTGCCGTCTCGAGCGCGAATGTGCGCCCGGCCATCGCCTGCATCAGCGCACCAGCCAGCAGCAGGCAGAGTGCCGCGGCCATGACGATTGGATGCGCCATCATGGCTGGCGGTGATACGGAGTCGCCGGTGCAGCGGTTCGGCCACCGGGCCACGACACCGAGTCGGCCGTATCCGAAGCCGTACTGCTGCGTGAGATACCCTGCCACGCCTTCCCGCCAGCGGTGCTTGCTGCGGGCGTCCGCGCAGAACCTGAGACGGTACCCTGCGGCCTGGAGACGGTAGCTGAGGTCGTTGTCGTACCCGTAGCCGAGTGATTCATCGAGAAGTCCGACGTCGCGCAGTGCGGCAGCGCGGTACGCAGTGTTGCCCGTGCACACGTGATCGGGGTAGGTGCCCATCCGCGAGTACCGCTGTTCGAGGTCCAGCGCCATCACACGCGGGAAAAATGACGCCGCCCGGTCGCTCACGTAGCAACCCTGCGCGGCGCCCACGCCGGGATCGTCGAGTGCGGCCACGAGCGTGGGCAGCCAGCCGTGCGCCAGCACGACGTCCTGATCCACCTGGCAGACGATCGGCTGCGAGGCGAGCCGGATTCCGGCATTCACCGCGGCCGCGGCGCCCGAGCGAGGCCCGTCCACCACGGTCAGACCGTACGCACCGGCGAGCGACCGCAAGAGCGCCGCGGAGCCATCCTGGCTGCCGTCCTCGATGACGATGATCTCCATCGGACGGCCGTCGGCTTGCGCCGCAATCGAGGCGACGGTCTCAGCCAGCCTCGGGCCGCCATTGCACACGGGCAGGACGAAACTCACTCCTGTCATCACGCGGCAACGATGTCGGCGTACACGCGCTCGAGCTGAGCACAGACCACGTCGGGCGCGTATGACGCCCTCACTCGTTTGGCCGCTTCCGAGGCAGCGGCCTTCCAGTAGGCGCCAGCGTCCAGCACGTGCGCGATCGCCGATCGAAGTGCCTCGACGTCACCCCGCACGACGAGACCGCCACCCGTGGACGCAATCACTTCGCCGCACCCCGAGTCGTCCGCCACGATGACGGGCGTGCCGCAGAGGAGCGCTTCCAGAGGCACGAGGCCGAAGATTTCATGCTCCGACGGGTACACGAGCACGTCGGCGCTGGCCAGCAGTTCGAGCCGTTCGCGACCGGTCATGAGTCCAGTGAAGATGACGCGTGGCAGTACGCCGAGCTCGCGGGCGACTTCGCGCACTGTATGACCATCGCCCATGTCGTTGCCGGCGATGACCAGCGTGGCCTCCGGCACGCCGAGGGAGGCGAACGCGCGCACCAGCAGCGGCACGCGTTTTCGCGGCGTCAGTTTCCCCAGGTACGCGACGAGCGGGCCATCGATGCGCGATCGCGCGCGGAACCGTTCTCGGGAGAGGGGCGGGTCGAACTCCTCGAGCGCCAGCGGGTTCGGTACGACAGAGACGCGTTCCGCCGCAATCCCGGTGGCAGTGAGCTGACGATGCTCGGCGTGCGTCGTCGCAATCACTGCGGCCGCGTTGTCCATGACGTTGCCGAAGATCGCGTCGAACGCTCGCTTCGCCGCGCGTCGCCGCTCCAGGTTCGGTGCGGTGCCGTTCGGCGAAACGACGTACGGTACCCCCGATGACCTCAGGTGGCGGGCGGCGATGACGCCAGGGAGGTTTCGGCAGGCATGCAGATGCGCGACGTCGAATGCTCGGCTCTGCCGCTCGAGGTATCGGGAGAGGCCAATCGGCAGAAAAAGCTGGCGATAGGCCAGCCAATTCGACACGTTCGGAAATACGCGGAGCTCGACATCGCGACAGAGACGAGAGGGCGGCCATGGTGCGAGCGGCCGAAGCCCGCGCTCAGGCGTCAGGCGCCGATCTGCCGCGCACGCGTCGGTCGTACACACCGTGACATGATGTCCGCGAGTGGCGAGACCCCGCACCATCACGTCGGACAGCCGGGGAATACCACCGTAGGCCCAGGCGCTGCCTCCGTATGGAGTGACGTGGAGGACACGAAGGGGCCGCACTGCCATCATAGTGTACCCGCAATGCGCAGAAGTGAGTCGGTGATCCTGCCCGCGGCCGACACGTCGGATGACACTCTGGCTCCCACCGGCGGCGCCCGGGAACACGAGCGCATTCCGTTTGCCGGACTGCTCTGGACGCTGGTCCGCACCGATTTCAAGGCCCGCTATCACGGCACGCTGAGCGGCTTCGTCTGGGCGCTCCTGAAACCGCTCACGATGTTCGTCGTGCTGACGTCGGTGTTCTCGCTGGTCTTCGCAGCGACGCCGACCTACAAGCTCGATCTGATCATTGGCCTGTTCCTGTGGGACTTCTTCGCCGAGGGCGACGAAGACCGGCCTCGACGTCGCTGCACGCCAAGGGATTCCTGCTAACGAAGGCGCGTTTCCCGTCGTGGATTCTCGTCGTCACGTCGATCTCCAACCCGTTCATCACGATCGCCGTGTTCGGTGTCATCATCGCTGTCTTCCTCGCGGCGACCGGCCACCCGCCATCACCTGTCGGCCTCGCTGCTCTTTGCCGGTTACGTGTTGCGCGCTCGGCGATCGTCGGTCGTCGGCGTTTCGCTGGCGGGGAGCGTGCTGTTCCTGCGCTACCGCGATCTCAACCAGGTCTGGGAGGTCGTCACGCAGGCCGGGTTCTTCGTGGCGCCGATCATCTATCCGCTCGGGGTCATTCCCGAACGCTTTCACTTCTATCTCTACTCTGGCCACCGACGCCGGTCATCGAATTCTCACGAGCGGTGCTGGTCGATCGGCGCGATGCCGACGCCTCATGGCCCACGTGGACCTGGCGCTTGATGGCCGTCGCGGTGCTGGCGCTCGGCGTCGATCGTCTATCGGCGGCTCGCGCCGCGTGCGGCGGAGTACTTGTGATGCCGGGCTCCCGCTGCTCGAGGCGCGCCGGGTCTCGAAGACCTTCGCGATCCCGAGCGTGCGGCGCGACACGGTGCGGGAGCACATCTTCGGCTTCTTCGCAGCCGGCGGCAGGTCGAGCGGCTGCTGGTGCTCGACAACGTCAGCGTCGAGCTTCGTCGCGGCGAGACGCTCGGCATCATGGGCCGCAACGGCTCGGGCAAGAGCACGCTGCTGAAGGTGCTCTGCGGCATCTACCCGCCCGACCGCGGCGCGTGTCGAGCGTCGTGCGGCGATCACGCCCGATTCTGGAGCTCGGCGTCGGCTGGAACCCCGAACTGGACGCGATCGACAACGTGTATCTCATCGGCTCGGTCATGGGGCTGACGCTTGCCGAGCATCGCGGCGAGCCTCGACGAGATTCTTGCGTTCGCCGAGCTCGAGCGCTTCGCTCATCTGAAGCTGAAGCACTATTCGAGCGGGATGGCCTCCCGTCTCGCCTACGCGGTCGCGTTTCATGCCGTGCGCGAGGTGCTGATTCTCGACGAGATTTTTGCGGTCGGCGATGCCGGATTTCGCGCCCGGTGTGAGCAGCGCTACCGGGAGCTGCACACCGCCGGGCACACCGTGCTCATCGTCAGCCACGACCCGCGGGTGGTCGACGACCTTCTGCACGCGGGCGATCCTCATGGAGGCGGGCCGCATCGTCGCCGAGGGCTCCGGCGCCGACGATCGCGGCGCGGTATCTCGCGATCCACGGCAGGGCCCGCACCCGCCAACCAGTAGCGCACGGTCCACGCTGATGGGCGCCGCCCGTGTTTCGGTCGTCGTCACCTGCTTCAACCTCGGCGCTTATCTCCCGGAAGCGCTCGACCAGTATCTACGGCGCAGACCTTCAGCGACTTCGAGATCTGCGTCGTCGACGACGGCTCGACCGATGCGCGCACCGAGCGCGTTCTGCGTGAGGTCGCCGGCAACGTCGCGGGTCGTTCGCACCGAGAATCGTGGCCTCTCGGCGGCAGGCAACCGTCGGCGTGTCGCGGACGTCCGGCGAGTACCTCTGCGCGGTCGACGCCGACGACATCCTTCTCCCGACGCTCGTCGAGCAGTCGGTGGCGCGGCTGGATGCCGACCCGTCGCTCGCCTTCGTCTCGCACTGGCTCGAGGCCTTCGGCGACGAGAGCTGGGAGTGGAAGCCCGAGCGCTGCGACTTTCCGGCTCTGCTCGACTGCAACACCGTGAACGGCGCGGCGCTCGTCCGCCGGGCGGCGGTCGATGCGGTCGGCGGCTGGGACGAAGACATGCGGGACGGCTGCGAGGACTGGGACTTCTGGATCTCGCTCGTCGAGCGGGGGTTCCGCGGCGAGATCATCCCGGAGATCCTCTTCCGCTACCGGCGGCGGCCCGACTCGATGAGCCGGGTGAAGTTTGCGGGCGGAGGTCCTGCCCGCCTGTATCGGCGTTGGTCGCCCGGCATGCGGACACCTTTCGCCCATTTGAAGCCGCTGCTGGTTCGGCGCGAGTCCGACATGGCCGCACCTCGCGCTGACCGACGATCTCCACGCGCGGCTCGAGCTCGATGCGCTGCCTGCACTCGCGCGAGCGCGAGACGATCTGATGGTGGCCGAACGGCAGCGTCGAGTGGGTGCAGCAACAGCAGCTGCAGGCCGAACCGCGCCCTTCTGCGCGAGCGCCTGGAAGCCGCTCCACCGAGGCGGCGCACCTGCAGGACAGCACGCTTGCCCGCAAGAGGCCGTGGCGCTCCGGGCTCTCTGAGCTGGCGGATTACGCGACCATTCCGCTCCGTCGGGACGATCGTCAATCGCGCTGCGGCGTCATTCATGACATATGCCCAGTCGGCGCGGTTGTGCGCTGCAGTGATCTCGTTGCGGGCGTCCACGGCAGTGTGACGTGCCTGGTTGACGGCTCGGCGCCGCTGACGCG
Source organism: uncultured Acidobacteriota bacterium (assembly GCA_963724955.1). Lineage (GTDB taxonomy): Bacteria > Acidobacteriota > Vicinamibacteria > Vicinamibacterales > SCN-69-37 > CAVRWQ01. The sequence continues at coordinate 211,876 of CAVRWQ010000006.1, forward strand.
GTCGCCATCGTCGCGGAACGTTCGACGCCCGCCAGGGCTGATCCGTGGCTGGCTGCGTTCGCGGCCGCCCGCCGGTTGCCTTTCCTTCACGTGGAGTCAACAGCTCCGGGTGCAAGCTGGAATGCCGGGCTCGCCGCAGTCGGGAAGGTGGATTTCGCCATTTGCGTCGAATCCGGCGAGTCGCTGGACCCGTCGGCACTCGACGTCATGACGCGGCGGATGTCTTCGAATCGGTCCACTGCCGTCGTGACGACCGGCATCGAGTGGATTGGTCCCGGCACCCGCCATACCTTCACCGAGGGTCCTGGCATGCTCGCCGTTCGACATCCTCGCCGACCCGATAGCGGTTCACGTGTCCTCCTTGTTCCGGTGGCCGCTCTGGAAGGCGGGCGCAGGTTTCGACGAAACGATGCCCGCCCTCGAATACACCGATTTCTGGCTGCGCTTGATCGGCGGCGGGGGCGCTCGTTGCCGAGCGAGCGCCGTTGCTGCGAAGACGGGTCCATGCGCGGGCGCTGTATCGGCGTAGCTGGTTGACCGGGGAGTATCGTCCCGCCGTCCAGGCACTGTTCGAGCGGCACCTGGAAGCTCGTCGCCTCTTGGCCCAGCGCGCTGCTGGAACGCAAGGAGAGCACGGTGATCCCGCGAATATCTCCGCCACGAGGGCAATCGGGCGCGGCTGCACGGTGCCGAAGCGGAAATCGAGCGTCTCCGCGGGCGGCGCGCTGAAGCGCTCGCCGAGGTGCCGGCCGACTGGAAGTCCGCCATCGATTTTGGTGCGCTTGCGCGCACGACACCCCTCTCGCACGACTGGGGCTACGAGCGCGGCACGCCGGCGGATCGGCCAATCATCGAGCGCTATCTCGCGGCAAACGCAAGCGACATCCGTGGAACCGTGCTCGAAGTACAAGAAAACGAATACACCCGACGGTTCGGAGGTGAGCGGGTCGAGCGGAGCGATGTTCTGGACCTCGACATCGCCAACCCGCGGGCGACGATGATTGGAGATCTGCGTGGGCTCGACCATGTCGCGTCCGCCACCTACGACTGCATCATCCTCACCCAGACGCTGCACGTCATCGACGAGATGCCCGCCGTCATTCGGGAATGCCACCGACTGCTGAAGGACGACGGCGTCCTTCTCGTGACGGTGCCGTGCGCGAGCCGTGTATGTCTCGAGTACGGGCCCGACGCGGACTACTGGAGGCTGACCGAGGCAGGGGCCCGACGCTTGTTCGCTGAGGTGTTTCCGGTGTCGGCGATCGGGACGACCAGCTTCGGCAACTCTTTGCTGAACGCCGCATTCGGCTTCGGACTGGCGAGCGAAGAGTTGCCGCCGGGCGCCTACGAATCCAGCGATCCATACTTTCCGATCCTGATTGGCGTCCGGGCGGTGAAGATCCGCCGAATCCGGCGGGGGGCCGGTCCCGCGTCGCCAGGCAGGATCGCGCGGCATCGTCCTCCTGTATCACCGCGTTGGCGCGAGTGGAATCGATCCGCACCGGCTTTCGGTGTCGGAATCCACGTTTCGCGCGCAACTCGAATGGCTGCGCACCAGATGCTCGGTGATTCCACTCGAGACGCTCGCCGACGACAGCCCGGATCGCGCGATCGCCGTGACCTTTGACGACGGGTATGTCGACAACGTTTCGACGGCACTGCCGCTCCTTCGATCGGCTGGCGTGCCGGCGACGTTTTTCCTGACGACTGCGGAGGGTCCATCTCCCTATACTACTACTGGTGGGATCGGCTGGCGGCACTGCTGATAGGTCCGGGGACCGTACCGCCGTCGCTGTCGCTCGACCTGCTTTCCGAACCTCGAGAGCTTCCTACCGCCAGCGAATCAGAGCGACATGCCGCGCACTGGCACCTCTATCACGAGATCATCCGCCTTCCCGCCAACAGGCGCGAGGCGATTCTCGATCGGATGACCGCCTGGGCCGCAGAACTCGACCTCGACGTGCGCGACCGGCGCATGACCTGGACCGAGGTGAGTGAGCTGGCCACCGATGCGCACTACACTGTCGGAGCGCATACGGTCGAACACCTCTTCCTCCCTGCGCAAACCGATGACGTCCTGATGAGCGAGCTGGTCGAGAGCCGCGCGGCACTCGAACGGGTCACCGGGCGCACGGTGGAGACGCTCGCGTATCCTTTCGGGGCCGTGGACGAGCGCACGGTCCGGGCAGCGCGAGCGGCAGGCTTCCGGCTGGCCGTCACCTGCGCAGATCGTGGAGTCCTGGCGTCCGACGACCGGCTCGCCCTCCCGCGAGTAGAAGTCACTGAAGAACCTCTCGAGCGCTTCGTCGCCAGAGTCGAACGAGCGCTCAGCGGGCAGGCGCATTGAAGACGGAGCTGGCACATGGACGAGCTCGCGGAACTGATCGCGGCAAACGCAAGCCTGGTCGAGCGTCATCCAGAAGCTCGAGCGGTCATCTCACCGTTGGCGCGCTTCAAGGTCCCTGCAAGCGGCTGGTCGTCACAGACCTTTGCGCCGAAAGTGCCGGGGCTGCCGACGGCTGGACCGCACCGGCTTTCCAGGCCGCCGCGGGTGTGCATCGCCACGAGCGACCTGGTGGGGCCTATCAAGAACGGCGGAGTGGGCACGGCCTGTACGACGCTCGCGGAGGCGCTTGCAGAGGCGGGACACGAGGTCACAATTCTCTACGTCGGCCCCTTCGAGGCGGGCACTGCGGCCGACTGGCGCGCGCACTACCGCAGCCGGCGCATCGCGTTCGAAGTACCGGCAGCGCTGGAGGTGCCGCTCGATGGAACGCTGCACGCGCGCGCGTCCTACCTCGCGTACGAGTGGTTGAAGCAGCAGCCGCCGTTTGACGTCATCCAGTTCCCAGAGATCAACGGCGTCGGCTTCTATTCGCTCCAGGCGAAGCGGCTGGGCCTCGCGTTTCACCGGACGCACATGTGCGTCGTCCTTCACAGTCCCACGCTTTGGCATCGGACCGAGAACCGCGAACACGTCGACCACGAAGAGGATCTCGCCCTCGACTTCATCGAGCGCGAGAGCGTGGCCCGCGCCGATGCGCTGATCTCGCCGACGAACTATCTCCTGTCGTGGGCGAGCCGCTGGGGCTTTCGCTTCCCGAACGAGGTCTATGTCCAGCCCTACGTGAGTCACGTGGTGGCGCGGCGCGACGACGTCAGTTCACGGAGCGTGTCGGAGTTGGTGTTTTTTGGCCGGCTCGAGTCGCGCAAGGGAATCGAGCTCTTTTGCGATGCGCTCGACATCCTCCGCGCGCGTGGAGCACTCGAAGGCACGCCGGTGACGTTTCTCGGCAAAATCGGGCGGGTCGGCCTCGAGGACGGTGCGAGCTACGCGCGACGCCGATTCGGCCAATCCGGACTGCCGGTTCGACTTGAAACCGCACTGGGTCAAAAAGAAGCGCTCGAGTATCTGCGTGCGCGCCCGGCGATCGCGGTGATGCCGTCTCTCGCTGACAACATGCCGTATACGGTGCTCGAATGTCTTGCCGAGGGCATCCCGTTCATCTCCACGACGGCCGGAGGGATCCCCGAGATGATTGCCTCGGAGGACCACGCGAAGGTCCTGGCGGCGCCGGAACCGTCAGCACTCGCTGGCCTCATCGAGCGATCGCTCCGCGAAGGCGCCTCGCCGGCCCGGGTGGCCTCGGATCCGGATGCGGTTCGACGTGAGTGGATCGCGTGGCACGAGGTCCTCGCGGCTCGCACCGTTCGCGCTCCCGCGGCCCCAGCCGCCCGGCCGCTCGTCAGCGTCTGCATCGCCACGCGCAACCGCCCGAAGACACTGCAGCAGGCACTCGACACGATTCGCGCGCAGACCTACGCGCCCGTCGAAGTCGTGCTGGTCGACGACGCCAGCGATCGCGAGGAAGCGCTGGAGGCGCTCGAGCGGCTGGAGCCAGAGTTTGCCGGCCGCGGCTGGCAGATCGTCCGCCGTCCGGTCAAAGGACTCCCGAGCGCCGCAAGGAATACGGCAGCCGCTCATGCTCACGGCGAGTACCTCCTGTTCATGGATGACGACAACCTTGCCCGGCCGCACGAAGTCGAGAGCTTCGTTGCCGCCAGCCTCCATTCGGGAGTTCCAATCATCACCTGCGTTGTCGACCACTTCCGCGACGAGCAGGGAACCAACGGCGCGCCAACGCCGACGATGCGCTGGCTGCCGCTGGGGCCAGCACTGACCTTGGGCATGGTCTGGAACACGTTCGGTGACACCAACATGCTCGTGCGCCGCGAGACGTTTCTCGGCCTCGGCGGATTCGACGAGGATGCCGAAGCGGCCTTCGTCGAGGATTGGATCTTCCTGACCCGTGCGGCGCTGGCCGGCGTCGAGATGGCGGTCATGCCGGAGCCGCTCTTCTGGTATCGAGTCTGGGACGACGCCAATGGCCAGCGCCAATCGCACCGCGCCTCGCTGCATCGCCGGCTGGTGCCATATCTGAATGCCGAGTCGCCCGATTGGAGAGTCCTGACGCTCTACACCGCAGGGCTGCGCGAGTGCATGGTGACACTCAAGCAGGAAAGCGAGGCGGCCCGTCATCACGTCGAGGCGCTGCATCGGTCGTGGAGCTGGCGGATGACCGCGCCAGGTCGGCGTCTGTACGAGCTGCTGTATCTCCGCCGCTCCTGGGCCGCTCAGCCTCGTGATGGCCAACGATGAGCGAGAACGCATTCGAGATGTCGGTCATCGTCATCGCGACGGGTCCCGAGCGGCCTGTTAGTGGACAATCGCGAGTCAGCGCTTGAGTTTCAGTGTTCGCGCAATGCGCAACGCCTTCTGGGGGAAGTCAGTCTCCAGTCCTGCGGCCCCATCGAGCATCAGCTGGCGCATGGTGGCTTCGTCGTTGATGGTCCAGGCCCAGACCGGCATCCCATGGGCTCGCGCATCCGCAATGAACCGCACCGAGGGATTGCCAATATCAAGAATCGCGACACCCGCGGCTCGCTGGCTCTCGAAGTACTTCGAATCCCAAACGTCCGGGGCGCCCCCGGCGGCCGCAATGATGGCGTGTGGGAGGGCCCGGTGAATCTCCGCGAGCTGGGGCGCGTCCCAGACGGCAATGATGGTTTTCGATTGATGCTGCCCGACGGCCAGTAACGTCCGCGCGATCACCTCTCCCATGTTGGGAACAGGAACGTCGAGCAGCAGCAAGCCTTGCCCGGCGGCAGCCGTGAGCGCTTCGGCCAGGGTCGGAATCCGCTCTGAGGCGAAACGTGGGTTCTTCCACGAACCCGCGTCGAGCCGTTTGAGCTCCTCGATCGTCAGGTCCGCCACCCGTCCATGGCCGTCGGTCGTCCGATCGACGGTTTCGTCGTGAATGATCACAGGGACCCCGTCGCGACTGAGACGCACATCGACTTCGGCAAGGTCTGCACCGACCGCGAATGCGGACGTGATCGACGCAATCGTGTTTTCCGGCGCATCGGCGGAGTTGCCTCGATGGGCAATGACGAGGAACCCGCGGCCCGTCAGAGGATCGCCGGTCCGTGCGCAGCCGGCGGCGTTCACGAACGCCGACGCGATGGTCGCGACAAGAACCAGGATTCGACGGCCGCGACAAGGTGACATGAAGTCGCTATCTGGGATCGGCAGATCGGTGTGTCCAAGCCGCCCGCAGAAATGGGATCAAGTTTCCCCGGATGATGAGATCGGAGATCTCCAACCGCTCACGAGCCATCAACCGTTCGAATGGGTACTGCGGGCAATCGGTCGCTTCCGCAGTCGTCAGATCGCGGCAGACCGGACCAGCGGACCCGAGCCCGGTCACACTATGCCGTCCGGCAATGAAGTCGCCGGTACGAAACGCGACCAACGGCATTTCAGAACCCAGGAGATCTCGACCCAACAGGACCTCGCCTGCCGACGGCAGACCCAGCAGGCTCAGGATCGTCGGGGCAATATCAAGATGCCCTCCTGCCGAGTCTCGTGCTCCGGCCAGCTCCCGATTGGGCAATCGAATCAACAAGGGCAGTTTCCGCTCGGCCTCCCACACCCGGTACACGTCCTTCTCGTCAAAGCCGAGCAACCGCGGCAATTCAGGCGCGTCGTCCCAGAACGCCCGGTGATCCCCAAAGACAACGACAATCGAGCGTTCGACCAACCCAGACTGCCTGAGGCCCTCAACGAATCGACCGAATACATCGTCGAAGTAATGCACAGATTGCAGATAGTTCCCCAGCAGGGTGCCTTGTAACCGACCGAGCCGTAGCCTTCGGTGCTCGGCCGGCAGGCGGTACGGAGAATGATTGGAAGCCGTGATGAGAAACGACACAAACGGCTCGTCGAGCGCGCGCAGCATCCCGCCGGCTTGATTGAAGAACTCGCCATCCGAAAGTCCCATGCCAAACATCTCGCCGGGGCGAAATTGGTCGATGAAGTTGACCGACTCAAAGCCGAAGTTCCGGTGCATCTGGCGCATGTTCCAGAAATCGCCAGTCACCCCGCAGGCCGACAGAGAGCGGTAGCCGTGCGCCGCGAGAATCGCCGGCAGGCCGTGAAAATCATTGGCCGGATAACGCGTCGCCACCACGGCGTCTGGAAGCGGATGCAGACTGTGCATTGACGCGAATTCGGCATCTGCGGTCGTGCCGAGGTGGGTCTGATCGAAGAAGTTCGTGAAGTCCAGGCTCTCCGAGGCGAACCTCGCGAGCAAGGGCGCGACCGGTTGTCCGTCCAGTGCGAATCCGATCGGGAATCGTTCCAGAGACTCCGCCATGACGAGGATCACGTTGCGGCCCTTCGCGACCCCGAATGTGGGTGAAGGCGTGGACGTTGCGGCACGCCGCTGATCGAAGAACCTTCCGACACGCTGGCGATCGGCGTCATCAACCGCTACCCGTCCGCTCATCGGATAGAAGAGATGCGCACCCAGATCGTAGGCGTGAAACGGGAGCAGCCCGATGGCGACCGCGACCTCACGCCGCGTCGTCGAGTAGGCAAAGACCTCTTCGGGGTCGAGCCTCATCAATCGAATCGGGGCGATCGAAAGCAGCACGGCCGCCACCAGCAGGCCGATCGACTGCTTCAACCGCAGCGGCGCCGGCCTGGCGCGGCGATCACCGCGCCGGGCCCAGAACGCGTAGAGAAGGATCCCGATCGCCACGTCGAGGAAGGGCAACAGATCTCGTGGCCTCGACAGACTTGCCACGCCGGGCAGCACGGACCCGAGCTGACTCGCGTGCGTCAACTCGGCGATCGACACCACGTCGCCGAGGACGCGGAAGTGGATCACATCGGCCACGGCGACCGTCGTGATCAGCAGATCGATGGCGAAGAACACCGCCGCGCGTACTGAGAGGCGAAGCCACGGGAGTGGAGCCAATAGGAAGGCCAACAGTGCGAGCGTCGCTAGGAGCACCGATCGCTGCTGCGGATGAGACGCCGTGTCGAGTGTCGCGCCAAGCGCGAGCAGCTTGCCAACGAGCGCGGCGGTCAGAACAACGAACAGCAGGGTCGTGCGCGTCACTGCCACACGCGCCAGGCCGGATCGTGTCAAGAGTCGACTACCATAGCCGTCGGCCTCATGAGGGAGTCACGGCAACGAGCTCGCTGGTTGGCGTTTGCGCTCGCGCTTCCGCCGCTGCTGCTGTTGTCGCACGACATTGTCGGGTTCGGACGGATACCGAACTATACGGGATTCCTCACTCAGATCGCGACACCCGAGGGCGCGTCTCTCAACCCCGTCGACCTGTTGATTCGCCGGGCGCACTGGCAGCCAAATACGTCGCGGGCCGCTCGAGCGGTGCATCTCGGCATTATCGCGGCTCTCTGTGTGCCGATGTACAACCGTGGATTGACGTTGATGGAGGGAATGGTCGAAAACGCCGCATGCGATCCACTCGTGGGTCAGGCGATCGTGCATGAGATCCACGATGACTACATGTTGCGCCGTCTCACCGCGTTTCCCGGCGAATTCTGGCTGCTGCGTCCTCTGTGGAAGGCCTTGAAGCATGTGCCCTTCGACCAACCGCTGTCTCTGGCAACTGGGCGTCAGATCGAGTAGGGGACATCGCGGCCCCCTCACCGCGAGTTCGTGGCTTCTTCGACGTATTTCAACCAATCGATGCGGAGTTCGGTCGGGCCGCTGGCTGGACGTATGGGTTCGACGACCCTGTCATCGAGGTAGTGGTGGCTGATGAACGCGGCGCCATTCTCGTACGATGGTTCAGGGATTGCGCCGCATCGACCTGAAGGAGCCCATTGCTCGGGGCGCGGTCCACGCCGGCTGGTCTGGATACGTTCTTTTGCCAGCGGCCATGCGGCAGCTGACGGCCTACGCCCGCACCCGAAGGTCGGCGTCGTTTTTTCCATTGGAGAAGCAGTGGAGCTGCACACCAGATGATGGGTACGGTGCCTCCCGCCCGTACGTCCGAGCAAGTCCAGCTGACAGCTCTCGGCTGTCAGCTTCAATCATTCAAATCGCGGCTAGTTTCGGATGTTGCCGTTCCCGCACGCGCAGCTTCGCCTCGAATGCCGGCAGGAGCGTCGCCAACAGCGTGTCCTGCAGATGCCATTCGGCAAGGGCGGCTATGGGCGCTCGACTCCGGTCTCCCGCGCGATTCGCGATCACGGTCGCACTTGTCACTGCGCTACAATGCACACGAGCAGCATGGAACGCACATTCGACCGGATTACTCTTGACCCGAACGTCCTCGCTGGCCAGGCCACGATCCGTGGCCTTCGAATCTCCGTCGCGCACGTCGTCAACCTGGTTGCAAACGGGATGACGCCAGCGCAAATCATCACCGAGCTGCCTGACCTCGAGGACGAAGACGTTCGCCAGGCCCTCGCCCTAGCAGCAGCACTGGCTCGGGATGAGGTCCATCCGATTCGCGCCTGAAACCCATGCGGTTTCTGGCTGATGCTGGTGTTTCTTCGAAGACTGTTGATTTCTTGAATCAGCTCGGCCACAAGGCTGTTCACGTGCGGACATTGGGCTGGAGCGTGCCGCAGATCCGAACTCGTGGCTCGCGCCCGCGCGGATTCCAGCGTCATCGTGACGTTCGATCTCGACTTTGGCGATATCCTCGCCCTCGGGATTCTGGACAAGCCAGGTGATCATCTGTCGACTCGGTGACGAGCGAGCGGCGGCCGTGAATGCTCGCCTCTCGACAGTGCTCGCCGAGCGGCTCGCTGACCTCGAGTCGGGCGCGTTGATCCTCGTCGAAGACATGCGGTACCGCGTGCGAAGGCTCCCGATCGGTCGCCCGTAGTGACGCACCCCGTCGCGCTCGGCAAGTCGTGTGGGAGTGAAGGAGAACCGACCGCAGCGATGAACGGCGTGAGACAACTGCTAGCCATCAAACGCGCGATCAACGCCAACGATGTCGATGCCGTGCACCGGCTACTGACCGGGGACCCTGACCTCGTCATCGCCCGCGGTCAAGGATGGACGCCCCTTCAGGAATCGAGGAAGTCTTGCTCCACCGGTCAGCGCGCTCCCAGCGTGTGGCGACGCTGCTTCGCGAAGGTGGCGCACAAGGCGATCCGCCCGCCGGTTCTAAGCGGAGGCGCTTCCGTCACGCTGGGGAGCGTGCCAGCAGTGGGGAGAGTGACGGGGTCAGGCCTCGGGTCAGACTCGAGCCGCTGATGCGTGGCTGGTGTCAGGACCGAAGGCCGAACCCGGCGAACACGCCATTCGGCGTGAAATTGGGCGGACCGTCTATACGGCGTCAAGTAGCGGTACCCGACGTCGATGTAGCCCTGCGCGCCAACCCGGAAGGCCACGCCGGCGCCCACTTCGGTGAGAAAGCGGTTCTTGCCGTTGAGCGGCTCGGGCACTCGAAAGTGCATCATGCCGACGCCCCCGAGGACGTACGGCTGGACGACGGTATCGCGCAACAGCACCAGCTTGACGCCGCTCGTGAAGTGATACGTGTGCCGGAAGCCCGCCGGCACCTCTTCCTGCCAGCCACCCGCCAGGCAAATGTCCACGTACCGGTTCATGGCCTCGCCAAAGTCAGCCCCAAGGGCCAGCTTGGCTGCTGCGGATTCTGCGCCGCGCCGGTCGTCGCGCCGATTCGAAACAAGCCGTAGTTCTTCCAATCCGTCTGCGCGAAGGCGTTCGTCGCGCATGCCGCCATCGTTACCCCGACGGCCACTCCACATAACATCGTTCGCATTACACACTGCCCCTTAACTGAATCCGTTTGTCGAGCATCTGCCAACTACGTGGCACGTTGCCTCACTGCAAGAGCAGTGCCCGGAATGCGCGCGTTGGATGCTGGGAGAAGCGGTGGTCCTGCTTCTCTGATGTTTGGCTCCACCCAGATTTTGAGCCGATGTCTGGCTCCAGCCAGATTCCAGATGCCCTTCCGGAAGAACACTTCGGCTTCAGCGGCCCCCTGGAAGCTGAAGATGAAGTCTTTCCTCTCCCCCCTCCTGCGATCGGGAGGATCTTCGTTCGCGCTAACGAACACCCGTCATGATCGGATTGTCGCGCGGACGCTGCTGACGGCATTCGATTCGAAGAGTCGCCGGACAGGCTTGCTCGAGCACGACTCATTGCCCGAAGGCAGTGCGCTCATCATCGCCCCGAGCCAGGCCATTCACACCTTCTCCATGCGCTTTTCGATCGACGTGGCGTTTGTCTCCAGGGATGGCCTGGTGCTCAAGGTTCGTCAGGCGGTACCGCCCCGGCGCATCGCTGTGTCTGGCGCGCCTTTGCGGTCATCGAGCTGCGGCCGGAGCACTCGAGGCCAGCGACACGAAGCCCGGGGACAGACTGCAAATTGAGGCGTTGGGGTCAGACCGGGGTCAGACCCCGAACTGCAGGGGTCTGACCCCGGTCTGACCCCAACGCTGCACGGAAACGTCTGGTCCCAGGCAGACGGATCGATTGACCAGGATCAGACAACCTTCCCGGCCGCGCCGCCAGGTCGTGCGCTCGCACGCCTGTTCACGCAGGAACATTCCGGATTCACACCGATTGCACGAACCGGCCGCCTCGGCACAGGCATTGCTCTTGTCACGTTGACGACCTTCCGCGCAAATGGCAGGTTGTGCTGATGACACACACGACCGTTCCGCTCCGGGCCGTCTCGGAGATGCGCACCGAGTCGAGTTCGTAGAGTCGCAGAGGAGAGAAGTGATGGATTGGAACAAACGGACGGCGGTGGTAGTGGTGGTGGCGGTGCTGCTGGCCAGTGTGGCGAGTTTTGGCATTTATCGCGTGGTGGCGGCGCGGCCGGCCCCCAGCGCGGGCCCTGCCGTCAAGATGGTCGGCGTCGTCGTCGCGCAGCAGCCGCTGGCGCTCGGAACCCGGCTGACCACGGCCCACGTCAAGGTGGTCCAGTGGCCGGCGGACACGCAGGTGCCCGGCGCCTTCGCGACGGTGGACGAGGTGGTGGACCGCGGCCTGATCGCGACGGTCGAGGCGAACGAACCGCTGATCGCGGCCAAGCTGGCGCCGCGCGAGGCCGGGGGAGGGTCTGCCGCCGCTCATTCACGCCGGGCATGCGCGCGATGACGGTGAGGGTGAACGACGTGATCGGCGTCGCCGGGTTCACGCAGGCGGGCACGCGCGTGGATCGTGGTCGTGATTCCGCCGGCGCGAGGAGCCGTCTCGCGCACGGTGCTCAGCAACGTCCAGGTGCTGTCGTCGAACCGTCGCATCGATCAGGAACAGGCGCGCGCCGGCACGGCGCCGACCTCGAGCGTGGTGACGCTGCTGGTGTCGCCGGAAGACGGCGAGAAGCTCGCGCTCGCGACGACCCAGGGACAGATTGTGCTGGCGCTGCGGAATCCGCTCGACATCGGCCGCGACGGAAACCAAGGGCGTTCGGATGTCTTCGTTGCTGTCTGGACGGGCGCCGCCTCCGGCGGCGCCGCGCGCGTCACGTCGCGCGGCCGGGCCGCCCGCCTCCGCCACCGGCGGCTGCGGACGCCGAAGGTCGTGACGGGGATTCGTGGCCCGAAGGTGACTCAGGAAGTCATCAAATGTTGCAATTAGGTGAAGTGGATGAACGCGTTCGATTCGGCTGACGACCGCCGCCGCGGCGTGTCGCTGGCGCGTGCTGGGCGCGCCGTCCGCGCGCACGGTGCAGGCGCAGCAGGCAGCCCCGCCGGCGCAGCCATCGGGGCGCCGCAGGCGCCCGCCGAGCGGCTCAACATCATCTCGGGCCGGTCGCGGCCGCTCGACATGCCGTTCGACATCGACACGTTCCAGGTGACGGACCCGGACGTCGCCGACGTGGTCGTGGTCAACGCGCGCGAGCTCATCGTCAACGGCAAGCGCCCCGGCACGATCAGCCTCTGGATCTGGGGCGGCGGCCGCCGCCTTGAATATGAGGTCGTGGTCGATCCTGGCGACACGCACGTCGCAGCAGCAGCTCCAGACGCTGTATCCCGGCGAAGACGATCGCGGGTCAGCGTGACCGCCGGGGCCATTCTGTTGTCCGGCCGCGTCTCGAGCCAACGACGTCATGCTCCGCGTCGCGGAGATTGCGCAGGCCAGCTCGCCCGACCAGCGCGTGATCAACCTGCTGCAGTTGCCGGGCGGCAACGGCAGCCAGCAGGTCATGCTGCAGGTGCGCTTTGCGGAGGTGAACAGCAAAGCCGTGCGCGAGCTGGGCGTCAACCTGTTCGTGAACCGGTCGAATTTCGCGGCTCGCGCCACGACGGGGCAGTTCCCCGCGCCCTCTTTCTCGGACGACGCGACTGGGGCCTGGGCGGCCTCGTGTTTTCGCGACTTCCTGAATTTGTTTTTCTTGCAGCGGAATCAGGGCGTCGGCGCCGTGATCAGGGCGCTCGAGCAAAGCGGCTCGTTCGAGAGCCTCGCCGAGCCGAACCTGATCGCCTACAACGGCCAGGAGGCCAACTTCCTGGCGGGCGGCGAGTTCGTGCCTTTGCCGGGGCGGGAACGGCGCGGTGAACGTGGCCTACAAGGAGTTCGGCGTGCGGCTGCGATTCCGGCCGACGATTGCCGGCGACATGATTCGGCTGCACGTGCGGCCGGAGGTGAGCGCGCTCGATTTCGCCAACGGCGTCACGCTCGAGGGATTCCGCATTCCCGCGCTGATCACGCGCTATGCTGAAACGGAAGTCGAGCTGCGCGACGGCCAGTCGTTCGCGATCGCCGGCTTGCTCGATCACGTGGGTCAGGAGGACGTTGCTGCGATTCCTTTCCTGAGCCAAATCCCGATCCTTGGCAACTTGTTCAAGACCAAGGCGAAGCGCGAAGATCGCACGGAGCTGATGGTGCTGATCACGCCGCGGCTCGTGCGCGCGCTGAACCCGGACGAAGTGCCGCCGCTGCCGACGATCATCCGGCCCGTGATCAAGAAGGGCGGCGACCTCGGCCAGCAGCTCGACGGCCCCGCCGGCA
>CAVRWQ010000007.1:0-355528 GCA_963724955.1 uncultured Acidobacteriota bacterium
CTCGTCCGTCCGGTCGGGGCCTCGACATTCGTACGCCTTCCGCCTCGATTCACAAACGCAATTTTCGAGCTGCTGAGAGCGCTTGTAACGGGGTTGCTGAGGCCGGCTGTTGCATGATTCTCGCTGTGAAAACTCCAGCAGTCTGCGCCCCCATTTCCACGTGGTGTTGCCGCGTGCATAGTCGTTGTGGATGTCGAGCGAATCACACTGGAGTTTCTATATATTGCTTACTCGTAGTCAGTATGCTTTTGGCCATCACATGTGTCAGCGTAGAGCTGTGCTCGGCATCGTCAAGGCTCTTCGCTTCGCTCCTCGACCCGCTCCTCCCCGCAACGCGAACAAGCGCGCGTTGGGCTGCGCGGGCCTGCGGGCCTTGACGATGCCTGCGCGCAGCTCTGAGACAGGCACTTATGTGATGGCCGACAACACTCGTCGCGTTTTTCGTATTGACCCCGACCAACCGTGAGGCGTATGGTGAAGATCTCGCCGGTGCCATCGCGCACCCCTCCGCAGTCGGATCCGATGCGGAGCACTGCAGCCGCCGCTCTCAGAGCAACGCCGCAGCTCCTTCAAACAACCCTTTGATCGATCGCGCGACGCTGCTTGAGCGATCAATGCGTCGACTTCACGTCACGCACATTGTTGTCGGCGTCACGCCCGCGTCTGCGCTCAACGTAGATTGGCGCGCCGGCTCCAGGCCGGCGCGCTTGAGTGCGCACCCAGCACAACACGAATCGTCAACGCTTCGCGTTCGCGGGGAGCGGTCATGGAGTTGGTCGAACATACGGATGACAGGCCAGAGCCTGATCTCGATCGCGCGCTGTCGCGAGCTGCTCGGCGACGAAGCGGAGTCGATGACTGATCACGACGTCGCGGTGATCCGCCGTCACGCCGTGACGATGGCGCACATAGTCGTCGAGACTAACCAAGAACGCTGCGCATTCCGAGTAGGGGTCGTGCCTCCGAGAACGCGTCTTGCCCGCGCCGGCGAATGGATTTAAGCTGCCGGGATAATTGTCGGCGCGGGGATTGACGGTCGCGTCAGCACAAGGAGCAGACCGAGAACCTGAGCCTGCCGACGCAACTTCGCGCGTGCGAGGAGGGATCCCGCCGCCGCCAGCGCTACGAGATCGTTGAGCGCTTTCACGAGGAGGGTGAGAGCGCGCAGTCGACGGATCGCAGCCAGCTTCAGAAGCTGCTCACGGTTCTGCCGGTTGAAAAGGGCCGCGTCCACTTCGTGGTCGTGTTCAACCTGACGCGCTTCGCGCGCGACAAGGACGATCACTTCGCGCTCCGCTCGCACTGCAGTCGCTGGGCATCTCGCTGCGTTTCGCGACGGAGCCGATCGACGACACGTCCACGGGCAAGCTGATGGAGGGCGTGCTGGCTGCATTCGCGCAGTTCGACAACGACTCGTCGCTCAGATCGGACCCGCGCTGGCATGAAGGCGGCGCTGGAGCTCGGCCGCTGGGTGTCCTGCGCCGATCGGCTACTTGAACGCGCCCGCCGCGATGGGAAGAGCCTGATGGCCGATCCGGAGCGGGCGCCGCTTGTGCGGCGAGCATTCGAGGAGGACGCGACCGGGCGTTTCACCAAGGAACAGCTGCTCAAGCAGGTAACAGCCTGGGGCTTGACCAACCGGCGCGGTGTCCGCTCACATCGCAAGCGATTGGGTGCTGTTGCGGAACCGCTCTATGCCGGCATAGTTGACGTCACCGAATACGGCGTTCGCGGAAAGCGCGGCGACTTCGAGCCGCTGATCTCCGAGGACCTGTTCTACCGCGTGCAGGCGGGGCTGTCGGGGCGAGTTCCGAGCACGACGCCCCAGCAGCGTGCGCACCCGGATTTCCCATTCCGCGCCTTTGTGCGCTGCGAGTCCTGTGGTCGCGGCCTCACCGGCAGCTGGTCGAAGGGGCGCAGCGAGGGATACGGCTCGAACTGCCGTTCGGGTAGTCGCGGCGGCCGGCCGTCACGGAGGGTTGAAGCTGATGGCTCGCACTTTCGTCGGAGAACTCGATGACGACGTGCAGCCGTCCAGGGGCTACATGCGGGTATTCGGGCAACGTCCTGCGATGTGGAAGGCCAGGCAGGCGGCTACGACGGACGCGAGGCCGAGCATCGCACCATAGGGTTCTGATCTGACGTTCCTCAAGACATACACGAAGCATTCCTCTTCGGGCATGACTCGGGCCGGCGACCGCACGCCGAGCGGGAAATTGACGAGGAGTACGGTCGCGCGAGAGGACCGTCGGACGGCAGGCAGTTTCTGCCAGCGGTCGGAGCGGATGCGGAGGCGGATTTCTGCGCGGTTCGCAGATCAGTGATTCTAGGCCCGCCTCCGCCGCTCGCACCTACGGCGTGGCATCCTTCGGCGTGCGCTTGCCGAGCCGAAGCTCGTTCAGCGGGCCAACAGCCCGTCTGCGGCTGTTCCTTCGGCGGCCTCGGGTATGCTTCGACAACGCCGTCACCGCGGCAGCCTTGTCAGTGGCTTGCGGCCGAAGCTGCGAAGGTCGAGCGAAGGTTGGTGGCCCAGATTTGTCCAGATGGAACCCACTGACCAGCTGGATGCGCCAAATCGATGACTTTCAGACAGCCGCGTGAGACGGTTTGCTAAACGGAAATCCGCCTCTCGACCATCTTCATTTTTCCTCGTAAATCCTTCACTCTTTTCCACATCAGAGATCGAGCGAGTTGGCTGGCGTAGGCTCTTGACACGCTGTTTTGGCGCGTCTCAGGGACAATCGTGGGGACAGTTCCATCCGCACGATGAGTCGTCCGCATGGGTTGCGCGGTCGCACGCACGCGGCCATTTCACTTGATAACGTAGGACGAGATTCATCGATTTCGATTCGAAGAATTGTGGCCGGTCGAGTTACCTACTGCGCGACGGATTGAAGGACGCCTCGCGCGTCGCCGACGCGTTCTCCGCGCTCAGTAGATAGCCGCGCTGACGGACTACCTGCCAGGCAAGCTAGTGCAGAGTCGGGATCAGAATCATCAGCCTCTCGGCGCCGACGAAACGGGCGAGGTCTACTTCGCGCGATCCCCGCCTCGACCGCGAAGTTGCAATCACGATCTTTCCGGAATTGTCAGATGGATTGTCGGTACCCGAAAAACTCGTGATCCTGATGGTACCCGCCGTGGCCGCCGCCGATGTCGGCGAAGTCGGCGACGAACTCGAGGCCCTTGATCCACTTCACCTGCTTGAACCCGAGTTGCGTCTCGTTGCGCAGCCGCAGCGGCGCGCCGTGGTCGGGCGGAGCGGCTTGCCGTTCATGTCGTAGGCGAGCATCGTCAGCTTGTAGCGCATCTGCTCGATCGCGTGCACGTCGTAATAGATGCCTCCCTCGGGACCGTCAGCAAAGGAGTAAAACACGACCCACTTGGCCTCGGGCTTCGGGCGAACGAGGTCGAGGATCGTCTGCAGCGACACGCCGCCCCACTTGGCGACGCCCGACCAGCCCTGGATGCAGAAGTGCTGCGTGATCTGCTCGTGACGCGGCAGCGCGCGCAACTCCTCGAGCGTGAGGTCGACGGGGTTCTCGACCAGGCCGCCGATCCGAAGCCGGGCCCCCGCGAAGTTACTGGCGAGCAAGGCCGCGTACTTCTCGGTGTCGGGGAGTTTCCCGTTGCGCCAGAAATACGGCGAGATGTCGCGCTCGGTGTAGAGGCCGGCGGTCGAATCGACATGTTCGAACAACCCCTGAACCGGCCCAATCAGCGCGAACCCGACACGCTGCACGACACGCGGGTATCGCAACGTGAGCGGCGTGGCCGCAACCCAGCCGACAATGAGCACGACCATCGAGAGCGCGAAGACGGTAAAGCCGATCCAACTGTCGTCGTCGCGCCCCCCGTAGATGTGGTTCAGGTTCGCGCGCAGACCGGTCGTGAACACGAACAGGACGTGCGTCACGATGAAGATCAAGAACCAGACAAACACGAGGAAATGGAGGGATCGCGCGGTCTGGATGCTGAGCACCCGACTGAGCCGCTTGAACCGCGTCGACAGCGCGGGCGACATCCCCAGCCCGGTGATGAGGGCCGCGGGGGCGGCGATGAAGATCGTGACGAAGTACGCGATCAACTGGAGGCTGTTGTACGCGACCCACCCGTGCTCTGCCGGCCACTGTAGCGACAGGTACTGAATCTGGACGGAGAGCGCATTGGGGATTACGTCCCAACTGGTCGGCACGACTCGCCGCCAATGGCCCGTGGCGAACAACAGCACGTAAAAGACCAGGCCGTTCAGGAGCCACAGCGTATCGACGCCGAGATGCCACCAACGGGCCAAGCCGATGGAGTGCCGAAGACCCGGAAGACCGATCTGTCCAGGCAAGCTGACCGAGTCTTGCTTCGCCGTCCACGGCCCCTCGGTCGGCACCTCTTTTTGGAAGCGGAACCAGTCCCTGCCCGGTGTGCTGTGCCGGGTCCAGTACAGCCGCGGATGGTCACTGAGGATCTGGAGTCCGGACCGGAGGATGAAGATCATCAGGAAGACGTTGAAGAAGTGTTGCACGCCCACCCAGACGGGAAAACCCGGGTTCTCGTGCGCCTCCGCCGACACGATGGTGCCGGGATACCGGGCGATGAAGTCCTCGACCGACGGGATCGTGCGCAGACCCTGCGCGACCGCCACCGCGGAGATCAGGGCCACGAAGCCGATCGGAAGCAACCACAGGAGATTGAACCACCGGTTCCGGCCGACACGGACGCGCGGCGGGATGCCGTACGATTCGGGGAACCACTTCGCGACATCGACGGCATCCTCGCCCACCGTGAGCTGCTGCCGAAAGCTACGCACACCGTCCGGCGACAGTGGGGCTGGGGTCCAGCTCGGGCGCTCAGGCATTGATCTCACCTCCTCGGCGGCGGCGCGTGCCACAGAGGCGATCGCCGACCGGTCGAAGTTCGACACGCCGAATAACGCTACGAGGCGTGCCCGCTAGACCGCATGTCGAGATGACCTGTGCAGACTACGCTCTTTCTAGCCGGATTTGTTCAGATTTCGGTCGGCCTGGACCGCCGCGGACGGCCTCTGCTATCACTAGGGACATGACGATCAAGAGGTTGGACCACGTCAGCGTCGTCGTCGACGACCTTGCAGCCGTTATCGCTTTTTTCACCGCGCTCGGCATGACGATCGAAGGCGAGACGCGGTCGCGCTCCTTCGACTCGATCCCATGGCTCGCAACCCATCCTGCTTTTTGCGCCGCGGTCTTGTCAGGCGTACTGAGCCGGCGGGTCCGATGGACGTAACTAACGCGTACTGAAGAACGCCACGACGTACTGCGACAAGTGAACCTGGGAACTGTGTAGAAACTGTGTAAGGTCGGCTCGAAACCGGCGACGAATACCGTCAGTTACGGAGTCACATCGAGAAGCATTTGGAGGCGGGAAGTCGCTGAATCGATTGCGCGACGAAGTGTTTTGATGTCGCTCGGTGAGGCTCGCCGGAATCGTTTTCCAAGCGTGCTCAATCGACCACTCTGACATCTCTCCGTTTAGAATCAACGAGTTGCGGTCGGTCTGGACAAGTCTATCGCAAAACCCTCCTTCAATCGTACCGTTCCGCAAATGCGGTTTGTATTCAGCGGTTTACGGACGGGCACTTCTTGAACATCGCAGGAATTGTGTAAGACCGCTTAAGGTTGCTCGATCACTTACGGCGATCCTCCAGGCAAAGCGTGTCGTTACAATGAGCAAGCTCATCGGCCGTCGATGCGCGAGCATGCGGGTCCCCCCGTGCCGCTCGGTCTCGTCAGCGTTTCGGGAGCGCGACACAGGATGACGTCCATCATCGTAACGCTCTCAATCGTCCTCGCGGTTCTGGTTGCGGCGATTGTCGCGCTTCTGGCCCTGCTGTGGCGCCGCGTGGGTGCCGACCGCGCGCTCCGCAAGAGCGAAGCGTTTTTTCGTCACTTGGCGGACGATGCGCCCATGGTCATGTGGACGACACGACCAGATACGACACTCGACTACCTGAACAAGTTCAGTGTCGAGTTCACGGGAATGCCCCTGAAGGAGTTGTTGGATGAAGGCTGGTTGAACGCTGTTCATCCCGATGACCTTGATCGCATCCAGCGTATCTACGTTCCTGCGATTGAGGCTCGCCAGCCCGTTTTGATGGAGTACCGCCTCCGACGCGCTGACGGCGTCTACCGATGGGTCCTGGACTCCGGCGTTCCGAAATACGAAAAGGACGGCAGCTACACCGGTTACGTCGGCTGCAGTTTCGATATCACCGAGCGCAAGGATGCGGAGGAAGCGCTCCGGGAGAGTCATCGAGAAGTTCGCCACCTGGCTGGCCGACTGATCGAGGCGCAGGATGTCGAAAGGGCGCGGATCGCGCGGGACCTGCACGACGACGTCAGTCAGCAACTGGCTGGTGTATCGATCGCATTCAGCGGTTTCAGGCAGCGGCTAGGCGAATATCACGTCAGCAACGAGCTGCACCAGGAACTCGTGGCGCTTCAACAGCAGACACTCAAACTCGCGCGCAACGTTCGACAGCTCTCTCACGATCTCCATCCGACCGTGCTCCAGCATCTAGGACTGGTGAAGGGCCTGACCTCGTACTGTGGGGAACTCGGCCGCGCACACGGGGTCGCGACGACGTGCACCGCAGAAGGCGATTTTGCAGCCATGACGCCGGACGCTGCACTCTGCGTCTATCGAGTGGCGCAGGAAGCGCTGCGCAACGTGATCGCACACGCCGGCGCCAGCCGCGCGGATGTGAGACTCGTTCAAATGGGTGACCAGGCAGAGATCACCATCGCGGATGATGGTCGGGGATTCGATGCCACCAACCATGGCGAGAGAGGCCACGGTCTCGGGCTCGTCAGCATGTCTGAGCGCGCGCGGATCCTGGGAGGCACCGTCAGCATTGTGTCGGCGCCGAATCAGGGAACACGCGTGCAGGCGAAGATTCCTATGAACTCTGAGGTGAAGGTGGGCCTCGGCTCTGGCATGGAAGGACAGATCGCATGACGACCCGCCGACACACCGTCCTCCTGGCTGACGATCACACGATTGTTACCGACGGTCTGTCGAGAATACTGCGAGAGGCCGGCTTCGAGGTGGTCGGCGCCGTTCGAGACGGCCAGCAGTTGATCGACGCCGCCATCCGCCTTCGCCCGGACGTCATGATCACGGACCTCTCGATGCCAGGGCTCACGGGTCTCGACGTGCTCGCTCGCCTGAAAACCGAGCGCCTCGACAGCAAAGTCATCGTCCTCACGATGCACCACGATGCCGACCTGGCCACCGATGCCATTCGCGGAGGGGCCTCCGGTTTTCTCCTGAAGGAGTCGGCCGGCGACGAGCTCGTGGTCGCCGTTCGGCACGCGCTCGAGGGAAGGGTCTACATTACGCCGACCATTACGAAGGAGGTCATGGAGCGCATGGCTGGCGCTCCGAAGGCAAAGGATCCAGAGCTGACGCCGCGACAACGCGACATCCTGCGATTGATCGTGAAGGGCCAGCGGATGAAAGAAATCGCGACGAATCTGGGCCTTTCGACACGAACCGTTGAGGGTCACAAATACGAAATGATGGAGACCCTCGGAGTCACATCCACGGCCGAACTTGTGAGGTACGCCCTGGATCGTCGGTTTAATGTCGATTAAAGGGGCACCAGATCGAGTGCGTGACCAACTCCTCCCGTAGTTTTCCGGGGTATCCCCTCAAGTAGTTCTCCTCTTCCCGCGCCACGCGACCGCGTCAACAATGCGCGGTGTCATCTTCGCTCCTGACAGCTGAATTCGACGTCATTGCATGGGTCGAGGACTGAGAACTGAGGCGCGGATGGCGGCGCTGGCAGTGTCGCCTCGCGTCCGTCGCCAACACGTTTCACGGCCGGCAAGCTGCAGCAGGCGTTCGGCCCGACGTCGTAGACGACGTGGACGCGGCCGAGGAGACCCGGAGCTCGTTGTCCAAGCAGCACGGCAACGAGTCCACCGCAGGATCGACAAGATGCTAGTGGAGGACGAGTGACGCCGCTCGAGGGACTCAAGTGACTGAATCGAGACAACACCGGTGCGGGCAGCCGCACCGGTGCTCGTCGCTAGCGCGCATCGTCCTGATGTTGGTCGGTGCGTTTGTGCTTCTGATGCCAGTCTCCGCATCGGCACAGGAGCTCGAGCCCGGCGCGTATTGGCCCATCCCCAGGTCGCTGAACATCGTCAGCGTCATCAACAGCTTCAACTTCGGCGATCTGGCATTCGATCCGTCAGCGCCCATCGATGAGGCGAGCGCGAGAATCAACACGACCGCGTTCGTGTTCACGCGCGCGTTTAGCCTGGCGGGACGGTCGGCCAACGCCGGGGTGGTGATGCCCGTCGTCGGTGGCCACGTGGAAGGCCTCTACCTCGGTGAATTCGCGGCGGTCGATCGCTTTGGGCTGGGTGACCCGCGATTGCGTTTTGCCGTGAATCTCTACGGCGCGCCCTCGATGACGCCAAAGGAGTTCGGTTCCTACCAATTCAAGACCATCGTCGGCGTCAGCCTCTCCGTGGCGCCGCCGCTTGGCCAGTACGACCCGACCAAACTGATTAACCTCGGCACCAACCGATGGTCGTTCAAGCCGGAGATCGGGTTCGCCCGCGGCCGCGGGAAGTGGGTCTTCGAGGCGATGGCCGGGGTCTGGCTCTTCACCGACAACACGGAGTTCGTCGGCGGCCGCACCCGCGAACAAGACCCGATTTTCGCGTCGCAGGGCCATGTCACCTACAGGTTCAAGCGCTCGATGTGGCTGGCTGGTGACGTCAATTTCTTCACGGGCGGGCGGACGACCATCGGCGGAAAACTGAACCTGGACCTTCAACGCAACTCGCGGTTCGGCGCGACGTTTTCGCAGGCGTTCAGGGGCGGCCACGCCATTCGTGCGTCCGTCAGTCGCGGCGCCTACACGACGATCGGCGCGGCTTTCACGTCTATCTCGGTCGGCTACAACTACGCGTGGGTACGCTGAGGAGCGACATGAGCCAGCCAGTTGAACCACCCGTGAACGAACCGGCAGACTTCTCCCTGGTACTAGGCGGGCCGCTGTTTCAGCTCTGGCGGCGGGCACATCTGGCTGGAGATGCGCTGCAGATGCTGCGGCGCCGGCTTGTCGTGCTGACGACGCTTGCCTGGGCGCCGTTGCTCGTGCTGTCGGTCGTCGAAGGGCGCGCGTGGTCAGGCGTCGCGCTGCCGTTCCTCCACGACGTGGAGCTTCACGCCCGGCTGCTGTTGGCGCTGCCGCTGTTGATCGTGGCGGAACTGGCCGTGCACAGCCGCATGCGCCCGGTGGTGCGCCAGTTCGTCGAGCGCCGCCTGGTGCCGGACGACGCGCGGCCGGCGTTCGACGCTGCCATCGCGTCGGCGATGCGCCTGCGCAATTCTATCTGGGTCGAGGTCGGCCTCATCACATTCGTCTACGTCGTCGGGGTCGGACTCGTGTGGCGGACGCAAGTTGCGTTGCCGGTGAGTGCCTGGCACGGCACGCCGGCCAACAGTGCCTGGCACCCATCGCTGGCCGGCTGGTGGCTCGGCTGCATCAGCCTGCCGCTGTTTCAGTTCGTGCTGCTGCGCTGGTACTTCCGGCTGTTTATCTGGGCGCGGTTCCTGTGGCAGGTGTCGCGCATCGAGTTGACGCTCGTGCCGACGCACCCGGACCGCTGCGGAGGCCTGGGCTTTCTGGCCTCGGTCATCTACGCGTTCTCGCCGCTGCTACTGGCACAGGGCGTCGTGATGGCTGGAATGATGGCGAATCGGATCTTTTACACCGCTGCGACACTGCCTCAGTTCAAGGTGGAGATGATCGGCTTGGCGGCCGTGATGGTGGCCGCCGTCCTCGGGCCATTGGCCGTGTTCAGCCGGAAGCTCGAAGCCGCCAAACGTGGGGGCCTCCGCGAGTACGGCACGCTGGCGCAGCGCTACGTGCGCGAGTACGACCACAAGTGGCTGCGTGGCGGGGCCTCGCTAGACGAGCCTCTGGTCGGCAGCGCCGACATCCAGTCGTTGGCAGACCTGGGCAACAGCTTCGATGTGGTGAAGCAGATGCGGTTCGTGCCGTTTACGCTGCAGACAGTGCTGCAACTGGCGATCACGACGCTGCTGCCCGTGCTGCCGCTGACGCTGACGATGATCTCGCTCGAGGAACTGCTCGAAACGCTGCTGAAGATCGTGTTCTGACGCTCCGACCGTCACGAAAGAAGAGAGCCGCATAGAAACCTGGCTGCGGCTGAGATACGGACTCCACGCCGAAGTCACCGAGGGTATGGCTTCCGTTCAGTTGAGCCTGGGCTGGGCGGCCAGGAACATGGTCAGCGCTGACGTCGCTACGAACACCCCCAGCCGTGTCATGAGAAGTCTCCTCCTTGAACAATGAAAGGACCGGCCGCTCTATGGCCCGTCATAACCATGGAGCTCACGACTGACGTACTGCCGGCCGCTGAGCGCGGCCCGAATCGCCGCCACCAGGTCGTCGCCTGCCGCGTCTTTGAGTACGTATCCCAGTGCTCCGGATTCGAGGCCCGCCTCGATGTACATCGATTCGGCGTGCACCGTGACGAACACGATCCGAGCGTTCGGGTCGTGGCGGCGGATCAGTACGGCTGCCTCGATGCCGTCCATTCCTGGCATCGCGATGTCGGTGACGATCACGTCAGGCGAGAGCCGCTCCGCCGCGTCGACGAGAGCTTTACCGCCCTCGACTGAAGCAATCACATCGAACTCCGTACGGAGCAGCTTCCGCAGCCGTTCAGCAGTTTCCGCGTTGTCTTCGGCGAGCAGTACTCGTGGACGGTCCATGTTTGTCAACCGACACCGGCATTGTCAGTCCTGCGCCACAAGTGGCGGAGAGCAAAAGTACGCAGGGAGGCACCCGGAAAACTACTCGGTACGGCAGGAGTGCAGATCGCCTGCTGAAATTGTGGTCGCGATCACCAAGTAGTTTTGCGGGTGTCCCCTCGCGTAATTCTTCTCTCCCACGCACGACGGCACCGGGACAAGAATGCTGCCGAGTCAGCCGGCACATTCGGAGTCAGCGACCGAGGACCACAAATGAGCAAGCGCCGAGCAAGGCCAATCAAGACCGTATCGGTATCGCGCCGTAGCAGAAGAGCATGGGCAGTGGTTGCCGTCCTGCCCATTGCCAGCGCTTTGCTCCTTGCCGTCACTACGATGCGTTCGAGTCCGGCTGCTGCTGACGCGCTGCCGGCATCACTATTTCTTCCGACCGCCGAACTCGCGAATCGGCCTCCCGAGCCTGCGCCCGACGGCATGGTGTGGGTTCCGGGCGGGGAATTCTCGATGGGTGCGCAGGACCCGCACGACATGCGCGACGCCGTCGGGATGCAGGCTACGACTGATTCCCGTCCGGTGCATCGCGTGTTCGTGGACGGCTTCTGGATGGATCAGACCGAAGTAACGAACGAGCAGTTCGCCCGCTTTGTGAAGGCGACCGGGTACCTCACGGTGGCCGAGCAGACACCACGCGCGGAAGATTTTCCAGGCGCACCTCCCGAGAGCCTTGTGCCCAATTCGGTGGTGTTCTCGCCTCCCCACCATGCCGTTCCGCTCTCCGATCCGTATCAGTGGTGGTCGGCGGTCAAGGGAGCGAGCTGGCGTCATCCGCTGGGTCCGAACAGCTCAATCGTAGGCAAGGAGCGTTTCCCCGTGGTGCATATTGCGTACGCGGACGCGCTCGCGTACGCCCAGTGGGCCGGCAAACGTCTGCCGACCGAAGCGGAATGGGAGTTTGCCGCGCGTGGGGGTCTGACCGGGCAGGTTTTCCCGTGGGGCAATCAATTCAAAGAGGGCGGCGCGTGGAGAGCAAACACCCATCAAGGTCACTTTCCCGATCGCGATACAGCAGAAGACCATTTCATAGGGATTGCGCCGGTCGCGCAGTTTCCGCCGAACGGCTACGGGCTCTATGACGTGGGTGGCAACGTGTGGGAGTGGGTCAGTGACTGGTATCGCCCGGACTACTACGCCGAACTGGCCGCGACCGCGACCGTCGTTCGTAATCCGAGCGGTCCTTCAACCTCTTTCGACCCGAACGAGCCCGACGTGATGAAACGCGTCCATCGCGGCGGCTCCTTTCTGTGCACCGATCAGTACTGCTCGCGCTACATGGTTGGCACCCGCGGTAAGGGCGATGTCGGTACTCCCTACGAACCATCTCGGATTCCGCCTGGTGAAGGCGCGGTGACAGGCCACACAACGGAGCATGTATGAAGCGCATCGCTGTTCAAGACTCAGGGCTACGCCGCGGCGATCACCGCCAAGTGGCGCCTCTGCGCGAGCGAGGCGACGTATGGAAATTGCCTGACGTGGAGTTGACGAAGTGATATCTGCGGCAATCCGAAGTCGTGATCGTGGAGGACAAGTGAGGGGCATGATGAGAACATCAGGCATTCGTATCGCTCTCGGTATTGCGCTGCTCGTCGCAGTGGCCGGGTGCAACACCGCGCCGCCGGCGCAACCTGCTGCGCCGGCCAACGCTCAGGGCGGCATCGACCGCACGGTCCTGCCGATCGCGGAGCCGAACTATCCGCTGGCGACCGAGCTCGACGCGCGCAACGCCAAGGCGCCGCCGCGATTCGAGGTCAAGCCGCCCCAGGGCGCGCCCAACGTCATCGTCTTTCTGATCGACGACATCGGCTTCGGCCACCCGGGCACGTTCGGCGGCCAGATTCCGATGCCGACGCTCGATCGCCTGGCCAGCCAGGGGCTGAAGTACAACCGCTTCCACACGACCGCGCTCTGCTCGCCGACGCGCGTCGCCATCCTGACCGGCCGCAACCACCACACCAACAACGCCGGCGCGATCATGGAGGTGGCGACGCGTTCCCGGGCAACACCGGCGCGCGGCCGCACAGCGTCACGCCGCTCGCCGAGATCCTGCGGCAGAACGGCTACAGCACCGGGCGTTCGGCAAGTATCACGAGACCGCGCCGTGGGAAGTGAGCGTCTCGGGTCCGTTCGATCGCTGGCCGACCCGATCCGGCTTCGACAAGTTCTACGGCTTCATCGGCGGCGAGACCAACCAGTGGGCGCCGCTGGTCTTCGACGGCACGATCAAGGTGGAGCCGCCGCACGATCCGAACTACCACTTCACCACCGACATGACCAACCAGGCCATCCAGTGGATCCGCAGCCAGCAGTCGCTGACGCCGGACAAGCCGTTCTTCACCTACTTCGCCACCGGCGCCACGCATGCGCCGCATCACGTGCCGAAGGAATGGATCGAGAAGTTCAGCGGCAAGTTCGACGGCGGCTGGGACAAGTACCGCGAAGAGACGTTCGCCCGGCAGAAGAAGCTCGGCATCATTCCTGAGAACACCAAGCTGGCCAACCGCCCCGCCGACATCAAGGCGTGGGACGCGCTCAGCGCCGACGAGAAGCGACTGTTCGCGCGGCAGATGGAAGTGTTCGCGGCGTTCGCCGCGCACACCGACTACGAGATCGGCCGCGTCGTGAAGGCGATCGAGGACCTCGGCGAGCTCGACAACACGCTGATCATCTACGAGGTCGGCGACAACGGCGCCAGCGCCGAGGGCGGCATGTCCGGCATGTTCAACGAGATGACCTACTTCAACGGCGTCGCCGAGACGCGTGCCCGACATGCTGAAGAACATCGACAAGTGGGGCGGCCCCGAGACCTTCCCGCACATGGCGGCGGGCTGGGCGGTGGCCGGCAACACGCCGTTCATGTGGACCAAGCAGGTGGCGTCGAACTTCGGCGGCACGCGCAACCCGCTGGTCGTCAGCTGGCCGGCTCGCATCAAGGCCAAGGGCGAAGTGCGCAGCCAGTTCCAGCACGTCGTCGACCTGGCGCCGACCGTGCTCGAAGCGGCGAACATCCCGGAGCCGAAGACGGTGAACGGCGTGGCGCAGACGCCGATGGAAGGCGTCAGCATGGTCTACACGTTCGACGACGCCAAGGCCGTCGGACCGGCACAAGACGCAGTATTTCGAGATCTTCGGCAACCGCGCCATCTACAGCGACGGCTGGGTGGCGGCGACCGTGCACAAGGCGCCGTGGGAAGCGGAGCCGCGGCGGGCTCTGGCCGAGGATGTGTGGGAGCTCTACAACGTCGACGAGGACTTCAGCGAGTCCACCGATCTGGCCGCATCCAATCCCGCCAAGCTCAAGGAACTGCAGGCGCTGTTCATGAAGGAAGCCGAACGCTACCGCGTGCTGCCGATCGACGACCGCGTTCTGGTCAGGTTCGATCCCGCTGCCGCGGGCCGTCCGGATCTGATGGCGGGCCGCAAGACGCTCACCGTCTACGAAGGCATGACCGGCATGATGGAGAACGCGTTCATCAACGTGAAGAACCAGTCGAAGACGATCACGGCGGAGGTCGACGATTCCGACTGGCGGCGTCAATGGCGTGATCCTCGCCCAGGGCGGCCGCTTCGGCGGCTGGAGCCTGTACGTCAAGGACGGCCGGCCGGCCTACACCTACAACTTCGTCGGCCTGCAGCAGTACACGGTCAACTCGAGCGAGCGGCTCGCGCCGGCAAGGCGACGATCACGCTCGACTTCGCCTACGACGGCAACGGCCGCGGCAAGGGCGGCACCGCGACGCATCTCGGTCAACGGCAAGAAGGTCGGCTCGGGCCGCATCGAGCAGACCAACGCCAACATCTTCTCGGCCGACGATGCGGCGGATGTCGGCGTGGACGAAGGGACCAACGTGAGCGCGGCGTACCGGCAACACGGGAACCAGTTCACCGGCAGGATCGAGAAGGTGAAGATCGATGTCAAGTAAAGCCTCGAACCTTGGGAGAGGTGCGCGATATGGCGTGGGCGTCAGTGTTGTCGCACTACTCGCCCTCGCGGCCGCCACGGCCTGCACCGGTCGGCAGCAGGAGGCGCCTCCGGCGGCGACGACTGCGGCGAGCCCCTCCGCGGCCGACGCGCCCATCCCGGACACGGCCTCGCCGCTCGATGCCCTCCCGGAAGCGGTGCGGCTCGTGGCGGACAAGCCGTTCACCGGAGACTTCGACGAGATGGTCAAGCGCCGCGCGATTCGCGTGGGCGTGACCTTCAACCGCACGCACTACTTCATCGACAAGGGGCAAGAGCGCGGGTTGACCTACGAGGCGCTCAAGTCATTCGAGAACGATCTGAACACGGACCTCAAGACGGGCAACCTCAAGGTGCATGTGGTGATCGTGCCGATGTCGCGCGATCTGCTGGCGCCATCCCTCTTGAAGGGCAAGGTGGACATGATCGCGGCCATGGTGACGGTCAGGCCTGAACTGGAGGCGATCGCTGCCTTCTCGGAGCCGACACGCACCAATGTGAGCCAGGTGGTGGTCACCGGACCGGGAGCGCCGCCGATCGCCAGCGGTCGACGATCTGGCGGGCCAGGCAGGTGTTCGTCCGAAAGGCCAGCGCGTATTACGACACCCTCACCAAGCTGAACGAGCAACTGAAAACACGTGGCAAGCCCGCGGTGGTCATCGACGAGGCTCCCGACGTGCTCGAAGACGACGACGTGCTCGAGATGGTCAACGCGGGTCTCGCCCCGATCACGGTCGTGGACGACTACCTGGCCGAGTTCTGGAGCCAGGTGTTCACCGGCATCACGGTTCACAAAGACGTCGCCGTGCGCACCGGCGGTCGCCTGGCCGTCGCCTTTCGCAAGGACAATCCCAAGCTCCGGGAGGCCGTCAACGACTGGATCCGAAAGCACCAAAAGGGCGACGCCTTTCGGAACACCATCGAACGCCGCTATCTCCAGAGCGTCAAGTACGTGAAAAACGCCGCGGCTGACGCCGAACGGAAGAAGCTCGAGGCCGTGGGCGAGACTCTTCAAGAAGTACGGCGCGGGTACAAGGTCGACTACCTGCTGATGGCGGCGCAGGGCTACCAGGAATCGACGCTGGACCAGGACGTCAAGAGTCCCGTGGGCGCGGTCGGCGTGATGCAGGTCATGCCGCCAACCGGGAAGGAACTGAACGTCGGCAACATCTCCGAGGTCGAGCCGAACATCCACGCCGGCGTGAAGTACATGCGCTTCATGATGGACCAGTACTTCAAGGACGAGCCCATGGACGACCTGAACAAGATGCTGATGACATTCGCCGCCTACAACGCCGGGCCGGGACGCCTGCGACAGCTCCGGCGTGAAACAGAGAAGCGAGGCCTCGATCCCAATCTCTGGTTCAACAACGTCGAACGCGTCGCCTCGGAGCGGATCGGTCGCGAAACGGTCACGTACGTCAGCAACATCTACAAGTACTACATCACCTACCGTCTGGTCGCCGATCAGAGGAGCCGACGTGAAGCGGCGAAGGCGGAGGTCGGGAAGCGCAAGTGAACGCGAGCCGACGGCGCGAGCAACGTCATGCCGAAAATCAGGGGCGCACAAGTCCACGAATCGCTTCTGTGCCGCCGGGAGATCTTCTAATGATGAACAAACGAGTTCTCGTCGGAGCCATTCTCGCATGCCTGAGCGTAACTGGAATCGCGTCGGCGCAAGTGGTGTTCACGAAAGTGCAGGTCGCCGACCGCATTCGCAAAGTCGAAGACGGGGTGGACGAATTCCGCAAATGGGCGGAGACCAGGGCTGAGCAAGGGCAGTCCAACGCGCAGTCCGCGAAGGCGTCGGGCCGCACCCGCGGACGCACGGCGACCGAGTCGCAGAAAGCCGTGGCCAAGGACAAAACAGACGAGTTGGACAACGCGCTTGGAGATCTGAACCGCTCGACGAATCGGCTGCGCCGTAAGTTCGACCCCACCGACAAATGGATGACCAAACTGTGACGTGACTGTGACGTAAGGTCCTCGCCGAGCTCGACGATCGCTGGGATTTCCGTCTCATTTTCGGCGTTTCCATTGCCATCGCCATTCGCTACGGATGAGCGCCGCGCGGCGTCCAGGGCGTCGAGGGCCTGGCGCTTCGCGTCGATCCGGATGTGCGAGTAGTGCTCGAGCATCCGGCGCGACAGATGACCGCTGATGGACTCGAGGACGTGGTCCGCCACGCCCATCTCGGCCAGCTCGGTGATGACCGTGTGACGGAGGTCGTGGAACCGGAGCCCTGGCAGACCCGCGGCGTCGCGCAGCGCCCGCCAGGCGGTGTCCCATTTCAGCATCGGGTTGGTCGCGTCAAAGCGGCCCCACTGGCACGCTGGCCAGAGGTAATGCTCGGGCGCGGTGTGCCCGAGCTGGTCGGCCCGCTCGAACATCCGTGCGGCTGCTCCGATGGCGGACGCGTTGAGGGGGATCACGCGGTGACTCGTCTCGTTCTTGCTTCGCCTGACGTGCACGAGCTTTTTCACGAGATCCACGTCACGCCGGCGCAGGTGCTTCACTTCGACGGGCCGCATGGAGGTGTTTGCGGCCACGACCGCCGCGCAGTAGACGTGCTCCCACTCCGGGTTGGACGCGGCGGCAGCGAACAGGCGCGTCCGTTCCTCGGTGGTCAGCGCGCGGCCCGACCGGATGCTGTCGTTCTGGCAGATTCCGGACGTGGTCCGCCGGCGTTGGATTGGCTGTTCATCGGGACCGGACCGGGCGAGCGCTTCGCCCATGATCAGCTATCCCTTTTCGACAGCGAGCTGTCAACGGACGGACGAGAACTGGCGCGAAGGCTGGAGAGGACAGTGCGGGCTCCGGTCTATTACTACCTGTCGAAGCACTTCGGCCGCAGTGATCCAGCCGAACGGAAACGGAAGTGTCCCTTTTGCGGGAAGCCTTGGTTGCGCAAAGAGCCTCTGCACCGGATCTTCGATTTCGAATGTCAGCGATGTCGCCTGCTGTCCAACGTGGCGTTTGATGTGCGGTTGTGAGTCCGAACGGCTGGGAAGCTCGATCGTCGTAACCGAGCGACTGGGGAGCGCTGTTCCTCAAGTCCTACGCGAGTGGCAGGGTGAGGCAGCGCGTGGGTCCATCGAGCGGGTCGACGAGCGATAGCTGTCCATGCTGGCTACCGCTCGATACTGGAGCGGTCAGGTTGTGAGTGCTATAAGCTCAGTCAGAAATAGAAGCTTTCCGAATCCTTGGACACGCGTGCCGGGCACCACGACAAAGGGGATGATCATCCGACACTAGGATGACCAATCCACTGAACCTTTGTAAGTCTGAGCCCAGGAGAGGTCGTTGACTGCAAGTTTCCTTCGGGACACGGCCCGCAGCCTCAGGAGCTGGCGCCGGACTCCCGGCTCCGCTTTATTGGTCATTCTCGCGCTTGGACTGAGCGGTGGGGCACTGCTGACGCTCATCACCCTACTCAATGCGCTGCTATGGCGTGAGCTCCCGGTCTCTCGTCCGGACGAGCTGGTGGGCGTGTCCGGCACAGACGGACGCAGGCCGATCTGGGTGAACCTTCCTCTTCCGGCAAGCCTGTTCGCGTCACTCGACGACGCGGAGCAGGTGTTCCAGGGATTCGCGGGTTTCTCTCGCTTCGAATCGAGCGGCGTCATCAACAACACGAGTCAACGGCTGGTGATCCAGGGCGTCAGCGGTCGCTATTTCGACACGCTCGGCGTGCGTCCTGAACTGGGTCGCGGCGTGGAAGCGCGAGACGTCGACGCGGCGTCTCCGGTCGCGACGCTTAGCTTTCGCAGCTGGCAGACGCGCTTCGGGGCAGACCCGAATGTGATCGGTCAGACGTTTCGCCTGCAGGGCGAAGTCGTAACGGTCATTGGCGTCGCGCCACGCGCGTTCATCGGCCTCGAGGTTGGCATGCCGGCCGATGCCTGGGTGCCGACGTCACTCGAACCTCAACTGCTGCTCGGTATTCCACCAGGTCTGACTCACTTCAACGCGCTCGTCGGCCGTCTGCGTCCAGGCGTGACGCTGGTGCAGGCACGGGCACAGCTGGAGGCGCTTTGGCCGCAGGCGCGCGAGGCCGCGGCCGAGTCGGTCGGAGCTGTGCTGCCTGGATTGCGCGCCCCCACGCTCGAGCTCCAGCCGCGAGTCGAGTCCGTGGCGCGCGGGTACTCGTCATACGGATTGTTCTATCGGCCCACGCTGGTGCTGCTGGTGCTGTCCTGCGCGATCACCATCGTCCTCTCCTGCGCGAATCTCTCGGGCCTGCTGCTCGCGAGATCGTCGACACGAGAGGTCGACGTGGCGGTGCAGGCGGCGCTCGGCGCGTCCAGGGCTCGCCTGGTGGGCCAGGTGGTCAGCGAATCGCTGGCCCTGTCAACGGTCGCCGCGATACTCAGCACGCCACTCGCCCTGTGGTCGGCGAAGAGCCTCGTGCTGCTGGTGTGGGACCACCCCGAGGCCCTGCCCCTGGACCTCGGTCTCGACGTCCGAGTCCTGGGCGTGATGGCCGTGCTGGTGTGTGCCGTCGCGCTGTGCGTGAGTCTCCTGCCGGCCTCCAGCGTCTGGTCCTCGAATCTCGCGTTGATGCGTGGCACTCGCGGGGCGCCAGGCCGCGGCGTGACGCGGTGGGGGCATTGGCTCACCGCCGCTCAAGTCGCGCTGTCGGTGCCGCTGTTCGTGACGGCGTGGATTGTCGCGGCGAATCTGCATCGCCTGGAACGCACCGACACGGGATTCCAAGCGGATGACGTGACCACCATCGGCTTGGCCAACCAGGTGGGTGTGGCCCCGGCCGCGGATCCAGTCGCCTACCTCACCAACCTCGCCTCAACCCTGAGCGCCGTGCCTGGCATCTCGTCTGCTGCGTTGAGTTTGGCCGCACCGTGGAGCTTCGGCAGTCCCCTGCTGCGCCCTGTCACCGGAGACGATGGCCTTCGCAGTGTCAGTGCGTTCTTCCTCCACGTCTCGCCGGGCTACTTCGAGACGCTGAGCGTACCGCTCTTGGCCGGACGCGATTTCGCGTGGACCGACACCAGCGGTCAGCGGCACGTCGCCATCGTGTCCCAGGGACTCGCTAGCGAGTTGTTCGGTGGCGCGCATCCGATCGGCCAGCGCGTCCGGCTGGGGGACCAAACCGATCGTGTCCTGGATGTGATTGGCGTGCTGGCGGACGCCAGGCTCGCCGAACCGCATCACGCGAACCAGCGGTTTCTCTTTGCGGCCCTGCGGCAGCAGTCTCGGCGCAACCTTGAACTCCTGTCACCCGGGGTGTTGCTGAAGTCTCCGCTTCCGCAACGGGACATCGAGCCGCTGGCGCGGCGCGCGATTGGGAGCCTTGGACGACACGAAGTCCTGAGCGCCCGCCCCTTGCGGCAGGCGATGGCGGTCCCGTTGCTCCGCGAGCGCATGATGCGCCTTGGCGCCGTCTACTTTGCCGGGTTGACCACGCTGCTGGTGTTCGTCGGCTTGTATGCGGTCCTCAACCTCGGTGTGACCAGGCGCATCCCGGAAATCGGCTTGCGCATGGCGCTCGGAGCGTCGACGCATGACATTCGACTGATGGTGATGCGCGACGCGCTGGTCACGGCTGCCGCCGGCCTCGTGGTGGGACTCCCGTGCGCGCTTGTGGCCGATCGCCTCGTGGTCAGCTCACTTGCGCTGGCGGGGCCGCACGATGCGATCGCGTTCGGCGCCGCAATCGCGCTGATTCTCGCCGTCACCGTGCTGTCGGTGCTGGTTCCCCTGCGTCGGGCGAGTCGCGTCACGCCGGTCGAGGCGCTGGGGAGCCACTGATAGTCGACGGAATGGCAATCCTTGCGTGAGACGCGACTCGTTCCCGCCCGGCGATTTTGAACCGCGCAGCGCGCGCTCCGCGCCTGCCGGGCTAGAATGGTGTTTGAAGACGCCGACGCGCCCGACATGGCTGAAAGGCACGACCAGTGGCTGAAAATCTGATCGTCTCCGATCCGCAGATTCTCGGCGGGAAGCCCTGTGTTCGCGGCACGCGCCTCAGCGTCGAGTTCCTGCTCGAGCTCGCCGCCAGCGGGGCACGCAGGAGCAGATTCTCGCCCAGTATCCTCAGCTCACGCCGGACGGTCTCGCCGCGGCGTTTCGGTACGCCGCCGACGCGCTCAAGGGCGAGCACACCTGGGAGCTGAGAATCACGGCGTGAAGCCGCTCGACTTTCCGCTTCTCTCAGACGAGAACATCGCTCCAGACGTCGTCGACGGACTTCGCGCGCGCGGCTGCGATCTGCGGACGGCGTGGGACGAACAACTGATTGGTCGACCGGACGTCGACGTTCTCGAACGCGCGACGAGTCAGGGTCGCGTCGTGGTCACGCACGACCTCAGCCTTCGGCCGTTCTGCCATCCGCACCGGAACGTCGTTTGTCGGAATCATCTACCTGCGTCCGGGACACATCTCGGCGGCATTCGTGCTCGGCGTGATTGACGCGTTGCGCGCATCCACGGTGGAGGTTCGAACCGCCGTTCATCGCTGTCGCCGAACGGCAAGAGTCCACCGTCCGCGTGCGCACACGAACAGCGCCACCGTGGTAAGACACGCCTGAACGCGTGCTCCTTCACCGCACCCGGACCGTGACGTAATCGTGACGTGACCTGATCGATTCCGCGAGATCTACTGAGGTTTACAGCGATCGATGGAGTAGACGTGTTCGCCGTTAAGTGATTGGCTTCGCAACGGTAATCGAAATCTGCAGCACTCCGTCGCAGATCGCCAGAGCAATTTCCAAGCGTGCTCCTTCAACCACTCGGACATCTCTCCCCTTCGACTCGCTGCGCTCGCTCAGGGCTGTTCGCGATCTGCACCAGGAGATCTTGACGATCGCCGGATCCGTCCTACCACTCACCGAGGACGTTCTCGCTCTCGTAGCAGCGTACGCGGCCCGCAGGATTCTTCCGATGAAATACGAGGCGGACATGAGGCACATCGCGCTGGCCACCCTCGCGCGAGTCGATGCGCTGGTGAGCTGGAACTTCAAGCACATCGTCCGCCTCGAGAAGATTCGCCAGTTCAACGAGGTGAACGTACAATTGGGGTATCAGGCGCTGAGCATCCTCTCGCCCAGGGGGGTGACGACCTATGAAGGCCCCTAGAGTTCGAGCCGTGGAGATGGTCAGGCGGATTCGCGACCGCCACGCGCGGAAGCTGCGCGGCAAAACGGCCGAGGAGGTCATTGCGTTCTATCGTGCGGCCGGCAAGGCAGCCGTGGAAGACGCACAGCGAGCCAAGCCGCGCCGCCGCCGGGCGAGCTGACGACTTGAAAACTCTTGAAACTTGCGCACGAAACTGGCCGTCAGCGACCCACTCGGCCCGAACGTCCGCGCGAAGACTGTCCCGAGCGAGCCAAGCGAGTCGAGGGGCCTCGCCGCGCGATGAGATCTGTTGAGCGGGCGATCTGTCCGGGATCCGCCACAGGAGAATCCGACGATCGTTGACGCGGCGAACCTCTGTCGGCTTCCAATCACCCATGTCCCAGACGTAAGAAACAACGCGCGAACCCGCCTGGAGGTCGGAGCGCAGCTTGTCCCGCAGCTTCAGGTTCGGTCCCGGGTGCAGGAAGAGCGTGACGACGGTAGCGGACCGGACGTCGGCGGCATACATGTCGCCGAGCCTGAACACCACTTTGTCGCCGACACCCGCCTCACGGGCGTTCGCCTGCGCCAGAGTGACCAGCTCGGGATCGATCTCAATACCCACGCCGCGCGCGCCAAACTCCTTGGCCGCGGTGATCGGGATGCGCCCGTCCCCCGACCCGAGATCGAAGACGAGATCCTGCGGGCCCACTTCAGCCAGCTCCAGCAGCGCGCGCACAACGGGCATCGGCGTGGGCTCGTAGCGAACGTCTTGTCCGGGAATCGTCCTGCAGCCGGACGACACGAGCAATCCCAGGACGAACTGCAGCACGATCGGCTTCATCGTCCGGAGTGGTTCGAGTCCATGGGACGTGACTCTCATTGGACGGGTTCGGCGAAGCGTCGGCGCCCTCCCCTCGTCGATGCTACAACGCCTTCGTGCCCTCCGATGTCTCAGCGTAAGCTATTGTGGCCTTCTCAGAACTGACATGACGAACACGCAGGAGCTAGAGCGTGGGCGGGAAGCATTCCAGCGAAAGGCGTGGGCCGAATCGTACCGGCTGCTGCAGGCGGCCGAGCGCGAGGCCGCGCTGGAACCCGAAGACCTCGAGCGGCTCGCGTTGGCAGGCTACCTCATGGGACGCGACGACGAGAGCGAGAGCGCGATGGCGCGCGCACATCAGACGTTCCTGGATCGAGGCGAATACGAAGCGGCCGCACGAGCCGCATGCTGGGTGGGGTTTGGACTGGCAGGGCGCGGCGCGATGGCGCCTGCTGCCGGGTGGTTCGCCCGAGCCGAGCGTGTCCTCGACGAGCGACAACTCGAGTGCGTCGTGCGCGGATATCTCCTGATTCCCGCGGCCATTCAACGCATCGTGCAAGGTGACCCGGCTGCCAGCCACGCGGCATTCACGCAGGCGGCCGGCATCGCCAGCCGGTTTGGCGATCGGAGCCTGTTGGCGCTGGCCTGTCACGGACGCGGGCGCGCCCTCATCCACCTCGGAAACATCACCGAGGGCGTGGCACTGCTCGATGAGGCGATGGTCTCGGTGCTCGCAGGGGACGTGCTGCCCGTGTTGGCAGGCGATATCTACTGCAGCGTGCTGGAAGGCTGTCAGGAGATCTTCGATTTGCGTCGTGCATATGAGTGGACGACATCGCTCTCACGCTGGTGCGCAAGTCAACCTGACCTCGTACGGTTTCGCGGCGAGTGCCTGATCTATCGCGCCGAAATCATGCAGTGGCGCGGCAACTGGACCGGGGCGGAACAGGACGCACGGGCCGCGTCCGAGCTGCTCCCGCCCGGGCGCGGGCGGGCCGGGGCGGCCTTCTACCGGCTGGGCGACATCCACCGGCTTCGCGGTGAGTTCCAGGAGGCGGAAGCGGCCTACACGCGTGCGAACGAGTGCGGACGAAAGCCGCAGCCAGGACTGTCACTGCTTCGGCTCGCTCAGGGCGACATCGATCACGCGGTGGCGTCAATCCGGAGTGCCCTCGTAGACACATCGGCAAGATCGACGCGCGCAAGAATTCTCGCAGCGGGTGTCGAGATCCTGCTTGTTGCCGCCGATGTCGAAGGCGCGCGCGCCGCCGCCGCGGAGCTCCGTGAGATCGCCAACGCCATCGGCACGCCGCTTCTGTCCGCCGTATCCGCACATGCCACCGGCGCGGTCCTCCTGGCCGAAGGCGAGCTCGACGCCGCGGCGGCGTTGCTGCGCCAGGCATGCGACGCCTGGCGCGATCTGGACATCCCGTACGAAGAAGCGCAGACACGTCTGCTGATGGCCGCCGTCTCTGAACGACGCGGCGATCACGATGGCCATCTGCTCGATCTGGAGGCCGCGCGGCGGCTGTTCAGGCAGCTGAACGCCGATCCGCGCCTCGCGCGGAGTGAGCAGCCGTCGGGACGCACCGTGCATCAATCCCCAGGCTCGCTCAGCGAACGGGAGCAGCAGGTCCTGCGCCTGCTTGCGGCCGGCAAGACGAATCGCGCCATCGCCGGGGAGCTGTTCATCAGCGAGAAAACCGTCGCCCGGCACGTCAGCAATATCTTCGACAAGCTTGGCGTCTCGAGCCGCACCGGCGCAGCGGCCTGGGCCTTCCACCACAACCTCACCTGATCGGCGTACATAGAATTACCCATTTTTCGACCAGCCACGATTTGGGTAGTCCTGCCGATGCCCGGACGATTCGGTTCGCGGTACCCTCTCTCCAGCGGACGTTGCGATGAACGACGTGTGAGAGGAGTGAGGTCATGTACGTGATCCGTGAGGTCCTCAACTGCAAACCCGGGAAGGTCCGCCAGATGGTTGAGAAGTTCCGGAGCATCTCAACGGTCTTGAAGGAAATGGGGCAGGAACCCCTTCGCGTGCTCACCGATGTCACGGGCGAGCCCTTCTGGACCATCGTCGCCGAGGCGAAGGTCGAGAAGATCGACGATTTCTTTGCCATGGAGCAGACCCTGGCTGCCAATGAGGCGCTCCGGAAGGCCATGGCTGACTATCACGACCTCGTCGACCGCGGTCGCCGGGAGATCTTTCGACTCGAGAGCTGACGCCCCGATAGGCGGTGGCCGAATGAGCGATAGTCAGGTCGGAACCGTAGTCATCGGCGGAAGCCAGGCAGGCCTGGCTGTCGGCTATTACCTCAAGCAACGAGGTCTGCCGTTCGCGATCCTGGACGAGAACGACCGGATCGGCGACGCCTGGCGAAAGAGGTGGGATTCGCTGCGTCTGTTTACGCCGGGCCGTTACGACAGTCTGCCGGGGATGCCGTTTCCGGGATCGCCCTCCTCGTA
Organism: uncultured Acidobacteriota bacterium; assembly: GCA_963724955.1. Taxonomy (GTDB): domain Bacteria; phylum Acidobacteriota; class Vicinamibacteria; order Vicinamibacterales; family SCN-69-37; genus CAVRWQ01. Next base: position 25,178 of record CAVRWQ010000007.1, read on the forward strand.
TCCCACCAAGGACGAGACCGCCGACTATCTGGAGGCGTACGCTCGCCACTTCGATTTGCCTGTCCGAACCGGGGTCAAAGTCGACAGATTGTCCAAGGCCGGGGATCGATTCGAGGTCGTTTCGGGTGAGCACACGCTGTTCGCGCAGAACGTGGTCATTGCTGCCGGCGCCTTCAACAATCCGAGAGTACCGCCGTTCGCACGCGAGCTCGATGAGGGTATCGTCCAACTCCACTCCAAGCAGTACCGCAACCAAAATCAAATCCAGGCAGGCGACGTGCTGGTGGTGGGCGCCGGCAACTCCGGCGCGGAGATCGCCATCGAGCTCGCTCCCCGCCATCGGACATGGTTATCGGGCCGGGACACGGGGCAGGAGCCCACCCGGGCCGGAAGTCATCTGGATCACCTGATCACGCCCATCTTGTGGTTCGTGGCGACGCGGCTGACTGTGAAGACGCGACTTGGAAGAAAGCTCCGTGACCACTTCATCGACCCCCCTCGTGGAATCCCGCTGGGCCGCGTGCGACGGAAGGACTTTGCCGCCGCAGGCATCGAAAGAGTGCCGCGCATGACGGGGGTGAGGAACGGATATCCCGTCCTCGAGGATGGCAGGGTCCTCGAGGTGTCGAATGTCATCTGGTGCACCGGATTCACACCCGATTATCGCTGGATCGATCTCTCGCTCCCGACCCGCAACGGCGTTCCCATTCATGATCGCGGTGTCATCGACGCCTGTCCCGGTCTCTACTTCATCGGGCTCCTCTTCCTCTACTCACTGAGCTCGGCACTCGTGGGAGGTGTGGGACGGGATGCCGAGCACATCGTCGACCACATCGTTTCCGCGCGGAAGATAAGAGAGGCCGCCCTCGTCAGAGCGAGAACCGCCAGGAGGCAACATGCGTAACTGGATCGCACCCCTGTTCCTCACGATCTTCATCCTGAACCCTCGACCGTCAGACGTTTGCGCTCAATCGGCGACCCACGTCATGGTGACCCCCGATCAGCTTGTCTGGTCGGCCATGCCGACCTTGCCTCCAGGCGCGCAGGTCGCCATCATCGAAGGTCCACCGAACGAAGCGGTGCCGTTTACCATTCGATTGCGACTGCCAGCGAACTACGAAATTCCTGGACACTGGCACCCGTCGATCGAGCACGTCACCGTGATCAGCGGTCGTTTGAATATGGGAACCGGTGACAAACTGGACCGCTCGAAGACCAGACCCTTGCCAGCTGGAAGCGTGGCCGTGGTACCGCCGAACACGAAAATGTTCGGCTGGACCGGTGAGGAAACGATTGTGCAGGTCCACGGCATCGGGCCGTTTGTGATTCACTACGTGAATCCCGCTGACGATCCACGAAAGAAATAGCGAGCGTAGCGCGCGCCGGGCGACTACTTTTTCTTCACGAGCTTCTTTTTCTGCAGGTCGGCGACGATGGCTTTCGCCAGCCCTTGCACGAACGTGCCGACGTTCTTCGGATTGGTCGTCTCACTCGTGCCCGCCCACACCAGCTTGCCGCCGCCGGCAATGTGGTAGAGCAGGGTCTCGACCGCCAGCGTCGTGGTCTCCCTCGGAGGGCCCATCGGTGCCGCCGTCTGCCAGCCGTTCATGTAGTAGGTGTCGAAGCTCTGATAGTAGGACGAGGTCCACAACATGGACGAGCTCGTCGTCTCCTTGTCGACGTTCACGACGCGCATGGTCATGACGCCGGCGACGGCCGTCTTGGTGAACCACTCTTGCGCCTTGTCTTTGTCCTCGAGCAGTTCGGCGGGAATCGCGCGATAGGCGGCCACGCCTACCGGACCGCGGGCGGTGATCTCGCGCGCCAGGGCCTCTTCGGCGGACATGCGGAGATTCAAGTCCCGGCTGATCGCGACGGCGACGACTCTCTTCCCGGCAAAGTCGAGTGGGCCGGCATCCGGCGCGGCCCACGACGTCCGGAGCTTGGCCGACTGGGCGGGCAGCATGACGCTCGCGACCACGACCGCGCACGCAACAAGAGTGAGAGACGCTCGACGAGGCATGCGAGCTCCTGACTGGGGCCGCCTAAGCTTAGCCCACTTCCTCCTTCACTGCTCGGTCTGTCTTGACGGCTCACCACCTCGTATGTACGATGCCGCTCTCTCCCCTCAGACTCCTTTGAGCCAAGACGGCGCGGTATGCCGGAGGTGCCTCGCGAGCTGCTCGTGATCTTCGAGCCGCGCCTGTTCGGCGCAGCGCTGGCCGCCGTGCGATCCGTGACGACCGTCACGCAGCTCCTCGAGCCACGGCTCGCCATCGTTCACTCACATCCGGACACGAGCGAGCGGCTGACCAGCATTCGCGGCGTCGCCGGCGTCTACGACAGCGAGCCTCCGTCACTCCCCCCGGATTTCAGCGAATCAGAGCGGTCGTTCGCCGGCGCGTGGGCGCTGCGACAACGGCCAAAGACTCGAATCGGCGATGGGCTGTCGTGGGATGCGCCCGGCTTTCAGCCGCCGGACGCGCCGTCCCGCCGCCGGTCTTAGGAACACTTCGTCAACCAACGCGGCATCGTTCGGAGGTGAGGAATGGCAGGGGATCTCGGCATCCGGGAACTGGCAGTGGTCGATGGCGCAACGGCCGCAGATGCGCGGGGGCGATCCGCGCAGGCGCAAGGACCGGTGATTCATCGATACGGGAGGGTCAGCATCGTCGCCGCCGGCAGCGAGGCCGAAGGCGAGCCAAGAGCCCGCGGGGTCCAGCCCGGCGATCTTCCGGGCGATCTCACCGACACCGAACGGATGGGCCTGGCCGCGCTGCAGCTCAGAGACTCGGCCGAGTATCAGACGGCCAAGAGAAACCGCCCGCGCGCTGGAGACAACTGGGACATGCCGAACTGCACGAAGGTCGTGCCGACACCGCGTGCGAGTGCGCGGGCCGTGGGCGCGCGCGCGGCCGGGCCGACCAGCTCCTACCTCGAGGGGACCGTGGCCGTCGGCATCATCATCGTCCAGGGACCGACCGCGGCGCTCAAGTTCTCGGACGCCGAGCGCACCAAGGTCGTCGCCGAAGTCCAGAACGGCCTGGGGTGGTTCGTGACCGCCAACCCCGTGGCCGGCATCAGCTTCTCCTACGACATCCAGAACGTGACGCTCACGACGCCGGCGGATCCCGAGGCGGAAGACCTGGAGGCGTTGTGGCGCGACCCGGCGATGGGCGCGATCGGGTTCAGCGCGGACTGGAACGGCGTGGCCGCGTACGTGGAGGACCTGCGGACGCGATTCGGCACGCGCTGGACGTACTGCGGGTTCTTCACCAAGTATCCGCTCGTGCATTTTGCCTACGCGAGCATCGGCGGACCACGGCTGGTCATGGACTACAACAACGACGGCTGGGGGCCGGACAACATCGACCGCGTATTCGCGCACGAGACCGGACACGTCTTCGGTGCGCCTGACGAGTACGCGAGCAGCGGGTGCAACTGCGGCGGCGCGTGGGGACGCTTCGGCGTCGTCAACGGCAACTGCGAGAACTGCTCCGGCGGCGGCGGCGTGGTCTGCCTGATGAAGGGCAACTCGTTCGACTACTGCAATTACACGCCCAGCCATCTCGGATGGGCGCCTCAGCTGCTCATCCGCAACTACGGCTACGACGCGGGTGGCTGGCGCGTCGATCGACATCCGAGGTTGCTGGCGGATACGACCGGCGACGGCCGCGCCGACGTCGTGGGATTCGGCAACCACGGCGCCTGGGTGGCGCGAGCGCAGTCGGATGGCCGCTACGAGACGCCGCAGCTGGTGATCAACAACTTTGGCTACGATGCGGGCGGCTGGCGCGTCGATCGCCACCCTCGCCTTCTCGGAGATGTGAACGGCGACGGCCGCGCCGACATCGTCGGGTTCGGCAATGCCGGCGCCTATGTCTCGCTCGCGCAGGCCGATGGCACGTTCGCGGCGGTGCAACTGGCCATCGCCAACTTCGGGTACGACGCCGGCGGCTGGCGCGTCGATCGGCACCCGCGCTTTCTCGCGGATGTGAACGGCGACGGCCGCGCCGACATCGTCGGGTTCGGCAATGCGGGCGCGTATGTCGCGCTCGGGCAGGCCAATGGCACGTTCGCGGCGGCGCAGCTGGCGATCGCCAACTTCGGGTATGACGCCGGCGGCTGGCGGGTCGAGTTTCACCCGCGCTTCCTGGCTGACGTGAACGGCGACGGCCGCGCCGACATCGTCGGGTTCGGCAATGCCGGCGTGTATGTCGCACTCGGGCAGGCCAATGGGACGTTCGCGGCAGCGCAACTCGTGGTCGCCAACTTCGGGTATGACGCGGGCGGCTGGCGGGTCGAGCGGCACCCGCGTTTCCTGGCCGATGTGAACGGCGACGGCCGGGCCGACATCGTCGGGTTCGGCAATGCCGGCGTCTATGTCTCGCTCGCGCAGGCCAATGGCACGTTCGCGGCGCCGCAGCTCGTGGTCGGGAACTTCGGGTATGACGCCGGCGGCTGGCGGGTCGAGCAACATCCGCGGTTTCTGGCGGACACGACGGGTGACGGACGTGCCGACATCGTCGGGTTCGGCAATGCCGGCGTCTATGTGTCGCGCTCTCTCCCCAACGGCACGTTCGGCGCGCCCGGGCTCGTCGTCACGAACTTTGGCTACGATGCGGGCGGCTGGCGCGTGGATCAGCACCCGCGATTCCTCGCGGACACCAACGGCGGCGGACGCGCGGATATCGTCGGGTTCGGCAACGCCGGTGTCTGGGTCTCGCGGCTGTGAGTCTCCTCACTCCACGCCAGGCGACTGCAAGGGATCCGCCGTCCTGGCGTCGCCTCCGAGCAGTCGCTCCAACTCGTGGACGTCCCCTGGCTTGACCAGATACGCATCGAACCCTGCGGCGAGGCACGCGTCGCGGATGTCCGCGCCCGCATAGCCACTGAGGGCGATCAGGCAGAGCTGCGACGCAGGAAAACGCTGCCGGAGACGACGACCCAGCTCTATCCCGCTCATCCCCGGCATCGAGAGATCCACGATGGCGCACTCGGGCTGGAAGGCTTCCGCCAGCGAGAGCGCACTCGAGCCGTCGGCGGCGACCGCGACTTCGTGACCCCAGCCGCGGGCAAGACGCCTGATCGACGTCCTGATCTCTTCGTGATCGTCGACAATCATCACCCTCCGTGATCGCAACGCCACGAGCGGCGCCGGCGTGTTCACGAGGCGTTGGGACGCCCTGTCGTCGCGTTCGCCTGCCCACACCGGCAGGGAGACTACGAACTCGCTTCCCGTGTTGGAACCCGCGCTGATCACCGTGACGTGGCCACCATGCAGTTCCACTATCCCGCGCACCACGCTCAGTCCGATTCCCAATCCACTCGACGGGCTCACCAGCGGTTGGTGTGATTGCGTGAACGGCTCGAAAATTCGCTCCAGATTCTCGGCGGCAATGCCGATGCCGTTGTCGCTGACGGCCAGCACCGCTTCGTCGCCGCGCTGTTCGAGCGTGACGGTGATCTTCCCGCCCGGCTCGGTGTACTTGGCCGCATTCTCAACCAGGTTGCTGACGACCTGTCGCAATCGGCCCGAATCGCCAAGGACGTACAACGCAGCCGGCAGGACGAGCGACACCACATGCCGTCGTTCTTCGATGAACGGCTGGAGCGCGTGCACTGCGTCTCTTGCGACCGCGGCCAGATCGAGACGTTCCGCCCTGATCTCAACCTGGCCGTGACTGATGCGCGACAGGTCGAGGAGCTCGTTTACGAATCGCAAGAGCGTCTGCGACTGGGTATCGATCGTCTCGATCAGTTCGAGAGTGGCCGGATCCGGGGTGCCCTTCCGCAAGAGGTAGATCGCATGTGTGATCGGCGTCAGCGGGTGCCGCAGTTCGTGTCCGAGAATGGCGATGAACTGATCCTTCCGCTCGCCGCTGGCGACGAGCCCCGCCATGACGTCCGCGCGAGCGGTGACGTCCTGGATCGCCAGCAACAACTGTTCGGTCCGGTCAGCATCGCCGGGAATCCTCCTCGCGCTCAGCGACATCACCCGGCGCCCCTGTGGAAGAAGGTCCTGAGTCACCTCCCAATCTTCCAGCGGCTGAGCGCTGGCCAGAAGTGCGCGCAATTTCTGGTGCAGGTCCGGGATGTTCCACCTGGCATCGCCCACTTCGTGAAGGAATCGGCCTTCAATCGCTTCACGGGGGATCTCCAGGTTCGCCGCGAAGGACGAATTCACTCGCAGTATGCGCAACGTTCCATCGAGCACCGCCAATGGCTCGCGGACGGACTGGATGATGATGTCCGCATAGGAGCGCGCGGCGTCGGAAGCCCGGCGCGCGGCGTCCAGGTCCATGTTCAGCCTGGCGAGCTCCTCGTTTCTGCTCCGCAGCTCGTCGATTGTCGTCGTGAGCTCCTCGTTGGTGGACTGCAGTTCCTCCTTTGACGTCTCGAGCTCCTCGTTCGTGCTCTGAAACTCCTCGTTGGCAGACAACATCTCCTCGTGCGCCGAGCGAAGCTCCTCCTGGACCGCCTCGTGCTCCTCGATCGTCGCCCGCATGTACTCACGCATGCCCTCGAGCTCGCGTTCGACGTGCGCGAGCCGTCTGTCCTTCTCGGATTCGGTCAACGCCGGTACGGCAGGCAGGCTCCTCTCCACCGGAAGACGGGACCCGTCGTCGAACAGGATCAGGAAGGACTGTCGGCCGCCTGATCCCGCGAGCGGAATCACCTCGATGCTGATCTCGCGCGTATCGAGACGGACGTCGCGGCGTGACGCCACGCCGGTCTTGCCGGTCTCTCCGATGGCAGGAAGGATCTGGACGAGCAGCTCCGGGCGAATGACCCGTCGCAGGTCGAAGCTGGGTGAGCCTCCGGCGGGCTCGAGGTACGGCCCGGTCTGGCCGCGGAACTGCAAGATGGTGAGGGCCTGGTTCACGAGCACACACGCCGGCGCATACCGCGCCAGGAGCAGACGGTCCGCTTCGCGCGGCAGCGAGTCTGCCTCGACGCGAAGCGGCGCGGCGCTGCCTTCGGGCTCGAGCGCAAGCGCGGCCGAGCCCTCACCTCGATCCGCAATGGCTCCTCCGCCGGTGTTCGGCATGCGACGGAACACCCGCAATCGGCTGTCGATCTGCTCGAACAGCTCGGGCGACTGGGCGGCACTCTCGGCCGGACCAAAAAACAGCATGCCCTGCGGACGAAGCGCGTAATGGAACGTCCGCAGGACCCGGCGTTGAGCGACGTCGTCGAGATAGATCAGGAGATTGCGGCAGCTGATCAGGTCCAATCGCGAGAACGGCGGATCGCGCGTCACGTCCTGACGCGCGAAGAGACAGAGATCGCGAATGTCCTTCGAAATGCGGTACTCACCGTTTTGCCGGATGAAGAAGCGCTCGAGCCGTTCGGCCGACACCTCCTGCAGGACATCGATGTGGTACACACCCGCGCGCGCTTTCTCCAGCGCCGCCTCGCTGACATCGGTCCCGAAAATCTGGATCCTCAGCGGCGGCAGGCCGTCACCGAAGTATTCGAGCACAGCGATGGCGACGGAATAGACCTCCTCGCCGCTCGCGCAGCCGGGCACCCAGATGCGGATGGGCTCTTTCGGAGACCGGCCTTCACAGAGCGCCGGCAGCACGTCGCGACGCAGCGCCTCGAACGCCGCCGGATCGCGAAAGAACTCGGTGACCCGGATCAGGAAGTCCTGGTACAGCGCGGCGAGCTCGCCAGGATCGCGATCGAGCGATTCGCGGTACTCGTCGAGGCTCTCGATCCGCCGCAGCATCATTCGCCGCTCGATGCGCCGCCTGATCGTCGTTCGCTTGTAATGGGTGAAGTCCACGCCGTGCGCAGAGCGAAGTCTCTTGAAGATCTGGGCCAGGACCGCATTCTCGTCGGTGACAACGTCGATCGTGCCCTCCGATTTGGACTCGACGCCCGGCTCCGCCACGCGAAACCGCCGGCTGAGACGCGCGAGCTCGCCGGCAATCTCCTTCGGGCGCAACACGAGATCCACACAGCCAGTCTCGATGGCATGCTTTGGCATCATCGGGAAGCGCGCCGATTCAGGGTGCTGCGCGAAGGTGAATCCGCCCGCGTGCTTGATCTCGCGGAGCCCGAGCGAGCCGTCCGCGTCCGCACCTGAAAGCACGACGCCGATGGCGCCTTCGCCGTACGCCACCGCGAGGGACGAGAAGAGGAGATCCACCGGGAACGGTCGTTCGGGAGCACTCGACCGCCGCTTCACCTCGATGACGCCCTCGTGAACCATGATGAGCGCATCCGGAGGGATGACGTACACGTGGTCGGGCTTCACGGCTTCTCCCGCGGTGGCGAGCGACACGGCCATCGTCGTTTTCTTCGCCAGAATCTCGGGGAGCAGGCTTTCGTGTGTCGGGTCCAGGTGCTGAACCACGATGAAGGCCATGCCGGTTGCGGGAAGGGTGCCGAGAAGCTCAACCAGCGCTTCGAGGCCTCCGGCAGAGGCGCCAATTCCTACAACGAAGAGGGGCGGGTAGCGACCGGCTCCTGACACAGCCTGAGTATAGGACTCAAGCGGCGTCCTGAACTACCGGGCGCAGATCAACGTCATACCGATCATGGCCGAACACACGTTCTGGGAAACCATTGAAGCCAAGGGCGGCGCCGTTCTCGACAAGGTGAAGGAGATCGTCTCAGAGGGCAACGTCCGCCGCGTGCGGGTACGCCAGAAGCAGCGTGTCATTGCTGAGTTTCCGCTGACGATTGGCGTCGTCGGCGCCGTGTTCGCGCCCATGCTCGCCGCGGTCGGCGCAATCGCGGCGCTCGCCACCGAATGCACGATCGAAGTCGAGCGCACCGCAGAGGAGCAGCCGACGTCCAGTTCAACGGCATCGGCGAGTGACCAGACGCACTGAGCTGCCTATCGGTTGACGACGATCGTTCCGACCTTGCAGGTGGACGGTTCGAAATAGGCGATCGTCCCCGCGCTGACGCCGTTGAAGGTCTGGCGAAACGTCGCCGGAAACGGATCGCTCATCGACTCGAACTGCTCGGCGCACTCCATGCGGTACACCTGCAGGCCGTTGTGCTGCACGACGAACAGCCGTTCGAGATCGCGCTGTCCCAGCTCGAGGATCTGCTCGGTCTGCTCGACACCGCCCGGCAGCGGGCGGCCGTTCGACGACGAGCCGTCGGCGCGCTCGTAGCCGCCGGACTCGTTGACGAGCGGAAAGCCGTCCTGAATCAATTGATAGCTGATGGCCTTGCCGGGAAACTCTTTCTTCAACAAGGCGAACTGCTTGCGATAGAAGTCGTACAGCTTCGACGGCCGGTAGCCGTTCTCGGCGAAGATCTGTGAGTTGCACACGCATCCCGGCGAGCACCGCTTCGGCAGCCGGTTCTCGTGCGAGAACAGGTTCGCGCCGGCCGGCTTGATGTAGGCGAGCGCCCGGTACCAGTCTGCGCGCGCGCGAATGCGCGCGGCGACTTTCGACAGCATGTCGAAGTAGTGTTGCAGGAGGGCGGCAAGGCGCGGGTGCATCGGCCGCACATTGTAGAAGTGGACCGCCCCCAGCCGAGCGTAGCGAGGCGTCGGGGGCGCCGCGCGTGGGGGTGGGGCCCCGCGCGCAACTAAGCAATGTGCCGTACAGACAAAGAGCCGCCCCGCGGGGCGGCCCTTTGTTGATTCATTGCGAACGGACGCGATCTACGCCTTCTTGCGACGACGCAGCCCGGCGGCCGCGAGGCCAGTGCCGAGCAGCAACATCGACGCCGGCTCGGGGACAGCGTGGACGCTCACGTTATCCAGCAGGAAGAAAGACGGATTCTGCTGGAAGGTGAAGGTCAATGCCTGGTTGTTGACGAGTGCGTTCGCCTCAAACCCAACGTGTGTGTAATTGAAGGCGCCGAGGTCGGCGGCCCCGAGGCTGAAGCCAGCGAACGCCACCTGGAAAGAGTTGGGATTTCCACCAAAGTTTTGCAGGTCGAACTCCACCCAATAGCTCTGGCCCGCCTGGGAGCCCGCGATGTTCTGCGTAATCCCGCCGGTCGATCCGACCGGACCAAAGAAAGCCTGAAACGCGCCATCGGTCGGGTTTACGCCGCCGAAACTGCCGTCAACGCCGGTGAATCCGGTGTTGCCGAACTGCGTCCAGCCGGCGAAGGTGCCGGTCTCGAAACTGCCATTCACTACAATGTTTGTTGCGGAGGCGGGCCGGGCAACGCCGAGCAATGCCAGGAACGCCACACCAATTACCGTACGCTTCATCATTATTTGGATTCTCCCGGGCCTGGGGGCCCACTCCGGGTAGCTTGCTTGGATCCGGAAACTGATGATCAACGCAAGAATTCGGCCAAGCGATTCCAGCCGATTCTGCGTTGATTTTCGAGGTTGGTGCAGCTGGCAAGTCCTGCGACACGCCGACTTAAAGTCCGGGGCGCGAGTTCAGTATGTCGAGCGCCCGCCGCTGAGATCCCACACGGCGCCGGTGGAGAACGAATTCTCTTCCGACGCCAACCAGGTCACGAGCGTCGCCAGTTCATCGACTTTCAGAAGCCGCCCGCGCGGGATTTTCGACAGCATGAAGTCGATATGGGCCTGCGTCGTCTGCTCGAGGATGCGCGTGCGCGCGGCGGCCGGCGTGACGCAGTTGACGGCGATGTTCTCCGTCGCCAGCTCCTTGCCGAGCGACTTGGTCAGCGCGATGACTCCGGCTTTCGACGCGCTGTATCCCGACGCGTTCGGGTTGCCGTCCTTGCCGGCGACCGAAGCGATCATCACGATGCGGCCGTACTTCTGCGCGAGCATCGACGGCACCACGGCCCGGCAGCAGTAGAACGTTCCCGTGAGGTTGACCTGGAGCACGCGATCCCAGTCCTCGAGGGGATAGGTCCAGGTCGGGCCGGTCGCCCCGGCGATCCCGGCGTTGGCGATGAGGATGTCGATGCCGCCGAAGGCCGCGAGCGTTGCGTCCGTCGCGGCCTGGACGCCGGCGTAGTTGGAGATGTCAACGACCGCGGTGTGCACCGTGCCGGCCTCGCCGAGCTCTCGTGCCGTGGAGGCGACCAGGCCGGCGTTGCAGTCCCAGAGCGATACGCATGCGCCGGACTCGAGGAACCGTTCAGCGATGGCACGACCGAAGCCCTCCGCTCCACCGGTGATGACGGCTCGACGGCCGCTGAGATCGAAATGATGCATGTCTCGGACTCGAAGGCGGTCAGTATAGTCGCAGCGAGGTAGGTGGGCGCTTGAGTCTAAGATGATCCCATCATGCGCACCTTCTCCAGACTGACTTTGGTGATCCTGGTGGTCGCGGCCGGCGCTGCCGCCGCGGCCCAGGACTGGACACAGTGGCGGGGACAGAATCGCGACGGCAGCGTGCCAGGGTTCAAAGCACCTGCGGCCTGGCCCGACCAGCTCAGTCAACGCTGGAAGGTCGAGGTCGGTCTCGGCTACGCGACCCCGCTCGTCGTGGGCAACCGCATCTACCAGTTCTCGCGGCTGGGCGAGGACGAAGTCATGAGCGCGATCGATGCCGCGACGGGATCCGTGCTCTGGAAGACGAGCTACGCGGCGCCCTTCCAAATGAACAGCGCGACGAGCCGGCACGGTGCTGGGCCGAAGTCCACGCCCGTGTTCTCGAACGGACGGATTTTTTCAATCGGCATGTCGGGCATCGTCACCGCGTTCGACGCGGCGAGCGGGAAGCAGCTCTGGCAGAAACCGGGCTCGCCGATCGTTCCGATGTTCACGACGCACGCGTTCTCGCCCGTCGTCGAGCGCGGGCTCGTCGTCTTCCACCTCGGCGGTCACAATCAGGGCGCGATCACCGCCTTCGACGTGAACACCGGCGAGGTCAAGTGGAGCTGGAACGGTGACGGTCCGTCCTACGGCTCGCCGATCGTGGCCGATTTCGACGGCACGCGGCAGATCGTGACGCTGACGCAAGCCAAGCTCGTCGGGATCGACGCCGCCACGGGATCGTTGCTGTGGGAACGGCCCTTCGTGAGCCCGAACGTCACGAACGCGGCGACGCCCGTGCTCGTCGGCCGGACCATCGTCCTGTCGAACGGCGGCCCGCTCGTCGCCGTGAGAGTCGCGAAGAAAGACACGCAGTGGGTGGTGGAGGACGCGTGGCAGAACGCGGACGCGCCGTTCCGGCTGAGCAACGCCGTCGCGACGGGTGACATCCTGTTCGGCCTCACGACGCGAAACATGGGCCAGTACTTTGCCGTCGACCTGAAGACCGGCCAGACCCTGTGGAGCTCCGAGCCCCGCCAGGCGGGTCAGGCCGCGATCGGGCACGGCGGCGATCTCTGGTTCAGCCTCGAAGACGACGGCGAGTTGGTGGTCGCGCGTGTGAGCCGGACGGGCTTCGAAGTGCTGCGCCGCTACAAAGTCGCCGACACGGCGACATGGACGCCGCCGGTATTTTCCGGCAATCGCGTCTTCATCAAGGACGTGTCGACGCTCGCGTTGTGGACGGTGAATTGACGCGGCGCGCCACCTCCGGCTGATGCGCTAAGATAGCGGCGCCCCCCTCAATTCACCGAGCGAGTGTCCCAAATGGTCCTTCACCGCTTCCGCTCGAGCCGCACCCTTCCTGTCTTCGCCTTCACTCTCGTCCTCGCGGCGATGCTGACGTCGTGCGGCCGCGGCGGCGACACACTCCAGGCCAGCAAGCAAGCGGTTGCCGACCCAGCCGCGCCGGCGGCCGCACCGCCTCCACCACCCCCGCCGCCGCGCGAGCTCACCTGGAGCGCGAAGGTCGACATGACGCTCTGGTCGCCGGTCCGGGTGAAGGCCTACAAGGTCGCGCTGATGCAGCAAACGCCGCGGACGCTCGCCATCCTGCGCATCCCGCGGCTCAAGCTCGAGGTGCCGGTCTACGACGGCACCACAGACGCGGTGCTCGACCTCGCGGCCGGCCGGATCGAGGACACGGCCCTGCCCGGGACGGCGGGCAACGTCGGCATTGCGGCCCACCGGGACGGCTTTTTCCGGATACTGAAGGACATCAAGGAAGGCGACGCGCTGGTGCTGGACACGCCCGTCGCCACCGAGCACTACCGCGTCGAATGGATCCGAATCACCATCCCGGAGGACGTCAGCGTGATCGACCCGACGCCTGGTCCCGCGGTCACGCTCGTCGGGTGCTACCCGTTCTATTACGCCGGCTCAGCCCCCAAGCGGTTCATCGTGCGCGCGGTGCCTGCGGCGGCTCCGCCAGCGGGCGGCTGACTGTGATGGCCCGTGGCTGGGAGAGCAAGTCGGTCGAAGATCAGATCTTGAACGCGGAGGTCCGACAGCGATCCAGCGGACGTGAGCTCACGCCCGACGAACGGGAGGCAGAGACGAAGCGGATGACGCTGACGCTCTCCCGGGCGCGCATCCTCCAGGATCTCCAGGTCGCCTGCGATCCGCGGCACCGCGCCATGCTCGAATTGGCGCTGGCGGACGTGGACGAGCAACTTCGAAGTTCGAACTGAGAACCTGGAGACACGACCGCCTGCGGGACGGGGGCGTCCTTCGATTCGGGAGATGCCAGCCCGGCGATGAGCACGGCAATCGCGAGATACAGGCGCATGAACGCAGCCACGAGAAACCCGATGACCAGCTCGATGATCTCCATGCCCGCTCGAGTAGCAATTGTCGGGCCGTCGCTAACTCGTTGATGAGCAACCAGATGGCCGCAGGCCGTCTGTGACCGGACGTCACACCTGTGCCCGGGCGGCGACAGTCAGCGTCTGACCGCGCGGGGCGACGTGAACTGCATCTTGTCGTCGAGAACTTCCGCTGAGGCTCGGTCTGGCGGCTGATTGCGGGCGGCGGTATGCTGCCCAATCATGCCGTTCGCGCCGGGAACGCGACTGGGTGCGTACGAAGTGACCGGCCTCATCGGTCAGGGCGGCATGGGCGAGGTCTACCGCGCCCGCGATACGCGCCTCGATCGGACCGTGGCGATCAAGGTCGTTCGCACCGATTTCAGCGAGCGATTCGAGCGGGAAGCGCGCTCGATTTCGGCGCTCAATCATCCCAATATCTGCACGCTGCACGATGTCGGCACCGAGGACGGCACGCCGTACCTGGTGATGGAGTTCGTCGACGGCGCCCCGATTGCCGGCCCGCTGCCGGCGGCTGACGTCGTCCGGGTCGGCGTGCAGATTTGCGACGCGCTCGAGGCCGCGCACCGAAAGGGCATCGTCCACCGCGACCTGAAGCCGGCCAACATCCTGTCGACGAAGGCGGGAATCAAGCTGCTCGACTTCGGACTGGCCAAGTTGCAGCCGATGGTCGCGGGGGCCGCACGGCCAGGCGAAGAGGCCACCGTCGCCGCGCTGACAGGCGCCCACACGATCGTCGGCACGCCGCACTACATGGCGCCCGAACAGATCGAAGGCCGCGACGCCGATGCCCGAACCGACATCTTCGCGCTCGGCTGCGTCCTCTACGAGCTCATCACCGGCAAGCGAGCCTTCGACGGCAAGACGAGCTCGAATGTCATGGCCGCCGTGCTCGCGACCGAGCCGCGCCAGATCTCGGCGCTCGCGCCGGTGACGCCGGCGGCGCTGGAGTGGGTCGTGCTGCGCTGTCTGGAGAAAGATCCCGACACTCGATGGCAAAGCGCGCGCGACGTTGCGCTGCAGCTGAAATGGGTGGGCGATGCTCACGCTCAACCCGGAGTCACAGCGGTCCGATCTCGTCGCCCGATGCTGGTCAGTGCGGCAATTGGCGCGGGGCTCGCCGGGCTCGCCGCCGTGATGTGGATCTGGCTCGCGCGCGCACCGGCCCGCGAGACATCACCGCCCGTGAATCTGTCGGTGCTGGTTCCGGCAAAGGTCTCCCTCGCGAATGCCGACATGCGATCGGCCCTCACGCTGTCCCTGGATGGACGCACGATCGCATTCGCCGGCGTCACCGAGACTGGCACCGCCATCTTCCTGCGCCCTCTGGATCGATTCGACGCCGTCAAAGTCGAGGGCACCGATGACGGCACTGCGCCATTCTTCTCGGCCGACGGGCAGTGGATTGGCTTCGCGGCCGGCGGCCAACTGAAGAAAGTCCCCGTCGCTGGAGGCGTGCCGGTCCGGATCTGCGACGCCCCTCTGCTACGCGGCAGTGTGTGGCTGGCCGACAACACCATCGTGTTCTCACCAACGGCAACAACCGGCCTGATGCGAGTCTCTTCGTCCGGCGGCGTTCCCGCGCCGCTGACGAAGCTCGACCTCTCAAAGCGTGAGAAAACCCACCGATCGCTCGTCGCGTTGCCGGGCGGCAAGGCGGTGGTCTTCGTCATCGGCTCGGACGACATCGGCACGTACGACGACGCGCGAATCGTGGCGGTGACATTGGCGACCGGTGAGGTGAAAGAGATCGCCACCGGCTACGCGCCCGTCTTTTCCACCACTGGTCATCTGCTCTACGTCCGCCATGCGACCGTCTTCGCCGTGCCGTTCGACCCGGCGACGCTCGAGATCGGCAGCCCGGCGATGCAGATCCTGAAAGACGTGGCGACCCTGCCGAACTTCGGAACCGCGGAGTACGCGCTCTCGCCGGACGGCACGCTGGTCTTCGCGCCGGGGGGTGACCGGACGAACAAAGTCGAGGTTCGATGGGTGGATCGACAGGGTAAGTTCGAGCGGATTGCAGCCACCGAACGGCACTATTTCATCATCGACGTCTCTCCCGACGGACGCCGCCTGGCGCTGGGGGTGGGAGGCGCCAACAACTATCTGATGACGTACGACCTCGAACAAAAAACGGAGGCGAGGCTCACCTACCGCTTCGATGTGCAGAACGCCATCTGGTCGCATGACGGCAGCGCGGTGACGTACTGGACGGGAAGCGATCTTCGCTCCATTCCTGTCGATGGCAGCGGGACCGAGAACATTCTGGTTGACAGCGCGCAGGCCGCCAACCGGGAGATTATTCCCGCTTCCTGGTCGGAGGACGGGCAGAGGCTGGCGGTGACGATCTACTCGCCAGGCAAGGGTGACGCCGTCGCCGTGTTCTCACTCGCGGACCGGAAGTTTCACGAGGTGGCCGCGACGCAATTCGAAGAGGCAGCGGCAGATCTCTCCCCAGACGGCCGGTGGCTCGCCTACATCTCGAACGAATCCGGCCGGGAAGAGGTCTATCTCCGAGCCGTGGATGGGTCCGGTGTGAAGATCCCGGTGTCCAGCCAGGGGGGCTTTCTCGCGAAGTGGACCCAGCAAGGTCGCGAGCTCATCTTCGGTGGGCGGGCCGGATTGATGGCGGTCCCTGTTCTGCCCGGATCGCCACTGCAACTCGGCAAGCCGGCGCCGCTGCTCTCAGGTGCCACGAATGACGACTTCAGGAACGCCATTGGCATGGCGCCATCGCCGGACGGAAAGCGATTCGCGGTGCTCTTCGACAAGCTCTGGCCGGCACTGACGGAAATTCGCGTGATCACCAACTGGGCGCAGGAACTGGCGAAGCACTGGCGTTAGGCTACGGTCCGGGTGGTGACCGGCTTCGACGGCGGCGCGATAGAATCGCCCTCATGAGCCGCCGCACGACGCTCGTTGCCGCCACTCTCGTTTTGGTCTGTTCGTTGGTTCCTACGCCCGGAGCGCAGTCCAGGCCGCCGCTCTCGCCGGCGAACATCGACGACATCGCCACGCTCCTCGAAGCTCGAGGACACGCGGCAGCTCGACGACACCGCGCTGGCGCGGATTCTGAAGTCGGCTCATCCCGAAGTGCGCCGGCGGGCGGCGGTGTCGATCGGGCGCATTGCCGATCCCAAAGGGCTGCCCCTGCTCGAAACGGCGCGCGGCGATGCCGACGTCGACGTCCGCGCGAGCGTCGTCTTCGCCACCGGCCAGCTCCGCGACGCATCGACGGTGGAATGGCTCGGCACGGTGCTGTCGGCGCCCGCGACTCCACCGGTCGTCGCGCGCGAAGCGGCACAGGCGCTTGGAAAGATGATCACGGCGCCCGAGGCGCGCGCGGCGTTGTCGAAGTACCTCGCGGCGGCGCCGGCGACCGCGGCGGCCGCGCCTGTCGTCGGCGAAGCGCTGCTCTCGTGGGGCCGGTTCACTGGCGCCGCGGACATCGCGCCGGTCGTCCGCTGGATCACGTCACAGGACGATGAGATCCGATGGCGCGCCACCTGGGCGCTCTTCCGCCCGCGCGATCCCGCGGCGATGCCGCACCTCGTCACGCTCACCGCCGACCCGTCCGGCGACGTGCGGTACTGGGCCGTTCGCGGCCTCGCGCCTGCGGCCGTGGATGCCGCCAAGATGGACCGCGCGGCTGCGACCGGGCGCCTCGAGCGCATGGTGCAGACCGACAAGGACCGTCGCGTCCGCACCGAGGCGCTGCGCGTGCTCGTGCAATATGACGACGAGCGCGCGTTTCTCGCGGTGGCGAATGCGCTCTATTCGCCGGACACGTGGTTGTCGGTGTCTGCCGCGGAGGGCGCCGGCCGATTCGTGACGCGCGCGCTCCCGCTCGCGCCGCTCGTCCTCGACGTCTCCGGCGAGAAGGCGCCGACGGCTTTGCGCATCACGTGTCTCAACGCGCTCGTGACGCTTGCGCCGATCAGCACGAAGACCTTCGATCTGGCGGCTTCCCTCGCGAAGAGCGACGTCGGCGCGGCGCGGTCCGCGGCGATTCAGGCGCTGACCCGTCTCGGCGACGAAGGGCTCGCGAAGCTGAAAGAGCTTGCGGCCGATCCGGCGGTCGCGAAGCTGGCGCAGCCTGGCGGGCAGACGTTCGAGGCGATGGCGCAAGCGGCCATCGCGAGAGCCGGGGGCGCCGGAGGCCGGGCCGGCGGCGCCGCGGCTGGCGGGGGCCGTGGCAACCGCGGCACTGGCGCGGCCGTCACGCGCACTCCGCGCCCGGACAGTGAATATCGTCAGCTCGTCGAGCGCTGGATCGTGCCCGCGTACACCGGCGCCGCGGCGCCGCGCGCGATCTGGGTGACGCCGAAGGGAGAGATCGAGCTCGAGCTGTACTCGGGCGACGCGCCCTTTGGCGTCGAGCACTTCATGCGCGTCGTCGAATCGGGGGACATCGTCGGCACCGAATTCACCCGGCTGGTCCCGAACTTCGTGGCACAGCAGCAGGGGATCCGAAACGCCTCCACGCTCCGCGACGAGGTCAACCGCCGTGGTCTCACGCGCGCGAACCTGAGCTGGGCCTCGGCCGGGCTCGATACCGGCCGGCCGGGTTACACGCTGGGACACACGCCGCAGCCGCACAACGAAGGCAACTTCACGTCGCTCGGCCGCGTGATTCGCGGCATGGACGTCGTCGATCGGCTCGAGCTGGGCGATCGAATCACCGCGGCACGCATCGTCCGGTAGCGGCCAGCGCGCCGCCGCCGGGCTACTTCGCCGGCGTGGTCACGCGGATCTCCGTCGCGAGCTTCGTGGGGCCGTCGTAGTAGGTGACGTTCACCTCGTCGCCAACCTTGACGAAGTCGGTCAGCTTCGCTGACTTGCCCTCGGCCTTCAGTTCCATGTTCTTCCGGGTGGCGCCCTTCACCACGACGAGCGTTTCCTTGTCGATGCTGAAGGTCCATTCGGCTTTGGGGGCTTTGACGGTGAGCGAATTGGTCACGACGGCCGAGACCGTGCCCGTGGCTCTGACCGTCTTGGCCTCGGCCTTGCCGCCTTGAGCGGCACTGCCGGTGCCCTTGGCGAGTGCGGGAACCACCATCAATCCGAGTACGACGACGAGCACGCCTGCGATGCGAGTCATGGGAGCCTCCTCACGGTAGTAGTGCTTTCGCTTCCTGGTTCGAGGTATTAGACGTCAGATTAGACGGCCCGCGTCAAGGGGCGTTCCCGCTATTTCGACGTTGGACCGGCCCAGAGCTCGCATCACTCAAGCCAGGTCGTCAGTTGCCGATTGCGAGGGTGGTTCACCACGCGGGTCACCGCGCCACATCATGCAACTACGCGTCGCCCGTCTCTGTCTTGATTGCGAAAACCTGCACGTGGAGAGCAGTTGTCCCGTGTGCGCGTCCGACCGCTTCGCGCATCTGTCGACGTGGCTGCCGTCGGAAGAGCGCCGGCGGTGGCGGCGGCCGCCGAAGGCCGCGCAGCCCGTGACCCGACGGTTCGTCGCAGTCCGACGGCTGCTTGCGTGGTTCGGCATCGGTGAGCCCGTCGAGCCGTTCCCGCGTCTCCGCACCCGGGCCAGCGATTCGGTCCCGCGGCTGAACTTCGACGAGCCGGTGAAGGCCCCCGAGCCGCGCACTCCAGAACACGAGGCGGAAATGAGCTCGGACGTCGTTCTCCGCAAATCGTAGGACGACCCGCCGCGATCGCTCCCGAGCCGATCGGCCAGCGACCGGGTCGTATGGTTGACATACCTAATACTGCTATGCATAATACTGCCACGCACGTGGCGCCGCGAGCGAGCGGCAGCGAGCGAGCCGCGCGAGCGGAGTGGGGATTGTGGGGCCCCGCGAGCGAGCGCGCAGGGGGGTGCGGCGGGGACGAAGTCCCCCCGCATTTTCTGAGCATCCATGGAAATCAACAAGGACCTGATCGCCGCTTCCTCGACCCCGATCGTCCTGGCGATCCTGGCCGAAGGGGACAGCTACGGCTACGCCATCCTCCAGCGGGTTCGGGAGTTGTCCGGAGGGCGCATGGAGTGGACGGACGGGATGCTCTACCCCGTTCTGCATCGGCTCGAGCGGCTCGGCCACGTCGAGGCGCGGTGGGAAGTCGCGGAGAGCGGCCGCCGTCGCAAGTACTACCGGATCACGTCCGCAGGGCCGGGCTCAGCTCGCCGAGGAACGCAGGCAGTGGCAAGCGGTGGACGCTACGCTGCGGGGCATCTGGCAGGCGCTCTCCCTTTCACTCCCGGCCAGCCACCCGGCGTCAGCCGCGCCATTGCCACAGGGAGCCTGACATGCCGACTCCAGGTCACGCGGTATCGCTCGAGGAGCAGATCGACCAGTGGCGGAGCTACCTCCGCCGCCGGCAGGCGATCCACTCGGTCGATGTCGCGGAGCTCGAGGACCATCTGCGCGAGCAGGTCGCGGGTCTCGTCGATGCGGGGCTCGCGACCGATGAAGCGTTCCTGGTGGCGGTGAAGCGCATGGGCAACCTCGACGCCCTCTCTCGGGAGTTCGCGCGCGAGCACTCGGACCGCCTCTGGAAGCAGCTCGTGCTCGTGCCGTCGGATTCCGGAGAGTTGCGAGCGCCGGGCCAAACGGACGCCATCGTCGCCTTCTGTCTTGCGGTGGCTGCGGCCGTGGCCATCAAGGTGCCGGCGCTCTTCGGGCTGCAATTGGACGAGCACAAGGCATGAGGACGTCCGGCTTCTACGCCCGCAACGCGAGTCTCTTCGTGCTGCCGCTCCTGACCGGCTATTTCGTCTGGAAACGGCGGCTCGACACCCGCACTCTTCGCTGGCTGGCCGTGGCGTTCGTCGCGGCGGGCGTATTCGCCAACGTCTATCCCTTCGCCCGGGGCGGCTCCACCGAGGTGCTCACGGCGCTGCACCTGCCGATCGCGCTCTGGCTGGTGGTGGGAATCGCGTACGCCGGCGGCCGCTGGAGCCAGGTCGAGGGCCGCATGGACTTCATTCGATTCTCGGGCGAGCTGTTCATCTACTACGTCCTGATCGCCCTCGGCGGCGGCGTCCTCACGGCGTTCATGGCGATGATCTTCCAGGCCATCGGGATCAACGTCGAGCCGTTCATCGAGTCGTGGCTGCTGCCGTGCGGAGCGGCCGGCGCCGTCCTGGTCGCCTCCTGGCTGGTGGAAGCCAAGCAAAGCGTGATCGAAAACATGGCGCCGGTGTTGACGCGTCTGTTCACACCGCTGTTCGCCGCCGTGCTGATCACGTTTCTCGGGACCCTGCTGTGGACCGGACGCGGCATCGACATCGACGCGGGACGTGCTCATCGCGTTCGACCTGCTCCTGGTGGTGGTCCTCGGCCTTCTGCTCTATTCCGCCTCCGCCCGGGACCCGCAGTCGCCCCCCGACACCTTCGATGTGGTGCAGGTCGTGCTGGTGGTCAGTGCGCTGTTGGCCGACGCGGTCGCGCTGTGGGCCATCGCCGCGCGCATCACCGAGTTCGGCTTCAGCCCGAACCGCGTGGCCGCCCTGGGCGAGAACGTGATTCTCCTGGTCAATCTGGCGTGGTCCGCCGTGCTCTACATCCGCTTTCTGCGAGGGCGCGGATCGTTCACGTCCCTCGAACAGTGGCAGACGGATTACCTGCCGGTCTACGCCGCGTGGGCGGCGATCGTCGTGATCGTCTTTCCGCCGCTGTTCCGATACCTCTGACGTAAGGGGGTCAGAGCTGTTTTCCACAGATTTGCCCCCAGCAGTGCCAGAGCTCGGCCCGAACTAAACGAGCTCTGGCACCAGTTCACGCAAATCTGTGGAAAACAGCTCTGACCCCCTCTGCACTTAAAACCGACACTCGTAATAGCCAATCCGTGCGATGAATCTGTAGGGGCCGCCCGTCGACGGGCACGGCTGGCCCTGGTACAGATTCGATCGAACCAGCACGCTGGTGCCCGCATAGATTCCGTTATCAAACACGTGCAACCTGATCAGGGCGGGCCGGTCCTCGGGCGGCGGCGGACCGGGAATCAGCACCGGATGCAGCTGATTCGGGTGGCTGCACGTCACCGTCGTGGGCGCCAACGGTGCCGGCCGGCAATCCCAGCCTCGGCTCTCGAGATCCTCAATTGAGAGCCCCAGATGCTGGGTGACGAGCTGCGAGTCGGCGCCACTCGATGTTTGCGAAGCCGACGTCCGGGATGGCGAAGGCGCGGTCGCCGATGAACTGCAGCCAGACGCGACGATGCTGCAGACCAGCACGCCGGCCGCCGCTTGGAATCGAAATGTCAGACGCATAACACCTCCAGGGAGGCACGGCGACACAGCGCCTTCCTCACGCTGCGTCCGCCCCTGACATAA
The DNA here is from genome assembly GCA_963724955.1 of uncultured Acidobacteriota bacterium. Lineage (GTDB taxonomy): Bacteria > Acidobacteriota > Vicinamibacteria > Vicinamibacterales > SCN-69-37 > CAVRWQ01. The sequence goes on from CAVRWQ010000007.1 coordinate 47,025, forward strand.
GGCGCAACCGGCGTCTCGAACGTGCAATGGCACGCTCCTCCTCAGTTGGCCCGCTGCTAGAATTGGGCCTCCGGGAACCTTCGATGGAGCTTCGCCAGCAGCGCGCGACCGCCGACCTGACCGTCCTGCTTCGCACCTGGAACGCAGGTGACGAAGCGGCCTTCGACCAGCTCATGCCGCTCGTCTACGACGAGCTCCACCGCATCGCGCTCCGTTGTCTCGTCGGGGAGCGCCCAGGCGTCTCGATGCAGGCCACCGCCCTCGTCAACGAGGTGTGTCTCCGTCTCATCGGGTGGGAGGGTGTCCGCTGGCAGAACCGTGGCCATTTCTTCGGTGTGTCGGCGCAGATGATGCGGCGCGTCCTCGTGGACATTGCCCGCCGCCGCCGCGCCGAGCGTCGCGGTGGGCCCGGTGCGGTGCGCGTGTCGCTGGACGACATCGAGCTGGCGGCTGCCGAACCCGACGCAGGGCTGGTCGCGATCGACGATGCGCTCGAAAGGCTGGCCGCAGACGACCCGCGTAAAGCGCGCGTGGTCGAGCTCCGTTTCTTCGGCGGACTGTCCATGGAAGAAACGGCCCGGACGCTGGGCATCTCGCTCCGCACCGCGCAGAACGACTGGGCGTTCGCGCGCGCCTGGTTGTATCGCGAGCTCGTGGGCGCGGCCGGCGCGTCATGAGCGCTGACCGATGGCAGACACTCGATCGCCTGTTCAACGAGGCGCTGCATCTGCCGGCTGACGCTCGAGTCGCCCTCCTGGCGCGGGAGTGCGGAACAGACGAACAGCTGCGGCGCGACGTCCTCTCATTGGTCACCGCCGCCGGGAGCTCGGAGGAGTTTCTCGAGCGACCGGCCCTGGAGCGGCTGGCCCGTGCGATGGCCGCCGACGGATGGAGTCTTCGCCCGGGCGAACGTCTCGGCGTCTACACCGTTCGCGAGCTGCTGGGCGCTGGTGCTGTCGGCGAGGTCTGGCGGGCCACAGACGAGCGGCTCAATCGCGATGTCGCGATCAAGCTGTTGCTGCCACACCTTTCCAGCGATCCGAAGCGGGCTCGACGCTTTGCAGAAGAGGCGCGGACGGTCGGCTCGCTGAACCATCCAAACATCCTGTCGGTGCACGACGTCGCCGAGCACGGCGGAGTGCCGTTCATCGTGTCGGAATACGTCGACGGCGAGAGCCTTCGCACGCGCCTGAAACGCGGACCGCTGTCACTCGATGCGGCCGCGGCCGTCGACGCGAGCAGATTGCGCGTGGACTTGCGGCAGCGCACGCGCGCGGGATCATCCACTGCGACCTGAAGCCGGACAATGTGTTCCTCCGCGCCGATGGCGGCGTGAAGATTCTCGATTTCGGTCTGGCCAGGCTGAAGACCGCACCGGCGACCTCGTCGGACTTGACCGGGCGTGACGGCTCGAGCCTCGCCGGAACCGCCGGCTATATCGCCCCGGAACAAGTCCTGGGTCACGAGGCCGACGCCCGCAGCGATCTGTTCGCGCTCGGCGTCACGATGTTCGAGATGCTGTCGGGCGAGCGGCCGTTCAAGGGGGACAGCGTCCTCGAAACGTTGAACGCGACACTCACGCTCGAGCCTGCGGATCTTCGGGCAGCCCGCCCGGACGTGCCGGCGTCACTATCGCGCATCGTCATGCGGCTGCTGGACAAGGCGCCGGAATCACGGTTTCAATCGGCGGAAGAACTGGTGCAGGCATTCGAGGAGGCGAGAACTGCCGCCGACGCGTCTTCGAAGAGATCGTGGGCCGCCTTGCCCGTCCTGATCGCGGCCGCGGTGCTCACGACGGTCACTGTTGCCGCGACATTCATGCTGGCGAAGACCCCGCCAGTTGGCGACGTGTCATCCACGTCGGTTGCTGCGAACCGCTTGTACGCCAAGGGGCTCGATGCGAGCGTGAACGTGCGATGGCCGGAAGCCGTGACGTGGCTGGAGCAGGCGATCGCGATCGATCCGGCATTTGCCGAGGCGCACCTGCGGCTGGCGTCGGCTTATGCGGGTTTGGGGCAGATCGTTGCCCGCGACCGGGCGCTCAGCAACGCATCAGCACACGCCGCGAAGTTGAGCGAACGGCATCGTCTGCTCCTCGCCGTCGCGCTCGAGGCTGACCCACACGGCGATCCTGGCCGCCGGGCGCAGCTGCTCGACGAGTTGCTCACCCGGTTTCCCGACGTCGAGGAGGCGTACCCCGTCGCATTCGAGTTGTACCATCCGGTCCAAGGGGTATTCCCGAATCTCGAGAAGCTGCTGACGATTGCACGGACAGGGGCCACCGTGCTCCCGGCGTCGCCCCAGACGCGGAACATGTACGCATTCGCGTTGACCGAGGCTGGCCGGTTCGCCGAAGCGATCCCCGAATACGAGCAGTATGCACGGCTCGCGCCCCGTGAGCCGAGTCCCTTCGACAGCCTCGGCGGCGTCTACCTGTCGCTGGGCGCACCCGCCGAGGCCATCGAGTCGTATTCCCGAGCGCTGGCGATCGATCCCGGCTTTCCGTCAGGCACCGGGCTCGCGTACGCACTCGGCATGCTGGGGCGGTACGAGGAGGCGATTGCCGCCAAGCCGTCGATTGTGCATGTGAACGCGTTGGTGGTGTCTCGCACCGGGCGTTACGCGGAGGCGGAGCACATCGTGCAGACCGGACTGGCGCGGGCGCACACCGATAAGAACATGTTCATCGCGGCCGGCCTGCACCTCACATCGGCCGTGCTCGCGCTCGAGCGAAAGGACTACGCGGCCGTGCAGCGCGAGGTCGCGGCGGCCCGTGACCCGCTGTCCGCCGCCCCTCCCGGATTCGCGCGACACTGGTCGTTCATCGCAGAGACGCTGGGCGCCCTGGCGGATCTCGGCCAGGGTCGAACGGCCCAGGCGGAGGCGCATGCCGAGACGCAGGCTCGCACGTTCCGGCCGTCGCACCCGGTCGAGCGCCTCTGGCACTGGTGGCTGCAGGGAGAGCTTGCGCTCGTGCGCGGAGATGCCACTGGTGCAGCCACGGCGTTTTCCGTCGGCGACTTGAAGAGGCGCGGCATATCACTGGACATCCCGGGTGCGGTGCTGACGAACAACCTGATCCTTCGGGACGGTGCTGCGCGCGCCGCCCACGCTCGCGGCGACCTTGCTGCGGCAATTGAGACCTATCGACGGCTGATCGCGAACGGACCGGAGCTGACACTGGTTGCTCTCTACGAACCGCGCTACGTGCTGCGGCTGGCGCGGTTGCTCGAGCAAGCCGGAGATCGAGACGCAGCGCGCACTGAATACAGGCGGTTCCTCGATCTGTGGAAGCACGCGGACGCCAACTTGCCGGAACTCGCCGAAGCGCGCCGGGCGCTCCACCGCCTTCAGTGAATCAGACTGGGTATGCAGCCCTCGACATAACTCTCCTGTCCGCTAATACCATTGAGCGAACCGAGCCGGCCATCGGCATTGGCGCCCACCTGGCAGCGGATTCCGAACAGCAGATTGTTCCTCGTCGTCATATTGGGCCGGGTGAAGATCGTGTTACCCGTATCGGCACCGAGAAGCACTCCGGAGCCCTGATTCACAAAAATCCCGTTCGCCCCGTTGCCGTCTATCGTGTTGTCGGAGATCTGCGCGGAGGAAGCCTCCCGTACATTCACCCCGTTCGCTCCGTTGTTACTGATGTCGTTTCCCACGATTCGAGCGTAGCTGCCACGAAACACGACGATCCCCTGCGCCCTGTTCGCCGTGATGAGATTTGGACTGGCGACGGTGTCGCTCGGAAGAACAAATCCAATGAACGCATACGCGGTCTCGGCGACGCCGATGCCCGCCTGTTGATGGTTCTGGATTGTATTGTTCACGATGACGGCCGCGCTCAGTTGACTGACGCCGATCCCATAGGAGCCAGAGTCGCGGATGACGTTGCCGTCTATGTGTCCCCTTCCACCTCGAGTGACGGCGACGCCGCCGAACCCTCCCGTAATCGTGAACCCTCTGACCGTGATGTCCCGGGCCCTCACCAGAACCGCAGGCACCGCTGGATCAGCGGCGATGATCGCAGCGGAGCCCCCACCGTCGAGCGTGATCTCATCTTTACCGATGGGGATCGTGACATTCTCGGAACACGTACCAGTGACCAGGATGGAAGTGCCCGGTTGAGAGGTATCGATGGCTCGCTGCAGCGGCCCGCGGCGGTCGTTGACATCGACGCTTTGTTCCGGGCCACATTTGACGTGCGTCGCCGCCATGGATGACTGACTCGGTCCCGGCTGTTGCGAGCGCTCGCTTCTGGCAACGTCGAGTGAGGCGAAGATCAGGAGCATCGCTGCGCCGAGGGTGATCACATGCTTTGGGTTCATGGTGTTCTCCAGACCGCGGCCATCCGGGAGTTAGAAGCCACACAACCCGTCGGGCAGTGACGTGCCACACCGATTGGCGACGATGAGATTCGGTCGGCTCTCCTCGTCGGTCACGATGTCGGCTGGCTCGTTGCCGCGCGCCCGGTTCAGGATCACGAGGTTGCCGATCGAGGCGTCGAAGGATCCGTCCGTGTTGGGTCTGGGTGTGGCGATTAGGACGATGCCCCCCGAGAACAACGTCTTGCCCTGGTTGTCTCTGACCACGTTCTGAGCAACGACGTTGTGCTGCGACCCGGCGAGCACGATGCCGCCGCCGCCGAGGATGGGCAGGAAGCCTGGGGCGAACTGCGTGCACACCTGGGTGTTCGCATTCACGGTGTTGTTCAGTACCGCGGTCTGACCGCTCCCGCCCGCTTGACCATCCGCCAGCAGGAACACGCCGAGACAATTGTCCCAGACGTCGTTGTCCGAGACGACCGCACGCTGAGAATGTCTGACCAGGATGCCGAAGGCATTGTTCCAAACGCGGTTATCACGCACCACGGCGTCGGCGTCGAGTGAGTCGCCGATGTAGAGGCCCGCATCGTGGCTGCCGCTCACCGCGTTGTCCGTGAACCGGGTGCCCTCCCCGTTAAAGGACGCGATGCCGTACGCGCTGTTGTCGACCGCCACAATGTGGGAAACGGTCAGGTTTTCGGTGCCGAATCCGAAGATGCCGGAGCCCTGAAATCCCGTCACGCGAAAGCCCGTGATGGTGACGTCACGCACAGGGTGCGTGTATGCCGACGTGCCCGGCTCGACAGCGGCCCGCATGACGCAGATGCCGACGGCATGGCCCGGCAGGTAGCACTGGCCCTCGCCATAGCGCGGGGGTTCGAGCGTGACTGCTCCCTGAGCCCGCAGGGTGAGCCCGTCCGTTTGAATCCGTACGCTCTCCCGGTACGTACCCGCCCGCACGACCACCGTGTCGCCCGGGGAGGCGGCGTCCACCGCCGCCTGGATCGACTCGCCTGGATGGACGACCAGGGTGTCGGAGCTCGCGGATGCGAGCGTCAACCCGGCGACGACGAAGCAGACCACCACGAATGCGGTTCTCTCGAACAGGCGCATGACGCCCTCCTTTTGTCGGACTCTCGACCACGCACGCCTGTCACAACGTGCTGTCAGGGATCTACAGGGTCGGCGCTGGAATGTGACGGGGGTTACCGTTCGAGCAGTTTTCTGACTTCGTCGCGGAGAATCACCGCTTCCGCCTCGAACCAGGCATCGCGGAACGCCATTTGTGAAAACGCGTTCGTTCTGGGCCAGGTGAACTTCTCCGAGTCAGCCAACCACTTCGTGGCTTCGGCTGGCCTGTGTGTGCGTGCCAGCGCCATCGCGAGGAAGAGCATCGTGTGCGGCGTACGCTCACCAGCGGCAATGGCGCGCTGCAGCAGATCAATGGCCTCGCGAAATCGCCCTGAGCGGACCGCGACGGCTCCCTCGAGCGATTCCCGTGTGCCGTAGGTTCGAAGATTGACGACCGCGTCGAGCAATCGGGCAGTGGCTGCCCACGTTGCTTCTGCGGCATCGGGTTCGAGCAGGCAGATTCTGAGGATCCAGAGAGCGCGGTCGGGATTGCGCGTCGCGGCGTATTGCGTGAGGAGCCCGCGACACGAGATCTGCGGCGACGCGGGCTTGCCAGCATGACGTTCGGCAACGGCCTCCACGAAGATCAACTCCGGCGCAGCATCCCGCGCCGCAAGGCGCTGCACCTCTTCTCCAGCCTCGATCCACCGGCCGGCTCTGGCCAGGGCGGCGAGCGCAATCATGGTGTCGGTCCACGACAGGCGACTCTCCGTCCGCAGCGATGCCAGGTGATCGAGAGCCAGCGCCGGGTTCCCACGAAACAGAGCGGCTGCCGCTTGTCTGCGATGCCAGGACGGCGCCACGGACCGAACCTCTGGTGCGCCAGCCAGTGAGACACGATTCCATCTCACTGTCAGATCCTCCAGGCGCAGCGGGCTGTCGCTCGTGTTCACCAGCCGCCGCGCGCTCAGGAGCTCTGCCAGGTCGTTCAGCAGCCCGCCCGGCCGCGCGTCCGGGATCAGCTCGTGGACGTGTACGCCCGCGAGGCTCATGGCGAACGTCCCGCCATCCGGCGAGAACTTGACAACCTCAATCGGGTTACTCGATTGGTACAGGGGCGAGAGCCGCTCGCCGGATCGCAGGTTCCAGAGCTGTGCGCGCCCGTCGTCCCCGCTCGCGACGAGCCACTCACCATCGGGCGAGACATCAGCCGACATCACCGCGCCCGTTTGAGACAGGTTCGTCAGCGTCGGAGCACCGGACCCGATCGTCCGCGCGCGGACGTCACCGCCGCGCCCGCCGGCGATCACTGTCCGCCCAACGATATCGAGCAGCCTCGGCTCGCTGTGCAATTCGAGCACTTCACTCGACGTCAGCGTGGACTCGAGGCGCCATTCCAGCACTCGCTGGTCGAAGCCCACTGTCACGATCCGGCCAGGCCCGGCGAACATCGCCGAGAACACGCCTTCCGGGTGTCGCCCGGAGAAGACCAGCGTTTGCTGATCGAGCCTCCAGATCCTCAAGTTGACGTCTCGCTCGGTGCTCGAGGTCAACAGGAGGGTCCCGTCTGGACTGAACGCGCCCGCGGTGACGTTTCCGTTGTGTTTCAACGTCATGGCGCGCGCCCCGGTCGCGATGTCCCAGACCGTGGCGTCACCGATTCCATCGGCATTGCTCAACGTCAGCAGCCGCCGGCCATCGGCAGAAAAGGCAAGCGGGTTGCCGATCCGGAGCTCCCCGCGAGGATTGAGGACGGGCGAGACCGGTTCTCCGGTCGTCGCGTCCCAGACACGGACCTGACGCGCACCGGCGGTGGCGACGAGCCGGCTGTCTCGAGAGACCGTGACGTGAAAATCGTCGGTGTCCACACGCAGCGGCGGAATCACGGGCAGGCCCGATGTCGTGTCGAAGATGCGCTGCATCGACACCAGATGGCGTCCGCCCTCAGCGAAGATGACCGGCGAACCCCATCTGGACCCGTACCATGCAAATGGGGCCTCAGTGACGAGTGCGGGAGCAAGATCCCACACCCGCACCCCGCCGTCGCTGCTCGATGTCACGAGAAAGCGTCCGGAACCATCGAGCGTGGCTGATGTGACCGGGCCCGCGTGCATGAACGTCGGAAGCCGCCGGAAGTTCTCGTAGGCAGCGGGCGAGCCAGGAAAAACCAGTTCCACCGCGCCACTAGCCGTCGCCGCCAGCAGTTGCCCATCGGCCGTGAACCGGACCGACTCAGGCCACCCGCCGATTGTCCAGGGTGGCGCTGCGCGTTGCGCCATGGGCACGGTCCAGACCTGGACCACACGATCGTATCCGGCGCTGAGCACCATGGCCCCTGTGCTGTTGAAGCGCGCCGACACGATGGCGTTCCGATGCACGAACGGATCGCCGACCGGCGTTCCAGTGGACGCGTTCCAGAGGCGCGCGCAGAAGCAGCCAAGATATCCTCCCACGACCACATGCGCCCCGTCGGGCGCAAGATCCATGTCGTGCAGCGTCCAGCCGGGCTGCCCTCGTATCCAGTTGCCGGCGGGCCTGCCATCCTTGGTGGACCACACGCGCACCGCGAATGGGTGAGCGTCCTTTTCCGTGGCCGCAGCCGCAAATCGCGACCCGTCCCTGGTGAAGACGACCCGTAACAGGGCAGCTCCGAGGTTGATCTGCACGTAGGGCATATCGCTGCCGAGGCGCCACAGCTTGGCCCAGCCATCCGCCCCCGCGGTGGCGATGACTTGTGAATCGGGCGAGAAGGCCACCTCGGCGACGCCCTTCTCGTGCCGAAGCGGTTGGCCAACAGGCGCCCCATCAGACGCGCTCCAGATCTTCGCCGTCCCATCGTCGCTGGCGCTCGCCAGCCACATGCCGTCGGGCGAGAACACCACATGGTTGACGGCTCCGTCGTGGCGCAAGGGCTGACCGATCTGCTGTCCGGTCTGAATCGACCACAAGCGGACCATGCCGTCCGTCCCTGCGGACGCGACGATCCCTTGTGCGGAGACGCTCACGGATTTGACTCGAAGACCATGCGCCCACAAGCGAACCAGGCGTGGCATGCGCTGCAAGACCTGCCCGATCCGGACGCGATGGTCTCGTTCGCGGGCCCGATCCGGCTCGAGCTCGAGGGCCTTCACGAACGACAGCAGACCACCCGCCCAGTCCCACGCATCCATCCGCGCGACGCCGCCGGCGACCAGCGTCGCCACGAGCTGACTTCGGGTGTCACGCCGCGCGCGCTCCGACCGGATCCACAACACCGTCGAGAGGACAGCAGCGGTGACAATTGTGGCGACCAGGGCGATCGAAATCGCGGCGATCCCGCGATGCCGGCGGGCAAACTTGTGTACTCGATACGCAATCGAAGGTGGTCCGGCCTGCACCACCTCGTTCGAGAGATGGCGCTGCACGTCCGCCCGGAGCTCTGACGCAGATGGATAGCGGCGCGCCGGCTCCTTCTCGAGCGCGCGGCCGGTGATCCATTCGAGATCGCCTCGCAACTGGCGAACGAGAGCGCGTGGCTGAGCGAGCCGGCGCTGGGCGATCTCCTGCAGCGCCGTCTCACTCTGACCGGTCAACCGGACCGTCAGCCGCGGCGGTTCCTCTTCGCGGATCACGCGCAGCATCTCGATCACGGGCCGGCGCCGCAGACTGTGGACGTCGAACGGCAGCGAACCGGTCAACAACTCATAGAGCACCAGGCCAAGCGAGTAGATGTCGGTCCGCGTGTCGACGCCTTCAGGCGTCAGTGAAGCCTGCTCGGGACTCATGTACTCGGGCGTCCCCAGCAGGACGCCGACGTGCGTCTCCACGATCCCGGCGGTCACTTGCGGGCCAGTCGCCTTCGCGATGCCGAAGTCGATGATCTTCACAACGGACCGGCCATCCTGGCTCGCGACCAGGATGTTGCCGGGCTTCAGATCTCGATGCAGCAGGCCTTTCTGGTGGGCGTGTTCAACGCCTTCACAGACCTGGAGAAACAGCTCCAATCGCGCACGAATGCTGAGCCCGTGCCGATCCGCGAACTGCGTGATCGGCGATCCGGGCACATACTCCATGACGAAGTAGGGCCGTCCGTCGTCGGTCGCGGCGGCGTCGAAGACGGTGGCAATGTTGGGGTGATTGAGTATCGCGAGTGCCTGGCGCTCCGACTCGAACCGCAAGGGGACCTGGCCCGATACACGCGCGGCCTTGACAATCTTCAACGCGACGACTCGACGAATGGGATGGTCCTGTTGGGCGCGCCAGACGACGCCCATGCCTCCCTCGCCCAGCTTCTCGATCAGCCGATACTTTCCAAACACGTCACCGGGCGTGTCGGCCTGCGGCACTTCATCGTCCGGCCCGCTCGTCAGCGTCATGAGGCAACGGGGACAGAGCTCGCCGAGCGGCGAGCCTCTGGGCCGCCGTGCGCCACAGCGCGGACACGGCGTCGGCTGATCCGCTTCAGCAACACTCACAGCGTCAACACCTGTATGAGGTGTCGCAGTTCGTCGTCGACGTGCTCGTCGGCGACGGTGTCCTGGATCTCGCGGCGCAACGCTTCACCGAAGCGCCGGCGCGCGCGGTGGAGCGCGGCGCGAAAGGCGTCGCTGCCGGCGCCGGCGTGGCTGGTCCGGTCCGGTACCGGAGTATCGGACGTGAGAAATGGACGGAGCTGCTGAAACACCTCTTCTTGACCGCGCGCGGCGTAGTCACATTTGAGCCGTTCGAACGCACGTTCTGTGACGCGCAGCGCCCACTGCCGCTCGAAGACGGCCTCGGGCGAGGACTCCAGGTCACCGGCGTTCAGCGCGAGATGGCGTTCGGCGTCGATCGCGTCGATCGATTCGTGACGAGTCCCCGCTCCTCGCCGCGCCGTCAGGTCACGCGCCTTGGCATTCAACAAGAAGTTTCGTGCCGCGGTCAGGAGATAGGCGCGAAAGCGCCCACGCGCCCGATCGGCCCGCTCGAAACCGCGGTGCTCGAGCAAATGCAGAAAGAAGGCCTGGGTGAGGTCGTCGGACTCCTCTGCCGCATGGCCGTGGCGCCGGACATAGGCATAGACCGGACGCCAGTAGGCCCGATAGAGCTCAGCCAGAGCGTCGGTCGCCTCGGCATCGTCTCCGGCCGCCGCGACGATCAGGCTCCAACGTGTCGTCCTGAAGAGATCGGCCATGCAGGCGTCGGGGGGAAGCGACCCCATCGTATCGCGACCTACAGACCGGCGCGAGAAGTTGTGAGGTCAGGCCCGCCGCCGGAGAGATATCGATACGCCATCACCACGACGACCGCGAGGGCCGCGCCGGCGATCGTGTCGAGGACGTAGTGGAAGCGGCCGTACACGGTGGCGAGCATCACACTCACCGTGATCAGGACGACCAGGTACGCGAGCCGGCGCTGGTGCCGCCACGCGACCAGGCTCACGACGACGGCGCCCGACACGTGCGCGCTGGGAAACGCGCCGCCGCGCGCGCCGCCGCGCGCCGACACCTGATGAACGAGATCGAAGAAGAAGTGGCCGGAGAACGGCGGGCCCAGGCGCGGCGACAGGTAGTACGGGCTGTCCACCGGCAGCAGGATGAAGAACAGGTAGCTCCCCAGCAGCACCGTCGAGAGCATCAGCAGCAGCTCGCCGAAGGCCGCCCGCCGTCCGCTGACGTACCAGTACGCGGCCACTGAGGGAATGACGATCACGTAGGAGAGGTAGGAGAAATGCAGGTACTCGGAGAGCGGCACGAACGGCCAGCCGTTCGCTCAGGTACAGGCTCGGTTGCCCGGCGAACAGCGTCGACTCCCAGGCTGGAATCACCGCAGTCAAGCGCCAGTCGCCGATCACGGCGCCAGCAGCTCGACTTCCTTATATAGGAGAGGAAACAGCATCAAGGGATGCCAGTCGCGAATCACGCGAAGGATCCCCGCCGACGGCCTCGCGCGGTCCAGGATCAGCAACGCCCCGGAGAGCGTCACGTGCCCGGCGACCAGCCAGACGCGGCCTGGAACGGTGTTTCCGACGAACGCGATCAACGCGGCCGTGATCGCCAGATACGACGCCGTCAGCGTCGTCGTCCAGCGCGCGAAATCAACGGGCGGCATCACCGACGGGCGCCATCCGGCATTATGATCTCAGTATGCCGCGGCTGCCGCGCAAGCTCCGAAGCGCCCACCGCAAGTGGAGAGAGGCCAGAATGGTGGCGCGCGGCTTCCAGTCCGCGAGTCATCCTCTGCTCGCGCAGATCGTGCCGATCCGGCGCTGCAACCTCGCGTGCACCTACTGCAACGAGTACGACAAGCACTCTCCGCCGGTGCCACTGGCGACCATGCGCGAGCGCCTCGACCACCTGGCCCGGCTGCGCACGGCGAACATCGAGATCAGCGGCGGCGAGCCGCTGCTGCACCCTGACCTCGACGAGCTCATCCGGCACATCCGCGGAACCGGCGCGCTGGCTGGACTGATCACGAACGGCTACCTCCTCACCGAGAAGCGCATCGAGGGCTTCAACACCGCCGGGCTCGATCACCTCCAAATCAGCATCGACAACGTGACGCCTGACGACATGTCGAAGAAGAGCCTGAAGGTGCTCGACGCGAAGCTGCAGATGCTGGCGAAGCACGCCGCGTTCAGCGTCAACATCAACTCGGTGCTCGGTGGCGGCTTGAATCATCCGGAAGACGCACTGACGATCGCGAAGCGGGCGATCGAACTGGGTCTCACGGCGACGGTCGGCCTGATCCACAACGGTCACGGCGGCCTGGTCCCGCTGACGCCGGAGCAACTGCGCGTCTACAACGAGATTACGTCGCTGACGGCGCCGTTCTACTCTGTGCAGAAGCAAAACGATTTCCAGCAGAACCTTGCGTTCGGGCGCGCGAACGACTGGCAATGCGGGGCCGGCGGCCGCTATCTCTACATCTGCGAGGACGGCCTCGTGCACTGGTGCTCACAGCAGCGCGGGCATCCAGCGATCCCGCTGGCAAAGTACACCACCGAGGATGTCCGGCGCGAGAGCACGAGCGAGAAAAGCTGCGCGCCGCTCTGCACCGTGTCGTGCGTGCACCGCGTGGCGCTGCTCGACCGCATTCGCACGCAGCCACTCAAGACGCTCGACGAGATCATGCCGGAGAGCGGCGGCGGCGCTGTCAGCGTGCGCGTGCTCCGCTGGATGTTCCTGACCGGCCGGCATCACAACCGCTTCCGCGCCGTCGCCGCGCGCCTGCTCGGCTCGCGCTCGTAGCGCGTCCTCGAGCGTCGCGCGCGAGGCGGTCCACCGCCACCAGGAGCAAACGCGATGTCCCCAACTCCGATTCCCGCCCAGGCAAGCGCGCCGAAGGCGTCGACCTTCCGCTTCGACCTGGTGGCCGGGCTGACCGCCGCTGCCGTCGTCCTTCCCAAGGCGATGGCTTACGCGTCGGTGGCCGGCCTGCCGGTTGCGGTCGGCTTGTATACCGCCTTCATCCCGATGGCGATCTACGCGCTGCTCGGCACTTCGCGCGTGCTCAGCGTCAGCTCGACCACGACCATCGCGATCCTCGCCGGCACGCAGCTGGGACTGGCGGTGCCGGACGGCGATCCGGCGCGCCTCGTGACGGCGACGGCGACGCTGACCTTGCTCGTCGGCGCGGCGCTGGTCGTGGCGCGGCTATTGAGACTCGGCTTCGTCGCCAACTTCATCTCGACGCCGGTGCTGACCGGATTCAAGGCCGGCATCGGGTTGGTGATCGTGCTCGACCAGGTGCCCAAGCTGCTGGGCATCCACATCACCAAGCAGGGCTTCTTCTTCGATGCCGTCAGCGTCGTCAACCACCTGCCCGAAACCTCGACGATCACGCTGATGGTCGCCCTCGCGACCTTCGCGGTGCTGATCGCGATGGAACGGCTGTCGCCGCGCACGCCGGCCCCGCTGATCGCGGTGGCGGGCGGCATCGCCGCGGCCTGGTTCCTCGGGCTGGAGAAGATGGGCGTTTCGATCGTCGGCCTGATCCCGCAGGGCTTCCCGTCGCTGACCCTGCCCGATCCTGCGCTGGTCGAGCGGTTGCTCCCGGGTGCCCTCGGCATCGCCTTGATGAGCTTCACCGAGTCGATCGCGGCCGGGCGCGCCTTCGCGAATACCGACGATCCTCCGGTCAACGCGAACCGGGAATTGCTCGCCACCGGCGCGGCAAACCTTGGCGGCGCCCTGTTCAGCATCATGCCGGCCGGCGGCGGAACTTCGCAGACGGCGGTCGTGCGCGGCGCCGGCGGGCAGTCGCAACTGGCCTCGCTGGTCACGGCGGGCGCCGCGCTCGCCACCATGCTGTTCCTGGCGCCGATCCTTGGACTGATGCCCAATGCGACGCTGGCGGCGGTGGTCATCGTCACCTCGGTCGGGTTGATCAAACCGTCGGAGTTCCGTGCCATCCGCAGCGTGCGCACGATGGAATTCCGCTGGGCCCTGGTCGCCTGCCTGGGCGTCCTGCTGCTGGGCACCCTCAAGGGCATCGTGGTGGCGATCATCGTGTCGATGATTGGCCTGGCCAGCCAGTCCGCGTACCCGCGCGTGTACGTCATCGGCCGCAAGCGCGGCGAGGACGTGCTGCGACCGCTGTCGCCCGAACACGGCGACGACGAGACCTTCGAAGGCTTGCTGATCCTGCGCCCGGAAGGGCGGCTGTTCTTCGTCAATGCGCAGGAGGTGGGGCAGCAGATCCAGGCCCTGGTCGCGAAGTACCAGCCGCGCGTGCTGGTGCTGGACATGAGCCGCGTCTCCGACATCGAGTACTCGGCCCTGCAGATGCTGATCGAAGGCGAGCGGCGCATGACCGCGAGCGGCGTCGAGGTGTGGCTGGCCGCGCTCAATCCCGGCGTGCTGGCGACGGTACGAAACACCGGCCTCGACAAGCGGCTTGGTCGCGAGCGCATGTTGTTCAACGCGCGCGCGGCGATCGAGCGCTACCAGGCGCGGAAGGCGACCGGCGGAAGCGCAGCCTAGAGCGTTTTTGCTCTGGTCCGGCACCCCTGGCGTATGCTGTCCGGGGAGTCCGCGCCATGGCCGTCAGGTTGTCCACACGCATTGTCACGATCGTGCTCGCCGCCGTGTCGACGTCCACGTCGATGGGCGCGGACACGTATCCGAGACAACCAGGAATCGACGCGGAACACTACGTCTTTCGGATCGGCATCGACGACACGAAGCCGGACATCACCGGCGAAGCCACCGTCCGGTTCCGGTTCACGGCCGCCGGCGTCACGGCGGTCGCGCTCGATCTGGCGTCACCGGCGAACGACAAGGGCATGACCGTCTCGTCGGTGACGACTGGATCGGCCGCGGTCCAGTTCACGCACACGGCGAATCGACTGACGCATCACACTGCCGGCCTCGCCGGCCGCCGGCGATCGACGCCAGTTCACGATTCGCTACGCCGGCGTCCCTGCGAACGGCCTGCGCCTCCTCAAGAACAAGTACGGCGAGTGGAGCGCCTTCAGCGAGAACTGGCCCAACCGCGCGCGCGAGTGGCTGCCGATGATCGACCATCCTTCGGACAAGGCGACGAGCGAATTCGTCGTGACGGCTCCCGCCAGATACCAGGTCGTCGCCAACGGCCTGCTGGTCGAGGAACAGGATCTGACCGGCGGACTGCCGGCTCACACACTGGCGAGCAGGGCGTGCCCATTTCGTCGTGGCTCAATGCCGTCGGCGTCGCGCCGTTCTACGTGCACTACGCCGGGCGCGTTCGCGGAGTCGAGCTGTCGACCTGGGTGGCCCCACAGGACAAGGACGCCGGGCCGATCTACTTCGAAGGGCCGGCGCGCCAGGCGCTCGAGTTCTACAGCGAGTTCGTCGGTCCCTACGCGTATGAAAAACTGGCGAACGTGGCGGCCGCCGGGATCGGCGGCGGCACCGAGCACGCGAGCGCGATCTTCTATGGCGAGAAGGGCGTCCGCGCCGCGCCCGGTACGAACCTCGTCGCGCACGAAATCGCGCACCAGTGGTTCGGCAACGCCGTCACCGAGCGTGACTGGGACGATGTCTGGCTGAGCGAGGGGTTCGCGACGTATTTCACCCACCTCTTCAACGAGCACTACTCGGGCCGGGACGCGATGGTGGCCGGCCTCAGGCGCGACATCGGGACAGTGTTGAACGCGGAACGCACGTCGCCCGACACGCCCGTCATCCACCGGAACCTCGCCGACATGGGCCGCGTGCTCAACCGGTTCGTCTACCAGAAGGGCGGCTGGGTGCTGCACATGCTCCGTCATCGCATCGGCACCGAGGCGTTCTGGCGCGGCATTCGCGAGTACTACCGGCGCTACATGAACGGCAGCGCGTCGACCGACGACCTGCGGCACGTCATGGAGGAAGTGTCAGGCCAGGATCTGCGCTGGTTCTTCACGCAATGGCTGAACCGGCCCGGGGTCCCGAGGCTCGAGGGCTCCTGGCGTTATGACGCGGCGAACAAGCGCGTCGTGGTGACGCTCAGGCAGACGATCGCGGGCGAGCCATTCCGCCTGCCGGTCGAAATCGGGCTCGTTCCGGCGACGGGTGGACCGATGCAGATCGAAAAGCTCGAGCTCACGGCCGCCACCGGGACCTTCACGATCGCCGCCGAAACCGAACCCAACTCAGTCGAGCTCGACCCGAACACGTGGCTGCTCTGTGAGAAAGCTGCCGGGCCGTTGCCTCGGCAGCCCGGGCTCTGAGACGGCAGCTCGTCCGCCTCTACGGACGGCGATCTTCTCGAGGCTGATGGAGCAGCATCCATGACGTGCCGAACCGGTCGCGCAGCATCGCGAAGCGATTCGCGAACGGGGTCTTCTCCATCTTCATGAAGATCTGACCGCCATCGGCGAGGAGGGCGTAGATGCGCTCCGCGTCCTCCTCGCTCTCCAGCGAGAGGGAGAGATAGGCACTTCGCATCGGTTCCGCCTGCGCGACGTCGGCCCCCATGAGCACGGTCCCGCCGATCTCGATGCGGGCGTGAAGGACCTTGTCTTTCCAGTCGGCCGGCGTGGCGGGATTGGGCTGGTCGCCGTGCCGGACGATGCCAGTGAGCTCTGCCGCCCAGGTGCTGCTCGTAGAAGCGGAAGGCCTCCTCGCAGTTGCCCCGGTAGTTCAGATAGATATCCAATCGCATAACGGACGTTCTTCTAGTCTAATTGCGGAGAGGGCACATGAAGCGAATCACAGTCATCGCCAGCGCAGCAGCGCTCGCCACCGGCGTCGTCGCCGGCGCGCTGCTTGCACAGCAAGGGCAGGCGTCACAGCCATACTTCGTCGGCAATCGTCTCGGTCTGCCCGTGAGTCCGGCGCCCGACGGAACGTTCGAGGCGATCTCGGCGAATGTCAAAGTCTACGGCGCCGTTTACTCGGCGGAGAGCTGTTCGTACGACGCCGCGCGGGGGCTGATCGTCGTCCCAAACCGCGGCGTTCCCCAGACCGTGCAGACCAACAACGCCTGGATCTCACTCCTCAACCATGACGGGTCGGTCCACACGGCGCGATGGATCGGGGTACAGAACCCCGCGGAGCGCGGCAGCCTCACGCCGCGGCTGGTGTTGAACGAGCCGTACGGCAGCGACATCGTCAACGGCGTCCTGTATCTCGCCGACCGCGACGGCGGCACGACCGCCACCGAACCGAGCGTGGCCGTCATTCGCAAATTCAACATGCAGACGGGCGAGGCAGCCGGCGAGATTCGCGTCGAACGTTCCGCCTGGTTCAATGACATCGAGGTGGCGGACGACGGGACGATTTACGCGACGCAGACTGGCGACCGGAGCGACAAGCCGGATCAGTCGACGTGGCAGGTCTGGAGAATCGCGCCGGATGGTACGGGGTCGATCTTCCTGCAGGGCGCGCCGCTCCGCCAGCCCAACGGCATCGCCCTGGACCCGCAGGGCAACATCGTCGTGGTCAACGTCGGCAATGACGAAGTCCTGACGTTCTCTCCAACCGGCAAAGTGCTGAGAACCGAGCAGGCCGCCCAGTCGGGCAACGATGGCCTCGTGATCATGGCTGACGGCACGAAGTATGTGAGCAGCGTGCTGAATGGCGGCGTCTCGCGTCTCCGGCCGGGCAGGCCCGCGGAGCTCATCGCCCGCAACATCCCGAGCGCGGCGTCGATGTGCTACGACGCCGGGGCGAACCAGCTGGTGATCCCGATGAATCCCAACAACGGGCTCGCATTCGTGCGGCTCGAGTAGGGCTGCACTTCGTTGTCCCGTACCGCCCTCATCGTCGGCGCCGGCATCGGCGGTCTGTCGGCCGGCATCGCCCTGCGGCAGGCGGGGTGGACCATTCGCATCTTCGAACGCGCGGCCTCGCCGCGAGAGCTCGGCTTCGGCCTCGGCCTGGCGCCGAACGCCGTGGCGGCGCTACGCGATCTGGGCGTCGCCGACGTCGTGCTGGCGCGCGCGTTCTCGCCAACGCACGCCATCGGTGAAGTGCGCCGAATGGACGGCACGGTGCTCAAACGCGTCGAGTTCCAGGTGCGCGAGGCGCTCGGCGGTCCGATGGCGATCGCGATGCGGCCGGCGCTCCATGGCGCGCTGCTCGACGCGGTCGGGCTCGACTCGCTCACGCCCGGCAGCGACGTCACCGGCTTCAGGACGAATGGGAATCACGCCACGCTCCAGACGACAAGCGGCGACGTCGCCGAGGGCGACCTGCTCGTTGGCGCCGACGGCGCGGGGTCTGTCATCCGCAGCGCGCTCCATCCGTCGGAGCCGCCGCCAAGGTCGAGCGACATCGTGGCCGTGCGCGGCGCGGCGCACGGCGCCCTGCATCATCTCGGTGACCTGTCCGGCGTCTACTATCTCGGTCCCGGCGTGGAGTCCGCGATCGTTCGCGCGAGTGACACGGGCATCTACTGGTTCCTGTCGCTCGCGCGTGAGCTGGTTCCGCCGGACATGCGCGATCCGGCGGCGATTGTGGCCCACATGTCACCGCGATTCGACGCGACGTTTCGAGCGGTGACGTCCGCAACGGATGATCTCCGCTGCGACGAGCTCTTCGATCGCGATCCGATTCCGTTCTGGGGAACGGGCGTGGTCACGCTGCTGGGGGACGCGGCGCACCCGCTCCTGCCGCAGACCGGTCAGGGAGCGGCGCAGGCGATCGTCGATGCGGTGACGCTCGGAAAAGCGCTGCGCGGTGGCGCGGTCATCGAGCCTGCGTTGAGGTCGTACGAACACGAGCGGCGCGAGAAAACGGCCGCCCTGCTCGGGCAGGGCCGCCGAACGGCGCGCGTGATGCGCATGACGAATCCTGTCGCGTGCTACCTGCGCGAGCTCGTCGTGCGGATGATGCCGGTCAAGGCGATGGTGAAGATCTTCGTCAGGATCAATCGCCGCGCCGGCACGGATGTCAGCCGATAATACCCCCATGATTCACAGCGTCAGCCGCCGCGAGTTCCTCGAGCAGGCCACCTTCGGCGCGGCCGTGGCGCTAACCCCTCGCCCGGATCTGCCGCCGCTGCAAGCCGCCGCGCGATGGAAGATCATCGCCTTCAGCAAGCCGTTCACCAATCTGAGCTTCGCCCAGACCGCGGATCTCGTGGCGGACGTCGGCTGGAACGGCATCGAGTGCCCGGTGCGCCGGTCCTCGACGCACATCGCTCCGGAACGTGTGGAAGAGGACCTGCCGCGCATGGTGGACGCGTTGAAACAACGCGGGCTCGCGGTGTCGATGATCACCACCGACATCACCGGCGCAGATGCCACGGCGGAGCGCATTCTCCGGACCGCGGCAAAACTCGGGATTCTCACGTACCGGCTGGGAGCCATTCGGTACGTCGCCGGCCGATCGATTCCGGATCAGTTGACCGACATCAGAGCGCGCCTCAGGGATCTCGCGCAGCTGAACCAGGCGATCGGCATCAAGGGCGGCATCCAGAATCATTCAGGCCAGGACTACTTCGCGGCGCCTGTCTGGGACGCGGTCCAGACCATTCAAGGACTGGAGCGAGGCCTCGGGATCGCGTTCGACATCGGGCACGCCACGCTCGAGGGCGGACTGTCGTGGCCCATTCAGGTGAGGCTGGCCGAGCCGCACTACACCGTGGTCTACGTCAAGGACTTCCGGTGGGAGAAGCAGGAGAAGGGCTGGACGCCGGTCTGGTGTCCGCTTGGTGACGGCATGGTGAACAAGAGATTCTTCGCGACGCTCGCCGCGTCGCAGTACTCAGGCGCCATCTGCCAGCATCATGAGTACGACCTCGGCAAGACGCCGGCTGAGAACGTCGCGCACTTCAAGCGCGATCTCCAGGCGCTCCGCGCGTGGCTGCAGGACGCCACGGTCAAAACCGCTCTATAGCTTCGAGAATCTCATTCGGCGCACGCGGCCGCCGTCCAGGACGAAGCCGGTGACCCGGCCTGCCCCGTCACGCACGAAGCTGATGACGCCGATCTGGCTGTTGAACGTGTCCGTCACGAGCGGCGCGAGTGGCGCCGGCGGCATCTTCAATCGCTCCAGCCTGAGGCCGCCGTTCTGGATCACCATTCGATAGACCGCTTCGATTTCGTCGCTGCGATACGTTCCGGCGAACTCCGCGAGGATGTCGGCCGTCGGCGAGAACGGCTCCGCACGTTCCAGCACTTCGACCGGGGCGCCTGGCGGAGTAATCGTGACGCGTGCGGCGCGTCCGTTGGTGACGTCGAACGCGACCCGGACGGGCACGCCGGTCGACGTGACGAAACGTCCGCTGCCGAGCGACTTGAGCGGTAGGGGCATCCCCAGCACGGCGTGCAGGCGACGGTCCTGAATCACGAACCGGCGCGACAGCTTTTCGGCGGCGTTCCAGTACAGACCCGCCACTGCCGCCAGCTGCTCCGCCGCGATCGGGACCTCCGCCGATTGATCCGGCTGCGGGGCGGGAACCGACTGGAGCACGTCCCCGAGGTACACATCAGCGACGCGCTGCGCGAGCTGCGTCGGATTCGCCGACGCGAGATTGCACATCACGGCAACGCCAACTTTCCGTTCCGGAAATCGCAGGAATATCGCACGGTATCCGGCGTCCGCTCCGCCGTGACTGACGGTCGGCACGCCTCGATACGTGCCGTGACTGATGCCTACCGCGTAGTCGATCCGGCGGCCGTCGTTGAGCACTCCGCGCGTCAGGAGGGCGGCCGCGACTCTCTCGTCGCCGACGACAGGCGTGTCGAAGTTGGCGTGCCACTTCGCGAGATCCTCGACCGTGGTGAGCAGACTGGTCGCGCCCGCCGTGTCGAAGTTCGTCACGCTCAACCGGAAACCCGTTCCAGCACGCGCGTAGCCATAGGCCTGGCCCTTCACGACTTCGTTGAAGTTGTCGCGAAAATGCGTGTTGACCATGCCGAGCGGCTTGAAAATCCTCTCCGTCGTGAATTCCCGAAACGATCGTCCGCTCGCCCGGCTGACGACGATCGCCAGCAGTGTGTAGCCGCTGTTGGAGTACAGGTGCCGCTCGCCCGGCTTGAAGTTCAGATCCTTCTGACGCGAGAGCATCTGCAGGACGTCGTCATCTGAAATGAGATCGCGGGAGTACCGCCAGCCCGCCAGACCCAGCAGATCCCACTGATCGCGAATGCCACTCGTGTGATGCGCCAGATGCCGGATCGTGATGCGCTCGCCGAAATCCGGCAGCTCCGGGATGAACTTCCGCACCTCGTCGTCCAGCGACAGCTTGCCGTCCTCGGCCAGGAGCAGAATGGCGGTCGCCGTGAATTGTTTCGACACCGACGCGACGTGAAACACCGAGCCTGGCGTGAGCCTGACGTCATGGTCCAGATTCGCCAGGCCGTACGCGCCTTTGTGCACGATCTGCCCGCCCCGGTAGACACCTGCCGTGCAGCCGGGCGAGCCGGGCGTCGTGAATTCCTTGAAGATCTCGTCCACTCGAGACTCGAGCGAGCCTTGCGCGCCCGAGTCGAGCGCCATCACACCGGTCAGAAACGCGGCGAACACGGCCGCCGCGACGGAAGTTGAGAGCCCCGTCACTTGATCTGCCCTTCGCTGATCTGTCGCGCGAGGTGGTTCGCGATCTTCGCGTTGTTGCGCCAGGTCGTGATGTAGGCCACGCGCAGCAATTGCTGCTTCCGATCGCGAAGCGTCGTGTTGATTCCGTCACGCACTTCGGGCGTGCTGAGCTCGCGCAGCCCTGCCGCTTCCTTGGCGACGAGCAGGACGAGCGTGTACACGCCGCCACCGCCGACCAGGCTGACGTTGCCGGGCTCGGCACGCATGACCGAATCGCGCAACTGCGGCGGCACTTTGGCGAGCTGCGACGCGGAGATGAAGCCGAGGTCGCCCCCCTGCGGCGCCGATTGCGGATCTTCGGAGTAGTCCATCGCGAGCTGGGAAAACGACGACCCGGTCTTGAGCCGTTCCATGAGCGAGTCCGCCTTGCGTTTTGCTTCCTCCGGCGTGCCCGCGTCGTCGTTGAGCCGGTTGCGCACCTGGCCGCGCACCGGCGTGATCATGATCTGCGCCAGGCGGTACTGCGTTTCCGGGATGTTGAACTGCGCCTTGTTCCGCTCGTAGAACTCCTTGATCTCCTGATCGCCCACGGCGATTTTTGCCGTCACTTCGCGCTCGATCACCCGATCGGTCAGGAGCTCATTCCGGAGCGCCTGCTTCATGTCGTCACCGGTGAGGCTCCGTTCCTTGAGCTCCTTCTGAAACGCGTCGTCGGTCAGGTTGCGCTTGCGCTCGCCGTACGCGGTCTCGACCTCGGCATCGGTGACCTCGATCTTGAGCGCACGCGCCCGGCGAAGCAGGATCTCCTCTGTGATGAGCTCGTCCACGAGGTTGAGCTTCGCCGCGAGCTCCTCTTCGGACGAGGTCGGCTTGCCCGCCTGGGGAGCGACACGGCGGTACGCTTTCTCGACGTCGGTTTTGGTGATTTGCCGGTCGTCGACGACGGCCCAGACGTCAGGGCCGGCCGCCGGCGCGGCGCCCTGTCTGCATGCGGACACCGCGCCTGACGCAACGACGGCTCCGAGCAGGATGGCGGAGAGACGAAGGATTTTCATGACAGCGGCAATCATAGCCAAAGGAGGCGGACTTTTTTCCACCATCCGAGATCCGTCCCCTGTGTAGCGCACCACCCATAGTGTTCCGCGCTCGGAAAATGGGCGCGAAGCCGCTCGCGGCAGGATGGCTCCAGAGTTGCAGTAGCCACGCCCATGCGTCGACTCATTTTCGCCTTTGCTTTGTCATTCGTCGCATCGGTGCCGGCGATTGGTCAGGATCCCGCACAATCCGGCCAGGAATCTCGCCGTCAGGTGGTCGAGAAGCTTCGGAAGCAGCCGGGCAACGCCTCCGATCGTTACATCGTGATCATGCAGGATGCCGCAACCGGCGCGCGCGGCCCACGATCACGCGCGGCCGCGGTCTCGAACGCGCTCGCGAACGCGCACGGCGTCGCGCGCGTCGATCGAGTGCTGTCACGCGCCGTGAACGGCTTCGTCGCGCACCTCACTGAAGCCGAAGCGGCGGCGCTCAGCCGTGACCCGCTCGTGGCCTATGTCGAGCAGGACGTGGAGATCAGAGGCGACAACGTTCAGGCCGTGCCGGCGTCGAGCAGCAATTGGGGCCTCGACAGGATCGATCAGCCGAGTCTGCCGGCGAACGGCCAGTATCAGTACAACACCGATGGATCGGGCGTCAAAGCCTACATCGTCGACAGCGGCATCCGGGTCACGCACCAGGAGTTCGGCGGCCGCGCCATCCTCGGGCCCGACTTCGTGAGCGACGACGCAGGGAATCCGCATCCGGATACGGCGCTCGACTGCTACGGCCACGGCACCCACGTCGCCGGCGTCGTCGGCGGCGCGACATACGGCGTCGCGAAGAACGTGACGCTCGTGGCGGTTCGCGTCATCAACTGCCAGGGCGTCGGATCGTCGATCGATCTGATCAGCGCGATCGACTGGGTGACGTACGATCACACGTACAACTTCACGCCGGCCGTCGCCAATCTCAGTCTCACGACCGACACCGTGCCAGCGAGCTTCACAGCGATCGAGGACGCCGTCGCCAACTCGATCATGAGCGGCGTCACGTGGGTGCTTGCCGCCGGTAACCACAGCGACTGGGTTTCCAACCACTCGCCGGCACGGCTGTCGATTGCCATCACCGTGGGCGCGTCGTACACCTACGCCGGCGCCTACGACCTGCGGGCGCCGTTCTCCAACGTGGGGCCCGAAGTCGATCTCTACGCTCCCGGCGTGAGCATCACCTCCGCCTGGCACACCGACGACAGCGCCACCGCGGCGTGCACCGGCACGTCGACCGCCGCACCGCAAGTCGCCGGCGTCGTGGCGCGATTCCTACAGGCCTACTGGTGGGCGCCGCCCGGACACGTCAACAACCAGGTCGTGCTCGAGAACTCGACGTACGGCGTCATCTGGGATCCGGGGCCGTACACGGTCAACCGGTTTCTTTATTCTGGGTTTCTGGACCAGTGAGGGGTCGGCCGTCTAAGGGGTCAGAGCTCGGATTGTGGAAAACTCCTGCAACATGGATAACTGGAGTTGCATGAGTTTTCCACAGTCCGAGCTCTGACCCCTTCCGCGCGTCAACTATTCTCACTCTCCGGTGTTCTTACTGTCAGAGTCGCGCGCGTGACCGAGGTGGACCGCTTCTACGCCGACCACCGGGACGGCGTTTTTCGGTATCTCCGGCGGATCGTCGGCGGATATGACACCGCTCTCGATCTGACGCAGGAGGTGTTCCTCCGGGTGTCTCGCGCCGGGCTGCCGGAGGCGAGCGCGGTCGGACGGCGCGCCTGGGTGTTCCGTATCGCGCGCAATCTGGCGCTGAACCATGTCCGCGACGACCGCCGGCGTCCGGTCATCGGCGGGCTGTCCGACGCGGTGACCCCGGCGACGCAGGAGCTCGGCGTCGCGCTCCGGGACGCCGTGGCGTCCCTGCCTGCCCTCGAACGCGACGTGTTCCTGCTGCGCGAGGTCGTCGGCCTGCGGTACGACGAGATCGCGGCGGCCTGCGAGATCCCGATCGAGGGCGTCCGGTTCCGGCTGCATCAGGCACGCGTGACCTTGAGATCTTCGCTCGGCGCCTCGCTCGACGTTCGCGGGCAGCGAGGCGTGCGGTGCAGAGCGGCTGGAAAATTGGATGCCCGTAGCGCGGATTGAATTGTAATCCGCGAGTGGTGGCGGGCCGAAGCCCGGCCCGCCCTACGTTTGGATGACGAGGACAGCAATGACTGGACGATTCGAAATCATCGATGCCTTTGTGGATGGCGAGGCGGTGGATCCGGCTGCGCTGAAACAGGCGCTGTCCGAGCCGGAAGGCCGCGATCATCTCGTCGATGCGTGGCTGCTTCGCGATCTCGTGCAGGAGGAGATGGCGTCTGACGTCGCGACGACGCCGCCGCGCGCGGCGGCGCCGGCGCGCCGCGCCTGGATCCTCGCGGCCATGGTGGCCGGCGTCTGCCTCATCGGCGGCTACGCGATCGGCGCGCGGTTCCCGTCGATACTGGGTCCGCGCCCGGCGGTGCCGGCCGCGAGCGACGTCAGTCCCGCGCCGCCGTCGGCGTCATTCCCCGTTCCGCAGCCGACCCGCGTCATCCGATTGGACTTCGATCCTGCCGTGAAGGAAAGCGGCGGAGGACGCTGACATGTTGAACGCAGTCCTGCTTGGCCTCGTTCGCTTCAGCGCCCAGACAGGCGCCGCGGCCCAGAGCTCCGGCGCCGGCCCGGTCACGGAGTTGAGGGTCGTCGTCGCAGCGCCCGTGTATCAGCCGGACGGCGCCGTGAGCGCCGAGACGCTCACGCTCGCAAACGGCGCGCCGAGCGTCGTCCACATGTTCGGCCGGCGCTCGCTCTGTGACAGCGCGACGGCCGGCGTGTCCGAACCTGGCGATGCCGCGTTCGGCTGGCGGCTGACGGCACATACCGTGAGCGCGACCGAGTCCACACTCGTCGTCGGCATCGACTGGCGCAGGCTCTGGGAGCGCGGACAGAAGCTCGCGAACGGACCGTCCGGTACGGTGCAGCTCAAGCTCCATCCGGGCGATCGCATTCCACTCGATCACATTCCGAATCCCGCAGCGACCGATGCGTGTCCTGCCGTCGGCATGGGCCTCGAGGTTCGTCTCGCGCGAGCGTTGGCGCCCGCGCCTGCGAACATCGCGTTGCTTCCGCTGGGATCCACGGAGCACAAGGGTCGCGCGATCGACGCGGAGCTCTGGCTCGTGCACACGCTGCCCTCAGGGAGTCAGCAGGCGCATCACCAAACGGTGCGGCTGGCCGATCTCGCGACGCCGTTCAGCTTCGCGCCCGTCAAGGTGACGACGACGCGCGGTGAGGTTGCGGTGGACATCACCGGCTCCTTTCGCCGGTACCAGGCGCCAACGGGCATCGAAATCCTGTACGTGAGTCTTGCGCGGAAACTTGCCGGCGGCGCGCTGCCTGCCGATGGAGTCACGGGATCCACCGGCGCGGTGATGGCGCTGCCCGGCGCGACGGAGGTGCTCTCGCTCGAGTTGACGGCACCCGCCAGCGCGACTGGTGGCGAAGGCGGCGTGGCGCGACGCGGTGGCGGTGGCGGTGGCGCGAGAAGCCCGGGCGGATTCATCGGAGGTGGTGGCGCCGGCGGGACCGGAGCCGCGGCTGGCGGCGCGCGTCAGGGCGGCCCGACGGCCCGCGGACGCGTCGGACCGCCCGGGACGGGGCCCGGCCCCGGCGGCAATCAGACGATCGGCGTGCTCGAAGGGCACGCGTTCTCGCTGCGGTTCAGACTGACGCCGGTGCCGGTGTCTTAAGGGGTCAGAGCTCTGATTGTGGAAAACTCCTGCAACCCAGTTATCGATGTTGCAGGAGTTTCCCACAATCAGAGCTCTGACCCCCTATCTACGTCTTTTTGTAAAAGATCTTCCGCGTCACCAGCTCACCGTCAGGCCCCGGCACGCTCATCTCGCGCACGAGCGATTGACCGTCCAGGTACCACGCGACCGAGGTCACGACCGGACCATTTGCGCCAGGACTCGTCGTCTCGATGATGAGGCGATCGCCCTTCCATGAGGCCTTGGCGGTCGCATCGCCACGCGGCGTCGAGATCGTCGTCGGCGATCCGTCCAGTTTGTAGGCCGTGCTCGTCTCACCCTGGGCGAGCGTGAACGTCGTGCTGTCGAGCGTGATGCTCATCGGACCGGCCGCCGCGCCACTGCGGCCGCGAGCGCCACCGCCGCCTCCGCCGCCGCCCCTGAATCCGCCCGCGGCGACGCCCTGTGGTGGTGGCTCGGCGCCGCCCCCGCCGCCGCTCCGGGCGACTGCACCGCCGCGACCGCCACCGCCGCCACCAGCAGTGACAACGCCGCCACCGGCGCTGGCAGCCGCCGACGCTTCCGCGGCCATCCGGTCGGCGTCAATGGTCCACGACCCCGCGAAGTTGCGACCCTGCGCCTGCAGCTGGATCGACCACAAGACGGCGATGACTATCGCAATTGCCGGAAGTACACGTTTCATGTCCCTTACCTCCCACGAGGTAAAGACACCGGGGGGAGGGATTCGTTGAAGGCAAGCTTGAAGTACTGGGGGACAAGAGACCTGAAGTACGGGTGGACAAAGGACCTGAAGTACGGGCGGCAAGAGACGTGAAGTACGGGTGGACAAGAACACTGAAGTACTCGGTGGGTGGTAGGCTTCGCGTGGAGGCCAACCACCATGATCCGAACGCCTTCTGCCGGTGCCGTTGCCGTCATCGTCGCCGTGGCTGTTACGACGACGTCCCTGGCCCAGCGCGGACCGGCGCCCGATCCGCTGGTGAAGGAGAACGCGACCGTCAAGCTGGCGGACCACACCTGGGTGATTCCCGACGGCAACGTGCAATTGGTGCCGAACGTCGGCATCGTCGTCGGCTCACGGGCCACGCTCGTGATCGATCCGGGGCTCGGCCGCCGCAACGGCGAGACGGTCCTGAAGGAAGTCGGTAAGGTGAGCAAGAACAAGGAGCTCTTCATCGCCAGCACGCACTTTCACCCGGAACACACGACCGGATATCTCGCGTTTCCGCCGGGGGCTCAGTACGTGAACTCGACCGTGCAGGAGGCCGAGTTCGATCAGAGCGGCATGCAGATGGTGAAAACGTTCGCGGGCCGGTCGGAGCTCACGGCCGAGATCCTGAAGGACGCCGCGCGGCGGCCCGCGGCGATTACCTTCGACCGCGAATACACGCTGGACCTCGGCGGGGTGCGCGTGCGTTTTCTTGTGGTCGGTCCAACGCATACACGCGGCGACACCGGCTTCTTCGTCGAAGGCGACAACGTGCTCTTCACGGGCGACGTCGTCATGAACGAGTCGTTTCTCGCCGCGACGGGCGTCTCGAGCATGAAAGCCTGGCTCGCTGCTTTCGACACGTTCGAAGCGCTGAAGCCGCGCACCATCGTGCCCGCGCATGGCGCGGTGGGCCCGGGATCGATCATCGCGACGAATCGAACGATCATGCAGGGCGTGCGCGCACGCGCGCTGGCGCTCAAGGCGGAGGGAAAGACCGCCGACGAAGCGGCCAAGGAAGTCCAGGCCGAGTTTCAGGCGAAGTACCCGACCTGGCCGCGCGCCAACGGCCTCGCCGCCGCAGCGCGAGCGGCGTACAACGAGAATCAGTAGCAAGAACTCACCATGAAGACTGAAGACGTGAAGCAATTTGATCAAAGAGCTCTTGTCGACAAGCGCTCTTTGCCAAACAGCCCTTCATGTCTTCAGTTCTTCATGGTGAGCTTTTTTCTTATCGCCCCACGCACTGCCCTGTCGCCGGTTTCTTGATCGAGTTGGGCGTGCCGCCGTTCTCTGGCGCGGCGTTGTTGCCGGTGCATGCGAGCGCGGCACCCAGGATGTTGCCGGCGAGCAGGATCGGCCTGGGCGTCTTGTTGCCGGAGATCGTGGCATTGCCGCCGACCGTCGATCCGAACATCGTCACGGCGCCGGTCGTGCCGGTGATCTGCAGCGCGCCCTTGATTGTCGTGTCGACGAGTTCGACGTTCGTGGCACCTGTCGACGTCAGGCCGGCGATCGTCGAGCTCGCCGAGACGAGCGACGCGCCGGCGGAGACGGTGACCGGCCCGCTGACATTCGCGGCACTGAGACACGTCGTGCCGGACGTCACCGCAAGCGCACCGGCGTGAGGGCCGGTAATCGTCGTCGTGCAGACCGGCGACGGCATGAACGTCACGCGAAACGCTTTCGCCGTGCCGATGTTGCCGGCGGCGTCGATGCCGCGGTACTCGATGCGGTGTGTGCCCCAGCCGGGTTCGCGCGGCTCCCAGGGCTGCGGCGACAGGCCCTCCTGAGCTGAGACTGCCGTAGATGAGCTCCTTGATGTTCGTGCCGCGCGGCGTGAACTTGTACGGCGTGCCGGGCGGCGCATCCGGCCAGCCGTAGTAGTGATGCCAGCCGTCGCCGTTCACGCGGAATTCGGCGACGACGTAGCCGGGCTGGTCGTCGGTGGCGTCGAGCTTCATCGTGAACTCGTCGCGCATGAAGTAGTGACGGTCGGCATCGACGCCGGGGATCGCGGCGACGGGCGTCGACAGAGCCGCCGCGACGGTCGGGCCGGTGTTGTCGATGGTCCACGTGCGGGTCGCGACAGTCTCCCTGCCGGGCCCGATGTTGAGGACTGCCGCAGTGAGTGTGTGCGTGCCCGGCGAGAGTTTCTGCGCCGCGAGCGGAAATGTCGCGCGGTCTGCCGCGGCGGGTACGTCTTTCCCGTCGAGACGCCACACCATCCGGCTGAGGGCCGACCCGGTGATACGTCGGAGCGATGTACACGACGTCTGTGCCACCGATCGGACGCTCGGTTTGTGTCGAAGCCGTGATCCCCGGCAACGGCCCGAGACCGCTCCTGCTGTCGTCTGGCCGGAGTTGCCACGATCGTGTCGCCGTCAGCACCGTCTTCCGAATCTCCGGGTCACGGACAAAGGGCGTCGGGTCGACGACGGTGACCGTGACTTCCTTGGCGGGCGTCTTCGAGTTCCGCATGCCGGCGTGAAAGTAGGGACTGTTGTTCGCGGCGGGTACGACGTCACGCCGTCGGCCGTCCATGTGATCGTCAGCTCGTGATACGCCGGATGCGCCGGCTCAATCCACAGCAACTCGTCTTGATAGAGCGGCTCCTTCGTCGGAGTCGAGTCCGCGATCAACTCCACCTGCGCCGAAATTCGCCGCACCATCTGCTCGCGGCTTGGCTGATCGAAGTAGTAGCCGACCGAAATCATCATCGAGTGCTTGCTCGGCCGCCAGATCCCCGTCGTGCGTGACGACCCGCCCTCGAAGCGCTCGATCTTGCCGCCCGACTCGCTCGTCTCGCCGAGCCAGCGATGCCACTTCGCCTGTTTCGTGAGCATGTCCTCGATCGACATGATCGTCATGTGTGGAGAATTCGGCTCGCCGCCGGTGTAAGGGCCGCCAGGTTTGCCCCGCGCGCTGTAGGTGTACTCGTCGCCGAGCCGGCCGAGCGAGTGCCCCAGCTCGTGCGGCGTGATGAGCGGCCCCAGCGAGTTGCCGCCGGACGTCGTCGCCAGCGAGCCGCCGATGCCGCCGTAGGTGTCGGTGTTGGCGATGACGAGAATCTGATCGAAATGCGGCGTCGCTTTCGCCGCGTACTCGCGCGTGAGCGCCTGTTTGCTCCTGCGGGATCGTGATGCCGCGCGCGTTGATGTTCGTGCAGCCGCCGCCGAACTGCATGCCGAGCGGCGTGTTGCGCTGCTGGCGCACTTCCGGATCGCACGTGATGCCGGACTCGCCCGAGATGATCTCGACCGCGTACACGTTGATGTAGTTGCGGTACGAGCGGAACGGCTCGATGCTCCAGAGGATGTTCAGGTGCTTGTCGAGATGCGCCCGGAACTTCGGGATCTCGGCGGCCGTGTATCCGTCGCCCAGCACGACCATCG
Organism: uncultured Acidobacteriota bacterium; assembly: GCA_963724955.1. GTDB lineage: Bacteria > Acidobacteriota > Vicinamibacteria > Vicinamibacterales > SCN-69-37 > CAVRWQ01. The sequence continues at coordinate 77,267 of CAVRWQ010000007.1, forward strand.
AAAAGCGCTTCGCGGGGTCGCCGGTGACTTGAATGGGCACAACGGTGGCGCTGCCGACCTCCTGCGCGCGCGTGCCCGGCGCGGTGGCAAGGACACCAAGTGCGAACGTCAGGGATGTCGCGGTCGAGGGGGTCAGAGCTCGGATTGTGGAAAACTCCGGCAACAAGGATATCTGAGTTGCCGGAGTTTTACGCACTTGTCTAGGGGGTCAGAGCTCGGAGTGTGGAAAACTCCTGCAACTCAGTTATCCATGTTGCAGGAGTTTTCCACACTCCGAGCTCTGACCCCTTTACTTCGCAAACTGTTCCGGGAACTGCTTCACGATCCCTTCAGCCAGCGCGTCCGACATCATCAGGATGTGATCGTAGACATCGTCGAACGCCTTGACGTCCGCGGACCAGTCCTTTTTCAGACGCGCGACGACTTCGTCAGTCGTCGTCGACAGGTGTTTGTTCATCATGTCGACGAGCGTGGCGCGCGGCCAGTTCGGGTTCGCTTTGCTCAGAAAGTCGGCGATCGCGGTCGCGTTCTGCTTCCACCGATCGTCGGCCTGCGTCTGGCCGTTCTTGTCACTGGCCTTCGCCGCCTTGATCAGATCCACGGCGATCGCGATGTGCTCCTTCAGCAACGTCGTCAACTGCTTGCCTGCATCGGCGCCGTCGTACTTCCGAATGGCATCGCCGATGTCCTCCTGATTCTTCATCAGGCGGTTAGCCGCGGCTTCCGCGTCCGGCTGATTGCCGACGGCGGCGATGATGTAGTCGCGGGTCCAGACCACGTGATCGGTCCACAACTTGCGCATGTCCTGCCGCAGCGCCCACGCCGCGTCGCTCGACGTGGCGGTTTCCGCGCGCGGCTCCGGCTCACGAGCCTGCGGCGATCCGCAGGCGGACGCGATCGGCACAGCGGCAGCCATCGCGATAGCCACGAGCAATCTCATGCGTTTCATACACACCCCTCCCCTGGTTTCGTGCGTACGTTTCCGGGCTCCGATCGTCTAATGTCTCAGTCAGCAAGAGCGATGCCCGGCTGGAAGAGGGGGCCGGGTCGAAACGTACGTCGCGCTGGTATCACTCAGTGTCGTGAGGCTGCCCATGGTCGGAAGTGTGTGCCGGATTGCGGGCCTGACCATCCTGGTGACGCTTGGGTCGCAGACACCGCCGTCGCAACCGGCGGTCTCCCTGATCGAAGCCAAAGGGACCGCTGAGGGGATGGTCAATTTCCAGATCAACGCCCCGCTCGCGAAGCAAGTCAGCGTGCTCGTGGACACGATGGCGCCGGCCACGGCGAAGCCGCTCGCGCAGAATGCTCGAGGCATCTGGGCCGGCACGCTTGGTCCCCTGGAGCCGGATCTCTACATCGCGGCCTACAACGTCGACGGCGTCGTGCGTTCAGCGGGATACGTTCACGTGACCGGCCCCGTCGCGCAGGCATGGGATGTTCGCAAGGTGCCGCACGGCGCGATGCATCAGCACTGGTACGACTCCAGATCGCTGTCCATGTTGCGCAGCGTGTACGTCTACACGCCGCCCGGCTACGACAAGGACACGACAACGGTGTATCCCGTGCTGTATCTGCTGCACGGGAGCGGCGGCACGGAAGGGTCCTGGGTGTACGACGGGCTCACGAACGTGATTCTCGACAACCTCATCGCCGATGGCCGCGCGAAGCCGATGATCGTCGTCATGCCCTTCGGTCATCCCGAACCGGGCATGCGCGCGGGCAGCATGCCGACGTTCGCGCGCCGCGACATCCAGGCGTTCACGGCGGATCTCGTCGACGACGTCATGCCGCTCGTCGAACGCACGTATCGCGCCGCGAAGGACGCCACCCGCCGCGCGATCGCCGGGCTCTCGATGGGCGGCAACCAGGCGCGGCAGATCGGCCTGAATCGCCTGGACCTCTTCCGCTCCATCGCGACCTTCAGCGGCACGGTGGGCGTGCGTAGCGGCGCCGTCACGCCGGAGACGATCGAGCAGACGTTCTCCGACGTGCTCGCCGACCCGCTCGCGACGAACGCCCTGCTCCGGCTGTTCTGGACGGCGGTGGGATCGGACGAGGCCAACCTCCGCTCGCAGCACAAGATGTTCAACGACGTGCTGGACCGGCACGGCATCCAGTACCAATACACAACGATTTCCGGCGGCCACACCTGGCACGTCTGGCGACGGAACCTCCGCGACGTCGTGCCGAAGCTGTTCCAGAAGTGAGCTTCGATCCGGGCAGACGGAGAAGAACGTTTCACCATGAAGACTGAAGACGTGAAGTTCTTTTTTTGGGAAAGATCGCTTGTCGACAAGCGGTTCTTGCCAAAGCCGCTTCACGTCTTCACCCTTCATGGTGAGTTTTTCTTGATCGGTGACGTCGACGTGACAATCGCTGGCGTCGCAGCTATTCGAAAGTGAGTCTTCCGCTCCACTTTCAATCCACGAAACGCCTTACGTAGCACGTAAGCCGTTCGCCTCCGCCGTCGAGGTGATTCACGACTGGTCGCCGGGCGCCCGCGGTATCGCATTTGCGTGTACCGAGTCGCACCCCTCACGTCTCGAGCCTCCCCTCGAACAACTCTGCCGGAGGTCTCATGGTCAGACGTCACTCTGTCGTTACCGCTGCGATCCTCGTCCCTCTCGTCGCGCTCGCCGTTGCCGCCGTCACGAGGCTGGGCCCGCCGCTCGGTGCCCAGACGCCGGCGCCGGCGCTCGTCGACCCGAACCTGGGAGTGCGTCCCGTCATCAGCGGCCTGAACCAGCCCATCACGATGGCGTTCCTCGGACCGAGCCACTTCCTGATTCTCGAAAAAGCGTCCGGCCGCGTGCTCCGCGTGCTGGACGGCATGGTGCAGGGCGTCGCGCTCGATCTTCCGGTGAATTCATCGTCCGAGCGTGGCCTGCTCGGCATCGCATTGCATCCGTTCTTCCCCGGCGATCCGGGTGTGTATCTCTTCTGGTCGGAGAGCTCGACCGGCGCGGACTCGAACGCGCTGGCCGAGGTGCCGCTCCTCGGCAACCGCGTGGATCGCTACGAGTGGAACGGTCAGACGCTGACGTTCGATCAGAACATCATCCGTCTTCGCGCGTTTCAGGCGGACGCGGGTCAGCCACTGCGCGCGAACCATGACGGCGGCGTGCTTCGATTTGGTCCCGACGGCAAGCTCTACATCGTCATCGGCGACGTCGGACGCCGCGGGTGGATGCAGAACCTGCTCTGCGGACCCACGCCCACTTGTCCGGGGCCGGAGGTGGACGACGACCAGTTCGGCGGTCCCGAACCGGACGATGCGCATCTCACCGGTGTGATTCTTCGACTGAACGACGACGGGACCACGCCAGCCGACAACCCGCTGTTTGCGGCAGGCGCGAGTCTCGGCGGCCAGGCGGGCGCGAACCTCCAGAAGGTATTCGCGTACGGCCTGCGCAACACGTTCGGCATGGACTTCGATCCCGTCTCCGGCGCGCTCTGGCTCGAGCAGAACGGCGACGACACGTTCAGCGAGCTCGATCTCGTCCTGCCGGGCATGAACGGCGGCTGGATCCAGGTCATGGGGCCGTTCGATCGGATCGGGCAGTTCAAGGAGATCGAGACGAGTCAGCAGTTCTTCGGGCTGCAGCAGATTCGGTGGCCGCCGACGCTCATTGCCGACAACCGGTTCGACGGCAAGCGGCGGCTCCTGATGTTCCCCGGCGCGACGTACACCGAGCCCGAGCTCGCGTGGAAATTCGAGGTCGCCCCCGCCGGCATCGGCTTCCTCGGCAGCGCCAACCTCGGGCCGGAGTACTTCGGCAACCTGTTCATGGGCGCCGCACGCGATCTGCTGCTGGGCGGCCACGTCTTCCGCTTCAAGCTGAACGACGACCGGCAGCGGCTTGCGTTCGACGATCCGCGCCTCTTCGATGGCGTCGTGGACAACCTGGACAAGCACGAGATCACGGAGAGCGAGTCGCTGCTCTTCGGCACCAACTTTGGCGTCGGGACCGACGTGCGCAGCGGACCGAACGGGAATCTCTACATCGTCTCGCTATCGCACGGGACGGTGTACGAGATATTCAAGAAATAAGGAGCACCCGCAAAACTCTTCACCATGAAGAATGAAGACGTGAAGAGGGTTTGGGAAAAACGCTTGTCCAAAAAGCTCTTTCGACAAGCGATGTTTCCAAGAAGCCCCTTCACGTCTTCATCCTTCATGGTGAGTTCTTCTTCTTGACCGGTGACGTCGACGTGACAATCGGCAGTGCCGCTGCCGGGACGACGCTTCGAAAATCCTCGCCGAGAAGCGCGGCGATCGTCGCGGCGATCTGAGATGTCGTCACGCTCACACCGGTACGCACGCCGAGCGGCGCGATCCCCGGGCCGAGGAATGCCATCCACGTGGGCTCGGCCGCCGGCACGTCGCGGCCGTGATCCGTCCAGTCACGCAGCGTGTCGCCGCGTCCGTGATCCGTCGTCAGCACGAGCGCGGTCCTGCCGGCGTACTCAGGCATGGATTGCAGGGTGTCCCAGACCCGTTTGATGAACATGTCGGCGCGCTGTGTGGCATCGAGATAGAGATCGTACCGGCCTTCGTGAGCGAACTCGTCGCCTTCCCCGAGCATGAGGTACAGCACACGCGGCTTGTCGCGCCGGAGCGTCTCCAGCGCGGCGTAGACCACCGGCGCATCGAACGTCCCGTAGTTCCAGTATCGAGGCAGATCGGTGGCGAGCTGATTGATCTCGCGATCGCGATCGGTCCTGGCTGCAGGCACCGGGGAGAAGCCTGTCCCCACCGGCAGCTTGCTGCGTCCGACGTTGAGAATCGACGGCAGCACGTCCCAGGCGCCGAACGCCGCGACGCGGCCGCGGAATCCCGGCCGGCCGTTCAGCCACTCGAGCACGGTGACATTCGGGTTCGGGATCTTGTCGTTGCTCTCGATGCGCGGATCGGCGAGGCCGGCGAACATCTCGCTGTAGCCGGGATAGGAGAACCAGAGGCCGTTGGTGAGCCGGGCGCGGCTCTGCTTCGACGGGTCGCCGAACACCTGGCCTTCCCGCGCGATGACGTCCCAGAGGAACGGCATCAGCGTCGCGCGCCGCTCGGCTTCCGTCTCGCGCCAGAACCGGCGCTCGGCGGGCCCGGGCTTGCCGTCGTTCTGCTTCTTGAAATAGTCGCGCTGCGCCCCGCCGAAAAACTCCTGCCAGCGGAGGCCGTCGAGCGTGATGATGACCACGTTCTCGGCGGGGGCCTGGGGCGCGACGCGGCCGGCAGTAAGGGACGCAGAAGAACCAGCGGCACGGCGGGACGGGTCTCATGTTGTGGAAATCTCATGGACTATCACTCCGAAAATCGAGTGGCCGGTCCCTGAAAAGTCCGGCCCATCGTGAGACCCTGCTGCCCCTCGAAATCAAGATAACAGTCCGTGACGTCGAAGAGATGAAGGCCGTGCGCCTCTTCGAGCTGGACCGGGACCGCGCGGAAAAGCGGTCCATCTATTTCTTCGATACGAAGGCGCTCACCCTGTTCGGCAAGGGCCTGATTCTGCGCGCGCGTCAATTGAAGGACGGAAAAGACGACTCTACCGTCAAGATCCGGCCCGTCGATCCTGCGTCCGTCAACACGTCGTGGAAGAAGGAGCCCGGCTTCAAGATCGAAGCCGACGCGACCGGGAGCAAGGTCGTGCAGTCCGCGTCACTGAGCCATCCGCAGAAGCGCGGCGAGATCGAAGCCGTCGCGGCGGGCGATCGCGAGCTGGCCCGGCTGTTCTCGCAGGCGCAGGAGCGGCTGCTCGCGGAGTTCGCGCCCACGCCGGTCGACCTCACGAGGTTGAAGGTCCTGGGAGCAATCACCGCGCTGCGGTGGAACATCGACGCGAAAGAGATCGACGGCGACATCACCGCCGAAGAGTGGCGCCTGCCGAACGGCGAGGATCTGCTGGAACTGTCGATCAAGGCCGATGGCGACAAGGCCAAGGAGGCGCAGCGCACGTTCATGCGTCTTCTCAAGGACGCCGGCATCGACACCACCGGCACGCAGGAAGCCAAGACGCGCAGCGCGCTGAAGTTTTTTGCGTCACGCGTCTAGGGGGTCAGAGCTCTGCCTGTGGAAAACTCCGGCAACCTGGATAACTGAGTTGCCGGAGTTTTCCACAGGCAGAGCTCTGACCCCTTATCTGGCCAGCGGATCCGGCCTCAACTGGAACTTGATCACCTTGCTCGTCGTGCCTTTGCCCGTCTCCATGTGAAACGGCGTGCGCGTGCTGATCGTCGACCAGAGCCCGCGGCCCTTCCAGCCCGCCTTGGCATCGTCGATCCGGCCGTCGAGCCACTTCGTGTAGATAGCCCGTCGGGTACGGCACGCGCAGCACGACCCACTTGCCGTCTTTCAGCACGAGGAGACCTTCGGCGGCGTTGCCGGTGTTGATCGGCACGTTCCGGCCGAGGCCGAGTGTGTCGAACTGATCCACCCACGTGTAGTAGCTCGCTTCGACGCTGCCGGACTCCGTCACGCCTTTGAACTGCGGCAGCGGCTCGGCGTACAGCGTCCAGCCCTCCGGGCAATGCTGGCCGGTGGCCGCCGGGCCGTTCAGCGGGCCCTTGCACTTGCGCCGATCGAAGCTCGCCAGGTGCCCGCTGGCCAGCGCGAGCCAGGCGACGCCGTTGCGGTCGATGTCCGCGCCGCGGGGCGAGTAGCCCTGCACGGGCGCGGCGGCATTGTTGAACGGCGGTTCGAACACCTCGGCGAGCGCCGTTTCCGGCGGATTCGGTCCGGGACGTCAGGCGCACAATCGCGCCCGGGAAATCCGAGCACCGATCCCCAGACCGATCCGTCCGGCGCCGGGCGCGACCGAGTAGAAGCCGCCGCCGAAGCGCTTGTCCTTCGCCGGATCGACCGGCTGGTTCGGCTCGACGTACTCGTCACGCTTGCCGTTGCCGTTCGTGTCCATGATGAGCGCGGTCCAGCCCTGCGACTTCTCCTCGTCTTTCGTCTCGTCGAACATCTTCGTGTTCAACCAGCCGACGACGGCGCCGCCGCCGCTCGTCCACAGCGTGTTGTTGGCGTCCTCGGCAAACATCAGGTGATGCGTACTGAAGCACGTGCTGATGTGCGTCAGTTGCTGTGTCTTCGGATCCCAAACTGCCAGGTGCCGTCCCGCGTTGTTCACTGGAGACAGCTTCGCCGACGGGTGGTTCGATCCCTGCCGGCAGAACTCAGGGTTCGCCGATGGGCGCACGGTGGATGTGAGCCACACGCGCCCCTTCTCGTCGAACATCGGGTTGTGGACGTTGTTCTTGCTCGTCCAGATCGGCTCCGTCCCGAAGTACGGCGACGGCTGTGGCATGAGCGGTGACGTCGGCGCCGTGGTCGGATCGCGGACGGTCAGCTTCACCTGACGGATCGTGTGCTCGACGGGATCGAGCACGGGCAGATAGTCGGCGCTCAGCTCGAGCGCGCCATAAATCAACCCGTTCGCATTGAGCGTCGGATTGCGGCGATCGGTCGCCACCTCATCGTGCAGATACGCCTTCGGATCCGCCCAGTCCCACTGCGTGATGACGACGTTGCGTTCGATGCCCTGGGGACGCGGTGGCGCCGGCGGCACTTCCCCGGCGGCAATGCGATCGGTCCAGTCGGCGAACATCGCCAGCGTCCGTTCCTTGCCCCAGTTGTTCACCGCGTTGAGCATCTGTGTGCCGGCCTGCCCGGACTGCAACCGGCGCTCCCACGCGGCGACCGAGCTGGGAAACGTCCCGAGCTCCTTCGGGATCTCGCGGGTGCCTTTCGTCCCGAGTTGATGACACGCCGTGCAGCCGCCCGACTTGAGGTTGCGGAGAAACTGCGACTGGTTCGTGAGCGACGTGGCGAGGCCGTTGCCGGACGGTCCCGTGCCGGGGAACTCGCTCTTGTCCGGCACCTTCATCAGCGAGTACCAGTAGCCGGCCGGGTAGATCTCCGCGGCGGCTCGCGGCGTCGGCGCGGGAACCGCGGTGAGGTTGACGACCTTGCCCGGAACGGCCGCGACCTTGGCCGAATCACTCAGCCCGTAGCCGCGCACCCACACCCGATAGTTGACCTTCGGAAGATCGGGCACGAGGTACCGGCCGCGATCGTCGGTGACGACGATGCGCACGAACCGGGTCTGGAGATCGGTCGTCTCGGCGATCACCCAGACGCCGGCTTCAGGACCCTTGGGCCCTGTGACGACACCGCCGATGTCGTCAGCGTCGACGGAAACCGCAGCGCCACCGCCCTGCCAAGCGGCCAGGCCGGTGAGCATCAGAAGGAGCGCACCGTACTTCATTGGGACCTCACTTGCTGAACGCCGCGAACTCCTGATCGAGTCTGGCCTTGTCCACCTTCCCGGAATAGACGGCCACCCGGAATCGCACCCGCAGTGACTCGCCCTTCGCGAGACCGGTGATTCGTTCCGGCGCAGACGGATCGTAGCCCTTGCGGCCGAACGGGTTGGCGGAGAACAAGCCGTAGTCGCGCGAGTGCCAGTACGGCGGGAAGTTCAGTCCGGAGGGATGGGCGTAGATCGCCACGGTGACGTCCTTGTCCCCTGCCGCATCTTTCACCGCGCCGCGGATGGCATTCCAGGCGCTCGTCTTGCCCCAGACATTGGCTGCGGTTTCGAGACCCTCGGCGTTGATGAAGCGGCCCGTTCCGCCGCCCGCCTCCTTGAGCGTGTCGTTGAGACGGATCGCAAACGCGCCTTCCTTCGTGTCGCCCATCTTCACGTCAACGGCCCCGGCCGTGAGCGTGATGTCGTGATCCATCCAGAACACATCGGCGCCGCCGCCGAACGTCACGCGCTTCGTCTCGTCGAGCACGACGTTGCCGTCCTTGTCCTTCCACGAGAGCAATGACACGAGCGTACGGCCGTCGACTCGCGTCTCCCGCGCTTCGATCTTGCGCCCGGTCTTTTCCGAGTTCCAGAAATTGGTGCCGTTCACCATGTCGTACGTGAAGAACATCGACTCGTGATGCGGGTGGTCGGCCGATTCGCCGGGGACTTTCGGCACCATCGGATATTCGCGGTTGACGCGCGCGCCGTTCGGGCTCATCACCGGGTAGAACACCGGCTTGTTGGGAAACTCGGGTCCGTAGCGGTAGCTCGTGAACGCCTTGCCGTCGATCGTGACCGCGTACTGTTTGGCCGCGGCGTCATGCCGGATCTCGACCGCCGGGCCCCGCGGGGACTGACCGGCCACGAAGGCCACCGCAACGAGCGCGGACACAATGAGCGTTTGCGCGTTCATGCCGTCAACTCCTTCGAAAGACACCGGGCCATGTACTCGATGCTGCCGCGCGCGACGGTCTCCGGATCGGGCGTCATGTCGAAGACCTCGACCGACACCCACCCATCGTAGCCTGCGTCGGCGAGCGCTTTGAAGATCGGAATGAAGTCCGTGTTCCCGAATCCCGGCCCGCGCAGGTTGGGATCGTTCGCGTGAAAGTGGCCGGCGCGCCCGCCGTACCGGCCGACGAGCTCGGTCACGGGCGCCGACTCGCTGCTCATCGCTTTCACGTCGAGGTGCAGGACGAAGTTGGGATGGTCCACCATCTCGATGACGCGGCAGGCATCGGCGCAGGTGTTGACGACGTCGGTCTCGTCCATGGAGAGCGGCTCCAGGCAGATCGTCACGCCGAGGTCGGCGATGGCCGGCAGCGCCTGTCGAAACGTCTCGACCGCGAACGCCTCGGCCTGTTCGCCGGTCACGCCGGGCTGCCGGCTGCGCTGCTTCGGCGATCCGAACACCATGAGATGACCGCCGAGGTCGTGACACGCCCGCGCGAGATCGACGAGGTACTCGCCAGTGCGGCCGCGAACACCCGCGTCGGGAGACGTGAGATGGAACCCCTCCGTCTTCGCGAGCAGCCAGTGCAGGCCGAGGATCTCCACGCCGGCGTCCGCGGCCAGGCGGCGCAGCCGGGCGCGCTCGTCCGTCGTGACGTCCGTGATCCTCGGCGCCAGCGTGAACGGCGCGATCTCCAGCCCGTCATAGCCTGCCGACTTCACGAAGCGGCAGACCTTCTCGAACTCCCAGCCCTCGAACAGCTCGTTGCAAATGGCGAATTGCATGGATCGTGACATCCTACCTGTCCTGATGGCCGCGGCGCATCTCTTTCTCCCCCTCGGCCTGACGGCGTGTCTTTTGTCAACTGCGTGGGCTCGCGGTCCGCAACCCGGACCGCGCTACGTACAGACCCCCGCCGGCACGATCCGCGTCGAGGTCCAGAGCGCCGCGGGCGCCGTCCCGGTCCCCGGTGCCGTGGTGACGGCTGCCAAAGTCACCGTCACGGCCAATGTCGAGGGCGTCGCGGTGCTCAGCGTCCCAGCCGGACGAACTGAAATCTCCGTCACCCACGAAGGTTTCCTGCCCGGCTCAGCGATCGTGGACGTCATCGCCGCTCAGGAGCACATCGTCCGCATCGTCCTCGCGCCGCGTCCCACGGTGGAGGAGGAAGTCACCGTCGTTGCGACGACACGCACCGGCCGTCGCGTGGAAGACCAGCCGATGCGCGTCGAAGTGCTCGGCCGCGAGGAGATCGAAGAGAAGATGCTCATGACGCCAGGCGACATCGTCATGATGCTGAACGAGATGGGCGGGTTGCGCGTCCAGGCGACGTCGCCGTCGCTCGGCGCGGCCAGCGTGCGCATCCAGGGCATGCGCGGCCGATACACGCAGTTTCTGTCCGACGGGTTGCCGCTCTTCGGCGAGCAGCCCGGCGGCCTGGGGCTGCTGCAGATTCCGCCGATGGATCTCGGTCAGGTCGAGGTCATCAAAGGCGTCGCGTCGGCGCTCTACGGCGCGGGCGCGATGGGCGGCGTCATCAACCTGCTGTCGCGGCGTCCGGGCGACGATCCGGAGCGCGAGATCCTGTTCAACCAGTCCACGCGTGGCGCCACCGATGGCGTGTTCTGGCTTTCGACGCCGTTCGCCGGCTCCTGGGGTCTGACGCTGCTCGCCAGTGGCCACTACCAGAAGCAGACGGACGTGGACGACGACGGGTGGGCTGATCTGGCGAACTATCAGCGGGGCGTCGTCCGGCCGCGGCTGTTCTGGGACAACAAACAGGGGCGATCGTTTTTTGCGACGGCCGGCCTCACGACGGAATCGCGCCGCGGCGGCACGGTGTCGGGCGGCGTGATTCCGGCGACGGGCGAGCCGTACGAGGAGTCTCTGGACACGACGCGGATCGACGCGGGCGTGTCCGGCCAGACACTCGTCGCGGGGCGCTACGTCTTCACGGCGCGAGCCGCATTCTCCGGCCAGGGGCACGATCATCTCTTCGGCGACGTCCGCGAGCGCGATCGCCACGACACGGCGTTTGCGGAAGCCGCCTGGCGCGGATCGGCGGGCCGGCACACCTGGGTCGCCGGCTTCGCCATCGAGCACGACTCGTACGATCCGGAGGACGTCCCGCGGTTCAAGTACGCGTTCACGACGCCCGGCATCTTCGTCCAGGACGACATCGACCTGACGAAGATGCTCATCGTCTCGGCGAGCGGCCGAGTGGACTGGCACAGCGAGTACGGCACGTTCTTCAGTCCGCGGGTCTCACTCCTGCTGCGCGCCGCCTCCTCCAGGGGCTCCGGCGAAGCAAGCTGGAGCAGCCGCGTCTCGATCGGCGGCGGGTTCTTCGCGCCGACGCCGCTCACAGAGGAGACCGAGGCCGCCGGGCTCACGCGTCTCACCGTGCCGGCCCCGCTCACGGCCGAACGCGGGCGAAGTTTCTCGGTGGATTTCAGCCGGACGGACGGCCCTCTGTCCTGGACCTTCACGTACTTCGCGTCCCGCATCGGCGATCCGCTCCACGTCGATCGCGAAGAGACGTACACGCTGCGTACGCTCGATGGCGAGACGACGAACCACGGCGTCGAGCTGCTGGCGACGTTCAGGCGATCCGTGTTCGTCGCGACCGGCACGTACACGTACGTCCAGTCGCGCGAGTCCGACGCCGGCGTGCGGACTGACGTGCCGCTCACGCCGCGGCACAGCGCGGGCTTCGTCGCGATGGCAGAGTCCGAGGAACGCGGCCGGGTCGGCCTCGAGATCTACTTCACCGGCCGCCAGCGCCTCGAGGCCAATCCTCTTCGTACCGTGAGCGAGCCCTACGTCATCATCGGCCTGCTCGGCGAGCATCGCTTCGGACGGTTCAGCCTCTTCATCAACGGCGAGAACCTCACCGGCGTCCGGCAATCCTCCTGGGATCCGCTGGTCCGCTCTTCCAGGGCGTCGATGGCCGCTGGACAGTCGATGCCTGGGCGCCGCTCGAGGGAAGAGTCATCAATGGCGGCGTCAGGCTCCGGTTCTGACAGTCTGGTCTTGCCGTTGCTATCGCATCAATCCTCTTACGCTACTAGTAAGGGAGCGGATGCCTGGATTCGGACGCAAACCTCTAGCCTGCAAACACTGACGCAAGCTCGCCGAGTCTCTAATCGAAAAGGTGACCTCAGTCTGCGGCACGCCACATCCTTCTTGTGGAAACTGGCTGTGTCCTCTGGTCGGATTGATATGCGCCGCTGTTTGGGTCAGGTCGCGCAATCTCTTACCGGTGAAACCATTAGCATCCGCGAACACCAGGCCATTGCAATTCTCGTCTGCCGTAAACCAGCCAAGAACTTCGCCGATAGCGGAGACGATTCCGCCGAGTTCACTCACGACCTGGCCTGCTACCGCCAATACTCCTCCGGTGACCAGTCCTATTGCTCTGCCGACCAGCTCCGCAGAAGCGCCAGAAAATTTCACGAAATCAGCGGTCTGCTCATCATCGTCGGTCGAGCCCAGATTAATCACCGAAGCGACAACGAGGACGGCATCTTCAGGGCCGACCTCAATAGGCCCAATCTCACAAGAATTAGTTCGAAGAATCGGCCACTCCCAAGCGTTGAACGCTCACCTGCCGGTCCGGGTCCAACAATAAAGGTTTCAAAATCTAAACTTGTGATTGGACCTTTGATTTCGATTGACAGACGTCACGACCCGAACGTGAAGTAGGGCTCGTCGGACTCGGAGAGCTCGTCGGTCTCTCCGAAGCAATGAAACCCGACGAATCGCAGCCAATCTCCCGTCTCTCATCTCGCGCACTGACGCAGGACGGGTATCCGATTCAGGCCTGAAAGATTCGACGCTGCGGACTCCTGGACCAAGTGGGCCAGACTCATGTCCCACCTCCGCCGCTACTGAAGCGCAACGAGAATGGGGATGTAGCCGCGTCCATTCTCCACGGCGCGGAGCGCCTTTCCCAGGACGGCCCCGAAGGCTTTTGCAGGATCCGTCGCTTTCATCGCATGTCCCGGAGTCGGCGATGTCGTGAGCAGATCGCCCACTTCAATGGCTGCCGCAATCTGCGTCCACCCGGCAATAAACCTTGCCGAGCAACGCCAGCGGCATCCTGCCGGGTTGCGCGGCTTGCTTGTCGAGGACGATCCCGGGGCGATAGCCGTGCGCCCCGGAGATGACTCCGGCGACTTTCTTGTCGTAGGCCTGTCGACTCTGTTGCAGCGCCCCTGATTCGTCGATGACCATCACCGTGCCGGGCTCGATCACCTGAGCGTCAAGGATGTCGAATTCCTCGGCACAGTCGGCGGCGTTGATCAGCCGGATGTCCCCGGTCACCTCGACATCTCCCACGAGCCGGATGTCCCCGGTCACCTCGACATCTCCCACGAAACGACCTGCCAGCGCCTGGGGGCCTTCCGCTACTCCCGAGACGCCCGCTTCGCTCCCGAAGCCGATGACGCCAATGCGCCCGCTTCCGACGACGCCCATGTCGCCGTCGCCAAACACGCCTCGAGAGAGATTGCCGCGCCCGCCGCCGGTGCCCCTGACTCCGGTGCCACCCGAATTGTTCTCGGGGTTGATCCCGTCAGCGACACCGTGGAGCGCCACGCCACCGCCACTTGGCACCTGGATCATGAACGCCGACTCAGTTGTTGGCAGTTGGGCAAGAACGGGAAGGTCCACACCAGCCATTACAGTCCCCCTCTCGGAATCCGCTGCGTGAGTAACGCAGACTCGGCGATCGACAAGAGCCGGGGACTCGCCTCGCCCGAACATTCGGATACTACGTCCGTTTCGCCTTCGTAGCGCGGATTGGTTTGTAATCCGCGCCCGGATGGCGGGCCCCAGCCCGGCCCGCCCTACGTACGCGGTCCCGCCAGTGGTAAATTACGTCCCATCCCTCACTCAGAAAGGACGGAGCGATGAGAGCACCGCATTCGCACCTCCGCCGGTCGGTCACGATCGTGGCCGGCTGTCTGCTGGTCGGCGTCGTCACGCTCGCACAGGGGCCGGCCGGGCAACCCGCGCCTGCGAGACTGGTGAACGCGTCCGACGATCCGCTGTTGCGTGGATTCGAGTTCCGATCGATCGGCCCGGCGGTCATGGGCGGCCGCGTCAACGACATCGAAGGCGTGATCGACGATCCGCTGACCGTGTGGATCGGGTTCGCGACGGGAGGTCTGTGGAAGACCACGAATGGCGGGCGCACGTGGGCGTCGCTGTTCGACGAGATGCCGAACGCGTCGGTCGGTGACATCGCCATCGCGCCGAGCGACCCGCGCATCGTCTATATCGGGATGGGAGAGGGGAACAACCGCCAGAGCTCCACGATCGGCAACGGCATGTACGTCACACGCGATGCCGGCAAGACCTGGGACCATCTCGGACTCGAAGAGACGCAATCGATCGCTCGTGTCGCCGTGCATCCGAAGGACCCGAATACGGTGTACGTCGCCGCGGTGGGCCACCTGTACGGTCCCAACGACGAGCGCGGACTCTACAGGTCCACGGACGGCGGCAAGACGTGGACGAAATCCAAGTACATCGACGCGGACACGGGGTTCACGGACGTCGTCATCGATCCCGTGAATCCGATCAACGTTTACGCGGCGTCGTATCAGCGCCGCCGCACCTGGTGGGGATTCAACGGCGGCGGTCCCGGCAGCGCATTGTGGAAGTCAGCCGACGCCGGAAAATCGTGGACGAAGATTCAGGGGAACGGCTGGCCCGAGCCGAAGGACGGCATCATCGGACGCATCGGCGTCGACGTGCATCGCGCCAAACCCTCCATCGTCTACGCGCACATCGAGGTCGGAGCGAGCGGCGGCGCCGGCGCGGGTGTCGCGGCGGATGGCGGTCCTGCCCAGCGCGGGGGTGGCGGAGGCGGCGGTGGGGGTGGCGGGCGCGGCGGCGCCCCGCCGGGACCGCCGGATCCACAGCGAAGCGGCGTCTGGCGATCGGACGATGCCGGGAAGACATGGCGAGTCGTCAGCAACGAGAACAACCGTCCGATGTACTACAGCCAGATCCGGATCGATCCGGCCAACGACCAGAAGATCCTGGTGGGCGGCGCCACGGCGCAGATGTCGATCGACGGCGGCAAGGAGTGGCGGCCGTTCACCGGCACCGGTCACGGCGACTATCACGCCTTCTGGATCAGTCCGAAGGATCCACGCATCGTCTGGACCGGCCACGACGGCGGGATGGACGTGAGCTTCGACGGCGGCCTGACGTGGGATTACCTGAACAACATGCCGCTCGGCCAGTTCTATCAGGTGTCGGCCGACATGCGCCGTCCGTACCACGTGTGCGGCGGACTGCAGGACAACGGCAGCTGGTGCGGTCCGAGCGCGGTGCGGTCGGGCAACGCCGCGGTGAACACCGACTGGTACAACGTCGGCGGCGGTGACGGGTTCTACACGCGAAGCGACCCGACCGACTACACGATCATCTATTCGGAGTCGCAGAACGGCAACCTGAACCGGCTCAGCTTGCGCGACGGCTCGCAGCGCAGCATCCGGCCGGTACCGGGCGGCGGCCGCGGCGTCGGCCAGGGCGCCGGCGGTGGCCAGGGCGGCGGCGCGGGCAACATCCTGAATTCTCCGGCCAACGCTGCCGAGTTCCGCTTCAACTGGAACGCGCCGCTCGAGATCTCGCCGCACAATCCGGCGACGATCTATTACGGCGCGCAGTATTTCTTCAAGTCCACGAATCGCGGCGATACCTGGTGGATGAACGCGACGGATCTGACGAAGAACGTCGACCGGTTTGCGAACCCGATCATGGGCGTCGCCGGCCGGGCGCCGATGGCATCGAAGCACGACGGCTACGCCAACAACTCGAACATCACGATCATCCGCGAATCGCCGTCGAAGCCCGGCGTCATCTGGGTCGGCACCGACGACGGCAATCTGCACGTCAGCCAGAATGGCGGCGTGACGTTCACCAACGTGTACGGGAACGTCGCCGGCGCGCCGAAGACGGAAACGCAGATCGCACGGATCGAGCCGTCGAACTTCGACCCGGCCACGGCGTACGTGGCCATCGACAACCATCGATTCGACGACTGGAAGCCGTACCTGTTCAAGACGACCGACTACGGCAAGACGTGGACGCCGGTCGCCGGCAACCTGCCGGCGAAGGGGCATATCAACGCGATCGAAGAGGACTTCGTCAACCCGAGCCTGATCTTCGTGGGCACGGAGTTCGGGCTGTTCGTCACGATCGACGGCGGCAAGAACTGGACGCCGTTCATGACCGGGCTCCCGCGCGTGCGCATCGACGATCTCCTCATCCATCCGCGCGACGCCGATCTCATCGTCGCGACACATGGCAGGAGCTTCTACATCGCCGACGACATCACTGCCCTGCAGCAGCTCGGCGCCCGGGAGACCGGCGGACTCAAGCTGTTCGAGCCGCGGCAGGCCGTGTTGTGGAAGAACGACCGGGAGGCGACGCGGCGCGCCACCGCGAAGCAGTTCCGCGCGGAGAATCCCCAGGGCGGCACCGCGATCCGATTTCTCGCGCAATCCGCCGGTGAGGCGCGCATCGAGATCGTCGATCCGGGCAGGTCGCACGATCAGGACGCAGACAGTCTCCGCGCAGGCGGGAATGAATCGCTGGCAGTGGAACCTGCAGGGTGACGCGCCGCCCTTGACGCCCGAGCAGCAGGCGCAGCTTGCGCAATTCGCCGGACGCGGCGCGGGACCCGGCGTTCCTGCCGGCGTGCCGTTCGTCGCCGGTGGCGCCGGCGGCCGCGGTGGCGCCGGGATTCCTGCCGGCCCACTCGTCGGACCGGGCACGTACCTCGTCCGGCTGACACTGGGCGGCCAGACCGCGACCACGGCCGTGACCGTGGTCGAGGATGTCTGGATGACCAAGTAGCGCGCCTTCGCCGCGCCGCGCCCGCCGCCGGGACGCGCAGCCGGAGGACGCTGTTATTACTGGAACGGCGGCGGATCGAAGACGGAGAGAATCTGAGCGACCATCGCCTCACGGGACGGGAACCGTGACTCCTCGTAGCAGCCGAGCGGGTTCTCGACCACGTTCACCGTGCACTTGTTGCAGTGCGTGCAGGGAACGGCCGGGCGGTCGGCGCCGGCCGCGAATTGCTTGACGAGATCCGGATTGGCGATCAGGCCGCGCGCGATCGAGACCGCATCGCACTTTCCCTCGCTGACGGCCCGACGGATGAGAGACGCCGTTTGGAATCCGCCGGTGCAGATTACCGGGATACCGACTGCTTTCTTGATGACCTCGGCATCCGGCAGGTTGATCCCTTCGATGACGTCGCCCGTCGCCTGATGCCACGTGCGCGCGAAGAGGTCGCCGGTCAGCCTGTTCCGGAAGAGCAGGTAGTTTCGCAGCGTGTTGGTACCGCTCGACAGCATGCTGTCGTACACGCGGAGAAAGTCCTCGATCGGCAGGTCGCCCGGCGGATTCCTTGGGTGCGGAAAGAAGGCGCCCGCCGACACGTGAAGCGCATCGACGCCGGCCGCCTCCAGCCACTTGCACACCTGCACTGAATCCTGGACCGTATTGCCTTTCGGTGCCTGCCCCAGTGCGAGCGCGTCGGCGTACTCGGTGCTGCTGATCTTCACCTGGAGATGGAAATCGGCGCCCACTTCCGCGCGAATCGCCCGGACGATGTCGAGCACGAAGCGCGCACGATTCTCGAGTGGCCCGCCATACTCATCGTCCCGGTCGTTGATGGCCGAGGAGAGAAACTGTGTAATCAGGTAGCCGTTGCTTCCGTGCAGCTCGACGCCGTCCAGCCCCGCGGCCCGCGCGCGACGCGCCCCCGAGGCGAAGGCCTGGACGATGTCCTGAATCTGGGCTTTCGTCAGGCGCTCGCACTCGAAGCCGTGCAGTGGATCGGGCTTGGCGGTCGCGCTGAGGCCTTTCTCGTACTCAATCCCGCCAATGTCGCGCTGCCGTCCGCCGTGGCTCAACTGCATGATGAACTTGCAATCGTGCGCGTGCACGCGCTTGCCGAGCTCCCGCCAGAACGGAATGCGTTCGTCGCGATCGATGGTCGCGTAATTGGGCAGAATCCGGCCGCGAATGTGCACCGAAACGAATGACGAGAGGATGGCGCCGACGCCGCCGCGAGCAAACCGCTCCTCCCAATTGATCCTCGCCTGATTGCCCGATCCGTCGTAGTTGTCGAAGCGGCCCGAGGTGTTCGATCTGAGAATCCGGTTCTTGATGGTCAGGTTGCGGAACGGCAGCGGCTCAAACAGGATGTCGGCCATGGGGGCGATGCTTTCCGCTGGGGAGACCGCGGTCGCCATCGTATCGCCAAATCCGCCGTTCTGACCGCGCCTGACGCCGAACAGCCGCTCGAGGCTCTCGGGATGGTCGAGCGGGTATACAATCGAACGGTGGTTCGAAAACCGAACGGCCGTTCGATTGACCGGCCTTCGCCCCGGCGGGCCCGCCGCCGCGACGCGCAGCGCGACACGATCCTCAGGGCCGCCGGGCGCATCTTCCGCGAGCGCGGCTACGCCGAGACCGGCATGCGCGACATCGCGGGCGCCGCGGACCTGTCGCCCGCGAACCTCTACCACTACTTCCGCGGCAAGGACGAGATCCTCTTCTACTGCCAGGACCGGGCGCTCGATCGCATGCTCGCGGCGGTCACCAACCACCGGCGGTCAGACACGGGGGCGGCCGAACGGCTGCGCGGGGTGCTCATGGCGCATCTCGAGACGATGCTGGACGAAGTCGAGGGCGCGAGCGCGCATCTGCAGGTCGAGTCGCTGCCGCCGGCGCTCCGCGATCGCATCGTGCGCAAGCGCGATCGATACGAACGCGCGTTGCGGCGGCTGATCGAGCGCGGGCGCGAGACCGGCGAGCTCGCTGCCGACGACACGGCGCTCGTGACACGGGCGATGCTCGGCGCGCTCAACTGGACCGTGACCTGGTTCCGGCACGACGGACCGCAGGAAGCTCAGGCCGTGAGCCGCGTGCTGGCCGACTTTCTGGTGCGCGGTGTCAGATCATGACCAAGTTCCATCTGAAGATGACCGTGAACCGCGAGCCGGTCGAATCGCTCGTGGACTCGTACAAGACGCTGCTCGAGGTGTTGCGAGAGGATCTGCAGCTCACGGGCACGAAGCACGGCTGCGAGCTCGGGGAGTGCGGCGCGTGCGCCGTGCTGCTGGACGGTGAGCCCGTCCTGTCGTGCCTGTCGCTCGCCCTCGAGTGCGGCGGTAAGCAGGTGACGACCGTCGAGGGCCTCGGCGCGAACGGCCGGCTCGATCCGCTGCAGGAAGCGTTCGCCGATCTCGGCGCCGCGCAGTGCGGCTACTGCACGCCCGGCATCCTCGTCACCGCGCGCGCACTGCTCGATCACGAGCCACATCCATCGCGCCAGCGCATCCGGGAAGCGCTCGCCGGCAATCTCTGCCGCTGTACTGGCTACGCGCAGATCATCGATGCGGTTGAAAGCGTGTCTCAAGGCCGCAACACGGAGGACACGGAAGAAGTGCAGAGTGCACGGAAAGAGCAAGGCTCATGAACACGGATGCGACGGCCGTGGGTGCGGTTTTCAGCCCCCTCGTTGCCGGCATCCCGTTGGCCGGTGAGGTGCGTGGGGCGGACGACAACCGACCGCGCGTCGGTTTTTCAAAGAATGTCGGTTGTCGTCCGCCCCACGCATCTCACCGGCCCGCGGCCTTCGGCCGCGCGCGGCCGCAGGCCCGCGCGGGATGCCGGCTGGTCGATGCGGTCTTTCCGTGTCCTCCGTTTCCTCCGAGTCCTCCGTGTTATGGCCTTGGGTCTTGATATGAAGACACCAGCCAGAAACATCATCGGCCGGCCTCGCCGGCGCGTGGATGGGCGCGCGAAGGTCACGGGACAGACGCGATTTGCCGACGACATCCTGCTGCCGCGCATGCTGCACGGGCGGCTCGTGCGATCGACGCAGCCGCATGCCCGTATCGTGCGCATCGATACGTCCAAAGCTCGAGCCCTTCCGGGCGTCCAGCTCGTCCTCACCGGCGAGGCGTTTCCGATCCCGTACGGCATTCTGCCGGTGAGCCACGACGAGCACGCGCTCTGCCCCGACATCGTGCGGTTCGTCGGCGACCCCGTCGCGGCGGTCGTCGCGCGCGATGAGGCGACCGCGATCGAGGCGTGCGCGCTCGTGGATGTCGAGTACGAGCCGCTTCGGACGTTCGCGTCGCCCGAGGAGAGCCTCGCGCATCCCGAGCCGAGGATTCACGACTACGGCGACGAGGGCAACATCCACAAGCTCGTCGCGTTGCAGTTCGGCGACGTCGAGGAGTCGCTGCGCGCGGCGGACCACGTCTTCGACGACGTGTTTTTCTTCGAGGGGAGTACACACCTGCCGCTCGAGCAGCACTCGGCGGTCGCGACGAAGGATCCGGACGGCAAGCTCGTCGTCTATTCGAGCACGCAGACACCGCACTACCTGCACCGGGCGCTGGCCAAGGCGCTCGCGATGCCCGCGGCGCACATTCGCGTCATCGCGACGCCGAATGGCGGAGGCTTCGGCGGCAAGAGCGACCCGTTCAACCACGAGGTCGTCGTCGCCAAGGCGGCGCTGCTCCTCGATCGGCCGGTGAAGATCACGTTGTCGCGCGAGGAGGTCTTCTACTGTCATCGCGGCCGGCACCCGGTGCTGATGCGGTTTCGCACGGGCGTGACGAACGACGGACAAATCACCGGCGTCGATCTGCAGACGCTCCTCGACGGCGGCGCGTACGGATCGTACGGCGCGGCCAGCACCTTCTATACGGGCGCCCTTCAGACGGTGACGTACCAGATCCCGCGATATCGCTTTCGCGGCTGCCGCGTGTTCACGAACAAGCCGCCGTGCGGACCGAAGCGCGGCCACGGCACGCCGCAGAGCCGCTTCGGCCAGGAAGTGCAGCTCGACAAGATCGCCGATCGGCTCCGGATGGATCCCGCGGACCTGCGTCTCGGGATCGTCGCGCCGGCTGACAGCCTGACGGCCAACTATCTGCAGGTGCGAACGATCGGCCTCGCCGAGTGCATCCGTCGCGTCACCGAGCGGTCGAACTGGAAGGAGCGCTTTCGAAAACTGCCGCACGGCCGCGGCGTTGGCCTCGCGTGCTCGTCCTATCTTTCCGGCGCCGGCCTGCCCATCAACTGGAACGAGCTGCCGCACTCGGGCGTTCAACTGAAACTCGATCGCAGCGGAGGCGTCACGGCCTTCTGCGGCGCCACCGAAATCGGTCAGGGATCCGACGACGTCCTCGTCGCGTGCGTGGCTGAAGTCCTCGGGATCGATCCGTACGACGTACGCGCGGTGACGGGCGACACGGACCTCACGCCGGTCGATCTCGGATCGTACTCGAGTCGAGTGACGCTGATGATGGGCAACGCGGCCATCCAGGCGGCCGAACGCGCGCGCGACATCCTCGCCGAGGCCGTCGGCCGCAAACTGCAGATCTCGAAGGAGCGCCTCGTCTTCGCCGAGCGCCGTGTGTTCGACGCCGGGAATCCGGCGAACGGCGTGACGTTCCAGGAAGCCGTCTGCCTTGCGGAGGCGTCGTTCGGGACAGTGGGCACGACCGGGTCGTACACGCCGCCGAAGTCGCCGGCGAAGTTCAAGGGCGGCGGCGTCGGTCCATCGCCGACCTACTCGTACACCGCCGCCGTCGTGGAAGTCGACGTCGATCCCGAGACCGGCTGGATCGCGGTGCCGCGCGTGTGGATCGCGCACGACATCGGGCGCGCCCTCAATCCCGTGCTCGCGCGCGGCCAGGTCGAAGGCAGCGTCTACATGGGACTTGGCGAGGCGCTGATGGAAGAACAGGCGTTCCGGCGGCTGCCGGCGCGGCTGTCGAACGCGCTCGTGCACAAGTTCCCGTCGATTCTCGAATACAAGAGCCCGACGAGCCTCGACATGCCCGAGATTTTCACGGACCTCATCGAGCATCCCGATCCGGCAGGGCCGTTCGGCGCGAAGGAAGTCGGTCAGGGTCCGCTGCTGCCGATCATGCCGGCGGTCGCGAACGCGGTGTACGACGCCGTCGGCGTCCGCATCGACGAGGTGCCGGTCACGCCCGACAAGATCCTGCGCGCGCTGGCCGCCAAGGCGTCCGGCAAGCCGGCACGATACGGCCCGGCCACGTTCCCCGACATTCGCTGGCCGGAGCCTCTTCACGTGACCCCGCCCGGCGAAGGCGGCGACGGCCGCGCGACGAATGCGCCGCGTCGATCGTCGCGCAAGGCCGATGCGGGCGTCGAGGCGACTGTGACGGTGAGAATCATGATGCGGCTGCCCGCGTTCACGGTTTCGCGCGCCGGCGACGGTCGAGGAGGCCGCCGCCTGGCTCGCCGAGTCGCCGGCGGACACGATGCTCGTCGCCGGCGGCACCGACGTGCTGCCGAACATGAAGCGCCGCCAGCAGGTGCCGAAGACGATCGTCGCGCTGCGACAAATCGAGGCGCTCTCGCGCATCCGCCACAACGGCGGCGTCACGATCGGCGCGGCCGCGACGCTCACGGCGCTCGTGCGCGACGAACGACTGCACGCCACGTGTCCCGGTCTCTGGCAGGCCGCCGCGCAGGTCGCGACGCCGCACCTGCGAAACATGGGCACCCTTGGCGGCAACCTGTGTCTCGATACGCGCTGCACGTACTACGACCAGACCGAAGACTGGCGGCGCGCGATCGGCTACTGCATGAAAAAAGACGGCCAGACGTGCTGGGTGGCGACGTCGAGCCCGCGCTGTCTCGCCGTCTCGTCCACCGACACGGCGCCGATGCTGCAGGCGCTCGGCGCCGAGGTGCGACTCGTGTCGGCAGCCGGCGCGCGCACGGTCAGCGTCGCCGATCTGTACGCCAACGACGGCATGCACTACCTGCTGCGGCGTCCTGACGAGATCCTGACGGAGATTCAGGTGCCGCCGCAGTCCGGCTGGCGCAGTGTGTACTGGAAGCTTCGCCGCCGGGGTTCGTTTGATTTCCCCGTCGCCGCAGTCGCCGCGGCGCTGCGGCCTGGCGCTGACGGACGCATCGAAGACGTCCGGCTGGTCCTCGGCGCCGTCGCCTCGCGCCCACTTGCCGCTCCAAAGGCCGAGGCGCTCCTGCGCGGCGAGCGCCTGACAGACGACGCGATCGCCGCAGCCGCGGACGCGGCCTACGAGGTCGCCAAGCCGATGGACAACACCGACTACGAGCTCGTCTGGCGCAAGAAGATGGTCCGCGCGCTCGTGAGCTACGCCCTGCGCGACCTGCGCGGCGACGACATGCGAGAGCAACGGGTCAAGATCGCGCGGCAGCTGCTCTAATCACGTTCGATCCGCGATCCCACGTTCGATCCATAACACGGAGGACGCGGAGACAACGGAGGTCACGGAAACACCGCTCACGAGGAGTCCGCTCCAGTATGCCGGCGTCCCGGCAGGCGAACGGACACGCGAGGCAGATGACGAGCGGCCGTTGTGCCGTGTGATTCGTGTGACCTGAGCCGTTCGTCATCTGCCTCGCGTGTCCGTTCGCCACCGCGGCCTTCGGCCGCGGGCGGGCCTAAGGCCCGCCCGGGACGCCGGACGTCCGTGTCCTCCGATACCTCCGTGCGCTTCCGTGTTATGGATCGAACGTCGGGTAGGATCTCTGGTCAATGACCTTCCTGCAGGACGTGCGCTACGCGGTTCGCGCGTTTGCCCGCACGCCGGGGCTCACCGCTGCAGCGATCGTCTCGATCGCCATCGGCATCGGCGCCAACACGGCGATCTTCAGCGTCGCCAGCGCTCTGCTCCTGCGGCCACTGCCCTATCAGGACGCCGACCGGCTCGCGATTCTCTGGAACCGATCGCCGGGTCTCAACATCACGGAAGACTGGTTCTCGACGGCGCAGTACTTCGACATCAAGAACAGCCACTCGGGGTTCGACGATCTCGCGATCGCCATCGGGGCGAACTACAACCTGACCGGTGACGGCGAGCCGGAGCGCGTCGGCACGCTGCGCGTGTCGTCCAACCTGCTGCCGATGCTCGGCGTCAAGCCCGTGCTCGGGCGGCTGTTCGAGCCATCCGAGGACCTCCCCGGCCGCTCGGGCACGGCGCTCCTCAGCGACGGCACGTGGGGGCGCCGGTACGGCCGCGATCCGAGCGTCGTGGGCAAAACGCTGACGCTGAACGGCCAGCCGTACCAGATCGTCGGCGTGCTGCCGGCCGGGTTCGCGCTGCCTCGTGAGGTGCTGCCGACGCTCGGCGTCGCGCAGGACGGCGAGATCTTCCTGCCCCTTCCGCTCGCGGCGGACGCGGCGACGATCCGCACGCGTGAGGACTACAACATCCTCGGCAAGCTCACGCCGCGGAGCGTCCGTCAGCGTCGCGCAGGCCGAGATGGAGACGATCACCGCCCGTCTGCGTCGCGAGTTTCCGGACGTGTACCCGCCCAACGGCGGTCTCACCTTCAGCATCGTCCCGCTCCACGAGCAGGTGGTGGGCGACGTGCGCCGGCCACTGGTCGTGCTCGCGGGATCGGTCGGATTCGTGCTGCTCATCGCGTGCGCCAACGTCGCCAACCTCCTGCTCTCGCGAGCGCTCGCGCGGCAGAAAGAGATCGCCGTGCGCGCATCGCTCGGGGCCAGCCGCGCCAGGATTTTTCGCCAACTGCTCACCGAGAGCCTCGTGCTGTCCTTCAGCGGCGGTGTGGCCGGCGTGCTGCTGGCGGTGGGCGGCGTTCGGTGGATTCACGCCGTGCAGCCGGAGGATGTGCCGCGCCTCTCCAGCGTCGCCATCGACGGCCAGGTTCTTCTCTTCACTTTTGCTTTATGCCTCCTGTCCGGCGTGCTGTTCGGCCTCGCGCCCGCACTGGGCCTGCGACGCCTCGACCTGCACGGCACGTTGAAGGACGCGTCACGCGGCTCGTCGGGCAGCGCGATCTGGGGCCGCGGCAACGGGCTGCGGCGCCTGCTCGTGATTGGCGAGCTGGCGCTGTCGGTCATCCTCCTCGTCGGCGCCGGCCTGCTCATCCGGAGCTTCGCCCGCCTGCAGAACGTGCAGCCCGGGTTCAACGCGGGAGGCGTGCTCACGCTCGAGCTCACGATGAGCGGCAGAAAGTACGCGGACGGCCCCGCCGTGCTGAATGCCTATCAGGCGCTCTGGGAGCGGCTCGGCGCAATTCCTGGAGTGACCGCGTCCGGAGGAGTGACGTCGCTGCCATTGAGCGGGTTCTTTGCCTGGGGTCCCATCACGGTCGAGGGACGCACGCCTCCGCCCGGCGAGAACTTCATCAACGCAGACATCCGCGTCGTCGGCGGCCGGTATTTCCAGGCGATGGACATCCCGCTCGTGCAGGGCCGCTGGTTCACGAGCGACGACACGCGCGACAAGCCGCGCGTCGTCGTCGTCGACCAGTTCATGGCGCGCGAGCTCTGGCCCGATCAGGATCCGATCGGCAAGCGCATTCGCTTCGGCGATCTCAAGTCGACCAGCCCGTGGATCACCGTCATTGGCGTCGCAGGACGCGTCAAGCAGTACAGCCTCGACGCCGACGGTCGAATCGCGCTGTATCTTTCGCAGCTGCAATCGCCGTCGCGCGCGATGTTCGTCGTCGTCAAGGGCCGCACCGATCCGGAGACGCTCACGGGTCCCGTGCGCCAGGAGATTCGTGCGCTGGACGCTGAACTGCCCGTCTACCGTCTGCGGACGATGACGGCGCGCGTGGACGAGTCGCTCGCCCGTCGACGGTTCTCGATGACGCTGCTGGCGCTCTTCGCCGGCCTGGCGCTCGCGCTCGCGGCCGTCGGCATCTACGGAGTGATCTCGTACCTCGTCACGCAGGGCACGCGCGAGATCGGCATCCGCATCGCGCTGGGCGCGTCGCAGCAGTCGATCCTGGCGCTCGTGCTGAAGCAAGGCGCCGGACTCGCGCTCGCGGGCGTCGCGATCGGACTGTTCGGGGCCTTCGCGCTCACCCGCTTCATGCGCAGCCTGCTCTTCGCGGTCGGCGCCACCGACCCGGTCACGTTTCTCATCGTGGGCGCCGTGCTCGCGGCCATCGCCTGCACAGCGAGCTATCTTCCCGCGCGCCGAGCGGCCAGGATCGATCCGATGGTGTCTTTAAGGGCTGAGTAGAGCTTCGATCCAAAACACGGAAGACACGGAGAGATCGGAAAACACGGAACCCCCAGCGTCCCGGGCTGGCCTCTGGCCAGCCCGCGGCCGAAAGCCGCGGTGGCGAATTGAGAAACGGCGCGAGTGACAGTCGGCTGGCTGTGTTACTGGCCTTAAGGTCTTGCGTTCACCGCTCTGGGATCCGTGACGGCGCGCGCACCTGGACGCCCCGGCGCTTGACCGTCACGTTCAGCTTCTCGCTGGGCTTGACGCCTTCGGGAAGGACGTACGACACGACGTACTGATTCGCGAGCTCTTCGGCGACGATTTGCAACCCCTGAACGATGCCCGCGGCGGCGACGATCTCGTCGTGCCGTCCGCCGGATTGCTTGGAGCCGTCGCCGAGCACTTCGTGCAGGTTCAGATTGCCCTCGAGCAGGTCTGCCGGCTTCGTCGCGGTCACGGTTCCACGCAGCGCGGAGGCGGCGACCGACGTCACATACAGTGCGGCGCCGCTGTCACGCAGTTGATCGAGCACGTGATGCGCCGGCAGCGTGCTGTGCTCCTCGCCGCCGACGGTGAGCGCCAGGATGATCGGCCGGCTGATCTTGCGCTTCAGCTGCTCGCGCGCCGTCTCCGAGATCCCGGCGAGGAGCTGCCCGCCGTCCGGCGCCCCGGACCGGGCCTTGAGACCGTTGATGGCTTCGCTCAGCATCTGCACGTTCGACGTGTAGTCGAGCACGCGCTGCACCTGTCCGGTGACGGTGCTGATGGCAAACTGATTCCTTCCAAGCAGCCGCTGAACGAACGTCGCGATGCCGCTCCTGAAGAGACCCGTGCCGTTGTCGTCGACGATGATGCAGATCTGCATCGGCTCGGTCGCGAGCGCCGCCTTGACGACCTCGCGCGTCTTGCCGTCTTCCTTGACGACGAACTCGTCAGCCGTCAGGTCCTTGACCGGCACACGCTTGCTGTCTGTCGCGACGACGTAAACGGTCCGCGTGATCGGCGCGCCGGTCACCCGATCGGCCGACGCCCCGGCGCCAAACGCGGCGGGGATGACCAGGGTGACGACGAGCGACAAGGCGAGGGGTCGGGTCATGTGGGGGCCTCAGCGGGAGTGTACGGCTACAGACGCTCGATCCTCAACACGGAGCGCACTGAGAAAACGGAAAGCACGGACACGGCACTGGCAGTGGCCCGGCGTCACGCGGGCGAAGCCCGCGGGCGGCCTGCGGCCGCCAGGCTGAGGTGCGCGTGGCGGGCCGACGAATCGCCAGCGCGCCAGAACCTGCGACTCGTCGGCCCGCGACGCGCACCTCAGCCTTGTGTGACGCCGGGCGTACCCAACTGGCTCTTTCCCCGTGTCCTCCGTTCTCTCCGGCCCTCCGTGTTGAGGCCTTCTGATCTTGCTCAGATGATCTTCAAACTGTTCCCGCTCGTCAGGAACTTCGACTTCAGCCGGCCCTTGGCGAGCTTGCGCAGCTCCTTCACTTTCTCCTCGACGGCGATCATGTGCTCCGCCAGGCTCTCGCGATCCTACCACGGCCTCGCTGCTGTTGAACCAGAACTTGAACGGGGCCGACCCTTCGCCCGCGAGGCGGTGTTCGACGATGAGCTCGCAGACGCGCGGGTCGGGATTATCGCTTTCGCCGTCGCCGCAGAAGATGTAGTGATCGGCGGTCACCGCGTCGCAGAAGGCCGGGTCGATGTTGTTCTCCGCGCCGTGGTGCTGGACCTTGAGCACGTCGACATGGATCTTGCCAGACGCCGGCATCACGCCGGTTTTCTTCAGGCCATCGACGATCTGATCGCCTCGCGCGTCACCGGTGAGGAGAATCGTCTGGCTGCCCTCCTTCACGAAGAGCGTCAGCGACGCCAGGTTCGGAGGCGTCACGCTGCCGGGGTCCCCGAACGTATCGGCCTGAAGCGCCAGGCCCGCGATGAGGCCGCTGACGTCGGCGTTGCCGAGCAGCGCTTCGTCCTTGGCGGCCTTCGTCCGGATCGTCTTGAGCTGCGGTTGGTGCTTGTCCAGCCACTCCTTCCAGTCGTGGCGGAGTTTCTCGAGATCGGTCTTCGTCGGTCCGAGGATGGTGAGCTTCATCGAGCCGATGGTGATCGGCCCCTGATTCTGGCGACGCATCATCAGCTTGCCGTCGCTGTCGGGATTGAGCGGAATCTTGAGCTGCTTCGCGCCGATCCGCCGCGACACCTGAATGGCCTGCTTGACGCTCGTCGAGAGGTCCGCCTGCTGACGCGCGATCTCCTGCACCTCGCCGATGGCCGAGCCCGACAGGATCGACGCCATGGCCGCGAGCGTATCTTCGAGGTTGCCCGGATCCTCGGCCAGTTGCTCGTGAAACGCGTTGTGCCAGATCTTGCGAATCTCCGGCGGCCGCGGCACGGTCGGCTTCTTGGGATGTTTGCCCGGCAGCGTGGACTGCACCTCGAACACGCGCCAGGCCATCTCGTTGTTGAGCATCTCGAGCACGCCGCCGATGTGATCCTCGTCGATGTGCGAGACGTAGACGAGGTCGAGGCGGCGCTTCTTCTTGCGAAGCGCGGCCATCGCCGGCGCGACGTGATTGCGATACGACTCCGGCATGCCGGCGTCGACGAGGATGAGCCCGCTCGTGCCGCCCTCGAGCAGCAGGCAATCGCCTTTTCCACTCCGGAAGGCCGTGAGGTGCATCAGTCGAGGTCCTCTCGCTTGTTGATGTACCGGGTTTCCGTCAGACACGCGTCGGGATCGATGCGCCCGAAGCCCGCCGACTTGGCCCACGCGAAGCTCGCGCCGGGGAGCGGCCGCGCCGTGCGCCGCAGGATGCCCTCGATCTGCGCCGACGTGAGGCGCGGCGCGACGTTCAGCATCAGCCCGACGACGCCCGCCACGTACGGCGCCGCCATGCTCGTTCCGGTCAGCGTGATCCACGGCGTGGACGGGTCCGAGAAGCCGCGGGCGGCCGTGATCTCGGTGCCCGGCGCCGCCACGTCCGGCTTCGGCCGGCCGTCGCGCGTGGGTCCCTCGCTGCTCGAGATGTTGATGCGGTTGCGAAGGATGTCGAGGTTCGCGACGCTGATCACGCGGTTCGCGCATGCGAGCGAGCTGACCGTCGTGTCGTCGACCAGCGACGACTCCGAAAAGAACGACGGGAAGCGCCAGGCGTCCTTGTCGCCGACGCGGCCAATCGCGTGCGGATCGTCGCGCTCGATCCACGCGTGGAACCGGCCGTCACGGATCTCCTGTCCGTGCAGCCGCACCGTCCAGGTGCCGGCCTTGACGCCGATGATTGCGTCTTCGCCGAAGAACGGGCTGAGAAAGACGCTGATGTGGTTCAGCCCGTTGGCCGGATGGAACACCTCGTTGTAAATGCTCAACATCGTCCCGTCGTCGAGCATGCGGTTCTGGATGTACTGGCGGGGCGCGACGGGCCCGATCCAGCGGCCGCCCGGCGGCTTGACCGACACGGCGATCCGGTCCTGCGCGCCGAACCAGATCTCCATCTCGTTCTCTGACACGTCCATCTTGCCGTTGCCGATGACGAGCCACTCGAGGTCACGCTCGAGGCCGGCGGCGACGATCTGCCCGCTCGAATGGATGCGTCCCATCATCCAGCCGAAGTCGTCGGCGGTCTCGCCGCGCTCCTGACCGGAGTTGCCGGCCGCGACCGTCACGCACCGGCCGCCAATGGCCAGCGCCGAGTCGATCCAGCGTGTCACGGCGGCACTGCCGTCGTGCGAGTGGCCGTTCGTGCCGAGACTGATGTTGATGGAGATCGGTTTCTTCCGCTTCGCCGCGAGCGCCAGCAGATAGTCCACGGCGTCGACGAGCCGGCTGGAGTCGTAAAACGACAATCGCTTGTCGAGATCTTCGGTGGGGAGCGAGATGAGCACGGCGGCGATCTCCGCCTTGCGACAAACGCCCCGGTTGCCGGCGGCGATGCTGGCGACGTGCGTGCCATGCGCGCCTTCCACCTGCTGCGATTGCGCCTCGATTTCCGTCGCGGGAAGGCCGGACCGTCGCGCCGCCGCGAGCGCCGCGTTCATCTCCTTGCGCGTGATCTCGGAGCCGTAACGGAACTGCCTCTTGTGCAGGTTCGGATGCGGTCGCGACGTCCCGCCCTGATCCCAGATGCTGATGAAACGCGTGCGCCCGGTGTTGGTGAGGAAATCGGCGTGCGAAAAGTCGAAGCCCTCGACGTCGATGATGCCCACGATGACGTCTGCGCCGTAACGGTGGTGCCGCGCGCCCTTCACCCGGCGCTCGGTGGTGGACGGCGCATCCGGATCGCGATTCACGACGGTCGTTTTCGGCGTCTTGAGCGCCTCGGCCAGCTCCACGTACGACACGTCGCGCTTGGCCGCGAGGCCCGCCACGCCGCTGAGCGGGACCTGCGCCTCGACGATGCGGCCGTTGCGAGAGGACGGCCCGTCGATCGCCGGCGTCTTGACCGTCGCATCGCGAAGATACACGAACACGTTGGTGAGGAGCGCCCGGGTCACGCGCTTCAACGGCGGCGCCTTCGGCTTCCTCTTCATCTTGTCGATCGACACGCCAACCGCGCGCGGCCCGCGCATGATCGCCACCTGCTCCGCGAGCTTCGGCGTGCTCACGACCAGCCCGGCACACCGCTCCGCGCGAATCACGTTCACGCGCGTGTCGCCGTCGGCAATCATCCGAAGCTTCGGCTGCAGCTTCTTCAGCGTCTCGGCCTTAATCTTCAGGGGCATGGACAGGATTGTAAGGGCGAAGGGCTCAGGACGAAGGGCGAAGGTAAGAGCGCTCGCAAGGGGTCGGCGCTCGACAGAGCCTGCCGCGCCGAAGCGGCTCGCGAAGCGAGCGTTCAGCGAAGGCGGGCCTCATTACAGGCGTCGCCTCGGGAGCGCGAGCGCAGCGAGCGAGGTGACCGCGGCGCCAATGAAGGCGTACCAGGTCCAGGCGACGGCGCCGGTCCACCAGATCCAGGAGAGCACGACGATCCCGGCGGCCATGCCGGCGAGCATCGCCTTTGCGCCGACGCCGCGGTTGAGCACGCCGACGAGGAAGGCGCCCAGGACGGGGCCGGCGGCCAGCGAGAGGACGGCCAGGCCGTTGTCGAGCACCGACCGCTGCATCCACTGCGCGCCGATCGCGACGGCGAGCTGGACGATGCCCCAGCCAATCGTCGCGCGCCGCGCGACCCGCATCAGCGTCGCCTCGTCGGCGTCGGGCCGGTAATGGCGGCGATAGAAATCGTTCACGGTCGCGGCGGCCATCGCGTTGAGCGACGGTGAGAGCGCGGCCGCGACGATCGCGGCGACGATGAATCCCGCCGCGCCGCCGGAAAGCGATTGCACGATGAACGCCGGCAGAATCTCGTCGTTCCGGCCGAGCACCGGCGCGGGGACCGT
Organism: uncultured Acidobacteriota bacterium; assembly: GCA_963724955.1. Classification (GTDB taxonomy): domain Bacteria; phylum Acidobacteriota; class Vicinamibacteria; order Vicinamibacterales; family SCN-69-37; genus CAVRWQ01. The sequence goes on from CAVRWQ010000007.1 coordinate 108,982, forward strand.
GCTGGTAGTACGCGTAGAGCATCACGCCGATCAGCAGGAACAGCGTGAACTGCGCGAAGACGATGAAGCCGCTCAGCACGAGACCGAGCCTGGCCTCCCTGGCCGACCGCGCCGACAGCAGGCGCTGCACGAGGAACTGATCGGTGCCGTGCGTCGCGAGCGTGAGCGCGACGCCGCCGATGATGCCGGCCCACAGCGTGTAGATCGCCTTCGGATCGGTCGAGAGGTTGAGGATCGTGAACTTGCCGGCCGCCTCACCGGCGGCCACGACGGCAGACCATCCGCCGGGAATGCGATCGAGCAGCGCGAAGAACACGACGAGCGCGCCGGCGAGATACACGAACATCTGCACGACGTCGGTCCAGATGACCGCGGCGACGCCGCCGCGCACGGTGTACACGATCATCGCCGCGCCCAGGAGCACCACCGTCCACGTCACCGGCACGCCCGTGACGACGGCAATGACGAGCGCGGTCGCGAACAACCGGATGCCGTCAGCGAGCGACCGGGTCAACAGGAAGATGCCGGCCGCGACGGTCGTGACAGCGTCGCCGAACCGGCGCTGCAGGAGCTGATAGGACGTGACGAGCTCGCCGCGGAAATACGCCGGAATGAACAGCACGCTCACGAGCACGCGCCCGATGATGTAGCCGAGCGCAAGCTGCAGGAACGTCATGTTGCCGGCGTACGCCTGTGCCGGCACGCCGATGAAGGAGAGCGTGCTCGTCTCGGTCGCGACGATCGTGAAGCAGATCGCCCACCACGGCGACGTGCGCCCCGCCAGGAAATAGTCGCGCGTCGTCTTCTGAAACTTCGCGAACCAGGAGCCGAAGAGCGTGATCGCGACCAGATAGACGGCGATGACAACGTAATCGACAACTGACAGAGACATAGACTTTAGGATTGGTCGATTTAGAGATTTAGAGATTTAGAGATTTGGAGCTCTAAATTTTAAATCTCCAAATCTAAAATCAAAAATGCCCTTTGGTGCTCTAGGATACCCTCCTATCGTCCATGTCCCCCGTCTCGACGAACCACTCGCGCTTGATTTATGACTCCCTGAAGGCGTGCGGGGTGCGGCTCGTCTCGGCCCTGCCGGAGACGTGGCTGGTGCATCTCATCCGGATGGCCGACGACGACCCGGAGATGACGCTGGTGCGGCTCGCCAAGGAGGAAGAGGGCGTCGGGATCTCGGCCGGCGCGCATCTGGCGGGCGTGAAGTCGGCGATGCTGATGCAGAATCACGGGTTCCTCGCCTCGATCAACGGCATCGTCTCGTGCGCGCAGTTGTACCGGATTCCGCTGCTGATGCTCATCAGCCACCGCGGAGAGTTCGGTGAGCGCGATCCGTGGCAGACCGAAGGCGGCGGCGTGACCGAGCCTCTGCTCCGCGCGCTCAGGATTCCTTACACGTCGCTCGAGCATCCGGACCACGTGGCCCGCCGGCTCGCGAAAGCCCAGACGCTCGCCGAGTCCGCCCATCGTCCGGTCGCGGTATTGCTGCATAGGGACCTGATGTGGGACGAGGCGACCTGACATGCGCCGAATCGATGCTCTGACATGCGATTTATCCGCATCTCGCGGATCGCGTGGTCGTGACGATCATGGGCGCCGTGGCGGCGGAGTTGCAGTCGATCGGGCATCGCCCGAATTTCTTCTATCTGCAGCACGCGATGGGACTCGCCTCGTCGATGGGGCTCGGGATCGCGCTGGCACGGCCGGAAAAACAGGTGGTGGTGTTCGACGGCGACGGCTCGATTCTCATGAACCTCGGTGGCCTCACGACGCTCGCGCGATATCGCCCGCGCAATCTGGTGCACGTCGTCTTCGACAACGAGAGCCTGTTGTCGGTCGGCGGCTTCCCGACGGCGACGTCCACCGGCAGCGACCTCGCGGCGATTGCGGCGGCCGCGGGGGTTCCTCGAACGGCGACCGTGCGGACGATCGACGACTTCACGGCGGCGTTTGCCGAGGCGCTCGGGGCCGGCGACCTGACGACGCTCGTCGCGAAGGTCGAGGCTGTCGGGCCGTCCGGATACGTGACGGATCTTTCCCTGCTCGAGAACCGTTATCAGTTTCAGAGGTACCTGAGACATGGCTGATGTGATCGCGGCGCTCCTCGACGCGCTCGCTGCCGGTCGCGTCCGTGTGATCGATCTCACGCAGCCGCTGGGCCCTGCCACACCCGTGATCGGCCTGCCCCCGATCTTCGCCTCGTCACCGGGCGTGACGATGACTCAGATCTCCCGGTACGACAGCGCCGGTCCGGCCTGGTACTGGAACACGCTCACCTTCGGCGAGCACACGGGCACGCACTTCGACGCGCCGGTCCACTGGGTGACGGGCAAAGATCTCCCGGAGAACGCGTGCGACACGATTCCCGCACGCCGCTTCGTCGGTCCGGCGTGTGTCATCGACGTCACCGCGGACGTCGGCGCCAACCCGGACTTTCTGCTGACGCCGGAGCGGATCGAGCGCTGGGAGGACAGACACGGCCGGATTCCCGCGGGCGCGTGGGTCCTGCTCCGCTCGGGCTGGAGCACGCGAGCCGATCCGGCAGCGTTTCTCAATGTGGCCGCCGACGGTCCGCATAGTCCCGGCTTCGACGCGCGCGCATCCCGAATGCTCGCGGAGGATCGCGACGTGCTCGGTGTCGGCGTCGAGACCATCGGCACCGACGCCGGTCAGGCCGGGACCTTCGACCCGCCGTTCCCCAACCACACGATCATGCACGGCGCCGGCAAGTTCGGCCTGGCCAGCCTGTGCCATCTCGACCAGTTGCCGCCCACCGGCGCCATCGTCATCGCCGCGCCGCTGAAGATCGTGAATGGCAGCGGCAGTCCGGTGCGGGTACTGGCGATCGCACCGGCGACAACAACGTCGGCCAGAAACTCACCATGAAGGGTGAAGTCGTGAAGCGGATCGCAAACCTTCGATCCATGACACGGGGGACACAGAGAACGCCGGAGGCCACGGAGTACGACCGGCGTCCCGGGCGGGCCGGAGGCCCGCCCGCGGCTGAACGCCGCGGTGACGATCGAACGCGTGGGACAGATGACGACCGGCTGAATCCGCGGGCCTGATCAGTCGTCAAGCCGATCGTCATCTGGCGCACGCGTTCGATCGGCGGCCGGGACGCCGACTTCCCCACGTAACGAAGTCGAAATTCGGTCTTTCCGTGAACTCAGAAGTCATCCGTGCTCTCCGTGTTCTGGATTTGAGGCTTTTGCAACTCTTCACGTCTTCAGCCTTCATGGTGAGCTGTTGTTCGCTGATTCTGGAGTATCGTCATCGTTTGAAAACAAGCCCGTCTGAGGACGTCGGTCCTGCAGCGGAGGCACGATGAATTACCTGATGAAGGAAGAGCCGGCGAACTACAGCTTCGACCAGTTCGCGAAAGACGGCAGCACCACGTGGACCGGGGTCCGAAATCCAGTCGCGCAGCGTCACCTGCGCGGCATCAAGAAGGGCGACCTCGTCTTCTACTACCACACGGGTGACGAGAAGGCGATCATCGGCATCGCGAAGGCGACGTCTGACGCCTATCCCGATCCCGACGACGCGACCGGCAGAGCGCATGTCGTCGATCTCGCGCCGGTGAAGAAGCTCAAGCGCCCGGTCACGCTCGCCGAGATCAAGGCAGATAAACGATTCAAGGACTGGCCGCTCACCTATGTGCCGCGGCTGTCGGTGATGCCGGTCACTGAAACGCAGTGGAAGGACATTCTGAAGATGAGTGAGTCGGGCTCCGTTCGCTCGTGAGCCGTCACGCGCGCTCGGTGACTCGCTCCTGACCTCAGGGCTCGATCCGCGCGGCTGCTGATTCTATGGAGTCGTGTTGGAGCCCGAACTGCAGTCGAGGCGACGTCCCGTCCAGCCTCAGGGGAGCTGCCGCTCGAAACCTTCGCCTCCATACGCGCCGGTTTCATACTTCGCCCATCGGGCGACTCCTACCCGGCCTTGTCCGCTGCAAAAACCAAGTCGCACGCCTTCGGAGCTCGCCCTCGAAACCGGCGCTCCTTCCGGCAAGGTTTCGTACTGACGCGTGTCGCGGCACTCCATTCGGCTGGCAAGGACGTCACCTCAACTGCAGTTCGGCGTGACAGCGCACGTTGCAAAATCGGCGACCGTCCGCAGGCGAGCGTAGCCCTTCGACAGGCTCAGGGCAGGCGAGCCGTCGCGGGCGCGCGCATGGGGGTGGGGCCCCCTGCGCAAAATGAGCCGTCACGCGCGGCCGGTGACTCGCTCCTGACCTCAGGGCTCGACGACCCGGTAAACCGATGCTCCAGGGTCATCGCGCCGTGTGCTCGACGTGGGTCTGGCCTTCGCGAAGCCTCGGCCGAGCTCGCCGTAGGTCGGCAAGGCCGACCGGAGGCGGCCCGGTCACCCACATCTCGGTCGCTCCTTCCGCAACGGTTTTCAGACTGCCGCCGTCTGGTCGCTCGCATTCGGTCTGGAGCGAGTCACCGACCACGCCGCATAGGAGCGTAAAATCGAACAAATGACTGCATCAGCCCGCTGGACGAATCGTCCAATCGGCGCATCGTTGTGCCGTCACGCGTCGCTTGTGCTGTTCTTCGGCCTGTCGGCTTTTGCGTGCCAATCGACCGATCGGTACTTCGCTACCGCCAGTTCGATCGACGCGCTTGGTATCAGCGCATTGCGACTATGCTTCGCGGTCGAGCCGAATAACCCGCAAGGAGTGTGGTGGTGGCACCCGGGTCAATCGGGTTGTTCCACTCGCTCCTCCGGGGTAATGCAGGGCTACCGGGCGAAAGTGACGCGCCAGGCGTCCGGAACAATAGAAGCCAGTTTTCAGGTGCATATGAAGACTGGAGAGCCGCGCCAGGTTGAACTCGTTTTTGGTGCTGATACCGTTCGGGCGTCAGTAACCGGAGCCAGCGTAGGAATCGAGTGGCGTAGAGAACTCGATATGCCTGAAAAGCTCTGATCAATCCCGCGTTTTCGAGAAGCGTGTAGTGCGCGGCAGGCCGAATTTGCGGCAGCGCGTCCGACGCCGCGTTCACCCGGAGGACGCGCGAGCGTGCCGCTTGAGGCCAGCCGCGCACTACACGCTTCTCGAAAACGCCTCAAATCCGAAAATCTTTGAATCTTAAGTCTTAAATGCACGCTTCAGGATGAGCCCGCCGAGCGGCGGAAGCGTGAGGTTGAGCGAGTGCGGGCGGCCGTGCGTGGGAATCGGCTCCGATTCGAGGCCGACCTACGTTGCCGACGTTGCTGCCGCCGTACGTGCCGGCGTCGCTGTTGAGCAGTTCCTTGTAGAACCCCGGCTCGGGCACGCCGACGCGATATCCGCGGCGAACGATCGGCGTCCAGTTCAGAACGACGACGACCCAGTCTGACGGATCCGCGCCCCGCCGGATGAGCGAGATCGCGCTCGATTCGTTGTCGTTGCAGTCGATCCACTCGAAGCCCGGCACGCTGAAGTCGACCTGGTGGAGCGCCGGCTCGTCGCTGTACAGGCGATTCAAGTCCTGGACGAATCGCTGCAGGCCCGCGTGGCGGGGGCGTTCGAGCAGGTGCCAGTCGAGCGATCCGTCGTGGTCCCACTCGCGCCACTGGCCGAGCTCGTTGCCCATGAACAGCAGCTTCTTGCCGGGGTGCACGTACATGAACGTGTACAGCACGCGCAGGTTGGCGGCTTTCTGCCACTCGTCGCCCGGCGCCTTGTTCATCATCGAGCCTTTGGCGTGCACGACTTCGTCGTGCGAGAACGGCAGGATGAAGTTCTCGTTCCACGCGTACAGCATCGAGAACGTCAGATGCTGATGCTCCCAGCGGCGGAAGACGGGATCCTTGCCGACATACGTGAGGATGTCGTGCATCCAGCCCATGTTCCACTTGTAGGTGAAGCCGAGGCCGCCCACCCAGGTCGGCCGGCTGACGGCGGGAAAGGCGGTCGACTCTTCGGCGATCGTGACCGTGCCCGGGCACTGCTCGTGCGTGAGCGCGTTGAGCTCGCGCAGGAAATCGATCGCGTCCAGGTTCTCGCGGCCGCCGAAGCGGTTCGGCAGCCACTGCCCCGCCTCGCGCGAGTAGTCGAGGTAGATCATCGACGCCACGGCGTCCACCCGGAGCCCGTCCGCGTGGAACGAGTCGAGCCAGAACAGCGCGTTGGTCACGAGGAAGTTGCGGACCTCGTGCCGTCCGTAGTTGAAGATCAGCGTGCCCCAGTCGCGATGCTCGCCCTGGCGCGGATCTTCGTGCTCGAAGAGCGCCGAGCCGTCGAAACGCGCGAGGCCGTGCGCGTCCTTCGGAAAATGACCCGGCACCCAGTCGAGGATGACGCCGATGCCGTTCACGTGGCACTCGTCGACGAATGCGCGAAAGTCATCGGGCGATCCGTGGAAGCTCGTGGGCGCGAAGAAGCCCGTGACCTGATAGCCCCACGAGCCGGTGTACGGATGTTCCATCACCGGCATCAGCTCCAGGTGCGTGAAGCCCATCGTCTTGACGTACGGCACGAGCTCGCCGGCCAGCTCCTTCCAGGTGAGCGGCCTGTTGCCTTCTTCCGGTTTGCGGCGCCACGAGCCCGCATGGACCTCGTAGATCGCCATCGGCCGATCGAGCATCACGTCGCGTTCGCGCCTGGCGTCCATCCACTCGCGGTCGCGCCAGGCGTAGCGGCCGAGATGCGAGGTGAGCGATCCGGTACGCGGCGGCTTCTCGCTGGCGAGCGCAAACGGATCGGCCTTGATCAGCGGCGGTCCGTGTTTCGGATGGATCTCGAACTTGTAGATCATCCCTTCGGAGATCCCGGGGATGAACGTCTCCCAGAGACCGCTCGCTCCGAGATTCCTCATCGGATGCGCGCGGCCGTCCCAGCCGTTGAAGTCGCCGATGACCGACACGCCGCGTGCGTTCGGCGCCCAGACGACGAACGAGTAGCCGGCGGCGTGATCGATCTCGGCGGGACGCGCGCCCATTTTTTCCCACGCGCGCAGCCAGTGCCCCTCGCCGAAGAGATACGCCTCGTAGTCTGTGATGACGCGGCCAGAGCCGGCCGTATGAGACTCAGGCGGCACGAGACGACTGTAACATGTCCCTATGCACCACCCGATTCTGGGCCTGCATCACGTCACCGCGACGGCCGATGGCGCGCAAGAGGACCTGGACGTCTACGCGCGCACTCTCGGGCTTCGGCTCGTGAAGAAGACCGTCAACTTCGACAACCACAACGTCTACCACTTCTATTACGGCAACGAGACCGGCGCGCCGGGCACGATCTGGACGACGTTCCCGTACCGCGGCTGGGGCGTGCCGGTCGGGCAGAAAGGCGCCGGCCAGATCGAGGTGACGTCCTTCTCGGTCCCCGGCGGGTCGCTCGACGCCTGGAAAGCCCGGCTCCGCGCGGACCAGATCGAGGTGACCGACGAGCCGCCGCGTTTCGGCGAGGAGTCGATCTCGTTCGTCGATCGCTCCGGGCTCGTCGTCGAGCTCGTGGCCAACGATCGCGACGCCCGCGCGCCGTGGACGGGCGGCGGTCTCGCGCCAGCCACCGCGATTCGCGGCCTGCACAGCGTGACGATGGTCCTGCGCGAGGCGGGACCGAGCGTGGAGCTGCTGACCGAGTTGCTCGGGTTCAAGGTCGTGAACGAGATGGAGGGCCGGATCCGGCTCGCGGTCAACGGCGACGAGCCCGGGCAGGACACTCGAGATCGTGGTCGATCCCGAGGCCGAGCGGGCCAGGAACGGGCTCGGCACCGTGCATCACGTCGCGATGGCGATCGCGTCAGCCGACGAGCAACTGCGGCTGCAACAGGAACTGCAGAAGCTGCACTTCAACGTGACGGACATCCGGGATCGCCAGTACTTTCAGTCGATCTACTTCCGCGAGCCCGGCGGCGTGCTCTACGAGGTCGCGACGGTCAAGCCGGGATTCATGATCGACGAGGACATGTCGAACCTCGGCTGCGGGCTGATGCTGCCGCCGTGGGAAGAACCGAACCGAACCATGATCGAGGACAGGCTGCCACGGGTGACCTCCTGAGCGGGAGAGGTATGGACTCATCGCATCCACATCACGGGCAGGAAATCGCGACCGCCGGCGCGCCGCTCGGGCAGGGACGAGCCGTGGTGATCATGATTCACGGCCGCAACGCCGCGCCCGCCAACATCCTGGGCCTCGCGCGCGAGTTCGATCGGCCCCTCACGTACCTCGCGCCGGGCGCCGCGAACGGCACCTGGTATCCGTACAGCTTCCTCGCCGACCGCGAGAAGAACGAGCCATTCCTCTCGTCCGCGCTGCGCGTGATCGACGAACTGGTGCAGCACGTCACCGCGCAGGGCATTCCCAAACGCAGGATTCTGCTCCTCGGTTTCTCACAGGGCGGGTGTCTCGCGTCCGAGTTCTCGGTGCGCCACGCCGATCGCTACGGCGGCATCGTCATCTACAGCGGCGGCCTCATCGGCCCGCCAGGCACGACGTGGAACGAGACCGGCGACTTCGACAGGACGCCGATCTTTCTCGGCTGCAGCGACGTCGATGCGCACGTCCCGAAGGCGCGCGTGGACGAGAGCGCCGACATCTTCGCCCGCATGGGCGCCGACGTCACGAAACGCATCTATCCGGGGATGGGGCATCTCGTCAGCGAGGACGAGATCAAGTTCACGAGAGACCTGATCGACCAAGTACTTCAGTGAAGTGCGCTTGAAGTACTTCTCTGGAAAGCACGCGAAGTACTTCTCTGAAAGGCGCTCGAAGTACGTCTCTGAAGGGCGCTTGAAGTACCGGGGGCGACAGGCGCTTGAAGTACTTCAGCGCCGTGGACACGCCGTACTTCAGATGCTCGTGACCTGCCCGTACTTCAGTGTGCCCTTGACGCCCGTACTTCAGGCGCTCTTGCCGCCCCGTACTTCAGGTGCTTTTCACGCCCAAGTACTTCATGTCTATCTGGTGACGCCCGCCCTGACCTTGCTGAGCGTGAAGTCCAGCGTCTCCCTCGGGATGCCGCTGATGAAAGGACGCACAATCACGCCAAGTCCGAAAGGCACGTCGCGGGTGAGTGAGACGGACTCGCACTGCTCGTACGTGCCCTCGGGACGCTCGGCGAACGAGCAGTACGTGTTCATCCGCCACAGAAAGCCGGTCGCCTGATCCGCGGGGGTCCGTTTTTCCTGCGGCGTGCCGGCTGACTCGACCTCGTAGACGTTCGAGATCGTGCTCTTCGTGAACACGGCCGCCTCGCCGAGCTTGCGGTATTCAACCGTATAGTCGGCGTCGATCACGACCGTGATGACCTTCTTCGTCGACGTGCGCATCTGCACGACGTAGCGGTCGGGGGTCTGGCTGAGAATCTTCGAGCGCTGGATGAGCGGAGCGAACACCTGCGGGTAGCGCGCGTAGTCCTGGACGAACGCGATCACACGATCGAGCTTCGCCTGCCGCATGAGCACCATGCCGACCCAGTGATGCGCCAGGCCGTCCGGGATCTCAATCTCCGCGCGGCCGTCGCGCGTCTCGAGCCGCTCCGACACGATCTCGCCTGCCTCCAGGCGGGCAAGGGACTTGCTGCGCGTCGTCCCGGCTTGACGATCGATCCACAGAAACGGCGAGCCGCCCGACGTCTCTGCGGCGATGCGCTCTTCGGTCAGCTGCACGTAACGGTCGAACGCTTTGAGCGTCGCCGGCTGGAGTTGGAAGGCTGCAAGGGTGACTGAAACCGACGCGATTAGGAGAGTAAGAGAAAGGCAGCGGGTCTGGACCGAGCCGCTGCTCATAGCGTCGTCAATCTACCATGAAAAATGACGACGTCCTTGGCAGGCCGTCGCGTCACGCGTGGCCGGCGTACGCGGCGGACCGTTTCGGGCCGTGCACGGAAGCTCCCGGTTCCGGAAAGAACTCCCGCTCGGCCCGCCGGATCGCTTTGTACCGCCGGAACGCCTCGCGGTCACTCTCGAGGCCGAGCCAGGTCTTGATCGTCGAACCGCGGAAGGTGTGGCGCATCATCTTGAAGGCGTTCTTCATCACGTAGATCGGATCGTGCGCCAGCGCGTCGGGCATGTGCTTCAGTTTGATCCAGCGTTCGGCGCGCCACCGCAGGTACTCGATCTCCTCCGCCTCGAGATGCTCGGTGCGCACCACCGCCGTCGTCCCGTCGTACTCCTCGACGGCGTCGTTGACGATGAGGCCCTTCTCGCGGAAGTCCTTCGTCATCGGCGTGCCCGGGTACGGCGTCGGGTGCTGGATGTACGGCCAGTCCACGTACTTGCGCGCGAACGACAGGTTCGCCTCGATCGACGCCGGCGTGTCGCCCGGGTTGCCGACGATGAGCCCGCCGACGATCTTCATCCCGTGCCGGCGCAGCACCTCGACCGCCCGCATCGTCGCGCTGCCCGTCGTCCGCCCGCCCTCGCGCCTGGCGTTCTTTGCCGTCGCGCGCAGGAACGCGAGGTCCTCGTCGAGCACGTTCTCGATGCCGAGAAAGACGTACCGGAACCCGGCCGCGCGCATCGCTCGGCCCAGCTCGTCGCCGGCCGACGCGAACGCGCTCGTCATGCCCTGCACGATGTAGTCGATGTCGTTGAGGCCCGCCTGCGTAATCGCCTCGCAGAGCCCCTTGAAGCGCTTCACGTTCAGCGTGATGTTGTCGTCCACGATGAAGATCACGCGCGCGCCGCGCGCTCTGGCGTCGGCGATGTCGGCGATGATGCGCTCGAACGACCAGGTGTGGAAGTTCCGGCCGCGCATCTCGATGATCGAGCAGAAGCTGCAGTCGTACGTGCAGCCGCGCGAGGTCTCGACGATGTCGATCGGCCGTCCGAGCAGTGTGTAGCCGTCGAGCACACGGGCGGCGCGATTGGGCGGCCGCACGTCACCCTCGAGGTGACTCACATGGCGGGCCGGATTGTGGACGAACGAGCCATTACGGCGCCACGACAGGCCCGCAATCGTCGAGAGGTCGCCTGACGTCTCGAGCGCGCGCAGCAGCTCCCGGAAGGTGAGGTCGCCTTCGCCGCGCACGATGAAGTCCACGCCGGACTCGGCTGGTATGTAGATCTCGGACGCCAGCGTCGGATCGTAGCCGCCCACCACGATGCGCGCGTGCGGACGGAGCGATCGCACGAGACGAATGACCTTGAAGGCCGTCTTGCGCTGGAACGTCATGATCGACAGACCCACGACGTCGGGCTCGAGCGAATTCACGAGCCGGGTGATCGTCTGCGGGACGTGCTGCTGCACCAGCACGAGGTCGGCCACCGACACATGGTGGTGAGCATCCACGTTGCCCGCGAGCGACGCGAGCGCGCCGTTCGGCATCCGCATCGTCAATGACGGCGTGTGCTCGAACGAGTCCGGCATGGAAAAGAGCAGGACGTTCATGGGGTGAACCTTGAGAATAACAGGTTCATGGGTTCGGGGGTTCCGGGTTCTGGTTCTTGCTGGTTCCGGGGTTCGGGGGTCCAACGCCCCATCACCGATTACCGATTGCCGATCGCCATTGCCCATTGCCGATTTCCATTACCCATTGCCCATTTCCATTACCCATCGCCAATGTGTTTGCCATCGCCCATTACCCATTCCCCGATTGCCGATGGCATTGCCCTCTGGTAGCATGCCTCCCCTCCCCAGGCTCAGTAAGGAACATTACGTTCCCGAAAGGACCCTCCCGTGGCTATCAACTACATTCCCAACGACCCCCTGGCCGTGCAATTCGTGCCCATGCGCAAGACCGCCCCGCGGCCGAATCGCCCGGCGAGCAAGGCGGGCTACGATTTCTTCGGCGCCGCCGCACAAGGACAGTTTCAGCCCGGCACTCCCGAGTTCCTCTTCTGGCAGTGCCGTGAAGCCGCGTTGATTTCGATCAATGTGTGGGAGCAGGTGCACGCTTCGCTCACCACCTGGTCGGCCGAAGCGGTGAATCCCAAGAAGATGAAGCTCGTTCAGGACGGCGGCGACGACCTGAATGCGTTCTACGATCGCGAGCACCTCGCCTTCTTCCACCACACGTTCGGGAACCGGACGACGTTCTCCGGCGCGAGCACGGACGTCGTCGCGCACGAGGCGGGACACGCGTTTCTCGACCTGCTGCGTCCGGAGCTGTTCGTCGGCAACGTGACCGAGCAGGGCGCGTTCCACGAAGCGTTCGGCGACTGCGTCGCGATCCTGGTTGCGCTCTTCGACAAGAAGACGCGCCAGAAGCTGCTCTCGATCTCGTCGAATCTCGGCGCGCAGAATTTCGTCGAGGGCACCGCCGAGGATCTCTCCGAAGGCGTTCGCGTCGAGCTCGGCGCCAGTCATCCGGCCGCCAAGCCGCGGCGCGCGCTGAACACGTTCCAGTTCCAGTTGCCGACGACGCTGCCGACGTCCGGAGGGCCGGATGTGCTGACGTCGGAGATTCACAGCTTCGGGCGCCTCTTCAGCGGCTGCTTCTACGACACGATCCGGAACATCTTCAACGGCGCGCCGGGCGCGAAAAACGAAGCCGCGTTGCTCAAGGCGGCCAAGACCGCCGGCAAGCTGCTGGTGCAGGGCGCCGCGCAGGCGCCGCTCGCGGTGCGCTTCTTCCAGTCGGTAGGGCGCGCCATGGTGCTCGCGGACAACGCGAGCAATGGCGGAGCGAATCACACGGCCATCAGCGATGCCTTCAAGGGTCACGCCATCCTGCTCGGCGCGTCCAGCGCGTTGCAGCCAAAGGCGGGCCTCGCCGGCAAGGCGCCGAAGGCGGGCAAGGCTGCCGCGAAGGTCGGCGCCGCCACGTTGAAGGACATCCGGCAGCGCATCGGCGCGGCGGCGGGTGCGAAGCTCACGGTGTCGCCAATCACGATGGGCGGGCACCGGGCCGTCGAAGTCGTCCACCAGCGCGCCGTGCCGTTGGGCGCGGTCTCCAAGCAACTGAAGGGCGTCGTCGCCATGGCGTCTGAGGCCGTGGTCGTCGGCAAGTCAGGCCTCTCAGCCGCGGCCTTCAGCGCGATTCCGGATCAGACGACGACCGAGGACGAGGTGGCGAAGTTCGTCGAGACGCTGCTCGCGCACGGCAGGATCGACTTCGGGAAGGAAAAACCGGCGAAGCCCAAGGCGTCGCTCGGGCTCGGGGCCATTGGCGCCCGCCGCCTCGGTCTCGGCCTCACGACACTCAAGCTCCCGAAGCTCACCAATCTGCCGACCCATCGCATCGTCGTCCAGGGCGGGAAGAAGGTGCTGATGAGGATTCGGTTTATTTGCTGAGTCCGGTGAAGCTGAATCGCTTGCGGGTCAGCCGCCTGGTCCCGTCCGGGCCGGTCTCAATCACATGAGTCGTGCCCGGCGGGAGCGGGCCTGACCCGTACGCGAGCTGCCGGTTGTCTTCGAGCGTCTGGACGAACTTCGACGCGTCTTCCATCAGCACGTCATCCGGCTCGCCGCTGTCGGGGACTTCCACGTCGACCGTCTGACGTTTGCGGTCGTGCGTATAAGGCACGTGCAGCACTTTCATCTTCGGTTTGGGGGGTGACACGTCGGACTTCCTTGGCACCTTCCTATTGTAGCGCTTGAACGCAATCACACGGACGAATCCGGCGCGTTCCTGTCGTCTGCGCCGCCAAGCAGCTTCAGGCGGCAGCGAAGCTTCAGCAACGTCCATGCGAGGCCACGGCCAGCCGCCGTCCTGGCGACGTGAGTCGCATAGTACGTGTAGGCGCTCTGATGGAACGCGGTGGTGGCGAGCGTTCTCGCGCCGCGGGTTGACACCTCGCCGGAATGCACGATCGTACAGGACGGAACGTAGCGAGTTGAGTGCCCCTTGTTCCGGAGCCGGCGGCACAGGTCAGCATCCTCCCAGTACAGGAAGTACCGCTCGTCGAACCCCCCGACAGCCGTGAGCGCCTCGCGCCGGGCCATCATGCAGGCGCCCGAGACCCAGTCGACCGCGAAACTCTCGCCGCTCGTGACGCGCTCGGTATCCGTACGCACGTTGCGCCGCGCCAGTCTGGAATTGGGAAAGAGGCGCGTGAGCAGGGTCGTACGGCCGAAGAATCCTGTGAACAGCGTTGGATCGCCGCGAGCGCTGCCCTGGACACTGCCATCGTCGTTCAGGATCCTCGGTCCGGCTATGGCGCACTCCGGATAGCTGCCCAGTTCTTCTTCCAGGCGGTCAGCGGCGCCAGGCAACAGGTAGCAGTCTGGATTGAGCACCATGACCAGGTGGCGTGAGGTCGCCGCCAGGCCCTGATTCACCGCCCGCGCGAAACCCACATTCCGCGGATTGACCTGAAGGGTCACGCCGTCGCGCCGAAGGGCAGCGCTGCCGGTGCTTTCGTCGGTCGACGCGTTGTCGATCACGATGACGTTCGCAGCCGGTGCGTGCTCCTCGATTGATTCGAGACACCGTGTCAGGCACTCGCCGCTGTTGAAGCTGACGATGATGATCGAGCCGCTGAAACTCATGCAGACGGCCTGAGGCCGAGGTCGAACCGCTTCTCGCGAATCTTCAGCGCGATCCAGCCACCATCCATCAGCTTCCACAGCCGGAGCAGGGAAGTCCGCCGGCGCCGCTGGATGTCACGGCGCTGACGCCACACGCGAGGCAGCTCCCTGATGGCGTGCCATTTTGCCGAGAGAAAGGTGCGCAGGTGACCAGAGCGCGCGAAATAGAGAGTCGCGGCCACGTTGTACAGCACGTGGCCCGGGAGAGTGAAGAGCAACAGCGGCCACGGCGTGTTCTTGACGTAGGTCCACTCGAGATTCCGCTGTCCCCAGAACACCGAGCGCGCGCTGACGCGCCCCATCGTGCCCGAGCCGGCGTGATGAACGACCGCGTGCGGGCAGTAGATGCAGTGGTAGCCCAGGAGCTGGCAGCGGTAAGAGAGGTCGACGTCCTCGTGCACGGCGAAGTAGGCGTCGTCGAATCCGCCGATGTCGTCGAACAGGCCGCGACGAATCAGGCAGGCCGCTCCGCACGCGCCGAACACTTCCCGCGCCTCGCGCGCCTCTGAGACAGGACGTCCGTGCGCACGTTTGAAGGCGCCCCCGAACCGGGTCATGCCGTCGCCGGCGCTGTCGACGATCGCGGGGTCGCTCAGATAGACGATGCACGACGCCGCCAGTCCCGCGCGCGGATGAGAGTCGAGGGCGGCCCTGAGCGCCGCCAGCCATCCAGGCTGCGGCGCGGCATCGTTGTTCAGGAACGCGAGGTAGCGGCCGCGAGCCAGGCGAGCACCAGCGTTGTTGCCGGCAGCGAAGCCGACGTTGGATTCGAGCGGGAGGACACGGATGACGGGACGGAACGTCGACAGAAATTCGAGCGAACCGTCCGAGGATCCGTTGTCGACGACGATCAGCTCGCAATCGGATGCCGTCTCGGCGATTGCCGCTGGAAGGCACCGCTCCAGCCAGGCCCTTCCGTTGTAGTTGAGGACGATGATGGAAACGGCAACCGATGCGTCGATCGCGGCGGCCTGGCGACCGGGTCGATCACACGTGAAGGCCCGGCTGCGACGACGCTGCCGTCATTCGGGCGTCGCGTAGCGAAAAACGGCGCGGCGGGCGATTGCGGCGGGATGCCGGGCCCAAATCGCATGACAGGCATTCTTTGCTATTGTTTAGACGCTTCCCTCGGAGTTGCACGCCGGATCAAGATGCCACGGAAAATCAAGGTCTTGCGCATTATTGCGCGCCTGAACATAGGAGGTCCCGCCATTCATGCGTCGACGCTCACGACCGAGCTCGATCCTGCGAAATACGAGTCCCGGCTGGTGGTCGGCGCCGAGGGAGCGACCGAGGGGGATTTCCTGGCTTTGCGTGGCCTCAGCCTGGCCAACCTCACAAGACTGCCCGAGCTCGGCCGTGAGCTCACGATTCGCGACACAGTCGTGCTCAAGCGACTGGTTCGACTGATGCGACACGAACGGCCGGACATCGTGCACACGCATACGGCCAAGGCCGGCGCGCTGGGACGACTGGCGGCGTTTCTCACGGGCGTTCCAGTCATCGTCCATACGTTTCACGGCCACGTCCTCCGCGGGTACTTTTCCGCAGCACGCACGCGCGCGTTCGTTGCTATCGAGCGGACGTTGGCTCGTGTCACGACTCGGTTGATCGCCGTCTCCCCTGCTGTCCGACAGGACTTGCTCGATATGAAAATCGGCCGAGCCGAGCGATTCGACGTCATCCGGCTGGGCCTGGACCTCGAGCCGTTTCTTGGCGCCGAACGCTTTCGAGGGCAGTTGCGAGCGCAGATCGGCGTCGGGCCCGAGGTGCCGCTCGTCGGCATCGTCGGGCGGTTGGTGCAGATCAAAGGGCACGATCTGTTCCTGGCTGCCGCAGCCCAGCTAGCCTCCGTGTCTCCCGTGCACTTCGTGATCGTCGGCGATGGAGAGCTTCGAGCCGCACTCGAGGCGAAAGTCACCGACCTCGGATTGTCCGGGCGAGGTACACTTCCTCGGTTGGCGCGCCGACCTGCCGGCGATTTATGCGGACCTCGACGTAGTCGCGCTCAGTTCGGTTAACGAGGGCTCTCCAGTGGCCCTGATCGAGGCGATGGCAGCCGCTCGCGCCGTGGTGTCGACGAACGTCGGCGGCGTAAGTGACGTCGTGTCCGCCAATGTCGCCGGGTTGCTGACACCCCAAGGCAACCCCGCGGCGTTCGCGGACGCGCTGCGTGCGCTGCTTGGCGACGATGCACGCCGGGCCGCGATGGGACAGGCGGGTCGAGCTTCCGTGTATCCTGCCTACGCCGTGCCTCGTCTGCTCACGGAAATCGATCAGCTCTACACGCGTGCGCTCGCAGGTGCGGGAGTGGCGGTGTGACGCTGCTATTCGTGGCGGCCATCGGCGGTTTTCTGGGTGCGTTGCTGCTCACGCCGGCCTGTCGGTTTCTTGCCTTTCGACTTGGGATCGTGGCGCGTCCGACGCAGGATCGATGGCATCGAGAGACCATTCCACTCTTCGGTGGCATTGCGCTCTGGGCAGGCTGGGCGGTCACGATCCTCGCGCTCGGGCTGCTGCGCGTGCCCTTCGTGCCCACCCTGTTCGGCGGCGCCACGTTCCTGTTCGTTGTCGGACTCGTCGACGATATGCATCCGCTCGGCCCGCAGACGAAGTTCATCATCCAGGTGCTCGTGGCGTCGGCCATGGTCGCGATGGGGCTGCAATTACACCTCACCCAGGCACCTGTCGTCGATCTTCTGATTACCCTGTTCTGGATTGTCGCCGTCACAAACGCGTTCAACTTGCTCGACAACATGGACGGACTGGCGGCCGGCGTCGCCGCGATTGCAGCGACCTTCCGGCTCGTGTTCTTCCTGATGGACGGCAACCTCGAAGGCGCTCTCCTTTCGGCCGCTCTCGCCGGGGTTGCGCTCGGATTTCTCTGTTACAACTTCAGTCCGGCGTCCATCTTCATGGGTGACGCTGGCAGCCTCTTTCTTGGCTTCACTGTGTCCGGGCTCAGTTTGATCGGCGGGTACCCTTACTCGCGCAGCACGTTTTCAGTGCTCCTGTTGCCGGCGCTGATCCTGCTCGTCCCGATTTTCGATACGACGCTCGTCACCGTGGCCCGCATCATTGCCGGCCGGCGGATCTCGCAAGGCGGTCGCGACCATACGTCTCATCGCCTGGTCGCGCTCGGTTTATCGGAGCGGCGCGCGGTCCTGCTGCTCTACCTCGTCGCAGCCGCGTCCGGGGCGTTATCTGTGCTGTCCTATCGGTTCGGTCTCTCGCGCTCGGTCGTCGTGATCGGCCTGATGCTCGTCGGACTCGGGCTCTTCGCCGTGCTGCTTGGGCGACTGAAAGTCTACCCGGAGAGCTCGCCGATTGCCACGGACACCACCGGGCTGGTCCGGATAATCACTGAATTCCAGCACAAGCGGCAAGTTGCCACCGCCGTCATCGATCTGACGCTCGTGGTGCTCGCGTACTACGCCGCGCATCTGCTGCGATTCGAAGACGCGTTTCGCCCGAACGATCCCACGTTCATTCGTGCGCTGCCCGTGTTCATCATCTGCCAGATGTCGAGCTTCGCGCTGTTCAGGACGTATCAAGGCGTCTGGCGCTACACCGGACTCTTCGATCTCGTTCGGCTCGGAAAAGCGGCCATGGCCGGGACGGGGCTGGCAATGATCGTCCTGTTCGTAACGTTCAACCTCCGCGATTTTTCCCGGGCGGTGCTCATCCTCGACGCCTTGCTGTTGATGATCTTCGTCGGTGGCAGCCGGATTCTGTTCCGGGCGCTGTCGGAGTGGCTGCGGCCGAGACCCGAGTATCTCCGGCCGGTGGTGATTTATGGCGCCGGGGACGGCGGCGTGCTCGCGCTGCGTCGAATCGTGTACAACCCTCGCCTTGGCAGGATGCCAGTCGGGTTCATCGATGATGATCAGTCGAAGTGGAATACCGTCGTACAGGGTGTCCCGGTCCTGGGGGGCCTTACGAGGTTGCCGGATGTGTTGGATCGTTACAGCGTGACTGAGGTCGTACTGGCCACTTCGCTTCTATCCGACAATCGCGAGGAGCTCGAGCGTGTGTGCAAGAATGCGGATGTGCCGATTGTCCGAGCGGCCATGCGATTGGAGTGAATTACTGCCGTTGCGCGATCACGCGCCACCTCGGCATAGCGTCACTAAAAGTGACCGCTCTCAAACCGGCGGCCTCGAGCATTGCCGCGATTTCAGCTTTATCGAACCGTCGTTCGAGCGGCGTTCCGAGCCGGTCGAGCGCGTCGTTGCGAACCACCTTCCACGGTCGGCCGACGTAGTAGTGAAGCGGAACCTGTTCGTACCAGGTACGCGTCGGCGCTACTTTGCGTAAGGTGGCGGCCGTCAGGATGCACGGCAGATAGATGGTCACGGCTGCGAGCTCCGCGGCCACGGTCTTGAGGCGAGTCGGCAGCCGGCTCACCACCGCACGGAGCGCGTTTGCCGCATGAAACGCCGCTCGGTAGCTCGCGGAGCGGCCTTCAAGACGGTAGTAGAGGTAGAGGTACAGCCACCCACCCGGTCGGACCAGTCGCGCGAGACGCTTGATGGCATCGAGCGTGTCCGGCACGTGATGCAATACACCCACGCTCGCGACAAGGTCGAAAGCGCCGTCGGCATACGGCAGACTCGAGACGCTGGCCTGAATCACCCGCACGTTGTCGAGCGCCGCAGTGGCGCCGGCCGCCACGAGCGCGGCCTGGCTCGGGTCCACGGCGTCGACAGAGCCCGCGACCTCGGCCAGGTATCGCGACCAGCGGCCCGAACCGCATCCGACGTCGAGCACGCGCGCGCCTCGCAGCATGCTCTCCGTCAACAGATCCCCGAAGTATTCCTGACCGCCGCGACGGACCTCCTCATCGGTGAACTGGTTGAATCGCTGCCATTCGTGGCCGAAGCTTTCAACCGTCGCGCGATCGACGTTCGCTTCCTGCGAGGTGATGTAGCTTGGGATCGGACCGGCCGGGCCATCGAGGAAGCGGACGGGGTCACTCGTGAGTGGCGGCGGATCGCGGCGAAAAGAGGAATTCATCCGAGGTCGTTCACGTACTCTACTGAAATCCATAGGCCTTGCGCGACGAGACCGTATACTGACGCGGGGAGAGAAGTCAGGGCTCCAAATGTGCGGCATCGCTGGTCGTTGGAATTTCCGCTCCGGGGCGCCCGTGGATGCTGGCCTGGTTCACGCCATGTGCGATCTCATCGCGCATCGCGGGCCGGACGGAGAAGGCGTGCACGTCGACGGTCCCCTCGGCCTCGGCCACCGCCGCCTGGCCATCATCGATCTTTCGCCGGCCGGCCGGCAGCCGATGACCGACGATGGACGGCTATGGATCACGTTCAACGGCGAGATTTACAACTTCCTCGAACTGCGGAGCGAGCTCGAGGGCCATGGCCATCGGTTCAGGTCTCAGAGCGACACGGAAGTCATCCTTGCCGCCTACCGGCAGTGGGGCGTTGATTGCCTGAGTCGTCTCCGAGGCATGTTCGCGTTGGCTGTCTGGGACAGTGCCGAGCGACAGCTCTTCGTCGCCCGTGATCGTCTCGGCAAGAAACCGCTGCACTACTGGCTCGATCGGGACGGCCTCGCGTTCGCCTCGGAGCCGAAGGCGTTTCTGGCGGATCCTGGGTTCGAAGTGCGGCCCGATCCGCTGGCGCTGTCGTGCTATCTCTCCCTTCAGTATGTTCCAGCATCGATGTCGACCTTTACCGGCGTCAAGAAACTGCCTCCCGCACACTATCTGACGGTTCGCGACGGACGCGTTGACGTCAAGCGCTACTGGAAGCTCAAGTACATGCCGAAGCGGCATCTCGCCGAGCGAGATGCCATCGACGAAATGATGACGCGCCTCCGCGAAGCGGTTCGTTTGCGGTTGATCAGCGACGTGCCCCTCGGGGCCTTTCTGAGCGGAGGCATCGACTCGGGCGCGATCGTCGCGCTCATGGCGGAGTTCGGCCGTGTGAAGACGTTTTCGATCGGATTCGAAGAGGCCCGCTACAACGAACTCGATGCCGCCCGGCTGGTGGCGAACCGGTATGGCACCGATCATCATGAGTTCATGGTGCGGCCGGATGCCGTGTCCATCCTGCCGGACCTGGTGTGGCACTATAACGAACCGTACGCGGACTCGTCGGCCATCCCTACGTTCTATCTCGCGCAACTGACACGACAGTCGGTCACTGTCGCGTTGAATGGCGATGCCGGCGACGAGAACTTCGCCGGCTACGATCGGTACCGCGCCAATGCGCTCGCCGCCCGGTACGATCGGCTGCCTCGTGTGCTGCAAGGACTGGTGCTGGCCGGCGCACGCGGCCTGCCTGCACATTCTTCATTCCGCCCGATCTCACGCGTGCAGCGATTCCTGGGCGCCCTGGCGCAGCCGCCTCAGCAACGGTACGCGCAATGGATGCTGCACTTCGAACACTCGCTCAAGATGGAGTTGATGACGCCGGAGTTTTCGCAGGCGGCTGCGGCGGCCGACCCGGTCGGGTGGTTGACGTCATGGTACGAGCGGTCTGACGGTCCGGATTTCGTCGATGCCACGCTCGACGTGGATGTGAACAGCTATTTGCCCGATGATTTGCTCGTGAAAGTGGACATCGCGACCATGGCACACTCGCTTGAGGCACGGTCGCCGTTCCTCGATCACAAATTGATGGAGTTCGTGGCCAGCCTGCCGTCGAACCTGAAACTCAACGGATCGACGCAGAAGTACCTGTTGAAGCGCGCGGTCGTGCCCTTGCTGCCTCCTGAGATCTTGAATCGGCCAAAGCAGGGCTTTGGCGTTCCCATCGATGTGTGGTTTCGGCGTGATCTTCGAGATTTTACTCGCGACCTGCTGCTCAGCCGCCTTGCTCGGACGCGAGGCTACTTTCAGCCGGCCGTCATCGAGCGACTCATCAATGAGCACGTCGCCGGCACCCGCAACTGGCACTATCACCTGTGGAACCTGGTGATGTTCGAATCGTGGCACCGGCAATTCGTCGATGTCCGTCCGGCGCGGATCCAGAAGCCGCGGGCCGTTCTCCAGTCCTCTTCCGCGTGAGCCGGCGAGACTACGCACGCGCTCGCACAAGCGCATCGGCGAGCGTCCCTTCCCAGCGGCGGACCGAGTAATGGTCCTCCACCGTCTGCCGTCCGGCCAGGCCAAGGCGTCGCCGCAAGGCGTCGTCCTCGATCAACCGTGACAGCGCCTCGAACCACTCGTCATCGGACGCCGCCAGGTAACCGTTCTCATCGTGTCGCACGATCTGGGTGTTGACCCCTACCGGGCTCATCACCGTCGCGGCGCCCATCGACATCGAGACCAGGCCTTTGATCGCGCATTTACCTCGGGTCCACTCATCGTCGGGCAGAGGCATCAGGCCGATGTCGATCTCGCGGAGCAACTGCATCTCCGCGGCAGAAGACCAAGCCTCACCGTTGAGTTCGAGTGGCGGATGCGAAAAGCTCGGATCGCCCATGACGCGAAAGCGAACACGCGTGCCATAGACGGCCTTCACCCGTTCGAGGACTGGCAACAGCGGACGGAGGTGCGCAATGGTCGACGGGCTGCCGCTCCACCCGATCGTGACGCTGTCCGCGGCCGTGGGCGCGGCAACCGGTGCGAACTGGTCCGTGTCCACGCACGACGGCACCACCATGACATTGTGCGAGTGGGTACGGGCCCAGGCCGCCAGATAGTCGTTACCAGCGAGGACGGTGTGCGCCATCCGGACGATACGCGGGATCTTCTCGACATTCTTGAGCCAGGCAAAGCGCCGGTTGGCATCGGACATCGCCTTGATCCAAATCGCATCGTCGAAATCGTAGACCACCGGTGCGCGCAGGTGAGCCAGCCACTCACTCCAGGCGCCGCCAAGGAAGAACGCCTCGCGCTGCACGAGGAACACATCGATTTCGCGAGCCTTGACGACACTGGCGAGGCGGCGCCACGCCGCCTTGGCAGCGATGCGGGTCTTCTTCGAGGCCTCGTGATTCCCGTAAAAAATCCGCAGGTCGTCACGATCGAGGAGCCAGTCGTACCGGACCTTGATCCCGCGTCGCTCGAGGAAGGGAAGAAAGGCCTCGACGCGGTAGCGCTGCCCCGGACTGAGATCTGGCGCCTGCAGGGCCAGAAAGCCAACCTGCATCACGCCGGACGATGAGCCGGGCCGCTTCTGTGTGTCTCGATCAGCCAAACGTTGATGAACGCGATCGGCAGGAACAACACCCAGATGGAGTCGTACTTTTCGAGGTACGGGTTGGTGGCATTCGCCAGGACGAAGGACGCCGTGCCGACCAGCGTCGCCACCAGGTACGGCGCCTGGGGCCAGCCGGTTCTGACAATCTGGCGCGACTTCGCGAACGTCCAGAACAGTCCGCCGCTGTAGGCCAGGAAACCCACGATGCCCGTGTGATACAGCAGCGCAAGATAGGAGAGCTCGTACGCCCACGGCGTGTCGACCGCTCGGATGATACCGGGCACGGGTGCGCCATGCCCGGATCCGAAGAGCGGCTGCTGCAGCCACCCGTTGACGAGCCCAAAGAACTGATCGCGGCGGGACATCGCGACCACGTCGGAGTTGAAGCGGAAGCCGCTGGCCACCATGTCGACGAAGCCGGCCGGCGCCATGACGCCGATCGCGGTCATGATGACGATCAGGACGACGGCCAGGGCGAGCGCCGCCCAGCACACCCGTCGAACCCATCGCCGGCTTTCGCGTTTGACCGGCACCGACAGCCAGGCGCGAAGCAGCAGGGCAAGCGCCGGCGCCACCGGTACGAGCAGCAACAGCGCACGCCTCCCGCTCAACAGCACGGTCGTGAAGCTGAGGACCATGGCCAGCCACAACATGGGCCGACCGACGGGCGCGTGCGCCTTGGGAAAGACGAACAGGGCGGCGATCAGGTACGGCACGAGGAACAGGAGCGTGCTCGTCGAACGGAGCCCGAACTCGATGTAGGTGCCATAAAACCCAATCTCCTGCCCCAGATCGAACGCGTAGTAGAGGGCCGACGGCCAGAAGCCGGCTGCCCGGAGCACGTAGATGATGCTGTAGCATCGAAATCGCCACGCCCGTGTAGACCAGCACCCTGATCAGTCCGCGCAAGACGCCGGGGAAAGAGGCTCCGACGACCAGCACCGTGTAGACGAGCGGCCACAAGACATACACGTTGAACACGGCGAGGGCGCCCGGCGCCCCGCCCATCAGTCCTCTGATCACGTAGGCCAGGCCAAGCGCGGAGTATCCCAACGCTCCCAGGGCAATGGCCGGCGCCAGAGGGAATCGGCCGGTCACGGCCGCGGCCGCCAGGATGCCCACAAGCGTGAGCGCCAGAAGCGGACCCTTCAGAGACTGGTAGGACGCAGGCACGAAGAGCATCAGGAAGAACAGCGTGTACCCGGTGGCCCTCAGGAGCGCCCCACCGTCGCTCAGCACGTCCCTGGACAGGGCGTCGCGATCCAGGACGGCTGGCATACCGGACGCGGACGGACCGGCCGCATCGCCGTTCATCGAACCCCTCAGGCCAGTCGGTGACGGTAGAAGAAATGCCGTCCGAGCACCAGCAGGCAGCCGAGGAGTAGACCGAGCACGCCACCGAGCTGCGTCGTCAGGATGCGCCGAGGCGAAAGCCGGAAGCTGGGCGCCACCGCCGGATCGACCAGCTGAAGCTGGACCCCGCGGCCGCCGATGCGGATGCGGGTGTCCTCGTATCTGATGGCCAGGTCGGCGTAGACCTTCAGCGTCATGTCGTATTCGGCCTGCATCCGCGCGATGGCCAGCTCGCTGTCATACAGCCTCGACAGCCCCGGCAACTCGGTGGCGTTCAGGCGTTTGTCGTCGATGAGCATCCGCCGCTGGCGCTCGAGACCCGCCAGCTTGGCACGGCTCTGGGCAATCTGCTCCTGCAGCGCGCTATGCGCGTCGTTGACCTGCTGCTCCGAGAACTCGAGGCCGAGCACCGACTTGCCGGCGGCCTGTTCTTTGGCCGCCTCCATCAGCGCCGGATTCCGGTCGATCATGCGACGCGTGGTCAGGAGCTGCTGGCTGACTTTGAGGTCCGCCTCGGATGTCGCCAGGAACGCGCGCTCGTATTCGATGGCGGTCTGCATCGCGAGCAGGCCGGTTCTCACGTCGAGGGCGCCCTTTGTATCCGCCTTGAGCGCGTCAACCTGTGACTTCTGCTTGAGGGCGACCAGGTCGCTCTTGATCGTCTCCAGGCGCTTGGCGGCCTCGTCGAGTTGCGTCTTGATGTAGTCGCGCGCGTCAACGACCTCTTGCTGGCTGATGCGGCGGTTGAGCGCCACGCCGCGCTCGACCAGCTCGTTGGCCACCTTCGCCGCCCGCTCCCCGTCGCCGAGTCGAACACTCACCCGAAGCAGGTTCGTCTCCGTGACCTGCTCGACTTTCACGTGGTTTTCGAGAAACGAGTCGGCTGCAATGGGGCTCGATCCGCTGAGGAACGTCCAGGCCGGCTCGCTGGTGATCCCGAATTCCCGAATGAGCTCGGCGGCAATGGCCCGGTTCTCGAGCAGCGGACGAAAGTTCTCGGCGCGGACCAGCTCGACCTGTTCTCCCGTCTTCGACTCGGCGATTCGAACGACGGCCGTCGCTTCGTAGACCGGCCTCTGAAAGGACGCCCAGCGTGAACGCCAACCCGCTGCCCCGATCACGGCGATGACCGCGATCAACCGCCAGGAGCTCAGGAGCGGGTCAATGAAGTCCCACAGCGACACTTCCTCGGCGGCAGGGCGCGACGTCCGGGCGCCGACCTCGGATTCTGGCGATGGCACTTGCTCTGGACCAACAACTCTCATTACCCTCCACCCCCCGGAAGTGTGATGGCTCCGACGCAAGATGAGGATACCCCATCAGCGCCCTCGCGACTCCCTCGGGCGGCTGCAGGTTGACGGCGACCGAGCGGATGACCTACTATCCGCTCTCCGTCGAGAACACGCTCAGGCAACACGACAATCACGTCTACGATCTTGCCGCAAACGACCGCACGACTGAGCCGCCGGCTCAGGAGCCGACTCGCGAGCTAGGCGGATGCAGAAGCGCGCGCCGCTGACGTCGCTGAGACCGGCAGAGAGCATCACCCATCAGCACCTCCTTGCCGTCGTGAATACCGAGACGCGTCGGCGGCCGCCGGCGCCGCTCGTCCGCATCCTCGACCTCGGCTGTGGTGATGGCCGCCTGCTGTCGTACCTGGCGACAAATCTGCCCATCCTGCAGCCCGACGTGCGATTCGAGCTCTACGGTCTCGACGTGGACGACTGCGGCGTCCAGGACCGCGGCTTTCTTGACGGCGCCCGCGCACTACTGCGCGAGCGCGTGCCGTCTGAGGATTGGCACGGACGTCTGATCAGCCTGTCCACGACCGACGCCTGGCCGTTCGCGGATGACTACTTCGACGCTATCGTCTCCAATCAGGTGTTCGAACACATCGGCGACCATGCGTTCGTGCTCGGACAGATCGCGAGGACGCTTCGCACCGGCGGATTCTCGGTGCATCTGTTTCCGCTCAGGCACTACGTCTACGAAGGACACCTGCACTTGCCGTTCGTGCACCGGATCCGTGACTTCGACCTGCTGCGTGCTTATATTCGGACGTTGAGCCGGCTCGGGCTGGGAAAATTTCCTGCCCATCGCCGGGCGACCGGGATCTCGCTCGAGGAGTTTTCCGAGCGGCACGCAGACTACATGCACTACCAGACGAACTATCTGACGTACACGGAGGCCCTGACGCTGGCGAAGCGCGCAGACCTTCGAGGCTCCCTTCGCTACACCAAGGAGTTCTATGCGGCAAAAGTGCGCTCACTCCTCAATCGCACTCCGTTGTATGAATATGAGGTGAATCGCTCGGCGCTGGTCGACTGGTCGGCCGCGAAGGCTGTTGCGCTACGTGTCGAGCGTGACGTTGTGTCTCGACAAGCGCGATACTTACCGGACGAACAATGGTCCCGCCGGCCATGAATGAGGCGGTGTCCAGTATGTGACGGGACTTCTTGTCGGGCCACCCATCAAGTATGCTTCCTGATACGGCCGCATACGAACCCCGACGACACTGTCCGGTAGCGCCTGAGTCAAGTGACGCGCCTTAGGACCAACATCCTCGCCAACTTCGCCGGTCAGGCTTCGACCATTCTGATCCAACTGGCGATCATTCCGGTATACGTTCGCTGGCTGGGCATCGAGGCCTACGCTCTGATCGGTTTTCAGCTCACACTGCAGGCACTCATGCAGGCGCTTGATTTCGGTCTGAGTCCGACTGTCAACCGCGAGCTCGCCCGCTACTCGGCATTTCCGGACAAGAGCGACCAGGCACGCGACTTCATCCGCACGCTGGAGATCGGCTACTGGTTGCTGGGGGTCGTCATCGGCCTGGCGGTTTACGCCGCCGCTCCATTTCTCAGCATCCACTGGCTGCAGCGGTCCGCGATGCCAGCAGATGTCATTCGCAGGGCGATTGAAATCATGGCCGTCGCAATCGCAGTCCAGTGGCCGCTGACGTTCTACCAAGGCGGCCTGATGGGTCTCGAACGGCATGCCGCTCTGAATGTCGTCAAAGTATCAATGGCCGTCCTCGCGGCCGCAGGCGGGTACGTAGTAGTGACTCGCGTATCGCCGACGATCATTGCACTTCTTTGGTGGCAGTGTGCGGTCGGCCTGGTCCACGTAGGGCTGGCCACGGCCGCTCTCTGGCAATTCTTGCCGCCGTCGAATCGTCCCGCGCGTGTTCGTAGTGACGCCGTCCGCAACATCGGCAAGTTCGCGGGCGGCATGACAATGATCACGGCCACGACCCTGGTCCTCACCCAGCTCGACCGAATCGTCCTCAGCCGGATGTTGTCGCTCGAGCAATTTGGCTACTATGTGCTGGCGGGTACTGTCAGTAGCGGACTTTCGTTCCTGGTTCTGCCACTGTTCACCTCGGTTTTTCCGCGATTCTCTGCGCTCGTGGCTGCCGGAGACCGAGCGTCCCTCGAGCACCTCTATCGCCGCGCCTGGGGGCTGGCTATGGCATTGGTCGTGCCGTGCGCACTCGTAATTGCGCTATTCCCAGTCGAGATCTTGACTCTTGTGGACTGGCGACTCCCTGGTGGCGCAGTCGGCCGGTCCCCTGGCGGCGCTCCTGGCCGTGGGCAGCGCGCTGAATTGTCTCATGGCAGTGCCTTACGCAATGCAAGTCGCCGTCGGTTGGACGAGCTTGAGCGTCAAGGTCAACCTCATCCTGATCGTCGTGGCCGTACCGGCAATAGTCCTCGCAGCCAGCCACTTCGGTGCAATTGGCGCAGCTGCAGTCTGGCCGCTGCTCATGGCATCGTATGTCGCTGTCGCGTTGCCCCTGATTCATCGCAGGCTGCTCCCAGACTTTGGCACGCGCTGGCTGCTTGGACAGATGGTCCTGCCGATAGGCCTCACGATTTCGACAATTGCGTTGTTTCGTGCAGTATTGCCGACGCCACGAGATTTGGCTGGCCTCGTGGCTGAAATCACGGTCGCGCTCGTCGCGGCCGAACTGACACTCGTCTCGACCACGTCGAGCCTGAAACAGGAGTTGTTCCGCTGCTGGTCGAAAGTCTTCGCACGGAAGGACGCGCTCAACCGAACTGGAGAGTGAGCGGCCTGGGTTGGTCACGATGAGCGAATCATTGACGCTGCTGCAGCGATTGATCGACGCGCTTCCTGCATGGAACGAGGCTACCGCGAGCGCCATCGGCCGCGTGAGGCGAGGCGGAGTCGTTGGCATAGTGAATCGAGCCACGTTCCGGCTCGACTTGTGCGAGACGATTCAGCGACGGATGTTTCTTCGCCGGTACGAGCTTGCCCAGACCGAATGGGTCAAGCAGTGCATTGGTCCAGGCGACGTGTTCGTCGATGTCGGAGCCAGTTTTGGTTATTACGCGACGCTCGGCGCTTCGCTTGTCGGTCCCTCAGGGAACGTCTTTGCGTTTGAACCGAGCCCGGTTGCCAGCCGTGTGCTTGAAGAGGCCATAGAGCAGTCGCCGCTCTCAAACGTTGTATTGATCAGAGCAGCGGTTGGCAGTGAGCCAGGAAGTATCGCGCTGTATCTTCCGAACACGCCTCATCTTCATTCGCCGAGCGTGCTCGCCAGCGATCCTGAGTTTCGCCCGATCCAGGTTCCGGTCATCAGACTTGATGATTTCGGACCGTTGAGAAATCTCACCGTGAAACTCGTGAAAATTGATGTTGAGGGTTATGAGCCAAACGTTCTGCGCGGCATGTCACGGCTCATCCGCGACCGGCGCATCGAAAACGTCATGTGCGAGTTCAATTCGTGGTGGCTCCGTCGAAACGCGACGACTCCGGAACAGCTCCATGACATGTTTCTGAGTTGCGGCTTCAGAATCGAACGAGCAACTGATCTGGAACGAAATCTTGTCGGTCACCTCGGCGAACGTTTCGACCTACAGGACCGTTGGTACACCCAAACACGGGAGTTGCCCTGCTGACAGCCCAAGGCGAGATCCGCGGGCGGCGCCTCGACGGTGGCGGCCGCGGGGGACGATAGTCGTGAGCCCGAAGCTACGCTCAGGGTCACTCGGTTCGCGCGGGTGTTCTAACCCTGTTGCCCAAGGTACAATACGGTCGATGAATTGGGTACGCGCCATCACGCGGCGCGCCACCACGGGTTCAGCCCATGTCACTACGTGTGCTCAAGAGCCACGCCGAGGTGCAGATCGGCTCGGAAGGAACTCCGCGAGAACGGTCTGTCCAGTGTGGACGGGTGGTGGCCGCAGACCGCCTTCAAGTTCCGGTTGCGGAGCGCCCCCATCGTGGGCGACGTGCGCAAGAGCTGGGACGTGCTGGAGACCGCGCGTTTTGTCAAGGCCCGCGTCGAGGCAGACGAGACCGTTCTCGACATCGGCGCCCGCGGCTCGGAGATGCTCCCCGTACTGAAGAAACTCGGTTACCGGAAGCTCATCGGCATCGACCTCGACCCGAGCGTGCTGCAAATGCCTCGTTGGGATGTGATCGACTACCGTATTGCTGACTTTATGCATACCGACCTCGCCGATGGCAGTTGCAGTGCCGTGACCGCGATCTCGGTCATCGAGCATGGCTACGATCCGGTCGGTCTCTTTCGTGAGGTCGCGAGACTGCTCCGACCCGGCGGATACTTCATCGCGTCGTTCGATTACTGGCCTGACAAGTTGAACACGGACGGGAGGACGCTGTTCGGGATGTCGTGGCGCATCTTCTCTGAGGACGACGTCCGACAGACGATAGCTGATGCTGCCGGCTACGGCTTGCGTCCTGCTGGCGATCTACATCCCGAGGCGAGCAGTCCGCTAATCCACTTCGAAGGCTACGACTACACGTTTGCGTGGCTGGCGCTCACCAAGGATTGATGCCCTCGCGTCAGCTTCGTGTGCTGCAAATCTGTGGGTCGCTGACGCCGATGCCGTGTGGAATCGGAGACTACACAGCTCACCTTGCCGAAGCACTTGGACAACTCGAGTCGGTCACGGCCGCAGTGTTGACGAGCCGCGCCGTACCGACCGTGGGACGGCGGTCGTTCGAGGCCATGACGATCATCGAGGATTGGCGCCCGGCGGCGTTGCCCGGAATCCTGAGGGCTGTGCGGCGATGGAAGCCGGACCTCGTGCACATGCAGTTTCCGGCGCAAGGTTACGGACACTCGTATGGACCCTGGCTGATTCCTGCTGCCCTTACTTTGCTTCGCTATCCGGTCGTACAGACCTGGCATGAGTACTATCCTGCCGGAAGCGGCTGGCGTAACATCCTGAACGCGCTTACGCCGGGCGGCTTGATCGCCGTTCGGCCCAACTACCTCGAGCAGATGCCCTCGTGGTACCGCCGGATAGTCGCGCGTAAGCATTTCCGCATGATCCCCAATGCGGCTGCCCTTCCAGCAGTTTCCCTGACTGAGAAGGAGCGCCTTGCCCTCAGGGAGAAACTCGACGTCGGCGACCGGTCGCTGGTGGCTTACTTCGGCTTCATTTATCCGGCGAAAGGCACTGATGCGGTCTTCGACATCGCGTCGTCGTCGGATGATCGCCTGGTTCTGGTTGGCGACCTCCAGATAGACAATCCCTACCACAAGCGAATCCTGGACCGCATCGACAGCGACGCGTGGCGCGGTCACGCGATAGCGACAGGATTCCTGCCGGAGCACGATGCCGCCGCGATACTGGCGGTCGCAGACGCAGTGGTGCTGCCGTTCACCGAGGGTAGCGGTTTCTGGAACACATCTGTGTACGCCGCCGCCAAGCAGGGGACCTTCGTGCTCACGACGTCAAGAACGAGCCGTGGCTACGACGCCGCCGCCAACGTCTACAGTGCGGCCCCTGGAGCGGTGGACGAGATGCGGCAGGCCTTGCGTGAGTACATCGGCCGCCGGGTGACTACGCCATCAGACGAGCGGGCAACCGAATGGCGCCGCATCGCGGAGGCCCATGTGCAGGTCTACCGCCAGGTTCTGGGAACAACGGAATGACGACACCGTTGCTCTCGATCTGCATTGCCACGATGAACCGGCAGCTGTATCTGCGAGAGACGCTGGACGGGATCGCGAGGCAGGCCACGGCCGATATCGAGGTCGTTATCGTCGACGGGGGTTCGACAGACGAGACGGCGGAGGTTGTCGAGAGCTTCCGACCGCAGATGCGTCTCGTGTATTGGCGTCAGGCTGGCCCGGGCGGCGTGGACAAAGACTTTGACACAGCCGTTTCCCTGGCCTCCGGCGCGTACTGCTGGCTGATGTCGGACGACGACGAACTGAGGCCAGGCGCCCTTGCAAAGGTGCGCAGCCTCGTGTCCTCTGGGAAATTGAGTCTGGTCGTGGTGAACGCCTCGATCTGTAACGAGGACTTTTCCGCGGTGCTGAACGACCGGTTCGTGAAATTGCAGGAAGACCGCCACTACGAGGTCGGCGAAGACGAGCGCCTGTTCATCGACACCGGCAACTACCTGACGTTCATTGGGTGTGTTGTTGTTCGCCGGGCACTCTGGCTTGAACGGCAGCGTGAGCCGTACTTCGGGTCGCTTTTCATTCATGTCGGTGTCATCTTCCAGGCTCCGCTCTCCGGGCCCGCGGTGTTCGTTGCTGAACCACTGGTTGGGATCCGTTACGGCAACGCCCTGTGGTCTGCGCGTGCGTTTGAAATCTGGATGTTCAAATGGCCCGGCCTGGTGTGGTCGTTCCGGTTCAGCGATGCCGCAAAGTCGGCGGTCTGCCGGCGAGACCCGTGGGCTCGGCCGCGGACGCTCCTGTTGCACCGAGCAAAGGGCAGTTACACTCTGAACCAGTATAAACAGTGGCTGAGCACCCGGATGCCGTCCAAGCCCCAGCGGATGGTCGCCAGATTTATTGCCGTGACTCCCATCACGCTGGTCAACGTCGCGGTGTCCATTGCGTTGATGGTATTCGTCCCTGGCTCCGGAGTGGCGTTGACCGACCTCAGGAGGAGCCGCTATAAGTCGCTCGCAGCAATCAAGCGGACCACTGCGGCGTTGCGCCGTTCACTTTGATGAGTTGAGGCAAATCTGATGATCACGCGAACCGACTGCCGCGTCTGCGGCGGCCCCCTGGACTTCGTAATGACACTCGGCGACCACTACGTGTCCGATTTTCCCTCGACGGACGAGGGCGACGGCACGAAGGCGCCACTTGAACTCGTGATGTGCCAGCGCTGCACTCTGCTGCAGTTGAAACATACCGTCCCCGCCGAGACCATGTATCGCAATTACTGGTACCGCTCGGGGACGAACCGGACGATGTGTGATGCGCTGGCCGACATCGCACACAAGGCGGGGCGACTCATTCACCTTCGCGGCGGCGACACGGTGCTTGACATCGGCTGCAACGACGGGACGTTGCTGGGCTCGTATCGGACACCCGGCATCTATCGGATCGGCTTCGACCCGGCGCAAAATCTTGCCGTGTACTCTCACGGAAGATCGCCGATACCGTCGTCTCCACGTTCTTCAGCGCGGAGGCCTTCCAGGCGGAACCGGCGCTCGCGGGCCGTCGGCCTCGGATCGTCACGAGCATCGCGATGTTCTACGACCTCGAGGAGCCGAACCGGTTCGTCGCTGATATCAAGTCCGTCATGGAGCCCGAAGGCCTGTGGGTCGTTCAGATGAGCTATCTGCCTCTGATGCTCACGCAGAATGCCTTCGACAACGTGTGTCATGAACACCTGGAGTACTACTCACTGGCCTCGGTGGAGGCGCTCCTGGATCGGCACGCGATGCGGGTGGTCGACGTCGAGCTGAACGACGTGAATGGAGGCAGCTATCGCCTCTACGTCCGGAATCGCGGCGCGAACGAGGACGCCTTCGCCGACGAAACGCACCGGACCCTGGCGGCTGAACGCGTCGCCGCGCATGCGAGCCAACGAGCGAGCCCTCGACCTCGAATCCAAGGCGACCTATGACGACTTCGCCTTCCGCGTTGACAGAATCAAACGCGACGTCACCGAGTTCGTTCACCGCCAGGTGGCGGCAGGCAAGACGGTCTACGTCTACGGGGCGTCCACGAAGGGCAACACGCTGCTTCAGTATTTCGGCCTCGATCATCGGGTCATCACCGCCGCGGTCGAGCGCAATCCCGACAAGTGGGGAAAGGTGACCGTCGGCACGCGGATCCCGATAATTTCCGAAGATGAAGCCCGAAAACGGAAGCCCGATTTCTTCCTGGTGCTTCCCTGGCATTTTCTCGCGGAGTTCCAGACGCGCGAGCGGGATTACCTGCGTGCGGGCGGCCGCTTCATCGTGCCGATGCCGTATTTCACGTTGATCTGACAGATGGACGCGAGCGACCGAGCGAATCCATCGGTTGGAATTGCCATCGTGAACTGGAACAGCGGTGAGCAACTGCAGACGTGCGTCGCGTCGATCGCACAAGCGGCCTGGTCAACCGTAGCTCTTGCCGACGTGGTGATCGTCGACAATGCGTCCACCGACGGGTCGGTCGACTTGCTGCGCCCACCGCCTGGTTGTCCGACGCGTGTCATCAGCAATGCCCAGAACACGGGGTTCGGAGCCGCGTGCAACCAGGCCGCGAAGGACATCGACGCGGACTTCCTGCTGTTTCTCAATCCGGACGCTGTCCTCGAGGCGGAGTCCATTCCAGCCGCCGTCGCGTGGCTCTCCGAACCGGCCCACTCGAATACGGGGGTCGTTGGCATCCAACTGATCGACGAAGAGGGCCGTGTGAGCCGCAGTTGTGCGAGGTTCCCGACTCCCCGCACCATGATCAGCAAGATCCTTGGGCTCGACCGGCTGATGCCGTCCCTGTTTCCTGGTTATCTGATGGAGGATTGGGACCATCGTGACTCGCGGGAGGTAGACCACGTTATCGGCGCGTTCTATCTTGTGCGCACGGAAATGTTTCGAACGTTGCGCGGCTTCGATGAAGCGTTCTTCGTGTATTTCGAAGACCTCGATTTTTCACTGCGTGCTCGCCAGGCCGGCTGGGGCTCCCACTACCTCTCGACCGTGCGGGTGTTTCACAAGGGAGGCGGGACGTCGGACCAGATTAAGAGAACGCGCCTCTTCTATTCCCTGCGAAGCCGGATGCATTACGCCCGGAAGCACTTCTCGAGACCGGGCGCGGCCGCCGTCACCTTCTCAACGCTGATCCTTGAACCGGTCGTCCGCATGCTCGCCTGCGTCGCCGGCCGCTCGCCAACCGGGCTGCGCGAGACGATGACCGCGTATCGGATGCTCTGGGGATCGTCGCGGAAGGCCTCG
Source organism: uncultured Acidobacteriota bacterium (assembly GCA_963724955.1). Lineage (GTDB taxonomy): Bacteria > Acidobacteriota > Vicinamibacteria > Vicinamibacterales > SCN-69-37 > CAVRWQ01. The sequence continues at coordinate 143,122 of CAVRWQ010000007.1, forward strand.
TGAGCATCCGGTCCTCACTTCACCGTGCCATCGCACGCATAGACACAGTCATCGACGAGGTGGAGTATGCATTGGCTTATCACCGGGGGGGCTGGTTTCATCGGCTCGCATCTTGCCGAGGCGTTGATCAAGAGCGGTGAACGCGTCACCGTGATCGACGACCTGTCCACGGGATCGGTGCGAAACGTGGCGGAGGTGCGCACGCACCCCAAGTTCCGGTTCGTCGTCGAGAGCGTGGCCAATGTGCCGGTAGTCAACGAGCTCGTCGATGGCGCGGACGTCGTCGTCCACCTGGCGGCGGCCGTCGGCGTCAAGTTGATCGTCGAGAGTCCGGTGCGGACCATCGAGGTCAACGTCCACGGCACCGAGGTCGTGCTCAGCGCGGCCGCCAAGAAGGGCCGCCGGACGATCGTGGCGAGCACCTCAGAGGTGTACGGCAAGAGTCAGCAGATTCCGTACCGCGAAGATCAGGATCTGTTGCTCGGACCGTCGACCAAGGGTCGATGGAGTTACGCGGCCAGCAAGCTCATCGATGAGTTCCTCGCGTTGGCGTACTGGAAGGAACGAAGGCTCCCGACGACGGTGTTGCGGTTCTTCAACACGGTGGGACCTCGCCAAACCGGTCGATACGGGATGGTCATCCCGACGTTTGTCCAGCAGGCACTGTCGGGCCAGCCCATCTGCGTGTTCGGAACCGGCGAGCAGTCGCGTTGCTTCTGTCATGTCGCCGATGTGGTGCAGGGTGTCCGCGATCTTGCGCTGGACGAACGAGCGATCGGGGAAGTGTTCAACCTGGGCGGCGTTGAAGAGATCTCAATCCTCGCCCTGGCGGAACGCGTGAAGCGCCTGGCCTCATCTGACTCACCGATCCGTTTTCTGTCTTACGATGAAGCCTACGAACAGGGGTTCGAGGACATGATGCGCCGTGTGCCGGATACGGCCAAGGCGAAACAGTTCGTCGGATTCGAGCCGCGCCATTCGCTGGATGACATCATTCGCGACGTCATCGCATTTGAACGTCGCGTCGACTCCTGAGCCGGCCGGTCGTCTCCGGTCGCGCGAGATCGGGATAAGATAACTCCCCGATGAAGGGTCTGATCCTGAGTGGCGGAAAGGGCACGCGGCTCCGCCCGATTACCTATACCAGTGCGAAGCAGCTCGTGCCCGTCGCGAACAAACCGGTGCTCTTCTATGGGCTCGAGGCGCTCGTGGCCGCCGGCATCCGCGACATCGGCATCGTCGTCGGCGACACCCAGGCGGAGATTCGCGCGGCGGTTGGCGACGGGTCTCGCTTCGGCGCGCGGGTCGAGTACATCCAGCAGGATGCCCCACGCGGCCTGGCGCATGCCGTGCTCATCAGCGAGTCCTTTATCGACGGCGAACCGTTCGTCATGTACCTCGGCGACAACCTCCTGAACCGCGGCATCAGCCGGTTCGTTGAGGAATTCGAGCGCGAGAGGCCGGCGGCGCAGATTCTACTGACCCGCGTGCCCGACCCGCAGATGTTCGGCGTCGCCGAGCTGGCCGGCGGCCGCGTCGTCCGCCTGGTGGAGAAGCCGAAGGAACCGAAGAGCGATCTCGCGCTGGTGGGCGTCTACATGTTCGGCCCCGAGGTGTTCACCTCGGTCAAGCGCATCAAGCCCAGTTTCAGGAACGAGCTCGAGATCACCGACGCGATTCAGGACCTGATCGATCGCGGCCTCGAGGTGCGGCCGCATCTGGTCGAGGGCTGGTGGAAGGACACCGGGAAGCTCGAGGACATGCTCGAGGCCAACCGGCTGATTCTCGACACCATCGAACGACGGATCGAGGGCATCGTCGACGCCGAGTCGCGCGTCGAGGGCAAAGTCGTCATCGAGGCCGGCGCCGTCATCGAGCGCTCCGTCGTGCGCGGCCCGGTGCTCATCGGCGCCGACGCGCGCATCATTCATGCCTACGTGGGCCCTTTCACGTCGATCGGCAATCGCGTCGAAGTGCGCGACACCGAAATCGAGCACAGCATCGTGCTCGAGGGCGCCGTGATCACCGACCTCGCCAACCGGATCGAGGACAGCCTGATCGGACGTAACGTCCGCATCCATCGCCTGCCGGTGCGGCCGTCCGCGTACCGGTTCATGCTCGGCGACAATTCCGAGGTAGGCATTCGTTGGTAGAGATTCTCGTCACCGGTGGCGCCGGATTCATCGGGTCGAATTTCGTGCGCTGGGCGCATGGCGCGCATCCCGACTGGCACATCACGACGCTCGACAAGTTGACGTACGCCGGCCGGATGGAGAACCTGCAAGACGTGATCGACAGCCCGCGCCACGCGTTCGTCAAGGGCGACATCGCCGATGCCGCCGTCGCCGCGCTGCTCGTCCAGCAGGCAGACGTCGTCGTGCACTTCGCGGCCGAAACGCACGTCGATCGGTCGATCCTGGCCGCCGGAGACTTCATCCGCACCGACGTCATCGGTACGTTCGTCCTGCTCGAGGCGGCACGCTCCGCCCCGCGCCTCCGCAGGTTTGTCCAGATCTCGACCGACGAGGTTTACGGCACCGTGCCAACCGGGCACAGCCGGGAAACCGACGAGCTGCGGCCGCGCAATCCGTATTCGGCCAGCAAGGCCGGCGCCGATCGACTCGCGTACAGCTACTGGGCGACCTACGGCGTGCCGGTCATCGTCACGCGGGCGTCGAACAACTACGGGCCGAACCAGTTTCCGGAGAAGGTCATTCCGCTCTTCATCACCAATGCGATCGACAACATCCCGGTCCCGCTCTACGGCGACGGCTTGAACGTCCGCGACTGGCTGCACGTCGAGGATCACTGCCGCGCGATCGATCAACTCATCGAGCAGGGCCAGCCGGGCGAGGTGTACAACGTCGGCGGCGGCCACGAGCTCACCAACATCGAGCTGACGAAGACGATCCTGCGCCTGGTCGGTCGCACCGACGCGCTGATCAAGCCGGTCGCCGACCGGCCGGGCCACGACCGGCGCTACTCGCTCGATACGACGAAGCTCAGAACCGCCGGCTGGCAACCACAGGTGCCGTTCGAGACCGGCCTGGAGAAGACAGTGGAATGGTTCCGGCAGAACGAGTGGTGGTGGCGCCCGATCAAGGAACAGGATCCGGCGTTCAAGGCCTACTATCAGGCCCAGTACGGCAGCCGATCGCCCGTCTCCTGACCTTCACACCCTGGTTATGAAAACTCATGTGACCCCCACCCCGCTGGCGGGGCTGGTCGTCGTGGACATCGACCATGCGAAGGACGACCGCGGGTTCTTTCTCGAGAGCTGGAACAAGAAAGACTTCGCGGCGGCGGGACTGACGGATGATTTCGTTCAGGACAACCACTCTGCCTCGGTGGCGGGCGTCATCCGCGGCATGCACTACCAGGACATGCAGGCGCCAATGGCCAAGCTGGTTCGGTGCACTGTCGGACGCATCCTCGACGTCGCTATCGATCTGCGCGCAAGCTCGCCGACCTTCGGCAAATGGTTCAGCATTGAGCTCAGCGCGGAGAACAAAAGGCTGGTCTACATCCCTGTCGGCTTCGCCCACGGCTATGCCACGCTGTCGGACTATTGCGAAGTTCAATACAAGCAGACGGGCTACTACAGACCGGACGCCGAGAGCGGGATCAGCTGGAACGATCCGGACATCGCCATCGCGTGGCCGTACGAGAGTCCGGTGGTGTCAAAGAAAGACCAGCACCAGCCAAGCTTTCGCGAGTATCGGAAGCGGCCGGCGTTTGAGTAAGACCGACAAGCAGGTTCAGCGTTCATCGTTCAGCGTTCGGTTCAAGGGTTCAGGGTTCATTGCCTCGAGAACGCCTGAACCGAACCGTGAACCCTGAACCGAACGCTGAACGTTGAACCTTCCTTTCGCTTGACTGTTATGCTGGTCCCATGTCGAATGTCGGCTATCTGTCCGACGCAGCTGAAGCGCGCTTCTGGCGAGGCGTGCAGACCGCGGCCAGATTCTTCAACGGTGATGCCGACGTTCAGAAAGCGCTCGAGAAGCTGGCGCGTGAGCTCGACGCCCTAAGGGTTCCGTACGCCATCGTCGGCGCCATGGCGCTGAACGAGTACGGCTGTCGGCGCACGACGTCGGACGTCCACGTGCTGCTCACGCCCGATGGCCTGGCGGCGTTCAAAGCTCGCGCGCTGGGACGAGGATACGTCGAGAAGTTTCCGGGCAGCCGCGGCCTGCGGGACACGGAACACGGCGTGGACATCGACGTCGTGCTTGCGGGCGGGTTTCCCGGTGACGGCAGACCGAAGCCGGTCGCATTTCCTGATCCCGCGCAGATCGCCCGGCGTGGCGCGAAGGTGGCGCTGCTTCCGCTGCACACCCTCATCGAGCTCAAGCTGGCATCCGGCATGACCGCGGCGCACCGCCTCCGCGACCTGGCCGACGTGCAGGAACTGATTCGCATCCGGCAATTGCCGCGCGCCGTCGCCGACGACCTCAATCCCTTTGTTCGTGAAGAGTACCTGGAGCTCTGGCAGACCATCCAGGACCGCCCGAACGAGTAGCCGGAGCTCAATCGGCCTGTCCCGAGCGAGCAAAGCGAGCCGAGGGGCAATCGGGGAATGGGCAATCGGCAACGCGCGGTGCGCGGCAGGTCCTTGACCGCTGTCGCCGGCGATTACCGCGGTGGTGCTATCTCTCGGACCACCGCCTCGAGCGCGCGGCGAAACGCGCGCGGATCGATCGCCGGGTAGCGATATAGATCGGGCTCGATCTCTGCGAAATCGTGGCGAAGCGTCTCGAGATCGACGAGGCCACGCGCGATCATCTCCCGGACGTCCTCGAGGTCCTGCGTGTGCCCGCGTTCGATTTTCGCAAGCGCCTGGGCCGCGAAGTCGAAGTGATGAAACGCGAGCCGGCCCTCCTGCGAGATGAACGGGCTGCGCATCGGCCAGCCCCTCGGTACCGGAATGAAATCGTCCGGTGCGGCAAGCTCGACGTTCAGGTTGAGCGATTCCTTCAGCGCGGGAATCGCGCGAAGCACACTGTCCTGGTCGGGAACGAGCTTGATGTCCACATCGACCGTCGTGGCGCGCCAGCCGACGAGCACGGCTGTGGCGCCGCCGGTCACGAAGACCTGGCCTGGCAACGAGGCTTCGCGGCCGAGCGCTCGCATGAACTGCCGGATCCGCGGCGCATCCGCTAGCTCGCGCATGCGAGCGCCCGTTCGAAGCTCACGAGACGCCTGATGAGGGCGTTGTAGCGCGAATGCGCGGAATCGGAGTCCTCTATGGCGAGCAGCGCGTAGAGCCGATGCTCCGGCTGGTCTGGTGTCGGGGGCACAGAAACGCCGAGCTGGGCCAACCGCGGCGCGCCGACAGCCACGAGCAGCGCGGGCACAGACTCGCGGCCCGCCGCCAAGTCCGCCAGGCCAGCCTCGATGAGGTCCGCGCCGGGCAATCCGGAGTGCTCGTCAGCCATGTCCGAATTATACGGGGCGCCGACACGTCGAAGTGCCGTTGAGGGGACGTCCAGGCAAGCCGAATGGAGTGCCAGTTTCGAGGGCGAGCTCCGAAGGCCTGCGACTGTTCTCTGCCGCCGACAAGCAGGTTTTCTATTTCGTTCTCGTCGCCGTAAAGCTCTGCTTCATCGTCCCCCACGAGGCCGTGCCGACGATGCGATCGCCGTCAACCTTGCCGGTGTAGGTCGTGCCGGCCGCGGTGAAGGTGATCTGATCGGCCTTGACCTTGCCGCTGTCAATCGTCGCGTTCTTGCCGCCCGACGAGATCGTCCCGGAGACCGCAGTGAACTGCTGCGTGAGGTTGAAGTCGCCGCGATCCGACTTCCATGCGCCCGCGACCTTCGCCGGCACGATCAGCAGAATCGCGTCACACCAGCTCGTGCACTCGCCGCCGACTTTCTCGGTGAGCTCGGGCTCCCAGCCGCTGATCGTGAACGTGTTGAGCACGATGCGGCTGCCCGGCTTGAGCGCGAGGAACTTGTCCTGCAGCTTCTCGAGGTTGGTCGTGAGCAGGAAGAGCGCCATGACGGACGCCTTCGAGATGTCCGCCTCGTACATGTCGCCCTGCACGAACGTCGCCTTGTCGGCGACGCCCGCCTCTTTGGCCTTCCGGCGCGAGAGCTCGACCATGTCGGGGTTGTACTCGACGCCAATCGCGCGGGCGCCGCGCTTGGCCGCCGCGATGATGTTGCGTCCGTCGCCCGACCCGAGATCCATCACGAGGTCCTGCGGCCCGACCTTCGCCATGTCGAGCATCCTCTCGACCATCTCCGGCGACGTCGGCACCCAGACGACGTCCTTGCCCGGCTGGCCGACGGTCGGCTCGTAGGTCTGCGGCGGCGGGGGCGGGGGCGGCGCGGTCTGCTGCTGGGCCGCGCCGGTCAGCCCCAGGACGCCCACGAGCGCCAGACTCGCGGTCAGGCCCGCGGCGGCGCGAAATCGCAAATCGAAACTCGAAAATCGAAAATTCATGGCGGCCTCAAATCGCAGGGAACGGAGGGAGGATATCACCGCACCCGGACCTCGAGCGCCCTTCAGACCCAGGACCTCGAGTGCTTTTCACGCCCAGGACCTCGAGCGCTTTTCAGGCCCAGGACCCCGCGTGCCTTCGATCCCTGCTATACTATTTGGTCATTCCCCGCCTATTCGAGTAGCGGGGTTGAGCCGAAACACTGATCGTCGTAAGGAACCCTCCCATGCACGCGCGCTCCCCAGTCGGTCGTCTTGTCCTGTTCCTGGCCTTATCGTTATCGGCGTCTTCCGCCCACGCACAGGCGCCGGAGAGCTTCGGGAACGCACCCAGCTACGACATCGCCGTCCCCGCGTTCAGCGACGTGGAGATTAGCCGCCTCCTGACCGCGCTCGACGCGAAGCTGGCGCTGAAGCGCGACACGCCGGCCTGGAGCCGCGAAGCCCGGTCCACGCTGGCCGAGTTCGGCCGGCGCCTTCAGACGGAACGGCTCAGCACCACCCAGGAACGCCGTGTGCTCGCCCATTTGTCCGGACTGGCCAGAACCCACCCGGAAGGCGCCCCGCTCGTCGAGGAGACCCGCAAGACCGTGCGCGGCTTCACGCTCGGCAAGCGCGCGCCGGACATCGTCGCCCCCGACCTGGACGGCGCGACGCTCAAGCTGAGCGACTACCGCGGGAAGGTCGTGGTGATCGCGTTCTCCGCCGACTGGTGCGGCATCTGCCGGAGCGAGTATCCCTACTACCGGCTGCTGCTCGAGCTCTACCGCGACTGGCCGCTCGCGCTCCTGGGCGTGGACGGCAGCACCAGCCTCGCCGCGGCGAAGCAGGTCAAAGGCGACCAGCGCCTTCCCTACCGGTCGTGGTGGGACGGGGGCGGTACGAACAGCAAAGACGGTCCGATCGCGAGCGCCTGGAATGTGAAGGGGTGGCCGACAACGTACGTCCTCGATCACGAGGGCGTCATCCGTTTCGTCGACCTGCGCCGCGAAAGCCTCCTCGCCGCCGTTCGGCAGCTGCTGAACGAAGAGCATGCGGCGACGTTGAAGGCGAAAACGAGGAAATAAGGGGTCAGAGCTCACGCTGTGGAAAACTCCTGCAACCCGGTGGTTGGCTGAGTTGCAGGAGTTTTCCACAGCGTGAGCTCTGACCCCTTCCGGGGTTCCGCGCGTTCCGAGGTGCCGGGGTTCAGTCTGGGCTGAACTCCGGAACCTCGGAACCTCGGAACCCCGGAACCTGCAAACGTCAGCGGTCAGTTCGCTACGGCTCGCAGCGATCCGACACCATCGTCACAGCCGACGCCGTGAGTTTGGGCAGCGCGGCTTCCTTCGGCTTCTCGCCGGCAGGCGCCGGTGCCCCGACGGTCTTCGACTCGGCGATGCCGGTCACCTTGACCGAGTGGTTGAGGTGAGGCTTGAAGCTCATCTCCGCCTTGGACGCCACGAGGACGAACGTCGCCGCCTTCTCATTCTGGTCCTCCGGCTTCACCTTCGCGTTCTCGAGAATGAACACGTTCGGTGCAGAGCCCTGAGTCAGGCATCCCGTAATCGAGATCTCCTGGGGTTTCTGCTGCGGATCGGCAGGAGTCTGCGGGGGCGGTGGGGCACTCTGGGCGGCAACGAGAGCTCCCGCGCAGGCGAGGCTAGCCACGAAAGCAAGGGCTTGGCGCTTCATGAAGCGATCCTTTCTCTGCAGGGGGAACACCTCACAGTAACCAAAGTACATGCCAAGCGGATGCCCCTGTACCGGCGGGTATGGGGTGTCGCCGATGGGCCAAAGCGTGCAAGAACTGTGCCGTACTTCGCTTCCCTGCGGAGCGTGCCTGTCAGAGTGCGGTGCCCTGGAGGCCCTCATGCGCGTTCGATTTGCCGTCATCTGTCCCCTTTTGTTGACCCTGGTCACGGTCGCCGCGGCCAGCCAGACCAGCCCGGTTTATGGCGGCGCCACGCCCCAGGAAGTCGTGGCCGCCCTGCAGAAGGCCGCGAAGAGCAACGACTTCCTCGGCGCCATCCCGTTCATCTCCCCGGATGGGCGCAAGGAGCTGGCCAATGAAGGGGTGACCGGCGTGATCATGGTGCTGGCCTTCTCCGACCCGGACGATCCGATGCCCGGCGGCAAGCCGCTGTCCAAGGCCGAGCTGGACGCGAAGCGCAAGAACTACCGCGCGGCGACCGATCTTGCGAAAGCGACGCTCAAGCCCCACGGGCTCGACGCGTTCATCGGCAAGCCGGCGATGTCGCCCGACACACAAAAAGCCATCGACTCGGCGCTCGCCAAGACGGACACGGTCGTGCTGATGAACTCGCTCATGGGCGCGATGGAGAAGATGGGCCCGATGCTTGGGATGAACAAGAAGGGCGAGGGCCCCAAAGTGCCGTTCACCTTCGGCAACGTCACAGACTACAAAGTGACCGGCGACAAGGCGACGGCGAAAAACGGCGCCGAGACGCTCGAGTTCGTGCGGACCGGCGGGCGGTGGTTCATCATGCCGCCGAAGCAAGCGGGCGGGAAATAACCAGCCCGCAAGAGCTTCAAGGCAGAAGGGCACAAGGACAGAAGGAACTTGCTGGCGCTGGCAATCTTTCTTCGAGGGCAAGAAGGCTTGTTACGCGTTCCACACTAGTGCCTTCTGACTTTTGCCTGTGAGCTTAACGAGCCTGAAGGTTTGTGCTCGCAGCCGATTTTCCACCCGTGAGCACCTATAGCTCGGCCCCGGTCACGGCCCGTGTGGCGACGCCGGACCTCATCACCGCCATGCTGGACGGGCGTGAAAAGGTTTCCGACCTCATCTTCTCGCCCGGGCGCGCGCCGCAGATCGAGACGCGGGGCGAGCTCGTGGAGCTGCCGTTCGAGGGGTTCGAGCGGCTGACGCCCCAGCAGACGATCGAGATTGCCGAGGACCTGGTCGGCGGCAACTCGATTGCCGCCAACCAGCTCAAGCAGAACGGATCGGCGGACCTGTCCTACGCGCTGCCGGGCATTGCACGGTTTCGCGTCAACATCTTTCGCCAGCGCTCGTCGTGCGCCATCGTCATGCGCGTCGTGCCGATGCGGATCCCGGGCTTCGTCGAGCTGGGCCTGCCGCCGCAACTCGAGACGATCGTGCACCTGCGGAACGGGATCGTGCTCGTGACCGGGCCGACCGGATCGGGCAAGTCATCGACGCTCGCCGCGATCGTGGATCGGATGAACGAGCAGCGCCCGATCCACATCCTGACGATCGAGGACCCGATCGAGTTCCTGCACGATCACAAGAAGGCCACGATTCACCAGCGCGAGCTGCACAGCGACATCCCGACGTTCGCCGTCGCGCTGCGGGCGGCGCTGCGCCAGGCGCCCAAGGTCATCCTGGTCGGCGAGATGCGCGACCGCGAGACGATCGAAATCGCGCTCGAAGCCTCGGAGACCGGGCACCTCGTCATGTCCACGCTCCACACGATTGACGCGTCGAAGTCGGTCGAGCGGATCATCGGCGCGTTTCCGCTGGGCGACCAGGCGGCGATCCGCGGGCGACTGTCCAAGGCCTTTCAGTACATCATCTCGCAGCGCCTGCTGCCCCGCGCCGACGGCGAGGGCCGCGTCGCGGTGGTCGAGATTCTCAAATCGACGCTCCGCACGCGCGACTACATCGAGGGCGGCGAGCAGAGCGGCAAGACACTGCTCGACGCGATGCGCGACGGCAAGGAAGACGGCATGCAGCACTTCGACGGCGAGCTCGAGAAGCTCATCCGCACCGAAGTCGTGACGCTCGACGTCGGGATGAGCTACTCCACCAACGCCAACAACCTGCGGCTGGCGATCTCAGACTTCATCGAGGACCAGCGGAAGAAGGCGCAGAAGACCAAATAAGGCCGCAACACGGAAGACACGGATAACAAACGGATTTCACGGACGATCGCCCGCGACCGACCGCAGACGACGAGACCGGTCGGCAGCTCCAATGACATGAAGGACATGAAGGTCTTGGAGCGCATGAAGGGCCAGACGTCGAGGGCGGGCGATGCCCGCCCCGCGGCTTCGCCGCGGTGATGGTCGAGCCGAACGCGGAGATGAGAGAACGCACGAACCGGCCGCAGCGTTCTCTCATCTCCGCGTTCGGCTCGACCATCTACCCGACGCCTGGCCTCTCAGACAGCGACCATCATGGTTTTCTCCATGGCCTTCAAGACCTTCAGGTGCTTCATGTCGTAAAGCCGATGGTGAGCTTTTTTGCGCGCCGTGGCCTCCGGCGTTCTCCGTGTCATCCGTGTTCTGGCCTTGAGCTCTTGTCAGGGTATGTAGGCTATGCAGTCGATTTCGACCCGCAGCCCCTCGGCGGGCAGCGCGGCGGCCTGGATCGTCGTGCGGGCGGGGCGGTGATCGCCGAAGACCCTCGAGTAGACCGCGTTCATCCGCTGAAAGTCGTTCATGTCCAGCAGGAACACGCCGCAGCGCAGCACGTGGGACAGGTCCGAGCCCGCGGCCTGCAGGATCGCCCGGACATTGGCGAGGCACTGCTCTGTCTGCGCCTCGATGTCGGGTCCTGCCAGCTTGCCGGTCGCCGGATCGGTGGCTCCCTGCCCCGACACGAACACCAGCCGATCGAGCGCGACGCCGGGCGAGTAGGGACCAACCGGTTTCGGCAAGCCGGGCGCATGAACGGGTCGTGGCGTCGCCTGTATTGATTGTTCCTGTTCCCTCACTCCTCCGTCCTTTCCTTCGACCTTCGTCCTGCGGCCTTTTACCTCGCGCCCGCTCTCGGGATCTCGACCGCGTAGACATGCCGCTGGCCGGGCGCGAACTGGCCGGTGAAGATCACCCAGCGCTTGTCGGGCGTGACGTGGACGTTGGGCTCGACGCCGCCCTTGCCGGTGACGTAGTTGTGCTTCGACATGTCGACGAGCTGTTCGCGCGCGAGCGTGTCGTTCGGCTGCACGCGGAAGAGATTGATCCACGTGCCGTCCTTTGCGTAGGCGACCTGTGAAGCGTCGCCGCCGTCGCCGGCGAAGATCGTGTCGTCGCGCGAGCTGTTGAAGTGAATGCTCCACCAGTCGCGATCCACGTGATAGCGGACCGTCCGGCCCGTGGCCATGTTCACGCCCGCGAGCCAGAAGACCTGGCTGCGCGGCGTCTGCAGGTCGAACCAGACCGTCCGGCCGTCGAAGCTCCACCACTCGTGGCCGTTGATCTCCATGTCCATCGTGCGCTTGTGCATCAGGCGCATGCCGCTGCCGTCCGTCCGAATCGTCCAGGTGCGATCCAGCTCGTGCCACGTGCCCTCATGGCAATAGAGCAGCAGGTGGGGATCGACCGGATTGAACTGGATGTGATTCAGGTCGCCGTACTGGAAGCCGGTCTCGAGCGACTGCCCCGTCGCGAGGTTGGTGAACACGAACGACTGCAGGCCGGGATTGAGCGCGCGCTTCGCGAGGCCGTCTTCCTTGGTGACGGAGTACTGCTGATCCGGTGTGAGGTCCTCCATCCGCTTGCCCGGAAACATGCGCTGGATCTGCGGCACCACGGCCCGCACCGGCGGCCGGGGATACTTGCCCTCCGGATCGGCGGCGTTGCCGTTCTTGACGACCGACAGCGTCTCGTCGGCATTGATGAAGCCGCGCGCGGGCGTCACTTCGCGCGTCTGTCGCGTGTCGATGTTGACCGCCATCACGCGGCCGCCGCCCCTGCCCCCGCCGGGCGCCGGCGCGTTGTAGAAGATCTCGCGCGAGCGCCTGGCGAAATAGCCGCCGCGCGCGCCGGTCGTGACGATCTCCGGCTTCGCGCGCTCCGTGCCGATGTCGGCGACCTTCACGACCGCGATGCCCGCGGGCGTGCTGAACATCAGCACGTCGCCCTCGGGCGAAAACGCGTTGTCGTGAAAGTACAGCGTGGACCCGCCGGCCTCGTCTGTCAGACGGACGACCCGATGTCCAGTTTTGGAGTCAATCCAGTCCCGCGGCGCGTCGGCCGGAATCTGTGGAAGCGTTCCGGCAATGACGACAGGGCCCCCAGCCACCAGGTTCGCATGCGGCGATTCTACGACGGGTCGATTATTGGATGGTGGGTCGATGGCCCAGCGCGGCAATACTTCGTTGCCCATTTTTGCGCAGCTCGAGCAAAGGCGGGCAGCGTAAGGCAGGAGTGCTCCCCAATGCCGAAAGTCACCCTTCGAACTGGTTTCACCGGCCCCGACGGGGCAGAAGAGACACTGACCGAGTACATCTGCGATTGGCCCGACTGCCCCAACGTCGCCGTGCACGTGATCGGCGTCATCAGAGAGCTCAGGATGATGTGCGTGTTCTGCGAACAGCACGCCGCGGAAGTCCGGGCACGCGCGGGCAAGACCACCGCGCTGAGAAAGGCACACAAGGACTCAGGCATGAAGACTGAAGGCAGAAGGGATTTGGCGAAAATGCTTGGCGAACATGCTCTTTCGACAAAGAGATCTTCCCGCAAAACAGCGTTCTACGTCTTCATGTCTTCTGCGTAGTGTTTTGCTTCGTCCCCGGGACGATATCGTGCGACCGCCTGCGCGTCGATATCGCGCGTCGTGAACGCGACCTTCTTCATCTCGCCGCGCGCGAACATCGCGGCCTGGTCGGCATGCCAGGGTGACGTCGGGTCGGGACTCTGGCCGTAGGCGAGCACGGAATACGCGCGCGGGGTGTCGGCGAATTCGACGGCGAGCACCCAGCCGTCGCCGGTATTCGCGACGAGCTTGCCGTCGTGGTCGCGCGCGTAGCCGAGCACGCGGAAACAACCCAGTGCGCCCGAACATCCGCCGACGGGCACATCCACATCGCCTCGCCGCACGCGATGGACCTCGCCCCACGTCACGTCCCAGCGGCCGTAGCGGTTCTTCGTCTCCTCGACGGCCCAGGCGAACGCCGCCGCCGCGCGCGACGGATCGGCCAGGCCGCGCGGCGTCTTCAAGGGATCGTTCACGTCCCATTCCTGCGCGAAGATCGGCACGCCTTGTCCAGTCTGCGAAATAGCGCTGGGCACCACACCTCGAAGAGCGTCGCGCCCCGGCTGTCTGGCGCCGCCGTGTTGTCCCAGCGTTGCAGGAGCGCGAGCGCGCCGGCGACGTCGCCGGTCGGCCCGGTCGCCTTCACCGCGGTCACGAGATCGGCCTTGACGCGATCGGCGAGCAGCATCCGGTAGCTGTGCTTGAGACGGACGACGTCCTCGAGGCTGAGCTTGCGGTTGGTGTCGATGAGCTGGATCGCGTGCTGGCTTCGCAGCCGCAGCATCGGCGGCTCGATATTGGGATAGGCATTGACGACGTTCACCGGCTCGCGCACGTTGGCGAAGTGCGGCGAGTCGTTCTCGTTGTGCACGTAGCCGCCGCGCGGATTGTGGAACTGCGGCAGCGCCTCGAACGGGATGTAGCGCGTCCACAGATCCGCGCATCGCGCCCGCCGGCGTCGCCGTGTCGCCGCCGGCCGGGTGCGGCAGAAACGGCAGCGCCGCGTTCCAGAGCGCGACGATGTTGCCGGCGCGGTCCGCGTACGTGTAGTTCGACGTCACGAGCGCGCGCATCCGCATCGCGTTCTTCCACTCCGCGAGCGAGGTCGCGCGCATCATGCGCAGGAACTGCTCGCCGGCACGGAACTCGCCGTCGCCGGCCGTTCTCGCGACGTAGATGCGATCGCTGGTCCGATGGACGACCGGGCCGAGCGGCGTGGACAAGAACTCGCGCGTCTCCGAGCTGAGCCCGTCGCCCTCGCGGAACGTGACCGTCCGCGACTGGCGCGCGATCGGAAGCGAGGCGCCGTCGAGGAGATAGTGATCCGGCGCATCGGCATCCGCCGTCGAGCGCGTAGATCTCCGTCAGGTCCCCGCTGTTGCTGTTGGTCGTCGCCCACCCCAGGTGCCTGTTGAACCCGCCGATGACGATGAGCGGTCCGCCGATACGGAAGTCGCCATAGAAATCGACGAGCCCCGGCACGGTCAGGTGCGCTTCGTAGTAGCCGGCCGTCCACGCGAGGTGAGGATTGCGAAGGAGGATGGCCTTGCCGGACGTCGTGCGGGACGGGGCCAGCGCCCAGGCGTTCGAGCCGATCGTCGTCCGTCGGGTTCCGGGGTTCCGCAGGTTCCGGGGTTCCGCGGGTTCCGCGCCGTCGAGCGCTGCGATGAATCTCCGCACTTTCGCCGGCCGGCGGGCCGTCGCCGATGTGGAGCGTGGCGACGTCGTAGCCGCTGAAGTCGGCCGGCATGCCGGGCGGAAACTCTTCCGGGAAGAGCTGAACGTAGCGGTTCACCCCGGCTGCGAAGCCGTCGTAGATGTCGCGCGTCTCCGGTTCGAGCAGGTGATAGGTCTCGATCGCTCTCGCCCGCGCCCGCAGGTTCTCGAAGTCCGCCTCGAGCCGCGCCCGCCCCTCGAACCGCGCGAGCTCACCGCGCGCGGCGACCAGTCGGAGCGCCGTCCGTGCGCCGTAGTCCTCCGACATGACCCACGCGAGCGCGTAGCCACCCGCGCGCAGGTTCTCGGCCCGGATGTGCGGCACGCCATGCGACGTCCGAACGATCTCGACCTGCCGCCAGAGGTCGGCAGCGGGCACGGCCGTTCGAACGGGAGCGCTGAAGACGAGCGCGACGCCGAACGCGAGGGTTGCGGCCAGAGAGATGCGAGGCACGATCGGTCGAGCCTAGCGCCACGTCAAACGGCACGCAAGCGTTCGATCTAAGTCCAAAACACGGAGAACACGGAGAAGATCGGAGGGCACGGACACGCCGGCGTCCCGGGCGGGCCGGAGGCCCGCCCGCGGCCTGAGCCGCGGTGAACGATCGAACGCGTGAAGAACAGATGACGATCGGCCTGAAGACACGTGAGGCGTCGATTCGCCGATCGTCATCTGTTCTTCACGCGTTCGATCGTTCGACCGGGACGCCGGCTCTCTCACGAATGGCTCGCGATCCGGTGTCTCCGTGAGCTCCGGTCTTCTCCGTGTGCTCCGTGTTTTGGATCGAGGCTTTTGGCGCCAACTTAATGTTGCCGGCCGCCGTCAGAGACATAATGACGCGGGGCTGAAGCCCCGCGCTACGTCTCACGGGAGGATCCATGTCTCTCGCCGCCCTCGGCCGCGATGCGCGGCATGCCGTGCGCGTCCTCGCGCGGTCGCCGTTGTTCAGCCTGATTGCCGTGCTGACGTTCGCGTCCGGCATCGGCGTGAACACGGCGGTCTTCAACGTCGTGAACAGCGTGCTGCTGAAGCCGCTGCCCTATCCCGAGTACGACCGCATCACGCTGCTGTGGATGGACAACCGGCGCGAAGGCATCAAGGAAGACATCACCTCCTGGCCGAACTACGTGGACTGGCGCGATCAGAGCACGTCGTACGCGCAGATGGCGGCGTTCAGGCCGACCGCGTTCAGCCTGACGGGCGCCGGCGAGCCCGAGCGCCTTCAGGGGGCGATGGTGACGGCGAACTTCTTCGACGTGATGAAAGTGCAGCCGGTGATGGGACGCCTCTTCACCGCGGAGCACGAGACGCCGGGACGAGACGCCGTCGTGCTGCTGTCGCATGGACTGTGGCAACGCCGCTTCGGCGGCGCGAACGACGTCCTCGGCCGCACGATCGGCCTTGGCGGCCGGCAATACGAGATCATCGGCGTCATGCCGCGCACGTTGACGTGGCCGGACAAGGCGGAGGCCTGGGCGCCGCTCGCGCCGTCGGAACAGACTCGTCAGGCGCGCGGCAGCTTCTGGCTGCCCGTCATCGGCCGGATGAAGCCCGGCATCTCGGCCCAGCAGGCTCAGACAGAGATGAGCCAGATCGGCGATCGACTCGAGAAGCAGTACCCGTCGCAGCAGGGTTTTGGCGTCAACGTCGTATCGCTCGAGCAGCAGCTCGTCGGACACATCGAGCGCCCGCTGCTGATTCTGCTCGGCGCCGTGGGCTTCGTGCTCCTCATCGCCTGCGCGAACCTGGCGAACCTGATGCTCGGCCGCACCACCGCTCGCAGAAAAGAGCTCGCGATTCGCACGGCGCTTGGCGCCGGCCGGGCCCGGCTGATTCGCCAGATCGTGACCGAAACCGCGGTGCTGGCGTTTGTCGGCGCCGCGATTGGCGTGGCGCTGGCGTATTGGGCCACGCAGTTCTTCGTCGCGCTTGGCGGCGACACGATTCCACGCGGCAACGCGATCGCGATCGACCTGCGGGTGCTGCTGTTCGCGCTGGTTCTGTCGGTCGCGTCGGCGCTCGTGGCCGGTCTGATCCCCGCCCTTCAGGCGTCTCGCCACCGTGTCGTGGACCATCTGCGCGAAGGCGCTCGCGAGGGTGCCGGCGGCGCCAGCCGTCGCACGCGCGGCGTGCTGGTCGCCGCGGAAGTGGCGCTGGCGGTGATTCTCCTGACCGGCGCCGGACTGCTCATCCGCACGCTCTGGACGATGCAGAACGTGGAGCGGGGCTTTCGACCCGCGCAGGTCGCGATGATGACCGTCAGCCCGCCCGGCTCGACCTACCCCGGCCCGCCGGAAGTCCGGCAGTTCTGGGCGCGGCTCCTCGAGCGCGTCCGCGCGTTGCCAGGTGTCGAGTCGGCGGCAACCGGCAGCGGACTCCTGCAGCCGCTCGTGACGAACTCGGGCGTCTTCGCGATCGAGGGCAAGCCGCCGGTCCCGCCGAACGAGCGCGTCGAGTATCCCACCGAGAGCGTGTCGCCGGGGTATTTCGAGACCGTCGGCATGACGATCGCGAGCGGGCGCAACTTCAACGATCAGGACGTCCCGGACGGGCTGCCCGTGGTCATCATCAACGAAACGTTCGCGCGCACCGGCTGGCCCGGTCAGGATCCGCTGGGCCGCCGGATCAAGCCCGGGAGCGATCCCAACTCGCAGACGCCGTGGCTGACCATCGTCGGCGTCATCCGCGACGCCCACCGGGCCGCGGTGACGCGCCCCATCCGGCCGGAGATCTATTTCTCGACGTCTCAGAGAACACCGCGCACGCAGACGCTGTTCGTCCGGACCGCGGGTGATCCCGACGCGATCGCCTCGTCCGTACGGCGCGAGCTGCAGGCGCTCGATCCTCAGTTGCCGCTGTTCGGCGTCACGACGGCGGAACGCGCCGTGGCCGAGACGCTCACCCAGCCGCGATTTCAGGCCGTGCTGCTCGCAGGCTTCGCGGGAATCGCCCTCCTGCTCGCGACCATCGGCATCTACGGCGTGACGTCACACGCGGTCAGCCAGCGGACTCAGGAAGTCGGCATCCGCATGGCGATGGGCGCCAGCCGGCTGGACGTGCTGTGGCTCATCCTGCGCCAGCACCTTCGACCGGCGCTGGCGGGGCTCGCCGCCGGCGTGATCGGCGCACTCGCGCTTGGCCGTTTTCTGCAGAGCCTGCTCTTCGGCGTCGGCGCCACCGATCCCGCGACGTTCGTGCTGGTCTCGATCGTCCTGCTCGTCGTGGCCTTCCTTGCGTGTCTGATTCCCGCGCGGCGAGTCACGCGCGTCGATCCGCTGGTTGCGTTGCGATCGGAGTGAGCAAGGCAGAAAGCACAAGGCAGAAGGCAGAAGTCTGGAACGCCTGACGCACGTCCTCTTTTCTTCTAGCAAAGCGATCTTTAGCCAAGAAAACTGATAGCGAACGTCAGTTCGTTCCTCACTTCTGCCTTGTGCCTTCTGCCTCGTGCCTTTTGTGCCTTCTACCGCAGCAGCGCCGCCAGCGCGGCGTAGTCGAACGTGTCCTTCGTCTTCTTTCCCCACGCGACGCGAGCCGTGTTGCGCGGATCGGCGTCGAAGGCGAAGTGCACGGTAATCAGCTGAATCCGGTTCGGGGCCGTCCGATCCGGGAAGGTCGGATCGGACTTGACGCCCATGGCCTTGTCGGCGGTGCCGGGCTTGAGGTTGGTCAGCTCGTACTGCGCTCTCGCGTCGTCCATGAGCGGAGACGCCTTTTCCATGTGCTGCTGACGAAGCGCGCGGGTTTTCGCGGTGAGCGCGGCTTGCGTCTCACGGTCGGCGCCCCGGCTTTCCCGGGCCCACTGGTCGGTCTGGGCCTGCTCGGCTGATGTCAGCTTCTGCAGCTCGGCGATGCGCGCGTCGAGCTGGCGCCTGCCTGCGCCGGCCGGATCACCCCAGACCGCCGGCGCCTCGAGCTCATCGCGGGCTGAAGGACGCGCGGTACTGCTTGTAGTCGCTCAGTTGTTTCTCGAGCGCCGCCGTGCGCACGGGGACGACTTCCCGCTGCTGGCGTCTGATCTCCTCGTTCCGTTCCCTCGCCGAGGCGATCACCTTGTCGGCGCCGGCCGGATCGGTCTTTCTGAGCAGCTCGACCGACTTCGTCACCGCGGCTTCGTCGAGTGGCTTCATCGAAGCCGCCTGCTTGAGCCAGTCGGCGAGCGCGCGCTCTCGCTTCGCGCCTTCCGCGTCCAGCTTGTCCGCGAGCGTGAGCGGAATCCACGGCAGCCGGCCGTCCTTCGTGATCACGACCCAGCCGTTGTACTCGGGGAATCCGCCGGACGTGCCAGTCAGCTTCGGCACCTGACCGCTCGGCCCGACGAACTGCTCCCGCGCATCGACGTTGAAAGAGACGGAGACGTACCCGATCGATCCGCCGATGCGATCGACCTGGGGGATGACTTCGCAGCCAGCGGAACCGGCCCAGACGCGCGTGCCGTCGAACTTCCGCTCGGCGACGGCCTGGATGTGCATGCGCGCGCCGCTGTCGTCACCCGGACCGGCGGCGATGGACGTCCGCATCCGCACGGGCTCCGGCGCCGCCAGGTAGGCGGCGTTCTTCCTGAGGAGGCCCTCGGCGGTCAGCATGGCCTCGCGCAGCGCCGACCACTTCGGATTCGCGACGGCATCTTCCTCCTTGCGCGCCGTCCAGCAGCCGGACTCACCGCCGCTCGGCGGGACGCGAACGAGATCCGGCAGCGGCGTCGCCGAGGCGGGCGCGCAGAGCGACGCCGCCGCTTTGGGGACGAACACGCGGGAGCCCGACCCGTCGCCGCCGATGACGCCGCCATCGTTGTAGCCGGCGACTTGAATCGCGCAGCCGTCGGGGCTGAAGGCCGCGTTGTTGCCGCCGAACGCGATGATCCCGCTCTTGATCGCGGCGACGGGCACCTTGGTGAGCCGCGGCACGACCATCCCCTCCACACCGAGGAGGCCGGATTGGTTGTCGCCGCAGACGTAGAGCCCGCCGTCGCTCGTCCGCATCGCGGTCGTGTGACCGCCGGCGGCGATCGCGGTCACCGGCCCCTGTCCGGACGCGCGGCTCGATTTTCGCCGGCGTCGCGCGGTTGGTCGTCGTCCCGTCACAGAGCTGCGATTTGAAGTTGCTGCCCCAGACCCAGACCGTGCCGTCGGAGCGAAGCGCCACGCTGTGCCAGATGCCGGCGGCGATCGACACGACGCCGGTCAGGTCGGGGACGAGCGCGAGCCCGTTCGTCGTGCGACCGTTTCCCAGTTGGCCGTCGCGCCCGCGCCCGAGCGCGTAGAGCTTGCCGTCGGTCGTGAGCAGGAGCGCGTGAAACGCGCCGGCTTTCACGCTGGCGACGCGGCCGGCGATCTCCGGAATCGACACGGCCGTAAAGACGGTCACGCTTCCGGTCTTCGTCACGGGACACTGCCCCATGCCGTTGTCGCCGGCGCAGTAGAGATCACCGGTGCTCGTGACGGCCACGCTGAACCCGTTTCCGGTCGCGATGTGCGTCACGATCTTGCCCGCGAGCGACTGCACGAGCGCCGGCCCTTCGCAGGCGTCGAACTCGTGGCCGAGGCCCAGTTGACCTTCGGCGTTCGTGCCCCAGCCGTAGACCTTGCCGTCGGTCGTGAGCGCCAGGTTGTGATCGCCCGCGGCCGCGACCGCCTTCGCGTTGCGCAGCACCACTCCCGGCGTCGCGTCCTGGTTGC
This sequence comes from uncultured Acidobacteriota bacterium, assembly GCA_963724955.1. Lineage (GTDB taxonomy): Bacteria > Acidobacteriota > Vicinamibacteria > Vicinamibacterales > SCN-69-37 > CAVRWQ01. The sequence continues at coordinate 163,406 of CAVRWQ010000007.1, forward strand.
CCCTCGAGCCCCGCCCGAGCTGACACCCGACGGCGTAGCCCCAGGTGACGACGTCGCCGTTGGAGCGAAGGGCGATCGCATGCCGCGCGCCGAACGCAATCGCGGGCTCCGCGGCAACGGCCGACGCTGGTGATGCGAGCACGAGCGCGACGAACGTGAAGTAGGACCACAACCGAGAGCGAAGCATGAGCGGAGATCTTATAAGACCTCACCATGAGGAATGAAGACCTGAAGGGAACGGAAGATCGAAAACCTTCGATCCATAACACGGGGAACACAGAGAACGACGGACGGACAACCCGGCGTCCCGGGCGGGCCAGCGGCCCGCCCGCGGCTACCGCCGCGGAGCCGATCGGGCGCGTACGACGGATGACGGTTGGCCAGATGGAGTGAACTTACGCACAGATCCGATCGTCATCCGTCGCACGCGTTCGATCGGCGTGCCGGGACGCCGGCTCTTTCACGGAACGAACTCGCGATCCCGTCTTTCCGTGATCTCCGCTGGTCTCCGTGTTCTCCGTGTTGTGGCCTCGAGTCTTGGTCTCTCTTCACGACTTCAGTTCTTCATGGTGACGTTTTCTTCGCACGCCGGCGCGTGGGGCGCCGTCCGATCTTGAAACAGCAGCGCGGTCGTCCTGTTCGGTCGCAGCATTCGCGCACCGGCGCGCCCACGACTTCCGTCAGCATCGCCTCGAGCGCGCGGCATACGCCCGGGTGTTTGCCCGTGACGGCCGCGAGCGGGCAGCCGAGACCGCGAATGACGTGGTGACCGTTCGACTCGACGTGCGTGAGCGCGCCGAGTTGCTCGTTGAGCATCTCGCTCGCCGCCGCCACGCGTGAGGCGAGCGACCCGGCCGGTCGCCGCCCCCGCGACAGATCCTCGGCAAGCCGTCGTCCGGTCCGGCGAAGCATCGCGTCCAGGTGATCGGCCGGCAGACCCTCCGCGATGACGTCGATGAGCCGGACGAGCACCGGGACGTACGCCCGGGACAACGCCTGCTCGACGTCAGGGGTGAGCTCGAACGTCAGCGACGGGCGCGTGGCGCCCCGCCGCTGCCCGGCGCGCCGGACGAGGCCGTCGCGCTCCATCGCGGTGAGGTGGGCGCGGATGGCGCTTCGTGTGAGCCCGAGCGCGGCGGCCATGTCGTCGGCGGTCTGCCTGCCGCGGCGAAGCAGCGACACGAGGCGGCCGCGGCTGGAATCGAGCAGTTGTTTTCTCAGGAACGGCATCCGTTTTCCCAGCGCCTGCCTAGATTCTGGGCCAGTCGACGTGCTTTGACCAAGCCGCGGCGGTACATGATTTGCTCGATAAACAAGATATTAGTTGTTTATCTCAGCAATCACAGGAGGAGACCATGCGACGGCGCGTCATCGTGCTCGTGAGTTGCGGTGCGGCGATCCTGGCAGCCCTTGGCCTGGGCGCGCTCCGGCAGCCGGCGCCGGTCGAGGCCGCGGAGACGGCGGCTCCCAACGCCCCGTTCGACGCGGAGATCGCCCAGAACGCCGACCGCCTGATCGACGAGGGCCGCAAGATCTTCCGGTACGACACCTTCGGTGACGAGGCCTTCTGGGGCGATCGGCTGAAACTCCACCAGGCGATCGTCGGACAGAAGCTCGGCGGCGTCGGCCCGGGCGTCAGCCCGAAGATGGCGCTCAGCGTCGGCCTGAAGGTCGATGCCGAGGCCCTGCCGGCGGATCTCGTGGCGCAAATCAAGGCCGGCAAGGTCAACATGGACGACCCGGCGTCGACGGTCGCGCTGCTCAAGGCCAACGCGGTCGTGGGCGTGACGGCGTTCCTCAACCCTGACGGCTCCGCGAAGTCCGTCGGCATCCAGTGCGCGCTCTGCCACTCGACGGTGGACGACTCGTTCGCGCCCGGCATCGGCCGCCGCCTCGACGGCTGGCCGAACCGCGATCTGAACGTCGGCGCCATCGTCGCGCTGGCCCCGGACCTCTCTCCCTTCACCGAGCTCCTTGGCGCCGACGCGGAAGGCGTACGCAAAGTCCTGCGAAGCTGGGGGCCGGGCAAATACGACGCCGAGCTCGTTCAGGACGGGAAGGCGATGCGGCCCGACGGGAAGTCAGCCGCGACGGTCCTTCCCGCCGCGTTCGGGCTCGCTGGCGTGAACCTCCACACCTACTCGGGCTGGGGCGGCGTCTCGCACTGGAACGCGTACGTCGCCAACACGCAGATGCACGGCAAGGGCGTCTTCTTCGATCCACGGCTCAACGACAAGACGCGTTTTCCGCTCGCGGCGAAGGCCGGGCACGGCAATATGCGGAACAGCCCCGACTTGATCACGCCGAAGCTGGCCGCGCTTCACTTCTATCAACTGGCGATTCCCGCGCCGAGGCCGCCCGACGGCAGTTTCGACCAGGCGGCCGCGAAACGCGGCGAGGGCGTCTTCAACACCCAGGCACGATGCGCGACGTGCCACGTCCCGCCGCTCTTCACCGAGCCGGGCTGGCCGATGCACACGGCTCAGGAGATCGGCATCGACAGCTTCCAGGCCGATCGCTCCCCGGACCAGCGGTACCGAACGACGCCCCTCAGAGGCCTCTTCGTTCGCACGAAGGGCGGGTTCTACCACGACGGCCGCTTCGCGACGCTCGAGGCCGTCGTCGATCACTACGACCGTCACTTCAATCTGAAGCTGAGCGCGGCGCAGAAGCGCGAGCTCATCGAGTATTTAAAGTCGCTGTGAGCCGGAAACTCACCATGAAGATGAAGACGTGAAGCAGGTCATTCGAAGAATGCTTGCCGAAAAGCTCTTTCGACAAGCCGATCTTTCCCAAGAAACCTCTTCACGTCCTTCGTTCTTCGTGGTGTGCTCCTAGAACCGGAACCGGACGCCGGCCTGGATCGGGATCGACCAGCGGGCGCTCTTGTCATTGATGCTCTCGAGCCCGGTGCCGGCGAGGTTGTCCACTTCAGACATGCCGGTGAGGTAGCGCAGGCCGAGCTGCGCGAAGACGTCCACCTGCGGCTTCACCGTGAAGATCGCGCCGGCGTTGATGCCCAAGGTGAAGGCCGCGGTCCTGTCGTAGAAATCCGTCGCGTCGAACACGATGTTGCTCGTCGGCGCCACGAGGGTGACATCCGTCTCAGCCAGGATCGCGATGCCGATCGTCGCCTCGCCGTAGCCCCGAATGCCCTGCCTGATGGGCATGTACTGCCGGACGCCGAAGTCGATACCGAAGCTCTGGTAGTCGTCGTATTGGCCGTAGAGATTCGAGAAGCCGATGTCGCCCATCGGGACCAGATCCGCGTCCAGCGACTGGATGGTGAACGTGACACGAAACTCCGCGTTCTCCTTGAACATGTAGCCGCCGCCGAACCGGATGTGCAGGCCCGTGCCGTAAACGTCCTCGTATTTGTTCTTCAGGATGACCGCTGACTGACCGTTCAGCGTGCCGATGGCGCTGGAGTTGATGTTGCCGCTGATGCTGTTGTCGAAGCCGATACCGAACTCGACGCTCCAGGGCCGCTCGGGAGGATTGATGAGTTGCGCCGAGGCAGTTGAAGCCATCGCCAGCATCGCGATCGCGAACAGCGGGCGGACAGATAGTCTCCAGTAAGTCATCTTCGCTTCCTCCAATTGTGAAGACGGGGACATCCGCGCTGGGATGAGGACGCTCACATCGCCGTCAGAAGCGATTGTACCGAAAAGGCGCTCGAGGTCCTGGCCCGGACTTCACGCGCGCTTCAGAACCAGGACTTGGCGTTCTTGTCCCCCAGGACGTCGGTGTTCTTGTCCATCAGGACTTGGGCGTTCTTGTCCCCCAGGACCTCGAGTGCACTTCAGACCCAGGACTTCGGCGTTCTTGTCCCCCCGGACTTCCCTGTTCCTGTCCCCCGCTTCCCCCGTGTCATGATTCTGTCGATGTCTGACCCCGGGTTGATGGCCCGCCTCGACGCTCATCGCACTATCGGCAAGGCGCCGCGCGAGGAGCGGGAGTGGATAGCCGCGCACGGCACGCTCGAGCGGCTGGAGCCGGGGCAAATGCCGGCCGCCGAGCAGATGCGCGCGATCGACTCGCTCATCGTGGTGCTGTCCGGGAAAATGTTGATCCGGGTGGACCGCGGCGCCGGGCCGCGCAAGGTGCTGGAATGGAACGCCGGCGACGTGAGCGGGCTCCTGCCCTACTCACGGATGGTGACGGCGCCCGGGGACGTGACGGTCGTGGAGCCGACGGAGGTCGTGCGGGTCCATCGCGACCACTTTCGCGAGCTCACGGCGAAGTGTCCCGAGATTACGACGATGCTGGTGCATGCGATGATCGATCGCGCCAGGCAGTTCACGTTCAGCGACTTTCACGACGAGAAGATGATGTCGCTCGGACGGCTCGCGGCCGGCCTTGCCCACGAGCTCACCAACCCGGCCTCTGCGGTCGTCCGCGGCGCCAAGGCCCTGCACGAGCAGCTCGACGCCGTCGACGCGAGCTCGCGCGCGCTCGGCGCCGCCATGCTCGGACCGGACCTGCTCGCGCAGATCGATCGCGTGCGGGCGCTGTGCACGCCTGACGCGGTGGCGCGATCCCCCATCGAGCAGACCGACCGCGAGGATGCCATCGACACCTGGCTGCACGCGCATCACATCGAGCACGCCGACGTCGAGGCGCTGGCGCGGTCGAGCGTGACGCTCGACGCCCTCGACGAGCTTGCCAGGGCCCTCGACGATCGCACACTGCCCGTGGCGATCTGCGCCATCACGTCGAGCCGGGTGGCGCATCGCACGGCCGGGGAGATCGAAGCCGCGTCGGCACGGATTCACTCGCTCGTCTCGTCGGTTCGAGGGTTCTCCCGGCTGGACCAGTCCCGGGTGCCGGTCGCCTTGTCCATCGTCGTCGGGCTTCGCGAGACGCTGGACGTGCTGAACTCGAAGGCCCGTGGCAAGATGGTCTCCGTCAATCTCGACATCGCGCCGGATTTGCCGCAGGTCGTCGGCGTGGCCAGCGAGCTGAACCAGGTCTGGGCCAATGTCCTCGATAACGCCATCGACGCCTCGCCGGCGGGAGGTCAGGTGCAGGTCGTCGCGTGCCGTGAGGTCGATGGCAAGCTCGTGGTGAAGATCATCGACCATGGGCCCGGCATCGCCGAACGCGATCGGCCGCGTGTGTTCGATCAGTTCTTCACGACCAAGCCGCAGGGCGAGGGCACCGGGCTTGGTCTCGACGTCGCGCGCCGCATCGTCCTCAGCCACGACGGCCTGCTCGAGTTCGTCACGCGCCCCGGCCGGACGGAGTTCCGGGTTCTGCTACCGCCCGCCCCGACTTCATGAGCAAACCGGTCATTCTCACCGTAGACGACGACCGCGAGGTGCTCGCGGCGATTGAACGCGATCTCAAGAATCATTACCGGGACCACTATCGCGTCGTCGCCGCCGCCACCGCGCCTGAGGCGCTCGAGACGGTCCGCGAGCTGAAGCGCCGTGGCGCGCCGATGGCGCTCTTTCTCGTGGATCAAAAGATGCCGGTCATGACCGGCACCCAGTGGCTCCGCGAAGCGCGCAAGCTCTATCCGGACACCGCGCGCGTGCTGCTCACGGCCTACGCCGACACCGAGGCGGCCATCGCGGCAATTAACGAAGTCGGCGTCCAGCATTACCTGATGAAACCGTGGGATCCGCCCGAGCAGAAGCTGTATCCGGTGCTGGACGCCCTGCTCGAAGACTGGGCCGGCCGCGTGCGTCTGCCCTATGACGGCATCCGGATCATCGGCTCGCGCTGGTCGCCGCAAAGCTACACCGCGCGCGATTTTCTCGCGCGCAACCAGGTGCCGTATCTGTGGGTGGACCTCGACGTCGACGCGGCGTCACGCGAGCTCGTCAAAACGGTCGCCGGCGATCCCCCGAAGCTTCCGGTCGTGCTGTTCCCGGACGGCACGACGCTCGTCTCGCCGTCCACGGCCGATCTGGCCGGCAACCTGGGACTGCACAAGCCGGCCGAGCGGCGGTTCTACGACCTCGCGATCATCGGCGGCGGCCCGGCGGGCCTGGCCAACGCCGTGTATGCGGCGTCAGAAGGGCTTGGAACGATCCTGATCGAGCAGGCCTCGCCCGGCGGGCAGGCCGGCACGACCTCGCTCATCGAAAACTATCTCGGGTTTCCCGACGGAGTCCCGGGCGCCGAGCTGGCGCGGCTCGCCGCCGAGCAGGCCCGCAAATTCGGCGCTGAGCTGGTCGTCGGCCTCGGCGTCCAATCCGTGCGTCGCGAGGACCCGTATCGCATCGTGCAGCTCACGAACGGTGACAAGATCTCGTGTTATTCGCTGGTCATCGCGACCGGCATGAGCGTGCGCCGGCTGGAGGTGCCAGGCCTCGACGCGTTCATCGGCGCCGGCGCGTACTACGGCGCCGCGCTCAGCGAAGCGGCGCTCTATCGCGACCAGGACATCGCCGTCATCGGCGGCGCGAACTCCGCCGCGCAAGCCGCGCTGTTCTTCTCCCGCCACTGCCGGAGCGTCAAGATCCTGATCCGGTCCGCGAAGCCGACGATGTCACAGTACCTGGCGGACCAGATTCAGCTGACCAGGAACATCACGAAGCTCACGAACACCGAGCTCACCGGCGCTCGAGGCGAGGGCCATCTGCAGCAGATCACGATCAGGCACGTCCCGGACGGAACGGACAGCACGATCGATCTTGCGGCCATTTTCATCTTCATCGGCGTCGCGCCGAGGACGGAGCAGTTCAACGGGCTGCTGGCGATGGACGACAAGGGATTCATCCTCACCGGCGCCGACGTGCCGCGGAAGGGCGGGGCGTGGACGCTCGATCGCGATCCGCTCATGTTCGAAACGAGCGTCCCCGGCATCTTCGCGGTCGGCGACGTCCGCGCCAACGCGAACCGCCGCATCGCGGCAGCCGTCGGGGAGGGTTCGGCGGCGATCTACTCAGTACACAGATACCTGGCGACGGTATGACGGGGACTGAAGTACTTCCCTGAAAAGCGCTTGAAGTACGGCCCTGAAAGGCACTCGAAGTACGGCCCTGAAGTGCGCTTGACGTACACGCCCTGAAAGGCGCTCGAAGTACGGGGGCGGACACGCGAAGATCTTCTACTTCAGTGTCCTTCTCCCCCCGTACTTCAGCGTTCTTGTCCGGCGTACTTCAGCGCTCTTGTCCGAAGTACTTCAGTGTTCTTGTCCGCGTACTTCAGTGTTCTTGTCCACAGTACTTCAGTGCCCTTGTTCTCGGTACTTCAGCGAAGTACCGTGCTATCTCCCCCCAAACCAGTACGTCATGTTGAACCTGATGATCCTCGGTCCAAGCACTCCCGTGGGTGAGAGGAACGTCTGGACCTGCGAGATCGGCGCGTTCGGATCGTTCGCGTAACGGACGTTGGTGCGGCCGGTCCCGCCGCGCGCGCCGTACGTGGTGTTCGCGTTCGTCAGGTTGTACACGTCCATCGTCAGTTCCAGTCTCTGCGTGCCGAAGTTGAAGAATCGGCCGGCGCGGACGTCGAGCGTCGAGAGCACGGGCAGCAGCACGCTGCCGCGCGGCTCGGCGTTGACGCTGAGGCCGGTCTGACGGACGCAGTTCGTGGTCACGGTCGCCGTGCACGACGAGATGTTGACCGAGCGCGTGAACGGCTGGCCCGACTGGATCCGGAACTCGACGCCGGTCACGATCTGCCAGGGCAGCGTGTACGAGCCGTTCGCCTTGAACTGGTGGCGCCGGCCGCCGCTTTCGCCGTCGGCGTTGACGAACGCGTTGTTCGGGTTCGACAGGCTCGTCTGCTCGACTCGCGTGCGCGAGTAGTCGTAGCCGGCGAGCACCGACCACCCGTTGCTGTACCGCTTGGTCACCGTCAGCTCCAGGCCGTCGTACTTGACGCCGAGCCGGTCGTCGTTCACCGTGATCGGCGATGTCACGGCGCCGGCGTTGAGGCTGTAGACGTCGATCAGCCGATCGTCTGCCGCCGAATTGCTGCAGGTCGGCGCGCCGCCGTCGAACAGGCCGTCCCGGCCCTGTTCGCACACGGTGACTTTCGTGTAGAGGCCCGGCCAGAGATCCATGCTCTGATCGACCGTGCCCTGCGGGTCGCGCTCACGCCGGTTGATGTACGACACCCCGACGCGCACGTTCGGGAACCACTCGCGATCGATGCCCGCGATGAGCTCCTCCCGGTACGACCGCCGCAGACTGCTGTCGAAGGTGTTGACCGCGAGGTTGCTGGTGCCGGTCAGGTTGCCGAACTCGCCGCCGACGTACTTCTGGCCGTCCCACGTCGCGCCGCCCGGGTTGAAGATCAGGTTGCGGTCGACGTCGTTCCAGACGTACGTCTGGTTGATGTTCGCGTTCGGATTGGGCGGCGTGCCCGTGTTGATCTGATCGAGGTACTTGCCCCAGGAGAACTTGAGCGCCGTCTTGCCGTCACCCCGGAGATCGTACGTCGCGCTCACGCGCGGCGCCCAGTTGTGCCAGAGCGGGTTGTTCCGAACCGCCCCGAACGACTTTTTGACCGTGAAGTCCTGGACGACGCCGGCAATCGTGACGCCGCGGAACACCTGGCCCTCGGGGAAGTACTGGCTGGGTGGCGTGACCTGGTCCGGCAGGTAGCCTTCGATCCGCTCCCAGCGCACGCCCGCGATGAGCGTCAGCCGGCCAATGGCGTAGGAGTCCTGGCCGTAGATCGCCGTGCTCATCACTGCGCGCTCCTGGTGGAGCGGCGAGTTGAAGACCTGGACCGACGTGCCGAGGCCGGTCGCGCTCGTGTACGTCAGGTTGACGTTGTCGACGCGCGTCGTGTCCACGTCCTCGGGGGTGAACCCGTTGTCGATGCCGCCCTTGAACTCGTGGCGGCCGCCGAACAGATTGGGCACGTAGTACTGCAGGTTCGACACGAACTGCAGCCGGCGCCGGAACATCACCTGCGTGCTCTGCCGGTTGCGCAGGAGCGTGTTGTTCTGCCCGGCGTCGGTAAGCGGCTGCAGCGTGGTCTTCTGGCCGAGCGGGAAGTGCGTATTGTTGTAGCTCAGCTTCGTGTCCACGAACATCCGGTCGGTCAGCACTGTGTTCCAGGCGATCTGCGCCACGTTGAAGAAGTCGAACTCACGTGACGTGGAATCCTGCGTGTTGCCCGAGCCCGCGCCTCGATTCGGCTTGTCGTACTGCTGGCGCTCGATGTATCCCTCGAACCGGTTGCTGCCGTTCATCGAGTAGTTGAACTTCGCGGCGCCCGCCGAGATGTCGGTCGTGTCCTGCTGGCTCGAGTCGCCGAGCAGCACAGGCTGGGTCGTCACGGCCGGGAAACCGGGCACGTTCACGTGGGTGCCCTGGAAATTGCCCGACACGAAGTAGAACAGCTTGTTTCTCTTCAGGGGTCCGCCGAACTGCCCGTTGGTGTTCGTGATGTAGTCCACCGCGGCGGCCTCGGGCCGGAACCCCTGCGACTTGAGCGTCTCGGTGATGTTGTCCCACTGCGTTTCCTGCCCCTGGTAGGTCTGCATGAAGAGGCCCGCGGGACGGTTCGTGCCGCTCTTGGTCACCATGTTGATGAAGATGCCGCCGGTGCCGACCGAGATGTCCTGCGCGCCGCTCGACACCTGGATGTTCTCGAAGGTGGTCGGCGTGTAGTAGATCATCGAGAAGCCCTGCGCGGCCGGGTCGTTCACGTTGACGCCGTTCAGCATCTGCGTGTTCTGCCCGTTCGGCGTGCCGCGCGCGGTCATCGAGCGCTGCAGACCGCCCTGGTTGCCGCCGACGTCCGGCGTGTCGAAGATCACGCCCGGCGCCTTGTACTCGAGGATGCTCCAGATGTCCTTGCCGCCCGGCGTCGTGTCGAGCAGGTGCTTGTCCAGGTTCACGCTGAGGTTCGCGCTCTTGGTATCGACCGTCGGCGTCTCGCCGCGAACCGTGACCTCTTCGGCGAGCGAGCTCAGCTTCATCGCGATGTCAACGGTCACCGTCTGGCCCTGGAGCAGAACAACGCCTTCGCGGGTGATCGTCTGGAAACCCGTGAGGGCGATCTTGATGTTGTAGGTGCCGACGCCGAGCGACGGGAAGCGAGAGGACCCGGTCGAATCGGTGACGCCCGTCACGGCCTGCGGCAGGATCGAGCTCGTGAGGGTGATGGTTGCGCCTGGGACCGAAGCATTCTGCTCGTCGGTCGCCTTGACGAAGATGCTGCCCGTCTGAACCTGCGCCCACACCGGCTGGGGCGCAAGGGCAATCGAGAGCACTAGCAGGATCCCGACGAGACTCAGCTTGCGAAGCATGCGTCTTCCTCCTGACTCCTGAAGCGACACATCAGCCGGCCGCGCGCCGGGTGATGCCGCTAGGGGCGAGTATGGGCGCGCGGGGACGACCGCGCAAGTGTCCTGGGACGAACAGAGGATAAAAGGCAGAAGGCAGAAGGCACAAGGCAGAAATGAGGAACGAACTCACGCGGGTCATCGGTCTTTTCAGGAAAACCTGATAGCCAGCGGTAGCGCGTTCCGCACTTCTGCCTTCTGCCTTCTGCCTTCTGCCTTCTGCCTTCTGCCTTCTGCCTTCTGCCTTCTATCGCCCCGTCCACCTTGGCGCGAGAATGCGCACGCCGGGACGGTTGACACCAATCCGGAGGCGGCTCGTGGCGGTCCCGCCCGCCGGGCCGTACGTCAGCAGGTACTGCGACAGCATCAGCTCGGCCATCTGCTTCGAGCTCACGCCGACGCCGGTGCGCGAGTTCACGATGTCCCGTGTGCCGCCGCTCAGCTGGCCGCCGGCGTCGAGCACGACCTCGCGGACGTTGTTGCCGTAGTTGCCGCGATCGCTCTGCCGCACCTCGACGGTCCAGAGCGAGGACTTCGACACGCGCAGCATCTCGGCCGCGATCTCGTTGCGCAGGTTGCTCTGATCCGGCCGATAGGCGGCGAGCAGCGTGAAGATGATCCGCCGGTCGGTCGGCGCCGTCCGCATCAACTTGCAGACGTCGGCCAGCGCCTCCAGAAACACCGCATCCTGCGCGGTGGTCTGGAGCCGGCCCAGCGCGCGATCGAGCTCGGCGGGCGCGCTCGTGAACTTCGTGACCTGCAACACGGTGCCGTCGAACGTCGTGAGCGCGACCTTGCTCTCCGGACTGCCGGCACGGATGACGGCCACGAACTCCTTGAGCGCCTGACCGACATCGAACGGAGTGTAATTGGGCGAGAGGCCGAGACGATCGGTCAGGATGACGAGGGAGATCGGTTCGACGGCCGGTGACAGGCTCGCGATCTCCTGCCGTGCGCCGTCCAGCTCGATGACGAAATCGGCGGCGGTGAGATCCGTGACCGGTTTGTTCTTCGCATCGACGACGGTGACGTAGATTCGCTCGCTCGCGTGGACCGCATCCAAGGCGAAAGGCGTGGACGGCAGCAACGCCGCGACGGCGCCGGTCACGACCAGCCACCAGCGACGGCCTTCGAGGTCAGACATGGTGGGCAACCGGGCACAGCATAGCGCGACAATCTAAGTCCTCAACACGGAGCACACGGTTGAGAGCGGAGGACACGGAAGGGCCGGGCGTCGGGGCGGGCAGACGCCCGCCCCGCGGCTTCGCCGCGGAGATGGTCGAGCCGCGCGCCGAGATGACAGAACTCAGGGTCAAGTGCACGGGGAGTTCTGTCATCTCGGCGCGCGGCTCGACCATGCACGACGCCCGGCCTCCCCAACACGGCCATCGTCCGTGCCCTCCGCCTTCTCCGGGCTCTCCGTGTTGAGGCCTTGGCTTTTCTCACTTACTTCTGTCGCGCATCGCCACAATCCATTCGACCAGCGCGCGTTTGTCGGCGCCGTCGGTGTGCAGGCTCGTGGACGCCGAGATCTCCCCCCAGGTGAGCCGTCCGTTGACGCCGTACGGAATGAGCCGGACGCGGTTCGCGGATGGCTCGACCTTCACTTCGATGAAGCTCTGAAAGAACGGCGCGACGTTGTAGTCGAAGAACGCCGAGAGCCATTCGGCTGAATACGGCCAGGCGTCGAACTGCTTCGTCCACCACCACGCCGGGCGTTTCCACCAGGGCGTCTCCGCCTCGATTTTCGCGGTCACGGCGTCCCGGCCCGGGTAGTACGCCCAGTTCGCGGTGGGCGGGCGGGCTGGCCAGGAGAGCGCCGTGCCGAAGCTCAGGTACGCGCCTCCCCCACCGTTCACGAAGTGGTGCACGGCCGGCGCCGTGGTCCCCGGCTCGCTGTAGTACTCGAGATCGTGCGTGTCGCCGGCCATGACGATGGTGACGCCGCGATCGAGCAACCGTTTCTTAAGGGCCGTGAAGTCCTCGTCGCCGGTCGTCACATCCTGGCCGCCCGCGTAGAAGGGGTGACCGAGGATCGCCATCGTCAGCTTGCCGGCCGACCGCGAGAGCGCGCCCTCGAGCCATTCGGCCTGAGCGGCGTCGATCCTGCGAAGGACGCCGGTGTCGATGGCGAGAAGCGCGAAGCGATCGGTCTGGATCTCGAAGAAGGTCGCGCGCTGAAACCCCGTCTGCACGCCGTACAGCGTCCGGAGCCGCCCGGCTTCGCGAACCAGACCGTCGATGCGGTCGTCGGTCGTGCTCGTGAGGCGCAGATCGGCATCGATGCGCGCGCGGACGCTCGCGCGCGCCGCGTCTGGCTGGAGAAATGTCACGGCGAACCCTTCGAGCGCGTCGTACCAGTCGTGGTTGCCGGGAATGGCGTAGATCGGCTGCTTCACCCCCTTGAACGGCAGCCAGAACTTCGCCTCGTAGTCGATCATCGCGCCGGTCGGATACACGACGTCCGACGAGATCACGACGAAGCGCACGTCGGGCTGATTCGCGACGGAGAGAATCTGATCGCGAAGCACCTGCTGCGAGGCGTCGCCCTCGCCCGGATCGCCGATGACGATGAAGGAGAAGTCGCCCGCCACACCTTCGGGCTGCACGGCGAATCCTGGCGACGAACCTACGGCCTGCACCATGGCTTCGCGCCACGTGTCCGTACGGGACTCCGCCCAGGAGTTCCACATTCCGGCGGCCCAGTTCTCCGTGTCGAAGTACCAGCTCATGCCCCAGACCGGCACGGTCGCCGCGATGATGGCGGCGATGGGCAGTCCGTTCTGGAGGCCGAGACCCAGCGCTTTCGGTACCGAGTAGCGGGCGGCGCGCGAGCGAATCGCGAGGCGCAGCCGCCAGCGGAGCCACGCGTCGCTGATTCGCGCGAGGGACCCTTTCCAGCCGCGCTGGCTCTGGCGCAGGTGCCAGCGCCAGACGCCACGCTCGATCCAGCGGGTGGGTCCGCGCCAGAGCAGATACACCGGATTGATGACCAGCAGCGTCACGAGAATCGCGATCGCCATGTCGCCGAGCACGGCCACGGCCGGCGAGATGAGGCCGAGAAACGTGAAGTCGACGCGCATCCTGCCCATGTGAATCGCAAACAGCGTCGCGATGAACGCGAACGTCCAGCCGCGATCCGCCGAGACACGCTTCGCTTCGGCGGCCTCGACCTCTCCAGCCATGGCGACGGCGCCAGGCTCATCCGCCAGCCCGAGCTCGCCGATCACCGTCGTGTCGGCCTCGGTCGTCGCGTAGACGGGCGTCACCTTGATGCTCCACGCGATGCCGAAAATCCGGAGCGCTCCCGCGATGGCGACGATCCACGAGAGGAGCGAGCCGCGCGCGACGAACAGCAGAAGCACGACGAGCGCGTTGCCAAGCGCCGAGAGCATCGAGTTGCGCCGCTCGATGGCGTCGGTCTGTCGAACGGCGGCGATGGCATTCCGCACACCGTCGATTCCGAACCAGCCAGCGGTGAGCACCCGCAGCGCCTGCGAGGCGACGAACGGCGCGTTGATCAGAAAGAGCGCGATCGCCATGCTGATCAGGGCGCCGAGGGCCGCGCGCCGGCGCGCGGCCGACTTCCGATCGGCGCATGGCATGCAGCATCTCGATCGCCGCGGCGATCGCGAGGAGCCACCCGACGCGCGCGGTCGGAAACGCCGATCGTCCGATCGGCGCCGCGAGCGCGAGCAGGCCGAGCCCGAGCGTGACGACGGCCAGTGCCGGCACACGCCGGGGAGGGGTCATCGACGTCATGTTGTTGGGGACGCTTCAGTCACGAGCCGCCGCGGGCTGCGCGGCGTCTGCCTTCCCCCGGCTGATGCCGAGCTTGGTCATCCGGCTCCGCAGCGTGCTCGGCCTCAGGCCCAGGATCCGTGCCGCACCTCTCACCCCTTCGATGCGCCACTGACAGGCGTTCAACACGCGCGCGATGTGGCGCCGCTCGACCTCGACGAGCGTGGGCTCGCCGCATGACGCGCCGCCATCGACGTGAGGCGTCCAGATGTCTCTCACGTCGAGCGCCGGGCCGTTGGAGAGAATGACCGCGCGCTGGATCGCATTGTCGAGCTCCCGGATATTGCCGGGCCAATCGTACGACTCGAGCACGGCCAGGACCTCTGCCGGGACCTCTCGAACCGGCTTGCCCAGGGCTCGGCTGTGATGCTCGAGGAAATAGGTCACGAGCAGGCGGATATCGCTGCGCCGATCGCGCAACGCCGGCATCGTAATCGGCACCACGTTGAGCCGGTAGAAGAGGTCGCGTCGAAAGCGGAGCTGGCGGATTTCTTCCTCCAGGTCGCGATTGGAGGCGGCGATGACACGCACGTCCACGTCAATCGGCCGCGGGTTGCCGAGTCGCTCGACCTGGCCGTTCTGGAGTACGCGCAGCAGCTTGGCCTGCGATTCGAGCGGCAGTTCACCGATCTCGTCGAGAAAGAGCGTGCCCCGGTGAGCGATCTCGAACCGGCCGGCTTGTGTCACTTGTGCGTCAGTGAACGCGCCCCGTTCGCGTCCAAAGAGCTCGCTTTCCACGAGCAGGGCCGGGAGCGCCGCGCAGTTGACGATGACGAACGGGTGATCCCGTCTGGAACTGCGGCGGTGAATGTCCCGGGCGATCAGTTCCTTGCCGGTCCCGGTTTCTCCGAAGAGCAACACGGTGGCATTCGTCTCGGCGACCCGCTCGACACGCGACAGCACGTAGCGAAGGCTGTCGCTTTCACCGACGATCGTGTCCCGTTCTACCTCGCGCGCCGGACTGGATCGAGTGACCGGGGGATGGCGTCCCGCGACCTGCGAATGGGCCGCGGGCGGTGAGGTCTGACTCAGCATGCGGCCTCCTTGGGGCTGCGCGCTCCCGGACCGGCCGGAGCGCGATCAACGGATCTGGGAGACGAACGAGCGTCCACTTCGCGCTTCACGGACAGCCGGCACCAGATCGGACGCGAGCCGCGGCTTGACGACGTAGCCGATGCCGCCCGCCGCTTTCGCCGCCAGCATGAGGTCTTCCTCGTCGTGGACCGTGAGAAACACCACGGCGGCCGTCGAACCCACGTCGCGGAGGCGGCGGGCGACCTCGAGGCCGGTCATCCCGGGCATCGAGATGTCGAGCACGATCACATCCGGCTGCAACGCGACGGCCGCTTCGATCGCCGCCGATCCGTCTCTCGCCGATCCGATGACGACGCAGGACGGCGTGAGCACGGCCGCCGCGCGCGCCAGCATGGCCTCGTTGTCATCGACGAGCAGCACCCGCGGCCGGTCAGACGAGGTGATGCTTGACTGCATACTGAATCAATTCCGCAGTCGACTTGATCTTGAGCTGCTCCATGATTCGGTACTTGTGAAACGCGACGGTCCGCGGCGTGAGGTTCAGCACGGCGGCCGCCTCTTTCATGGAACGACCCTCGGCCAGCAGCTGCAGGACTTCCCGCTGCCGGGACGTCAGTTCGTTGGTGCGCTTGTGCTCGCTGTTGAGCAGTGCGCCCACCAGACCCTCGGCGACGAGGGGGGTGATGTACGACCGCCCCAGCGTGACTTCCCGGATCGCCGTCGCCAGTTCGGACGCCGCCGAACGCTTGAGCAGATAGCCGGAGGCGCCGACGCGGAAGGCTTCGGCGGCCAGGTCGGGGTCTTCGTTCATCGTCAGATAGATCAGTTTCACGTCCCGAAACTTCTGCTTGATCTGACGTCCGGCCTCGAGGCCGTTCAAAAGCGGCATGGCGATATCGAGCACAACGAGATCGGGACGTAACGTCTCGACGGCGGCGACCAGGGCTCGTCCGTCGCCCACCTGACCGACAATCTCGCACTCCCCGGCCAGCAGCTTTTCGTACGCTCCGAGCAGGAGCGCGTGATCGTCCGCCAGCAGCACTCGAGGGGGCCTCATACGACCTCCCCGGTTACAGGGCCCACGATAGGGGATGACCGATCCACGGGCTATGCAGAATCGGCACGTGACAGCTCAGGGCGCGGAACGGCCGGTGAGCCTGCCGCGGCCTGAAGAGGGACGCTGACCTCCAGCCGAGTCCCGGCACCCGGTCTCGAGTGAATCTCCAACTGGCCGCCCATCGCCTCGACCCGCTCGCGCATGCTGATGAGACCCAGCCCCTTGCCCCAGGCCAGATTCACGTCGAACCCCACGCCGTGTTCGGCAATGGTGAGCGCGAGCCGGTCCGGTGCGCCGCGCAACGACATCGAGATGTCACGTGCGCCACTGTACTTGAGTGCGTTCTGCAGCGCTTCCTGCGCGATCCGGAAGAGACAGAACGTCAGATCGAGCGGGAGCGTCTCGGGAACGTGTTCGTGAGTGAACGTGATGGCGATACCGGATTGCGACAGCTCGTGCCGGAGACCGCGGAGCGCCGAGACGAGGCCGATCAGCCGGAGCTTGGCCGGATGGAGGCGATGCGACAGATCGTGCACGCTCCGCGCAATCTCCTGGGCCCGGTGCAACGTCTCACCGGCGAGATTCCCGGCATCACCGTGCACCGCGCGACCCAGGAGCTCGAGATCGATTTCGAGCAGCGCCATCTGTTGACTGATGTCGTCGTGCAACTCGCGCGCAATCCGGGCGCGCTCGGCTTCCTGCGCCTCGAGGAGCCGCCTCCCGAGGTCACGGATTCGCCCGTAACTCGTGCGCAGCTCCTCCGCGCTTCGGCGCACGTTCTCCTCGGCCTGTCGCCGTCTCGCCCGTTGCACCAGCAGCGTACCGATCAGCGCCGATTGCACCAGCAGGAGCGCGACGGCGCTGACAATGTAGCCTCTGCCGGTCGAGTCCCACACGGAACCGGCAATTGCTGCCTGGGCGAACGAAACCGCCGGCACGCCGGCCAGCCCGACGAGGAGCACGAGCGCCGCAACGCCCACGAAATATCGCGGCTCCCGCGCGCTCGGACGAGCAGAGCGGCGGCGCGATTGCGCCCGATTGGCCGAGAACCTCGTGGTTTGTCGCCAGTGCAAGTGCTGCCCGGTCGCTGACTCAGCAAGTCCAGTACCCGGACACTAGCAGAAATGACCGGCCACCCCTGTCAGTTTTTCAGGTGGACCCTGACAGATCGCCGAGTGTGCGGGCTTCGCGGGGGCAGGTAGCGTACCCAAGCCATGGAGATCACCAATCGCCTCACCCAGCGCCGGCCGCAGCAGGCCGCGTCACGGCAGGTCGTGGAGTGGGCCGAAGCGTACGTGCGGGCGCATATCGGCAACCCATTACCGCTCTCCAGACTGTGCCGCATCGTCGGACGGAGCGAGCGCGGACTTCGGGACGCGTTCTACCGCGTTCACGGGGTGAGTCCAAAGCAGTGGATGCTGGCCGAGCGACTCGCGGCCGCCCGCCGCGCGCTGCGCGAGGCGCAGCGTCCGACGGCCACGGTCACCGCGGTCGCGACCGATTACGGGTTCTTCGAGCTGGGGCGATTTGCGGCCAGCTACCGGGAAGCGTTTGGAGAGGCGCCGTCCGCAACACTGCGCGCCACCAGTCGGAACAACGCGGTCGTCGAACACGAAAGGACACGCTGATGCTGGCTCGAATAAGTGAGATCACGCCGGGCGCTCGCGCCGACCGGTTGTCCTGGACCCGTACGCCGTCCATCGACACGTCGGAACGCGCGAGATTTGAAACTCGTCTGACCGCGGCAATTGCGGATCAGATGGCCGTCCAGCGGCTGCTCGCCGACCTGGCCGCACGGTTTGCGACCGTCGAGGCCGGCGGCGTCGGCGATGCGCTGGTCGACGGGCTGCGTCAGTTAGCCCAGCACCTGCGGATCGATCGCGCGTTCCTGTGGGAGAAGGCGGTCTGGACCCACCCCACAGAAGTGCCGCGTCCCGAGCTGGAGCGGCTGGCCGCCACGCGGTTCATCGCGTCGGCACTGGAGGCACACGAGTCCACCTGTTTCACGCGCCTCGACGAGGTCCCGGATGCCGGGGATCGCGAGGTCTTCCGGCGGAACGGCGTGCGATCGGCCGCCGTGGTCCCCGTCACCCTCAGCGCCAGCGCCGCCGGAAGGTGTGGCGCGCTCGCCTTCGGCTCGACGATGGAGCGGGAATGGGAGCCGGCGACGATCGAACAATTGCGTCTGGTGGCAGGCATCTTCAGCCAGGCGCTGGCGCGGCAGGTCACGCTGAACGAGCTCCACGCCGCGCGCTCCACGAGCTCCACGAGTTTCGCAAGGACACCGTGAAAGACGTCGTGCGGGTGCGGCCGACCAGCAAGTTGTTCCACTCGACGCGCCTGATGATGTCGGACGCGCCGGCCGTCCAGCGCGCGCTCCTGCAGGTCGAACAGGTCGCACCGATGCCGTCCACCGTTCTGCTGTTCGGCGAGACCGGGGTCGGCAAGGAAGTCTTTGCCCAGGCGATTCACGAGCTCAGCGGGCGGCGCCAGCGCCAGATGGTCCGGGTGAGCTGCGCCGCGATTCCGAGCGCCCTGATCGAAAGCGAGCTCTTCGGGCGCGAGCGCGGCGCCTATACGGGCGCGCTCTCGCGGCAGATCGGGCGCTTCGAGCTGGCCAACCAGTCGACCCTCTTCCTCGATGAAATCGGCGAGCTGTCGGGCGAAGTCCAGGTCAAGCTGCTGCGCGTCCTCCAGGAACGCGTGATCGAGCGGCTCGGGAGTACGCAACAGATCAAGGTGGACGTCCGCATCATCGCCGCCACCAACCGCAATCTGGAGAAGGCGGTCAACGACAAGATGTTTCGTGAGGATCTGTTCTACCGGCTCAACGTGTTCCCGATCGTCGTGCCGCCGCTCCGCGAACGCGTCGAGGACATTCCCGGACTCGTGTGGGAGTTCATCAGCGAGTTCTCGAACTCGCTCGGCAAGCGGATCGAGTCGATCTCGAAAGAGTCGATGCGACAGCTGCAGCTCTACCCCTGGCCAGGCAACGTCCGGGAACTGCGCAACGTCATCGAGCGCGCGGTCATCGTGGCGAATGGACCTCACCTCACGGTGCCGATCCCCCAACAGTCAGCGTCCCGTCAGGTGCATGCCACGACGACGTTGAGGAGCCTCGAGATCGAGCACATCCGCGCCACGCTCGAGCGAACGAACTGGCGGATCCGCGGGCCGCTGGGCGCAGCCGAACGGCTGGGGCTCAAACCCACGACGCTCGAAACCCGCATGACCAAGCTGGGCCTGACGCGGCCCCGAGTGACCTGAGTCGTCGTAGCGCGGAACTAGACGGCCTTCAGCCCCTCGGCCCGGAAGATCGCGACCGTCCGCTCGACCAGCTCGTTCGACGGCGGCTCGGCGTGCTCCAGCGTGTAATCGATGTTGAGCTGCTTCCACTTGTACCGGCCCAGCTGATGAAAGGGCAGGACATCGACGCGCTCCACGTTGCCGAGGCTGGCGGCGAAGCTGGCCGTCTTCTTGACGTCGTCCGGATCCTCGGTCAGGCCGGGCACCAGAACATAGCGCACCCACATGGGCCGGTTGCGGGCGGCGAGCCGCCGCGCGAACGCCAGCGTCGGCGCGACGTCCATGCCCGTCAGGCGCTTGTGCCGTTCCGGATCCCAGGTCTTGATGTCGAGGAGCACGAGGCTGATGGCGTCGAAGTCGTCGTCCTGGAGTCGATCGCCAAGGGTGCCGTTGGTGTCGAGCGCCGTGTGGATCCCCATGGCGCGGGCGGCCGTGAAGAGCTTCATGGCAAAGCGATGCTGCATCAGCGGCTCGCCGCCACTCAACGTGAAGCCGCCGGACATGACCTGCAGGCCGTGGCGATACTTGCGCAGCTCGGCCGCCGCCTTTGCGACCGTGACCGGGATGCCGTTGGTCATGGTCCAGGTATCGGGGTTGTGACAGTAGAGACAACGGAACTGGCACCCCGTCGTCCAGGCCACGACGCGCACGCCGGGACCGTCCACCGTCGAGCCGGTGGTGAACGAGTGGAGGAACCCCATGTCGCCCCCGGCAAGTGCCGTTCGGACATCCGATTCGGGCACGTCCTTGCCGAGGTTCACGCGCAGTTCGTACGGGCTGCGCGCTTCGAGTGGGGTCGTGTCGGGAGCGAGCGGCGTCTCCATGAAAGTGGACCTCAGTGGACGCTGGGCGCGGCGGGCGTCGACCCGTGAAACGTGCGGTTGATGACGTCCAGTTGCTGTTCCCGCGTGAGCCGCACGAAATTGACCGCATAGCCTGAGACGCGGATCGTCAGGCTCGGATAGTTCTCCGGGTGTTCCATCGCGTCGATGAGCGTGTCGCGATTGAGCACGTTCACGTTCATGTGATAGCCCGTGCTGCCGAAGAAGGCGTCGAGCATGGCGGTGAGGTTGGTGATGCGATCCTCTGCCACGCGCCCGAGTCCTGTCGGGACGAGCGAAGTCGTGAGCGAGATGCCGTCGGCGGCGTCGCGATACGGAATCTTCGCGACCGACGCGGCCGAGGCGTGAATGCCGTGGCTGTCGCGGCCGTGCATCGGATTGGCGCCCGGCGCAAACGGCTCGCCGTGCCGGCGGCCGTCGGGCGTGTTGCCGGTCGCCTTGCCGTACACGACGTTCGACGTGATCGTCAGGATCGACTGCGTGTGCAGGGCGTTGCGGTAGGTCGGGTATTTCCTGAGCTTGCTCATGAACGTGCTGACGAGCCAGACCGCCAGCTGGTCCACCCGGTTGTCGTTGTTGCCGAACAGCGGGAACGTGCCGTCGGTCTGATAGTCGGTGATGACGCCCCGCTCGTCACGCACGACGCGCACCTTCGCGTACTTCATGGCCGAGAGGCTGTCGGCCACGACCGACATGCCGGCCATGCCGAAGGCCATCGTCCGAAGCGGCGCGTAGTCGTGCAGCGCCATCTCGACGCGCTCGTACGCGTACTTGTCGTGCATGTAGTGGATGATGTTCATGGCGTTGACGTACACGTCCGCGAGCCAGTCCATCATCTTTTCGAACCGGCCGAGCACGTCGTCGAAATCGAGAAACTCGCCCTTGACCGGCTCGGACGCCGGACCGATCTGGTCGCCGCTGATTTCGTCGCGTCCGCCGTTGATGGCGTAGAGCAGGCACTTCGCGAGGTTGGCGCGGGCGCCGAAGAACTGCATCTGCTTGCCGACGATCATCGGCGAGACGCAGCAGGCGATGGCCCCGTCGTCGCCCCACGTGCGCCGCATGATCTCGTCGCTTTCGAATTGCAGCGAGCTGGTGTCGATGGCGACCTTGGTCGAGAAGCGGCGGAATCCGTCCGGCATCCTCGGCGAGTACCAGATGGTCAGATTCGGCTCGGGCGCGGGACCGAGGTTGTAGAGCGTCTGCAGGATGCGGAAGCTCGTCTTCGTCACGAGCGAGCGGCCGTCGTCGCCCATCCCGCCGATCGACTCGGTGACCCAGGTGGGGTCGCCCGCGAAGAGATCGTCGTACTCCGGCGTGCGAAGGAAGCGGACGATGCGGAGCTTGATGACGAAGTCGTCGATGATCTCCTGCGCCTGCGCCTCGGTGAGCGCGCCCGAGGCGAGATCGCGCTCGAAGTAGCTGTCGAGGAACGTCGTCGTGCGCCCGAGCGACATGGCGGCGCCGTTCTGCTCCTTGACGCCGGCCAGGTACCCGAAGTACAGCCACTGCACGGCCTCTTTCGCCGTGCGGGCGGGTCCGGAAATGTCGAACCCGTAGTTCGAGGCCATCTTCTGCAGCTCTTTGAGCGCACGGACCTGCTCGGACAACTCTTCGCGATCCCGGATGATGCTGTCGGTGGACTGGGCGGCATCGAGGCTGTTCTTCTCCGCCTGCTTGTGCTCGATGAGGCGCGCGACCCCGTAGAGCGCGACGCGCCGGTAGTCGCCGATGATCCGGCCCCGGCCGTAGGCGTCCGGCAGCCCCGTGAGGATGTGTGAGCTGCGGCAGCGCCGCACGTCGGCGGTGTACGCGTCGAACACGCCGTCGTTGTGCGTCTTGCGGTACTTCGTGAAGGCTTCGACGACGTGAGGATCGGGCTCGTAGCCGTACGTCTTCAGGGCCGTGGCCACCATGCGGAACCCGCCGTTCGGCATGATGGCGCGCTTGAGCGGCGCGTCGGTCTGCAGGCCGACGATGACTTCGTGCTCGCGGTCGATGTAGCCCGGCGCATGCGCGGTGATGGAGCTGGGAATCTGAGAGACGTCGAGCACGCCCTTTTTTCGCTCCTCGACGAAGAGCGCCTTGAGCTTGTCCCAGATCTTCAGTGTCCGTTCCGTGGCCGGCGCCAGGAACGACTCGTCGCCGTCATAGGGCTCGTAGTTCTGCTGAATGAAGTCGCGGACGTTGATCTCCGTCTGCCAGAGTCCCGTGCGGAACCCTTGCCAGGGCGACGTCGCCCCTTGTGTCTGTTTGACCTGCTGTGCAGTCGTCGCCATCGTGATCTCCTTCGTGCCCGAGCGTCTCGTCTCGCCTACTGGATGAGCGGAATCCCCGCTGCGAGCTCGTATTTGACGATCGCGCGAATCTTGTTCTCGATCTGCAGATAGCGCGCGACCTTCACGATCGGCAACGCTTTCTCTAGCCGCGGCACGTAACCTTGCTTGAGTTTCACCTCGGCATCGTCAATCGCCAGCATCTCGACGAGCAGCTGCTTCGCGGTCTCACCGGGGATCGGTCCCTTGTTGTAGGCGGCTGCGTACCCGGCGATGAGCTTGTTCGTGCGGTCGTTGATCCCTGTCAGATCGACCTGGAAGGCGTCGTAGATCGGCCAGAACTCCTTCGCCTCGGCCTCCGTCAGCGCCATGTTGGTGGCCACCAGGAGCTTCTTGTCGGCCTTGATCTTCTGGCGCAGGATCTCCATGTCCGTCGACGTCGGCTGAGTTTGCGCGTGAAAAGGCGCCGAGACAATCACGATTGCAAAGGCCACGAGCGAAAGTACGTTCTTCTTCATCAGCGCACCCTTCCTGAAGACAGTCCTAGCCACGGGATCCCACGAGTCCAAGCAGCATTGCCGTGTGTTTGGCGATGGCGAGCTCCTCGTTCGTGGGAATCACCCACGCCGACACGCGGCTGCCCGCCCGGGAAATCCGCGGGCCTCGTGCCTGGTTCGCCTCCGCATCGAGCTCGATGCCGAGCCACGCCGAGGCTTCGCAGATGCGCGTGCGGATCTCCGGCGAGTTCTCGCCGATGCCGGCGGTGAAGACGAGGGCGTCGATGCCGCCCAGCGCCGCGGCCAGGGCGCCGATTTCCTTCGCCGCGCGGTAGACGAAGTAATCGACGGCCAGCCGGGCGGCCGGCTCGCTCTTCCCCAATAGATCGCGCATGTCATTGCTGATGCCCGAGATGCCCAGGAGGCCGGATTTCTTGTAGAGGATCGACTCGACCTCTTTGGCGGAGAGTCCAAGGTTCTGAAAGAGATAGAGGACCACGCCCGGATCGAGCGCGCCCGGCCGCGTTCCCATGCAGAGCCCGTCGAGCGCAGTGAATCCCAGCGTGCTGTCCACGCTCTTCCGGTTCCGCATGGCGCACAGGCTGGCGCCGCTCCCGAGATGCGCGACGACCACCCGGCCGTTGGCGATCTCCGGCGCCACCTCGGGCAGGACCGAGGCGACGAACTCGTACGACAGTCCGTGAAAGCCATAGCGCTGCACTCCTCCGTCGCGGATCTCGCGAGGCAGCGGAATCAGCTCCGCGACCGCCGGCTGCCCGCGGTGAAAGCTCGTGTCGAAGCAGGCGACCTGCGGCACGTCCGGGAGCCGCTCGGTGACCGCCTCGATCGCCGCGATGTTGTGCGGCTGATGGAGGGGAGCGAGCGGCACCAGCTTGCGCAGTTCCTCGAGTACCTGCGGCGTGATGCGCGTCGGGCCGGCAAACTGCGCTCCGCCGTGCACGACCCGATGGCCCACGCCAAGCACGCGCGCGCCGCCGTACTTCGAGCGGAGCCACGTCGCAAGCGCATCGAGCGCGCCGCGGCCGTCGTGGACGGCCTTCGGGTCCAGGACGTCATCGGCGATACGGCCGCCCTCGCCGTCCTTCGCCGAGAACCGCGGCGACGTCCCGATGCCGTCGATCTGGCCTCGGGATTCGAGCCCCCACTTCTCGACCTTGGGTCTCCGGTAGACGCAGAACTTCAGGCTCGATGAGCCGGCGTTGAGCACAACAGCGTAGTCGTCCATGCCTCGCTCCGTTCCGGCTAAGCCGCGCCCTTGAGGGACTGTCGTCGCGCGTGCGCCGCGAGCATGCCGACGGCGCAGCTCGCGATCCGCGATCGCACGCTGTCGGCCCGGCTCGTGAGAATGATCGGCACGCGTGCGCCGACGACGAGGCCGGCGCTGTCGGCGTTCGCCAGAAAACTGAGCTGCTTGGCCAGCATGTTGCCGGCCTCGAGATCCGGGGCGACGAGAATGTCGGGATCGCCGGCCACCTCCGACGTGATGCCCTTCACTCTCGCGGCCTCCTTGCTGATGGCATTGTCGAACGCCAGCGGGCCATCGATGATGCCGCCGGTGATCTGCCCGCGATCCGCCATCTTGCAGAGCGCGGCGGCGTCGATGGTCGCGGGCATCTTGGAGGTCACCGTCTCGACCGCGGCGAGAATCGCCACCTTCGGTGTCTTCACCCCGAGCGACACCGCGAGATCGATGGCGTTCCGGCAGATGTCCACTTTGTCCTCCAGCGTCGGCGCGATGTTGATGGCCGCGTCGGTGACGATCAGGACCTTGTGGTACGTCGGCACGTCCATGATGAACACGTGACTGAGGCGACGGCCCGTGCGCAGGCCCGTCTCCCTCGCCACGACCGCGCCGAGCAGCTCGTCGGTGTGGAGGCTGCCCTTCATGAGCAGCTCGGCCTCGCCATTGCGCACCAGCTCCACCGCCTTCGCGGCCGCCGCAACGCTGTGCGGCACATCGACGATGCGCGTCTTGCCCAGGTCGAGACCGTGCTTCTTCGCGATCTCCTGGATCCTGGCCGCCGGGCCGACGAGAATCGGCGTGATCAGTCCCTTCGCGCCGGCCTCGAGGGCGCCCGCGAGGGCGGATTCCTCGCACGGATGCGCCACGGCCGTGGACACGGCCTCCAGGCTTTTGCACCGTTCCAGCAACGCTTCGTATTTTCCGGTTCCAGTTGTTCTGTTCATACTTCCTCTGCGACAGCGATGGGGGTCAGCCGGCGAAACGCGCAGCCCTCGGGCAGGAGCGCCCAGGGGCGCCACGTCCAAGAGCAAGGACCGTTCCCCAGGACGTGCAACACAGCGACAGCCTGAACTAGCACGGTCTGAAGCAGTTACGCCGTTGTGCCGCCCGAACGCCCGATGACCGAGCCCACGAAACTCCGCGGGCCCGGAGGGGCTCCCGCATACCGGAGCCTCGGCGATCCCGGGAGCGCGGCGTAGTCGTAGCGCGGCTTGGGTTGTAAGCCGCGGACGCCGCGGGCCGGCGGGCCGAAGCCCGGCCCGCCCTACGAGAACGGCGCGCGCCGTTCAGTACTCGTCGAAGTACCGCTGGATCTGCTTCAAGTCGCTCGTCTTCGTCAGCGCCAACCTCAGGAGCACGCGAGCCTTCTGGGGATTGAGCCCCAGCGAGGCCACGAATCCCAGTTTGTCGTCGTCCAGCTCGACGTTGCGGCCGACCTGGCCGGTCGCCACGCGCGACGAACGCACGGAGACCACTCCCTTTTTTGCCTGTGCCGAGAGGGCGGTGACGGCAGCCTGCGTCATGTTGCCGTTACCCACGCCCGCGATGACCAGGCCTCGAGCGCCCGCGGCGGCGGCCGCGTTGATGAGCGCGCCGTCCATGTTCTCGTAGGCCATGATGATGTCCACCCTGGGGAGCGTCGTCACGCCGTCGAGTGAGAAGTCGGAGGTCGTCGTGTGCTTGCCGACCGGCCCTCGATACCACTCGATCGTGCCGTACGCGACGGTGCCGATGAGTCCCGAGACCGGCGACAGGAAGGTCTGGATGGCCGTCGTGCTGGTCTTGGTGAGCGAGGCGGCGCCGTGAATCCAGTCGTTGATGACCACGAGCACGCCGCGCCCCGCAGCTTCCTTGCTGGCGGCCACGGCGACCGCGTTGAAGAAGTTGAGCGGCCCGTCCGCGGAAAGCGCCGTCGACGGCCGCATCGCGGCCGTGAGCACCACGGGCTTGTTCGACTTGACGACCAGGTTGAGGAAGTAGGCCGTCTCCTCAATCGTGTCGGTGCCGTGGGTGATGACGACGCCGGTGACGTTCGACATCGCAGTGAGCTCGTTCACGCGACGCGCGAGTTTCAACCAGACGTCGTCGTTCATGTCCTGCGAGCCGATGTTCGAGATCTGCTCGCCGCGAAGCGACGCGAGCTTCTTGGTCTGCGGAACGGCCGCGAGGAGCTGCTCGACGCCGAGCTCGCCGGATTTATAGCCGGCCTGGACGTCGCTCGCCGCCGCCCCGGCAATCGTGCCACCGGTGGCGAGCACGACCACCTGAGCCGCCTGTGGCGGCGGACCGCCGGCCGAAGCGCCGGCGTGGACCCACGGAAGTGCGATCGCGCCCGCGACGACTCCCGCGAGCACGACTCTACGAGACACAGTGCGGACCATAACTGGACCCTCCATTCAGTGCGCAACGAGCGCGAGCCACGGAAGCCCGACCACGAGGTAGACGACGAGGTTGAACGCCGTGGTGATCGCGCCAAGACGATAGAGCTCTCCCTCGGAAAAGTAGCCGGAGCCGGCGAACAACAGGTTGGCGCTCGAGCCCTGCGGCGTGATGCCCGAGAAGAAATTCGTGGCGAAGAGCAGCATGAACGCGAGCGGGACGGCCGGGACGCCGAGCTTCACCCCGACGTCGAGGAACACGCCGAAGAGCGCGAGCAGATGCGCCGTCTGGCTGACGAACAGGTAGTGGAGCAGCACGTACGCGACGATGAGGAGCAGGCCGGCCGCCACCCATGGGACGCCGCCCATGGCGCCCGCGAGGCGCCCGCCAACGAACCCCATGAATCCCAGCTCGTTGAGCTGCGCGCTCAGCGTGAACAGCGCCGCGAACCAGAGGTAGGTCACGAGCACTTCGCCCTCTTTGGCGATGTCACCCGGGGTGAGCACCCTGGTGACGAGCATCAGCGCCAGACCGAGCAGGGCCACGGCTGTCGAATCGATCCCGAACGTCGCCGCCACGGCCCACAGCGCGACCATGCCGGCGAAGATCGCCGAGACGATCTTCTCCGGCGTGCTGAGCGGTCCGAGCGACGCGAGCGCCGCGCGCGCGGCCGCGGGCGCCTGGGGCGTGGAGGTGACCTCCGGGCGGATCAATTTGTAGAGGAGAAGCGGCATGAGCGCCATGGCGGCCAGCGTCGGCACCGATGACGCGAGGAGCCACGATCCAAAAGTGATGTGCGACGCCGAACGGCTGCGCGATCGCGGCGCCGAGCGGGTTGGCCGCCATCGCCGTGAGCCAGAGCGCCGACGAAAGGGACAGGCTGGCGATGCCCGAGAACATGAGCAACGCGCCGAGCCGCCGCCGCGATGGATCGTCCGGCCGCGCGCCGGCGGCCTCCGCCAGTGAAAACGTCAGCGGATACAGCACACCGGACCGCGCGGTGTTGCTCGGAAACGCCGGCGCGATCACGCCGTCGACCAGAAAGATGCTGTAGACGAGGCCAAGGGTCGATCGGCCGAAGATCGACACGACGGTATGCCCGATGCGCTGGCCCAATCCACACTGTACGACAGCGCGCGCGACGAGGAACGCGACGACGATGAGCAGAATCGTCCCGTTCGCAAACCCGGAATAGGCGGCCTCGGGCGCCAGCGTGCCGGTGAGCACCGACGCGGCGAGCGCGAGGAGCGACGCCGTGAGCATCGGAAACGCGCCGGCGACCAGCGCAAAGATCGCGGCGACGAAGATCGCGAACAGATGCCACGCCTGCGGCGTCAGCCCATCGGGCACGGGCCAGAACCACAGACCGAGCGCGAGGGCGACGGTGGCGAACCGGGCGAGACGCCCCGGGGCGCGAGTCATACGGGCCGCCGCTGTCCGGTCATCGCCACCGGATCGAGCACGTCGGCAATCTGCTGCGCGGTGAGAATCTGCCGCTCGCGCACGAGCTCGAGGATGCCGCGTCCGGTCCGCATCGCCTCGCCGGCGAGCTCGGTCGCGCGCTCGTAGCCGATGACGGGATTGAGCGCGGTCACGGTGCCGATGCTGTATTCCACGTAGTGACGGCAGACGTCCGCGTTCGCCGTGATGCCGTCCACGCAGTGCGTCCGCAGCGTATCCGCCGCATGGATGAACATCGTCTGCGCCTCGAAGATGCAGGCGGCGATGACCGGCTCGAACACGTTCAGTTGAAGCTGCCCGCCTTCGGCCGCGAGCGTCACGGTGAGGTCGCTGCCGATGACACGGAAGCAGACCATGTTGACCACTTCGGGGATGACGGGGTTGACCTTCCCCGGCATGATTGACGAGCCCGGCTGTTTCGGCGGCAGGTTGATCTCGCGCAGACCGCAGCGCGGACCGGAGGACAGCAGCCGCAGGTCGTTGCAGATCTTCGAGAGTTTGATCGCCAGGCTTTTCATGCACGACGAGTAGAGGACGAACGCCTGCGTGTCCTGCGTCGCTTCGATGAGATTCGGCGCCAGGTGAATCGGAAGCCCGGCGATCCGGGCCAGATGCTCGGTGCACTTCTCGGCGTAGCCCGCCGGGGCGTTGAGGCCGGTGCCGATGGCGGTGGCGCCCATGTTGGTCTCGCAGAGCACCCCCTGCACGACGTCCAGCGCCCGGATTTCGCCGACGAGCGTTTCGCCGAACGCCGTGAACTCCTGGCCCAGCGTCATGGGCACCGCGTCCTGGAGCTGGGTCCGCCCCATCTTCACGAAGCTCGCGAACTCCCGGCCCTTCGCACGAAACGACTCGATCAGTTCGTTGATGGCCTCGCCGAGCCGGATGTTGCCGAGCGCCATGGCGACGTGCAGGGATGTCGGATACGCGTCGTTCGTGGACTGCGACCCGTTCACGTGATCGTGCGGGTCGCAGTACTTGTACTCGCCCTTGCGGTGGCCCATCAGCTCGAGCGCCCGATTGGCAATCACCTCGTTGGCGTTCA
Source organism: uncultured Acidobacteriota bacterium (assembly GCA_963724955.1). Taxonomy (GTDB): domain Bacteria; phylum Acidobacteriota; class Vicinamibacteria; order Vicinamibacterales; family SCN-69-37; genus CAVRWQ01. The sequence continues at coordinate 192,627 of CAVRWQ010000007.1, forward strand.
TGTTCGTCGACGTGCCCGCGCCGCCCTGGAACACGTCGATCCGGAACTGATCCTGGAGCTTGCCGTCGATGAGCTCCGCGCAGGCCCCTTCGATCCCCTGCAGGATCTCCTTGCTGAACACACCGCAGTCGAAGTTGGCGCGCGCCGCGGCCAGCTTCACCATCGCGAGGCCGCGAATCAGGTCGGGATAGGCCCGCAGCTCCACGCCCGAGATGTGGAAGTTCTCGAGCGCGCGCGCCGTCTGGATGCCGTAGTAGGCGTCGGCCGGTACAGCTTTGTCGCCCAGGAGATCGTGTTCGATGCGAGTTGGTTGCTCAGCCATGGCATTCACTCCCGATCGGGTACGGGCCCGCTCAATAGCTCCACCCGATCGACATGACGATTCCGACGTCGTTCGTGTCGGCCGCAGGGTTCGGCGGCCGGCTGTCAAACGTGTTGTACAAGTTCAGCGAGACGAAGAAGTCCTTCCAGAGCTCACGCTTGGCGCTCGCGTCGAGTTGCAGGCGCTGGCGGCCGAAATCGTTGAGGCTCGGGTAGTACTGCAGCGTGAGATCGAGGTTCGTCTTCGGGCGATCGTAGGTGAAATAGGACGCACGAAAGTAGAACAGCGCCTCGATGTTCTGCGTCGGCTCGACATCCACGCCCTGCTCGTTGTTCACCGAGATGCCGACGCCGGTCACCACTTGCGCGCGGTTCGTATAGAGGAGCCGCGGACCCAGGCTGAAGCCGAACTGCGATCGCAGCGTGAGGCCCAGGCTCTCGTTCGTCTCGAACCGGCCGGCCGCCTTGAAGAACCAGATGCTCCAGCGGTAGCGAATATACGAGAGATCGATATAGCCGCGGTCGTCGTCGCCCTCGGAGCCGTCGTCCTGCTTGGTCTGGGTGAGCGATCCCGTCAACCGCCCCTCGAAGGCCGGCTGGCGAAACACCGTCTCCGAGTTCAGATTGAGCTGGGCGATGCCGCTCGATTGCGTGTAGCTGAACCCGGCGTCAATCGAGCCATCGAGCTTGCTCCAGAAGCTCCTGCCGATCGGCACCATCGAATTGACATCCATCATCAGGAGCGTGATTGTGCCGGCGGGCGTGACGACGCCCAGCGAACGGCCGGGAGCCTGGGCGAGCGTGCCGAGGAGCCAGCGCCCGTCGATGGTGCTCACTTCAACCAGCCGCGCCGCGACGAGGCCGACGAGCTTGTCCCACTCGAAGTAGATCGTCCCGGCGTCGTCGGTTTTGAACTCGAGGCGGCCCCGTTCGAGACGGATGATCTCGCCGGTGATGCGATCGCCGTTGGCGAGCGTGACCACATCGGTCCGGCCCTGCGCGTGCGCCGTCGCGCCGAATAGCACGACGGCGATCGTCGCGATCGCGATCGCCGTCGTGGACACTGATGCGTCCTCTCGTCGCCGTGACGGTCCGACGCCTACTTCGCCCGCGCGGCGTACGGGTTGCCGCCGAGCGCGTTCGAGATGTCCGCGATCGCGCGCTGCGCTTTCACGCTGTTCCCGGCGTCGTCGAGCGGAGGCGCGACGACCGCGATGCCGAACTTGCCTGGTGACACCGCGATGAGCCCGCCGCCGACGCCGCTCTTGGCCGGCAGCCCGGTGAGGTAGAGCCACTTGCCCGAATCGTCGTAGAGACCCGCCGTCGCCATCACGGCGAGCACGCCGGGCACCTTGGCGGCGTCCATGACCTGTTTCTTGGTGACCGGATTCGTGCCGCCGAACGCGAGCGTCGCGGCCATCGTGGCCAGGTCCTGCGCATTCACGCCGATCGAACACTGACGGGTGTAGAGATCGACGGCCTGCTGCCAGTTGCTCTTGATGTAGCCGTAGGCGAGCATCAGCGCGCCGATCGCCTGATTGCGCTGGTTGGTGTCCGACTCGGACTTGTAGACGTCCTTCAGCACCGTCAACTGGCGCCCGGCGGCGTCGTTGTGGAAGCCGATGATCTTCTGCCACACCGCGTCGGACGTGGCGCCCGTCACCATGCTCGTCGCCGAGATCGCGCCGGGATTGACCAGCGGGTTCATCTCCGGTGCGCCAGTCCCGACGACCGTCCGCACCCCTTCGATGGCGATGATCGAGTTGAACCGCGCGCCGGTGGCGTCGACGCCGATCCGCTTCGAGACCGAGTCCGCCCCCTGCTCCTGGATGACCTGCGCCATCGTGAAGACCTTCGAGATCGACTGGATCGACACCTCGGTCTTCACGTCGCCGGCGGTGTAGACCTTGCCGTCCGAGGTCACGATGGCGATGCCGAACAGGTTCGGATCGACCTTCGCCAGCGCCGGGATGTAGTCGGCGTTCTTGCCTTCCTTGAGCGTCCGGAACTTGGCAAACGCGCCGTCAACGGCCTTTTGAACGTCGGCCGGCGCCTGCGCGCTCATCGAGGGAATTGTCAGCGCCAGCGCCCCGGCGCCGAGGAGCCACGCTCCGATCGTGAGACGTCGAGTCCCTGTCTTCATGAACCTATCCTCCAACCTTGTACGAGAAGTTGTATTTGAACGAGAACTGCAGTTTGACGCCGTCGCTGCTGAAGCCGTCTGCGAAGTTCTCGCGCCGGCCCCATTGAAATTCCGCGCCGAGCATGACATTGGGCACCGGGGTGTGGAGCACGTTGCCCAACACGTAGTGGCCGGCCTTGAAGGCGTCCGCCGCCTGGCCGTTGGTGTTGTCGTTGTTCTGCCACGAGTACCCGAACGCGCTGCTGTACTTGGCGTTCCAGGTGTGATCGACGAAGAGGACGAGCCCCTGGAGGGGGATCGCCTTGCCGACGATCGGCGTGACCGGGTTCTGGAAGTTGTCCTCGATGCCGATGTCCACGGGCGAGTCGTTCATCATGTTCTGGATGCCCTCGCCGAAGACGTACTGCAGCCTGATGACGTCTTTGCTGCCGAGTTTCAGGTTGGAGCTCAGGTTGATGCCCCACCCGGTGGCCGACCCTCCGAGCTCGAAGATGTCGTCGGAAACGTCGTCCCACTTGATGTAGCGGATGATGCCTGCGGCGCGGAAGTAGCCCCAGGTGTCCTCGTACTTGTAGGCGCCGGAGAAATCCGGCATCGGAAAGCGCGCCCGGATGCCGGCGAGCTCAACGCGATCCGCGTAGATCCCCTGGTCGCCGCTCGCGCCCGGACGCTCTGCCGCGAGGACGGTGGTGGCTTTCTCATTCCTCCACGGGTAGTACCGGAACTGGACGTTGCGGAAGAACACCATGCCCGTCGGGCCCCAGTACTCGAGGGTATTGGGAAACACGTCGATGTCCATGAACGGGCTCCAGTACTGACCGGCACCGAACTTGCCGACTTCGCCGTACGCGTGCCGCAGACGGAACGTCGTCTGGCCCTCGTCCACGCCGGTGCCGAAGAGCTCGAACTCGAAGGTCGTGTTCAGCATGCCGAGATCGGTCGGCGTGCTCGCCTTGACGCCGAGGCGGCTCTGCCGCACGCCGGCGAACGTGTTGTGGTCGCGCCCGAACTCGTCCTCGACCTTCGGGAGCTTCGTCAACCGCAACGTGTCGAACCAGTTCGGGTTGATCTGCTTGAAGTCGTGGCCGATGTCGAGCATCGCGAAGCCGTACACCTCGAGGCTCGGTTTTGCCGACACGGCCGACACGGAGGTCTTCTGCGTCTGCGCCGGCGCCCCTGCGTCCTGGGCGGACGCGACGCCGAGCCCAGCCGTCAGCAGAACCAGCGGCACGGACCAGAGGCCTCCCGTGATTCGGTGTTCCTTCTTTCGTAGCATGTGCCTGTCTCCTTGTTTAGTTGCTCGCGGCCGACTCGCTACGCTCGTCTGCGGGCGGTCAGCTTTCCTCTACTTCGCGCTCGATCAGAAGTTCATCTCCAGGTTGATGTGGAACACCGGGCCCTTCGCGCCGACCGGGTACGGATACGCCGTGTATCCGACGGGCGACTTGTTCACGTACATGAGCTCACCATTGAGGCGGAGCCCGCGCTCCTTCATGAAGTACCAGTTCTGGCCGCCGCGCACTTCCCACTGGTTTCCGTACGAGCCGAAGACCTGCGAGGCGCCGAAGTACAGCTGAAGCGTCTTTGGAATGGCCATCGCCGACGCCTGGATCTGATAGCCGTGGTCCTTGATGTTGGGGATCCCGCCGGTGTTCACGCCGCCGTAGTTGCTCAACCAGCGCCAGTAGTACTCGCCTTCGAGCGACATGCCCCTGTACTTGATGCCGCCGTCCACGCTCGTCATCCGGTAGTCCACCTCATTCACCGTGATGCCGGGACCGAACAGGTCGGGCGTGAAGATGACGCTGCCATCCGTCAGCCGGATCTGGCTGTTCTCGATCCCCTCCGTCCCCGGCTGACTCTGTTTGTCTTCGAGGCTGTGGGTGTAGTGCACGGCGAGCCGGGTCGCGACGTTCTGGTGATCGTCGTAATCTCCGAACGTCCCCCACAGACCGAACTCCCCGGTCGTGGGCAGCCATTGGAGCGAGTAGGACTGCGTGTTCAGCCTGTTGTCGAGCTGCGCGGCGCTCACGCCGAGCGTGCTGAGGTTGTTCGCGAACATGACTTGGTACTTGAGCTTGGTGTGGAGCTCACCTTTGAGCCAGACACCCGAGGTGTACGACCCTCTGAAGAACTCGTCGGCGATCAGCCGATCGTCCACGCCGAGCCAGAACGGGAACTGGCCTTCGGTGCTGCGGACGGCCGGGAGAGACGTGATCCCGACGCCCACGCTCACGAATCTGTTGAAGCTCCACGTCAGGTTGCCGGCGCCGACGACCTGGGCCGGATCGCCCTGCGACGCGTTCGACGACCAGACGTACAGGTAGTAGCGCATCTTCGGCGTGAGAAACCACCCGGAGAATGGAGCGAAGAACTTCTGCAGCTGGATGTCCTGGCGGCGTTGCACGGTCTTGGTGTTGCCGAAGGCGTCAACGTATGACGCGTCCAGATTCCTCTGATTCAGGTAGCGCCCGTAGCTGAAGAGCCGGAAATAAATCTGGCCCTTCTCCCCGTCGAAGAGCAGAAACCCGACATTCGGCACGTGTCGCGGCACGCCCGGCTTCGTCGTCACCGCTTCCACGGTGCGGCCCGTGGCGAACTCGGCGCTGCAGCCATCCGAGACCCAGATGCTGGTCTGGTCGTACCCCCACGTCCTGCCGAGCAGACACGGTGCCTGACCGGTCGATCGGATGAGCACGACGCCCGATGACGTGTCGGCCGCACAGCTCGCACGGTCGCCAGGTTTCGACGCGCAGGTGACCGTCGCCTGCGCTGCCTGAGCGCCCGGCTGGGCCGGGCCGGACTGAAGGAACTGAAAGGTCGACACCAGAACCCACGCGGCAGCCCCAAATGCCATCATCGGTCTTTGCAAAGCACACGGCGTGCCACGTGCAAGCCACGACAGCCGCGACCACACGCCGTCCGGACACAGCGCATCCCGCGACCTGTCGTGGGTTCGCGGCGGCTAGCCGGGCGCACGGGTTGGACGCGATCTTCCCGAAGCACATGGACTAGCATGTTCCGTGCCCAGGACGTCATCGAGCCCAGTCATGACACCACCGACCGGTGAGGTACCGGATCCGAAAAGAGCGTGGTCGTCTGCCCTCGTCGCGAAAGCCAGCGAGAGCTGGCAGCGCGCGGACCGGTACGTGAAGCGGCAGCTCGTGTGGAACAACGTGTACCGCGTCACGAGCTACCTCAAATCGGCGCTCTGGATCGTCCCGTTTCTCGCGATCCTGCTCGTGCTCGCGATCGTGCCGATCCTGCGAGTCCTCGACGGCTGGATCGGCTGGCGGCTCATCGAACTGACGCCTTCAGGCGCCGTGTCGTTGTATCAGTCGGTGATCACGCTCACGCTGTCGTTCATGGTCTTCACGTTCGGATCGCTCCTGGTCGCCATTCAGATCGCCAGCGGCCAGCTGACGCCCCGGATCATCGCGACGACGCTCCTGCGCAACCAGGTCGTCAAGTACAGCGTCGGGCTGTTCGTCTTCACGCTCGTGTTCACCATCATGGCCCTGAACCGCGTGGAGACGTCCGGACGCGGGCTGGTCACGTTCCTGACCGCAGCGCTCGGCATCGCGTGCATGGCGGCGTTCCTGTTCCTCATCGACTACGCCGCCCGGCTGCTGCGGCCGGTCAGCATCCTCGCGCGCGTTGGCGACGACGGGTTGACGGTGATCAAGGCGGTGTACCCGGTCCTGGCCGGCGAGGCGCCCGACGTGGCCGACACCGCCGTCGCGCCGGCGGACGGGCCGCGACGGATCGTCCGTCACCCGGGTAAGTCCCAGATCGTGCTCGCCGTCGATCTGGACACGCTGGTCCGCGAAGCGCAGCGCACTGACGGCATCATCGAGTTCGTGCCGCAGGTCGGCGACTTCGTCGCGAGCGAGGAGCCGCTCTTCGTGCTCTACGGCGGCGCCACGGCCTGCGATGACACCCGATTGCTCACGACCGTCGCCTTCGGCGAGGAGCGCACGATGGAACAGGATCCGCTGTTCTCGTTCCGGATCATGGTGGACATCGGGCTGAAAGCGCTCTCGCCTGCGATCAACGATCCGACCACGGCCGTGCTCGCCCTCGACCAGATCCACCGCCTGCTGCGGGTCGTGGGCAAACGGCAGTTGCGCGGCGAGGCCATCCGGGATCGCAGCGGGCGCCCGCGCGTCATCTACCGGACACCGAACTGGGAGGACTTCGTCCACGTGTCCTGTCACGAGATCCGGATGTGCGGCGCCAACAACGTGCAGATCGCGCGCCGGATGCGCGCGATGCTCGACAATCTCGTCCAGTCGCTGCCGCCCTACCGCCTCGAGGCGCTCGAGCAGGAAACGCGCCGGCTGACGCTGTCGCTCGCGGCGCACTACCCGCTCCCCGAGGATCTCGCCCTCGCCTCGATCGCCGACTCGCAGGGGCTCGGCGGATCGCCGGAGTCGCGCCCGCCCGTTGGAGGGATCCTGCGATGACCGCCGGCGCGCCGCCCGCCTTCGACGCCGAGAGCGCGCTCGCCCGGCTCGTCGCGGGCAACGAGCGCTTCGTACGCGGAGAGGCGCGATTCCCGACGGTGCAGAAGGAAGTCCTGGCGTCGCTCGCGAAGGCGCAGCACCCGTACGCGACGATCATCGGCTGCAGCGATTCGCGCGTGCCGCCCGAGCTCGTCTTCGACGCGGGCTTCGGGGAACTGTTCATCGTGCGGATCGCAGGAAATGTGATCTCTCCCGAGGTGATGGGCACGCTGCAGTACGCCGCCGTCCACCTGCACACGCCGCTGTTCGTGGTGCTCGGTCACGAAGGATGCGGCGCCGTGCAGGCGGCGCTGGCCGTCAGATGGCAGGGCGCGCAGGAGCGCGCACGCATCGCGCTCCTGCTCAGCACCATCCTGCCCGGGCTGCCGAAGCCGGATCCGGCGCTCTCGCCCGAGGACCAGGTGAACGCCGCCGTGGAAGCGAACGTCCGCTGGTCGATGCGCCAGCTGTTCGACACGCCTGAGGGTCAGGCGCGGATGGCGGAGGGCGTCGTGAAGCTGGTCGGCGCGGTCTACGAGCTCACGACCGGTCGGGTCCGGTTCCTGCTCCTGAATTGCGCCTTCTGCCTTGTCACGTCCGGCGCCGGCGCCGGACCTGCAGCTGCGCCAGCGAGCGGACCAGCGAGGCGTTGACGGACGCGACTTCTTCGTCGGAGATCTTCTCGCGCAGTCGGGCCTCGGCGCGCGCGCGCGCCTCCTCGACCTTGGCTTCGTCGATGCGGTCGGCCGGAATGGCCATGTCGGTCACGATGGCCACGTGTTGCGCGATCGATCTCGACGAGACCCTCGCCGACGGCGAAGAAGCTCTCCGTCGGCGCCCTGGTTCACGATGATCTTCGCCGGGCACGATCTGCGTGATCAGCCGGACGTGCTGCGGATAGACGCCGATCTGTCCCTCGATGACAGGCAGCGTGACCATGGTGACGTCTTCGGAGAAGACCGTCGCCTGCGGGGTGATGATTTCGAGTCTCAGCGTGTCGGCCATTGTGAGATCCCCGTCAGGCCTTCTGGATCTCCTCGATCCCGCCCTTCATGTAGAAGTTCCCTTCGGGGACGCTGTCGTGCTTGCCGTCGAGGATCTCCTTGAAGCCGCGCACCGTGTCGGCGACCGCCACCTGCCTGCCCTCCCGGCCGGTGAAGACCTGCGCCGAGCTGAACGGCTGGCTGAGAAAGCGCTGAATCTTGCGCGCGCGGTACACCGTCAGTCTTGTCCTCGGGCGACAGTTCGTCCATGCCGAGGATGGCGATGATGTCCTGCAGGTCCTTGAATCGCTGCAGCACCCGCTGCACGCGCCGCGCGACGTCGTAGTGCTCCTCGCCGACGATCTCCGGCGCCAGCGCGCGTGAGGTCGACGCCAGCGGATCCACGGCGGGATAGATGCCCAGCTCGGCGATCGATCGCTCGAGCACGATCGTCGCGTCCAGGTGCGCGAACGTCGTCGCCGGCGCCGGATCGGTCAAATCGTCGGCCGGCACGTACACGGCCTGGAAGGACGTGATCGATCCCTTCTTCGTCGAGGTGATCCGCTCCTGCAGACGCGCCCATCTCGGCCGCCAGCGTCGGCTGGTAGCCGACGGCGCTCGCCGTGCGCCCGAGCAGCGCCGACACTTCCGATCCGGCCTGAGAGAACCGGAAGATGTTGTCGATGAACAGCAGGACGTCCTGCCCTTTTTCGTCCCGGAAGTACTCGGTGATGGCCAGGCCCGAGAGCGCCACGCGAAGGCGCGCGCCCGGCGGCTCGTTCATCTGGCCGTAGACCAGCGCGATCTTGGAGGCGCCGAGGTTCTCCTGGTTGATGACGCCGGCCTGCGACATCTCGTGGTAGAGGTCGTTGCCCTCGCGCGTGCGCTCGCCGACGCCGGCGAACACCGAGACGCCGCCGTGGAGCTTGGCGATGTTGTTGATGAGCTCCATGATGACGACCGTCTTGCCGACGCCGGCGCCGCCAAAGGCGCCGACCTTGCCGCCCTTCAGGAACGGGCAGATCAGATCGATGACCTTGATGCCGGTGGACAGCACCTCGCGGCGACGTCGACTGATCCACGAGCGGCGGCGCCGGGCGATGGATCGGATAGTACTTGTCCGCCGTCGACGGGCCCGCGCTCGTCCACCGGGTTCCCGGTCACGTCGAAGACGCGGCCCATCACGCCCTCGCCGACCGGCATGGAGATCGGTCCGCCGCTGTCGGTCACCTTGAGGCCGCGCTTGAGCCCCTCGGTGCCCGACATCGAGATCGCCCGGATCCACTTGTCGCCGAGATGCTGCTGCACTTCGAGCGTCAGCGTGACCGGCTGGCTCTCCACCGTGTAGTCCACGGTCAGGGCGTTGAAGATCGGCGGAAGCGCGTCGGGAAATTCGACGTCGACCACCGGACCCACGACTTGCACGACTTTGCCGATGTTCATGTGCCTCCCTGATGACGAAACGCGAGCCTGGCCGACGGTCATCCCGCCTGGCCGCCCGCGATCTCCAGCAATTCCTTGGTGATGTTGCCCTGTCGCAGCTTGTTGTATTCGAGCTTCAGCTCCTTGATCAGTCTGTCGGCGCTGTCGGTCGCGTTCTTCATCGACACCATGCGGGCGCTTTGCTCGCTCGCCTTGGCGTTGAGCAGGATGTGGTAGATGTAGATGTTGAGGTAGTGGCCGAGCAGGTAGCCCAGGACCGACTCCGCGCTGGGCTCGAACACGGTCTCGGCGGTGTCGGCGGCGAGCGCCTCTTCCGATTCGGCGCCCGGCACCTTGCAGGCCCGTGATCTCTCCGACCGGCAGATACTCGATGGTGACCGCCTCCTGCGTCAGCGTGTTGACGAACCGGGTGGCGACGATGAGCACCTGGTCCACGTCGCCTTTGAGAAAGAGGTCCGCGCGCAAAGGCCGCAATGGCCCGCGCCTCGGCGAACGTCGGCGAGTCGCCGTAGGCGAACTCCGCGACCAGCTGCCGCCTGGTCCGGGCCACGAACTGTGCGGCCTTGCGGCCCGCGGTGATGAAGACCGTCGTCGCGGGATCGAACTGCGCGGCCAGGCGGAAGACGTTGGTGTTGAGCGCGCCGCACAGCCCCTTGTCGGCGGCGATCAGAATGACGGCGCGCCGGCGGACCGGACGCACGTCGCATGAGCGGATGCTCGAAATCGTCGGCCCGCGTGGTCGCGGTGCGCTGCATGCGATACAGCCGGCGCGCAAACGGCGCCGCGGTCAGCGCGGCCTGCTGCGCCTTGCGCATCTTCGACGCCGCCACCATCTGCATCGCTTTCGTAATCTGCGCGGTGCCGCCGATCGACCTGATGCGCCGGCGAAGATCCCGGGGACTGGCCATGACCTACTTCTTCCACGTCTGCTTGAACTGATCGGCCGCCGCCTTGAGCTCGGCCGTCAGCTCCGGGCTCAACGCCTTCTCCTGCGGCGATCTTCTGGAGCAGCGCCGCCTTTCGCGTCGTCAGGAAGTCGGTCCAGCGCGGCCTGGAACTCCTTGATGCGCTCGACCGGCACGTCGTCCACGTAGCCGTTCTGCACCGCCCAGATCACGCCCACCTGCACCTCGACCGGTATCGGGCTGTACTGCGGCTGCTTGAAGAGCTCGACGATGCGCTTGCCGCGGTCGATCTTGGCCTGCGTCGCCGCATCCAGCTCCGATCCGAACTGGGCGAAGGCGGCCAGCTCCCGGAACTGCGCGAGATCGCCCTTGAGCTGCCCGGCGACCTGCTTCATGGCCTTGAGCTGCGCCGCCGATCCGACGCGCGACACCGAGATGCCGACCGAGATCGCCGGCCGGATGCCCTGGTAGAACAGGTCGGTTTCCAGGAAAATCTGTCCGTCGGTGATCGAGATGACGTTGGTGGGGATGTAGGCGGACACGTCGCCCGCCTGCGTTTCGATGATCGGCAGCGCCGTCAGCGAGCCGTTGCCGTACTTCTCGCCGACACGCGCGGCGCGCTCGAGCAGCCGGCTGTGGAGGTAGAACACGTCGCCCGGATAGGCCTCGCGGCCCGACGGGCGCTTCAACACGAGCGACACCTGCCGGTAGGCGACCGCGTGCTTGGACAGATCGTCGTAGACGATGAGCGCGTCCATGCCGTGGTCCATGAACCATTCGCCGATCGCCGCGCCGGCAAACGGCGCGAGGTACTGGCTGGTCGCCGAGTCCGACGCCGGCGCGGCGAGGATGATGGTGTACGGCATCGCGCCGGCCTGCTTCCAGCACGCCGATGATCCGCGCGATCGTCGATTGCTTCTGTCCGATCGCCACGTAGATGCAGTAGAGCGGTCGATAGCTCGTGTCGCCGGCCGCCTCGGCCGCCGCGTTGAGGCGCGCCTGGCTGATGATCGTGTCGATGCAGATCGTCGTCTTGCCCGTCGAGCGATCGCCGATGATCAGCTCGCGCTGGCCGCGGCCGATCGGAATCATCGCGTCGATCGGCATGATGCCGGTCTGCACCGGCTGGCCGACCGGACGGCGCCGGATGATCGCCGGGCGCGAGCTTCTCGACCGGGTACGCGACGTCGCTCGGGATCGGGCCCTTCCCGTCCAGCGGCTCGCCGAGCGTGTTGACGACGCGGCCGAGCAGGCCCTTGCCGACCGGCACCTGCAGCAGCTTGCCGGTCGCCCGCACCTCGCCGCCTTCCTGCGAGCTGCGTGTAGTCGCCGAGCACGATGACGCCGACTTCGGTCTCGTCGAGGTTCAGGGCCAGGCCGGTGATGCCGTGGCCGAAGTCGAGCATCTCGTTCAGCATGACGTCGCCGAGCCCCTCGACCTTGGCCACGCCGTCGCCAATCTCGCGGATGACGCCCACGGACTGCCTGGCCGCCGCCGCTTTGGCGCCGGCGATCTGGGCTTCGATTTCGTGTACCAAGTCAGCCATGTCGTCCTTGCCTCACTCTCGGTTTCACAGGCGCGCCTCGAGCGCGGCCAGCCTGGCCCGCACGCTGCGCGTCGTACACGTCGCTGCCGACCCGGATGCGCATCCCGCCGATCAGTCGCGGATTGATCTCGAACGACGTCTCGAGCCCTGACCGTAGGCGCGGGCGAGACCGGTCTCGACGTCGTTGCGCAGGTCGTCGGGAAGCGGCGTGGCGCTCTCGACGATCGCGCGGTGCCGTTCGCGATCGAGCCGCACCAGTCTCAACAGGTCTCCGAGAATCGCGAGCGTGCCGCGGCGGCCCGATCCGGCAATCGCGCTGCGCCACCAGCCGGACGCGCTCCGCGTCGAGCCGTCCGTCGACGTGGCACAGGCGGAACAGTCGCCGCGCCGCTCGCCGGGTTTTCCTGTTCGCCTTCATCGTCAGCTCCGGCTCATGCGTCTGCTACTGCGCCAGTTGCCTCGCGGTCTCTTCGGCGAGGCGACGCTGATCGTCGGCCGTCAGGATCTTGCCGGTGACCGACGCCGTCGTCTGCACGACGAGGCGGCCGACCTCGCGCCTGAGCTCGGCGAGCATCTGGCGCGTTCCCGCTCGGTGGCCTCCTGGGCGCGCACGAGGATCTGTTCGGCGGCCGCGATCGCCTTCTGCGTCTCCTGCGGCCTGCACGCGCGCGGCCGCGGCGCGCGCCTCGTCGATCAGCTGCTTGCCTTCCGCGCCGGCCTTCGTCAGGACGTCCTGGCGCGCGACTTCGATGCTGGCCAGCTCCGCCTTGATCTTCTCGGCGTTGGCCAGACCGCTCGCAATCTGCTGCCGTCGTGCCTCGAGGATCTTGAGAATCGGCTTGTAGGCGAGCGCGTAGAGCACGGCGCACACGATGCCGAAGCTGATCATCTGGGCGCCCAGGTGCGGCCAGTCCACGCCGAACGCGCGGGCGACTTCTCCGACCTGTCCGCCACTCTCCGCGGTCACCTGCAGTGCTAGAGCCAGCATGATCGCGACCTCGTTTCTTCGCGCCGCGGCGCCACGTGCCCGCAGCGCCCGACCACGCGCTGTCTATTGCACGAGGAAGAGCGCGTAAAAGACGATCGCCTCAGCGAAGGCAATGGCCAGAATCGACTGGACCATGATCTTCGTGGACGCGCCGGGATTGCGCCCGACGGCGGTCGAGGCGCCCATGCCGATCAACCCGACCCCGATCGCGGCGCCGAGCGCTGCGAGGCCGACGTGCAAACTTCCGGTCATCTGCGTGTCCTTTCTGCGTGTCGCCGGCCAGTGACGCGGCTCACGGTCATGCGGGCCCCAACGCGGCGTGTCCCGTCATCGGTCGCCGCAGGCCCGGCTTCTTCGTGGTGGCAGATCAGGAGCGTGAAGACGGCGGTCAACAGCATGAAGACCATCGCCTGCACCAGCCCGACCAGCAGCTCCATGAAATAGAACGGAATCGGCAGCAGCCAGCCCAGCCCCGGCACCATCGTCGCCATGGTTTCCAGCATGTTCTCGCCGGCGAACACGTTGCCGTAGAGCCGGAAGCTCAGCGACACCGGACGGAACAGGATCGAGACGATCTCGAGGCAGCCGGCCGCGAAGAACACCACGATCATCAGCACCTTGAGCGCGCCGGTCGTCTCTCCCTTGGGCGCGAAGAGCTCCTTCGCCATCCCGCTCACGCCGACTTCGCGCACCGCCCAGACGATCCAGAACGCAAAGAAGAGCAGCGCCATCGCGAGCGTCATGTTGAGGTCGGCGTTGGCGCCGCGAAAGAGCGGCCGCTCGACCCTGAAGCCTTCGGCGGTCTGGTGGCCCCAGCCGATCGTGCCGACGCCCGGCAGGAGGCCGACCCAGTTGGTGGCGAGAATGAAAATGAAGATGGTCCCGAAGAACCAGAACGTCCGCTCGACCAGGTGCGAGCCGATGATGCTTTCGAGCAGGCCGTAGAGACTCTCGACGAGCCACTCCAGGAAGTTCTGCGCGCCGCCCGGCACCTGCGTCATCTTGCGTGTCGCAAGCTGCGCGAAGACGATGAGCCCCACCGCGACGATCCACGTGACGACCATGGAGTTCGTGATCGGAAACCCGAAGGGTCGCGCGATCTCGAGCGCCATCTGCGGGAGTCCGTGCTGCGCCGGCTCGTGAAGAGCCTGGGAGACGACGGCGAGAGCGTCCGGAGGCATGCTCGCGCCTGTATGCAGCACACTGCGTGCCACCGGTGGCCTCACCAACTCCACGTCCCGCCGGCCAGATCGAACCCCGGCATTTCGGATGGTCTCCGCGATGCCGGAGGCACAGCTCGACGGCGCGAATCGGCACGCAGCCGGATCGCGACCGAAAGTCAGGCCGTTCGCGTGACACAGGCGACATCTGCCGAGTCGGCACGGCTAGTGCAACGAGACCCACGTACGGATGATTCCAGGAGGCCCCCGTATGCGAAAGACAGCCCTCAGCGGTTTGCTCTCAGTGGCCATCGTGGTCTCGGCGGCCGCGATCGCTCGCGCTCAGGCCGGTCCTGAGACGTTCACCGCGACCGCCACGGTCAAGACGTCGGCCGGGGCGACCGCGACTGCCCCGGTCACCGTCGTCATCGACCGGAAGATGTCGCAGAGCGAGGTGGACAAGCTGCTGGCCGCGTTCAAGACCGGTGGCGCGGCCGCGCTCCAGAAGGCGCTCGTCGGAGTGGCGCCGACGGGTTCGGTGAAACTCGGCGACGCCCCGGCGACGCCCTCACGGCTGACGCTCGAGCGACGCACCGGAGGCGGCAGGCTCCTGACGATCGTGACCGACAAGCCGATCCTGTTCCTGGGCGCCGGAGTCCCGGGCGCAAAGCCGAAGGCCGGGCACGACTTTGCCATTCTCGATCTCGTCGTGGACGACGCCGGCAACGGAACCGGCGTGCTCTCACCCGCCGCGTCGGTCACGGTGAAGCAGGACGTGTTCGTCGTCGCCGACTACTCGCTGGAGCTGATCCAACTCACCGGCGTCAGGAAGGTCAAGTAGGTGGGCAGCCCTCCGGCGCCTCCAGCATGCCGGAGAACCTCTGTCCTGCCGAAGGTTCGCGCCTGGCGGGCGACGGCCCCGGGTCGAGCGACGCCTTCTTAAGTTGTTGATGTGATGGAGCTAATCGGTGCGGTCAATCGGCGGGTCAACTGGAACGTTTGATGCGACTGGCCGGGACATGGTCCGGCTCGTCGTCGCGCTTCGTGCGACGTCGGCGCGCGCAGCGCCGAGCCTGCTCGAAGCCCTTCGCTTCCTCCTGCTGAGCACGCGGAGCGATCACGGCTGCGTGGAATGCAGCGCGTGGATGGAACCGGATGGCACGGTGCGCTACACGGAGCTCTGGGCGACCGAAGCGGACATGCGCCGGCGGATCTGCTCGGATCACTTCACGTCGCTGTTGAGCGTCACGGAATCCGCGCGCGAGGCCACCGTGCAGTTCGACTTCGTGACGAACATTCGCGGGCTCGACTACGTCGCGGAGGTTCGCGGCGAAACGGCCGACCTCTGAGACGGCCGGCGGCCCGTGTGCCGCGTGTGGAGATGACGATGAAGCGGAAGAAGTACGAGAAAGAGCTGCGAAAACTCCAGGTCAAGTTGTGCCACCTTCAGCGCTGGGTGAAGGAGGCCGGGCTGCGCGTCATCGTCATCTTCGAAGGGCGCGACGGCGCGGGCAAGGGCGGCACGATTCGCGCGATCACCGAACGGCTCAGCCCGCGCATCTTCAGAGTCGTCGCCCTGCCGGCGCCCTCCGATCGCGAAAAATCACAGATGTACATGCAGCGCTACATGCAGTATTTCCCGGCAGCGGGCGAAGTCGTCATCTTCGATCGGAGCTGGTACAACCGCGCAGGCGTCGAATACGTGATGGGCTTCTGCACGGAAAAACAGCACGAGCGGTTTCTGAAGGTGTGCCCCGAGGTCGAGAAGTTCATGATCGACGGGGGCATCCTCCTGATCAAGTTGTGGCTGGAGGTGGGCAACGAGGAGCAGAAACGGCGCTTCGAGGCCCGGATCACCGATCCGGTCCGGCAGTGGAAGCTGAGCCCGATGGACCTGCCCTCCCGGAGCCGCTGGTACGACTATTCCCGCGCCCGCGACATCATGCTCAAGAAGACCGACACGAGCTTCGCGCCGTGGTACATCGTGAAGTCGGACGACAAGCGCACGGCACGCCTGAACACGATCGCACATCTGCTCTCGCTCATCCCCTACAAGAAGCTGCCCGATCCGAAGGTCAAGCTGCCGAAGCGCTCGATGAAGCGCGCCTACAACGACGACGCGTCGATCGCGCGGCGGCGCTTCGTGCCCGACCGTTACTGAGGCGGCTCGCCGGCACTCTGGGAAGCGACGGCCGGCTCTGACCGTTGGGAGAGCTCGTATGGCCATTGGTGTCCTGACGGAGAAGGAGCTGGCACTGACAGACGCGTACTGGCGGGCCTGCAATTACCTGTCGGTCGGCATGATCTATCTGAAGGACAATCCACTCCTCCAGCAGCCCCTGCACACCGACGACGTCAAGCACCGGCTCCTCGGTCATTGGGGCGCCAGCCCGGCGCTGTCGTTCGTGTGGGTGCACCTGAACCGGCTGATCGTCAAGCACGATCTCGACGTCGTGTTCGTCGCCGGTCCCGGCCATGGCGCTCCCGGCGTGCTCGGGCCCGCCTATCTCGAGGGCACCTACTCGGAGATCTACGCGGACAAGAGCGAGGATGCGGAGGGAATGCAGAAGTTCTTCAAGCAGTTCTCGTTCCCCGGCCACATCGGGAGCCACGTCACGCCGGAGACGCCCGGGTCCATCCACGAAGGGGGCGAGCTCGGCTACAGCCTGTCGCATGCGTACGGCATGGCGTTCGACAACCCCGATCTCATCGTCGGCGTGCGTCGTCGGCGACGGCGAGGCGGAGACGGGTCCGCTCGCCACCGCGTGGCATTCCAACAAGTTCCTCAATCCCGTACGCGACGGCGCGGTGCTGCCGATCCTGAACCTCAACGGCTACAAGATCGCCAATCCCACGATCCTGGCGCGCATCAGCCACGAGGAACTGGAGGCGCTGTTCATCGGCTACGGCTACACACCCTATTTCGTCGAGGGTGACGACCCGGCCGAGATGCATCAGGCGATGGCCGGGACGCTCGAACACGCGATCGACCAGATTCGCACGCTGCAGAAATCGGCGCGCGACTCGAAGCGGCCGTCGCGGCCGCGCTGGCCCGTGATCGTGCTGCGGTCGCCGAAGGGCTGGACCGGACCGAAAGAGATCCGCAGCCACAAGGTGGAAGGCTCGTGGCGCTCGCACCAGGTGCCCTTCAGCGACGTGCGCGACAACGCGGCGAATCTGAAACTGCTCGAAGACTGGATGCGCAGCTACAAGCCCGAGGAGCTGTTCGACGAGCACGGGCGGCTCGTGCCGGAGCTGCGGGCCCTCGCGCCGCGCGGGACCCGGCGCATGAGCGCCAACCCGCACGCGAACGGCGGAATCCTGCGCAAGGATCTCAAGCTGCCCGACTTCCGGCAGTATGCGGTGACGGTGCCCTCCCGCGGCACGGTCAACCACGAGAACACCAGACCGCTCGGGGAGTACCTGAGAGATGTCCTGAAGAACAACCCGACGAATTTCCGGCTGTTCGGGCCCGACGAGACCGCGTCGAACAAGCTGCAGGCCGTGTACGAGGCGAGCAAGAAGACCTGGATGGCGGACTTCCTGCCCGAGGACGCCGACGGCGGCGAGCTCTCGCAGGACGGCCGCGTCATGGAGATGTTGTCGGAGCACACCCTGATCGGCTGGCTGGAGGGCTACCTGCTCACGGGCCGGCACGGGTTCTTTCACACGTACGAGGCCTTCGCGCACGTGATCGATTCGATGTTCAACCAGCACGCCAAATGGCTGGACATCTCGAAGAACCACGTGACGTGGCGCGCCCCGGTGTCCTCGGAGACGATCCTGCTGTCCTCCACGGTCTGGCGGCAGGACCACAACGGCTTCTCGCACCAGGATCCCGGATTCATCGATCTCGCGACGAACAAGAGTCCGACCGTGACGCGCGTCTATCTGCCGCCCGACGCGAACACGCTGCTGGCCGTTGCGGATCACTGCCTGCGCAGCACCGACTACATCAACGTGATCGTGGCCGACAAGCAGAAGCACCTGCAGTTCACGAACATCAACGAGGCCATCATTCATTGCGCCAAGGGCCTCGGCATCTGGGCCCGGGCCAGCACGGATGCCGGCGAGGAACCGGACGTGGTGCTGGCCTGCTGCGGCGACGTGGTGACGATGGAAGCGCTGGCGGCGGCCGCCATCCTGCGCGAGCGGGCTCCCGGCCTGAAGCTGCGCTTCATCAACGTCGTGGATCTGTTCAGGCTGCTGCCCGCCAGCGAGCATCCGCACGGCTCGACCGAGCGGGAGTTCGACTCGCTGTTCACCACGGACAAGCCGATCATCTTCAACTTCCACGGCTATCCGTGGCTGATCCACAAGCTCGCGTACCGGTTCACGGGCCACGACCACCTGCACGTGCACGGCTACAAGGAGCGGGGCAACATCAACACGCCGCTCGAGCTGGCGATGCTGAACGAGACGTCACGCTTCCACCTCGTCATCGACGTCATCGATCGGGTGCCGAAGCTCTGCGCGAAGGCCGCGCACCTGAAAGAGGAGATGAAGAACGCCATCATCGACAACATGCGCTACGCGCACGAGCACGGCACCGACCGTCAGGAGCTGGCCAGCTGGACCTGGCCGTTCTGACCGTTGGTGAGCGATCGCATTTCGACAGGATTGGATCATCATGGAGCGACGAACAGGAGCGGAATTCAGCCGGCTGGCGGCGGCCCGTGACGCACGGACACCCTGGCGCAAGTGGGGACCCTACTTGTCCGAGCGCCAGTGGGGCACGGTGCGCGAGGATTACAGCGAGTCGGGCGACGCGTGGGGCCATTTCAGTCACGACCAGGCGCGCTCGCGGGCGTATCGATGGGGCGAAGACGGACTCGCGGGCGTCTCGGACGACTGGCAGCTGCTCTGCTTCGCGCTGGCGCTCTGGAATGGACAGGACCCCATCCTCAAGGAACGCCTGTTCGGCCTGACGAACAGCGAAGGCAATCACGGCGAGGACGTCAAGGAGTACTACTTCTATCTCGACTCGACGCCCACCCACTCGTACATGAAGTATCTGTACAAGTATCCGCAGGCCGCCTACCCGTACGCCGACCTCGTCGAGACGAACGCACGCCGGAGCCGGACGGACTTCGAGTACGAGCTGCTCGACACGGGCGTCTTCGATGGCGACCGCTACTTCGACGTGTTCGTCGAGTACGCGAAGGCGTCGCCCGAGGACCTGCTGATCGAGATCACCGTCACCAATCGCGGCCCGAAGCCGGCGACGCTGCACGTCCTGCCGACGCTCTGGTTTCGGAACATCTGGTCATGGGGTCAGGCGCCTGCGGTCCGGCCGTCGCTGACACTCGCCAAAGGCGGCGTCGTCGCGTCGCACCCGGAGCTGGGCACCCGCGTCCTCTCCGCCGACGGCTCGCCGGTCTGGCTCTTCACCGAGAACGACACCAACGCCGCGCGCATCGACGGACAGTTGAACGCCAGTCCCTACGTGAAGGACGCCTTCGACAACTACGTAGTGCACGGCAAGCGGCAGGCGGTGAATCCGGCCGCAACGGGAACGAAGAGCGCGGCGCACCACGTGCTGACGGTGGACGCCGGCGCGTCGCGGGTGGTGCGGCTCCGCCTGTCGGAGGCGGCAGGGATAGGCGCGGACTTCGACGCCGTCATGACCGCCCGCCGGCGCGAGGCGGACGAGTTCTACGCCGCGGTGATTCCGTCGTCACTCAACGCCGACGCCGCCCTCGTGATGCGCCAGGCGCTGGCTGGAATGCTGTGGACCAAGCAGTTCTACAACTACGACGTGGATCGGTGGCTGTCCGACCGAGGCGCCCATCCGTTCAAGCCGAAGACACGGGCGGCGCCGCGCAACGATCGCTGGCATCACATGCAGAACCGGGACATCCTCTCGATGCCCGACAAGTGGGAGTACCCGTGGTACGCCGCCTGGGATCTGGCCTTCCACGTGATCGCGCTCGACCTGGTGGACGAGGACTTCGGGAAGCAGCAGCTCGACCTGATGCTCAACGAACGGTACCTGCATCCGAGCGGGCAGATTCCCGCCTACGAATGGAACTTCGGCGACGTCAACCCGCCGGTGCACGCCTGGTCCACGGTTTACACCTTCCGGCGCGAGCAGGCCCGCCGCGGCCAGGGCGATCTGGACTGGCTGGAGCGCGTCTTCCACAAGCTGCTGCTCAACTTCACCTGGTGGGTGAACCGCAAGGACCGCGAAGGCAACAACGTCTTCGAGGGCGGCTTCCTCGGGCTCGACAACATCGGCGTCTTCGATCGCAGCTCGCCGCTGCCGACCGGCGGACACCTGGAGCAGGCGGACGGCACGGCGTGGATGGCGCTCTTCTGCCAGAACATGCTCGAGATCTGCGGGCAACTGGCGCAGGAGAAGCCCGCCTACATCGACATGTGCCTCAAGTTCCTCGAGCACTTCTTCTGGATCGGCGCGTCGATGATCCATGCGGGCGGCGATGTCGGCATGTGGGATGAAGAGGACGGATTCTTCTATGACGTCCTCAGGCTGCCAAACGGCGCGGCCCAGCGGCTGAAGGTCCGATCGATGGTGGGCCTGCTGCCGTTCTGCGCCGTCACGGTGTTCGAGCGAACACTGTTGAAAAAATACCCGCAGCTCGTTCCCAGGTTCCAGCAGTTCCTGTCCGTGCGGCCGGAGCTCGCGGCATTCATCCAGGATCCGGCGGTACGCGGCGTGAACGATCGCCTGCTCGCGGCGATTCTGAACGAGAACAAGCTTCGGCGGGTGCTCGCCAGGATGCTGGACGAAAACGAGTTCCTGAGCCCGTACGGCATCCGGTCGATCTCCAGGTACCACGCGGAGCATCCGTACGTCCTGCGGGTCCACGGCACCGAGTACGGCGTGTCGTATCTTCCGGCCGAATCGGACAGCGGGATGTTCGGCGGCAACTCCAACTGGCGCGGGCCGATCTGGATGCCGGTCAACGCGCTCATCATCCGCGCGCTGCTTCAGTACCTTCCTGTACTACGGCGACCGCTTGACCGTGGAGTGTCCCACCGGGTCCGGACGCCACATGAACCTGTACCAGGTCGCCGAAGAGCTGTCACGGCGCCTGTCCGGAATCTTCCTGAAAGACGGCCAGGGCCGGCGGCCGGTCTACGGCGACGCGCGCAAGTTTCAGGAGGATCCGCACTGGCGCGATCTGCTGCTGTTCTACGAGTACTTCCACGGCGACAACGGCGCCGGGCTGGGCGCCAGCCATCAGACCGGCTGGTCCGGTGTCGTCGCCAGTCTGATGCAGCTGTTCGCCACGACGTCCGCTGATGAAGCACTCGAGCTCGGAAAAACGGCGGCCGCGAAGGATCACGCCGCCTCGAGCGGCAGTTAGCGCGCCGCCATGGACCCGGTCCGTCTCGCACGCCGGCAACGCCTGCTCGACCCGGTCGACCGAGTCTCGGAGATCCTCTTCGGGCTCATCATGGCCCTGACGTTCACGGCCACGCTCGGCGCGGCGACCGGCGAGGGCAACGACGTGCGGACGATGCTGGTCGGCGTCCTCGGGTGCAACATCGCGTGGGGGCTCGTTGACGCCGTGATGTTCCTGATGAGCGCCCTGGTGGAACGCGGCCACGGTCTCCTGACGATCCGCACGATCCGCGCCGCCACGACGCCCGAGGATGCGCATCGCGTCATCACCGGCGCGTTGTCGCCGGTCATGGCGTCGACCCTGACGGCCGCCGATTTCGAGCGGGTCCGGCATGCTCTGCTCGGCATGCGCGAGGTCCCGGCCGCCCCCGCCCCGAAAAAAGAGGACTGGCTTCGCGCGCTCGGCGTGTTCCTGCTGGTGTTCCTCTCCACGTTCCCGGTGGCGATTCCGTTCCTTGTCGTCTCCGACGTCCAACTCGCGACGCGCGTGTCGAACGCGGTCGCGCTCGCGATGATGTTCGTGGCCGGTGCGCTGCTGGGACGCTACGGCGGGTACCGGCCGTGGCGGGCCGGTCTCGCCGTGATGCTGCTCGGCGTGCTGCTCGTCGCGATCGCGATCGGACTCGGCGGATGACATGAAGGGCATGAAGTCATGTCGTTAGAAGCTGTAGCCGACGTAGACCATGCCGTAGGCAAAGTTTTTCGTCCGTCCGCTCGCCTGCTCGACGGCCTTTCCAGGATCGGCAAACGCGCCGAGGAAGCTGACGGTGAAGTTGCTGTTCAGCTTCCAGTCCACGTAGGCGTCGAACTCGAACGCCAGATCCTTGTCCGTGACGCCCGGGGCCACCGAGGCGGGCTTGTCGGCCTTGAACTGATAGAACATCAGGCCGCCGCCGATCGCATCGGTCGGGTCGAAGTGCACGCGTACGAGGTGCGAGATCAGATTCGAGTTGGAGAGGAAGTACTCGCCGGCGATTTCGCCCTGCCACCACGTGCCCCAGTCGTAGAAGCCCGGGAACAGGGGATCGAAGGCCTCGCTGCGGGTCGTCTCCGGATCGTCCCCTGCGAAGAAGGCGTAGCGGTACGACAGCGTCGGCTTCCACGCGACCTTGTCGAGCTCGTAGCCGGCCTGCACTGTCCAGGCGTCGGACGAGAGCACGTCACCGTTTCGCTCTGACG
Source organism: uncultured Acidobacteriota bacterium (assembly GCA_963724955.1). Classification (GTDB taxonomy): domain Bacteria; phylum Acidobacteriota; class Vicinamibacteria; order Vicinamibacterales; family SCN-69-37; genus CAVRWQ01. Next base: position 215,170 of record CAVRWQ010000007.1, read on the forward strand.
CATACTCGAGCTCGAACGACAAACCAGGTGCGCGTGTGACGGGCGCCGTGTACGCCCGCACGTTGAACACATTCAACCCGTCGCGGCCCGGTCGTCATCAGCGGATCCGCGAACCACTTCATGTAGGTCGCGCCGAGCGTCGTCTCCTCGCCGATCGTGAGCTCGTAGTTGGCGCCCCACAGCCGGCTGCCGCTGTCACTTTCGGCAAGCTCGTCCTTGTCGAGGTAGAAGACCTCGGCCAGGTGTGGCCCCGGCTTGACGCGCCCGATCGCGGCGAACTCGAACGCCTTGCGCGCGTTGGTCCAGTACCCGCCGCGGCTGCCGCCTTCTGCCGCGCCGTCGAACAGCAGAAACCCGTGGCCCAGGCGGTACTGCGTTCGGCCGGCGACGAAGTCGAGTCCGTTCTCGCCCAGCCGTTCGAGCGACTTGCCCGATCGCCAGCCGATCGAGAGATCTTCGGCCTGAAAGGACGAGACGTCCGCGCCAAAGTCCGCAGGCACCGACCCGTAGGTGCGCTCGCCGACCGCGCTGAGCTTGCCGTAGATCTCGCTGGACGAGGCCAGCCTGTACGCCCCCGACAGCGCCGGTTTCATGTACCCCTCGAACCACTGATCGCTGAGGTTCTCGTTGACGCCTGGTTCCCTGGGGTTGTCGAACAGCGAGTTGGCGAACCCGAACGAGCCCCATCCGGCGTCGAAGTTGAACTTCCACGTGATCTTCGCCGGCAGCCCGGTCGGCCGCGCCTCCTGTTTGTCCTGTTTGTCCGGGGGCGGCTTCTCGGCGGGCTGAGCCGCCGGCGGTGGCACGTCCTGCGCTCGCGCCGCACATGGCAGAAGGGCGATGAAAGACATGCACACCACCGACTGAATCACCCGGATCATGACCCCTCCGATATCTGCCGTGCTGGCCCGCCCCGGTCCGTGCTGACTGCACAGCGCCTGCCAGCGACGTCGGCCGATCGGCGGAATGTCGCGGGCGCCACGCGTCCGGCCGGTCGGATCGATCTCCGGCATTCCGGGGGCGCGCCAAATCGCCCGCAAAAACGGTTCGCCCCGAGCCGCACGAAGCGGCACGCAGTTCGCAAAGCGTTCTCACGTGACGCTCCGGCTTCGATCGGCGGCGCGGCTCGCCCTCACGCTCCTGGCGCTCTTGACTCCGGTCGTTGGGCACGGCCAGATCTCTACCTCTCCGTCGTCTCAGGCCGCGGCCCCGGCCGAGACCAGGAAGGACCGGCTCGGCAGAGAGACACCTCGCGGGACAGTTCGCGGGTTCCTCGACGCCGCACGCGCAGGTCAGGACGAACTGGCGGCCCAGTACCTCAGCACGGCGCTCACCGGCAAGGCGGCCGCTGTGCTCGCCCGCCAGTTGTTCGTGGTCCTCGATGTCCGACTGTCCACGCGGTTGACGCGGCTCAGCGATGCGCCGGAGGGCTCGCTCGACAATCCGCTGCGAGCCACTCAGGAGTTCGTGGGCATGGTCGAGGGGACCGACGGCGACGTCGAGATCGTGCTGGACCGCGTGGCCGGCCCGGACGGACCGGTGTGGCTGTTCTCTGACCGGACGCTTGCCGCCGTCCCGGCCGTGTACGACGAAATCACGCTCAGGTGGGGCAACGTCGGCATTCCGAGGTTTTTGACCAACACGCGCGTCGGCGGCGTGCGGCTGCTCGAGTGGACGGCCGTGCTCCTGGGCCTGCCAATCTTCTACTTGCTCACGGTCGTCCTGAACAGGATTCTGACCCCGCTCATCCGGCGCGTCTGGAGGCGGCTGTTCAAGACGTCGACCCTGTTCGCTCGTGAGCTGCTGCCTGCACCGATTCGCCTGCTGCTCCTGGCCCTCGCAATTCAGTGGTTCCGCTCCAGCCTTCCGGCCCCGCTGCTCGTGCGCCAGTTCTGGTCGAGTGTCGCCGCCGTGATGACGATCACCGCGGTGGTCTGGCTCGTGATCCTGGGGAACGGCGTCATCGAGCGGCACATTCGCCGCCGCACCGGTGCCGCGGGCGTCGGCGGCGCCGCGTCGCTTCTGCGCCTGGCACGCCGGGTCGTGGACTTCATCGTGATCGTCGTCGGCGTAGTCGTGCTCATCCGGCGCTTCGGGATCGACCCCACGCCGGCGCTGGCGGGGCTCGGCGTCGGCGGCATCGCGGTGGCGCTCGCGGCACAGAAGACGCTTGAGAACGTGATCGCGGGGACGTCGCTGATCCTGGATCAGGCGGTCCGGGTCGGAGACTTCCTGAAGATGGGCGACGTGGTCGGGACGGTCGACCACATCGGCCTGCGCTCGACGCGCATCCGCACGATGGATCGGACGGTCGTGAGCGTCCCCAACAGTCAGATCGCGAACGCGAGCCTCGAGACGATCTCGGCCCGGGACAAGTTCTGGTTCCACCCCGTCGTGGGACTTCGATACGAGACCACCCCGAAACAGTTGCGCGCCGTTGTCGACGGGTTTCGCCGGCTGCTCGACGAACATCCGTCGGTCGATCGCGAGTCGGTCCGGGTCCGGTTCGTTCAACTCAATCAGTCTTCTCTCGACGTGGAGCTGTTCGGCTACCTGCGTGCCCGCGATTGGAATCACTTCCTGGAGATCCAGGAACAACTGCTCTTCGCCATCACCGACATCGTCGAACGCGAGGGGACGGCGATCGCGTTCCCGTCACAGACGATGTACGTGGCCAATGCGCCGGCCTCCGCGACTGTCAGCGAGCGCGATCCCGGAGAGGTGAAGGTCAGCGCGGCGGTCTGGCCTGCTGCCGGAGGATCCGCCCTGTTTCTCGGGCTCGGGGAGCATCTCGAAGCTGCCGCCGAGCGCCAGATGCACGTTGACGCGTTGCACACGCTGCTCGGTCTGCACGCGGATGACGGCAGATTGCGACGCGTTCAACGCGAGTTGGCGCTGCGTCACGAATCGCAGATCGGTGCTGCCGACCTTGAACTGCGTCTGCACGATCTCGAGGGCGCGCCGGCTGTCGGCCAGTGTCTGGGTGAGAATCTGCTCGCGCTCGCGCGCGGCGATTTCGGCGGCGAGCGCGTTCTCCACCTCGCCGAAGGCGCGTTGGCCGACGACGGCAAATGCCGCGATGGCCTGCTTCTGTTCGGCTGTTCGAATCTCGACCTGCGTCTTGAGCGCACCGCCCCGGAAGATCGGCGCGAGCAGATTCACGCCGAGGCTCCAGGCCGGGTTGTCACGATCCGCCAGCACGAAGAGATCGCTCGAGATCGAATTGACGCTGCCCGTGAGCGCGATGGCCGGCAGACGCGCCGCCTTGGCCTCGCCGACCCGGTAGAACGCCGCGGCGATGCGGCGCTCGGCAGCTCTCACATCGGGCCGGCGCTCGAGGAGCTCGGAAGGGAGCCCGCCCGGCAGGGCGCCGGGCTGATTGGGCAGTTGCGGACTGACGACGGCGGCAGCCGCGGGATAGCGGCCCAGCAGCAGTTCGAGCGCGCGAATGGCCTGTTCGCGTGCCAGCTCGAGCTGACGCAGGCTGTCACGGTAGCCTCCCACCGACGCGCGGGCCACGAAGACCTCTTCCTCGTTGCCGACGCCGATGCGCGACCGCGCCTCGGCCAGACGCACGAGCTCTTCGGTGTCCCGGATGGTCGCGCGGGCCACCTCGGCTTGCAGACTGGCTTCAATCGCGAGGAACCAGCTCTTGGCGACGAGCGCGGCCAGCGACTGGCGTGCGTACTCGAAATCCGCCAGCACGGAGGCGGCGTCCGCGCCGGCCGCCGCGCGGCCGTAGCGCACGCGGGCCCAGAGGTCGAGCTCCCACGTCATCGAGAGGGCCACGCCCTGCAGGCCGGAGTTGTCACCCGACATCTCGCCGCCGCCGCGAGCGAGAAAGTCGGCCGAAGGGTACAGCTTCGCGCCGGCAAGCTTCGCGTGGAGCCGCGCCTGCTCGACGCGCGCCACCGCCACGCGCAAGTCGGCATTGTGGGCGATGGCCTCCGCCACAGCGGCAGTCAACTGCTGATCGGAGAACGCGGCCAGCCAGTTGCCTCCGACCAGCCCGGCGGCCGCGCCGGCCGCGGTCCACTGCGCCGGGATTTCTACAGTCGGCAACGCCTGATCCTTGATGGCCACGGCGTCGGGCGGATTCTTCACCCGGCAGCCGGTCGCACTGACGAGCAGGCCGGCGATCAGGCACAGGCCCGCCACAGCCTGCGAGCGACGATCGGCGAAGCCGGCGGGCATCATCACGATCTCTCAGTGGAGGCTGATGCTGTGCTTGATGATGACGTAGTCGAGATACGAGGCCACGCGCAGCAGCACCTTGCGGATGATGTGCACGATCTTGAGATGATCCGTGTAGAGCGCCGCCGATCCGCGCGCGCCTGCGGCAACGAACAGCGCCTTATCGTGTTCGCCGACGACGAGCTTCACGGGGAACCTGCCAGGTGGCGGGACGAACGTCGTCCGGGGCAGGTCACCGGAGGCCTCGACCTGGCCCTGTCCCTGCGCCCAGATCACGGAGTCTACGTGCGCTTTGATCACGCGCCCCGGATACGTCTGGAGCGTGATCTCGGCTTCGTTGCCGGCGGCGACCTGATGCAGCTCGTTCTGGCCGAACAGCGCGAAGATCTGATACTCGTCGTCGACGAACGTCATCACTTCGTTGAAGGGCATGCCGGCGACGAAGAAGCCGGGCCGGAGCATCACGTTCACCATCGTGCCGTTGCCCGGCGAAACGACAGTCGTCTGCGACAGGTCCCAACGCGCGGTCTCGAGCTGGGCGCGGGTCGTCTGGACTTGCGCTTCTGACATCTTCAACTGCGCCTGGGCCGTGGCGATCTGCGCCCGGACTTGCGCGACCGTCGCCAGCTCGCCCTTGACACGTCCCTTGAGCTTTTCCCGGACTTGCTGCTCGGCCGCGCGTGCGGCCGCGACCTGCGCCGTCAGCTCGTTGACGCTGGTCTGCGCCTGGTCGAGATCGAACCGATTTCCCGCACCCGCCGCGACGAGCTCGGTGTTCTGCTTGACGCGCGTCCGTGCCAGCTCGAGCGAGGCCGTGAGCGAGGTCAGCTGCTCCGTCGCCTGTTTCAACTGTTCCTGCAGTTGCGGTTCGACAGACTGCGCGTCGGTCAGCTTGGCCTGCGCTTCAGCCACCCGTTCGCGATCGGCGCCGACCTTTGCCTCGTCCGCCACCAGCCGTGCCTCGAGGGAGAGGACTTCGTTCTGATACGGCGTCGGATCGATCCGGAACAGCACGTCGCCCTTCTTGACGGGCCGGTTGTTCTCGACCGGCACTTCGATGACGCGGCCCCGGACCTGCGACACGATTGGCACGACGTACTTGACGATCCTCACGTCGCCCGTCGTCGGCGCAATGATGTTGAGGAGAAGGAGCAGGATCGCAATCATCACCACCGGGAAGATCGCGACACCAACCTTCCAGGGCGTCGTCCACGGCAGCCACTTCAGCTTGATGAAGATCAGCCAGACGAAGAACGCGTAGATGCCGAGAAGGATGGCTTCCATCTATCGGATCTTGTCAGCGGTGAATCTGGCTTCGATGGCGTCGAGGTCGGCGCGCAAGGCTTTCAGCTCGGCCTCGGGCACACCGCGCTGCTCCAGCCGTGCCAGCCGGTCGCTCAAGCCCACGGGAATGGCAGCGGGCTCGCCTGGGTACTGCTCTGTCAGTCCGTCCGGGGACTTGTCGGTGCCGTAGGCCATCTTGTACAGAACCGGCTTCGAGTACGCCCAGATCCAGGCGATCGGCCACAGGAGTCCGCCGAAGACCAGCGACAGCAGACAGAGGGTCCGGATCGCTTCGAATTGCGGATGATGGCGCTTGTGAGCGATTTTCTCCGGCAGGATGTGCACCAGCCAGAACAGGACGATGAGCAGGACGGGGACGACGAAGATCACGAACAAGGCGAGGAACGTCGCGAGCTTGTCCTCCCCTTCTGGCGAGAGCAGCGACGCGTGGGCCGTCGAAGGCAGCGCGAACAGCAGGAGGCACAGCCAGACACCCACGCGGCCGGTTCGCGCCGTCTGCAAACGTGACGTCGAGACCGTCTGACCTGGAATCATGGTCGATTCTCCTGACTGCACTGCCCGTGCCACGCCGACGTCAGTCCCCGGGACGCCGTCTAACCTGATGATTCGCGTGGAGTAAGCGCGACGGCACCCGATGCCCCCTCGCTCGGAGGAGCCTCCGACTTTGCGTGCGGCCTCCGAGATGCCGGAGCGTGAAATGACAAGGGCGCCTTTGCGGGCGCCCTTGTAGAGCCACGTCCGATTCGGTGGCTACTTCTTCACCTTCGGCGGGTAGTTCTTGAAGACTTTCTTCATCCCGTCGTTGATGCTCTTGTCGCGCTTTTCCGGGCTGGCCGTCGTGTTGATTTCCTTGGTGGCCATCCCGCGCCACACGACCTGATTCCTCTTGGCGTCCGCCATGTCTATGACGACCGTTCCGACCAGGATGTCCCGGACGGTGGTGCTGCTGGTGCCCATGCCGCCCGACCAGCCGCCGCCGTACCCGTAGCCATAAGGGCCGTAACCGCCGCCGTAGCCGGAGCTGTACGTCGAGATGTCCTTTTCCTTGTCGAATGCGACGTGGTAGATGACGAACACGTCCGGGGTCGCCGATTTGGTGAAGCCCTTCGCCGCCATCTGCGTGTCAATCGCGTTGACGATGCGATCGTCGATGAGCTGTTGGCCGACTTTCGTGCCGTCCTTGTGGGCGTACGTCTTGTAGGCCTTGAAGTCCGCCGTCTTCTCGTAGTCGTAGGTGACCTTCTGGGCCAGGACCAGGGCCGGGGCCACGACCAGGACGGCGACCGCGGTGCTTATGACTCTCTTCTTCATGCGCGCTCCTTCCGGCTGTCGCTGAGACCTCCGGTCAGCTGTAGCAGACTGCAATTGTCGAGCCGCGACCGGTGCCAGTGTCGACAGCCTGGCCGCCGCCACAGGGGCACGGGATATCGTGGGGCCCTCCGGTCTCGCGGACCCTCTGGCGCGGGCGACGTCGATCCCCTGTGATTTGAAGGCCGGTGCGAGCGGCATGTTCTCTGCTATACAAGGGTCAGGGCACACCTGCGCCTTGGGCGCGCTCACTGGCGAACGCGTTCCCTCGAAAGGATCCATCATCGTGAAGAGGCACCTCACCCGCCCAGGTCGTCTCGCCACCGTGGCGGTGGCGCTGAGCTTCGCGCTGCAGCCGGCGGCGCCAATCATGTCGGCGGCCGGGGGCCAGGCGACGACCAAGCCGGCGACACCGGCGACGACAAGCCGGCGACGCCGACGCGACACAAACGACGCAAAAACCTGCCGCGCCGACTGGCGCGAAGCCGGCCGCCACGCCGGCCGCAGCGCCCGCGACGCCACCTCCGGACGGCGGCTGGCCGCGTCGCTACCAGATGAGCAACGGCGGCGACATGCTCGTCTATCAGCCGCAGGTGGCGAGCTGGGAGTACCAGAAGACGATGGTCGCGTTCAGCGCGGTGTCGTACCGGGCCAAGAGCACGGACAAGCCGGCCGTCGGGACGATCAAGCTCCAGGCGACCACGAAGGTCGCGTTGTCCGAGCGCCTCGTCAACTTCTCGGACATGAAGATCCTCGAGGCCAGCTTCCAGACGCTGCCGAAGGATCAGCTGCGCGATGTCGTCACCGAGATCGACCAGGCCATTCCAAACGATGAGCGCGTGATCGCGCTCGATCGCGTCCTGGCCAGCCTGGACAAGAGCCAGATCGTGCCGAAGAACGTGGACGGCGTCAAAGGGGATCCTCCGGCGATCTTCTTCAGCAAGACGCCGGCAGTGATGGTCAATCTCGACGGCGAGGCGATCTGGAGTCCGATCAAGGAGAACGACCTGAAGTTTGCCGTCAACACGAACTGGGATCTCTTCCAGCATGCGTCCACCACGTACTTCCTCCGCAACAACGACCACTGGCTGAAGGCCGCTGATGTGAAGGGCCCGTGGACGCCGGCTGGGCCGTTGCCCGACAGCTTCAAAAAATTGCCGGCCGACGAGAACTGGAAGGACGTCAAGGCGAACCTGCCGGGCAAGTCGGTGAAGACCGCTCCAACGGTGTTCGTGAGCCTCGAGCCGGCCGAGCTCATCATGCTCACCGGCGAGCCCGTGTATGCCGCGGTGCAGGGAACACAGTTACTGTGGGTGAGCAACACCGAGAGTGACGTCTTCCGCCTGGGGAAGACGGGCGCCATCTACTACCTGGTGGCCGGCCGATGGTTCTCGGCCCCGGATTTCACTGGACCATGGACGTTCGCCACGACGTCGTTGCCGGAGGATTTCAAGAAGATTCCTGTCGAGCACGATCGATCGCGCGTCCTCGCGTCGGTGCCCGGAACCGATCAGGCCGCGGAAGCCGTGCTCGTCGCGCAAGTACCGCAGACGGCGCGCGTCAACAAGAAGGAAGTGAAGGCGCCGGAAGTCGCATTCCAGGGCAATCCCGAGTTCAAGCCGATCGAGAAAACCACGGTCGAGCGCGCGGTGAACACGGACAAGGACGTCTTCAAGGTCGGCGATCTCTACTATCTCTGCTATCAGGGTGTCTGGTTCGCCGGCAAAAGCGCCAACGGCCCGTGGGAAGTCGCCGAGACGGTTCCGCAGGCGATCTATCAGATCCCGGTGAGCTCGCCCTCGCATCACGTGACCTACGTGACCGTCGAAGAGGATAACGACGACGACTGGGTCGTGTTTGCGGCGGCCGCAGGCTACACCGGCATGATGGTCGCCTGGGGCTGCATGGTCTGGGGATCGGGTTGGTACTATCCCCCGTACTACGGCTACGGCGGCTTCTACCCGTACTACTACGGGCATTTCCCGACGTACGGCTACTCGGCCTGGTACAACCCGTGGACCGGCGCGTACGGACGCAGCGCCGGCATCTACGGACCGTATGGCGGCGCCGGCGTGGGCGCGCGCTACAACCCGCGCACTGGAACGTACGCACGCGGGGCGGCGGCCTATGGTCCCTACGGCGCGCGCGGCGTCGCGCAAGCCTACAACCCTCGCACCGGCACCTACGCGCAAACGCGCCAGGGATCCAACGTCTACGGCAGTTGGGGATCGACGTCGGTCCAGCGCGGCGACGACTGGGCGAAGACGAATCGCTACACCAATCGACAGACCGGCACCACGACGCGCACGATCCGGACGGACCAGGGATCGGCGGTGACGAAGCGCGGCGAGGGCGGAGCCGTGGTCGGCGTCGGCGACGGCGGCAACATCTACGCAGGCAACGACGGGAACGCGTATCGCCGCCAGGACGGCACGTGGCAGAAGTACGAGAACGGCGGCTGGAACAACACGGACAAGCAGCCCTCGGGGGAAAGACCCACGCCGAGTACGACGAATCGTCCCAGCACCAGCAACGTGGATCGCGCCACGATGGATCAGCTCAATCGCGATTCACGGGCACGGACGGAAGGCACGACGCGGACGAAGGACTACGGAAGCTACAAGGGCAGCAGCGGAACGCGAAGCACAGGCAGCTACCGCCCGAGTGGTGGTGGCGCTCGCGGCGGCGGTGGACGCAGGCGCTGACCGGGATTCTTTCACATCGAGGAAGTTTGGAGAGAGGGGACACCATGCAGCAGTATCTACAACGACTCGGTGTCGTGATCGCGGTGGCACTCATCGCGTTCACCCCCGGGATCGCGCGAGCGCAAGCAGCAGAGCAAGTCAACCGAAGTGAGAAAGTTCACGGTCGTGGCGGTCGACGGCAACAAGGTGGTCGTCAGGGAGGGGACAAGCACGCGCGAATTGACGGTGCCGCCCGACTTCCGATTCACCGTGGAAGGCAAACAGGTGACGGTCGCCGAGTTGAAGCCGGGGATGACGGGCACGGCGACCATCACGACGACGACGACGGTCACGCCGGTCACGGTGACGGAAGTGAAAAACGGGGAAGTCGTCCAGGCGTCGGGCAATTCGATCCTGGTGAAGACCGAGAATGGCTATCGGATGTTCTCGCCGGGCGACGTCGAGAAGCGCGGCATCAAGATCATCAAGGACGGCAAGCCGGTGGACTTCTCCGGGTTGCGCGCGGGCGACCGGCTGAGCGCGACGATCGTCACGGAAAAACCGCCGCAGGTGCTGACGGAGCGTCAAGTGCAGGCGACGTTGTCGCCGGCGGCCGGTGGGGCCGGTGCGGCCGGCGCCGCGACGGGCGCGCCCGCCGCGGCCACGCGACCCGCGACCTCCGGCGCGGCAGGAACGGCCGGTGCCGCCGGTGCCGCCGGTGCGATGGCCGAGGCGCCTGGAGGGGCCAGGAAGCTCCCGAAGACGGCAAGCAACCTGCCTCTTCTCGCCGTCACGGGCGCGGCGTCGCTCGGCGTGGCGATGCTGCTCACCGCTCTGCGGCGCCGCCGCGAAGCGCACTGACCGCCGCCGTGGCGACGGCTCGTCACTGACACGATTCCACGAGCCGACGGCCCGATCGACGGGTCGTCGGCTCGCGTCACGTCAGTGCCTTGTCAAACGTCGTGGAAGGGTCACTCTGAACGTCGCGCCGTGGTTCGGATCGTTCGCCACCGAGAGCTGACCGCCCTGGGCTTCGACGAGCGACCGGGAGATGGCCAGGCCCAGCCCGACGCCCTCCTTCTTGGTCGTGAAGAACGCGGTGAAGAGCTTCGGCAAATGCTCCGGAGAGATTCCCGGTCCGTATCGGTCACGGAGATCTCGACGCCGTCGCGCCTGCGGCGCGTCTTGAGGACGACGACGCGCTCGCGATCGGCCTGGTTGACGGCGTCCATCGCGTTCACGATGAGATTCAGCACCACCTGCCGCAGGCAGACGCGATCGGCATTCACTCTCGGCAGCGCGCGGCCGAACTCGGACTGCAGCGTGATGCCGCGCAACTGCGCCTCCCCGCCGACCAGTTTCACGAGATCGCCCAGGACTTCGTTCACGTCGAGCTCGCCCAGCTCGATCGACTGTTTGCGCGACAACGCCCTGAGACGCTCGATGACGTCCCGCACCAGATCGCTGTTGGTGTAGATGTCGCTGAGGATGTCGCGCAGCATCGCGATGCGATCGCTGCCGGCGCCGCGGTCGAGGATCTGGAGTCCGGCGCCGGCATTGCTGTGCACGGCAGTCAGCGGCTGACTGATCTCGTGCGTGATCGACGCCGTGAGCTCGCCGACGAGCGCCAGCCGCGAGGAATGCGCGAGCTCGGCGCGCGCGTTGGTCTTCCTCGGCGGCCTGCGGTCGGTCACGTCGCGCAGGCGAAGATCACGTCCACGTTGGACAGCGTCGAATACTACTTCACGTTGGCCCGCTCCCAATCGCGGACCCGGCGACGGCCTTCGTCGAAGATTCGCTCGTAGTTGCCCTTGCGGATCTTGAGGCTGGCCTCCGGCGTCAGTTGCTTCCAGACCGGGGCCCAGATGTCGAACACGGCGAAATACGGCGCCGGGCCGGCCGGCGCCACGGTGTCCGTGCCGAACAGGAACCGATCCGGATAGGCGTTGAGCACTTTCGCGACCCGCGCGACGGCCTCCGGCGAGGCCACGGCGTACTTGGCGACTTCGTCCCAGGAGATGTCGAAGCTCACATGGCGAAAGGCGGAATCGTTGAGCATGGCCTCGATCACCCCGACATGGTTCGGGGAGCGTTCGGCGGCTTCTGCCGACACGCGCACGGGATGGACGATGCGGCCGAGGCCCATGTGCGCCCAGATGATCGACGCCTTCGGATGACGGAGCAGGAGCGCCTTCATCTGGCCCAGGTAGACCGGCTCGGCATCCGTCTTCGCGAACGGCATGTCGATGTCGTTGTGAAGGATCACGACCAGCCCGGCTTCCGCCGCGAAGGTCAGAATGCGATCGAGCGCGGGATTGGTGAGGCTCGCCGTCTCGCCCGAGACCTTGGCCGAGACGAATTCCTTGTGAATGCTGAACTCGCCGATGCCGCTGAAGACGCCGGGGAACGTCTGCAGCACGCGCCGGATGTGATCGACGCCGTACATGTCGGCCGGATTGAACCCGGTGATCATCGGATCGAGGCGCGCCTGCTGCTCCTTCGAGAGCGACCGGTAGAGGCTCGCGATGTACGCGTCGGTGAACGAGTAGTAGTAGAGCGGCGCGTCGGTGTGGAGGTAATAGGTCGGCGCGAACGCACCGGAGTTGGCGTGCGACCAATGCTGCTGGAGCGGGATCCCGAACAGCGTCGATCGCCCGACGCGTGTGCCCATGATGCCGAGGAAGTCACGAACCCCGATGCCCTGCTGGATGTAGTTCGTGAGGTGAAAATGCGAATCGTGGAACTCGTTGGCGGCGCCCTGCCCGCGGGCGCCCATCGGACCGGCACGAGCAAGAAGGAAGACGAGCAGCGAGACGCCCGCGATCAGACCGAAGACAGCCTTCCGGGACGGGTGACGGCGCATGGCGGTAACCTCGGCGTGGCGGGCGCAAGTCAGGTACCAGCTTGGAACCCGCCACCCGTGGCGGGACCGGCCGGCGGGAACCCACGAGATATCGGGGCGTCACCGGCATTCCGTGGGCGGATCGTCAGAACGCCAGCCTCAGGTTGATGGAACACTGGCCCGTTGGCGGCAGCACGTTTGCATCCGTTGGACTTTGGACAATGGCAGCGACCATTCTTCGACCCGTCCGAACCGTCGCCCTCGTCTGTGCGGCGCTGGTCGCGCCGCACGACGTGCTCGTGTGGACTCAGTCCTCCCAGCAACAGCCGCAACCGTCGGCAACCGCCCAGCCGCAGGCTGCGAAGATTCCGAACGACCAGTTGGACGCGCTCGTGGCGCCCATCGCGCTCTATCCGGATCCGCTCCTGAGCCAGACGCTCGTCGCGTCGACGTATCCCCTGGAAATCATCCAGCTCCAGCAGTGGCTGGCGAAGAACAAGACCCTGAAAGACAAGGCGCTGACCGATGCGGCCCTGAAGCAGCCCTGGGACCCGAGCATTCAAGCCATGGTCGTCCTGCCCGACGTCGTCAAGCGGCTGGCCGAGGACATTCAATGGACGACGGACCTCGGCAACGCCTTCCTCGCGCAGCAGGGTGACGTGATGGACGCGGTGCAGCGCATGCGCCAGAAAGCCCAGGGCACCGGCGCGCTCGTCTCCAACGAACAGCAGAAGGTTGAGACGAAGGTCGTTGAAAACAAGACCGTGGTGATCGTGGAGCAGGCGAATCCCGAAGTCATCTACGTGCCGTCGTACAGTCCGGTCGTGGTCTACGGCCCACCCGTCTATCCGTACCCGCCGATCTATTACCCGCCGTACCCGACCGGGGCCGTGATCGCGAGCAGCATGATTTCGTTCGGCGTCGGCCTGGCGGTGGGCGCGGCGTGGGGCGGCGGCGGATGGGGCTGGGGCTGCGGGTGGGGAGGCAACGACATCAACATCAACGTGAACAACAACTTCGTCCGCAACAACAACATCAACAACGTCAACAACATCAACCGCGGCGGCTCCGGCAAATGGCAGCACGACGCGAACCATCGCGGCGGCGCGCCGTACGGGGACAGGGCTACCGCGGACCGGCATGGCGGCACCGCGCGCGGCGACTCACTGTCGTCGCGGCAGTCGAGCGCCCGCACGCAGCAGGCGGGGAGCGGCGCGAGCCGGCCGCAGGCGAGCTCAGCCTCAGCCAATCGCACGCCAAGCGCGGCCTCGGCCTCACGCGACTCCGGCGCCGCCAGCCGGAGCGGCGGTGGAGACAAGGTCGGCAATCGGGAGGTGCCCCGCAGCTCGTCGTCTCCCAGCAGCAGTGCGTTGAGCGGCAGCTCCGGGGGAGGCAGCCGCGCCAAAGCCAGCAGCAGTCGCGGCAGCAGCAGCATGAGCAGCTCGCGCGGCGGCGGCGGCGGAGGACGCAGGAGATGAGCATGATCAAGATCTCGTGCATCTGCGGAATCGTGTGCGCCGGCTCGCTGAGCCTGGCGCTCACGGCCGCGCCGCAGGCGCCGAAGCCTCCGGCGCCCCCGAAACCTCAAGCGCAGGCGGCGCAGAAGACGTTCGCGACGGCCCAGGAGGCGGCCGACGCGATGATTGCGGCGGTCCAGGCCCACGATGTCGCCGCGCTCGAGAGCCTCTTCGGTCCCGACGGTCGCGACCTGGTCGGGACGGGCGATCCCGTGCAGGACAAGCGCCTGGCGGAAGAGTTCGCGGCCCTGGCTCGTGAGCGCAAGGCCGTCGTCGTCGATCCGAAAAATGCGAACCGCGCCATCCTGTCCGTGGGAAACGACGACTGGCCCCTGCCGGTGCCGATCGTGCGCAGGTCGGGACGCTGGGTGTTCGACACGAAATCCGGACGCCAGGAGCTCATCAATCGGCGCGTCGGCGGCAACGAGCTGGACGCCATCGAAGTGTGCCGCGGGTACGTCGAGGCGCAGCATGACTACGCGCACATGAAGCGCGAAGGCTCAGGCGTCAGTCAGTACGCCCAGCGCATCATCAGCACCCCGGGCAAACAGGATGGCCTGGCGTGGCAGAACGCGGACGGTTCATGGGCCGGTCCCGTCGGAGAATCAGTCGCACGCGTCATTCAGCAGGGATACTCCGATCGCGCCGAGCCGTTCCACGGCTACTACTTCAAAGTTTTGAAGGGACAGGGGCCCGCGGCGCCGCTCGGGGAATTGGACTTCGTCATCAAGGGCGTGATGATCGGCGGCTTCGCGCTGGTCGCCGCGCCCGCCGAATACGCCGTCACCGGCGTGCTGACGTTCATGGTCAGCCACGATGGCGTCGTCTACGAGAAGGACCTCGGCACCGACACGCTGAAAGTCTTCAAGACGATGGAGCGGTTCAACCCGGACAAGACCTGGAGCCCCGTCGGCGAGCGTTAGTGCATAATCACCCGGCGGTCGGCGTGTCGAAAACCACTCCTCTGGCGTTGTGCGCCGTTCTGGCCCTTGTCTGCGCCTGGGCCGGCTGGGCGCCTGACCTCTCGGCCGGACAGCAGGCCCAGGCCCCCGCCCCGAGTAAGTTCGGGGGCTCCTACTCCGCGCTCGATGCGCGCCGGAAGAAGCTCGTCGAAGACTGGGTGAGGCGCTTCAACGAGCTGAGCGGGCAGAAGGCCCAGGCGGAGCCCTTCTACGACTCAACAATGAAGTTGTCGTCGAAGACCACCTTCGACGCCGTCACGAACGCGCTGATGACGACGCCGCTCACCAGCGCGGCTGGCGAGAAGTTCGGAGATGCGCTGGATGTGATCGAGCGCGTCGAATCAGTCCGGGGCCACATCTTCAAGGCGTCCAGCGACCATCAGTTCCGCATCTATGTACGCCTCAAAGAGGGCGCCATCGAACTGCTCGACCGGTCTCGAGAGTTCAATCGCTCGGCTGACAACACGATCTTTCACAAGGGCTATCCCATCAACTACCGCCAGAGAGGCGGCTCGCCGTCGATTCAGATCTCGATCGCGAACGACCGCCGGCGTGCGGACATCGATGTCGACTATCGAGCCTCGGTCTTCCCAGTTTCGCTGTTCAACGGACATCTCACGGCGGCCAATTCGGACGTGCGGGCCGGCAGCAACTACGACCGTCACGCGGACCGGTGGGCGGGCTTTGGGAACTGGTGGCGCAGTGTCTTCGGCGTCCGCATGGACTCACCCGTAGGCACCCCGGAAAAGACGACGGGCTTCGTGCCGGTCGCGCCACGTGCCGGCGACAAGAGCATCGCGCTCATGGTCGACGACTTTCTGAAGGCGTGGCTCGTTGACGGCGACATGCTTGCAGCCGTGAGCTACGTGTCCGAGCGCGCCTACGCGTGTCTCGCGCAGGACGGCGACGAGCGCTTCGCCTTCGATCGCGGCCTGGCGCCGGTGCAGTTGCTGCAGCAGCTCAAGGCGGCGCACGACGCGTTGGGCAAGCGTGATTCGCTCGTGGGACTCGTCGTCGGCGTCCGTCTCGCGATGCCCGCGTTGAAAGTGGTCACCCAGCCTCAGCACGCACAGTTCGTCGTCTACTCGGTTCCCGACGACGTGGCGGCCGAGTTCGACTGCGAGAGCCGGCTGACTCTCGCGGCGACGACGAAGCCCAGCCGCGCCTACGGCCGCTACCACGGCGCGACGTTCTACATCGCTGGTCAGAAGGCCTATTCGATCGCGCTCTTGTGGGCGCGGGAGAACGGGTTCTGGAAGATCGTGTCCTGGCAGTCAGAGCCCGAAAGCGAAGACGACGCGACGACGAAACACGACGCGCCGGCGGTGACGATCCCGCGCGCTACGGCGAAGGCCGATCCCTCGCTCGTTGATGCGGCGAACGGCTTCCTCGAGAACTGGATCGTCCGTAAAGACTACGATGCGGCGTTCAAGTATCTCTCGCCGGCGAGTTATAGCTGCTACAACGTGCTGCGCCACCCTGAAGCGCCGGCAGCGGCGTCATCCGCCGACGCGGCGCCGCTGATTCGCGCAGCGCTGGAGCGGGCCGGGAACGAGGCGGGCAAACAGTCCAGACTCGCAGGTCTGCTGTCGGCGCCGCCGCCATCCCACCCGGCCGTCCGGCTGCTGATTCACCCGCATTCCGAGACGTTCGCGCTGACGAGCGTACCGAACGCGCTCGCGCGGGCCAGCGATTGCGCTGCCCGGGCGAGTGGTGAGCGCTTCCCGGACGACTTCCCGCTCGAGTACGGGCAGGCGTACGGAATGACCGTCCGCTTTCAGACGCGAAGCGGCGAAACGCCCGTCCTGCGACTGCTGTGGATGAAAGAGGAAGGCGGCTGGCGCATCACGGCGTACGACGTCGAGTACCCGTGACGACACGGCAGGGTGCTGGGTGCGGGTTACTTCACAACGGCCGCGGCAACCGCCTCCGACGCCTGACGCACGAGCGGCGTGAGGATGTCCTCGCCGTCGACTGAAGCCTTGACCTTGTGCTCCTGAGGTTTGAGCACGACTTTTCCGTCCACCGAGTTCAGCCGGTACTCCAGCTTCATCTCGTCTTTCGCTTTTGTCGTCGCGGCGACGCTGGCAATCGCGTGCGCGCCGCCGATGGCCGCGCCTCGAGCCGCCGCGGCGGCGGCGCTGCCGCCGGGGACGTACCAGGACGCCTGGCGGCCGGCTTCGGCCGCCATCTTGCCGAACACGCCGCTTCCGCTTCGCTTCCCGGTGGCCGTGACCGTGAGCAGCAAGCCGCAGGCTTTCTCCTTCGCCTCTGCCGGGGCCTGCGAGGCGAGTTTTGCCTCGAGAGCGACGACCTTGATCGCCGGGCCGTTGAGGTAACTGGTCAACAACTCGCGCACCGCCGCGCCGGCCTCGTCGGCGTTGCCTTGCACGCCGGTCACCACCGGCAGACCAATCGCGATGCAGGGCGGATTCTGGGACGCCGTGGCATGACCCGGGGCCAGGAGCGCGGCCATCGCGAACACGAACAGGCGCAGGAGCGAGTGGGTGTGCTTCACATCAGCCTCGTTGATGGATAAGACCATATTGATCGGCTACGACGCAAGACGCCGGCCTGTCCGCGGATCCACCTCCGGATAGACGAACGGCTCGCGCAGGCTGCGCCACGGCTCGTCGTTGTAACAGTCGATCAGGAACGGTCCCTTCGCGTCGGCGGGTGACAGGATCGCGAGAAACGTCATCGCCTTCTTCGTCGGATTGTGGATCGCGTGGACGACCTTCTTCGGGATGAACGCGATCTCGCCGGCTTTGAGCCGGCGCTTCTCGCGATCCACCCACTGCTCGGCGACGCCGTCCTCGATGTAGATGATCTCTTCACGAGCCGGGTGGTGATGGAACTGATGACCCGCGCCCGGATACATCGTCACCCGCACGAGCGTGAGCAGCCGGGTGCCCGTCAGCCCGGGTTGCGACAGCCACCAGTGCTTGCCCCACGGCGCGAACTCGACGCGTGCGTCCTTTGCCGTCACGAACCGCAGTGCCTTGACCACCTCGCTCTCTGGACTCATCGGTTGCCCTTTCGTCGAATCGCTTTGAACGTCCTGATCTGTTCCGCGATGGCACGTTCGGCCGGCAGTCGCTCGACCGAGCTGGCGCCGTAGAAGCCGTCCACGCCGCGGCAGTTCTGGATGATGTACTCCGCGTCGGGCGGCTCGGAGATCGGTCCGCCGTGGCAGATCACCATCACATCTTTCCTCACGCCACGGGCCGCGTCGGCGATGTCCTGAATCCGCGTCACGCAGTCATCGAGGGTTTTCGAGCTCCTGGCGCCGATCGTGCCGCCGGTCGTGACGCCCATGTGCGCCACGATCAGGTCCGCGCCGGCGTCGGCCATGCGCTCGGCCTCGTCTGGATTGAAGACGTACGGCGTCGTGAGAAGGTCCATCTGGTGCGCGAGACGCACGACGTCCACTTCGAGTTGATAGCTCATGCCGGTTTCTTCGAACGCCCGGCGCATGTCACCGTCGAAGAGGCCGACAGTCGGGAAATTCTGGATGCCGGCGAAGCCGAGCGTGCGCAGCTCCTCGAGCAGCAGCCCGGGGATGATGAACGGATCCGTCGCGTTGACACCGGCGAGCACCGGCGTCGTCTTGACGACCGGCAGGATCTCGTACGCCATTTCTTTCACGATCTGATTCGCGTTGCCATACGCCAGCAGCCCGGCCGAGCTGCCGCGGCCCGCCATGCGGTACCGGCCCGAGTTGTAGACGATGAGCAGGTCGATGCCGCCGGCTTCCTCGCTGACCGCTGACAGTCCGGTGCCCGCGCCGCCGCCGATGATCGGTTCGCCGCGCGCGATCTGCGCGCGGAAGCGCTCGAGAATGGCCTTTCGGGAGTTGTCGACCGTCACGTCGTGTCTCCTGTCGATGGCGTCGCCTTGCGCGGCCGCGACGCCGCGCGCATGAGCTCGATCAACGTCTCCGCCGCGGCCTCCGCGAATGCGGGATCGTTGATGTGCAGATCCAGTTCGACGACGCGGTCGCCGGGCAGGCCGGCACGAATGGCGTCGTGAAGCGCCCGCCTGGCGGCCGGGTCGTCGAACGGCTGCCCGGATCGATCGATGGCCGAGACGCCGCGTGCCGGGAGGAGCACCGCCGCCGGACCGATCGCGGCCAACAGTTTGCGCGCGATCTCGGCGCCGATGCCGCGATTCTCCTCGATCGTCGTCCGCATCAGCGTCACGTTGGCGTTGTGCCGGTGAAACAGCCGGCCGGCAAACCGGTCCGGCACCGACTGCGGCCCGTAGAAGTTCACCATGTCGGTGGCGCCGGTTGAAACCACCTGCGGCACCCCCGCCGCGCCGGCGGCGGTGAGCCGTTCGGGCCCCGCGCTGAGGAAGCCGCCGACGAGCTCGTCCGCCAGCTCCGTGGTCGTGATGTCGAGCACGCCCGCGATGTGCCCGTCGCGAATCAGCGATTCCATCGCCTGACCGCCGTTGCCGGTGGCGTGGAAGATGAGCACCTCATAGCCGGCGGCTTCGAGCACGGTGCGCGCGCGTTCGACGCACGCCGTCGTCACCCCGAACATCGTCGCCGCGACGAGTGGCTTATCGGTGTCCTGCGGCGCGGGCGCCGGATGGCTCACCAGCCCGGCCATCGCGCGTGCCGCCTGCGAGAGCACCTCGCGGCTTACCCGGTTGATGCCGAGGATGTCGACGACCGTGTTGAGCATGAAGATGTCTTTGTCGGCGACGAACTGGCGGACGGTGCCGGAAGAGAGCGTGCTCGCCATCACCTTCGGCACGCCGAGCGGCAGCGCGCGCATCGCGGCGGTCGCGATCGTCGTGCCGGCGGAGCCGCCGAGGCCGATGACGCCGGCGACCTCTCCGCGCGCGTGGGCTTCGCGCGTGAATCGCGCAGCGCCTTCCGCGGCGCAGGTCACCGCCTCGCCGCGATCGGCCATCGCCCCGGGACTGGCGCCTGCCAGCGCGAAGATCTGCTCTCGAGTCACGTCGGGCGCGACCGTTGGCGGCGCCAGCGCGCCGACGTCGACCAGCGTCGTCGCGATTCCCCAACCGCTGAGCAGGTCGCGGACGAAGCTCGCCTCGCGACCTTTCGTGTCGAGCGTGGCGAAAATCAGGACGGAGGCGGACGAGTTGACCACGGTCGGAGCCGTCACTATAGTCGCAAGACCCGCCATGAGAGCACTACTCCTCGTTGCTTCTGTCCTCGTCAGCCTCCTCAGCACGTTCACGATAGCCGCGCAGGAGCCCCTGCGCGTCTTCATCCGGTCGGGCCCGAAGTCGCACGGGCCGGGCGCGCACGACTACCCGAGCTTCCTGCGGGACTGGGTGCCGCTCCTGAATGCGCGCGGCGCGAAGGCGGCCGGCGGCGACACGTTTCCGACCAGGGCGCAGCTGGATCAGACGGATGTGCTGATCCTGCACAAGCAGGACGCGGGGAACATCAACGATCCCGCCGATCGGCAGAACCTCGCGGCGTTCATCGCCCGCGGTGGCGGGGTCGTGGTGATTCATGCCGGCTCGGTGTCGAACGATCCCGACTGGTTCAAGACGATCGTCGGCGGCTCGTGGCGGAACGGCACGACGAGGTGGCTCGAAGGGCCGATGCACCTGTACTTCACCGATCGCGAGAGCCCGATCACGAGCGGCGTCTCGAACTGGTCGATGGACGACGAGATCTATTTCGACATGGACATCCTGCCGGAGGCGCGCGTCCTGGCGGCCGCGTACACGCCGAAGGCCGCGGGCGCGCGCGATCCCAACTCACAGAAGCGCGCGGAGGCGCTCACCGGGGGCGGCAAGCGGGTCAGCATTTACGACATCCAGCCGCAGATGTGGACGTACGAGCGGACCGCCACCGGTGGCAGTGCGCCGTATCGCGCGTTCGTGTCGATTCCCGGTCATCTGTACGTCAACTTCAACCGTCCCAACTACCGCGCGATCCTGCTTCGCGGGATCGCGTGGGCGGGCAAGCGCGCGAATGTCGACGAGCTGCTGAGCAAGGACGAGCTTGGCGACGGGCTGCGCTACGTCGAGGGCGGGCCGACCCATCCGTTGAAGGCGGCCGAGAAGATCGAGGTGCATCCGGAGTTCGATCTGTCACTCGTCGCTGCCGAGCCGCTGATCCAGAAGGCGATGAACCTCGACTGGGACGAGCGCGGCCGTCTGTGGGTGTCGGAAACGCCGGAGTATCCGAACGGCCGGCGGCCGCTGAACGCGCCGGCGTGGCGCGACAGCGGATCGGTCCGGCAAGGACAGACGCGCGATCCTGAAGACACGATTTCGATCCTGACCGACACCAACGGCGACGGCGTCATGGACCGGAAGCACGTCTTCGCCGACAAGCTCGAGCTGGTCACCGGCTTCGTCCTCTATCGCAACGGCGTGATTGCCGCGACCTCGCCGGACATCTGGTATCTCGAGGACACCAACGGCGACGAGATCGCCGACAGGCGCACGAAGCTCTATACCGGCCTCGGCACGTCGGACACGCATGCGGTCATCAACAATCTCCGGTGGGGACTCGACGGCTGGGTCTACGCCACGCACGGCTACAGCGCCGGAACCGTGACGTCGCCCGACGGCACGAAAAGCTTCGGCCGCGACGGCAGCGGCGTCGTGCGCTTCAAGCCGGACGGCAGCGCGTTCGAGCAGTACAGCAGCCGCGGCGGCAACACCTGGGGTCTCGACATCACCTGGGACGGCCAGGTGTTCTGGACGCAGCCGACGAGCGGCACCGTGTTCTTCCACACGGTGCTGCCCGAATCGGTCCTCGCCAGGGGACGAATCCCAGGCACGACATCGGCGAAGGGAATGATCAGCGGCCAGAGCACGTATCCGCTCATGACCTGGCCCGAGCAGGCGTACGTGCAGATCGACCTGGTCGGCCAGTTCACCGCGGCCGCCGGGACGCGCGATCTACGACGGTGGTGCCTGGCCCGACAGGTGGCGCTACGCCTACTTCACCGGCGAGCCGACGCTCAACATCGTGCACCAGCAGTTCGTGACGCCTGACGGCGTGAGCTACACGACGCGCAAGGAAGCCGGCCGCGAACAGACGGAGTTCATCCGCAGCCGCGACCTGTGGTTCAGACCGATCGAGACGCGCGTCGGGCCGGACGGCGCGCTGTACGTCATCGACTTCTACAACCAGGCGGTGATTCACAACGACACCCGCGGCCCGCAGCATGGACCGGCCAACGCCGCGGTGCGGCCCGATCGCGATCACTACTTCGGCCGCATCTGGCGCGTCCAGCACAAGCAGGCCCGGCGGCTCGACGTCCCGGCGCTCGAGTCGAACCGATCTTCCGGGACTCATTCGCGCGATGGAGACCAGCCCCAACGCGCACGTGAAGCTGACCGCGTGGCGCCTCGCCCGGGAGAACTTCGCGAACGACCCACGCCTCGCCAAGATCGACAAGACGATGGGCAGCCCGGTGCAGGGGCTGTACGAGCAGGCGCGCGCGGCGACGGACGTAGCGGCGCGGCGGAAGGTGCTCGACGGGTTTGCCGCGGCCACCGACAACTGGACGAAGTCGGCCTACATCGCCGCGGCCGGCGAGCAGGCGGCGACGTACGTCGTCGAGGCGCTCGGCTACGAGCGGCCGCAGGCGCTTGCAGATTTCGTGACGAACGTCGCGCCCGCCGCGCTGCCTGCGAGCGCGGAACGGCTGCTCGTCGCCGCAGCCGGCGTCGCACCGGGCACGACGCCGCTCAAGGCCAGCATCGTGCGGGCCGTGGCTCGGATGGAAGGCGGGAACCTCGTGTTGAATGCGGCGTCCACCAAAGCGCTGCAGACGCTGCTGTCGGATCCGGCGACCTCGGCCGCGGCGTTGCCGATCGCCGCGAGGTGGGACACCGCCGGCACGCTGCGGCCGCTCGCCGACGCGCGCGCGCGCGATCTCGTCGCCGAGCTTGTCCGCCGCGACGACTGCCGATGACCGGCGCCTCGAGATCGCGTCGAGCCTCCTTTCCGTTCCGGCCTGGCGCGCCAAGGCGCTGGACGTGATCGGCCCGATGCTGACCGACGCCGCGCTGGCCGCGCCCTTCAGGACCCGGCTGATCGCGGCGGTGGGCGAGGGCGGCAGCCCCGAAACCGACGCGGCCCTTGTCGCGGCGCTGGCGCGATCGCGGTCACAAGAGATCGTCGACCAACTCCTGCGCCGGCCCGAGTCGTCGCTGGCGCTCGTCGCGGCGTTGAAGAAGGGGACGATCACGACTGCGAGCCTCGGACCGGCCCAGATCGGCCGGCTGCGCAATCATCCCAATCGACAGGTCGCGGCGGAAGCGACGGCGTACTTCGACGCGCTCGCGCCCTCGACAAGGGCCAAGGACGACCTCATCGCGAGCCTGCTGCCTGAAGTCGAGAAGGCCGGCGACGCGGCGAAAGGCCGCGAGCTCTTCGTCGGCGTCTGTTCGGCCTGCCATCGCTTCGGCGACCTCGGCAGGAGCGACGCGGGTCCAGCGCTGACCGGCATGGGGGCGCACAGCCGCGCCGAGCTGCTCGCGCACATCCTCGATCCCAATCGCGCCGTCGACCCGAGCTACTGGCAGTGGAACGTCACGACCCGGCGCGGCGAGTCGCTGGCCGGCGTCGTCGCCGCCGAAAACGACACGACGCTGACGCTTCGCCACGCCGCTGGCACGAGCGAGATCCGCAAAGACGACATCGTGTCGCGCGAGAACACCCGCCGGTCGCTGATGCCGGAGGGCCTCGAATCGATGGGCGCCGAAGGATTGCGGGACCTGCTGACGTTCCTGACGCGGACGAGCTCGACGTCCGCGACGCCCATGCCGTCGGCCGCGCAGGGCGGGCAGGCCGCGCCGGCGGCGGGCGCACAGGGCCCCAAAGAAGGCGGACGTGGCGACGCGCCGCTGCCGGAGACGAAGCCGATCGTGTGGGCGGCCGGCAAGACGAAGGTGCTCATCATCGGCGGCGGCAGCTCGCACGACTTCGGCAAGTTCTTCGGCGGCGCCGACCGTGTCACGCTCGAAGCGGCCGGCTTCAGCGTCAACTACACGGAGGATCGCGATCAGGCGGCGGCCGAAATCGGAAACGCGGACGTCGCGGTGATCAGCGTCAATCGGCAGTTCTTCGACACGCCCGAGTACCGGAAGGCGTTGTTCGACTTCGCCGCGGCCGGCAAGGGCCTCGTCATGCTCCACCCCGGCACGTGGTACGGCTACGCGCAGTGGCCGGAGCTGAACGCGACGATCGTCGGCGGCGGCGCCCGCGGCCACGATCGCATCGCGAAGTTTTCGGTCAACGCGGTCAAGCGCCGATCACCCGGTGATGAAGGGCGTGCCCGCGTCGTTCGAGGTCGAGGACGAGCTCTACTACCTCAACGCCGAGCCTGGAAAGATTCCAGCCGGCACGGCCGCGATCGAGGTGCTGGCCGAGACGTCACCGAGCGTGCGCTTCAAGCAACCGCACCCGGCCGTTTACCTCACCACGCATCCGCGCGCGCGGATCGTCGGCATCACGCTCGGCCACGACGAGCGTGTGCACGACCTCCCCGCGTTCAAGACGCTGCTGGTAAATGCCGTACGATGGGCGGCGATAGCCGCCCGTTAAAAAAGTTGACCGCCCGAGGCCGAGCGTAGCGAGGCCGGCAAGGGCGCGCGGGCGGGGGTGGGGCCCCGCCCGCCATAAAAAAAGATGACCGCCCCCAGGCGAGCGTAGCGAGCCGTCGGGGGCGCTGCGGTGGGGGTGGGGCCCCACCGCTATAAAAAAAGAAGGCACTGACATGTCTTTCAGGCGTTGTGCCATCTCTTTGCTCGTCGCGTCGCTCGGCGTGTGGTTCGTGACCGCACGCGCGCAGGGCGGCGGCGCCGGCCCGGTGCGAGTCTGCGTCGGCGGCGATGGCGTGCTGCACGCGCCGGCCACGGGACAGTCGTGTCCGGCCGGACAGCGGAGCCTCGCGCTCGCCGGCCCGCGCGCCGGAGGACCTGGCCCGGCGACGCCGGGCCAGCCGGGGCAGAAACCGGACCCGGCCTATGAAGCCGTCCTCGATCTGCATCGACGCGTGAGCGCGCTCGAAGCGCGGCCGGTCTTCGAGGTCGTCGATCAGAACGACAGGCCCATCTTCACCGTCGGTGCGGGCCTCGCGCGCCTTTACAACAGCAGCGGCGGCGTCGTCGCGACGATCAACGCGACCGCGGCGGGCGGATTCTTCACGGGCCGCACGCCGACCGGGTTGCTCGCCGCCTCGGTCGGCGCATCTGGATCGAGAGGCGGCGTGCTCATGTCAGAAAAAGGCGTGCCCCGCATCGATTTGGGCAAACAGGAGGGTGGCAACTTCTCGCTCCGGTTTCCTGCTCCGGGCGGAGGCGTGGTCGCCGGCATCGGCGAGTCGCGCGCAGGCACGGGCGCCATCTCCGTTGCGGAGATCGGTGGCTGGCTCAAAGCGTTGCTCTCGGTCGCCGACGACAAGGGCACGGCGTCGGTGCTGAATGGCGCGGCCACGCTGATCTCGATGACGGAGGGCGCGACCGCAGGAGGACTGCTGTCGATTGGCGACGCGCAAAGCGAGCCCATGGTCAGGATGGGCGTCACCAAGGATCGCTACGGCATCGTGCTCACCGGGCCTGCCGCCGGGCTGCCGCTCGTGCCGGCGACCGGTCTTCCAGGCAGCTACATCATCGGCAGTGTCGGCAAATGGGTTGAGTTGAGGAGCGACGTCATGAGACATGCAGAGAGGCTCACGGCATTTGCCGCAGGATGCGCGGTGACGCTGGCGGTCGCGTGGACGACGGGCGCCGTGCGAGCGCAGGGTCAGGCGGACACCACCGTTCACGTGTGCGCGGCACCGGACGGCGTGCTCAGGCTCGTCGATCTCAGCGCGCCCTGCCCCGTCGGTCAAACAAGCCTGTATCTGGCGCTCGAGCAGGGACCGGCAGGATGGGCGGACCAGCCGCCGCCTCCGCCCTCGACGCCGTCGCCGTCGTTTGGCGCCTGGCTGAACGATCTTCAGCAACGCGTACGGAACCTCGAGAACGCCGCCGGCACCGGCAAACTCGGGAGCAAGGTCGTGGCGCCGTTCATCGTCACCGATCGCACCGGCAAGACGCTTTTCAAGGTCGATCAGGAACTGGTCGTGCTCTACAACGGCGCCGGCAAAGCCGTGTCGATCATCAAGGCGGGCGCCGACGGCGGGTACTTTGCCGGAGTCTCCGGCACGAGCGATCTCACGGCGTCGGTCGGCACGAGCGGATCGAAAGGCGGCGTCCTCGTCTCGGAAGGTGGCGTCAATCGCATCGATCTCGGCAAGGTGGTCGAGGGCAATTTTGCCGCGCGGTTCTACGGCAAGGACGGAAAGAACGCCGTCGCGGCGATCGGACAGACCATCACGGGCTCGGGCGCGGCCCAAGTGGCTGACGCGGCCGGCAACATCCGGGCGATCATGCGGCTCGACGATCAGCAGAGAGGCATGATCGCCGTCATCAACAGGTCGTCCAGCACGATGGTCGCGACACTGACGGAGGGCTTGAGCGGCGGCGGACTGCTCAATATCGGCTCGTCGAGCGGCGAGCGCATGGTGGCCGCCGGCGTGACGGACGGCTTCGGCGTCGTCCAGACCGGTCCGGCGTCATTCATGCAGGCCGCCGGCCTCGGGCTGCCCGGCAGCTACATCGCTGGAAAACGTTGACCGCCCCCAGGCGAGCGTAGCGAGCCGTCGGGGGCGCTGCGCGTGGGGGTGGGGCCCCACGCGCCACTAAGGAAGAAGACATGCTCTTGATCCGTTGTGCCATCGCGCTGCTGGTTGTGGTTTCTCTTTCGGCGCAGAGTCCTGGCCGCGCGCCGACGATCCCGCTCTGCCCCGGGCTGAAGATCGTCACGGCCGTCAACCAGGCCGACGGCGACTACGAGTCGATCAAGACGATTGAATCCGTGACGGACGAGGCCGTGCGCCTGAAGTACTCGTCCCAGCGCATGGTCGAGGATCTGTTTTCGAACGATCCGCCGAAGCTGGTGACAGGCAGCGTGTCTCGCACGATCCGGCGCGTGGACCTCCTCTCCGCGAAGCTGTATCTGCAGCAGTTCTCGACCGAGCTGCCGGAGATGATTCCTGAGACCACGGCCCTCGGCACGTCCGCGGCGGTCCTGAAGGCGCTCAAGTCGGCGGGCGAAGTCGAGATGGGCATCTTCATCGCGTTCTCACAGATCAAGCCTTCACTCGACCGGAACATGCACCCCAACGTGTACGACAACCAGATGGTTACGAAGGTCGTGAGAGCGACGCCGGCGCCGGTGATGATTCCGGTGATGGTCAACGACGTGCGTGTCGAGCTCCCGACCATCCACGCGAGGGGCGACTTCTTCGGCGACAAGTCCGAGTTCTTCTTCCTGGACGACGAGCAAAATCCGCTGGCACTGAGATTCCGCGTCGGCATCGACGCGTTCAAGGGCGGCGGCGGTGGATTCGGCGCGCTCGTGCCGAACCAGCGTCCGCCCGATCGTGAAGCGCTGCAGGTGGTGCAGATCTCCTACCGCTGCGCGGCGACCCCCGCCGAAGCGGCCGGAGGCCGCGGAGGCGGCCAGCCGCCAGCTGGGGGTGGAGGTGCGGCCGGAGCCGGAGGCGGCAGCGGGCTCGAGGCTGCGCTCGAGAAAACGCGACGCGCCGACGTCTACGACATCTTCTTTACGTTCAACAGCGACCTCATCCGCGAAGAGTCCGAGCCGACGCTGAAAGAGATCGCCGCGCTGTTGCAGAAGCATCCCGACTGGAGGCTCAGCATCGAGGGCCACACCGACAACATCGCGACCGACAAGTTCAATCTCGATCTCTCGACGCGGCGCGCGGCCGCCGTCAAGGCGGCGCTCGTCAAGCGCTTCGGCATCGATGCCGGCAGGCTGACGACGTCCGGCGCGGGTGAATCGAGGCCGAAGGACACCAATGACACGCTCGAGGGTCGCGCGCGCAACCGCCGCGTCGAGCTCGTGCGCATCGGATGACCTTGAACGTGCGCGTCACCCTCATCGTTCAGTCACTCTCATGCGCGGTCGCCGGAACCGTCGTGCTGTCGGCTGCCGGCTCCGGCCAGAAGCCCGTCAACGAGGCGATCGAGCGCAGCCGGGCGGTCTTCGCGGCACTCCGCTCGTACTCGGACACGGGCACGATCGTCACTGAAATGCAGGTGTCCGGCGCCCCGATGATCGTCGAGCGCCATTCGTTCGTGACGTTCTACCGCGCGCCCCGGCACTTCTATCTCGAGTTCAACGAGGACAAGAAGGCCGGCGGCGATCGCTACGTCCTGTGGGGAAACGACGAGGCCTTCCACACGTGGTGGTCCACGACGGGCGTGCAGGACACGTTTCCGAAGGGAAAAGGCGCGCTCGCGTTCAACGTCTCCGTGACCCCAACCCAGGGCATGAGCCTGCTGATCGCGCCCTGGCTCTTCGCGCAGGCCGGCCTCGAAGGTCCGCTCGTGAACCTGCAGGACGCGAAGACCGGCGAGCTCGAGCCGGTCGGCGAACGGCGCTGCCACAAGGTCACGGGCGGCTCGCGCACTGCCTACTCGAGAAACCTCGATCGACTGCGCCCGACCACGGTGTGGGTCGATGCGCAGACCTCGCTCGTCTGCAAAGTGTTTCAAGGCAGTGCGCCGGGAACGCCGGCCGGAACCACGCAGCACGTGACGGTGACATTCGAGCCGCGCGCCAATCCGGCGATCGAGGACGCGCGGTTCCTGTTCACGCCGGCGAAAAAGCCCTAACCACGACAAACTCACCATGAAGACTGAAGACGTGAAGCCGGGTTTAGGGAGAGCTCGCTTGCCACAAAGCCCTTCCCTAAAGGCTTCATGACTTCACCCTTCATGGTGAGTTTCTCCTAATCTCCCGCGCGCGCGTTCGAAACAGCGACCCCGCGCCGCACGATCAGCGCTCCTCCGATCGCGGCGATGAGCGACCCGGCCAGGATGCCGACTTTGGCCGAGCCGAGCAGGCCAGTCCCCTCGAATGCCAGCGTGGCAATGAAGAGGGACATGGTGAATCCGATCCCGCCGAGGCACGCGCAACCGGTCACCGCGGTCCAGCTCACTCCGCGAGGAAGGGCGGCCAGCCCGGAGCGGACGACGGCGAACGACGCGCCGATGATGCCGAGCGGCTTCCCGACGACCAATCCGAGCGTCACCGCCAGCGCCACCCGATCGACGGACAGATCGTTCAGCGGGACACCCGCATTCGCGAGCGCGAAGAGCGGCATCACGAAGAACGCTGACATCCCGTGCAGCGCCTGTTCCAGCCTCAGCAGAGGCGCTGTGACCTGCTCACGGGCGCGGTCGAGTCCGGCAATCGCTTCCTGCTGTCCCTTGCTCGTCAGCACCAGCAGGTCGCCAGTCTCGGTGCGATCGAACTCTTCGAGAAGCCTGCTCGCTCGCCCGGAGAACTCAGGCGCGGTGATGAACGCGCGCGTCGGAATCGCAAAGGCGAGCAGCACGCCGGCAATCGTGGCGTGCACCCCGGATTCGTGCACGAAGTACCAGAGCACCAGGCCGAGCAGCAGATACAGTGTCAACGCCCGCACGCGGAAGAGACCCAGGGCGAAGAGCAGCCCTACGACCAGGCCCGACATCGCAATGGCGCCCCACGCGATGTCTCCGGTGTAGAAAAACGCGATCACCAGGACGGCGCCGATGTCGTCGACGATCGCGAGCGCCGTCAGAAAGACCTTGAGCCCGACCGGCGCGCGCGGCGCCACCAGCGCCAGCACGCCGAGGGCGAAGGCGATGTCGGTCGCCATCGGAATCGCCCATCCGCGCGATGGGAGGCCTCCCCCGGTCGCCAGGAGAGACACGGCCGCGGGAATCGCCATGCCCCCGATGGCGGCCGCCACCGGCAGCGCCGCCTGGCGCAGCGACGCGAGCTCGCCGGCGAGCGCCTCGCGCTTGATCTCCAGGCCGACGAGCAGGAAGAAGATCGCCATCAGCCCGTCGTTGATCAACTGGTGCACGGTGAGCGACAACCCGTGCCGGCCGACGGTCACCGCAACGGGCGTTTCCCACAGGGCGTGGTAGGCCTCCGCCAGTTGAGAATTGGCCACGGCGAGCGCGGCGCCGGCACAGACGACGAGCAATGCGCCGCCTGCCGCCTCGGTTCGAAAGAACTCCTGGAAGGAACTCGGGCTTCCTGGTCCCGTCATCACGACGTTCGTATCATGACAGGCAGTGTCACCCCGTTACCGACGATACGCGGTGACCGTCTCGATCGAGCCGTCGGCGCGGTGCCGAAGCTCCGTGACCTTAATGTTGCGAAGGTGCGTCTGCCCGCCGGACGTCTGGGCATCGTGGTAGAAGAGGTACCACTTTCCCTGGAACTCGACGATGGAATGGTGGTTGGTCCAGCCGAGCACCGGCTCGAGGATCTTCCCTCTGTAGGTGAACGGGCCGTACGGTGATGTCCCGGTTGCGTAGACAATGAAGTGCGTGTCGCCGGTTGAGTACGAGAAGTAGTACGTGCCGTTGTACTTGTGCATCCAGGCGGCTTCGAAGAAGCGGCGCGCGTTGTCGCCGGCGGTGAGCGGACGTCCCTGCTCGTCGAGGATCACGACATCTCTCGGCGTCTCAGCGAAGCTCACCATGTCATCGCCGATCCGCGTGACCTTCGCGCTGAGCGCCGGTTGATCGTTCGCTGGATAGACATCCTTCGGCTGATAGGCTCCCGTCGCCCACCGCTGCAACTGCCCGCCCCAGATGCCGCCGAAATACATGTAGACCCTGCCGTCGGTGTCGGTGAACACGGCCGGGTCGATGCTGAAGCTTCCCTTGATCGGCTCAGGCTGCGGCTTGAACGGTCCGGCTGGATCGGCGCCGGACGCGACGCCGATGCGGAAGACGCTCTGCTTGTCCTTCACGGGAAAGTACAGGTAGTACCGGCCGCCCTTCTCTGCAGCGTCGGGCGCCCACATCTGCTGGCCCGCCCACGGCACGTCCTTGATGTCGAGCGCCACGCCGTGGTCGGTGATCGCGCCGCCCACGGTCGCCATCGAGAACACGTGGTAGTCGCGCATCGCAAAGTGGCTGCCGAGATCGTCGGCCGGTACGCCTGCCTCGAAGTCGTGCGAGGGGTAGACGAACAGCCTTCCCTTGAATACGTGCGCGGACGGATCCGCTGTGTAGATGTTCGTGAGCAGCGGCTGCGTCAGGAACCTCGACGGATCCGCCGCGGGCACGCCCCCTTGCGAGAGCAGCGCGACGATCACGACCCCGGCGAAGCCCGACCTGACCATGATGACCTCCTGAGGCACGTACGTCGTCTTCGCACGTACGTAGCGCGCTCCGGGTTGCGGAGCGCGTCGTCTTCGCGCGTCGTGAGATTCTACGCCCGCCGAAGCGCCTGGCGGCGCCGCTCGAGGAACTCACGTTCGCGTACGTTGTCGGTGAGCGCGATCGCGTTCTCGAAGGCTTGCGCGGCATCGTCCTGACGGCCGAGCCGCTGCAGCAGGTCGGCCCGAATGGCGTGAAACAGATGATACCGGCCGAGATCGAGCGTCTGGACCACCGCGAGCGCCGCCTCCGGTCCGTCGACTTCGGCCAGCGCCACGGCGCGATTGAGCGCGACGATCGGGTTGGGCGTCATCGACAGGAGCTGATCGTAGAGTTGCAGGATCTGCCGCCAGTCGGTGGCTGACGCGGAGGGCGCGTCGGTGTGGACGGCGTTGATGGCCGCCTGAATCTGGTACGGGCCGGGACGGTTCCACGCGAGGCAGCGGCGGACGATGGCCTGGCCTTCCGTGATGAGCCGTCGATCCCACAGGCGCCAGTCCTGATCGGCGAGCCGGACCAGATCGCCGCCGGCCGTGGTGCGCGCCGCGCGGCGCGACTCGATGAGCAGCATCAGCGCGAGCAGTCCCCACGCTTCCGGCTCGTTCGGTATGAGGTTGGTGAGAAGACGTCCGAGACGGATCGCTTCTGCGCACAGATCGTCGCGAATCAGCCGCTCGCCCGAGCTCGCCGTGTAGCCCTCGTTGAAGATGAGGTACACCACCGCCAACACGGCGCGCAGGCGGCCCGGAAGCTCGTGTTGGCCCGGCACACGGTACGGAATGCGTGCGTCGCGGATCTTCCCTTTTGCGCGCACGAGTCTCTGCGCCATCGTGGTCTCGGGCACGAGGAACGCGCGCGCGATCTCTGCCGTCGTAAGCCCGCCGAGCAGCCGAAGCGTCAGCGCGACCTGCGTGGCGGGCGCAAGCGCGGGATGGCAGCAGGTGAAGATCAGCCGCAGTCGATCGTCCTGCACGGCGTCCTCCTCTTCTTCGGCTCCCGGCGCCTGGCCTGCCGCGCCGAAGCCGCTCGCGAAGGCGGGGCGCTCGGCGCTCGGCTCGCTGAGAAAGGCGATCCGGGCCGCTTCCTGGTGACGCGAATCGCGAGAGGCCTCGCGCCGCAGGCGATCGATCGCCCGGTTGCGAGCCGTCGTGATGATCCAGCCAACCGGGCTCGGCGGCACGCCGTTCGACGGCCAACGCTGCGCGGCCACGGTAAACGCGTCCTGCACCGCCTCCTCGGCCGCATCGATGTCGCCGAACTGGCGGACCAGGACCGCCACCGCGCGGCCGTACTCCTCGCGGAACACACGTTCGATCTCCGACGTCGTGAGCGTGGACACTCGCGCGATCAGTTCTGAGTCTCTCACTGCATTGGACGGACTTCGATCGGGAGCGTGATCACTTTCGCGTACTTCCCGGCCCACTCGAGCGCAGCATCCAGATCCGTCGCCCTGATGATCGTGAAGCCGCCGATGTGCTCTTTCCCCTCGACGTATGGCCCGTCAGTCGTCTCGAGCTGACCATCGCGAAGGTGCACGACGGTGGCCGTGCTCGCGGGATGCAGGCCGGCGTGAAACACCCACATCCCGGCCGCCTGAAGCTCCTCGGTCAGCGCGCGGACGCTGCGCATGATGGGCTCCAGGACCTCGGGCGGGGGTATGGGGCCGTCGGGTTGATAGACGCTGAGCAGGTACTGCTTCATCTTTTCTCCTTCGGGGGGACTTCGTCCCCGCCGTGCCCCCTACGCGCTTCTGGGGCTTCACCTTCTATACGAAGGGCGGGCGGCCGGATCGACAGCCACGATGCTACCCCGCGAGATATGGCCGTCTCGGTGTTTCAGTGTGACTAGCGCTGGCCGGGCAGTTCCGCAGGAGATGTGCGGCGACTTGGTGTGGCGTCAAGACGGCGGATGGGTCTCGTCCGGAGGAGGCCTCACGATGGTCGATCGAAGTTGCCGTGCACGACCGTCCCAGTCCCGTTGTCGATCAGCGTGCCGCTTCCACCGTCGATCGTCGTGTTCTTGACGCCCGCACCAACTTCCACTGTTGCGACGGTGGGCGCGAACTGCTGAACGTTGTTTCCTTGAAACTTCGTTGCCGACGGCTTTCCGTCCGTGCCGGCCGGTATATCGAGGTCGAAGTCCGAAAAAATCACTGAAATCGCGACCCGCCCGCGTCCCTGGATTCGATTCTGAAGGATCTCGTTGTTTTCGGCCGTCCCCTGAACCTGGACGCCGGCGCTCTGCCCGCCGGGAACCTTGCCCTGCGGCACGGACGCAATCACCTCGTTCTGCCTGATCACGGCCTTCTTCGTGGCGCCGAGCCGCACGACGGCGGCGTTCTCGAAGCCGCAGTCGAACTGATTGCGTTCCACGACGTATTCGCCAGATCCGATCAAACGCAGAGCATCGACAAACTGGCCAGGCAGGCCGCTACGGCCAACCGTGCCCGTCTCGACAACGTTCCGTTCGACTCGCGCGGGGCCTTTGACATCCCTCAGGTCCATCGCGTGCGATGTGGTGCCCGTGATCCGGTTGTCGGCGATCAATAGGCGCACCGCCGGTCCCGTGAGGATGATGCCACCGATGCTGTCATTCTCTGTGCCGCCAATCTGAATGCGATTCTCGACAATCGAGACGGCGCCGACCGATCCGCCAGGAAAGTGGAACGCCAACGCCGCATTCTGAACACCGCCTTTCGTGTCGACCGGCGAAGGAGTCATCCCATCGACCTGGCATTTGGCAATTCTGAGATCACCGGATCGCGTGACTCGGATTGCCGCGTTGTGAGGGTTCACGAAGCGCAGGCCTTCAATCGTGACATTGACGTCAGACGCATTTATGAAGAAGACGGCCTGCTGCCCGCCGGACGTGGCCGAACCCCCTCCGAGAATCGTTGCGTCCTGCCCGCGGATGATCACTGCGCCGGTCACGAGAATGACGCGGCTGCCGCCTGGAGCGGGCAGTCTTGCATTCACGAAATTGAAGGTGCCGTGTAGAACCACGGTTCCGCCGGCATCAACTGCCTGCTGCACCGCGGGAACGTCGAGACTGGCGTTGTTCTGACCGATCACGTCGCTCATGACGCCTCCCTTCGAGCCAAGGGTAAAGAGCGAAGCCGAAGTACTCGAGAAACGGGTCAACGCGCGTGGACGGCACGCGACGCTGACGCGCATGCAGGTACAGGTACTGGAGACCTTAACAGGTTAACGCTCAATCGACATCGAGGAGAAGCGATTTCACGGCTCAGTGCCGTCGGCGCGATCGGGTCAGTTCTCGCGGACGCCCTGCTCGATCTGCTGCGCGGCACGTGAGAGGCCCGCGGCGGTCAAGTGAACGCGCGATTGCCGCGCGCCGCTCGCATTGTCACCGAAGGCGAAATGATCGCGGTGCACTGCCACGTCACGGGCACGCATACGGGCCGCGAGCTCGGAGTGGACGCTACCCGGAAGCGTGTCGAATTCGAAGGTGTGACCATCGGACGCGTCGTCGACGGCCAGATCCGCGAAGGCTGGAACTGCTTCGACTTTCTGACGATCAACAATTCGATATGTTGCCGGCTCTGCCGACAGCGTAGGCATAAGGGAAACCCCGCGGGATGTCGCGGTCGCGCTCGTCGGTTTTCGGGTGACGGGCCACGGAACACTCCCGGGCCGCCGGGGGTCCCCGTCGGCAGAGGATATGCATCAGGCTCCCGCGCATGCGCCGCGCGGCGACGCCGAGGTCCCCTCCGCGATGGCTGGTCGGCGCGCTGGCGCTCGCTGCCGCCGGCGCGGTCGTGCGCGCACAGTCAACGCCTGCCCGCACCGGCGAGAGCCCGGCAAGGACTACCGCGATCTCGTCCCGCTCGAAGCCGGGACCTACGGCGTCGAGCTGCGCGGCACTGATGACCCCGCGCGCGTCGAGGCGCGCGTCGGCCCGAACACCTCGCTCGCCGACAAGTTTCGAGCGGCACGCTTTCTCCCGAAGGCCACTCAGCCCTTCGTCGTGAAGTGGTCCGCGCGCGAGGTGAGTGTCAACGCGGGCGGGCAATCCGTCAACCATCGCGCCGCGTGGCAGACCGGCGATGCGGTGCGCATCTCGGCGCGCGGCGACGCGCGCGTGACGATCGTCAAGGCCGGCGGCAGGCGTGTGGGCCAGACGATCGCCGGCCGTGCCGTCGCCGGGCACGCCGAGCGATCTGATCCTCGCCGGCGCGCATCTCACCGGCAACTGGACGCTCGAAGGCACGATCGACTGGCCGGACGAGCCGGGCCCGGACGACGCGGTGTTCGTGACCGCCGGCCGCCAGGATCCGGCGGCCCTGCCGCTCGATCGCAAGCGGCCGAACGTGTTCACGGGCGGGATCGCGGATCCGTTCGTGTTTTCCGCCGCCGGGCGGGATCCCCCGACGAGTCGTCGGCTGCGGTCCCGGCGGTGACGCTGAGCTGGACGGGCAACGCAGCTGGTCAGGATTCGAGGAAGTGGAGCGTCGCGGCGAACTGGGATCCAG
Source organism: uncultured Acidobacteriota bacterium (assembly GCA_963724955.1). Taxonomy (GTDB): domain Bacteria; phylum Acidobacteriota; class Vicinamibacteria; order Vicinamibacterales; family SCN-69-37; genus CAVRWQ01. The sequence continues at coordinate 250,719 of CAVRWQ010000007.1, forward strand.
CAGCGCGTGCCGGTAGCAGGCGACGTCGTGGAGTTCCCGACAGTGGCTCCAAGGAAAAGGCGCCAATCAACGATCTCGCGAGCGATCCGGCGCTCGGCGGCATCATCGTCTCGGACCGCTCGTACGAGCTCACCGGAAAAGGCTTGAAGCTCGCGCCAAACAGCTCGTCGCGGATCGAGGAAGACTTCAGGGTCGACAGCCTCGAGGGCGGCGGGACGATCGAGCTCAACGGCGAGACCGTTCTCACCGTCGGACCGAGGGGCGGCGACCCCCTGAAACCCTCCACGACGTTCAGCGGCAATTGGATGGCAGCAATGGCGGAACTCGTCAAAGACGGATTGGGCGAACTGATCTTCGCGGGCGACGCCAGCCTCATCGAGCCAGACGACCGTTGAAGCCGGGTCCTTCGCACATTGCGAATGGCGGCAAGAGTGAGTGCTCTCACTGTGGAGAATCGCGGTGGCACCTTCGGCGGCCTCCCAGGCACGGCCGAGAGCGGCAACTTCGAGATCGACAACGCCATCTACGAGCAGACGATCGGCCCGGGAGGAACCGCGACAACTGCTCAGAGTCACCGGAGACGTCAGGATCAGCGACAACGGCACCACGACACTGAAACTGGATGTGGCCGCCGGGTACATGCCGCCGCCTGGAACGACGATCATCATGATCCAGAACGACGGCACCGACGTGTCGGCGGGCGCACTCCAAATGACTATCTTCCGGGATCGGCGAACAACGCACGGCTGAACGAAGGTGACACCTTCACCGCGGACGGCGTGACGTTCCGGATCAGCTACAAGTGCAATGCGGAGAAGACGCCGGCCGGCCTGCGACGGCAGCGGCAATGACATCGGGTTGACTGCGATCCCGTCCGGGCCCGTGGCGCGTCCCGGATCTGACGATCGCGAAGACCCCGGCCACACAAACGATCGTGCAGGGCGGGACCGGCACGTTCACGCTGACCGTCACCAACATCGGCACGGCCGCGACGTCAGGGGCCGTGACGGTCACCGACACCCTTCCTGCGGGATTCACGGCCACAGCGGCGACGCCGGGCAACTGGAACTGCAATCTGGCGACAATCCTGCCGTGCCCGTGTGCACGCGATCCGATGCGCTGCGCCTCCAAGCAGCCCGTATCCGGCGATCGTCCTCACCGTTCAAGCGGCAGCCAACGCCGCGATCGGCACCAGGACCAACACGGCGACGGTCGCGAACTCCGGCGATACCAACGCGACGAACAACACGCGCCACCGCTGACGTCACCGTCACGGCGCTCGGCCGCCGCCCGTCGATCTCAGATCACGAAGACGGCCTCGCCGGCGACGTTCGAGCGCGGCGGCACCGGTCAATACACCATCGTCGTCAGTAATCCCGCAGGCGGCACGCCGAGCAGCGGCACCGTCACCGTCACGGACACCGATGCCCGCCGGAGCTGACGTTGACGAGCGTCACCGCTCCCGCCGGCTGGACCTGCAACAGCACCAGTCCGTGACATGCACGCGACCCGGGCCCGATCGCCGCGGGCGCGTCGTTCACCGCGATCGTCCTCAACGTCACCGTCTCGGCCACGACGACCGCGACGAGCGTGACCAACACGGCGAATCTCTCCGGCGGCGGCGATCCCAACGGCGCGAGCGGCATCAGTCACCACGCCGATCAACGGCGCCGATCTGCACGATCGACAAAGCGCAGCCGACGGCACTTCGATCGCGGACAGACCGGGGCATGTTCACGCTGACGGTGACCAACATCGGCCCGGGCGCAACGCACGGAACCGTGACCGTCACCGACACGCTCCTGCCGGGCCTCACGCCGACCGGTCCGACCGGCACGGAATGGCTGGACGTGCACGCTCGGTGGCCAGACGGTCACGTGCACCCGCGCCGATTCGATCGCCGCCGGGCTGTCCTATCCGGCGATCACGCTGACCGTCAACGTGGCACAGGACGCGTCGCCCGAACTGACCAACACGGCGACGGTCTCGGGCGGCGGCGACATCACGCCCGGAAACAACTCGGAGACGATCAACGTCGCGATTCGCACCGGCTCGCAAGCCGGTGCCGACGCTCAACATCACGAAGAACCACACGGGCACCGTCTCGCAGGGTGGCAGCGTCACGTTCACCATCGACGTCAGCAACATCTCGCTGGCGCCGACGACGCTGCCGCATCGTCGTGACCGATCCGCTGCCGTCGATTCTGGCGCCCACGGCCGCGGGAGGCGGCGGCTTTACGTGCACGATCGCGCAGACGGTGCACGTGCACCAGGACCGACAGCCTCGGCGCCGAACGCCCACGCGGTCATGACCATCACCGCCACGGTGTCGTCGTCAGCCGCCGGCGACTTCACCAACACGGCGACGGCGAGCGGCGGCGGCGACCCCGACTCCGCAGAGCGCGTCGGACAGCTTCACGGTGACCGATCAGCGCCGAGCCGAACCTCACGATCGCGAAGACGCACAACGGCGAGTTCACGCCCGGCCAGACGAACGCCACCTTCAGCATCGTCGTCACGAATCAGGGAACCGTGCCGACATCCGGCACGGTGACGGTCGGCGACACGATCCCCGGCGGTCTCACGCCGACGTCGGCGTCCGGGCACGGCTGGTCGTGCGCGCATCCAGGGTCAGCGCGTCGAGTGCACGCGCCGGATGCGCTGGCGTCCGGATCGAGTTACAGCCCGCATCACCATCGTCGCGTCGGTTGCGCTCAACGCTCAATCCGGAGCGAACATCGCGACGGTCTCCGGCGGCGGCGACACCACGCCGACGGATTCGCCGCCCGACAACTACATCGTCCTGGGGACGCCGAGACTGGCGATCACCAAGTCTCACGAGGGCGATTTCTTCGTCGGCCAGCAGGGCGCGACGTACACCGTGTCGGTGAGCAACGTCGGCACCGGCGCCCACGTCCGGCGAAGTCATCGTCGAGGATCCCGTGCCGCAGCGGCATGACGCCGGTGTCGGCCAGCGGCTCCGGGTGGACGTGCGCGATCGAGGCGCAAACGGTCGAATGCCGTCGCAGCGACGCCCTCGCCCCGCAACAGGCGTATCCGGCGCTGACGATCACCGTCAACGTCGGGCCCGTTCCGCTGACGACGACCAACATCGCGACCGTCAGCGGCGGCGGCGACCCGCAGCCGAGCCCCTCGGCTCCGGACCCGACGACGATCCTGGGCCGGCCTCAGCTCACGATCATCAAGTCCCATCCCGACCCGGTCATTCAGGGAGAGCGCGGCCTGCCGTTCACTCTGCTCGTGTCGAACAACGGCACGGGACCGACCTCGGGCACGGTCACCGTGACAGACACGTTGCCCGCCGGCCTGGCCCTGGTCGACGCCTCCGGCTCGGGCTGGAATTGTGTCATCGCGGCCGCGACGGTGACCTGTTCGCGAGCCGACGTCCTGGCTCAGGCAGCAGAGCTATCCCGCGATTCAGATTCGGGCGGACGTCGCGGCCGATGCGACCTCCACGGTGAACGAAGCGACCGTCAGCGGCGGCGGCGACACGACGCCGAATGACAACGTCGCGCGCGACCCTGTGCTCGATTTCGCCGGCGGGCCAGCCCAATCTCGTCCTGACGAAGGAGCACGACGGCGACTTCACACAGGGCCAGCAGGGCGCCGCGTACCGCCTGCGCGTCGCCAACTCCGGCCAGGCGCCGAGCGCCGGGCTCGTCACCGTGACCGACAACCTCCCGGCGGGCCTGACGCCGACGTCCGCGTCCGGATCCGGCTGGGCGTGCGCGATCGCGTCGCAGACCGTCACCTGCACGCGCAGCGATGCGCTCGCACCCGGCGGCGCGTTTCCCCTGATTGTGATTCTCGTGAACGTCGCCGCGAATGCGACCGATGTCGTCAACGTCGCGACGCTCGAGCGGAGGAGGCGACCAGACGACGGGAGACAACACCATCGACCGACGAGACGCACATCGTCGCGCGGGCGCCCGATCTGACCGTCGCCAAGCGGCACGCCGATCCGTTCATCTCGGGTCAGCAGGGCGCCTCGTATCAGATCACGGTCACGAACATCGGCACGGCGCCGACCGCCGGCGAGGTCGTCATCACCGATGCGGTGCCGGCCGGGCTGACGCCCGTCTCCGCAAGCGGCCAGGGGTGGTCGTGCGCCATCGCCGCACGAACGGTGACCTGCCGCCGAAGCGACAGCCTGGCGCCCGGCGCCTCGTTCCCGGACGTCACCCTGCTCGTCAACGTCGAGCCCAACGCGTCGAATCTGGTCAACGTCGTCTCGGTGAGCGGCGGCGGCGACACGACCCCGGGCAACAACGTCGACGGCGACGACACCAGCATCAACGTGTCGCCCGATCCGACGATCTCGCTCAGCCGCTCGACGTCGCTCGTCGTCGCTGGACACCGCGGAGTACCAGGCCGTCGTGACCAATCTCGGTCCCGGCCTGCTCGGCGGCCAGACCGATGTCGTGGCCGAGTTCCCGGCCGAGCTCGTGCCGCTCTCGGGGCTGGGCAACGGGTGGCAGTGCGCGACCGCCGGTCAGCGCATCCGCTGCAGCCGGCTCGGACCGCTCTCGCCGGACAGCGCCTTCTCGACGATTCAGTTCCGCGCGTTCGTGCGCCTGGGTCCCACGTCCGATCACCGTGGCCGCGGCGGTGGCGAACGACGCCGACAGCAATCCCGACAACAACGTCGCGGTGAACACCAGTGAAAGCGTGCTGCCGGCGGCCAGTCTGACGATTGTCAAGAGAACGACGACGCCACGTGTCGAAATCGGCGGCGTCGCGGCCTACGAGATCGACGTGACGAACACGGGCGAGGCGATCCTGCTCAATGCCGTCGTCCACGATCGTCTGCCTCGCGGGTTCGTGCTCGTCAGAGTCATCGACGGCGCTGCGATCGGCGACCGCGCACGCGGCAGACGGCGCCGGCCGACGCCGGCGACGGCAACATCGAGTGGCCCATCGAGTCGCTCGCGCCGGGAGAGACGGTGACCCTCCTCTATCTGGCGATCGTCGGCGCCGGCGCCCGCACCGGTCCGCAGGACAATCGCGCGACGGTCGACGCGACCGGTCCGTCGAACGCCACAGATCACCGCCGGTCCGGCGATCGCGACCGTCGAAGTCACGACCGAAGTCTTCACGATGCTGCAGGCGCTCGTCGGCCGCGTGTTCGAGGACGTCGACGGGAACGGCATGTTCGGCGACGGCGATCGTCCGCTCGCCAATGCTCGCGTCATCACGTCCACCGGCCAGGCCGCGCTCACCGATCCGGCCGGGCTGTACAACATCCCGTCGCTCGGCGCCGGGACGGTCGCCGTCTCGCTCGACCGCGACACGGTGCCGGCCGGACTGACGCTCGTCGATGGCCCCGGCGGCCGATCGTGGACGCGTCTGCTGCGGACGCCGATTGGCGGCGGCGGGCTGCTGTCGCAGAACTTCCCGCTGCGGCGTCCCGCCGGCGTGGCGCCGGCCGCGGTGCCGGCTGCCCCGCCCGAACGCACCGGCACTGGCCTGCTTCCCGACGAGCCCGACGCCGGCGTCGTGCCGCCGCGACGGACCTACGAGAGCCGTCAGGGATCGAGCCTCCTGATCGCGCTCGGCGAGGTGTCGTTCGGCCGCGCGGCTCAGGAGTTCGAGCTCTTCGAGAAAGACGACGACGTGTGGGGGTACGGGAGCATCTTCTATCAGGGCGCGCTCGGCTCGCCGAAGAACCGGCTCACGTTTGCCGCCGACAGCCGCCGCCGGCTGAACGGCACGACCGATCGCGATCGGCTCTTCGAGCTCGATCCGAACGACCGGCAGTATCCGCTGTTCGGCGACGCGTCGCTGCGCGAGGAGTTTGCGACGTCGAACAGCAAGGTCTTCGCGCGACTGGAACGCGGCGCCTCGTACGGGATGTGGGGCGACCTCATCGGCGACCTGCCCTCGAGCGACCGCGACGGCGGCCGATGGTCGTCGTATCAGCGGCATCTGACCGGCGCCGAGTTCCGCCTGGCCGGCGCGAGCGGGAATCACGTGACGATCCGCGGCGCCCAGCCGGAAACCGCCTACGCGCGCGAAGTCTTTGCCGGCGGTGTCGGTCGGCTGGCTCACGCTCCGCCATCCCGAGCTGCTGGCCGGCACCGAGACGGTCGCCATCGAAGTGCGGGACCGCCGCATGCCGGAGCGCGTGCTTTCGCGCGACGTCCTGCGTCGCGGCGTCGACTACCAGGTCGAGCCGGCGACGGGCACGGTGTACCTGCAGCGACACGTGTCCGGCCTCGATCCGCTGCTCAATCTCGTGCAGGTCGTGATCACGTACGAATACGAGAGCGCGGGCCTCGACCAGCTCGTGTTCGGCGGACGCGCGTCCGCCACGATGTCGGGGCTGCGGATCGGCGGAACGTTCTTCACCGAAGAGGGGCAGGACGACAGCCGCTTCACGGTCGGCGGCTTCGATCTCGAGCAGCGGCTGCCGCGCAACGGGCGGCTGCGGTTCGAGGTCCCGTACAGCACCGGCACGCCGGCGGTCGAGTCCAGCGTCGATTCACGACCGGTGGATTCCGAATGTGCGGGCGGACGGCTTCGCCGTGCAGGCCGAAGTCGAGCAGCCGTTCGCCTTCTGGAACGGCGTGGCGCGCGGCGCCTATCTCCAGGCCGACAACGACTTCCGCAACCCGTTCAGCGCGACGATCACCCCGGGCGCAACATACGCGGCCGGTTCGGCCGAGCTGTCTCCGTTCACGAGCTCCCGTCTCCGCTTCGGCGGCACGTACGAGCGCGACGACGCGCCGACGCCTGGACGCGCGCCGCATCGACCGTCTCCGGTGAATGGGCGCAATCGGTCGGTCGGGGCGTGACGCTCAAGGGCGGCTACGACGGCGAGGAATCTCGATCGCAACGGCGTCGATCTCGAGTCGGGTCTCTTCACCGGACAGGCGATCGTCAAGTTCGGCGACCGCTTCGAAGCGCGCGCCGGCCGCGAGCAGAACGTGCGCGACGACAAGGACCCGACCTATCCGGACCAGACGACGCTCGGGGCACGGCTGAAGGTCGCGGAGGACACGTCGATCTTCTACACGCAGCGCATTTCGGACGAGGCGATCGTGCCGATCGGCGAGTTCGCGGCCACGGGGTTCTCGCGAGCTCGCGACGAAGGGCGAGCTCAACATCGGCGTCGAGTCACAGGTGAAGGACGCGACGCAGCTGACGAGCGCCTACCGCGTCGAGCAGGGCGTCAACGGGCCCGACGCGTTCGCGCTCATCGGCGTGTTCACGCACATCAAGCTGGGCCGCACCGTCGGCACGAGCTTCGGCCTCGAGCGCGGTCAGCTCATCGCCGGCGAGGCCGACAGCTACACGAGCGGATCGTTCGCCGTCGACTGGCTGCCGTCCGATCGTTTCAAGGCGACGACGCGCTACGAGGGAAGGGACCGCGGCGGCTACAGCAGCCGGCTCAGCGCCGGCGTCGCGGCCCGGCTTCATGCCGGCGTCACGGGTCTCACGCGCGTGCAGTGGGCGCAGTCGGCTGAGAATACGGCAACCGCCGGCGACGCCGTCGGGCGTGCTGGCCGCGCTGGCCGTGCGCCCGGCGACGAACGACCGGCTCGGGTGGCTGCTGTCCTATCAGTACGTCGATCGTGACGTGCCGCTTCAGACCGTCGCGCCCGGGCGCTCGTCGTCCGGCTGGCGTCATCTGTTCTCGACCGACGGCTACGCGCAGCCGCTGCAGTGGCTCGAGCTTCACGGCAAGTTCGCGTGGCAGCGATCGGAAGTGATCGATCTTCGAACGGACACGTATCTCTGGCAGGCACGCGGGCAGTTCGCGCTGTCACGATTCGTGGACGCCGCGATCGAGGAGCGGTACCTGTACCAGCCGGCGTCCAGCTCTCATCGGGAGGGCACCGCGATGGAGATCGGGTTCTGGCCTCTTGCGGATATTCGCATCGCGGTCGGCTACAACTTCCGCGACACGCGCGATCCGTTCGGCCGCGATCTGCAGGGCCGCGACAAGGGCGCGTACCTCACGCTCTCGACGAAGCTCTCGCGGCTGTTCGATCTGATCGGCAGCCGGCCGCCGAATTAGCAAGGACGAAGCGCGCCGGGTGCTGCGTCACTGCTTCGCCATCGCCACGCGAAGGCGTTCCTCGGGCGAGATCAGATGATTGTTGTCGTCGGCTGCGGTGCCCGGCGTCGAACTCGACCCAGTTCACCCGCCCGGTGAACTCGCTTCCGGCGCCTTGCGCGTAGTCGGGCGTCACCGGCGACCCGGCCTCGTGGCCCACGTCGCACGACTCTTCGCCGAACGCGAACGGTTCGGTTCGGGCAAGGCGGCCCTCGCCGGCTTTCTTGCCGTCCACAAAGAGCGAGACTGTGCCGCCCTTGGCAATGCCGCCGCCGTCGTACGCAAACTCCATGCGAACCTGACGTCGGCCAGGCGTGAGGTCGCTCGAACCCTCGACGTACGTCCGCTCGAGGCCAAAGAAGTTGTAACAGAACTTCGGCTTGCCGTTCTTCGCGTACAGACTCCAGCCGCCGGTCGTGCCGCCGACGGCGACGATGACGCCTTCCGCACCGGAGTCCGGCACCTCGATCTGGGCGGTGACCGCGTGCGACTTGTTCGCCATGTTCACCATCGCCAGCGACGGCACCCGCGTCAGTCCGCCAAACACGAGTTGGCGATTCCCCGAGATCGAGCTCCGGGCGTCCCGCCATCTCCGAATCGCCGCGCTCGGCGAACCGGTCGTCGAGCGGCAGCACGTTGTATTTCACCGCTTCGATCAGCCAGAGCTGCTGCAGCTTGTGCAGGGTGTCGGGCTGTTCACTCGCCAGATCGCGCGCCTGGGACCAGTCTTTCGAGGTGTCGTACAGCTCCCAGACGTCGTCCTCGAAGGCGACGGTCTTGACCACGCCGGTGTCCCACGGCGTGCGGTGCTTGGTCACCGCCGTCCAGCCTTTGTGGTAGATGCCGCGGTTGCCGAACATCTCGAAGTACTGCGTTTCGTGGCGATCAGGAGCGGACGCCTCGTTGAACGAGTACGCCATGCTGACGCCCTCGATCGGTCGCTGCAGCACCCCGTTGACCATCGTCGGCTGCGGCAGTCCCGCCAGCTCGAGAATCGTCGGCGCCACGTCGATCACGTGATGAAACTGGTGGCGGAGCTCATTCCTGCCTTTGATGCCCTTCGGCCAGTGGACGATGGTGCCGTTGCGCGTGCCGCCCCAGTGTGACGCCACCTGCTTCGTCCATTGATACGGCGTGTCCATCGCATGCGCCCAGCCCACCGCGTAGTGGTTGTAGGCTTGCGGGCCGCCGAGCTCGTCGATGCGCGGGATCAGGCTGTCGGCGGTTTCCAGATGTCCGAACCCGCCGAGCGTCACCATCTCGTTGAACGTGCCCTGCAGCGAGCCCTCCGCCGAGGCGCCGTTGTCCCCGATGATCAGGTAGATCACGGTGTCGTCGAGGATCTCGAGATCGGTCAGCGCGTCGATCACGCGGCCGAGATGATGATCGGTCTGCTCCATGAACCCGGCGTAGACCTCCATCTGCCGGGTGAGCACGGGCTTCATCTTCGGATCGACGGCCTCCCAGGCCGGGATTTCCGCGTGGCGCTTGGTCAGCGCGCAGTCCCTGGGAATGACGCCGAGCGCTCTCTGGCGCATGAACGTCTCTTCACGCACGGCGTCCCAGCCCCGATCGAACTTCCCCTTGTACTTGTCAGCCCACTCCTTCGGCACGTGATGCGGCGCGTGAGTGGCGCCAGGCGCGTAGTAGACGAAGAACGGCTTGTCAGGAGTCAGCGACTTCTGCTGGCGGATCCAGCTGATGGCGTGGTCTGCGAGATCTTCGTTCAGCGTGTAGCCCTGCTCGGGCGTCCTCTTCGGCTCGACCCGCGTCGTGCCCTCGAACAAATTCGGGTAGTACTGATGCGTTTCGCCGCCGATGAAACCGTAGAAATACTGGAACCCTCCTCCGCCGGTGGGCCAGTGATCGAACGGTCCGACGGCGCTGCTTTCCCACACGGGCACTTCGTGACACTTGCCGAACTGCGCGGTGGAATAGCCGTTGAGCTTCAACGTCTCCGCGAGGGCCGCGCAGGTGTTCGGCTTCATGGAGTTCTGTCCCGGAGCGGACGTCGCGAACTCAGTGATCGCCCCCATCCCGACGGAATGATGGTTCCGCCCGCTCAGCAGCGCTGCGCGGGTCGGCGAGCACAGCGCGGTCGTGTGAAAGCGCGTGTACTTCAAGCCGCCGGCGGCCAGCTTCTCGAACGTGGGCGTCTGGCACGGTCCGCCGAATGCGGACGATGAGCCGAAGCCCGCATCGTCGATCAGCACGACGAGGACGTTTGGCGCTCCTGGCGGCGGGCGCAGTTGGCGGATGGGCGGGTACCTGGTGTCCGGATCTCGCGCGTCGAATGTCGTGAGCGCGACCGGCGTCACATCCGGAATCGGCAGCATGTGGCGCGGGATCGTGTCGTGGCGGATCGCCTCATGGCTGCCTTTCGCCGGCTTTCCCTGGAATTTCCTCGTCATGGTGTGCGGCCCCTACCCGTGCCCTCGAGCCGTCATGGACTTTCAACCCACGTACCACGGCAAGAGCGGCACATGACGGTGGTTTCCGACTGATGGCGGACGGGACGAAGGCTCTCGGTCGTGAAGTCTCGCTGCGGGCCACGACCGGTCGTGGCTGCTCCTATTGCGCGTTGAGCGCGGCCGCCGGCGCGCCGGCCGCTGCTCGCTGTGCCGGCCACCAGGCGGCGATGAGTCCAGTCGCGACGAGCAGGGTGCACGCCGCGGCCCAGGTGAGGACGTCGAAACGCTCGACGCCGAAGATGTACGTGCGCAACAACTGCGACAGGACCGCGCCGCCGGCCAGGCCAAGCGCCATCCCGGCGCCGAGCAGGACGGCGCCCTCCCGAAGAAACATCCGCACGATCTTCCGGCCCGTGGCGCCCAACGCCACGCGAATCGCGACTTCGTGGTGACGTTGCTGCACGGTATAGGCAGTGACGCCGTAGATGCCCAGCATCGCGAGGAACAGGGCGGCGACGGCAAACCCCGACAGCAGGAGTGTGACGAACTTCGTCCCTGCCAGCCGCTCATCGTCGCCGGCGACCAGACGCGGTTCGTTGATCACGGCCTCCGGATCGAGACCAGCGGCGACTGACCGGAGGTCCTGGATCAGCAACGGCTGCAGCCGACTCGTCCGAAGGTAGAACGTGCCGAATCGCCCATCGGGAATCCTCGGCGTGTAGAAATCGGCGCGCTCCGGGTCGTCGTACGCCTGCCGCACATCGGCGGCGATGCCGACGACGGTGCGCCACGGACCAGCGGCCGGTCCTGCCGGTGTCGGTTCGATGCTGCGTACGGACTGGCCGAGCGCCGGACCCTGCGGCCAGAGGCGCGCGGCCAGCGTCTCGCTGATCACGGCGACGGGCGCCTGCGCCGACAGATCCTCGCTGGTGAACTCGCGGCCCTGTCGAATCGCGATTCCGAACACGGAGAAATAGTCTGCGCTGACGCTAATACCGCCCGCCTTCGCGCTTCGCGCTTCGGCGGGGGCTTCGGCGGGCTGCCGCTGTCTCGACGTCCACAGTCGGCGCCAGAGCGAAGGGCGGCCAACTGCTGAAAGCGACCTTCGCTCCTGTCGAAGAGGACACGCGCGAGGCGAACTGCTCGTGGAAGCGGCGGAACGCGTTGGCCTCGGGGTAGTTCCTGGTGCGAAGCATGATGCGAGACGTTCGCAAGCCGCCTGGATCGAATCCCAGATCGGTGTCGAACATCTGCGCGACGCTGCGGACCATGAGGCCGCAGCCGACGAGCAGCACCAGCGAGCCGGCCACCTCGAATGCGATCAACGAGTGACGGACGCGCCGCATCGACAGGCCGTCGCTCGCGCCACGTCCGGACTGGCGCAAGGCTGTCAGCAGCGTCCGCCCCCACGACATCAGCGGCGCCAGCGACATCGCGAGCGCGATCGCAATGCCGGCGGCGCCGGCCGTCAGGATGACGGTCGTGTCCATCGCGATGCCGGCCGCGCCCGGAGCGGGCCGGCCGAGCTGCGTTTCGATTGAAGGCGACAACGCGGCCAGCACGAACCTGGTCAACGCGAGTCCGGCGGCGACCGCAATCACGGTGACGATCGACGACTCGACCAGCAGCATCCGCGCGAGGTCGCGGCGGCTCGAGCCGAGCGCCAGCCGCACGGCGACCTCCGTCTGCCGCCGCATCGCACGAAGCAGCATCAGGACCGCGACGTTTGCGCAGACGATCACCAGCACCAGGACGACCGCGATCGTGACGCCCACGAGCACTGGACGCAGGTGTCCGACGTAGCGCTCGTGCGCGGACTCCAGGCGGACGCCCGGCCAGTCGCCTGGAATCGGCGACGTCGCCACCTGACGTGCGGCTTCGGTGATGCGCTGCTCGGCCAACGCCGGTGACACACCCGGCCCGAGCCGCACCATGTACGCGCGAACCGGCGACGGCTCGGGCAGCAGCAGATCGACGGTGGCCCGGCTGTCGCGCCCGAAGTAGAAACCGGGCGTGAGGACGCCGGCGATGCGAAATGTCTCGGGCGATCCCGGACGCGATTCTGCTTCGCCACTGACCAGACGGCCGACGATGCCCGGGTCGGACCCGAAGCGGTCGCGCCAGAGCGCGTGTCCGACGAGCGCGACGCGCTCCGCACCAGCGCGGAAGTCGTCCTCCATCAGGCTTCGTCCGCGCGTGACTCCCACACCGAGTCCGGCGACAAAGCCCGGCCTCGCTCGCAGGACCCGCGCAGACGTCGTGCTGCCGCCTTCCGTCAGCGTCAACGTGTCGCCGCCGGCTGCGATGGCGTGCTCGACGACGTCGTTGAGCGACGTCCAGTCGAGCGCGGTCATGCCGCGCGGCTCCCACGGGCCAGGCGGCGCGTACATCACGTGATACAGCCGCCCGGCGTCCGGATACGGCAGCGATCGGATCAGATACGCGTTGACGACGGAGATGGTGGACGAGGCGAGGGCTACGCCCAGTGCGAGCGATGCGATCGTCACCAGCGTGAAGGCCGGCGTCCTGAGGAGTCCGCGGATCGCGAAACGCACGTCGCGGACGATCGCATCGAGCCACTGCCATCCCCACACGTCGCTGGAAGCTTCACGAAGCTGCAGCGTGGGCCCGAACCGCCGAGGCTCGTCCATCATCGCGCGATGCGCCTCCATCTCCTGCTGCAGCGCCGCCTCGTTCCGCCGGCGGTTGAGCAGGTAGGCGATCCGGCGGATCCATTCGGCCAGCTGTCTCATTGGGGTTCGTCAGTGACTCGCGCATCACGGTCAGGCGGTGTCGAGCACCGCGTCGATGGCGGCCGTGACCCGCTGGTAGTTCGCGCGCTCGCGCTCGAGCTGCTGCCGGCCGCTCGGCGTCAGCCGGTACTCGCGCACCGCCCGGCCGGTCTCGGACACCGCCGGCGCGGCCTTGACCCATCCCTTGAGGAGGAGCTTCTGCAACGCGGGATACAGGGATCCCTCCTCGACGCTCAGTTCTTCGCGCGAGAGGGCATGGATGCGCTGGGCGATCGCGTAGCCGTGGAGCGGCTGCGCGGCGAGGACGCGGAGGATGAGCATGATCAGCGTGCCCGGCGGCAGACCGTCGTCACGAGGCATAGTTTAACTATGCCTAGTCTCTCCCAGGAGAGCGTCGCGTGTCAATTCGCGTGCGGAGGAGTGCGGCGTGCGAGGGAGTGCGGGTGCGAAGGGGCGCGTCATTTGATCGAGATCAACGCGTCGGCCAGTCGATCGAGATCATCACGCCGTCGAGTAGACGTAGGCCGAGGCCCGGGCCGCCGCGGCCACACCGAATCGCTTCAGGAGCGGCAGCGCGGCCATGTCGCCCGCCCGGACGGCGATCCCCTGCTGATCGAGGAACTTCGCGATCGCCGCCGGTGACTGCCCTTCCATCACGAACGTGAACACGGGGATCCGGTTCTCTACCCTCCTGGGACCAATCAGCCGCAATCGAGGAATCTCGTCGAGGCGCGCGAGACCGTAACGCACGAGATCCTCGTCGTGCTTCCACAGCGCGTCCCGCCCCAGGGCGTCGATGAACGACACGGCCGCCGCGAGGCCGACGGGCCCGGCGACATCCGGCGTGCCGGCCTGGAACTTCTGCGCGCCATGCTCGAGCGTCGCCCGCTCGAAGTCCACGTCATGTGCCATGTTGCTGCCCACGTGGTACGGAGGCATCGCTTCCAGAAGTTCCTGCCGGCCCCAGACGATACCGGTCGCCATCGGTCCGAGCATCTTGTGGCCCGAGAACACGTAGAAATCACATCCGAGGTCCTGAACGTCGATGGCGACGTGCGGCGCGGCCTGCGCGCCGTCGATCAGCACGCGAGCCCCCGCCTGTCGCGCCATCGCGCACATCTCTTTGGCGGGGTTGATGAATCCGAGGACGTTGGACACGTGGCTGAAGGCGACGAGTCGCGTCCGCGATGACAGCATCCGCTGGAGCTCGTCCAGTCGCGGTCTTCCGTCATCGTCGACGCTCAGGATACGGACCGCGGCGCCGGCGGTCCGAGCCGCGCGAGTCCACGGCATCACGTTCGAGTTGTGCTCGGCGACCGTCAGGACGATCTCGTCACCGGCCCGCACGTTGGCGGCGGCCCAGGTGCTCGCCACGAGGTTGATGCCTTCGGTCGTCCCCCGTACGAACACGACTTCACTCGGCCTGGCTGCGTTGATGAATCGGGCGATGGTCTGGCGTGCCGCGCTCAGCCGCTGGGCGGCGCGGCTGGCCAGCATGTGCACCGGCGACGGATTCGCGTTGTCCGTCGAGTAGAAATCGACGAGCGCGTCGATCACCGACTGGGGACGAAGCGTCGTGGCGGCGCTGTCGAGATAGGTCAGCGGATGGCCGTTGACGCGCTGGCGCAGCGCCGGAAAAGCCGTCGTCCAGGCTTCAGATGCGGACCGTTCCAGTTTGGACGGATTCTGGCTGACGACGACCGCGCCGCCGGCAGCGCATGTCGAGAGGAACCGCCGTCGAGTGCAATGCATGTGATCTCCTCCACCGCGCTCGCGCCCGTCACCGATGACGACCCTTCTTCGACGTTCTGCGTGAGGCGAGGACGCGGGGCCCCGCCGGGCGCGCTGACCGTTCGAACGCGCGATAGAGCGACTCGAACAGCGCCATCCCGTGGGTCAGCAGCGTGTCATCGTCGTCATGCGCGAGCTGGAGGCCGTCGATGAGGCTTCCCACGGTCGCGGCCTCGGGCGCGCCGTAGCGCGCATCCTTGAGATCGAGGTCGTGGACGATCGCGGCCAGCCGTGCGACCGGGGTTGAATGAATGCCAAACACCGTGCACAAGGTCTCGAACGTGCACCCCTCGCCCTGATGCGTGAGCTCGACGCCGAACATGTCGAAAGGCACCGCGTCCGGCGGTACCTGTGCGCGATCGCTCGCAAAGCCAAAGCGCGCGTCAGCGTCGATGAACCGCCGAATCAGCCAGGCTGACGCCATGCGATCGACGCCGGGCCGCGGCCGCGTCACCCACAACCGCGCCTTGAACGATGCCGGGGCGTCCTTCGCGGATGCCGGCCGGGCGCGCTGCCCTGAGCCGCGGCCACGCTCCTCGATCCGCCGCAGCAGCTCGACGACACGATCGCGGCCGGCGCTGCCGAAAAAGTCGATCTGCTCGGCTGCGCTGAGACGCTCCGTCAGTTGCTGTGCGTCGCGCCGGGACGGCGTGCGCTTCGTCGAACGGCGGCCGGCGGTCAGGCCCTGCAGGATTCGCTCGGCTTCGCGCGCGAGCTCTGCGTAGGTCTCTTCTCGCGTGCGTCGAAACTCCTCGACGAGCGCGTCATGGGCCCACGTGTCGACCGTCTCGGCGACGAAGACGCTCGCCTGGCCACCCGCGCCCTCGATTTCCGTCTTGAGCCACTCGAAGTCCTCGCGCGCGTTCGCAGAATCCGGCAGCGCGTACACGGCCTGCTTCACGGCGAGCGCGCCGATCTGCTGCAGCCGGCGCCAGGTGCGGACGCGGAGGTTGGACGGGTGGGACGGCAGTTGATGAACGAGGAGCAGCCAGCCCCGCGCTTTCGACCCCGGGCGCGGCCCGGGTTTGGGTTCCGGCAGGGCGACTGCCGGTGCGCGCCGCGCGGGTTGCCGGGTCATCGTGTTCATTGTAACAGATGTTACAGTGAACTGTCATTCCGTTTCAGGCTACCGCCAGATCGGCCCGCCGTAGATCGTGCCCGGGCCCCAGGGGCCGTAGCCCTGATAGCCGCCGTAGGGGTACCCGACACTGACACCGACGCCGACGGTCGTGCCCTCACAGCTGCTGGTCAACGCCGCGGCGGCAGCAATCAGAATCACCGCCAACAGACGACCGATGAATCGCGATCTCATCTCTGGCTCCTAGAAAGGAAACTTCTGAAGCGCGATGATCGCGCCCGAGGGATCGGTGACGACGGCCACGCTCCCTTTACGAATCTCGGCGCGCGGCTCGAGCAGCACCGTGCCGCCGCGCGATCGCGCTCGCGCGGCCATGACCGCCGGGTCGGACACGAGCAGGTACGGCAGCCAGGTCGGCCGCATCTCCGGCTTGGGCGCCGGCAGGATGCCCGCACGCGCACGTCCACGTGACAGGACGACGTACTCGCCCCCGCCCGATCGCTCCGTCACCTCTCGTTGATAGCCAAACGTACTGGTGTAGAACGTCGACGCGGCCGCCGCGTCGCGCGCGAGGTATCCATCCAGAAGAATCGGCCTTCGGTCGGCGCCACCTCGTCGGGGGGATCGCCGCCGCTCAGCCGCAGCACACCAAAGGGCGCGCCCTGTGGATCGCTCACCACCGCGGCGCGGCCTGCCGACTCGACGTCCACAGGAGCGACCAGGGTGCGGCCGCCTGCCTTTTCAACGGCGGCCACTGCCGCGTCGACACTGGCCACCGACTGATAGCCAATCCACTGCGATACTTCCTGGCCGGCGATCGCATCAACCGCGACCAGACCGGCCACCGGACGGCCCTGATGGCGCGCGATGACGTACGGCCGTCCCAGGCGCGTGGCGTCGGTAAACGTCCATCCGAACAGCTCCCCGTAGAAGCTCCGGGCCGCCGCGAGATCGTCCGTGACCAGGTCGTGCCACACGAACTTGCCGAGCGTGTCAGCCGCGACGGCGCCTGGCGTTGCGACCGGCGCGCGTCGCGCTTGGAGTGCACGCGGCGGCCAGCATCAAGCCGGCTGCGAGAACAGAGGCGATCGATCGCACGGGTCTACCCTCCAACGTGGGCGCCACGAAATGTCGCGGGTTCGCTGAACCTGACGCCCGGAATCTGCACTTCGCGCAATGCGATCCACAAACAAAGCAAGTCCAGTACCTGAGTCCGCCGTCGCCGGCGGAAGGGTGTATAACTCCGTCAGTCGCATCACAAACAGGAGACGTCGCCGATGAATGCCAACCGCTTTCTGGCCGCGGGGTTTGTCAGCCTGGGCCTTCTCGTCGGTTCGATTGCGGGGCTGAGCACGAGCGAGCTGACCACGACGCTCCTGGCACTCCTCTTCGCCATGGTGGGCGGGTCCGTCATCGCATTCATCAAGGGGCTGGATGACGACTCGAGGCGCGCCGCCGGCCTCGCGTTGGCGGCGTTCTCCATCGCGGCGACGGTCGGCGTGTATGCAGGCCTGACCGTTCGGCTCAACGACGTGCTGCGGCGTGGACCGGCACGTGCCGAAACCGCGGCGACGACGGAGTATCTCCGGGCGAACGAGGCGCCGCTCATCGCGTTTCTTCAGGCGCAGGTGACGCGCGGTGAATTGCCGCTCGTCGACGCCTGTCGTCAGATTCCGAAATGACACGACGAGTGATCCTGCTTGCCGGCGCAGCGGTGGCGTACGCCACCGCGCCGCTCCCGGCGCAGCCGCAACTGCTGGACGACGCGATCGTCCGGGTGTCGGCGATGCGGGGGCCGAACGTCGGACAAGGCACCGGCTTTTTCATATCCGCCGACGGTCTCATCGCCACCGCGTACCATGTGATTCACGGCGCTTCCCGCATCGATGTCACCGTCCGCGGCGAGACACTCGTGCCCGACGTCACAGTTGTTGCGATGCGGCCAGACGCGGACATCGCGCTGCTCAGGATTCCCGCCGAACGGAGCGCCCGGTTTTACCAGGTGCCGGCGACACCGCCCGGCGGTGTCCCGGGAGAAAAGCTGTACGTTCACGGTCACCCCCTGGGCTTTCCCAAGCAGGTGCTGACCGGCGCGCGAACACAGAAGGGCTACCTTCCTTCGCAGCAGTGGCTCGACGACGCCTCGACGCGAATCTTCGTGGTCCCGAATCTCAACCTGCTGCCGCTCGATATCACGGCCGAACCGGGTCTGAGCGGGAGTCCGGTGTTGGACGGCGCCGGGCAGGTGCTTGGCGTGTTTTCCGGCAGCCTTCAGCGCGGCCGCGGCTACGCGTGGGCGGTGCCGGTCGAGAATCTGCGCCTCGCGACGATGCAGCAGGTGGGACAGCGCGCAGCCGCCGTCCCCTGGCCGACATCGGTCGGATACTTGAGAGCTGGCCTGAGATTGGAGCGCAGCAGAACGGGCGCAGGCGATGAGCTCTGGCAACAATGCCGGCGGCGGGTGGACACGTTCTCGGAGGCCTCGAACCGGTACTACAGCCGCCAATTCAAGCTGGGCCGCGCCCTGAGTGTGGCCGAGCCCGCAGCCGCGTCAACGCGCAAGCAACTCACGCGATCCAACGCCACGCAGATGAAGGGCCGTGTGTTGGAAATGTGGGAATCCCTCCTGCCCGACCTGACCTGGTTCCGCACGGAAGGCCAGACCTTTCAGTCATCGCAGGGTGACATGGTCGCCACGTGTACGGGAGAGGCGGTGCTGCGGACGCTTCCGACTCCCAGGCCACCAGCCACCTATGAAAACGTGCTGGCGAACACACGGTTCGGGCGGCGGATGAACGAAATCGCGGAGCGCTGGAAGCGGATTGTGGCCGATGAC
Organism: uncultured Acidobacteriota bacterium; assembly: GCA_963724955.1. Lineage (GTDB taxonomy): Bacteria > Acidobacteriota > Vicinamibacteria > Vicinamibacterales > SCN-69-37 > CAVRWQ01. Next base: position 269,668 of record CAVRWQ010000007.1, read on the forward strand.
CGGGTTCGTCTGGAGGCGCTCGCCAATCAAGTCGGCCGGCTGTTCGACGCCAACGTCCAGATCAAGCGGCTCGATGTCGACGACTATCAGCTCACCGTCGCTGTGCTCGACCTCATCGAGGGCTGGGCGAAGATAGTAGCCGGAGCGGACAACGCGACTGTCGGCGCCAATCTCGTAGGCGCGGGCCTCTCGATGTCCGAGCTCCTCCAACATCTCTCGCTCCATGAATGGGAGACCGTCCACACGACGCACGCCTACGCGACCGCAGGCGTCAAGGTGGCGCTGACTGAAGGGTGGCTGCCGTACGACGCGAGACTCCGAGCGGCGACCATCGCGCCAGGCAGGTCCGTGGCCGAGAGTGTCCAGATCATCGCCTACAGGCTCATCGACGAGAATGTCCGGCCTCAGGCGTTCGCCCAACGTCGCGGTTGGGGATGTGGTGTCTTCTCCGACGACTGCCATCAGTGCTCAGTGAGCGATGGCAGCTGCTCGAGAGTGCCGTCGCCGACACGCTGCGCGCTTTGGGTGTGATGTCATCTTCGTTCGATCGATCGCAGGAGACCGTGAACGGCGATCTCGTGCTCAACGGCCACGGCGTATTCCGACGCACCACCGGGAGTGAAGCAGGGATCTACGTGGCCTTGCGGTTTCGCGGCACACGCGTGGTGAGTTGGAATGTTTTCTGCTCGAGCCGCCCTGGGATCAGTTTCGGGCCTGCACGCGGTTGATTAGCAGCGTCAGCTTCGATGCGATCCGATAATCGATCGGCCGCCGTTCGCCTCTTCGAACGCGCGTCAGAGCTTTCGATACATCACGTTGCGGAACTCGATCTTGTACGGCGGCCCGCTGTGCATCTGGAGACCCAGCACGCCCTCAGGCGGTGCGTTGGCTGAGTCCTCGTCGATCGCCACGCTCATGAGTTGGCTGTTGATGAGCTGCATGATCACCGGTCCGCGCGCGATGATGTGATAGCGATTCCATCCCCCCACGTTCATGGCACCGCGAAGCAGCGTCGGATCGCCGATCGTCCCGATGGTCTTGTACGCCGGCCCGGCCGAGATGCGCGTGATCTGGCCGCGCGGCGAGAGGACGACGTGCCCCTCAGCGCCCGTACCACGGCCGCGTTCGTCGTGAATGTTGCCGAGGAAGCCCTGCCCGAAATCGATGTCGGCCTGGTACCCCTTCAGCACCCACTTGCCCACCGCCGGCATCTCGGCGCTCCGGTACTGAATCCCGCTGTTCGCGGCGTTCAACCGAAACTCGATCTTGAGCTCGAAGTCGCGCAGCGTGCCGCCGCGCCAGATGAGGAAGTTGTTCGCCTTGACCGGCTTCTCCGGCGTGCTCTCGCCGATGATGACGCCGTTCTCGGCCCGCCAGAAGGTCAGGTCGCCTTCCCAGCCGTTGAGCGTCTTGCCGTCGAAGATGGGAACGAACCCCGCCGCGTCGTCTGGCGTCGCCTGAGGATACAGGCCGCCACCACCGCCGCGCCCCTGCCCGGCCGGCGCAGGCGTCTGTGCCGACGGTGCTGCCGCAGTTGGAAGCGGTCGAGCAACGAAACCGCCGATGACCATCGCACAGGTCAAGGCGAGCAGCCGACGCATGGTTGACGCGGATCTCATGGTTCCCTCACTGGATGATGATGACTTCGTACGCCTTGAGGCGCGGCAGCGTAAAGGATCGATAGGGACCGTCGATCGTGATCGGCAGATCGCGATCGAGATCGACGGCCCGCGCGCGCCGGATGTCGCGGCCGACGTCGATCCGGATGTCGCGCAGCTCAACGGGCGGGAAGTACGCCGTGCCGTGATGGCCCGTGACGTTGACGAGATGAATCAGCGTCCGCCCCCGCGCCGGTTGATCCATGAGCGTCATCTCGACGAGCGGATGGGCATCGGTCCTGACTTGACGTCCCGCCGGCAGCAACTGGTCGATCACGTCGACCATGAGCCCGGCATGACCCTCAGAGCTGTGCCGGTAGTAGAGACCGCCGATGTCCCACGGGATGTAGCCCACACGGCCCTTCCCAAGATCGGCGAACACGAGCCCCGGCACTGTCGTCTCGACTTTGTCGCCCCAGACTTTTTCCGGCGGACCGAACATCGCCGTCGGAATGAGCGTCAGGAGCGGAGCATCGATCGGCCGGAGCTCGAGATACTCGCCGTCGATCCAGAGCAACGAGGTCCGCTCGAGAGAGGGCAGGCCGCGGCGATCGTGGATGCGCCAATAGCCCTTGCGTGCGCCTGGGGCCGACGATCGTCCCGACGGGAATCGACGGTGGTGTCGTGCCGGCCACGAGCAGGCGACCGCCGCTTCGCACGTATCGCTCGAGTCCCTCGGCAGGACGCCCCGGCGCGATCACGAGATCGAACCGCGGGGACGCCTCGTCGAGCCACCGCAGGTTCTCGGACACGACAAAGGGGATGTGCTTCTCGCTGAGGAGGCGGAAGAAGCCGCGGTAGGCGTTCGTGTCGCCCGTGGCCATCAGCAGCACGCGCGCGGCGTTCTTCTGCCCGACGAAGAGGTCTTCATGACGCGCGTGCCAGTCGAAGATCGGTTTCGCGGCGGTGAGGCCCGTTCGATCCTGCTGGTCCATGGTCCCGGACACGACGATGGCCGGCGGCCCGCCGTGCGCCATGTTCTGATACAGGCGCAACGCGGTTTCGGCCGGCGGCACGTGCGCATAGCGCCAGGGGTAGTCCACGAAGCTCATCGACAGGTTGATCGCGACCTTGTCCGGCTCCGACCCCACCGAACGGCCCACGTTGTCGCTGGCCGAGTAGGGCCAGAGCGGCAGCGCCCGGCCTACGGCGGTGTTCGACTCGGACATGATCCCGTCGGTGTGGTCTTTGATGTAGGTCAGGAACGCCGCCTGCGGCCGCTTGCGGTGGATGAGATCGGCGATCGTCGCCGCCACGTCGCGCGCCGAGTCCGCCATGAACGTCCGGTAGTCGGCATCGGCGGCCTTCGGCAGGTCGCGGCCGTAACGGGCCCGGAAGCCGGTCCGGCACGCGTCGCACTGACACGGCCCCATGGCGACGCCGCTGTAGTCGGTCGCGGGGTTCCCGAACATGTTGAAGAAGAGGCCGTCGACGTCGTAGCGATCGAGCGCCTCTGCGAGAATCGTCAGCGCGTGCTCACGGTAGTAGCCTCCGTTGATGCACGTCGAGTACAACCCGCTGTAGATCGCCGGCTCGCCGTTCGCGCGCTTGAAGAACCACTCGGGATGCGCGTCGAACACCGGCTTCTGCGTCTTGCTCAAGTCGAACCGTCCGATGACGCGGACCCGGCGCGCGCGCGCTTCGCGCAGCGCCTCGCCGAACAGGTCGCGGCCCGGCGGCAGAAACGCGCTCGCATAGTGGAACGGGACCTTCGTGGGGTACTGCGCCACGATCCCGCCCATGTTCACGAGGAACGTATTTGCGCCGAAGTCGGAGACGGCGGTCACGAGCCGCCGGGGATCGACGGTCGAGTCGGTTTCGCTGAGGTTGGTTTGCAGGAATCGGATCGGCTCGGTCATCCACCATCGCGCGTCCGGCGACGACGTTGGCGGGCGCTGACCGGCGGGCGCCGCCGCCGCGGACACCGCGGCCACGACGAGCAGCAGGGCAAGCCCGCGCGCCATTTACTGCCCGCTGGCGCGCTTGGCCGGCGTCTCCGCGCGCCGTGACTGGAACGGCAGGCTGCGCACGACTTCGTTCACGAGCGTCTGGAAGCCGTAGCCGGCATCAGCCAGTTTCTTCGTGATGGTCCGCACCGTCGGGCGGTCGTAGCGCTCGAGACCACGGCCGAGGCTGTAGATCAGCAGCTTCTCGGTCAGCGCGCGCGACAGATCGGGACGCATGTCGCCGAGAATCCTGCGCATCTCGGCCGGGCCGGTGAACGCCTTGCCGCTCGGCAGCACGCCGCTGGCATCCACCGGGAAGCTGCCGTCCTGCGTTCGCCACTTGCCGATCGCGTCGTAGTTCTCGAGGGCGAAGCCGAGCGGGTCCATCCGGTTGTGGCAGGACGCGCAGATCGAGTTCGTCCGGTGCTTCTCCATCTGCTGGCGAAGCGACGTCGTCGTGCCCACGGCGTCCTCGTCGAGCGCCGGGACGTCCATCGGCGGCGGCGGGGGCGGCGTCCCCAGGATGTTCTGCAGGATGTACTTGCCCCGAATGACCACGGAGGTGCGCGTCGGATAGCTCGAGACGGCGAGCACGCTGCCGTGGCCGAGCACGCCGCCGCGCTCGTCGGTCGTGAGATCCACGCGCCGGAACTCCGGGCCGGCGACGCCGGTGATGCCGTAGAACCTGGCCAGTTGCTCGTTGAGGAACGTGTACCGCGCGGTGACGAACTCGCTGATCGGGCCGGTTCTCGCGGAGCATCGAGTCGAAGAACATCCGCGTCTCGGTCTTCATCGCGTCGCGCAGCTCGGGCGTCCAGCCGGGGAACTTCTGCGGATCGGGCTTGATCGAGTCCAGGTTGCGAATCTCGAGCCACTGGCCCGCGAAGTTCTCCGCCAGCGCGAACGACTTCGGGTCGGCCAGCATCCGCTTCATCTGGGCGTCGAGCACCGACGGGACGCTCAGCCGCTTCTGTTCGGCCAGCGTCAGCAGCTCGTCGTCCGGCATCGAGTTCCAGAGGAAGTAGCTCAGCCGCGAGGCCAGCTCGATGTCGGAAATGCGATGCACTCTGGTTGGATCGTTCGGATAGAGATCGCGCTCGATGTGGAACAGGAAGTGCGGCGACACGAGCATCGCCTGAATCGCGACGCCGATGCCCTGCTCCACCGTCAGCCCGTCGGCCTGCGCCATCGCCACGAACTTCTTCAGCGACGCGACCTCGATCCGGCTCACGGGCCGGCGATACGCCCTTCGCGCCAGCGTCGAGACGATCCGGTCGACGCACGCCGAGCCGGTGTTCGGATCGCACACCAGGATCAGCTTGCGGCTCGGCTTCTCCGCCGTCGACGGGTACGGCCCGACGATGGTCATCGAGCCGATCCACTTGTTGACCTTATCGGTGAAGAGTTCCTGTTTGGCGAGCGTCTTGACGAAGGCGTCGTCGATGAAGCCGAGGCGGAGCTTGTGATCGCCCTCGGGGAGCGACACGCGAATCTTCTCTTCCGAGTACGGATTGAAATACACGAGCCCGGACGGCTTCGTCTCGACGAGCTTCGTGTGGATCAGCTTGCCGTCCAGCCAGAGGCCGAGCTGGACGGGCTTCGCATCCTCGGGCCGCTGGCCAGGCAGCCCGATGCGGAGCTCGTACTCCGCGTCGAAATCGAACCGGTGCGACGCCTCGACGTTGCTCGGATCGAGACGACGGAGGTTCTTGAAGCGCAGGCTGTATTCGACCTCGATAGGTTTGGGGAGCGGCGTGGCGCCCACCGCGCGCTCGGCGATGCTCGACGCAGCGGACAGATACTTGTCCATCAGCACGGGCGACACCGTGAGCACGTCGCCGATGTTGTCGAAGCCCTCGCCGGAATCGTCCGTCGGGAAGTTTCTGTCGGCGCGGAACTCGACCGCCAGCAGGTCGCGAATCGTGTTCGTGTACTCGGCGCGGTTCAGACGCCGCGCGGTCACGCGTCCCGGATCCGGCTTCAGGTTCGCGTCGGCGCGCGCGAACTCGGCCTCGAGGAATTTCACCAGCGTCTCGATGTGCGCGTCGGGGCGCTCGACTTCCGCCGGCGGCATCTCGCGCGCCTTGAGCTTGTAGAGCACCAGCTCCCACTGATCCCGGTCGGCCGCGAGCGACTCCACCGACCGGAACTTGTTGAGGTCGAATCCGGCCTCGGGGTCCGGCGAGCTGTGGCATTCGGTGCACGTCTCGTCGAAGAGCTTGTCGGTCGCGGCCTTGAAGGCGGCGAGCGTCGGCGGACGCGACACGGGCGCCGCGGCGGGTTGGCGGGCCGGCGCGGCCGCGCGGAGTCGTCGCCGGGGCGGGCGTCTGCTTCGGCGCCGGCGGCGGCGCCTGCGCGGAAGATCTCATCTCAATCGCCAGCAGGAGGGCGACCGCCGAGATGCTGATGAGCGCGGTGCGAAGTCTCACGTCTCTCACTCCAGGTCCGACCCGCCACGTCCGCGGCCCGTGCGCGGCGCCGGTTTCGCCGACACCATCTCACAGTACGTGCTCAGCACGCGGTCCTTCTGCGCGGGATCGACGATCAGGTATCGATGTTTACCGTCGGCCGACGGCGTGAATCGCGTGCGGCCGTCGTCCTGCACGCTGATCGTCCCCGGCTCCGACAGCTTGAAGTAGTCCTGGGCCGGATGGACCGCATGCAGCACCGCCGCGAGCGCAGACGCCGGCGCGTCGTACGGCATCGGCTTCGCGGCGCGGTAGGCGTCGGCGACCGGATGCGACGGCGACCAGCTGAGGTCCTTCTCGATGCTCGCCCCCGGATACGGCAGGGCCGCGCCGACTTCCGACCCGACCGCCACGATCGGCGTGGGCCACTCGGCGAACAGCTTTTTCGCGGACGCCACATCCGCCGCGACGGTGGGATCGGCCGGCCCCGACGGGAACGCGCCGGCGGCGACGACGAGCCGCTCCACCTTCGACGACACCTGCGGCCGCGCGCCATAGAGCGCGAGCAGGCGCGCCAGTCCGGTCGCGGGCCCCGCGAGCACGACGCGCGCGTTGCCGTCGTGCTGCGCGAGCAGCATGTTCCGAATCAGCACGGCGTTGTCCGGGGTGTCGAGCAGCCGGCGGATGCTGCTCGTGTAGCGCGGCGCGCCGTCGTCGCCCTTCTGCGCGAGCGCGCCGGCGACCGCGGGCGCGTCGTCGGCGGGCGCCCCGCCTTCGGGCACGCCGACCAGCGGCGGACGGGCGAAATAGAAGCTGCCGATGACGTCGGCGAGTTGCGCCGTCTTCAGGCTCGGCCGGGAGATGCAGAGCGCGACGGCGCGCGCTTCGGTTTTCGTCGCGAAGCCGTTCAGCATCGCGATGGCGAGCACGGCGTCAATCCGCTGCGCGAGGTCGCCCTCGAACGCGATGCCGATCGGTGGCCGAACTGGTCCCTTTGCCGCCTCCTGCATAGTTCAATCGATCGATCGATGTGACTTCGATCGATGTCAGGTCAGGTTCGCCGGGTCCAATGGGCCCGTCGCGTCGCCGAAGTTCGCCGTCGGCACGCCCATCCGGTCCATCAGCGTGAGATGGAAGTTCGCCATGGGCGTTTCCTTGCGGAAGATCACCCGCCGGCCCGGCTTGAAGTAGCCGCCGCCGCGCCCGATGAGCAGCGTCGGGAGATCCTCGTGCAGGTGACGGTTGCCGTCCGAGAGGCCCGCGCCGTACACGATCATCGAATTGTCGAGCAGCGTCGAGTCGCCTTCCTGCGTCGACTTGAGCTTGTGCAGGAATCCCGCGATCTGCTTCGTGTGGTACTCGTTGATCTGCGTCACCTTCTCCATCAGGTCGGGCTTGCCCTGATGGTGGGTGCAGGGATGATGGCCGTCGGCAATTCCGATCTCGCGATACGCCCGGCTCGTCCCTTCGCGCGTCATCATGAACGTCATCACGCGCGTCAGATCCGCCTGGAAGGCGATGACCATCATGTCGCTCATGAGCTTGAAGTGCTCGGCGAAGTCGGGCGGCACGCCGTACGGCTTGTCGAGGCCCGGATTGATCGCCACGCTCTCCTTTTCCGCCTTCTCGAGCTGCCGCTCCACTTCGCGGATCGAGTCGAGATACTCCTCGAGCTTGCGCCGGTCGGTCGGCCCGAGTGACGACTGCAGCTTCTTCGTGTCGCCGATGACGAAGTCCAGGATGCTGCGGCGATAGCGCGCGTTGCGTTCGGTCTCTTCGGGACTGAGCACGACGCCCGTGCCGAACAGCCGCTCGAACAGGACGCGCGGATCGAGGATCGGCGGCAGCGGCTGCGTCTCGCTCCGCCACGCCAGGTTGTTCGTGTAGGCGCACGAGTAGCCGGAGTCGCAGTCGCCCGCCTGGCGCGCGTCGTCCATGCCGAGCTCGAGCGACGCGAATCGCGTCTCGTGCCCGATCTTGTTCGCGATGATCTGGTCGCAGGAGATGCTCGCCTTGATGTCGACCGTGGTCTTCTTGACCTGGATGCCGGTCAGGTACGAGCCCGAGCACCGGCCGTGATCGCCTGCGCCGTCGAGCAGCGCGCGGCCGCTGTTGTGGGTCAGGTTGCCGATCTGGATGAAGTCCTGGCGGAAGTCCTCGAGCGGCTTGAGGATGCGAGGCAGCTCGCCCAGGATCGGGCCCTCCTCGCCGATGTTCCAGTTCCTCATGTCGATGCCGTTGGGCACGTAGAGGAAGGCCAGCCGCGCCGGTCCTTTCGCCGCCTTTGCGGGCGCCGCCAGCGCCGGGACCATCGAGTCCAGGAATGGCAGCGCGACTGCGGCGCCGACGCCCTTCAGGAATGTGCGGCGGGGCAGGGACTTGCCGGTAAGGACCATCGGCTCACCTCGAGGTTGGACGTGCTCTAATCCTACACCGACAATCGGCCAGGCGATCCAGCCGCATCAATTGACGCTGCCCGTTCTGGCGAACAGAATGGGAAGCTGATGCCTCGAACGCCCCCGCAAACAGACTCTCCGACGTTCCTGGCGGGGGGCGGCGAGATGGGCGAACGCATCCGGGCGTTCGACTGGACGAAGACTCCGCTCGGCCCGGTCGAACAGTGGCCCCAGAGCCTCCGCAGCGCCATCAGCATCCTGCTGCCGTCGAAGGCCCAGATCGTACTGTTCTGGGGCAGCGAGTTCATCACCTTCTATAACGACGCCTACCGGCCGGTCTTCGGCGCCAAGCACCCGCACGTGCTCGGCCTGCCGGCCCACCAGGCCTGGAGCGAGGTCTGGCCCGATCAGCTGAAGGACCTGTTCGAGGGCGTGCTGACGACGGGCGAGGCGTACTGGGCCAGCAACCTGCCCTTCCTCCTCAAACGCCACGGGTTTCTCGAAGAGACTTTCTTCGACGTCTCCTACGATCCGGTCCGCGACGAGAGCGGGAAGGTCGGCGGCGTCTTCTGCATCGTCAGCGAGACGACCGGGCGCGTGCTCGGGGAGCGTCGCTTGTGGACGCTGCGGGAGCTTTCAGAGCGAACGAGCGGAATGCGAACGCGGGAAGCGGCGTGCGACGTCGCGGCCGCCGTGCTGGACCAGAATCCCAACGACGTGCCGTTCGCGCTCCTTTATCTGCTGGATGACGACATCCGGCGCGCGAAGCTCGCGGGATTGAGTGGGTGGGATCGCAACACGCCAGGCAGCCTGGCATCCGTCGATCTGGACGATCACACTGCGGCGTGGCCGTTTCGTCAGGTCGTCGAGACCGGCAACGCGCGAGCTCATCGCCCTCTCAGGCAGATTCGGGACCGCGCCTCAGGCGTCCTCGCTGGAGCCGACGCCAATGGCCGTGGTCCTGCCGATGAAGAGGCCGGGCCAGACGCGGCCGGCTGGTTTTGTCGTTGCCGGCGTGAGCCCGCGGCTCATGTTCAACGACGAGTACAAGGGCTTCCTCGATCTGCTCGCCGGGCACATCGCGACCGCGGTCGCCAACGCGCGCGCCTACGAGGAGGAAAAGCAGCGGGCCGAAGCGCTGGCCGAGCTCGATCGCGCCAAGACCGCGTTCTTCAGCAACGTGAGCCACGAGTTCCGCACGCCGCTGACGCTGATGCTCGGTCCGGTCGAGGATCTGCTGGCCAAGAGCCACACCGATCTGTCTCCGGCCGCCGCGAGCCAGCTCGAGGTGGTCCACCGCAACGGCTTGCGGCTGCTGCGGCTGGTCAACACGCTGCTCGACTTCTCGCGCATCGAGGCGGGCCGGGTCCGCGCCACGTACCAGCCGACGGATCTGGCCGACCTTCACCGCAGAGCTCGCCAGCGTCTTCCGCGCAGCCATCGAGCGCGCCGGGTCTGACGGCTGACGGTCGATTGCCAACGGCCTGGCGAGCCGGTCTTCGTCGATCGCGACATGTGGGAGAAGATCGTCCTCAACCTGCTCTCCAACGCCTTCAAGTTCACGTTCGAGGGCGAGATCGCCGTCTCGCTGCGCGCAGGCGGGCACGCAGGTCGAGCTGCAGGTGCGCGACACCGGCACGGGGATTCCCGCGGCCGAGATGCCGCGGCTGTTCGAGCGGTTCCACCGCGTGCGAGAACGCACAGGGCCGGACGCACGAAGGCAGCGGGATCGGCCTGGCGCTGGTGCAGGAGCTGGTCAAGCTGCACGGCGGGACGATCACCGCCGAGAGCGTCGTCGGTAAAGGCACGACGTTCACGATCGCGCTGCCGATGGGATCGGCCCATCTGCCCGCCGACCAGATCGCCGAAACCGGCACGCTTGCGTCAACGGTCACGGGCGCCGGTCCGTACGTCGAGGAAGCGCTGCGCTGGCTTCCGCATGACGATCGGAGCGCGGACTTCGGCGCGGAGCTGCCGACGCATTACGAGGCGCTGCCGGTCCCGGCGCTTCGAGCGGACGACGATGCGGCCGACAACCGGCCCCTGGTCCTGGTCGCCGACGACAACGCCGACATGCGGCAGTACGTCGTCCGGCTGCTCGCCGAGCGCTATCGGGTCGAGGCCGTGGCGGACGGCGAGGCGGCGCTGGCCGCGGCGCGGAGCACGCCGCCGGATCTGGTCCTGACCGACGTGATGATGCCGCGTCTCGACGGCTTCGGCCTGCTGCGCGAGCTGCGCGCGGACTCCGCGCACGCGCGAGTCCCGGTCATCATGCTGTCCGCGCGCGCCGGCGAGGAGAGCCGCGTCGAGGGCATGGAGGCCGGGGCGGACGACTACCTGATCAAGCCGTTCAGCGCGCGCGAGCTGCGTCGCGCGTGTCGGCGCGCATCTGCAGATCGCCCGCATGCGACGTGAGGCCGGCGAGGCGCTGCGGGAGGCCGACCGCCGCAAGGACGAGTTCCTGGCCACGCTGGCCCACGAGCTGCGCGGCCCGCTGGCGCCGCATCGGCAACATGCTCGAGATCATGAAGCGCGCCGAGGGCAACGCCGGCGTGATCCAGCTCGCCGGGACGATGGAGAGACAGTTGAGCCAGCTCGTGCGGCTCGTCGACGATCTGCTCGACGTGAGCCGCATCACCCGCAACAAGCTGGAGCTTCGCAAGGAGCGCGTCGAGCTGGCCTCCGTCATCCACCAGGCGGTCGAGACCGGCCGTCCAGCTGGCCGAAGGCTTCGAGCACGAGGTCACGGTGACCTTGCCGACGGAGCCGATCTACCTTCACGCCGATCCCGTCCGTCTGGCTCAGGTGTTCAGCAACCTGCTGAACAACGCCTGCAAGTACACCGAGCCGAACGGCCGCATCTCGCTGACGCGCCGAGCGTCAGGACGGGCACGTCCTGGTGAAGGTCAAGGACACCGGCCTCGGCATTCCCCGCGACAAGCTCGCCGAGCGTCTTCGACATGTTCACGCAGGTCGATCGAACGCTGGAGCGATCGCAGGGCGGCCTCGGCATCGGGCTGACGCTGGTGAAGCGGCTGGTCGAGCTGCACGACGGCACGGTGGAGGCGTTCAGCGAGGGCCCGGGCCGCGGCAGCGAGTTCGTGGTGCGCCTGCCGGTGCTCGCCGGCCCGCCGCAGGTCACCAGGCCGGCCGAACCGGCGAACAAAGCCCAGACCGGCGCGCCTCGCCGCGTGCTCGTCGTCGACGACAACCCGGACTCGGCCGACATCGCTGGCGATGCTCCTGGAGATCGGCGGCAACGAGACGCACACGGCGCACGACGGCCTCGAGGCTGTGAAGACGGCGGAAGCGTTCCGTCCCGAGGTCATGCTCCTCGACATCGGCCTGCCGAGGCTTGAACGGCTGCGACACCGCGCGTCGCATCCGCGAGCAGCCGTGGGGCAAGGACATGGTGCTGGTCGCGCTCACCGGCTGGGGCCAGGACGAGGACCGGCGCAAGTCGAAGGACGCCGGCTTCGATCATCACCTCGTCAAGCCCGTGGACATCGACGCGCTGATGAAGATGCTCGCGTCGCTCCCGGGCGCGCCCGGCGTCGGATAGCCGTCGTGGCTGTTACTTCGATCTAGGGGGATATCTCGCGATGAGCTTCTTCGCGTCCTCGGGAAGCTTCTGCATCAGTTTCGAGCCGGTGCTCTCATCGTCGCGATAGACGCCGCGCCAGACGGGTGCCTGGTCGCCGGGCCTCGTCAGGTCGATGACGAGCGTACCTTCCGTAGAGCGAAGAGGCTGAGGACCCTGGCCTCGGAACGCGCCGCGCACGCCGATACTGATGTCCTCGCCGCTGAGCCGGTAATCGACGAACAGGTCAGGGCGCGCGGCTGTCTCCTTCAGGCCTTTCGCGGTCAGGGCCGCACGGATCGTCGTCACGAGCTTCTTGGCGAACAGAGGATTGTCGAGCTCGGGCCGAGGGCTGTCGATCTTGCCATCACGCATCGCAAAGGTCGCCAGCACCGAAAAATCCGCCTTGGGATCGACCTGAACGCTGAGATCGTCCGCCGAGACCACGGCGACGCTCAGGAGGAGCGCGACACACGCGGACGCGGGTCGGGTGGCCACGTCTACTTCTTTTTCGCGGGAGGGAATTTCGACAGCAGCGTCGTCGCGTCCTTTGGCAGCGCGGCAGCGAGCTTCTGCGCGTCGTGCTCGGTATCGTGGTAGACGCCGCGCCAGACGAGCGCACCCGAACTGGCGAGCTTCAGGTCGATCACGAGCGTGGCCTCGGTGAAATCCACGGTGGCCCCGCTCGCCGCCTGACCTCTTCCGCGCGCTCCGCTCCGAATCACGTTGGCGCGGCCGAACGGGCCGATGCCGTAGTCCACGCCCGTCACACTCGACTCGACGACGAGGTCGCCCTTGTCGGGGACGTCCTTGAGGCTTCGTGCCAGGAGGGCAGCGCGGATGGCCTCACCAAGCGTCTTCGTCACCGCCGGAAACTTGAGCTCGGGCCGGTCGCTCTCGACGCGAACGTCGCGCATCGTGAAGGTCTTGAAGGTCGAGAAATCCACGTCCTCGTCGAAGATGACGCTGTGGTCATCGGCCACGAGGACGGTCGCCGAAAGGAGGAGGGCGACGCAGAAGGACGCGAAGGCGCGCACGTGGGACATGCTATATCAGCGCGGCCAGGGGATGGATAATCCTGCCATGTTCGTCATCGAGCTGATCTACAAGGCCGACCTGGCCCGCATTGACGGGCAGATGAGCGCGCATATGAGGTTCCTGCGGAAGTACTACGCCTCCGGTCATTTTCTGGTCTCGGGGCGCAAGATCCCGCGCGACGGCGGCGTCATCCTGGCCGTCGGCGACAACCGGCAGCAGATTGAGGCCATCGCAGCGGAGGATCCGTTTGTCCGGCACGGACTGGCGGATTTCGCGTGATCGAGTTCCGGGCCAGCCAGCGCGCGGACGACATCCAGGCCCGCATCGGCGATGGGTGAAGCACTGACGGGGTCAGACCGTGGGGTCAGACCCCGCAACCCAGGGGTCTGACCCCACGGTCTGACCCCCCGGTCTGACCCCTGCTAGACTGAAGGCTGCCCCCCTAACCGTTTGGCTGCCCCGGCTCTGGAAGCACGCTGACCATTGCAGCAAGTCCTGTACTGCCCCGTCGGGAGCCGCCGTTTGATCGCCGTACTTGCGGCCTCGCTGCTTGCCGGATTCTCCGCTCCGGCGGCGGCGCAGCCGTCAATGAGCGACGTCCTCAGTTTTCTGCTGACGAACCGATCGATTGCCACGGACGACTTCGTGCGCGACGAACAGGCCGCGGCGACCACACGCGACACGGTGACCCGGCTGCTCCTCGCGGAGCTGTCCATGCTGCCGACGGCATCGCCGGCGAGCGGGTTCACCTACCGGCTCGAACCGGCGCTGGGATCCGACGTCCGATCCAGTGCCAGCTTCGGCCCGTTTTTCCTGCAGCGCTCGCTGACCGTCGGGCAGGGACAGACGTCGTTCACGGTCGTGCTGCAGCGCTCCGCGTTCTCGCGAATCGATGGCCGCCCGCTGCGGGACGGCACGCTCACCGCGACGGCCAGCCGGCTGCAGGGCGAGACCGACCCGTTCGACACGGAGACGCTTTCGCTCCAGCTCGACGCCACCACGATGACCGCCTCGGGAACGCACGGCCTGACGGATCGGATCGACATCACGGTCGCCGTGCCGTTTGTGTCGCTGCGCCTCAAGGGCGAGCGCGTCGATGACTATCGGGGCGCCCGGTCCGTCCAGGCGACTGCCGACGCCAACGCGTCAGGACTGGGCGATGTGCTCGTCGGCGGCAAGTACAACGTCTGGCGCGTGGGCGGCAGCGGCATCGCGATCGGGGGCGACGTGCGCGTCCCGACCGGCGACGAACGCAACCTGCTCGGATCCGGCAAGCTGAGCGTCGCGCCTCGGCTCATCGGATCGTTCGACTACGACCGCGTCGCGCTCCATGGTGATCTCGGCTACGTCGTCGGCGGGCTATCCGATGTCTTCGAGTACGGCGCGGCCGTGTCGGTCGTCACCGCGCCGAGCGTGACCGTCGGGGCCGAGGTGCTCGGGCGCCGCCTGGCATCCGGCGGCCGTCTCGTCGAGTCCGTTCAGACTCACCCGCATTTTGCCGACGTCGAGACAATCCGGCTCGTCGGGATCGAAGGTGCCACGGAGCGCTGGATCATCGCCGGCGGCGTCCGATGGAACGTCGCCGCCCGCTGGATCCTGACCGGGAGCGTGCTGCGCTCGGTCACGTCGACCGGGCTGCAGGCGTTCTGGGTGCCGACGATCTCGCTCGACTACTCGTTTGGAAGGTAAGCGTCATGGCTGAGGAACAGAACGGGCTCGACCAGTTTCCGCGAGAGTCCTGGACCGAGCCGTTGTCTCGAGAGTTGTCTCGAGACACGTCGCTCTTCAACCGCGTCGAGCATCGGCCGGCCACATCGAAGCCGGGGCGACTCGGCAGCCGGTCGATGACGATGTCGCGCGGGTTGGTGTTGCTGCGATCGATCAGCTCGCCGCGGTCGGCGACCGTCCTGCGGCTGAAGCGACTGCACCACTTCGCGACCCGATCGCGCAACGGGCTCCTGCTCTCCGGCGCGGCGCTCAGCCTGGTGCTCTCCTCCGGCCTGTACGCCGTCGTGATGCGGAATTCGCCCGCGCCCGTGAAACCGCCCAGGGATTTGGTGCTGACCAACATGGCGCCGTTCCGGTATCCCGCGACGACGGACGTGTCGCCGAGCGCGGCGCCGGCGGCCATCCGCGAGGATGTCGCGATCGCGGAGGCGACCAGCCCAGCTCGTCGCCGGACGTCGTCGCTCAGTGCATTGCAGGAAACCCCGTTCGCGGGCGTCGCAACTCCGGCGACGCGCGAACCGTGGCCGGCGCCGCCACCAGCGTCGGCGCCGACGCCGGTCTCAACGTCAGTGGCCCCCTCACCGGAATCGTCCACGCGCGCCGCCGACATCAACGCCGTCGAGTCGCTCCTCGGCCGCTACCGCTGGGCGTTCAACAATCGGGATGCCTCCGCGGTCGAGAGTGTCTGGCCGTCGGCCAACGTGAAGGCGCTCAGGCGCGCGTTCGGTCAGATGGAGTCCCAGGAGTTCGCATTCGATCGCTGCGTCACGCAGTTCAGAATCGCGTTGGCGATCGCCACCTGCAGCGGCCGCGCGACGTACGTGCCGCGGATCGGCACAGGAACGCCGCGCGTCGAGTCGAGACGCTGGACGTTCACGCTCGAGAAGTTGAGCCGCGGCTGGGTGGTTCGCCAGGTGCAATCCGGCCGCGCCGGCCTGGACTGACCCGCGGCCGTGAACTGTTTCGATCCGGTTTCCCGCCTGTAAGGGCGTGTCGGAACCGGAAAGGAACAGGTCATGAAGAACTATGCACCCAGGGACCCTGTTGTTCTGCAGGGTCAGGATGAAGTCCGCGCGACATTCGCCGGGGCGGTCAAGAAGGCGTTCAGCTCACAGACGACGCTGATCGGGCGAGGTGAACACTGCTCGCTCGATCCCGAACGACTCGCGTCAATCGGACTCCCGCCCGGAAGCCAGATTCGAGTCAGACGAGAGCCAGAACACCTGGCGCTGTACACCGTCTCAGAAACGCGGCAGGAGTCGATCGACACCACCGTCCGTATGGCCCTCGCGGCCCGGCAGCGACTCGGAACCTCCGACGAGTTCAACGCCACCATCGAAACCCGGGTTCCGCATCCCACGTTCTCGGATGAGGAGGCTCGAAAACACTCGGAGTTCGTCGAGCGACTGAATGACGACGGGCGGCAGCAGCGGCTGGTGGCCATCGCTCCGCATGGAGGAACGATCGAACGTCACACCGACGAGCAGGCGGAACGCGTTGCGACAGTGCTCGGTCGCGACTGCGTGACGGCCTGGCGATGCAAAGGATTCAAGACCGGAGGTGGTGCCTTCGACAGGTGGCACATCACGTCGACAGACATTCACGAGGCGAGCTTCCCGCTTCTCAAGACCATCGTCCGTCGTGGCTTCGCTCATGCGGTCGCCTTTCACGGCTTCTCCGAGGCCGACGTGCTCGTCGGCGGCGCGGCGCCGCTCGCGTTGAAGCAGGAAATCGCTGCGGAGCTGGAGAAGGCGCTGGCTGGCTCGGGCATCGGCGTCCGAATCGCTGACGCCTCGGAACACTACGACGGCGACAACAGGAAGAACATCGTCAATCGCCTCACAGCGGGCGGCGCGAACGGTGTGCAGATTGAGCAATCGCTCGAGGCGCGCGAGGGATTCTGGAAAGCGATCGCGGATGCCGTGGCGTCCGTCTACCGCAGAAGGTGGTGAGGGCCACGGCCATGAAGAGCCTACAGATCGCGGTCGTGACTGCTCTCGCCTGGACTGGCGGTGCCACCGCCAGTTCTTCCGGACAGAACTGTCAGGACCTCATCAGTGGTCGCCTGACGGCGACGCCGTCGGTGATCGACAGAGATACGAGCGCGGACTTGCGCACCACGCTTGCGTGGTCAGTGACGGTGCCGCCGAACTGTCCAGTCTCGCTGCGTCTTTCCCTGGCGGGCCGGACCGTCGGCCGCACGGGAAAGCTCGTGCTCGAGGTGACGAGCACGACGACGTACAAACTGCTGATCCTCCTGCTGCCGGGAGCGCGGACGCTGGCAAGCGCCACGGTCACCGTCCGCGCGGATCCCGGCTTCATCACCGTGTCCGCGGGTAAACAGATCACGCCCGAGGATCTTGCCAAGTTCAACGGGCGCTGGATGCAACCCAATCAGCGCCTGGCCGCGTTGAGTTACGCCGAGGGGGCGCTGAAGTGGCGTTTCGACGCGGGCGCCTGGGGGACGGGCGAACACATGGTGGCCATGTCGAGAATGTACGAGCTCACACGCGACAGGCGTTACCTCGACCACCTGTGCGAACTCATCAAGTTGGCGCTGCGGTTTCGTGACGACCAGCACCCAGGCTTTCAGGACCCGGTCACGCAGGAAGTCTTCCCTGCGAATCCGCTGGATGAGATCCGCGGCAGGAACGGGTTGCCTGCGTGGGGCGGGAGGTCGGGCAACTCCGGCGGATTGCACCGCGTCGATGAGGTGACGTCGAGCAACTACGCGTACCCCATCGCCGCGTTCGCCCGCATCGTGGCCGAGGACGAGACACTGCACACCCGCTACGGGCTCGATGCCATGCTGTCCGCCAATGCCGTGCTCCAGACGGTCTGGCTGTTCATGCCGCAGATTCGCTACGGCAAGGCCCGCAGCTTTCTCGAGGCCTGGCTGACGCTTCCTGAAAACTACCAGCACACTCCGACGGAGGCCAATTGCAAGAACGAGTACGACAGGCTTGTCGCAGCTGACCCGTCAAACGAACCCCGCTGGAAAGGCATGCTGACCAGCTGCAGGAGCCTGCACAAGATGGCCGGCCGGCCCGTGGCACACAACGAGAACCTGGCGTTCGCGATGGTCCTGATCGAGTTGTCGCGCGTGCTCGAGAGCCGCTACTATCGACTGTCCCCGCTGGCCTCTGCCGATGCGGAGCCCGCACGGGCGCTGATTCCGTTGCTCGTGTCACGCCAGCAGCGCTATTTCGTGAACCGCCTGCACCCGCTCACTCCCCGGCCGACCATTTGCGGAGCGCTCGTCGCGTCCTTCTGCTGGCATTATTCCGATGAGCTGCCTCCTGGTATCGACTACCGCGCGGAGGACACATCCCATGGCTCGTTGGACATGCGCTACCTGGAGCTGTTGCGTCGTGACTTTGACCGCCTCAATGTCCGGCCAGCGTCCGTCGGTGAACCGATCGCCATGACCGATCAGTTTCTGCGCGGCTTCGCGAACACCTTTCTGCACGTGATCGCCGCGGGGACTCATTTCAAGAAGGGTGTGGCCGGCGGGACGCCGAGTCAGGAGGATTCGCTCAACGGCCTGTGTGATGGCTGGGTCAGCCTCGCGGCCGCGGACCTGAACGTCTATCATCGCTGCCACGACGTCACGTTGCGCATCGTCAACGGCAAGCAACCGTATCTGGGCATTGGCAACCACTCTGCGCTGCTCATGAACAAGCGCTTCCTCCCGGAACCGCCGGGTATACTGACTGGCACCGGCTTGAAACGGCAGGGCCATGTCCAGGGGAGGTCCCGCTCACATCACGGCGCTTCTCGGTGAGCTTCGCCAGGGGAACAAGGCCGCGCGCGACCAGTTGGTCACGCTCGTCTATCCGGAGCTGCGTCGTATCGCGGCGCACTACCTGAAGCAGGAGCGTCCGGACCACACGCTGCGTGCCACGGCGCTCGTGCACGAGGTGTACGTGCGCCTGTTCGGGTCGGAGCATGTGGACTGGCAGAGCCGCGCGCACCTCTTTGCCGCCGTGGCCCGCGACATGCGCCACATTCTCGTGGACTACGCGCGCGCGCGGAACGCGAAAAAACGCCCCGATGGGCACGTTCTGATCTCGCTCAGCGACATCGAACCCGCGGCCAGCGAGCGCAACGAAGATCTTGTGGCGCTGGACGAGGCGCTCTCGCGGCTCGAGCAGATCGACCCGCGAGCCAGTCAAGTGGTGGAGCTGCGGTACTTCACCGGCTTGAGCGAGCGCGAAACGGCGGAGGCGCTCCACATTTCGATCTCGACCCTGAAGCGCGACTGGAACTTCGCGAAGACCTGGTTGTTCGATCAGCTCAGCTAGGCTAGGGCACGTCGGGAAAGCCCGGGGAGAGCATCCGGGTCATCGCCAGCGGGTTCCTGATGCTCTGGGCCGCCATCCACTCATCCGCCTGTCTCCGCAGCGCGCGCCCCGCGGCGTCGTCCTGCAGCGCGCCGATTCGACGGCGCGTGACCGCAGCGTACAGGTTCATGTCAGCACGCTCGAATCCGGCGAGGGCGCTGTGCAGTGACGTCAGCGCCCGCGGCGTGTTGCCCTCGAGATACGCAATCGCGGCGCCGAGCAGGAGGGCGATGGGATCGGACCACGGCTGGCGCTGCCGGGTGATGCGTCGAGCGGCGGCGCGAGCCACGGACAGGAACCGGCGGCCTGATCCGTCGCGTGCGGCCATGGCCAGCGCGCAGCGCGCGCGAAGGTAGAGCGATTCGATCCGAATGAGCCGAACGCGCGTCAGCATCGACCGCCGCAGCGTCGTCTCCTTTTCGGCGAGCAGTCGCCAGGCCGCGTCCGCATCGCCGCGATAGAGCGCGGTCTGCACACGGGCCAGCATCGCGCTGTAGTGCTGGCGGTGAAAGCCTTCGTGCGACCATCGCTCGATACTGTCGATCGTCTCGCGCTCCCCTCCGACAGGATCGTCAGCCGCCAGCCACACGAAGTTGCTTCGCGTGCACAGTTCGGTGGCGATGTACAGGTTCCCGCTGCTCCGCGCGTTGGCCAGCAGCGCAGGAATCTGCCGGGACAGCTCCCCAAGCTCTCCCTGGTACATGAGGACCAGATCACGAGGTTCTGTGCGACGTTCAGTTCCCAGGTGACGCCCACGCACTGGTCGCGCAGGATCGCCAGCGCCTCCTGGGATAACGTCGACGCCTTTTTCCACTCGCCCGATGTCGTCGCGATGATGGCGTCAGCCAGGATGCACAACGCGATCGCCTGGGGGTTTCCGACGCTCCTGGCCAGGGGCTTCGAGAGCCGGCCCAGTCTTTCGCTCGTCTTCCTGCCTGTCGAGTAGAAGCTTCTGGTCGCCGATTCCATGGCCAGCCCCCGCGCAATCCGATAGGGCTCCCCGGCATCGAGTGCCATGAGCAGGTGACGCACGCTGAAATCCGAAGCGCCGATCATGTCGACAGCCAGCAATCCCGTCGTCGCCGACCAGCAGGTATCGATGCGAAAGAGTGTTTCGGTTCCGATGTCTTCGACGGGCCGTGGAACGAAGCGCAGCCCCCGCCACCGAAGCCGTGCGCGTCGGTATAACAACCACAGCAGCGCCGCGACCGGGCTCCGGGGCATCCTCATCCCTGTGCCCGCAAGTCCCGCGCGAATGAGGTCCAGTCCGCGATCGATGTGCCCTCCAATCAGCCACTGCTCGGCCCCGCGGCGCTGGAGCTCGATGCGCTCGCGACGATCCGCTCCCTCGGCGGCCCGCAAGTACGCTTCCGCGGCCTCGGTCGGCCGGCCGGCGTTGGCCAGCGCGCTGGCGAGTCCTTCCCTCCAGGCGCGGACGGCGGCGGACGCCGGCGCCAGTCCGAGCGCGTGCCGGTAGAAGAGCACCGCGCGGTCGAACGCGAGCGCAGCGCCAGCCTTCTCCGCAGCAAGACCAGCCTGAATCGCGGCGTTCTCCAGGTCTCCGGCGCCGCGATAGTGCTCGAACAACGCCTCACAGTCGTCTCCCTGCCTCTCGACGAGCGTGTGCACCATGAGGCCGTGGATTCGGCGGACCGCTTCGGGAAGCAGTCGCGCGGCCAGGGCCTCGCGAATCCGATCGTGATAGGTCTCGATCCGTTCTGACGAGCCGCTGCTGCGAATGAAGCGCGAGGAACGGAGCATCGCGACGAGAGACTGTCTCTCGCGCGCGATTCCGCACGCCGCGCAGATGAGCTCCGGCGCCATCGGGCGGCCGCAGATGGCCAGCGTCTCGAGGAACCGGAGCGCATCCGGAGAAAGGGCTCCGAGTCGCGTCTCGAACATCTCTGACACCGTGGGCGCGTGGCCGGAATTGAACGTCTTGACGCCCGCATAGCGGGCCAGTTGCTCGAGAACAAATGGGCTGCCACCCCCTTCGCGCGTCATGCGACGCCGGTCGTGATCCGTGAGCGCCGAGCTGGCCGGAAGCAGGACGTCGATCAGCCGCTCAGCTTCGTCTTCCGTCAACGAGTCGAGCGAAATCGACGACCAGTTGTCGCGGCCTGCCCGTTCCAGCAGCGCCTGGAGAAAGGGCTTCGCGGCGATTTCCTCGCTGCGGAAGCACAACAGCGTGAGCATGGCAGGTGCGCCCGGAGGCCGAAGCAGCTCCTCGAGCAGCACGGCGCTGTCCGCGTCGGCCCACTGGAGGTCGTCGATGCAGATCACCAGCGAGTGCCTGCTCGCGAGCCGGCCGAGCAGTTCGCGCAATGCCTGGAACGCCCGCCGCCGCAGCACCAGGGGATCGGCACTCCTCAGCTCCACGGTCCGGCCTGCGTCCGCGATGGCGCGCACCTGCAGCAACACGGGAAACACTCGCGTCAGGGCGGGCACATCGTGCGGCAGGAGGTTTTCTGTGTGCTCAGGTGGGAGCGATCCGAGGTAGCGACTGAGGTCGTCGATCACGCCATCGAGCGCCTTGTAGGGCACCGACTCGTTTTCGTAGCAGCGGCCGGACAGCACGACGACGTCGTCGCGCGCGGCGGCCTGGCTGAGAAAACGCCGGACCAACGCGCTCTTGCCGATCCCGGACGGGCCGTAGACGGATACGGCCGCCGCGCCTTTGCTCGTGACAGCCTGGAAAGCGTCGTGCAACACCTGGAGCTGACGATCGCGGCCGACAAATGGCGTGTCACGGATCGGGGTCGTCGTGGTGTCCAGCGGTGGCGGCGCGGGATCTCGAGTCAGTTCGCGAAGCGCCGCGAGGCCCGACAGGCGCTGCTCGGGATGGCGAGCGAGCAATCCCATGCAGATGGCGTTGAGATCCGGGGGAACGTCCCGCGCCACCTCCAGAGGCGCCGGAGGATCGCCGGTGCATTTGCGGCGCAACACGTCATGGACCGGGCCGGCGAAAGGGAGCGTCCCCGTCAAGGCTTCATACAGGGTCACGCCGATGCCGTACCAGTCGCTGGCTTCGGATGGCGTCGCGCCAGAGGCTTCTTCCGGGGACATGTACGCGGGCGTGCCGCCGCTCACGTAACTCGCGTCGCCGGCGTGGTGCGCGGACAGCTCGGCGATGAGGCCAAAGTCGAGGATCACGACGCGGCCTTCGGCGGTCACCAGCACATTCGACGGCTTGATGTCGCGGTGAAGCTTGCCTCTCCGATGCAGCGCTGTGACACCGTCGATGAGCTGCCGAAGCGCGCCAATGAGTCGATCATTGAACAAGCGCAGGCGATCCGGACCTCGCGCATATTCGACGAAGCTCACCCCCTTGACGCGCTCCATCGTGAAGAAACAGCGGTGGTCTTCGACGAACAGTTCATAGAGGCACGCCAGATTTGCATGCGTCACATCGGCGAGGCTTCTGAATTCGCGTTTGAGACGATAGACGTCGGCCGCGCCGGTTCGAAGCATCGTTTTCAGAGCGACGACTTCGTCGCGCACGTTGTCGTGCACTTCATAGACCACGCCCATCCCGCCAGCCCCCAACCGCTGTCGCACGTGAAAGCGCGAGGTCCCGGCAAAGGGCGCTTCGGACCAGATCGCCGACAGCAGCTCCGGGGGATGTTCGAGAAACGTCTCCACCTGCCGGTGAGCCGCCAGCAGCCGCATCACGTCAGGCTTGAGCTCGGGGTTGGTGGCGCAGGCGTGATCGACGTACGCCTCGCGCGCGGAGGGTTCCTGCAGCAGCGCGTCCTCGAAGACCGCCCGCAGGCGCCGATGCCGTTCTGGCGCCTGACTCATTCGAGGATCTTCCCCAAGGTCTCGGCAGGCGTCAACGGCCGTGAGCTGTTTTCCGGCAGAACCTCGCCTGTAGGTGTGAGAGGAAAACGCGCTTGCTCCGCGGGGACACCATATGACGACTGACCTTCTGTTTTATGAGGCGCCGACCGCGATCGGCGAATTCTACTCCGCGCATCGGGGAGGAATGGAGCTACTCGGTCAGTGCCCCAACTGGGGCACCAGTTTGCGGCAGATCGTCCCGGGCAGCTTCGGCGGGAACGGTCTGACCGACCTGCTCTTCTACGACGCGGCGACCGGAACGGGTGAGTTCTACGAGAGTGACGGGCATGGCGGCATCCGGCTGCTTCGCCAGTACACGGGGTGGCGAACGTCGTGGACGACCATTGTGCCGGGCAATTTCAGCGGAAACGGCCTGACGGATCTGCTCTTCTACGACGCGGCGGCCGGGACAGGTGAGTTCTACACCACGCGGGGCCCCGGGGACCTTGTCCGCTTGAGTACCTTCACCAACTGGAGACAGTCGTGGACTCAGATCGTTCCGGGAAACTTTGGAGGCAACGGGTACACCGACCTCCTCTTTTACGATCCCTCGTCATTCACCGGCGAGTTCTATGCGACCACTGGCGCCGGCGGCATCCAGCAACTGCGCCTGTTCACGAACTGGCGGAGCACCTGGAGCCGAATCGTCCCGGGCAACTTCGGCGGCAACGGCGCGACCGACCTGCTCTTCTACGATCCCTCGTCGTTCACCGGCGAGTTCTATGCGACGACGGGGAGCGGCGGCATCGAACAGATCCGGCAGCACACGAACTGGCGCGGCTCGTGGACCGAGATCCTGCCCGGAGAGTTTGGGGGCAGCGGCCACACGGACCTCGTCTTCTACGATCGCGCGAATGGGACGGGTCAGTTCTACTCGACCGACGGCGGCGGCGGGATCTCAGAGATTCGCACCCACACCGACTGGCGCCGCAGCTGGAACATGATCGTTCCGGGCGTCTTCGCGCCGCTTCAGGCGGTCCGCCTGCACCTGAAGTTCGTGAAGATGCCGACGTCGCCTTCCATCGCGAACCTGCTGGCGTCGATGCGCGAGGTCTATGCCAGCGTGGGCGTCAGGGTGCTGGTCGGCTCGACCGAAGTGCTCAACCTGCCGCATCTGCTCGACGTGGAGGTCGGCGAGTGTGAGGACCCGATCTTCGGCGACGACATCACCGGCGATATCGCGGAGCTCTTCCAGCATCGGAACTTCGCAGGAAACGGCGAGTTGGTCATCTACTTCGTTCGGCAGTCCCTGAAGGCCTACGCCGGATGCGCGCATCATCCGCCCAATCGTCCGGGCGCGATTGTGACCGACGACGCGACAAAGTGGACCCTGGCCCATGAAGTCGGCCACCTCCTTGGCCTCAATCACGTCAGCGACGACACGCGGCTGATGTACGAAAAAGGAACCGGCAGGATCAAGAACCCGCCGCCGGATCTGAACGTGCCCGAGCGGCAGCGGATCCACGCGAGCCCCTTGACGTTCGGCTTATAGGAGGCAGCGATGAGCGTGACGATGGCAGAAGTTCAGACACGGCTCGAGGCAGACGAGCCGAACTACACCGCCGCCGCGGCGTTGGGAGAAGAGATCCTCGCGCATGTCGAGGCACTCGCGGAGGGTCCGGACGCGCTTCTGGCGGCGAGGGCTGTTTCGCTGGCCTCACAGATTGGCGGCCGACGGGCGGGCGAGATTTTGCGCAAGATGGCAAGGCATGCGCAGCCAACCGTGCGTGTTCAGGTGGCGGGCGGCGCGCGGCGTCTGCCACGTGACATCGCAGCTGAAATTCTCACGCTCCTCGCGAGCGACGAAGACAGCGGGGTCCGGAGAGCGACCCTGCGATCCGTGGGCGTCAGATTTGCCAATACGGAACTGCCGCCGGATCTGCGGAACCGCGTGACCTCACTCGCGGCCTCGGACCCGGCGCCGTTCGTGCGTGCGCTGGCCGCAACGATCCTCGTCCGATGACTGGGCGGGCCGTCTCGCCGGTTCCGGCACCTCGGCCCTGTCCAGCTCACGGCGCGGCAGGCGAATCTTGAGCACCATGTCGCCGCCCGGCTCTTCCTACACGCCAATCAACAGCCGCGCGACCTGGTTGTCGGGCACGGGCTCCCCGAGCCCGAGGGGCGCATCGGCGGGCACGGTGGCCGGATCCGTGTACGTGCCGAACATCCGGTCCCAGAAGCTGAACGTCGTCCCGAAGTTCGATCGGTTGTGGACGATCGAATGGTGCACCCGGTGGTAGTCCGGCGTGATGATGATCCACTTCAGCCAGCCCACGTCGGCGCGCAGGTTCGTGTGCTCCCAGAACTGGATGACCAGCCCGATCGAGTAGCCGATGCCGGCTTCGAGCGGCGTGAGATTGAACACCAGGAGCGAGACCGACGTCACCGGAATCGCGTACAGGAAGGAGTGGAAGAAGCTCGTGCGGAAGCCGGAGAACCAGTAGAGCTGCTCGATGGAGTGATGCCACGCATGCGTTCGCCAGAGCAGATCGGACCGGTGCTGCGCGCGATGAATCCAGTAGATCAGGAAGTCCACGACCACGATCGCGAGACAGATCCGCCCCCAGCTCGGGAGCGACTGGAGGCTGTTGACGCTCGACGTCAGGAACAGCGGCAGGGCCTGCAGGAACGCCGTGCCGAGAATGACCTTGCACAACTGGTTCACGGCGACGCCGACCGTGAACGAGAGGACGTCGATCTTCAGATCCTTCCAGCGATCGATTTCCCGCGCCGGCCGGAGGCGTTCGAGGACCTCGAACACCCCGCACAGGAGAAGGAACGCCAGCAGTTGATAACCCTCGCCATGGTTCATCGCTGTACCCGCCGCCGGGTTCGGTTTTCGGTTCGTGACATCCGGGGTTGAAAACGCTCTACGGATAATACGAAGTTGTGCGGGAGAAGTGTACTGGCAAGTGAAGCCCCGCTCGCAAGCGGGCCCACGGCGTCAAAAATCCTTGGCACGATTCTCGCCTGTTCGAGAGGTATGGATTTTCACACACGAACACACCATTTCAGCTCGCGTGCCCTGTCGATGCGTTCTGCCCTTCTCACGCTTGGCGTGAGCCTCCTGCCGCTGGGGACGGCGTTCGCGCAGTCGATGCCTCTCGTCCGCGTGGCCAGGGAAGAGGCGGACATCGTCGGGACCCTGCATCCCAGAGGCGGCGTGGTGATGACGGCAGCGGCCGGGACCGTCTTCGAGGTGATCTACACAGAGGGGAACCGTTACGCCCCCCTCCAAGACAATTGGTACTGGGTGCTGCTCCCGCGCGATCCGTGGGGCACGCAGCGCGCGGGATGGGTCTCCGGCCGCGAC
This sequence comes from uncultured Acidobacteriota bacterium, assembly GCA_963724955.1. Lineage (GTDB taxonomy): Bacteria > Acidobacteriota > Vicinamibacteria > Vicinamibacterales > SCN-69-37 > CAVRWQ01. Next base: position 295,918 of record CAVRWQ010000007.1, read on the forward strand.
GTCGAGCACGTCGAGCCGGTGGCAAAACCGGCCTCCGGGGCGTCCGCCAGTGCCGTCGAACCGCCACGCGCGGCGCAGGACGCGTCCGAGCGCAACGGCTCGACCCGCGTGGTCGAGCCTTCCTTGCCTGGCCCCGGGCCCGTCGTGGTCCCCAAGGTCGAGGTCGATGCGCCTGCCATCCCCGAGGTGGTCCTGAACTTCAACTTCGGCAAAAGTAATTTGACCGACGAGGCGAAGCACAGGCTCGCCGGTGCCGTCGGGGCACTCAAGTCAGACGCGAAAAGCCTCGCGATTTCGCTCGAAGGACATGCCGATGCCATCGGCTCCGAGCCCTTCAACGAGAAGCTCGGCCTGGCCCGCGCCGAAACCGTGAAGCGCTACCTGGCAGAGCAGTTCCAGATTCCGGCCGATCGGATCAACCTGGTGAGCTACGGGGAGAACCAGCCGGCGGCGTCGAACGCGACGCGAGAAGGCCGTGCGCAGAATCGGCGCGTCGTCGTCAGGGGAGGATCGTAGCGCGGTCCGGGTTGTGGACCGCGTTCGTCAGTAGCGCCCGCGCGGATACCCGCGCTTCGCGAGGGCGTCCTGGAGCGATTTCAACGCCGCGTCACACGCGGCGACGAGGCGCCGCTTTTCGTTCATCGACAGCGCAAGGGACTGGACGTCGGTGTTGCGGCGGGACAAGACGATGATCTGTTTGTTGACGTCGGCGAACTGATCCAGAGCCGCACTGGCGGATTCGAGCCGCGATCGGGACGCGGGCGGCGCCACTGTCCTCAGGGTCGCGAGCGCGCTTCTTGCCGCCGCTTCGGATCCTGCCATACGTTTCTCGAGCCGCGTCATGACGGCATCCTCCGCGTCCGCGATATGCGGCGCCTGGAGCACCTGGATATCGCGTACGGCCGCGACGGCCTTCGCCACGAGCGCCTCGACGCGCGATCTCTCCGGGCCGGTCGAGTGATGCCGGAACGGCTTCGAGCGCGTCCCTGAACGCGTCGGCGGCCTTCTGCGCGGCACCAAACGACAACTGGTGCGCCTTGAGGTTCGTGTTCTCGACGGCAAGATCGAGGATGCGACGGTCGAGCGTGCTGTACTCTCCGAATCGGCTGACGAAGTCCTGCAGGTGACGAAGCTCGCCCTCGTAGCCGAGCTCCTGGAGGATCAGCAGCAACGCGTCGACGTCCTTCTGGATCGCCTGCTTCGCCTGCTCGGCCTCGCGCTCGAAGGCGACGGACGCCGTGTCGGTGTCGGCCATCACCGCCAGGTTGGCGGCATCGGCGGCTTTGACGAACTGGACGAGAAGGTCCGCTGAACGCTGGCGCGCCTCGGTGAGCCGCTCCAGGGCCACATTGACGTCGCCGCAGCGCGCTGAACGAGACAGCGAAGACTGCAAGCCACCGACGGCAATCGCTCCGGTGCGTTCAGGTTTCATTGAGCGGCACGACCTGCACGGCCGCGTCGGGAACCGCGCTCAGGAACTGGTCGAGCGTCGATCCGCGCCAGAGGAGCTCCCAGCGCGACCGCGCGCTCTGGCCGAAGATGACGTGCGTGACGCCTTCGCGCTGGGCGAACGCGATCAGGCCATCGGCCGGCACGGTCGGCCTTGACCCGCACGACCGTGCGCCGAGGCTCTCGGCGAGCCGGATGTTCTGCTGCAGCGCCTCGGCATCCCGGGCGCTGATGCGGTCGGGCTGTCTCGCGCGGCGTCTCGACGTAGACGGCGTACCACTTCGAGCCGAGCCGGCCGGCGATGCGCGCGCCGGTCCGGATGACCCGCGGCGCCAGCGGCATTCGAGCTCATGCACACCATGACGCGCTCGGGAATCAGCGCCGGCTCCAGGCCCTCTCGCGCGCGCGATAGCTCGCGGCCTTCTCGCCGACTTCGTCGGCGACGGCGCGCAGCGCCAGCTCGCGCAGCGTCGAGAGATTGCCCTTGCGGAAGAAGTTCGTGAGCGCCTGCTCGACCTTCTCCGGCCGGTAGATCTTGCCCTCGCGCAGCCGGTTCCGCAGCTCCTCGACCGTGACGTCGACGTTGATGACTTCGTCGGCGCGATCGAGAAACGTGTCGGGCACGGTCTCGCGCACGCGCACGCCGGTGGCCCTGGCGACGGCGTCGTTGAGCGTCTCGAGGTGCTGGATGTTCACGGCCGTCATCACGTGAATGCCGGCGTCGAGAATCTCGAGCACGTCCTCGTACCGCTTCGCGTGCCGGCTGCCCGGCACGTTCGTGTGCGCCAGCTCGTCGACGACGCACGACCTGCGGCTTGCGCCGGATGATCGCGTCGACGTCCATCTCCTCCAGCGTGACGCCGCGATACTCGACGGCGCGCCGCGGGACGACCTCGAGATCCTTGATCTGCGCCTCGGTGTCGCGGCGGCCGTAGGTCTCGACGAAGCCGACGACGACGTCGAGACCGCGCGCGCGCAGCGCGTGCGCCTCCTGGAGCATCTCGTAGGTCTTGCCGACGCCGGGCGCGGCGCCGATGTAGATGCGCAGCCGCGCCCGCTCCCGCTCCTTGATCCGCGCCAGCAGCGCGTCAGCGGTGGGTCGCTGGTCAGGCATGTGCACATTCGCGACGCTCACCGTCTATGCCAGGCCGACCGCCACGAGCACGATGTCGATCGCCTTGATGCCGACGAACGGCAGCACCACGCCGCCCACCCCGTAGATCAGCAGGTTGCGCCGCAGGATCGCCGCGGCGCCGAGCGGCTTGTAGGCGATGCCCTTGAGCGCCAGCGGAATCAGCGCGATGATGATCACCGCGTTGAAGATGACGGCCGAGAGAATCGCCGACTCCGGCGTCGCCAGCCGCATGACGTTCAGCACGCCGAGCTGCGGAAACGCCAGGATGAACATCGCCGGGATGATCGCGAAGTACTTCGCGACGTCGTTCGCGATCGAGAACGTCGTCAGCGCGCCGCGCGTCATCAGGAGCTGCTTGCCGATCTCGACGATCTCGATGAGCTTGGTCGGGTTCGAGTCGAGATCGACCATGTTGCCGGCTTCCTTGGCGGCCGTCGTGCCGGTGTTCATCGCGACGCCGACATCGGCCTGCGCCAGCGCCGGCGCGTCGTTGGTGCCGTCGCCGGTCATCGCCACGAGCTTGCCCTCGCCCTGCTCGCGCCTGATGAGCGCCATCTTGTCTTCCGGCGTCGCCTGGGCCAGAAAGTCGTCGACGCCGGCTTCGCTGGCGATCGACGCCGCCGTCAGCGGGTTGTCGCCGGTGATCATGACCGTCTTGATGCCCATCGCCCGCAGCGCGGCGAACCGCTGCCGCATGCCGCCCTTGACGATGTCCTTCAGGTGCACGACGCCGAGCGAGCGCGTCCGCTCCGCGACGACGAGCGGCGTGCCGCCCGCGCGCGCGATGCGGTCGACGATCGCCTGCAGCTCCGGCGAGACGGCGCCGCCGTTGCGCCTTCACGTACGCGGCGATCGCGTCGGCGGCGCCCTTGCGGATCTCGCGGCCGTCGAGGTTGACGCCGGACATGCGCGTCTGCGCCGTGAACGGCACGAACGCCGCGTGTCTTGTCGGCCAGCTCGCGGCCGCGGATGCGGTACTTCTCCTTGGCCAGCACGACGATCGACCGTCCTTCGGGCGTTTCGTCGGCGAGCGACGCCAGCTGCGCCGCGTCCGCCAGCTCGGCCTCGGTGACGCCCGGCACCGGCACGAACTCGGTCGCCTGCCGGTTGCCGAGCGTGATCGTGCCCGGTCTTGTCGAGCAGCAGCGTGTGGACGTCGCCGGCCGCTTCGACGGCGCGGCCCGACATCGCCAGCACGTTGTGCTGGACCAGGCGATCCATGCCGGCGATGCCGATCGCCGAGATCAGCGCGCCGATCGTCGTCGGGATCAGGCACACGAGCAGCGCGATCAGCACCGGAATCGGGATCGTCCGTGCCGGCGTAGTACGCAAACGGCTGCAGCGTCACGACGACGAGCAGGAAGACCAGCGTGAGCACGGCCAGCAGGATGTTCAGCGCGATCTCGTTCGGCGTCTTCTGGCGCTCGGCGCCCTCGACGAGCGCGATCATCCGATCCAGGAACGTGTGGCCGGGATCGGACGTGACGCGCACCTTGATCCAGTCCGAGATGACGCGCGTGCCGCCGGTGACGGCCGACCGATCGCCGCCCGATTCGCGAATGACCGGCGCCGATTCGCCGGTGATCGCCGACTCGTCGACCGACGCGACGCCCTCGATGATCTCGCCGTCGGCCGGGATGAACTCCCCGGCCTGCACCATGACGACGTCGCCCTTGCGCAGGCTCGCCGCCGGCACCGTCTCGGTGCGGCCGTCGGCGGCGAGGCGGTTCGCCACCGTCTCGGTGCGCGTCTTCCGCAGCGTGTCCGCCTGCGCCTTGCCGCGGCCCTCGGCCATCGCCTCGGCGAAGTTGGCGAACAGCACCGTGAACCACAGCCAGAACGCGACCTGTCCGGTGAAGAGCGGCCGTCCCGGTCCCGCCGACCAGCTCCTGGATGAAGATGATCGTCGTGAGGAGGCTGCCGACCTCGACGATGAACATCACCGGGTTCTTGATCTGAATCCGCGGATCGAGCTTCCGGAACGAGTCGACGATCGCCTGCCGGACGATGCCCGGATCCCAGATCGAAATCGTGCGCGCGCGTTCAGACATGTGTAGTCTTCCTAGTTCGCTGGCTCTACCGGCCGCGCGGCCGGTCGCTGCCGGCGCTCCCGAGCGTCTCGTCGAGCGCGAGATTCAGTTCGAGCACGTTGACGCGCGCCCGGCCGAGGAACCCGAACGTCGGCGGCTCGGTGTGCGCGCGGATCAGCTCGCGCACGCGCTCGACCGTCGACGCCGCGCGCCGCGGCGACGCGCGCCGCCTGCAGTTCCGCCGCGGCCGGCGGAATGTGCGGATCCATGCCGCCGCCGCTGGCCGTCACCATCTCCGACGGCACCTGGCCGGCGCGTCACGCCTTCCTGCTTCGTCACCGCGTCGAGCCGCTCCTGGACCGCCTTCAGATGATCCGGATTCGACGGCCCGTAGTTCGTGCCGCCGGTCGACGCCGCGTTGTAGTCCACGCCGGACGGCCGCGGCTGGAAGTACTCCGGCCGCGTGAACTTCTGCGCGATGAGCCGCGAGCCGACGACGGTGCCGTCGGCGCGGCGAATCAGGCTGCCTTCGGCCTGCGCCGGAAACGCGACGCGGCCGATCGCCCCACAGCAGCGACGTTGTAGCCGCCGCCGAGCAGCACCATCGTGACGAGCGTGAACAGCGATGCCTTGCTTGAGTTCTTTGACCATGATGGTTCAGTCCTTACCGCAGCGCCAGATGCTCGGCAATCGGCCCGAGCACGGCGACCGGCATGAACATCAGCAGGCCGAGAATGACGATGACGGCCCACAGCGTGAAGCCGAACGTCGCGCTGTCGGCGCGCAGCGAGCCGGCGGTTTCCGGCGCCGCCGGCTTGGCCGCCAGGACGCCGGCCAGCGCCAGCGGCGCGATGATCGGGATGTAGCGCGAGAGCAGCATCACCAGGCCGGTCGAGATGTTCCAGAACGGCGTGTTGTCGCCGAGGCCCTCGAAGCCGGATCCGTTGTTGGCGGCCGCCGACGTGAACTCGTAGAGCATCTCCGAGAAGCCGTGCGCGCCCGGGTTCTTCAGCCACGCCGAGCGCCGTCCCCGGATCGGCCGTCGTCGCCCAGACGTAGCAGGCGACCGCGGTGCCGACGAGAATCGCGAGCGGATGCCAGAGCAGCGCCAGGCTGGCCAGCTTCATCTCCTTGGCCTCGACCTTCTTGCCGAGGAACTCCGGCGTGCGGCCGATCATCATCCCGGCGACGAAGACCGCGACGATGACGAAGATCAGCATGTTGATGAAGCCGACGCCGACGCCGCCGAAGATGTTGTTGAGCCACATGCCGATCATCGGCATCAGGCCGCCGAGCGGCGTCAGCGAGTCGTGCATCGCGTTGACCGACCCGTTCGACGTCACCGTCGTCGTCACCGCCCAGAGCGCCGACAGCCCGGCGCCGAAGCGGACTTCCTTGCCCTCCATCGAGCCGGTGGACTGATCGACGCCCATCGCCGCGATCGCCGGATTGCCGCCGGCCTCCTGCGCGACGCCGAAGACGACCATCGGCAGGTAGAGCGCGAGCATCGTCGCGAAGATCACGACCGCCAGCTTGCGGCGGCTCGACCATGTAGCCGAGCGTCCAGACCATCGCCATCGGGATGATGGTGATCGACCAGGTCTCGACGAAGTTCGACGAGCGGCGTCGGGTTCTCGTACGGGTGCGTCGAGTTCGGACCGAAGTAGCCGCCGCCGTTCGTGCCGAGCTGCTTGATCGACACGACGCCGGCCGTCACGCCGCGGGCGATCGTCTGCTCCTGGCCCTCGAGCGTCGTCGCCTTGGCCGCGCCCTCGAACGTCATCGGCGTGCCCTGCCACATCAGGACGACCGAGACGAGCAGCGCCAGCGGCAGGAAGACGCGGACGGTCGCGCGCGTGAGATCGACGTAGAAGTTGCCGAGCTGCGTCAGCCGGTTGCCGGCCAGGCCGCGGATGATCGCGATGCACGCCGCGACGCCGGTCGCCGCGGTCACGAACTGCAGGAAGGTGATCACGAACATCTGCGAGAAGTACGACAGGCCCGTCTCGCCGCTGTAGTGCTGCAGGTTCGTGTTCGTCGTGAAGCTCGAGATCGTGTTGAACGCGAGCGTCGGCTCCATGTTGGCGATGCCGTCCGGATTGAGCGGCAGCACGTTCTGCAGCGACACGATCGCGAACGTCGCCAGCCACATGACGACGTTCGAGACCAGCAGCGAGACCGAGTACTGCTTCCAGTCCTGCTGCTCGTCCGGGTCGACGCCGGTGAGGCGCAGCACGAGCCGCTCGATCGGCACGAGGACCGGATCGAGCAGCGTGCGCTCGCCGGTGAACACCTTGAACATGTAGCGGCCGAGCAGCAGGCTCGTGGCGATCGTGAACAGGATCGTGAAGACGACGGCGATGTATTCGGTGCCCATGGACGCCTCAGAACTTTTCCGGCCGCAGCATCGCGTACACGAGGTACACGAACGCCGCGACGCTCAAGAGCAACGCCAGCAGCAGTCATCGGCTTCACCTACACCCGGTCACAGAGCTGCGACGAACGCGAGCCATCGCCGCGAACGTCACGAGACCCAGCAACGATCATCGCCAGCAGTCAACATCGACGCGACCTCGCGCTTACCAGGCGCCCTGTCTTGTTGCCGAACCACCACACCAGGCCGACGAGCACCGTGTTCTGGTGCCCGCGCAGCGTCGCCGGGCTCGCGGTCCGGTGAAGAACGGCTGGTTCGACCAGTCGCGGCGGAACTCGCCGCGCACCAGGAAGCCGTCGGCGAACTTGTATTCGGCCGTCAGCGTGACCTCCTGCAGCACCTGCTCGATGCCGCCGAACAGCCCCTCGTCGTCCAGCCGCTCGTAGCGCAGCGACAGCGCGCCGGCGTCGGTGACCTGATAGCGCGCGTAGAGCGCCGATGCCCTGCAGCGACAGCGACGGATCGCTCTTGTTCACCTCGTTGGTGACGTAGTTCACGTCCAGCGCCGAAGCTCAGCTTCGGCGTCGCGGTGTAGGCGACGTAGGTGTCGAAGACCTTGAAGAACCCGTCGGGGCCGTCCGGCTGCGCCGCCGTCCGACTGTTCCTGGCCGAAGTAGTAGTTCGTCGTCCAGGTCAGACTTGCCGGTCGGCTTGACGATCGCCGTGAAGTGGTTGCTCTTGAAGTTGTTGAAGTCCTCGGTCTGCTGGATGCCGTTGGTCAGCATGTACATCAGCGTGACCTTGTCGCTCACCGGCAGGCTGAGCCGCAGGCCCGAGTGATAGAACGGCAGGAAGTTGAAGAGATACGCGCGCGAGAACTGGTTGTTGTCCTTCGCGTAGTTGGTCTCGTAGCCGAGGTTCGACGCGAACTTGCCGAAGTCGGCATCTGCAGCCCGCGGCCGACGGGAACACGTAGGTGCCGTACGCCTGCCAGACGTGGCGGTAGACGTCCGGGCGCGGCTCGTTCGCCGGCGCCGCCCTGCACGGTCTCCGTCGCCTGGCCGAACTGCAGATCGACGCGCGCGCCGAAGCGGCGGCCGGCCTCGACGTCCGGCGCGCTCTCGATGACGAGCGCGGCCTGCTGGATGCCGAACACGTTCGCGCGCGTGTCGTAGGCGCGCAGCAGGTTGATGCGATCGTACGGGCGGTTCCAGTTGTACTGGTAGTAGCCCTCGAAGCGTGACGCCGAGCTTCACGTGCTCAAAAGGGTTGGTCGAAGGCTGTGCCGCCTGCGCGGCCGGTGCGGCTGGCTGAGACTCCGGCGCGCCAGCGGATCCCGCCGGCGCCGGCGGACTGGGCGCGCGCCAGCGTCGTGACGCCCAGCAGCGATCAGAACAGTCCCAAATAACTCCTTGCGTAAGAGGTTCATGCGATCGACTCCTGAACCTCCACACGATAGAAAATCCGGCCTGAGAAGGGCCGAAGAAGTCCCCAAGAAAGTCCTGAAGTCGCCGTAAGTGATTCAGACCGCGGCTTTTGAGGCCGGAAGAATTCCTGAACGCCACGCGTGGCATTTTTGCTTAGCGCCAAGCAAAATAGCCCCATGAATGCATCCCGCATCGCCAGAGCTCTGGGGCGCAGAGGCGGACGCGCGCGTGCCCGGCGGCTGTCCGCAGCGGAGAAGAAACGCATTGCGTCGCTGGGAGGCAACGCCCGGCGTCAGTCGCTCCAGGCCGCGCGCCGCATCGCCGACAACTTTCGATATGTCGCCGTCATTGACGAGCTTCGCGGGCGGCCAATCAGGATCACGCACCTGAGCGCGTTCGCCGGCCCGCTGCCAGGGATCTACCCTGCGAGATCGTGAAATGCCAAGGGGCGTTCGGCCGCGCTCATTGCGCCGCGAGCGTGCTGCGCGGGATGACGCGGCCCCTTACGAGCAGCGTGTCGATGGTGTCGAAGGCCGAAGTCGAGACGAGTGGATTCTCGCGAAGCAGCAGCAGGCTCGCGATCTTGCCGCGTTCGATCGTGCCGTAGTCGGCGGCGAGGCCGAAGAGGCGCGCGTTTTCGGACGTAGCGGCCGCCAGCAGTTGCTGAGGTGACAGCCCAGCCGCCTCGAGCGTCCGGAGCTCGAGATAGCCGTTGTAGCCAGGCGGGTTGGCGTAGGTCGGCGCGGACGGCGTGTCGCTGCCGAAGAGGATCCGGCCGCCTTGACGCGCGAAGTGCACCGCCGCTCGCTGTCCTCGAGCCTGTACGTCCTGAAAGATCGCGCGGACGCGCTCTGGCGGGGCTCCGGGGAAGTCCCGCGCCATCTCGCGCGCGAACCATCGGCCGGGTTCGCTCTGGTACCACGACAGCAGCGCCGCAGGCAGCACGAGACGCAATTGCCGATCCTCGAGGAACCGAGGGTCGAAGAGATCGCCCAACCCTCCGATGACGCGCAATGTCGGCATCATGCCGACCCCGCGTGCCCGCTCAGCGTCCACGACAGTCCGCACGTCCTCCGGCAACGTCGAGTCAGCGACGGATCCTTGCCAATTCCAGAGCCCATGAACGACGGCGTCGGCTTCGACTGACGTCGCAAACTTGTGAGCGCTTAGGGAGTTGGCGTGGAGAAGCAGCGGTAACTTGTGCTTGCGGCTGGCCTCACGCACCAGCCGCATCATCTCGAGCGTCGGCACCGGCAGCTTTCCCGTGAATTCACCGAAGCCCGACTCGTAGAACGCCTTTACACAACGTCCTCCGCCGGCCGCCACGCGTGCCACGGCCGCTTCGGGAGAATGATCGGCTGCGGAGAAAGTCGATGGAATGGCTCCCGCTTGCCGGGGGTCGTACAGGAAGTTCGGGTACCGGGCGAACCGCACGGCCGGCGGATGGTAGACCATCGGATAGCCGTTGGCGAGTGGGAGCCCACTGCCACAATCAAACACGGCCGGACCAACTTCTGCCCTGGCTATCCGGTCGACGAGCGGTCGATCGAGGACGTTGAGATCGACGACGGTGGTGAAGCCGAAGTACAGATAGCTGCGCGGAAGTTGGCGGTAGTACGCCTCGACGAGCTCGGGTACTGCGGCCTCGTCTTCGGGTCGCATGCCGAGTACGGCCCCGAGGTGCACGTGCCCGTCGATGAGTCCGGGCGCCAGGTACTTCCCATCACCGGCGATGACCGTGACACCGTTGACGGCCAACCGCGGCGCCGTGGTATCGGCCAACAGAATGCGCCCATCGCGTACGACGACGTGCGCGTGGAGAAGCGGCGACTGGCGCTCGGGAGACACGAGCGTGACGTCCTGAATCCAGATGTCGCCCGGAGCGAGGCTGACTGCGTCGTCAGCCGGACGGCGTTCGCCGACGCACGCGGTCAGAGCAAACAGGAGCCCGAAGGCGAGGCTGCGCCCGGCCATTCTCCGAGCTTCGCTTTCTGCTCACGTTTTGTCCAGCGTGTACTCGAACTCATACGAGTGGTTCTTGCCTTCGATGATGATGGTCATCGTGCCGCTGGTCCCGGTCAGCTCGTCAGTTCCGGAGTCCGGCACCACCGTCACCTGCAGCGTATAGGCGCCCTGGCGCATCGTCCCGTTGTGCTGAAGGATGAAGCTGCCTCGCTTCCCGTGCAGCGTGCCGGTCACGAGCTCCAGCGCGACGTAGCCGCCCGAGCCTGGGACCGACGTCTGCACCCCCAGCATCTGACCGGCGCTGGTCCCCTGAAGATCACCGTGGAATCGCTTGTCGAGAAAGAGCCGGCCGAACGGCCCGCCCGCCGCGTCATCCGGCGGCTGCGGCGTCACTTTCACATCGAACGTTCCACGAGCCGTCATGGTCACCTCCAACTCTCGCACTTATTTGACTGCAGTCGGCGCCAGAAGAAGTACGACAGGCCCCAGAGCACGCCGGTGCCCGCCGCAAAGCCCCACGCCTCCGGGCCATCGCCGACCGAGAAGTGCGCGATGAGCGCCGAGGCGAGGTTGATGGCGAAGCCGGCGTAGGCCCATTCCTTGAGCCGAGCCGGCACCGGCGCAAGCAACAGCACCACGCCGAAGAACTTGGCCCACGAGAGCCCCTCGTTTCAACGCTTCGGAGCGTTGGGTCCCCAACCGGGGGTCTCAACGCCGAACTGCTTTGCGTACTCTTTATTCAATCGCTGCCAGCCGCCGAACTTCAGGGCCTCGCCGCCGACGATGCGTCCAATCGGCTCACCGGCGAGGAGCCGATCGAGGACGTCGAAGCAGATGTGCCAGCCCGCCGCGCCCATGGAGATGTATCCACGGTCGATGTTGTGCCAGAGCGTGAGCCGGGTGCCGCCGCCGAGCGGCTCCAGCTCCCAGCGGAGCTCCTTTCCACCCCAGCTGTATTCGAGCGCCCTCGGCGCGTCAGCCCGCTTGACGTGGGCCTCGGAGACGAACGGCGTTGGCGCTCCGACCGTCGTGAGCTGTGCAGTCCCGACGGTCCCGAGGTTCCGGTCGGCATCGAACGGCGCCCATTCGCGTAGATGCTCGGGGTCAGTGAGCGCCTGCCAGACCCTGGCAGGAGGGTGGCGGAGGTCGCGGACGAGAACGAGCGTCCAGTTGTCCCCGTCTTTTCGGACCTCAGCTCCAGAAGCGGCACCTGGTGCGTACTGCTCACGGTTGCTCATGTCGTTTCCTTCCTTTCACCGAGGGGATCTTGTCCATTCGTTCCAGATGTTTCTCCAGGGCATCGACGTGCTTTGACCAGAAGCGCCGGAACGGAACGAGCCACGTCGTCCAGCTCCCTGAACGGCGCCGGCCTCAGTCGGTAGAGGCGCCGCTGCGCTTCAGTTCGTGATTCCACGAACCCAGCCTCGCGCAGCACCCGCAGGTGCTTCGACACGGTCGGCTGCGGCAGACGAAGTTGCCGCTCGAGTTCGCCGACAGACCGCTGCGAGGACGCCAGGAGGCTCAGGATCGCGCGCCGGTTTGGCTCCGCAATGATTTCGAAGGCCGACTCCATGCCTTGAATATACTCTCTCAAGTATATACGTGTCAAGGCATGTAAAACGCTCGACCGCCGCTCGGGTGAAACGGGTAAGCTCTAAGCTCTTACCAATGCCACTGCCATCGGGCACGCGTCTCGGCGCGTACGAGGTCCTCAGCGCTCTCGGAAGCAAGTCGACCGGGCCAGCGGCAGTCAGGGCGACTCGCCGACGCTAAACAACGGGTGCCGGTGCGGTGAGATCTCGAACCTGACGATTTACTTTCTGGGCAGGCACCGTTCCTGTCTCACTTCTTCAGAATCGTCACGTTGCTGATGAACATCCGGGTGTTCGCGTCGAACGTGCCTTGGTGATTGCAACGACAGCTGGTCGAACACGAGCCCGGCGGGAATGGCCTTGTCGGATTCGAACACCTTCACCTTGTTCAGGAACACCTGGAGTCGTTCGCCCTGCTTGACGAGCATGACCGCGACCTTGGACTGGGTCTTGCTGGAGAAGCCGGGAACCGTGAACCACTTCGAGCCGCTCAGGTAGCCCTCGCCCCCGGAGAGCCTGGCCTCGAGCACGGCCTCTCCGTCGCCGCTGCCCGATCCGGGACGCAGACGCAGGCTGACGAAGGTCCCCGCGCCTCCGGACGCCGGGCCGTTCGACAGCGAGAACGTCATGCCGCTGGTGCCCCACGTGTAGTTGGCCGAGGCGACCAGGTCGTAGGTCACCGTGAAGTCGGATGGCAGGGGCATCTTCAATTGGCCGGGCGTCAACACATATCCGCTCGTCGTCGCCCATTGGCCCGCCATGCCATTGATCGTTGCGACGACGCTGGACGCCCCGTTGCGGTCCAATGTGCTTCTCCAGCCGATCGGCGCCTTGCCGACGGGCGTCGTGGAGAAGTCATCGAAGAAGATCACGTTGGGATCGGCCGCGCGCGCCTTGCTCGTCGCCGACGCCGCGGTCGTCGCGACGGGCTCGACCGCTGCCGGATTGCGGAGCGGCGCATACGACTGGCCATTGACCTTCTCCGGCGCGAAGACGTAGTTGTAGAGGTACTCGAAATTGAAGTTGTTGATCACGGCATCGTGCAGCCGCTTGTTCGTGGGGTCGTTCAGCAGGGCGGTCCAGGTCACGATAATCCACTGCGGCCCGCCGGTCTTGCAGAGCGCGGCCACCGCCGGATCGACCTTGTAGATGGGAATGCGGTCGGGGTCGCCGCCCGTCCCCAGGAACGCGTCGGCACGGTTCTCGAGGTCGATGTCCGGGGACATGGACTCGATTTCCGCGATTTCGTGCAGACGGGCCTTGTATTTCTCGCGAGCGACCGCAAGAGCGGCCACGCGCTTCGCCTGCCGCTGATCGACGCCCACCATGGCGCGAGCGATCCGGTCCTCGTTGCCCTTGCCCTGGTTCGCGTCCCGTGATGTCGAACTTGTCTTGTTCGTACTTCCGAGCGATGGCGACACCGAGGGCGTCGAGGTATTCGCCCCTGGTCAGCTTCACGAACGGCAGCCGGTTGTCCTTGGAGAGCAGGAGGTACTTCTGATTGCCGGTGCGGGAGTTTCTGAAGCAGTACCCCGGGAACCGCCCGAGCACCGGGTGCGTCGAGAGGTCCACGGCCTTCTCGAGCTCATCGCCGTAGTTCGTTCCCTGTTCGGAGAACTTCGGGAGCGTGAAGTAGTACTGCTCCGGCGTGTTGAGCTGGATGGCGGGTTCGCCGTAGACCTCGTTCGCGCTGACCTTCCACAGGAGATGGTCGGTCGCCAGCAGCTCGACCTTGCGGGCGGCGCCGTACTTCAGAACCGTGTAGATCCTCGCGATGGCCCCGTAGCTTTGCGGCAGCGACCTGGTGCCCTGGTTGCTCGCGGTCAGCCTTGCGGAAACGAACCGGGTGACATCGCCCAGTCCGCCGACCGGCACGTAGCTTTGCTGGATCCAGTTCGCGAAGCTGTCGGCGAGGTTCAGCTGTTCGATCGAATACACCCGGTGGTCGACGGTCAACGGCGCGGCGGCCTTGAAGTCGTAGATCTTCATCCAGCCGAAGACCTTGTCCTCGGCTTCGTCCCGTCGGATCTCCTGCGTCTGCGCTGGAACCGTCAAGAGCACTGCGATCACACTGACCAGAGCGACAACCGTTTTCATGAGGCCGGATCCTATCAAGCCTGGGGTTCACGGGCGGCGTGATCAACTCGGTCGACGGACAGGCGTCTGATCGCCGAGAGCAGGTCGGCGTGCCCGACTTTCGACACAAAGGCAGCGGCGCCGACCGCGAAGGATCGTTCTCTGATCTCCGGATCGTCCATCGCCGTGAACACGATGACTTTCATCTCGGGATGCGCTCGCGTGATCTGACGACACGCCTCCAGCCCGTGGACGTTCGGGAGGTTCACGTCGAGCACCACGACGTCGGGCTGGAGTCGTTGCGCTGCCTCCAGCAGTGCGCTCCCGTCTGCGACGCTTCCCACGATCTCGCAGTCAAGGGCCAGCAATCGGCAGACGGCTTTCGCTACTTCAGGGTGGTCATCCGCAACCAGCACACGGGGGCGTCTCGGCAACACGAGTTCTCCATCGACGGCGTTCGCGAACCGGTCTTGGAGTATATCGGCAACCCGAGGCCGGCGCCGGGCGCGAGCTGGGCGGACGCGGCACGCCACCAGCAGCAGGACGTTGGCCGCGTGAATGAAATAGTGCGGCTCCTGTCTTTCAGCGCCGTTTGTTCCCCAGAGCGGCGGCGACCGTCGCCAGCGGCAAAACCAATCTCAAGAGATCGTCAAGCAGACGCAGCGCACCGAAACGCTCGTACCACGCTGCGGCCTTGTCGTCCTTTGCATCGATGGCCATGGCCACCCCGCCAACTTCCGCCGCAACGGCCAGGGCGCGTTCCCCCGCGGCGAGCAGAAGCTCACCACCGAGCCCTTGTCCCTGGTGTGCGAGTGCGACCGCAAGCCTGGCAAGCCGGAACACCGGAACCTCGTACCGCCCGAGCTTCTTAATGAGCGCGCCTGGAACCTTCGCGAAGTCGATGGCGCCGGGACTGATCGTGTAGTAGCCGAGCAGGATGTTTGACGGCTCGAGCGGAACCGCCACGAACGTCTTGGCGCCTCCGCTCTCGTGATGCTGTCTGGCGTACCGCTGCAGGTACTCATTGAGTGCTGGCACGCCGCAGTCGAACCCGGCGCGATCGTGGCGCCGCGTCAACGGCTCCTCGCGCCATGGCGCTCTTCGACCGCTCACCGGCGATTCCGCCGCAAGCCTCTTGCCGCCGCGCTCAGCGCTGCCGCGGGTTTCGGCGGGTGCTCGAGGAGTTCCAATACGCGGGCACTGTCCCGCGCGCTCAAGCGAATGCGTTCATGCCGAGCAATAACCTCCTCCGCGACCGGCAGGGCCGTGCGCATCACAAAGGTCGTCAGATCGAGACGCTGATATGCAGCCGCGGCGGCAAGAAGACGCTTCTCCTCCCGCGAGGCGCGAAGTTCAATACGATCGTCGCGGCTGGGCGCAGATGTGGGCACGATGGACTCCTCGTCCCTAGTTTAGCGTACGGATGGTGTACGGACAAAACCGGCGTCTACGCGCGCGTCGCCCCGGCCGACAAGCTGCGGGTCGTCGGCGAGCGCGACACTCATTGAGTGTTACTTCATCCGGCCGTATTTCTTCAGCGCGGCAACGAGCCGATCGCCAGGCAATCCGAATACGCGCATCCCGTTGATGCCCGTCATCGTCTCTGCCGCGAGCATCGCGTTGACCACAGCTTCTTCCGTCGCATCGATCGTGGCGCGGAACAGCCCGTCCATTTGCTCGTTCGGCAGCATCTTCAGCGCGGGCGTCGCGTCGGAGCTCGCAGCGCCCGGATTCGCGGTGGAGAACGCGAGAAACAAGTCACCGGAGGAGTTGCCGGCCCAGCTTCCCAGCCGGCCGAGTCCCATGCCGACTCGTCGGCCGAGCCGCTCGAGTTGATGCGGCAGCAGCGGCGCGTCTGTCGCGACGATGACGATGATCGAGCCGCGGCGTTCGTAGGGAGAGTCGAGTTCGTCTGCGGTTGGCCGCCACCACCGGGTGGGCACGGCTGGGCCCCGGCCCCGGGCCCGGTTTCACCAGCGCGTTGCACATGCCGCAGGTCGTTGATTTCCTGGCGGATTGGCACGCCGAGGATGCGCAGGTCGCCGCCGTAGTTGCACTGCACGAGCACACCGAGCGTGTACGGACCACCGTTCGCGTTGACGATCTGCGATGCCGTGCCGATGCCGCCCTTGAATCCGTTGCATCCCATGCCGGTGCCGCCGCCGATGCCGCCTTCCTGGACCGGTCCGGGCCGCGCGGCGTCAAGCGCCTGAAACGCGTGAGCCGCCTTCACGTGTTCGCCGTTTGCATCGTTCAGGAAGTCGTACGTCTCGGCCACGATCGGATAGGTGAAGGTGAACTGCCGGCCGTTCTTCAACTGCCATTGAATCGCCGCGTCGCGAACGGTGCCCACGCTGTGAGTGCCCGGTGAGCAGGATCGGACCTTCGATGAAAGCCTGACTCCTTGATCCAGTTGATGCCGGTCATGTCGCCGTTGCCGTTCAGGTTGAACGTGGCGGCAAACACCGGATCCCAGTTCCCTTTCGGACGAGGCAGGATCGCCGTCACGCCCGTCCGAATCGGGCCCTTGCCCGGCACGAGCAGTCCGTCACCCTGAATGAGCGTGGTGTGACCGACGGCGATGCCCGCGACATCGGTGATCGCGTTGTTCGGCCCCGTCTTGCCCGGGAATGGAATCCCGAGCGCGCGGCCACGTGGACGGGATTGCGACGACTGGGCACCGGCGACCGCGACGGCGAGGCAGGCAATGACGGCGAGGCGAATCAGGGCCATAACCGACCATGCCACCGTGCTCGACGAAGCGCAAGGGCTATGCGGAGGCGGTCTGGCTTGCCCAGCCGAAGCTGCGAGCGAAGCGAGCGTTTAGCGAAGGATGGTGAACGACTCGTGGCTCGTGGTCGCGCCGAAGCCCTGGGCTGTGGCGCCACCGGGCAGATAGATGGTGTTCCCAATCACCGACGCCCAGATGCCGTGCTTGGGCGTGGGCATGGACGGAAGCTGCTGCCACGTGTTCGACCCCGGGTCGTACGATTCGACTTCGTTGTGAAGCGCGGGGATCTCGCCGCCGAAGACATACAACCGGTTGTTCACGACGCCCGCGGCGATGCCGGACCGGCCGGTTGGCATGGGCGTCCGGTTCGTCCAGGTGTCGGTGGCCGGGTTGTAGACCTCGAGCGCGACGTCTGAGTCGGCGAAGCCTCGTCCTCCGGCGACATAGAACAGGCCGCCGATCGTGCCGCCGGCGCAGTGGTTGCGGCCCACGTTCATCGGCGCGAGCGGCGTCCAGGTGTTGGCGATCGTGTCGTACACCTCGACTTCCCGCTGTGTGGCCCCCGGCCCCGTTCCGCCCGCCACGTAGATCTTGTTATTGATGACGGCCACCGCCGCGGTGTTGCCATGTTCGAACTGCATCGGTGCGACTTCCGACCACGAGTTGCCGGCCGGGTTGTACACGAAGGCGCGGTTGGACACGCCGCCGAACGCGAAGAGCCGGCCGTTGGCGACGGCCGCCGCGCCGTGGTTGTTGACGATAGGGAGCGACGCGGCGGTGGCCCACGTGTTGGACTGCGTGTTGTAGACGAAGACGCTGCTGGTCGACTGGCCGGTGCTGTCAAACCCGCCGATGACGTAGATGAGCCCATTGAGGGCCGCGGTCGCAAGTTCCTGGCGCGCAGCCGGCATGGACGCCAGCGTCTGCCATGAATTGCCAGCGCCTGGTGAGATCGGTGAATCGGCGCAGCCGGCCGCCGCCACCCCGAGTGCGGCGCAGAGCGAGCCAATAGTGAGGTTCATCCGGCAAATGTATACCCGCGGCTCGACTTTCGCCTGCTCTCGCTCACGAACATGGCTGCAGGATCGTCCACACCGGCACGTGATCGCTGGCGTTCGTCACGTCGGGGGCCTTGGCGGCGGGCGGCTGGTTCGTCGCGCACAAGCCTCGCACCAGGATGTGGTCGAAGTCGAAGAGGGCAATCGTGTTGTGGACGTCACGCGTCAGCCACGTGAATCCGAGACGCTCCAGCTCCCGCGCGCCGGCCGTGCCGTTGAAGTCGCCCGCGATGACCACGGGCCCTGCAAACGCCGCGGCCACGTCGGCAACCGTGCGCGCCTGGTTCCGCCGAACGGTTCCGTCCGCGCCGAACGGGCTCTCGAAATGCACGGCGAAGACGCGGACGGCGCCCGATGGCGCCAGGATCGTCGCGGCCACCGCGGTCCGGCGCATCTTCCGGACTCGGTGCAGGTGTGGCAGCAGGACCTTGCGCGGATCCTGGATCGCCCATGGAGACAGGATGGCCACGCCGAAATCCCGGTGCGTCGATGCATGGACGACGGCCGGCACGTAGACGTAGTTCATGCCGAGCGTGCGGGCCAGCGACTCGGTGGCTGGTGCGTCCATCTCCTGCAGCAGGAGCACATCCGCGTCCTTGAGGGGACCCGGCCGAGTCAACAGGTCGGCCGCGCGGTCCAGGTGCTTCGCGAACGCGATGTTGAAGGTCACCACGCGCAAGCCGGTCGACGTCCGCGTCGCGATCGTCTGCGGTCCGACGAAGATCGGCCCTGCCGGATCGTTGTAGTTGATCCCCGCCGCGCAGCCGGCCGCGCACACCAGGACCAGAACCGAGCACGCCAGCCGGAGACGACGCGATGCGGGGAGTACGTCCAACATCAGTAGGGAAACACCGCACCCGTGACCGACGCGTCGCGGAACTTCTTCACCGCCGCCATGGCGAGGCCCGCGAACGTCACACCCGTCGCGCCTTGAGCGATCCAGAAGGGGGGTTCCGTCGACGTCGGCGCAAGCGCCGCGAGCGACGGCACTTTCAAGAACAGTTGGGCGACCAGGACCAGGACGTTCAGATACAGCGACGCGACGGCGCCCAGGACGAACACGATCCGCCACGGACCGGCCAGGCGCCGCCCGTAGCGAGCGAAGCCAGCCGCGGCGAGCGCGACGACGGTCGCGATGCCAACCGCGTGGACCGGCAGGAAACGATGGAACGGGAAGCCGAAGCCGGTGAGGGTCGCGGCGGCAGTGGTCGCAAGAAACACGACGCTCCACCGGTCGAGCAACGTCGAGCGCAGCAGCCCTCCGGCGACGACCATGCCGGCGCCGATTCCCACCAGACTCAGCACGACATGAGTCGACGTATAGAAGTCGCGAGCGCCGAACAGGATGGACATATCGTCGTGGATGCCCGGACAAGGCGCGTGGCGCCTGACCATCGCGTTCAGGCCGCATTCAGGCGCACCTGACTATACTCTCGCCACTGGCCGCCTCATGCGGCCGACTTCAAGGAGAGGGCCCCATGCGCAAGACACTCTTCATCCTCGGCTCGGCCGCCTTCGTCGCCGCGAGCATCGCGGTGATCGCCGCACAACACCGTGAGGGCGCGGGCGCCACGCCGAATTCGGCAGCGCATCCGGCATTTCAGTTCCTTCACTCCGCGTGTGCCTCTCACGGCGCCGGTCATGGCCAGGATGCCAGGGCGCACGTCCCGCCGGACTTCGCCAAGGCGCTCGACTTGACGAGCACGCAATTGAGTGAGATCGAACGAATGGCCACAGAGGCCTGCGCCGCCATGACGCGGATCCACGAGCAGATGATGAACGTCCTCACGCCGGAACAGCGCGCGAAGGTTCACGAGCTCCACAAGAGCGGCCACGGAGGCGGCGCCTTCCTCGAATTGCTGAAGAAGCTTCACGGGGAGTGACGAGTCAGTCGCCCTACGATCCCGGGGGCATGTCGCCGCCGGGAAACTGGGCGGCTCGATACGACGGCCCTGATTGTTGAGTGACTACTGCCGTTTCAGGATGAAGTAGCCGCCGCCCCGGTCGAACCGCAGTTCCGTCGCCCCTCGACTCTGCTCGGGGCGACCCTGAGGTTCTCGAAGGGTCGCCGGGCCATCGCTCGCGCTCATGCGGAAGATCAAGAGCGCGCTGGGCGATTTGGGTTGGCGGAACGTCCAACCCTCGACCCATGGCAGCGGAGTCGCCGCGGCGCCGTCGACGGCGAACGCGATCCCCTGCGGCGTCTTCGTCACCTCGATGACCATGTCCCTGCCACGCCCGGGACCCCTGTACGTGCCGACCAGCAGCGACGCGTCGCCCGTGAATGGGCGCGCCGGGGGCGGCACCGGCAGGATGGCGGCCCCGAGGTCGTCGGTCACCACCCTGATGTTGGTTGGTTCGCTGTTCGTCAGGACGACGATCGCCAGTTGCGCTTCCGGATACCAGTTCGCGACGGCGCCAAAGCCGAAGCCGCCGCCGTCATGTCCGATTTGCCTGAGACCTCGGCTGTCCTCGCCCACGAAGAGTCCCATCGAAGTAGCGGAGCCGTCGTGCCGTCGTCGAGCGTCACCGGCGTGATCATCTCGGCGTACGACTTCGGCGGGAGCAGCTTGCCGCCGTGCAGCGCCTGCAGCCAGGTGATCATGTCCTGCGCTGTCGAGCAGATCGCGCCGGCGGCGTAGGTGGCCGTGTGCAGGATTGGTGTTATGCGACCGGGAAAGCCAGGCTTCATGCCGTACCCGTAGGCGCGGCGCAAGACGTTGTCCGCGCTGTTGCAGTACGTCGACCGCGTCATGCCGAGCGGCCCGAAGATCCTCTTCGCGAGATATTCCTCGTACGTCATCCCGCTCGCCTTCTCGATGACGCGACCCAGCAGCCAGAAGTTGGAGTTGCTGTAGAGCTGCATGGTTCCCGTCGGGAACATGAACGCGTACCGACTGAGGACTTTGTAGACGTCGTCGCGCGTGAGCGTTGGATTCCGCAGCAGCTGGACCGCGCGCAGCTCCGGCATGTCGACGAGATCCGTAATGCCGGACGTGTGGCCGAGGAGGTGGCGCAGTGTCACTTTGTTGCCGCGAGGGTCGAAGTCCGGCAGCCACTTCGTGAGCTCATCGTCGATGGAGAGCTTCCCCTGATCGCGGAGCTGAAGAATCGCGGCGGCAGTGAACTGCTTGGTGACGGAGCCGATCGGGACGATCGTGTCCACCGTCATCGGCACATTCCCCTCGACGTCGGATCTGCCGTACGCCTCGAGGAGGAGGGTGTCCTTGCCCTTGACGACGGCGGCCACGATGCCGACGGAGCGATTCTCGCGAACGCCGGCGCCGGCAATCGCGTCCAGCCGCTGGGTCAGCGCCCCGCCCGACTGCGCAATCGCGGACGAGGCGCCGATCACGAACACTGCAGAGAGCACTGCCCTCATACGCCTGCCTTCCCTGTGAGCTGGGCTTAGACTTTATATTACAAAGTTATCTGCGTCAACGCAGGTCAGACGCTCGGCGGTTCCCTCGGAGGAAGTACCGCACGGGGCCGTCGCCAGCATCACCTGGCGTGTGGAAGTGACGATCGCGGTCATCAAGTGAGTGTGCCGCAGCTCAGGTCTTCTTCTTCGCTGTGCCGCCGATCTGATAGCCCGCGTTGTTGAAGTCGAACCACGCCGCCAGGTCAGGGCCTTTGGGTCTCAGCGTCAACACCATCCTGACAGGCCCCGAGAATGCAGTCAGCGCGCCCTGGTAGTCCGTCGATGCTTTGAGCGTAAGGACCTGGCCAGTTTTCGTGATGTCGGTGATCTTCTGCTCGGGGAGTTGCGGGGCACTGATGCCAGCGACGACCTTCCCCGCTTCAACGCGGAACACCAGACTCGCGACGAGTCGCCCGGTCGGCGTCTCGAGGGGAATGGTCCACGTCCCCAGCATCGACGTCATGTCGGCCGGCGTGACCGGCACGGCCGTAGACGGCTTTGCGGCCGCCGGTGCGGCGCTGCGGCCGCCGGCTGGAGGGGTGGCCCGGCCACCTGAACTAGTCTGCGCGCCCAGAACCGGACCGCTTGTGACGAGCGCGCCCAGCAACAGACATGTCGGAATTCTGCGAACCATGAATGCTCCTCTGAAGCTCGCGAATGGAACGCGAACGATTATACGCCTTCGTGCGTCAGCGCCTCGTCGCGCGAAGCGCCGGGACGAGACATGCGACGAGCGCCGTCACGAGGAGCACGCCGCCAGTGACGACGAGCGGAACGGGATCGGATGGCGTGACGGTGAGGTTCGTGAGAAACGGCTCGATGACGGTGCCCAGCCGCCGCCAGACGCCGAGTCCCAAAGCTGAGCCGAGGACGACGGCTGCAACGGCGCAGAGCGCCAGCGTGAGCACCTTGCGACGCCGCGCGATGCCGTATGAGGTGAACCCGTAAATTCCGGCGGCCCCCGCGACCAGCGCGACGAGCGCGAAAACGCCGAGGAGGGTGGCGCCAAACTGCAGTAGCTTGACCTGACCGTCATTGGCGTACGACTCGACCGTACGGATTGACGTCACGGGCGTCGTCACGTCGACTTTGCCGACGAGCTCCCGAGCGGCGCCGCCGAGCGCGAGCGGATCGCCGGCCGTACGCACAATGAACGACATCACCGTGCGCCGGCCCTCGAGCGAGGCGCGCTGCTGGACTGCCTGTTGCCGGTGCAGCAGAAAAATCAGCGGCGGGACTTCCGACGCGCCGCGGAACGGGAGCGTGTCTGCCACGAGGCCGACAATCTCGCGCGGAGGTTCTCCGTCGTCCGGATGGAAGGTCAGCGTCAACCGTTGCCCGATGGGATCGCCATTTGGCCAGTGTTCCCGGGCCAACGCTTCGTTGACGAGGATGACCCAGGGCGAGTCGCGCTGATCGGCTGGCGAGAAGTCGCGTCCCCGGATCACGCGAATCCCCATCGTGTTGAAGTAGTTCTGCGTCACGGCGAGGTACTGCGCAGCGATCTGGTTGTCGGGCGTGTGCTCCTGTTCCTCGATCCAGAACTGAACGAACGGTGCGGCGGTGAATGGCGGCGTCCCGACGCCGGCGGCCCGGACGACGCCCGGCATCGTCTGCAGCGCCGCGTCAATGCGGTCGTAGAGGGCCGCACCGGCGGGGCTGTACTCGGCGATCTCGATGCTTCCGACCTGGGCGACATTGGGCGTCACGTACGGCTCGCGCGGCAGGTGCACGTCGAAGCTCAGCAGGCCCGACGGATCGAGGCCGACGTCCCTGCCTCGCAGATCGCCAAACGCTCGAATCGCGAGACCGGCCCCGGCGAGGAGGACGAACGCCAGCGCCATCTGCAAGCCGAGGAGCGCGACAAGGACCGTCGCGCCGACTCGGCCCCTCCACACCCGGCCGCGCGATCCGGGCACGTCCCTCGGAGTGTCAGGCCGTGAGGACCGCCACGCGGGCACGGTCCCGACGACAAGCCCCGTCAAGACGCAAAGGACGGCGACGAACACGAACACGCTGGCGTCGAAGGCGACCTCGTCCAGGCGCGGGAGCACGCGGGGCGTGAGGGCCCGGAGGGCTGGAAGCGCCAGCCAGGTGACGAAGGCGCCAATCACGCCGCCGCCGACCGAGAGCATCAGGCTTTCCGCGAGCACGACGCCTCGACGATTTCCTCCGCGCGCAAGCAGCAGCACTGCGACGTTCACGCACAAGAGAAGGAGCATGACTCCGACGGCGAGCTGAAGCCTCGTCAACGGCTGGCGCAGCCCGCCGAATCGAGCCTCGCGCCATGGGGTGAGCTCGACGGTCCATCCCTTGTCATGGTTCGGAAACATCCGCGCGTACTCGTCGACGGCGAGCTTCACGGCCGTTTGGGCCTGTGCGATCGAGACGCCGGGCTTCAGACGGCCGACGGCGCGAAGCGAGTGCTGTGTCTCCTGCGCGGGGGACGACGGTGCGAAGCCGAACGTGAACCAGGCGTCGGACGAGTTGTCCAGAAGTCCGAAGCCCTCTGGCATCACACCGAGGATCAGAGTCGTCTGCCCGTCGACCTTCACGGTCTGGTTGACGACGTCCGAACGGCCGGCAAATCGCCGCTGCCAGAGCTGGTAGCCGAGAAGGATGGTGGGTGTGGCGCCGCTCTGCTCGTCGGCGGCGACCGGGAAACGGCCCAGCAGAGGACTGGCGCCGAGTGCTGCGAGGCCCGTCGCGGTAATTCGGTGCCCGTTGAGTCGTTCAGCGGCACCTCCGGCATCGCCCGACAGGTTGGCCGATCGTCCCGCGTCGAACACGCCGACGGCGTCGAACGCTGCGCTGGTCCGGTCGCGCAACAGGAAATACAGCGGCGGCGTCAGCGGACCGCGCGCTTCCGGCTTGCCGGGCGGCGCCATGCTCACGTCCACGAGCCGGTCGGGCTCGGGGTACGGCATGGCCTTGACCAACACAGGACTGGTGAAGCTGAAGATCAGGATGTTGAGGCCGATCCCGAAGGCCAGCGACGTCAGAGCGACGACGGTCGACACAGCAGTGCCGCGGAGCTTCTCAGATCGCTTTCGACTTCTTGGCCACCGGATCCCAGCCCAGCACTTTGTTGTCCTTCATCGCTTCGAGCGCGAGGAGCGCGGGCAGCGCCGAGTTGTAGCCGATCTCCATCGAGGCGTTGGTCTTTCGGTTCCTGACCTTCAGCTTGTCGAGAAAGTCGCGCGTGTGGGCGTGAAGCGGATAGTCCTCTTCGACGCCTCCGCGCGGATTGATGTAGACGTTCATGTCGACCGCCTGCCCGCCGCCACCGCGACCGCCGCCGGGGCCGCCACCTGCGCGACCGCCGCCGCGACCGCCGCCGGCCGCTCCCGCCGCCGCCGCAGGCGCGCCCGCTGGCGGAGCGGTCGTCCCTGGCCGCGGTTCGGCCGGGACGCGATTGCGCGTGGTGCTCACGGGTGGCCGCAGGGCCCAACCCATGCGGTTCACCTGCAGGGTCCCGTTGTTCCCGTAGAAGTAGACGCCCCAGCCCTCGATGTCCGGCGCCTTCTCATCGGCAAAGTTCGGCCGC
This sequence comes from uncultured Acidobacteriota bacterium, assembly GCA_963724955.1. Lineage (GTDB taxonomy): Bacteria > Acidobacteriota > Vicinamibacteria > Vicinamibacterales > SCN-69-37 > CAVRWQ01. The sequence continues at coordinate 320,723 of CAVRWQ010000007.1, forward strand.
GGATAGACGCTGTTGGCGAACGTCATGATGAAGGTGTCGTACTGCCAGGCGATCGAGAACTGGCTGTACACGCACTCCGGATCGGTGTTCGGGTTCGGATTGAAGCCGACCGCCGTCGTCTTGATCGGCTGCTTGTTGTCGGCGTTCATGAACCAGTTCGCGACGTCGATGTGGTGGGCGCCCCAGTCGCCGACGAGGCCGCTGCCGTACTCCCACCACGCACGGAACGACGTGTACCCGGGCTTGAACGGCTTCTTCGGCGCATCCACCTGCCAGGCGTCCCAGTCGAGTCCGTCCGGCACCGGCGCGACCTCCTGCCGATTCTGCGAATAGCCGCCGGGCTGCTGGATGAGCACCTGCGTGACGTTGCCGAGCCGCTCCATCTGCTTCTTCGCTTCGATGAAGTGATCCCAGCTCCGCTGCTGCGTGCCGACCTGCACGACGGGATTCGGATACTTGTTGTACGCGTCGAGCATCATGTTGATGCGCGCGATGTTGTTCGAAATCGGCTTCTCGACGAACACGTGCTTGCCCGCGGCGAGTGCATCGGCCGTGATCCTGGCGTGCGAGAAGTCGGGCGTGCCCACGAGCACCGCGTCGATGTCGGTCCGCTCGAGCACACGGCGATAATCGCCCACGACGCTGAGCTTCTCGGCGAGCGGACGATTGGCACTCTGGAAGCCCTGCTGCTTACTCTGCGAGACCTCACAGCCCATCGTGAACTGCACGTCGTCGTAGCGTGTGAAGGAGTCGAACACACGGCCGGAGCGGTTGCCCATCCCGATGACGGCCATGCGGACGCGGTTGTTCGCCCCCTGCCAGGCAAACAGGGGCTTGCTCGCCGCCGCCGTCAGCGCAACCGCGCCGTTCTTCAAGAAGTCTCGTCGTCGCATTGCCTCTCTCCTTGGTTTCGGCGTCGACGTGCAATGTGCGCACGTCGACCGGGTGATCGGCCACGCCGGAGCTGGGTTTTTGGGAGTTTACACCCAATCGTCAGCGCCGCCCGCTTCCTTTGATGGACTTCTCCCACGGCAACAGCAGACGGCCGAAACCGGCGAGAGGACCACGCAGGCGATCTGGGTCACGGAGAAACGCATCGCCTCCTCGCGTCACCGAATGCTCACGACTCGGCGGATGAGGCCGTCGCTCTTCGTCAAGATGTAGATCTCTCCGGCCTCATCCGTTGCGATGCGTATCTCGACGCGAAGTGGTCGCGGACCCGCCCCAGGTCCACCCGCACGCCCTGCCGGCGGCGCAGCCGGTGCAGCCGGTGCGAGCCGCAGGCGGATTCAACCGGATGCGCTCCTGCACAAGTGTGGGAAGAGTCGTCGTGATCTCGGAGTACGGCGCCAGCGTCGTGGGGTTGCCGTCTGTGGCGGCAATGAGATCTGCCATCCGCGCGTAGAACAGTCTTCCGCTCGTGATGTCACCGAACACGACGGCGCCTTGAAGTTGAGGCCACCGCTTGCCGCGATAGACGAAGCCGTTGGCAATCGCAAGGCCCTCGACACCCGTCCGGTATGCGAGTGCCGAGTCCTGCATCGGAACTCGTTGGTCGAGCACGACCGTATCGGAAATTCGCAACGGCAAGGTGTTGTCGGCGCTCAGGGGACCATAGATCGGGCTCTCCGGCTTGAATTCCGGTCCCTCTCGCAGCGGGTAGCCGTAGTTGGCGCCACGACGAACGATGTTGATCGTCTCGTATCGAACCGGGGACCCGACGTTGGAGCCAATGACGAACGCCAACAGGCTCGCTTGACTTCCGGCACCGGCGGGCACATCCCAGGCCATGCGATGAGGATTGCGCATGCCATACGCGAAGATCTCCTTGCGCGCGCCAGGAGTCGACACGAAGGGGTTGTCGTTCGGGATGCGGTATTGACCGTTCTCACTCACCTGGCTCGTCGAAACGTGTTCGCGCAAGTCGGGCACGATCCGGATGATCGCACCGCCGAAATGATCGAGACGCTGCGGATTGAGGCGACGCACGTCGCCAGTTCGCCGGTCCCGCCGTCCCCCGTCGACACATAGAGAACGCGCCAGTCGGCGTCACCCTGGCGTGCGGTCGGATTGAAGGTCAAGTCGCTCATCGGGTGAATGGAGTTCAGCAGTTGTACCCGCATCACCTCCCGCACGGTGCCTTCGAAGGTCGCGTTCCTGATGTTGCTGTCGGTCCATTCACTCACAACGCCCTCACGCGTGAGGGGTTGACCATTTGCGGGCATGCCAATTGGCTTCGTGGCAACAAACCGCGAAGCGTCGAGACCGGGCAGCACACCGGCCTTCGGCCTCGCGTCAACCGTCAGCGCCGGGTTTTCCAGATGGATCGTGTAGAACATGCCGTTGCGTCGGTAATCCGGATCGAAGGCGAAGCCCATCAGCCCACTGACAAATCCGCCGGCGGGGGCGAACTTTGGAAACAGCCCTGGCGCATCGGCGGACCCGTTGAAGTTGATGTACGTGACTGCCTGCCGAGTGGTCTTGTCCACGATGGAGAGCGGTCCCGCGTGTTCGGCGACGAACAACCTCGCACTACCTGGCTCTTCGATGAGGACATTGACTCGCGCAGCCATGGATCGGCCGTCGCTGCTGGTGGTACGCGGCATTTCGATGTAGTCCGCGAGTTCCGCCACGAGCGCCGGTGGGGCCGTTTGAGCAGTCGCAAGGGCGCCCGCGCAACCGAGCACGGCGCTCAGTGCCAACGTCCATGCCGCGTTCTTGATGCGTGAAGACGCTCGCTCACGATCGAAATAATGGGACGCAAGAAGTTGTGACATGGAAATGCTTCTCCTATCCTCGCTCGCTCAGCGCGCGGCCTTGACGTCGTAGACAAGCAGCGTGTCCTGATTGCGAACGTACAAACGGCCGTCACTGATCACCGGGTGCGCCCAGCTCAGCTGTCCCTTCTGGGGAATCGTGAAGCGTCCCTTCTCGCGGTATGCCGCAGATGTGGCCTCCGCGAGTCCGACCGTACTGTTCTCGCCCTGGATGTAGAGATGCCCGTCCGCGTAGGTGACCGAGCCCTTGCCGACGCTGCGGTCGCGCCACATGACATTGCCGGTCGCAAACTCGAGGCAGGTCAGGATGAGGTCGCTGAACCCATAGAGGTAGCCGTCGACGAGCACCATGCCTCCGTGATGATTCCGCATGTTGTTCGTGTGGTACACCTCCGTGGCCGCCACCTCGCCGTCCTTCACGCTCAGATCGAGAAGCCCGCCGCCGGCGCCGTAGGCGGACGAAAAGAACACTTTGTCGTTGAAGAACACCGGCGTCGCGATGTTCGCCACGCCGTTCGCCGCCTTTGGATAGCGGAACATCAGTTTGCCGTCCGACGCGCGGACGCCGACCCCGGCTTGGGCGGTGAAGGTCATATAGGTGCGCACGCCCCGCACGTCCGCGACGGTGATGGAGGAATAGCCGGCCGTATCGCTCAGGTCCTTGGACGTCCAGACCGTCTTGCCCGTCATCTTGTCCAACTTCACCATGCCCGCGCCCGGACCACCGGGAGACACGACGACGTGCGGTCCATCGACCAGCGGAGATTCGCTGATCAGCCATTGCAGCTGCGACCCGCCGAACTCCTTCAGGATGTTCATCTGCCAGACCACAGCACCATCCGTCTTCAAGCACGCCAGATCACCGTTCTCGGTGAGTACGTAGAGGCGGTCGCCGTCGACGGTCGGCGTGCCACGCGGTCCCGCGCCCATATTGGTCCGCATTTTCGTTTCGATCGGGCCAAGCGGCTTCGCCCAGACTTCCTTGCCGTCCGCTCGATTGAGCGCGATGACCACGCTTTCCGATCCTCGTGCGCCTTGAAGGAATACGCGATCACCAGCCACGGCCATCGAGCCGTAGCCGGTCCCCAGGTTGTTCGCCGTCCAGATCACGCGCGGACCGTCGGTGGGCCACTCCTTCAGCAGACCGGTTTCTTTCGACATGCGCGTTCGATCCGGACCTTGCCACTGCGGCCAGTCGGCCGCACCAAGTGCAGCGACACCGAGAAGTAGCGTGAACCCGAACGTCATCCCTTTTTTCATTTGCGGTGATCCTTGTATGAATGCGTCATTTCTTGCCGTACGGCACCGCGACGGCCTTGGCGCGTTCGACGAGGACAAAGGCCGTGGTACCGACGACGGTCACACCGGTGGCGGCCGTCAGTCCCTCCTGCAGCACCCGCACTTCTGCGCGGTTTTCCTTGATCGTCAGTTCGGTGAGGCGTCCCTGGCCCTCAGCCTGGATCAGTGTCTGTGGTCCGACGGTTCGCAACCCATCGGGCCGAGTCAGCGGCATCGACGTCTCGATCGGTACCATCGTCCCGGCACTGCCGTCGGCGTTCACCGGAATGCGAAAGAGCCGGCCGGCAAAGAACGTGTTCACGTACACCGCTCCGTCGGCCAGAAGCGCAATCCCGTCGACACCGGCAAGCTGCGGATCGGCAGGCACCCACAGGTCGAGCTCTTTCGCGCCGGGCTTCAGGCGGTGGATGCGGTTGGCGAATGATTCGGTCGCGTACACCGTGCCGTCGGCGGCGACGGCCATGTCATTGCACACGCCACCATTCGTCGGGAAAGGGATACGTGCCCTTGGCGGCACCGCTCTTCAAGATCGAAGGATCGAAGCGCGGTCTGTCCGACGACGGGCGCGCCGCCGCGGCCGCCGGTGGAGTTCTGGCAGACCCACAGCGTGCTGCGTCTTGTCATCCGCGAGCACGCCGAGCACGTTGGTGAGGCCGGCGGTCGATGCCTGAATCCACGGTTCGGCCTGTGCCGCGCCCGGCGCGGCGCGGTAGATCGTGCCTTTCGCGGTGCTGCCGAAGTACACCGCGCCATCCTGACTCGACGTCAGGTTCTCGGCTTGCACTCCGGTGTCGTTGATCGTGATCTCCGTGCGGGCTTGCGCTCGCACGAGCAGCGGAACCGCCGCGAACATGAAAATGGCGAGGAAAAAGAGACGGACAGTCTGATGAATGTTGTACATGGAGTGGTCTCCGCGGCCGCGAGTCCTACGAGCTACCGAGCGTAGCTGACACGGATCAGGCGATTGCCCCGGTCGTCGCTGACCAGGATCGAGCCGTCGGGCATCTGCAGCACGTCAACCGGCCGGCCGACGGCGGCCTTGGTCGCACCCCGCCCACCCGGAGCGTTCGCACCGGGCAGGAAGCCGTCCAGCAGCGGCTCGTAGCCCGTGACCCGACGTCCATCGGTATGCGCGACCATCACGCGGTAGCCGCTCGGCGTCGACCGGTTCCACGACCCATGCTGGGCGATGATCGCCGCGTTCTTGTAGTTGGCCGGAAACATGTTGCCGGTGTAGAACGTGAAGCCAATGGCCGCCACGTGCGCGCCGAGGTTCTGCACGGGCGGCTCGGCCGTCGAACACGCGCGTTGGGCGCCGAACTCCGGGTCTGCCACGTCTCCCTGATGGCAGAACGGGAACCCGAAGTGCAGGCCGGCTTTCGGCGCGACATTCAGCTCGTCGTCCGGCACGTCGTCGCCCAGCCCGTCGCGGCCGTTGTCGGTGAACCACAGCTCGCGTGTCACCGGGTGCCAATCGAAACCGACGCTGTTGCGCACGCCTTCTGCGAAGACCTCCATGCCGGAACCGTCGGGCTTCATCCGCACGATCGCGGCGGTCATCGCGGCCGGCGCGCAGACGTTGCACGTCGAACCGACGGACATGTACAGCAGGTCGTCCGGGCCGAACGCGATGAACTTCCACGTGTGGCCGGCCTTCGGGTTCGGCAGGTCGGCGCGGACCGTGACCGGCGCCGGCGGCGCGTCGAGGTGCTTTTCGATGTCGTCGAACCGCAGGAGCCGGCTCGCGGTCGCCACGTACAGGGCGCCGTTCCGCATCGCGAGGCCATTGGGTTGATCGAGACCGCTGGCGATCAGCACGACACGATCGGCCTTGTGGTCCCGGTCAGCATCCACAACGGCGTGCACCTTGCCGACATACTGCGATCCGACGAACACCGTGCCTTGCGGACCGAGGACCATCGAGCGGGCGTTCTCCACCTTCTCGGCAAACACGTCCGCTCGAAACCCCGCGGGAAGTACCAATGGGGCGAGCGCGGGCGGCGGCGCGGTCTGACGGGCGGAGACCGCCAGGCCCGCCGCGAGCACCGCAGACAACACGATGAAGGTGCGAGTCGAAGTGGTCATTAGACGAATAGCGTACCGGGCCGTGTCTGGCGTTCCTTGCCTATTCCTACGTGAATCCTGACCAGATTGCGGATCGGAGGAGGAGGTTTCGGCAAACGCCATGACCGCACTGCTTGTACTATTGCCGTCATGGCGACCCCTTCCCGGCAAGTCCGTCTGAATACGCGACATCCGCGAAACACGCAGAGGCTGCAGTCCCGTCCCGGGCGGCGCTTCGACGGCGTTCCGGGGTCCGCGGAGGCACACGTCGAGGGCACGCTCACCACGGTCGGCGCATTGGCGCTCCGACGACTTGCCAATCGGCTCGCGGCATATGCACCGCACGACGGCGTGTTTCAGCTTCGGCTTCCGGGCACCTATGCCATACGCCTCTCGCAGTTGACCACCGAGGCCACCTACAGCACCCTCGGCCCCGCGCTGTGCGTCGCGGCACAGGGTGCCAAGGTCGTGATGCTCGGCCGTGAAGTGCTCGAATACGATCCCGCGCACCTGCTCGTCTTCGCCGTGGATCTGCCGGTCTCCACCCAGGTGATTCGCGCCAGTCGAAAGGATCCCTATCTCGGCTTCACCATGCTGCTGGATCCGGCGCGGGTGGCAGAGCTGGCGGCCCGTGTCTACCCGCGTGGTGTCCCGAAGGCGTCTGAGAATCTTGGGCTGTATGTCGGGCGCTCGACCGATGACATCGTCGACGCGGTTACGCGCTTGCTCGAGGTGATGGCTCGGCCGGAGGATGCGGATCTTCTCGGACCACTCGTCATTGACGAGATTCTGATTCGTCTATTGCGCACGGCGATCGGCAGCCGTGTCGCTCAGATCGGCTACACGAAGTCTGGAGTGCAGCGGATGGCCGAAGCGGCGGCCTGGATCCGCACGCACTTCGCGCAACCCGTGACGGTCCACGAGATGGCCGGGTCGGTCCGCATGAGCGCGTCGTCATTTCACCAGCGCTTCAAGGCGGTGACGTCGATGAGCCCGCTGCAGTACCAGAAGGTGCTCCGGCTGCATGAAGCGCGTCGGCTGATGCTGTTTCAGAGTCTGGAGGCGAGCGAGGCGTGCCACCGCGTGGGCTACGTGAGCCCGTCGCAGTTCAGCAGAGAGTATGGACGGTTCTTCGGGAATGCACCGAGCAAAGACATCGCGCGGCTCCGCCAGGAGGGATTCGCGGCCAGCGGCGGTCGGATCGCCAGTAGCAAGGGATAATGAGACTCATGCGCAAATCACAAATCGTCCTGCTCATTAGCACGTCCGTTTTGACGTCGATGCTGACGGCGCCTGCGGCCGCTCGTCAGGCGGCAGCAGCCCAGGCTGTCAATCCGCCGGTGCCCACGGCGGCACCGGCACCGGCGCCTGCCGCTCAGGGACGAGGCCGAGGTGGTGGCGCGCCAGCGGTCGTCTCACCAGAAGTCTCAACCGAGCGTCGAATCACGTTCCGTATCAATGCGCCGCAGGCGCAGGCCGTCCGGGTGAGCGGCGGCGACATTCCAGGTCTCGGACAAAACGGCGTGATGACGAAGGGCGAGAATGGCGTCTGGACGTTCACGTCGGCGCCGGTTCCTCCTGGCGCCTACCGGTACAACATCAATGTCGATGGCGTGGCGGTGATCGATCCGCGCAATCCGCTGACGAGCGTCTCGAACAACAACGTCTGGAGCCTTGCGCTCGTCCCCGGATCGGACATCTTCGACACGAAGGAAATACCGCACGGAGCCGTCGCCAGCATCACCTACTACTCGGCGCCGCTCAAGCGGCATCGCCGCATGCACGTCTACACGCCGCCGGGCTACGAATCCAACAACACGAAGTATCCGGTGTTCTACCTGCTGCACGGCGCTGGCGATTCCGACGAGGCGTGGACGTCAGTCGGCCGTGCCGGAATCATCCTGGATAACCTGATCGCCGCCAGGAAAGTGGTGCCGATGATCGTCGTCATGCCCGCGGGCCATACCAACGGTCCAACGCCCGGCATAGGCGGTCCCCCGGCCGCGTTGGATATTCCTGGCGGTCAGCCCGACGAATTCACGCAGGATTTCAATCTGGCCATTCGCCCGTACATCGAGAAGCAGTACCGTGTGCGCACTGGTCGCGAGAACCGCGCGATGGCCGGACTGTCGATGGGCGGCAGCCAGACGCTGAATATCGCGATTCCCAATCTGACCGACTACGCGTATGTCGGCGTCTTCAGCTCCGGGCTGATCGGCGGAGCCGGCGGAAGAGGCCGGGGCGCGGCGCCTGGGGCTGAGGCGGCCGCAGCGCCAGCGACGCCCGCGCCGCCATTCGGAGAGGCCTGGGAGAAGCGCAACCTCGCGATGCTCGACAACGCCGCGGCGAAGAAAGGACTGAAGCTCCTCTGGTTCAGCACCGGCAAGGACGACTTCCTGGTCGAGACGACGCGCTCGACCGTGGAGCTGCTCAAGCGCCACGGGTTCACGCCGCAATACACGGAAAGCGCTGGCGGCCATACCTGGTTGAACTGGCGCGACTACCTTTCGCAGTTTGCGCCGCTGTTGTTCCAGTAGATCTCGGCAGCAGCAGACAGGGCATCGAACGAGTCGATCGGCGACATCGCGGCGCTCGCCGACGAACACCGGCGCGCGTAGACAACACTCGCTGAACATAGGTATAGTTTACCTATGCCTAGGAACGACGGGTTGCCGCCGGGCACGCTGATCCTGCTGATCCTTCGCGTGCTGGCCGCCCGGCCGTTGCACGGCTACGCGCTCGCGCAGCGCATCGCCCTGCTCTCGAGCGACGAGCTGAGCGTCGAGGAAGGGTCGCTGTATCCCGCGCTGCAGAAGCTGCTGCTGAAGGGCTGGATCAAGGCCAGCCCCACCGTGTCCGAGACCGGACGGCAGGTGCGCGAGTATCGCCTCACGCCGGCGGGCCGGAAACAGCTCGAGGCCGAGCGCCAGAAGTACTCGCGGTTTTCGAAAGCCATCAACGCCATTCTCGACAACGCTTGAGGAGTCGATATGCCGCCCTTCAGCGAGTGGTGCCGGCGCGTCTGGTACCTGCTCAACCGCCGGCGATACGAGGACGCCCTGCGGCGCGACATGGAAGCGCACCGCGAGCGGATGGATCGGCCGCAGCAGTTCGGCAACCTCCTCCGGTTGCGGGAAGACGCCCGCGACGTGTGGGGATGGCGATGGCTCGACGACGCGGCGCGGGATGTGAAGCTCGGCGCGCGCACGCTACGGCGATCGCCGGTGTTCACCGCGACCACGGTGTCGATCCTGAGCCTCGGCATCGGCGTCAACCTCGCGCTGTTTCAGCTCGTCAATGCCGCGCTGCTGCGTCCGCTGCCGCTCAAGGACCTGGCCACGCTGGTCCGGTTCGATCATCGCGGGCCCACGTTCAGCTCGAACGGCGTGCCGTACCCGATGGCGTCGTTCGTCGAGCGCCACAACACCGTGCTGTCGGCGGTGCTCCTGCGGCATCGCGCCGAGGTGACGTGGGGCGAGCAGGGCGATCGGCGCACGGATGGGGCGTTCGTCTCGGCCAACTGGTTCGCGGAGCTGGGCGGCGGGGCCGCCGCGGGCCGGCTGCTCGGTCCCGCGGACGCCGCGGCTGACGCAGACGCCTGTCGTGGTCATCAGTCATGCCTTCTGGACGCGACACCTCGGCGGACGGCCCGACGTGGTCGGTAACACGATTCGCGTCAACGATCGGCAGGCGGTCGTCGTCGGCATCGTCGCCGCCGACTTTCCTGACGTCGGCATCGCCATTCCGTCGATCTGGATGCCCATCGCGCAGGCGGCCGCCTTCGTGCCTGGAAGCCGAATCGGGAAGGACTGGAGCTCGGCCGGGGAGATGTTCGCCCGCGTGCGGCCGGGCGTGTCGCGGGACACCGTCAGGACGAGTCTGAAGTCGGTCATCGCCGGACTACGCGAGCAGGAACCGACGCGTGTGGAGGCCGGCCAATGGCTGGAGCCGGCGCCCGGCACCGCGCGCTTCCTGTCGCCGCGCGAGGCCCAGCAGGCGTGGGCCGTCGTCGCGGCCGTCACGGTGCTCGCAATCCTGGTCCTGATGATCGCGTGCATGAACCTGAGTAACCTCGCCCTGGCCCGCGCGATGGGCCGCGTGCGCGAGATGAGTATTCGCGTCGGGCTCGGCGCGGGCCGCTCTCGCGTCGTGCGGCACATGCTGACCGAAAGCGCGGTGGTCGCCGCGGCAGGCAGCGCCGGCGGATTGCTGCTCGGACTCGGCGCGGCGCACGTCCTTGCCCAGCGCGCCGGCGCCGTCGCGCACTTCGATGTGGCGCCGGACTGGCGGCTCGGCCTCGCGATGTTGGGGGCGGCGGTGTTTGCGATGCTCGCGGTGGGGCTGGTTCCCGCGTGGAAGATCGGCCGGTCGGATCTCGCGCTCGCCACACGGGACGGCGGCGATCGCGTGACGCAAAGCCTGCAGGCGGCCCGGCTCAGATACCTGCTCGTGACCCTCCAGATCGCGGGCAGCTGCCTCCTGCTGGTGTTCACGGCGCAGCTGGCGCGAAGCCTGCAACGGGCGCTCGAGCCCGATCCGGGGTTCGAGTATGCCAACGTCGCGGTGCTCGATCCGTCACTCGTGTCGTACGGCGTCGACGCGCAAGCGGCCGGGGCGTACTGGCGCTCGGTGCGAGCCGCGATCGAAGGACTCGGTGAGACCGCGGAGGCCGCCGTGGTGTCGTACGCGCCGCTGAACGGCGGCGGCGGGAACAACTCGCGCTACCGATCCACACCGCAGCTGAGAGTGTCCAAGATCGAGGTCGAGCCGTCGTTCTTCTCGCTGATGCGCATTCCGATCCTGTCGGGCCGCGCGTTCGACGCTCACGACGATCCCGAGACGACCGTCATCGTCAGCCGCCGCGTCGCGCTCGAGATGTACGGCGCGATCGATGTCGTCGGCCAGCGCTTTCCCAAGGACGAACCGCGGCAGGCGATTGTCGGCGTGGCGGGCGACGCGCACCTCATCAACCTGCAGGCGACGGACGCCGGCGAGTCATACAGGCCGCTCTCAGGCGGGGCGATTCGCGCGAGCCTGCTCGTGCGGGCGCGAACGGATCCGGCCCGCCTGCTGGCGCCGCTGCGGCAGGCGAGCCGTGCCGCCGACCCGCGGGTCGTACCGGACGTACGGTTGATGCGCGACGACCATGCGCGGCTGCTTCAGGTGCCGAGCGTTATCAGCTCGGTCGCTGGCGGGGTGGCGCTGCTGGCGCTCGTCCTCGCGTGCCTGGGCATTTTCGGCGTGGTGTCGCACGGCGCGCGCCTGCGGACCAGGGAAGTCGGCATCCGGCTGGCGCTGGGCGCGCCGCGGCCGTCGATCATGCGGACGCTGCTCCGGCGCACGATCTGGGCAAGCGGCACGGGGTTGATGCTCGGTCTCGTCGGCGCGCTGGCGCTCGCGCGCGGCCTGGGCGGCGCGCCGTTCTTCGTGCAGTCGCAGGATGCGTTTCCGTATGTTGTCGCCGCCCTGACGCTCGCGCTCACCGGCACCGCCGCCGCCGTGCTGCCGACGCTCAGAACCCTGCGCGCGGATCCGTTGAGGGCGCTGAGGATGGATTAGTCCTCGAGGTCGTTGTACGGCGGCTGACGGCGGTGAGACCGTTCAGACGCGCTCGTAGGTCGCGGCCATCACGGCCAGCCGTTGCGCGAGGTCAGCGGTCAGCTGTCCGGGCAGCAGCCGCCAGCGCCAGTTGCCGGCGAGCGTACCGGGTCGATTCATGCGGGCTTCGCTTCCCAGACCCAACACATCCTGCGCTGGAACGATCGCGGTCTCCGCGACCGACGCCAGGGCCGCACGGATGAACTCCCAATGGACTTCCCGGCCGTCGAGGGCGAGATACCGGCGGGCGTGCTCGCGTTCGTTCTCGACGTCGGTCTTCGACCGGGTGCTGTGTCCGGCCTCGCCAGTCCACCAGCCCACGGTGGTGTCGTTGTCGTGGGTGCCCGTGTAGACGACGCGATTGCGCGGATAGTTGTGCGGTCTGAAGTCGGGCGCCTGCAGGTCGGTGCCGAACGCGAACTGGAGGATCGCCATTCCGGGAAGTCCGAACCGCTCGCGAAGCGCCTCGACTTCCGGCGTGATCACCCCGAGGTTCTCGGCCACGAACGGCAGGCGATCGACGCCGAGCGCCGACCGCATCACGTCGAAGAACGCCGCGCCCGGTCCCTTGACCCACTCGCCTCCAACCGCCGTGGTGGCGTCGCTCGCGACCTGCCACGACGCTTCGAACCCGCGGAAGTGATCGATGCGAACCCGGTCGACCAGGCCGAGCAGCGCGCGGCAGCGCTCGATCCACCAGGCGTACCCGGTGCGTTCGAGGACATCCCACCGGTAGTGGGGGTTGCCCCACAATTGTCCTGTGGCGCTGAAGTAGTCCGGGGGCACGCCCGCGACCACGGTCGGACGGCCGTCGGGCCTCGAGCCGGAACACATCGCGATGGACCCAGACGTCGGCGCTGTCATGGGCCACGAAGATCGGCAGATCGCCCATGATGACAATCCCTCGCGAGCGGCAGGCGTCGCGCACGCGCTGCCACTGCTCGAAGAAGAGGAACTGCGTCAGCTTGTGCATCCGCACGTCCCGGGCCAATCGCGCCGACCACCGCGAGACGGCCGACGGATCACGCGCGGCGATGGCCGGCTCCCAATTCGTCCAGGCCGTCTGATCGTGAGCGGCCTTGACGGACATGAAGAGCGCGAAATCGTCCAGCCAACCCGCGTTCCTGCCGCAGAACCGATCGAAGCGATCGCGCAGGGCGGCGGGAGCCGCCGCCTCGAAGCGATCGAGCACGCGCGGCCAGAGCGCCTGGCGGTGTGCGATGACGGCGGGGAAATCGATGTCTCCGTCGGCAAACGCCGCCTGGCCGCGCGCCTCGGCGGCCGTGAGCCATCCCTGTTCGATCAACGCATCGAGGCCGATGAGCAGCGGATTGCCCGCGAATGCGGAGAAACATTGGTAAGGGGAATTGCCGTAGCCGGTGGGACCGAGCGGCAGCACCTGCCAGAGGCGCTGGCCGGCCGCGGCGAGCAGATCGATGAACTCGAAGGCGCTCGCGCCCAGATCCCCGATGCCGAAGCGTCCGGGCAGGGAGGTCGGATGCAGGAGCACGCCGCTCGAACGGGAAGACGACATGTCGCAATCACAGATGAGGCTTGGCGTCCGGCTCCGGCCTTTCGCGTGCCTTGAGGTGCTGTTCGAGCAGGTGCCTCGCGGCATCGCGCCCCCCGAGCCCGAACGCGATGGCCAATCCCAGCATCAGCGCGCCGAAGGTGATCGCAAAGGCCGTCAGCACGACCGTCGTCGCCAACGTCAGCTGTTCGAGCGCGATGACGACGGCAATCGCGATCACCAGGAGCCGCAGCGTGCCGCTGAGCAGACGCGCGGCCGGCAGCCCCGCGTTGACCGACGCGAGCAACGTGGCGCGCCAGACGAAGTTGCCCACCAGGAATCCCAGGGCGAGCACCAGCAGCGCCAGCAGGATCCGGGGCACGAACGCAAAGAACTGCTGGACCAGCCCTTGAAAGGGCGCGAACTGCAGCGTGTCCACGGCAGAGACGATGAAACCCGCCCAGACGATCCAGAAGATGATCTTGGCGATCAGGAGATCGGCGGTCGGCATCTCGGCGAGGCGCAGCATCTCGCTGGCGCCGGTTCGCGCGGCCAGGCGGTCGAAATTGCAGCGCCGTGAGCACGCATCCTGACGATCCGGCGGGCGACGACCGCCACGACGAACCCTGCGGCAAAGATGATCGTTGCCGCGATCAGCCGCGGCACGAACAGCACGAAGGCGCTTGCCAAGTCATGCCACGACTGGGCGAGCGCTGCAGCAATTTCTCGAATCATCGCGACCTCACACCTCGGCCGACCAGCGCTCGACGAGCGATGGCTTCAGCCGTTGGAATGTCTGACAGAGCGACTCGCAGTCCTTCCTCTACCGTCGCGTCGGCTTCGAACGCAGCTTGCCTCATGAATGCCGCGGCACGCCACAGGTAGAGCGGAACGAACATCCCGGCCAGCTGGTCGATGCTGGGCGGTCCGCGGCGCGCCGCCGCCACGAACGCATAGACGATCGTCACCCAGAGCTCATCGTCGGAGTGCGGCTCGGGATCGGAGGTTTCCTCGAGGATGCGCGCGAGCAGGCTCGCCTCGAGCACCTCTTCGAGCAGCGGTCTGATCTCGCCGATGTCGTGGCGGGCCTGAGCGGCCAGGGCCTGGTAATCCCAGGTTGGCGCGTCGGGCGAGTCCGTCGGATCGGCGCCCCACCTGGGCAGCTCCACCACGCCGTTCGTCTGGCTCCAGAACGATGCGTGCGCACGAAGGCTCTCGATCAGAGCCAGGACGACCTGCTGCACGGCTTCGCGGAGCCCGGTGTGGGCGCCGGCGACCGTCGGCGCCGGCCGGCTGATCTGACCGACGGCGAACCCCTGGGCGACGGCTTCGGTGCGCAGCCACAGGTCGATGGCGAACCGTGCCACGTCATGGTCCCAGATGTCCTGTTCGAGACAGTGGGACGCGAAGCGGCCGGAGCACGAGAACTCAGGGCCGAGCGGCTCGTCCAGCGCGACCCCGTACAGGGCGCGCACCAGCGGGCGCACCAGTTGGGTGACCAGCACGCCGTCGCGAGGATGCCGGCGATGGCACGGCGCGAGGAACTCGACCTCGGAGCGCGCAATGGGCGACGACGAGCTCGGTCACCCGTTCCGGGCTGGTCGTCGGACCGAGGGGATCGACGACGACGACGACTTTGGCCTGCGTCAGATCCCCGGCCGCGAACACCGTGCGCAAGGCCGTGTGTTTTCCCGGCAGGCCGTGGTACGGCGCCACGACGCGATGCAGCGTCCGCAACGAGTGCGACGTCAGCACGCGGTCCGACTCCGCGAACGACGCGGAACGAATCAGCTCGGGCGTTCCGTCCGTGGAGCCGCCATCGGAATTGATCATGACCGTCCGCAGGCGTGGAAAATCGCGAGTGAAGCACAAATGGACGGCGCGCACGACGTCCGCAACCGTCGCGGCATTGTTCAGGGTCGGCAGGCCGACGAGGATGTCCACCTGCCCCACCGCGATCAACTGTCGGAGTAGCGCATCGGGCAGCGCGCTCTGCTGTTCCACGGTGTCAGCCGCCCCGGCGCGCGGCGTTCCGACGCCGGTTGGACTCCGCTAGAGCCAGCGCAGCCGGAACCAGTAGAAATCATACGGACCCATCATCATGATGTACGGTTCACGCCCGATGCGCGGAAAGATGCTGCCGCCGAACATTTCGATCGGGATGGCGCCTGCCAGATGGGGCAGATCGAGCTCCACGACCTGCGCGGTCCCGGCAAGATTGTTGACCACCAGCGCTGTCTCGCGTCCGAACGTCCGCGTGAACGCCAGCACGCGATGGTTGGCAGGCTTCAGGATCTCGATCGACCCGCGGCCGAAGACGTGCGTGCGGCGCCGAACCTCGATGAGCCGCCGCATCCAGTGCAGCAGCGAGGTCGGGTTCCGTTCCTGCGTCTCGACGTTGACGGCCTGATACCCGTAGACGGCGTCCGAGATGAGCGGCAGCCACAGCCGCTCGGGATCGGCGGTCGAAAAGGTGGCGTTGAGGCCGCCGCTCCACTGCATCGGCGTGCGCACGCTGTTCCGATCGCCCAGGTAGGTGTTGTCGCCCATGCCGATCTCGTCGCCATAGTAGAGGATCGGGCTTCCGGGCAGCGACATGAGCAGTCCGTTCATGAGCTCGATGCGCCGCCGATCGCCTTCCATGAGCGGCGCGAGCCGCCTGCGGATCCCGAGGTTGATCCGGGCCTGCGGATCCCGCGCGTACTCATCCCACATGTACTCGCGCTCGACCTCCGTCACCATCTCCAGCGTCAGCTCGTCGTGGTTCCGCAGAAAGATGCCCCACTGGCACGACTCGGGAATGCCCGGCGTGCGTTCGATGATGTCGACGAGCGGCTTGCGATCCTCGAGCCGGAGCGCCATGAACATGCGGGGCATGACGGGAAAGTGGAACGACATGTGGAATTCGTCGCCCGCGCCGAAGTAAGGGCGGACGTCCTCCGGCCACATGTTGGCCTCGGCCAGCAGCACCTTGCCCGTGAACTGCGCGTCCAGGCGCCCGCGCAGTTCCTTCAGCACCGCGTGCGTCTCCGGCAGGTTTTCGCAGGACGTGCCCTCCCGCTCGACGAGGTACGGGACCGCGTCGACACGAAACCCGTCCACGCCCAGGTCGAGCCAGAACTTCATCACCTTCCAGATTTCATCGCGGACGGCCGGGTTGTCGTAGTTCAGGTCCGGCTGGTGGCTGAAGAACCGGTGCCAGTAGTAGGACTTGGAAACCGGGTCCCAGGCCCAGTTCGAGCGTTCGGTGTCGAGGAAGATGATGCGGACACCCTGATAGCGATCGTCGGTCTCACTCCACACGTACTAGTCGCGGTACGGATTCTCCCGGGAGCTGCGGGCTTCGACGAACCACGGGTGTTGATCCGACGTATGGTTCACGACCAGCTCGATGATCACCCGCAGCCCGCGTCCGTGCGCCTGGTCCAGAAAGGTCTGGAATTCCTGCAGCGTCCCGTAGCTCGGGTGGATGTCCGTGTAGTCCGAGATGTCGTACCCGTCGTCCTTGAACGGCGATGGATACATGGGTTGTATCCAGAGGCAGTTGACCCCGAGCGATTCGAGATAGTCGAGCTTCGAGGCGAGCCCGACGAAGTCGCCGATGCCGTCGGCATTGCTGTCCGCGAACGACTTCACGTGGAGCTGGTAGAAGACGGCGTCCTTGTACCAGAACGGATCTGCGGATTTGACGTTGCCCATCGCCCGGCTCACGAAGGGATCTACTTCAGTTGCGCCAGCCAAAGCTCGCGCCGGCTCGCATTCAACTTGGTGAAGAGAATCTGATCCTTGCGTGAGACGTCGTGGTTCCATTCCAGCGGCAGCGGACCCAGCGTTCCGACCTTTTGGGGATGCTTGCCGTCGACAGACACGGTCCACAGTTCCCGCATCCTCCGAGCAGCCCCTGTGTCACGAAGATAGAACACGCGTGAGCCGTCGCCTGATGGAATGGCAACAAATCCTCTGGCGAGCGTGCGACACGGCAGCCCATCGACCGGGCATGCGGCAATATTCCACCGGTTCCAGATGTCGCCACTTGGATCGGGCGCGATGTACGTGCCAAAGACCGTCTGGGAATCGAGTGACCAGCGAAGATGAGTGATGGCCTGACCCAGCGGGTGTTCCTTTCCTGTTCTCAGGTCTGGTACCAGCGTGGCCTTCGGCTGGCCGCTCTCGAGAATCGTATAGACGACGGCGCGGCCTTGCGGATCGACCCTCGCCTGCGCTTCCCTGAGAAGGTCAAAGGCCGCGACTTCAGTGCTCGTGCCGCCCTCCACGGGAATCCTGCGGAACGATTTCGACGGGCGCATCTGGTAGAAAAACAACGAGGTCTCATCGCCCGACCAGGACGGCAGGATGTTCTGTTCACCCTCGCCACGCGTGACCTGGCGGACCTCGCCCCCATCCGCAGAGATGATGTGAAGTTGCACGCTGCCCATCATCGGCTGAGCAAACGCGATCCGGTCGCCGCTCGGGGAGAACATGGGATGCACGATGGGCGTCCGACGAGAGAGGACCTCCTTCGTCTCCTGACCCGTCGCTGGATCGAACAGGACGATGCTCCAGCTCTTGCGCTGCGTTCCATAGACAAGTTGGCGCCCGTCGGCAGAAATGTCCGGCTCGCTGTCCTCCCCCGCTCCGGTCGTCAACGGCGTTGGCGTGCCCCCTGCCACTGGCACGCGCCAGAGCGTCAGGCTGCCGGCACGGGTCGACGAAAACACGATGAACCGTCCGTCCGGCGTCCAGATTGGCCACCCGCCTTCAGACGTATCGAACGTGAGCCGTCGTGCCTGGCCGCCGCTCACCGGGATGACCCAGATATCCCCCGAGAGGGGCGCCTCTTCCGCGTGAAAGAACGCAATGCTCTGTCCGTCCGGTGACAGATCCGGAGATCGGTCAATCGTCCACGGAGTCTTCGGCACACCAGTTACTTCATGGGCGTCGCCACCGTCGGCGCTGGCGATCCAGATCGCGGTGCCTCGAGTGAAGACGAGGCGTTGGCCGTCGGCGGAAAATCTCGGTGCGTCGCCAAACTCCAGGATGCGCCGCGCCGCGCCGCCGAGTGGCGCCACCGACCAGAGGCCGGCTCGAAAGCGGCTGAACACGATGCGATCGTTTCGCGGTGACCAGACGACGGCTCTGGCCGGCACATCGCCAGACGTGATCTGGATCGGATCGCCTCCGGCCAGGTTCTTGACCCAGACTTGCGGGTTGCCGTCGACTTCCCTGAGAAACGCGATGAAATTGCCGTCCGGAGAAAAGGTGGCTCCCCAATGCTCACCAGAAAATGTCGAGATCAGACGCAGGTTCGTCGGCTCGATCGAATCTCCCGACTGGCGCCAGATCCACAGCCCCGCCACCGCCATGGCGACGAGCAACGCGAGCGTCGCCCCAATCATCAAGAACCGAACACGTCCGGCCTTCGGGACCGGCGCGGCGCGTGACAAAGGGCTCGATGCGCCCTGTGAGCTGTCCTGACTAATCCACTTCAACGCGTCGCCCAGATCGCGGGCGGTCTGCCAGCGTTCGTCGGGATCCTTGGCCAGACATTTCTTGACGATGCGATCGAGGGCGGGCGGTGAAAGCGGCTGCAGCACAGAGATGGCAGGCGGCTCCGCGCCCAGGATCGCGGCGACGAGTGACGCCTGACTGGTCGCTTCAAAGGCTTTCCGGCCCGTGGCCATCTCGTGCACGAGCGTGCCAAAGGCGAACAGATCGGTGCGCGCGTCGACCGCTCGTCCTTCGAGTTGCTCCGGGGCCATGTACTGGAGGGTCCCCACCACCCGCCCCTCATCGGTCAACGGCTGCTCGCGAGTCCTGGTCGGGAGAGACTCCTGAAAGCCGAGCGGGTACGTCGCGTGCCATTTCGCGAGGCCGAAGTCGACCAGCTTCGCGCCGGCCTTGGTCAGCATGACGTTCGCTGGTTTCAGATCGCGGTGAATGATGCCGTGCCGATGCGCGTGGTCGAGCGCCTCGGCAATGTCGATGGCATGGCGCAGGGTCTGGTCGGGTGGCAACGCGCCCCGGGCGAGGCGCCGGGCGATGGTCTCGCCCTCCACAAACTCCATCACCAGGTAATCGCGACCGTCCTGCTCGCCAACGTCATAGAGCGCGCAGATATGCGGGTGATTCAAACGGGACACGGCTCTTGCTTCGCTCTGGAACCGGTCGTGGGCCGCGCCAGGGTCGGCCTTGCCCGCATGGAGGAGCTTGATCGCCACTTTGCGATTCAGACGAGTGTCGGCGGCCAGATGCACTTCGCCCATGCCGCCCGCGCCAAGCGACGCGATGATCTCGTAGGGACCCAGGCGAGTTCCGGCAGTGAGGGACACAGACTTGAGCCTTGGGAGTCTTTCAGGGGCTGGGGGTTACGAGCTTAGCCGAGGGGAACGACAGCGTGCAACGCGTCGACTTTCTCCTCGTTTTCTCCACTGGCGCAGTTGGTGCAAACTTCCCGATATGGCCTCGGTCTCGATCGCCCCCCGGCTCGTGGCCGTAATGGCGCTGGCCTTGACCGCCGGCGCGGCAAGCTGCGCCACGGTCCAGAGTCCGCCCGTCATTCGAACTCCAGAAGGGGACAGGAGCTTCCTCCTTCCGGCTGTCGAGATCATCGGGATGAACGCGCTCGTGCATCTGGCGGGCCGAGCGGCGATCGACGACGGCACGTTCGCCGTCACGGCACAGTCGATCCGGCGCAATCTGCGGGGTCCCTGGGTCGTTGATGACGACCTCTTTCAGATCAACCAGCTTCTCCATCCGTACCAGGGCGCGATGTATCACGACATCGCGCGTTCGAGTGGACTGAACTACTGGCAGGCGTGGGCGTACACCTTTGCGGGAAGCGCGCTCTGGGAGATCGCGTGTGAAGCCACGCCGCCCTCCAGGAACGATCAGATGACCACCAGCATCGCCGGCACGTTCCTCGGCGAACCCTTGTTCCGGGTGTCGCGCCTGCTGCTCGACGGGCGGAACGGCCCGCCGGGAGGCTGGCGGAAGCTCGCGGCCACGGTCATCTCGCCGCCGGCCGGCATCAATCACAAGATGTTTGGCGACCGGTTCGATCCGGCGGCGCGCGATATCGTACCGGCACTCGACATCCGCGCCCAGTTTGGGGTCGGTGGCACAAACCGTACGCTCTTTGGTTTTTCGGTCGAGTACGGGTTTCCCGGCAAAGCGGGCTACGCGCATGTCGAGCCGTTCGATTACTTCTTCATCGATGGCACGGCCTCGACATCGAACGGGTTCGAGAGCGTCTCCAGTCGTGGACTGATGGTCGGGAAGGACTATGAAACGGGCGATGCGACCCACGGCGTCTGGGGACTCTATGGCAGCTACGAGTATCTGGCCCCGGAAGTCTTCAGTCTCTCGTCCACCGCACTCTCGTTCGGCACGACGGCGCAGTCGTGGCTGTCGACGTCGATCACGCTGCACGGCACCGCGCTCGTGGGCCTCGGCTACGCGGCGACTCAATCCGCGCACGGCACCGCCGATCGTGGCCGTCGTTACGGAGTCGCGCCCCAGGCGTTGCTGGGCCTGCGGCTGATCGCCGGCACCCGTGCGTCGCTCGATCTCACCCTGCGCGAGTATTTCGTCAGCGATCTCGCGCCCGTGAGCACAGTCCAGCACGATCGGATCTTTCACGGCGACGCCGCGCTGGCGCTCCGGCTCGCCGGCCATCACGCCTTCGGCGTCAAGTATTCTCTGTCGCGTCGTCGGACATCCGCATCCAGGCCCTGTCGCGATTGACACAGGAGAGAGGAACACTCGACGTGTTCTACACCTTTCTGGGTGCTCGCGGATTTGGCGCCGTCCGCTGAGGCTGAGCGCGGTGATTGCTCGGCATTTTGCTTGTCTCGGCAATCAGACGCCTTCAGGTTTTGCGCGCCAGAGACGCCGCTTTCAACGCGCTCGTCAAGGTATCGGGGTCCCAGCTGTCGTCGAAGCGCACGCCGTTGATGAAAAACGTCGGCGTGCCGTTCACGCCGCTGCGGACGCCGCTCATGAAGTCTTCACGCACGCGAGCCTTGTGCGCGTGGGCGTGCAGCTCCTGCTCGAATGCCTTCGCGTCGAGCCCCAACGTGGCGGCATAGCCGACCAAGTGGCGATCGTCGAGCGCTCGTTGATGCTCGTACAGCATGTCGTGCATTTCCCAGAATCGTCCGTGCGCGGCGGCGCCCTCCGCGGCCTCGGCCGCGTGCTGGGCGTGCGGATGGCTCTCGCTCAGCGGGAAGTTCCGAAACACGAATCGCAGCTTCGATCCGAGACGGCGCTGGACTTCCTTGACGATGGGGTACGCCCGTCCGCAATGTGGGCACTCGTAGTCGCCGTATTCGACGAGCGTGACCGGCGCGTCGGCCGGACCCTGCGCGTGGTCGCGTGTGCCGACGGGCAGCGTCAGGCGTGCGACTTCGTCGTCAGCCATGCGCAGCCTCCGGTTTCAGCGCTTCGAGCGCCCGCAGGATGCCGTCGGCGCCAGGATTGACACCCACAGGCGAACAGTAACTCCATCGAATCACGCCGTCGCCATCAATCACGAACAGCGCACGCTCGCTCGTGCCGTCGTGCTCGCGGTAGGCGCCGTACATCCGGGCGACCTGGCCCTTCGGTTCAAAGTCAGACAGCAGCGGGAAGCGCAGTTTCCGTTCGTGCGCGAACGCGACATGACACCAGGAGCCGTCAACAGAAATACCCAGCAGCTCGGCATCGAACTGGTGGAACTCGCCGAGCAGCTCGTTGTAGAGCGCCATCTGGTCGCCGCAGACGGGACTCCAGTCGGCGGGATAGAACGCCAGAATCACCGGTCGTCCGCGAAAATCGCTCAGTGAGACAAGCTGATCCGGCGTCGTATGGAGCGAGAAGTCAGGTGCGGGCGTGCCCGCGGCAAGGATGTGATTCACCTCTCTCATATGAGCGATTGCGCCGATCATGTCAACCCCGACATCTGACCGAGCGCCGCGTCAGAGGATCACGCACGCCTCATCGAAACCCAGCCGCGGCAGTCGCTCGTGCAGGCGAGCCGGATCACCGTAGCCCAGGTTGCACAGGAAATTCGACTTGATGCGCCCCTCGGGCAGGAATTCCTCCTCGCTGCCCTCACACGGTGTTCCTGCGCCAAAGAACTCCTGGTCAACCTTCGAATTGTCGAACCCGGAGATCGGGCCGCAATCAAGACCAAGCGCCCGTGCCGCCAGCATCATGTACGCACCCTGCAAACTGGAATTGCGACGAGCTGTCGTCTCGACGAGCTCCGGAGACTGAGCGAACAACTCACGCATCTTCGGATTGAATGGAAGGAGTTTCGGCTGCTTCTCATAGAACTTGAGGTCGTAGGCCACGATCGCGGTCACTGGCGCGCTCATTACTTTGGCCACATTGCCGGGGGCGAGCGCCGGCATGAGTCGTCGCTTGGCCGCCTCCGATCGGAGAAATAGCAGGCGGACCGGGCTGAGGTTGGCGCTCGTCGGCGCCCACTTCATCAAGTCGTACAGCTGTCGGAGCATGTCGTCGCTGATCGGGGGGTCGAGGAACGCATAGTGCGAGCGCGCCGACCTGAACAGTTGATCGAGCGCCGCATCCGCAAGCGCGACATGCACCGAGTGTGGCTGAGTCATGCGGCGTTCTCCTGAGTCTGCTTCACCGCCGGCGCAACTCGCGCGCCGATCGTCTCGATCGCACGCAGCATCTTGTCCTGCGGCAGCGAGGCCGCATTCATCTGGAACGTGATGCGTGAGATGCCACCGAGTGTCTCGCTGTGCCGAAGGATCTTGTCGGCCACCTCGTCCGCCTCGCCGATGAGCAGCGCGCCTTCCGGACCCAGTTGAGCATCAAAGCCGGCGCGGGTCGCCGAGGACCATCCCCGTTCTTTCGCGACGCTCTCGATCGCGCGGGCGTAACCTGGAAAGAACTCGTCGGCCGCCTCCTTCTTCGTCCTGGCGACGTAGCCCAGCGAATGGACCCCAACCTTGAGTTGCTCCGGCGCGTGCCCGAATCGCGCGCCGGTGCTCCGGTACAGATCGATCAGCGGTTTGAAACGGCGAGGCTCGCCACCGATGATCGCGACCATCAGGGGCAATCCCAACGCTCCGGCTCGAGCGAACGATTTCGGCGTACCGCCCACGCCCACCCAGATTGGCAACGGGTTCTGGACCGGTCGTGGATAGACGCCCTGACCGGTCAGCGCCGGCCGGTGACGGCCGGACCAGGTGACGTGCTCGTGGCTGCGGACGTTCAGGAGGAGCTCCAGGTGCTCCTCAAACAGCGAGTCGTAGTCCTCCAGCCGCAAGCCGAACAGCGGGAACGCGTCGATGAACGAGCCGCGACCGACGACCATTTCGGCGCGACCCCGCGATACCAGATCGAGCGTCGCAAATTGCTGAAAGAGTCTGACGGGGTCGATCGCACTGAGCACCGCGACGGCGCTCGTGAGCCGAATGCGGCGGGTTCGAGCGGCCGCGGCCGCCAGAATGATCGCCGGGGCCGAGTCCAGGTATTCCTGGCGATGGTGTTCACCGATGCCGAAGACGTCGAGGCCGGCGTCGTCGGCACGCTCGACTTGCTCCAGCAAGTCGCTCACACGGTCAGCCGGGACCGCCGAGAGGCTGGTCTCGGTGTACGCGGCGGCGAAACTGTCGATGCCGATTTGCATGGTGGTTCGTCTCCTGCAGGCGCTTGCCTGGCGTGCAAATATATCTTGACATCAAGTTATACTATGTCAATATACTTATTGTCAAGGTTAGGCCCGGAGACCAGGAGCGCATGACACCGCGACGACCGGACCAATCGGCGATCCACACCTGGCTGGTGCTCATGAAGGCGCACCGCACCCTGACACGCCACGCTACGCGCAGCATCGAAGCGCTCGAGATGTGCCTCTCGGACTTCGCGATTCTCGAGGCCCTGCTGCACAAGGGCCCGCAGTCGGTCAGAGAGCTCGGCCGCCGCATCGATCTGACCAGCGGGTCGATGACCGTCGCCATCGACCGGCTGGAAACGCGTCGCCTGGTGGCGCGCGCCGATCATCCGACTGACCGCCGCGCCTGGGTCATTCACCTGACGCCCGCGGGCAAGGCGCTCATCACCCGGGTCTTTGACGGACACCAGGACGCGATGGAGCACGCGATGAGCGGGCTGTCGAGAGCGGACCGCGCGACGTTGACCGATCTTTTGAAACGGCTCGGCACGACTGCCGAAGCGCAGCTCATACAGGAAGAAAGAGTGAAACAGTCGAGCTCGCTAGCTGTCCGCTGAAGACTGGGCGCTCAAGGCGGCCGTCAACGCCTCGGTCAACGTGTCGGCGTCCCAGCTGTCGTCGAAGCGCACGCCGTTGATGAAAACGTCGGCGTGCCGTTCACGCCGCTGCGGACGCCGCTCATGAAGTCTTCACGCACGCGAGCCTTGTGCGCGTGGGCGTGCAGCTCCTCCTCGAAAGTCTTCGCGTCGTCCGCGAAAATCGCTCAGTGAGACAAGCTGATCCGGCGTCGTATGGAGCGAGAATTCAGGTGCGGGCGTGCCCGCGGCAAGGATCTGATTCACCTCTCTCATATGAGCGATTGCGCCGATCATGTCAACCCCGCCACTTCTAGAATTGGTTCGCGGAGGTGTCAACACCGGACGAGCGGAGTCTGAGGATTGGTTGGCCGGTGGTGAGACCTCGAGTCCTGGCTACGGCCGATCCCACCATTTCGACAAGCTCTGACCCGCCACTCTTGGGCGGTCTGAATAATGCGACGTGTCGTTGAACAGCATGAGCCGGACCCGTACCGGATCCCTGAAGTCGACGACATTGAGGCAGGCTGGAGACTGGTCCAGGCGATCACGGTAGCCGCGCGGGTCGAAGCCGAGGAGACTGCTCAACACCAATCGCAGGGTAGCTTTATGTGAGACGACCAGCACTTGGGCCCCTTGATGCGCCGCGACGATCTCGCGAATCAACGGCAGCGCACGTGCGAGCACGGCCACGCCGGATTCTCCGCCGGCCGGGGCAAATGTAAACGGATCGGCTTCCCACGTCACGTACTCGGGGCCAAACTGTCGCTCCACGTCATCGCGCTTCATCCCTTCCCAGTGGCCGTGGCCAGTTTCTCGCAGCCCGTCGCGGGTGACCGGTTCGAGGCGGCAATGGCCAGCGATGATGCGAGCGGTCTCGACGGCGCGCGAGAGCGGACTGGAATAGACGGCGGCGATACTCTGCTGCGACAGACGCTCACCCAAGCGCCCAGCCTGCCATCGGCCCTCCGCCGACAGCTCGGCGCCCGTGGAACCGGAGAAGCGATCCTCTTCCGTCGCCGCCGTTGCACCGTGCCGGACGAGAAACAGGCGAGTGACCGTCACGATGTGGCACGAATTGTACCCATTTCCTCATGCACTGAATCACTTGGCACAAGCCACTCTGCGCTCCCCTTGGGCATCGACGACTGAAGCCCTCCGGGTCGGCGCTCGACGACCGCGGCGAAAAGAGTGAGAAGGAAGGCGATCACCACGACGGCCCCAGAGGGCCTGCGGCCGTCACGGCGGCTCCGCGCACGCCGGCCGCGCCCGCCAAACGTCAAAGGACCGCTGACGTACGGGGAGGTTGGGCCCATGAATCCGCGATCGCTCGCACTGACAGTTGCCGTCTGCTGTGGTTTGGCTGAGGGACGGGCTCCGGCCACGCTCACCCCAGACGGCAAGCTGGTGAAATAGATCGGTTTGCGCTCAACGGCGCCCGGCGCCGCCTGCCGGAGGCAGGCGCGGAGATGATTCGATTACTTCAACTCGACGCTAACCACTTTGCACTCGGCCGCACTTCGATTCAGGCCCTCCAGAATGGGTTCCCGCCGGCACAGTGAAGGCGTTCTCAGCGCACGAAATGGTACCGCCCTTCCAAGTTAAACACGCCGGCGGGATCGGACATGAACACCTTCAGGTTCGCATGGAGTCCTGCGGGCGCTCCCGTGCCGTCGGTCAGCACGCAGGTCCCTTCGAAGGTTCTGTAGCTCAGGGAACAGTTCCCCGTTGCCGTATCACCCCCCGGCGTCGTCACCGACGATCCTGCTGGTCGTTCTGGCCTCGAGCAGTGGCCCGGAATTGTGCTGGCGGATCCCGAACGGATGCTGGAAGGCACCGGCAAGGGGCTGCGTCACGTAAAAACCCGCTCCCTGGCCGAGACCAACCGTCCCGCTGTTCGGGCGCTGGTGGCAACGGCACTCGCCCGGCGACGGAGTGCACCGGTCTGGCCGGCCACGTCGGCGGTGACGAGCGAGCCCTCGCTTCCCGGAGACTGACTACTCTCGCGTGGCGAAGGATGGCTGACTACGTTGCGCTCTGCGGGATGTACGCCGCGCCCACGACTTCGATCAGCGAGCTCCCCGGAATCCACGCGAGCGCGAAGCACGATCGCGGCGGCGCGCCGTACTTCGTGCCCTGCCAGTAGGTGCTGTACACGCTGTTCAAGTCCACGTAGCCCTGTTGATAAGCGGCGGCCGCGGCGCTGCCGGTCGGAAGAGGTGTGCTGTCGTCGGACCGCAGACAAAAGAACACCTGAAAGTACAGGAAATCGCTCATCGTCCCGCCCAGCCGCTCGACGGAGGCTTTCACGTTGTCCATCGTGAGCCGCGTGTGGTCCTTCAAGTCCCAGGTGTTGGGGCCGGGCTGACGCTCGATGCCGGTGCCCGAGATCCACACGATGCCCGCGGGCCTGGGGCGCGGCTGGCGTGTCTGATTGCCTGCTGGTGCCGCGGGTGTCGTCGTTTGCTGACCAGGCGCGGCGAACAGTAGCGGGCCACCCATCGCCGCGGCCGTGGCCACCATCATGCTGTTCACGAATCTCCGTCGGCTTCGCGCATCCATACCGGGCTCCTTCATTTGTACGGCGCCATGGTGACTCCGTTCGCGTCGTACAGCACCCTGCCGTCGCGCAGCGTCGCTTCGCACGCGAGACGTTGGGTGCCTTCGACGACGAGCGATGATTGATCGACGAATCCAAACTTGCCGCGATCGACGCGGAACACGGCGATGTCGGCCGGCGCGCCGACCGAGAGGTGCCCGAGCTGCTCGAGGTGAATTTCCTTCGCGGGATTCCAGGTCGACCGCAACACCACGTCTTCGAGCGACATGCCCATCAGGAGGAACTTGCTCATCACGTCGAGCATGTTCTTCATGCCGGCGTTCATGCTGCTCGCGTGAAGATCCGTCGAGATCGAATCCGGAATGAAGCCGGCTTTCATCAACGGAATCGCCGTGGACCACTTGAAGCTGCCGCCGCCGTGGCCGACGTCGAACATGACGCCGCGCTTGCGGCCATCGATCATCGCCTGGCTTGGGCCCTGTGTCTCGGTCGTCCTGCTCGCCTCGCACACCGCCGTACATGTGCGTGAAGATATCGCCGGGCCTGAAGTACTTGTTCAGCAGGTCATAGAGCGTCCGCCCGGCGCGCACGTTGCCGCCAAAGTCCACCATCACGGGGATGTTGGCCAGCCGTCCGACCTCCTCGGCCTTCTCGTAGGGCGTCCATTCCGGCCCATTGAAATGCGCGCTCTTGATGCCGATGATCACGCCCTTGTGCCTCATCGCCATCTCGGCGGTTGGCTGCACTTCCATGTCCTGAAGATTCTGCTCGAGCTGTCCTTCGCGCATGCCGACGCCGACGATGTTGAGAAACGCCACGACGCGCGTCTTCGAGCGGTCGATGATTCGGGTTTTGAAGTCGGGGAAGCTGCGCCATCCGGAGCTTCCCGCGTCGGCGACCGTCGTCACGCAACTCCGCAGCGTGAAACCATCCGGCGCGAGCCCGAGATCGCCGCCCGCGTACGTGCCAGGTCGTTCACCGGGGAACACGTGGACGTGAATATCGACGAGACCGGGCGCGACGTACAGACCGGAGACGTCGACGACGCGCGTCGCCGACGAGGCGGGAATGTCGGGCGCGACCGCGGCGATAAGGTTGCCTTTGATCGCGACGTCACGGATCGCGTTGATCCGATTCTTGCCGTCGACGACGTGCCCGCCCTTGAGCACGAGATCGTAGGTGGCCAGCGCGTTTGCCCCCTGCACGAGCGCCATCGCCGCCAGCAGAACCGCGATGCGTGTCACGCTCGCCATCCTACCGCGTCTCGAAGCGCGTGGAGTCCCACGTTCGCACGGGCCGCAAGGCGCGTGTTGACAATGCCCGGCCGAGGTGTTTCTCTTCCCTCGACCAGCCAACCGTGGAGGCCCGCATGTCCAACCTCGAGGAGCGCCGTTCGTTCACTCGACAGCGTCTCAGCCGGCGTAGTCTGCTCGGGCTCTTCGGTGTTCTTGGAGGCAGCAGCGTGGTCGGGGCGCGCGGGGGGGCCACGGCAAGCGTCGTCGAGACGGCAGCGCAAAGGACCGCGGCGGCGACCGCGCCGGTCGTTGGTCCGTATCAGGCGCTCGGCGTGCGTCCCATCATCAACGCGCGCGGCACGTTCACCATCATCGGGGGCAACATCGAGCTGCCCGAAGTGCAGGCCGTCAAGACGCTGGCGAATCAGCAACACGCGCACATGGACGAGCTCGAGGCCGCGGCCGGGAAGCGGCTGGCCGAGTTGACCGGTGCGGAGTGGGGCATGGTGAGCGCCGGGTGTTCGGCGGCGATCTCTCACGCCACGGCGGCGTGTCTCGCCGGCGGCAACCCCGAGATGCACGTCCGTCTGCCGAATCTCACCGGCTTTCCCAAAGACGAGGTCATCATTCCCACGGCGTCGCGCAATCAGTACGACGCCGCGGTGAGAGCGCTTGGCGTGAAGATCATCGAGGTCGACTCGCCGGAGTCGCTTCAGCTCGCGCTTGGGCCGAGGACCGCGATGATCTACATCATGGCGGGCCCATCCAACGAAACGGGTCCGATGTCCACCGAGGCGATTTGCGCGGCCGCAAAGGCGCGCAACGTCCCAGTGCTCGTGGATGCCGCCGCGGAGGTGTTGACCGTCAACCCCAACGTGCACTTGCAGCGCGGCGCGACGCTCGTCTGCTACAGCGGCGGCAAGGCGATTCGCGGCCCGCAGAGCGCCGGGCTCCTGCTTGGGCGCAAGGATCTCTGCCAGGCCGCGTGGGTGCACAGCGCGCCGCATCACGGCTACTCGCGCGCGATGAAGATTGGCCGCGAGGAAGTCGTGGGCATGGTCGTGGCGGTCGAGAGCTGGGTCAAGCGCGATCACGCCGCCGTGTTCAAGGAGTGGATCGCACGACTCACGCTCATCGCGGATCGCGTGTCCAGGATTCCCGGGGTGACCGCCACGGTGAGACCAGAACAGGAGAGCCGCGACAACAAAGCGTCCAATCTCTCCATCCGCTGGGACTCGCAAAAGCTCGGCATCACGGGCACGGAGGTCGCGCAGATTCTCGATTCGACCGAACCACGTATTCACGTCGCCGGGAGCACTGGCGTGGGTGGCGGGGGAGGACGAGGCGGTGCGGCGCAGAACACGCCGGGAGACACGAGCCTGTCGATCAATCCGCACACGCTGTCGCCGGGCGACGACAAAATCATCGCGGATCGCCTGTTTCAGATTCTCTCGGCTCCGCACACGCTGAAGCCGGCCGATCCGGTTGCGACGCCTGCCACGGACTTGTCTGGTGCATGGCAAGTGGAGATTCAATTCCTCGCGAGCAAGACGTCGCACGGATTTCAACTGCTGCAAAACGGCAATCGGCTGACCGGGAGTCATCAGGCGGATTTCGCCACGCGCGACATCACTGGCACCATCAACGGCGACACGGTGACGCTCTCGAGCAACCTGGCGCCTCGCGGCGATTCGATCAATTTCCGTTTCACCGGCAAGCTCTCCGGTGAAACGCTCTCAGGCGCGCTGGACATGGGCGAGTACCTCGGCGCGACGTGGACTGCCAGACGCCGCGGCGCGGGACGCGGCTAGTGCCGTTCCAACTTAATACGCGCATAGAGTTCCGGCCTCCACTTCCGCCTTACCTGCACGTCGAGGGTGCGGGCTCTTGGCGGAACAAGTTGGAACGGCACTAGGAGAGACCGTTGGCGAAGACCGCCGCGCGCTATTGCTCTTTGTTGTGTCTCTCGGTGCTGGCGATCCTCACAGTGGCCTGCGCCAAGTCGACGCCCAACGCTGCGCCCGAAGATCCGCTCATTGCCGGGTTCAAGAAAACCTACCCCGCGTCGGTGTCCGATGCCGTTGAGCTCGTCACGGGCGCGAACGGCACGATGTTCCATGACATGAAGCTCGTGACCGGTCGGCCCATGGTGGGTCGCGCGGTCACTTCGCTCGTCAAACCCGCGACGCCCGAACAGGCAACGCCCGCGCTGTCGACGAAGCACTCCGTCGCGATGATCGACAACGCGCAGCCGGGTGAGGTCGGCGTCATCGTGATGGAGGGAACGCTCGACATCGCCGCGATGGGGAATCTGATGGGCACAGCCGCGACCGTGCGCGGCATGGCGGGTATGGTCCTCGATGGCGCGATTCGCGACATCTGGGACATTCGTCGCATGGGGCTCACGGTGTATGCGCGTTCGGCTTCACCGCGAACCGCGGTCGGTCACTACGCGACCGTCGGGAGAAACGTCCCGGTGACCTGCGCCGGCGTCCTGGTCCGCCCGGGCGACATCATCGTTGCTGACGAGGACGGGGTCGTCGTCGTACCGCAGGAACGCGCGGCCGAAATCCTGAAGAAGGCGCAGGAGATCGACGATCGCGAGATGGGGATGTTTCCGTTCATTCGCGAGTTCAAATCGCTCACGAAAGCGATTGCGAAGTTCAATCGGATCTGACGTTCAATCGGCGCCTGCCGCTACTTCACCGCGACGCTCTTCTTGTCGCGCCACACAGGCGCTCGGCTCACGAGACAGGATTCCGACGCTCGAAGTTGGTCCTCCTGCACGTCGGAACCCCATCGGCCAGCCCTACGATTTCGGCATCAGCTTCTCGACAATCTGATCGACGGTGAAGCTCGCCGCCTTTTGTCGCGGGGGGAACTCTTTGAAGCTCTCGAGCCACTGGTGCACGACCGCCTGCGCGGCATACTGATACGGGACGTGCTCGACAAACCAGTCGTTGTACCTGATGCTGTCCTCACCCGCTTCGAACGGATCCGAGCGCAGATCGAACATCTTGGGGATGCGCATCTGCTTCAGCGGCTCGCGCCAGACCTGAAGTCCCTTCGCGAGCTGCTCAGCGAACACGATCTTGTACTGTTGCACGCGCAACGCCATCAGATCGCCATCGTCGCTCCAGTAGATGAAGCCGTCGCGCGGGCAGGGCTCCTTGCCGGACAGGAACGGCAGCAGGTTGTAGCCATCGATGTGCACCTTGAACGTCGTCCCGCCGATATCGTGTCCCTTCTTGAGCTTGGCGACGATATCCGGATCCCCGGCTGCGGCCGCGAAGGTCGGCAGGAAGTCCGTGAGGGACCCGATCTCGTTGATCACCTCGCCGGGCTTGATGACGCCAGGCCACCGCATCACGCAGGGGACGCGCCAGCCGCCCTCCCAGTTCGTATCCTTTTCGCCGCGGAACGGCGTCGCGCCGCCGTCCGGCCAGATGCATTCTTCCGCGCCGTTGTCCGTGGTGAAGACGACGATCGTATTTCCGGCCACGCCGAGATCGTCGACCTTCTTCAGCAGATCACCAACGTAGCCGTCGAGTTCGACCATCCCGTCCGGGTAGAGGCCGTGCCCGGTCTTGCCCACTGACGATGGCTTCAGATGCGTGAACACGTGCATGCGCGTGGGGTTGAAGTAGCAGAGCCACGGCACGTTCTCTTTTGTCTTGCGCTCCATGAAGTCGAGGGCGGAGGCCATGAACTCCTCGTCCACCGTCTCCATCCGCTTCCTGGTGAGTGGGCCCGAGTTTTCGATGGTCTGCTTGCCAACCTTCCCGAACACCGGATCGACGGTCGCGTCGTCCTTGTCCGTCGCCTTGCACTTGAGGACGCCGCGTGGTCCGAACCTGGCCTTGAACTTTGGGTCCTTGGGGTAGGAGTCATACTCGGGCTCTTCCTCGGCGTTGAGGTGAGAGGTTCCCGAAGAACTCATCGAAGCCATGCACTGTCGGCAGGTGCTCGTTGCGATCGCCGAGATGGTTCTTGCCGAACTGGCCGGTCGCGTAACCTAAGCCCTTGAGCACCTGGGCGATGGTCACGTCTTCGGCCTTGATCCCCAGGCCGGCACCGGGCATGCCGACCTTGGTCAGGCCAGTGCGGATCGGCTGCTGGCCCGTGAGGAATGCCGCACGGCCAGCGGTGCAGCTTTGCTGGCCATAAAAGTCCGTGAACATCGCGCCCTCGCGGGCGATGCGATCCATGTTCGGCGTGCGATAGCCCATGAGGCCGTGGTTGTAGCAGCTCAGATTGAACCAGCCGATGTCGTCGGCCATGATGAAGAGAATGTTCGGCTTACCCGTCTTTGTCATGTGATCTTCCGGTACTTCTAGTGGCACTCGCGCCGGAAGCGCTCCAACGTCCACGTTGACGGTGCGGTTGCGCGCGAGGAACTCGGAACTTGGGTGCCGACCCGCGAGATACCGTGGCTCGCGCCGACGACTTCCTCAGGAGCCTGCAGAAAAGGCCCGGAAACTCGGGCTCACGCGAACGGCGCCCTCTGGAAAAGCAGAAGGTGTACCTGCCCGCCGGCGCTCCTCACTTCGTCCAGGAGGGCTGCAACGTCGCTGAGAGGATACCCGAGCTCCGCCGAGGCGCCTTGCCAGGCCCGTTTGTACAGCGGCTCGGTGTCGAGCATCGTCCCGTCCATGTCGAGAACGAGCCCGCGGACGGCGAGCTGCATCCCTATTCCTAACGCAGCGCGATGGTCGGATCGATTCGTGCGGCCCGCCATCCCGGGATGGTGCAGGCCATCACCGCCACGCCGCCAAGAAGCAGAGGAAGGCTGACGAGCAACAGCGGGTCGCGCGGGGTCACGTTAAACAGGAACCTTTCGATAACCGGGGAATCGAAAGAACTGACAGCAGTCCGGCGACGAGGCCGAAGCCGACGAGCTTCAGACCGTCTCCAAGGACAGGCCGAACGATGTCCCCCTGCGTGGCGCCAATCGCCATGCGAATGCCAATCTCATGGGTGCGCTGGCTCGCGAGATGGGCAACGACCCCGTACAGTCCAACCACCGCGAGGCCGAACGCGAGCAGGCCGAGCATTGCGGCGGACACGGCGCCGACGCGCACCGGGAAGAAACCCAGGCCGCTCCCGAGGGCATGCTTCATGCTCTGCACGTCGTACAAGGGCAGGCTCGACTCCAAACCGCGAACGGTTCGCTCGACGGCTGGTGCCAACTGATCAGGCGACACCGTCGTACGAAGCTGCAGGACACGAAGCCCGGTGTATCCTGGGCCATCGGCATGTACATGTAGGCTTGCGGGTCCTCGAACAGGAATCGGTACTTGCCGGTGCTGGTCACGCCGACGACCTCGACCCATGCCCCGGTCTGTCCAGCTGTGCGGAAGCGCCGACCAATGGGATCCCGACCCGGTCAGAGCTGGTCGGCGAGCTGCTGGTTCACGATCGCTACGGGCCGCGACCGTCCGTTGTCCGCTTCGGCAAAAGTCCGCCCTCGGATCATGGGAATACCCATGGTGTCGAAGTACTCCGGACTGACGATGTTCTTGCCAGCAGAAAGGCGCTCGCGATCCTCGACGGCCCGGCCTTCAGCCTCGATGTCGACGCTCACCCGGATGTAGCCCATCGGAATCGTGAACGCGAAACTGACGTGCTCCACACCCGGAATGGATCGGACGCGACGGTCGAGTTCCTCGAAGAAAGCTCGTCCTTGCGTTTCGGTGTAGCCGAGCTGCCCGACATCCATATGAATGTTCAGGACGCCATTCGGCTGAAAGCCGAGATCGGCACGTTCGGCCGCGCGCAGACTGCGCACGAACAGGCCCGCGACCACGAGGAGGACGAGACAGGTCGCGATCTGCGCCACCACCAGGAAGCGGCTGACTAGTTGGCTACGGACGTGCCGGGATTGACGGAGCGTGCGGTCCAGATCGACGCGCGAGGCTCGCACGGCCGCAAGGAGGCCGACGACGAGCCCAGCGACCACTGCCATCGTTGACGCATAGATCAGGACACGAGCGTCCAAATCGAAATCGAATCGGACAGGAAGGTCGCCGGGGAGGCGTATTGTTGCAAAGGCGCGCGCGGCCCATGTCCCCACAAGGATGCCGACGCCTCCGCCCAAGATGGCGAGCAACAAGCTTTCAGTCATCATTTGACGCACCAGGCGGCCACGCCGCGCCCCGAGCGCGGCGCGGATCGCCAACTCCTGACGTCGGCCGGTGGCCCGCGACAGCAGGAGGTTGGTGACGTTCGCGGTCGCGACCATCATCACGATGCCGACCATGGCCAGCGTCAGCGCTGCGCCGAGCGCATTCGTCCGATACTGATCTTCTTCAGGGCGAGCGAAACGTTCCGGCAGGACCCTCACCGCAACGTTCTCGTTCGACTCGGGATGCTGCTGCGCCAGTCTGGCCGCCACCACGTCCATCGCTGCCTGCGCATTCTCGACGGTGGCGTCCGCGTGCAAGCGGGCGATCGTATGAAGCCCACGAGCCCGACGGTCATCGAGGTCGTCGGGCACTGACC
>CAVRWQ010000008.1:0-437367 GCA_963724955.1 uncultured Acidobacteriota bacterium
ACGTCTTCGCCAACACTGTCCAAAACAGCCGGTCGCGCGTCCTGAGCTGCGGCCGGGCGCCCCGGCGTTTGCATGCGTTGAGTTGCTGGCGGAGAGCGAGGTTCTCGAGGACCAATTCGCGATGGCCGCGGCACGCCAGCGCCAGCGCGCGGACGAAAACAAGGATGGTTTCCAGCACGCGTCAATTCTCTCGGCCTGCGAGGAGCGAAGCAACCCACCCCGCGGCCGGCTCTGATTTTGGCGAGGGACAGCCAAGAAGAAGTCATAATGTCTCCAACTTCCTCAGACAATCGGGCGTTGACAAGAGGTGATATGTATTGAAATGCATATGCTGTCTGTGCCATGATGACTCGTGGCGTGGCGCGTCGACCTGCATGTGGAGTTCGTGGCCGAGTACGAGGCGCTTTCGGACATTGTTCAGGACGAACTGCTGGCCCACGTCGCTGTTCTTGAGGCCTTCGGGCCGCAACTTGGCCGTCCGCGCGTCGACACGCTGAACGGCTCGCGGCACAAGAACATGAAGGAGTTGCGTTTCGACGCGGACAACGGTGTCTGGCGGTTCGCCTTCGCGTTCGATCCAAAGCGAGCAGCCATCGTACTCTGCGGTGGCGACAAGGCCGGCGGCAGTGAGCCCCGCTTCTATCGCCAGCTCATTGCGAAAGCCGACAGACGTTTCGACGCCCACATTGCCGACCTGAAGGCGCAAGAGTCGAGGAAGAAAGGCAAGCAACGATCATGAAGAATCTCGATCGCATTCGAAAGAAACTGAACCCTGCTCGCCGCAAGAAGATCGCGACACGTGCGGCGGCGCTGATTTCTGAAGAAAGAACGCTCCAGGAGTTGCGGCACGCGCACAAACTGACGCAGAAGCGTATGGCTGAAGTCCTCGGGATCGGTCAGGACAGCGTGTCGCGACTCGAACAGCGCAGCGATCTTCTGATTTCGACGTTGCGCGGCTACGTTGAAGCCATGGGCGGTCGCCTGTCCCTGGTCGCCGAGTTTCCAAATCAGGACCCGGTCATCCTGGCCGGGCTTGCAACGATGGAGTCGGAATAGACCGATGGGTGACTCCTATTCCGAACGAATGTCGCTTGAACGTTGTCGTGACCTGCTCAGCGACGATGGCCGGGTTCTCTCAGATACGGAGATCGAAGCAATTCGTGATCAAGCAGACGCATTCGCGCACTTCCTGACCGGTCTTTATCTCGACCGACAACGGCAAGAACAGGCTCGGAAACGATTGCCGGTTGTTCGCGGTTCGATCCGGTCTGGTCTGAAAATGGATCTCGTGTCAGATCAATGCGTTAGCGGGAAGCGAGTTCTAAGCGATCGAACCGCGTAACGTTCCCGCTTGCAAGTACTTGCGGGCGTCTGAAAATTTGGTGGACCAGACCGGGATCGAACCGGTGACCTCATGAATGCCATTCATGCGCGCTCCCAACTGCGCTACTGGCCCACTTGGAGGAGAACGAACTTCTCATTATAGAACCCCCGCCCGGCGGGTTCAAAACGGCCCCACTTGGACGACGTGAGTAACGGCCGGTCACGCCAGTGGCAGAATGAAACGACCATGGCAAAAACCAGCTTCAAGTCGGTCGACGAGTACCTGTCGTCACAACCGGCAACGGCGCAGCGTGTGCTCCGGCGCGTGCGAACCATCCTTCGAAAGGCGCTGCCGGGCGCGGAGGAAGTGATTTCGTACCAGATTCCCGCGTACAAGCTGCACGGCCGAACGGCGCTCTACTTCGCTGGATGGAAGGAACACTTCTCACTCTACCCGTCGAATGCGCGGCTCGAGAAGAAGTTCAAGAAGGAGCTCGCGCCGTACGAAGTGAATCACAAGGGGACGATCCGATTTCCGCTCGACGCGCCGGTCCCTGTCAAGCTTCTCGAGGGCATTGCGAGGTTCCGCGCGAAGGAAGTCGCAGAGCGGACCAGGCGCACTGCGACCCCCGCAGGAAAGCGACGCGCCTCCCGGAAACGAAGTCATGCTGATGTCCCTCGCGCTCGCCGGTGAATCTCGGTGATCACCCCGAAGAGGAAGGCCGCCGACAGGCCGAACATCAGCGCGCCCAGGGTCGCTTCCACGCCTTCCAGGATCCTCCATTGGCGCGGAAGCTCGAGCTCGACCGGCGCCCACGGTCGAGTAGCCTCCCAGCGAAAAATACATAGCGGTCGGCCAGTCGGCGAAGCCAGCAGCGAACCGATAGAACATGGCCCAGATCGACACCGCTATCATGTGGAGCACAACGATGCACAGGGTCACTACGAGCGCGAGCCGCAGGAAGTACGGACGGCGCCGGTTGGCAAAATCACGAGCTTCGAGCTTGAACATGTAAAGCGTCAGCAGGTAGAGGCCGGAGACGTGCACCGCAACCGTTGCGAAGCACCAGACACGAGACCGGCTACCAACGCAGACACGTTCAGCGCTCCTGGAACATTGCAGGTGGGAACACCTGGCTCACGGGGATACTTCGCCGGCTGGGGGATGTACTTGACGTTCACCTTTCCGATCGCGCCGTTGAACTTGAACGGCGCCTTGTCGCGGTAGTCGAGCGACACGGGCGAGCCCGAGATCAGTTCCGATGTCGAGGCAGTCGTTCGCGGTGAACAGCAGTGGCGCGCTGACCGGAACCTGTCACTCGGTCGCGACGATCTTGCCGTTGACGCTTCATGGTGACTCGAGCGGGCCCAGCCGGCCTCGGCTCGGCGTACACCGTTTCGACCTCGATCTTCACCTTGCCAGCGGGGAGTTTGCTCCGTGGCGCGGATCTTCGTGCGCAGGATGATGAACAGGTTGTACTCGTAGCAGAGGATGCCGTTCTCGACGAAGCAGGTGAGTCCGCCGGAGTTCCCGCCCAGCTTGTAGAGCACGCCGTTGGCATTGGCCGGGATCTCAGCGTCGATGGTGACGAGGTTGGGTTTGTTGCCGAGCGCCGGGGCGCAGAACTCCGGCATGCGAACGATGTCGCCCGAAAATGTCCACTCCTGTATGGCGGGACGATACGCAGTTCAGGGTGGAAGACGGGAATCCAGAGGCCGCCGCCGATGGGAAGCGCCTTGTTCTTGGCGGCCTCGATGAGGAACAGTCTCCTTCATCTGCGCGAGCTTCTCCGGCATCTTGGCGGCGAGGTCGTTGGCCTGCGTCCAGTCTTCCTCCAGGTTGTAGAGTTCCCAGACGTCCTTATCCGGCGTCCATTCGTGGATGCCCGGAGGCAGGCCCGGGACCCACGGAAGGCGCGGGCCGAAGGCGGACGCCATCCAGCCGTCGTGGTAGATGGCGCGGCTGCCCATGACCTCGAAGTACTGAGTGAGCAACCGGCCCTTGGCCTTGGGGTCGTCGAACGTGTAGGCGAGGCTCACGCCGTCGATCGGATCCTGCGGAACGCCGTCGACCACCCGCGGCGGGGTGATGCCGAGAATCTCGTAGATCGTCGGGACGATGTCGTTGCAGTGGTGAAACTGTGCGCGCGGTGTCGCGTCCGGCTTGATCTTCGCCGGCCAGCGGACCGCCATCGGGTTGCGCGTGCCGCCGAAGTGTGAGGCGAGGAGCTTCGTCCCCTTGTATGGCGTGCTGCCCGCCCAGCCCCAGCCGGCGTGGTACATGTTGTCGGTCATCGGTGATCCGAGCACATCGAGGCCGCCCAGGTCGTCGAGCGCCGTGATGTGCATGTTCGATCGTGGTCGGAATGCCGTTCTGCGCCAGCAGTTCGCTGATCGTGCCGTTCTGGCCTTCGGCCGACGAGCCGTTGTCACCCCAGATGTAGAAGATCAACGTGTTGTCGCCGTAGCCGAGCGCGTCGATTTCATCGACGATCCGGCCGACCTGCACGTCGACGTGTTCGGTGAAGCCAGCGGCCACTTCCATCAGGCGGCGCTGGAAAGGTCTTCTCATCCTCCGGAATGCTCTCCCAGGCCGGCATGGTTCGTGCCGCGGCGTGAGCTGGGCGTCGGCGGGAATCCAGCCCTTCTCCTTGGCGCGCTCGAAAGACGCGCTCCCGGTAGGCGTCCCAGCCGTCGTCGAACTTGCCCTTGTATTTGTCGGCCCACTCTTTCGCGACGTGGTGCGGACCGTGGATCGCGCCGCTCGCCCAGTACATGTAGAACGGCTTGTCCGGCTCGAAACGCCTGGTGCTGGCGCAGCCAGGCGATGGCATCGTCCGCCAGGTCCTCGCTGAGGTGATAGCCCTCCTCCGGACGTCGTCGGCGGCAGGACGCTGGTGGTGTTGCGCACCAGGTTCGGTTCGTACTGCGAGGCCTCGCCCGCGAGGAACCCGTAGAAGTATTCGAAGCCGAGCCCGTCGGCCAGTTCTCGAACGGGCCTGCCGCGGTGGTCTCCATCGCCGGCGTGTTGTGCCACTTGCCCAACGCGCAGGTGCTGTAGCCGTAGTTCTTGAGGACCTCGGCGGCAAGCGCGCTGCTCCTCGGGAATCGTCCCGGAGTAGCCGTCCCAGTCGTTGGCCAGTTCCGCGATTTGTCCGCTGCCGACGCGGTGATGATTGCGGCCGGTCAGCAGCGAGGCGCGCGTCGGCGAGCACATCGCCGTGGTGTGGAAGCGGTTGTAGGCGATTCCTTCGCGGACGATGCGGTCCATCGTCGGAGTTTCGACTTCGCCGCCGAAGGTGGTCGGCAAGCCGGGACCAGCATCGTCGATCAGCACGATGAGAATGTTCGGCGCATCCTCGGGCAGCCGCCGAGGCTCCACGCGCCGCTTGTAGACCGACTCCTGCATCGTGCGGCCGGCCGTGCTGGCCGATGGCGTCGGTGGGAAGGGGAGCGATTCGGCGGAGACAGTTCTCTCTTGTTCTATCTTTGGTCACGGCGCCACCTGGGTTGAGCGGTTTACGATTCGTGTCAACTCTGCGACTGGGGCAGGCTCATTGCACGCTTCACGCTCGGAATCGGGAAGGTCGCCGTCACGACCAGAGTCTGTCCTTCGGTCTTCACCCGCGCGCCCGTTTCCCAGAAGTAGCGGACGTTGACCAGGGCGAAGAGCTTCGACTTGCTTGCGATGGGCAGCGTCACGTCCGGCCCGAAGCCGAAGACCTTGTGCTTGTTGGGGAGGTCGACATTGATCGGGGTTCCACCTGGCAGCACGAAGTCGCCGAGGTGATCCTCGGTCAGCTTCCACTGACCGTAGTACGCCGCGCCGATGATCATCCCGCCTCCGAGGAACGATTTCCCGAAACCACCCTCGAGGGTGAGAATCTGCCCGACGTTGACCGTGGAGTCCTTCTTGTCGCTATGAAACTCCCAGAAGGCGGTCGTGGCGAGACTGACCGTCCGCTTTTCGTCGAAAAAGACGGTGGTGCCAACAAAGGGCTCGTACGTCCAGATCCCCTTGCCGATGTTGTCGCGAGCGCCTTTCGCGTATCGCCCTGTCGGGGCGTAGAACTGGAACCCGGCCGTGACGTCTGCGCGCTTGGCGTGCCAGCCAAGGTCGAGGGGGCGGACCAGCATGTCCGCGAAACTCGAGTCGACCGTGTCGCTGAGCGCGAAGGCGGGCACCTCGACCGACGCGTTGGCCCAGGGGAGCACCACGAGCACGCCGTAGTTCGCGCCGAGGACCTTGGCCTTGCTCACGTACCACAGCAGCGGCGCAGCGGCCGTGACAGCGGTGCTGGCCGGCGAGTCGGGAAACGGACGGATGGTGTTCCCATCGACATTCTTGATGGTGTCCGTGTCGTAGCGAAGATAGAAGAGGGCGGTGTAGAAGCCGGGCTGAGCCTGTGATCCCGCCTGAACTCCGTAGTCGCCGAGGCTGTGACTCCCATTGAGCTGGGCGCGGGCCTGTGCGGGCATGCAACAACGCCAGCAAACACACCGCGCTCAGCAATCGCAGAGGCCATCGTTCCAGTTCGAAAGCGGTTCACTGGCAGAAACTCCACGATGCCCGTGACCAGGTCGTACATCCCGCCGACGATCTGAATGGTCTTCTTCTTTTCAAGTTCCGCCAGGATGGGGCTTCGCCGGCGGATGTTGTCGAGGCCGAGCACGACATTCGTCCGTGCGACGGCGTCGACGTAGACGGCGTTCTTGCTCGATTTCGCTCCGTCAAACGTGGTGGCGGTGATCGCAGGCTTCACGCGCGCCAGCAGCCCCGTCAAGTTGCCCATCTCGACGTCGTCAATCGCGCCTTTGATCGCCCCGCACGCGGTGTGTCCGAGGAGCAGGAGCACCTTCGCGCCGGCGACGGCGCAGGCAAACTCCAGGCTGCCGAGCAGGTCGTCGTTCACGACGTTCCCGGCGATGCGCGCGTTGAACGTGTCGCCGATGCCCGCATCGAGGATGATCTCGGCCGGCGCACGTGAGTCGATGCATCCGAGGATCGCGGCGGCCGGGAATTGCCCGGCGGCCGTGGTGCGCTGCTGATCCCGATAATCCCGGGACACCATCTTGCCGGCGCGAAAGCGCTCGTTGCCCTTCTTCAGTTCGTCCAGCACCTGGCCCGGCGTCAGCCGGTCGCGCTGTTCTTTAGTGAGAGATGCGCTGCTCGGGGCGCCAGCCTGCGCCCATGCGGAAGTAGCTGGCGCGATCGTGCACGCGCCGATCGTCGTGGTGAGAAAGC
Organism: uncultured Acidobacteriota bacterium; assembly: GCA_963724955.1. Lineage (GTDB taxonomy): Bacteria > Acidobacteriota > Vicinamibacteria > Vicinamibacterales > SCN-69-37 > CAVRWQ01. The sequence continues at coordinate 6,569 of CAVRWQ010000008.1, forward strand.
GACGCCGACTGCGGTTGAGGATCGGCACACGTCACCGAATCACAATGGCGGCTCCGATCGACCAGAAGTTGCCGATGACGTCTTGAATGTCCTCCTCGGCGGTCTTCAGGTCGCCGAGGGCCGCGACGTGCTGCGAGGCGAAGAGCTGGAATCCGAACCGCGAAGCGGGCCGAAAGACCCATCCGCCGCCGATGACCACCGACAGCGCCTTCGAGTTGATCGATCCGGTGCCGAGGTGGTCCACCCAGTTGCGCACGAAGGCCATCCCCGCTCCGCCCTTGATAAAGAAACCCTGCGAGGTCCAGGGTCGAAACTGCGCCACGCCATCGAAGTGAGTCGCTTCGAATCTGACCGTCCGCGGAGTTCATCGGCACCCAGAGCACTTCGGCGCCGACGTCCATTCGGGCGTTCACACGGCGCCCGATGTTCGCGAGGACGCTCCCGCCCTTCCGGAACGGGAACTCTTCTTCGCAGGTCTGACAATCGCCCCGCACCGTGGCGAACGCGCCTCCGGCCACGAGCCACAGGTTCGAGGCGCCCGTGGCTGGCTGCGTCGCGCCTGTCTGGAACGTCGGCGGCGCGGTCTGCGCGAAGACCAGGGACGGTGCGAACGCGCCCAGCAGTGCCGCGCAACCGAATGCCACAGAAAGCCGGCGCGTCATTTGAAACTCCAGGTGAAAGCCGCGCGGAACTGCGGGTAGCGATATTCGAGCTGCGATTGAGCCGCGTCCTGGTAGAAGCTCTGCCGGAAGAAGTACTCGCCGGCGATCCCGAGGCCGAGGGGGCCGTGGAGCGGCACCAGCAGATCGAACCGCAGACGTTGCAGGAAGTGATTCGCGCGCACGCCATCGAGCGAGTACAAGTGACGCCCTTCGTACAAGACGGCCCCGACATTGCGCTGCTTCCAGGAGAAGAGGGCCAGCGCCCCGAACGTCGTGCCTGGACCGTAGTCGTAGAAACGCGGGCCCTCCGAGACGCCTTGTCCGCCGCTCGGGGGGGGCTCGGGCTCATCTGGAGGGCGCTCCTCGAAGCCGAGCGGAAGAGAATCAATCGCGCCCAGCACCGTCAGGCCGCCCCATGCCATGAACCAGACACTGGTCCGCTCTGAGAGCGACTGCGTCACGCTGATGGCCGCCTCGAATCCCTGCGATCCGGTGGCATACGCGTCGTTGGCCTGATAGTCGTAGTTCTGCAGGACGCTGAACTGCACTTTGGAGCCGAGGGGTTGCCCGAGCAGCCGCCCTCTCACTCTGGCGTCGCTGAGGGGCTTCCCGCCGCCGAGGCGAAGCCTCACGGAGAACGCGTCGAACGGCGTGCGGCTGTGCCCGCCCCGGACGTCTCCGTAGAGCATATCAACCTCTAGAAATGGCTCGCCGGCTGCGTCGAACGCACGTGTCTGGGACCCCTGCCAGAGCGCGCCGGCCGACATGAACCCGTCGAGCGACGTCGGCACCATGTCGCTGGGCTTGTCGGTCACCCGCGACGCGTCTTTTGTCCGGAATCGATTGATGCCCGTGATCGGATCGATGGCGAGGGCGCCGATCTCGTTCCACAGACGCCCGCGCCCGGTGCCCTGGGGATTGCGGACGAGCCAGGCGACGCGGTTGAACATCTCGCCAAGCGCGATGCCGCCGAGCGTGGTGTTGATGAAGTCGTTCACCGACGCATGGTTCGTCTCGCCGAAGTATTCCCAGGTGGCGCTCCCGAAGGCCGTCAGCGCCGCCGACTCGTAGAAGCTCAGGCCGTTGGAGCGGCCCGAGGTGAAGTAGTTGTTGCCCTGGTACGGGTGACCGATCTGGTTGACCCCGAAGTCGTCCAGATCCCAGACCCAGCCCTGCTCCATGTTGGCCCACCACGTCTTCGGCGTGATCTTCGCGGTGACCTGGCCGCGGATCAGGTTCGCGGCCTCATAGAAAATGTTGATCAACGTGGTCTGCCAGATGGCCCGGCCGACGCTTCGCGGAGGACAGGCCTCACACGCGCGCCGCTGGGCGACCCAGTCAATTGGCTGCTGGATCGAGTCAAACCTCACCGGAGTGAGCTTCGGCACGAATTCCGGCGGCAGGTTCGAGGCCGGCAGTGAAAAGTCGACGCGCTGCGCGACGGCCGTCACCGGGCACGCCACAAGCATCAGCAGTCCTGCGAGTCCCGTGCACACACTTTTCAGCCTTCGCATGCGACTCCGTTCACTCCCCGGCGGGCGATGTCTTCAAGTGCGACGAATGAGAGTGCTTCCGGATACCGCGAAGGACTCTGCAACTCTCGTGCTCGGCGGACCGACCGTCGAACACGCTCGTGTAAAGGGGTTTACCGGGTAGGGGCCCCGACATTTCGGATGACCCGCGATATGCCGTGGGCCGGTCGCTCGTCGCGGTCGGCCGATCAGTTGAGCGAGAGCCGGCCCGGTCGAACCAGCGGCCCGGTCAGCTGGCCGGCGCGATGTCATCATGCGGCGGTCCAGGCGCGCGCGACGACTCGCTCCAATGCCTGCAGTACCAGCTCCTCCGTGATTTGTGCCATCGACGGCGCGGTGATGTACTCGTGACGACAGAACCGGCACCCGAACTGCCGGGAGTCACCCGGTCCAAACAGCGCAGCGCATGGCAACCTGAACAGATCGGCGGCATGGAGGAGGCTCGAATCAACGCCGAGGAATGCGGTCCCGCGACCGACAAGCGCCAGCGATACCTCGAGGGGCAGCCCGACAGCTGAGAAAATGCGATTGGTGGCCCCGGGTTGGATCCCGATGTCCCGCGACCCCAGCACCAGGCTCAAAAAGTCTGAATGGGCCGACAGGAAGGCGTCCAGAGTGCGTTGCAGGCGAGCGGTCGCCCACTCCTTCTCGCGGGACGTGTCCGCGTGGACGATGAGCGTCTTCATTCCCGGCGGCAACAACCGGGCGAATTGCCGGCCTCGGCGCGCTCCCTCGGCACCCAGGGCCGGTGGTCCCGAAAACGCCTCGATGTGGAGTGTGTCGTTGAACCGGCGAGGAATCTCGAACGCGAGGTCCGCGCAGTGCATCTGGTGATCGAATGAGACAGATATGGTGAAGTTGGGAAACAAGCCGGCCGTCTCGCTGGCGCCGATGCCTTCCGCCAGTCTGCCGACATCGTCGTCGTTCGTTCGGTTGAGTGACACCACGATCTCTGACGGCCCGATGCGCGCGATGGCATCCTCGATGTCTACCGCGCGTTCGCCGCGGGCGGGTGAGAGGTGCAGGGGCACGAAGGCCTCGATCGCGACATCGGAAAAAACCGTCCGCGCCATGGGCAGAGCTGCTATCACGATCCGTCCACTCAAAAACGTGGCTGAGCGCGCGCACGGCCGGCAGCATCATCAGATGGTCGCCCAGACCGTTGACGAGGAAGATGACCACGCGCGGCTGATGATCAGGCATGCGGCGCCAGGCGATCGACGCGCCGCAGCAGGCGGCGGCACTCGTCTTCGTGCTTGAATCCGCGAATCCGCAGATCGGGGTCGTCCCATTTGACGATTCGGTGCTGGAACATGCGCCTGCCAGTGAGATCGTGCTGACACATCGCGCCCTGGAGCGGCCGCATCGGTTTCGCCGGGCTCGCATAGCGCTGGCCGATCAGCCGCCACGCGAGTTGAAACGTGTCCTTGTCGCCGTGGACGTGCTGATAGAAAAAGTCGCTGTGCTCGTTGAAGAACATCGTCAGTCGCAACGCCCGCCAGCATCGGACCTTGTCCACAATCAACTGTCCCGACTCGACGCGTGGATCGTCGCGAAACGGGAGGCGGCAGATGCGCCAGATCGGATGGCTGCGGGGAAATGGCGCCTCATCCGGCCAGAAAATGGCGCCGTGGAGGTGGTATTCCCGCGAGTCGAACAGCGAGGTCGGATCGATCAGGGGAACGTTGTCTGCATCGAGCAGCAGGACGTGCCGGAATCGCGAATGAATGACTGCGTAGGGCTTGAGCTCCCACGCGTTGAGGATTCGGGCCGGATGATGCGGCCGGATGCGGCTGCGCATTGACGAACCGGGCGCCGAGCGAATCGGCCAGACGTCGCATGGTCTGGTCGACCTCGCCGCCATCGAGATGCCACAGCTCGACCGGCAGCGTGCAGCCAGTCCGCCGCAGCATGTTCAGGCTGACCCACGCCCATCTGAAGACGCGCCATCCGCCGGCCGCCATCACGATGCCGCGGCCAGTGAGCCGCCTGGGGAGGGGAGGATCCGGCAGCGCGAGCTCGACGATCGAGTCGCGACCGGGCGTTCGGTGCGGTGAGCTCAGGCGGACTCGCCGGTGTGGCGATGCCATGTTCCTGCGCCCACCGTCGCATCAGATTCTCGAGGGCACCGCGGGCAGCCGGATCGAGCTGACTCGTCTCGAGAAACGCCATCGCGCTCAATCGAACCGGGCGACGAACTGTCCCGCTCCAGAGAGCGGCCGTCCGTCCAGGCACGCCGATCGACCGTCGATCAGTTTGAGTGTCGTCGCGTCCTTGAACATCTCGCTGGTGCGCACGGCGCGCGTGTCGATCCTCTCGACCCGGTATTCGTTCGCCGCCGTTTCCCGGAAGCGGGTCACCAGGCCGAGTCCGACTTCGGGTCCATAGAGGGCGATCCCGCGTCCAAGTTGCGCCAGGATGCCCGGCTTACCCGAGAGCCTGGCGAGCCGGCCGCGCCGCTCTTCGGCGAGGGCGATGGAACGCCGACACTGCAGCGAGCAGGGAAAGTGAAAGATCAGGCTCGGCACCCCGTACACGTAGAACGACACAGGGTTGAGAATGCGCGGGAACGGTCCGGGAGAGTCGATGAGGGACGGCCATCGATCCAGTGGCTGGCCCGGAGCCGCCGCGAAGGCCGCGACACAGCAGGCCGGATAGCCAAAGAGCTCGCCGACCAGCGGATGGTTCTGGCACAACTCAGCGTACTCGGCGCCCTCGCAGTGCTCGGGCTTCCGGGCAAAGTACACGACTCGCCCGGCCGTGTCGTGTCGGGCGGGCACCAACGAGGCTCGATGCGACGTTCCCGGAACGACATCGTCCTGTTCGATGATGTGGAATGCGGCGACCCGGCAAACGAGGCCGACCGCTTCGAGATCCCTGCCGAGTGGTTCGACGCCGTCGCGGTCGACGACGAGACGGCCGCAGAGGCGCTCTTCATCGGCGACCGTCGTCACCGCGAGATAGCTGGAGAAGCCGAGGGATTCGAGGATCGTGCGGGACGATCGCGACATGCGCCTCAGCGCCACGTCCGACAACGACGTGCGCCAGTGACCCGAACGGAACGAGGCGGACATGCCGCGAGCGGCGACGGCTATTGCTAACCGCTATTGCTGGAAATGGCTGCCGTGCCCCGCCAGCATCTTGTCGAGCCTCAGGCCGCCATGGGCCTTGACGTTCGAGACAAACTGCTTCAACTTTGTCTCCAGATCGGCGATTGCCTTTGGGGTGAGCTTCGTGACGGGCAGCTGCTGTCTCTTCGCCATAGTCAACTCCTGCAGAACGAACGGTTGGCGAGGCGAGGAGGGGGAACGATAGCAGTTTCGTTCGGGAAACTCAAGGACAGGGTGACACGTGCAGCGTGGCAAGCGCATCCAGCCCGACTCGATCGTCGACCATTACGCCAGGCTGGAGCGAAGCCCCAAGTTGCGTCTCGACGTTTCACTCGAGCTCGTCACACTGACCAATACAGGCCACGGGCTGGGAGACACCGTCGTCCTGACGGATCTGCCGAAGGCGGCCGCGGCGCACGGCCAGGCCGCCAGCGTCTTCTCACAGTCCCCGCATTTCGCCGCGCTGATGGCGTTCAATCCGCACTTCGGGGACGCCGTCTTTCCGTTCTGGGCCGCGGCGGATCGGCTCGTCGCCGTGTTCGACCTGGGCAACGGACACATGATCCAGCGGCTGCGTCGAGCCTTCGGGTACGACGTGGATGACCGGCCCTGCGGATGCCTGGTGGTGCCGACGCAGGTGCGGGCCGACAGACGGTTCGTCGTTCACTTCGAGGCCGGCCAGCACGCCGAATGGCAACGTGCGCAGGTGCACGCGCGGGCGCGTCAGTTGTATCCCGGAGACGCTCGGCGCCATCCAGCGTTTCGTGCATGCCCATCCCGAATACGAGTTCTTCGAGATCGGCACCCGCCGCTCGGGGCTGGACGGACTGGCCGATGCCACCGGTCTGGCGCTTCCGGAGACCATTGCGCTCATGGCGTCCTGCGGCTATTTCATCGGCATCATCTCGGGCCCGCTGCACGTTGCCGCGGCGCTGGGGCTCCGGCTGATCACCATCATCAATTTTCCGGACCCGCGTTGCGTCGTGCTCCCGACCCTGAAAGATGTCGGCGTGATCGAATCGGAATGGCTCTATCCGCAGAGCGTCGTGCTTCATCAGGAGGGCGTCGGCGGCACCGTGTCCGCGTTCGGCGTTGACAGCCTGGACGCGGCCGTTGCCGGCGAGCTCTATCCGTACTGGTCCGACGCGTACCTTCCCCTCATCCATACCGCCGTGTGACTCACAGCGAGACGTTCTGCAGAAGGAGCTCGAGTGCCTCGGGCGGAACGAACAGAAAGCGGGATTTCGAGTACGTGATGCAGCGACCCATGAGCACAGGATGGTTCTCGCGCTCGATGTCATAGTGGTCGTGGTTGATCACAATGCACACGCGCGCCCTGGACACCAGCGCGGCCAGGTGCATCGGGCCCGTGAGGGATCCGACGATCAGGTGGCACCGGGGATGCTGGATCAGCATGGCGAACGTGACGAGATCAACGTGGCGGACGTGCGGGCGGGTGGCGAACTGCTCGACCTCGAGGCCGACGATGAAGACGTGCCGGTACCGCTCGCGCAACGCCTGAAGGAGCATCCGCACCTCCGCGTCGCGGAGGTTTCGATAGGCTCCGTGCGCCCGCCGGCGAATGACGAAGCAGCAGTAGGGCGATCGCGGCGCCTCAATCGTGGCGGCCCGACCGTCGAGACGCGTGACGAGGGCGCGGTCGGCCTCGTAGTGGCGGAACCGGGCGTCAGGTCCGTGCGGCCGATCGTAGTAGTCCGGGGGAAGGCGTCCACCGGCGTACCGGTCCATGAGCGAGACGACGCGATCGCTGCCCGGTCCCTGTGTCGAGAACGTGCGATAGTCGATGACCCGCCGGAACTGCCGGGTATAGAGGAACTCGCGGCCCGAGCAGGTCACGATCGTGTCGCGCGCGGCATCGATGCAGCCGGCGCGCAACAGATGCTTCGCATCCAGATGCGTCGTCGTGATCTCCCATCCCAGCTCGTAGTAGGGCCGATCGTCGCAGACGTCGTCGCCGGGTGTGCCCCTGGCGACATCGACGCCCGTGAGAAAGTACGTCACGGCGGAATCGGCGCGGTGCCGAGCAGCTCCAGCAGCAGTTCGTCCCCGTCCTTGAGCATCCTGAACAGCGGTAATGGATTCGTCATCAGGTGACGGAACGTCCAGTCCAGCAGCGCCAGCGTGAACAGGCACTCGTCGGATTCGTGCGCGCGCGGTTCGGCCGATCCGGTTCGCGCGAAGTCCAGTACGGGCATGACGCCGCAGTACGGGTTGTAGGCGCACTCCCGGCAGACCGGATCGCGGTCGCGAATCGACAGGTTGGTCGTGCGGAACGTGGCGGCGTCGCGAACGAGACGGTCGTAGCTGGTCGAACGGACGTTGCCGAGGGAGAACTCGTGCCGCATCGATCGCGCCTCGTCGGCGGGGAGCAGCTCGCCGTCGAAGTCGTAGACGATCGCCCCCGTGACGTCCCCGCAGGGATTGCGCCAGTCAACGAAGCCGACGTCCGATGACGACAGGATCTTCGTGAGCACGACCGGCACCATGCGCTCGACGAACGGACGGTCGCGCGCGCGATTCTTCGCGACGATGTGGTCGAGCGCCGCCAGGTAGTGGCGAAGGAAACTGTGAATGTCGAGGACGAGCTGGTTGTTCCTGGCGTTGCCCAGCGGTTTGAGGCGGATGATCGCGACACCGTCGAATCCGGCGTCGTCGTAGAAGTCGATCATCTGATCGAGGAGCGGCACGTTCGCCGAGTCGACGACACAGAGCGGTGTTGCGTTGATCAGGCCGTCGAAGCGGCTGCGGATTTCGTCGATGCGCGCCATGACCTTTCCGTAGGATCCCTGGCCGGCGCGCGTGATGCGATACGCGTCGTGCACCATCGCCGGGCCGTTCAACGAGTAGGAGATGGAGATGTCGTGATCGCGGCAGAACGCCAACTGCTCGTCGCGGGCGACCATCAGGTTGCTGACGAGCACGAAGCGCGCCTTCTTGCCGACCGCCCGGTTCCGCTCGGTGAAACGATCGACGAAATACGTGAGTCCCTCGAAATTCAGGAACGGTTCGCCGCCCTGGAACTCCACGGTGAGGTCTTCGCGAGGCGATTCGAGGATGAACCGGATGATCGCGTCAGCCGTCTCCGGCTGCAGATCCATCGTCTGGCGCGGCTCGCCGACCGCCACCGGATCCATGTGGCAGTACGTGCAGTTCAGATTGCACCGCTTGGTCAGCACGACGATGTGGAGCGACGGTCCGGCGTAAGTGTTCTGGAGCCACGATCCGAGATCGGTGAAGACCTGCTGAGCGTTTGCACGCGTGATGATGTGCCCCGTTCGTTGCAGTCGATCGAACAGTTCCGCGCCCATGAACAGCTCGTGCAATTGCGCATCCTCGGCGCCGCTGAGCACCACGGTCTGGCCGGTGCGCGACACCCGGAGCCACTGATCGTCCCCAATCAATCGCGAGGGATAGCAATTGGAAATCCACTCGTCACGGCAGCGCCGGCCCTCGATCCTCACGTTCGACCTCCTCGCGGTCCCGTCAGGCTGGCCGGCGGAGACCAGCGTGCCTCGAGACCGGCGTTCAACGCGGCGCCAGCGGCCGCCGCGTGGCGGATGTGTCTGGCCAGGGCTCGCTCCGCACGCAGCCGAACCGTCCTGGTCGCCAACTGCGTGATGGCGTCGTGCTGACTGGCGAGCCGCGCCGCCACGGCCTCCAGATAGCGATCGCCCTGCGGCGACCGCGCCTCGTGAGCGGAGACGGACTGGAACGCAAACAGGTTGCGCTGGTGCATCACCGCCGTGTCCGCAACGGCCGCCGCCGTGAACGGGAGAGGACCCGACGGGTGGAGCCTGAGATCGTTCACCGTCATGAACGCGTGCAGTCCGAGGTGCACGCCGATCAGCGGACGCAGGTCGGGCCGGAACGGCGACACGAAGCGGTCCCCGGCGGGCGCCGGCGGCGGCCACCCGCTCGTCGCGCGCCAGATCTGGAACCGAAGGTGCTGCAGCTCGTGGACCACATCCTCGGCATGCAGGTATGGCTGCGTCGTTTCGCTCAAGTAGATTGGATAGCCCGGTCCGAAACTCCCAGAGAGCCGGGCGGCCGACGCCGATGACTGCCGCACGCGCAGCATGGCGGGCACGAGCAGGCGCAGCCACGAGGCGGTGTCTGGCCAGACTGCGCTCAGCACGTCGTACGCATACGCGAGGCTGGCGGGCAGCAACGCCTTGCGCGTGCGTGGTCCGGGCCTTCCGGTTGTGGGCGTATGACCGTGGAGCAGCCCGGAGGGCAGCGCGAAATCGTCGGCTTCGAAGGTCGGGACTCGCCAGCCGCGCACCGTGTCGTAGGGCGCAAACGAGAGTCCCGACGGCTGTGGGCCGGGTCGAAGCGGCACCGCGACGCGATGTCGGGCACCCGCCGCGGTCTGAATCTCGATGGCGTGCGTCCTGCGACGAAGCCGGACGATCCGGTCGCCGCGCGTCGGACGCAACTCGCCGCCGAGCGACACGAAGCCGAGCGTCAGATCGTTCCGGCCGGCCAGCTCGATTCGCACGTGGCTGACGGGCCGGCGGACCCGCTCGTCGTCGCTGAGGCGCATCGCCAGCAGCAACCGGCGAGCCAGGGTCGCGTCCTCGACATCTGCGAGGCGGCTCAGGCCGAACGCCACGTCCCATCGAGCGGCGAATGCGACCAGCGCGTCGGGATCGCGCTCGAGGCAGGCAGCCACCGCCGCCCGCAACCTCGCCGTGTCACGACACCGGATCGAAGCGCGAAGCAGGCGCTGAACGACTTCGAGGTGCAGGTTCCCGATCAAGGCGCGCGCATGCTCCGACTCGGCCGCACTCGGCGGCCAGAAGTCGAGCGGCAGCGAACGATCGGACGTCGCCGCAGGCGAACAGGTCGTCGGCGTGGACATGCCGCCTCCACCCACGATGGGCCGGGACCGCGTCCCGGCTCCCGCGATTGAAAGATGGGAGCATCGTGCACACTAGCTGAAAGGGAAAGGCGATGTCCAACCCGTGTCGGCGGATCAAGCCGGCGGGATGTTCTGATTGAGCCTGAACAGGTTCGCCGGATCGTAGCGTGCCTTGATCTTTGCGAGCCGATCCCACGTGGCGCCCGGGTACGCGTCGCGGACGCGCGCCTCGCCCTCGTCGCCCAGGAAATTCACATACGCGCCGCGATCGCCCTGGTCGAGTGCGGCGGCGAACTTCGTGACCCAATCCTCGCGGACGGCCTTGTCCGCCGGGCCATCGTAGAACGCCGCCACGTTGGTCATGATGCGGCGGCTCCGATGCGCGTAGGCGGTCGCGTCCGGCGGGACGCGCGCCATCGCGCCGCCCAGCACGCGCAGTTGCGCCACGCGCAGCGACGCGTCGGACTTCTCCAGGTAGTCGATCATCGTCTCGGCCGAGCCGCGATCCACGCGGCGCATGAACATCGTGCGCCCGACGGCCTTGGGCCGGTAGGAGGGATCGTCGGGCGGAAACATCTCGGGATAACGCATCGGCCGGACCATGTCGACGATAGGCGTCGCGATCGCACGAAACGGCGCGACCTCGGCGACGCCGGCGTCGCCATCGCCCGCATGGCACATCAGGATCATCACCGAGAGCCGGCCGTGATCCGCCTCGGGCACGAAAGGCATTGGCGGCGCCGGCATGACGTTCGCGATGATCGACAACTCCTCAGGTGCGGCCTCGGCGGCCTCGATGGTCCTCACGATGACGTCGGGCGTCGCCGGGAGCAGGAGCATCCCGCCGACGACGCGATCGACCGGGTGCAGGCGGTACTGAAAGCGCGTCACCACGCCGAAGTTGCCGCCGCCGCCACGAATCGCCCAGAACAGATCCGGATGGGAGGTGGCGTTCACGAGAAGGCACTCGCCGGCCGCCGTCACGATCTCGGCCCCGAGCACGCTGTCAATCGTGAGGCCGTACTTGCGGGTCAGGTACCCGACGCCGCCGCCGAGTGTGAGGCCGCCGATCCCGACCGAGCCCGTGTCGCCGAAGCCGGTGGCCAGCCCGTGCGCGCCGGCTTCTTTGGAGTACTCGCCGGCTGTCAGGCCAGTCCCGGCCCACGCGGTCCGGCGAGCCGGATCGATCTCGAGCGTGCGCAGGTCGCGCAGATCGAGCACGATCCCGCCTTCGGCCGTGCTGTGACCGGCGCCGCTGTGGCCGCCGCTTCGCACCGCGAGCGGAAGGTCCGTCTCGCGAGCGTACGCGATCACCTGCGCGACGTCCGCCGCATCAACCGGGCGGGCGATCATGGCGGGCCGCCGATCGATCCCGCCGGAGAACACCGTCCGCATTTCGTCATAGCCGGCCTCATCGCGCGTGATGACCCGGCCCCTCAAAGTGGCACCAAGCTGTTCCAACATGTGTTCCCTCCGACTCCCTCTAATGGCTCGTCGAACGGCGTCGCGCCAGATCGACAGCGTCAAAAGATTGGCTCGGGCGTGGGATCTCGGCGCCGTGTCGCTCAAGTACAAGGAAGATGACCGCCGCCAGGCCGAACGTGAGTGAGGCCGCCCGGCGGCGCGCGCGTGGGGGTGGGGCCCCACGCGCCACTAAAGAAGACTGTCCCCCGCATTGCGAGGATCGGCCGCGACCGCTCGCATGATCGGCAGGACGAACTCGAGCAGGCCCCGCGCGTCGAGGAGAAAACACTCGGCATCGCCGATGCGTCCGCCGTGGTTGTTCGTTCGGGCGAGGTACGTGTCGGTGAGCCGCGCGAAGAATCGGTCAGGCCAGTGCGGGTGAGCGCCGGCACCCGAGGTGTCGAACTCCGCCATGTCGCGAAAGATCCGTTGGCCGTGTTCGAGCACCGGGACCTTGAACCGCGCCACGCGCTTGTCGGCAATGTCGACGATGTGCTCGGCGTAGTGGAGAAACGTGACGTTGTCGTGATCGCAGCCGAGCAGAAGGATTCGGCCGTCGAGCTCCACCAGCCGATCCAGCGCTGAGTCCCGGCCGAACGCGTAGTCCCATGGTTGTTTCGAAATCAGGTACTCGGCTTGCTTTCCCCAGACGACGAAGCGTGCCGGGTGCAGATTGACCAGCGCTCCGGGTGACGTGCGAAAGAACTCGACCAGGATGCCGTTGTCGCGTTGCGACCGTGCAGTGAGCGGATCGAACGCCGGCAGCTTGTCGAGGATCTCCCGCTCCAGGGCCGCGCTCAGATGTCCGCGGCCGACCTCGTCGTAGTACCGAGGACAGCTCGCGTACATCATCAGTGTCCCGTCGGCCGTGAGGGCGTCCTTGAGCGCGAGGTGGATCTGGTCCGGGCCGCCGGCCACTTCGCCGACGGCGCGCACGGACGCATGAACCATGACGGTCGAGCCGGGCGCGATCCCGAGACGCTCGAAGCCGGAGGCGAGTTCGGATCGGGAGTACATGGGCACGATCGTATCGGTTCCGGAACCCCGGAACCCGATCCAGAATGTGCCGCCATGCGCTTTCTCGCTCTTCTGCTGCTCGTCGTGGCAAGCGCCGGGCTCCGCACCGATCAATCGCTACCCTCGCAACCTGCCGCCTCGCGCCATGTCTTGTGGTACCGACAGCCGGCCGCCACGTGGAATGAGGCGCTGCCGATTGGCAACGGCCGGCTCGCGGCGATGGTCTTCGGCGGCGTGGCCGGCGAGCGCCTGCAACTGAACGAGGAGACGGTGTGGGCCGGCGAGAAGCGCGATCGGATCAATCCAAACGGCCGGGCGGCGATCTCAGAAGTCCGGCGTCTGCTGTCGGAAGGACGCCCGGTGGAAGCGGAGGCGCTGTCCGACAAGGCGATCATCGCCGTGCCGCGGCGGATGCCCCCGTATCAGACGCTGGGCGACCTGATGATCGCGTTTGGCGGCGCGGCCGGCGTCGACGACTACCGGCGCGAGCTCGACATCGACGAGGCGCATCGCCCGCGTGCGGTTCCGGCGCGGCGGCACGCAGTTCACCCGCGAGATCTTCGCCTCCGCCATCGATCAGGTCATCGTCATGCGCGTCACGGCGGAAGGGCCGGAGCGAATCAGCCTGACGGCGACGCTGCGGCGCGAGAAGGATGCGACGGCTGAGGCCGACGGCGACGACGCCATCGTGCTCCAGGGACAGGCGATCGCGCAGCCGCCGCGGCACGTGGACGAGCCGCCGGTGGGCGCGCGCTTCGTCGCGAGAGTGCAGGCGATTGCCGGCGATGGACGCGTGCGCGTCGCGGGCGAGTCGCTGGTCGTCGAAGGCGCGGGCACGGTCACGCTGCTCATCGCCGCGGCGACGAACGTCCGCGAGGCGTCGCCGCGCGACGCATGCCGCCGGACACTGCGGCAGGCCGCGACGCGCTCATTCGACAGGATGCGCGCAGATCACGTCGCGGACTATCAGCGCTTTTTTCGCCGCGTGAGCTTCACGCTCGGTGCGCCGGCGCCGGACCTGCCGACCGATGCGCGCCTCGCGCGCGTCCAGCAGGGCGTCGTCGATCCGCAGCTCGAGGCGCTGTACTTCCAGTTCGGCCGCTATCTGCTGATCTCGAGCAGCCGGCCGGGTACGCTGCCGGCGACGTTGCAGGGAATCTGGAACGACTCGCTCGCGCCTTCGTGGGACAGCAAGTACACGATCAACATCAACACGGAGATGAACTACTGGCCGGCCGAGGTCACGAATCTGTCGGAGCTGCACGAGCCGCTCTTCGACCTGATCGACACTGCGCCGTGAAGACGGCCGGCGCGTCGCGCGGACGCTCTACGGCGCCCGCGGGTTCGTGCTGCACCACAACACCGATCTCTGGGGGCACGCTGTGCCGATCGATCAGTCGCGCTCCGGCCTCTGGCCGATGGGCGGCGCCTGGCTCGCGCTGCACTTCTGGGATCACTACGACTTCACCGCGCGATCGCCGATTCCTCGCAGATCGCGCGTATCCGGTCCTGAAGGAAGCCGCCGAGTTCCTGCTCGACTACATGGTCGAAGATCGGCACGGGCCGGTTGATCACCGGGCCGTCGCTCTCGCCGGAGAATCGATACCGGCTGCCGGACGGACAAGTCGCGGCCGTGTGCATGGGCCCCTCCATGGACACCGAGATCGCGCACGCGCTGTTCACGCGTGTGATCGCGGCGAGCGAGGTCGCTCGGGGTCGATCCAGCGTTCCGGCAGCAGGTCGCGGCCGCACGCGCACGATTGACGCCGTTCAAGATCGGCAGGCACGGGCAGCTGCAGGAATGGCTCGAGGACTACGACGACGCCGATCCGGGCCATCGGCACATCTCGCACCTGTTCGCGCTGCATCCCGGGGATCAGATCACGCTGCGCGGCACGCCGGAGCTCGCGCGGGCGGCGCGCGTCGTCGCTCGAACGGCGGCTGGCCGCCGGCGGAGGCGACACGGGCTGGAGCCGCGCCTGGATCATCAACTTCTGGGCGCGGCTCGAGGAGGGCGCGCTCGCGCACGAGAACCTGGTCGCGCTGCTCGCCAAGTCGACGCTGCCGAACCTGCTCGACAACCATCCGCCGTTCCAGATCGACGGCAACTTCGGCGGGACCGCGGCGATGGCCGAGATGCTCGTGCAGAGCCACGCCGGAGAGATCGCGCTGCTGCCCGCGCTGCCTCCCGCGTGGCCGAGCGGGGAGATTACCGGCTTGCGCGTCAGGGGCGCGGCCGGGATCGACCTCGCCTGGCATGGCGGCCGCGCCACGCGTGTCGTCATACGGCCGCTCGTGGATGGTGAGCGCACGATCAGGGCGCCCCGCGGTCAGACGATCGACGCGGTCGCGGTCGCGGGCAAGCCGATGGCGATCGACCGTCGCGCAGGCGGTGTCGTCGTCGCGCGCCTCGTTGCAGGGCGCGAGTACATCGTGTCGTTCAAATAGTCACCGCTGCACGCGTCCCGAGGCATCGCCGCCGGCCAGGCGGTCGACCTCGTCAACGGTCACGCGATTGAAGTCTGCCGGAATGCTCTGTTTGAGCGCGCTCGCGGCGACGGCGAACCGAAGCGCGGCGTCGGCGGCGCGTTCCGTCACGAGACCGTAGATCAAGCCCGCGGCGAAGCTGTCGCCGCCGCCGATCCGATCGACGATGCGCACGTCGTAGTGCTGGCTCTGATGGAACGCGCGCGTCGCGCCGTCCCAGAGCACTGCGGACCAGCCGTTGTCGCTCGCCGACACGCTCTCGCGAAGTGTGATCGCGACGGCCTTGACGCCGAAATCGGCTGAGACACGTTCGGCCGCCGCGCGGTACGCCTGAACGTCCAGCTTGCCGCCCGCGACGTGCACGCCGGCCACGTCGACGCCGAGCGTCGCCTGCAGGTCCTCTTCGTTGGCGATGACGAGATCGATGCCCTTGACCAGCGAGCGCATGACCTGCTGCGCCTGCGCCTCGGTCCAGAGCTTCTTCCGGAAGTTCAGGTCGATGCTGACGCGCGCTCCCGCCTCGCGCGCCCTGGCGACGGCGTCCTGCGTGGCCGCCGCGGCCTTCGATCCGAGCGCGGGCGTGATGCCGGTGACGTGAAACCATGCCGCGCCGCGGAACGTCGCGGGCCAGTCGATCGCGCCCGCCTCGATCTCGCTGATCGCCGAGCGCGCGCGATCGTAGATGACGACCGACGCCCGCTGACTGGCGCCGCTCTCCGCGAAGTAGACCCCGATCCGCTCGCCGCCGCGGACGATCCCTTCGGTCCGAACGCCCTCGGCGCGGAGCGCTTTGACGGCGGCCTCACCGATGGCGTGCTTCGGAAGCCGCGTGACGTACCAGCTCTCGAGGCCGAACTGCGCCAGGCTCACCGCGACATTCGCTTCACCGCCGCCAAAGGTCGCGACGAACTGCGGCGTCTGGAGAAAGCGCTCGAATCCAGGCGGGCTGAGCCGCAGCATGATCTCGCCGAATGTCACGACTTTGTGCATCGATAGCCTTATCGCGGCTCACAGCCCGAGCCGCGCTACGTCTGTTCTCCGGCGGCTCACAGCCCGAGCCGCGCTACGTTCTTCGCCGCGCTACGGTTTGCCTCGCGCGGAGGCGATGTTCCGGACGATCCGCGAGGCGTTCCCGCGGATCAGCCCGAAGTTGCCGGTCGCCACGGCCTGTGCGTCGACGAGAGCGGAACCGACGCCGACCGCGGCGGCGCCGGCGCGAATCCAGTCGGCGACGTTGTCGATCGAGACACCGCCAGTCGGGCAGAGCTTGACCTGGGGCAGCGGACCACGCAGATCCTTCAAGTACGTCGGACCGAGCGCCGTCGCCGGGAAGACCTTGACGATGTCCGCGCCGGCATCCCAGGCGTTCAGGATCTCGGTGGGTGAAAAGCAGCCGGGCAGCACGGGAATGTCGCGCCGATGGGCCGCGTCGATGACCTCCGTGCGGAACACCGGGCTCACGATGAAGCGCGCGCCGGCATCGGCGACGCGAAGCGCGGTGTCGGCATCGAGGACGGTTCCCGCGCCGAGGAGGAAGCCCGCGGGAAGCGTCGACGCGACCTGGCGGATGTGACTCGACGGCGCCCGGCACCGTCATCGTGATTTCGAGCGCGCGCACGCCGCCTTCCGCCAGCGCGTCGACGACGCGCGGCAGCGCCGCGCCGTCCTTGAGCCGGATGATCGCGATGATCCCGGAGGCTTCGAGCGACTGGACGATCGCCTGGCGCGGGGCGCTCATGCGCGTGGCGTGGGGATGTCGTGCACCCAGCGGTGATCCGGATCCTCGTGGAGCGCCAGACGCCGCTCTTCACCCGCGATCGCCCAGAGGTAGTAGAGCCGGTAGCCCGGCGGCGTCGACACGGGGTGGTAGCCATACGGGAGAATCACCGCGTCGCCATCGCGAACCGCGTGGACGACGGCCTCGCCGTCCGCCGTGTAGATCATCTGATGGCCGAATCCCTGCGACGGGTCGATGCGGAAGTGATAGACCTCTTCGAGCTTCGGCTCGCCGTCGCGACCATCATGCTTGTGGGGCGGGTAGCTGCTCCAGTGACCGGGCGGGTTGAACGTCTCGCCGACCATGAGCCGGCGCGCGTGCGCATCGCGCACGAACAGATCGTGGACTTCGCGAGCGTAGGTGCCGCGGCCCCGCGGATTCACGTTGACGTCATCCGGCCCGACGAGCGCGGCCGATCCGCCGGCCGGCGCGGGTGTCGAGACCGCGATCGCTTCGATCGGCTCCGTCGCGTCGGCCGTGAACTCCATGCCGGGCGGCACGTAGACGGCGGTGCCCCGGCCCGCGAAGACGCTCTGGCGGCTGACCGGCCAGCGCTGGTCGCCCGCCCGGAACGTGCCGCGGCCTTCCTGCAGCACGACGATCATCTCTTCGTCGGCCAGCTTGTGCGAGACCGGGCTCCCCGGATTCACGCGCAGCCGCCAGCTCGACAGCTCTCGAGCGCCGTTCGCGCCGCGCTTGTGCAGCAGCGTCAGGCCGCTCTTTCTGGGCACGCGGATCAACGTGTCGTTCAACATGAGTCACCAGTCACGAAGAAGTGGACAAACCAGAAAAAGGGGTTTCAGCTTACCATTGCTCGCCCATGCCCTCGATGTTCCACCGGTGGCGCTCGCGACGGGAGTTTCTCGCGATGGTCGCCTCAGGCGGGGCCGGGCTGGCGCTTGGCCGGCGCGTCGAGGCGCACTCCTGGCCGGCCGAGCAGTCGTCCGCGCCGGGCTGGGGTCAGGTCGACGGCATCCTGGCGCGAATCGTGCCGCCCACGTTTCCGAACCGTGACTTCGACATCGTGAAGTTCGGCGCCAAAGGTGACGGCGCCACCGACGCCTCACGTGCGCTTCGCGGCGCGATCGGCGCCTGTGCCGCAGCCGGCGGGGGCCGCGTCGTCGTGCCGCCGGGCCGGTATCTCACCGGCCCGATCCACCTTCGGAGCGGCGTGCAACTTCACGTCGCCGAGGGCGCGACGTTGCTCTTCACCCCGAATCCCGCGGCCTATCTCCCCGTCGTGTTCACGCGCTTCGAAGGCATGGAGATCATGGGCTACTCGCCGCTCATCTATGCGTTCGAGGCACAGAACGTCGCGGTGACCGGGCGGGGAACGCTCGATGGCCAGGCCGGCGCCGAGCACTGGTGGCCCTGGAAAGGCGGCGCCCGGCCCGCGGCGGGGACGCAGTTCGCCGCGCGCACGCGTCTCATCGAGCAAATCGGCCAGGGTGTCCCGGTCGCGCAGCGCGTCTACGGCGAAGGTTCGTTTCTCCGGCCGAGCTTCGTGCAGCCGTACCGCTGCCAGAACGTCCTCGTCGAGGGCGTGACGATCGTCAACTCGCCGATGTGGGAGGTCCATCCCGTGCTCTGCACGAACGTGACCGTTCGGGACGTCACGGTACGCAGTCACGGCCCGAACAACGACGGCTGCAACCCTGAGTCGTGCCGGGATGTGCTGATCGACCGCTGCACGTTCGACACGGGCGACGACTGCATCGCCCTCAAGTCCGGGCGCAACGACGACGGCCGGCGCGTCAACGTGCCGGTGGAGAACGTCGTCATTCGCGACTGCGTGATGAAGGACGGACACGGCGGCGTGGTCATCGGCAGCGAGGTTTCCGGCGGCGCGCGGAACGTCTTCGCGCTGCGATGCCGCATGGACAGCCCGCAGCTCGATCGTGCGCTGCGATTCAAGAACAACTCGGTCCGCGGCGGGCTGGTCGAGCACGTCTATATGCGCGACGTGACGGTCGGCCAGGTCGCCGAGGCGATCGTGGCGGCCGACTTCTTCTATGAAGAGGGCGATTCCGGCAAGTACGTCCCGGTGCTGCGGGACGTCGAAGTGCGCAACGTGACCAGCCGGAAAAGCCGGTACGGGCTGCTCCTGCGCGGCTACACGCACGCGCCGATCTCGGACGTCCGGATCGTGGACTGCGTGTTCGACGGGGTCGCCGAGGCCGACCGGCTCGAGGGCGTCCGCGACGTGACGCTGACGAACGTGCGTGTGAACGGCGCGGTGCGAAACGAGCGCATCACGCGATGACGACTGGACAAGCCAGTTTGACAATCGGGAATCGCAAGAGGTAATACCTCCTCTGTCATGGCGCAGCGCAGACACTTTCGGCCGGCCGACCGCGTCGCCGAGGGCAGCACCGAGCAGGTCGTCGCCCACGTGCGCGATCTGATCGAGCGTCGCGCCTTGCGGCCGGGGGATCGCCTGCCCGCCGAGCGCGATCTGGCGACGCAGATCGGCGTGAGCCGCCCCACCGTGCGCATCGGTCTGCGGGCGCTGGCCGCGATGGGCGTCGTCCGCTCGCGCCACGGATCCGGCACCTATATTCCGGAGGGCCCACCGACCCTCGGCAGCGAGCGGCTCAGCTTCATGGCGGCGCTGCACGGGTTCACGCGCGAAGAGATGTACGAGGCCCGGCGGATCCTGGAAGTGGGCGCCGCGGGGCTCGCCGCCGAGCGCGCCACGCCGGAGCAGCTCACCACGCTGGCCGAAGAAGTCGCCAGCCTGTTCGCGTCGATGCACGAGCCGCAGCGCTTCCTGGTCCACGACATCAACTTCCATCGGACGCTCGCGGCCGCGTCGGGCAATCCGATCGTCGCGTCGCTCGTCGAGATGGTCTCGGAGCTGTACTACGAGCGGCGGCTCCAGACGGCCGAGCGCGCGTCGGACAAGGACCTGCGCGACGCCGCCGAGATGCACCGGCGCATCTACCAGGCTGTGCGATCGCGCGACGCCGAAGCGGCGCGCGTGTCGATGAACGACCACCTGATTCAGGCCAGCCGGCACCAGGCGCAGGAGCTGGGCGACGGCCCGGTCGCCGGCGAGCCTGGCGGCGCGCCGCCGAGACGGAGGCCGGACCTGACCGCTTCGCGGCAGAGACGGCGGCCTCACTAAATGACGCGCGCGGTGTTCGACTTGACCGGCCGCGTGGCGGTCGTCGTGGGTGGCACGAGCGGCATCGGCCGGACGCTGGCTCTGGGGCTGGCCGACGCCGGCGCCGACGTCGTCGCGACGGGGCGTCGTGCGGAGCTCGTCCGCGCGGTGGCTGACGAAATCGAAGCGAAGGGGCGGCGGTCGCTGCGCGTCGAATGCGACGTCGCCGACCCCGCGTCGCTCGAGGCGGTCCGCGACGAGTGCATCGCGCGCCTCGGTGCGGTCCACATCGTCGTCGCGGCGGCAGGGACGACGAAGCGGGTCGCCTCACTGGCGATGTCCGATGCCGACTGGCACCAGATTCTCGAGACCAACCTGACCGGGACGTTCCGGATCTGCCGAGCGTTCGCGGCGCCGATGGTGACGCAGGGATTCGGACGCGTGATCACGATTGCCTCGCTCTCGTCGTTCGTCGGCCTGTTCGAGGTGGCGGCGTATACCGCGACGAAAGCGGGCGTCGCGGGTCTCACGCGGGCGCTCGCCGTCGAGTGGGCGCCGTACGGCGTCACGGTCAACGCGATCGCGCCCGGCGTGTTCAAGACCGATCTCAATCGCGCCCTGCTCGATTCGCCTCGAGGGCAGGAGTTCCTCGTGCGCACGCCGATGAAACGGTTCGGGCGGCTGGAAGAGCTGGTGGGCGCCGCGGTGTTTCTCTCGTCCGATGCGGCAGGATTCGTGACGGGCCAGGTGCTGGCCGTCGACGGCGGATTCCTGGCGAGCGGAGTGAATCAGTGAAGCCGGCGCTCGTCATCAGCGATCGCGACAACGTGGCGACAGCGCTCGAGGCGCTCGACGCCGGGCGCGCGCTGGATCTCGCCGGCCGCCGCATCGTCGTCGCCGAGCGGATTGCCTCGGGCCACAAGGTCGCGCTCGTCGAGATCGCTGCCGGCGAGCCGGTCATCAAGTACGGCAGCGCGATTGGCCTCGCGACGGCGACCATCGCGCCCGGTCAACACGTGCACACCCACAACCTCGCGAGCAGTCGCGGCCGGGGCGATCTCGTGCAGGTGATGCCCGGCCCGGAGCCGGCCGCCCGGCTCGCGGAGCCGGCCGACCCGGCGAACGGCCGATCGGCCGAGGTCGACGCTCCGGGAGGCAGCTGATGAGTGAACAGCCAGGATTCTGGGGATTTCCGCGGCCCGACGGCCGGGTCGGCGTGCGCAACCACGTGCTCGTCGTGCCGACGGTCATCTGCGCGTCGGTCGTCTGCGAACGCATCGCGGAAGCGCTCCCGGCGTCGGTGGTCGCGCTGCCGCATCTGGCCGGCTGTGGCCAGCTCGGCCCGGACATGCGCACGACGCACGCGACGCTCGCGGCCTACTGCGGCCATCCGAACGTGGGCGCCGTGCTCGTCGTGGCGCTCGGCTGCGAGCAGGTCGTCGCCGAGACGCTCGTGGATGCGGCGCGCGCGGCCGGAAAGCCCGCCGAGACCATCGCGATTCAAACCGAAGGCGGGACGCTGCGCACGATCGGCAGGGGCCGCCACCTGGCGGAAGTGCTCGCCGGCCACCTCGCCAGGACCGAGCGGGAATGGTGCGACATCAAGTCGCTCGTCGTGTCGCTCAAGTGCGGCGGATCCGACTACACGTCCGGCCTCGCGTCCAATCCCGCGCTCGGACGGTTTGCCGATCGCCTGGTCGATCTCGGCGGCGCCGCCGTGCTCGGCGAGATCGCGGAGATCATGGGCGCCGAACATGTCCTGGCGGCGCGCGCCTCGCGGCCCGACGTCGCGCGCAGGCTGCTTCGCGTGATCGGTCGCGTCGAAAGCGAAGCGATGGCGCTCGGCCTCGACATCCGCGGCACGCAGCCGTCGCCGGGAAATATTCGCGGCGGCCTGACGACGATCGAGGAGAAATCGCTGGGCGCGACGCACAAGGGCGGCGAGCGGTCTCCGGTCGTCGACGTCGTGCCGTACGCCGGCCGCATCAGCAAGCCGGGGCTCACGGTGATGGACACGCCGGGCCTCGACGTCGAATCGGTGACCGGGATGGTCGGCGGCGGCGCGCAGGTCGTCGTCTTCACGACGGGACTCGGCACCCCGACCGGCAATCCCATCGCCCCCGTCATCAAGATGACGGGTAATGCGCGGACGGCGCGGCAGATGGGCGACAACCTCGACGTCGACGTGAGCGGCGTCATGGAAGATCGCGAGACGCTCGACCAGGCGGCCGACCGGGTGTTTGCCGAGGTGATGGCGGTCGTCTCCGGCAAGCTCACCGCCGCCGAAGTGCTCGGACATCGTGAGTTCGCGATTCACCGCAGGAATCCGACGATATGATGCCGACGCGCACCGGCTACGTCCGCTGGATCGTCTGTGCGCTGCTGTTTTTCGCCGCGACGATCAACTACATCGATCGGCAGGTGATCGGCCTCCTCAAGCCGACGCTGCAGAAGGAATTCGGCTGGTCGGAGCTCGACTACGGCGACATCGTCTTCTCGTTTCAGCTCGCCTACGCGATCGGGTTTCTCATCGCCGGACGGTTGATCGATCGACTCGGCACGCGCATCGGGTTCGGCATCGCGATCGTCGTGTGGAGCATCGCGGCGATGGGACACGCCGAGGCGCCGGCCGTCGGATCGGTTGTCGCGAGCCTGCTCGGCATGTTCGGCCTCGGCTATTCGACGTCGGTCGCCGGCTTCATGGCGATGCGCTTTCTGCTCGGGCTCGGTGAAGCCGGCAACTTCCCCGCGTCGATCAAGACCGTCGCGGAGTGGTTTCCAAAGCGGGAGCGCGCGCTCGCGACCGGCATCTTCAACTCCGGCACGAACGTCGGCGCGCTCGTCACGCCGCTCGTCGTGCCCTGGATCACGATCACGTACGGCTGGTACTGGGCGTTCATCGCCACCGGGGCGATCGGGTTCCTCTGGCTGGTGGCCTGGCTTGCCTTTTACCAACGGCCCGACGTGCATCCACTCGTCACGGCCGGCGAGCTCGCGTACGTTCGAAGCGATCCGCCGGACCCGCCCGTTCGGATCAAGTGGCGTGACGCTCATCCGCCACCGGCAGGCCTGGGCGTTTGCGGTCGGGAAGTTCCTCACCGATCCGATCTGGTGGCTCTATCTGTTCTGGATTCCCGACTTCCTGAACACCAACTACGGCCTCACGCTGACCGCCGTCGGGCCGCCGCTCGTCGTCATCTATCTGCTGGCGGACGTCGGCAGCATCGGCGGCGGCTGGCTGTCGTCGTGGTTCATCAGCCGCGGTTGGACCGTCAATCGATCGCGCAAGATCGCGATGCTCACGTGCGCCCTCGCCGTCACGCCAATCGTCCTGGCGGCCACGGTGCAGAATCTCTGGACCGCGGTGTTCCTCGTCGGGCTCGCGGCGGCCGCGCATCAGGGCTGGTCCGCGAATCTCTTCACGCTCACGTCCGACATGTTCCCGCGCCACGCGGTCGGGTCCGTTGTCGGCTTTGGCGGCATGACCGGTGCCGTGGGCGGCATGCTGATCGCCAAGGTCACTGCCGCGATTCTCCATGCGACGAGCGGCAACTACATGCCGGTGTTCATCGTGGCCGGCAGCGCCTATCTCATCGCGCTCCTGGCGGTGCACCTGCTCGTGCCGCGGCTGGAGCCGGTGAACCTCACGGACGCGCGGAGCACCTAAGTTCGGGCGCAGGCCTTCGAGTGCAGTTCAGGCCCCGGACCTCGAGCGCCTTTCAGGCCCGGACTTCGAGGCGCCCTTCAGGCCCCGGACCTCGAGCGCCCTTCAGGCCCAATTGGCATTTCCACTTGACGTTCACGATTTTCAAGTGGTAATACCTCATGCGCTCAGCTGGAGTCCAAGGAGACCAACGCTCATGACTCGATTGTTTCGCCGGGCCGGGACCGTCGCGATGGCGGTGCTCGCGCTCGGTACGCCGGCCCTCGCCCAGGATTTCCGGGGGTCCGTCGTCGGCACCGTCAAGGACACGACCGGCGCCCTGCTGCCGGGCGTGACGATTACCGTGACCAACACCGAGACCGGCGTGTCTCAGACGCTCGTCACGGACGCCAAGGGCACCTATCAGGTGCTGTATCTGAACGCCGGCACGTACGCGGTCACCGCGCAACTGGCGGGGTTCAAGAAGATCGTCCGGCCGGCCGGGGAAGTGCGGGTGGGCGACACGCTGCGCATCGACATCACGCTCGAGGCCGGCGGCGTCAACGAGACCGTGCAGGTCGTCGGCGAACCGCCGCTGCTCAACACGACCAGCGGCGTGAGCGGGACGACCATCGACAGCAAGCAGATTGCGGAGCTGCCGCTCGGCGACGGGACGGCGTACATGCTGACGCGCCTCGCGCCGGGCATCGTCGATTCCTCCGACCTGCACTTCGCGCGGCCGATGGACAACGGGAACCTGGCCGGCATCGTCGCGAACGGCGTGCTCGGCGGCAACGAGTTCACGATCGACGGCGCGCCGAACATGTCGAACGCGCGCGGCGTCGGCTTCTCGCCGCCGTCCGACGCGATCTCGCAGTTCAAGGTGCAGACCAACGCGTTCGACGCGCAGACCGGGCACACGGCGGGCGCCGTGGTGAACCTCGCGCTCAAGAGCGGCACCAATTCGCTGAGGCTCGCGACGGGGTACTTCAACCGCGACGACAGCCGGTCGGAGACGCCGCTCCTCAGCATGCGCAGCAACCTGCCCAAGCCGTCGCGCGAGTACAACCGGTTCACCGCGACGGCGACGGGTCCGATCGTGAAGGACAAGACGTTCTTCATGGTCTCCTACGAGCGGCTGCGCGACACTCAGCCGGAACCGGCCACCTACACGGTGCCGACCGCGAAGATGCGTGCGGGCGATCTGTCGGAGTTCGCGACGCCGATCTTCGATCCGCGCACGGCAACCGGCGCGAACGGCGCCAGGACGGCCTTCGCCAACAACCTCATTCCGCCGGACCGCATCAATCAGGTGGCCGCGGCCTACGCGTCGCTCTACCCGGAGCCGACGCGGCCGGGCACGGTCGCCAACTTCTCGACCAACGGCCTGCGGCCGTACGACTACCACTCGTTCATGGGCCGCGCGGACCACAACTTCGGGCCGAACAACCGGATGTATGCGACGGCCTACTACAACAAGCGCGAAGAAGATCGCTACAACTGGGCGCAGGACGCGCCGAACGCGCCGGGCGGCGTCATCGGCGGCTTCGCCGTGACCCGCGGCTTCGACTACCGGAGCAACGTCGGCGTCACGGCCGGCTACACGCGCGTGCAGTCGCTCACGACCGTGCTCGACCTGCGGGCGAGCATGACGCGCTTTGGCGAGTTTCGTGACCCCGCGCAGACGTTCGACCCGGCCACGCTCGGCTTTTCGTCGACCGCCGTGCAGCTCATGCGCGGCTACCAGTACCTGCCGTTCTTCACGATCGGCAGCTTCAGCACGACCAACGCCGGCTCCACGATCGCGTCGCTGGGCTCGATGCGGTCGGATTGGAACCAGGGATTCGATCGGCCGATGGTCACCTTCTCGATCGCGCCGACCGTGACGAAGATCTGGGGCGATCACAACGTGCGGCTCGGCTACGACCTGCGCACGCAGCAGTGGACGATCACGAACGAGGGGTACCTGGCGGGCCGGTACGCATTCAACGGCGCGTACACGCGGGCGACCAATGCATCCGGGCTGAACGACCGCGGCCAGTCGTGGGCGCAGTTCCTTCTGGGCCTGCCGACGGCGGGCACGACGGCGGTGGCCGCGGCCAACACGACGGCGGCGAGTCAGTTCGAGATAGCCTCGCCCGGCGAGTTCAGCCAGACGTACCACCATCTGTTCGTCCAGGACGACTGGCGCATCAGCCGCCGCCTGACGCTCAATCTCGGCGTGCGTCTCGAGATCAACAGCGGCATGTCCGAAGCGGAGAACCGCAACCTCGCCGGCTTCGACACGGTGACGCCGAACCCGATCGAGCCGCAGGCGCGTGCCGCGTACGCGGCCAACCCGATTCCGCAGATTCCGCCGGCGGACTTCCGCGTGCCGGGCGGCCTGCTGTTCGCGGACGGCCCCGTCAACAACACGGCGACCAAGTTCCTGCCGCGCGGCGCCGCGTCGTATCTCATCACCGAGCGCACCGTGATCCGCGGCGGCCTCGGCCTGTTCTCGTACGACTACTTCTTCGAGAACATCAACCAGGCGGGATTCTCGCAGCCGACGCCGATCCTCGTGACCGAGGATCAGGGGCTCACGTTCACCGGGGCGACGCTGACCAACCCGATTCCGAGCGGGCAGCTGCAGCAGCCGGTCGGCAACGCGCTCGGCCTGCGGAGTCAGCTCGGCCAGGCGCTCGGCACGATCTACCAGCCCGACCGCCAGACGCCGTACTACACGCGCTGGGAATTCAACGTGCAGCACGATCTGGGCGACGGGTGGGTCGCGGCCTTCACGTACATGGGATCGCGCGGGCGCGATCTGCCGGTCGCGCGTCAGGTGAACAACATCCCGATGCAGTACCTCTCCACCTCACGCACGCGTGACGTCGCCAACGAGGCGCTGCTCATCCAGAACGTCACCAACCCGTTCGTCGGACTGCTGCCGGGCAGCACGATCAACGGCGCCACGGTCGCGCGCAACCAACTGCTGCGGCCGTTCCCGGAGTTCCAGGGCTTCGCGATCGAGGAATACACCGGCTCGGATCGCTACAACGCGGCCTCGTTCCAGATCCAGAAACGCTTCGGCAGCGGGAACTCGCTGACCGTGCAGTACACGCACTCGGAACTGCGCGACAAGCTGAACTTCCTCAATCCGGCCGACGGTACTCTCGAGGATCGCGTGTCGCCCAACGACCGGCCCAACCGGCTGTCGATCGGCACGAGCCTGCGCCTGCCGTTCGGCCACGGGCAGAAGTGGGGCAGCGACTGGTCGTCGGGCCTCGACGCGCTCGCCGGCGGTTGGCAGTTGAGCGGCACCTACCAGTACCAGAGCGGCTTCCCGCTCGGCTGGGGCAACGTCTACTACGACAGCGCCTGCGACCCGATGACGCTCAAGTCCAACATCGGCGACAAGGTCAGCGGCGGGACCGCCGGCCTCGACGTGCCGGGCTGGGACGTGTCCTGCTTCTACTTCCATGACGCGCCCGTCCAGACAAACGGCGTGGATGACATCGTGAAGCAGCGCGCCGATCCCCGCATCCAGCTCGGCAACAACGTGCGGTACTTCCCGTCGACGCTGCCGCACGTGCGCTCGGACAACCTGCACCTCTTCGATTTCGGGCTCTACAAGAACTTCGAGCTGCCGCGCAGAATGCGGTTCCAGTTCCGAGTCGAGGTGATCAACGCGCTCAACTACACCGTGCTCTGGAATCCCGGGATGGATCCGCGCGCGACGAACGGCCTCTTCGGCATCGTCAACACGGATCGCAACAACCCGCGCGATATCCAGATCGGGGCCAGACTGACCTTCTGAGGCCCATGGCCCAGGGCCAAAGGCCGAAGCCAGGAATCCGCTGCCGCGTGTCATCATTGAGTAACTCATGACACGCCCCAGCGGGTTCCTTCGCCTTTGCGCCCTTGGCCTTTGGCCTTGGGCCTGGCCGGCGCAAGTTCAGATCACCTGGGATCAGGCCCAGCGGCAGCCGGCTGCCTGGTATGCGAGCGCGGACGCGCTTCGGATTGCCGGCAACGTGCGTCTCTATCAGCGTCACACAGGCGGCTGGCCGAAGAACCTCGACATGGCGGCGCCGCTCTCCGACGGCGATCGGGCGCGGCTGGCAGCGGAGAAGAAACAGGACGACTCGACGATCGACAACGGCGCGACGGTGACCCAGCTGCAGTTTCTTGCCCGGGTCTATGCCGCGAGCCGCGAAAGCGGTCTGCGCGAGTCGATCCTCGCCGGCATCGACTATCTCCACGCGGCGCAATACCCGAACGGCGGCTGGCCGCAGTATTTTCCGCTGCGGTCGGATTACTCACGGCACATCACCTTCAATGACGACGCGATGGCGCGGGTGCTGACGCTCCTCGGCAGCGTGGCCGATGCCCGGGCGCCGTTCGAGTGGCTCGACGTCGCAAGGCGGACGCGGGCGGCCGACGCGTCCCGGCGCGGGCACCAGGTGATTCTCCAGACGCAGATTCGGGTCGACGGCCGCCCGACCGGCTGGTGCCAGCAGCACGACGCCCGGACGCTTCAGCCGGCCGCCGCCCGGACGTACGAGCACCCCTCGACGAGCGGCAGTGAAACCGTCGGCATCGTGCGCTTCCTGATGACGATCCCCAAGCCCGACGCCGCGACGGTGGCGGCCATTGAAGGCGCGGTCGCCTGGCTCGATCGGGTCAAGATCCAGGGGCTGCGGATCGAGCGTCGTCCCGACGCCTCCGGCCCGTCCGGCTATGACGTCGTTGTCGTGAAGGATCCCGCTGCGCCGCCGCTCTGGGCCCGGTTCTACGAGCTGGGCACGAACCGCCCAATCTTCTCGGGCCGTGACGGCATCATCAAGTATCAGCTGGCCGAGATCGAAATCGAGCGCCGCACCGGCTACAGCTGGCTCGGCGCCTACGCGGCGACGTTGCTCGCGGTCGAATACCCGGCATGGAAACAGACACCGCGAAGGAGCGACCCGCCTTCGCCAGCGAAGCTGGCTTCGGCGGGCGGGGCTAGCGAGCTACGAAGCGTGACAGGCGCCGGGGGTGGGGCCCCGGCGAGGTAAGAAGAAAGTCGACACCGCGAGGGAGCGAGCGTAGCGAGCCCCGAAGCGTCGTGACAAGCGCCGGGGGTGGGGCCCCGGCGAACTAGAAGAAGTGGACGTCAGTACTCCCTGAACATCCGCTGGATCTCTGCGGCGTCGCTGGTCGTGGCGAGCGCCAGCATCAGAAGGATGCGCGCCTTGATCGGTTGGAGATCGTCGCCGCCGATCCGCCGGGTGGCTGTGCCGCCGCGGCCGCCCGCGCCCGCGCTGCCGCTGCCGGTCCGCGTGGTCGTGACCACGAACACGCCTTTCTCCGTCGCGTAGGTCGTGCCCTCCCGTTGAGAACCGGTGATGGCCCCCACCCCGGCCCCCGCGACGACGACGCCCTTGGCGCCCGCGTCGACGGCGGCCTTGATGAGGTCGCCGGACGCGCCTTGATACGTGAGCAGCACATCAACCCGGGGCAGCGCCTGAATCTTTGCCACGTCGAACTCGCTTTGGGCCGTGTGCCGCTTGACCGGCTTGCGGTAGTACGCCACCCGGTCGAAGACGACGCCGAGCACGCCGTAGTCCTTCGAGCTGAAGGTATCGAGCTGACGTGCGTCCGTTTTCGTGACTTCCCGCGCCGAGTTGATCTGGTCGTTCAGGACGACGAGCGCCCCGAGGCCGCGCGAGGCCGGCTCGGCCGCCACGCGAAACGCGTCGTCCAGGTTCGCAATCCCTTCGTAGCCCGCCGTGGAGGGGTTGCGCATCGATCCGACGATGACGACCGGCCGCTCGTCCCGTACCGTGAGGTGAAGGAAGTAGGCGAGCTCCTCGAGCGTGTCGGTGCCGCTCGTGACGACCACACCGGCCAGTCCGGCGTCTTGTTTGAAGCGGTCGTTGATCTTGCGTGACAGCGAAAGCCACTGGTCGAGCGTGATCTCGGCGCTCGAGACGTTCGCGAACTGCTCCCCCTCGGCCTGGATGCGCTGGGCGAGGTTGGGCACCGACTTGATGAGCTCCTCGACGGTCAGACGGCCGCCGTCGCGGTTCGAAATGGTGCCGCCGGTCGCGATCAGCATGCACCCTGGGCAACGTGGCGGCCGGTGCGGGCGCCTGGGCGCTCTGGTGTGCGGTCAGCGGCACTGCCGCAGCGAGCGCGAGACACGAAAGCAGGCGCACGCGCCAGAGCGGACTCATATGGTGCGGTACTATAGCGTCAGGCCGGTGCTGGACGGCTTCCGGCGCGCAGGAGCCATCCGGCGAGCTGTTTGGCGGCTTCGTCGGGCGTCTGACCGTAGAACGGCATGAGCGCCGTGGTCGTTCCGGGCTTGCGGGAGACTTCGGCCCGCCAGCGGTTGGGTCCGACAGGCAGGACGATGATGACGTACGATCGGCCGTTGATGGTTTCGGTAAAAGTCACGACGTCCACGGGTGAACCACTCGACGAGTCAGAACGTGACACGTTCGATGATTCTAATGATGTGTGAGGCGCGCGCAAGCGAAAGGGATTGCGAAGCTGCACCACGAACGGGCGAATGGCCGGAAATGCCAGCGAGCGCGTCAAAAAAAATTTCGATCTGACAAACTTTGCACAGTGCTTGCACGATCCATCCACAGGTTTTGCACATATAGTCCTGCCATGAGCCGTACGCGGCGCGCGCTGCTCCTCGCGGCCGTCGTCTCGGGCGCCGTGCCGGTTCTGTCGGCGCAGGTCGTGACGCCCGGCGCCACGCATCGCGTCTTTCTCACCGACGGCCGCGCGCTGCCGAGCTACGGCGAGTCGATCCAGGTCGACGATCGCCTGATTTTCACGCTGCTCGTGAGCGGCACCGCCGGCCGCAACGAGCTGCAGCTCATGAGCCTGCCGGCGTCGGCGGTCGATCTCGAGCGCACGACCCGCTACGCGGCAGGGATGCGCGCCGCGCACTACGCCGCGACGCGCGGCGAAGCCGACTACGCGGCGGTCACGCAGGAGGTTCAGCGGGCGATCGAGCAACTGAAGGGTATCGAAGACCCCAAACGCCGCCTGCAGGTGGGCGAGGAAGCGAAACGGCGCCTGCTCAACTGGTCCGAGGAGCATTACAGCTATCGGGCGGGCAACATCCGGGAGCTTGTCGGCTTGTTCGACGAGGTCATCGCCGAGCTTCGCGCGGCGGCAGGGGAGTCGCAGTTCAGCATCGACCTGCGCGCCGGTCCCGCCGGACCTGTCTACGAGCCGCTGGTCGCCGCGCCATCGCTGCGCGACTCGATCGCGCTGGCGCTCGGCGCGGCCGCCCTGGCCGACGTCAACGAGGATCGGCTGGCCATTCTTCGATCGACGTCGGCGCTGCTCGATCGCGAGACGGGCGTCGACGATCTGCGCGAGACCGTGAGGCTTCAGCTCCAGGCGGAGCTCTCGGCCGAGCGCGACTATACGCTGCTCTCCGACGAGCTGCTGGCGAAGGCGGAGGGCGCCATGCGCCGCGGCGACGTCTCGCGGATCATGGCGATCCGCGCCGCAGTGACCGACCGTGACAAGGCGCTCGGGTTCCGGCGTCCTCAGCAGATCCAGGCCCTGAACGCGGCGCTCGACGCGAAGCTCGAGGCGGCGCAGCTGCATCGGCTCGCGCTGGAGCATCACGCGTACGTTCGCAGGAGTCTGCTGGCGTACGAACGGAGGGTTCGGCCGGCGCTCTCGACGCTCGACGGCCTGAAGCCGGTCATCGAGTTCGTTCGCGAGATGAAGAGCATGGCGTTCGAGCGGCTCGAGTACGCGAACCGGCGGCTCGAGGCGATCGCCGCCGATCTCGAGACCGTGATTGCGCCGCCCGATCTCGCGGATGTGCACGCGACGCTCGTGAGCGCGGTTCACATGGCGAAACAGGCCTGCGACCGTCGCCGCCTCGCAGTGATCGCGACGAGCATGGACATGGCGCGCGAGGCCTCGACGGCCGCGGCCGGCGCGCAACTGCTCGCGCTGCAATCGCGGGATCATCTGCTCAAGCGGCTCTACCCGCCGAAGTTCGGGGGGTCATGACGGCCCAGCGCCGCCGGCTGGTTCGGACGCGCGATCTTGCCGCCTTCCGTGACGCCATCGCCGAGCTCGCGCTCGAGGGTCCACCGCTTGCCGCGCGCCGCCGCGTGGTGATCGTGCCGACGCACTCGGCGGCCGAGCTCCTGCGCCAGACGCTCGAAGCGCGCCCGCCGGGGGCGGGGCCGGCCGCCTCGCTTCGGCCGAGTCTGCTGCTTCCGGATCTCGTGACACGCTCCGGCTGGCTCGCGCGCCTGCACAGCGCCCTGCCGGGGCGGCCGCCACTCGCCAGCCGGCTCGAACGGGAGATCGTGCTGGAGCGCGCCGCCCGGGCCGCCGCCGCGCGGCCGCGTCTCGGCGGCGCGCCGTTTCAGCTCCGGCCCGGGCTCGTGGCGGCGATGCTCGATTTCTACGACGAGCTGGGCCGCCGGCAGCGAACGATCCGGCGGTTCACGCGCGCGCTCTTCGACGAGCTTCGCGTCGAGCGCGGCACGGATCGCGGCAGCGAGGGGCTGATTCGACAGACCGCGTTTCTGGGATTCTCCTTCCTCGGCTACGCGCGGGCGATCGCGGGCAGCGACGTCCTCGACGAGCACATGCTTCGCGCGACGCTTCTCACGACGCAACCCGACCTCCCGTTCGATCACGTCATCGTCGCGGTCGCGGATCATCCGACCGATCCGCGCGGGCTCTGGCCGGCCGACTTCGATCTGCTCGGCCGGCTTCGCAGCGTGAGCCGCGTCGACGTCGTGCTGACCGACGAGATTCACGACGCGGGATTCCGCGATCGGCTCGAGCAGGAACTGCCCGGCATCGAGGACACTCGTCACGAGGGACCGCCGTCTTCGGTCGTGCTCATTCGCCCCGCCGGAGACGGCACGGACGCGCTGCTTTGTCGCGCGCGATCGCGAAGAGGAACTGCGGGAGGTCACGCGCGCCATCCGCGGACGCGCGAGACAGGCCGCGGGCGCCCTCGAACCGACCGCGATCGTCTTCTACCGCCCGCTGCCGTACCTCTACCTCGCACGCCAGGTGCTGACCGACGCGCGCGTGCCCTACGAGGCGTTCGATGCGCTGCCGCTCGCGGCCGAGCCGTACGCCGCGCTGCTGGATCTCGTGCTCGCGTTCGCGCGGACCGGCGGCACGCGCGAGGCCGCCGTCGGGCTGCTGCGGTCGGCCCTCGTCCGCTTCGACGTCGACGGCGTAGAGGTCGGACTCCAGGACGCGGCGGCGCTCGACGCCGCGCTCACCGAGCGGCGCGCGACGGGGGAAGCGAACACCTACACGAGCGAAGTCGAGTTCGGCTTCCGTGGACGCGAAGCGCGTGCGCCGGAGACGCGGGTCCGGGCGCTTCGCGCCGCGCAGGCGGCCGCAGACATCAGGCGGGAGCTGGACGCGTTCAGGTCCGCGGAGACGGCTGCAGGCCAGGTCCGCGCCATTGCCGCGTTCCTGCGGCGCCACGAACGCGAACCCGGACCAGCCGACGCCTGGCGCGACCGGCATGTCGCGCGCGCGCGCGTCGGTCCTCGGCGTGCTCGACGAGCTCGCGCACGCCTTCGAGCGTCACGACAACCGGCCGCGTCCGCACGAGGACATCACGTCGGCCATTCGGCACGCCATCGAGGCGCGGACGTTCACGCCGCGTCGCGGCGAACGGCGGCGTGCACCTCGTGGACGCCGTCGCCGCGCGCTTCGGCGAGTTCGATCACGTGCACCTGGTGGGCCTCGTCGAGACGGACTGGCCGGAGCGGCCGCGGCGCAGCATCTTCTACACGAGCGGCCTGCTGAAGGCCCTCGGCTGGCCGCAGGAACGGGACCAGGCCCGCGCCCAGCAGGCCGCGTTCCGCGATCTGCTGACGCTCGCGCGCCGCACGACGACCCTCGCATGCGTTCCAGCTCGAAGGCGATGCGATCGTCGCGCTCTCGCCGATGGTCGAATCGGCGCGCGACCTGGCCGCGTCCGAGGCGCGCCGAGACCGCTCGGCTTCGCGTGTTCGTCGATGAGATTCTGGCCACCGAATCGCCGAGCGGCCGCTCGATCTGGAGCCGGAGACGAGCGCCGTGGCTGGGTCTGCGGCTGGCTCGTCCGCGGCTGGACGAACGCCGGTACGGCGGCTTCGTCGACCCGCAGGCGCCGCAGGCGTATCGCGTCAGCCGCGTCGATCGCTACGTCGATTGTCCGTTCAAGTACTTCGCCGAGAACGTGCTCGGCCTGCCTGAGGAGCGCGACGAGGCCGCCGGCCTGACGCCGCTCGAGCGCGGCATGCTCGTTCACGAGCTGTTCGAACGCTTCTACGTCGAC
Organism: uncultured Acidobacteriota bacterium; assembly: GCA_963724955.1. GTDB lineage: Bacteria > Acidobacteriota > Vicinamibacteria > Vicinamibacterales > SCN-69-37 > CAVRWQ01. Next base: position 40,564 of record CAVRWQ010000008.1, read on the forward strand.
GTGGCAGGACCAGGGCAGACGGGCGATCACGGCCGCGACGTTACCCGACGCGCTCGCGCTCTTCGCCGAGCTCACACGCGACGCGCTGGCGCGGCTGCCGGAAGCCGATCGCGCGCTCGAGGAGACGCGGCTGCTCGGATCGATCGTCGCGCGCGGCGTCGCCGAGCGCGTGTTCGAGCTCGAAGTCGGATGCCGGCGGCGACATCGTGAAGCGCTTTCTCGAAGTCGATCTGCGCGGGCCGTTCACGTTCCCGCGAGCTGCACGGCCTGCGACAGCGGACGATCGAGATCCGCGGCAAGGCCGATCGGATCGACGTCTTCGCCGACGGCTCGCTGCGCGTCATCGACTACAAGCTCAGCCGGCTGCCGGACTCTGGACACGTCCGTGCAGATCGCCGTCTACGCGCACGCGGCCCGCCAGCTGCTCGAAGCGGCGCGACGGCCGGCCGCATCCGGTCGCCGTCGGCGATGTATCTCGCCTTCGGCGACGATCGCAGGTTCGAGGGCCCGCTCGGCGACAAGGACCAGCCCGCCGCCATTGCCGTCGAGGCGCGCGCCTCGGACGTTCGCGACGACGATCGAGCGAGATCGAAGCGGGCGAGTTTCCGCCGCAGCCGAAGCGGCCCGGCGAGTGCGCGTGGTGCCGGTACGCCGGCGTCTGCCGCAAGGAATACCGCACTGAAGACGATGAAGCAGCCGAGCCTGTTTGATCTGCCGAGCGCGAGCCGCCGTCGCCGTGCCGGATCAGGCCGGCGCGCGACGTTCGCCGTCGATCCGGCCAACGACGTCGTGCTCGAAGCGTCGGCGGGCACGGGAAAGACGCGCGTGCTCGTCGACCGCTACGTCCGGCTGATCGAAGTCGGGCGTCGATCCGCGGCACATCCTCGCGATCACGTTCACGCGCAAAGCGGCCGCCGAGATGCGCGAGCGCGTGCTCGCCGAGCTGCGGCGCCGCGCGGCCGAAGGCGCGCTGGCCGCCGGCGCGAATGGCGCGCGCTCCGCGATCGCATCGCCGACATCCAGATCTCGACGATCGACGCGTTCTGCTTCGGGCTGCTGCGCGAGTTTCCGCTCGAGGCCGACGTCGAGCCGGGATTCGACATCGCCGACGAGACCGAGATGGGGCGCTTCGCGAACGAGGCGATGGATCTCGCGCTGCGCGCCGCTCGCGGCCTGATCCTGAAAGACGACGAGACGCTGCGGCTGCTGTTCGCGCGCGTCAAGCTGCCGGTCCTGCGCGAGCGCCGTCGGCCGGCTGCTCGATCGCCGCCACGTCGCGCTGCCGGCCGTCGCCGACTTCGTCAGACGTCACGCGGCGACCGACGACGGCCGCCGCAGGCCGCGTCCGCGTTCGTCGCCCGCCTTCGCGCGAGTCTGCGACGCGCTCGCCGCAGCGGTCCGCGCTCATCGACGATGGACCGGCCGGCGCGCCGGAGTTCCGGTGGCTCACGCGCCGATCTCTGCGATCTCGACGACGTTCGCCGCCGCACGATCCGGCGCGGGTTCAGCAGCTGCGCCGCCGGCTCGAGCGCTACTTCCTGACGAAGAGCGGCGAGCCCGCGCAAGCGGCTGGCAGGCGTCGTTCACGGCCGAGCAGTTCGCGTCGCGCCGGCCGCAAGGAGGCGGCACGAGCAGGCGGTGCAGGCGCCTGTCGCGCCGGCGTCCTCGCGCGAGCTCGACGCGCTCGAGTCGGACGTCAACGCGCTGCTCGCGCGCGGCCTGCTGCGGCTGCTCGCGATCGTCGGTCGACCAGTACGAACGGCTGCTCGACGAACACGCGCTGCTCGATTTTGCCGGGCATGCTCGAGCAAGTCCGTCCGCTGCTCGAGCGGCAGGAGGAGTTCGCGCGCAGCCGGCTGAAGCTGCAGGCGCGCTATCACCACGTGCTCGTCGACGAGTTCCAGGACACGAGCCGCCTGCAGTGGCGCCTCGTCGAGCTGCTCGTCGATGCCTGGGGCGAAGGCGAGGGCGCCGCCGACGCGCCGACCTCGATCTTCGTCGTCGGCGATCGCAAGCAGTCGATCTATCGCTTCCGTCACGCCGAGGTGACGCTGCTCGACGAGGCGGCGCGCAAGATCGGCGCGCTCCGGCCCGGCCGCCCGGTCCGGCAGGTGATCACGACGAGCTTCCGAGCCGTGCCCGAGCTGCTCGCGTTCGTCAACGCGTTGTCCGACGTCGATCCAGAGCGACTCGACGCTGCGACGATCGGTTCACGTACAGCGAGCGCGATCGGTTTCCCGTGCCGGCGGTGGCGCCCGGCGCGCTGCGCGACGGCGAGCCCGTGCTGGGTCTCGATGGCCGAGCCGTCCATGGCGAGCCTGCGCGGCGGCCGTGGCCGCCGAGATCGATCGGCTGATCGGCTCGCGCGATCGTCCGCGATCGCGACGGGCCGCCGCGGCCGGCCCGGCCCGACGACATCGCGATCCTCTTCCGCGCGCGCGCCGGACATCAGTACTTCGAGGAGGCGCTCGAGTCGCGCGGGATCCGCACGTACGTCTACAAGGGCCTCGGATTCTTCGACGCGCCCGAGGTGCAGGATCTCCAGGCGCTCCTGCGCTATCCTGGCGCAGCCGGAGTCCGATCTGCGTGCCGCCGAGTTCCTGCGATCGCGCTTCGTGCGGATGTCCGACCCGGCCTCGTGCGGCTGGCGCCGACGTTCGCCCGCGCGCTCGGCCCGGCCGGCGCCGACGTGACCGTTGCCAGACGAGCTCGATCGCGCGCTCCTCGAACGCGCGCGCGAGAGCGCCTGGCGCGGTGGCTGCCGCTCGCCGACCGCGTCCCGCCGAGCGAGCTCGTCGACGTCATCCTGCGCGAGTCGGCCTACGTCTTCGAGCTTCGCGGCCGGCGTCTCGACCAGGCGCGCGAGAACGTCAAGAAGGTGCGGGCCTGATCCGGCGGGTCGAGAGCCGCGGCTATGCGACGCTCGGCCGGCTCGCCGAGTACTTCGACACGCTCGCGCGCCGGCGACGAGTCCAACGCGATTGTCGAGCGCCGCGGGTTGCGTGAACCTGATGACGATTCACGCGGCCAAGGGACTCGAGTTTCCGATCGTCTTCGTGGTCAACCTGCACCTGCCCGGACGGGGCCGGCCGTCGGGCTTCTCCGTCATCGAGCGCGGTCCGGACGGCGAGCCCGACGTGGCGTTCGGAACGAGCGAGGCGACGCGGCTCGAGGACCAGCGCGAGCAGGAGGAGCTGCGGCGGCTCTGCTACGTCGCCGTGACGCGCGCGCGCGACCGTCTGTATCTTGCGGCCGAAGTCGATCCGAAAGGGAAGGTGCGCCGGAGCGCGCGCAGTCTGGCGAGCCTGTTCCCGCAGCCGCTGATCGACCTGTTCGCGGCCGCCGTCGCGCACCCCGACCTCGACCGGGTGACCTGGCAGAGCTCAGCCGGCGCCTTCGTGTTCGACGTCTGTCGTCCCGGACCATCCGCGTCCGCCCCGCCGCCCGCCGCCGTGGCCGGCACTGACAGTCCGTTCGACACGACGCCGCTCCGGCTGCCGGATCGAGTCACGGTGGCTGCCACTGCCGGTCCAGCGGCGGAGCGCCCCGCCGCGGGTCCCGGATCGTCATCAGCGCGCCTGATGGGCACGATCGTCCATCGGCTGCTTCAGCGAAGGCTCGACCCGCTGCTGGATGAGGCGGCGTTGACCAGCCTCGTCGCCGCAGCTCGTCCGCGCCGAGGAACTGATCGACGTCGCCGATCCGGCGATCCTGGCGGCCGAAGCAGTCGCGCTGTACCGCCGGCTTCGCGGACCGGCCGGACATCGCCGCACTGCTGGCGTCTGGGACCTGCTATTACGAGGTGCCGTTCTCGTATCACCCACCTGACCGGCCGGGCGAGCGGGTACGGGGCGTCGTCGACTGCCTCGTGGTCGCGCCCGACGGAGCCGTCACGGTCGTGGAGTTCAAGACCGGCCAACCGCGCCCGGAACATGACGCACAGGCCGCCATTTATGGGGCCGCAATCGCCGGCGCGCTCGGCGATCGATCGCGTCGACGTCAAGATCCTGTATCCCTGACGCTCGGGGAGGCGATACACTCTTGACGGGACCCGGGTCGTCGGCGTCCTGACGGAGTGTCGATTTGTCGCTGACTTGTCCGAATTGCGGAAATGCCGAGAATTTTCTGGTGAAAACGTTGCAGATGCACCTGCTGCGCGTCTCCGATGGCCAGTTGCAGCCACCCCAGGAAGAGGGCAGGCCCGCCCTGGTGGAGGTCCTGTGCGACGAGTGCGACAGCACGGTCGATCTCGACGGCCTCGACGAAACCAGCCGCCGGGAACTGCTCGTCGACGCTCGGCGCCCGCTAGACCACGGAAGACGCCGGTGCACGACTATTTTCACATCCTCGGCGTTTCGGACGGCGCACCGGCCGACGAGATTCGCCGCGCGTCACGGCGTCACGTGACACGCACCCATCCGGATTTCCGCGACGGCGTGAGCCTTGGCGCATCGCCCGGACGGGACCTGGACGACGTGGCCATCGACTTCGTCGACATGGCGGCCATCGTCGACCGCATGCAAAGCGCTTTTTTCGGCTCGGACCGCTGACCCGCCGGGAGCTGCGATGCCGCTCCATCTTGACGTGCTCGGCCGCCTCCACCGCGTCTGGGGAGCCTTCGGTGTGCTGACGGGCGCCTCGCTTGGTGTGCTCGCGCTCGGCACCGACGCGGCGCTGGCCGATCTGGGCCTCGGCGGCGCCGGCGAGCCGCGCCGCTGTGTGGCTGCTGGCGATTGTCGGCGGCTCTCTTGCGCTGGGCGGCGCTCCTGATGGTGCTGATCGGCCGCTCGCTGGCCCGGCGTCACGCGTCCGGCCGTGTGCTCGCGCTGGTCTGCGCCGTGCCCAACCTGCTCCTCGTGCCCTTCGGCACGGCGCTCGGCATCTACACGTTCTGGGTGCTCCTGAACGACGACGCGCGCCGCGACTTCGGCCGGCCGCCTCGCTCGACGCCGCACCTGAGCTCGGTGGGGTCGCCGTGAGCTCCTCGATTCCTCCGCCGCCGCCCGCGCCGGGCTCGGGGTTCAAGGATCCGAAAGTCGCGGCGACGATCGCCTATTTCGGCGGCATGATGAGCGGAATCGTCTTTCTGATCGCCGAAAAAGAAGATCGCTTCGTCCGCTTCCACGCGATGCAGTCGACCATCACGTTTCTCGGCGTGCTCGTGCTGCATCTGGTGCTGCTCGGCCTCCCGCTTGTCGGCAGGATGCTTTACAAGCCGTTCATCGTCGGCGTCGTCGGGCTCTGGTTCTTCCTGATGTTCAAAGCGTTCACAGGTCGAACATACAAACTGCCGTACATCGGCGATCTGGCCGAGCAGCAGGTGAAGTCTTAGAATCAGACTATGAGCCATGTCACCGAGGCCGCAGTGCTCGACGCCCTGCGGGCCGTCAAGGATCCCGATCTTCACAAGGACATCGTCGCGCTCGGGTTCGTCAAGAACCTCTCGATCGACGGCGGGCGTGTCGCGTTCACCATCGAGCTGACGACGCCCGCCTGTCCGGTCAAGGATCTGATGCAGGATCAGGCCCGCGTGGCGGTGTACGGCGCTACCCGGGCGTGATCGGCGGTGGACATCGAGATGACCGCGAGCGTGCGAGCCGTCGCGCGCCCGGAGCTGGGACGCGCGCCCGTCGAGGGCGTCAAGAACATCATCGCCGTCGGCGCCGGCAAGGGCGGCGTCGGCAAGACGACGGTGTCCGTCAATCTCGCCGTGGCGCTCGCGCAGCGCGGCAGCCGCGTCGCGATCCTCGACGGCGACATGTACGGGCCCAACGTTCCGATCATGCTCGGCCTGCGGACGCAGCTCGGCACCGACGGCAAGAAAATGGTTCCCGCCGAGCGCTACGGACTCCAGGTCGTCTCGATCGGCTTTCTGACCGAAGACGACGCGCCGGTGATCTGGCGCGGGCCGATGCTCCACGGCGCCATCCGCAGTTCTTCCGCGACGTGCAGTGGAACGACGTCGACTATCTCATCGTGGACATGCCGCCGGGCACGGGCGACGTCGCGTTGAGTCTCAGTCAGGCGGTGCCGGTCGCCGGCGCGGTGGTCGTGACGACGCCGCAGTCGGTGTCGCTCGCCGACACCCGCCGCGCGGTGCACATGTACCGGAAGCTCAACATCCCGACGCTCGGACTCATCGAGAACATGAGCTACTTCGTCTGCCCGGACTGCCAGCATGAGAGCGACATCTTCGGACGAGGCGGCGGCGAGCGGCTGGCCACGGATATGTCCGTGCCGTTCCTCGGCAGCGTCCCGCTCTACGAGCCGGTGCGCCGCGGCGGCGACGAGGGCATTCCCATCGTCATCGGCGAGCCCGACTCGGCCCCTGCGCGCGCGCTGCTGTCTGCCGCCGAACGCGTCGCGCAGCAGATCTCGATTGCTTCGTATTCGAGAAAGCAGATCCCACTGGTCCAGGTCACATAGCTGCAATGACACTTGGAGATTTAGGATTTAGAGATTTTGAGATTTAGACCCAAATCTCTTAAATCTCTAAATTTCTAAATTTCCAAATTTCTAATTTCCCCCGATGCACCTGCCGTTCACTAAGACGACGCTGCCGAACGGTCTCGACGTCATCGTCCACGAGGACCGGCGCGTGCCGCTCGTCGCGATCAATGTCTGGTATCACGTCGGCTCGAGGAACGAGCAACCCGGCGAGACGGGTCTCGCGCATCTGTTCGAACACCTGATGTTCGAAGGGTCGGCGCACCAGCCGCACGGCTACTTCGAGCCCCTGCAGCGAGCGGGTGCGGCGGTCAACGGGTCGACGAGCGCCGATCGGACGAACTACTGGGAGACCGTGCCGACCGAAGCGGTGCGGCTGGCGCTCTGGATGGAAGCCGATCGCATGGGCTGGATGGTCCCCGCGCTGACCGAGGCGCGCTTCGAGACCCAGCGCGGCGTCGTGCTGAACGAGCGGCGGCAGAGCTACGAGAACCGGCCCTACGGGTTGGCAGCGTTCGAGCTGCTTCGCGCGGTGTATCCCGCCGATCATCCGTACTCCTGGCCGACGATCGGGCGCGTGGAAGACCTCGAGGCGGCGACGCTCGATCGGGCGCGCGCGTTTTTCGCGCGTTTCTACCATCCGGGCAACGCCTCGCTCGTCATCGCAGGTGACGTCGAGACCGGGGAGGCGACGTCGCTCGCCGCGTCGCTGTTCGGCGAGATTCCCGCGGGCCCGCCGGTCGGCGCAGGTCGCGGCGCCTGCCGTGCCGGCGCGGGCGAGCAGGACCGTGCTCGAAGATCGCGTCGAGTTGCCGCGCTTGTATCTCGCGTGGCCGTCTCCGCCGTTGTTCTCTTCCGGCGATGCCGAGCTGGATCTCGCGGCCGATGTGCTCGCGAACGGCCGGACGTCGCGGCTCTACCGCCGGCTGATCTACGACCAGCGGATCGCCACCGACGTCGCCGCCGCTCAGACGTCGCGCGAGCTCGGCGGGATGTTCCAACTGCTCGCGACGGCCGCGCCCGGACGATCGCTCGCGGAGCTGCACGACGTGATGTGCGAGGAGATCACCCGGCTGGCCGGCTCGGGTCCGGACCAGGACGAGCTCGAGCGCGGGCACGCGCAGACCGAAGCGGCGTTCGTCTATCGGGTGCAGTCGCTTGGCGGGTTTGGCGGGAAGGCCGACCAGCTGAACGCCTACAACGTGCACCTGGGAGAGCCGGACTCGTTCGCAAGGGATCGACAACGCTACCTCGCCGCGACGTCCGCGAGCGTGCAGAGCGCCGTCCGAACCTGGCTCGAGCCTGCGCGGGCAGCCGCCTTGTCGATCGTTCCGGCCGGCCAGGCCGGCCTCGCGCTCCCGGATTCGATGCCGGCCTCGGGGAAATGATGGGCGATCGGTTCCAGCTGCCTCTGCCGGGTCCGCCAACCGTCGTGCGGTTCCCGGCGGTCAGGCGAGCCGTGCTGCCGAACGGCCTCACGGTCTGCTGGCTCGCCCGGCCGCAGGTGCCCGTCGTGACCGCGGCGCTCGTCATCACCGGCGGCGCTGCAAGTGATCCCGCGGATCGCCCCGGACTCGCCAGCTTCACGGCCGATCTGCTCGACGAGGGCGCCGGTGGCCGCGACGCGATCGCGCTCGCCGATGCGTTCGCGCGGCTGGGCAGTCATCTCGACGTCGACGTCACCGCAGACGTCGCCGTGCTCTCCTTCACCACGCTGGCGCGCTCGTTTGCCCCGACGCTCGCGCTCACCGCCGACGTCGTCACGCGCCCCCACCTCGCTGAGGCCGATCTCGCTCGCGTCCGGGAGCTCAGACTGAGCCGGCTCCGGCAACTGAGTCGGTCGCCTTCGGCCGTCGCCGATCGCGCGTTCGTCGTGGCGGTCTTTGGCGATCATCCGTACGGTCACAGCGCGCTCGGCACGACGCCGTCGCTCGAGGCGATCACGCTCGACGACGCGCGGCAGTTCTGGGCGACCGGGTTTGCGCCCGCTCGCTCGACGCTCATCGTCGTCGGCGACATCGACGACTCGGTGATGCAGACCGTTGAGACGACGCTCGGCTCCTGGCGAGCCGAAGCGCATCGGCCACCAGCCGGACTGGTGAGCCCGCCGGAACGGGTCGACTCGCGCGTGCTCGTCGTCGATCGGCCAGGCGCGCCGCAGTCCGAGCTGCGCGTCGGGCACGTGGGACCGTCGCGACGTACGAACGACTACCACGCGCTCGTCACGCTGAATGCCGTGCTCGGCGGACAGTTCACGAGCCGGATCAATAAGAACCTGCGCGAGACCCGCGGCATCACCTACGGCGCACGCTCGGCGTTCGACATGCGGGTAGCCGGCGGCGCCTTCGCGTGCGAGACCAGCGTGCAGGCGAATGCGACGGCCGAGGCCGTGCGCGAGATCCTGTCAGAGATTCGACTCGTTCAGGGCGATGCGGCCGTCGGAGGGGACGAGCTCACCGCGGCCAAAGATTCGCTCACGCGCGGCTACGTTCGACATTTCGAGACCGCCGCGCAGCTCGTGCGCGCCATCTCTCAGCTCGTCATCTTCGAGCTCGAGCAGGACGCCTACGATCGTTTCGTGCCGCTGGTCGACGCGGTCACCCCAGCCCATCTCGAAGCCGCCGCGCGCCGGTTTCTGCACCCCGACCAGAGCGCCATCGTCGTCGTCGGCGACGCCTCACACGTCCGGCCGGGGCTCGAGTCGCTGGGAAGAGACGTGGTGACGGTGGTGCCGGACTTCTGGGCCAAGGGCCCAAGGCCCAGGGCCAGGGGAAAGAGCGTTGTCATGAAAGCCGTTCGTTTCCACGAGCATGGCGGTCCGGAGGTCCTGCGTTATGAGGACGCTCCTGATCCAGTGGCGCGACCGGGCTGGGTGGTCGTGCGGGTTCGCGCGTGCGCGTTGAATCACCTCGACATCTGGCAGCGCAACGGCATCGAGCACGTCAGGATCCCGCTGCCGCACATCTCGGGCGCCGACGTGGCAGGCGAGATCGTCATCGGCAGTCAGGAGCTCGGCCTCAGTTCCGGCGATCGCGTCATGCTGCACCCGGGTCTCTCCTGCGGGCAGTGCGAACGATGTCTCGCGGGCGAGGACAATTTCTGCCCGCATTACGACGTGCTGGGCTATCAATCGGACGGCGGCTACGCGGAGCTCGTCACGGTGCCGGCGGCCAACGCGATCCCGCTTCCGGCGCACATCGACTTCGTCACCGCGGCGGCCTTTCCGCTCGTCTTTCTGACCGCGTGGTACATGATCGTGAGCCGCGCGAAGCTCCGGCGTGGTGAGACCGTGCTCGTCCTTGCCGCCGGGAGCGGCGTCGGGCACGCGGCCATTCAAATCGCTAAAGCCCACGGCGCTCGCGTCATCGCCACTGCAGGCGGCGAGCGCAAGCTCGCGCTGGCGCGCGAGTTGGGCGCCGACGAGGTCATCGACCACTACAAGGACGACGTCGTGCGCCGCGTTCGTGCTCTGACCGACGGCCGTGGCGTCGATGTCGTCGTCGAACATGTGGGTGAGGCGACGTGGGACCGCAGCGTCCGGAGTCTCGGGCGCGGCGGGCGGCTCGTGACCTGCGGCGCCACGACCGGACACCAGGTGAGCCTCGATCTCCGGCATCTGTTCGCCAGGCAGCTCTCGTTAATTGGTTGTTACATGGGCGCCAAAACGGACCTTCTTCGGGCAGCTGACCTTTTCTTCGACGGCGGTGTCAAACCCCTCGTGGATAAGTCTTTTCCACTGTCCGAAACCGCACAGGCTCAGCGTCGCCTGGAGTGTTCCGATCAGTTCGGAAAGATCGTATTGGTAGTTTGAGAGCCGTGGTCCGTCCTCGATCCAAAACGGCGGTACACTGACGGGAATCATGAGCGTCGCCCGGTGGAGCGTGAGTCTGGTGGCCATCATTGGCGTGATGGCGGCGACGATCGCAGGCGCGACCGTCTGGCTGCTCATCGCCGACCCCGTCAAGGGAGCCGACGCCGCCAGCCAGTTGTTTCAGGGCGACCCCTCGCCGATCGTCGAGGCCATCGGCGCCGTGATCTACGACGCGCTCAGGGGACTGTTCAGATACCTCTAAGACCAGGCACTGGGCACTGGGCACTAGGCACTGGGTACTAGGCACTGGGCGCTAGGCACTGGGCACTAGAGAGGTTGGTTTCATTTCTCACATGCGGGAACGATCACGTTCCGCATCGAGTGCGTCACGCCGGGATGCGGCGTGAGAACGCGCGCGCTGAGCCCGGTCGTCCGATCGGGCTGATGCACCATCCGACAGTCGATCGCCGCAGTATCCGGCGGATGCGGCAGCAACGCCGTTCTCTGTTCAGGCTTGGCCTTCACAGCGGGCGTGACCGGCTTTGACGTCGCGCCGAACGTCACACCGGGCATCGCCTTCGCAGATTTCGAACACTTCGCGTCGATCGAGAAGAGCGTGCACTCTGCGCGAGCGCCGGCGGGCCACAGCACCGCGACGAGCACGGCGGCCGCGGACACGAGCAGCTTTCTCATGGAAGGTCCCGACCCTAATGATACTGCCAGGCCGGACTTCGGGCGCAATTCAGGCCCAGGACCTCGTGATCGCTAAAGTTTCTTGACGAAGAATTTCGTGAGGTAGTATCCGTCCAGGTATTTGAACGGCGCCTTGCCCGTTGTGTAGTGGCCGCACGGCAGCTTCGCGACCTCGTGCGGCACGCCGAGGCGCTGGAACTCGCCGATGAATGCGCGCGAGAGATCGACCGGGAAGGTGAGATCGTACGTCGCGTAGACGAGCAGCACGGCGCGTCCGCGCACGCGTGACACGAACGGCCACGGGCTGATCGGCATCCACATCTGGCGCAACGCGTCGAGCGCGACTTGACCGTCGAGGCCGGCGCGGACATGGCGCGTCGAGAGTCCCCGCCAGACGACGTCCGCGAAGTACGGCGACACGTGGTTGAACGCGCCCGCGCGCAGACGCGGTTCGTGCGCCAGCGTCAGCATCGCAAGGCATGAGCCGAGGCTCGTGCCCATGATGCCGATGCGCTCGTTACCTTCGCGCGCGAGCCAGTCCACGATTCGGCGCGCGTCGAGCACGGCCTGCCGGTTGGCCTGCAACGTCCTTCCGATGTTGGAGCTGACGATGTAGTCCGCGCGCTCGAGCTCGTCCGGCTTGCGCGCGTCGTGATAGGGGAGCGACAACCGGACCGCGGTGATGCCGAAGCGCGCGAACAGCTCGCACAGTCCGACGTGACCCTGCGGATCCGAATTCCACTGAGGCAGCACGACAACCGCGCGGCGCGGCTGTCCGGCCGCGCGCGGCCGCGCGGGAAACACGCGGGCCGAGACGACGTTGTTGACGGGATAGGGCGTCTCGATCGCGCTCGGGAACCGCAGCGTTCCGCCGTCGAGTCGATAGTCGTCAGTCGCGCGGCGTCGCGAAGAAGCGATCCGTGTCCGACATCGCCTCGGCGACCCAGGCTCTGACAGCACTCCGCAGGATCGGCAGCCGATGGATCCAGATTCAGCCAGTCGAGGCCCCAGTCGAACGGTCTGACGACGCGATTCGTGTCGACCGAAGCGAGCCGCCGCTCCCAGGCGTGGAAACTCCGCGCGATCACGATCCGGTGTCGGCTTTGGCCGCCAGATCGGCGTAGCTTCCGCCAGGCGGCGGGTCGGTCTCCACCGGCAGGCCCGCCTGGGCCCAGCCTGGATCGGTGCGTCCGGTCATCGGATCGCGCGCGCCGCCGAAGCCGCCCACGACGTTCGAGACGTCACGATATCCAAACGTCTCCAGAATCTGCGCCGCCCGTGCCGAGCGTCCGCCGACCTGACAGCCGAGCAGGAGCTTCGCGTCGGGCGCGAAGTTCGCCTGCATGACGCGCGTGAAGTCCGGGTTGGGGGTCATCTGTCCGGTCCGATCGTCCCGCTCGAGCAGCGGCACGTTGACGGCGCCGGCCGGATGTCCGTGGGCATATTCGGCCGACGAACGGACGTCCACGTAGGTCGATCCTGACTGCTGAAGTGCGTGTGCCTCGTGTACGGAGACTTGCTTCACTTGACTATGTTCTCACAGGCAGCCGCGACCTCGAGCAGCCACGGGGTCTCGTTCAGGCGGCCGACGAGCTGCAGGCCCACCGGCAGGCCGGCTGCTGCGACCGGCAGCGAGATCGCCGGATGGCCGGTCAAATTGAAGAGTTGCGTCTGCCGCAGCATCGCGGAACGGACCGGTGTGGGAGTGGCGTCAGCAGGATCGATCACGATGTCGGCGGCGCCGAGCCGCGGCGCCACGATGGGCAGCGTCGGGAGCACCAGCGCGTCGCAATCGTCGAGCGCGCGATCCACCGCGCGGGTCAGCGCGGCCTGGGCCGCGCGTGCCTCGAGGTACGCGACGGCAGAGATCGTCCGGCCGCTTTCGAGCCGGCTGCGGACGATCGGCGAGTAGTCACTGCCGCGCGTGTTGAGCAGCTCGTCGTGCCACGACGCGCCTTCTGGCAGAACGATGTTGACGTACGCCGTGACGATCCGTGACGTGTCCGGCAGCTCCGTGTCCACGACGGCCGCGCCCGCGTCGACCAGGCATCTCACGGCGCGGTCGAACGCCTCGCGAACTTCGGGCTCCAGCGGGGCGGCGAAGTACCCCCCGAGGCGCTTGAGCCGCAGCGCGCTTGGAGCAGGTCTCACCGGAGGTCCTGGAGGTTGGCCCGCGAGCACCGCCCAGATCAGCGCGGCATCGTCGACGCATCGCGCGAGCGGGCCGACGTGATCGAGCGACGTGCTGAGCGGGATGACGCCCGCGGTCGGCACCTCCGCGAACGAGGGTTTCAGCCCCACGATGCCGCAGCAGGCGGCAGGGATCCGGATCGAGCCGCCGGTGTCGGATCCGATCGACGCGAACCCCATCCCGGTCGCGACGGCGACCGCGGAACCTCCGCTCGAGCCGCCGGCCACGCGCGAGAGATCGGCCGGGTGACGGACCGGACCAAACGCGGAGTCTTCGCTCGTCGTCCCGAGCGCGAACTCGTGCATGTTGGTCTTGCCGAGGAGGACGGCGCCCGCGGCGCGCAGTCTGGTGACGATCTCGGCATCGCGCTCTGCCACGCGATCCGACATGGCCTTCGATGCCGCCGACGTCACCGTCCCGGCCACGTCGATCAAATCCTTGAGTGAAATCGGAATGCCGTGCAGCGGTCCACGGTCCAGGCCTCGTCGAAGCTCGAGATCGAGCCGCTGCGCCTCTTCGCGGGCCGACGTCGTATCGACGCGAATGAACGCGTTTGAGGCCGCGTTGTGCGCATCAATGGCGCGCAGACTGTCCTCAACCAGCGCCGCTGCCGTCACGCGGCCACTGCGGAGGGCACTCGCGACCCGGCGATGGTGAAGGCGACCGTGGTCAACTAATCAGTCCGGGGGACTTCGTCCCGCCGGCCCCCCTCTCGCCGTCGCTCCGCTCCGGCGGCGCGCCTTCGGCGCGCTTGTGATCAGAGAGAATGCTTTTCATGCGTCACGTCCTCGCCGCCGTCATGCCTGCGCCGAAAGTACCTGTCGAGATTCGGGAGTTTCCCGAGCCCGATCTCCCGCCGGGCGGCGCGCTGCTGCGCACGGCGTTTTCTGAAGTCTGCGGCACAGACGTGCATCTCTGGCACGGACGTCTGGCGGGCGTGCCGTATCCGATCATCCCCGGGCACGTCACGACCGGCACGCTCGATGCCGTGCGCGGCTCGCTGGCCGACGTCCAGGGCCGCGCGATTCGTGAAGGCGATCGCGTGGCGTTCTTCGACGTCCATCGCACGTGCGGCCGGTGCGCGGCCTGCACGGTGCATCGCACGCCGACGCGGTGCGCCTCCCGCCGCGTCTACGGCATCACCGACTCGGCCGCCGACGGTCTCTTCGGCGGCTGGGCCCAGAAAGTGTATCTGGAACCCGGCGTCGTGGTGGCGACGCTGCCCGCCGGCGTGTCGTTCGAGGCGTACATCGGCGGCGGCTGCGGCCTGCTGACCTCGGTGCACATCATCGAGCGCGCCGCCATTCAACTCGGCGACACCGTCGTCGTGCAGGGGGCCGGGGCCGTGGGCTCTGCACCGCCGCGCTCGCGCGGCGGGCCGGCGCGGGCCAGGTCATCGTCATCGGCGCACCTGCCGATCGGCTCGCGCTCGCCCGCGAGATGGGCGCCGATGTCGTGATGGCGTTCGACGGCACGACGCCTGACGAGCGCCTCGCGCGCGTCCAGGACCTCACGCGCGGCCTCGGCGCCGACATCGTCGTCGAGGCCGCCGGATCGGCGCGCGCGATCGAAGAGGGCGTGGGCCTGGTGCGCAACGGCGGCGCGTACGTCATCGCCGGGCACTACACCAACGTCGGCGACAGCGCCATCAACGCCCACGAGCACATCAACCGCAAGCACCTCGACATTCGAGGCTGCTGGGGCAGCGAAGTGCGGCACTTTCTGCGGGCCCTGGGCGCGCTCGAACGCTATCGTGACGAGGTGCCGTGGGAGCGAATCGGCGCCGCGACCTACGGGCTCGGCGAGATCAACGAGGCGCTCTCGGCGGCCGAAGCGCTCGCGATTCCCAAAGCGCTCGTCGATCCGTGGCGGACATGACGCGAGCGTAGGAGCACGCAACGGCCGCATGGCGGGCCACAACCCGGCCCGCCCTACTTTGATTGTTGTTTCAGCGCGGCCTCGAGCGCTTTCTCGAACGCGGCGTAGGGCTGGGCCCCGGTGATGGCCTGCGAGACTTTCACCTGGTTGGTGGCCGGGTCGCGCACGCCCAAGAAGAACGCGGGCGTACCCGTCGCGCCGAGCTCGACCGCCTGACCGACGCTCGCCCGGACCGCGGCCGTCGTGCGTCCGCTTGCGACGCACGACCGGAAGGCCGCCACGTCGAGTCCCGCTTCGAGCGCGCGATCTTCAATCGCCTGCGTCGTGTGGCTGCCAGGCTTGCTGAACAACCGCGCGTGCAGATCCCAGAACTTGCCCTGCTCGGCGGCGCACTGGGCGGCCTCGTGGGCGCGGATCGCTTCAGGATGGAGCTGATCGACAGGAAAGTCGCGGAACGCGTAACGAATCTTGCCGGTCTTGATGTAGTTCGCGTCGATCTGCGGCATCGTCTGCTCGAAGTGCCGGATGCAGAACGGGCATTCGTAGTCCGAGTACTCGATGAGCGTCACGACGGCTTGATCCGATCCGGTCGAGGGCGCGCCGGCCAGATCGATGATCGGCGTGCGCCGCATGGACGCGACCTCGGTCGTGAGCATCCGCTGGCTCTGGCGAATCATGTCGAGCTGTCCGGTGGTCTGGTACCAGACGAGGATGCTGACGAGGAGCGAGATCAGCGGAAGGACCAGATAGGTCGTGCGCAGCCAGAAGTCGTCGGGCTTTTGTTGAGAGTTGTTGTCCATGCCGCCCTGATTGTACGCTGCCATCACCTCTGATGCCCCGTACCCGCATTCTGACCACGCTTGGCCCCGCCAGTTCCGATCAGGCGACCATCGAAGCACTGCTGGCCGCCGGCACTGACGCGTTCCGGTTGAACTTCTCCCACGGCGACGTCGCATCGCACGCCGAAGTCTGTCGGCGCATTCGCGCGGCCGCGCAGGTCAGCCGTCGCGACGTCGCGATCGTGCAGGACCTCGCCGGTCCGAAAATCCGCATCGGGCCGCTCTCCGCGCCGATTTCACTGACGGCGGGTGAGTCGCTCGTCATCGAGCAAGGCGACTTCGCCGGCGGTCCTGGGCGCGTCGCATGTGCGTTCGACGCGCTCTTCACGTCCGTGCAGCCCGGCCATCGCCTGCTGGTCGATGACGGCACGATCGAGCTCGAAGTGACCGCGGTCGCCCGCGGGCGCCTCTCGACACGCGTGCTCACCGACGGCGTGCTCGGGCCGCACAAGGGCATCAACCTGCCGGACGCTCCGGTGCGCACGGCGGCGCTGACGCCCAAGGATCTCGAGGACCTGCGCGCGGGCGTGGCCATGGGCATTGACGTGATCGCGCTCAGCTTCGTGCAGTCGGCCGACGACATCCGCGCGGCGCGGGCCGCGGCGGCAGCTGCCGGTGCGCCGGATCTGCCCATCATCGCCAAGATCGAGAAGCCGCAGGCGGTCGACCACGTGGAAGAGATCCTCGAAGTGGCGGATGGCCTGATGGTGGCGCGCGGCGACCTCGGCATCGAGATCCCGCTCGAGACATTGCCGGCCGTTCAGAAGCGGCTGATTCGCGCCGCACGTCAACGCGCCGTGCCCGTCATCATGGCGACCCAGGTGCTCGAGTCCATGCGGACGTCTCCGCGACCGACGCGCGCGGAAGTCACCGACGCGGCGCATGCCGTCGATGAGGGCGTGGACGCGATCATGCTCGCGGGCGAGACGGCCGTCGGCCGGTATCCCGTCCGCGCCGTCGAGACGCTCGACGCCATCGTGCGGGAGGCCGAGCGCGCCGGCCCGTCCACGCGCATCACGCCCGACGCGTCGTTCGTGAGCGAGCACGGCCGGGCGCTGTGCGAGGCGGCCGTCGCGCTGGCCGATCGCGCGAACGCGGCCGCCATCGTCGCGCTCACCGGCGCCGGCAGGACGGCCCGCATGCTGGCCGCCCTGCGCCCCGCGGCGCGGATCCTCGCCGCCACCCCCAACGCGCGCACGGCGGCGCGTCTCTCGCTCGTGTGGGGCGTCGATCCGATCGTCGCCGACACTTTCACGCTGCCCGCCGTGCGAGCGCACCTGCTCACCCGCGCCGCGCTCTCACCGGGCGCCGTGGTCGTCTACGTCTCGATCCATGCGGTCCTCGGACGCGAAGACGCCAACTTCGTCCACGTCGAGAGGCTCTGACGGATGCAGACGCGCACGCCCCCGACCACGACGGTCGTCATCCAGTTCATCCTCGACAACTCGCTGCTTCTGTTCGCGGGCGCGGCGATCGCGCTCGTCTGGGCCAACACCGGTCTCGCGTCCTACACGCGCTTTGCGGGCGCCATGCGCTTCGCCGTGAACGACATCGGCATGGTGTTCTTCTTCGCGCTGGCGACGAAGGAGGTCTTCGAGGCGATGCTCCCGGGCGGACCGCTGTCGTCGTTTCGTCAGGGCGCGGTCCCAATTTTTGCCGCATTCGGCGGCATGGCCGTGCCGGCGGCGCTCTACCTGCTCGCCGCCGCGTACTTCGCACGTCCGGATCTCGGGTCCGGATGGGCGATCCCCTGCGCCACCGACATCGCGTTTTCGTACCTGGTCGCGAGGCTCATCTTCCGCGACGGGGCATCCCGCCATTCCGTTCCTGCTCCTGCTCGCCATTGCAGACGACGCGTTCGGCCTCATTCTGCTCGCGCTGTTCTACCCGAGCGGGGAGCTCGCGCTGCTGCCCCTCTCGGCGTGGCTCGGTGGCGCCGTGCTCGCCGCCATGCTCCTCCGCCGGCTCGGTGTCGAGAGCTTCTGGCTCTACCTGATCGGCCCGGGCCTCTTGTCGTGGATTGCGCTCCACCTCGGCGGCATCCATCCGGCGCTCGCCATGGTGCCGATCGTGCCGCTGTTGCCGCACCAGAACTCCGACCTGAAGGTGTTCGGCAACCGGCCGGGCGTCCGGCTCGCAACGCTTCAGCGATTCGAGCAGTGGTGGAAACTGCCCGTCCAGGGCGTGCTGCTGGCCTTCGGTCTGGTCAACGCGGGCGTGCCGTTGACCAGCGTCGGCCTGCCGACCTGGATGGTTGCCGGCAGCCTCATCCTCGGCAAGCCGATCGGCGTCGTGCTCACCACGGTGCTGGCGGAGCAGTTTGGATTCCGGCGGGCGCCGGGACTCGACTATCGATCGCTCGTCACGCTCGGGATTGCCGCAGGGATCGGCTTCACCGTGGCGCTGTTCTTCACCACCGCCTCATTTCCGCCGGGCGCCGTGCTCGACGAAGCCAAGATGGGCGCGCTGTTCAGCTTCTTCGCCGCCTTCCTCGCGATTGGCGTGGCACGACTGCTCGGCATTCGCAGACGCTGACAGCGACTCAGTCCACCGGCCAAATCGGCGCGCCGGGCGGGGCTTAGGGCTCCGCGGCGCTTCGCCCTCTGGGCTCCGCGGCGCTTCGCCCTCTGGGCTCCGCGGCGCTGGCGCCGAAGTACTTCTTGTCTCTTGTTGGGGAGTACTTCGTGTCTCTTGTTGGGAAGTACTTCTTGTCTCTTGTCCTGAAGTACTTGTTGTCTCTTGTGGAGAAGTACTTCTTGTCTCTTGTTGTTGTTGTCTCCTGTCGGGCAGTCCCTTCCGTCGTTCGATTCCGGCGCCGCTTTCCGCATAGCGCTTGAGCGCCGTGAGGGAGATCTGCCAGCCGCGCGAGGCCACGGCGTAGTAGCGCCGCCAGCGGGGGGACGGGTCGCAGCCGTCCTGACGGACGCTCAGCCGGGTGCCCGTCGGATCGGGTTGACAGTTCACGTGAAGCACCATCGGACCGACCGGGTCGCCCTCGGGCGGTATCCACCACGAGTCGGCGACGAGAAACTGCTGGCCGATCTTCACGTCCACCACCGTGCCGTGGAAGACGCCACCGAGCGGACCCAGCAGATCGTCGCGGTACGGCGTCGTCGCCCACTCGATCGCGTAGACGCCGAACGGGGAGGGTGTGGTCACCGATCGAACCGCCTGCCACCAGGCGCGCAGCGCATCGGGCGCGAAGAAGCAGTCGAAGACGCGCGCCGGCGGGGCGGCGATGACCAGGTTCTGCTCGAAGCGTTCGCCGAGTTCCTGGGAAGCAGTGGTCACTGTCGTAGGTTACTGCTTCGCGCGGAGCGTTTGCACGTAGGCGACGACCGCCCAGACCTGTTCCCTGGACATCTCGTCACCGAACCTCGCCATCTTCGGGGACGAGCGTCCGTTCCAGACCTTGTGGAAGACGACGCCGTCCGGATTCTCCGCCGCGCGCGCGGCCAGCGTGAGGTTCTGGTGCTCGGCGTGCTTCTTGTCGGCGTCGGGACCATCGCCGCGGCCTTCTGGACCGTGACAGCGTCGGCACTTGCTCAGAAAGAGCTTCCGGCCGGCAGCGAGCACTGACTCGTTGACGGTGAGCGGGTTCGTTTCTTTCTCCGCACCCGCCGGGATCGTCCATCCGTCCTTTCTCGCGCCCTGCGCCGATGCCCGGGCGCCTGCCGTCGCGATGAGCGCCACGAGCAACGAAAACAGCGGAGCAAGCCATATCAGCCGTCGCATGAGATGCGTCCCCAATTCTGTGCCGTCAATCCAAAATCCTAAATCTCAACTCTCAATACAAGAGGAACTTTTCTCTCAGGGTCTGGAATCGCGAGACGTCGTCTTCCCAGCCGCGCGCCAGGTCCACCGGTGCGGTCCCGCGCTCGAGCCCGTCGCGGAGGGCGGCCGATCCGTACAGGATGTCGATGGGCGGCTTCGTGTACTCGTACTCGTACGGCGGCTCGCGCCATTGAAACGCGTCGGGTCCCGCCCGCCGAAACGCGTCGATGACGGCCACTCCCGTCAACACCGGCCGGAACGTCGCCCGATCCAGCACGTGAATCTGGCACCCGCCGCACGCGGTGTTCATGTGCTTGTGAAACGTCGGCTCGAACAACGCCGGGCGGAAATACACACCTGGCAGTGCCAGGCCGTTCACCTGGCGGACCACCGTGTCGGGAACCGCCCAGGGCGCGCCGACGAGATCGAAGGGCCGATTCGTTCCGCGTCCCTCGGAGACGTTGGTGCCTTCGAGCATCACCGTTCCCGGGTAGACGACCGCGCTTTCGACGGTCGGGATGTTCGGCGACGGCAGCACCCACGGCAGGCCGGTCTCGTCCGCAGTACTGCTCGCGCGACCAGCCCTTCATCGCGACGACCTCGAGCTTCGCGCCGATGCCGAAGTGCTCGTTGAAGAGGCGCGCCAGCTCGCCGATCGTCATCCCGTGACGCATCGGGATCGGATACTGCCCGACGAACGATCGGAACTCCTCGTCGAGCATCGGGCCTTCGACGAGGAGGCCGCCGATCGGATTCGGCCGATCGCACACGACGACCGGCAGGCCCTCGCGGCGGGCCGCGCGGAGGCAGTTCGCCATCGTGTAGATGTACGTGTAGATCCGCGTGCCGACGTCCTGCAGATCGATCACGAGCGCGTCGAGGCCCGCGAGCATCTCCGCGCGTCGGCTCGCGCGTCTCGCTGTAGAGCGAGTAGATCGGCACCCGCCGCTCGTCGTCCCTCGCATGAGGCGACTCGATCATGTTCTCCTGCAAATCCGAGTGCAGGCCATGCTGCGGCCCGAAGATCGCGCCCAGGCGAACGCCGCTCGCCTCGGCCCGGCTCGTGACGTGCTGCAGCTGCGCGTCGACCGAGGCGGGATTGCAGACGATGCCGACCGTCCGCCCTCGCAGAAGCTCCCGGCCGAACAGCACATCCGATCCGTAAGTGAGCGCCATCAGCGTTTCGCTCCGCGGAGCCGGCCGGCGAAGTGGCTGGCGACGATTGCGTCTCCGTACGTGTTGCAGTGGATTCGGCGCTCGTCAGCGGATCCGTTGAGTTGAAGCACGAGAGATCGCTCCTGCCGCACGACGTTCCGCACGCGGTGCCACGGCCAGGCCTGCGCGCGCCCGCCCGCGAAGACTACGCGATGCGAGGTCAGGAACAGCTTGCCCGGCACGTCCACGTCTCCTGTCAGAGTCGCCGGCGCCACGAAGTGACACCGATCGGATCCGATGACGCGGTGCTGCGTGTGCACGATCGGCAGCTCGGTCTCGGTGCATGTCAGGAGCTGTTCGAGACCGTCCAGCATCTCGTCCTTTCGCTCTTCGTCGTCCCGTGACGCGGATGCACCGGTGAGGCGTTGGCGCAGATCGCCGATAGCACGCGCGCTCACGGCCAGCGCAGCCGTATCGGCGTCGCGCCACCAGGCGGCCTCGGTTTCCGAAAGGGGGGAAGCTCTGCGGAACGCGCGCCAGATCACGGAAGGAAGTTCACGGCCGCTTCGACGATCGCCTGAACTCCGCCGAGCGCCAGCATGCAGGCGGCCACGGTGAGGAATCCGAGGACGGGCCGGCGCCACGCCGCAGCCCGGGTCGCTTCGCTGACCGGCGGCGGCGCGAGGAGGCGGCGAACGCGGCGATCGACGTTCTCGCCGCGATAGAGCGCACTCGCCGGCAGAGACGCGGCCGAGCTGGCGCCCGCCGGGACGAGCCGAGCGACGCGAATCAGCGCACGCGCGAGCGTCAGCCGCCTCGCCGGATCGTTCGCTCCCGCGAAGTCGTCCGCCAACTCTTCCGACGCCTCGTGCCAGTCCGCCACCAGGCGTTTCGAGATCGGCAGCCAGCCGACCACGTCCGGCGTGAGCATGAGGAGCGCGCGGCGAAGGTTGTCGCGTCGATTCAGGTGACTCTGTTCGTGCGCCACGATTGCCGCAAGTTCGTCGGCCGGACACGCCTCGAGCACCGAGCGCGCGATGATGAGCCGCGGCCGCCGTGCGCCGACCACCGCGACCACCGGAAACGAGGCGGCGACGGCGAACGCCGGCACACTCGCGCCCGGCAACACGATCGGCTCTGCGGTATCCAGCCAGCCACGAAGTGCGCGACGGGTCGTCCTGGCGACGATCCACCAGCGGCCCAGGGTCTGCGCCGCGAGCACGCAGGCCAGCGACGCCAGGGCGAGCAGGATCAGGCCGGTGTCTTCGTCATCGTGCCGTGGCTCGAAGATGAGATACGACGTCGCCGACAGCGCGCCCGCGGCGATGCCAACCGCGGCCGGCAGCAGGCGAAGCCACTCGAGCGCAGTCGCGCGCGACACCGGATCCGCCAGGCGGATTCTGCGCGACAGCCAGGGGACGACGGCCGCGCCGAGGAGGCCGGCCGCCGTAAAGGCGGCGAGGCCGATGACGACCAGGCGCAGCTCGTAGGTCACGGCCGCTTGTCCTCGATTTCGGCGCGGCGCGCCCGCACCAGGGCTTCGAGCTCGTCGAGCAGCGCGGCGTCCCGGTCCCCCACGGCGTCGACGAAACAGGACAGCAGCGGCGCGAGCGTGGCGCCGCCGCTTTCGAGCGCGGCGCGGAGCGCTTCCGACGCGCGTTCCGACTCGAACTCAGGCCGCGTGAGCTTGGTGTGGTAGAAAAACGCGCGCCCTTGCTTGGTGCGGCCGAGCACACCCTTCCGGTACAGCCGGTCGAGCGTCGTCATCAATGTCGTGTACGCGATCTCCGGAAACTGCGGAGTCAGATCGCGCACTGACGCCGCCGCGGGACAACCCCACAGCGCTTCGAGCACGCGCCATTCGAGCGGTCCGAGCAGGCCGGCACGCCGTGGGCCAGCGCCATTGGGGGTCAGCCAGCGAGTCATTCGTATGGAATACTACATCAGGCTCCGAACCCATGAACCTTGTCTATGTGGTGTTCGCCGCGGTCGCCCTGCTCGCGCAGGCGACTCCGCCCGCCGCCGACGAGTCGAAGAAGATCGCGGCTGGCCGGAAACTCTACACCGACGAGAAATGCGTGGAGTGCCATCAGATCGGCGGCCACGGCAATTCCCGATTTCCACTCGACGGCGTCGGCGCCCGGCTGGGGGCGACCAATCTCAGACGCTGGTTCACGCACACCGAGCAGATGGAAAACGCGCGGCCCATACGGCCGGCGATCAAGATGTCATCGCGGAAGTACCGGTTCAGCGAGGAAGAGCTCGACGCGCTCGTCACGTACCTGCAGAGTCTCAAGTAGCCTGGTCTTTGCCGTGCCTCGCTGGCGTCGTACGCGCCGATTTCTGTTGTTCCTGTCCCTCGCGATCGTCGGGCTCGCGATCGCCGGCGCGGTCTACCAGTCCGTGAGCGTGCGTCGCGAGGCGGTGCGGTTTCCGCCGCCGGGGCAGCTCGTTGACGTCGGCGGGCGGCGCCTGCACCTCATCTGCCTCGGCGAGGGCCGGCCGGTCGTGATCTTCGAGCCGAGTGGATTCAGCAACGCGTTGAGCTCGGGAGCAGCGCGCGCGGAGATCGGCGCGCACACACGCGTGTGCTCGTACGATCGCGTCGGCACGGGATGGAGCGATCCCGGCCCGCCGCTCGTCACGGCCGGTCTCCTCGCGGATGATCTCGCCCGGCTGCTGGAGAACGCCGGCGTCGCGCCGCCGTACCTCGTGGTTCCGGCATCGATCGGCGGTCTCACCGGCGAGATGTTTGCGAGACGGTATCCCGATCGCGTGGCGGGACTCGTGTTTCTGGATGCCGCGAACAGCGGCGGGGTCGAGCGGGCGGTCCGTGCAGCCACCTGGATCATCCGGACGAGCGCGTGCCTCGCGCCGGCAGCGGCGCGGCTCGGCGCGCTGAGGCTCTTCGATCCATTCCGCTTCAGGCGGGAATCGACAGAGGGCGCGGCGCGATCGATGGCGCTCCTGTATCGCCCTGAACCGATGGCGACGCTCTGCGGCTTGGTTCGCGGTGCCGAGCGGACGTTGGAGGAGTTCCGCACCGCGCCGCCGCTCGCGGCCGACGTTCTACTCGTCGTCCTGACGGCCGAGACGAGCGAACGGCTCATTCCGCCGGGCCTTGCGTTCCTTGCGCGCGATCCTGCGACGCTCGATGGCGACCGCCGCGAACTGGCGCAGGCCCTGGCGCGCCGCTCGTCGCGCGGATCCTGGCGCATCGTGCCCGGCAGCGATCACCTGATCGCGAGCAGCCAGCCGCACGCGGTCGCGGCCGTCGTCCTGGAGATGGTCACGCAGATCAGAAACGCCATGCAGATCGAGCGGTAGGTCGCGCGCAGCTCCGGCGAGGCAGGCTAGTGCCCAGTGCCCAGTGCCCAGTGCCTAGTCCCAGTGCCCAGTGCCTGACTAAGTCACTGACTCGTTCTGGCGCTGAGTACACATTGAAGCGCCCGTCGCGGACGAAGCCGATGAGCGTCAGGCCGACCGCCCGCGCAGCTTCCACGGCCAGGCTCGACGGTGCGCCGACGGCGACGACGAGCGGCAAGCCTGCGGCGGCCGCTTTCTGCACGATTTCGTACGCGACGCGGCCGCTGACGACCAGCATGCAATTGGTTGCGGGCAGTCGCCCGTCGGCAAGTGCGGCGCCCACGACCTTGTCGACGGCGTTGTGGCGGCCGACGTCCTCGCGGATCACCAGCGGCGTGCCGGCCAGGTCGAAGAGGCCCGCGGCATGCAGGCCGCCGGTCTCCGCGAAGACGGTCTGCCGCGCGCGAAGCGTGGCGGGCAGCGTCACGATGAGCGCGCTCGAAACCTTCGGCGCGCCCGGCATCGGCCGGTACCCCCGGTCGAGCGTCTGCAACGCCAGACGGCCGCACAAGCCGCACGCGCTCGTTCCGGCCAGCGCGCGCTCGCTCACGCAGGAGAGATCGACGTCGGCCGAGAGCGTGACGCGCACCTGCGCCGCGACGTCGCGCGCATCCGCTGCCGGAGCCTCGAGCGCCATGACGTCTGCCGCCGAACGGATGACGCTCTCGCCGAACAGCAGACCCAGCACCAGGTCGCGATCGTCGCCGGGTGTGCGCATCAGAAGGCCAAGCGACCGGGTGCCTTCGCCCTGCGACAGCACGACTTCCAGCGGCGACTCGACCGCGACCAGATCCTGGTCCGTCATGCTTTGGCCCTCGGCCCTGGGCCCTTGGCCTGCGCGCAGCGCTTCTCCGTGCCGGAGGATCGGCGCGATGGCGACGCGGTCGCTCATGGCTCGTCCCGCTTTCGCCGGAGCCCGAGGCTTTCCGCGATGAAGCTCAGGGCGATCCAGGCGCACGCGACCGACAACGGCCACGCGAGCACGCGCGGCTTCCAGAAGCCCAGCACGGCGACCAGCGCCATGATGGCGCCGAGCACCAGGAGCGGCATCGATTCCCACGATTCCAGCTGGCGATTGCCCGTCACGGCCGCGCCGATGCTGTGGCCGAGCCCTGTCATCGTCCGCAGCGTGCGACGTGCGGACCGGCGCGCGAACCCTTCGATCGATCCGTGACGCATCCGGCGCCGACGCGACTCCATGACGATCTCAGTGGAGCGCGCCAGGTCTTCTTCGTAGTGCCGTTCCATTGTCTTGGCGATCGTCTCGTCCTCGATGGCGACGTCCAGCTCCCAATTGCCGAGCCAGCTGTTGATGTTGAGATTCGTCGAGCCCACACGCGCCCAGCGGCCGTCGGCCACCGCCGTCTTGGCGTGCATCATCGATCCGTTCCACTCGAAGATGCGCACGCCGGCCTCGAGCAGCGTGCGATAGAGCGTCCGCTGGACCGGAACGGTCCAGCCGACGTCGCTGCCCTGCGGCATGAGCAGGCGCACGTCGACGCCGTCGCGCGCTGCCTGCTCGAGCGCCGCGACGAACGGCCCGTGGCCGATGAAATACGCGTCGGCGATCCAGAGCGAACGCCGGGCCATCGCGGTGACGAGCAGATCGGTCGCGCAGCATCGTGGCCTCGAACGGCGCGCTCGTGATCAGCCGCAGGCTGACGTCGCCGGCCTGGGCAATGTCGCCTTCTTCCGCCAGCGTCCAGCCGTCGATGGTCCCGCCGGCGAATCTCCAGCTCTCGGCAAAGGCCCGCTCGGCGTGCGCCGTCGCCGGGCCGACGATCTCGACACCGGTATCGCGCCACGGGTCGACGCCTTTGTCCGGCCGGCCGGCCCACATCTCGCCGAGGCACAGGCCCGACACGAACGCGATGCGGCCGTCGATCGACAGGAGCTTGCGGTGGTTGCGCCGGAGCCAGCCGAGCGCGATCGCGAGCCGCGGCGGATTGAAGGCGCGCACTTCGCCGCCGGCCTGGACCAGCGGGCGGAACAGCCCGAAGAGTGGCCCGAGGCCGCAGCCGAACCAGTCGTAGAGCAGGCGGACCTTGACGCCCTCGCGCGCGCGGGCGGCGAGCAGATCGACGAACCGCCGGCCAATCCGATCGCGATGGACGATGTACATCTCGACGTGAATCGTCCGGCGCGCCTCGGCAATCGCTTTCTCCCAGCGCGGGTAGTTTTCTCCCGCATCGCGCAGCACCTGCACGTCATTGCCGGCGATGAGCGGCGCGCCGGCCGATCGGCTGAAGGCCTGATCGGCCATGGCCCGCATCGCGTCCCGGCTGCGAGGCAGCGAGACCGGGGGATCGGCCAGTTTGAGCGCCACAGAGACAGGGTACGACAGGTGCGACGGGTACGGCGGTCCGCCTTCGCGCGAGGCGCTGCGGCGGGACAAACCGCCTTCGCGCGGGGCGCTACGGCGGGTCTCCGGCTTGACGTTCCTGCGAGTCCCTGACTACAGTGAACATCGACCATGTTCTCGACGAGATTCAAGCGTGCCGCCGCGGCGCTGTTCGTGGCCGTCTGGACGTGCGGCCTCGCGCTGCCCGCGTTCGGGTTGGCGCACACGTTTGACGTCGAGGATCTGGCGCGCCAGGAGACCGGACTCGGGGTCCGCCAGTCGGTCGCCTACGTCAATCAGGAACCATCGACTTCGGCTGACGATCACTGCGCGGTCTGCCACCTGCAGCGCGCCGCGCGCGGCGCCGCGCTCGCCGCCGCGGATTGCCCGGGCTCAGCCGAGTTGCCGGCGTTCGAGAAAGTCACGCCTGTCTTTGCCCTGCCGGCGGGCGAACCGGATCTCCTGCCTTCCCGCGCGCCGCCCGCGCTTTCGATCAGCTAATCGCATCGCCACGCAGCCCAATCTGAGGCTGTGACCCGAGGCGGACTCACGTGAGTTCGCCAACGTTCGCCAATTGACTCGCACCGCTCGCGCCGCAGGCGAGAGCGTTCGTTGTCCACATTGGTTCGCGATCGACAGTTATCGAAAGGCGGGTTGCTTTCATGAATCGCACATTGCTCCGCGTCGGACTGCTGGCCGCTCTCGCGGTCCTGGCAGCCGGCGCTCGCTCCGTATTCGCCCAGACCTCGGGCGGCACCATCACCGGCAAAGTGACGTTCGAGACGACTGGTGATCCCGTTCACGGCGCCACGGTCATCGTCGTCGGTGCGCGCCGGTCGGTGACCACCAAGGACGGATGGCACGTTCGAAATCACCAACGTGCCGCCCGGCACGTACGAGGTGCTGGCGCAGCGCGAGCACCTCGCCGCTGCGAGACAGTCGGTGTCGGTCACCGCCGAGAAGTCCTCGACGGTGGAGTTCAAGCTCGCGTTGGCGAACGTGCACGAGGAAGTCCACGTGACGGCCAACGTCCTCGGCGCCGCGACGACCTTCGAGGCGTTCAACGCCGTGACGAGTCTCGACTCGGTCGACATCGCCAAGCGGCTGAGCGCGACGATTGCGGATGTCCTGCAGAACGAGCCGGGCGTGGCCAAGCGCACGTTCGGTCCCGGCACCAGCCGGCCCATCATCCGCGGCTTCGACGGCGACCGCGTGCTCGTCCTGCAGGACGGGCTGCGGACGGCCGACCTGTCGAGTCAGTCCGGCGACCACGGCGTGTCGATCGATCCCTCCAGCCTGTCGCGCCTCGAGGTCGTCAAGGGCCCGGCGACGCTGCTCTTTGGCAGCAACGCGCTCGGCGGCGTCGTGAATGCCATCACGCCGCAGGACACGTTTCGATCGATGCCCGTTCGACGGAACGCTCGGCGGGGTCAGCGTGGATTTCGGCAGCGCCAACACGCAGGCGGGAGTCGGCGGCAACATCCAGCATGGCAAGGGGCCGCTGCTCCTGTACGGCAACTTCACCTCCCGGCGCACGGGCGACTACGAGAGCCCGGAGGAAACGATCGAGAACTCAGCGACCAGGCTCTCGACCGGCGAAGCCGGCCTGGGGTGGACCGGCTCGCGGGCCTTCTTCGGGATCGGCGGCGGGTTCGAGCGCAATCGCTACGGGATTCCGTTCGCAGGACTGCTCGAGGGCGAGGAGGACGCGCAGATCGATCTCGAGGTCAAGCGGCAGAACGTGCGCTTCGACACGGGGATGCGAAATCTTCAGGGCCGTTTCGCGGACAACGTGAAGTTCACCGTGAACTACGTCGACTACCAGCACGACGAGATCGAGATCGAGGACGCCGAAGAGACGCTCGGCACGCGGTTCACGCAACAGGTCTTCACGCTGCGAACGGAAGCTCGAGCAGAAGCGCAGCGGGCGCTGGGGCGGCCGGATGGGGATCGAGTTCCTGTCACGCGACTACAGCGCCGTCGGCGCGGAGGCCCTGACGCCCGACACGACCGCAGAACGCGTTTGCCGCGTTCGTCTATGAAGAGGTGACGCTGGGCCGTCCGCGGCTGCAGTTCGGGGGCCGCGTCGAGCACACGAGCTACGACGCGAAGTACGAGGACGGACCCGTCGATCGGTCCTTCACCGGCGCCTCGGGGTCGGTCGGGCTGCACGCTCCAATCGGCGAGCGCGAACGCGTTCGTCGTCAATCTCACGGGCGCTTCGCGTGCGCCGGCGCTCGAGGAGCTGTTCAATTTCGGTCCGCATCCCGGCAACCTCGCGTTCGAAATCGGCAATCAGGATCTCGACCTCGAGCAGTCGGTCGGCTTTGACGTCAGCTTCCGGAGCCGCGGCAAGCGGGCGAGCGGCGAGTTCAACGCGTTCCTGTACAACATCTCGAACTTCGTCTTCCTGGACATCACGGACGAAATCGAGGACGGGCTGAGGGTGTCCTTCTACGAGCAGGGCGACAGCCAGTTCAGCGGATGGGAAGCGTCCGGGCACGTCGATCTGCATCCCAAGGCGACGCTGTCACGCGTCCTTCGGCTACGTGCGCGCGACGCTCACCGCCAGCGATGAGCCTCTCCCGCGCATCCCGCCGTTTCATGGGCGCGTGGCGTTGACCGCACGTGCCGGCGATTTCAGCATCACCCCGGAAGTCGTGTTCTCATCGTCGCAGGACCGCGTCTTCCGTGACGAAACGACGACCGACGGCTGGGCGACGTTCAACATCGACGTCACGTGGCAGCGCATCAGAGGGCACGGGTCGCACCTGATTGCCCTGCAGGGCTACAACCTCGGCAACACGACGTACCGGCTGCACACGTCGTTCATCAAGGACCTCGCGGCGGAGATGGGCGCCGGCGTCAAGGTCACGTATGCGTTGAGATTCTTCTGAGCCGGGACCGGAGACTCTCGAAGGAGGGCAATGACGCGCATTCAGCATCGACGCACGCTGCTCGCCGCGATCGGCACGACGTTCATGGTCGCGGCGAGCGTCGTCACGCCCACGGCCCAGGGCACAGGGGCCAACGAACAGCCCGACTTGGGCCTGGGGCCTCGGGCCCCGGGCTCAGGAGCCGCAGCAACCGGCGCCGGAACCCGCGCAACCGGCGACGCAATCGAAGCCGTTCAATCCTGACATCTCGGTCATCGGCAACTTCGTCGGCGTCGCCGGGAAGAACGACTTCAACACGCAGCCGGCACTGCAACTGAGTGAAGTTGAGGTGGCGTTTCAGGCCGTGGTCGATCCCTACGCGCGCGCGGATTTCTTCGTCGCGGGGAGTCCCGAGGGCTTCGAGATCGAAGAAGGGTTCATCACGTTCACCACGCTGCCCGCGCATCTGCTGCTCAAGGTCGGGAAGATGCGCGCGCAGTTCGGCAAGGTCAACACACTGCACACGCACCGGATGCCGACGGCCGATCGACCGCTCGTGACGGAGAACCTGGTCGGCGGCGAGGAGGGCCTGTCCGACGCGGGCCTGTCGCTCGCGTATCTGGTGAACAACCCGCACATCTTTCTCGAGCTCACGGGCGAGGTGTATGCGGGCACCTCCGAGGTGTTCCAGACGGCCGCCCGGCGCGACCTGGCCTATGTCGGGCGCGCGCGCGCGTACCACGATCTGACGGAGGCCACCAACATCGACGTCGGCACGTCGTTCGCCTTCGGGCCGACGTCGGTCGAGTCCGGCGACCCGACGATCGCGCCGTTGTCGCTCGACAAACGGCTAATTGGCTTCGACGCGACGTTCCGCTATCGGCCGCTGCGCCGCGCGATCTATCGCCGGTTCAATCTCCGGACGGAGCTCATCTGGAGCCGTCAGGACACCGAGATCGACGTGCCGCAGTCGGCGTTCGGATTCTACGCGCTTGGCGAATACCAGTTCGCCCGGCGCTGGTACGCGGGCGCGCGGCTCGATCGCAGCGCGCGCACGTTCGACGCCGAGGCCGTCGATACCGGCGGGTCGGTGTTCCTGACGTTCTGGCCGAGCGAGTTCAGCCAGATCCGCGGCCAGTACCGGCGGATCAACTACTCGGAAGGCGTCAAGGGCAACGAGTTCCTGTTCCAGTTCAGTTTTTCGATTGGCGCTCATGGGGCGCATGTGTTCTGAAAGGCACGGATCGATATGCAGTTACTCACTTGGCTGGCTGCGTTTGGCGTCATCGTTGTTGGATCCGCGCCGTCTGGGGCCGCGCCGCTGAAAGTCGTGACGACGACGGAAGATCTCGCGGCGATCGTGCGCGAAATCGGCGGCGATCGGGTGACCATTGAGGTCTTTTCCCGTGGCTATCAGGATCCGCACTTCGTGGAGCCCAAGCCGAGCTTCATTCTGAAGCTCGTCAACGCCGATCTGCTCGTCGTCGTCGGACGCGAGCTGGAGATCGGCTGGCTGCCGCCGCTGCTCACGCAGAGCCGGAACGCGAAAATCCAGCCGGGCGGGCGCGGGTATCTCGATGCGTCGCAGAACGTGCGAATCCTCGACATTCCCACGGGCCAGATCACTCGCGCGATGGGCGACGTCCATCCGTCGGGCAATCCTCACTACTGGCTCGATCCCGACAACGGCCGGCTCGTCGCGCAGGCCGTGCGCGACCGGCTCGGGGAACTGCAGCCGGCCGATCGCGCGCTGTTCGCCCAGCGCTACACCGATTTCGACCGCCGCCTGGCTGAGGCGCAGAAGCGGTGGGAGGCCGCGATGGCGCCGTTCAAGGGCACGAAGATCGTCACGTACCACCGTTCGTGGTCGAACTTCGTGGAGCACTTCGGGCTCAACGTCATCGGATACGTCGAGCCCAAGCCGGGCATTCCGCCGACAGCTTCCCACACCGTCGCGCTCATTCAGGAGATGAAGGCCCAGCAGATCCGCATCATCCTCGTCGAGCCGTACTTCGACGTGAAGACGCCGCAGGCGATCGCCCGCGGCACGGGCGCGCAGGTCGTCGTGATGCCGCCGTCGGTCGGCGGCGTCCCCGAGATCACCGACTACATCAAACTGTTCGACTATGATGTCAACCTCCTCGTGACCGCATTCAAGAAGGCCGGCGTGGGCCAGTGATCGATTCCGCGATTCTCCAGTTTCTCGCGGCGCCGTTCGCCGCCAGCCTGATCCTCACCGGCATTCACGCGTACCTCGGCGTGCACGTCGTCGAGCGAGGGGTCATCTTCGTGGACCTCTCGCTCGCGCAGATCGCGGCCCTGGGCGCGACGATTGCGGTGCTCCTGCCGTTCACGGACGGCGATCCGCACGGTCCGGGCGTCTACTGGACGAGCCTCGGGTTCACGTTCATCGGCGCGGCCGTGTTTTCCCTGGTGCACAGCCACCGCGCCCGCATCCCGCAGGAGGCCATCATCGGGATCGCGTACGCCGTCGCCTCGGCCGGCGCGATCGTCGCGATGAGCCACTCGACCTCGCAGGCCGAGCACCTCAAGGACATGCTCGTCGGCAACATCCTGGCGGTGTCGTGGACCGAGGTCTACCACACCGCGTGGCTCTACGGCGGGATCGGCGTGTTTCACTACGTGTTTCGCCGCAGGTTCCTGCAGATCTCCATCGACCGCGCGCGCGCCGAGGCCGAAGGCGTCGCCGTCCGCTTCTGGGACTTTCTGTTCTACGCGTCGTTCGGGCTCGTCGTGACGTCGTCTGTGTCCATCGCGGGCGTGCTGCTCGTGTTCTGCTATCTCATCGTGCCCTCGGTCGCCGCGATGCTGTTCGCAGATCGCATCGGCACGAGACTGGCGCTCGGCTGGTCGATGGGAACGGTCGTCTCCATTCTCGGCATGTATCTCTCGGTCGTCTTCGATCTGCCGACCGGCGCCACCATCGTCTGCACATTCGGTCTCGTGCTCATCCTGCTCGCCGCCGTACGCCCGCTGATACTGCGTCGTCTCTAATCCGGGGGGCTTCGCTACAGTTTTGTGTTTTTCGCCGCACAGATTTGTGTTTGGGACGTCAATCTCGTGGAGTCGAACTGCAAAATTG
This sequence comes from uncultured Acidobacteriota bacterium, assembly GCA_963724955.1. Lineage (GTDB taxonomy): Bacteria > Acidobacteriota > Vicinamibacteria > Vicinamibacterales > SCN-69-37 > CAVRWQ01. The sequence continues at coordinate 73,038 of CAVRWQ010000008.1, forward strand.
TGAGCACGTTTTTTGTTGCGTGACGCTCGAGTCATCTTGTCTAATTGCACAGTCATACTCACGCCACTGGCTCGCAGATTCTCTGGACGTTTGCCAATGCGAACGAACGCTTCACGCGGGATTTACTGGGGGTAGGGCTGACTAGGGGGTCAGAGCTCTGCCTGTGGAAAACTCCCGCAACATGGATGACTGAGTTGCGGGAGTTTTCCACAGTCAGAGCTCTGACCCCTTTATTTTTTCTTTACTTTCCCTGCTTGCGCCGTGCGCGTAGAATGAGTATGTGCGTGGTGACTCCCTTCGAGACCTGTACGCCAAGGTGCTGGCCATCCTGGGGTTGGGTGCGCTGGCCGTGGCGGGCGCCGTGGTCGACTACTGGCCCGTGTCCTCGGAGATTCCGCGCGTCGGTTCGGTTCGCGGTCTGGCGCCGGCTCCGCCCGCGATGCGGCGGGCGGCAAGTCTCGCCTTCCCCGTGACACCCGCGCCGACGAGCGCAGTGCGTCCGCGATGGCGCCAGCAGCCCATCGAACCAGTTGCCACCAAAGCCGAATACACCGTCTCTTCGACCACGAACGGTGTGTTGCCGGCCGGTGAGCTGGTCGCGTTCACGGCGCCCCCCTCGCCCAGCCTGAGGCTGCTGGTCGCGGAGGAAGCGCCGGCCGTCGAGGTCGGGTTGACTGCGCTGCCGATGCTGCGGACGTCAGCGGACGCGGTGCCTCAGGCGCTGCGCGCGCCGACCGACGAGCGGGCGGACGGCTTCCTGACGGGTGCGCTCAAGAAGACGCGCGAGTCGATCGTCAAGACCGGCGCCGCCACTGGCGGCTCAATCGTGGACGCTTTCCGAGGCGTCATGGGCGCGTTCAAGAAGGTCTCCCCGTTCAACGACGACGCGACCGCCTTCCGCTCGGCCGGGTTGTAGCCGACGAACCGATCCATCAACTGAGCGCTCTGATCACGTCCCACCGCGTGATGATGAACGTGTCCTGACTCTTGAAGTCGCGCACCAGGACGGCCGGAGTGTCCGGCGTGATCATGGTGGCGAGCGCTTCGATTCCGGTCGAGATGTCGGCGAACGGGAAGGCCGGCTGCATGATCTCCTCGATCGATCGCGTTTTCACGTCCGGATCCCGCACGATCGCCGTGTACAGCCGCGTCTCGTTGACCGATCCGACGACCCGTCCGCCGTCCGTGACCGGGATTTGCGAGTAGTCGTTCTCGGTCATCACCTGCACGGCGCGGGCGACCGTGTCGCGGCACTCGAGCGTCACGAGCGCCGCGCGGCGCCGCGACGCCACCAGATCGCGGGCGACGATTCCTGTCTTTTCGAGGAAGCCTTTCTCGCGCATCCAGTCGTCGTTGAACATCTTGGCGAGGTACCGCGATCCGTGATCGTGAAAGATCACGACCACGATGTCGTCCCTGCCAAACCGGTCGCGAAGCTGCAGCACGCCCGCCATGGCCGCGCCCGCGGAGTTGCCGGCGAAGATCCCCTCCTCGCGGGCGATGCGGCGCGTCATGATGGCCGCGTCCTTGTCGGTGACCTTCTCGAAGTGATCGATCACCGAGAAGTCCACGTTCTTCGGCAGGAAGTCCTCGCCGATGCCTTCCGTGCTGTACGGGTAGATCTCGTTCTTGTCGAACACGCCGGTTTCCTTGTATTTCTTGAACACCGACCCGTACGTGTCGATGCCCCAGACCTTGATCGCCGGATTGCGTTCCTTGAGGAACCGGCCGACGCCGGTAATCGTGCCTCCGGTGCCCACGCCCGAGACGAGGTGGGTGGTGCGCCCGTCGGTTTGATCCCAGATCTCGGGCCCGGTCTGTTCGTAGTGCGCGGCGGTGTTCGAGAGATTGTCGTACTGGTTCGCCTTCCAGGCGTTGGGTGTTTCCTTTTCGAGGCGTGACGACACCGAGTAGTAGGAGCGCGGATCCTCAGGGTCCACGTTGGTCGGGCACACGATCACTTCGGCGCCGAACGCCCGCAGCGCGTCGATCTTCTCCTTGGACTGCTTGTCCGTGGTCGTAAAGATGCACTTGTAGCCCTTCACGACGGCCGCGATCGCGAGGCCCATCCCGGTGTTGCCCGACGTGCCTTCGATGATGGTGCCGCCCGGCTTGAGTTTTCCACTTCGCTCGGCATCCCCGATCATGCGAACCGCCATCCGGTCTTTGATCGAGTTGCCGGGATTGAACGTCTCGACTTTGGCCAGCACGGTCGCCGGCGTCGCGCCTCGCGTGATTCGATTGATGCGAACGAGCGGTGTGTCGCCGATGGCGTCGAGGATCGTTTCGCAGATCTTCACAAGCCGATTATAGGGGGACGGCCCGTCCCCTTCTACTTACTTGGCTCGTACAGCTCGAAGCCGTCCGCCGCGGTGACTCGACGGAGTCCGAGGATGTCGATCGCGAACGCGCGAAGCTCCGGTGTCGTGCGGCCTGTGTCCATCACGACGTACCCGATGCGTCCCGCGGCGAGGAAGGCGGCGGCGCCCGTGCGCGCTCGCCGATCCTGTTCGGGCGAGAGCGGTTTTCCCTCGCTCAGCGTCATCAGCGCACTTCGCACGGGCAGGCGCCGGTAGGCGCTCTTGCGCTGCTGGCTCACACGAGAGAGATAACCGCCCGCGATCGGTTTGCCGTGGTAGGTCTGATGATACTGGCTGGAGGCGTTGAAGTCGCCAAGGGATGTGAGTCCGTCGCGCACGCCGTAGGGCAGCTCGAGCACGCGGATGGGCCGCGGATCGGCCTTGATCACGTCGTAGATGCGAGGGACGCTTGCGGAGTACAGCACGCGCGGGATGGGCAGAAGCTCCACGGCCAGCGCCAGACCGACCACCGCGAGCATCGCCGTCCGCGCGCGCGGGAACCGGCGCGTGAGCGCCACCAGCGCACACGCGAACAGGACGCAGAAACCCAGCATCGCGACGATCGCAAACCGGGTCGGCGTCCGCGCGGCGCCGATGACGGGCACGTACCGAAGAAACGTCCACGGGGTCGGCAGATACGTGTTCACGCCTGCGACATGGACGAACGGCCCGAGCGTGAGCAGTCCAAAGCCGATCGTGATGGCCAGCCAGAAGCGGCTCGGCCGGAAGGCGGCGCGCCGCCAGGCGACCAGCATGACCACGAGTCCCACGAGCGACAGCGCCGCGACCTGCTCCGCAAAGCCGCCCGGCGCACGCGTCGTCCAGTCGACGATGAACGAAGGGGTCAGTGGATGTGTCGGATTGGGCGCGAAGAACGCGAGCAGGTCGGCGCCGGGCGGACTCGAACGCCAGTGCACCGGCGCGCTGACGAAGCGCCCCTCGACGGCGCGGCGGCCGACGGCGGAGAGCGTCGGCGCGAGAAGGACCGCCCCGACGAAGACCGCGACAATCGCTGCGCGCCACATCGCGTACGTGCCGGGCGGCGGCCGCCAGGCGATGTGTGGGCGAAGAGAAAGCGCGATGCGTGCCAGCACGAGGAGCGTCAGCATCAGCATCGGCGTGTAGAGCGATTGCATCGAGATCGACATCGAGGCGACGCGCACCGATCCTCCGCCGAGCACGTGCGCGCCCACCATGAGGCCAACGAGCGCGACGATCCCGGCATCGAGCAGCGCGCGGCCGGTGCGAGGCGCCGGCGCCCGCCGGTACCCGAATGACACGGCGAGCAACCTGCTGCCGACGAAGCAGAAGCCGAGCATCGCGCAGTACACCGCGTAGTACGCATCACAGAAGAAGGCCCAGGCCACGCAGGCGCCCATGGCGGCCGCGTCGCGAAGCCGGCGCGTCTCCCACGTCCGATCGAGCCAGTACATGAACAGCGGCAGTGGCGCCGCCGCGACAAGGCTGAAATGCGCCACGCCGCGCGCGACGAGAAACGGGGCACAGGCGAACATCGCCCCGGCCAGCCACGACTCGAGCGGACGATTCGTGATCCGTCGCGCCAGCAGGAACATGCCGAATCCTGACAGCGCGATGTTCAGCAGGTACACGAGATTGAACGCCGCCACGACACCAACGATCGGCTGCAGGGGGAGAGCGAGGATGTCGGCAAACAGCGTGTAGTTGTGGAGGCTGAGATCGGCTTCCGAGCCGAGCGCGAAGATGCTCGACGTCCGGAAGGGCGAGTGCCCCTGCTCGACGAGCTCGTGCCGGAACACCCACGTATTCCAGACGTACACAGCGGTATCCCCGGTGGGCGTGCCGGTCAGGTGCGTCGACAGATGACGCGCGAGCGGCCACGTCTGCACCGTGGCGAGCAGGACGAACGCCATCAGAGCGCAAGCGCTCTGGTGCCGGGGAGGCAAGCGCATCGGGGCGTAGAATCTACCACAGCATGCTCCCTACCGGTATACGCGTGAATGGGGTCAGACCGCGGGTCAGACCCCTGGGTTGCAAGGTCTGACCCCGCGGTCTGACCCCACCGCTCAGCTATTCAGGACGTCGATTGGGTTGATTCGCAGCGCCCGTCTCGCAGGAAGAGCGCTCGCCACGAGCGCCACGAGCAGCAGGAGCGCCCCGATGACGACATAGGTCAAGGGATCGGTCGGCTCGATTCCGAACAGCAGTCCGCCCAGCAGGCGTGAGAGCGCCAGCGCGCCGCCGAGGCCGAGGGCCACGCCCGCGACCGCCAGCCCGAGGCCTTCGCCGATCAGCCGGGCGCGGACGCGCCCGGGCCGGCCGCCGAGCGCCAGCCGGATGCCGATCTCGCGCGTCCGCTCGGCCACGAGGAACGCCATGACGCCGTAGAGACCGATCATGGCCAGCGCCAGCGCGACGCCGCCGAAGATCGTGAAGAGCAGCGTGTTGAATCGGTCGCGCGCAATCACTCGCGCCGCGACCTGCGGCGTCTCGGCCAGCGTCGCGACCGGCAGGTCGCGATCCAGCTCGCGCACCGCGGCGCGCATGGCCGCCGGCAGGCCCGCGGCCTCGCGGCTTCGTCGGGGCGGGTCCGCGGCGCGCGCCACGTAGTACAGCGACAGCTCGGGTTTCTGCAGGGCGGCCAGGTAGACCTGCGGCTCGCCCTCCTTCTTTGGACCGCCGTTGCGCACGTGCCCGACCACGCCAATCACCGTCGTCCAGCCCGAGTCGTCCTTCGGCCGGCCGAACGGACTGAGGTGCTTGCCAATCGCCGGCTCGCCGGGCCAGTAGCGCCGCGCGAGCTCTTCGTCGACGATGGCGACCGGTGGCGATCCGGCGACGTCTCCCGACCCGAAATCGCGGCCGTGGACGATCGGAATGCCGAACGTCGGAAAGTACTCCGGCATCGCGACGGCGTACTCGGCGTGCGGTTCGGGCTCACCGGGGGCGGCCGTGTGATTTCGAATGATCAGCGTGCCGCTCCAGCCCTCCCCGCCCATGGGCAGCGGATGAACGGCGGACGCACGCGCGACGCCGGGAAGGGCGGCGAGCCGGGCCACCAGCTCGCGCTCGAATGCGAAGATCCTGGCGCTGGTGTCGTAGCGCGCGCGGGGGAGCGCGACTTGTGCGACGGCCGTGTGCTCCGGATCGAATCCGAGCGGCACGCGCGACATGGCCGAGAAGCTCCTCACGAGCAAGCCCGCGCCGACGAGGACGATGGCCGCGAGCGTCACTTCGGCCACGACCAGCACGCCGCGCAACCTTCGTCGCACGGGCGCCGCGCCTGGCGCGCGGCCGCCGTCGGCGAGCGAGATCTGTGGATCGACGACTGATTGACGGATCGCCGGCGCGAGTCCGATGAGCACGGCGGTCAACAGAATGAGTGCGGCCGACACGAGCAGCACCGGCAGGTCGATGCCGGTGCGATCGAGGAACGGGATGTTCCCGGGATCGAGGCTCGAGAGCGCCTTGACGCCAGCCACCGCGAGGAGCACGCCGAGCACGCCGCCACCTGCGGCGAGGACAACGGCCTCGACCAGCAGTTGGCGCACGAGCCGGCCGCGGCTCGCGCCGAGGGCGGTTCTCACGCCAAGCTCACGGCGCCGGGTCGTGCCTCGCGCGAGCAGCAGGTTGGCGACGTTCGCGCAGGCGATCAGCAGCACGAAGCCCACCGCCGCGCTGAGCACCATCAGCGACGGCCGCACGTCGCCAAGCATCTGATCGCGGAGCGACACCGCCTTGATGCGCCAGTTGATCCCGGGCCCGGCGTAACGGGCCGGGAACTCGCGGCGAAAGCCCTGCGCGATGACGTCGAGATCGGCCTGCGCGCGCTCGAGCGGCTCACCGGACCGCACACGCGCCACGATCCCGAGATTCTGATTCCCGCGGCCGTCGGTACGATTTCTCGTCCAGTCGTACGGAATCCACACGTCCGCCGGCTGCTTCAGGAAGCCGATCGCCGCATCCGGGAAACGAACGCCCGGCGGCATCACGGCGATCACGATCCGCGACGTCGCGCCGACGACGATCGGCTGTCCGATGATGGCGGGATCGGCGCCGAAGCGGCGTCGCCAGACGGCATCGCTCAGCACGACGACCGGCGGCGCGTCCGCCGCGCCATCTGCGGCGGCGACCGGGCGTCCATGTGCGGGAGCGACGGTCAGCAAATCGAACAGCGACGGCGAGACGACGTACGCCCAGACGCGCTCGGGTTCGCAGCCTGCGGCGGTGCCGCATCCACCTGCCACGCTCGACGCCTGCGGCCGCAGGGCGGCGACCCCGTCGAAGGCGCGCTGCCGTTCGAGGATGTCCGCGAACTCCGCCGCGGAGACCGCCGCCTCACTGAGCCCGGTGGCGGCGTACGAATTCCAGACGACCACCAGGTCGCCGGGACGCTCGTACGCGACGCTCTTCAGCAGCACGGCATTGACGACGCTGAAGATGGCCGTGCTGGCGCCGATGCCGATGGCGATCGTGACGAGCGCCGTCGCCGTGAACAGCGGAGTCTGTCGCGCGCGACGCGCCGCGTACTTGACGTCCTGCCACAGTCCCTGCCACCAGGCCGCGCGCTCCATGTCCGTCTCCATGTCGTCGGCGATCGTCCGGCAGGCCTTGCGCAGCGCGTCGAGATCGCCCAGCCGCTCGAGGGCCCGCCGCCGAGCCGCGTCAGGCTCCAGGCCCATCGCTTCGTAGCGGCGGGTCTGCATCTCGACGTGAAAGGCCAGCTCCCGATCGACGTCGTGCTTGTCAGGCACGCAGCACCTTGCCCACGGCGTTCGTGAGCGCGCCCCACTCGCTGGTCCGCGCTCGCAGCTCCGTGCGGCCCCTGGTCGTGAGCGCGTACACCTTGATGTCCTTGCCGATCTCCGAGCGCCCCCAGCTGGCCGAGATCCAGCCGCGACGCTCCATGCGGTACAGCGCCGGGTAGAGCGACCCCTCCTCGATGCTCAGCACGTCGTCCGTCGTCTCTTCGATCCAGCGCGCGATGCCGTACCCGTGACGCGGGCCGCCCGCCAGCGTGCGGAGGATCAGGAGGTCGAGCGTGCCTTGCGGAAGACCCGTCATCCCTAAAGCTTCGAGGTATGAGACGGGACGGAAGAAGAAAAGGTTGGTGTCTAAGGGGTCAGAGCTCGAATGTGGAAAACTCCTGCAACACGGCCATCTAAGTTGCAGGAGTTTTCCACAGTCGAGCTGACCCAGTTCTTCCGCGCCGCCTTCGGCAGCGTGGACGCGATGCGATCGATGAGCTGGACGCGTGCGGCCTCGGCGTCGGGCGTCGGCTGCGGCAGGAACTCGAGGCCCGCGAGGTAGCGCGTCGAGCCTTTGGGTCCCTTCTTCGGCCGGCAGTGGACGACTTTCGCGGGGAGGATGACCGACACGCCGTCGCGCAGCGTGAACCGGCACTCGTGGATGTCGCCGTCGTCGAGCGCCCTCGCCGTCTCGACGCCGAACCCCCCCAGGCTGAGGTCCAGAATCGTCACGGGCGCATCGACCGTCATCATGTGTCCGTCCAGATGCCCGAGGATTTCGATGCGCGGGCTTCGGCGGCGCTCGCTTGCCTTGGTCCGATGTCGTCCGCCTTCAGCCATGAGTCCTCTGTCCAGGGAGCCGCCGAGATAGGGCCGGGCGGCAGTCGGGTCGCGTCGTTCTAGCCTAGCCGATCACCATACTTTGTATTGCAGAGAACTCTCTTTCAAGCGGCCAGAGCTCTCCAGGCTCTTCCTAAAAAGGTTCTTCGTGAACTTCGTGTCCTTCGTGGTGAAAGCTCTCGAGGGTCCGGCGTAGAATGCCCGCATGCCGACAACCTATCGCAAGACATCGCTGGCGCTGGCGGGAGCTCTGGTCTCCGTCCCGATTGGCCTCCTCGCGTTCGACGCGGCTGGACAGGCCGCGAAGCCCTCGCCCCCGATCAAGTTCAGAGCGGAGCAGATCGCGTCTGACTTCGGGGTCGGCTACGCCGTGGTGACGGCCGACGTGAACGGCGACAAGCGGACGGACGTGCTGGCGATCAACGCCACCGATCTCGTCTGGTTCGAAGCGCCAGGCTGGCAGAAGCAGGTCATCGTGACCGGCGCGACGGTCCGCGACAACGTGACGCTCGCGGCGCACGACGTCGACGGCGATGGACGCCTTGACGTCGCGCTCGGCGCGGGATGGACAGGCGCGAATACCGGCACGCTCCAGTGGGTCCGGCAGAACGCGCCAGGCGCGACGCCTGCCTGGGAAGTGTTTCAGATCGGCGCCGAGCCGACGCTGCACAGAATCCGGTGGGCTGACGTAGACGGCGACAAACGGCTCGAGCTCGTCGTCGCCCCGCTCCATGGCAAAGACAACAAGGGCCCGGCCTGGGAGGGAGTGGGTGCGCGCCTGCTCGTCTTCAGGCCGCCGGCCAATCCACGGACCGACCCGTGGCCGATGGAGGTGGCCGACGAGAGCAATCACATCATGCACAACTTTCTGGGCATGAATCTCGACACCGACCCGCAGGACGAGCTCGTCACCTCGAGCCGCGAAGGGCTGTTCGTCATCAAGCGCGACAAGAGCGGAAAGTGGTCGCGGACGCAGCTCGGCGAAGGCGCGCCCGGCGAAGTGAAGCTCGGGCGCGTGGGCGGCCGCCGCATGCTCGCGGCCGTCGAACCCTGGCATGGCGCGTCCGTCGTGATCTACGTCGAGCGGCCGGGTCTCTGGAGCCGGACGGTCATCGAGACCGCCCTGATCGGCGGACACGCGCTCGGGTGGGCCGACTTCGACGGCGACGGCAACGACGAGCTCGCGGTCGGCTGGCGCGACAAGCAGCCGGGCCTCGCGATCTACACGGTCACTTCCGAGGGCGCGCTCGCCTCGAAGCTGATGATTGACGAGGGCGGCATGGCGACCGAGGATCTGGCCATCGCCGACTTGAACGGCGACAAGCAGCCGGACATCGTGGCGTCAGGGCGCGCCACGCGCAACGTCAAGATCTACTGGAACGAGACGCGCGGGCCGGCGGCCGCAAAGTAGGCCGCTGGCGTCGCGACGGTGTTCGCCGGCTCCGACGCCGGACGGCGCGCTGCGGCTCGGGATGCGTGATGTCGACACGCGCCTGAAGGCCGCCGATGATCTTCTCTCCCGTGGCGTCGAGCTGCAGGATCTCGATCGGCAGCGAGTCACCCGGCTCGAGCCCTTTCGGCCGCTCGAGCAGGAACAAGAACGTGCAGCGGCCGCCTCGATCCAGGACGATTCCGCGAATCCTGATGTCTTTTCCGGTCGAGAGGACGATCGTCTTCGCCTCGATCGCCCCCTGGACGTCCTCGATTCGCTGCTTCGACCAGTCCCGGTTGTAAGGGTGCCGGCTCTCCTGGTTCTTCTGGATCATCCTGATGTGTTCGTTCGCCCACTCGATAAAGGTGTCTGTGTCCTCCGACAGCTTGCCGCCCTCGACGAGATCCTTCAGCTCGCCCTCGGTGCGCATCTTCGGCAGGACAAGACGCACTTTCGCTTTGTAGCCGTGCAGCCGAACGAGGACCGACGTCAGCAGCGCGCGGCGACGGCTCGGGTTGTGAATGCGGACGGCCATCGCGATCGGCGCGGCCGGCGGCAGCGTCCCGGTGAACTCGACGACCTTGAGGTTCTTGTGCGCGGATTTCCGCTCGCCAAGACTGAGAAGATCCGTCACCGTCTGGGTCGCCGTGAACGGGTCGTCCGCGTGATGAAGAAGCGCGAGCACGCAGTGATGGTCGTTCCCCGCGAGGCTTGTCGGCGGCGGCAGCAGCGTCGAGCTCAGCTCGAATGCGGCGATCTTCGGACTTCCGACGCGCACGTCGTCCACATCGGCAATGCCGAGCGTCTTCCAGTCGGCCGTGTTGATCGGCGTGCCGTTCTGGACGTTCGCCGTGAAGCCTGCCGGGAGCGCCGGCAGCCCGGCGGACGCGTTCGCCAGCAGGCACATGACGCGCACGTTGTCCGCCGGCATCACGCCTCGGTTGTGCACCTGCACGTACACGCGGGTGATGAGGTCGGCGGTCGAATGCGTCGCGACTTGCCGCGAGTCGTCCGACAGCACGTTCGTGAACTGCTCGAAGTCGATCGTGGTGCCCGGTGTGATCGGGAACTGATAGGCGCCGGTGCTGTCCGGTGTGTCCAGCCTGATGTCGGGGCCGCGCCAGTGCCTGACCGTCTCGCCTTGCGCCGTCGGATCGTTGAGGTTGTTCACCGTCGTGAACCGGCCCTGATCGAGCTGCGTGTCGCGCACGTAGAGCTCGACGCCGGCGAGCGTGACGGCGTCGAGCCGGTACTCCCACACGCCACGGCCGTAGGTGGAGGCGCGCAGCAGGCGGCGTCCGTTGTGCAGATCGAGATCGAGCACGGCGGCGTCCGGCAATCCGGACGAGAACGGCGCCCAGTTCTGTCCGCCGTCTGTCGAGCGCCAGACGCCGAGGTCGGCGCCGGCGAAGATCGTCTGCGTGTTGCCCGGATCGCACACGATCGCGTTGTGCTGGATGTCCAGGAGGCTCGCCAGGTTGCCGGCGGCCGGTCCGCTGCGCGCCTGCCAGCTCGTGCCGTTGAAATGCCAGACGTGACGGAAGTCGCCGGTGCCGCCGAACGTGATGTAGATCGAGTTGCCCGTTGCGTCGGCGCGATCGATCGCGATGCCGGAGACGACGCCCGCGAGCGGCAGCGCGCCGCCGGCCGCGTTGTCGATGCGCGTCCGCGTCCAGGCGCCGCCCGAGCGCGTGAACCGGAACACGCGGCCGTTCGTCGTGCCCGCGTACAGCATGGTCGCCGAGGCGAACTGCAATGACTTGATGCGTGCGCCGAGGTCATCGGTCGCATTGTTCGCGGGGATCGACTGCCAGCCGCCGCCGAACGTCTCGCTGATCCAGGGCCGGCGCGCGCCGAAGGCGACGCGCTCGGCCTCCGCGGGCGTGGCCGACGGCGGCGTGCCGGCGAGCGGCGCGTAGAACAGGGGGTTGTCGCCGGCCGGAGACGGGACGTCGACCGCCGAGTAGTTGTAGCGGGTGCCGCCGTCGGTCGCGCGATTGATCGACTTGCCCACGTACGTCGCCAGGATCTTGTACGGATCGTTCCAGTTGACGACGAACGCGCCGCAATCGCCCCACACCGAATGCAGCCACGCTTCCTCTCCGGTGAATCGCGCGCCGCCGTTGTCCTGCGTGCCGCCGAACACGACCGCGTCCTCGGTCGGATGGTGATCGACCTGGTTCATCGTGAGCGTCTGCAGGCCGCTGTTGCGCGAGATGAAGATGTCACCCGAGCCGCCGGGGGTGGTCGAGTAATAGACGCCACCGTCGCAACCCAGCCAGAGCTTGCTCGAGTCCCCCGGCGCAAACGCCAGGCAGTGAATGTCGGCGTGCACGGAATTGCCGACAAAGGTATTCGTCATCGAGAAAGTCGTCGCCGCGCCGCTGCCGCTGCTCGTGACCGTTGACCGGTACACGGCGCCCGACCACTCGCCGCTCGACGCGATCGTCGAGCCACCCAGGAACACTCGATTGACGTTGTTGGGATCGACCGCAATCGCCAGATCGTACGTGCCCTGTCCGAAGCCTGGCGTGCCAAACAGATCGGCGGGCGCCCCGGTCACCGGCTTCCAGGTCGTGCCATGAAGCCGAAACACGCCAAGGATCAGGTTGTCAGACGCCTTCGCGACCAGCGCGTACACGACGGACGGATCGGTCGAGCGCACGGCGAGTCCGACACGGCCGACGTCAGCGGTGGGGAAGCCGGTTCCGAGGACGTTCCAGGTGTCGCCGTCTGCCGACGAGAACACAGGACCGCTGAACGGCGCCGCGAAGAACGTCGTCACGCCGCCCGTCTGCGCGACCACGACGCTCGAGATGGCGCCGGTCGGCCCGGTCTTGCGCGCCCAGTGGAACCCGCCCATTGGATTGGGCTCGCGGCGGTACACGCCCTGGAAGGTGCCGGCCACCACCCGGTTGGTGCTGTTCGGATCGACGGCGACGGCGTTCATCGACTGGCCGCCGAGCGACGGACTGCCGGACGCGACCGGCTCGGTCGCCCAGTTCACGCCGCCGTCGGTCGAGACGACCGGGCCGACGCCGAAGAAGATCGCCTCGTTGCCGTCGCCCGTGCCGACGAAGATGCGATCGGGATCGGACGGATCGATCGCGATCGATCCGCACGCGAGCGAGTCGGAGCTGGCCGTCGTCGGATTCAAATCCCACGCGTCCATCAGCGATCGCCACGTTTGGCCCTCGTTGTCGGAGCGCCAGACGCCGCCGTTGGCCGCGGCGGCGTACACACGCGTTCCACCGGAAGCGACCGCCAGGCCGTTACAGCGCCCGCTCGTTGACGGGAGCGTGCCGCCCTGGCCTTTACGAAGGACTGAAGGGCCGATTGGAATCCAGTTGTTCGCCGGCGGCGCTGTGATCGGCTCGCGTGGCTGCGCCACGGCGCGCGCGCGTCTTCCGCGCCGGTCTTCGTCGTCGGGCGGCGGCCCGAGGAGATCGTCTTCCGCCTGTTCGTCAGAAGTACGCCCGTCGGCCGGCGGTTGCGGCATCGCCTCATCGACCGCGCGCGCCCGCGCGATGCGCCCTTCGCGCGCGAGTCCCTGCTGCTGCCGGCGCCGGTACGCCTCGACGGCCTGCTTTCGAAATTCCTGCGGCGGCAGCACGCGCGTCTCGACCGCGCGCGCGCCGCCGGGCAACGCTGCGGCGCCCTCCACTTTCGGCCCCAGCGGCGTCGTCCGCTCTTCGACGAATGCGCGCCGGCGCGCGAACGGGCCGCCCTCCGGCTCAGGCGGGTGCGCCGGCTTGCGCACAGGCTTGGGGGCCGCTTGCGCGCGCCGCGATCGCTTGACAGCGGCGCGCTTCGTCGCCGTGCGCCTGGCCCCCGCGCGCTTTCGTGTTCCGGACTTCGATGAGGCGGACTTCTTCGAGGCGCGCTTCTTCGCGGCCATACGGCGCTCCGGTCCCGGGGAGGCCGGGATTATCTCAAGAACTCACCGTGAAGGGTGAAGAACGAACCGCTCTACCGACGATCTTTCTCCAGGAACGGCACGCCGTCGGTCAGCCACTTCGGCGCCGGCGCGCCCTTCAGGTAGTGATTGAAGAACTCGAAGTACCGGATCGTCAGGTCCTTGCGATTCGCCATGCCGCGCAGCCCGTGACCTTCGCCCGGGTACGCGAGCAGGATCGCGCTTCTTGTTGTTGTAGCGCAGCGCGTTGTAGAAGTTCATGCCTTCGCTGAACGACACCGTCGGATCGGCGGTGCCGTGCATGATGAGGAACGGCGCCGACGCGTCCGCACGTGCGTGATCGCGGACTCGAAGCGGATACACCTCGGGGTTGTCCCACGGCGCGAAGCCCCAGCGGCCCTGGCCGAAGAGGTAGTAGTCGTGGCCGTTGGCGCCGCTGCCGCCGGTCACCTGATACGACCAGCCCCAGCTCTGGTTGAAGTCCGAGTAGAGATCGGTGACGCCGGCGCCCATGCCGACCGCCGCGAACATCTTCGATCGCGTGCCGATGAACGCCGCGCCTTCGCCGCCGTAGCTGTGGCCGTTGACGCCGATCCGCTTCGGATCGACGTAGCCCATCTCGATCACCTTCCTCACCGCCGCTTCGACGCACTCGAGCATGTCGCTGTGCGACGAGCCGGTGCGGAAGTGGATGTCCGGCAGCATCGTCAGGTAGCCCTCGCTCACCGCCTGAATCGGCGACGCGCCCATGCCGGTGAGGTACGACGGCGCGCTGTAGCGGTGCAGGTTCTGCGAGTTCTTCTCGTAGAAGGTGACGATCATCGGCCGCTTCTCGCCCGGCTTGTAGTCGTCTGGAATCGCCAGGATGCCCTGCAGCCGCACGCCGTCCTTGTTCTTGAAGTCGAACAGGATGCGACGGCCCCAGAGGTACTCGGTCTGCTGCGGGTTGGCGTCGGTGATCTTCTTCGAGTCCTTGAAGTCCGGCCCGGAGACGCGCAGGTCCGGGAACTCGACGAACGTCTGCCGCGTGAACAGATACTTCTCCGCCTTCGCCGCGCGCGCCGGCGTGCTGAACGACGCGTCCTCGTAGACGAGCTCCTGCAGCTGGCCGTTCGGCCAGCTCGTAGAAGCCGGCCTTCTTCGTGTACTCGCCGTAGGCGGAGAGCGTGATCGGCTTCGAGAGATCGATCGTTTGTGGCGCGCGGGCCGCCGCCGCCGCGGCGCCGCCGGGCGCTCCGCCACCGGGGTCGCGCCCAGCGGATCGAGCGGCGCCGTGCGGACGACGCGGAACCGGATCTCGTTCTTGCGTGCCGAACCCGTTCGTCAGATTGCGCGCCGCCGATCCGTCGAGCGGCAGCAGCCACAGGTCGTAGCGATGCTGCACGATGACGGCGTTGCCGTCGCTCGTGTAGCCGGCGATGCCGTACGACGGCCTCGGGCCCGGGTGATCGAATTCCATGTCGATGAAGCTGACGGCGGTGGTGCCGCCGAGCGTTCGCGACGCGGCCGCGTCGAGGTCGTACGCCTGGAACTTGCTGTCTTTCCAGAACAGGAAGTGCTTGCCGTTCGGCGAGATGCCGAAGACGTCCGCTGCCGATCAGCGAGTTCTTGAACATCAGCGTGCGCTCGCCGGTCGTCGTGTTCACGCGATAGATGTCGGCCGCCGGGCCTCGTAGTCGTGGATGTAGCCGCGCGTGTCGCGGCCGACGGCCCACTTGCCGGTCGGCGCGATGTCGATGTCGCGCATCGTCTCGTCGGCGAGCTTGACGAAGCGTGCCGGCGGAGACGTCGAAGCGCTGCGCGGAACGTGAAGTTGCGATCCGCCTCGGCGCGAACCATCTGCTGCGACTGGATGCGCTCGTCGGCCGTGTTCCAGACGTCGACGTCGGCGACTTCGTCGGTGTTCGCGCCGGCGCGCGTCGCGGGACCGCGCACCTGCTCCTTCATGCCGAAGAAGACGCGCTTGTTGTCGTCGCTCCACGACGAGCGCCGCGCGATCGCTCACGACCCAGCCCTTCGGGAAGCCCGTCGGTCTTCGCGGGATCGAGCGTCACCGGCGCGGCTTCGGCGCGCGTCGCCGAGCGCCGCCTGAACGTTCGGATAGACGACGCAGCACGTTCTCGCGCTCGCGCATCTTCTCGACGTCGAGCCCCTTGAGCACGGCGAGCGCCGTGCCGTCGTCGTTCCACGTCAGGCGGTTGTAGAGCTTGCGCGTCGTTGTCGAGCGGGTTCACGCGGCCGCTGCGCGAGATCGAGGACGAACAGGCCGTTGCTGTCCTTCACCGCCGCGTCGACGGTGTAGGCGAGCAGCTCGCCCGCCTTGTTGAACGAGATGTCGCCGACGCTGCCGAGCAGCTGATCGCGGCCGGTCGACGAGGTTGTGCACGGTGACGTCCACGCCGCGCGGGTCCGGCCGGCGCGTCGGCCGCAGCTGCTGGCGCGCGCCGCCGCCACCGCCGCCGCCGCCGGGCGTGCACCGCCGCCGCCGGTCCCGCCGGCGCGGCCCGCCGCGCCCGGCGGCGCTGGGCGGCCGGCGCCGCAGCACGAGATGCGTCGAGTTCGGCGAGAACGTGAACGACTGAATGTCCTGCCACGACCTGCACCGCGCCCGTCGCGAGATTGCGCAGTTCGACGCGACGCGGCGGCGCCGGCGGCGTTCGCGCCGCGCGCCCGGTCGTCGTCGCCGGCCCCTGCCCCGGGCTTGTCGAAGGGGCCTGCCCTGAGCCTGTCGCAGGCGGCTTGCGGCGCCGCCGCCTCGGCGCTCGCCGCCGCGCCACGCCCGCCGCGCCCGCGCCCGCCGCCTGGATCCACCTGATACGCGATCCACTTCGAGTCGGCCGAGAACGTGCCGCCGGTCGCGTTCGCGACCTCGACGTCCTGGCTGGTCTCGAGATTCAGCAGGTGCAGCACCGGCTTCGTCTCGGCCGTCGGCGTGTTGGTCAGCTGCAGCGACGTAGGTCACCCACTTGCCGTCGCCCGAGATCTCGGCGCCGCTGATGCTGCGCCAGCGGGTGTAGTCGTCCACCGTCAGGACTTTTGTGGCCGCGGCCTGCTCGGCTGCCGGCACAAAGGCGGAGCCAAACCCGACAAGCAACGCGACGATGAGCGTGGCGAGCGTGCGGCGCGGATGGGGGGTCATGGAGACGGATATTACATCCACGCCGTTGCAATACAATGGCTCGGCTTGGCAAGGAGCACGTTCTGGTTTCGCCTCCGATCCGCGGACATGTGATCGAGCGCCTCGAGGGGCGCCAACTGGTGCTCGCCGCGGTCTCGGTGGCCGTCGCGTACTACGTCGGCGTCCAGATCGGGCTGACGCTCACCTTTCCGCCCGCCGCCACGTCCGTGCTCTGGCCGCCGAACGCGGTCCTCACGTCTGCGCTCCTGCTGGTCCCCGTGCGGCAGTGGTGGGTGTGCGTTGCTGCCGCGCTTCCCGTGCATCTGGGCGGCGAGCTGGGCGCCGGGATGTCCCCGCCGCTCGTGGGGCTGCTGTTCCTCACCAATTGCAGTGAAGCGGTGATCGCCGCGGCCGGCCTCCGGCTGTGGAGCGACTCGCCGACCCAGTTCAATACCTTCCGCCGTGTCGCCGTCTTCATCGGCGCGGCCGGGCTCGCGGCGCCAATCCTCTCGTCATTTGCCGACGCGACAGTCGTCCATCTGGTGGACGGCGAGCCGTACTGGCAGGTGTGGCGCACGCGCACCTTTGCCAATGCCCTCACCGAACTGAGCGTCGTGCCTGTGCTGGTCAGCGCGGCAGTGGCGATGATTCGGGGCTTCGCGTACCCGGGCCATCGGCGCCTCGTCGAGGCCGTCGCCCTGGCCGCGGCGCTCACCGTCGCCGCGGTGTGGGTCTTCGGCGGCTCGGCCGCCGTGCCCGGCCTGCCGCGCACGCCGTCGGTGCTGCTCCTGCCGTTCTTCTTCTGGGCGGCCATCCGATTCGGCGTCGGCGGCGTGAGCGCGGCGCTGTTCGTGTCGGCGCTCGTCGCCAGCTACGAGACGCGCATCGGTCACCGCCCGTTCGATGTCCTGCCGCCGCTCGAGAGCCTGATGGCGGTGCAGATGTACCTGACGATCATGGGCGTGCCGCTCATGTGCGTCGCCGGGCTGCTCGAGGAGCGCCGCCGGGGCGCGGCCGATCTGGCGGAGCGTCTGCGATTCGAGGCGCTGCTCTCGACGATTGCCGGCGCCTTCGTCCACTGGCCGAGCGGCGCACCGCTCTCGGCCTTCGACGATACGCTGCGCCGCGTCGGCGAGTTCTTCGGCGTCGAGTACGTCGGCCTCCTTCAGGCCGGCGATTATGGCGGCGACCTGCAGGTCGCCCGCAAGTGGTGCCAGCCGGTCGCGGCGACGCTGGCCGGCATCGATTGCACCGACGAGTTCCCCTGGGTCTTCGGGCAGGTCGCGGCCGGCGAGACGATGGTCTGCGACTCGATCGATCGGCTGCCGAAGGACGCCGTCCGGGATCGCGAGTCGTTCAAGTCGTGCGGGCTCCAGTCGGCGGTCGTGCTCCCGCTGCTGGCCGGCCGCCAGGTGCAGGGCGCGCTCTCGGTGGCCACGCTCGCCCCGCGTGAGTGGCCCGCCCCGGCGCTGCTGCAACTGCAGCTCATCGCCGAGGTCGTCGCCAACGCCTGTGCGCGACGTCGCGCCGAATTCGAAGTGCAACGCACGCGTCAGGAGCTCGCGCACATGGCGCGTCTCTCGAGCATGGGGGAGCTCACGGCTTCGCTCGCGCACCAGTTGAACCAGCCGCTCACCGGCATTCTGAGCAACGCCCAGGCCGCGAGACGAGTCATCGATTCCGGTGGCGCCTCGCTCGCCGATCTCCGCGACATCGTCGTGGACATCATCGAGGAGGATCAACGCGCGGGTGACGTGATTCGGCGGGTGCGCGAGATGGTGACGCGCACGGAGCGGCCGCCCGTCAGGCTGGACGCGAACGCGGTCGTTCGCGACGTCGGGATGCTGATCGCGAGTGACGCCGTGCTTCGCAACGTCTCCGTGTCGTTCGACTTCGCGAACGGGCCGCTCCTCGTGCGGGGCCACCGCATCGACCTCGAGCAGGTGCTCCTGAACGTCGTCACGAACGCCATGGACGCCGTCGCGGACCGGCCCGCGCCGGAGCGCGTCGTCGCGGTGCACACGAGTGTCGACGGCAAGGGCAACGCGCTCATCGTCGTGCACGATCGGGGCGATGGATTCACGCACGGCATGGAGCAGCGCATCTTCGAGCCGTTCGTGACCACGAAGCCCAGCGGCATGGGCATGGGCCTTGCCGTCGCGCGGTCGCTCGTCGATGACCACGGCGGCACCATCGCGGCCGCGAATCACCCGGCGGGCGGCGCCGTGGTCACCATCAGCATCCCGGTGGTCTAGACTCTGTTCCACACGGTCTTCATTTCGAAACGCCGCAACTGAGAGTCGAACCCGGCGGTCGTCGCCACGAGCGACGCGCCGTCGGTGCTGACGACATACGTGCCCGCGCCTGCGAATCGAGCCGTCTTCACGCTTGACCTCGGCGCGGAGCGTCTGAGGATCGGGCCGGGTGGTGACGGCGGTCAGGCCGGGCATGTCCGGGACGGGGTAGGGCCGGCCATCCGGAATGAATATCTGGGGCCGTTCGGCGCACGGCTCGCCCTTCTCGTTCCGGCCCCACGCTGTCAGCCGGTACTCGCCATTCGCCGTCCGTTCGAGGTGCATCGTGCCGTCCGAGGGGCGATGATTCGCGTCGAATGCCGACCCGTCTCGATTCAGTTTCCACGTTCCCACGAATGGATCGCTCATGAGTTCCTCCGCGAACAGCGTGGCACCACGGCGTGATCCAAGTCCCGAGGGAATTGCTAAGATTCGCCTAATCCGTCATGGGCAGCCGTGAGCGTTACGAGTTCGGACCGTTCGTGCTCGACGTCCCGGAGCGCCGTCTCGTCTCTGACGGTGTGGACGTCGCGCTCGAGCCGAAGGCGCACGATGTGCTGGTCGCGCTGGTCCGCCGGGCGGGACACCTCGTCTCCAAGGATGAACTCCTGCAGCTCGTCTGGCCCGGGACCTACGTCCAGGAAGGCATCCTCTCGGTGCACATCTCGGCCCTCCGGAAAGCGCTCGCCGATCCGGGCGCGGTGCGGCGCTACATCGAGACGGTGTCGCGCGCCGGGTACCGTTTCTCGGCTGACGTCGTGCGAAAATCTGCCACCGCGGAAGTGCTGCCGACACGCTGGCCGCTCGGCGTGCTGCCGGCCTCGCCGGCCGTTCACGAGCTGATCGGCCGCGGGCGCACGCATCTGCTGACGAGCTCGCGCGCCGAGATTCCGAAGGCGATCGAGGCGTTTCAATCGGCGATCGATCTGGATCCGACGTACGCGCCGGCGCACGCCGGCCTGTCGCTCGCGCATTGCGCCGCGGCCGAGCTGCGCCTCGCGTCGCCGGCCGACGCGTACGCGGCCGCGAGGACGGCCGCGCTCCGGGCGCTCGCGATGGACGACTCGTGCGCCGACGCGCAGGTCGCGCTCGGCGCCGTGCTGTTCCTGAGCGATTGGAACTGGACCGGCGCACGACGGAGTCTCGAGCGCGCGCTCGACCTCGATCCCGATCACACCGATGCGTACCTTCTGTACGGGCGCCTGCTCGACACCCTTGGCGACCTGGACGGCGGTCTCGCCGTCAGGCAGAAGGCCCTCGAGCGCAATCCAGTGTCGGCGCGCGTTCTGTTGCAGATTGCCCATTCCTACTGGAACCAGCGCCAGTACGACAAGGTCATCGAGTGGGCGAACCGTGCGCTGGCTGCCGATCCCGGGCATCTCCTGGCGCGCGAGTACATCGCGGGGGCGCATCTCAAGAATGGGGACGAGCCAGCGATATCAGGAGGAGTCGCTGAGGCATGCAGCCCTGGCCGGCGCTCCCAAAGAGATGCTCGACGAGATGAGGGAGTTGTTCGAGAACGGCGGGCGGCGGCGGATGCTGGCCTATGGTCTTCAACAAGCCGCCGCGCATGGGGCGCCGCCGATGCAGTTCGCGCTGTTTTACGGCGAGCTCGGCGATTTCGACACCGCATTCAGGCACCTCGATCGCGCCATCGACAGCCGCGATCCCTGCCTCGTCGATCTTGGCGTGTCGCCGCAGTGGGACTGCCTGCGTCAGGATCCGCGGTTCGGAGATCGCCTGGAGGGGATGGGTCTGAACAACGCCCAGCTCTCGAGCTCTGGCGCCACGCGCGCGGAGCCGACGATCTCGTAGCCGAAGTGCTCGTAGAGGGAGAGATTCCTCGCGACCTCCGTCGTGAGCGAGACCCCGCATGAGGCCGGATCCTCCTCGGCCAGCCTGACGACGGCTTCGAGAAGCGGCCGCGACAGTCCGCGTCCCATGTCCGCGTGCCTCACGCCAATCATGTTCAGGTGGTGATGCGGATCTGCGACCGCGAACGCGTTCATCGTCCTCGCATAGGTGTCGTATCTCAGACGCGCGTCGTCCCCCAGCTCGTGCCAGAGCGCATCGCGGCGCGCAATCACGTCGGCCGGTATCTCCGGTTCGACCGGCAGCGTCATCGTCGCGGCCGCGACGACGTCGCCGCGATCGTCAACCATCCCCAGGAGCGGGGCGCCGTTGCGCACACGGCGAAAGACGAAGAACTCCACCAGCCGGCGCAGGCGGCTGTCATAGTCGGCGTGTCCCGCGCCGACGATGTACCGCATGACCGGATACGAGTAGAACGCGTCGCTCATCACGGAAACGACGTCGTCTAGGCGCGAGGAGGGGAGTTGGTGAAGTGCCGGAGCCACAGCTCAGCCCGAGGCGTGGGGGTGGGGCCCCACGCCGCTAAAAAAAAAGCAGTGAAGCCACTTCAGTGAGCGTGTCCTACGACTCTCGTGTGGGCCGCGAAGATCTCTTCCAGCGAGCTCATCGCATTCTGCGTGAAGCCGCTTCGCGGATAGGCGCAGAACACCGGAAACGCCTGGTCTCGACAGAGGCCCTGCCACAGGTGCTCGAGGCGGACCGTCGCGCCGTTGTGACCCTGCGCCCAGAGCAGCGCCACCATCTCACCGAACGCGCGAACGCGCCGTCCGTCTTTTCTCGCGCGCTGGAGGATGTGGCGAACGCACTGACCGAACAGCTCGTCGTCGGGCCAGCCCTGACGGATGAACTGGTTCAGGGTCTGTTCCGCGTCGAGCTCGATGTACTGGTCGTCGGCGGCCGCGGCGTCGAGATCCAGGCCCTGCGCGACCAGTCGTCTCGACAGGCTCAGCCGGTGCGCCGGCGTGGCGATGACGATCGCGGCGTCGCCTGTCCGGAGCCCGCCGGCGACGAAGCCTTCGACGGCGTCGAGAAACGCCTCGTCATTCTCGTAGATTTGGACCGAGTGATCGCAGGGGCTGATCTCACCCCAGAAGACATCTACTTTCGATTCCTGCGTCATTACCACTACCAGTCCTAAGACTAGCACGCACAGCCGTACCGGCGCGCAAGGTAGGATCGTCCGGCCGTGTTGCGGCTCATCGTCGGTTACGGCGCGATCGCCTGCGCCGTGCCTTACCTGGCGCTCAAGGTGATCTGGCTCACCGGCGGCCAGCTCGGCGTCGCTGACCCCGCGATGATGCGCGACGCCAGCATGGTCGCGCTCAACGTCGCCACCGCCGGCATGGATCTCGTCGGCATCGCGATTGCGCTGGCCTTCACTCATGCGTGGGGACAGCGCCTGCCGGCCTGGCTCGTCCTGCCGCCGGTCTGGGTGGCGATGGGACTCCTCACGAGATTCGTCCTCGCCGTGCCCGCGACCGTCATTGCCGGAGCGCTGACGTTCCGGGCCACCGCGCCGCCGATCGGCGGACCTGTCCATGCGTGGGTCTACTCGCTCGTCTATGCGGAATTCGTCGGGTTGGGGATCGGGCTCAGCCTCGCATTCGTGCTGTACGCACGAGTCCGCTGGGCTGCCGTGCTTTCGTCCACCGCGCGAGCCGTGGCGCCGGGGCCGACGCATCGCGTGCAGGTACCGCTGGCGAATGCGGCAGCGCTCATGGCGATCGTGGCTGGCGCGTTCCATCTTGCCTGGGCAGTGGGTTCGACGATCGCGCTCCCGGAGGAGCTGGTGAACGCGCGGACGCGTTCGTCGTCCATCGTCAACGCCGTCGACGGCGTGACGATGGTGGCGGCGGCGGTCGGGGCGCTGCTGCTCGTGCACCGCCTCGGCCGTTCGACTCATTTCCGGGTTCCCCTCACGCTGGCATGGATCGGTGGCGGGTTCCTGTTCGCGTGGGGGCTCTGGGGTCTGATCAACGTGCTCGGACACACCGCGTTGGTACGCGGGCGAGTCGAAGCGGCGCCGTGGCTGAACCTCCTCGCACTGATTCAGCTCATCGCCGGCCTGCTGATCGGCGTCGTCATGCTGGTTCTACTCGCCGAGCGAGCGGCAGGGGAGGTGCCTCGCGCAGCAGGCGGCTAGTTCGTGCCGATCTTGCTCCCGTTGATGACCACGTCGCCCGCAGCCTTGATGCTGATCGCGCCCGAACCGGTGATCGTGATGTTCTTCCCCTTGAGGGTGATCGTGCCGTCCTTTTTCATCGTCAGCGACGCGTCGCCTGTCTTGATCGTGACGCTGTCGCCGGCGTTGATCACGAGGTTCTTGCCGACCTCGAGCGCGTCGTCTTTTCCAACCTGATGCGTGCGGCCGCCGCCGATCGTGATCTTCTCGTCCTTGCTCACCGTCACCGTGTGATTCGCGCCCACGGTGATCGTCTGGTTCGATCCGACGGTCTCCGTCTGGTTGTGCCCGACGGCCGTCGTCTCGTCGTTTGCCACCGAGATCGTTCGATCGTGGCCGATCGTCGTCTGCGAGTCGCGCTGGGCGTGAATCGTGATGCGCTCGTTGCCCTTCGTGTCGTCGAGTGAGATCTCGTTGAACCCGCCGCCGCCTTTGGTGGTGTTCGACTTCGTGCCGCTCACGACGGCCCCGGCCGGGAGCGGGTACGGCGGCATCTGCTCGGCGTTGTAGACGCGGCCGGTGATGATCGGCTGATCGGGATCCCCTTCGAGAAAGTCGACGATGACCTCCTGGCCGATGCGCGGAATCGCAATCGTGCCCCACTGCTTGCCGGCCCAGGGTTGCGAGACGCGGATCCAGCCCGAGCTGTTTTCGTCCCGCTTGCCCTCCCGATCCCAGTGGAACTGCACTTTCACGCGCCCGAACTGGTCGGTGTGGATCTCCTCGCCTCTGAGGCCGACGACCTCGGCCGTCTGCGATCCTTGAACGATCGGCCGAGGCGTCGTGCGGCTCGGACGGAACGGCACGGCGGCCGGAATGCACGAGAACGAGTTCGCGTACGTGAAGCCGGCCGCTCCGCCAGCCGTTCCGTACCCGGGCTCGGTCGCGGTGTGAGTCACCGCGGTCAGGACGTACGATCCGTCGAGATCCGGCCGGCTGTTTCCTGAAATCTTGAACCTCCCGCCCGCGACGAACTGCGGGCAGCCGCTCGTCCCGTCCGCAACCTGGCGAAACGTCTCCTCCTCTTCGATCCGGATCTTCACGACGGCTTCGCCCTCTGGCTTGGTGAAGTACTCGCCCGGATAGTCGTAGACCTCCAGCTTCGGATTTGGAAACGCGCTGTTGGCCGTCACGGCAAGCGCGGCGTGCGGCGTCATGAAGTTGTAGTCGGTCATCGACCACTTGCCTGGGCGAATCTCGTACTGATGGGACCAGGTGGTCACCACGCCGCTCGGCGCCGCTCCGGTCGTGCTCTGGAATTGCACGCTTTCCGGATTGCACGTCTGATACGACGCGGGCGCGTTGGCAATCACCATCGTGTGCTTGCCGTCGCTGTGCTCGAAAAAATAGTACAAGCCGTACTGTTCCATCAGCCGCGAGACGAAGTTGAAGTCCGTCTCACGGTACTGGACGCAGAACTCGCGCGGCTCGAACGTTCCCTGCACCTGCATCCTGAAATCGGTGAACCCGAGGTCCCTGAAGACCTTCGTGATGATGTCCGGCACGGTCGTTTTCTGGAAGATCCGGCAGTCGGCCGTCCGGGTCAGCAGCCAGAGCGAGGGCACGACCTCGGCCTGGTAGCAGGCCAGCGCGCCGTCCGTCGTCCCTTGCGAGAACCGGCTGACCATCCCGTTGAAGTACCGCGTCCCGCCGCGATGCTTCAGGGAAACCGTGACCGTCTTGCCGACGATGTCGTCGAAGTCGATCGCTGGAGCGACCTCGGAGACGAGGTCGAGCTCGAATCTGAAGAGCCGCGACATCGCTTCGTGCCCGGAGAATCGCCGGAGCAGCAGCACGTCCTTGCCAAGCGGTGTCGAGATCGCCATCGGCCGATTGTCCTGAGTCAATGCCATGGTGTTTTCCTCCGCCGCTCGCGCGGGGAAGGACCCGGGTTGTGGGGAAGCGCCACGCAGATTAGTCGGTCCCGGTGTCTTTCTGCAATCATTGTGAGGGTACCAATCATGTCCATCCGGTTCGCGCTGGCAGCGGCCGCGGTTGCCGCTCTCGCCTCGTCGGTCCAGCAGACGTCCGGGCAACGGCCCGCCACGCGGCCGAACGTGCTGCTCGTGATTGCCGACGACTGGTCGTTTCCGGATGCCGGGATCCTCGGGAACACCGGAGTACGGACGCCGGCGTTCGATCGGATCGCACGCGAAGGCCTCAGGTTCACGCACGCGTTTGCGGCCGCACCCTCGTGCACTCCTTCGCGTGGCGCGATCCTGACGGGACAGTGGCCGCACAGGTTGGAGTCGGGCGGCAATCTCTGGAGCACGCTGCCTGCAAAGTTCGCGGTGTATCCCGATCTGCTCGAGAGCGCCAGTTATGCCGTTGGCTTCACCGGCAAAGGCTGGGGTCCTGGCGATGTCCAGGCGGGTGGACGCACGCGAAACCCGGCGGGTCCTGCATTCCAGAGCTTCGCGGCGTTCCTCGAGAAGCTGCCTGCTGATCGACCGTTTGCGTTCTGGATCGGCCCAAGCGATCCGCATCGGCCGTACGAGCCAGGTCTCGCGCAGCAAGCGGGCCTGAAACGCGGCGCCGCGCAGGTTCCTCCGACGTTGCCGGACGACGGTGTTGTTCGGGATGACCTTCTCGACTACTACGCCGAAGTCGAGCGCTTTGACCGGACCCTTGGCGATGCCCTCGCGCGACTCGAGCAGGTCGGACGTCTCCAGGACACGGTCGTTATCGTCACCGCCGACAACGGGCGGCCGTTTCCACGCGACAAAGCGTCGGTGTACGACGGCGGCTCGCGCGTGCCGTTGGCGGTCCGCTGGCCCGGGCGCGCACGACCGGGCGAAGTGGTCGACTCATTCGTGTCGCTCACCGACCTGGCGCCCACGATCCTGGAGGCTGCCGGCCTGACGCCGCCGCCCCAGATGACGGGCCGGAGCCTGCTGCCGCTCATCGGCGGGCGCGCAGAGGAGGGACGCGATCGCGTGTTCGTTGAACGCGAGCGACACGCCTATGTCCGTGCAGGAAATCTCAGCTACCCGGTCAGGGGCGTCAGGACGCGCGATTATTTCCTCATTCGCAACTTCGCCCCCGACCGGTGGCCGGCGGGCGATCCGGTGATGGTCTCGGCGGTTGGGCCGTTCGGCGACGTCGATCACGGGCCGTCGAAGGATTTTGTCCTGGCGTATCGGGATGATCCGGCGATCGCGCCGTTCTACGCGCGGGCGTTCGCGAAACGCCCGGCCGAAGAGCTCTACGCGCTCTCCAGCGACCCGCACCAGCTCGTGAACGTGATTGACGCACCCATGCACGCGTCGGCGCGCGCACGGTTGCGTTCGATGCTCGAGGCCTGGATGCGCGAGACGCAGGATCCGCGCGCCACGAGCGACGCCGATCCGTGGAGCACGTACCAATACTTCGGCAACCGCACGGCCTGGCCGCCTCGCGTCATTGACAGCCGATGACTCTCCTGTCGTTCGAGGCCAGGAGGATCAACCGAAGCGCCGTCAGGCCGTCTGCCAGCCTTTGGCGCGCTCCAGCGCCTGCGTCCAGCGCCCGCGCAGCTCGCGCACCCGTGACGACGGCATCGCCGGCTCGAAGCGACGGTCGATGCGCCATTGGCTGGCGATCTCGTCATCGCTCTTCCAGAACCCGACCGAGAGTCCCGCCAGATACGCCGCGCCGAGAGCCGTCGTCTCGGTGATCTGGGGTCGAACGACGGGCGCGCCGATCATGTCCGACTGGAATTGCATCAGGAAGTCGTTCCGCGCCGCGCCGCCGTCCACACGAAGCTCGGCCAGCCGGACCCCCGCATCCGCCTGCATCGCGTCGAGGAGATCCGCCGACTGAAAGGCGATCGACTCGAGCGCGGCGCGCGCGATGTGGCCGGCCGTGGCGCCGCGCGTCAGCCCCACGATCGCGCCGCGCGCGTACGGATCCCAGTGCGGCGCGCCGAGCCCGGCGAACGCGGGGACGAGATACACGTCGCCGTTGTCGGGGACCGATCGGGCGAGCGCTTCGACGTCGCCCGACGATCGAATCACGCCGAGGCCGTCGCGCAGCCATTGCACGACGGCGCCGCCGATGAAGACGCTGCCTTCGAGCGCGTACTCTGCCACGCCGTTGCGTGTCCAGGCGACGGTCGTCAGCAACTGGTGCCGTGACGCGGGCGCCTTCGTGCCGGTGTTCTGCAGCATGAAGCAGCCGGTGCCGTACGTGTTCTTCGTCAGGCCGGGCGACGTGCACATCTGCCCGAAGAGCGCGGCCTGCTGGTCGCCGGCGATCCCGCCGAGGGCGACAGACTCGAGTCCAAGTGCCGTCGTGACCTCGCCGTACACCTCGCTCGAGCTGCGCACCTCCGGCAGCACGCCTCGTGGCACGCGCAACGCGCGCAGCAGGTCGTCATCCCATTGGAGCGTGTGGATGTTGAACAGCAGGGTGCGGGAGGCGTTGCTCGCGTCGGTGATGTGCAGGCGGCCGTCCGTGAGCTTCCAGAGCAGCCAGGAGTCCACCGTGCCGAACGCCAGCTCGCCGGCTTCCGCCCGCGCGCGGGCACCCTCGACGTGATCGAGCATCCAGGCGAGCTTCGTCCCGGAGAAATACGCGTCGAGCACCAGGCCCGTGCGCTCGCGGAACAGCGGCTCGGCGCCGTCCGATCGCAGCCGGCTGCACGCATCCGCCGTACGTCGATCCTGCCAGACGATGGCGTTGGCGATGGGTTCGCCGGTCCTGCGATCCCAGACGATGGTGGTTTCGCGCTGGTTGGTGATGCCGATCGCGGCGACGTCACTCGCCCGCACGCCGGCACCGGCGAGGACCTCCACGGCGACGCTCGCCTGCGACGTCCAGATCTCCAGCGGATCGTGCTCGACCCAGCCGGGCTGCGGAAAGATCTGCCGGAACTCGCGCTGCGCTACGCCCTTGATCGCCCCGTCTCGATCGAACAGGATAGCGCGCGAGCTCGTCGTGCCCTGGTCCAGCGCAAGGATGTACGACACATCGACCTCGAGGTTGCGAATATGACGCGAGAAACGCTGCGTGAGATGCTAGCCGAGTTCCTCGGCACATTCATTCTCATCCTGCTCGGAACCGCCGTCGTCGCGCAGGTGTCGCTCTCCGGTCAGGCGAACGGATCGTATCTCTCGATCAACCTCGGCTGGGGCCTCGCGGTCGTCATGGGCGTGTACGTGGCCGGCGGCATTTCCGGCGCGCACCTGAATCCCGCGGTGACGCTCACCCTGGCGGTGCGGCGCGGGTTCCCGTGGGGCAAGGTCGTTCCGTACAGCGCGGCGCAGCTCGCCGGCGCCTTCACCGGCGCGCTCGTGACGTTCGTCACGTATCGTGAGGCGTTCGACCACTTCGACGGGGGCGTGCGGCAGGTGGTGGGACCGCAGGGCACGGCCGGCATCTTCGCGACCTACCCGCAGGCCTTTCTCAGCACGTTCCCTGGCGGCTTCATCGATCAGGTCGTCGGCACGGCCGTGCTGCTCCTGCTGATCTTTGCGATCAGCGACACGAAGAACCTCGCGCCAGATTCGAAGATCGCGCCGGTCGTGGTCGGTCTCATCGTGACGGTCATCGGGATGACGTTCGGCTACAACGCCGGGTACGCGATCAATCCCGCGCGCGATCTCGGTCCGCGGCTGTTCACGGCCGTCGCCGGCTGGGGCGGGGAAGTGTTTCGCGCCGGCAACGGCTGGTGGTGGGTCCCGATCGCCGGGCCGCTCGTCGGCGGTCTGATCGGCGGGTTCGCGTACGACTTGCTTGTCACGAATCGCCGGCGGGACTGAGACGAACTAATCTCTTCGGACTACCTCACCGTCTTGACGGTGGCCTTGCCGGTCGCGGTCATGTCGAGCGTCATCTCGACCTGGCCGTTTGGGCCTGCGACCGGGCTCTTCCCCTTCATCTCGACGGCCATGTTGAGCACGCCGTCGGGAAGCGTGCCGTCGATACAGGCGTCGAGACTCATGGTGATTCTGAAGAGGATGGGCGTCTCCAGCGTCATCGGCCCCATCTGGCGCAGGGGCACTTCCAGTACGCCTTCGATGACCCCGTAGTCGGCGCCGGCGCGGCGCTCAACTGACTTGAGCGTGAACACGGCCCTGGACTTCTCCAGGTCGACGCCGGCCGCCATCTCGCGGTCCAGCATGGCACTGACGATCGTCTTGAGGTCGGGAGTCCAGGACTCGCCAACCTTGACCGGCGACCTGGGTGCGAACACTTCCGCGCCGGATGGCTTCCCTGACTCCGAGTTGTCCTCGCCACCTATGAAGGCCTTCTTCAGCGCGGCAAGATCGCCGTCGAGGAAGGCCCCGCCATCTTCGAGGGCAAACGTCCGGGCCTGGCCCTTCGTGTGAGTGATTCGCACCGTCTTGCCGTGGAAGCCGAAAAGTCTCTTCTGGCCATCCTTCTCCTGCGTGGCCTGCGAGAACCTCCAGGTGCGATCGCTACCGCCCCCGGCGTCGACCGAGGCGACGGTTTCGAGCGCGTTGGTACTCGCTGCGCTCTGACTGTGCCACGACTTCTCCGAGCCCGGCGACGGTGACCGACAGCTTCAAGGCGCTGGTTTCGGCGAGCTCACTGCGGTGGCCTTTGACCGGCTTCCATTCCAGCCGAAGGTCGTAGGTCTTGTCCTGGACGCCGGCGAGCGTCAGCGCGATAGCCGCCACGAGCAGCGATTTCATGAACGCTCTCCTTGTTGAAGTCGCACGTCAGGGAAGTCTGTCACGAACTCGAGTTTCAACGTCGGCCGCCGACTTCGTCGAGGTGCTTCAGCAGATCGTCGGGATCTTCGTACACGCGGTACGCGCCGGCGCGTTCCAGTTCCTCCGGCCCGTACCCGCCGGACAGAAGACCGATCCCGAGCGCGCGGGCACGCGTGGCCGCCAGCATGTCCCAGACGCTGTCACCCACGACGGAGGCCGTTTCGATCTCAACACCCAGGCGGCTGGCGGCGGCAAGAAACAGATCGGGTTCTGGTTTGGCGTATTTCACCTGATCGCGGGTGACCACCGGAATGCGGCTGAGATCGATGCCGAGCCTTTCCAGCATCGGGCCGGCAGTCTCCATCCGCCCGCTCGTCGCAATGGCCCACGGGATCTCCGCGTTCGTCAGCGCCGTGAGCAGCTCGCGAGCGCCCGGGAGCGGCTGAATGTTCGCGGCATGGCGCCTGTATGCGTCGGCGTGCAGACGCTGAAGGCGCTCGATCCGCTGCTGATCGAGCTCCAGGCCCGTTTCGCGCAGGAGCATGTTGGTGAACAGTCCGCCGCTCATGCCGATCTTGCGGTGAATGCGCCAGACCGACAGATCGATGCCCTCGGTCGCGAGGGCCTCTCGCCACGCCAGCACGTGCTGATACACGCTGTCGACGAGCGTGCCGTCGAGGTCGAACAGGAACGCGGTCTCCTGGCGCGTTTTCACTTGCTGTCCATCGCTTTCCAGCCCCACAGTCGCATCGTGTCGTCGCCGGTGAACCTGTGGCCGAGGTCGCGCGCGATCATGCAGATTTGGCCGCGGTGATGCGCGTCGTGCTGCATCAGATACGTGAGCATCTTGATCGTGCGCATGGGCAGGCCCTTCACCCGCGCCTGGCGCGACGCGAGCGCGGACTCGAACAGTCGCGCCAGATCCTCCGTCGACCGCTGCAGCGCCCGGCACGCCTGCGCGGGCGTCGCCCGTCGCCAATCGAGCCGCGGCGGACCAGGGCGCGCGCCACCCAGCCGCGCGAACGTGCGCCGGAGGCTGTGCATGTGCGCCACGATCGCGGCAATGGAACGGCCCCGCCCGCCGGGCGGCGCCGCGCGCCAGAGATCCACGGGCAGCACACTCGCGAGATAGACGTTCACCAGGCCGCTGTGCCTGAACGCTTCGAGCAGTTCCTGGTCGACCTCAAGGGGGCGGCCGCGTGGCATGGGTGCGTGAAAGGTAGCGCATCGGCAGGCGGTGGCGCCACGAGGTTCGGCAATGAGGCTCTTGCCGCAGTGGCTCCAGTGTTATGTTGAGTCCATGATCCGTCAGATCGCACCGCAGTTCTTCACAACGGACATCCAGTCCACGCTCGACTACTACAGGGACAAGCTCGGTTTCGATTGTCGCGGCACCTGGCAGGACCCGCCGGTCTACGCCATCGTCGCCCGCGACCAGCACGCCATTCACTTTCGGCTCGCCCCGCCGCCTACGCCGAATCCGGACAAATACGCCGACGAGCTCCTCGACGCGTACCTGTTCATCGAGGACGCGGACGCGCTCTACGCCGAGTATGCCGCGCGCGGTGTCGAATTCACGCGAGGCCTTGGCGACATGCCCTGGCAGTCGCGCGAATTCGTCGTGAAAGACTGTGACGGCCGCCTGCTCGCCTTCGGTGCGAATCGTGAGTGAGCGCTTTCCAAGGTAGACTCGACCTCCCGTGCGCAATCCGCGCCTGCAGGTTCGTGACCTCCTCGGCACATGGACCGTCACCATCACCCGGAGTCCGTTCACGATCGGGCGACGCGAGGCCAACAACCTCCGGCTCGGCGGCAACGAAGTCTCCCGCGAGCACGCCGAGATTCTCGAGAAGAACGGCCGGTACGTCCTGCGCGACTGCCAGTCGCGCTATGGCACCTTCATCGGCGGCGAACCGGTCACCGAGTGCGAGCTGCGGCCCGGCGACGAGATCCGCCTCGGCCGATCGGGTGGCGCCCATATTGTCGTTCTCGGTGACGACGACTTGCAGACGCAGGAGATCACGCCGAATCCGCGCGAGGGCCTGCGCCAGATGACCGAGCTGCTCGAGCGGCTGCGCGCACTGGGCTCCGGCCGCCTGGTGCAGGATGTGCTCGCCCTGGTGCTCGACGCCGCGCTCGAGATGACCCGGGCCGATCGCGGGTTCATCATGCTCGCCGCGGGCGACGGCCGGCTCGAGTTCCGGATGGGGCGCGGTCCGGCCGGACACGCGCTCAACGACACGACGTTTACGACCAGCCGGCAGGTGCCAACCCAGGTGTTCCTGACCGGCCGGACGCACGTCCTCCAGGACCTGTTCGATGCGGGCCTGGCCGAAGATCACTCGAAGACACGCGAGCTGGGCATCCGCCACATCATCTGCGTCCCGCTCAATCTGGTGCGATTCGTCGAGTCGCTCGACGCCGACCGCGACGATCGGCGGCGCATTGGCGTCCTGTACCTGGATGGAAAGGGCCGAGGCTCGCTCGTGACGGCCGTCACGCAGTCGGCGCTCGAGACCCTGGCGGCCGAGGCCTCCATGGCAATCGAAAACGCGCGGCTCTATCGCGAGGAGATCGAGAAGACGCGCATCGAACAGGAACTGCGCGTCGCCGCCGAGATTCAGCAGGCGCTGCTGCCCCAGTCGGTGGCCCGGCTGTCGTATGTCGAAGCCGCCGCCGTCTCGAAGCCGTGCCGGGCGATCGGCGGCGACTTCTTCGACTACTTCGGCCACGAAGGTTCGCTTTTCGGCTTCACGCTCGGCGACGTCGCCGGCAAAGGGCCGCCGGCCGCGCTCATGAGCGCGATGATGCAGGGCATGTTCGCCTTTGCCTCAGGCGGCGCCTCCACCGATCGTCCTGCGTCGATCGTGACGACGATCAACCAGGCGCTCTGCCAGCGCGCGCTCGAGGCGCGGTTCGTGACGCTCCTTCTCGGCGTCATCACCTGCGACGGCCGCTTGACCTACTGCAATGCGGGCCACTGCCCGCCGTTTGTCGTCGGCGCGTCAGGCGTGCGGCGCCTGGAGCAGGGCGGGCCGATTGTCGGGCTGCTCGACTTTGCGACCTACGATCAGGACACGACTTCGCTCGAGCCGGGCGATGCGATCATCGTGTTCAGCGACGGCGTCACCGAGGCGCTCAATGCCAATGAAGAAGAGTTCGGTGAATCGCGCCTGCTCGACGTGATCCGGAGATCCGGGCCGGACGATCCCCAGGCGCTGGTCGATGCCGTCGTCGACGCCGTGCATCGTCATAGCGCCGACGCGGTGCAGAGCGACGACATCACCGTCATGGCGATTCGCTACCTGGGCAGGACCGGGTAAGGGCGACGTTTGACTCCGCAATCCGGTGAAGCTTGAACTCCGACGCGTCGACGTGCGCAGTGCAGATGCTACTCAGTCGCCGCCCGCCACCCGCAGGCTCTGGACCTCCGCCTACGTCATCTTCTCCTCGGTCGACACGCGGCGAAAATGGAGCGGGTCTCGCAGGTTTTGCAGTTCCCGGTAGTAGTAGAGGGGCGTCGGCCGGTTTCGCGTGAATTGCAGCTTCTTGAGAAACTCGATTTCCTCTGCGGTCGCATCGCCCCTCAAAGAGGGATCCTGCAGGAAGGCCTGGAGCCCTGGCTCTTCGCCGACCGGTGGGGCGGGTTCCCGTTCGACGAACTCGAATCGCTTCGGGTGCCCGGGCGCGAGGCGGCGGTTCAGGACGACCTCCATCCCGAACGTCGCCAGGTCGATGTCCCACGATTCGATCAGCGGATCGAGAAACGTGACGCAGTTTTCGACCGAGAGGCTGAAGATATCCGCTTCCAGGAACTCGAGCACAATGACTCGCATCTGCTCGTAACTTCGGTCGGTGAGTCGAGCCACGCGGCGGAGCCAGTTTTCATCGTCCAGTTCTTCTTTCGTCACTCGCTTGACGACGTCCAGCAGCTTCTGAGTGACGAGGCGTTCGAGGGCGCCGAAGGGCTCCTTCTCGAACATCGCACGTATGGGTTGTTCTCTTGCTGGGTTCGCATTTGCGCAGAATCAACTCGCGCACTTCTTTGAACAGCGGTGCGGGCGGATCCGCCAACCTTCTCTTCAGCGCCTCCGTGCGCTGGAGGTCCGCCAGCGTGGCCAACGTTCCGGCGGGAAGCCTCAAGAACGACTCCATCTTGTCGTAAATGTCGGTGCGATCGGGCGCCGGCGGCGCTTTCTTTCCCGTCAGCAGCTGGGAAATGTAGGACTCCGTCACCTGGGCGGCCGCGGCCAGATCCCTCTGCTCAGTCCCCAAGTCTTTGAGCCGGTGTCGGATAAGAAGCGGGAAATCCATCGGATCTCTCTTGATCGTTAACCAATTTTACTTAATTAACTCATAGAAATCCAGTACTAGATCATATCAAGACTTGACAAAAAATGTTAATTAACCTAAATTGGTAAACGAGATTGCGGCCAGCCCCCGGTCTTCAGGCCATCTGAGACAAGTCAGGTTGATCTGTTTCCCTCAGGCTCGACAACCAGGAGGTTGACATGTTTGCACGCAGTGTCTCGTTCCATCTCAAGCCGGGTCGCGCGGCAGAGTTCACCCAGCTCCTCGACAAGGACATCATTCCCGTGCTCCGGAAGCAGAAGGGCTTCCAGGACGAATTGACGTTCGTCGCCCCGGGCGGAGCGGACGCGGTCGGCATCAGCGTGTGGGATCGAGAAGGAAAACGCAGAGACGTATGCGCGCAGCGCGTATCCCGGTGTGCTCAAGACGCTGGAGCAGGTGGTCGAGGGCACGCCTCGGGTTCAGACGTACGACGTGTCCAACTCGACGTTCCACAAGATCGCGCCGTTCGCGCGACTGCTCTGAAGCTGACACGAACGACGTGTCGGCATCCGGTTCCGTGCGATGGGCGGGGAAGTCCCGTCCATCGGACGGAGCAGTGTCAACAGAGGAGAATCATCATGACTATGGTTCGTTGGGATTCGTTGCGTGACGTGGCCGCGCAGCCAGGAGCAAATGAGCAGGATGTTCGAACGCTTCTACGGCCGTCCTCAGGAAGACCTCAACCGCGGTTCGTGGGTGCCGGCGGTCGACATTTACAGCAACGGCCAGCACGAGCTCGTGCTGAAGGCCGAGCTGCCCGACATGAAAGAGGAGGAGATCGAACTGACGGTCGAAGACAACACGCTCACGCTGCGTGGCGAGAGGAAGCTCGACACGGAAGTCAAGGAGGAGCAGTTCCATCGCATCGAGCGCAGTTATGGCCCGTTCGCCCGGACGTTCGCGCTGCCGCCGACGGTCGACGCTGGCAAGGTCAGCGCCGAGTACAAGGCCGGCATGCTGACCGTCCGGTTGCCATTGCGTGAGGAAGTCAAGCCCAAGCAGATCAAGGTCCAAATCGCCGCGTAACGTCACCGCAGCGAGGCGGGGTCGAGACTCCCCGCCTCTCTGGCGCCGGTTTCCTCGTTGTCCGCAAACGAGAACTCGCTGTCCGCAAGCATCACAAGAGGGAAGTATGACCACCATGTCGAGGCCATTCAGCCGCACAGCGATCATCCCCGTGTCGTTCCTCATGTTCGTGCTGTTCATCCTGTCCGGGTCACCCACGACGTTTCCCAGGGCCATGATCCTGTTCCTCATCGGCGGCCGTGATGCTGACCATGCTGCTTATTCTGTGGAGGGAGCTCGCTCCCACAATCGTCACGATGCCGACATCGGCTCCGCCGCTGGCGTCGTCTCCAGCGGACGTCGTGCCCAACTCGTGGCCAGACTCGGCGTTCCGGAATAGCAGCAACAGAGGGACGAGACGCTCCTGACAATTCCCTGGACTGGGCCAGGCGCGCCGCGTCAGCGCCCAAGATCGGGAAGTCTTATCGGGTCTCATCGCTGGTGGGCGCGCTTGGTCGGCTTACCCGACTTGTCCGGCGTATCCGAGGTGGAGCGGGGGAGTCAACGCTGCACGGCCAGCACGCCAAGTGTTTTCACGACCGCCCTTCCTGGTCCTCTTCGGGTGAATCCATTTCGCGCAGGATCGTGGCAAACCGCGGATCCGAATGCAGCGCGCAGTATTGCGGAAAGTGGCGCGCCCAAAGGATGAACGACGGCTCGCGCTCATCCCACGCGCGACGCGCGAACACCATCGCCTCTTCACGGTCCCCGGCAGCATCGGCCGTGAGGGCAAGGTGCGCCGGTGAGACATACCGTTGCGAGGCGCGGTCCATCAGTTCGCGATGCACGGCGCGCGCCTCCGCCAGCTTCCCCCACAGCCCGAAGACTCCAGCCAGGCCGACGAGCGAGAGCGGGTGTCGTCCCGACATCTGTGCCGCAGCGTCGAGCGTGGAGAGCGCTTCGTCGAATCGTCCAGCCAGTCCAAGTGCGATGCCGAGCGCCCAGCGCGACACAAACGATTCGGGGTCCAAGTGAGTGGCCCGCCGGCACGTGTCGATCGCCTCATCCAGCCGGCCGGCTGTGAACAGACAGACTCCGAGCGTCATGGTGACGTAGGCGGACAACGGATCGCTGTCGAGCGCGCGGCGGACTTCCGGGATGGCGCGCTCGAAGTCCCCGCGCGCCCAACCCAAATAGAAATTCCCGTACCAGCAGCGGCCCATCGCGTGGCTTGGATTGAGCTCCAATGCCCGCTCGAACCACCGCTTCGCCGCTGCGCGGTCGTTTTCGTACAGCAGCGTCGCACACGCCAATGATGTGTGGCCCACTGCGGAGGCGGGATCGAGCTCGATCGACCGTCTCGCCGCCGCCATCGCCTCTGGTTTCGACTCAGAGCCCCGCGCAGCCCCGGAGTACGCCATCACCGTCAACGCATCGGCGACACCGGCCCAGGCCAGCGCATAGCCGGGGTCGAGATCGACTGCCTTCCGAAGCAGCTCGAGCCCCGCCGGGACGTTCGCTCCCCGCCGATCGACCAGCGCCCGGCCCTTCAAATAGAGCTGATATGCCTCGATGTTCGTTGTGGCCTGTTCGACGAGCCGATCGTCCTTGCCACCGACGAGAGTCACCCGCAAGCGCTCGGCGGTCGCCTTCGCGATCTCGTCCTGCACATCGAAGATGTCCTTTAGCTCACGGTCGTAGCGCTCCGACCATAACTGGTAGCCGTTCTGCGCGTCACTCAGCCGCACCGTGATGCGCACGCGATCCCCGGCCCGCCGCACACTGCCTTCGAGGACTGTCGTGACGTTCAGCTTCTCGCCGATGGTCCTAAGGTCGTCGCCCTTGCCCTTGAAGGAGAATGCCGACGTTCGCGCGGCGACCCTCAGACCCTTGAGCGGCGTCAGGGCGTTGAGAATCTCCTCGGCGATGCCGTCGCAGAACCAGTCCTGATCCTTCGCGGCGCTCATGTCGGTGAAAGCCAGCACTGCGACCGACGCCGCGCGTTCCGCTGGCGGCGGAGCGATGTCGCGGACCGCCCTGCCTGCCGCTCCAGCCCCCGACTCCCAGGCCCGGCGTTGGGCCTTCAACTCGACTAGCACCTCGTTGGCCGTCTGGATGCGGTCGCGCTGGTGCTTCTCGAGACACTGGCCGATGAGACGACACACTCCTCCGGGCAGGTCAGCGCGCCGCTCCCCCACCGGCTCGGGGTGATCTTTCAAAATGGACGACATGAGCCCTGCCGACGAATCGCCCTGAAACGGCCGCTCGCCCGTCGCGAGCTCGTACAGGATGATGCCGAGAGAGAAGAGGTCGGTGCGATGATCGAGCGGCTTCGCTTCGATCTGCTCTGGCGACATGTACGGCATCGTGCCGACGATAGTCCCGTCCGCTGTGAGCCCCAGGGACGTGACGGCTTCCGCGAGGCCGACGACGTCGGGGGCAACCGTCCGCGCCAGTCCGAAGTCAAGGACCTTTACGTTCCCATCGTCGGTCACCATCACGTTCGCGGGTTTCAGATCGCGGTGGATGATGTGTTTCCGATGCGCCGCCGAAAGCGCGTCGGCCAGCGCAACCGCGATGTCGAAGAACCGCGCCAGCGAGAGCCCGCCGTCAGGAATCCCCTGGTCGAGCGTGCAGCCCTCGATGAGCTCCATCGTCATGAAAGGAACATCATCCTGTTCCTCGATGGAGAAGATGGTGACGATATGTGGGTGGTTGAGCGCGGCGACGGCCTGGGCTTCCCGTCTGAAGCGCGCCAGACGGTCGGCGTCCAGCGCGAAGGCATTTGGAAGAATCTTCAGCGCAACATCACGATTCAGTTTCGTGTCGCGCGCGCGGTAGACCTCGCCCATGCCACCAGCGCCGAGCAATGACAGCACCTCGTAGGTGCCGAGTTGGCGTCCGATCAGAGAAGGGCCCGCGTCTTCAACCATTACCTTGGCCGTTCAGAAGTCCGCTAGGTGCCGGCCTCTAGGAACGATTGGGCGCGGCTGCAAAGTGGATCTCAATACCTTCCTTCGTTCCCCGATGAAGGCGCAGCAAGGCTGCGGCGATATTATCAGGATCGAAAGGCGTGCCACGTTCCACCCGACCGTGCACGGTCACAGTACCTACCCGAACCCCGGTCCCGGCAAGGTCCTCGGCTAGAGTGAGGACCCACATGCGCAACGCCGCCTTACCGGCGCACAGACTCGACAGGCCCCGGTACGGATGCAGCGCCGCGCCACCGCCCGTGAACAGCAGCGAACCCGTTCCCGACGCACGCATCGCTGGCGCCACGAGGCCAGTGAGTTGCGTCGCCGCGATAAAGTTGACTCTCATCGCGCGCTGGCTCTCAGCCAGGTCGAGCTGATCACCCGAACCCTGTTGCAACGCGAACGCGTTGTAGACGAGCGACGTAGGATCGCGACCGGCCCAAGTGCGAACTTGCTCAACCGCATTCAGTGTGGCCGCAGAGTCAGCGAGATCGACGATAAAGGGCGCGGCGGTGACGCCCGCATCGCTGATCTCAGCGTGCAGCTTCGCCAGCCTCGCGGAATCCCTGGCCAAGAGCGCGACTGCGAACCCCCCGGCGCCGAACGCGCGGGCGATCGATGTTCCAATGCCTGGGCCAACACCCGCGACGATGACGACTGGCTTCATAGTATTCGCCCGCGTGCGGGTGACGTTGTGATCGACGAAGTCTAGCACCACACTTTCGCCAGCGTTCCAACAGCCACTCCTGATGAAGCGGCTGTTGTCATTGCGGCGGCGTCAACAAATCAGATCGAAGAGCTGATGGAAGTTCTGAAGTTCACGTGTTTCTCTGGTGCGTTTTGACCAGGTGACTTCGCCGGGTCAGCGTGCGGCCGTCTCCGAACGTCCCTGAAATGCTCAGGAAGTCTCACCGGATCAAACTCAGACAGCTAGAATGCACGCATGGTCGGTGCGATGTCCGTCCCGCTCCTCTGCCCCAAATGCGGTTTGAGCGCTACGGTTTTCGTCACACCCTGGACGCCGGACGAGCCGCGCCGATCGCAGACCTGGACCTGCCCGCATTGTCGGGAGTCGAACACGGCAGAACTGCCCGGGAAAGTCGCCTGGGTGCTCGCGCGGCAGAGTCCCGACTGACGCTGAGCTCACCCTGACGCGAATCACCGTGCTCCTGACGTCTTCTTGATCAGCGCGGGCCAGTTGGTCACCAGTGTCAAGCCCGACTGGTTCTGCACCGTGACGCGCACCGCGAAGCGCTTGCCATCTGGAGCGATGTCATACGGAGGAGGCGAACCTTGACTGGACTGCGACGGGGGCAACGCGAACAGCTCGCGCGGGGCCGAGGGCTCCACCGAGTCGGCTCCCAGCTTCAGGCTCACCACCACTAGCTTGTTGTCCAACGACAGATAGTAAAGCGTGTGTCCGTCCGGTCCCCAGGTGGGAAAGCTGCCGCCGCGTTGTGAAATGCGGCGCTTGCCGCGAGCTTCCGGAAAGGTCTGGATGTAGACCTCAGCGCGGCCGGATTCGTCTGATTGGTAGGCGAGCCAGCGGGGGCTTGGTTCCGGCGAGAACCGGGCCCAGGATTCCTTAGAAGGCGTGCGCAAGTAGAGCTGTGGCTTGGCGCCTTCCGCAACTACCCCTTGCGGGGTCACCGTCAGGACCCAGAGGTCGGTCTGCGTTCCAGGAACGCTTTCGTGATAGACGATGAATCGGCCGTCCCGCGACCAGTCCGTGGCGGATTGCGCGTTCGGCGACTCGGTCAGGCGCACCGGGTCGCCGGATCCGCTCGCGGCGATGCGATACAGATTGAACCCCGGCGGGATGATCGTCAACACCATGCTTTGTGCGTCGGGAGACCAGATCGGGGCAAAAAAGCCCGCTCGTTTGGACACGCCGTCCCCGGAACGGGAACTCTGGCGCATCGGGGTGGTTGGGCCTGGAGAGATTCTGGACGTGCAGTTGAACCCGGAGCGCAAGGAAGCGTTGGGCCGTTCGGTGCTGCAGAGGCGCGCAGCAGCATCAGTCGTGACGAGTCGCCAAGGGGCGAGCGATGCGGCGAGTTGGAGGTCTACTCGATCACGCTGTGCGAGTACCGGATGCCGCCCGCCATGCGGCGCAGGTAGACGACCCCTTTTGCCTTGGCGCCGTCCGTCACGCCCTGGATCGACAGCTCCACCCAGTCGCCGCGCGTGCGACCCGCGGTGATCGTGAGCGTGGTCATCTCGAACACCGGATCATAGGCACGGAGCATCGTCCAGAACAGGCTCGCGTCGGTTTTGCTCGATCGCATCGCGGGATTGTCGGGTGCGAAACACTGGGCCCTCGCCGTGTCATCCCTCTTGGCGGCCGACACGCGGCACGCCTGCAGGGCCTTGGCCTCCGCGCTCGCTGCGGCATTCGGCAGCGGCGTCAGGCTGGCGGGCACCGCGACGGACACGTCGAGTGTCACGTTGAATCCCATGCCCTTGCCGTTGTCGTAGCTGCCGGCGGCCACCTTCATCGCGCCGCGCACGTGTCCGGCCTCGATTCGAAGCTTGGCGCCATCGAAGACGGCCGGGTCCATGCAGAATGCGCAGCTCACGCCGCCGCCGAGCTCGTAGGTGCTGCCATGATAGGCGGCGGTCTTCCTGTCGAGGAACAGATCGACATACCCGGCGCTCGCCCGTTGGTGATCCAGCTCGAATCCGAGATCGATGACGGCGTCGAGCGCCCTTCGATCCAGCACGCGGTCGGACAGCCGGATGCGAATCACCGGATCGCCAAACTGGCCGATGGCCTCGAAGGCGAACGCATCAACGATCTTGAGCGACTTGCCGCCTTTGGTGATGACGCCCGTCGCCGCAGGTGCCGCCGTCAGCATGGCGGTCGCGACGATGGCGACGAGTGGGCGGAGGGCCAGCAGCGCGCGATGGAGTGTCATGGCGCGAATGCTAGCACTCGCCAG
Organism: uncultured Acidobacteriota bacterium; assembly: GCA_963724955.1. GTDB lineage: Bacteria > Acidobacteriota > Vicinamibacteria > Vicinamibacterales > SCN-69-37 > CAVRWQ01. Next base: position 113,713 of record CAVRWQ010000008.1, read on the forward strand.
CCCTTCTGAACCCGACCCGTGACGGGCGGCCGAGTCTGCCTCGGCGTGGGCAGCTCAGGTCGCGCGTCCGCCCGCGCCGTGACAGGGGCCGACAGAGAAACCTCGGGCGAGGCAAACCTGTCAGAAACCCGGCCTGAACCGCTTCGCTTCGTGATGGACACTCTTAGGGCGCACTCCGATAGTACCGAGTAGTCGCCAAAGGGTTGACCCCACTCTGCATTGAGTCGACGCAGGGTTTGTCGAAGCTATTGGTTGCTTGCGAGTCGGCTTGCTTCGTCCATGGATAGCGGGCCGGTCGCTTGCTGTTACCGGATCACTGCTGACTGGTCGCCAAGGGTGTAGGAATCCGACCGCACGATCCGCCTAGTGGTGATTGCATGTCGATCTGCCAACCCAGTCATCGAATTGACTTGCAGTCCTCCGAGGCCGCCGCCTACCGCGGCGCGACGGTATCGGCCAGCCGCAGCTTGATGAATGCTTGACGCGTAACCCCGATGCGCTTGGCCTCGCGGTCAATCGCCCTGAGCAAGTCCTCCGGAAAGTCGACATTGACCCGCTGTGTCACCCGCCCGGGACGTTTCGCGCCTTTGACGTCGAGATGGTCAGACAGATCCTGTCCGGCATCGTGGAGCGCATCGAGCTGTGCGGCGGTCTGGACTTTCGTCCGCGAAGTACCGCGCTTCTTCTTCTGCTTCTGCGCGTGCCCGCCGGACCGAGATGATGCGAATCGCTTCATGGCGATAGGGCCTGGCGCTTCTTCGAGGGCTTGGGACGTCTGCGCTTGCTGAGTCTGTTTGAGCGTCGCGATATCGCCGGCGACGAGAGCCTCTTTTTTCTTTCCGCTCCAGCGTTTCAGTTGGCGCTCTCGCTGGACAGCGTCGGCAACGGAGTCAACTTTCTCTGAGTATATGAGTTCGACGGGCAGGCGAGCCGCGGTGTATCGCGGCCCGAGACCGCAGTTGTGCGTTCGTTCACGCTGCTCGATATTGTCTGTGTGCCCGACGTAGAGCGTCCGGTCTGAGCAGCGCAGGATGTAGACGAAGGGCATGACAACGCGCGCCCGTCTGCGATTGGTGCCCCTCGACTCGCTTCGCTCGCTCGGGACACCACTCGACTCGGCCGCGTGACGCGGCCTGCCACGAGCGAGGCCGCGAAGCGGCCGAGTCGAGTGGTGCGGAAGGGGGGATTCGAACCCCCACGCTCTTGCGAGCGCCAGCCCCTCAAGCAGCGGCAAGCGCCGATCGGAACGGATCACAGCCGGTCAGTTCAGACGGATCAAGTGCAGACCGGGACAGAGGGAGCCGCGTCAGACGACTGGATTCGCACAGATTCGCACACCAAGCTGGGTTACCTCGTCGTCAGCGCCACGGATTCTGAGGTGTGTCATATCGAACAGACACTCCAACAGCGGACCTGCTAGCGTTCGCCCAGAATGTAATTCACGTACCACGGTCGTGAGATTTCAAAACGAAAATCCCAGACTAGAGGTGACTCGCCAACTGTTAACAATGGCCGAAGCCTGATGAAAATTGCTACACTCGCGTCACAATCTAGCGAAACCCTTGATCCCGCCGTAGCAACTCTGCTGGGGTCTATCAAAGAGCAGGGCTTCCCGGGGTGGGCATACCTCACGATCGAACAGGGCCGAGCGATGATGGCTACTATGCGGCCACTCGCGGGCGAGCCGGAACCGGTAGCACGCGTCGAGGACGTTTTGATCCCCGGCAGTCCCGACATCCTCGCCCGTTTGTACCTGCCTGAGGGTGACCACCCGCTGGCAGTGGTCGTCTATTTCCACGCGGGGGGCTGGGCCCTTGGTGACTACGAGGACATCGATACGCCGGTGCGCACTCTCGCGAACCGGTCTGGTTGCGCTGTGTTATCGGTCAACTATCGGCTGGCACCAGAGCACAAGTACCCAGCTGCGGTCGAGGACGCTTACGCGGCGGTGCAATGGGCTAGCCGCCATGGTGAGGAGTACGGGTGGGATGGTCAGCGCCTCGCGGTGATGGGAGACAGCGCCGGCGGCACCCTGGCGGCTGTGGTTGCGCTGCGGGCAAGGGACGAAAACGGCCCGCGGATTCGGTTGCAAGTGATGGTTTATCCGGTGCTGGACCACGACTATGAAACGGCTTCATACCGGCAGTTTGGATCCAAGTGGGGCGTGCTCACGCGCACCGACATGGTCTGGTTCCACAGCCATTATGTGAGTCACCCCGACCAGTTGGACCTGTCGTACGTGTCTCCACTCAGATGCACTGACCTCTCAGGCTTGCCCAAGGCACTGATCATTCTCCCCGAGGCCGATCCACTGCGCGATGAGGGACGGCGCTACGCCGAGGCATTACGGAAGGCAGGGGTGGCAGCGGAAGCCCGAGTATATCCCGGCATGGTGCATGGCTTCTGGCAACTCGGTGGCGTGCTTCCTCAGGCGCTAACCGCCATTGAGGATGCGGCGAGTGTTCTCCGGTCCAGTTTAATATCCCAGCCAGTCACCAGAACAGAGCCATCGGCCTGAATATCGCTGTTTAGAAGATCCGGATCGAAACAGGAGACCTTGGTCATGGAAGACATTATTCGTCTACAGCGGGCAACAGTAGATGAACACATCCGCGCAGAGAACGCTCACAACTGGCCGGCAGTGCATGACACATTCGTGCAGGATGAGAGTGCGTTCTATGATGTTGTTCCGCTCCACGCGCATTTTTCTGGCTTAGGTGGCGTCAAGGACTTTTACCACGCGGCCCAGAATGCGTTTCCCGACTTCACGATCGACGTTTGGGCCGAGTATGACTTGCCCGGATGTTCGGTTCGTGAGGTGACCCTGGCTGGAACCCACGAGGGAGACTGGTGCGGCCTCGCCCGCACCGGCAGACGGGTCAAGTTTCATGTACTGGCGCTCTTTTTGTTCGCAAAGGGAGATAAGGCAACGAAACTCTTGGCGGAACGCATCTACTTCGACAATCAAACTGTTCTGGCTCAAATCGCCGGCGAAGGAAGAGCCAGCGATGTCCCTGATTTTGTCACCCGCTCGACGTTTGCCGGTATGCAGCGCGACGAGTGAGTGTGTGGACGAACGCGGACCCATACGGGACGAGTGAATCTTTCTGACGCCACGATCTCGGAGGGGGAGGGAGCTAGAGGGCGATGGATATCCAAGACTTCAGGTCGGCGTTTCATGGTGAGCTGTTCGAGCCTGCGAGCGCCGGCTATGATGACGCCCGTCAAATCTGGAACGCGAGCATCGACAAACGTCCCAGACTGATCGCCCGTTGCTCCGGCGTCGCCGATGTGGTTGCCGCGGTGAACTTCGGACGCGCGAACAATCTGCTCACGGCGATCCGCGGCGGCGGCCATAACGTCGGCGGTCGCGCGCTCTGTGACGATGGTCTTGTCATAGACCTTTCCCGCATGCGCGCTGTACATGTCGATTCGGCAAGTCAGACCGTTCGCGTGCAGGGTGGCGCGACCCTCGGTGATCTGGATCGCGAAACGCACGTCTTCGGCCTTGCGGTCCCGTGCGGCATCGTGCCCAAGACCGGCATCGCGGGCCTCACCCTGGGCGGTGGCGTAGGCTGGCTGCTTCGCAAGCACGGTATGTCGATCGACAATCTGTTGTCCTGCCAGACGGTGATCGCAGACGGTCGAGTGCTCGGCGCGAGTGCGGGCGAAAACGAGGACCTCTTCTGGGGTCTTCGCGGCGGGGGTGGGAATTTCGGCGTTGTCACCTCGTTCGAATTCAAAGCGCACCCGGTTCATACAGTCCTGGGCGGACTCTTGCTCTATCCTCGAGACGACGCCGTCGATGTCATCCGTCATTTTCGTGACTTCATCGCAGCCGCTCCCGACGAACTGACGGCGTACGCCGCGCTCCTGCATGGTCCCGACGGTGCGCCGCTCGTCGCGGTGATTCCCTGCTACTGCGGAGCGATCGCGGCCGGCGAACGTGTGCTGCAACCGCTCCGCTCGTTTGGCAAACCGATTCTTGACGCGATCCAACCCATGCCGTTCCCTGTGATGCAAGCCCTGCTTGCCCCCTCGTTCCCGGACGGCAATCACAACTACTGGAAGTCCACTCTGCAAAGACAGCTGTCGGACGACGCCATCGCGGCCATTGTCGACCATGCAAACCGTATGGGTTCGCCACTCTCGGCAGTGGTTATCGAATACTATGGCGGCGCCGCCAGTCGGATTCCCAGGGACGCCACCGCTTTTCCACATCGCGATCTTCCGTGGGACATTCTGTTCATCGCGCAGTGGACCGATCCGGACAAGACGCGCGTCCATCGGGAGTGGGCCTGCGCGGGTGAAGAAATGCTTCGGCCCTTCTCTGCGAACGCTCATCTTCTGTCTGCGCTCGACGACGAAGCCGAAGAGGTCATTTACAGTGCCTTCGGCGACAACCTTCCGCGCCTGGCCGCCGTCAAGGACAAATACGATCCAACGAATTTCTTTCGAGTCAATCACAACATCAGATCGGGGCTAGCACCTGCAGTCGCGGTCTAAAAAGAACGGCCCCGCCACAGGTTTTTCGGAGTCATGACCGTGGAGTGGATAGCTTTTCTCCCGCTCGAACTGCCGATGAACGACTCGCCGCAGCCTTTGCAACTCCGACCACGCTAAAACAGGGGCCACAGAGAAACCTCGGCCGAGGCAAACCTGCCGGAGACCCGGCTTGAACTGCTTCGCTTCGTGATGGACACCTAGGGCGCACTCCGATGTACCGAGTAGTCGCCAAACGCGGATCCAGCGGATCCGCCCTCGGCGTCATCACGGACGACAACTGGCTGTTCGGCTCCAGTACGTTCATGAGCCTGTTCAATACGGCACAGTATCCGGCATCAATCTGACGTACACATTGGTCTCGCGTCTCAGACTCCACCAGCGGCTCAAAACCTCCCGCGCATGGCACAGTTCGGAAGGTCTTTCACGCCAAGAGGTGCATTGATGACCAGTATTGCCACCGCGCTCACCGCTCTCGGGTCTTCCTCGTACGTCAGCGACTACGACGCCATCGTCGAGACGATGAACCGCTACAACGACGGCGTCAGAAACGGCGTGAGTGCCAGCATGAAGCCCTCATTTCATGACAAGTGCACGTTCTACGGATACTTCGATGGCCAACTGCTCGCCGGACCGATCCAGATGCTGTTTGACTGGGTGGACGGGAATGGACCCTCGGCTGCGATGCAGGTTCGTTTCGCCAGCATCGACGTCCTCAACACCATCGCGGTGGTCAGGCTGGAAATGGAGAACGTGACGGGTAAACTGGCTGGTGAGCACGGATCGAAGGTGTCCGATCTGTTCCAATTGATCAACGTCGAGGGCACCTGGGTCATCTCGCAGAAGTCGTTTCACTGGCACACGCGCTGAGCCGCGGCTCCCGGGCCGGCCTCAAAGACCCCGCCTTAGAGCAAAGCGCCGTCGCTTCAATTCGGGCCCGATTCCCTCTGCCCGGTGTCCCGAGGCACTGGCAATGGTCTCCTCGTTAAGGGAGTGAAGTGGTGTGTATTCGGGCCGCCCGCTTCCCGCGACCCTTTCCCCAGGGCAATCCCCCGGGTGGTCGGCAAACGTCCCCTTCGGCCGGTCTTCCCCCGTGGTGTTCGGGCAACGAGTATTCATCACGGCCAGCGAGGGGGATCGACTCATCACGCTGTGCTTCAACCGCGCGGATGGCAAGCTGCTCTGGCGCCATGAGGTGACGCGGATTCGAATCGACGAGCGCGTCGAGCGGCTCAACGATCCGGCGTCGGCCACCCCGGCAGCAGATGCCTCGGGCGTTTATGTGTTCTTCCCGGATGTGGGCCTCTTGGCTCTTGATCTCGAGGGGCGTGAACGGTGGCGCCTGCCGCTCGGGCCGTTCAGAACGGCGTATGGAATGGCATCGTCGCCCATCGTCGCTGGCGGACTGGTCGTCCAAGTGTGCGATCAGCAGCAAGGCTCTTTCTTGATCGCCGTCGAGGCGCGAACAGGCAGGACACGCTGGCGGGTTGAGCGGCCGGACATGCGCGAGGGCTGGTACACGCCCGTCGTCGTCCGTCGGAGGGGAGAGCTCGTGCCCCTAGTGTTGATTGTACCGGGGTCCGCTCGAATCGAGGGCGTCGAACTCGAAACGGGCCGGCCCCTCTGGACGATTCCCGGCTCTGGGGCAGAAAATCTAGGTGTGCCCCCTCGTCGAGACGGGACGGCTGTACGTCAACGTGCGAGGCTTCGCTGCGCCGACATTCCCCGCGTGGTCCGGGTTCCGGGCCGAACCACGATGTGAATGCTGACGGCCGTCTCTCGCGCGAGGAAGTCAGAGAGGTACCGCCATATTACGAGCAGTTCAGTTACGTCGATGTTGATCGGGACGGCTACATGTCTGAGGCGGAATGGACGACCATGCGTAACGTAGGTGTCGGCAACTTTGGTCTCACGGCGCTCCAGCTGGACTCCGAACCACGCGAGAACCCGAAGGTTTTATGGCGCGTGGAGAGGAACCTCCCCTACGTGCCTGCCCCGGTGCTGTATCGAGGGATCATTTACATGGTCAAGAACGGCGGGATTATCACTGCGGTTGATGCAACCACGGGCACAGTTTTGAAAGAAGCACGTGCTGGGGATGCCCGGGGTCAATACCTCGCGTCCCCCGTCGCCGGCGACGACAAGGTATATCTCGCCAACGAGGACGGGATGGTGACCGTGCTCCAGGCCGGTGGCGACCTACTTGCTCTGAAGGTCAACGATCTCGGCGAGGAGATCTACGGCACACCCGCGTTGGTCGATGGCGCTGTCTTCGTGAGGACGCGCTCGCACCTGCATTGCTTTCGGGAACATCCATAAGGGCCATTCGCATCCGCTCGCTGTTCAGTGCCTGACGTTGAGACTGATGGCGAACTCTCCACCCTTCAACGTCGGCGGGACGTCCGCGGCTTGATTCAGCGGATCAGTCCTGACTAGTCGCAAGGGTTTAGTAGACCGCCGTCCAGTTCGAAACAGGGGGCCCGCCCTTCTGGTGGCGGGCGCATCTGTTGAACACACTGCGAGTTCACAGTTTTATGGCAGCGGCCCTGAGATGGTCCAACGTGTAGTGAATCCCGGCGGGGAACCGAACCCTCGCTTGTCACGCCTCCCTTGAATGCGGATTGCGGACCTGGGTTGCTTTTTTCTTGCCCGGCGAGACTGGAAAGGCCCGCCGGATTCGCACGGTGTTCGCACACCGCGCCACGGCGGCGGCGCCTTGTGGTCATCGACGCGGAGCAAGTTGTTGAATCGAATGCAGATGCAGCGCCGCGTTGTTCGGAGCGCACCTCCGACGGTCGGCTGGTGCGCCCGAGTTCGAGACTGCAGGCCAATCAGTCCCGTAACTTGCTGATGCGACTACAGTTACTGGTGCGGAAGGGGGGATTCGAACCCCCACGCTCTTGCGAGCGCCAGCCCCTCAAGCTGGTGCGTCTGCCAGTTCCGCCACTTCCGCGAGAGGCTCGTTCAGAAACTTCGAACTCGAACTCGCGGGACTGAAGCCCCGCGCTACTTGTCGCCCTTCTTGCCGGCCGGCGGCGTCTGCTTGCCGGCTTCGACGGGCGGCGTCGCTGGCGGCTCGCCGCCTTTGCCCTTGTCGCCACCGGTGGGCGGCGGCGTCGTGACGGGCGGCGTCGGCACCGGCGGGGGAGCCGTCGAGGGCAGCGCTGGCGTCGTGGGCTTCGATTCGGCAGGCGCATCGATGCCACTCACGACCGAGCCGCCCGCGCCGCTTCGGCTCATCGCTCCGAGCGCAAACGATCCGACCAGAAACAGCGTGCCGAGGATCGTGGTCGCGCGCGTCAGCACCGTCGCGCCGGCGCGCGCGCCGAACGCGGTCTGGCTGCTCGCGCCGCCAAACGCCGCGGCGATGTCACCGCCCTTGCCCTGCTGCAGCAGGACCACGAGCAGGAGCAGGAAACAGACGAGCACATACAAGGTGAGGACAGCGTAGAACAGCATAGCTATTCAGTATACCAGTCGGCTTCGCATTTGCGATTTGGCGATTTACGACTTGCGACTTAGAGCTCATCGTCCGCCCTTGACGATGTGGAAGAAGCTACGCACTTCGAGGCTGGCGCCCCCGACGAGCGCGCCGTCGACATCCGCCAAACTGCTGAGTTCACGGATGTTGTCCGGCTTGACCGACCCGCCGTAGAGGAGGCGGCACCGGTCCGCCGCCGTCCCGCCGAACCACTGCCGGAGCCGGCCCCGGATGTGCCGATGCGCTTCGTCGGCCTCCGCCGGCGTCGCATTCTTGCCGGTGCCGATCGCCCAGACCGGCTCGTACGCGATCACGAGCGCGGCGATCGTGTCCGCCCCGAGCCCATCCAGGCCGGCCCTGATCTGCCGGTCGAGCACGGTCAGCGTCTCCGTCGCGCTCGCGTTCCTCGAGCGTCTCGCCAATGCAGACGATCGGCGTGAGCTCGGCGGCGATCGCGGCGCGCGCCTTGCGGTTCACCCACTCGTCGGTGTCGCCGAAGAGCCGCCGGCGCTCCGAGTGCCCGACGATGACGTGCGTCGCGCCGGCGTGTTTGACCATGGCGGCGCTCACCTCGCCGGTGAAGGCGCCCTCGCGCTCGAAGTAGATGTTCTGCGCCGCGACGCCGATGCTGCTGTTGCGCACGGCCTCCGCCGTCTGCGCCAGCGCGGTGAACGGCGGCGCCACGACGACCTCGACGCCGTCGACCGCCTTGAACAGGGCGCCGAACTCGCGCACGAACGCGACGGCGTCGTGCGCGGTCTTGTGCATCTTCCAGTTGGCGGCAAACAGCGGAGCTCTCACGTCGTTATCGCTTTTCCAGCGCGGCAACGCCCGGCAGCTCGCGGCCGCCGAGGAACTCGAGCGACGCGCCACCGCCCGTCGAGATGTGCGTCAACCGGTCGGCGACACCGGCGCGCGTGACCGCCGCGACCGAATCGCCGCCGCCGATGATCGTCGTGCCCTGCACGGCGGCCACGGCGCGGGCGACGCCGATCGTGCCCGCCGCAAACGCCTCGATCTCGAACACGCCCATCGGGCCGTTCCAGACGACGGTCTTCGCCGTGCGAATGATGTCGGCGTATCGCGCGACGGTCTTCGGGCCGATGTCGAGGCCCATGCGATCGGCGATGGCCGGATCGCCCACCGCCAGCGTCTCGGCCGGCGCCCCCGCGTCGAGCCTGGGCGCGACGACGTGATCGACCGGCAGCTCGAGCGGCACGCCACGGGCTGCCGCACGAGCGCTCAGATCGCGCGCCGTGTCCACGAGGTCGTCCTCGACGAGCGACTTGCCGACAGGAACGCCACGCGACTCGAGAAACGTGTACGCCATCGCGCCGCCGATGATGAGCGCGTCCACGCGGCCGACGCAGGTTCTCGATCACCTCGAGCTTGTCCGAGACCTTCGCGCCACCGAGGATGGCGATGAACGGCCGCGCCGGCGACTCGAGCGCCTTGCCGAGATACTCGACTTCGGCCGCCATGAGCAACCCGGCGGCCGCGTCCTTGACGTGGTGCACGATGCCTTCGGTCGAGGCGTGGGCGCGATGCGCCGATCCGAACGCGTCGTTCACGTAGACGTCGCAGAGCGCGGCCAGCGCCTTCGCGAAGCCCGCGTCGTTCGCTTCCTCCTCGGCGTGGAAGCGCAGGTTCTCCAGCAGGATCACGCCGCGCGGGTTCGCGCGGATCGCCTCCTCAGCCGGCGCGCCGATGCAGTCGCTCGCAAAGGCAACGGGCCGTCCGAGGAGCGTCCTGAGGTGACCTGCGACCGGCTCGAGACTGAACTCCGGCTTCGGCTTGCCCTTGGGCCGGCCGAGATGCGACGCCAGGATGACGGTGGCGCCATGGTCGAGCGCGTACTCGATCGTCGGCAGCGACGCGCGGATCCGCGTGTCGTCCGTAATGCGCCCGCCCTCGAGCGGGACGTTGAAATCGACGCGAATGAAGACGCGCCGCCCGTCGAGCGCGAGGTCGCGAATCGTGCGCATGGAAGACGGTCAGAGGCCCTTCCGGGCCATGTAACGAATGAGATCGACACAGCGGCTGGAGTAGCCCCACTCGTTGTCGTACCACGCCATGACCTTGACGAAGTCGCCGTCCATCACCTTGGTGTACGCCGCATCGAGCATGGCGGAATGAGGATTCCCACGGAAATCGATCGACACGAGCGGGGCAGTGACGTACTCGAGGATGCCCTTGAGCGGGCCGTCCGCCGCGGCCTTGAACGCGCCGTTCACCTGCTCGGCCGTCGCGCTCGTGTTCAGGAGCGCGTTGAGATCGACCACCGAGACATTCGGCGTCGGCACCCGCAGCGCGATGCCGTCGAGCTTGCCTTTGAGCGCCGGCAGCACCTCGCCGACCGCGCTGGCCGCTCCAGTGGTCGTCGGAATCACCGACAACGCCGCCGCGCGCGCACGGCGGAGATCCTTGTGCGGCAGATCGAGCAGCTGCTGGTCGTTCGTATACGCGTGGATCGTCGTCATCCACCCCTTCTTGATGCCGAACGACTCGTGCAGCACCTTGGCGATCGGCGCGAGGCAGTTGGTCGTGCAGGACGCATTCGACACGATCTGGTGCTTCGAGGGATCGTAGGCGCCTTCGTTGACGCCCATCACCAGCGTGATGTCCGGGCCCTTGGCCGGCGCGGTGATGATCACGCGCTTTCCGCCGGCGGCGATGTGCTTGGCGGCGTCGTCGCGGCTGGTGAACCGGCCGGTTGACTCGATCACGATGTCGACGCCGAGGCTCTTCCACGGAAGCTGCGCCGGATCTTTCTGCGCGAGCACCTGAAACTCGTCGCCGTCGACCGTAATCCGGTCCTTGTCGGCCTTGATGTCCGCCTGGAGGTTGCCGAGGATCGAGTCGTACTTCAGCAGGTGAGCGAGTGTCGCGGCATCGGTCAGGTCGTTCACGGCCACGATGTCGATCTCATCGTGCGCCATGGCGCCGCGCATGATGTTGCGGCCGATCCTGCCAAACCCGTTGATGCCGACCCTGATGGCCATGAAGGCACTCCTCTCGACGCGTCAGCGCGCCTTAGAAACGTCCAATGTTATCCCGATTCGCGGCCCCGAGTCGTCTGACCCGGCTCCGGGTGTCGGGTACAATGCCTCGACGTGCACGTCGCGTACACCCTCGCGCTGGTCGTCCTCGCGGTCGTCCTGTCGCCGTGGTTCCTCTACCAGGCGATTCGCTATCGCAAATACATCGGGAGTCTCGGCCAGCGGATGGGCTATCTGCCGGTCAGCTTCAATCTCGACGGCGACGAGTCGATCTGGATTCACGCGGTGTCGGTCGGCGAGGCGCTGACCGCGCGGGCGCTCATCGCCGACCTGCGCGAGCGGTATCCGGGGCTGCGCCTGTTCCTGTCGACGACGACGCTGACGGGACAGCAGATTGCCCGAACGCGACTGCAGGACCTGGATGCGGTGTTCTTTCTCCCGTTCGACCTGCCGATCTTCGTCAAGCGGACTCTGCGGCTCGTGCGGCCGCGGCTCTTCATCATGATGGAGACCGAAATCTGGCCGAACCTGCTGCACGCGTGCCGGCGGCAGGGCGTGAAGACGATCCTCGTCAACGGCCGGATCTCGTCGCGATCGTATCCGCGCTATCGGCTGCTGCGCGGGTTCTTCCGTCGCGTCCTCGCCGACGTCGATCGATTCTGCGATGCAGAGCGACGAGTCGGCGCGGCGCATCATCGACATCGGCGCCGACCCGGCGCACGTCACGGTGACCGGCAGTCTGAAGTTCGAGTCGCTCGAGACGCCGGCGGTCGTCGCCGGGCGGGGCGCGGGCCGCGTGCTGCGATTCTTCCGGACGAGCCCGTCGCGACCCGTGGTCATCGCGGCCAGCACGATGAAGGGCGAGGAGCGGTTCGTCCTCGCAGCGTTTGCGGCCGTGCGTCGCGCCCAGCCGACCGCGCTGCTCATCATCGCGCCACGCAGGCCGGAGCGGTTTGCCGAAGCCGAAGCGCTCGCGCGTGCGGAAGGGTTGCGGGTGATGCGGCGGACGGAGCTCGCGATCGACGCCGAGCCGCGCGCCGACGTGGTCGTCCTCGACACGATCGGCGAGCTGGCGCCGCTGTTCCAGGTGGCGTCGGTCGTCTTCGTCGGCGGCAGCCTGGTCGACCACGGCGGCCACAACATCCTCGAGCCGGCGGTGCACGGCAAGCCGATCGTCTTCGGCCCGCACATGCAGAACTTCGCCGAGATCGCCGACACGTTCCTGCGCAATCAGGCCGCGGTCCAGGTCGAAGACGCGGCGGCGCTCGTCACCGCTGTCGTGCGGCTCATTGGCGATCCGGTCGAGCGCGCGCGCCTCGGCGCCGCCGCGCGGGCGCTCGTCGAGGCCAATCGCGGCGCCAAGCCGCGCACGCTCGACGCCATCGCCGGCCTGCTGCCTCCGCCCGGCACCCGCGGCGTCGTCAGGCCGTTTCGCAGATAGGGGGACGGGCCTGGTTTCGTCTCCTGTCATCAGCGTCGGCAACCTCGCGATGGGCGGACGCGGCAAGACGCCGGTCGTCGCGTACATCGCGCGCTGGCTGGTCGCCGAAGGCGAGCGGCCGGCGATCCTGAGCCGCGGCTACGGCCGGCGACGGTCCGAGGACGGCGTGGTCGTCGTGAGCGACGGCGTGCATCTGCTGGCTGACGTCGATCGGGGCGGCGATGAGCCGCTGATGCTCGCGCGATCGGTGCCCGGCGCCGCGGTGCTCGTCTGCGACGTGCGCTCCGTCGCGCGCGCGCTGGCCGAACGTACGATCGGTGCGACGGTCCACGTGCTCGACGACGGCTTTCAGCATCGCGCCGTCGCGCGTCAGGTCGATCTCGTCCTCATCGCGCCGGAGGATCTGCGCGATCGCCGGGTCCCGTTCGGCCGCCTTCGCGAGCCGGTGACCGCGTTGGAACGTGCGGACGCGGTCATCGTCGACGGCGATCCTGGAGCGGCGCCGCTTCCCGGATTTCGAGGCCCGGTCTTCTCGCTTGCACGCTCGCTCGGCCGCCCGGTCCCGCTCGAACCCTGGCGCGGCGGTTCCGTGAACGGCGATCCTGTGGTCGCGCTGGCCGGCATCGCGGCGCCCGGACGCTTTTCGCACGCGCTCGAAGCGGGAGGCTGGCGTGTGGCGCGCCTGTTGGCCTACCGCGACCATCACCGCTACGACGCGCGTGACCTCGAGCGAATCGCCGCGGCGGTGCGCGAGACGGGCGCCGCCGGCGTGCTCACGACCGAGAAGGACGCGATGCGACTGTTGCCGTGCCGCCCGTTGCCCGTGCCTGTCGCCATGGTGCCGCTCGAAGTCGACATCCGGCCGGCCGACCAGTTCTCGTCCTGGCTTCGGGCCCGGCTGCAGGCGGCGCGCCGATGACGCTCCTCCGGCTTCGGCACCGGGTCGAGTACTGGCTCGTCGCTTCCATCCGCGGGCTCGTCCGCGTGCTGCCCGACGCCGTCTCGCGCGGCATCGGGACGACGATCGGACTCTTTTTCTACGCGATCGATCCCGCGCATCGGCGGCTCGCGGTCAGCCAGCTTCGCGCCGCGTTTCCCGTGCGCACGCCGGCCGAGTGCCGCGCGATCGCGCGTTCGACGTTCGTGCACTTCGGCCGGCTGCTCGTCGCCGTGCTCCGCTTCAGCACGCTCTCGCCCGAGCAGATTCGCGCGCGCGTCGAGGTCGAGGGCGAGGATCGCATTCGCGCGGCGCTCGCCGCCGGCAAAGGCGCGATCGTCTTTTCCGGCCACTTCGGCTTCTGGGAGCTCCAGGGAGTGGCGCACGCGCTGATCCTGGCGCCGATGTCGGTGCTGGCTCGCCCGCTGGACAACCCGGAGCTGCACGATCTGCTCGAGCGCATGCGCTGTGCAACCGGCAATCGCGTCATCTACCGCCAGGGGGCGATTCGTCGCGTCCTGCGCGCGCTGCATGCGAACGAATGCGTCGCGATCCTGATCGACCAGCACATCGCCAGCGTGGACGCCGTCAAAGTCGATTTCTTCAACCGGCCTGCGGCGACCACGTCCGCCCTGGCCACGCTCGCGCTTCGTACCGGCTCGCCGCTCGTGCCGGCGTTCGCCCTGCCGCTCTCGGGCGGCCGCTACCGGTTCGTCTACGAGCATCCGGTCGAGCTGCCGCCGGCTGACTCGCCCGATCCGGTGCGTGAGGTGACGCAGCGGTGCACCGACGTGCTCGAGATGTACGTGCGGCGGCACCCGCATCTGTGGCTGTGGATGCACCGGCGGTGGCGCGACGTCGCCCCCGAAGATGGCGCCGGCGTCGGGATGTTCCCTGCGGCGGCCCGCGACGAGGGCGAGTGACGCCCTTCGACCCCTCCGCCGTCGCGCGCGTCGTCGTCCGGCCACCGAACTGGCTGGGCGACGCCGTGCTCGCGCTGCCCGCGCTCGAGGCGATTCGGGCGCATTTTCCCGGGGCGCACCTGACGATCGCCGCGCCGGCCCCGGTCGCGGCCCTGTTCCGTGAAGAAACCGCGGCGAAGCCGGATCACGTGCTCGACCTGCCGGACGGCTCGTCGGACGTCGTCAAGGCGCTCGCCGCGGGCCGCTTCGAGGTCGGCGTGCTGCTTCCGAACTCATTTCGATCGGCGTGGCAGCTCTGGCGCGCGCGTGTGCCTGCCCGGTGGGGATATGCGACGGCCGGGCGCGGTCTGCTGCTCACGCGCCGGAGCCGCGCGCGACGACGTGGAGCGTCGCGCCATCAGGCCGACTACTATCGCGCGCTCGCGACGGGTCTCGGCATCGCCTGCGATCCCGATCGGCCGCCGGCGCTTGCGCCGTCCGCGGCCAGCGCCGCGCGCGCCGGGGCGCTGCTCGCCGAGCGCGGCGTCCCCGCGTCCGCGCGGCTGGTGGCGCTGGCGCCAGGCGCGGCGTACGGCCAGGCGAAGCAATGGGCGCCGGCGCGGATGGCGGAGTTGGCCGCGCGGCTCGTCGCCGAATGCGGCGCGACCTGCGTCGTTCTCGGCGCGACCCACGATCGTCCCGCGGCCCGTGCGATAGAATCCTGGCTCCGCGCGCACGCGCCGCAGAGGGCGGCGAGTGTCATCGATCTCGCAGGGCGGACCAGCCTCGGCGCGCTGGTCGGCGTGGCGGCGCGCTCGGCCGTCTTCGTCTCGAATGACTCCGGCGGCATGCACGTCGCCGCCGCGCTCGGCCGGCCGGTCGTCGCGATCTTCGGGCCGACCGACGAGCGAGCCACGCGCCCGCTGGGAGATCACGACGTCGTCACCGCTGAGGTGTTCTGCCGCCCGTGCATGCTTCGTGACTGTCCGATCGATCACCGCTGCATGAAGCGGATCTCTGTGGCGACGGTCTTCGATGCCGTCGCGGCGCGGCTGGCGCGTCGCGCTGACGGGTGAGGTGCATGCGTCCCGCCGTATTCCTCGATCGCGATGGCACGATGGTCCATGACGTCGGTTATCTCAGCCGGCTCGAGGACGTGCACTGGTTTCCCTGGACGATCGAGGCCGTGCGGTTGCTCAACCGCGCGGGCTTTCTCGTCTGCGTGACGACCAACCAGGGCGGCGTTGGACTGGGCTACTACCCCGAGGAGTTCGTCCATCGCGTTCACGACGTGATGAGCGCCACGCTCGCAGAGGGCGGCGCGCACATCGATGGCTGGTTCTATTGTCCGCATCACCCGCAGGCGCGCCTCGACGCGCTCCGGCGCGACTGCGACTGCCGGAAGCCGAAGGCCGGACTGATCACCCAGGCCACCGCGCGATTCGATGTGGACCTGCGCGCGTCTTTCGTCGTCGGCGACAAGAAGACGGACGTCGATCTGGCGAGCAACGCGGGCGCGCGTGCGATTCTGGTGCGCACCGGCTACGGGGAGGCCGAGCTCGAGCGCCAGCACGGCACGATGCCCGGCGCGGCCTTCGTCGCCGCCGACCTGATGGAGGCGACGACATGGATCCTGGAGCAGGCCGGTCATCCCCGCGAGGCCGCATGAAGGGGCCTGACGCCGCCAGATTCCGGCAGCTCATCGGCCGGTTTGCACGTACGAGAATTGCCGTCGCCGGCGACCTCATCGCCGACGAGTTCATCTACGGCCGCATCGACCGCGTCTCGCGCGAGGCGCCGGTGCTGATCCTGCGCTACGACTCGACGGAGATCGTGCCGGGTGGCGCCGGCAACGCTGCCAACAACGCCGCCGCGCTTGGCGCTCGCGTGGATGTCGTCGGCGTGCTCGGCCGGGATGACGCGGGCCGAAGGCTCGAGGCGGCCCTGCCCAGGCGCGCCAGCCTCGATGGCGTCGTGCGCCCGACCGGCGGCGTCACACCGGTGAAGACGCGCATTCTCGCCGGCGGAGTGCATTCGGCCAAACAACAGGTGGTGCGCATCGATCGCGCCGGCAGCGCCGTCACTCCCGCGCTGGTGCGGCAGGTCGAGGCCCAACTCGCCAGGGCGATCAAACGCGCAGACGCCGTCATCCTCTCGGATTACGGCACCGGGCTCATCACGCCGGCCTTGTGGCAGCGCGTCGTGGCCGCGAGCCGGCGGAAAGATCCGCCGCTCGTGCTCGTCGATTCGCGTTTCGGGCTCACGGGCTTTACCGGCATGACCGCCTGTACTCCGAATGAGTCCGAGGTCGAGGCGCTCCTCGGCGTGCGGATCAACGACGACCTCGCCGTGCTCGAGCTGGCCGGCCGTGCGCTCCTGCGCCGGCTGCAGTGTCGTGCGGTGCTGGTGACACGCGGCAGCCGCGGGATGGCGCTGTTCGAGGCCGGCAAGCCGACGGACCACATCCCGATCGTCGGATCCGATCAGGTCACCGACGTCACCGGCGCCGGCGATACCGTGATTGCGACGTTCACGCTGGCGCTCGCCGCGGGCGCGTCCTTCGGCGACGCCGCGCGGCTGGCGAACTACGCAGGCGGCCTGGTCGTCATGAAGCGCGGCACCGCGACCGTCAGCGCGGCGGAACTGAAGGAGGCAATTTGACCTCGGGGGTCATTTTACGTTTTACGTAAAACGACCCCCGAGGTCATTTCCCATGCTCGTTACAGAATCGCAGCTCGTCGAGCTCGTGGCAGCCGATCGGCGCGCGGGGCGCACGATCGCGTTCGCCAACGGGTGTTTCGATCTGCTCCACGTCGGCCACGTGCGGTACCTCGAAGGCGCGGCCCGCGAGGCGGATCGACTCGTCGTCGGCGTCAATGACGACGGCTCCGTGCGCGCGCTCAAGGGACCGGGCCGGCCCGTGCTCCCGGAGGCGGCACGCGCCGAGCTCGTGGCCGCGTTGCGCGCCGGTCGACTACGTCGTCTTGTTCGGGGAGCCGACGGTCGAGCGTCTGCTGCGGCGGCTCAGACCCGACGTTCACTGCAAGGGCACCGACTACACGGTGGACACGGTGCCCGAGCGCGACGTCGTCCGCGAGTACGGCGGCCGCATCGCGATCGTCGGCGACCCGAAGGATCACTCGACGCGCGAGCTGCTCGGACGGCTCGCCGGGAAGCCCAGCGATCGGCAATGACGCGATTACTTGTCGTCCGGCTCGGCTCGCTGGGCGATCTCGTGCACACGCTTCCGGCGGTCAGCGCGATTCGACGAAGCGCGCCCGATCTCGAGATCGACTGGCTCATCGACGCCGTGCACCGCGATTTCCTCACGCTGGTCCCGATTCTCACGGGCATCGTCACGCTTCGCGATCGCACGGCCGGCGCGTGGCTGCAGGCGCGGCGCGAGCTGCGGCCGCGGCGCTACGACATCGCGCTCGACTTTCAGGGGCTGCTCAAGTCGGCGGCGCTGGCTCGGCTGTCGGGCGCGGGACGCGTCCTCGGCTTCGATCGGCAGTCACTGCGCGAGCCGGTGGCGGCGCCGTTCTACACCGAGCGCGTCGACGTGGGCGAAGGGCGCCACGTCATTCAGAAGAACCTGCGACTGGCCGAGTCAGTCGGCGCCAAATCGGACAGGATCGAGTTTCCGATCGCGAACGTGCCGTCAGCGATCTCCGGTGAGTTCCTTTCCCGGCACTCCGGGCCGCACGCGCTCGTCAACCCGGGCGCGGCATGGCCGAACAAGCAGTGGCCGCCCGATCGACTCGGAATCGTGGCACGTGCCCTGCGCGATCGTCACGGGCTCACGCCGGTGGTTCTCTGGGGACCGAATGAGCAGTCGCTGGCTGCGGCCGTTGCCGCCGCCTCCGGTGGACGCGCCGTCGTTGCGCCTGAGACCGGACTCGTGGACCTCGTCGCCCTCGCTCGCGGCGCTCGTCTCATCGTCTCCGGCGATACCGGGCCACTCCACATTGCGACGGCGCTCGGCGTTCCCGCGGTCGCGCTCTTCGGTCCGACTGACGCGGGCCGAAACGGACCCTGGGATCCCGCCGACATCGCGATTTCCCGGTACGACGCATGCGACTGTCACTACGAGCGCCGCTGTCGTCACGACGCGGCTCGATGGTGCCTGGGAACCATCAGCGTGGATGACGTGCTCGGCGCAATCGAGAAGCGACTCCGATCGGGCGGCTGAGATGTTGCAGGGTCTCGCTCGCATTCGCGTGTCGTTGGGCTTTGCGTGCGCGTTGCTCGCGCTCTACCTTGCGCGTCCCACGGCGACGTCCCTGGCGATCGGTCTCGTGGTGGCGATGGCCGGCGAAGGTCTCCGCCTCTGGGCGTCCGGCCATATCGACAAGGGCCGCGAGATCACGCGCAGCGGACCGTACCGATTCGTCCGTCATCCGCTCTACCTCGGATCGACCGTCATCGGCCTCGGATTCATCATGGCCGCGCAAAGTGTCGCGGTCGCCGTCCTCGTGCTCGTGTACCTCGGAGCCACGCTCGTCGCCGCCATGCGCACGGAGGAGGCGTCGCTCGACGCACGATTTGCTGGCGAGTACTCGAAATATCGCGAGGGTCGAGCCGCTGCCGTGGAGCGGCCCTTCAGCGTCGCGCGGGTCCTGGCGAACCGCGAGCCGCGTACGGTGCTCGGGCTTCTCGCAGGCTGGGGGGTTTTGTACTGGCGATTGTTAATGGGGCAATGAGCTCCGCCTTCGCCAAGGCTACGGCGCAGCAGGCTCCGCCTTCGCCAAGGCTACGGCGCGGCAGGCTCCGCCTTCGCCAAGGCTACGGCGCGGCAGGCTCCGACTTCAGTTCTCGCCGCGCGAAAACTCGTCGAAATCGCCGCCGGGAAGATCGAACGCGCTGTCGTGCCCGAAGCCTGTGGCGCGCCGTGTCTCGCGGGGCTTGTCAGCCGGCATCGTCCGGGCCCTGAACCCCTCGGGATCCTCGTCAGCGAGGCTGGCGACCGCATCCAGAATCCGGTCGGCCTCGTGCACGCTGATGCCGAGACGCTGGGCAAGACGAATTGTGAACAGGCTCGTGCCGGGGTTGTCAGCCATGGTCGCCCTCCGAAGTCGCCGTGGTGCCCGCGACGACCCTCTCAGCGCGCTCTGAACCTTGGATTGGTGGAGTCAACGCGTCCACCGGCCCTCCGCGCGCGCCAGGATGAGAGCGCGCCTCCGAACCGGAAGCGCAGCAGGTTCACGAAAAACTCGACGCATGCCGAAGCGCGGACGTGGCTGAGCCCGTTCGATCGCATCCGCGCGAACACGCTCATTTCGAGCACGCGAATGCCGAGGTAGTGGGCCTTGATCATGAGCTCCGGATCGAAGAACCAGTCCTTCGACTGCAGATCCATCATCGCCAGCACGTCGCGGTGCACGATCTTCGGGTTCCCGTTGACGTCGATGGAGCCAAGGCGAGGCCAGAGTACGAACACACAGCCGTTGTAGAGAATCGAGACGATCTTCCGCACCAGGCCGTCCAACCGGAACCGCCGGCGCACTTTGCCGAGCACGCGCCCGTCGCTGTGCCGGACCGTCTCGAACAGCCGGGCGGCATCCTCGGCGTCCACCTGGCCGTCAGCAGCAATGATGCCGATCCAGGCCGCCGAGCACACGGGAATGGCTTTCAGGATACCGTTGCCGTAGCCCTCGTTGCGTTCGACGCGATGGTGGACAACTGGCAACCCGCTCGCCGCGAACTGACTGATGATCTCGCCCGTGCGATCCGTCGACCCGTTGTCGCAGGCCACGAGCTCGAGCCGATGGCCCGCCTTCTCGAACGCCTTGACGAACTGAGGAATCGTGTAAGGAATCGTGTCCTGCTCGTTGTAGCAGGGCATGATGAACGAGATGTCCGGCGCGGCGCCTTCCACCATGGACGTGTCAGCTTAACACGTGGCTGCCGCGGCTATATCAGACCACGTCGGCGTGCGGAACCGGGATGATGAAGCGGCCGCCGCGTTCTTTGTGCGCGTGCTGCTCCTGCATGATCTCCTCGGCCAGATTCCAGGCCAGGATGAGGACGTAGTCCGGACGCGAGTCCGCACGAAGCGCCGCGACGTCGCGCACGGGAATGTGGGCACCGGGCGTATAGAGACCGACCTTCCGCGGATTCTTGTCGACAATGTAAGGAAGCAGCCGGGTGCCGATCCCGCAAAAGTTCAGCAGCGTGTTGCCCTTGGCCGGCGCGCCGTACCCGGCCACGCGACGGTCCTCGGCCGCCAGCCGCTCGAGCAGGTCGACGAGCACGCGACGGCTTTCCTGGACCTCGGACGCGAACTGCTCGTAGCGTCCCGCCTCGGCGAGCCCAGCACGCCGTTCCTGCGATTCGAGGGCGCGCACCTCCGCCGCGTGCGCGCCCGCCGATCGCGAGAGATGCCATCGCAGCGACCCGCCGTGCACAGGCAGCTGATCCACCTGCACGGCCGCCAGACCCACCGCCTCACACAGCCGAAGCACCGAGGCGATTGAGAAATACGACAAGTGTTCGTGGTAAATCGTGTCGTACTCCACGCGATCCAGCAGGTCGCCGACGTACGGTGTTTCGACAACGATGAGCCCGTCGTCGGTCACGAGCTCGCGGCAGCCACCCAGCAAGTCACGTGGATCGTCCACGTGCGCGAGCACGTTGTTGACGGCAACGAGGCGCGCCTGGCCCCGCTCGGCCCGGAGCCGGCAGGCGAGCCGCTGCGTGAAGAACTCGTCAACCGTCTCGATCCCGACGGCCGAGGCTTCGGCGGCGATATTACGCGCTGGTTCGATGCCGAGGGTGCGGATGCCATGCACGGCGAAGCCACGAAGCAAGGTGCCGTCGTTGCTGGCCACTTCCACGACCAGGTCGCGCGGCTGAAGTCCGAGGCGGGCAATCAGCGTCTCGGCGTATCCCCGAAAGTGCGCCCGCATCGTCGCCGATGTTCCGGTGACGTACAGGTAGTGCCGAAAGAGCAGCTCGGGATTGACGACGTCCAGCAGTTGGAACAGCGTGCACTGCCGGCAGAAATGGACCCTCAGCGGATACGAGCGCTCGGTCGCAAACTCCGCCGGCGACCCGAGGAACGAGTTCGCCAGGGCTGTCGGACCCAGCGAGAGGATTGGTTGGAGATCCTTCGAGTCACAGATCCTGCAGGTTGAGCGATGAACGAGGCCGGAGGCGGACGACTCAACGGCCATCGGTGAGCTCCCACGTGCGCCGGATGCGCCTGCAAGGCGAGCGATCGATCGGGGCGTGGGCGCGACTCTGCACGGTGGCGGCCAGTATAATAAACGACGCCATCGGCGCTCGGTCGCGCCGGCACCGCGATTCATGACGACATCGATCGATCAGAGCCCCGCCCGCGCCGAGAACGGCGGGCGATGGCGGTGGCTTCTCTGGGCGTTGGGCCTGATCGTCGTCGGTGCCTTCGTCATCCGCCTCCCCGGTATCGTCGAGCCGCTCGGTCCCGATCAAGGCGTGTACACGACCATTGGCTGGGCGATGAGTCAAGGCGTCGCCCTGTACCGCGATGTCTTCGAGCAGAAGCCGCCGGGCATCTACCTCACCTATCGGCTGGCGTTTGCCGTCTTTGGCACGAATACGAGTGCCGTGTTCCTGGTCGACTATCTGGCCGCGGCGCTGACGGCAGTCGTCCTGTTCGATCTGGCGAGGCGTCTCGTGGGCCTTCGATTCGGCGCGATCGTGGCAGTGGCGTTCGCGTTGGGCACGATGCCGGCCGCTCGGCAAGCGTATGGTGGATTCCTCGAGCGCGCGATCAGTGAAACGTTCATTTCGCTCTTCGTCACCGCGGCGGCGTGGGCGACGGTTCTGGCAATGTCTGGCACGAAGAACCGCTGGGCGATCGTCGCGGGCCTGTTCGTGGGAGTGTCTGCTGTCTACAAGCCCATGGCGGTCGTGTACTGGCCGGCGCTGGTGGCGTGGATCTGGCTTGTGACAGACGCTGCCCGCACGCGTCGCTTCGTGTTGTACTCGGCACTGGGTGCCGTGGTTCCGCCGCTGATGGCGCTGACCTGGATGTGGACGGCTGGACTCCTGCCCGCGGCCTGGGTTGCGCTTGCCGAGTACAACAGCGCCTACCTTGCGGTCGGCGACCACGGCGTGTTCGGCATCCTGAACGAATTCGCGCACCAGGTCTGGCGCCGAATGAAGACCGACGAAGTGTGGGCGCTCGGCACGCTGGCGAGCGCGGTGGCCGTCCTGGCGTGGCCGTGGCGGCGGACCAGGCCAGGCGCCGTCGCGTCGTTGGGTGTCCTGTGGCTCGCGGCGGCGTTCATGGCCATCGTACTGAACGGTCCGCGCATGTTTCAGACCTACTTCATGCCTTCGCTCGTGCCGCTCTGCCTGCTCGCGGCCTGGCTGATCGATCAGGCGTTCAGGCGCCAATCGAAAGTGGCTGCCGGACTCCTGGTGGCCTTTGCCGGCATCATGCTGATTCGCTCGGGTTCGGTCCAGCGCGCGGCAAGCCAGACCGCCTGGGATACCCGGCATCTTCTCGGGCACCTCGAACGTCAGCCGTATCTGGAGCTTTTCCAGTCGCGCACAGTCCCACGACCCTTCTCGGCCGCCGATAACGAGCGTCTGGCTGAATACATTCGCTCGCACACGGCGCCCGATGAGCGAATTTTCATCTTCGGAATGACCGCCAGCGCGTATTTTCAGAGCGGCCGCCTGCCGGCCAGCCGGTTCGTCTTCGTTTACCCGGCCGTGTCGAACATGGGGGATCGACCTGACTACCGGGTCGAAACCCTGGCCAGCGAGCTCGGTCAGTCGAGTCCCCGGTACATCGTGCTCCAGCGGCACAATCGAGACAGCTTCTCCGGCTGGCGCGCGGCGGACTCTTTTGCGGCGCCACCCATGGTGGAGCTCCTCCGTCGCTACACGGAGGAAACGGAAATCGGAGGATTTGTCCTGTACCGCTTGAACTGACCCGACTGCGTGTCCGTCCGAGAGGTGACCGGCAGAATTTGGCGGGGTCGACGAGACTCGAACTCGCGACCTCTGGCGTGACAGGCCAGCGTTCTAACCAACTGAACTACGACCCCGCACGAACTCAAGTGGTGGGCGGTACAGGTCTCGAACCTGTGACAGCCGGCGTGTAAGGCCGGTGCTCTACCACTGAGCTAACCGCCCCATCCGGCAACATGTGATTATGGCATCGCGACGCGACGGAGGCGCAACCGCGCGTACCATGGCACCACATGCCGCTCGCGTCGATCATCGGCCACGCGTCCATCGTCGACCTCCTGCGGCGCGCGGTGGGGCGCGGGCGCGTCCCGCAGAGCCTGCTCCTGGCAGGACCCGAGGGCGTCGGGAAGCGCGCCGTCGCGGTGGCGCTCGCCCAGGCCGTCAATTGCCCAGGGCGCAAGGCCGTGGCGGCGACGATGCGTGCGGGACGTGCCCGACGTGTCAGCGGATCGCACGCGGGCAGCACTCGGACGTCACGATCGTCGACAAGGGCGACGAGGCCTCGATCAAGATCCAGGTCCTGCGCGATCGCGTGCTCGACGTCATCGGGTATCGCCCGTTCGAGGCCGCGCGGCGCGTCTACATCATCGATCCGGCGGACGAGATGACCGAGCAGGCGCAGGACGCGCTGCTGAAGACGCTCGAAGAACCGCCCTCGGCTGCGATTCTGATTCTGATCTCGGCCTATCCCGATACGCTGCTCGCCACCGTGCAGTCACGCTGCCGGCGGCTGCGATTCGGGCCGCTCTCGGAAGCCGACGTCGCGCGCGTGCTCGTCGAGCGGGAACAGCGTCGATCGCGCCAAGGCGCGTGTGCTGGCGGCCTCTTCCGGCGGCAGCGTCGGCCACGCGCTGGCGGCCGACGCCGGCGAGCTCTCGGCGACGATCGCGACGCCGCGCTCGCGCTCGTTGCTGCCCGCCGCGAGCGGCTGACCGGGCGTTTGAGAACCGCCGCCCGGCTCGCGAAGCACGGATCCGAACGGCGCGATCGCGAGGCGCTCGGTGCGCGACTGACAATCGCCTTGTCGCTCCTGCGCGATCTCGGCGCGCTGATCACGAAGTCTCCTGAGCTCGCCAATGCGGATCTCGAAAGCGAACTGCGCGGACTCGTGCCCGCCTACGATCTTGGGCGCATCACAGACGACTACGCCGCCATCCTGAGCGCGCAAGCGGCACTCGATCGCAATGCGAGCCCGAAGATCGTCGCCGACTGGATTGCGGTGAATATGTAGGCACTAGGCCCTGGGCACTGGGCACTAGTGGACAAGTAGCCAGTGCCTAGTGCCTAGTGCCTAGTGCCAAGGGCCCAGTGCCCAGTGCCTGATCTTATGTTGCCAAGTATTGCTGTCACCGCCGGCGATCCCTCCGGGATCGGACCGGAGATCGCCGTCAAGGCGATTCGCGATCCGCGGGTGGTCGCCGTGTGCCGGCCGATCATCTACGGTCCGCACACGCCTGAGGATCTTGCGGCGTTTCCGGCCGGGCGGGTCGATGCGGAGGCGGCGCAGGCGGCGTACAGCGCGATCGTGCACGCGACCGCCGATGCGCTCGCGGGCCGGGTGAAAGCGATCGTGACGGCGCCCATCAGCAAGGAAGCGCTGGCTGCCGCCGGGTTGTCGTGGCGCGGCCACACGGATCTCATCGCGCACCTCTGCGGCGTGACCGAGGTCGCGATGATGTTCTGGTCCGACCGCCTGCGCGTGGTGCTGACGACGGTGCACGTGCCACTCTCCGAAGTCCCGCGCCACTTCACGCGCGAGCGGCTGTCCGGAGTGATTCGACTGACGTGGCGATCGCTGCCGCAGTTCGGCGTCGAGTCACCGCGCCTCGCGGTGGCCGGCCTCAATCCGCACGCCGGCGAGCACGGGCTGTTCGGCTCGGAGGAGCAGGACGTGATTCGTCCCGGCGGTCGAGGAGGCGCGACGCGAGGGCATCGATGTGAGCGGCCCGTTTCCTGCCGACACGCTGTTCGTCCGCGCCGCGCGAGGCGAGTTCGACGCGGTCATCGCCGCGTACCACGATCAGGGCCTCGTGCCGGTGAAGCTTCTCGCGTTCGGCCGCGCGGTGAACGTCACGCTCGGTCTGCCGATCATTCGCACGTCGGTCGACCACGGCACCGCGTTCGACATCGCCCGGCAGGGCATCGCCGACGAGGGCAGCCTCGTCGAGGCGATTCTCCTGGCGGCGAAGCTCACGCAACCTTCGTAGGGCGGACCGGAGGTGGACTCGATCTCGTGCGTCCGAGGTCCGCGTCGACCATCATCCTGACGAGGCCCGGGAAGTCGACCGACGGCTTCCAGCCGAGCGTCGAGTGCGCCTTCGAGGGGTCGCCGATCGAGGTGATCGACTTCGGCCGGCCGCAGAAATGCGGGATCGAGCTGGACGAAGCGGCGCCAGTCGAGCCCGGCGTGGTCGAAAGCGATCTCGACCAGCTCCTGCACGGAATGGCTCTCGCCGGTCGCGACGACGTAGTCGTCGGCCTGGGGCTGCTGGAGCATCAGCCACATCGCGCGCACGTAATCGCCCGCGAAGCCCCAGTCGCGGTGCGCGGTCGAGGTTGCCGAGCCGCAGTTCGCTCGCAAGGCCGAGCTTGATCCGGGCGACGCCGTCGGTGACCTTGCGCGTCACGAACTCGAGGCCGCGTCGCGGCGACTCGTGATTGAAGAGAATGCCGGACACGGCGAACAGCCCGTAGCTCTCGCGGTAGTTCACGGTGATGTAGTGCGCGAATACTTTCGACACGCCGTACGGGCTCCGCGGATAGAACGGCGTCGTCTCCTTCTGCGGTACCTCGCGCACCTTGCCGAACATCTCGGACGAGGACGCCTGATAGACGCGGATTGAAGGATCGACCACCCGGACGGCCTCGAGCACGCGCGTCACGCCCTGCGAGTTGAACTCGCCGGTGAGCATGGGCTGGTCCCACGACGCCGGCACGAATGACATCGCGGCCAGGTTGTACAGCTCGCTCGGCCGCGCGCGCTCGAGGGCGCGAATGAGTGACAACTGATCGAGCAGGTCTCCCGGGATGATCGTCAATCGGTCCAGCAGGTGCTCGATCCGCCAGTAGTTGTCGGCCGACAACCGGCGGGTGAGGCCGAAGACTTCGTAGCCCTTCTCGAGCAGCAACTCGGCCAGATACGATCCATCCTGGCCCGTGATTCCGGTGATCAACGCACGCTTCGACATCGGCTACTGACGATATCCTCAAATCCCCAAATCCTCAAATCGTCAATCAATAATGTCCCCGTGATTGTCGTCGTGGGAGCGGGGGTGGTGGGGCTGGCGTGCGCGCTGTCGCTCGCGCGTCGCGGGCGAGAGGTGTCGGTCGTCGAGCGTCACCCGCGGCCGGGGCTCGAGACGTCGTCGCACAACAGCGGCGTGATTCACGCGGGGCTCTACCACCCGCCGCAGTCGCTCAAGACGAGGTTGTGCCACGAGGGCCGGGCACGCCTGTACGCGTTCTGCCGGGAGCTCGGCGTGCCGCACGTGAAGTCGGGCAAGCTCGTGGTCGCCCGTCCGGGCGAGTCTGACGCGCTCGAGGCCGTGAGAGCCAGCGCCGAGGCCAACGGCGCCAGCGCCGTCATCGTCGGGCGCGACTTCATCGTCGCGCGAGAGCCGCATCTTGCAGCGACCGAGGCGCTCTGGTCGCCGGAGACGGGATGGATCGACGCCGATGCCTACGTCAAGGCGCTCGCGCGAGAGCTCGCTCGTCACGACGCCGCCGTCGTCGTGGGCGCCCCGGTCGTCGGCATCGAGCCGCGAGCCGGCGGCGGACTCGTCGTCGTGACGCCGCACGAACGGATCGACGCCGAGACCGTCGTGAATGCGGCCGGACTCTACAGCGACGAGGTCTCGAGGCTGGCGGGCGGCGAGCCGTTCACCATTTTTCCCTGTCGCGGGGAGTACGCCGAGCTCGCTCCGGCCGCGCGGCACCTCGTGCGCGGACTCGTGTACCCGGTCCCGCATCCGTCCGGTCACGGACTCGGCGTGCACCTCACACACACGCTCGGCGGCGCCGTCTGGATCGGCCCGACGATTCGGTATCAGCAGGGCAAGGCCGACTACGAGAACGACCGGCTGCCGCTCGAGGCATTTCTCGAGCCGACACGCACGCTGCTCCCGTCCGTCACGATGGACGACCTGCGCCTCGCCGGTAGCGGTATCCGGCCCAAGCTACATCCGCCGACAGAACGCTTCGCTGATTTCCTGATTCGACGCGACCGGCAGAATCCGGATCTCGTTCAGGTGGCAGGCATCGACTCACCGGGTCTCACGGCGAGTCTGGCGATTGGGGAGATGGTCGCGGGAATAGTCAGTACGTAGCGCGGCTCGGGTTTCGAGCCGCGAGTGGCGGGCCGCAGCCCGGCCCGCCCTACGTCTTGACTTCGCCCAACCGTAATTCCACGTATCTCCTGAGCGCGTCTTCCCAGCTCGGCATCGTGATGCCCTGCGCTGCGAGGCCCGCATTCGAGAGCGCCGCGAATTGCGGGCGCTGCGCGCGCAGCGTGACCTCGGCAACCGGCACGTCGATGATGCGCGCGTCGGGGCGGCCGGCGAGGCGTGCCAGCTCGCGTGCGAGGTGCGACCACGTCGTCCAGCCGCTGTTCACGCAGTGGTACAGGCCGGGCGGCCTGGCGCCGTCGATGAGCTTCGACGTCGCGAGGACGACGTCTTCGACGTAGCTGGGAGATACCGTCCGATCGGAGAACGCGCGGACGTCCTCGCCGGCGAGTACGCCGGCCAGGATCTTGTCCACGCTGCTGCGGGCGTGACGGCCCCCGAACAGGCTCTCGACGCGCAGGACGTAGTGGCGGGGGCAGTCGGCTGCGAACCACTCGCCGAGGAGCTTCGACATCGCGTACGTGCTCCGCGGATTGGGCGGGTCGTCTTCGGTGTACGGACGAGTCGCCTTGCCGTCGAAGACGAAGTCGGTGCTGAAATGAACGAAGGTCGCGTCGAGATCGCCCGCGGTGCGTGCGAGCGTCCGCACGGCGAGCGCGTTCACGGCAAACGCCGTGACGGGGTCGTCTTCGGCGCCGTCGACGTTCGTGTAGGCGGCGCAGTTGATGACGACATCGGGACCCACCGACGTGAGCGTCGTCACCACCGCATCGGCGACGCTGATGTCGAGGTCGTCGTGCCCGCGCTCGATCACTTCGTGCTCGGGCGAGAGTTGCTGGACCATCGCCTCGCCCAACTGGCCCGCGGCGCCGATGACCAACACGAGCTGTTTCATCGACGCGTCGCGTAGAACTCCGCGATCGCGGAGACGACGTGCCGTTGCTGTTCGAGCGTGAGCTCGCCGTAGATCGGCAGGGCAAGCGACGTCGCCGCGGCGTGCTCGGCGGCAGGACAGCTCAGCGCGGGCACGAGCGCGCTGAAGCACTCCTGTCGATGGAAGGGCACGGGATAGTAGATCTCGGTGCCGATCTGACGGGACGTCAGATGCTCGCGAAGAGCGTCGCGCTCGGGGGCGCGGATGACGAACTGATTGTAGATGTGCGTGCGGCCGGGCGGCTCGACCGGCAGCTCGATCGTCGGGCCGAGATGACACTCGTCGAAGAGCGCCCGGTAGCGATCGGCATTCCGGCGGCGGGCGTCCGTCCAGGCCGAGAGATATGGCAGCTTCACGCGCAGGACCGCCGCCTGCAACGCGTCAAGCCGGAAATTCCCGCCCACCCTGGAGTGAAAGTACCGGCGCTCGGCGCCGTGATTGCGGAGCAGCCTGAGCTCGCCGGCGAGCCGGGCGTCGCCCGTCGTGATCAAGTCCGGCGTCCCCGAAGGCGCCGAGATTCTTCGAGGGGAAAAACGAGAAGCAGCCGGCCACGCCGAACGTGCCGGCCTGGCGGCCGCCGTAGGTCGCGCCAATCGCCTGCGCGGCGTCCTCGATGACCGGAATCCCGGCCTCGCGGGCCACCGCCAGGAGTGGCGTGAGATCGGCGCACAACCCGAAGAGATGCACGGGAAGAATCGCTCTCGTGCGGGACGTCAGCGCTCGCGTGACGGCCGCAGGGTCCACGTTGAAGGTGATCGGGTCGATGTCGACGAAGACCGGCGTGGCGCCCAGCCGGACGACCGATCCTGCCGTGGCGAAGAACGAGTACGTCGGGGTGACGACCTCGTCGCCGGGCCCGATGCCGAGCGCCATGAGCACGGCGACGAGCGCGTCGGTTCCCGACGAGACGGCCACGGCGTGCGCCACGTCCAGCCGGGTGGCGAGCTCGCGCTCGAGCGCGTCGACTTCGGCGCCGAGGATGAAGCGCTGGCTGTCGCAGACACGCGTAATGGCCGCGAGGATGTCCTGGCGGATTGGCAGGTACTGCGCCGTGAGGTCCAGTAGTGGAACGGACGTCGCGGCGGCCTCGCGCGGGCTCACGGACGGACTCACAGGACTATCAGCGGATGACGATCCGCGGCTCTCCCCACACGGGCATGTCGCCTCGCTCGTCGTTCCGAGGCCCGACGCCCTGCGCCGGCGGCGGGCTCGCGCGGTTGTTGAACATCAGATCGACGGTTTTGCCGGCGTACGGCGACAGGTCCAGCGTGACGTCCTTCCAGCCCCGGTCGCTCGCGTTGGCAAACGGATTCACGACGAGATTGTAGAGCTCGTCGAACTTCGTGCCGTCGGAGACCCCGATGTAGAAGTAGACGCCGTCGCCTTCAATCTTCCACGCCTCTTCCTTGATCCCGACGCTGACCTTCAGCCAGGCGCCATCGGGCACGGTGACGGTCCACCCGGCGCGGCTCTGCTGCTTGGCAAAGATCGCGCGCTTGCTGTCGCCGCCAAGCGTGACGTCCACGACCTCGAACACGTCCGGGTTCGGGTTCTTGATCTTGGTGGTCGGAAACTCTCTCATTAGATCGATCGCCACGTTGTCCGCGCCCGGCCGATAGAACAACCAGACCGCGAGGATGGCGACGAGCGCAATGGCGCCGAGCAGGAGTCGAGTGCTGCGAGTCATCGGGGGAGATTATACCCGGCGCGTCTTTATGGCCGCGCGCGTTTCGCGGTCGGCTTCCCGCCGCTTGATCGTCTCGCGCTTGTCGTACGTCTTCTTGCCCTTGGCGAGCGCGATCGCCACTTTCACCCGGCCGTTCTTGAAGTACATCCTCAGCGGGACGATGGTCAAGCCCTTCTCGGTCGTCTTGCCGAGCAGCTTGTTGAGCTCGCTGCGGTTGAGGAGGAGCTTGCGCGGCCTGACCGGATTGTGGGACGCCGAGCCGCCATGGCTGTACTGGCCGATGTGCACGCCGAGGAGGTAGGCCTCGCGGCCTTCCATCTTGCAGTAGCTGTCGCGCAGGTTCGCCCGGCCTTCGCGGATGGCCTTGACCTCGGTGCCGGCGAGCATCACGCCGGCCTCGAACGTCTCGAGGATGTGATAGTCGTGCCCGGCCTTCCGGTTGTCGGCAATCGGCTCTTCGGTCTTTTGGCGGGTCATTTTCTGGCGGGGCCGGATCCTTGCCGCCTGGCGATCACAGCATAGTCGAGGTAGGTGAACAGCCGCGCGTTCAGCTTCTCGGCATGCGCGTTGATCGCCGCGACCAGATCGACGACCGTCGCGTCGTGTTCGGTGCCTCGCGCCGGCGGCGGGAGTGCGACCGTGGGCAGCTTGTCCCCGTACGGCACCGGCGCGCGCCAGAGCACGTCGACCGGCGAGAAGCCGCTCGCCCGCACGAGAAACTCGAGCGTCTCCGGATGAAGCGGCCACCGGTGCGTGATGTCGCGGATGTAGCTCTCGAAAAACGCCACCCAGCAGGCCGGATTGAGCGTCTCGAGCACCATCGGCGCCCCGGGCCGGAGCTTCTGAAACGCCACGTCGAGCACGCGAAGCAGGTACGCCGGCTCGAGATGTTCCACGACCTGCACGGCAATGAGCCCGCCGAGTGATTCGTCCTCGAGCCCCTGCAGATATCCAAGCGCATCCGCGCGCTCGGCCGACAGGCCCCGCTCGCGGCAGACGTCCACCATCGCTGGATTCAGATCGATCCCGCGCGCGTCGATCCCCTGCTCGCGCAAAAGATCGAGCAGTTCGCCGCGCCCGCATCCGACATCCAGGACATCCCGGCAGCCGGCGAACATCGGCACGTAGTCGCGCAACCGCTCACGAATCTCCGCGGGCGACCCGCGAAAGGCGTCCTCGAAGACGACGTACTTGAACGCATCGAGCTCGCCGTACCCGTCGTACCTGTCGTACCCGTCGTGCCTGTCGTACCCGGTACGCGGTCCGTCCCGCGCTGGACCGCGTTTTTCGCCGCGAGCGCGGCTTGTTGCGCGAGTGAGACGCGCTGCTCGAGCGCGTCGTAGGCGTCGGCAAGCGGGCGGATCTCGGCGACCAGGCGCGCTTCGCGCGACGAGAGCGATTCCCAGCGCTTCAGCCAGTCGTCGGCAATCGCGTTCATCCCGGCGTTGAGCACCTGCGCCTGGCTTCCGACCTCACGGTCTTTCGTGTCGACGTAGAGCGTGACCGTCTGCAGGTACTGAATGAGCGAGGCCTGGAATCGGGCAAGCGCCTCGGTCTGCTGCCGGAGCGCCGCGATCGTGGTCGTGATCGCCTTCGCGGCCTCGACGTGCGTCGCCACGTTGCGGTTGAGGTGATCGACGAGTGAGGCGTTGAACCGCCGTTGCGTTTCGAGCGGCGGTCCGACGAGCCGCCAGATGAATCCGCGCAGGCGTCCTTTCCACGATCGGTCCACCGCCGGCGCGCCCGCTGGCAGGAGGTCCCACGCTTCGTTCACCGCCGTGAGCATCGAGGTGTCGTAGGACGGCGGCGGATCCGGCATGCCGGGCGGCGGCTCCACGCTCCGATCGAGCATCGTGAGCGCGTCGTTGTAAAGGCGATCGGCGTCGTTTTCGCTCGCGTTCGAGCCGGGCCAGCAGGTTGTCGAGGCGTTCTGAACGCTCGTCCGCCACGTCAGGTCAGCTGGGCGCCGGCGTGCGCTTCCAGCTCATGTCCGCGACTTCGCGCCGGAGGTGACGAGCCCTTCGGTCGGGCTGCTCGCGGCGGCATGGCGCCGCTTCGCGATCCGGCCCGCCAGGAACGCCATGCGGCCCGCAGTCACGGCATGCTTCATCGCCGTCGGCCATCGTCACCGGGTCGGACGCGCCGGCGATGGCGGTGTTCATCAGGACGCCGTCCGCCCCAAGCTCCATCGCGATCGCCGCGTCAGAGGCCGTACCGACGCCGGCGTCGACGATGACCGGGACGCCCGCCTGTTCTTTGATGATCAGGAGGTTGTTCGGGTTCTGGATGCCGAGGCCCGAGCCGATCGGCGCGCCGAGCGGCATCACGGCCGCGGCGCCGGCGTCCTCGAGCTTGCGGCAGACGACTGGATCGTCGTTCGTGTACGGGCAGCACCACGAAGCCCTCGCGCACGAGCGTGCGCGTGGCTTCGAGCAGCGCCTCGTTGTCCGGAAAGAGCGTTCGCTCGTCGCCGATGACTTCCAGCTTGATCCAGTTCGAGAGCCCCGCCTCGCGCGCGAGCCGCGCCGTCCGCACCGCGTCGTCCGCCGTGTAGCACGCGGCGGTGTTCGGAAGCAGGAAGATGCGCGACCGATCGATCCACGAGAGCAGCGACGCCCTCGCCTCGCGCGGCGAGATCGACGCGCCGCACGGCGACGGTGACCATCTCGGTGCCCGACGCCTCGTGCGCCGCCTTCATCACTTCGAGCGACGGATATTTGCCGGTGCCGACGACGAGACGCGAGTGGAACGTGCGGCCGGCAATGACGAGCGGATCGGTCATGCCGGACTCAGCTTACCAAAGGGGAGAAGGTACAAGGCAGAAGTACGAGGGTTCAGAGGTTCCGGAACGTGCTGACGCTGGCAACTTCCTCAAGGAAGCAGGCACGCTTACTCGCGTTCCGCAGTTCCGCGTTCGAACCTCGAACCTTCTGAACTTGTGAACCCTGCCATTGCTATCCCCCAGGCCCCGGCGGCAGCCAGCCCCCATTCACGCACGTTCCGCCTCCGAGTGCGACGAACGGATCGGGTGTGATGCATCCGCCGCCCCCAGGGGGCTGGGGCGGCGGCGGAGGCGGCTGTGAGGGCGGCACGACGCCCGGCGGCAGCCAGCCTCCGTTGTAGCAGGTGCCTCCGCCCATTGCGGTGAACGGATCCGGCGTTGCGCACGGCACGCCCGCGGGAGGCGGTGGTGGCGGCGGTGGTGTCGGATTGCCCGGTCCCGGTGGTGGTGGCGGTGGCGGCGGAGGCGGAGGTTGTGGCGGCGATGGCGGGATCACGCCCGGTGGCAGCCAGCCCCCGTTGTAACAGGTGCCTCCGCCCATGGCGGTGAACGGGTCCGGCGTCACGCACGTGCCGTCGCCTCCCGCCGGCGGTGGCGGTGGCGGTGGCGTGGCGGGGGGGTGGATTGCCTGGTCCCGGTGGCGGCGGCGGTGGTGGCGGCGTCGGCGGTACGACCCCAGGCGGCAACCAGCCTCCGTTGTAACAGGTGCCCCCGCCCATCGCGGAGAACGGATCCGGCGTCGCGCACGTGCCGTCGCCCGCAGCTGGTGGTGGTGGTGGTGGTGGCGGTGGCGGCGGTGGCGGCGGTGGCGGCGGTGGCGGTGGCGGCGGTTGGGCCGGCGCGAGCTGAATCCGGTAGACCGCGCCGTTATAGCTCACTGTGTAGAGCTCGCCCGCGGCGTCCACGCCAAAGCTGACGATCGCATCGCCGCCGGCGAGCAGCTCCATCGTGTGCTCGAGCAGGCTCCCCGCCGTCGCCTCGCCCGTCTGCGGATCGACGTTCAGCCCGAGCGACCAGACGCGTCCGAACACGAAGTCGGCGAAGAAGTAGCGGCCCACATAGCCCGCGCCGAGTGCCGTGCCGCGATAGACGACGCCGCCGGTGATCGACCGGGCGTCGTCATGTCCGAACTCGAAGATCGGATCGCGAAGCGGATCCGAGAAGGCTGGCAGCGACGTGTCGTTGTCGTGCGCGCCCTCGCGGTTGCGCCAGCCGTAGTTTCGTCCGCCCTGTCCCGCAGGCTCGTAGTTGATCTCCTCCCAGCCGGCCTGGCCCACGTCGGCGATGATGAGCGCGCCCGTGACTGCGTCGAACGACCAGCGCCACGGATTGCGCAGCCCGAATGCCCAGATCTCCCACAGCACGGTTTCCGATCCGTAAAACGGATTCGTGACCGGCACGTCGTAGCCTTCCGGATCGCTGTCGGGCACGTTGACGTCAACGCGAAGCATCTTGCCGAGAAAGAGCTGCGGGTTCTGCGCGACGTGATCGGGATCGTTCGCCTCGCTAGCGTCGCCAAACGCGATGTAGAGCATGCCGTCGAGAGGACCGAACGCGATGTTGCCGCCCTCATGTCCGTCCGACGGCTGCGGGATGAACGACTCGCCGTGCGGCCAGTGCAGCGCGAACTCGCTGCCGGGATCCAGGACAAGCTCGCTCGTCGCGCTGCGCTGGAATCGTGCGATGACCGCGTGACCCGCGAGATTCGAGTAGTGCACGAAGACGCGTCCGCTCGCTCCGTAGTTGGGAGCGAACGCGAGGCTGAGGAGGCCGCTCTCGCCTTCTGAGAACACGCGGTCGGTGATGTCGAGGAACGGCTCGGCGAGCAGGATGCCGTTCTGGACGGTGCGGATGGTTCCTTCCTTCAGCACGACGTGCTGAACGCCGCCGAACGACGGGTTCTGCACGAACGCGACGGGGTGGATGAGTCCTGAGGCCACCGGCTGCGCCACGAGCTGTCGCGCCGAGGCGGGCGACGCGCAGAGCGCCACCGCGGCCAGAGCCCACAACACATTGCGCACTACTGCACTCCTATCGGGGGGAGCAGGCAAACGCATTAGTTAGACAGCCACGCGCTGCGGAAGTCGCAGTGTGGCCCGTGCGCCCTCACTCCCTTAAGCGAGAGAACGTGCGAACCGGAGCGCAACCGGACAGCGCAGATGGCACATAGCAAGAGCCGGGCCACACAGGCCCGGCTCTAGTGTCGTCTCGAGTCGCAAGAAGTACGTCCTCCGTCGTCGATCCGTTTCGCCGGCGAGGACGGTGGGTCAGCCTGAGAGGACAGGACTACGTACCTGTCGTACCCGTCGGACCCGTCGCGCCTCCGCCGACCCCGGTGAGCGGAATCCACCCGCCGTTGATACAGGCCCCGCCTCCCATCGCGGTGAACGGATCGGGTCCGATGCACGCGGTGGGCGGTGGCGGAGGACCGGATGGCGGTGGCGGTGAGCCGGCCGGGGGGGTCACTCCCGGCGGCAGCCACCCGCCGTTGAAGCACGTCCCGCCGCCCATCGCGACGAACGGATCCGTGCCGACACAGCCGCCTCCGCCTGGTGGCGGGGGTGGCGGGGTCGGCAGGTTCGGCCCGGGCGTCGGTGGAGACGGCGGCGCGGGTGGCGTGCCGCCCGGCGGCGCGATGCCCGGCGGCAGCCAGCCGCCGTTGAAGCACGTGCCGCCGCCGATCGCCGCGAACGGATCGGTCCCCGGGCACCCGCCGGGAATATTCGGCGTTGGTTGCGCTGGAGGAGTCGGCTGGGCCGGTGGCGTGCCTCCAGGCGGCACGATCCCTGGCGGCAGCCAGCCGCCGTTGAAACAGGTGCCTCCGCCCATGGCCGCGAATGGATCGGGCGGAGCGCACCCGCCCGGCGGGGCCGGCGGTACCGGCACCGCACCTGCCGCGAGCGTGATCCGATACACGGAGCCGCTGAGGGCCACCGTGTACAGCTCGCCGTTCGCGTCCACACCAAAGCTCGCGATTGCCTGCGCACCCGGCCCGAGCTCGGCACTGTGATCGAGCAACGTACCGGCGGTTGCTTCGCCGGTGGACGGGTTGACGTTGAGCCCGAGCGACCACACCCGGTTCGATCCGATGTCCGCGAAAAAGTAACGACCGACGTAGAACGAGCCCAGCGCGGTGCCGCGATAGACGAACCCGCCGATCACCGTCGAGCCGACGTCGCGGTCGTAGTCGTGGATCGGATCGGTGAGCGGCATGTTGTTGAACGAGACGCGGTCGGGCCTGAAGTCGAGACGGCCTTCACGGATGCTCCATCCGTAGTTGCGTCCGCCCTGATTCGCCGGCTCGTAGTTGATCTCTTCGCGCGCGCTCTGGCCGACGTCGCCGATGATGATCGCTCCCGTACCGCCGCGGCTCGGATCGTCGATCGACCACTGCCACGGGTTGCGCAGCCCGAACGCCCAGATTTCCGGCAGGACCGCCGGGTTGGATAGGAACGGGTTGCCCGGCGGCACGATGTACCCCCGAGTAAAACCGTCGGGGACGCTCACGTTGATCCGAATCATCTTGCCGAGCAGCGTCGAGGGATCCTGCGCGCGATTCTCCGGGTCGCCGCCCGATCCGCCATCGCCGAGCGCGAAGTAGAGCATGCCGTCCGGCCCGAACATGATGCGGCCGCCCTTGTGGTTCGGGTACGGTTGGAAGATGAAGTTGGCCCCGCCGGGCCACACCAGATCGAACTGGCTTGCTGGATCCGCTACGAGCGGATTGGCCGCGCTGCGCGTGAAGCGCGCGATGACGGTGTGATTCTGGCGCCCCGGTTCGTTACTCACGTAGTGCACGAAGAAGCGGCCGCTCGTGTTGTAGTCGGGGGCGAACGCCAGGCCGAGCAGGCCTTTTTCACCGGCCGAATCCACTTTGGGGATGATGTCGAGAAACGGCAGCGGGAGGATCGCACCGTTCTGCAGCACGAGGATCCGTCCGGTTTTTTCGACGATGTGTTGCACGTTGGGCAGCGTCGGGTTCTGCACGAAGCCCAGCGGGCCGCCAGACAGTCCGGAGGCGACCGGCACGGCTGAAAGCTGTTGAGCGAGCGCATGCGTGGCGACGAGGCTGAGAAGGAACGCGCTCAGGAAAAACTTGCGTGTCATTGTTACGTACCCCTCAAAAAGCGAGCATGGAGATGCTGCTCCGCGCGTCAGAGATCGCGGAGACGAGCCTGCGTACATCCGCGACTGGGGGGAAACAGTCGGCAACTAAAAAAGCAAAAGCCGCGCCAGGGGGCGCGGCTTTTGGCAAACATCATCAGATCAGGGTCACCACTGTTCGAGTGGCTGCAGTGGCGAGCCTCCATTGTTCGAGGGCAGCCATCCGCCGTTGATGCAGATCCCGACCATGCCGGGAATCCCGGCGAACGGATCCGGCGTTCCCCCGCAAGGCGCGAAGGGACTGTCGGGCGGAACCCAGGCGCCGGTCGACAGGCACACCCAGCCCGGTCCCGGAGGATTGCCGATGCAAGCGCTTGGCCCCGGAGCCGGCGGCGTGGGCTGGGGCGCGGCCGGAGGCTGTGGGGACTGCCCACCTCCAGGGACCCAACCGCCGTTGACGCAGACCGCTCCAGCGAACGGCGCACTGCCGGGGCACGAACCGCCACCGCCGCCGCCAGGCACCCAGCCACCGTTGACGCAGACCGCTCCACCGAACGGCGCACTGCCGGGGCACGAACCGCCACCGCCGCCACCACCGCCGCCGCCAGGCACCCAGCCACCGTTGACGCAGACCGCTCCACCGAACGGCGCACCGCCGGGGCACGAACCGCCGCCGACCACCACCGCCGCCAGGCACCCAGCCACCGTTGACGCAGACCGCTCCACCGAACGGCGCACTGCCGGGGCACGAACCGCCACCACCGCCGCCGCCAGGCACCCAGCCACCGTTGACGCAGACCGCTCCAGCGAACGGCGCACTGCCGGGGCACGAACCGCCACCGCCGCCACCACCGCCGCCCGATACCCAGCCACCGTTGACGCAGACCGCTCCAGCGAACGGCGCACTGCCGGGGCACGAACCGCCACCGCCGCCACCACCGCCGCCCGATACCCAGCCACCGTTGACGCAGACCGCTCCAGCGAACGGCGCACTGCCGGGGCACGAACCGCCACCGCCGCCACCACCGCCGCCCGATACCCAGCCACCGTTGACGCAGACCGCTCCAGCGAACGGCGCACTGCCGGGGCACGAACCACCGCCTCCGCCACCACCACCGCCGCCCGGAGGAGCAGGAGGCGCCCCGCCCGGAGGCGTCTGCGGACCGCCACCGGTGGTGGTCGTCGCCACGATCTGGTTCACGATGAACCCGAACTGTCGGGAATATCCGACGTTCCACCTTGGCAACCCGGTGTGGCCGGCGACGCGCGGGTAAAACGAACCCGGTTGAAAGCCGCCGGGCACGAGACCGGGTCCGCCGAAGTCCGTGAGCACGGCTGTTCCGGAGACTGGCACTCCGTACGTGTTGAGCTCCGCGCCAGCGACTTCAGGACCAAAAGTGTGCTGTCCCACAGCGAGGAACGTTCCGCTGGCGTTGCTGAATCCAAGGCTGAGGCTGTCCGTTCCCCCAAACTCGCTGGAGAGAAGGCCGCTCCCTATGAATGTACCGAGGTGGTTGAACGTCGCGTAGTTGCTGCCGCCGAGGCTGAACCAACCCATGACGTAATGGCCGGTCAGCGCGTTGTAGGCGATGTCCGTGTTGAACGTGCCGCCCGAGTACCCGAAGGTCGTGCGACCCAGGACCGAGCCATCACCAGCCGCATTGATGCGGCCGAACCCGGCAAGGGCGCCGGAGCCGTCCCATCCCGTGTAGCTCACGCCGAACTCGTTCGTCGCCGCGTTCCACGTCACGCCCGGATCGCGACTTCCGCCCGCGTTCGTCACCCAGAACACTCCGCCGATGGGGTTCCCATTCTGATCGACGAACCGGCCGTGAATCGCGTAATTGTTGGTCCTCCACACGACGAGGAACCGTCCGCTCGTCGAGGAGTACGCGACAGCAGGACCGGATTCCTGGAATGATCCGAGTTGCTGAAAGTCACTCACGAGCGCCGGCGCAGTGAGGTTGTACGGCGGCGAGCACGAGACGAGGCGAGCGTACACGCCGTTCTGGGCCGCGCCTTCATGCCACGTGACCAGGAACGTGCCGCCGGCGCCACCTGCCACGCGAGGGAAGGCCAGATACGTTCCGGTGGCGACGCCGTTACCGATCGCGAACGGCGGACTGACCGGAGTGCCATTCGCGTTCGTGCAGACCCCGATGGCGGACTGCAGGTGCGCGCCGACGGTCAGATACGCCCCGGTCGCGGCGTTAAACGCGACGTCCGTGCCCCGTACGAGCGCCTGTGCCAGGACGATCGTGCCTCCGAGGCGGCTGATCTGCGCCGTCGCGGGTCGCGGCACTGCCAGCGCGGCGATGACAAACAGTGAAATAGTGGGAAACGCTGCCAGCCGTCGGGGACGGGCCTGCAGTTGTGGTCGCAAAGTCTGTTTCATGTGTTCCGGAACTCTTGAAAACCTGGCAAACCGCTTGCCATGCCTGACAAGGGGAGTAATTGTGCTATCGGGCGTGGTCTTCCGGCGCAATAGGGGATCCGGCCCACGGATTTGCAACGCTGAATTCTAAACGGGTCACTGAGTCCGAGGCAAGCAACTTCAGCGGGTCAGCTCGAGAATCCGGCCCGCCGCGATCGCTTTCGTAACAGGATCGCGCCACAGGAGCCCGCGGAGCGTCGCAAAGTCGGCCGCCACATGACGCGAGAGCAGGAGTCCAGCCTTCTCCCGCACGGCGATGTTGCCGTCCTGGAGTGCGCCGTCGAGCGTCGCTCGCGCCGCCGCCAGATCGTACGGCGCAATCAACTGCGCCGCGTCGAGGCGGACGACGGGATCCGAGTCGGCGAGGAGGCGCCGGACCGTGTTGATCCACTCGGCGTCGTTCAGATCGGGAGGGATCTCGCGCGCAGCGGAGAGCTTGACGGCCGGGTACTCGGAGCCGCT
This sequence comes from uncultured Acidobacteriota bacterium, assembly GCA_963724955.1. Classification (GTDB taxonomy): domain Bacteria; phylum Acidobacteriota; class Vicinamibacteria; order Vicinamibacterales; family SCN-69-37; genus CAVRWQ01. Next base: position 153,686 of record CAVRWQ010000008.1, read on the forward strand.
CATGACGTTACGAAGCCACGCCGCGCCCGTGCCGTCGCCAAGACGAGCGAGCGCGCCGGCCGCCTTCAGCCGCACGTGAAACGGATTCTTCTCCTCGACCAGCGGCCGCAGCTTCGTCACCGCTTCCTGTGCGCCGAGCCGTCCCAACGCATCGGCCGCTGACGCCTTGAGGTCGTCGTTCGGATCTTCGAGGAGTGCCGTGAGCGGCGGAATCGCGAGACGGCTGCCGCTCTTCGCGAGCGCTTCGATGACGCCGGCCTTGTTGCCCGGCATCGTCTTCAACTGCTGAATCAACGTCTTGACGGCCTGCTCGTTGCCGAGCGACGCGAGCGTCGCCGTCTCGCCGAATCGGCCGGCCGCCTGCGCGGCGCTGAGCTCGTTCAGGGCGGTGAGGTCGCCGTCTGCAGCGAGCGCGCGCAGCGCCTCGAGGCGCGCGCCCGGGTTTCTCGTGCCTTCCCAGAGGAAGGCTTGCGCGACGCGGCGCACCGAGTACGGGTCGTCCACTCTGCGCGCCGCCAGCCACTGCTCGTAGGCGCGCAAGCCGTCCGCGCCGCCGCCACGCGCTATGCCGGCCTCGACGGCCAGTGCCAGCCCGCTCGCGCTCCGGGGATCGAGGACCAGGACCTGTGCCGCGATGCCGGCCGCATTCGTCGCATCGTTTGCCGCAAGGTGCGCCCAGCCTTTCGCCAGGAGCGCCGTCGTCTGCGGCGCATCCGGCGGCCGCATCTGCGGCGTTTGAGTCTGCGGCGTCGTCAGTGAGGGTGCCTGGGCCGCCAGACCGGGGCCCACTGCCAGAAAAGCCAGGAGCCCCGCGGTCTTCTTCGCGGTCTTCTTCATGTTCTCAATTCCCTTCATGACCTTCATGTCGTCTATCTAGTCAACTGCAGTACTCGCGCCGCGGCCTGGAGCTGCGCGAGTCCCGTCGTGGTTCGTATCAGCTTGCGCAGCATGGCGAAGTCCGTCGCGACATGCTGCGCCATCACCTGTGCAGCCAAATCGTGGATCTCAGGGCTTCGGTTCGCCAGGCCGGCCTCGAGGGTCACGCGCGCGAGCGTGTTGTCGTACGGCGCGATGAGCCGGGCCGCCTGCATGCGCACGGTGGGACTCGGATCGGCCGTGAGACTCCGAACGACGTTCTGCCAGGACGCGTCGGGCCGGCTCGACATCGCCTCGACTGCCACGAGCTTGAGCGCGCCCTGATCGCTTTGCAGCGACTTCTGAAGCAGCGGCTCGCCGCTCTTGTCGCCGAGACGGAACAGGGCCACCGCGACGGTCCATTTCACTTCGCCCGTCGCGGTCGCGTCGCCGAGGAGCGGACGCAGACGCGGGATCGCCTCCGTGGCGCCCAGCTTGCCGAGGCCGTCCGCTGCGGCGGCGATGTGCGCGGGCGTCGCCGCGTCGCCCAGAAGCACGATGAGCGGCGGAATCGCGAGCTTGCTCCGGCTCGCGACGAGCGCGTCGATGGTCGCCAGCTTCGAGCCCGTCGCGGTGTTCAAGCCCTGAATGAGATACCGCACGACGCCGTCGTCCATCGGCGCGAGCGCCTTCGCGTCGGCGAAGCTCCCGGCGTACGCCTTGCGCGTGAGCTCAGCCCGCGATTCGGCGTCGCCGTCTTCGGCGAGGAACCTCATCGCGTCGCCCGCGAGCGGCGCGGGCCCTTTCGCCGCGGCCTGCAGGATGCCGCGCGCCACGCGCCGGATCAGATAGGGATCCTCGACCTTGCGGTCGCCGAGCCATTTTTCGTAGGCCGTGAGCGCCGCCATCGGCCCGGCGCGGGCGATCTCGGCCTCGACGACCAGCGCGAGCGCCGCTGCGCTTCGGGGAAATCTCGCGAGCACATCGGCGCCGGCCTTGCTTGCCTTGACCGCATCGCCCGCGGCGAGCAGCGCCCAGCCTTGATAGATGAGCATCGACTCTTCGCTGACCGTCGGTGCCACGGGCGGCGTGGCCTGACGCGTCTGCTGCCCGGCAACGCCAGGTGCGGCGACAAGCATCACGGCCAGGATGATCTGTTTCACTTTCGCCCCTCGTCGCCTCCCCCGACGAAGGCGACGATCTCCACTTCGGCGCCGTCGTCGATCAACGTATCGGGATAACGCGCACGCTTCACCACGACTCGATTGACCTCGACCGCGACAACCCGGGGATCGATCGCGAGCTCCTCGAGGAGCGCCTGCACCGTGAGCGGCGCCGCGAGATCCCGCGCCTCGCCGTTGAGCATGATGCGCATCAGGGCTTCGCTTGTCCAAAAACCTCACCATGAAGAATGAAGACGTGAAGAACTTTCTTGGGAAAACTCGCTTGTCGACAAGCGCTCTTCGAGCAATCCGCTTCACGTCTTCAGTCTTCATGGTGAGTTCTTGTGGTTCGAACAGATTGAAACGCGGATCGATGGATCGCGCCAGGTCACGCGTGTGCGCGAACGGATCAGGTCTCAGGTGCGATGGGCGCGGCGTCGCCGGGGCGGCGAGGTCCACCGCGCGGTGCATGACGCGCTCGTAGTCCTCGGTCATCCGTTCGACGGTGTGTTCGCGCTCCCAGTATGCGCGCGCCGCCGTGCCGAGCGACCGCCGGAGATCGGCATCGGCGGCGAGTCGTGCCATGGCGAGTCTCAGCGAGTGATCTTCGTCCAGGATGTCGATCGCCACCGCCACCGGAGGCCCGGCGGGTGGTCTGCCGGTCGCCGGGCCCTGCGCTTGCCACGTGCGCGGGTCGAGCGCGGGCACGTGTGCGAGGTGCGCGAGGTCCACGATCACGGTCGGCCGCGCCGCCGCCAGGGCGCGGAGCCACGGGCCGGAGGTCTCGAGCGCCGTCGGCCAGCGCAGGTTGAGCGACACATCCACGGCAGCGATCCACTCGTCGAACTCGTGATGGTCGGGACGGTCGACGATGGTCATCGCGTCCTGGATGCCCAGCTCGGCGGCCAGGGCCGTGACACCAACTGATCCGTCTTGCCCTCCGACGAGCATTAGATGGACGCCGGGTGTCCGCGCGCGCGTCGCCGCGAAGGCGCGCATCACCTGGACGACGCGCTTTTCGGCGGTGAGCGATCCGAAGACTCCGAACACGACAGTGGAGTCATCTAACTTTGCTCGCTCGCCGGGACCCCACCCCCGCTCGCCCGCGCTGCGGCGCTCGCTTCGCTCGCTCTCCTCGCGCGGACTAGCTATTAGTGCGTGACGCCGGGCCAGCCGCGTCGCATCAGGCACCGGCGACCCGCGGCCCTCGCCGAGGGCGATGTACTCGACGGGTCGATCGGGCCAGTCGGCGGACAGCTCCGCCACGCCACTGCGGGAGTGCGCCGCCGTGAGGCGCGACGATTCAACGACGGCGCGGGTCATGGGCCATTGGTAGTAGTAGACGCCGTCGAAGCCAGAAATGGCGAGCTCGGCCGCGTCGGCCGCGACGTGCGGATGGCTCCACGTGAACTCAGTGCGATACTCCGCCGCGCGATCGGACCGCAGGAGCGCGCGGCCGCGTGCATGGTGCAGCCGCGCGTCGTGGAGGACCGTCAGTCCAGGCCACCTGAACAAGTAGGGCCAGATGAACTCGTGCAGGCGGGAGTTGCCGAGCTGGTAGACGACGAGGTCGTGCTGCGCGCGGGCGGCTCTCCATACGAAGTCGTGCGCGCTCTGCACGCGCACGTCGCCAGGCCGCGGCGCCTCGGCGTCGGTTCGGCCGGCCGGCACGCGCCGCTCGTCGACGAAGACATCAACGCCGTGCCCCCGCGCCGCGAGCAGTGGCACCAGCTCCGCCGAGCGCCCCGCAATTCCGCTCTCGTCCGGCGGCCAGGGGGAAAACCACGCCACACGCACGAAAGACAGTATCGGCCAAGTACGGGAGTGAAAGGCGCTCGAAGTACTGGCCCTGAAGGGCACTTGAAGTACTGGCCCTGAACGGCGCTCGAAGTACTGGCCCAGAACAGCGCTGGAAGTACGGCGCGAGCAAGCGCGCGGCGCGGCAGTACTTCAGTGATTCTTGCCTCCCGTACTGCAGGCTCTCGTCGCCCGTACTTCAAGGCTCTTGTCCACCCGTACTTCAAGCGCTTTCCAGAGAAGTACTTCAGTGCTTTTTCTGAATCTGTCCAACGAGAAGCTTGCAGCCGTCGTCCATGACGTTCAGCCCGATCGCGCGGGAGGCGCGAGCGCGCGCGGGCGGCGGGAGCGGCAGGTCGAGCCGCAGCCAGGCGTCGGATGTCGGCGCGACTTCCGTCGCGGGCTGACCGTCGACGGTCACAGCGACGCGGCAGGGCTGAGTGGACTCGACGGCACGACGCAGTGGCATCGTCACGCTTTTCACGGCGGTCGCCACGAACCAGACCGACCGCGGCTCGACCAATCGAAAGCGGACCTCGTCCTGTGTACCGCGCACGGACGTGGAACCGACGATCACGTTGTCCAGCTCGGCGGCACGGCGCCGGGCGTCCATGCGGAAGGGGATCGACACGCACAGCCCCGCAATCGCGGCCGCGACGAGCCAGGTCACGAGCGGCCGTGTGGGCGGCGGGCGGCTCCGGCAACAGGCCCACCGTAGCGCCCAGAGCCAACAGGAACAACGTGAGCACCTGCGGAATGAGAAGCGGATGGCCGAGCAAACAGGAGATGAGAAATGCGACAACGCCCCACGTGAGCGCGGCGAGGGGCGGGCTGGCAGTGCGACGGACGATGGATTTGACTCCGTGGTGGACCGGCGAGAAAGACAAGCCATAGAAAAGGCAGCAGGCCGACGGTGCCAAGCTCGGCCAACGTCTGGATGAACTGGTTGTGCGCGTTCTCACCGAGTGTACCCGGCTGCCCTCATGGCGAACTCTGGCGTGATGAACGCCTTTGACGCCTCCTGAAACTGACCCGGACCCACGCCGAAGATGGGATGGACGCCGGCAACCCGAAGACCGACCCGCGTCAGCTCCACGCGTACCCCGAGTGCCGACGTTTGCATCCGGTTGACCTGTGCCTCGCGGACGGATAGCGAATCCGATCAGCACGAATGACGACCAACGCCGCGCCGATGAGGAGCGTGCGGCGGCTGGGACGACGATCGACGGTCCAGCCGGCCACGAGCGCCAGCAGCGCACCCACGTGGGCAGCCCTCGAATGCGTCAGCCACAGTCCCAGCGAAATCAGTGTCGTCGACGGGCCAGAACCAGATCCAGCGTCGTTCCTTGAAGCGTCGAGCCAGATGGCCGGAACAGCAAAGAGCGCGAAGTACGATCCGGCCGCATTCAGATCAGGGTAGTGCGGGCTGATACGGAGCGTGCGGAGGAACGTCAGGATCGCGCTCCACGGCTCGGCGCTTCGCGACCGAGGCCTGACGAGACGCAGCACCGCGAAGCTGGCTGCGATCGCCACGCCGATGAGCAGCACGCGCACCGCCAAGGCGCGCCGCGCCGGATCCTGCCAGAGCAGCCGTTCAGCGAGGACGCCGAGCAGCAGCGCCTCGAACCAGGTGCATCGCGAGATGCAGGGGCGGAAACGCGCTGTAGTCAGAAAAGTACTTCGTGGCGATGTACGTGCCCGAGCAGCGGGAAGTAGTCCGCCGCCGTCGTCGTGGCTTGTTGATCGACGCCCAACTGCACGACGCAGGCGGCGACGACGACCGTGCCGAAGAGCATCGCCGGCCAGCCGAGACGGCTCGTCGGAATGCTCGGACCCGCGGTCAGGCGAAGACCGGCGGCGACCAGAAACGGCGCGAGCAGCATCTCCGAGACTTGCGCGCCGGTCATCGGCGCGCCCCGAGAAGACCTGAATCGGCGTGGCGACCGGCAGCAGGAGCGCGATGAGGAGCAGTCCCGCGAACGGTGACACGGCGGTCGTCGCGAGGACCGCGGCCGCGAGTCCCTTGAGCAGAGGCGTGACGCCGTCCCCCTGCCACGTAGCCAGAAGCACCGGCGCGATGACCAGGCTGGGGAGAAGAGTACAGACGCGTCTGAAAAACACGGGCGCGACTCAGTCTATCGGCAATCGGGCCATGGGCAATTGGCGATGGCAAACACATCGGCCATGGCTGATGGACATCGCGAATCGGCAATCGAGGGCCTGATTTCGTGATTGCTCGACTGGGGTATTTTCGCTATCGTTGCTTGATCCTCCGGAGCACAAACTCCGGGAGAGGCCCTCGCCCCGGGGAGAAAACGCGACTTCGCATGGACGGTTTCCTGCCCATCCTCATCATGATTGGCCTCGGCGTGGGGTTTTCCGCCGGGAACGTGCTGCTGTCGCAGTTCATCCGCCCCCGCAAGTCGACGCCCGAAAAATCTGCGCCCTACGAGTGCGGCATGCCCGCAGTCGGCGACGCGCGCGAGCGCCAGTCGGTCAAGTTCTATCTCGTGGCGATGATCTTCCTGCTCTTCGACATCGAGATCGCGTTTCTCTATCCCTGGGCGATCGCGTTTCGCGATCTCGGGATGGTCGGGTTCTGGCAGGTGGTGACGTTCTTTGCGCTGCTCGTGACCGGCTACATCTACGTCTGGCGCCGGGGCGCGTTCGACTGGAGCGGCACCAGGAATAGACACTAGTTAATGAGGCAATGCTGCCAAGCGCTGCCAGTGCCTAGTGCCCAGTGCCTAGTGCAGTGCCTGACAATCGAAGAATCTTATGGCCGATATCGAAATCCCGATTCTGACGACGACGGTTGAAAAGATGGTGCAGTGGGCGCGTCGTTCGGCCATCTGGCCGGTCACGTTCGGCCTGGCGTGCTGTGCCATCGAAATGATGGCGATGAGCTGCGGACGCTACGACATCGCGCGCTTTGGCGCCGAAGTGTTTCGCGGATCGCCCCGCCAGTCCGACCTGATGATCGTCGCCGGCCGGCTGTCGCGAAAGATGGCTCCGGTCCTCCGCCGCATCTACGACCAGATGCCCGAGCCCAAGTGGGTCATCTCCATGGGCGCGTGCGCCAGCTGCGGCGGCGTGTTCGACAACTACGCGATCGTGCAGGGCGTCGACCAGATCGTGCCCGTCGACGTGTTCGTGCCCGGGTGTCCTCCCCGGCCCGAAGCCCTCATCTACGGCATCGTCCAGCTCCAGCGGAAAATCGATACGTCACGGATGAGCGCATGAGCGCAGAGCCCGTGATTGACACCGTCCGCCGGGCGTGGCCCGACGCGGTCATCGAGCAGGCGGCGTCCGTCGACATGCCGACCATCTTCGTCGACCGCGAGCACCTGCTTGGCGTGATGCAGACGCTGCGCGACGATCCGACGCTGCAGTTCTCTCTGCTCGCGGACGTCACGGCCGCGGACTACCTGCCGGCCGAGCCGCGCTTCGAAGTCGTGTACCACCTGGCGTGTCTGGGTGAGGCGTACAGGACATCGGGGACTCCCGGAGTCGGCGCGCCCCCCCGCCGCCTTCGCCTGAAAGTGCGCGTGTCCGGGAGCGACGCGCGGATCGCCAGTGTCGTGTCGGTGTATCCGGGCGCCGGCTGGCCGGAACGCGAGGTGTTCGACCTGTTCGGCATCTCGTTCGATGCACATCCCGACCTGCGGCGGATCCTGACGCCGGACGACTGGGAGGGCTACCCGCTTCGCAAGGACTATCCGGTGCAGGTCCGCAAGGACACGCCGACCTGGTCGCCGGTGCAGCTCTCCGTCGAAGAGTTCGCAGAGAACATCCGCGTCGAGCGTGCCCGCGCGACACGGGACGCCGGCGGTCAAAAGACATGAAGGGCATGCCCTTCATGTCGTAGAACAAGTCACCAGACGCCCGAAGACGTATGCCCGAGATCCGCAGCGAGACGATGACCGTCAACATGGGGCCGCAGCACCCCAGCACGCATGGCGTGCTGCGCCTCGTGCTGGAGCTCGACGGCGAGAACATCGTGTCGATCGATCCGACGATCGGATTCCTGCACACGGGCATCGAGAAGACGGCCGAGCAGAAGAAGTGGCAGCAGGTCATTCCGCTCGTCGAGCGGATGGACTATCTCGGGCCGCAGTCGAACAGCCTCGCGTTCTGCCTCTCGGTCGAGCGGCTCATCGGCCTCGACAGCGCGATGCCGGACCGCGTGACGTGGATTCGCGTGCTCATCGCGGAGCTGCAGCGGTTGTCGAGCCATCTGGTCTGGCTCGGCACGCACGGCATGGAGATCGGCGCGATCTCCGTGATGATGTACTGCTTCCGCGAGCGCGAGCAACTGCTCGATCTGAACGAGCGCCTCGCCGGGTTCCGGATGTTCCCGAGCTACATCCGCGTCGGCGGGCTTCGCGAGGATTTGCCGCGCGGATTCCACGAGGCGGTCACCGAGTTCCTCGACAAGTTCCCCGCCAAGCTCGACGACTACGAGAAGCTCCTGACGAAGAACCAGGTCTGGCTCAAGCGCACGAAAGGCGTCGGGTATCTGTCGCGCGAAGACACGCTCGCCATGGGGCTCGTCGGTCCGATGGCGCGCGCGGTCGGCATCCCGTACGACGTGCGCAAGACGTTTCCGTACCTGAAGTACGAGACGTTCGAGTTCAAGGTCCCGACCGCGACCGAGGGCGACGTCTTCGCGCGCTATCAAGTGAAGATGGAGGAGATGCGCCAGAGCGTGAAGCTCTGCCGCCAGGCGCTCGAACGCATTTCACGGACCGGCGTCTACGACTGCGGCGACTTCCGGTACGTGCCGCCGCCCAAGGACCGCGTGTACACCGAGATGGAGGCGCTGATTCAGCACTTCCTGATCTACTCGCAGGGTTTCAACGTGCCGAAGGGCGAGTGCTACGTGCCGGTCGAGGGGCCCCGAGGCGAGCACGGCTTCTACATCGTCTCGGACGGGGGCAACCGCCCGATTCGCGTGAAGGCGCGCGCGCCGTCGTTCTTCGCCTGCCAGGCCCTCCCGAAGATGGTGATCGGCGGGCTCATCGCCGATCTCATCGCCGTGATTGGATCGACGGATGTCGTCATGGGAGACGTGGATCGATGATCCGCGCGAGGAGAGCGAGCGAAGCGAGCGCCGCAGCGCGGGCGAGCGGGGGTGGGGTCCCGGCGAGCGGTCAAGGAAAGCTGACATGACTTTTCATCCATCCATGGACTACGGGCGCGGGCACCACAAGTCCGCGCGGCAGTTGCCGGAAGAAGGCCCCGCGTTCGTCTACACGGCCGAGAACCGCGCGAGGCTGGAGGAGATTTGCGCGCGCTATCCGCCTGACCAGCGCAAGTCGGCGATTCTCGCCGCGCTGTACCTCGCGCAGCACCAGCAGGGCTACCTCACCCGCAACGCGATGCGCCATGTCGCCGAGGCGATTCAGTGCACGCCGGCCGACGTCGAGGACGTCGTCTCGTTCTACACGATGTTCTACACGCGTCCGGTCGGCCGCCACGTGCTGCAGGTGTGCCGCACGTTGTCGTGCGCGCTGATGGGTGCCGAACGGGTGACCGAGGAGCTTTCGCGCGCGCTCGGCGTCGCTCCCGGGGAGACCGACGCGGCCGGCGAGTTCACGCTGCTCGAAGTCGAATGCCTGGGCGCGTGCGATCGCGCGCCGGTCGTCGGCGTGAACGACCACTGGCACGAACTGCAGAAGCCGGAAGACGCGCGCGCGCTCATCGACGGCTTGCGCCAGCGCGGCGCCGGCGCGCTCACCGGCTGCTATCTGAAAGTCGAGCGATCGTAACGATGGAACCGCTCCTCACGAAGCACATCCGCGAGCCCGAGAGCTACACGCTCGATTTCTACCTGAGGCACGGCGGCTATCAGTCGCTGAAGAAAGCGCTCGGCATGGCGCCCGACGCCGTCATCGAGGCCGTGAAAGCGTCCGGACTGCGCGGACGCGGAGGCGCCGGCTTTCCGACCGGCATGAAGTGGCAGTTCGTCGACAAGAAGTCGCCCAAGCCGAAGTACATCTGCTGCAACGCGGACGAGAGCGAGCCGGGCACGTTCAAAGATCACGTGCTCATGGAGCGCAATCCGCATCTGCTCTTCGAGGGCTGCCTCATCGGCTGCCACGCGATCGGCGCGAAGATCACCTACATCTACATCCGGGGCGAGTTCTACCACGTGCAGGAAGTGCTCGAGGCCGAGATCGAAAAGGCCCGGGCCGCCGGCTACATCGGCAAGAACATCATGGGCACCGGCTTCGACTGCGAGATCTACGTCCATCGCGGCGCCGGCGCGTACGAAGCCGGTGAGGAGACGGCGCTCATCGAGTCGCTCGAGGGCAAGCGCGCCCAGCCGCGGCTGAAGCCGCCGTTCCCGGCCGTCGAGGGCCTCTACGGCTGTCCGACCGCGGTCAACAACGTCGAGACACTGTGCAACGTGCCGCTCATCATCGAGCACGGCGCCGAGTGGTTTGCGAAGACCGGCCCGGAGAAGAACAGCGGGCCGAAGCTCTTCTGCATCAGCGGGCACGTGAACCGGCCCGGCACGTACGAAGCGCCGATGACCGTGTCCCTGAAGGATCTCATCTACGATCCGAAGTTCGGCGGCGGCATTCGCGGCGGTCACCAGCTGAAGTGCGTGATTCCCGGCGGCTCGTCCGTGCCCGTCCTGCTTCCGGATCAGATCGACGTCCCCGCGAGCTTCGACGGCATCGCCAAGGCCGGCTCCTTTCTCGGCTCGGCCGGCATCATCGTCATGGACGAGACGACGTGCATGGTGTGGGCGGCGGAGAACCTGCTCCACTTCTACAAGCACGAGTCGTGCGGCAAGTGCACGCCCTGCCGCGAAGGCGGCGACTGGCTGCACCGGATCCTCGGCAAGATCGAACGTGGCGACGGGCAGATGCGCGATCTGGATCTGCTGCTCTCGATCAGCAACAACATCCTCGGCAAGACGCTCTGCGCGTTCGGCGACGCGGCGGCGACGCCGGTGCTCACGACCGTCCAGCTCTTCCGCGCCGAGTACGAGGCACACATTCGTGAGGGCCGGTGCACGGTACCGGCGCCGTGGAGGGCGGCGGCGAGAGCCGTGGCGGCCCACTGATGCCGGCGTTCCTGACTCCACATCTCATCGCGCAGCTGGGCATCATCGCCACCGTCTTCCTCGCGCTGCAGATTTCGGCGGCAGTCCTGGTCTACATGGAACGCAAGGTTGCGGCCTTCGTGCAGCAGCGCTACGGTCCGTACCTGGTCGGACCGCGCGGCATGCTGCAGCCGCTCGCCGACATCATCAAGCTGATCTTCAAGGAAGAGCTGCGGCCGAAGGCCGCCGACAGCATCCTCTTCTACGTCGCGCCGGTGCTCTCGGCGACCGCGGCCTTTGCGGCCTTCGCCGTCGTCCCGTTCGGCGGCGAGACGACGTTCTTCGGCCTGCTCGACCGGCCCGTCCGCCTCCAGGCAGCCGACGTGAACGTCGGCCTGCTCGTCATCTTCGCGATCACGTCGATGGGCGTGTACGGCATCGTGCTCGCCGGCTGGGCGTCGAACAGCAAGTACTCGCTGCTCGGCGGCCTGCGATCGTCGGCGCAGATGATCAGCTACGAGATCTCGTACGGGCTCTCGTTCGCCGCGGTCATCATGCTGGCCAGCTCCCTCTCGCTGCGCGAGATCGTCGATCAGCAGGCCGGCTACTGGTTCGGGTTCATCCCGAAGTGGTTCGTGTTCCTGCAGCCGGTCGCCTTCCTGATTTTCATGATTGCCGGCGTCGCCGAGACCAACCGCGCGCCGTTCGACTTCCCGGAGGCCGAGCAGGAGCTCGTCGCGGGCTATCACACCGAGTACAGCTCGATGAGCTTCGCGCTGTTCTTCCTCGCCGAGTACATAAACATGGTCGTGGTCTCGGCGGTCGCGACCGACCTGTTTCTCGGCGGATGGCATGGACCGTTTCCGCTGCCGGACGGCTTCGGCTGGATCTGGTTCCTGCTCAAGACGTTTGCGCTGCTGTTCTTCTACATCTGGATGCGGTGGACGCTGCCGCGGTACCGCTACGACCAGCTCATGGAGTTCGGCTGGAAGTACCTGCTGCCCGTCGCGGTGATCAATCTCCTGGTGACGGCCTTCGTCGTCATCTATTTCGGGTTCTAGGACACATCGAGCAATGGACGGGCTGTTCTTCTGGGTCTTCGCGGTGGTGGCGGTGGCGGCGTCGGTGCTCGTCATCGGCCAGCGCAATCCGATGTACAGCGTGCTCCTGCTGATCGTGTCGTTCGGCGCGCTGTCCGGCTTGTACGTGCTGCTCGACGCGCCGTTCGTGGCGGCGATTCAGATCATCATCTACGCCGGCGCGATCATGGTGCTCTTCCTGTTCGTCGTCATGCTGCTGAACGTGCCGACCGAGGATCCGCCGACGGGCTATCACGCGCGGCTGCTTGGCGGCGCGGGACCGCGCCGCTTTGGCGCCGTGCTCTCGGCGGCGCTCGTCGTCGAGTTGTGGTGGGCCCTCAGGCACCTGCGCGAGACGCCGCTGCCGGGCGGCGACGGCGTGCAGCAGGCGACCGTGTACGACATCGGCATCAAGCTCTTCCGCGAGTATGCGTTCGCGTTCGAGGCGACTTCGGTGCTGATCCTCGTCGCGATGGTGGGCGCGATCATCCTCGCGAGAAAGGAATCCTCGTAGCGCGCGGCTTCAGCCGCGCGACAGGAGCGTATGCCTGAACCGACCCTGAACTCCTATCTGCTGCTCTCGGCGGTCCTGTTCGCGATCGGCACGGCGGGCGTGTTCCTTCGCCGCAACCTGATCACGATCCTCCTGTCGGTCGAGGTCATGTTGAACGCCGTCAACATCACGTTCGTGGCCGTGGATCGCTATCTGGGCTCGGTCGACGGGCAGATCATCGTCTTTTTCGTGATGACCGTCGCGGCGGCGGAGGCCACCGTCGGGCTGGCGATCATCATCGCGCTCTTCCGGCACAAGGAAACGCTGAACCCGGACGCGTTCACGACGCTCAAGTGGTGATCGAGTGCTGTCGCTGATTCCGCTGTTTCCGTTTCTCGGCTTCGTCGTCAACGCGACGCTCGGCCGGCGTCTGCCCAAGCAGGTGTCCGGCCTGATTGCGACCGGGGCGATGGGCCTTGCGTTCGGCGTGTCGGCCGTCACGGTCTGGCAGCTCCTGCACCTCGAGCCGGTTGGCGGCGTCCGCGCGATCGAGGAGCGTGTCTACACCTGGATCTCGTCGGGGACGCTGCAGATTCCGATCGCGTTTCGCGTCGACCCGCTCGCGGCCGTGATGATCCTCATCGTCACGGGCATCGGCGCGCTGATTCATCTGTACTCGACCGCGTACATGCACGAGGAGAGCGACGGCGAGTACGCGCGGTACTTCGCGTACCTCAATCTCTTCGCGGCGTTCATGCTCGTGCTCGTCCTGGGCGCGAGCTTCCCGGTGATGTTCATCGGCTGGGAGGGCGTCGGGCTCTGCTCGTACCTCCTCATCGGGTTCTGGTTCACGAAACAGTCGGCCGCGGACGCCGGCAAGAAGGCGTTCATCGTGAACCGCATCGGCGACTTCGGCTTCCTCCTCGGGATGCTGGCGCTCTTCTGGGCGTTCGGGACGCTCGATTTTCAGCAGCTCGCTTCGCGCGTCGCGGCGCTGCCTCCTGACGCCGCGTCGTTCGGCACGGCGACCGTGCTCACGGGCGCGACGCTGCTGCTCTTCCTCGGCGCCACCGGCAAGTCCGCGCAGATTCCCCTCTACGTCTGGCTGCCGGACGCGATGGAAGGACCGACGCCGGTCTCCGCGCTGATCCACGCGGCGACGATGGTCACGGCCGGCGTGTACATGATTGGCCGCAACGCCGTGCTCTTCAGTCACGCGCCCTTCACGCTCGACGTGATTGCCGTGGTCGGCGTGCTCACGGCGCTCGTGGCGGGAACGATCGGTCTCGTCCAGAACGACATCAAACGCGTGCTGGCGTACTCGACGGTCTCGCAGCTCGGCTACATGTTCCTGGCGATGGGTGTCGGCGCGTACGCGGCCGGCATTTTCCACCTGTACACGCACGCGTTCTTCAAGGCGCTGCTGTTCCTCGGATCGGGCGCCGTCATTCACGCGCTCCACGGCGAGCAGGACCTGCGTCACATGGGCGGGCTGCGCAAGGCGCTGCCAACCACGTACTGGACGTTCCTCATCGGGACGCTCGCGATCGCCGGCGTGCCGTTCCTCTCGGGCTTTTTCTCGAAGGACGAGATTCTCTGGAAGACGTTTTCCGGCGGCCACACCGTGCTCTGGGCCGTCGCGCTCGTGACGGCGTTCCTCACGGCGACGTACATGTTCCGCCTGCTGTATCTTGCGTTCTTTGGAGAACGGCGACGGCACGGCGACGCACGCACGGCATGGCGCACGGCGCACCATGATCCGCACGCGCACGCGCCGCATAGCGCACGGCACGCACGGCACGGTCGTCTGCACGATGCGCCGCCGGCGATGGCGATTGTCCTGATCGTGCTCGCCATCGGATCCGTCGTGGCCGGCTTCATCGGGATCCCGCACGCGCTCGGCGGCGGCAATCGCATCGAAGCGTTCCTCGAGCCCAGCTTTCATGAAGTAGGGCGGCTTGGGTCTGAAGCCGCCGCGGGCGCGCCGGCGCCGGCAGCCGCCGCGGAGCATCATCCGGATACCGGCACCGAGCTGGGGCTGATGGCCGTGTCGGTCGTCGTGGCGCTCGCGGGCATCGGCGTGGCGACGTTCTATTTCCGCCGCAAGCCGGACGCGGCCGACGCGCTGGCGGCGCGCTTCGGCGGGCTCCAGCGCCTGCTGCTGAACAAGTACTACGTCGACGAGGTCTATGACGCGGTCATTGTCCAGCCGATCAAGCGCGTGTCGGGCAGCGTCCTGTGGCGCGGCGTCGATGCCGGCCTCATCGACGGCACGGTGAACGGCGTCGGCCTTGTCGTCCGAGGCTGGAGCGCGGTGCTGCGGCGGCTCCAGACAGGGTCGGTGCGCGCGTACGCCATGTCGCTGTTCGTCGGCGTCGTCGTGATCGTTGGTTACTACTTATGGTGACGCCGCTTCTCAGTCTCCTCGTCCTCGTGCCTGTCGTCGGGGGCGTGGCGGTCCTGCTGGTCGGGAAGGGCCGGGACGCCCTCGCGCGCCAGATGGCGCTCGGCGTGTCACTCGTCACGTTCGCGATCAGCCTGGTGCTGTGGGCCGGGTTCAACGGCGCGACGTCGGACTATCAGTTCGTCGAGCGGTACACCTGGCTGCCCGACTTCGGGATCTCGTACCACGTCGGCGTGGACGGCATCAGCCTGATGCTCGTCGTGCTCACCACGTTCCTCACGCCCATCTCGCTCCTGTGCTCGTGGGACTCGATCGAATCGCGCGTGCGCGAGTTCTCGATGTTCATGCTCGTGCTCGAGGCGGCGATGATCGGCGTGTTCATCTCGCTCGATCTGTTCCTCTTCTATCTCTTCTGGGACGCGATGCTCATCCCGATGTATTTCCTCATCGGGGTCTGGGGCTACGACCGGCGCATCTACGCGGCCATCAAGTTCATCCTGTACACGATGGCGGGCAGCGTGCTGATGCTGATCGCCATCCTCTGGATCGCGTATCACCATCAGTCCGTCACCGGGGTGCCGAGCTTCGACCTGGCCGATCTGGTCGCGCTCAACATTCCGGCGGCGCTCCAGACGTGGCTGTTCCTGGCGTTTGCGGTCGCCTTTGCGATCAAGGTGCCGCTCTTCCCGTTCCACACCTGGCTGCCCGACGCCCACGTCGAGGCGCCGACGGCCGGCTCGGTGATTCTGGCGGGCGTGCTGCTGAAGATGGGCACGTACGGGCTGCTGCGCTTCGCGTTCCCGCTCTTCCCGGAAGCGGCCGTCGCGTTCGCGCCCTACATCGCGCTGCTCGCCGTCGTGGGCATCGTCTACGGCGCGCTCGTCGCGATGGTGCAGCCCGACATGAAGAAGCTCGTGGCGTACTCGTCGGTGAGCCACCTCGGCTTCGTCGTGCTCGGCATCTGCGCGCTCAACACGAATGGCGTGCAGGGCGCGGTGTATCAGATGCTCGCGCACGGCATCTCCACCGGCGGGCTCTTCCTCATCGTCGGCATGCTGTCGGATCGGCGCCACACGCGTGCGATTGCGGAGTACGGCGGGCTCAAGGCGGTCATGCCGCGGCTGGTCGCGGCGTTCCTGCTCATCACGCTCGCCTCGGTCGCGCTGCCCGGCATGAACGGCTTCGTCGGCGAGTTCCTGATCCTGCTCGGGTCGTACCGCGGCTACTTCGATCCGTCCAACGCGCGGTACTACACGGCAGTGGCGGCCACGGGCGTGATCCTCTCCGCGGTCTACATGCTGTGGATGTTCCAGCGCGTGAACTACGGTCCGCTGACCAACGCGAAGAACCGCGGACTGCGCGACCTCAGCCTGCGCGAGTGGTTCGTCATCGGCCCGGTGTGCGCGATGGCGATTTTCATGGGCGTGCTGCCGAACGTGTTCCTCAAGCCGATGGAGCCTGCCGTGCGCAAGACGATCCAGCAGGTCATCGGCGCCGCGGCGGTCAACACGGGCGCGTCAAACCCGGCGGCCGGCACTCAGGCCCAAGGCCCAGGGCCAAAGGCCGAAGACACGGCGCCAGGCGCGCGACGCGTCGTTTTTCCAGGGCTTTTGGCCC
Source organism: uncultured Acidobacteriota bacterium (assembly GCA_963724955.1). Classification (GTDB taxonomy): domain Bacteria; phylum Acidobacteriota; class Vicinamibacteria; order Vicinamibacterales; family SCN-69-37; genus CAVRWQ01. Next base: position 170,151 of record CAVRWQ010000008.1, read on the forward strand.
TGGGCCCTTGGCCCTACTGATTCATGACGAGGACCGACTTCGCCACCATCGTTCCCGTGCTCGTCGTCACGCTGGCGGCGTGCGCGGTGCTGCTTGCCGAGTCGTTCCGCCGCAAAGGCGAGCGGATGCCTCATGGCGTCTTCGGCATCATCGGCCTCGTCGGCGCCATCGTCACCTCCGCGATGCAGTGGGGGCTCGATCGCGTCGGGTTCGGCGTCATGCTCGGCGACAACTTCGCGCTCTTCTTCAACATCACGATCTGCGCGATCGGCCTGCTGACGATTCTGCTGTCGTCCGGACCGGCCGAGCGTGACCATCTGCCGGAAGGCGAGTACTACGCGCTGATGCTGTTCTCGATCGCCGGCATGATGATGATGGGTTCGACGCGCGATCTGCTGGTGATCTTCCTCGCGCTCGAGATCATGTCGCTCGGTGTGTACGTCATGACGGGCATCAAGCGCACGAGCGAGCAGGGCGCCGAGGCGTCATTCAAGTACTTCGTGCTCGGCGCGTTCTCGAGCGCGTTCTTCCTGTACGGCATCGCGCTCGTCTACGCCGCGACCGGCACGACGAAGCTCGATGCGCTGGGGCTGCGCGTGGCCGGCGTCGCCAACGATCCCAGCATCATGCTCATCCTCGCGATGATCATGCTGCTCGTCGGCTTCGCCTTCAAGGTGTCCGCGGTGCCGTTCCACATGTGGACGCCGGACGCCTACCAGGGCGCGCCCACGCTCGTGACCGGATTCATGTCCACGGGCGTCAAGGCCGCCGCGTTCGCGGCCTTCGTGCGCGTGTTCCTGTCCGCGCTCGAGCCGTTGCGCGGCGAATGGGTGCCGGTCCTCTCGGCGATCGCCGGCCTGACGATGATTCTCGGCACGGTCGTGGGCGTCGCCCAGACCAGCGTCAAGCGCATGCTCGCGTACTCGAGCATCGCCCACGCGGGCTACCTGCTCGTCGGTCTCGTGGCGGCCAACGCGGCCGGGAAGGCGGCCATCCTCTTTTATCTCGTGGCCTACGCCGTCACGAATCTCGGCGCGTTCGGCGTGCTCGCCGCCCTCACGACGAACGACCGGCCGCATGACGACGTGCGCGACTTCGCAGGGCTGTGGCACGAGCGGCCGGGACTGGCCGGCGCTGCTGACGGTCTTTCTGCTGTCACTCGGCGGCTTCCCGCCGACCGTCGGCTTCATCGGCAAGTGGTACATCTTCAACGCCGCCGTCCAGGAGAACCTGATCGCGCTCGCCGTGCTGGGCGTGCTGACGAGCGTGATCTCTGTCTTCTTCTACCTGCGGATCGTCGTGATGATGTACATGACCGACGAGCGCGCGCCCGGTCATCGCCCGACCGTGCCCGCCCTCGCGCTCGCGGGCATGCTCATCGCGCTCGCGGCGGTGTTCTATCTCGGTGTCCTGCCCGGCCGGCTGCTGTCATTGGCGGCGAGCTCGGTCGCGTCGATCTTCTGACTTCTGAACAGCGCTCAGACAAGCGCTTTCAGCACCTCGACAATCTTCAGATCTTCCTCTTCGAGCACCGTCCGCAGATCCAGCACGACCGCACCGTCCTGAATCCTCGCCACGATCGGCGGATCCGCCTGACGCAGCCGGCGTTCGAGCTCGTTGGCTGACAAACCGTCTGCAACGACGACGAGCAGGTGAGTGGGGAGTGAGGCTTGCGGCGCGCTGCCGCCGCCCGTGGCGGAGGCGCCTGCGATGAGCCTGCAGTGCAGTCCTGGGATGCTGCCGAGCTGATCCGTGACGTGCCCTGCCCGCCGCGCGACCTCGCCGGCCGAGAGCGTCAGCATCCGGTACACGGGCAGGCGTTCTCGAGTCGATGAGTCGCGCCACAAGCTGAGCGTCGCCGCAAGCGCGGCGTAGGTCAGCTTGTCCGCGCGCAGGGCCCGGAGCAGGGGGTGGCGGCGGAGGCGGTCGACGAGATCGGACCGGCCGGCGATGATGCCGGCCTGGGGACCGCCGAGGAGCTTGTCGCCGCTCCACAGGACGAGATCGGCGCCGGCGCGGAGGCTCCCGCGGATGGAGGGCTCGTCGCGCAGCGCCGGCGTACTGTCGTCTCCCGCGTCCACCCATCCGCTGCCGAGATCCTCCACGAGCGGCACGCCAAGCTTCCGCGCGACGGCGGCCAGGTCGGACACCGAGGGGCGCTCCGTGAACCCTTCGATCCGGAAGTTCGAGGGATGCACGCGGAAGAGGAGCGCCGTGCGGTCGCTGACGGCGGCCGCGTAGTCGGCGGCGCGCGTCCGGTTCGTCGTGCCCACTTCGCGAAGCACGGCGCCCGATTGCGCCATGACGTCGGGCACACGGAATCCGCCGCCGATCTCGACCAGCTCACCGCGCGAGACGATCACCTCGCGGCCTGAGGCGAGGCCGGCGAGCGTCAGCAGTACGGCCGCCGCGTTGTTGTTCACGATGACCGCGGCCCCGGCGCCCGTGAGCTCGCAAATCGCGCGCTCGGCGTGCACGTGGCGATGGCCGCGGCTGCCCGACGCGAGGTCGTACTCCAGATTCGAGTAGCCGGCGGCGACCTCCGCGACGCGCGCGATCGCCTCGGCAGAGAGCGGCGCGCGTCCGAGATTCGTGTGGAGGACGACGCCGGTCGCGTTGATCACGCGGCGAAGCGACGGCACGTCCGACTCGCGCAGGGCGGCCAGCGTGCGCGCCTCGATCCACGCCACCGAGCCCTCGTCTGACGTCGGAAGCCCCGGGTCGCTACGCCTGAGTCCATCGCGTAGCGCGCCCGCGGCCCCTCGTGCCGCGTCAGCGACGCGTTCGCGGCCGTGCGACGAGGCAGCCGTGACGAGCGACGGACGTTGCAGCAGCGCTTCGATGGATGGGATGTGACGCATTGCCCCATTGCCGCGGCGGGAGCGAAGAGGATACCATCACGGGCGAGATCGATGTCCGCCGAGAAACCTCCGGAGCGCGTGCTGCCGGATCAGCCGGTCTATCGTCCGCTCGAGCGCTTCTGGCCCTACGCGGAGCTTCCCGAGCAGCCCACCGACGAAGAGCTCGCCAGGCTTCACCCCGAGTTGCGCGAGGTGCTCTTTGGCGCGCCCGCGTTGCCGTTTTCGATCTCGGTCGTGTTTCCGAAGTTCGAAGGCGACGCGTACGAGCGCGCGCTCCAGCTGGCGCGTGAATCGGACGAGTACGTCGAAGTCACCGTCGGCGGCACGCCGCGACATCGCGCGCGGTTCTTTCCCGGCGACCGCCCGCTCAGACTGCGAACGCTCTACGAGCTGGTCTCGGGGGTCCCGGATTCAGAAGTGCTGATCGACGATCGGCCCGTGCCGTACGCGCGGGAGTTGTGGCTGCCGCTCGTGTGGTTTCTGATTCGATGACGAGGCGGGAGAAAAGAGAGAACTGGGGAGCGTCGTCGCGGCGAGGTGAGGGACCGGAACACCGCGCTCCGGTCCCCCGAGGTGGTTTAGCTGGGCTTGGTGACGTTCCCTGCCTGAGGCCCTTTCGGGCCGTCGACGATCTCGAATTCGACTGCCTGGCCTTCTTCGAGTGTCCTGAAGCCGGAACCCTGAATCGCGGAGAAGTGAACGAACACGTCGTTCCCGCCCTCGCGCTCGATGAATCCGTAGCCCTTAGCGTTGTTGAACCACTTGACCTTGCCGGTGATGCGCATACTACTTGCCTGCCTTACGAGAAACGCGGCGGAAGCCACCGCTTTGCCCCCCGTCGCTTGTTCTGCGGACGCGACGGAGTACAAAAGAAAGACCGCAACGTGCGGTCTCGTCTACGAGACGCCGGCCCGCCCAACGTCAACCGGCAACTCTAAGGGGTGAGCCCCGGATTGTCAAATGCTGGGGGGGAGGGCCCTGTCCGGGCCTCTGGGGCGCCCCGGTTTGAGGCGATGATTGTCGAGACATCGATGCGCGCGCTGCTGAGTGTGTCAGACAAGACCGATCTTGTGCCGTTCGCTGCCGAACTGGCGGCCCGAGGGTGGGACCTCGTGTCGACAGGCGGCACGGCGCGAGCGCTTTCGGCCGCGGGGTTGCCCGTGACGAGCATCTCGGACGTCACCGGATTCCCCGAGATGATGGACGGCCGCGTGAAAACGCTGCACCCGAAGGTGCACGCCGGCATTCTTGCGCGTCGTCATCGTCCGGATGACACAGCCGCCCTCGAAGCGCATCGCATCAGTCCCATCGATCTCGTCGTCGTCAATCTCTATCCGTTTGCGAAAGCGGCCGCGCGCCCCGATCTGCCATTCGACGATCTGATCGAGGAAATCGATATCGGCGGGCCGAGCCTCGTCCGCGCCGCGGCCAAGAACTTCCGCGACGTGCTCGTCGTCGTCGATCCCGCCGACTACGATCGCGTGCTCTCGGCGCTCGCGGCGCCCGGCGGACCCACGCTGTCGATGCGGTTCGATCTGGCGCGCCGCGCGATCGCGCACACCGCGGCGTACGACTCGGATCATCGCCTCCACGCTCGAGCGCGTCCGGGTGGACGACGGGAGCGGGGCGTTCACGCGCGACGGCGGTGCGAGCGGATCGGCGCTGCCCGGCGCGTGGGAACCGGCGCTCGTCAAGATTCGTGACCTGCGCTACGGCGAGAATCCGCATCAGCCAGGCGCCTGGTATGCCGAGCGGCGCACCGGTGGTCCGTCGCCCGCGTCGCCGGCTGGCGGCTTTGGCGCCGCGACGGTGCACCAGGGCAAGGAGCTGTCGTTCACGAACCTGCTGGATCTGGACGCGGCCGCGCGCATCGCGCTCGAGTTCGACGAGCCGGCCGCGGTGGTGATCAAGCACACGAACCCCTGCGGCGTCGCCACCGGCGCGACGCCGGCGGAGGCCTGCGTGCGCGCGCGAGACGCCGACGCGCTCTCCGCATTCGGGGGCATCGTCGGCCTCAATCGGGCGATCGATCTCGAGACCGCGCGCGCGCTGACCTCCACGTTCATCGAAGCCGTCATCGCCCCGGGCCTCGTGGATTCTGACGACGTCAGGGCGGCGCTCGCCACGAAGGCCAACCTTCGCGTGGTCACCGCAGACTTCAGCGGACTGGACGGCGCGCACGACGTCCGGTCGATTCTCGGCGCCTGGCTGGTGCAGGCGCGCGATCGCGTGATCGAAGGCGCGGAAGACTGGGCCGCGGCCGCGGCGTCAGGCGCGGATACCGGCATTCGCGTGGTCACGACGCGTGCCCCGACCGCCGAAGAATGGACGGCGCTGCGCTTCGCCTGGCGCGTGTGTGCGCACGTGAAGTCGAACTCGGTCATCTTCACCGGCCGCGACGTCACGCTCGCGATCGGCGCGGGACAGATGAGCCGCGTGGACGCCGTTCGCGCCGCCGTGATGAAAGGCGGCGACCGGCTGCGCGGATCGGTCGCGGCGTCCGATGCGTTTTTCCCGTTTCGTGACGGCCTCGATGCCGTCGCGTCCGCCGGCGCCACGGCCGTCGTCCAGCCTGGCGGGTCGGTGCGCGACGCCGAAGTCATCGCCGCCGCCAACGAGCATGGCCTCGCGATGGTCTTCACTGGCCGGCGTCACTTTCGACATTAGGGGGTCAGAGCTGTTTTCCACAGACACAGGCGATTTGGTGCCAGAGCGCGGTGCCGCGCGCTCTGGCACCAGCCCGTCTGTGTCTGTGGAAAACAGCTCGACCCCGTCACCGACCCCGTCACCCTCCTGCTGCTCGCGCTCGCGATTCCGGTCTTTTTCCTCTTTCTCGGCGCGAATTCCATCTGGGACGCGAACGAGGCGTTCTACGTCGAGACGCCGCGGCAGATGGTGCTCTCCGGCGACTACGTCACCCCGGTGTTCAACGGCGCCGAGCGGCTGAACAAGCCTGTCCTGAGCTACTGGATTGTCGCCGCCTTCTATCACGTGTTCGGCATCTCGGTCGGCGTCGAGCGGCTCGCAATCGCCCTGGGCGCGCTCGGCATCATCGCCGCGACGTTTCTCATTGGACGGGCCCTGGGGTCGCGAGCGACCGGCCTGTGGGCCGCGCTCATCGTGGCGACGTCGCCGCGCATCGTGTTCTTCTCCCGGCGCATCTTCATCGACGTGTACATCACGCTCTTCATGGCGCTCACGCTGGCGTTCTTCGCGCTCGCCGAGCGATATCCCGAGCGGCGCCGCACGTTTCTCTATCTCATGTACGCGGCCATCGGGCTCGGCGTCCTGACCAAGGGCCCCATCGCCATAGCGCTCCCCGCGCTCGTCGGACTCATCTGGCTCGCCGTCGGGCGCCGGCTGGGCGATCTGCGGCGCCTGAGTCTCGTCCCCGGTCTCCTCATCGTGCTGGCGATCGTCGTGCCCTGGTGGGCCGCGATCTACAACCTGCATGGCGCGCAGCGCGTCGTGGACTTCTGGATCGGCGAGAACTTCGGCCGCTACGGGACGACGATCACCGCCGATCGGCCGATGTGGTTTTTCCTGGGCGGGCTGTTTGCCGACCTGCTGATGCCGTGGGCGCCGCTGCTCGTCGTGCCGTTCGTGACCGGGTGGCGGCCGGCGGCATCCGGTGAGCCGATCGCGCACGCTTCGCTGAGGCGCCTGCTCTGGATCTGGATTGCCGTCATCGTCGCGGTCTTCTCGTTCTCGGCGAGCAAGGAAGATCTCTACATCCTGCCCGTCGTGCCGGCCGCCGCGGCGCTCATCGCCGACGCGCTCGTCAGGAGTGAGATGGGCCTGCGCAGCCGGGCCGTTCGCGTGTCGTTCGCGGTGATGTGCGCGATCTGTCTCGCGCTCGCCGTCGCGATTGTCGTGCTCTTCCGCGCCGGGCCGTACGCGATTGCAGACTGGGCGATCGTCGCTGCCGCGCTCGGCGCTGCCGGCGCGAGCGGATTGATTTTCGGCACGGCCGGCCGATGGGCGACGGCGTTCTTAGCGGTTACGGTCGCGCTCATCGCGCTGAACTACGTTCTCGTGGCACGCGTGCTGCCTCGCGCCGAGGCGCTGAAGCCCGTGCCGCCGATCGCGCGCGTTCTCGAGCAGCGCGCCTCGCCCGGCAGCCGGCTCGGGTCGTTCAATATGAGCCTGCCGAGCGTCGTGTATTACGTTGGCCGGCCGGTTCCTGAGCTGGGATTCGACGAGGCGCTTTCGCTGGTCAGGGGACCGGGGGAAGGGTGGCTGATCACCGGCGCGTCCGAATGGGAAGGCATTCGCGAGCGGGTCCCGGCGGCGTGCATCGCCGAGCGCCGGCATCTGTTTCCCTTCGATCGCCTGACGCCGGCCAACCTGCTCAACCGCGTGCCGCCGCCCGACGTGCTGCTCGTGACGAACAAATGCGGGGGGTGACGACCTCGGAGGTCCGAGGTCATTTCCCCCGGGCGCCGGCGTAGGGAAGAGTAATCAACCCGAGAAACAGCATCAGGAACTCGGAGTCGCCGAAGTTGTATTCGAACAGGCCGGCAACGGCCATGGCGACGACGGACGCCAGCCCGGCCCCGGCCACGGCACGCGCGGGTCCGTGACGCACCTGCTTCAGGAGATCGCGGGCCGCGACCACGACGAACCAGAGCCAGGCGGCCAGCGCCGGCAGTCCCCGTTCCGCGACGATCTGCATCGGCACGTTGTGAAGATGCGGGTTGGTCGGATTGACGGCCGTCGCCGGCCGATATTTCGCGTACACGTCGTCGATCATCTCGGGTCCGACGCCGAACACCGGATGGTCGCGCGCGATCGCCACGCCTATGGTGAGCATCGCGACGCGGTCACGGTTGGTCGGGTCGTTCGGATCGAACGTCGAGAACGCGCGCTGCCGGATGCCGGCCGGCGCCACGGCCAGCGCCAGCGCGCCGACCACCGGAACCAGCAGGGCGAGGCGCCAGTTGCGCAACGCCATGAGGCAGACCAGCGCCACGAACGTCCCCACCCAGGCGTTTCGTGCTTGCGTCGCCGCGAGGGCGACGAGGAGCGCCGGCATGGCGATCGCCGGCCAGATCCATTCCTTCGGATAGAGCAGCAGCCGCGCCGCCGTCGCGCAGATGACCAGCATCAGCACGCCGGAGAAGGTCATGTAATGGCTGAGCAGCCCGACCGGCCGGTTCTGCAGATGGTCGTAGCCGAATACCAGGTACTGCACCACGCCGACGAGCGCGCCCGCTGCGCCGAGCGCGATGACGACGTCCATCACCGACATCGCGCGCCCGCCGCGTGCAAACCGCGCGACGATCGGCACCATGAGAAACAGGAGAAGCTGGCGCGAGTCGATGACGCTCGCCAGCGGGTTGAGCGAGAACGCGGCGCTTGCGAGCGTCAGGACGGCGTAGACGAGCAGCGGAACGAAAAAGGCCGGCGCGTCCGGACGTGTGCGCTCGCGAAGCGCGACGACGAGCCAGACCAGCGCGGCGGCGGTGAACAGCACCTGCGCGAGCAGGAGCCACAACTGCACCACGCCCAGACTCGCGGCGATGAGGACGAAGCCGGTGCGCTCGAGATTCGAGACACCCGCGTCCAGTTTCCCGGCACCGTTCGTCACCCGGCCTCCAGCGGTCCACACGCTATCAGATTTCGCGCCCGTCACGAGTCACTCAACGCGAGAGTGTGAGGCGCGGCCGATCCACCGGCGGCACGCACCGCAGCGTTCGCGGGTCGAGCGCCGTGTCGATTGCTGCCGCGCGACCGGGCGCGGACAAGTCGTACAGCGTCACAATCGGCGGCCCTTTGTGTGAGTACGTGAAAACCGGCGCGTCAGCGAGCCGCTGGACCGTCGCCTGCTCCGCAAATCGCTTCTTGAAGTCGTCCACTTCCGTGCCGTCGAGCAGCGCGTAGCTCTTGATCCCCCGCTCGCCGAGCCAGGCGACGGCGCGATCCAGCCAATCCTTGTCCAGCAGATCGAACCGCATCGTCATGCGGCCGCCGTAGTAGCGGACCGAGCCGCTGTGGAGCAGAGTGAACACGACGCTGTTCCGATCGGTGACTGACTCGGTCAGGCGCGCGGCGGCGACATAGGCGCGGTCGGTCTGCCACAGCGTGAACGCGCCGCGCTGTTGCGCGACGTGCAACTGATACGCGCCGAGCGCCACGACGAGCCAGGTGACGATGACCACGCCGGCCGCACCACGAGCGCGCGCGACTGCGAGCAGCACACTGGCGAGGCCAAGCATGACGGCCGGCCACGACGGCAGCAGGAACCGCAGAAAGACCCATGTGTCGAACGCGAGGTAGGTGCAGTACCCGGCCCACAGCAAGAAGACGAAGAGGCCGCTGATCCAGAACACGCGACGGTCGGTGACGTCTGGCCAGATCTTCCGCAGAGGAACGAAGACAGTGGCGAGGCCCACGAGCGCCAGCGCCGTCTGCGTCTCGACGAGCCAGCCCAGGTAGTTCCGCAGGTTCGGCAGGATGTACTTCCAGCCGAACAGCACATCGAGATCACCGTATCCCGAGCGGAACGGCGATCCGTAGAGGTGCTGATAGAGGAGCGCGATCGTCAACGATCCAAGGGCGACCGGCGCCGAGAACAGCGCAAGCCGCGCGAGTCGCGTTCGCCACGGCGTCGCGCCCGCCCCGCGCAAATCGAGGAGCAGCCAGGCGAGGAAGACCGCTGCCAGCGGCACCAGGTTGGGGCTGTACCAGAATCGCGAACCCGATCGTGAGGCCCGCTGCGAGCCCGGCAAGTGCGCCCGGCCTCAGGAGCAGATAGAACGCCAGCGTCCACAGCGCGGCCACTGGCACGTCAATCATCGGCAGCGCGAGCATGAACAGATACGTCGGGCTGGTCACGACGAACCACGCGGCGATGAGGCCGGCCAGCGGCGAGCCGAGCCGGCGCCCGATCCCGTACGTCGCAAGCGCGAGTACGCCGCCTGCAAGCGGAACCATCAGGAACATTGCGCAGTGGCCGCCGATCCATTTCATCGCGGCCATGAGCAGCGGCATGCCCGGCGAATACACCGGGACGAGATTCCAGTCGTCGGGGAGGCCGGACGGGCGATATCCGAGCGGCGTGAAGGTCCAGTTGGCTTCGGGCCACGGCGCCGCTGCCGCCCATGGCTGTGGCACTTTCACGTTGCCCTCGAGCCAGAGATCGGCCTGGCTCAGGTAGCCGTACGAGTCAGCGGCGCTCGCGGCCGTCGCGGCGTAGCTGATTCCCATCACGATGGTCCACAGGACCAGCGCGGCGATCGCGACGCGATGGCTGACGACCGACAGGGCACGCGTCCAGTTCGCGGCCGTGCGGCCGACGCCATTTGCCCAGACGAAGACGGCGAGCGTGAGGCTGCCCCAGAAGAGCGGCCGCATCGGATCGTGGCTCGCGAGCGTCATCGATCCAATCGGCAGGTCGAATCCGCCGAAGATGACGAGCAGCGCGGCCCAGACGCACGCGATCGCCGTCGCGACGAGCGAGATCTGTCGAACCAGGCGGCGCGGCATCAGTGATGGAAACTGTGGCTTCCGTGGTCTGACCCCGGTCTGACCCCGGTCTGACCCCGCAGGATCTGCTCGGCCGCGTCCAGGACTTGTTGCGCGGTGATTCCCGACAGACAGCGGAAGTCGCCGGGAACGCACTCGCGCTGCTCGCACGGCCGGCAGGGAAGCCGGCCGACGTCGACCGAAATCGTGGGAACGACCAGGGGCCGCCACGGCGCCGATCGCTCCGGCAGCGTCGGCCCGTAGAGTCCGACGACCGGTACGTCTGATGTCGCGGCGATATGCAACGGACCGCTGTCGCCGCCGACGAAGACGGCCGCGCGATCCATCACGGCCCGGAGCTCGGCGAGTGACCAGCCTTCGGCGTCGACCACGCGCGCGGCCCGGTCGCGCGCCGACTGCCGCGCGAGGCTGACGACGCGCGCGACGGCTTCGTGATCCGATGGGCCGCTCGTGACGAACACCCAGCGATCCGATCGGCCCCTGACGAGCCCGCCCGCCAATTCCGCGAACGCGGCTTCCGGCCAACGCCGGAACGGATTGCCCGCGCTCACATGCAGCACCACGACGTCGTCGGCCGGCGCGACGCCTGCCGCGGCGAGCCGCCGATCGACGGCCTCTCGCGCCCGCGCGTCGACGGGCATCTCGACCCGATCGCGCGTGCGATCCGCCGGCGCCTTGAACGCGGGATCGACCGCTGCGAGCAGATCCCACTGATTCTCGACCGAGTGGCGCGGACGCAACTCGCGCGGCCGGTGCACGACCTTCGTGTACATCCACGACCGCCCCGCGACGTCGTAGCCGACGCGAACGGGCGCGCGCGTCGCCCACGTCAGCCACGCGCTGCGCGGTCCGCCGTGCAGATCGATCGCGACGTCGAAACGCGCTCTCCGCAAGCGCCGCGCCAGCGTGATGTCGTCACGCAGGCGCGTCCAGCCACGCGTGTGCGCGACGTCGATGACCTCGTCCAGATGGGGATTGGTCCGAACGACCGGAGCGGCGCCTGTTTCCACGAGGTAGACGATCCGTGCCGAGGGGTACTGCCGCCGCAGCGCCCGAAGGATCGGCGTCGTGAACACGACGTCGCCAATCAGCCGCAGCCGGACAAGAAGGATGCTCAATCTTCGATCGTCGCCTCGTCGATGAGCATGACCGGGATGTCGTCCTTGATGGGATACACGCGCCGGCACTTGTCACAGCGCAGCGCCGTGCCGCTTTTCACGAGACGCACCGGCGCCTTGCAGTCCGGGCAGACGAGAATCTCGAGCAGGGCCGGGTCGACGGGCATGGGAGGAATATACTCGGATTTCGAGCGGCAAAGTAGCGCGGCTCGGGTCGAGCCGCAAAGTAGCGCGGCTCGGGTTTCGAGCCGCGATGTAAGATCCGTCAATGACGGCGACGACGGCGGTTCTTTCGTTCTTCCTGCTGACCACTCAGGTCGCGGTCGCGCCGGCCACCCAGCCCGGATCGGACGCGCTGGCCGAGGCCTACTTCCTCTTCATTCAGGGCCGTATTCTGGAAGACCGCGGCGATACCGATGGCGCGATCGCCGCGTATCGCAAGTCGCTCGAGATCGTGCCGTCGGCCGGTGAGATCTACGCGGAGCTGGCCGGCCTGTACGCGCGGACCAATCGCGTGAACGAGGCGGTGCAGGCCGCGGAGAAAGCGATTGCCGTCGAACCGGCGAACCGGCAGGCGCACCGTCTGATGGGCTTCGTCCGCGCCGCGATGGCTGACCGTCCGCCGGCAGGCACGTCGGCCGAGACGCTCGTCGCACAAGCGATCGAGCACTTCGAGAAGGCGCTCGCGGGCGGCCGCCGCGATCCGCCTGCGGAGTTGACGCTCGGCCGGCTGTACGTGCAGGCCGAGCGGCCGGAGCAGGCGGAGCAGACGCTCCGCGCGTTTCTCGCCGCGCAGCCGGGCCATCCGGACGCCATGCTGCTGTTGGCCGAGGTGTACGACGGGCTCGGCCGCACGGCCGACGCCACCGCGCTCCTCACCGACGTCGTTCAAATCGATCCGGATCAGTTTCGCGCGCGCGCCATGCTGGCCGATCTTCACGAGCGGAGCGGCCGCTGGAAGGAAGCCGCGGCGGTCTGGGCCGATCTCGTCGCGCTCGGCCCGCGCGCGCGGTCTGTACCGCTCGCGGTACGCGACGGCGCTCGTCAACGCGGGCGATCTCGAAGCCGGCCGTCGCGAGCTCATCGCCATCACGAAAGACTCGCCGCGCGACTTGTCGGCCTGGTATCTGCTCTCCCAGGTCGAGCGCCGCGCCGGCAATGCCGTGGGCGCCGAGGACGCCGCCCGGCGCATCGCCGAGATCGACGCCGACGACGGGCGTGGTCCGCTCGCGCTGGCCGATGCGAAGATCGCGGCCGGCGACGTGAAAGGCGCGGTCGCCGTGCTCGAGCCGCGAGTCACCGCCGCGCGTGAAGCCGATGTCCGGAGCGGCACGTTCACGCGCATGGCGTCCAATCTCGCGGCTGCGCTGCAGGAACTGGGCGAGCAGCCGCGCGCGATCGCCGTGCTCGAGGCGGCGCAGCGCCGCGATCCGACCGACACCGATCTGCAGTTCGAGCTGGCCGCGGGGTACGAGCGGAGCGGCCGGACGGAGGACGCGGAGCGCGTGTTCCGCGCGCTCATTGCCAAGGATCCGCAGCACGCCGAAGCGCTCAACTACCTCGGGTACATGCTCGCCGAACGCGGGCGTCAGCTCGACGAAGCGGTCGACCTCGTCAAGCGCGCGCTCGTCCTCGACGCGGAGAACCCGTCGTATCTCGACAGCCTCGGCTGGGCGTACTTCAAGAAAGGATCGTACGACAGCGCGCGAGATCCCCTGGAGCGCGCCGCGGCGGCGCGCCCGCGCAACTCCGTCATCCAGGACCACCTCGGCGACCTCTATCTTCAGGTGAAGCGCTATCGCGACGCCGTGGCAGCCTTCGATCGAGCCCTCGCCGGCGACCGTGACGGCATCGACGTGCCGGCCGTCACGAAGAAGCGCGACCGGGCCCGCGAGCTGGCCGGGCGGTGAAGCGGCTGTCGATGCCGGCTGCGCTCGTTCTCGTCGCGTCGTGCGCACCGGCGCTGTTCGTGCCGCCGGCCGGGCCGGGTGAGCCGGCGCCCGACGCGGCCTCCGCGTGGGCGGACGCGACATCCGCGTGCCGTGGCGTGCGGAGCTACAGCGCCGCGCTGCGCCTTTCCGGACGCACCGGCGACCAGCGCATTCCTTCCATCGGCGCCATCGTCGCGGTTACGACGTCGAACGTTCACCTGCAGCTCGTCGCCGGCAACCGGCCGCGGCGGACGCTCGCCGGGTCTGCGGATCGAGCGACCTACTTCGATCACGACAACAACCGCGTCGTCACCGCGCGTGCCGATGAGATCGTCGAGACCGTCGTCGGCATCAAGGCCGGACCCGATCGTCTGCTGGCCGTCCTGTCGGGCTGCGTGACGCGCGTCCCCGAGATCGGGCGCGCCGCCCGCTTCGGCAAGCTCCTGGCCATCGAGACCCCCGACGGCAAGGTGTTCCTGGAACAGCGGGGCGCCTGGCAGACCGTGGCGGGAGCCTCGGACGACTTGATCGTGGAGTACCGCCGCGATGGCAGCGCGTTTCCGACGCGAGGTACGACTCTCGTCGGCGCCAGGACGCAAGCCGGTCGCGTCGATCCGCGTGAGCGGCGTCGACCAGCTCGACGTCAACGCGGACCTCAAGCCCGAAGTCTTTGCTCCCCCGAAAGCCGCCGCGACCGCGACGCCGATGACACTCGACGAGCTTCGCGCGGCAGGACCCCTCGGTGGGAAGCACTGATGGCTCGTACACTCACCCTCCGTCCACCCGCCAAGATCAATCTGACGCTGCGCGTCGGCGCGCGCCGCGCCGACGGGTTTCACGACGTGCGGACGCTGCTGCAGTCGATCGCGCTTGCGCGACACGCTGACGCTCACGCCGCGTCGCGGGCCGTTCGCGCTCGACGCGCGCGCGCCCGGCGTGCCGGCCGATCGCACGAATCTCGTCTGGCGCGCCGCCGAGCTGCTCTGGCGCGCGACCGGCGGCGACGGGCGAGCCGCGCGACGCGCACGTCCGGCTCGACAAGGAGATTCCGATGGCCGCCGGCCTCGGCGGCGGCAGCGCCGATGCGGCCGCCGCGCTCGTCGGCCTGAATCATGATCTGGGAAGCGCGGCGGTCGCGGCGCGATCTGATGCGTCTCGCCGCCGAGCTCGGCGCCGACGTGCCGTTCTTTCTGCAGGGCGGCACCGCGCTCGGCGCCGGGCGCGGCGACGAGGTCTATCCCGTCGACGACATCACGCGACTGGGCGTCGTGGTGATCAAGCCGTCGTTCGGCGTCTCCACGGCCGACGCCTACCGCTGGCTCGACGACGACCGCGCGGCGCGCGTCGCGGAGGCCGAGACCGCAGGCCGGCGGCGAGATCGACGTCGGCTGGCCGAGCGGGCCGGTGCGCGCTGGCGAACGACCTCGAGGCGCCGGTCGCCCGGCGGCACCCCGGGATTCGGCGAGATGATCGAGGCCTGCCTGCGGGAAGGCGCGCATGGGCGCGGCCATGACCGGCAGCGGATCGGCCGTCTTCGGCGTGTTTTCCGAGGCGAGCGCCAAGCGGGCGGCCCGGCGGCTGCAGCGGCCGGACTGGCTCGTGCTGCTGACGCGCACGCTGACCCGCCGCGAGGCGGCCCGGCGCGTGGGCCTGTGATAAACTTTCGTGTTTGCAGAGCCGGTGAGCCGCGCTGAGGGCTCCGGGTGCTGGCGCGTGCGGCACGACCTCGAGCGTTGAGCTGGGGCGTGGCCAAGCGGTAAGGCGCGGGACTTTGGATCCCGTATTCGAAGGTTCGAATCCTTCCGCCCCAACCAGAGCAGAGCGCGATGCGGGTGAGTGACACGGGGCGAAGGGTGTCCCCGCACAGATGGCCGGGCGAGCGCGGGGCCGACGATCAGCCGATGACTCACGGTCAGCTGAAGCTGTTCACGGGAAGCGCGCATCCGGCGCTGGCGCAGGAGATCGCCGAGCATCTCGGCATCGCCGCTCGGCGCCGCGCGTCTGCATCGCTTTCCGGACACCGAGGTCTCGTTCCAGATCGACGAGAACATCCGCGGCACGGACGTCTTCATCGTCCAGCCGACGTCGTCGCCGGTCGACCAGCACCTCATCGAGCTGTGCGTGATGATCGACGCGTTCCGCCGGTCGTCGGCGTCGCGCATCACGGCCGTGATTCCGTACTACGGCTACGCGCGGCAGGATCGCAAGGACAAGCCGCGCGTGCCGATTTCGGCCAAGCTCGTCGCGAACCTGCTCGAGCGCGGCCGGCACGAATCGCGTGCTGACGATGGATCTGCACAAGGCGCAGATTCAGGGGTTCTTCGACATCCCGGTCGACCACCTGTTCGCGGCGCCGGTGATCATCGACTACCTCGCGCGGCAGAACTTCGGGCCGGTGACGATCGTGTCGCCCGACGCCGGCGGCGCCGAGCGCGCGCGCGCGTATGCGAAGCGGCTCGACGCGGATCTGGCGATCATCGACAAGCGGCGCAGCGAGGACGGCACGGCCGAGGTGATGAACGTCATCGGCGACGTGAAGGGCCGCGTCTGCGTGATCGCCGACGACATCATCGACACGGCCGGCACGATTCAGAAGGCCGCGCAGGCGCTGAAGGACAACGGCGCGAGCCGCGTGCTCGCGAGCGCCGTGCACGGCGTGCTGTCCGGCCCGGCGATGAAGCGCATCGAGGCGGCGCCGATCGACCAGCTGATCGTGACCAACACGATCCCGCTCAACGGCGAGAAGGCGGCGTGCGAGAAGATCGTGGTGCTGTCGGTCGCGCGCCTGCTCGCGCAGGCGATCCGGAGCATTCACGAGGAGACGTCGGTCTCGAAATTGTTCGTGTAGGCAGGGCCGCGGGCACGGAGGAGCGCTGGCCGATTGCGAGCCAGAGGACGAGGAGTTATGGAAGCCAGCACTCGAAGCCGTCCGCCGCGACTCGTTCGGCAGGAACGAAGCCGGCCGCCTGCGCCGCGCGGGCCAGATTCCGGCCGTGCGTCTACGGCGAGCGCCGAAGGCCGGCCGAGTCGCTCGCGGTCGATCCGAAGGCGCTGCTGCAGCATCCTGCATTCGCAGTCCGGCGTCAACACGCTGATCTCGCTCAAGGTCGACGGCGCGGGCGACGCGCGGGTGCTCGTCAAGGAATACCAGCTCCATCCGGTCGAGCACAAGCTGCTGCACGCGGACTTCTATCGCGTCGCGATGGACAAGGTGCTGCGCGTGACCGTGCCGGTGCACCTGACCGGCGAAGCGAAGGGCGTCAAGGCCGAGGGCGGCATCGTCGACTTCGTGCACCGCGAGATCGTGATCGAGTGTCTGCCGGCGGACATCCCGGAGCACATCACCGTCGACGTCACCGAGCTGATGCTGCACGACGGCGTGCGCGTGCGCGATCTGCCGACCGACGGCAAGTGGAAGGCCGTGAGCGACGCCGACATGCTGATCGTCCACGTCGTGCGCCGAAGGTCGAGGCGGAGCCGGCGCCGGCCGATGCCGCGGCGGTCGCGGCGCCGACGGCGCCGGCCGAGCCCGAGGTCATCAAGAAGGGCAAGATCGAGAAGCCGAAGACGAGAAGAGAAAGCGAAGCGAGTAGGCATCGAGTGCACGCAGCGTCGAGGCCTGCACGTGAAGCTCGTCGCGGGACTCGGCAATCCCGGCGAGCAGTACCGCGGGACGCGGCACAACGTCGGGTTCGAGGTCATCGACCTGCTGGCCGCGCGGCACGGGCTGGTCGTTCGAGGCCGCGCCGGCCGACGCGCGTGCAGGCGAAGTGGCGCCGGCGCACGGCGACGTGGTGCTGCTGGTCAAGCCGCTGACGTTCATGAACCTGAGCGGCGGCGCGACTGCGCGCTCTGGCCGGTTCTACAAGATCGAGGTGCCCGATCTGCTCGTCGTGTCCGACGACGTGAACCTGCCGCTGGGCCGGTTGCGGGCGCGGGCGAGCGGCTCGGAGGGCGGGCACAACGGGTTACGATCGATGGCCGAGCCGCTCGGCACGATCGACTATCCGCGGCTGCGCATCGGCGTGGGCCGCGGCGACATGCGGCGCGACCTGGCCGACCACGTGCTGGCCAGGTTCGAGCCGGACGAACAGTCCGGGATTGACGCGGCGATTGCCCGGGCCGCCGACGCCGTCGAGACGTGGATCGACGACGGGCTTGGCGAAGATGATGAACACGTTCAATCGCGCGGAAGACGAGCCGATCGTACGTAGCCGCGGCTCGAACGCGAACCGGTCGACACACTGCTCCTTGCCGCTCTCCTTGGAAGAGCGGCCTGATGTCCAGAAGGAGGCACATGAGCAACGTCCGTCAGTACGAACTCGATCTACATCACTCCCCCGGAAACGACCGAGGAGGCGCTGGCCGAGCTGCATCAGCAGGTCGCCACGGTCGTCGAACGCTTCGGCGGCAACCATCGAGAAAACCGAGAACTGGGGCCGGCGCAAGCTCGCGTACGAGATCGGCCGGTCATCGCGAGGGCGTGTACGTCCTCGAGGTCATCAACGGGCCGGGCGCGCTGACGGCCGAGCTCGATCGCCGCCTGCGCGTGTTCGACACCGTCATTCGCCACATGATCGTGCGCGTGGACGAGGAGCTGGCCGTCGCCGAGCGCGCGCGGACGCGCCGCAAGGCCGCGATGGCCGACGCGCCGCGTGCGGCGCGGGCTGCCGCCCGAGCCGACCGAGACCGAGCGCCAGCGGCACGCAGGAAGACGATGACGACGCGGACGGCATGGACGGCGGGTTCCGCCGGAGCGAGGCGACCGATGAGCGACGATTCGACAAGGACTCGAGGGGCGGCGGCCGCCGGGCGGCGCGCAAGGGCGACGGCGGGCGACAAGGGGGCGGGCGCGCGGACGTTCTTCCGCCGCCGGCGCGTCTGCAAGTTCTGCGTCGAGAAGATCGACTACATCAGCTACAAGGACGTGAAGCTGCTGGCGCCGTTCATCCCGGAGCGCGGCAAGATTCAGCCGCGCCGGATCTCCGGCGTGTGCGCGACGCATCAGCGCGCGCTGCAGACGGCCATCAAGCGCGCGCGGCAGATCGCGCTCGTGCCGTATACGACTGACAAGACCCGGGGTCATTCTTCGCAGCCCGGGAAGCCGAAAAATGACCCGAGGTCGTCGGAGACTCACATGTCCATCGAAGTGATTCTGAAGGAACACGTCGAGCACCTCGGCCGGCGCGGCGAGATCGTCAAGGTCGCCAACGGCTACGCGCGGAACTTCCTGTTCCCGCGCAAGCTCGCGCTGGCCGTGACCGACGAGAACAAGCGGCAGATCGAGCGCGAGCGCGCCAAGGCCGAGGCGCGCGAGGCCGAGGAGGTCAAGGAGGCGCGAGGCGCTTCGCGGCGCAGGCTCGAGGCCGTCGAGCTCTCGATCGCGCGCCGCGTCGGCGAGAACGAGACGCTGTACGGCTCGGTCACGTCGGCCGACATCGCCGACGCGCTCGCCGCGCGCGAGTCTGACCGTCGATCGCCGCAAGATCCAGCTGGCCGATCCGCTGAAGACGCTCGGCGACCACACGGTGCCGGTGAAGCTGCACCGCGACGTCGACGGCGCAGGTGAAGGTCAAGATCGTTCCGGCGGACGTGCAAGTCGAAGTCGAAGCTGAAGTCGAAGCACTGCGACGCGTCGGACGGCGCCCAGCTTCGACTTCTAGCTTCGACTTCGACTTGTCATGCTTCCCCATGGATCGCACCCTGCCGCACAATCTCGAAGCCGAGAAGTGCGTGCTCGGCGCGATCCTCATCAACAACCACGCGTTCAACCAGGCCGCCGAGGTCATCGACGCGCAGGATTTCTTCCGCGATGCGCACCGGCGCATCTTCGAGAAGATGGTCGGCGCTCACCGACCGCAGCGAGCCGGTCGATCTCGTCACGCTCAAGGACGAGCTCGACCGATCGGGCGAGCTCGACGAGGTCGGCGGGCCGGCCTACATCAGCGCGCTCACCGACGGCGTGCCGCGATCGGCCAACGTCGAGTACTACGCGAAGATCGTCAAGGAAAAGTCCACGCTGCGCCGGCTGATCCAGTCGGCGACCGACGTGCTCGTCGCGCGCGTACGACGCCGAGGAGGACGCCGACGACCTGCTCGACGAGGCCGAGCGGTCGATCTTCCAGATCGCCGAGCACCGGCTGCGGTCGGGCTTCGTGCCGCGTCAGCGAGCTCGTCGACTCCGGCTATCAGCTCATCGAGCAGCTCCAGCAGCACCGCGGCCTGGTCACCGGCGTGCCGAGCGGCTTCGTCGATCTCGACGAGATGACGTCCGGCTTCCAGAAGTCGGATCTCGTCATCGTCGCGGCGCGGCCGTCGATGGGGAAGACGAGCTTCGTCCTGAACATCGCGCTGCACTGCGGCATCGAAGCGGGAAAGACCGTCGGCATGTTCAGCCTCGAGATGTCGAAGGAGCAGCTGTTCCTGCGCATGCTCACGTCCGAGGCGCGCGTCGACGCGCACCGGTTCCGCGGCGGGTTCCTCGGCGAGCAGGACTACGCGCGGCTCGTCGACGCGTTCGCGCGGCTGCACGACGCGAAGGTCTTCATCGACGACACGCCGTCGGTCGGCATCCTCGAGATGCGCGCCAAGGCGCGGCGGCTCAAGCTCGAGCACGGCCTCGACATGCTCGTCATCGACTACCTGCAGCTCATGCAGGGCCGCGGCCGCTTCGAGAACCGCCAGCAGGAGCTGGCGTCGATCTCGCGGTCGCTGAAGATCCTCGCGAAGGAGCTCGAGCGTGCCGATCCTCGCGCTCAGCCAGCTCAGCCGCGCGCCCGAAGCGCGCGGCGACCATCGGCCGCAGCTCTCGGACCTGCGCGAGTCGGGCGCCCTCGAGCAGGACGCCGACGTCGTGCTGTTCATCTTCCGCGAGGACATGTACGCGCAGCGACGGCGAGCGGCAGCCCGGAGGCCGAGGGCATCGCCGAGATCATCATCGGCAAGCAGCGCAACGGCCCGACCGGCTCGGTGCGGCTCGCGTTTCTCAAGCAGTACACACGGTTCGAGAACCTCGCGCGCGGGCTACGCGGCTACCGAGGCCGGCGTGAGCCGACGCCGTGATCCGCCCGACGGTCGCGACGGTCAGTCTCGGCGCCATCCAACCCAACCTGCGCGCCATCCGGCCGCGCTGCTCGGCCGCGAACGGCACGCGTCCGCCCGGCATCATCGCCGTCGTCAAGGCCAACGCGTACGGCCACGGCGCGGCGGCGCGTCGGCGCGCGCGCTCGAGGCGGCGGGCGCCTCGATGCTGGCGTGCGCGGACATCGAGGAGGGCGTCGCGCTGCGCGAGGCCGGCGTGACCGTTCCGATTCTCGTGTTCGGCGCGCTCAGCGTCAGCGATCTCGACGGCGTCTTCGAGCACCGACTGACGCCGACCGTCTCGACGCCCGGCCGCGGCGCGCGCGCTCGAGGCCGCCGCCGCGCGCACGCGGCGTGCGGCTCGCACTGTCATCTCAAGATCGACACCGGCATGAACCGGCTCGGCTTCCGGCACGACAACCTGCGGCGCACGATGCCGGACGTGCTCGCCAGCCCGCATCTCGCAGTTCGACGCGGTCTACACGCACTTCGCGACGGCCGACGAGCCCGAGTCGCCGTTTCTCGAGGAGCAGCGCGCGCGCTTCGACGTGCGCGACGGCGGCGCTCGGCGCGATCGGGCTGACGCGGCGCGCGACGGCATGCCGCCAACTCCGCGGCGCTCCTGCGCGACACGCCGCACCTGGTACGACTGGGTGCGTCCGGGCCTGCTGCTCTACGGCATCGTCCCGCCGCCGCTCGCCGCCGCCGATCTCGACGCTGCGACCTGCCCTGTCACTCACCAGCCGTATCGTGGCGGTGAAGGGGCTGCGCCCGGGCGAGGGCACGGGCTACGGCTGCGCTGGCGACGCGACGAGCCGCGCACGATCGCGATCGTCCCCGCCGGCTACGCCGACGGACTCGACACGCGTCTCTCCGGCCGCGCGTCGGTCCTCGTCCGCGGCCGGCGGCAGCCGATCGTCGGCTCGGTGTGCATGGACATGATCATGGTCGACGTCACCGGCCTCGACGTCGCGCCGGGCGACGAGGTCGTGCTCATCGGCCGGCAGGGCGACGAGGAGATCACGGCACGCGAGATCGCCGCCAGCGATCGGCGCGATTCCGTGGGAGATCGTCTGCAGGCTCGGGAGCCGAATTGAGCCGACGATACGAGTGAAGTCGGAGGTCAGCAACTACGAACCGTGGCGGAGCGTACATGGGTTGGCGTGCTACCGCGATAGCTGGCGCTGCCCAGCTTGGCGGCGTTCGACGGTGAGGATCGCGACAAGCTGTTCGGCTTCCTCTATGAGCGGAGGCGACCAGGCTGTCCGGCGCCAGGCCCGTCATGCGAGAGCAGCCGAAGCCAGTAGGCTGTCTCATCGGCAGCCTTGAGCGCGAGCGAGACTCTGGCCGCGGAATCGCGCCGTGTTTGAGCGCCGAGGCTTCTTCGAGACTCGCGCCGATGGACGTGCCCGACTTGAGCACCTGCCTGGCGAGATACGCCGGCACGCCAGGGAGTGGCCAGCCACTTTCAGGGTACACGCGCACGATGTGGCAGCCAAACCTGAATCCGCGCTGATGAAGGAGCTCGAGCTGCTGCAGGCATGTTGCCTGACTTCATGAGCAATTCGAAGATGCCATGAAGGCCCCCAAGTCCATCTTCGTCTGTCAGTCCTGCGGCGGCGAGTCGCAGAAGTGGCTCGGCCGCTGTCCGCGACTGCGGCGCGTGGAACTCGTTCGTCGAGGAGAAAGTGTCGACGGTGAGCGAGCGGCGCGGGGCGGCGCCGCCGCTTGGCGGCGGCACCTCGCGGTTGTACGCAGACGTCGATACCGTCGTCGCCGAGCGGTTGTCCACGGGCATCAGCGAGTTCGATCGCGTGCTCGGTGGCGGGATCGTGCCGGGATCGCTCGTGCTGCTTGGCGGCGAGCCCGGCATCGGCAAGTCCACGCTGCTGCTGCAGGCCGCGGCGCACTTCGCGACCAACATCGGTCCGGTCCTCTACTGCTCGGGCGAGGAGTCCGAGCATCAGATCAAGCTGCGAGGCGAGCGGCTTGGCGTTGGACGGCGGGCCGTTGTATCTGCTCGCGGAGACGTGCGTCGAGCGTCTGATCGAAGAAGTCGATCGCCTCAAGCCGGCGCTGCTCATCGTCGATTCGATCCAGACGGTGTTCTCTCTGAAGATGCCGTCCGCGCCCGGGAGCGTCGGCCAGGTGCGCCAGGCCGCGACGGATCTGCTGTTCACCGCGAAGGGGCGAAATCTCCCGACGATGCTCGTCGGGCACGTGACGAAGGACGGCAGCTCGCCGGGCCGAAGGTGCTCGAGCACGTCGTGGACACGGTCCTCTATTTCGAGGGCGCGCAGCACCACGCGCACCGCATCGTGCGGGCGGTGAAGAACCGGTTCGGCGCCGTGAGCGAGCTTGGTGTCTTCGAGATGACGGGCCGCGGTCTCGAGCCCGTCGCCGAACCCGTCGGCGCTGTTCCTCGCCGAACGTCCCAAGAACGTGCCCGGCTCGTCCGTGCTCTGCACGATCGAAGGGTCGCGCCCGATTCTCGTCGAGGTGCAGGCGCTCGTGAGCGCGTCCACGTTCGGCAACGCCCGGCGCACGGCGAGCGGGCTCGATCACAACCGCCTGTCGCTGCTGCTCGCGGTGCTCGACAAGCGGGCCGGACTGAACCTCGCGACCGACGATGTCTTCGTGAACGTCGCGGGAGGCATGACGGTCGAGGAGCCGGCCGCGGACCTCGCGGTGGTGACGGCCGTCGCCTCGAGCCTTCGCAACCGGCCGCTGCCGTCCGATGTCGTCGTGTTCGGCGAAGTCGGCCTCGCCGGCGAAGTGCGCGCCACGACCCAGGCCGCGCTGCGCGCGCGCGAGGCCGCGCAACTGGGCTTCACGCGATGCGTGCTGCCCGAAGGAAGCCTCGCCGCCGCCGACGTGCCGAAAGACGCTCGAGGTCATTGGCGTCCGCACAGTCGCTGAAGCGCTCGACACCCTCCTCGTAAGCGCTCGCTCCGCTCGCAGCTTCGGCGCGGCAGGCTCCTTAACCGTACCGCGTACTGTCGTACCGTCGTACCCGTTAGAATGTCCCCATGCGCGGCTTCCTTGCCATCCGGGCCATCTTCGTTTCCGTCGTCGTCTATTCCGCGACCGTGATTCGTCCGATCGAGGGGCATCCTGCCCTGAGCGCGATGCTCGGGCTGGCGGTCGCGCTCGTGATCGTGGCCGCGGAGACGCGGCTGCGGGGCACCGCGGTCACGAGCCTGCTCGGCGGGTTGCTCGGGTTCGTCATCGGGCTCTCGGTCGCCAAGACGATCGGCACCGCGCTGTTCTGGGCGGACACCGGCAACACGAAGGTCCAGTTCCTCCACGGTCTCATCATCGTCGTGCTGCCGTATCTCGGGCTGGCTCGGCGGCGTGCGCAGGGGCGAGTGGCTCGAGCCGGCGAAGTTCGTCTCGCTGTTCCGCGACGCCCGGCCGCAGAAGCGCTACAAGATTCTCGACACGAGCGTCATCATCGACGGCCGGGTCGCGGATATCGTCGAGACCGGTTTCCTCGACGGCACGCTGGTCGTGCCGCAGTTCGTCCTGAAGGAGCTGCAGTCGTCGCGGATTCGGCCGATCCGCTGAAACGGAATCGCGGCCGGCGCGGCCTCGACATCCTCCACCGGATTCAGAAGATCGCCGGCGTCGAGGTCGTGATCTCCGACCTGGATTTTCCGCAGGTCAAGGAAGTCGATCTGAAGCTGATCGAGGTCGCGCGTTCGCTGCTCGGCCGGATCGTGACGAACGACTTCAACCTGAACAAGGTCGCGCAGCTCCGCGGCGTCGACGTGCTCAACATCAACGAGCTGGCCAACGCGCCTGAAGCCGGTCGTGCTGCCGGGCGAGATCATGAACGTCTTCATCCTGAAGGAAGGCAAGGAATACAACCAGGGCGTCGCCTATCTCGATGACGGCACGATGGTCGTCGTCGACAACGCGCGCAGCCGCATCGGCAAGAACCTCGACATCGTCGTGACGAGCGTGCTGCAGACGACCGCGGGCCGCATGATCTTCGGCCGGCACGCGGATGGCGGGGCGGTGCCCGCTCAGGAGGGACCGGCCGCGAAGTCCTCCGATCGCGACGACTCCGGACGGCGTCCGCGACCGGCCGCACAGGCGTGATCCTGCCGCCGTTCCATTGGTGGCGGACCGTCTTTTTCCTCATCCCGGCCATCTCCGTCTACACGATCGTCCTCGGCATGATGTCGCTCATCGGCGGGCTGTTCGATTCGTCCGGGCGGTGGTCGCATCGGTGCGCGCAGTGGTGGGCGCGCGCGATCCTGTGGACGAGCGGAGTGAAGATCGTCCGCGAGGGGCAGCTGCCCGCCGAGAACACGAGCGTGGTGTTCGTCGCGAACCACTCGAGCATCTACGACACGCCGATCGTGTTGACCGCCCTGCCACGGCAGCTCCGGCTGATGGCCAAGGCGGCGCTCGGCTACGTGCCCTTCATCGGCTGGCACCTGGCGCGAAGCGGGCACGTGCTGGTGAACCGTCAGAATCCGGGCGCGTCGATTTTCAAGAAAATGCAGCGCATGGCGCGGCAGGGCGCGTCCCTGTTCGTGTTTCCGGAGGGCTCGCGGTCGATCGACGGGAAGCTCAAGCGCTTCAAGGGCGGAATCTTCCTGCTCGCGATCGAGAACGCCCTGCCGGTCGTTCCCGTGACCGTCCGCGGCAGCCGCGTCGTCATGCCGAAGGGGCGGCTCCGCGTCGATCCGGCGACGGTGCACGTGACCGTCCATGAGGCGATTCCGACCAACGACCTCACGCGCGACGATGCGCGCGGTCTCGCCACGAGGGTTCAGGAGATCATCAGCCGGGGTCTCTGAGGACTCCAACCGGATCGGCATTCGCCGCCCGGCGGGCCGGACCGAGACACGCGAGCGCCAGGGCCACCGCAATCGTCGCCACCGCGACTCCGTAGGCCACCGCGTCGGTCGGCGTGGTCTCGAACAGCAGCGCCCGCAGGCCCTTCGACGCCGCATACGCGCCGGCGAGGCCGATCGCCAGGCCGAGGCCCATCAGACCGAGCCCCTGACGGAACACCAGACCGTACAGATGGCGTCGCGACGCGCCAAGCGCGATGCGGACGCCGAGCTCGTGGCGTCGCAGCGAGACGGCATGACTGATGACTCCGTAGATGCCGATGGCGCCGAGCGCGAGCGCCGTCGCGGCGAGCAGGGAGAGCAGCAGCGTCGTGTAGCGCTCGCGCGCGACCGAGTTGCTGGCGATCGTCTCGAGCGTCTCGACGTTGGCCAGCGCCAGATCCGGATCGATCGCGGCCACCTCGCGCCGGAGGATCGCGGCCATCGCTTCCGGCGGCCCGCTCGACGCCCGGACGACGACGTTCATGAGGCGCCAGCTGTCCTGTGAGTGCGGCACGTAGATCAATGAGAGCCGGTCGTCTGTCAGGCCCGCGTATCGGACGTCGGCGACAACGCCGACGATTTCCCGCAGGACGTTCTCGTCGCGCCATGATCGCGTGCGCCTGCCGATCGGATCGGCGTCGCCGAACATCCGCTTCGCGAACGTCTCGGAGACGACGATGACGGGCGTTGTCTTCATCTGATCGCGCGCGTCGAACACGCGGCCGCGACGCACGGCGATGCCCATCGTGCGGAAGTAGTCGGGCGTGACGACGTTCCATTGCGCGCCGACGTCGGGACCCGCGGGCGGCTCGGGCCATCCTTCGGCGAGGAACACGCGGCCCAGGCCGAACCCGCCGCCGCCGACGGGCACGTACGACGTCGCGCCCGCCGCGGCCACACCCGGCGCGGCGGCCAGCCGATCGGTCAGCCTCGTGATGAATGCCGCGGAATAGTCCGCCGTCGGATAGCGCGCGCCGGGAAGAGCCATGCGCGCCGAGAGCACGCGATCGACGTCAACACCCGGGTTGATCCTCAGCACGTTGGCAAAGCTGCGGATGAGCAGCGAGGCGCTGACGAGCAGGGTGACCGCGATCGCCACTTCCAGAACGATCAGGCCCTGCCGCACGAGCACCGTTCGCCGCGACGATCCGGCGCCGGGGGTGCCGTCCTTGAGCGCCGGCGCCAGGCGGACGCTGGAACCGGCCAGCGCGGGCAGGAGGCCCGAGATCGCGAGCGTGGCGGCCGCGATGAGGCCCGCTCCGAGGAGCACGCGCCGATTCAGTCCGAGGTCGTCGATGAACGGCGTTCCCGGCGGGGCCATCGCGGCGAGCCCCTGAATCATCCAGCCGGCGAGCGCGGCGCCGAGCACCGCGCCGGCGGCCGCGAGCACCGTGGATTCGGCAAGCTGCTGCTGTACGATCCGCCACCGGCTCGCGCCGAGGGCCAGCCGTACGCCGGTCTCGCGGGCGCGGCCGAGCCCGCGGACGAGGACGAGATTGGCGAGGTTGGCGCACCCGATGAGCAGCACCGCACCGACGGCCGCAAACAGCACGACGAGCGCCCGGCGGAGCTCCGGCTCCACGACAAACTCCCGGAGCGGAAGCAGCGCGTTGGTCCAGCCCTTGCGGGCCTCAGGATGATCGCGCTCGATCCGCGCAGCGATCGTCTCGACGGCCGCCTGCCCGCGCTCGAGCGGCACATCCTCGCGCAGCCGTGCGAACGCAAAGAAAATCAGGTTGTCGCGCCTCGTGCGCATGTCCTGTGAGAAGGTGCCGGTGCGCAACGGCAGGAAGAGTGCGCTCGTCGGCCAGACCGATCGCGGCGGCAGGACACCGACGACCTCGGCGGGCGCGCCCGCGACGCGCACCGTGCGGCCCACGATGTCCGCACGAGCGCCAAACCGCCGCTGCCACAAGCCGTGCGACAGCACGGTGACGAGCGGCGCCCTCTCCTGGTGATCGGCCGGCGTGAACACGCGCCCGGCCTGCGGCACGGCGTCAATGACCCGGAAGTACTCCTCGGACACCTGGGCGGCCTGCGCGCGCTCCGGCCCCTCCTCGCCCGACAGATCCACCGTGGTCGGCCGCCAGAGCGACACCGCGTCGAAGACGTCCTTTTCGTTCCGCCAGTCCGTGTAGTCGGCGAACGAGATGCTGGCCCGATCGATCCCGCGTCCGGTGTGGATGCTGACCGGAACGACCAGGCGGTCCGCGTTCCGGTACGGCATCGGCCGCAGCAGGACCGTGTCCACCGCGGCAAAGATCGCCGACGTGGCGCCGATGCCGAGCGTGAGCGTCAGCAGCGCAATCGCGGCAAAGCCGCGCGAGCGCCACAGCGTGCGTGCGGCGACGAGCAGGTCGCGCGAGAAACCGTTCATGAACGACCACCTTCTGGTTCGGGAGGGAGCATCGATCGAGCGATTCAGGGTGTCCGAGAAGGCGCCGGGCAGCGTCTGCGTGGCGGCGGCGACGTCGCGGGCGAGCCGATCTCGATCGGACGGCAGGGCCGCCCTGGCGATGGCGGCGGCCTCTTCCTGCGAATGTCCATCGGCCAGCGCTTCCGCGTACAGGTCGGCCAGATGCCACGCCAGCTCGTCCACGATGTCCGGATCGCGCCTGGCGGTTCGCGTCGGGAGATGGGATCGAACGAGCGCGCGCCAGTCTTCGAGGGTCATGTGAGGCTCGCTGGCTAGACCGGTGAAATCCTGGCGACCTTGTCGAGGGCGGCCAGCAGCTGCTGCCACTCGCGGCGCTGCTCGGCGAGCACGCGCCGGCCGGCGGGCGTCAGGCGGTAGCAGCGGCGCCGCCGCTGCCCGCTCTTTTCCAGCCAGCGGCCCAGGATCCAGCCGCGGCGCTCCATCCGATAGAGCATCGGATAGAGCGACGCGACGTGAAACCGGAGGACGCCGTCCGACTGCTGGTCGATCCGGCGCGCGATGTCGTACCCGTGCCGGGGCTGGTCCTCGACGACGGCGAGGACCATCAGCTCGGCGCTGCCCTTCTTCAGATCATGCTGCGGCGGTGCCATATATTGTCGAACAACATATCAGACGTTGGGGGCGTCTGAAAGGTTGTCAATCGCAAGTACCAAGTAACAATGACCAATGAACAAGTGGCCAGGGCCCCGTCTAGCAGAACTGCCGAATTCGCTCCGAGGTAAGGGCCACGATCTTGTCCACCGCGGTGCCGGGCAAGGGCGCGGGCGCGAAGATCACCACGAGCGCGCTCGTGGTCGCCGGCGTCACCATCGTGCGGGCCGAGTCGGACGTGGGATTGCCGAACGGGCCGTGATCGTCCGCCAGGGTCAGACGGCTGCCGACGTGCACTTCCTCTTTACGGATGCCTGCGTACGCCTCGCCTTCGCGGCCCAGCCGGAGCACGACGCCGCCGGTGATCCGGTCGAAGTCGTAGAGACCGAACGGAAGCTGCGACTCCAGCGAGCACCAGTTGACGATGTCCACGAGACTGTTGATGCGGGGGAGGCCGTCCCCCTTGCGGACCCGCCGCAGCAGCGCCTCGGACGAGGGGCGTGTTTTCGTGGGATCGAGGCCGACTCGCTTGTACATCGTCCTGACTGCTGCCGTGACGTCCGCCTGCTCGGTCGCCGTTCGCATCCTCGCTGCCGCCTCGCGCAAGGGCGCATCGAGCCGCGGATCATGCGCCAGCACGCTCACGGGCGAGGCGACGAAGGCTGCGGGCCGGACGATGGACCCGAGGTCCGGCGTAGTCGTCAGCTCAACGAGCGGCATGGGGACAGTATTGCGCGCTGCCGATGGTCATTGGTCTTTGTCAATTGCTAATTGTTCATTGTTCATTGTTAATTGTTGTTGTGTCTGTCGGCGTGATCATCGTGGCGGCCGGGCGCGGGGCCCGGTTGGGCTCGTCGGTGCCGAAGCAGTTGCTCGATCTTGGGGGCCGGACCATTCTCCGGCGCAGCGTCGAGGCGTTTGACGCGCATCCGCTGGTCAGTCAGCTCGTCGTCGTGTTGCCGCCGGACCTGGTCGCGGCCGGCGACACGCTCGTCGGTGGCACTGCGCGGCCCTGTGCCGTCGTCTCCGGCGGCGAGCGCCGGCAGGATTCTGTCCGGCTCGGCCTGGCGGCGATGCCGCACGGCGTCGAGCTCATTCTGGTGCACGATGCCGCGCGGCCGTTTGCGGACCGCGGCGTGATCGATCGTGTCATCGCGGCCACCGAGCGGACCGGCGCCGCGGTGCCGGCGGTGCCGGCCCGCGATACCGTCAAACATGTCGACCTCTCGCGTGAGGTCGTCAAGGCGACGATCCCGCGCGAAGAGATCTGGATGGCCCAGACGCCGCAGGGATTCCGGCGGCGGGTGCTCAGTGATGCGGTGGCGCTCAGCGAGCAGAGCGGCGCCGCCACCGACGAGGCGATGCTCGCCGAACAATTGGGACACACCGTGGCCATTGTCGCGGGGGACGAGCACAACGTGAAGATCACCACCGCCGACGATCTGGCGTCCGCGCGGCGTCGCCTCGCCGGCGCCGTGCGCGTCGGTACCGGGTACGATCTGCATCGGCTCGTCGAAGGACGCGCCCTCGTGCTCGCGGGCGTGACGATTCCTTTCGAACGCGGGCCGCTCGGTCACTCTGACGGCGACGTCGTCTGTCACGCGCTCATCGATGCGGTCTTCGGTGCGGCCGCGGCAGGGGACATCGGCCGGCATTTCCCGAACACGGACCCGACCTGGAAAGACGCGCCCGGTCTCGATCTCCTCGCGCGCAGCGTCGCCATCGTCCGCGGCCTGGGCTGGTCGGTCTCGAGCGCCGACGTCACGGTGATCCTCGAGAGGCCCAGGCTCGCGCCGTTCATCGACGAGATCCGGGCCCGGCTCGCAGACGTGCTGGGCACTTCAGCCGACGCCGTCAGCGTGAAGGGGAAGACGAACGAGGGGATGGACGCCGTCGGCCGTGGCGAGGCGATCGCCGCACACGCCGTGGCCGTCATCTCGGCGGGAGCGAGCCAATGAGCGTCCGGGTCAGGTTCGCGCCGAGTCCCACGGGGCACCTGCACGTCGGCAACGCGAGGACCGCGCTGTACAACGCATTGATGGCGAAACGTCATGGCGGCGTCTTCGTTCTGCGCATCGAGGATACGGACGCCGAGCGCTCGACGCGCGAGTCGGAGCGCGCGATCCTGGACGACCTGCGCTGGCTGGGTCTCGACTGGGACGAGGGGCCCGATGCCGGCGGGCCGCACGGTCCGTATCGACAGTCAGAGCGGCTCGAGCTCTACCAATCGGCCGCCCGCGACCTCGTGGCGCGCGATCTCGCCTACTTCTGCTTCTGCACGCCGGAGCAGCTCGAAGCCGAGCGGCAGGCGGCGCTCGCCTCGGGTCAGCCGCCGAAGTACGGCGGGCGCTGCCGGGTCATCCCGCCGGCGGACGCTGCGGGCCGTGTCGCGCACGGCGAGGCGGCGGCGGTGCGCTTTGCCGTGTCGCCCGGTCCCGACGTGACCTTCCACGACGAGGTTCGCGGTGACGTGACATTCAGTCGCGACGTCATCGGCGATCCCATCATCGTCCGCTCCGATGGCCGTCCGGCGTACAACTTCGCCGTGGTGATCGACGACGCGCGGATGGAGGTCACGGACGTGATTCGCGGTGAGGATCACATCTCGAACACGCCGCGGCAGGTCCTCATCTATCAGGCGCTCGGACACACGCCACCGAGGTTCGCGCACCTCTCGCTCGTCCTCGGACCCGATCACACCCCGCTCTCGAAGCGGCATGGCGCCACGAGCGTCGCCGAGTTTCGCGATCGCGGCGTTCTGCCCGAGGCACTCGTCAACTATCTCGCGCTGCTGGGCTGGTCGCCCGGCTCCGGGAGAAGAAGTGGTGCCGATGGCCGAGATGGGGCGCCGGTTCGAGCTCACGAAAGTCAGTCACAGCGCGGCCGTGTTCGACACCGACAAGCTCGCGTGGATGAACCGGCACTACATGAAGGAAGCCTTGCCGTCTCGACTCTCGCGCGAGGCGCTCAAGTACTTCGTCCGCGCCGGTTTTGTGCTGCACGGGACGGAGCCGTCGCTGGGCTACATCGAGTCGCTGCTGCCCATGGCGGTCGGTTCGGTCGATCGGCTCGAGGAAGTGCCCGACCGCGTGGCGTTCGTCTTCGACTGGCAGGCCGACCGGGCGGCCGAGCTGGTGCGCGCCGAGCCTGAGGGCCTGCGCGCGGTCGGGGCATTTGCCGAGGCGGTGGCCGGACGCGGGCCCGCTCGATCGCGACCGTTTTCGCGCCGCCGCGACGCGGGCGCGCGAACTGACGGGCCTGAAGGGGCGCGCGCTGTTCCACCCGATCCGCGTGGCGCTCACCGCCGCCGACTCCGGACCGGAATTGGACCTGGCGGTTCCGGCCATCGATCGCGGCGCCGCGCTCCCTCAGGGCAGCGGCGTCGCGCCGATTCTGTCGTGCGCCGACCGCGCCGCAACGGTCGCGCGAACGCTGATATCGTGAACTCCTGAACTTCGGAACCCCGGAACCCCGGAACCTCGGAACCCCCGAATGCCCTTGATCTACGGCATCCATCCCGTCACTGAGGCGCTCGACGCGCGGCGCGTGTTTCGTCTGATGCACGAGCGGGGCGCCGGCCCGCGCGTCGACGCGCTCGTCGCGCGTGCGCACGAGCTGCGTATTCCGGTGGACACGCTCGATCGGCGCGCGCTCGAACGGCTGACGCGCGGTGGCGTGCACCAGGGCGTCGCCGCGGAGCTTCAGCCCATGGCGGCCTATACGATCGAGGAGATCGTCAGCGAGGCCGGCGGGCCGGCCCTGATCGTGGTGCTCGACGGCATCGAGGATCCGCAGAACGTCGGCGCCATTCTGCGATCGGCCGACGCCGCGGGCACGCACGGCGTCGTCCGCCAGGCCCGCCACGCCGCGCCGCTCGACGGCGCGACGGCAAAGGCCTCGGCCGGCGCGGTGAGTCACGTGCGAATCGCGACCGTGGTCAACATCTCGCGCACGCTCGAAGAGCTCAAGGCACTCAACGTCTGGACGGTCGGCCTCGACGGCACCGCGCGCGATCGCTACGATCAGGTGGACTACACGTTGCCGACCGCCCTCGTGTTCGGCGCCGAAGGGACCGGGCTCCGGCGTCTGGTGCGGGAGACGTGCGATCGCGTGGTGGCTATCCCGATGGCCGGCCATGTGGCAAGCTTGAATGTCTCGGTGTCGGCCGGGGTCGTGCTGTTCGAGGCCGCGAGGCAGCGACGGGCGGCGGCCCGCCCCCCTGGTTCGCGGGCCTGAGAGGGCCCCGCGTGTATTGCCCGTTTGGCACGGAGCGTGCTACCATTCCTGTTTTGTTCGGCTGGCGTAGCTCAGTCCGGTAGAGCAGCTGATTTGTAATCAGCCGGTCGGGGGTTCAAATCCCTTCGCCAGCTCCAGGTTCTGGGACACGCCCCATTTCACCACGTCGGGAAGGAACTTCAATCGTTCCAAGCTGATGGCGGTCAATCGAAGGCTCCTGGCAGCGACGAGGGAGCCAATGGAGGGAGCGTCGCTTCGGATCAGGAGCCGGCGGCGTGAGATCACGGCGAGGTAGCGAAGCGGTCAAACGCAGCAGACTGTAAATCTGTCGCCCTAGCGGCTTCGAAGGTTCGAATCCTTCCCTCGCCACCAGCCTTCGCGCGCGCTGAATCGACCGCGCGCTTCGGCTGGGCAGGCTCGCGACAGAGACTGGATCGACGGCGCGCTTCGGCTGGGCAGGCTCGCGACCGAGACGGATCGACGGCGCGCTTCGGCTGGGCAGGCTCGCGACCGAGAACGGATCGACGGCGCGCTTCGGCTGGGCAGGCTCGCGACCGAGAACGGGTTGGAGGAGAGTCGCTTGAGCTTGCCGCCGAGGCAGTGAGCTCGCGAAAGACGGAGGGCCTGCCGCGCCGAAGTTGCGAGCGAAGCGAGCGGGCAACGAAGGCGGGCGGGCTGGCCGCGCCGAAGCGAGCGGTGACCCGATAGCTTGCCGCGCCGAAGCTGCGAGCGAAGCGAGCGGTGACCCGATGGCGGGCTGGCCGCGCCGAAGCGGCGAGCGAAGCGAGCGGTTAGCGAAGGCGGGAGTAACTCAGTGGTAGAGTCACAGCCTTCCAAGCTGTTGGTCGCGGGTTCGATCCCCGTCTCCCGCTCCAGCCTTCGCCGGGCGCTCGCTGCGCTCGCGGCTAGGGCTGGCAGGCCAGAGTTCCGGGCGCAAGAACCGGCCGACTTGTCGGCCGAAGCGCCGAAGGCGCGAAGGCCGATGTAGCTCAGTTGGCAGAGCGCGTCCTTGGTAAGGACGAGGTCACCGGTTCAATCCCGGTCATCGGCTCCATGGAACGATAGAAACGAAGAACGGACGTAGCATTCAGGTCTGATACTCACGGAGACTGAGAGCAATGGCGAAGGAGAAGTTCGATCGTTCAAAACCCCACGTGAATGTGGGCACCATTGGCCACATCGACCATGGCAAAACGACGTTGACGGCGGCGCTGACGAAGGTCGCGGCCGACAAAGGCTGGGCCAAGTTCATCTCGTACGACGAAGTGGCCAAGGCCTCCGAGTCGCAGGGCCGGCGCGACGACACCAAGATTCTGACCATCGCGACGAGCCACGTGGAGTACAGCACCGCCAAGCGGCACTACGCGCACGTCGACTGCCCGGGCCATGCCGACTACATCAAGAACATGATCACCGGCGCGGCGCAGATGGACGGCGCGATCCTGGTCGTGAGCGCGGTCGACGGCCCGATGCCGCAGACGCGCGAGCACGTGCTGCTGGCCAAGCAGGTCAACGTGCCGTACGTCGTTGTCGCCCTGAACAAGGTCGACGCGGTGGACGACCCCGAGCTGCTGGACCTCGTCGAGCTGGAAGTGCGCGACCTGCTCAAGAGCTACGGCTTCCCCGGCGACGACCTCCCGGTCGTGCGCGTGTCGGCGCTGAAGGCGCTGCAGGGCGAGGCGTCGGGCGTCGAGTCCGTGCTGAAGCTGATGGAGGCGATCGACACCTACATCCCGATGCCGCAGCGCGAGGTCGACAAGCCGTTCCTGATGCCGATCGAAGACGTGTTCTCGATCTCGGGCCGCGGCACGGTCGTCACCGGCCGCGTCGAGCGCGGCAAGGTCAAGGTCGGCGAGGAAATCGAGATCGTCGGGTTCAAGGCGACCGAGAAGAAGATCGTGACCGGCGTCGAGATGTTCCGGAAGCTGCTCGATGAGGGCGTGGCCGGCGACAACATCGGCGTGTTGCTGCGCGGCGTCGAGAAAGACGACGTCGAGCGCGGACAGGTGCTGGCCAAGGGCGGCTCGATTACGCCGCACACGAAGTTCAAGGCCGAGGTCTACATCCTGTCGAAGGACGAGGGCGGCCGGCACACGCCGTTCTTCAACGGCTACCGCCCGCAGTTCTACATCCGGACGACGGACGTCACCGGCTCGCTCCATCTCCCCGAGGGCGTGGAGATGGTGATGCCCGGCGACAACACGACGATTTCGGCCGAGCTCATGATGCCGGTCGCCATCGAAAAGGGCAGCCGGTTCGCGATCCGCGAGGGCGGCCGCACGGTCGGGGCCGGCACGATCTCGGAGATCGTCGAGTAGGTCACTATGCGAGAAATTGTCACGTTGGCGTGCACCGAGTGCAAACGGCGCAACTACAGCACGACGAAGAACCGCCGCAAGAGCTCCGAGCGGCTCGAGTTCAGCAAGTTCTGTCGCGCGTGCCGCAAGCACACGCCGCACAAGGAAAGCAAGAGCGAGCCGAGGCGAGTATGTGGTCGGCGAGGTGTAGGCCAGTAGTTCAATTGGTAGAGCACCGGTCTCCAAAACCGGGAGTTGGGGGTTCGAGTCCCTCCTGGCCTGCCAAATACGGCTAGTGGTGCTAGACGGGGGAACACGAAACACGTGCCAAAGGCAGCGATGTTAGACAACTTGAAAGAGTCGCCGGAGCAGGTGCTGGGCTGGTTCGGCCGCGCCAGACGCTTTCTGGCGGAGGTCCGCAGCGAGCTCAGCCGGGTGACATGGCCCAGCCGCCGCGAGGTCTGGGCGACGACGGTGGTCGTCATCCTGACGTCGATGCTGTTCGGGGTGTATCTCTACTTGATCGACATTACCCTCTCGGCGTTCGTGAAGTGGGCGTACAGCCGGTTTGGTGGATGAGCGTGGCGACGACGATGACCGACGACAAGACGAAGCACTGGTACATCATCCATACCTATTCGGGCTTCGAGAACAAGGTCAAAGAGTCGCTCGAGCAGCGTGTGCAGGCGTACGGGCTGGCCGACGAGATTGGCGAAGTCCTCATCCCGACCGAGGACATCGTCGAGAAGCGCGGCGGGCGCGAGGTGAAGAGTTCCCGCCGGTTCTTCCCGGGCTACATCCTCGTCGAAATGCACATGTCCGATCACGCGTGGCACGTCGTGAAGAACACGCCGAAGGTGACCGGGTTCGTCGGCGCCGGCCCGAAGCCGTCGCCGCTCTCGCGTGAAGAGGTCGACCAGATCCTGCACCAGGTGACGGTCGCCGCCGAGAAGCCGAAGCCGAAGTACACGTTCGAGCGCGGCGATCAGGTCCGCATCAACGAGGGACCGTTCGCGAGCTTCAACGGCGTCGTCGACGACGTGAACAGCGACCGGAACACGCTGAAGGTCATGGTCACGATCTTCGGCCGCGCGACACCGGTGGAATTGGATTTCCTGCAAGTCGAGAAGCTGTGAGATGGCGAAAAAAGTACAAGCACAAGTGAAGCTCCAGATTGCCGCGGGCAAGGCGACGCCCGCGCCGCCGGTCGGCACCGCGCTCGGTCCGCACGGGCTGAACATCATGGACTTCTGCAAGAACTTCAACGCGAAGACCGCCAAGGACGACGGCCTGATCATCCCGGTGGTCGTGACGATCTATTCGGATCGGTCGTACTCGTTCATCACGAAGACGCCGCCGGCCGCCGTGCTCCTCAAGCGGGCCGCGAACATCGCGAAGGGGTCGGGCGAGCCCAACAAGAGCAAGGTCGGCACGGTCACGGCGAAGCAGGTGCAGGAAATCGCCAAACTGAAGCTCCCCGATCTGAACACCGAGTCGATCGACTCGGCCGTTCGTTCCGTGCGAGGCACGGCCCGATCCATGGGCCTGGACGTGATTGATTGAGTACGGGCATGTAGGATTCGGATTTGGGTACTCGCGATTTGAGCTCTGAATCCCAGAGTCCCAGAATCGAGATTCGCAATTTCAAGGCTCAAGTTGGTGGCAGGGCGCTCCCGCCCGCGATGACCACCGGAGGCAATGAAATGCGCACGCGTGGGAAGAAATACCAGGCGGCCCGACAGCAGGTGCCCGCCAAACCGCACACGATTGAACAGGCGGTGCCGCTCATTCAGAAGGTCAAATACACGAAGTTCGACGAGACCGTCGAGTTGGCGGTGCGCCTCGGCGTCGATCCGAAGCACTCCGATCAGATGGTTCGCGGGACCGTCGTGCTGCCGCACGGCCTGGGCAAGGCGAAGCGGGTCCTGGTCATCGCCAACGCCGACAAGCAGCGCGAAGCGCGCGAGGCCGGCGCCGACGAGACGGGCGGCGACGAGGTCGTCGAGAAGATCGTCGGCGGCTGGATGGACTTCGATGCCGTCGTCGCGACGCCGGACATGATGCGCGCCGTGGGCAAGCTCGGCAAGGTGCTCGGCCCGCGCGGGCTGATGCCGAATCCGAAGACCGGCACGGTCACGCTGGACATCACGAAGGCGGTGCAGGAAATCAAAGCCGGCAAGGTCGAGTTCCGCGTGGACAAGGCGGGCGTCGTGCACGCGCCGATCGGCAAGATCTCGTTTGCCGCCGAGCGGCTGATCGCCAACGCGCATGCCCTGATGGAGAACATCGTCAAGGCGAAGCCGTCGGCCGCCAAGGGCAAGTATCTGAAGAGCGTCACGATGTCGTCGACGATGGGACCAGGCGTCGACATCGACACGTCGCACGTCGACGAGCTGATCAAGCACTAGACAAGGATCTGTGAGAGATGGCAGTCAGCAGAGCAGACAAAGAAGCGGAGCTGAGCGAGCTCCAGGCGGCGTTCCGGCAGGCGGACAGCGCCGTGCTGGTCGACTATCGCGGCGTGACCGTGCCGCAGGTGACCGAGCTGCGGCGGCAGATTCGCGCGGTCGGCGCCACGTACCGTGTCGTGAAGAACACGCTGGCGAAGCGCGCCGCGGCCGGCACGTCGTTCGAGCCGTTCACGGCGGAGTTCGCCGGCACCACGGCCGTCGTCTACACCGGCAAGGATCCGGTGGCGATGGCCAAGGCGATCACGACGTTCGTCAAGACGGCGCCGACGATGAAGGTCAAGGCCGCCATCGTGCAGGGACGCGCGGTGACCGCGCGCGACGTGGACGACCTGGCGAGCCTGCCGGGCAAGCCGGAGCTGTACGCCAAGCTCCTGTTCGTCCTCCAGGCGCCGATGCAGCAGCTCGTGACCGTATTGTCCGCCGTGCCGCGGGACCTGATGAACGTCCTCGCCCAGGTGGAGAAGAAGAAGCAGGACAGCGAGACCTAACGTCGAGTTCGACGTTTCGACATTGAGCAGGTTATTCAGGAGCAGAACATGGCCGAAGTGACGCAGCAGCAGGTGGTTGACTACATCAAGGGAATCTCGGTGCTCGAGCTGTCGCAGCTCGTCAAGGCGCTCGAGTCGGAGCTCGGCGTGTCGGCGGCCGCGGCGATGCCGATGGGCATGCCGATGGCGGGCGGGGGCGCCGGTGGCGGCGCGGCGGCCGTGGAAGAGAAGACCGAGTTCACCGTGACGTTGACCGACATCGGCGGCAACAAGATCAACGTGATCAAGGTCGTCCGCGAGGTCACCAGTCTCGGCCTGAAGGAAGCGAAGGACCTCGTCGAGTCGGCGCCCAAGCCGATCAAGGAAGCGGTCTCGAAGGACGAGGCGGCGGCCATCAAGAAGAAGTTCGAAGACGCCGGCGCGAAGGTCGAAGTCAAGTAGGGCGGGGCTTCAGCCCCGCCGTCAAGATCGGACGCGCGACTGAAGTCGCGCGCTACGTATGCAGACCGCCGGCGCATGCGCCGGCGGTCAAAAAGATTTGGCTGCCCTCGAGGGTTATTAAGAATGTACAGCCTTCCCAAGAACGTCTACCGCGAGCGCATCGACTTTTCGAAGATCAAGACGACGGTTCCCATCCCGAATCTCATCGAGATTCAGAAGAAATCCTACGAACGGTTTCTTCAGATGAACCGCCTGGCGTCCGAACGTGAGGACGTCGGCCTGCAGTCCGTCTTCAAGTCGGTGTTCCCCATCAGTGACTTCCGCGAGAACTCGTCGCTCGAGTTCATCGAGTACTCCATCGGCAACTGGGAGTGCAAGTGTGGACGGCTGATGGGCCTCGAGCACCTGCGCAAGAAGTGCGAGGGCTGCGGCACCGTGCTCGTCGCCGATCCGTACGGCGAGGGCGCCGTGATCTGTCCGACGTGCGGCCGCGCCAACGAAGCGCGGGGCGACGTCTGCGATCTGTGCGGCACGACCGTGCAGATGAAGCTCAAGTACGACGTCGAGGAGTGCCAGGAACGCGGCATGACGTTCGCCGTGCCGCTCAAGGTGACGATCCGGCTCGTGGTGTGGAACAAGGACCCCGAGACCGGCGTGAAGACGATCCGCGACATCAAGGAGCAGGAGGTCTACTTCGGCGACATCCCGCTCATGGGCGATCACGGGACGTTCATCATCAACGGC
The DNA here is from genome assembly GCA_963724955.1 of uncultured Acidobacteriota bacterium. GTDB lineage: Bacteria > Acidobacteriota > Vicinamibacteria > Vicinamibacterales > SCN-69-37 > CAVRWQ01. Next base: position 209,184 of record CAVRWQ010000008.1, read on the forward strand.
ACGGAGCGCGTCATCGTCAGCCAGCTGCACCGCTCGCCGGGCGCGTTCTTCCACACCGAGGACAAGGCGCTCTACGTCGCGCAGATCATCCCGTACCGCGGGTCCTGGGTGGAGTTCGAGTACGACGCGAAGAACCTGCTCTACGTCCGCATCGACCGGAAGCGCAAGTTCCTCGCGTCCGTGTTCCTCCGCGCGCTCGGCCTGCGCGGCGCGAACGAGATCCTGAAGACCTTCTACACGGTCGATGAGATCGTGCTGAAGGGCGGCAAGGTGCTCTGGAAGGTCGGCGACACGCTGATCGGCCGCCGCTCGGGCGCGGAGTTCCCGATTCCCGGATCCGAGCTCGCGCTGCACCCCGGCAAGAAGATCCGCCGCGACCAGGTCGAGGCGCTGAAGAAAGCCGGCGTCGAGGCGGTCGAGCTGGCCGACGCCGAGCGCGAGGGCGCGTTCGCCGCCGGCGACGTCGTCGATCCGTCGACGGGCGAGGTGATTTCAGAGGGCAACGAGGAGCTCTCCGAGCGCGTCATCGCGATGGCGCAGGAGAAGAACGTCGAGCGCATCGAGATCTTCTTCCCCGAGAAGGACGAGATCGGTCCGGTGCTGTCGTCGACGCTGAAGAAGGATCCGATCCAGAAGCACGAAGAGGCGCTCATCGAGATCTACCGGCGCCTGCGCCCGGGCGATCCGCCGACGCTCGACAGCTCGCGCAACCTGTTCGAGAACATGTTCTTCAACGCGCAGAAGTACGACTTCTCGCGCGTCGGCCGGCTGAAGCTCAACACGAAGCTCAAGCTCAGCACGCCGCTCGACGAGAAGGTGCTGCATCCGGCGGACTTCTACGAGGTCATCCGGTACCTGCTGAAGCTGCGCAAGAACCCCGCGCTCATCGACGACATCGACCATCTGGGCAACCGGCGCGTGCGGTCGGTCGGCGAGCTGCTCGAGAACCAGTTCCGCATCGGGCTGGTCCGGATGGAGCGGGCCATCAAGGAAAAGATGTCCGTCTACCAGGAAATGGCGACGGCCATGCCGCACGACCTGATCAACGCGAAGCCCGTCATGGCGGCCATTCGCGAGTTCTTCGGGTCGTCGCAGCTCTCGCAGTTCATGGACCAGACGAACCCGCTGTCGGAGGTCACGCACAAGCGGCGGCTCTCCGCGCTCGGTCCGGGCGGCCTCTCGCGCGAGCGCGCCGGCTTCGAGGTGCGCGACGTCCACCCGACGCACTACGGGCGCATCTGTCCGATTGAGACGCCGGAGGGTCCGAACATCGGCCTGATTTCGTCGCTCTCGTCCTACGCGCGGATCAACGACTTCGGCTTCATCGAGTCGCCGTACCGCAAGGTGAAGGACGGCCGGATCGACGACTACGTGATCATCACGAACGCCGGCGGCAACCCGAAGTACAAGGCCGGCGACGTCGTCGAGGCCGACGAGATCATCGGCGCCGACGGCCGATCGAAGAAGAAGGGCGTCGAGTTCGAGCCCCACTGCTTCTACCTGTCGGCGTGGGAGGAAGACCAGTACATCATCGCGCAGGCCAACGTCGAGATCGACGAGAAGGGCTACCTGAAGGGCGAGCGCGTCAACGCGCGGCAGGCGGGCGACTTCATCCTGTCGCCGCGCGAGAAGGTGCACTACATCGACGTCTCCCCGAAGCAGCTCGTCTCGGTGGCCGCCTCGCTCATCCCGTTCCTCGAGAACGACGACGCGAACCGCGCACTGATGGGATCGAACATGCAGCGCCAGGCGGTGCCGTTGCTCCAGGCGCGGGCGCCGTTCATCGGCACGGGCATGGAGTACATCACCGCCCGCGACTCCGGCGCCGTCGTGGTGGCGCGCCGGTCGGGCATCGTCGACTACGTGGACAGCAAGCGCATCGTCGTGCGCGTCGAGGGCAGCGACACCGAGGGCCTCTCGCGCGAGATGGGCGCCGACATCTACAGCCTGACGAAGTTCAAGCGGTCGAACCAGAACACGTGCATCAACCAGGATCCGATCGTCCGGGTGGGGCAGCGTGTGACGAAGGGGCAGGTGCTGGCCGACGGGCCGTGCACCGAGCTGGGCGAGCTCGCGCTCGGCCGGAACGTGCTGGTCGCGTTCATGCCGTGGCGCGGCTACAACTTCGAGGACGCGATCCTCGTCTCCGAGCGGCTCGTGAAGGACGACTACTACACGTCGATCCACATCGAGGAGTTCGAGATCGAGGCGCGCGACACGAAGCTCGGGCCGGAAGAGATCACGCGCGACATCCCGAACGTGTCGGAGAGCTACCTGCGCGATCTCGACGAGAGCGGCATCATCCGGATCGGCGCCTACGTCAAGCCGGGCGACATCCTCGTGGGCAAGGTCACGCCGAAGGGCGAGACGCAGCTCACGCCGGAAGAGAAGCTGCTGCGCGCGATCTTCGGCGAGAAGGCCGGCGACGTGAAGGACGCGTCGCTCACCTGCCCGCCGGGCATCGAGGGCATCGTCGTCGGCGTGCGGATCTTCTCGCGCAAGGGCATCGAGAAGGACGACCGCGCCAAGCAGATCGAGCAGGACGAGCTCGAGCTCATGGAGAAGAACCTCCAGGACGAGATCCGGATTCTTCACGAAGAGACGAAGAAGCGGCTCGTCCAGCTGCTGAACGGCCGGACGCTCCGCACGGATCTCTACGACGCGGACGGCCGCGATCGCGTGCTGCGCAAGGGCACGGCGCTCGCGGCGGACGTGATGGCCGATGTGCCGTTCACGACGCTGGTTCGCGCGCGGATCGAGACCGACGACCTCGGCTTCGAGGACGAGCTGCGCCAGACGGAAGACCGGACCGCGCAGCGCGTGGACGTCATCCAGCGCGAGTTCGAGGAGAAGAAGGAGAAGATCCGCCGCGGCGACGAGCTGCCGCCCGGGGTCATCAAGCTGGTCAAGGTGTACGTCGCGATGAAGCGCAAGCTGTCGGTCGGCGACAAGATGGCCGGCCGCCACGGCAACAAGGGCGTCATCGCGCGCATCCTGCCGGAAGAGGACATGCCGTACCTGCCGGACGGGACGCCGGTGGAGATCGTCCTGAATCCGCTCGGGGTGCCGTCGCGAATGAACGTCGGTCAGATCCTCGAGACGCACCTCGGCTGGGCCGCGCACGCGCTCGGCCTCTACTTCGCGACGCCGGTCTTCGACGGCGCGACCGAGGCCGAGATCAAGAAGTGGCTCGAGGAGGCCGGGCTGCCGAAGGGCGGCAAGACACGGCTCTACGACGGCATGACCGGCGTGGTGTTCGAGCAGGACGTGACCGTCGGCTACATCTACATGCTGAAGCTCTCGCACCTGGTCGACGACAAGATCCACGCGCGATCGATCGGGCCGTACTCGCTCATCACGCAGCAGCCGCTCGGCGGAAAAGCGCAGTTCGGCGGACAGCGGTTCGGCGAGATGGAGGTCTGGGCGCTCGAGGCCTACGGCGCGGCGCACATCCTCCAGGAGCTGCTCACCGCCAAGTCGGACGACGTGACGGGACGGGCGAAGATCTACGAGGCGATCGTCAAGGGCGACGCGTCGTTCCAGCCCGGCCTGCCCGAATCATTCAACGTCCTCATCCGCGAGCTCCAGGCGCTCTGTCTGGACGTGGAGCTGATGAAGACGAAGCCGCGGCCGCCAGCCGAGCTGCAGGCCGCCGGTGAGCCGGACGCGACGCCGGCCCTGACATTGACCAGTGAGAAGTGAGGCAGGAGCGCTGATGAGACCTAATTTGCACGACAAGGGCCAGCTCACGTCCGACTTCGACGCGATCCGCATCAGCCTCGCGTCGCCTGAGCGGATCCTGCAGTGGTCGCACGGCGAGGTGACCAAGCCGGAGACGATCAACTACCGGACGTTCAAGCCGGAGCGCGACGGGCTGTTCTGCGCGAAGATCTTCGGCCCGGTCACCGACTGGGAATGCCTCTGCGGCAAGTACAAGCGCATGAAGCATCGCGGCGTGATCTGCGACAAGTGCGGCGTCGAAGTCACGCAGGCCAAGGTGCGCCGCGAACGGCTCGGGCACATCGCGCTCGCGACGCCCGTGAGCCACGTGTGGTTCTTCAAGGGGCTGCCGAGCCGCATCGGCCATCTGCTCGATCTGTCGCTCCGCGATCTCGAGCGCATCCTGTACTTCGAGGCCTACGTCGTCATCGATCCGGGCGACACCGACCTCAAGGACAAGCAGTTGCTCACCGAAGAGCAGTACCGCCAGGAGCGCGAGCGCTGGGGCGTCAAGTTCCGCGCGCAGATGGGCGCCGAGGCGATCAAGGAGATGCTGCGGCGCGTGCACGTCGAGCGGCTGGCCGAAGAGCTGCGCGAGAAGATGCGCAACGAGACGTCGGCGCAGAAGAAGCTCAAGTTCGCCAAGCGGCTCAAGGTCGTGGACGCGTTCCGCCGGTCGAACAACAAGCCGGAGTGGATGATCCTGGACGTCGTCCCGGTCATTCCGCCCGAGCTGCGTCCGCTCGTGCCGCTCGACGGCGGCCGCTTCGCGACGTCGGATCTGAACGATCTGTACCGCCGCGTCATCAACCGGAACAACCGGTTGAAGAAGCTCATCGAGCTGAAGGCGCCCGACGTGATCATCCGCAACGAGAAGCGGATGCTCCAGGAAGCGGTGGACGCGCTGTTCGACAACGGCCGGCGCGGCCGCGTGCTGCGCGGCGCGAACAACCGGCCGCTGAAGTCGCTGTCCGACACGCTCAAGGGCAAGCAGGGCCGGTTCCGCCAGAACCTGCTCGGCAAGCGCGTGGACTACTCCGGCCGGTCGGTCATCGTCGTCGGGCCGGAGCTGAAGCTGCATCAGTGCGGGCTGCCGAAGAAGATGGCGCTCGAGCTGTTCAAGCCGTTCATCTACAACAAGCTCGAAGAGCGCGGTCTCGTCTCGACCATCAAGCAGGCCAAGGAGATGGTCGAGCAGCAGCGCGGTGAAGTGTGGGACATCCTCGAGGAAGTGATCCGCGAGCATCCCGTCCTGCTGAACCGCGCGCCGACGCTGCACCGGCTGGGCATCCAGGCGTTCGAGCCCGTGCTCGTCGAAGGCAAGGCGATCCGGATTCACCCGCTCGTCTGCACGGCGTTCAACGCCGACTTCGACGGCGACCAGATGGCGGTGCACATCCCGCTCTCGCCCGAGGCGCAGATCGAGGCCTCGGTGCTGATGATGTCGTCGAACAACATCCTCTCGCCGGCGTCAGGGCAGCCGATCGCGATTCCGTCGCAGGACATCGTGCTCGGGTGCTACTACCTCACGAAGTCGAAGACGGGCGCCAAGGGCGAGGGCCGCGCGTTCTCGTCGGTCGACGACGTGCTGCTGGCGCTCGAGGCGGGCGAAGTGGAGACGCTGTCGCCGATCCGGCTGCGCTACTCGGGCCGGCTCCTCGATCTGAGCGTGTCACGCGACTCGCAGGACGTGCTCGAAGCGGAAGAGCAGATCGTCCAGGGGCGCATCATCAACACGACCGTCGGCCGGGTCATCTTCAACCACGCGCTGCCGAAGGACATGCCGTTCATCAACGGCCTGCTGAAGAAGAAGGGGCTGCAGAACTCCGTCCGGTACTGCTACCTCAAGCACGGGCTCGAGAAGACGGTCGAGATGCTCGACAGCCTGAAGAACGTGGGCTTCACGTACGCGACGCGATCGGGGATTTCGATCGGCATCGACGACCTGATCATCCCGGAGAAGAAGGTCGAGTTCGTCCAGCAGGCGCGCGACGAGGTCATCAAGGTCGAGGGCCAGTACCAGGACGGCGCGATCACCAACGGCGAGCGCTACAACAAGGTCATCGCGATCTGGTCGGAGGTCACCGAGAAGATCGCCGACGAGATGTTCGGCGAGATGGAGGGCCTCGACAAGGCGGGCCGGAGCTTCAACCCGGTCTACATCATGGCCGACTCCGGCGCGCGCGGCAGCAAGCAGCAGATCCGGCAGCTCGCCGGCATGCGCGGGCTGATGGCGAAGCCGTCGGGCGAAATCATCGAGACGCCCATCACGTCGAACTTCCGTGAAGGCCTGACCGTGCTGCAGTACTTCATCTCGACGCACGGCGCGCGCAAGGGCCTGGCCGACACGGCGCTCAAGACCGCCGACTCCGGCTACCTCACGCGCCGGCTCGTCGACGTCGCGCAGGACGTGATCATCTCCGAGATCGACTGCGGCACGCTCGACGGCATCGAGGCGCGGCCGATCGTCGACTCGGGCGGCGAGATCGTCGAGCGGCTGAGCGACCGCATCATCGGCCGCGTGGCGCTCGAGCAGATCATCGATCCGGCGTCGGGCGAGGCCATCGTGCCCGCCGCCGGCGAGTTCGACGAGCAGTTGGCGGACGCGGTCGAAGACGCCGGTATCGAGCGCGTCAAGATTCGCTCGGTGCTCACGTGCGCGGCGCGCCGCGGCGTCTGCGCGAAGTGCTACGGCCGCGACCTGGCCACGGGCCGGCTCGTCGAGCTGGGTCTGGCCGTCGGCGTCATCGCGGCGCAGTCGATTGGCGAGCCCGGCACGCAGCTCACGATGCGAACGTTCCACATCGGCGGCACGGCGTCGCGGGTGTCCGAGCAGTCCACGCTCGAGGCGCGACACAAGGGCACGGTCCGGTTCGAGGGCCTGTCGGCGGTCGAGGGCCGCGAGCAGAAGGACCTGACCGGCAAGTCGCTCATCGTCATGAACCGCACCGGGTCGATCAACATCATCGACGACAAGGGCGTCATTCGCGAGCGGTACTCGGTCGTCTACGGCGCGCGGCTCAAGGTGCGCGACGGCCAGCACGTCGAGAAGGGGCAGATCCTCGTCGAGTGGGATCCGTACACGTTCTCGATCCTGACCGAGGCCACGGGCAGCGTCCGCTTCAAGGACATCATCGACAAGGTGACGGTCCACGAGGACGTGGACGAGGTCACCGGCCTCTCGCGGCTCATCATCGTGGACTCGCCGGACGAGAAGAAGCAGCCGGCGATCGAGATCATCTCGGCCGACGGCAAGATACTGCACAAGTACCACATGCCGTCGAACGCCCACCTGATGATCGCGAACAACGACGTGGTCACTGCCGGCGACGTCCTCGCGAAAATCCCGCGCGAGACCACGAAGACGAAGGACATCACGGGCGGTCTGCCGCGCGTGGTCGAGCTCTTCGAGGCCCGCAAGCCGCGCGAGACGGCCGTGATCTCCGAGATCGACGGCACCGTCCGGCACGGCGGCATCGTCAAGGGGCTGCGGAAGATTCTCGTGGTGCCCGACGAGGGCGCCGAGGCGCGGGAATACTCGCTGCCGCGCGGCGTGCACGTGAACGTCCAGGAAGGCGACCGCGTCCGCGCGGGCGAGCCGCTCATGGACGGGCCGCGCAACCCGCACGACATCCTCGCGGTCCTGGGAGAGAAGGAACTGCAGGCGTACCTGGTCAACGAGATCCAGGAGGTCTACCGGCTGCAGGGCGTCGGCATCAACGACAAGCACATCGAGGTCATCGTCCGGCAGATGATGCGGTGGGTGAAGGTCGAGGAGGTGGGCGACACCGAGTTCCTCATCGAGGAGCAGGTGGACAAGTTCCGCTTCCAGGAAGAGAACGAGCGCGTGCTCGCTGACAGCAGCCTCCCGGCGAAGGGCCGGCCGTTGCTCCTCGGCATCACGAAGGCATCGCTCTCGACCGACTCGTTCATCTCGGCGGCGTCGTTCCAGGAGACGACGCGCGTGCTGACCGAGGCGTCGATCTCCGGCAAGATCGACTACCTGCGCGGCCTCAAGGAGAACGTGACGATGGGCCGGCTGATCCCGGCGGGGACGGGCTTCGAGTGGTACAAGCACGTGACCATTCCCGCGGACGAGCCACCGCCACCGCCGCCGCCGTCCCCCGAGGAGCTCGAAGCTCAGCGGGAGATGGACGACCTCTCTGACGCGGACTACATGTTCAGGGACGACGGAGAGTAGCGCGGCTCGGGCTGGGAGCCGCGTCGGACCACTTACGCACGACGACGGGCGCGCTCGGGACTTCCCGGGCGCGCCCGTTGTGTTTTTGCGGAAGGCCTTTGCTAACATGCCGGCGTTCGGCTCACACGTAGTCGCCAGCCCGAGTGGGTTCCGACATGTTCCAGTAGCTGAGGCGCAACTATGAAGACGTGGGGCAGGCAATTCCTGAATGCGCTTCTTCCCCCGGCTTTCGTCGGCGCGGCACTCGCGCTTTCCGCAGTCATCCTCGGACCGGCAAGCGTGACTTTTGCGCTGCTGCTCAACTGTTTCGTCCTGTCGCAAGTGGCCGGGTCGACGCAGGTCAGCCCGGTCACTCTTCCTGCGTCGTACTTCCGCCTTCGGCGCGTGGAGCGAGGCGGGCGAATCTACAGGTATCTGGGGATCCGCTTCTTCAAGCGGCTCATGACCAGCACGCTCTACCGCAAGCTCAACCCGGACTTCAACTTCAGACGCGCGTCACTGACACCTCGAGACCTGTGGAATCGGATGCAGGATGCCGAAGCCGCGCACGCGCTCGTGTTCGGACTGATGCTGCTCTGCAGCGGATTCGCGCTTGTCGTCGGATCGTTTTACGCGGCATTCTGGCTCCTCTTCTTCAACCTGATCGGGAACGCCTACCCCGTGATGCTCCAGCGATACAATCGCGGCCGACTCGAGCAGATCTTCGGTGAAAATGGCCGCAGTCGGTGGGGGTACTCACTGTGAAGTTGAATCCCCAGTTCGCGCTCTCTTTCAACGGAAACTGCGAGGCCGCATTCAGATGCTATGAACGGTGCCTGGATGGCACCATCACACTTCATGCTCACCTGGGCAAACTCGCCGAATGCCGCCGAGGCGCCAGCCGACTGGGGCGGCAAGATCTATCACGCCACCTTCAAAGTGGGGGACACCGTGATCATGGGCGGGGATCAACCGGCCGACCGGTACGACCAGCCCAGGGGTTTCCAGCTGGTCCTGCCGATGGACGACGCAAGCGCGGCCGAACGGGTATTCCACGAACTGGCCGAGGGTGGAACGATCAAGGTGCCACTTCAGGAGACATTCTGGGCAAGTCGCTTCGGGGTCCTGGTCGATCGGTTCGGGATCCCCTGGACAGTCAACTGCGAGCGAGTCGACAAGACGACATCATGAGCGGTCAGGCGGCGTGGGTGACGACGCCGGCTTCGACCAGGCGCCAGCCGGCCGCGTGCAGGCGCTGTGTCATGTTCTCCTGCCATTGAACGGCGTCGGCCGGGCGGAAGAAGATTTCGCCGATCTGGTCTTCCGGTGACCAGAGCGGCACCAGCGTGACGACATGAGTGCCGTCGGCACGCACGTCCAGGCTGCAACTGACGACGCGCTCGCCCTGGACGAACAGCCAGTGCAGCCATTCCGGCTTTGCCGCGCCGGCCCGGGAAGCCCGGTGGAGGATCGCCATGCCCTCCTCATCAGCAAGCCCGATGCCAGTCGGGACGGCCGGATCTCCGAACGTGTCCGGCCTCGACGCCTCGTCCAGTCACTACAGGGTCACACGTGCCGTACTTTCGGCATGACAGTGGCAAGCCAGGGGCCGCGCTGGCTGGACACGGCCTGGCCATCGACCAAGCGCTTGCACCCGGCGACGGCTGATGCCATTCTGAGCCGCCGCCGTTGAAGCGCGGCTCGGGACGACTCGGCGACGCGTGGCGGGTAGAGTGGCGACAACCCGAAAGCTCATTACTTCTGGGACCGTCTGGGAACGCGAGTACGGCTACAGCCGGGCCGTTCAAGTGGGAAACCTCGTCGTGGTGGCCGGGACGACCGCCGTTGACGAGCACGGCAACGTCGTGGCCAAGGGGAGTCCAGGGGGCCAGACGAAGTTCATTTACGAAAAAATCGGGCGCGCCCTCGGCGAAGCGGGCGCGTCTCTCGCTGACGTCGTGCGCGTCCGGACGTTCGTCGTCGACATCGGGCGCTGGGATGAGGTGGCTGAAGTCCAGGGCAACGTGTTCGCGAAAATCCGGCCGGCTGCGACGCTGGTCGAGGTCAGCGCGCTCGTCGGTCCCGATCTGCTCGTCGAGATCGAAGTCGACGCGATCGTCCCGTCGCAACGATGGCCGCGATTGGCGACGTCGAGCCCGATTCGAGTCGGCGTGCACGACGAGTTCGGGACGCTGCGTACTGTCATTCTTCACGACGCCAGCAATGCGACCGACGTGACGATGGACGACTGGCGGTGGAGTTTGCCGCCCAGTGAGCTCGCCCGGAATCCGCAGGTGGGACCGTCGTCCAAGGCGCGGCTCATCAGGCAGCACGCGACCCTGCGGAAGTGCCTCGCCAACAGGGGCGTCACGCTGCTTGCGCCGGAGGCCCAGCCGGGGGCAGTTGGCCAGGTCTTCACGCGTGATCCCTGTTTCGCCATCGGTGAGCGGCTGTTCGTCGGCGGTCTCCACGACGACTGGCGGGACGCCGAAACGGCCGGACTGATCGAGATCCTGGGCCGATGCGAGTCCGTGACCGATCTGTCGGGAGACGGCGCGACCATCGAAGGTGGAGACGTGATGGTCATCAACTCGGGGCGGCGCGTGCTCGTGGGCCTGAGCCGGCACTCCAACCCCGCGGGTTTTCGGAAACTGTCGGCTGCGCTCGCCGACTCCGGTCTCGAGATCGTCAGCGTGCCGCACGACGCCCTCCATCTCGACTGTTGCCTGGCGCCGCTGCCCAACGGCGAGGCGCTGTACACGACCGCCTGGCTGCCAAAGTCGTCCGTTTCCGCCCTCGCGCGGTACTTCAAGCGACTCATCCCCCTGGCCAGGGAAGAAGCCACCAGGCATTTGGCAGCGAACCTCGTCTGGCTCGATCGCCGAACCGTCATTTCGGCGACGGCGACGAGGAAGACGAACGCGCTTTTACGGCGCAAGGGATACGACGTCATCGAGCTCGACTTTACCGATCTCGTGCGCCAGTGGGGCAGCTTCAGATGTGCTGTCTGCCCGATCCGGCGAGACCCTGTCCTCGAATCCAGCGCCCCTCGCGGTAAGCGTCGAGTCAAACGATGAGGTTCGCGACGATGGATCGCCGTACGGCCCTTCAGGCGCTCGTCAGTGTCCCGCTCGCGTTGAGGGGAGGCGGCGGCCTCACGCAGCCGGCGTGGACGGCGCTCTGGAACGGGCGCGACCTCGCAGGGTGGGACACCTACCTCGGCCGGCCGCACAAGCTGACGGACGTTTCGGGGCTCGCAAAGAACGCGAACGGCGAGTACACCGACGCGCTCGGCGTCAATCGCGATCCGCGCGGGGTGTTCAGCGTCGTGTCCGTGGACGGCGCGCCGGCCATCCGCATCTCCGGCGAGACCTATGGCGGGTTGATCACGCGCGCCGAGTACCAGAACTACCAGCTGCGACTCGAAGTGAAGTGGGGCGAGAAGCGCTGGCCACCGCGCGAAGATGCCGTGCGCGACAGCGGGTGCTGCTATCACTCGGTCGGGCCGCACGGCGCGAGCTACGGGTTCTGGATGCGTTCGTTCGAGTTCCAGATCCAGGAGGGAGATTTCGGTGATTTCTACAGTCTCGCCGGAGTCATCGTGGATGCCGAGGGCGTCGCTGTCACGCCCGGGGATCCGAGGAGCGATCTTCGGTTCACGCCCGGCGCCGCACCGGTGACCGGCACGACTCGGCGTGTCATCAAGCGTGCCGACGCCGAGCGGCCGCGCGGCCAGTGGAACACGCTTGACCTCTACTGCCTCGGCCAGACCAGTGTCCACGTCGTCAACGGGCAGACGGTGATGAGGTTGACGGGGCTGCGGCACAAAACGGAGGCGGGCGAGTCGCCGCTCACGAAGGGCCGCCTGCAGCTGCAATCGGAAGCGGCCGAAGTGTTCTATCGCGCAATCGCAATCCGGCCGATCGCGGAAATCCCTCGCGTGGTCCTCGATTGATCGCGGTGGCCTACCGCACGATCAACGGCCGCAACGGCCGGACGTGAATGTTCCGGAACGCCACCGGACCGTGATCGCCCTGCAGCATCAGCGGATGTTCGGCGCCTTCCGGGATGGTGAGCGACGCACGTGTCGGGCCGTCCACGACGACGTTCGTCTGGACGGCCTGGCCGTTCAGCAGCACGCGCAGAAAGCGCGCCGGCTCGGTCTTCTTGCCGGCGCCGTCGAAGCGAGGCGCGCGGAACCACGCCTGATACGACTGCCATTCGCCGGGCCGCCGCGCCGCGTTCACCCGTGGCGCCGATCCGCCGACGCCGCGGTTGTCGATCCACTGGTGATAGATTGCCCCCGCGTCCGACGTGGACATCTCCTCGGTCGACCCCCAGCTGTCGAAGATCTGCATCTCGTAGAGGCCCTGAAGGTAGACGCCGGAGTTCGAGCCCTTCGCGAGCATGAACTCGAGATAGAGCTCGACGTCACCGAAGCTCCGGTCCGTGCAGAGGTTCGCGGTCTTGCCCGCCGGGCCGTTGAGCATCACGCCGCTTGGCGCCGCGCGCCCGGCAAGCTGCGTCGGCCCGAGGATGCGCTCGTAGCGGACGAAACGGGTCGTGTACCACTCGTTTTTCGCGCCGGGATCGCAGGCGCGCCATCCGCCGAGGTCGGTACCATTCAGGAGCGGCTGCCAGCCCTCCTCGAGCAGGAACGGCGGGTCGCCGTGCGGTTCGCCGTCCTGGACGACGGAGTAGCGCGGTGCCTGCTGTGGCCCCAACATCATCGCCGCGGCGACGAGCATCACCACCAGGCGCATCGGCTCACTATACTCCGGGCCATCGCGCGGGCCTCTGCAGCCGACCGCGCGAGTATCATCGTCCGAAAGATCTAAGTGGCAGGAGGGACCTCGTGGCCCTCGTGGTTCTTCTGAGAGGGGTCAACGTCGGTGGTCACAGGACCTTCCGACCTACCAGGCTCGTCAGACAACTGAAGCACCTCGATGCGATCAACATCGGCGCGGCGGGTACCTTCGTCATCAGGCAGCCGGTCACCCGGGCGCAGCTCCGCGCCGAATTGGCGTCCAAGCTTCCCTTTAACGCTGAGATCCTGATCTGCCAGGGTCGCGAGATTGTCAGGCTGATGTCTCAGAATCCTTTCGCGGACCAGCCCATGCGACCCGACATCGTCCGCTTTGTGAGCGTCCTGTCGCGACGCCCCCGCTCGGCGCCGTCGCTGCCCATGAGCTTTCCTTCCACCGGCCCGTGGCTGCTGAGAATCCTCGCGAGTGACAATCGGTTCATCGTTGGCGTGTACCGGCGGCACATGAAGGTGATCGGCTACCTCGGTAGGTTCGACCGCCTCTTTGGGGTACCGGTCACGACGCGCAACTGGAATACGATGACCGCGATCGCCAGGGTCCTGACATGATCAGTTTCACTACCTACCGCGCATCCGACACAGATGAAATGGCCCGACTCTTTGGGGAGGCGTTCACTCGTCGCGACCCGCCCGCCGTCGCGGTCGGCCTCACACCGGCGGAGTTCGAAGCGTTCGTCCGGTTGTGGTGTCCAAAGGCAGCAGCCGAGGGGCTGACGATCGTGGCACGTGCCGGACAGACAGGGGAGATGATCGGTGCCCTGCTTGCCGAAGACGCCGCATCAGCTCCTCCAGACACGCTCGATCAGCTGAGTCCGAAGTTCAACCCAATCTTCGATATCCTCGGACAGCTGGATGCGGAGTACCGGGCAGGCCGAAATCTGGTTCCCGGTGAGCACTTGCACATCTTCTTGTTGGGGATCGCCACGCGTTTCGCGGGCAAGGGCGTCGCACAGGGCCTCGTCGCGACGTGCCTGGCGCAGGGTGCCGCCAGGCGATATCGCCGGGCAGTGACCGAAGCGACGAACAAAACCTCTCAGCACATTTTCCGCAAGCAGGGTTTCGTGGAACGCGTGCGGCGCTCCTACCGGGACCATCGCTTCAATGGTCGAGCGTTCTTTGAGACGATCGCCGACCAGGGCGGGCCGATCCTGATGGAGAAGCAGCTGGCCGGGTGACTGCGACGGCAGCTGATCCAAACGTTTTGCGACGTCCCAACCGTTGCATTCCTCTGCTGCCTCAAGTAGTGTGACGCAACATCCCGAGGACAATGTGCTGGGGCTCGTGGCGATTGCCATTACCGTGCTGTCTGTGGACCAGTGGTCCAAGAGCGCCGTACGGGGAGCCGGCCGCGACCGGCGTGTCTCCTTCGGCCCGCTGCTGCGCATCCGCGTGGTGAGCACGACGCGGCCTGGTTTCTCCAGGCGCGATGGACGCGTGACGCTCGTCCTGATCTGGCTCGTCGCACTCATCTGCGCGACCGCGCTCTATGGCTCCGGCGCCGGCTTCCAGAGTCAGCTCGCCCTGGCGGGCGTTGGAGCCGCGCTGGGTGGCGCTGCCGGGAACCTCTTGGACATCCTGCGCCGGCGGGCTGTCACCGACTTCATCGATCTCGGTTGGTGGCCGGTCTTCAACCTCGCAGACGTCGGTATCGTTGGCGGTCTCGTGGCCGCCTTCTGGCCGCGAGGATAGCTGCGATGCGCCCGGTGCTGTTTCACTGGCGGGGGTACAGAGTGCTGGAGTTATCCCGCCATGCTGTACGTCGGGTGCGTCTTCGGCATCGTTGGTGGGAACGCCGCGGCGCACGCGTCCGGATTGGATGCGTTCCGTGTATGGGTGGCGACGTTCGTGCTGTTGAGCGTCGCGCTCGTCGGTGCCCGGCTGCTGTTCGTCGTGACGCACTGGTCCTTCTTTCGGAACGACCTTCGGCGGATTTGGGACAGGACTGAGGGAGGCGCAGCGCAATACGGCGGTCTGTTGCTCGCGCGTACCGGCGTCGTGGCCGCTGCTCTTCGCACTGGGCGTGCCGTTCGGGGCCTTCTGGGATGTCGGCGTCCTCACGATTCTGATCGGCATGATCTTCACGCGCGTGGGATGTCAGTTGAACGGCTGCTGCGCCGGCCGGCCCGTGAAGACGTTCGGTCTCGTCCTGCCGAATCATCGCGGTGTCTGGCAGCGCCGGGTGCCCACACAAGGCCTCGAGGGGGCGTTCGCGGCCGTGTTGCTGGTCGCGGGGCTGAAGCGTCTGGCCCCGGCTGCCGTTTCCTGGAGCGCTCTTCCTGCTCATGGCGGGCTCCTATGCGACCGGGAGAATGGTCCTCGAGTCCGCCCGCGAACGACCGGCAGGCGCGAGCGCTTTTACCGTCCAGCACGGCATCTCGCTCTTCATCATGATCGCGTCGTTCACGGGGCTGCTCGGTTCTCTGGCCGAGCTGAAAGGAAGAGCTTCGTGGCGAACGAACTCACGGGCGATTTCGACGTCGTGGCGGAATTTGGCCTGCCCGCGGTCAACAGGCTCCTCGCCGCGATGCACGCGATCAAGAGATTTCCGCACTCGCTGTCGCTCAGGGTGGATGACATTCCCAGGCCCTCCCGGACCAGGTGAGGCCCCTCGTCTTCGAGGTCCTCGACATCGCCGGCGACCCGGTGGTGAACCCGACGCGCATCCGCGTGCCGGACGCGATTCTGAGCCAGTCCCCCGCGGAGGCGGTCCTGTTCTCACACCTCGACGGCATCGTGAACACCGACGACGCGGGGATCTTCGTGCCGCCGACGGTTCCGAGCCGGCTGCAGGGCAGGGCGCAGCTCCAGCTCTCGCCGCCGACGCTGGAGATCGCGGACGCGTCCGCGTCGAGAATCACGGTCCGGATGCAGGTCAAGTCCCGGTACCTCGCCGATCGAGACACGCCACTCGCATCCGAATTCGCGAAGGGCGACATCATCCTGACGACAGCGGTCAATCAGATCACCTCGCAGGCCGGGCAACGTCGTCGACATCGACCTTCGGAGCAACGCGGTGCAGGCGGCGTTCGTGCCCACCTGGTCGAGCCGTCCGCTGTCGGCGGAAGATCGCGCCGGGATCAATCTGCTGATCAGCAACGCGTTGAGGTCCAGCGTGCTGCCCTCGAACAACACGTTGCCTTCGAACATCAGGTCGATGAAATTCAAGGCGTTGGCCGGCGCCGCAGCCCGCGGTCGCTGTGCTCCTGAATACGACGTCGGCGCCGGGGAATCCGGCCACGGTGACGCGCGTGTTTCTCGGCGGCGAGGACTTCGCGTTCGGCGTCGGCGCAGACACGATCAAGGCCGCCCTGCAGCCGGCGCTCGATGACATGCTCACGACGCCGATCGCCCCCATCTCCATCAGCATCCCGCTGATCCTCGGGAGCGCGACGGCCACCTACACGGTCACGCTGAATAGCGCCGTGGCCGACCTCCAGGCCGGGCGGATCATGTTGACCATCACGGGCCGAGCGACGACTCCGACATTCTTCGCGCCGAATTTCGATTTCACGGTGACTCAGGCGCTTGGACTTCAGCCGGATGGTTCGACCGCCGACCTGGTCGTCGGCGCCATGACGTTCGACACCACGAGCTTCATCGTCGATCGATTCAGAGGACGTGCTCTGGAGCGAATCGCAGCCGTCAGGGATAGTGCGCTCGCGCGGAGCGGCGTCAGAGGCGGATGTCCGACGCATGTTGGACGCCGATCGGAAGTCTCGGCGGATTCCTGCGAACGCTTCTGACGCCTGCGCGACCCGACGGACAGCCGCAACCGCAGCCGCTCGAGTTCAGCCTGACGTATTCATCCGCGGAGATCTCGCCGGCGGGAATCGTCCTGCGCGGCATCGCTCGCCGTGGCGGACTCGCCGGCAGGCGCACGTCGAATTCGAGGAGATCGCCTCGACGATCGGAGGACCGCTCGGGCGACGTGATCCCGAACGGACGCCGAGTTCTCTGGCTCTCAAGAGCTGGATCGCGGGTGGTGCCATCGAGAGCTTCGAGTGGAAGCGGGCGGGCGAGCCGCCGTCCGGCTTCCAGGACGACAGGAAGTTCGTCCTCCTGCCCGAGGGACTCGTCAGTCGCTGACGGGACCGGGGCCGACCAGAAGAGGACCGACGCACGCATCGCGGCGTTCTCGCCGATGTGTCTCACGATCAGAGGCACGCGGCTCTCCTCGTCCGGAGCCGTCACTCCGCAGCCGGTCATGGCGTCGTATTGCGCCTTCCAGTCGGTTTCCCGGTGCTCGACGCCGCCGTCGTCGCTGCAGGTCGCGTTCCGCTCGTGCCGCTGACGCGGCCAGGTCCGCGCGGCGAAGTCCAGGTCGTCGGTCACGCTCCGGCCGTTCGCGAGGACAGCACCGGGCGATCCGAATCTGATCGTGCACTTCGCGGTCGTCGAGAGCGCGCCGCAGTTGGAGCGACTGCTGAGGCGCTGGCGAAGAGTGGACGCGTGGATGCCGCGACCGCGATCGTCGCGGTGCTGAAGCCGGAGGAGATGGCCCGGCGCGTTACGTTCCAGGCGTCGTCTACGTCGAGCAGCAGGATGATGAGTGGGAACGCGTGTGGCGCGTGAGCGCCGCTCGGCGGCCGGCGACGTTCGTGTTCGGACCCACCGGCCAAGTGGTGTGGGAGTACGAGGGCGAGGTCGATTCGTCGGCCGGAGCAGACGTGCTGCGCCGGGTGCTGCTCGCCGACGGTCCGGTGAGCGTCAGCACGGTCACGCCGGGCGTGCGGATCGGCCACGCGCCGCCGAACTTCGTCTTCTTCACATGCTCGCGGCCCGCGAGCTGACGCTCAGAAAGCTGGCCGGTCGTCCTGTCATCGCGGTGTTCTGGAGGAGCACTGCGTGGGCCGAGCCTCGAGGCCGTGCGTGACGTGACTCCCGCTTCGGCTCCGTCTCGTCGGGCGCCGTCGTTCTCGCGATCAACGATGGCGAATCGCGCGAGGTTGCCGTGAAGGCCGCTGCCGATGCGCGGCTGACCGCGACGGTCGTCCCGGATCCGACGCGATCGATTTCAAGAGCTTACGGCGTCAACGCCTGGCCGACGCTGGTCTTCCTCGACGCCCGCGGCCTCGTGCGCGAAGTCCGTCACGATCGCGGCCCGATCGAGGCAGCGCTCGGATGTCCTTCAGGACGCGGTCGGGGCGTCCGCGCATTAGGAGCGATACGCGATGAACGATTCGTATCTGATCCTCACGCCCATTCTGATGTTGGCAGTCCTCACGCTGGCGAGGTTCGTGGGGTGCAATCTTGTCTTCCAGGCCGAGCCGGACCCCGAGCAAGCGAAATTCGTCGCGGGTGACGGCGCTTGGCTCCGTGCGTAATGACTTCACCGGTTGGGTCGGGATGGCGTTCGAGGTCGGTCCCGAACCGATTCAGGTCATGGCACTCGGCCGCACGATGCTGATCGCACGACGCAACCACATGTCGTGAAGATCAGTCCGACCGGCCGCCACGGCGGCGTGATGACCTGGGATTCGTGACGATCCCGCCTTCGCCGCGCAAACGGACTTCGCCTATGCGACGTTGACCACACCCGTGACCCTCACGCCTCCGAGCGCTACTACGTGGTGAGCCACGAGGAGATCGACGGCGACTCCTGGCATCACGTCGGACGACGACGGTCGCGCGACGGGCGTCGCGCAGGTGACGTCGGCCGTCTTCAATGACGACGCCGATCCACGCTACATCCTGGATTCCACGCTTGGCCATACGTTGGGGCCTGTGGATTTCAAGTACCGTTGAATCGTCGTGAAACAGGTGAGAGTACGGCTCGGAATCTTGCGAGGCGTGGCGCGGTAGTCGTGGCGGTCGTGTCGGCGGCGAGCCGGGAGCATCGCGCCGCGCCCTGACCGAGTCGTGGCGAGGCGCGTCGATCGTCAGGACGTCGTACGCGTGCCCGCCGTAAGGCGTTGGCGAGCTCGGACCTCCGAGGGCAGGCGTCGGCATCAGAGGGCCGACTGAACTCAACGGGAGACCGGAATGAAATCTCGTGTCGCGATCTTCGTGGCTCTGTGCGGGCAGTTGTCGGCGCTCAGGCCAGGAGTCCCCTCGACTCGCGAACGCCGACGTTCCGCGCGGGCTCGGCGGATCGCGTCGGAACCGATCCGCTTCAGTTCGGCGAATTGCGCGTGCCGGTCGATCGAAGGGACCCCACCCGTTGGCAATCGTGGTGCACGGCGGATGCTGGGTCTCGAAGCTCGGGACGATGGACGAGCGCGCCGTGGCCCTGGACAACATGCGGCCCGCCGCGGCCGCGCTGACTGAGGCGGGCATTGCGACTTGGAATGTCGAGTATCGGCGTCTCGGCCATCCCGGAGGCGGCTGGCCGGGCAGCTTTCAGGACATCGGCCGGGCGGCGGATTTCGTCAGGAGCCTCGCTGGGTCTCATCAGCTGGATCTCACCCGCGTGATTGCGATCGGACATTCGGCCGGCGGGCATTTCGCGATGTGGCTGGCCGCCCGGCCGAAGATTCCCAAGTCGAGCGAGCTGTTCACGAGCGATCCACTACAGCTCCGCGGAGTCGTCAATCTGGACGGACCGGCTGATCTCAAAGCGATGATGGCGGTGGAGCAGAAGATCTGCGGGAATCCGGTCGTCTCCAACTTGATGGGCGGAAAACCCGAGGAGCAGCCGGAGCGCTACCGCGCTGGCTCGCCCATCGAGTTGCTGCCCTTCGGCCTGCGCCAGGAGTTCTTTGCGGGCCGGATGTTCGCAGCTCAAGTCGCGCCGTACCAAACCGCGACGAAGCAAGCCGGCGATGATCTCAACGCGACCGTGATCGCTAACGGCGGTCACTTCGTGTTCATCGATCTGCAGTCCGACGTGTGGCCGCGGGTGGTGGCCGCGGTGCGGCGTCTCCTCTCAATGGCTCCACAGGCCCAGGCGCTCCGGCCAGGCGAAGCCGTGCCAGGCAGCGCTCAGCGTTTCGAACGTTGCCGTCGCCGCGCCGTGGGCGGCGTCGAGTGGACGGCGACGGAGTCGGCAGCCCATTGGCACAGCACGTCCGCGTCCTCCAGCACGTCGGCGGGCACCTGATAGTAGCCGAGCATCGGGGGCTTGCCCGGAATCGGCGCAAATGGCGGCATGCCGCGCTCCGTATAGCGCTGCCTCAACTCGTCATTCACCTTGAAGAACAGCGTGTCGTTGTCGAGGACCCCGAAGAAGACCTCGGCGGAGTAGAGTCCCACGCCGCCGAACATGCGCCGGCTGCTCAGCCTGTTCAAGCCGTCGAGCTGCTCGAGGACGTACGTCAGGTAGGAGCTCGAGACGGCCATTGGATGTGCTCACTCCTGCGACCGCATAGAATACCGTGTCGCCTTCGGAGTGAGATCCTATGCGCTTCAGGCTATCTGACGTCGCGCCGTTCACTCTTTTGCTGATCGCAGCCACCCCCCGGACTGCTGCGAGCCTCAACCCTCAGGCAGAGAACTTGCCGCGTGCGAGAGCCATGTCCGGACTTCAGTTGCTGGTCGATCCGGACAACACTGCGCCTACGCTGCGCCTGCTTCTGCCGGACCGTCCCGAGTCCGACCGTTCGGTCGTCGTCGTCTTTCCTGAGCACGTCACGGCGGTGCGTCATGGAGAGCGCGAGGCACAGCGCCTTTACCGTTGGGAACCCGGTGCGGCAGGCCGTCGACCAGCCTGGAGCCGTGAGGGGCCGTCGCTCCGGTATGAGCGCGAGCTGCCTGGACCGCTGCACTTCGTGGCTCGCGCCACACTCGATTCCGACGGCGTGCGCTTCCGATACGAGTTCCACAACCGATCGACGACGTCCTTCGACATGATCTACGCCGTCACGGATCCTCGGCTGACGTCGCTCTTTCACGATGTCCGGCTCGAGCGAACCTACGTGCATTACCCCACGGGCTTTGAGTTGCTGGCCGCAGAGACCCCTGCACGCCTGACGCTTCCGCTTCAACGATGGCTTCCGGCGCGGTATCTCGCCTCCTATACCTGGCCCGTACCGGACCAGCGGGTCGAGCGTCGAGACGATGGCATCACGTACTACAACACCACGCGTCGCATCGATGCGCCTTTCATTGCGACGCTGTCCTCCGATGCCGCCTGGGTCGTCGCGAGCTTTGCCCGCACGACCGGAAATGTCTGGAGCAATCCTGAGCTCACCTGCCAGCACGTGGACCCGCAGACGACGCTGGCGCCTGGTGCGACCGCAGTGACCGAGATGAAGCTCCTGGTCCTCCGCGGCTCGCTGCCGAGCGCCTTTCAGTCCATGCTGCAGCAGCGCGACTCGTTGCGTTGAGGGGGGCGCCTGCGCGTACGCCCGAGTCTAGAACGTGCCTTCCTGTGGCCCTCGGAGGCGTTTGTCGATCTGCCTGATGGCGCCGAGGTGATAGGCCAGGTGAGCGATGCTCGCGATCATTCCGGCGAGCTCCACATCGATCACGTCGCGCGGTGAGCCCAGAGCGCCCAGCCAGGCGTGCGTCTCCTGACGAAGCCCCTGGCGGATCTCCTCCCACGCGGCCGCGTCCACCGCGGACGTCTTCCACGCCTCGTCCCACGTCGCGTCGGCGAAGGGATTCCCCCTGTCCTTCGCCCAGCGATTCATCAACGACAGTCCGTAGCGCACGTGCTGCGCATGCGCGGCAATCGTCGCGCCGTCGTTCGCCGAGCGGGACGCGTCGGCGGCCGACAGCTTGTCGAGCGATCGCAGCAGCCCCAGGTCGCCAGAATTGAGGATGAACGCGCCCTTCGGATCGGTCCCGTCGATGAGCTCGGAGAACAGGCGCGCGAGGACGGGACCCAGCTCGGATGTTTGTGGCATCCTGTGATTCTACTGAACGCTCGCGGAGCTTCCGCGGATATCATCGTGCGAGGCCGTCCCGATTCACATGACACCGAATGAGCAAACGATCGAACGGTACCTAGATGGATTCAGGAGAACCGATCGGCCTCAGATCTTGTCGTGCCTGACCGATGATGTGGAATGGGTCCTGCCTGGCATGTTCCAGGCTCACGGCAGGGACGACTTTGCGAACCACATCGTCGATGAAGGCTTCACGGGACACCCGGATATCGCCGTGAGCCGGCTCGTGGAAGTGGGTGACGTCGTGGTGGTCGAAGGATCGGTACGAGCCCCGCGAGTGGATGGGACCTTTCTGAACGTGGTCTTCTGCGACGTCTTCGACATGCGCAACGCGAAAATCCGGCGGTTGACCAGCTACCTGATGGTCACGAAATGAAATCGACTACGGCTCAGCCACAATTCGGGAGCTGATTCATGACGGACGATTCTGCGAGACCGGTCACGCCGACCGCCTCGAATGCCGCGAAGGTCGGCATCGGCTTCGGCAGCGCACTCGCCATCACTATTTCCTGGAGTATGAACAAGTCGATCTTCTGGGCGATCGTTCACGGCTTTCTGTCGTGGGTCTACGTGATCTACTACGCCATCGTGTACTAGTGACGCCGCGAGCGATCCGTGGGCCGTAGTGTATACTGTATACGCCATGGCCAAGCCGTCGGCGTCGTCGGTACTCACCGTCCGCGTTTCGTCCACGGTGAGCCGCCGGCTCGCCCGGGAGGCACGACGGCGGCGCCGCACACGCAGCGACGTGGCGCGCTCGATTCTCGAAGCCGCACTTGTCGGCACGACCGATGAAGATCCGCGCGCCGAAGCGCGCCGGCAGTCCCTTCTTGTCAGCCGCCGGAAGTCGGAGCGCGACGCGCTCGGCTTTCTCGAGGATGTGGCCACGGACCCCGACGGATGGCGCTGACCCGCGGCGACGTCGTGGTCGTCGCCACCAGAGGGGGGGCCTCCACCGGGAAGCCGCGGCCCGCGCTCGTCGTGCAGGCAGACTTGTTCAACGAGACGCATGCGAGCCTCACGCTCTGTCCCATTACATCGGACTGCGTCGACGCGCCGCTCTTTCGTGTCGCGGTCGCGCCAGGCGCCAGGACGGGCCTGCGGGCGGCATCGCAGGTGATGGTCGACAAGATTGCGAGCGTGCCGCGCGGCTCAATCAGCCGCACGATCGGACGCTGCGTCGCGTCGGAGATGGATGCCGTGGACGACGCCATCAGACGATGGCTCGCCCTGGAGTGAGGACGGGAGAGATCGAAAGTTGGCTGACTCATGACCATTATGACTATAATGACTATCTAGGAGCTGCATGACGGATATCTGGACGGTGGCAGAGGCGAAAGCCAGGTTCAGCGAAGTGCTCGACCGCGCGGCGAAGCGCGGCCCGCAGACCGTGACTCGTCATGGCCGGACCGCCGCCGTGGTCGTCGCCGCCGAGGAATGGGAGCGCAAGACACGTCGACACGGCAACCTGGCGGAGTTTCTTGCCAGTTCTCCTTTGCGCGGATCCGCGCTCAAGGTCAGACGGCGACCCGATCGCCCGCGGACGACTGAGCTGTGAGGTTTCTGCTGGATACCAACGTGGTATCCGAGTGGGTCAAGCCACAGCCGGCGCCGGGGGTCGTGACCTGGCTCGCCGACGCGGATGAGGACCAACTCTTCATCAGCGTCATCACGATCGCCGAGCTACGGCATGGCATTGAGCGATTGGCCCAGGGCCGTCGACGCCAGCGTCTCGGCGAATGGCTCGACGTCGAGCTGCTCGAGCGCTTCGCCGATCGCGTGCTGGCGATCGATGCGGCCGTCGCGAACGCATGGGGCGTGATCGTCGCCGAGCGCGAACGGAAAGGCCGGCCCATCGGTGCCGTTGACGCCTTCGTCGCCGCGACCGCCCGGGTTCACGAGCTGACTCTCGTCACACGCAACGTCGCGGACTTCGGGTCTTCGGTGACGTCGCTCGTCAATCCCTGGGCGGCCCCCTGAGGGCGCCAGCCGGGTCGATCACGGCATGCAATCTCCGAACGCTCTCCTCGAGGTTCCGACCCGCCGTGTCCAGAGTGACGTGCTCGCCTTCCCAGGGACGGTAATCTCGCGCGATCACGTCCTGCCAAGTCACTGACGTGCCGCTTGGACCGGCTCTCCCTTCAACCCGGCGCCGGTGTTCGTCGACGTCACTGCAAACAATCTCTACTTCGATGAGTCTCGCCTCGGCGCGCCGCGCGACGTCGGTCCAGGCCTGTCGCGTCAGCGGCCAGGGGTTCACCGAGTCGGCAAGTACGATCCGGTCCAGCCGCAGGTTGTCTTCAGCGACCGCATACGCGACCCGATAACCGGCGTCGTCCAGTGACGAGATCGACGAGGGCGCGATGCTCGAGCGGCGAATGGCCTCCTCGATCGAATCGATGCGAAGGTAGACGGCGCCAAGATCGGCCGCCAGCCGGCGAGCCAGCGTCGTCTTGCCGACGCCCGGCAGGCCGCCGAACGCAATCAGGAGCGCGCTCATCGGCGCCGATTATCCATTACCCATCGCGATTACCCGTTGCCGATTCCCATTGCCGATTCCCACTATCCATTGTCGATTCCCGTTGCCCATTGCCGATGGTTCTGCCATTGCCAGAATGCCCATTCCCCGATTCCCCGATGAAGTAGACTGTCCGAGCCAGCCTGCCCGAGTTTCCGATGCGACGTTTCGTGCCGCTCGTCGTGTGCGCGCTTCTCGCTGCGGGCCTGCTGGCGGGCGCCCAGCAAGCGACGCCTCCGCCGCCACCCGCGCAGCCTCCCGCGCCACCGCCACAGTCGCAACAGCCGATCTTCCGGAGCGAGATCGACGTCATTCGCATCGATGTCTCGGTGCTGGACGACGACCGCCGCCCCGTCCGGGGGCTCGTCGCTGGAGACTTCACCGTCTTCGAGGATGGCAAGAAGCAGGAGATCGTCGCGGTGGTCGAGATCGACTCAGGCACGAACGACCCGGTGCCGAGCGCGTGGATGCGTCATGTGCCGCGCGACGTCGCCGCCAACAACCTCGCCGACCACGCCGGCGACGGGCGCGTGTTTGCCATCCTGCTGGACGACTGGAACATGCCGCTGTACAACGACTCGATGGTCATGAGCGCGCGGGCCGTCGCGTACGCGATCATCGATCGCCTGGGACCGTCGGACGTCGCGGGCATCGTCTTTCCACGAGATCCCGGCAAGACCGAAGAGTTCACGAGCGATCGCGACACGCTCCTGCGAGCGGTCGAGAGAATTCGCACGCCGGAGTACCGAGTGATGGGAGCGAAGCCGACGGCGCCAACCGGCGGCGGCGCCGACATGCCGTATCGTTCGAGCCCCGCGCTGATGCGGAGCAAGTGCGAGCTGGGGCAGCCGACGGTCCCCACGCTGCACACGCTGACGGCGCGGCTGGCGTCGATTCCGAACCGGCGCAAGACGTTGTTCTTCGTGAGCACGGGTGTCCGGCTCGATTTCGGTGACAGGCGAAGTGAATGTTCGAGCGTGCTTGCCGACATCATGCAGGACGTCTACCGGATGGCGCAGCGAGGGAACGTGAACATCTACGGGGTGGACCCGGCCGGGTATCGCGATCCTGGTGATTTTCTCCAGTCCGCGCTCGCAGGCCGCGCCGGCCCGGCTGTCGGTCAGTCGCCTGCGGGCGTGGCGCGCGACTTTCTCGAGATCACGGCCGAGCACACCGGCGCGCGCGCCATCGTCAACACGAACGACCTCGAGGGCGAGATCGAGCGCGTCTTCGAGGAAGCGTCGTCTTACTACCTCGTCGGGTATCGCTCGGTGAACGGGAAGCCGGACGGCAAGTTCCGGAAGCTCGAGGTGAAGGTCAACCGCAAGGAGGCGAAGGTCCGTACACGGTCGGGGTTCTACGCGCCCAAAGAGGGCAGTCTCTCGACGGCGGAAGCGAAAGTGGCGCCGTCGTCGATCAACCTCGGGCTGACGGGCTTGATGATGCCCGCAGCGTTGCCGCTTCGGGCCGTCGTCCTGCCGCTCGCGCGCACGGCAGGCCCGACGAGCCCCGAGGTCGATGTCGGCGTGGTGCTGACCGTGCGTTTGCCGCCCCTGCGTCGATCCGTCGCTGAAACGCTGACGCTCGTTCGCACGCTCTACGACGGACAGGGTCGCGCGGCCGCGCCGACGCCGCAGACGATCCAGCTCAATCTCGATCCGAGCGCCGGCGACGAAGTCCGGTACGACGTGTTTCAACGGCTCACGCTCGCGCCCGGGCGGTACTCCATCAGGCTCAACGGGTCCAGCAAGGTGCTCGACAAGAGCGGCAGCGTCTACGCGGACTTCGAGGTGCCCGATTTCTCGCGTGCGCCCGTGTCGATGTCCGCCGTTGTCATCGGCATGCGCCAGGATCCGGCGACGCGCACCGACGTCCTCGCCCGCGTCCTGCCCGTCGTCCCGACGAGCGCGCGCGACTTCTCGGCGAACGAGCAGCCGGTCGCCTTCCTTCGAATCTTCCAGGGCGGCGCCGCCCCCGTGCAGCCGCTGACGGTGACGACGAAGATTCTGGACCTCGGGGATGCCAGCAAGCACGATGCGACGATCGTCCTGGAGCAGGGTGAATTCGACGCGAGCCGCAGCGCCCCCTTCGAGGTCGCGCTGCCGATCGCCCGTCTCACGCGCGGTCCCTATCTGCTCAGCATCGCCGCCACGCTCCCGGGCGGCGCGACAACGCGCCGGGACGTCGTGTTCAGGATTCGGTAGCGGGAGTCGCCAATGCGTGGTCTGGTCATCACGACGCTGTGCGGTTTCATGTGCGCGGGTCTGAGCCTGCCGGCGTCATTCCAGGCCGGCGGCCGGTCGGGCCGGTCGAGTTCTGGATTCAGCTCGTCGAGACCCGTGTCGCCGGTCGCGGTCGTGACGTGGTTCGGCAGACACGCCGGAGACGCGGCGGTTCTGGAACTGCTCGTCGTCTGGCGGGGCTCGCCGGGGTGGTTCCTCGCGGGCCAATCCGGCGGCTCCGGGGGCGGTGGCATGGGCGGCGACGTCAACGCGACCCTTCGCTACGGTGCGGTCCACCTGAGCGTGTCCTACTCGCCGGCGAAAGATGTCGTCACCATCCAAGACACCGAAAGCCGGCTGGGCGGCAACAACGTCGTCCTCGTCGACCACGTCGACACACCTGACGGACCGAAGGTCGTGGCCACCCACAGAGTGGATCCCGCCGTGCCTGACTCGAAACAGGTCGAGGTCGCGATGCGGCGGTCTCACGAAGTCATCGCGTTCCTCCGCTGCGGAACGGCGATGCCCGATGCGCGCATGCAGCCCATGATCGACAAGATCTGCGAGCAGATCATCGGCAAGCCACCCGGTCCCTAGACGTGCGATTCGTGACCCTCGCGTGCGCGTTCGTTTGCGCCAGTCTCGCGGTCATCGCGCAGCAGGCGCCGCCCGCGTCTCAGCCGGTGTTCCGAGGCGGCGTCGATGTCGTGCAGCTCGACGTCCTTGTGCTCGACAAACAGCGGCGCCCGGTTCGCGGCTTGACGGCGGCTGATTTCACCGTGCGCGAGCGCGGCAAGCCGCAGCCGATTGTCGCGGTCAGCGAGGTCGACGTACCCGATCCGGTGGAGCCGCCGGCGGCGTGGATGCGCGACGTGGGCCCGGATGTGACCTCGAACGACTTGCAGACTCGCCGGCTCATCATTCTCGTGCTGGACGACGGGATGACGGGCGTCGAGGTCGGGGAGCCGCGGCTCACTCGTCAGGTTGCACGGAGCGTGATCGAGCATCTTGGACCCTCCGATCTGGCCGCTGTCGTGTTTACGTTCTCGGGTCGATCTCAGAACTTCACGGCAGATCGCGCTCAGCTCCTGAAGGCGATCGACTCCTTCGCGCCGCGCAACTGGGGTTCGGCGGGCCCGCCGCTCGGCTGTCAGCTTCGGCTCGGCGGATGCACCGTCAACGCGCTGTTCCGGATCGGCGAAGTGCTGCGCACGGCGCCCCCGGGTCGGAAGGCGGTCATGTACGTCGGCCCCGCGCTCACCTTCGACACGTCCCCATCCAGTCTGAACGGTTCCACGGTGCTCGACCGCATCCGGGACATGTTTCAGAGCCTGCAGCAAGCCAATGTCAGCGTGTACACCTTCGATCCGCGCGGGACCTCGGCGCCTGTGGCCAATCCCTCGCAAGTCGCGCTCGCCGAAAGTACCGGTGGGAGGAGCATCGAGTACACGAACGACCCGGCCCGGTTCGTTCCGGAGGTGTTTCGCGAGAACAGTTCCTACTACCTCATCGGCTATCGCGTGACGGATCCGGCGCGCGACGGAAGGTTCCGGAACGTCGAGGTCGAGGTGCGAAGGAATGACGTCGAGGTCCGGGCGCGAAACGGCTACTACGCGCGCAAGCCCTCGACGGCGAAACCGACCTCCGCCTCCCCGCTCGAGACGGCGATCGCGCGCGGACTGCCGAGCGGCGATCTGCCCATCCGCGTCTCGACGGCGGCGTTCGGGGTGACCGGCCGTCGCGAAGCGGACGTCGTCGTCGTGACGGCCGTGCGGGAACCCGCGGATTCGGAGGATCGGTCGAGGGCCGGCGGCGCCGATGCGCCGGTGGTCCGGCGCGTCGAGACCGTGGCGACCGCCTTCGACACGAACTGGCGCTCGCGCGGCGCCCATCGTCAGACCGTCGAGTTGAGGATGCGATCTGGCGTCCGCGCGGACGCGGACTACGAGGTGATTTCGCGCCTCCGTCTCGCGCCCGGACGGTACGAAGTCAGGTTCGGCGCAGTGCGGGCCGGTGTGGCCGGCAGTGTGTTCGTGTCGATCGACGTTCCGGATTTCAGCAAGGCCCCGCTCTCGCTGTCCGGTGTGCTCATCGAGCGGACTCCTGCGCTCCTGATCGCGCCGAGGGACGCGCTCGCGGGCCTCGCGCCGGTTGTGCCGACGACAGTTCGAGAGTTCACGGCATCCGATCGCGTGACGAGCTTTCTCCGCGTGTACCAAGGCGCGACACGGGCGCCTTCCGATGTCTCCGTGGTGGCGACGATCGTCGGAGAGGCTGGGCGGACACTCGTCGAGCACCGCGCCGGGCTCGACGCCGGCCGGTTCACTCCCAGACGCAGCGCCGACTTCCGGTGGGACCTGCCACTGGCGGGCCTCGCTGCGGGCGACTACCTCCTCAGAATCGACGCGACGACGGCCGGCCGGTCCGAGCGACGCGACGTGCGATTCCGGGTAAACTGAAGACGCCAGCGCAGCCCGAATTGCCGATGCGACGACTTGTCACGACCGTAGTGTGCGCGCTCGTTGGAGCCGTGCTGACCGCCGAAGTCCAGCAGGCGCCGGCTCAACAGCCGCCCGCTCAGACGCCGCCGGCGCCGCAGACGCCACAGCAGCAGCAACCGGTCTTCCGCGTCGAGACGGACGTCATCCGCCTCGACGTGTCCGTGATCGACAAGGACCGGCAGCCGATCCGCGGGTTGACGCTCGAGGATTTCACTGTCTTCGAAGACGGCAAGCCGCAGCGCCTCGTGGCGGTGTCCGAAATCGAATCGGCGGAGCACGATCCGTCGCCGAGCGCGTGGATGCGCCACGTGCCGCGCGACGTGCAGTCGAACGACCTCGTCGATCAGGCGGGCGACGGGCGGCTCTTCGCGATCGTGATGGACGACTGGAACATCCCCTTCGACGATCTCGACATCATCATGGGCGCGCGCACGGCGGCGCGGTACTTCATCGACCAGTTGCGCCCGTCCGATGTGGCGGCGGTCATCTACACGCAGCAGGCGGGGAAGACCCAGGACTTCACCGACGACCGCGCCAAGCTCATCGCCGCCGTGGACAAGTTCGATCCGCCGGAGGTGCGGTGGATCGAGGCGACGCCGCTCGGGCCGACGGGCGGCGGCGGGGACATGCCGTACCGCTCGAGTCCGGCACTGATGCGGTCGCAGTGCCAGCGATCGCAGCCGGCCGTGCCGACGCTCGACACCGTCGCCTCGCGCCTCGCGACCGTGCCGAACCGGCGCAAGACCATGGTCTTCATCAGCGTCGGCGTGCCGTTGAGCTTCGGCGCCACGCGCGGGTGTCCGGCGGAGCTCGCCGACATCATGAAAGACGTCTTCCGCAAGGCCGAGCGCGCGAACATCAATGTCTACGGGATCGATCCCGCGGGGTACCGCGGCTACGAGAACTACCTGCAGATGCCGATACGCCGCGGCGGCCGGCCGGCGTTTCGCGTCGCGTCGGCGCGGGAAGCCGAGGCGGCGGCGCGCATTCGCCGTGAGTTCCTCGAGATCACGGCCGACCACACGGGCGCCCGGGCGATCGTGAGCACGAGCGAGATCGAACGCGAGATCGATCGCGTCTTCGACGAGGCGGGCGCGTACTATCTGCTCGGCTACCAGACGTCGAACGGCAAGCCGGACGGACGATTCCGCCGCCTCGAGGTGAAGGTCAAACAGCCGGGCGCCACCGTGCGCACGCGATCCGGCTACTACGCGCCGACCGAAGCGGGTCTCGTGACGCGCGAACAGAAGAATGCGCCGACCACGAACGACCTCGGCATGACCGGCATGATGACGCCGACGACCCTGCCGCTCCGCACGTCCGCCGTGCCGATCTCGCTCGCCGGGCCGGCCGGCAGTCCCAACGCCCACGTCGCGGTCGTGCTGACGGTGCGGTTGCCGCCGCCGCGCGGCCCGCTCGCGGAAACGCTGACGATCGTGCGTACGCTGTACGACGCCGAGGGCCGCGCCGGACAGCCGGTGCAGGAGAAGATGCAGCTCAACCTCCAGCCGTCAGGCGGCGACGAACTGCGGTACGACGTTTTTCAGAAGCTCACGCTCGCGCCCGGCCGGTATCACCTGCGCCTGAACGCGACGAGCGCGGCGCTCGACAAGAGCAGCAGCGTGTACGCCGACATCGAAGTGCCGGACTACACGCGAAGATCGCTCGCCGCCTCGCCGATCGTGCTCGGATCGCAGCCCGCCTCGCCGCCGCGGACGGACCTGTTCGCCGATCTGCTGCCGATCGTGCCGACGAGCGCGCGTGATTTCACGCCGGGTGAACAAATCGTCGCGTTCTTCCGGGTGTTCCAGGGCGGCACCGGAGCGGTCGTACCCGTCACGGTCACGACGCGCGTGCTGGATGGCGCCGACGCGAAGCGCTTCGAGGAATCCTCGACGCTCGGCGTCGACGCGTTCGGCTCGGCCCGGAACGCGCCGTTCGAGATCGCCGTGCCGCTGGGAGGCCTGACGCGAGGTCCGTACCTGCTCAGCATCACCGCGGCGCTTCCCAACGCCACCAGCGTCAGACGGGACCTCGTCTTCCGGATGAGATGACGTCGCGCCTCATCGCGGGTGTCGCGTGGTGCCTCGCCTGCGTGGCGCTGGTGCTTGACGCGCGACAGGGGCAGCCCGCTCCACCACAGACCGCATTTCGCGCCGGCGTCGACATCGTCGACGTCGACGTCTCCGTGCTCGACCGCCATCGCCTGCCCGTCCGCGGTCTCTCCGCTCGGATTTCACGGTCTTCGAGGACGGCAAGCCTCGTCCGATCGTCGCCTTCTCGAGCGTGGACCTGCCGACGCGCATTCGGCCCACCGCCCCGTGGATGGACGAAATTGCGCCCGATGTCGCGACCAACGAGTTTCCACGCGAGGGACGGCTCGTCGTGATCCTGATGGATCGCGCGATCACGATCTCCCAGCTTCCGGTGGCGCGGGCGATCGCCGGGGCCGCCGTCGCCGAGCTGCGCCCGGGCGATCTGGCGGCGGTCATCTACAGCACGCTCGGCGTGCCGCAGAACTTCACGGCCGACCGCGCGCGCCTGCTCGACGCCATTCATCGGCCGTTCGCCGCGCGGCCCGACGGCGACCCCGGCAGTCCGGCCGAGTGCTTCTGCGGGGCCTGCTCGCTCGAGACCATCGAGCGCGTCGCCAGGGCCGTGCGCGACGTGCGGCAGCGTCGCAAGATCCTGCTCGTCATCGGCAGCAACATCTCGATCGTCTCGACGGGCAACTGCAGCGGCGTGATCACCGAGGCACGGCGGCTTGCGCTGCGTTCGCTCGAGGCCGGGAACGTGACGGTGCACCAGTTCGATCCGTCCGGGCTGCAGACGCTCGCGCCGAATGCCGCGCTCTCGAGTCCGGTCCCGCGTCCGGCCATGGCGAATCTCAGGCGGCAGGACAACCTCCGCATCCTGCCCGAGCACACCGGCGGCCGCATGGCCGCCGGCAATCACCCCGAAGCACACGTGTCGCAGGTGTTTCGTGAGAGCAGCACGTACTACGTGCTCGGATTCCAGCCCGCGGCGACGCTGACCGACGGGCGCTTCCACGAGATCGAGGTCAAGGTCGGGCGCCCCGACGTGACCTTGCAGGCGCGACGGGGATACTACGCGCCGGGCGGCAAACGACCGGCGCCGCGCGCCGAGGATCGCGCCGTGCCGGCGGCGCTTCGCGACGCAGTGACGAGTGTGTGGCCGAAAACCGACTTCGCGTTGACCATGAGCGCCGTGCCATTCGCCCAGCCTGGGCTCCAGAGCGCGACGGTGGCCGTGACGTTGGGTGTCAAGACATCGGGTGTCTCTTCCTCCAGCGCCAAACAGGAAAAGACACCCGATGTCTTTGCCGACGTCTTCGTCGGCGCGTTCGATCGCAACGGCCAACGGCTGGGCTTCGAGCGTCAGACCGTCTCCGTGACACCGCGGCCGGGATCCGGCTCGGAGACGTACGAGCTTCACTCACAGCTCCCGCTCAGGCCGGGCCGGTACGAGATTCGAGCGTCGGTCGAGGACTCACTGCTGAGCGCCGCAAGCAGCGTGTACGGGTATGTGGACGTTCCCGACTTCTCGGCCGAGCACGTCACGCTGTCAGGCATCCTGATCGAAGCGCCCACGGCCGGGCAGCCGCCCGGCGGCGGCCGCGCCGATGATCTGGCGCCCGTCCTCGCCACCAACCGCCGTGAATTCGCGAAGGGCGATCAGCCGATCGCGTTCCTGCGGATCACGCAGGGGCTGCGTCGCGCGATGATGCCAGGCTATCTGCTCGCGCAGATCAAGGATGCGTCCGACAGCCGGGTCTTCCAGCAGGAGCTTCGCCTCGTTCCCGAGCAATTCGGCGCGAACCGCTCGATGGACTACCGTCTGGAACTGCCGCTCGCACGTCTCGAGCCCGGCGAGCACCTGCTGACGCTGGAAGTCAGACACGGCACGACGACCGTCGAACGCGATCTCCGGTTCCGCGTGCGATAGTTCACCGCCGGGGGAGCAGCTTCGGCCGCCCGTCCTGCTGCGCCAGATCCCAGCTCATCTGATGCACCAGCCGCACGATCTTTTCCATCTTCACGTAGTTGATCCGGTCGGCGTCGTCGTTGAACGTGTGGTAGTCCGGGTGGAGACCCGTGAAGATCCAGATGCCGGGGATGCCGTGCTGGATGAAGGGCCACTGATCGCTGCGCCGCATGAGCTGCGAGACGTTGTTGTCGTAGCGGTACCGGACCTCGAGCGACTGCGCGCGGTTGGCTCGCTCGACGGCGGCCTGCAGATCGGGACTGCGGACCGCGCCGATGATGTTGAGCGCGTTCGTGTTCGACTCGGCGGTCTGCGGCTCGAGGCCGTTGAACCGGCCGCCTCCGCCGCCCGGCCGCCCGGACTCGCGGTCGGGCGGCGGCACTTCCTCGTTGCGCCCGATCATGTCCATGTTGAGGACCGCGACGATTTTCTCGAGCGGCGCGGTGGGTTGGACGGTGTACGCCCACGCGCCGAGCAGGCCGCGCTCCTCCGAGTTGAACGCGGCAAAGAGAATCGATCGCCGCGGCCGCCGGCCCGCTTTCGCGGCGAGCGCGTACGCCTCGGCGATCTCCAGCAGTCCCACCGTGCCCGATCCGTCGTCGTCGGCGCCGTTGAAGATGCCCTGATCGCTGGCGCCGTCGTGATCGAAGTGCGCTGAGATCACGATCCATTCATCGCGCAGGCGCGGATCGGCGCCGTCGATCTTCGCGAGCACGTTGCGGTCGGGGACGGGCTTCCTGTCCACGGACGTCACGAGACGGACCTCGACGCCCGTCAGCGGAACCGGCGTGCTCCCGCGGCTCGTCTCAGCCGATTTCGACAGCTCCTCGAGCGTGCGGCCGGATCCGGCGACGAGCTTCGTCGCCAGCTCCGTCGAAATCTGCGCCGCCGGGATGTGAACGGCTTCCATCCACGCCGCGAGCGAGTACGCTCCGAGCCGCGAGGGCTGGGCCGGCCACGCGCCGCCCGCGTTGACGGTCGCACCGCCGCCGGGATGGTTGTGCACGTCGGAGACGTACAGGATCGCGGCCGCGCCCTTCGCTTGCGCGGCGAGCGCTTTGCGCAACGGACCGCCCGCATCCGAGGTGACGACGCCGTCGAAGGGACTGGCCGGGTCACGCTCGCCCGGCTCGTGATCGACGACGAGCACGATCGGCGCCTTTGACGAGATCGGCGGCGCCGTAGTCGTCGTACTCGAGGTCGCGCGCCGTGATCCCGAAGCCGGCGAACACGACGCGTCCGCGCGCTTCGGCCGTCGCGCTGAAACGCTGCGTGTAGTAGCCCTCGCCGTGCGCGATGGGGGTCGTCGTGGCGTTCTGCGTGATCTCGAGCGCGTTCTTCGGCCCGAGCGTCACCGTCATCAGGTTGTAGTTCTGAAAGTAGCCCGGCGCGGCCGGCGCCAGTCCCAGCCGCTCGAACCGCGACTTGACGAATTCGGCACGCGAGCAGATTCTCCGGCGTATTCGTCAATCGTCCGCGCATCGCGTCCGACGCGAGAAAGGAGAGGTCCGCGCGCAGGTCTTCCTGCCGGATCGAGTCGATCGCCGGCGCCGCGCCCTGCGCGCCGATCGACACCGCCGCGGCAACCGCGACGAGGGCAACGCGACTGGTTCTCATTGGGCGTCCTCCGGGAACGCCGACACCTTAACACGACGCGCGGCGGACACGAGGATACGAGGCAGACGAAGTAGTACGCTGTCGGGATGATCGATTGCGGAGTGTGCGTGCTGCGCCGGTGGCGCGCGGATGACCTCGAGGCGCTCGTCCGTCACGCCAACAACCGCAACGTGTGGGTCACGCTCCGCGACCGGTTTCCGTACCCGTATACCGAAGAGGCCGGCCGCGCGTGGCTGGCCTCGTCGGCCGCCCAGGATCCGCCGACCGCGCTCGCGATCGTGGTGGACGGGGAAGCCACCGGCGGCCTGGGCATCATCCCGGGCTCGGACGTCAATCGGCACACCGGGGAGATTGGCTACTGGCTGGGCGAGGCCTACTGGGGCCGCGGGATCGCGACAGCGGCCGTCAGCCACTTCGTTCCCTGGGCGGCGCGAACCTTCGGTCTCGTGCGCGTGTTCGCCGACGTCTTCGAGACGAACCCGGCATCGATGCGGGTACTGGAAAAGTGCGGCTTCGCGCGCGAGGGCGTGCTGCGCAAGCACGCCTGCAAGGACGGCCGCTACCTCGATCAGATCATCTTCGGCGTCGTCTTGTCGAAAGAGTGACCCCGTCGTCGACTACTGTTGGAGGACCCATGAGATCCATCGTCACGCTCGGTCTCGCTCTGCTCGTGCCAGCCGTCAGCGCCGGCCCGATCGCCCAGACGAAGCTGGCCCTCGAGCGCCTGGAGGGGAAGTGGAGCGGAGCCGGCACGGTGAACAACCAGAAAGTCCGGGCCGACCTCGAGCTCGGCCGCGTGCTGGCGAATCGCTTTGTCCAGCTTCGCTACCGGTTCGTCACCGAGGGCGGCGCGCAGTTCGAGGGCCACGCCTACTATGCCGTGTGCCCGGCGGCCGGCGCGTGCACGGGCCAGTGGTTCGACTCCCAGGGGTCGGCGCACGCGCTCTCGGCCGTGCAGACCGCGGACGCGCTCACGTCTGAATGGCGGACGGGGGACACGCCACGCGGCCGGACCGAGTACCGCCTGACTGGCGACGCATCGCTCAGCGTGACCGATTCCATCCGGTTGGCCGACGGTACCTGGCGCCAGTTCGGGCAGGTGAGTTATCAGCGAGGCGGATAGGGTACCGCGCCCAACTGTTATACGATTTCCGGCACGATGAAGGTTCAGCACGCGACGACGATCGATAGTTCCCGGCAGTATTTACCAGCACTTCTTTTCCTGTTCGTCGGCAGCGGCTGCGCGGCCCTGATCTACGAAGTCGTCTGGTTCCAGCTGCTGCAGCTCGTCGATCGGCTCGTCGGCGGTCTCGCTCGGCGTGCTGCTCGGCACGTTCATGGGCGGCATGTGCCTCGGCAGCTTCCTGCTGCCGCGCTACATCGACACGCGAGCACCATCCGCTGCGGGTCTACGCCTTCCTCGAGCTCGGCATCGGCCTGATCGGGCTGCTCCTGCTCTTCGGCATGCCGCTCGTCAACGGCATCTACACGTCGATCGGCGGGCGGGCACGTCGTCGTGCGCGCCATCGTCGCGGCGATCTGCCTGCTGCCGCCGACGCTGCTGATGGGCGCGACGCTGCCGGCGGTCGCGCGCTGGGTCGAGACGACGCCGCAGGGCGTCGTCGTGGCTCGGCTTCTTCTACGGCGGCAACATCGCCGGCGCCGTGATCGGCAGCCTGCTCGCCGGCTTCTACCTGCTGCGCGTGCTACGACATGGCCATCGCGACGTACGTCGCCGTCGCGCTGAACGTCGCCGTCGGCGGTCCTCGGTCTGCTGGTCTCGCGCAGTCGACGCACCTACGAGCCGCGCCGCGTGACGGCCGACCGCCGCGCGATCGCGCGCCGGGCGCGACGCACGGTCTACGTCGCGATCGCGCTGTCGGGCTTCACGGCGCTCGTCGGCGCAGGTGCTCTGGACGCGACTGCTGTCGCTGCTCTTCGGCGCGACGGTCTACACGTTCTCGCTGATCCTCGCGGTCTTCCTGGTCGGCCTCGGCATCGGCAGCAGCATCGGCGCGTCGATCGCGCGCAGCAACGTCGAACCCGCGCGTCGCGCTCGGCTGGTGCCAGATGCTGCTCTGCGGCGCGCTCGCGTGGGCCGGCGTACATGCTGACGAGCGTCGCTGCCGTACTGGCCGATCAACCCGTCGATCTCGACCGACCCCTGGTTCAACTTCCAGCTCGACATCGTCCGCTGCGCTCTGGGTCGTGCTGCCGGGCGCGATCCTCTGGGGCGCGAGCTTTCCGCTGGCGCTCGCGGCGGTCGCGGCGCCCGGCCAGGATCCCGGCCGGCTCGTCGGCGGCGTCTACGCCGCCAACACCGTCGGCGCGATCGTCGGGTCGCTCGGCAGCGGCCTGCTGCTCGTCGTCTGGCTCGGCACGCAGCACGCGCGAGCAGGTGCTGATCGTCGTCTCGGCGATTGCCGGCGCTGATGCTGCTCGCGCCGGTCGCCGCGGGCGAGTCGGTCGAAGGGCAAGTTGCAGTGGGTCGCGACGGTCCTGCTCGTGCTCGCGACGGGCGCCGCCGGCCTGCTCGCGCGCAGCGTCCCGGACGTGCCCGGACTGCTCGTCGCGTACGGCCGGTACGCCGCGACGTGGGTCGGCCAGAGCAACATCATCTACGTGGGCGAGGGGCTGAACGCGTTCGTCGCCGTGTCGCGAGCTGTCGAGCGGCGTTCGCAACTACCACAACGCCGGCAAGGTGCAGGCGTCGAGCGAGCCGCAGGACATGCGGCTGCAGCGGATGCTCGGCCACCTCACGCACCTCGATCCCGCAGGCGCCGAAGAACGCGCTCGTCATCGGCTGCGGCGCCGGCGTCACCGCCGGCGCGGTCAGTCATCGGACCCGACGTCGAACGCGATGACGATCGCCGAGATCGAGCCGCTCGTGCCGCAAGTCGGTGTCCGAGTACTTCGGCGAGCACAACTACAACGTCGTCGACGAACCCGAAGGTGCACGATCCACATCGACGACGCGCGGCACTTCCTGCTGACGACCGAACGAGAAGTTCGACGCGATCACGTCCGATCCGCTCGACCCGTGGGTCAAGGGCGCGGCGACGCTCTACACGCGGGAGTTCTTCGAGCTCGTGAAGCAGCACCTGAATCCCGGCGGCGTCGTGACGCTGTTCGTGCAGCTCTACGAGAGCAACACGCGCCGCGGTGAAGAGCGAGATCGGCACGTTCTTCGAGGCGTTCCCGAACGGCGTGGTCTGGGGCAACACGAACAACGGCCAGGGCTACGACCTCGTGCTGCATGGGCCAGGTCGAGCCGATCAAGATCAACCTCGACGAGATGGACGCGAAGCTGCAGCAGCCCGGAGTACGCGCAGGTCGCGCAGTCGCTGCGCGAGATCGGCTTCAACTCGGCCGATCGAGCTGTTCTCGACCTATGCCGGTCAGCCGTCGGATCTGGCGCCTGGCTCAAGGACGCCGCCGATCAACCGCGACCGCAACCTGCGGCTGCAGTACCTGGCGGGCATGGGCTTGAACCTCTATCAGAGCGGGCCGATTTACTCGGAGATGCTCGCCAGCACGCAAGTTCCCGGAGAACCTGTTCACCGGATCCCCGGCCGCGATGCAGGCCATCCGCGACGGCATCGAGCGCGGCACGGGGCAGGTGACGTCACTATGACTCAGACACCGTTCGCTCGCGGTCGCGCTCGTTCTCGGGATCGTCAGCCTGGCGCTGGTCGCGCGGCCGCCGGTTGCGGCCGCCGTGACCGACACGCTGCCCGAGCGGCTGACCGATCAGGAGTTCTGGAAGCTCAGTCGAGGAGTTCTCCGAGCCGAACGGCTACTTCCGATCCGACAACCTGCTCTCGAACGAGATCTGGTTCCAGTGGGTCGTTCCCGAGCTTCATGGCGCGCGCGCGGACCGGCGGCGTCTATCTCGGCGTCGGCCCGGAGCAGAACTTCACGTACATCGCGGCGCTCAAGCCGAAGATGGTCTTCATCACGGACGTCCGCCGCGGGAACCTGCACACGCAGCTCATGTACAAGGCGCTCTTCGAGATGTCCGCGGACCGCGCGGAGTTCTTCTCGAAGCTCTTCACCAAGCCGCGTCCCGCGAGCCTCACGGCGAAGTCCACCGCGAGCGAGCTCATCAACGCCTACTGGGATCCGGCGGTGAAGACCAGCCCCGAGCCGGTGTACAAGGAGAACCTCCAGGCGATCCAGGATCACCTGACGAAGAAGCGCGAACCTTCCGCTCGGCAAGGAAGATCTCGACGGCATCGAGTACGTCTACTTCAACTTCTACTGGCACGGCCCGGCCATCACCTACAACTCGTCCACGAGCGGCGCCGGCCGCGGGCAACATGGTCGACGTACGGCGATCTTGATGATGGCGACCGACGGCGCGAACGTGAGCCGCAGCTATCTGGCGAACGAAGAGAACTTCAAGGTGCTGAAGGAGCTCGCACGAGCGCAATCTGATCGTCCCGATCGTCGGCAACTTCGGCGGGCCCAAGGCGCTCCGGACGGTCGGCCAGCTACGTCCGGAGCACGGCGCCACCGTCTCGGCGTTCTACCTCTCGAACGTCGAGCAGTATCTGCTACCAGGACGGACTCTGGAACAGGTTCTGCGCGCAACGTCGCCAGCCTGCCGCTCGACGAGAAGAGCACGTTCATCCGGTCGTCACAGGGCGGCGGGGGCGGTCCCGGCGGCGGCCTCGTCAACTCGCTCGGATCGATGCAGAATGAAACGAAGAGCTGCGGCGCGTTCGGTCCTCGTCCCAGCCAGACCGCTGCCGCGGGCGTCAGAATGTCGCGATGACCCCTCGCCGCGCGCCGCTCGCCGGGCTGATATGTCGGTCTGGCTATCGGTGCGTGGGCCACTCCGGCTGAAGTTGCCGGCCGTTCCCAGCTCCCCGCGACGCTGTCGAACGAAGACTTCTGGCGGCTGACCCAGGAACTTTCCGAGGACGACGGCTTTTTTCCTTCCGACAACCTCGTCTCCGATGAGCTGCTCTATCGCGACGTCGTTCCGACGATCGCAGACGCGGGGCGCCGTCATGGCGTGTTCCTCGGCGTCGGCCCCGAACAGAATTTCACCTACATCGCCGCGCTCGAGCCGCGGATGGCCTTCATCATCGACATCCGCCGCGGCAATCTGCACCTGCAGTTGATGTACAAGGCGCTGTTCGAGCTGTCGGCCGACCGCGCGGAGTTCGTCTCGCGCCTGTTCACGAAGCCGCGTCCTCCGGGGCTTTCGGCGAAGTCCACCGCGAGCGAGCTCATCAAGGCGTACTGGGATCCGGCAGCAAAGACCAGTCCCGAGCCTGTCTACAAGGAAAACCTCCGGGCGATCCAGGATCACCTCACCAGGAAGCGTCACTCTGCCGTTGTCCGCGGGAGATCTGGAAGGCATCGAGTACGTCTACCACGAGTTCTACTGGCACGGTCCCGCGATCACGTGGCGGTCGCCTGTGGGCGGCAGGATGTCGGGTTTTCCGACATTCGGCGAACTGATGAAGCAGACCGACGCGAAGGGACGTGAGCTGTCGTTTCTTGCGACAGAGGCCGCCTTTGCCGTCGTCAAAGGCCTGCAGGAAAAGAATCTCGTAGTGCCTGTCGTCGGTGACTTCGCGGGACCGAAGGCCATTCGCGCCGTGGGGGACTACGTCCGGGCCCAGCGGGCGACGGTGTCCGCCTTCTACGTGTCCGAGGTGGAGCCATTGCTGGTCCAGGGGCGGCGGTGGTCCACGTTCTGCTCGAATGTCGCCACGCTGCCTGTGACGTTTGCCAGCGTCCTGATCCGCCCGCCGACCGTCTTGCTGGAGGGTCAGGGCGCGATTCTGGCGAAGGCGCCATCCCCCGCGCCGCAGGTCCTTGTTCCGATCGCTTCGGAAGTGAAGGACTGCGCCGTCCGCTCGACTGCCGCGCCCGGTGCGCGGAGGCCACGCCCGTGACAACCCGGCCGCGCCTCCTGCGCGCAGTCGTGCTTGCGGCACTGGCTGTCGCGTCGATGGGCGGCTGGTCCGCTGCGAGCGTCGGGGACCTGCCCGCGCGGCTGACCGATGCGGAGTTCTGGCGGCTCACCGAGACGTTCTCCGAGCCGAACGGCACATTCCATTCGGACAACTTCGTCTCGAACGAAAGCCGCTATCTGACGATCATCCCGGATCTGCTCGCCCGCACGAAGGCCGGCGGCGTGTACCTCGGCGTCGGCCCCGAGCAGAACTTCACCTACATCGCGGCCGTCCGTCCGAAGATGGCGTTCATCGTCGACATCCGCCGCGGCAACCTCCAGGAGCATCTGCTCTACAAGGCGCTCATGGAGATGTCCACCGATCGCGCGGACTTCCTGTCCCGTCTGTTTTCGCGCAAGCGTCCTGACGGCCTCAGCCGGGTGTCGACCGCCGACAGCCTGTTCGCGGCCTATGACGCGGTGCCGCCCGCCGAGGATCTCTACCGCGCGAACCTTCAGTCGGTGCTCGCCTGGCTGACGTCGCGGCACACGTTCCGGCTGCATGATGGCGATCCGGCCGGCATCGACTACATTTATCGGAACGCGTTCTTTCAGGAAGGGCCCCGGCTGGGCTACGCGCTGACGGGCCGGGGCCGCCTCGGCCAGATGCCGAGTTATGCCGAGCTCATGACGATGAAGGACGGCGCCGGGCGACAGAGAAGCTACCTCGCGACAGAGGAGAACTTTGCGTTCGTGCGGGATCTGGAGCTTCGCAATCTCATCGTGCCCGTCGTCGGCAACTTTGGCGGGCCGAGAGCGCTCCGGGCCATCGGGCAGTATCTTCGGGAGCGGGGCGCAACGGTCTCGGCGTTCTATCTTTCGAACGTCGAGCAGTATTTGCGTCAAGACGGCTTGTGGGGCGCCTTCTGTACGAACGTCCGCGCGCTTGCCGCTCGACCCGGCCAGCACGTTCGTCCGCTCGACGCGCGGCGGGATGGCCATGCGGGAGCTCGTGGGCGCTGGCGGCTCCGGCATGTTCACGTCCGATCTCGGTGAGATGCTGGCCGAGACGCGGACCTGCACCGTCACGGCATCACCACGGTGAGACGAATGATCGCACGTCGCCTGTTCCTGCGCTTCTCGCTGGTCGGCGCGATCGCGCTGGCCGCATGGACTTCGGGGTCGGCGGCAGGCCGCGCCGATTTTCCCTCGCGGCTCACCGATCAGGAGTTCTGGCGCCTCACCGAGGATCTGTCGGAGCCAAACGGTTACTTCCGCTCCGACAACCTGCTGTCGAACGAGCTGGTGTTCCCGCGCGTCGTTCCGGAGCTCATCGCGAGGACGCGGCCGGGCGGCGTGTATCTGGGCGTCGGCCCGGAGCAGAACTTCACCTACATGGCCGCCATGCGGCCGAAAGCCGCCATCATCATCGACATCCGGCGCGGCAACCTGCATCTGCAGCTGATGTACAAGGCGCTCTTCGAGCTCGCCGCCGATCGCGCCGAGTTCGTGTCGCTGCTGTTCGGCAAGCCGCGGCCGGCGTCACTCACGGCGGAATCGACCGCCCAGGACCTGATGAACACGTACTGGGAGATCAGATCCGCCGACGTCTCGGTGTACCGGAAGAACCTCGAAGCGATTTTTCACGTCCTGGTCACCAGGCACGGCCTGCCGCTCGCCGAGCGAAGACTTGAACGGCATCGAGTACGTCTATCATTCGTTCTACTGGTTCGGCCCGAGCATCACCTGGTCGTCGAGCACGGGCGGCCAGACCGGCGGCCGGGCGACGTATGCGGATCTGATGATGCAGACCGATGGCGCCGGGCGGGCGCTCAGTTACCTGTCGTCCGAGGAGAAGTTCGCGTTCCTGAAAGACCTGCAGGCGCGCAACCTGGTCGTGCCGGTCGTGGGCAATTTCGGCGGGGCCAAGGCGATCCGGGCCGTCGGCACGTATCTCCGGGAACGCGGCGCCACGGTCGCGGCGTTCTACGTCTCCAACGTCGAGCAGTATCTTCGTCAGGACGGTCTCTCGCAGGCCTTCTGCGGGAACGTCGCCGCGCTACCGCTCACCGAGGAGAGCGTGTTCATCCGGCCGAATCCATCGCTCGGCCTCTTCACCCTGCGACGCCAGCCGCTGACCGTCACGGTCGACGGCCGCGCGACGCCGACGCGCGGAGTGCCGCTCGCCGTGTTCCCGGGTCCGAACGCCTCCACGCCGGTCTCGTCGATCGTCGATGAAGTGAAGGCGTGCGCAGGCGGACGGCCCGCGCCGGCTCCCAGGTAGCCGACATGATCCGCCGCCGCGTACTGCTCGCCGCGACGCTCGCCCTCGTCGTCATCGGCGCCTGGACGCCGGGACGGGTGGCGACGGCGCAGCTGCCGACGCGGCTCAGCGACGCGGAGTTCTGGCGGCTCGTCGAAGAGTTCTCGGAGACGAACGGCTTCTTCCGATCCGATAACCTCGTCTCCAACGAGGACACGTTTCAGTTCGTCATCCCGGATCTGCTCCGGATAGTGAGACCGGGTGGCGTCTACGTGGGCGTCGGGCCGGATCAGAACTTCACGTACATCGTCGCGCTCAAACCGCCGCTCGCCTTCATCCCGGACATCCGGCGCGGCAATCTGCACCTTCATCTGATGTACAAGGCGATCATCGAGATCGCGCCCGACCGGGCCGAGTTTCTCTCGCGTCTGTTCTCGCGGCGGCGGCCGCCCGGCCTCGGGCCGGCGTCCACGCCCGAGCAGCTGTTTGCCGCGTATTCGATGGTCGGACCCAGCCGCGACTACTACGAGGAGAACCTGAAGACCATCTTCGACGTGCTGAGCGTTCGCCATCAGTTCCAGCTCGATGCCGAGGACATCGCGGGCATCACGTACGTCTTCGGCAACTTCTACGGCGGCGGTCCGTCGCTCGCCTATTCGAGCGGCGGCAGCGCCGGCCGCGGGCGCGGGCGGTATCCGACGTTCCAGGATCTCCAGATGGCGACCGACGGCGACGGGATGAACCGCTCGTATCTCGCGACCGAGGAGCACTACCGGATCCTGAGG
This sequence comes from uncultured Acidobacteriota bacterium, assembly GCA_963724955.1. GTDB lineage: Bacteria > Acidobacteriota > Vicinamibacteria > Vicinamibacterales > SCN-69-37 > CAVRWQ01. The sequence goes on from CAVRWQ010000008.1 coordinate 252,559, forward strand.
TCGTTTCAGCAGAACAACCTGATCGTGCCGCTCGTCGGCAATTTTGCGGGCCCGAAGGCGCTGCGATCGGTGGGCGCGTATCTCCGGGCACACGGCGCGACGGTGAGGGCGTTCTACACCTCGAATGTCGAGCAGTACCTGTTCCAGGATCGCCGCTGGCCGGACTTCGCGAGAAACGTCTCGACGCTCCCGCAGGACGAGACCAGCACTTTCATCCGGTCGTGCTTCAACAATTGCTCGCCGAACGTCGGCTACCGGTCGCTGACGATGCTGGGGTCGATGTCGGCGCTGGTCCGGGATTTCGAGGCGGGGCGCATCGGCACGTACTGGGACGTGTTGTCGCACCGACGATAGGGCCGTCTGATGCGGATGTGGTCATTGGATAAACGTCGTTCGGTTGGTGGCGCCCTGGCCGCGGGCCTGCTCGCGAGCTGGCTGGCGTGGACCTCCGGGCAGGCGGTCTCTCAGGGCGCGGTCGCGACGGAGACGCTGCCGGCGCGGCTCACGGACAAGGAGTTCTGGAAGCTCATCGAGGACTTCTCGGAGCCGGACGGCACGTTCCAGTCCGACAACCTCGTGTCCAACGAGCGTCCGTTTCAGCATGTCGTCCCGGCGCTGCGCCAGATGAAGCGCGGCGGCGTCTACCTCGGCGTCGCGCCCGATCAGAACTTCACGTACATCGTCGCGCTCGAACCGCGCATCGCGTTCATCGTCGACATCCGGCGCGGCAACCTGCACGCGCACCTGATGTACAAGGCGATCATCGAGCTGTCCGAGACGCGCGCCGAGTTCGTGTCGCGGCTCTTCTCGCGTCCGCGGCCGAAGGAGATCCCGCTGACGTCCACGGCCGCCGACCTCTTCGCCGCGTTCGAGGCGGCGCCTCCCGACGAGGGGCTGTATCAGGAGAACCTGCGCGCGATCCAGGAGCAGCTCACGAAGAAACACGGCTTCGCGCTCGCCACGGCCGATCTCCAGAGCCTGGAGGGCATCTACGGCATGTTCTTCCGGTACGGGCCGAACCTGACGTACTCCTCGAGCGGCGGGCGCGGCGGCCGCAACATGCCCACGTACGCCGAGCTGCAGCAACAGACCGATCTGGCGGGCGACAACCGTGCGTATCTCGGGACCGAGGAAAGCTACCGGACGCTGAAGGCGCTCGAGGAGAAGAACCTGATCGTGCCCATCGTCGGTGACTTCGCCGGCCCCAAGGCGCTCCGCGCGATTGGCAAGTATCTGACCGACCGCCAGGCGGCCGTCACCGCGTACTACACGTCCAATGTCGAACAGTATCTGTTCCAGAACGAACGCTGGCTCGCCTTCTACGCCAACGTCGGCGCGCTGCCGACCGACGAGGCGAGCCTCTTCATCCGGTCGGCGCGAGGATCCAGCCTGCTCGACCCCATCCGCCTGCTCCTGAAGGACGTCAGCGACGGTAAGATCCGATCGTATGCCGACGTCACGATCAGGGGGACGGTCCGGTAGCGGGCTCGTCGGAATGCGCCGCGCGATTCCCCTCCTCGTTCTTGCGCTCCTGATCTGGATCGGCGTGCCGCCGATCGCGTCGGGCGAGCACGCGGCCGCTGCCTCGCTGCCGGCGCGTCTGACGTCGGCCGAGTTCTGGAAGCTGAGCGCCGAGCTGTCGGAGCCGGGAGGGTCGTTCCGCTCGGAGAACCTGGTCTCGAACGAGCACACGTTTCAGTACGTCATTCCCGCGCTCGAGAAGGCCGTGAAGCCGGGGGGCGTCTACCTTGGCGTGGCGCCCGACCAGAACTTCACGTACATGGTGGCCACCCGCCCGCGCATGGCGTTCATCGTGGACATCCGCCGCGGCAATCTGCTCCAGCACCTCATGTACAAGGCGCTGTTCGAGCTCTCCGCGGACCGCGCCGATTTCATCGCGCGGCTGTTCTCGAAGCGGCGTCCGCCCGGTCTCGGCGCGAAATCGACGGTCGTCGAGCTCTTCACGGCATTCGATCGCGTGCAGACGAGCGTCGAGCAGTACAAGGAGATGTATCAGCAGAACCTGCAGGCGATTCGCGACCACCTGCTGAAGACACATCGCTTTGCGCTGACGCAGGCCGATCTCGACCAACTCGAGGGGATCTACTTCGCGTTCTTCTGGGAGGGGCCGAGCCTGCGGTACTCGATGTCGCCGTCGGGCCTGGGTGGCCCGCGCTTCGGGACCAACTTCCCGACCTACGAAGAGCTGATGATGCAGACCGACTTCGAGGGCCACGCGCGCGGCTACCTCGCCTCCGAGGAGAACTTCCGCTTCATCAAGGGCCTGCAGGAGAAGAACCTGATCGTGCCGGTCATGGGCAATTTCGCGGGGCCCAAGGCGCTGCGATCGGTCGGCCGCTACATCCGCGAGCGCGGCGGCGTCGTCTCCGCCTACTACGTGTCGAACGTCGAGCAGTATCTCTTCCAGGACTACCTCTTCGAGGACTTCGCGCGCAACGTGGCCACGCTGCCCGTGGACGACTCGAGCGTGTTCATCCGATCGGTCTCGACGCGCTTCGGCTACTCCGGCCCGTACCTCTGGACGGACGGGCGCGCCAGCGCGATCGATCCGATTCGGACGTTCGTGCGCGATTTTCAGGCAGGCAAGATCAGGAGCTACTACGACGTCAACGCCCGGTCGAGGTAGGCCGGCGGCGTGCTAGCATTCACCATCTTTCCCGAAAGGGTGCGCGGATGACTCATCGATTGGTTGTGCGAGTCGGACTCATGGTGATGCTGGCCTGGTCGCTCGCCGTGGCGCCTGCCGCCCGCTCGACCGGAGAGGTCCCCGCAAAGCTCTCGGACGCCGAGTTCTGGAAGATCGTCCAGGACTTCTCCGAGGACAACGGGTTCTTTCGATCGGACAACCTGTTGTCGAACGAGATCTGGTTCCAGACGATCGTCCCGAACCTGGTGAGCGCGCTCGCGCCCGGCGGCGTCTACATGGGCGTCGGCCCCGAGCAGAACTTCACGTACATCGCCGCCTTGAAGCCCCGGATGGTCTTCATCGTGGACATCCGGCGGGGCAATCTTCACACGCAGCTCATGTACAAGGCGCTCTTCGAGCTGTCGGCCGATCGCGCCGACTTCGTCTCGATGCTGTTCTCGAGAAAGCGTCCCGAGGGTCTCGTCGCCTCGTCGAGCGCGCAGGATCTGTTCAGCGCGATCACGGGCGCGCCGGCAACTGAGGAGATCTACCAGGCGAACTTCAAGAAGATCACCGATCACCTGACGAAGACGCGCCCGCTTCCGCTGTCGGCCGACGATCTCGCTGGAATCGACTACGTCTACCGCAACTTCCATACGCACGGACCGGGAATCAACTACAACTCGAGCACCAACGGCGGCGGCGGCCGTGCCGGCACGACCTACGCCGCGCTGATGACCACGACCGACGGCGCCGGGCAGACGCGGAGCTATCTGGCGAGCGAGGCGCTCTTCGGCGTGCTCAAGGATCTGCACACGAAGAACCTGATCGTGCCGATCGTCGGTGATTTCGCCGGGCCCAAGGCGATCCGGAGCGTCGGGAGATACCTGAAGGATCAGCGCGCGTCGGTGACGGCGTTCTACCTCTCGAACGTCGAGCAGTACCTCACCCAGAACGGCGTCTGGCAGGCGTTCTGCAACAACGTCGCGAACCTGCCGCTCACCGAGCAGAGCACCTTCATCTACAGCATGGGCGGCGGCGGCCGGGGCGGCGGGGGCGGCGGGGGGCTGAATTCCTACTACCGCTCGATGAGCGAAGACGTGAAAGTGAACAAGTGTCAGTGATTCGTCCGTACGCCGTTGTCGCCGCGATCGCCCTGCTGGGCGTGCCCGCGGGACTCGAGGGGCTGCGGCGGCTCCCGCAGGCGCCGGCCGCCGCGCGCGCGAGCCTGCCCGCCCGGCTGGGTGACGCGGAGTTCTGGAAGCTCAGCACCGGCTTTTCCGAGCCGGGCGGCTACTTCCGCAACGAGAACATCACGAACCTCACGTCCAACGAGCTGTGGTTCCAGTACGTGGTTCCCGATCTCGTGGCGCGCACGAAGCCCGGCGGCGTGTATCTCGGCGTGGGCCCCGAGCAGAACTACACGTACATGGCCGCCGTCCGGCCGGGCCTCGCGATCATCTTCGACATTCGCCGGGGCAACCTGGATCTGCAGTTGATGTACAAGGCGATTTTCGAGCTGTCGAAGGATCGCGCCGAGTTCGTGTCGATGCTCTTCTCGAAGCCGAGGCCCGCGGGGCTGAACGCGCAGTCCACCGCGATCGAGCTGTTCTCGGGCTTCGCGCGCGTGGCGACGAGCGAGGCGCTCTACACGCAGAACCTGAAAGCCATCAAGGACCACCTCACGCGCACGCGCGGGCTGCCCATTCCCGCCGAGGATCTCTCCGCGATCGACACGGTCTTCACCGCGTTCTACTGGAACGGATTTGCCGTCCGATCCTCGCCGACCTACGCCGATTTGATGACGATCACGGACGCCGCCGGCGTCGGACGCAGCTACCTCGCGAGCGAGGACCATTTCCTCTTCCTGAAGGATCTGCAGACGCGAAACCTCGTCGTCCCGGTCGTCGGCGACTTCGGCGGGCCCAAGGCCATCCGCGCCGTCGCCGCGTACCTGAAGTCGTTCGGCGGGACGGTCTCGGCCTTCTATCTCTCCAATGTCGAGCAATACCTCTACCAGGACGGCAAGTGGGACCTGTTCTGCCGGAATGCCGCCGCGCTTCCGCTCGATGCGTCGAGCACCTTCATCCGGTCGCGCAACGGGGGAGGGGGCGGCTACGGCGGCGGCGGGGGGTTCGTGTCCAGCCTGGGGGCCATTTCGGCCGAAGTACAGGGCTGTCGGTAACTTGACCGGGTGAGACCAGCATGCTAACCTCGCAAGGTTATTCGGGCTTAGGACACCCTATCTAGGCCCGCGTCCAGGACAAGGCGCCGGGGCTGCACCCCGGCTGGCAGGCTTCCCGTTCCTGGCTGATTCCGCGCGATTGGCGCGGCGCGTTCGCGCGCCGCTCTCCGGTCGGCAAGGCTGCCGCAACAGCAATAGGGGATTGTTTCGGGCGCCGAGCTTCGGCTCTTAGGCCCGAAACGCAAACACGCTGCACCGGGCGGTGGCGCGAGCCGTCGTCCCGGCGCGCAGTCCGAGTGGAGTGTCCGTGCCGACGATTAGCCAGCTGGTCCGCAAGGGCCGCGAGGCGGTCCTGAGCAAGACGAAGAGCCCGGCGCTGCAGAGCAGCCCGCAGAAGCGCGGCGTGTGCGTGCGCGTGTTCACGCAGACGCCGAAGAAGCCGAACTCCGCGCTGCGCAAGGTCGCGCGCGTGCGGCTGACCAACGGCATCGAGGTGACGACCTACATCCCCGGCGTCGGCCACAACCTGCAGGAGCACTCGCTCGTGCTCATTCGCGGCGGCCGCGTGAAGGATCTGCCGGGCGTGCGCTACCACGTGGTGCGCGGCACGCTCGACGCCGTCGGCGTCGCCGGCCGCATGCAGGGACGTTCGAAGTACGGCGCCAAGAGACCGAAGAAGTAAATTCGGAAATTCAGAGATTTAGAGATTGAGAAATTTCGAGATTTAGAGCTCTAAATTTTCAAATCGCCAAATCTCTAAATCCAAGAATTCAAGGATCACCTTCATGCCACGACGCAGAGAGATTGCCAAGCGTGAAGTTCCGGCGGACCCGATTTACAACAGTCCGCTCGTGACGAAGTTCATCAGCACGATCATGCGCGGCGGCAAGCGGTCGACGGCCGAGCGGATCATGTACAAGGCGCTCGACATCGTGAAGGAGAAGAGCGCCGACGATCCGCTCAAGGTCTTCAAGAAGGCGATCGACAACGTCAAGCCGAGCCTCGAGGTGAAGTCGCGCCGCGTCGGCGGCTCGAACTATCAGGTGCCGGTCGAGGTGAACCCGAACCGCCGCCTGTCGCTGGCGATTCGCTGGGTCGCCGGCTACGCGCGCGAGCGCGGCGACGGCAAGACGATGCAGGAGAAGCTGGCGAACGAGTTCCTCGACGCGGCCAACCTGCGCGGCGGCGCGGTGAAGAAGCGCGAAGACACGCACCGCATGGCCGAAGCCAACAAGGCGTTCGCGCACTATCGCTGGTAGGACGAAGACGATCATGCGCCCGCCAAGTCTCCGCTGAATCGTTGTCGCAACATCGGCATCATGGCCCACATCGATGCCGGCAAGACGACGACGACCGAGCGCATCCTGTTCTACACCGGCATCACCTACAAGATCGGTGAGGTGCATGAAGGCACGGCCGTCATGGACTGGATGGAGCAGGAGCAGGAGCGCGGCATCACGATCACGTCCGCCGCGACGACCTGCTCCTGGCGCGACCACCGCATCAACATCATCGACACGCCCGGCCACGTCGACTTCACGGCCGAGGTCGAGCGGTCGCTGCGCGTGCTCGACGGCGCCGTCGCGTGTTCGACTCGGTCGCCGGCGTCGAGCCGCAGTCGGAGACCGTCTGGCGCCAGGCCGACAAGTACCGCGTCCCGCGCATCTGCTTCGTCAACAAGATGGACCGGATCGGCGCGAACTTCGAGCGCACCTTCGAGCAGATCAAGTCGAAGCTCCAGGGCAATCCCGTCGCGATCCAGCTGCCGATCGGCAGCGAGGACAAGTTCGCCGGCGTCATCGACCTCGTGAAGATGAAGGCGATCACGTGGAAGGACGAGACGATGGGCGCCGACTACGTCGTCGAGGAGATCCCCGAGTCGCTCATGGCCGAGGCGCAGGCGTACCGCGAGCAGCTCATCGAGAAGGTGAGCGAAGTCGACGACCAGATTCTCGAGAAGTACCTGCACGGCCAGGAGATCCCGGAAGAGCGAGATCAAGGCGGCGCTGCGCAAGCGCACGATCGAGTCGGTCCGCCACGAAGAGACGGCGTTCGTGCCGGTCATCTGCGGGTCGGCGTTCAAGAACAAGGGCGTGCAGCCGCTGCTCGACGCCGTCGTCGACTACCTGCCGTCGCCGCTCGAGATTCCCGCCGATGACCGGCATCGATCCGAACGGCGCCGAGGGCGCGCACGACCGAGCGTCCGGCGACGGACGACGCGCCGTTTGCCGGGCTGGCGTTCAAGATCATGACCGACCCGTTCGTCGGTCAGCTCACGTTCATCCGCGTGTACTCGGGCGTCATGACGTCCGGGCATGGCGGTCTACAACGCGACCAAGCAGAAGACCGAGCGCATCGGCCGTCTGCTCAAGATGCACGCGAACAAGCGCGAGGAGATCAAGGAAGTCTACGCCGGCGACATCGCCGCGGCGGTCGGGCTGAAGTCCGTCTCGACGGGCGACACGGTCTGCGACGAGAAGAAGCCGGTCATCCTCGAGGCGATGGACTTCCCGGAGCCGGTCATTTCGCTCGCGATCGAGCCGAAGACGAAGGCCGACCAGGAAAAGCTCGGCATGGGCCTCGCGCAAGCTGATGGCCGAGGATCCGACGTTCCGCGTGAAGACCGACACCGAGACCGGTCAGGTCGTCATCGCCGGCATGGGCGAGCTGCACCTCGAGATCATCGTCGACCGCCTGAAGCGCGAGTTCAGCGTCGAGGCGTCGGTCGGCAAGCCGCAGGTCGCCTACAAGGAGACGCATCACGCGCGCCGCCGAGGGCGAAGGCCGGTACATCAAGCAGACCGGCGGCCGCGGCCAGTACGGCCACGCGAAGATTCGCCTGATTCCGCGCAAGCCGGGCGAAGGCTACGAGTTCGAGAACGAGATCGTCGGCGGCATCGATTCCGAAGGAATTCATCAAGCCGATCGACCAGGGCATCCGCGAGGCGATGACGACCGGCGTGCTCGCCGGCTATCCGATGGACGACGTGAAGATCGAGCTGTACGACGGCTCGTACCACGACGTCGACTCGAACGAAATGGCGTTCAAGATCGCCGGATCGATGGCGTTCAAGGACGCGGCCAAGAAGGCGCATCCGGTGCTGCTCGAGCCGGTGATGCGCGTCGAGGTCGTCGTGCCCGAGGAGTACATGGGCGACGTCATCGGCGACATGACCAGCCGCCGCGGACACATCCAGTCGATGGAAACGCGCGGCGGATCGCAGGTGATCAACTCGCGCGTGCCGCTGTCCGAGATGTTCGGCTACGCGACCGACATCCGCTCGCGCACGCAGGGCCGCGGATCGTATTCGATGCACTTCGATCGCTACGAGCCGGCGCCGGCCTCGGTCAGCGAGGAAGTCATCGCGAAGGTGCAAGGGAAATAACGACTATGGCGACACCATTCAGCGAAAAGATTCAGCATCCGCCTGAAGGCGTACGACTACCGCGTGCTCGATCAGTCGACGACCGAGATCGTCGACACGGCGAAGCGCACGGGCGCGCGGCTGGCCGGGCCGGTGCCGCTGCCGACCGAGAAGAACAAGTGGACGGTGCTGCGCTCGCCGCACGTCGACAAGAAGTCGCGCGAGCAGTTCGAGATCCGGACGCACAAGCGGCTGATCGACATCTTCGAGCCGACGCCGCAGACGGTCGACGCGCTGATGAAGCTCGATCTGCCGGCGGGCGTCGACGTCGAGATCAAGGCGTTCGGGAAGGAACACAAGTAAGGCCAAAGGCCGAGGGCCTAGGGCTCGAGGGCTCGCTGCCGCGAGCTTCGTTGGCCCTGAGCCCTGAGCCCTGAGCCGCAGACAGGTGTTGTTATGGTCACAGGAATCATCGGACGCAAAGTCGGCATGACCCAGGTCTTCGAGACCGACGGCACGGTGGTGCCGGCGACGGTCATCAAGGCCGGGCCGTGCGTCGTCGTCCAGGCGAAGACGGCGCAGACCGACGGCTACGAGGCCGTGCAGCTCGGCCTCGTCGACGAGACCGCCGCCGAAGGTGAACAAGCCGACGGCCGGCCACTTCAAGAAGGCCAACGTGCCGCCGACGCGCGTGCGCCGCGAAGTGAAGATCGCGCCCGGCGGCGACGCCGCTCAAGGCCGGCGACCAGGTGCTCGCGAGCATCTTCACCGCGGGCGACCGCGTCGACGTGATCGGCGACGAGCCGCGGCAAGGGCTTTCAGGGCGTCATGAAGCGCCATCACTTCGCCGGCGGCGCGGCGACGCACGGATCGATGTTCCATCGCGCGCCCGGATCGATTGGCGCCTCGTCGTTTCCGTCGCGCGTCGTCAAGGGCATGCGCGCGGCCGGCCGGATGGGCGCGCGATCGCGTGACGACGCGCAACCTGAAGGTGGTGAGCGTCGACGCCGAGCAACCACCTGCTCGTGCTGCGCGGCGCCGTGCCGGGCGCGCCGGACGGCATCGTCATCGTCCGCCGCGCCGTGGCGCGCAAGCCGGATCCGCAGCCGCAGGTCGAGAAGAAGAAGGGCAAGAAGTGATGACTTGGATTCAGTCATGACTCTCGATGTCGTGAACAGCGACAACCAGAAGGTCGGGTCCGTCGACCTGAACGACGCGGTGTTCGCCGGTCCGATCAAGACCGACCTGATCTGGGAGTCGGTCGTGCGGCAGAACGCGTCCGAGCGCCGCGGCACGCACATGACGAAGAACCGCGCGCTCGTCAGCGGCGGCGGCAAGAAGCCGTACAAGCAGAAGGGCACGGCCGCGCCGCAGGTCGGGTCGTCGCGCACGCCGCTCTGGCGGCACGGCGGCACGGTGTTCGGGCCGCAGCCGCGCAGCTACGACTACGCGCTGCCGAAGAAGGTCGAGCGCGGCGCGCTGCGCGCGGCGCTGACGGCCAAGCTTCGCAGGACGGCGCCATGGTCGTCGTCGACGAGCTGCGGGCGGCCGAGCGGAAGACGAAGGCCGCGGCCGCGCTGCTGAAGCGGCTCGGCGCCGACCGGCACGGACGCTCGTCGTCGACGTGAAGCTCGACGAGAACTTCACGCTGTCGGCGCGCAACATCGCCGGCGTGCGGCTCGTGGCGAGCGGCCGGCTGACGGCGCGCGACGTGATGAACACGACGCGCATCATCGCGACGCGCGCCGCGGTCGAGCGGCTGCAGGAGGTGCTGGGATGAAGCCCACCGACGTCATCCGCCGCCCGCTCGTCACCGAGAAGACGACGATCGCCCGCGAACGCGGCGCCGGTCGTCGTGTTCGAGGTGGCGCGCGGACGCCACGAAGATCGACGTGAAGCGCGCCGTCGAGAAGCTGTTCGGCATCGAAGGTCGCCGTCGGTGCGCACGCAGATCGTCGCACGGCAAGTTCAAGCGCCAGGGACGGTTCGCAGGGCCAGCGGCCGGACTGGAAGAAGGCCTGGGTGCGGCTCAAGGCCGGCGAGAAGGTGCCGGAGTTCATGGAAGGCACGTAAACAGGGACAAGCACGATGCCTATTCGCAACTACAAACCGACGTCCGCCGGCCGCCGCTTCCAGACCGTGCAGACGTTCGACGAGATCACGTCGTCGACAGCCGCACAAGCCGCTCGTCGAGACGCTCGAGCGATCGGGCGGCCGCAACAACCGCGGCGACCTGACGTCGTGGTGGCGCGGCGGCGGGCACAAGCGGAACTACCGCATCATCGACTTCAAGCGCGACAAGTTCAACATTCCCGGCAAGGTCGTCGACGGTCGAGTACGACCCGAACCGCACGGCGCGCATCGCGCTCGTGACCTACGCCGACGGCGAGAAGCGCTACATCCTGCATCCGCTCGGCCTCAAGGTCGGCGACGCGGTGATGTCGGGCGAGAACGTGCGACATCCTGCCGGGCAACTGCCTGCCGCTCAAGAACATTCCGCTCGGCACGATGATTCACAACGTCGAGCTGAAGCAGGGCAAGGGCGGGCAGATCGCGCGGTCGGCCGGATCGGCCGTGCAGCTCGTCGCCAAGGAAGGGCTCTACGCGTCGGTGAAGATGCCGTCGGGCGAGATCCGGCTGATCAACATCGAGTGCCTCGCGACGGTCGGCCAGGTCGGCAACATCGACCACGAGAACGTGTCGATCGGCAAGGCCGGCCGCAGCCGCTGGCTGGGCAAGCGGCCGCACGTGCGCGGCGTCGCGATGAACCCGGTCGATCACCCGCTCGGCGGCGGCGAAGGCAAGACGTCCGGCGGCCGTCATCCGGTGACGCCGTGGGGCAAGCCGACGAAGGGCTACAAGACGCGCCGCAACAAGGACACGGATCGGTTCATCGTCGAGCGGCGGAAGAAGTAGCGAGAGTCAGTCTATGGGCAGATCACTGAAGAAGGGACCGTTCATCGACCTCCACCTGCTCGAGAAGGTGGAGGCGATGAACCAGGCGAGCGAGAAGAAGGTCATCAAGACCTGGTCGCGGCGTTCGACCGTGATGCCCGAGATGGTGGGCCACACGATCGCGGTGCACAACGGGAAGAAGTTCATCCCGGTGTACATCACCGAGAACATGGTCGGCCAGAAGCTCGGCGAGTTCGCGCCGACGCGGTTCTTCAAGGGCCACACGACGAAGGCCGAGAAGGCGGCGCAGATGGCGGCCGCGGCGTCGCGACGGCCCGGCGGCGGCGCCGGCGGCGCCGGCGGCGGCGGCGCTCCGGCGGCGGGCGGCCGGCCAAGGGAGGCGCGTCATGAGCACCGGCCAGGCCACCTCGAAGTACATCCGCACGTCGGCGCAGAAGGCCGGGCTCGTGCTCGACCAGATTCGCGGCCGCGACGTCGCGCACGCGCTCGCGACGCTGCGGTTCTCGCGCAAGCTCATCGCGCGCGACATCGAGAAGGTGCTGCGGTCGGCGATCGCCAACGCGCAGCAGAAGGACGGCTTCGGCGGCGACGTCGATCGGCTCTACGTCGCGAAGTGCTTCGCCAATCAGGGGCCGAGCATGAAGCGGATTCGCCCGGCCCCGATGGGCCGGGCGTTCCGCGTCGTCAAGCGCATGGCGCACCTGACGGTGGAAGTGGCCGAGCGGCCGGTCAAGGCCGGCGCGCCGCGGCGTCCGCGCACGCGCGCGCAAAGCAGCGCGGCGAGCCGGCCAGCAACGAGCAAGGACGGAGGAGCTAACGATGGGTCAGAAAGTTCATCCGTACGGGTTCCGGCTCGGCTTCAACAAGACCTGGCGGTCGCGCTGGTTCGCCGACAAGGACTACGCGAAGCTGCTGCACGAGGACCTGAAGCTGCGCGGCGAGCTGAAGACGCGGTTCGCGCACGCCGGCGTCTCGCGCATCGACATCGAGCGCGCGGCCAACAAGCTGAAGATCGACATCCACACCTCGCGGCCCGGGCATCATCATCGGCCGCAAGGGCACGGAGGTCGACAAGCTGCGGCAGGAGCTGCAGAAGACGACGGGCCGCGAGGTGTTCATCAACATCCTCGAGATCCAGAAGCCCGAGCTCGACGCGCAGCTCATCGGCGAGTCGGTGGCGATGCAGCTCGAGAAGCGCGTGGCGTTCCGCCGCGCGATGCGCAAGGCCGTCGAGTCGGCGCTGCGGTTCGGCGCGCGCGGCATCAAGGTGCGCGTGTCCGGCCGGCTGAACGGCGCGGAAATCGCGCGGTCCGAGTGGTACCTGCACGGCCAGCTGCCGCTGCAGACGCTGCGCGCGGACATCGACTACGGGTTCGCCGAGGCGTTCACGACCTACGGCACGATCGGCGTGAAGGTGTGGCTCTACAAGGGCGAGCGGCTGACGCCGAAGGCCGGGCGCGAGGAAGAGTACCGGCAGCCTCGGCGCGCGGCGCGCGCCTAATGACTTCGTAGGCGCTGGGCACTAGGCACTAGTTGTTCGCAGGTGTTTCTATGTTGATGCCGAAGAAAGTCAAGTATCGCAAGCAGCAGCGCGGACGGATGCGCGGGCTGGCGTGGCGCGGGTCGACGGTCTCGTTCGGCGACTTCGGGCTGATGGCGCTCGAGCCGTGCTGGCTGACCGATCGGCAGATCGAAGCGGCGCGCGTCGCGCTGACGCGCGGCATCAAGCGCGGCGGCAAGGTCTGGATTCGCGTGTTTCCCGGACAAGCCGATCACCAAGAAGCCGCAGGAAACGCGCATGGGCAAGGGCAAGGGCGCGCCCGAGGGCTGGGTCGCGGTCATCAAGCCGGGCCGGATCCTGTTCGAGATGGAAGGCGTCTCGGCTGATCGAGGCGCGCGCGGCGATGCGGCTGGCGTCGGCGAAGCTGCCGATGAAGACGCGCTTTGCGACGCGCTTCGGCCGAGGAGCACGGTCATGAAGGTGCCGGAACTGCTGACGGAGCTGCGCGGGCTGACGGTCGACGATCTGCGGCAGCGCGCGCGCGAGCTGGACGACCAGGTGTTCCGCCTGCGCCTGCAGAAGTCGATGGGGCAGGGCGAGGCGGGCAACAAGATTCGGCCGCTGCGCCGCGAGCTGCGCGCGCGTGAAGACGGTGCTGCGCGAGAAGGGCGCCAAGGACTAGCCATGGCCAAGACGGAAATCGTCGGCACGGTCGTCAGCAACAAGATGGACCAAGAGCGTGGTCGTCACCATCGAGCGCCAGGTGCGCGACGGGCTGTACGGCAAGCAGCAGCGGCTGACGTCGCGGTTCATGGCGCACGACGAGAAGAACGAGGCGAAGGTCGGCGACCGCGTGGCGCTCGTCGCGTCGCGTCCGCTCAGCCGCCGCAAGCGCTGGGTCGTGACCCGCATCGTCGAGCGGGCGAAGGAGAGTCTAGCCATGATTCAGATGCGTTCGATTCTCGACGTGGCCGACAACTCCGGCGCGCGCAAGATCGCGGTCATCAACCCGATCGGCGGCTCGACGGGCCGCTACGCGCGCATCGGCGACATCGTCACGGCGTCGGTGAAGGAAGCGACGCCGGACGCGACGGTCAAGAAGGGCCAGGTCGTCAAGGCCGTCATCGTCCGGACGCGCAAGGAGCTGCGCCGCAAGGACGGCAGCTACATCCGGTTCGACCGGAACGCCGCCGTGCTCATCAACAACGAGGGCGAGCCGATCGGCACGCGCGTGTTCGGGCCGGTGGCCCGCGAGCTGCGCGAGCGCCGGTTCATGAAGATCATCTCGCTCGCGCCGGAGGTTCTGTGATGCCGTCGCGCATGGCCATTCAGGAAGAACGACAACGTCGTCGTGATCACCGGCCGCGATCGCGGCAAGCGCGGCCGCGTGCTGCGCGTGATTCCGGACAAGGGCCGCGTGATCGTCGAGGGCGTGAACTTCATCAAGCGCCACACGCGGCCCAACCCGCAGAAGAACATCAAGGGCGGCATCGTCGAGCGCGAGGCGTCGCTCGCCTCGGCCAACGTGCAGCTCGTCTGCCCGGAGTGCGGCGCGCCGACGCGCATCGGCCGCAAGCGGCTCGACGACGGCCGCCGCGTGCGGTTCTGCGGGAAGTGCAAGGGAGTGGTCGACAAATGAGCCGCCTGAAGGAACGCTACCAGCAGGACGTCATGCCCGGCGCTCCGCAAGGAGTTCGGCTACACGAACGTCATGGCCGTGCCCAAGATCACGAAGGTCGTGGTCAACATGGGCCTCGGCGAGGGCACGCAGAACGCGAAGATCGTCGACACCGGCGCCGAGGAGCTCGGCAAGATCACCGGCCAGAAGGCGGCCGTGACGCGCTCGAAGAAGTCGATCGCGCAGTTCAAGGTGCGCAAGAACATGCCGATCGGCGCGATGGTCACGCTGCGCGGCGAGCGGATGTACGAGTTCCTCGACCGGCTGATCTCGATCGCGCTGCCGCGCGTGCGCGACTTCCGCGGCGTGTCGGCGAAGGGCTTCGACGGCCGCGGCAACTACACGCTCGGCCTGCGCGACCAGCTGATGTTTCCGGAGATCGACTACCTGAAGGTCGACAAGGCGCGCGGCATGAACATCTCGTTCGTGACGACCGCGAAGACCGACGAAGAAGCGCGGCGGCTGCTGCAGCTGATGGGCATGCCGTTCAGGGCAGAACTAACAGAGAGCGAAAGCGACCGAAACGATGGCGACGACCGCAAAGATCGTCAAGGACCAGAGGAAGCCGAAGTTCGCGATCCGGCACCGCAACCGCTGCCGCAAGTGCGGCCGGCCGCGCGCCTATCTGCGCAAGTTCGCGCTGTGCCGTCTGTGCTTCCGCGAGCTCGCGCTCCGCGGCGAAGTCGCGGGCGTGATCAAGAGCAGCTGGTGAGACGAGAGACGACGTTGGATTGTGCTTAGGTGACAGCAGCGTATGACTGACCCGATCGCAGACATGCTGACGCGGATTCGCAACGCCGTGCACGCGCGCCATCCGCGCGTGGACGTGCCGGCGTCGCGCTTCAAGGCGGAGATCGCCCGGATCCTCGAGCAGGAAGGCTACATCCAGGGCTTCAAGCTCGTCGAGCCGACCGGCCGAGGCGCCGGCCGCAGCCGGTGATCCGCCTCGTCGCTGAAGTACGGCCCGCGCGGCGAGAACGTCATCTCCGGCCTCGAGCGCGTGAGCCGGCCCGGCCGCCGCGTCTACTTCGGCCGCGACGACGTGCCGAAGGTGCATGGGCGGGCTCGGCACGAGCATCCTGACGACCTCGCGCGGCGTGATGACCGGCCGCGACGCCGTCAAGGCCGGCGTCGGCGGCGAAGTGCTCTGCAACATCTGGTAAAAGGCTCGAGCCGAGAGAGATCGAACATGTCTCGAATCGGCAAGAAACCGATTCCCGTGCCCAAGGGCGTGACCGTCACCGTGCACGCCGACGCCGTCGAGGTGAAGGGGCCGAAGGGCACGCTGACGCAGCGCGTGCCGCCCGGCGTGAAGTTCGAGGTGAAGGGCGCCGAGCTCGTCGCCGCGACCGAACGCGGCCGGACCCGGAGCTCGAGCAAGTTCCACGGCCTGGCGCGCAGCCTGATGGCCAACGCCGTCGCGGGCGTGACCGACGGCTTCAAGAAGGAGCTCGACATCGTCGGCGTCGGCTACCGCGCGGAGGTCAAGGGCAAGCAGGTGGTGTTCGCGCTCGGCTACTCGCATCCGGTGGTGTTCGACATCCCGGCCGGGCATCGACGTCGCGATCGACAAGCAGACGCACGTCACCGTGACGGGCATCGACCGGCAGCTCGTCGGCCAGGTGGCGGCCAACATCCGCCGCATGCGCAAGCCGGATCCGTACAAGCAGAAGGGCGTGCGGTACACGGGCGAAGTGCTGAAGAAGAAGGTCGGCAAGACGGGCGCCTAACGGCGCAGGTTCGAGGTTGAAGGGCGCAGGCAGAGGTTGTCATGAAGATTCGAACCAAGAAGGATCGCCGCGAGCGCATCCGGCTGCGCCAGCGCAAGCGGATTCACGGCACGGCCGAGCGGCCGCGGCTGGCGGTGTTCCGGTCGGTCGACGCACATCTACGCGCAGGTGATCGACGACATGGCCGGCAAGACGGTCGTCGCCGCCGGCGAGCACGGAGCCGGCGCTGAAGACCGTCTTCCGCGGCAAGGTGCGCGGCGGCAACCTGGCCGGCGCCGAGGCGCTCGGCCAGGTCATCGCCGAGCGGCTGAAGGAAAAGGGCATCACGCGCGTCGTGTTCGATCGCGGCGGCAATCTGTATCACGGCCGCGTGCGCGCCGTGGCGGACGCGGCGCGCAAAGCCGGGCTGGAGTTCTAACGCGACGTTCCGGAGAGGAATCCCACATGGTGTTTCGCGAGAAGATCGACGCCGTCGGAGCTCGAGCTGAAGGACACCGTCGTGTCCATCAGCCGCGTCACGAAGGTCGTCAAGGGCGGCAAGAACCTGAGCTTCAGCGCGCTCGTCGTCGATCGGCGACGGGCACGGCGTGGTCGGCTTCGGCATCGGCAAGGCGAAGGAAGTGCCGTCGGCCATCAAGAAGGCGATCGAGGCGGCGAAGAAGGCGCTGGTGCGCGTGCCGATGACCGGGACGTCGATTCCGCATCCGGTGCTCGGGCGCTTCGGCGCCGGGTCGGTGCTGCTGAAGCCGGCGCCGGACGGCACCGGCATCATCGCCGGCGGCGCGGTGCGCGCCGTCGTCGAGTCGGCGGGCATTCACAACGTGCTGACCAAGTCGCTCGGATCGGCCAATCCGCACAACGTGGTGCGCGCGACGTTCGCGGCGCTCGGGCTGCTGCGCGATCCGGCGGCGGTCGCGCGGCTGCGCGGCAAGGAGCTCGAGGAGCTGATCGGCGTCGGCCGCTGAGCGTCGCGTCGACAGTGCACGGACGACGAGCATGGCGATGAAGACGCTGAAGGTGACGCAGCTGCGGAGCGGGATCGGCTTCGACAGGAAGCAGACGCTCGCGCTGCGCGGGCTCGGCCTGCGCCGCATCCGCCACACGGTCGAGGTCGACGACACGCCGGCGACGCGCGGGCTGATTCTGAAGGTCCGCCATCTCGTCAGGTCGAGGACCAGTGCCAGTGCCGAGAGGTGTAGCGATGTCGCTGAACAACCTTCGCCCGCCCAAGGGCGCCAAGCATCCGCGAAGCGCGTCGGCCGCGGCCCGGGATCCGGGCACGGCAAGACGGCGTCGCGCGGCAACAAGGGCGCGCAAGTCGCGGTCGGGCTTCCGCTTCAAGCGCGGGTTCGAGGGCGGCCAGATGCCGCTGCACCGGCGCGTGCCGAAGCGCGGGTTCCACAACCCGTTCCGCGTCGAGTACGCGGTCGTCAATCTCGACACGCTGGCCGAGGTGTTCGAGGCCGGCTCGTCGGTGACGCCGGAGCTGCTGCGCGAGCGCGGGCTCGTCCGCGACGCGACGGCGCAGGTCAAGGTGCTCGGCCGCGGCGACATCGCGAAGAAGCTGACGGTGCAGGCGCACAAGTTCAGCGGGTCGGCGGCGGAGAAGATCGCCGCGGCCGGCGGAACATCAGCGGTGATAGTGACCGGCGAAACAGTAGTCGATATGGACAGCCTCAAGAACATCTTCGCGATTCCGGAACTGCGCAAGCGGGTGCTCTTCACCTTCGGCCTCCTCGCGGTCTATCGGCGTTGGCGGGCACATCCCGACGCCCGGGATCAACACCGACGGCGCTCGTGCTACTGGCGGAACAGGCGGCTCAGAGCAGTCTGTTCGGCCTGTACGACATGTTCTCGGGCAGCAACCTGTCGCAGATGACCGTGTTCGCGCTCGGCGTGATGCCGTACATCAGCGCGTCGATCATTCTGCAGCTGCTGACGGTCGTCTGGCCGTACCTCGAGCGGCTGTCGAAGGAAGGCGAGCTGGGCCGGCGCAAGATCACGCAGTACACGCGCTACGGCACGATCGTGCTGAGCATCGTGCAGGCGCTCGGCATCGCGTTCTTCCTCGAGAACACGACGCAGGTCGCGGGCGGCCTGCCGATCGTCTACGACCCGGGCTGGGGCTTCCGGCTCATGACGGTGCTGACGCTGACGACCGGCTCGGTGCTCGTGATGTGGCTCGGCGAGCAGATCACCGAGCGCGGCATCGGCAACGGCATGTCGCTGCTGATCTACGCGGGCATCGTCGTCGGCCTGCCGCGCGCGGCGCTGACGACGTTCTGCGCAGCTGCAGACGGGCGAGATGGGCCTGCTCCGGCTGCTGGTCGCTGCTGCTGCTGATGGTCGCGGTCGTCGCCGCGGTCGTGTTCGTCGAGCGCGGCCACCGGCGCGTCACCGTGCAGTACGCGCGGCGCATGGTCGGCCGGCGGATGTACGGCGGCGCCAGCACGCACATCCCGCTGAAGGTGAACACGGGCGGCGTCATGCCCGTCATCTTCGCGTCGTCGATCCTGGCGTTTCCGCAGACGCTGCAGCCGATGTTCCCCGCGGGCGGCTTCATGGACCAGGCGATTACGCAGCTCAGCATCGGGTATCCGCTCTACAACCTGCTGTACGTCGGGATGATCATCTTCTTCGCGTACTTCTACACGGCGATCATCTTCAATCCGGATGACGTCGCGGAGAACATGCGGAAGTACGGCGGGTTCGTGCCGGGCATCCGGCCGGGCAAGCGGACGGCCGAGTACATCGACACGATTCTGGCGCGCGTGACGCTGGCCGGCGCGCGTGTATCTGGCGGTCGATCGCGCTGCTGCCCGAGTTCATGCTGACCGGGTTCAAGGTCGCGCCGATTCCGTTCATCGGCGAACGGCTCGACGCGATCCTGCCGCGGTTCATCACCGAGGGCATGAACGTGCACGTTCTATTTCGGCGGCACGTCGCTGCTGATCATCGTCGGCGTCGCGATGGACACCGTGCAGCAGGTCGAGTCGCAGCTGATCATGCGGCACTACGACGGCTTCATGAAGAAGACGCGGATCCGCGGACGCCGCGGATGATCGCGGCCGGACGGGTACGACGGCAGGCGTGACGTTCGCCGTGAACGAGGGGCCAGTCCGACTGGTCATGCTGGGCCCGCCGGGGGCCGGCAAGGGCACGCAGGCGGAGCGGTTCGCGCGCGGCGCGCAGGGTGCCGCGCGTCTCGACCGGCGACATCCTGCGCGAGGCCGTGCAGGCGGGCACCGCCGCTCGGCCGCGCGGCCAAGGCCGTCATGGATGCGGGCCAGCTCGTCGGCGACGAGATCATGATCGGGATCGTGCGGGAGCGGCTGACGCGGCCGGACGCGCGGCGCGGGTTCGTGCTCGACGGGTTTCCGCGCACGGTGGCGCAGGCCGAGGCGCTCGACGACCTGATCGCCGGCGCGCCGCCGCTCGTGGTGCGTGAACATCGAGGTGCCGGAGGAGACGCTGGTCGAGCGGCTGACGCTGCGGCGGATCTGCGCGAACGTGCGGCTGGATCGCGCGCGCCGGGCGTCGACGGCGTGCGCCCAGTGCGGCGGCGCGCTGGTGCAGCGCCGCGACGACAACGTGGACGTGGTGCGCGAGCGGCTGCGGGTGTACGCGCGCGACACGCAGCCGCTCGTCGAGTTCTACCGGCGGCGGCCGACGTTCCGGTCGGTGGACGGCGACCAGACGCCGGACGCGGTGGCGGCCGACATCGCCGCCGCGGTCGCGTCGGTGCGTGGGAGGACGCCGGTGATCGTCTGCCGGTCGGCCGCGGAGATCGAACGGATGCGCGCGGCGAACCAGTTCGTGGCCGAGGTGCTGGTCGCAGCTCGAAGCCGCGGTGGCGCCGGGCGTGACGACCGCGGATCTCGATCGGCTGGCGGAGCGGCTGGTGCGCGACGGCGGCGCCGAGCCGGCGTTCAAGGGCTATCGCGGGTATCCCGCGACGCTGTGCGCGTCGATCAACGAGGAGGTGGTGCACGGGATTCCGTCGGCGTCGCGGGTGCTGCGCGACGGCGACATCATCTCGCTCGACGTCGGCGTGAAGCTCGGCGGGTACTTCGGCGACTCGGCGGTGACGGTGCCGGTCGGCCAGGTGCCGGAGCGGACGACGACGCTGCTGCGGGTGACGCGCGAGTCGCTCGAGCGGGCGATCGCGCAGGTGCAGGTCGGCGGCCGGCTGTCGGACATCGGCCACGCGGTGCAGGAGTGGGTCGAGGCGCACGGGTTTTCGGTCGTCCGCGAGTTCGTCGGCCACGGGATCGGCGAGCAGCTCCACGAGGAGCCGCAGATTCCCGAACTACGGCCAGCCGGGCCGCGGGCCGAAGCTGGCCGAGGGCATGGTGCTCGCGATCGAGCCGATGGTCGCGATGGGCCGGCCGGAGACGAGGGTGCTGGCGGACGGCTGGACGGCGGTGACGCGCGACGGCAGCCTGGCGGCGCACTTCGAGCACACCGTGGCGGTGACGGCGGCCGGGCCGCTCGTGCTGACGGCGCGCGAACGGCGCGCCGGCGCGGAGCGGTCGCGAGATAGCGCCGGCGATGGCGGGCCAGCCGGTCGCGGGCGTCGTGCTGGCGGTTCTGCCGCGGGCGCTCTACCGGGTGGCGATCGACGGCGGGCGCGAGGTGATCGCGCACGCGGCGTCGGGCACGGGACGCAATTTCGTGCGGCTGGTCGTCGGCGATCGGGTGACGGTGGAGCTGAGCCCACGCGATCGAGCGCGGACGGATCGTCGGCGCGGATCGCGCAGGCGGATGCGTGAGGAAGTGGAGTCGATGAAGGTCAGAGCGTCGGTGAAGCGGATTTGCGACAAGTGCAAGATCGTGCGCCGGCGGGGCGTCGTGCGCGTGATCTGCTCGAACCAGAAGCACAAGCAGCGGCAGGGGTAGGACACTATGGCTCGCATTGCAGGCGTCGATCTGCCGCGCACCAAGCGCGTCGAGATCGGTCTGACCTACATCTACGGCATCGGCCGGAAGCGGTCGAACGACATCCTCGTCGCGCGCCGGCGTGAGCGGCGACATCCGCGTCAAGGATCTGTCGGAAGACGACGTCCGCAAGATCAGCCGCGTGATCGAAGAGCAGGGCGGCGTCGAGGGCGATCTCCGCAAGGAGATCTCGATGAACATCAAGCGGCTCGTCGAGATCGGCAGCTACCGCGGGTCGCGGCATCGGCGCAATCTGCCGGTGCGCGGCCAGCGCACGCGGACGAACTCGCGCACGCGCAAGGGCCCGCGCAAGGGCGCGATCGCGAAGAAGAAGGTGGAGTAAGCTGACGGTGCGAAGCCGGACTGATGGCCAAGGACACGGCACAGCCGACAGGACGACAATGGCAAGAAGCAGCGGACGCCGCGGCGCGACCCCGAGACCGGCAAAGCGCCGGCCAAGAAGAAGAAGACGTTCAAGAAGCGCGGCGAGAAGCGCGTGGTGCACCACGGCTTCGCGCACATTCAGGCGTCGTTCAACAACACGATCGTCACGATCACCGACGCCGAAGGGCACGTGATCGCCTGGTCGAGCGCCGGCGGGATCGGCTTCAAGGGATCGCGCAAGGGCACGCCGTTCGCGGCGACGCAGGCGGCGATGGCCGCGGGCAACGCCGCCAAGACGCTACGGCATGCGGTCGCTCGAAGTGCGGGTGAAGGGCCCGGGCGCCGGCCGCGAGTCGGCGATCCGCGCGCTGCAGACGGTCGGGCATCGACGTGAAGTCGATTCGCGACGTCACGCCGATTCCGCACAACGGCTGCCGGCCGCCGAAGCGGCGGCGCGTGTAGAGCTACTGGCGAACGTCGACTGAGCGACAGTTGAGCGTGATGGACGTCGAGGTGAGCTCGAGTTGAAGCAGTGAGGCTAGTGAGGTTCTAGATGGCTCGATATATCGGTCCGGTCTGCCGGCTGTGCCGGCGCGAAGGCATGAAGCTCTTCCTGAAGGGCGAGCGCTGCTACACGCGACAAGTGCGCGATCGAGAAGCGCAACGTGCCGCCCGGGCAGCACGGCCGCTCGCGCAAGGCGAAGATGGTCGGCTACGGCGTGCAGTTGCGCGAGAAGCAGAAGGTCAAGCGCACCTACGGCGTGCTCGAGAACCAGTTCCGCCGCTACTTCGAGGCGGCCGACCGGCAGAAGGGCGTCACCGGCGAGCTGCTGCTGCAGATGCTCGAGCGCCGGCTCGACAACGTCGTCTACCGGCTCGGCTTCGCGACGTCGCGGCCGCAGGCGCGGCAGCTCGTGCGCCACGGGCACTTCACCGTGAACGGCAAGAAGGTGGACATCCCGTCGTACGCCGTGCGGCCGGGCGACACCGTCGCCGTGCGCAGCGACGAGCGGCGAGAACCCGACGATCCAGCACGCGATGGAAGAAGTGAAGGGCCGCGGCATTCCGGAGTGGCTGCGCTCGACTCGAGCGCGCTCGTCCGGCCGCGTGTCGCAGCTGCCGACGCGCGAGCAGATCAACCTGCCCGTGCAGGAACAGCTCATCGTCGAGCTGTATTCGAAGTAAGGGTTGGCAATCAGTGCCAGTCGCCGGCCCGCAGCTCTCAGACCTGCGGCGGGAGGCCGGCGACTCAAACAGCAGGTCTGGTCTCGCCGAAGCCACGCGAAGGCGCGCGCAGGCGGGCGGAGGCGAAAGGACACGATCCGATGTTGTGGAAGGGTTTTCAGCGGCCGAAGCGGCTGGAGTTCGAGCGCGAGACGCTGACGGATCGGTTCGGGCGGTTCTACGCGCAGCCGTTCGAGCGCGGGTTCGGCACGACGGTCGGCAACGCGATGCGGCGCGTGCTGCTCTCGTCGATCGAAGGCGCGGCCGTGACGGCCGTGAAGATCGAGGGCGTGCTCCACGAGTTCTCGCCGATCCAGGGCGTGGTCGAGGACGCGACCGACATCATCCTCAACCTCAAGCAGATCCCGATCAAGGTGCACTCCGATCAGCCGAAGACGCTGACGCTGCGCGCGACGAAGCCGGGCGAAGTGCGCGCGCGCGACATCGAGGCGCGACGCCGACGTCGAGATCCTCGAGCCGGACGCGCACATCGCGACGGTCAGCGAGGGCGGCAAGCTCGAGATGGAGCTGCGCATCAAGCGCGGCCGCGGCTACGTCGCGGCCGACAAGAACTTCGACGAGGATCTCGGCATCGGCTGGATTCCGATCGACTCGGTGCACTCGCCGGTCAAGAAGGTCAACTACGTCGTCGAGGCCGCGCGTATCGGCCAGACGACCGACTACGACAAGCTGACGCTCGAGGTGTGGACGAACGGCGCGGTGACGCCGCGCGACGCCGTGTCGCTCGCGGCCAAGCTCATCCGCGATCACTTCACGATCTTCGTCGGCCTCGACGAGGCCGGCGACCAGCCGCTCGACGGCGCCGGGCTCGAGCCGGCCGCGTCGGTCAACGAGCACCTCGACAAGAGCGTCGAGGAGCTCGAGCTGTCGGTGCGGTCGTACAACTGCCTGAAGAACGCGAACATCCGGACGCTTCGCGAGCTCGTGCAGAAGACCGAAGGCGAGATGCTCAAGACCAAGAACTTCGGCCGCAAGTCGCTCAACGAGATCAAGGAGATCCTCGCGACGATGGGCCTGAGCCTCGGCATGCGCCTCGATCAGCCGATCGGGCAGAGAAGGGCATCGCGCGGCTGGTGTCAGCCGGGCCTGACCGGACAGTGACTGAAGGGTCTGGCCCTGCCGGCGTGAGCCGGGCCAGATCCCCTGGACATGCGTTAGTACCAGACAGGTTCTTATGCGTCACAGAGTTGCGTATCGAAAACTCGGCCGGGTCACGGAGCATCGCATCGCGATGCTCCGGAACCAGGCCGTCGGCGCTCATCCAGTACGAGCGCATCCAGACGACCGTGGCGCGCGCCAAGGAGCTGCGGCCGTTCGTCGAGCGGATCATCTCGATCGCCAAGCGCAGCCTCGACGCGCCGGAGGGCAGCTCGCACAGCGTCACGGCGCGCCGCCGCGTCGCGGCCGATCTGGCCGACCGCGAGGTCGTGCAGAAGCTGTTCGACACGATCGCGCCGCGCTTCGCCGAGCGGCCCGGCGGCTACACGCGCCTGCTGCGCCTCGGCCATCGCCGCGGCGACAGCGCCGAGGTCGCCGAGGTCGAGCTCATCGGCAGCGAGTACAACCCGAACGCCGAGGCCGAGAAGGCCAAGGGCGAGGCCGCCGAGAAGCCGAAGAAGAAGACGATGGGCGAGCGGCTGCGCGGCGCGCTCGGCGGCGGCAAGAAGGACGACCAGGATCAGCCCAGCGCCAAGGGCAAGGTCGACAAGGGCGCCAAGGGCGCGCAAGAAGGTCACGACCCCGCGAAAAGCCGGGGGGTCGTAACCAGTTAACATCGATCCATCGACACATCGATCAAATTTCGGAGGGCACGGAGCGTGGGCTTCCAACTTGATCGATGGTCGATAGTTCGATCGGCGTTCGTCTTCCTCTCAGCGGTTCTCTTCCAGGCCCAGGCCTTTCAGTTCGAGCCAGTCCAGCCCGAGCTCTTCGGGCTCGGTGGCTCGTTCACCAACGCCTGGGCCGACATCGACAACGACGGCGATCCCGATCTCTTCGTCGGCTTCGGCGGCACGCCGAACCGGCTCTATCGCAACGACAACGGGCACGTTCACCGACATCGCGGCCGAGGCCGGGGTGGCCGACGCGCGGCCGACGCGGGCGGCGGCCTGGGGCGACTTCGATGCAGATGGGGATCCCGATTTGCTCGTCGGCTTCACACCGGGCGATGCCTCGCTCCTGAAGCTCTACCGCAACGATCGCGGCAAGTTCGTCGACGTGACCGCCGAGGCCGGCCTCATCGTCACGACTGGCGCCGTGCGGCAGCCGTCGTGGATCGATCCGGACGCCGATGGCGATCTCGATCTGTTCGTCGCCTTCCGCGATCGGCCGAACATGTTCTTCCGCAACGCCGGCAACCGGTTCGAAGACGTCGCCGCCGCGATCGGCCTCGCCGACGCGCCGCCGGTCGGTCGGCGCGGTCTGGTTCGACGTCGACGACGACCACGATCTCGACCTGGTCGTCGCCAACATGGACGGCGACGCCAACGGGTTGTTTCGCAACGACCACGGGAAGTTCACCGACGTCGCGGAGTCGGCCGGAGTCGCCTGGGGCGGCCGCGCGCCGAAGGACGCGGCGAACGGCACGGTGCGCGTCTGCGCCGCCGACGTCGATCTCGACGGACGCCTCGATCTCTTCTTCGCCAACTACGGTCCGAACGGTCTGTTCCTCAATCGCGGGAAGGGCGTGTTCGAGGACGTCTCCAAAGCCTGGGGTGTGGCCATCGACGGGCGGTACGACACCTGCGCCTTCGCCGACATCGACCACGACGGCCGCATCGATCTCTACGTCAACGGCACCTATACCGCCGGCAAGCAGTTCCCGGACTCCCTGCTCAGGAACACCGGCACGGCGTTCGAGGACGTGACGCCGACGAACGTGCGCGCGCTCGCGGCCGATCACGGCGCGGCCTGGGCGGACGCGGACGGCGACGGCGATCTCGACCTTGCCCTGACGGGCGTGCGGCCCGAGGGGATGCACTCGCTGCTGCGAAACCTGTGGCCGGCCTCGCCCAGGCGATCGCTGCGGTTCCGTCTGGGCACCGACGCGTCCGGGCGCCGTCGTGCGTGTCTACGCCGCGGGCACGCCGCGGCGGCTCGTCGGAAGCGCGCTCGTGGATACCGGCTCGGGCTACGACTCGCAGAGCGACGTGCCCGTCCACGTTGGCGTCGGCATCGCGACCGACGTGGTCGTCGAGGTGACCTATCCGTCTGCGGGCCGTGCCGATCTGACGCGCGCGACCGTGAACGTGCCGTCGCAGTCGTCGCGCATCGTCCAGCTGGGGCCCCCACGCATCCGATGAACAACACCATCACGCCACCGTCCGTCCGATCCTTCGAAGACGCCCGCGCCCGCATGGTGCCGCACGTCTATCACACGCCGCTCCTGACCTCGCGAATGCTCAGCGAGCGCACCGGCTTCGACGTGCGTCTCAAGGCCGAGCTGTTCCAGCGCACCGGCTCGTACAAGATTCGCGGGCCGCTCAACAAGTTCGCGTTTCTCGACCGACGATGCAGAAGCGGCGCGGCGTCATCTGCTCGTCGGCCGGCAACCACGCGCAGGGCGTGGCGCTCGCGGCGCGGATTCACGGAATCAACGCGGTCGTCTGCATGGCGGCCAACGCGACGCCGTCCAAGATCGAGGCGACGCGCGCGCTACGGCGCCGAGGTGGTGCTGCACGGGTCGATCTGGGACGAGGCCAACGAGAAGGCGAAGCAGCTCGTCGCGCGAGCGCGGCTACACCTACATCCATCCGTTCGACGACGAGCAGCTGATCATCGGGGCAGGGCACGGTGGGCCTCGAGATCTACCAGGACTGGCCGGAGGTCGACGTCGTGGTCGTGCCGATCGGCGGCGGCGGTCTGATCTCGGGCGTCGCGACGGCGCTCAAGGCCTGCAACCCGGCGATCCGCGTGATCGGCGTCGAGTCGTCCGGCGCGCCCGGCGATGAAGCGCAGCGTGCGACGCCGGCCGGCTGGTCACGCTCGATCGGGTCGACTGCATCATCGACGGCCTGCGCGTGAAGCGCGTCGGCGAGCAGACGTTCGAGATCGTCCGCCAGTACGTCGACGATATCGTCACGCTGCCCGACGAGCAGATCTTCGACGCCGTCGTCTGGACCATGCACCACGCGAAGCTCGTGCCGGAGGGCGCCGCGGCCGCGCCCGTGGCGCGCGCTCCTGCAGGGTCTGGTCAAGGCCCCGCCGGGCGCGAACGTCGTGTGCGTCCTGAGCGGCGGAAACGTGAATCTCGATCAGCTCAAGGGCCTGAAGTGGAACTGATCGTCAGTTGGCGGCGATCCTGTCGGCCAGCAGCCCCACGCTGACCGCGTAAGAGTTCGAGCAGTTGTAGTCCAGGACGGCCTCGTAGTTCCGATAGACGAGGAAGTGCCGGCGCGTTCCGCGCACGAGCGAGGCCGAGATCGTCGACGTGGCCGGGAGCGGCGTGCCACCGGCGAGTGTGACGCCGAGCTTGCGCCACTCCGGCAGCGGGCGTGCCGCCGTCATCTCGCGGTTCGCGCGGCACCCGCTGGAGCGCATCGGCACCGCGCGATCGATCCTGGCCATTGCCGCGCGGCTGATCGCGCACTTCCCGGCCCCAGCGTTCGCCTTCCCGCCATCCCGCGGCCTTCAGGTAGTTCGCCATCGAGCCGAACACGTCGGCTTCCGACGTCCAGATGTCCACCTGCTGGTCGCCGTCGAAATCGACGGCGTGCTTCAGGAAGCTCGACGGCATGAATTGCGGCTGTCCCATCGCGCCGGCCCACGACCCCTTCAGATCGTCCGGCGCAAGCTGCCTCTGATCGACGATGGCGAGCGCGTGGAGCAGCTCGGTGCGGAAGAGCGGCCGGCGGCCGTCGTAGGCCAGCGTGGCGAGGGACGAGATGGTCGGATAGGTGCCCGTGAACTTGCCGAAGTTCGACTCGAGGCCCCAGATGGCGACCATCACCGGCCCGGGCACGCCGTACGCCGCTTCGATCCGCGCGAGGAGCGCGCCGTGGCGCGTGTGCATTTCACGCGCGGTGTTGATCGTGCGCGCGCTCAGTCGCTGCGCGAGATAGGCGTCGAGACTCTGAACGGCTTCCGGCTGCGCCCGGTCGCGCGCCACGACGACCGGTTCCACCTGCAGGTTCGCGAGCGCGCGATCCAGCGTCGCCTGACTGATGCCGCGCGCCAGCGCTTCGGTCCGGACGCTCGCGAGAAACTCCTCGAACGTCGGGGGCGTTTGCGCGCCGCCGGAGACGGCGAGCGTGCCCGCGCAGCACGCCACGAGCAGGAGCCGGGCGGATCGGGCGGCGCGCACGCCTCAATCTTAACGTGACCGGCCTAGGCCGGCTTGACCTTCAGGTTCTGGAGACGCACAGGCTCGCTGGAGTAGTTCTCGATCTCCATCGTCTTGCTCTTCTTGTCGAAGCTGATCTTGGTCCCGACGGCCATCTTGCCTTCGCCCTCGCCGTTCTTGTTGACCTGGATCTGCATCAGCGTGAACGGATACTCGATCGTCCGTGGCTGGTTGCGCGCCTCGGTGAACCCGATGTACCGGTCGGTCGCGATGACGATGCGCCTGCCGCCGTCAGGAAGAGGCGTCTGGAACGCGTAGTGGATATCGTGCCCGAGCCTCAACTGGTGGATGTCCTGGCCCACGTAGCCGGGAATGTTCCAGCGTCCGACGACCCGCGCCCTTTGAAGCGCGCTGAGCAACGCGTCCTCGCCTTTCTCGATCATCGTGGTGACGAGCGCCTCGCGCTCCTGGGGCGTCGACCAGCTGTTGATTTTGATCTCGACGACGGCGTTGGCGCCGGGGCCGATATTGCTCATGTTGACGGCAAAGGCCGTGATCACCAGTTTCTCGGTTGGCGTCGTCTGCGCGCCGATTGGTCCCACGAGCAGCAGACTGGCGGCTGCGGCCAATGCGATCAGGGCTCTCGTCCTCATCGTGTCCTCCTTCGAGTGATCTATTCCTCTTCCTTCGCCTCACCGCGCTCGGCCTTCGACGCCGCGATGATCTTGCCGTGCAGGTGGCCGGGCACTTCGTCGTAGTGGGAGAACTCCATGTGATACGAGCCGCGCCCGCCGGTCGTGGACGTCAGCGTCTGCTCGTAGGTCAGCATCTCGGCCATGGGCACCGACGCGCGGATCACCGTCGTGACGCCGCGCGTGTCCATGCCGGCGATGCGTCCGCGACGGCTGTTCAGATCGCCCATGAGGTCGCCGGCGAAGTCCGACGGCGCGTACACCTCGACGTTCATGATCGGCTCGAGCAGGGTCGGCCGCGCGCGCGACATGCCGTCGCGAAACGCGAGCCGGCCGGCGAGCTTGAAGGACAGCTCGTTCGAGTCGACGTCGTGGTACGACCCGTCGATCACCGTGACGCGGAAGTCCACGACGGGATAGCCGGCCAGATACCCGCGCAGCCGCGTCTCCTGGATGCCTTTCTCCACGGCCGGCACGAACTGGCGCGGAATGGCGCCGCCGAAGATGTCGTCCACGAACTCGAAGTCGGCCCCGCGCGCGAGCGGCTCCATCGTGATCTTGCAGTCGCCGAACTGTCCGTGGCCGCCGGTCTGCTTCTTGTGGCGTCCGTGCGCCTCGACCTTCGCGGTGATGGTCTCCCGGTAGGGAATGCGCGGCGGCTTGAGATTGACCTCGACGCCGAACCGGCGCCGCAGCTTCGCGACGGTCACCTCGATGTGGAGTTGCCCCTGGCCGGAGAGCAGCAGCTCGTGCGTCTGCGGATCGCGCGCGTAGCTGATGGACTGGTCCTCTTCGCGCAGCCGTTGCATGGCCGTGCCGATCTTGTCCTCGTCGCCGCGAGTCTTCGGCTCGATGGCGTACGCGAGCACCGGCTCGGGAAACTGGATCGGCGGGATCGTGAACCCGGCCTGCTTGTCGCCCAGCGTCTCGCCCGTG
Source organism: uncultured Acidobacteriota bacterium (assembly GCA_963724955.1). Classification (GTDB taxonomy): domain Bacteria; phylum Acidobacteriota; class Vicinamibacteria; order Vicinamibacterales; family SCN-69-37; genus CAVRWQ01. Next base: position 282,057 of record CAVRWQ010000008.1, read on the forward strand.
TGCGTGTCCTTCAGCTTCGCGACGGCGCCGACGTCGCCGGCGTGCAGCTCGGGCACGTGCGTCTGCGTGCGTCCCTGCACCACGAGCACGTGACCGAAGCGCTCCGGCACGTCGCGGGTGAGGTTGTGGACGGTCGCGTCCGACTTCAACGTGCCGGAGATCACGCGAAACATCGTGATGCGGCCCGCGAACGGATCGGCGACGGTCTTCCACACCCACAGCACGAGCGGGAGCTTGTCATCGGCCTGGCGCGTCACCGCCCCGGCTTTCACGTCCTGGCCGGCAAACGGCCGGTCCGCCGGCGACGCGACGTAGGTGACGATCGCATCGGCGAGCAGCTGGACGCCGATGTTGCGCAGCCCTGACGCACAGAAAACCGGGTACAGCTTGCCCGCGCGGATCGCGCGTCGCAGGCCTTCCACGAGCTCGTCCTGCGTGAGGGTGCCCGCTTCGAAGAACTTCTCCATCAAGGTGTCGTCCGCTTCGGCGACCATCTCGATCAGCCCGTCACGCGCACTCTGGGCGGCGCCGGCCACGTTGTCGGGCACTGCGCCTTCGGTCATCTTGCCGGAATCGTCCGCGGCGAACGTGTACGCCTTCATGGCGACGAGGTCCACGACGCCCTTGAAGTCCCTCTCTTCGCCAATCGGCAGTTGCACCGCGACGCAGTTCCGGCCGAGCGCCGTGCGCATCGACTCGATGGCGCGATCCAGGCTCGCGCGCTCCCGGTCGAGCCGGTTGCAGACGATGAGGCGGGGCAGTTCGAACTCTTCCGCGTTGGCCCACACCTTTTCGGTCGAGACCTGCACGCCGGCGACGGCATCCACCACGACCAGGGCCGATTCCGCCACGCGCATCGCGGCGCGCGCATCGGACAGGAAATTGCCCATGCCGGGCGTGTCGATCAGGTTGATCTTGTGCCGGTTCCACTCGAACCAGGCCAGGGAGGCGGCCAGCGTGTGTTTCCGCGCAATCGCCTCCTCGTCGTAATCGGTGACCGTGGTGCCGTCGTCGACCTTCCCGAACCGGTTCACGGCGCCCGCATCGAAGAGCAGCGCCGAGGCCAGCTGCGTCTTGCCCGCGCCGCTGTGCCCCACGAGCGCCACGTTTCGAATGCCCGCCGCGTCAAAGACCTTCATACAGGACAGTCCTCCCCGTTAGGCGGAATAATACTGCGGGCGGAGTGCAGAATGCCGGATGATGGCAAGGTGAGGAGCCGCATGCGCGCAGTGACCGCACTCCCGGCGATGGTCGTGGCGATGCTCGTGCCCGTCATGTCGCATGCGCAGGATCGGCCTGTGGCCGGCGAGATTGCCATCGGCCCGACCTTCGTGACGGGACCCGCGGCGGACAACGTCGGCAGCGGATTCAACTTCCAGTTCGGCGCCATTTACAAGGTCAACGACATCTTCGGTCTCAAGGTCGATTCGATGGTCAGCTCGCACGAGGTGAAGGACGAGGTCACCGCGGCGCTGAACGTAGGCGACGGCAACGTGTGGTTCTGGCAACTCTCCGGCAACATCGTGCTGTCCACGCCGGTCAGCCGCGGCATGTCCCTGTACGCGATCACCGGACTTGGCGTCTACTATCGCCGGGTGAATCTCGCGACGCCCGGTCTCGGGCTCGTGGAGGTCTGCAATCCCTGGCTGCTCGTCTGCGATCCCGTCGCAGTGCCGGTCGATCAGATCGTCGGCCAACGATCGACGACCGACGTTGGCATGAACGTCGGTGGAGGCATCAACTTCAGAGTGGCGGCCACGACCGTGCTCTTCGTCGAGTCGCGGTTTCACTACGTCTGGGGCCAGAAGCCCGAGGCGCCGCCACCCGGTGTCACGGCAGGCTCCGCGAACGGCCAGTTCTTTCCCGTCGTGTTCGGGGTGCGGTTCTAGGGTCTGGTTCAGGAGGTTCCGATGAACGTTCGTCCTGCTGTTGTCACACTCGTGCTGGCCGTCGTGACGGGCGCGTGCACGGCCCCCACGAAAATGACGGCCGTGTGGAAAGCGCCCGGGGCGACGACCGTGCGCTTCAACAAAGTTCTGATCGCCGCACAGAGCAGCGACCAGACACGCCGTCGCGTCGTCGAGGACTACCTTGCCAAGCGGATTGCGAACTCGACGCCGTCGTACCAGTTTCTGAACGAGGCCGACGTCAAGGATCAGGCGCAGGCCAAGGCGAAAATCGCGGCCGGCGGATTCGATGGCGCCCTCATCGTCCGGTTCGTCGGCACGAGCAAGGAAGAGACGTACGTGCCCGGCATGAGCTACTGGGGACCAGCGCCGTACTCCACCATGTGGGGCTACTGGGGATACGGGTGGGGCTCGGTGTATTCACCGGGATACATGGTGACGGACACCGTCATGACGCTCGAATCCAACGTCTACAACGTGACCCGTAACGAGCTGATCTGGTCCAGCCGCAGCGAGACGATGAATGCAGGCTCGGTGGACGAGCTGATGACCTCGGTGGTCGACGCGACGGTGAAGGAGATGAAAAAACAGAAGGTCCTGTAACGGGCCTTCGCGGGCTCAGGTTCGCGACGCTCGCCGCGCGTCGAGGATCTGACGGACACGCCGGACCAAATCACTTTCGGCGAGCGGCTTCTGCATGAAGTCCGCGCCGGGCGGCAGGAGCGCGTGCTGAACGAGCGCCGACTTGGCGTAGCCTGAGATGAAAAGCGCCGGCAGGTTGGGCTGCGTCTCACGCAGCGTCGCCATGAGCTCCAGCCCGGTGCCGCCGGGCATGACGACATCGGTGAGCGCGAGGTCGACCCCCGGGTGGCCCGTGGTCTTGGCGCGCGCCTCGGCCGGATGCTCGCTCTCGATGACGGCATAGCCGCGGCTCGCCAGCCAGTCGGTCACCTGCCGCCGGACCACGGGATGATCTTCGACGACGAGGATGGTCTCGGCGCCGCCCGCCACTTCTTCGTCAGCGACCTCCGTGGCGTCGGCGGTCGTCGAGGCCACCGGCAGGTAGATGTCGAACGTCGCGCCGCCGGCCGGCGCCGTATCGACGGCGATCCGTCCACCCATCTGCGTCACGATGCCGTAGACGGTCGAGAGACCGAGCCCGGTGCCGTGGCCCTCCGCCTTCGTCGTGAAGAACGGCTCGAAAATGCGCGACTTCGTGGCTGCGTCCATGCCGATGCCCGTGTCGCTCATGATCAGGCGCGCGTACCGGCCTGGCTGCAACGCCGTCGTGCCGACGTGCCGGGGCTCGGTGATGTCCGCCGCGGTCACGCAGATCGTCAGTCGGCCGCCGTCGGGCATGGCATCGCGCGCGTTGACGGCGAGATTCAGCACGACCTGCTCGATCTGCACCGGGTCGGCGAGGATCGGGACCGGCGCGGTGACCCCCGCGAAGCTGATCTCGATGCGAGACTCGAGCACACGGCCCAGCGTCGGCAACATGTCCGCCACGACGTCGCGCAGGTTGACGAGGCGGGCCTGGACGGCCTGCTGACGGCTGAACGCCAGCAGGTGACCCGTCAGATCGGCCGCCCGGCGCGCCACGTCGCGGATGCCGGCGATCGGCTCGTCGAACACCGGGTCGAACCGCGGATGCATCTCGATGCTGCCGACGTGCGCGAGCGCGGCGGTCAGCAGGTTATTGAAGTCGTGCGCGATGCCGCCGGCGAGCTGGCCGAGCGCCTCCATTCGCTGCGCCTGGCGGAGACGTTCGTCGAGCAGCCGCCGCTCCATCTCGCGCTTCTCGGCGACTTCACGTCCCTGGTCGAGCGTCATGGCCGTCTGACGGCTGAGGACCTGAAGGAGCTCGACGTCCTCGTCAGGGAAGAGCGAGCCGCGTTCCTGTACGACGATGAGGACACCCCAGTTCCGATCGGCGCCGCCGATCGGGACCACGTAGACCGACGATCCGGCGTGCGCCGCGAGGACGGCGACTTCGGGCTCGCAGTCGCGCGGCCGTCCGGTCATCGGCACGCCGCGCGCGATCGCCTGTCCGACCAGGCCGCCGCCGGGGGAGACGGCGAGCGCCGACCAGCCTGCGACGCTGGCGCTCCGGGCGACGAGCGGCGACGGGCGCCCGCCGCCTGCGAGCAGCACGGCGCGGGCCACGGAGGCGACGCCGCGGCCAGCCGCACGGTCGAGGTTCGCGGCCGCATGTTCCGCACGCATCTCGGGCGCGTTGCCGGCGGCGTCGAGAAAATACTCCTGCAACGCGGCGCGCCGCCACGCGGATCGCAGTGCGCGTGGCGAGCCAAACCCGGCGTAGGACGCCGCGAGCACTCCAACCCCGAGGAGCAGGACGATCGAAGATCGGAACGATCCAAGCGGCACGCCTACCGCCTGCAGTTCGAAGATCGCGGCGACGGCGACCTGCAGCCACGTGGCCGTCGCGACGAACCGCAACCGTGCGCTGGTCGCACCGTGCGCACGGCGCGCTTCGGACCTGAATGCCGACGCGCAGTAGCTCAGGATGGCCGCAAAGTAGATGGGCAGACCAATCGCGGCGATCGGAGCCGCCGGCACGGGTGATCTCCACGCCAACGCGCCGGCGATCGGGACGCCGATCGTGATCCACACGAGCGCCGCCGGCACGTGATGGAAGCGCTGGACCAGACGCAGCACGACGTACGGGAGGGCGAGAAAGACGAGGGCAAAGACCGGGCCCAGCACGGCATGGGCCGAGGCCGCGACGGCCGCCTCTCCGGCCAGCAGCGCGCCGGCGAGCACGGCGACGACGACCGCCATTTCGACGCGGAGAAAGAATGGACGGAGGCTCGCCTCACGAGCGAGCGCCCGGATCGTGAGCGCCGCCAGCGTCCAGCCGGCGAGGAGCAGGACGAAATCGGTGACGGGCACAGTCCTCCCTTCGAGCGCAGGGCCGCCGAAGGTGGGCGACTTTTCGCGATGGTCGGGGAGCAGGGACCGGCCGCCCGGTCCGCAGCGACTCTACCGTCGCTCCGAGGTGGAGTCAATGCATCGCGATGTCACGGGGCGAGTTCTGGCGCGGCGTGTCGCCAATGTCAGTTCGAGTCCGTTCAGCGGCCTGGATGGGCCCAGATGCCGGTCGGCCTCCTACCGTAATCCAACTTCCCAAAGGCGAAAGGCGAACGCAACAATGACGCTTCGCCCGGGCCGGCGCGTGCTCCCATGGCCCAGGAGGGCGTCATGCTGGTCGCTACTCATCCGCTGGACTCTGAAAGCCTCCCTCTCCGCCGCGCGTTGTCATCGACCGCGCCGCTCGATGGAAGGCTGGAAGAAGCCGATCGCGACACGATCGTCGGTGCAAGTGACAGTCTTCGCTACGTCATGTCGCGGGTGGAACAGGTGGCCGAGACTGATGCCACGGTCCTCCTCTGCGGAGAGACCGGCACGGGAAAGGAGCTGCTCGCGCGGGCGATCCACCGCCGCAGCCGGCGTCGCGACCGTCCGTTCATCGTCGTCAACTGCGCGGCGCTGCCCGGGGCGTTGATTGAAAGCGAGCTGTTCGGACGTGAGCGTGGCGCCTTCACCGGCGCGCATGCCACGCAGGTGGGGCGCTTCGAGCTGGCCAATCGCGGCACGATTCTCCTCGACGAAGTGGGCGAGCTGCCCCTCGAGCTGCAGCCGAAGCTGCTGCGCGTTCTTCAGAGCGGCCAGCTCGAGCGGCTCGGCAGTCCGAGAACGATTGACGTCGACGTGCGCATCATCGCGGCGACCAATCGCGACCTGCTCGACGAGGCGCGCCAGGGCCGCTTCCGCCGCGATCTCTACTACCGGCTGAACGTGTTTCCCCTCACCCTTCCGTCGCTGCGCGATCGCCGCGACGACATCCCGCTGCTCGTTCGTCACCTCGTCGAGCGGCACTCGCGCGCGCTCAAGAAGCGCATCGACACCGTGCCGCCGGCGGTCGTCCACGCGCTCGAATCGTACGACTGGCCGGGCAACATCCGCGAGCTCGAGAACGTCATTCAGCGCGCCATCATCCTCTCGTCGGGCCACTCGCTCGAGCTGAAGGACGCCTGGCTGCCGTGCACCGAGACGACGGCGGCCGCGGGCGGCACGACGCTCGTCGAAGTCGAACGGCGGCACATCATGCATATCCTCGATGCGTGCCGGTGGCGGATTGAAGGCCCCGGCGGCGCGGCGCAGTTGCTCGCGCTCAAGTCCAGCACGCTCCGGAGCCGCATGCTCAAGCTGGGCATCGCTCGGCCGCGCTGAGGCCGGCCTGCCCTGAGCGGGGGCGTTGTTCTCGCGCCCGAGTCGAAGGGTCACCGAAACAGGCGCGTCACGCGGGCGCGAACCTCGTCGAAGACGATGAACGGTTCGCCCCGCAGCAGCATGCGGATGCCTCGAAACACCTGAAAGTCCCGGGAGTTGAAGAAGGCATCCGCATCGTCAACCGACTGCCATTCCGAGACGACGGTGAACGCATTCGGATCTTCGCTGTCGGCGAAGAGCCGGCCGCGGCCGCATCCGGAGAACGTCCGCATGCGCTCGACCATGTCGTCGACCGCGCTGAGGATCTCAGGACGCTTGTGCGGCTGGGCGCGAAAGCTGATCCAGGCGATGACCATGTGGCCGCCGGACAGCACTGCAACACGTCTGCCGTACGTTCAACCTCGCGTGTGCGGTGAAAAGCGAGCGCTGGACCCCGCCTTGTCGTGACCAGCAGTGGTTCGTCGCCGTGTGATCCCGTGAGCCCCGCGATATGCCGCGGCAGTGGGTCGGGTTGTCCCCGCGCTCGGCAATCGCCCGGCCCGCGGTCCCAAAGTCCTATAAAGTCCGTTCAACGTCCACGCAGGGCCGGGGACGAGCACGATTTGCAGGTTGCCTGCGTTCTCGGGTGCAGAGAATATGTGCAACGGCGGTATCATGCCGCACGGAGGCGGTCATCACCGGCCGCCCTCGCCATCCAGCGTCGTGAAGCCACGCGGCGGCGGCGACTACGATCGGAGGGTCCATGGCTTCAGCCGATCCCGTCGTCTTCGTTGTGGACGACGACAGTGCTGTCAGAAACGCGATTTTCAATCTGCTGACTTCCGTCGGCCTCACGTGCCAGGCCTTCGCCAACGCCGACGACTTCATCCGCAACATCGATCGAGAGCAGGTCGGCTGCATCGTGATGGACGTGCGCATGCCGCGGATGAGCGGCCTCGACGCGCAGAAAGTGCTCGCCGAGCATGGTGTCGATCTGCCCTTGATCTTCATCACCGGGCACGCCGACATCCCGGTCGTCGTCCGGGCGATGAGGGCCGGCGCCGTCGAGGTCTTCGGCAAGCCCTTCGACAATCAGGAGTTGATCGATGCCGTGCACCGCGCCATCGACCGCGATCGCGAGAAGCGGGAGGCGCGTCAGTCGTTCGCCGTTCTGCGCGAGCGCTATGACACGCTGACGGCGCGCGAGCGGGAAGTCATGGCGCTCGTCGTGGCCGGCCGGCTCAACAAGCAGGCGGCCGGCGAGCTCGGCACCACGGAAAAGACCATCAAGGCCCATCGTGCGCAGGTGATGCGCAAGATGGGCGCGGTTTCGCTCCCCGAACTGGTGCGCATGGCGGACCGTCTGCGGGATGGCTGAGCGGTCAGACCCCCACCCGCCCGGCTTCGGGCATGGGACCAAGGTCCAATCCGCTCAAGGCCTTGGTCCAATTGCGGTTTGTCAGTCGCGCGCGTAGCCTGACCTCCCCAGCCCTGACTTGGGTCGGAAGAGGCCATGAAATACTTCCCGCCGTTTCGCTTCGACGATCGCGCGGGTGTACTGACGCATGCGGGGCGCACCGTGCCGCTGACGCGCAAGGCGGCGGGTCTACTGCGCTGTCTCCTGGAGCATCCGGGAACGCTCACACCGCACCAGGACATCATGCGTCACGTGTGGCCGGACACACATGTCCAGCCGGAGAACGTCAAGACGCTCGTCCACGAACTCAGGAGCGCCCTCGGCGACCACTCCCACGATCCGGCATTCATCCGATCCGAGCCAGGGCGGGGATATACCTTCATCGCGCAGGTGACCAACGCGATGCTGCCGTTGCTCTGGCGCGATCCGGCCTCTGACGCCGCGCCGTTCGCGGGGCGGGTGAACGAGCTCGCCCTGCTCGACGAGGTCCTTGCGGTGGCCGCCGACACGTGCGCGCCGCAGGTCGTGCTGATCGAGGGGGAGCGCGGCATCGGCAAGACGGCGCTCTGCCGCGCGCTCGCCGGCCGCGCGCACCAGCGCCCCGCCATTCGAATGTCGTACGGGCAGAATCTCGAGCTCTCCGGCCGGGCGGAAGCGCATGCGGTGATTCTCGAAGCCATCGAGCTGCTGGCCCGGCAGTACCCCGGCATCGTGCCGGAAGTCTTCGCACGTCGCGCGCCGGCCTGGCTCTCGCAGTTTCCGCAATGGCATCGCACTGCGCCGGCAAGGGGCGATGCCGGCGCCGCGATCGACGCGAGCCCGGAGCGGCTCACTCGCGAGCTCCCGGGCGCGCTCGACGATCTCGCGGCCGACGTCCCGCTGCTCCTGATCCTCGAGGACCTGCAGTGGGGCGATCACGCGACGATCGAGTGGCTGCGGGCGACGGCTCGACGTCACGCGCCCTCACGGCTCATGGTCGTCGCCACCTACGGCCGCACGCGCGGCGGTCCGATGGTGGCGTCGCTCGATCGACTGGCGCGCGAGCTGCGCACCGAGCCGTCGTGCCGCGTGATGACGCTCGAGCCGCTGTCCGAGGGCCACGTCTATCAGTATCTCCACGACCGCTTTGGTCCGGTCGTGGCGCGCGCCGTCGTGAAGCCACTGCACGAAGCGTCGGCCGGCCATCCGGGCCTGACCGTGACGACGATGGAGAGTCTCGTCGAGCTGGGAGCCTTGCGGCGCACGCCCACGGGATGGCGTCTCGACGGCACGCGCGAAGCGGTCGAGGCCATGCTCTCGGCGAGTCTGACCGACGGGCTCCAGTGCCAGATGGATCAGCTCGACCCCGAGGATCGCGTGACGCTCGAGGCCGCCGCGGCCGTCGGATCCGAGTTCGGCGCCGACGCGATCGCCACCGCGCTGGGCACGCCGGGCGCCGGCACGCCGGCGCTCCACCGCCGGCTCCACGCGCTCGCGCGCCGGAGCGTGTTCATCGAGGCAGTGACTGGTCCCCTCGTCGCGTCCGGCGAGCCGCTTGCGAGGTTCCGCTTTCGCCACCCGTTGTCGGCCGACCTGCTGCTCGCCTGGGCGCCGGTCGCTCGCCGCTTCGACTTCGCCGACCGTCTCGATCGTCCGCCGGCGCAAACGGTCCTGCGCCGCGCGTAACGACCGTCTTCAGAAGGTCCATCCAATCGCCAGCGTGACCGCCGCGAGATGTTGACATGCTCGCGGTATGTCGTGACCGGAATTGCGGTATTCTACGAATTCCCCGCTCTTTTCCGCTGAATCCTGGTGGTTCGGACCTTGAAAGCTCAGAGTCCCGAGGGACGCATGCACGGCCGCGACCGTCCAGCCTCGCTTTGGATCGGCTGCCTGCTGGTCGGAACGCTGGTCAGGCCTGCGATGGCGCAAGACCCACAGGCGGCAGGGGAGCATACCGACCTGCAACGCCACCGTCAGACTCCGTGTGCGTCCCTCTCTGAAGAAGAACGGCGGAAGACGGACCGATGCAAGACCGACGCGGAAAAGCAGGAAGACGATTACCGCGCACGGGTGAAGGCGCGCGAGGCGAAGGAGAAAGACACGCGTTCGTCCTTCCTCAGGTGGATGCACACCGATGGCTTGTGGATTCCGACCGAGAGCGGCAATCCGACGTACGGCCTGATTGGCGTACACCTGGCGGTGGCTCGAGTCGGACGACTGCACGTGTACGGCCCGCCGGGTGTGATGCTGCTTCGTCAGAAGGTGGGATCCGGATGGATGCTGCGCCCCGGCCTGACGTGGGGCTTCAGCGTGTACCTCACCGACTTCCGCGTGCCGGGCACCACCCACAACGCGCAACTGTTCGCCAACCTCACCAAGGTGTGGACCCACGGCGACCATCGCACCGGTATGAGCATGGCCGGACTGTCGGTGACCTGGAAGAAGTGACCGGCACGACCGCTCGATGACGGTGCGCGCTTCAACCCGTGGCAACTACATGTCGCTCGGCGACGGCAGCACGCTGTACTACGAGACGGTCGGCGACGGGCCGCGTCACGTCATTTTTGTTCCCGGATCGGTCCTGTCCAGCCGGGTCTTCGAACATCAGATGGCGCACTTCGACGGGTCGACGAGTCATCGCGTCTTTGCGTTCGACTCGAGAGGGCAGGGTCGATCCACCGGGCGCAAGAAACGCACGACGTTCGAGCAGCACGGCAGGGACCTCGAGCGGTTCGTCCATCACCTCGGTCTGAGAGACATCGTCCTGGTCGGCTGGTCGGCCGGTGCGGTGAAGGTGCTGTCGTACGTGCATCAGTTCGGCCGCGCGAATCTCAGAGCGCTGGTGCTGGTCGACGGCGCCCCCCGTGCGACGACCACGGGCTCGTCCACCGAATGGGTGTCTGTCGTCGGGCCGAAAGCCGCCACGCATGGCGACGTCGATCACACGCCGGATCTGGAAGCGCTGGACGGCGCCGTGCCGCTGCTGTTCGTGGTGCGCGACGATCTGCGGGCCGTCGTGACCGCGTGGAGCTGTCGCCACACGCCGCGGGCCGAAGTGGTGGCGATGGGACCGCACCTGATGCTCCGGGAACAGCCCAAGGAGTTCAACGCGCTGTTCGATCGGTTCCTGGCCCGGCTCGTCTGATTGCCACGTCGCCGCCGGGCCGCGAGCCTGGCATCGGTCGCCGCGACCCGCCGTGGGCGGCCGCATCTCTGTCCGATTTGAGGCGGCTTTCGGGCCCGGCGGCCTGGCGTCGTTCTTGAACACAACCTGTGCGGGGGCATCCGCGATGACGGGCAGAGCGAACCCCGAGAGGATCCTAATCATGAAGACCAGAACTTACGCCCCGGCGATATGGTGTGCGCTTCTTGCGCTGGTGGTGCTGGGCATGGGGCCGGTGGCCGCGGCAGCCCAGACCGGCGAGCGGCTTTCCGACAACGAAATCAGGAAGATCATCGAGGACCTCAACACCTCGCGCGACCGGTTCGAGGACCAGCTCGACGGCGAGATAAAGAGTGCGATCGTCCGGAGTCCAACGGGTGAAATAAGCGTCGAGCGATATCTGGACGACCTGCAGGAAAACGTCAAGAGCCTGAAGGATCGCTTCACGGACGAGTACTCGGCGAGCAAAGAGGCGCAGACCGTCCTGAGGCAAGGCACCGAGATCGCCAACTACTTCAGGAAGCAGACGAAGGTGATCAGGGGGCAGAGCGAGTTCGACCGCATGGCGGTCGACCTGGGCCGGCTGGCGACCGCGTACGGCACGGCGTTCCCGCTTCCGGACAGAGACGCACCAGTGCGCCGGATCAACGACGACGAGACGGCCGCTACCGCAGAGGCGCTCGCACGGCAGGTCGACCAGGTCAAGCGCGAGATCGATCGCGAGAAGGCCCTGCCCAAGGAGGCGAAGGACGCGGCGAAGAAAGACCTCGATCTGCTCAAGAAGAATGCGAATACCGTCAAGTCGCGCGCGTCCGACTCGCAGCCCGCGACGGCGGAAGCGAAGCAGGTGGTCGACACGTTCACGAAGATTGGGTCCTTCATGCAGGGCCAGGCGGCTCTGGCGCCGGCCACGAAGACCGCCTGGGGTGCGATGCAGGCGCCGCTCGACAAGCTCAAGCAGGCCTACAGCCTCCGGTGAGCCGTGGGATCTCCATCCTGGCCGTCACGACATTTCGTGAGCGGACGGCCAGGAATCCATTTTTTGTTCGGGTTTCCGGGTATTCGCGCTGGCCCCGGTCTTGAAGATCCCAGGCCGGAGCGCATTTGCGCCCGCGCCTGTGTGCGTCCGGGGAGGAAGTCCCCGGGAAGAGCGAAGAGAAGGGAGAACCGTCATGGTTCGACGTGTGGTGGTAGGGGTCTTGGCAATCATCTTCTTGTCCGCGCCGCTGGCAGCGCAGCGCGTGGAGGTCAGTTTCAGCGGCGGCTACACGGCCAGCGAAGGTATCAACATCGACGATCGTGTCATTCTTGGTGATGTCTACAACAAGGCCGGGGTCAACAGCGGCGGATCCTTCAGTTTTGCTGGTGGCGTGTACGTCACTCCCCAGGTGATCATCGAGTTCCAGTACGCCCGTCAGATGTCGAAGCTGACCGCGGAAGGCCCGGCCGTAAAGCTCGACGCCGCCGAGCTCAACGTCGACAACTACCACGTCAACTTCGTGTACAACTGGGGCGAGAGCGACGCGAAGGTGCGGCCGTTCGCCTTTGGCGGGCTCGGCGCCACCAGTTACGAGTTCGGCAACCTGCTCATCCCTGGCACCACCGGCAGCGTCGCCGGCAACACACAGTTCTCGACGACGTGGGGCGCCGGCGTGAAGTTCTTCCCCGCGCCGGCATTCGGCATCAAGCTGCAGGGCCGCTGGACGCCGACGTACATCAAGAGCGACGCGGCGGGCTACTGGTGCGATCCGTTCTACGGCTGCTGGTTGCTGGCCGATCCGGACTACTCGAATCAGTTCGACATCAGCGGCGGGTTCATCATCCGCTTCTGAGTCTTCGCTGACCACTGGCTGGCGACCTCAGAGGTCATGTGCATGGCCTCTGAGGTCGTTCTTTCTTTTCTCGCTCCGTTCGCGTGACGCGCTCGCTCTCGATCACGCGGCGTGGCGGGGGACTCCGCGTCCTCGAGGTGATGCAGGACGAGCGGGCCGAGGAGGAACACCGCCAGGATGAATGCCCGCGCGGTCAGGCTGTTCACGTGCCACGTCTCTGCCATGCCACAGGCGGCAGGCGGTGGCTGACATGCTGTTGTCGAGAGTGCGCAAGGCCATCATCGTCGGGCTGGCCCTGGTCTTTCCAGGCCCGCTGGTTCCAGGGCTCGGTCTCTTCGACGTCCAGACCCAACCCGCCGATCCGCTGCCGAGCTGGAATGCGGGCGCCGCGAAACAGGCCATCGTCGATTTCGTCGGACGCGTGACCAGGTCCGGAAGCAAGGATTTCGTCCCGGCCGGCGCGCGCATCGCGACCTTCGACAACGACGGCACCCTGTGGTCGGAGCAGCCGCTGTACTTCCAGCTCGCCTTCGCTTTGGATCGTGTGAGAGCGATGGCGCCAAAACACCCGGAGTGGCAGACGAAGGAGCCGTTCAAGTCGGTGTTGGCAGGCGACATGAAGGGCGCCCTCGCGGCCGGTGAGAAGGGCATTGCGGAGATGATGCTCGTCACGCACACCGGCATGTCCACCGACGAGTTCACCGCCGAAGTCGATCGGTGGATTCGTACGGCGCAGCATCCGCGCTTCAAGCGTCCGTACACGGACCTGGTCTATCAGCCGATGCTCGAGCTGGTCGCGTACCTCGAGGCGAACGGCTTCAAGACCTACATCGTCTCCGGCGGCTCCGTCGAGTTCATGCGTGCCTGGACCGAGCGCATCTACGGCATTCCGCCCGAGCAGGTCATCGGCACGACGTTCCGGACGACGTTCCAGATGAATGCGGCGGGTGTGCCGACGCTGCTGCGTCATCCCGAGATCGACTTCGTCGACGACGGACCCGGGAAGCCGGTGTCGATCCAGAAGTTCATCGGCCGGCGTCCGATTGCCGCCTTCGGCAACTCGGACGGCGATCTGCAGATGCTGCAGTGGACGACCGCGGGATCCGGTGCGCGCTTCGGGTTGATCGTGCGTCACACGGACGCCGAGCGCGAGTGGGCCTACGACCGCGAGTCGCCGATCGGCCGGCTCGACAAGGCGCTCGACGAAGCCGGCAAACGAGGCTGGACCGTCGTCGACATGAAGCAAGCCTGGAAGGTCATCTATCCGTTCCAAAAAGTAGGGCGGCCCGGGTTCCGGGCCGCCAACTAAAGGGCGGCTCGGGCTTGGAGCCGCCAACCAATGAGCCTCTCGCGTTTCAGGCCGTGAGTTGACACGTCGCATGGACGAAACGCTCGGACGCTTCTGGACGGATCTGGTCGGCCGGTTGACCGGCCCGATGGCTTTCCGGCTGATTCTTCAGCCCGTCATGGCGATGCTCTACGCGTTTCGCGACGGCATGAAGGACGCGCGCGAGGGCCGTCCTCCGTACTTGTGGTCGATCCTCACGCACCCGGTCGATCGCCGGTCGCTGTTGAAGGAGGGATGGACCGCGGTGCTCCGCGTCTTCACGCTTGGCGTCGTGATGGACGCGATCTATCAGCTCATCGTCTTCAGGTGGATTCACCCGCTGGAGCTCGTGATCGTCGCGCTCCTGCTGGCCTTCGTGCCCTACGTGATCATCAGGGGCCCCGTGAACCGTATCGCGCAGCATTGGGTTCGCCCGAAGACGCCGGCGCCGCCGCGCTGACCGTACCTGTCGTACCCGTCGTACCCGTCGTACCTGTCGTACCCGTCAAATCCCCAGCATCGCCCTCATGCCACGCAGGATGAGCTCGTCCAGAGGCAGGACGATGAGGGCGAGGGGCGCGCTGGGGAGGGCAGCGGCCACGGACAGCGTGAGCAGCTGCAAAGGCGCGATGGGCAGCAGCCGAATGTTTCGGACGACCTGAAAGCTGTTGCCCAAATCGGCGAGTGACTGCACGTCAGCCGATCCGAGCAGCGGCTCGCCGGGCGGCGCGCCGCCGCGAAGCCACTTCGTATCGAAGGCGCGGACGTACTCGGCCGCGAGCTGGCCGTACTCCAGAATGCCCCGCTGCCGGAGGCGGAGCAGGCGACGAAAGAAGAACCCGAGCGGCGCAATCAAGGCGAGGGTGTTGCCGGCGACGACGCCGGCAAGCGGCAGCACGTAGTCTTGAATCGAAGCACCGCCGGCAAACAGGACTTCCGCAAAGCTCGCGGCGATCACGGCGGCGGCGGCGAAGCTGAGCACCGCAAGATCCACGTGCGCGACACCGAACCCGCCGAGACCGCCGGCCTGATCGGGGTGGGTCGGAATCAACTGCAGATCGAGCCGCGAGACGCGCCAGATCAGTCGCGCCCAGAAGAGCAGGAACGCACACCAGCGCCACACGAGAAACTGAAACACGGGCAGGACGACGAGCGTGTACCACCAGCCTGCCGGCGTCATCTGGGAGACGGCGCCCTCCTGCGCGGTTCGCCACGTGGACAGTCCAGCGGTCGAATCGGTGCGGACGCCGGCCCACAGCAGGACAATCGCGAGCGCGATGAGCACCGCCTCGGTCAGCCACGAGCCCCGCCATCGCACGGCCTCCGCGATCGCGGCGCTCATCCGCGCGCGATCCGCGGGCGCGACGATGCCGCCATCGACGAGCCGCACGAGCACCTCGCGCGCGCGTGCATCGAAGACGGCTTCGGCTAGAAAGAACAGCGGGATCGTAATGAGAAGGCGCGTGTGCGTGCCGAAGCTGAAGTGGAAAGGAATTGCGGGATCGGCGCCGCCGTGCGACATCAGGCTCAGGATGAGGAGCGGCGTCCAGAGCACCGCGCCGATGACCAGTCCCGTGCGCACGAGGCCGGCCTTGCCCGGCGGGGCGCCGAGCGCCCGCGCCATGCGGTAGAGCAGGCCGTGCTCGACGAGCGAGACGTCCATCGAGCCGCTCACGCCAACCACGTCACGGAAGCGACGAGCATGCGCCGATAGAGTAGCGCAGCAGCCGCGACGCGAGTAGCGCGGCGCGAACCAGGCCGGCGATGACGAAGCCGCCACGATATGTCGTGAGAGCGGGCCCTCGACCGCGGCTGACCAGGGCCCCTCGCCCTCTCGCGGACCGTGAGAACAGCGGACGCCCGCGCGAGGTACCAGACTTGCAACCTACGGCGCGTCCTCGGCTGAGTCGCACTGACATGACGACAGTGGAGGAGATCCATGAAGACCCCGGATCAAAACTGGAGGAGTCGGATGGCACCGAAGAGAACGGCGATGTGGGCGGCGATCTTTTTCGCGTCGGCGACGATGGCGCAGGCACAGGCGCCTGTCACCAAGACGAACATGGTCACGGCGACCGCGACGATTCAGGCGATCGACTCGACGTCGCGCACGATTGCCCTGCGGGACGACAAGGGCCTGGAGGACACGTATCATCTCGGCCCGGAGGTGAAGCGCTTCGACGAGATGAAGGTCGGCGACAAGGTCAAGATGACGTACTATGAGTCGCTCGTTTTTCAGGTGCGCAGGCCGGGGGACGCAGCGCCCTCGACCGTGCCGACCGGGGCGGTGACGCCGGGCAAGGGAACTCTGCCTGGTGCGACGGCGGCGGTGCAGCAGAAGGCGTCCGTCTCGGTCACGGCGGTGGATCCGAAGGTGCCGTCGATTACCGTGGTCACTTCCGACGGCCGCACGGTGACCCGGAAGGTCAATGAGCCGAAACATCTTGAGGGCGTCAAGGTCGGCGACAAGATCGACATCACCTACACGGTGGCGGTCCTCGTCAGCCTCGAGCGAGCGAAGTAGACAAAAGAGGGCTGGGTCGTCCGCATGTTCGTGACGCTGGCCCTCTGCCTCCTGCCGCTCGCCGCGCAGGCGCCCGCGTCGCAGGCCGTGGAACAGGTCGACGTCGCGGACATTGTCCGGACGTTGCTCAATCGGCCGCCGCCTCTGCCCGATCCGCCGGGTCCTGTGGAGAGCCGCTCGATTCTTCCCACGCTGGGCGCATCGCCGGCGGCGGGCATCTCGGCCGGCATCCTCATCAGCGAGACCTATCGACCGAGCGCGACCGGACCGATTTCGCTCGTCAATCTCGGGGCCTCGTACAGCACGGAGCAGCGTCTCCAGGTGTCGGCGAGGCTCGACCGGCACATCGAGGAGGGCGGATGGCGGCTGTTCGGAGACTGGCGGTTCTACAACTTCACCGAACGGACGCACGGGCTGGGCTCCGACACGACGACGGATGCCGCACTCGACGTGCCGCAACGCTGGGCGCGAGCGCACGCGACCTTCTATCGCGCCGTCGCCGGAGCGCTCTCGATTGGCGCGGGGTATCACTTCGACGCTCGGCACCTGCACGGCCTGGCCGCGCCGAGCGGAGTCACCGAGCGCCGGCTGACATTTGCCTCGGGAGTGTCGCTCGACGCGCTCTTCGACTCGCGCGACACCCCGGTCAACGCCAGCCGCGGCTGGTTCGGCCGCGCGAGCTACACCTGGCTGCCAGAGGCGCTGGGAACCGACCGATCGTGGGAGTCGCTCCAGACCGAAGGCCGCGCGTACTTCCGTCTGCCGGCCGCCCATCGCCACGTGTTCGCGTTCTGGGGGTATGCCTGGCTCACGACGCGGGGTGACCCGACTTATTTCGATCTGCCGAGTACGGGCTGGGACCTGTACGGCCGCACCGCGCGCGGCTACGGGGCGGGGCGGTATCGCGGAAAGAGCTGGCTGTACGGCGAGGCCGAGTACCGCTTCGACCTGATGCCGAACGGACTGCTCGGCGCCGTGCTCTTCGCCAACACCTCACGCTTCAGCGATCTCGAGGATCGATACGGCCGCTGGGTGCCGGCCGGCGGACTCGGGTTGCGCGTCAAGCTCAACAAGCGGAGCAGCAGCAATCTCGCGATCGACTACGGATGGGGTGTGCAAGGCTCGCGCGGGTTCTTCCTGTCCATGAACGAGGCGTTCTAGGGGACGGGTTGAGACCCGTCCCCTTCATTTCGCCCGCGCGTGCCGGCCCACGGGGACTGCCCACCATATTTCGCGGGCCCGCCAGGCGCTCAACCTGCCGGACCCCAAGATCCGGCCGATCCTGAAGGAGCGGGTCGCTCGCGCGGCGGGCACGCGTACTGCGTAGTTATGTAGAAAACCCAGGAGGGTGACGGTGCCGGAACCTCTGCCAATCAGTCCGCTCGCCACACCCCGTCCGGCCGAACCGTGGCTCCGAGCGCCGCCGCCCGGCGCCCTGGCGCCTGGTGAAGCGCCCTTCCCGGACATGGTCTGGGTGCCCGGCCGGCACGTTCCGGATGGGCTCCGACAACCACTACCCGGAGGAGCGTCCGGTCCATCGCGTGACCGTCGACGGCTTCTGGATCGATCGCTATCCGGTCACCAACGAGCGAGTTCGCGCAGATTCGTCGACGCGACCGGCCATGTGACGTTCGCCGAGATCCCGCCCGATCCGAGCGACTATCCCGGCGCGCTGCCCGAGCATGCTCTACGCCGGCTCGCTCGTGTTCACGCAAGCCTGGCGGGCCCGTGGATCGCCGCGACTTCACGAACTGGTGGCAGTTCGTGCGCGGCGCCGACTGGCGTCATCCGTACGGCCCGGACAGCTCGCTCGCCGGCCTCGAGCGTCATCCGGTCGTGCACGTGACGTTCGACGACGCCGAGGCGTACGCGCGGTGGGCGGGCAAGGCGCTGCCGACCGAAGCCGAGTGGGAGTTCGCCGCGCGCGGCGGGCTCGACGGCGCGGAGTTCGCGTGGGGCGACGAGTTCCGGCCGGGCGGCCGCGACATGGCCAACACCTGGCAGGGCGAGTTCCCCTGGCAGAACCTCGCGACCGATGGCTACGAAGGCACGTCGCCGGTCGGCGCGTTTCCGCCCAACGGCTACGGGCTCTACGACATGATCGGCAACGTCTGGGAGTGGACGACCGACTGGTATCGCGCCGCAGCACGCCGGCGACGCCGACAAGGCCTGCTGCGTTCCGCACAATCCGCTCGGCCCGCAGGAGCAGGACAGCTACGATCCCTGCCAGCCCGACATCAAGATTCCGCGCAAGGTGCTCAAGGGCGGCTCGCATCTCTGCGCGCCGAACTACTGCCGGCGCTATCGCCCGGCCGCGCGTTTCCCGGAGCCGGTCGACACGTCGACCTGCCACGTCGGCTTCCGGTGCATCGTGCGCGTGCCGAGCGGCGCACGCGACCGGTAGCCGCCATGGAAGAGCTGCTGTTCCGCGTTCGCGCGATCACGCGGCGCTCTGCATCGAGGCTGCGGCGGTGGTCATCGTCGCCGCCGGTGCAATCGAGGCGTTCGTCGGCGCTCGCTCAGGGTGGCGTTCGATCGGCGCGACGCACGGCGCGCGGAAGGCAGTCTGGCGGCGATTCGGGATGTGGCTCCTGCTCGGGCTCGAGTTCGAGCTGGCGGCCGACATCATCCGCAGCGTGATCTCGCCGACCTGGCAGGACATCGGCGAGCTCGGCGGCGATTGCCGTCGTCCGCACGTTCCTGAACTACTTCCTCGAGAAGGACCTCGAGGCGGCGAGCGAGGAACGTGCCGCGGCCACCGCGTGAGAGGGGGCTGTCGTGCCTGACAAGGAATTTCCGTCAGAGTCCACGCTGCTCGCGCGAGACCGAACCACGCTCGCTCACCAGCGCACCGATCAGGCCGACACGCGCACGGAGCTCGCCCACGAGCGTACCGATCTCGCGTTCGAGCGGACGCTGCTCGCGCACGAGCGCACGCTCATGGCCTGGGTGCGCACCGGCACGTCGCTCATCTCGTTCGGGTTCACGATCTACAAGTTCTTCGACTACCTCAACGACGGCAAGGCCCCGTCTCCCCGTTTCTTCGGGCCTCGCGAGTTTGCGCTCGCGATGATCGCGATCGGCCTGGTGTCGCTCGTGTTCGCGATCATCGAGCATCGCCGGAGCCGCCTGGCGCTCAAGGCGGCGGGCGGCAAGGTGCGCCGATCGCTCGCGCTCGTCCTCGCGGTGCTCATCGCAGCGCTTGGCGTCTTCGGGTTCATCGTGGCCTGGCTGAGGCACTGAGGTTCTGGGCTGGAAGAGCGCTCGAGGTCCTGGGCCTGAAAGGCGCTCGAGGTCCGGGGGCTGAAAAGCGCCCGCGGTCGTCCAGGACTTCCCGGTTCTTGTCCGTCCAGGACTTCTCGGTTCGTGTCCGCCAGGACTTCGTGGGCTCTTGTCGCTATTCGTATCGGAGCGCTTCGATGGGATCGAGCCGCGACGCTCGAATCGCCGGCACCATGCCGAAGAACACGCCGACGCCGGCCGAGAAGCCGATGCCGATGGCGAACGACCACCAGGGCAGCGAGACGGGGAAGCCCGTGAGCCAGTGCACCGACATGCCGATGCCGCTGCCGATGGCGATGCCGAGCAGCGCCGCCGACCGAGGTCACGAAGATCGCCTCGAGCAGGAACTGCCACAGGATCTCGACGCGCCGTGCGCCGAGCGCCTTGCGCACGCCGATTTCGCGCGTGCGCTCGGTGACGCTGATCGTCATGATGCTCATGACGCCGATGCCGCCGACCATCAGCGCAATCGACGACAGCACGACGAGCGCGAGGAACGTCGCCTGGCTGATCTGATCCCAGACCTTCAGCAGCGCGTCCTGCGTCACGAGGTCGAAGTCGTTCGGCTGGTCGAGGCGCAGGCCGTGCCGGATGCGCATGACCTGCTCGACCTCGTCCATCGCCTGTTCACGCGACACGCCCTCGCGCGGCACCGCGCCGATGATGACGGCGCGCATCTCGCCGCGGCCGAGGTTCGCGGCGCGCACCCCGAAGTGCTTCTGGTACGTCGTCTGCGGGATGATGGCGAAGTCGTCGGCGCCGACGTCGAACCCGCCCGGTGACGGGCGTTTCGAGCCATGACGCCGACCACCTCGTACTGGACGAGGCCGAGCCGCACGGTCTTGCCGATCGGATCTTCGTGCGGGAAACAGCGCCTTGTAGCGGTCCGAGCCCGAGGACGATGACGTTCTTGCGGCGCTGCACCTCCGGGCCCGTGAAGAACCGTCCCATCTCGACCGGGATGCGCGTCAGCCGCGGGTAGTCGTCTTCGGTGCCGAAGACCTGCAGCGAGCTTCGTCTTCTGGTTTGGTAGTAGATCCGCTCCTGTGGCGCCGGGCCGCCGTTGCCGAGGATGATCGACGACGATCTCGATCGACGGCGCGCCGCGCTCGATCGCGTCCGCGTCGCCCGGCGTCATGTTCGGGCGCTTCATGAGCTCCTGGAAGTCCGCGCCCGCGGCGAAGCTGACCGCCGGAGAACTTCGCGACGAAGATCGGTGTCCGGGCCCGATCGTGCGGAACATGTCGCGCAGCGACTCGTCGAAGCCGCGCAGCAGCGACGTGACGCCGACGATCGACGTGATGCCGATGACGACGCCGAGCACGGTCAGCGCCGACCGCAGCTTGTTGCCGCGGATCGTGTCCCACGACATCGACGAGGATTTCGCTGAAGAGGGCCCAGCGCATGGCTACTCCCGCCGCAGCGCTTCGATCGGATCGAGCGCTGCGGCCCGCATCGCCGGATACATGCCGAAGAACAGGCCGACGACGGCCGTCATCGAGATGCCGAGCACGACCGACCAGACCTCGACCGCCGCCGGCAGCGGGCTGACCTGGCTGATGACCCACGCGACGAAGAAGCCGAGCCCCGTGCCGATGATGCCGCCGAAGGTCGACAGCGTGATCGACTCGGTCAGGATCTGCCACAGGATGTCGCGCCGCCTGCGCGCCGAGCGACTTGCGCAGTCCGATCTCGCGCGTGCGCTCGGTCACCACCATCAGCATGATGTTCATGATGACGATGCCGCCGACGACGAGCGACAGGCTGACGACGCCGATGCAGCACGGCGAAGATCGCCGACGTCGCGCTGTTGTAGATGTCGAGGAATCGTCTCGGACGAGAGGACGCCGAAGTTGTCCGGCTCCTTCGGCCGCAGCCGCCGCTGAATCCGCAGCGCCGCGTCGCGTCGTCCATCGCCGCCTGCACGACGGACGGATCGCGTCGGGACGACCGTCAGCTGCGAGCGACTGGCGCGATCCGAAGATCCGCTGAAACGCGCGCAGCGGCATGATCGCGAACTCGTCCTGCGACTGGCCGAAGATCGATGCCCTTCTTCTCGGCGACGCCGACGACGCGGAAGTGGACGCCGGCGAGCGTGACCGTCTTGTCGAGCGGCTCGATCGTGCCGAACAGCCGGTCGGCCGTGCCGCAGCCGAGAATCGCGACGAAGCGCCCGTCGTCGAACTCGCCCGGCGTGATCGGCCCGCCCGCGCTCGATGACCGTCGTCGGCAGGTTGATGTATTCCTTGGTGACGCCGCGGATCTGGACGCTGTCGAGCGACTCGCTGCGGTACTTGGCCTGCGCGCCGGCGCTCGCTTCGGCCATCACCATCCGGATGCGCGGGCTGAACGCGCGCGAGCGCCGCGGCGTCGTCGATCGTGATGCGCGGGTTGCTCTGCGCTGGCGCTCGTCCTCTTCCTCGGTCGTCGCCGGCCCGCGCCGCTGCACCGGGAACGCGTCGGCGCGCGAACTCCGACTGGATCATGTCCTTCACGCTCGCGTTCAGGCCCTGGACGAGCGAGACGACGGCGATGATCGACGTCACCGCGACGATGTTGCCGAGCACCGTCAGCAGCGAGCGGAGCTTGTTCGCCCAGATCGCCTGGAGCGCGATGCTCGCCGCCTCGAGGAACTGCTGCATCTTACTTGCCTTGGTGGTGCCGTGACGCGCCGGCGTCGGTCGACGATCCGCACCTGGTCGCCCTCGCGCAGGCCGCGCACCGACGCGAACGGCCCGGTGATGACCTCGTCGCCGGCCTTGAGGCCGCTCGAGGACCTCGAAGTACTTCTCGCCGGCGATGCCGATCTTGACCGGCACGAACGCGGCGTGGCCGTCCTCGATCATGAAGACGCCTTCGATCTCCTTGCGCTGTCTGGCCGGGCTTGAGCTCCGCGGCGGCCCCGGCCGCCGCGGGCCGCTGCCTTGGCGGCCTTGCCCGGCGCGCGGCGTCGTCGGCGGCACGATCTCGCCCTTCTCGTCGACGACCAGCTCGCGCACGCGTCATCGCCTGAATCGGCACGCGCAGACGCCTTCTGGCGCGTCGCCGTCGTGATCACCGCCGTGCACGTGAAGCCCGGGCCGGACGTTCGGCACCGCGCCGTCGATCGTGACGACGACCTTGAAGTTCGTCGCGCGGCCGGTCTGCGGCGCGCCGGCCGTCTGAATCGGGCTGTTGCCGACCTCGGTCACCTTGCCCGGGAACGTCTTGTCGGGGATGCGCGTCGATCGTCACCTTCGCCGGCTGGCCGATCTTGATGAACGGGAATGTCGGTCTCGTCGACCTCGATCTCGGTCTCGATGACCGAGAGGTCCGCGATGGTGAGCAGCACCGTGCCGGCGTTGTTCATCGTGCCGACGACGGCGGTCTCGCCCTCTTCGATGTTCCGCCGCGTCACGATGCCGTCGATCGGCGCGACGACGCGCACCTTGTTCAGGTCGTACCTCGCGCTGTCGAGGTTCGCCTCTTCCTGCTTGATGCGCTGCTCCTGCGTCTTGACCGTCTGCTCGCTCGACCATGCAGGTTCGTCTGCTGCCGCGCCACGTCGTTCAGCGCGCGCTCGTAGACTGTCGCGCGGCGAGCAGGCCGGCCTTGAACATCTGCTCCTGCCGCTGCAGCGTGTCCTCGGCCTCGCTTCAGCGCGACCTTGGAGTTCTCGATCTGCGACTTGCGTCTGATCGAGCTGCGAGCGTGGCCGACGCGAGGCTGGCCTCGCGGTTCTGCACCGCCGTCTCGAGGTTGCGCGGGTCGATCTGCAGCAGCAGCTGGCCCTTCGTGACGATGTCGCCTTCGTTGCACGGCCAGGTTCACGACCTTGCCCATCGTCTCGGCGCTGATGTTGACCGACTCCTTCGGCTGGATCTTGCCGCTCGCCGAGACGATCGACTCGAGATCGCGCGCGCTCGATCTTCTCGACGGTGACCTGCGCGCCCGTCGCGCGCTTGAGCCCGATGTTGGCGTACGCGAGCGCGCCGAGCACGCACGACGACGCCGACGCCGATGAGGATTTTCTTCTTTCGAGTCATTCAGTTACCTGATCCTAGCTCCCATGAACGACCGAAGACGCCGACATGGCAGACCGCCGACGAACAGGAACGACAGACGCAGTGAGCACGATCGCGATGGTCGCGGCTGTTGCGCCGGTAGAGCACGCCGAGGCCGATCGCCGTCGACGATCAGGCCCCAGATGCGTGAAGACGCTGATCGCGCCCAAGAAACGTCGCGAGTGCGACGCTCTCGTCGAGCATCGGCACCAGCGCGCCCGAGGTTGAACGGCCCCGCCATCGTCACCGTGCCCTGCATCATCTGAATCGGCGCGCCGGCAATGGCCCCGAGCGCCGCCGATCACCTGCGAATGGGTGACGACCGCCAGCACCTGCTTGAACGTCGCGGTGCCGCCCAGGATCGCATTGAAGGCCACGAAGTACAGATCGCCGCGAAGATCAGCGAGACGATCGGCATGACAGATGAACGCGCCGACCATCGCCGAAGATCGCGCCGTACTTGCTGAACCGCTCCATCTGCTGCGTACTGCTCGTCAGTGACTTGCTTGCCGCTGAACCGCTCGGTCTGCTTGACCTGCATGTCGAGCGCCGCCTGCCGGCCGGCCTCGGTGAACTGCGGCATCGCCGCAGCGAGGCCGATGACGAGCGCCACCAGGAACAGGATCGCCGACCGGCTTCGGGTTGGCGACGATCGTTCTCGAACGTGGCCCTGGGCGACGTGATCACGCCGATCGCCCGCGCAAAGCAGACTCAGGGCCGGGCTCGGGCGCAGGCGCGGCGGTTCAGTCATGAGGGCACCTCAGGAGGCAGGCGACTCAGACGGTCAATCCCTCCAATTGTACCGTCCCCGAACAATTACGATCCGGGAAGGAGTGGGTTCGTCAGGCACTGGGCGCTAGGCACAGGCACTGGGCACTAGGTGCGCAGGTGCACGGTCCGGATGCTGAGTCGCCTTGGGCCTAGTGCCTAGTGCCCAGTGCCTGACACGTCTCTGGCGCCGATTCAGACCTGAGGCCGAATGTTCAGGTCGATTGCCAGCTAATGCGCTGGGGCGAGCTGTACCCTGCAGCTGTTTCGATTGTATGTGCGCCGCCGGATCCTGGCGGTGCCGGCGCTGCAGGCCCAGGTCTCCTTCGATCTCGTCGGCGCCCGCGCGCTGGGCATGGGCGGCGCCTTCGTCGCGGTCGCCGACGATGCGACGGCGGTGCACTGGAACCCTGCCGGCCTGGTCCACGGCGCCGCGCTCGGGATGACAATCGAGTGGGATCGCTTTCAATTTGGTAATCAGAAAGCGCCTCCCGCGCCCGGGCCCGGCGTCTCGACGACCACGTCGTTCACGAGCCTCGGCACGCTGGCCGTTCGGGCCTGTCGTACGGGCGGTTTCGCACCACCGCGCTGACCGTCGAGCGCCGACGGGGGCAGACGCTCGCGGAGTCGCTCGCGATCAATCAATTCGGCGTCGACGATCCTGCAGTCGATCGTGCGAGGGGCTCGTCGTCGGCGCGACGCTCAAACTACGTGCGCGGAACGGCCGCCTTTGCGCCGGTACGATGGCTCGACGGTCGAAGATGCGCTCGATCACGCGATCCGATCTCGACGGCGAATACGACGACCACTTTCGATCTCGACGTCGGCGTGATGGCCGACATGTCGAAAGCTGCGCGTCGGCCTCACGTCGAAGAATCTGCGACAGCCGATCGTTCACCGGAGTTGCAGGACTTGCAATCCCCCTCAAAAGACGCACGCGAGTGGGCGTGGCGGTGCTTCCCACCGATGGCCTGACCCTTGCTATGGACGTCGACCTGGACACGGTCGACCCTCTGGGCGGCCTTCGTCGAATGATCGCTCTGGGCGGCGAGAGCCGCTTGGGGCGCCGCGTGGCGGTGCGCGGGCGGCGTGCGCTGGAGCCGGGATGGGGCCGCGGCGGCCGATCGCAGCAGTCGGGCGGCAGCGTAAGCATCCGGCCAGGGCTTCTGGCTCGACGGGTATCTACACGCACGGCCGGCAGGACGAAGACCGCGGGTTCGGCGTCGCGTTGCGCGCAGGTCTAATCCGTAGCGCCGCGCCGGACGGCCGTGTGCCACTGGAGCACATGGCTGTCCGACTCGGCGAACTGCTGCTGCGCGAAAAGCGCGTCACTCCGGCCCAGCTCCAGGAGGCGCTGAACCATCAGCGCGCCAACGGCGGCCGGCTGGGGACGAGTCTCGTCAAGCTCGGCATCCTCGCCGACGACGACATCACGTCGGTCGCTCAGCCGCCAGTACGGCGTGCCGGCGATCAACCTCAGCGAGTTCGATCTCGACCCCGCCGTCGTCCGCCTGATCCCGGCCGAGACGCGCCGACCAAGTACAACGTCATTCCCGTCGGCACGACCGGCAACGACGCTGACGCTCGCGATGACGGATCCGACCAACGTCTTCGCGATGGACGACATCAAGTTCCTCACGGGCCTGCACATCGAGCCGGTCGTCGCGTCCGACACCGCGATTCGCGAGGCGATCGCGCAGCTACTTCGGCAAGGCGCGCCAGCCGGCGAACGGCAACGTCGGCGGCAAGGCCGCTCGACCTCGTCAACAGGGCGCTCGAGGACCTGGACCTCGACGGCGCCAGGACGACAACCTCGAGGTCGTCGACGGACGCCGAGGAAATCGACGCCGCGTCGCTCGAGCGGCAGAGCGGCGAGGCGCCGGTCATCCGGCTCGTCAACGCGCTGATGCTGTCGGCGATTCAGAAGGGCGCGAGCGACATCCACATCGAGCCGTACGAGAAGGAAATGCGGATCCGGTTCCGCATCGACGGCGTGCTGCAGCCGGTGATGACGCCGCCGCTGAAGTACCGCGACGCCGATCATCTCGCGCATCAAGATCATGGCGCGGCTCGACATCGCCGAGAAGCGGCTGCCGCAGGACGGCCGCATCAAGGCGCGCTTCAACGACCGCGGCACGCGCCGCGAGATCGACTTCCGCGTGTCGGTGCTGCCGACGCTCTTCGGCGAAAAGGTCGTCCTCCGTCTGCTCGATCCCGAGGGCGCTGCGGCTCGACATGACGCAGCTCGGCTTCGACCCCGACGCGCTGCGAACGGTTCGAGCACGCGATCCGCAAGCCGTGGGGCATGGTGCTCGTCACCGGCCCGACCGGCAGCGGCAAGACCAACACGCTCTACTCCTCGCTCGCGCAGCTCAACCAGCCGGGCGTGAACATCATGACCGCCGAGGATCCGGTCGAGTTCAACCTGCCGGGCATCAACCAGGTGCAGGTCCGCGAGCAGATCGGCCTGACGTTCGCCGGCGGTCCTGCGGTCGTTCCTGCGCCAGGACCCGAACATCATCCTCGTCGGCGAAATCCGCGACGCCGAGACGGCGGCGATCGCGCGTCAAGGCGGCGCTCACCGGCCACCTCGTGCTGTCGACGCTGCACACCAACGACGCGCCGAGCAGCATCAACCGGCTCGTCAACATGGGCATCGAGCCGTTTCTCGTCGCCAACTCGCTCAACCTCATCTGCGCGCAGCGCCTCGTCCGGCGCGTCTGCGAGCACTGCAAGGAGCCGCACGACGATGTCCGGCAGGCGCGGCTCATCGAGGCCGGCTTCGCCCGAGGACGGAGCGCCGAGACGTGCAAGCCGATGAAGGGCCGCGGCTGCGACCGCTGCAGCGGCACCGGCTACAAGGGCCGCGTCGGCCTGTTCGAGGTCATGGAGATCCCGAGGCGCTGCGCGAGCTGGTCATCGCGAACGCGCACCGTCACCGAGCTGCGCAAGCTCGCGATCGCACGAAGGCATGTCGCACGCTGCGGCAGAGCGGCCTGCTGAAGGTCGCGCGACGGCGTGACGACGCTCGAAGAAGTCGTGCGCGAAACGATGTAGGGACAGGGCCATGGCAAACACATGAATCTGCCTGACTTGCTGAAAGCGACGCTGGAACTGGGCGGGTCGGACCTGCACCTGTCGATCGGCTCGCCGCCGCAGGTGCGCGTCGACGGCCATCTGCGCCGGCTCGAGCTGCCGGATCTGACGCCGGACGTGATCAAGGCGCTGGCCTACAGCGTGCTCACCGACGTCGCAGAAGAAGAAGTTCGAGGAGACCTGGGAGCTCGACCTCGCCTTCGGCCTGCGCGGCGTCGGCCGCTTCCGCTGCAACGTCTTCAACCAGAAGGGCGCCGTCGGCGCCGTCTTCCGTCTGATTCCCGAGAAGATCCGCCCGCTCGAGGAGCTCGGCCTGCCGCCGGTGCTGGCCGAGCTGGCCGATCGGCCGCGCGGCCTCGTGCTCGTCACCGGCCCGACCGGCAGCGGCAAGTCGACGACGCTCGCCGCGATGATCGATCGGATCAACCTGGCCGAAGACGGCGCACATCCTGACGATCGAGGACCCGATCGAATACCTGCACCAGCACAAGACCGCGCTGGTCAACCAGCGCGAGCTGCACGCCGACACGCAGAGCTTCACGCATGGCGCTGCGCGCCGCGCTCCGCGAGGACCCGGACGTCGTGCTCGTCGGCGAAATGCGCGACCTCGAGACGATGGAAGCGGCGCTGAAGCTGGCCGAGACCGGCCACTTGACGATGGCGACGCTGCACACGAACTCGGCGGCGCAGACGATCACGCGCATCATCGACGCCTTTCCCGGCGCACCAGCAGGCGCAGATCCGCACGCAGCTCTCGCTCGTGCTCGAAGGCATCGTCTGTCAGGCGCTGATGCCGAAGGCGAGCGGCACGGGCCGCGTCGCGGCGCTCGAGATCCTCGTCGCCACGCCGGCCATCCGCAACCTGATCCGCGACGACAAGATTCACCAGATCTACGGAACGATGCAGGCCGGCCAGGAAAAGCTCGGCATGCAGACGATGAACCAGTCGCTGGCGCGGCTGGTGGAGAAGCGCGTCATCACGCGCGACGCCGCGCTCGCCACGTCGTCGCACCGCGACGAGCTGATCACGATTCTCGAACGCGGCGCGGCCGCGGCCGGGCGCGCCGGGCAGTGCCGGCGCGGCGCGCGCCGTGCGCCGATGGCACAGGGGGTCACGATGACGACATACGCCTGGGTCGGACGCACGCGCACCGGCCAGATCGTCAAGGGCGAGCGCGCGGCCGAGTCGCCGGAGGCGCTCGACCGACGCGCTCAAGCGCGAGCAGATCCTCGTCACCAAGGTCGGCGCCGGCGGCCAGGAAGGAAGAGCGCTACCGGCGCGTGTCCGGCGCGCAGCCTCGCGATCTTCACGCGGCAGTTCTCGGTCATGATCGACGCCGGCCTGCCGCTCGTGCAGTGTCTCGAGCTGCTGGCCAAGGAAGAGCCGGACAAGCGCCTGGCCGCCGCGCATCGACGCAGGTCCGCGGCGGACGTCGAGGCCGGCTCGTCGCTGGCCGACGCGATGCAGAAGCGGCCGTACGCCTTCGACGCGCTCTTCACCAACATGGTGGCCGCCGGCGAGGCGGGCGGTATTCTCGACACGATTCTGCAAGCGCCTGTCGACGTTCATCGAGAAGCAGGCCAAGCTCGTGTCGCAGGTGCGGTCGGCGATGATCTATCCGATCGCCGTCCTCAGCATCGCCGCCATCGTCGTCACCGTCATCCTGGTGAAGGTCATCCCGACCTTCACGGCGCTGTTCGAGGGCCTGAACGCGCAAGCTGCCGTTCGCGACGCGCGTCGTCATCTGGATCAGCAAGAAGACTGATCGTCGCGCTGCCGTTCATCGTCGTCGGCGTGCGTCGGCGCCGTCGTACCTGTTCCGGCGCTACTACGCGACGCCGGCCGGCCGGCTGCGGGTCGACGCGATGCTGCTGCAGATGCCGCTGCGTCGGCAAGATCTTCCGGAAGGTCGCCGTCGCGCGGTTCTGCCGCACGCTGTCGACGCTGCATCAGCTCGGGCGTGCCGATTCTCGACGGCCTCGACATCACGGCGAAGACGTCCGGCAACGCCGATCATCGAGAAGCGCGATCACGCAGGTGCGCGAGCGCATCGAGCGCGGCGAGACGATCGCCGCGCCGCTGCGCGCGACCGGCGTCTTCCCGCCGATGGTGGCGCAGATGATCGGCGCCGGCGAGAGCACGGGCGCCCTCGACACGATGCTGGCGAAGATCGCCGAGTTCTACGAGGACGAAGTCGACGTCGCCGTCGCCGGCCTGCTGACGGTTCTCGAGCCGCTGCTCATCTGCGTCCTCGGCGTCATCGTCGGCGCGCATCGTCATCGCGATGTATCTGCCGCTGTTCGACCTGATCAGCCAGCTGTCGCAGTAGAGCGGCGCAAAATCGGGTGACGGCGTCGCAGGACAGATCTGGCGTGACGCCTGGAGCCGTCCGCACGCCAGCCTGACGGAACTGCGGATCGAGCTGCGCCGGTAAGTCATTGAATCATGAATGCAGCTTAGCGCAGTAGTCAGCCTGCCCGGCTGTCGGCTGGCACCAACGTTGCCTATATGAGGGGCTGGCGGCAGGGCCGAGATTCGGTGCCGGGCGCACGGCTGAGCCGCGTGAGCTCGCGACGCTGCAGCTTGGTTCGAGTGAAAACTTAACGAGGAGAGCAGACAACATGAGAGGCAAGAAGGATCAGGGTTTCACCCTCATCGAGCTGCTGATCGTCGTCGCGATCATCAGCATCATCGCGGCGATCGCGGTGCCGGGGCTGCTTGCGCGCCCGTATGACGGGTAACGAGACGTCGGCCATCGCGTCGCTGAAGGTCACGACGTCGTCGCAGGTCGCCTACTCGGCGTCGTGCGGCAACGGCGCCTACGCGGCGACCTTCGTGGTCCTCGGCACGCCGCCGGGCGGCGCGGCCGAGGCTTCATCTCGGCGGACCTCGGCTCGGTCGGCGACTCCGCAGAAGAGCGGCTACAACTTCACGCTCGGCGCCGGCGCGGGTTCCGGCGGCGGGTCCGAACGACTGCAACGGCACGGCGACGATCACGGCGTACTCGCGACGGCCGTTCCGCAGACGGTCGGCACGACCGGCACGCGCTCGTTCGCGGTGAACGCGGGCAACACGATCTGGCAGCTCGACCGGCGGCGCGGCTCCGGCGAGCCGTTCGGCGCGCCGGCGACGCCGATCCAGTAGTCACGTCGACACGCTCGGACCGGGGTTCACGGTGCCCGGCCGCGGTTCGCCGCGGCAGTCCGAGGCACCGCGATCTCGTCGGGTCTGTGGTACAACGTCTGACCGAGTCGTCATGTCTCCACGCATCCCGCTGGCTGATCCTCGGTCTTGGCGCTGCTGGGCCTGGCGTTCGCTCGAGCTCGGCGTGGGTGCACTACCGGCTGCTCACCGAGCCGACCTACATCAGCCCGTGCGACATCAACGCGACCTTCAACTGCTCCCAGGTCTACCTGAGCCGCTACGGGTCGGTGGCCGGCGTGCCGGTCGCGCTTGGCGGCCTGTTCTGGTTCGCGCTGGTCGCGCTCATCGCGGCGTTCACGCGACCGGGATCGCACGGCGTCGGCCGGCCGCGACGAGCTACATCTTTCGCGCTGTCGACGATCGGCCTGGCGGTCGTCCTGTATCTCGGCTACGCGTCGTTCTTCGTCCTGAAGACCGGCTGCGTGCTGTGCATCGGCACGTACGTCGCGGTGATCGGCATCTTCATCGCTTCGGGACTTGCGGCCTCGCTGCCGATGACGTCAGTCTGCCTGCCGCGTTCGCGACGTGACGTGCAATCGGTCGCGGCCAAGCCGGCGACCGCGCTGGCGGCGATCCTGCTTGCTGGCCGGCGCCGCGTCGGTCGTCGCGTTCTTCCCGCGGGAAGGTTCGGCGCCGTCGGCGTCGGCGGCCGTGCCTCAGGCGTCCAACGGCTCGGCCGGACAGACGAGCGTCGACGCGACTTCGCCGCCGCGTGGGCGCAGCAGCCGCGGGTCGACCTCGGCATCCCGGCCGACGGCGCGAAGGTCATCGTCGTGAAGTTCAACGACTGGCAGTGCCCGTCGTGCAGCGCGGCGCACCAGGCGTACAAGCCGGTGCTCGACGAAGTTCGAGCAGTCGATCGCCGGGCGCCGTGAAGTAGGTCATCAAGGACTGGCCGCTGGAACAGCCAAGTGCAACTTCAACGTGGCGCAGGACGCTGCATCCAGGCGGCGTGTGAAGCGGCGGCCGCGGTGCGCATGCGCGCGCGAGCGCGGCAAGGACGACGAGATGGATCGACTGGCTGTTCGCCAACCAGCGCGGCCATGACGCCCGCCGACAGTTCGAAGGCGGCAGCGGCCACGAGATTCTCGGCGTCACCGACTTCGACAAGGAGTACGCCGCGAAGCTGCCGGACATCCAGCGCGACGTCGCCGACGGCGGTCGCGCTGCACGTCAGCGCCGACGCCGACGCTACTTCATCAACGGCGTGCGCGCCGAATCCGAACGAGGCTGGCTCCCGCCGTACTACTTCGAGCTGGCCATCCAGCTCGAGCTGCAAGAAGGCCGGGCAAGTAGTCGACCGGTCGACATGACGCCGGCCGTCACGCACCGACCGCCTGACCAAGGACTTCCACACCGGTTTCTGGCGCCCGCGGCCGCACCGCGGCGCTGGACGGCCTGTCGCTTCGAGATTCCCGCCGGCGGCGTCTTCGGCCTGCTCGGGCCGAACGGCGCCGGCAAGAGCACGACGCTCAAGCTGCTGCTGAATCTGCTCCGGCCGACGTCCGGGCCGCGCCGAGGTCCTCGGGCATGCCGCCGGGCGACGTGCAGCGCCCGCCGCCGCCTCGGATTCCTGCCGGAGAATCCGACCTTCTACGACCACCTGACGGCCGAGGAGCTGCTCGACGTACTTCGCCGGGCTGTTCGGCTACGCGCCGGCGGAGCGCCGCGCCCGCGCGAGCCGCGTGCTGGACGCGTCGGCCTCGGCGGCCGACCGGCGCCGGCCGCTGCGGCAGTACTCGAAGGGCATGGTCCAGCGCGTCGGGCATCGCGCAGGCGCTCGTCAACGATCCCGAGCTCGTGATCCTCGACGAGCCGATGTCCGGCCTCGATCCGGTCGGCCGGCGCGAGGTGCGCGATCTGATCCTGCAGCTGCGCGATCGAGGGCCGGACGATGCTGTTCAGCTCGCACATCCTGTCGGACGCCGAGCTGCTGTGCAGGCGCGTCGGCATCCTGTCGCAAGGGCAAGCTGGTCGCGTCCGGCACCGTCTCCGAGCTGACGCCGGTCCGCGCGGCGGACCGCGGCTGGGAGGTCGTCGTCGGCGGACGTGCCGCCGGCCGTGGCCGATCGGCTCGGCCGCGCGCGTCCGCAAGCTGACGCGCGATCGCCGACGGCCGCTACAGCTTCGAGCTCGACGGCCGACGAGCGGCCCGAGCCGTTCATCGCCGAGCTGGCCGCGGCCGGCGCGTCGCTCGTCTCGGTCACGCCGCTCCGCACGACGCTCGAGGACGTGTTTCTCGAGCACGTCGGCGGCATCGGACGCACCGCGCAG
Organism: uncultured Acidobacteriota bacterium; assembly: GCA_963724955.1. Taxonomy (GTDB): domain Bacteria; phylum Acidobacteriota; class Vicinamibacteria; order Vicinamibacterales; family SCN-69-37; genus CAVRWQ01. Next base: position 315,110 of record CAVRWQ010000008.1, read on the forward strand.
GCGGCGCATGATCGCGCGCATCGGCCTCGTCGCCTGGCACGTGTTCAAGGAGAGCGTGCGCGATCGCGTGCTGTACGGCATCGGCGGGTTCGCGGTGCTGCTCGTCGCGCGCGTCGCTCGCGATCGGCCAGATCACGGCCGGCCAGGACCTCAAGATCATCAAGGACCTCGGCCTGGCGACGATCGAGATGGCCGGCGTGCTGATGACGGTGTTCATCGGCGTCGGCCTCGTCTCGCGCGAGATCGATCGGCGCAGCATCTTCAGCCTGCTCGCCAAGCCGCTGCCGCGCTGGGAGTTCATCGTCGGCAAGTACCTCGGCCTCGTGCTGACGATCGCCGTGAACGTCTGGGCGATGACCGCCGCGCTCTACCTGGTGCTCGGCTGGATCATGCTCGTGACTCGCCGGCGAACGTGCGGCGTCGTGGGACGCGCCGGCGATCGATCCGCGCCTGCTGCTGCAGATCGTGCTCATCACCGCGGAGCTGGCGCTGCTCACGGCCGATCGCGCTGTTCTTCTCGACGTTCTCGTCGAGCGCGCTGCATGTCGGTCGTCTTCACGGTCGGCATTTTCGTGACCGGTCTGGCCAGCGCCGACCTTCGCGACTTCAACGACATCGTGGACGCGCCCGTCGTCGGCCAGGTCGTGTCGCGCCGATCGGCTGGATCGCTGCCGGCGTTCTCCGAGTTCGACGTCAAGAACGAGATCGTCCACGGCCTGCCCGTCGCCGCCGGGCTGGTCGACCGCCGACGCTGGCCTACGCGCTGATCTACGTCGCGACGCTCGTCGCGGCCGCCGTCGGCGTCTTCTCGCGGCGGGAGTTCAAATGACGCGGCACGGCGCGAGCCTGTACATCGGCGGCGCGCGTGGTCGCTCGGGCGTCGCGCGTCGCCGCGGCCGTGCTCCACGCGCGCGAGACGCGGTATCCGGCGCCGCCGCAGTCCGCGAGCGGCTGCTGTACCTGCAGTCGGGCAAGACCGCCGACCGGCTGATGCTGTCGTTCGACGCGCTGGCCGCGGACGTCTACTGGATTCGCACGATTCAGCACTACGGCCGCGACCAGGAAGTCGCACGCGCCAGACCGGCCGCTTCGAGCTGCTCCAGCCGCTCCTCGATCTGACGACGACGCTCGATCCGCATTTCATGATCGCGTACCGGTTCGGCGCGATCTTCCTCGCGATGCCGCCGCCGCGACGGGCCGGGACGGCCCGATCAGGCCGATCGCGCTGCTCGAGAAGGGGCTCGACGCACAACCCGACGCGCTGGCAGTTCGCGCACGACATCGGCGTTCATCCACTACTGGTACACCGGCGACTACGAGCAGGCGGCCGACTGGTTCGAGCGTGCCGCGACGATGCCGCGCGCGCCCGAGTGGATTGGACCGCTGGCCGCGACGACCAAGGCGCAGGGCGGGAACCGCGAAGGCGCGCGGCAGATGCTCGTCGAGCTCCTGACGAGATCGTCCGAGGAGTACATCCGCAACGCGGCCGAGCGCGGACTTCGGCAGCTCAAGGCGCTCGACGCGATCGACCAGCTGACACGCTCTCGTCGAGCGATTCCAGGCGGGGCGCGGACAGTATCCCGCCGACTGGCAGGAGCTGCTCGCGCGCGACGCCGTGTCCGGCTGATCGACCGGACGCGCCGTTCGTCTACGACCCGACGACCGCACGTCGTCAGCTGTCGCCGACGCTCGCGCTCGCGCCGCTGCCCGATGCCCATCCGGCAAATGATGACTGGCGCTCCTGTTCATCTGGCTGGGCCGTCTTCGGGCTGATGGTCGGCAGTTTCCTGAACGTCTGCATCGCGCGCATTCCGGCAGGGGAGTCGATCGTCACGCCCGGCTCGCGATGTCCGACGTGCCGGACGCCGATCGCCTGGTACGACAACATTCCGGTGCTGAGCTACCTGATCCTCGGCGGCCGGTGCCGCAAGTGCCAGACGCGCATCAGCCTGCGCTATCCGATCGTCGAGATCGTGACGGCGCGTCGCTTTCGTGCTGCAGGGCTTTGCGATCGGCGACGACGTGCCGCTGCTGGCGGTGCACGGCTCGTGTTCACGGCGCTCCTCATCGCGCTGTTCGGCACGGACCTCGACACGATGCGGCTGCCGAACGTGATCACGCTGCCTGGCATCGTCGTTCGGCCTGCTCGCCAGCCTCTTGCTGCCGCCCGGCATCGTGTCCGCGGCTGATCGGCGCTGCGCTCGGCGCGGCCATTCCGTACGGCGATCCGCTGGCTCTGGTTCCGCGCGACGGGCGTCGAAGCGATGGGACTCGGCGACGTGAAGATGCTCGCGATGATCGGCGCGTTTCTCGGCTGGCAGCAGGTGCTGGTCGTCCTGTTCCTGGCCAGTGTCGCCGGCGCCGTCGTCGGTCTCACCCTCGCCGCCATTCGTGGCCGCACGCTCGCCAGCAAGCTGCCGTTCGGGACCTTCCTCGCGCTGGGCGCCTACGCCGCCTCGCTCTGGGCGAAAGACTCGTCGCTTGGTACACAAACCTCTACCGGTGACGGGTACGACGATTACGATTCCCGTCCCTTGATCTCAGAACCGGCCCGATCCGCGCCCCTTGCTGCGGCCGGACCGCTGATTCCCTAGGTAAACCGCGCTTTTCACTGGAATGCCTCTTGCGCTGTTCCCTCCGATCCGGAGGTGTGCCCTGGGTGTCGGTGTCGTGCGGGACGTTGCAGAAACTCAATCGTGCCTCGAGCCGGAGGTACGCAGTTTCTTCAATGGCCCGAGCGATTTGGGCCGAAAAGCGCGCGTTCCATGTGGACCCGGTGTTGCACTTGCACGGTGCCGGAACGCATGTCCTATGAATCGCAATGAATTGTCTCGTCATGATGCGGGCTTCACGATCGTCGAAGTCCTCATCGCGCTCGTGCTCATCGCGTGTGTCGCGACGGGTGTCGCGCAGCTCTTCCACGTCACGGTCGCGTCAACCCAGTCGGCTCGTCATCAGACATCCACCTCGACGCTGGCAATGCAGAAGCTCGAGCAGCTTCGTGCGCTGCGCTGGGCGCTCACCGCCGACTCAGGCCTGCCCGACGCCGACGAGTCGACGGACTTGAGCACGGAACCGGCGACGATCTCGGGCGCCGGGTTGAGTCCATCGCCTGCGGGAACGCTCGCCGCGAACATTCCGGGGTACGTGGACTATCTCGACGCGCGCGGCGGCTGGGTCGGAACGGGTGCGAATCCGCCGGGCCGCGCCGTGTTCATCCGGCGCTGGAGCATCGGCCGCCTGCCCGCCGATCCCGAGGACACGCTCGTCTTTCAAGTCCTGGTCACGACGATCAGGCGCGCCGGCCAGGCAGGGCACGGTCCGGGTGAACGCTCCCGGCTCGCGGATGAAGCGCTCGTCGCGACGGTGAGAACGCGAAAGGCGGGCTGGTCATGAGCGACCGTGGCGTCACGCTGCTCGAGTCGCTCGTGGCGATCGCGCTCACGCTCACCGTGACGGGCGCGGTGTTCGCGCTCGTCCATCCGAACAGCGACGTCTCGCAGGCGCAACCGGAGGCGATGGACATGCAGCAGCGCGCGCGCGTCGCGAGCGATCTGCTGTCACGCGACCTGCTCATGGCCGGCGCGGGTCTCACGACCGGACCGCAAGCGGGCGCACTGACGCACGCGTTCGCCCCCGTCATTCCGCGCCGTCTCGGCCTCACCGGCGCCGATTCGGCGGACGTCGCGCGTCGAGACGCCGTGACGATCGCCTACGTGTCGCCAGTCGCGGCGCAGACGACGTTGAGCGCCCCGCTCGGCTCGGGGGCCTCGACGATCGAAGTCAGCGACCTGCCGGCGTGTCCCGCCGGTCGCGAGGCCTGCGGCTTCGAGCGGGGCATGAACGCGCTCGTGTTCGACGCCGCGGGTCAGTTCGACTTCTTTGCCGTCACCGGCGTGAACGGCTGGACGCTGTCCGTGCGGCACCTGGGCCAGTCGGGTTCGGACTACGACGACGGCGCTGCAGTGGTGCAGGCCGACTTGCACACCTACTACTTCAACCCGCTGACGCGGCAGTTGCGTCACTCCGACGGCTATCTTTCCGACGTCCCCGTCATCGACAACGTCGTGTCGGTGGCGTTCGAGTACTCGGGCGATCCGGCGCCGCCCGGCTCGCCGGCGCCGCCCCCCGGCACGGCGAATTGTCTGTACGACGACGGGGGCAACCCCGGCGCGAATCTCGTGCCCTTGCCGGCTCAGGGCGCGTCACTGGCTGCCTTGCCGCTGTCGATCCTGAACGATGGACCCTGGTGCGGCCGTGGCGGGACCGGGTTCGATGCCGACCTGCTCCGCGTGAAGAGAATCCGCGTGACGCTCCGCATTCAGGCGTCGAGAGCGTCTCTGCGTGGCACCGGCCCTGACTATCTCGTGCCCGGAACGAGCCGCACCGCGACGCGTGCGCTGCCCGACTACACGATCGCGTTCGACGTGACCCCGCGCAACCTGAGCCTGGGGCGATGAGGCGATGGCGATGACGCTCACTGACTTCACGCGCGCCGCCACCGCTTCCGGGGCCGACCGAGGATCGGCAGTCCTCATCGCGCTCGTGGCGACCACCCTGTTGAGCGCGCTGGGATTTGGACTGGTCATGCTGAGCAGCACCGAAGCGGTGATTGCCAGCAACTACCGCCTCGGAAGTGAAGCCGCGTACGCGGCCGACGCGGCGATCGAGCGCGTGATGTCCGACATCCTTCGCGTGCGCGACTGGAACCAGATCCTGAACGGCCAGGTCCAATCCAGCTTCGTCGTCGGAGGCATGACACCGGTGCTTCCTTCCGCGCAGCAGATCGATCTGCTGGCGATGACCGGTGAGCTGCAGGGGGTGACCGACGCCTCGTTTCGGCGAGGCGCAAACAACCCTCGGTGGCGGCTCTTCGCCTTCGGTCCTCTTCGCGCGATGGCCACGCCACCGCTGCCAAGCCAGTCCTACGTCGTCGTCTGGATTGCCGACGATCCGTTCGAGGTGGATGACGACCCCTTCGTGGACGGGAACGGCGTGCTGATCGCGCGAGCCCGCGCGCTCGGCGCCGGCCGCACCGCGAGGGCCGTCGAGGTGACGCTCACGAGAGCCGTCTCTGACGAGCGGGGTCTGATTGCGCAGCACGGGCAGGCGGCGGCGAATCAGCATGCACGTGCCGCGGCGGTGCAGCGGCCCGGCGGTGGGCTGGCGGCGCTCGACTTGAACGTGGCGACCGGCGGGATGGTGCCGCGATGATCGCCCGTCGTGTGTCGCGCGTGTTCTCGGTCCCGGCGGCCGTTCTGGCGTCGATTGGCGGCGCGACGACCGTCGATGCTCAGCTCGATCCGTTGATCGGGTTGAAGCGCGTCCCGCCCAATGTCGTGCTCGTCGTCGATACGTCGTTCCGGATGCTGGACGACGGGTTGGGGAATTACCACGACCCGAAAACGTATCGGCGCGCCGACGATGCTGCGATGGCCGATGCCCTCGGCGTGTTCGATGCGGAGTATCGCCGGATCTATCGTGGACTTGGATTCGAGCTGACCGAGACGCCGGACGCGAAGTACGTCACGAGCGACATGGCCGCGGTGTCAAGCTCTCAGCCGGGCTACGCGTCATTCTGGGCGCCGACGCGGTTCGAGACTGCGAAGTCCGGGATGGCGCAGGCCGTGCGCGAGAACCCCGACCTGGTCCGGTGGGGCCTCCTGAAGCTGCGCCAGAACGCTCCGCAGTGGCGCGACCCGGAGTCGAGCTCGGGTTGCGATCGCCCCGTGCGCACCACAGACAACGCCGGGCTCGCGGCGGCGCGCGACATGACGCCCTGTCCAGCGACCGCGCTGGCGCAGACGAATCGATTTGTCGTGTACGCGCCGTCCACCGGGATGCCGAATTTCTCGATCGCGCCGGGGGGCGGCGGAGCAATCGTGCATGCGGTCGGATCGGCGGGGGCGACGACGAGCATTCTTGCGACGCTGGCGCGCCCGATCGGGACCGGCGCACTCGTGCCGGCGGGGCAGGATACGTCACGCTACGCGGATCGCCCGATTGACCTCGCGCTCGCCGATGCCCGCAGCCATGTCACCAGCGTGATGGCGGGGGATGCGCTCCGCGCTTGCCGAAACACCGTCGTGGTCCTCCTCACCGGTGGAAAAGACGACGGCGACGATTTCTACGTTGATTCCCACGACCCGGCGGTGACGGCGGCCTCGTTCGCCGCGGTCAGTGCCGGCGGCGCGACCCGCCGGGTGCCGATTGTCACAATCGGCCTCAAGCCGCCGGCCGACTCCGAACCTGAGCTGACGAGCATCGCGACGACGAGTGGAGGGCGGTATTTCAGGGCGAACACGGCCGCCGATGTCGCGAGAGCGGTCAATTTCGCGGTGCAACTCGGTTTCGCGAAGCCGTCTGATTTCGATCTTGGCCGGACGAGCGAGTTCGTCAGCGCCCGCACGGTGCTTGGCTCCGTGAATCTGGCCGGTGCGTCCGCCGTTGGTGGCAGCACGCTTCCGAACACCGCGATCGCGGCCGTCACCGGACCGATGAGCGGGCAGCCGATCGTGCAGCGCAGCAACGTGCTGATCACCGCCGGATACGCGCTGCCGTCATTCGACGGGCGTCTGCGCGCGTTTCGCACCTACCGGCCCGTACCAGACGAGGCGGCGCCGATGGGTTGGCGCTTCGTCGCGGACGGAACGCGGCTGTGGCCCGATCTCGATGGCCGTCCGGAGATGGCGGGTCTCGCCCGGACGCCGTCGCCGGCCTCGCGGAACATCTATACGTACATTCCGGACGGCTCTGGAGGCGGTCAGGTTGTGCCGTTCACGGTGGCGCGAGCCGCCGATATCGCGCCTCATCTGGGCGGCGCCGACCCGGCGACGCTGATTCCCTTCGTGCGCCAGCAGCCGCTGGGCGCCGTGATCGGATCGACGCCGGCGGTCGTGGACCCGCCGTCGCTGGATCCGCCCCCGGACGCCGACTACGGCACGCCGCGAAACTCCGGGCACATTCGCCGCCACTCACCGCAACCGGCGCTCGATGATCTTCTTTGGCGGAAACGACGGCATGGTGCATGCGGTCGACGCGCGCACCGGCTATGAGGTCTGGGCGTTCATTCCCTACAACCTGCTGCCCAAGCTGCGCACGCTCGCCGACGGACAGCCCATCGAGCGCTTCGACTACTTCGTTGACAGCCCGCCGAAAGTCGCGGAGCTCAAGCTCGGCGGCGTCTGGAAAACGCTGCTCGTGATCGGCCAGTCGTACGGCGGGACGTTCTACCAGGCCTTCGACGTCACGGCGGCCGGAATGGGCGTGGATCCGGCGCTCGACGGGATGACGGCCGTGACCTCGATGCTGGCGACGTTCGACGCGCCCGGCGAGACGATTCAGTTCAAGTGGGCCTTCCCGAACTACTCGGCGTTCGATCCGGGCACGAGCTTCTCGGCGACGACGTCCGACGGATTTCCTGGCGGGCGAGTGACGCTGTACGGCGATCTCAAGGCCACGGCGACGACGGTGGAGAAACGTGTCGGGTTCACGTTCTCGGATCCGGCGGCGGGACCGTTGACTCCCGACCGCCGTGTGAACGCCGTCATCGCCGGCTCCGGCTACTTTCCGCCGATCGAAGGCCTGCTGCCTGACCGTGGCGGCGTCTCGAGCCGGTCATGCGCTGTTCGTGCTCGACGCAGAGACCGGTCTCCCGCTTGGCAACCCCGGCGGGGCCTCCTGCGCCGGCACGGGCTGCGTCGATCTCGGCGACATCGGCAACGGACGCAAGAACGCGCTTCAGGCTGACGTCGCCGTCGCGGCCGACGTCGGATCGCCCGCCATCACGACGGCTTACACCGGCGACATCGACGGACGCTACTGGCGCTTCCGACTGACGGCCTCCGGGTCCATCGCGGAAACGACGATGGTGGACGCGGGTCAGCCGATCTACTCGTCCTCCGCCGTGCTGCACGTCGGCAGCTCGTCGCGGTACGTGTTCTTTGGCACGGGCAGCGACCAGTTGTCGGCATCTGCGCCTGGCGGCGGCGCGTCGGGAGCGGGCGCAGCGTTTCGCCTCGTTGGCGTGCGGGATCGCGCTGCCGGCGGCAGCTCGGTGACATTCGTTCGCGATCTCGCGCCCGTTCGATCCGACGGCCCCGCGACAAATGGCGAGCGGCCGACGGGCACGCCAACGGTCGCGGGCGACATCGTGTTCTTCACGACGACCGCTGATGGGAATGCCGCATCGTGCGGCGACGCGTCCGCGAAGGTCTACGGGGTCACGTATCTGGGCACGGCCGCCTACGACACCAACGGCAACGACCGAATCGATGCCGCTGATTCCGCGCTGCTTTCCACCTCGTCCGGACGCGCGGCCGCACCGGTGGTCGCCGATCGGCACGTGTACGTCGCGCTCACGTCCCTGGTTCACACCGGCGTCGTTGTCTTCGGCGACCCGGCGCACTTCGGGCACGGCCTCATGCAAGCAGGTGTGCGAATTCTGTCATGGAGGGAAATCCGATGACGTCACTCTGGCAAGTCCCGTCCGTTGTTGTCTTGTTCGTCACGTGGTTCACGTCGCCGCCGACGAGCATCGGCGACGCCTCACGTCGCGAGGCGCTCCGTCGTCAACTCGCGCCGCGAGCGGAGACGACGCTCACCAACGTTGGCATGCCGCGGGAACTTCCCGTCCTTTCGACGGCGGCTGCCGAACCGCGACCGGTCACTCCGCCGGCCCGGACCGTGCCGCCCGGGGTCCAAATCATCCCGGACGACGAGCTCGTCGCGCCGCCGCCGAGGACGGCTAAGCCCGCGCAGGCACCAGCCTCGTCCGTGGCGGCGCAGGCTGCCGCGACGCAGCAAGGCACGGCGACGCAGTCTGAGGGCGCATCGGCAGGCCAGGGAGACGAGAAGGCCTGGCGCGACAAGATGTCAGGCGCGCGGCAATCCCTCGAGCGCAACGAGGGGCTGGTCGACGCGATGCAGTCGCGGGTCAATTCGCTCCAGACCGACGTCGTCAACCGCGATGACCCGGCGCAGCAGGCGCAGCTTCGTCAGCAGCTCAGCAAGGCGCTGTCCGAGCTCGACCGGCTGAAGAAAGTCGTGGATGGCGATCGCAAGGCGATTACGGACATCCAGAACGAGGCCCGCAAACAGGGCGTCCCGCCCGGGTGGGTGCGGTAGCAAGGTGGCTGGCAAAGCCAGCCACCTTGCAAGGCAGAAGGCACACGGCAGAAGGCAGAAGTGAGGAACGGACTGACGCGATTCATCCTTCTGCAGTAAGAACCGATGGCCAGCGCCAGCGCGTTCCATACTTCTGCCTTCTGCCTTGTTTGCCTTCTGCCTTGTTCAGCCCTTGAGGCCGATCGCCTTCATCGCGGCGCGGAGCTCCGTCGTCGTGACATCGGACACGATGTCGGTCGCGCCGAGGCCGTGGGCGAGCACGAAGTGCAGGCGGCCGGCGACGACCTTCTTGTCGCGGCCGATCGCGTCGAGCGCGTCGGCGCAGCGGAGATCGGCGACGCCGGCAGCGGACCCAGGCGCTGGATCAGCGCCTTGACGCGCGACAGGTCGTCGTCTGACATCGAGCCGCGCGGAGTGCGAGATGTGCGCGGCGGCGAGCATGCCGTAGCCGATCGCTTCGCCGTGCCGGAACCGCCGGTAGGTCGTGATCGCTTCGAGCGCGTGGCCGACCGTGTGGCCGAAGTTCAGCACCCGCCGCGGCCCGGCCTCGCGTTCGTCGCGCGATGACGACGTCGGCCTTGATGCGGCAGCAGTCGGCGACGATCGGCGTCAGCGCGCCGGGGTCGTGCGCGAAGATCGCGTCGAGGCTCGGCGCCGACGCGATCGAACAGCGGCGCGCGACGCGATCACGCCGTACTTGACGACCTCGTAGAGCCCGGCGCGGAACTCGCGCGCGCGGCAGCGTCGACAGCACGTCCGGATCGCAGACGCACGAGCGACGGCGGGTGAAACGCGCCGACCAGGTTCTTGCCGGCCGGCGAGGTTGACGCCGACCTTGCCGCCGATCGCGCTGTCCACCTGCGCCAGCAGCGTCGTCGGCACCTGCACGAGCCGGACGCCGCGCAGGTAGGTCGCCGCCGCAAAGCCGGCGACGTCGCCGACGACGCCGCCGCCGAAGGCGATGACGACGCCGGAGCGATCGAGGCCGCGGCGGACGAACGCGTCGTAGAGCCGCGCGACGGTGGCGAGCGTCTTCGCGCGCTCGCCGTCGGGGATGAGCACGGCCGGCTTGCCGCGCCGCGAGCGCCCGCGAGGCGCTCGCCCGTGCAGCCGCCAGACCGGCGCGACAGCTGACGACGACGAGCGTGCCGTCGAGGCCGCGTCGGCGAAGCAGCGTCGGCCAGCGCGCGAGGCAGCCCGGCGCCGATCAGGACCGGGTACGTCGCGCGCTCGCTGTGACGTCGACGTCGAATGGGCACGGATGCGGAATCGGTGCAGGTGCGGCGTGCACCGTGCTAGGATAGCAGGCCACCGTGATCGCGCGGCTCTCCGCCGACTTCCTCATCATCGGCAGCGGCATCGCGGGCCTGCGCGCCGCCGTCGCGCTCGCAGCCGCACGGCCGCGTGCTGCTCCTCACCAAGTCCGATCCCCGCGCCGGCAGCACCGGCTACGCGCAGGGCGGCATCGCCGCGGCGCGTCGGGCCGGACGACTCGCCGGACCGGCACGCGGCCGACACGCATCGCGGCCGGCGACGGCCTGTGCGACGAGCGCGGCCGTGCGCGTGCTCGTCGACGAAGGGCCGCGCGTACGTCCGCGAGCTGATCGAGTGGGGCGCCGCGTTCGATCGCGCAGCCCGACGGCGCGCTCGATCTGGCGCGCGAGGGCGCGCACTCGGTCCGGCGCGTGCTGCACGCCGCGCGACGCGACCGGCCGCGAGATCGGCCGCGTGCTGGCCGCGCGGCTGCGACGGGCCGCCGGCGGTGACCGTCGTCGATCACGCGACCGTCGTGCAGGTCGATCGTCGAGGACGGCCGCGTCGCGGCGTGCGGTTCCTCGATCGCGACGGGCAGCTCGGCGAGGCGCGAGCGCGCGGCGACGCTGCTCGCGACCGGCGGCGCCGGCCAGGTCTATCGCGAGACGACGAATCCCGCGGTCGCGACCGGCGACGGCGTCGCGCTCGCGTATCTCGCCGGCGCGCGCGTCGCCGATCTCGAGTTCGTGCAGTTTCATCCGACGGCGCTCGCCGTGCCCGGCGCGCCGCGCTATCTGCTGTCCGAGGCGCTGCGCGGCGAAGGCGCGCGTCTCGTCAACGCGCACGGCGAGCCGTTCATGCCGCGCTACGACCCGGCGGGCGATCTGGCGCCGCGCGATCGCGTGGCGCGCGCGATCGTGCGCGAGTCCGAGCGGACCGGCGCGCCCGGTCTACCTGACGCTCGCGCATCTGCCGGCCGACGCGGTGCGCGCGCGCTTTCCGCTGATCACCGAGCTCTGCCGCGCGCGTCGGCCTCGATCTCGCGACCGATCGGCTGCCGGTCAGTCCGGCCGCGCACTACCTGATGGGCGGCGTCGCGACCGACCTCGACGGCCGGACGTCGCTGCCCGGGCTCTTCGCCGCCGGCGAGGTCGCCTGCACCGGCGTGCACGGCGCCAATCGGCTGGCGAGCAACTCGCTGCTCGAGGGGCTGGTGTTCGGCGGCCGCGCCGGCGACGGCGATGCGCGCAGGACGCGCGCGCGCACTGGCCCGCAGCCGCGACGCGCGTCCGACGCGCGATCCGCGCCGGCGGGCCGCGCGCCGCGTCCTGCCGATGCGACGAGGCCGACGTCGCGCGACGCTGATGTGGCAGAACGTCGGGCGTCTTTCGCGATCGGCGACGGCCTGCGGGCCGCGCTCGCAGCGCTCGAGCCGGCCTGGGCGGCGATCGATCGCGGCGCTCGGCGACGGCCGATCGTGTCGACGCCGGCGGCCTGGCGGCTGGCCAGCCTCGTCACCGTCGGCCGCCTCATCGCGCGCGCCGCGCTCGCGCGCGAGGAGAGCCGCGGCGCGCACTCGCGCACCGACTTCCCGGCGACGGGACGATCTACACTGGAAGCGCTGGCACCGACAGCGGCATTCGACCTGAGCTTCCGTCGTTCGAAGTTGAAACTTCGAACGTCGAAGTTTGCATGAGGTCCCCTTGTCCGAGCAGCAGCAGAAGAAGGAAGTCGTTCGTCACCGAGATCACGCCGCGCTCCGAGGACTTTTCGCGCTGGTACCTCGACGTCGTCCGCCGCGCCGAGCTGGCCGACTACTCGCCGGTCAAGGGCTGCATGGTCATCCGTCCGTACGGCTACGCGATCTGGGAGCACATCCAGCGGCTGCTCGACGCGCGCTTCAAGGCGACCGGCCACGTGAACGCGTACTTCCCGCTGTTCATTCCCGAGTCGCTGCTCGATGAAGGAGAAGGAGCACGTCGAGGGCTTCGCGCCGCAGGTGGCGTGGGTCACGCGCGGCGGCGACGAGGAGCTCGAGGAGAGGCTCGATCGTCCGGCCGACGTCGGAAGTGATCATCGGCACGATGTACGCGAAGTGGATCAAGTCGTGGCGCGATCTGCCGGTGCTCATCAACCAGTGGGCGAACGTCGTCCGCTGGGAGAAGGTGACGCGGCCGTTCCTGCGCACGACGGAGTTCCTCTGGCAGGAAGGGCACACGGCGCACGAGACCGCCGACGAGGCCGAGGAGGAGACGCTGAAGATTCTCGCGCTCTACAAGGAGTTCGCCGAGAACGAGCTCGCGATGCCCGTCGTCGACGGCATCAAGAGCGACAGCGAGAAGTTCGCCGGCGCGTCGCGCACGTACTCGATCGAGGCGCTGATGGGCGACGGCCGCGCGCTGCAGGCCGGCACGTCGCACAACCTCGGGCAGAACTTCGCGAAGGCGTTCGAGATCCAGTTCCAGGGCCGCGACAAGACGCTGCAGCACGCCTGGACGACGTCGTGGGGCGTGTCGACGCGGCTGATCGGCGGCGTGATCATGACGCACGGCGACGACAGCGGTCTCGTGCTGCCGCCGAACGTCGCGCCGTATCAGGTCGTGATCGTGCCGATTCCGCGCGGCAACTGGAAGGAGACCGTGCTGCCGAAGGCCGAGGCGATTCGCGACGAGCTGACGGCGAAGGGCGTGCGCGTGAAGCTCGACGCGAGCGAAGAGAACTCGCCCGGCTGGAAGTTCGCCGAGTGGGAGCTGCGCGGCGTGCCGCTGCGGCTCGAGATCGGGCCCGAAGGATCATCGAGAAGGCGCAGGTGTTCTCGGCGCGGCGCGACACGCGCGAGAAGGCGGCGATTCCGCTCGCCGATCTCGCGACGCGCGTGCCCGACGCTGCTCGAGGAGATTCAGCGCAACCTGCTCGCGCGCGCGCGCGCAGTTCCGCGAGGAGCACACGAGCGAGGCGAACACGTGGGCGGAGTTCACGGCCGCGATGGAAGGCCGGCCGGGCTTCGTCATCGCGCCGCTGGTGCGGCAGCGCCGAGTGCGAAGCCGCGATCAAGGCCGAGACGCAGGCGACGCTGCGCAACATCCCGCTCGGCTCGGCGCGCGTCGCCGGTCAGTGCGTCAAGTGCAACGGCAGTGCGCAGGTGCGCCCGTGGTTCGCGAAGGCGTACTAGCGATCCGAGTCCCGCCGGCGCCTATTTCTTCTCGCGCTGCGCGTCGACTTTCGCCGACATTTTTCGCCCGTCGTGCTCGGCGGCCGCGTCGCCCTTGAGGTGGCCGTCCGCGAACGTCAGCACGAACCGGACCATCGGGCCGTCGCTCTGGACGTCGAACGTCAGCTTCGCCCCTTCAACCTTGCCCTTGATCAGCGGCCACTGCTGCTTCTCGCTCGGGCCCGCGGTGCCGGTGAGCTCCGTGCCCTTCTGCTTCAGGTCCAGGACGATCGTGTCGTTGTCCGTCGTGCCGTCCGGCATCGTCGCGATGAACGAACCGGACCACTTGCCGGTGAAATCCTGGACGGCTGATTGGAGCGGGGCGACCGGTGCGGCGAGCAGCGCGAGAACGGCGAGCAGCCCGAGACGTTTCATAAGAGTCCTCCGTACAAAGTAAAGGGCGCTCGATCGAGCGCCCCTACTTCCGTCCTTTGTCAGGCACTGGGCATTAGGCGCTGGGCACTAGCTAGTGCCCAGTGCCCAGTCCCTGTCCGGTCTACTGCAGTCGGACGACGAGCGCCGCGCGGCGGTTCAGCCGGCGCGTTTCTTCGCGCGAGTTGTCGTGCTTCGGCCGCTCCTCGCCGTAGCTCACCGTGCGTCAGCCGGCTCGCCGCGATGCCGCGGCTCGTGAGGTAGTCACGCACCGCGTGCGCGCGGCGCTCGCCGAGCGCCAGGTTGTACTCGGCCGTGCCGATGTTGCAGGTGTGGCCTTCGATCTGCAGCCGCAGCGTCGGGTTCGCCTGCATGGCCGCGACCGCGTCGTCGAGCACCTTGCAGCGCGTCGGCCGCGCAGCGTGAACCGGTCGAAGTCGAAGTGCACGTCCTCGAACGTGATCTCCTTCGCCGACGGGCCGGATGACCTTGATCGTCGTCGTCGCCTTCGCCGTGCCGCCGCGGCCGTCGTTCACCGTCACGGTGAACGGCACGGGACCTTCCTGCATCGGCGCCGTCCACGGCGTCTGCCGGCTGGTCGCGTTCGCGAGCGTGCCGGCGGCGGCCGTCCACTGATAGGTCAGCGCGTCGCCGTCCGGATCCTGCGCGTCGGCCGTGACGGTGGCCGTTCGGCCGACTTCGACCGTGCACGGGTCGCACGCCGCCGTGCACCGTCGGCGGCCGGTTGGCGGGCGCCGGGGCGGCGTCGGTGCCGGCGTGGGCGCTGGTGGCGGCGGCAGGCGCCGGCGGCACGAGCGTCCGCCCGCGCGATGAACGCCCGGATGGAAGCCGATGCGGAACTGGAATCCGTCTTGTCGCCCCCGAGGTCCGGGAACTGGCGATGCAGAGGAACCCCGGCGGGCAGCCTGGCGTCGCTTCGCTGCGGCCGGCCATGTTGAGGTTCCAGCTGCCGCCGCCGCCGATGAAGAACCCGTTCGGCGCCTGCCAGGTCAGCCCGAGCTCGAGGACCACCGGACTGCGCGCGATCGTCAGCACGCGGCACGGCCGATCCATCGCTGCCGAACAGCCCGGCCGGCGCCGTGATGCGTCTCGTCGAAGTAGCTCTCGCCGAAGAGCTCGGCCGTGAACCGCAGCCCCGTGGCTGATTGCGGTGGGAAGCGCGGCGCCGACGCCCCAGCGGAAGCCGTTGGTCAGCTCGTAGCCGTCCGGATTGCCGCGCGAGATGAAGCCGACGTAGCCGGCGAGCTCGGCGACTCTTGGCGCGTCCCGACACGATGCCGTCGAGAACGAAGTCCGTCTTGCCGCTCGACGCGCCCGACTCCTCGTCGCCGACCGGGAGCTTGACATTGCACCGCGAGCGGCAATGTCGACGGGCTTGGGGCCGACTGTGGAGAACAGACTCACCTTGCCGCCAATCCAGAGGTCGCCGAGCTTGTTGCCGGTCCACTGCTCGCGGACCAGCGGGTAGTCGACGACGATGCCGCCGCCGGTGCCGGTGTTCGCTTCTTCGGACGTGCTGGCGAAGAAGAGCGGCCGGGTGTCGCGGTCGATGCGGGTGACGAGCGCCCAGCTGCCGAAGATCTCCGCGCGGTTCCCGAGGCCGACGGCGAAGGTCACCGGGAACGTCGAGATGTCGGTGAATCCCTGGCCGTCGTCGATGTTGGTGCGGTAGAAGCTCACCGACCACTGCTTGTGGGGCAGCACCTCGGCCGTCGGCACGAACCAGATGCCGGTGTCGCCCGCGGCCGTTGTCAGTGCCGGGCCGGAGTTCTTCGTCAACGGTCGCGGCGCCTGCGGCCTGCTGCCGCTGGGGAGGCGCCTGAGGCGTTTGCGCGCGAGCCACCGCGGGAGCGACTACCGCCCAGAGTACGCACATGCCAACGAGTCGTCTCATAAGTCCATCCAGTTTCCAAAAGTGGGTGAGTTGGGACCCCTGCTCAAGGGACACGCAACCCGTCTCCAGATTCACCGGGGGCTACTTGCAATGGTAGTACCCACGCCCACACTAGTCAAATACAAGCGAAAAGGCCACTTTCCCCGATCGCTGCCCGCGACGGATCGTGGAAAAACGGGCAGGTCGCCGCGCTATACTGGCTTTGTCGGCTGTTGCCGAGGAGTTGAGTATGGGTCCACTTGGCTTTCCGGAACTGATCATCATCTTCGTCGTGGCGCTCATCGTCTTCGGACCGCGCAAGCTGCCGGAGCTCGGTCGCTCGCTCGGCAAGAGCCTGCAGGAGTTCAAGCGCGCCTCGAACGAGCTGCGGAACACGCTGGACGACGAGATCTCGCTGGAAGAGCGCCGGACCGCGGCGCAGCCGCCGCCCCCGACGCCCGCCGCCACCGACCCGGCGATCTCCTCGCCCGCCGCGCCGGAGACGATCGCGCGCGGCGGCCTGCCGGGCGATTCCGAACCCGAGCTGGCCGTCCCGAGCAACCGGCCAGGATCGTAGCGTTCACCAAGGCGTGTAGTGGATCCGACGCTGGCCTCCGACGAATTTGCGAGTGACGTCGATCAGGCGGTCGACGACCGCTCGCGGATGAGCTTCCTCGAGCACCTCGACGAGCTGCGCCGCCGCATCCTCTATTCGCTCTACGCGCTCCTCGCGTGCTGCGTCGTCACGTTCTTCTTCTGGGACGTGCTCTACGACTACTACGTCAGGTACTTCGGGGCCAACGGCGGGCACGCTGATCTACACGAAGCCGATGGCCGGCTTCATGTTCAGCCTGAAGCTCTCGGGGCTCGCGGCGCTGCTCGTCGCGTCGCCGTTCATCTTCTCGCAGGTCTGGCTGTTCGTCGCGCCCGGGCTCTACGCGAAAGAGAAGAAGGTCGTCATCCCGTTCGTCGTCGTCTCGTCGATCCTGTTCCTGGGCGGGCGCGTACTTCGCGCATCGAATCGCGTTTCCGGCGATGTGGCAGTTCTTCGCGAGCTACGAGCATGCCGCGCGGTGTCGGGCGCGCCGAGCCTGCCGGCACGGCCTACGTTCTTCCCGACCTCGACACGACGTTCTCGTTCTACGTGAAGGTGATCCTCGGCCTGGGGCTCATCTTCCAGATGCCGATGCTCGTGTTCTTTCTCGCGCGGTTCGGCATCGTCACGGCCGGCTTCCTGCTGCGCAAGTTCAAGTACGCCGTGCTGATCATCGTCGTCATCGCGGCCGTCATCACGCCGACGCGGCGATCCGCTCGACGCTGGCGGTGTTCGCCGCGCCGATGCTGGTGCTCTACCTGGTCAGCATCGGCGTGGCCTGGCTGTTCGGCAAGAAGCGAGAGCCGGAAACGGCATAGGATGTTCTCATGCGCATGAAAGGAATTCCCGCCGCGGCGGTCGTCGTGGTGCTGTCGGCCATCGCCGGCGGCGTGTTCGGGTCGCGCGTCGTGCGCGACGCAGGATCGCGCGACCGACCGGCTACCGGATCTACACCGCGGCGCTCGCCGCCATCGAGAGCGAGTACGTCGAGCCGGTCGACGCGCCCGTCCTGGTGTACGGGTCGATCGACGGCATGCTGCGCACGCTCGATCCGCACTCGAGCTTCCTCGACCCGAGTCGACTTCGCGCGGATGCGCGAGCAGCAGGAAGGCCGCTACCCCGGCATCGGCATCAGCATTCGCGAGTCGACGGCGAGATCACGGTGACGTCGCTCTTCGAGGGCTCGCCGGCGTATCGCGCCGGCATCCGCCGCGGCGACGTCATCGCCCGCGTCGGCCAGCCAGGATCCGAAGACGCCGAAGTCGAGATCGCGTGGGAAGACACGAAGGGCTGGGCGACCGAGGACGTCGTCAAGCGCGTGCACGGGCCCGAAGGGCACGACGGTCGAGATCTCGATCCGCCGCCCCGGCGTCGACACGCTGATCGACCTCACGGTCGAGCGCGACGAGATCAAGATCACGACCGTGCGCACGGCGTTCATGATCGCGCCCGGCACCGGCTACGTCCGGCTGCAGGACTTCTCCGAGACGACCGACGACGAGCTGGGCGAGGCGCTGACGAAGCTCAAGGGCGGCGGGATGCAGCGGCTGATGCTCGACCTGCGCGACAATCCCGGCGGTCCGCTCGATCAGGCGATCGCCGTGTCGAGCCGGTTCCTCAAGCGCGGGCAGATGGTCGTCTACACGCGCGGGCCGGATCCGCAACGTCGGACGAGGACTACTACGCGCCGAGGCAGGGCGGCTACACGGACATGCCGCTGATCGTGCTGGTCGAACCGCAACAGCGCCAGCGCGTCGGAGATCGTGACGCGGCGCGATGCAGGACCACGATCGCGGCTTGATCGTCGGCGAGACGACGTTCGGCAAGGCGCTCGTGCAGGGCGTCTACCCCATCAGCAACGGCGCCGGCCTCGCGCTCACGACCGGCCGCTACTACACGCCGAGCGGCCGCCTGATTCAGCGGCCGTGGGACGGCGCGTTCGACGAGTACCTGACCTACACGTACCGCGACCAGAAGCCGTCGCGCGAGCACGCCGCCACCGATCTGAAGTACACGGACAGCGGCCGCAAGGTCTACAGCGGCGGCGGCATCGAGCCCGATCACTTCATCGCCGGGCCCGTCGAGGGCTTCAACCCGTCGCGCTTCTCGCGGCTGCTTCAGCGACGCGGCGCGTTCATCAGCTTCGCCGAGCGGTTCACGAAGGAAGGCGACAGCCGCGCGGGCGCCCGGTCGGCCGCCACGCACCAGGTCGCGCCGGGCTGGGTGGTGACCGACGCGATGGTCGACGGAGTTCCAGGAGTTCATCGCGTCCGAGCGCGTGCGCGTCGACGAGGCGGCGTTCAAGGCCGACGTCGCGTTCATCAAGGCCATGATCCGCTTCGAGGTCGACGTCGACCTGTTCGGCATCGAGGAGGCCCGGCGCAACCTCACGAAGGTCGACCCGCAGGTCCAGGGCGCGCTCGGCTACTTCGACGAGGCCAGGCAGCTGCTGCTGGCGAAGAAGGTGCCGGCCACCGGCGCACCGGGTCAGAAATAAAAAGCCGGCGCACACCCACCTGTAGGGCCGTGTTTCCGCTTGCCGCTACCCATAGGGCTTGCTAGACTGCACCGCGCCGGGTCCTCGGGGCCCCACTAAGAACAGTGGGAGGGACTTGGGGCAACTTCGAGGTTCGAACGTTGGCCTTCGAAGCGTGACGTTCGAAGTTCCGTAAGGTTTTCCCAGCCGCGGGTCGATAGGAGAGGTGTCTTCGACCAGGCGGCTGTTTTTCTGTACGGCTGGGTGCCGCACGATTCTGCATGCGACTTTCACGACTGCACATCAACGGCTTCAAGAGCTTTCCCGATCGCGCCGAGCTCGGATTCGACGACGGCGTGACCGCCATCGTCGGGCCCAACGGCTGCGGCAAGAGCAACGTCGTCGACGCCATCACGTGGGTGCTCGGCGAGCAGAGCGCCAAGAGCCTGCGCGGCGAGCGGATGGAAGACGTGATCTTCAACGGCAGCGACGCGCGCAAGCCGACCGCGGCGGCCGAGGTGCGGCTGAAGCTGACCGACGTCGCGCAGGCGGCGATGGCGGCGGCGACGGCGTGAACGAGCTGCTCGACGAGCCGCCGCTCGTCACGCGCGACATCGAGATCGGCCGGCGGCTGTACCGATCGGGCGAGAGCGAGTATCTGATCGACGGCGAAGTCTGCCGGCTGCGCGACGTGCACGACCTGCTGATGGATTCGGGTCTCGGCGTCAAGGCGTACGCCGTGATCGAGCAGGGCAAGATCGGCCAGATCCTGTCGTCGCGGCCGGCCGAGCGCCGCGCGCTGATCGAGGAGGCCGCCGGCGTCACGAAATACAAGTCGCGCCGGCGCGCGGCCGAGCTCAAGCTCGAAGCGGCGCAGCAGAACCTGACGCGCATCGACGACATCATCTTCGAGGTCGAGAAGCAGCGCGGCGCGCTGAAGCGGCAGGCCGCGCGCGCGCGGCGGTACAAGCGGCTGCGCGAGGAGCTGCGCCGCTGGGAGCAGGTGCAGTTCGCGCACCGGTACGAGGCGCTGGCGCGCGACATCGAGGCGGCCGAGGCGCGGCTGACGGATGCCCGCGCGCGTGACGCCGCGGCGGCCGCGCACGTCGCCGAGCTCGAGACGGCGCTCGAGACGGTGCGGCTCGGGCTGACCGAGGCGGAGGCCGGCGCGACGGCGACGCGCGAGCAGGCGCACGCGCGCGAGCTCGAGATCGGCCGCCGCCAGCAGCAGATTCAGTTCGACCAGCAGCAGATCGAGGAGCTCGCGCGGCAGGCCGACGCGTTTGCGCTCGAAGCGCGCGATCTCGAGAGCCGGCGCGAGCCGGCGCGCGCCGCGCTCGAGGCCCAGCGCGACGGCGGCCGAGCGCGCGCGCCAGGCGCTCGACGAGGCCGCGACGCCGTGTCGGCGAGTGCGAGGCCGACTACGCGCGCGCGCTCGCCGCCGGTGCAGGCCGTCGAGCACGAGTCGGACACGACGCGCGCCGCGGTGCTCGCGTCGACGAGCACGCTGTCCGCGCTGCGGCAGGCGCGCGAGAACGCGGCGGCGGCGCGCGATCGCGTCGCGGCCGAGCGCGAGCGGCTCGACATCGAGGCGCGCGAGCTCGCGGCCGAGGCCGAGCGGGCGCGCGCAGGATCACGACGGCGCGACGCGCGCGCTCGGCGGCGCGCGCGCGGCGCTCGACGGCACGCGCGATCGCCGCGTCGCGGCGGAAGCCGTGCTCGTCCGCCAGCGCGCCGACCGCGACCGTCTCGGGCAGACGCTGGCGGCGCGCGAGCGCGATCTGGCCGCCCAGGACGCGCGCCTGCGGTCGCTCGAGGAGCTCGAGGCCAGCCGCGCGACGTTCGGCGACGCGGCGCGCTTCCTGCTCGGCGACGGCGGCGCCCGGCTGCATCGGCACGGCGCCGTCGCCGATCACCTCGTCGTCGAGCGCTCGTTCGAGCGCGCGGTCGATGCGCTGCTCGGCGATCTGCTGCAGCACGTCATCGTCGAGCACGCGGCCGACGTCACGGCCGCGCTGGCGCTGCTCGCCGGCCGCGACGCCGGCCGCTGCGGATTCCTCGTGCTCGACGAAGCGCGCGAGCCGGCGCCGGCCGAGCCGCCGCTCGTCGTGCCGCCCGGCGCGCGCGCGCTCGTCGAGCGTCGTCCGCGCGACGGGCGCCTGCGGCCCGGCCGTCGCGCGGCTGATCGGGCGCGCGCTCATCGTCGACGTCGTTCGACGCCGCGCGGGAGCTCGCGCGCACCGTCGTCGGTGCCGGTCGCGACGCTGACCGGCGAAGTGTTCCACGGCGCCTGGCTCGTGCGAGGGCGGCTCGCGGCAGGACGTGCGCGGCATCCTCGAGACGCCGCGCCGAGATGCTCGCGCTGCGCGACGACGTGCAGACCGGCGGGGCCGAGGCGCACGCGCTCGCCGCCGAAGTCGCCGCCCTCGACACGGCGATTCCGCGGCCGACGCGTCCGTGGCGTCGCTGTCAGGCGGCACAGCACGACCACGAGAAGGCGATCGTCGGCTTCGAGGCGCAGACGCGCCGCACGTCGGACGAGCTCGCGCGCGTCACGCGCCGTCTCGAGGTCGTCACGACCGAACGGCGTCGCGCCGACGAGGAGGAACGCGCCGCGGCGCTCCGCCGCGACGAGTCGATCGCCGCCATCGACCTGCACGAGACGCAGCAGCGCGACGCCGAGGCCCGGCTGGGCGGCGTCATGTCGCGCCTGCAGGCGGCGCGCGACGACGCCGAGGCGCGGCTGCGGCTCGTCACCGAGGCCCGCACCGAGCAGGCGGCGCTCGATCGAGCGCGCCGCCGCGCTCGACACCGACGTCGCGCGGCTCGATGAAGCCGCGCGCGATCTCGACGCGCGCATCAGCGGCCGCCGCGCCGACATCGCGCGGACCGAGGTCCGCCGCGAGGAGCTGCGCGCGTCGATCCGCGACACCGAGCAGCTGCTCGACGACGACGTGCGCGCTCCTCGACGCGCTCAAGGATCGAGATGCGCGGCGCTCGACGAGCGCGTCGTCGGGCCTGCGCGAGCAGTTCACGCGCGCGCGACCACGCAGATCCGCGGCGCGCGCCACGCGCTCGAAGGCGTGCGCGGCGAGGTCATGCAGCTCGAGGTCGCCCGCGCGACCGCCGCCGCCGACCTCACGCATCTCGGCGGCGTCGTGCCTCGAGGCCGTCGGCGCGACGCTCGACGAGGTCGTCGCCGAGGTCGCGCGCATGGAGGAGGCGGGCGAGCTCGTCGCGCCCGTCACGCCGTCTGGCCGCCGCGGCGACGCCCGACGAGGACGAGGCCCGGAGGCCGCAGACGAGTCAGCGGCCGCCGCCTCTGCCGCCGAGACTGCGGCGAAGGGCCCCGCCGAGCCGCAGGACGACGCGACGCCGCTCACGCCCGAGCAGGTCATCGTCGAGTCTGAAGAAGAAGATCGAGCGACTCGGCCCCGTCAACATGATGGCCATCGAGCAGTTCGACGAGCTCGAGACGCGCCACACGTTCCTGACCACGCAGCGCAAGGACCTGCTCGATTCGATCGCGCAGACCGGCGAGGCGATCCGCAGGATCGACAAGACCACGCGCGAGCGCTTCGAGGAGGCGTTCCACTCGATCAACCACGCACTTCGAGAAGACGTTCACGACGCTCTTCGGCGGCGGCCGCGCCGGGCCTCGTGCTGATCGATCAGGAGAACGATCCCGAGAGCGGCATCGACATCATCGCGCAGCCGCCCGGCAAGCGGCTGCAGAACGTGCAGCTGCTGTCGGGCGGCGAGAAGGCGCTGACCGCGATGGCGCTGATGTTCGCCATCTTCAAGTACCGGCCGAGCCCGTTCTGCCTGCTCGACGAGATCGACGCGCCGCTCGACGACGCGAACATCGGCCGCTTCGTCGAGATGCTCCAGGGCATGCAGGCGCACACGCAGTTCATCCTCATCACGCACAACCGCAAGACGATGGAAATCGCCGATCGGCTGTACGGCGTGACGATGGAGGAGCCGGGCGTGTCGAAGCTGATCTCGGTCCAGTTGAACTGACGCCATGAGATCGGGCACTGGGCGCTGGGCACTAGGCACTGGAGACGGCTTCGTGCCGCGTCTCGGAACCCCAGTGCCAAGTGCCCAGTGCCCAGTGCCTGTCTGTCATGAACGAGTCAAGGGCCACGCGCTACCAGCGAGACCAGCGGCGGGCCCGGGCCGTGCGGGTCTCGTGTCGGGCGGCCTGATGCTCGGCGCTCGTCGCGCTGACGCCCGCTCGGCGCACGGTCTCGCGCGGCTGGGCGGAGGACTTCGGACGCGGGCTGCCCGGCGTGGCCCGCATGCCGTGGTCGTCGCTCGTGCTGTTCGTGATCGTGCTGCGTCGCTGATCTGGGAGCTGGCCGCGCTGCCGGCCGTGCTGTACCTCGGTCTGGAAGTCGACTCGCGGTACGGCCGGCGCCGTCCGTCGGTCGACGAGGTGCTGGCGCGCGCAGGCGCACGCCACGCTCGTCGCGCTGCCCGCGGCGCTCGTCGCCGGGCACGACGGTTCAACTCGCGGTCTGGATCGGCGGCGCGTGGTGGTGGCCGGTGGCCGGCGTCCTGCTCGCCGCCGGGCTCGTCGCCGCGTTGCACGGCGCGCCGATCGCTGCTGGCGCGGCTCGACCGGCGCGCGTCCCATCGCGCGGCCCGATCTCGCGCGCGTCTCGCCGACGCTCGCGCGCCGCGCCGACGTGCCGGTCGCCGGCATCGACGAGCTGGCGCTCGGCGACGGCGCGACACGACCGCGCTCGTCACCGGCGCCGGGCGATCGCGCCGCGTCTTCCTCGCGTCCGAGCTGTCGCGCGACTGGTCGGACGACGAGATCGCCGTCGTGGTCGCGCACGAGCTGGCGCACCACGCGCACCACGATCTGTGGCGCACGCTCGCGCTCGACGCGGCGCTGCTGTCGCTTGGGATGCTGGGTCGCGGATGCGGCTGCTCGCCAACTCCGGCCGCGTGCCGGCGCTCTCGCCCGGCGACCTCGCCGCGCTGCCGCTCATCGCGCTCGTCGCCGGCGCGGTGTGGCTGGCGGCCACGCCGCTTCGCCACGCACACTCGCGCCGCCAGGAGCGGCGCGCCGACCAGTTCGCGCTCGCGCTGACCGGCGGCGCCGACGCGTTCAGCGCGGCCATCCGCCGGCTCGGCGCGCAGCACCTCGCCGAAGAGCGGCCGTCGCCGCTGACGCAGTGGCTCTACCACCGGCACCCGTCGGTCGCCGAACGGCTGGCCATCGCCGACAGCTACGCCAAAGTCAAAAGTACAAACTGAGCGCGCACCGGCCGGCACCTGCCGAACCACCCTTCTACCTTCTACCTTCGCCCTTCTACTGTTTACTTGCCTTCGACGATGAGCTTGGCGCGCATTTCACGCTGGCAGCGCGGATCGATCGTGAGGCTGCAGCCGATGTCGAACGTCCCGGGCGTGTCGGCGCGGAAGTCGAAGCGTCACCGGCTTGCCGGGCTCGGCCCGCCGGTCGATGCGATAGGGGTTGTTGCCGAGGATCGTGAAGCTGTGCGGGATGTCCTCGGCCGAGAACGTGATCGTGACGAGGTCGTCCTGCGCGACGCGAATCTCGGCGCCGTCGGCGCCCGACACGGTGAAGCTGTACTTGCGCGCCGAGACGCTGAAGTCGCGCCGGTTCTGCGCCACCAGCCCGACGGCGCCCGCCACGACGAGCGCAAAGCGAGGTCACCGCCAGGGCCACGCCGGCGGGAGGAGCGTGCGCCGGACGCAAGTGACACTGGACCCTCCATTGCAGATCAGACGTGCCGCCGACGGAGACGGCCGGCAGTCGCGTGGATTATCGGCCGATCACGACGGCGACCAATGAGGCCGGGAGTAGGGCGGGCCGGGGTTCGGACCGCCGGGGTTCGGACCGCCGATGTCAGTGCCGCCGCGGCGGTCTGCCGCCCCGGTCGCGGCCACCCCGGTCGTGGCCGCGGTCGCGCGGGCCGTGGTGGCCGCGCTCGCCGCCGTCCATCGGGCCGTCGTGGACCGGACGCGGATCGCGCGGGGCCGTGCCCTCGTCGGGCGCGAGCAGCGCCTTGCGGCTGAGCCGGACCTTGCCGGACGGGTCGATGTTGATCACCTTGACCATCACCTGCTCGCCCTCTTTGAGCTCGTCGCGGACGTCCTTGACGCGGTAGTTCGCGATCTCGGAGACGTGGAGCAGGCCGTCGACGCCCGGCATGATCTCGATGAACGCGCCGAAGTCGGTGATGCGCTCGACGCGGCCGAGATAGCTCTTGTCGAGCTCCGGCGTGGCGGTGAGTTCCTGGATCATCTGCGATCGCCGTCTTCGCCGCGCGCCTCGTCGGCCGACGCGACGTTCACGCGGCCGTCGTCCTCGACGTCGATCTTGACGCCGGTCTTCTCGATGATGCCGCGGATGGTCTTGCCGCCCGGGCCGATGACGTCGCGGATCTTCTCGGTCGGGATGCGGATCGTGACGATGCGCGGCGCGTAGGCCGAGATGCTGTCGCGCGGGCCGTCGAGCGCCTGTCGCCATCGCGTCGAGGATCTCGAGCCGGCCCTGCCGCGCCTGCTCGAGCGCCTGCCGCATGATGTCGAGCGTGATGCCGCCGACCTTGATGTCCATCTGCAGCGCGGTGATGCCCGTCCGCGTGCCGGCGACCTTGAAGTCCATGTCGCCGTAGTGGTCCTCGGCGCCCGCGATGTCGGTGAGCACCGCCCACTTGCCGGTCTTCTCGTCCATCACGAGGCCCATCGCCACGCCCGCGACCGGCGCCTTGAGCGGCACGCCGGCGTCCATCAGCGCGAGCGCGCCGCCGCAGACCGACGCCATCGACGACGAGCCGTTCGACTCGAGGATGTCGGAGACCACGCGCAGCGTGTACGGGAAGTCTTCCTCGGACGGGAGCAGCGGCACGATCGAGCGCTCGGCGAGCGCGCCGTGGCCGACCTCGCGGCGGCCGGGGCCGCGCAGGAACTGCACCTCGCCCACCGAGAACGGCGGGAAGTTGTAGTGCAGCATGAAGCGCTTGTACGTCTCGCCGTCGACCATCTCGATCTTCTGCGCGTCGTCTTCGGTGCCGAGCGTCGCGCTCACGAGCGCCTGCGTCTCGCCGCGCGTGAAGACCGCCGAGCCGTGCACGCGGGGCAGCACGCCCGACCTCGATCCAGATCGGCCGGATCTCGTCGAAGCGGCGGCCGTCGAGCCGCTTGCCGCGCTCGAGAATCTCGTCGCGCATGACCTTCTCTTTGAGCTCCTTGAAGATCGTCTTCGCGTCGCTGCGGCGCTCGACCTCTTCCTCCGGGATCGACGCGACCAGCTCGTCGAGCACCTCGTCGACGCGCTCGTAGTTCTCGAGCTTGTCCTGTGATCCGCATCGCTTCGGCGAGCGGCACGTAGGCCTTCTCCTCGACCTCGCGGTAGAAGTCGTGGCCGATCGCCTTGGCGGTGACCGCCTTCTTGGTCTTGCCGCACTCGGCCTTGAGCTCGTCGATGCCCGCGACGATCTGTCTTGATGGCGGCGTGCGCGACGTCGAGCGCGCCGATCATCTCCTCTTCGGTCGCTTCCTTCGCGCCGGCCTCGACCATCACGATCGCGTCCTTCGCTGCCCGCGACGACGAGGTCGATCTTGCTCTTCTTGCGCTCGGTGTACGTCGGGTTGATGACGTAGGCGCCGTCGATGAGGCCGACGCGCACGCCGGCGATCGACTTCGTGAACGGGATCGACGACAGCGCCAGCGCGGCCGAGGCGCCGGTGATCGCGAGCACGTCCGAGTCGTTCTCGGCGTCGGCGGAGATCAGCAGCGCGACGATCTGCGTCTCGTAGTGCCAGCCGTTCGGGAAGAGCGGCCGGATCGGCCGGTCGATGAGCCGGCTCGTGAGGACTTCCTTCTCGGCGGGCTTGCCCTCGCGCTTGAAGAAGCCGCCGGGGATCCGCCCGGACGCGTAGGTGTACTCGCGATAGTCGACAGTGAGCGGGCAGGAAGTCGATGCCGACGCGCGGCGTGGCGGCGTGGCACGCGGTCACGATCACCATCGTGTCGCCCGAGCGGACGATGACGGCGCCGTCCGCCTGCTTGGCCAGCTTGCCGGTTTCAATCGACAACGTGCGCGTGCCGACCGTGATCTCTTTGCGATGTGAAATGGGTTTCATGGAGCCTGTGTCTGATCAGCGCGAGGAGTGGCCGGGCGCGGACGATCGTCCGCGCCCGGCCGCCGCGATCCTACTTGCGAATGCCGAGCTTGCGAATCAGTTCCGCGTACCGATCGGCGTCCTTCCGCTTGAGGTAATCGAGCAGACGACGCCGCTGGCCGACGAGCTTCAGCAGCCCGCGGCGGGAATGGTGATCTTTCACGTGGGTCTTGAAATGGTCCGTCAGGTAGTTGATGCGCTCGCTGAGGAGCGCCACCTGAACTTCCGGGGAGCCGGTATCCGAGTCGTGCGTACGGTACACACCGATCACTTCGGTCTTTCGTCTCATTCGTCAGCACATTCGTGCCCTCCACGTACGATCCAGAGCGCGCTGGGGGGCGTGACCGGACCGCCGTCGTACTGTGACCGCCAGACCCGACGGCCACAAGGATCAGATGTTATCCGAGTACGACGACCGGATGCAAAGCACCGCCCCGCGCGTGCGCCAGCGCCACCAGCCGGCCATCACCGGCGAGGACCCGTACCGGGCGCCGCGCGAGGGCGCCGGCCGGCACCACGCGGCCCTCCAGGTGCTCGGGACCGAGGGCATTGCCGTGCAGGGCCCGTTTCAGGCCCGTGTCGGTCACCGTCACGGCCGCCAGGTCGGGCAGCGCCTCGACCGGCGACAGGAGGCGGCCTGACACTCCCTGACCCAGCGCCTCGGCCTCGTCCAACGTGAGGGCCGTGGCGACGTCGAACGCCCCGCTTCGGGTCCGCCGGAGCGCCTGCAGGTGCCCGCCACAGCCAAGGGCCGCGCCCAGGTCCCTGGCGAGCGCCCGGACATAGAAGCCTGAGGTCGCCGTCACCCGGACGTGCACGAGGTCCCCCTCGAAGCCCAGGCACTCGAGCGCCCGGACCGTCACCGAGACCGGCGTCAGCTCGACGGGCTGTTCGCGCCTCGCCAGGTCGTACGCTTTCCGGCCCGCGACCTTCTTCGCGGAGTGGCTCGGTGGCAGTTGATCGAAGGTCCCGCTGAAACGAGACAGGGCCGCCTCGATCTCCGAGCCGCCGGCAGGGACGTCGTGACCTCGTCGAGCGGACGGCCGTCAGCGTCGTCGGTGTCGGTGGCGACGCCGAGCCGAATCGCCGCCTCGTACGTCTTGTCGCCGCCCGCGATGAGCGACGCGAGCCGCGTCGCGCGGCCGAACACCAGGGGCAGGAGGCCCGTGGCGCGCGGATCGAGCGTGCCCGTATGCCCGACGCTGCGCTCGCCGCTGGATCGCCGGAGCCGCGCGACGACGTCATGCGACGTCGGACCCGAGGGCTTGTCGACTAGGAGAAGACCATCCATTATTTAGTTGCGCGCGGGGCCCCACCCCCGCGCGCGGCGCCTCGTTCGCCTCGCTACGCTCGGCGCTCGGCGGTCAACTTTTTTCTAGCGCGTGGGGGCGCGACTTCACTCCTGCGCCGGGGCCCCACCCCCGGCGCTTTGCTGAGGGCTCTCACGCGCGGTGCCCCCGACGGCCTCGCCTGCCCTGAGCCTGTCGAAGGGCTACGCTTGCCTGTGGGCGGTCTACCACTCACTGGGCGCTGACAGGATCGCTTGTCCCATCGCGGCGACGAGGTCGCGTTTGACCTGCTCGTACGGGCCGGTCATCGTGCAGCCGGCGGCGTTCTTGTGGCCGCCGCCCTGCCAGCGTTTCGCGACGCTGCGGACGTCGACATCGCCCTTTGACCGCAGGCTCACGCGGAACGTGCCGTCCGGCTGACGCTTGAACAGCACGACCGCCACGACCTCGCGTGCGCCGAGCGGCAGGTTGACGAGCCCTTCGGTGTCGTCGACGGTCGCGCCGCAGCCGGCGAGCAGGTCGTCGTCGAAGTAGAGCACCGCGAGCCGGCTCTGCGTGATGAAGCTCCATCGCCGCGAGGAGCACGCCGGTCAGCCGGACGCGCCCGATGCCGTAGCTGTCGAAGATCTGTCGCGACAGCGACGCGACGTCGACGCCCGCGTCGACGATCCGCCGGCAGACCTCGAAGGTCCGCGCCGAGATCGGGCCGTACCGGAAGCCGCCCGTGTCGGTGGCGATGGCGAGGTAGAGATGCGTCGGCGATCTCACGCGTCCACGTCACGCCGAGCTCGTCGATGATCGTCGGCCACCATCTCGCCGCACGCCGCCGCCGATTCGTCGAACCAGTTCACGTGCGCCGTACATCCCGTTGCCGAGGTGATGGTCGACGTTGATGATGAAGTAGCGGTCGAGCCCTTCCACGTCCGGCCGCGTGATGTCGCTGCACTCGAGCAGCACGACCGCGTCGGCGGGCCCGGTCGCGCGGTCGGTCAGCTCGATGCGGTCGACGCCCGGGAAACCCGGCGTACGGCCCCGGGACCGGATCGTGGTTGAGCAGGCGCACCGACTTGCCGAGCTCGCCGAGCGCAAAGGCGAGCGCCAGCTGCGATCCGATCGCGTCGCCGTCCGGCCGGGCGTGCGAGGTCAGGATGAATGACTGACGTTCGTGGAGGGCGCGAGCGACCTCGCGGGCGCTCCCGCTCACGAACCGGCTCCGGGCTCGCGTCCTTCGTCCTTGACGCCTTCGGCCTTTCCTTCTTCCTGCTCCCTGTCCCCTTCGCCCTGTCCCTCCGCGTGCCTTTCTCTCCGCTTCGAGGTCGAGCAGGATCTGCTCGATCCGATCCTGGTTCTCGACGCTCTCGTCGAACTGGAAGCGCAGCTCGGGCACGCGGCGGAGCCGCATCCGGCGCCGATCTGGCGGCGCAGGAACGGCGTCGCGCGCTCGAGCGCGCGTCCGTGTCTCGCGCTTTGCCTTGTCGTCGCCGAGCTGCGTGTAGAACACGCGCGCGAGCTGGAGATCGGGCGACACCTTGACGCGCGTGAGCGTGACGAGCCCGATGCCCGGGTCGTGGACCTCGCGCTGAGCAGCAACTGGCTCAACTCCTGGCGGATTTGCTCGCCGACGCGATCGGGCCGGGATCCCTGCGCCATGTCAGCGCAGGTACTCCACCTGGCTCTGCGTGACGAGGCCGGGCTCGAGCCGCTCGATCTCCTGCCAGCACCGCCGAGAGCGTCTCCTCGGCCATGTCGTCCGACGAGGCGACGGTCACGACGCCGAGCCCGGCGCGCTGCCACAGATCCTGATGCGCGACCTCGGCCACGGCGACATTGAACGCGCGCAACCGGTCCTTGAGCCGGCGCAGCACCATGCGCTTGTCCTTGAGCGACTGCGACATGGGCAGGAACAGCTCGAGGGACAGCAGGGCGACGACCATCGCCCGGAGGTCAGACCGTCTGCGCGATCGCGCTCGACGGCGAACACCTCGATGAGGTCGCCGACCTTGACGTCGTTGAACCGCTCGAGCGCGATGCCGCACTCGAGACCCGGCCTTCACTTCGCTCACGTCGTCCTTGAACCGGCGCAGCGACGCGAGCTTGCCCGTGCCAGACGACGACGTTGTCGCGGAGCAGGCGCGCCTGCGCGTCGCCGCTCCGCGCGATGCGTGCCGTCGAGCACGATGCAGCCGGCGATCGTGCCGACCTTCGGCGTCTTGAACATCTGCCGCACCTCGGCCGTCGCCGAGGCGCGTTTCCTTGATCGTCGGCTCGAGCAGGCCCGGTCATCGCCTTCTTCATCTCGTCGGTCACGTTGTAGATGACCGAGTGATGGCGGATGTCGACCTTCTCGCGCTCGGCGACGTCGGCCGCGTTGCGATCGGGCCGCACGTTGAAGCCGATGATGATCGCGTTCGACGCCGTCGCGAGCAGCACGTCCGACTCGTTGATGGCGCCGACGCCCGTGTGGATGATGCGGATCTTCACGCGCTCGTCGCTCAGCTTCGCCAGCGTGTCGGCGAGCACTTCGGCCGAGCCCTGCACGTCGGCCTTGATGATGAGCGGCAGTTCCTTCATGCCGCCCTCGGCCATCTGCTGCTGGAGCGACTCGAGCGTGAGCCGCGCCGCCCTTGCCGCCGAGCGACGCGTTCCTTGGCCTGCGCCTGCCGGTACGCCACGACCTGGCGCGCCTTGATCGGATCGTCGATGACCTGGAACGTGTCGCCCGGCTGCGGCAGCGCCGAGAGGCCGAGCACTTCGACCGGCGTCGCCGGGCCGGCCTTCTTGATCTTGCGGCCGAGGTGGTCGAACAGCGCGCGGACCTTGCCGTCGACGGTGCCGGCGATGAACAGGTCGCCCTCGCTGAGCGTGCCGTCCTGCACGAGCACGGTCGCGACCGGACCGCGGCCGCGATCGAGCTTCGCTTCGAGCACCGTGCCCTGCGCGCG
Source organism: uncultured Acidobacteriota bacterium (assembly GCA_963724955.1). Classification (GTDB taxonomy): domain Bacteria; phylum Acidobacteriota; class Vicinamibacteria; order Vicinamibacterales; family SCN-69-37; genus CAVRWQ01. The sequence continues at coordinate 346,438 of CAVRWQ010000008.1, forward strand.
GCGCTTCGGGTTGGCCTTGAGATCGGCCAGGTCCGCGACGAGCAGGATCATCTCGAGCAGCTGATCGAGGTTCTTGCGCTGCCGCGCCGAGACCTCGACGGTGACGGTCGTGCCGCCCCATTCCTCGGGCATCAGGCCCGAGGTCGGACAGCTCGCGCTTGACGCGCTCGGCATTGGCGTCGGCCTTGTCGATCTTGTTGACGGCCACGACGATCGGCACGTTCGCCGCCTTCGCGTGGTCGATCGCTTCCTTCGTCTGCGGCATGACGCCGTCGTCGGCGGCGACGACGAGGACGACGATGTCGGTGACGCGCGCGCCGCGCGCGCGCATCATCGTGAACGCTTCGTGACCGGGCGTGTCGAGGAACACGACGCGGCGGCCGCTGACGTCGACCGAATACGCGCCGATGTGCTGCGTGATGCCGCCGGCTTCGCGCTCGGCGACCTTCGTCTCGCGGATCGCGTCGAGCAGCGTCGTCTTGCCGTGGTCGACGTGACCCATGACGGTGACGACCGGCGCGCGCGGCGACGAGGTCCTCCGGGCTTCGACGCCTCGGTTTCGACCTCGGTCAGCTCTTCCTCGAAGCTGCGGATGAGGACTTCGGCGCCGAAGTCGCGCGCGATCATCTGCGCGGTCTCGGCGTCGAGCGTCGAGTTGATCGTCATCATCATGCGCCGATCGATCAGCTTCTTCAGGACGTCCTTGACCTTGACCTCGAGCTTGTCGGCCAGGTCCTTGACCGTCATGCCCTCGGCGAGCGTGATGAGCTTGGTGATCGGCGGCGGCGCTTCCTGGCAGGGCCGCGACGATCGGCCGCTCGTCGCGGCGGAACGTCCGCGGCCGCGGCCCGGCAGGGCGCTGATGAAATGGCGGACGCGGCGGGACCGCCGGGCGGGCGACGGGGCGCCACCCGGGGCGGCCGGACGAATCGGCTGCGACGGCAGCGGCCGCGGGCCGCCAAGCGGCGGACGCGCCGCCGGCATGCGTCGGCCGCAGCGCGCCAGGCCGCTGGGCGCCCGGCGGCGGCGTGACGGCCGGACGCGTCGGCGCCGGCGGCGCCTGCTGCGGCCGGATGACCGGGCGCTGCGGCATCGGCCGCGCCGCCGGCGCTTCGCCGGTGACGCGGATCTTCGATGCGCAGACGCCGCGTCGGCGGCACGAGCCGGCCGGCCGGACGCGCGACGCGACGTGCGCGGGCGGCAGGCTGCTGCGGCGCCGGCGGCGCCGCCGGCTCGACTGCGCCTGGCCGCGGCGCTCGACGACGGCCGGCGACGGCGGCCGCGGCTTCGCGCTCTTCGTGCGGCTCGGCGCTCGGCGCCGGGATCGACGGCCGGCGCTCGGCCTCGACGACCGGCGTCCGGCTCGACGGCGGACGCTCGTCGGCGGCTCGTCGACCGCGGCCGTGCGCCGGCGGCTTCGACCGGCGCCTCGGCGCGCCGGCGCGGCCGGACGGAATGCCTTGATGAGCCGCGGGCGCAGCACGGGCGCCGCCGGCTTCGGCGGCTCGGGCGCCTTGCCGGCCTTGCCCGCCGGCTTCTTGGCGGCGCGGCGCGTCGGCGAAGAGCGGGCCATGCGGCAGCGCGATCTGGCGCTTGCTGCGCCTGCCGCTCGACGAACTGCCGCGCGACGATCTCTTCGATCGAGCTCGACGCGCTCTTGACGTCGATGCCGGTCTCCTTCTTGAGCAGATCGATCGCGTCCTGGCTCGACAGACCCAGCAGCTCGGCGACCTTGTAAATCCGGACAGTGGCCAATGACGCTCCTTGCGAAACTTCGACCGGCGACCCTGTCAGACCTTGCGCTAGCTCGTCGACTCGTCCGCTAGCTCGTCGTCTCGTCGGCTCCGACCTCCGGCTCGTCGGCGCTCGGCTGCGTCCTTCGCTCGCCGCGGCCTCGCTGCGGCCGGCGCTGCTGTCGCGCCTGCTCGCGTTCGCGCGGCGGCGACGACGGCGTCCACCGTGTCCTGATCGAAGCCGGGCAGCGCGACCAGGCTCGTCGGGCTCGGCCTCGAGCACCTTCTCGACGGTGTCGAAGCCGCCGGCGCGCAGCGCCGCCAGCACTTCGTCGTGGATGTCCGGCAGCGTCGAGCGGCGCGCGCCTCTTCGGCGCCGCCGCCGAACTCGATGCCGGCCAGCTGCAGCTCGACTTCCTTGCGCTTCTCTTCTTCGCTCTTGATGTCGATCTTCCAGCCCGTCAGCTTCGCCGCGAGCCGGACGTTCTGGCCCTTCTTGCCGATCGCGAGCGACAGCTGCCGGTCCTCGACGACGACTTCCATCACGCGCTGCTCGTCGTCGACGATGCTCGACGCGCTGGACGCGGGCCGGGGAGAGCGCCTTGGTGACGAACTGCACCGGATCCTCGGACCACTCGACGATGTCGATCTTCTCGCCGCGGAGCTCGCGGATGATCGCCTGCACGCGCGTGCCGCGCATGCCGACGCAGGCGCCGACCGGGTCGACGTCGCGCTCGCGCGAGAACACCGCGACCTTGGCGCGATCGCCGGCCTCGCGGACGGCGCCGCGAATCATGACGGTGCCGTCGTAGATCTCCGGCACTTCCTGCTCGAACAGCTTGATGAGCAGCGCCGGATCGGTGCGCGACAGGACGACCTGCGGGCCCTTGGCGTTCTTCGGTCACGGCCTTGATCACCGCGCGCACGCGATCGCCGATCGCGTAGTTCTCCGCGCGCGACTGTTCCTTGCGCGGAATCTGCGCCTCGACGCGGCCGATTTCCGCGATGATGTCGCCGCTCTCGAAGCGCTTGACGGTGGCGTTCACGACTTCGCCGATGCGCTGGCCGAACTCGCCGTGAATCTTCTCGCGCTCGGCCTCGCGCACGCGCTGCGCGATGACCTGCTTGGCCGTCTGCGCCGCGATGCGGCCGAGCTTCTCGGTTTCCTTCGGGAACTCGATCTCCATCCCGACTTCGGCTTCTTCGCCGTAGAGCTCCTGGGCCTCGCCGAGCGAGATCTCGCGCGCCGGGTTCGTCACCTCCGGCGACGATCAGCCGCACGGCGTAGAGCTCGACCTGGCCGGTCTCGAGGTTGAAGCGCGTCCGCAGATCCTCGTCGCCCTTGAACACCTTGCGCGACGCCGCGAGGTACGCGTCTTCGATCGCGCTGATGACGATGGCCGGGTCGATGCCCTTGTCCTTCGCGACGACGTCGATCATCTGCTGCAGTTCGGTAGCTGCCATACCCCTCAAAACTCCACTTCGAGCCGCGCCGCGGCTGATCGCCGCGAGCGGCACGCGATGCGTGCGCTCGCCCTTCGACGAGCAGCACCGTCGCCGTCGTCCACGCCCGCCAGCCGGCCCGCGAAGTGCGACTGGCCGCCGACCGGCTCGCGCGTCACGATCTTCGCCAGCCGGCCGGCGAACCGCCGATAGTCCGCTTCGCCCCGCAAGCGGCCGATCGAGGCCCGGCGACGACACCTCGAGCGTGTACGTCCGGTCGAGCCCGCCGATCAGCTCGGGCTCGACGTCGAGCAGCGCGCTCAGATCCTGGCTGACGCGCCGGCAGTCGTCGATCGCCGACCGGCTTCCTCGGCCGGCCGTCCGCGCGCCGACTCCGGCGCGACGGCCGGTCGAGGATCACGCGCAGCACCCAGCCGATGCGACTCGCGGCGGAACTGCAGGTCGAACATCTCGAGCCCGTAGCTCTCGGCGATTCGCGCCGCGACGGCCCGCAGGTCGATCGGAGGCGCTCGTTCGAGGCCCTGTCCATGCCGCGTCGGGGAAGGCCCCTAAAACACAAAAAGTGGGCACGGGCCCACTACCAAAGCCTTTCCCGCTAAGACCACTCGAAAGTATAGCAGACGGCTGCGGGGCTACGGCCAGGCCAACGGCGCCGCGACCAGATCGTAGCCGCGCGCGCCCGTAATCGGCGCGCGTCGACGACGCTGTCCGGCGCGCAATCGCCGACGGGTCGCACTCGGCGAGATACGACGACCGAGTCGATGTCGGCGCCTGGCCCTCGAGGCGGCCCTGCAGCACCAGCGGCGACTCGGGCGACGGGCCGTCCACCATGACGCGGACGACGTCGCCGACGGCGCGCTTTCTGCCGCGCGCGCGACGATCTGCTTCTGCAGCCGCATGAGCCGGTCGCGCCGCGCGCGCCTTGACCGTCGGCCGGCACGTCGTCGTCCATCGCGAACGCGCGCGTGTCTTCCTCGTGCGAGTAGGTGAACACGCCGACGTGATCGAACCCGGTGTCGCGGACGAACGCCGCGAGCTCGTCGAAGTCCTGCTCGGTCTCGCCCGGGAAGCCGACGATGAACGTCGTGCGCAGCGTGACGTCCGGGCACGCGCGCGCGGATGCGCGCGAGCAGCTTGTCGTACGCCTCGCGGTTGCCCGGCCGCCGCATCCGGCGCAGCACGTCGGCCGACGCGTGCTGCAGCGGCAGGTCGATGTACTTGCAGACCTTCTCGCACTCCGCCATCGCGTCGAGCACGTCGTCGGTGATCGTCGTCGGGTAGAGGTAGAGCAGCCGAATCCACTCGAGGCCCGTCGACCTCGTTCAGCCGGCGCAGCAGCCGCGCCAGCGCGCCGCGCTCGCCGCGATCGATGCCGAAGAACGTCGTGTCCTGCGAGATCAGCAGCAGCTCGCGCACGCCGCCGCGCGGCCAGCCGCTCGGCCTCGCGGACGATCGAGTCCTCGTCGCGGCTGCGGTACTTGCCGCGCAGCGTCGGGATGATGCAGAACGCGCAGGTGTAGTCGCAGCCTTCGGCGATCTTGACGTAGGCGTAGTGCCGCGGCGTCGTCAGCAGGCGCGGCGTCGAGGCGTCGTAGAGATACGTCGGCAGCGTGCGTCCGGTGTTCGAGGCTCCGGGGCTTCGAGCGTTCGGGCTCTCGTCGCAGCTCGCGTCGCGCGACTTGAAGAAGCTGAACGGGCGACGGCCGTCGGCTGGACGGCCGTTCGATCGCGCCGACGATCTCCGGCACTTCGCCCGTGCCGAGCACGACGTCGATCTCCGGAATCTCCGCCTTGAGCTGATCGCGATAGCGCTCGCCGAGGCAGCCGGTGACGACGAGCCGCTTGCAGCCGCCGTCGCGCTTGAGCTGCGCCATCTCGAGGATCGCGTTGACCGATTCTTCTTTGGCCGTGTCGATGAACGCGCAGGTGTTGACGACGATGACCTCGGCCGTCGCGCGCGTCCGGCGTGATCTCGTGCCCGGCCTCGCGCGCGAGGCCCAGCATCACCTCGCCGTCGACGAGGTTCTTCGGACAGCCGAGGGAGACGAAACCGACTTTCATGGCAATTGCTGGGCTTCAGTTCGCAGGCATCGCGAACTTGGCGCCTCGCTACGCTCGAGGCCTCGCGGTTCACGGATACAGCCTGTACAGCATCCGCGGATACGGAATCGCCTCGCGCAGGTGATCGAGGCCGCAGATCCACGAGACGACGCGCTCGATGCCCATGCCGAAGCCGCGCGTGCGGCACGCTGCCGAAGCGGCGCAGGTCGAGATACCACTCGAACGCTTCGCGCGGCAGCTTGTGCTCTTCGATGCGCTGCAGCAGCAGGTCGTAGTCGTCGAGGCGCTGGCCGCCGCCGATGATCTCGCCGTAGCCCTCGGGCGCGAGGACGTCGACCGAGAGCGAGACCTCCGGCCGGTCCGGCATGCGGCTTGAAGTAGAACGCCTTGATCGCCGACGGATAGCCCGTCACCGCGACCGGGCCGTCGAAGTGCTCCGAGATCGCCGTTTCGTCCGGGCTGCCGAAGTCGCCGCCCCATTCGAACGGCAGGCCCTTCTCCTTGCAGCAGCTTCGCCGCGTCGTCGTAGGTGATGCGCGCGAACGGGCGCCTTGACGCGTCTCGAGCTTCGTCGTGTCGCGCTCGAGCACCTTCAGCTCGCGCTGCGCGGCGCTCGAGCACGCGGCCGACGACCTCGACGACGAGGCCCTTCGGCGAGCGTCGATGACGTCGTCGAGCGTCGCGTAGGCGACCTCGGGCTCGACCATCCAGAACTCGGTGAGGTGGCGCCGCGTCTTCGATTTCTCCGCGCGGAACGTCGGGCCGAAGCAGTACACGCGGCCGAGCGCCATCGCGTTGGCTTCGTTGTAGAGCTGGCCGCTCTGCGTGAGGTACGCCGTCGCGTCGTCGAAGTACTGCACCGGGAAGAGCGTCGTCGTGCCCTCGCAGGCCGACGGCGTGAAGATCGGCGTGTCGGCGAGGATGAAGCCGCGGTTGTTGAAGTAGTCGCGCACGGCGTCGATGACTTCGTGGCGCACGCGCAGGATCGCCTGCTGGCGCTGCGATGCGAATCCACAGGTGGCGCCGATCCATCAGGAAGTCGACGCCGTGCTCCTTCGGCGTGATCGGGAAGTCGCTGCGCGGCGCTGACGACCGTCGAGGCCCGCGACGTCGATCTCGTAGCCGCCGGGCGCGCGCGTGTCCGCGCGCACCGTGCCCGTGCACGACGATGGCGGTCTCCTGCGAGAGATGATCGGCCGCGCGTGAACGCGTCGTCGCCGACCGCGGCCTTCGACATCACGGCCTGAATGAAGCCCGAGCCGTCGCGGACCTGCAGAAAATGAATCTTGCCGCTCGAGCGGCGGTTGGCCAGCCAGCCCTTGATGCGTGACGGGCTGGCCTTCGTGCTTCGCGATGTCTTCGATGTAGACGTGCATGCGTTCGGTGACCTGTCGGCGCTCCACTCCGTGAAGCCGAACGGCTGCGCCAAGTCATCCAGTATCGCCTGAAGGCGGGTCCGGGCGCCAACCGTGCGCGTGCAGGACGCCGGCGGCGTCGCCGTGATCGGCGACCTCGAAGATCGAGCGGCCCGGCGTAGCCGATCTTGCCACATCGCCATCAGCGTCGCCGTCCAGTCGATGGTGCCGTCGAACGGGACGAGGTGGATGTCGTCGCGCCCGTCGTTGTCGTGGACGTGCGTCGTGATGACGTGACCCGACGAGCGCTTCGGCGGCTTCCGGCGCGCCGCGCCAGCATGTGCGCGTGGCCGAAGTCGAGGCAGACGCCGGCGTCGCCGAGCTCGAGATCGCCGCTCGAGCAAGCTCGAGCGAGCGCCGCCGGCGTCGAGAGGTCGTTCGGGATCACCTCGAGCGCCAGGCGGACGCCGGCGGCCGGCGCCGGCCTCGGCGATCGTCTCGAGGCTGCGGCGCATCGCGCCCGCGTCGTTGTCGCCGGCGGGAATCTGCTGGCCGCGCGGCAGGCCGAGGTGCAGCGACGATCGTCCGGCAGCCGAGCTCGCGCGCGGCGTCGATGGCGGCGCGCGGTCTCGTCGACCGCTTCCTGCCGGCTGGCCGCGTCGGTCGACGCATTCGAGAACGCGCGGCCCCAGACGCCGCCCGCGAAGCCGTCGCAGATCGGCGCGTGCATGCTGCACGGCGCTCGAGGCCCGGCGTCGCGTCAGCCAGCCGCGCATCGCGCGACCACGCGCGCGCGGTCGTGGTAGTCGAAGTGCGTGCGCGTCGCGAAGACCTCGACGAGCGTCGAAGCCGTGCGCCGCGATGCGCCTCGAGGTGGCGCGCGCTCGAGGCGCTCGCCGTGAAAGAGATGCGTCGAGAGGCCGAACGCGCGACCAGGCTGCAGCTCGGCTCACGTCTCGCAGCTCCGTCGACGTGCGCGCGCCAGCAGCTCGCGCAGCCGCGCGAACCGCGGGTACTTGTGCAGGTTCTCGCGCACGTACCGCAGCGTGCGCGGGATGTACTGAATGTAGACCGGGATTGCCGCCGCGCCGTCGTCTGGTAGCCGAACGTGCCGAGCGCCTTCAGGTTGCGCTGCAGCGCCATCAGATCGAACCGCCGCCGGAACTCGGCGTGCGTCGCGCCGGCGGCCGCGGCAGCGCCAGGAAGTAGGCGATGAGCTCGTCGACGACGTGCGCTCGGGCAGGTCGACGTACGAGTCGCGCAGGAGCGACGACGAGGTCGTAGGTGTCCGGGCCCAGGCGCGCGTCCTGGAAGTCGATGATGCACAGGCGGCCGTCGCGCCAGCATCAGATTGCGGCTGTGGTAGTCGCGATGGCACAGCACGCGCGGCTCGGCGGCCAGCTCCGCGACGATCGTCGCGCACTCGGCGCGCGAGCGCCTCGCGCTCGCGCGCGGCGAAGCGTGACGCCGCGATAGGCCTCGAGAAAGTGCTTGATGAAGAAGTCCATCTCCCAGGTCAGCTTCTCGACGTCGAACGCGACGCCGTACGGGAGGTACTTCGAGTCGGTCGAGCTCGCGGCCGCGGCGCTGGATGATCTCGATGAACGCCGACCGCCTCGCGGTAGAGCGCCGCGTGTCGCGCCGGCGGCGCCGCGCCGAGGTGCGCCTGCAGCGTGACGTCGCCGAGATCTTCGAGCGCGAGCACGCCGAGATCGTCGGCGTGGCCGAGGATGCGCGGCACCGGCACCGGCATCGCCGCGAACAGGCCCGCCGCGTTCACGAACGGCAGCGTGTCGTAGTCGAACGGCGCCGCGTGCACCGCCAGGACGAACGACTCGCCGTCGCGCGGCAGGACGCGGAAGTACCGGCGATCCGACGCGTCGCCCGTGAGCGGCACGCACGCGGGCGCCGCTGACGCCGGTCCGAGCAAGGTATTCAGAGACCGCAGCTGGAGCGGAGAGGTCGGGCACGGGGAGTAAGTCTAAGAGCTGAGACAGGCAGAAGGCAATAGGCACAAGGCTAGAAGGGAGGAACCTGCCCGCACGCCGATCATCTCGAACGAAGCTCGACAGCGCATGCCGTCCACGCACGCGCGGCGTCGCCCGGCCGCGCCACCGGCGCCGGCACGACGATGGCGTTCTGCGCCTGAAAGCCGGCAGGGCACCGCCACGTCTCCGGCGACGACGCAGTCGCTCGAGCTGCGGCGCCGCGCGCCGATCCTGGCGCCTGCCCAGACAACCGACCGATCCAGCCGCGCCGCGTCGTCAACCGCGGCGCCGGCTTCGACCACGCTCTCGCCGCCGCCTCGCCCGGCCAGCGCCAGCGCCGCGTCGAGGTAGTCGCGCGGCGTGCCGACGTCGACGAACGGCACGTTCAGTCGCCAGCCTCGAATCCTGCCCGGCGCCTGCGCGACGCGCTCGCGGTAGATGCCGGCCACGGTCTCGGCCGGCACGCCGTCCGGGAGCGGCGCGAAGACCGAGGCGCTCGCGATCTGGATGCCGATGAAGTGCCAGGCCGGTCCCGCCGGAAGCTTCGCCGCCTTCGGGACGAACCCGGTCACGCGATCCGTCGTCGTCGAGCACGATGCCGTTGTAGTGATCCGGCGCTGGGATTCGGCACCACCGCCATCGTCACGTCGGCGCCTGCCGCCGGTGCGCGTCGAGCATCGGCGCGAGCGGCAGATTCGCACAGCGTGTCGCCGTTGACGATGAGGAACGTGTCCGCGTCGAGCAGCGGCAGCGCGCTGGCGCGGCCCGCCCGCCGATCCGAGAATCGGCGGCTCCCACGAGTAGCGCACGCGCAGGCCGAGGTGCGCGCCGTCGCCGACGACGCCCGTGATCGTCTCGGGCCGGTGGTGCAGGTTGAGGACGACGTCGGTGACGCCCTCGCGCGCAGCCAGCCGAGCACGCGCTCGACGAGCGTCCTGCCCGCGAGCGGCACCGCCGGCTTCGCGACGAGCCGCGTCAGCGGATCGAGCCGCGTGCCGAGGCCGGCGGTCAGGACGAGCGCTGGTAGTGTCATCGCGACAACAGTGCAAAAGAAACGGCGCGACCTCGATCGCGCCGTCATCTTGCTCAGTTGCGCGTGGGGCCCCACCCCCACGCGCAGCGCCCGCGACGGCTCGCTACGCTCGCCTGCGGGCGGTCATCGCTTTCTGACAAGCACCAGCGTCTCCCGGAAGCCGTCGGCCGCGCGGCGCAGGACGACGATGCGCGCGTTGCGTCCCGGCAGCACGCGATCGAGCAGCGCCCCGACCGTGTCGACCGTCGTCGCATTCTGCCCGTTGACGCTCAGGATCACGTCGCCGGGCCGCGAGCCCGCCCTGCGGCCGCCGCCGATCCGGGCTCGACGTCGCTCACGATCGACGCCGGCCCGGCGCTCGGCCGGCAGGCGCAGCTCGCGCGCGATCTCCGGCGTGAGCGGCTCGATCGTCATGCCGAAGCCCGTGTCCGTCGGCGCTCCTGGCTCGCGGTCGCGCGGCGCGGCGTCCGCGCGGAGTGCCGCTGCTCGGCGTCGAGGTCGAGCTCATCGACCGTGACGTTGAGCGTCGATCGTCTTCTTGTCGCGGACGACCTTCACCGGCACCGTCGTGCCCGGCGTCGTCCGCGTGACCATGCCGACGAGCTGATTGTTGTCGGTCACGGTCTTGCCGTTGAACTCGACGATGACGTCGCCGAGCCGGACGCCGGCCGCCTTCGCCGGCCCGTTCGGGACCTCGCTGACAATCGATCGCGCCCGCCGGCGCGGCAGCGCCGAGCTCTTCGATGTCCTGCCGCGTGATCGGGCGCCGCGCTGAGCGAGACGCCGATCCGGCCGCGGACGACCTTGCCCTGGCGCAGCTGCGGCAGGATGTCGCGCACGATGTTGATCGGCACCGCGAAGCCGATGCCGACGTTGCCGCCGCGCCGTCGTCGCTGAAGATCATCGTGTTGATGCCGACGACCTCGCCGCGCAGGTTCAGCAGCGGCCCGCCGGAGTTGCCGCGATTGATGGCCGCGTCGGTCTGAATCATCTCGAGATCGCGGCCCTGGACGGGCTGAAGCTCCGGCGCGGTCCGGCCGACGGCGCTCACGACGCCGACCGTCACGGTGTTCGAGAGGCGGAACGGGTTGCCGATCGCCATGACCCAGTCGCCGGGCGCGATCTGCGCCGAGTCGCCGAACTTCGCTGCCACGAGCGGCTGGTCGGGCATGTCGACGATCTGCATGCAGCGCGGTGTCGGTCAGCACGTCGCGGCCGACGAGCTTCGCCTGCAGGCCGGGCTCGCCGTTGCGCATGTTCGCGAGCTGCACTTCGATGTCCGTCGCGTCTTCGACGACGTGGTTGTTCGTCAGGATGTAGCCCGGCCTTGTCGATGATGAAGCCGCTGCCGGCGCCCTGCGTCGGCAACTGCCCTGGGCAGTCTGTCGGCGGCCGCCGCCGAACGGTGGGGCGCCGGGAAACTGGAACAGCTCGTTGCCGTCGCGCGCCTGGCGGATGCGCCGCGTCGCGATGCTCACGACCGCTCGGGCCCGCGTCGTGGGCGATGGTGCCGGAACGTCGTGGCGTCGATCGGGCCGCGTGAGCGGCGCGCTGTTGGTCGCCGGGACGTCGAGCGGACCGGCGAACGAGGCCGGCGCGAGGTCCAGCCGCGACGCGATGACCATGCCGACGACGAGCGAGGCCAGCGCGATGAGCACGCCATAAAAAACGGCGGATTTGCGAGTCGACATATGCAAGAACTCCAGATCCTGACTTTCAAAATTGAACGCGCCGAGCAGGCGACCGTGCTGCTATGAGACGCACGAACGTGCGTCTGTCTATCACTAATTGCACGCGGGCCCACCCGCGGCGCGTCACGGTCTCGCTACGCTCGCCTTCGGCGGTCACATTCTGACCAGCGTTCTGCTGGCACGGTCCGGTCACCTCGGCCGATTGCTCGCCGACCACCATGTTGATTTCGGTCCGCACGCCGAACGTCTGCCGTGTAGATCCCTGGCTCGATCGTGAACCCGGTGCCCGGCACGAGCCGGCGGTCGTCGTGCGTTTCGTAGTCGTCCATGTGCACGCCGTTGCCGTGCACTTCCTCGCCCAGGCTGTGGCCGGTCCGATGGATGAACTGGTCGCCGAAGCCGGCCGCCGTGATGACGTCGCGGGTCGCCCGGTCGACCTCCCAGCCGTGAATCGGCTGCGCCGGCGGCGACCGCGGTCTTCACCCTGGCGACCGCCGCATCGCGGCCCGCGCACGATGGCCGCGAACGCCTTGCGCGATCTCGGCCGGCGGCGTCGCCGGCGAAGCCCGTCCACGTGATGTCGGCGTAGACCGACGCCGGGCTGTGTCCAGCTTGCCCCAGAGATCGAGCAGCAGCAGCTCGTTGGGCCGAATCGGCCGCGACGCGTCGCGCGTCGGCGCGTAGTGCGGGATTGCCGGCGTTCTCCTGCGCCGCCGACGATCGGCGGCGGCGTCGGCGACGAGGCCCTCTTCCCTGAACCACTCGACCATCTGCTCCTGCACCTCGAACTCGTGCAGCGCCGTCGCCGGCCGACGAGCTTCGCGCCGACGTACTCGAAGGCGCGATCCTTGATGCGATAGAGCTTCTCGGAGGCCGCCCGGTGCGTCGCGATCTGCGCCGTCGTCCCACGCCGCCTCGAAGCGGCCGCACGAGATCGCCCGACGAGACGACGCGCATCCCGAGCCGGCGGATGAACTCGACCGTCCCGGCGTCCACGCGCGAGAGGTAGGGAATGGCGCACTCCGGCGAGTACTCCATGGCGACGACCTTCGCGCCGCGGAGCATCTCGTCGACGCCCTGCTCGAGCTGCCGGCGGCCGGCGTAGGTCGGTCTTGTCGCCGGGCAGCGCCGTCGAGCACGAACGGCTCGATCGCGTGCACGAGCTTTCTTCGGCGTGCCCGACGCCGGGATGAAGTAGTACCACCGCCGCGTCGTGTGCTTGCCGGCCAGGCCCGCGAGCTTGACGGCGATCGGATTCGATCCGTGGAAGTCGTAGAGCAGCCAGCCGTCGAGGCCGTCGCTCGGCGAGCGCCTTCTGAACGGCCGCGATATCGAGCGGCATCGAGCGTCGAAGCGGCCGAGTCTTACATCTCGCCGTTCCAGTCCTCCGGCTCGGCGGCCGTCGACCGGAACACTTCGAGGTGCCACTTGCCGCCGCCCCACGGCTCGATGACGTCGGCGGCGACCACGTCGACGAGAATCTCGGCGAACGTCCGGTGCTCGGGATCGTTCTCGAGGTGATACGCCTCGTCGTCCCAGACGAACGTCGGGTAGAGCAGCAGCGTCAGGAACAGATCGAAGCCGTCGTCGATGACCTGGAGCTGGCCGATCGGGCGCTTCTGCGTCGAGTGATAGACGAGATATTTCTCCGCGCTGTGCGCGCGGATGTAGCGCTTGAGCGTGAACTCGCGCGCGACGATGTCCTCGACGGCGATCTTCTTGTCCCAGCAGTCGCGGCAGTAGCGCTCGTCGCCGCGCGGCTCGGAGACATCCTTCGTGCCGCAGAGCGCGCAGCGGACGGTTTCGGCGGACTTGCGGGCCATCGGAGGAATTATATCGGCTCATGTCGGCGGCCTGTCGCGTCGCGATCGCCGGCGCGTAGGCGCGCTCGCACGTAGTCCTTCAGCATCCGCCGCGCCGAGAAGCGCGGCGTGACGGTGTAGATCGCCTGCTTGACCATCGCGAGCCAGCGGCGCGGGAGGCCGCGCGCGTCGCGCTCGTAGAACGCGGGCACGACCTCGTCCTCGAGCAGCGCGTAGAGCGCCTCGGCGTCGGCGGCGTCGACGGCGTCCTGATCGGACGACGCCGGCTGGCCGTCGATCAGCCAGCCGTTCGTCCCGTGTAGCCTTCGGCCCACCAGCCGTCGCCGATGCTCAGGTGCAGCACGCCGTTCATCGACGCCTTCATGCCGCTCGTGCCGCTGGCTTCGAGCGGCTTGCGCGGCGTGTTGAGCCAGACGTCGCAGCCCTGCACGAGCAGGTGCGCGACGTGCAGGTCGTAGTCGTCGACGAACGCGATGCGGCCGCCCATCTTCGGATCGAGCGCGTGCCGGAAGACGTTCTGCAGGTGATGCTTGCCGGCTTCGTCGGCCGGATGCGCCTTGCCGGCGAAGACGAACTGGACGGGCCGGCCGGCGCTGTGTCACGAGCTGCGCGAGCCGATCGGCGTCGCGGAAGACGCAGGTCCGGCCGCTTGTAGCCGGTGAACCGGCGCGCGAAGCCGATCGTGAGCGCGTCGGGATCGAGCATCGCGCCGACGGCGACGACGCGCGCCGCGCCGCGCGTCGATCTTCGGTCCAGCGCTGGCGCGCGCGCTCGCGGATGAACTGAAACAGGCCGTCGCGCAGCGCTGCGCGCGCGGCCCAGAGATCCTCGTCGGGGATCTCGAGGATGCGCGCCCAGAACGCCGGATCTTCGTACTGATCGCGCCACGCCGGACTGAGGTGCCGCTCGAAGAGTCGCGCGAGCGCGCCGGAGACCCACGTCGGCACGTGCACGCCGTTGGTGATCGTGCCGACCGGCCGATCGCCGGCGGGCGCGTCGGGCCAGAGCGGCGCGAACATCTCGCGCGTGACCTCGCCGTGCAGCTGCGCTCACGGCGTTGATCGCGCCGGCCGATCGCATCGCGAGCGCCGTCATGTTGAACTGCGGGCCGCTGCCCGTTGTCGTAGTGTGCCGAGCGCGAGGAACTGCTCGCCGTGGCCGTTCATCGATCCCCAGCAGCTCGGCGAGGTGCTGCTCGACCAGATGGAACGGAAACGCGTCGTGGCCGGCCGGCACCGGCGTGTGCGTCGTGAACACCGTCGTGCGGCGGACCTCGGCGAGCGCGTCTTCCCACGTCCTGGCCGGCGGCGAGGAAGTCGCGCAGCCGCTGCAGGACGACGAACGCCGCGTGTCCCTCGTTCAGGTGCCACACCGCCGGCGTCGAGGCCGAGCGCGCGCAGCGCGAGCACGCCGCCGAGGCCGAGCACGATCTCCTGCTGCAGCCGCGTGTCCTGGCCGCCGCCGTACAGCCGCGCCGACAGCTCGCGATCCCACGGCGCGTTCTGTTCGAGGTCGGTGTCGAGCAGCAGCAGGCGCACGCGGCCGAGCCGCACTTCCCACACCTGCACGAGCACCGACCGCGTGCCGAGCGGGACGAGCACGACGCACGGCTTGTCGTCGACGGTCCTGCGCGTGCGCGATCGGCGCGTGCTCCCAGTCGATCTGCTCGTAGACTCTCCTGCTGCCAGCCCTCGGGCGAGATCCGCTGCCGGAAGTAGCCCTGCGGATACATGAAGCCGACGCCGACGAGCGGCACGCCGAGGTCGCTGGCTTCCTTGCAGTGATCGCCGGCGAGCACGCCGAGGCCGCCGGCGTAGATCGGCAGCGACTGATGCAGCGCGAACTCCGCGCAGAAGTACGCGACGACCTGATGGGGCTCGGCGCCGACGCGCTGCTGCCACCAGGTGCGCGCGGCGCGCCGGCGCGACGGGCCGCATCGCGCGCGGCGAGCGCCGCGTCGTACAGCGGCGAGGAACGCCGGATCGGCGGCCGCGCGCTCGAGCGCTCGCCGTCGACACGCGCTGCAGCATCATCACCGGGTTGTGCGCGGTCTGCGCGCCAGAGCGCGTAGTCGAGGCGGCGGAAGACCTCGCGGCCGGGATTCCAGGTCCACGAGAGGTCGCGCGCCAGTTCGGGAAGACGTGACGAGACGAGCAGGAAGCGGCGGGGAGTTCGGTTGATCCATCAGATCAATGATTCGGGAACAAGGACGTCAGGAGCACGCGCCGACGAGCGACGCGAACCGCGAGAGATCGATGTTGCCGCCGGAGACGACGGCGACGATTTGCTCGTGGCCGCGCCGCCGCATGCGCGGCGACTGGCGCCGCGGCCACGGCGCACGCCGCGGCGCCTTCGATGATGACGTGGCAGCGCTCGGCCGACGAACTTCATGGCCCGCGCCGCGTCGTCGAGCGGGACGACGATCGAGTCGGTGACCGCGTCTGCGAGCAGCGGCCACATCGACGGCAGCACCGACTGGCCGCCGGCGCCGTCGACCCACGACGCGGCTCCAGCCCTCGAACCGCATGGCGCGTGCCGGCCGTCGAGCGACGTCGACGAGCGGCGCCGCGTTTTCCGGCTCGGCGGCGTAAACGTCGCGCGTCCGGCTTCAGCGCTCGATCACGACGCCGATGCCCGCCGAGCAGACCGCCGCCGCCCATCGGCGCGATGACGGCGTCGACGTCCGGCAGGTCTTCGAGAATCTCGAGGGCGGCCGTGCCGTTGCCGCTGATGAAGTCGTCGTCGTCGAACGGGATGGACGAGCCGGCCCGTCATGCGATCGGATGCGTGCGTGCTCGACCGCCTTCCAGCACTCGTCGAACGGCGCCTTGACGATCGTGGCGCCGAGCCGCTCGATGGCGGTGAGCTTGGTCGCCGGCGCGCCGTCCATGACGAGGACCGAGGCGCGGGCGCCGGCTTCGCGCGCCGCGAGCGCCACGCCCTGCGCGGCGTTGCCGGCGCTGACCGTCCAGACGCCGTCCGGCATCGCGCTCGGCGGCAGCTGCGCGACCGCATTCATCGCGCCGCGAATCTTGAACGAGCCGATCGGCTGGAAGACTTCGAGCTTCAGGAAGATCTCCGGCGCGCCGCGGCCGATCGGGTCGAGCCGGATGAGCGGCGTGCGCGCGGCGACCGAGTAAATCCGCGAGGCCGCGGCGCGAACGGTGTCGATGGAGATGTTCCGCGTCATTGCGCGCGACCGCCGCATCGTATCGGTCGGCGCGACGATGCGGTCAAAGCGTCTAGACTATGGCACGGCATGCGCAGACCGGGCGCCAGGCTCGCATGGAGCGATGCCATGGCCGAGCAAGATCAATCGGCGGGACTTCATGACGACCACAGCAGGCGCAGGCATCGCCGCGGCGTCGCAGCCGCTCACGGCCGTCGAGCGGGCCCGGCGATCATCGTGCAGGGCAGCGTCGCAGCCCGTCGTCGTGTCGTCGGCCAACGGCCATCAGCTTCAAGAACGGCGGCGACGAAGACGTGCGTCGAGATCGCCTTCGAGAAGATGACGGCGGGCGACGACGTGCTCGACGCGCTCATCGCCGGCGTCAACATCGTCGAGCTCGATCCGCTCGACGACAGCGTCGGCTACGGCGGACTGCCGAACGCGGACGGCGTCGTGCAGCTCGACTGCGTGCTGCATGCACGGCCCGCAAGAAGACGGCCGGCGGCGTCGGCGCGCATCGAGGGCGTGAAGACGCCGTCGCTCGTCGCGAAGGCGGTGATGGAGCAGACCGACCATCATCTGATCGTCGGCAAGGACGCGCAGACGTTCGCGCGCAACATGGGCTTCGAGATCTTCGCCGATCTGAACACGCCGAACTCGCGCGCGAAGTGGCTGGAGTGGAAGCAGCGCACCGACCCGCTGCACTACATCAAGGATCCGGCGAAGCGCGCGAAGCGGCCCTGCGCCAGGTGACGCTGGACATGGTGAACGCCGGGCTCATCAACGAGAACCACCTCTACGGCACGATCAACTGCAACGGCGTCAACGCGAAGGGCGACGTCTGCGGCGTGACGACGACGAGCGGCCTGGCGTGGAAGATTCCAGGGCGGCTCGGCGACTCGCCGATTCTCGGCGCCGGCCTCTACGTGGACGGCGAGGTCGGCGCGGCCGGATCGACCGGCCGCGGCGAGGCGAATCTCTACAACCTGTGCTCGTTCCTGATCGTCGACGAGATGCGCCGCGGCACGCACCCGAAGGACGCCGGCATGACGGCGCTGCAAGCGCATCAAGGCGAACACGATCGACAAGCGGCTGCTCAACAGCCGCGGCCTGCCGAACTTCGGCATCAACTTCTACATCCTCAACAAGAAGGGCGAGTACGCCGGCGTGACGATGTACGACGCCACGGGCAAAGGCGCCTACGCGGTCTGCGACGAAAAGGGCCCGCGGCTGGAAAAGCTGCGAGCCGCTGCTCGAGGGCAGGCGGCGTGACGTACGGCGTCGCCGGGTTGACGGCGCGCCCGATCGCGAGCTCGCCAGACCGACGCCGCGACGTGACGTACCGTCTACCGGCCGTATTTCTTCAGCACGGCCCGCAGCTCGTCGATCGGCAGCGCCCGGACCGTCCGTCCGTTCCCCGTCGTGTCCGTCGCCTTGAGCAGCGAGTTGTAGACGGCTTCTTCCGTCGCGTCGAGCGCGGCTTCGAACAGCCCTGACACGCGCGTCGGTCGGCAGGATCGTCCGCGGCTGCGGGCCGTTCGTCGGCGGTGACGCGGTTCGCGGCGTGCGTCGAGAACGCGATCGCGAAGTCGCCGCTGCCGTTCGAGTAGGTCGATCCGGTGCGCGCCAGCGCGAAGATCGCGCGCGCCGCGAGCCGCTTCGAGATCGCGCGCGTCGAGCGGCGCGTCGGTCGCGACGACGATCATGCAGGACCCGTCCGCGTCAGAGAGCGGGTCCTGTCTCGCCGAAGCGCCGAATGGCGCGAAGGCGGACGTCCGATCGGGCCGATGCCCTTGCCGCCTGGCGTGAGCTCCCGCCACACCGGCACGCCGCCGATCGTCAGCCGTCCGCCGTAGTTGGTCTGCACGAGCACGCCGACCGTCCACCGATTCGGCGCCTGCTGCCGCGACGACGCGCGACGACGTGCCGATGCCGCCCTTCCAGCCGAACGCGATCGTGCCGGTGCCGGCGCCGACGGCGCCTTCGTCGACCGCGCCGGCTCTTCGCGCCGGCGATCGCCGCCGTCACGTGCTCGCGCGTGACGTGAAAGCCGCGGATGTCGTTGAGCGTGCCGTCGTTGGTTTCGCCGACGAGCGCGTTCACCGATCGCACGTTCTCGTTGCCCGGCTGCGCGACCGTCCAGCGGACGACGCGCGTCGAGCGCCGCGCCGACCGAGAGCGTGTTGGTGAGGACGATCGGCGTTTCGATCGTGCCGAGCTCCTCGACCTGCGTCGATCCGGCGAGCTTGCCGAAGGCGTTGCCGACGAACACCGCGCCCGGCACCTTCTCGCGGAAGAGGTTGCCGCCGTGCGGCAGGATGGCGGTGACGCCGGTGCGCACGGCGTCGCCCGTCGACGACGGTCGTGTGACCGACCGCGACGCCGGCGACGTCGGTGATGGCGTTGAGCGGGCCCGGCGTGCCGGCGCCGGGCGCGATGCCGAGGTCGCGGGCGCGCGGCCGCGCCTGGCCGGCTGTCGAGCGCCATCGCGGCCGACGAGCACCGCTGCGAACATCGCTGATGCGCCGCATGTCGGATCCGCTCGCTTGCATCCCGCAGCGTCGTTGCGCCATAATAGGGCCACCTTTCCGCCCTGAGGCCTGCCTGCATGGAGTGTCGCATGAATCCGCTACCGCGCCGTTGCGCTCGCTGTCGTGTGTGCGCGCTCGCCGTGCTGGCGTGGTCCGTCGTGGCCGCTCGACGCGCAGGCGCCGCGCCAAGCGCCCGCTGTCGTACGACGTCTTCGACTACTGGCAGTCGATCGGCGGCACGCGGCTGTCGGACGACGGCCAGTGGCTCGCGTACGCGCTGACGTCGCAGGCCGAGGACGGCGAGCTCATCGTCCGCAATCTCGAAGACGGGCCAGGAGTTCAAGCAGCCGCGCGGCACGGGCCCGCAGTTCACGCCCGACGGCAAGTTCGTGCATCTTCACGATCGTGCCGCCGACGATCGGACGACGAGCGCGAACGCGCGCGGACAGCGCGCAGCGGCTGAGCCGGCGCGCGCAGCCGGCTGCAGGGCGCCGGCGGCCGCGGCGGTGGCAGGCGCGCGGCGGCGGCAATCGCGCGCAACTCGCTCGGCATCATGACGCTCGCCGACGGCCAGGTGACGACGATCGAGCGCGTCGCGACGTTCCGGCTGCCGGAAGAGTCGTCGACGTGGCTCGCGTATCACAAGGGTCGCGCGGGCGCCGGCGGCGGCCGGGCGCGGCGGCCGCGGCGGCGGCGGACGAGGCGGCGGCGGACGAGGCGGCGGTGGCGGCGCGCAGCCGGCGGCGGCGGCGCCGGCGCCGCGGCAGCCGGCGCAGGCGCCGCGCGGCGCAGGGCGCCGCGGCGGCGGCGGGCGAACCGGCCAGGCTCAGCGGCGCCGGCGACGCAGACGCCGGAAAAGCGGAAGGACCCGGCAACGATCTGATCATCCGCAATCTCGACGACCGGGCAGGAGACGACGATTCCCGAAGTCACCGAGTTCGCGTGGGACAAGACCGGCATCGCTGGCTGCTCTACGCCGTGTCGTCGACCGACGCGACGAAGGACGGCGTGTTCGTGCGCACGCACGACCGACGGCACCGTCACGGCGCTGCAAGACCGGCACGCGGCAACTACAAGAGCCTCGTCGTTCGACGAGGCCGGCAAGCAGGTCGCGTTCCTGAGCGACACGGCGGAGTACGACAAGCCGGTCGTCGCCGTATCGCCTCTATTACTGGAAGACCGGCGACGCGGCCGCGACCGAGCTCGTGTCGGCGCGCGACGCGGGCATGCCGCCGGCATGGTCGTGAGCGACAACTTCGCGCCGCGGTTCTCCGAGGACGGCGCGCGGCTGTTCCTCGGCGACGGCGCCGCCGCCGCCGCCGCCGCGCCGACCCGAACGCGCCGGCGCCCGCGCCGCTGCCGGTCGATCTGTGGAGCTACAAGGACCCGCAGATTCAGCCGATGCAGCGGTGCGCGCGACGCAGGAGCGCAATCGCAACTACCGCGCGATCGTCCACCTCTCGGACAAGCGCTTCGTGCAGCTCGCGACGCCGGATCTGCCGACCGTCAATCCGGGCTTCGATGCCGACGCGCGCGCTCGGCACGTCGGACCTGCCGTATCAGCAGGAGATGTCGTGGGATCAGAGCTACAACGACGTCTACCTCGTCGATCTGAAGACCGGGCACGCGCAAGAAGGTGCTCGAGCACTGCGGCGGCGGCGTCGACGCTGTCGCCGGGCGGCAAGTACCTCCTGTACTTCGACGAGACGACAGGCCGACTGGTTCACGCTACGACATCGCCGACGGCACGCGCGTGAACCTGACCGAGCGGCTGCCGCGTGAAGTTCTTCGACGAGAGCCACGACACGCCCGACCTGCCCGGCCCGCTCGGCATCGGCCGGCTGGACCGACGGCGACAAGTCGGTGCTGCTCTACGACCAGTTCGACATCTGGGAGATCCGGCCGGACGGCACGAACGCGCGCAACGTGACCAACGGCGAGGGCCGCAAGCAGAACCTCGTCTTCCGCTATCGCACGCTCGATCCGGCAGCGCGCGCACGATTCCGACCGACAAGCCGATGCTGCTGACGACGACCAACGACGAGACGCAAGGCGACGCGGCTACTACCGCGTCAACTCTCGACGGGCACGCGCGCCCGAGAAGATCGATCATGATGGACAAGGCGATGGGCGCGCCGACCAAGGCGAAGAACGCCGACGTCGATCGTCTTCACGCAGTCGCGCTTCGACGAGTTCCCCGATCTCTGGGTGAGCGACATCGAACTTCACGACGCCGAAGAAGGTCACGAACGCCAACCCGCAGCAGGCCGAGTTCGTCTGGGGCAAGGCCGAGAACATCAAGTACATCAACGCCGACGGCAAGATGCTGCAGCGCGATGCTGATCAAGCCGGACAACTTCGATCCGACGAAGAAGTATCCGATGATGGTCTACATCTACGAGGAGCTGTCGCAGGGCCTGCACGGCTACCGCGCGCCGAACGTCGGGCACCAGCATCAACCTCACGCGCTACGTGAGCAACGGCTACGTCGTGCTGCAGCCGGACATCGTCTACGAGACCGGCTATCCCGGGCCCGAGCGCGATGAAGTGCGTCATCCCGGCGATCAGCACC
The DNA here is from genome assembly GCA_963724955.1 of uncultured Acidobacteriota bacterium. Taxonomy (GTDB): domain Bacteria; phylum Acidobacteriota; class Vicinamibacteria; order Vicinamibacterales; family SCN-69-37; genus CAVRWQ01. Next base: position 367,858 of record CAVRWQ010000008.1, read on the forward strand.
GTGATGGCGCAGGGCTACATCGATCCGAAGCGCATCGGCATCCAGGGCCACTCGTGGGGCGGCTACCAGATCACCTACATGATCACGCAGACGAACATCTTCGCCGCGGTCGCAGGCCGGCGCGTCGGTGTCGAACATGATCAGCGCCTACGGCGGCATCCGCTGGGGCACGCGGCATGGTGCGCCAGTTCCAGTACGAGAAGACGCAGAGCCGCATCGGCGCGACGCCGTGGGACGCGCCGCTGCAGTTCATCGAGAACTCGCCGATCTTCTGGGTCGAGCGCATCAACACGCCGTACCTGACGATTCACAACGACGCCGACGACGCGGTGCCGTGGTACCAGGGCATCGAGTTCAACATGGCGATGCGCCGGCTCGGCAAGGAAGCGTACATGTTCAACTACAACGGCGAGCCGCACGGCCTGCGCAACCGCGACAACATGAAGCACTGGACCGTGCACATGGACGAGTTCTTCGATCACTACCTGCTCGGCAAGCCGCGGCCGGAGTGGATGGACAAGGGCGTGTCGTTCCTCGACCGCGGCACGCGCGACGTGAGCGGCATGTTCAAGAAGCGCCGTCGTCCGCCGTCGCCGGCGGCGGGCGGTGGACCGAGGTTCATCGGTTCGGCGGGTTCGACGTTCGACTGACGCTGTCGAACCCGGATCCTGTCGCATCCGATCCGTCATGCCGATCGTCCGTCCACCGCTCGATCCGCTGCCTCCCGCGTACGAGACCGCCGGCGCCGCGGGGTTCGATCTCGCGGCGAGCGCCGACATGACCATCGCAGCCCGGCGAGGTCACGCTCGTGCCGACCGGGCTCGTCATCGAAGTGCCCGCCGGGACACTTCCTCGGCATCTTCGCGCGCAGCAGCACGCCGCTGAAGCGCGGCCTGATGGTCGCCAACGGCGTCGGCGTCGTCGACTCGGACTACTGCGGGCCGAGCGACGAGATCAAGATCGAGGTGCTGAACTTCACGACGGCGCCGGTCGTCGTGCGCCGCGGCGATCGGCTCGCGCAGGGCGTCATCCTGCCGTTCGTGCGCGCGGAGTGGAAGGAACAGGCCGAACTCGCAAGGCCGACGCGCGGCGGCTTCGGCGCGCACCTGACAAGGCAGCCGGACACAGGCCCAGAGGGCCTGGCTAGTATTTTTTCAGGAACAACAGCCCGCCGCCGCCCTTGGTGGCGACCGGCGCGACCGTCCAGGAGCGCGGCTGATGGCCGACGATCACCGCGCGGCCGACGGCCATGCCCAGGGCCGAGCCGAACACCACATCGCTCACCCAGTGCGAGTTGTCGCGGAAGCGTGCCCAGGCGACGAACCCGCTGATGGAGTAGGCGGGCAGGCCGACCTTCCAGCCGAAGTGCCCGTGGAGGATCGAGGCGGTCGTGAACGCCGCGGAGCTGTGGCCCGACGGGAACGACTGCGAGCCGCCCCCCGGGCGCTCGCGGTCCACTGTGAACTTGAGGCTCTTCGTCAGGACGAGGTTCATCATCTGTGCACGGATGAGATCGCTGCCGACGTGCGTCGCCTTCGCGTCGCGCGCGAGCCGGCCGATGCCGTACGTCCCGATCGCGGCGACGCCGTGTACCCAGCCAACACCCAGGCTGTCGCCCAGCGGGGCGTACGACGAGTAGTCCTGCTTCGCCACCCAGTTGGACACCTCCTCATCGACCGGATGGACGGCCAGAGCGCCCACGGTGCCGATGCCGAGGATCAACAGGGAATCGAAGTTGGGGAGTGACTTGAAATCGTGGCCCAGGTTCTGGACGATTCGCTTGAACGGCTGATCGTCTGTCCAGGGTTGGTCGGGGAGCCGGGCGCCTGACGGCGCACTTTGGAGGGCCACTGAAATAGTCAGGGCCCAGACAGCCTGCAACACGCGGGGGAGGATACCACGGGTCTGAAAAGCGCTCGGGGTCCTGGGTCTGAAAAGCACTCGAAGTGCTCGGCGGCCCAGTGCCCAGTGCCTACTTGCTCAACGCGATCGTCAGTCCGAAGATGACCTGGTGCGCTGCTGCCGTCGTCTGTCCGGTGCCATCGGCCAGCGTGATTGTCGGTTTGGCGAAGGTGAACTTGTACTCGCCCATGGCCGAGAGCCGGCCGATCAGGCGCACGTCGACTCCGGCCGCGGCTTGCATGCCCATTCCGGCGTACTGGTACTGCTCCTGCACTCGGCCGAGCACGTTGGTCTCTGCGTGGGGCAGGGTCGGTCCTGCCCCGGCCCGAGCGATGAACGAGACAGGTCCTGTGCCAATCGGGAACCGCGAGACGACGTTCACGGTGAGGAAGTTCAGCCCGTGCGTCATCGAGTACCGCTGCACCACGGCCTGCATCGCGCTGTCGATCTTCGCGATCATCTTCGCGTGAAGGAACTCGACTTCGAGCCCGAAACGGCGCCGCGCACCGAAGAATGCACCGCCTCTGAAGCCGTAGTACTGAGGAGAGGCGAATGGCTTCCCCTCCCACTCCACGTCTTCGAAGCGCACGGCAAGGCCTTTCGCCGGCACGTCGATCGAGACGTCGGCGGGCAGCGTGTGATTCGCGCCGAGATAGGCGCCGAAATAGACCTGCGCCTCGGCGCCGGCCGGCAGCGACGCGGACAAGAGAGACAGAAAGAATACGGTCCGGACGCGACGAAACATCCCGCGATCATACGCGGCTCACAACCCGAGCCGGCCGCGAACTCGCCTATCGTCGCGACGGCAGCAGCGCCTTCGCGCGCGCGACCGACACGAGATCCGCGAGCCGGCGGGCCTCGGCGCGCGCCACCGCGCGGCCGAGCGGCGTGAGCCGGTAGTAGCGCCGCCTGTCGTCGGATGCGCCTTTTCGCGGTGTCGGATCGATCGACTTCGTCCACGAGTTTCGCCGCGAGCAGGCGCGTTAGTGTTCCGTACAGTGTGCCTGGTCCCAGCCGGACCTGCCCGTCGGTCCGGTCCGTGACCTCTTTGGCAATCGCGTATCCGTGGCGTTCGGAATCAGACAGCGCCAGCAGGACGTGAAACACGGCGGGCGTCAGGGGCAGAAAACCCGCGACTGGTCCCTCAGATTTCGGCATTCATCCCTCCAGTGACGCGCGCCGCCCGTGACCGGCGCTGGACAGCTCAGTCCGTCACAGATACATCCGTTACGGATATAGACGACGGCCAGGCGAAAAACGTTGGTCCCAATCTCGTTGACCCCATCCGAGTTCGCTTCATACGGTACGGGTGAGCATCCATCGCGACATCGAAGCCTGTGCGGTTTGTCCGGCGAGGCCGGTGCGATGCGGGTGCATACCTCGGAGGAGCAGTAAATGAGACACAGTCTGTGGCGGCTGATGTTGGCAGCGGCCCTGATCTGCCTGGCGAGCCCGTCGGCATTCGCGCAGGGCAGCACGACCTCGTCCATCTCGGGCACGGTCGTCGATGCAGGCGGAGGCGTGATTCCGGGCGCCACCGTCCTGGTCAAGAACAACGCGAACGGCACGACCTCCACGGCCGTGACGAACGCGTCGGGCACGTTCAGCATTCCCGCGCTCGAGGCCGGGCACCTACACGGTGACCGTCTCGTTGTCCGGCTTCAAGAGCTCCGTGCTCAACGACGTACGGCTGACGATCGGCACGCAGCAGACCATCAAGGCGACGCTCGAAGTCGGCAATCTCACCGAGACCGTGGAAGTGCGTGGGGGCGCGACGCTCGTGAACACCGCGACGCCGACGATTTCGTCCACGCTCAACGCCGATCAGATCAACAAGATGCCGATGGCGACGCGCAATGCGCTCAACGCCGTGACGTTCCTGCCGGGCGTCAACACCGCCACGACCAACCGCGACTCGAACTTCAACGGCCTGCCGGATTCGTTCGTGGCCATCAGCCTGGACGGCGTCAACAACAACGACAACTTCAACAAGTCGAGCGAAGGGCTGTTCGCGATGGTGACGCCGCGGCAGGACGCCGTCGAGGCCGTGACCGTGACCACCGCGGGCAACGGCGCCGACATCGGCGGGCATGGCGCGGTCCAGGTCGCCTTCGTGACCCGCTCGGGCACCAATCGCTTCACCGGCAGCGGCTACCACTACTTCCGCGACCCGGCGCTCAACACGAACTACTGGTTCAACGAGAACGCCGGCCTGCCGAAGAACGACGTCGTCCTCAATCAGTTCGGCTTCCGGCAGGGCGGGCCGATCGTGCTGCCGGGCCTCTACGACGGCCGCGGCAAGGCGTTCTTCTTCTTCAACTACGAGGAGCTGCGGCTGCCGAACAGCTTCACGCGCACCCGCCGCATGCTGAGCCCGCTCGCGTCGCAGGGCACTTTTCAATGGGACGCGGCCGGCGTACGCCGCTCGGTGAACGTGCTGGAGCTCGCGGCGTCTGCCGGCAACGTGCTCGACCCGACCGTGGCCAGGGTGCTGGCCGACATCCGGACGGGCGCCGCGACCAGCGGCCTGGTGACGCAGGACACCGATCCGAACACGATGTCCTACACGTGGCAGAGCCCCGGCTATCAGACCGAGAAGCAGCCGGTCGTGAAGGTCGACTACAACGTGACGACGCGGCACCGCATCAGCGGCACGTACAACTGGCAGGTCGTCACGCGCGATCCCGACCAGCTGAACGGCGGCGACATCCGCTTCCCCGGGCTTCCCAACTACAGCAAGTACGTCTCGTACCGGCCGCTCGCGTCCGGCTCGCTGCGATCGACGCTCTCGCCCAGCATGGTCAACGAGCTCAGGGGCGGCGCGCGCTGGGGCCCCGGCTACTTCGGCAACATCGAGAGCAACGGCCCGGAGTCGTTCGCGGGATCGGGCGGCTTCGCGCTCGCACTCGGCAACGTCGGCAACGACCTCACCAACTGGCATACGCAGAATGGCCCGACCTGGCGCAGCGCCTCGAGCTGGAACCTCGACAACACGCTGAGCTGGCAGAAGGGCACGCACAACCTCAGCCTCGGCGGCTCGCTTTACTTCGGGCGCGTCTGGAACAAGGGGCAGCAGATCGTGCCGTCGATCGGGTTCGGCGTGGCGCAGAACGACCCGGCCTTCGGGTTTTTCGCGACGACCAACCCGGCGTTCGCCGGCGCGTCAAACGGACAAGTCGGCGACGCACGCGATCTGTTCGCGCTGCTCACCGGCCGCGTGACGAGTCAGGGCGGCCAGCTCGCGCTGGACGAGGCGACGAATCAGTACGTGTACCTCGGCCAGCGCAAGCAGGCGGGCAAGCAGAACGAGTACTCGCTCTTCGTCCAGGACTCCTGGCGCGCGACGCCGACCCTGACGGTCAACGCCGGCCTGCGCTGGGACCTGCAAATGCCGTTCGAGCCGGTGAACGACATCCTCGCGACCTCGTCCTTCGAGGACGCGTGCGGCATGTCCGGGATCGGTGACGACGGGACGTGCCGGTTCTTCGATCCGAGAGCGACGGGCGGCAAGACCGTCCCGACGTTCGTGCAGTTCAACCAGGGCACGCTCGGATGGAAGACCGACTGGAACAACCTGGCGCCGAACGTGGGCGTCGCGTGGCGACCGAACGTCGAGTCGGGCTGGCTGCGCGCGATCCTCGGCGATCCCGAACAGGCGACGCTGCGCGCCGGCTACTCGGTCGCGTACGCGCGTGAAGGGATGGGCCGGTTCACCGGCGTCTACGGCCAGAACCCGGGCAGCATCGTCAGCGTGACGGAGAGCGAGGCCAACGGCCTGCTCGTGCCGGGCAATACCGCATGGCCGCTCTACCTCAGCGATACCGCGCGGCTGGCGCCACCAGATCCCTCGTCATTCCCGGCAGTCTCGTGCGATGCGGCCGGCGTCTGCAAGCCGGCGTATCCGATCAGCGCGCGCGCCAACCGGGCCGACGAGATCAACCTGTTCCACCCCGACATCGAAGTGGCGTTCGCGAGGACGTACACCATCAGCTTCCAGCGATCGATCAATCGCAACACCGCGATCGACATCCGCTGGGTCGGCACGCGCGGCGTCAACCAGTGGACGGAGGAGAACTACAACGAAACGAACTGGGTCACCAACGGATTCGTGGACGAGTTCCAGATCGCCATGGCGAACCTGCAGGCGAACGTCGCGGCCGGCCGGGGCGCGACGTTCGCGTACACCGGCGTCGCCGGCACCTCGCCGCTGCCGATCTACCTCGCGTACCTGAACGGGTCGCGTGACGTGAACAACACGGCCGCCTACACGGGCACGGGATGGACGAACAACACGCTCGTCGGCCAGCTCGTCCGGCGCAATCCGAATCCTGGTGGCGCGGCCGACAGCCTCGACGGCGACAATACCCGGCGCACCAACGCCGCCGCGGCGGGCTTCCCGGCGAACTTCTTCATCCTCAACCCGGCGGTCCAGGCCGACGACAACAACGTCTGGACGAGCGACGCGTTCAGCAGCTACGGCGCGCTGCAGATCGAGCTGCGCCGCCGGCTGTCGCGCGGCTTCCAGATCAACGGCAGCTACCAGTACGCGCTCGAAGAAGGCTCGGCGTTCCTCGGACGGCTGTACGGTCGCGTCTCGAACCCGGCGGCCACGGTGCGGCACGCGATCAAGATGCAGTGGGACTGGAGCGTGCCGGTCGGCCGCGGACGGCGGTTCGGCGCGGACATGCATCCGGCGCTCGACGCGGTGCTCGGCGGCTGGGAGTTCAACGGCGCCGGACGCATCCAGGCGCGCGTGCTCAACTTCGGCAACGTCAACCTGGTCGGGATGTCGGTCGACGAGCTCACGAAGGAGTACTACTTCCGCTTCGTCGACGATCCGGTCAACGCCGGACGGCAGATCGTGAAGATGCTGCCCGACGACGTCATCCTGAACACGCGGCGGGCGTTCAGCACGAGCGCGACGAGCGCCACGGGCTACTCCGACCTCGGCGTGCCCGAAGGCCGGTACTTCGCGCCGGCCAACAGCGAGTCGTGCATCCAGCTCAAGGCGGGCGACTGCGCGCCGCGCACGCTCCTCGTGCGCGCGCCGTGGTTCACCCGCGTGGACGTCGGCGTGACGAAGAAGTTCATGACCAGCAGCCGCGTGAACTTCGAGCTGCGCTTCGACGTGCTGAACCTCTTCGACAACGTGAACTTCACCCCGGCCGGGTTCCCGAACAACCCGGCGAACGCGAACATCTTCCAGACGACGTCCGCCTATCAGGACACGAGCAACACGTTCGACCCTGGCGGACGGCTCGGGCAGATCGTCTGGCGGATTAACTGGTGACACCGTACTTCACCGGCACCTGAAGTACTGGGGACAAGGGACACGAAGTACTTCTTCAAAAACCACGAAGTACTTCGCGTCAAGAGCGATGAAGTACAGGCGGTCAAGAGCGTGAAGTACGGGCGGTCAAGAGCGTGAAGTACGGGCGGGGCGGCGCCGACGCCCGTACTTCGCGGTTCTTGAGGCGTGTGCTTCGGGATCAGTGCACTGCCAGTGCTTATTCGTCCCAGCCGAGGCGCCTGACCCCGGCGCAGTAACCGTCGCCAATCGGTTTCGTCCCAACAATTTGCAACCGGTCATTGACTCCAGCAGGGGTCGAGCTTAAGGTCTACCCCAGCAGTCCATCCCTGCAATCCGTGTCTCCCCCTGACACAAGTTGGGCTGTTGGTGTGTCGTCAAGTCCGAAGGAGGAATCGGAATGGGACGCAGTCTATTAAGGGTGGTGGCTGTCGCGTGGATCGTCTTGTCGGCGGCCACGCTTGCATATGCTCAAGGCGGCAGCGGTTCGGCGACGCTGACCGGAACAGTCGTCGATACCGGTGGCGGGATCGTCCCCGGGGCGACCGTCGCGGTGAAAGACATGGCGACCGGCCGCGAGATTTCCGTCGTGACGAACGTGACCGGCGTCTTCTCGGTGCCCGCGCTCAATCCAGGAACCTATACCGTGACGGTGTCGCTGACCGGGTTCAAGACCGCGGTGATCAGCGACGTCCGCCTGTTGGCCGCGACCACCCAGAGTCTGAAGGCGACACTGGAGGTCGGCAGCCTGAGCGAGACGGTCGAAGTGGTTGGCGGCAGCACGCTCGTGAACACCCAGACGAACACGGTGTCCTCGACGATGAGCATCGAGTCGATCTCGAACCTGCCGCTCGTCTCGCGCAACGCCCTGAACGCGGTGACGTTCCTGCCCGGCGTCGAGACGATTGGCGGGCCGCGCAACTCGACCATCAGCGGACTGCCGCAGAACACGATCAACATCACGATCGACGGCATCAGCACGAGCAACAACCTGCAATCGGGCGACGGATTCTTCTCGCTCGTGACGCCGAGACTGGACGCCGTCGAAGAAGTCACGGTGACCGGCGCGACACCAGGCGCGGATCGTGCTGGCTCGGGGGCGACGAATATCGCCTTTGTGACCCGGTCAGGCAGCAACAGCTACCAGACCAGCATCTATCACTACATCCGCCACCCGTCGCTCAACACCAACTACTTCTTCAACATCGTGAACGGTCTGGATCGCAACGCGGTCATCGTGCACCAGTACGGCGGTCGGCTGGGCGGACCCATTCAGATTCCCGGCGTGGTCGACGGCCGCGGCAAGGCGTTCTTCTTCGTGAACTTCGAGCACTTCCACCAGCCGACCGAGGTCACCCGGACCCGCACGATGCTGAACGAGGCCGCTCAGACCGGCATGCTCACCTACAACGTGACGTCTGGCGGCGTCACGACGCCGCGGCAGGTGAATGTCCTGACGGTCGCGCAGACCAACGGGCAACTCGCGACGATCGACCCGACGATCGCCGCGATGCTCGGCCAGGTGAGGACCGGGGCGCTCAAGACCGGGAACATCACGACGCCGGCCAACGCGACGAACACCCAGTCGTACGTGTATCAGGCGCCGTCGACGCGCAACGAGTGGGCGCCGACCGTGCGGCTGGACTTCAACCTGTCCCCGCAGCACCGCCTGACCGGCAGCTACTACTGGCAGCGATTTCACAGCAACCCGGACATCCTGAACGACGCCGAGGAGGTGTTCCCGGGACTGGGCAGTTACGGGATCCAGGCGTCCTACCGGACGACCGGCTCGGTGACGCTGCGATCGACGATGTCGTCGAATCTCGTGAACGAGCTGAAGGGCGGCTGGCAGTGGTCGCCGGTCGACTTCTACGGCAACGTCACGAAGGACATGTTCGCGTTCATGGGCGGCTTCGACCTCGACGTGCCGATCATGACGGACCCGAGCGGCCCGAACAACCCGCAGCCGCGCAACACCGTCAACTGGAACATCGACGACTCGATGACCTGGCAGCGCGGCAATCACAGCCTGAACTTCGGCTTCTCGTTCACGCAGATCAACCACGACCAGAACGTCTACAACCTGGTGCCGAGCGCGACGATTGGCCTCGACACCAACAACGATCCGGCGCGTGGCATGTTCGAATCGGTCGTGAATTTTCCGGGAGCGTCGACGGGCGACTTGAACAACGCCCGCAGCCTGTACGCCCTGCTCACGGGGCGCATCACGAGCATCGGAGGTACCGCGAGACTCGGCAACGAGAGCGAGTACCGAGTACCTGGGCAACCTGAACCAGAGGTCGCGCATGAACGAGTTCGGGCTCTTCATGCAGGACTCGTGGCGCACGACGCCGACGCTGACGCTGAACGCCGGTCTCCGCTGGGCCGTGCAGTTGCCGTTCACGCCGACGAGCAACAACTGGACGAGCGGGACGCTCGAAGGCCTGTGCGGGATCTCGGGCGTCGGATCGGGGCCGGGCGGACGCCAGTGCAACCTCTTCGTGCCGGGCAGCACGGCCGGCGCGGGCGTCGTCTCGCAGTACACGGCGTATGAGCCGGGGAGCCCCGGCTACAAGACCGACTGGAACAACGTCGCGCCCAACATTGGCGCGGCCTGGCGGCCGAACGTGCAGGGCGGGTTCCTCCGCACGCTGCTTGGCGATCCGGAACAGGCGACGTTGCGAGCCGGTTACTCGATGAGCTTCAACCGCGAGCGCATGGACCGCTTTACGGGCACGTTCGGGGCCAACCCGGGCGGCACGACGTCGGCGACCCGCAACAACAACAACGGCAACCTCGTGTACCCGGGGGAGAGCTGGCCGGTGCTCCTGCGTGAGACGAACCGCCTCGGGCCGCCGCCGATCTGCACGGGCACGCCGACGGCCGCCTGCATGCCGGCCGGTCCGCAGTTCCCGATTCTCGCGACCTCGGCCAACACGATGTCGATCATGGCGCCGGACCTCGTCGTGCCGTACACGCACTCGTGGTCGGTCGGCTGGCAGCGCGCGCTCGGCCGCAGCACCGCGTTCGAGCTGCGCTACGTCGGCAACCGCAACACCAGGGCGTGGGAGCAGGAGAACTGGAACGGCGAAGAGAACATCTTCGAGAACAACTTCCTGAACGAGTTCAGGGCCGCCCAGCAGAACCTCGTCAATAACCTCGCCGCGAGTCGCGGCGCGACGTTCGCCTACTTCGGGCCCGGCACCAACACCGCGCCGCTGCCGACCTATCTCGCGTACTTCAGCGGGCGCGCGGATTCCGGCAATCCCGCGGCCTACACGGCGAGCACGAACTGGACGAACACCGCGTGGACCGGCCACCTCGGGACGTACGAGCCCGATCCGTTCGACGCGGCGAACGACCTGCACGGCAGCGCGACCTTCCGCACCAACGCCATCGCGGCCGGACTGCCGTCGAATCACTTCATCCTGAACCCGTCGATTGGCGGCGCCCAGGTGCGGCGCGCCGTCGGCGGCAGCAAGTACCACTCGCTGCAGTTCGACCTGCGCCGCCGGCTTTCCAGGGGGCTGACGATGCAGGCGAACTACACCTACGCGGTCGGGCACGATCTCGACCTCGACGGCGGTTCGCTGCACGGGGCCTACCTCTTCTTCCTCGACGACAACGTCCCGCACGCAATCAAGGGAAGCTGGGTCTACGAGGTTCCGGTTGGCCGCGGCAAGCGGTTCGGCACCGACATGAACCGCTGGCTCGACGGCCTGATCGGCGGGTGGGAGTACTCCGGCACGGCGCGTGTGCAGTGGCGCAAGCTCATCGCCGACGACGTCAAGCTGATCGGCATGTCCAAGAAACAGCTCCAGGACGAGTTCAAGATCCGCTTCGTAAACAACCCGACGACGGGCGCGCTCACGATCTACAACCTGCCGCAGGACATCATCGACAACACGCGGCGCGCCTTCAACACGAGCCCCACATCGCTGACAGGCTACGGCGCCGACGGTCCGCCATCGAACCGCTACCTGGCGCCAGCGAGCGAACCGGGCTGTATCCACATCTTCCGGGGCGATTGCGGAGCACCAAGCCAGATCGACATCCTGGCGCCGGCATTCGTCCGGTTCGACATGCGGCTCAAGAAGAAGTTCCCCTTCGGCCGCAAGGCGTACTTCGAGCTGGACGTCGAAGTCCTGAACGTCTTCGACAACATCAACTTCAACTACGCCTTCAACCCCGGCGGTGGCGACATCTTCCGGGTGACCAGCGCCTACACCGACATCAACACGACCTACGATCCAGGCGGGCGGATCGGGCAGATCGTTTGGCGGGTGACCTGGTGACGACAGAAGTACTTCAGTCAAGAACACAGAAGTACTTCAGCCAAGAACACCGAAGTACTTCGGGTCAGGAACACCGAAGTACTTCGGTCAAGAACACTGAAGTACCGGCTGGGTTGCGAGGGCGACCCAGCCGGGTTTCTTTGTCAGGCCCCGCGCCTCCGTCTGGTGGGCTTCGAGCTTCGGGGCGACTTTGGCCGGCGCTTCGCGCGGCGGCGTCGTTCCGCTTCGCGGAGCTGGCTCGCATGGAGGCCCCTCAAGGCCGTCTTGCAGCGCTCGGCCCAGGTGAACGCACGGTCGCAGTTGGCTTCGACGAAGTAGCCGCGTTGGATCCCGTCGCGAACGGCCGTCACCGACTCGACGAGCGAGCCCAGGCCGTACCGGAGAAATTGGGCAAATTCCGCTGGATTCCTGCGTCCGAACCCTTCTGCCATCGCGCGCTCGATGCCGCTGGCCGCATCCTCGAGCTGGTCCCGATACTTGAACGCGCGTTGCGCCTTCGGTGAGCCTTCGATGAGCCGGTAGACCTCGCTCTTGAACTCGCCAGCAAACTCGTACGCTCCGAACTCTTCGACTCGTCTGACGGTCATACGAGCAACAAAGGCAACGGGCGTGCCAGCGTCGCCGCGCGAGAACCCGGCGTAACCAGCGAGCAGACGGCAGATTCTGCGTACTGCACCGCCTGCGAAGATTGCAGTTCCTGCAACCTCGCCTTCCGTGCCGTTGTACTTCAGGGGTTTGGCACCAAGTACTTCAGCGGTCTTGACGCGACGTACTTCAGAGGTCTTGGCGCCCAGTACTTCAGCGTTCTTGACGCGGCGTACTTCAGAGGTCTTGGCGCCCAGTACTTCAGCGTTCTTGGCGCGACGTACTTCAGAGGTCTCGGCGCCAAGTACTTCAGCGTCTTGACGCCAAGTACTTCAGAGCTCTTGGCGCCAAGTACTTCAGCGCTCTTGCCGAAGTACTTCAGGCTCTTGGCGTCAAGTACTTCAGCGTTGTTCCCGAAGTACTTGAGGCTCGTTTCCGCCCTTGTATGCCGCGATCGCGGCATCCGCCTTTTTGATCGCCTCCGTCGCAGCCGCTTCGACCGCCGGGGTCGGCTTGAGGTCCGCTTCCTGCAGCGCGTCGAGCAGGCCCTGGAGCGGCGCGAAGGCGTCTTGGAGCGTGCGGGCCGCGGTCTCGAGGCGCGCGGCGGACTCGCCGCTGGCGCCGGCGGTTCGTTGCGCGACATCGGCGCGGGCGGATGCAAGCTGGCGCATCGCCGCGTCGATCGCCATTCGACAGCCGGAACTGCGTCGTCAGATCGGCGAGCGACGTCTTCACGCGCGGATCCATCCGCACGACGACCGCCTGGCGATAGCTGCGGCCACCGACGGTCAGCCGGACCTGATACGTGCCCGGCAGCACGAAGATGCCGCGCGGCGTCTTCGGCGTGTTCCGCGCGATCGCGGCGATCGGGTACGTGAACGCGATCGACTGCCGGCGGCGCGTAGCGCACGTCCCAGACGAACCGATGCAGGCCCGGCGACGTCTGGAGGCGCGGCGCCGGGCGAATCCAGTAGTCCGGAATGTTGCGGCCGTCGACGGGCGGATCGTCAGGGTCGTCGCTCGAGTAGCGGCGAAGCGTTTCGCCCGTGAGCGTGTCGATGATCTCGAGCGTGACCGGGTCCTGGGCGCCGGGGCCGAGGAGGTAGCTGATGATGACGCCGTCGGGCGGATTCGGCGCGGCCGGCTCGTCGGGCGGCAGCGGCGTGTCGGTGTTCTTGTTCCAGCGGAAGCGCCACGCCGTCGGCGGCCGGAACAGATACGCCGGCGCCGCGCGCGATCGTCCGGCGTGATCTGCCGCAGCGGCGTGATGTCGTCGAGAATCCAGAAGCCGCGGCCGTGCGTGCCGACGATGAGGTCGTCGTCCTTGATCACGAGATCGCGAATCGACGTCGCCGGCATGTTGAGCCGCAGCGACTGCCAGTTGTCGCCGTCGTCGAACGACACGTAGACGGCCTGCTCGCTGCCGGCGAAGAGCAGCCCGCGCCGCTGCGGATCCTCGCGCACGGCGTTGATGACGCCGCCGTCCGGCAGGCCGCGCGTGATCTCGGTCCACGTCTTGCCGCCGTCGCGCGTCCGGTAGATGTGCGGCCGGAGGTCGTCGAGCCGCAGCGTGTTGATCGCGGCGTAGGCCGTGTTCGGCGTCGAAGTGCGACGCCTCGATGCATCGACACCTTGGCCCACGGCGCGAGCGCCGGCGGCGTGACGTTCGTCCACGTCGGTGCCGCCGTCGCGCGTGTACGTGAATCAGCCCGTCGTCGGTGCCGGCCCAGATGACGCTGCGGATCGATCGGACGACGGCGCGATCGTGTAGATGACGCCGCGCCGCGTCGGCTGCGCCGCCGGCGCTCGGCGATAGACGCCGACGGTCGCCGGCGACCTCCCAGGTCTCGCGCGTGAGGTCGGGACTGATCTCCGTCCAGGTCTGGCCGCCGTTCGTCGTCTTCCACAGCGTGTTCGACGCGAAGAACAGCGTGCGCGGATCGATCGGCGAGAAGAGCACCGGCGCCGTGCGCAGCACGCGGTAGTCCGGCCCGCGCGGCGGCGCCGACGTTCTGCACCTGTCCGGTGCGCCGATCGAACCGCGTGACCTTGCCGCCGTACACGATGTCCGGATCGAGCGGATCGGGCGCGACGTAGCCGTACTCCTCGACGCCGACCGGGCGCCAGTCGCGGAACGTGATCTGCCCGTCGTCGCCGCGGCTCGCGACGCACGCCGATCCGCTTTCCTGCTGTCCGCCGCACACGCGATAGGGAAACGCGTTGTCGGTGCTCACGTGGTAGAACTGCGCGGTCGGCTGGTTGTACCAGGAGCTCCAGGTCTCGCCGCCGTTGACGCGTGACGATCGGCGCCCTGATCGGCCGTCATGATCATCACGTCGGGCTGATTCGGGTTGATCCAGATCCTCTGGTAGTCGTCGCCGCCCGGCGCGCCGCGCCAGCCGGTGAACGTCTTGCCGCCGTCGGTGGACTTCCACGCGACGATGCGTCGGCACGTAGACGATGTCGGGGTTCTTCGGATCGACGCGGACGTCGGCGACGTCGTCGGCCGCGCGATGACGCGCGTGTCGGCGTTGACGCGCGTCCAGGTCTCGCCCGCGTCATCCGATCGATAGACGCCGCCGCGCGCGGCCGGCGTCCACGACGGCGAAGAGCCGGTTGCGATCGCTCGGCGCGACCGTGATGCCGATGCGGCCGAGCCCCTCGGCGAACGTCGGCAGCCCTTGCGTCAGCGGCCGCCAGGTCGTGCCGCCGTCGGTCGACTTGAACAGTCCGCTGCCCGGGTCCGGTCCACGCGCCGTTCTCCCACGGGCCCTGCCGCGCTTCCCAGAGCACCGCGTAGACGACGTTCGCGTCGCACCGGATCGAACGCGAGATCCACGCCGCCGGTGTTCTCGTCCTTGTAGAGCACGTGCTCGAACGTCTGGCCGCCGTCGGTCGATCGGAAGATGCCGCGCTCCGCGTTCGGCCCGTACGGATGACCGAGCACGGCGACGAACAGCCGGTTCGCGATTGCGCGGGTCGACGACGATCTGCGGAATCTGCTGGCCGTCGCGCAGACCGAGGTGCGTCCAGGTCCGGCCGGCGTCGGTCGACTTGTAGATGCCGTCGCCGGTCGAGAGATCCGGGCGCTGCAGGCCTTCGCCGCTGCCGACGTAGATGATGTTCGGATCGGACGGCGCGATCGCGATCGCGCCGATCGATCCCGTCGGCTGGTCGTCGAAGATCGGCGTCCACGTGCGGCCCGCAGTCGGTCGTCTTCCAGACGCCGCCGTTGACGACGCCGATGTAGAAGACGTTCGGCTGCGACGGGATGCCGGCCACGGCCTTGGTGCGGCCGCCGCGAAACGGCCCGATGGTGCGCCAGGTCAACTCGCTGAGCAGCGCTGGGTCGATGGTCGCCGACGGCGATGGTGCGGGCGCAGGCGATTGAGCGAAGAGTCCGGCGCAGGTCGCAAGTGCGGCGCTAAGAACGAACCCCGGAACCCCGCCCCTCGGCAGGCTCGGGGCGCCCTGAGTTCGTCGAAGGGCGGAACCCCGGAACCCCGCCCCTCGACGCGCTCGGGGCGCCCTGAGCCCGTCGAAGGGCGGAACCATGACTATGCCGTGACGTTCGTGGACTCGACCCCGGGCGCTGTTCGAAACGCCGGAAGCCTCGCGACGTGCGCGGTGACCGCGATCGCTATGCCGGCGAGCAGCAGCCGAAGCCACAGCGCTTCGACGCTCCAGATCGCGGTCGCGCCGATGCCAGCCCACAGCATGACGAGCGTGGCGATCTTGTCGCGCCGGCGCATCCCGCGGCCTTCACGATGGTTTCGGATGTACGTGCCGAGCCATCGGCTCTCGATGAGCCTCCGGTAGAAGCGGTCCGAGCTGCGCGCGTAACACGCCGCGGCCAGCAGGAGGAACACCGTCGTGGGCAGCAGGGGCAGGAAGATCCCCAGTGTGCCGAGGGCCACACACACGGTCCCGCACACGATCAACAGCGCCCGCATGAGACGAGAGCTCATGGTCGAATGATCCTGCCACAACTTATGGGAAAATGCCCCGCGATCCTTTCTGAGATGGAGTGTCCATGAAGCGCGTGCATGTCGTAGTGGTGGTCGTCTGCTGGTGCTCACGGCGGCGATCGGCGCCGTCCAGGCGCCAGTCCGGCGCCGATCGGCTGACGGCCGAGGTGTTTGCCAGGCGATGCAGGTCCGGAACATCGGTCCGACGCTCGTCACGGGCCGCGTCGAGGACATCGAGATCGATCCGAAGAATCCGAACGTCTGGTACGTCGCCTCGGCGTTCGGCGGTCTGTGGAAGACGACGAATCGCGGCATCACGTTCGACCAGATCTTCCCGACGAATCGGCGAGGTCGAGGCGCTTCAACGCTCTGCTGCGTCGTCGTCGATCCGAAGGACTCGAACGTCGTCTGGCTCGGCACCGGCGAGAACAACAGCCAGCGCAGCGCGCACTTCGGCACCGGACTCTACAAGTCCACCGACGCCGGCAAGACCTGGAAGCGCGTCGGCCTCGAGAACTCCGAGCACATCGGCAAGATCGTGATCGACCCGCGCAACTCGAACGTCGTCTGGGTGGCGGCGCAGGGGCCGCTGTTCTCGGCGGGCGGCGATCGCGGCGTCTACAAGACGACCGACGGCGGCGCGACGTGGACGCGCGTGCTTCACGTGAACGACGACACGGGCTTCACCGACATCGTGTTCGATCCGAAGAACCCCGACATCATGTTCGCCGGCACGTATCAGCGCCGGCGTCACGTCGGCCAGATGATCGGCGGCGGTCCGGACGGCGGCATCTGGAAGACGACCAACGGCGGCAAGAACTGGACGAAGCTCACGAACGGCCTGCCGCCTGGTGAAGTCGGGCCGCATCGCGCTCGCGGTCGATCCGAAGAAGCCCGGCCGCGTGTACGCGCTCATCGACGCGAAAGTTGCCGGCGGCGGTGGCGGACGCGGCGGTGGCGGAGCGGGTGCGGGCGGCGGCGCGCAGGCGCCGCGGCTGCCGGCGCCGCAGCGCCGCCGGCGGCCGTGCCGCAGGCTGCCGCACGCGGACAGGCTGGCGGCGGTGGTCGCGCGGGCGGCAGGGTGCGTCAGGCCGCGGCGGCAGGCGCGCCGGCGGCCGGCGCCCCGCCGCTTCCGCCGCCACCGACGCCGGACGACAGCCGCGGCTTCTACCAGACCGACGACAACGGCGCGACCTGGACGCGCATGAGCACGTATCGCGGCGGCGGTCCGGCGTACTACTCGCGAGATCTTCGTCGACCCGCGCAGCCGGACACGATCTGGTCGGTCAACACGAACTTGGAGTGGAGCAAGGACGGCGGCCAGACGTGGTCGACCGGTCGGCGTCGAGCAGAGCACGGCGCGCTCGGCCGGCCGGGATCGTTGCCGTGCACGTCGATCATCACGACGTCGACGTTCGATCCCGAGCGATCACGAACCACATCATCATCGGCAACGACGGCGGCGTGTACGAGACCGTACGAACGACGGCCAGCGACGTGGCGGTTCTTCTCGAACCTGCCGATCACGCAGTACTACCGCGTCGGCACGGCAACGAGGAGCCGTTCTACACGGTGTGCGGCGGCACGCAGGACAACTTCTCGATGTGCGGTCCGTCGCGCACGTCGCACACGCTCGGCATCCGCACGAGCGACTGGTACATGATGCTCGGCGGCGACGGCTTCCAGTCGCGCCACGATCCGCGGCGATCCGAACATCGTGTACGCGACGTCGCAGAGCGGCGGCCTCGCGCGGTTCGATCGGCGGACGGGACGCGCGACGGACTCAGCCCGACGGGCGGTCGCGGCGACTCGCGGCGGCGGTGACGAGATCGGCGCGCAGCCGGCGCCCGCTCAGCCGCAGGCCCGCAGCAGCAGGCGGGCGCGCAGGGCGCGCGCCGGGCGCGGCGCGGCAGGTGCGCGGCGGCGGCGCGGCGGCGGCGGCGGACGCGGCGGTGGCGGCGGCGATCGCACCAACTGGGACGCGCCGTACATCACCAGCCCGCACTCGCACGACGCGGCTCTACTGGGCCAGCAACTACGTCTATCGCACCGACGATCGCGGCGACATCGTGGACGCGCATCAGCCCGGATCTGTCGCGCAACCTGAATCGCGGCCGAGATTCCGATCATGGGCAAGGTCTGGCCGCCGGGATCGATCGCGCTGCACGAGTCGACGACGCCGCTCACGAACATCGTCTCGATCGACGAGTCGCCGCTGCTCGAAGGGCTGATCATCGTCGGCACCGACGACGGCCTGGTGCAGATCACGGAGGACGGCGGCAAGACCTGGCGCGAGGTGGAGGACTTTCCCGGGCGTGCCGAAGTGGGCGTACGTGACCGACGTCTTCGCGTCGCCGCGCGACGCGAACGTCATCTTCGCCGCGTTCAACAACTGGCAGCGCGGCGACTACAAGCCGTACGTCGTCGCGCAGCGACGATCGCGGCCAGCACGTGGACGAACATCACGGGCAACCTGCCGGACAAGCACGACGTGTGGGCGATCGCGCAGGATCACATCAACGCCGACCTGCTGTTCGCCGGCACCGAGTTCGGGCTGTTCTTCACGGTGGACGGCGGCCGCAAGTGGGTGCAGCTCAAGGGCGGCATGCCGCCGACGCAGGTGCGCGATCTGCAGCTGCAGAAGCGCGAGAGCGACGTCGTGATGGCGACGTTCGGCCGCGGCTTCTGGATCCTCGACGACTACAGCCCGCTGCGCGAAGTGAGCGCGCAGACGCTGGGCGAGGAGGCGCGGCTGTTCCCGCTGCGACACGCGTATCAGTTCACGCCGTGGGGCGTGGCGCAGGATCGGCTCGGCGGGCCTCGCGACGCTCGGCGGCAACTACACGATGCCGAATCCGCCGTACGGCGCCGTGCTCACGTATCACGTGCGCGAGGCGCTGCCGGCGGACACGCAGCTCGTCGCGAACATCATCGACAGCAACGACCAGCAGGTGCGCCGGATCGAGCTCGACAAGACGCCGGGTCTCCATCGCATCGCGTGGAACCTGACGGCCGAGGCGGCCGCGGCGTGCAGGCGCGGCGAAGTCGAAGCGGCGACCGCCGAAGCGAACGAGGAGATCGCAGCCGCAGCAGGCGGCCGCCGCAGGGACAGGCGCAGGCCGGTGGCGCGGCGCCGGCGGGGCGGCGCTCAGGCAGGTCGCGGCGGCGCCGCAGGGCGGTCGGGGCGGCCGCGGCGGCGGCGGCGCCGCCGGTCGAGCCCGGACGCTATCGCGTCGAGATCGGCAAGCTGGTCGGCGAGACGTTCACGCCGATCGGTCCGCCGCAGGTCGTTCCAGGTGATCACGCTGCCGGAGAAGAACTACCAGTTGTACCGGTGACAGAGCACGGCCCAGGTCGAGGGTCGATTTGACGGCGAGCCGAAACCTGACCCGCCGACTTCACGTTCGGAGTCTCCCATGAAACGCTCGTGGTTCGTCTCTTTGCTCGGGTTGGTCGTCCTTGGCGTCGCACTCGGTGGTCAACAGGCGACGAGCTCGCGCCTGACGGCTGACGTCTTCGAAGGGCTTCGCCCTCGCAGTCCATCGGGCCGAGCCTCGTGACGGGCCGCGTCGCCGACTTCGAGGTCGATCCGAACCACCCGAACGTCTACTACGTGGCGACCGCCGCCGGCGGCGTGTGGAAAAGCGAGAACCGCGGCAACGACTGGACGCCGATCTTCGACGACGCCCGGTCGTTCAACATGTGCTGCATCCTGATCGATCCGAAGGACTCCGAACGTCCTGTGGCTCGGCACGGGTGAGAACTCGAACCCGCGCAGCTCGATGATCGGCGTCCGGGCTCTACAAGTCCACCGACGGCGGCAAGACGTGGACGCGCGTCGGACTCGAGAACTCCGAGCACATCGGCAACATCGCGATCGATCCGCGCAATCCGAACGTCGTCTACGTGGCGTCGCAGGGACCGCTGTGGTCGGCCGGCGGCGATCGCGGCATCTACAAGACGACCGACGGCGGCAAGACCTGGAACGGACCGTGCTCGACGTGAGTCCGGACACCGGCGGCAACGAGGTCGACATCGATCCGAACAACCCCGACGTGCTGTATGCCTCGACGTGGCAGCGCCGTCGCGGCGTCGGCCAGATGATCGGCGGCGGTCCGGAGAGCGGCATCTACAAGTCGACGGACGGCGGCGCGAAGTGGACGAAGCTCACGAACGGCCTGCCGACGGGCGACATGGGCCGCATCGCGATGGGCGTCGATCCGAAGGCGAAGCCGACGCGCGTCTACGCGCTGATCAACGGCTTGCCGGGCCAGGGTGGCGCGCCGAGCGAATCGGGCTTCTATCGATCGGATGACGCCGGGGCCACGTTGGCGCGGATGGGCGTCGCCGTTCCCGGCGCCGCGCCGCTCCTCCAGCCCCTCCGCCGGATCCTGCCGCCGCGGGCGGCCGCGGCGGCGCCGGCGGCGGCGGCGGCGGCGGACGCGGCGGCGGTGCGCGCCGGCGTCTACCGCGGCGGCGACCCGGGCTACTACTACGAGCTCTACGTCGATCCCGATCCGCCCGACACGATCTGGTCGGCGAACACCAACCTCGATTGGAGCCGCGACGGCGGCAAGACGTTCGCGGCCGTGCCGAACATGGGCGGCGTGCACGTCGACTACCACGACGTCTGGATCGACACGAAGGATCGCAACCACATCGTGATCGGCAACGACGGCGGCCTGTACGAGTCGTGGGACGAGGGACGCACGTGGCGGCACTTCACGAACCTGCCGGTCACGCAGTACTACCGCGTGAGCGTCGACAACGCGAAGCCGTTCTACAACGTGTGCGGCGGCGCGCAGGACAACGGCTCGCAGTGCGGTCCGAGCCGGACGCAGCACAGCGTCGGCATCCGGACCAGCGACTGGTACGACGTCGGCGGCGGCGACGGCTTCCAGTCGCGCAACGATCCCGACGATCCCAACATCGTCTACTCGACGTCGCAGAACGGCGCGATTCAGCGCCTCGATCTGCGGACGGGGCAGAGCCAGCGCGATTCGTCCGCGCGCCGGCGGGCCGGCGGGCCGGTGAGGCAGGTGGCGGCGGTGGCGGCGGCGGCGGGCGGCGCGGGCGGCGGGCGCGGCGCGCGGTGAGCGCACCAACTGGGATGCGACCTACATCGTCAGCCCGCATCTCGGCACGCGGCTCTACTGGGGCAGCAACCGCCTGTATCGCACCGACGATCGCGGCGAGACGTGGACGCGCGATCAGCGGCGATCTGACGCGCAATCTCGACCCGCGCGAGATTCCGATCATGGGCAAGATGTGGGATCCCGCGACGACCGTCGCGTACAACAACGCGACGACGACGCTCAGCACGATCGTCTCGCTCGACGAGTCGCCGCTGCTCGAAGGGCTGCTCTACGTCGGCACCGACGACGGCAATCTGCAACATCACCGAGGACGGCGGCAAGATCTGGCGGAAGACGACGCAGTTCGCGCAACGTGCCGGACGGGTACTACGTCTCCGACGTCTTCGCGTCGCCGCGCGACGCCAACGTCGTGTTCGTCTCGCTGAACAACTGGCAGCGCGGCGACTACAAGCCGTACATCTTCCGCAGCGACGATCGCGGCCGGACGTTCAAGTCGATCGCCGGCGACTTGCCGGATCGCCAGCCGGTCTGGTCGGTCATTCAGGATCACGTGAACGGCAATCTGATCTTCGCCGGCACGGAGTTCGGCGCTGTTCTTCACGGTGGACGGCGGCACGCACTGGACGCAGCTCAAGGGCGGCCTGCCGGTCGCGCAGGTCCGCGACATGACGGTGCAGAAGCGCGAGAACGATCTCGTGCTCGGCACGTTCGGCCGCGGCTTCTACGTGCTCGACGACTACAGCCCGCTGCGCGAAGTCACCGCGCAGGCGCTCGCGCAGGAAGCCGAGCTGTTCCCGCTGCGCCACGCGTACCAGTACGAGGTGCTGACGCAGCAGAACGCGGCGTGGGGCAACGACGCGACACCCAATCCGCCGTACGGCGCGGTGTTCACGTATCACGTCGGGCCGAACTTCAGCGGCAATCTGGCCGTTGCCGTCAGCGACGAGGGCGGCCGCGAATTGTGCCGCATTGATGTTCCCGAAACGCAGGGCGTCCAGCGCGCGGCGTGGAATCTCCGGGTTGCGCCCCCGCCGCAGCCGGCTGCGGCCGGCGCCGGCGGGCGTGGCGCCGGAGGTGGGGGAGGCGGCGGTGGCGGTGGTCGTGGTGGCGGCGGCGGGCCGCAGTGTGTCTCGGTCGCTCCCGCCCCAGCGCCCGAGGCCGCTCCACAACCAGGCGCCGGCGCTGGCCGGAGGCTTCGGCGGTCGCGGCGGTGGCGGCGTCCCGCAGGTCCCGCTCGGCCGCTACTCGGCCCGGCTCGTCAAAGTCGCGAACGATCAGGCCACGCCACTCGGCACCGCGCAGAACGTTCCAGGTGGCGCCGTTGCCTGCCAAAAACTGGTGACAAGGCACCGGGAGTCCAGGTCAGAGGACAGACGTAAGGAACGAGCTGACGCGGTGTCCTGTGATCCTGTTGTGGATTCCGAAGCTAACGAGCTGGCCGCGCGTGCTCCTGACTCGCCTTGGCCCTCAGCCCTGGGCCTGTCAGGCCTCCGCTCAGGCGCCGGTCAGCGACGTCTACGCCGTCCGCTTCGCCGTCCATTCGCTACAGCGTCGGACAACTCGTCGCCGGCGGCGATCGGTCTCGCCGATCGACATCGCGATGATGGTCTGGCCCATCCGCACGAGCGGGGGCCGCATCGTGCTCGTCGACGCCGGGTTCTATCGCGAGAAGTTCATCCAGCAGTGGAAGCCGTCGAGCTACGTCCGGCCGTCTGAAGCGCTCGCGACCGGGCTCGGCATCAAGCCGGAGGACGTGACCGACGTGATCCTCACGCACGTGCACTGGGACCATGCCGATGGCGCCGATCTGTTCCCAAGGGCGCACGTGTGGATCCAGCGCCAGGAATACGAGCACCACATCGGGGAAGGCGGTACGGTGCTCAACCGAGCCGTCGATCCGGCGGTCGCGGTGATGTTGTTTCAACTACGCCAGGCCGGCCGGCTGACGCTCGTCGAGGGCGACGACCGCGAGATCGCGCCGGGCGTTCGTGTCTACACCGGCGGCAAGCACACGTTCGAGTCGCAGTACGTCTCCGTCGCAAACGCGCGCCGGCACCGTCATCCTCGCCTCCGACAACGCGTACCTCTACGAGAACCTCGAGAAGCACCTCGCCATCGCCCAGACCGTGGACGCCGCTTCCAATCTGGCTGCCCAGAAGCGCATGGCCTCGCTCGCCGGCGGGCTCAGGCTCATCGTCCCCGGGCATGACCCGGCGGTCTTCACGCGCTTCGCGTCGGCGGGCAAGGACACAGCACAGATTCGATAGGTACTGGCCTGAAAGGCTCATGAAGTACTTGGCGTGGAGGGCTCATGAAGTACTCTTGTCAAAGACCGCGAAGTAACAGGGCCTCAGGGGCTCATGAAGTACTTGGTCAAAACCGTGAAGTACCGACGCAAGACCGCGAAGTACAGGGGCTCGGGGCCACGAAGTACTTCTGGGCTCTTGTCCGCCCGTACTTCGTGGTCCTTGCCCCCCGTACTTCAGTGTTCTTATCTAAAGTACTTCCCTGTTCGAACCAGGTCCCTGTCCCCGTCGTCTTGTTAGTGAGTTCGAATGAATGAAGGTACCGCCCGGCTGGCCGGCGTGTTCGTGAGCGCCGGCGTCGACACCGACCGCGAGTTCGAGGCGCGGCTGGCCGACTCGTCCGCGCTGGCGTTCCGGGTGGCCTACAGCGTGGTGCGCCACCAGCAGGACGCCGAGGATGTCGCGCAGGAGGCGTTCGCGCGGGCGTACCGGAAGTTCTCGCAACTGCGCGACCGCGACCGGTTCCGCGCCTGGCTGGTACGGATGACCTGGCGGCTGGCCATCGACTTCAGGCGCAGTGCTCGCCGGCACGCGACGTCGGACGAACCAGCGACCGAGCCGCCGGCGCCGACCGATCTCGAGCGCCAGGCGATCCACGCGGAGCGCGCAGCGCGGTTGTGGCGCGCGATCGACGCGCTGCCCGAGAAGCTGCGGCTGGTTGTCGTCCTCGTGTCGATCGAGGAACAGTCGATCAAGGACGTGGCGAGCCTCGTCGGTGCGCCGGAGGGGACGATCAAGTCGCGGCTGTTCGATGCGCGGCAGAAGCTCAAGGAGCTGTTGGGATGACTGACGAACGAGACGACGTGCTGGAGGACCTGCGCGCTGAGCTCAGCGCGATCTCGCCGTCGCCGGGCTTTGCCGCCTCGGTTCGGACGCGCGTGGCGGCGTCTTCGGACCGTCGCGGGCTCGGCACCTGGATGTGGCCGGTCGCGCTCGCCGCGGCAGCGGTCATTGTCGTGAGCGCCTACGTGGCGTTCACGACGACGCCGATCGAAGAGACGCCTGTCCCGCAGATGGCGGGAACGGCCGCGCCTGCAGCCGCACCTGTCCGGTCCGAAGTGACGGCCGCTGTTCCCGCGGCCGGCGCGGCGCCTGTGGCATCCGCGCCGAAGTTGAGCCCCGCGAGTCGCCAGTCTTCGGACGTTCACGCGGTCGCGACCGGGCCCGCGCTCGACGTGATCACGAACCAGCCCGAGGTGCTGCGTGCGATCTGGGCCCGGGCTCGCTGGCCGATGGTCGAGGCGACGGTTGAAACGGCGAGCCCCGTGCCTGCCGAGGTTGTTCGAGAGATTTCGGTTGCGCCGATCCTGGTGGAGCCAATCGTCGTGCGAGCCCTCGATCCATCTGGCACCGGTGGCGGCGGGACGCCGGAAATCCGAAGAGTCGCGGCGGACGCGACGGGGAGTGAGCGATGAACTCAGTAAACATCCGGAAGACTCTCGGACTGCTGTGCGCCGTTTCCTTCGTCCTCGCCGCAGCGAGGCTGGTGGCTGACGGTCGTGACCCCGGGTTGCCTCCACAACAGGAGTCGCAGGCGCAGCGTGCGGCGCCGAAGCCGTCGATCCCCCTCAAGGTCACCGTCGTGATCGCCCGCTACCAGGGCGAGAAGCGCACGGCGAGCCTGCCGTTCACGCTGATGCTCAATACGCACGACGTCGGCGGGACCAGTCTCCGAATGAACTCTGACGTCCCGATTCCGAGTGGCGGAGCGCCCAACTCGCCCGTCTATCAGTACAAGAACATCGGCACGAGTATCGACTGTTCCGCCGAGACGACCCCGGATGACGGCCGAATGAAGGTGATGGTGAGGATCAGCGATTCGCAGGTCTTCAGCGACGCTCCCGGCGCGAAGCCGATGATGCAGGGCATCCCGTCATTTCAGACCTTCACGTCGACGTCGAACCTGCTGCTCCGCGACGGGCAGACGGTGCAGTACACGACGGCGACCGACAAGGCGTCCGGCGAAGTCGTGAAGGTGGACGTCACGCTGAACGTCGTGAAGTGAGACCTACCGCGCGAGACTTCTGATCAACGTCAGCAGCATGTCGATCGCGACCTGATTGTGCCCGCCCTCGGGCACGATCACGTCGGCGTAGCGCTTGCTCGGCTCGACGAACTCCAGGTGCATCGGCTTGACGGTGCGACAGGTACTGATCGATCACTGACTCCACGGTCCGGCCGCGCTCGCTGACGTCGCGCTGCAGCCGGCGGATGAAGCGCGTGTCGTCGTCGGTGTCCACGAACACCTTCACGTCCATCAGCGCGCGCAGCGGCGCGTCGGTGAAGATCAGGATGCCCTCGACGATGATCGCCGTGCGCGGGCTGGATCGGCGTCGGTGTACGGCTGCCGCGCGTGCCGCGCGAAGTCGTAGACCGGCACTTCGACCGCGCGGCCCTCGCGCAGCGCCCGCAGGTGCGCGACGAGCAGATCCGTCTCGAGCGAATTCGGGTGGTCGTAGTTGAGCGCCGCGCGCTCCTCGAGCCGCAGCTCCGGGTGATCGCGATAGTACCGGTCGTGCTCGAGCGACGGTGACCTCGCCGTCGCCAAGCGTCTCGACGATCCGGCGCACGACGGTCGTCTTGCCGGAGCCCGATCCGCCGGCGACGCCGATGACGAGCGGTGCGGAGGTAATGGACATGGCTTGGATCTTGCGCGGCGTGTCAGGGTTCGGGACGAAGTCCCCGAGGTAAGCATGATAATCTTTCCCGGCTTACGTCCGCCTTGCTCCAGCCGAACGAGCGGCAGCGTAGCGCGTGAGGGGGGTGCGGCGGGGACGAAGTCCCCCCGCTCTATGGTGAGGTGCGGTGGCAGTTGACGGCGTGTATTCCGTGCTGCCGACGCCGTTCACGGCGGGCGGCGACGTCGATCTCGACAGTCTGAAGCGCGTCGTGGATCTGATCGTCGGCGCCGGCGTGAACGGCGTCACGGCGCTCGGCGTGACCGGCGAAGTCGTCGCGGCTGAACGAGCGCGAGCGGCACCTCGTCGTCGAGACCGTCGTCCAGCCAGGTCGAACGGCCGCGCGAAGGTCATCGTCGGCGCGTCGGCCGACGGCGTGCGGACCTGCATCGAGTACAGCCGCGAGGCGAAGTCGCTCGGCGCCGTCGGCCGTCATGGTCAGCCCGCCGCGCATGCTGAAGCTCAACACCGAGTCGGTCGTCAATCACTACAAGGCGCTGGCCGACGCCGTGGACCTGCCGATCGTCGTGCAGGACTATCCGCCGATTTCCGGCTTTGCGATGGAAGCCGGCCTGCTCGCGCGCATCGCGCGCGAAGTGCCGGCGGCGCGCACGATCAAGCTCGAAGATCCGCCGACGCCGTTCAAGACGGCGCGCATTCTCGCCGCGGCGGGCGAGACGAAGGTGGCGATTCTCGGCGGACTCGGCGGCGTGTTCCTGCTCGAGGAGCTGCTGGCCGGCGCCGCGGGCGTCATGACCGGGCTTCGCGTATCCGGAAGTGCTGGTGAAGGTCGTCGCGCTCTATCGCGCCGGCCAGGTGGACGAGGCGGCCGACGTGTTCTACCGGTTCGTGCCGCTGATGCGCTTCGAGTTCCAGGAAGGCATCGGCATGGCCATCCGCAAGGAAGTGTTCCGGCGGCGCGGCGCGATCGCCGACGGTCGACGCGCGCGCCCGGGCGCCGTGCTCGACGAAGGCACGCGCGCGGCGCTCGATCGCGTGCTCGCGTGGACGGCGACAGCAGGAAGGCGCAGCATGGATTTTGGGCTGAAGGGCAAGGTCGCGATGGTCGCCGGCGCGAGCCGCGGGCCTCGGCTACGCCGTCGCGCGCGGGCTCGCCGCCGAGGGCGCGCAGGTCTCGATGAGCTCGCGCAACGAGTTCGCGATCGCCGACGCCGGCAAGCGCATCGCCGCCGAGACGTACGCCGAGACGCTCGCCGACCGCCGTCGACGTGCGCTCGGCCGAAGTCGATCGCGTCCTGGCACGACCACGACGATGGAGAAGTTCGGCGGCGTCGATCTGCTGTTCGTCAACGCCGGCGGACCGCCGGCGGGCACGGCGCTGTCGTTCGACGATGCGGCCTGGAAGGGCGCGTTCGAGCTGCTGGTGCTGAGCGCCGTGCGGATGGTCCGGCTCGCCGTGCCGTCGATGAAGGCGCGCGGCGGCGGCGCGATCGTCGTCTCGACGTCGTCGGCGGTGAAGGAACCGATCCCGAATCTGGCGCTGTCGAACGTCGTGCGGTCGTCGGTCGCGGCGCTGTCGAAGACGCTGTCCAACGAGCTGGCGGCCGACCGCATCCGCGTCAACCACCTGCTGCCCGGCCGCATCGACACCGATCGCGTGCGCGAGCTCGACGCCGATCCGCGGCAAGGCGACCGGCGCGTCGCGCCGATGACGTCGAGAGCCGCCTATGTCGAAGACGATTCCGCTCGGCCGCTACGGCGAACCCGACGAATTCGCCGCACGCGGCCGTATTTCTGTTTTCGGACGCGGCGCGGTACATTACCGGCGCATCGCTGCAGGTGGACGGCGGCCTGATCCGGAGCGTTTAGCGTCAGCGGTTGCGCGTCCGGTACAGCCGTAAAGGAGGCGTAATGCAGGTTTTTCTAGTCAATCCGAGCGACGTGTCGTTCGGCATCGCGGTCATCACGCCGCGCTGGCTCTTCGTGCTCGCCGCGGCGACACCCGACGAGGTTCGGCGACGCCGGTCATCGTCGACGAAACGCTCGAGCGCTCGACCTGTCGCCGATCAAGCCCGGCGACATCGTCGGCGATCGGCATCCACACCGGCAACGCGCTGCGCGGCTACGAAGTCGGGCACGCCGGCGCGCGCGGCCGGCGCGACGGTGATCTACGGCGGCATCCACGCCACGCTGTTTCCCGAGGAAGTGCGCGGAGCACGGCAGCGCGCCACGCCGTCGTCCGCGGCGACGGCGATCTCGATCTGGGGCACGGTGCTCGACGACGCCGCCGACGGGCACGCTGCAGCCGCAGTACGACGGCGGCCGCGTGCGCCGGCGACGCGTTCGTGCCGGCGCGCTGGGATCTGCTGCCGCAGGGCCGCTACATGTGGGCGTCCGTGCAGACCGTGCGCGGCTGCCCGAAGCACTGCTCGTTCTGCTCGGTGTGGCGCACCGACGGCCAGGAGCCGCGCATGCGCAACGTCGACGCCGTGCTCAACGAGATCGTCGAGCTGCGCCGCCGCGGCTTCCGCTTCATCGCGCTCGCCGACGACAACTTCTATCCGGTCGCGCTGAAGGACCTCGAGCAGGCCGCGCGCCGCGCGGACAAGACGCGGCTGCACGAGCTCGAGGAGATGCGCGCCGAGCGCTTCGAGCTGATGGCGCGGCTCGCGAAGCTGCCGTCGGACATCGGTGTTCTTCACGCAGATCACGATGGAAGCCGCCGAGGATCCCGAGTTCCTCGACGCGATGCGCAAGGCCAACATCAAGGGCGCGCTCGTCGGCGTCGAAGCCGTGACGCCCGAGGGGCTGAAGGACATCTACAAGGACTTCAACCTCGCCGGCGACGCGCTCGCCAAGCGGCTGCGCACGTTCAAGGAGCACGGCGTGCACGTGCTCGGGTCGTTCATCTTCGGCCTGCCGTCGGATCGGCCGGCGACGTTCGACGCGACGGCGGCGCTCGCCGAAGCGCGCCGACATCACGTTCGCGCAGTTCGTCATGCTGACGCCGTTCCCCGGCACGATCGACTTCGAGAAGTGGGAGAAGAGCCACGGCGACGACCCGCCGATGTTCGACGGCACGCCGCTCACGCGCCACTGGCTGATTCCCGCGGCGCAGCCGGCCGAAGTACTACATGCCGCATCCGACGATGACGCACGACGAAGTGCGGGCGCGGACGCAGGCGGTGTGGGATCGCTTCTACAGCCTGCCGGTCGTCTGGAAGCGCAGCCGGTGCGTGACGTCGCTCAAGGGCCGGCTCGCGTTCGTGCTGATCTCGAAGCTCTACCGCCAGATGTACGCCAACACCGGCATCGCCACCGACAGCGCGCGGCAGTCGCGCGCCAAGCGCTGGGCGCGTCTGATCGCCAAGCCGGCGGCGGCTCTTTGCCGGACGGCCGATGCCGGACCTGCAGGTGCCGACCGCCTGACCGCGCCTTGGCCGCCGACCTTTCGCTTCGGGCCGTTCTGCCTCGATCGCGGGGCGTACCGCCTGCTCAAAGGCGACGCGCCGATCGCCCTGCCGCCGAAGGTCCTCGACCTGCTCTTCCTGCTCGTGTCGCGGCCGTCCGCGCTCGTGACCAAGGACGACATCCTTCAGGCGCTCTGGCCCGACGTGGCCGTCACCGACAACGCGATCACCCAGGTCGTGTCCGATCTGCGGCAGGCGCTCGGCGACAGCTCGTCCGAACCGCAGTACGTGCAGACGGTGCCGCGCCGCGGCTACCGCTTCGTCGCACAGGTCGAGGGCGCCGAAGCGCCCGCTGCGAAAACCGCACAGGAGCGGAAGACGGGCGCGGCGGCGGCCGGCGCCGACACGTCGCGCGCTGAAGGCCCGCGGACCGTCGCGGTCATGGACTTCACGAACGTGACGCGGCGACGCCAGCCTCGACTGGCTCGCGGCCGGCATCGCCGAGACGGTCACCAACGACCTGCGGGCGATCCGTGAACTGACCGTGATCGATCGCACGCTCGTCGCGGCCGCGAGCAGGCGGCCGGCGGCGGACGCGGGCATTGCACCCGCCGGCGTGGACCTCGTCGTCGTCGGCAGCTTTCAGCGCGCCGGCGATCAACTGCGGATCACGGCGCGCGTCGTCGACGTCGCGTCGCGCGAGGCGCGTGGCGCACGCGAAGGCCGACGGGCCGATGGCCGACGTCTTTCGAGCTGCAGGACGCGCTCGTCACGCAGCTCTCCGCCGGGCTGCGGCTGACGATCACGCCCGCGGCGGCGGCGCGGATTCGCGCGCGCGAGACGTCGAGCCTCGATGCGTACCGCGCGCTCACGGAGGGACGGCTCAAGCTCGAGACGCTCGATCCGGCCCAGGTGCCGGCCGCGATCGCCGACTTCGAGCGCGCGCTGACCCTCGATTCGCGCTACGCGCTCGCGCACGTCGGCCTCGCGCACGCGCGATTCTGGCGGTTTCAGGCCTCGCGCGCGACGCAACCGGCCGGACGTCGGGCGAGCTGGTCGCGGCCATCGCGCACGCCCGGCGCGCCGTCGAGCTCGAGCCGCGATCTCGCGGAGGCGCATTCCGCGCTGGCGTTTTTTCTCGCGAGCGCCGACCGGACGGTCGAGGCCGTGGCGGCCGGCCGGCTGGCCGTCGCGCTCGAGCCCGGCAACTGGCGACACCAGTTCCGGCTCGGCGTCGCCGCGTGGGGCACCGAGCGGCTGGCCGCACTGCAGTCGGTGGTCAGCACCTTTCCGCAGCTTGCGTACGCCTATTTCGGCGTCGCGATGGTGCACGTCGCGCGCGGCGACCTCGGTCTCGCCGAGAACGTGCTCCGCCAGGGACTGTCGTTCGAGCGCGAGCGGACGGCAGGCGCCGAGCGGTTTCCCGGCAGCGGCCTGCACTGGCTGCTGGGGCTGATCCGGCTCGCCTCGGGCGATGTCGACGGCGCGCGCGTCGAGTTCGACCGCGAGCTGGCTCAAGGCACGCGTGGCATCTACGCGAACGAGTTCGCGATGGACGCCTTCGACGGGCACGGCTACGCGCTGCTGCAGGCCGGCGATCCGGCGGGCGCGGCGATGATGTTCGAGCGCGCGCTCGAGCGGTATCCCGACCACGCGCGGTCCTGGCTGGGCCTCGTGGCGGTGCGTCAGCGACAGCAGCGCGTCACGGATGCCGAGCAGGCGATGACGCGCGCCCGGAAGGCGATGGACGAGTTGCGCGCGCACGGCCGTTCCGGCGAGGCCACGATGGCCGCCGCGTTCTCGCAGGTGCTGTCCGACCGGCTCCCAGAGGCCGTCCTCACGCTCGAAGAGCTCCTGAGCGACGCGCCACCCGGCTTCGCCGGCTGGACGATGCCCGTCGAGCCGTTTCTGACGCCGCTCCGCGGCGACGCGTCCTTCCGTCGAGTCCTGACCATCCTTTCCGAACGCGCCCGCTGACCGGGCGGCCCCTCCCGGGTCAGCCTTTCTTCAGGTCTTCCTCACGACACTGGAAAGGTCGAAGGTGCAAGGTAGGAGGTGGAAGGTGAGGTCCGTCATGCGAAAGCTCCTGCGATTCACTGTCGGGCTGGTCGTTGCGATGGTCGCGACGGCTGGAGAGGCGCGGGCCCAGACTGACGCGCCGGGGTCGAGCCGCCTGTTCCTCGCGCCTACCGGCCGCATGCTGGCTCCGGGGGAGGGCTACGTCGGCGGCTACGGGCTCCTGGTTCCTACCGTGCAGGTGGGCGTGACGAAACGGTTCTCATTGGGCGCCGGCGCGATGCCGGTCAACATCTTTGCCGGCCAGACGATGCCGTTCTGGATCACCCCGAAAGTGCAGCTGTTCGACGGATCGCGAACGAGTGTGGCCGCCGGCGTGCTGCACGGCACGTTGCTGGGCCAGGGATCCATGGGCCTGGCCTATGTCACCTCGACGACCGGCGACGCGAAGGCGTCGTTCACCGTCGGAGGCGGTGTCCTGTACGCGAAAGACAGCGACGGCGATGGAGGCGGCGTCGAGCCGATCGTTCAGCTCGGCGGCGAGCGGCGCCTCAACCGCCGCGTGACGTTCATCACCGAGAACTACCTCAGCCGGCACGGTGGCGGCTGGCTCTCGGGCGGCGTGCGCCTGCAGGGGCAGCGGTTCTCGTTCGATCTCGGCCTCAGCGCGCCGTTCGTGGCGGGCGAGTTCATCTGGGTGTTCCCCGTGTTGAATTGGGCGTGGAAGTTCTAGTCTATAATTTGAGGTTCCTGTCACTGCGGAAGTGGCGGAATTGGCAGACGCGCAAGCCTCAGGAGCTTGTTCCCGCAAGGGAGTGGAGGTTCGAGTCCTCTCTTCCGCACCAGCCTTCGCTAATCGCTCGCTTCGCTCGCAGCTACGGCTGGCTCCGCCAGGGAAGGCTGTCCGCCGTAGCCGCGCGCGCAGCGCACGTTTGGCGAAGGCGGACCCAACCGCTAACCGCTCGCTGCGTCTCCCTAGTGCCTAGTGCCTAGTGCCTAGTGCCTAGTGCCTAGTGCCTAGCGCCGAGTGCCCCAGTGCCTAGGGCCTAGTGCCAGTTCCAGAGGCCCGGTCGCCCCCCTTCGTAGTAACCTTGGCAACGCCGGCTGCGGCGGTCCCCCAACATGTGCGGCATTGTCGGACGGTTCAACTATCGCTCTGGCGCCCCGGTCGACCCTGAAGTGGTTCGGCGGATGTGCGACCTGGTGGCCCATCGGGGACCGGACGCGAGCGGTCTGTTCATCGACGGCGACCTGGCGCTGGGGCATCGCCGGCTCTCCATCATCGACCTGTCGGACGCCGGGCATCAGCCGATGTCGTACGGCGACGACCTCTGGATCACGTTCAACGGCGAGATCTACAACTTCCTCGATCTTCGCGTCGAGCTCGAGTCGCACGGCCATCGCTTTCATTCGCGCACGGACACCGAGGTCATCCTTGCCGCCTATCGGGAATGGGGCACCGACTGCCTGACGCATTTCCGGGGGATGTTCGCGTTTGCGATCTGGGACGCCCGCACGCGCACGCTCTTCGTGGCGCGCGATCGACTCGGCAAGAAGCCGCTCCACTATTGGATCGACCGCGACGGCATCGCGTTCGCGTCCGAGCCGAAGGCGTTTCTCGGCGACGAGAAGTTCGACGTCCGGCCGGACCCCGCCGCGCTCTCCTGGTACCTCGCGTATCAGTACGTGCCGACGCCGATGTCGGCCTTTCGCGACGTCCACAAGCTGGCGCCCGGTCACTTTCTGCTCGCGCGTCGCGACGAGCTGCACGTCGAGCGCTACTGGCGGCTGCGCTACACGCCCAAGCGGGAGATCTCGGAGCAGGACGCGGCGGAGGAGCTGCTGTTCCGGCTTCGCCAGGCCACGCGCATGCGGCTCATCAGCGACGTGCCGCTCGGCGTGTTCCTGAGCGGCGGCATCGACTCGGGCGCCGTCGTCGCGCTGATGGCGTCCGAGAGCCGCGGTCCGGTGAAGACCTTCTCGATCGGCTTCGAGGAAGAGAAGTACAACGAGCTGGCGTACGCGCGGATGATCGCGCGACGCTACGCCACCGAGCACCACGAGTTCATCGTCCGGCCCGAGGCCGTGTCCATCCTGCCGGACCTCGTCTGGCATTACAACGAGCCGTACGCCGATTCGTCGGCGATTCCGACGTTCCACCTGGCGCGTCTCACACGGCAGTCCGTGACCGTGGCGCTCAATGGCGACGCCGGCGACGAGAATTTTGCCGGCTACGACCGCTATCACCACGCGACGCTCGGCGCCCGTTTCGATCGCATCCCGAAGCTGCTCCTGGGCCTCGGACGCTGGATCAGTCGAGCCGTGCCGGGCTCGTCCACGAGTCGGGTCATGGCGCGAGCCAGGGGGTTCCTCGAAGCGCTCGCGCTGCCCAAAGAGCGCCGTTACGCCAATCTGATGATGCACTTCGACGACGAGATGCGCGCGGAGGTCTGCACGCCGGAGTTCGCGGCGGCGGCGGGCGTGCCGGACGCCGCGACGCGGCTGATCGACTGGTACGCGCGATCGGACGCGCCGGATTTCATCGACGCGACGCTCGAGGTGGACGTCAACACCTATCTCCCGGACGACCTGCTCGTCAAAGTCGACATCGCGGCGATGGCCTACGGGCTCGAGGCACGCTCACCGTTTCTCGATCACGAGTTCATGGAGTTCGCGGCGAGCCTGCCATCTCACTTCAAGCTGCGCGGCCGTACCAAGAAATACCTCCTCAAGCGCGCGGTACGGAAACTGCTCCCGCCGGAAATCCTCAATCGCCCCAAGATGGGATTCGGCGTGCCGATCGACGTGTGGTTCCGTCGCGATCTCTACGACTTCACGAACGACCTGCTGCTCGGGTCCGCGTCACGCGATCGCGGCTATTTCCGGCGCCCGGTGATCGAGCGCCTGATCCACGAGCACCTGACCGGCGTCCGGCAGTGGCACTACCTGCTCTGGAACCTCGTGATGTTCGAGCTCTGGCATCAGACGTTCGTCGATCGCCGGCCGGCGGTGGCCAGCCGGACGCATGCGACGTCCATCAGCGCGCACCCGATAACCATCGTCCGCCGCCGCGGCAACAACGTCACCAAGATCG
Source organism: uncultured Acidobacteriota bacterium (assembly GCA_963724955.1). GTDB lineage: Bacteria > Acidobacteriota > Vicinamibacteria > Vicinamibacterales > SCN-69-37 > CAVRWQ01. The sequence continues at coordinate 402,477 of CAVRWQ010000008.1, forward strand.
CACGGTCGTAGAGGGGGGACCCCCTCGCCGGAGGCATGCCCATGTCCCGCCTGCTCATGAGATCGTTCGCGCTCGTCGTCCTGGCCGTCGCGTCCATTCCTGCCCAGTCACCCGCGCCGCGCGCGTTGATGATGCCTGGCGTGTCGCCGGCGCTGCTGAACGGCTTGCGCTACCGGCTCGTCGGCCCCTCGCGAGGCGGGCGCGTGACGACCGTCACGGGCGTGCCGTCGCAGCCGCGCACGTTCTACATGGGCGTCGCGAGCGGCGGCGTGTTCAGGACGACCGATGGCGGCGCGAACTGGGTGCCGATCACCGACGGGAAGGTTCCCGTGGGATCGATGGGCGACATCGCGGTCGCGCTCTCGGACCCCAACATCATCTATCTCGGCACCGGATCGGACGGCGTGCGCAGCAACGTCTCGACCGGCCGCGGCGTGTACAAGACGACGGACGGCGGCGCCACCTGGCAGTTCGCCGGGCTCTACAACGTCGGGCAGATTGGCGCGGTCCGGATTCATCCGACCAATCCGAACATCGTGTGGGTCGCCGCGAACGGCGACATGTTCAAGGCCAACAGCGAGCGCGGTGTCTTCAAGACGACCGACGGCGGCAAGACCTGGCGCAAGGTGCTGTTCGTCTCCGACCAGCTTGGCGCGATGGACGTCGAGCTGCAGCCCGGCAACCCCAACGTGGTGTACGCGTGGATGTCGCGCCTCGAGCGCAAGCCGTGGACGATCATCAGCGGATCGCGTGAAGGCGGTTTCTACAAGAGCACGGACGCGCGGCGAGACGTTCACGAAGGTCGCGACCGGCCTGCCAGGCGAGCTCATCGGCAAGGGCAATCTCGCCGTGACGGCGGCGAATCCCAGCCGCGTCTATGCGCTGATCGAGGCCAAGCCCGGTGGCGGCTTCTACCGATCGGACGATGCGGGCGCAGACCTGGAGCCTGGTCAACTCGCAGGGATCGCTCGTCCAGCGGCCGTTCTACTACACGACGCTGGGCGCCGATCCGACCAACGCCGACGTCGTCTACGCCGGCGCCGAAGGCTTCTTCAAGTCGGTGGACGGCGGCAAGACGTTCACGACGATGCGGACGCCGCACGGCGACAATCACGACATCTGGATCAGCCCGAAGGACGGCAACACGATGGTCCAGGCCAACGACGGCGGCGCGAACGTGTCGTTCGACGGCGGCCGCACGTGGTCCACGCAGATGAATCAGCCGACGGCGGAGATCTACGGCGTCTGGCTCGACCAGCAGTTTCCGTACAAGCTCTACGGCGCCCAGCAGGACAACACGACGCTCATCATCACGAGCCAGGCCGATCCGTCGAATGCAGACGACTTCGTCGCGCGGGCCGGGCTGCGAGACCGGGCCGATCATGCCGCATCCGGCCGATCCCGACATCGTGTACGGCTCGTGCAAGGGCCAGTACAGCGTGATGAACTTCAAGACCGGGCAGGAGAAGAACTACTGGATCGGCGGCCAGTCGCTCTACGGCAATCCAGCGAGCGATCTGCTCTGGCGCATGCAGCGCGTCTCGCCGATGGCGACTCTCGCCGCACGATCCGGACATCCTCTATTACGGGTCGCAGTACGTGCATCGGACGCGCGACAAGGGCGTCGACGTGGGAGAAGATCTCGCCCGACCTCACGGCAAAGCCTGCCGGCACGCAGGGCATCAGCGGCGAGCCGATCACGCGCGACATCACCGGTGAGGAGTTCTACAGCACGCTGTACGCGATCACCGAGTCGCCGCTCGAGCGCGGCGTGATCTGGGTCGGCTCGAACGACGGTCCGTTCCACGTCACGCGCGACAACGGCAGGACCTGGATGAACGTCACGCCGAAGGATCTGCCGCCGGGCGGCCGCGTGCAGTTCATCGAGGCCTCGCCGCACCGGCGCGGATCGGCGTACTACGCGACCTATCGCTATCTGCTCGGCGACTACCAGCCGTATCTGTACCGGACGGACGACTACGGCAAGACCTGGACGCGATTGACGGACGGCAAGAACGGCATTCCCGCCGACTGGCCGACACGCGTCGTGCGCGAGGATCCGGATCGCGAGGGCCTGCTGTACGCCGGCACCGAGTTCGGCATGTTCATCTCGTTCGACAACGGCGCGCACTGGCAGTCGTTCCAGTTGAACCTGCCGAACGTGCCGATCACCGACATCAAGGTGCACCAGAAGGATCTCGTGCTGTCCGACGCAGGGGCGCGCGCTCTGGATCCTCGACAACCTGAGCTCGCTGCATCAGCTCACGCCGCAGACGAGCGGATCGCAGCCGGTGCTGTTCAAGCCCCGCGACGGCTACCGCACGCGGACCGGTGCGAACCTGGCCGGGCCGACGATTGAATACCTGCTTGCCTTCCGAGCCGGCGGGCCCGGTGACGATCGAGATCCTCGACGCCGCCGGCGCCGTGGTGAACACCTACAGCAGCAACGCGCCGGCAGGCGGCGGTGGCGGCGGCCGGGGTGGGCGCGGCGGCGGGGGTGGCGGCGCAGCCGCGGCGGCGCAGCCGGACGATCCCGACGCGCCGATGATGGAAGGCCGCACCGGCCGGGGTGGCGGCGGCGCCCCGGCGCGCGTGACGAAGACCGCAGGCCGGAATCGGTTCGTCTGGAACGTGCAGCACTCGTCTGGCCTCGGCGCGCCGCCCGGCGCCTACCAGGCGCGGCTGAAGTTCGACACGACGACGCTGACGCAGCCGTTCACCGTGCTCATCGATCCGCGGCTCGCCGCTGAAGGACTGACCGCTGCCGACATCAAGGAGCAGTTCGAGCACAACCTCAAGATGCGCGAGCTCGTCGCGAGCGTCGGTCAGCTCGTGACTCGCGTGCGCGCCGCGCAGGCGAAGCTGCAGAGCGACGCCCGGCTCCGAGATGGCCGCGCGGGTCGATGCGCTCGCCGCGAAGCTCCTCACCGAACCCGTCAGGTACGGCAAACCCGGCCTGCAGGCGCACATCCAGTACCTCGCCGGGATGACGACCGGCGTCGACCAGAAGATCGGCCGCGACGCGATCGCCCGGTACGAGGTGCTGAAGAAGGAGCTCGACGCGATCCGCGCGGAAGCCGATCGCGTGCTGGGCGGGACGTAGACAGTGAGTCGCGCGATCGTGGCGTCGGTTGAAGGCGAGTTCCGCCGGTACAAGGCGCTCGCAGAAGGCGCCATCGGCCAGCTCCATGAGGGCGAGCTGTCTCGTTCGGCCTCCGCGAACGATAACTCCGTCGCCGTCATCGTCTGGCACATCTCCGGGAATCTGGTCTCGCGCTTCACCGAGTTTCTGACGTCGGACGGGGAAAAGCCGTGGCGGCACCGCGACGAGGAGTTCGTCCCGCGGCAGGTGACGCGCGCCGAGCTCCTCGAGAAGTGGGAGCGCGGCTGGTCGGTGCTCTTTGCGACGCTTGGCGCGTTGACCGATGCGCACCTCCCGCAGGTCGTCCACGTCCGCCGGCAGCCGCTGCCGGTCGTCGAGGCGCTGCACCGCTCGCTCGCACACGTGAGCTATCACGTCGGCCAGATCGTGCTCGTCGCGAAGACGGCGCGCGCCGACACGTGGCGTTCTCTCAGCATTCCGCTCGGGCAGTCCGAGCTGTACAACCAGGCGCCAGGGAAGGACAAGCCGGCGCCGGCGCCGGAGAAGTAGGCATGCGATCGCAGTTCGCCGTGGGCGTCTCGCTGCTGCCGCTGCTCATCGCGGCTGCCTGCGTGGCGCAGGCGCCCACGAACTCGGCCGACGGGTTCAAGGCCCTGATCGACGCCGACTGGAAGTACTGGATGAGCCAGTACCCGGAGGTCGCGACGTCGCTCGGCATACGCCGGGCAGAACGCGAGATGGACGGACTACTCGGCCGCCGCCATCTCCGCCAGGAACGACTACCTCCGGCAATCGATGCAGCGCGTCACCGCGATCGATCCGTCAACCCTCCCGGAAGCGGAGCAGCCTCAACTACGACCTCTACCGCGACATGATCGCGAGCGCGGTGCAGGGGCTCGACTTCCAGAACGACGCGCTGCCGCTTCGCAGCGTCATCCCGCACAACCTGCTGATGCCGATGAACCAGCTCGAGGGCGTGCAGCAGGACATCCCGCGCGCGATCAGCCTCATGCCGGCGGCGACGGTCGGCGACTACGAGAATCTCGTCAAGCGTCTTCAGACGGCGCCGGTGCTGATCGATCAGACTATCGCGCTCATGCCGCGCGGGACTGGCGCAAGGCCTGACGCCGCCGGCGATCACGATCCGCGACGTGCCGTCCCAGGTCCAGGGCCAGATCGTGGCCGATCCGGTGGCCAGCCCGCTCCTCGCGGCGTTCAAGAAATGGCCCGCATCGATCGCCGCCGCCGATCGCGATCGGCTGACGGCCGCGGCGGTGGCCGCCTACCGCGACGCCGTGCGCCCGGCCTTCACCCGACTCTCAGAGTTCCTCACGACGACGTACCTTCCGGCGTGCCGTGACGACGACCGCCGCCACCGACTTGCCCAACGGCGCCGCCATGTACGCCTACAACGTCGCGATGGCATACGACGACGCCGCGGACGCCGCAGGAGATTCACGAGATCGGCCTCGCGGAAGTGAAGCGCCTGCGCGGCGAGATGGACGAGGTCATCTCGCAGGTTCGCTTCCGCGGCAGCTTCGACGACTTCAAGAAGCATCTGCGCACGAATCCCGACGTTCTTCTACACGCGACGCCGATGCGCTGGTGAACGGCTACCGCGACGTCGCCAAGCGCGCCGACCCCGAGCTGGCGCGCCTGTTCGGCACGCTGCCGCGCACGCCGTACGGCGTCGCGCGCGTGCCCGACGCGATTGCGCCGTCGCAGACGACCGCGTACTACGAGCCGGGCGCGCTCTCGGCGGGGCGGCCGGGCTACATGTTCGCGAACACCTACAAGCTCGACGCGCGGCCGAAGTGGGAGATGGAGGCACTGACGCTGCACGAGGCCGTGCCGGGCCATCACCTGCAGATCGCGCTGGCGCAGGAGCTCGAGGGCCTGCCCGAGTTTCGCAAGCACATGAGCTACACCGCGTTCGTCGAAGGCTGGGCGCTCTACGCTGAGAGCCTCGGCGGCGAGATGGGCTTCTATCAGGATCCGTACTCGAAATTCGGCCAGCTCACCTACGAGATGTGGCGCGCCGTCCGGCTCGTCGTGGACACCGGCCTGCATTCGATGAGCTGGACGCGCCAGCAGGCCATCGATTTCTTTCTCGCGAATGCCGCGAAGACCGAGCAGGACATCACCGTCGAGGTCGATCGCTACATCGTCTGGCCGGGGCAGGCGCTGGGGTACAAGATGGGCCAGCTGAAGATTCGGGAGCTGCGGACGGCCGCGGAACGGCGGCTCGGCGGCGCCTTCGACGTGCGGAAGTTCCACGATCGTCGTCCTGGGGCAGGGCGCCGTGCCGCTCGACGTGCTCGAGCAGCGGGTGAACGAGTGGATCGCGCTGGCTGGACCGCGATAGTCGCCGGCTCGATCGTCGCGGCCGCGCTCCACTGCGTTCAGGCGAGTCCGTCGTGCGGCCGCGCGAGTGACGATCAGCGCGCGTCGGCGGCCAGGCCGAAACCCGCGACGCCTCCGGAGGAGCCGATGAGCATCGACTCGATCCTCTGGTCCGCGGAGCGGCGTCTTCGCTGGAGCGACTTCCTCGCACGTCCCCAGGTGAACAGCATGGCCGCGGCGATGACGAGCTACGTCATTTCCTACGACGCCGACTGCGATTCGAACGTCTTCAGCTTCCGTGTGGTCTCAGGCTTTCTGCCGGAACACTCCTGGGTCAAGGCCGGGTTGCTGATGCAGGCCGGCCAGGCCGCGCGCGCGCTCCGGCACGAGCAGACCCATTTCGATCTGAGTGAAGTCCACGTGCGAAAGATCCGGCGCGCGCTCGTCGAGATGTCCGATCCGTGCGGCCGGTCCGAGCAGGCGCGCGACGCCATCGTGAGCGGGTTGATCCGCGAAGACGGCGAGGAGCAGCTCCGCTACGACCGCGAGGCCGGACATGGCTCGCTCGACGCCGCGCAACGCGAGTGGGACATCGCGGTCGCCCGACAGCTCGCGTCGCTCGCCCCCTTCGCATCGAACGAGCGCATTCGGCGGTGACCTCAGAGCCTGCACCACGAAGCTCACGTAGACCACGAACAGGATATAACTGAGGTAGGGACGGATCGCGTGCCGAGGATTCTCGCAGTCATCGTGCTCATGGCGGCTGCCGCCTGTGTGCCACCGCAGCCGGCGGGTGGCCCGGGGAGCTCCCCGCTCATCCAGACCCTCGAGCGCGAGATGTCGCCCCACGAGGCCGTGCCCTGGTCGGCCAGCCGCCGCCTCACCTGGGGCGACTTCCGCGGCGTGCCGCCGGTGGGCGAGAAGGAGCGCGCCGCCGAGACCGCGTACAGCCTGTTCTACGCCGTGAGCTGCAAGGGGCGGACGTTCGACTTTCGCGTCGTGGCCGCCGTGCTGCCGCGGCAGTCGTGGGTGAGACCGGCCGTGCTCACCGATGCCGTGCAGAACAGCCGCACGCTGCGGCACGAGCAGACGCACTTCGACCTCACCGAAGTGCACGCGCGCCGGATGCGGCGCTATTTCGCCGAGCTCAGCCAGCCCTGCGTGAAATCCAGCTCCGAGCTCGAGGCGTTGAGCGATCGACTGATCCGTGAAGAAACCGCGGCCCAGCGGCGGTACGACGAAGAGACCAGCCACGGCCGGCTCGCGCAGCGCCAGGCCACGTGGGACGCCGACGTCGCGCGTCAAATCGCGGCGCTCGGCAAATTCAGCCAGTAGGACCTCGGGAGTCATTCCCTGATGCGTTCTTCCGCGGAAATGACTCCCGAGGTCTTCCGTTCCCTCGTCATCATGGCCGCCGGCGCCGGGTCGCGCTTCGGCGGCCCGAAACAGACGGCTCCGCTCGGACCGCACGGCGAGTGGCTGCTCGAGTTCTCGATCTTCGACGCGATCCGCGCAGGCTTCCGCCGGATGGTCCTCGTCACGCGGGAGGAGCTCGAACCAGAGTTTCGTGCCCGCTTCGAGCGGATCGGCCAGGGCGTCGAGTTCGAGATTGCCGTGCAACGGATCGACGACATCCCGGCTGGTTTCAGCTCCGGCGACCGTAAGACGCCCTGGGGGACCGGGCAGGCGTTGCTCGCGGCCCGTCAGCATGTCGAGGGCGCCTTCGCGATTGCGAACGCCGACGACTTCTACGGCGCGTCGTCTTATGGCGCCGCCGCCGACGCCTGCGAGCGCGCCTCGCAGCAGAACACCGCCACCGTCATCGGACTGCGGCTGGATCGCACGTTGTCCTCCCATGGTCCCGTCAAGCGCGCGTGGTGCCAGACCCGCGGAGATCACGTCACGCGGATCGAGGAACTGATGTCCGTCGAACGCCGGGGCGGACGGCTGACCGGCACGGGCCGTGAGGGCGCGCGAACGTTCACCGGGGCCGAGCTCGTGTCGATGAACTTCTGGGTGTTTCCAGCGGATGTCTTTCAGCGGCTCGCCGCGAAGTTCGAGACGTTTCTCGGCCGCCACGCGGATGACCCGGCCGCGGAGTTCCTGCTGCCGGAGGCCGTGAGTGAGCTCATCGCCGAAGGCGTGCTCAGCGTCCGCGTCGTCGAAACGCGCGGGCCCTGGTTTGGCCTGACGTATCCCGAAGATCGTGCCGCCGCAGAAGCCAGCCTCGCGGCACTGACCCGAAGCGGGGTCTACCCGACTCCCCTCTGGGGCGGCGTCAGTCCTGCGCGCCCGGCGGATTCACCCGCGCCCGCCTGATCGCGTCGAGTCGCGGGAACTGGCGATCGAGCCAGGCGTTGCCGCCTTCGAAGAACGGATCCTGCTTGCCGGCGCGGATTCCGCCGGGGCCCTCGCGGTGCTCGGCGTTGAGGGCTTCGGCGACGTCCATCCCCGTGCCGAGGACGCGCCCGAATGGAACGAACGGTTCCTTGTCGTGCGTCGGGGAGTTGTCGCCCATGTTGAAGAAGATCTGGGTCGTCCGGCCGTTCGGCTGCGCGAACGCGAACGCGACGGTGCCGCGGACGTTGGATTGCTTGAACGGGTCATCCGGGAACGTGCGTTTGCGCCATGCCTGGGCGATCTGCGGGTCGCCATTGATGCCGAATTGAGTCCAGCGGCCGGGGTTGAACCGGAAGAAACGGGCGTCGTCGTAGTAGCCGGCACGCACCAGGCTCACGAACCGGTCCGCGCCGCGAGGCGCCCACTCGCGCGTGACCTCGATGTCGATGTTGCCCTTGGTCGTCTCGAGGCGGACGTTGCAGACGGCCGGCGCCGGCTGCGTAAACTCGGGCGCGTCCGGATTGAGCAGGAGCGCCCGCCGGTCCTGAACTCCGGCGAACGTGAGCAGCACAAGCGCTAGAATCCATCCACGCATATGAAGCAGGCGATCGCCGCGGCGGTCGGCATCTTAGCACTCGCTGTGGCGATAGGTGCCGGGCCCTCGCGATTCGGGTTCTCCGATCGCGTCGAGCGTCACCTCTTCCCCGAAGTCACGACAGGTCCTGCCGAGCCCACATGGAGTCCGGACGGACGCTGGATCGCGTTCTCGATGCAGGGAGACATCTGGAAGGTTCCGGCCGCCGGCGGCGAAGCGATCGCCCTGACGAAAGGCCCCTGGTACCACTTCGAGCCCGAGTGGAGCCCGGACGGCCGCTTCATCGCGGTGACGATCGACACGGGCGGGAATCTCGATCTCGGCGTCGTTCCGGCGGACGGCGGCGCCGTCGAGCGTCTGACGAGCGCGCGTGAAGTGGAGCTCGGCCCGGCGTGGAGCCGCGACGGGCAGCACTTGTACTTCACGGCCACGCGCGGTCGCGGCTTCGACATCTTCAGCCTGCGGCTCGGAGACAAGTCCATCACGCCTGTCGTCACCACGGGCGGCGATCAGCTTCAGCCCGCGGTGTCACCGGACGGCAAGACGCTCGCCTACGTCAGTCCCGTCAGCGGCAGGCTCGGCACCGGCGGCATCTGGACACAACCGCTCGAGACGGGAGCGGGCACGGCGGCCACGCTCGTGCACTACGAGGAATCCGAATATCGAATGCGGCCGAAGTGGACGCCGGACGGCAGGGCGTTTCTCTACGGGTCCGACGAGCAGGGTTCGAACGACATCGCGATCGTCTCAGCCGGCGGCGGCAATCCGCGTCGTGCTCACGAACGATGCGACGATGGGTGAGTTCTCGGCGGTGCCGTCACCCGACGGGACGATGTTCGCGTTCATTTCCAATCGTTCGGGACCGATGACGCTGTACGTCGCGCCAATCGGCGGCGGGCCGGTCTCATCCTGGCGCAAGGTCGTGATCTCGACGAAGCGTCACGCGGTCCCGTCCGGTCGTCTTCGCGGCCGCCTCGTCGATGCCGGCGGGCGCGTCGTCGCCGGCCGCGTGCAGCTCGTCGCGTCCGACGGCCGCGCCTACGCGCCCGATGACGGCTTCGCGCGTGTCATTGCGGTCAGCGAGACGCACTACTTTCACGCGACAGGGGAGTTCGAGGTGGACGTGCCCGCCGGGCCCGTCACCCTCGAGGCGCTTCGCGGGTTCGAGTACACGCCCGCGCGCGCAGACGTGGACGTGAAGGCGGGCGCGACGGCCACGGTGACGCTCACGCTGCGCCGTCTGGCCGATCTGCCGTCGCAGGGCTGGTACTCCGGCGACACGCATGCGCACGATCTGCATCAGGGCCGATACGGGCTCACGCACCGGACGCTGTTCGATCAGTCGATCGCTGAAGACCTGCACATCACGAACGTCCTGATCCACATGGACGGTACGCGGCTGATGGGTCGCTGGGCCGACCTCACCGGTGAGCCGCACCCGCTCTCGACGCCTTCGCACATCATGCAGTTCGCGGAAGAGTTCCGCGGGGGGCTGGGACACATCGGCATGCTCGGCATCAGCCGCTACATCCTGCCGCTCACCGGCGGCGTGAACAACACGGCGTACGAGCAGCCGGCGAGCGACTCGCCGTATCTCGACGGCGCGCGCGCGCAGGGCGGCATCGCGGGGTTCATGCATCCGTACACGAACGCGTCGCCGAATCCCGCAGGGTGGGCAGGATCGCTCATTCCGGTCGACGTCGCGCTCGGTAAGGGCGAGTTCTACGACGTCGCGAGCCTGTACTCGGATGAGCTGGCTTCGGCGGAGATGTACTACAAGCTGCTCAACTGCGGATTCCGCCTGGCAGCCACTGGTGGCACCGACAACTTTCCCGACGTCTGGCGCGATCCTCCGCCGGGGACGAATCGCACCTACGTGAAGGTGGACGGACCGCTCAGCATGGCGTCCTGGCTCGCCGGCATCAAGGCCGGCCGGACGTTCGGGACGACCGGCCCTCTCGTCACGCTCACCGTCAACGGTCAGGGCATCGGCACCGAGCTGCGCCTGCCGGCCGGCGCGCCGTCGACCGTCCGCGTGCGCGCCGAGGTCACCTCGATTGCCCCGGTCGACCAGCTCGACATCGTCGTCAACGGCAGGGTGGCGGACACGGCCGGCGCGCCGGACGCGACGCAGACGAAGCTGGTATTCGATCGCGACGTGCCGATTCCGGACGGCGGCTGGGTCGCCGTGCGCGTGATCGGTCCGCCGTCGAAGTACGTCGCCGATAGTTACGCGTTCGCACAGACGACGCCGGTCTATGTCGTCCGCAACGGCAGGCCGTTCGTCTCGGCCGCCGACGCGAAGTTCCTGGCCGAGGTCGTCGATGCCATCTGGACGCGCGCGAGCCGCGGTCCCTGGCGATCCGAGACCGATCGCGAACGGTTCAAGCAGGAGATCGATCGGGCCAGAGCGGTGTACCTGTCGAAGACCTCCCAGGTCCTGCTAAGCTCTCCTCTCCGGAAAGGACACCACCCATGAGACCGCGACACGTGCTTTGGGCCGCACTCGTCATTGCCGCCGGGACGTCGTTGTCGTACCGGACCACCGCGCAAGGCCAGGCGCCAGGCCAGGACGTCAAGGCGCTCTACGACCGGTCCGAGAGCCTGACTCGCCGGCTCCAGGGCTTGACCTACAACTTCCCCGAGACGCCCACGTTCATCGAGGGCACGTCGAAGCTCTGGTACCGCAAGTCTGTGAAAGGCGGCAACGAGTTCGTGCTGGTGGATGCCGCGGCGAAGGCGAAAGGGCCGGCGTTCGATCACGCGAAGCTGGCCGCGGCGCTCGGCACGGCCGCCAATGCAAAGTACACCGCCGTGACGCTGCCATTTGCGGCGTTCGACTTCGTGGACAACCAGCAGGCGATTCAGTTCACAACCGGCCCGGGCGGCGGCCGCGCCGGCGGCGGTGGAGGCGGCGGACGACAGGGCCCCACGCCGTTTCCGCCGCCACCGCCGCCTCCGCTGTGGCGCTGCACGCTCACGGACTACGTCTGCGCGCGCACGACGGCGCCGCCGGCGCAGGGACAGGGCGGGCAGGGCCGTCAAGGCGGACAGGGACGCGGCGGCGGTGCGGCCGCAATCGCGGCGGCAGCGGCGGCCTCGCGCACCTCGCCGGACGGACGCTGGGAAGCGCTGATCCAGAACTTCAACATCTACATCCGGCCCGCGCAGAGCACGAGTCAGGGTGGAGGGCAGGGCGCAGGAGCAGGCCAGGGGCAAGGCCAGACGCAGGGACAGGGCGGCGCCGGTCAGGCGCGTGCCGGCTTCATGCTGAGCACCGACGGCTCCGAGGGCAACGCCTACACCTTCCCGTCGCTGCGATGGTCGCCGGATTCGAAGAAGATCGCCGCTTTCCGCCGGCGTCCCGGCTACGAGCGCCTCGTGCACTACGTCGAGTCGTCTCCGGCCGATCAGCTTCAGCCAAAGCACTCGACGAACTCCTACCGGAAACCCGGCGACGTCGTGGACTTCGATCATCCCGTCGTGTTCAACGTCGACACGAAGCAGCAGTTTGCCGGCGACCTCTCGGTGTTCCCGAATCCGTACAACAACGCGCGTCTCGAGTGGCGTGAAGACAGCCGCGCCGTGACGTTCGAGTACAACCAGCGCGGCCACCAGGTCTATCGCGTCGCGGAGATCGACGCGACGTCGGGCCGCACGCGCACGATCATCGAAGAGACGAGCAAGACATTCGTCGAGTACTCCGGCAAACGATTTCGGCAGGACCTCGCCGACGGCAAGGAGATCGTCTGGGCGTCCGAGCGCGACGGATGGAATCACCTGTACCTGTACGACGGCGTCACGGGCCGGGTGAAGAATCAGATCACGAAGGGCAACTGGGTGGTGCGCGGCGTCGAGGCGAACGGCGTGGACGAGAAAGCACGCAAGATTCTCTTCCGCGCGAGCGGCATGCACGCCGGCAAGGACCCGTACTACATCCAGTACTTCACCGTGAACCTCGACGGCACGGGCCTCACACCGCTCACCAGCGAGGACGGCACCCACACGGTCACGTTTTCGCAGGATCGCCAGTACTACGTGGACACCTGGTCGCGCGTCGATCTCCCACCGCAGTCGGTGCTCAAGCGCGCGAGCGATCAGCAGGTGGTGCTGGAGCTCGAGAAAGGCGACATCACGGATCTCAAGGCGACTGGATGGCAGACGCCTGAGCCCTTCATGACGAAAGCGCGTGACGGCACGACCGACATCTGGGGCGTCATCATCCGTCCGACGAACTTCGATCCGAACCGCAGGTATCCGGTCATCGAGAACATCTACGCCGGGCCGCAGGGCTCGTTCGTGCCGAAGCCGTTCAGCGCGCAGACCGGCATGATGTCGCTCGCCGAATTCGGCTTCATCGTCGTCCAGATCGACGGCATGGGGACGTCGAACCGATCGAAGGCGTTCCACGACGTTGCCTGGCAGAACCTCGGCGACGCGGGCTTCCCGGATCGCATCCTCTGGCACAAGGCCGTCGCCGCGAAGTATCCGTACTACGACCTGACGCGCGTCGGAGTCTACGGGACCTCAGCGGGCGGCCAGAACTCGACCGGCGCGCTGCTGTTCCATCCGGAGTTCTACCATGTCGCGTACTCGAACTCCGGCTGTCACGACAACCGCATGGACAAGATCTGGTGGAACGAGCAGTGGATGGGCTGGCCCCTCGGGCCGCACTACGCGACTTCATCCAACGTGGACAACGCGAAGAACCTGAAGGGCCGTCTGATGCTGCTCGTGCCGGAGATGGACACCAACGTCGACCCGGCGTCGACGATGCAGGTCGTGAACGCGCTGATTCGCGCCAACAAGACGTTCGAGCTCGTCGTCGTGCCAGGCGCCAACCACGGCGCCGGCGGGGCGTTCACCACCCGCAAGCGCAACGACTGGTTCGTCAAGCATCTGCTCGGACTCGATCCGCCGAACTGGAACTCGATCGCCGACACTCCCGCGGCGGGCAGCGGCGGCGACGACGACACGGCGACTTGGGTAGATTCGGAATACTGGGAGCTCGAAATTAACAAGTAACAACGACACATCGACCCAATTGAAAGACCGCTGTTTGGAACTACAACGACACATCGAGACATCGATCGATTGAAAGACTGCTTGTCTAAACAAGAGGCGAGCGACAGTGCGGCAAGCGTGTTCATGAGGCTCAAATTGGATCAATGCTTCGATGTTCGTGATTGCAGTCAGTCTTGAACGGATCGAACTCAGCGGTCGCCATCGCGACACCGATCGGTCGCAGCACGTGCAGGATCGTGACCGTGTTGCCGTGGAGCTCGAGGACCTCGGTGAGGCGCTTGTAGCATTCGGGCGCCTCGTCGGCGCCGCCGCCGCGAAGCTCGATCCCCTCCGCTGCCAGCTTCCGCTGCCACCTCGCGTAGTCGACGACGCCGCGCGCGATCTGGCGTCGCTTCGCGCCCCAGCCGCGGAACTTGCCGGCGGCTTTCGTGCGTGACATCACGCGGCCCGCGCCGTGCACGGTCGAGTAGAGCGCCGACGCGGCACGGTCGGTCTTCCGGCCCTCGAGGATGACGGCCGGCTCGCCCATCGTGCTGCCCACGAAGCCACGTTGTCCGGGGAATGCCGGCGTCGCGCCTTTGCGATGGACCCAGAGCGTGCGGCCGTGGTGCGTCTCCCGCCAGGCGAAGTTGTGGTGGTTGTGAATCCGATCGGTCGCCCGTGCGGCAACGATCTTGAGCACGCGGTCGATGACCCAGTCGCGTCCGGCATATGCGTACCGCCCGGCGCGCTCCATGCCGTCGATGTAGAGCGCCCCACGCTCTGAGCTCAGCTTCAACACGGCCGGCGGCGCGTGCATGTCGTCCGAGGTCGCGCCCGCCTGCTCGAGCGCCCAGGTCGCTGTCCGATGTCCGAACCCACGCGATCCGAAATGCACGCCAATCCACAGCGCGCCGTCGGCCTCGTCTTCGAAGAGGTCGACGTAGTGATTGCCGCCGCCGATCGTGCCGAGCTGATCGGCGGCAAGCTGCGCGAGGCCGCGCTGAAATGGATGACTCGCACTCGGCGATCTCGTCGAGCACCGGATGGTCGACACGCTCGGCGTTCTTGCGGCCCATGCCGAACGACAGCCGCCGCCAGATCTCGTTCATCACGGCTTTGCGATCGATCGACTTGGCGGCGGACGTCCGTTCGCACCGCGCAGTTGCCGCACGCGATGTCGTAGCCCACCGCCGACGGCGAGACGTGCGACTCGTAGCCGACGACGCCGCCGATCGGCATCGAGTAGCCGAGGTGGTTGTCCGCGCACAGCACCGCCGGCGCGCCGGCTTTCCACGCGCAGGCAGGCCTCGATTTGTTTCAGGACCGGAGCCTCGACAGGCCCGAAGGTCACGAGGGACATCACTGACTACTGTAATGGGGCAATGAGGCAATGGGGCAATGGGGCAATGCTGAATGAGTGAAGGGCGCTTGTCTTTTCTGGCCGCGTGACGGCAAGTGAGGACAGGGTTTTTTTGCCGGTAGCATTGCCCCATCGCCTCATGGCCCCATTGCCCCATTACGATGATCGCGCGTGCCACCTGAACTTGCCGCTGCCCAGGTCCGTCAATAGGATCAGCCCTCCCCGTGCCGCTGATCTCCCGTCGCACCTTCCTTCGGACGTCCGGCGCTTCCGTGGCCGCGGCGGCCGGCGCCGGCCTCTACACCTGGCGGCTGGAACCGCACTGGGTCGAAATCGTACGTCGCCAGCTTCCGATCGCGAACTTGCCGTCTTCTCTGGCGGGCCGGACGCTCGTGCAATTGAGCGACATCCACGTCGGCCCGCGCGTGGACGATGAATACGTCATCGAGACATTCAGGAAAGTGGCCTTACTCAAGCCTGACGTCATCGTCATGACGGGCGATTTCATCAGCCACTCGACGACAGTCTTCGATCAGGTGGCCGCGGTGTACCGCCATTTTCCGGTCGGGCGGCTTGCGACGCTGGCGGTACTCGGCAACCACGACTACGGGCCCGGGTGGTCGCACCCCGAGATCGCCGCGCGCGTGGCCACGGCGGTGAGCTCGTTTGGCATCAGGGTCCTGCGCAACGAGATTCACGAAGTCGACGGCCTGCACGTCGTCGGCCTCGACGACTGGTGGGCGCACCGGTTCGACGCGCCCGCGCCGCTCCGGCAGATCCCGTCCGGCGGCGCCGCGATCGCGCTCAGCCACAATCCGGACACCGTGGATCTGCCGGTCTGGTCCGGCTACCAGGGCTGGATCCTCTCGGGACATACGCACGGCGGTCAGTGCCGGCCGCCATTCCTGCCGCCGCCGCTGGTCCCGGTGTCGAACCGGAGATACACGGCCGGCGAATTCGACCTCACCGGCGGCCGCCGCCTCTACATCAACCGCGGCGTCGGCCATCTCCTGCGCGTGCGCTTCAACGTCCGGCCGGAAGTCACCGTTCACGAGCTGGTCAAGGCGTAGCGTGGGCCTCTGGCCACGGTCTTTTGGCCTTGGGCCCTGGGCCCTTGGCCTGAGTAGAATCCGCCATGCGACCCTTGAGTCCTGTCCGCGCCATCGTCTACGGCACGCTCATCGTCGGCGTGCTCGATATCCTCGACGCGTTCGTGTTCTTTGGCGTCCGAAACGGCACGGCGCCGGTCAGGATTCTGCAGAGCATTGCCGCCGGCCTGCAGGGACGTGCCGCTGCCGTCGCCGGCGGCGTGAGCAGCGCGATGCTCGGCCTCGTGCTGCATTTCTTCAACGCGTTCTGCATCTTCACGGTGTATTTCGTTGCGAGCCGGCGGCTTCGAGTGTTGACCGATCGTCCGGTGCTCTGCGGCATCCTCTACGGGCTCGTCGTGTACGGCGTGATGAACTACGTCGTCGTGCCGTTGTCGGCGATTGGCGGAGGCGTCAGGATGCCGGCGACGCCGGTGCTGATCAACGGGTTGCTCATCCATGCGTTTGGCGTCGGGCTGCCGTGCGCGCTCGTCGCCCGCGCCGCGCGACCGCCGGGCGGCGCAAAGGCGGTAGGGCCAGGCGCCATGCGCCGCCTCATCCTTCGTCATCCTGTCGTCGCCTTCTACGTCCTCGCGTGCGCGTGGACCTGGCCGCTCGCGGCGCTGATCCGCGTTTCGCTTGCGTTCCCGTTGCTGGGGCTCTTCGGTCCAGCGGCCGCCGCCGTCGTCGTGACCGCTATTACCGGCGGCCGGCCAGCCGTCGTCGCGCTCCTTCGCAGGGTCGCGGTCTGGCGCGTCCCGCTCGTCTGGTACCTGGTCGCAACGCTGCTTCCGGCGGGCCTCGCGGCCCTCGCCGTCGCTTTCAATCGTGTGCTTGGGACGCCAACTTTGTTCGTGCTGGGCGACTTTTCGGCCATCAGCCTCGTGCTTGCCGTGCTCGTCGTTGGCGAAGAAATTGGCTGGCGCGGCTACGCCATGCCGGCGTTGCTGACCCGTCACTCGCCGGCAGCAGCGAGTCTCGTCGTCGGTCTGCTCTGGGGACTCTGGCACCTGCCGAACTTTCTCATTGCGGATTACCCGCACTTTGGCCGGTCATTCCTGTATTTCGTTGCGGCGACTGTGGGTTATTCGTTGCTCTTCGGCTGGATCTACATGCACACCAAGGGAAGTATTTTCCTTGCCACCTGGTTTCACGCGGCGATTAACTTGTTCTCTCCACTAGGGATCCCTCCCGTCCGCGCAGACGCCATCGAGGCGGTGCTCTATGACGTCGCGGCCGGCCTCGTGATCCTCATCGCGGGGCCCGGGTTACGGTCGCGCGGGAAAACCGAGGGTTTTTCCTTAGTTTCGTGACTGCCATCCGTTGGGCCGGAGCCGCGACCCGATGGATGTCGGCGAGCCGTTCACGGCATCGTCCGGGTCTCGATTCACCCCGGGAAACGCAGTGGCGAACCGATCGACCAGAAATGCGGCACAACCGTTGCAATGCAGCCGATCAAGATAGATCGCAGCACGTCGCTGCGAACGAACGTTAGCGAGTGAGCCGCGCGAGCGGAGTGGGGATCGCGGGGTCCCCGCTTCGACAAGGCTCAGGGCGTCCCAGCAGAGTCGAGGGGCGAGCGAGCGCGTGAGGGGGGTGCGGCGGGGACGAAGTCCCCCCGCAACGTGGAAGACCCAAGCTCAACAATCGAAATCGCGGGCCGATTGAATGTGAGCGGAGGACGTGTGCAACAAACGGTGAATCCAGCCGCGCGCGGCACCTGTCAGGTGCGCGATGCCGCGATCGCTCTGGTGGCGACGGCGCTGGCGTTCATCTTCCTCCTGCTGTCAGCCATCGCCAACAGCGAGCCCGCGCCGGTCGCGGACGCGGTCGTCGAAGGCACGCTCGTGGCCGCCTTCGTCACGAAGGGCGAGATCGTGCTCTGTTCTGACGGGCGCGTCGTCAACTCGGGCGACGGCGCCGTGGTTCGCGACGATTGGTCGAAGGTCCACAAGCTCAACGACCGCGTCGGCATGTTGACGGCCGGCCGCGACCTCCCGAACCTGATGCCGCATCTTCGAGCGAAGCTCGCGCGACTCGCGCAGGCAGCCTCGCTCACCGAGACCGTCGCGGCGCTTCGCGCGGCGCTGCGCGACGAGTGGGCGAGCATCGCGGCCGCGAACTCGCGCTCGGGTGGGCAGGGAAGGACGTTTGTGTTCGTCGCGGGATTCGACGAGGCCGGCGCGCCGCGGCTGTTTCACCTGGACAGCCAGACGACGCCGGCGTTTCAGTTGACCGAGATGCCGCTCTTCTCCTCGGCGCGCGACCTGGAAATCGGCGCGATTGCGACCGGCACAGAGAATCAGGATCCGTCGGCGACGATCGTCAAGCACCTGGGCGGGCTTCAGGCGCGCCAGCCGACCATCGGACTGCACCGGCTGCTCCTCGGCGCGTTCAACGCGACGAAGGCGGAGCTCGCTTCCCGGAACAACCGGATTGGCGGCCTCACCTTCGCCGCGGCCATCGACCGTCAGACCGGCTTCCGGGCCATCACGGCGTGGTAGACCGCACTTCTTTTCCGGAAAGAGCGTCACCCTGACGTAGTTGTTGGTATCGAGATACGTCTTTGCGGCCTGCTGAATCGCGGCGGCGTCGAGCTTGCGGTACAGGTCGGGAATCGAGAAGAACTCCTTCAACTCTTCGCCGAACTGGTAGCGCAGCGACAGCTGATTGACGAGATAGCCGTTCTGCTTCGTGCTCTGCTCGAAGTCCCGGAGGAAGCCTTCCTTCACATCCGCGACCTGCTGTGCGGTCGGACCGGAGGCTCTGAGTTTTTCGATTTCGGCGAAGACGGTCTTGATCAGCGCCTCCGTGCGATCCGGGCTGCATCCGAAGTCGATCGAAACCGCGTATTCCTCGCGTGGAAACTTGTCGTACGTCGGTGACACGCTCACGCTGTACGTGCCTCCGAGATCCTCGCGGAGCACGTCGCGCAGGCGGTTCTCGAGCACGGTGCCCATCGCGCGAATCGCGATGCGTTGAATCTGGTTGTACTGGAAGGGCCCCGTGAACACGAGCGCGGCCCGGCTCTTGGGCTCGATGCCTTTGTCCACCTGCCGCTGGACCACGCCCTTTGGCGTCGCCGGGGCCACGTCCTTCCAGGTTTCCTTCCGCCGCAGCGAGGGCAGGCCGCCCAGGTAGCGCTCGACGAGCGGCTTCATCGCGTCGAGGCTGAAGCTGCCGACGAACGTGAAGGTGAAGTCGCTCGCGTCGGCATAGCGGTCCTTGTAGAAGGCGAGCGACCGGTCCAGGCTCATCTCGTCGATGAGCTCCGGCGTGAACGGACGCGCGCGGAAGTGATTCTGGGTGAGCGCGCCCTGCAGCGCCTCCGCGAACACCACTTCGGGCATCGAGCGCTGGTTGGCAAGGGCGGACTTGGACTGCTCCGTAATCACGCTGAAAATCGACGCATCGGCGCGTGGCTGGGTAAAGCGCGCGTAGATCAACTGGAACATCGTCTCCAGATCCTTCAGCGAGCCGCCGCCGATCATCATCTCTTCGGTGTCGCCGATGATCGCCGTCGCCGAGGCGACCTTGCCGGTCATCATCTTCTGCAGCTCGATCGCGCTGAAGCTGCCGAGCCCGCCCGCCTGCACGACTTGCGCCGCGGTGGTGGCCGCCACGAAGTCCTTGTCGCTCGCGAGCGACGTGCCGCCCGGACTGAAGGCGCGAAACACGACTTCGTCCTGCTTGAACGTCGTCGGCTTCAGGACGACTTTCACGCCGTTGGACAGTTCCCATTGGGTGATCTCGTACTCGGGAACCGTCGCGGTCCTGACCACCGACCCGGGCGCCGGCGTCGTCTCGAGCAGCGGCTTCACCGTCGAGGTGTCGGCGTACGGCTGAAGCGGCTTGCTGCTCGCGGCCGCGATCGCGGCGGCGAGCCGCTTCTGGTCGGGAATCACGAGCCCCGGCTTGTCGGGCGCGCTCACGAGCACGACCCGGTTGCCGTCGGGCGACCATTCCTTGGCGAGGCCGTTGACCTCGGCGAGCGTGATCTCCGGGATGAACCGCTGATAGAGCGCGTTTTCGTAGACGATGCCGGGAATCGGCTCGCGCTGCAGGAAGTTGCGCCCGAACTCCGCGGCGTACGACGCCGACTGCTGCGTGTCCTTCTCCGTCACCGCCTGTTCCAGGCTCCGCAGGAGCAGCCGCTTCTGCCGATCGAGCTCGGTCGGCGTGAAGCCGAACCGCACGACCCGTTCCGTCTCGGCAAAGAGCGCCTCGAGCCCGCGGTCGAGGCCGTCTTCCTTCACAGAGGCGCTCAGCGTCGTCGCTTCCTTCGAGCGAACGAACAGGCCGCGTCCCGTGCCGGCGTTGAGAAACGGCGCGTCGGGCTTCTGGGCCATCTCCTGAAAGCGGGCCGAGAGCAATCCGGAGAACAGGCTCTCGACAATCTGCTGCCGGTACGCACCGACACTGGTCGGATCGCGCAGCGCCATCTTGGTGTAGACCGAGACGCTCGTGCTGGTGGCTTCCTTGTCCGTCGCGATGCCGTAGAGCGTCCCGGGATGCGCCGGCACGTCGTAGGTCGGCCGCGGCCGCGGCGATTTCGACGGCGGAATCGATCCGAAGTGCGTCTTGATCAGCCCTTCCACCACGGGCTTGTCGAACTGGCCGACGGCAACGACAGCCATCAGGTCCGGCCGGTACCAGTCCGTGTAGAACTGCTTCAGCCGTTCGTGCTTGAAGCCCTCGAGCGATCTCCTTTTTCCCGATCGGCAGCCGCTGGGCATACCGTGAGCCCTGCAGCAACACCGGGAACTGCGCGTCGAGCATGCGCGTGCTGGCGCCGCGGCCCAGGCGCCACTCCTCGACGACGACGCCGCGCTCCTTGTCCACTTCGGCCGGCTCGAACGACACGTTCCGTGCCCAATCCTCGAGAATCTGAAAGGCTTTCGCCAGGACTTCGGGCTTCTCGGTCGGTACCTGAAGCATGTAGACCGTCTCGTCAAAGCTCGTGTACGCGTTGACGTGCGCGCCGAAGCGCATGCCGATCGACTGCATGAACGCGACGACATCCTGCCTGGGGAAGTTCTTCGTGCCGTTGAACGCCATGTGCTCGACGAAATGCGCGAGTCCCTGCTGGTCGTCGTCTTCGACGATCGACCCGGCGTTCACGACGAGCCGCAGCTCGGCGCGGTTCTCCGGCCGCGCGTTGGCGCGGATGTAGTAGCGCACTCCGTTCGACAGGCGCCCGGTCGTGATGAGCGGATCGACCGGAATCTGTTGTGAGAGCGCGGCCGTCGCCGCCGGCGCCGGGGCAGCTTGCCGGGCCGCGACGACGAGACGCGTCGCGGCGACGAGCGCCACCGCCATGAGGATCGTCTGTACACGCTTGGGCCGAGTCATCGTTCGCCTTTCGCACGGACGGAACAGCCAGTGAGTGGCAAAGCTCGGATTATTGCATGATCTACGGAGGCGACGGGATCGCCTCACACGGCGGGGGTCAGTGGTTCGAATCCACTAGCGCCCACCAACCTTGCTGTGTAGGGTCTCAAGACCCTGGTGACACGGCCGCCTTCGCGCTCCATGTGAGCCGCTTCCTCTTGATAGAGGCGATAGATCTGGCCGTCGTGCCGGAGCTCGCGCGGCTTCACGACGCCGGCGTAGTACTCCTGCCGGTGGCCATCCGGGCGAGTCAACGAGTGGGCGTCCAGCAGGTCCTTGCCCTCGCGGGTCAGCGCGACGACGTGTCGGACGCCGTCGAAATCGGCGAGGCTTTCGCGAGGGACCAAACCCTGATCCGTGAGGTGGCGCCAGTCGGCCGGTGAGACGTGTCGGGCCGGCGGGTCGTGGGCAAAGTCGCTGGGGGACACGACCCGAAAGGCGCCGACGGTCGCCAAGGCGCGCGTCTCGGAGCCGCTCAAGGAATATTTCGCGGCCTCGAAACTCGACGCGCTCCCGGTCTTCTCCGCGGGGCAAGCGCAGTCCGCGCGCAGGGACATCGTCGATGCGCACCTGGCTTCGTGTATCGACCTCACGATTAGGCGCCCGCTCGCCTAGTTCACTGCGACTGTCGTCGAGCCCTCTGGACACGAGGAAGACCCCAGCAAGGAGAGTACGAAGGCAGTAGGTCTACGTCTGTCTTGTTGTGGAGAATTTCCACAACAAGACATTGCTAGTGATCCGGGCCTGTGAATCGAGGGAGAGCGACTGCCCGTTGAGCCACAACAGATCGAACGCCCAATTCGATGAAACTCTGACACGTCGACTCTCGGGGCAAGCTTTCCACCGACGCGGTCCGGGCCTAGACGTGTCTTAGCGGCAAGAGGGCGGGGCCTGGAGTCCCAGGTCGCGAGGCGGCCAGATTGATCCCGAACGTCCAGCAACGGGCGCCGCCGAGCCCTTTCGTTGCGGCCGTCAGCGGGACCGCTCGGAAGGGCGGACGCGGGCGTTGTGGCGCTGAGGGAGGGGCACGTCCGCCACCGCTTGGCTATCCGTCTTTGCGTCCGATGTGCAGGATATGCGCAGAGGCAGCGTGAAGCGCGGTCTTCCGCCCGAGTTGATAATTTAAGGTCACCCAGCGGTATGCACTGCGAGGACGATCTTCTCTTCCAGAGAGGGTGCCGTCTTGATGGTTCCCCGCAGCCTAGCGAGAGCGCGTCAACGCCTCAACGACCGCCTGAAATGCCGGTTTGGGCCGCCGGATGCGGTCCCAGAGCAGCGGGTAGTTCATTCGTCCACGATTCAGCCAGGAGTCGGCGTCGCTCAGGCCCCAGAACGTGACGCGCGTCACCGCGTCGCGATGCCTCAGGAACACGCCAAAGATGTCGGCGTACCGTTTGGCGAGCTGTTGTTGTTTCTCGTCGGGAAGTCCACCGACATATGGATTGGCGATGGCGGGGTCGGCGTTGCGGCCTGCGGGCGGTAAGAGATTGATGTCGAGCTCGGAGTACATCACTTTGAGTCCCGTGCTGTGCAGGTCGACTAGCGCTTCCTCGATCTGATCGATGGGGGGCGTCTCGAGCTGCCAGTGTCCCTGGTTGCCGATGCCGTCGATGCGCAGCCCGCGCGCCTTGAGGTCCTTGACGAGGCGGATCGCGCCGGCGCGTTTGGCCGGTTTCTCGAGGTTGTAGTCGTTGTAATAGAGCTCGGCGTCCGGATCGGCCTCGTGCGCGAACTCGAAGGCCTTCGCGACGTAGTCATCGCCAATGCCGTCATGCCATGGCGCCTTGCGCAGCGAGCCGTCCTCGTCGATCGCCTCGTTGACGACGTCCCAGCCGAAAATCCGGCCTTTGTAGCGACCGACGACGGTATGAATGTGATCGCGCATGCGCGCGAGCAGCGTCTGGCGGTCGGCGGGTTTGCCGTCGGTACCCTGGAAAACCCAGGCCGGCGTCTGATTGTGCCAGACGAGGGTGTGGCCGACGACCTGCATCTTGCGGTCGACCCCAAACTGCACGTAGCGATCCTGCGCGTCGAAGGCGTAGCGATCCGCCGCCGGATGCACCGGCTGGAACTTGAGCAGGTTCTCCGGGCTGATCTGGTTGAACTGCTTCGTGATGAGCTCGACGCCGGCCGTGTCGACGCCGTCGCTCTGGCGCTGGTTGATCGCGACGCCGATCACCATGCCCTTCGGCATCAGGTCCTTCAGCGCCACGTCCTGGCGCGCCGCCAGCGGAGAGATGACGAGCGCCGCCGCGATGGTCACGCCCGTTCGAGTCGCGCCGTTCATCGAGGCCTCCCTGCGGCGGTGTCGACCGCGTCCTTCCCGCCGGCATTCAGGCGTACGACAAGGCCCTTGATGGGATTGTCGTCGCGATCGAGAAA
This sequence comes from uncultured Acidobacteriota bacterium, assembly GCA_963724955.1. Lineage (GTDB taxonomy): Bacteria > Acidobacteriota > Vicinamibacteria > Vicinamibacterales > SCN-69-37 > CAVRWQ01. The sequence continues at coordinate 426,086 of CAVRWQ010000008.1, forward strand.
CCGCGCGCAGAAATCGGTGGCTCCGCCGGCATTCACGATCGCGGCGCGGATGACGTTCGGCCCTTTCTTCAGCGTCAGCCGCTTCGACACGCCGTCGTCGACGACGGCCTGCCGATCGTTGTAGAGGCCGATCACTTCCTGGCCGTTGAGCCACCAGACGGAGGCCGCGTTGGAGCCAATCGCCAGACGCACGCCGGGCATTTCGCTCGGGGCATCGACGGACGTGACGGCCCAGAACAGGACGTTAGACGTCGGTTTGCTCAACGCGTACGCGAAGTGGTACAGGTTCACGTTGTAGTTGATAGTGTCGACGGCGTGCCAGCCGAGCGACGCGTCGCCGACAGTGACCCGGTCGCCGTCACGCGGGATCACCGTGAACTGATTCGGGAAGTACTCCTTCTTGACGAGGGCCTGGACGGCGCTGTCTGTGAGCTGGCCCGCGACGCGAATCGGCTCGAGGACGAGCCAGCGCTGCAGAAAGCCGGCCGCGTCCGGCGCCTTCGTCGGCGTCATTGGACGCACGAGCGACGGCGCGGTGCCGCGCGCAGGGGGTGGTGCCGACGGCGCCTGTTGTGGCGCGGCGCTGAAGAGGACGGCCGATCCGATGGGGACAATCCAGGTCCGGAGCATCACGGTGTCTTCAACACCCAGCGCTGACGGTCGCTGCCGGGTCTGAACCTCGCCAGCGTGGGCGCGCTGCTGCCAACCGCCGACAGCGCGAGCGCCTCTCTCGAATTCGGCACCGCCTTCGGCATGATGCGATAAGTGCCGTCGGCAAGCTGGTCCAGGCGCCACAACTGCTCCGGCGCGCCGGTGAAGGCTGGAAGCACCACCAACTCGGCGTCCGACGTCGCCGCCAGCGCCCGATCCGTTCCGGCGATCGTGATCTTGAAATATGGCGCGCCGGGATAGCCGCCGGCGTTGGCGACCGGAGTGATCGCCCACTTCTGCTGAGCCTGCAGCATGTACGGCGCCATGCGGACGTCGACCGGACCGGCGGGCCAGTTGGCGCTCAGTTGCGCGGCGTCCTGCGCGGGAATGGGCGTCGGCGGGCCACTTTCGCCGCGGCCTGCGCCGCCGCCCCGACCGCCGCGTCCGCGCGCGCCGCCGACCGGGGCGCCCTGCACCGCCATTTCGAGCGCCGTGCCGGTGCGCGCCGATTCGATCTCGTACGTCCCGGCCGTCAGGTTGTCGCCGGCGACGGGCCATCCATCGCGCCAGAGCAGCGGACGAATGTCGAGCACGCTGATGCCGCCGCGATCGAGATCCGCCTCGTAGTGGCAGGAGAATTTCTCGTACGCCGTCACCGAGATCCAGCAGACCGAAGTGTCCCGGGCCGATGTAGCGTCCGCTCGATCCGGCAAACAGTTTGCCGCCGCCCTGAAGCATGTCGACGCCCATGTTGTCGATGAACGGGCCCGTCACCCTTCTGGATCGGCCCATGCGGATGTTGTAGCTGGAGTTCGCGCCGGCGCAGCACGATCCGTGCGTGACGAGCAAGTAGTACCAGCCGTCGCGAAAGATCATCACTGACGCTTCGGAGTTGATCGCGATGTTTGCCGGCTTCCGGTCAGGGTGCAGACGCTTGCCGGTCTTGGGATCGAGCTCGACGAGACGGATGTAGCCAAAGTACGAGCCATACGTGAGCCACAGCGCGCCGTTCGTCGGATCGCGGAACACGCCGGGGTCGATGGCGTTGCTGTCTTCGACGCCGTCGGACCACACGACCGGCCCGGCATCCTGCCACTTGTAGTTCGGCGACGCAGGATCGAGCGTCGTTCCGACGAGAAGCCCAATCGCGGCTTTCGGCTGCGTGCCGGGCGCCGAGTAGTAGAGGAAGTACTTGTCGGCCACGCGAATGATGTCCGGTGCCCAGCTGTTGTTGCCGCCGCGCGCGATGACGTCTGGGCCAGGGCGGCCTCCTGGGACGGCCTGCATGACCGAACCGGCGCGCCGCCACGTCCAACCGTCATCGGAGATTGAGAAGGGAAGTCCGTTGCCAGTGGCATAGACGTAGAACTTGCCGTCGGCCTGGATGATCGTCGACGGGTCGTGCAGGCCGGGATCTCCGTCGAGCGCGAACGGCCGCGTGAGGAGCAGGATCGCTGCCGCGGCGGCCGCCGATCGCGACATCATCGCTTCACCTGCTCGAACGACAGGTTCCGGCTGAAGAACGGCAACACGTGTTCCTGGAACCGGACCGCGACCTGGCTCGTATGCGTGCCCGCGTAGATTTCAAACGTGTTCGCCACGCCGTAGTGGTCGAGCGCATCGTGCAGCTTGCTCGCATCGGCTCTCAGGCCGTCCTGGTCGCCCACGTCGATGGCGATGGCCCGGTACTGCCGCAGATTCAGGATGTACTGATCGATGAACGCCAGTGGCGCGTTGGCCGCCCACTTCGCCAGCACCACGTCCCGGTTGGGTCCGATCGGCAGATCCACGTAGAGCGGCGGATTCTTCGGGTTCGGCGACCACGCCGCGGCTGACGCCAATTGGGCGCGCAGACCGAAGGGGAGTTTCTGCGAATCGGCCGGCGTCTTGACGGAGGCCAGCGCCTCTTCGTTCGCCGGATTGGCGGGGCCCGCGCCCCGCGGCGACAGGCAGCACGGGCTCATGATGTAGAGACTGCCAAACACGTCCGCGTGCTTCATCCCGACGCGGCTCGCGCCATACCCTCCCATCGAGTGACCGGCGAGCCCGCGGCTGTTGCGGTTCGGAATCGTCCGGTAGTGCGCGTCGACATAGGCCACGACGTCGCGCGCAATGAAATTCTCGAAGTCGCCCGTCGTGATCGAACTGGAATACATCGAACCGTTGTGCACCGTCTTCGAATCGGGCAGGACGACGATCATCTCCTTCGCGCCCTTGGCGAAGGCTCCTTCGATCGTCTGTGGCACGTGGATTTCCCGCGACCACTGTTCGGCGCCGATCGAATAGCCGTGCAGCGCATACACCACCGGAAACCGGCGCGAGCGCTCCCGGGCATAGCTCGGCGGCAGGAAGACGATGACGTCCCGATCGACGGCATTGCCCTCCAGGTTGCCGTCGAGCGCCGCGCCGTGAATCTTGATCCGCTCGACAGTCAGCGGCTTCGCTCCGGCGACGACGTCTGGAACCGTGGTCTTGACCTGGCCCGCGGCACCCGCGGACGCGGCGAGCCCCAGGCCCAGCGCCAGCAGCGCGGCGCGCCCAACGTCAGTGAACGGAGCCATTGGTCGTGGAACCGGTTCCATATAGAATGTGCCGGCAGCGTACACAAACTGCGGGGCGGAATCAATGTCAGCCGTGACGCGCGCCCTATCGCGCCGTGGAGCGCCTGTCGGCGACACGGGTCAACCGTCGCCCGGGCGCTTGACTCGAAAGGAGTTCGTGCATGGCCCAGACTGACGGACGATTCCGGCGGCACGTCGCGGCGATCGTCACGCTCGCGGCGAGCGCCGCTCTCGTGGTGTCGAGCCTGGCGCAATCCTCCACCGGTCTGTGGTGGACGGGATACAGCAATGGGCCGGAGGGCTCGCGCTACTTCGCGTCGCGCCAGATCAACAAGTCAAACGTTGCCAAGCTGCAGGTGGCGTGGACTTATCCGTACGGCGACACCACTTTTGTGCCCAACGTCGCCCGCGGCGTGGTCTACGGGCGCGGGCGGAACGGATCGCTCGTCGCCGTCGACGCGACGACCGGGAAAGAGATCTGGGTCCGCGAAAACATGAACGGCATGACCACCCGCGGTTTCAATTACTGGGAGAGCGCGGACGGTCGCGACCAGCGGCTCATCTTCGCGATGAACAGCCTGTTGCAGGAGGTCGACGCGAAAACCGGCAAGTCAATCATGTCCTTCGGCACCAACGGCGTCGTCGACCTGCGGGTGGGGATCGATGGCCGCGATCCCGAGACGATCGGCGCCATTCAGTCGAATACGCCCGGCGGTGTGTTCGAGAACCTGATCATTCTCGGCAGCGCGACCGGCGAAGGCTACATGTCGCCGCCGGGTGACATCCGCGCCTACGACATCCGCACGGGGAAACTGGTTTGGACGTTCCATACGGTGCCGCGTCCGGGCGAGTTCGGGTACGACACGTGGCCGAAGGACGCGTGGAAGTACATCGGCGGCGTCAACAACTGGGCTGAAACGACCATCGACACGCGCCGCGGCATCGCGTACATCGGTCTCGGATCGCCGACCTACGATTTCTACGGCGCCGACCGCCTCGGCGCGAATCTCTTCGGGACGTCGATCGTCGCGCTGGACGCCCGCACCGGCAAGCGGCGCTGGCACTTCCAGTTGGTGCATCACGATCTCTGGGACATGGATCCGAGCGCGGCGCCGCAGCTGACGACGATTCGGCACAACGGGCGCAATCGGGATGTCGTGGCCGTGACGTGCAAGACCGGCTGGCTCTACGTATTCGACCGCGTCACCGGCGAGCCGATTTGGCCGATCGAGGAACGTCCCTTCCCGAAGAGCGAGATGGAAGGCGAACAGAGCTGGCCGACGCAGCCGGTGCCAACCAACCCTCCGCCGTACGTCAAGCACACGTTCGGCGTCGAAGACATCAGCCCGTTTCTGTCGCCGGAAGAGGCCGAGACGTTCAAGCAGCGACTGCTCGCGGCGGACAACAAGGGGATTTTCACGCCCATCAGTCTCAAGGACACGGTTCACGTCCCGACGAGCAACGGCGGCACCCTGTTCGGGGGCGCCGCGTCCGAGCCGCGCACCGGCGCGGTGTACCTCGTCGCGCACGAGAATCCGGGCATCCTTCGCTTGTTGCGCCCCGGCGAGGGGCGTGGTGGGGGTGGCGCACCTCCGGTGCCTCCTGGCCAGCTCGTGTATCAACAGCATTGCCAGGTCTGCCACGGGGCGGATCGGCTCGGCACCGCGACCGGTGCGGCGCTGGTGCATGAGACGGCGGATCCGGAGCGGAACATCGCGGCTGGCGCGCCGCGGTTCGACGCCGCCGCGATTCGCGCCAGCCTCTCGACCGGGAAAGGGCGCATGCCCGCGTTCCCGCACCTGACGACCGTCGAGGTCGATAACGTCGTGGCGTTGCTGACCATGCCGGCCGGGGCGGGCGGACGAGGCGCGGGCGGACCCGGCGGTGGTGGACTCCGCGGGCGGGGTGCCGGCCCGGTGGGGTCCGGCGCGCCGCCTGAACTGATTGTCGGATCGGGATCGGCCTGGACGCGGCCGGACGGGCCCGCCGGGCGCGGCCGCGGCGCGATGCCGTACCCGGACGGCACGCCGAACTACACGCGCTACACGATCAACGAGTACAACACGGTCGCGCATCGCATCAAGCCGCCGTTCACCACGATCGTGAAGTACGACCTGAACCAGCCGGCGATCAAGTGGAAGGTTCCGCTTCGGGGACGATCCCACGCTCGCCACGCGCGGGATCACGGGAACCGGCGCGCCGGCGATCAATAACGGGCTGATCATCACGGAGTCGGGTCTCGTCTTCGGCGCCGGGCGTGACAACCAGATCCGCGCGTGGGACAGCGACACGGGCAAAGAGCTGTGGTCCGCTCGCTTCGGCGGCAACTTCGCGGGATCGCCGGTGATGTACCAGATGGGCGGCAGGCCGTACCTGCTCGTCCCCGCTGCCGGTTCGGCTGGCGGCCGCGGCCTAGGCGCTGGCACCGGGGCGCCCGCCGACGCGGGCGTCGGCACGCCTGCGCCGATGGGTTGGGTCGCCTACGCGCTGCCGGGCAAGTGACGCAGCGCTGCGGGTCGGGGGCTCCCGCCTCAGCAACGTGGTGAATCGATAATCGTTTGTCAGTTGGAAGTCATGGTAGGCTCTCGGCACATCCACTCGTGGCCGCCGACGACTGGGCATCGGGTGACGATCAACGCGCCACGGCGACAGCACACGTCGCCTGCCGCTTTCAATGTATGAACGCGCACTCCGCTTTCGTCTTGTCAGTCGCGGCCGGCATCTTCGTCACCGGCGCTCAAGCGCTGCAGCCGGCGACCGGACAGGCGCCGGTGGCACAGGCTGTACCCTGTGCGCGGCCGGCTGACGCGCCGCCGCTCGTGCCCGTCCGCCTCGACCGGGACGGCAACTTCCGGATCGCGCCGCCGTACGCGCCAGACCCGGCATTCACGGAACAGCCGAACGTGCCGAAAGGTCGGGTCATCCGGTTCACGATGAACTCTGCGGAGAGCAAGATCTTTCCGACAGCGCCTGTGCCGGCGGCTCGAGCCGGTGGCCCGGGACGGGCCGCGCAGCCGCCCGGAGCCACCCCCGTCGGCGGAGGGCGCGCCGCCGGGACGCCGCCACCATGCACGCCCGCGTGGACCGAACCAGCAGCGGCCGCATCACAGGCGGCAGGCGGACGAGGCGCGTTTGGCGCCGGCCGCGGCGCCGGTCCGACCGACCCACCGCAACATCAAACGTTCGAGCGGCAGATCGCGGTGTACGTCCCGGCCGGCTATGTGGCGACTACGCCAGCGCCGTTCATCGTGGTTCAGGACGAGCGGTGGTACATCAAGGAGGACGCCCCGGCTGGACCGGACGGCACTCCACGGACGGATCTGGCGTTCATGCCGACGATGCTCGACAATCTCATCTTCGAAAAACGCATTCCCCCTCTCGTCGCGGTGCTGCTGTCGCCCGGTCCCGGCGGGCAGCGGACGATCGAGTACGACACGATTTCCGATCGCTACCTGAATTTCGTGGAGACCGAGGTCTTGCCGCGCATCACGCGCGACTACCAGGTGGCGTTCACGACCGATCCGGACGGTCGCGCGACGTTCGGCGAAAGTTCCGGCTCGCCGGCGGCGCTCAACATGGCCTGGTTTGCGCCGAACCTGTACCGCCGAGTCATCAGCTACTCGGGCACGTTTGTCGCGCTCCAGCGCAATGCGATCGCGCCGAATGGCGCGTGGGACTACCACGACAAATTCATTCCCAACTCCGAGCGGAAGCCGATCCGCATCTGGCTGCACGTGAGCGGAAACGACAACGGAGCCGCAACGGCCGCCGACAGCATGCGGAACTGGATCATCGCCAACACGCGGATGGCCGATGCCTTGAAGAAGAAGGGCTACGCGTATCAATTCGTCTTCTCGGAAGCCTCCGGCCACGTCGATCGTCGGGTGCAATTGCAGACGATGCCGGAAGCGTTCGAGTGGGTGTGGAAGGGCTACAAGGCGACCGGCCGATAGCCGCCGCTGACAGGAGACTCGTCATGAAGAGCGTCGTGTCGTTTGCCACCATTGCGCTGCTCACAGCGCCCTTCGTCTCGGCGCAAGCGCCGTCGCCGCAGGCCGCCCCGCCGCCACCAGCCGCTGCGGCTGCGCTCGGTCCGGCCGTGGAGGACTTCAAGCCCGCGACCTCCAACCAGTCAGGCCGGCAGTTTCCGCAAGTCAACTCCGAGCGTCGTGCGCGATTCCGCGTCATGGCGCCGCAGGCGCAAAGCGTCACGGTGAGCCTCGGCGGGAACACGCCGCTGACCAAGGGCGAGGACGGCGCCTGGGTCGGCACGACGCCGCCGCTCGACGAAGGTTTCCACTACTACACAATGAATATTGATGGGGCCTCGGTGCCCGATCCCGGCAGCCTGTTTTTCTACGGTGCTAACCGCTGGGGCAGCGCGATCGAAATCCCGGCGAAAGACGAGGACTTCTACGCGCTCAAGAACGTGCCGCACGGCCAACTGCGCCAAACCCTGTATTTCTCGAAGAGCACCAACACGACGCGGCGCTGCTTCGTCTACACGCCGCCCGATTACGACAAGAACCCCACCAAACGTTATCCGGTGCTGTACCTGCAGCATGGCGCGGGCGAGGACGAAACCGGCTGGGGCAGCCAGGGACGTGCCGGCCTGATCATGGACAACCTGATTGCCGCCGGGAAGGCCAAGCCCTTCATCATCGTCATGGACAACGGCGGCAACATCGGCGGCGGCGCCGGACGCGGCCGTGCTGGGGCACCGCCGGCCGGTGGTCAATCTGCGGCAGCGCCGCCCTCTCAGAACGCCCCCCTGCTGGGGCGGCTGCCGCCGCTCCGCCTGCAGGCGCCCAGGCACAGCCGGGCGCGCCACCAGCGCGCGGCGCCGGCCCCGGTGGACGCGGCACGTTCGATTTCAGCGGATTCGAGCGGATTCTGCTCGACGAGCTGATCGCGTTCATCGACTCGAACTACCGCACGATGGCGAATCAACCCAATCGCGCGCTGGCCGGGTTGTCGATGGGCGGGATGCAAACTCGGGCCATCGGTCTGAAGCATCTCGACAAGTTCTCGCAGCTCGGCGTCTTCAGCGGCGGCAGCATCGCGCTCGCTGATGTGGCCGACGTGGCGGCGTTCAAGCGTTCCGTGCAGCTGGTATTTGTCAGCTACGGCAGCAAGGAGGGCGGCGCTGTGACGGCGAAGCCCAATGTCGAGGCCCTGCAGCAGGCCGGCATCAGGAGCCTTTTTTATGTATCGCCGGAGACGGCACACGAGTGGCAGAGTTGGCGGCGCAGCTTGTATCAGTTCGCGCCGATGCTGTTCCAGAAATGAATCGCGAGGACCGCATGTTGGATCGACGGACGTTCAGTCAACTGCTCGCTCTGTCACTGGCCGCCACCGCCGCGCCGGCACTGCCCGCGTGGGCTCAGGCGAAGAAACGAAATATCGCGATCGGACACACCGGCATCACGTGGCCAGGGCGCGCCCCACGAGGAGGCGGACCTCCGACGGCCCCGGCCCCGCCTCCCGCGGCGGGAGCGCAGGCCCCGCCCGCGGCTGCCGGTGCAGCGGCACCGGGCGGCGCGCGTCGTGGCGGGGGACCGCCTCCAGATCCTGCGCTCAACGAGGCGATCTTCAAGGACGTCTCGGAGCTGGGGTTTTCGGGCCTCGAGCTCTTCGACTGGCAGATCAACGGCCTCGAGAGTCAAGGCGTGCTCGCGGGTTTCGTCGAGAAATTCAAACTGCCGTTGGTCTCGAGCTACACGAGCATCAATCTGACGGATCCGGCGCAGCGTGCCGACACGATCGCGGCGGCGGTGACGGTCGGCAAGATCCTGAAGAAGTACGGCGGCCGGACGATCGTGATCGGGCCCAGCGGCCGCGTCGGTGGTGCCAGCTACAATTTCAACGATCACAAGCAGAACATCGTCACGACACTCAACGAGCTCGGAAAGGCGATCACCGACATCGGGCTGATCGCGGCGCTGCACCAGCACACGGGCACCGCCGTCGAGACGCGGGATGAAACCTACGCGACCATGGAGGCCGTGGACACGCGGGTCGTGAAGTTCGGTCCGGACATCGGCCAGTTGCAGAAGGGTGGCGTCGATCCCGTGGCCGTCGTCAAGAATTTCCTGCCTGTCGTTCAGCACCTGCACTTCAAGGACTGGGTGGGAGGTCCGTCGATGGCCGGCTACTGCGCGCTCGGACTCGGCAAGGTTGACCTCGTCGGGATTCTCGAACTCATGGAGGGCCGCAAGCTTGCCGGCATGATGATGGTCGAGCTCGACAGCGGCGGGCAGATGCCGTATACGCCGCGGGAGGCCGCGCAAATCGCGCACGACTGGCTCGTGAAGAACGGCGTCCCCATGAAGGCGTAGGAGACGCGAGAGCGATGGCGGTCCGGCGCCTCCGATCGTTGTGGCTGGCGGCAGTGTGCGCGCTCGTGGCGTGGGCGGCCGCCTCGCGGGTTGTTCCCGCCGCTTCCGCACAGGGTGCGGCGCAACCGGACACCCGCCCGAACGTGGTCGTCGTCCTCCTGGACGACATGGGCTGGTCGGATATCGGCCCCTTTGGCAGCGAGATCGCGACGCCTCATCTCGACGCTCTCGCCGCGCGCGGGGTGCGGTTCACCCAGTTCTACGCCACACCGCGCTGCTCGCCGACGCGCGCGAGCCTGCTCACCGGCCTGTATTCACATCAGGCGGGGATGGGCCATCTCGACAACGTGATCCGCCGCGGATCGATCGGCACGACCGGACGCCTGAACGATCAATCCGTCACGATCGCGGAAGTGCTCCGCGAGGCCGGCTACTTCACCGCCATGTCGGGCAAGTGGCATCTTGGCCAGGACAACGGCACTCCGCCGTGGGACCGCGGCTTCGAGCGGACGCTCAGTCTGCGCGCCGGCGGCATGTTCTTTCCCAATCAGAATTACACGGGCGGCGACAACCCGCTCACGACGCGCGCGCAGGAGCCGTTGTTTCTGAACGGTACGGCGACGCCGCGCGATGCGTCCGGCTTCGGCAAGGACTGGTACGCTACGTATCTCTGGACCGAGTTCGGTCTCAAGTTCATCGACGAGGCGCGTCAGGCCAGCAAGCCGTTCTTCCTGTACCTTCCGTTCAACGCGCCGCATTTCCCCTTGATGGCTCCGGCGGAATTGATCGCGAAGAACCGCGGCAAGTACAAGGCCGGCTGGGACCGGATGCGGCAGGAGCGCTATCGGCGGCAAGTCCGAATGGGTCTCATCGATCCGAAGTGGCCGCTCAGTCCGCGCGAGCCGGACACGCCTCCCTGGGACTCGCTTTCCGATCAACAGAAGGAGCGGTTCGACCACCAGATGGCGGTCTATGCCGCGATGATTGAAGGGATCGATACGGCTGTCGGCACGCTCGTGAAGGGCCTCGAGGCGCGTAAGCTGCTCGACAACACGCTGATCTTCTTCATGTCGGACAACGGTGGCAACGCCGAGTCCGGTCCCGACGGCCGCTTCAACGGCGATCCTCCCGGTGGTCCGAATTCGGACCTGTATCTCGGGATGAACTGGGCAGCAGTCGGCAACACGCCGTTCCGCCGGTTCAAACATTTCACCCACGAGGGCGGCATCTCCTCGCCGCTCATCGTGCACTGGCCGCGAGGGATCGTGGCCAACCGGCGCGGAGCGATCGAGCGTCAGCCGGCGCACCTGATCGACATCATGGCGACGGTGACGGCGGCCACTGGCGCGAAGTATCCGACCGAGTACAAGGGCCGCGCGATTCATCCGATGGAGGGCGTCAATCTGCGGCCGGCGCTCGACGGCCGTCCCCTCAATCGACCGCGGCCGCTCTTCTGGGAGCACGAAGGGAACCGCGCCGTGCGTTCGGGGAACTGGAAGATTGTCTCCGTATACCCAGAGCAGTGGGAGCTGTACGACATCGCCGCAGATCGCGTCGAGCGCAACAACGTCGCGGCACAGCACGCGGACATCGTGACGCGGCTCTCCGGCGAATGGGACGCCTGGGCGAAACGGACGAACGTGGATCCGTGGCCGGGTCCGGCGCGACTCCCCTGGGGAGACAATGCGCCGGGGCGCGGCCGAGGCGCACCGCGCCGGTAGCACGGCGGTCC
>CAVRWQ010000009.1:0-146170 GCA_963724955.1 uncultured Acidobacteriota bacterium
GATCGGCGCGTCGCCGATGGCCGGCACGAACCGCCGACCGCGGGCCACGAGGCGCGGCACCCAGCTGGCAGCATCAGGTTCGTGCTCGAGGAACGTCGAGCCGAGGCTGCTCCGGCCGGCGGCGGTGACGAGGCTGAAGTCCGGCTCCTCGACGCCCGCGTCCTCCCCTCCCCCGGAGGCGGCCACGGCCGCCTCGCCGAGCGCCTCGTCCATCTCGGCCTCCTCGAGGACGTGGCCCGGAGGCACGGCCAGGCCGACCTCGACGACGACGCCCCAGATCGGCCGGATCGGCCGCCATCGACCGCCCGGATCGAGCAGCTCGGGCGAGGCCGGTCCGGCCGCAACGAGGACTGCACCAGCCGGAATGGTCGTGTCGTCCGCCAGCCTGACCCCGCTGACCCGGTCGCCGTCCCTGAGGAGCCGTGCCGGCCCGCGGCCGATCAGGAATTGTGCCCCACGTCGCCGGGCGAGGCTGGCCAGGGCACGGGTCGCGAGGTCCGGCGGGACGGGATAGCCGATCCGCAGCCGGCAGGCGGATACCTCTGGCGCCAGGCTCGGTTCCAGCCGGTGGAGTGCCTCGCCGGCGACGAACTCCGGCTCGAGCTCGGGCCACACCTTCGCCAGGTCGGCGGCCGCCCGGTGTGGACCGCCGGGAGCGAGCGACACGAGGAGGAGCCCGGCCGGCTCGGCCGGCAGGACGAAGCCGACGCCGTCGTCGGCCAGCCCGCGATAGATCGCCACCGTGTCGAGGTGCAGATCGCGAAGCACGACATCGAACGGCTGCTGGACCACGCCCGAGTTCCGACCCGACGCTCCGGCGGCGATCCCGCTCGCCTCGATGAGCGTCACGACGGCCCCGGCCTCGGCGAGAAAGGCCGCCGCCGAAACCCCGACCACCCCGCCCCCGACGACCACGACGTCCGGGGCAGGCGGTCGGCCGGTCACGCCGGTCAGGGAGTGCAGACCGCCTCAGTGGCCAGCTGGGCGCCGGACTGCTCGACGATCACGACCTTGCTTCCCTCGAGACCGGCCGTCTTGAGACGCGGCAGGATTTTCTCGAGCACATGAACAGCTTGGCCATGGCCACGCTGGCACCGCTGACCAGGGTGATCGTCAGCGTGTTTCCCTCCGCGCTGGCGGACACCATCGACGTGCCGAAGTCGTTCTGGATCAAGGGGATGACCGCGTTGAACGCGGTGCCGCCGCCGCCACCGCCGTTGCCCTGCGAAGCCGACTCACCGCATCCCGCAGCGACATTCATGGCGACAGTCAGCCAGACGAGCCAGGTGGCCCGTCGCGGCGTGGCTTGAACGGTCATCGAACGTCTCCCAATGCAGGATCCCGGCAGACCTGCGTCCCGCCGACGGCGATCGTTCCGCGGATGATAGGCGGGCCGGGGACCGGGGGGAAGAGGGGTCTAGACTGGCCTGCGGACCCTCGACGAACGGGAGGAGACGGTGGATTACCGGCGGATGCCGATCGAGTCCGAGTCGCCCGAGCAGTTCGGCTACGAGCGGATCCGGGCCAATCTCGCCGAGAGCTCGGTCGCCGACACGCCGCTGGGGGACCTCGGAGTCGAGCTCGACGACCTGGTCCTGATGTACGGGGACCACCAGGGTCGCCACGGTCTTCGGGCGGCGATCGTCGCTGACAGCCCGGCCCTGGGACCCGACGACGTCCTCGTCACACCCGGCGCCGCGGCGGCCCTGTTCATCGTCCACACGACGCTCCTCGCGGCCGGGATGAGATCGTCGTGGCCCGACCGAACTACGCGACGAACCTCGAGACGCCTCGGGCGATCGGAGCGGCGGTTCGCCACCTCGACCTGCGCTACGAGGACGGCTGGGCGGTCGATCCCGGGCAGATCGCAGCCCTGATCACGCCGAGGACGAAGCTGGTCTCGTTGACCACTCCGCACAACCCGACCGGCCAGGTCATGTCGGAGGCAACGTTGCGCGAGGTCGTCCGGATCGTCGAAGCCCATCCGCACGCTCGCCTGTTGATCGACGAGACCTACCGATCGATGACCTACGCCGGGCCGCTGCCGCAGGCCGCCACGCTGTCCGAGCGCGCGATCGGCGTGTCGTCACTGTCCAAGGCCGACGGGTTGCCCGGGATCGGGTCGGCTGGCTGATCACGACCGATGCCGACCTGCAGGGCCGCTTCCTGGCGGCCAAGGAACAGATCCTGATCACGAACTCGGTCGTCGACGAGGCGATCGGCGAGGTCGCCCTGGCCCGACGGCCCGAGCGGATGCCGCGGATCCGGGCCGGGATCGACGCGGCGCTCGGCATGGTTCGGGACTGGCTCGCAGGGCAGGACCTGTTCGAGTGGGTCGAGCCCCGCGGCGGGGTCGTCGGGTTCCCGCGCTTCCAGGCGGACATCCCGGTCGACGTCGATGCGTTCTACCGGATCCTGCTCGAGCGCTACGGGACGCTCGTCGGTCCAGGCCACTGGTTCGACCAGCCGCGCCGGCAGTTCAGGCTCGGCTATGGCTGGCCGACTCCGATCGAGCTCGAACAGGGGCTGGCCGCGATCATGGCGTCGGCGGTTCAGGCCTGGAACGGGCCGCTGCCTCGGTCGGAGCGACGACGCGGGGCCGCGATCGGCAACGCTCTGCTCGAGATGGATCGCCAGATCTTCCGCGACATCCCGCGGGTCGAGGAGATGGTGAGGACCGGGAGCGAGACGGTGGGCCTGTCCGGAGACGGGCTGATCGTCCGGCTCCCGGAGACCGAGTCGGAGGAGGAGTCCGACCCGGTGGATGAGAAGCGCTCGGAGGATGGGCCGGGCGTCGGCTGAGCGGGCGCCCGATCGGTCAGGCGACCGCGCGGACCGGCGTGTCCGTCGCGACTGCGACCTCGTCGGCTGCGACCTCGATGTCGAGCCTGATCTCGCGCCCGACCAGCCAGCCGCCGGCCTCGAGGGCGACGTTCCAGTTCAGGCCCCAGTCCTCGCGGTCGATCGTACCGGTCAGGTGGAAGCCGGCATGGCGGCGGCCGCTCATCCCCGGGACGATCCCGTTGAACACGGCATCGAAGGTCACTGGTCGAGTGACGTCGCGGATCGTGACGTCGGCGGTGACCCGGAAGTGATCACCGTCGGGCACGACCCTGGTGACCCGCGCGACGACCCAGGGATGCCTTTCGGCGTCGAGGAAGTCGGCCGAGCGGAGGTGCTGGTCGCGCGCGTCGAAGCCCGTCGACAGGCTGGCCGCAGCGATGCGGATCTCGCCCCCGGCGGTGAGTGGATTGGCCTCATCGAGGGTCAGCTCGCCTTCGACCCTGTCGAACTTGCCGCGGACCGTGGTCACCATCATGTGCTTGGCCGAGAAACCGACATCGGTGTGAGCCGGGTCGATCGTCCATCTGTTGGTCATCAGTCGCATTCCCTTCGCCGATCGGGCGGACACGTTCCGGCCGCCGGTCTCGCTATTTGCTTGCTTACGCAACTATATGCGACCGATAGTTGCATTGTCAATCACTTGGGCTTCGGGTATCATCAAAACCGATGAGCGAGACCACTGAGCGCTACACCGCCGCCGAGCGCCCGCGTCGCCTGACCGCGCACGACTCGCGGCTCGGGCCGTGGCGGGCATTCCTGACCGCCCACGCCCTGGTCAGCCGACGGCTGGACGACGACCTGCGCGCCGAGCACGAGATGACCCTGGCCGAGTACGCCGCCCTGCTCCAGCTGGCCGAATCGCCGGACCGGCGCCTGCGGATGAACCAGATCGCCGACAGCGTGTTCCTGAGCCGGAGCGGCGTCACTCGCCTGATCGACCGCCTCGAGGCCGACGGCCTCGTCGAGCGGAGCCACTGCTCGACTGACGGCCGCGGTGCCGAGGCCGTCCTGACCGAGCTCGGTGTCTCGCGCCTGCGCCAGGCGAGCCGGACCCATCTCCGCGGGATCGAGGCCTACTTCCTCGACAACGTGGAACCGCTCGACCTCGAGGTCATCGAGCGCTCCTGCGCGGCCATCGGCCGTCGCGCCCGCACTGACGATCGGACCACCGCGGGTGGCTATCGGCCGGACCCATCGAACCCCGGGGAGCGCCCGCCGGACTGACTCAGGCGGAGGGCTCAGGCCGACATCGGCTCGATCCGGATCTCGGCGCTCAGTCGGACCACGTCTGCTGGGTCGAGGCGGCCGGCGCCGCGCACCAGCGCGTTGGCTCCGGCCGCGGCCGAACCGAGCCGGAGCGCCTCGACGAACGGACGACCCTCGATCGTGCCCTGGGCGAGCCCAGCGAGGAACGCGTCGCCGCTGCCGACGGGGTAGCTGCCGCGGGTGGTCGGCGGGCCGACCCGGAACGCCGAGCCGTCCGGTCCGAGGGCGATCGCACCATCCAGACCGCGGGTGATGACCACGGCTCCGTGGGTCACGGCCGCGATCTCGCGGGTCGTCGCGGCAATCTCGGCGTCCGAGATCCTGCCCTCGGCGGTTGACCGTCCGAGCGTGGCCGCTGCCTCGGCCACGTTGAGCTTGACCAGCCACGGCCGGACCTCCAGGGCGTGCCGGAGCGGCGCCCCGCCGGCGTCGAGCGCGACCGGGACGCCGGCCTCGAAAGCACACCTCGCCAGCTGGGTCAACCCGTCGGCAGGCGAACCGGGCGGCAGGCTCCCCGAGATCGTCGCGACACCCACATCGCCGGTCGCGAGCTCGGCCCGCACGGCCGCGACCAGCCCGGCCCATGACTCCGACGTCAGCTGCGGTCCGGCCTCGTTCAGCTCGGTCAGGCTGCCATCGGCGGCATCGTGGATGGCGAGGCAGGTCCGCGTCTCACCGTCGGCCCAGGCCCAGCGCCCGGGGATCCCCTCCGCGGCCAGGCTGTCGGCCATCCAGCGGCCGGCGTAGCCGGCGAACAGCGCGACCGCGCTGACCTCGGCGCCCAGGGCAATCGCCGCCCGGGCCACGTTGAGACCCTTGCCGCCGGCCACCAGCGTCTCGGTCCGCGGCCGATTGATCGCGCCCCGGTCGAGCCGATCGAGCTCATACAACCGGTCGATCGCCGGGTTCGGGGCAACGGTCACGAGACGCACGTCGACCCTGACGACCTCAGCGACCTGCCGCCGCGAGGGCCGCCCGGGCCTGCTCGAGCGTCGGCTGGGCGGCCGTGCCCCCGACCCCGGCGACCGACAACGAGCCGCAGGCAACCCCCAGCTCGAGGGTGTCGCGGAGCGGCCAGCCGGCCAGGGTGCCATACAGGAACCCGGCGTCGAACGAGTCACCCGCGCCGGTCGTGTCGACCACATCGACCGGCAGCGAGGCCGCCTCGGCAACTTCGAACTCCCAGGCTCCACGCATCGCGACTGCGCCGCCGGCGCCGTGCTTCACCGCCAGCGTGAACGTCCGGCCCGGCGCTCGCCCTTCGGTCGCCCGTCGGATGAGCTCGCTGGCGGCAGCCGGCGCGGCGGTCCGGCCGGTGATCCGGCGCGCCTCCTCGAGGTTCGGCAGGAACAGATCGGCGGCCCGCAGAATCGGGTCGATCCGATCGTCCCAGGTCTCGGTCGAATCCCAGTTGCAGTCGAACGAGGTCGACACGTCGAGCGCTCGCGCTTCCGCGAACAGCTCGGGCAGGTCGGCCGCCAGGGCCGGCTGGAGGTAGGTGCTCCCGACGTGGAGGTGGCGCGCCGCGGCCAGGAGCTCCCTGGGGATGTCGTCGCCACGCAGCCGGTCGATCGCCCCGATTGCGGTCAGGTTCGCCCGGTCGGCGGCGCGAGTGATGATGACCGTGGCCCCGGTCGGCACCGTTGGATCGATCCGGCAACCCGACATGTCGATCCCGACCGCGTCGAGGGCGTCGAGCATGAACCGTCCGAACACGTCGTCGCCGACCACCCCGACGAAGGCGGTCCGCAGCCCGAGCCGGGCGATGCCGCAGGCGGCGATCGCGGACGACGACCCAATCTCCATCCGGATCGACTCGACGCGCGTCTCGACCTGGCCGAACACCGGTTCGGCCGTCGGGTCGACGATCATGATGTCCGGGTTCAGCTCGCCGATCACGAGCACGTCGAACCGGCGCTCGGATGTCATCCGGCGTACCCGCGATACCAGCCCGAACTGGGCTCCGGCGTCGGGACGAGCGGCCCAGGGCGGGCGTCCCAGGGCCGGCCGAGCTCGTCGACGAGATCGACCAGCCGGCCGAGCCGGACCCGACCGGTCGACCGGAGGAACGCGTCACGCGCGGCCGGGGCGAGGGTCGCGGCCTCGGCCCAGACGGACCGTCCGACGAGGACGCCGCTCGCACCGGCGTCGCAGGCGACCCGCACCTGTGCCTCGAACGTGGCGTCGTCGACGCCGCCCGACAGGACGACCCATGGGAGGCGCGATGCCTCGTCGAGCTCGGCGCACGCCTCCCGCCAGCGGCCCTCGTCGGTCACCCCGGGATCGTACGGGAACTCGGCCTTGAGAACGTCGCCGCCAAGGGCGGTCAGGCGTCTGGCCGTGTCCACGACGACCCTCCGGCGCCCCTCGCCCTCGAGTCGTGGGGCGTCCGGCTCGATCGAGAACGACAACGGCTCGACGAACAACGGCAGGTCTGCCGCGGCGCAGTCGGCCGCGACGCCCGCCACCAGCCGCTCCTGGTCCGCGGCGTTGGTCGCCTCGGGGTGGTAGTAGACGAGGAGCTTGGCCGCCGACGCACCGAGGCGTTTGGCCTTGGCGACGCTCCAGCCCTCGAGCACGCGACTGACCCGGGCCGTCGACGGGCCGTCGTAGCCCGTCGCCTCGATCGCCACGATCAGCCCGCAACCGGCCGGCAGCGAGCCGTCGACGATCGACTGGGCGGCCCCGATCTCGGGGTCGAGGAGGACGCCGGTGGCCGGCGCTGCCCAGCTCGCGGACCACCGCCCGCTTGAAGGCGACCATCTCCTCCTGGCCGACCGAGTCGGGGTCCGTCGGGCGGAGCTCACGGCGCAGGTTCTGGCGGTGGTCCAGGGCGAGAACGCCGAACGTCCCTCGCGCGGAGGCGCACGCCCGCAGCCCGCGGATCCGGCCGATCGGCAGGTCGCGCGCCTCGTCCATCGACCCGGATCCTCCAGTCATCGCGACGGGGGCTTCCATCCGCCCGGCGGGAGGTCTAGGATAGGACGTACGGACGTCCGGATGTCACCGCCGGACCAGCGCCCTTCGCCCGGAGCGTGCATGCCACGGATCGTCCTCGTCGGCGCGGGGAGCGTCGTGTTCACGAAGAACCTCCTCGGCGACATCCTTTCGTCGCCCGCGCTCCGGACCGCCGACATCGTCCTCCACGACATCGACCCGGACCGGCTCGCGACGGCCGAACGGATGGCTCGCTGGACGGCCTCGGCGCTCTCGGCCGAGCCGACGATCTCGGCCCATCTTGACCGCCGCGCGGCCCTCCGTGGTGCCGACTTCGTCGTCGACACGATCCAGGTCGGCGGTGCCCGCGCCACCCAGGTCGACTTCGCCGTGGCGGCCAGGTTCGGCCTTCGCTACACCATCGCCGACACCGTTGGGGTCGGCGGCGTCTTCCGCGCTCTGCGGACCGTGCCGGTCGTCCTCGGCATCGCCCGGGACATGGCCGAGGTCTGCCCGAACGCCTGGCTGCTCAACTACACGAACCCGCTGGCGATCCTCGTCCGGGCCGTCGCCGAGGCAAGCCCGATCAAGGTCATCGGGCTGTGTCACTCCGTCTTCTGGACGGTCGACACGCTGGCCGGCTACCTGGGCCTGCCGCGCGAGGAGATCGATGCCGACTCGGCCGGGGTCAACCATCACGCCTTCCTGGTCAGGCTCGAGCATCGCGGGCGAGACCTCTATCCGGACCTGCGCGCCTTCGTCGAGGCCGGTCGGACGCCCGACGACGACCTCGTCCGGTCCGACCTGTTCCTGCGTCTCGGCAGCTACCTGACCGAGTCGTCGGGCCACCAGGCCGAGTACGACCCGTGGTTCATCGGCAAGCGCGATGCCCAGGGGGACGCCGTCGAGCGCTTCCACGTCCCGATCGGCGAGTACCTCCAGACCGTCGCCGACAACCTCGATGAGTACGCGGAGACCAAGCGTCTGCTCGATGCCGGAGGCCCGTTCGAGCTCGAGCTGAGTGGCGAGTACGCGGCCACGATCGCCGAGGCGATGACGACCGGCGAGCCGGCCCGGATCGTCGGCAACGTGATCAACCGGGGGACGCTCATCCCGAACCTCGAGGCCGACGCCTGCGTCGAGGTCCCCTGCCTCGTCGACGCTGAGGGCGTGCATCCGGTCGCGATGGGCACGTTGCCGCTCCAGCTTGCGGCGTACATCCGGGGCGCCGTCGACATGCAAGGGCTGACCGTGCGGGCCGCCCTCGACCATGACCGCGCTGCGGTCTACCACGCGGTGATGACCGACCCGATCGTCCAGAGCCACCTGACCCTGGACGATGCCTGGCGCCTGACCGACGCGATGATCGAGGCCGAGGCCGAATGGCTTCCGGCCTGGCTTGGTGGCAGCGCCACCGACTGAGGAGGAGGCACGGAGCGATGACAATGGACCGGTCCAGTCGAGCCCGAGGCGGACAACGTGGCTCGAGCTCCCTGGCGCTGCTCGCCGTGGTGGCGCTCCTCGCAGCGGCGTGCGGCGGGACGACGGCCTCGGCATCGCCATCTGCTGCGGCACCGAGCGTGGCACCGACATCCGCGGCCGCGAGCCCCGCGTCCGCGGCGCCGTCCGACGCGGGCTACACCGGCCCGGAGGCGACGATCACGTACTCGATCTGGGGCGACCCGACCGAGATCAAGAACCAGCAGGCGATCGTCGACGCGTTCCACGCCGCCAACCCGAAGATCACGGTCAAGGTGACCGTGTCGGACTGGGACCCGTACTGGGACAAGCTCCAGACCTCGTTGGCCGGCGGGGACGCTCCGGACGTCTTCGCGATGGACGGTCCGCTGTTCCCCGACTACCAGAGCCGCGACGTCCTGCTCGACCTCAAGCCGTACATCGATCGGGACGGCTACGACCTCGGACAGCTCGCCGACCAGGCGGTCGCCGACTTCACCACGGCCGACGGCCAGTTCGGCCTGCCCCGCGATCTCAACGTGATCGCGCTCTTCTACAACAAGAAGCTGTTCGACGCCGCCGGGATCCCCTACCCCGACGATACGTGGGACTGGGCGAAGCTCGTCGAGGTCGGCAAGCAGCTCACGATCAAGGACTCCAAGGGCAAGGTCAGCCAGTGGGGGTTCTACACCGAGTCGACGGACATGGAGAACTACTGGTCGTCGCTTGTCTGGCAGAACGGCGGTGACATCGTCTCCGCCGACAAGAAGACGAACCTCATCGGCAGCGACCAGGCCGCCGGCGGGCTGCAGTTCCTGCAGGACCTCATCTGGAAGGACGGGATCATGCCCGACCCGACGATCTGGCCCGCGGACAGCGGCGATGCCTTCGAGCAGGGCAAGGCAGCCTTGGAGGCCAACGGCTCGTGGCTCGTCGCGACCGACATCGCCGCGGGGCTCGACTTCGGGATCGCCCCGTTGCCGAAGGGTCCCGCCGGCCGGGCCACCTCGATCAACCCGACCGGGGCGGTCGTCTACAAGAGCACGAAGAACCCGGACGCGGCCTGGGCGTTCGTGAAGTACCTCGCCAGCCCGGCGGCTCAGACCAAGCTCATGGAGCTCAAGGCATCGCTACCGGCCAACAAGGAGGTCCTGGCCGGTCCATTCGCGAGCTCGTTCGACGGGGCGAAGGTCCTGGCCGATGCGATCGCCTACGCCCACATCAAGCCCTCGTTCAAGGGCTATGACGAGTGGACGACGACGCTCCAGACCGAGATCGACGCGAACGTCTTCACCGAGCCGAAGAAGACCGCCAAGCAGGCCATCGCCGACGTCCTGCCTCAGCTGGACGCGATCCTCGCGGGCCAGTGACCGAGGTCCAGCCCCCGGCCCGGTCCGACCGCCCATGACGAGCCTCCGCCGCCCCGCTCACCGGCGGGGCGGCCCGCTCGCCGGTGATGGCCGGTGGGCCCTCCTGTTCCTTGCCCCGACGCTGCTGGGACTGGCCATCCTGTCGGCGGGTCCGATCCTGGCAACGCTCGGGATCAGCCTGACGAAGTGGGACCTGCTGACCGCGCCGAAGCCGGCAGGCCTCGACAACTACACCGCGCTCATCTCCGACGACCGGTTCCTGAAGGCCCTCCGCAACACGTTCTTCTACACGATCGTGTCGGTCCCGCTCGGGCTCGCGATCGCGCTCGGCCTGGCCCTTGCCCTCAACGTCCGGATCCGCGGGATCGCCTGGATCCGAACCGCCTACTTCCTTCCGGTGGTCACCTCGACGATCGCGATCGCGCTCGTCTGGCAGTGGATCTACAGCCCCGAGTCCGGCCTCCTCAATGAGGTCATCGGACTGGTCGGGATCCCTGCCCAGCGATGGCTGGGCAATCCGACCCTGGCGATGCCGGCGATCGTCGCCATGTCGATCTGGCAGGGTCTCGGGGTCAACGTGATCATCTTCCTGGCCGCCCTCCAGGCGATCCCGTCCGATCTGCTCGACGCGGCCAGCGTGGACGGGGCCGGGCGCCGGGCGCGCTTCCGCTACGTCGTCCTGCCACTCCTGACCCCGGCGATCTTCTTCACCGGCGTGCTCAGCCTCATCAGCAGCTTCCAGGTCTTCGACCAGGTGTTCGTGCTCGTGAAGCCGCGGCCGACCGACGCCACGATCACCGTCGTCTACTTCATCTACGAGAACGGCTTCAAGTTCTTCAAGATGGGCTATGCCAGCGCCGCGGCGTGGGTCCTGTTCCTGATCGTGGCGCTGTTCACGGCGATCTACTTCTGGTCCCAGAACCGCTGGGTCCACTACCAGTGAAGGCCGCCGCGAGCCCGAGCATCGCCCCGGCGGCCGTCGAGGCCGCCGCCGCCGCACGAACCCGTCGCCTCCGGTCGCTCCGCCGGGGGCTGCTCATCGGCCTCCTGGTGGCGGGCGGGATCCTGATGATGATCCCGTTCCTGTGGATGATCACGACCTCGCTGAAGACTCGGGCCGAGGTCTTTGCGATCCCGCCGACGATCCTGCCCCGGGTCGCCCAATGGTCAAACTACCCGGACATGTGGAACGCACTGCCGTTCGACATGTTCTTCCTGAACTCGGTCAAGATCGCCGCGCTGAACACGATCGGCCAGCTGATCAGCTGCTCGATGGCCGCGTTCGCCTTCGCCGCCCTCCGCTTCCGCTACCGGGAGCCGCTGTTCGCCTTGCTCCTGGTGACGTTGATCATCCCGTTCCAGGTCGTGCTCGTCCCGAACTTCATCCTGTATCGGTTCCTGCCCCACCCGGGCAGCGCCAGCGGCAACTGGATCGGGACCCAGGAGCCGCTCTGGGTGGGGGCGTTCCTCGGCGGGCAGCAATACAGAACTGAGGAAGAAACAAACGGCATCGACATCGCCATCGGTGAGTGAATCTCGCGACGCATGGAGCACTGGTTGCCAAGAGACCGATGCGGCGGCCGCTTACCGGCGGGCGATCGCGGTCAATGCAGATTCCATCGAGGCGCACGCCA
The DNA here is from genome assembly GCA_963724955.1 of uncultured Acidobacteriota bacterium. GTDB lineage: Bacteria > Acidobacteriota > Vicinamibacteria > Vicinamibacterales > SCN-69-37 > CAVRWQ01. The sequence continues at coordinate 11,510 of CAVRWQ010000009.1, forward strand.
AGCTGGCCGCGCTGCTGGATTCGGCCAGCCGGCTGAACGAGGCGTTGACGCACCTGCGGCGCATCGTCGCCATTCGGCCCGGTTCCGCCGACGCCCACAACGATCTCGGAGGCGCCCTGGCCCAGGCCGGATTCCCCGACGAAGCCGCCCGGCATCTCCGGCGGGCGCTCGAATTGGATCCCAATCACACCGTTGCCCGGCAGAATCTCGAGCGGCTCACGCGCGGCGGCCGAGACTGACGTGACGCATCAACTGGCGCCTGGTCGAGGCCGCGCTGAAGTCTGCTATCTCGCGCCGCCGAACCCTGAAATGCGCTTCGATAACCAGTCGAGAACAACTTCAGCGTAGGCCGGGACGAATCGTCGCAACGACTTCATCTCAGCGTTGTTGCCCACCTTGGCCTCCAAGAGAGCGTGATTCGCCTTCGGCAGGATTCGCAGCGTGTAGTCGGCGTGGCTGCCCGCGTGGAGGGCCGCCTCCCACGCGGCGCGGTTCTTCTCCGCCAGGATGTTGTTGTCCAGCTCACCGAACAACGCAAGCACCGGCAGCCGGATCTGACGAAGGGCCGGCGCAGGGTCGTGCAGGATCAACGGCCGAATAAACTGCAGGTAGGGATGATCCGGTGATGAGGGAAACGCCTCGGGCGGATTTCCTCCCATCCGGGCCGCGAGCTTCTCGCGGGTCGCTACGTACCGGTCCCACCCCTGGCCGGTTCGCAGGTAGTCGGTACTGCAGCGTCATCAGCTCGACAATCTGCTCAATCATTTGCGGCCGCATGCCGCTGGCCGCCATTTCATTTCGCGCCTGGTCGATCGTCGTCTCGGCGCCCGACACGCCAGCCCCGCAGATGCTGATGAGGAACGCCAGATCCTTCGCACGCGTCGCGGCGAGCGGCATGACCCACCCGGCCTGGCTCCATCCCAACATGCCTATCCGGCCACGCTGGATGTCGCTGCGAGTCTTCAGGTACCCGAAGGCCGCGACCACGTCTCCGGCGAGGTCGTCGAACGACGCCCTGTTCCAGTCGCCCGTCGAGCCGCCCACACCTCGCTTGTCGTAGCCCAGAACCGCCATGCCGCGGCGGATGAGAAAGCGGGCGAACGGCAGCAGATATTCACGATCCTCAGCGCCCGACGCGTGGACGAGAATCACGGCGGGGTGAGGCCCCGGACCGGTGGGACTGATCAGCGTGCCGGCAAGCTGGACGTCGCCGTTGGAGAAACGAACGTCTTCGCGCCGTTCGATGTCCACCCGGCGCGCGGTTCGCGCCGGCACGCCGTCGCGCGACCAGGTGAGCGAGGCGATTCTGCCGCTGGCATCGCGTTGAAACTCAATGCGCGACTCGACCGCATCAGGAACCGCCGCCCCCGGACCTGCGAAGAAACGGTCTGGTTCGGTTGGATGGAGCGTACGCACTTCGCCGGATTCGTCGAACGCGACCAACTGATTGCGGCCGGAGAGCTCGGACCACAATTGGAGATACACAAAGGATTTCGTTTCCCAGTGATAGACCCCTGAGTACTCACGGAGACTCGCTTCATCCACCGTGCGTGTCGGAGGACCTTGAAGCGAGCGTGTGATCACGGTCCCCAGGATTGTGGCGGGGACGACTACGGCGACCAGAATCCATTTCTTTGTGGGCAGGTCCATCGCTCCCCTTCAACGTGCCCCTGCACCCGGCACGGTCTCTACTTCCCCTTCGCGATCTTCAACTTGATCGTCGCCTCGACCGTCATTCTCTCTGGCGGGCCGGTCATCGAAACCTCCTGGACGACAGACCGGCTCATGCTAGCGCACCTGGAGTTGACGTTGCGACACGGACCCTGTAGCTTCGGGCGTCAGCCGGAAGTTCATCGATGGCATCACGCAGCGAGCGGTTGCTCGCCCTGATTCAGGCGCTGCGACGGCACCGACGGCCGGTCACGGCGCAGCAGCTGGCGACGGAGCTGTCGGTGTCGGTGCGTACGATCTATCGCGACATCGAGACGCTCGTGGCGCAGGGCGCGTCAATTGCCGGCGAGGCTGGGGTCGGGTTCGTGATGCGCCCCGGCTTCATGCTGCCGCCGCTCATGTTCCGCGACGAAGAGATCGAGGCGTTGATCCTCGGCTCGCGTTGGGTAGCGCAGCTGCCCGACCCACCGCTCGCGCGCGCGGCCGCCGATGCCGTCGCGAAGATCATGGCCGTCCTTCCGGATCGCCTGCGACACCGCGTCGAAGACGCCGGCCTCTTCGCCGTGCCGCGGACGGCGGCGGCGTCTCGATCGCATCGACGCCAGCATCGTCCGCGAGGCGATCCGTGAGGAGCGCAAGCTGCGCATCGCGTACCTGAGCGACGGTGACCAGGAGACCGTGCGGGTCATCTGGCCGATCGCCGTCGCCTTCTTCGAACGGGTCCGGGTCGTCGTCGCCTGGTGCGAGCTGCGGCAGGCATTTCGTCATTTCCGGACCGATCGGATCGCGTCGGCGGAATTGACCGGCGAGCGATTGCCGCGCCGGCGCCCGGAGCTACTGACGGAATGGAGAGAAGGCGAGCGCATCGCTTTGGACTGCTGACAGAATCTGACACAGGCTGCTGATACTCTTCGCCGCATGACAGCAGCAAACCCATTCGGCCTGCAGCACCTGACTCCCGTTCTCGTCGTCGACGAAGTCGAGCCCTGCCTTCGCTTCTGGATTGACAAGCTCGGCTTCACCGCCGAGAACCAGGTCCCCGGCGACAACGGCAAGCTGGTATTTGCCAGCGCGAAAGCCGGCGACGTCGAAGTCATGTATCAGACACGGGCGAGCGTGCTGGCGGAGCTGCCCGAAGCGGCGGACGAATTCGCCGGCCACTCGACCGTGCTCTACATCACGGTCGACGACCTCGACCGAATCGAGAGGGCCCTCTCCGGTGCCCCGGTCGTCAAGCCGCGCCACGACACGTTCTACGGAACCACGGAGCTGTATGTCAAGGAGCCAGGAGGAAACCGTGTCGGCTTCGCTGAGATCAGGAAGCAGTCGTAGGAATCCACGGCGCGAGAGCGCGCGCGAAGGAAAGGCGCGCGCGCTTCGGGACTTGTGGTCCGTGGGCCCGGCCATCGAACGTTCTTACCGGACCTGCCATCGCGGCCGTATAATCCCTGCGCTTGGCCCTGACGCTCGGCACTCGACTCGGCGGCTACGAAATCACCGCGTCGATCGGCGAAGGCGGGATGGGGCAAGTGTTTCGGGCCCGCGACACGAAGCTCAATCGTGATGTCGCGCTGAAGATCCTGCCCGACGCCTTCGCCAGCGATCCGGACCGCCTTGCGCGGTTCACCCGCGAAGCCCGGACGCTCGCCTCGCTGAACCATTCCAACATCGCGCAGATTCACGGCCTCGAGGAATCTGGTGACGTGCGCGCCATCGTCATGGAGCTCGTCGAGGGGGAGGTGCTGTCGCGGCGGATCGCGCGGGGCGCCCTTCCACTGGACGAGGCCTTGCCGATCGCGAAACAGATCGCGGAAGCGCTCGAGGCCGCGCACGAACAGGGAGTCGTTCATCGCGACCTGAAGCCCGCCAACATCATGGTGCGGTCCGATGGCATGGTGAAGGTGCTGGACTTCGGCCTCGCCAAGGCGCTCGATCCATCGGCCGCATCGAGCGCCGCAGCGGCGAGCTCACCCACGGTGACGAGTCCGGCCCTGACGGTCCACGGCATGATCCTGGGCACGGCCGCCTACATGGCCCCCGAGCAGGCGCGAGGAGTGGCCGTCGACAAGCGGGCGGACCTGTGGGCGTTCGGCGTGATCGTCTGGGAAATGCTGACGGGTCGGCACTTGTTCGATGGCGCCACCGTCTCGGACACCCTCGCCTCGGTGTTGAAGACGGAGCCGCCATGGAACGCGCTTCGCGCCGACACCCCGTCCTCCGTCCGCCGCCTCTTGCGACGGTGCCTGGAAAAGGATCGACGGCGCCGGCTCGCGGATGCCGCCGATGCGCGGCTGGAAATTGACGACGCGCTCAGCGGCGCGCATGGAGATGTGCCTCTTGCCCCGGCCAGCTCGCGCAGGCGTGGGTCGCTGGTGTGGGCCGCCGCCCTGGTGTTTGCCGGAGTTGCTGTGGGCGCAATCGTCACCTGGCCCGCGCGCCCGGCGCCCGTCGCTGGGGAGACGACCCGCACGCTCGTCAGCATGGCACCCACCGAGGAGTCAGTTGGAGTGAATCCTCTGGAGCAACGGGTGGAAGGGCCGCGGCCGACACGAACTTCGCTTGCCCTTTCGCCGGACGGGAAGACGCTGGTTTTCGGGGCGATCTGGGGCGGCGGTCAACAGTTGTACGCGCGCGCGATGAACCAACTCAGGGCGACACCGATTGCGGGCACGAGCGGCGGGCAGAGTCCGTTCTTCTCGCCCGACGGGCAATGGGTCGGCTTCTGGGCAGCGGGCAAGCTTCAGAAGGTGCCTCTCGCCGGCGGCCCTGCGGTGCGGATCTGCGATGCAGGATGGATCTTCGGGGCCAGTTGGGGCAGCGGCGACAGCATCGTCTTTGCGACCGCCCGGAACGGCGGCTTGTGGCGCGTGTCGGCGGCTGGCGGTACACCCCAGGCACTCACGACGCTTCAGGAGAACGAGTTCAGTCACCGGTTGCCCCACGTGCTGCCCGGGGGCCGCGCCGTCATCTTCACGATCTCAAAAGGGGCGCAGCGGTGGGATAACACGCAGGTCGTCGTGCGGTCCCTCGAAACGGGGCAGCAGACCGTCCTCATCGAAGGCGGCGCCGATGGCCGCTATGTGCCGACGGGACACCTGGTCTACCTCCGACTCGGAACGCTGATGGCCGCGCCGTTCGACCCCGTGCGACTCGCGGTGACTGGAGGTGCAACAGGCCTCGTCGACAACGTCATGCAATCCGCGAATCGCAACGTCAGCGACATGGAGAACACGCTTGCCGGGCAGTTCACCGTGTCCGACACCGGTGCGCTCGTCTACCTGACGGGCGGCGCGCTGCCTGGGGCTGATCGCTTGCTCGCGTGGGTGGATCGGAAGGGGCACGTCCAGAAGCTCGAGGCGCCGCCGCGCGCGTTTTCAAAGCCGCGCCTGTCGCCCGACGGCCGATACATCTCGATCTCCACCCAACAAGACACCCGTGACGTGTGGCGCTACGACATTGCACGCGGCGTGCTCAATCCGATCACGGTTGACGGGCGCAGCGGCTATAGCTTGTTTGCGCCGGACGGGAAGCGAGTCGTCTTCCGCGCCTCGGGCGCAGCCGGGGGTGAAGACAACCTGTATTGGAAGGCCGCCGACGGAAGCGGGGAGGCCGAACGCCTCACCACCAGCAATCGCAGCCAGACACCCTCCTCCTTGTCGCCCGACGGGACGACGCTCGCCTATGTCGAGGAGGGACCATCCACGGGGCTCTTTCAGTTCGATATCCTGGGCTTGTCGATGGCGGATCGGAAGACTCGGCCGATCGTCCAGACGGCCGCCAACGAGATGTCGCCTGAGTTTTCGCCGGACGGCAAGTGGCTGGCGTATGTCTCGAATGAATCCGGCCGCAATGAAGTCTACGTGCAGCCTTATCCAGGCCCGGGCGAGCGTCACCAGATTTCAAACAACGGCGGCCAGCAGCCCGCGTGGGGCGGCGCCGATGGGCGCGAACTGTTCTATGTGCAACGCGAGGCCGGCAACCGGCTGCCGAAACTTCTCGCGGTCCGCATCAGCACGACCCCGGAATTCCAGGCGGGCGTACCACAAACGGTGCTCGAACACGCCGATCTGGCCATGCCCTGGGGACGAAGCTACGACGTGTCGCCGGATGGACAGCGTTTTTTGATCGCGCTGACGAAGGACCGGCCCACCGATCTGGCGCCCGCTCAGATGATCTTCGTGCAGAACTGGTTTGATGAGCTGAAGCGCCTCGTGCCCGTCAGGTAGCGTGCGCGGCCCGAGCGGAGGTGTTGTGCCTGATGAGTTTCGCGGCGAGCCAGCCGAAGCTCGCCGAAGGCGAAGTGCTCGACGCACCTGACTACCGAAAATGGCGCGCGGCGAACGCGCGGCCTGAGCCGGTCTTCAGATACGCCTCGAACACTTTCGCTCGTTCAGTGTCGGCGAACTCCATCACGACCGCCACGCGCCACGGGCATCCGGTCGCCGTGTGCCTCGACTCGCCACGATTGTGGGCCGCGAGACGCGCCGGCAGGTTGGACGTGATGCCGGTGTAGAACCGATCGGGCTGCGACTCGCTGCGCAGGATGTAGACGCAGATCGGGAGCTCGAGCACGACGAATGACTGTGCAAGGATCCTGCCCGCATTGGAGAGGACGAATCTGGTCCGAATACGCGAAACGTCGCGCGTTGTTGCAGGAACTGCAATCTGAGCGACGTCAAACCGTTCAAGAAACTGCAATCTATTCGACGCGACGCCGAGGCGCGGGGGTCCACCTTCGCGGCTGCGCCGCTACGGCGGACAGCCTTCGCCCAAGATGGATACTCGCGTGAGGCTGGCCATTGGGACGGAAGCCGGGAAGAACCTGGCGAAGCCAGCCGAAGCTCGCCGCGGGCGAGCGAAGTGCGGGAGTCCACCTTCGCGGCTGCGCCGCTACGGCGGACAGCCTTCGCTCCGCCTTCGGCGAGCGAAGGCTGGTGAGCCCGCTCGGAGTCGAACCGAGAACCAACAGATTAAGAGTCCTGCGAAGAACGAGGTCACACCAGGTCAGGCCAGCATTTATCGGCCTGATCTGGTGCCGACCGGATCAGACGATGCCGCTTGGCACGACTCGATTCGCACAACGGTCGCACAGGCAGCGATGTGAATTCTTTCTCCGCTCTTACTGGACCCTCGACAGAACGCAGACCTTGAATGACAATTGTGGGCAGCGGACAGGTGAAGGTGCTTCCATGGTACGAAGTAGGCACCTGCAGTCAACGGACCGCCTCAACGAAATAGCCTTTCCTGGCTTTCACGACCGTCTTGCCGGGCTGACGGACTGAGACAGAAATCGTATGCCACCCAGGCAGGGATACTCCGCGGGGCGAATACTGCAGGAGATAACTCTGGCGAAACTCTTCAAGCAGGATGCGAAGAGCCTCCGGGGCGTCATTCATGCTGAGCATGGATCCTCCAGAAGCCGCGACGGCAGTTCCCAGCGTCCGAAAGCTGCGCTCCCGCTCCCGCTGAGGACGAGGTGCTCCCGAGATCCCGATCCCGCCTCCACTGCTTGAACCCGTGCCAGGGGCATTCCAAATCACGGCGGAGAGCACGGCGTCCGACCGTTCGGCCAAGGGCACCAAGATCTCTGGTTCGAGGGTGCTCCACGTATCCCAGCCATCAGTAAATGCGAGCACGATGTGGCGACGGCCGGGAGCGACCGGAAGGGCCAAGGCGTAGTACAAGCCGTCGGTCAGCGCAATACCTCCCGGAGATTCTGCGCGCCCCAGCAGAGGCGCAAGCGGAGCGTCGGCCGAGACGAAGCCGCCGGCGACATCGGCGCGAATCGCGACGACTCGAAGGCGGTCCTTTGACATCAGCAGCCGTCGTGCCGCGTCAGCGACGTTCTGGGAACGGCGGTTTTGGTCGGCGAGTGCTTTGTCGAAAGGGGGCTCACCCGTCAACACCAGAGTCAGGTCAACGGGAAGGATCTCCGTCGAGACCAACTCCACGGCTTGGACGATGCCGTTGTCCTGAAGTACGAAATCGGATGCGGGGAGTCCTTGCACGAACTTCTCACCGCGCTTCACGCTTACATTGACCGAGATGACGTGCGTGCTGGCGCGGAAGGTCGCCTGTGAGGCGGCTGCCGGCCAGGCATCTCGGCTGATGAAGACTGCCAGCCATGCAAGTGACGCCCATGCCAGCTTGGTCATCGCAGGACCTTGCGGATCGATACGAACAACTCAGTGACGTATCTACCGTCGCCCCGTTCTAACGTCATCAACAGGCTTTGAGGCGCCGTGCCTGAGGCCAGCAAAGCATCCAGTAGCGCATATGCCTCTTCGCGATGGTGAGACAAATAGAGTAGCGCCGAGAGCCGCCAGGCGACGTCTCTTTGGCGCGGGGCCGCCGCCAGCGCCCGGCGATATGCCGCGATCGCGTCGCTCGTCTCACCACGCTGTTCGTGCACCCAGCCGCTGAGGTAGTTCACCAAGGCAATCGACGTGGGGTCCTCGGCGGCGACCCGTGCGTGTTGCAGCCTCGCGAGAGACTCAGCCCAGTTCTCAAGTCGGAGGTAGAGGTATCCGGCCCACGTTTCGACTTCCCACGTAAGGGAGGGCTTGTCTCGGATGAGATCGAGAGCGGCGATGGCCGGCGGGATACGGCTCCGCACCTGGGACGGCAATCGCTCACGGTGAAGCACGTCGCCTCGACGGAGTGTGTCGTCACGGAGCGATCCGAGGTGAGGAAAGATCCTGGCTAGAGTGCCGACGAGGGCCAGCCTCGGCTCGTCACCGAGCCGAGTCGAAGCGATCGGCACTACCTCTTCTTGTAGGCGATGCCACGCGCTCCCGTCCGAAGAGACCCCGATCGCGCCAAGAAACAGTAGCCGTTCCAACGCCTTGGTGTCCGGTCGAGGTCGAGTGCTACCCAGAGTCTTCACAGCCCAAGCCGCCACTATGCCTTGGGAGACGTAGGACGTCAGCGCGACTCGATCGGGACGATCGGGCGTCACTCGGCCCCACGGGTCGATATTCCGCCGCAGTGCTTGCAACGGCGTGCGTGTCGCGGCCCACACCGTTTCGAGGGCAAATGCGCAGGCAACCATTCGCCGAGCGTCGATGTCGGACGCGCTCTCGAGACCTATCCAGCGGTCCACGCTACCGAGAAACGCCCCAATTGTGAGTCCACCGCGATGCACTGCAGCGATCGCTTCGTCCCAGTGTCCCGCAGCGTATTCCGTTAGAGCATTCTTTATCTGGTCGTCCAGATCAGTCTGATTCGCCCGCAGCCCGATAACTGCGGCAAGAAACATCGTCACGATTGAGACGGTCCGACGGCACGCCACCCCGCGCGCGAGACAGCACCCCATGGCTGCTAGTCTCCCACGTCTGGACCGGTCTGGATTCATGTTGCTGAAAATGATCTTGACTGCAAATTTAGTCTGACGGACATTGAGCGGGCAAGTCCCATCACAATAGGAGAAAAACATGACACCCTCACGCATTCGCGTTGTAGTCAGGGGAATCGCGGGACTCGCCTTGGCTCTAGTCTTAGCCGGTGGTGCGAAGGTAGCTGCCGACTCTGGTGGGTTCTATTGTGGGTACGGCGACGCCTCGCTGTACTACGACTGCGAGGCTGGTAGTTGGAACTATCAATTTGGAGCCGGTGGAAGTTGCACGATCACGCTTGACGGAGGAGTGGGCTGCTACGTCTATCTCGAGGCTGGTTCGGGGCGATGGGTAGGAACCACTGGTTGTACAGCCACCGAATGCTCTGGAACATTCGAGTACATACCGTCCTGGCTCGAATGACATAGCCGAGGTGAAGACATCTGACTTCGTTTCGATCTGCTGCGTAATCGCGCTAGGGGCCGCCGTCGTTGCGATTACTTCGCGCAACGGGCGGCCCAAGCGTGATGTCGTGGCATCAACAGCTGTTCCTCGGCTGCCGATATCAATAGGAGCATCGCCAACGCTGGGCAAAAACGAAGCACCCGTTGTGGCCTTTCTCTTTTCGGACTTCGAGTGTCCATTTTGCAAGTCATTTGCTCTGGACGTTATGCCGTCGGTCAGAAAGGAATTGATAGACAGAGGCGCCCTGTTGATGGTGTTCAAACACCTTCCCGTCTCCTTTGCGCACCCGTGGGCACTCGTGGCTGCCCAAGTGGCAGAATGTTCTCGGAGAACTAGTCGAGACCGGTTCTGGGATCTTCACGACGCGCTGTTTGCTGCGAGAGCCATCGACGCGGAGGCCCTTTCGCTCATCGCTACCCGGGAAGCACTCGACCTCCAACAGTGCCGGCAGGATCCGGCCGTTAACGCTCGCGTGAATCGAGACCTTGAAAGCGCCCGCGCCCTTGGCGTTGACCGAACACCGTCTATCTATTTTGGCGTCCCCGTCGGGTCCATGCAGGTCGAGATACTTTCAAAGTTGACCGGCGTACCTGGCGTCGGGTCGGTCAGATTGGAAGTCGAGAGACTCCAGAGAGGGCTTCAATCGAGGCCCAGCCGATGACATCGGGAGCGGCATCGCGTGCCGCCATAGTTGCTGGCAGTGTCGGTGGATTGTCGTCGGTCGCGGGATTCGTTGCCTCGTGTTGGATTCGCACGGGCACAACGCCGGTGGTGATGTACGAGTACTTCGCTGACCTCCGATCATTGAGTCCGGGCCACCTGTCCTTCAACGTTCCGGTCGAACTGCTCACGGGATCTGCGTTTGGTATCGCTGTCTGGTCGGCCGTGACACGGAGAGTGGCGGCCGAAGTGAAGAATCTGTCCGTCTTCCTAATCGGAGTCGTGACTTCTGCGTGGTTCGGGATAGAACTCTCGGATCATGGGCTGCAATTGGGTACTGCGATTGCTGGTTTCGCCTCGGGCGCTATGTTAATTCTTGTGGCCTCAACGCATCCGATCGCTGTAACGACGGCGATCAAGCAGATCGGAACCACAGTACGCTCTGTGGTTAGCGAGGCGCGCGCGAGGGCCGCGGCACTCGTCGCTCTCTGCGCGGTCATGTTCTCGGTCATCGGAATCGGAATCGTCCTAGAGTCCGCGGCGATAGAGGGCGTCACCCCAGGAACTCGCAACTTCGCGCGATGGTTTAAGGCCCAGGGCACGATCGCTGATTCTCTTGCCCGTCAGTCCGACCCGAGTGGAGATCGTTGCGTTCTTGGATTTTGGCAGTATGCGTTCCACCGTGGTTTACTCGTTCCTGCGAAGGCTTGTGCTGGACCAGTCGCCTGACATAGACGGCAAGCGAGCGTCTCTCGCCTTTCGAGCACTGACTCCGCCTGGAACGTGTCAGCAACCCGTTCATGGAGTCACGTGCGAAGTCGCGGCCGCAGCGCTTTTCGTTCTTTCGAAAGACCCGCTTGGTCAGCCGGCTGAGGACTTCAGTCGGTGGCTATTCAAGAACGCGCGGGTTCTCAGCTCGGATGTCATCAATAACCGTTTGGCTGAAATGGACATGGATGGGAGTTGGCAGGTCGAACGTAAGCGGTTTCTTGAGAACGTTGTGGAGGACCAAGCGGAGGGCGCCCGGCGTAAGATTCTTTCGGCCCCAGCCGCCTTCGTCGATGGTATTCCAACTCCCGTCCACTTTCTTCCAGAGGCAGTTCGACTGAGATTGGAAGCGCGCAGAGCACTCGGCGGCGGTTCTACGCGTTAGTTTGCCGTGCAACGGACTTCAACCAGCTATCCTGAACGGTTACAAGTACCCTTCGGAGTGTCCCGGACCCGCCAGGCAACTCGCGTCCATCAGCTAGTGGCCCAGCCGGCCATCGTGGAAGTTGAGAACTTCAAGTCCGAACTGGACGAGTTCAACCCATTGCATGTCTCCCACAACAGCCCAGGCGGGGGCACAATCGCTCCTCATTACCTGCCCTCCCGCGGCGCTTTCAAACTCAACAGCAGTATTTCTAATCAAGCCACTCTGCGAATTTGTTAGATGAACGGGCTGACTGCTAGCACCCGCCGCGGAAACCAACCTCGACGGTGTGAGGTTTTTCTTCAGACCCAGCGTTCGACCTAGTGAGGGATCAATCGGCTGGCTCCCGACGGCGAAACCGGATTCCTCCTCAGGTTTTCGAGCGATTGTCCTGTTGTGGAATTCCTCCACAACCGGACGGACACCGGGAACCTGCTGTTCGTAACCTGCCGTTCTGAGACTTCACCTTGTCCAGGGGCCTCCGTGATGATGACCGTGTCGATTTTGTTGATCGGACGCCCACCCGGTCGCGCGATGACCGCGCCCCAACTCGCAGCGACGAGGTCTTCGCCCGAGGCGTGGCCCTACCGCGTGGCGAGGAGCGCGAGCGAGTCGAGCATCGTGGTCGCGAGTACTCCTTGAATGGCGCTGAGACGCGCGCACTGGCGACCGTCGGCGCCTTTCGGGTCGTCTGCCCGGACGACATCAACACGGACCCGGCGAGTCGGGGGACCTCGTCAGGCAACTGGCGTCATTTGTCCAATCAGGGTCTCGTGACCCGCGAAAGCCTCATCGACGGCAGCGGCGTGCGGCATGTCGTCGCGCTGACGCGAGACGGCAAGAACCTGCTGGACGCGCACTCGTCCACCCGCCCGGACGGTCGCCGACAGGAGTACTACGCTGGCGTTGCGAAGCCGCGCGAGCTCCGGCATGACTCGCAAATCTATCGCGTCTACCAGGAGGAGGCCGCCCGCATCGAGCGCGAGGGCGGCCGCGTCACGCGTATCGTGCTCGACTACGAACTGAAGCGCGACTACCAGCGATTCTTGAATCGCGACGATCGCGACGCTGACGCGGACCTCGCGACCGATCGCCTCGCGTTTGCTGACGCGCACGACCTGACGGTGGTGAGGGGACACCTCGAGCTGCCGGATCTGCGGATTGAGTACGAGACCGAGGACGGGCGGACCGAGTATCGAGACGTCGAGCTGGTAACAGAGCACTACTCGCGCGGCCAGCTCGCGGGAAAGGCCCGGGCCGGCTTTGCCTGCTATCGGGCTCACTCCCGCGGCGGCCATCGGAAGGGCAGCACGCCCTTCAATCCAGGCCACCTGGAGCGGTCTATGAAGCGGCCGGTCAAGTTACCCAGGTCGTCGATAGAGTCGTTGTTCTTTCTCGGGCACACCGCCAGTGAGCGCGCACAGCTCCCTCACCCAGCCTGGGAGTGTGCGCGCGAACGAGTGCCAAGCCGAGGTCCTCAAGCACACTCACTCACTGACGGTTCAGCGAGGTGGCTCAGACTTCTATTCGCGCTCATCAAGGGCGATGGCTATCGCCGGCGCAGTAGACGATACGACGGGAGAAGCGGCGCTCTCTGTGATACGGCTCTCACGTGCGGCCAGCGCTCCAGACGCGCTCGCTCTCCCAACTTGACGACCCGGCTGAAAGCGTTCGGCGTCCTACGCCGCGGCGGATCGCGGCGCCCGAATCCGCGTGGCGGCAAAGTCGGTCTGACCCCGCCACATCGCGAAAAGAACTCGCGCCAAGCGTCGCGCCAAGGCGACGGCCGCGACGCGTTTCCCTCGGCGCTGGCCAATCGCCCGCGCCCAGTCGCGCAGTGCCTTGGTCTCAGGATTGGCCGAGCGCCACACGCACCACGCGGCTTGCACGAGCAAGCTCCGCACTCGGGGATGCGCCGACGGGACGATCCGTCCCCGCCGCTGCTGCTCGCCCGAGCTGTATTCGCGTGGTCGGTGACTTCCAGCCGTGTCGTAACCTCGCCTAGTTCAGCCTGTGATGCGGAGGCCGATCCGTGCGCGAGCGTGTTGGCCCCCAGCGATCACGTCGATCTCCAGAACGTAGTCTCCGGCTGCGAGGGATCCAAGACCGACGTCGGCTTCGAACTCCCCGCCCGTCGTCAGGGCAGGAGGCGCCAGCGCTGCGATCGGCTGCCCGGCGGCGTTGAGCAAGCGGAGCGTGGCTGTCGCACCGTCGCGAGCGGGAGGTATAGCTGGCCGATGACCTTACGTGTTGCCGCGAACGGACTCGAACGAACTCTTTGGACAACGGACTATTTGGCCAGGTCACTCCCGGGACTTAGAGGCCTTCCGCTGCTGAGGTGAGGTTTTCTCTCAGCTGGACGTTCGCCTGGTGACGATGCAGGTATCACGCTTGCCGGAGCCCCGGTGATCGTCGAGCGCTGGACGCACTGTCGTCTTGTGGAATTCCTCCAGAACAGGACGGACGCGGCCATCGCCCTCTTCGTATTCTCAAAACGGCCGCGCCGAATTGTCATCTTCGCGACATTGTCATCCGGATGACAGATGGCGGAGGGGGGACTCGTGTAGCGTCTGTCCCAGGAGGGTCGTCGTTTGTCCCGAGGCGCTCGCGATGATGACCGTGCTGGTCTTGTGGATCGGGCGCCCACCCGGACGCTCGACGACCGGGCACCAACTCGCAGTGACGAGGTCTTCGCCCGAGGCGTGACCCTCCCTCGCGGCGAAGAGCGCGACCGAGTCGAGCATCGTGGTCGCGAGTACTCCTTGAACGGCGCCGAGACGCGCGCCCTGGCGACGGTCGGCGCCTTTCGGGTCGTCTGCCCGGACGATCTCGACCACGACCAGGCGGGCCGCGGCGTGTCGAACGGCGACTGGCGTCACCTCGCTGAGCAGGGTCTCGTGACCCGCGAAAGCCTCACCGACGGCCACGGCGTACGACCACGCCGTGGCGCTCACGCGAGACGGCAAGGATCTGCTCGACGCGCATTCGACCACCGCGCCCGGACGGTCGCCGACAGGAGTACTACGCTGGCGTCGTGAAGCCGCGCGAGCTGGCGGCATGACTCGCAGACTCTATCGCGTCTATAAGGAGGAGGCCGCCCGCATCGAGCGCGAGGGCGGCCGGGTCACGCGCGTCGTGCTCGACTATGAGTTCAAGCGCGACTACCAGCGATTCCTGAATCGTGACAATCGCGACGCTGACGCGGACCTCACGACGCGATCGCGCTCGCGTTTGCTGACGCGCACGACCTGACGGTGGTGAAGGGACACCTCGAGCTGCCCGATCTGCGGATCGAGTACGAGACCGAAGACGGCCGGTCCGAGTATCGAGATGTCGAGCTGGTGACTGAACACTACTCGCGCGGCCAGCTCGGCGGGAAGGCCAAGGCCGGCTTCGCCTGCTATCGGGCTCGGACTCCGGCGGCCGGACCGGAAGGGCGGCACGCCCTTCAATCCAGGCCACCTGGAGCGGCTGATGACCTTCGAGGACCGCGTCCGCGCGCTCGAACCGCTCGGCTTCAGCGAGCGCCAGACGCGCTTCCTCGTGACGGTCGCGCTCCACAGCGGGTTCTGTCTGCGGCGGCAGTACATGGCCTTCGCCGGGTTGAAGTACGGCGCCGGCGTTCGCGACTTTCTCGACCGCCTGGTCGCACGAAAGGTCGCGCGCCGGTGCGCCTTCCGCCGCGATCGCGGGCATGTATATCACCTGCATACGGCGCGGCCTCTACGAGGCGATTGGCCAGACCGACAATCGCAACCGCCACCGAACGAGTCCCGCGCTCATTGCGCGAAAGCTGATGCTGCTGGACTACGTGCTCGGCCAACCGACGTGGACTGGTACGCGACCGAACACGACAAGGTGGCCCTCTTCACGACGCGGTTTAGCCTGCCCGCCGCAGACCTGCCGCGTCGGATCTACCCGGCCCGACGTGCTGCTCCTGAGGCGGTGTCTACGACGCGCTACTTCATCCACAAGCTCCCGATCGGCCTGGCCGGAGACCAGTCGAAAGTGTCGTTCGCGTTTCTGGTGACGGACACGTCCGGGCAGGCCTTCGCCCAGTTCCTGCGGGACCACGAGCGACTGCTGTCCCACCTCCGCGACTGGGAGATCGTGCTCGTCCTGCCCGGCACATTCCTGGCGTCCCCGCCTGCACGGCGACGTTCCGCGGCTTCGCGGCGGACGTCGACAGCCGTCCCGGAGAGCGCGAGGCCGTGCGGGCCTTCTTCGTGGAACGGCAGCGACTTGAGGATGACGACATTCGCAGGTGGTACGATGGACGACCTTCGACAGTTCCAGGAACGCCATCGTCGGTTTCTCACGCCCGAGTGTACGGACGCTCTACCGTCGGTGGCAACATGGAGGGGGACGCGGTGTTCAGCCCCCGCGGCCACGAGGGCTTTCGAACTGTCCTCGCGTCCGGAGGGCCGCGGCTCGCGACGCACGTGCTCCCGCTGCGCTACGACTGCTTCGGCACGCGCCCGGGGGTGAGCTGATGCGCCACCGTGTCGGGACGACGGTGGCGGGGACGGCGGCTATCGATCTGGCGCGGTCGGCTGCCGGCAGTCACGAAAACACCGGCCCAAACGCGCGCCTGAGTGCGGCGCCCTGTGCCGCACGAGGCGACACCGCTGAGCCTGGGCGAAGGGGGGAGCGACCCCCTCGATCCGGGCGAGCCTTGACCGGCGGCGCTTCCGCGCCGGCCCGCGGCGTCGGCCGGGGGTCGCTCCCCTTCGCCCAGGCTGGTGTCTCGACGAAGAGCCCGAAGGACGAAACGCATGCCGTCTGCGTCCCGAGGGCCGGCACGCGTTCGATTGTCGGGCTGTCCTCGGATCCGTCCAGGCGCGTCGCTTCGCTCCGCCCGCTTCGCGGCTGCGGCCTTGACGGATCCTGCGGGCAGCCCGGGCTTGGCAATTGCGTGCCGGCCGGATGCTTCGCACGTGACTGGTGCCGGACCCACCTGAAGGATGTCGTTGAGGCACGGGCCAGGATCGCACGACGAACGCGGAGCGGCACTCACTCGAGCAAAGTCGCGGTACCCAAGTCGATGAGGACGATGCTATGAATAGCCGACAGACCCCGGCACAAGGACGATCGATAGGCGGTGACAACGTGTGGCTGACACTCCGGCACGCTGCGGCACGTGCCGCGGTCTCCGAAGCCACGATCAAGCGCGAGGTGCGTGGAGGCCGAATCCGTTTCGCGCGCGTCGGCGGCCGGCGCTGTTTGAGATTCAGGCCGGAGTGGATTGATGCGTGGCTCGAGGCGAGCGCGATGCCGACCGAGAGCGCACCGCGATCCGCCTGAAGACCGACGAACGCGCACCTCACAGGAAGGAGAGAACGATGCCCAAACGAATTGACGACGGGATCAGGAAGCGCTGTAGCTGTAGGCGGCGCAGGTGGCCGAAGTGCGCACACGCATGGCACTTCAGCTTCCACCACGGCGGACATGAACACCGGTACTCGCTGACGGTCATCGCTCGTGCCAGAGGCGAGCAGCCGCCCACCAGCAAGACGGAAGCGCGCACGTGGCGAGATCGGATCCGAGGCGAGATCAGCAACGGCACGTTCCGTGACGCGAACGCTCCGCGCCCGCAGGCCGACACGAAGCTGACGTTCGGCGATATCGCCGACCGCTATCTCAAGACCTACGTCGGGAAACTCCGCGGACCAGATGGCAGCGTGCGATGGAGCACTCGACACCTGCGCGCGAGAACCGCCGAACAGGCTGAGTACCATCTCCGTACAGTGCGGCAGGTCGAGATCCCCGCAGCGCACGACACTACGATCCGCTTGGAAACAAAACCGATCGATGCGATCACTCGGGCGGACGTGGAGGCGGTACGGGAGGCGCGGCTTCCGCACGGCACCATTGGGTGTAATCGCCTGCTGGCCCGGCTGCGACACCTGTTCAACTGGGCGATCGCCGAAGGCATCCTGGAACAGAGCCCGTTCAAGCGCGGCGGTGTGACCATCGTGAAGCTCAACATGCGAGCCGAACACCCGAGGCAACGCCGTCTCGAGCCTGGCGAAGAAGAGGCACTGGTGCAGCACGCCGGCCCGCATCTCCGAGCCCTGATCGTCGCTGCGCTGTCGACCGGCTGCAGGGGCGGCGAGCTCCTATCCCTGCAGTGGTCCCAAATCCGGCGTGATGAGCACGGAGAGGCCCGCTGGATCGTCCTGCCGGCGGCGAAGACGAAGACGAACGAGACGCGCGTCATTCCGATCGGGCCACGGCTGCGAGCAGAGCTTGCGATGCGTAAGCACGCTCCGGACGGTACCGAGCACCCTCCTGCGGCGTACGTGTTCGGCGACGAATGCGGCGAGCAGGTCGCATCCAGCAAGACGGCCTGGAACGCCACGTGTCGACGAGCGCAGATCGTAGGGCTGCGCTTTCACGATCTCCGCCGCGAGTTCGCATGCCGGCTGCTCGAGTCCGGCGCCGAACAGCACGACGTCCGCGACTTCCTCGGGCACGCGAACATCACGACAACCAGCCGGTACCTGGCGAGCACGCCCGTGCGCCTCGAGCAGGCGCTGGCCCGCATGGAAGGGGGCGCCGTTCGAACACCAGTCGCAGGAACGGACGACCCCGCGGGCGAGGCTGAATCGAAGCCGTCCGCCACCGCGTTGAATTTGATCTACGTAAGTGGTGGTGCATTTCGACGATGGAGCATCTTTGACCCCAGTCCCGCTAGCATCCAGGGGCTCGGGGCCGCGTCACCCGGTACTGGGTCAGTTTGACTGAGCGCTGTATGTCGCCTTATGCGTCAGAGTGTGGCTCAACACTCGCCAACCGAGTCGCGCGACCGACACGACAACGAGCGGGCCAAAGGTCAGGGGCATCATCCACGGCTGGATGTTCCACGGAATCGGGTTCGGGTAGCCGTGCTCGGTCCAGAATCGGTCTCCGACCTCATTGTGGTACGACGCCAACCCAATCCAAAGGAACGCGCCGAAGGCCAGCAACACTAGTGCGAGAACGGCTTCCAACGTAAGGCGCGTCAGTAGGCGCACAGGCGTCTCGCTCTGATTGTAAGATGACCCACTACCCGTTACCCAGATGGCGTGACGGGCGGCGCCACTTGCCGTAATCTGGAGCGAAGGAGTTCCGATATGGCAGCGCTTGAATGGTCCCAGTGCCCGGCTGTCGAAAGCATACCCGGCAAGGTAAGCGGCGCCTGGGTGTTCAAGGGCGCGCGGCTGCCCGTGGCAACGGTCATCGAGAACCTCGAGGATCTCAGCATCGACGAGGTCATTGAGCAGTTCGACGTGACTCGCGAGCAGGTGACCGCCGTTCTCGATTTTGTGGCCAGAGCCTGCGCGCCGATCCTGTCTCCGCCGGTGCTCATCCTCTTTGACCACGGCACGCCGAAGGGGCTGGCCCACGCGCTATCGGGGCACACCGTCGACACCGCACAGGCCAGGGGCTGGGATACGTTGAGTAACGGCGCCCTTCTGGACGCGGCGGAAGAAGCCGGCTTCGAGTTGCTGCTCACGACCGACCAGCGCATTCGCTCTCGACAAAACCTCAGCGCGCGCCGCATTGCGCTTGTCGTTTTGACAGGCAGCACCAAGTGGTCGCGCGTTTCACAGCGCACCGCGCGGATCGCCGCCGCAGTGGCCGCCGCGACCCCTGGCAGCTACTCTGAGGTCGAGATTCCGTTTGAACCGAGGCTCGGTCGAGCCTGAACAGTTCCGCTAACACGCGACCGCCCCTGCTCGAAGGGCGCTATTCGCACACCATTCGCACAAACGGACGACCCCTCCGACGAGGCCGAATCGGAGCCTTCCGCTAACGCGTTGGATTGATTTGAGTTAAGTGGTGAGCCCGGAAGGAATCGAACCTTCAACCAACAGATTAAGAGTCTGCTGCTCTGCCAATTGAGCTACGGGCCCACATTTTTCTTGCGCCGCCCAGCCACAAACACTCACGCGCCATCCGCCGTAGCTCGCCTGGATTCTCCGCGAGCGAAGGCGGATGGCGCGCCCGGCAGGATTCGAACCTGCGACCTTTGGCTCCGGAGGCCAACGCTCTATCCAGCTGAGCTACGGGCGCATGGACTAGGCTGCGCGCGATCCACCGAAGCTCGCTCACGTCGCCCCCGCGAGCGAAGGCGGATGGCGCGCCCGGAGGGACTTGAACCCCCGACCTACGGGTTCGAAGCCCGGCGCTCTATCCAACTGAGCTACGGGCGCGCAGATTCTCAAGACTATCACACGGGTCCGGCGCCGTTGCCGTTCCCAGCCGCGCTCGCGGGCGCGTGGTGATGCCCGTTCGTGTCGCCTCGCAGCCGGCGCATTCCGTCACCGATCTTGAACGACGCGTTGAAGATCGTCCGGAGCGGCATGACGCCGCCGAGCTTGTAGTCACCCAGGGCCCCGAGCCCGACCGACGCCAGGCATCCGCACTGCGTGCAGTCGGGATCGCCGCCGTACTGACAGGGCGTGATTTTTCGCTTCAAGTCCGACGACAGGCATTCCGTCGTCTTCGCGAAGACGCACTCCTCCGGATTCTGCGGCGGCTTGAGGTAGCCCTTCACGACTCTCGGAATCATGTCGTGCAGCTTCGGCTCCCGCTTGAAGAGCTCCGTCATCTCGGCGACCACGCGCTCGCGATCGTCACGGCGCAGCATCTCCGGCGAATCCTCGCCCTTCTGCGGCGTGTAGAGGCTGAACCAGATCCGCTTGACGTCCGGCAGCGGTGCCCAGAATTCCGTGAAGTCCGTCAGATAGCCCGCTCTCGACTGCTGTCGCGTGATCGTGCAGTGCACCGTCACGTGCTGCCCCTTGATGTGCTTCAGAATGCGATCGTACGTCGCAGGCGCGCGCCGCACGTCGTGCTCCGGCTGCAAGCCGTCGATCGAGACGACCACTTGAAGCAACGGCAGGTCGGACCAACTGTCCGGAATCGGCCGCACCGCACTCGTCACGAGCTGAACGTGCACGCCCATCGCGGTGAGCTGCGGCAGGAGCACGTCGAGCTCGCGAAACCGGACCAGCGGCTCGCCGCCGACGACGGAGAGATGGAGCGGCTTGTGCCGGCGGACGACGTCGAGCACGCCGTCGATGAGCTCCTGTCCCTTGTAGTCGGCCAGTTGTCGCAGGACGACATCACCGCCGAGGTGAGTGTCGCCGTAGGCGTAACACCCCGGACAGCGCAGTGGACATTCGCGAGTGATTTCGATCGAGAGGTTCGGACGGTACCCTTGCAGGATAAGGCCCCAGGCTTTGACAACGGCGCCCGTTTCCATCTTCAGAGCTTATCCGGTTCCGTGGCCTCCACAAACAACGGATTGCGCGCGAAACACAGGTCGGTGACGACGCGCCCGCCGATGACGTGCTCCTGGATGATGCGCTCCGCGTTCTCCGGCGTCACGTTGCGGTACCACGTGCCCTCCGGATAGACGACCGCGACCGGGCCGCCGGTGCAGATGCGGAAGCAGTTGACGCGCGTGCGGTACGCCGGCCCATCAGGACCGGCGATGTTCAGTTCCTTCATCCGCTGTTTCACGTACGCCCAGGTCTCGGCGCCCTGCTCCGGCGTGCAACAGTCCGGTCCCGCGCACACGAAGAGGTGGCGCACGATCTTGCCGATGCCGAAGGCCGCCGCCGACGCTTCAGGAGTGGTTCGCTCTTTGGGCATTGCTAATTGGAAACGTTCATTCCTCGTCCGCATCCACTCGCCGATTCCGCCCGTGAGGTTGATGACGTTGTCCACGCCACGTGAGCGGAGCAGGCTGGCGGCGATCGACGAGCGCGCACCGGCGGCACATTGGACGACGATCGGACGGGCGCGCGGGATCTCGTCCACACGTTCCGCCAGCTGCGTGAGCGGAATGTGCCGCGCGCGGGCGATGTGGCCCGAGTCCCACTCGTTCTGCGTGCGCACGTCAATAAGCGTCACGCCGCCATGCTCCAGCGACTGCTGGAGATCGCCTGGAGTGATCTGGCGGACGTTGCCCACAGGACGGCCGGCCGCCGTCCAGGCGTCCACGATCGTGCCGTCGAAGTAGCCTGCAATCCGGTCGAGTCCGATCAACGCGAGATCTCGAACGGCGATGTCAATCGCCTGAGGCTTCCGCTCGTCGACGATCAGAAAGAAGTCGGCCGCGTAGGGTACGAACCAGCCGGCCCACGTGATGAAGCTGCCGTCGAGCGGGATGTTGAACGTGCCGGGAACGTGAGAGACCGCAAAATCGGCGGGCGGCCGCGTGTCGATGACGAGCGCACGGTCGGCGAGCGCGCGATCGAGCGCCTCCAGCTCGAGGCGGGGCGGCCGGCGGAATCCGTTGAGGATCGCCGGTCCGTCACGATTCGCGCGCTTCATCTCAACGAAGTACTTCGGGGGATCGGGTTGACCGGCGAGCACACGGCGAACGAACTCGGCCTCATCGCCCACGCCGAACGCCCAGTTGAAGCGGCGCTCGTAGCCGAGCGTGCTCTGAGGCAGATCGCTGATGCTCTTCCCGCACGCCGATCCGGCGCCGTGCGCGGGCCAGATCTGAAGCCAGTCAGGTCGCGTCTGAAATCGCTGCAGGCTCTGGAAGAGCGTCCGCGCGCCCGCCTCCATCGTGCCTTTCACGTTCACGGCGCGTTCGAGCAGATCGGGCCGGCCCACGTCGCCGACGAAGATGAAGTCGCCCGACAGCGCGGCAAGCGGCTCGTTCGCGGCCGCGCCGTCCGTGACGAGATACGTCAGGTGCTCAGGCGTGTGCCCGGGCGTATGGACCGCCTCCAGTGACACGTTGCCGATCGCGATGCGATCGCCGGTCCTGAGCAGCGTGGCCGACGCCTCGCGCGCGAAGCCGTACTTCCACGCGGCGTCGCCCTCGTCCGACAGGTACAACCTGGCGCCGGTCCCGGCGGCAAGCTCCCTCGAGCCCGAGAGGAAATCCGCGTGAATATGGGTCTCGGCCACATGGCGGATCACGACGCCTTCCGCCTCGGCGGCCCTGACGTACTGCGAGATATCCCGATTCGGGTCGATCACGATGGCTTCGTCTGCGGCCTTGCACCCGAGGAGGTAGCTGGTCTGCGCGAGCTTGGGCTCGAAGAAACGCTTAACAAACACCAGCTTATTCTATCGTCATGCCTCGTTATCGTTTGACCGTCGAGTACGCCGGCACCCGTTACAGCGGCTGGCAGGTTCAGAAGAACGCGCGGACCGTGCAGGGAGAGCTCCACCGGGCGCTGGAGACGACGCTCGGCGGCGGCCGCTTCGAGACCTACGGATCCGGGCGCACCGACGCCGGTGTCCATGCGCTCGGCCAGGTCGTGCACCTGGACGCCGCGACGCTCCCGCCGCCCGTGTCGCTCATCCGGCACGTCAACGACGCGCTGCCGCACGACATCAACGTCCTCGCGGCCGAGCGCGTGCCGCCCAGGTTCCACGCGCGCCACAGTGCCGTCGCGCGCAGCTACCTCTATCAAATCGCCGACGCGGCGCACCGCCTTCGCGAAGCCCTACGTCTGGTGGGTGCGCGAGGAGCTGGATCTCGACGCCATGCGCGAGGCCGCCGCGTCGCTCACCGGGTTCGGCGACTTCCGCGCCTTCACCGACGCCGACCCCGACGAACAATCCACACGAGTGCTCGTCGACGACGTCTCGCTCGCCCGCGAAGGCGCGCTGCTCCTCATCCGCGTCGTCGGCTCGCACTTTCTCTGGAAGATGGTCCGGCGCCTGGTCGGCGTCCTCGTCGAAGCCGGGCGCGGCGGCCTGACGCCAGCCGAAGTCGCCTCGCTGCTCTCGACCGAGTCGGATCTGCCGCCGAAACTCACGGCGCCGGCGTCGGGACTGTTTCTCGAACGGGTGTTTTATGAGGGTGACGAACGCACACACGCGTTGGTGCCGGCAGTGCTGAGGGTGGATTGACGCCAAAGATCCACCATGAAGCCTGAAGACGTGAAGCATTCTGGGGGAGAACCTTGTGGCAAGCGATCTTCCCCAAAAACCGTCTTCACGTCTTCAGGCTTCATGGTAGTCTAGCGTTCGTCGCGGGCCTGGCGGACTTTCTTAGTGGCTTGCGGGGCTTGCGCGCTCTTCGGGCTCGCTACGTTCGGGGTCGATCGGTCTGCAGTCGCACGGGGACATGCGCATCGTCCGGCGGATCTCGCAACTCCACCAGGCGCGTGCTCGCCCGGTCGCCGCCGGGCGGATGTGACTCCAGGGCACGTCGCATGCCGTCGATGGGGGGCGCGATGTGGTTCGCGGAGGCTCGCTAAGCTCGCCTTCGGGCGGTCTGCAGTCGCACGGGGACATGCGCATCGTCCGGTACGGATACTCGCAAATCCACACGGGTGCGCTGGTCTGGCGCCCGGTCGCCGTCCGGTGCGTGATGTGACTCCAGTGGCACGTCAGCGGATGGGTGTTCCGGGCCGGGGTGGTCGTCCGCATGATGGTTCGCCTGTGAGGAGGCAAGGCCCGTGCCGGACGGGGATCCCGAAAACCGGCCGGAAAACGTCGGCCAGCGGGCCGGAGTGGTCGGAATCCCAACGCTTTTCGCCTCCGCCGTGCCGGATCCGTCGCACCGTTCGGGACCCGCCATAAGATAGACATCTCGATGCGCTTCTCCGGACCCGTCGTCTGCGGTGTCGATTTCTCGGACCATTCCCGCCGCGCCCTTGCGCTTGCGAGCTCGGTGGCCCGGCGCCTGAAGCAGCCGCTCGCGGTCGTCACGGCGATCGACCCGCTGCTCTCGCAGGCCGGCGGTTTTCAGAGCGGCGGGAAGCATTTTCTCGATCACGCGCAGCACGACCTCGAGGAATTCGTGATCTCCACGCTTGGCGAGGCCGCGAAGATCGGCAGCGATGTCACGCTTCATGCCGTGGTCGGCGAGCCGGCGGAGTCGTTGCTCGCTCAGGCCACGAGCGCGGGCGGGTCGATGATCGTCATCGGGACCGAGGGTCTCGGGCGTGCGCAGAGGCTGCTGTTCGGATCGACGACGCTGCGGTTGATGCGCGCGACCGCACACCCGATCCTGGCCGTGGCGCCGGTCACCTCCGACGACGATTCGAAATCGCGGGACCCCGTCCCGGCGATCGGCAAGATTCTGTGTGGCGTCGACTTCAGCGCCGCGTCAGCCGCCGCCGCGCGCGCGGCTCACGCGCTGGGACGCGCGCTCGGCGTCCCGACGACCCTGGTGCATGCCCTGGTGCTGGTCGCGCTGCCGACGGCCTGGGATGCGATGCTGCAGCCTCGCGAAGAAGAGCTGCTCACTGAAGCGCGTACGAAGCTCAACGCGCTCGCCAACGAGCTCGGGGATCCCGTGGCCCGTACCGAGGCCAGGACCGGACGGCCGGAGGACGTGATCGGCACGGCGGCGGCAGATGGCGACGCACTGGTCGTGCTCGGCCTGGGCGACGCCAGCGGCCACCGGCCCGGCTCGACGGCAATCCGCATTATTGCGAATGCGCACCTCGCGGTCCTCGCGGTACCGACGTACCTGCGTACCGCGTCCTCTATCTTTCGAACAGCCACCACTTCGGCCGCGGCCGTCGTTTGGCTCGCTTCAGGCCGAACGCGCCGACCGCGTGCGTCTCGAGGTGACGCATCGCTTCGTCGAGATCGTCGGTGACCTTGAGCAGGTTGAAGTCCTGGGCGGCGACGGCGCCCTGCGTTGATCATCTCGCGCAGGAGACGGATGAACGGCATCCAGTACGACGTGCCGATCAGGACGACCGGAAAGCCGGCGATCTTGCCTGTCTGAATCAGCGTCAGCGCCTCGGCCAGCTCGTCGAGCGTGCCGAGCCCGCCGGGCAGCACGACGAACGCGTACGAGTACTTGAACAGCAGCACCTTGCGCACGAAGAAGTAGTGGCAGGTGACGAAGCGATCGAGGTACGCGTTCGGCGCCTGCTCGAGCGGCAGCTCGATGTTGCAGCCGACCGATCGGCCGCCGGCGTCGCGCGCGCCGCGATTGGCGGCCTCCATCAGGCCCGGGCCGCCGCCGGTCATCACGGTGAAGCCGAGCGCGCTCACGCGGCGGCCGACTTCGCGCGCGATCTCGTAGAACGGATGCGACTCGCCGAATCGCGCCGATCCGAAGATCGTGACGCACGGCCCGACGAAGTGCAGCGCGCGGAATCCGCGGACGAAGTCGCGCATCGCGCGCGCGAGCAGCTGGATCTCGCGCAGCCGCGAGTGCGGTCCTTCGAGAAACGTGCGATCGTCGGTGCCGGCTTCGGGCTCACCAGGCGCGGACGGCGGCGTCGTGGCCGGCTCCGGCGGTCCCACGGAATGCGCGGGGCCGCCCGGTCCCGGGGCATCGGGCGGCGGCTTCGGGAGCGTGACGTTCGTCGGCTCGGCGACGCCGGCCGTGTCGGCGGCGGTCGTGGGCCCGGTCTCGCCCGCCGTGGCGGCAGCGGCCGACGTGCCCGCCGCCTGCGGCGGCGTCACTCCTGATTTCGTCATGGATAGAGGAGCGTCACGCGCCAGCCCGTGCCGGCGCGCTCGAAGAGCTCGCGGTGATGGAGCCGTCCGGGCCGCTGGCTCCAGAACTCGATGCGCTCCGGGCACGAGGCGATAGCCGGACCAGAACGGCGGCCGCGGCACCGGACGCATCGGCGAACTGCCGTTCGATCTCAACGACGCGCGCCTCGAGCACGTCGCGCGACTCGAGCGGCTCGCTCTGCCGCGACGCCCACGCGCCGATCTGACTCTCGCGCGGCCGCGACGCGAAGTACTGGTCCGCCTCGTCGTCGGGCACGAGCGCGGCGACTCCCTCGATGCGCACCTGGCGATCGAGCATGCGGCCAGTACACGCAGAGCGCTGCGGCAGGCCGCGCCGCCAGCTCGCGCGCCTTGCGACTTTCGAGGTTGGTGAAAAAGACGAAGCCGCGCGCGTCGAAGTACTGAATCAGCACCATGCGGCTCGACGGACGGCCGTCCGGATCGACGGTCGTGAGACAGGCGGCCTTGGGGTCGAGCGTGCCCCCCGCGGCCGCCTGCGCGAACCACTCGCGATATCGAACGATCGGATCGACCACGTTCTACTTTTTCTTGACTCCCAGCTCGGCGAGCTTCGCGGCGAGGTCGGGGCCGGCCGTCTGCGTGCTCTGCTTCTTCTCGATGTAGAGAATCTTGCCGTCCGGGCCGATGAAGAACGTCCAGCGCGTCGCGACTCCACGCGCATTCAGCACGCCGTAGGCTGTCGCCACCTTCTTCTCCGGATCGGACAGGAGCGGAAAGTCCGCGTTCTGCGCCGTCGCGAATTCCTTGTTCTTCTCCGGCGCGTCCACGCTCGCCATGAAGTAGGCGACGTCGAACTGGCGCAGCACGGGGCCGTTCTCCGCGAACGACTTGCACTCGGCCGTGCACCCGCTCGTGAACGCCGCCGGGTACCAGGCGAGCACGACCGTCTTGCCTTTGTACTCGAGCCAGCGTGTGCGTCTTGCCGTCGGTGCCCGGCAGCGAGAAAGCCGGAGCGGCGTCACCGACCTTGAGATCGACGGCAGGCGGCGCGGCCGGCGGTGTCTGCGCCTGCGCGAGCACCGGTGCCGAGAGCGCCACCGCGATCAACGATACACCCAGCGAGTATCTCTTCATCATGCGATTCCTCCGCCTCCATTCGCGGCGGCGGAGGAATCCGCCGCCGCTATTTCCGTTTGATCAGTCCCTTGCCGGCGAGCTCTTCGAGCTTGGCCGCGAGATCCTCGCCGGCGCGGCGCGGGGCTCACCTTCTTGTCGATGAACAGGATCTTGCCGTCGGGCCCGATGTAGAACGTCCAGCGACGCGCGCGAAGCCTGACGGCGCCCGAGGACACCGTACGCCTTCGCGACGTCCTTCTCCGGATCGGACAGCATCGGGAAATCCGCATCATGTTCGGTCGGCGAACTTCTTGTTCGTCTCGGCGTCGTCGACGCTCACCATGAAGTACGCGACGTCGAACTTCCGAATCGCCTCGCCGCTCGCACGGAGCGACTTGCACTCGGCCGTTCAACCACCGGTGAAGGCCTTGGGGAACCACGCGAGGACGACGGTCTTGCCCTTGTAGTCGGACAGCTTGTGCGTCTTGCCGTCCGTGCCGGGCAGCGCGAAGGCCGGGGCGATGTCGCCTTCCTTCAGTTCCACCGGGGCCTGCTGGGCGGCTGCCGACGGCCGTCAACGACAGCGACATGACG
Organism: uncultured Acidobacteriota bacterium; assembly: GCA_963724955.1. Taxonomy (GTDB): domain Bacteria; phylum Acidobacteriota; class Vicinamibacteria; order Vicinamibacterales; family SCN-69-37; genus CAVRWQ01. Next base: position 38,954 of record CAVRWQ010000009.1, read on the forward strand.
GATGCCAGCATCAGTCTGGTCATAGGCAGCTCCTTCCGCCACTCATTCTATAACGCGGGGGGACTTCGTCCACCGCACCCTGACGCACGCCCTCGCGGGGACCCATGGCCCACTCCGGGCGCGCGGGCGAGCTCGCTTCGCTCGCCCGCCACATCACATACGTCCTTATAATTCGCGACTGTGCCGAATTTCGCCGCCCGGATCGCCGAGGCCGCGGCCCGCTGGCCGGACCGGCCCGCGATCGAGCTGGCGCGCGACGACGGCACGGACATCGAGACGACGACCTACGCGCTGCTCGAGGTGCGGGCCGGGCAGCGTGGCCGCGTGGCTGCTGGACGCGCGGATTCAGCGTCGCGGCGACCGGGTCGCGATTCTCGCCGACAACGACGCGCGCTGGATCGCGGCGTATCTCGGCGTGCTGCGCATCGGCGCCGTCGCCGTGCCGCTCGACACGGCCTACAAGCCGGCGCAGGTCCGCGCCGTGCTCGAGAGCTGCGGCGCGCGGCTGCTCTTCACGACGCCGCGCTATCTCGACACGGCGCGCGCCGGCCGTCGACTCGCTCGCCGGCGGCGCGCGACCGCGACATCGTCGCTGATCTCGGGCGCCGCGCCCGGGATCGCCGACGCGCGCGCGTTCGAAGCGCCGACGCGATGCGCCGCTCATCGCCGCGGTCAAGGACGACGCGGCGGCGGTCATCCTCTACACGTCGGGCACGACCGCCGATCCGAAGGGCGTCGTGCTCACGCACGCGAATCTCGACGCCGAGCGCGCGGCGGCGTTCGGCGATCGTCGACGTCACCGAACACGACGCGATCCTCGGCGTGCTGCCGCTCTTCCACGCGCTCGCGCAGATGGCCAACCTGCTGCTGCCGCTCTCGGTCGGCGCGCGCGTCGTCTTTCTCGAGACCGTCAGCTCGACGGCGCTCGTCGCGGCGCTCGGCACGCGCGGCATCACGATCTTCGCGTGCGTGCCGCAGTTCTTCTATCTGATTCATCAGCGCGTCATGTCCGAGGTCGGCGCGCAAGCGGCGCGCTCGCGCGCGCGGATCTTGCGCGGCGTCATCGGCGCCGAACGTCTGGCTGCGCGATCGCGCGGGCCTGAATCCCGGCCGCCGCGATCTTCGCGCGCGTGCATCGCGCGCTCGGACCGACGCATGCGGCTGCTCGTCACCGGCGGATCGCGTTTCGATCCGGCGATCGGCCGCGATCTCTACGGCCTCGGCTTCACGCATCCTCAACGCGCTACGGCCTGACCGAGACGTCGGGCGGCGCGACGATCGTGCGGCCCGGCGATCGCTTCACGACGTCGGTCGGCCAGCCGTTTCCCGGCGTGGAGATCAAGACCTCGGCGCGTCGTTCCGGCGAGCTCGGCCGGACGACGCGCCGAGGTCCTGCGACGGCGAGATCCTGATTCGCGGCCCGATCGTCATGCGCGAGTACTTCAACCGGCCGGACGCGACGGCGCGAGGCGCTGCAGCGACGGCTGGCTCCACACCGGCGATCTCGGCCGGCTCGACGAGCGACGGGCCGCCTCTACATCACCGGCCGCAAGAAGGAGATCATCGTCCTCAGCTCCGGCAAGAATCTGTATCCGGAGGAGATCGAAGCGCACTATCGGCAGTCGCGCGTTCATCAAGGAGCTCTGCGTGCTCGGCCTCGACGCCGGCCGGGCGAGCCGGCGGCCGAGCGGCTGCACGCGGTCATCGTGCCCGACGAAGCAGGTGCTGCGCGAGCGCGGCGATCGTCAATCTGCGCGAGCTGATGCGATTCGAGATCGAGGGCCTGTCGGTGCAGCTGCCGGCGCACAAGCGCATCCTGAGCTACGACATCTCGCTCGAGCCGCTGCCGCGGACGACGACCGGCAAGATTCGACGGCACGAAGTCGAGCGGCACGTGCGCGAACGCGCGCCGACGGCCGACGGCCGACGCGCCAGGCCGCTGTCGGACGACGATCGCGCGCTGGCTCGCCGCGACCGGCGCACGCCGCGCGCCGTGTCGGTGATCGCCGCGACGGCTCGATCGCGCCCGGCGATCGTCGCCGACGCCAATCTCGAGCTCGATCTCGGCCTCGACTCGATGGAGCGCGTCGAGCTGCTGACGGTGCTCGAGCAGCGGCAGCGGCACGCGCGTCCCGGCGGAGGTGCGCGCGACGATCTTCACGGTGCGCCAGCTCGTGGACGCCGTGCGCGTCGGCGCCGGCCGCGCCGGCGCGACGCCGGCGGCGTCGAGCGCCGACGCTGGCCGTGGGACGCGCTGCTCGCGGCGCCGCCCGATCCGGCGCTCGTCGCGAACCTGGCGCGGCCGAAGGACATTCGCGCGGCCGTGCTCTTCGTCGCTGCTCAAGATCGTCCGCGCTCGCTGCGCGCGTCGTGCTGCTCGGCTTCCGCGTCGACGCGGCCGCGAGCACCTTCCGCGCGACGGCCCGTTCATCATCAGTCCCGAATCACCAGGCGTACCTCGACGGCTTCTTCGTCGCCGCCGGCGCTGCCCTTCCGCGACGTTCCGCCAGCTGTTCTTCGTCGGCGCGGCGGAGTACTTCGAGACGCCGTTCATGGCGCTGGCTCGCGCGCGCGATCAACATCGTGCCCGTCGATCCCGACGCCAATCTCGTCAGCGCCATGCGCGCCGGCGCCGCCGGCCTGCGGCTGAAGAAGGTGCTGATGCTCTTTCCCGAGGGCGAGCGATCGATCGACGGCGAGCTCAAGAAGTTCCGCAAGGGCGCGGCGATCCTCGTCGGCGCATCTCGACGCGCCGATCGTGCCGGTCGCGCTCGACGGCCTGTATCGATCTGTGGCCGCGCGGCCGGTCGTTCAACTGGCGCGGCCTGCTGCCGTGGCGCGCGAAGCCGGTCGCCGTCGAGTTCGGCGCCGCCGGTCCGGCATCGCGCGCGGCGACTACGCGGCCGGCACGGCCGCGCTCGAGGCCGCCGTCGCGCGAATGTTCGATCGGCTGCGACCCGACGGTCGACAGCGATGCGGCATGTATGAAGTCAGACGCCCTGGGAGGTTCGATGGCGCACGCCGGCAGCATGTTCGACTTCGTCAACCAGTACTTCGATCGCGCGGCCGCCGGCAGCGAGCTATCCGAAGGGCCTGCTCGACATCATCAAGGCCTGCAACAGCGTCTACCGGATGAGCGTTCCCCTTCCGCGCGGCCCGACGGCACGCTCGAGACGATCAACGCCTGGCGCGTCGAGCACAGCCATCACAAGCTGCCGACCAAGGGCGGCATCCGCTACGCGCCGTTCGTGGACGAGGAAGAAGTCAAGGCGCTCGCGGCGCTGATGACCTACAAGTGCGCCATCGTCGACGTGCCGTTCGGCGGCGCGAAGGGCGCGGTGCAGATCGATCCGAAGCAGTTACACGCCGGACGAGCTCGAGCGCATCACGCGGCGCTACACGCACGAGCTGGTGAAGAAGAACTTCATCGGCCCGGGCATCGACGTGCCGGCGCCCGACTACGGCACCGGCGAGCGCGAGATGGCGTGGATCGTCGACACGTACCTGGCGCTCCATCCCGGGCGCGCTCGACGGGCTCGGCTGCGTCACCGGGCAAGCCGGTCACGCAGGGCGGCGTGCGCGGCCGGCGCGAGGCCACCGGACGCGGGCTGTTCTTCGCGCTGCGCGAGGCGTGCAGCGTCGCCGACGACATGAAGGCGCTCGGACTGCACCGCGGCCTCGACGGCAAGCGCGTCGTCGTGCAGGGACTCGGCAACGTCGGCTATCACGCGGCGAAGTTCTGTCACGAAGGCGGCGCGATCATCGTCGCGATCGCCGAGTACGACGGCGCGATCGCGAACCGAAGCGGCCTCGATCCCGACGCCGTCGGCGGCGCACCGCACGCGACGCGGATCGATTCTCGAAGTTCCCGGGCGCGACGGACCTCGCGGCGTCGGCGGCCGCGCTCGAGCTCGACTGCGACATCCTGATCCCCGCCGCGCTCGAGAACGTGCTGACCGCCGACAACGCGCCGCGCATCAAGGCGAAGATCGTCCTCGAGGGCGCCAACGGCCCGACGACGCCGGACGCCGAGGCCATCTTCCGCGAGCAAGCGGCATGATGGTGATTCCCGACATCTACGCCAACGCCGGCGGCGTGACCGTGTCGTACTTCGAGTGGCTCAAGAACCTGTCGCACGTGCGATTCGGCCGCATGGAGAAGCGGCTCGAGGAACGCGGCGAGGCCAGCTTCGTCCGCGCGATCGAAACGCTGACCGGCAAGACGCTCTCCGACGAGGAGCGCCGCGTGCTCGTTCACGGCGCCGGAGGAGCAGGACATCGTCAACTCCGGCCTCGAGGAGACGATGATCGTCGCGTATCACGCCATCCGCGAGGCGCTGAAGCAGAATCCCGCGCTCGGCGATCTGCGGGCCGCCGCGTTCCGAACCGCGATCGACAAGATCGCGCGGTCCTATCTGGAGCTGGGAGTGTTCCCGTAGTCATGCCAACCGCGCTCATCACCGGCGCGTCCGGCGGCATTGGCGAGGCGCTCGCCCGGGAACTGGCGCGCCGGAAGTTCGACGTCGTGCTCGCTGCGCGATCGGCGGACAAGTTGACCGATCTCGCAGCCGAGCTCGAGCGCGAGCACTCCATCCGCGCGACAGTCCTCGTCTCGGATCTCACCGCGCCTGGCGCCGTCGCCGAGCTCGTGAATCGCGTGCACGCCACGGTTGGCCGTCTGGACATCCTCGTCAACAACGCCGGCTTCGCGTTGCACGGTGCGTTTCGCGATACAGAGCTCGCCGTCGAGATCGACATGATTCGGCTGAACGTCGAGGTATTGACCGAGCTCACGAAGCGGCTGCTTCCCGACCTCGTCGCGACGCGCGGCAAGATCCTGAACCTCGGCTCGACCGCCGCATTCCAGCCGGGCCCGATGATGGCGGTCTATTACGCCACCAAGGCGTACGTGTTGTCCTTCTCCGAGGCGCTCGCCTCGGAGCTGGCCGGCTCGGGAGTCACCGTGACCTGTCTCTGTCCAGGCCCGACGAAAAGCGGCTTTCAGGCACGCGCGCACCTGGAAGGCGCGCGACTGGTGTCCGTCGGCCTGATGTCCGCTGAAGCCGTCGCGAGGCGCGGAGTGGACGGCATGCTCGCCGGCCGCCGGGTGGTCATCCCCGGAGCCCTCAACTGGCTGGGCGCGCAGGGCACCCGGCTCGCGCCGAGGCGCCTGTTGACCGGAATAGTGAAGTGGTTACACAAGAAATAGGCCCAGCCTGCCCCGCCGAAGCTGCCCACGAGCGCGATCAGCGAAGGCGGGGCGCTAGGTACCGGCTCTCTCCACCTCGTGCCGCGCGGCGATTTGGGCCCGGCGGCGCCGGCGCGCGAGCTCCGCGTAGACGTCCTTACGGAGCACCTGCAATGCCGGGCGCGGTGGCCCTATCCTGATCGGCCTGGGAATTGGCTCGTTGAAGTCGTCGACGAGCTCGAGCTGACGCGCGGACGTTCCGTCGATACGAACCATGGGAGCACTCCTTCTTCACTACCTTATGCAACTCGTGTGACAACGGAGGTCATACCCCCTACCGGCCTGAAATGGGCCTGAAACACCGGGTCCGGCCCCCTTCCCATGTAGGTAAGTCGTCCGCTACCCACTTTTGGCCTTGTACAATCCCCGGCCATGGCCAGGCGCCAGCATGAGGTCACCCGAATCGAGGGGTTCAGCGACGCCGTGTTCGGGTTCGCCCTGACCCTGCTGGTCGTCTCGCTGGGAACGGCGAACAGCGACGCCGAGCTCATGCTGCTGGTCCGCCGGTCAGTGCCGTTTGCCGTCACGTTCGCGATGGTTTGCTACATCTGGTGGGAGCACAACGCGTTCTTCCGGCGGTACGGGCTGCAGGACGCGTGGACGGCGTTCCTCAACTCGGTGCTGCTCTTCGTCGTGCTGTTCTACGTCTATCCGCTGAAGTATCTGGCGACGGCCCTCCTGGGCGCCGTCGTCCACTTGCCGCCCGCCGAGATCCCGCGGATGGGGCAGCCTCGCAGCGTCATGCTGCTCTACAGCAGCGGCGTCGTGCTGATCTTCGGTCTCTTCGTGCTGCTGTACCGGCATGCCTGGTCGAAACGCGCGGCGCTTCAGCTTTCACCCGAAGACGAGACGACGCTCCGGTTCAAGCAGCGGGCGCACGTGATCAGCACGGCGCTGGGCGTGATCGTCGATCGGTCTCGCGTCGGTCGTCTCCGAACGAGACTGATGTGGATCCCGGGCGTGCTGTACGGCCTGATGGGCCCGCTCCACGGCTGGAACGGATACATGGCCGGCAAGGCGCAGACCCGGCTCAGCGAGACGTCGTAGTGCGAAACGCCGAAGTCATCCGTCAGTGGCAGATTCTTCGCGAGGTCGAGTCGCGCCGCACCGGCGTGACGATTCACGAGCTGTCGAAGCACGTGAACGTGACGACGCGAACGATCCGTCGCGATCTCCAGGCGCTGCAGGAGGCGGGCTTCGCGCTGTACGACGAGGGCGCGGAAAACGAGACGAAGCGCTGGCGGCTCGACGCGCAGCCGTTTCGATCCGTGCAGGAAGGCTTGTCGGTCGCCGACGTCGCGGCGCTCTACCTCAGTCGATCGCTCGTCGATGGCCTCTCGGGCTGGCCGCTCTCGGACGAGCTGCGAGCCGTGTTCGCGAAGATCGAAGCGGGCCTCAACCCGCGCATGCGCGAGTTCCTCGCGACGCTGCCGCAGGTCATCTCGACCAAGGCGGCACCACGAACCGGCCGCGCGGCCGGGCCGCTCGTGCGACGGTTCCGCGGCGGCTGCTCGACGCGACGCGCGATCGGCGCGAGATCGAGATGCGCTACTTCTCCGCGAGCAGCAACCGCGCCAAGTCGTACCGCGTGCAACCGTACCGGCTGACGCTCGCGCAGGGCGGCGTGTATCTGGTCGCCTGGGTGCCGCAGTACGATGCGTTCCGGACGTTCGCCGTCGAGCGCATCGAGCGCCTGAGTGTCCGCGACGAGACATTCCGCCGCACGCGCGAACTGCCGGCCGACCTCTTCGGCGGATCGATGGGCGTCTTCTCCGGTCCGGCAGAACGCATCGAAGCTGGAGTTCGAAGCGCATCTCGTCCCGTACGTCCGCGGCCGCGACCTGGCACGAGTCGCAGTCCGTCGAACCGCTGCCGGACGGCCGCCTCAGGATGACGCTGGAGGTCTCGAACGACTGGGCGCTGCGAAGCTGGCTGCTCGGATTTGGCGCCGGCGTCCGCGTCGTCCGGCCGGCGGCGCTGGCCGAGGCCATCACGCGGGAACTCACCCGCGCCTTACGCCTCTATCAGGGAGTATGATCCCCGGTGGCCCCACTGTGAAGCGCCTGCTGATCGTCCTGCTCGCGGTCGGGATCGAGTGCGCCGTCCTGGCCGAGCCGCGCCAGATTTCTCAACAACCAGTCTTCAAGGCGTCGGTCGATTTGCTTCGCGTGGACGTCCAGGTGGTCGCAGACGACGGGCGTCCGGTGCCCAATCTCGTGCTCGACGACTTCGCCGTGGCGATCGACGGGCGTCCTGCGCGCGTGGTCTCGGCCGAGCTGGTTCAGGTACTCGCCGTCTGCCGGCAAGCTCGACGCGACCGTGCCCATTCGCACGCCCGGCCACGTGCCCGAAGACAGCCGTGTCTACGTCATCGCCGTCGATCAGCCCGCGTTTTCGACCGCGGCGATCATGCCCATCCGGCGCGCGCTGCAGCAGTTCGTCAACCAGCTTCGGCCGGAAGACATGGTCGGGCTGTTCGAGTTTCCCTTCCGCGAGCCGCTGCTCGACGTGACGCACGATCATGCGCTCGTCGTTCGCGGGTTCAATCGCATCGTCGGCCAGCTCGAAGCCGGGATCGGCGTGTTCAACCTGTCGCCGTCGGAGATCATCGACATCACCGCGCACGACGGCGACGCGCTCGCGCGCGCCGTGCGGCGCGAGTGCGACCCGACCGACACGTCGTGTCCGGACGCCGTGCGGCAGGAGGCCAGCGCCGTCGCCGGGTTCCTCGAGGCCGACGCGCAGATGCGCCTCACCGCGCTGTCGAACCTGATGCGTGGGTTGTCGCGCTTCCCCGGGCGCAAGAACGTGGTCCTGGTGAGCGGCGGGATGGTCAGCAGCACCCGCGTGGCGGGCCGGCCCGACGTGAGCGCGATCATGGGCCGCGTCGGCGACGAGACGGCCGCCGCAGACGCAGCGCTGTACGTGCTGCACTGGGACAACACGTTTCTCGACGCCTACTCGGCCTCCAATCGCCCGTCGAGGAACCCCGCCGATCGGTTCGCGAGCATGTTCGCGGACCGCCATGCGATTGGACAGGGCCTCGAGATGATCGCCGGCAAGGCCGGCGGCGTGCTGCTTCGCGTCGAGGCGGGCACCGGCGAAAGCGCGTTCGGCCGCGTGTTGCTCGAGACCAGCGCCTACTACCTGCTGGGCGTCGAGCCGACCGACGGCGATCGACGATGGCAAGCCGCACTTCCTGCGCGTCAACGTGAAGGGACGAGGCATCACGGTCCGCGTACGGAGCAAGGTCATGATTCCTCGACGCCCGACGACCTCCCATCCATGAGGCATCGGATCCTGATTGCCGCACTGGCCTGGCTCGTTCCCGTGTCGATCCCTGTCTCGCTGGACGGCCAGCAGACCGTGTTCCGGTCCGCGGTCGAGCTCGTGCGCGTGGACGTCCAGGTCGTCTCCGGCAGCGGCCACCCGATGCTGGAGCTGGGCCTCGACGACTTCGAGGTGCACATCGACGGCGATCGGCGTCGCGTGGTGACGTCGGAGCTCGTTCGCTTTGCGCCGGAGGACGATATCCGCACGGCGGTGCGTCCGGTTCGCACGCCCGGCTACGTCGCGGCCGACAGCCGCGTGTATGTCATCGCGGTCGATCAGGCGGGGTTTCCCGCGGGGGAAATCCGCCCGCTCGTGGCTGCCGTGCGCCGGTTCCTGAGCCAGCTTCGGCCGCAGGACCTGGTCGCGGTGTACCCGTTTCCGTTCCGTGTGCCGAGCCTCGACTTGACGCACGATCATCAGGCAGCGGCGCGCGCGCTCGACCGGCTCATGGGTCTTCGAAGCGACTATCTCGGCGTCTTCGCCCTGACGCCTTCTGAGATCGTCGACATCACCGCCAGCGACACCGACACGTTCCAGCGGGTGGTCGCGCGCGAGTGCCCGACGGTGGATCCCACGTGTCCGGAAGCCGTCCAGATGGAGGCGACGGCGGTCGCCGGCTACCTGGAAGCCGAGTCCACCGAGCGGCTCGAGGGATTCTCGAACCTGATTCGTTCGCTCGCCGTCGTGCAGGGCCGCAAGACGGTCGTGCTCCTGAGCGGCGGCTTGATGAGCTCGACGCGCACGTCCGGACGGCCGGACGTGACGGCACTCATCGGGCGAGTGGGCTCAGAAGTCGCCAACGCCCAGACGAGCCTGTACGTCCTGCATTGGGACACGACGCATCGGGACAGCTTCTCAGCAGCCGCGCCGAGGTCGCTCCGTCCGGCGGATCGGTTCGAGAGCGCATTTGCCGATCGCGACGCCATGGAGCGCGGTCTCGACTTCGTCGCCGGCAAGGCCGGCGGCGCGCTGTTCCGCGTCGAGGCGGGCACGGGCGACTACGTGTTCGATCGCGTCTTGCGCGAGACGACGGCCTACTACCTGCTCGGCGTCGAACCCACCGAGGAAGACCGCGACGGCCGGGTGCACTTCATCCGCGTGCGCGTGAAACGCCCGGGCGCGACCGTGCGCAGCCGCACGCTGGTGGTGATCCCGCGGGCTCGTTGATCTCCCCCATTGGCAATCGGGGAATGGCTAATCGGGCAATGGCAGAAACATCGCTCACGGGTAATAGAAATCGGGCCATGGGAAACCCCTTGGCCATTCCCCATTAGCCATTCCCCCATTAGCCGATTTCCATTACCCATTAGCCATTTACATTTTCCATTATCGATTTTTCTGCCATTCCCCGATTGCCCATTCCCCGATTGCCGGTTTTCTATTCCGCTCGCCCCAGTCTTTTCAGCAACACCTTCACCGCCTCGTCCAGTTGCGAGTCCTTGCCGTCGAGCGACTCGCCGAGCGGCCGCGCGACGGCGACGTCCACCGGCGCGCGGATGCATCTCCATGTCGCTGCCGTCGGCGGCCTTGACGCGCATGCGCGGCAGCCGCAGCGTCGATCCGTCCACGAGCCGCGCGTCCCACGTGTAGATGATCCAGCCCGCCGTCGGCTCGCCGACGACCGGGCCGAGCTTGAGCGTGCGGTAGCCCTCGGTGAAGTCCTCGGCGTCCGACAGCGAGTGCTGATTGGTGACGAGCACCGTCGCCGATTCGAGCGCGCGCTGCCCGAGCACCGTGCGCGCCGGCGCTTCGGGCAGGTCGCGCGTCGACATTCGCAGATACGGCTGGCGCGTGAAGACGTCGATCGCGTACGCGTTCACGAATCCGCCGTTGTTGTTGCGGATGTCGACGATGACGCCGTCGAGCTTGTGGTTGTCGGCGTCGAGATCGATGTGCAGCTGATCGAGCGCGGCGGCGCTCATGTTGATCATGTGCACGTAGCCCAGCCGGCCGCCGCTCGCCTTCAGGACGTACTCGCGATTGCGCTCGACCCACGCGCGATAGAGCAGACCCTTTTCGGTGGCCTGATTCGTCGGCCGAACGACCACTTGCCGCGTCTCGCTCGATCGCCGGCGCGCGACCGTCAGCGACCACGCGACGGTCGATCGTGTTGGCGAGCAGCTCGTCGAGGTTCGTCGTGCGCAGTCACCTGCGCGGCCGTCGACCGCCACGATCGTGTCGCCGGCGCTGAGGCTGCGCGTGAGCGCCGCCGGCCCGAGCGGCACGACGGCCGTGACGCGCAGACGGCCGGACGGCTCGATACACCCGACGATCGAACGCGAGGCCGAGCCGGCCGATGACCGGCCCGGCGCCGCCGCCGACCGGAGATGCCGAGATGCGACGCGTTCAGATCGCCGATCATCAGGCTGACGACGCGGCGCAGCTCGTCCGGCGTCCCGGCCGCCGCGGCGCGCTGACCGTACCGCTCGCGTGAGGCCTCCCAGTTCACGCCGTTGAACCGGGCGTCGAAGAAGTTGTCGCGCAGCAGCGTCCACGCCTGTTGAAACACCTGCAGCTTCTCGCTCGCGAAATCCACCGTGAGCTCGGCCGTGACGTTGAGCGCCCGTGACCTCGCGCCGCTCGACCGTCGCGATCTGAATGCGGCCGGCATCGAGGAAGTACGACCTCGCGGCCGTCAGGGCTGAACTGCGCATCCGCCTTCGCGCCGCGTCGTCGTCGAGAGCTGTCGCGCGACCGGCCGCTCGGTCGCGAGCTCGTCGAGCGAGTACGAGTAGAGATTCGACTGGCCGGCGGCCGCCGCGATGACGCCGCCGTCTTGCCGTCGGGACTGATGCGCGACGTCGTTCACGTCGAGGCCGACGGGAAGCAGGGACAGGCGCTGGCGGATGTCGGCGAAAACCGGATCGGGGTTCCGCCCTCGGCGAGCTCAGGGCGCCCCGAGCCAGTCGAGGGGCGGGGTTCCGGGGTTCCGGGTTCGGGCCGGGTCTGGTCTGGCGGAGTTCCGGGGTTCTTGGGTTCGGAGCCGTGGGGCTCGTCGGTGTCGCACGGGCTCGCTGAACAGATCGCGGAACAGATCCTCGCGGAACTTCGGCGTGCGCAGCGTGAGGTCGACGCGCGCGAGCTGGCCGGGCTCGGTGCGCTGGCGCGTGTCGAACAGGAGGTACGTGCCGTCGCGACTCCACGCGATCGAGTTCGGCAAACACGTTCGCGAGGAAGCTCACCGGCCGCGGCGGCCCGCCGCCGACAGCGAGCACGAGCTCGACGTTCGTGAACGACTTCGTGCCGATCGCGAAGCAGCGCGATCCACGTGCCGTCGGGCGACCAGACCGGGCGCGGCTCGTCGATCGTGTCGGCGAACGTCCCCGTCGCGAGCACGCGATCCGCTTTCGTGGCGACGTCGATCACGCGCAGCTCGCGGCGATTGCGCAGGAACGCGATCTGCTTGCCGTTCGGGCGAGAAGACCGGCGAGAGATCGGTCGCCGTGCCGCTCGTGAGCGCCGTCTCCGCTGTCGCTCGCGAAGTCGTACAGAGCAGATCTGCTGGCCGCCGTCGCGCGCCGAGACGTAGGCGAGCCGGCGGCTGTCGGGCGCCCAGACCGGCTGCGACTCGATCGCCGGCCGTGCGCGTGACGCGCGTGGCGTCGCCGCCGTCGCGGGCCGACGCGGCAAAGACGTCGCCGCGCGCGACGAACGCGACCTTGCGGCCGTCGGGCGACGAGCGCGAGGTCGCTGAACTGCGACGTCTGAGCCGCACGCGCTCCGGCGCCGGCGACGGTCGCCGCGCCGCGACGGGCGATCGGCACCTGGCGCGCCTGGCCCGTCGCCGTGTCGAGCGTCCAGATGCCGAAGTCGCGCTCGAACGCGATCGTGCGGCCGTCGGTCGTGATCGTCGGCCACAGCACGCGGCCGTCGTGAAACGACGTGAGCTGCCGATCGCGTCCTGCCAGCCGTGGCCGGCCGCGTCCAGATGTTCTCCGCGCCGCCGCGATCGGAGACGTAGAACAGCGCGCGGCCGTCGCGCGCTCCACATCGGCCACGACTGGCGCGCATCGCGGCGCGTGATCTGCGTGTACGCCGTCGGCCTGTCAAGCGTCATCGCCCACAGCTCGGACTGATCGATGTGGCTGCTGCCGCGGCGCCACCACTGATTCGACGCGATGCCGCGCGCGACGAACGCGAGCCGTTCGCCCGTCGGGCGACGCGCGCCGCGCCGAACTCGTTGACGTAGCGCTCTTCGCTGACCGGCATCGGCGTGCCGCCGTCGGCCGACACGCGGAAGATGTCGTTCATGCCGGCGATGTCGCGGCTCGTCGAGCTGAAATAGATCCAGCGGCCGTCGCGCGACCAGCCGTCCAGCTGCTCGAGGCCGTCGTCCCAGGTCAGGCGGCGCACGCGCGCCCGTCGCGAGCGCCAGCACGTAGATGTCGCCGCCGCCGGTGCGCGTCGAGACGAACGCGAGCTGGCGCCCGTCGGGCGAGAACAGCGGGCGGCGATCGTTGGCCGCGTCGGCGACGAGCAGACGCGCCTCGCCGCCGCCGGCCGGCACGGACCAGATGTCGCCGCCCGGACGTGAACGCGATCTCGCGCCCGTCGGGCGAGATGCCGGGCTCGGCAAATGAGATAAGGCTGGCGGCGCCGGCGATCGGCGGCGCGCTGTATCCAGCCGCGCGGCAACGACCGTCGTTCCGGCGGCCGCGACGCCGCGATGAATCGCACATGAGGTGGTGTAACAGACGCATGCGCGAGAAGATACAGGACGTCCGAATCCGAACAGTTCGGAACACCCTGTCAACTCCCGCGCAGGATTCCTCCGTCTAAGCCAGAGGTCTGCGATGCGGGCAGGCGGAATGGCGCGTGGTCGTCGGGATTGTGATCGTTGCGGCGCTCGCGAGCGGCGCGGTTCAGCGCAAACGACGCGGCGCGGCCGCGCGCGGCCACCTCGAGTCCGCCGGCGTCCACGCTCACGATCGACGGCGATTGCCGTCCCGGCCGGCGCGGAAGCCATGAAAATCGATGGCGAGATCTCGCGAAGAGGTCTGGGCGCGCGCCGTTCCCGTCACGGAATTCATCCAGCGCGATCCCAAGGAAGGCGCCGACGCCGACGCACTCCGACGGAAGTTCGCGTGGTCTACGACCAGGCGGCGCTGTACGTCGCGGTGCGCGCGCTCGATCCCGAGCCGGACAAGATCGTCGGCATGCTCACGCGCCGCGACGACGGCTCGCCGTCGGACTGGGTTCGCGTGATGATCGACTCGTACCAGCGACAAGCGGACGGCGTACGAGTTCGCCGTCAACGCCGCAGGCGTCAAGCAGGACCGCTACTGGTTCGCCGACACGAACAACGATCCGAGCTGGGACGCCGTGTGGGACGTCGCCGTGGCACGAAGGCGCGCAGGGCTGGCGCGCGGAGTTCCAGATTCCGTTCTCGCAGCTGCGCTTCAATCCCGCGTCGAGCGACAGCGTTCGGCTTTGCGGTCATGCGCACGGTCGCGCACGCTGAACGAGACGTCCACGTGGCCGCTGCTCGCGCGGAGCGCGAGCGGCTACGTGTCGTCGTTCGGCGAGCTGAACGGGCTCGCGTTTTCCGGCAACGCAGAAGAGGCTCGAGCTCGCGCCGTACGCGCTCGCCCAGGTGACGACGTCGCCGGTGGCGACAGGCAATCCGCTGGCGAAGTCGCCCGATCCGGTCAGCGTCGGCCGGTCTGGATCTCAAGTACCAGATCGCGCCGGGCCTGACGCTCACCGGGACGGTCAATCCGGACTTCGGCCAGGTCGAAGCCGATCCGGCCGTCGTCAACCTCGGCGCGTTCGAGACGTTCTTCACCGAGCGCCGCCCGTTCTTCGTCGAAGGCTCCGGCAACTTCTCGTTCGACCTCGACTGCAACGACGGCGCGTGCACCGGCCTGTTCTACTCGCGCCGCATCGGCCGCGCGCCGCATCGCTTCGTGGACGCGCCGGAGGGCGGCTACGCTGCGCAGCCACAGAACACGACGATCATCGGCGCGGCGAAGCTCACGGGCCGCGTCGGCAAGTTCTCGATCGGCGTCGCTGCAACGCGATCACGAGCGCGCGAGGACGCGCGGATCGGTCGACGGGCCGTCGTCTGCGACGACCACGACGCACGCCGGTCGAGCCGGCGACGAGCTACACGGTCGGCCGCGTGAGCCGCGAGTTCGACGAACAACTCGCGCCTGAGCTTCATGCGTCACGAGCACGAACCGGCGGCTGACCGACGAGCTGCTGTTCCTGCCGAGCTCCGCGGTGACGGGCGGCGTGGACACCGACTGGCGGCTCGGCGACGGACGCTACAGCCTGACGGGCTACTGGGCCGGCAGCACTGTGCGCGGCACGGCAGAGGCGATCGACCGGCTGCAGCGCAGCAACGTGCACAGCTTCCAGCGTCCCGACGCCGACGCATGCTCACCTACGATCCGACGCGCGACGTCGCTCGAGCGGGCACGCCGGGGCGATGAACGTCAACAAGATCAGCGGCCAGAAGACGCGATTCAGCGTTCGGACGTCAGCTACAAGACGCCGGGCTTCGACGTCAACGACCTCGGGTTCCATGTCGCGCGCCGACGACATCACGACGATCGGCTGGTTCCAGATCCGCAACGACACGCCGGGCAAGTACGTGCGGACCGTTCCGGTTCAACCTCAATCAGTGGGCCGGCTGGAACTTCGACGGCGACATGCCGGTCTGCCGGCGCCAACGTCAACGCGCACTGGACGCTCATCAACAACTGGAGCTTCGGCACGGGCTTCAACGTCAACACGGCGGGGCTTCGCGGATCGGCTCACGCGCGGCGGGCCGGGCGGCTACGTGCACGAGCAACATCAATCAGTGGGGCTACCTCGACACCGACAACCGGAAGCCGGTCATGATCAACTTCTTCGGCTCGTGGTTCAACGACATGACCGGCTCGTGGGCCTGGGACGTCGGGCCCGTCGGTCACCTGGCGCCCGCGCCGCGCGCTGGCCATCACCGGCGGCATCAGCGTCGCCCGCAACGTCAGCGACGCGCAGTGGGTCGAGAACGTCGAGGCCGACCGGCCGCCACGCACTACGTCTTCGGCCGCATCGACCAGACGACGGTCAGCATCTCGCACGCGCGTGAACTACACGCTGACGCCGACACTGTCGCTGCAGTTGTATGCGCAGCCGTTCGTCTCCGCAGGCGGCTACACGAACTTCAAGGAGCTCATCGACGGCCGCGCCGCCCAGTACGTCGATCGGTACGCGCCGTACGCCTACCTCGGCAATCCGGACTTCAACTACCGCTCGTTCCGCACGACCAACGTCCTCCGCTGGGAATATCGTCCCGGCTCCGCCCTGTTCGTCGTCTGGCAGCAGGGCCGCGAGGCGACCGTGCCCTACGGCGACTTCCAGTTCGGACGCGACTTCAACGGCGTCTTCAGCGCCCCCGCCACGAACGTGTTCCTCGTCAAGATCAGCCGCTGGATGAATTTCTAACGTAGGGCGGGCCGGGCTGTGGCCCGCCAGGACGCGCCCGCGATATCTTCATGGCGTGAGGAAGGCGCTCGGCGTCTGCGCGACTGTCACCGTCCTGGCGCTGGTGCCGGTGCAGGCGCAGGGTCCCTGGGTTCTCGAGTGGCTCGGTGACTATGCGTCGGGACGCCATGCCGAAGTGGCGGCCAGACTGAAGCTGGTTGGAAGCCTGAAGCAACTCGAGGCAGACATCGATCGGAGCGCGTCGAAATGGCTCGAAGGAACGTACGGCACGCCTGAGCTCCGCCGCCGCGCGCTGGCAGCCTTCGCGCTCGAAGCGGCCTACGCACGAATCGATCAAGGCACCGACGCCGCCAAATTGCTCGAGTGGGGCTGCCGGCGCATCCGGCGGCACGCGACGCCGGACGACTTCGATCATCGGTGGCATCTCGCCGCGTTCGCGATGTTCTCGGGCGCGGTCGATCCCGATGCGCTCGAAGCGCATGTCGCGCACGCTCGATTTCAGTTTCCGAAGGAGCCTCGTCTGCTGCTCGAGCGCGCGGTGGCCTCCGAGCAGCGTGCGGCGCCGTTCTTCGTCCCGGCGAAAACACCTCCCACCGAGATCACGAAGCGATACGAGGAAGCGGCCCGCAGGTACCGTGAAGTGACGGCGTCCCCCGATCCTCCGACGCGCTCCGAGGCGCGGCTCCGGCTGGCGCGGGTTGAGCTCGAGTTGGGCCGGCCCGCGAGCGCGCTCGAAGTCCTTGCCGGCCTCGATGGCGACCTCGCCGATGCCGATCTGCGTTACCTCACGCGCCTGTTTCGCGGCATGGCGCTCGAGCGTCTCGGCCGCGCCGACGAAGCGCGCGACGCCTACCAATCTGCCCTCACCGTGACGCCCAACGCGCAATCCGCGTCCATGGCGCTCGCGGCACTGCTCTTCCGGCAGGGACAACGTGACGTCGCCGAGCGCCTCGTGACCGGAGTGCTGACGGGCGACCAGCCTCAGGATCCCTGGTGGATCTACTGGCCGGCGGACTTTCGCCGGGCGCCGGCGCTCATCGCCGCCGTGCGGGAGGCGGTGAAGTGAAAAGCACAGGACAGGGCAGAAGGCA
Source organism: uncultured Acidobacteriota bacterium (assembly GCA_963724955.1). GTDB lineage: Bacteria > Acidobacteriota > Vicinamibacteria > Vicinamibacterales > SCN-69-37 > CAVRWQ01. The sequence continues at coordinate 56,059 of CAVRWQ010000009.1, forward strand.
GAAGGCAGAAGGCAGAAGGGCGGAACGAACTGACGCTGGCCGACTGGTTTCTTTTCTGAAGAAGTTGACCCGCGCCAGAAGGTTCCTGACTTGTGCCTTCTGCCTTGTGCCTTCTGCCTTGGTTCTCTCCCAGGCGCAGCAGTCACCCGTGTTCAGAACGAGCGTGCTGGGCGTCACCGTGAACGTGTCAGTGCGCAAGGGCAACACGCCCGTTCAGGGCCTCACCGTCTCGGACTTCGAGCTTTTCGACAACGGCGTGCCGCAGGCGATCAGCGCGCTGTCGGTCGAGACGCTTCCGATCGACATCACGCTGCTCCTCGACGTGTCGCGGAGTGTCGAGGGTCCGCGGCTGGAGCGGTTGAAGCACGGCGTGCTCGAGACAGCCAAGCTGCTCGCGCGTGACGATCGCCTGCGCCTGATTGCCGTCCAGCATCAGCTGCGCGAGGTGTTCACCTTTCAGCCCGCCGGGCCGAGACCACCGGTTGAGCATCTCGTCGCGCAGGGCGGGACGTCGCTCGTCGACGGCTTGTCGGCGGCCATGATGCGCTCGTCCGAGCCCGACCGTCGTCAGCTCATCGTGGCGTATACCGACGGGGTGGACACGATGAGCATCCTGCCGCCGGCAGTCGCTCGCGAGATCGCCGGCTTCTCGGATGCCGTCGTGCACGTGCTCGTGCCGGTGGCCAGTCAGGGCAAGGCCGGTGCGCAAGCGCTCTCGGCCGCTGGCGCACCGTTCCTGAACGACCTGGCGTCGCGCACGGGCGGTCAGCTTTTCGGGATCGCCTACGAGGCGCCCATAGGCGACGCCTTCAAGATCGCCGTCACCGAGTTCCGCACGAGCTACGTGCTCCGCTACCTGCCGGCGAAGGTGAAGCGTGAGGGCTGGCACGACATCGAGGTCCGCGTGAAGGGCGGGCCATACGAAGTCAGGGCGAGGAAGGGATACTCAGGATCCTAAAGTTAGCTGACACCGCGAGGCGCGAGCGTAGCGAGCGCCGAAGCGTGACAAGCGCCGGGGGTGGGCCGCCTTCGCGCCGGAGGCGCGTCGGCGAGCTTCGCCGAAGCCTTGGCGGAGGCGAGGCCCCGGCGAACTAAAGGAAGTTGACCGCCCGCAGGCGAGCGTAGCGAGCCGTTGCGGGCGCGCGAGCGGGGGTGGGGCCCCCGCGAGCAACTAAGAAAGTAGTCACGCAACCGCGATAGAGTGACTCAACGGACGAGTGGCGTAACTGGCAGCCGCGCGGGTCTTAGGAGCCCGTGGGAGTAATCCCGTGTCGGTTCGAGTCCGACCTCGTCCATTTCATAGACGGTGCCTTCTTCCTTTAGTTCGCCGGGGCCCCACCCCCGGCGCTTGTCACGCTTCGGCGCTCGCTGCGCTCGCGCCTCGCGGTGTCCACTAACCCTGGTGGCCTTGGGCCTGAGGCGCCTGTCCCGCCGAAGCCTGCTTTTCGGCGATGCCGGCGGACCTATCCCGCCGAAGCCTGCTTTTCGGCGATGCCGGCGGACCTGTCCCGCCGAAGCCTGCTTTTCGGCGATGCCGGCGGACCTGTCCGCCGAAGCCTGCTTTTCGGCGATGCCGGCGGACCTGTCCCGCCGAAGCCTGCTTTTCGGCGAAGGCGGATGACATAATCAGTTCAGGATGAAGACCGAGTTCACCGACGTCTCCGAGACCCGCAAGCACCTCTCCTTCGAGATTCCTGAGGACGTCGTCGAAGCGGAAATCACCCGTGTGGCCAAGGGCTACTCGAAGACCGCCCGCGTGCCGGGCTTCCGGCAGGGCAAGGTGCCGGCGAGCGTCGTGAAACAGCGATACAAGGAACAGATCCTGTACGACGTCGCGCAGGACTTGATTCCGCGGGTCGTCGGGAATGCGCTGCGCGAGCGGAACCTGCAGCCGGTGGCGACGCCTGACATCCGGGACGTGGTGATCGAGGAGGGCCGGCCGCTGACGTTCCTCGCCGATTTCGAGACGCTGCCGCCGATCGACCCGGGCGACTACGTCGGCGTGCCGTTGCGCAAGACGCCGGCCGTGCTCGAGGTGGGGGCGGTCGATCGCGCGCTCGCCGAGCTCCAGCAGCGGGCGGCCCGCTGGCATCCGGTCGAAGATCGCCGGGCGGACATCGGCGACACGCTGCTCATGGATCTCACGCGGACGCGCCGGACAAGCGTCATCGAGATTCCCGGCGAGGGACGCCCCGCGCGCGGGGGCGCGGACGACAAGCCGGAGACGCTGCAGAACGTCTCGATCGATCTCGGCGCGCCGACCAATCCGCCGCGGTTCGACGAGCACCTCATCGGCACGTCGGCGGGCGACGCGCGGGCGTTCACCGTCGACTATCCGGCCGACTACGACTCCGCCGACCTGGCCGGCGCCACGGTGGACTACGAGATCGCGGTCAAGGGCATCCGCAAAAAGGAGATCCTGCCGCTCGACGACGAGTTCGCGAAGGAAGTGAGCGACGTCGAGACGCTCGACGCGCTGCGCGATCGGGTCCGGCAGGACCTGCAGCGCAGCGCCGAGCACGAGACGGAGCACCGGATGCGGCACGAGCTGCTCTCGCAGCTCGCGAACCGCGTGCGCACCGCGCCGGACGTGCTCGTGAACGAGGAGATCGATCGCCGGCTCGAAGAGTTCGTGCGCCGCCTCATGGAACAGGGCGTGGACCCGAACAAGGCGAACATCGACTGGAACGACTTCCGCGAGCGCCAGCGCGGGCCGTCCACCGACACGGTGCGCGGCACGCTGGTGCTCGACGAGATCGCGCGCCGCGAGAACATCGACGCCGCCGACGAGGACGTCACGGCCGAGATCGAGCGCTTCGCCGAGCGTTCGGGCCGCACCGCCACGGCCGTGCGCGCCCGGCTGGAAAAGGACGGCGCGGTGGAACGCATCCGCTCCGGCGTGCGCCGCGAGAAGACCATGGCCTGGCTGCTGGAACGCGCGGCGATCACTCACGGCTGATCGCGCCATTGCCGATACAATCCCTGATTATGCCCTCCAACCTCTCCCAACTCGTGCCGATGGTGGTCGAACAGACCAACCGCGGCGAGCGCGCGTACGACATTTTCTCGCGGCTGCTCAAAGACAGCATCATCTTCATCGGCACGCCGATCGACGACACGGTCGCCAACCTCGTGATCGCGCAGATGCTGTTCCTCGAAGCCGAGGACCCCGAGCGCGACATCCTGCTCTACGTGAACAGCCCGGGCGGCTCGATCACGGCCGGGCTCGCGATTTACGACACGATGCAGTTCATCAAGCCCGACGTGGCGACCTATTGCATCGGGCAGGCCGCGTCGATGGCGGCGGTCCTGCTCACGGCCGGGGCGCCCAAGAAGCGCTATTCGCTGCCCAATTCACGCATCCTGATTCACCAGCCGTGGCTCTCGGGCCTGGCCGGACAGGCGAGCGATATCGACATTCACGCCAGGGAAATCCTGCGCATGCGCGAGCGACTGAATGCAATTCTGGCGCTGCACACGGGCCAGGCGCTGACCCGGATTCAGGACGATACGGACCGCGACTACATCATGAGCGCGGTCCAGGCGAAGGAATACGGTATTATTGATGACGTGCTCATTCGACGAGCGTAGATGGGCAGAACTTGCTAACGGGGCCGCTCCCGGCTGCCGATAAGGACTAGAGGCCCGGGAAGGTGCAATGACGACAAAAAAGACTGGCGAGAACGAGGTTCTCCGCTGCTCGTTCTGCAACAAAGACCAGAACGACGTCCGCAAGCTGATCGCGGGCCCGACGGTCTTCATTTGCGACGAGTGTGTCGAGGTCTGCAACGACATCATCGCGGATGACAACAAGTTCGATCGCGGCGCGCGCTCGTCGCTCCCGATGCCCGTCGAGATCAAGAAGTTCCTGGACGAGTACGTCATCGGCCAGGAGCAGACGAAGAAGAAGCTCGCCGTCGCCGTCTACAACCACTACAAGCGGCTCGAGATTCAGAAGCAGTCGCGCGGCCGGCACGACGTCGAGCTGACCAAGTCGAACATCCTGCTCATCGGCCCGACGGGCACCGGCAAGACGCTGCTCGCGCAGACGCTCGCACGCCTGCTCTCGGTCCCGTTCACCATCGTCGACGCGACGACGTTGACCGAGGCCGGCTACGTCGGCGAGGACGTCGAGAACATCATCCTCAAGCTCCTGCAGGCGGCCGGCGGCGACATCGAGAAGGCGCAGCAGGGGATCATCTACATCGACGAAGTCGACAAGATCTGCCGCAAGGACGAGAACCCGTCGATCACGCGCGACGTCTCGGGCGAGGGCGTGCAGCAGGCGCTCCTCAAGATCCTCGAGGGCACCGTCGCCAACGTGCCGCCCCAGGGCGGGCGCAAGCACCCGCACCAGGAGTTCTTCCAGGTCGACACGACGAACATCCTGTTCATCTGCGGCGGCGCGTTCGTCGGGCTCGACAAGCAGATCGCCCGGCGCCTCGGCAAGAAGACCATGGGCTTCAAGACCGACGTCGCCCCGACGACGAAGGTCAAGGAGTCGACCGCGCTCGTCGAGCAGGTCGAGCCGGAGGATCTGATCAAATACGGTCTCATCCCCGAGTTCGTCGGCCGGTTGCCGGTGGTCGGCAGCCTGCACGAGCTTGACAAGGCGGCGCTCATCCAGATCCTGACGCAGCCTCGGAACGCCATTACCCGACAGTACCAGCGCCTCTTCGAATACGAGAACGTCAAGCTTCGCTTCACCGACGATGCGCTCGAGGCGATTGCGGAGGCAGCGCTCCGCCGGAAGATCGGCGCGCGCGGCCTGCGCATGATCATCGAGGACATCATGCTCGACTTGATGTACACCCTCCCAGGTCAGAAGAAGATCAGGGAGTGCGTGATCACGCGCGAGGTGGTAGAGTCGAAAGAGAAGCCGATTACCGTAATCGAGAAGGCAGGTTAACTCATTGGATCAGTACGAAACGCTCCCCGTCGTTCCGCTCAGGGACGTCGTGGTTTTCCCCCACATGATGATGCCGTTCGTCATCGGACGGCCGTCGTCCACGCGCGCGCTCGAGCACGCGCTGGCGACCGACAAGAAGATCTTCCTGGCCGCGCAGCACGACGCGTCGATTGACGATCCGCAGCCGGCGGACATCTACACGATGGGGTGCGTCGCCAATATCGTCCAGTCCCTGAAGCTGCCCGACGGCAACATCAAGGTGCTGGTCGAGGGCGTGGAGCGCGCCCGCGCGGTCGAGTGGAAGGAAGACAAGGGCTTCTACCGCGTCACCGTGAAGATGATCCCGAAGAAGGTCGAGCCGGCCTCGGACGCCGAGAGCGTCATGAGCCGCGTGGTCTCCCTCTTCGAGCAGTACATCAAGCTCTCGAACAACCTGCAGTACGACGCGATGATTGCCGCCGTCCGGGTCGACGACCCGTCGCGGCTGGCCGACACGATCGCGGCGCACCTGCAGGTGGGCGTCGAGGAGAAGCAGAACCTCCTCGAGATCGTCGCCCCCGTCGAGCGCCTCTCCCGCATCGTCGCCGTCCTCGAAGCCGAGGTGGACAAGCTCCAGGTCGACCGCCGCATCCAGTCTCGCGTGAAGAAGCAGATGGAGAAGGCGCAGAAGGAGTACTACCTCAACGAGAAGATGAAGGCGATCCAGCGCGAGCTGGGCCGTAAGGACGAGAAGGGCAACGAGGTCGAGGATCTGAAGAAGAAGATCGAACAGTCGCGGATGCCGAAAGAGGTCGAGAAGAAGGCCATCGACGAGCTGAAACGGCTCGAGGCGATGCCGCCGATGTCGGCCGAAGCCACGGTGTCGCGCAATTACCTCGACTGGCTCATTGCCGTTCCCTGGCACAAGAAGACCAAGGAAAGCCGCGACCTCAAGCGCGCCGAGACGATCCTGCACGAGGACCATTACGGGCTCGAGAAGATCAAAGAGCGCATCATCGAGTTCCTGGCCGTGCGCGTGCTCGTCAAGAAACCCAAGGCGACCATCCTCACCTTCGCCGGACCTCCGGGCGTGGGCAAGACCTCGCTCGCCAAGTCGATCGCGCGCGCGATGAACCGGAAGTTCGTCCGGCTCTCGCTCGGCGGCGTGCGTGACGAGGCCGAGATCCGCGGGCATCGCCGCACTTACATCGGCGCCTTCCCCGGCCAGATCATCCAGATGATGAAGAAGGCCGGCACATTGAATCCGGTCTTCCTGCTCGACGAGGTCGACAAGATGTCGATGGACTTCCGCGGCGACCCGTCCGCGGCGCTCCTCGAGGTCCTCGATCCCGAGCAGAACCACACGTTCCTCGACCACTACCTCGACGTTGAGTTCGACCTGTCGTCCGTCATGTTCATCTGCACGGCGAACGTGCTCCACACGATCCCGCAGGCGCTGCGCGACCGCATGGAAGTGCTGCAGCTGGCCGGGTATACGGAGCAGGAAAAGGTCGAGATCGCGTCGCGGTTCCTCGCGCCGAAGGCGATCGAGGGCGCGGGCCTGACGAAGGACAACCTCAAGTTCACCGACGACTCGTTCCGGCAGATCATCCAGCGCTACACGCGCGAGGCCGGCGTGCGCAATCTCGAGCGCGAGATCGCGTCCATCTGCCGCAAGATCGCCCGCAAGGTCGTCGTCGAGGGCAAGATGTTCGGTGAGGAAATCGACGCGGCCAAGGTCACCGAGTACCTCGGCGTGCCGCGGTTCCGGCCGTCGATGGCCGAGGAGAAGAACGAGGTCGGCGTCGCGACGGGCCTCGCGTGGACCGAAGTGGGTGGCGAGATTCTGGTGACGGAAGCCACGCTCATGGCCGGTCGTGGACGTCTGATGCTCACCGGCAAGCTCGGCGACGTCATGCAGGAATCCGCGCAGGCGGCGATGAGCTGGGTGCGCTCGAGGTCTGAGGATCTCGGCATCCCGCGCGATTTCTACCGCCGGACCGACGTCCACGTGCACATCCCCGAGGGCGCCATTCCGAAGGACGGCCCGTCAGCCGGCATCACGCTGGCCACGGCGCTCGTCTCCGCCCTCGCGCGCGTGCCGACCCGGCGCGACGTCGCGATGACGGGAGAGATCACGCTCCGCGGCAAGGTGCTGCCGATTGGGGGCGTCAAGGAGAAGGTGCTGGCCGCGCATCGCGCCGGCCTGACCAACATCCTCATCCCCAAGGACAACGAGAAGGACCTCGCCGACATCCCGAAGAACGTCTTCGACGTCATGAACATTCACCTGGTAGAGACGATGGACGAAGTCCTCCGCCAGGCCCTCGCCGGCCCCCTGCCGGCCCTCCCGCCCCCCAGCCCCGAGGCCGAGCTCGGCGGGGAGCTGGGCACGAGACACTGAAATGACCTCGGGGGTCATTTTACGGTTTACGTAAAATGACCCCCGAGGTCGATTCTGACACGTCGCTCATCGCGAAGTATCTACGCCGGTACGGCCGGCCTCGTATCCAACTGTTCTTCATTCTCCTGCTGACCGGCGGCGTTGGCGTTGCGGCGTCGTTCGGACTGCTTCATCTCGGCCTGAGGCCGATGTGGCTTCGCTACCCTGCCGCCGCACTGTGCGCCTACGTCTTCTTCCTCTGGGTGTTGCGGCTCTGGGCCAGGCGGCAATTGGCCCGCCCGGAGCTGGTGCGGGAGCTCCAGCGCCTGAAACGGGTCCCGGAAGCCGCGCCCGGCAAGCCGTTCAATCCAGACCTCGTGAACTGGCTGGATTTTCTGAACGTCTTTGACGACATCCCGGTCGCCTTGGTGATCACTGGACTGCTCATCGCCATCGCTCTGCTCGTGCTGGTCATCGCGGCCGCGCCGTTACTGCTTGCCGAAGTCCTGCTCGACGCGCTGCTCGTGGCCGGCATCTGGCACCGCCTGCGGCAGGCTGGGGCCAATCAGACGATGTCCGCGGCGGTTCGCACGACGCGGGTGCCCGCCGCCCTGGTCATCCTCGGCCTGGCCGCCGTCGGAGGGTTTCTGCAGTGGATTGACCCGACGGCTGATTCGATTGGCGACCTGTTCTAGGGTTTGCCGATCGGGGCCCGCGCTGGGCGACCCACGGAGCGAAATGTGGGCTGCAGACCGAGAGTGAGGCCCATGCGCTCGGCCCACTCTGACGTGCCATAGGGCCGACCCTTCCGAACGCAGCGACGAATAGCCTTGGCGGACTGCGGATCCTCATGTCCATTCACAAGGTCGAGCCACCCATCAGGTTGCAAAACCGGCCACAGGCTGAGCGTCGGACCATGGCAGTTTTTGCAACGTTGAAACAGGCTTGACCATCGCCAATCTTGAGCCAGTGTTACCAGATTGGCCCGCAAGGGGTTCCGTTCAACATACCGGCACACGGTCAGAAAATGGCCATCTGACTGTACGGGAAATGCCTTGAACCGGCCTTGGTAGACGCTCCCCGTGCCGGTCGTCTTTCGGTGAGCGTGCCAGCGTTTACTGTGGGTGGTTGTGAACCAGTGCATGAATTCCGAGAGTTCTCCGTCATGAACGGGCCAAACCACGAAGTGAAAGTGATTGGGCATGACGCAGTATGCAAGGATCCGGATCGGCGTTCGATGCTGCGCCTCTTGGAGCGTCCTCACGAAAGCGCCGTAGTCAGCAGGGTCTTCGAAGAGTCGTGCTCGTCGAACGGCGCGATTGAGCACATGAAACACGGTCCCGCCAGTTCCGCTTCTTGGTCTTTCCGGCACGGAGTCGACAGGATCAACTTCGGTGCCAGAAACGGAAATGACCTCGGGGGTCATTTTACGTTTTTCGTAAAATGACCCCCGAGGTCATTTCACCGCGACAAGACTCGCACTCCCACCGCTCCCCGTCGCAATCACCACGAACTGCGTACCGGACTGCGTGCGGTACGCCATCGGCGTCCCGGTCGTCGGACGGCCGAGATCGATCCGGTGAAGTAGCGCGCCGGTCGTCTTGTCGAAGGCATTGAGACCGGTATCGCCGCCGCCGACGAACACGAGGCCGCCTCTGGTGACGATGGCGCCAGGCGCGCCGGGGACGCCGAGGCGCTCGGGCAGCGTGACGCCTCTGAGCAGCGGGTGATTGCGAATCGCCGCTGAGTCGCCCACAGGCGCGCGCCACGCGATTTCGCCGGTGTTGAGATTCAGGGCGACCAGCTCCCCGTACGGCGGCTTGAACAAGGGCAGCGCTGGCACCTTGGTCCCGGGCGCCGCGTCGGCCGGCGGCGGTGGCGTGAAACTGGTGCCGCCGCCGAGGCTGCCGACGAAGTCGGCGTCAACCTCCCCCGCGCGCGGTCCGGTCGTCTGTCGCTCGGCCGGGACGATACGGACGAGCGCGGCCTGGTGGCTGATCTTCGCGTACAGGATCCCGGAATCCGGATCGAACGCCGCGCCGCCCCAGTTCGCGCCGCCGATGATGCCGGGCCGCATGATCGTCCCCAGCGTCGAGGGCGGCGTATAGAGCGGACCGATACGAGCTTTCTGCAGCTCCGCCTGCGCGAGCGCTCTCAGCTCCGGCGTGAAGTCGATCGCGTCGTCCAACGTCACGCCTTGTGCGGCGAGCGGCGCAGGGCGTGTCGGGAACGGCTGCGTCGGCCACGCCTGCTCGCCCGCGACGTCGCTCGGCGGGACGGGACGCTCCTCGATCGGCCAGATCGGCTTCCCGGTGACGCGATCGAAGACGAACGCAAAGCCCTGCTTCGTGAGCTGTACGACCGCGTCCACGCGGCGGCCCGCGACGGTCATCGTGACCAGGTTCGGCGCCGATGCCAGGTCGTAGTCCCAGAGGCCATGATGCACGACCTGAAAATGCCATCGCAGCTTCCCGGTCGCGGCGTCGAGACACACGAGCGACTCGCCGAAGAGATTCGCGCCGGGTCGATCGCCTCCGAAGAAGTCGTTGCTGGGGGTGCTCACCGGCAGATACAGCAGGCCCCGCGCCTCGTCGAGCGACATGGGCGCCCAGACGTTCGTGTGGCCCACGTGCTTCCACGCGTCGTTCGTCCACGTGTCGTGACCGGTCTCTCCCGGCTCCGGCACGGTGTTGAAGCGCCAGACCTGCCGGCCCGTGCGCGCGTCGAACGCCCGCACGTCGCCGGGCGGATCGCCCTTGTAGACCAGTCGGTCGCCGACGCCGTTGCCGAGGATGACGAGATTCCGATAGACGACCGGTGGCGACGTGTTCGTGTAGTGACGCGGGTTGACGGGACGTCGAAGGCCTTCGGTCAGATTCACCGCGCCGTTCGTGCCGAACGAGCCGATGGGCTCCCCGGTCTTGCCGTCGAGCGCGATCAGGCGGGAACGGCTGTTGATGAAGACGCGCAGCCGTCCCGCCTGCCCTGAGCTAGCCGAAGGGGCCTGCCCTGAGCTTGCCGAAGGGGCCCGCCACGCCGCGACGCCGCGATGCACGAAGCCCGTGCCGTTCGGCGGCTGCCCGTCGGCATAGGCTCTCGGGTCGTAGGACCACAACTCCTGACCCGACTCGGCGTCGAGCGCGACGACGCGGTTGTAGGGCGTGCTGACGTACAAGACGCCGTCGATCATGAGCGGCGTGTTCTGGAAGTTCCCGGGACGCGTGCCGAACTCCTGGAGCGCGTCCTCGCCCGGACGCCACTCCCACGCGACCTTGAGTTGCGTCACGTTCTCACGGGTGATGCCCGCGAGGGGCGAATAGTGCGTGGCGGCCTGATCGGCGGCGTATGCCGGCCATTCCTGAAGGGCGCGGGCCTGCCGGACGGGCGATGCCGAGAGCGACAGACCCGTGACCAGGAGCCCGAGAACGGCGTAGTACCGTAGGCGAGGGCGTGGCATGCGCTGAACATAACGCGCTTCAGGCCCGTCCCCAAAGTGCCGAGATCTGTGGAAAACAGGCCCGTCCCCCTACACTTACACCCATGACCGGCGGCACGTACAAGGAGACGCTGAAGACCCCGGGGTTCAAGCCGTTCCTGGCGACCCAGTTCCTCGGCGCGTTCATCGACAACGTCTTCAAGATGATCGTGACGTTCTACGTGATCCGGACGGTGGACCCGGACACGGGCACGTCGATTGCCGCGGCGGTGTTCATCCTGCCGTTCCTGCTGTTCTCGGGCTATGCAGGGCGGCTCGCCGACGCCTACAGCAAGCGCTCGGTGCTGATCTGGACCACGTCGATGGGGATCCCGGTGACGCTGCTGGCGATTCCCGCGCTCCTCGCCAACCGCGGCGACATCCTGCTCATCGGGCTCTTCATCATGGCCGCGCAGGCGGCGTTCTTCAGCCCGGCCAAATACGGCATCGTGCCCGAGATGATGGACGACTCGGAGCTGTCGCGCGCCAACGGCCTGCTCGAGATGAGCTCCTACGTCGCGATCATCGCCGGCACGTGGCTGGGCGGCGAGATGTTCGATCTCTGGCACGACGAGCCCTGGTGGCTGGCCGTCGTGCTCGTGGCGCTCGCGGTGCTCGCGACGGGCGTCAGCTTCGGGATCACGTCGCGGCCCGCCGCGCACGCCAGCGGCTCGCTGTCCTGGAATCCGTGGGCCGAGATCGCGCGCGGCCTTGCGCGCGCTGTACCCCGACCGGACGCTGCGGATGACGATGCTCGGGATCGGGTTCGTGTGGTTTCTCGGCGCGTTCATGCAGATGGTGCTCGTGCCGTTCGGGCTCCAGTCGCTCGGCGTCACCGAGGGCGGCTCCGCCCGCCTCTACACGTTTCTCGCGGTCGGCATCGCGATGGGCGCGCTCGCGGCGGGGCGGCTCTCGGGCGACAAGGTCGAGCCGGGTCTCGTGCCGCTCGGGTCGATTGGCATGGGCCTCTTCATCCTCGTGCTCTCGACGTCGGCGCCGTCGTTCATGCGCGCCGGCATCTCGCTCGCGTTCTTCGGGTTGTTCCTGGGCTTGTTTGCCGTGCCGCTGAACGCGCTGCTGCAGCAGCGCGCGGACGATCGCGAGAAGGGCCGCCTGATGGCCACGAGCAACTTCGTGAACACGTTCGGCGGCCTGTCGGCGGCCGCGACGGTGTTCACGCTCACCGAGTGGTTTCACGTCTCGAGCGCGTTCCTGTTCGTGCTCGCCGGCCTCCTCACTCTCGTCTCGACGGTCGTCGTGCTCATGCTGGTGCCGGATTTCTTCATGCGGTTCCTGCTGTGGCTGCTCACGCACTCGGTCTATCGCATCAAGATCGTCGGACGGCCGAACGTCCCGGTGCGCGGGCCCGCGCTCATCATCGCGAACCACGTGTCGATGATCGACGGCGCGCTCGTCGGCGCGTGCATTCAGCGCTTCGTCCGGTTCCTCGTGTACGGTCCGTACTTCAATCGCGTCGGCCTGGGCTGGCTGCTGCGGCACCTGCACGCGATTCCCATCACCGCCGGCAACAAGCAGGAAGTGAGCGACGCCATCGACCGCGCTCGGGCCGAGCTGGCCGCGGGCCACGTCGTCTGCATCTTCGCGGAAGGCGCGATCAGCCGGACCGGCAACCTGCTGCCGTTTCGTCGCGGCTTCGAGCGCATCCTGCAGGGGCTCGATGTTCCCGTGATTCCGGTCTACCTGGATCGCGTCTGGGGCAGCATCTTCAGCTTCAAGAAAGGGCGCTTCTTCTGGAAACTGCCGGAGCGGATCCCGTACGATGTGACGGTCGCGTTCGGCGATCCGCTGCCTTCCTCGGTGACGGCCGGCGAAGCGCGCATGGCGGTGATGGAGCTCGCGGGCGAGGCGATGGCGCATCGACGGAATCCCGACGACCTGCTGCACACAGCGTTCATCCGGACGGCAAAGCGCGGGTGGGGCCGGCTGGCCATGGCGGACAGCACCGGCCAGAAGCTCACCTACGGGCGCGCGCTCGTCGGCTCGCTCCTGCTTGCGGAGCGCATCCGCCGCAGGACGCCCGATCAGGAAGTGATCGGGCTGCTGCTCCCGTCGAGCGTCGGCGGCGCTCTGGCCAACATCGCGGTGCTGGCCGCGGGCCGAATTCCGGTCAACCTCAACTTCACCAGCGGGTCCGAGGCGATGGGCGAGGCGATCGAGGAGGCGAGGATCTCCACGATCCTGACGTCGAAGCGCTTTCTCGAGAAGGCCGGGATTGCGGCACTCCCCTCGATGGTCTTTCTGGAGGACCTGAGAGCGGAGATCGGCGGCCTGGAGCGCGTCCGCGCGCTGATTGCGACGCGCCTGACGCCCGCGTCGCTGCTCGTCCGCCGCCATCGGCACGGCCGGACGGCCGCGTCTCTCGCGACGGTGATTTTCTCGAGCGGCAGCACCGGCGTGCCGAAGGGCGTGATGATCACGCACGCGAACATCCTCGCCAACGTCGACGCGCTCGCGCAGATCTTCCCCATGGGGAAGACCGATTGCTTCATCGGCGTGCTGCCCTTCTTCCATTCGTTCGGCCTCACGGGCACGTTGTGGTTCCCGCTCCTTCAGGGCTGCGCGGCCGCCTACCATCCCAATCCGATGGACGCGAAGACGATCGGGGAGCTGGCCGAGGCCTACAAAGGCAGCATGCTCATCAGCACGCCGACGTTCTGTGCCTCGTACCTCCGCCGGTGCACGAAGGAGCAGTTCGCGCATCTCCGGTACGCGATCGTCGGCGCGGAGAAGCTGCGCGAGCCGATCGCGACGGCGTTCGAGCAGCAGTTCGGCATCGCGCTCCTCGAGGGCTACGGCTGCACCGAGATGTCGCCGGTGGTGTCCGTGAATCGCCCGAACGTCGAGCACCACCGGGAGAAGCAGATCGGATCGAAGTTCGGATCGGTCGGCCATCCGATTCCGGGCGTTTCCGCCAAGGTCGTCGATCAGGAAACGGGCGAGGGCCCGCTCGTGGGCCGGGAGGGTCTCCTGCTCGTGAAGGGCCCGAACATGATGGTCGGGTACCTGAACCATCCCGAGCGCACGGCCGAAGCGATGCGGGACGGCTGGTACGTCACCGGCGACATCGCGATGATCGACGAGGACGGGTTCATCTTCATCACGGACCGGCTCTCACGATTCAGCAAGATCGCGGGCGAGATGGTGCCGCATCTCAGGATCGAAGAGGCGATCAACCTGATCCTCGGCGAGCCGTGCTGCACGGTGACGGCCATCCCCGATGCGTCACGCGGTGAGCGGCTGGTCGCCTTTCACACGCGCGCCGATGTCACCGCGGACGCGCTCTGGGATCAGTTGACGGCGACCGAGCTCCCGAAGCTCTGGCTGCCGCGGCGCGACAGCCTGTTTCACCTCGAGGCGATTCCCACGCTCGGGTCGGGCAAGGTGGACCTGCGCCGGCTTCGTCAACTGGCCGCGGAGCGTGCCGGGAGCGAGGTCACTCCGCCGCCGGCGACGCGACAGACGCAATAGCGAAGCAGACCGTCACGAACGCGATGCACATCGTGGGGATGATGAAGAAGTACGTCAGCGAAATCGCCAGGAGGACGAGGCCGGCGCCGGCGAACGCGCGCGCCACAGCGAGCATCAGGACGGCGTCGCCAGACGCGCGTCGCTTCACGACGAGGCCCGTGCCGCCGATCGTGGCGAGGAACACCGCGAAGCTCAAACTGAAACCCGCCTGAAGGTCCATGAGCGACCGCTGCGCGCCCCCCGGGAACGTCACCTTGTAGTTCGTCGCGAGGTCCATGAGCTTGACTTCGGTCTCGTTCGCGGGCGGCGGCGGGCCGGAGAGATGTCCCGCCATGTGCAGCATCGCGGTCAGGAGCGCTGCGATGCAGCCGATCTTGAACACGAGGAGCTGACGCGCCGGCATCACTGCTTCCGAGGCAGCAGCTCGGCGCGATTGGCCGTCTGCCAGACGAACACCGCCGCCACGGTCGCCATCTGCTTCATGTCCTCGGGCTGAACTCGATCGTAGAAGTCCATGTTGGAGTGATGCGTCCGCGAGTTGTACTCGTAGCGTTCCTGGATGAACTGGAACGCCGGAATCCCGAGCGCGTCGAAGTTCGTGTGATCGGTCTGCGAGACCGAACGCGGGCCGAGGATCTCGACGCCGAGATCTTTCAGCGGCTTGATCCATTCTTCGAAGATCGGGCGCACGGCCGTGTTGCCCTGCATCCAGATCCCTCGAATCCTGCCGGTGCCATTGTCGAGGTTGAAGTACGCGGAGGTCTTGTTGAGCTCGGGTTTTGGATCCTGAATGCCGGACTGCCCCGCCGCGGGCGGCGCGCCCAGGTGCTCGCGGGCATAGAAGCGTGAGCCGATCAGCCCGTTCTCTTCCGCGCCCCAGAGCCCGATGCGCACGGTACGGCGGGGCTTCAGGCCGGTCGCGTTGAGGATGCGCAGCACTTCCATCATCGCCGCGGAGCCGGCGGCGTTGTCAGTGGCGCCTGTCGCGCCCTGCCACGAGTCGAAGTGCGCGCCGATGAGCACGACCTCGTCGGCCTTGTCGGTGCCGCGGATCTCGCCGATGACGTTGAAGCCGCCCGGCTGCGTCTCCTCGCGGAACTTCGTCTCGATGTTCAGCTCGACCTTGACCGGGACGTTGTGCTCGAGCAGCCGGACCATCCGGTTGTAGTGCTCGACGGCCAGCGTCACCTGCGGCAGGTTCGCGTCCGGCGCGTCACCGGCGCGGCCGCCGGACTGCACGAAGACCGTGCCGCCATCGACACGCTGCGTCTGCCAGGTCAGGTCGCTGCCGCCGGCCGAGCAGATCGGAGTTCGCGCCTCGATCGAACAGCGCCAGCACGCCCTCGTCTCTGTAGAACTGATTCACGTTGAACGGAGCGCCGCGCCGCCGCCGCCGCGCCTCGCCACCGCCTCCGCCCCCGCCGCCGGCGCCGCGTCCCCGAGGCGGAGGGCACCGACAGCGACCTCTTCCATCCACTTCGGGTCGTCCCCGTAGCGAAGGACGATGCTGCCGTCGAGCATGCGGACTTCGCGCGCCGGCTGGGTCAGGACGATCTTGCCGCGCAACTGGCCCTTGTACTTGGCGGCCTCCGCCTCACTGGCGATCTGCACGCGCACGACGTCCGCCGTGAACGTGCCGTTCGTCCCGCGCGTCCAGGCCTTCGGCAGGCCGATGATCGGCATCACCCGCGGCTCGACCATCGTCGCGTGAAACTTCGCGAGCGACCAGCCGCGGCCGAACGGGAAGCGCTGCTTACGGACGCCGGTCACGCCCCAGTCCTGGAGCTGCTTCACCGCCCAGTCACCGGCCTCTTCGAACTCGGGCGATCCGGTCAGCCTCGGACCGTATCGATCCGTCAGCCAGAACATCGTGTCCATCACACGGGATCGATTGAGACCCTCGTCGCGAATCTTTGCGACCGCTGCCGCGTCCACGGTCTCGCCAGTCTGAGCCGCGAGCGCGGCGGTCAGCACGATCGCGAGCAGGATGGTCGAGCGTTTCATTGCAGTCCCTCCGGACAGAGGGATCATACACAGGGGAACCTCGAAGTTCGAACTTCGGCGGCAGCGGGGCCGCGACGCTCAAATCAGCGTGGCAAGGTACGTCGCGCCGCCGAGCATGAGCACCGTCCCGCCGCAGATGACGAGTTGCGCCTTCCGCGGCTGGCCTTTGAGAAAGGTCATCGGCATCGACACCGCCAGAGACACAGGGAATGCCAGGCTCTTCAAGGCCTCCCCGGTCACTGGCCATCCCGATCGACTCGCGAAGATCCCGATCGCCATCAACACGAAGGTCCCGACCAGGAGCACCGCCGCGCCGAGCAACGAGTCGCGTGTCGTATACCGAACTTCACCGTGGCCGCATGCCGCTTTCAGTACCTCATGCATGGTGACATCTCCTTGAGAGGTGGTTCCTGCCGCGCTCCGGCGCACTTCCGACGAGAACCACGCGTCGATGGCGCCAGAGACGATGTCGATGACTTGCTGAACGCGCAGCGCCTCGTCTCCGACGGTCGCGAGAAACTCCTCGCCGTACCGCTCCTGCCATTCGCGCGGGTAGAGACGGAGGAGTTGCGCGGCGGTCATGACAAGTTGTCCTGGCGGCTCACAACCCGAGCCGCCCTACGTTGGCCCTTAGCCCTCGGGCCTTGGCCCTTGTCACACATCGGCCAGCCTCGACTGCGCAACACGCGTCATCGCGCGCAGGCTGTCGAGCCGCGCGCGCAGGACCCGGTGGCCCGCCGCAGTCAGTCGATACGGCCGGCGCCGGTCGTCGGCCGGCAGCGGCTCGATCCACTTGCGCGCTTCGAGGCGTGCGATGGCGCCGTACAGCGTGCCCGGGCCGAGCCGCTGTCCGGACACGGTCTCGATGTCCTGCGTCATCGCATAGCCGTGCTTCGGACCGTCGGCGAGCGAGATCAGAATCAACAGCGCCGGCTCCGAGAACCGGCCGAGGTCGGCGAGCGATTCGTGTGGTTTCTTCATCTGCCTATATCGCCATACGTAATACTACGTTTTGCGTAGTAGTGTCAAGGCCTGCGGCGGCTCACAACCCGAGCCGCCCTACGTCGGCCCTCGGCCCTCGGCCCTTGGCCTTTGGCGCTAGTTCCTAGTGCCTACAAGCGTCAGTAGATAGAATCGCCCGATGCGCTCACGCAAGTTCGGACGTCTTGGTTGGCCGGTCTCCGAGGTCGGCTACGGGTTGTGGGGAATGGGCGGCTGGAGCGGATCGGATGACCAGTTGTCGGTCGCGGCGCTCGAGCGGTCGATCGCGCTCGGCTGCACCTTCTTCGACACGGCGCTCGCGTACGGCGAGGGCAAGAGCGAGCAGCTGCTCGGCCAGGTCCTGAAGCATCACCGCGACCCCGGGCTCATCGTCGCCACGAAGATCCCGCCGAAGAACAGGCGCTGGCCGGCGATGCCCGAGTATGCGCTCGAAGATGTCTTCCCCGCCGACTACATGCGGCAGGCGACCGAGACGAGTCTCGAGAATCTCGGCGGGCGGCAGATCGATCTGCAGCAGATGCACGTGTGGACCGACGAGTGGGCGACGAACGATCGCTGGCACCGCGCGGTCGACGACCTGAAGCGCGAGAAGCTGATTCGAGGATTCGGCATCAGCCTGAATCGCTGGCAGCCCGCGAATGGCCTGCGCGCGCTTCGCACCGGGCTCATCGACAGCGTGCAGGTCGTCTACAACCTGTTCGATCAGAATCCGGAGGACGAGCTGTTCCCGCTGTGCCGCGAGCTGGGCATCGCCGTGATCGCGCGCGTGCCGTTCGACGAGGGCAGCCTGACGGGCACCATGACGCGCGACATGACGTGGCCCTCGGGCGACTGGCGCAACCTGTACTTCACGCCCGACAAGCTCGCCGACACACTCGAGCGCGTGGAAGACATCCGCGCCGACGTGCCGGCCGGCATGTCGCTCCCGGAGCTGGCGCTGCGATTCATTCTCGCCAGCCCCGACGTATCCACGGTGATTCCGGGCATGCGCCGGACGCGTCACGTCGAGGCGAACCTGGCGGTGTCCGACGGGCGCGCGCTCGAAACGCCGCTCCTGAACCGGCTCCGGCGCCACCGCTGGGAGCGGACGTATATTGTTGCGTAACAAGAACTTATCGAACTTCGAGGTTCAGGCGCGAACGTCGCAGTTTTCGCGGTGCTATACTGGATTTTTGTTCGCGTCCCTGAGGAGCAGACAGTGAAACCCGGGATTCATCCAAAGTACCACGTGGTCGAAGTTCGGTGCGCGTGCGGCAACACCTTCACGACGCGCTCCACGAAACCGGAGCTTCACCTCGAGATCTGCAACGCCTGCCACCCGTTCTTCACGGGCCGTCAGAAGCTGATCGACACGGAAGGCCGCGTCGAGCGGTTCACGAAGCGGTTCGGCGCGCAGTCGGTTGAAGGGCGGAAGGCGGCGACGAAGGCCAACAAAGCCGCGAAGTCGAAGAAGACTCAGGCGAACGCGTAACGAGTGTTCTTGCGATGCATCGATGGATCGATGCATCGATGCGACTTGCGTGCGGGGAGATCAGTCGTCGATCTCCAAGTCGAGTTGCGGTGCCTGCCGTTCCGATCCCTGCAGTTTGCGGTCGAGTCGTCCGATGCGATGCTCGACGTCCTGCCTGAAGCGGCCCTTGGCGTCGGTCTTCAGCGATTCGGCGTAGCGTCTGGCCTTTGAGAGATCCCGTGCGCGGTGCTCGTGATGAATCGCGAGCGCCTCGGCCGCGCGGCGTGCGAGCGGGCTCGCCGCGTCGTCCCCTCGACCGGCCAGATCCAGCACGCCGCGCCATGCGGCCGCCGACTCGTCGAACCGCGCCCCGCGTCTGAGCAGCACGGCCAGCCTGGCGAGCGCGTGACTGCGCACGTCGCGGTCGCCGGTCGCCGCCGCCAGCTCGAACGCGCGCGTCGCGCGATCCGTCTGCCCCACTCTTTCGTACAAGCGCCCCAGTCCGACCTGTTCGCCCGCTTCCCTGCACGCTTCCGGGCCGTCCTGCGCGAGCGCGAGCGCATGCGACATGACCGCGGCCAGCGAGAGCAGGTCGTGGCGATTGTGCTCGAGCACGCCCTCCACCACCGCGTGATCACCCGTTCTCAGGAAATGAAAATAGCGCGTCGGAATCTCCAGGCCCGGCACATCGTCGTGTCGATGAAAACCGAGGACCGAACGCTCGAGTGACGAGAGGCTGCAGCTCTCGCGCGGGGCCATGTCGTAGGGGTCGCGGTCCGAAGCCCGGACCGCGCTATGTGAATCGCGGCCCCAAACCTGGGCCGCGCTACGTGCCGCGCTACGGAATTGCGCGCGGCCCCAGAGACGGCGCGCGGTCGGGAGCATGTCGAAATGCGCGAGGTCGTCTGTCGCGGGCGATTCGCGGTGAAACGCCCAGCGCGTTTCCATCAACGGGACATCGAACGATCGCCCGTTGTACGTGACGAGCAGCGTCGTGTCCGAGAATTCCTCGGCGAGCGCGTCGAGCAGGACGCGCTCGCCGGACGGACCGGCGAGAAAGAACTGCCTCACTCGAAACCCGTCGTCTTCGAACCAGCCACAGCCGACGAGAAACGCCAGCGTGCCGGCGCCGCCGCTGAGGCCGGTGGTCTCGACGTCGAAGTACACGACGCGGCGGGCCCAGTCGGCATGCGCTTCGAGACGCGCGTCGAAGAGCGCCAGCGGCGCATCCGGTTCGAGACGGTAGCTCGAGATCCGGCGACGGCCGTGCCACTCGTCGCCGTCCCGGACGGAGTCGATCGCCACGCAGGCACCGTTCGGCGACTGCACGACTTGGCCGCCAAGCTCGGCAGCCACCTGAGCGGTGCTTCGCGACGCGCCGAGCTCCGGCACGTAGGTCAGCGATCGCGGCGGAGGCTCCTCGCCGGGGCGATGGCCCGGATTCTGGCGGACGATGCTGCGAAGGCGTGCGGCGAGATCGCGCATGGTGACTCAGGAGGCGAGACGCATCGGCGTCAACAGATGCAGCAGCCGGGACGCCACGGCCTTCGCCAGCGGCCCGGTGGCGCCTTCGGGACCCACGCACGACGGACATCCGGACTCGCAGGGACAGCCTTCGATGAGCTCGCGCGTGCGGGCCACGAGCTCGTCGTGCATCGAGAACAGCGGCTCGCTGAAGCCGATCCCGCCCGGGTAGTTGTCGTAGAGAAAGATCGTCGGCGCCGCCGACAGCTCCGCCTGAGCCGCGGCGCCGCGGCTCGATCCGCCGACGCGCGACGCGCCTTCGAGCGCGAGGCCGTCAATCGAGAGTCCCAGATCGTGGCCGTCGCACATCAGGAGCAGCGGCGCGACGTTGCGCATGGCGTAGGCGAGCCCCACCACGCCATCGCGTCGATCGGCCATCCCGAACGGCAGGCCCGCCATCAGCTCGGCAGGAATCGTCATCCAGTACGACGTCGTGTGCATCTGCTGCTCGGGCAAATCCAGCTCACCTGAGCCGACGTTCTCGTTCGTGTAGAACTTGATCTTCTTGAAGCCGACGACGCGCGAGACGACGTGAACTTCACCATGAGAGCAGGCACTGGGCGCTGGGCACTGGGCACTGGAAACATTGGCACCAGGCTTGGCTGGGACAGGCGTTCCGAACTCCAAACTAGTGCCGAGTGCCTAGTGCCTAGTGCCTGATCTCTGTCTTCGTCTAAGCCTGCTGCCCGTGCCGCGACGCCGTCTTCGGCGGGCGGAGCCGCGGCGATCGCCGGGCCACCGAACGTGTCGAGAATGGTGACTTTGGTGTACGTGATCGCGTCCGTGTAGTAGTCGCAGTCGACTTCGCGCACGAACGCCTTGCGGCCGTCGAAATCGAATCGTTCGACTTGATAGAGCTGTCCTTCGACGAGGTAGATCGCCTTCTCGTGGAGCGTCGCGGGGCCGCTCGTGAAGTCCGTCTCGCCGATGACCCGCTCGCCGTGCGTGAGGTCGATCACGACGAAGTTGTCCGACGAGACGGATCGCAGGCTGACCGCGTCGGCCGGATAGGACTCCTGCGTCCACTGCCACTGGCCATCCACCTGATGGACGAACCCCTCTTCGGAGAGGACGGCGAGAATCTCCTGGACGTTGATCGTGCCGAAGGCTTCGTCACCGGCGAACGGCAGCTCGAACGCCGCGCATTTCACGTGATCGAGCAGGATGTGCAGGTTGTCAGGATTGATCAACGCGTGCTCGGGTGACGAGCCGAAGAAATATTCCGGATTGCGCACGACAAACTGATCGATCGGTGCGCTCGAGGCGACCAGCACCGCGGCCGATCGGCCCGACCGTCGTCCCGCGCGGCCGGCGCGCTGCCAGGTGCCCGCGATCGTCCCCGGATAGCCGGCCATGACGGCGACGTCGAGGGAGCCGATGTCGATCCCCAGCTCGAGCGCGTTGGTCGAGACGACACAGCGCACCTCGCCATCGCGCAGGCCCTTCTCGATCTCGCGCCGGCGCAATGGCAGATAGCCGCCGCGATAGCCGCGAATGATCTCGGGCGCGCCCGGCGCCGCGGGAAACGCATCCTTCAAATACGTCGTGAGGATCTCGGTCGCGAGGCGGCTCTGCGCGAAGACGATGAGCTGCAGGCCGCGCTTCAGGAACTCGATCGCCACGCGACGTGTCTCGGCGAGACACGAGCGGCGGATACCGAGCTGAGCGTTGACGACCGGTGGATTGACGAACAGGAAGAACTTCTCGCCGCGCGGCGCGCCGCTGCGATCGACGAGCTCGAACGGCGCGCCGATCAACCGCTCGGCCAGCTCCCGCGGATTGGCAATCGTCGCCGACGAGCAGATGAACACTGGATCCGATCCGTAGTGACGGCACACGCGTCGCAAACGCCGGATGATGTTGGCGAGGTGGCTGCCGAAGACACCGCGATACGCGTGCAGCTCGTCGATGACGACGAACTTGAGGTTCTCGAAGAGCTTGGCCCAGCGGGGATGGTGCGGCAGGATGCCGGAGTGCACCATGTCGGGATTGCTCAGCACGACGTGCGCGCGGCCGCGGATCGCGCGCCGCGCGTCCTGCGGCGTATCGCCGTCGTACGTGAACACGCCGACCTCGCCGCCGCCGTGCGTGCCGACCAGCTCGGCCATCTGGTGCAGCTCGGCCAGCTGATCCTGCGCGAGTGCTTTCGTCGGGAAGAGGTAGAGCGCGCGCGTGGACGGATCGGCCAGGATCGCCTGCAGCACCGGCGCGTTGTAGCAAAGCGTTTTCCCTGAAGCCGTGGGCGTCACGACGACCACGTTCCGGCCAGACAACGAATGGTCGATCGACTCAGCCTGATGCGTGTAGAGCTGGTCGAGGCCGCGGGCGACGAGCGCCTGCTGCAGGCGGCCGTCCATGGTTTCTGGAAAGGGCGCGTATTGCGGCGGAACGGGCGCCAGGCGGCGCACCGCGGTCACGTGAGGGTCGAGCCTTGCTGCGGGAGCGTCGTCAGGATCGCGCGATACAGGCGTCTGGACGGCGGCCGGTCCGACCGGGAGCCCCGCCCGCACAGCGGCCTCGTATTCGGCCAGCATGCGCGAGAGCGCGACCTGGAGCGACTGGTCCTTGTCGGCGGCACGCGCCGGAAGCGAAGCCATCGGGGCGGATCGTACCGCTGCCGCGAGGGGCGATCAAGTGGCGAAACGAGGACCTCGTGAGGTCGTTCCTGCGAAAAATGGTCGGAACGACCTCCGAGGTCGTTGCAGCTGCACTACGCTACACGCCATGTCGAGTCCTCAGCTGGAGCGCCTGCCGCGTCGACTTGGCCTCGTCAGCGCGATCGGACTGGTCATCGGCATCACGATCGGGTCGGGAATCTTTCGCACGCCGGCCGTGATCGCGACGCGGGTGCCCGACCCGGTTCTGATGCTCGGCGTCTGGGTCATCGGCGGGGTGCTGGCGATGTGCGGTGCGCTCGCGCTCGCCGAGCTGGCCTCGGCCTTCCCAAAGACAGGCGGCCTCTACGTCTATTTGCGCGAAGGATGGGGGCGGCTGCCGGCATTCCTGTTCGGCTGGGCCCAGCTCGTGCTCGTACGAGCCTCAGCCCTGGGCGGCATCGCTTCTGTGTTCGGAGCCTATGCGCTCCGATCGTTCGGCTACGATCCGGCCGTTCATCCTCGAGCGTCGAATCTCATCGCGGCCGGCGTGATCGTGTTCGCGATGTTCATGAACATCCTCGGTATCCGGGTCGGCGCCGCGATCGTCGGTCTGTCAACGATCGCGAAGTATGGCGCGCTCGCGGTGCTGGTGCTGCTCTCGTTCGCTATCGGCGGACAGCACGGCGCGAGCTTCGCGAACTTCACGGCGGCTGGCAGTCCGGTCGATCCGGGCCTGTTCGGCCTCGCGTTGATCTCGGTGCTGTGGGCGTACGACGGATTCGGCGATCTTTCCTATGTGGCGGGCGAAGTGCGCGATCCGAAACGGAACCTCTCTCGAGCGCTGATTCTCGGAACGGCCGGGATCGTCGCGATCTACCTGGCCGCGAACGTCGCCTATCTGTACGTCCAGCCAGTCGAACGCATGGCGAAGTCGCCGCTCGTCGCGGCCGACACGCTCATGGCGCTGGTCGGGCAGGCCGGCGTTGGCGTGATAGCCATCGTCGTGATGATCTCCACGTTTGGCAGCGTCAACGGCAGCATGCTCGTCAACCCGAGGATCTTCTTCGCGATGGCGGAGGACAAGCTGTTCTTCAAGTCGATGGCCAAGGTCCACCCGCGTTATCAGACGCCACACGTCGCCATCCTCCTCACCGCCGCGCTGGGCGTCTTCTTCGTGCTCACCAGGACCTTCGAGCAGTTGGCCGACACCTTCGTGCTGACGATGTGGCCGTTCTATGCGCTGAGCGTCGCCGCCATTTACCGGCTGCGCCGCTCGCGGCCGGATCTCGAACGGCCCTACAAGGTCATCGGCTATCCGTTCGTCCCGGGACTGTTCATTCTGGGTGCGCTCTACCTGATCACGAACGCGCTGCTCACCGAGCCGCTCTGGACGAGCGTGACGTTCGGCATCGTGCTGCTGGGCATCCCGGTCTATCTCGCGATGTTCAGGAAAAGCAGCGCGTAGCGCTTCTCGCTAGATATTCGAGCGGCTCTGTCCCCCGTCCACCGTGATGCACGCGCCCGAGATCCAGCTCGCGACGGGTGAGGCGAGAAACGCGACGAGCGACGCGACTTCCTCGGGCCGGCCGAAGCGGCCGAACGGCATCTCGCGCCTGACGAACTCGGCGATGCCTTCGGGATCGTCCTGCTGGCGTTTCCACCACGTCCCGCCCTCGAAGAGAATCGAGCCCGGCGCGAGGCTGTTGACGCGGATGTTGTCCTTCGCCAACTGCTGCGCCATGGCTTTGCCGAGACTGATCTCGGCGGCCTTGACGGCGTTGTAGGTCATGCGGCCGCCCGACTCGCGGCCCCAGATCGACGCGATCATCAGGATGACGCCGCCGCCCACGCGCTGCATCTCCGGCACGGCCAGGCGCGACAGACGAATGGCGGGAAACAGCGTCAGTTCAATCGCGCTCTGCCACTCGGCGTCAGGCGTGGAGACGATATCGCCGCCGCCGGCCTTGCCGACGTTGTTGACGAGGATGTCGAGACGGCCGAAGCGCTCGATGGTCTGAGCGACGACGCGTGCGGCGCCCTCGACTGTCGCGACATCGGCGCGAACAGCGAGCACTGCGTCCTCGCGGCCGGTGGCGGTCGTCAGCATGTCTGTCGCGCGCGAGAGCGCCTCTTCCCCGCGCGCGCAGATCGTCACGCGGCAGCCTTCGTCCACGAGCGCGCGCGCCGAGGCGAGGCCCAGCCCGCGGCTGGATCCGGACACGAGGGCGACTTTGTCAGTCAGGTGCAGGTTCATAGGGGGCGTCGGAGGGGGGTCAGGTCTTGCTTTGCAACATCAGCCTGCTGGGGTCGTGTCTTGCGCGCCGATGTTGCAAAACAAGACCTGACCCCCTCTATTATTTGACACATGACACTCGCTCGGCGCCTGGTCCTGATCTTCGTTTGTCTGGCTGCGGGCTCGGCCTGCCAGCTGAAGGAGGACGGCAGCCAGCCGGCCGATGGCGGGCCGCCGGCCATTCCGGCGCCGCCCGACGTCGCCGCGCCGCCCGCTGGCGCGCTGACCACGCCCTCAGGCCTGGCCTCGAAGGTGCTGCGCGTCGGGCTCGGCAGCATTCGGCCCGGGCCGCGATCGACGGTCCGCGTGCACTATACGGGCTGGACAACCGACGGCAAGATGTTCGACAGCTCGTACCGCCAGGGCGGACCCGTGCCGCTCACCCTCGATATGGTGATCCCGGGCTGGACCGAGGGCCTTCAGCTCATGGTCGTCGGCGAGCAGCGCCGGTTCTGGATCCCCGGCGCGCTCGCGTACGACAAGATCCCGGACAGTCCCGGCATGCCGCCGAACCCGAAGGGCATGCTCGTTTTTGACATCGAGTTGCTGGACGTTCGGTAGCGCGGCGTCAGTATTTTCCCAACGCCTTCATGAAGCTCTCCGCCACGGCCGGGACGGCGGGCTGAGACTTGACGATCTCGCGATTCGAGATCTCGCGGCCGTACAGTTCCCTGTTCTCGCCGCTGTCCTCCCGGAGCGTCGATCCCTGGAGTGAGACGCCGGCAAAGACTCCGCGCGAGCGCGACCACGCCAGAATCTCCGCCATCATCGTCGCGTCGGTCTGAGCGCTCGCCTGACGTCCGACCGGGCCCGCGGCCACGGCGGCGTCGGCGCCAACCGTGAAGCGGCTCGAGAGCAGGCGATCCACGCCGCGATCGTTCATGACGAGCATGATGACGTCGGTGTCGGAGCCGCCAATCTGCAGCCCGACGCTGCCGCCTTCGATGCGGATCCCGCCCGGCGCCGTCCAAGGGCCCGCGACGACGGGCGCGGCAGCGTCCGCGACGTTGGGCGACGTCGCCCGGCAGGAGATGTAGCCGCGGCCGTACTGGCCGCCGAAGCCAATCGCGCCCTTCTTCACGCCCGGCACGACGACGACGCACCTGGCCTTGGCGAGGAGACTTCGAGGAATGCCGGAATCGGCGCTGCCGGCCATCTCGTTGAGCACGGCCTCAGCGTTCTTCAAACGACCCGCATCGGCGCGAACGAGTGCCGGCACGGCCAGAACAGACACCAGAACTGTGACCCACAGGCTGCGTGTTTTCATGACCGGAGAGTATGCGACAACTGAATCAGAACTGAAAATAAATGAACTGCGCGCCCGCGAAGTCGCCGAAGAGAAGCGTGAGATACCCCACCGCGCCGTACACGGCATACCGCGGCACGATGGGCAGCCCGAGCGGCGCGCTTTCGGAGCCGCGGCGTGCCTGGTACACGTGCACGACGAGCAGGGGCGCGACGATCTGCACGAACGGCACCAGGAGCGAGGCCATCGTCGTCGCGGAGGGTGAGAGGCCCGTGAACAGCAATCGGCTGAGCTCCCCTACCTGCGCCGCGGATTCCGCGCGGAAGATCAGCCAGCCGTAGCACGTGACGTGAAACATCAGCAGGCCGAGCGTGAGCCTCTGCCAGCTCAATCCTGGCGGCAACGTCAGCCGCCGCCGGCCGGCCCACGACGTCAGCGTCCGGCCAATCACGAGCACGACGCCCTGGTAGAGACCCCAGAGCACGAACGTCCACGCCGCGCCGTGCCACAAGCCGCCCAACGCCATCGTGATCATGAGATTGCGATTCGTGTTGGCCGCCGATCCTCGATTTCCGCCCAGCGGGATGTAGAGGTAGTCGCGCAGCCAGGTCGAGAGGCTGATGTGCCAGTTGCGCCAGAACGCCTGCGGCGACGTGACGAAGTACGGAAACAGGAAATTGACGTTGAGCTCGATGCCCATGAGCTTCGACACGCCGCGCGCGACATTTGAGTAGCCCGCAAAATCTCCGTAAATCTGGAACGCAAACGCATAGGTCGCGACGAGCACGTCCAGACCGCCGGGCGACGCCGAGGCGCCGAACACGGTGTCCACCAGGCGCGCCAGGTTGTCCGCGACGAACATCTTCTGGAAGTAGCCCCAGCCGACCAGCCAGAGGCCTTCGACCACCTGACCTTCCGTGATCACTCGCGGCCGCGCGATCTGCGGCAGGAGCAGCGACGCGCGAAGAATCGGGCCGGCGACCAGGTGTGGAAAGTAGGCGACGAACAGCGCGAAGTCGATGAAGCTCGACGTCGGCTCGATGTCACGCCGGTAGACGTCGATGACGTAGCTGATCGTCATGAACGTGTAGAACGAAATGCCGATCGGCAGGATCACGTTCACCGTGACAACATCGAGCTGCCACCCGAGCAGAGAAAACAGCGACCTCAGGCTGTCGGCAAAGAAATTGAAGTACTTGAAGAACCCCAGCATGCCGAGGTTGAACACGAGGCTCGCGATGAGCGCGAGCCGCCGCGGCCGCGGTGCATCGGTCCGCGAGAGATAGCGGCCGACGAAGAAGTCCACGACGGTCGATCCGATGAGCAGGCCGAGAAAGCGCCAGTCCCAGGCCGCGTAGAAGTAGTAGCTGGCCGCGACGAGCATCCAGTTCTGCGCCCGGTGCGGCAGGACCCGGTAGATCGCGTAGACGACGAGGAAGAACGCGACGAAGTGGAGCGAATTGAAGACCATCAGCGCGCGGCTGCGACGAGGCCGCTCGTGTCGAGAAAGTCCAAGAGCGCGCCGGCCACGACGTCGTGGCCCCGCGGCGTGAGATGGATGTTGCGCTGAAAGAACAACCCGGCGCGGTCGGGCTGGCGCTCCAACACGGGGAGCAAGTCAAGTGTCGGCAGATTCAGCGGCGCCAGCGCGTCACGGAAACGCTCAGTCGCGAGGTGGCGATCCAGCCGCTCACCCGCCTCACTGACGACGGCCGCAAGCCTTCCGTAGTCCGAATCATCGGTCTGAAAGCGCGCCGGCATGAGCACGAACGCAGTACGCGCGCCAGATTCCCGTGCGCGCACGGCAATTCGCTCGAAGGCCCGACGTGACACGGCCAGGCCGTTCGGCACGGCAGGCGGCGGATTGGCCAGGTAGCTCACGAGCGGCCACTCGGGCGCGGCCGAAGCGAACCGCGCCTTGAGCTGGTCCCAGCGCAGCCGGACGAGCTGCAGCACCGCGCTCGAGCGGACCAGCCGTCTGAGCCAGTTGAGCGTGGGCGCGTCTCCCTGCTGCGGCGCGCCCGCCTCAAGCCAGCTCTCCGCGTCGTGCGCCTCGATGGCATCGTTGCCGACGAAGACGGTGATGAGCACGAGATCGGCCTGGAACGTGGCCGCCACCCGGTCGTAGAAAAACCACTCCTGGACCGGCCCATAGCCCTGCACGCCGCCGTTGATCACGCGCCAGCGCCTGCCGTCGTTCCTGCCGTTCAATCGCGCCTCGAGCCGCTTGCCGAACGTCTCGGCGAGCGGCACCTGCACCGACATGACGAGGGAATCGCCGAGCACGAGGACCCGCCGCTCGTCCGGCGCCTTCGGTCCAGTCGGCGCATCGTCTCGCACGCCCTGAGCGTTGATGGCGAGGTCGGTGCTGAACTCGACGGTGGTGTATCGCGTGCTCGCGTTCGGCCTCAGGCGATAGCCGACCTGCGGGTCCTGCATGAAGAGTGACTGGAATCCCGGAGACGCGTCCGACCCGCCATGCAGCCGCAGGCCGGCTTCGAGGACGGCAAACTCGACGACCAGGATCAGAAGGCAGAGCAGGACGCGAAGCAGGAGACGCGGCTTCAAACTATCCGGTCCCCATCGCGAGCTCGAAGTCCTCCGGATGATTGACCCTGAGCGCGGCATCGGCGCGGCTCACGAGGCCCGCCTTGACCATGCGGGCCAGGCATTCCTCGAGCGTGAACGATCCCAGCTTGCGCGTGATGGTGATTTCCTGATGGAGATGATGCAACGCATTGCGCCGGATGTGCTGACGCGCGCCGTACTGCACCACGAGCAGCTCGGCGGCCGGCACGCGGCCGCCGGTGGACTTCGGCAGCAGCATCTGCACGAACACCGCGGACAAACCGGCTGCGATTTCCTGCCGGATGGTCGGCTGACGCTCGGCCGGAAACGAGTCGGTCATCCGGGCCAGCGTGGAGGGCACATCGGTTGTATGGAGCGTTGACAGCACCAGGTGGCCGGTCTCGCCCGCGGCGAGCGCGATCTTCATCGTCTCCGGATCCCGCATCTCGCCGACGACGAGCACGTCGGGCGCCTGTCTCAACGCCGACCGCAGCGCGGCCGGAAAGTCGGGCGCGTCGACGCCGATCTCGACCTGCTGAATCACGCTGCGCTGGTTGACGTGCTCGTACTCGATCGGATCCTCAATCGTGATGATGTGCTTGGCGTCGCGCCGATTGATTTCGTCCACGATCGCCGCGAGCGTCGTCGTCTTGCCCGAGCCCGTGGCGCCGCCGACGAGCACGAGCCCGCGCGGGAGCCTGGAGAGGAGGTCGGTGCCCGGCGGCAGCTCGAGGCTCGCCAGCGTCGGCACTTTGCGCGGAAGCCTGCGAATCGCCGCCGCGGCGCGGCCCCGCTCGTGATGCAGGTTGATGCGAAATCGGCCGATGCCAGGAACCCGGCGTGACGCGTCGGCGATGCCCTGTTCCCGGTACATCCGCTGGGCGTGGACTGGCAATTCGGGCAGCACGAGCTCTTCGATGTCCTGTCCGTCGAGCGGTGCGCCTTCCGACCGGACGATGAGCCCGTTGATTCGGAGGGCCGGCGCCTCGCCGGCGAGCAGGAGCAGGTCACTCGCCTCGCGATCGGCCACGAGCTGCAGCCAGGCGTCGAGGCGGGATCCGCCGGCCGGTCCGTCTGGCCGAATCGCCTCCAGCTCCGAGACGATGCGATCGAGGTCTTCAATCGGTTCGCTCATGACAACGCGAGCCTATTCTGACGCGAACCCCCGTGAAATGGGGCCGGCTGACGTCAAAAAAAGGAGGGTTGGCCCAACGTGTAAGAAGATATGAGCACGACTGTGCAGGAGGAATTTGCATGCGCCATACACGGACGTTGATCTTCGTTGTCGTCGTCGGGCTGGCGGGCTCGGCCGTGGCGAGCGGACAGCTTCAGACGCCATCCGACTGGCGCTGGCGCGCGGACGGGCCGGTCAAGCTCGTCACCGGCGAGAAAATCCCATCAGACGGGCTGGCCTTCGTCGCGATGCCGCCCGGCTGGCACGTCACCACGGGCCCGGGGACACTGCTGTATCAGCCGCAGTACTCCGCGCGCGGCAATTTCTCGCTCGAGGCCGAGATCTTCCTGTTCGCCGGCACGAGTCAGGACGAGTACGGGATCTTTGCCGGCGCCAGCGGGCTGGAGCCACAGGGCGCCACGCCCGGCTACATCGCGTTCGTCGCGCGCCGCGACGGCCAGGCCGCCGTGCTCGCCCGAAAAGCGGACAGCTTCGAGCCGCTGGTGCCCTGGCGCCGCGACGAAGCCGTCGTGCCGCAGGCGGGTCCCGACAACGTGAAGAACGTGCTCAAAGTCGACGCCGGTCCGAAGGACGTCGTCTTCAGCGTCAACGGCAAACCGGTGGCGACGCTGCCGCGCGCCGGTCTGCAGATCGAAGGTCAGTTCGGCTTTCGCGTTGGACGCGACGTGAATCTTCATATCAGCCGTTTGGATGTGACGCATCGGCTGGCGCCGACGCGCTAGATCCATCGTCTGACTCGCCTGCAATAGTCGCTGTATGCGTCACCGAAGGTTTCCTGGAGGTGGCGCTCCTCGCGTTCGATGGCCGTGATTGTCAGCGTGATGAGCACGACCGGGAGCAGGATAATCGGCCAGGCGATGTTCAACAGCACCGCGACGCCGACGTAGATGGCCGTGAAGCCCAGGTAGATCGGGTTGCGGCTGAACCGGTACGGGCCCTCGGTCACGAGCCGCGACGCCGGCCGGTCCGGACGGGCGGAGGTTCCGCTCCGGAGAAGCGTCACGATCGCAAACGAGACACACGCGATGCCTGCGGCAAGCAGCAGCAGGCTCAGGATGATCTGCGGCCATCCGGCGCCGGCGCCGTCGATCTCGAACGTCAGTTGACGATTCAGGAACCACGCCGCGGCCAACCCCACCACGAAGACGAGTGGTGGAGGCCAGCGGACGCCCGGACCGCTCTCTACAGCCACC
Organism: uncultured Acidobacteriota bacterium; assembly: GCA_963724955.1. Lineage (GTDB taxonomy): Bacteria > Acidobacteriota > Vicinamibacteria > Vicinamibacterales > SCN-69-37 > CAVRWQ01. The sequence goes on from CAVRWQ010000009.1 coordinate 87,366, forward strand.
GACTCACGCGGCGGCAGTAGTCGACGTACTCCGGTCCGAAGACGCGCTGGAGGTACCGCTCTTCCCGCGCGATGACGACGAGTGAGAGCAACACGATGACGATTGGCAGCAGCAGGAGCGGCCAGAACGTGTTGGCGAGCAGGGCCAATCCGAAGTACCCGACGAGATACCCGACGTACTGAGGATTGCGCGTCCAGCGATACGGACCGGAGCAGACGAGCCGGCTCGCCGGCTGCTGCAGCAGGATGCCGGTCCGCGCGCGCGCGAACGTCGCCATGCCCCACCAGAACAGCCAGGCCCCAATGGCCAGCGCACTGACGCCAACGACGGCGCGCAGGACGTCACCACCCTCTGCCACAATCGGCAACGGCACCTGCCAGTCAATCCACAGCGCGATGACGAAGCCGAGAATGAAGAGAAACGTCGGCGGGAACGGCGTGCCAGGTCCACGTCCCCGGCGGGACACGAAGTACGGCAGGAGGTGGTAACTGAGGCGCATGCTGCCATTTTGTAACACGGAGGGCCGGCGGAGCACAGCCACCGGCGGGCTCGGATGGCCGCGCCGGTGCAACTCGGTCGGGTGTACTGTCGTCCAATATGTGCCGCCCGGCGCCCGGCGCGGCTTTCGAGGAGGTCGATATGCTTCGTACGCTGGCGCTCGCGAGTCTGATCGTCGCGGGCAACTTCCAGGGCACCACCCCGGCCGGTCCGGTCTATGACGTCAAGTTCACGGTGCCAGGCAACGAGGGCCCACAGGTCTACACGGGCACGACGACGTTCGTGGTCGATGCGAAGGGCGGGGTCACGGGCAAGATGCACATCACGACGCCGACCGAGGTCACCGCGACGCTGGCGGGCACGGTCAAGGGCGGCACATGGACGTTCGAGTACCCGGTACACGATCCCGGCGCAGGCCTGTTCCGGCACCGTCAAAGGTGCGGCGCCGGTGGCCGCAGATCGTAAGGCAATCTCAGGCGACGTGACGATTGCGGGTGCCTGCACCGAACAGCCGCTCTCGGCGACGTTCTCGTTCACGCTGCAGGAGAAGAAGGGGCCCCCCTTTCGCTAAACGCTCGCTTCGCTCGCAGCTTCGGCGGGGCCGGCCCGCTCAGACGACGAACGCGGGGATCTCCAGTTCGCCCTTGCGGAATGCGGTCATGAACGCCTCGACCACTTTGGGGTCGAACTCGGTCCCCGCGCCTTTCATGACGGTCTCCCGCGCCTCGTAGGTGGACATCGCCTTGCGGTATGGCCGGTCGCTCGTGAGCGCGTCGTACACGTCGGCGACGGTGATCACGCGCGCCTCGAGCGGAATGTCGTCGCCTTTCGTGGGGTTGTAGCCCGAGCCGTCGAACTTGTCGTGGTGTGAGAGCACGATCGGCAGAATCCGCTGCAGCGATCCGCCGACGGGCTCGAGCAAGGTGGCACCCTTCGAGACGTGCAACTGCACCTCGGCAAATTCTCCTGCGGTGAGGCGCGCGGCCTTGTAGAGCAGCTCGCGGCTGATGTCGAGCTTGCCGATGTCGTGGAGCAGCGCCGCCGCGCGGATGTCTTCGATCCGTTCCGCGTCCAGGCCGAGCGCAGCCGCGATCTTCGTCGCGTAGACCGACACGCGATACGAGTGGTTCTCGGTGTACTTGTCGTTCGAGATGAAGTGACGAAGGATCATCAGGACGCCGACATACGTCTCACGCAGTTGACGGACCTGTTCGTCCTTGCGCTCGTACAGCCCGCCCATCGTGTAGCCGGTGATGAGCAGAATGCCGCCCCACACCGTGATGTCCACCCACTGTGAGGCCGGAGCGGCGATTGACGACGCCTCCATGACGAGGGGATTGGCCTTGAGGAGCAGCACGACGAGCAGCACGCTCGCCACGGCCGTCAGGGTCGCGTGACGGCGGCCGTAGTGGTACGCGGAGAACACCGTCGGGAGCGTGTAGAAGGCCAGCACCATGCGCTGACCTGACACGAGAAAGTTCAGCAGCCCCGCGATGAGGAACAGCGAGAAGACCAGCCACAACTCGCGGTTGACGCGCTCGAACTGTTTGCCTAGATCCACAGCGTCACCGGGGCCTCTCCCACCTTTGAGATCGGCACCAGGGACCCCGGCTTTAGTTCGGCGCTACTTGCCTTTGGCCTCGATGGCCTTCTTGATCGCGGCGACGGTGTTCGTCGCGCGCATGTCGACGATCTTGCGTCCGATCTCGAGCGCCTTGTCCTTGTCGGCGATCGAGACGCCGTTGATCGTCGCCTTGCCGGCCTTGACGCGCGCGGCCCAGCGGACCGACTGCGGATCGGTGACCATCATGTTGAGGGTGATGCCCGGATCGTCGTGCAGGCCGTCCCCTGGCTGCCCTTCCTTCGTGACGCCGAGCTCACGGAGCAGCCGGCCGACCGAGTCGTAGTCGTAGTGCTGCGAGACGTGCGCCACGACCGGCGCGCCGTTCCATTCGGTGTTGAGCTTCGCCGCGACGGCGCCCATGCCCTTGCCGTTCCCGCCGCTGTCGCCGATCAGGATGATGTTCTGGAACCCGTGCATCTTGAAGCTGTGCACCATGTCGGTGAGCATCGCCTGGAACGTCTCTTCCCGCATGCTGATCGTGCCCATCGTGAGCATGTGGCTCGACCGCGGCTCGATGCCGCCCTCCGGGACGAACGGCACGATCGGCGCGCAGATCGCGTTGCCGAGCTTGCGCGCGATCGCATCGCAGTTGGCCTTGAGCACGTAGTTGTGCTTCCCGAGCGCGAGCCAGGGACCGTTCGGCTCGATACCGCCCGTCGAGATGATGATCGTCGTCTTGCCGGCCTTCATCGCGTCGCGGACGTCCACCCACGTCATCTCTTCGAGCCAGACCGTGTCGGGAGGCGTCAGCGGGTTCGGCGTGTCGATGCAGTTGTAAGGGTTGTTGGCGCACGTGCCGCCCCCGATGTCGCGCGGATCGCGCTGCCCTCGGCCACCGCGCTGCCCTTGCGTTTGTCCCTGTGTTTGCTGGCCCTGCTGCGGCTGCGGCGGCGGCGGCTGTTGTTGGCCGATCTCGTCGGCGGTGAGGCCGACGATGAACGCGAACGTCAGACCGAGCGCAAACGTGGTTCTTTTCATACCCATCTCCTGTCAGGCCGCGCGCTTGCGCGCGCGGATCGTCACCCGGTAGCTGTTCTCGGCGTTGAGATTGATGAGCGCGACGAACGTGCGCCCCTGGGACGTGCCGATCGTCGCCGACTGCGAGACACCCGCGACCTCCCAGCCAGCGGGCAGCAGGACCGTGTTCCGCAAGCCGCGCAGCGTCCGCTCGAACACCAGCTCGCCGTTCACCATCTTGACGCCGTCCTCGAGCGTGCCCGTGATCTTGAGATGTGCACTCTGCTTCTCGTCGACGATCGGCACGTCGAGCTTGACGAACGTGACGTTGCCGTCGCGCGCAGGCGCGAGCTCCTTCGCCGTGTCGAGATCGATGACCTTGAGCGCTCCGAGCGCGAGGTAGTCGAGCGAATCGAGCCGTGCCCGCGCGCCCTTGCGGTAGTCGCTGTAGATCTGCTCGACGCGAGTACGACCCGTCTCTGGCGTGCCGACGTCGTACAGCGTCTTGATGTCGTCGAAGAACATGTCGGTGAACGGCTGCGGCGCCAACACCGCAGTCGTCTTGCGCGCGTGAATCGTCACCGGGTTACTCTGGCCGCTCGGGTTCGCGAATGCCAGCTTCAGCCGCCCGTCCGCCGTGGTCGAAAGCTGCGCGGCGACGTTCGACGACGTGAACGCGTAGCCCTTCGGCAGCACGACACCGAGCCGGTAGCCGCTGAGGCTCCGGACCCAGACGATGTCCTCGCCGTTCATCATGTACGTCCGCGGATCCTTGTACGTCTTGTAGATCAGCACGCGGCCGATGCCGCCTTCGGGAACGGGGCGTGGCAGCTTTGCGCGGATCTCGTGAGTCTCGGGGTTGTTCGCCTGCACGCCGTACGTGAATTCGAGCGGCTTGCCGGTGCGCGGGTCGTAGACCTCGACACCCGATCCCTCGCTGCCGCCGCGCGTGGCGTTCAGGAGCTCGGTGGCGCCGACGCGGTTCTCTTCCGGCAGGAACTGAATCCGGAAGGACTCGCTGCCGGGCTCGAGCAGCGCGTACTCCGTGTAGGCGTCCTGCGTGAAGAGCCGCGAGATCGGCGCGGTGGGCCGGAGCGATCCGTCGGGATTCGTGCCGCCGGGAAACGGGTTGTTGCCTCCGCGTCCCTGCTGCCGCGCCGTGATGAGGATGGGCATCAGCACTGCGAGCGCGGCGACCGCGATTCGGAACATGACTTTCCGGTTCATGGGTGTCGTTCCCTGGTGAACGTCGGCGCCGGCGCCTGGGCCTCAATCGAGAGACCTGCCGGCGCCACAGCGAGACCCGCGCTGGCCGCAAGGAAGATCACCCGCGCGCCCGCTCGTCGTGTCATGTCGGCTCCTGTCGCGGGCCAGTCTACAACCCTTGCCCGGCGTTCACCTACTGCCGATGGTAGTACACGCCGTTCCTTTCATACGCTGTCGGCGGCGCGAGCGCCTACCGACACAATGCATTTCAACGTCCTGAACCGCAAGATCCACTACTGGGTCTCTTTCGGCGTCGCCCTCCCGCTCGGCGTGATCGTCGCCACGGGCTTGCTGCTGCAGATGAAGAAGAACTGGACCTGGGTCCAGCCTGCAGAGATCCGCGGCACGGGCAAGGCGCCGCAGCTCAGCCTCAACGACGTGCTCGATCGCGTGAAGACTGTGCCGGAGATGGGCGTCACGAGCTGGGACGACGTCAATCGTCTGGACGTGCGTCCAGGGCGCGGGATGGTGAAGGTCTGGCTGAACAACGGGTGGGAAGTGCAGGTCGACCTCGGCACGGGCAAAGTGCTCCAGACGGCCTATCGCCGGTCCGACTTCATCGAGTCGATTCACGACGGGTCGTTCTTTGCGGGCGACTGGACGAAGCTCGGGCTGTTTCTGCCGGCCGGCATCTGTCTGTTCCTGCTCTGGCTTGGCGGGCTCTGGATGTGGTGGGTGCCGTTCGCCGCGAAGCGGAGACGTCGCCGCCACGTCGCCCCTGCGGCCCCGCGGCCGGCGACGACGCCCTGATCGTCACTCCGCGCGAAGCGATCCCGCCGGATCGACGCGCGATGCCCGCCGCGCCGGCAGCCACGCGCTCGCGAGTGCTACCGCCAGGGTCGCTACGCCTACGACGAGATACGTCGTCGCATCGAGCGGCTCGACGCCGACAAGTAAGCGCCGGATCGCTCCCCGCGCGACGAGCGCGATCGCCACGCCAATCGCGAGCCCGATCACCGCGAGCCGTCCGGCCGAACGAACGACGAGCGTGACGACGTCGTGCCTGGTCGCGCCGAGCGCGAGCCTGATGCCCATCTCGCGCGCGCGAGCGGCGACGTTCTGCGCCATCACCCCGTAAATGCCGAGCGCCGCGAGCGCGATCGCCGTCACGGCAAAGACGGCGATCAGGACGAGATACAGCCGGGGCTGCGCCACCGCGCGCGACGCGAACTGCTCCATCGTCCGGACGCGGAACACGGGGACGGTCGGGTCCACGGAGGCGACGCTCGATCGCAGCCAGGACACGAGATCGTCTGTCTCGGGCGCGCGCACGGCGATCGTCAGAAAGCCCATCGGGAATTGCGCGTGGGAGAGGTAGAGCGTCGGCCGCCCCGGCGCGGCGGGCCCGACGTCGCGGACGTCGCCGACGACGCCGATGACCTCGCCACCGGCACGATCGCCTCCCAGGCCCAGGCGCGTGCCCAGAGTGATGCGGCGCCCGACCGCACCGGTCCCGGGCCAGAACAACCGTGCGGCGCTTTCGTTCAGCACGACGACCGGCGGCGCGCCGCGGCGATCGGCCGGCGCGAAATCACGGCCGGTCGCGATCGGAGTGCCCATCGCCTTGAAGTACCCGGGAGTGACGACGCGAACGTTCACACTGAGCCGGTTCTGATCCTGCTGCGAGAGCTGCTGCCCGTCGCGATCGTGGGCGCTGATGAAGTAGGTGAAGTCGGTGAGCGGCAGTCCAAAGATCGCGCCCGCGGCCTCGACGTCCGGCCGCGTGGCAATTCGCTCCAGCACCTGCTCGACGAAGAGCGCACGGCGCTCGACGTCCTTGTACGTTGCGGCCGGCAGCGACAACGACACGGTCTGAACGCCGCGGGCGTCGAGCCCGAGATGCGTACGCGACAGCCCGAGGAAGCTGCGGGCCAGCAGACCGGCGCCGATGAGCAGCGCCACCGCGAGCGCGATCTCGACGGTCACCAGCGCGCCGCGGGCCCGCACGCGCGCGCGAGCGGACGTCGTGCGACCGCCCGCTCCGAGCGCCTGACCGAGATCGCGCGAGGCCTGGAGTGCCGGCAGCATGCCGAAGAGACACGCGGCCGCGAGCGTCGCAAGTGCCGCAAAGATCACGACCGGCAGGTCAACTCGGGTCTCGTTCAGCAGCGGAATGCCAACCGACTCGAGCGACGCGACCGCGCGTGTGCCGTAAAACGCCAGCAGCAACCCGGTCGCGCCGCCTGCCCCGGCCAGCAGGAGACTCTCCAACGCGAGTCCACGCATGAGGCGGGATCTGGTCGCGCCCAGTGCAGCCCGCACCGCGAAGTCCCGCGTGCGGCCAAGGGCCATGCCGAGCACCAGGCTCGAGACGTTCACACACGCCACGAGAAACACGACCCCGACCGCGCCGAACAGCAGTCGCATTCCGGGCGTCACGTCCTCGTCGACGATGCCGAGGCGCAGGGGCGCCACCGAAACGCGCGCGCCGCTGTTCGAGCGTGGATACGCCTCGGTGAGGCGCACGGCGATCGTCGCCATCTCGGAACGGGCGCTGGCAAGGCTCAGGCCGGGCTTCAATCGTGCGACCGCCGTGAGATAGTGCGCTCCGCGCTGCTTCGTGAGGTCGTCGGCCGTGAACGCGAGCGGCGTCCAGGCCTCGGTGTCGAGCGGGAAGTTGAACTCGCGCGGCATGACGCCGACGACTTCGCGTCCGACGCCGTCGATGACGATCGTGCGGCCGACGACCGTGAGGTCGCCGCCGAAACGTGCGTGCCACAAGGCGTGGCTCAACACGATGACTGGACGCGCGCCCGGTTCAACGTCCCGGGTCGCGACACTTCGCCCGTGGATGGGTCGCAGCCCGAACAGCTCGAAGAAGCCCGGCGTGACCGCCGTGCCCGAGATCTGCACCGCGCCGGATTCCTCCTGCAGCGCATAGCCGTCATCGCGCACGGCCGCGACGTCCACGAACGAGCGGCTCTGCTCTCGCCAGTCGGCAAATTCCGGCGGCGAGACGCTGTTCGGCACGGCGCTCTCACTCTGCGAAGCTCCGACGGTCGAGATCATGACGAGCGCGGCCGGATTGGCGTACGGCAGCGGCCGCCAGAAGACCGCGTGCATGGCGCTGAAGATGACCGTGGCGCCGCCAATCCCGAGGGCGAGCGTCAACACCGCGGCCAGCGAGAAGCCGGGCCGTCGCGCGAGCACACGGCCCGCGTGGCGAACGTCCTGTGCCAGCAGCTCGAATCTCATGCTTTGTCCTCGCAGCCAGATCGCGTGCTGCAGCGCAGCCGTCAGCCGGCGCAGGAGCCACCCTCGGCCGATCCGGCGTTCCTCCAGCGAGCCGAGTCTGGCGTAGTACGCCAGCTCGGCCTGCCACTCGCGGCGCCACGTCTCACGCTCCGCGCGCGGTACCAGCCACGAAATCGTCGAGAGCCAGCCGTTCACTGGCGGCCCCTGGCGGGCGCCGTCTCGGCGCGACGCACCGGCTTCATCGCGTGCAATCGTTCCAGGGCGCTGTTCAGCGACTGCAGCCCGAATCGCGTCACGACGTAGTTGCGGCGCGGCGGGCGGCCTTCGGCGCGGGCCAGCTCGACGAGCTCCCAGCTGGACGCGATGAACCCGTCGCGCTCGAGGCGGCTCAACGCCGGATAGACCGTGCCGCCGGGGAGACCCGTGGCGTCGATGATGTCGAAGCCGTGGGCGGTTCCGCGCGCGACGGCATGCAGGACGGTCAGGGCAGCAATCGACAGGTGCTTCATGTTTGCTATCTAGATAGTAGCACTAGCTAGGTCTGAAAAGCACTCGAGGTGCTGGGGGCGCCCGGCGCCTCAGGTGCTGGCTGCCGTGCCGGAGATCGTCCTCAGCACGACGTCCCCGAGATCCTCGGCCTTGCGGGCGCCGACGCCGTAGACGTGGCGGAGCGCTTCGAGGCTGGTCGGTTTGAGGCGCGCCAGCTCACGCAGCGTCGTGTCGTGGAAGATGACGTACGGCGGCACGCCCCGATCGCGCGCCACCTGCAGGCGCATGGCCCGGAGGCGATCGAAGAGCTGACGATCGACGCCGTCCCAGGACTCGGCCTCCACGCGCGAGCGGCGCGGCAGGCGATCCTTCTGCGGCTTCCGCTGGCGAGCGAGCGTCAGATCGGACACCGCGGCCGGGTCCTTCATGAGGCCGACACCGTCAGCCGTCAGCTTCAGCACGGGGAACTCGTCCTCGGTCTGCCGCAAGAGGCCGCGCGCGATGAGCTGATCGACGTAGCCGCGCACCTCGTCGTTCGACGACTCGCGAAACAGTCCGAAGACGCTGAGCGTGTGATGGCCGCGCGCGCTCACCTGCCCGCTGTCGCTTCCTCTCAGCACGTTCACGATGTGCGCGATGCCGAAGCGCTGCTCGACGCGCGCGACGGCCGAGAGGATCTTGCGCGCCGCCATGACCGGCTCAGGCACGGCCTCCAGCTCGCCCAGGCAGTAGTCGCACGAGCCGCAATCGTCCTTGAGATACGCCTCGCCGAAGTAGCCGACGAGACGACGATGCCGGCAGCCGACGCTTGCAGCGTACCGCTCTATGTCACGGAGCAGCGCGCGCCGGGCGTCGGACAGCTCGCCGTTCTGCTCGAGCATGATCCGCCACTTGAGAAAGTCGGCGCTCGAGTAGATCAGCACGCATTCGGCCTCGAGTCCGTCGCGGCCGGCACGGCCGGACTCCTGCTGATAGTGCTCGAGCGACTGCGGCGCGCCCGCGTGGATGACGAACCGCACATCTGAACGGTCGATGCCCATCCCGAAGGCGACGGTCGCGACGACCACGTCGGCGTCTTCGTTGAGGAACGCGTCCTGATTGCGATGCCGCACGACGTCATCGAGCCCTGCGTGGTACGGCAGGGCACGTACGCCGGTGTCGGAGAGCCAGGCTGCCAGCTCCTCGACCTCGCGGCGCGACTGGCAGTAGACGATGCCGGCCTCCCCGCTGTGTCGCGCGAGCACATCCTGGATTTGCCGTTTGACGGTCGCGCGCGCGAGCACGCGATACACGAGATTCGGCCGATCGAACGACCCGACGAGCTGCACGGCGTCGCGGAGCGCCAGTTGCGAGACGATGTCCTTGCGCACCCGGGCCGTCGCGGTGGCCGTGTACGCGTGAAGGCTCACCGCAGGCCACCGGGCGCGCAGCTCCGCGAGCTGGCGGTACTCCGGACGGAAGTCGTGCCCCCACTGACTGATGCAATGCGCCTCGTCGATCGCGATGAAGTCCACCCGTTGCGACGAGACCAGGGACAGAAAGCTTCCACTTCCTTCGCCGACGAGCCGCTCCGGCGCCACGTACAACAGGCGGTACCGCCCCGCGCGAATCCCGGCTGTGACCTGACTCCGTTCGTCCGCCGGCAGCGCGCTGTGGTACGCGGCGGCGGCCACGCCGTTGCCGACGAGCGTGTCCACCTGATCCTTCATCAGCGAGATGAGCGGCGAGACGACGATCGCGAGACCGTCGCCGACGAGGGCCGGCGCCTGGAAGCACAGCGACTTGCCGCCACCGGTCGGCAGGACCAGCAGCGAGTCGCGATGGGCCAGCACGGCGTCCATGGCCTCGCGCTGGAGCGGGCGGAACGACGTGTAGCCCCAGTAACGCTCGAGAACGGTTGAAAGATCCACGTTACGACTCGCGGAGACCGGCGAGCTGATCCTGCAGGCGCTTGCGCGAGACGGCGGCGGCGTCCGCGCGCTGCTGCCGGCGCTTGACGTCGCTCGTGAGCTCGTCCAGCCGCTCGGCGGCGGCCTGCAGTTCTCCCTCGAGGCGCGCATGCTCGCGCTCGGTGCGCGCCAGGGCTTTCCGACCGTCGGCCAGCGCCTTGTCCGCTTCTCGCTCGGCACGCGCGGCCTCGCCGAGCGCCTTCTCGATCTTCGCGGCCCCGCGCGCGCGCGCTGCGGCCGCCTGCTTTTCGAGCGCCGCCTCGCGGGCTTTCTGCTCCCTGTCGCGGGCGGCTCGATCTTCATGCGTCGTGCCGGTGACGGGCGCCTTTGCCTGTGGCGGAGTGAAGTGGACGATGTCGGCGAGCTTGCCGCCGCCCTTGCCCGCGCTCTGCAGCAGGCTGCTGAGGACTTCGAATCCCTGTGGCTTGAGCGGCCGGGTCAGCCGCCCGGGCGGCTCGGCGCCCGGCAATCCCTGGAGCGTCTCGGCCACGGCCGCTGATGTCGCCGGTGTCGCCGCGTCACCGCTTTCCTGCAGGATCTCGCGAATCTCGTCGGCCGCCTCACGAAGTGCGGCCCGATGGCCTGCCTCGGCCGCTTCGACATCGGCCTTTTTCCCGCCAAGCCGGGCCGCGTGGGCGGTGTGGAGGCGCCCCTTCGCAGCGAGGAGCTTGTCGAACGTCTTCCGCCTCCGCCAGTAGAGCTGGTTGACGGCCCAGGCCGGCGCCGTCGGCTTCTCGAGGGTCTTGATGTTCGCGCCGTCCGCGCCGGCGCGCTTCGCCAAGGCGTTGCGCGCCGCCGTGAACTCCGCCAGCGGCAGCTTGTAGAGGGCGTCGACGTCTTCAGCGAGATCGCCTGGCACAGTCCCCGGGAATTTTATCGCGCGGCCCATTTCGGTATGCTTGATCTGTTATGTGCCGGAATATTCGCACCTTGTTCAACTTCGCCCCGCCCGCCACCGACGAGGAAATCCGCGCGGCCTCGCTGCAGTTCGTGCGCAAGCTGAGCGGATTCACCCAGCCGTCGAAAGCCAACGAGGCAGTCTTCGCGCAGGCCATCGACGACGTGGCCGGTATCGCGAGACATCTGATCGACTCGCTCACGACGACTGCACCCTCACGCGACCGCGAGGAGTGGGCCGCCCGGGCCAAGGCGCGGGCAGCTGAGCGATTTGGCCGGACCGCGCAGGGTTAGCGAAACAGTTCGCTCAACCGAAGCTCGAGTCCAGGGAACAGCGGGGTTGTCAGCACGTCGCTCTCGGTCAGCTCTGCCACCCGCACGTACAACCGACCTTCGTTTCGATGCAGGTCGACGGTGTTGCGATCCGGATCGATCAGCCAGTATTCGCGGATATTTTCGCGCTCGTACAGTTTTCGCTTGATCACCTTGTCCCGTTTACGCGTCGGCGGGGACAGGATTTCGACCGCGAGATCCGGAGCCGCAAACATTCCCTTCGCCTCGAGCCCAGCGGATCGTTCGGACGAGATGTAGATCAGGTCAGGCACCACGACGTCGATATTCGTCAACACGACGTCAAGCGGTGCGAAGAACATCTCTCCGGCGGGGTGATCTTCCAGCCATTTTTCGATGGCTACAGCCAGCCGCCGAAGAATCCTCTGATGTCTGGTGACTGGCGATGCTGTCACGTAGTGCACTCCGTCGATGAGCTCGTGGCGCAGCCCGTCGTCCGGAAGCAGCAACAGATCGGCGTACGTCATGCGTTCTGATTCGTGCAGCATGTCGTCCTCCTCGTCCACGTGCTGATTGTAGCTCGGGCGCACGCAGACTCATTCGCAAGGTTCGTGCCGGACTGGAAACGGCCGCAATGGCCGAGCACGCCGTACATCGTTGCAGATTCTTCGTACTCGGCACGCGTGCGGCGTTGAGCTTTTTTCAATGGAGGTCCTGGTGGATGAGAACCAGGAAGTCCTGGGGACAAGAGCGACGACGTGCGGCTGCGCGATCTAGGCGCAGCCGGACGTGGTTCCGCAGTTGCTGCACTTGTAGCAGGCGCCCGAGCGCACCATGATCGAGCCGCAGGTCGAGCATGGCGGCGCGTCTTCCTGGTTCTGGATCGCGGCAAACGTCGATCGCTTCGAAGCCTGGCCCGCCGAAGCCGCCTGATCCGTTGAGGTTGTTCGGGCGGCGGAGGCGGCGACGTCGAGAATCAACTGCTCCGGCGACGTCACCTCGTCGCGGTTGTTCACGCCGGCGTTGTACTGCGCCTCGGGCGAGAGGAATTTCGCGGCCATCCAGCGGAAGATGTAGTCCACGATCGACTTCGCGAAGCGGATGTCGGCGTTCCTGGTCATGCCCGACGGCTCGAAGCGGACGTGGCTGAACTTGTCCACGAGGTCCTGGAGCGGCACGCCGTACTGCAGGGCGTAGCTGATCGCCTGGGCGAAGGCGTCGGCGAACCCTGAAATCGTCGATCCTTCCTTCGCCATCGTCAGGAACAGCTCGCCCGGCTGGCCGTCCTCGTAAAGGCCGACGGTGATGTAGCCCTCATGACCGGCGATGTCGAACTTGTGCGTGATGGACCGACGCTCGTCGGGCAGACGATGACGGCGCGGTGCGGAGTCCGCGGCCTCGGCGCCCACGCCGGACCGCGAGGCGTCCGCGTTGTCCCTCGAGGTGTTGAGCGGCTGGGTGCGCTTGCTGCCGTCGCGATAGATCGACACGGCCTTGGCGCCGATGCGCCATGCGTCGATGTAGGCCTGCTCGATCTCCTCCACCGTCGCCGCCTTCGGCACGTTCACGGTCTTGCTGATGGCGCCGGAGATGAACGGCTGCGTGGCGCCCATCATCTTGATGTGGCCCATGTAGTGGATCGACCGGACGCCGCGCGTCGGCTTGAACGCGCAGTCGAACACCGGCAGGTCCTTGTCCTTGAGGTGCGGCGCGCCCTCGATCGTCTCGTTCTCGTCGATGTAGCCGACGATGTCCTTGATCTGCGCCTGCGTATAGCCGAGCTTCGACAGCGCCATCGGCACCGTGTTGTTCACGATCTTCATCAGGCCGCCGCCGACGAGCTTCTTGTACTTGACGAGCGCGATGTCCGGCTCGACGCCGGTCGTGTCGCAGTCCATCATGAAGCCGATGGTGCCGGTCGGCGCGAGCACCGTGGCCTGCGCGTTGCGATACCCGTGCTTCTCGCCGAGCTCGACGCACTCGTCCCAGATCTTCCTGGCGGCGTCGTACAGATCCTTCGGCACGTGCGTGCGATCGATGTCCTTGAGCGCGGCTCGATGCTTGCGCATGACGCGCAGCATGGGTTCGGCGTTCTTCTCGTAGCCGGGGAACGGACCGCCGTGATCGCGCGCGATGCGCGCCGACTGCGCGTAGCCCGCGCCGTGCATGATCGCCGTGATCGTCGCAGCGTAGTCGCGGCCGGCCTCGCTGTCGTACGGCAGGCCGCGCGACATGAGCAGGGCGCCAAGATTCGCGTAGCCGAGGCCCAGCGGCCGGTAGTCGTGGCTGTTGCGCTCGATGGACTTCGTCGGATAGCTGGCGTTGTCGACGAGGATCTCCTGCGCCGTGAGAAACGTCTCGCACGCCCTGGCGAACGACTCGGCGTCGAACTCGGCCTCGCTTCCTTTGGGGGCCCCCTCCCCCGGCTCGCGCAGGAACTTCATCAGGTTGATCGACGCGAGGTTGCACGCCGAGTCGTCGAGGAACATGTACTCCGAGCACGGGTTGCTGGCGTTGATGCGCGACGTTTGAGGGCACGTATGCCAGTCGTTCACCGTCGTGTCGAACTGCATGCCGGGATCGCCGCAGACCCAGGTCGCGTCGGCGATCTGGCGCATCAGATCGCGCGCCTTGTAGGTGTCCATCACCTCGCCGGTCGTGACCGATCGCGTCTGCCACTCGCTGTCGTCCAGCACCGCGCGCATGAATTCGTCGGTCGCGCGCACCGAGTTGTTCGAGTTCTGGAAGAACACCGAGGCGTACGCCGGACCTGTGAACGAGCCATCGTAGCCGGCGTCGATGAGCGCCCACGCCTTCCGCTCTTCCTCGACCTTGCAGTTGATGAACTCGACGACGTCGGGATGATCGGCGTTGAGGATCACCATCTTCGCCGCGCGCCGCGTCTTGCCGCCGGACTTGATGACGCCGGCGAAGGCGTCGAAGCCCTTCATGAACGACACGGGTCCCGACGCCGTGCCGCCGCCCGCGAGCACCTCGCGCGAGGACCGGATCGCCGAAAGGTTCGAGCCGGTGCCGGACCCGAACTTGAAGAGCATGCCCTCGGTCTTCGCCAGCGTGAGGATCGACTCCATCGTGTCCTGGACGGAGTTGATGAAGCACGCCGAGCACTGGGGCGCCCGCTCGAAGCCGCAGTTGAACCAGACCGGGCTGTTGAACGCGCCCTTCTGGTAGACCAGCAGGTGCTTCAGATCGTCGCTGAACGCCTGCAGATCGTCCTCGGACGCGAAGTACTCCTGCTCGCGCGCCCAGAGGGTGATCGTGTCCACGACGCGGCCGATGAGCTGGCGCACCGATCGCTCGCGCCCCGGGGTCCCGATCTGCCCGCGGAAATACTTGGAGACGACGATGTTGGTCGCCTGCTGCGACCAGAACCTGGGGAACTCGACGTCACGCTGCTCGAAGACCAGCTCGCCACGCTCGTTGGCAATCAGGGCCGACCGCAGCTCCCAGTCGATCTCGTCGAACGGATCTCCCACGTCCCTGGTGAAATAGCGCTCGAACTCGAGTCCAGCCACCTCGCGGCCCGGTCCGAACGTGCGGCCGGTCGCCTGCTCTGCCGTTGATTCCACCTGCTGAACTCGTTGCATCTTGCCCAACCTTTCGTACACGACGACACGTCCGCCCCAAGAACGGCCGTCTTCTCTTCCGCGCCCTGGGCACTACCGAGCTCCGAAGTCCGGCCCCGGAGCTTCGTCGTTCATTCGGGTTCTTGCGAAACGCTGGGAGGGTTTCGCCCCTTTCGCCTGATACGCTGCCGGCGAACGAATATGCGCTCCGTTTACCTGGTTGTCAAGACGGAAACCACTTCATATTGTGGCTCGTTTCGGGTCCAGGCGCCAGATATTGACAATTGATCCGATCCTGCCGGTGGTTCTTTCACCTGCCCTATTTTTCTCTGGACGAAAAAGACTTCACTGCGGCGTCAACCGGACGTACCACAGCCGGAGCCCAGCCGACACCGATCGGGGCAGCTCCGGAAACGCCGACCCGGCGCGGTCCAGGGGCAGCCTGTAGTCCGAGACGAACTCGAGCCGCGCCCGGCCGCCGGGGACGACGTCCGCGGGAACCTCGATCTGGTACGCCCCGACCCGCTGCGGATTCCAGGTGAGCGCCAGCGCCGCAATCTCCCGCCCGTCCAGGAGCACCCGCACTCGCTGCGGCGGCGCCCCATCGAACGGGATCGGGTCCATGCGAATGACCAGTCGATACGGCCGCCGGGCCGGCAGGGGTACCCACAACGTCGACCGTTCGGCCGTCTGGAGCCGCGCGACGACGTTCCCGCCGACCACGAGCGGGCTCCACCCTTCGCCGAAAAACACGCCGTCCTTCGGCCCGGCGCCTATCGTCGTCGCGTTGTTCGTCGCCAGCGACTCGCGCGCCACGAGGTAGGGCGCCCAGCGATCGGCAAACCGCGCGAGCGCCGCGATGGCGATCATGGCCGCCGCGATCGCGGCCACGCGCCTCGGCCGCACGCCCTCGAGCGTCTCCCGGCCCCGCCCGCGCGCCACGGCCACCAGGACGGCGCCGGAAGCGAAGAGGAAGTGAAACGCGGCGACGAGATAGAAGGGATACGCGTGCAGCGTGAACCGCCAATGATCGCCGCCGCGAAGCGACCAGATGAGCATGTATGGCACGAGCGACGTGAACAGCATGACGAGCAGCAGACGGCCCGCCGGCTGGAAGAGCCACATGACGAGCCCGGCGGCCGCGAGCCACGGCAGGACGAGCGCGGCGATCGGCACGATGGGCTGAAAGCCACGCCACTTGATTTCGAACGGATTCACGACGAGGCCGCGGACGGCCGTGTCGGTTGCGGCCACCGGCAACTTCCGGAACTTGTCGAGCGTGAAGCCGAGCGCGCTCGTCGGCACCTCGGTGGTGATGCCCTCGGCGGCCTGGTAGAACTTCGTGTGGTAGTTGAGCGCGAGCAACGGATCCCCATGCGCCCGCCAGGAGTTGATGAGATACGGCGCGATGAGGATCGTGCAGACTCCAGCGGCGAGGCCAACGGCCGCGAGCCGCGGCCGCCACAGCCCTTCGACTCCGCTCAGGCCTCGCCCTTCGACTGCGCTCAGGCTTCGCCCTTCGACTGCTCGCGGCCACGCGAGCCAGAGCCACGCCGGCACCAGAAACGTGAGCGAGCTCAGTCGCGTGAGACACGCGAGCGCGCCGACGACGCCGGCGACGACGGCCCACCTCCGCTCTCGCTGACGCTCGAGCTTCGGCGGGCTTCGCTGCGTCAACACCCGCCCCAGTCGCACCAGCGCCCACGCGCTCAACACCGCGAAGGCCGTGAACGCCTCATCGCGCCAACCGTCCGGCGCCCAGGTGATCACCTCGTGCTCGATGGCGAGCGCCAGGGCCGCGAGGAGACCCACCCAGCGCGAAACGACGGCCTTGCCGAGGAGATAGGTGGCGACGATGCAGAGCACTGAGAACGTGAGTGACGCGAAGCTGACGGCGACGTCCTGATCGCCTGTCAGCCACAGGAACCCCCTCGTCGTCGCGAGAAAGACCGGCTCGCGGACATGTCCCTGGTAGAAGTGCCGCATCTCACGCGAGTACTTGAGGTAGTTGATGGGATCGCCGCCGACGTAGGGCTGTTCGATCTTCGGCCAGTCCCAGCTCGCCGGCACGAGCGGCCGCAACGTACCGGCCGATCGCTCGAGCGAGACGAGCCAGCCCGGATGGTCGAACGGGCCGTAGGCGCGAAACAGCCGGTCGATTCTCAACAGCGCGCCATAAAAGACGACGACCGCGAGCAGTGCAGGAATGAGAAATGCTCGCCAGTGAAGCCGCTGGCGCCAGCCGGCGCGTCCGGAGCGCGGGCCGCCTCCGGACACCGGCGCGGACTCTGTCACGCTCCGGAGAATAGCGGAAAAGCCGATTAGTGTTGAAACGCGGTCCCCTGATAAAGTGCGATGGTGCAGCCCTCAGAGGCATCGGTGGCCCACGGGCCGCAGGCAGACCCCAGCCTGGGGCTGCCAAGCACAGCGCCAATCGCATTTCCGCACCCGCGCCTGTTGCCGCGATGGTTCGCCGTCATCCAGGTGCTCGCGGTGTGCGGTATCCCGACGGGCGTGTTCCTCACGTTCGTCCTCGTCCTGTTCTTCAACATGCCGATTTTCGACGGCGACAGTCTCTCGCTCGAGTTCTTCGCGACGCTGAGTCTGTTCGACACGGCGCTCATCGCGTTGCTCATCCGCGTGTTCCTGATTCTGAGCGGCGAAGAATCGCGCGACGTGTTCCTCGGGAAACGCAAGGTCTTCGGCGAGCTGTGGCGCGGCCTCGCGCTGCTGCCGGTGGCGCTCATCGGCGTGAATCTCTTCGTGCTCGGACTGCGAGCGATCGCGCCCTGGCTGCACACGGTCAAGGACAGTCCGATCGCGGGGCTGATGCGGACGCCGTTCGACGCCGCGATCTTCCTCGTCGTCGTCGTGCTCGCGGGCGGCGTGCGTGAAGAGCTTCAGCGGGCCTTCATCCTGCACCGGTTCGGCCAGTGTCTCGGCGGCATCCGGCTGGGGCTCGGGATCTTCACGGTCACGTTCGGCCTGCTCCATCTCGATCAGGGCGCCGACGTCGCGATTGCCGTCGGTCTGCTCGGCCTGCTCTGGGGCGTCCTCTACATCAAACGCCGCTCGGCGGTGATGTCGATGGCCAATCATGCGGCGTTCAACGCTGCCAACGTGGCCCAGCAGATGTTCTTGCGGTCCGTGGGGTCGTGATCACGGAACGTCGAACTTCGAAGTTCGAAGTTCGAACTTTGCAGATCTTCGCGCTCCTGTTCGTCCTCTCACTGCCAGCCGTCACGACACGCCTCTACGCTTCGGACGAAATCCAGTACTTCTCCTGGCTGCGGTCGTGGACGTTCGATCGCGATGTCGATTTCGAGAACGAGTATCGCTATTTTCATGACACGGGCATCGCCCGCAATCCGGCCTTTGAGGAGACGTTTCTGAAGCGACGCAACGAGGCAGACCGGCCGATCAACTTCGCGCCGGTCGGATGCGCGTTTCTCTGGGCGCCGTTCTATGCCGCCGGGCATGTCGTCGCCCTCGTGACGGGCGCACCCGCGAACGGCGTGAGCCAGCCGTACATCGCTGCGGTGTCGTACGCGTCAGCCTTCTACGGGTTTCTCGCGGTGCTTCTCTCGGCGGCGATCGCGCGGCGTGTCGTCGGCCGCGGCGGGCTGGCCGCCGTCGTCGTGTGGATCGGCACCCCGCTCGTCTACTACATGTACGTGACGCCGCCGTTCTCGCACGCCTCGTCGGCGTTTGCGGTGGCGCTGTTCCTGTACGTGTGGTTGCGGGTGCGTGAGACGTGGAGCCTCGGCGGCGTGGCGCTGCTCTCGGCCACCGGCGCGCTCATGGCGATGGTGCGAGAGCAGGACGTTTTCTTTCTCATCGGGCCCGCGCTGGACTACGTCAGGCACTGGGCACTGGGCACTAGGCACTGGACACTCGGCGCTCGGCAGCCGGCGCTCGGCGCTCGGGACTCGGCGCCCAGTGCCGGCCGTTCCCGTCGCCGCCATCGTCTTTCTCCTCGCGTATGCACCGCAGCTCTTCGCCTACAAGGCGCTGAACGGCCACTTCGGCCCGACTGAGCTCGTCGGCCGGAAGATGATCTGGACGTCGCCACATGCCTGGGGCGTGTTGTTCTCGCCGGAGCATGGGCTGTTCGCGTGGACACCGCTCGCGCTCATCGCGCTCGTTGGGCTCGTCCTGCTCGCGGCCGGTGCTGGCGCAGGCGCGTCGCCAGCCTCGCCGAAGTCCGCGACGGGTGAAATCGTGCAGCGGACGAAGGCGGGGGAGGCGCGGTGGATTGGCGCGCTGACGCTGCTGATGGTCGCCGCGCAGATCTACGTCACCGGCGCGGTGGACTCCTGGTCGCTCGCCGGCGCCTTCGGCCAGCGCCGGTTCGTCGCGCTCACGCCCGTCCTCACCCTCGGGCTCGCTGCGGTGTTCGCCGCCGTGGCGACGGACGGCCGCACGCTCGGCCGCGCGCTCGTCGCCGTCGCCGTGGTGCTGTCGGTGTGGTGGAATGTGGGGCTCATGGCGCAGTTCGGGCTTCACAGGATGGACCGACAGCGACTGACCCTTCGCGCAGAACGCCTGGAACACCTTCGTGGTGCTCCCGCTCGAGGCGCCGTCGATCGTGATGCGCTATCTCACGGACCGCGCGTCGTTCTACAACCAGCCGCGCCAGTGACCGCCCCGCCTCGTCGCCGCGCGCTCGATCCCGACTGACGGCTCTCGCACTGTTTGCGGCCCTCTTCGTGATCTACAACACGAACGGACGCGAGGTCGGGACGGTGGACTCGCAGCCGGCGAAGTTCACCGCGCGCGAAGTCGCGGTGCAGCACACGCTGGTGCTCGACCGCGTCATCGCCGAGCGCCCGCTCCTCGCGGAGCGGCCGGCCTTCGGCCGCGACCGTCAGGGGCATTACCGCTCGTCGTACCCGATGCTGCCGGCGTTGCTCGCCTCGATCCCGGCCACGCTGCTGCACGCGATCGGCCTCGTGGACATGGACGCGCCGCTCGCGCCGAATCTCGTCGCGGTGATCACCGCGTCGCTGCTCACCGCCGCCGCCGTGACGCTGGTGTTCCTTGCGATTCGCCGGATGACGGGAAACGCGGCCGCGCTCGTCACGGCGATCGGCCTCGGCCTCGGGACGAACTACTGGCCGATCGTCAGCCGGACGCTCTGGCAGCACGAGACCGTCGCTTTCGGTCTCGCCCTCGCGCTGTGGGCCTGGCTGAAGCCGTCTTCTGAGATACGGACCCGGGATCGTCGTGCTCGGCGGCGCCGGACTGGCCATGGCCGCCGCGGCGCGGCCTCAGGTCTCCGTCATCGTCGTCGTGCTGCTGTCCTGGCTGGCCGTGCGGACCAGCGTCCGTCGCGTGTTCGCTCCGCTCGCGATCGTCGCCGCGCAGGCGCGCTCGTGCTCGTCACGAATCTGTACTGGTTCGGGCATGTTCTGGGCGGCGTTGCCGCAGCTCGAAGCGGTGCACCCGCAGGTTCACAACGTGCCTGGATCGATCAGCCGCGCGCCCTGGGTGGGCGTGCTCGGTCTCCTGATCTCGCCAAGCCGCGGCCTGCTGATCTTCAGTCCGATTGTCCTGGTCGCCATCGCCGCGCTGCGGGCGGCCCATGCGATCGCGATCGGATCTGCGCCCTGGCTGGCTCGGCCTCGCGGTCGTGCTGCAGTTCGTCGCGTACGCGTTCTACTCCGTCTGGTGGGGCGGCCACACGTATGGGCCGCGGTACATGATCGACGTGCTGGTGCCGCTCGCCCCGCTGGCCGCGCTCGGCGTCGAGCGAATCGCAGGCAACAAGCCGCTCGCCGTGGTTGGCGCGCTGCTGCTGGGCTGGTCCGTGCTCGTGGCAGGCGTCGGCGCGTTCGTCTATCCCAACGAGCGCTGGAACACCGACCCGGCGAGCGTCGATCGCAATCACGAGCGGCTGTGGCAGGTTCGCGACTCGCAGATTCTCCGGGCGCTCGAGAGCCCCGCCAGTCCTCAGAACCAGAGCCTGTACGACTGGGGTACGGTGCGGCGGCGGTAGACTAGGTCCGGCGCGTGACCGTTCTGTATTTCGCCGACACCCGATTCCCCATCGAACGCGCCAACGGCGTGCAGACGATGGCGACGTGCCATGCACTGGCCTCACGCGGACACGACGTCACCCTGGTCGTGCGGCCCGACACGGCGCCTCTGCCCCGCGACCCGTTTCAGTTCTACGGATGGCCCGCGCTCGCGCGGCTGCAGATCGCGACCGTGCCGACGTCGCGTGGACCGCGGCGGCGGCGCGTGAGGTTTCTCCTCGAGGCCCTTCGGCTGGTGCGTGCGCGGCCACGGGCTGTGGTCTACACGCGCGATCTGGGCCTCGCGGCGTTTCTGCTTCAACTACCGGGATCTCGACGGCCGCCCGTCGTCTACGAGTCGCACGGCGTCACGGCCACAGTGAGCGCGGAGATGCCGCGCCTCCTCGGCAAGCCCGAGCTCGTGCCGTCGGCCGGCAAGCTTCGCCGGCTCGATCGGCGCGAGCGGCGCGTCTGGACGCACGCCGGCGCCTACGTCACGATCACGCGGGCGCTCGCCGATGAGCTGGCCGCTCACTACGGACCCCGGCCGAACGTGTTCGTCGTGCCGGATGGCGCGACGACACCCGGAGTCGACGCGCCTCAGCCGACTCCGGGTGTCCTCGTCGCTTACGCTGGCCACCTCTATCCGTGGAAAGGCGTCGATGTGTTCGTACAGGCGCTCGCGAGAGCGTCGGGCGTACGCGGGCTCATCGTCGGCGGACATCCCGCTGAAGCCGATCTCGGACGTATCAAGGCGCTGATTCGCGAGCTGGATCTGACCTCTCGGGTCGAGGTCACCGGGCTCGTCGCGCCCGATGACGTCGTCCGGAGGCTGGCGCGCGCGGACATCCTCGTGCTGCCGAACACGGCCTCGGCGATCTCCGAGCGCTACACGTCGCCGTTGAAGCTGTTCGAGTACCTCACGCTTGGCCGGCCGATCGTCGCGTCGGACCTCCCGGCCATTCGCGAAATCCTGAACGACGGCGAGACGGCGCTGCTCGTGGCGCCGGGCGATCCGGACGCGCTGGCCTCGCGCACTCGGCCGGCTGGTCGCAGATTCGGCGCTGGCCGCCCGGCTGGGCGCCGCGGCACACGCGCTTGCCACGTCGTACACCTGGGAAGCACGCGCGGCGCGGCTCGAGCCAGCGCTTGCCGCCGCGGCTGGAGCCTGATGATCTCGCCGGCCGTCTTCGGTGTCGTACAGTGTCCCGATTGCCGCGGCGCCATCGCTCGAAGTGACGGCCGCATCGCGTGTGGTGGATGCGGCAGAACATTCGCCGCAGACGGAGGCGTGCTGGACCTGCGGCCGCTCGAGGCCGCCCGCGAGCAGACCAGGTACCTGGACCATGCGCTGCACGCCGACGCGCGCCACGAGTCGGTGGCGCCGCCGCTCCTCGGCTCGAAGATTCGCAACGACATGCTCGGGAAATTCCTCGCGCTCGGGCCGTCGGATCGGGCGATCGACCTCGGATGCGGCAGCGGCCGGACGCTCGCGTGGAACGCCGCGAGCGGGGCCGCGCTCACCGGCATCGACATCGCCCCGTTTTTCGCGCGTGAGGCCATCGACCGCTGCGACCTGTTGCTCGGCGACCTGCGCCGGCTGCCGCTTCGGACCGGCGCCTTCTCGAAAGCGTGGTCGCTCGACGTGCTCGAGCACCTCTCGCGGCCGGCGCTCGTGCAGATGCTCGCCGAAGCGAATCGCGTGCTGGCAGACGACGGCGTGTTGTTCGTGTATACGCACGTGCGCAAGAACGGGTGGATCGCGGGCGGCACGCGGCTCGTCAACCGCTTTGCGCGGCTGTGCGAGCGCGTCGGGCTGATCGATCTGCGCCAGGAGCGGCTCCGCAAGTCGGATCATGTCAATCCGCTCACCGACCACGACGATCTCGCGCGCGTCGTGGCCGAGACCGGCTTCGCGATCGAGCGCATCACCTACTACACGCCGATCGTCGGCGCGTTCGTCGAGAACGTCATGGTGCGGATGGCGGAGCGATTTCTCACTCGCCGGGTGAGGCGGACGGTCGACGGTCGACGGACGACAGGTCGACGGGCGAGCGAGGACGACGCCGTGCGGGTGGTGCGGGCGGCGGCGCAGGCGGAGGTGCGTAAGGGCGGCGCGACGTATCGCGCGCTCGTCGCGCTGTCGGGACTCATGCGGATCGACCTCCTGCTGTTCGGACGGGTCCGATCGGGGCCGTTTTTCGCGCTGCTTCGGAAGACAACACGCGGCGGGAGATGATGAAAGAGAAGTACGGGGGTCAAGAGCCTGAAGTACGGTGGACAAGGACGCTGAAGTACGGGTGGACAAGGACACTGAAGTACGGAAAAGGGGCCTGTTCTGAGGCTGCTGTACGTCGCGATTGATCAGACGGTGCCCGGCACGCTGGGCGGTTCCGTCCACGTGCAGGCGGTGGCCGAAGGACTGGCCCGGCTCGGGCACGACGTGCATGTCGCCACTCAGCCGGGCGGCCCGTGGCCGGAGGGCCCGGTGAGCTGGCACGCGCTCGGCCCGCCGCTCGGCCGGCAGGAGCTGCGGTGGACGCGGCGGCCGGCCGTGGGCAAGCTCGCGCGCGACGTCGGCGCCGAGCTCATCATCGAGCGCTACTACAACTTCGCCGGAGAGGGCGTGCTGGCGGCAAGTGCGCTCGGCCTGCCCGCGGTGCTCGAGGTCAACGCGCCGATCGTCGACTATCCCGGCTCGTCGAAAGCGAAGCTCGATCGCGCGCTGCTGGTCGAACCGATGCGCCGGTGGCGGGAGCGGCTCTGCCGGCGGACCGACCTCTTCGTCACGCCCTCGGCGGACATCCTGCCGTCGTGGGTCGATCGGGAAAAAGTCCTCGAGGTCGAGTGGGGGGCGGACACGGATCACTTCCGGCCTGGCGCACCGGGCGACGTGCCGTTCACGCGCGAGCCGGACCGGGTGCTTTCCGTCTTCGCCGGGGCGTTTCGGTCCTGGCACGGCGTCGTGCACCTGTCGGCCGCGCTCGCACGGCTGCACGCTGCCGGCGACACACGGTTTGGCGCGGTGTTCATCGGCGACGGCCCCGAGCGCGCGGCGGCCGAACGGGCCGCGCAGGGACTGCCGGGTGTCGTGTTCACGGGCGCGATTGCGCATACGATGCTGCCGGCGTGCCTCTCGCGCGCCGACATCGGCGTCGCGCCCTTCGACCCGATGAAGCACGGGCCGCTGCGTCTCGGGTTCTACTGGTCGCCGCTCAAGATCTTCGAGTACATGGCCGTCGGGCTGCCGGTGGTCGCGCCGGCGCTCGGGCGGCTCGCGCGGCTCGTCGAGCACGAGCGTGAAGGATTGCTCTACGATCCGGAAGATCCGCGCGCGCTCGATCGGGCGCTCGTCCGGCTGGCCGATCCCGATCTGCGCAAGCGCATGGGCGCCGCCGCGCGCGAGCGCGTGGTGCGCGACTTCAGCTGGGCCGCGCACTGCCGGGCGCTCGACGCCCGGCTGCGCGCGCTGGTGCGACCGTGAGCGTTCCGCTCCGCGTCTTGATCGTCACCGACTCGTTTCCGCCCGTCTGCGGCGGCAGCGGCTGGAGCACGTGGGAGCTCTCGCGCGGGCTCGTCGCGCGCGGCCACCACGTCGAGGTCGTCAAGGTCGAGACGAGCGGAACAGCCGGCGTCTCGGAGCGCACGTACGAAGGCGTGCGCGTCACCGAGTTCTGCCGGCCGTCGCCGGCCGTCCCGGTCGTCCGCAACGTCGTCAAGAACGAGCGGCTCTGGTCGGCGCTCGACGAGTACCTCACGACGCGCCTGCGCGGAGACGAGTTCGAGATCGTGCACGCGCAGCACGTCATGACGACCGTGCCGTCGATTCGCGCCGGAGCCACGACGGGCGTGCCGGTCGTGGCGACCGTTCGCGACTACTGGCCCGTGTGCTACTGGTCCGACCTCATCTACGATCCCTCGGCGCCAACGCTCTGCCCGCACTGCACCGTGGGCCAGATGACGCGGTGCGTCCGGCCGCGCGCCGGGGCCGCGTCGATTGCGGCCTGGTCGGTCATCCCGTACATGCGCGCGAATCTCCGGACGAAGCGCCAGACGCTCGCGCGGGCGTCGGCGGTGATCGCCGTCAGCCACGCGCTCGCCGAGGACTTGCGCGTTCGCGCCCCGGAACTGGCCGGCACGCCGCTCTACACGATTCCCAATCCGGTCGACATGACGAGGCTCGATCAGATTCACGACGCGCCGCGGCCGAAGCGCGACCCGTACGTGCTGTACGCCGGCAAGCTGGCCACGAACAAGGGCGTCCAGTTTCTCGTTCGCGCCGTCAAGGAGGCGAACATCACGTGGCCGCTCGTGATTGCCGGTGAGGGCCCGTTGCGCGCGAAACTGGAAACCGAAGCACGGCGGGAACGCGTCCAGGTCCAGATCCTGGGGTGGCTGCCTCGCGAGGAGACGCTCGGCTGGATCCGCGACGCGTCGCTGCTGGCGTTCCCGTCGTACGGCCCCGAGTCGCTCAGCCGGGTGCTCATCGAAGCCGCGGCCCTGGGCGTGCCGATCGCGGCGATGAACACGGGCGGGACCGCAGACATCATTCGCGCGGACGTCACCGGACTGCTCTCGTCCGATCCGGCGGCGTTCTCTCGCGACCTCGCGCGCCTCGCCGGAGACGACCGGCTGCGCGCGTCACTCGGCGCCGCCGCGCGCGCCGACGTGCACACCCGGTTCGCGGCGACGTCGGTGGTGGAACGGGTCGAGCAGGTCTACCGATCCCTGCTGCTGCCCCGGGCGGCATGACGCCGACGCGCGCGCCCCTGCGTGTCGCCGTCATCGCGCGTGCGACGATGCCGCTCCACGGCGTGGGGGGCCTCGAGCGCTCGGTTCGCGATCTCGTGCGTCATCTGGCCGCGCGCCAGGTCGACGTCACGCTGCTGACGCCGCCGCCCACGGCGTCGCGGCCGGTCGCGAGCGATCCGTTCGCTTCGCCGCACATCCAGGTCCGGCACGTGCCGTACCTCACGTTCCCGATGGCGAATCGTCGCGGCACGACCATCCTCGACCGGAGCTCGGCCTATCTCCTGTTCGGCCTGCGCGCCGGGCGGCGCGCGCTGGCGATGGCGCAGCGGGGCGAGGTGGACGTCGTGCACGGCTTCGGCGCGAGCGCGCTCGGCTACGCGCTCGGGCGCAGGCGGTCGCGCGTGCCGCTCGTGCTGAATCCGCAAGGCATGGAGGAATTCGGCGCGTCGAGTGACGCGCTGCCCTTCCTGAAGCGCGCGGGGTACGCGCCTCTGCGATATGCCGTCCGGCGCTGCGCGCGCGCGGCCGACGCCATCATCGCCACCGACGCGTCGCTCGAGCCCGTCGTCGTGCGGCATCTTCAGCCCAGGGCCGATCAGATCTGGACGATCCCCAACGGCATCGACCTCGTCGAGGCCGGCGGGTTCGCGGGCCCGGCCGAAGGCGCCATCATTCGCCATCGTCACAACATCAGTGCCGGCGAGACGATCCTGCTCAGCGCGGGCCGCCTCGAGGCCAACAAGGGATTCGACGTCCTGGCGGCGGCCCTGGGCCGCGTGGGCGCGCCGGGCGGTGTGTTGTCCGCCTCCGGATGGCGCTGGGTGCTGATCGGCGCCGGGCCCTTCCGCCGCGAGATCGAAGCCGCCGTCGAATCGCAGGGGATCGGAAAGCACGTCATCTTCGCCGGACGCGTGCCCGACGCCGATCTCCACGCCTGGTATGAGGCCGCGTCGATCTTCGTGCACCCCACGCGATACGAAGGCAGCTCGCTCGTGACGCTGGAAGCGATGGCGCATCGGAAACCGGTGATCGCCACGCGCGCGGGCGGCCTGCCAGACAAGGTGCGGCCCGGGGAGAACGGCTGGCTCGTCGCGCCTGGGGACGAGACGGGCCTTGCCGAGGTTCTGGCGGACGCGGCCAGCCAGCCGACCCGGCTGCCGGCGCTGGGCGTGAAAAGCCGGGCCATCGTCGAGGCCGAGTTTGCCTGGCCGGTGATCGTCGAACGGCATCTCGAAATGTACGAAGAGCTGCGTACTACGCGCGGACTCACAACACGCTGACGTTACGCGGACGTTAGGCTGCGCTGGCGCTGATGTCCTAAGATCGAGGGTTCCGGAGGTTCCCGTGCACCGCCCCGCGAACGCCTCAGAAGAGCAGCCAGCGCCGTCGCTTCCGGATCAGGCGCACTACATCAACCGCGAGCTGAGCTGGCTGGCGTTCAACGAGCGCGTTCTGGCCCAGGCTGACGACCCCGATCATCCCCTCCTCGAGCGCGTGCGGTTCCTGTCGATCGTCGGGACGAACCTCGACGAGTTCTACATGATTCGCGTGGCCGCGCTGCTGCGGAAAGTGCGCACCGGAGCTGAGGACGTCTCGACGGACGGTCTCTCGACCGGCGCCCAGCTCGAGCTCGTCCAGAAGCGCGCCGAGGACATGTCGCAACGCCTGGCCTCGTGCTGGTCGCACTCGCTCAAGCCGGCGCTGGCCGATCATGGCATCCACTTCCTCGAGCCGGGCGAGTTCTCGAGCGAGGTCTCGGCGTATCTCGCCACGCACTTCGAGCGGCAGATCTTCCCGGTGTTGACCCCGCTCGCCTTCGACCCGGGTCATCCATTTCCGTTCATCTCGAGTCTCAGCAAGAACTTCGCGGTGGTGGTCAAGCACGCCGGGCGGACCAAGTTCGCGCGCGTCAAGCTGCCGGATGCCCTGCCCCGTTTCGTGCCGCTGCCCGCCGCGCTCGGCCCGCGGGAGGGACAGACGTTCGTCTACCTCGAGGACGTCGTTCGCGCGAACCTGCAGAGTTTGTTTCCGGGCACGGTCGTGAAGGGCGCGCACCTCTTCCGCGTCGTGCGCGACGCGGATCTCGTCATTCAGGAGGACGAAGCCGACGACCTGCTCGAGACGATCGACCAGAGCCTGAAGCAGCGCCGCCACGGCGCGCTCGCCATGCTCGAAGTCGATCAGTCGATGCCGCAGGGCATCCTGAACATCCTCGTCGAGAACTTCGAGATCGAGGAGGAGCGCGTCTTCCGGTCGTCGGCCCGGCTGGGCTTCGGCGACTGGGCGCAGCTCTGCCGCCTGCCGCGGCCGGATCTGAAGTTCCACCCGCTGACCCAGTCCACCATCTGGCGTGACGATGAGGCCGATCTGCTCTTCGCCGAGCTCAGGTACCGCGATCGGCTGGTGCATCATCCCTTCCAGTCGTTCAACGCCGTCGAGACGTTTCTGCGTGCGGCGGTGCGCGATCAGCACGTCGTCGGCATCAAGATGACGCTCTACCGGATCGGCGCCGACTCGCCGCTGGTCGATCTGCTCGAGGACGCCGCCGAAGCCGGCAAGCAGGTCTCCGTCCTCGTCGAGCTCAAGGCGCGCTTCGACGAGCGAAACAACATCGAGTGGGCGCAGCGGCTCGAGTCGGCGGGCGTGCACGTCGCGTACGGCCTCGTCAATCTCAAGACGCACGCCAAGCTGTGTCTCGTGGTGCGCAAGGAAGCCGACGGGATTCGCCGGTACGCGCACGTCGGCACCGGCAACTACAACCGCGGGACCGCGCGCGCGTACACGGACGTCGGCCTGTTCACGAGCCGGCCCGCGATCGTCGAGGATGTCTCCGACGTCTTCAACTCCCTGACCGGGTACTCGCATCGCCGCGAGTATCGCGAGTTGCTCGTCGCGCCTGACAGCCTGCGCCAGGGGATCGTCGCGCTCATCGACCGCGAGATCGCGCACGCGGCGGCTGGCAAGCCCGCGCACATCATCATCAAGGTGAACTCCCTCACCGATCAGGACATCATTCGTCACCTGTATCGGGCCTCGGGCGCCGGCGTGCAAATCGAGCTGATCGTGCGGGGCGTGTGCTGCCTGCGGCCCGGCTTGCCCGGCGTGAGCGAGCGAATCACCGTGCGCTCGATCGTCGGCAGGTTCCTCGAGCATTCCCGGCTGTTCTGGTTCGCCAACGGCGGCGAGCCTCGTCTCTACATCGGGAGCGCCGACTTGATGGAGCGCAACCTCGATCGCCGCGTCGAGGTCCTGTGTCCGATCATCGACCGGCGCCTCGCCGAGCATCTCAGGACGGTCGTCCTCAGCGCGTATCAGCAGGACAATCGTCGCTGCCGGGTGCTCGATGGCCAGGGCGGCTACGCCGCCTGCGACGCCGCGCCCGACGAGCCGCGGCTCGACTCACAGGAACTGCTTGCCGACTGGTACGCGGCGGAGAGCCGCCGCCAGCGGGAAGCCGGCCTCGACGTGACGCGCGCGACTGACGACGCAAGTCGGCAGGATCACACGCTGCCCTCACGCGCCGGCAGCGGCGATTTCAACTGGTAGGTACTCTGTTCGATGCAGCGCGAGCGATCGTGATTCCCGTCGCTCCCAGCCACAGAAACGCCGGGATGTTCGCGAAGATCAGCGCTTCGAGGAAGTAGAACCCCGTCGCCGACCCGATTCCCCGCCCCAGGAGAGCACGCTCGACACGAGGCCCCGCCACGCCACGGGCCGTGACATCCCGAGCCACGGCCGCCGCACTTCAATCGCGGCGACGAGCGTCAGCCCGAACCTCCTGGAGCACCGACGGTTGCTCTTCGAACCCGCCGGCCGGCACGGGATGGAACAGCAGGCCGATCACGACCAGCACGGCTGCCGATCGGCTGGTCATCCACAGCGCGGCGGGTGAAGCTGTGGGCAAGATCGTGAATCCAACCACGGTCGAGTTTCCGGACGACGGCGCCCGATGGCGTCGTCACGAGATTCGCGCGAGTGAACTGACAGGTACCCGTCGTACCCGTCTATGTGTCCGACGTACAATCCCCCCGTGCCCGGTCCGAGTCCTCTCTTGCAGCGGCATCGGCTGCTGCTCCTCGGCATCATCCTGATTGGCGCGGTGCTCCGGCTCTGGACCACAGAGGCCGGCCTGCCCTATTCGGTCGGCGTGGACGAGCCGGCGCTGCTCGAGAAGTCCGTCCACATCATGAAGACGGGCGATTTTCATCCGCACTTCTGGGACTACGGCGGCGTGACGATCTATCTTCATACCGCCGTCTCGTCTGCGCGGTTTCTCGCCGGTGCGATGAACCGCGAGTGGACGTCGCTGGAGCAGGCCTGGACCGGCGAGTTCTACCACTGGGCGCGCGTCGTCACAGCGCTCATCAGCACGCTCACGATCTACATCGTCTTCCGCATTGGACTGAGGTGGGGCGCCACGATCGCGCTCATCGCCGCGGTGGCGATGGCCGTGCAGCCGCAACTTGTTCGCGAAGCGCACTTCGCGCTCACGGACACACCGCTGACGTTCTTCGTGGCTCTCACCGGGCTTCTCTCGCTGCGCGCGTCTGAAGCCGGGACGCTGCGCTGGTTTTTCGCGGCGGGCCTCGCCGCGGGGCTCTCTGCGGCCACGAAGTATCCTGGCGCGCTCGGCATCGTCATGCCGCTCGCGGCGGTGCTCACGACCGTCACGTGGCGCGGCCGGGCGATCAGCGCGCT
Organism: uncultured Acidobacteriota bacterium; assembly: GCA_963724955.1. GTDB lineage: Bacteria > Acidobacteriota > Vicinamibacteria > Vicinamibacterales > SCN-69-37 > CAVRWQ01. The sequence continues at coordinate 117,586 of CAVRWQ010000009.1, forward strand.
CGTTGTGCTGGGGGGCGCGCTGGCGGGATTCGTCGTCGCCACGCCGTACGCGATGACCGACCTGCCTGGTTTTCTCAACGGATTCGCGCGCCTGATGCAGTACTACAACGTCCCGCGGCCTTTTTCGGAAGTGGCGACGACGTACTTGAAGTACATCCGCGACTGGTTCGGCTACCAGCCGGTCCTGCCGCGGTACTTCGCGCTGCCGGCGCTGCTGCTCTGCCTCGCCGGATTCGTCGTCATTGCGACACAGCTTCGGTCGCAGGCGACGCGGGCTGGCGCGCTCATCCTGCTGACGTTCCCGATCGCGTATTTCGCGTTCGTCTCCAACCAGTCGCTGCAGTTCGGCCGGTACCTGATGCCGATCGTCCCGACGCTGTCGATTGCGATCGCGGCGGGCATCGTGACCGTGCACGGTGCACTCGCGCGGAACGCCACGGTCCAGCGCAGCCGCACCGTGCTCGCGGCGCTGCTGCTCGTCCTGCTGCCGCCGGCGCTCACGTCGATCTCGGCGAACGCAAATCGCGGCCTCGAGTCGACGATCGAGCAGACGGGCCGCTGGATCGTGCAGAACGTCAAGCCCGAGCAGCGCGTCGTCTTCGAGGAGGCGATGCAGCTCCCGCCGAAGATCGCCCACGAACGCGTCAACAAGCTGATCGCCTCTCCCTTGCAGCACTACCGCGACAACGGCACGGTCTATCTGATCGCGTCGTCGGGCGAATACGACAAGTACTTCAACGACCCGAACCGGTTCGGGCGGGAGATTGGGGCGTACAACGAGATCTTTCGATCGAACGAGCTGGTCGCGACGTTCGCGCCGTCGGCGGAACATCCGGGGCCGACGATCAGGATCATGAGGGTGGCCCGTTAGGTACGGGTACGACCGTCGTCGCTATCTGAGTCCGGCTCGCTGGCGGAGATCGCGAATCCACTCCTGCTGGCGGGAGGGCCGCTGGTCGGCGGGCAGAGTGGCGAATCGGTCGTCGAGAAAACGCCGGATGCGCAGGTCGGCGCGGAACCAGGCCTCGACCTCGCGGGCGTTCATGCCGGCCCTGCTGAGCAAGCTCTCGACATTCCCTCCGCCGAGCGACGCTTCCCAGTCGCGGCGCCTGGCGGCCAGGGCGTCGGCGGTGGGCTCGAACGGCTGCGCGCGCGTCATCTCCGCGAGGATGAGCGCGCGGTTCTGCAACTCGGACAGGACGGCGTCATCCCGCGTGACGTCCGGACCGCACAGCTTGAGCATCCGCGCCTGCCGCACGTCGGACTTCCAGATCTTCGTCGCATTCACCGTGCTGACGATATGATCCAGCTCGACCGGCGCGGCCGGCGCCATTGCCTGCTGGGCGGAAGGAGCGGACAACACGACGACTGACAGGAGCCAGGCAGGCATCAGAAGGCTTCTCCACCTCAAATGATACCCCCGAGGTCCCGCAGACGGTCGCCGGCTGGTAAGCCGGCACTCGCGGCGGAATGAGCTGTTTTGGCTGCATTTCGCGCAGTACCGCGGCAGGGAGACTGACCATGCCCAACCTGAACCGGCAGCTTTTCAGCGTCTTCGCCGCATTCGTCGTCCTGGCGCCCGGCGCCGCGGCCGCCCAGACGGTGGCCGGTTCGTTCGAGGAGCTTCGCCAGGTCCTGAAGACCGGCCAGACCGTGGTCGTGACCGACTCGAACGGTCAGAAAACGAAAGGGAAAGTCGCAGACCTGTCCACAACGCCGCCCGTCCTCGCGCTGCTCGTCCCCGAGCGGCGGACGTTTGCGAAGGGCGCCGTCACAGAGATTCGCGCCACCGATTCGGTGCGAAACGGCGCGTTGATCGGCGGCGGCATCGGCTTCGGGCTCGCGCTGTGGGATTACCTCATCGACCCGAGCGAACCGGGAAACGCGGCCATCTTCACTGTCGCCATCGGCCTCGGGACAGTCATCGGCGTCGGCGTCGACGCGTTGATCAAGGGCAAGGTGCTGTATCGAACTCGCCCGGGAACGTTCAGCCTGACGATCTCACCGGTCGCTGCGAAGAAGAAGCAGGGCCTGGTGATTTCCCTTCGGTTTTGAATCTCTAAATCTCCAAATCTCTAAATTTCCAAATCTCTAATTCTCTAGAACGCTTCGCCGATGCTGAGGTGATACTCCCAGCCTCGTTCGCGCCGCCCGTTGCCGTAGGTGATGCGATTCATCTTGAAGCCGAAGTCGAGTCGAATCGGGCCAAGGGGTGAGTCGTAGCGGAAGCCGAACCCGCCCGTGCCGCGCAGGCGCGCGAGATCCATGTCACTGGTCAGCCGGTACACCTGACCGCCGTCGACGAAACCCACGGCCGTGAGATCGCGGCCGAAGAGCTTCCAGATCGTCGTGCGCAGCTCGGCGTTGAGGATCACTTCGGCGTTGCCGCCGTTCGAGAGACCGTCGACGGTGAGAATCTCGGGCACGCCGAGCCGGTCGAGCTGGAACCCGCGCACGGTCGTCGTGCCGCCGGCGAAGAACCGGTAGTTCGCCGGCACGTCGCTGACCTCTTCGATGACCTGCTCGCCGTTTTCGTCCACACGAGTCCTGATGTGAGGGAACCCGCGCGCGACGCCGATCTGCCCGCGCGTCGCGATCACGATGCGCTTGTCCCTCTCGTCCTTGAGCGGATAGAAATACGAGCCCTGGAAAAACCCTTTGACGAAGCCAACTTCCGATCCGATCGCCTGGAGCGCGAGGTCGCCGTTGGCGCCGAGCTGAAATCCGCGTGTCGGCGCGACGGGGTCGTTGCGCCGATTCCACAGGATGCCGCTCGTGAGCGTCGACAGACGGAGCTGCGGGAAGAAGCGATCGATCAGGTAGTCCTGCGGATCCGGGATGCGGTCGAACAGGCGCGTGAATTCGAGCGCGTAGCGGCCCGAGACGCTGACTCTCGACGACAGATAGTGCAGCGCGTCGGCGTTGGCCGCCTGCCGCACGTACGAGAACGTCGGACGCACCGCCTGTTCGGACGTGATGCCGACGAGCACGTCCGTCGCCGACCGGAAGGCGTAGCGCTCGCGATACGTCGCGGTGACGCGATACTCGTTGAAGCCGAGCCCAAGATCTTCCGCCTCGCGGAGCGTCTGGGCCTTGAGCGCCACGCGAGAGAAGAAGCTGAGATCGCGATTGCGGCCGCCCAGGTTGCGGCGTCCGATCTCGAAGAACGCGCGCGGCGCGAACTCGAGCTCCTCCTCGACGCCGCCGCCCTCGACCTGTCGAGCGCGGTTGCCGACTTCGAGTCCCCCACCGCCGCCGAGGACGGTCGCCGGCAGCTCCTGCAGCGAGATCGTGATGCGCACCGTGTTCTCGCCGGGCAGCCGCGGCTCGGCAATGATCCGTGCGCTGCGAAAGCTGCCGGTCGTGCCGAGGATGCGCTGGCTCTCCAGCCGCCGGTCGTCGCTGTAGGGCTGGCCGGGCCGCAACGTGATGTCGCGCAGGATCGTCTCGCGCGAGATGCGGTCGTTGCCGACTACGGTGATGTCGCCCACGAAGATCTGCGGCCCTTCGCGCACGACGATCCTGGCTGACCCTTCCGTACCGGTCTCGTTGAAGGTGACCGTCGGCGTAATCGCCGGCTGAAAGCCGCGGGTCGCGTAGTAGGTCTCGAGGGCGGCGACGTCCCGCTCGAGATTCGCCCTGACGTACGGATCGCCCGGGCTCACCGACGTGACGGCCCGCAGTTCCGACTCCTTCACGATGGGCTGCTCGCCCAGGTCGAACAGAATCTCGCGAATGGCCGCGCGCGGGCCTTCCGTGATGTTCGGTTGAAGGACGACGCCGCCTTCGCCGGGCCGGCGTCCGGGCACTTCTTCGAACTTCGGCTGCGCGTGGGCGACGTAGTAGCCCTGCTGCACGTACTGCGACGCGACCAGCCGGCTGATCGCGGCGAGCGCCTGACTCTCGCGGAACCACTCGCCGACGACGAGGCCGGGTTCTTTCTCCACCAAGACCCGGCTGATGCGAAGCTCCGGGGGCAGATCGACGCGCTCGATGCGGTAGCGCAGACCGCGCGTGACCTTGAACGTGATCCTGAGCCGGCCAGGCGCCGGCTCGCTCTGACTGTGTTGCACCACCGCCTTCCAGTACCCGTCGCGCTGGAGCGCCACGCGAATCGCCTCGCGCGAGTCGTCGAGCAGATCCGGATCGATCGATCCCTCGCGCTTGATGGGAATGTAGTCGTCGGTCTTGCCGCCCGGCATGTGCGAGGCGGGCTCCAACGCCAGCTCGACGAGCGGTCCGGCATGCACACGAAGCGTCAGATCGATCTCGATGCCGTTCTGAGGCGGCGTGTAGCTCGCGACCGCGGCGTAGTAGCCCTTGTCGCGCAGTTCGCCGCGCAGCCGTGCGAGCGCCGCGGCGATCGCCAGCTCGCGAAACGGCTGGCCCGGCGCGACGCCGGTGCGCTCCAGGATCACGTCGCGGGTGAACGGCGATTCCCCGGTCACGTCCACGCTCCGGATCGTCGCGCGCGGCCCGGCGTTCACCGCGATCACGAGCGTGGCGCGATCGGGATTGTGCGTCTCGACGATCCGGCCGACGGCGGTCGCCGACCGATGCCCCTCGCCGTGCAGGATACGCTTGACGGTCTCTTCGACGTCGCGTGTCCGGGTCGTGGTCGGGACGCCGCCATACTGCTCACGCACCAGGCCCTCGAGCGTGCCGGGATCGAGGCCGGTGTCGCCTTCGAACTCGATGTCATCGACCGGATGGCGCGGGACGAGCCGGAACACCAGCTCGATGCCGCCCGGCCGCTCCGCGAACAGCACGACGACGTCCCGAAAGCGCGGATCGCTGGCCAGCCGATCCCGCGACCGGCGAAGCGCGTCGAGCGTCAGCGGCTCGCCTGGCTTCACGCCGACGAGCGACAACAGATTCTCCGCCGTCACCGGGCGGTCCTCGATCTCGAGCCGGACGCTCACGACGGTCCGGCCGAGCGCCCGGTCGAACGGATCCGGGTCCTGAGCGCCCGCCCGGCCGGCGAGGCACAGGAGCGCGGCGACGACGATCGGCAGAACGGACGGGCGCATCAGAAGACGTGCCGGATGCGGAAGTCCAGGGCGAACTTCCGGTCCTCGTTGCGCGAGAGGACCCACGACACGCGGTCGTTCTGGTCGAACTCGAGCAGGATGATCTCGCGCTGATCGCCCGTGAGGTTGCGCGAGTACGTCAGGTACACCCGCTCCGAGATCCGCTTGCCCACCGTGAACCGCGCGGTGGCGGTGAGCTGCCGCAGCGCGATCTCGTCGTTGGGGTTGGTGAACTGCGGCATGATCTGCACGACGTCGAACGGCAGCACTTCACGGACCACGCTGCTCAACGTGGACGAGATGGGGCTCGTGAGCAGCACCAGACTCGCGGTCTGGATGGCCCGAGCCTGTTCAGCGGAGTTCGGCGCCTGCAGCGCGGCCGCGTCGATGTCCGGCGTGCCCCCGAGCAGCAGCGAGACGATCTGAATCTCCGAGAGCCACGGCTCGGCGCTGAGCGTCGGCTCGAGCTTCTCGAACGTGCCTCGCAACCTGACCGTCACCTCGAACGCCTCGCCTGACGCCCGCGCGCGCGTCCTGGCTTCGACGTCGAAGTACGGCTCGAAGCGCAGCGGGTTCGAGAAGTCAATCGAGCCCGGGAGCACCGTGTAGCGGTTCTCGCCGAACGACCATTGACCGCGCTCGATCCGGATCTGGCCGGTGATGGACGGACGATTGATCGTGCCGGCGACGTCGATGTTGACGCGCCCTTCGATGCGGCCGGCGGAATTCTCGATGAACGGCATCACGCCGGAGATGACCTTGATGTCGAGGCCCACCGGCGTCCCCGTCTGGGCGGCCGTCGTCACCGCCGGTACGGACGGCGCGGTGGAGCCGCCACCCAGCGCGCCGCCGGCGGCAAAGCCGAAGAGCCCGGTCTCCGGATCGATCCGCGGCCGATAGTCGGCCGCGAGGACCACGACCTGGCCACGCAGCATCGGCACGTTGACGGGCCCTTCGAGACCGAGCGAGACGTTCACGTTCGAGACCACGCCGGCCGGGTAGCGCAGGCGCAGCGACCGGCCCTCCGCCGTGAGGTTGTACTCGGACGGCCGGTAGCCTTCGACGAGCGTGATGCCGCCGCCGAACGTCACGGGCCCTTCAGCCATCACCGCGGTGAGGCCATCGACCGTGATCCGGCCGGCCTCGACGCGGATCGGGCCGTTGATCTCGCGCAGGCCATGCGGCAGGGCGCCGAACCGCAGGTGGCCCTTTTCGACGTTGGCCGTGCCGGCGAGCTGCGAATTGTCGAACGGCCCGGTGTACGTCGCCTTGAGCGCCGCAGTGCCGCCGGCGTTGAGATCAGGATAGAAGAGATGAAGGATCGCCAGGTTCGCCCGACCGGTCGCTTCGAGATTCGACTCCCGCCTGCCCGTGTCGATCCTGCCGCCCAGCGTCAGCAGCGTGCCGTCGCCTTCGAGCACGACGCGGTTGATTTTGAACACGTTGTCTTCGAACGCGAGCCGCAGGTCGCCCTGATTGCGCAGCTCGTGGTCGAAGAGCGTGAGCCGCGCGTTCTGGTTGTCCACACGAGCGTCCACGACGAGGTTGGCGGCGTCGGCGAGCGCTCCACGGACATCGATCGTGCCGCTGATGATCGCGCGGGTGTACGGCGACAGCTGCGGCGCGAAGAACTTCAGATACGGATCGAACGACGTCTCGAAGAACCGGAAGAACAACCGGGAATCGCGATGCTCGTTGAGCGCGATGCTGCCCGATCCGGTGACCTGCAGACGATTGGAGGCGGCATCGAGCCGGTCGATCGTGAGGACGTTGTCCCTGACGCTGAGCTTGCCGAAGACCTGGCCGATGCCTTCGTCGGCGGCGTAGAGATCGGCAATCGTCGCTTCGACCTCGTAGTTCGGCGCGTCGAACTTCCCTTCGCCGCGCGCCTTGAACTGCAGGATCCCCGAGAGCGGCGCGATCTCGACCTTGAAGTTCGCGAGCGACTCGACGGGAATCTGGCGGCCGTCGGCGGCAAAGACGTAGGTGTTGTTCCAGCCGATGAAGGCGTCGCCGTTGACCCGGCCCGGCCCTTTCGCCATCTCGATGCGGCTGATCCGCAAGCCGTCGCCCTCGAACGCGAGGTCGGCCGTGGCCGATTCGAACGGCTCGTCCCACGCGAGGCCGCGATCGATCCGCATCGTGCCCTTGCCGGTCGGGCCGCGGTATTGCCCGCGCAACTGGAGGTCGGCCTTTCCCACCACGCCGTCAACGGGCCAATCGTCGAGCCCGAATGCGCGCCGCAGATCCGTCAACGGCCAGTTCTCGAGCACGATGCGCGCGTCGATCTCGTCCACATCGGGCTTGTAGCCGAGCGAGTACCGGCCGTCGGTGCGCATCGTCGCGCCGCCGGCGCCGAGCACGACGCCGCCTTTGATGTCCATGAACCCGTTCTCGATCACCAGATCGCCCGACGTGCGGCCCCACTCGACGTGCCAGGCGTCCAACTGCTCGCCCTGGAACCGGCCCTCGATGCGCGGCGACCTGAACGTCTTCGTGATCGCGCCGTCGAACGTCCCGCGGCCGCCGACTTCAATCGCGCCGATTGGCGACGCGAACTCCGCCATGATCGCGGCAAACAGGCGATCGCTCTCCTGCCAGTCGTGGCTCGTCACGTGAAACGGCACCCTGACCTCGCCCCCCAACGCGTGGCCGCTGAAGGCGCACAAAAGTCGATGGCGTCGAGGCGGTGCTGGGCTCGAAGTCGAGCGACTCGCCGGTAAAGCGATAGCGGGCCTGGGCGGCCAGCGGAAACCGGCCGGGTGGGCGTGCCGGGTCGAACTCCTCCGATTTCGCCGCGGCTTCCTTTGGGTCAGCCGGCGGCAAGGGTGGCAGCGTCACTGACGCGACGGGTCCTGACGGAATGACGGTCGTCTCACCTTCCCCCTGCAGGCCCGTCCTGAACTTCCCGTTCGGCCAGGCCATGTCCACGCGGCCGGTCATCCGGCCCTGAGGCTCGAGCACCGTCCAGTTGATGTTCGCCGACTTCGTGAACGCGCCGAGATCGACGTCGGCGTATTGCGCGTTGAGCCTCGCCGTCGCGCCCTGCTTCGTCCCGAGCGGCTCGATCGCGTACGAGAAGCGCAGGTCGCCGCCGACGAACCTCGAGTCGGCGTGCGTGACGACGAACCGCGCTGGCTGCCAGACGAGCGCGCCATGCAAGTCCGGAAACTGCCAGCCGTTCACGCTGACGTCCTTGCCCGCGAACTGACCGGTGAGATCGTAGCCGCCGGCCTTGAACAGCTTGAAGATCCCCGCGAACTCGCCCTCACCCGTGAGCTTCCACGACTCGTTGGCGAAGAAGAGCTCGCGCATCCTCGGGAAGTCGATCGTCGAGCTGACGTTGTAGAGCTGCTCGGGCCAGTTCCCGAAATCGACGACACCAGTCACGTGGGAGCGCGCGCCGTCGGTCACGAGATCGATGTGCCGCAACTGGACGCGCCCGCCGTCGAGGACGAAACGTGTCGTGAAGTCGGCGCTCATCGGCAGGAACTTCTGGATCTGCACCGTGCCGCCCTTGAACTGCGCTTTGCCGACGTACGACTTCAGATTCTCGGCGCGCACCATCTCGAAGTTGAGATTGGGCGCCCTCACACTCCAGGGCGTGCCGTGATCGTCGAAGACGAACTCACCGTCCTGCGCGTAGACGAAGCGCACCGTCGTCGTGAACCGCTGCGGTCCGCGCGGCTCCTTTCGTCCCTTCGGCCTGAGCTTCGGCATGTTGTGGCCGCGACCGGGAAACGTCTCGACGACCATCTTCCATTCCTTGAGCGTCACCTCGACTTCGATCCGGCTTCTTGAAGAGCGTCCACCACGGCACGTGCACGATGATCCGCTTCGCGCTGAAGAACGGCCGCGCGTCCGGCGTCTTGCCTTCGATGACGACGTCGTCGCAGTTCGAAGTCGCCCGGCGTGATGAGCGCGCGCAAGCCGCCGATGTGCATCGGCCGCTCGAGGTACTTGGCGGCCTCGCGCTCGGCCCACGATTTCAGGCCGGGAAAGCGTCCGAGATCGATTGAGAAAAAGGAGACGAAGAGGGCGACGACGAGGGCAATGCCGACCGCGAGGAGCCGCCGCGTCCACCGCCAGATCGCGCGCCGCCGGCGGCCCGCCGGCTGCTCGGATGACGTGACGGCGTCCGCGGGGCGGGCGCGGGGTCGGCGACGGGATCCGCTGCCTGAGGCGCGTCGCTCACGTGCTCAGCTTACTCGACCACGACGAGCAACCGGCCGGCCTCGACTGACTGACCCTCGGTCACGGCGACCTCCCGGACCCGACCCGCCCGCGGCGAGGCCAGCTCGTTCTCCATCTTCATCGCTTCGACGACGACCAGCCCCTGTCGCGCAGCGACCTCGTCACCAGATTTGACGAGGACGCGCACGACGCGGCCGGGCATCGGCGCGTTGATGCGCTGCACGCCGGTCGTCGCGACCTGTCCGGCACGCCCGCGGCCGCCGCGACGGCCATCGACCGTCGCCGACAGCGTCGACATGCGGCAGTTGCAGCAGCCACTCGCCACCCGGCCGTTCCGTCGTGGCCACATCGACTGCGCGTCCGTCGTTTCGATACAGCAGCGAGAGGCCGAGATCCGTCCGCGACATGTCCACGTCACGCGGCTGGCCGTCCACGAGCGACTCGGAATCGGCCGCCCGCCGGCCCGGCGCCGTTCTGCGCCTCGACCGAGACGGTGTGCGAGCGGCCATTGATCTCGACTTCGAAGGTCATGACCGCAGACCCTCGGTCCGTGCCGCCCGCCGCCATGCGCCGCCCCGGTCGCCGTGGTCGCCGTTCCCGGCCGCGGCGCGATGGGCGCGGAGCCACGCGCTGAGCGCGGCTGCGACGGCGGCATCGCGCTCGTCCGCTTCGCCGGCCGCGAACAAAGGGCTCGCCGTTGCGTCGCGCGAGGACGCCGATCGAGATAGGTCGTGTCGACGCGGCCCTCGAGGAACTCGGGCTGGCGGACCAGCCACTGGAAGAACGGCACCGTGGTCTTCACGCCGACGACGCGATACTCGTCGAGCGCGCGGCCGAGGCGCGCGATCGCGTCAGCGCGCGTATCGGCCCGAGACGATGAGCTTCGAGATCATCGAGTCGTAGAAAATCGGGCATCTCGAAGCCGGCCGCGACGCCGCGATCGTCGCGAATGCCCGGGCCGCCTGGCACCGAGAGCGCGCGGACGAGGCCCGGCGACGGCATGAACCCGAGATCGGGATCCTCGGCGTAGATGCGGCACTCGATCGCATGCGCGCGCGGCGTCAGCGCGCGCTCGGGATCGACCGTCAGCCGCTCGCCCTGCGCGATCCGAATCTGCCACTGCACGAGATCGATGCCGGTCACCATCTCCGTCACGGGATGCTCGACCTGCAGCCGCGTGTTCATCTCGAGGAAATAGAACTGGCCCGCGCTCGTCGAGCAGGAACTCGATCGTGCCGGCATTCGTGTAGCCGACCGCGCGCGCCACGCGCGCGGCGCACTCGGCCATCTCGCGGCGTGTCGCCGCGTCGAGCGCCACCGACGGCGACTCCTCGACGACCTTCTGATGGCGCCGCTGAATCGAGCACTCGCGCTCGACGAACGGCAGCACGGTGCCGTGCTCGTCGCCCAGCAACTGAATCTCGACGTGCCGCGGGCCGATCAGCCGGCGCTCGAGGTAGACCGCGGCGTCTCCGAACGCCGACTTCGCTTCCGAGCGCGCGACCCGGACGGCCGCCGGCGAGATCCCCGGGCGCGGCGACGGTGCGCATGCCCTTGCCGCCGCCGCCGGCCACGGCCTTGACGACCAGCGGATACCCGATGCGATCGGCTTCGGCCGCGATCGCCTCCATCGGGCGCGTCCTCGGCGAACGGCGCTGCGGTGCCAGGCACCACCGGCACACCGGCGCGGATCGCGGCTTCGCGCGCGGCGGTCTTGCTGCCCATCAGCGCGATCGCCTCCGGATGCGGACCGACGAACGTCAGCCCGGCATCGACACACGCCTGCGCGAAGTCCTCGTTCTCGGCGAGGAACCCGTAGCCGGGATGCACGAGCGAGGCGCCGGGCACGCTTCGCGACGTCGACGATGCGGTCGATCCGCAGGTAGCTCTCGCCGGCCGGACTCGGGCCGATGTGGTACGCCTCGTCGGCCAGCCGAACGTGAAGCGCCGTGCGGTCGCAGTCCGAGTAGACCGCCACGGTCGCCGAGGCCGAGCTCGCGGCACGCGCGAATCACGCGGACGGCGATTTCGCCTCGGTTGGCGATGAGAACTCGCGCGCCGGAGCCTTGGCGGAGGCGGCCTTCATCAGAGCGGGATGTTGCCGTGCTTCCTCGGCGGGTTCTTCTCGCGCTTGTTGTCGCAGCTGGCCAGCGCCGCAATGAGCTTGGCGCGCGTCGTCCGCGGCTGGATGATCTCGTCCACGAACCCGCGCGAGGCCGCGATGAACGGATTGGCCAGCTTGTCGCGGAACTCGGCGATGAGCTTCGCGCGCAGCGCGGCCGGATCGGCGGCCGCCGAGAGCTCGCGGCGATACAGGATGTTCACGGCGCCTTCCGGTCCCATCACGGCGATCTCGGCCGTCGGGTACGCGTAGTTGAAGTCCGTGCGGATGTGCTTGCTCGACATGACGCAGTAGGCGCCGCCGTAGGCCTTGCGCGTGATGACGGTGATCTTCGGCACCGTCGCTTCGGCGAACGCGTAGAGCAGCTTCGCGCCGGCGCGGATGATGCCGCCGTGCTCCTGCCGGACGCCCGGCAGAAACCCGGGCACGTCCTCGAACGTGATGAGCGGGATGTTGAACGCGTCGCAGAAGCGGACGAAGCGCGCGGCCTTCACCGACGCGTCGATGTCGAGGCAGCCCGCGAGCACCGCCGGCTGATTGGCGACGACGCCGACCGGCCGCCCGCCCAGCCGCGCGAACCCGACGACGATGTTCTGCGCGAAGTGCCGGTGCACTTCCAGGAACACGCCGTCGTCGACGACCGCCTGAATGAGGTCGTGCATGTCGTACGGCTGATTCGGCTGCTCGGGCACCAGGCGAGTCGAGCGCGGCGTCCTCGCGATCGACCGGATCGGCCGTCGCTGCGCCGCGGCGGATCGTCCAGGTTGTTCGACGGCAGGTAGCCGAGCAGCTCGCGGATGAGCTGCAGGCACTCGCGATCGTCGGCGACCGCGAAGTGCGCGACGCCGCTCTTCGCGTTGTGCGCCATCGCGCCGCCCAGCTCTTCCTTGCGTGACCTCTTCGTGCGTCACCGTCTTGATGACGTCGGGCCCGGTCACGAACATGTAGCTCGTGCCGTCCACCATGATGTTGAAGTCGGTGATCGCCGGCGAGTAGACGGCGCCGCCGGCGCACGGGCCCATGATCGCCGAGATCTGCGGCACGACGCCCGACGCGAGCGTGTTGCGAAGAAAGATGTCGGCGTAGCCGCCGAGCGAGAGCACGCCTTCCTGGATGCGCGCGCCGCCCGAGTCGTTCAGGCCGACGATGGGCGCGCCCATCTTCACGGCCAGGTCCATCACCTTCACGATCTTCGCGGCGTTGGTCTCCGAGAGCGACCCGCCGAACACCGTGAAGTCCTGCGCGAACGCGTACACCGGGCGGCCGTCCACGCGTCCGTGACCGGCGACGACGCCGTCGCCCGGCACGATCTCGTCGGCCATCCCGAAGTCGCGGCAGCGGTGCGTCACCAGTTTGTCGAGCTCTTCGAAGGTGCCGGGATCGAACAGCAGATCGACGCGCTCACGCGCGGTGAGCTTGTCGGCTTCGTGCTGGCGGCGCAGACGTTCCTCGCCGCCGCCGAGCTCGGCGAGCCGCTCGAGTTCAGCGAGGCGGTCGGTTGGGTTCATCAGCCCTAGACTTTGGCGCCCTGCGCCTTGTCCCAGTCCTTCAGGAACTTCTCGAGGCCGATGTCGGTGAGCGGGTGCTTGAAGCACGCCTCGATCACGGTCGCTGGACACGTGCAGACGTCCGCGCCCATGCGCGCGGCCTCGACGATGTGCATCGGGTGACGCACGCTCGCGACGAGAATCTCCGTCGCAAAGTCGTAGTGCGAATAGATGTCGACGATCTGCTGGATGAGCCCCATGCCGTCCGACGCGATGTCGTCGAGCCGGCCGACGAACGGACTCACATACGAGGCGCCGACCTTCGCGGCAAACAGCGCCTGCGTCGCCGAGAACACGAGCGTGACGTTCACGCGCAGGCCCTCGCCGGCGAGCGTCTTGCACGCCTTCACGCCTTCGCGCGTGAACGGCACTTTGACGACGATGTGCTCGTCGATGGTCGCGAGATCGCGGCCCTCCTTGATCATGCCGGCCGCATCGGTCGCCACGACCTCGGCGCTGACCGGGCCCTGCACGAGCCGGCAGATCTCCTTGGTGATCGCGCGAGGATCGCCGCCCTCCTTCGCCATCAACGATGGGTTGGTCGTCACGCCGTCGATGATGCCGAGCGGGACGAGCGACTGGATCTCGCGCAGGTTGCCGGAATCAATGAACAGCTTCATAGGTCTAATTCTCCACCGGCTTCAGCCGTCTCTGCCGACGACGGGATTCGTGAGCGCGCCCACGCCTTCGACGTGGATGGTCACCTGGTCGCCCGGCTTGATCGGGCCGATGCCTGACGGGGTGCCTGTCGAGATGATATCGCCAGGCAGGAGCGTCATGATCGAAGAGATGAACTCGACGAGCTCGGGAATCGTGAAGATCAGCTCACGGGTGCGGGAGTCCTGACGGAGGCTGCCGTTGACGTAGCCGCGCACCTGGAGATCGCGCCCGTCCAGCCCCACCGCGATGCCGGGGCCGATCGGCGCGAAGGTGTCGAAGCCCTTGGCGCGGGTGTACTGGCCGTCCTTCGCCTGGAGCTCGCGCGCCGTGACGTCGTTCACGCAGATGACGCCGAGAATGTGCTCGTACGCGCGGTTCGCCCGGACCTTGAACGCCGGTTTGCGGATGACGAGGCCCAGCTCGGCCTCGTGGTCCACCCGGCCGGCCCAGGACGGCACTTCGATCGGCACGCCCGGACCGATGACCGCCGTCGAAGGCTTGATGAACAGCAGCGGCTCGACCGGCAACGGCTTCTTCTGCTCCGCGGCGTGATCCTTGTAGTTCAGACCGACGCAGACGATCTTCGACGGCAGCACGGGTGCCAGCAGGCGGGCGCCCTCGGACGGAATCTCGGCGCCCTCCTTGAACTCGCCGAACACATCGCCCGACACCAGCCGCCACCGCCCCTCGCGCTCGGCAACGTAGCGCGGCTCGCCCTTGTGCTCAATCCGGTAGAGACGCAACATCTGAATGCTCCAACGCTCTAAATCCCAAAATCGAAAATCCCCAAATCGAGAATCCTTGCGGTGATTTCCTGCCAGTTGGACTGCTCGCTGACGTTGCCCGCCTTGTCGACGGCCACCAGCGAGTACACGTACGTGACACCGGAGCGCACCGTGGCATCCTTGAACGTCGTCTCGGCGACGAGCTTGTCTGCCGTGAGCGGCTGAAGGATCGCGCTCGTGCTCTCGCGGCGCATGACACGATAGCCAGCCAGATCGGGAGCGTCAACGCCGGCCCAGACGAGCTCGATGCCGCCCTCGACGGCCACGGCCACGAGCCTGGTCGGCGCCGCCGGCGGGAACTTGTCCACCGGCACACCGCATCGCGGCTCGCTGGCCGCCCCTTCGACGACGGCGGGCCCGTTCACCTGAACGGTGCGCACGACGATGCACCGCTCGCGTCCGAATTCAACCGGCAGCGAGAGCTCCGCCGCTGACAGCGGCGAGGGCACGATCGGCTTGGCCTCCGGAGTCTCGCCGCCGCCGGGCGCGACTTCGTACACGTTGAACCGATCGCCGGCCGCGGCGGCCTGCCAGGTGAACTTGATGTTCTTCTCGTCGTGCTCGAACGTGAGCGCCGTCGGCGGCGCGGGCTGCTTCGTGAGCGCGATCGACACGATGCCCATCGTCGCGCCGCGCCGCCGGCCGGAATATCCGGCGGCGGTGTAGTACCTCGTGAAGGCGCCCGCTGCCGGATCCACGCGCAGCGTCTCGACGAACGTCGCCGGACTGCCGGGCGCCGGACGCGTGTCGGGCTTCGCCTCGGGCTTGGCGCTCGCCGGCGCGTTCGCAGGGCGAACCGCGATGGTCGTCAACAGGAACTTCGGGTCGAGCAGCATCAGGCGGGTCACGGGCGGCGCAGCGGCCGGCGCGGTCGTCGCGTAGATCTCCACGCGATCGATGGCCGGAGGGGTGGACCCGTCGAAGTTCGCTCCGGGAATCGTGAGGCTGATCGTGATCCGGTCATCGCGCCGCAGCACCGCGAGGTCGTTGACTGCGACCGGCACGGGCCGGAGCGGCGGCAACGGCGGGCCTTTCTGACCGCACGCGGCGCAGGCGGAGAGGACGAGGGCGGCCCAGAAGGCGCCTGCGGACCGCCGGTGCCTCACAGGATGTACCGAGAGAGGTCGTCGCTGCCGGCGATGTCCGCCAGCATCCGGTCGACGTACGCGGCGTCGATGCGGACCGATCGGCCTCCGAGCTCGGGCGCGTGGAACGAGACGTCGTCGAGCAGGCGCTCGAGCACGGTGTGCAGCCGGCGCGCGCCGATGTTCTCCGTCCGCTCGTTGACGAGCGTGGCCAGCTCGGCGATCCGCTCGATCGCGTCCGGCGTGAAGTCGAGCGTGACGCCTTCGGTCCCCATGAGCGCCGTGTACTGCTTGATCAGCGCGTTGCGCGGCTCGGTCAGGATGCGCACGAAGTCGTCGCGCCCCAGCGCCTCGAGCTCGACGCGGATGGGAAACCGTCCCTGAAGCTCCGGAATCAGGTCCGACGGCTTCGACACGTGAAACGCGCCCGCCGCGATGAACAGGATGTGGTCGGTGCGGACCATGCCGTACTTCGAGTTCACGGTCGTCCCTTCCACGATCGGCAGGATGTCGCGCTGCACGCCCTCGCGGCTCACGTCCGGACCGTGCGAGCCCTCGCGGCCGGCGATCTTGTCGATCTCGTCCACGAAGATGATGCCCGCCTGCTCGACGCGGTGGAGCGCGGCCTTCGCGACGCCTTCCATGTCGATGAGCTTCTGCGTCTCTTCCTGCGTCAGGTGCTCGAGCGCTTCCGGCACGGAAAGGTTGCGCCGCCGGTTCTTGCCCGGAAAGAAGCCGGGCAGCATGTCGCGAAGGTTGATGCCGATCTCCTCGACCGACGAGCCGGCGATCACTTCGAACGACGGCATCGATCGCTCGCGCGTCTCGACCTCGACGACTTTCGAGTCGAGGCGGCCCGCGCGCAACTGCTCGCGCAGGCGCTCACGCGTCGTCGAGGCGTGGTCGCGCGACATGGACGCTTCGTTGGAGCCCTCGCCGAGCGGGGACGTCGTCACGGGAGGCAGGAGCAGATCGAGCAGCCGCTCCTCGGCGGCCTGACGCGCCATCTCGCGCACTTCGGCCTCGCGCTCCTCGCGGACCATCTTGACGGCGATCTCGACCAGATCGCGCACCATCGACTCGACGTCGCGTCCGACGTAGCCGACCTCGGTGAACTTCGACGCTTCCACCTTGAGGAACGGCGACTGCGCCAGCCGTGCGAGCCTGCGCGCGATCTCCGTCTTGCCGACGCCGGTCGGCCCGATCATGAGGATGTTCTTCGGCGCGACTTCCTCGGCCATGTCGGCCGCCAGCCGCTGCCGCCGGTACCGGTTGCGCAGCGCGATCGCGACGGCGCGTTTGGCCGCCGCCTGCCCGACGACGTACTTGTCGAGCTCGGCGACGATGTCGCGCGGCGTGAGCGACGCCACGAGCGGAGGGGTGGTCTCGGGAAGATAGATCGGTGTCATTTCAGAGCTCTTCCAGGACGATGCGGCTGTTGGTGTAGATACAGATCTCCGCGGCAATCGCCATCGCCTGCTCGACGATCGCCCGGGCGTCCAGGCTGCTGTGCTTGACGAGCGCGCGCGCGGCCGCCATCGCAAACGGGCCACCCGATCCGATGCCGATCACGCCGTCGTCGGGCTCGATGAGATCGCCGGTGCCCGAGAGCAGATACATCGCGCGCGCATCGGCCACCAGCATCATGGCTTCCAGACGCCGCAGGAGCCGATCGGTTCGCCAGTCGCGCGCGAGCTCGACAGCGGCGCGGTCGAGGTTGCCCCGGTGCTCTTCCAGCTTCGCTTCGAACCGGCTGAAGAGCGCGAAGCCATCGGCCGCCGACCCGGCGAAGCCCACGAGGACTTTGTCGTGGTACAGGCGCCGCACTTTCTTCGCCTGATGCTTGACGACGGTCTGGCCAAGGGTGACCTGGCCGTCGCTCGCGAGCACGACCTTGCCCTGGTGGCGGACGGCGAGGACTGTGGTGGCGTGGAACCCGGTCATCGGAGACGATTCGCGCGTAAGGACCAAGACTCGCATCGTAGTGCCGTCCGTCCGAGAGGGCAAGACCAGAGGACAGTTCGACCCCATTTCAGAGGGTCCGGCTCTCAATGTCGGGCAATTGCGTATGCGCGCAAGTGGCAGTAAAGTTGCACCGTTTGCCGTCGGAGAGGTCCCCTGGGGATCTCGGGGAGCAACGACCATGGCCGGGTCGACACGTTTGACAGTGGTTCTGGGTCTTGCAGTGGCACTCGCCGCTCCGGCAGTCGCCGGAGCGCAGGCCGTCCCTCGCGGCGGCTCGACGTCCTCGGGATCGTCCGGGTCATCTTCGTCCGGTTCGTCCGGTTCGTCGGGAGAGAGCGGCTCGTCCGGATCGAGCTCCTCGGGCGGCAGTTCAGGCAGCTCGAGTTCCTCGTCATCCAGCTCCGGCAGTGATTCGTCGGGCAGCCGGACGTTCAGCCGGATTCCCACGGGGAACTCCAGCTCGTCCAGGTCGTCGGCGCCCAGCCGGACCAGCTCCGCGGCCTCCGGATCCGAGCCGGGCGGCGTCGTCGTGACCGGCGGCGGTTCGTCGTCGTCCACGTCGAGCGGCCTGCGCGCCGGTGGTGGCGCGGCGGTCACGCGCCCGGGAGCCGTCGTCGTCAGCTCCGTGCGCGACCGTGACGGCCGTCCGGTGACCGGCGCCGCCGTGGCGCGAACCGTGTCGGATCTCAACTACGTGTCGTTCCCACTCTACGGGCCGTGGGGCAACTGGTGCCCCTGGTACGGCTCGGGCTTCGGATGGAACGCAGGATTCCTCTACTACGACCCGTGGCGCTATTCCGGCACGAGCTGGTACTGGGGACGCTTCGGTCCGTGGTACGACCCGTGGGGTTACACGCCGTACTACGACCCGTTCTACTACGGCGGTGGCGGCGGTGGTGGCAGCGACTACTCTGAGCCGAAGGAAAAGTCCACGACCGGATCGATTCGACTGCGCGCGAATGTCTCGAGCGGGCAGGTTTACATCGACGGCGCGCTCTACGGCATCGTGGACGAGTTCGACGGCCTGTCGAATCATCTGGAGCTCGACGGCGGCCGCCACATGCTCGAGATCCGGGCTGACGGCTACCAGTCGTACTCGAAGGAAATCGTCGTCGAGGCCGGCAGGACCTTGACGCATCGCGCGAGCCTGAAGAAGAAGTAAGCCGGTGACCGCCCGGCGGATGCGGTCGATCGTCGCGGGCGTCTCACTCGTTTACGACCTGTCGGCAGGCCTGCTGCTCCTCGTCGCCACGGAACGCTTCGCTTCGTGGTTCGGCGTCGTCGTTCCGCATCCAGCGATTTTCGTGAGGCTGACCGCGATGTTCCTCATCGCAGTCGGCCTCGGTTACGTTCAGCCCCTTCGCCAGCCGGACGCGCATCGCCCGTACCTCTGGATCTTCGGCGTGTTCCTCAAGGGCGCCGGCGCCCTGACGTTCGTCCTCGACTACCTGTTCGGCGGATCGCCGGCGTCGTTTCTGCTGTTCGCCGTGACCGACGGCGCGCTCTCGGCCTGGACGTTCGTCGCGTTGCGCGCGAAGGATCAGGTACCTGCCCACGCGGCTCACACGTAGGGCGCTGGCACACGCGGCTCACAACCCGAGCCGCGCTACGTACGTAGGGCGGCCCGGGTTGTGGGCCGCCAAATGCGCTACGTCTTGTTCTTCAGCTTGTACAGGAAATAGATCGGGAAGCCGGCGACGATGACGCCGAGGCCCCAGAGCGACGGGACCGGGCGGCTCCAGATCTGGTAGGACACCATCATCACGCTGACGATCACGAAGAACGCCGGCGCGTACGGATAGCCAATGGCTTTGAACGGCCGTTTCGCGTTGGGTTCACGGTGACGGAGCACGAACACGGCGAGCACGGCCACCGCCGAGAACAGTACGACGGCAAAGCCCGTGTAGTCCACGAGCTGCGCGAGGGTGCCGGACCAGAGGACGAGCAGGCTGCTCCAGACGGCCTGCGCGGCGATGGCCAGCATCGGTGTCTTGTGCCGCGGGTGAACGCGGCTGACCGATGTCATGAACACGCGGTCGCGCGCCATCGCGTAGTAGACGCGCGGGCCGGCGAGCACCATCGCGCTGATGCTGGCGGCGAGACTGATGATGGTGAAGATGGCGAGCAGGTTGCCGGCGACGAAGCCGAAGAGGCGCTCGGCGACGATGTCGGTCAGCCGCCCATCGAGCGCGGCGACGTCCGCGATCGGCATCGCGTAGAAGTACAGCAGATTGAGCGCGAGGTAGATCACGACGACCGACACGGTGCCGAGGGCGAGCGACCTCGGGACGTTGCGGTCCGGATCGCGAATCTCCTCGGCGACGTAGGCGGCGGCGTTCCAGCCAGAATAGGCGAACATCACGGGAATCAGCGCCAGCAGCCAGCCGGTCGCGGGCGCCGGCACGACGTGGGTGCTCGCGACATTGGCGAACGACCCGCCGCCGAGTGACAGGCCGATGGCGATGAACACGAGGAGCGCGGAGACCTTCAGTCCGGCGAGCAGGTTGTGCACGAGCCGGCCGGAGCCGTGCAGATGCACGAACGACAACGCGACGATCGCGCTGATCGCGACGAGCGCCTGCTTCGTGACGACGAGCGGCACGAACGGAATCGGGATCGTGAGGAGCGGCGCGGCATCAGCCGCGGCCGGGACGAAGCGGCCGATGTACTCGGCGAGCGCGACAGAGCCGGCGGCGATCGCGCCTGAGAAGCCGGCAACGAACGACGTCCAGCCGGTCAGGAACGCCGCGGTGCGGCCGTACGCGTCGCGGAGGTAGACGTACTCGCCGCCGGCACGCGGACGCAGCGTCGCCAACTCCGCGTACGACATCGCGCCGGCAAACGCGAGGAGCCCGCCGAACAGCCAGACGCCCAGCACCGCCCAGCCATTCGAGACTTCGCGCGAGACGAGAATCGGCACGAAGAAAATGCCGCCGCCGATGACATTGGAGACGATGATGGCGGCGGCATCGAGGGGGCCGAGCCTCCGTTCGAGTGACGCCAGCGCGGACGGCGTGGTGACGGCCGACGCGCTCACGGACTGTCCGGAGCTCTCTGCGATTGGGGGATGATGCGCCGCTCGACCTTGTACTCGCCGAGCCGGAAAATCCGGCCGCCTCGCTTGCCAAACAGCTTGATCGTGAAGTCCTTGAACCGGCTGTTGGTGAAGAAGTCCGATCGCGCGCCTTCGAGCCGGTAGCCATGTGGTGCGCGCACCGTCAGCGGCTCGGTCGACGCGCCGGCCGCGAGCGACTCGCCGCCAATCGCCCGCACGAGCACCGATTCGTTCTCGCCGTCCGCGCCATCCTGCCAGAAGGCCGTATCGATCTCGACGCTCGACAGCGGCTGCGCGCTCTTGTTCTTGACGCGGAACGTGATGCTGGGCAGCATGTGGTTCCATCCGTCGGCGGTCACGCCGTTGTCGTGCCAGCCGGTCAGGACATCCACAATCTCGATGGCTTCATTGAGATTGACGTTGCCGGTACAGGCCGTCCCGCCGGCGAGAAACAGCAGCGCAGCGAGCAGAACGGCGGGCGGCCGGCGTGACATGGGCCCGGCGATTGTAGATCAGAACCGCGTGTCCACAATCCGTTGTTTGGTTTCGTCCCGGGTCAGTTTGCCTGTGCGAAACTGGAGCAGATCGTCGCCCTTGATCGTCAGGATCAGCTGCCGCGACGACGTTCGGTTGAGCGCGGCCATCTGCGCCGGCACCAGGCCGAGGATGTCCTTCGCGACGATCGTCAGCCGTTCGCCGGGGGCGATCGGAATCGCGTTGGACAGATCGAGCAGGGCGTCGATCAGTTCTTCGCGCACGTACGTCGTGTACTCGCGGTCCGGATCGAAGCCGATCGTCGGCGACTCTGTCATCGGATCGGCCGGCGGCAGGTTCGTCGCGCCAACCTTGTTGGGATTCTGATTCACGGGCTTCACCGGATCGGCGCTGTCGGCCTGGGCTGGCTTCCTCAGTTCGCGCCACGTGATGAACAACTGCTTGCCCGTCGGCTGGATGCCGGGAATCTGGACGTCGAAGTGCGGCCCGACCTCCGGCACGACCAGGCCACTCACGATCGGATCGGCTTCGAACTGCAGCATGACGTTCGGCACGACTTCGCGCGCTTTCTGCGCGAGGCGCGCTCCGGCACGTTCGATGGCCATCCGCAGACTGCCCTCGAACGCGACCACCTGCTTCTTGAGTAGCGGCGAGGTCTCAGGCCCCTGCTGTTGCAGCGCAGCTCCCGGCTGACCGAAGGTGAGCACGACGCCCAGTAGAACAAGTCTTGAAAACACGTAACCCCCCGCCTATCGATTCAACTGACCGGAATTCGCACGCAGGTCCGCCACTTCGCGGACCAGACGCTGAATCTTCTCGTTGCTCTGGTTCTGCTGCGTCACCATGTCGTTCCACGCCTGCGTGATGAGCGTCAGCAGTTCCTGATGCTGCCCCTGGCTGGAGCTCACGAAGCCCTTGACCTGGCCGGCAAGATCGCTGGTCGAGAGCGAGGCGTTGACGGCAGGCGATGGCTGCGCCGCGGCGAGACGGACGCGCTGATCCATGCCGCTCAGCTCCGATCGCATGAGCTGCAGGATGCGCTGTTCCGTCTGGTTGAGCTCGACCGGCGTCACGGCAGGCGGCCGCGCGGCCGCGACTTCAGTGCGCGCATCCGCCGGCTGCCTCCACGCTGACGCCACGGCGCCGCCCGCGGCCCCCGCGACGAACATCACGCTCGCCGCGGTCGCGAGCGCCCACGCCGGCGCCTGCCGCCACCACGGCGCAACCGGCGCCGCCGCAACGAGCGGCCGCCAGACCGGCTCGTGATCCGGCACACGCCACGCGAGCAGATCCTGACGGACTTCCCTCAGCCCGCCGATCTCCTCCCGGCACGTCGCGCACGCCTCGAGGTGATCTTCGACGATCTTCTTCTCGTCGGCCTCACATTCGTCGTACACGTAGCCAATCAATCGTTCGCGTTCGTCGCACATGCTGGCACCTTTTCTCAACTACTCTCCCACGTCGCCCGTCTCAGGCTCGCTTCCTCCGCCTGCCGCCGCTCCAGACGCCGGCGAAGGACCGAGAGGCCCTGATAGAGCCGTGTTTTTACCGTACTCAGCGGACAATCGAGCTGGTCCGCGATCTCCTGAAACGTCAGGCCGTGAAACTCCTTCAGCATGATCGCCGTCCGCTGCTCCTCGGGCAGCTCGGCCATGGCCCTGGCCACCGCGTCGGACATCTCGCGGCGGGCGACCAGATCTTCCACCGACTCGGCCGGCGACATCCGCTCGTCAGCGAGATCCACCGGATCCGTCCCTTCGGGTACCTGCACGATCGGCGCGCGGCGCTCCCGCCGGATCCAATCGCGGCAGAGATTCAGCGTGATGCGATAGAGCCATGAGGAGAACTTGGCCTGGCCCTTGAAGCCTCGAAGTCCTCGATACGCCCGCAGGAATGCTTCCTGGACGACATCCCGCGCATCTTCTTCCCGGCCCAGCGTCCGGTACGCCAGGGCGTAGATCGGCCGCTCCCAGCGGGTGACCAGCTGGTTGAAGCTCTCCACATCGCCCGCGGTAGCGCGGGCGACCAACTCCTCATCCGTCCGGGTCATCAAGGCGCCTGGCGCACGGCACAGCCGACCGGTCGGCCGCCCTGTGCACCTGTCCGGTTAGACGGCCCATGGGAACTCCCAGTCTGTACCGAGCGGAATCACCCCATTATCGACCCGACGGGGGACTGAGAGACTCGGGGACTTGGGGATTGGGGGATTTGAGGATTTGGGGGTACACTGCTTGCCCAAGAACGAGAGCGGCAACCGCTCGCCCCCCGGCCGGACATGAGTGATGACGCCTTCCTGACGACAGAAGAGGTTCTGGATTACCTCCAGGTCAACCTCCGGACCATCTACCGCCTCATCAAGCGCGGCAGGATTCCTGCCGTTCGTGTCGGCCGGCAGTGGCGGTTTCGCAAGAGGGACATCGACGCGTGGCTGAACACCAACCGGCCCGGAACGCCGAGCCGGGCCGCCAGCCTCGACCGGCCGCGGATTCTCGTCGTGGACGACGAGCAGGCCGTGCGCGATCTGCTCGTCAAGACGCTGACCATGGCCGACTACGAAGTGGACACGGCCGACGACGGCGCGTCGGCGCTCGATCGGCTGCGATCGTCCGACTACGACCTGCTGATCACCGATCTGAAGATGCCGGGCATGGACGGCCTCTCCGTCATTCGCCAGGCGCGCCAGCAGTCGATGGCGCTGCCCATCATCATCATCACCGGCTACTCGACCGAAGCCAGCGCGATCGAGGCCATCAACCTTGGAGTTTCCGGCTATCTGACGAAGCCGTTCCGGCTGCCGCGCATTCTGTCGGTGACCGCGCGCGCGCTCGGCGAGCCGACCCCAGCCGTCGAAGTGTAAGTTTTTGATTCAGCTTTCAGGTCTCACAAAATCATTCGGCGAACGAGTCCTGCTCGACGACGTCACGTGGCAGGTCAACGCGGGCGATCGTGTCGGCCTGGCCGGGCCAAACGGCTCGGGCAAGACGACGCTCCTGCGGATGCTGGCCGGGTTCGACGACCCGGATCAAGGGCGTCATCGTCAAACCGGCGACGCTCACGGTCGGCTATCTGCCGCAGGACGGACTCGAGCACGCGGGACGCACGCTCGTCGACGAAGCGTCGCGCGCGTTCGAGACGCTGCTCGAAGCGCGCGCCGAGATCGATCGGATCGAGCACGCGCTCGCCGATCCGGCGCTGCCCGACGGCGAGCACGAGTCGCTGCTCGTCCGCTATCACGATCTCACCGAGTTGTTCCGCCGCGAGGAGGGTCACAGCATCGATTTGCGCGTGACGCAGGTGCTCGAGGGCCTGGGCTTCTCGCGCGCCGACTTCGACAAGCCGACCGAGACGTTCTCGGGCGGCTGGCAGATGCGCATCGCGCTGGCCAAGCTGCTCCTCGGCCGTCCGACGCTGCTCCTGCTCGACGAGCCGACGAATCACCTCGACCTCGACGCGCGCAACTGGCTCGAGGACTACCTGACCTCGTATCCGCACGCCGTGATCCTCGTGTCGCACGACCGGTTCTTCCTCGACTCGGTGGTGACGCGGATCTCGGAGATCTCGCTGCGGACCATCACCGACTACCACAGCACGTACTCGGGGTTTCTCCTCGAGCGCGACGAGCGGCTCGAGCGCCTGCGTCAGACCAAGCGCGAGCAGGACGAAGAGATCGCGCGGATGCGCGCGTTCATCGATCGGTTCCGCTATCAGGCGACGAAAGCGGCGCAGGTCCAGAGCCGCATCAAGATGCTCGACCGTGTCGTGCCAATCGAAGTGCCGCCCGAGCGCAAGCGCGTGCACTTCACGTTTCCGTCGTGTCCGAAGAGCGGCCGGACGGTCATCGAGATCGAGCGCGCACGCAAGGCGTACGACGGCAACGTGGTACTCGACGACATCAGTCTGCTGGTGGAGCGCGGCGACCGCATCGCGCTCATCGCGCCGAACGGCGCGGGCAAGTCCACGCTGATGCGACTGCTCGCCGGCGCCGAGCCGCCAGACGCGGGCACGCGCCGCGAAGGCCACCAGGTCGTCATGCAGTACTTCGCGCAGGACGAAGCGACCCGGCTCGATCCCGTGAAGACCGTGTACGAAACGATGGAGACCGACTCCCCCGTCGGGATGGTGCCGATGATTCGCAACATCCTGGGCGGGTTCCTCTTCACGGGCGACGACATCTACAAGCGCGCGGGCGTCCTCTCGGGCGGAGAACGCACGCGGCTGGCCGTCGCGCGCATGCTGCTTCGCCCCGCGAACACGCTGCTCCTCGACGAGCCGACGAACCACCTGGACATCGACTCGAAGGACGTCCTGCTCGAGGCGCTGGAGGACTTCGGCGGCACGCTCGTCTTCGTCTCGCACGATCGCTACTTCGTGGACCGGCTCGCCACGAAGATCCTGGCGGTGGGACACGGCGGCGTGGAGGTCTACCCCGGAACCTACGAGCAGTTTCTCTGGAGCCGGACGGCTCGTGCCGAAGAGGCCGCCGGCGCGACGCGGAAACCGGAGCCCCGGCCCGCCGCAGGGAAGCCGCCTACCCCAGCGCGGCCGCGCTCGGGAACGCCCGCACCCGCGGCACGCCAGCCGGCCGTCAAGGTGTCGGAAGCCCGACCCGCTGCCCACTCAACGGGAACCGCCACGTACGACGAGAAAAAGCGCGCGGACGCCGAGGCGAGACGTCGAAGGAAGGCCGCCGACGACCGGGCGAAGCGGCTGTCGGAGCTCGAAGGCCGCATCGCCGAACGCGAGCAGGAGATCCGCGATCTCGAGCGCCAGATGGCGGAGCCGGCGTTCTACGAAGTGCGCGAAACGGCCGAATCCTTAGTAAATCGGCACAAGACCCTCATGTGGGAGGTGGGCGATCTGATGAACCAGTGGGAATCGCTTGCCGCCGCCGGCGAGTCCGACTAGTCGGCCGATCGACACTCTTGTTACATCTTTGTAATTCACCCCCGTTTCTGTAATCATCCACGCGTTCTTCGCTCCCGTCGATCGGCGGTGGCGCACAGTTTCGTGTGCAAACACGTTCGCCATCGCGGGTACGGCCCTTGCCTTTCAGGAGGCAATCCGCAGGAGCGGCACACGACGATGGTCCGATCGAGTTCTGCCAGTTCTGATCAACTGGTGCTGCGTACCGGGGCCCGGTCGCCGCCGGTCGGATGCGCTTCACGCCGACGACGCGCAGGGTGACCGGTTTTTTCGTCACCTGGTCTTTCACCTGCGCACCGGCGTGCTCGCGATCACGCGCGAAGGCCACGTGGCGGTGATGAACGACCTCGCGTACCGGGTGCTGGGGCTCTCCCAGGGCCCGTCCGATCTCGGACGCCACTTCTCCGAAGTGCTGCACGACCTCCCGGAAGTCACCCGCGTGCTGCAGCAGGCGTTCGAGACCGACGACCTGCCGAACCGCGCCGAGATGCGCCTGCGCAAGACGGGGCGCGCGATGGGCTACACGCTGTCGCACATCCACGACGACCACGGCCGGATGGTCGGCGCGACGCTGTTTTTCAAGGATCTGACGCGCGTCGAGCAGATCGAGGAGCGCGAGCGGCTGCGCGACCGGCTCGCGGCGCTCGGCGAGATGGCCGCCGCCATCGCGCACGAGGTCAAGAATCCGCTGGCCAGCATCGAGGTCATGGCCGGGGTCCTCAAGCGCCAGATGGGCGAGCGCGACGACGCGCTCGAGACGCTGAACGACATCATCAAAGAAGCGAAGATGGCCAACTCCATCGTGGTGGAGGTGCTGGAGTTCGTGCGGCCGATTCAGCTGCAGGTGGAGCGGGCGGCGCTCGGCGAGATTATTAAAGATTCGATCACGCTTGCCGAAGGAAAGATGAGACGTGGCGCGGTCAGCATCGATACCGGCATCGACTCGGATGTGCCCGAGCTGTTGGCCGATCCTCACCAGTTGCGCCAGTTGTTCTCGAATCTGCTCGCCAATGCCTTCGAGGCGCTGGGCGGCGAAGGCCGCGTCGAGATCCGCGTGTCGTTGATTCCAGGTGAGGACGAGCCGGTGGGCACGGTCGAGCCGCAGCCGCCGCGCGTCGTCGTCGAGGTCAAGGACAGCGGTCCCGGAATCTCGCCGGAGGATCTGGAGCGGATCTTCAGTCCGTTCTTCACGACCAAACCGCAGGGCACGGGCCTCGGCCTGGCCATCGTGCGCAAGGTCGTCGACGCGCATGACGGCCATATCGATGCCGTCTCGGCACCAGGGCGGGGTGCGACGTTTCGCGTCACGCTGCCCGTGGTGCCGTCCGAACGTCAAGTGGGGAGATAAGAATGGGACGCATTCTCGTTGTCGACGATCACGATTCGCTGCGCAAGGGCCTCGTCCGCGCGCTCACCAACGCCGGACATGACGTCGAAGAGGCGGCGAACGGCACGGTCGCGATCGAACGGCTGCAGGACAGCCAGTTCGACGTCGTGCTGACGGACCTGCGCATGGGCGGCGCCGACGGGATGGACGTCCTCCGCACGACCCGCTCGATCCAGTCGAGCGCGGCCGTCATTCTCATGACCGCGTTCGGATCGATTCACACGGCCGTCGAGGCGATGAAGATCGGCGCGTTCGACTTCGTGCAGAAGCCCTTCGAGATCGAGGAGATGGAGCTCAAGATCGAGAAGGCGATCGAGCACAAGCAGCTCAAGTACCAGGTGGACTACCTGCGCCACGAGCAGCAGGACATCTACGACTTCGATCGCATCGTCGGCGCGAGCGGCGCGCTGCACTCGGTGCTCACGATCGTGAAGAAGGTGGCGCGGAGCAACTCGACCGTGCTCATCCGCGGCGAAACGGGCACGGGCAAGGAGCTCATCGCCGGCGCGATCCATCACAATTCGAACCGCGCGAATCGCGCGTTCGTCAAGGTCAACTGCGCGGCGCTCCAGGAGAACCTGCTCGAGTCCGAGCTCTTCGGCCACGAGAAGGGCGCGTTCACCAGCGCCGACAAGCAGCGCATCGGCCGGTTCGAGCAGGCCGACGGCGGCACGCTGTTCCTCGACGAGGTCGGCGACATGAGCGCCAGCACGCAGGCGAAGATCCTGCGCGTGCTCCAGGAGCACGAGTTCGAGCGCCTGGGCGGCACCCGGACGCTGCGCGTGGACGTGCGGATCATCGCGGCCACCAACCGGAATCTCACGACGCTCGTGCAGGAAGGACGATTCCGCGAGGACCTCTTCTACCGGTTGAACGTCGTCTCGGTCGAGACGCCGCCGCTGCGCGACCGCAAGGACGACATCCCGGCGCTGACCGAGTTCTTCGTGAAGCGCTTCTCGGGCGAGCTGAAGAAGAAGGCGGAGGGCGTCCACCCCGAAGCGCTCAAGGTGCTCATGCGCCATCACTGGCCCGGCAACATCCGCGAGCTCGAGAACGTCGTCGAGCGCGCCGTGCTCCTGGCCGACTCCGGCATGGTCAACGTCGGCGACCTCCAGATCGGCGAGCAGGTGACGACGTCGTCGACGGGCGAGCGGACGACCGTGGTGAAGATCCCGCCGACCGGCATCCCGCTCGAGGAGATCGAGCGCCAGGCCGTCGTCGAGGCGCTGAGGATGTCGAACTGGGTGCAGAAGGACGCGGCGGAGCTGCTCGGCATCAGCCCGCGCGTGATGAACTACAAGATCAAGATTCTGAACATCGAGATCCCGCGCAGCCGG
>CAVRWQ010000010.1:0-171221 GCA_963724955.1 uncultured Acidobacteriota bacterium
GAACCTGCTAGGCTTGCGTCGTATGGTCAACCGCCGCACGTTCCTTCAGCAGGCCGGTCTGCTTGCATCGGCCGCCGTGGCGTTTCCCGCGTGGCAGGCCGCGCCGCCGCTACAAGATCGGTTTGCAGTTGTTCACGCTCAATGCCGTGATGAATCGCGACCCGCTCGGCACGCTGCAACGGGTGGCGGCCATGGGCTACGAGGAGGTCGAGACGTACGGCCTCAACCCGGACACGTTGACGTACTACGGGATGCCCGCCGCGGACTTCGCGCGTGCGCTGCGGGATCACAACCTGCCGACACCCACCGGCCACTACGACTTCCAGAACCTGCTCAACGCCGGCGACGACGCGATGAACCGGTATGTGGACCGGGTGACGGAGGGCGCGAAGCTGCTCGGCCAGCAGTACGTCGTCTGGCCGTACCTGGAGCCCGCGACCCGGACGGTCGACACCTACAAGCGCGTGGCCGAACGGCTGAATCTCATCGGGGCCCGCGTGTCCAAGGCCGGCCTGCGCGTGGCGTATCACAACGGCGGCGGCGAGTTCGTCCCGCAGAGCGGCCAGTACCCGTACGACATCATCCTGAAGGAAACCGATCCGGCGTTCGTGAAACTGCAGATCGATCTGTACTGGTTTGCCTTTGACACCGAGCAGCCAGCGCGTGAGTGGTTCAAGAAAGCGCCAGGACGCTTCGAGATGTGGCATGTCAAGGACATGCACAAGGTCAGCAGGCGCTACACGGAACTGGGCAACGGTTCGATCGACTACACACGCATCTGGCCCGATACCGCGATGTCCGGCATGAAGCACTTCTTCGTCGAGCAGGGCGGCAACTTTACCGTGGACGCCATGCAGAGCGCGGCCGACGGCATCGCCTACGTGAAGAAGTACCTGCAGAAGTGATGCAGGGTGGCGCGCCGATGAGAACTGACTCATTCCTCCTGCAGCGCCACTCTCGGATCGAGCTGTGACGCGCGCCATGCTGGAATCAAGCAGGCCGCGAGAACCACGCTGATCAGCAGGCCGGACGCCGACAGGTACGTCGTCGCGTCCGACGCGGTCACTCCGCGACACACTTGCCGTAACAACTTCGCCGCGGTTCACCGAGTTTCTGGCAGGTCCGCCTCGCTCAAGGTTTCTCTGTAGGCCTGTTTTAGCGTGGTCGAAGTTGCAGTAAGTTGCGGCGAGTCGTACATCGGCAGTTCGGGCGGGAGAAGGGCTACCTACCCTCCGTATGTCATGGCTCGGTTTTCGCCGCCAGCGTCGCCGCATACGCCGTCTGCTTCTCCTTGCGTGCCAAGTTCCGCGTCTGCCAGGACTTGCTCTCGGTCTTCGGCTTCGGCTTCAGCTTCTTGTGCGACGCACGACTCTGTGGCGTTGTGGTGGTGGCCATATGTCCTCTTTCAGTGCTATTTGTCAGGCACGCAGTGCTTACAGTGTAGTCGTCCCTGAGGACGCGGTTCAATAAATCGCTGACGGACGTCATCACAACGCGTAGAGTCGCCATGCCGACGAAGATCCGTTCTGGCGATGGGGGTCCGCCTGGACGGGCTAAAATGCCTCCAGGACTCGATGCCAATCAACTATCAGGATCGAATCGTGCGCGATCCGAAGATCGCGGGCGGCGAGGCGGTGTTTCGCGGCACACGCGTCACCCTTCGCACCGTGCTGGCGAGCCTCGCGGAGGGCGCGAGCAGCGCCGACTTCCTGGCTGACTTCCCGACGCTTTCCGAGGAAGACGTGCGCGCGGCGATTGCCTTCGCCGCTGCGTCCGCGCAGGAAGATCTGCCTCTCATCGAGGCGC
The DNA here is from genome assembly GCA_963724955.1 of uncultured Acidobacteriota bacterium. Classification (GTDB taxonomy): domain Bacteria; phylum Acidobacteriota; class Vicinamibacteria; order Vicinamibacterales; family SCN-69-37; genus CAVRWQ01. The sequence goes on from CAVRWQ010000010.1 coordinate 1,807, forward strand.
CCGTCAAGCAGTGAAAATCAAGCTCGACGAGAACCTCCCACAACGGCTCATCGCTGCGCTCACGGACCTCGGTCACGACGTCGACACCGCCGTCCACGAGGGCCTCACCGGCCGTGACGACGGCGCCGGCGACCTGAACGGTAGATCGCGCTGGAAACGAGACCGGTCCGAATCAACGTCGAGTCAGCCGCGCTGACCACGCTTGGCTCCGACGGTGGGCAGCCCACCTGCTCGTGCTTTGCGCGAACCGCTGAATGATTTGCGAAGCCGTCGGCAAGCGCAGCGCTGTCGAAAACACCACTCGCTACTGGAATGGATCCGAGAACTTCGGGTCGGTGAGGAAGTGGCGGTCGGTCAAGGTCTTCAGGAACGCGACGAGCGCGGCGCTTTCCGACGCGGTGAAGCCGAGCGGCTGCATGCGCTCGTCTCTATTCGGATGAGTCTTGCCGCCGCTGCTGTAGTGATCGATCACCGCCTCCAGCGTCTGCCAGCCGGCCGTCGTGCATGTAGGGCGCGGTCACCTCCACGTTGCGCAGCGACGGCGACTTGAACAGCCCGAGGTCGCGCGGGTTGAGCGTGACGTCGCCGACGCCGCCGTCGGTGTTCGTCGCGTCCGCGTCCAGCCCGGTGTTGGCGGGCGCGGTCATCACGAAGTGCGCGTCCTGCTGATTCGGCAGGTGGCAGATCGCGCAATTGCGCCGGAACAGCGCCTTGCCCCGGTTCTCCTGCGGCGAGAAGTTGGCAAAGTCGTCGGCGGCGGCGGCAGCGCTGCGCGAGGCCCTCGTCGTAGCGTGATTGGTACGACACCAGCGAGCGAACGAACTGGGCGAGCGCTCGCGCGATGCGGGTCTCGGTCATGTCGGCGTCGCCAAAGGCGGCGCTGAAGAGCGGGGGATAGTGGGGCTCGCGGGACAGAATCGCCGGCAGCTGTGCCACCTCCTGACCCATCTCGAGCGTGTTCTGCACCGGCAGCAGCACCATGTCTTCCAGGTTGCCGCCGCGCTCGTCCCAGAAGAAGCGGCCGCGCGGGTGGTAGCGGAGGTTGACCAGGTTCATCGCGTGGCGGTCGGTGCGCCCGCCCTTGAACCCGCGGCTGAAGCGCTCGGGGTCGTCGAAGGCTCTCGCCTGCGCGTGGCAGGAGCCGCACGAGACGGTGTTGTTCGCCGACAGACGCGTGTCGTAGAACAGGACGCGGCCCAAGGTCGCCCCGTGGTCGGTCAGCGGGTTCTCGGGCGGAGTGTTGTCGAATCGCATCGCCGCCGCCGCCGTGAAGTGGCGCGGCAACGCGACGTCGGTGTAGCGATACGGCGGATCCGGAAGCCGGAGCGTCCGCCCGCGCGCGGCGGGAGGTGCCCCGGCCTGCGGGGTCTGCGCCTGGCTCGACGCCCAGTCGCCGGCCAGCACGGCGAGCGCGCTCGTCATCAGGACGGCGAAGCCGATTCGCGCGCGGCCGGTCATCGCTCGACGCGCTCCCGATCGTCTGCGGCTACTGCGTCACGAAGATGGCTCGCACACGGCACCGCTTCGGAGTCCACCACCTGCGTCATGAGTCGAAGCCGCCTGCCGCCACGACGGGCTGACGCGCGATCGCCGCCAGGAAGTTCTCGGACTCTTCCCTGGTCAGGACCGACGCCAGTTGTCTGCCCAGTTCCACCCGGTCGGCCTCGTTGGGCCGCAGCCGGCTGCGGTATTGCTTGAGCGCGGCGATCGCGCGGCCGTTCGCCTCCGGCGCCAGCCTGAACGTCGCCACGCGACGTTCAATCGGTGGCGAGACGGACCAAACCTCGACGAGTCTTCGCCTGCTGGTCAGTGCTCGCTCACGACCCTCTGCGCGCTCGTGCGGCGCTCCTGCTCGAGCGCGGTGGTGAATGTCGTCAGCTGCTCAGGGCTGAGGATGGCCTTCATGACATCGAGCAGCTCCGCCTGCGCGTCGGCCTCCCGCGTCTCGCTGAACGTCGTGACGATGGCCAGCGCCGGTTCCTTCCGCGCGGCCTCGAGTCTCAGGTCGTCGAGCGCCCCTTCGAGGTGCAGACGGGAGGAGACGTCGGTGTCCGAGCCCATCATGTAGCTGCCGTGCCCGAATCCGCGAACGGCAGCCACCGCCGGCTTGGCAGTGGCCAGGGTCAGGAGCTCGCTCCGGTCGAGGCAGCCGTCGCCGTCGGCGTCGCCGCGGTCCATCACCGTGTACATGCGTTCGGCCAGCTCGGCCTTCTGGACCTTGCCGTCATTGTTGCGGTCGAACGACATCAACCTGGCGACGACGTCGTCCGGACGTGCCGACGGGCGAGCCGGTCCGCCAATGCCAATTGAGAAGCCGACGCCCGTGGATAGTCTCGGACGGGTGGTGCGGAGACTTGTGCGTAGGTTGGGGAGGGCGCGACCAGGGCGATCAGCGCCAGCAGTACCAGGGGTCCGAGTCGCATAGCGTGCACTCCTTCCGGGTTGCTGCCTGAACGGGTCCGAACGTTCCGTTTAGACACCGGACCGGGTCAATTGGCCGGTCAGTCTTGATCCGGGGGCCTTCACCAGACCCCCTACACGCTCACTCGTGCGACTCGCCTCCTAGTGAAAAGCGCTTAGGCAAGTCGCACTCCGTTCCCGTGGCGCGCTCGCTACCGCTCGCTCGCTGCGTCACGGCGCTTCGCCCCCAGACCCCCTGCACGCTCACTCGTGCGACTCGCCTCCTAGTGAAAAGCGCTTAGGCAAGTCGCACTCCGTTCCCGCCTCCGCCAAGGCTACGGCGAGGTCTCGCCGTAGCGCTGCGCGCGAAGGCGGACGCGTGGCGCGCTTCGCTCTCGCTCGCGCGCTCAGCCGGCGTTGCCAGGTATCCTGACCGGAATCCACGCGGACACCGGCTTGGCCTGGATCGCCGAACCGGGTGCTTGGCTGGTCGACGAGCGGGCGACCCTCGGCTTAGAAGGGAAGTTGCTGAAGTTGATGTCGCGTGAGGTCAATGACTTCGGGGCCGTGCCATGCCCAGGTGCCATGCCGGCAGACCCAGTGCGGCAACCACGTCGCGTCATGCCACATGCACCCGCACTTACTCGGCAAGCGCTTTGTTGATCAGAGTCTGGTACCCGATGTTGCGGCGCTTGGCCTCCTTCCGGAAGCGCGCCAGGACCTCAGGGTCGAGCCGAATGGCGATCAGCCGCCGCGCCTGAGTGCCGAGTGGGGGCCGCCCAGCACGCCGCATTGCACGCAGCTGTGCGTCGGAGGCCTCTGGAAGGTCCGAAAAATCAATCTTCCTTCGCGCCGGCATACGCCGCCCTTTCTTTTCGGCTCGCTCGCCTCGCACTGATGATCCTGACCGTTTCGACATCTCCCGATCTCCTTTGCGTGTAGGCCACCATCAGGACCCGACCGGAAGCGGACCGCCCGAGGCGGAGAAAACGACGTTCGTGGTTCGAGTGCCGAACGTCCGGGCCGTCGAGCCCATTCGGATCAGCAAACACGGTGGCGGCCTCGTCGAACAAGACGTCGTGCTTGGCCAGGTTGGCGGCGGCCTTGCTCTCGTCCCATTCGAACACTCATATAAGTATATACATAAATCGAGGTAAGTCCGTCAGGCGGTGACATGCCCGGTGCCATGCCAACGGCCCGAAACAGGGTCGAAGATCGGCGCGCCTGGACGTCGCGGGATCCAACATCTAGACGTTCGAGGGTCCGGCCGTGAATACGGTCGGTTTGGCGCGCCCGGAGGTCTCGGTCTGCGTGAGCCGAAGGCGAAGCAGACGCAAGAGCCTGCTGGGCGCAGCCTGCTTCAGGCTTCGTCTTGCGCGAGCTGGTGCGCCCGTTGATGGGACAGCCCGAGCAACTGTGCCGCGTCCCGCCCGCTGGGCTTCAGTTGGCCCTGACGGAGGATACGGACGGTCCGTCGCGCAGCGGCGATGGCTCGGCAATCCTGTTCTCTGGCCTTCTTTCGCAGCGACGCGAAATCGCGGACGGCTGAGCGCGCATCGATCGACGCCGACATCATCGGCGCCGATCGAACTGCGTTCGAGCATCTCGGCAGTCGTTATCTACGCTTTCTTGAGGCCACCGGGCTCGAACGCGACAGCACGTTGTCGACCTTCCAAACTTCCTTCTCGAGCATCCAGAACGCGCGCTACTTTTTTGCGCCCAGAGTTGGAAGGAAGTTCTCCAGCGCCCAAATCTCCGGCTGGGGCCTTGCCCCCCTGACGAATGCGACCTGGCGTCCGTCGGGATGGAAACTGGTCGACTGCCGCCCGGTGACTGCCAGGAACGGCACCCAGTCCGCATTCAGGTCGACTTTACGGGCAGAGCCGTCCGTTGCGCTCACGCGCCAGATCTCGCTCGGCGAATCATCACCCTTCTCCTTCGCGATCAGCACGGACTTGCCGTCCTTGGACCATTTCGCCAGCGAGCCGATGATCCTTTCCGGCGGAGACGCGCGCAGCAGCGCGCGAGGCTCGCCGCCCTCGACCGGGACGAGCCACAGCGTGCTCGATCTGTCCGCGTCCATTGCCGTAAGCGCGATGATTCGACCGTCGGGCGAAAGGTCCGTACCGCGCCCCCAGGGGCCGCCTTTGCGGCGAGCGAGCTCTCGTTCGTGGCCGGACGCCATGTCACGCGCGACGAGAACCGATTCGTCGTCGGACTTCTGATCCCTTCTGATTAGGAAAAGCGTTCGACCGTCCGGCGACAGGCCAAGGGCGCGCAGTATGACCGTTTCTTGTGCGTGAACGAGGGGAGAGGCCGCACCGCTCTGCGAGTCGATACGGTAGATGCCGCTCCGACCGTCCTTGTCCCTGGCCGTGACGAGCAGGAAACCGCCGTCGGGCGCCCAGAGCGGAGACGTGTTGATGGCATTCAGATACGGAAGACCGGTCTTCAGCTCACGGACGCTGCCGCTCTCCATGGACCGGATCAGCAGCGCCGTCATTATCGTAGCTCTCGAATTCGCATCCCGACGCGACAGATAGGCGAGAGACTTTCCGTCCGGCGACCACGAAGGAAAACCCATCAAGCCGACATCGGTCTTGGGGATAGATCGTCGGCGGCGACAGCACCTTTCCCGTTTCGAAATCAGCGGACGCCACGTAGATGTGTGATTGGCCATCGGCCAAGCCGTAGTACAGAGCTCCCCGATCGCGTGAGTCCGAGCGGGCTGGGATTGATGTCGGCCCGGATCAGCTGCGGTTCGCCCTGCGGCGTTCCCTCACGCACCGGAATCGCCCAGACGCCGCTCGAGCCGCTGCGATCGCTCGCGAACAGCAGATGCTTTCCATCCGGAGACCAGCCGAGCACGCGATCGTTGGCGGGTTGCGCGACCGCGGGTGTGTCGCCGCTGCCGTCCACCGCAATCACATGAATGTCCCGCTGCCCGGACGGGGCGTTCGGCTCACGGTCGTAGGCCACGTACCGGCCGTCGGTGGAAAAGGCCATGCCGGTGCCGCCGCTGCCCCAGTCACCGGACTTCAGGATTCGCACCGTGCCGTCCGTCGTCGACACCAGCCCGATCTGCGCCGTGCGGTCCGTCCGCTGCATCGCCACGGCCAGCCATCGTCCATCGGAACTCCAGTCGTGCACGTAGACGCTTTTCAGGTCGCGACTCGCGACGAGCACTCGCGGCTTGGCGCCGTCGATGTCGATTATCCGTACTTCGGCGAGATGATCGGCCGCCGACACCGGCCACCTCCCAGCCGTACGCGATGTGCCTGCCGTCGCGCGAGATGGCCGATCCAAAGGCGTACCAGTCCCAGTCCTTCTTGTTGTTCGTCAGACGGCGGTTCTGGCCCGTGGTCACGTCGTGCAGGGCCAGGTCGCCGGTGGTCCAATCGGTGAACGAAATGAGGCGGCCGTCGGGCGACACGCTGCCGTACGTATCGACGTCCGGTCCCGTCCACACTTGTCGTGTCGTCATGGCGGTGTTCCGCGCCGCGAGCGTCACGCCCAGGCGCGCCCTGGCGGTCTTGACGGAATCGGGCTGGTCGGCGTAGTCGCGTACGACACGCTCGAAGATCGTCCGCGCCTGCGCATCGCCGAGCTTCTGATAGCAGTCTGCCATGTGGATCAGCGCGGCAGCGGTGAACGCGCGGTCGTCCCGATACTTCGTGGTGATCGCCTCGTACAGCTTGATGGCCGCCGGCAGATCGCCGTCGACCGTTTCCGTCCTGATCGCCGCCTGCAGATCGATCTCGCTCTGCTTCTTCTGCTGCGCCGACCCAACCGCGATCACCGTGCCGACCGCGAGGATCGTCGAGAGGAACACTCGAATGGCTGCCCGCATGACGCTCACCTCCATGCCGCCGACTCTACCCGCCGACCGTGAGACGAGTTCGTCGTGAGCGTGACGTTGTTGTGTCGATTTCATGGCTCGAAGCGGTATCCGATGCCCCGCACGCTGACGATGTGGCGCGGCTCGGAGGGTTCGGGCTCGATCTTGCGCCGCAGCTTGACGACGTGCGTGTCGACGACGCGGTCGGTGACGAACACGTCGCGTCCCCACACATCGTCGACGACCTGTTGACGGGTGAGGACGCGGCCCTGATTGCGGAGAAAGGCTTGCAGCATCTTGAGCTCGATCGCGGTGAGGTCCGAACGGTCCCCGCCGCGGCGGATCTCCGCCCGAGAGAAATCGACCTCGCAGTCGCCGACGCGCTGCACCGGCTCCTCGTCGGGCGCGGCGCGGCGGAGCAGAGCGCGGACGCGGGCGCGCAGCTCGCGCGGACTGAACGGCTTGGTCATGTAGTCATCCGCGCCCATGTCGAGGCCCATCACTTTTTCCGCTTCCTGCGCCTTCGCGGTCAGCATCAGAATCGGCGTCCGAACCTTCGCGCGACGCAACTCGCGGCAGACCTCGAAGCCGTCTTTGCTCGGCAGCATGACGTCGAGAAGGATCAGATCCCAGCTCTCTTCGCGTCCGCGGCGGCTGGCGTCGACGCCGTCGCCCGACACCTCGACGTCGTGCCCTTCGTCGCGCAGATCGAGCTGCAGGCCGAGCGCGATGTCAGGTTCGTCTTCGACGACGAGGATTCTGGCCATATGGATGTCGTGTCCGCCTTCAGGCAGACGCCTCCGCCGGCAGCACGATCGTGAACGTGCTGCCGTGTCCGGGTTCGCTGGCCACTTCGATGCGCCCCTGATGCGCGCGGACGATTTCGTCCACCATCGCGAGGCCGATGCCGGTCCCTTTGATGCCGCGGGTGCGCGCCTGCTCGCCGCGGTGGAATTTCGAGAAGATCGCCCCCTGCTCCTGCGCCGGGATCCCGATGCCGCGATCCTTCACGGCAATCACGACGGCGCCGTCGAGCCGGCTGACGACGACCTCGATCGGCCGGGGCTCCGGCGAATACTTCACCGCGTTGTCCAGCAGGTTCCGCACGGCACGCGACAGCGCCTCCTCGTCGATGGCGAGCGGAAGCGTCCCATTGCCGCGGAAGTCGATCGCATGCCCACTGGCGGCTGCCTCCGGGCGAAAATCGTCCACCACGCTGCGCACCAGTTCGGTGCAATCGTGCGGCTCGAAGCGATAACGGCGTGCGCCCGCCTGCATCCGGCCGAAGTCCAGCAGCGATTCGACGAGGCGTATCAGCCGATCGGTCGCCCGCGACTGGGCGTCGTACACGACGCGCCGCCGCTCGTCGCTCAGCGAAGGATTCTCGCGTAGCATGTCGGTGAACTGCCGGAGCGACGTCAACGGCGTCCGGAATTCGTGCGAGACCGCCGCGACGAAATCGGATTGCAGCCGGGCGACGGCGTACTCACGGCTGACGGCCCTGACGATCAGATAGCTCGCCGCGACAGCCATGAAGACCAGCAGCACCAAGCCAGAGGCGAGCAGCCGACGCCGAACGGCGAAGGCGCGCGCTTCCGGCGGAGGCTCCATGCTGGCGGCGACAATCGCGAACGGGAGCGACGAGTCGGCGGCGCTCCGAACCGTTCGACCGCCGCCGCCGTTCACGGACCCGACCAGTAGTCTGCTGCCCGAGTCCTGCAGTGCCAACGTCACGCTGGTGTCCTTGAGGATCGGAGCCAGCAGCGAGAGCCATTCGGACTGGACGAACGCGGGCGAGACCACGAGAACTCTCATCAACGCATCGCGTTTCTGCCACAGGACTACAAACGGCTGACCGTTCGCCTCGATGACATCGCGGCCCGAGGCCGCTGGCGTCGGGTTCGTCGAGCCCCAGCGGTCCCAGACGACAGCCAGTGCCTCGGCGTATGTCTCGGACTGTTTGGCCTGTGCCGACCGGCTCCCGGTCCACTGCGCCGCGTCGGCAGAGTACAGCCAGTACACCGAGGGCGTGAGCCGCCAGCGGCCCGCGCGGAGCGCGGCTTCGAGATTCGCCGCCTCGGTTCGCAGTTCGTCCGCACGCTGCAGTTTGTCCAGGAGCTTGCAGCGACCGTAGCGTCCGATGAGGCCAGCCGGTACACCGTCGAGCCAGGCATCGTCGGCCGCGGCGAGCCGCGCGTAGGCCTCGAGCGCTTCGTCCGGGCGACCGGCCTTCTGCAGGTTCCGCGCGAGCCTGACGAGGGCGCCCGCCTGGATCGCCGGATCGGTCATCTTCGCGAGTTGCCGGAACACGGCGACTGCGCCGTCCAGATCGCGCTGCCGGAACTCGAGGTCCTCGCCGTGCGCGAACGCCGACGCCGGCGCTTCAGGGCCGGCGCGGACCCGCGGAACGTAGGCCGCACGGCCGCGCGGAGAAACATCGACCGTGTCGTCGTGAAAGACGGCGGCCACGGCGCCCTCCGGCCAGGCGCCAACGCCCGATGCCAGCCGTTCCTCGGTCGCGGCGATCGCCCGCTGCAGTCCGGCAACGAGGAGATCGGCGCCGCGCTCCACACGTTGCTGAACCTGCTGCCGTTCGAGCAGGCGATCCTGTTCGCGCAGGCGCCAGCCGAGCCACAACAGCGTGATCAGCGGAATCACCGTGATCGCGCCGATCAATGCGACCAGCTGCGCCGGCGGACGGGCCGCGCCTGTTGACGACATGGATCCCGCGCAGTCTACAACCGACGCGTGCCGCGGTCGTGGCCTGATTGTGTCGATTTGGTGTCGATCTGCAGCGCTGCGCGCGGAACGAGCCGTGACGGGCCACAGACTAGGCGCCGTGGCAACGGCCCGGAGAAACGCCGGCAGCGCCGGCAGGTCAGTCTTCACGTCTGCCTATACCGTCGATTGTCGAGCATCGCATACCGTGTGAAGAGCGCGAGATCCCGATCCGTGGTCGCGGCGACGAATGTGTCCGAAGACTGGTCGAACAGTCACTCCACATCAGTCAGCCAAGTCGTGCGCGAGCCATGCGTGTTCCGGCGACGTCACAACGAACCACTGCTCAATCGCTCCCTATGGTGCGCCGCCGCGCTCTTGTGAAAGAGACGTGCGGTCGGGCCCAGTCCACACGACTGCACCGTCGCGCCGGCGCGCTCTGCCAGGTTTCGGCCTGTCACGCGGGCTGCACGCGGAAACTGACGGGCGGCGAAGGCGGGTGACGGACTGGGCAGGGGCCAAAGCCGCTGACTTGCTCAATGATTCGAAGAATCGGCGCGCCCGGGAGGTCTCGAACCTTTCCTAGTTCGCGTGGGGCCCCACCCCCACGCGGCTGTCGACGCGGAGTCAACGTTCAAGAAGTTCGCCGGGGCCCCACCCCCGGCGCCCGTCTACGAGCGGGCGGCCTGCCCCTCGGGTCGGAGGTTCGCTTGCCGACTGGCTTGCCAGCCGTAGCTCGCGCTGGTCTATGCGCGAGCGAAGGCTGGCGCGCCCGGGAGGTCTCGAACCTCCGACCCTCGGCTTAGAAGGGGAAATTGCTGAGACCGAAACACCGGTCAACCAGCCACTTACAGCGAATGCCATGCCCAGGTGCCATGCCGGCAGACCCAGTGCGGCAACCACGTCGCGTCATGCCACATGCACCCGCACGTACTCGGCAAGCGCTTTGTTGATCAGCGTCTGGTACCCGATGTTGCGGCGCTTGGCTTCCTTCCGGAATCGAGCGAGGACCTCAGGATCCAGGCGAATGGCGATCAGCCGCCGCGCCCGGCTGCCGAGTGGAGGCCGCCCGACACGGCGCATCGCACGCAGCTGTGCGTCGGATGCCTCTGGAAGGTCGGAGAGATCAATCTTCCTGCGCACCGGCATACGCCGCCCTTTCCTTCCGGCTCGCCCGCCTCGCGCTGATGATCCTGAGCGTGTCGACATCTCCCGATCTCCTCTGCGTGTAGGCCACCATCAACACTCGGCCGGCCGCGGACCGCCCGAGGCGGAGAAAACGACTTGTGGGTGGAGTGCCGAACGTCCGGACGATCCAACCCATTCGGATCAGCGAACACCGTGGCGGCCTCATCGCGAACTCCTCACGCAGCCGGGGCCGGGAGGGCTGGGCCGCTTGCTCGGCCTCGTCCTTCCCGCCCCGCCGCTTCTCAGACAGCAGAGACACAGCATGTCTTCGGTGAGACCCAGTCCGTGTTCACCGCCGTCCCGGTGGCTCACTGACCGTCTTCGCGAGGGCCGTCTCGAGATACGCGGGCAGCTCGCCGCGCGTCCGGGCCTCGGCAAGACGCTCCCGCAGCCGATCGAGTTGGACGCGAGACTTGACCTTGACGGCCTCGAACCTTGCATCGGCGCGGACCGCGTCAAAGCGACGTTCGAGCAGCAGCCAGTCGTAGGCCGGAACATCTCCCAGTTCGGTCATGCGGGTCAGCACTTGCAACGCCAGATCCGTCTTGTGCTGCTCGATCAGATACGGGATCAGCGTGTTGTTATTCTGTCGCCGCCCGTTGCTGGACGTCTGCGCGTTGTTCACGAACTCCACGGCTCGATTCAACGCCGCCTCGGCTCTGGCCGTTGCGCCCTGTTCCACGGCCACAATGTAGAGCGGCACCGGACCGTCGAAAGCTGTTGGCCGTTGCTTGACCAACTCCAGCAAGTCGCTCCGTCGGCCCAGAGGAATGAGGCTCGAGAACTTCATGCGCAGCCCATAGGCCACATCAGGCTCGATCCTGAGGCCTTCCTCGGCCATCGCCAACGCCTCCGCGGGCCGGCCGAGCCTGGTGAGCACGCCGGAGGCATTGAAGTACGAGTAGACGTAAAGCGGATCCAGCCGGCGCGACTCGAGGACCGCTGGGAGCGCCAGCTCATCCGAATCCTGGAGCAGCGCGGCACTGAGGGTCGCGTGCGCCAGAGGGTCCTGCGGTCCGGCCGTCACCGCCTTGAGGCCATAGTCGAGCAGCTTGCGGTGATCCACCGACGGATGCATTATCTCAGCCCAAAACAGCGCCGACCAGGCCCGGCTGCAACGAGGAGAGATCGCGAGCGCCTGGTTCGCCCAGCGTTGAATCTCGGGAATCAGGTCCTTCGCGGACGCCGTGCGGCCTCTCCCTCTCTCCAGCATGGACGGCGCCTGCCTCGCTTCCCATTTCAGCCGATGAAGCATGGCGATTTGTCCGGCGGCGTCTGCGAGCCGGGGGTCCAACGCGAGTGCGTGCTGCAGGGCGGTGAACGCCAGATCGAAGTGTTCCGATTGATGACTGTTGTTGAAACGGTTCAGGAAGTACGTGCCCTTACGCAGGGCGAGTTCCGCTTCCGAGTTCGCCGTCTGCCCCGTGGCCGCGGTCACGGACGGTGCGGCCGGCCTGAGCTTCTGGCGAATGCCGTCCGCGGCCTGACGCGCAAGCTCGAGGTAGCTGCCTCGCGGTCCTTCGTACCGCTGTCCCCAGAGGATGCGGCCGCTGCGCGGCTCGACGAGCTGCACGTTGAGCACGAAGTGCTCGGGGTCGGTCGCCGTAATCGAGGACACAATGCACGTCGTCACCCGATACAGATCGGCAATCACGGCCAGATCGCGATGAATCGTCTCGAACTCGAGGCTCGTCGGCGGGACCTTCGATGTCCAGCCCTTCGACCTGGCCGAGCTGCGTCGACAGCGTGCTTGGAATCGCGTCGGTCAGGAAGCCGAGCTCTTGCGCGCCCAGCACCTGTGCGGGCAGCGCAACGACGCTCACCGCCGTCTCGGCGGGAATCCCTCCGCGTCCGGACGACCACACCCAACCGGCAGCGATTGCCCCGACGACAGTGACGGCAACAGCGAGCCGGACGCGCCAGTCGCGGAAAAGTCGTGAGGGCGGCTGCGCTGCCCGCATCGGGTCAACAGCGGGCGTGGGCGCGACCTGGACCGGCGGAGGAGTGCTCGCGCGCGAGGGCAGGGGGAGCGCGTCCGTGATCTCAATCCGCGCGTCCGCGATGTCGTGCAGGCGATCCGCCGGATCTTTCTGCAGACAGCGGCGGACCAGCCGGTCGATCGAATCGGGCAGGTTCGGTGGCAGCCTGGACCAATCCGGCTCGCGCTCGATCACCCGTGCCAGACTGTCGGATGCGGTGCCAGCGGCGAACGCGCCGCCGCCGGTCAGCATCTCGAACAACACGCAGCCGAAGGCCCAGATGTCGGTCCGCTTGTCGACCGCCAGACCGCGGGCCTGCTCCGGACTCATGTACGCCGGCGTCCCCAGGATCACGCCGGTGCGTGTGGCCATCGCGGTCGTGTGCGCCTGAGCGTCGCCGACTGCGCTCGAGCGCGCGATACCGAAGTCGAGCACCTTCACGGCGCCCGCTGGAGTGATCTTGATGTTGGCGGGCTTGAGATCACGGTGCACGATGCCGCGGTCGTGTGCCGCCTCGAGCGCAGACGCAATCTGCCGCCCCATCGCCAGCGCTTCCGATGTCGGGAGTGGTCCCCGAGCGAGCCGCTCGGCCAGCGTTGGCCCTTCGACGAACTCGAGCACAAGCGCCCGGACGCCTTCGGCTTCCTCGAGGCCGTGAATCGCGGCGATGTTGGGATGATTGAGCGATGCGAGCGCGCGGGCTTCGCGCTCGAAGCGCGATCCGAACTCCGCGTCGAGCGCGAGATCCGGGATCAATACCTTCAACGCCACCGTACGCTTGAGCCGGGGATCGGTCGCCTGGTACACCTGCCCCATGCCGCCGGCGCCGAGGAGACCTTCCACGCGGTACGCGCCGAACATGACGCCGGGTGAGAGCGCCGGCAGGACAGCGCGCGTGATGCCGGCCTGGCCGAGATGGCCCGACTCGGCCGCGAGCAGGCGTTCGACCTCGGCGCGAAGCGCACCGTCGCCGGCGCACGCCTCATCGAGATACGCGCGTTGGCCGTCCAGGTCACGTGCCCGAGCGGCGCGAAGGACGGCCGTCACCTGCCGCCAGCGGTCGGGTGTCAATCTCGTCTCAGAAGTGGCTTCATCCTGCCGAGGGCCTGCCGACAAGTCAAGCTACGTTTCGGTCGGCGCGATGGACAAAGCGAACGAGCAGCGCGAGTGAGCGTCCAAGGAGGGTGCGCGGGGACGACCTCCTCCGCAAGCCTGCAGCGGTCCGCCGAAGCTTCACGCGAAGGCGGAAGTCCCCGCCTGATACTTGGCCTGCCCGGGAGGTCTCGAACTTTTTCTAAGTTCCTCGCGGGGCCCCACCCCCGCTCGGCTTGTCTACAAGCGGGCGACCCTCGGCTTAGAAGGGGAAATTGTTGAGCTGCAAGTACCTTTCGCTATAACAACTTCGCCGGGGTGCCATGTCGGAGTGCCATGCCTGCGCGATCGTAATTGAGCCGCGTGTGTCTCAGCGGCGAGGCGACCGCGACTACTCGGTAATGGGACGGCGAGTCTGGTGATAGACGCGCACGATCAACAGTTCCTCGGCGTGGCGTTGGTAGTAGATCCGGAACGGCGGCACAGGCCAACTCCTGACGACCGTACCGGACCGCAGGCGCGAAACAGGCCCTTCAAAATCGTGAGCCGCCAAACGCTCGATACATCGCGCGATGTCGGCATCGAGATTCGCGGCGGCAGTGGGATTGCGTTCGTTGAGGTAGGTGATCGCCTCGACAATGTCGGCGATGGCTTCCTCGGTGTAGGTGACGATCAACGTCCCAGCGCCGCGTCGATGATCTCGCGGGCGCGGTTCGCGTCAACGACGCGGCCCTGGCGGTACGATTCGAGTGCGGCCTCGAGCCCGGCTTCTTCCTCGGGCGTCGGCACGGGCGCCTTTTCGTCGACCGCCTCGACCACGTAGCGGCCGGCAGGAAGGTCGCGGAGTTCGACGGGCAAGTCTTTGCCGTTCCAGGTCACGATTAGAGTGCGCCGAACCATATTGACAATTCTAGCAGCGGTTCGCCGAGTCACGTCCCCGTTTTCGACTTGCTCGCGGGCGGACGTTTCAGATCGGCCGGAGGGCCTGGGTGCCAGGCCTGTTGCAACATGTCGGCCGCTGCGGCCAGCTTCTTCGGCGCCACCATCGCGTACCGCTGCGTCGTCTTTGCTGATTTATGTCCCATCAGCTCCTGAACGTCAGCCAGATCCATGCCTTGGGCACGAAGCGCGGTCGCGTAGGAGTGCCGTAACTTGTACGGGTTAAAGAACGGAACGTCAGCGTTCTTGCACGCCAGCTTCCAAGACTTGTACACCGATGGCTGCGAGAACTCGCCCCAAGCGTCGACCTGGGCAAAGAGCCTGAATGCCTCGACGCCGTCAGGCGTCAGTGGCTTCGCGTGCGGCTCGCCGTCCTTCCCCGGATCAACAACGACGACGTACGGCGGATCGTGGTCCAGGTAGAGATGATCCGGCTCAAGACGCATGACCTGCGAATGCCTCATGCCCGTGAGCGCGATCACCTTGAGCCGCGCAAGCGTCCGCCACCCGCGATTCTGCGCTCTCACGCGCGTGCTCAGGGCAGCGAACACGCGCTGGATCGTTTCCGGGGATCTCCCGTCTGGCTTGGCCTGCGGCTCGCGCAGTCGCTTGACGCCAGAAACGGGATTGTGAACTTTGGACCCGTCGAGCACTTCGTAGAGCTGCGAAAGCGCGGACAGACGATGGTTGATCGTGCTCGCGGCAAGTCCCTCGCCTTCCCATCGGAGGGCCTGCTGACGAACGTCCTCTGTCTCGATCGTGTGCCGGCGCCGATCACCGAACCGATCCAGCCACGCGTTGATCTCGTGCTCGCGATGTTCCGGACGATTCAGGCGCTGATTCATGACTCGCATGAATCTCGGAACATCCGCGGCTAAGGAATCGCGCTGAACCCGAAGACCGTCACGCTGAAAGCTAGCTCGAGCGTTCGCCTGCCAGCGCTTCATCTCGCGCATGCCAGTGGCAACGGCGAAGCGCTTCTCCTTGCGCCGCTGGTTCACGCGACTGTTCCCCGCATGGGCCACGACGCGGTACGTCCCGTCGTCCAACTTGTAGATGCCGGGCGCCAGCGTTGTGGCCACCCTGGTCTTCTTCATCGGCCCATCCTCGAGCGCGGCCGACCGCGCCGGATGAGCATCGGTCGTGCGCCAGAAGCGAGATAGCCTTCGACCGCTCGCCGGCTCCATCGAGGACGTCGATCGAGCGGATCGAGCTCAGGAATCGGAAAGGCACCTTCGCGGCGCCGACGCTCGATCGTCGAGCGTGACACTCGCAGCAGCGCCACGAGATCCTTGACGAACATGACCTCTTCCAGCGCACGAGCGTCGCGCTGGGTGTCGTGAGTGGCTCGGTCCGATCCGTCGGGAGATCCGTTGAGCATCATAAACGGTTCGTTCCAGGTTGGGTATCGGTGATCGATTCTCGATTCGAAGAGTGACGTTGGACGGCACGGCGTGGACACGGTGCCGCGTTCGAAAAGTGTCGCCCGCGGATCGCGATCTGAGATCGGGCTGTCATTGGACCCGCGACCTTCGGTGCGCTCCGTAATGGCCCACCACCGGGCGCGCGGAAGCCAGGTCAAGGTCGCGCAGCGGCGAGCGGAGCGAGCGAAACCTTGATCTGGCTGAGCACGCCCGTAGCATCTCAACAAGGAGCGCACCGAACCGGCCGAGTGCGATTGAGAACGCGGCACTGACACCCTCGAAAGAACACTGCCTGGGCGACGGGGGAGCGACCCCACGGCCCAACGGGCGGGGCCGGCGCTGGGCGCGCGGGGCGAGGCGCCGGGTGGGGTCGCTCCCCCGTCGCCTGCGACCCCAGAGAGCCTTCTCGCCGCGCCCGACTTCCGGCGCGATCCCGCGCCAATCGGCGTGGGATTTCACGTGGCGGGGCCAGCGGGAGGGGCCGGCGACGGGGCCACCGACCGGGCCGGCGTGCCGGAGAGCGCGCTGGCCCCTCACGCGACCCTTGGCAAGGAACCGAACTGGCGGTAGTCGGTGTCGAGATCTGTGAGGCTTTCGCGCGTCACTAGGCCCTGATCCGTAAGGTGACGCCAGTCGCCCGATGAGATCTGTCGGCATGGCGGGTTGTGAGCAAAGTTGCTAGGGGACACGACGCGAAAGGCGCCGACCGTCGCCAGCGCGCGCGTCTCCGCACCGTTCAGCGAATACTCGCGGCCCCGATGCTCGACGCGTTCCCGCTCTTCTCCTCGGGGGAGGCGCAGTCCGCGCATAGCGACCTCGTCGATGCGCGCCTGGCTTCGTGTATCGAGTGGACGATCGGGCGCTCGCTCGCTCAGTTCACCGCGACTATCGTCGCGCCCTCTGGACACGAAGAAGAACCCCAGCAAGGAGAGTACGGATGCGGATGGTTCAGCTCTGTCCTGTTGTGGAGGATTTCCACAACAAGACATTGGTGGGGACTCAAGAGCTCACGTGAGCCGCGGCGGGCGGCATGCGGCTGGACCCCATCAGATCGAACGCTAATTTCGAAGAGAAACTGACAACCGCGACAGTTCGGAAACATCTGATCCGCCAGACAAACGTCCCTGGAACTATCGGGACCCGAGTGACTGTCGTCGCCCGCCCAGGGCGCTCCGCCTCCGCCGGATCTTGCGATCGACCCGTCCGAGGCGGATCAATCGGCCAACCTGATGCAGGCAAGTCAGCTAGGAGTTCGGTAGGGCGTCGAATCTGATGTTGCGGACACGAGTCCTGATTCGGCGGTAAGCTCTGCAGTCTGAAAGGCGCTCCATCGACCTCTCAGGCATAGCCTGTTCCGCGGCGGCAATGACCTGGAACAGGGTGCGTGGCGGCGCGGGACGCATCTCAGACGGAGGTCATCAGGTGCGCGACCTTGGACCCGGTTTTCGCTTGGGCTGGCGCCGCCTACGCGCGACGCCGGCCTTCACCGTGTTTGCCATGGTCACGCTCGCGCTCGGTATCGGCGTGACGACTGGAATCTATTCGGCCGTCCGCGCGGTGATGTCGCCGCCCGACGGGATCGAGGCGCCCGAGACGCTCGTGACGGTCAGTCGCCTGCCCTTCGCCGCGGCCGGCAGCGCGTCCATGGTGTCGTTGGCGTGGCCGGAGTTTCAGGAACTGCAGGCACAACAAACCGCGTTCTCGAGCCTGGCGGGTTGGAGATTCTTTCGGGCGACGCCGACGGCCAATGGCGTTTCGGCTCCGTCGTTCAATGAGGCGGTCTCTGGAGACTACTTCACGACGCTGGGCGTGCGCATGGCGCTTGGCCGTCCTCTTCGTGTCGACGACGACCGGCCTGGTGCGCCGCCGGTGGCGGTCATCAGCCACTCTGCCTGGCGTACTTTCTTCAACGGCGACGTCAACGCTCTTGGCCAGCCGCTGAAGCTCCCGAGCCTGGTTGTCAACGTGGTGGGCGTCGCGGCGCCTGAATTTTCCGGATTATTCAACGGCGGTCTCATCCCCACAGCCGTGTGGATCCCGATGGCGTCGCTGCGAGGCGCGGCCAGCCGCGGGCTGGGTGTTGACTTCGATCCCGAGAGCCGTGACCGCCGGTGGATCATGGTCACGGGCCGCCTCAAGCCCGGCCGATCGATCGACGACGCGCGCGCCGAAATCGCAGGTCTTGGCGCGCGCATCAACGCCAGGCATCCCGAACACGACGACTTGCGATCCAGACGAAGCCAGGCGGCTCAACCGCCAACGCCTTGGTCGGCGACGGCGCTCACGAGCATTCCCAAACCGCTCGGGACGGGCCAGGTACTCGGCCCGCTGACCGCCGCGTTGATGACGGCCGTGCTGCTCGTGCTGCTTGTCGCCTGCACGAATCTGGCGAACCTGATGCTCGCACGCATGGCCAGCCGGCGGCAGGAGTTGGCCGTGCGGCGCGCCTTGGGGGCGTCGCGCTGGCGGCTGGTTCGCGAGGGACTGGCGGAAGCAATGCTCTTGTCGGCGGCCGGTGGCGCGTTGTCGCTGCTCGTTGCCTGGGCCGCCATGGCGGTCCTTGGCACCGAACTCGTGTTCAGTCGCGGAATCTCGCTGCGGTTGCAACCCCAACTCGACGGCACAGTGCTCGTGGCAGCGATGGGGGCGATGCTCCTGACAGTAATGGTCGCCGGCCTTGTCCCCGCGCTGCACGCATCCCGGACCGACCTGCGCAGCGTGATCGCCATCGACTCCCTCGGCACCGCGTCGCCTCGCTGGCGTGCTCGCCGGTATCTGATCGCCGGTCAGGTCGCGGCGTCCGTCGTGCTGGTCGTGATCGCCGGCCTGTGTGTCGCGCAGGTGCGTGCCAGTGCGGCCCTCGATCGCGGCGTCGATGTGGATCGGCTTGCGATCCTCGAGGTGGACTTCGATAGCCATCACATCGATCAGACCGAGACGGCCAGCCTCGCCGACGCGTGGGTCCAACAGATGGCGCGTCGGCCCGGCATCGAAGCGGCTGCCGCGGTCTCGGGACTGCCCGGGCACCTGGCCAGTTTGGTGACGACCCGGACTGCGAGCCTCCGGGCAGCGGACGGCGCGGGACGCGTCTCCGGCCCCTTGTTGGCCTCCACGCCCGGCACGTTTCGGACTCTCGGCATCCCACTTCTGCGCGGGCGGGGGTTCGACGAGCGCGACTCGGCGGCAACTGCGCACGTCGCAGTGATCGGTGATCAGACCGCGATCGCGCTGTTTGATACGGCCGAGGTGCTCGGCCGCGAAGTCCTCGTTCAACCCACCGTGTACGCTGGCGAGCCTAAGCAGGCGGAATCCTCGCGGGTCATCGTCGGTGTCGTCAAGGAGGGCGCCGCGCCTGACGGCCGTCGGCAGGGCGCGGTGCTTTACGTGCCGCTCGCACAAAACGCAGCCGGGACGCTCGTGTTCGCCGTGCGCGCGGAGGATCCGGGCGCATTGCTCGTCTCGGTGCGCCAGGCGCTCGAGGCGGTCAGGCCCGGCCTCGCCGCCGGGCAGATCGCGACGGTCGCATCGCTCGCCGGGCAAGATGTTCTCTTTTTTCGAATCGTCGCCGGCCTCGCCAGCGTCCTGGGGGCGATGGCCATGATCATTGCGCTCGTCGGTCTCTACGGCATTCTCTCGTTCGTCATTGCCGGTCGCACGCGCGAAATCGGCATCCGGCTCGCGATTGGCGCCGAAGTGCGGGCGGTACGTTGGCAGGTCCTGCGCGAAGGGCTGTCGCCCGTCTGGATCGGCCTCGTCACCGGGCTGAGCGCGAGCCTGCTCGTGCGAATGGGCGCCCGTGCAATAGTCGTCCGCATGGCGCCTGCCCTCGACGTCACCATCTTCGTCGCCGTTCCGCTGCTCTTCGTCGCGGCGGGAGTGATCGCGTGCTACGTGCCTGCGCGCCGCGCCTCGCGCGTGAATCCGCAGATCGCCCTGCGCACGCTTTGACCTGGGCGACGATGACGCTTGGCACGCGACAGACGGGGCGATCCGAGAAGTCCGAAAGACGCGGCCTGAACAAGGAGCACGTGGTCAGGCCTCACCAATTCGACAACTTGCTCCACACGAAGCCGAGTGGCAGGATGAACGCATGGCGCCGAACACCCTCACCGAACTCTTGAAGCTCCCGCCGGGCGACCGAGCCGAGCTCGCAATGGCACTCTGGGCAAGCCTGGACGATGCCTCGCGCGACGCGGAGTTGGCGCTCACGCCGGAGCAGATTACCGAGCTCGATCGCCGGTTTGCTGAGCACCAGGCCAATCCGGCCAGCGCCCGATCCTGGGACGAAGTCGAGAAGAACCTTCGCGAACGGCGGTGAGTATCCGTCTGGTTGTCCGGCCAGAGGCCGAGGCGGAACTCCTCGCCGCGCGAGATTGGTACGACAATCAGCGAGTTGACCTGGGCCAGGAATTTGTCAACGAAGTCCGAGACGCCGTGTCGGAGGTGGCCACAAGGCCGCTGACTTTTCCGAAGGTCCACGGCGAAATGCGCCGAGCCATCTTGCGGCGCTTCCCTTATGGCGTCTTCTTTCGGATAGTCGGTCGGCGCCAGACTACGGTGGCCGCGGCCTCTCGGTTTCTATAGGCGGCAACCTCCGTTTGGGTGCCATGCCAGGTGCCATGCCAACGCCCGCTGAACACCCCCGAAACGGGTGCCATGCCGGGTGCCATGCCGAAATTGACGGTTTCTGACGGGCTGGGACCTGCTGAGAATCCGAGAGATTCTGCGAAACACTGAATGATCTGGCGCGCCCGGGAGGTCTCGAACCTCCGACCCTCGGCTTAGAAGGCCGATGCTCTATCCCCTGAGCTACGGGCGCGCGTCAACGTATGTTACAGGACGCGAATCTTGATGTTGCGGAACCAGACCTCGGCGGCGTGATCCTGGAGCAGGATGTGGCCCTTTTTCACTTCTCCGAAACCAGGATTCACCTTGAATTTGCTCTCGGCAATCCGCGCCTTGAAATCCGGGCTGAACATCTCGAATTCCAGGACTTTGCCGCCGTTCAAGTAGTGCTCGACGTGGTGGCCCTGGACTTTCACGCCAGCCACGTTCCACTCGCCGACCGGCCGCAAGACTTTGTTTCTTGCCGGCGCGATGAGATCGTACAAGGCGCCGGCCGTGCGGTTACCGTCCCTGCCGGCCTTCGCGTCGGCATTGAGGTCATCGTCGAGGACCTGCATCTCGAAGCCCAGTCCGGATCGTCCGGTCTTGATGAGCGCTTCGGAGATCAAGTACTTGATGCCGCTGTTGCCGCCCGGGCGAATCTTCCACTCGATCCCGAGCTCGAAGTTCTCGAACTGTCCGACGGTGATGATGTCGCCGCCACCTGGTCCCGTCCCCGTCTTGATCGCGCCGTCCTCGACGCCCCAACCCGTGTCCGGGAACTTGTCGCTGTGGAAGCCTCTCCATCCGGCGGTCGTCTTGCCGTCGAACAGCAGGATCCATTCCGCGGCTTTCTCCTCGGCGGTCAAGGTGTTTGGTGTGTTTGGTGCCGGCCTGCTCTGCGCCGCCAGCGGCAAGGCCGCCAGCGAAAGCGTGACGGCGGTCAGGAAACGGGTCACGCGCATGAGTCCTCCAGTTTTGGTTTACGCCGACGGTTCACGCGCCGAGCACATCACGCACCGCGCTGATCGACGGTGCGAAGAAATAGCCGCCTCCGGTGGGGATCACCCATTCCTTGTCGAGAAAACACCGCGGGCCGCCGGGCAGGTCGATGAAGCGCTGCCGGCTTCCGTGCACCTCCTCCTGCCCCATGATCGGATCGTGTCCGCCCAGGGTGGGCTGATTCGGTGTGTTCGTCCAGCGTCGCAACAATGTCTCGAACTGGTCGACGATGGAGGCCTGATAGGCGACGAACACGAGGCCGCGGTCCGCTTTCAGCTGTATGGGCTTGGGGTGCCGGACGCCCAGGAGGGACTTGCCGTACGGAATCCCGCGGCGGAGCAGGAAGCGTGTCGCGGTGTCCTGCGCAACACCGAGGTCGGTGGCGCCGTCCCGCGGGTTCACTTTGCGGACGTGCGCGAAGTGCGGACACACTTGACCGAGGAAGTCGTTTCGCGCCTGTGGAAAACCGTCACCGGGATAGTCGGGGAGCGGAACCAGCGGAACGGGCGTCGTGTCACGGTTGTACAGGAAGTGGTTGTTGGCCAGATCGTCGGCGGCCAGCGCGGCGTTGTCCGCAGCCGGCGTCCGCATGACGGGCGCGCCACTCGACCAACGCCCCACCAGAAGAGACGCGAACTTCTGCGCCGGCATGCCCTGCTCACGCGCTTTGGCCTTGACGAAGGACCAGAACGCGGAAAAATCCTGGCGCAGCCGGCGAATGACGATGTAGGAGCCGTTCTGGGCCCAGGCCGGAAAGTTCGCAGCGGCCGCACCGGAATCGACTCCGGTCGTCAGGATTCTCTGACGCGGCAGGCCCAGCACGAACTCGCCGGGCCACACGAGCAACTGCCCCGGCTTCCCGAAGAATTCAAAACGCGGATCCGCGGGGTCGATCCACCGGCGCGTCAGAAAATCGGCAGGCGCCGCCGACACGCGTCCGCGGACGCCGGGTTGAGAGATACCGTCCTTGAATCCGAAATGCTCGTGACCGCGCCATGGATCGGGCAAGGTCGCGCCATGCTGGACGAAGATTCTCTCCAAGCCGCCGAGCGGCAACGTCAGCAGAAGGCCAGCCACGGTCGCCAGCCGCCAGACTTCGTCATCGCTCGCGACAATCACGACGAGATCGGCTTCGTTGTGCGGGCCGCCCACCTTCCATTTCGATTTGTTGCCCGGCGCACGCTGGTTCGAGGGATCGCCGAGGAACTCCGAGCGGCGAGCCAGCCCCTGGGTGAACGCGTCATCTCCGAACTGCGACGCTTCGGCCTCCGTGAGCAGCGTGGCGATCCCCCGCCACGAAACGCCCACGTTGATCCACGTGGCCTTCACTGGCATCGACCCTTCGCCGTGCGCCGCGCGGGCGGCGCGAAACAGACGATTGAAGGCGAGCACTTCGTCCGTGGACGAAAGCTTCGGCGCCAGTTTCTCCCGCAGCCACTTGCGGGCTTTCCTGGCATTCTTGATGCGAAGAAACAAGTAGGACTGGTAGTCCTTGTTGAAGCCCGCCAGGATGTTGCCCTGGATATCCGCGATGTCGAGGACCGGTTCCACCGGCCCGACCCGCGGCGACTCCGCAGCCGCTCCGAGGGCAGAATGGCGAATCCTTCGGCTCATGGCTGTTCTCCTCGCTCAGTCTTCTGTCGCGCCCAGGCGCGTATAGCGTAGCGGCGTTCCTGGCGCCGCCACCCGCGAAAATGCCGGCCCCGGCACGCCGCAGGATTGCGGGGTGTTGGAGAAGCTGCCCGGACGGCACGCGACGCCGACGACCTTCATCGTGACGTGCTCAGCGAGTTGGCCACCGTACTCGATTCTCTGACCGCCGATGGTGATGTCTCCGACGACGAATCCTTCAGCCGCAGGCACTTCGTAGGTCGCCCGAACCGTTCCGCCGGCAAACCCGCGCAGCACGCGCCAATAGTCGCCCACGGGTGAGCCGTCCGGCTTCAAAAAGCCGGTATCGTCGAAACTATCGATGAGCAGCCCTACCGGGTTCTTTAGGGTGATCGCAAAACCGAGCCGGGCCAGGTTGTTGATGTCCCAACCGATCCGCGGATCGGACGACCGGATCTCATCCCCGAAGCCGCCGCACCGAACCGTTTGAAGGGGATCGGTCACGAGACGGCCGCCGTTTTCCCAGAGGACCGTGGCGAACGCCACGAGGTTGATCTCGGCGCCGAGGGTGTTGGCATTGTGGCTGAGGTGCATGGCGCCCAGTTCCGTATTCCACTTGTTCAGCCGATTGTAGGTGCCACCGGGAAAGAGATCCGCGTTCGTGACGGCGGGGTTGATGTGCGCGTGATAGAGCGCAAGCACCTGGGCTGGGGCGTGCTGGCCGAGGAAATTCCAGTAGTCCCACGCCTCGCACGTGAAGTCCACTCGAGTGATCTTACCGGCCGTCTTGTAGACGAACCACTCCAGGTACTCGTCCTGACGGCGGGCGATCCCCAACCGGAAGTCGTCTGCCTCGCGCCAGGCATCGACGCGATTGTCGCGATGGCCGCGAACCGAGCGCATCGGGAATCCGTTCCAAGTGACGGTCAGTTCCGCGGTGGGCCCGGTCGTATCGACGAGGGTGGGATTGTAGAGTTGGCAGTTGCCCGCGCCGATGGTCCCTTCGACGCCACTGATGTTCCCGTCAAGCGCGCCGGAAATGAAGTCGCTCCACGCTTGACGTTCTGGAGACCCGGGCGTCAGGTCCGGCACCATCCCCGGAGGATCGAACTGAGTCAGCAGCATAGGGCCTCCGCACGGTGATTATGCGCCTGGCGTTGGGGCCCTTCAGCAGTTTCTTGCGTTCTTCGTCATCGGCGCGCTCTGCTGCACCCTCGCGGCGCTGATCGCGTCGGCCGACGACGTGAAGCGCACTTGACATTCCGCGCCAGCGGGCCACAGGGTTACTAGCGCCGATCGGAACGGTATCGGTCGATGACCGTCTCGATTAACTCTTCGGGACTGCATTCCGGACTCCGTCGGCGCTCGGCCTCGAGAAGGCGCCTACGTGCTCCAGCATCGGGAATGACGGTCCTGAGGCGACCACTGCCCTGCTCGAGTTGTGTCGCCAGTAAACGCCCGCCCCCGTGGAGGTCAAGAACCAGTCGATCCAGCATCTGATACTCAGCGTCGCTGAGGTAGCCAAGCTTGTGCTCGGGGCGATATTCAGTCGCTGCGGTCTTGTAGCCGGCTAGAAAGATGTCGCCCAGGCCGAAGACAAACATTGCGACGTCAGTGAGCCGCTCGTTCGGCAGCTGACCCGGCTCACGCAACCCATTTGCATTGAGCACGTAGTGTGCGAGCTCGTGACACAGGATCGCGCGCGCTGCCGAGCGATCGGCGAAGAATGCGTGCGAGACGGTGATCGTAACCCAGCCGTACTGTTCGCTGAAAAGGCCTGCAGCTCCGATCACCGGTCCGGTGACGACCCGCGGCGTCATGTAGGGCACGTTGAGCGCCGGAGCAACCCTCTGGACATGGGCCAGCATCGCTCCTACAATCGCCGCCGGATCTGAGACTGCGAGCAGTTCGCGAGGCTGGAGTACAAGCTCGACCTTCCTCGACGCCTCCCGCGTACCCCAGGCAGATCGGCCAAGATGCTCCGCGTACCGTGAGAGATCTGCGTCGAGTGGCTTGCGCAGGTCCTGATTTCGACCGTGCACAGGTTCTCTGGCACTCCCGCTACCACGTGCCGGGCGACTCTTCGCCCACCAAGTTGCGAAGCGATGCCAAGACACGGTCAAGAGCTCCGCGGCCGTTCGCGCAGGGGCGGCACCGAGAGACGCACGACGTTGAGCCGGGCATACAGATCGCCCAGGAACAATCCGGCGGCCACGCGCGCCGGCAGGTCCGCGGTCGTCGAGGCAATCAGCCTGACATCGAGCCGGCGCTCTGAATGCGGTCGCCGCCGATGCGCCGGTACTCCCCGGTCTCGAGAAACCGAAGCAGCCGAGCCTGCATCCTCTCGCTGAGGGCGCCGACTTCGTCAAGGAAGACCGTCCCGCCAGGCACCGACTCCAGCAACCCGGGCTTGTCCCGATAGGCGCCGGCGAAGCTGCCCTGGACGTGTCCGAACAGTTCTGACTCGAACAGCAGGTCCGGAAGACCCTCGCAATTGATCGTCGCGAACCCATGCGGCGATCGATCGCTGTGCTCGTGGATGAATCGTGCAAACGCGGCCTTGCCCACGCCGCGTTCGCCGGTGATCAGGACGTTCGCATCCCCACGCGCGGCGAGGAGCGCCTCGCGCTCGACGCGTCGCATCGCGTCGCTGCTGCCGACCACGCGGATGCGTGCGACTTCTCGAGTCCGACCTGCTAGTTTGGCTGATCATTTGCACCCTATTGGACGACGAGCCAGACTCGACACACGCTGACCGCAGCAGCCAAAGGGTTGACATTCCACGCCAGCGGATCGCAGGGTTACAGGCGATGGACATCGCTGACGAGGGCCGGACGGCAGCGGGACGGACCGTGGCCGGGGATCCGTGCTTGGCTGGGTGGTGCCGCTGCTGGCGGCCTACGTCAAGGAGCAGGGGCACGACGCCGGGCCCATCCTCCAGCTGACCGGGATTCGAGGGCGGGATCTCAAGGATCCGGACGTGCGCGTGCCCGAGACGGCGTCACGCGAGGCCTGGCGTCTGGCGATGGCGATGACCGGAGACGAGGCGATCGGCCTGCATGTGGCCGAGTGGTTGCCGCGCGGCGCGCTGGACCTGATCGAGTACGCCTTCAGGACCAGCGCGACGCTCGGCGACGGCCTCGATCGACTCGCGCGCTATGGCCGCCTGATCAACGACCGGCTGGCCGTGCACGTGCTGCGCACGGGACCGGGCGTCAGATTTCTCATGGGCGTCGCCGACGCCAGGCCGTTGCATCCGCAGCGCGCGGAGTTCAGCATCGCGCTGGCCTTGCGCCTGGCCCGAGACGCCACGGCGACGCATCTGGTCCCCGTCGAGGTGTTGTTCGCGCACGCCGCGCCGGCGGACTCGACCGAACACCGTGAGTTCTTTCGATCGCCCATCCACTTTTCCAGCGGCGTCAACGGGATGGTTTTTTCAGACGCCGATGGCGCGCCGGGTTCTCCAGGCCGCTGACGCGGCACTCGCCGCGGTCATCCGGCGACGACTCGACAAGGCCCTCGGCACTCGACAACTGGATCGGCCTGCCGACGCGTCAACCGCGGCGCGCGTGCGCCGGTTGCTGATCGACGGGATGGGACAGGAGCAACGGTCGGTCACGACGATCGGGCGCGAGATGGGGTTGAGCGCGCGGACGCTGAGCCGGCGACTGGTCGAGGAAGGCACGTCGTTCCGCGCACATTCAGGACCAGGTTCGCCACCAACTGGCGATGGCCCTGCTCGGCGACGCCAGTGTGAGCATCGCGGAGATCGCCTTCTTCCTCGGGTATTCCGAACCCGCCCCGTTCCATCGTTCGTTCAAACGATGGACCGGCACGACGCCGCAGCTCCATCGCCGCGCTATTCTCGCGGGCTGAACGTCGCGCCGCGCGGCTTCACGCCTGTGCGAACTCGATCACGACTTTGATGTCGTCTTTCTGCCTGGCGAGCGCGTCTGCGAATCGTTCGGGGCGCTCCCGGCGCGTGATCAGGCGCGACAGCCAGGCGCGATCCGCGCGGGCGAGCGCTTCGGTCGCTTTGTACCAGTGCCGCTTGTTCGCGTTCACCGTGCCGACGATCACGTTGTTGCCGAGTACCATGGCCGCCGCCGTATCAGCGACGGTGCCGAACGCGGTGCCCCCGCCGCCGACACCGGTGAGGCAGACCGTGCCGCCGGCGGCGACGGCCCTCAGCGCATCGCCGATCACCTGACCAACGCCGGTGCACTCCACGATCACGTCCGGTTGGAACCCCACGTCCGCAATGGCTCCGGAGTGGTAGGTCGCGCCGAGCGCGCGCACCAGTTCGGGCTTCGGTCCCTCGGTCACCCGGTCGAGCACGTGCACGTCGAGCCCGTGCTGCCGCCCGATCATCGCGGCCAACAGCCCGATCGGGCCGGCGCCTGTGACGAGCGCGGTCCGCGGCGCCCAGAGCGCGCGCCGGCCGATCGCCTCCACCTGTTCCCACGCCTTGGTCACGACCGTAGCGGGCTCGAGCAGCACGCCGAGCACGCCGAACGAGCGATCGACTTTGACGACGTACTCCGGTTCGATGCGCCAGCGCTCGGACATGAAGCCATGCAGCGCCTTGATACCGCGCTCCGTGTACCGGCCGTTGCGGCACATGTCCCATTCGCCAACCGCGCAGTTCGGACAGGGCTCCGGATCCGGACGCCGAACGATGCCGGCGACCAGATCGCCGGCAGCCAGAGATTTCGACGGCCCTGGATCGAGCACGCGCCCCAGCGATTCATGGCCGAGGACCAGCCGCGTGGAGCCTGGCGGGCTCTCGCCGTATTTGCCTTCCACGATCTCGACGTCCGTGCCACAGACGCCGACCGCGATCGCCTCGACGAGCACTGACCCGTCGTGCTCGTCGGGTTCGGGTATGTCCTCGAGGCGGGCGCTTCCGGGCGTGCGTGGTTCGACAGTGATGGCCTTCATGTGCGTACGGTCCCCCGTGGTGAACCCGCCGGCGCTCGCCGGAAAACGGCGTGAGACCGGCCGTCGAAGAACGATGAGCGATGATACGGGTACTGGCCCGTGACCTCCGGTCCCTTCCGGTCCCCGGTCGCCGCCATCGTCAGTCTGACCGTCGCCGCGCTCGTTCTCGGTCTCGCGCTGCAAGTCGCCGACGGATTCTACGAGCCTCGGGCGCTTCTGGGGCTGTCGCTGGCGCTCGTCTTCACCGTTGTCGGCGTCATCACCATGCCGGTCGACGGTCTGGTGCGCGGCCGCCCCGCGCTCGTGCACATCGCGCTCACCGCCGCCATCGGAGTGCAACTGCTGGTGCTCTTCCGGTCGACGCCGGGCATGTACCTCGAGGCAGGCGCACGTCTGGATCTCTTCGCGGCGGGTGTCGCGATCGAAGCGGCTCTGGTCGCCGCCGGGACGCTCGGCCTGCGCCGGTTCACGCGATGGTGGTTTCCCGCCGTCCTGGTCGTGAACATCGCGCTTGGCGTCTGGATGCTGCGAGCGTCGCCCCATCCCAGGATCGACGTCGTCGAAGTGCACAGCAGCGCGTTACAGGCGTTGGGGCGCGGAGAGAATCCCTACCGCATCACCTTCAGGAACATCTACGGGCCGGACACGAGCTTCTACAACCCGCAGGCGATCTCCGGAGATCGCGTCCTCATTGGCTACCCCTACCCGCCCCTGAGCCTGCTCATCGCAGCGCCCGGACACCTGATCTTCAGGGACTACCGATACGCCGAGCTCGCCGCACTTGTCGGAGCCGCGGCGCTCATCGGCTACGCCGGGGCGTCACTGGCGGCGCAGCTCGCGGCCGTCCTGCTGCTGACAACGCCGCGAGCATTTTTCGTTCTGGAACAGGGGTGGACCGAGCCGATTGCCGTGCTGATGCTCGCGGCGATGACGTGGGCGATGATCCGGCGCCCCGCCTGGTGTCCGTGGGTCGGCGGGCTGCTCGCAGTCACCAAACAGTACTTCGGGCTTTCCGGTCCACTGCTCTGGCGGTTCGCACGCTCGCGGCCCGAGGGCGCCTGGCGGTTCCTCGCTCGAGCGATCGCCGCCGGAGCCCTCGTCACCCTGCCCTTTGCGCTGCTCGACGTGCGCGCGTTTGTCGACACCGTGATTCTGTTGCAGACGAAGGAGCCGTTCCGCATCGAGTCTCTCAGCTTCGTGAGCTGGGCGGCGCGAGCCGGATGGGGCCAGGGTTCCTTTCTTTGGGCGGTGGGCGCCGGACTCGTGGCGCTGGCGCTGGTGATGTGGCGCACACCGAACAATGCCGCCGGATTCGCCGGCGGCCTGGCACTCTCGACGTTCGCCTTGTTCGCGATGGGTTCGAAGGCGTTCTGCAACTACTACTTCTTCGTCATCGGCGCGCTCTGCTGCACTCTTGCAGCGCTTGTCGCATCGGCCGACGACGAAAGCGTGCGTGACAGAGGATTCGCTAGTTCGCGCCGCCTCGGCCGCCGCCTCGGCCGCCGGCCCCGGTGCTCATGTTGATGAGCGCGGTGACCTGTTCGGGTGTGAGCTTGTTGGGGCCGGCCTGGAGCTTCGCAAACGCGTCCGCGCGCGCGGACGCGACGGCGAGCTCGGCCGCGGCCAGCTTCTCAGCGGCAGTTCGGATGGCCACGGTGTTCTTGACGTCGGTCATCGCGGCATTCGCCAGATCGTTCCGCGCCTCCGTCGCCGCCGCGATCAACGGGGCCAGCGCGGTGTTCATCTCCATCACCGCCTGATTCTGCTCCGGCGTCGCCCCCGGAAGGCCCCCGCGCCCGCCGCGGCCGCCCTGCGGCCCGCCGCCACGTGCGCCCAGAGCCTGAGGAGGTCCCTGCGCGGGCGCCTGCGCGTACACCGCGGTGAACACCAGTCCGGCGGTCGCCAGTACCAGCAGGAT
Organism: uncultured Acidobacteriota bacterium; assembly: GCA_963724955.1. GTDB lineage: Bacteria > Acidobacteriota > Vicinamibacteria > Vicinamibacterales > SCN-69-37 > CAVRWQ01. Next base: position 31,462 of record CAVRWQ010000010.1, read on the forward strand.
GTTCTTCGAGATGCGGTGCTTCATGTCGGGTCTCCAGGCCGCGATCAGCGTGCCGGCGCGGGAATCGTCACGATCGGATCCAGATGCTTCAGATAGACGTTGCGGTACCAGATGGCGCCGCCCTCGCACTGGAGCGAGAGCATCCCCTGATACGCACGCCGCATCGGGTCGTCGTCTGTCGTGACGGTGATCGCCTGGCCGTTGAGGATGTGCACCAGCGTGTTGCCGCGGGCGATGATCTGGATCTGATTCCACTCGCCGTCGAGCCCCATGTTGGGACGCGTGTACTGCGCGGGGTTGTCCGACGTGCGTCCGATGACGAACTTCAAGCCGCCGGGGAAGAGCTGCACGATCTCGCCGGCGTTGACGATGACGCCGCGGCCCTGGCCTTCGTAGAGCGACCCCATGTTGTTGCCGGTGATGTCGAACTGGTAGCCGCTCACCTGCCACGGCTGTCCGGCGATGCCGGCCGCGTTCGCCGCGGGCTGCGTCGTGATGCCGGCCGGCAGCGGCTGTCCGAACGGATCGGCGATCGTGGCCGGATCGTAGATCGAGCGGTTCGGCCCGTGACCGGTCAGCAGCCGGCTGCGGTACTGGACGCCGCCGTTGAACCCGCCGGCGCTCGCCTTGAACTCGACCTTGAAATCGAAGTCCTTCACGATCGGGCTGACGCCGGGAATCCCCTTGAAGTGGATGTGGTGCTGCCCGGGCTTCCGCGCCGTGTCCATCTGGATGGCGTCGTTCACGATCGTCCACGCGTCGGTCTCGCCGTCCCAGCCGTTCAGCGTCTTCCCATCCCAGATCTTCGCGTAGCCCGTGTAGTCGTTGTACGCAAACGTGCCGCCGGGGGAGGTGTTGCCGCCGCGCGGCAGGCCGTTGTTCGCGACGACTGCGGCGATCTGCTCGGGCGTGAGATTGAGTGACGCACCGCCGAGTCTGGCCAGCTCGTTGGCGCGCTGAACGGCCAGGGCCTGTTCGGCTTTCGCCAGCGCGTCGGCTTTGGCCTTCAGGTCCGCCTGATTCGCAGGCAGCGTGAGACTGGCGCGAACGAGGTCGGCGCGCGCGTCCGTGACCGCTTGAATGACGGCCTGCGGAATGTTCATCGTCGCGAGCGCGATGGCCTGCGCCGGTGTGAAATTGACGCCGCCGCGGCCACCCCCGCCACCACCGCCGCGGCCCTGGCCCGGAGGCGGGCCGCCCTGCGCCGGTGGACCCGGCGGCGGCTGTTGCGCCAGCATCGACACCGCACCGAGCGAAGCGACGAGGATCACCGCGGCAAGCCGTGGATGGTTCTGCATATGAGAGCTGCGAGGCTAAATCAGCGCGTTGCGGCGATCAAGTGAGGAAACCGTGACCGGCTTGTTTCGAGTAGTGAAACACCGGTCAGCGGCAAATGAGCACGTCCAGGGCGGATCAGAATCGAAGAGGATTTCGCAGGCCGAACTTCAGACGCGTCTTACGACCCTCCGACCTTGCGCGGCGATCGCGCGCGCGGCACAAAGCCGCGCGACGTCGTCGCCCGCCACGGCTGGTGCGTCTGCGTTTTCGGGGCCCGGGTCGAAGCCGGCGGCGCCGCGTCGGCTGGGCTGATCCGCCGCTTCTTCAGCCGCCTTGGCCCGCGCCTTGGCGGCCTTCGCTTCGTCCTTCGCCAGACAGCAATGTTTGTATTTCTTACCCGAACCGCAATGGCACGGCTCGTTTCGGCCAGGTCGCGCAGAAGTCATTGAATCCCCGCTCTCCAGTTCCTCACCACTGTCACCGACCCGGTCCCGGTGCGTTCGGGCGCGATGCCGATGAAACGCTTCAGATCGGGCATCGCGGCCAGCCACACGAGATCGGGCGGCAGCGTCGCGAACTTCCCGGGAGCCCCAACGACGAGCGCGTCCATCGCGGGCGTCACGTCCACGCGCCAAAGGCTGCGCAGGTCGTCGCCCCAGTACACGATCTGCCGGCCGTCGGCGCTCCACCAGCCCGACGACGCCGCCGTCTTGCGAAATCGCGATGCGCCGGCCTGGCGCGGGAAACGCCTGCGCGTACAGCTCGAACCGGCCGCTCTCCTGGGACGAATACAGCAGCCACTTGCCGTCGGATGAAATCGCGCCTGCGTTGTCCCGCACGGGGCTGCTCGCGACAAGCCTCGGCGGCTGCTTGCCCGACGCATCGAGCACGTACACGTTCTGCGCGGTATCCGGATCGATCTGCGTCATCACGATCCACCGGCCGTCAGGCGACCAGTCCGCAGGATTCTTGAACAGTGCCGGCGAGCTGAACAGCACCTGCTCCGGCAACGCATCGTCCACATTCTTGACGACGAATTCCATCGAGCCGGTCCGATCCGATGCCCAGACGACGCGTTTGCCGTCGCGAGACCACACCGGCGAGTCGTTGCGGCCGGGCATGGTCGAGAGCGGCGACACGGCGCCGCGTACGAGATTGACGAGCCACAGGCTCGACTCCGACGGCGACACGGATTTCACCAGTGCAGCTCGCAACCCATCCGGCGACTGCTCGATCGCCTCCCAATGACCCGGCGGCACGTTGAGCGTGCCAGTGGCCACGCCGTTCGTGTCGTACCAAGTGAGGATGTTGTTGTTGGAGGGCGTGGAGTAGTACGCCAGCGTGTCACCCGTGGCGTGCAGAGAGTGGCCGGCGGTCCAGGAGATGGTCGGCGACAAAATGCTCGCGGGCTCGTCCTCCAGTCGCACGGATGCGCCGGTCACCTTGAGCTGACGTACGTCGAAGGGCACGGCGTCGAGCACGCCCTGCCGCGCGTAGAGCAGCCATCCCGGATCCGCATAGATGGGCGTCGCATCGAACGCGCCGATGTGCACCTTCGAGTCGTCTCGAATCGAGCCCACGAACACGTCGTACTTCCCGTCCTTGCCGGGCAGCGCTCCGTAGAGGAAATGCTCGCCGTCCGGCAGGAACCACGGAAAGCGATGGCCGACTTCCTTGCGGGCCGCATCCAGCTTCGTCACCGGCTCGGCGCGTCCGCCATCGGGCGAAATCCTGTACAGCGGGCCGGTGGCGTTCGGCGCATAGACAATGACGTTGGCCTGGCTCCACGCGCCGCCCCGCCCCGATGTCATATCGGCGAGCGTGTCCGCGCGGCCGCCCGAGGCGGACACGACCTTCAGCTTGTCGCTGGTGATGAACCCGAGGCGTTTGCTGTCCGGCGACCAGAACAGCAGCGTCGCGCCGTCGGCCGATTCGATCCGACGCGCTTTGAGCGAGTCCAGGGAACGAACCCAGAGTTGTGTGGCGGCGCGCGACACCCCGCCCACGACGTACGCGACCATCGTGCCGTCGGGAGAAACGGCGACGCCCATGGAGTCCGGATAGAGCTGCTCGCCCGGCGGCGGCAGGATCGACAGGCGCGTGGTGGTTCCGCCGCCAGCGGCGGTCGAGGCTGCCCCACGCGGCCACATGACAGCGGCCACCGCGGCGGCGATCAGAACGCCGGCCGCGAAAGGCAGCAGGCGCGCGACGAGCCCGGCCGGGCGCGCGGGCGGCGCTGCAATCTGACTCGCCGCTCCCGCAGGCGATTCCGCTTCGTCGAGCTCGAGTCGCGCGTCGCCTATCGAGCTCAACCGGCGCCTGGGATCCTTTTCGAGACAGCGCCGGAGCAGCCGCGTGAGCGGCGGCGAGAGATCTGACGGCAGCGCATGCCACTTCGGGTCTTCTTTCAGGACGTTCGCCAGCGTGATCGAGATGTCGTCGCCCTCGAACGCGCGCCGGCCGGTGAGCATCTCGTAGAGCACCGCGCCAAACGCCCAGATGTCTGCGCGCCGATCGACCGTGCGGCCGCGCGCCTGCTCTGGCGACATGTAGGCGGCCGTGCCAAGGACCATGCCGATCTGCGTGGAGCGAGCGGTGAGCGTCGGAGAGTTCATCGACCCGCCCGCCGCCATTGGACCTTCCGGCCCAATGGCTTTGGCGAGGCCGAAGTCCAGCACCTTCACCGTGCCGTCGGCGCGGACTTTGATATTGGCCGGCTTCAGGTCGCGGTGAATGACGCCCTGCTCGTGCGCAGCCTCGAGCGCGTCGGCGATCTGCCGGGCGATGGGCCGCGCGTCGGCCGGCGACATGGGCCCGCGGGCAATCACGGCGGAGAGGTCTTCGCCCTCGACGAGCTCCATCACGAGCGCGTTCTGCTCGATCCCGTAGATCGCCGCGATGTTCGGGTGATTCAGCGACGCGAGTACCTGCGCTTCGCGCGTGAACCGCCCCAATCGATCAGGATCGGTGGCGAACAGGTCTGGCAGGACCTTGATCGCGACGCTGCGATTCAGTCTGGTGTCACGCGCACGGTAGACCTCACCCATGCCTCCGACACCGAGGGACGCGACGACTTCATAGACACCGAGCCTGGAACCGACGGACAAGGACATCGCCCGGGAGATCTTACGCGAAGTTCCGTCGGAGCCCGAGCCGGCCGGCGTTAAGATACGTGTCAGTCTGGCTGATGTTCGCGTGCCCGAGCATTTCCTTCACATGATGAGTCTGCCAGGAACTTTCCCACGCCGTCTTGATGAGCGTGGCTGAGCCAAAAGCCTCCTCGCTCAAGCGCCCGGTCATGATTGCGGTGGCCGTCGTCCTTCTGGCCGGGATTGCGGTCCATCTGGCGCTGCAATTCGACGACGTGCGTCAACTGAGCCGGCTGTCCCTGGTGGTCCTTGCTGGTACGGTGGCTCTCCTGTTCGGTTCGCAACTGGCGCAGAATGAATCGATGCTGGTGCCGCTGCGTACCCATCTGCCGCGCCTCGGGTTCTGGGAGCTCTTCTTCGTGCGCACAGGGGGGCTCGTCGTGGGATCGGCCGTGCCGGTGGCAGGCGGCATGGCCGTGCGGCTTGCATATCTCAAGCGGCAGGGACTGACGTACGCGGACTTCGCGCACGCCACTCTGCTCAGCAACGTCCTCGCCCTGGTCGCGGCGGCCTGTCTCGCGCTGTCGGCGACCGCTCTCTTGTGGACGATGGCCGGCGCCGCCCCGATCGCCGCACTCGGACTTGACGTTGCCCTGCTCGCGCTCGGCGCTGGCGCGCTGGCGGTGCTTCACGCGCTCCCTCGCCTCGCTCGGCACCCACGGATATCACAGTGGCTTCCCGCGGTCAGCGAACCTGCCAGCCGCCCAGTCATGCTCCGGGTCTTCTGGGCGTCGATGCTTCGCCACGTGTCGAACTTCATCGCGTTTGGATGCTTGTACTCCGCGCTCTCCGGCGTGCCCGGTGGCTTTCTCGCTGGCGGGCTGGTCTACGCTCTGACCAGCCCGCTACGAATGGTCAACGTGACACCCGGCAACGTTGGCGTCAACGAGTGGGCCGTCGCCATCGTCGGACAGGCCCTGGCCTTCGATCTGACGACAGGACTGCTGGTGGGCGGAGTGTTCCTGGTGGCCTCGCTGGCAGCTCAGGGCCTGGGTGTCCTCGTCGGGTGGGCACTGTGGCGATCGAGTCCGTTGTCGGAACCGAGACCGTAGGCGTCGACGAGGTCGCGCAGCGCTTCCTCAAACGTCACACGGGGCGCCCAGCCGGCGGCCCGGCGAATCCTGCTGATATCTGTGACGAGCAACATCCGCTCGACAGGGCGCAGCCGTGAGGCGTCCTGGCGGATCTCGATCGGCCGGCCGAGGATGTGCCGTAGCGAGTCGACGATGTCAGCCACCGAGTGCGCGATGCCCGTTCCCACGTTGAACACCCGATAGCCGGCCGAAACCTCGAGCACGGCCAGAATCGCGTTGGCGATGTCACGCGTGTCGATGTAGTCGCGGCGTGCCTCGAGGCTGCCGAGAGCCACCTGATTCGAGAAGCGTAGTGACTCGAAGATGTGGGGGACGACGTGCGGATTCGTTTCTCGCCGCCCGACCGCGTTCGCGATCCTCAACGCTATTGCAGCGATGCCGGTCTCACGATTGAAGACCTCGACCAGCCGCTCGCCCTCCAGCTTGGACGCGCCATACACCTCGATAGGGCCGAGCGGCGTCTGATCCTCGGAGCAGGGGACCTCCACGGGCGCGTAGACTGCCGCGGTTGACGCGAAGACGACGCGTCGCACGCCGGCGGTCCGGCAGGCGTCGAGCACGTGGCGCGTGCCCTCGACGTTCACCTCCTGCGTCTCATGCGGGCGCGCCGCGCAATCGGGCAGGTAATGGAGGGCCGCCAGGTGAATCACGGCGTCGGCGCGAGTGTCCGACAGCGCCTCGGCCAGTCGCGGATCCCTGATGTCGCCCTGGATGAGCCGCGCGCCGCCGGGCAGGTTGTCCTCGCGGCCGCGCGAGAGATCGTCGTAGGCCACCACCTGATGACCTGCCGCCGCGAGGCGGCGACACAGGGCGTACCCGATGAAGCCGCATCCACCGGTCACGAACGTGCTTGGACGCATCTCGGACGTCACGCCTGAGCCTTCGTCAGGCTGGCAAAGACCTTCCAGTAGCCCTCACACATCGCCTCGAGCGAGTAGCGCTCCACGGCGACAGCGCGACAGGCACGCCGCATTTCCGGCAGCCCATCGCGATCGGCGAGCACCCGGCGGAGTGTTGCCACGACACTCTCCACGCTCTCCGGGTCCTCGACGTACCAACCGGTCGCGCCCGCGTCGATGGGCTCGCGCACGCCTGGCAGGTCGGACACCACACACGGCACTCCAGAAGCCAGCGCCTCGATCGCGGCAATTGAAAGCCCCTCGCGCGTGGACAACTGTACGAACACATCGGCTTCGGTGAGGAGTCGGCGCTTCTCGGCCTCGTCCACGAATCCGACGAACCGGATGGTGCCCGACGCGCGTCGGACACGCTCTTCGATGACCGCTTTCTCCGGGCCCGTGCCGGCGATGACGAGCGACAGGTCGTGGCCCTCGCCAACCAGCCGTTCGACTGCGTCGATCAGGACCAGGATGTTCTTGCGCGGGACGAGGCGGCAGATCGAAAGAAGAGACACGCCCGGTCCCGAGCCGCTCGCCACCTGGAACGTCTCGACGGCGATGCCGTTCGGGATCACGGTGACGTTCGGCAGCCGCATCGAGGTGCGCAGGTAGTCCGCGAGGTCGCGTCCGACGCTCACGACGGCGTCCGCTCTCGTCAGTACCGCGCGCGTGACCGGCGCGAGCAGGGCCGGCAGCTCGTAGACGTCCGCGTTGCCGTGGACCGTGACGACGAGCGGTCGATCGACCAGCAGGCGCATCAGGAGCGCGCTGATGCCGAGCGGCAGCGGAAAGTGCAGGTGGACGAGATCCGCGTCGAGCGCCAGGCGCCGCAGCATCGGCAGCACGCACACGATGTCCAGGCCCGTCACGAAGAGCTTCTTCGCGAAGGAGATTCGCCGCGTCCCGGTGGCGTAGTCCTTCCAGACATCCGGCGCGGGATTCCAGAAGTAGTGCACCGTCAGAAACTCGTACTCCTTGCGGACGCCGGTGTTTTCAAACCGCCTCGTCAGCACCTGGTTGGTCAGGCGAGACGACAGTCCTTCGGCAATCGCCGCAAGCACCATCTGGCCGCCGCCCTGCCGAGGCCAGAACGTCGGATAGAGGGAGAGCAACCGCAGTCGATTCACACCAGGAGCGCCGGTCATGCAACAGCCCGAAGCGCCATGGACATGGCGGCGATGCCGGCGCGGGCGGCGTCCTGGAGCTCGCCTACCGGGCGGCCGTCGAGCAGCGCCGTGAGCCCGCTCATCTTGTGCGGTTCGCGGTTGGGCACGATCCGTGTCGGCTTGCCGAGGACCGCGGCACAGATCGCCGGATGGTAGCGATCGGAGATGACCTCCGAGGCGCCAGCGACGAGCCTCACCAGCTCCGGCACGGTGCGGCACACGACCGACGGGATACCCAGCCGACGGGCGGTCGAGGCGATGAAGCTGCTGTCGCGACGCTCGTCGCTCGTCGCCAGCACGATTGGGAGCGGCGACGCCGGCGCGATTTCACGGCTGGTTTCGTACAGCCCGCGGTTCACGATTCGCAGCGCGCGCTTCTTCAGGTTGTTCGACCGCAGGAACACCACGCGATAGGGCGGCTCGAGCGGCGGTGGCCCCATCTCCTGATCGAACGGATAGAGAAACGCGAGGTCGGCTGATGACACGCTGTCGATGCCACGCTCCTCGAGGTAGGCATGCGTCCGGGGCTCTCGCGCGATGCGGGCCGACGCGTGCGCCAGGACCTGCAGCGCCGCCGGCGGCAGTGGTCCGATGGAGTGACTCGACAGGATGCTCAAGCGGCCCAGCTCGGTGGCCACCGCGATGTCGGCGAGCGCGCTGGGTGCGCGCCGGTCGTAGTCGGCGAGAAACGGACCCGGCGCCGAGATGATCGCGTCGTACCGGGAAAACATCGCGCGTCGTCTAGCCTTCCAGCGTGGCTCGAGCGCGAGATCCACGATCAGTCGCGGCGTCAGCGTCCAGTACCATGCGAATGGGTCGGCGATGAAGCGATCGGAGAGCGCGACCACGCCGGAGAGCGCTTCGGAAGGCGACGATGGGTAACCGGCCAGATCGAGGACGCGCGGGCGCAGCTCGCGAAGCGCCGTGAGCAGCACCGTCAGCTGCAGGACATCGCCGAGGTTGCCCTTCAGCCAGGCGTGGACGACGAGAAGCCGCATGAAACCGCGGGATTATACCTTTCACCTGCCGCGGGTTCTCGGGTATCGTCTTGACCCAATAGCACTGCACTGATGCTGACGTCATCACAGCAGACTCCGGCTCAGCCGTCCGCGCTGCTCCCCGCCCCGTCTGCGACGTCGGCGTCGCGCCGCCTGTCGTGGCTCTTCTGGATGCTCGTCGTCATTCTGCTTCCGCTGATGGTGTGGGCATCCATCGACTTCGGCGCCACGTGGGACGAATTCGACCGACACCTGAATGGGCAGGCGATCCTCCAGTACTACCAGGGGCTGCGGACGCGCGATGACGCCCACTACGGCACGATGTATCCGGGGCTGTTCGACGTCATCCCCGCCTGGCTCGAGAAGCGCGTCGACGTCGACCGATACATCCTGCGGCACTGGGTGAACGCCGTGTTCGGCTGGGTCGGGATCGTCTTCGCGGGCCGGCTCGCCGGCCGGTTGTTCGGTCCATGGAGCGCGATTCTGGCGGTGATCCTGCTGACCGTCTCGCCGCGTTACTTCGCCGATTCGATGAACAATCCGAAGGACCTGCCGTTTGCGGCGATGAGTGTAGTGGCGTTGTACTACATGTCGACGCTCTCTCCCCGCTGGCCGTATCTCTCAGCAGGCACCGGAGCGAAAATCGCCGTGGCGCTGGCGCTGGCGCTCGCCACGCGGCCGAGCGGCCTGCTGTACTTCGGCTATCTGCCGCTTCTCATCCTCGCGTTCGTCGTCGTGAACAGGACCAGCGCGGTCGGCGACACCCTCGTCATCGATCGGCATGTGTACTGGAAATCGGTGGCCGAGTCGGTCGCGAGGGTCGGCGTCGTACTCCTCGCGGGCCTGCTCCTCTGCACCGTTGTCTGGCCCTGGGCGCAGGCCGCTCCGTTCACGCGCCCGTTCGACGCGTTGAGCCGCGCGTCTCAGTACAACTGGGACGGCGGCCTCGTGTTCGGCGGCGCGGAGTACCCGGCTATCGACATTCCCTGGTCTGTACCTCCCAACCTGGTTCCTGATCTCCACCCCGCCGGTCGTCCTCGCCGGCATGGTCTTGTCAATCGTTCCGCACGTGCGCGGCTGGGGCTTCGCGAGGGTCGCCCTCTGGAGCGCTGCGCTGCTGCCGATTGCCCTCATCATCCTGCGCAACTCGATGGTCTACGACGGCATACGACACGTGCTGTTCGCCTATATGCCGATGGTCGTCCTCGCGGCATCCGGCTGGGCGGGACTGCTCGCCCACGGCCGGCGGTGGCTGCGGGTCGGAGGACTCGCGCTCCTCGTTGCGGGGCTGGCGAACGTACTGGCGTTCAATGTCCGCTCGTACCCGAACCAGGCGGTCTACGTCAACGAGCTGGCCGGCGGCCCGAGCGGTGCCTTCGGGCGATACGAGCTCGACTACTGGGGCAATTGCGTGCTGCAGGCCGTGAAATGGTCGGCGAGTGCGGCCCGGCAGGCGCGGATGCCGGTGACCGTGTGGGGACGACCAGAGCACCTCGTCAGAGACGACGCGGCACGTTTTCCTGAACTGATCGTGACGCTGAACGGGACCGATCCACACCATCTGCAGATCCGTCTGGTGCGCGGCTCGATCAAAGAGGTGCGGGAGATGACCCGCGGCGACGCCGTGCACCACGTGACCACGGCAGACGGTGCCGTTCTCTGCGCCGTATATCGCGGGCCCGATTACGAAGAACTGTATCGCCGGCTGCAGGCCTTCAGCAGGCCACCCTCGTGATGGCCCCGACGTTCTCGGTCGTCATTCCGGTCTACAACGAAGTGGAGAGCCTCGACGAGTTGGTGGCGTCCGTCGAATCCGCTATGTCGTCGATCGGCGAAGACTACGAGATCGTCTTCGTGGACGACGGCTCGACCGACGGGTCGTTCCAGAAGCTGAAGGCCCTGGCCGAGAGCCGTCCGGCCATCCGGTTGTTCTCCTTCCGCCGGAACCTCGGGAAGTCTCCCGCACTCGCGTGCGGGTTCCAGAGGGCCAGGGGCCGTTTTATCGTGACGCTGGACGCGGATCTGCAGGACGACCCGCGCGATATCGCAACGATCTACCAGCACCTGCAGCGCGAGGACGTCGATGTGGTCAGCGGGTGGCGGAAGGACCGGCGCGACTCCGCGTTCAAGGTCGCGGCATCGAAGGTCTTCAACCTGCTGGTCGTCCGCACCCTCTTCGGCGCTTCCCACCACGACATGAACAGCGGCCTCAAGCTCTATCGTGCCGAGGTCGTCAGGGTGCTCGCGCTCTACGGCGGCATGCACCGGTTCATCCCGGTGATCCTGTCGGGAATGGGCTACCGGGTGGTCGAGGTGCCCGTCACGCACAACCGGCGCAAGTACGGTGTCTCCAAGTACTCGTCGAACAAGATGTTCACGGCCAGTCCCGATCTGCTGACGATGTTCTTCCTCGTGAAGTACATGGGACGACCGATGCACTTTTTCGGGTGGATCGGGTTGGTGCTCTTCGGCATTGGCTTCGTCACGCTGTCGTACCTGACGTACCTCTGGTTGCAGGACATTCCGATCGGCTCGCGCCCGCTCTTGAGTCTCGGCGTACTGCTGGTCGTGGTTGGCGGTCAAATCGTGTTGACGGGTCTGCTGGCCGATCTGATTCTCAGGGTCAATTACGATGTCCGGCGCGACTTTCCGTTGAAGTATGAGTCGGGTCCGCCCCTGGACGGGCCTGAGGCGTAGTGCGCGGGACGACGCATGGCCCGAGAAGCCGGTAGAATGCTCCTCGATGAGTCTCCTCCCCGGCTCTCGCCTCAACCACTATGAGGTCGTCGCCAAGCTCGGCGAAGGCGGAATGGGCGAGGTGTATCGCGCGCTCGATACGACGCTCGGCCGCCACGTCGCGCTGAAGCTTCTGCCGCCGGACCTCGCGCGCGACCCGGTTCGCATCGATCGCTTCCGGCGCGAAGCGCGGACGGTCGCCGCGCTCAACCATCCGCACATCGTCACGATCTATTCCGTCGAACAGGACGCGGCGACCGGCGCGCATTTTCTGACGATGGAGCTGGTGGAGGGCGAGTCGCTGGATCGGCAGCTGCGCGCGAATGGCCTGCCGGCGTCGAAACTGCTGGACCTGGCCGGCACGCTCGCCGATGCGCTCGCCGCCGCGCACGACAAGGGCATCGTGCATCGCGATCTGAAGCCCGGCAACGTGATGATGACGGCCGACGGACGCGTGAAGGTGCTGGACTTCGGGCTCGCGAAATCGAACGATCCGGCCTGGGCCGCCGGCGCCGAGACCGAGACCGCCCTGCGCACCAGCGACGGCGTGGTGATGGGCACCGTGCCGTACATGTCGCCCGAACAGGTCGAAGGCCGGGAGCTGGACGCGCGTTCGGACGTGTTCTCGCTTGGCGTACTGCTTCACGAGGCCGCGACCGGATCGCGGCCCTTTCGGGGAACAAGCTCGGCCGCGCTGCTCTCCTCGATCCTCCGCGATCCGCCGCCGCCGATGAGCGCCGCCGCAGCGATCTGCCCGGGGCGTTCGGCCGGTTGATCGCGCGGTGCCTCGAGAAAGATCGCGATCGTCGAATTCAGACGGCGCGGGACGTGCGCAACGAGATCGATGCGATTCGACGCGGGATCGCTTCAGGCGCGCACGCGGCCGCCGGTCTCGGAGGCGCGCGCCGGCTCGACAGCGCCTGCCACAGCCGGCGCGGCCCGCGGCCGGCGGTCGATCGTCGTCCTGCCCTTCGCGAATCTGAGCCCGGATGCGGACAACGCGTACTTCAGCGACGGTCTCACCGAAGAGCTGATCGCCGACCTGGCGAAGGTCAGCGCGCTCCAGGTGATCTCGCGCACGTCGTCGATGCAGCTCAAGGGCACGAAGAAAGGCGTGCGCACGATCGGGCAGGAGCTCGGCGTGCGCTACGTGCTCGAAGGCAGCGTCCGGAAGGCGGGCAACAGCCTGCGGATCACGGCCCAGCTCATCGACGTCGCGACCGATGCGCCGCTCTGGTCGGACAAGTACAGCGGGACGATGGACGACGTGTTCGAGGTGCAGGAGCGGGTGTCGCGGGAGATCGTGAAGGCGCTGGGCGTGCGGCTCACGTCTGACGAGATCCGGCGGCTCGCCGATCGCCCGATTGCGGATCCGCGTGCGTTCGAGCTGTACCTGCAGGCGCGGCAGCAGCTCCGACGCTACGCGATTCCGGCGGCCGTGCCGCTCATCGAAGAGGCGATTCGCATCGAAGGCGAAACGCCGCCGCTCGTGGCGATGCGGGCGTTGGCGACGCTGTGGCAGGTGCGCCTGGGGATGGCGCCGGACCAGTCGCCGCTGGATGAGGCCGAGCGCGCGGCGCAATCCCTGATCGCGGAACGACCGGACGCCTCGTACGTGCATGCGCTGCTCGGGAATCTCAAGTACGAGCGCGGCCACCTGCTCGAGGCGCTGCGCCACTTCCGGCGCGCGATCGAGCTCGAGCCCAACGACACGGATTCGCTCGTGATGATGGCGTTCACGCTGGTGGGCGCCGGTCAGGACGACGAGGCGCAGGCCCTGGCGCCCCGGCTCGTGCAGAGCGATCCCCTGTCGGCCGCCACCTGGATGGCCGCCGGCGGACCGTTGTGGTTCGTGGGGCGCGCCGAACAAGGGATTCCCGTCATGCAGCGGGGAATCGAAATCGATCCGAACAACTTCATCGCGCACTGGTGCCTGGGCTACGCATGCGCGGTCGCCGGACGGCTCGACGACGCGAAAGAGCACGGCGCCGCGGTCCAGCGGCTCTTTGACGGCAGCGCCCTACACGCGGCAGCTCCTTGCGCTCGATCGACGGCCTCGAAGGCCGCGAGGCGTCAGCGCGCGAGCGGCTCGGACCGATCAACCTGGCTGTCCTCGATCCCCATCAGCAGTTCCATCTCGCGGAGGCGTTCATCGTCGCCGGCGATCTGGAGCATGGACTCGAGCTTCTCGAGCGATCGAACGCCGGCTTCCATCCGTATGTCTACATGGCCAGCTACTGCCGCTTCCTCGATCCCGTGCGACACCTGCCTCGGTTTCAGGTGGTCCTGGAGCGAGCGAAGGAGCGGACGGAGGCGTTCAGGAAGGCGGCAGGGCTGGTAGAGTAGCGGAGCGGCTCGTCCCTGCCGCCATCGCCGGAGACAAAACGTGGCCGAGCGGCGGAAAGTAGTCCTGGCCGAGCCTGAAACGGATGACCAGTCGTCGCTGGCCGACGCGCTGGCCAACGACGGCTGGGAGGTCCTGCGCGCGGGCGACGCCGCGTTTGCGTTTCAGCTCGCGCGGGCGACGCGACCGGCCGCCTTCGTCGTCCGCGACCCCATCCCGGGCGGCGGCCTCGCGCTCCTCCAGCGGCTCCGCAGCAACGCGCACACCGCGCTCCTTCCGGTGGTCGCGGTGCTCGCCGAAAAGGACTGCGAGCGCGAGGAGTTCCGGCGGTGGGGCGCCGCGGCGTGCCTCGACCCGAAGTCCCACGACGACGAGATCGTCGGCGCGGTGCGGCGGCACGCGGCTGAGCCGCAGCTCGTGAGAGAAGCGCCGGCGCCCGCCCTTGGCGGCCAGCGCCGTCTCGAGGCCCTCGCAAAGACCGGACTGCTCGACACGCCGACGGAGGCGTTGTTCGATCGCGTCACCCACTTCGCGGCGCATCTGCTGGACGTGCCGGTGGTCCTGATGTCACTGGTCGATCGGCACCGGCAGTTCTTCAAGAGTCAGGTCGGCCTGCCGGAACCGGCGGCGACGGCGCGCGAGACGCCGCTCACGCACTCCTTCTGCCAGTGGGTCGTCGCCGACCAGCACGAGCTCGTCGTCCCTGACGCGCGTGTGCACCCGCTGCTGAAGATGAACGGCGCTACGACAGAGGGCGGCGTCATCGCGTACGCCGGCGTGCCACTTCACGGAGGCTCGACCGAGACCATCGGATCGTTCTGCGCGATCGACATGAAGCCGCGCCTCTGGGAGGAGCGGGAACTTGATTCGCTCCGCGACACCGCGAAAGTGATCGAAGCGCTCACCGTGCTGCGCCAGAACGCCCGCATGCCGCCCCTCACGCTCGACGACTTTCGCGCGACCTCCTCTGTCGTCGGTCAGGCGGTCCACGCGTCCGCGCGTCTGCTCTCGACGGACCCGGTCAGGATGACGACCGACGAATGTCGCGAGCTGCTCGTCCTCACCGGCAACCTGGGGCGGCAGCTCGCCGAGATGTCGATCGACACGCCCTCGTAGGGCGGACCGGGTTTCGGTCCGCCTACCGCCCCTCCCCTTTCACGAGCGGCACGTGCACGGGATACACCTTCTCGCCGGCAAGCACTTTCACCGGCAGCCGGTTTTCGCGCAGTGGAATCGGACAGGTCGTGTGCGGGTTGAACGAGCAGGGCGGATTGTATGCCTGGTTGAAGTCGAGCACGGTCGTGCCGTCGTCGAGCAGGTCCGAGTACAGGAACCTGGCGGTCTCGTAGGTCTCCTGGCCGCTCGAGGCGTCGCGGAACACGAAATAGAAACGCTTCGGCCGCGTGGTGAACGGCCGCAGGCGTAACGTCTGTCCGTCCAACGTGAACTCCACGACGCCTTCGCTCTTGTAGTCGTCGACGTCGCCGTACGTGTTCGGGACCTTCATCGTCGTGGGTTCCGCATCCTTGATGAACCGGCCGGCGACGCGATAGCGCGAGTCGATCGGAAACCAGGTGAATCCCAGGAAGCCGCGCGCGAGCGGACCGTTCGGATCGCGGACGCGAAGCGCGCGCTCCATGCCGCTGACATGAACCACGAGGCGGACGTTGCCGACGACGAGCTCGTCCGCGCCGGAGGCGCTGTCGTCCTTCAGGTCGATCGGACCGGTGACCGGCTTGTCCTTCAGGAGCACCGGCGCGCCGCTCGCCGGCACGAACCGCACGCGCTCGCCGGCAAGCACGAACTGCCCGAGTGACGGCGGCGTGGACTCCGGGAGCACGATGTCGTTCTTCGGCGCGCTGCCGGCGGTGTTGGCGCCCTGCTTGAACGGATGGAGACCCGCGATGCTCACCCAGTCGCGGCGATAGTCCGTTTCATGTTTGGCGCGCCACTTCGCGGTGACGACTTCAGGAGGATCCGGGGCGACGGCTGCGGGCGGCGGTGCCTTCTCAGGCGCGCCTGCGCCGCAGCCGGTGAGAAAGGCAAAAAAAGGCACAAGGCAGAAGGCAGAAGGCAGAAACCAGCTGGCGCGTGTCAGCTTCGTTTGGTTTTTCGAGCTAAGTCTGAATGACACGCGATAGCTCGTTCCGCACTTCTTGCCTTCTGCCTTCTGCCTTCTGCCTTGCGAAGCTACCGCCCACTCGGCACGGCCGGTTCGAGCTTCGCGGCCCACAGCCCGCTGTTGAAGTCCGTGAACAGCACGTGGCCCTTCCACGGCATCGCGTTCATCACGAACGGCGCGTTCGCCGTGTAGCCCTCCGGATCGTACGGCTTGAACACCGCGATCTCGCGGCCCTGGTCGTAGAGGTTGCCGAGCAGCATCGCCCGACACATCGACGACGCGCACGCCGCCGTCGTAGTACGCCTGATACAGGATGTCGTTCTCGACGATGATGTCGTGCGAGCCGTAGTCCTCGAGGTGGTAGCGGCCGACCTTGCGCGGGTTCATCGGATCGGTGAAGTCGACGATGTGCGTGTAGCCGCCCGACGTCTGCGCGATGCCGCCCTTCGGCGGCCCGCCGCCCGGGCGCGGACAGCTGGTAGTTCGTGCCTTCCCAGACGCGGCCGCGGCGGCTCATCTCCTCGTCGCCGATGAAGAGGTACATCTTGCCGGTGGACTTCTGGATGTACGGATAGATCTCGTGGCCGCTGTTGATCGGGCACCGTGTTGATGAGCTTCGGGCTCTTGAGCGAGCCGCCGTACTTGCCGTTGCCGACGTCGACGACGACGGTGCCCGACGCCGCCCTGCGCCGAGTACGCGATGCCGTCGCGCACCCACAGGTCGTGCAGGCGCGCGTTCGGATGCCGGTACTCGCTGACGTACGCCGGCTTGTAGATGTCCTCGGCGTTGATGATCACGTACTTCGACTCCGCCCGACACCGCGAACAGGTGATCGTTCGTCGCGAACATGTTGTGCACGCCGCCGGTGAGCTCGATGTCGAACGTCGACGACGACCTTCGGATGCGCCGGATCGGCGAGATCGAGGAACACGACGCCGTTGACGCGGTTCGACGCGCCTTCGCGCGACATGCACGCGCGTAGCGCGCGTCGGGCGAGACGGTGACGTCGTTGATCGTGCGCGCGTCCACCTTGACCGAATCGGTCTTGACGATGTTCGTCAGGTCGGTGATGTCGAAGATGTGCGCGTAGCCGTCGCCGCCCCAGGTGCCGACGATGCAGTAGTCGCGGCCGTCCTTGCCGGTGTACGGCCAGAGATCGGACGTGTGCGTGTCGCGGATGATGCCGCGGCCGATGACGGTGATGCGGCTGGCGGACGTCGCGCGGCGTGACCTCGATCGTCTTGCGCGCGATGCGCCGTCCCGGTCGACGCGAGAATCGTGTAGAGCCCGGGATAGTTCGCGACGAACAGGCCGTTGTCGATGATGCCGGCGCCGCCGGGCGCCTTCGGCGGTGTTGCCCTTCGGGCGCGGTGTACGTGTAGCTCCACGTGATCGGCGCGTCGGCCACCGCGCGTGCCGTCCGCGCGCTTCGGCGTGCCGGCGAGCGTGATGACGTCGCCGGTGCGGATCGTCGTCTCCGCGATCGCCGAGCTCGATCGTCGCCACGGGATTCGCGACGACGGTGTACGCCTTCTCCGCCTTGACGCCGTCGACGCTCGGCGCGTGATCGTCACCGCGCCCGGCTTGAGCGCCGGTGACGTTGCCGAAGCGATCGACCGTCGCGACGGCGGATCGGAGCTGCGCCAGGCTGGCGCGAGCCCGGCGCGCTCGCTGCCGTCGGCGTGCTTGCCCCTCGCGGTGTGCGCGAGCGTGACGCCGGTGTAGAGCCGGCCGGGCTCGGCGGTGATCTCGAGCGACGTCGAGCGCCGGCCACGTGATCGTCACCGGGATCTCGAGCGTGACCGGCGGCGCGCCGGCCGCGCCGGCGGCGACCGCCGTCGCGGTGAACGTGCCGGCGCGAACGCCGGTGACCTTGCCGTCGGCGAACGACGCCGATCCGGCGCGGCAGGTTGACGCGCACGACCGCATCGGGAATCGGCTTGCCGGCGGCGTCGTACGCCGTGACCTTGAGGGCGACCGATTCGCCCGTCCGCATCGTCAAGGCTCGCGGGCTCGGCGACGAGCTTCGCGACCGGCACGGCCGTCGCCGCCTGACCGGCGGCCGCCTGCCCGTGCACGGGAACCCAGCGATCGAGTGACACCATCGCACCGGCGACGGCGACCACGAACATGACGGCTTGCGTGCGACGTGCTACCTTCATGGGAATTCTCTCCAGGGTTCGCCCATGATGCCAGACACTCCGCAACCCGGCAACCGGATCATCCACTGGCGTGCGAACGCCGCGCTGGCGCTGCTGGCGGCAGCCTCGCTTGGCGCTCTCGCCGTGGTCGAGGCGCAAACGAAGCCCGCCCGGCGCCCGGCGAGCACCTACTGGGTCTACGTCGGCGCCGAATCGGCCGACACCCATCCACCGGATCCGCTTCGGCCCGGACGGCACGGTCGTCGAGCAGACGATCGACCATCGGCGAGCTGCCGAACGAGATGGAGGGCCCGCACGGGCTGGCGATCTCGCGCGACGGCAAGTTCCTCTACATGACGACGGGCCACGGCCGGCCCGACGGCAAGCTGCTGGAAGTACGACGCTCGGGCACCGACACGCTCGTCGGCGACGGCATTCTCGCTCGGCAACTTCCCCGCGTCGGTCGACGTCACGCCGGACGGCCTGTACGCGTTCTCGGTGAACTTCAACCTGCACGGCGACATGGTGCCGTCCACGGTGTCGGTCGTCTACACGCCGAACGCCACCGAAGTCGCGCGCATCGTGACGTGCACGATGCCGCACGGCAGCCGCATCGACCCGAGCGGCACACGGCAGTACTCGACCTGCATGATGGACGACCAGCTCGTCGAGATCGACACCGTCAAGTTCGAGGTCGCGCGGCGATTCTCGGTCGCGAAGGGCAAGGAAGGTCCGATTCCGGTGGCCGCCGCGCAGGGCGAACACGCGGGCCACGTCGATGGCGCCTGCGACGCCGGCGCCGGTCGTCGATCCGGCGGAAGTCGGCTACCGCGGCGAGAAGCACGAGATGACGCCGGCGACCTGCTCGCCCGACCTGGGCGCAGCCGTCCGCCGACGGCACGCAAGATCTTCGTCGCCTGCAACAAGGCGGACGAGATCCTCGAAATCGATCGCGACGAGCTGGACGATCTCGCGCCGCCTGCCGACCGGCCGCGGCGTCTACAACCTCGCCGTCACGCCGGACGGCAAGCTGCTCGTCGCGACCCTCAAGCAGGGCAGCATGTTCGAGATCTTCGATCTCGCGACCGGCAAGAGCCTCGCGCGCCTCAAGACGTCGACGACGCTGGCCCATGGCGTCGCGGTGAGCTCAGATTCGCGCTATGCGTTCGTGAGCAGCGAGGGCGTCGGCTCCGCGCCGGGCAAGGTGGACGTCTTCGATCTGCAGGCGCTCACCCTCGCCGGCACCGTCAACGTCGGGCAACAGGCGAGCGGGATTGCCTTCTGGAAGATGTCGAAGTAGGGCGGGCCGGGCTTGGGCCCGCCAACGTGTGTTGTCGCAATTCTACAATCCACCTCAACCCCGGCACGCTAGAGTAGCGGCCATGCGACTGCGTTCCCTTGCCATCCTGATCGGCGTCTTCTCGCTGGCGACGGCCAGCGCGACACAACAAAAACCCGACTTCTCCGGCACGTGGGCGGCCGGTACGGATGCGCCGGCCGGCGTCGCCGCGGCGCCCAGTCCCGTGATGGGTCCGCGATTCGCGATTCGTCACGAGGGCGGGACGCTGGCAATCACGCGGCCCGTCAGGGACGAGCACGTCGTCGCGACGTTCAAGCTCGACGGCAGCCGGACGACCTATCGAATACCGGGACGGATGTGCGAAGGCGACTCGGAGTATTCCGAGACGGTCGCATGGGAGGAGAGCGCGCTCGCGCTCACCGCCGTGGGCGTCGTGCCGGCGGGCGGCGGCGCAGCGAGAGAGATGAGCGTGAAGCGGATCCTGCGGCGCGAGGGCGATACGCTCGTGGTGCAGGGAAGCATGACGCAGGCGGGGCAGACGCGGGCCGTGGCGACCGTCTACAAGCGCTCGGATCCGCTGCCGGCGCCGACGCGCCCGGCGCCCGCCGTCAAAGGCACGCCTGGGACGATCGCACAGGTCGGCTGGATCAGCGGGTTCTGGGTGGGCACGAACGGCACGCTCACTACGGAAGAGCGCTGGACGCCGGCGGCGTCGGGCGGCATCATCGGCCTCGGGCGGTCGCTCAGAGGAACCGCGCTCGCGAGCTTCGAATTTCTCTGCATCTCTGAAAAGGAAGGCAGCCTCGTCTACACGGCGATGCCCGATGGCCGCACGACGCCGACGCATTTCGTGCTGACCGGCATCACGCACGAGGTCGCGACGTTCGAGAATCCCGCGCACGATTTTCCGAAGATGATCCGCTACAGTCTGCGTCCTGACGGCTCGCTCGAAACGGCGATCGCCGGCGCGGCTGGCGCGCGACTGCAGACCTTCGTGCTCAAGCGACAGCAGTAGCGTATACTTCACAGAAGGGGTCGGAGCTCTCCGACCCCCTTGAACGTTCGCCGCGCCGTCCACGGCCGCGGCTCCCCCGAAAAAAAGGACGGCCATTCGGGAGGTCCCCATGACCGTCGCCGAGAAGTGCCCGCATCCCGCCTGCGATTGCGTCGTGGAAAAAGGAGGACGGTTCGGCAAGTACTGCAGCGAACACTGCAAAGATGCGGCTTCGATGTCCGACCTCCGCTGCCATTGTCATCATCCGGCGTGCGAGCCGAAGCCGCGCCAGCCCGAACCGGCCGACCGCACGGACGTCTGACCGATCCGCGACGCGGCTGCTACACTGGACTGATTCCCCGCCCTTCCCGGAGGACCTTCACGATGAAGCTTCGTCAACGCATTGCCACGTGTGCCCTGTTTGCATTCGCCGTCGTCTCTGCTCGCCCGCTCGTCAGCCAGGACCTGAACCTGCAGCATCGCTGGACGAAGGGAGAGACGCTGCGCTACCTCTCGACGATTGAGTCCGTCATGAACATGAGCGGCGTGCCTGGCATGGGCGAGATGACGGTGACCACGGCGGTCACGCAGGTGCAGCAGTTCGCGGTCGAGGACATCGCGGCCGACGGCACCGTGACCCTGCGCAACGTGGTGGACTCCATCAAGATGAACGTCGCGTCGCCCGCAGGCAGCGTCGCCTTTGACAGCGCGGCGCCGCCACAGCCGGGGTCGGATCCGATCTCCGCTGCGCTGAAAACCATGGGCATGATCGTCGGCGAGCCAGTCACCCTCGTCGTCTCCCGCGACGGCAGAGTGCAGAAGGTCATCGGCGCAAGCCAGCTCGTCGAGAAGCTCAAGAAAGCCATGCCTGAAGGCGCGCAGGGCGGGATGGGCGGCGGTCCCGAGGGCCTCGTGAGCGAAGACGCGAAGCGGACCGAGTTCGAGCAGTTGTTCTCGTGGTTGCCGAACCGGACCGTCAAACCGGGCGAGAGCTGGAAGCACGAGATGAAGGTCTTCACTCCGATGGCCGCGATGACCGCCGCTTCGACCTACACGTTCCGCGGCATTCTGCCGGAGGGCGGGCGGACGCTCGCGCGAATCGAGTCGACGACGACGGCCACGCCGATCCCGGGCACCGGCAGCCCGATGGGTCCGATGACCGTTCAGCTCGGCGAAGGGACCGGCACCGCCGAGAGCTTCGTCGATCCCACGGCGGCACGTCTCGAGAAGGTCATCGCCCGCTCGACACAGTCAATGAACATGAGCATGACCGCGCCGGACGGCACGGCGATGAGCATGCAGGGCATGCTGAAAACGAATTACACGGCGCAACGCGTCGTGAAGTAGTTGGTGTCTTACTTCAACCGTGCGACCAGCCACGCGATCCGGTCGCGCGTGGCGTCCGCGTTGAGCTCGTGGTCGGCCTCATAGAACCGCACGTCCTTCGGCTCCCGCGCCGAGGCGATCACGAGATCGGCGCGTGCCCTGGCCACGTGCTCGTCCTGGTTGGCGAACTGCAGTAAGACCGGCGCCTGCAGC
Source organism: uncultured Acidobacteriota bacterium (assembly GCA_963724955.1). Lineage (GTDB taxonomy): Bacteria > Acidobacteriota > Vicinamibacteria > Vicinamibacterales > SCN-69-37 > CAVRWQ01. The sequence continues at coordinate 53,223 of CAVRWQ010000010.1, forward strand.
TTCGGCAGATAGCGCACGGGATCGAGCGGCGCCAGCTCGTCGATGAACTTCTGCCGCGCGTCCGGCGGGAGCGGCGGGCCGTACAGGAACCAGTCGCTGAACGACGGCGCGCCCGCCATGAACACGAATGCCTTCACGCGGTTGTCGCCGGCCACGGCGAGCGCGCCGTACATCGCGCCGAAGTCGTGGCCGACATACGCGACGCGCGCAGGATCGATGTTCGGCAAGGAGAGCAGCACGTCCAGCGCGCGCCGCAGGTCCTTCACCTGCTGCACCGACCGCGCGTAGTCCTCCTCGCGTTTTCTGAGCTTGAAATACTCCGGCACGGACCAGGGCGTGTCGATGAGCAGTGACACGACGCCCGACCTCGCGAGCTCGACGGCATCGGGAACGAATTGCGTGCGGTTGGACGTCGGCCGCGGCGGCCCGTACCAATGCACGAACAGCACGGCCCCACGCGGTCGCGAGGACACCGGGGGCTCGACGATCGTCGCGCCATTGCGGCGGCCTTCGAGCGTCGCGTACGCGACGTCGCGCAACATCGCGCCGGCCTGTTCGCGACGTGCCGTCTCCTTGATGTCGGGAGGGAGGGCGCGGTCGTAGTCGAATGTGAGCTGGAAAACGGGCAGGACAGCCCCGCCGAGCGTGAGGACTGTTATCGCTGTGACCACGCCTGCTCTGAGCATCTTCTTTACTCCGGGGGACTTCGTCCCCCGGACCCCCTCTCGCCGTCGCGCGCGGGGCCCCACCCCCGCACCGCGCTCCGGCGGGCGCGCCTTCGGCGCGCCTTGTCTTTGTTACAGCAGCGCCCGCGGATCAGAACGGGCCGCGCGTCTCGCCGGCACGTACGCCGCAACCGCCACGACGACGAGCACGAGCGTGATGACGCCAACATAGGTCGCCAGATCGGCAGGTGCGACTTCGAACAGCACGCTCCGCATCGCGCGCGTGGCCAGAAGCGCGACAATCACGCCGGAGACGACGCCGGCGAGGACGCGCCAGCCGGCCCGCAGCAGGACACCGCCGAGGATCGCCCCTCGCGACGCGCCGAGTGCCGATCGGACCGCGAACTCACGTCGCCTGTGCACGACGTCCTGGGCGACGAGGCTGAAGAGTCCGAGCGCTGCGAGGCCGAACGCCAGGATGCCGAACAGCACGAACATCCAGAGACTGAGACGCCATGGCGCCTGGGCGCGCCGCACGACCGCGTCCATCGTGGCGACCTCGTCGACGAGCGACGCCGCGTCCAGCTCGCGCGCGAGCGTTCGCAGTTGCGGCGCGATCGCCATCGGATCGCCCGTCGTCCGAATCACGACGTTGTCTGCCGGGCGTCCGACCTGCAGCGCAGGGTCGTAGATGTCGAGCTGGACCTCGTCGATGCCGCGATACCGGACGTCGCTCACGACACCGACGACGGTCCGCCAGGCGCGAGGCGGAGAGCCTGGGGTGAATGCCGCCATCAGCACCTTCCTGCCGAGCGGATCCTGGCCGGGCCACAATCGACGCGCCGTGCTCTCGCCGACGATCGCAACTCTCGGCGCGTCCGGCGTGTCGCCATCGGTGAAGAACCGGCCGCGGCGAAGCGGGATCCGCATCGCCTCGAAGTAGCCGGGCGTCGCGATCTGATGGTTGAGCGTCGGATTCGCCTCGGCGGCCTGCCGCGTCTCCGGTTGCCCCTCGATCGAGACACGAACGCCCTGGCCAATCGGCCCGAGCATGAGCGGACGGAGGTAGACCGCGCCTGCGGCCTCGACGCCCGGCAGCGCTCGCGCGCGGACGAGAAACTCGTTCAGCCAGCGATTCGGCGGGACCGAAGCTCCGCGTGGCTGCACGACCGCGGTCAGCACGCGATCGGGCGAAAAACCGAGGTCGACGTGCCTCAACGCCGTGAAGCTGCGCACGACGAGGCCGGCGGCCACGAGCAGAACCACGGCCAGGCCGATCTGCAGCACGAGCATCGCGGACCGCGCGCGCATCGTGTGCCGCCCGGCTGTTGCGCGCGACCCGTCGAGCGCCTCGGTGAGAGTGACGGCGCCGGCGTGACGAATCGGAATGGCGCTCACGAGGAGCGCCACCGTCAGGATGGTGGCAAACGTGAACAGCGCGACAGGCGCGTTGATCGAGATGTCGCCCAGCCGCGGCAGGTCGTCGGGCGCGAGCGCGGTGATCGCCCGAGCCGTCATCGACGCAAGTCCGAGGCCGAGCAGGCCGCCGGCGAGGGCGACGATGAGGATCTCGAGGACCCACAGCCGTCCGATGGCCGCGCGCGTCGCGCCGAGGGCGAGCCTGATGCCGTGCTCGCGGCGTCTCAGCGACACGCGCGTGAGCATCAGGCCCGAGACATTCGCGCAGGCAATGATCAGCAGGACGCCGACGGCTGCCGACAGCGCCCAGAGCGCCGGCCGCGTCGTGCCGAAGACATGATCGACGAACGACGTCGCGACCACCCGGTCGCCCCACTTCAGGCGGCCCGGCGCGGCATCGAGTCGCTTCTCGAGCGCATCGAGCGCCGCCTTCGCGCTCGCCACATCGAGGCCGGGGCGCAAGCGGCCCACGACGTAGAACACGCCGAACGTGTCGAGGTTGCCCAGGCGCGGCGGCGTGCCGCTTGCGATGATCGGCACGGCGGGCGTCCAGAGCTCCGCGCCGCGCGGCAGATCGAATCCTGCCGGCATCACGCCCACGATCTCGAGCGTGTTGCCGTCGAGCGTCATCGACTTGCCCACGATCGCCGGATCCGCGCCGAACCGGCGAACCCAGGCTCGGTGGTTGAGCACCGCGACGCCCGCACTATTCGGCACGTCGTCCTCGGCCCGAAGCCCGCGCCCGAGGACGGGCCGCACGCCCAGCACGTCGAAGAACGCCGCGGAGACGCCGGCGAACCAGAGGCGCGACGGCTCCCCTCGTCCTTCGAGCACCGCGCTCCAGTTGTGCGATGCCATGACGCTCGCACGCGAGAACACCGTGGTGTCGGTCGTCCACTCACGGAGGTGACGGTAGGTCAGCTCGACGACCGCCTGACCGCCGGTGTCTGTCTGCCAGACGACGGCGAGGTCGTCGGGCGATTCGACCGGCAGCGGCCGGAGCAGGACGGCGTGCACCGCGCTGAAGATGGCGCTGTTGGCGCCGATGGCGAGCGCGAGCGTGAGCGCAGCAGTCACCGCATGGCCGGGTGACTGCCAGAGGCGGCGCAACTCCAGACGCAGGTCGTTCAACCAGTTCATTGGCGCATTCTGACTGTTCTCGCGACGCCAGACAGGACGCCCGTCACGCGTCACGGCCGGTCTGTCCCGCCGAAGCTGCTCGCGCAGCGCGCGCTGGACGGCCTGCCCGCCGAAGCTGCTCGCGAAGCGAGCGCCCAGCGAAGGCGGGCGATAATCGTCTCATGGGTGTCAGAACCCTCCTCGGGCTCGTCACAGCGGCCGCGGCCATCACGATCGGCGCGCCGCGTGCAGCCCAGCCGCCACCCGGCTATCTCGTCGCCGTCGCGTCGGAGGCCGCCGATCGCATCTCGCTCGTCCGATTCTCGAACGGCGCGGGCCGAGTCGAGTCGGACATCGCGACCGGCATCATGCCGATGGCCATCGACGGCCCGCACGGCCTGGCGAGCTCGCGCGACGGCCGGTTCTTCTTCGTCACGCTCGCGCACGGCCAGCCGTACGGCATGGCGCTCAAGTACGACGCGACGACCCGCGCCGTCATCGGCCGTGCGACGCTCGGTCTCTTCCCTGCCACGCTCGACGCGTCGCCGGACGGGACGTTTCTCTATGTCGTGAACTTCAACCTGCACGGCGATCCGGTGCCGTCATCGGTGTCGATTCTGCTCGCCGACTCGATGCAGGAGATCGCGCGCGTCGCGACGTGCCGGATGCCGCACGGCTCGCGGCTCAACCCGAAGGGCACGCGGCACTACTCGGCCTGCATGATGGACGACGCGGTCGTCGAGATCGACACCGCTGCGCTCGGCGTCTCGCGGCATTTCATCGTCACGCGCGGCCGCGAGAGCGGCGGCACGGGACTGCCGCCGGCGTCGGCGCACGCCGGCATGACCCACGGCCCCGGCCACGGCGCCGAAGCCCCGCCGGCCGGGTCGATCGCATGCTCCCCGACGTGGGCGCAGCCATCGGCCGACGGCGCGACGATCTTCATCGCCTGCAACGGCACGAGTGAGATCGTCGAGATCGACGCGGATCGATGGACGCTTCGCCGCCGCATTCCCGCGCGACCCGGCGTTTACAACCTCGCCGTCACACGCGACGGCCGCCTCCTCGCCACCAACCGTCGCGATCAGTCCGTGTCGGTCATCGACATCGCCTCCGGCAAAGAGCTCGCGCGGATCCCGACCAGGCGCCGCGTCGTCCACGGCGCAGTCGTCACGGCCGACAGTCGATACGCGTTCGTCTCGGTCGAAGGCATCGCCGCGGAGCCAGGCACGGTCGAGATGATCGATCTCGCCACACTACGGACCGTCACAACGGTCGACGTTCCGCCACAGGCGGGAGGCATCGACATCCTCTCGGGTACGACGGGTACGCAGGCGTTTACTTGACCGGTTTTAGCCGCGTGATCCACACCCCTGAATTGATGTCATTGAAGAAGATGAGTCCCTTGTGGGGTTGCGCGCCCCAGGTGAACGGGAGATTCGGGCGGTAGCCCTTCGGGTCGCCTGTCCAGAGGCTCGCGATCTCGCGGCCCTGGCGATAGAGGTCACCGCGAAGCTCGCCTGAGACGTCGACGGCGCGCGCGCCCGCGGAGTAGTACCCCATGTAGAGCACGTCGTCCTCCACCCAGACGTTGTGCGCGCCGCCTTCGGGCACGTCGTAGAAGGCGACGACGCGCGGGCGCTCGATATTGGCGACGTCGACGACGTGCACGATGCCCTTCACCGGAATGCGATCGCGCGCCACCAGATCGAACCTCGGCGGAAAGACCTCGTCGCCGAGGAAGACGTAGTTCTTGTAACGAAAGACCGTGTGCGCGCCGGCGAGCCAGCCCGGTCCGTACAGCTCGTGATAGTTGAGCTTCAGCTGACTCACGAGCCTGGGCGATCGCGGGCTGCCGCCCTTGATGCCGGCGCCGACGTCGAGAATGACGAGACCTTCGCGCCAGTACGCGAGATACGCGAGCCCGTCCTTGACGAACACGTCGTGCAGGTAACGCCCGGCGATGCCGTCGCCTTCGGGCGTCGAGAGCGTCTTCGTCAGCGTCTCGAGCTGCCAGCGCGAGACTTCCTTCGGGCTGGCGCGGATCCTCGATGCTGATGACCCGCATCGATCCGGTCGCATCGTCGGTCAGGTACACGTGCTGCCCTTCGACGAAGGCGCTGTGGACGCCGCCGGTCACCGACTCGGTGTACTCGGCGAGGACCTTCGGGTGCGCCAGATCCGTGGTGTCCAGAATGACGATGCCGTTCTTCCGGTTGGACGCGCCCTCGCGCGTGAGCACGCCGATCTTGCCGTCGGCCGTCGTGCTGATGTCGTTCATGATGCGCGCGTCGAACGTCAGCGAGTCGACCTTGAGCGGCGCGGCGGGATTCGAGATGTCGTACACCCACAAGCGGCCCGCGACAGCCGACGTGACGTACATGTAGTTGCCCACGATCCACTGCTCGAGCACCTGGAACTCGTCCACAGGCGCACGGCCGACGACCTCGAACTCCCGCCGGACATCCCTGGGCCTGACGACGACGGACGCGGTCGCGCTGCGCTCGCCGCTCATGGCGGTGACGACGTACGCGCCGGGACGGTCCGCGACAAAGGCGCCTTCGGCATCGACGGAGGCACTCGCTCCTCCGCCGACGGACCAGCGAAGCGCCGGCATGTCGATCGCCGCGCCGGCGGCGTTCTTTGCCGTCGCGCGTAGCCGCACGACGTCGCCGGTACGCACGGTCGCCGGCGCCTGCTCGATGACAAGCGTGGCGACGGGATTTCGCACGACGGTGACGGGCACGGTCGCTGTCGCGGCGCCGCTCGAGACGCGAATCATCGCCTTGCCGATCGCGACGCCCGTGACGATGCCGCCGCCATCCACCTGGGCCACACCCGGCGTGTCGGACGCCCAACTGATCGCCGCATCGCTCCGCGGCACACCCGTCTTGGTGAACGCGCCGGCGCGAAGCTGCGCGGCCCCGCCAGGCACGAGCGGCCCCGGCAGCGGCGCGACGTCGAGACTGGCGACCGCCTGAGGTCGAACGGGCACGGAAATCGTGGTGGGCTTGCCGCCGACGATGACGCCGACCGTGAGCTGGCCGGCTTCGAAGAACGTCACCGCGCCGGTCGGCTCCGCGACGCCGACATCGAACGGCGTCGCAAACCAAGCCGTCGGCTTGACGTCGAGCTTCGCGCCCGCGGCATCAAGCGCCTCGATCCGGAACGTCACGGTCTGCCCCACCTCCCCTTCAGTCACCGGCGCGATGATTCGCACCTGTGCGGGGACGGGACCCGGCGGCGGCGCCTGCGGCGGCTGCTGCGCGCCGAGCGTCACCGCGAACGACGCCACGATTGTGGTAAGACCAAGCCGACGCATGTTCTCCTCCATCACATCAAGCTCGTTGTCTGCTCGAACTGGGCGATGGGGAGCTTACTCGTTTACCAACTCCCAGCTCAACGCGCGCGACGGACAGCGATCGACCTGGGCGGTGATGGTGGCGGTGTCCGAGTGGTGCAGCTCGATCCAGGGTCGCCTTCTGGGATCGAAGACGGCCGGGAGCCCGCGCGCGCAGATGCCGCTGTGCCGGCAGAGCGCGGGCTTCCAGATGACGGTGACCTCGCCATTCGAGTAGCGATTCGTGATGTCCTGGGCCATGCCCCAGTTTACGCTCACTTGATCGCGATGATCTCGATGTCGCCGTCGCGGCGGAGCACGGTGATGCCGACGTCGTGTTCGTGCCGCTCGAGCAGAATATCGAGCGTGAACCGGCCGACGCGGAGGTTGCGGATGCGGACTTCTTCGAGAAATGCGGGGAGTCGGGCGCGCGTGAACCTGACGACCCGCTCGGGCGCCTCGACCTCCAGCCCGAGCGCGGCCTGCAGCAGCATGAAGACCGACGCCGCCGCCCAGGCCTGCGGATTGCAGGCCACGGGATAGAGCGTCGGGCTCTCCCCGGGCCGGCGCGCGAACCCGCAGAACAGTTCCGGCAGCCGATGGAGATCCATGAACACGCTCGCATCGAAGAGGCCCGACAGAATCCTGAGTGACTCTTCGGGCAAGCCGTACCGCGCGAATCCGGCCGCGATGAGGGCGTTGTCGTGCGGCCAGATCGATCCGTTGTGGTACGACATCGGGTTGTAGCGCGCCTCGCTCGTCGCGAGCGTGCGGATGCCCCAGCCCGAAAAGCTCTCCGGCGCCACGAGCGTGCGCGCGACCGCGCCGGCGCGATCGCGATTGGTGATGCCGGTGAACAGCAGGTGCCCGGCGTTCGAGGCGCGCACCAGACAGGGCCGCTTCCGGCCGTCGAGCGCGAGGGCGTACGTGCCCAGCTCGGCGCACCAGAACTGCCGCTCGAAGTGGTGACGCAACGCTTCCGCCTTCGCGTGCCATTCGTGCGACTGGCTCGAATGTCCCAGCACGGCGGCCAGCGTCGCGCCGGCGCGCCACGCCGCGTACACGTAGCCCTGAATCTCGCAGAGCGCGATCGGCCCCTCGGCCAGCGCGCCATCGGCGTGGGACACCGAGTCGTGCGAGTCCTTCCAGCCCTGGTGCTCGAGGCCGGCCGGGGACTGACGCGCGTACTCGACGAAGAGGTCGCCGTCCAGATCGCCGTCGCGCTCGATCCAGCGCAGCGCAGCCTCGATCGACGGCCAGATCCCGGAGATGAGATCGCGGTCGCCCGTCCGGCCGTAGTACGCCCCGGCCAGCACGACGAAGAGCGGGGTCGCGTCATGACTGCCGTAGTAGCGCCCGAACGGGATCTCGCCGAGCGTCGCCATCTCGCCGGCGCGCGCTTCGTGCAGGATCTTGCCGGGCTGCGCGTCACGCTCGGGGTTGGCGTCCGTCGCCTGTGTCGCGGCGAGGTACGACAACACGCCGCGAGCCAGGCTCGGGTTCATCCACAGACACTCGAGCGCCGTGATGATCCCGTCCCGGCCGAACGGCGTGCTGAACCACGGCACGCCGGCGTACGGATACTCGCCGTACGGTGTCTCGGTCACCATCATCGCAAGGTCCGCGAGCGACCGGCTGATCCACTTGTTGAACTGCTGATCGGACGTGATGACCTCGCAGCTCTCCGCGCGGCGGGTGCCGAGCACGTCGGTCGCCCGGCCAAGTGCCGACGCGAACGCGATGCTCGTCCGGGGCGCCGCCTCCTCGCACGCAAACGTGACGCTGTGGCTCTGCTCGCTCTGCGGCGGCAGCCGGCAGTCGAACGCCGCGTCGGTCGGCGTCAGGCGCAACGGTCCCGGCGGCAGCGAGATCCGCGTGTGCCGCGTGACGTCGTCCAGCCCGCGGTATCCGAGCACGACGGTCTGGCCGTCGAGCTCCGTGGGCAGCCGGTCGCCGCGCCGCGCCCGCGTCGTGCCGCGCACCTCGAAGATGTCCACGTAGTCGGCGTCGAAACCGAGCACCAGAGTCGTCTCGATCGGCGTCGACCCGTAGTTTCGAAGGATGAACCGCTCGTGCAGGATGCCGTCCCAGAGGACGAGCACGCGCGAGAGGTGCAGCGTCCCTCGCGGAATCATGAGGACGCCGTCCTCGATGATGTCGACGTTCGTCAGATCGACCGTCAGCCACGCGTTGTCCTCGCTCACCGACGAGCTCAGGAGCAGCGGCCGCTGAGGCCCGAACCGCAGCGAGAGCCTCGACAGGTATCTCGTGCCCTGGTGATACAGCCCTTCCTCCGCCAGGCCGATCGGCCGGATATCGCCGAACCGATCGAAGACCGCGAACGTGTCGCCCTGCTTGAGGACGAGATCCCGCTCGCGTGCGAACGACGCCGGCGTCCTGATGTAGAACGGATCGGCGTCAATCGTCTCCTGAGTAGTACGTGGCTCGGTCTCGCTGGACCTCGTCATGGGCTCTAGGCAACCTGCGCGCTCGACTCCTGCCGCGTCCACGTCTCTTCGGGCGACGACGGCTGGCGTCCGAGCAGCCGGGTGTAGACCGCCACGTAGTCGCGCGCCATGCGATCGACGGTGAAGCGCCGCTCGAAGATCTCCCGGCAGCACCGGCGATCCAGCGACGCGGTCGCGCGCGTGGCCTCGACGGCGTCCTCGATCGACTCGACCACGAATCCCGTGATCCCGTCGGTCACGATCTCCGCCACCGATCCGCCACGCCAGGCGACGACCGGCGTCCCGCAGGCCATGGCCTCGACCATCACCAGCCCGAACGGCTCACTCCAGTCGATGGGAAAGAGCAGCGCCCGCGCGCCGGCGAGGAGCCTGGCCTTCTCCGCATCGCCGATTTCGCCAAGATACTCCACGAACGGCAGCTCGAACAGGGCCGCGATCTCCTCAGCGAAATACGCCTCGTCCTTCTTGTCGATCTTGGCGGCGACCCGAAGCGGCAAGCCCACGCGACGCGCGATCTCGACGGCACGATCGACGCGCTTCTCCGGAGAGATCCGGCCGACGAAGGCCAGATAGTCGCCCGGCCACTCCTCCGGCGTGAAGAGATTCGCCGGCAGGCCGTGATACACGGTGCTCTGCCAGTTCGCCTGCGGCAGCGGGACGCGCTGCGCGTTCGAGATCGACACGACCGGCATCTCGCCGAACTCGTCGTAGAGCGGCTGCAGATCGGCGATGTCCAGACGGCCGTGCAGGGTCGTCACGTTCGGACATCCGGCACGCCGGCTGAGCGGATAGTGCAGGTAGTCGATGTGGAAGTGCAGGATATCGAACTCGTCCGCCACACGAAAGACGTGGTCGAGCATCCGCATGTGGTGCGCGAGCGCATCGATCGAGCCAGGATCGAGACGCAGCGAGCGTTTCGTCATCGGCACCAGCCTGGCAGAGGTCTTCGAGTCGCCACTGGCGAACAGCGTGACGTCGTGCCCCTGACGGACGAGCTCGTCGGTCAGATAGGCGACCACACGTTCGGTGCCGCCGTAGCAGCCGGGCGGCACGCTTTCGTAGAGCGGAGCAATCTGCGCGATCTTCACGGGCTGACCTCCATCGGACGACCACAGTTTGCTTTCAAGAAACGGGCCGAAGGGGACGGGTCTCGCCCTGTGGAAAACTCCGTTTTCCGCAGGGCGAGACCCGTCCCCGTTTTACCCAACGTCGGCAGCCCGTGACGTACTCGATCTCTTTCCGGAATGGGCGGCGTGCTGGTCCGGGCCTTGCACAAAAAGGATTCGGAAAGGAGTCGGGCATGCCGGAACAGGCCACGTTGGACCGCGCTCGGCGGGACGCGCGTGAGGGCAAGTCAGCCTCCACGCAGGCCGGCGAGTTCATTCGAGAAGAGATCCATCACATTCGCGAAGGCAAGCACGGCGCTCGCTCGGCCAAACAGGCGATTGCCATCGGCCTCTCGAAAGCCCGGCGCGCCGGCGTGCCGCTCAAACCACCGAAGCGCGGCAGCCGGCGACTGCGGACGCAGGCCCGGCGCGACGCCGCGAAGGGACGCAAGCACGCCAAGCCGAGTGCTGCGCGCGCGAGAGGCGCGCTGAAGAAGCTTCAGCGCGAAGGCCGGAGGGCCGCGTCGCACAAGGCCTTGTCGGCGCACGCGAAGCAGGTCGCGCGACGCCGGCCGGCGCGCGAGCGCTCGGCATCGGCGAAGCGCGCCGCACGAACGAGAAAACGATCGGCTTCCTGACGGGCAAGCGATCACCGCTGGCCGCGCTCGAGTGACTTGCGGCGCCGGCCAGCCTCCATGCGCTTCAGGCATTCCACGCCCTTCATGTCGGCTATGATGCGATTCTCCCGGAGGAGATGGCGCCATGAGTACGGACGGCATCAGTCGTCGCGAGTTCGTCAAAACGGCCGGCGGAGCCGCGGTCGGCACCTGGGCAGCGACGCTGCCCGTCGGCACGGCAGTCGCGCCCCGGCGCTACGCGATGGTCGGGACCGGCGTGCGCGGCATCGGCATGTGGGGACGGCCCATCGTCAACGAGTACAAGGATGCCGTCGAGCTCGTCGGCCTGTGCGACATCAATCCGCTGCGCGTCGAGGCGGCGAAGAAGCAGATCGGCGTCAGTGCCCGACCTTCACCAGCTTCGATGAGATGCTCGCGAAGGCGAAGCCCGACCTGCTGATGGTGACGACCGTCGACGCGACGCACAGCGAGTTCATCGTCAAGGCCATGCAGCGCGGCGTCGACGTCGCGACCGAGAAGCCGATGGTCATCGACGAAACGCAGTGCCAGCAGGTGCTCGACGCCGAGAAGCGCACCGGCAGGAAGCTCATCGTGACGTTCAACTACCGGTACGCGCCCAAGCACCAGAAGATCAAAGAGCTGCTGATGGCCGGCGAGATCGGCCGCGTGACGTCGGTCGATTTTCACTGGTTCCTCGACACGTCGCACGGCGCCGACTACTTCCGCCGCTGGCATCGCCTGCGGAGTCGATCGGGATCGCTGTGGGTGCACAAGGCGACGCACCATTTCGATCTGATCAACTGGTGGCTCGATGCGGATCCCGTGGACGTCTCCGCCTTCGGCCGGCTGGCCAACTACGGCAAGAACGGGTCCGTTCCGGCACACCAACTGCCGGACGTGTCCCGCACAAGAGCAAGTGTCAGTACCACTGGGACATCACGCGGAGCGCCAGTCTCGTCGAGCTCTACGTGAACTGCGAGTCGGCCGACGGCTACCAGCGCGACGGCTGTGTGTTCAAGGAAGACATCGACATCTTCGACACCATGAACGCCGTCGTCAGCTACTCGAACGGCGCCACGATGAGCTATTCGGTGAACGCGTTCATGCCGGTCGAGGGCTACGCGCTCGCGTTCAACGGCACGAAGGGACGACTCGAGGTGCGCGACTACGAACGGCAGCCGTGGGACCCCGGCATGGAGACCGAGATCCACCTCATCCGCAACTTCGGCAAGCGCGAGAAGATCGACGTGCCGGCCGCAACCGGCGGCCACGGCGGCGGCGACACCATCCTTCGCGACCTCGTGTTCCGCGGGCGCGAGGTGCCCGCGCACCTGAAGCTGCCGACGTCGCGCGCCGGCGCGATGTCGTGTCTCACGGGCATCGCGGCCAGAAAGAGTTGCGACACGGGCAAGATCGTCGCGATCAAAGACCTCGTCAAGATCTGAGAGCTTCTTTCCTCAATGGCGTGGGGCCCCACCCCCACGCCTCGGGCTGCGACCCGCGCTCCGCAGCGGCGGGTCGCAGGTGTCTGGCCTGGGGCCCCACCCCTACGCCTCGGGCTGCGACCCGCGCTCCGCGGCGGCGGGTCGCAGGTGTCTGGCGTGGGGCCCCACCCCCACGCCTCGGGCTGCGACCCGCGCTCCGCGGCGGCGGGTCGCAGGTGTGCCTTCGCACTCACGAGCTCTTTCTTTCCACCGTCACCCCCGCGAGCGTCTCGTAGTGTCTGACGAGGCTGCAGTGGTCGGCGTCGCCGAGGCCCGCGACCTTGAGGGCCTGCATCATCTCCATCACGGCGGCGGCGAGCGGCAGCGGCGTGGCGGTGTCGTGGGCCGTGGCCAGGACGTTCGCGAGGTCCTTGATGTGCAGGTTCACCCTGAAGCCGGGCTGAAACTTGCGGTCCAGGATGAGCGGCGTCTTCGCATCGAGCACGGCGCTCCCGGCGAGCCCGCCGCGGATGGCCTGGTAGACGCGATCGGGTGACACGCCGGCCTTCGCTGACATCACGAGCGCCTCGGACACGGCGGCGATGTTGATCGCCACGATGATCTGATTCGCAAGTTTGGCGACACTCCCGGCGCCGGGTCCTCCAACCAGGACGACGGAGGCGGCCATGGCCTTCATCACGTCGTGACATCGCTCGAAGACCTCAGGCTTCCCGCCGACCATCACGGACAACGTCCCGTCGACGGCGCGCGGCTGTCCCCCGCTCACCGGCGCATCGAGCATGTCGATGCCGCGACCCGCGAGCTGGGCGGCAATCGACCGGCTCACGAGCGGGGCGATCGAGCTCATGTCGATCACGATCGTGCCGGGCGCCGCGCCCTCGATCACGCCGTTGCTGCCGAGCACGACGTCCTGCACCTCGGGTGAATCGGGCAGCATCGTGATCACGGCGTCGACGCGTGACGCGACGGCCTTCGGACTTTCCGCCGCGGATGCGCCGGCGGCCGTCATCTCGTCGACCACCGCGCGTTTCCTCGCGAAGACCACGACCTCGTATCCGGCCTTCATGAGGTTGCGGCACATCGGCTTGCCCATGATGCCCAGTCCAATGAATCCGATCCGCCTCACGACAGCCTCCTCAATTCGATCGATGTCTCGATGTTTCGTTGTTCCTTCCTATTCGCACAGTAGGCACGCGAGCGTCCACGGAAGGTTCACCATCATCTCAGGATCGCGCGCGACTCGCGCGGCTGGCGTGGCATACGCGTTGCAGCCTCGGTCCGGAGTCAGCGGACGCGACGTGCGCCCGCGCGGAGCAAACCTCACGGAGCGTCGAGATGGCAAAGAAGACCGAACAGAGCACCCGCAGGCGGAACGATTATCTGGACTGGCCGACGTTCTCGAGGTCGTGGACCCGGCCGGCCGCGCTGTTCAGCAACAAGCAGCGCGCCATTGCCAGCTGGCACGCCTCATTCGAGCGCAGCCGCTGCCGGATCGACGTCGCCCGCGTCCCGGCACCCTTCGGTGGGTCGAACTTCGCCGCCGCGATGTTCTGGTGCGATCTGGCCGGGCAGCGCCTCCGCCCGATCATGTTCGAGGACGGCCGGCGAGCCGTGATTCACGCCGCAAGCGAGCTGCTCGCGTTGAGCGCCGCCATCGTCCACCTCGAAGACTATTTCGGCGCGTTCAGCGAGATCGCCGAAGGGGCTCGCGAGCCGGCCTACGGGCTCGCCTTGGGGGAGCCGCTGGTGTTGTAAGGGGGTCAGAGCTCTGGTTGTGGAAAACTCCTGCAAAACAGATGACTAACTTGCAGGAGTTTTCCACAGCCAGAGCTCTGACCCCTTAAGTCCTTCCTGCACAGCCGACCGGCTCGACCTTCTCGTCGAGCATCGCTGGGCGTCCGTACCGGACGGTCAAGGCGGATGAAAAAGCGTCATGATCTGCCCACTGTAGGTAACGATTTACATATTCGCGAATGGGTTGACGTTCAGGCGAGCGGTACTGAATGTGCTGAATGCCCTAGACTCGTTCGCGTCTGCTCACGATCACGACGGAGCCCGTATGGAACCGACTCCCGGTGTCGCTCAGATGGAAGGCCGCTCTGCCGGAGATCGGCCCCCGCCCCCGCCAAACCAGGAGACTGCCCTGCTTCAGGCGCTCCAGGCCATGCGGGACGGCGACTTCTCGGTCCGTCTCCCCAGCGACTGGGTGGGCCTCAGCGGCAAGATTGCCGACACGTTCAACGAGATCGCCGTGACCAACGCGCGCATGGCGAGCGAGCTCGATCGCGTCGGCGTGGTCGTCGGCCGTCAGGGCCAGACGCGGCAGCGCGTGAAGTTCGATCGCGTCGCCGGCGCATGGGGCCAGATGGAGACCTCGGTCAACGTGCTGATCGACGACCTGTTGCGACCGACGACTGAAGTCAGCCGCGCCCTCGCCGCGGTGGCGCAGGGCGACCTGCTGCAGACGGTCAGGCTCGAAGTGGACGGCCGCCCGCTGGAGGGCGAGTTCCTTCGCTCGGCGACGATCGTCAACACGATGATCCGGCAGCTCGGCGTGTTCACGTCGGAAGTCACGCGCGTCGCGCGCGAGGTCGGCACCGACGGCAAGCTCGGCGGTCAGGCGCAGGTGCAGGACGTGAGCGGCGTCTGGAAGGACCTGACCGACAGCGTCAACCTGATGGCGAGCAACCTCACCGCCCAGGTGCGCAACATCGCGGACGTGACGATTGCGGTCGCCAACGGCGACCTGTCCAAGAAGATCACCGTCGACGTGCGCGGCGAGATCCTGCAGCTCAAGGAGGCCATCAATACGATGGTCGATCAGCTGCGGTCGTTCGCCTCGGAAGTCACGCGCGTCGCGCGGGAGGTCGGCACCGACGGGCGGCTCGGCGGGCAGGCGATCGTGCCGGGCGTCGCCGGCACCTGGAAGGATCTGACCGACTCGGTCAACGCGATGTGCGGCAACCTGACGGGTCAGGTGCGCAACATCGCGCAGGTGACGACGGCGGTGGCGCGCGGCGACCTGTCGCGCAAGATCACGGTGGACGTGCGCGGCGAGATCCTGGAGCTCAAGGACACCATCAACACGATGGTGGACCAGCTCAACGCGTTTGCCAGCGAAGTCACGCGCGTCGCGCGCGAGGTCGGCACCGAAGGCAAGCTGGGCGGTCAGGCGAGCGTGCCGGGCGTCGCCGGCACCTGGAAGGATCTCACCGACAACGTCAACTTCATGGCGAGCAACCTGACGGGCCAGGTGCGCAACATCGCGGAAGTCGCGACCGCCATCGCCA
Organism: uncultured Acidobacteriota bacterium; assembly: GCA_963724955.1. GTDB lineage: Bacteria > Acidobacteriota > Vicinamibacteria > Vicinamibacterales > SCN-69-37 > CAVRWQ01. The sequence goes on from CAVRWQ010000010.1 coordinate 68,713, forward strand.
AGGGCGACCTCTCCAAGAAGATCACCGTCAACGTGAGCGGCGAAATCCTGCTGCTCAAAGAGACGATCAACGGCATGGTCGATCAGTTGAACGCGTTCGCGTCGGAAGTCACGCGCGTCGCGCGCGAGGTCGGCACCGAGGGCCGGCTCGGCGGCCAGGCCAACGTGCTCGGCGTCGCCGGCACGTGGAAGGACCTCACCGACAGCGTCAACTCGATGGCCTACAACCTCACGGCCCAGGTGCGGAACATCGCGGAGGTCGCGACCGCCATCGCCGGCGGCGATCTGTCCAAGAAGATCACGGTCGACGTGAGCGGCGAGATTCTGCAGCTCAAGCAGACGCTCAACACGATGGTCGACCAGTTGAACGCGTTCGCCGGCGAGGTCACGCGCGTCGCGCGCGAGGTCGGCACCGAAGGCCGGCTCGGCGGCCAGGCGCAGGTGCCTGGCGTCGGCGGCACCTGGAAGGACCTTACCGACAGCGTGAACTTCATGGCGAGCAACCTGACGGCGCAGGTGCGCAACATCGCCGACGTCGCGACGGCCATCGCCAAGGGCGACCTCTCGAAGCAGATCACCGTCGACGTGCGCGGCGAGATGCTGCTGCTCAAGGACACGCTCAACACGATGGTCGAGCAGCTCCGCTCGTTTGCCGCCGAGGTGACGCGTGTCGCGCGCGAGGTCGGCACCGAGGGCAAGCTCGGCGGCCAGGCCGTCGTGCCTGGCGTCGCCGGCACCTGGAAGGACCTCACCGACAACGTGAACCTGCTGGCCGCAAACCTCACGACGCAGGTGCGCAACATCGCCGAAGTGACCACCGCCGTCGCCCGCGGCGACCTCTCGCGCAAGATCACCGTCGCCGCGCGCGGCGAGATCCTCGAGCTCAAAGACACGATCAACACGATGGTCGACCAGCTCAATGCCTTCGCCGCCGAAGTCACACGGGTGGCGCGCGAGGTCGGCACCGAGGGCCGCCTCGGCGGCCAGGCGGACGTTCCCGATGTCGCCGGCACGTGGAAGGACCTCACCGACAACGTGAACGTCATGGCCGCGAACCTCACCGAGCAGGTGCGCGGCATCGTGAAAGTCGTCACCGCCGTCGCCAACGGCGACCTCAAGCAGAACCTCACGGTGAAGGCGAAGGGCGAGGTCGCGGCGCTTGCGGCGACGATCAACAACATGACCGAGACGCTCGCCACGTTCTCGGCGCAGGTCACGAGCGTCGCGCGCGAGGTCGGCGTCGAGGGACGGCTGGGCGGTCAGGCCAACGTGCCGGGCGCGGCGGGCACGTGGAAGGACCTCACAGGCAACGTCAACCTGCTCGCCGCGAACCTGACGACGCAGGTCCGCGCAATTGCCGAGGTGGCGACCGCCGTCACGAAGGGCGACCTCACCCGGTCGATCAAGGTCGACGCGCGCGGCGAGGTGGCCGAGCTCAAAGACAACATCAACACGATGATCGGCAACCTGCGGCTCACGACGGACCGCAACACGGAGCAGGACTGGCTCAAGACGAACCTCGCGCGCCTCACGAACATGCTGCAGGGGCAGCGCGACCTCAGCAATGTGGGCCGCATGCTCCTGTCCGAGCTGGCGCCGCTCGTCGGCGCCCAGCAGGGCGTCATCTATCAGATGGCCTCGGACGCCGCGCCACAGCTCGTGCGGCTCGCGTCGTTCGCAGACGACGGGACCGACGGGCATCCGCTGCACGTCCGGATCGGCGAGGGGCTGCTCGGGCAATGTGCCGCGGAGAAGCGCCGCATGCTCGTCACGGACGTCCCGCCGACGGCAGTGCCGATCGGCTCGCGGCTCTTCCGGAGCACGCCGGCGAGCATCATCGTGCTCCCCGTGCTCTTCGAAGGCCAGGTCAAGGCCGTCATCGAGCTGGCCACGCTCGGCACGTTCACCGATTCGCACCTCGTGTTCCTCGATCAGCTCACCTCGAGCATCGGCATCGTCCTGAACTCGATCGAGGCCACGATGCAGACCGAGGGCCTGCTGAAGCAGTCGCAGCAGCTCGCCGGCGAGCTGCAGACGCGCCAGGACGAGCTGCAGCAGAGCAACGAGCAGCTGGCGCAGAAGGCGCAGCAGCTCGTCGAGCAGAACGTCGAAGTCGAGCGCAAGAACCAGCAGATCGAACAGGCGCGCCGCGCGCTCGAGGAGAAGGCGGCGGAGCTCGCGCTGACCTCGAAGTACAAGTCCGAGTTCCTGGCCAACATGTCGCACGAGCTGCGCACGCCGCTCAACAGCATCCTGATCCTCGGCCAGCAGCTCAGCGAGAACCCCGAAGGCAATCTGTCCGGCAAGCAGGTCGAGTTCGCGCGCACCATTCACGGCGCCGGGACGGACCTGCTGAACCTCATCAGCGACATCCTCGACCTGTCGAAGATCGAGTCGGGCACCGTCACCGTCGACGCCGAGGATGTCTTCTTCGGCACGCTCCTCGACCTGGTCACGCGGACGTTCCGGCACGAAGCCGAGAGCCGCGCGCTGTCGTTCGAGGTGCAGGTGGACTCGCGGCTCGGCCGCAGCATGCTGACCGACGCGAAGCGCCTGCAGCAGGTGCTGAAGAACCTCCTGTCGAATGCGTTCAAGTTCACGGCGATGGGCGGCGTGCGCCTGAGCGTGTCGTCCGCGGTGGGCGGGTGGACGCCCGATCATCCCGTCCTGAGCCAGGCGCCGACGGTGGTGGCGTTCGAGGTGTCGGACACCGGCATCGGCATTCCGCACGACAAACAGCGGATCATCTTCGAGGCGTTCCAGCAGGCCGACGCGAGCACGAGCCGCAAGTTCGGGGGCACCGGCCTGGGTCTCGCGATCAGCCGCGAGCTCGCGAACCTGCTCGGCGGCGAGATTCAGTTGCGAAGCACCATCGGCGCCGGCAGCACGTTCACGCTGTTCCTGCCGCTCCGGTACACGGGACCGTCCACGCCGATCCGCGCGCTCGAGACAGCGGCCGCGCACGCTGGCTCGCCGGTGCTGGCGCCCGCGTCACCAGTCGCCGACACCGTGCTCGACGACCGGGAGACCGTCGTCCCGGGCGACACCACGCTGCTCATCGTCGAGGACGATCCGCACTACGCGCGAGTCCTCGTCGATCTGGCGCGCGACAAGGGATTCAAGGTCCTCGTCGCGCTGCGCGGAGAAGACGCGCTGACCCTTGCGAGGCAGTTCCATCCGACGGCCGTGTCGCTCGATGTGTTCCTGCCGGACATGCTCGGGTGGACGGTGCTGAGCCATCTCAAACAGGATCCGCACACGCGTCATATCCCGGTGCAGATGGTCACGCTCGAGGACGACCGGCGGCACGGGCTGGCCCGCGGCGCCTTCGGGTTCGTCACGAAGCCGACCACGAGCGAGGCGCTCAGGGCCGCGCTCGACCGCATCAAGGCGTATGCCGCCAACCGGCGCAGGCGGCTGCTCATCGTCGAGGACAATCCGGCCGAGCAACTCGGCATTCGCGAGCTGCTCGGCCACGACGACATCGACATCCTGACCGCCGAATCCGGCCAGGAAGCGCTGAGCATGCTCGACATGGAGGAGTTCGACTGCGTCGTCCTCGACCTGCGGTTGCCGGATATGTCCGGATTCGACATCCTCGAGCGGCTCGGCCGCGAGGAACGCTGGCGCGACTTGCCGGTCGTCGTCTTCACCGGCCGCGAGCTGTCGGCCGATGAGGAGCTGCAGCTCCACACGTTCGCCCGGAGCGTCATCGTCAAAGGCGTGGAATCGCCCGAGCGGCTCCTCGACGAAACGGCGTTGTTCCTGCATCGGGTGGTCGCCGATCTCCCCGAGCACAAGCAGCGCATGCTCGACCGGCTGCATCACTCCGACGAGGCGCTCGTCGGGAAGACGGTGCTCGTGGTCGACGACGACGTCCGGAACATCTTTGCGCTCAGCAGCGTGCTGGAACGGCGCGGGATGACGGTGCTCACGGCCTCGACCGGGCGCGAGGCGATCAACACGCTCGAGGCGACGCCGGGGCTGGCGATTGCGCTGATGGATATCATGATGCCGGAGATGGACGGGTTCGAGACGATTCAGGCGATCCGCCGGAACTCGTCGTTCAGGCGTCTGCCGATCATCGCGCTCACGGCCAAAGCGATGAAAGGCGACCGCGAGCGATGTCTCGACGCCGGCGCCTCCGACTATCTGGCGAAGCCGGTCGACACCGAGCAGCTGCTGTCGGCGCTGCGCATGTGGCTGCACAGATAGCGCACGGATGGGCGTGACGAACGCGTCAGGAGACTCGATGACGCACGACGACGTCAGCATTCTGCTGGTCGATGATCAGCCCAGCAAGCTGCTCACCTACCGCACGATTCTGGGCGGCCTCGGGGCGACGCTCGTCTCGGCGAACTCCGCCAGGGAAGCGCTCGAGCACCTGCTCCGCACCGACTTCGCCGTCGTCCTGATCGACGTCATCATGCCGGAGCTCGACGGCTTCGAGCTGGCCGCGATGATCCGCGAGCATCCACGATTCCAGAAGACGGCGATCATCTTCGTGTCGGGCCTGGCGCTGTCCGACCTCGACCGGCTCAAGGGCTATGCGTACGGCGCGGTCGACTACGTGCCCGTACCGGTCGTGCCGGAGATCCTCCGGACTAAAGTCAGCATCTTCGTCGAACTGCACCGCAAGACACGGCAGCTCGAGCGGCTCAATCGCGATCTGGAGCTGCGGGTCATGGACCGCACCGCCGAGCTGCAGGAAGCCGGCCGCCGGAAGGACGAGTTCCTGGCCGTGCTGGCGCACGAGCTGCGGAATCCGCTGGCGGCGATCCGCCTGGCCGCGCAGCTCATCGGATCGAGCGAGCTCCCGCCGGATCAGATCGCCCGATCGGCCGCGGTGATTCAGCGCCAGGTGGCCCATCTCGTGCGGCTGATCGACGACCTCGTCGATGTGTCGCGGATCACGCGCGGGCTGATCAGCCTTCGCCGCGAATGGCTGCCACTGTCCGACGTCGTCGCGCAGGCGATCGAGGCGAGCCGGCCGCTCATCGATGCGCGTCACCATACGCTCACCGTGCGCGTTCCGGAAGTCTCCCTCATCGTCGACGGCGACTCCGCGCGCCTCTCGCAGGTGCTCGCGAATCTGCTGAACAACGCCGCGAAGTTCACGAATCCCGGCGGCCGCATCGAAATCGACGTCGCCCGTGAAGGCGAGGAGGCGGTGATCTCCGTTCGCGACAACGGCGTCGGGATCGCGCCGGAGCTGCTGCCGAATATCTTCGAGCTCTTCACCCAGTTCGATCGGCCGCTCGATCGAACGGCCACCGGGCTCGGCATCGGGCTGGCGCTCGTGCGGCGGCTCGTGGAGATGCACGGCGGCACGGTCGCGGCGCACAGCCAGGGCGCGGGCCTCGGCACCCAGCTCGTCGTTCGCCTGCCGCTCGTCCCGGGCACTGCCATCACGGCAGACGAAACGGTCGACACCCGGCGGGTCCCGGAGCTCGCTCCGCGGCGGATTCTGGTGGTGGACGACAACAGCGACGCGGCCGAGACGCTGGCCGCGATGCTGCGGGTGTCGGGGCATCAGGTGGAGACGGCGGGTGACGGACTGCAGGCGCTCACGGTGGCACAGGCGTTCGCGCCCGACGTGGTGCTGCTCGACCTGGGCATGCCGAACCTGAACGGCTATGAGACGGCCACGCGCATTCGATCGGAGCCGTGGGGCCAGCACGTGCCGCTCATCGCGATCACGGGATGGGGCCAGCCGGAGGATCGGCAGCGAACGGTCGAGGCCGGCTTCAACGCGCATCTCGTGAAGCCGGTCGACCGGAGCGAATTGCTGAGTACGCTTGACGCGGCGCTCAAGCGTGATGCGCTTAGCGCGCCGCCGGAATCTTGAGCACCTGACCGGGCTTGATCTTGTTCGGATCGGCCAGGACGTCCTTGTTCGCTTCGAAGATCTGCATGTACGCGTTCGCGTTCCCGAGCTCGGCCTTCGCGATCGCCCCGAGCGTGTCGCCGGCCTTCACCGTGTACGTTCGCTCCGCGGCAGCGGCTGCGGCGGCCGCGGCGGCCTGCGGGTTGACCCTGATGTCCCCGATGATGTCCTTCTCCCAGTCGGGGTTGGTCTTGAGCGCGTTCCAGATCTGATTCACTTCGTCCAGCGAGTTCACCGTGCCGGTGAAGTAGAGCTTGCCGTTCTGCTCGGTGGCGGAGCCCTGCATCCTCAGGCTCTTCGCGGTCTGAATGGCATGGTCGTATTTTTCCCTGAGACCCATGAGCGTGTTCCCCCTTCTTCCTCTTCCGGGGAGCGGTCTTACTCAGGGTGCAACACGTGTACCACGGGACCGGTCGCGAAACGTCGTGAAAGAAAGAGGGGGAGGTCTCCCGCGGTGCGCCCGGCCGTGGCCACATGCGGAAGGCTTCGCCCCACCCCCACGCGTCGGGCTGCGGGGCTCGCGCTCCGCAAGCGCGGGCCGCAGGTGTCTCTCGTCCCTCTATCAGGGTCGGATGATTTGCGCGAACCCGGTGATGTTGACGTCGCGGAACATCGGCGTTCGCGGCGGCAGCAGTGACGGCGTCAGGAACTCGACGTCGAAGTTGTAGCCACGTGTCGGCGGCTGAGTAGACGTCGGTGCAGCACTTGTAGATGCCGACCGCCTGCCGGCTCGCGTAGAAGCTCACGATCGATCCGCGGAAGTTGAGCGTCTGCCCGCCCCAGTCCTCGATGTAGCGCAGGAAGTTGTGGGCGCCGCCGTCGGTCCCGAAGTCCTGCGCGGTGCCTCCCGGCTGCGGGAACGAGATGCCCTTGCCTGCGATGACGGCAAAGCGATACCACGTCTCCACGGCATTGCGCGGGTCCTTGTTGTGCGGGTCGGTGTACGACCGGCGATCGTTCCAGGCGTTCGAGAGCAGCGTCACCGCGTCGCCCATGATCGCCGTCGCGACGTGCGGGTTGCCGAATCCGGCGCCGTTCGCGTTCCAGTTGCCCTGCGACGTAGACCGGATTCTCCGCGACGATCGTCAGGCCGGGCGCGACGAGGTTGCCGAGGCTGCCGTTCGTGAGCTTGAGCGCGCGTCGGAAGAAGATCGCCGGGTTGCGGCGCGCCATGTTGATCTGCTCGGTCTCGTCCACGTCGAGCGGATCGAGGTTCGTCCACGGTCGGGCGGTCGCGTCGAAGGGGAATGTCGAACCTGCCGGCAGCCGCGGCGTCTGGCCGTACGTGTCGAGCTGGTTGTTGCCGTTGTAGTCCTCGCCGGTGTTGAGCACGCCGTTCGGCGCGCCCGCCGCGTCGGCCGGGATTCACGATGTCTTCGAAGCCGTACTCGCCGGTCTCCTGCCCGGCCCCGTTGCGGTTGCCGCGGCGATCGGAGAAGTACACCGTGAACCCGTTCACGTTGAGCGCATTGACGCCGACGCCGGGAATCACGCCCTGGAACCAGCGCGAGAGGTTGCGCGCGTCGAGCTCGATGTAGTGCATGATGCCGGCGAAGCGCATCGGCTCGCCGTCGGGGACGCCGTCGCGATGCCCGCCTTCGCGCGTGTCGTACAGCACGTTGGGCACGTACCAGGTCGGGTCCACGCTGCCGTTCCGGCAGCCGCCGGCCGCGCGGCGTCCGATCGCGCAGGCGCTGAAGTCGGAGAATCGCGTCCACGTTCGGCTCCGCGCAGTTCGGCGTGCCGTCGGCCGGGTCGGGCCACTGGCGGCTGGCGATGCCGAGGTTCAGAATCTCGAGCGTCACGTCCTGCCAGACGCCCGCCGCGTTCTGCATCTCGATCTTGATGACGCCCGCGAGCAACGGCGTGCCTGCCGGCGTGCGCACGCCGCTTGCGCCGAAGCCGGGCGACTCGGCGAACGGCGGATGCGTCGCGTCGACGACCGTACGGCTCCGCGACGCCGAGCGGCACCGGCGCGCCGGCCGTCACGCCCGGCAGGGCCGTGATGTCCGCGGCGGTGTCCGACAGCAGGATGCGCAGGCTCGCGAGCGTGTACATCCGCTCGCGGTACAGGTTGGTGTTCGTCGACGTCCTCGTTGGGCACCGGACGGCGAATCAGCGCGATCGGCGTGCCGCCGAACGCGGTGATCGGCAGATCCAGCCGTCGCGCGCCCGTGCGCGAGTTCATGATGTTGTGGTTGTAGGTGCCGGTCGAGAGATTGCGTCCACGTCGGCTCGTTGATCGGCGTGCCGATGCCGCCGATGAGGCTGCCTTCGGTCTTGGCCAGGTCACGGAATGCGGCGGGCGCCGTGATCGCGCGGACGTTGCCGTTGTAGTTGACGTCGGTGTCCCAGCCGTTCGAGAGCGTGCGTACGGACGATCTCGCCGACGGCGGTGACCCGGTCGGCCAGCGTCAGCGTGGCGCCGCTCGCCAGGAACAGGTTGGCGTTCGTGTGCACGCGGCCGCCGAAGTTGAAGATCGGGACCGGCGAAGAAGCTCAGGTCGTTCTCCGAGAAGATGCCGAACTGGAACACCGGAATCGCGACGGTCTGCAGCGTGCGCGTGAGGTTGGCCTCCGAGCCGATCTGCCAGCCGCGCCGTCACCGACATCGTGATACGGCGTCGCGAGGCCGACCAGGCCCTGGAACGGACCGGACGACACGGTCGTGACGGACGCCTGCGGGTTACCGCCGGCGCCCACCGGGAAGTTGACCGGTACCCGTCACCGCCGTCGGGCGCCAGCCACTGCACGCCCAGGGCCGGCGGCGCGTCGGCAATCGCGTTGATCTGCGCGCCGGTCGGCGCGACGTTGTTCGCAAACAGGTCGCCGAGGTCCGCGGTCAGCTTCTCGAGCCCCGCGTGCGCCGCATAGAACGCCTGAACGCGCGTGCCGTCGTAGCAGACGCACCCGCGCGTCCGTGATGACGAGCGCCGTCAACCCGGCGGCGATGCCCGCCATGAGCACCATCACCAGCAGCGACATGAGCAGCGCGGAACCCTGTTCGCGCGCGATTCGTGACTCGGAGCAGGACATAGGATCCTCCCGGACGTCTTCCCTTCTCGTTCGCCTCTTCCGCTATTGATAGCGATCGACGAACGACAGGCTGCGGAGCCCGACTTCGGTCGCCATCGAGTTGCGGAAGAACTGCACGCGGCACTGGCGCCATGTCCAGCGATCGCGCCGAGATGAAGAGGTTCGCCTTGCGAATCTGATTCGGGCTGTTGCCGACCGGCGGCTCCGGCACGTTGGTCGGATTCGACGGTGCCGTCCACCAGGTCGTAGCTGAACTGCAGGTTCTCGACGCCGAGCGCGATCGCCAGCCGCGGCCCGTTGTTGACCTGCCGCACGAGGCGCGGCAACGTCGGATCGGTGACCACGTCGACGTAGTAGCTGATCATCATCACCCGCGTCGCCGTCGTCGGCGGAAACACGCCGGGGTTGGACTGGATGCCGATCAGGTTGCCCTGCGCCGCGCCCGGCTGATTGAGGTTCAGGGCATCGCCCACGTCGAAGAAGACCGTCTGCGTTCCGTCGGTGCGGGTGATCATCTGCAGCGCGTTGCCGTTCGCGTTGCTGAAGAGAATGAGGTCGCCGACGCGCAGGCCGTCCGCGCCGAGGATGTTCGTGCCCGGATCGACGGTCATGCTCGAGCCGTCGGCGCGCGATCGCCGTCGAGCGGCGCACTGTTGAGAGCGAGCGTCGCGTCGGCGTAGAGCAGCGTCACGATGTCGGTCGAGCACGCCAAGGACGGCGGGCCCGAGGTTCGAGCCGGGCGAGAGCGCCGGCACCGTGGTCCAGCCGGCCGGAAACGTCAGCGCCACCGGGCCCGGGCCGGTTCACGGCCACGGCCCCGGCGCCGGTCGGGATCGGAATGCCGCCGGTCGGAATGCCCTGGCCGGTCTGGATGAAGTCGCGGACCATGAGGCTCATCGCCGGCCTGGAGGCTCTGGTTCGTCTCGGAGATGATGCGCGACGTGTCGGCGAGCCGCATGCCGTCGGAGAAGGCATGGAGCGCCCCGCCGATGACCATCCCGGAGAGCGCGGTCGCGATCAGCGCCTCGACGAGCGAGAATCCCGCGTCATTCGTTAGGCATAGGCGGAAAGGTACGTGGTGAGAACGAACCGCTGCGTCCCGCCCGCCGTGCGGTAGTTGACGATCACGCGAAGCTGGCGCAGCGATCGGCCCGATGTCGCGGATCTCGATCTCGCGCGTGAAGCCCACGAGCGGCGTGATCTCGTCGTCGGCCGTGCCGAGCAGTCCGTCCGGACCGGGCTTGACGACTTGCGCGATCGCGCCGTCGTCCGCGGTGTTCGCCAGGCCGTCGGCGCCGGGCTCGCGCACGTCACGCGGGCCGTCGAGGAACACGCCGTTGTCGCCGCCGGCGCCGTTCACGTTGCGGATCTGCGCCCACGTCAGCACGCGATTGTCGCGCGCCTTGAAGACGCGTCTCGGCGGCCTCGGCCGCGCGCTGGCTCGCGATGAGCTGGTCCTGCGAACCGGTCAGACGGCGTGCGCCCAGCGCAATCGCGCCGGCCAGGAACAGGACGCCGACGGAGAGCACGAGCATCGAGGCAATGACTTCGACGATCGAGAAGCCGGCGTCGGAGTCGAGAGTTGGCGCGACATCGTCAACGCCTCCAGGCGGTGCCGTTCCAGCGATACAGCCGAATCGTCGCGGTCGGCCCGAAGATGGTCAGCGCGCGCGCCGAGAACGGCTTGCCGGGCTGGCCGAGGAACACCGACCCGTTGACCGGGTTGCCGGCCGCATCCGTCAGCATGCCGTCCGCCGTGAACATCACGGCCGCGGCGCCACTGAACGACACCGGCGACGGCATTGCCGAATCCATCGGGCGTGTCGGGATGGCCCGGGAACAGCACGAACTGCGTGTTGTGCTCCAGGAACGACGTCGACAGCAGCGTCAGTCCGCCGCCGAACTCGCGCCGGAGAATCGAAAGCTGATTGGGCGGCGTGAACTGCAGCTGCACGGAGCGCCGCTGGTTGATGGCGGTCTCGCGGGCGAGCTTGAGCTGCCAGTTCACGATGCGCAGGTCGGCGTCGCCTTGCACCGTGGCGGCGGCCCGCGGGAAGAAGCCCACGAAGATGGCCATCATCACGCTGCTGATCATCATGACCACGAGGACTTCAATCAGCGTGAAGCCGGCCTGGCCGGATGGACGAAGCGCACGAGGAGCCATAACGAGAGGACCGTGGTCGCAAGAGCTGTGCCGGGCCTGATTTCGGCCGGAATGAAGGGGGTTCACGCCGGCGCACACTTTTGGCAGACGATAATTGCGACTCGTACTACGTATTTCGGCCGCCAGGATTGAATGTCGATGCGCTCAGTCTTCTCCCCATCGCGCGCCGCCGTCGCGGTGTTTCTTGCGCTGACGGTCTTTCATCTATGGCCGCTTTCATCGGCCCCGTGGCGGTTGTCGATGAACTACCACGCCGACGCGCAATTGAACGCATGGATCGTGCCGTGGATCGCGCACGCGATCGGCACGAACCCGGCGGGGATCTTCGACGGCAACATCTTCGCGCCCGAGCGCAACACGCTCGCGTATTCCGAGCCGCTCATCGCGCCGGCGATCGTGGCGGCGCCGGCCGCCTGGGCGGGCGCCTCGCCGGCGCTCCTCTTCAATGTGCTCGACGCCGCCGGTCTGGTGTTCACCGCCTGGAGCGCCTGGTTCGTCGCGCGCCGCTGGACCGGATCGGCGGCCGCCGGCCTCGTCGCTGGAGCGCTCGTCGCGTTCAACGTCCATCTCCTGACGAGACTGGCGCACCTGGCGGCCACGCACGCCTGGGGGCTGCCGCTCACGCTGTACTTCGCCGACGCGCTCGTCGAACGGCCGCGCGTCCGGACGGCGATCTGGCTCGCCGTGATCCTGGCCGCCACCGCCGCGACGTCGCTGTACTCTCTCGCGCTGTGCGGCGTGATCCTGGCCGCGGTCGCCATCGCCGGCGCGCGGCACTGGCGCGGACTGCTGGCGATCGCCGGCGCCACGACGGCCGGCCTGGTCCTCGCCACGCCTGTGTTGCTGCCCTACCTGAAGATGGCGCAGGCCGGCCATTCCCGGCCGATTGAAATGGTCGCCGATTTCTCTGCGACGCTCGCCGGCTATGTCACGTCAACGAGCTGGGCGCACAGTTGGTGGAGCCGGACGAAGACGAACGACGTGGACGTGTTCTTCGCGGGCGTGACGGCACTCGTGCTCGCGACGATAGGCTTCGCCTCGGCACGATCCGCCGCCGGAGCCGTGCCCCGCCGAAGCTGCTCGCGAAGCGAGCGTCCAGCCGGAAGCCGGCCCCGCCGAAGCTGCTCGCAAAGCGAGCGGTCAGCGAAGGCGGGTGACGCTGGCCCTCCTCGCCGGCCTCGGCGTGCTGCTTTCACTGGGTCCCGCGACGCCGATCTACCGCTGGCTGTACGACGTGCTGCCGCCCCTGCGCGGCATTCGCGCGGCGGCACGGTTCGGCATGCTCGCGCTGGTCGCGATCGCGTTCGCCGCCTCGTTCGGCGTGGCCTGGCTCGAGCGGACGAAGCGCATCCGCCCTGCGCTCCTCGCCGGCCTGCTGCTGACCGCGATCACGATCGAAGCCTGGCAGGGCCCGTTGCGGACGATGGCGGGAGCACAGCGAGCGCCCGCGATCTACGGATGGCTCGCCGACGCACCCGGCAACACGGTGCTCGTCGAAGTGCCCTTCTTCCCGGCGCACGCGGCGTTCGAGAACGGCGAGTACGTCTTCAACGCAACGGGCCACTGGCGGCCCGTCATGAACGGCTACAGCGGCTTCACGCCGATGTCCTACCGGCGGCGCGCTGACGTGTTCTGGCGTTTCCCGGAGCCTGGCGTGATCGAGGCGATGAAGTCAGAAGGCGCGACGCACCTGATGGTCCATCTCGAACGATTCGGCCCCCGCGAGGCGCCGGGCGTCCGTCAGGTCATCGACGCCCGCTTCTGATCTGCGGCTCCTTGCCGCAGATAACGACGGCCACAGGCTCTATGAGATTAGATAACTGTAATGAGGCAATGGGGCAATGCGGAATGAGTGAAGGGCGCTTGTCTCTCTAGTCGACACGCGGACGTTGACTCGTCGGGTGCCTCGCCGGGAGTGACTTTCGGAGGAACTCGAGGAAGGCGTCCACAGACATGCCGTTCTGAATGCCGTGGGATGGAGCTCGCGGCCACAAGACGCTTTCACGGACCACGCGAAACATGAAATAACCACCTTCGAGCTCGGTCAATTGGCCCTCCGAATCTCGCGCAAAGAATCCGATCAACTCATCGCCAACTCGATAGGCTGGCTCCGCGCCGCCATACGCTCGGCCGTCAGAGCCCCAACCGCCTGCTTGCACCTGGCGAAAATGGAACGCGCCCGCCGGCGGCAGTCCTGCCGGCGGGTTCTTCAGGACGGAAACCACGACTCCCGACTGCTCGGTCGAGACGTACCTGACGTGTGGCTGTGGCGATCTCAAGACACTCGGCCCAATGACATGCGCAATTCGCAACCGGACGACCGCGTCGGCTGCTTTGAGGACATCCGTCAATCCAGCATCCAGAAGCGTGTGAGTGACGAGCGCGGAAGTTCTGACGCGCAACGCAAAGTTGCACTCGGTGTCGCGTTCGCTCCCGACCACCACCGTCTCGGCGATCGCGGTCTGGAATGCGGCCAACGACGCTTCCACGCGATAGGTGGCCGGCGCCAGGTTACCCAATCGAAAACGCCCCTCTGCCCCGACGACGACGCTTCGTCGGTCCCGTTCAGAACTGGCAGTGATCGTCGCGCCAGGCAGTTCGCCACCCAGAAGATCCCACGCGGCACCCGTGATGGCGCCGCGATTCTGCGCGGCATCGGCCGCGGCGAGTGCTCCGAGGACAACGAGAACTGTTCGAAGTCCTAATGCCAACGTCATGACTGTGGGCCGACAGGGCGAGACAGCATTGCCCCATTGCCCCACTGCCTCATTGCCCCATTACCCGTGTTAGATTTGAGGGTCTACCCACGGTGAGTGTAGCTCAATGGTAGAGCACCGGACTGTGGCTCCGGTGGTTGCGGGTTCGATCCCCGTCACTCACCCCACCTCAACAACTTCCGGGCCTTTCGCCACGCGTACTCCCTGGCCCTTGTCCACCCGTACTTCTCGGCCCTTGTCCACCCGTACTTCCTGGTCCTTGTCCCCCGTACTTCCTGTCCCTCGTCCTACGTACTTCTCTGCTCTACCAATTCAGCCTGGTCTGTTCGCTGATCCAGCTCGCGAGCAGCGCCGCGCTCACCCAGAGTACGAGTTGTAGAAAGAACCTGACGAACGGACCGTAGCGCTGCTGCCAGTGGCGTTCGACGGCCACGACCCACACGCCGCACGCGACCGCCCATCCGATCACGCGAGCGACTTCGAGCGCCATCCAGCGCTCGAGCGTGTCGGGCACCACGACCAGGATGGCCACCATCACCAGCCAGACGACGGTGTTCATCAGCGCGAACGTCATGATTTGGGGGTCAGGTCTTGTTTTGCGACATCGCCATGCAAGACCTGACCCCACGTCTTATAGCAGACAACCCGTATAATCCCCCCGTGCAGCCCCCGGCATCACTGAGTTCCCTCGCCGATCCGATCTACGAGACGTTTTACGGCCTCAAAGAACAGCCCTTCGCGATCTCGACCGATCCCAAGTTCCTCTTCCTGAGCGCGCCGCATCGCCGGGCCTACGACGAGCTCCTGAACGGGACTGGCGCGGGACGAGAGCCTGCTGCTGCTCACCGGCGAAACCGGCAGCGGCAAGACGACGCTGTGCCGCGCGGTCATCGGGTCGCTGGGCGATCGGACGTTCTCGTCGATCCTGCACCAGCCCTACATGACGGGCCCGGAGATGCTGCGGCTCATCCTGCGCGACTTCGGGCTGGTCTCGCGCGAAGAGCTGCGCCGCGGCGCGCTGGCCGAGCGCCGACGTGCCGCAGCTGATGGACGCGCTCGAGGGCTTCCTGCGGTCGCTCGTCGTCGATCGACTCGCGCGCAGTCGTCGTCATCGACGAGGCGCAGAGCCTGTCGCCGACGCTGCTCGACGAAGTGCGGATGCTGACGGCGTTCGAGCGCGACGGCAAGCGCCTCGTCCAGATCGTGCTGTGCGGCCAGCCGATGCTGCTGAACACGCTCAAGACCGAGCCGATGTACGCGCTGAACGAGCGCATCACGCGCCGCGTGGCGCTGACGCCGCTGTCGCGCGACGAAGTCGAGGCCTACATCTATCATCGGCTCGCGATCGCCGGCGGCGCCGACGCGCGTCGGCTTCCAGCCGGACGCGCTGCGGCTCATCGCCGAGCTGTCGCGCGGGCTGCCGCGCCGCGTGAACGTGCTGTGCGATCGCACGCTGCAGGAAGGCCGCGTCGACGAGCGAGCGCGTCATCGGGGTCGACCTGGTCAAACGCGCGGCGAAGTCGCTGGCCGGCGCGCACCCGGCAGCGCCGCCCGCGGCCGACGCGGAGACGACTCGCACTGTCGCGGGCGTGCCCGTGCCGCCTTGCGATCGATTCGGCAACGGCCTCGAAGTGGCGGAAGCTTGCGCTCGCCGGCAGTCTGTCAGTGGCCGGGCTCGCCGCCGTGGGCAACTGGCTACTACGCCGTGCGCGTCGTCGACGGCGACCCGGGCCTGCCGGCGGTCACCCGGATTCGGCCGGACGTCGGCCAGCCGCCTCCTCGCGTGGTGCGGCCGAGCGACGAAGAGCTGACGGCGCATCTCGAAGCTGATGAAGGTGGCTGATCGCGGAGCTGAACGCGCTACGTGAGGTGCACACGCGGCTTGCAAACCAAGCCGCGCTACGTGCGTCCCCACGCGGATTACAAGCCCATCCGCGCTACGTCAGCTCCCAGACAATCGCCACGAGCTCGACCGACACGCCGCCGCGCTTGGGGCCGATCGTCGGACGGCGCGTCGGGCGGCTTCGTCTTTCGTCGGCACGTCCAGCCGCTGCGTCCGCGCCAGCCAGCGATCGAAGTTCTTGGCCCACCGCGTGAAGCTCTTCACCTCCATCGCGCCCGACGGCAGCGGCAGGTAGTCGGCGCTCGACCGGCGCGTCTTTCAGCGAGCTGATCCGGCCGCACGATCGATCGGCCTGGCGCCGTTCCCAGTCCACTGTCCGTGTCGTCGCGTCGAGCGGCACGCAGGAACGCGACCCGCCGCGTCTCGTCGACCTGTCCGCTTCCGGTCGCCGAAATTGAATCCGTGGCGGCGCCGTACAGGCGCGGGCGCGTACAGTCCCTTCTTGCCGGTCGCCGGAAGATGGAACTGCGGGATTTCCGGCGAGCCCAGGGGGCGGCTCGGTCCGGCGAGCCTGGGCTTTTCGTGTTGGGGCCACCGCCACGATGCTAGTACCGGGCGGGCACGCGGTGTCACCCTCGGGCGCGTTTTTCGCGGGGGCGCTTCTGACGGCCTTGCGCGGTCTCGGCCTCGGCGATCTTGGCGGTCCGCTTCTTCGTCGTCGAGACGCGCTCGAGGCTCTGGCGCAGCGCGTCCATGAGGTTGACGACCTTCGGCGGCGCCTCCTCCGCCGGGCGCGACGATTTCCTCGCCGGCGATCTTCGCGTCGATGATCTTGCGCAGCTCGTTCCTGATAGTCGTCCTTGTACTGCGTCAGGTCGCCTTCGGTCTCGAAGTTGCCGATCACCTGCCGCGCGAGCTTGACCTCGTCGGGCTTGATCTTCGCCGGCACCGATCTTCAGCTCGTCGATGGCGCCCATCGAGCGCACTTCGCTCGCGTGGCGCAGCGTGTACATGACGAGGCCGTTCTCGCGCGGCTGAATCGCGACCAGATACTCGCGGCCGTAGAGCGCGACCTTGCCGACGGCGGCCTTGCCCGCCATGCCCTCGCGCATCACGGCGAACGCCTCGGCGGCGACGTCGCCGTCCGGCGCGAGGTAGTACGGCCGCTCGACGTAGACCGGATCGATCATCTTCGCGTCGGCGAACTGCACGACGTTGATGACGCGCGTCGACTCGGGCCGGACCTTGGCGATGTCCTCCTCGTCGAGGACGACGTACTTGCCCTTCTCGAACTCGTAGCCCTTGACGAGGTCGGTGTTGGCGACCTCGACCTGGCACGTCGGACACCAGCGCTTCTGCTGAATGCGCGTCCGGCATTCGCGATGGAGCTGGTTGAAGCTGATGGTCGCCGCCGCGTCCGTGGCTGGGAAGACACGGACGGGGATGTTGACCAGACTGATCTTGAGATAACCCTTCCAGGTCGGTCGTGCTGCCATGTCGTCTGACTCCAGCAACGGGCATTATCGGCGCATCGGCGATCGAAAGCCAGCCGTGCACGGCACTGCACGACCGTGGCACGAACCAGGCACCAGGCGCTGGGCACTTGGCACTGCACTCACCTGCCGACTCCAGTGCCCAGTGCCCAGTGCCTGTGCCTACAATATGTCCCCATGCCGACGTGGCGCGACGATCCGGCCGCTCGTCCGGCCGATGCTGGCGTCGCTCGACGAGCCGCCGGTCGCCCAGCGCGGGCCTGGTCTACGAGCCCAAGTACGACGGCATCCGCGCGCTCGTCGACGTCGCGGCCGCCGGCCAAGCGCGGCAGCGGCGCCGCACGTCGCCCTCTACTCGCGCAACGGCATCGAGAAGACCGCGCAGTTCCCGGCGATCGTGCGAGGCGCTGGCAGGCCATCGCGACGCGGCTCGACGAGCCCGCTGCTGCTCGACGGCGAGATCGTCGCGATCGACGCCGACGGCCGGCCGCTCGGCTTCCAGCACATCCAGGGCCGCATTCACCTGACGTCGCCGGCCGACATCGCGCGCGCGGAGCGCGATCAGCCGGCCGCGCTCGATCCTGTTCGACCTGCTGCGCGACGGCGACGAGGACCTGCGCGGCCAGCCGCTCGCCGCGCGCCGGCTGCGCCTGCAGGAGCGCATCCGGCCGACGCGCGCGCCGAGCGCCGGCTGGTCCGCCTGAGCGAGATCGTCGCCGACGACGGCCGCGCCGATGCTGCAGCGCGCGCAGCGACGAAGGCTGGGAAGGACTCATCGTCAAGGACGGCCAGTCGCTGTATCACAGCGGCCGGCGCACGCCGGCGTGGCGCAAGATGAAGCTCCTCAAGCAGCAGGAGTTCGTCGTCGGCGGCTGGACCGAGCCGCGCCAGACCCGCGCAGCACTTCGGCTCGCTGCTCGTCGGCTACTACGACGACGGCAGGCGCGCTGCGCTGGGCCGGCAGCGTCGGCACGGGCTTCGATCAGAAGGAGCTCGATCGCGTCGGCGAAGCTGCTGCGCGCCGCGGAAGGCGCCCGAGAGCCCGTTCGCCGACGCGTTCAAGACGATGGAGAAGGCCGCACTGGGTCGAAGCCCGACACTCGTCGTCGAAGTGCGGTTCACGGAGTGGACGAGCGACGGCCTGCTGCGGCAGCCGGTGTACCTGGGCACGCGCGACCGACAAGAAGGCGCGCGACGTCCGGCGCGAAGAGCCGGCGCCGGCGAAGCCGGCGCCGGCCCTTGCCGCCGAGCGGCAGGTACAGGCGGAACGCACGCGTGACAAAGACCGTCGGGGGTCGTTTCCGCGGAGACGAACGCCGGCCGGAAACGACCCGCCGAGGTCTCGCTCTCGTCGATCGCCTCCACGAGCTCGAGGACACGCGCAAGGACGGCGACCTCGCGCTGCCCGAACGGCGACACGCTGCGCGTGACGAATCTCGCGAAGGTCTTCTGGCCGACGCTCGGCATCACCAAGGGCGATCTGCTGCGGTACTACGTCGAAGTCTCGCCGCTGCTTCTGCCGGCCGTCGACGACCGGCCGCTGGTCATGAAGCGCTTCCCGAACGGCATCGAGAAGCAGGCGTTCTACCAGCAGCGCCATCCCGAAGCGCCGCCGCCGGGCGTGCGGCGCGAGGTGCTGCCCGAGGACATCGAGCCGATCGACGAAGAGGGCCCGCGCGATCGGCTGATCGGCGGATCGCTCACGACGCTGCTCTACATGACGCAGCTCGCGGCGATCTCGCAGGACCCGTGGTTCTCGCGCGTGTCGCGATCCGCTCCACCAGGACTACGCCGCGATCGATCTCGATCCCGGCGACGGCGCCGACTTCGACGCAGGTGCTCGACGTCGCGCGCTGGGTGAAGGACGAGCTGGATCGGCTACGGCATTCCCGGCGTGCCGAAGACGTCAGGCTCGCGCGGTCTGCACATCTACATCCCGCTGCCGCCGACGCACGACGTACGAGACCGGCCAGCTGCTCTGCCAGATCATCGCGACGATCGTCGCGACGAAGCATCCGAAGGTCGCGACGGTCGAGCGCATGGTGAAGAGGCGGCCGCGCGGCACGGTCTACGTCGACTACCTGCAGAACATCCTCGGCAAGACGCTGGCGACGGCGTACTCTGCGCGCGCGAGCGACTACGCCGGCGTGTCGACGCCGCTCACGCTGGAAGGAAGTCGACAAGGACCTCGATCCCGCGCGACTTCACGATTCGCACGGCGCCGGCGCGATTCAGACAGGTCGGCGATCTCTGGGCGCCCATTCGGGGCGGCAAGCGCGTCGACATCAAATCGATTCTACGCCGGGCAAAAGCCCTGAAATGATCCTTGCATTTACGATTGGCGACTTAGGATTTGGGATTTAGAGCATGCTCTAAATCGACAATCGAAAATCCGAAATCGAAAATGCCAGCGTCAGTGTCCTTGACTCGTTTTGCTCCTGCCCCGACCGGTTTCCTGCACCTTGGACACGTGGTCAACGCCTTGTATGTCTGGCGCATGGCGCGCGCGCGAGGGGCACGGGTGCTTTTGCGAATCGAAGACCACGATGCGCAGCGCTGCCGTCCCGAGTACGAGCAGGCGCTGCTCGAGGATCTCGATTGGCTCGGCTTCGTGCCCGATGTGTTTCCGACGGACGCGTTTCGCGCGGGTCCCTGCGAGTCACGACAGAGTGACCGGCACCATCTGTACGCCGACGCTGCGACGCGGCTGACCGACGCGGGGCTCGTGTACGGCTGCTCGTGCACGCGCCGCGAGCTCGATGCCGCGGGCGCCGCGACGGACCCGGTGACGAACGGCGAGCGGCGCTACTCCGGCACCTGCCGTAACCGGAATCTTGGCCTCGGGGCCGATGTGGCCTGGCGTGTGCGTCTCGCGCCGGGTGTCGAGACGTTCGACGATCTGCTCTGCGGGAAGGTGTCGCAGGATCCACCGGCGCAGTGCGGCGACGTGGTCATTCGTGACCGCCTCGGCAACTGGACGTATCAGTTCGTCGCCAGCGTCGATGACTGGCTGCAGGGCGTGGACCTCGTGATCCGCGGGCTCGACCTGCTTCCGTCGACGGGCCGGCAGATTCGTCTGGCGCGTCTCCTGGGCCGGACGAGCGTGGCCACCTTCGCGCACCATCCGCTGTTGATGAAGTCACCGACCCGGAAGCTGAGCAAATCGGACGGCGACACCGGCGTGCGCGATCTGCGGGCGCGTGGATGGACGCGGGAACGTCTGATTGCCGAGGCGCTACGGAGTCTTCCCGGCCTCGACGCGCTTGAAGCCTAGCCCGGTCCACAGGTAGTGGACGGGCGGAGTGCCGCACCGGTAGGCGGTCAGGGTGTCGGCCGCGTAGAAGTCGTCGGTTGACGTGAGCGGGCTCGCGTACTTCGTGCCGCGCTTCTCGAGACCCAGATAGGCGGCCTGGCCATCGGCGGGCGGAGCCAGCTCGAAGAGCTCGTATTCTTCGCCTCGTTGCAGCAGCGCGACGAGCTTGGTGCCGTCCGCCGTCTTGACGGCCAGGGCGAGGTCCGGCTTCGTGTCGCTGTCGAAGTCGGCGGTCAAGGCGACCGGCGCGGTCCTGCCGGCGGGCTGGCAGGCCGTCGCCTGCTGATCGACCTCGGCGGGTGTCCAGCCATGCCATTTCGCGTTGAGCACTTCCTGCGCCGCCCGCGGCACGGTCGCGCCCGACACGACGACGTCCGTGCGACGCCCCATCGCGCACCCGGCTGCGCTCACGCCTCCCATCACGATCAGTACCGCCACACGCCTCAGTCTCATGCCTGTCTCCAGACCAGCTATATACTCGCATTCAGCCGGCAGCGCTTCACCTCGTGACCCAATCGAAAGCCAACCTCGACGAGCTCGCGACGTTACTGGACGTCAATCAAACGCTCACCGCGGCGCCGAATCTTCGATCCGCGCTGCGTCGCGTGCTGGAAGGCCTTCGCCAGCACGGGATGGTGCGCAGCGCCGTCACCCTGCTCAATCAGGATACCAAGGAGCTGCACGTCGAGGCGTCCCATGGCATGCCGGCCGAGGGGCAACGGGCGCGGTATCGGGTCGGCGAGGGCGTGACGGGGCGCGTGGTCGAGAGCTGCAAGCCGGTGGTCGTCCCCCGGGTCAGCCGTGAGCCGCTGTTCCTCAATCGCGCCGGCCGGCCCGACCTGGACGAACAGGAGCTCACGTTCGTCTGCGTCCCCATCGTGCTCAACCGCAAGGCGGCCGGCGCCCTGTCCGTGGATCTGCCCTTCACGCCGGACCGGGCGTACGACGACGTGGTCCGGTTCCTGCGGGTGATGGCCTCGATGATCGCGCAGGCGCTCAAGGTCGAACGGCTCGCGGACACCGAGCGGCTGCGCCTCCTCGAAGAGAACATCCACCTGCGCGAGGAGCTGCGCGAGCGGTACGACTTCTCGCACATCATCGGCAACAGCGGCCCCATGCGCCGGGTCTACGAACAGATTGCCCAGGTCGCCCGCACCAACACCACCGTCCTGATCCGGGGCGAGTCGGGGACCGGCAAGGAGCTCATCGCCCACGCCATCCACTACAACTCGCCGCGATCGACGCGGCCGTTCGTCAAGGTGAGCTGCGCGGCGCTGCCCGACTCGCTCATCGAGTCGGAGCTGTTTGGCTACGAGAAGGGCGCGTTCACCGGCGCGCAGGCCCGCAAGAAGGGACGCTTCGAGCTTGCCGACAGCGGCTCGCTGTTCCTGGACGAGGTCGGCGACGTGCATCATTCGACGCAGATCAAGCTCCTGCGCGTCCTGCAGGAACGGGAGTTCGAGCGGCTCGGCGGCACCGACGCGGTGAAAGTGGACGTCCGGCTCATCACCGCGACCAACAAGGACCTCGAAAAGGCGATCGCCGCCGGCACGTTCCGGGAGGACCTGCACTACCGCCTCAACGTCTTCACGATCTTCGTCCCGCCACTTCGCGAGCGGAAGACGGACGTGCTGCTGCTGTCCGACCACTTTCTCGAGAAGTACTCGATCGAGCACCACAAGCACATCAAGCGCATCTCGACGCCGGCGATCGACATGCTGATGGCGTATCACTGGCCGGGCAACGTCCGGGAGCTGCAGAACATCATCGAGCGGGCGGTGCTCGTCTGCGACGGCAACGTCATCCACGGCCATCACCTGCCGCCGACGTTACAGACCGCCGAAGCCTCCGGCACCGTGACCAACCTCTCCCTGACCGAAGCCGTCGACGCCTACGAGAAGGATCTGATCCAGGACGCGCTGAAGACGACGCGCGGCAATGTCACCAAGGCCGCGAAGCTCCTCCACTCCACGGAACGCATCATCAGCTACAAAGTGCGGAAGCACCACATCGACAGCCGGCGCTTCCGGTCATAATTCGACGTTTTTGTGGGAACCATGGTGCGATCCCACAACGTATCGGGGTCAGAGCTCTGAGCTGTGGAAAACTCCTGCAACATGGATGAGCAGAGTTGCAGGAGTTTTCCACAGTCGGAGCTCTGACCCCTGTCAGACGCCAGTTCAAGATTCCCACACTATTGTCGGATCGGCGGCCGCGCGCCACACGCTTGTCGGCCGACCAAATGCGGCCGCTCCCTGTTTCTTCAGTTTTCCCAGCAATTTCGCCCGTTCGTCATCCGCGTCTGACTCGCCGCGTGGCCCTCATCTTGCTAAAGCAGCGGTCGCCTGGACGTTTCCGGGATGGTTCTCGTTTTCTTCAAGGACGCCGCATGCCTCAGGACGCCGCCAGCACCATCAACACAGGAGACACCGCGTTTCTGCTGCTGTCGACCGCGCTCGTCATGCTGATGACGCCGGCGCTGGCGTTTTTCTACGGCGGCATGGTGCGCGGCAAGAACGTGCTCGGCACGATGCTGCAGAGCGTCGTCGCGATCGCCCTTGTCAGCGTCACCTGGATTCTCTGGGGCTATTCGCTCAGCTTCGGGCCCGACCGTGGCGGGCTCATCGGCGGGCTCGACTGGATCGGTCTGCGCGGCGTCGGCCTGGAGCCCAATCCGGACTATGCCGCGACCGTGCCGCATCAGGCCTACATGATTTACCAGTGCATGTTCGCCGCGATCACCCCGGCGCTCATCACGGGCGCCTTCGCGGAGCGGGTGAAGTTCAAGGCGTTCGTGCTCTTCCTGGTGCTCTGGAGCACCGTCGTGTACGACGCCGCTCGCCCACTGGGTCTGGGGCGTCGGCGGCTGGCTGCGGACGATGGGCGCGCTCGACTTCGCCGGCGGCACGGTCGTGCACATCAGCTCGGGCATCTCGGCGCTCGTCGCGGCGGTGGTCATCGGCCGCCGCCGCGGCTTTCCCCACACGCCCATGCCGCCGCACAACCTGCCGTTCACCATCCTCGGTGCGGCGCTGCTGTGGTTCGGCTGGTTCGGATTCAACGCGGGCAGCGCCGTCGCCGCGAGCGGCCTGGCCACGAGCGGCATTCGTGGCCACCAACACCGCCGCCGCGGCGGCCACGCTCGCGTGGCTGGCGATGGACTATGCGATCAAGGGCAAGCCGACAGCGCTCGGCGCCGCAAGCGGCGCGGTCGCGGGTCTCGTCGCCATCACGCCCGCCTCGGGGTTCGTCAGCCCGCTGTCGGCGCTCGTCATCGGCGCGATCGCCGGCGTGGCGTGCTTCTTCGCCGTCAGCGTGCGCGCGCGGTCGCGGCTGGACGACTCGCTCGACGTCTTCGGCGTCCACGGTGTCGGCGGCACGCTGGGCGCGCTGCTCACCGGCGTCTTCGCCTCGAAAGCCATCAACCCGGCCGGCAGCGACGGTCTGCTCTTCGGCAATCCGGGACTCGTCGGCATCCAGGCCGTCGCGATTCTTGCGACCTGGGCGTATGCCGGCGGTGTGACGTTCGTCCTGCTCAAAGTGCTGGATGCCGTGCTCGGGCTTCGTGTCGATCCCGAGCACGAAGAGAGCGGCCTCGATCTCACCGAGCACGGCGAGATCGCCTACATCGTCGAGGGACAGGCGGCGCACGCGGCCGTCGCGTTCGGCGACGTGCCCGTTGACGCCGAGCGCCAGTCAACGCCGGCCCCGGTTGCGGCTTCGAACTAAGCGAATAAAGGAAGAAGGCTGGAGGAACGAACATGGACGTCAGAAGAAATGAAGGCCCGCTCGACGAGACCGTCGAAGGCACGCCCGACGCGGGCTTTGCTCCGGAAGGCGCGGTCGAGAGCCACCAGGACGATCCGGCGGCGAGCGGAGAGGAAGCGGCGGCGTCCGCCTCGCCTGACGCGGACTGGCGAAGCCGGCTCTGGAAGAGCCGCGCCGTCTTCTGGAACTGGGAATAGCGCGTGATGACCTCCGCGCAAGACGTCGACGAGCGCCGGGCGGCCGTCACCGGCCGCCTGAGCCAGGCACAGGCCGAGTTCGCGGCCGAGATTCGGCGGGGACAAGGCGGCCAGCTCGCGCAGGCGCGCTATGCGCGGCGGATCGACGATCTGATTCGCGAGATCACCCTCACGGCCCATACCTGCGCCACGGCGCCCCTCGCCATCTGCGCGCTCGGCGGCTACGGCCGCCGGACGCTCTGCCTCCACTCCGACATCGACCTGCTCATCGTCTTCGACGGGGAGATCGGGTCGTCGGAGGAGCGCGTCATCAAGTCGCTGCTCCACCCGTTGTGGGATCTGAAACTGGCTGTCGGTCACCAGGTGCGCGAGCTGGCCGATCTCGAGGATCCGGACGAGGACCATCCGGAATTGCTGCTCGCGCTGCTCGACGGGCGACTGCTCGTGGGAGACGCGCGTGTCTTCCGCTCGATTCGCCGGCCGCTGCCGCGAGCCGGACGGGGGTCCGCCCGGCGCCTGCTCGAGACGCTCAGGACGCTGACGGAAGAACGGCACGCGACGTTCAACGACACGTTCTATCAGCTCGAGCCCGACCTCAAGCTCGCGCCCGGCGGGTTGCGCGACGTCGCGACGATCTCGTGGATTCGCACGCTCGCGGGTGAAGCACGGCTCGGTCACGGCCGATTCGACGAGCGCCGGCTCGAGTGAAGCCGAGGACTTCCTGCTGCGGATCAGATCGGTGCTCCATCTCGAGGGCGGCCGCAATGCGAACGTGCTGACGCATGCGTTGCAGGAACAGGTGGCCGATGTCCTCGAATATGCGGGCGCCCAGCCGCAGCAACGCGTCGAAGCGCTCATGGGAGATTACTTTCGTCACGCGCGCGCCGTGTCGCAGATGCTGGAGTGGGCGTCAGGAGCGGCCTGGGGACACTCGCCGCGCGCCGACCGGCTTCCCGTCGGCGAAAACCTGGAGCTTGCGCACGACGGCATCCGCTTCGTCGATCGCGCGCGCGCGGCGTCGGATCCCGGCTCGTGGCTGCTGGCGTTTCGAGCGGCCATCGAGCGCGGCTCGGCGGTCGCCGACCAGACGCTGACCTGGATCGCGCGTCATGCCGGCCGCCGCGGACCCGAGGACTTCGTCACGACCCAGGCGCAACGTCTGACGCTGCGCGACCTGCTGCGGCCGCGCCCTGGCCTGTACGCCCGGCTGTCACAGATGCACGACTGCGGGCTGCTCGGGCGGGTCTTTCCCGAGTTCGAGCGCATCCACTCGCGTGTGATTCGCGACTTCTACCACAAGTACACGGTGGACGAGCACACGCTGCTGACACTGCGGAATCTCGAATCGCTGCTCGACGCCGCCGACGGCGGCCCGGGCGCGCTTCAGCGGCCTGCTGCAGGAAGTCCACGCGCCCGACTTGTTGTCGCTGTCGCTGCTCTTTCACGACGTCGGCAAATGGAAGGACGAGGATCACGCGCTCGAGAGCGTCCGCATGGCGGCCGGCATGCTGGACCGCCTCGCGCTCTCGCCGGACGAGCGGCGCACGGTCGAGTTCCTCATTCAGCATCACCTGCAGATGTCGCACGTCGCGTTCCGGCGCGACTCGGAGGATCCGGAAGTCGTCAGGACGTTCGCGAATCTCGTCGGCAACGAGGACCTCCTGAAGATGCTCTGCCTCATGACGCTCGTGGACATCGAGGCGGTGGGCCCCGGAACGTTGACGCCGTGGAAGGAAGAGCAACTCTGGCGGTTGTACGTCGATGCCTACAACCACCTGACGCTCGCGTACGCCGATGACCTCATCGGCGGCGACCCGGCGGAGCTGTCGATCCTGCGGGCGAGCCGGCCCGCCGACATCGGCGAAGAGGAGCTGGAGCGCTTCGTCAGCGGGCTGCCGCGGCGTTACCTGGCGCTCTTCGACTATCGCCACATCCGCCTCGCGCGCGAGATCCAGCCGGGCGAAGCGCACACGTTCCTCGAGAAAAAAGACGACATCTGGGAGCTGACGCTCGTCACGCTCGATCGACCCTACCTGTTCTCGAACGCGTGCGGGGTGCTGTCGTACTTCGGCATGGACATCCTGCGCGGCCAGGCGATGACCACGCGGGACGGGCTGGTGCTCGATCTGTTTCAGTTTACGGACGAAGAGGGCTTCCTGCAGCACAACGGCGACGCGACGTCCACGATCGCGCGACGCCTGGAGGAGGTCGTCGCCGGAACACTCGACGTGACGGCGCTGCTCACAGGCAAGGAGCGCAGCCTCGTCTACAAACGCCCCTCGCGCGTCACGCCCGTCGTTCGCTTCGACACGGGCCACTCGCAGAAGTACACCGTGCTCGAAATCGTCGCCGACGATGCGCTCGGGCTGCTCTACCGGATCAGCCGCGTCATCTCGGACCAGGGACACGACGTCGATCTCGTCCTGATCTCAACCGAAGGTCACACGGCGATCGACGTCTTTCACGTCACGCGCCAGGGCGCGCGGCTGTCCGAACACGAACGGATCGCATTGCAGCGCGGCCTCGAGCGCATGCTGGAACAGGGTCATGAAGCTGATTAAGACCATCATCCGCCCGAACAAGGTCGACGACGTCCGCGATGCCCTCGGCAAGCTGAACATCTCGGGCATGACCGTCACGGAAGTGCGCGGCCACGGGCGCCAGAAGGGCCACGCCGCGATCTACCGCGGCAAGGAATACAACGTGAGCCTCCTGCCCAAGATGCAGATCGAGATCGTCGTGCCCGACCCCGTCGTGGACGAAGTGATTCAGGCCATCATCAGCGCGGCGCGCACCGGCGAGATCGGCGACGGCCGCGTCTTCGTCCTGCCCGTCGAACAGGGCTACAACATCCGCACGGGCGAGAAGGACATCGTCTAGCGGTTGGCGGGCCATAACCCGGCTCGCCGCTGACGTAACAGCTTTTCGACAAGCGTAGCGCGGATCTGGGTTGCAATCCGCGGCACGTGGCACTGCGCGCGGAGCACTTCGAAGCGCTTCCTGTGCCTCCCCGACTCTTCCGGCACGGCGGATCGCTTCGCGAGCCCGTCCCACAGTCCCAGCCCCTCATCAAGATGCCGGCACCCTTCGGCGCTCTGCGGGTGACTGGTGAGCAGCGCTTCGCCCAGCTCGAGCTTGATCGAGGCGAGCTGATTGATGATGTAGTCGTTGCCGGAGGAGATCTTGCGAACGGCTTCGGCTTCGACCACGGCATTGCGAAGCGTGGCGATGCCTTCGGTCGTGTCACCGAACTGAAGGAGGGCGACGCCAAGCGCGTAGTGCGCGAGCATGGCGCCGATCTGCGCCGACTGGTCCGTCGGCGAGGCTGCGCGCAGGGCTTCGGACACCTTGACGGCTTCGCCGAACACGGTGACCGAGCCCTTCCGGTCGCCCGTCGCGGCGAGCGCCGTCGCTTCGTTCTGCAACGCCAGCGCAAGCGTCTGCTGAGTGCGCACGTTGTGCGGATCGGTCGCGAGGAGCCCCTCCAGCTTGCGCCGGGCGGCGCGGGCGGCGTCGACCGCTTCAGCGGCACGGCCGGCGCGCTGGAGTTGGCTGGCGTAGTCCGCCTCGATGCGGGCGCTTCGCTGCAGTTCCCGCGGATCCTCCGGCAGCGTTTTGAGCTGGTTGGAGGCGTAGTGCACGGCCTCCCCGAATGACGCGAGCGCGGCCGTGTTCTTGCCGCGCCGGCTCTGGATGTAGCCAAGCTGGTGGAGCGAGGTCGCGAGCATGCCGGCGTGCCGTTCTCCGCCGGCGCGCTCACCGCGCGGAGTGCGCAGCAGCGCAACGGCATCGGCCGCGGATTGTTCGGAGCGATCCAGAGCGCCACGAACCAGCAGGAAACGGCTGTGCTCGACACGTAGCCGCGCCAGGTTTTCGAGATCGGTGGGCTCGGCGTCGCGCCGCGCCGCCAGCTCCTCCCACATCGCCAGCGCCGCGTTGTAGCGAACCTCGGCGCCCGGGATGTCGCCGAGGTTCGACACGCCGCCGCCGCCGAGGATGTCGCCGAGGCGCTGATTCGCCGTCGCCAGCTCGCGCTGCAACGGGACGTTGCCTGCCGATTCCTTCGCCAGGCCGTCCAGATACTCGGCTGCGCGCTTCACGACGAGCCGCCGCGCCGGAAGCGCCCCCGGCAGCTCCGCGATCGCGTCGTGGAACTCGAACAGAAACGAGTTGGCCAGCTTCCGGACATCGTCGAAGCGCCGTTCGGCGCGCGCACGCTCCTCGCGGGCGACGCGCGCCTGATAGCACGGCCACGCCGGCCCCGGCGAGCACGGCGACCAGCGCGACGGCGGCGCGCCACCGTCGGAACCCGATGGCGCCGCAGAAACTTGCCGGCGCGGTACGCGCGCGAGTCGGGCGCGGCGGCGACCGGCCGCCCTTCGAGATAGCGCCCGAGATCGTCGGACAGCTGATCGGCCGAGCTGTAGCGCCGATCGGGTTCCTTGCGCAGCGCCTTGAGCACGATCAGATCGAGATCGCGATCGATCCGCTCCGGCGGCCGGCAGGCGCCTGCGTCGGGCGGACGCGTCGCCGCGCTCGGAGGACGAGGCACCTCGTCGCAGATGGCGCGCATCAACTGCACGTCGGTGGTGGCGCTCTTCCGGTACGGACTGTCGCCCGTCAGCAGCCGGTAGAACAGCATGCCGAGCGCGTAGACGTCGGCCGCGATCGTGATCGGCTCGCCGCGGACCTGCTCGGGGCTCGCGCTGTCGGGCGTGAGCGCGCGCAGCACCGTGCGCGCGCGCGCTTCGGCCGCGAGGCCGGGCTCGACGAGCGTCGCGATGCCGAAGTCGAGAAGCTTCGGCGCGCCCTCGGCGGTCGACGAGGATGTTGCCCGCCTTGATGTCCCGATGGATGACGAGCCGCTGGTGCGCGTAGCTCACCGCGGCGCAGACGAGCCGGAAGAGCGCGATGCGCGATCGGCACCGCGAGCCGGCGCGCGTCGCAGAACTCGTTGATGGGCACGCCGTCGACGTACTCCATCACGACGTACGGCACAGCCGTCGGGCGTGGTGCCGCCGTCGAGGAGGCGCGCGACATTCGGGTGCTCGAGGACGGCGAGAATGCGGCGCTCCTCACGAAAGCGCTCGAGCATCAGCGTGCTGGCGATGCGGCTGCCGACGAACTTGATCGCGACCTGCTGCTCGAACTCGCCGTCGGCGCGGTTGGCGAGATACACGGCGCCCATGCCGCCGTGACCCAGTTCCCGCACGATGCGGTACACGCCGATGCGCGCTCCGCTCACGACCGGACCGGATCGCGCGATCTCCCCGAGCGCCTCGGCCCCGCCCGGGAGCGCGATCGCGGGCGTCTCGTAGAGGTCTTCCGCATCGACCGCCGCGCGCAGGAGCGACTCCACTTCGCGCAGGAGCGCCTCGTCGCCTGCGCAGGCCGCCGCGACGAAGGCCGCCCGCGCTTCGTCAGGCTGATCCCAGGCGTCAGCCGTGATGCTCTTGATTCGCTGCCACTCGTCCCGCGTCATGAGTAGAGGTGTACGCGCGTTTCGGCGCCAAACAGGGTCAGACGGACCGCGCTCATGGCGTCCGGCCGGTCAGCTCGCGGTGCAGCCAGCCCTTGGCGAGCGCCCACTCGCGTTTGACCGTTTTCGGCGACACGGTCAGCGCGGCGGCGGTTTCCTCGACCGTCAGCCCGCCGAAAAATCGCAGCTCGACCACGCGGCCCTGCATCGCGTCGAGCCGCTCGAGTTTCTCGAGCGCGTCGTTCAGCGCGAGCGCTTCGATCGGCGTCGATCGGCGAGCCGCCGGCGGTCGACGCGGCCTGCTCGAGCGCGACGTGGATCACCTGCCCGCCGTGCTTCTCGCGCAGCCCGCGACGCGCGTGATCGACCAGGATGCGCCGCATCAGTTGCGCCGCGATGGCAAAGAAGTGGCCGCGATTCTGCCAGTCGACTTCGCGCTGGCCGAAGAGCTTCACGTAGGCCTCGCTCACGACCGCGGTCGTCTGCAGCCGGTTGTGCCGCCATTCATGTGAAAGTTGCCGCGAGGCGAGCGTGTGCAGCTCGGCATAGACGAGCGGCATCAGTCGATCGAGCGCGTCGCGATTGCCGCTTTGCCACTCGTGCAGCAGCCGCGTGATCTCGGCGGGCGCCGGCGTCGATCCGTCCATGGCTGGAGAGCACCTCAGTTAAGCACGGGCATCGGCAGGCGTCAAAAGTCTTCTCTCAGGAAGCCCTATGCGGCGTTTGGGCCCATTTTCCGGCGCTCGCCGCCCGCCGCCGTCGCGCGCGCAAGAACTAGCCAGGTCGGCTATCATCCCGCATGCTTTCAGCCCACCCGCTTCGGGCGGGCACTCCAACCGCTGCGCTGCTCGCCGTCAGTCTCAGTCTGACGGCGGGCGCGCAGTCGCCCTCCACTGAAGTGCTCGTCGAACAGGGGTCCGTGCTCTCCGGACCACTGAACCGGCTGGCCAAGCAGGGCTTCCGTGTCGATGCGGTCGCGATCCCCGACGCACCGCTTCTTCCCCGCAACGTCGTGGTCGTGTTGACGAAAGCGCCGGACGGCGCCTCGACGGCGGAATACCGCGTCCTGGGCGACGCGCGGGCGTGGAAGATCACCGAGGAGATCAACAAGCTCGCGGCCGAAGGGTTCGTGCTGAAGGGATTCACGATCGCGTCGGGACGCTCCCTGGGGTTGTACGAGGCCGTTCTCGAGCGCACGACTGGCGCCACCGACGCGCGGCGCGAGTATCGCATTGTCCACACGCGGGGCACCGCCGCGGACTGGAAGCTGCTCGAGCAGGCCGGCCGGGAAGGCTTCGACGTCGAAGAGGTGATCGCGCGTCCAGATCCGGCGCAGGCCGCCGCAGGTGACGTCACGTTCGTCTGCGTCAAGCGCGCCGACAGCGTGCCGGTGGCGTTCACGCTCAAGTGGGCCGGCGATACGATCCGGATCGATCGCGACGTCAACGACCTCGCGAGCAAAGGCCACACGCTGCGCGCGATGTGGACCGGCACGACGCAGTTGAGCGCGCTGCTCTCGCGGCCTGTGGCCGGAACGAAGGCGGCCGCGGCAGCGCGGTATGAGATCGACGGCGATCCGCTCACGGTGCCGTCGGTCAGCTCGATGAGCGGCCGGCTCGTCGCGTGGCTGCGGTTCAAGGGCGAGCAGGTCTCGGTCTTCGACCGCACCGGCCGCGCCAGCTACGAGATGGTCACCGAGCTGCTGCCAGACGAGAACTGGCGTATCGGATCGCTGCCGCAGGCGGCGCGCGATCGGATCGACCGCGTTGTCCGGAAAGGCTATCGGGCGATCTGGGCGCGCTACTTCCGCGACGAGAGGGGCGTGCTCCGCCTGAGCGTGATCCTCGAAGCGCGCGCTTCGTGATGGTCGCATGCCGACGTGAACGTCTCATTCGCGGAGCACGTCGCCCTCTTCAGTGAGTTTCTGGCCCGGCGGGACGATGGTGCCGGCCGGATCGAACAGCACCTGCTCAACGTGCAGGGCAAGGACACGTCGCGGCGCCGCGATCGCGCGCACTTCGACAGCCTCCTGAATTCGTGTTTCTTCGCGCTGCCAGGGCTTCCCTCCGGCTCGTCACGGCTGAAGGGCCAGCTCGCGGCGAGGCATCTGGCCGACGGCTTCGAGCCGATCCCGCTGGACAGGTTTTCGCACGAACTGGATCCGCTGGAGCTGATTCTGCGTGCGTATCAACATTGGGACCGGCATCGATGGCCCGGCCGGAGCGGCCGGCTGAGCTACGCGCACACGATCTACTCGGTCTTCATGCTGCGCCAGCTCGAGGCGCTCAGTCTCAGAATCTGGGATGAGGGCCCCGCGCACGCGGGCGATCGGCTCGACGAGGTGCAGCGCCTCCTCGATCAGCTGAACGCGCCCCCTCGACTTGGCTCGGGGCCGACGGATGTTTTGGTCCGTGACGCCCGCTGGCTGGTTCACACCGCGCAGGGCCCGCTCACCCGTCACCTC
Organism: uncultured Acidobacteriota bacterium; assembly: GCA_963724955.1. GTDB lineage: Bacteria > Acidobacteriota > Vicinamibacteria > Vicinamibacterales > SCN-69-37 > CAVRWQ01. The sequence goes on from CAVRWQ010000010.1 coordinate 101,073, forward strand.
GAGCCGTACTTGAAGATAGCGGCGCAGATCTCGGAGTCGTTCACAGCGGAGTTTCGCCTCGGCGTCCACAAGGCGGGCGCCAGGCTCGCCGGCGGTCATCTCCGCTCGCAACTTCGCTACCGCGTCTGGGAGACCGGCCAACCCATTGACATTGATGATGCGGAGATCCTCGCCGTCACGCGCAACTCCAACTCGATGGACGGCGCACTGCTCGTTCGCGATCTGGTCCCCCTGCTCGAAGCGTATGAGCAGGCCTGCTCGACCGGCGCGCGGGACGACCGGCTGGAGCTGGTCGATGCCATCCTCCAGGGACTCTCTTCGGATCCGGAACTGTTGCTCACCCGCCTGGATCTTCTGGCGCCGCTCTCGACGATCGAGGAGCTGTTCGTGACTCGGAACGCCGATGGCGCGGCGCGCTACGCGGCCATGGGCGAAGCCCACGTCGCGCTTCTCGAACGATATGGGGCGCTGATTGGGCGTCTCGCGGCGCCGCTCAAAGCAGACGCCGAGACGCTCGATCCTGCCCGCCACATCTATTCGCCGTTCGGGATCGTTTACGGATTCTCGGCCGACGTCCTCTCGAACATGGCGCATTGCCGATTGCTGGGCGAGCCGTCCTCGAACGTCACGCTCGAGGACATGTTCGTCAGTCAGGGCAATCTCGAGGGCAAGCTGGCGCACGCGAACCGTTGGGCGAAGTTGCCGACCAGACCGGGCGAGCGCGAACACTTCGAGCATTCACTCGAGTGGGCCGGCGAGATGTTTGCACGGCTGATGGACGCACTCGCCGCCAGGGCGCGGCGTCCTGGCGAACTGAACGCTTCAACGAATCGAAGCGCGTTCCTGCTGGTCGTGCCCCATCCAGCGTCGGACGAGGACCTCGAGCAATTCCTCTCGCGCGAGCCGCCACCGGCCCTGGCGCAGGAGTACTGCGTCACCTCCGACGTCGAGTGCGCGACATCAACCGGAGCGACGTCCCACCCCCGAAGTCAGATCGTGACCGACAGACGGGAAGCCAGATTCCTGGCGAGCTGTGAATGGAACAGCCATTGGTTCGGGATCTCGAAGGTCGTCCTGACGGAACACACAAGTCACGGCGCCGACGTCCTCTTCGCCGATGTTCCGCCGGCGCTGGTTGACGTGCTGCGGTTGACGTGCCCGGGTCTCGTGGTCGCGAAGGCCGGCCGCGAGCCAGGAGACTGAACGCGTGACTATTCCGAGCCCTTGCGTGCCTGCTCGATCTTCGCATCGCGCTGCGAAGCGATCCGCTCCCGTTCGCGACGGTAGTCGTCCTCGAGTGACGCGCGCTCAGATGGATCAAAGGTCTTGCGCAGGCTGGCCTGGTGCAGGATGCCGAGCTCGGCGAGCTTCGCGTCGTAGAAGGTCCGGACCTCGGCGACCGCGGCTTTCTGCGCGTCGGTGAGCGGCTCCCACGCGATGCCGGCCTCGGCGTCCTTCTTCTGGAAGCGCTCCATCGCGAGCTCGTAGGCGGATTTCATCGGCTTGTCGTCGCCCATCTGCGTACCCTACACCTTTGAGCCGGGTTTCTCGTCTAACCAGGCAACTATTCCGGACGGAGGGACCTGATGCTCAGAGACACCTGGCAGGACGCGCGACTTGGCTGGCGGGGGCTCTGGCGGCAGCCGGGCTTCGCGATCGCAGCCCTGCTCACGCTGGCGCTCGGCATTGGCGCGACAACGTCGGTGTTCAGCGTCGTCCGGCACGTGCTCCTGGCGCCGCTGCCCTACCGCGACGCGGACCGCGTCGCGATGATCTGGAGCAAGTGGCGCGGCTTCGACAAGACATGGCTGTCGGACGCGGAGGCGGCTGACTACAAAGCGCAGATCGCTGCGTTCGAGGACGCCGGCGCGTGGAGCGTCCTGCAGGTCAACCTGACCGGCGACGGTGAGCCGGTTCGGATCGGCGCCGCGGCGGTGACGCCGAATCTGTTCGCGGTCCTCGGGACCGACCCGCTCATCGGCCGCCCGTTTACCGACGCGGAAGCCGCCGTGTCGCCGGCCACGGCCGCCATTCTCGGGTACGGCCTCTGGCAGGGCCGCTACGCCGGCGACCCCTCGATCCTCGGCCGCACGATCCAGATCAACGGACGGGCCGTGGAAGTCGTCGGCGTCATGCCGCGCGAGTTTCAGTTGCCGACCGACTACGTCGTGGACGCCGAGGAGCCGACGCGCCTGTGGCTGCCGTTCCGGTTGAACATGCAGAATCGTGGCAACCACGGCTTGCACGGCGCAGCGCGCCTGCGGCCCGGCGCGACCATCGTGCAGGCCAATGCGCAGCTCTCAGCACTCACCACCAAGTGGACGGCGGATGGACTGTATCCGGTGCCGATGCAGTTCGGCGCGTTCGCGCTGTCGGCCAACGACGAGGCGCTCGGCGGCGTCCGTCCGGCGCTGCTGCTGCTGTTCGGCGCCGTGCTCTGCCTGCTGCTCATCGCGTGCGCCAACGTCGCGAATCTGCTGCTGGTCAAGGCCGACGCGCGCACGCGCGAGCTGGCCGTGCGCTCGGCGCTTGGCGCCGATCGCGCTCGTCTCGTCCGTCAGCTGCTCACTGAAAGCGGCGTCCTCGCGCTGGCTCGCGGCGGCCGTGGGGATCGCCATGGCGTACGGCGTGACGGCGATCGTCCGCGCGGCCCGCCTCGGCGTGCCGCGCGCGGCGGACGTCGCGTGGATGTTCCCGGTGCTGCGTTCTCGATCGCGATCTGGCCATGGCGACGCTCTTCGTCTTCAGTCTGCTCCCGGCGATTCGAGCGGCGCGGCCGCGGCTGACCGAGGCGCTGCGCGACGGCTCGCAGCAGATGACGACCGCGGTCGCGCAAGCAGCGCCTCCGCTCCGCGCTCGTCGTCGCGCAGACCGCCGTCGCGGTCGTGCTGCTCGCGGGCGCCGTGCTGATGGCGCGCAGCCTCTGGAAGCTGCAGGAGATCGATCTCGGGTTCGATCGCGCGCGGCGTGCTGACGATGCGGCTCGCGCTGCCGACGGCGCAGTACGACACGCCCGAGAAAGTCATCGGTTTCTACGACCGTCTGCTCGCCGATGTGCGCGCCAGCCGGGCGTGTCGCGCGCCGGGCTGATTCGACTCCTGCCGCTCGCGGCGCCGATCGGCGACTGGGGTCTGACGATCGAGAACTACCAGCCGCCGCCGGGCGTCAGCACGCCCGGCGACTGGCAGATCGCGTCGGAGGACGGGATCGAAGCGCTCGGCGAGCGCATCGTGCGCGGCCGCGGCTCTCCGCGGACGACACCGCGGGGCGCGAGAACGTCGCGCTCGTCAACGAGGCGATGGCCGCGAAGTACTGGGCCGGCCAGGATCCACTCAACCGGCGATTCCGGATGGGCGGACCCGATCGTCCCTGGATCACGGTCGTCGGCATCGTCGCCAACGTGCGGCACAACGGCGTCACCTCGGAGGTCAAACCGAAGTTCTACCGCGCGTTCGACCAGTGGCACCTGTCGTCCGGCAACCCCGCGCGCAACATGACGCTCGTCGTCCGCGCTGCGGGCGATCCGCTCGCGCTCGTCGGGCCGATCCGCGCGCAGCATTCGCGCAGCTCGACGGCAACCTTCCGATCGCGGCGATCCGGACGATGGACGACGTCGTCGGGACGTCGATCGCGACGCCGCGGCTCACGGGCCGCGTGCTGTCGATCTTCGGCGTGCTCGCGCTCGCGCTGGCCGCAATCGGCATGTACGGCGTGCTGTCATACGTCGTCAGCCAGCGGCGGCAGGAACTGGGGATCCGGCTCGCCATCGGCGCCAGCCGCCGCCGCGTCCTCGGCATGGTGCTCTCGGGCGGCCTTCTGCTGGCCGTCGCCGGACTCGCGGTCGGCCTCGCGGTCGCGGCGCTGGTCCTGCCGGCCCTCTCCGGACTGCTCTACGGCGTCGAGCCGTTCGACCCGACGACGTTCCTCGTCACGCCGGCGGTGTTGCTCGTCGTCGCGACCGTGGCCGCGCTCATTCCCGCGTGGCGAGCCGCGCGCGTCGATCCGATTCGCGCGATCCGGGAAATGTAGACCGACCGCAGCGCGGTGCGGAGCGCGCGGAGGTCGCGCGAACGGGGGTGGGGCCCCGTTCGCATTGAATAAAGTAGACTCCTCGCGATGCCGCTCGTCAGTCGCCTCGGCACCGCGCTGCTCATCGCCCTCGCCGCTGCGACGACGACGGGCTGGCAACGCGGATTCACACCAAGCGCGAAGGATTTCCCGACGGTCGGCGGCAACCTCGCCAACCAGCGACACTCGTCGCTCGGCCAGATTACGCCTGCCAACGTCGCGCGGCTTGGCGGCGCGTGGATGCTGCGTCTCGAGGACGGACAACCCGCCGGCAACATGCAAGGCACACCGGTGGTCGTGGGCGGCGTGCTCTACATCGGCTCCGGCTCGGGCAAGGTGTTTGCCATCGACGCGGCCACCGGCGCGAGGATCTGGACGTACCGTCCAACGCTCGTCGGTCAAACCAACCGCGGCGTCGCGGTCGCGGAAGGCAAGGTTTTTTCAGGTCAGGCTGGCACGCGCGTCGTCGCGCTCGATCAAAAGAGCGGCGCGCTGGTGTGGGAGACGCGCCTCGCCGAGCGCGGCGGCACGCCGGGTGCCGTCATCTATCACGACGGCCTCGTCTATGCCGGAGTCTCGGGTGGCGAGAACGGCGTCCGCGGACAGGTCGGCGCGTACGACGCAAAGACCGGGAAGGAAGTCTGGAGGTTCTACACCATTCCCGGTCCAGGCGAGTATGGAAACAACACATGGGAGGGCGACTCCTGGATGCGCGGCGGCGGGCCGCTCTGGACGCATCCGGCGATCGATCCCGAGCTCGGACTGGTGTACGTCCCCGTCGGAAACGCGTGGCCCGACACGGATGGCAGCACGCGCGGCGGAGACAACTTGTTCACGGCGTCGATCGTCGCGCTGGATCTGACGACCGGCCTCCGCAAGTGGCACTTCCAGGAGGTGCATCACGACATCTGGGACTACGACAACCAGACGCCGCCGGTGCTGGCCGACATCCGGTATCGCGGTCAGGTGCGGAAGATCCTGATTCACGGCGGCAAGACGGGCCTGATGTACATCCTCGATCGCGTGGACGGGAAGCCGCTCATCGGCATCGAGGAGCGGCCCGTGCCGCAGGAGCCGCGCCAGAAGACCGCGAAGACGCAGCCGTTTCCGATCGGCGATTCAGTGGTGCCCACGTGTCCCGAAACCGGAAGCGTCGCGCCCGGATCGCGCGTTGATTGCCTCTTTGCCGCCTATTGGGCCGACACTCCGGTCGTCACGACGCCGGGAACGCAAGGCGGTCTCAACTGGGCGCCGATGACGTTCAGTCCGCAGACGAATCTCGTCTACGTGCCGGCGTCCATCATCAATTCGCAGTTCGGCCCGCGCTACCTGCGCCCGCCGGGACAGCCGCGCGCCGGCACGCTCTCTGCGCTCGATCCGGCGTCGAACAAGATCGTGTGGCAGAAGCGGACGAAGTTCCCGCTCGGGACCGGCAGCGGTCTGTTGAGCACGGCCAGCGGGCTGATCTTTCACGGCGAGTCGGACGGCAACCTCGTCGCGTACGACATCAGAAACGGCGACGTGCTCTGGCGATTCCAGACTGGCGCCGGCGCCGATGCGCCGGTCGCGACCTACGAAGTCGGCGGCGAACAGTACGTCGCGATTCTCTCGGGAGGCAACCCGTTCCAGTTGTCCGCCCGCGGCGACCACCTCTGGGCGTTCAAGCTCGGCGGCACGGTGCCGCCGCTGCCGGCGCCGCCAGAACCGCCGACGACTCAGCCGGCGACCGGGCGGCGAGGGGGCTTCTGATCGCCGGGTCAGGCCGGAGTCAGCGTTCCTGCCAGGATGAGCGACGTGCCCACGGCGCCTGCGATCAGAATTCCCATGGCGATCCAACCGAGCAGGTCCACGAGCGGCTGAGAAATCTCGTCGCCGAAGTTCCGGGCGGTATCCACGAGGAGCGCCGCAAGCAGGAAGCCGGTGATCGCTCCACCGGCGTGGCCGGGGTTGTCGATGTACCAGATAGCCGAGGGCTCCGGCCGTGATCAGTCCGAGGAACACGGACGCCGTCGCGCCCCTGAACGCCGCCGGAAACTTCACCGCCTGCCGGCGCGAAAACAGAAAGAGGTAGGCGATGACGCCGACGACCCCGCCCGACGCGCCGATCGACGGCACGTCCGGCGGAACGCTCACGCTGGCGACACTTCCGCCGAGCGCCGAGAAGAGATACACGAGCGGCAGGCGCGCAGGAGACGACTTCGACTCGAGGATCGATGCGTACACGAGCAGCGCGCCCATGTTGCCGGCAAAGTGATAGACGCTCCCGTGCAGGTAGGTGCCGGTCAGGAGCCGCCACCACTCGCCCCGCTCCACGGCCGCGGCTTCGACCGAGGCGACTTCGACCGCGCGTTCCAGTCCAACGGCCAGCTCGAGCAGGGACGGAATCGTGACGCAGGCGATGACGCTGCGCGTGAACCACGCGCGCGCCTTCACCGCGTCGCTCATGACCTTGACGGTCTCCTGCTCGATCTCCTTTGCCCGATCCGGATGCACGCGATCGGCGCTCGGGGCCGACCGCAACCACTGCCACCAGTAATGAATGTTCCGGCCTGCCTCGATCGCGAGCGCCCCGACGACCGGGAGCGCGACCTTCATCGGAATTCGGTCGTGGAGCGCGATCCAGAGGGCCACGCTCGTCAAGGTCGCCAAACCATAGCCCACGGCCTTCCACTGGAAGTCCCGCAGGTTGGTCCGGTGCAGGAGCTCAGGAACGCTTTCGTCTCTCGGACTCCGTGCGGTCGGCATCGGACCCTTCGTCACGCAAGAATCCTAGCCGACGGGCGGTATGCCTAGAATCGATATGCCCATCCGGCGACCAGGGCCGCCGCGGGCACGGTCGAGACGGCGACCGGATAGCGGTCACGCGTCTGGATCAGGTTCAGCTGGACATCCACCTGCACGGCGCCGCGGTCGCCCGTCGGGTACTCGACCCCGGCAGTGATCGAGAAGCCCGGACTGGTGATCGAGGCGCCGCGATAGTCGAGCGAATAGAAGCCGCCGCCCACGAGTACGTGGGCGCACAAGGGTGCGCGGCCGCCGCGAAGTCCGACCGCCGCGCCGATCTGCCGCACGGACATGTGTCCGGCGGGCGTGTCTGCAAGCACCTGGTAATTGTTTGCCGGGTCGTACGTTCGGACGCTGACACCCCAGCGCGCCGTCGATCCCTCCACCCTGACGCGCCATGGGCCCGCAATGGACAGGTCACTTCGCACGGTGACGATGGTACCGCCTTCGACTCGGACCGATCCGGAGTCGTCGTTCGGCACCGCCCCGCGTGTCAGCTCGATGTACGGAGAAGAACGGCCGATGGCGACGCCGAGGCTGGGCCGCACGGGCGACTGACACCCGGGCCGGCTCTGCGCCTGTCCGGTTCCGGCCATGACGGTCACGACGAGCAGCAGGGCGAAGGGGACGGGCGAGGACCGGCGGATGGAAGAGCGGCTCATGACGTGTCTCCTGGCGTCATTCTCGTCGCAGTACCGGTGTCAGGCCGTGAGCAAGTCCTGAGGTTTCGCTGAGTCGGTTCCCAATCGCGATCTTTGCGACGTACCCAAAGGCGTCCTGGAGCGGCGGAGGTCCGTCGCCCTTCGCGCCAAGGGGCGTCCAGCCGAGGTCGTGGTCGAGGCCGGGATAAGTGATCACGGTGAGGTTCGTCCTGCCGGCCGCCTTGACCGCAGCTTCGACTTCGCGCACGCCCTCCACTCGCGTTGTCCCGTCCAGCTCGCCGTGAAAGATCCCGATCGGCACGCTGAGTTTCAGCAGGAACGCGCGCGTCGATTCGCCGTTCCAGCCGTCCTGAAGATACGCCGACGAAAGATTGAGGAGCGACTTCCAGAGGAAGTCGTCGTTCCGATCCTCAACGGCCTTCAGGATCGTGTCGAGCCGCGGGCGCAGAAGTCTCGCCGTTTCGTCGGCCGACACGACGCCATCCTTGTCGGTGTCGAAGGTCGCAAACGGCAGCCGTTGCGCGATCGAGGCATTCGCTTTGAGCGCCTCGTCGTACTCGGCGCGTGTGATCGCGCCATCGGCGCCGCCAGGGACCAGGTACGTGATCGCCCGCCACGGTCCGACCGTGTTCTGCCACACGATGGTGTCGTGGATGTTGTCGGGCTGGAAACTGGTGAGCGCGAGGCCGATGATGCCCGCCGGCGCGCGGAGCGCCAGTTGCGGCGCCAGACGCGTGCCCTCGCTCGAGCCCATGAGGAGGATACGCGACGCATCAACGTCGGGACGCTTGCGCAACACGTCGAGCGCGCGGGCGTAGTCGTCGATCAGCACGGTGGACGTGGCCTTCGAAAAGATCGCGCGGTCGACCTGCAGCAGCCCGTTCGCGTCGAAGCTGCAGCCGCGTTTGCTCATGCGAAAGAAGCCGACGCCCCGCTTCGCCAGTTCGCGCGCGTAGTAGTCGTAGTAGTTGGTGAGGCGAATCTCGCCGTCAGTGTCGCGAAAGCGAAGCGGATGGTCGTAGTTGCGCGGACCGGCGCCGTGCAGATGGAAGACCACCGGCGGTGCCGCGCCGGCTTGTGTGGGTAACGAGAGCTTGCCCACGAGCGGCGTGCCGTCGGCCGCCGTGAAGTTGAGCACGGTGTCGGTGACACCTGGAGGCGGCGCGGTGGTCTGCGTGTGGGGCGCGACGGCCCCGGCGGCGACGAGCGTGGCGGCGAGCAAGAGTCGGGGAAGCATCATCAATACTGATAAAATACTGACAGGAGTCACCTATGACCCGAAAAATTGTCAAAACCGGCTCGTCGCTTGCCGTCACTCTACCCCACGACGTCGTCCGGGAGTTCAAGTTGAAGGCGGGCGATGAGGTCGATGTTTCCGTGCATCCACAGACGGGCGCGATTCTCGTGCGGACCGGGGTCCGGTACCTCGAGGGCGGCAAGGTCACGAAGCGGTTCAAGGCGGCGGCTGACCGCGCCCTGACTCGCTATGACCGGGCGTTCCGGGAACTCGCGAAGTGATCATCAGCTACCTGTCGCTCGAGCAGGTCCTGGCGTTGCATGCGATCCAACTGCAGCGCTATGGAGGCGGCACGGGTCTGGGCGATCGGGGCGCCCTCGAATCCGCGCTGGCTCGCCCGGCGATGACGTTCGGTGGCGAGGACCTGTATCAGGACCTCGCCAGCAAGGCCGCGGCGCTCATGCACTCTCTTGCGCTCAACCATCCCTTCGTTGACGGCAACAAGCGCGTTGCAGCTCATGCCGCGCTCGTGTTCGCCGACCTCAACGGGCATGAACTGACGGCGACCCCGGAAGAGTTGGTGACCATCACCCTCGCCGTGGCCGAAGGCAAAGTGGCCGTCGAGGCCCTCGCGATCTGGTTCCGCCAACGGCTGACGACGAGCGAGTAGCGCGGCACTTTAGTGCCGCGTCCTGAGTGGCTGTCGTAGCGCGGCTCGGGTTGTGAGCCGCGGCCGCGTCAATCGCCTCTCGGGGTCGCGACGATCTTGAGATTGATCACCCGCTTCGCCGCGTCGAGCCCGACTTCCAACGTCAGGCGACGCGTCGGCGAGCCGTTCTCGGATCGGAACTGCTGCACGTACGCGTCGTCGTAGACGTCGCCGGCCTTGAGACGCCACTTCTTGCGGAGCGCCTCGGCGTCCTTGTCGTCCATCCCGGTGATGGTGAGCTCGCCCATGCGGAACTGCGGTCCCTCGTCGATCGTCACGCGCGAGCGATCAGGCTTGCGCGTCGTGTCGTCCGGCTTCGGCGTCATGCTCGACCGCTGCTGCATGTAGCCGCGCTGCCGATAGGCGCTGCGCACGCGGAGCAGGCCGGTTTCGATCTTCGTGACGTCGGCCAGCTCGCCGGGCTTCATGCCGAGGAGCGGGTCGAGGTCCTTCGCGCGACATGACCGACGCGCTGCCCCAGTCGGCCCGCTCCCAGGTGTACGGCTGCGCCTTCGTCGACGCGCAGTGTCGCGGTCACGCCCTCGCAGGCGCCCGGCGCCGTGCCGATCGTCGCCAGCGGCTCACGGAACTCCGCACGCCAGTAGCCGTTCTGCCGGTACAACGTGCGCAGCGTGCCGTTGGTCAGATCGGTCAGATACAGGCGGGAGTAGTCGCGGCGCATCAGCTTCCGCTGCGGCCTCGACAAGCCGGCTTTCGGAGATCGCGGACGCGCCGGTCACTCGCAACGCACAGACGGTGAGGCCGGTGTCTTTGACGCTGAACAGATACTGGTTCTTGCCGGTCGTCGATGTTGTTGTGCAGCGCAAACTCGACGCGTCCCTGATGCGGCGGTCGTCGAGGATCCGCTGCAGCACGCCGGTCATGAAGGTCGTGACCTCCGCGTTGGTCGGCAGCGTCCCATCGAACGTCGGGACCTGCTGGCGGACGGCTGCGAGAAGCTCGTCGTCGCTCAGCCAGACGAAGTTGTCCAGCACGACCGGCATCGCCCACGCCGGCTCTTCGATCTGGAAGGTGACGTCCAGCCGATTGCCGGCGACGTCGCGGACCGGAAGCTCAGGCTGGCAAACAGTCCCGTGCCGGCCATCTGTTTGACGAGGGCTCGAGCTCCGCCGGCGTGATCGTCTGGCCCGGCTTGAGCCCGCTCAGCCGCGTCACGTCGGCCTCGGTGTAACGGCGGGCGCCGGTGACGGTCACGGCGCCAAGCGGAAGCGGCGCCTGGGGCGCCTGGGCACCATCCGGCCCGACGGCCAGCAGGCTCAGCAGCAGAGGGAGCAGCGTCATGGGTCCAACAGGATATGCGGATTTCGGGCGAGTACTTCATTGACCCCGTTGGAGCCCCTCGGTAAAGTGACCGGTAGTGGAAGCGGTTTCACACGCCTCCACCAACGCGGAGGAGAGCGCATGACCAGGTCCTCGCTGCTTCGTCGTCTCTTCCTGCTCCCCGCACTCGCACTATCGTCGCACCCGCCGTTGTCAGCGCGCAGTTCAGCGGCGCCATTCAAGGCACCATCACCGACGCGCAGAAGGCGGTCGTCGCCAACGCAGTCGTCATCGTCACCCACACGGCCAGCGGCGTCACGCGCGAAGCGACGACGACGGACGAAGGGATTTTCCGGATCCCGAGTCTCGGCCCAGGCACGTATCGCGTGCAGGTCAGCCAAGCCGGGCTTCCTCACCGCCCAGACGCGAGAACGTCACCGTCGGCATCAGCGAGACGGTGCGGCTCGACGTCACGCTCGAAGTGTCGGGCGTGCAGGAAACGGTCACCGTCACGGGCGGCTCGCCGCTCGTCGAGACCGAACAGGGTCGCGTGTCCGGCCGCGTCGATCGGCTGCAGCTCCAGGAGATGCCGCTCAGCGGACGGAATCTCTACAACCTGATCGCGCTCCAGCCGGGCGTCACCGGCAAAGGGCGTCTCCGCGTCGATCAGCGGCGGCGGCGGCGCGGACGACTCGTTCGCGGGCGAATCGGCGCCGCGCATGAACGCGAGCGGCCAGCGCGACGAGGCGAACAACTACACCGTGGACGACACCAGCACCAACGGCGTCGCCCGCGGCGGCATCACCAACCTCACGCCCAACACCGAATCGGTCGAGGAGATTCGCGTCGTCTCCAACAACTTCTCGGCGGTGGACGGCAGGAATCCTGGCGCGCAGATTCAGGTCATCACGAAGTCCGGCACGAACCAGTTCCGCGGCAGCGGCTCGTACTACTTCCAGGGCGACCAGCTCACGGCGAAGAACGTCTTCGAGACGTCGGTGCCGAAGTTCGAGCAAGAACCAGTTCGGCTACAGCCTCGGCGGACCCATCGTCAAGAACCAGCTGTTCTTCTTCACGTCGTATGAAGGGCTGCGGCAGATCGGGCGCGCGCGGCTCGACGTTCACGGTGGAGACGCCGGAATTCCGGAACTACATCCTGCAGACGCGTCCGAACAGCATCGCGGCGCAGCTCCTGCGCGACTTCGCGCCGGCGGTCGATCCGACGACTCGGGTTTCCGCGATCTCGGCAGTCCCGCGCCCGGCGTCAACACGATCGGTCCGGCGGACGGCATCATGGACGTCGGCACGGCGGCCTTCGTGCCCGAAGGCTGGCGCCGCGGCAACCAGTTCAACGCGCGCGGCGACTACGAGCTGCATCCCGGACGCGATCGTCTGTACGGCAACTTCTATCGGACGACCTCGTACGCCGTCACCGGCGGCATCCGTCCGGAGTTCAACCGGCCGACGCCCAACACGACGCACTACGGCAACGCCAACTACACACGCACGTTCGCTCAACCAAGGTCAACGAGCTGCGCTTCGGCGTGATGCGTCTGGTCGGCCTGCCCGACGTGCCGAAGCATCTCGAGATTCCGGGCATCAACATCACCGGCGTCACCGGCTTCGGCCAGGCCGGCTATCCCAACGGCTGGTGGCAGACGAACTATCACCTGAAGAACGTGCTTCACGATGATGAAGGGCACGCACCAGCTCAAGATGGGCGGCGAGCTGCGGCAGATGTACGGGTCGGCGACGAACACGAACAACTACATTCCCGGCTACTCGTTCTCGAATCTGCTCAACTTCGCAGACGACGAGGCGCTGCAGATGCAGCGCTACGTGGATCCGCGGACGGGCGAGCCGGTCACGGCGTACTCGGAGCTGACGCAGACCGAGTGGGCGCTGTTCATCGACGACGACTGGAAGGTCGGCGCGAACTTCACGCTCAACCTCGGCCTGCGCTACGAGAACTACGGCACGTTCAAGGACAGCGACGACACGCTGCGCAACCTGATCCTCGGCTCCGGCGCGACGTTACAACGAGCAGCTCGCGTCGGCGCGCGTCGACTTCGTCGAGCGGTTCTTCCCGCGACAACAACAACTTCGGTCCGCGCGATCGGCTTCGCGTGGGATCCGAAGGGCGACGGCAGGATGGCGGTCCGCGGCGGCTACGGCCTGTCGTTCGATCGACTGATGAACCTGCCGACGGAGAACTACCGTCACAGTCCGCCGCTCCGCGCGTCGGTCGTGCTCGGACAGCAGTTCGGGACGCCGCAGTTCACGTACAGCCTGGGCGATCCCGACTGCACCGTATCTCGGCTATCCGGTCGATCCGGCGCTGCAGGTCGGTCTCGATCCCGCGCAACGGCATCATCGGCGCGCGCGTCAGCCTGACGACCGTGGACACCCAACCTCGTCAGCCCGTACATGCACAACTGGTTCGCCGGCGTGCAGCGCGAGCTCTGGCTCGGCATCGTCGCCGAGCTCAACTACCTGGGCTCGGCCGGACGCCACCTGCACAACGCGTACAACATCAATCGCTACGTCGGCGATCTGCTCGACGGCCGGTTCGACGGTTTCAATCCGAGCTTCTCGTCGATCAACATGGTCACGTCGACCTCGAGGTCGGATTACCAGGGCGGATCGCTGCAGCTTCGGCGCAACTTCCGTCAGGGGTTCATGCTGCAGGGCGCGTGGACGTTCGGCCAGGCGATGAACGACGCCGACGCTCGCCGTCGGCAACACGGCGTTCCAGGACGCCGCGAACATCGGCGCCGATCGTTCGGTGGCCGGCTACGACGTCGCGCACAAGCTCGCGCTCGCTGGTGTGTGGGAGCTGCCGTTCCTCAAGGACAGCACCGGATGGCAGAAGGCCGTGCTCGCCGGCTGGCAGCTCGCCGGGTCGGCGATCTTCCAGACCGGCACGCCGACTCAACGTCACCCACGGCGGCGCGTTCCCGACTGGCGACTTCAACGCCGACGGCGCCGGCGGCGATCGCCCGAACGCGCCGGACCCGAGCATCAAGCAGAGCGGCTGGAGCCAGGACGAGTACCTGAACGGCATCTTCCGGGCCACCGACTTCCCGCGGCCGGCGCGCCGGGACAGAACGGCAACCTGCCGCGCAACGCCTATCGCGGTCCCGGCTACGCCGACGTCAGCCTGTCGTTCTCGAAGAAGTTCGACGTCTCGCAGACGACATCGGCCGAGTTCCGCATCGACGCGTTCAACGCGTTCAATCGCGTGAACCTCTCGGATCCGAACATGGATCTGAGCAGCACGAACTTCGGCAAGTCGACGTCACAGCTCAACACGCGGGCGATTCAGATCGGGTTGAGACTGAGGTTCTGATCGACTCCGGTCAGGGCTCTTACCACGAAGGGCACGAAGCACACGAAGGATTTTTGGGAAAGGCTCTTGTCCAACCCAAGAATTCTTCGTGATCTTCGTGAGCTTCGTGGTAAGCCCGTGACATCACCGCGCCGCGTACCCCGGCGCCGGCGTGCCGTCGCTCTGCAGCTTGTCGACCGTCCACAGGAGCCCGCGAGTGACCATGCCGAGATAGATCGGATCGGCGATCATCGCGGTGTTGTGACCGAGTGACGTCACGAACACACGCGCTTTGCCGTGCGTGTTGGTCCAGATGAGCGGGTAGGTCTTCTTCGACTCACTGCTGAACGCCTGGGCCAGCGGCGTCATCGTTGGCCACACGCGTTCGAGCTCGTACAGCTCTTCGGCGATCGTCACCCACGGCTGCGGCACGCCGCGCATGATCGGATGATTCTTCGCGACGGTCTCGACGGTGAGCGGACGCTGGGCGTCGTGACGCAGACTGAACGCCCCCATCAGCTCACCCCAGGCTCGTGTTTCGGACCGGCGATAGCTGTGCACGGCGCCGTGCAGGATCACGGCGCCCACGCCGCTGTCGCGATGCGCCGCGACGATCCGCTCGATCCACGGCACGTCCACGACGAACGAGAACGACATGTTGTAGAGGACGACGTCGAACTCTTTGGCCCAGTCGGCCGTGCGATGCCGCTCGATCAGCACGTCGGTGGACGTGCCCGCGGTGTGATCGATCGTCCAGGTGACGTTCACCGTCTTCGCCACGGCCGGCGGGACGATGTCCTGCTGCTTCACGAACTCGTGAAACCCGCCGCCGGTCACGTAGAGCGCGCGGATTGGGCGGGGAGCCTGCGCTTGGGTGGCGGGTAGCAGTGCCGAAGTGGACACGGCCAGCAGGGCGATGACGGGCAGGGTCAGCAGACGCATGCCAGATTGTAGCGCGCATGCTACAGTCTCGAGGCTCGTAGGAGGGTCCTATGTTCGTCGTACTCGTCCGTCATGCCGAGCCTGCTGCCACCGGAGGCAACGATCCGAGTCTCTCGACAACCGGCAAAAAACGCGCGGTGACGCTGTCAAAAATGCTGGCGGGCGCCGGCATCACCGCCATCTTCACCAGCGAACTGAAACGCACGAAGGAAACGGCGGCCCCACTCGCGCAGCAGTTGTCCATCACGCCCGTCGTGATCGCCGGCGACCCGTTGGCGGCGGCGGCTCAGGTCAGCGCCGCCGGCGCCCGCGTGCTCGTGGTGGGGCACTCCAACACCGTGCCGCCGCTCATCAAAGCCCTCGGCGGTCCGGCAAACGTCGTGATCAACCCCACCGAGTTCGATCGGTTTTTCGTTCTGCAGGTCCCTGCGTCCGGCGCCGCATCGCTCCTGAGCCTGCGATACAAGGCCTAGCTGGAGGACTGAAGACGTCGCCTAGGAGGATCCCATGCGCCCTGCGAGCCGTTTGCTACTTCTTGTCATGTTCGTTTTCGCGCCGGCCAACCGCGCTGAGGCGCAGGCACCCGGCGTCGGACAGGTCAGCTTCCCGAACTCCGGCGCGCCGGCAGCGCAGCAGGACTTCCTCACCGGGCTCGCGCAGCTCCACAACTTCGAGTACGCCTCGGCGGCGGAGCTCTTCCGCAAGGCGCAGGCGGCCGATCCTGGCTTCGCGATGGCGTACTGGGGCGAGGCGCTGACGCACACGCATCCCGTGTGGATGGAGCAGAACGCCGAGGCGGCGCGCGCGATTCTGCAGCGGCTCGGCGCCACGCCGGACGCGCGGCTCGCGAAGGCGAAGACCGATCGTGAGAAGGACTACCTGCGCGCGAGCGAGATCCTCTACGGCGACGGCGCCAAGCCGGCACGCGATCTGGCCTACGCCGACGCGATGGACAATCTCCGGCGCAAGTATCCGGACGACGTGGACGCCGCGGCGTTGACGGCGGTCGCGCTCATCGGAACGGCGCACGCGGGACGCGACTTCGCGATCTACATGCGCGCCGCCGCGATCCTCGAGCCGCTGTTCCCGTCACATCAGA
Source organism: uncultured Acidobacteriota bacterium (assembly GCA_963724955.1). Lineage (GTDB taxonomy): Bacteria > Acidobacteriota > Vicinamibacteria > Vicinamibacterales > SCN-69-37 > CAVRWQ01. The sequence goes on from CAVRWQ010000010.1 coordinate 117,183, forward strand.
AGCATCCCGGCATCGCGCACTATCTGATTCATTCCTACGACGACCCGATCCACGCGCCGCTCGGCCTCCGGGCCGCGCGCGAGTACTCGAAGATCGCGCCATCGGCCGCGCACGCGCAGCACATGTGCTCGCACATCTTCGTCGCCATGGGCATGTGGGACGACGTCGTCACGGCCAACGAAGCGGCGGTGAAGCTCACGATCGGTGCCGGCGACGCGAAGCGCCCGGCGGCGGTCTGCGGTCACTACCCGTTCTGGCTGATGTACGGCTATCTCCAGCAGGGACGCACGGATGCCGCGAAGACGATGGTGAAGCAGTGTCATGCCGCGGGCGGCATGTGGATTGGTCTGCGCACGCGGTACCTGATCGACACCGAAGAGTGGACGGGCGAGGTCGCCGCGCTGACGGCGTCCCCACCCCAGCCCGCCGGCGTCATCTCGTACGAGTTTGCGAATGCCTTCGGTGCGGTGCGGCGCAGTGATCTTCCGGCGGCTCGTGCCGCCCTCGCAAAGCTGGCGACCGCGCGCAAGACGATCGAAGCCACTGCCAGTCAGGCCGCCGATCCGGCGCACGCCGGCATGCCGGGCATGAACATGGCTCCCTCGCCAGACGCCGGCACGCTCGGGCGGATCCGCATCCTCCACGACGAGATCGCGGCGATGATTCGCCACAAAGAGGGCGCGTCGGCAGAGGCGATCGATCTGCTGCGCAAGGCTGCCGCGCTCGAGGACACGCTGCCCTTCGAGTTCGGCCCGCCGTTCATCGACAAGCCGGCGTACGAGCTGCTCGGCGAAGTGCTGCTCCAGGCGAATCAGCCCAAGGAAGCGCGCGCAGCGTTCGAACGCGCGCTCGCAAGAACGCCAGAACGCACGCAGGCACTCTCGGGACTCATGGAAGCTGCGGCACAGTCCGGCGATCGGACGAAGGAAGCCGAGATTCGCGCACGGCTGCAGACGATCTGGCAGAAGGCAGATCAAAAACGCTGACGCGCTCGCTATCGCAGGGTCGCCCGCCCTTTCCTCAAGACGATGGCACCCACCACGGACACGATGACGAGACCGGCCGCCGCTGGCCAGGAGACCGCGGCCGGCCCGTCGGTCGCGCGCCCCACGGAATAGTCGATCGTCAGCTCGTGCTGCGCGTGGTCGCGACGCTGGCCGGTGATCTCGATGCGCCGATCGACCGGCACGAGCGCGTTCGCGAGATAGACGCCGATGTCGGCACGGTGCGTGTTTCCGAAGAACAGGTGATGCGGGCCTTCTGCGAGAGGCGGGAGCGTCGCCGACGCGTGAGAGCCGGATCATGCCGGTGCCCGCTCGGACGTCACGCCATGCTGGCAGCTGGCGCCTGACGAGGTCGCGGGAGGACACGCTGGCCGTCCACCGTCATCACGAGCCCGTCGATGACGAGCGCGCATAGGCGTCGCTTTCGTTCGCCGAGATGTCGCCGTTCCCGTCGGTGTCGATCATCGCGAGCACGGCGGGCGCGATCGCGACGCCCGGCGTCAGATCCAGCTCCACACTGACGCGCCCGACCGTCGACCGAGATGCGCGCGGCCTGCAGATACTCGTCGAGCCGATGCGCGCGGAGCGGCGCCGCGAGTCCGAGACACGCGACCACCAGCCCTATCCGCGCGACGGCCGTCCGGATGCTCATCGGCCGACGAGTCTCGCGCCGTAGTCGTTGGTCGGATCACGATAGATCGTGTGGATGTGCTCGACGGTCTTCTGCGGCGCGTACTCGATCACGACCGTCGGTCCCTGGATCCGGAAGTACGCGACGCTGCCGGCCGTCGTCGGCCCGCTCCACGCGAAGTACGTCTTCGCGAGGTTCGACGTGATCTCCGCCATCTTCGCCGAGGCGCCCTCGTCGTTCAGGATGCCGACCCATTCGCGGGCGAGGTCGAGCAGCATCGCCTGCTGTGCCGGCGTCATTGCCGACGCGAGGAGGCCTTCGGGCTGGATGGTCTTGCCGTCCTGGGTGGCTCCGAGCACGAGGTCGGAGACGCGCGACGGCAGGATGGCTTTCGCCTGCTGTCCGGCGTCGAGCGCGTTGATCAGCGCGAAGCCTTTGTCGTTCTCGTCGCCGAGCGGGCGGATCGACTGCGCCGTTGAGCATATAGGTGGCCGGCTGCGTGGCCGGCAGGCTCGGCGTCAGCACGTTGTTCGCGCCGACGATGGTCACGTTGAGCGCGAGGTGATGACCGCCGAACTGCACCATCCACGGCGTGGTCGGCGACGGTGTGCCGAGAATCGCGATGAAGAACTCCGCGAGGCCGAACGCAGGGCCGCCGCCGCGGCCGGCGCTGTTGTTCTTCAGCACCTCGTCGCGCGTTCATGATGTCGACGGCCTTCTGGTAGCCCTCGCGGCTGAGGACGACCGCCATCAACGCCATCACGGCGTCGCGCTTCGCCGGCGTCAGGTCGCCCAGTTTCAGGCTGTGGCGCGGATAAATGCCGCTCGGCAGGTTCGACCAGTTCGTCCTCTGCGGACTGTCGAACGGAAACGCGGCCTTGGCGCGCTCGGCCTCGCGTGAGCGTCGCGAGGAACGCGTTGGCGGCAGTCACAGCTTTGGCCGCAGTGCCGCTCTGCGCTCCCGCGGGCGGCGCTTGCGACGCCCCGCGCTGCATCGAACGCACGATGACCGGCAGCCCGGCCCAGACGAGCACGCCGGCGGCCAGCAACAGCAGTATCTTCTTTTGAAGGCGTCCAGCCATCGGTACGTTCCTCTTCGTCTCGGTCACAGCTGACATTGGCGAGGACCCATCATCTCCCGAAAGGGCACTGGCAGCGCGGCTCGGGTACGTAGCGCGGCTCGGGTACGTAGCGCGGCTCTGGCTGTGAGCCGCGCACCTATGTAACCGTAACACCCACCCCGAACGCAGCCCGTGACCCGATGGCGATGCTAGCATCGCCTCGAACTGCGGCAGATCACTCGAGGACCGGGCCTGATGACACCTTCACTGCGCTTGCTGCTCGTCCCCGCCATCGTCGCCGGGGTGACCGCGCTGGGCGCCGCCCAGCTCGCCCAGATCGTCAACACCAACACCGTGCCGGGCGGCACCGGCGCGCCGCCGCTGACGGCCGCCGAGGCGCTGGCCGCGATGAAGCTGCCGCCCGGGTTCAAGGCCAGCGTGTTCGCGGCCGAGCCCGATGTGCAGAACGCCATCCAGTTGACTTGGGACACGCACGGCCGGCTGTGGGTCGCAGAGAACTACACGATGGACAGCGACCGCTTCGTGGACACGTTCCGCGACCGCATCGTGATCCTCGACAACGCGGACGGCGGCACGAAGTTTCAGACCCGGCGCGTGTTCAACGACCAGATCAAGAACTTGATGGGGTTCGCGATCGGGTACGGGGGCGTGTGGGTGATGGCATCGCCCAACATCCTGTTCATCCCGGACCGCAATGCCGACGGCGTGCCGGACGGTCCGGCTGAAGTCGTCTACGACGGCTTCTCCCACACCGGCGGGAACATGCACACGAGCGCGAACGGCCTGGAGTTCGGCATCGACGGCTGGATCTACGGACGCACGGGACACGCGCACCTGCAGATGATCGGGCCGCCGGGCGCGCCGGCGTCACAGCGGACGCGACTGCACGGATCGATCTTCCGTTTTCATCCAGTGACCAAAGCCTTTGAAGCGCTCGGCTCCGGCACGGTGAACCCGTTCGGACAGGATTGGGACAAGCACGGTGAGCACTTCTTCGACTCGACCATCGTCGGCCACTTCTGGTACTCGATGCCCGGCGCGAAGTACGTGAGCAGCTCTGCGGAACCGAACCTCAAGACGTACGAGCTCATCGATCACATCGCGGACCATCGGTTTGGCACTGCCGTGCGCAGCACGGTCATCGAGCCCGACGCTGGTGGCGGTCGTGGAGGCGGCGGCAGACGAGGCGGCGGCCGGGGCAACGCGGCGGATCCTGCTGCGGCTGGCGACCGCGGCCGCGGCGCCGGGGCGACCCCAGCCGGTGGAGCGCCGGCCGCCGGTCAGCGCGGTGGCGAGCGCCGGCGCGCAGGCGGGCGGAGGACGTGCCGGCAGGTCCTGGGCCGCCGGCCCCTGGATCAACGGCCACTCGGTGGTCGGCATGATGATCTACCAGGGCGACAACTGGCCGGCCGAGTACCGGGATCGTGCCTACCTCCTGAATCTCTTCGGCCACCGCACGAACGTCGAGACGATCGCGCGCAGCGGGTCGGGATTCGTGGCCAGGCGCGCACCCCAGCCCGACATCTTCGACATGGAAGATCCGTGGTACCGCGCGATCGACATCAGCTACGGCCCGGACGGCGGCGTGTTCATCAGCGACTGGACCGACACCGGCGACTACCACAACCGCACCGGCGAGAATCGCCTGAGCGGCCGCGTCTACAAGATCACCTACGGCGACGCGAAGCCGAGCTCGGGCAGCGACATGACGCGGCTCAGCGTCGAACAACTGGTCGCGCTCAACACGCACGCCAACGAGTGGTTCCCGCGACAAGCGCGCGTGGAGCTCTCCAACCGCCTGGTCGACGGCCGCGGCGTGGGCAACGCGAAACAGTTGCTGCGCGACCAGTTCGCTCGCGAAACCGATGTGCCGCGAAAGCTCCGCGCGCTGTGGACGCTCTACACCGTCGGTGGAACAGACGAGGCGTTCCTGCTGCCGCTCCTCGAGTCACCGAACGAGCACCTGCGTGCGTGGGGCATCCGGATCCTCGCCGAGCACTGGCCGATCGATGCGCTGCTGACGAAGGACGACCCGGTCACGCGCACCAGCATCTTCACGCAGCAGCGACCGGCGCCGGCTGTGGGTGGACCCGAGCCAACGCGGTCGCCCGCGGTCATCACGGCGTTGACGCGGCTGGCGGCGAGCGATCCGTCCAGCCTCGTCCGGCTGGTGCTCGCGTCCACGATGCAGCGCATGCCGTTCAGCGAGCGCGTCGGCGTGGCGGCGGGGCTGCTGACACATGAAGAAGACGCGACCGACAAGAACCTCCCGCTGATGGTGTGGTACGCGCTGATTCCGATCGCGGAGACCGATCCCGCCGCGCTTGCATCGCTTGCCACCAGAAGCGAACTGCGCGCAACCACCAGGTACATCACCCGGCGCCTCGCGGAAGACATCACCGCCAGGCCCACACCTGTGACGACCGTGTTGGCGGCCGCGGCGACACGCTCCGAGAACTACCAGTCCGACGTCGTGGACGGCCTGACCCAGGGTCTGCAGGGACAGCAGGGACTGACGAAGCCCGCAGGATGGGAGGCCTTCCTCGCGAAGGCCGGCGCGTCTTCGCGCGTTGAAATGGCCGGCAAAGTTCGAGCGTTGGATGCGTTGCTCGGCAGCGCTGAAGCGCTCGCGGCAGCGCGCAAGACGGCGGTCGATTCCGCAGCGCCGGCGCCCGCGCGGAAGGCCGCGCTGCAGTCGCTCCTCGACGCGCGCGTGCCGGATCTGCGTCAGCTCGCCGAGCCCTTGCTGAAGGTGAGGACCGTCAACGGCGTCGCGGCCAGCGCGCTCGCGACCTTCGACGACCCGGCGATCGGGCCGATGCTGGTCGACGCCTATCCGCAGTTCGACGCGGCCGATCGTCCGAAGCTCATGGCGGCGCTCAGTGCCCGTCCGGCGTCAGCCGCGTTGCTGCTCAATGCGGTGGCGGCGGGTCGCGTGCCGCGGTCCGCCATTACCGCCACCGACGCGCAGCAGATCCGGGCGCTCAATGACCCGATCGTCACCAGCCGGCTCGCCGAAGTCTGGGGAGAAGTCCGCGACACGCCCGAGGCCAAGAAGCAGCTCCTCGCGAAGTACAGAGCCGAGCTGACACCAGCGCTCCTCACGTCTGCGAATCAGTCGCAAGGCCGCGCGGTCTTCGCGACCAGTTGCGCGTCGTGCCACATCCTGTACGGCGTCGGCGGCAAAGTTGGGCCCGATCTGACCGGAGGCGAGCGGCGGCGCGACCTCGACTCGCTGCTGTCGAAGATCGTGGATCCCAGCGCCGAGCTGCCCGCTGACTCGCGCCTGGCGCTCGTGAAGCTCAAGGACGGTCGCACCGTGAGCGGGATCATCGACAACCGCACCGCCACCACGGTGACGCTGAGAACGACCGCCGATCCGATCACTGTGGCGCTGGGGGACATCCAGTCGACCGAGCTGTCCACCATGTCGATCATGCCGGAAGGGCTCTTCGAAGGCTTCTCCGCAGAGCAGCGCCGCAATCTCGTCGCGTACCTGATGGGCAATACGCAGGTGCCGTTGCCGGTCCGCTGACGCCAACGCAACTGTGGCTGGCGCCGAAGTACTGGGCTCCCGCCGAAGGACTCGGCGCTAATTCAGGAGTCCGGTTCTGGTGAGCTCGATGTCGAGGACTGTGTTGCCGTTGAGGTCGACCGTCGATTCGAACTTGTCGTGGATCGGGTTGATCACGTAGAGGCTGGCGATCGGGTCGGTATCCAATCCGCAGAGGACGTATCGCCCGGCGGAGTCGGTGCGGGTGTTCGCGATCGGCCAGCCGAGATCGTGGCCCTGGGCGCGTAGCCCGCCGATCGAGACCGTCGCGAACGGCACGGGCTTCCGGCCGCCGCCGGGGAAGGTTTCGAACACCACCCCGGAGAGGGTCCGCGTGCCCTCGAGGAACACCGGCGGCACGGCCGCGCCAATCAGGGCATAGTCAGTGACGACCCTGACGTCCCGCTGCACATTCGTGGTGGCGACGACCGTAACAGCACAGGGCTGGTAGGTCTCGTTGCCGGTGTCGCCACCGGCGTACAGGCGAACGCGTGCGCCGCGCTCGACCTCCAGATCGAATCGCAGCTGGCCATCGAGCGCAATGGGGCCCGTCGCCCGGCCGCCGTCCGCGGCCTCGACCCATCCAACGAGGTTCGCTGAGATCGGACTGGACCTCGACCCGGCGTAGGCGATGACCCGACCCGTGACGTGAACGGTCTGCCCGTTTGGATCGGCGGGCGCAATCGGGGATCCGCAGCCCGCCGCACAAATCGCGACGACCGCCGGAACGCCGATGAAGGCCCGTCGATACATGGCTGGTTCCCCTGTAAGAATTAGACTGGCTCAGCCGCGGCCTGTCCGTGTCCGGACGATGGGGATTCGATGGGGTTTGCGTGTGCGCTCTCTAGCGCTTGCCCGCCTGTCTGATCTGCTGCAGCAGCGCTTCCAGTTCCTTCACTTTCGCCGGGTTCTGTGCCGCCACGTTTCGTGTCTCGCCGGGATCGTCACCCAGGTTGTACAGCTGGGGCTCTGCGTCATTGCCCAGCTCGGTGTTCGTCTGCACGTTCATCTTCGGCCTGTTGCTCGGCTCGATGTACTTCCAGGGCCCCTGGCGCACCGAGAGCACGCCGGCCTGCTCGACGAGGTGACTGCGGCCGGTCTTTGAAGCGCCGAGCAGGGTGCTCATCACGTCCAGGCTGTCGGGCGCGTCGGCGGCAGCGGTTTTCTGCCCCAACAACGCAGCAAACGACGCGACGAAATCGACCTGAGACACCAGTGCATCGGAGACGCCGCGTCCGACACGTCCGGGCCAGCGCACGATGAACGGCACGCGCGTGCCGCCCTCGAAGTTGCTGTACTTCCCGCCGCGAAACGGACCCGCAGGTCGATGGCTCCCCAGTTTCGCCACCGCGTCGTCCTGATAGCCGTCATCCACCACGGGCCCGTTGTCGCTCGTGACGATCACCAGGGTCTGGGTCGTGAGCTTCAAGCGATCGAGCGCGGCGAGGATTTCGCCAACGGACCAGTCTGCCTGCGCGATAACGTCACCGCGCGGTCCCATGCCGGACTTGCCGGCAAACCGCGGATGCGGCACGCGGGGCACGTGCGGATCGTGCAGGGCGAAGAAAAGAAAGAACGGCTCAGCGCGGTGCTGCTCGATGAACGAGACGGCCTTGCCGGTGAAGACATCGGCCATGTCTTCGTCCTTCCAGAGCGCCGCCTTGCCGCCAGTCATGTACCCGATGCGGCTGATGCCGTTCGTGATGGTCTGATCGTGGCCGTGGCTCGGACGCACTGAAAGCAGCTGCGGGTTCCCGCGGCCGGTGGGCCAATCGCCGATCGGCTCCGCGTAACTCACACGAATCGGATCCGCGGGATCGAGACCGACGACGCGGCCGTTCTCGATGTAGACGGTCGGCACCCGATCGCCGGTCGCCGCCATGATGAACGACGAATCGAACCCGACGTCGTTGGGACTGGGTTTGATCGCGCCGTTCCAGTCCGGGCCGCCTTTCGGACCGAGCCCGAGATGCCACTTCCCCACCACGCCCGTCGCGTAGCCGGCCCGTTTGAAGATCGACGGCAGGGTCGTTTGCCCGGGATCGATGACGAGCGCGGCGTTTCCCGGAAGGACGTTCGTTCCGGGCTTGCGCCACGCGTACTCGCCGGTCAGCAGCGCATAGCGCGACGGCGTGCAGGTCGCGGCCGGTGCGTGCGCATCGCTGAAGCGCAGGCCCTCATTGGCCAGTCGATCGATGTTCGGAGTTCTCAGCTGCGTGGCGCCGTAGGACGAGACATCGCCGTAACCGAGATCGTCGGCATAGATGATCACGACGTTGGGTCGCGTCTGCGCGCGCGGTGCAGGCGGCTCCGCGGCGACAACGCCGGCGGCGACGACGATGAGAAGAGAGAGAAGTCGTCTGTTCACACGGGCGCGCCTTCGGACCTATCGTTTGACTTCGATCAACCACACATCGCCGTCGTAGACCTCGCGCTCGATCATCAGCTTGCGGCCCTGCTCGTGCGCCGCCTCGAGCGCGCTCGCGATTTGGCGGGCGATGGCGGTGGTGTCGGGCAGGGCGAGGGGACCACGCGCGATGACTGTTGACAGGTCCGAGCCGTCGACCAGCTCCATCACGAGCGCGACGGGCGCGTCGGTGATGCCGAAGATCTGCGCGATGTTCGGATGATTGAGCGACGCGAGCGTCGTGGCTTCGCGCTCGAACCGCGCGAGCCGGTCGGCATCGCTCGCGAAGACGTCAGGCAGAATCTTGAGCGCGACCTCGCGTTGCAGCCGTTTGTCGCGAGCGCGGTAGACCTGTCCCATGCCGCCTGCGCCGATCGGTTCCAGCACTTCGTACTGGCCGATCATGGTGCCGGGCGAGAGACTCACTTGCGGAGTATACGACACGCCCTGCATCAGGCTTGGTGGCGTCTCCACGCCAACCACGCCGGCGTCGCGAGCATCCCGATCCATCCGATCGCGCGCGTCCAGGCCGCGATCGTGCGCTTCCGCGTCAGTCTATTTCCGCTCCACGAGCCAGATGTCGCTCTCCGGGCGCGCGAGCGCGACGACGATGTGTTTGCTGTCTGGCGAGATATCGAGGCTGTCGCCCATGGCGCGCAAGCCGGGGATCGCGAGCCAGCGGACCGGTGGTCCCGCGGGCGTGAGCGCGTCCGTCATCGGCATGCGCCAGATGGTGCGCTCGTCGCGGAAATACAGTTGGAGCGGCGCGGCCTGCCAGCTCGAGCTCCGCTCGTTGCCGGGAAACGAGGTCAGGCGCCGCGGCGACTTGCCGTCGGCGTCGGCCACCCAGATGTCGAAGCTGCCTTCGCTGAACGCCTCGTAGGCGATCGCGCGCCCGTCAGGCGACCAGCGGACGTACTCCTCGAGGCTGCCCGGCATGTCCTGAACGCGTACTAACTTGAACGTGCCGGTGTCGGGGTCCACGTCGGCGAACGCCAGCCGGCCCCCGCCGCTCTTGAGGGTCCCGCTGACGATCGCGCGGCGGGAATCAGGCGACCAGGCAGAACAGCAGGCGTTCGTATACGCTTCCTCCCAGTTCGCCGCGGCGTGGGCGCCGCTGCCGTCCGGACGCATCACCCATGTGAAGTTCCCGTCTTTGTCGTAAGCGACCCACCGGCCGTCAGGAGAAGGACGCGGCCGCTGTTCCAGACCGACGCCCGTCGAGAGCCGCACCGGCTGGCCGCCAGCGACGGGAACCCTCCACACATTGACGCTGCCGCGGCGGTTCGATTCGAAGAACACGTCGCGGCCGTCCGCCGACCACCTTGGACGCTGATCCCTGAACTCGCCCGCCGTGAGCGCGGTGCCCTGGGAGAGACTGTCGATCTGTCTGGCCGCGGTCGGAAACGAGACGATGGCGCTCGACGTCCTCTCCTTGACCGCCAGAATCTGGCGGCCGTCCTTGCTTGTCGCGAACGCCGTGACGTTCAGGCCGGAAGTGATCCGAACCGGCTCGCGGTCTTTCACGCCGCTCTCCGGATCGACGGCGACCTCCCAGAGATCGGGCAGCCCGTCGCGGGCGGACACGAACATGAGGTGACGATCGTCGCGCCAGTGCGGGGCATCCGCACGATCGGCCAGCTCGACGGCGCGGCCCGATGACAGGTTCAGCACGTAGAGACCCGGCCTCGGCCCGATGAGACCGCCGACGTACGCCACCAGGCGGCCCGACGGCGAGAGCGCGCCTGCCCTGGCGCCCTCGGCCAGGGCCTGGCCGCAGGTGAGACAGGCCGGCGTCGCGCCGTTCGCCGAGACGCGATACACGTGCTTGTCGCCCCGCTCGTCGAAGTTCGTGTAGACGATCGAACCGTCGTTCGCCCACTGGAGGCTGAACGTGTACACGACGCTGGGACGCACGGCCGCGACGCGGCGGATGTTGGCGCCGAGCGGCGTCATCGTGTAGACCCCGCCGCCGTCGCGATCGGAATAAAACGCGATGTGCTGGCCGTCCGGCGCCCAAGCCGGGAACGTGTCGGCGCCGGCATGATCTTTCGTGAGATTGATCGGATTGGCGCCCGTGAGGTCGGTCATCCACACGTCTTCGTTGCCGGCCGCGTCCGACGCGTAGGCGATGAGATTGGCCGCCGGGCTCCAGGCCGGCACCGCCACGACGCCTGACCCGGTGAGAAACGGCGTGACGCTGGCCAGCGGCGCGGATTCGGGCGCGCGCACGGGCGCGGCTCCGCGCGGCCACACCGACCAGCCGGCGACACCGAGGGCGCCGAGACCCGCGACGATCAGCACCGCTCGCCATGACGTCGTTCGTGCCGGCGCCGGCGGCGCCGCGATCGCAACCGGGCTGGTCCGGCCGTCCGTCAGCCCCTCGAACGCGAACGCAAGATCGCGCGCGGATTGAAAGCGCCGTTCCGGTGACTTCTCGAGGCACCGGCGCACGATGCGTTCGACCGCGGCGAAGCTCGGGCCGCTCGCGGCGTCGATCGACATCGCGGGCGGATCGACGTGCAGGATCGCGCCCATCGTCTCGGCGCCCGTCGCGCCGTGAAAGACGCGACGACCCGTGAGCATCTCGTAGAGGACGGACCCGAACGAGAAGATGTCAGAACGATGATCCGTGTCCTGACCGCGCACCTGCTCCGGAGACATGTAGGTGGTTGTGCCCATCACGACGCCCGGACCGGTCGCCCCGGCGGCCATCGCAGTTTCCGCCGCAGCGACGTCGGTGTCGGGTCGCAGCTTCGCCAGACCGAAGTCGAGAATCTTGATGTGACCGCCTCGCGTGACGAAGACGTTCTCCGGTTTCACGTCGCGATGGACGACGCCCTTGTCGTGCGCGGCCGCCAGACCGTCGGCGATCTCTCGCGCGTACATCAGCGCGGTGCGCCACGACAGCGCATGGCCGATCATCTCGTCGCGCAGCGTCCGGCCCTCGAGGAGCTCGGTGACGAGAAACGGCGCCCCCGCGGCGGGGAGACCGTCGGGCACGACGCCGACGTCGTGAATCGCGACGATGTGCGGATGATTCAGCCGGCCGACGACGCGGGCTTCCTGTTCGAAGCGGCGGAGGCGATCGGGATCGGCGGCGACCTCTGCCGGAAGAACCTTGATGGCGACGTCCCGCCCGAGGCGCGGGTCACGGGCGAGATAGACCTCGCCCATGCCTCCAGCGCCGATGGCGCTCAGGATTTCGTAAGGGCCGAGACGGGTACCAGCTGGGAGCGGCATGATTCGTCGCAGCGTGATGATACGACGGCCGCTCTGGCGCACACCGAACGGCGCTCGTGCTCGAGCGTCCGAAGGCGCTGTCGAAGGTTGGCGTGATCGAGGAACAGAAAGCCGGTGGAGCTGGTGGCCGCGTAGAGAAGAAAGAGCCCGTAGAAAATGCCCGACCCGATCATCGCCTCCCGTGAGACGGGCTTGAGCCCGTCCTCGGGACGGAGAAAGTCGGGGAGCACGAGCGAGGATTATACGTGTCTGAGCGCGACCGTCGGATCCGACGCGGCCGCCCGCCCGGCCGGCACGAGGCACGCGATCGTCGTCACCAGCGAGCAGCACGACGGTCACGGCCGCGTAGATCGTCGGATCGAGCGCGCTCGTCTCGTACAGGAACAGCGCCATCGTCCGGCTCAGCGCGACCGATCCGGCCAGGCCGAGCGCGAGTCCGATGAGGCGCGGGCACGAGGCCGGTGGCGAGCACCATGCGCAGCACGGCGCCGCGATCGGCGCCGAGCGCCATGCGGAGGCCGATCTCGCGCGTTCGCGCGGTCATCGACTGGTGCATCACGCCGTAGGCGCCGATCATCGACAGCATCAGCGCCACGCCCGCCAGCGCCAGCAGCAGCATCGTCTGCAATCGCCGCAGCGCGACGGTGCGTCCGAGCCGCTGTTCGACGGTGACGATGCCGTAGGGCGGCACGACGGGATCGAGCGCGCGCAGCTCCGCGCGGATCGGCTCGCGCAGGCGGTCCGCGTCGTTCGACGCGCGAACGGCGATGTCCATGCTCCGGTTGATGCCCGGCTGGAACATGTACGGAATCGCCGGCTCGTCGAGGCGCTGCCGGCGCATGTCGGCGACGACGCCGACGACGGTCTTCCACGGATTCTTCGACGCCGGATCGAGGCCGTACTTCAGGCGCTTGCCGAGCGGCTCCTCGCCGGGCCAGAAGCGCCGCGCCATCTCTTCGTTGATCACGATCACCGGCGGCGCGCCCGGGGCGAGATCCGCATCCTCGAGCACGCGTCCGCGAACGACGCGCATCTGCATCGCCTCGAAGAAGCCGGGGATGACCTGGTCTTCGGTCAGCGGCGGCGCGGGATCCTCGGGCCGCTGCGCCGGCCGGCCGTCTACGGCGACGCGGTAGTCGGGCTGACGATGGATGAAGAAGTCGCTGACGGCGCCGACGGCGACGACGCCCGGCAGCGCGCGAATCCGGCGGATGCGCGTCGTTGTAGTACGCGCTGATCTTGCGCGACGTTGTCGTACGTCCCCGGCAGATCGACCTGGAGCAGCAGGACGTTGTCGGACGAGAACCCGCGATCGGTCGCCTGGACGCGGAGGAAGCTGCGCGTCAGCAGTCCGGCGCCTGACAGCAGGATGACCGCCAGCGCGATCTCGGCGACGACGAGCGCCGAGTGCAGACGGCGCCGGCTGCGTCCGCCGAGCGCGCGCGGGCCGTCTTCGCGCAGCACCTCGGCCGGATTCGTCCTCGACATCTGCAGCGCCGGCAGCACGCCGGCGACCAGTCCGCTGCCGAGCGTGGCCGCGAGCAGGAACAGCAGGACGCTCACGTCGAGCTGCACGGTTTCGATGCGTGGCAGCGCGCCGGCGGCAAGCGTTCGGAGCGTCACGGTGCCGATCCAGGCGAACAGCAGTCCGATCGCGCCGGCGAGGAGCGACAGGACGACGCTCTCGGTCAGGGTCTGGCGGACGAGGCGCGCGCGGGTGGCGCCGAGCGCCGTGCGCACCGAGAACTCGGTGCGCCGCGCGGCGGCGCGGGCGAGGACGAGATTGGCGACGTTCGCGCACGCGATCAGCAGGACGAACCCGACCGACCCGAACAGCAGCCACAACGATCGTTCGGTGGTCCGGCCGATGACGCGATCGGTCAGCGGGTCGGTGATGACGCCGAAGCTGGCGTTGGTCGCCGGATACTGCTCGCGGAGCTGCGCGGCGATGGCGTCCATCTCGGCGCGCGCCGACGTGGATCGTGGCCCCGGGCGCCAGCCGGCCGAGGACGATGAGCCCGTCGGAGCCGCGGGCGCCGCTCGTCGAGCTCATTCGGCCCGAAGAAGAGCGGCTGCCAGAGCTGGACGTCGGCCGTCGGCAGCTCGAACTCGGGCGGCATCACGCCGACGATCTCGACGTTCGTGCCGTTCAGCGGCACCGATCTGTCCGATGACGCCGCGGTCGGCGCCGAATCGCTGCTGCCACAACCGGTGACCGATGACGACCGACGCGCGGCGTCTGCACGAAGTCGGCGTCTTCGAAGGTGCGGCCGACGACCGGCGCCGTGCCGAGCAGCTCGAAGAACCCGGGCCCGACGAGCCCGATGTGCAGCCGCTCGGCGCCGCGCCTCAATCGCGAGCGTGCCGCGCGTGAACTCCGGCCGCACGTAGGCGGCCATCTGCTCGAAGGTCTTGCTGCGCGCCTTCCAGTCGCGAAAGTTCAGGTAGGACGAGCCGTCGGGCAGGTTCTGCCGGATGTTCTTCGTCCACATCACGGCGATGCGATCGGCGTCGCGGTACGGCAGATCGCGCAGCACGACCGCGCGCAGGACGCTGAAGATGGCGGTGTTGGCGCCGACGCCGAGCGCCAGCGTCAGCACGGCGACGGCGGCGAAGCCCGGGCTCTTGCGAGAGCGTGCGCAGGCCGAACTTGAGATCCTGGAGAAATGAAGTCATCGGCGTCCCCCGCCGCCGATTAGACGAATTTTGAACGGTTAAGGTTGACACCTGCGGCCCGCCGACGCGGAGCGCGGGCCGCAGCCCGAGGCGCGGGGGTGGGGCCCCGCGCCGGTAAGAAAAGACGCAGTACACTCGATCCATGCCCGCCACGACGGTGCTCAAGCGCGGCCCGGTCTCGGTCGTCTCCTACCGGTGCACCTATGGGCCCGCCGACACGCCGTTCGTCGAATGTCACGACAAATTTACGGTGGCGATGGTGCGTGGCGGCGGCTTCGGCTATCGCACGCTGGGACGCACGTTCGAGCTGGTCGCCGGGTCCATCCTCGTCGGCTATCCGGGCGACGAGTATGTGTGTACCCACGAACACGTCCACGGCGACGAGGGGCTGTCGGTGCATCTCTCGTCGGAGCTGGCGCATGAGCTGACCGGCAGCCGCCGCGTCTGGCAGATCGGTGGTCTGCCGCCGCTCTCCGAGCTGGTCGTGCTGGGCGAGCTCACCAATGCCGCTGGACAGGCCCTGAATGACGTCGGTCTCGAGGAGGCTGCGCTGATGTTCGTCGCGCGGTTCATCGAGGTCGCGACGGGGCGCGACGACCGGCCGACCGACGCACCCGCGAGGGACCGCCGCCGCGCCGTCGAAGCCGCCGTCTGGCTCGACGCGCACGCGCACGAACCGGTCGATCTCGACCGGACGTCACGCGAAGCGGGAGTGAGTCCTTTTCACTTCCTCCGCCTCTTCACCCGCGTCGTCGGCGTGACGCCGCACCAGTACCTCGTTCGCGCCCGTCTCCGCCGGGCGGCGCAGCTCCTGTCCGATAACGACCACTCGGTCACCGACATCGCGCTGGACGTCGGCTTCGGCGACATCTCGAACTTCGTCCGCACCTTCCACCGCGCCGCCGGCGTCTCCCCGCGCCGCTTCCGCCAGGCCTCCCGCGGCGATCGCAAGATCTTCCAAGATCGACTGCGGGCCAATTCTCTAGACTTTTCTTAAGGCGTGAGCACCCACCCCCACGCCTCGGGCGCGGGCCGCGCTCCGCTTCGCGGGCCGCGGGTGTCGGGATGGGCCCACGCCAGACACCCGCGGCCCGCGTAACGGAGTGCGAGGCCGCGGCCCGAGGCGCGGGGGTGGGGCCCCGCGCCATTAAAGGAAAGAGGTCACATGAGCACAGCGTTTGCGACGGCTGGCATTGCCGATCGCCTTCTCGAAGAATCCTACGGCCGCGGCGCCTGGCATGGCGCCGATCTCAAGGCAGCGATTGCCGACGTCTCGCCGAAGCTCGCCTTCTGGCGGCCTGGCGAGGGCCGGCACAACATCGCGGAGATCGCGCTCCATCACGCGTACTCCGCGCACTCGGTGCGCGGCCGGCTGCTTGCGAAGCCGATCGAGCCGTTCGTCCGCGATGGCGACGACTGGTTCTCGCTGGACGACGAGAACACCATGCGCTGGGCAAGCGTCGTCACGACGGTGGACGAACAGCAGCGCAAGCTCGCGGCCGCCGTCTCCGACATCGCGCGCAACGGATCGCTCTCGACGCTGGGGCCGAATGAGCAGCTCGATCTCGTGATTGGGATCACTTGTCACGCGATCTATCACGCGGGACAGATTCAGTTGATCAAGGTGCTCAGTCAGAAAAGCTAACCATGAAGACTGAAGACGTGAAGAGTTCTTTGGGAAAGATCGCTTGTCGAAAAAGCCTTTCGATCCGATGCTTCACGTCTTCATCCTTCATGGTGATCTTCTGGTATCAGCGTCAGTTCCTGCAGTACACCTCGAACTCAATCGGCCCCCACATGCCGTGGCCGCGCCAGAGTGTCCAGATGACCGGCTCGCAGACGCGGGTGATCGTCACGTCGAAGAGTCCGGTTGTGCCGGAGACGTGCGTGGACCACGACTCGGCGTGGCGGTTGGTGCCGTAGGCGGGCGACTGTGCGATGTCCGGCGACAGCAGCAGCCGGACCGTGTCGCCGGCGCGTCGTCCCAGCAGGGCGTGTATCGCGTTGTTGCCCGCATGGTGGCTGACGACGCTGTCGCTGGTGCGCTCTGGTGAGCGGCCGGGACCGGCGTAGCGCTGCACGGTGAAGCGCAACGTCATGCGATGCTTCGCTGGATCGAACGGCGTCTGCCCTGGACCCGCGCGCTGCACGTCGACACGGACGAATCCCTGACCGTGCGGTCCCGTTGTGAAGTCGCGCGTCAGCGACTCGCGAATCGGCGTAACGCGCCGCTCGCGAACGGCTCGGCTGGTGGCGGCAAGCAATGCGCTCAAATGAGCTGGCGCCGTCGCGCGGCGGCGTTCGATCGCTGGAAGGGCCGCTGGACCGATCGTCACGAGCGCCTCGGCGGCCGCGGCGCCTGTACCCAGAAACGGATCGAGCGCCAGCGCGAGCGCGTCCGCGCCGCCCTCTGCCGAGGGGCCGAGACGGCCGAGCGATTGCGCCGCCGCGAGGCGCACCGTGAAGTGCCAGTCTCCGAGCGCGCGGACCAGGTCGGGGACTGCTCTGGGCCCGGCGGCGGCCAGCGATTCCGCAGCTGCAGCGCGCACTTCTTCGACCGGGCTGGCAAGCGCGCCCGCGGCGGTGCGGTGGAATGCCTCGAGGTCGGTCTCGCTGAACTGCGGCGCATCTTTCGCGAGCGCCCTGAAAATCGCGGCGCGATCGCCCGGCAGCACGTCCTCACGGCCTGCGCGCGCCAGCGCGGTCACGAGGTTGCTGCCGCCGCCGATGCCAATCGCCTTGACCGCACGGCCGAGCTGCCAGTCGTATGTCGTCATGAACCCCGGCTCGGCCATGAGACGCTGCAACACGGGACCGGCGATCTCCTGCGCCGCGGGTCCGGATTCCTGGAGCGCCTCGAGGATGCAGCCGCAGCGATGACAGACGCTCCCGCGTGACGGCAGCTCTCCAGCGAGCTTCTTCGTCAGCAGCTCGATGACATCTCTGGACGTTGGCGCGATCTGGCCGAGTGATTTGACCGCTTCGCACAGGTACGGAATCCGGTAGAACGAGTGGTGATCCCAGGCGTCGATGACGGCGATGATCGCCGGCACGGACGGCCGGGCGTACCCGCGCATTGAGCCGAGCGCCTCGAAGGTCGAGTAGGCCTGTTGCGGCCCGAGGGGTCCGCCGCGGAGCTCCGCTTCCAGCTCCCGCAGAACCGATCGAAGCTTCTCTTCGAACTCCGCCGGCGTGAGCTTGTCAATCGACGTCGGCCGCCCCGCGCGATTCGGTTCCTTCGCTCTGGCCGCCACGTCACGAATGAACGGCCGGTGTCGAACGAACGCCGGATCAGGCGCCGCCGTCTGCTCCTTCACTGAGGCCACGGCCATCGGCAACGCGGACGCGCTGAGGCCGAGGAAGACGAGGACGATCGCGCCCAGTCTCCTGGAAAAAGAGACCATCTCGGCGGTAATCGGCGCCGGCGTGGAGTCCATTAGCGCGGAATGCTAGCGGCTGCGCAGCGAGCGGTCCGATGTGCTCGCCGACACGCAAATCGACGGCATCGTGGCCTTCGGCGCGTCGACGATGACCGTCCGCACCTCGACGCGCGTGAGCCCTGGCCGTCACGAAGCCGCCGCGGCGGCCCTCCGCCTCGCCATCAAGGAAGCGTTCGACCGTCGCGCCTCCGGACCTTCGCGGGGCGGACTGGTACCCGCGGGACTTGCGTACACCAAGTGAGCACCTGCGGCCCGCCGAAGCGGAGCGCGGGCCGCAGCCCGAGGCGTGGGGGTGGGGCCCACGCCTAAAAAGAAAGCCCTAGCTTCCGCCGAAATTCTGCGTCCAGTAGTGTCCGTACGTCGATCCCAGCCGGAACGCGTAGCCGACGCCGATCACGCGGAAGCTGCCCGACATGATGTTCGCGCAGTGCCCCGGGCTGGCCATCCACGCGTTCACCGCGGACTGTGGCGACGGCTGGCCCGCCGCGATGTTTTCACCCCACGGGAAAGCCCCTGAGTAGCCGGCGTTCTGCATCCGTTGAGAGAACGTCCGCCCGTCGAGACTGACGTGTGAGAAGTAGTTCAGCGTGGCCATGTCCACGCTGTGACCGCGCGCCGCCGTGCGCAGGTTCGCGTTCATCGACAGCGCGGGGACGGACGGATAGGCGGTGCCACCGCACGTCGCGCCGACCGCGCGATGTTGATTGACGAGAACGAGCACCTGATCTTCGAACGCCGGGTTCCCCGGATCCGGCGGCGGCGGTTGCGGTGCCGGTGGCGGTTGCGGATTCGCCGGCGGCTGTGGATTCGTCGGCGGTTGTGGATTCTGTGGTGGCGGCGGATTCGGAGGTGGCGTGGGATTTGGTGGCGGCGCGGGGTTTGCGGGCGGCACCGGCGCGACGGTCACGGTGGCGGTCGTCGAATCCGTCGTTCCGGCGGCATTCGACACGCGCACCCAATACCTGGTCGTCGTCGTCAGCGCCGGCGTCGTGTAGCTCGTCGAGTTCGTGCCGGCGATTGGCGCGGACGTCGTGCCATGACCGACGTACCACTGGTACGTCATGGGCGCCGAGCCTGTCGTCTCGATCGTCAGCGTCGCCGTCTGTCCGGACACGATCGTCTGGTCCTCAGGCTGCTCGGTGATCGACGGCGCGGTCGCAGACGCCGGAGGCGCAGATGCCCCCGGGGCCGGCGTCGTCACGGTGACCGTCGCGGTCGCCGAATCGACGGCGCCGGCGGAGTTGGACAATCGCACCCAGTAGCTGGTCGTATCGGTCAGCCCGGGTGTTGTGTACGTGGCGGCGGTCGCACCGGCGATCGGCGCTGACGTCGTGCCGCTCGAGCCGAGGTACCACTGATAGGTGACCGGGCTGCCGGTGCCCGAGACGCTCATCGTCGCGCTGCTGCCGGACGAGACGGTCTGGCTCTGCGGCTGCGATGAAATCGAGATCGCGGTGGCCGCGGCCGGATTCGAGGGCTCGGCCGGCGTGCTCGTCGAGCACGCGGACATCGCGACCAGGGCGACCAGGACGGCAATGGCAGGAAAGCGTCGAGACTGTCGGAACATCACGTGGTCTGTCGATCAATCCAACCCGCGTGCCACGTGAATAGAACCCAGAAACCGGGCCGAGTGGGCCGATAGGCCAGCCGTAGGGGTGGCAGGAATTACAGCTTTGACACCTGCGGCCCGCGCCACGGAGTGCGGGCCGCAGCCCGAGGCGTGGGGGTGGGGCCCCACGCCATTGAAGAAGCCCGCGCCACGGAGTGCGGGCCGCAGCCCGAGGCGCGGGGGTGGGGCCCCGCGCCATTGAAGAAGCCCGCGCCACGGAGTGCGGGCCGCAGCCCGAGGCGTGGGGGTGGGCCGCCTTCGCTCGGCGAAGCCGAGCTTCGGCGAGCTTGGCCGAAGCGTCGCGTAGGCCAGGCCCCACGCCATTAAATATGTGTAGACTGGGTCATGCGCTGCGCACGCGCTCTCCCCTTCTCCGGTCGTCACTGCATCTGTAGCTAGTCTCTGGCAACCGCCTCGACGAGGCGGGACCACGCCAGAGATTCCGTCACCACCTGTTTCAAGTCGGTTCCGTCGCGCGTCGTCTGACGCCGTGGATTCGTCGTCCACTCGTCATCGCGCGTGCGCCGGACGAGAGGAGTCTCCAATGAGCACCGTTCTCCAGGACGTTCTGCAGTCCAATGCGCGCTATGCGTCGAATTTCGGCGCCAAGGGCGCGCTTGCGTTGCCACCCGCTCGACGGTTCGCGATCCTCACCTGCATGGACGCGCGTCTCGACCCGGCGAAGTTCGCCGGACTCGCCGAAGGCGACGCGCACGTCATCCGCAACGCGGGCGGTCGCGCGAGCGACGACGCGATCCGATCGCTGGTCATCTCGTACAAGCTCCTCGGCACGCGCGAGTGGTTCGTGATCCATCACTCGGACTGCGGCATGGAGTTCTTCAGCAACGACGTCATGCGCCAGCTGCTCTCGAGCAGCCTCGAGACTGCTGAGCTCGGCGCCGACGGCTTCAGGGACGTCGGCACGGGACCGGGCTCCACGGCCGGCGAGTACATCGAGTGGCTGACGATCAAGGATCAGACCGCGAGCATCGTCGATGACGTGACGCGCATTCGCAATCATCCGCTCGTGCCGCCGTCGATTCCGGTGTACGGGTTTCTGTACGACGTGAAGAGCGGCAAGCTGATCGAGATTCCTGACGCGACTCGGGCCGGACGGGCACTGACAAGGGCGGGCGAGGGCCAACTCTCGGCCCGAGCGTAAGCGGCGCTGGCCCTCTGAGACACCTGCGGCCCGCGCAACGGAGTGCGGGCCGCAGCCCGAGGCGCGGGGGTGGGGCCCCGCGCCCACTAAAAAAGAAGTCCGCGCCACGAAGTGCGGGCCGCAGCCCGAGGCGCGGGGGTGGGGCCCCGCGCCCACTAAAAAAGAAGTCCGCGCCACGGAGTGCGGGCCGCAGCCCGAGGCGCGGGGGTGGGGCCCCGCGCCCACTAAAAAAGAAGTCCGCGCCACGAAGTGCGGGCCGCAGCCCGAGGCGCGGGGGTGGGGCCCCGCGCTCCGCTAACGGCGAAGCCGAGCCTCGGCGAGCTGGCCGAAGCCGAGGCTGCGAAGGGCAGGCCCCGCGCCCATTAAGTAAAGCTGTCTCGGGGTCAGGTCTTGACAACCTGTGTTGCAATACAAGACCTGACCCTGATGCTTCAGGACGCGCGTCTCGCGATTCGTACGTTGCTGGCGTCACGGCTCCTCTCGGCCGTTGCGATCCTGACCCTGGCGGTCACGATCGGTGCGAATACGGCCGTGTTTTCGGTCGTGAACAGTCTCCTGCTCCGATCGCTGCCGGTCGCCGAACCGGATCGACTCGTCTGGGTCTCGTCCGATTACGCGGCGGGCCACGGATTCCGATCGGGCGCCGGCTGGAACTACGAGATGTGGCGTCGCCTGCAGGAGCGCGCCGGATTCGTCGAGGGCGCGCTCGCCTGGCAGCCGCAGGGGCTCGCCCTCGCCGACGGCGGCCAGACGGAACCGATCAACGGCATCTACGTGAGCGGCGAGTTCTTCGACGTGCTCGGAGTACGCCCGCATGCCGGCCGCGTCTTCACGGCGAACGACGATCGTCCCGGCGGCGCCGCGGGCGTCGTCGGCGTGATCAGTCATCGCCTGTGGCAGCGCCGCTTCGGCGGCGCGCCCGTCGGGACGCAGCTGCTCGTCAATCACGTGCCGGTGACCGTCGTCGGCATCGCCCCGCCGCAGTTCACCGGGCTCGAAGTCGGCAAGGCGTTCGACATCGCGCTGCCGCTCGGCACAGAGCCGGCGATCGCGGGGAAGAATGCCGCCCTGCTCAGGGCGCGGACGTACACGCTCCTCGTGATGCTGCGCCTCAGACCCGGGCAGTCGATCGAGTCGGCCACGCAGACGTTGCGCGGACTGCAGACGGATATCGTGGCGCCGGACGCGCCCGGTTTCGTGAAAGAGCCGTTCACGCTCGTCCCGGCGGCAGGCGGCACCTCGACGCCCGCGAGCGCGCAGCAGGTGTACCGCCAGCCGCTGCTGATCATGCTCGCCGGCGTCGCGCTGGTGCTGGTGATCGCGTGTGTGAACATCGCGAACCTGCTGCTGGCGCGGGCCATCGCGCGGCGCGGTGAATTCAGCGTGCGCCAGGCGCTTGGCGCCTCACGCTGGCGTCTGGCGCAAGGCCTGATCGTCGAGAGCCTCGTGCTCGCGCTGGCAGGCAGCCTCATCGGCCTGTTGTTCGCGCATTGGATCGCGCGCGCGATCGTCGCGCTGTCGCCGGCGGCCCTCGATCCGGTCCTCGATTGGCGCGTCGCCGCATTCGTCGGGACGGTCGCGATTGCGACGCTGCTCTTCTGCGGGGTCGCGCCGGCCTGGCGAGCGACTCGCGTCGGCGCCGTCGAGGCGCTCAGAGGCAGCCAGCGTACCGTGGTGGGTGGCCGCGGGCGCTTGTCGGATGGGCTCGTCGTGCTGCAGATCTCGCTCGCGATCGTGACCGTCGTTGCGGCAGGGCTCCTCGTTCGGACGTTCACCCATCTGGCCAGTCTTCCGCTTGGCTTCGATCGCGATCGCGTGCTGGTCGTCAACGTCGATTTGTCACGGTCGGCGGGCGATCCGAACGGGCGGCTCGATCTCGTCCAGCGGCTCACCGACGCCGTCGGCCGCGCGCCCGCGGTGGAGCGCGCCGCCGCGTCAGTCTGGACGCCCCTCAGTGGCAGCGGCCTGATCACGGGGATGCGGCCCACCGGTGCCGCACCTGACTCGAAGCCGGTGAGCGTTCTCAAGAACATGGTCTCGCCCGACTGGCTCCCGGTCTACGGCACACCCATTCTGGAAGGCCGTGACTTCACGACGGCAGATGCGGCGACCTCCCCGCCCGTCGCCATCGTCAACCGGGCATTCGTCCGCCAGTTCTATTCGGACCGGGCGGCGCTGGGCGCGATGACGCCGGACAAACGCCTGATCGTCGGAGTCGCTGCCGACGCGGTGTTCCGATCCAGCCAGCGAATTCCTGGCGTGAGCTCACTCGCGCTCCGTGAGCCGGTCGCGCCGACGATGTACGTGCCGTTGGCGCAGACGACCGGGGAAGACCGGCCGCCCTCCGAGTCGATTCGCCTCAGTATCCGGTCGGCAGGAGCGGCGCCTGCGGCGCTCGCACCGGCCGCCGGTGCGGCACTTCACGCGATCGATCCGCGCGTGACGTTCGAGGCGAGAGCGCTGGCCGATGTCGTGCGAGAGTCGCTGGCCCAGGAGCGCATGACGGCTGCGCTCGCGTTGTCGTTTGGTGTGATCGCGCTGCTGCTCGCCACGCTCGGGCTGTACGGCGTCACGTCGTACGCCGTCAGCCGGCGCCAGACGGAAATGGGCGTGCGTATGGCACTCGGCGCCACCGGGCGCGACGTGAAGCGTCTGGTGCTCGGCCGCGCGTGGACGCTCATGGCCGTCGGCGTGGTCGCAGGCCTCGCCGGCGCGACGTGGCTGACGCGCTGGCTGTCGAGTCTGCTGTTCGGCGTCGCTCCCGTCGATCTGCCGACGTTCCTCGTGCTGTCAGGCGTACTCGTGGCGGTTGGGACTATCGCAGCGCTCGTGCCGGCCCATCGGGCATCACGCGTCGATCCGTCGATCGCCCTGCGTGGCGAGTAGACACCTGCGGCCCGCACTCCGTAACGCGGACTTCTTTCAATGGCGCGGGGCCCCACCCCCGCGCCTCGGGCTGCGGCCCGGCCCGCACTCCGTAACGCGGGCCGCAGGTGTCATCTCTTGCCGACCCAGAACCCTCCGCGCGTGCGGATGACGGAATTCGACCGTGAGACTTTCACGACGATGCGGTGCCAGCCGGGCAGATCGCGTGGCGCGAACGCCATGATGTAGCCGGAGCGCAGGTCGCTGGAAATCTGATCGACGGCGCGCTGGATCAGCAGGTCCGTGCTGGCGGGCAGAAACGCGCCCCCGGTCCAGCGCGCGAGATAGTCCAGCCGCCCGACCCAGTCGCCGGGTGGGCGCGTTTCTTCGACGATCTCGATTGTCTGGGCCGAGTCGTCGAGCCCGAGAATGTAGACCGGCACGTCGATCGAGCTCGCGATGCTCGATGCCAGCGCGGCGCTGAGCTCGCTGCTCGTGTCGATGCCGTCGGTGATCGCGACGACGGCACGACGCCCGGTCGGCCGCTCGACCGATCGCCGCGCGGTGTCGGCAATGGCATCGTGCAGCGCCGTGGATCCGAACGGCGCAATCCGATTGAGCTCCTGCCGGAGCGCGGCATAATCTGACGCGAACGGCGTGCGTTCGTGCAGGTTCAGATCGAACGTGAAGAGCGCGATCTCGTCCTGGCCCTGCCGGAGCCCGTCCGGCGAGCATGCGCGTGGCCTGTCGCGCCCGTGCCATCCGGTCGCCGATTCGCATGCTGCCGCTCGTGTCGATCATCAGCGCGATGCTGATTGGCTCGTCCTCCGGACGGAAATCACTGATGCCGACGAGCTCGCCCTCGTCGAAGACCTGAAAATCCGCGAGCTTCAGGCCCGTCACGGGCCGCCCTTGTCTGTCGCGCACGACGACGTTGAGCGTCACGCGCGCGATGCCGGCACGGAACGTCGGACGAGGCTCCTGCGGAGCCTGGGGCGTCCGATCGGCGCCAGCCTCCGGCGTCACCACCAGCGCGACGGCCAGCACAGCGCACCCGAGGCGCGCGAGTCCCGACATGTCTGTAGTCTATCTTCCGGCCGCCAGTGCAAATGCGACGTACTTCGCGCCTGGTGGCGCGGAGGCACCACCGCCGCGACCGGCGCCGGGGGTGCCGGTCGCGATCACGACGAACTGGCGGCCGTTGACTTCGAACGTGGCCGGCGTGGCGCGGCCCGGACCCGGCAGGACGGTTTCCCACAAGAGCTTCCCCGTCGTCTTGTCGAAGGCACGAAACTTCAGATCGGCATTCGTCGCCCCGATGAACACGACGCCGCCCGCCGTCACGACCGGGCCGCCGTAGTTTTCACTGCCGGTGTTCGTGAGACCCTTCGCGACGAGATCGGGATACTCGCCAAGCGGGACCTGCCACGCGTACTCGCCCGTATGCAGATTGATGGCGCTCAACGTGCCCCACGGTGGCGCCGTCGCGGGAAATCCGTCCGGATCCATGAACCGGCGGTAGCCGGTGAACCGGAATGAATTGTCGATGAGCGGCGAGGCATTTGCTGTGTTGCCCGCGCGCCCGCCGCGCCCCGCGGCCGCCGGCGCGTCTTTCCCCGTGAGCATGTACTGAATGATGGCGTTCACCGACGTCTGCGAAAGCGCCGGCGCGCCGGCCATGCGCCCACGCCCCAGCCGGATGACGGTCGTCAGATCGGCGTGGCTCCGCCGATCGCCGATGCCAATCAGTGACGGGATCTCAGGCGGCGATCCCTGCCGATCGTCGCGGTGGCACGACGCGCAGAGTTGCTGGTAAAGCGCCTGGCCGCTCTCCCCGCCGCTGTTCGGCGTCAGGCCTCCGGTCCAGGCGAGATCGTTGGCGTTGACGTAATACAGTCCGGTCCCGGGATCGAAGGCCTGCCCGCCCCACTCGGCGCCGCCGTCAAAGCCAGGAAAGACGACCGTCTGCCTGTCCACTTCGAGCGGGACGAACTGTCCGGCGCTCTTGAACGTCTTGAATTGCTCACGCGCCCATTGCGCGATCTCAGGCGTGCGCGTGCTCAACAGATCTTCGGTCAGCAGTTGACGCGCAAACGGTTTCGGCAGCGTCGGGATCGGCTGCAGGGCCGCTGTCTTCTCGCCGGGAACGGCGCTGTCAGGAAAACTCTTGTACTCGATGGGAAACAGCGGCGTGCCATTCGTGCGATCGAACACGAAGACGTAGCCGTGCTTCGTCGCCTGCGCAACCGCGTCTATCGGTTTCCCATTGCGCATCACGGTGATGAGGCTCGGCGGCGACGGCAGATCGCGATCCCAGATGTCATGACGAACGACCTGGAAGTGCCAGATGAGCTTTCCCGTGGCCGCATCCAGCGCGAGCAGGGAGTTGGCGAACAGGTTGTCGCCGAGCCGGTCGGCGCCGTAGAAATCCGACGCCGCCGACCCGGTCGGGATGTAGACGACCCCGCGCCGCTCGTCGAGCGCCATGCCCGCCCAGTTGTTGGCGCCGCCGCTGTAGGTCCACGCGTCCTTCGGCCAAGTCTCGTTGCCGGGCGCTCCGGGCCGAGGAATCGTGTGAAACGTCCAGCGAAGCGCGCCGGTGCGCACGTCGTACGCGCGGATGTGGCCGGGCGAGGTCGGTAGTCCTTCGCCCACTCGCCCGCCGACGATCATGAGGTCGCGGTAGATGACACCCGGACTCGTGAGCCGCACGCCCTGCGTCTGCGGATCGCGATCCAGGTGCTCGCGCAGGTCGATGCGCCCGGCCGTCCCGAACGTGCCAATTGGTTTGCCCGTCGCCGCATCGAGCGCGTACACGAAGTTCCCAACCGCGGCGAACACGCGCTTCTCGCTGCCGCTCGCCCATGTCATCACGCCACGGTTCGGGCCGCCGCCGGCGATGCCGGGGTCGAATGTCCAGACAAGCTGCCCGGTCGCCGCATTCACCGCGAACGTCTTGTGCGTCGGCGTGTAGCCGTAGAGCACACCGTCGACGACGACGGGCTGGGTCTGCAGGGCGCCGGGTTCGCCCGTGTCGTACGTCCACGCCACCGCGAGCTCGGTGACGTTCGTGCGATTGATTTGCGTCAGGCTCGAGTACCGGATCTGCTCCGGCCCGCCGCCGTAGCCCGGCCAGCCGCGATAGGCCGCAGCGTTGGGCGCCGGCGCGGAGCCTCGCTGCGCGGCCGCGATGGACAGGCCGAGGAGCACCAGGGCCCACGGCCTCACTCTTGCCCTTGGCCTTTGGCCCTTGGCCCAAGTGTCATGCCCGGTTCCCGCATCACCTTCTCAATCTCGTCCATCTCCATCGTCAGGTGTCCCGAGAGGTTCTCGTAGCCGGTCTCGGTGATGAGGATGACGTCCTCCAGGCGGATGTAGATGCGCTCGTCGGGAATCGTGAGCGCGGGTTCGATGGTGAAGATCATGCCGGGCCGGTACATGCCATCGAAGCCGCCGTTCACGTCGTGCACTTCGAGCCCGACGCCGTGGCCGAAGCTCCGGCCGCCCTTCGCGTATCGGCCGACAAAGGCCGTCGCGGCAGCCTTGACCTTGGCGTCGGCAAACGTGAACGACTCGAGGATGGCGCTCATTCTGGCGTGCGCGGATTTGAGGCGAGCGTCGGCCGGGCCCGGGCCGAGCGACGACATGAGCGCCTGGTACAGCTTGACGTAGATCCCGTACAGCTCGCGTTGCCGCGGGGAGAACTTGCCGTTCGCAGGGAACATGCGCGTGACGTCGGACGTGTAGTACTTGAACTCGGGCGCATAGTCGAAGAGCACGAGGTCGCCGTCCTCGAGCTTCGACTGCGCCGCGTGATAGTGCGGCCACGCGGCGTTCGTGCCGGTCGCAACGAGCGCGAAGTAGCCGATGCCCATCGAGTTGTGGCGCTTGAAGACGTAGTCGGCAATCGCTTCGATCTCGTATTCGTACATCCCCGGCTCGGCGGCTTTCATCCCTTCGAGGATG
Organism: uncultured Acidobacteriota bacterium; assembly: GCA_963724955.1. Lineage (GTDB taxonomy): Bacteria > Acidobacteriota > Vicinamibacteria > Vicinamibacterales > SCN-69-37 > CAVRWQ01. The sequence continues at coordinate 144,821 of CAVRWQ010000010.1, forward strand.
CCGAGGCCCGCGATCCGCGTCGCTTCGCGAACGAGCGCGATCTCGGCGGGCGATTTCACGAGCCGCATGCGATCGAGCACGGCGTCGAAGTCGACGATTTCAGACTTCAGCGCGACGGCCTGCACCTTCTCGCGAAACACCGTCTCCTTCGACTTGCGGCCGTCCCACGGATCGGCCGCGGTCGCGCGCTCGTGCGCGCGGACTCGGTCGGTGGCCACCGCGCCGATCGATTCCTCGCGGAACGGCACGTAGATGTGGCGCCCTTCGCTCGCGATCGTCTTCAGCGCCGCATCGAATGTCGCGCGATCGACGACGGCTTCGATCCCGGTGAGGCGACGCGCCTCGTCACCGGGCGCCAGCAGCGGCCCTTCCGACCGGTCATCTGCAGGCATGCGCGCGGGCAGAAACAGCGTCGAGGTCTTCGACCGCCCGTCGAGCAGCAGAATGGCGCGCGGCACTTCCACGCCGCACAAGTAGAAGAATTGCTTGTTCTGCTTGAACTTCTCGTAATTGGCCTGCTCGGTCGCGCCGGTGATGATCGCCACGGCGTCGCCAATGGCGGCCATCACCTGCGCCCGCCGCGCGGCGAATTCCGCCGGCCGAAACGCGTCCGTGAAGAGCGGCTTGTCGGCGGCAGCCGGCGCAACGATGAGAATAGCTGCCGCAATGGTGAACGCAAGGTTTTTCACGTAAGCAGCCCTTCCCAACCCTTTCTGTACTGACGCTTGATGAACTGATCCGCTTCGGGCGCGTTGGTGGCCCGCATGCGCGCCGCGTCCCACTGGAGTTTCTTTCCGGTCCGGTACGCCACGTTGCCGAGATGGTTCGACTCGGTGGTCCAGCCGGCGTACGTGAAGTCGGCGAGCGATGGCTTGCCGCCCTTGCAGGCCTCGATCCACTCGAGGTAGTGGCCGGGCGAATTGGGAATCGTCTGGGGCGGCGCGACGAATCCGGCGAACTGCTTCTCCGGCAGCAGCACGTGCTTGTTGCTGCTCGAGAGGATCATTCCCTTCTCGCCGACGAAGAGCTGCGCGTCGAGCCACTGCGGAATGCCGCCGTCGATCCAGATCGTCGGGCGCGCCTCGCCCTGGTACCACATGAGCTTGACCGACGGCATCGCGCCGCGTGCCGCGAATTCGTACGTCACCGTCATCGTCGCCGGCGCGAGCTCGGGGTGAGCGGGACCATCCGACACTGCCTCGACCGTGAGCGGCGCCCTGAGATCGAGCGCGTAGAACGCGAGATCGTTCCGGTGACTTCCGAGGTCGCTCATCGTGCCGTTGCCGAAGTCCCACCAGCGATACCACTTCGGTCCCGGGCACGTAGGTTGAATGAAACGGGCGCGCCGGCGCCGGGCCCAGCCAGAGATCCCAGTCCAGGCCCGCCGGAACGGGCTCCGCCTCTTTCGGACGATCGGTGATGAAGACGATGTCCTTGTTGCGCGTGGCGGCGTCCTGACTCTGAATGCCCCACGCGCGGTTCACCCAGACGTGCACCTCGCGCACGGGACCAATCGCGCCGCTCTGAATCAGCTCCTTGACCCGCCGGTGATTGTCGGACGCGTGCCCCTGATTGCCCATCTGCGTCGCGAGCTTGAGCTTCGCGGCCGTCTCACGAATGAGCCGCGCTTCCGCGATGTTGTAGGTGAGCGGCTTCTCGCAGTAGACGTGCTTGCCCGCCTTGAGGGCGAGGAAGGTCGCGAAGACGTGCGTGTGCTCGCAGGTGCTCACGACGACCGCGTCGAAGTCGCCGGGGCGATCGAACACCTTCCTGAAGTCGGTGAACTTTTTGGCCTGCGGATGTTGCGCGCCGATCTTCTCCAGCGACGTGCCGTCCACGTCACAGAGGACCGTGATGTTCTCCGACGCGACGCCCTTGAGGTTCGCGACGCCGCGTCCACCGGCGCCAATCATCGCGATGTTGAGCTTGTTGCCGACGTTCTGACCTCTCAGAATCGCGGGCGCGCCAACGGCCACGCCTGCGGCAGCGAGCGCGCCTCCGACGAACTCACGGCGAGTGATTCGACGCGGCCGATGCGTTTTGCGGCTCATGGTTGTCCTCTCTTCGTTAGCGCGTGGGGCCCCACCCCCACGCGCGCGCCGCCGACGGCTCGCTACGCTCGCCTGCGCGGCGGTCATCCTTCTTTAGGCATCCTGAACGTCTTGCGGACGTACTCGGCGTTTGCGCGCGAGTCGGCGACGACGTCCTTGGATGGCGAGTCGGTTTCCATGCACGAACCAGCCTCGATACCCGATCTCGTCAGTACTCCTTCGCCAGCCGCGGCCAGTCGAGGATGTCCTGGTCGCGCATCAGCATCGGGCCGTTCTTGATGTGAACCTGGTGGATCCGCTTCCCGAGGCGAGTCGGCTCGCCGTACGGATCGTGCAGGCGCGACTTGATGTTGCGCGCATCGTAGTAGACGCCGACGAAATCGGATCCGATGGCGTCGAGCAGCCGGATGTTGTCTTCGGCCGAGATCCAGTCCTCGAGCGCAATCACGACGCCGGCCTTCTCCGCGTAGCGGGCCACTTCCTTCATCATCACGACGAAGGTATTGACCTCCTGCTGATTGGCCATGTTGATGTGGCTGTCGCCGAGGATGGGCAAGAGGATGTTGTTCGTGCCGAGGTTGTGCGCGACCCCGACGGCCTCGACGAGCAGCACCGCGAAGGCCGGATTCGTGTGCATCGGCATCCGCTGCTTGCCGGGCGCGCCGATCGCGAGCGAACAGATCTGGATGCCGTGCTGAAGCGCCGCCTGCTTGAACTCCGCCTGGACCTTGGGATCCCGAAGGTGGAGGCTGCCATCCGCCGGGAAGGTCAGGCTGACCTGGATACCGTCGAGGCCGATCTCGCGCGCGAGTGCGATCTTCGTGATGTCACCGCGGCGTCCGAGATTCCAGTCGGTCATCCCGACGCGCACCGGAAGCTCGCCGGAGCCCGCCTGCGTTGGCGCCGGCGCCGCGTCGAGCGCGAGGCTCGACGGCCCGGCCGGGCCAACCGCCGCCACGGCGGCCGCCGCCTTCACGAAATCCCGCCGGCTCATCTAGCATGGCCTGCTCGATTAGAGGAGTGGGACCAAGTCTACGCCCCAAATCTCTAAATCTCCAATCTCAAAATCTCCAAATCCTCAATTCCGAAGTACGATTCCCGCATGACTCCAATGCCCTCACGCCGTTCGCAACCGACTCGCACGTTGGCCGTGGTCGCAGCCGGCACGATGAGCTTCTGCGCGATGCTGATCGCTCAGAAAAACGCCGTGCAGCCGCAACCCGAGGCCGGCAAGCTCACGCCCGTCAGCGTGCCGTCGCGAGGAAGGGGGGCGTCGGTGCCGAAGCCCGAGGGCGTCATGCCGACCGTGCCCGCGGGGTTCACCGTCAGCGTCTACGCCGAGCTGCCGACGCCGCGCATGATGGTCTACGCGCCGAACGGCGACCTGTTCGTGAGCTCGCCGGCCGCCAACAACATCACCGTGCTTCCGCGACGCGAACAACGACGGCGTGTTCGAAGCAGCGAAGCGTGTTCGCGCAGGGCGAAGTGCCGCAGCGTCGCGGCGGCGGCGCCGCTCCTGGCGGGCAGGGTCGTCCTGGCGGCGCACCGGCACCGGGCGCGGGTGCCGCACCTCCGCCGCCGCCGCCGCGCACCACCGCCGGCACCGGCCACGCCGAATCCGGCGATCAACGGCCCGATCCTCGGCGCCGACGCGCCGGCGTGCGCGCCGCCGCCTGCGTTCAACACGCCGGGCCCCGGCACGCTCGCCGCGCCGTTCGGCATGGCGTTCCACGACGGCTATCTGTACGTCGGCAACACCGGCTCGCTCGTTCGCTACAAGTACACGAACGGCGACCTGAAGGCTCAGGGCGAGCCCGAGAAGCTGCTCGATCTGCCGACCGGCGGACACTCGACGCGCAACATCGTCTTCAATCGCGCCGGCACGAAGATGTACGTGGCGGTCGGCTCGCAGTCGAACAACAACGCCGGCGAGGACTGCCGGCGCGCGGCCATTCTCGAGTTCAATCCGGACGGCACCGGCTATCGCGTCTACGCGTCCGGCATCCGCAATCCGGTCGGACTCGCGCTTGCAGCCGGGCACCGACATCATCTGGACGGCGGTCAACGAGCGCGACAACCTCGGCGACGACCTGGTGCCCGACTACGCCACGTCGGTCAAGGACGGCGGATTCTACGGCTGGCCGTATTCCTACATCGGCCAGAACTACGATCCGCGCTACGTCGGCGCGTTTCCCGATCTCGTCAAGCGCGCGATCGTGCCCGACGTGCTGATTCCGGCGCATTCGGCCGCGCTCGGCATCACCTTCTACACGGCCACGCAGTTCCCGCAGCGGTATCGCAACGGCGCGTTCGTCGCGCTCCACGGATCGTGGAACCGCTCGGTCGCGGCCGGCTACAAGGTGGTGTTCTTCCCGATGACGAACGGCCGGCCCGGTCCGCTCGAGGACTTCATGACCGGCTTCCTCGCACAACGACGGATCGGGCGGCACGACGATCGAGCGCTGGGGCCGGCCGGTCGGCGTCACCGTCGACACCGCGACGGCGCGCTGCTCGTCTCAGACGACGGCGGAAACCGGATCTGGAAGATCAGCGCGGCGGGGCACGCTAGTCCAGGCAGAAGGCCAGGCAGCAGGCGAAGATCAGGAACGGACTGACGCAGGTCATCAGTTCCCTTTCAAGAGGAAAGGCTCATGCCCAAACCCAAGAACTCTTCGTGTGCTTCGTGCCCTTCGTGGTGAAGGTTTTGCCTGACGGTTCAAGCGACGGTCGGCGCGGCAAACGCCGGCGTGAGCACGAGCGCGGCGGCGCCGCGGAGCCGCGGGTGCTCGCTCAGGCGGACGACGCGGATCTCGGTTTCGCCCGCTTCGCGGACGAGGGCGCGTTCGCGCAGCCCTTCCCGCACCATCGAGACCAGCAGATCCCAGCCTTCGGTGATCTCCCCGCCGATGTAGATGCGGCTCGGGTCCACGCTCTTGACGATCGTCGCGAATCCCTGGCCGAGATAGTAGCCGGTCTCCCTCAAGGTCTCGAGCGCGCGGCCCTCGCCGGCGCGCGCGCGGGCGATGACGTCTTCGACGGTCACCCCGGCGGGCGACGGCAGTCCGGACCATGAGGGATCGGTGCCGAGATAGCGGGCGACGATCGCGCGATTCGAGACGTAGGCTTCCAGGCAGCCGCGGCGCCCGCACGAGCAGATCGGACCGAACATGTTGAGCGGCACGTGTCCGAACTCGCCGGCGATGTTGTTCGCTCCGCGCAGGAGTTTGCCGTCCACGGCAATGCCGACGCCGACGCCGTCCGAGACGTTGACGAACGCGACGGGCCCGACGACCGACTGGTCGCCGCTCACCGACCAGACCTGCGCGAGGATGCACGCCTTCACCGAGTTCTCGAGCGAGACCGGCAGCTTCGTCATCGTGCTCAGCGGTCCCACCAGATCGACGTCGCGCCAGCCGAGCGTCGGCGAGTACTTGAGGCGTCCGCCGTGCAGATCGACGAGCCCCGACACGACGACCCCGATGCCGAGACAGTGGCCGAAGGCGGGATGGTCGGCGAGCAGGCGTTCGACGCGGGCACCCAGCTCCTTGACGAAGATCCTGGGATGCGCGCCCGTCGGGAACTCGCTGACCGGCAGGAGCGGGTTGCCGAGCAGATCGGTCACGAGGATCGACGTCTGGCTGGCGTTGATGTCGATGGCCACCGTACAGCGGCGGCGCGTCTCGAGGTAGAGATGCGTCGGCCGGCGCCCGCCCTTGCTTTCCCCTTTGGCGCCCTCGAACACGAGGCCGGAGCGCAGCAGGTCGTTGACGATGAGGCTCACGGCGCCGGGGCGCAGTCCCGTCAGCCGCGCGAGGTCGGCGCGTGAGATCGGCTGTTTCTCCCGGACGAGGTTCAGGGAGATCTGGCGGTTGATTTCGCGGGACGTGCCGCGCCGCGCGATGCGAAAGGCGGAAGAGTTGATCCGGCGCACTCGAGTCTCAGACGCGTCGCAGACGCCGTGAGGATCATAGCGCGGCGCTCGAGCGGCACGCCAACTTCTCGAACCCGGGAGGCGACATCTCGAACTTTCTAGCCCATTTTACCGTCGGGTACGCAACAAGATGAGCAGCCCGCCGGCCAGCAGCCCGAGAGCGGCGCCGGAGGCGATGGCTGTCGGGGACGACACGCCGTCCTTTGACACTGGAGCCGCCGGCGGATTGATGACATCCGCCGGTGTCTCCGCCGTGCCACTGCCTTTGACGACGAGCGCCGTCAGTTTCTCTGCGCACAGGCGTGCCTGAATCGGATCGCGGTTCTGGTACGTGAGCTTCACGATCGTGTGCGACTTGTTCGCCTCGACGAACGTCACCGACGTCGCTGCCTTCACGTCGCATATGACGTCGACGCCCGTGTCCAGCGTGGCGCGCAGCTTCTGCGGCAGCAACGCGTCCTTGCCGGACGAATCTTTGATCGGGACGCTGATGGTCGCAGACGCCGCATAGACGCTGGGCGTCTGCATCGCGACCAGGCCGCCGGCTATCGCGCCCGTCAACGCCAGAACCACCGGAACTCCAAGCGTTCGTACCTGCATCGTGATCGCTCCTCTGGTCACGTCGAGTACGTCGCGCCAACCGGGCCGGAGATCGTCGAGCAGCGCGTCGAATTCCGACGCGTAGCGGCGGCGCCACCACACCGGATACAGCCGTGCGACGAGTCGGACGAGACGTCTCATCTACTACGTATCGCGTAGTATCGTTTTACGTAATAGGGATTGTCAAGTCCCGTCCCCCCGCCTGAGATTTGACAGCCTTGAATCGCGCGTAAGAGACTGCTCGCTCGCATCCCCAACGAAAGGCGCCACATGTCCGCATCCGTCCCGACCGCCGCTCCGACTCTGCAACGACAACTGGGCCTGGGAAGCGCGTCGGCGCTCGTCGTGTCGAACATGATCGGCACCGGGATCTTCACCACCACCGGGTTTCTCGCCGGCGATCTGGGAGAGCCTGGCCTCGTGCTCGGCATCTGGGTCGTCGGCGCGCTCTTTGCGCTCGCCGGCGCGCTCTCGTACTCGGAGTTGGCCGTGAACTTCCCCCAGTCGGGCGGCGAGTACGTCTACCTGACGCGGGCGTACGGACCGGTGTGGGGATTCCTCAGCGGCTGGGTCTCGTTCTTCGCCGGGTTTTCGGCGCCGGTCGCCGCGGCGGCGCTGGCGTTTGCCGGCTACCTTGCGTTCATCTTCCCGGCGCTCGGGCAAGCTACGGCAGTCGTCAGGTGGGAGATCGGCGACATCACGCTGCAGGTTGGCCCGACGCAGATGCTGGCATCCGGGCTGGTGCTGCTGCTGACGCTGCTCAACTGCGTGAGCGTCGCGCTGGTCGCGCGCGTGCAGAACGTCCTGACGCTCATCAAGGTCGTCGTCATCGCCGCCTTCGTGGTCCTCGGTTTCCTCGTCGGTCAGGGCAGCTGGAGCCACTTCAGCGCCGCGGCCGCGCGCACGTCGAGCACACCGCTGCTTGAGCAGTTCGCGATCAGCCTGTTCTGGGTCATGTTCGGCTACAGCGGCTGGAATGCCGCGACGTACGTGGCGGAGGAGATCCGCGATCCACACCGGACGCTTCCGAAGGCACTGCTCTACGGCACTGCGGCGGTCGCCCTCCTCTACCTCGCGCTCAACATCGTCTTCATCTACGGCACGCCGCTCGAGTCCATGAAGGGCGTCGTCGCCGTTGGCGCGTTGTCCGCGACGGCGCTGTTCGGCCCGCAGATTGCCGGCGTCTTTGGCGCGTTGATGGCCCTCGCGATCGTCTCCACGGTGAACGCGATGATGACGATCGGCCCGCGCGTGTACTACGCGATGGCCAAGGACGGCGCGTTCGTCAGCGCCGCCGCGCGCCTGAGTCCGAAATCCCACGTGCCGGTGAACGCCGTCATCTGGCAGGGCGTGGCCGCCATTCTCATGACGTTCACGTCGTTCCCGCAACTGGTGACGTACATCGGCTTCAGCCTGACGTTCTTCACCGCCCTGGCCGTATCCTCGGTGTTCCTGTTCCGGCGCCGACCCGGCTGGCAGAAGCTTCCGGCTGTGAGCTTTGCCTACCCGCTCGTGCCGGCGCTGTACCTCGTGATCGCGGCATGGATGATCTACTTCGGGTTCACGTTGCGGCCCGGGATCTCCGCGGCGGCCGTCGTCACGCTCATCGTGGGCGCAATCGTGTACTACGCGCGCCTGAAGAGCAGGTAAGAAAAGCGGACCGCCCGCAGGCGAGCGTAGCGAGCCGTCGCGGGCGCGCGAGCGGGGGTGGGGCCCCGCGAGCCACTAAGAAAAGTAGATCTCGCACGCCTGCGCATGGCGCGAGCGTAAGCTATTTCGGTACATCCAACGCCGGGTTGCGCGAGAAGAATCCGCCCGGGATCATCTTGAATCCGACGTGCGTGACCGGCATGATCGGCCACTCTTCCGGCCGCGGAATGTGCGTCACGCCCATCGTGTACCAGACGACGAGGTCCTGGTTCGAGAGCGGCTCGTTGTTCGCGACCCACTTCGGCAGTCCCGCGCCGCCCAGGCTCTGATTCGGGTACGCGCCGGCGGCATACATCTCGTCGGCGTGATACCGCGTCGCCCAGAAGTGCTGGTTGATGAACCCGGCTCGCCGCCGCACCTGTGACGCCGGATCGACGTACGGGATCGAATTCACACCCGGCACCAGGATGTAGCTCGTGTGATGGCCGAGCGCGTTCTGTGACGTCGGGTTGACGACCGACCAGGTGCGCGCGGATTGCATGTTCATCCGGCGCTGTGCCGCGACTTCAGTCGAGAGCCTCGTCTCTTCCATGATCATCCCGTTCAGCGAGGGATTCCCCGGTCCGGCCGGAAGCGCGCGCGTGTTCATCTCGTGGACGGAATTGCCCGGTCCGTCCACGTCGAAGTCGAGCCTGAAGTTGAAGAAGTGCTGATGGTGCGGCGCGACGACGTTGGCCGCGACGAGATGACCGGATGGGAGCGTCGCGTGTCCGGCGGCTTTCGCATCGCGCACGCCTTTCGGCAGCATGATGCCGGTGAGCGCCGAGTCGAGCTCGAGGACGCCGTCCTGGTGGAAGATCCAGTTGATCGAGTAGTCGTAGTTGCCGATCGTGGCGATGAAGAAGATGACGAGCTGCCGGGCGCGGCGCGATTCGTTGGTTTTCGAAAACGACTCGTAGTGTTTCCAGAGCATGCCGCCGTCGCGCTCGTAGATCCCGACGGCGCGCGGCAGGACGTAGGAACGCCCGTTGTCGCCGGCGAAGGTGACGTCGATGAGCGTGGCGTTCGACGGCGCGTCGGTGTTCGGCTCGATCGGGCTCGCGAGACGGCCCATGCCGTATTCGCCGACGTCGAACGCGCTGCGCCAGCGCCAGTTCCGGTCCGGGTCGCCGTAGGGCACGGCCATTTCCGAGAGCGAGCCGCGGTAGAGGATCGGGCGCAGCCGTCCCTCATCCTCGTACCCGACCATCTGCAGCACGAGGCCTTCGCGCGGGTGCATCGTGTAGCGGAAACGCCACTTCTGCCAGCGAATCTCCTGCCCCGAGATCGTGAAGCTGGGGCCGTCCGGCTGGCTGATCGTGAGCGCTTTGGGCGCCGCGCGCATCCCTGTGGACTTCTGATCCAGTTCCTGACTGGCCGGCGGAAGCGGCACCGCGCCGGTGTCGGCGAACTCGACCACGCGCTCCGCGTTCATGTCCACGAGCACGCCGACGCCTTCGATCGGCCGGCCGTAGAAGTTCGTGGACTCGCCCTTGAAATAGCACACCGCGCGCAGCAGGCGCCGCGCCTGATACTGCGGCGCGACCTGCCCGACGGCCCAGTAGTCGATCTGCACCTTGTCGAGGTCGGTGATGCCGCGCTTGCGCATGGCGTTCTGCCAGCGTGTGTCGGCTTTCACGATGCGCACGAGCGCGTCGTACTCGGCCTCGAGCACGACCGGCTGGACGCCCTTGACCTGGGTCCATGAGACAACGCGTGACGCTGTGAGATCGACAACCGCTTCGAACGTGCGGTTCCCCTTGCGGTCCAGAATCACGGCGAAGGCCTGTCGGCCGATGGTCGCGCCCGGTGTGTACGCGAGGACATCGGTCTTCGCCGGCTCTTTCAGAACGAGCGTCGCGAACAGCCCGTCGGGAGGAAACTGCGGCGCCACGCTGAGAAGTCCCGCGGCGGCGTCAATCTCCGCGGCCGACAGCGCATCGAGAGGATGCGCCTGGGCCGGCGAAGGTGGTTGCTGTGCTGCCTGAAACGCGGGGAGGAACCCCGCCAGGCCGACAATCACCAGAACAGCGAGACGACGAGGCTGGAGGCGGCTGATCATAGTGCCGCGCATCTTAGCCGAAGACGGCTGGTGGCCTACTTCCAGCTGAACTTGAACCAGGTCAGCGTGGACTTGTCGGCGGGCGCGATCCCCGGGGCGGACACTTTGTAGCTGTCCGGCACTTCCGACCAACTGTTGTAGATCCCCTTGCCGACATAGAAGCGTTGCGAGCCCGTGCTGGGCTTCATCAAGGTCTCGTCCGAGATCAGCGTGTAGGCCTGTTGCGGCGGCGCTTTTCCGGCCTGATCCGTCTTCGGCACGTACTCGAGCTTGCCGTCGCCGTCCACGTCCGCGTTGATCCAGTCGACGTGCAGGAGGTGGTGATAGGTGCGATCCACAATCATGCTTCGGAGCTGTGAATTGAACCGCGTGACAAGCGCCTGCGCGTCCGGAAACGCCCGCCGGACGGCGAGGAAGAGCTGGCGCTTGACGAGCGGCGTCGAGCCGAACTGAAGCTTCGTCTGCGCCTCGGTGGCGTAGTTGTTGACGATGTACTGGACGACGAGCTCGTCCATGAGCGTGTAGTCCACCTTGCTGTCGAGCAGCATGCGGAGGCTGTCTTCCTCCGAGTTCGATCGCACGAACACCGGCCCGGCGTTGTCGATCTCGCCGTACGAGTAGCCCTCGACGATCGCAATCCGCTGGCTTCTGAGCTCAGAGAGCTTCGCGGCCGACACGACCGCGCCGCGGCGGCCGACGAGCACCAGGCGGTTTTCGAGATAGGGCTGAGAAAAAATCAGGACGCGCTCGCGCTCCGCATCTTTCCAGGCGGCGGCGCTCCCGTCGAACGCGCCGGTGACGAGTGAGGTCGTGAACTGCGGCGCGTCGACGAACGTCGTGGTGGCCGTCACGCCGATTCGCTTGCAGGCGGCCTCGACCAGGTCGAGCGCAAAGCGCGCCTGACCCGCATCGTTCGTGAACGGCGGCCAGACCGTCGAAACCAGCTTCAGCCGGCCCGTTTGCGCCGAGCCGATCGATGAAGCCGCCGCGATCGACAGCAGAACAGCAGAAAGCCCCATCCACCGCCAGACCGGGCGCGGGTGACCGAGGGAACCAAACATACGACCTCCCCACCACAGCCTATCCGAAGTGCTGCGTTCAGGGCTTCAGTTCGAGCCGCCGGACGTCTTGCGAACCGGCGCCGAGCGACCTATAATTAGCTACTGTGCTAATTATGCAAGGACGCGTGCGTGCCGCTCGCTAGATCCAGCCAGGTCTTCCGCGCGCTGGCCGACGAAACGCGCCGGGGCATCCTGCAGTTGCTCCGAAAGGGCCCGCGCACGTCCGGCGAGATCGCCGGCGCGTTCGATTCGAGCTGGCCGACGATCTCGCGGCACCTGTCGGTGCTTCGCGACGCCGATCTCGTCAGCACCGAGCGGCGGGGCCAGGAGATCTACTACGAGCTCAACACGTCGGTCTTCCAGGACTTCGTGCAGCATCTCATCGAGTGGACGGCCCCGGTGGCGCCGGTGGCCCGGCGGACACGTTCGGCACGGCGCGCGACGGAGGAGGCATGACCTCGACTCTCGGTGGACACTGGCGCGGCGCGCTGGCTCTCCTCGGCGCAATGGCGCTGGGGACGGCCTCGTCCGCGTACCTCTCCTTAATGCCGTTCGGCGAGTCCATCCCTGACGTCGCCAGCCCGCTCATCGCCTACGTGTTTCCGCTCTCGGCCGCACTGATCTACATCGCGCTGCAGTCCATGTGGCGTCACGATCCGGCGCGCGGGCGCAGCCAGGCGACCGATGCGGCATTCAGCGGCGTTGTCGGCCGCCTCGTCGTGTTCGTCGTCGGACTGCATTTCATCGTGCTGGCGGGCCTCACGGTTCGGGCCGGCACGGGTCCTTTGCGCGGCGTCCTGATCTGGCTCGGCATCACGCTCGTTGGCGTCGGCAACCTGCTCCCCCGTCTCCGGCCCAATCATCTGATTGGTCTGCGTTCGGAACGGCTGATGAACGACCGACACCTGTGGTTGCGGGTGAACCGCGTTGCCGCGTATCTCACGGTGATGGTCGGCCTCGTGGTGATCCTGAGCGCCCTGGCGTTCCCGCCTGGCCCGGCGTTCCGCAGCATCGCCGGCACCGTCGTGACCGCCATCGTCGTGCTCGCGATCTGCTACCGGCGAGCGTCGAGATCCTGAGTTCACGGGAAATCACAATGCTCGAGGCGCGCGGCCTGTCCAAACGTTACGGCGGACTTCTCGCCCTCGATCGGGTGAGTTTCTCGATTCATCCCGGCGAGATCGTCGGCTACCTCGGCCCGAATGGCTCCGGCAAAAGCACGACCGTCAACATCGTGGTCGGACTGCTCGAGCCGAATGTTGGGTCGATTCTCCTCGGTGGCGTCAAACTCGCCGACAACCCGGTCGAGTACAAACGGCGTATCGGCTACGTGCCCGAGGAGCCGTTTCTCTACACGCATCTCACCGCGCGCGAGTACCTGACGCTCGTCGGACGCCTGCGCGAGATCGAGGAGGCGCGGCTCGATCGCACGATCGGCCGGCTGCTCGAGCTCTTGCAGCTGCACGACAGCCGCTACAAGACGATGACGGCGTTCTCGAAGGGGATGCGGCAGCGGGTGCTGCTGGCGGGAGCGCTGTTGCACGATCCCGATCTCCTGGTGCTCGACGAGCCGTTCTCCGGCCTCGACGTCAACGCCAGCCTGCTCTTTCGCGCGCTGCTCGGCCTGCTCGCCAGCCAGGGAAAGATGGTCCTGTTCAGCACGCACCGCTTCGACATGGTGCAGCAGCTGTGCTCGCGGGTCGTGATTCTCTCGTCCGGACGCGTGGTGGCCGAGGCGCGGCTGGACGAGCTGGAGACCTCCGGCCCGAACTCGCTCGAGCGCCTGTTCGTTCGAGCGACTGAACAGCCGGACTACACGCCGGTCGCGCGCGACATCCTCGACGTCATCCAGAACGGCCGCCCGTGACCCGCGATCGCCGCTTCCGGCATCTGACCCGCCATTTCTTCGACGCGCTCTTCGACTTCGGGTTCCTGTCCGACGCCGGCGTGAGGTCGTTCACACGGATCATTCTCGGCATCTGCGCAGCGCTCGCCGCGTTCGGCCTGCTCCTGGTGCGCGTGTTCATGGAGCGCTACGGGAGCCTCGCCCGGGCCGACTCGCCCGAGCCGTACCTGCAGGCGATCGTCGCCGATCACGCGTTTCTCATCGCGATCCCGATGTGGATTGTGGCGTTCGTCACGACGCTCGTTGGACATGCGTTGTTTCCGGACGAAACGGACTTCCGGATCCTGATGGGGCTGCCCGTGACGCGGCGGCTGGTCTTCGGCGCGAAGCTTGCGGCGATCGGACTCTTCACGGGCATCTTCGTCGTCGCCGCCGAGCTCGCCCTCGGGCCGCTCTTCCTCCTTTCGTCGTTCAGCTCGTGGGCTCAGCGCTCCTGGCCTGCCGGCGCCGGGGCGTACCTGGCGGCGAGCCTGATGGGCTCGATCTTCGCGATGCTCCTCGTGGTCGCGATTCACGGCGTGCTCGTGCTGCTCGCGATTCGCGGGCGCACGGTCGTCGCCTCCGCGCTCGTGCGCAGCGGCATGCTCTGCGCGCTGGTCCTGGCTCTCCCGTTTCTCTTCCGGCTGCCGATGCAGGCGCGCCGGTTCGCCGACGGCTCGTCGTTTCTCGCGTTCATTCCGCCGGCGTGGTTCGTGGGCCTCGAACATACGTTCGCGGGGGACGCGACGGCGTTCCTGTCGAGCCTCTCGATGCTGGCGCTCGCCGCGACGGGCGTCGTGACCGTGGTGGCGGTGGCGAGCTACGCCATGCTGTACCGCCACTTCGACCGCGTGATGGTCCGGCCGGCGCCGTCACAGGCGTCCACGCTCAGGCGCGACCGGCGGATTTTCTCGCTGCCACGACTGAACGCGCGTCCGATCTTCCGGGCGATAAGGACCTTCGTCGCGATCACGCTGCGCCGGAGCGTGTTCCATCAGGGCATCGTCGTCGCGATTTCGGCGCTTGGCGGCGGGCTCGTCCTGAACAGCCTTCTCAACGCCGATTTGTTCGGGTGGATGGGCACCGGCGAGGTTCCGTCGCGTCGTCTGCGCGACGCGGTCGTCTGGGCGCCGTTTCCGCTGATGTTCGTCGCGTGCTTTGCGGTTCGCACGTCGCTGGCCGTCCCACGCGAGCTGCGCGCCAACTGGGTGTTCCGGCTGACCGAACGAGACGCGGCGCGCGCCGATCAGCTCGGCGCGGCCACGTTCACGGCGCGCCTCTTCGGGGTGATCGTGCCGGTCGTGCTCATCCTGCCGCTCCAGTGGCTCGTCCTCGGCCCGCCCGCGCTCGCGAGCTCCCTCGTCGCCATCGTTGCCGGCTTCTTTCTCGTCGAACTGCTCATGAGCAGCTGGGAACGTATTCCGTTCACGTGTGCCTACGCGCCGGGCGGCGGGTTCGTGCCGCAGACCATCCTCATCGCCTGGATCTCGTTCTTTTCGTTCACGACGTTCGGCTGGGCGCTGGCGACTGTCAGCCTCAACCGCCGTCCGGCCGGAGTCGTCCTGACTCTCATCGTCGTGTCGATCGTTCTCGTCCTCGCCCGGCGGCGCCGCAGACGATGGCAGCACACCGAGCTGGTCTTCGACGAGCAGGTGCCGAGCGAGATCAATCCTCTGCGACTCAACTAACACGCTTTACCACGAAGATCACGAAGGACACGAAGGACTATTTGGGAAGAGCCTGCTTGTCCGAAAGAAAAAGAGCGCTTCGTGCCCTTCGTGATCTTCGTGGTGAAAAGCTCAGGGCTTTTTCTCGAAGATCGCCAGCCCGGTCGGCGCGAAGTAGCTCGGGCGATCGGTCCGTCTTGCCCGCCAGGGCATCGTCAGGGTCGTCTGGTTGGCAGGCGTGACTTTGACGGTGCCGATGATCTCGTCGCCCGCGACCTTGCCGGTGAACTCGTGCGCGCTCAGCCCGTGCCCGTCCAGGGTGATGTTCAGCGTGAACGCGATCTCTTCGCCGCGGAGGCCCGTGGCCGTGAGGACTTCCCGGCGATCGCCGGCGCGTGCGGCGCCCTCCAGGGCCTGAAACTGCTGTTCCAGCACGGCCGAATAGCGGACCGGCTTGTCACCGACCTTCAGCTCCCATTCCCAGCCCCCCGCGACGCGTGCCGGCACGATCCACATATGAATCGCCGTGCCGTCGATGTTGACTTCGTCGGGCTTCCAGGTACCCAGGTCCCATGTGCTGGTCAGCACGCGCGTTCCGGGGCGCGCGCGTTCGAGGATCACCGGCCGCAGCAGGCGCATCAGCTCCGGAAACAGCCACATCGTCACGACGGTGGCTTCGCGGAGGTCCACGTCGAACGCGTTCTTGTGCTCGAAGCGAACGCGGTTCCCGAGACCCTCGCTTCTGGCCTGCTGATTGGATTCCTCGACGAGCTTCGCGTCGATGTCCACGCCGTAGCCGCGCAGTTTCGGGTTCATGCGGGCGGCCGTCAGCGGAATCAGGCCATTGCCCGATCCGAGATCGACCACCAGGTCGTCGTCACGAAGCTGCGCCAGCTTCAATAACCGCTCGACACTTTCGGGGGTACTCGCCTGAAAGAATGAGAATCGTTCCTGTGCGGGACTCGAGGCGACCATGCAGGCCGCCAGAATGACTACTACCTTGACGAGGCGTGTGCGCATGCGAGCTCCCTCTCGTGTCTGCCCTCCTGTTCAGTCTACCCGCCTCTGGCGGGTGATGCGGTCGTCCGCGACGTTCACCGCCTGGCCGGCGTCATTTCCTGAGCTCGGTCGCCCAGTTCAGCACGACGTGCAGCCCGTTGTCGCCGCGCGTGCGGAGAGCCATCCTGGCCAGGATGCGGCTGCCGTCGCGGCTGATGAGGTAGTCGCTGGCCCCGCGCATGGTGAACAACGGTTGGGGCGTCCCCGATTGAAGCGGTGGCGGTCCCGCCTGGATCGGGACCGCCACGAGCGTGCCTTCTGCGGTGACGAACAGGAGCTCCCGGCCGTCGCTGCGCCATCTCGGAAGCGTGCCTCCGGCCGTGGAGATCTGCCACTTGCCCGACGACGTCGGAAACGGCTGCACGTAGACCTCGTCTCGGCCCGTCTCGTCCGAGACATACGCCACGACGCGGCCATCGGGCGACACGCGTCCATCGGACTCGTTGAACGGCGTTCCGGCGATCGGGCGAGGCTTGCGGTCCTCATCCAGCGGAAGCATCCACAGATCGGATCCATTCTCTCGCGAGGTTCCGGAGTACAGGAGCGCTCGACCGTCCGGGGACCAGTCGTTGAGGGCGACACGCGCCGGCTTTGGTGAGGACAGCAGGAGCTCCTGCTTGCCGCCGCCGCTGGCGCTCGTCACGTAGACGTTCGCCGCGCCTTCGCGGTCCGACGCGAACGCAATGCGTGAGGCGTCCGGCGACCAGATCGGAGAAGAGTCCGGTGACCGGCCGATCGTCAGCCGCAATGCCGTCTGCCGGCGGACATCCATCAGCCAGATGTTCGACGATCCGTCCTGCGCATCACGACGCGCCGCCACCAGCCGGTCGCCGTCCGGCGAGATCGAGAAGCCTCGATAGTCCCCGGCCATTTCCACTGCGGGTCCGAGAACACGCCCGGTGCGGTCGATCCAGACGAGCTCGCTCGCGACCGGACCGCCGCTGCGGTACACGAGCACGTCGCGTGACACAGAGAACGCGGCGCCGGTTTCCGACGCGGTGCCAATCTGTTCCGTCCCACGGATGATCTGGACGTCTCCGTTCAACTCGGCGCGGGACGGATCGAACGGCTGCGCGATGAGCGCGGCGCCGTGTACGAACAACAGCCAGCCATGGGCGAACGCCGCGGAAGCACCGCCCGAAACGAGCGATCGAGACGCGCCGTCCTTCAACGACATCACGTAGATCGCGGACTCGGTGTCCTGGCCCGACACTCCACCAGACGCGCTGTAGATCACGTTGCCCTGGCCAGGCGGCACGTGCGGCCACGCGGGCGCCTGCCCGTGTCGTGCCTGATCGCCCACTGTCACAGCCTGCGGTGTTCCGCCGGAGGCCGCGACTCGCATCAGGCTCCCGGCTTCCGTCGCAAAGACGATGAACGCGTCGGGGCCCCAGGCTCCACCGCGCGGCACTGCGGCGTCGCACACCGTGTAGGTGAAGCCGTTAGCGACGTCGATGCGTTTCAGCCGCTTTTCGGCGAAGAAGCCGACCTGCCGGCCGTCAGGCGACCAGAAGGGAAACGCGGCGCCTTCGGTCCGGCCCAGCTCCCGCCAGTCGGTCGACGCGAGCGAACGGATCCGCAGGCCCAGCCGGCCACGGGGATCGCGCGCCGCGACGACGATGTGCTGTCCGTCGGGCGAGACGGCGAACTGGGCACCGTCAGGCAGCTCGGTGTCGTCAGGCAGCGACAGGGTGAAGCGGACGACCGCCGGCGGCGGGCCGGGCACACCGGTGCGCCGAAAAAGGAGCCAGACGAGCGCAAGCAGGATGACGGCGGCAGCTATCGTCCAGGTCCGCCGCGACGGCAGACGGGATTCAGTCGTCGGAGGTGGCGCCGGGCTCGAAGCCGGTTCATCGACGGGTTGGACCGGTTCGTCGGGCGCTGACCCGGGCGCCGAACCATCGCTCATGCCCAGCTTCATGAGGCACGCCGGGCAGACGCCAAGCGGCGATGTCCGTCCAGAGAACTCCGTCCCGCACTGCCGGCAACGACTCGTTTGAATCGGCTCGGTGTCGCTCATACCCCGTACTGAAGCGGTGGCGTGGAAAGGTTACACAGTGGTCACGCCCGGAGCGCCGTCAGCAGGTGACGAAGCTCATCGCCGACATCCTCGGCGCTCGCGACCGTGTGCAAGATCTCCTCGCGGAGCAGCTCGCGAAAGCGACGCCGCAGCCGGTGAACGGCGACCTTGATCGCACCTTCCGTAGTCTGCAGCTCCGTCGCGAGCGCGCGGTAGCCGACGTCGCGGTCCTCGCCTGTCAGAAGCGGCTTGAGCCGGTCGAACCGGTCGCTCCGGCCCGCTCCGGTTTCCTCTTCTTCAAGCCGTTTCTGCACCCGGGCGAGCACCGCCAGTGCCCACTCTCGCTCGAATATCCTGCTTGGCGTGAGGTCGGTGACAGGCTCCAGCCGATATCGACTCTCGGCGGTGCCCATCTCGGCCTCCAGGGACAAGATGGTGACCGATCCGCCGCGCTTCTTTGCGCGCTCTCGATCGCGCTGGTTCGCGATGTAGTGATTCATCGCGGACAGCAGATACGACCTGAATCGGCCACGCTCGCGGTGAAAATCCGCGAGGTAGCGCTTCTCGAGCACACAGGCAAAGAAGCCCTGGGTGAGATCCTCGGCTGCCTCCTGTGTGTGCCCGAGCCGCCGCACGTACGCGTAAATCGGATACCAGTACGACTGGCACAGGACCGACAGCGCATGACGCGCGCTGGAACCTGGCTCGCCGCGGGCGGCGAGGATCAGGCTGATGCGCGTCGTGGGAAACGCGTCGCGACGCCGCTGATCATCAGGCACGCGCCATTCTACGCCGGTGGCAATGAAAGACGCCCGGCACTCCGGATGCTGGGATTCGCGTCAGTTCAGCGAAACGCCAATGAGGCGGCCAAGACCAAACGTGAGCGCAGCGGCCGCGAGGCCGACACCCACCTGCCGCATCCCTGAAAAGAGCACACTGCGGCCGGTAAGCAGCGTGATTCCGGCGCCGATGGCAAACAGGCCGACGCCACCGGAAATCAGGCTGGCTACCACCGCATCCCGAGTCGAAAAGAAGAAGAACGGCAGAAGCGGGATGATCGCGCCGCACGCGAACAGCAGGAACGACACGACAGCAGCTTGCAGCGCCGATCCGCCGAGGGCCTCGGGGTCGATGCCGAGTTCTTCTCGTGCCAGCGTATCGAGCGCCGAGGTCTCGCTTTGAATCAGGCGATCCGCGATCTCTCGCGCCTGCGTCTCCGGAAGACCCTTTGCCTGATAGATCAGCGACAGTTCCTCGGCTTCCTCTTCAGGATTCGTTTCGATCTCCTCCTTTTCGACGGCGATCTGCCTGCCGTAGAGCTCGCGGGAGCTTTGCACTGAGAGCCACTCGCCGAGCGCCATCGACCCGGCGCCGGCCAGCAGGCCGGCGAGGCCCGTGACGATGATTTCGCGTCCGCCGAGACTGGCGCCAGCCACGCCCATGATTAGGCTCAAGTTCGAGAGCAGACCGTCATTGGCGCCGAGCACGGCCGCCCGAAGGGCATTACCTGCGGTGCTGCGATGGCGTCCCTCCAGTCTGGCGATGAAAGGGCCCTCAGCGCTGCGGTCGCCGGTAATGGCCCGTAGTGTGCGAGCATGACTCCGCTCGTCGGCGTCCATCCCTGGCGCGCGATCCGTGACCGTCGCGTACCGTTGCGCGTCCGCGATCTCCTGACCGGCGATGATTGACACGACCGCGCTGGCGCCGAACCGGCGCGCCATCCAACGCAGCACTCCGGCACGCCAGCCCAGCCGATGTTCCGGCACGCGTTTGCCAATCGCCTGCAGCTTCGCGGTCCAATGGTCCGCATGCCGCCGCTCAGTGGCGGCCAGTCGCTGGTACAGCGCAGCCAGGCGCGCGTCCCGCGTGCCGGCGGCGAGCGCGTCATAAAGCGCGGCCGAATCGAGCTCGTCCTGGATGAAGGCGAGGGCTCGTTTGGGTGACGTGGACATGGTCTCACTCCGAACGAAGGGCGATCGTGGGATCCACGTGAGCGGCACGCCAAGCAGGAATGAGGCATGCGATCAGCGCTACGCCCGTAAGGATCGGAGTGACACTCAGAAGTGTCACGGGGTCGTAGACCGAAACGCCAAACAAGAAGCCGCCGACAACTCCTGAACACGCCAAGGTGGCGAGCAGTCCGACGGCGACGCCGAGAAACACAAGCTTCGACCCATCCTGCAAGACGAGCCGAACAATCTGCTCGCCGGTGGCTCCCACTGTCATACGGATGCCGATTTCGCGCGTACGTTGGCTTGCGAGAAACGAGGTGACGCCATACAGGCCGACGATGGCAAGCACGAATGCAAGTAGTCCGAACGCGGCGACGGCGATAGCTCCCACGCGCAGAGGGAAGAACCCAAGGCCGCTCCCGAGCGCCTGCGTCATGGTCTGGACGTCATAGAGCGGCAGACTGGGCTCGAGCGCTCTGATAGCTCGTTCGACAGCCGGTCCCAGCGCAGCAGGCGGTATCGAAGCGCGGACTTGGAGCACGCGAAGCGCCGAGTACCCCTGGGCCATGGGCACGTAGACGAAGGGTTGCGGATCCTCGAAGAGAAATTGGTACTTGCCGGTTCTTGCCACACCAACGACTTCGGTCCATCGCCCGTCTGATCTGAAACGTCGACCGATAGCGTCCTGATTTGGCCAGAGGATTTCGGCAAGGCGCTGGTTGATGATGGCGACGGACGGCGACTGTTCGTTGTCGGCGTCGTTGAAGCTTCGGCCACGAACGATCTGGATACCCATCGTCTGGAAGTATTCGGCGCCCACGATGTTCGTGCCAGCGAATACAGGGCTGCCTCGATCGACCGCTTGCCCCTCGGTCTCCAAGGCGCTACCGACTCTGATATAGCCCATCGGAATCGTAAAGGCGAAGCTCACGTGCTGGACGCCTGGAAGGGACCGTACGCGCCGTTCGACCTCGGCGAAGAACTCTCGTCCTCGCGTCTCTGTGTAACCGAGCTGGCCCACGTCCATGTGAAGATTGAGAACCCCTTCAGCCCGAAAACCCAGATCCGTCCGCTCGGCTTCAAACAAGCTCCGCACGAACAGTCCGGCGAGAGACAGAAGTACGAAACAACATGCGATCTGAGCCACGACGAGGAAGCCGCGGATCCGATGCCGGGGACTCAGGGAGGGCGGTCCCGATCCGCGAACAACGCGGTTCAGGTCCGCACCTGATACGCGCATTGCCGACAAAACACCGACGAGCAGGCCGGTGAAGACGGAAACCGACGCCGCGTACGCCAGGACGCGGCCATCGAGTCGGAAATCAAATCGGACCGGCAAGTCACCCGGAAGCCGTATCGTTGTCAGCGCACTCGCCATCCATATTCCCAGCAGGACCCCTGCTCCGCCCCCAAGCACGGTGAGCAACAGGCTCTCGGTCACCATCTGTTGAACGAGCCGGGCCCGTCCCGCGCCGAGCGCGGAGCGAATCGCGATCTCTCCGTACCGACCTGCTGTTCGTGCCAGTAAGAGATTCGTCACATTCACGGCAGCGACCACCATTACGAGGATGACCATGGCGAGCATGATGGTGGCGCCGAGCGTGTTCGTTCGGAATTGATCTTCCTCTGGACGAGCCAGGCGTTCCGGCAGAACTCTGAGATCGAGATTCGTGTTGGAATCCGGATACTCCTGCGCGAGGCGCGCAGCCAGGACCTTCACCTCGGCCTGAGCGGTCTCGAGTCTGACACCTGGACGAAGTCTCGCAATGGCATGCAGGTCGCGCGCTCCCCGATCACCGAGACCTTCACCGCTCTGCCAGTTCAAGGGCAAATACAACTCTGATTCAGAGAACGCGAAGGTCCCCGAGAAACCGGGAGACGCCACACCGACTATCGTGCAGGCGATGCCGTTCACCATGACCGTGCGACCGACCACAGCGGGGTCGCCGCGGAACCTGCGCTGCCAAGTCGAGTGTCCGAGCACGACCACCGGATCCGTGCGGCCAGGCGTTCCTTCGTCGGTTCGTATCGTGCGGCCAAGAACGGGGTGAATATCGAGCAACGAAAAGTAGTTGCCCGTCACCCAAGTGACAAGCACGCGCTCCGGCTGGCTTCCGACAGGGGCAAGACCGAGGAATCCGACGCTGTAGCCAGCAATATCTTCAAAGACGTTCACCGTCGCCGGACGGTAATCCTGGAGATCTGGAAACGAAACGCCCCGGAGCGTTCGGCTGGAGGTTCGTTGGCTCGCGATCACGACAAGCCGGTCGCCGTCCCTGACAGGCAAAGGTCGAAGGACGATCGCGTTCACCACACTGAACACGGCGGTGTTGACTCCGATGCCCAATGCAAGCGTGACAACGGCTGCGAGCGCGAACGTGCGGTGTGTGCGAAGGATTCGCCAGCCGTACCGAACGTCCTGCAGGAACGCCGGCAGAGTCATCGCAGCATACCTATCGATTACCTCACCTGAAATCGAAGCAACCGCTCGCTCGTCGTTCGACCGGCCTCGGCCGTCATGCGTAGCAGATGGTCGCCGGCTGAGAGCCGGGCGAGCGGCAGCTCAAAGACCGCCTCGGCCATTGAGTGCGATGTGAAGCTGGCCGTCCCTAACGTCATTCGCTCCTGAACGACGATGCGATCCCTGGTGTCGACAATCTGCGCCTGCACGTTGACGGGCACGGGCGCACGTCCCTCCGCCTGATGAATACGAAGCCGCGCGGTGACGCGATCGGTGGCAGTAAACGTACGGAGCGCGGTAGGGCGCGCCGGGAACGCGAGGGACATTTCTTCGGCGACGTGAATTGGCCGCTCAGGCTGCACATGCACTAGCGGCCCGGACACTGTCACGCGTTCGCGCCGCACGTCCGGCACATCGACGTAGCCATAGACGCTCGCCGTCCCGGCGGCTCCCGGCACATCGACCGCGGCCCGAACCTCGTAGCGGCCAGGCCGCACGTCCAGACGCGCCAGCAGATCGAAGGCCGCCGACGTTCCAATAGTGGACGCGTCGATGCGCGCATCCGTGGATGCCTGTTCGCGGCCCTGCACATCAAAGGCCTTTACGCGCAGTGTGAGCGGATCGCCGGCGCCCCGAGCCGATGTGTCACGAGACGACGCTTCCACGCCAATGATGACGGCGAGGCTGACTTCAGGAACGGCGTTGCCTTGGGCCACAGGCACGAGACTCATCGCGAGCGGCACGGTGGCCGCCGGGAGCACATCGGCGAGCGCAGGTGGCAACGCTGACGATGCGGAGACGGATGAGGCGACTGACGCAGGCTGCTCGCTGGTCGTCGAGTAGTCGCCTCGTCGCGTACGCACGTCGAGGCCTGGTCTCCGGACCTTGACTTCCAGGCGTCGCACCGGGCTCTCGCCGGGACTGCTGGCCGGCGTGAATCCCAGCAGGTAGAACGACTCGCTTTCCCGCAAGAGCTCGTGGACGCGGGTGGTTGGGTCGTTCGTGTCGAGCACTGCGCGACCTCCGGTCAGGTCGGCCATCACCAGCAGCGTGTTGGGATTTCGCGGGATGTCCTGCGTGCCTGCCACTTGCCTGCCGTCGGCGCGCCGGCCCGCCGAGAACTGCGACGGTGTCTCGAGGCCGGTGGGATCCAGCGTGTGGACCACGAGGTTGGCGCGTTGTGTCGCCGCGACCATGGCATCGGTCGCCGCGCGGCGATCCGGATAGCAGGCGTCTGCCAGGTCCATCGCAAACGGTTCGATGTTGCTGCCGATGAAGAACACCGTCTTCGGCCGCGGCCCGACGCTTGCCAACGTATTCGCAACCTGCGTGACTGCCTCAACCGAGCAGACGTCGCAGTAGCACTCCGCGCTGCGGACGCCCATCTTTCGATCCAGCGCCGGGTTCGGCGACACCACGCCGGCCGATAGCGACGTGCCTATCGACAGGCTCTCAATCGCGTTTCTGAGGCGTGCCCGGTCGGCCGTGAAGTTCTGGGGCTTCGCGTGCGGCCCGGTATGGATGACGGCGGCCACGTCGTCAGGCCCGAGCCCGTCGACAATGGCCAGAGACAAGCGCTGGGCAATCCGCGCCGCCCAGCCGTACGGAATCATTCGGTCGATCAGAATGACGACGAACCGGCCGCCGGGTATGGCGTTGGTGGCCACGTCCGGCGCCACGGCGGCCCAACTCGACGTGGTAGCACGCGGCGGTGGCAGGGTCACATGAGTGAACGCGACAATCGGCCGCGTTTGGCCGTTCTCGAGAATCGTGAAGTCGGCGGCCTCGAGCGTGGTGACCGGACGGCGATCGCGGCCGAGCACGCGCACGTCCACCTGCACGAGGTCCACGCCCGCGCGAAACGTCGGCAACTGCGCCGGCGATGCTTGTTGCGGTGGGAGAACGCTCGACGTCCCGAGGAGACCCAGGGCGATCGCGAACGCGCCGGGGCCACTTCGCATGGCAAGGTCCCTCTCGGTTCGATCGGGCGAGGAGTGTTGGAGACAATGTCATGACCGAGGGTGGATGGCAAGGCGGCGGCGCGCGCTAGGATACTCGCGATGGCGCGTGTTGCCCTCGGCGCGCTGACCGCGTGCGCGATGTTGAGTAGTGGCTGTGGCCGGCCGTCGCCGACGCCCGTGGCGTTCAACACACACGTGGCACCGATCGTCTTCGCCAACTGCGTGACCTGCCACCGGCCCGGCGGCGATGCGCCATTTTCCCTGCTGACGTACGCCGATGCCGCTCGTCACGCCACGGAGATCGGCGACGAAACGCTCGCGCGTCACATGCCGCCGTGGCTGCCCGAGCCTGGTGACGTGCCGATTGTCGGCGTCCGCAGGCTGAGCGCGGCCCAGATCGACACCATCCAGCGCTGGGTCCGGGACGGCGCCGTCGAAGGCACGGCCGCGGACCTGCCGGCGCCGCCGTCGTTTCCATCGGACTGGCAGCTCGGCACACCGGACGTGGTGCTGACGATGCCGCGACCCTACGTGTTGAGCCCGGGGCGCGAGGACGTCTACCGGAACATCGTCCTACATAACAGTCTGCCGGACGACGTCTTCATTCGCGCGGTCGAACTTCGCAGGAACGGCGGCCCGATTCACCATGCGCTCATCCGGCTCGGCCGCGCCTCGGTGGCGCGGCGCTTCGACGGCGAAGGCGGTCAGCCCGGGTTCAACGGGATGTCATCGGGACGCCTTCGGGATCCGGATGGCCAGTTCCTGGGATGGGCGCCGGGTCGCGGACCGATGGTCTCGCCCGATGGCATGCCGTGGCGTCTCGAGCGCGGCACCGATCTCGTGCTGGAGCTGCACCTCGTTCCGTCGGACCGGGCCGTCAACATCCAGCCGAGCGTCGCGCTGTATTTCTCCAGCGCGCCGCCGGCGCGCGTGCCGGTCACGGCCACGATGATCTCGAAGCTCATCGACATTCCCGCCGGCGACGCGAACCATGCCGTCACGGACCGATATCAGTTGCCGGTGGCGGCGGACCTCATCGGCCTGTTTCCGCACGCGCACTACCTTGGCAAGGAGATGCTGGTCACGGCCACGCCTCCAGGGGCGAGCCCGAAGACGTTGCTGCACATCAAACACTGGAGCTTTCACTGGCAGCAGGATTACCGCTACGTGACACCCGTGCCGCTGCCGAAGGGCACGGTCATCGATTTGCGCTTCACCTACGACAACTCCGCGGACAATCCAGAGAACCCCAGCCATCCGCCGGTGCGTGTGCGCGTCGGATCGCGTTCCACGGACGAGATGGCCAATCTCGGCCTGCAGTTTCTGACCGCGTCGCCGGCCGACACGAACGCGCTGCTCGCGTCCTTCTTCGAGAAGAACCTGTTGGGCAACATCGCCTACGGGGAGGCCAGCGTGCGCGAGACGCCTGACTCGGTATCCGATCGCGTCCTGCTTGGAGGCAGCTACGTGCAGGCCGGTCGATTTGCGGAGGCGCTTCCGCACCTCGATGCGGCTCTCGCGCTCGACCCGCGCAATGCGATCGCGGAAAGCTACCTCGGCGGCGCGTACCAGGGCCTCGGCCGGATGCCGGAGGCGCTCCAGCACTTCCAACGGTCGGCGCGACTGGCGCCCGGAGACGAGCGGGCGCAGCTCAATCTCGCTGACGCACTGCAGAAATCCGGCCGCCAGACCGATGCGGCGGCCGCTTACCGGCGGGCGATCGCGGTCAATGCAGATTCCATCGAGGCGCACGCCAAGCTGGCCGCGCTGCTGGATTCGGCCGGCCGGCTGAACGAGGCGTTGACGCACCTGCGGCGCATCGTCGCCATTCGGCCCGGTTCCGCCGACGCCCACAACGATCTCGGAGGCGCCCTGGCCCAGGCCGGATTCCCCGACGAAGCCGCCCGGCATCTCCGGCGGGCGCTCGAATTGGATCCCAATCACACCGTTGCCCGGCAGAATCTCGAGCGGCTCACGCGCGGCGGCCGAGACTGACGTGACG
>CAVRWQ010000011.1:0-493616 GCA_963724955.1 uncultured Acidobacteriota bacterium
ACCTACTTCGTGCTCGCGGGATACGATGACGATGCCGGGCAGGAAATTCATCTACGCAAGGAAACGTTACAAAATACTTAGAACGGCCAGGAGCAAGAGTTGCTGAATAATATTATTGAAGTCAGCGCCAATAACGAGGTGGGCTTGGCGCAGAAAATTACCCGCGTCAGAGATTTGCTGCCTATTGAGACCATCACGGTATTCGTTGAATCGCGGAACGCGGTGAGCGTGAAATCAATCTTCAAGCGAAAGTTCGGCAAGACGCTCCAGATCAGAAAATTCAAGGCGGACTTTCAGTTCGACCACCAGTCAATAAGCACATCAACGTCCTTCGCCTGGTTTTCCCGGAACTGGCTGCTACGTGTTTCGTTTGAGCTGAAAAAGCGGCTGGGCCGCGGTATCCGCAAGAAAATAAGATACTTGTTTCGGTCCTAGGATGTTGGGGTGTATAGAATACTGGAATATTGGAATACTGGAAGGCCGGGGCTAAATGGAGTACAAGAGACTGAAGTATTGGAGTGTTGGGTGTTGCTAAATCCATTATTCCAGTGTTCCATTATGCCATCCATTGTTTTTTCGGAGGTGCGCCATGACTGCCACGCCTGAGAAATTCAATGTCGGTGGGATACTTCTCAATCAGCCTTTCAAAATTCGTCGCCTCGGCCACTTCGGGTTTAATCTCGTGAATATGGATGAGGGCGTTCGGTTTTACATCGATTGGCTGGGGTTTCGCGTGTCGGATGTCATGGACTACTCCAAACGCGCCAGAGTTCCGATCAGGTCGCTGGGTTGGGAGATCCCAATGGTTACTTCACTCGCTACGGCACCGATCACCACGCGATGGTCTTGTTCCCCAAACGAGTGCGCGACGCGCTCGGCCGCAGTGAAAAGCCAGGAATCACGGTGAATCAGATCACCTGGCAGGTCGGCAGCATGAGCGAGGTGGGGAACGCGATCCGGTGGTTCACGGAAAAAGGGATCAAACTGCAACGGTCAGGCCGCGATATGCCGGGATCCAACTGGCATACCTACCTTTTCGATCCGGACGGTCATCAGAATGAGCTTTATTACGGCATCGAGCAGATCGGCTGGAACGGCCACAGCAAGCCGAGAATCATGTACGATCGGGGGTTCGACCATCCACCGGAGCTGCCGCAAATTTCCGAGCAGCAGGAAGTTCAAGATGCGCTAGCAAGGAATGTCGACTTGCTTCGGGTTACCGCGTCGTGGAGAAGTTGCCCGCCATCTTTGACGTCGACGGTATTTCGCTGCCGCGCCCTTTCAAGATCGGTCCACCTCGGCCCCGTCTATCTCTTTGTTGAGAATCCGGAAGCTGCTGAATCATTCTACCGTGAGGCATTCGGCTTTACCTTGACCCGAAGAAATCGTCTTCAAGGGCCATCGCTGTCTCTTCCTTCGTTGCAATACGGAGCACCACTCGCTGAGCGCTCTTGCCGCTGGCGCTCCGGGACGTGCTCGGTCTCAGCTCCCACTCCAAATGCGCCGCGTTCGGCTTGCCAAGTCGCTAACTACCGCCAGCTTCGCGATGCCGTGACATTTCTCCGCGACCATGATGTTAAAGTCACCGAAGTGATTCCGCCCGAGCTTCATCCCGGCATTGATTATGCGGCCCAGGTCTTCGACCCGGACGGTCACTGCATTCAGCTTTACCATGCGATGGAACAGATCGGCTGGGACGGCAAGCCTAGGCCAAAAGAGTCGACGAAGCCGCGCGCGCTCAGCCAGTGGCCGGAAGTCTTGGAAGCGGACTCCAACGCTTATCTCGGCGAGCCGTTCTTGGGCCCGTGGGGTTAATTGTTTTCCGTCCATGCGCTGGACATCCCGATCGTTCAGTCCTCAGGCATCAAGCGCACGAATCACCTGCTCCAAGTTCAGTACCCGCTCTTCGTGTATGGAATCAGACTGATCTTCATTTACGAACATCTATGCATATTATGAAAATTATATATTTGAATAATGAAATCGCTGTAGGTACTCTTAATTTCATATTAGGAACAAATAGGAGGCACGATGAGTGATTTCTATAGTGAGTGGTTAGAACGATCCAAGAATAATGAAAAGATAGTCAACGACGCGCCGCGGGTAATGCGGTCCAAAGATCTCAAGTGGGTGCGGACGCGTCAGGATCATAAGGCGGCTTTGATGATCGCCCCGAGCTCGGGTTTCCGACCGGCGGCGAGCTGCCTCATGCGGGCGGAATCCCGGTTGGCTGGCACACCGGCAAACATCTTGCATGGCGAGGAAGCGATTTACGTCGAGAGCGGCGAGGGTTTCATGGTTCTCGACGAGCAAGCGGTACGACTTCTTCCCCGGGACCGTCCTTCACATCCCATACCGGTCAACGCACCAGCTGTTCAATACTGGAAAAAGTCCTGTCGGCTATCTGTCGGGCTTGGCCTGGCATTTGGAAGCCGATGTTTACATGGGAAAGATGGAACAGCTTGAAGATTGCGGCGAGAACGACCCGAAGGTTCTATCGGCTTTCGCGGAAGGAAGAGTCGCAATATTGGCCGGAAGACGGGCGGCGGATCTCCATGCATCAGGAACAGCATGAGAAATCCGACGAGTCGAAGCATGCGGGCGACCTATTTTCTGATGGGTCGAAGCGGCAAGCAGAACGGCTTCAAGGCTACCGGAGTGGCGATTAGTTCCATCTTCGTCGACTTGGCGCACACCAAGAGCCACAGCCATGCTCACCCGGAAGCCTATCTGTATGCGCTGGAAGGGGACGGCTACTCAGAGATCGGCGGCAAGCGTTATGACTGGAATCAAGGCGACGCGGTGCATGTGCCTCCCGGCATGATGCACCATCGAGCGACTTCAACCCCTATGACAGGGATATGAAGGAGCTCCGCTTCGAGTTCGGCGTCCGTTATTGGTTGGTCGATCAATGGAAGGGGTATACAACCGTCGACAAACACTTGAAGGCGACCACGCACATGGTCGATTAAGCCGTCGCACACATACAGGGCCAGATTTCGGCATTAGGCCAACCTTAGACAGGCCGTTCGAGTGACGCGTCCCCACTTCCATCGGGACGCGTCACTATAGGTTGTCCCGGTCACTTACGAATTTTTGGGCTATCGGTCTCGGGAAAATAAAGATTGCAATAGGGGCAATGAAAATTCATGCCGGACCCGAGCATGTGAGGATTGACCACAAAGATTTTCTTGCACGTCGGACACGTAACCTCGACCGCTTGACCCATTTTTTCCTCCTGGTGTTTTTCTCAGTCTGCGTTTCTAAGCCTTCCCTGCATCAGGCCCAATACGTGGTTCGGTCCATCGGAATATGCTGCAACACTTCTCCGGGAACGAACTCTTCGAGCTTGATTCG
Source organism: uncultured Acidobacteriota bacterium (assembly GCA_963724955.1). GTDB lineage: Bacteria > Acidobacteriota > Vicinamibacteria > Vicinamibacterales > SCN-69-37 > CAVRWQ01. Next base: position 3,358 of record CAVRWQ010000011.1, read on the forward strand.
CGCCATGGCATCATCAGGACACTTCGACACCGGCGAGAAAGGCCGATCCAGCGGCCGGGTGGCATCGATGATCATTCCTGAGGTCTTGATCTCATCCACCAGCGACGGATCCAATAAGTTGCCGCGAAACAGCGGCTGCAAGATCGACACCTGAATGTGCGGCTGCACGCGCAGTAGCAACGGCCCAGAGAATGTCCGTCGGGTTGAAAACATCGATATCTTCATCGAAGACAAAGACGTTCTTCGTGTGATCGAAGGTCAGCGCCGCCGCTGCCGCCCGCCCCGGGTCTCCCTCCGACATCTTTTTCATCGAGATAAAGACATTGTAGTGCGCGTGACGGCCCTGCTTGCACACCGCGATGACTCCGGGAACCGCCTCGCGGCAACGCCGCAGATACGCCCCTTCACGGGGCAAATCCATCCACGGCTTGTCCCCTTCCGGTGTGATGACCGACTGATACATAGCACCCTTTCGGTAATTGATCGCGCGAACTTCATATTGCGGACAGGTCTGGAACCGCTGGGGGCCAAGATAACCCGGTGCTTCGCCGAACGGCCCTTCGACCGAGCGCTTTCCGGGAATCAAAACGCCTTCGATAACAATCTCCGCGTCCGCCGGAATCAGAAAATCCTCGCCCAAGGTCGCTGACGGTGTCAAACGCAGGGGCTCATGCAGATAGCCCCCGATCACTTCGTATTCGCTCACCTCAAAAGGCCCGCTGTAGCAGGCGCCCATATGGTAAGCCGGATGATGGCCCAATACCGTCGCTACCGGACACTCCTTATTTTGGTCCTCGTAGGTGCGGAAGATTTTCCACAGGTGGCGGGGTGAGGCATGCATCGCGGTGCTGTTCTTCGATTTGACCTCCATGCGGTGGTAGGAACAATTATAGACACCGCTCTTGGGATCTTTGCTGACCGTGGATAGCGTCATGTAGGGCCCGCCGTCCATCTCGTGATGGCGCATGATCGGAAGCTCATACAGATCAACGTCTTTGCCAACTTTGACGTTTTCCTTAACCGGCGCTGACTTCGCATCGACGATAATGGGCGGAATACGATGCTCCTCCATTTCCAAACAGGCCTCGGCCATCTCCGGACGGCTCGCTTCCTTGGGCAACCCTAAAGCGATCTGCGTCTTGCGCTGAGAGATCTCGCAGTTCATCGTCAGCTTGATGTCGCTGACCCGGCCATTCAGGTTCAGCGGCTTGTCGAAGATAATAACGGGAAACCGCTTCTGCGCGCCGAGATGTTTGATAATGGCGGTGACGTCATAATTGGCAGGATTGACTTCCTTCGTGATGTGGATGACTTCATTGGGGATCTCCCGACGACAATCATCGAGAAAGCTCCTCAGATCTTTTGCCATAAGAACCTCCTATATTCCCTTCAAAGTTTAATCTTTAACCATACAACGTGGCCACTCCTGTCACAAATATATTATTCTTTATCGATCCTATAGCTAATCCTCTATGCGATTGAGTCTTTCGAACCGATTAGGGACTGGATGGACACGGAGGGTTGGCTGATACGAAGCTGCTCGGCCGCTTTTGAAAAGCTGCGCTCCCGGGCGATACAGAGAAAAATTTCGAGCTGATGGAGATTGAGTTCCATGGACCAACGACAAAAATATTATATTTGACTAACTAAACCAAATACCCTATTTACGACCCAGGTATCAGTTTAGGCGTAGCAAAACCGTAGCGAGGATAAACCGGTGTCGGCAAAGTGTTAAGCGCGAATCAGATTTTTCGGCGCCGTGGATCTACCGACAGATGAAATGGAGTGAAGCCTATGGAAAACAAAATTACCTTCTCGTCGGATGGCCTAAAATTATCCGGTATCGTGCACACTCCGGACGATCTCCGTTCCGGTGAGCGCAGACCAGCGTTTATCGTGTTGCACGGCTTCGGCGGCAACAAAGACGGCCACGGGCAAAGCGTTGTGGCCAAGCAATTTACCCAGTGGGGCTATGTGACGATGCGCATCGACTTCAGAGGATGCGGCGACAGCGAAGGCGAGCACGGGCGGATCATCTGTCTCGATCAGGTGGCGGATACGCGCAATGCGCTGACCTACCTCGCCACCCGCCCGGAAGTCGACCCCGAGCGCATCGGCTTGGTGGGAAGCAGTTTCGGCGCGGCCGTGGCCGTGTTCACAGGCGGCGCGGACCGGCGGGTGGCGGCGGTGATCTCCTGCGGCGGTTGGGGAGACGGCGAGCGCAAGTTCCGCGGCCAGCATCCGACACCGGAGGCATGGAGCCGCTTCGCCAACATGTTGGAAGAGGGAAAGCGTCATCGCGAACGAACCGGCAAGTCATTGATGGTGCCGCGCTACGACATCGTGCCGATCCCCGAGCATCTGCGTCGCAACATGAGCGCAGGGTCGATCATGGAGTTTCCTGCCGAGACGGCGCAGAGCATGAACGATTTTCGCGCCGACGACCAGGTCGGCAATATTTCCCCTCGGCCGCTGTTGCTTCTGCATAGCGCGAACGATTCGGTAACTCCCACTTACGAATCCATCGAAATGTTCAAACGCGCCCGGCAGCCGGCTGAACTACACCTCCTGTCGGACGTTGATCACTTTACGTTCAACCAGGAAAACCAACGTTTGACGCGCATCGTCTTGGACTGGCTGGAGCGTTACTTCCCCGTGCAGCAACCACGGTGATATCGAACGACGGAACATCAATTTTACCCTCTGCTCTCCATCCTCTTCATCTCTCTAACCCTCTCCCTGCGAGGGAGAGGGAAGGGTGAGGGTGAGGAGTTCCAAGGAAACTTCCGTGCCCCGATTCAATCACAACAAATTGTTAAATTTCAGCGAGCAATTGCTTTCCGCCGGCGGCATGCCGACGGACGATGCCAAGCTCGTCGCCAAGCTACTCGTCAAGGCCGATCTACGCGGCTATCCCGGCCACGGTGTCACTCGGGTTGCTCCCTATCTGGCGTGGATCAAGGACGGAACAATCAACCTTCGCGAAGGGCCCAGGATAGTACGGGAAGGTAAAATTACCGCCGTCATTGAGGGCAACCACTACATCGGCCAAGCGGCCGCTCACATGGCGATGGAACTGGCAATCAGAAAAGCCAAGGATCATGGCGTCGGTGTAGTAACCCTCCGTCGTGCCAGCCATAGCGGACGGCTCGCAGACTATATGGAGATGGCGACCGACGCAGGCATGATCGCCCTGGGCGCGGTCAGCGTCGGTTCCGGGACGACGACTCTATATGGCGGCATGGAGCGTATTATCGGCACCCATCCCATGGCTTTCGGCATACCGGCGCGAAACGGCCGGCCTATCATTCTCGACTTCGCCACCGCGTCCATGAGCATGGGCGAAATCCAAAAGAGGGTAGCGAAAAAAGAAGCCATTCCCGATGGCGTAATCCTTGATGGCCACGGCAACCCGACAAATGATTTCAAAGCCTTTCGTGGTCCGCCGCGCGGCGTCTTCCTACCCTTCGGCGGCCATAAAGGCTCCGGCGTCGCCCTGATCACAGAGATTCTCGGCGGTTTGCTCTCCGGCAACGGGCTAGCAAAGTATTGGTGGGACAAAGGCGGCCACGGCATCAATGGAGTGTTTCTTGAAGCCATCGCTGTCGAAGAATTTCAACCGCTCGATGAGTTTTTAGATCGAGTGGATGAATTGATTGCTTTCGTGAAATCTCGCAAGACGGCTCCAGGATTCAAAGAGATTCTCTTGCCCGGCGAGCAGGGTAGGCAGAACGAGGCAAGACAGATCAGAGAAGGCGTGGAAATAGACGAAGTGACCTGGACGGAACTAAAACAAGTCGCGGTGGAGCTGGGGATTCATCAACTGCCTAAACCTCTGTAACGGCATTCCACAGCGATAGAATCAACAACGTCTTTATACGGGTAAGTTTTCATAGGTAGCTCTTGGAAAGAAGGAAGCCTGATGCTTCGGCGCATACTTTCAATTGCCTTGCCACTAACATTATTGTTGTGGGATTTAGCCAACGCTCAGGAGAAGAAACTCGACCCGCTGATAGTTTCCTACAGTTCTTTCACCGGAAACCGGGCTCCTTTTTGGATCGCCAAGGAACTCGGGCTCTATGAAAAATACGGCCTGGACGTGAAGCTCGTAAACATTGCCGCAGGCAGCGTTTCCCTCACGGCTCTCCTTGCTGGCAATGTCCACCTCACTACCGATTCCAGCGCTGGCGTTGTCAGCGCCGGCGCGAGAGGCGCCCCCATCGTCACGGTTTCCACCAACGGTGTACTGCCCTATCAGCTCATTGCTCTTCCCACGATCAAATCCCCGGGGGAACTTAGGGGAAAAGTCGTTGGCAGCAGCCGAATCGGCGCGGGCACGGATTTCCTCCTGCGGCGCATCCTTTCCAAGCTCGGCTTGGTGCCAGGCAAGGATGTTTCCCTCATCCCAACTGGGGTCAGCGAGTCGGAAAAAAGAATCCAATTGATGTTCCAGGGAAAGATCAACGCCACCATCGGCGAGTCGGACAAAGTCTTTCAGTTTAATGAATTGGGAGGGCAAAGAATCTCCGTCTTGGGAGAGCCCAAGGATTTTGGCGTTCCCGCTCCCGGCAGCGAGATCAACAGCACAAGGCAAGTCATCAAAGAGTTACGCCCCCGGCTAAAAGCTTTCTTCATGGCTTATAGTGAAGCGATTGCGGCAGGGAGAAAGAACCGCGAATTGACATATCAAGTTTTTCGCAAATACATGCGCATTGATAATCCCCAGCTTCTAGACTTTACCTATAGAGTGCAATTTTTGGAGGCGATCCCCGCAAAACCTTATCCCAGGGAGGACGCCATTCAGGCAAGCATTGAAGATCTCAAGAGCACGATCCCAAAGCTCGAAGGGATCAAGGTTTCCGACTTCGTGGACGCATCGCTTATCAGAGATATCGACGACGAAGGATTCTTCGCCCGCGTGGCACAGTGATGGCGAAATATCCGATAAAAAGATTCCATTTTTTCAGTGGGTTCAATCTATTTGCGCTACTTGCTCGAAGGAGCGGGGGTTGCACCCCGACCGGGACATGACCTTTGTTCCCGTCGGTGCAGCGCCGCAACGGGTTATAGCGTTAAGCCGGGGCGTCATTGATGCGTCTTCTTTCTATCGCGCCGCAAGACATCCAGGCAGAGAAACTAGGCATGCATGAACTTATCGATATGGCCAAACTGGGGCTTTACAATCCCGCCAGTTGTTTCGCCACGACCAAAGCCTATATCAACAGCAATCGCGACACGGTTTTGCGGGTGATGAAAGCGTTCGTGGAAGGGATTAGATTTTATCGTGACAACCGTGAATTTGCTCTGAAAGTAACTGCTGACTTTGCGAAGAATAGCGACCCCGAGGTTCTCAACGCTTCGTATAATTCAGTCATCCGATTCCAGGACAAGGTGCCCTACGTCAACCTCAAGGGGATCGATTTTATTCTCAAAGTTATCGAGGATCGCGACCCTCGGGCAAAGAATTTTGATCCGCGCTCCGTGGTCGACTTGAGCTTCATCCAGGAATTGGAAAAGAGCGGCTTTATCGACTCGGTCTGGAGAAAATAATTCGATGAACATGGGAGAAGCGCTCGCCCGCAACGCGCAACGATTTCCCGGGAAGCCGGCCCTGATCGACGAGCGGCGAAGACTCACGCATCTGGACTTCCATTTGCGCACCAACCGGTTAGGGAATTACCTTTTAAAGCAGGGCATTTCCAGCGGTGACCGGATCGCCCTATCCTGCGGGAACCGCGCCGAGCACCTCGAAACGATCTTTGCTCTGGCCAAGATCGGTGTCATCGCGGTTCCTTTCGATTATGGTTGGAGCGTCCATGAGTATGACGCGATGATCAAATTCTTCGAGCCCAGCGCATTTATCATTGAAGAGCGCAAGGAAACGGCAAACGTCTGGGATCTGCTCTCCAACCGATTGGAGCCGAAGCGTGTTTTGGCCATCGGCGGAAACAACGTCAAGCAAGCTATATCCTACGAAGAGGCAATCGCCGCGTCGGCTCCCGACAACACAGGGGTCGCGGTTGACGGCACAGACTCTTTCATCGTCATGATCACCTCTGGAACCACCGGCTTTCCCAAAGGCTGCGTCATCGACCACGAGACCTATGCGCTCCGTTCTCTGAATAATGCGATCAGCAGAGGAGTCAATGATCGCGAGCGAGGCCTGATACCCCTTCCCCTGCACTTTAATGCCGGGCGCGGCTCGGCAATGAGCCTTATTTATTTGGGCGGCACTGTTTTTCTTCTCGATAAGTTCAACGAAGAAACTTTTCTTCGTATGGTCGAGCGGGAGCAAATCACCTATACAATCTTGGTTCCCGCGCTATGCCAAAGGCTGCTGCGTCACCCGGGTTTGGCACGCATCGACAAATCCTCCCTGAGCTGTGTCGGAATTACCGGTGGTCACCTCCCTCCTGCACTTGCTGACGCCACTATGGAACAGCTTTCTCCCCATATCTACGAAGCGTATGCGTCGAACAGACTGCGGGCAAATCGCGATTCTCAAGCCTGAGGACCGCGCGCACCACGGCGACAGCGTCGGCCAAACCATCTGGGCTGTGCTGCTAAAAATCATGGATGACGATTGCCGGGAGCTTCCCGCGGGAGAGCAAGGGGAAATTTGTCTACGCAGCCCCATGGCGATTCAGGGGTACTATCGCAACCCAGACGCCACTGAAGAGTTTTTCGCCGGGGGCTGGTGCCATACAGGAGACATCGGATTTCTCGACGGCGAAGGATACCTTCACGTATCGGGACGCAAAAAGAACATGATCAAGAGCGGCGGCATCAGCATTTTTCCTGAGGAGATTGAGGAGGTTCTGGCCGCCTATCCGGGCTTGGCAGAAGCGGCGGTGATCTCTTACCGGCATCCCGACTGGGGCGAGGCGGTCAAAGCTTTGGTGGTTGCCAAAAAGGATGCAACGCTCGAGCCGGAGAGCGTGATATCCGATTTTGTAAGAACCATCTCGCATCCTACAAGGCCCCGAAGTTTGTCGAAGTGGTGTCCGCCCTGCCGCGAACCGCGCTCGGTAAGATCGATCGAGGAAAACTGGAGCTTGCGAAGAAAGAGGTCGGAGAGAGGTAGCCTTCCATATGCCAGGAGCCATCGACATAGTTTCAATCTACACACGCCGGAGGTACTTCCGCTAAAGCCGAAGTGGCGTAGAGAGTTCTTCGAAGGAAAGATCGGCGCCGACTCCGAGGTCATTAACGGACTCCCCATCTACGGGCTGGGGTCGACGGATGGATTCGACTGGAGAACGTAGTCATGACAATCCAAAAAAGATACCCGCTTCGCTCCGCATTGATCATCTTTAGTTTGTTCTGGATAGCTTCGACGGCCGACCTGCACGCTCAGAAAAAATCCGCATCGGGATTTCAACTGCATCCCTAGGTTTTTTGCCCACTGTTGTCGCGGAAAAGAAAGGTTTCTATGCCAAGTACGGGCTTATGCCCGAGCATGTCCAGGTCGCGTGCGCGATTGCCACCAACGCCCTGCTTTCCGAGGACCTGGATTACGCGGTCTGCACCGGTCCGGGAATATCCGGAGCGATCAAAGGATTGCCGATCAAGCTGGTCGTGACCACACAGGATAAGCTCGGCTATCTGCCTTGGTTAAACCCAATGTCCAGAAGCTCGTCGATCTTCGCGGCAAAACCGTAGGCATCAGCACTTTTGGCAGCCAGGCCTACCTAACGACGGTCACACTCTTCCAGCGCTCCGGAATGGAACCCGGAAAGGACGTCAACCTCCTGCCCGCCGGTGACAACGGCGCGCGCCTTGCGGCTATGGACGCGGGGAAAATCGATGCGGCGATCCTCTCCTCCCCTTTCGATATTTTCGGCGCAAAAAGAGGCTACAAAGTGCTGCTTTGGAGCCGTGACCACGTGCCGCTTACGCAAAACGTGATCGTCGTAACGGACAAAAAGCTGAAGCAATCCCCCGAACAGGTCAAGCGCACGATCAAAGGCACCATCGAGGCTCTCAAATTCATCAAGGATTTTTTTTTTTTTTTTTTTTTGAAAAAAAAAAAAAAAAAAAAAAAAAAAAAGTCAAGACCTGGTTGCGATATCAGTCGCCCCGTAAAAAAGGAAATCCCGTTTGTCAGGTGGCGAATGATGTGCTTCAACAAGCACAAATTGAATAACCCGCCCCATGTTCCCGCCAACTTAAGCTTCATCATCAAGTCCCTGATTTTACCCCCCGCGTGCTCAGCTGGTTTGTACCCGGCTGTTGGCGGATCTCAGCTGCCAACGTCGTTGTGGAAAGCAGCAAACACCGACCAGCCCTGGCCGTCGACTTTCATCAGCGACGATGGACGCCAGTCTTATCTGAACGCTCATGCGCAGCGAGCGCTCCATCACTATTGATCTGGGATGACCAGCCGGGAACAGTCGCCCCTGACCGCCGCTGCAGAAAGGAGCGCTTCGGCGAGCCCGGCCTCTTCGGCACGGCCGCGATTCTCGGGCTGGTGGACATGGACGCGCTGACGATCTCGATGGCTCAGCTCACGGCGGGGGGCACCGCGGCGGACCTCACCGCCCGCGCCGTCGCCATCGGCGTGTTCGTGAACACGCTCGTGAAGCTGACGATGACCGTTGTGATCGGCCGCGGGGCCTTCCGGACGCTCACGGCGCTGGGGCTGGCGCTGATGGCGGTGGCGCTAATGACCTCGGGGGTCATTTTACGATTTCCGTAAAATGACCCCCGAGGTCATTGTTTGAACACTTTCATCGCGGTCGCGACCATCGACGCGACGTCCGCGACGTTGGCCGGCAGGATGACCGTGTTGGTCTTCTGCGCCAGCTCACCGAACTGGGTCACGTACTGCTCGGCGACGCGCAGCTGGGTCGCCTCCATCCCGCCGGGCTGGCGGATGGCGTCGGCGACCTGACGGATGCCCTCGGCGGTCGCGCGGGCGACGGCGAGGATCGCCGAGGCCTGGCCCTCGGCTTCGTTGATCTGCTGCTGGCGCCGCGCCTCGGACGCCTTGATGACCTGCTGCTTGTCGCCCTCGGCGTTGTTGATGTTGGCGTCGCGCGCGCCCTCGGACGTCAGAATCACCGCGCGCTTCTCCCGCTCGGCGCGCATCTGCTTTTCCATCGCGGCCAGCACGTCGTGCGGCGGCGTGATGTTCTTGATCTCGTACCGCAGCACCTTCACGCCCCACGCTTCCGAGGCCTTGTCGAGCTCGGCGACGATGGCGGCGTTGATGTTCATGCGCTCTTCGAACGTCTTGTCGAGGTCGATCTTGCCGATTTCGCTGCGCAGCATCGTCTGCGCGAGCTGCGAGATCGCGAAGATGTAGTCCGAGATCCCGTAGGATGCGCGCTCGGCGTTGAGGACCTTCAGATAGAGAATGCCGTCCACGCCCACCTGGACGTTGTCGCGCGTGATGCAGACCTGCGCTGGGATGTCGTACGCTTGCTTCCTTCAGCGAATGCCGGTACCGGATGTTGTCGACGAACGGCAGCAGGATGTGGAACCCGGCCGACAGCGTCGTGTTGTAGCGGCCGAGGCGCTCGACGACGTACGCGCTCTGCTGCGGGACGACGACCGCAGTCTTCGCGATGACGATCAGGACCAGAATCGCGAGGACGATTAGAACGATGAGCGTCGGACTGAGTTCCATCAGCGGGCTCCCTCGGGCTCGATATACAACATCAGGCCCTCGACGCGGATCACGCGGCATCGCGTGCCGCGGGCGACGGCCACGTTCGCGTTGTTGCGCGCCGACCAGGCGGCGCCGCGCAACTCCACGCGCCCCACACTCCCCGGCAGCAAGTCCTCGGCGGCAACAGCGACTTCCCCGACCATCTCGTCTACGGCCGGCGACTGCGGGTCGACCTGCAGCAATTTGAGCAGGCGGCTCCTGAAGGTCAGGAGCGAAGCGACCGAAATAACCGAGAAGAGGAGAAGCTGCACCCAGACCGGTCCGGCCAGGTCGGCGCTCGCGAGCAGGCCAACGATGATGGCCGCGATCCCGAAAAAGATGATGTAAAAGCCGCCGGATGCTGCAAGCTCCGCGAGCACGAGCAGCAGCCCCAGTACGAGCCAATGCCACCAGAGGATGTCCATAAGGTCAAACCCGCGAGATTATACTCGCGCCGCCCCGTTTGAGCATGGAGACGCCTCTCCGCCTCGATACGGACCCCGATCGCACGCGCCATTTTCTGTCGCTCTGCTTCCTGGTCTTTCTGATTGCGCTCGTCGCCGGATCGTGGTCGCGATCCACCGGGGATGGGGGCGAATACCTGGCGACCGCCCTGAACCTCGCCGACGTCGGCACGCCGTGGTTCACCGACGCCGACATCGAGCGGACGCGCGCCGAGACCATGCGCGTGGCGCAACTGGAGGAGTGGGACCTCGTCTCGTCGATGAAGACGAGCCGGTTCGGCACGAAGGACTTCGTTCACTTCTGGTTCTATCCGGCGATTGCCGAACCCTTCGTCGCGCTGGCCCGGGCATTCGGCGTGAGCCCGATCTACGGTTTCGCGGCGATCAACGTCGCGCTGCTCGTCGGCGCATTCTGGCTGGCCCTGCCCCGCCTCGGTCCGTGGCTCACGTGGATGCTCTTCGCCAGCCCGGTGTTGTGGTGGGTCGACAAGGCGCACACGGAGATCTTCACGTTCTCACTGCTCACGATCGCCGTGCTGCTCGTCGAGGAGGCGACCGTCTGGGCGCTCGTCGCGGCGGGGGCGGCGGCGACGCAGAACCCGCCCATTCTCGTCATGGTGCCCTTCGTCGCCGTCGCGCTGGGCCCGAAGGGCGCCGAACAACTACGCCGGCCCGGCGTCTGGATGGGACTCGTCGGCGGCCTGATCCTCGGCGGCATCAGCGTGATTTACAACGAGGTGCGGCACGGCACGCCGTCGCTGCTCCTGTCGGCCACACTGCACACGTTGCCGTCGCTGCGCGCGATGATGGTCGTGCCGTTCGACACGAACCTGGGCCTGCTCGCCGCCTTCCCGGCCTTCTTCGCGATGCTCGTCGTCGCACTCGCCGCGCTGGTTCGCACGCCAAAGCGGCTGCTCACGCCGAGCATGGTGCTGGTCCTGCTGACGTTGCCCGTGTTTCTCACGTCCTTCGCGCAGACCGGCAACATGCACCACGGCGCGACGCCCGGGATGAGCCGGTACGCGCTCTGGCTCGTGCCGCTCGGGATCCCGTTGCTCCGCGAGTTTCGCGAGGTCGCCGGACGCCGGCTGCAGTTGCTGGTCGCGGCGTTCGCGCTGCCGTCCGCGCTCATCAGCACGTTCGTGTTTCATCCGCAGCACCCGGACAACTACCGCGAGCCCACCTGGCTGGCCAACTGGATGTGGACGCGTCATCCCGCGCGCACGAACCCGATGCCCGAGATCTTCGTCGACGTGCTCGACCCGACGGGCCGGGAGCAGTTGCCGCTCGCGGCGCCCGGATGCGCGAAGATGCTGCTCATCGGCCGTGGCGACGATCAGGGGATGTGGCCGATCCCGTGTTATCCGGCCGAGATTCCACCGCACTGCCGCCAGCCGAACGCGCTCTGCTATGCGAACCTCGCACGCGGAAAGTACCAGTTCGTTCCAACGGAGGACATCCAGCAGTCGCGCTTCAAGTACGATCCCACGCGCGCGTGGCGCAAATCCGCCGAACCGGTCGTGCGCAAGATCATGGACGATCTGAGCTGGCCCACGCTGCGCACGGGCACACGCGACGGCAGTGTCGTCCTGCGCCAGGTCTCGGGCATCGACTGGGTGAATACACTCGCAGCCCACGATCGCGTGCTCGTCGCGATGGTCGGCACGCGCGACGGCGCGCGGCTGGCGTTTCGTCTCCCCACAAGAATGAGCGGCATGTTCATCGACCCTGAAAGCGGCGACGAGATCCCGGCGGGCACGTTCGAGGGCACCGCCGGCGAGATGTGGGTGGTCGCCGTCCCGCCCAATCGCGACACCCTGCTGCTGGTGCTAAGAGCCAGCAGGCACTAGGCACCCGCCTTCGCTGAGCGCTCGCTGCGCGAGCAGCTTCGGCGAGGCGGGCTGACGACGCTTGGGTACGTAGGGCGGACCGGGTTGTGGTCCGCCATGACGCGACGGCGCACGTAAACGCTTACGTATCGCGTAACGGAGGAACGATGTCCCATCACGGATCGCTTGTGTCCTGCGACGGTCCCGGTCTTGCACCAGGGCGCACCATGTCGCGTCGTCCATTGTTCTGGGTGAGGGTGTGTGCAGGTGTGCTGTTCCTGTCGGCCGCGATGACAGCCGACGCCCAGACGAGCGGGACGAGCGGCACGGCCCAGGCCCCGCAAACCGCGCCGGACGACGACCGGACGCAGCCTGTGCCGGCCGAGCCCGACTTCTCGGTGGTCAACCTGCCGACGACGCTGCGGTTGCCGAAGTTCAAGAGCAATTTCCACCTCACGCATCGGTTCCAGGGCGATCTCACGACCGGCAGCTTCACTGATCAGTTGAGCAATCTCTTCGGCATCGACAACGGCGCGATCATCGGCCTCGAGTTCCGGTTCGCGCCGATGGAGGACGTGCAGGCGGTCGTGTTCCGCAGCACGCTCGACAAGAACCTCGCGATGTGGGCACAGTACGACGGCATCCGGCAGCGGGACTCGATGCCCGTGTCGGTGTCGCCCATTGTCTCCGTCGAAGGTACCGACAACTTCAGCGAGAACTTTTCGCCCGCCCTCGGTGCGGTGATCTCGCACACGAGCCGCGAGCGCCTCGCGCTCTATGCGATGCCCATGTGGGTGCACAACAGCGCGCCCTTCGACGACGGGGCGACGCGTGATACGTTCATCTTCGGCATCGGCGGCCGATGGAGGATCGGCCAGCGTGTCTACGTCGTCGCCGAGGTGACGCCGCGTCTTGCCGGGTACGAACCCGGTGATCCGGAGTATTCGTTCGGCATCGAGAAGCGCGCCGGGGGGCACATGTTCCAGCTCACGTTCTCGAATTCGTTCTCGACGACATTTGGACAGCTCGCTCGCGGTGGTACGCCCAGCGCGCTGTACCTCGGCTTCAACCTGGGGCGCAAGTTCTACTGAGACGCGCCTTCGTACGTCAGTGACAAGGAGTATGGCTATGAAACGTCTCGCATTGATCGCGATCGCCCTTCTTGCCGTCGGGTGCGGGGAGGATCCGGCGGCGCCGAGTCCGACGCCGAGCACGCCGACGTTCGCGGCGACGCTGTTGCCGGCCAGTGAGAATCCCGCGGTCACGGGCCCCGAAGCGGCCGGCAGCGGCACCATGTCGTTCACGCTCGATGTCACGCGCGACTCGGCTCAGACGATCACGGCCGCAACGTTCACCTTCAACGTGGCGCTGACAGGGTTCCCGGCGGGCACGCCGATCAACCTCGCGCACATCCACACCGGTGGGCCGACCACGAATGGAGGAGTCGTCGTCAACCTCGGGCTGGCGGCCGGACAGGTCGTCCTCAACGGCCCGACCCAGTTCAGCCGCACGATACAGCAGCCGGCGGGCAGCCTGTCGGTGGTGAACGATATTCTCAACAACCCGGCGGCTTTTTATTTCAACGTGCACTCGTCGAACTTCCCCGGCGGCGTGGCGCGCGGGCAGCTCAGCAAGATACAGTAAAACCGGTACGACGGTCCGACGGGTACAACAGCGGGAGCCTGTCCGCCGAAGCGCGAAGCGCGAAGGCGGATGCTATGATCGCCGCGCATGAGTGGACCCGTGCGGGCGCGGACGACCGCGTAATCGACCATGCGGATCGCCGACCTGATGAACAACACGCTGGCGTACCGCGCGTGGCAGGCGCCGTTCGCCGAGTCGAAGCTGCGGCCGCTCCTCTCCCGGATCGATCTCGCTCGCGTCCGCCGCGTGCTCGACGTCGGCTGCGGGCCGGGCACGAACGCCCGCCACTTCGCGAACGTCGACTACACCGGCCTCGACATCAACGAGGGCTACATCGCCGACGCGCGCCGGCGGCACGGCCGAGACTTCCGTGTCGCGGACGTCACGCGGCTCGCGCCGGGGACGATCGCGCCGGCCGACCTGGTGCTCGTCAACAGCCTCCTCCACCATCTCGACGACGACGGCACGCACCAGCTGCTGGCGTCGCTCGGCCCTCTCGTGACCCGCGACGGCGTCGTCCACATCCTCGACCTCGTCCTGCCCGAGGGCTTCTCGATTCCTCGCGCGATGGCGAAGCTCGACCGGGGCCGGTTCGCGCGCAACACTGACGAGTGGCGCCGGATCTTCCGGCTGCACTTCGTCGAGGAGATCTTCGAGCCCTACTCGCTCGCCGGCATCTGGTCGATGGTCTACTTCCGCGGCAGCGTGCGCCGATGACGCGGGTGTCGGTGGCCGTGCCGGTCTTCGACGAAGAAGCCGTCGTGCCCGAATTGCTCCGACGGATTGGCGCCGTGCTCACGTCGCTGCCCGGCGGCCCGCACGAGATGCTGTTCGTGGACGACGGGAGCACCGATCGGACGCTCGCGCTGCTGGACGAGGCGGCGAACCGCGATCCGCGCATCCGGGTGGTCGTGCTCTCGCGCAATTTCGGCCATCAGGCGGCGTTCACCGCCGCGCTCGCCTACGCGACCGGCGACGCCGTGGTGCTGATGGACGGCGACCTCCAGGACGCGCCCGAAGCCATTCCCGAGTTCCTGAAGCAACACGAGCAGGGCTACGACGTCGTCTACGCCCGGCGGGTCCGCAGGAAAGAGAACGTCCTGCTGCGGGCGAGCTACGCGCTGTCGTACCGGCTGATCGCCTGGATGTCGCGGATCTCGATCCCGGTCGATGCCGGAGATTTCGCGCTGCTCTCGCGGCGCGTCGTCGACGCCATCAACGCGCTGCCGGAACGCCAGCGGTACCTCCGCGGATTGCGCACGTGGGTCGGCTTCCGCCAGGTGGGGGTGGAGGTCGAGCGCGACTCGCGATACGCCGGCCGCACGAAGTACAGCTTCCGCAAGCTCGTGCACCTCGCGTTCGACGGGCTGCTGGCCTTTTCCGTCGCGCCGCTCCGCGCCGCGACCATCGCCGGCGCGATCGGCGTCGCGCTCTCGCTGCTTTTCGCGCTCTATTCCATCTACGTGCGGCTGTTTCTCGGGCAGTCGCCGCAGGGGTTCACGGCGCTCTTCGTCGCCATCGCCTTTCTCGCGGGCCTGCAGCTGTTCTTCCTGGGCGTGATCGGCGAGTACATCGGGCGCATCTACGAAGAAACCAAGGGGCGGCCGACGTTCGTCGTCGCCCGCGTGATCGAAGGCCGGAGTGGATCCGTCGTACGCGCAACGGTACCGTGAGCTCGCGGTCCGTCACTGGTGGTGGCGCGCGCGCAACCAGTGCGTGCGCGGCGCTGTGAGCCGGCTGCTCGCCGGCAGGCAGAGCCAGGCGATCCTCGACATCGGCTGCGGCGACGGCGTGTTGTTCCCGTTTCTCAGCGAGTTCGGCCACGTCGAGGGCCTCGAGCCCGATGCGGCTCTGGTGTCACCCGATTCGCCATGGCGCGACCGCATCCAGCTGCGGCCGTTCGACGAGTCGTTCGCGCCGGGCCGCCGGTACGATCTGATCCTCATGCTCGACGTCCTCGAGCACATCGAGGCCCCCGCGCGGGCGCTCCGGCAGGTCCATTCCCTTCTCAAAGATGACGGCCGGCTGCTCCTCACGGTGCCGGCGTTCCGGCTGCTCTGGACGCACCACGACGATCTGAACCGGCATTTTTTCCGGTTCAGGCGGCCGGAGATTCGAGCGCTTGCGCAGGAGGCCGGCCTCGAGGTCCTCGAGAGCCGGTACCTCTTCCAGTGGCTGTTCTTCGCCAAGCTCGTCGAACGTGCGAAGGAACGTCTGACGAGGCCGTCGCCGCCCGAGCGTGTTCCGGGCGACGGGCTCAACAACGCGCTCTATCGGCTTTCGGTCACCGAACAGCGACTGCACGGGCTGGGCCTGCCGTTCGGCAGCTCGCTCATCGCGGTGGCTGCGAAACGTCCCAGGAGCGGCAGATGACCTGGAGGCGCCGGCGACGTCACGAGATCGGACCGCTTGTGTGCGTGGGCGGGCTCCTGGTGTTCTCGCTGTTGCTGCTCGGCCGCGCCGCAAGCCGGTTGCCGCTCTGGTACGACGAGTCGCTCACCGTTCGTCTCGCGAAGCTGGGAAGCCTCGGCGAGCTCTGGCGTGCGCTCACGGCAGGGTTCGAGTTCAATCCGCCGCTGATCTACATCGTGACCAGGGCCGCCCTGTTGCTGCCGGGCCCCGAGACGCTCACCGCGCGGCTGCCGGGCCTGGCGGGTTACGCGCTGCTGACCGTGTCACTCTTCGCGTTTCTTCGTCGCCGGATTGGCGGCTGGTTTGCGGTGGCGGCGGTCGCGCTCCTGCCGCTCGCGACGTACACGGTGCTCTACTCCATGGAGGCGCGCGCGTACATGCTGCTGCTCGGCGTCTCCAGCTGCGCGCTTGTGTGCTGGCAGGTGTTAGCGCAAAGACACCCGGAGTCGCGCTCGATGCGGAACGCGACTCCGGGTGTCCTACTCGCCGCGGCGACTCCGGGTGTCTTACTCACCGTCACTGTCGCCACTGCCCTACTCCTCCACGTGTGGGCGATCCTGCTCCCGCTCGCGCTCCTCGTGGGCGAGGCGATCGCCTTCATCCAGTCCAGGCGCATCCGGTGGCGGATCGTCGCGGCGCTCGCCGCCGCGGCGCCGGTGATCGCGATCTATCCGACGCTGCTTCGCGCTTCCGAGACCGTGATCTTCGGCGGGCCGGCGTACGCGCCCTCTCTCGACAAGCTCATCGGCGCATGTCGCCTGGACGTGCCCCGGCCACGCGTCATCGCCGGCGTGCTCGTGGCTGCGTCGCTCGCCGGGTGGTGGGCGCGCCGCCGTGGCGGCCGCCAGATCGAGCACGCGCCCGGTTTCAACGCCCCGGAGCTTGGCGTGATCCTGTCGCTGCTGCTTTCGCCGATCGTTCCGTACGTCTACGCCAGCCTGTCAGAGGGCGCGTTCATGGCGCGCTACGCGCTGTTCGCGCTGCCGGCCATCGTCACGCTGATTGGCCTCGCCGCCTTCTACCTCAGCGGCCGGCGGCGGCTCGCGAGCCTCGCCGCGGCAGGCGTCGCGCTCATCGGCGTCGTGCTCTACCTGCCCGCCAGACTGCCCATCGTGGTCGGGCGGCTCGCGGTCATCGACAGCCTGTCGTCGCTGGACGCGAAGCTCGATCCGTCCGTGCCGGTGATACTCGTCAATCCGGTGGACGTCACCGCCTTCGACGAGCAGGCGAACGAGGCGCTCCGGTCACGCGCGGCGTTCGTCGCGGATCCGGACCTCGCGCTCAAGTACACGGGCACCAACGGGATCGACCTCGGGTACGTCCGCGGCGAGCCGTATCTCAAACTTCGGGTCGAGCGGCTGTCGTACGGCGCGCTGACGAGCGGACACTCGCGGCTCTACCTGGCCGGCAAATGGCAGGCGCTGAGCTGGCTGCCCCAGCGGCTGAAAGACGACGGGTGGGCCTTCGAGGAGATTGGCGGCACCCGGCAGGCGCCAGTGTTCGAAGCGCGCAGAACGCGGTAATATCTGCCGGGGTTACCCATGACACAACAGAACCGTCGCGAGTTCCTCGCGAGCGTGGGCGCCGCCTCGGCGTTCACGATCGTGCCGCGCCGCGTCCTCGGCGGACGCGGGTACATTGCCCCGAGCGACATGATCCTCATGGCGCAGATCGGCTGCGGCACGCAGGCCCAGCGCCAGGTCAACACCGGGATGGTGAGGCGCCCGGACCTGCAGTTCGTCGCCGTCGTCGATCCCAACCGGGACAGCCAGAACTATCGCGACTGGTCCAACTTCGGCAACCGCGGCACGATTCGCCGGTTTCTCGAGGAGCCCATGTGGGGCCAGAGCGACACGGGCATTCGCGCCGGCCGCGAGTGCGCCAAAGAGGTCATGGAGATCTACTACAAGAAGCAGAACCGGCCGAGTGCGGGCATCCGGTCGTACGCGGACTACCGCGAGATGTTCGAGAAGGAGACGGACATCCAGGGGATCGTCAACATCACGCCCGATCATCAGCACGCCGGCATCAACATCACGGCGCTGAAGAAAGGCAAGACGGCCATCGCGCACAAGCCGCTGGCTCATACGGTGCACGAGGTGCGCCGCACGTTACACGCCGCGCGCGAGAGCGCTGCGGCGACGCACCTGCTCGCCTACAGCAACGCCGCGGACCGGCACAAGCTGGCGGCATGGATTGGCGCAGGCGCCATCGGTACGGTTCGCGAGGTACACAACTGGACGAATCGCCCGTTCTGGCCGCAGGGCTGGCAGTCGTACTACACGTCAGGGCCGCCCGTTCCCGAAGGCTTCAACTGGGAGCTGTGGCAGGGTCCCGAACCGGATCGGCAGTATCACCCCGATTACACGTTCACGCTCTACCGCGGCTGGTACGCCTACGGCGCCGGGTGCCTCGGCGATATGGGCTTCTACAGCCTCTGGCAGCCGTACCGGATCCTGAATCTGGGCGTCCCCGAGTTCGTCGAGGCGCGGCCGAACAACGACGCGTCGGTCAACGAGCGCAGCATTCCCAACGGAGGTCACGTCTCGGTCATCGGCCTGCCGAAGGCCAGCACGATTCGCTGGCGGCATCCCGCGACCGCGGCCCGTCCGGCCGTCGACACGTTCTGGTACGACGGCGGCATGAAGCCGCAGACGCCCGAGGAGCTGTACGACGACAAGGAGGACCTCGCCGACGAGGGCATGCTGTTCATCGGCGACAAAGGCAAGATCCTCTGCGACTTCCGTGGGACCGGACCACGCCTCATTCCGAAAACGCGTCAGGCCTCGTTCGAAGGATCGATCGCCGTGCCTGAGTTCGACACGATGAGCGGCGAAGACGAGTGGGTGAACGCGGTCAGGAATCGGACCAAGTCGAAAGGCAGCTTCGAACAGGTCGGCCCGCTCGGCGAAGCCGTCGCGCTCGCCCACATCGCGCTCCGCGTGCCGTACAAGCGTCTGGCGTGGGACGCTGGGAAGATGGAGTTCACCAACTCCGCCGAGGCCAACACGTTCATCAAGCGTGCCGTTGTCCGGCCGGGTTGGGAACATCTGGTGGGGTGACACCCGCCCAAGTGCGGCTCCACCGCGACATCCCGCGGCAGGTCCGCGAAATCTCACGGCGCGCTTGTCCGCTGTGTCATATCGCAACGTCACGATCTGAGACTCCTGACTTCGAAGTTTCGGAGGCCCAGCGTGCTGAGCGTATTTCGCCCTCAGTGAAGCACTGCCGAAGGTAGGCAGCGCTCTTCACACTCGCACCGAAAAAATCTAGGGCTCGCAGGATTTCTGGTGGTCCTGTTGTTGCTTTCGTCAGGCAGGACCCACCATGAACACGCGGGCTCCCCTGCCAATGTCGCCGAGGTGGGAACGCGCGGCCGCGCACTTTCTGCTGCTCGCCCTGGCGCTCGCCTCGGCCGGCTGCGGAGCTTCAGCCACTCTTGGGACGGGCCCTTCCGCGCCGAAGTGCGCCGTGACGGCCCTCGCATCGACCACTTCATTCGCTCCGGATGGCGGCACGGCGTCAGTCACGATTCGAGCTCAGCCTGAGTGCGCGTGGACCGCGTCTACACAGACCGTCTGGATCTCGAACCTCGCGCCGGCGTCGGGCCGAGGGGATGGCGAGGTGCGTTTTCAGTTCGCGCCCAACCCGGCCCAGGCGGGGCGTCAGGGGGACATTCTGCTGAACGACCAGCGTGTCCCGTTCAGTCAGGAAGGTTCGCCGTGCCGGTTCGCGGTTGAATTGCCCTCGCAATCGTTGGCGCCGCAGGGCGGCTCGGGGAGTCTGAACGTCACGACCCAGGACGGCTGTTCCTGGACCGCCGCGAGCGGCGTGAGCTGGATCGCCATTCGCAGTGGCGCATCCGGGGCGGGATTCGGGGCTCGTCACCTTCGGCATCGACCCGAACAGCGGCCCGGGCCGGACCGGCGTGCTCACCGTTGCTGGCCAAACCGTCACGCTGTCGCAGGCAACGCTGCCACCGAATCCACCGCCAACGCCGCCGCCGAGCGTCCCGGGTCCGCCACCCAATCCGCCTCCGGGTCCCGCGCCGACGCCCCCGACGAGCCCCGCGCCACCGGCGAGTCCGGCGCCGACGCCCCCGACGAGCCCCGCGCCACCGGCGAGTCCGGCGCCGACGCCGCCGACGAGCCCCGCGCCGCCGGCGAGTCCGGCGCCGGCGCCACCGACGAGTCCGCCGCCCGCGCCCGTCTGCTCGGCGACGATCAGTCCGACGGCACACTCCGGCCCGGCGGACAACAGCTCCGGGAACAATGTCTCAGTCACGATTCCAGCCGGATGTGCCTGGACGGCAGTCAGCTCGGCGCCATGGGTGACCATCACGTCCGGCGCGAGCGGCACCGGCAATGGCACCGTCAGGTTCAACGTGGCGACCAACAATGGACCGGCCCGCACGGGAACGCTTACGATCGCCAGCAGAGTTTTCACAGTGACACAGGCGAGCGGCTGCTCGTACTCGATCAACCCGAACTCACGGAATTTCGACGAGGACGGCGGCACGGTCACGGTCACGGTCACCACGGCCGCGGGCTGCACCTGGACGGCGACGACGTCGTTCTCCTGGATCACGGTCACGAATGGCGCG
The DNA here is from genome assembly GCA_963724955.1 of uncultured Acidobacteriota bacterium. Lineage (GTDB taxonomy): Bacteria > Acidobacteriota > Vicinamibacteria > Vicinamibacterales > SCN-69-37 > CAVRWQ01. The sequence goes on from CAVRWQ010000011.1 coordinate 23,962, forward strand.
AACCGCACAGGGCCCGGCACGGTGACCATCCAGGTCGCGGCGTGGAATGGCAATGGCAACGGAAACGGGAACGGGAACGGGAACGGCAACGGGGGCAACGACGACCGCACCGGCACCGTCCTGATTGCCGGCAGAACGTTCACGGTGAGGCAGGACGAAGATGACTGACCGCAAGAACGAGACGGACGATCTGTCCGGCGACTGGGCAAGCGAAGAGACGCTGAACCTTCAGCCCCCGCGCCCGGAACACGATTGGCTCGACGAGTTTGCCGCCGAACCAGGCGAGCCGGGGCTGGCCGTCGAGCCACATTCTCGAGTTACTGAGCCGCTGTTGGCGGTCGAGCCGCTGCCTCGAATGGAGCCCGCAGCGCTCGACGAGCTCCCGGCAAGAGTTCGCCAAGAGCCCCGCAGGGCGCCGCCATCGCGTCGTCATCCGCTCGTGATGCTGGCGGCCGGCATCACCCTCGTTGCACTCGTCGAGTCGCCTGCGGTGAATCGCCCGCAGCTCCTGGTCCCGTGGGTTGACGTCGCGCCGGCCGTGCCGGCGCCTGTTCGCGCCGCCTTCTCGGCCACTAAGCCGCCCTTCGCCGTTCCACCGTCCGCAGCAGCCCCACGGGCAGGCGCAGACGGTTCGCGCGCAGCCGGGCGCGCCGCGGAGCCATTCACCCTGCAGGCGAGGCGTGAGCCGCGCCCGGAGGCGCCGTCAAGGCTGCAGGAGGCGCCGCCGGCACGATCCGACACCAGCGTGAAGCCAGTCGTCGCCAGAAGCACGAGCCCCGCCCCGTACTCGATGCCTCCGGCGCTGTCTGCCAGGCCCGTGACGTCACTCGACAACCTGCTTGGCCGGCCGGTGACGTCTGCGCCTCTCCCAGCGCCGCCGATCGTTCCTGCCGCGCCGCCTCCACCGGCCGAGTCGGGCGGCGGATCGACGGCAGAGACAGCTGCTCGGGCGGTGCGCGTCGCGGCCGTGCAGTCGGTCGTGGATCGGTATCGGCGCGCGTTCAACACACTCGATGCGAATGCGGTCACCGCGTTCTGGCCTGGCGTCGATGTCCGGGGCCTCAAGCGTGCGTTCGACCAGCTGGAGCTTCAGCGTTTCGAGTTCGAGCGCTGCCGGGTCGATCTCGCCGGCCCTCGCGCGTTCGCGTCCTGCGACGGCAGCGCGCGCTCGGTGAGGAAGGTCGGGGACAGGAATCCCCGAGCGCAGCCGCGCGAGTGGACGTTCACGCTCGGGCAGTCCAACGACGCGTGGGTGATCCTCAGCGTGAGCTCACGGGCAGCGCAGTAGGATTCGCCACGTTCCCCCTTCGCTCGGACTGACCCACAACCGCCAGCCACGTGGTAGCATGCGGCCGCTCCGCCCACAGCCTGCGTTTTGGTTGACACCATGGACGAGAAAGCGCTGTTCGTCGAGCTTCTGGGTGAACGAAGCCAGGACCACCGGTACCGTGCTCGCGCGCATTCCGGAGGGATCCGACTACCGTCCCGATCCGAAATCACGCACGGCACAGGAGATCGCGTGGCAGATTGTCTGCGAAGAAAAAATGATCATCGACGCGCTCGAGAGCGGCAAAGCCGAATGGGCGCCGCCGCCGATGCCGGAGACGATGAAGGGCGTGCTCGAGGCGTATGAGAAGCAGAGCGCGGGGATGGCCGGGCGCTGGCAGGCCCTGCCTGCCGCGCGCTGGAACGGCCCACTCGACTTCTTCGGCACTGAGCGGCCGGCCTCCCCCCTGGCGTGGAGCTTTCTCTTCGACATCGTGCATCACCGCGGCCAGATCACCACCTACCTGCGGCCGATGGGATCGACCGTGCCGCAGATCTACGGGCCGAGCGGGGACGAACCATAACGTGTCCCCCATTGCGATCGCCTCGCTGACGTTCATCTGCACGTTCGGCTGCGCTCTTGTTGCGACGGTGATCCGGAGCGCTCTGCCTCCGACTCACCTCAGCAGGGAGTCGCAGGACGTCGTGCGAGTCGTGATTGGGCTCGTCGTCGTGATGACCGCGCTGCTCCTTGGGTTCGTGACCGCGACGGCGAGGATCAGGTTCGACGAGCAGAACACGGCGATCCGGAACGCGGCCGCGAACGTGCTGACGCTGGACCGGCACCTGGCGCGTTATGGCCCGGAAACTCAACCCACGCGCGATCTGATGCTCAAGTTCATGACGTTCCGGCTCAACGCCATCTGGGGCCCCGAGGGAACCGGCCGCTCAGGCCTGGAGACCACCGGTATCCCGCCCATCGAAGAGCTCGAGAATCAGATCCTCGGTCTCTCGCCCGGGAACGACACCCAGCGCTGGTTGAAGACCGAGGCCCTCAAACTCAGTCAGGAGGTCGTCAAAGCCCGCTGGCGCGCGCTCGAAAGCGGCGGCAGCTCCGTGCCGGTGCCTTTTCTGGTTGCGGTGATTTTCTGGCTGACGCTGTCATTCACCAGCTTTGGCCTTTATGCTCCCCGCAACGGCACCGTTGTCACTGTCCTCGCGTTTGCCGCGGTGGCGCTCTCAGCGGCCGTCTTTCTGATCCTGGAGATGGACGGCCCATACGACGGCGTCATCAAGGTCTCCAGCGGCCCATTCGAGTACGCGATCGCAAATTTGAACCAATAGAGAATGAGAATCGGTTTCCTTGCGCTGTTCGTCTGCCTGATTCCTGGCGCACTCGTCCACGCGCAGGATCTGGTCCCCGGCGTGTATACGCCGTCGCCCGTGGGCTTCAACGTCGTGACGCTGGTGGCGAACTTCCACAAGGGCGACGTCACGTTCGACCCGTCGCTCCCCGTCGAGGACGGGCGCGCCTCCATTACCGGAATGGCGATCGGATACACGCGAACGTTCAACCTCGCCGGCCGCTACGCCAACGCGGGTCTGGTCGTCCCGTTCATGCACGGCCACCTCGAAGGGATCTTGCTCGGACAGTTCGAGGAACGGACGCGGTCAGGGCCGGCCGACGCGGCGGTCAGGATCGCCGTCAATCTGTACGGCGGGCCCGCGATGACGCGCAAGGACTTTGCCGGCTATCGCGCGACGACGATCGTCGGCCTCAGTCTGGGCGTGGTATTGCCGGTCGGCCAATATGACCCGAGCAAGATCATCAACATCAGCACGCACCGCTGGTCGTTCAAGCCGGAGATCGGCGTCTCGCGCAGACGAGGCCGCTGGACGATCGAAGGTGACCTCGGCGGCGTGTTCTTCACCGACAACACGAACTTCTTTAATGGCGGGAGGCGCGAGCAGGCGCCGATCGTGGCCTTCCAGGGTCACCTCCTCTACACGATTCGTCCGGGTTTCTGGGTGGCGATGGACGGCAACTTCTGGCGTGGCGGACGCGTGACGACAAACGGAACGAAAGCTATTGAACAGCAGCAGAATTCCCGGCTCGGCGCTACCCTCGCCGTTCCGATCCGCCGTCATCAGTTGCGAATCGCATACAGCTCGGGCGCGTACACCCGGCTCGGCGGCGACTTCCACTCGATCGGCGTGTCGTACTCCTACGCCTGGACCCGGCGCTAGCGTCCCGTCAAGCTCGCCCGAATCCAGTCGAGGTACATGGCCGCCGTGTCGCGCGTGGATTTCTCGACGCGCCCGCGCAACACGCGCGCGGCCGTCCCGCGCAGCATCGTCGAGCGCGCCCGCGCGCCGGCGAGCGCGTAGAACCCCTGGCTGTTGGAGGCGGGCGCCAGAGAGACGACGGTGAGCGCGGCATCGACGTACCGGCTCGCGTAGAGTTGCTTGTCCACGATCCAGATCTCGCCGCCCCCCGGACGGTACGTGATCAACTGGTGGAGCGTGATCGACGCCTCAGGGCCGGCGCCGCCCTTCGCCCAGTACAGCAGCTGCTCCGACTGCGGCAACGCTTCGGCTGGAAACCGCCAGAGGTAGGACGCAAGCCCTGGCGCGATGTCGTACATCGTCTTCGACTGACCGAGGACCAGGCGGAACTCGTCCGCCGCCAGTCGGGGCGTACTTCTCGTTGTGATACGCCCCGAGCGCCTCGTCGCCGCCTTTGAGATAGGCCTGAGCATGTCCGAGCAGCAGTTGGCGGGTCAGCAGATTCGCCCGCCGGCCGGCGTCGGCCGCGGCCCAGTCGACTTCGGTCTGGAACTTCGCGATCGCCCGATCGCCCAGGCGGAGATCGCAGTTCCCGGGCCGACAGCTCTTCAAGGCGGCCAGCTCGTCGGCGTCGAGGGAGAGATCGGCGAAGTCCCCGATCTGAGGCGGATCGCTGAGCCGGCGGGAGAGCCCGAGCTCGGCCGCCTTGCGGAAGCTGGCGATGTCCTTCAACCACAAGGCGAGCCGTTCCGGCTGACCGTCGATCCGCACTGCGGCCAACACGCCGACATCGCTCGCATCCTGTGTCGGCAGCAGCTTCGCGACCGCCTTGCCGCCCTGGGCCTGTGCAACCTCGGCCGCCGTGAAGCCGAAACGCTCCCCGAGCATCCGCTCGGCGTCGATCTTTCGGAGCTGTGCGGATCCGGGCAGCACGGCCAGGACACCGGCCACACCAACAAATATGCGAAGCCATCGTCGCCGGCGAGCCATAGCCACTTCGACTGGTTGGTGCATGTCCGATTGCGTAGCAAGTCTGCGGCCGACTCGCGCGGCGTTCACGACGCGCGCTTTCCGCCGCCTGTCACGGCCGAAACGGTGGTCGCTCACGACATGTCGTGACGGCGGACACGGCTTGCCCGGTCATTCCGCACACTCCAACAGCGACGGGCTGGCTCGGCTCTTGCGACACGGGAGACGTGCACTCACACTGGACGAGAACGATGCTCTTCAGCGCGGCGGCGACGCTGCTCGTCTCGCCTGAATGTGTCGCCGCACAAACCGCCGATGAGCTCGCGAAGCAGACGCAGAACCCCGTGGCCAGCCTGATCAGCCTGCCGTTCCAGGGCAACTGGGACTTCGGGATTGGCGATCGGGACGCGACGGCGACGCTGCTCAACATCCAGCCGGTCATCCCGTTCGGGGTCAGCAAGAGCACCAACGTCATCCTGCGGGTCATCATGCCGCTCACGTCGCAGCCTGCGCCTGACGGGACACGGCTCAACGGCATGGGCGACGTGGTCACCACCGCGTTTTTCTCGCCGACGGCGTCCAGCCCCGTCATCTGGGGGGTTGGTCCTGTCTTTCTGCTGCCCGCCGCCACCAACGCCTCGCTCGGGACCGAGAAGTTCGGGATCGGCCCCTCGGCCGTCGCGCTGGTGCAACCCGGCAAGTGGACGCTTGGCGCCCTGTTCAATCACATCTGGTCCACGAGCGGCGCCAACGATCGGAGCGACGTGAACCAGACGTTCCTTCAGCCGTTCGCCAACTACAACCTCGGGGGCGGGCTCGCGGTCGGTGTCACCATGGAAGCGTCGGCCAACTGGGAGGCGGACGAGCCCTGGACTGCGCCGATCGTGTTCAGCGTGAGCAAGGTCACGCTGCTCGGCAAGCGGCCGGTGAGTTTGCTCGCCGGCGCCGGCCCGACCATCAGTCCGGAGGGCGGCGCAAGCTGGAGGTTTCGACTGGCGGCGACGTTCCTGTTTCCCAGGTAGAGTTCGAGGCGACCCCATGACCAGCAACGACGACGAGACCGTGCTCGACATGGCGAAGCGCGCGGCGCTCTCGCCGATGCTCCAGGTCGACGACTTTCGCCCGCTGTCCGCGTCCGTCCGCGTGCAGGTCGGCGCGCGATCGCAGCCGGGAAGGTCGAGCCTGCACAACAACGACCACTACCTGGTCCTGCAGTTGGCGCGCAGTCAGGAGACGCTGGCGACGAGCCTTGGCGAGGCGGACGTTCCTCCGAAGTTCGAGGAATACGGCTACGCGATGCTCGTGGCTGACGGGCTTGGCGAAGGGGGATCGGGCTCGGTGGCGAGCCGCGTGGCGCTCAGCACGATCGGACACCTTGCGCTTCACTGCGGCAAGTGGAACCTGAGAGTGGATCCGCGGACCGCGGTCGACATCGTCGAGCGCACCGAATGGTTCTACACGCGCGCGGACGCCGCCGTGACGGCGCAGAGGCTCACGAACCTGCCGCTGTCCGGCATGGCCACCGCCCTCACGGCGGCCTACAGCGCCGGTGACGATCTCTTCATCGCCCATGTCGGGCACTCGCGCGCGTACCTGTTTCGAGATGGCGGGCTCATCCAACTGACGCGCGATCAAACGCTCAAGCCGCGTCCTTACGATCCGCGCGCGCCCGCGGTGCCCGAGGCGCGAGCACAGGATCTCGGCCACATCCTGACCGACGCGATCGGCGCCGGCGGTGGTCCGCCCTCGGTCGAGATCGAGCACTTCCGGCTGATGAACGGCGACGGCGTGCTGCTCTGCACGAACGGGCTCACCGACGTCCTCGACGATACCCAGATTGCCGACGTGCTCGCGCTGCGCCGCCAACCGGCGGAACAGTGCGCCCTCCTGACGGACCTCGCGGCCCGGCAAGGCGGCAAAGACAGCATCACGGTGGTGCTGGCGCAGTATCAGGTGCCGCGCGCGTGAGGCGATTTCGAGCGGGTGCGACAGGTACGCCGATGCTGGTGAAGCCATGGACCTGAAGCAGCTCGTCATCCTCGCCTTACAGGTGAGCGTGGTGTGTATGGTCTTCGGCTTCGGCCTCAAGACGACGACCCATGATTTGTCGTACCTGATTCGCCGCCCCGGCTTACTGGCGCGCTCGCTCCTGGCGGTGTTCGTGGTGATGCCGGTCGTCGCAGTGCTGCTCTCCCTGCTCTTCGACTTCGGATCGACGGTGGAGCGGGCCTTGATCGCTCTGGCGGTTTCCCCCGTGCCTCCGCTGTTGCCTCAGAGGGAAAGCAAGGCCGGTGGTGACGAACACTACGCGCTCGGGCTGATGGCGATTGTTGCGCTCATGGCCATGGCGTTCGTACCGCTCGAAATCCTGATCCTGCAAAGTGTTGCCGGACGGCCATTGGAGATGGCAGTCGGGTGCGGTGGTGCGCCTTGTGCTGATCTCGACGCTGCTGCCGCTCGCCGCCGGCATGGCGGTGCGCTCATTCATGCCCGGACTGGTTGCCCGGATCGGCAAGGCGGTCGCCATGATCGCGAACGTGCTGTTACCGCTGGGGCTGCTCGTCCTGCTCGCCGGAGCGGCGCCCTCCATCCTGGAACTCATGCGAGACAGCGGCGTCCTCATCGCCATGGTCGTGTTTCTGGCTGTCGGACTCGCTGTCGGCCACGTGCTGGGCGGGCCCAATCGCCATCACTCAGTGGTGCTCGCGTTGTCGACGGCCTGCCGGCATCCGGCGATCGCTCTGTCTATCGCCGCCGCGAACTTTCCTGAGGAGCGCTTCGGTTCCACCATCCTGCTCTACGTGCTGCTTGGCGTCATCGTCGCTGTGCCCTACCTCGCCTGGCAACGACGGCAACCGCGGACCTTGGGGGTGATGAAATGACACTCAGCATCAATCGCATCAGCTTTGCGGCGCTCGCCGCGGGGATCGTCACCGCGTGGTCGGCGGGTGGCACTGCTCAGGCCCCACCCTCGCCCGATCAACTGGTCGCAGGCCTGAAGCAGAACCTGGCAGAAAGCCAGAAACGCCTGCGGCAGTACGAGTGGGTCGAGACCACGTCAATCAGCCTGAAGGGCGAAGAGAAGTCGCGCAAACAGCAACGCGCTTACTACGGCGCCGACGGGAAGGTCACCAAAGTGCCAGTGGGATCGGCCCCGGCGAAGGCACCGGCGCCGGCGCCTTCCGGGGGCCGCGGGGGGCGGGCCAAGCAGCGCATCGTCGAGAACAAGGTCGAGGACATGCAGGAGTACATGGAGAAGGCCGTCAAGCTGATCCACGAGTATGTCCCGCCGAGCGCCGATCTGATCCAGAAGGCGAAGGACGGAGGCAAGCTGCAGGTGCTTGCACCCCAGGCTGGGAGAATCCGCGCGGAGTTCCGCGACTTCGTGCAGATATCCGACTTGCTGGCGATCGACGTCGATGCCAAGGCACTGGCCCTCGCTGGCGTGAACGTCGCGACCTATCTCGAGAAGCCGGAGGACAAAGTGACGCTCGACGTTCGTTACGCCACGCTCGCCGATGGCACGAGCTATATCGCCAAGACCACGTTCGATGCCAAGGCGAAGAACATCACCGTCGTCGTCGAGAACTCAGGACATCGTCCGATCGCGAAGTAGTTCACCAGATCCCATGGCAGATACCTACCCGAACTTCGAAGCGCTGGCTGCGGCCGAAACCTCAGGCGTGGACTACGACATCCTCCTGCGCCGCGAGACGCTCGCGTTTGCCATCGTGGCGCCTCATGGCGGTGGGATCGAGGGCGGTACTTCTGAGATCGCGGACGGCGTCGCGGATCCGGCGGCCAACGAAACCGCTGGCGACCGCCACTCCTTCTATACCTTCGAAGGCTTGAAGCCGATCGGCAATTCCGTTCTTCACATCACAAGCACGCACTTCAACGAGCCGATGTGCCTGACGTTGATCGGCGCCTGCGAGCGCGTCGTGACCATTCACGGAGAGCAGAGCACGGGCGCCATCGAGGTGTTCGTCGGCGGATGCGACAAGACGCTCGGACAGTGCGTGACGCGCGAGCTCGAAGCCGACGGCTTCGAGGTTGGCATCCATCCGAACAGTGACCTTCAGGGTCTCGAATTCAACAACCTGTGCAATCGGGGCACGACGAGGGCTGGCGTTCAACTGGAGCTCTCCCAGGGCGCACGGTTGACGATGTTCGAGTCGCTCTCGGCGGAAGGCCGAAAGAACAAGAAGGCCAGGTTCACCACCTTCGTCAAGGCTGTCCGTCGCGCCCTTCGCGAGAGCAACATCACGACCTGAAGTCACAGCCGGCGGTAAGAATGCGCCGGTCAGGCAATGCAACGTGGTCACCGCCGCGGCGTGTCCCACGCCCCCGGTGGCAGGTAGTGAAACCGAACGAGGTACACATTGTCGCCGCTGCCGTGCTTCGCGATTTTCAGTAGATCTTCCACGCTCTCGAACCCCGATTCACGGGCGAGATCGTAGGTGACGTCGCTGAGGTCAATGGGCGCGATTGAATCGACAACGATGCTGCCGTCATCCATCGGATAGCGACCGCCGACCTTCACGTGGAGGCTCTTCCAGATGCGAATGGTGCATCTGATTCTTCCGCTACGGATTCGCTCGCGAAGGCGCTTGGTGAAGACCATGAGGTGTGATCTCTGGATTCTAGAGGTTGAAAGACGATGCGGGACATAATGCCCGGCGTGGATCGACGCTCCCGAGTCGCACTGGCCTTCGCCGTGCTGACCGTGGGACCCGCCTGCGCGCTCCCGATGGCCCCGGATCGCGCGCGGATTGCCACGGGCATCACCGACAGAGCGGGTGTCGACGCGCGTGGGCTGCCGGTGCCAGGCCGCGAGTGGACGGCGCCACCCGGCGCCGCGCTCGACGACGGCCTCGACCTCGACGAAGCGGTCGCCATCGCGCTCTGGAACAACGCCGATTTTCAGGTCGCGCTCGCGACGCTCGGGATCGCCCGCGCCGACCTGATTGAAGCGGGTCTACTCAAGAATCCTGTTTTTTCGCTGCTCTTTCCCTGGGGCCCGAAGCAGCTCGAGTTCACGGCGACGTTTGCCGTCGACCAGCTCTGGCAGCGGCCGAAGCGCATCGAGGACGCGCGGCTGAACGCCGAGGCGACCGCCGAGCAGCTCGTCGCGCACGGTCTTCGACTCGTCGCCGACGTTCGCCTGGCGTTCTTCGAGGTCCTGGTCGCCGACCGGCGGCTGACGCTGGCAGCCGAGCAGGCGGAGGTCGCCGCGCAGGCCGCGAAGCTCGCCGAGGGTCAGTTTCGCGCCGGCGACATCAGCGAGTTCGAGGCCCGGCTCGCGCGAACCGACGCGCTGCGGCTCGAGACCAGCCGGCTGACGCGTGTCACCGCGCCGCGATCTCGGCCATCGCGCGACTGCGGACGCTGCTCGGTCTCGATCCTCAGGCTCCGCCCGATCCGCTTGAGCGAGCCGGCAGCCGTCACGACCGACACCTGCCCTCCCGGCCCGGAGCTCGTTCCAGACGGCGCTGGCGGCCCGCCCGAATGTGCGCGCCGCCGAGCTGCAGATCGAGGCGGCGGGCGCACGCGCCGGTCTCGAGGACGCGCGGATCGTCGCGCTCACCGCGTCGCTCGACGCCAACAGCAGGGGCGCCGAGGGCTTCGAGATGGGGCCCGGCATCGGCATCGAGATACCCGTGCTGTCGCAGAATCAGGGCCGGCGCGCTCGAGCGGCCGCGGAGGTCGAACAGGCCAGCCGGCGCTATCTCGCGGTCCGCGCCACGGTGTCGTCCGAGATCGCGGCCGCGGTCATCGGACTCACTCGAGGCGCGCGACACCGCACGCCTGCTCGGCGACGACGTCGCCGCGTCGCTCGCCACCGCGCGGCAGCAGGCGGAAGCGACTCTATGCCGCCGGCGAGATCTCGCTCCTGACGCTGCTCGAAACGCGTCAGCGTCTGATCGACGTCGAAGCCACGCGCGTCGACGCGATGTTCGGCGTCAACCGCGCGATCGTCCGGCTGGAGCAGGCGGTCGGCAGAACCTGCGGCGCGAGATGAAGACATGAAGCAGCGTTCCGATGTGCTGTCTGTTGTGGCCTCGCTTCTGCCTGCTGCTCGCCGCTGGATGCGGAGGGTCATCGTCCGGGTCTTCGACGTCGGCCAAATCGGCTCCCGCGGCCAAAGTCGACAGTCCGAAGCCCGAGACGGAGCTCGCCACCGTGACGTTGTCGCCGGAAGCGGAGAAGCATCTCGCGATCCAGACGATGAAAGTCGCGATCGAGCCGGTGGCGCTGTCCCGCACGGTCGGCGGCGAGACGATCGTGCCGCCAGGCAAGTCGGTGCAGGTCACCGCGCCGATCGCGGGCATCCTGACCGCCGGTCGCGCCGCGACGATCGGCCCGGTGCGCCGCGGCGACGTGATCTTCGAGCTCGTCCCGCTGCAACAGTCGGAGCGCGACGTGCGCGATGAAGCGGAGCGCGCCGTGCAGGAAGCGGAGGCGCGCTGACGCAGACGACGCAGCGGGCGCAGCGGCTCGAGCAGTTGCTGAAGGAGGGATCCGCGAGCGCGCGATCGGTCGAAGAAGCGCAGGCGGATCGCGCGGTCGCGGCGGCCGCCGCCGAGGCCGCACGCAAGCGGCTGGACTCCGCGAGCCGCCTGCCCGTCGGGCCCCGCGGCGAGATGGCGCTGACCGCGCCGTTCGACGGCTTCATCACCGAGCTGCGCGCGGCCAGCGGACAGACGGTCGCCGCCGGCGCGCCCGTCGCCGACATCGCGCAGACCGGCGCGCTCTGGATCAAGGCGCCGGTCTACGTCGGCGATCTGCGCGTCGCTCGACACGTCACAGCCGGCGATGGTCGCCGCGCTCGGCCAGGAAACGACCGGCCCTGGCGGCCGGCCCGGCGCGTCACCGGACCGCCGGCCGCGAATCCGACCGCGGCCAGCGTGGATCTGTTCTTCGAGCTGCCGGGCGGCGGCGACCGGCGCGATGCGGCCCGGTGAGCGGCTGGCCGTCCGGCTGCCGCTCAAGGCCACCGACCGCGCGCTCGTCGTGCCTCACTCCGCCGTCGTCTACGACGTGAACGGCGGCACGTGGGTCTACGAGCAGCGCGCGCCGCATCAGTTCGCGCGCCGGCGCGTCGAGCTGGGCGGGCCGGCCGGCGCGAACGTCATCATCGCGCGCGGTCTGAGCGATGGCGTCACCATCGTGACCGTCGGCGCCGCCGAGCTGTACGGCACCGAGTTCTACGTGAGCAAGTAGACCATGCTGCGCTGGCTCGTCTCGCTCTCGCTCCGCCACGCGATCGTCGTCTGCGTGCTGACCGTCATCGCGACGGTGGCCGGCGCGCGCGCCATCCGCTCGGTGCCCGTTCGACGTCTTTCCCGAGTTCGCGCCGCCGCTGATCGAGGTCCAGACGGAAGCGCCCGGGCTGTCGGCGCTCGAAGTCGAGTCGTTCGTCAGCGTGCCGATCGAGAGCGCGCTCACCGGCGTGCCCGACGTCGCGACGATCCGATCGAAGTCGGTGCTGGGCCTGTCGTCGGTCGTGCTGATTCTGAAGCCAGGGCGCCGACCTGATGCAGGCGCGCCAGCTCGTGCAGGAGCGGCTGGCCCGCGTGAGCCGGAGCCTGCCGGCGGTCGCCAACGCGCCGGTGCTGCTGTCGCCGCTGTCGTCGCTGAGCCGCGCGCTGAAGATCGGCATGACGTCGAAGACGCTCTCGCAGATGGACCTGACGACGGTCGCGCTCTGGACGATCCGGCCGCGGCTGATGGCCGTGCCGGGCGTCGCGAACGTCGCGATCTGGGGCCAGCGCGATCGGCAGCTTCAGGTGCTCGTCGATCCGGACCGGCTGCACGCCAGCGCGGTGACGCTCGCCGAGGTGATGGCCGCCGCGCGCAACGGCGTCTCGACCGAGACCGGCGGCTTCATCGACACGCCCAATCAGCGGTTGGCCATCGCGCACCGCAGCGCCGTGACGACGGCGCGCGATCTGGAGCGCATCGCCGTGCGCGCCGGCGCCAGCGCGCCGATCCGCCTCGGCGACGTGACGACGGTGACCGAGGGCTTCCCGCCGCCGATCGGCGACGCGATCATCAACAACGTCCCGGGCCTGCTGCTCATCGTCGAGAAGCAGCTCGGCGCGAACACGCTCGACGTGACCCGCGGCGTCGACGCCGCGCTCGAGAGCCTCAAGCCCGCGCTCGGCGACATCGCGGTGGACCCGACGATCTTCCGGCCCGCGACCTTCATCGAGATGTCGCTGGCCAACCTGAACCGCGCGCTGATCCTCGGCTGCGTGCTCGTCGTGCTCGTGCTCATCGTCTTCCTGGCCGACTGGCGCACGGCGCTCATCAGCAGCGTCGCGATTCCGCTGTCGCTGCTCGGCGCGGCCTGGTTCCTTCGCTACCAGGGCGGCACCTTCGACACGATGGTGCTGGCCGGTCTCGTCATCGCGCTCGGCGAGGTCGTGGACGACGCGATCATCGGCGTCGAGAACATCGTGCGGCGGCTGCGCCTGAATCGCGAGGCCGCATCGCCGCGGCCGGCGATTCAGGTCGTGCTCGAGGCCTCGGTCGAGGTCCGCAGCGCCGTGCTCTACGGCACGCTGATCGTGATCGCGGTGTTCTTCCCGGTCTTCACGCTGCAGGGACTCTCGGGCGCGTTCTTCCGGCCGCTGGCGATCTCGTACGTCTTCGCGATTCTCGCCTCGCTGCTCGTCGCGCTGACCATCACGCCGGCGATGGCGCTGCTGCTGCTCACGGGCAAGGGCGCGCGCGCGACGGAGCCCGCGACTCGTGACGCGCCTGAAGCGCGGCTACGCACGGCTGCTCGTGAAGATCATCGACCGGCCGGCGGTCGTCAGGCGCCGTGCTCGTCACGCTGCTCGTGGGCACGCTGGCGGCGGTTCCGCTCCTCGGCGAGGAGCTGCTGCCGAACTTCCGCGAGTACGACTTCCTGATGCACTGGGTCGAGAAGCCGGGCGCGTCGGTCGAGGCGAGCACGCGCATCACGGAACGGGCCAGCCACGAGCTGATGGCGATTCCCGGCGTCCGGAACTTCGGCTCGCACATCGGCCGCGCCGAAGTGGCCGACGAGGTCGTCGGCCCGAACTTCACCGAGCTGTGGATCAGCCTCGATCCGTCGGTCGACTACGACGCGACCGTCGCCAAGGTCCAGGCCGTCGTGGACGGCTACCCGGGACTCAAGCGCGACCTGCTCACCTACCTGCGCGAGCGCATCAAGGAAGTCCTCACGGGCGCGAGCGCGACCGTCGTCGTCCGCATCTTCGGTCCCGAGATCGAGCAGCTCCAGTCGAACGCCGCCGCCGTGAAGAAGGCGCTCGAAGGCGTCGCCGGCATCGACGGACATCCAGGTGCAGTCACAGGTTCTCGTGCCGCAGATCGAGGTGCAGTTCCAGCCGGACCTCGCGGCGCCGTACGGGCTCACGCCGGGGGACGTCCGGCGCGCGGTCACGACGCTGGTGCAGGGCACGAAGGTCGGCGAGTTCTACGATCAGCAGCGCGTCTTCGGCGTGGTCGTCCGCGGCGCCCCGGAGCTGCGACGCAGCCCGGAAGCCATCCGCGCGCTGCGCATCCCCGTGCCGGGCGGCACGGATGTGCCGCTCGGCGCGGTCGCGCGCGTGACGGTCGCGCCGGCGCTGAGCGAGGTCACGCGCGAGGGCGGGTCGCGCAAGATCGACGTGACGTGCAACGTCCGCGGCCGCGACCTCGGATCGGTGGCGCGCGACATCGAGGCGCGGCTCGCGCCAGCTTCAGCTCGGCGAGGGCTATCACGCGGAGGTGCTCGGCGAGTACGCGCTCCGGCAGGAATCGTCGCGGCGCCTGCTGGCGATGTCGGCGCTGACGTTCGTCGCGATCTTTCTGCTGCTGCTCATCGACTTCAGCGACGCGCGGCTCGCGCTGCTCGTCTTCGTCACGCTGCCGTTCGCGCTGGTCGGCGCCATCGCCGCGGCGTTCCTCTCGACGGGCGTGCTGTCGCTCGGCTCGCTCGTCGGGCTCGTGACCGTCATCGGCATCGCCGCCCGCAACGGCATCATGATGGTCAGTCACTTCCGGCACCTCGAGCTCGAGGAAGGCGTGCCGTTCGGCCGCGACCTCGTGATGCGCGGCGCCGAGGAGCGGCTCGCGCCGATCCTCATGACGGCGCTGGCGACCGGACTCGCGCTGCTGCCGATCGCCTTCGGCGGCGACAAGGCCGGCCAGGAGATCGAGCATCCGCTCGCCGTCGTCATTCTCGGCGGGCTCGTGACGTCGACGATCCTCAACTTGTTCCTGCTGCCGCCGCTCTATTTGAGATTCAGGCGCTCCCCCGGCCAGCGGTGAGCCGCTGTCAGTCAGCGGCCGCGACCGGGACGACCGGCCGGCGGGGAGTTGGCGTCGGCTGCATCAGCCGCTTGTGCGGATTGACGAGGAGGGTGCACAGCCCGCCGAAGCAGTAGACGCCGGCGGTGACGAAGAACGGCACCGTCCACGAGTTCCACCAGTCCACGGCGTAGCCGACGACGAGCGGACTGAGGGCGCCGCCGATATTGCCGAAGGTGTTCATCGCGCCCGTCACCGTGCCGGCATTCCTGCCGCCGACATCGTGGCAGATGGACCAGCAGGAACTGACGCAGAGGTCCGCCACGCCCAGCGTGGCCGCCAGCAGGATCGCCGCCGCGAGCGGATTCTGAGTCATCGCAGCCGCGATGAGCAGCAGGCCACTGAGTGGCAGCGTGACGACCCCCATCGACCGGCCGATCTTGAGGCCATAGCGCTTCACGAGGGCGTCCGTGAGCTTGCCGCCGATGTAGGTGGCAATGCCACCGGTCAACAGCACGATGCCCGACAGCCATCCTGCCTGCTGCAGCGTGAAGCCGCGGACGTCCTTCAGGTACGTCGGCAGCCACGTCAGGTTGAAATACAGGGTGTAGCCCATCGTGAAGTACATCCCGTAAATCAGCAGCAGATTCGGCGACAGCAGCTCGCTCCACCGGAATCGCGGTGGAGGGCTGGAATCGAGCTCGCGCTGGATGATCTCCAGCTCGGCCGCATTGACGGACGGATGATCGGCGGGCTCGTTCGTGAACCATCGCTGCCAGAACACGCACCAGACGACGCCCACGACCCCGAAGACGAAAAAGGTCTGACGCCACCCGATGAGACCCATCAGCATCACGACCAGTGGAGGCGCGATGGCGCCGCCCAGGCGCGTGCCCATGAAGACGACGCCG
The DNA here is from genome assembly GCA_963724955.1 of uncultured Acidobacteriota bacterium. Classification (GTDB taxonomy): domain Bacteria; phylum Acidobacteriota; class Vicinamibacteria; order Vicinamibacterales; family SCN-69-37; genus CAVRWQ01. The sequence continues at coordinate 39,678 of CAVRWQ010000011.1, forward strand.
TGCGCCGAGCCCCGTTCCGAGGTCGGAAACCAGCGCGCGAAGCTGCGCGAGATATTCGGAAACGCGCCCGCCTCCCCGACCCCGAAGAGAAACCGCGCGATCACGAGCGAGACGAAGTTGAAGGCGAGACCGGTGGCCATCGTGAAGGCCGACCACCAGAGGACAATTCGCGTCAGCACTTTCCGCGGGCCGATGACGTCGCCCAGCCAGCCGCTCGGGATCTCGAACGCGGCATAGGCGATGGTGAAGGCGCTGAACACCCAGCCCATCTGGACGGCGTTCAGCCCCAGCTCGCCTCGGACGGCCGGCGCCGCCGACGAGATGGCGACGCGATCGAGATACGTGATGATCGCCAGCGCCAGCGTCAAGCCAAGCAGCGTGAACCGGCCGCGTGTCGGGTTAGACATGTCGCATCTGGCGCGGTAAGGGTAGCACGCGGTTTACAGGGCTTCGGGACGATGCCGCCTGCGTTACGGTTACGATACGGTTACGCGTCGTGTACACTTCCGCGCAGAGAGAGCAACCCGCCGTGCAGGAGATGACGGGCGTCGGACATCGCGCATGCGCGGTCGTTCTTGCCGGGCTCACGGCCGGCGCGTCCGTGCTCACGGGCGCGCAAACGGGCAGCCCCATCGAGCGCACCGTCTACTTCACCGCGACCAGTCAGGGAACGCACGTCGCGGGTCTCACGGCCGCCGACCTCAGGGTGAGAGAGAGCGGCAGGGACCGGGACATCCTGCGCGTCGCGCCCTCCAGGGACCGGCTGAAGGTCTCGCTCGCGATCGACGAAGCGCTCTCGCCGGACGCCGTCATCCGCCGCGCCGCGTCGCGGTTCGTCGAGCAGCTTCGTGACGCCGACATCGCGCTGTACCTGGTCGGGCATGGCAACGCGAAGATCGTGGATTACACGGCCGACTCCGGGCCGGTGCTGAAGGCGATCGGTCAGCTTCCCCTTCGGCCGCAGGGCGGCGGGAATCTCGTCGAGTCGCTCTACGAGCTCGCGAAGAGCTCAGCGTTCCCTCGAAGGCCGGCGCGCCATCGTCCTGCTCGCGACCGAGACTCCGCAGCGCACGCACCGTGACGGCCAACGGCGTCCTCGACCAGCTCCGCGACACCGGCACGGTGTTGTACGCCGCGACGCTCGTCGGCCCTGCCGGGACCGCCGACGCGCCGACGCCGGATATGGCGCACCTCGAGACGCGAGAGGAAGTGGAACGGGATCGCGTGCTCAACGACGGCACGCGGCAGTCCGGCGGTCTCATCGTGTCCTCGCTGCGCACTGACGACTTCCCCGCCGCGCTCGATCGCATTCGCGGCGAACTGCTGCACCAGTACGACCGTGACGTACGTCCTTCCCGCCGGATCGAAGTCGGATGGACGCGTGAGTATCACGACGATCCGAAAAGGGGTGACGCTTCGGGCCCCAACCCAGGTGCCGAAGATCTAGACTGCAGAACGGGCGCTGCGGGTCATGACAGCGCCCGGTACCTGACGGTCCAGCCGGACCGTCGTACCTCGGACGCTCAGAAGTTGTACTTCAGCGCGAACTGCATGATGCGCGGGTCGCCGACTCGTGTTGGTCACGCGGCCCGCTCGTCACGCTGTCGACCGATCGCACGTTCGGGTTGGCCCAGTTCACGTGGTCGAACAGGTTGAACGCCTCGATGCGGACTTCGACGCGGCGCCCCTGCGCCGAGGTTGATGTTGCGCGAGAACGAGAGGTCCACGTTCCAGAACCCCGGTCCGACCAGGTAGCCCTTCGGCATGTTGCCCCAGACGCCGGGCGAGTTGTTCGCGAACGCGGCCAGGTTGAACCACTGCAGCTGACGTGTTGATGCCTGCCGGCGTTCGGAATCCACACGCGCTGTCCGACTCGGCAGGTACGGATCGACGCCCGGCACGATGATCGGACGCTGCGGTGCCGCTCGTCAGCGCGAAGTCGCCCGTCACGCCGGCGTGATCGGCGAGCCGCTGCGCGCCTGGTAGATGAGGCCGATCTGCCAGTCCTTCGTCAGCACGTCGACGAAGCCGGGGCCGACGCCCGGGGCTGATGACCACCGACGACAGGTTGAAGTTGTGCCGGCGGTCGGCCGCGCACGGGCCTTCGTTCGTCGTCGGATCCGGATGCGGGTTGTTGATCGGATCGATCTGAGCGACACCGGGAACGTGCCGCCGCCGATGTCGGTGCCCGGCTCACCCTGGTTGATGCACTTGCTGAGCGTGTAGTTGGCGTTCGCGCTCCAGTTGTTGCTGCAGGCGCTTCTGCAGGCTGAGCTTCACGCCGTTGTAGTGCCCCGTCGCGTCCAGATACGCCTGCCCCACGTCGTTCGCGGCGTAGAACTTGCCTTCCGCCGGGTTGAGCAGCGTGAGGAGCGCGCGCGCCTGCCGGTTGGCGGTCGAGGTGTTCGAGCACGGCCCCGGCGCCGTCAGCCCGTACTGACCCGCTACGCAGTTCCCGGGAATGTAGATCGACGGGATTCTCCTCGTAGCCGGGGACCCAGATGTGCTCGGTCTTGTTGCCGGTGTAGGTGACCTCGACCAGCATGCGCGCCGAGGAACTGCCGCTGGTAGGACAGGTTCCACTGATACTGACCGCATCGGATTGGCGTCGACCGGCATGCTGACGTAGACGCCGTTCAGCGGGAACGACGACGTTCTTGCCGGGCAGGACTGACCGGTTCGCCCTGGTGACCGAACGCTCGCCTGCGGATCGCCGCCGGGCGTCGCGCTCCACGGATTTGACGAAGTCGAGCGGGCAGCCGTTCCTGTTCGGCTTGCCGGGGCACGAGGTCGGCGCGCAGCGCGTTCGACCGTGTTGCCGAACGGCGGGTTCAGCATGTGGTGCGCCGTTTCCCAGAGCTTCGGCGAGTCGTAGTAGATGCCGGCGCCGGCGCGAATCGTCTGCATGTTGTCGCCCTTCGGATCCCAGACCACGCCGACTCGCGGCGCGAACTGCGCCCACTTGTTCCACGTGTTCGCCGCCGTTGGTCGGGAAGCCCGGATCGCCCGGGAACACGAGGCCGATCGGCGCGTTCGTGTAGACCGTGCTCCGGATGCCCTTGTCGAAGTTCTCGCGGATGAACGCCGTGTTGAATCCGTTGGCGTCCTTCGCCGAGATGTACGGCTCCCAGCGGAGGCCGTAGTTGAGCGTCAGCCGCCGGCTCACGCGCCACACGTCGGCGACGTAGAGACCGATCGAGTGCACCCACGCGTTGTTGATCTGGCTGCCGCCGCCGCGGTACGAGTTCGGGTAGCCGAGCACGAAGTCGGCCATGTTCAACCCGCCGTTCGCGTTGGTCGTGCCGCTCGTGAAGATGCCGTTGAAGCCCATGTTGCCGTTGGCCTGGAACGTGCCGTCGCCGTTCGGGTGCGGACGCGTCCACGAGCCGCCGAACGAGATGCTGTGCGCGCCCTTGGTCCAGTCGAAGTCCTGCGAGAGCGACGGCGTGTCGCACGTAGAACACGCCGGTGAACGCCGAGCTCCAGAGGCCGCCGCGCAGGAAGTCCTGGCCCGGCACGTTGCCGATCGGTGTAGGCCCACGTGTTCACGCCGAGCGTACGTCCACGTCGGCACGTCCGTCGCCGTGCTCACGGAACGTCGCCGTGTGCTGGTACGAGAAGCGCGTCGACGCGAACAGGTTCTGCGACACGACGTAGTCGAGGCCGCTCGAGATCGTGTGCTGATACGCGCGCGTGCCGCGGCCGTTGCCGGTCGTCTCGAGCAGGTTCGGCTGTGTCCGCGTCCCACGCCGCCGGGTGGACGTTGTGCGTGAAGAAGTCGCGGACGAAGATCCGCTTGTTCGTCGACATCTGGTAGTCGCACGCGCGTGACGTACTGCTGGTCCGTGCTGTCGTTGGGCAGCGCGAGCAGGTAGCGTCCGCAGCCGTCCGGATCGTAGCGCCGGATCGGCGAGCGGCACCATGTTCATGATCGTTCACCGAGATCGGATGGAACAGCGACGGATCGATCTGGTTGTTCACGAACGGCGCGCCGAGCGTCCGCGCCGTGCCGCCGCGGCAGGCCGCCGACATGATGCGGCGGAAATCGCCGCTGCGCACTTCCGCCGTCGGGACGATCACGTCGTTGTTCAGCGGCACGATGTGGTTCTTGGTGATCTGGGTGCCGAAGAAGAAGAACAGCTTGTCCTTGATGATCGGCCCGCCGATCGTGCCGCCGAACTGGTTGCGCTTCAGCCCGTCGTCTACGGCCGAGGCCGCCGTTTTCCGTGCGCTCGAAGTAGCGGATCGCGTTGAAGTTGTGATCGCGGACGAAGTCGAACACGCCGCCGTGGAAGGTGTTCGTGCCCGACTCGCGTGACGGCATTGACCGTCGCGCCGGTGGACATGCCGAATCGCGCGTCGCGCACGCCGCTCTGCGACGTTGAACTCCTGGAGCGCGTCGGGGAACGGGATCGCATTGCCGGTGTTGTTCTGCGGGTCGTTGTTGTAGCCGCCGTCCACCAGATACATCGTGCTGTTGCCCGTGCCGCCCGCCACCGAGATGACGACCGCGCCCGGGTACTGCCGGTCGTCGGTCAAGCCCGCCGACTTCGACCGCGCCGCCCGCCAGCACGATCAGCTGCAGCGCGCTGCGGCCGTTGAGCGGCAGGCCGACGATCTGCTCCTGGCTGCACGACGGTGCCGACGCCGACGCTGCGCGTCTCGACGAGCGTCGCGTCGGCCGCGACGCTGCACCGTTTCCGTCATCGCCGCCGATCTTCAGGGCGACGTTGACCGACCGCGTGTTGCCGACGGTCGAGCGACGATGCCCGGTCTGTTCGAAGGCGCTGAAGCCGCTCATCTTCGCGGCCAGCTTGTAGGGACCGACCGGCAGGTTCGTGAAGACGTAACCCGCCGTTCGGGCCCGTGATCACGAACGCGGGTCATCCCGGTGTCGGTTTGCGTGACTGTCACTGTCAGCGCCCGGCAGGGCGCCGCCGGTCTCATCGGCGACCGTGCCCGACAACTGGGCGACGGCGACGGTCTGCGCACCGCGCGCGGCGCGCAACGCCAGCGCGAGTGCCAGGACCAACCACACACTGCGTCGAACCATCATGTCGTTCCTCCGTCAACACCGAACGAGCGACATCCCCGACCGGCGTCATCCCGCATCGGGTTGTCCGCGCAGGAGCCGCGAGGGCGTCAGTTTCGTTTGCAAGAGATCCGCACGATATACCGCGCGATCCGAGGTGTCAAGTACCTGTTAATACATCGCCTACATCCTCGGCCGGCAGGGCGTTTTCGGGCGGGACCTACAGGTGAGTGAGGCTTACGCGGTGACGGCTGGTTCCGGGTCGAAGGTCTCCGAGTTGTAGAACTCGCCGAGCAGCTCCTGCTCGCTCGGCTTGTCTTCGGGGATCGGCCGGCTGACCCACGTCGTGTTCATGTAGTGCTTGACGCTGATGTTCTCGCTCGTGATGTTGCCGCCCCAGGTGCCGCATCCGAGGCTGGCCGTCTGCGGCATCCCGTTGGTGAACGATCCGGCGTTGCCGCGCACGTTCGGCTGCCGCACCATGATGCGGCTGACGGGCGCCATCGATCGCCAGCCGGTGAATGTGGTCGTCGTCGAACGACGCGATCCCGACCGAGTGGCCCTTGCCGCCGATCTCGAAGCAGGTCCGCGACCATCTGGAGCACGGTGTCGAATCCGCTGTACGTGAAGATGGCGAGGACCGGGCGACAGCTTCTCGCCGCGAGAAGCGGTGCGCTCTGCCGATCTGGTCCTCCTTCACGATGATGAAGGACTTGCCCGCGGGGAGGCGACATCCCGGCCTTCTCGGCAATCACACTCGCTGCCCGGGCGACGGTGTCGAGCGTTCGCCGTCCCTCGGCGTCCCACATCACCGCCTCGAGCCTGGCCTTCTCCTCGGCCGTGGCGAGGTAGCCGCCTTCCTTCTGCAAGCTGCTCGAGGAACGCTGTCGTACACCGTCTCTTCGACCAGCAGGTTGCCGTCGCACGAACAGCCCGACCCATGGTTCTGGGTCTTGCTGATCCGCGTGTTCCTCGCGGCGTCCGCCAGGTCAGCGGTCTCGTCGACGACGACGGTCGCGTTGCCGGCGCCGACGCCGTAGGCCGGCTTGCCGGAGCTGTACGCGGCCTTCACCATCGCGCTGCCGCCGGTGGCGATCGTCAGGTCGCAGATCGACATCAGCTCCTGCGCGAGCGGAATGCTCGGCTTGTCGAGGCACAGGATCAGATCTTCGGGCGTGCCCTGTTTCTTCAGCGCCGCGCGCAGCACGCGAGCGATCTCCAGCGCGGTCTTCCGGCTCAGGGGTGCGGCGAGAAGATGACGGCGTCCCGGCACTTGATGGCGTTGATGGCCATGCTCACCATCGTGACGAGCGGGTTGGTGACGGGCAGCAGGCCCGCGATGACCCCGGCCGGCTTCGCGTATTTGACGATGCCTTTTTCAGAGAGCTCTTCGATGACCCCGACGCTCCTCGTCCGGAGCGCATCGCGAAGAATGCCGAGGATCTTCCAGCGACGCGCCGGGACGCCCTCGGCGCTGCCCATCCCGCTCTCGTCGACGCTCATCCGCGTGAGCCGGCCGAAGGTCTGCTCGTTGGCGGTCGCCCAGGCGACGGCCCGGCACAGGCGGTCGACCGTCTCCTGATCGTACTGGTCGATGGCAGCCATCGCGGCGCGCGCGCGCCGCAACAGCTCGTGGGCAGACGCTCGTTCCTCTTCGGTGATTGCTCTCGCCATGGGCACATTATGACCGAACCGTCGACGTCCAGACGTCCGCCGGTCTGTTGTCTTAACTTGTATTGTACATCGCGTCCTCATATACTCCGCGGTCTGACCCCCTTGAGGGAGGAGCCGCGATGACACGCCAGCTGCCGATCGGAGTCATGTTGAGCCTGGTGCTGGGCGTCGGGATTGCCGCCCAGAACGGGAGCCCGCACGGGAATGACTGGCTCACCGTGGGCAACGATCCCGGGGGCATGAAGTACTCGCCGCTGACGCAGATCACCCCGGCCAACGTCGCGAAGCTCGCCAAGGCCTGGACGTACGACCTGGGCGCCCCGGCGGCCGGGTACACGGTGACGCCGATCGTGGTCAACAACGTCATGTATCTCCCGATCCAGGGCTCCACGATCGTGGCGCTCAAGGCCGATGCGGGCACCGAGTTGTGGAAGTTCGATCTGAAGACGATCGCGCAGCTCGGCGCGAATCCGTCGGCCGGCGGACGCGGCATCTCCTACTGGCCGGGCACGGCCCAGACCGGACCGCGCATCGTGATTGCGACGACCAACGGGTTCCTGGTGCAGCTCAACGCCAAAACGGGCGCGCCGGTCCCGGGCGCGGCAGGGATCGTCGATCTTTCGGTCGGCATCATGGAGAAGTTCGGCGGGAACTACGCGACGAACATGCCGCCGGCACTCTACCGGAACCTGGCCATCATCGCGGCGCGCACGGGCGAACAGGGCCGGTACGGGCTGCCGGGCGACCCGCGCGCGTTCGACCTGCTCTCCGGCAAGGAAGTCTGGCGATTCCACGTCGTGCCGCATCCCGGCGAAGAGAACTTCGGCACCTGGGGCATGAACGGCTGGCAGGATCGCCGCGGCCCGGGCGTGTGGGTGCCGATGACGGTCGATCCCGTGAACGACCTGGTCTTCATCCCGCTGGGCAACGCGACCGATCAGAACTTCGGCAACAGCCGGCCCGGCGAGAACCTGTACGCCACGACGCTGCTCGTGCTGCAGGCGTCGACCGGAAAACGCAAGTGGCACTTCCAGCTCACCCATCACGACATCTACGACTGGGACCTGAGCTCCCCGCCGGCGCTCATCGAGGCGACGAAGGACGGCCAGCGCGTGCCGGCCGTCGCGCAGATGACCAAGCAGGGCCTGCTGTTCATGTTCCATCGACTGACCGGTGAACCGCTCTTCGGCGTGGAAGAACGCCCGATCCCGAGATTCGACGCACCCGGCGATCAGGCATGGCCGACGCAGCCGTTTCCGGTGAAGCCGGTCGGCCTCACGCGCGACAGCATGACGCGGAAGGAAGTCAGCAAGATCTCGCCGGACGCCGAGAAGTACTGCACGGAGCTCTTCGACAAGTCGGTGAACATGGGGCCGTACACGCCGTACGGCATGCTGCCGAGCCTCGTGTTCCCCGGATCGGAGGGCGGCGGTGGCTGGGGCGGCGTGGCCGGAAATCCGTCGCTCGGGCTGGTCTTCCTGAACACGCGCCATCTGGGCGTGATCGCGCAGCTGCAGCCGAGCACGTCGTCGGGCGTCCTGCCGTCGTTTGCGAAGTCGAAAGTCCCGACCAGTTTCTACGTCGATCCGCAGGGCTATCCCTGCAACGCGCCGCCGTGGTCCGAGCTGGTCGCGGTCAGCACGAGCACGGGCGACATCGCGTGGCGCACGCCGCTCGGCGAGTATCCGGAGCTCACGGCGAAAGGCATCCTCGGTACGGGCACGGCCGTGAACGACGGCGGACCGATCGCGACGGCGAGCGGGCTCGTGTTCATCGGCTCGACGTCGGATTTCGGGTTCCGGGCGTTCGACGGCAAGACCGGCAAGGAAGTCTGGAAGGTCACGCTCGACAACGACGTGCTCATGACGCCGCTCTCGTATCTGGGCGGCAACGGCAAGCAGTACGTGGCGGCCGTGGCCGGCGGTGGCGACGCCGCCTTTCACATCCCCGCACGGTCAGCGCCGCCAGTGAACGCGATGATCGTCGCCTTTGCCCTGCAATAGGTACCGCGAGGACATCATGGACCGACGAGAATTTTTTCAGACGAGCCTGATCGCCGCGCTGGCCGGCAAGGTGCTCAGCGACGTCACACTGACCCGCGCGCAGGCGCAGGCCCAGACGCCCGCGGCCCCCGCTCCGGCCGCCGCCGCGCCGCCGACGCCGCGCCCGCTCGTTCTCGATGCGTATTCCAGGTTTCTCCACTGGCTCCGCACGCCGGACGAAGTCGCGGAAGCCACCATCGAGATCACGTGCGGCGGCCTGATGGTCACGGTGGGAACGGGCAGCGCGCACGTGGACATCGCGAACGTCAAGACGGCGCTGCCGCCGTTCGTGAACGCGATTCGCAAGCACGGCTTGAAGGTGCGACAGATTCGCGGCGGCGGACAGACGGCCGTCGACGCCAGTGTCGAATCGCTCGTCGGCACGATGGGCCAGCTCGGCGTCACGCACTACTGGCTCGGCACCGACAACTACGACCTGACGAAGCCCATCCTCCCGCAGCTCGACGCGATCAAGACGAAGGTCGAGAAATTCGTGCAGCTCAACCAGAAGCACGGCACGACGCTCATGTATCACACGCGTGCCGGCGCGAGCTCGGTCGGGTCGGTCGTCTGGGATCTGCTCTACGTCATGAAGGACTTCGATCCCAAACACGTCGGCTTCCACTGGGACACGGGTCACATGGCGCTGCACGGCGACATGTGGGAAACGCTGATGCGCACGGCCGGCCCGTACGTCGTGGCGATGAGCTGGAAAGATCGCTCCTGGCAGCAGAACCTCGGACTGCTTGGAGAAGGTGGACCCTATCCCGGACCGCAACCGGCGGCCGGCGCCGCGGCACCGGCTGGCGGTCGCGGCGGACGTGGCGGCCGCGGCGCAGGGGCAGCCGGCGGCGCGCCTCCTCCTGGAGCGGGCGCGGCCGGACGTGCTGGCGGGGATCCCGCCGCGGCTGGCCGGGCCGGTGGCGATCCGGCCGGCGGCGGACGCGGCGCAGTCGCTGCGGCGGCCGGCGGAGAAGACGCGCCACCTGCAGGACGAGGACGCGGTGGACGTGGTGGCGGCGGCCCCCGACCGTTCCCGCTCCCGCTGGCCGGCAATGCGTTCGCGCGCGGCGGCGGCTGGACCTCGCCGCAGGTGCCGATGGGCACCGGCCTCGTGGACATCTTCCGCTACGCCGTGGTGTTGCGTGACATCAACTTCAACGGGCCGATGGAGCTCGAGGCCGAGTACCCGCTCGGCGGGGCCCAGAGCGGCGCTGACAAGCTCACGCTGCCGCGCGAGCTCGTGCTCGGAAGCTTGAAGCGCGATGTCCTGACGATTCGGGCTGCTCTGCAACAGTCCGGGACCGGCTTGACGATCTAGGCTCTAGTTGAAGCGCAGCGAGTCGACCTGAGACTCGATCTTCGACTTGTCGATGCCGGGCACGCTCGCGAGCGCCTCGGCGTTCGCGAACTTCCCATTGACTTTCCGGTGCTGCACGATGGCGTCCGCGTCCTTCGCGGAAAGCCCGAGCACCGCAACGAGCTCAGTCGCTGGAGCGGTGTTGACCAGCACCACGCCGTAGTACCGGGTCAGGTACCGCGTGATGGTCGCAAACTGATCGCTGGTCGCGTTGGCGCCCTTGGTGGCCATCGACGACACCATGTCGCGCCAGTCGGTTGGCGTCCGGCGCGTCTTCGTAAACTCTTCCCATGTGTGGCAACTGGTGCTGCAGACCTTGTCGGTCAGCTCTTCAGCAGCGCGGGCGAGCTCTTCCTCCTGCCGGCCGAGCGCGGCCGTGGACGAGGACCCGGACGTCTGGGCACTCTGGCCCTCGCGCATCGCCGTCGTCGTGACGGTCGCGCCGAGGGCGAGGACCATGGCGGCCAGGAGCCATGTCCTGTCATGTCCTGATGAGCCGGCGCCCACGACCCATTATCGATCAGGAATCGTCCAGAGAAAGATCCGGTTGAACCCGACGGTGAGCGTCTTCTCCGGCGGCCACTCCGGGCCCATGTTGAAGACGTGAGAGACGACGCGGGCGCCAGGCTTCAGCTCACGGACCAGCTTCGGCCTCAACCGCTCGTTGATGCTCTGCAGGAGGTACAACGTCACGACCGTCGCTTCGCTGATGTCGGCAGTGAAGATATCCCCGGTGACGAATCGCACTCGATTCGACACACCAGCCGCGGTGGCGTTGTCGGTCGCTTTCTTCACGAGTGCGGGATCGATTTCAATGCCGACGCTGCGCGCGCCGTATTTCCTGGCGGCGGTAATGACGATCCGTCCGTCACCCGATCCGAGGTCGTACACGACGTCCGTTGCCTTGACCTGGGCGATGTCCAGCATCGCCTCGACCACGGGCTGCGGCGTCGGGATGTAGATCACATCGGGCGTGGTCGTCGCGGGCGTTTGCGCGAGCAACGCAGGCCCCGCCACATGACCGAACAGGCCCAGAGCCGTGGCCAGCAGCGCGGCGAGCGGCGCCTGCCCTGAGCGAGCGGAGCGAGTCGAAGGGAGTCGCATGCCCGGGCTCGATCCTATCAAGGCTCTGGCGCATCACTATAATTGGTCCTTCATGCGTGGCCTGTTATTCGCGTTCTGCGCGGTCTTCGCGGCGTCGGCGGACGTCACGCTCGCCCACGCGCAACCGGATCCGGACGTCGAGCGTGCTCTGGCGACGGCGCGAGAGAGCGCCGAGGCCGGTGACGTCGTCGCGCAGTTCTCACTCGGCGCACTGCTCTACTACGGAACCAGCGACACGGCTCGAGCGATTGCCTGGCTGCGCCGAGCCGCTGCCCAGCAGTACGCGCCCGCTGAATTCCAGATGGGTCAGTTGTACGACTTCGGGTTCGGCGTGGGGCAACACGACGGCGAGGCACTTGCGTGGTACCGGAAGGCAGCCGAGCACGGCAGCGCCGCCGGACAGCGATCGGTTGGCGACTTCTACCGGAATGGACGCGGCGTGGCTGCCGATGCGGCCGAGGCCGCGCGCTGGTACCGGCGTGCCGCGGACGGAGATGACATCCGCGCGCAGTACCAGCTTGGCCAGCAGTATCTCGACGGGACTGGCGTCGCGCGCGACTACCCGTCGGCGTTCTTCTGGTTCTCGATCGCGGCCAGCCAGGCGCCCCTCCTGGACAACCGGACAGAACTCATCGAGCTGAGAAATACTGCCGGCGCCAGAATGACGCCCGAGGAGATCGACGCCGCCACCCGACGCGTCGCCGCGTGGAAGCCGCCGGCCGGGAAGTTACTTGTGGCCCTGCTGACTCCAGCGCCACTTGCCGTCGCGCTGGACGCGAATCAGATTGACTGAATACTGATACTTGTCGGCGCGGTAGAACGTCTCGACCAGCTCGAACGGCCGGTCGCGCTCGGTGAACATCACCCGGCGAATGTGCATCACCGGAAACAGCACGGGAATGTCGAGCTCGCCGGCGACTTCCGGGTCGGCGGGCGCGGCCTCGACCGTCTCCTGAGCTCGAATGATCGGCACGTTCAGCTCATCCTGCAGGATTTCCAGGAGCGGTGTCCGGTACAGCTCGGCTTCGTTGAGGCGCGTGCCGATCTCGACCGGAAGGTAGTTCACGGTAAACGAGAAAGGACTGTCGTTGATGTACCGGAGCCGCTTGATGCGGACGAGCTCCGTCTCCTCGGGTCCGAGCTGAAGCACGCTCCGGATGTCCGCCTTGAGCGGGATCCGGTCGAGCTTCACCTGCTTGACGGTGAGATGCTTGACGCGCTCGTAGATTTCGTCGAGGAAGCCGGTGTATTTGATCGCCGGGAGCTGCGTATTCGTTTCCGGCGAGACGAACGTGCCCTTGCCCTGCACCTTGACCAGCAGGCGATCTCGCACGAGCTCTCTCAAGGCTTCGCGGACCGTCACGCGACTGACCTCCAGTTCCCGGCAGAGCTGATGCTCCGACGGGATCTGGACACCGGGGCGGTACTCGCCGATCTGGACGCGGTATCTGATGAGATGCTGCACCTGGTGGTACAGCGGCACGACGCGGTTGGACCGCGCGAGCGACGTGCGTCGCGAGTCCGTCGCGCGCCCCAGCTCCGATAGTTCGGGCCGCGCCGCGCGACGGCGGCGCACAGGTCGTTTCGTTGCGGCCCGATTCACGGGCATCACGATACCATTGTTCCCGGCGGCGACCGGCCCGCCGGCCGCCCGTGGCGGGGCCGTTAATACCTGTTACTACATATTTGCCGCCGGCGGGCGCCCCGCTCGGGCCTCGCGCGGCCCCAGGAGGGCCACTTGTAATGTCATCCCTACAAGCTGTAGTCTAGGCGTCCCATGCCCACGCGAGCCGAATCCGCGCCGGTCACGGCGGACGCAACGCCCGCCGCGACGCGGCCACGCCCGCTCGAAGGGCTCCGCGTGCTCGATTTGTCGCGGATGGTGGCCGGCGGGCTCGCCGGCATGCTCCTCGCCGATTTCGGCGCGGACATTCTGAAAGTCGAGCAGCCCAAGACGGGCGACCCGTTGCGGCAATGGACGGCCAACGGCGAGCCGTTGTGGTGGCAGGTGTACGCGCGCAACAAGCGCTTCCTGACGCTCAACCTGAAGTCGCGCGAAGGCCGGGAGCTCGTCTACCAGCTCGTGCCGCACGTCGATGTCGTGATGGAGTCGTTCGTGCCGGGCACGCTCGAGCGGCTGCAGTTGGGGTGGGACGTCTTGCGGCGGCACAATCCCCGGCTGGTGCTCGCCCGGATTTCCGGCTGGGGCCAGACCGGCCCGCACAGCGAGCGGCCCGGATTCGGGACCCTCGTCGAAGCGGCGAGCGGCTTCGCGGCCATGAACGGCGAGCCTGACGGCCCCCCGATCGTCCCGAGCTTTCCGCTCGCCGACATGGCGGCGGGCCTCTACGCCTCCAACGCCATCATGATGGCGCTCTACCATCGCGACGTCCACGGCGGCATCGGCCAGTGCATCGACGTATCGCTGTTCGAGTCGTTGTTCTCGCTGCTCGGGCCGTTGCCGGCGGAATACGCGACCCTGGGCCAGGTGCGGTTGCGGCAAGGCAGCCGCTCCCGCAACGCCGGCCCGCGAGGCTGCTATCGAACCCGCGACGATCGCTGGATTGCGATCAGCGGCTCGACGCCAAAGATGGCCGAGCGCCTGCTGCAGGCCTACGGGCTCCGCGACCTGCTGGACGATCCGCGATTCTCCACCAACGAGGCGCGCGTCCAGCATGCGGGCCAGCTCGACGACGCGATCTGTGCCGCCATCGCCGCGCGCACCCTCGACGAGAACCTCGCGATTATTCACGACCATCATCTGACCGCGGTCCCCGTGCAGACGGTGGCCGATATCGAGCGCGACTGGCACTGGCAGCAGCGCGACCTGATCGTCAACGTGCAGAACGGCGCAGGCCCCGTGCGCATGCACAACGTGTTTCCACGCCTGTCTGCGACACCAGGCGACATCCGCTGGACTGGTGGCGCCCTGGGTCAGGACAATGCGCGGGTGTTCGGCGAGCTGCTCGGGCTGACCCCTGACGATCTGACGCGTCTCGCGGACCGCGGCGTCATCTGAACGAGTGACGGCCGGGATGCGCTCCACAGAAGAAAGTCGCGCGGTGTCTTCACCGGCCGGCGAACGCCTCCGGCGCGCGAAGCTCTTCATCGCCGGAGAGTGGGCCGACGGCGCAGACACGTTCGAGGTGACCGACAAATTCACCGGCCGCGTGATTGGACACGCCGACAGCGCCTCCGAGGCCCAGGTGGCGGCGGCGGTCGCGGCGGCGTCACGATCGTTCGAGTCGACACGTCTCGATCCGCACGAGCGGTTCCGCATCCTGTCGCGTGTCGCCGATCTCGTCGACACGCACCGGACGGAGCTGGCGCGCACGATTGTCTCGGAATCGGGGATCCCGATTGCCGATGCCTCCAATGAGGTCAGCCGGACGGCCGAGACCTTCAGGCTGTCCGCCGAAGAAGCGAAGCGGATCGCCGGCGAGATGGTGCCCATTGACGGCGCGCCGGGACAGGCGCATCGGCTCGCATTCACCATTCGCGTTCCGCGCGGCGTCGTCTGCGGAATCACGTCCTTCAACTCGCCGTTGAATCAAGTGGCCCACAAAGTGGCCCCCGCCCTCGCCTCCGGCAACACCATCGTCGTCAAGCCCTCGCGGGCGACGCCGCTCAGCGCGGCGCGATTGTTCGAGCTGTTGCTGGAAGCCGGGCTGCCGCCCGGGCGCGCTTCGCTCGTGCAGGGGCCCGGTACTGACGTGGGCCGGTGGCTGACCGAGCGTCCCGAGATCCGTTTCTTCACGTTCACGGGAAGCACGAGGGTGGGCAGGTGGCTCCGCGGGCATGTCGGCCTGCGTCCCGTCGCGCTCGAGCTTGGCAGCATCGCCGGCACGATCGTCTGCGCAGACGCCGACCTCGAGCGTGCGGCCGCCCGTGTCGCGAGCTCCGGATTCCGCCGCGCCGGGCAGGTCTGCACGTCCACGCAACGCCTGTTCGTCCAGTTGCCGGTCTTCGACCGCTTCTGCGAGCTGCTCGTGAGCACCGTCGAAAGAATGCCCGTTGGCGATCCAGGCGATCCGGAGACGATGATCGGACCGATGATCAGCGAAGTGGAAGCCGCACGAGCCGAAGCGTGGGTCCGCGAGGCCCTGGACGGCGGCGCGCGCTGCCTCACCGGCGGCACGCGGAGCGGCGCGTTGATGCGGCCGACCGTGCTCGTCGACGCTCGATCGGACATGCGTGTGGTCTGCGAGGAAATTTTTGCGCCGGTCGTCACGATCATCCCGTTTTCGTCGCTCGACGACGCCATCGAGCAGTTCAACGGGACGCCGTACGGCCTGGCGGCCGGCATCTTCACGCGCGATATCAATGCCGCGCTGACCGCCGCCAGACGGCTCGACGTCGGCATCGTCCACATCAACGAGTCCTCGAGCGGCCGTGTGGATCTGATGCCGTTCGGCGGCGTCAAGGACAGCGGAATGGGCCGCGAAGGCCCGAGATACGCGATCCGCGAGATGACCGAGGAACGTCTGATCACAATCAGCTTGCCAGAAGGGCGCACGTAGCATGACCGGAGCGATGTACATCGCGGAGTGCCTGAAACTCGCCGGCGTCGCCAAAGTGTTTGGCCAGTGCGGTCATACGAACTACGCGCTGATCGATGCCTGCTACCGGCGCGGGATTGAATACGTCTCGTTTCGACACGAGCAGCAGGCCGCGCACGCGGCCGATGCGTACTTTCGCGTCTCGCACAAACTTGCGGTGTTGAACGTCCATATCTCGCCTGGATTGACCAACGCGCTGACCGGCGTCGCGACCGCTGCGGCCGATTCCACGCCGATGGTCGTGATCGCCGGCAACACGCCCTCGTACCATCACGCGCGAGAACCGCATCAGGGGATCCGCTTCCACGCGGACGCGTCGCAGGGCGACATCTATCGTCCGATCTGCAAGCGCGTCTGGCGCGTGGACGACGCCAAGTTCCTGCCGGACGTCGTGCCGCGCGCGCTGAACGTCGCCCAGACCGGCCGCCCGGGCGCGGTGTTGATTGACGTGCCGATGGATGTCTTCTCAGCCCAGGTGTCGGCGGCGGTGGCCGACCCGGCCGCGCGTCAACCAGGGTTCGGCCGAACGGCCGCCATGCCTGAGGGGGTCGCGGCGGCCGTGAGCAGGCTGCTCGCCGCCAAGGCGCCCGTGATTTTCGCCGGCAATGGTGTCCTGCTGGCGGAAGCCTGGAACGAGTTGCGCGAACTGGCCGAGCTCACCGGCATTCCGGTGGCGACGTCGCTGATGGGCAAGGGCGCGTTTCCGGAATCGCATCCGCTGGCCCTTGGGATGACGGGCATCTGGGGGACGCGTGCCGCGAATGAAATCACTCGAGCGGCCGATGTCGTGCTGGCCATCGGCACCGGATTTGGCGAGGCCGACTGCAGCTCCTGGAATCCGAAGTTCACGTTCGCGATTCCGCCGACTCGCCTGATCCAAGTGGACAGCGACCCTCAGGAGATCGGCAAGATCTATCCCGTGGACGTCGGGATCGTCGGCGACGCCAAAGTGACGCTTCGCCAGATTGTCGAAGCCGTGCGACCAGCGGCCAGAGCGCCATCGGACGAGCGGGCCGTTGAGATCGCCGGCCTGAAGCGGGCGTGGGCGGCCGAGCTGACCGCGAGCCAGCAGGACAGCGGGAAGCCGATCCATCCCGCGCGACTGCTCTACGCGCTCGGTCAGGCCGCTCCTCGCGACGCCATTTACGTGACTGACGTGGGCTGGAACAAGAACGGCGCGGGACAGCAGCTGGCGACCAACTGCCCGCTGTCGTTCATCACCAGCGGCGGGCTGGCGACGATGGGCTTCGCGCCGGCAGCGGCGATCGGCGCGAAGATCGGCGCCCCCCAGCGCAAAGTGATCTGTCTCGTCGGCGACGGTGGATTCCTGTCGGTGTGCGGCGCCCTCGCAACCGCCGTCGAGCTTGGCGTACCCGTGCTGTGGGTGCTGTTCAATAATTTCTGTTTCTCGACGATTCGGACCGTCGGCACGACATACTTTCAGAACACCTATGCGACCGAGTTCACTCGGCCGGACGGCACGCCCTACAACCCGGACTTCATGCTGATGGCGGCGTCGTTTGGCATCAAGAGCGCCCTCGTCGAAGAGCCCGACGATTTGCCACGGGCGCTCGAGGCGGCGCTTGCCGTCGATGAGCCTTATCTCCTGGAGGTGCGCACGCGGGGCGACGTGCCCATGCCGCGCACCGGGCATTGGGACATCGCCGATTTCCTCAGTGCGGGCAATGACTGAGCCGCACCTCGGGGCAGGAGCGTGAAATGAGCACGACCAACGACACGCCGATGGCGCCGTGGCGCACCGCCATCAGCGATTCCGACGAGACCACCATTCGCTTTCGCGGCTACGACGTCAGCCGCCTCATGGCGAGCGCCAGTTTCTCGGACGTCGTGTTCCTGCTGCATCAGGGGCGAATGCCCACGGATCACGAGCGCAGGCTGATGGACGCCATCCTGATCGCCGTGGCCGATCACGGACCGGGGTCGCCGTCGGCCGCGGCGGCGCGCGTGGTCGCAACCGGCAACCGGCAGGCGCCGGAAGCCGCGGTGGCGGCCGGCGTGCTGGCGATTGGCGACAAACACGCGGGCGCCGGTCTCGCCTGCATGGAGCTCATCGACGACGCGCTGCGGAGGGCGCGCGAGGAGCAAATCTCGATTGAAGCCGCCGCGAAGCGAGCGATTGCCGAGGCCAAGGCCACCCAGACTCGCCTGCCGGGCCTGGGCCATCGCACCCACTCAACGGATCCGCGAACGGCGGTGCTCTTCGGACTCGCGGCCGAGAGCGGGCTCGCCAGGGATGGCGTCGCGTTCATGCTGGCGCTCGAGCAGGCGGCCCGCGAAGGGATCAAGCCGCTTCCGATCAACGTGGACGGCGCGCTCGCGGCGGTCCTCTACGACCTCGGATTCCCGGCGCTGTTCGGCAAGTTCGTCTTCATGATCGGCCGCGTCGCCGGCCTCACCGCGCAGGTCATGGAGGAATACACCCGCGAGCGCCCGATGCGCATCCGCATCCCCGTCACGTACGACGGAGAACCACCTCGAGGTTGATGTGGGGCGGGCCGGGCTGCGGCCCGCCAATCTCTAACGCGCTCCCCCACGACCCGCCGCCGGCGCCGGTGCCGGCGTCATCGGGTGCGGCTTGAGCTCCGCGTCGGTCAGCCCCAGCGCCCAGCGCATCGCCTCGAAGTACAGCTGCTGGATGTCGCGGATGTCCCACGTCGCCGACGAGTGCGCGAACGAGCCGAAGAACACGCGTCCCTTGCCGTACGTCTTGGCCCACGCCAGCGGATAGTCGCCGTTCAACCGAAGCGCTCGGACTCGCCGGAACGTTGGACAGATCGAGCCGCAGCAGCACGTCCACTTTTTCGCGCGAGATGAGCTTCGGCTGGTAGAACTCGTCGGTGAACGCGAACGACGGCGGGAAGTGCTTCGTGGCCGGAAAATCGGGCCGCTCGTTGATGATGGTGCCGGGGCCGTTGATCGGATGCTGATCGAACCTGGCGCCAATCAGCTCGCCGAACTCGGGCCACGACTCGAATGCGGTCAGCCCGACGTGGGCGGCGACGAAGCCTTTTCCCTCACGCACGAACGCCAGCAGCTCTTCCTTCTGTGACGGCTCGAGCAGCACTTCGCGATGTCCCATGAAGAAGATCGCGTCCACGTTGCTCAGGTTGGGGCCGCCGCTCGCGTTGGTGCCGTCGGTCTTCTTCGGCGCCTTCGCGATGATGTTCGAATCGGTGCGAATGAACGTGTCCCACATGCCCGAGTCGTAGCCCAGCCGCTCGATCACCGCGAGCGCGTGGCCGACCGACTCGTGCTGCGCCTGCCCGTTGCGCGTGTCCGCCCAGGCCAGCACGCGCTTGCGCGCCGCGCCGCCGCCGGCGCGCCCGCCGCGTCCGCCTCCGCCCTGGCGCCCTGGTGCCGGATCGACCGCACCTTGCCCGCGGCCGGCGCCGCCGGTCTGCGGCGGTGGCGGCTGCTGCGCGTAGAGCAACAGTCCGGACACCACGACTGCCAGCGACGTCAGGCTAAGAGATCATGTCATATCAGCTTCCGGACTCGCGTCCGTCCATCGAACCTCCGATGGTTCACGCTCTTGTCCGCAAGCTCTTACTGCAGCCGATACGCGATCACCAGATCGGCCGTCGGGCTGCGCAGGAATCCGCCGCCGCCTGCGGGCACGACGATGTACTGCTTGCCGTCGCGGCCCATGTAGCTCGCCGGGATCGAGTGTGCGGGCGCTTCGAGCTTGTCGCGCCACAGCTCCTTGCCGTTCCTCGCGTCGAAGGCGCGGAAGATCCCGTCGATCGTCGCGCCGATGAACACCAGGTTCCCCGCCGTCGTCATGCCGCCGCCGAGACTTGGCTGTCCGGTCTTGATCCCCTTGGCTTCGAGCTCTTCGAACTCGCCGAGCGGAACACGCCACGCGATGTCGCCGGTGTTGGCGTTGACGGCGATCAGTTCGCCCCAGGGCGGCTCGGAGCAACTGTAGCGCTTCTGAGGCTCCCAGAAGCGGCCGCCTTCGGGCGTCACCTTGGCCATGTTGGGCACGCCTGACGCGACGATGTTCTCGCCGGGCTCGGCCGCGTCGGGGTCGCCCGCGCGACCGCGTCCGGCGGCACGGCCGGCTCCTGCCGCGCCCGCGGCTGCGCCCCCGACCGTAGGCGGCGGTGTCTGTCCTGCGGCGCCGGCGGCTGCCGCTCCTGGTGCGGCTCCGCGCCGCGCCGACCCCCGCGCCCGCCTCGCCCCGCGCCCGGCGCGCGCTCTTCCATGTGTCCCCACTGGCCGGCGTTCATGACGTTGGTGATCATCAGGCCGAGCGGGCGATTGAACATCACGCCCTGCCAGTTGCCGCCGCCGATGGCGCCGGGATAGACGACGATGTCCTGCTTCTCCTGCCACGGATTGTAGGGGACCGTATCCGACAGGTTGTATTTCTCCCAGAGCGCCTTGCAGTACGCCTCGAGCTCAGGCGTCACCTTGGCGAGCTCTTCCTTCTTGAGCGAATTGCGCGCGAGCGGCGGCGGCTTCAGCGGGAAGGGCTGCGTCGGCGACGTCCATTCTCCGCGGAGCGTCGTCTGCGGCACCGGCCGCTCTTCCCAGCCGTACATCGGCTCGCCGGTCTCGCGATTGAAGACGAACAGCAGGCCCATCTTGGTGATCTGCGCGACGCCCGGAATCGTGCGTCCGTTGCGACGCACGTCAACGAGCGTCGGCTGCGCGGCGACGTCGTAGTCCCAGATGTCGTGATGGACGAGCTGCTGGTGCCATTTGATCTTGCCGGTCATGGCGTCGACGGCGATGAGCGAATCGCTGTAGAGGTTGTTGCCGTGGTGCGGACCGCCGAAGTAGTCGTTGCCGACTTTCTCGACGGGAACGAACACGAGACCGCGCTCGAGGTCGACCGAGAAGATGCCCCAGAGACCCGGCCCCTGCGGTGTCTTCCCGCTGTCGCCGAACCACGTCTTGACGTTCGGATCGTCGGCCTGCGCTTTGAGGGCCAGCGTCCAGCGCGGCTCGCCCGTGACCGTGTCCCAGGCCTTGACCGTCGAGTTGCCGCCCTGCGTGATCAGAACGTTCTTGTAGATGGAGGGCGGCGACGACACGCGGAGTCCGGGGATGAACCCTTTCTGGCCGAAGCTCGTGATGGGCGTCCCTGTCTTCGCATCGAGGGCCAC
This sequence comes from uncultured Acidobacteriota bacterium, assembly GCA_963724955.1. Lineage (GTDB taxonomy): Bacteria > Acidobacteriota > Vicinamibacteria > Vicinamibacterales > SCN-69-37 > CAVRWQ01. Next base: position 60,584 of record CAVRWQ010000011.1, read on the forward strand.
GAGGCCGTCCGCGGCGGACGAGAAGATTCGCGGCGCGACGCCGCCTCCTCCGGGCCAGTAGGTCGGCCCGCGCCGTGCCGTGCCGGTGGTCTCGTACTTCCAGATCTGCTGGCCCGATACCGCGTCGAGCGCGAAAATCGCCTGCGTCGTGCTGAAGTACATCACGCTGTCGATCACCAGCGGGGTGCTCTCGAAGAACCCCGACGAGTCGCCAGTGCGAAAGACCCAGGCGCGCTCGAGACTCTTGACGTTGCTGACGTTGATCTGCGTCAGATCGGAGAACTTCGTGCCGCCGGGATCCTGGCCCCAGCCGATCCAATCCTTCTGGGCCGACATCGGTCCGCCGGCCGTCACCGCCGCGGCCACCATGAGCGCCACTGTGATTCTTCTCATTGCTGCTCCTGATCGCGCGGACTCCGGCCAGCCAGCGCCCGCACCGCAGGTGGACGATAGCATCCCCGGTCGCACCGCAACCGCTCTGTAACCGTGAGGTTACGGTAAAACGTTGGCGGTCGCGCCCGGGGCCCGCAATAATCCCTCAGCCTTGCTGCCAAGACTCACGCTGCTCCTGATGTTCGGACTGTCCGCGGCGGCGGCCGTCTCGCCCCATGATGTGCCGATTCCGGCCGTCACCCTCGTGAGTGGAGACTCCCCGGGGTCGCCAGGCCGCAACTACCCCTTCTTCAGCACGGATATCGTCCTCGCCAACTACGGCTACGTCGAAGAGGAGTTCTTTTTCGAGGGCACCGCGAACACCTACGCAGCGGCCCAACCGGGTGCGCCGGCGGAGATCGCGACGCGCGGCACTCGGTACAAGTCGCGGCTGCTCGTCCGCCGCCCGGCTCGTCAGGCGCGATTCAACGGCACGGTTGTCGTCGAGTGGTTCAACGTGACCAACGGATACGACACGGACGTGCTCTGGCTCTACCAGAAGGAGTTCCTGATCCGCGAAGGCTACGCGTGGGTTGGAGTGTCGGCGCAGAACGTCGGCGTCTCGCGTCCGCCCAACGGGTTGAAGATCTGGAGCCCGGCGCGCTACGGCACGCTCGATGTCGATGGCAGCGGCCAGGTCGCCGGCGACGCGCTCTCGTACGACATCTACTCCCAGGCCGCGGCAGCCGTCCGTGGCGTGCCCGCCGTGCTCGGCGGCCTCCGCCTCGGCCACGTCATCGCCGCCGGCCAGTCGCAGTCGGCTGGACGGCTCGCGACGTATCTGAACGGCATCCACGACCGGGATCCCGTGTACGACGCGGCGTTGCTGACGGTGAACACCACGCCGATCCGCGCCGGCGTGAGCATTCCGGTGATCAAAGTGCTCAGCGAGAACGAAGCGGCGACCAGCCGCAACCAGGAGGACTCGGCGAAGATCCGCACCTGGACGGTCGCCGGCTCGACGCACTCCGAGCAGTACTCGCTCATCTCCCGTGCGGCCTTTCTCAAGCGCGACCTGAATCTGCAGGCCGCCGACGCGTGCGAGACGCCGGCGCGATCGCGCGTGGAGATCCGCTACGTGTACAACGCCGCGATCGATGCGCTCGTGCGATGGAAGAAGTCCGGCGTCGCGCCGCCCTCCGCGCCAACGCTGACGTTCGTGGACAACGCGTTGCAGCGCGACGGCCATGGCAACGCGCTCGGCGGGATCCGGCTCGCCGAGATCGCCGTGCCCGTGGCGAGGGAGTCCGCCGGCGCCTGCGGCCTCGGCGGCACGCACGTCCCGTTCGAAACGGCGAAGCTCAACAGCCTGTATCCGAGTCACGACGACTACGTGAACAAGGTGCGCGCGGCGTCCGCGGCGGCGGTCAAGTCCGGCTTCCTTCTGCCTGCCGACGCCGCACAGACCATCGATGCGGCTCGCCGATCGACCTACGGCAGCCAGCTCACCTGCGGACCGCTCTGCGCCGACGTGCGCCAGTTCCCCGCCAACCCGTCCTCGATGCTGCTCGCGAAACAGACCGCGGCACTGCTCATCAAGGACGGCGACACTCTCGTGCGGATTCTGGACGAGGTGACGAGGTCTATCGCACAGGGGTACACGCTGACCGATCCGGCGGCGGCGGCGCGGCGATTCAGCCAGGCGGCCGCCGGTCTCGAGGACTACATCGTAAGAGTTCGAGACTTCGAGCGCCGGCGGTACCTCTCGCCTGAAACGGCGGCCCTGCTGGTGGACCAGGCGAAGACGCTGCAGACCGGGGTCAGACCGGGGGGTCCGTCGACCCCGAGGTCTGACCCCCCGGTCTGACCCCTCAGCGCTGGGCACGGCCTTTCCGTAGAGCGCGAACGACTTGACGCGTGAGGTGGACGGGATCCACCCGCCGGCCATCAAGTCGCTGAAGCCGACTTCCTCGACCTTCGCCAGGTCCGGCGTGCCGCGCGACGTCGGGATGATCGGCACGCGCTTAGGATTCGGCTGCCGGCGATTGCTGGCGTTGGTCGGCGTGTCGGTCATCATCAGGTTTCGCCAGCGCAGGTCGCTGAACACGTAGTCACGTTCGATCCACGAGCTGGACTCCGGGCTGCCCTCTTCGCTGACGTAGTACCGCGCATCCGCGGTCTTGATCACCACGTGCAGGAAACGGTAGCCGCTGTTCTGGGTGACGAGGCGGATGCGCGCGTTGCCGCTCAGGTCCCAGTAGGACGATTTGTCGCTCACCGTCATGGCCCAGTTCGACGTCGTCTCGCCCGTGTAGGTGTAGTCGTCGTTGGGATGCATCGCCTTCCGAATCTCGCTCGGATCGCCGTAGATGTGCAGGGTCAGGTGCTGGTTGCCGAGATTGGCCTGCACCATCGGCTGCGCCATCGGTGCGCGCGTCCAGGCCTCATGGAACAGCAGTTGTGCCGCCGCGCCTTGTCCCGACCTCTGGCCGCCGGCCGGCGCGGGTGGCGCAGATTGCCCCGTGACGTTCGCCACCGCGACCGCCACGGCGATGGCCGACTGAGCGAGTGGTATCAAGCGCATGAGCGCACGGTATCACCGGGCCCCGTGGACGCCGCGCTGTAACAGTGCGGTTACCGTAACACCTTCCATCTTCTGGCTCGAACGGCCATAATCCGAACCCGAGTCCGTCATGGCTGTCGCCACCGACGCCCCGAGAACGATTACCGCCGAAGAACAGGCGCTCGCGAGCGACCTGCTCGAGCGCGCGCGTGCCGCGATGCGGGACGTCGAGGACTACGACCAGGCCGCGGTGGACCGCTTGTGCCGTGCCGTCGCCTGGGCGGGAGGCAACGAGCGCACGGCGACGAGACTCGCCCAGATGAGCGTCGCCGAGAGCGGCATGGGGAGCCCCGAGCCGCGCCGGCGCGCGAAGGTCCTCGGGATCCTGCGCGACGCGCTGCGGCAGAAGAGCATCGGCGTCATCGAGGAGATTCCCGAGAAGGGGCTCGTCAAGTACGCGAAGCCGGCCGGCGTCATCGCCTCGCTGATCCCCGTCACCAGTCCGTACGTGACGCCGGTCGGCATCGCCATCTACGCGTTGAAGTGCCGGGACGCGGTGATCTTCTCGCCGCATCCCGCCAGCCGGAAGACGACGAACGAGGTCGTGCGCGTCATGCGCGCCGCCCTCCGCGCCGCTGGGCGCGCCCGAAGATCTGCTGCAATGCGTCGAGCGGCCCAGCATTCCGCTCGCGCGCGAGTTGATGAGCGTGTGCGATCTGACGATCGCGACCGGTGGGCCCGCCATGGTGAAGGCGGCCTACGGATCGGGCAAGCCGGCCTACGGCGTGGGCGCCGGCAACGCGACGATGGTCATCGACGAGACCGCGGACGTCGTCGAGGCCGCGCGCAACTCCGCCATCAGCAAGACCAACGACCACGGCTCCGGCTGTTCTGCCGACGGCAACCTGCTCGTCGACGCGCGCATCTACGACGCGTTCCTCGCGCAACTGCAGGCCGAGGGCGGCTACCTGGTGCCTGCGCACGAGAAAGCCCGGCTGCGCGCCGCCTACTGGGATGCCGAGGGACACCGCACGCCCAACACCATCGCCCGATCGGCCGAGACGGTCGCCAGGCTCGCCGGCATCGCGCTGCCCGATGGCAAGACCTTCCTGATCGTCGGAAGAGCAGCAGATTGGCCGGCAGCATCGCGTTCTCCACCGAGAAGCTCGGCATCGTTATGGCGATCTTCAAGTACCACGGCTTCGACCAGGCCCTCGAGATGGTGCGGCAGATCTTCGAGACTGGCGGCAAGGGCCATTCCTGCGGCATTTACTCGTTCGACGACGAGCACATTCACCGGCTGGCGCTCGTGGCGCCCGTGAGCCGGATGATGGTGCGGCAGGTGCAGTCGAGCTCGAACGCCGGGACGTTCACCAACGGCATGCCGATGACGTCGAGCATGGGCTGCGGCATCTGGGGCGGCAACATCACGAACGAGAACATCTCGCTCAAGCACTACATGAACGTGACGTGGGTGAGCCGGCCGATTCCCGAGGATCGGCCGTCGGAGCAGGAGCTGTTCGGCGAGTTCTATCAAAGTCAGGTGTTCTGAATTCGAGTTGAGACACGTATGAGCACACTAGGCCAACCCTCTGTGGAACGCGCCGAGCCGGCTGCAGGCACGCGCATCGCCGCGTACCAGCTCACGGACTACCTCGAGCGGCTGGGCGTGGAGGTGATCTTTGGTCTGTGCGGTCACACGGTGATCGCGTTGCTCGACGCGCTCGGCAAGAGCCGGATCAAGTTCGTCTCGACGCGACATGAACAGATTGCGGCGCATGCCGCCGACGGCTATGCGCGCGCCACCGGGAAGCCCGGTGTGGTGCTGTCGCATCTCGGCCCGGGCCTGACCAACGCCGCCACCGGCGTGGCCAACGCGGCGCTCGACTCGGTCCCGATGGTCGTCATCGCCGGAGACGTGCAGTCGTACTTTCAGGGACGCCATCCGCACCAGGAAGTGAACCTGCACCAGGACGCCAGTCAGCTCGAGATTTACCGGCCGTTCTGCAAGCGCGTCTATCGCGTCGATCGCGCCGCGGATCTGCCGCGGATCATGGACCGCGCCTTCCATCTGGCCCAGACGGGACGGCCCGGTCCCGTGCTGGTCGACGTGCCGATGGACATTTTCTCGGCCGACCTGCCCGCCGACTCGTTCCAGAAAGCGCCGCCAGAGATTGCTCGGCCCACGATCGACGCCGAGACCGCCGAGCGCATTGTCTCGGCGCTCGCGCGCGCCGAGCGGCCTGTCCTCTACGCAGGCGGCGGCGTGATCTCGGCACGCGCCACGCAGGAACTGGCGGCCCTCGCCGAGGCGCTCGAGCTGCCGGTGGCCCATACGCTCATGGGCAAGAGCTGCCTGCACGAGGATCATCCGCTGCTCGTCGGGCAGACCGGTTTCTGGGGATTGCCGGTGGCGAACGAGATGTGCCGGAAGGCCGACCTGATCGTGGCGGTCGGCACGCGGCTGGCCGAAGCGAACTCGAGCTCCTGGGACCCGCGGTTCACCTTCGCGATTCCGCCCACGCGGCTCATCCACATCGACGCGGATCCGGCCGAGATCGGCCGTAACTACCAGACGGAACTGGGTGTCGTGGCCGACGCCAGGGCCGCCCTGGGCGCGCTCGTCGAGGCGGCCCGCGGCGTCAGACATCGCGATCGCGGCGTCGCTGCGCGAACAGATCGCGCGCGGCCGCAAGGAGTTTGCCGCCAACTGGGACCACCAGTGGAGCTCGAACCAGTTCCCGATGCGTCCCGAGCGCATCCTGAACGAGCTGCGCAAGGCGGTGCCCGAAGACGGCTTCATCGTCACCGACGTCGGCTGGAACAAGAACGGCGTCGCGCAGCAGTTCCGGTTCACGGTGCCCGGCACGTTCATCACGCCGAGCGGCCTCGCGACCATGGGGTTCGGCCCGGCGGCGGTGCTGGGCGTCAAGTACGCGTATCCGGAGCGGGCGGCGGTGGCGCTCGTCGGCGACGGCGGGTTCAGCACGAATCCGTCGGTCATCGCGACGGCCATGGAAGCCGACCTGCCCGTGATCTGGCTCGTCATGGACAACGCGGCGTTCGGGACGATTGCCGGACTCGAGTCGATGCACTACGGGTGGAGCTTCGGCTGTCTGTTCGAGCGTCGCGGGCAGCCGTACCGCGCCGACTACGCCGCCATGGCGCGCTCGTTCGGCGCCAACGGCGTGACGATCACCTCCGCCGATGAGCTCGGGCCGGCCCTGCGCGAGGCGCTCGCCTCTGATCTCCCCACGGTCATTCAGGCGCCGATGGAGAATGCCCCGACCCCCACGCCGGGTCACTGGGACATCAACGACGTCTACCGGATGGGCGATTAGCGTTACCTCAGGGTTACGGTTACACCCTTTTCCTGCCGGGCCATCGTTGTTACGGTCGCCCGTGCAGCCAGAGTGTCGGTCGTGGCGGCGTCCTGTTTGGCGAAGGAGAGGATCAAGCACATGGTGTTGTACCGAGCGGCTTTGAATGACATCCGCAGGCAGGCCGGACTTTGCCTCTTGCTGGTGGCCATCGCGACGACGGCCTTTGCTCAAGGCGTGACGGGGACCTTGGCGGGCACCGTGAAAGATCAGCAGGGTGGCGTCGTCCCCGGGGCGACGGTCACCCTCATCAGTCAGACGCAGGGCACGCGGTCCGCGCCCGTCGTCACGAACGCGACCGGCGACTTCGTCATTCCGAATATCAACGCGGACACCTACACGGTTCGCGTCGAGATGCCGTCGTTCAAGACGTTGAACCGGACGGACGTTCTGGTCCGCTCCGGGCCAGCGCGTCTCGGTCGGCGCGCTCACGATCGACGTGGGCGGCACGACAGAAATCGTCACGGTCACGAGCGAGTCGCCGGTCATCCAGGCGACCACGGGTGAGCGGTCGTTCTCGATCACCACGGACAACGTGGTGCACCTGCCGCTGGCCAGCCGGAGCTACGACTCTCTGCTGGGTCTCGCGCCGGGCATTCAGACGTCCACCGGATTGACGTTCGCCTCGCGGATCGGCGGCGGCGGCGACAGCAACTTCATGCTCGACGGCGCCACGGCCATGGACCCCGGCGTCAACCGCGCGGCGGCCAGAGTCAGCGTCGAGGCCATCCAGGAAGTCTCCGTCGCGACGTCCACGTACCAGGCCGAGTACGGCCGGTCGAGCGGACTACAGATCAACGCGGTCACGAAGAGCGGCACGAACCAGTTCCACGGATCGCTGTATGACGCCGAACGTCACGATCAGTGGAACGCGAAGAGCCAGACGCAGATTCTGCTGGGCCAGCCGAAACAGGTGCAGGACCAGCGCGACTGGGGCTTCACGATCGGCGGCCCGGTCGGCAAGCCGGGCGGCAGCAACAAGCTGTTCTTCTTCTTCAACTACGAACGAAATCCGCGCACGAGCAGCCAGCTGTCGGGCAACATCCGCTTCCCGACGGCCCTCGAGCGTCGGGGCGACTTCTCACAGACAACCGACAACAACGGCAACCCGTATCCCTTCATCAAGGACCCGAGACTGACGGGCGCCTGCAACGCGACAGAGCCAGGTGGCGTGCTTCGCGGACGGAGGCGTGCTCGGACGGATTCCGCAGGATCGGTTGTACGGACCAGGCATGGCGATCCTGAACTGGTTCCCGGCGGCGAATGTCCCGATGCCGGCGGGCCAGTCGTTCAACTTCCAGACCGATCCGTACTCGGTGGCGCTGCTCGGCTATCAGCCCATCATCCGCGCCGACTATCAGGTGACCCGGAACCTGCGGCTGAGCGGCAAGTACTTCATGTACCAGCAGCCGAACGATCCGATCCGCGGCACCATTCCCGGCTGGAACGACACGAGGGAAGACGACTACGGCATCTACACGCCCTCGGTGACGGTGAACTACACGGTGAGCGCGACGACGTTCTTCGAGGGGTCGTGGGGCGGAAGCTACCACCACCAGGAAGGTTGCTCGGTCACCGGCGGCCAGCCGAACTTCTGCCGCAACGCGCTGCAGATCAGCCCGGCCGCGAACCGCAATACGGCGGGCATGGGCGGGATTCCGCACATCTTCCCCGACGCGACGATCATGGACAGGAACACGCTGGCCTATGAGATTCTGAACAACGTCGGTCCGACGGTCTGGGACGGCACGCGCGTGCTGTCGGTGCCGTCGTTCACCTGGATGGGCCGCGTGGCTAACTCGCCGCCGAACAACATCGGCCCGTTCGGCAACTTCATCCTCGACACGAGAACGTCGAACATCAACCTGACGCTGACCAAGCTTCACGGCGCCCACACGTTCAAGTTCGGCTACTACTACTTCAACAGCAACCAGCGCCGGGGCACGGGCAACTTCCTGGGAGAGATCAGCTTCCAGAACGACACCAACAACCTGATCGACACGAGCCTACCCGTTCGCCAACGCGGCGGTCGGCGTGTTCAACTCCTACGGCCAGACGACGCGATGGGCCGAGGGCATGTATATCGCCAAGAACCACGAGTGGTTCGCGCAGGACAACTGGAAGGTGGGCCCACGGCTGACGCTGGACTACGGCGTGCGCCTCGTGCACCAGAAGCCGCAGTACGACGGCTACTTCAACAACTCGACGTTCCTGCCCGACCAGTGGAATGCGGGCAGCGCTCCGCGCATCTACGTCGGCGCCTGCACCGTGCCCGTCACGACGACGGCCTGCTCGGCGGCAAACACGGTCGCGCGCGATCCGCTCACTGGAGCGACGGTCGCTCAGAATGCCTCGCTGCTGATTGGCACGCTCGTGCCCAACTCCGGGAACGGGCTGAACGGGATCTTCGAGCCCGGCGAGGGCGTCGCCGACACGGCCTACGTGTGGCCATCGCTGGCCATCGCGCCCCGCTCGGGCGTGGCCTGGGACGTGAGCGGCAATCAGACGTTCGTCGTCCGCGGCGGCGCAGGCCTGTTCTTCGATCGGCCGTCGGCGAGCGCCGTCTATACGACGGTGCAGAACCCACCGAACACCCGCAGCGTCACGTTGCGGTATGGCACGTTGCAGGACCTGGGATCGGCGATCGCGCCAAGCGCGCCGCCCAACCTCAACGTCTTCGAGTACGACACGCCGCTCCCGGCGTCCACGCAGTGGAACGTCGGCGTGCAGATGACGATCCCGTACAACGTCGCGCTGGACGTGTCCTACGTCGGGCAGCACGGCTTCAGCGGCCAGGACGACGTGCAGATCAACAACATCGACCTCGGGTGGGCGTATCGAGCGGATCTGCAGGATCCGACCAGAGTAGGCAACACCCCGACGAACTCGCTCGTCAACACGAATGTCAACGACGTGCGGCCGTTCCAGGGCTACGGCACCATCCGCCAGACCCAGGCGCAGGTTGTGGCGAACGTACCACTCGATCCAGTTGAGCCTGGTGCGGCGGATGAGGAACGGCGTGCAGTTCAGCTTCGCCGACACGATCGGGCTCTCCGACAAGGCGGCCTCGGACTGCCCGCATCGAGCACCGGCCTGACGGCACGTTCGGCGTCCGGGCGGACCAGGCCAGGGCCGACGAGCTGCTGGGCAATCAGAATCCGATCGCGCACTTCATGAAGGCCAGCTTCGTGTGGATGCTGCCGAGGCTCCAGGGGGACAGCTCGGTCACACGGGCCGTCGGGCTGATCGTGAACGACTGGAGCGTGTCGGGAGTCTGGAGCGGCCAGACCGGGACCGGCTACAGTGTCGGGTATGCCTACCAGAGCGGCGGCGGCAATCTCGCGCTCACGGGCTCGCCGAACTACGCGGCACGCGTCATCGTGCGGCCGGACGTCGATCTCGGCGGCGGCTGCAACTCCGATCCGCTTCGCCAGTTCAACACCGCGGCCTTCCAGGGTCCGTTGCCGAACAGCGATGGGTTGGAGTCCGGCAACGGCTACTTGAGGGGCTGCTTCCTGCAGACGACGGACCTGTCGGTCGCGCGCACGATTCGACTCGGCGGGGCCCGCACGCTCCAGATCCGCGTGGACCTGTTCAACGCGTTCAACCACGCGACGATCACAGAGCGTCAGACGTCGATGAGCCTGACCAGCCCGACCGACCAGTCGCAGATTCTCAATCTGCCGTTCGATGCGAACGGTAACGTCATTCCGGCGCGCGCGCTGCCGAACAACAGCGCGGGCTTCGGCGTGGCGACCGGGATACCAGGCGCCGCGAACGACGCAGATTCAGGTGCGGTTCGGGTTCTGACGGGTACGACGGGTAACGACAGGTACGACGCGTAGCGCGGGACTTCGACCCGCGTCTTACAGTCCGAGGACTGCGGGGGACGCGGGACTGCGAAGTCCCGCGCTACGTTATTTGATCCGCTCCAGCCTCGCGAGATTCTCGCGCGCGGCGGGAAAATCCGGGCGCAGTTCGAGCGCTCGGCGGACGTGCTTCGCGCCTCGTCGAATCGGCCGGCCTGGGCGAGCGCGCCTCCCAGATCGTTCTGGATGTCCGGCGAGTCCGGCGATAACTCGGCCGCGCGCTTGAAGTGCACGATCGCTTCCGCCACCCGGTTCGTCGCGAACAGGACGACGCCGAGGCCGTCGTGGGCTTCTGCAAACTCGCCGTTGAGCGCAATCGCCCGCCGGAATGCCCGCTCGGCGTCACCACGCCGGCCGACCGCATCGAGGACCTTGCCGAGATTGAAATGCAGGTGCTCGTCTCGTGGCGCGAGCGCCGCCGCCTGCTGAAAGTGCGCCAGCGCCTCGTTCGTCCGGCGTTCGGCGAGCAGCACGCCGCCCAGGTCGTTGTGAGCTTCCGCCAGTCGCGGGTTGAGGCGTAACGCCTGCTCGAGATGCGCGATGGCGTCCGCGTTTCGGCCGACGTCGGCGTAGCTGCTGCCAAGCAGCCGCTGGTTGTGCGCATCGTTCGGCGCATGGCGCACGAACATCTCCGCGCCCGCGACGTTGGCGAGCGCTTCGTGCCGCGCGAACGACGCGGCGAGCACCGCGCGGTCCGCGGCCGACCGCGGCACCAGTTGCAGCAGCAGATTCCCCATCTCGTCCGTCGATCGCTGGCCTGCCATCACGCGCACGGGCGGGACGTGTGGATTCTCCGTGTTGCCGTCCGAGTTGTCGTACGTGAATCGCATGGTCACGGTCGTGCCGCGTGGCAGGGACACCGGCTGCACGTAGCGATAGTCCTGCTGCCAGTGAAAGCTCCACCGCGGGATATGAAGAAGCCGCTGCTCGGCGCCGTTCGGAAGCGTCGCTTGCACGAGCATCTCTCTGCCAAGGAAATGCGCGTGGGGATACAGGCTCAGCAGGTCGGCGTCCACGGGCAGCACGTATCTGTCGGTGATCGCGTAGTCGCGTGGCCTGCCGGGATGTCGATCGCCTGAGAGCCCATCTTGAGCATCGCCGGAACGGCGGCCGCCGGCTGCTCGGTGAAGAAGAGCGCGACGGTCGGCCGCACGGCGATCGGCGTCTTGCCCGGAAGCAGATGCAGCTCGACGACGACGTCGGTGCCGGACTCGAGACGCCAGGGCATCGCTGGCGGCGCCACGATCGGGCCGCGACCCGGCGCCCACCCGACGAAATGCCCGTCCGGATCCTGCGTTCCGGGCCCGCCCATGCCGTCGAATCCCGGTTGTCCGTCGGCGCCATCTCTTCGGCGCGATCCGGAGGTGCGATCGAGATGAATCACCGCATGATGCACGGGCGCGTCGCCGGGACGGAACTCGACCGCACGGACGAACCGCGTCGCCTGAGTCGACAACGGCAGCACGAGGTTTCGGTAGACGTCTTCCTTGCCGGCCGGAAGGCTGTACGGGCGACGAACCTCGAGGACCATGTCCGGCTTGCCGAGCACCCAGCCATCGGCCCAGACGGGCGGTTTCGGCTGATGAACGGGATCGCCCTCCACGGCGCCGGCCTTGATCCAGCGTTGAATGGCGTCGATCTGATCGTCGCGCAGCCGGCGTTCGCCGACGAACGCCGGCGGGCCCGACGCAGGAAGCCACGGCGGCATCTGCCTGGTCAGCGTGACATCCGCGATCTCGTCCGCTCGCGATTTCGCATCGGTGTATGAGAGCAGTATGAACGGCGCCGCCTGTCCGGGCCGATGACACGGCGAGCAGTGCTCGAAGACGATGGGCGCGACGTCTTTCGCGAACGTGGCCGTCGCGCGAGGGCCCGTCTCCGGCGGCTGAGACGAGCCGCCGCACCGCGCGATGGCGGGCAGGAAAAGAAGGCCCGCGACGAATTTCACGGCGGCGGATCGAAACGGCATCGGCACCTGTCCCGGGTCGGACGCGGGAGTATCATGCCCCATTCGAGGTGAGACGCATGACCGTCGCGCGCGAGAGCAAGCACAAGGCGGGCCCCCGGCCGGTTCCGGCCGCGGCAAGCGCGAGCCCGGATCGGACGGTCCTGGATCAGCTCGATCGCATCCTGGCGAGCGAGACCTTTCAGCAGGCCGATCGCCTCAAGCGGTTCCTGACCTTCATCGTCAGGGAAGCCGTGGCCGGCCGCGGCGGCGAGCTGAAGGAATACGTGATCGGGGTACAGGTCTTCCGCAAGGAGGACGGCTTCGATCCGCGGACGGATCCGATCGTTCGCGTCCAGGCGCGGCGTCTGCGCGCGAAGCTGATGCGGTACTACAGCGAGGAGGGGCGCAGCGACCCGCTGACGGTCGAGCTGCCGAAAGGCGGCTACGCGCCGGTCTTTCACGGCCGGGAGGCGCCGCCGCCGGCGCAGCGATCTGTCGGCGCCGCGCTCGTCAGCCGCAACTCCATCGTCGTGCTGCCCTTTCTGAACCACAGCGGCGACAGCGAGCTGGACGTGTTCGGCAAAGGCGTCGCCGACGAAGTCGTGCACCGGCTGGCGCAGTTGTCCGGCCTGCGCGTGCTCCAGGCTGGCGACGATGGCGAAGCGACGGCCAGGACGGCGGCCGCGCTCATGGTCGGCGGCGCCGTGCGCCGCGCCGGCAGCCGGGTGCGCGTGAGCGTCCACCTGCTCGACGGCGGGAGCGGCGTGTACCTGTGGTCCGAGCTGGTCGACGGCGACATCACCGACGCGTTCGCCGTTCAGGAACGTGTCGCCGAGGCGGTCACGACCAAGCTCGAGCCCGACGCGGCCGAAGGGCCCGGCGCCTTCCGCGTCGCGCGGTCCGGCGTCAATCTCGCGGCGCAGAACCTCTGCCTGCAGGGCCGCTATCACCTCAACCAGCGCACGGAGGAAGGGCTGACGAAGGCCGTCGACTTCTTCGAGCGGGCGCTCGCGGAGGATTCGCAGTCGGCCGTCGCGCACAGCGGGCTGGCCGACGCCTACGGTCTGCTGGCGCACTACGGCGTCCGTGGACCGGGCGAAGTCTGGAGCAAGTCCGCCTCGCACGCGGCGTCGGCGGTCATGCTCGATGACGCGTCGGCCGAAGCGCACACCTCGCTCGCCCACGCGAAAGCCACGCAGGAGTGGGACTGGGCCGGCGCCGAACGCGAGTTTCAGCGGGCGATTGCGCTCAACCCGCGCTACGCGACGGCGCACCACTGGTACGCGGCCTCCTGTCTCGCGCCGCTCGGCCGGCTCGACGAGGCGCTCGACTCGATCCGGACGGCGCAGTCGCTCGACCCGGTCTCCTCGATCGTCGCGCGCGATCTCGCCGTGATCCACTTCTACCGGCGCGACTTCGAGACCGCGCTCGAGCAGTGCGACCACACCATCGAGCTCAACCCGCATTTTGCGCCGGCGTACTGGATGCTGGGCGTGATCCAGGAGCAGTTGCGCGACTTCGACGAGTCGGCCGCGGCCTTCCAGCGCGCCGTCCACCTTTCGCCGAGAACGCCGCGCATGCACGGCGCCCTGGGACGGACGTTCGCCCTGTCCGGCCGGCGCGCGCAGGCGATCGAAGTGCTCCAGAAGCTCGAGGACTACGCGCGCGAACGGTACGTGTCGCCGCTGGAGTTCGCCTGGATCCACTTCGCGCTCGACGCCATCGACGTCGGATTCCAGTGGCTCGCCAAGGCACGCGACGACCGGTCGTTCGATCTGATCTCGCTCAAAGTCGATCCGCGCTTCGATCCGCTGCGAAGTGACGAGCGGTTCGCGCCGCTCTTGAAACGGATGGGACTCGAGTAGCTTGTCCAAAAGCCTGAACCATGGAGGGCATGGAGGAAACCTTTTCGGGGGCTTCGTTCAGACTCTTGCCGCACTGACGTTTGCCAAGTTCGCTTGTCACAGAGCCTGGACCATGAAGGACATTGACCCGATGAAAACACGATTGCCCGTACCGTTTCGCGTCCTTGGGGTCGCCCTTGCGCTCGGCGCGCTCGCCTACCCGCTCCGCGCCATGACCGAGCAGGACCAGCGCGCGCATCTCGAGTGGATGCTCGAGTCGCTGCCGAATGCGCCCCGGTTCAACGAATGGCAGCAACGGACCGGCGAGCTGCCACCCGATTTCGATGCGTTTCCGCGCAACAACTTCCTGCCCGACCCGTTCACGTTCATGAACGGCAAGGCAGTCCGGAACGCCTCGGACTGGACCGCGCGTCGCACCGAGATCAGGCAGCTCCTGGAGAAGTGGGACATCGGCAGCGTGCCGTCGAAGGCGACGACGTTCCGAACAACAGTCCAGAGCGAAACCCCTGGCAACGGCTACATCACCCGCGTGGTGGCGATCGAGTACGGTCCACGGGCCGACAAGACGACGACAGTGAACGTGACGCTCACGATTCCCCAGGGCAACGGGCCGTTCCCGGTGATGATCGGCGGCGCGGCGTCATCGCTCGTCCGTCGCGGCTACATCGCGTGCAGCTACTCGGGCTCGGTGGATGCGCCCGGCACCGTCGCCGAGTTGTACCCCGAGCACGACTTTGCCTCGATGGCGCAGGTCGCGTTCACGCTCCAGACCGTCGTCGACCACCTGCTGACCGTGCCGCAGGTCGACAAGGCCCGCATCGCCATCACCGGGTACTCGCGCGCGGGCAAGATGGCCCTCATCGCGGCCGCGCTCGATGAGCGCATCGCGGCCGTGGTCGCGGGCAGCACCGGCGTCGGCGGCGTCACGCCCTGGCGCCTCAGCGGCGAGTACGGGATGGGTGAAGGCGTCGAGTCCACCACGCGCAGTTTCCCGATCTGGTTTCACCCGCGGCTCCGGTTCTTCTCCGGCAAGGAAGACCGCCTGCCCGTCGACGGCAACCTGATCGTCGCGATGGTCGCCCCGCGCGCCATCCTGATTCAGTACGGGCTCAACGACGAGGTGACCAACACCTGGAGCCACGAGCAGGTCTATGACTCCGCGCGCAAGGTGTTCAGCCTCCTGAAGCAGCCTGACCGCATTGGTCTGCTGCGGGTGCCGGGGTTTCACGGGTCCAACGACGTCGAGGCGTCGCTCGACTGGCTCGACATCCAGTTCGGGCGCTCCACGGCGACGTGGGACAACAAGCGGCTGTTCGAATGGAGCTACGCCCAGTGGCTCAAGGACTCCGGCGAAAAGATCGATATGAGGCGCTATCCCGTCCGCGACCTCGACCGATCTGCTCTCGAGCAACGGCTCCGCGATCACGAGCACGGCGCGAGTGGGAGAAAGCGGCCGCCGCGATTCGCACGTCGATCAACTGGATGCTGGGCGAGCCGCCGGGCTTCTATGTCGCTCCCGCCGGTGGCCGCGGAGGACGCGGCCCCGCGCCCGGAGCCGCGCCTGGTGCCGGACGAGGTGCTGCGCCCGGACCCAACCCGGGGCAACTGCGACCCGACGTCCCCGCCTGGGTCATTCAGCGCGGCGGGACGTCCTTTGGCTGGGTCGAGCCGGGGCGCAGCCTCGCGGCGATGCGGCCAATGACGTTCGGCTACGGCGTCACGGGACATCTCTACTATCCCAACAACACGCCGGCCGGCACGCGGCTGCCCGCGGTGATCTGGCTGCACGGCTACAGCTATCCGCTCGGCTACATGTGGGTGTACCGATCGGATCCCCACCCGATCCTCGCGCTCGTCAACGCCGGCTACGCCGTGCTCGCCTTCGATCAAGCCGGATTCGGCAGCCGCATGGGAGAGTTCGCGCCGTTTTACAAACGGCATCCGCATTGGTCGCTGATGGGACGGATGGTCGAGGACACGACCAGGGCAGTGGATGCGCTCTCCGCTGATGCGGCGATCGATCCCGCACGGATCTCAGTGTTCGGCTACACGATCGGCGGCACGGTGGGCCTGTACGCCGCCGCGCTCGATCCGAGGATCAAGAGCGTCGTGTCGGTCAGCGGGTTCACGCCGATGCGTACCGATACGCCTGACCGCGGCACCGGAGGCCTCGCGCGGTACAGCGAGGAGCGCGCGCTGCTGCCGCGACTCGGCTTCTTCATCGGCAACGAGAGCCGGCTGCCGTACGACTTCGACGAGTTGATTGCGGCCATCGCCCCGCGGCCGGTCCTGGTGGTCGAACCGACGATGGATCGCGCCACGACACCCGCCGACGTCCGCCAGGCCGTCACTCGCGCGAGACAGATCTACAACCTCTACTCCGCCGCCGACAAGCTCACGCTCCACGAGCCGGTGGACTACACGCGCCTGACCACCGCCACGCAGGACTGGGCGGTGCGCTGGATGAACCAGATCCACGCGCCATCGCCGGTGGCAGGCACGGCGGCCGGGCGATAGAGTGACGGCGTTGCGGCGGTAGCGATCGGTACGTAGGCCGGACCGGTTTGTGGTCCGCCTGAGTCCGGCGGACCGAAGTTCGATCCGCCCTACGCCGGGTCCGCGAGCAGGAGGAGCGGCTTCGCCTTCCCGGCGGAAGGCTCGATCGAAGGTCACGAGCCTGAGCTCGGCCGCGCCGGCAAAGGCCGCGAGGTAGGCGTCGGCCCACGTCTTTGGAGTCGCATTCCTCTGCCGGGTCAGCATCCTGAACCGGCGATCCAGCCCGAGCGGCTCCTCCATGAACGTGACGCGGTTGTCCCTCAGCCACGAGTCGTAAACGGCCCACGCCTCCGACTGATTCAGGACGTCGTCGCCCATGACGGCGTCGGTAGTCAGCAGCCGCAGGAGCCCCAGCTGGGTGAACCGGCAGAAGCAGAAGCGGACGTCGGGTTCGAGGTCGTCGAACCAGTCACGCGCGACCGGATGGTGAACGTGCCGCGCATGAGTCAA
This sequence comes from uncultured Acidobacteriota bacterium, assembly GCA_963724955.1. Classification (GTDB taxonomy): domain Bacteria; phylum Acidobacteriota; class Vicinamibacteria; order Vicinamibacterales; family SCN-69-37; genus CAVRWQ01. Next base: position 77,587 of record CAVRWQ010000011.1, read on the forward strand.
CGCCACCCAGACGTTGATATCAGGGAAAAGAAATGACCTCGTAAATCCGGGCATTGTCGAGCCGGAGGGCGCCAGGGTGTTTCGATCGGACGATCGGCAGCCTGACCCGGTGGCGCGCTGCCGGCGGCTTGCTGCTGAGCACCTGTTCAACTCCGCGCAGAATCAACGCCTTCGCAGTGCGCCCCTCGCTGGCCGCCCGGATCTTCAGTCGCCGATAGGTGACATCGGGAATGTCGATTGTGGTGCGCATCGCTCCTACGAATCTACCATATTTATGGCTGATCGTGAGGGCATGGCCTCGTCCGGCTTGTCACCACGGAGGCACCGTGAAGCCGTAAAGTCGTGGAGAGGTCTTCTTCACGGCTTCACGCCTTCACGGTGAGCCTTGCTCTTCGAAGTTCTACCAGACGATCTTCGCCGCGAGCTGGATGTCGCGCGGGAGATTGTTCTGACTCGTCACCGTGCCGAACCCCGCGTTGGTCGGGTCGGTGTTCGCGTCGTTGTACACGACGCGGTTGAAGGCGTTCAGGAACTCGATGTTGAACTGCATGCGCATCCGGCCGCTGAGCGGCACCTGCTTCACGAGCGAGATGTCCCACAGGTTCAGGAACGGGCTGCGGATGCCGTCCACGCGCGACGGGAAGTAGCGGATGTTGCTCGCGAGCACGGATGCGCTGATCGGCCCGCTGCTTGACCGGGTCGTCCACGCCGTTGGTCTGCACCGCCGCGTCGTGGAAGTAGAAGCCGCTCACATCCCACGCCGGCCTGGTCGGATCGTCCGTGTACGTCGCCTCGAGCGCGTCCAGATCGCCGTTGAAGTAGATGTTGCGGCCGCCGAAATCGAGCGGCCGGCCGCTCTGCAGCTGGCCGATCGCGTTGATGCTCCAGCCGCCGATGATCGCGTTGAGCGTGCCGCCGGCGTCGGTGCCCCACTTCTTGCCGCGGCCGAACGGCAGCTCGTACAGGATGGCCGCCGTGAACCGGTGCGGCACGTCGTCACGGGCCAGACGCTTCTCGTAGGTCGTGTCGGTCGCGTTCAGAAGGAACACGCGCTCCGTGTAGTGCGACCGGGTGTACGTCGTGATGATCGAATAGCCATGCGTGTAGCGCTTCTGCAGGCTGATCTGGGCCGAGTCGTACTGGCTCGTGCCGTCCGTGTTCTGCGACGAAACGCCGCTGAACTGCGGGAACGGACGAAGCAGCTGCGACCGCGCGACGTTCGCCCCAGTAAACCCAGTCGGCAGCAACCCGACGAACGGGTTCGGCACCTGCGCGCCGAGGAAGTCGATCGCCGCCTGATCGCGTGACTGGCTCGTCGACAGGTACTGCGCGGGCACGGGGTTGAGGTCACTGTCCGTGGTGAGGTTGTAACCGTGGTTGCCGACGTAGCCGACCTCGAGCAGCCACTGCTTAGGGAGCTCCCGCTGTACCGTGACCTGATAGCGCACCATCTTCTGGTTCTTCGCCCCGATCGGCATGAACCGTCCGGGGCCCTGGCCCAGGAAGGTGTTCGGGCCGAGCGTGTTCCCCGCCGGCTGCAGGACGCCCACCGGGTACGGGTTGTTCAGCGTGGATTGGAACGTCAGGCCACGATCCTGGGTGGCGACGAACGGCGTGACCTGCGAGAAGCCGTTCTGCTGAACGCCGCCGATGATGTACGGCACCATGTAGACGCCGGTGCCGCCGCGGAGCACCGTGACGTCGTTGAGACGGTACGCGAACCCGGCGCGCGGCATGAGGTTCGCGGCGTCGGCGTCCCAGAAGGCCGGGTTGCTGTCGGACGCGAACTGCAGGCCGCCGCGCGCGCGCCACTGCGAGGCCGGGACGACGTCGGGCCGCGCGGCGTATGCGGCTTCCGCCGCGGTCGTAATCGACAGCATCGCGGCCGGATCGAACCCGCGCACGTTGCGGTTGTCCACCTCCGTCGTCGCTGATTCGTAGTCGTACCGGAGCCCGAGGTTCAGCGTGAGGCGCGGCGTGATCTTCCAGTCGTCCTGCACGTAGAAGCCGTGATACCACGTGTCGTTGACGCGCTCGCCGTTGAGGTCGATGTTGCCGCCGGTCGGGAAACCGAGCAGGAACGTCGCGACATCCTGGAAGTTCTGCGCCGCGGAGTTGTCCTGCTGCCGCGTGAACGCCGCGGCGTTCGTCTGAGAATACTCGCCGGCCTGCCGGTTCGCGTTCGCGCTGAACTCGTGGTAGAGGCGCATGTCGTAGCCGGCGCGCAACGAGTGGTTGCCCCAGAGCTTCGTGTACGTCGGCTGGACCGACCAGATCGTGTGCGTCGTGTTGCCGGCGAGGTTGTCACCGATGTTGTGGATCGTATTGAAGGTAAAGGACGGGAAGTACTGTGCGCCGCCGAACAGGCTCACGACCGACGGCGAGAACCCGAGCGAGGCCGGGTCGAACACGCCCTCGTGCTGACGGACGTTCGGCTCCTGGAACCGCTGCCAGCCGGCGCGGATGTCCCACACCGACGACGCGCTGCGCGTGTCGGTGTAATCGACCGTCACGCCGTCGTTATTGCGGAAGAGGAAGTTGCCGTTCGGCACCACGCCGTCCACGGTGCCGAGCTGCGCGTTGCGCGACTCGCGCCGGCTGTTGCGCGTATACCGGCCGAACAAGCGCTGCGTCGAGCTGATCATATGGTCGAGGCGGAACGACTCCGAGTCGAACCGATCGGTACGGGGATTCTCGTAGATGAAGTTATCCTGCAACGTTGCGTTCCCCGGCTGATTCGGCGCCGGAAAATAGTTCATCACGTTGCGCGCGATCGGGTTGATGAGCTCATTGGGAATGATGTTGCCCGCGAACGGCTGGCGCACGACGCGCGCGCCCACCGTCTGGGCCGAGTACGGGTTGTAGATCTGGATGCCGAGCGGGAGCAGCGCCGAGAAGTCGCCCCTGCGCATCGCGTCCGTCGGCACGGTGCTGGTGATGGGCTCCGGGAACCGGTCGTACAACCACTCGACGGCGAAGAAGAAGAAGGTGCGGTTCTGCACGATCGCCCCGCCGATGGTGGCGCCGGGACGCTTGTAGCCGAGCTTCGGCTTCTCCTCCTGCGCTCGCTTCAGGAAGAAATCCGTCTCGGCGAGCTTCTCGGATCGGTAGTACGTATACCCCGATCCGCGCATCGTGTTCGTGCCGCTCTTGAGCGTGACGTTGACCGTGGCGCCGCCGGTATGGCCGGCCGCGGCGTCGAAGCTCGCCGTCTCGACCTTGAACTGCTGTACGGCATCGGACGGCGGGACGAACGCGACACGCCGGCCGCTCGCCATGTTGGGCGATCCGTCGAGCGTGAACTCGTTGCCGCCCGTGGCGCCGGCGGTGACGATGCCCGAGGTGCCGCCGTTGTCGAACGGCCGCGAGAACTTCAGGTCGCCGTTGTACGCGATGCCGGGCGCGAGGCGCGTGAGCACGAACGGATTGCCGTCGGAGAGCGGCATCATCGAAATCGTCTTCTCGTCGATCACCTGCCCGGTCGATCCGGACTGCGTTTCGAGCAGCGGCGAATCGGCGACGACCGAGACGGTCTCGGTCATGTTTCCGACCTCGAGCGCGAGATCGAGGCCGATCCTGTCGGCGACCCGCAACTCGATGCCCGGGCGAATGAGCTTCCTGAAGCCGGTGAGCTCCGCCGTCACCGTGTACGTGCCGGGGTTGAGCAGCGGGAACGAGAACTCGCCCTCGCGATTGGTGGTGGTGGTCGACGCGACGTTGGTCGCGGTGTTGGTCGCCGTGACGGTGACGCCTGGCAGGCGGCCGCCTGAGCTATCGGCGACGCGGCCGGTGATCGCGCCGCGGAACTCCTGTGCGGCGGCGGACGCCGACACGAAGCAAACGAGCAGCGCTGCCGCGATGACGAGTCGTTTCATACTCCCAATCCTCCGATTTCAAGACTGCCGTTGACGCTGGTCGTACCCGGGCGAACTGAGTGTTAGCACGCTTTAGCGATCAAGTAAAGGAGACTGGCACATCGGCGGGCGATTCGGCGCGTGGAAACCAAGGAAGAACTTGCTCACGGGGTCCGCGAGAGCAAGAATGACCGCCTCGACATTTCAGTCATGGATCCCAAGGAACGAGCGGACCCAGACGGGTCAGCATGACGCCTGAACGTTGGCGTCAGATCACCGAGATATTCCATGCCGCGCGCGAGCGCGATCCGGCGCGCCGCGAAGCCTTTGTCGCCGAGGCATGCCGCGACGACCCGACGCTGCGGCGGGAAGTCGAGGCGATGCTGGTCGGGCTCGATGACGCTGGCCAATTTGGGGAGACCCCGCTGTTCGCATCGGCTTCACGGCCCGAGCCGGCGTCCCCGCTCGACGTCATCCAGCTGGCCCCTGGCTCGCAACTGGGGCCGTATCAGATTCTCAGCCTCTTGGGAGCTGGCGGCATGGGCCAGGTCTACAAGGCTTTTGATCCTCGACTACACCGCGAGATCGCGATCAAGATCGCCGCGGAGCGCTTCAGCGAGCGATTCGACCGCGAGGTTCGAGCGATCGCGACGCTGAATCATCCCAATATTTGCACCATCCATGACGTCGGTCCCAACTACCTGGTGACGGAGTTGGTGGACGGAGAAACGCTGCGGGATTGGTTCAGACGCGCGCTTCCCATCGAGCGCAACCTCGAGATTGCCAGGCAGGTGCTCGAGGCACTTCGCGCAGCGCATCATGCCGACATTGTCCATCGCGACTTGAAGCCAGAAAACGTCATGGTCCGCTCTGATGGCTACGTGAAGGTGCTGGATTTTGGTCTTGCGACGCGGATGCCGGCTTCTCGTTTGCTCCAGGCAGAGAGCGTCGCAACGACAGATTCGACATTCATTGCACTTGAAACCAAAGACGGCGACCATCGACGTCTCAGTCGTCCCGGTCAGATCCTCGGGACGATCCCGTACATGTCACCGGAACAGATCCAAGGGCGCGAGGTCGATCAGCGCAGTGACCTCTTCGCGTTCGGGATCATTCTTTATGAAATGCTGACAGGGCGACATCCGTGGCCTCGCCCGTCACCGGTAGATACGCTCCACGCGATCCTTCACGATGACCCACCTGCGATTCATGCCGCGTCTCTGATGCATGCAGAGTTGGCCGCCATCGTACAGAAGCTTCTCCGCAAGAGTCCCGCGGAGCGATATCAGGTGGCCGACGCGGTTCTCGAGGCCCTCGGCAGCCGTGCGGCGTCCAGGGGATCTTCTGCAACGAGCGTGGCGGGCCCGACACCCCTCACGTCGATTGCCGTGCTGCCTTTTACTTTCTTGAGCGAAGTCGAAGAAGGTAAAGGATTGTCACTGGGGTTTGCTGATGCATTGATTACGATGCTCGGCAGGCTCGACGACATGACCGTCCTTCCGACATCGGCGATCCTCAACTATGCTGCAGGGACAGACCCTGCTCGCGCGTGTCGCGATCTGGGGACGCGCCACCTCTTACAGGGGAACGTTCAGAAGCTGGGAGCCCACTGGCGCGTCTCGATGCACCTCTTCGATGCGATGATGCAGAAGAGCATTTCTTCCGAGCAGCACGACTTTGTCCTGGAAAACGTCTTCGACGTGCAGGACGAAATTGGACGCCAGGTCGTTGAATCGCTTCGAAAACGGTTTCCGCCTGCCGTGCCGAAATCCCGTGATCGGTACAGCAGCGACCCGGAAGCGTATAACGAGTTCATGGCCGGTCTCCGCGAGAGTTACTCTGACCGGCTGGACACGCTCGAGAGCGCCATCCAGCACCTGTCGACGGCCGTACGAGCGCGACCCTGAGTTTGCGTTGGCCCACGCCTGGCTGTCCTATGTCTTGACGAACGTGCACTTCAGCTTCGACCCGCGGCCCGCTCGATTGGAGAAGGCGGAACACCACTGCCGCCGGGCCCTCATGCTTGACCCCGCGTTGCCGGAGGGACATTTGGCGCGGGCATTTATCCTGTGGAGCCCGGCGAAGAGTTTCCAGCACGCTGAGGCCCTCGAAGCGCTGGAGCAGGTTCTGGCCGTGCAACCAAATCTCGAGCAGGCGCATAATCGGATCGCCTCGATTTGTCTGCACGTCGGACGACTTCAAGAAGCGCGCATCGCCCACGAACAGGCGCGGCGGTCGAATCCAAAGACCCGGAGCGGGAACCTCGAGTTTCTCCTTCTCTATAGCGGCGACTTCGCGCGTGCGGAAGAAGCAGGCGAGGCATGGGTTCGGGACAGACCGGGAGCCAAATACGCGCTCTTTTTTCACCCACAACCTCCACTCTTAAGTGGAGACCTGGATTCGAGCCGAGCAACGGTTGGCGATGGCTCTACAACACCTTCCCGACGAGCCTTTGATCACCAGCCTTCAAGCCATTCTGTACGCGCGGCGCAATCAGACCGGCCTGGCGCTCGAGTGTGTTCGCAGAGCGCTCGACCTGCCGCGTTCTTTCGGCCACACGCATCACACCTACTACCAGATCGCCTGCGTGTATGCAGTTCTCGGAGAAACGGACAAGGCGATGGCATGGCTGGAACGCAGCGTCGACACCGGTTTCGCGTGCTGGCCCTTCTTCAAAATCGACCCACACCTCGAACCCCTGCGTGAGAAAGCCGAATTCAAACGGCTCGTCGCTGACCTTGAGTACAGGTACACTGCCCTGAAGATCCAGAAAGCATAGAGACGGGCGGCACGCGCTCGTGACTTTGGCCGGCTCGGAGACAGCTTGGAGGATCGAACCCGCCCAATTCGCAACGAGCGTGTCGCGGGCGTCGGTCAGACCGCGACGTACTCGACCGTAACCGTGGCGCGCTTCTTCCCCGCCGCTCGTGGACGGATACGGATATCCACATCCATGTCGAGCGCATTCAGGAACCGCTCGAGGCGTTCTTGACTGAACCGCGCCAACTTACCCCGCATGAGATCCGACATGTCGGGAGGCGCAATTCCGAGCACCTCGGCCGCGCGACGCTGGGTCCAGTCCTTGTCCTTGATGATCGCCCGAATCACGCGCGCGAGTTCCGCCTTGGCGAGACGCTCGCGCGGCGTCAGGCAATCCCAGGTCCTGAAAGACATTGCCGCTGCTGTCCTCAATCTCGATCTGTTTCTTGATTCTGACCCGTCTTGCTTTGGCCATCAGCGATCTCCACCTCTCCGGAAGTTCTCGTCGTAGTCGCGCTTCGCCGCTTTGAATCGATCCAGCACGCGGTCCTTGTCGGGCCGAGGCGTCCGGCGACCCTGCTTCGACTTCTTCATGAACGCGTCGAGCACGTACACGACTTCCGGAAATGTCGCGGTATAGACCGCGCGATACGTGTTGCCGTCGAAGTCCTCGACGATCTTCCAAATCTCCGGAGGCAGCCCCTCGCCAAACGGCTTCGCACCATCCGGCACGTCACCATACTGGACATCGAGCAGGGCCGATCCGAAGACGTCCTTCACGTCCTCCGGCAGCGCGGCCAGGCTTCGCTTGCTGCCTCCCACCCACTTGAGGGGCCTGCGGTCAGCCTTCAGCGGGGGTCGGCGAGTCATATGTTAGCAGTTTTGCTATCACGCGTCCAGGCTGCGCTCGGGTCGCCCCTCAGCTCCGAAACGGCACGAGATTGGTTGAGGCGATCTCCTCATAGGCGATGATGCGGGCCAGTTCGTAGCCCCAAGCCTGCAAAACCTCGAAATCGTCAGTGTTTATAGTGCCGGGGGTGGGAGTCGTGTCCGAAGGCCGAGGCGCGCAGCGCCGACGGCCGAGCGCCTGATGACCACCCGCGGCGCGAGCGCGCCCGCAGGGTGCGGCGAGTGCCGGGGGTGGGAATCGAACCCACACGTTCCTTTTGGGAACTCAGGATTTTAAGTCCTGTGCGTCTGCCAGTTTCGCCACCCCGGCGCTACTTGACGATAGTAATGGGGCAATGAGGCAATGGGCCAGTGGGGCAATGCTGCCGGCGCCGACCTGCCCTACTTCTTTCGCTTGGCGACGTACGCGAGCGCGAACTTCTGCAGCGGCTCGCTCGAGAGACCGATGAGCTTCGCCTCTTCGAGCGCCTTGGCCTCGTCCCAGCCGTCGACGACCATCCGCTTCGTCAGCCATAGACCGCCGACGCGATTCGCGCTGCCGCAATTGATGAACACCGGCTGATTCGCCCGATCGGTCACGGCCTTGAGAAAGGCGTCCACGACCAGTTCGTCGGGCGCCGAGACGTTGAACGGCAGGTGGATGAACTTGAGGCCGGCCGAGGTCACGGCGGCGCGTGTCTCGTCGATGTTCGCGCCCTGCTCGGACGCCTGGCGCAGGTTGATGATCGACTTGTAGCCGCGCTCCTTGAGCGCCGGGACGGCGCGAATCTCGGTCGCGCCGGCGCAGCCGACGGTGGCGTCGACGACGGTGAAGTTGCGAACCCCGTCGATCGTCTCCTTCTTCGCCTGCGCGGCGGCGAGGGGCACGAGCAGGGCGATGGCAGCGGCGGTCGGGAAGAATGAACGCATGGCGAGATGATACTTCAGCGATAGCGCCCGTACTTCAGCCATAGCGCCCGTACTTCAGCGATAGCGCCCGTACTTCAGCGATAGCGCCCGTACTTTTGCGGGTGCCCGTACTTCTGCGGTAGTGCCCGTACTTCTCGGTAGTGCCCGTACTCGCCCCAGCGCCCGTGTCCGTTTTCATGCCACGGGGTGAGCGACAGCTCATGGCGACTTCATGGTGAGCTCTTTGATTCACGCGCGAAGGTGCTGGGCCAGAAACGGGATACCGCGTTTGCCCCAGAACGAATGGTCGGCCGGAAAGACTTCGTGCTCGATGCGATCGGTCGCGCTGAAGACGCCGTAGACCTCGCGCACCTTGTCGAAGCTTTCGATGCTCGCCTTGATCGGAAAGATGTTGTCCTTCTCGCCCGACTCGACGAAGAGCGGACGCGGCGCGATGAGCCCGGCGACGTCGTACATCTCGGCCCAGTTCAGAATCCCGGGCACGTAGTTGTCGATGCAGTGCGAGAGGCTGCCGATGCTGTCGCGGAACGTGTTCAGATACCCGCTCACGAGCGCGACCTTGATCCGCGGCTCCAGCGCCGACGCAAACAGCGTGCACGTGCCGCCGCCCGAGATGCCCATGCAGCCGACGCGGCTCGCGTCCAGGTCCGATCGCGTCGCGATGTAGTCGATCGTCCGCATCACGTCCCACACGCGCCACCCGATCATCGTCTGTCCCACCAGCAGCGCGCCGCCCGCCGACGGCTGGCACGAGTTCGCGGTGAGGCTTCGGCGCGCGTTGATCGGATCGCGCCGGCACCCGAACGCCATCGGCTCGATCGCGACGGCCGCCATGCCGTCTTCCGCGACCTGAATCGCGAAGTCGTGCTGATAGCCGGCCTTGTCGGTCCGATCGCGGCCCTTGTCGTCGATGCCGACGATGTCGTCCACGCCGCGGCCGTGGCCGGGCACGCAGATCATCGTCGGCGCCGGCGTTTTGATCTTGTCGGGAAGCAGCACGTAGACGAGCACGCTCACGCCGGGCGCCGAGTCGAACACGATCTTCTCGCGGCGATACCCGGGAAACGACCGCGTCTCGAGCGTCGCCGGACGCAGCGGGACCCGCGCGGCCGGAAAGCCGCCGATGAGCTCGGTGACCTTCGCGCGAAGCTGCTTCTGCCACGCCTCGGCCTGCGCGCGCGTCCGCGCCGTGAATCGCAGTTTCTGCGGCGCCGCCGCGAACAGATCGCGTGAGTACGCCACCGGATCGAACTTCCGATCCTCGAGCCCCTTCTCGACGCCCGTCAGCGGCCCGATGTACGACGACCGCACGGGCGCCTGCCCCCGCAGCGACACCACGCGCGCGGCCGCCAGCCCCGCTGCGAGCTTCCCGAGTTCACGCCGCGTAACTTTTTTCATGTGCCCTTCCTGGTGCCCAGTGCCCAGTGCCCAGTGCCTGACGCGGTCTTTCGTCAGTGATGGTATACCCGTTCCCCACCCACGAACGTCGCGTCCACGTCAATCGCGCCTGTGGCCGCGTCGAACCGGAACACGACGAAGTCTGCGCGCTCGCCCACGGCCAGCCCCTGCTGCCGGCCCTCGACCTTCCCTACCCTCGCCGGGTTGATCGTCGCCATGGTCACAGCCTCTGCGAGCGTCAGCCCGGCGAGCGTCACGAGATTCCGGACGCCGTGGTCCATCCGCAGCGCGGAACCGGCGAGCCGATCGGTACCGGCGAGGACGACCCGGCCGTCGTCAGTGAGATCGATGGCCTGTTCGCCGAGCGCGTAGCGGCCGGGCGCGGCGGCGGCGGGGGTGCTGGCGTCGGTGACGAGCACGGATCGCGGCACACCCTTGGCCCGCAGCGCCGATTTGAGAAACGACGCCGGCAGATGAATGCCGTCCACGATGAAGCTCGCCGTCAGCCGATCGTCGGCCAGCTGGTCCCAGATGTAGTTCGGATGGCGCTGCATGATCGGGTGGGCGCCATTGCCCAGATGCGTGGACATCGTCGCGCCGGCGCGAGACCGCGTCCGCGATCTGATCGGCCGTCGCGGCCGTGTGACCGATCGAGACGACGACGCCAGCTGTCAGTCAGCGCCTCGATGTACGCCGGGGCGCCGGGCCACTCCGGCGCAAGCGTCACGAGCCTGATCCGTCCTCCCGTGCGCCTCCTGCCATCGCTGGAACTCGTTCAGATCGGGCGGGCGCACCCACGCACGCGGATGCGCGCCCCGAGGGCCGTCCTCGGGTGAGATATGCGGACCTTCGACGTGAAAACCTTCGATTGCGGCCCCGGCAGGGACGGAGTCCTTCGCCTCCGCCAGATTCCGAAGCGCGCCGACGCATGTCCTCAGGGCTCCCGGTAATGACCGTCGGATAGAAGCGCGTGACGCCGGTCGATGTCAGCACATCGATCGACCGCGCAATTTCCTCGTGGGGCGTCTGCGACGAGTTGTAGTCCACTCCGGCGAAGCCGTTGACCTGGAGGTCGATCCATCCCGGCGCCAGGCAGACGTCGCCCACATCCGGCGCGGCGTGGACACCCCGCACGGTCTCGTCGAACTCGACGCGCACACCGGCGCCGGTGAGGACGTCCTTTCCCGTCAGGGTCCGGGACACAGAGCCATCACGCTACCAAACTTGACGCCGCCGTGGGCGTTCTAGACAATGCCGGCGTGATCCACTCATCTTCCGGCCCGGGCCCAGCGGCAGGCGCAGTCGCTCCTGTGGGCGTCAGCATCCACGACAAAGAGACGGTGACACTCGGCCACTGGCTGATCGTCATCATCGCGTCGCTCGGCTGGCTCTTCGACTGCATGGACCAGCGGCTGTTCATTCTGGCGCGCGAGTCGGCGATGCGCGAGCTCCTCGGCGTCACGACGACAACCGACGCCGTGCGGACGGTCAGCACCTACGCGACGACGGCGATGATTCTCGGCTGGGCGACCGGCGGCATCTTCTTCGGCATGATGAGCGACCGCTGGGGCCGCGTGAAGACGATGGTCGCGACGCTCCTCGTCTACTCCGGCTTCACCGGGCTCTCGGGCTTCGCGACCGGCTGGGTGGACTTCACGATCTACCGCTTCCTCGTCGGCCTCGGCGTCGGCGGGATGTTCGGCGCGGCGACGACGCTGGTCGCCGAGAGCGTGCCGGGACGGGTCCGCGTCGGTCGCGCTGGGCGCGCTGCAGGCGCTGTCGGCGCTCGGCAACATCCTGGGCTCGCTCATCAGTCTGAACGTGCAGCCTGGCGCGACGGACCTGCTCTGGGGCTTCTCCGGGCTGGCGCGTGCTGTTCTTCGTCGGGATTCTGCCCTCGCTGCTCGTGATCCCGATTGTGCTGTACCTGCGCGAGCCCGAGGCTGGCGCCGCGCGAAAGCCGAGGCCGCACGCGGCGGCGGCAAGAAGAACGTCGGCTCGATCGCCGAGCTGTTCCGTCATCCCCGCTGGCGCCGGACACGCCGTGATCGGCCTGCTCCTCGGCGTCTCCGGCATGATCGGGCTTTGGGGCATCGGCTTCTTCTCGCCCGAGCTGATCACCAACGCGCTCGCGGGCGCCCCGCAAGCCACCATCGACAGAGTGCGCGGCTACGGCACCGCGCTCCAGGACATCGGCGCGTTCCTCGGAATGGTCGTCTTTACCGCCGTCGCGTCGCTCGTGAGCCGGCGGCTCGCATTCTTCTTCGCGTTCCTCGCGGGCCTGCTCGTCACGGCGTTCGTCTTCAACTCGCTCCGGACGGCGAGCGACGCCTACTGGATGCTGCCGATGATGGGCTTCGCGCAGCTCTCGCTGTTTGCCGGCTACTCGATCTACTTCCCCGAGCTCTTCCCGACGCGGCTGCGCGGCACCGGCGTCGGCTTCTGCTACAACACCGTCCGGTACCTCGCCGCGCCGGCACCGATCCTGCTCGGCTATCTGAGCAGCCTGCTGTCGTTCCGCACCGCCGCGGTCGTGATGTCGTCGGTGTACCTCATCGGCATGGTGGCGCTGCTCTGGGCGCCGGAGACGAAGGGGCAACCGCTGCCGGAGGATTAGTTCGCGGCCCTCACACCGGGCCGCGCTACTCACACTCTTTCAGCCTTTCATCAGATCGTCGTCAGGACTCCGCCGCAGCGGGTTCGTAGTCTGTGGCAGGAGGTTTTATGACGACGAACCGAAAGGGATCGGCGAAGACCTGGGCCGTGCGGATGCTGGCGGCCGCGGGGATGTTCTTGCTCGGCGTGACCAGCCCGGCCCAGGGTCAGATCCTCCGGCTCCCCAGTGACGTGCAGTGGCCGAGCCTGCAGTGGCCGGGGCAGCCGTGGCCCGGCATGCGACCGCTCCGGCCTCGGCCGGCCCGTCCGGCGCGGCCGGCGCCGGCCTCACCGGATTCGCCGGATCCGCCGGATCCGCCGGATCCGCCGGATCAGGCCCAGCTGCCGCCGCGCGCCAAGACGGAAATCAACCTGTCAGGGCCGCGGTTCGGGCTGACACTGCTTGGCGACAAGCACATGGCGGCGCTCGCGGAGCGCGAGATCTTCCTCGAGCAGCCGTTCGTGAGTCAGTTCGGCTGGCAATTCGAGCACCGGCTCTACACGAGCGATGACGGACTCACCGCGCTCACCGAATGGGTTCCGCTGCTGTCGGGATTGGAACAGGGCGTCGCGATCCCCTCGCTGAACTGGCTCGTCGGCATCCGCACGGCGTCAGGCACCGAGTTCGGCATCGGGCCGAACATCACGCCCGCCGGCGTTGGCCTCGTCATGGCCGCCGGCGTGACGATCCGCTCGGGCGCGCTCAACATCCCGCTGAACTTCGCCGTCGTCTCGTCGAAATCAGGACCGCGCGTGAGCATCATGACGGGGTTCAATATTCGACGGTAAAGCGCTTGTCGAAAAAGATTGAACCATGAAGCACATGAAGAAAACCTTGGGTTTCGTAAAACCGCGGGTTCGAGCGCTTGCCGCACTGGCGCGTGCCAAGTGCTTTTGGCCAAGCCTAAGCCCTGCTTCATGGCTCTTCATGGTTCAAGCTTTTGTGTATCGAAGCAGTTTGACCGTGGTGATGAACTGCCCCGCGTGGCGGGTCGTGTGCTCGGCGGCGTGAAAGAGGAGGCCGAGGACGGTCGAGGGAAGCCCGGCGCGGCCGACGCGGCGCTCGTCGAGGACGCGCGCCTCGTCGGTCGTGCGTAGCTGCTGCAGGGCCGCGTCGACGCCGGCGTCAACGCGGGCGGAAAGCGACGCGCCGTCGAGCTCGGGATGCGGCTGCGCTTCGGCTCGCGCCGCCGCCTTCTGTGCGTCACCGAGCGATTCGCCGCGCGCGTACGTGAACAGCCGATCGAGCGCGCCGCACAGGTGCAGCAGGTGAAAGCCGGGCGTGGCGGCGCCTCGCGATGTCCAGAGATCATCGGTCGACAGTGACGGCGCGATCGCCGCGACGTCCTCGCGGGCCTGGATGAGCGCGTGCGCGACCGGTTGAAGCACCGCGGGCACCTCATCGATCGGGCCGCGCAGCCAGACTTCAGTAGACATGACAAGCTCGCATTTTCGAGTTTCGACTTGCGATTGACGACTTAGAGCCTGCCTCGCCGAAGCTGCGCGCGAAGCGCGCGCTCAGCGAAGGCGGGTTTAGTGCACCGTCGGCGGACGGAATGCGAGCTGCCGTTCCGACTTGAGCACGTTCGTGATCAGCGCGTCGAGCCGGGCCTGGCCGACCGCGAATGGACCGGCGACGGCGGCGCCCATCGGGATTTCGATCGCGATCACCACCTCGCTGTCGGCCGGCTCGACGATCCAGCTGAACCCTTGAAGGATGACCTCGCGAGGCTGGGCCGCCGGATTCTCGGCGCGCCCGATCGCGCGCAGGATCTCGACGAGCACATCGCGGACGGCGACGGTCATCCCAGGTGGCCGGGTCGCCATGAGGCACGGTCACGGGCTCGGTCACGGCAAAGTCCCGGCCCTTGAGCACCACTTCCACATTGAATGTCGTCATTGATCCTTCCAGCGAGGCGCCCGTTTGTCGAGAAATGCGCGCACGCCTTCAGACGCGTCGTGCGTGCGCATCAACTCCTGCAAGTATAGCCGCTCGACGGCGGGCAGCTCGTTCACGGCGGCCGCGAGGAGCGGCGCGCGCGTCGCGCGCACGGCATGGCGCAACGCCTCGGCGGACCGGCAGGCGAGCGTCGCGTTGAACCACTGCGTGACGGACTCTGCCAGCTCTGCCTCCGGAACGACCCGCTCGAGGAGACCGTGTTCCCACCAGTCACGGGCCGAACGCGATTCGCCGGTGAGGATCGCGCTCGTGGCGCGCGCCGCGCCGGCGCGGCGAGGGAGCAGGACCGTCGCGGCCGGCGGAAACACCCCGAGCGCGATCTCCGGCAGGCCGAACGTCGCGGTGTCGGCGGCGAAGATGAAGTCGCAGGCGAGCGCCAGCTCGAATCCGCCGCCCAGGCAGCGGCCGCGCACGACCGCCGCCGTGGGCACCGGCAGATTCAGGACGTCCAGCACGAGCGCATGCATCTCGGGCAGGACGCGCGCGATCTGTTCGGCGCGATGCTCGGGAATGCTCGCGCCGAAGCTGAAGTCCCGGCCGGCGCCTTCGAGCGTCACGAGGCGCAGGTGCGGCGATTCCGACAGGTCTTCGAACGCGGTGCGCAGCCGCGCGACGATCTCCGCCGTGAGCACGTTGCCGGTCGGATGCGCGAACACGAGCGACGCGCGCGTCAGCTCTTCGTTGAACGCGACGGTGACGGACATGACCGCTCAGACCACGATGCGCCGGGGCGCGGCGGCCTCTTCGAGCTGCCGCGCGAACACGGCCGGGTCGGTCGCCGGCTCCTGACACGCGAACTCGTGACAGACGAACGCCGTCGCCTGCCCGCTCCGCGCCTGCATGGATGTCAGCCACGGCAGACGCGCGTCACGTGCGGGATCGTCGCGTCCCGGGGCGACCGGGATCGTGACCGCCCACGGGAGGTACCGCGCCGCGAGGACCGTCTCGAGGGCACGCGTGTCCGCGCCGTCCGGGGCGCCGACGATGACGACCTCGGCGCGGCGGGCGTGCCACATGGCGACGTTCGAGGCCATGAGCGGCATCACGCGCACGACCTGCCCAAGGCCCGGCCCGTACCGCTCGAGCGTCACGCGCGCACGCTCCGTGAACGCGTCCTGTCCGGCAAGCTGGGCGAGTTGCAACAGGTTGCGCACCGTCACCGAGGCCGCCGCGGGCTCCGCGCCGTCGTAGTCTTCCTTCAGCCGGAGCAGCACGGTCGGGTCCTCACCCGTCGTGCTGAACCACCCGCCGTCGCGCGCGTCGAAGAAGAGCGCTGTCTGCACGTCGGTCAACTCGAGCGCCCAGTCGAGCCAGCGCCCGTCGCCTGTGGCCTGGAACAACTCCAGCAGACCCCAGGTCAGGCAGGCGTAGTCTTCGCAGAAGCCGTCGACGGCTGCTTCCCCGTCGCGGAAACGCCGCAGCAGACGTCGACGCTCCGGCTGCCAGAGATGGCGCTGTACCGCGGCCGCCGCGCGCTCGGCGGCCTGCCGCCACTCGGCACGACGAGGACTGTCCACGAGGACGCGCGCGGCTCGCGCCGCCGCCGCGATCATCAAGCCGTTCCACGCCGTGATCACCTTGTCATCGAGGTGCGGCCGGTGACGTTCCGCCCGCGCCCCAAAGAGCGTCTCGCGCGCGCTCGCCAGCGCCTGCACGACCTCCTCCGGCGTTCGTCCCGAGCGAGCCGCAACGTCTTCGATCGACTGCGCGACGTAGAGGAGGTTCTGGCCGGTGAACTCGTCCTGCGGATCGGACGGCGCGTTGCCCGCGTCCTCGATGCCGAATCGCCGCCTCGCTACCGGCGCGTCCTCGCCGAGCAGGCGATCGATCTCGGCCGCAGACCAGACATAGAAGGCGCCCTCACGCTTCTCGGAGCCTTCGCCGGGTGAGAGAGTCGGCGTCTTCCGCCGAGTAGAACGCGCCGTCAGGCGCAGTGAGGTCTCGTACGACGTAGTCGAGCGTGTCCTCGGCGATCGTTGCGTAGAAGGCTTCCCCACTCACCTGCGCGCCTTCGAGGTACGCGAGCACCAGTTGCGCCTGGTCGTAGAGCATCTTCTCGAAGTGCGGAACGCGCCATTCGGCGTCCACCGAATAGCGGTGGAACCCGCCGCCAATCTGATCGCGCATGCCGCCGAGCGCCATCGCGCGCAGCGTCTCGAGCGCCATCCGCCGTGCGCCCGCGTTGCCGGTGACCGCATGCGCGTGCAGCAGGAACAGCAGCTCCGACGGCCGCGGAAACTTCGGCGCGCCGCCGAATCCGCCGCGCCGCGCATCGAACGCCTGCGAGAACGCGGCAATGCCTGCCGTCAGCACATCAGGGCCCGCGACCGGCGCGCGTTCGACCGACGATTCGCCCGATCCCGTCGTCACACGCAATCGCTCGAGGATCGTCTCAGCCGACTGAAGCACCCGGTCGCGCTCGTCACGCCAGGCACGCGCAAGCTCGGCGAGAACATCCACGAAGCCCGGCCGTCCCCACCGCGACGTGGGCGGGAAGTAGGTCCCGCCGAAAAACGGCTTCAGATCCGGCGTCAGCCACACGCTCATCGGCCACCCGCCGGCGCCGGTCGTCGCCTGGACGAACGTCATGTACACGCGATCGACGTCCGGCCGCTCCTCGCGATCGACCTTGATGGACACGAAGTCACGATTGAGGACCGCCGCGAGCGACATCTCCTCGAACGACTCGTGCTCCATGACATGGCACCAATGACAGGTCGAGTAGCCGATCGACAGAAAAATCGGCTTCGACTCGCGTCGCGCCTTCTCGAACGCCTCCTCACCCCACGGAAACCAGTCCACGGGATTGTTGGCATGCTGGAGGAGATACGGGCTGCGCTCTCGCGAAAGACGGTTGGACATCTACCTCTAAACTACACGTACTTTACTTTCTGGCCCTTGTCAGCCTGTACTTCTCGCTCGTCGCCAGAGTACTTCAGAGCCCTTGTCCAAAGTCCTTCAGAGCTCTTGGCAACCAGTACCTGGGTGTCAGACCTCGCGCGCTGGCGCCGCAGGCGCCTGCTGCGGCAGGTGTTTTCTGAGCCGCGCGTAGGCGGCTGTCACTTCGCAGCCGTACAGAAGAATGACCGCCGAGAGGTACACCCAGACCAGAAACGAGATCACGGCGCCGACCTGACCGGCGACGCTCAGGCGGGTGCCGCGCAGGTACCAGCGCGAAGCCTTCGAAGGCGAGGCTCCACAGCAGGCCGGCGAGAATCGCGCCGAACCAGACGTCGCGCAGACGAACCTGCGCGTTCGGGGCGAAGTAGTAGATGAGGCCGACGACGAGGATGAACGCGGGCGTCTGGAAGTGACGGTAGACGAAGCCGCTGAGCACCTGAAGGCCCGGCACGCTGTACAGGATTTCCGAGAACCAGTTGGCCTGCACGACCTGCACGGCGCCGATGATGAGCAGCGCGATCGAGAGCAGCAGGCCGGCCGCCAGCAGCATGACGAACGCGACGAGCTTGTGCTTGAAGTAGCCGAGCGGCTTCTCGACGCCCCACGCGTGATTGACCGCCGACGTCACCGCGCCGAACACGCCCATCGACGACCACAACATGAGCAGCGTGCTCGCGACGCCAAGCTCGAAGGGCGCGGTCGCCAGCTCCTGCATCTGCCTGGTGAGGAACTCGAAATTGCTCGGCAGCGCGCGCTGAATGAGCTCGATCGCCGACTGACCGCCCTGGTAGACGACGACTCTGGACAGAAGCGAGAAGACCAGAAAGACGAAGGGAAAGAACGAGAGCAGCGCGTAGTACGCGATCGAGGCCGCGAACGTCAGGTTCTCGCTCTTGTAGAACTCGACGACGCCGCGGCCGGCAGCCTGCCATCCGATCTTCCCGGCCCGGCGCAGCCGCGCGGCGAACCCGAGCGCGGCTCCAAGAGCCGCCGAGTCGGCGGCCGGCGCCGAGGGCGGCCGGTCATGCACGCGCGAGCCGGAGGCCGGACGGGAAGGCCTCCGCGACCGCGGCCGTGGCGCGCCGCGCCGTGCCGCCGGCCTGCTTCAGCTCCGACAGCAGATCGTTCAGCTCGGGTCCGAGGTCCTCGCGCAGTTGCCGTCCGCGCTCCGTGAGGAAGAGGTACCCGCACGCGCTCCCGACGAGCGCACCGGCGACCGCACCCAACAGGATTGCCGTCCGTTCGTTCACGCCCTCCCCCTCCAAATGATGAGTACGTTCTTCATTCTATCGAATGCACTCATATAATCGCGCTATGTCTCAGCCGCCGCGCGCAAGCGATCCACCTCCGGCGTCCGCCGCATCGCCTTCGGTCACCCCGATGCCGGTCCGTCAAGTCAGCGTGAATCCGGATGCGATGCGCTGTGACCGCTGCCAGACGGAGATGTTTCGCATGCACGCGGTGTGGCGATGTCCGGCGTGCGGCTACAAGACCGACTGCTGCGGCTGGTGATTGCCGGCCATGGACGTCCTCGCGAGTCACATCAGAACTGACACGAAGGAATATCAGGCGAACCGCGAGCGCATGGGCGCGCTCGTCGCCGAGCTGCGCGACCGCACGGCCCGCGTGCGTGAAGGCGGCGGCCCGAAGTACGTCGAACGGCACCGGCAGCAGGGCAAGCTTCCGGTTCGGGAACGGATCAGCCAGCTCCTGGATGCCAGCACGCCGTTCCTCGAGCTCTCGGCGCTCGCGGCGTGGGATCTCTACGACAACGACGCGCCCGCCGCCGGCATCGTGACCGGCCTCGGACGCGTGTCGGGCCGCGAGGTCATGGTCGTCGCCAACGACGCGACGGTCAAGGGCGGCACCTACTATCCGATCACCGTCAAGAAGCATCTGCGCGCCCAGCAAATCGCCCTCGAGAACCGGCTGCCCTGCGTGTATCTCGTGGATTCCGGCGGCGCGTTTCTGCCGCTTCAGGCCGAGGTCTTCCCCGATCGCGACCACTTCGGACGCATCTTCTTCAATCAGGCGCGGATGTCGGCCGAGCGCATCCCGCAGATCGCGGTCGTGATGGGCTCGTGCACCGCGGGCGGCGCGTACGTCCCTGCGATGTCGGATGAGACGATCATCGTCAAAGGCACCGGCACCATCTTCCTCGGCGGCCCGCCGCTCGTGAAGGCGGCCACCGGGGAGGAAGTCACGGCCGAGGAGCTCGGCGGCGCCGACGTGCACACGCGTCACTCGGGCGTCGCCGACTACTTCGCCGAAGACGACGATCATGCGCTGCAGATCGCGCGGACGATCGTCTCCACGCTGCACACGAAGAAGCAGCTGCCGGCCGACATGACGACGCCCGAGCCGCCGAAGTACGATCCCGAGGAGCTCTACGGCATCGTCAACGTCGATCCGCGGCACCCGTACGACGTCCGCGAAGTCCTTGCGCGGCTGGTGGACGGCTCGCGCTTCGACGAGTTCAAGCAACGGTACGGCACGACACTCGTGACGGGCTTCGCCCGGCTGCATGGATTCCTCGTCGGGTTCGTCGCGAACAACGGCGTGCTGTTCTCCGAGTCGGCGCTCAAGGCGACGCATTTCCTGGAGCTCTGCAACCTGCGCGGCATCCCGCTCGTGTTTCTCCAGAACGTCACGGGCTTCATGGTCGGACGCCAGTACGAGCGCGGAGGCATTGCCAAGGATGGCGCGAAGATGGTCCACGCTGTCGCGAACTCCGTCGTCCCGAAGTTCACCATCGTCACCGGCGGATCGTTCGGCGCCGGCAACTACGGCATGTGCGGACGGGCGTACGACCCGCGGCTCCTCTGGATGTGGCCGAACGCGCGGATTTCGGTGATGGGCGCCGAGCAGGCCGCTTCGGTGCTCGTGACGGTCAAGCGCGACCAGCTCGCGCGCGAAGGCCAGACGCCGTCCGCCGAGGACGAACGGGCGATCCGCGATCCGATTCTGGAGAAGTACGAGCGGGAAGGCTCGCCGTACTATTCGACGGCGCGCATCTGGGACGACGGCGTGCTGGATCCGGCGAAGACGCGCGACGCGCTGGCGCTGGCGCTGTCGGCCGCCTACAACGCGCCAATTCCCGAGCCGAAGTTCGGCATATTCAGAATGTAGTTGGTGTAAATCGCAAGTCGAAAATCAAAAGTCGAAAATGCAAGGTGCCCGCCTTCTGATCGCCCCCGGTCCCGTCACCACCGTGACGCTCAACCGGCCGGAGGTGCGGAACGCGTTCGACGAGCACCTCATCCGCGAGCTCACCGACTGGGCGGCCGCTCTGCCCACTGACGGATCGGTGCGGGTCGTCGTCCTGCAGGGCGCGGGATCGGTGTTCTCCGCGGGCGCCGACGTCCAGTGGATGTCGAAGATGCTCGACTATTCCCGCGAAGACAACCTCGAGGACGCGGGGCGGGCCGCGGCGATGTTTCACGCGATCGACGCGCTGCCCGTGCCGGTCATCGGACGGATCCATGGCGCCGCGCTGGGCGGCGGGTCGGGTCTCGCGGCGGTCTGTGACGTGGTCGTGGCCGCCGAGGACGCGGTGTTCGGGTTCACAGAAGTGGTGCTGGGCATTCTGCCAGGCATGATCTCGCCGTTCGTGGTCCGCAAGATCGGCCTGTCGGCGGCACGCGAGCTGTGCCTGAGCGGCGCGCGGTTCTCCGCCGCGCGCGCCCGCGAAATCGGATTGGTCCACGAGGTCGTCGCGGCAGAACGCCTGGATCTGGCGGTCGAACGGCACGTCGAGCAGTTTCGAAAGGCGGCGCCGTCGGCCGTCGCCGCGACGAAAGCCCTGCTCAGCGCCGTGCACGGCCGGCGGCCCGCAGACGTTCGCGATCTCACCGTCGACGCCATTGCGAACCAGCGCGTCTCGCCGGAGGGCCAGGAGGGCCTTCGCGCGTTCCTCGAAAAACGAACGCCGCGCTGGGCGAAATGATCCGGCGGGTGCTCATCGCCAATCGCGGCGAGATCGCTCGGCGCGTGATCCGAACGTGCCGGCTCATGGGGATCGCGACGGTTGCCGTGTACTCCGAGGCCGATACCGGAGCGCCGCACGTCGGCGAAGCGGATGAGGCGGTGCTAATCGGACCGGCGCCTGCGGTCGAGAGCTACCTGAACATTCCGCGCATCGTTGAGGCCGCGCGCCGGTCCGGCGCCGATGCCGTGCATCCCGGCTACGGCTTTCTCTCCGAGAATCCTGACTTCGCTGACGCGTGCGAGACCGCCGGACTGATCTTCGTCGGCCCTCCGGCCGCCGTCATGCGGCGCCTGGGATCGAAGACGGGCGCTCGCGCGATCATGTCGGCCGCCGGCGTGCCGGTCGTTCCTGGCGCGACACCCCGCTCGCAACAGGAGACCGACATCGTCGCCGCGGTTGGCGAGGCCGGATTCCCTGCGCTGCTCAAGGCCGCCGCCGGTGGCGGCGGCAAGGGCATGCGGATCGTGCGCGCGGCGGAAGACGTGCGGGACGCGATCGGCGCCGCCCGTCGCGAAGCCGAGCGCGCGTTTGCGAACGGCGCCCTCTACGTGGAGCGGCTCGTCGAGCGGCCACGCCACGTGGAAGTGCAGATTCTGGGCGATCGACACGGGAACGTGGTCCATCTCTACGAGCGCGACTGTACGCTGCAGAGGCGGCACCAGAAAGTCGTCGAGGAAGCGCCGGCGCCGGCGCTTGCGCCTGACGTGAGGGCGCGGCTGACCGACGCGGCGCTGGCGGCGGCTCGCGCCGTCGGCTACGTGAACGCGGGCACCGTGGAGTTCCTCCTCGAAGGCGAAGGGGACGCCGCGCGGTTCTACTTTCTGGAAGTGAACATGCGCCTGCAGGTGGAGCATCCGATCACCGAGGCCATCACCGGCATCGATCTCGTGCGCGCGCAGCTCGAGATCGCCGGCGGAGCGCGGCTGCCCTTCCCGCAATCCGAGGTCACGCCCGCAGGGCATGCCATCGAATGCCGAATCTACGCAGAAGACTCGAAGACCCTGCTCCCGCAGGCCGGCCGGCTGCTGCACTACCGCGAGCCGCATGGTCCGGGCGTTCGAGTCGATGGCGGGGTCGTCGCCGGGCAGACGGTCAGCGTCCACTACGATCCCCTGCTCGCCAAGCTCATCACGCACGGCGAGACCAGGTCACTGGCGCTCGCGCGGATGCGACAGGCGCTCCGCGACTACGAGATTCTCGGCGTGCGGCACAACCTCGCGTTTCTTCGCGCCCTGCTCGACCGTCCCGAGGTCGAGACCAGCCGCCTCCACACGACGTTTATCGAGGAGAAGCTGCGCACGATCGTGCTTGAACCGTTGCCGGCCGTGCGCCGCGCCGCGGCTGCGCTCGCGGCGTTCGTGACGACGCGCGGCGGGGCGCCGGCGGCGGATCCCGACGCGGCAGCCTCGGCGTTCGATCCATGGGATCTGCTCGGCGCCCTCGACTGGTGAACCTTCGACATGCCGAAGCGTGTGCATCTCTCTGACGGCGATCGCGAGTGGACGGCGGAGGTCACGGCGAGTGACGTGACGCTCGCCGGCGAGGATCACGCGTTCGTCGTTCATCCGGAAGACGACGGCAGGTTCCGCGTCGAGTCCGCCGACTCACCCGTCACGGGCATCGCCGCGACGAGCGGCGACGTCGTCTGGGTCGCTATCGAGGGCGAGGTCTTCGAGTTTCGGGCCGTGACCGGCTCCGGGCGGCGCGGGCGCCCGAGTGCGCGCGATCAGGACGCGTTCACACCGCCGATGCCCGCAACCGTGGTGCGGATCCTCGTCAAGCCAGGCGACGCGGTACGCAACGGCGACGTGCTGATCGCGCTCGAGGCCATGAAAATGGAGCTGCCCATCCGCGCCCCCCGCGACGGCGTCGTCAACGCGATACATTGCCAGGAGGGCGATCTCGTTCAACCCGGCACATTACTCCTGGAGTTCACTCGTAATGGGGCAATGGGGCAATGAGGCAATGGGGCAATGCTGAATGAGTGAAGAGCGCTCGTCTTTTCTGGCCGCGTCGAGCAGGATGCACGGCAAGCGCCTGTCGTGCGGGCAGCATTGCCCCATTGCCCCATTGCCTCATTGCCCCATTACATAGTCATGTCTCTCGTCACCGTCTATGAGGTCGGGCCTCGCGATGGCCTGCAGAACGAAGCGGCGTCGATTCCGGCGGCGGAGAAAGTCGCGTTCGTCGATCGGCTGAGCGCGGCCGGGCTGCCGGTCATCGAGGTGTCCGCGTTCGTCAGCCCGAAGTGGGTGCCACAGATGGCGGACGCGGCGGAGGTGTTCGCGTCGATCACGCGCCGGCCAGGCACGCGCTACGCGGCGCTCGTGCCGAACCTGCAGGGGCTCGAGCGCGCGATCGGGGCGCGCGTGACCGATGTCGCCGTGTTTGCCGCGGCCTCGGAGACGTTCAGCCGCCGCAACATCAATCAGTCGATTGACGAGTCGTTCCGGACCTGCGGCGACGTGGCGAGGACCGCGCTCGGCGCTGGCCTTCGAGTGCGCGGCTATCTCTCGACGGCATTCGGCTGCCCGTTCGAAGGCGACGTGCCTGTTGAGCGCGTGGTGGACCTGACGCAGCGCCTGCTGGATCTTGGCGTCTACGAAGTGGCGGTGAGCGACACGATCGGCATCGCGCATCCCGGGCAGGTTCGCAGCGTGCTCTCGCGTCTCACGTCCACGATTCGGCCCGGCACGATCGCGCTGCATTTTCATGACACGCGGGGCACGGCGCTCGCCAACGTGCTGGCGTCACTCGAATTCGGCGTGTCGACCTTCGACGCCTCGGCGGGCGGGCTCGGCGGGTGTCCTTACGCGCCCGGGGCCTCGGGGAATCTGGCGACGGAAGACCTGCTCTACATGTTGCACGGGCTCGGCCACACGACCGGTGTCGATCTGGACGCGGTGCTGGCGGCCTCCACCGCCCTCGAGCCGCGGCTGGGGCACCCGCTTCCCTCGCGGTACGTCCGCGCGCGGCTCGCGACGCGCCCGGCCTGACGCCTCGTGTTCGACAAGACCTTTGACACCTGGCTCGCGGCGCTCGACGCGCGATACGTTCGCTCGCTCTCCCGCCCGGAGTTCCTCAAAGCCATTCGCGCGCTGTCGGCTCGTTATGTCGAGCAACGCTTCCAGTTGCCGCGGCGGTCGCCGCTCGACTCGGCCGGCAAGCGCGCCGCCTTCGCAGCCTTCTACGCGCCGCTCCATTTTCTGACCGCGCGCGATGTGCTCCGCGCCACCGGCGCCGCTCGACGTCCGCTCGACACGATCGTCGATCTC
The DNA here is from genome assembly GCA_963724955.1 of uncultured Acidobacteriota bacterium. Taxonomy (GTDB): domain Bacteria; phylum Acidobacteriota; class Vicinamibacteria; order Vicinamibacterales; family SCN-69-37; genus CAVRWQ01. The sequence continues at coordinate 102,196 of CAVRWQ010000011.1, forward strand.
GGGTGCGGGACGGGCGTCGCAGGCGCCGCGTGGGCGCTGGTCCTCGATCGTCAGCCTCAGATCGAAGGCGTCGATCGTCAGGGCTGGGCCGTGGACGAGGCCAACTGGACGTGGCGGGCGCTCGGCCTTCGAGGCCGCGCCCGCCGCGGCGATCTGGTCAACGCGGTCGATCAGTTGCTCGAGCGATCAGGCCGAGATGCACCGAAACGGCTCGGCCTCGTCCTTGGCTGGACCGTGAACGAGCTCGAGACGCCGGAACGCCGCCGACTTCAGCCGATGCTGCTCGAGCTGGGCCGCCGAGGCTGTTCGGTGCTGATCATCGAGCCGCTCGCACGCCGCCTCACGCCCTGGTTCGACGAGTGGGCCGCCGCCTTTGCGGCCGCTGGCGGACGGCACGACGACTGGAAATTCGATCTCGCGCTACCCGGCTGGCTCGCCGAGATCGACGCCGAAGCGGGTTTCCAACGTGAAGGCCTGTCGGCGAGGACGCTCGTTCTTTAGGGGGTCAGAGCTGTTTTCCACAGTTTTGACCCGATCGGTGCCAGAGCTCCCGGCCGCGAGCTCTGGCACCAAAACGACCAAAACTGTGGAAAACAGCTCTGACCCCTTACGCGTCCTTCGGTCCGGACGAAAGTCAAAAACCGTCCGGACCGAGGACGCCGCAGCGCGATGCCGGGACAGACCGGCTTACTGCCCGGGCGCGCTGCAGGTCGTGGCGACGTGCGAGATGGACTTCACTGTCAGAATCGGCAGATCCCTCTCGGCCACCTGCCCGCCAGGAGGCGGTGGAGGCGGCGCCTTCGTTTCGGCCACGCCGTCAATCTGCACTCTGTGATTCAGATGCGTCTTGAAATCGAGCTCCTCACCCTGAGAGACGACCTTGAACGTCTGCGGCCTGTCGTCCTTCTTCGCAGGGTCAACCGCGTTCTCGAAGAGAAACACCTGGGCTGACGAGCCCTGCACCACGCAACCGATGAGCGTCGCATCCCGGGTCGGCGTCGGCGGGACGGTGGGCGTCTGCGGCACGGCGGGCGGGGGCGGCGGGGGCTGTTGGACGGCGGCCGTCGCGGCAGCCGACGCCGACAGAATTCCCGCGGCCAGCGAGGCAACGAGTAAGCGTGTCATGAGCGTGACCCCTTCCTCACTCCTTCTACGAACACAGACTACGAACACAGACGCCGGCCCGCGTCCCAAGTACCCAAAGCGCGTGCCAGCGGCGCGCGCCGCCTCAGTGAACACGTACCGGCGCCGCGCGCCGGTGTGTCGCGTCGCGGACGAGCCGACCGTGTAGAAAGCTCCGGTTACGTGAGTGAGCTCGCGTCGTCTGCCGGCGGGTCGAGCCGTGTGAGCGCCTTCTCGGCTGGTCCGGCGATGACGCGCCCTTCCGCGGTGAAGCGCGAGCCGTGGCACGGGCAGTCCCACGTGCGCTCGGCTTCGTTCCAGTCCACGTGACATCCCATGTGCGTGCACGCCGCGGACAGACGCGTGACGTTGCCGTGCTCGTCGCGATAGACGGCAACGCGCTGGCCGTCGAGATCGAGAATCTTGCCGCTGCCCCGCGCGACCGCGCGCAGGGACTTGCCTTCGGCGCCCGCGAAGCGGTCTCTGATCATGTAGTACGGGTAGTCCTTGTTCTCTTTGATGTAGTTCCACGCGCCCGCGATGATGTGCGTGCGGCCGACATCGAAGAGGTGGCGCCACGGGTTTGTTCGCCCGGTCGCCGCGTCGGCGGCCATGAGGCCCGCCAGCGTGCCGAACGTCATGCCGTTGCCGGCGTAGCCCGTCGCCGCAAAGCGTCGCGGCGTCGCCTCGCCGATGTACGGCAGGCCGTCGCGCGTCTCGATCACCTGACCCGACCACTGATGCATGATCTTCACGCCCGGCAGGAGCTTTGCGAGCCGGCTCTCGAGCGCGGTAAAGCATCGACGCGTGTCCTCCGACTGGCCGGTCTTGTGATCCTCCCCGCCGAAGATCACGTCGTCGTACCCTCGACACGTGTCGACTCTGAGGTAGTCGTACGCGCCGGGCGTCGTGTCCCAGTACAGCCCTTCAGGCGCGGTGCCTTTCGGCGCGCGTCCGTGAATCGCGTAGGTCGAGTACTGGAACAGATCGGTTTGCAGCATCGTGGCTCGCAGCGCACCGATCCCGAGCGTGAGCGGCACGTGCGTCGCCATGATGAGGAAGTCGGCGGTGATCTTGTGGCGGCCAACATGGACCTGCAGCGGGTTGTCGGAGACCTCGGTGACTTCACTGCCTTCGAAGACGAAGCAGTTCTCTCCCGGAATCTGCTGCAGGAGCGCTGAAAGGTACCGCGTCGGGTGGAATCGGGCCTGGTCTTCGAAGCGAACCCCGGGCCGGCCGAACACCGGCGTCTCTTCCACAAAGGCGGCATCGAAGCCCAGATCGGCCGCGAGCTCCGCTTCGCGCCTCATTGCGCTCCGCCCCTTCTCCCGATCCTCCTCGGCAGGCGAGAACAGGTAGCCGGGCACCCAACACAAGTCGCAATCGATCTTTTCCGCCGTGACGATGCTCTGAATCTGGGCAATGGCCGCCAGCCCGGCATCCCAGACCGCTTGCGCGTGGTCCGCGCCCAGGTCGTCGACCAGGTCAGTGAGCCGGCGGTCGGTCACCGCCGTCAGATGCGCCGTCGTGTGCCCCGTTTCGCTCTCTCCGGCGCATGCACGCTCGACGAGCGCGACCGACTTGCCGGCCTGCCTCAGGAGGTAGGCGGCCGTGACCCCGGTGATGCCGCCGCCAACGACCACGACATCCACACGATGATCGCGGCTGAGCGGCGCATAACGCATCGCCCGCCTCTCGGTGAGCCAATAAGGGGAAGTGTCAAGGAGAGTACTGTGCACTGCGCTTCCAACTATCGGCGGGCGGTTGACCACACCTGCCTGTGCTGAAATGACACTGCAATGGAAGTGCCACGGCACGATTCAGAACAGTTCGTCTAAGATGACGCGATGGCCCGCCCGGCGCTTCTGGTGATCGTCGCGCTCCTGTGTGGCGCCGGAGTCCGGCCCTACGACGAGGGGTCGCAGACACCCGATCTCTGGCCGCAGTGGCGCGGCCCAGGCGGCCGGGCCGTGGGCCAGGCGGTGACGTACCCGGACACCTGGTCGCCGACGTCGAACGTCGCCTGGAAGACCGAGATTCCAGGCCGCGGGCATTCCTCCCCGGTCGTCTGGGGCGATCGCATCTTCCTGACGACGTCGGTCGAGGGTCCACTGGTCCCCGAGAACAAGCCGCCTGTTCATCTCGGCTGGGACATGAAGCCCGGGTACCTCCATCCGGATAGCGTCGGGTCGGATCACGCGTACTCGCTCAGCGTCCTCGCGATTGACGCACGCACCGGCAGGAAGCTCTGGTCGCATGTGATCTACGACGGACCGATGTACGACGATCGGCACCGGAAGAACACGTACGCCTCGCCAACCGCGGCGACAGACGGCAAGCTCGTCTACTTCTTCTTCGAGTCCGGCGGGCTGCATGCGTACGACGTGGACGGCAACGCGAAGTGGAAGGTCTCCGTCGGCGGCATCGCGAAAGCCGGCCTGGGGCCGGGCACCTCGCCGATCATCTTCGAGAACCTGGTCATCATTCAGTGCGACCAGGAGATGGGCGAAGGGGGATCGTTCCTCGCCGCATTCGACCGGTTCACCGGCCGCGAAGCCTGGAAGACGCTGCGCAAGAACCGGCGAAGCTGGGCGACGCCGCTGCTCGTGACCACCGATGGGCGTACGGAGCTCATCGCGTCGGGCGCCGAAGCGATGATCGCGTACGACCCGCGGACGGGCGAGCAGTTGTGGCGCACGGACGGCACACGGGGTCATCCGATTCCAAGCTCGGCCGCCGGCCACGGGATGGTCTTCGCGTTCGCCGGCAATGCGGAGAACTCGAAGATGGTGCTGGCCTTCTATCCCGGAACCCGTTCGGCCGACGCCGCAGCTCGGATGGTCTGGAAATACAACCGCGGCACGGCGTACGTCGCGTCGCCGATTCTCTACGGCGACTATCTGTACCTCCTGACCGACAGCGGTATCACGAGCTGTCTCGACGCGCGCACGGGCGCGGTGCAGTATCTTGGCGGCCGGCCGCCGGTGCCGGCGTCGTTCACCGCGTCGCCCGTCGCCTTCGGAGACAAGATTCTTCTCACGAGCGAGGACGGCGACACGTTCGTGCTGCGCGCCGGACCGAAGCACGAGATCGTGCGCACCAACTCGATCGGTGAGCCCGTCTACGCGTCGCTCGCCCTCGCGAACGGCATGGTGTACATCCGTGGTGAAAAACACCTCTACGCGATCAAGTAGGGCGGCCTGGGTTGTAGGCCGCCGTGCAGTGGCCTGGGTTGTAGGCCGCCGTGCAGTGGCCTGGGTTGTAGGCCGCCATGACGCGTCGCATTTTCGACTTGCGAGTTTCGAGTTTCGACTTGGGGCATCTCTCGCCCTCCTCGCCGTCGCGCCGCTCGTCGCGCAGGCGCCGCAGACCGTCACATTCACGCCGAAGGCCGGTGTCCAGACGTTTGCGGTGCGTGAGCCGGTGTTGCGCATCACGCCCGGCACGACCGTGGTGACCAGGACGTTCTCGACGCCCGGCGACTACTACGAGGGCGGCGCCTGGCCGGGAGAAGTTGGTCCGTTTCACATCGAAGGCGCCGCACCCGGCGACACGCTCGTGGTCAGGATCGTCAAGCTGACACCGAATCGCGACACTGCGGTCTCGCGGTACAACCCGGGCGGCATCAGCGGCGTCGCGGGGGATTCACGGACGAGGATGCTCAACGACCCGCTGCCGGCGCGAACGTTTACGTGGCGGCTCGACCGGCAGCGCATGGTCGGCATCCTCGACCTTCCGAACTCCGCGAGCAAACGCTTCGAAGTGCCGCTCAAGCCGATGCTCGGGCGCGTCGCCGTCGCACCCGCCGGTCAGGAGGCGTTCGGCGGACTCTGGCCCGGCGACTTCGGCGGCAACCTCGACGCGTCGGACGTCCGCGAGGGCGCGACGGTCCATCTGCCGGTGTTTCACCCCGGCGCGCTGTTCTACTTCGGCGACGGCCACGCGCTCCAGGGCGACGGCGAGATCATCGGGTCCGGGCTCGAGACCACGATGGACGTGACGTTCACGTTCGATCTCATCAAAGGCAAGCGCATCCGCTGGCCGCGCATCGAGGACGCCGACTACATCATGGTCGCCGCGAGCGTCCGGCCGCTCATCGACGCGTTGCGGATTGCCTACGTCGAGCTCATCGAATGGCTCGTGGCCGAATACGGCTTCGAGAAGATGGAGGCGTTTCAGATCGCTTCCCAGGCCGGCGAGGTGCGCGTCGCCAACGTCGTCGATCCGAACTACACCGTCGTCGCGAAGTTCCCGAAAAAGCTGCTCCCGAAAAAATGATCGACGCGTTCATCCAGGACGTCCGGTACGCCTGCCGGTGGCTGGCGCGAAGTCCGGGGTTCGCGGTCGTCGCGATTCTCTCGCTCGGCCTGGCGATCGGGTTCAACACCGCGATCTTTGCCGTCGCCGACGCGTTGCTGCTGAGGCCCCTGCCCGTGAGCGATCCCGCGCGCCTCGTGGACGTCTACACGAGCGGCTCGGATGGAGACGTCTGGTCGACCAGTTCGCTGCCCGACCTCCGCGATCTTGGAGCGCAGACCGCCGCGTTCGAAGACATTTGCGGCTACACGCCGATGATTGCGGCGGTGGCGCGCCAGGATCAGGCGCGCCTCGTGCTTGGCGAGATCGTGACCGGCAACTACTTCCAGCTGCTCGGCGTCCGTGCCCGGCTGGGCCGGCCACTTCAGCCTGACGACGATCTGCCGTCGGCGCCGCGGGTGGCGGTGCTGTCCACGGGATTCTGGCAGCGCGAGTTCGGCGGCGACCTCGCGGTCGTCGGTAAGACGATTCGCATCCGCGGACAGGAGTTCACGATCGCCGGGGTGATCGACCCCTCGTTCACCGGCATGATGCCGCTCATCTCGCCGGAGCTGTGGATCGCGGTGCGCTACGTCGAGGACGTCGAGCCCGCCGGAATCAACGAGAACGTGCCGTCGCCGACGGGCACGTCGAGGCTCGATCGGCGCGGTCAGCGGTGGCTCTTCTCGAAGGCACGGCTGAAGCCCGGCTACACCGTCGAGCAGGCGCGCGCCAACCTCGACGTCGTGGCCGATCAGCTGGCGGCCGCGTTTCCGGTGACGAACAAGACCCGGCGGGTCTCCGTCCGGCCGACGAGCGACACGCGTCTGCACCCGGAGGCCGATCGCCTGCTGTCGTTCATCGTCCTCGGGACGATGGCCGCCGTCGCCCTCGTGCTCGTCGTGGCGTGCGCGAACGTCGCCGGCATGCTGCTGGCACGATCGTCCTCCCGCCAGCGGGAGATCGGCATCCGGCTCGCCGTCGGCGCGGGCCGCGGACGGCTCATCCGCCAGCTCGTCACCGAGAGCCTGGTGGTCGGCGCGCTCGGAGCTTGCGTGGGTGTGTTGCTCGCGGCCTGGTTGAGCCGGCTGCTGAGCACGTTTCAGCTGCCGATCTTCGCGTCGCTCACGCTCGATCTCCGCCTGGATGCGCGCGTGCTGGCCTTCACCGCGGGCACTGCCATCGTCGCGGGACTCCTCGCGGGGCTGGCGCCGGCGCTTCGAGCGACACGGCGCAACCTGGTCGCCGATCTCAAGAACGAGCGCACGGCCGGGCAGACGGGCCGCCGCCGCTGGAGCGCGCACGACGCGCTGGTCGTCGCGCAGGTCGCCGTCACCGTCGTGCTCGTCGTCACGGCCGGGCTCCTCGTGCGGAGCCTCGTGGCGTCGCGCGCCGCGGACGTCGGGTTCGAGACCGGCGGCCTCGCGATCGTCTCGGCCGACACCGACATGCTTCAGTACTTACCGGAGCGCAGTCAGACGTTCTGGCTGGACGCCGAGCGGCGCGTGCGCGCCCTCCCCGGGGTCACAGGCGTCGCGTTCGGCTCGCGGCTTCCTTTCTCGTTGAACTTCAATCGCTCGACCATTGCCATCCCGGGCTATCAGAAGACACCCGACGAGGTGGGGGCGCCGATCAACAGCGCCAGGGTCTCCGCAGATTACTTCTCGACGCTCGGCATCCCGCTGCTCCAGGGCCGCGGCTTCACCGATGCCGACCGTCCCGACCATCCCCGCGTCGCGGTGATCAACGAGACGATGGCACGGCGCTACTGGCCCGGCAGGAGCCCGATCGGACAACAGGTCTTCGAGCGCCAGCTCTCGAGCGGCAAGCCGCTCGAGATCGTCGGCGTCGTGGCCGACCACAAGCTCCAGACCGTCGGCGAGGCCGCGCAAGCCGCCATCTTCTTTGCGATGTCACAAGCGCCGGCCTCGTACCGCGTCGCCGTGGCGCGCACGTCTGGCGACGAGCGCCAGCTCGTGAAGACGATGCACCGGACGCTGCTCGAGATCGAACCGAACCTGCTCCTGATGGAAGAGGTGACGATGAGGGACCAGGTCGCGGGGATGCTCTTCCCGCTGCGCGTCGGATCGACGCTGGTCGCCGCGTTCGGGGGCCTGGCGCTGCTGCTTGCGGCGATCGGGCTGTACGGCGTCATCGCGTTTTCCGTCGCCCAGCGCACGCGCGAGATCGGCATCCGCGTCGCCGTCGGGGCGCGTCCGGCGTCGGTGTTGAGCCTCGTCCTCCGGCGCGGCCTGCTCCTCGTCGCGATCGGCGCGGTCGCGGGCGGCCTCGCCGCCGCGGCGGCCACGCGATTGATCTCCGGCACGCTGTACGGCATCAGCGCCACCGATCCCCTCGCCTGGGGCGCCACGGCATTGCTGCTCCTCATCGTCGCGCTCCTCGCGCACGTGGTTCCCGCGCGCCGCGCGATGAAACTGGATCCGGTGAGGGCGCTGCGGAGCGATTGACACCCGCGCGGCTTTGAACCCAAGCCGCGCTACTTGTAGCGCTTCCCGCGTTTCACGACCAAGTCAACTCGCTGCAGCAGGTTGATGTAGCGCAACACGTCGCCGCGGACCGCGATGATGTCCGCGTACTTGCCGGGCGTGATAGTGCCGACGTCACGGTCCTTCTTCATCATCACCGACGGCCAGTAGGTCGCGCTCCGGATCGCTTCCATCGGCGGCACGCCGAACTCGCGGACCCAGATGTCGAGCTCGTTCCACGTCGTCTGGCTGTGGAACTGCATCGGGATGCCGCTGTCGGTGCCGATGAGGAGCGTCATCCCGGCTTCGCGCAGTTGGGTGAACTTTCGTTTGAGCGTGGGCTTGCGCGCAGGCGTGAGCTGGAAGTAGCTCATGCGATCGGGATGCTGAATCGACTGGCGGATGTCGTCGATGATGTCCTTCGGCAGACCGAGCGTCCACGACGGGTCGTCGAGCATCTCGGGGTGATCGCGCATGTAGTCGTAGTTGAAGAGGCCCTGGACGGTCGGCGTCCAGAAGAAGGGACCGAGGCTCATCTTCGCGGTGCGCTCGCGAATCAGCTCCACGACGTCTTCCGGGTACTCGGGCGCGGTGGCGAGCCCTGTGTGCTCGATGTTGTCGGCGCCGAAGCGGACGGCGCGCCGGATTTCCTCGGGGCGATGCGCGTGCGCGACGACGGTCAGTCCGCGCGCGTGCGCTTCGTCGATGACCGCGTTGACCTCGTCTTCCGACATCTGATCCTGGTCGATCAGCTTGATCGTATCGACACCTGCGTCGGCGAGCTTCCGCACCTTCGCGCGGGCATCGTCCAGGCCGTTCACACCCCAGCGGAAGAGATCGGTGCCGGGGTACGGCGCTTTCTGGATGAACGGGCCCGAGACGTAGATGGTCGCGCCGGGAATCTCGCCGCGGTTGATCGCGTTGCGGACGTTGATGCTCGCCTCGAGCGGCCCGCCGAGATCGCGCGCGCTCGTGACGCCGGCCATCAGCAGTTGCCGCGCCGACGCCGGCATGATGTCTTTCTCGAATCTCGCCGGATACGTCTTGTCCCAGTGCGTGTAGTCCGAGTGCCCGTTGATCATCAGGTGCACGTGCATGTCCCAGAGTCCCGGCAGGACCGACATGCCCTCGGTGGAGATGACCTCCGCGCCCGCCGGCACCGCGAGCGAGCCGACCTGACCGACCGCGCTAATCCGCTCGCCCTGAACGATCACGACGGAGTTCCTGAGCGGCGCGCTGCCGAAGCCGTCGATGAGCGTGCCGCCGACCAGCGCCAATGCACGCCCGGCGCCCTGCGGCCCGTCGCGCCGCGCACTCACCGCGACCGCCATCGCGGCCACCACACCCGCCGCCGCCAATCCGACCAACACGTCTCGTCGCCTAGTCATCGGTCAGTCCCCCAGTCGCTGAGCTCTAAGTCTGAAATCCTAAATCTCTAAATCGAAAATGCCCGTAGAATTTGCCCGGAGGTTCCCATGTCCAAGCGCATTCTTGCGGGCAGTCTCGCCCTCGCCGCGAGCCTCGTCGTGGTCGGCTACGCGCAGTCCGGAGGCACGGCTCCGCAGACGCCGACCGCCGGCCAGGCACCGGCGGCGCCGAGCTGCCCTGAGCTCACCGCGGCCCTCAACCGGATGATCGGCCAGGACGTGCGGCTGCGCGACTGGGCGAACTTCGCGCGGTACCGTGAGGCGAATCGCACGGTGAAGAGCGCCAGGGTCGTCTTCATGGGCGATTCGATTACCGACGCCTGGCAGCAGCCGCGATATGGCTTCTTCCCGGGCAACGGCTACGTGGATCGCGGGATCAGCGGCCAGACGACGCCGCAGATGCTGCTCCGCTTCCGCGCCGACGTCATCGCGCACAAGCCGCGCGCTGTGCTGATTCTGGCCGGCACCAACGACATCGCGGGCAACACCGGACCGATGACCGACGAGGAGATTCAAGGCAACCTCGCGTCGATGAGCGAGCTGGCTGTCGCAAACGGCATCAAGGTGATTCTCGCGAGCATCACGCCTGTGAGCGCGTATCACGTCAATCCCAACGGGACGCCTCAGACGTCCTCGCGGCCGATGGCGAGAATTCGCGCGATGAACGACTGGATCAAGAGCTACGCCGCGTCGAACAAGCACGTGTATCTCGATTACTTCTCGGCGATGATCGACGAAACCGGCCTGCTCAAGACGGATCTGAGCAACGACGACCTGCACCCGAACGAAAAGGGCTATCAGATCATGGGGCCTCTCGCCGAAGCTGCAATTGCAAAAGCGTTGAAATAGTTCGCACACTTCTGTAACGCACGGGGCATAGATCCTGCACATTCCTTCAACCGGTTGAACATGCAATTTTCGACTGCGGGAACGGAAACCCGCAGTTTGTCGGCAATTGCTCACGACCGGAGGAGACGTATGGGACCGGGCCGCCGCGCGCTTTTCGTAGGCGCTATCACAGGGATGGTTGTCGCGAGCAGCGTGACATTTCTGGCCACGCTGGAAAGCCACGTCATTCGCGGGTGCGTCAATGACAGAACCGGCGCGCTGCGCGTCGTGGACCGCAGAAGTGAATGTCACCGGAACGAGGACTACATTGAATGGAACCGGCAGGGACCGCAGGGCCCCGCCGGTCCGCGTGGCTTGCGCGGAGACGCGGGACCGCGCGGTCTCCAGGGGGCGCCTGGATCGCCGGGACAGCAGGGGCCTCAGGGATTGCAGGGGCTGCCGGGTCCGCAAGGGCTCCAGGGTCTGCAGGGACTGCGGGGTGAGCAAGGCCCTCCGGGACCTCCCGGACCGTCGGGTTCCGGCGGAGCGGGCGTCGCCGGGCTGCGCCTCGTCGACAACACGGCTCGTGAAATCGGGCTCTTCTTCTATCCGTACGCGGTCGTGATGGAGGTCGGCACCGATCTGGTCTACACGAGCGTTGACCCGATGACCCGCGGGTTCTACTCGCAGACGCCGCTGCTGTTCTTCGAGTCGGGCAACTGCACGGGCCCGAGCCTGATGCGGGTCGGCGTCGTTCGGTACGGCTACGTCTCTGGCGGCACGCTGCGCTATCCGGCGGGGCCGGCCGCGCTCACGACGTACAACTCGTACCAGGACGAAGGCGGCTGCAACGGCGAATCCGACCAGGCGCCGCTCGCGCCCGCGGCGTCGCTGCCGGTCGCGTCGTTCGTCGCACCGTTCTCGGTGGTCCGGTAGACGACATCGGGTGTCTTTTTACGCGCTTTGTAAAAAGACACCCGATGTCCTGTGTCATTTCACCGTGATCGCGATCTTCTCGGAAACGATCGGCTTGTCGTGAGGGATGTGCATGAAGTCGGCGAAGACCAGCTGCAGGGTGTGCTTGCCTGGCGGGAGCGTCAGCTCCACTTCGGTCTGGCCGGCGCCGAAGTGCATGATGTTCTTCTCGGTCGCCGGCAGCGGCACGTTGAAGTCGGGCACCTTGTCGACGTCAATCAGCAGATGATGGTGGCCCGTGTTGGCCACGTCTGCGGCCGCCGGCGCGACGCCCATTCCCTTCAGCCCGAACTGCACGGTGAACGTCGCGCTCACCGTGTCGCCGTTCTTCGGCGAGATGATGTAGACCCGCGCGCCTTCGGCGGACTTCTTCTTCGGAACTTGCGCCACTTGCGCCCACGCGAGGCCGGCGAGGAGCACGACTGCAAGACTGGTCACCCACACGCGTTTTTTCATGTCGCCCATCCAGGTCAGGAGTTCACCGGATGTTAATCGCATGAGCGGCGCGGCGTCCAGCAGTTCTTCCCACGAAGAGATACGTCTCGATGCCCTTGTTCCTGAGCGTGCTCGGCGACGTCGTATCTCGTCTGAAGCTCGCGCGCGATGAGCGGCGTCACCGCGTCGGGGGTTGAGAGCACCACCCAGACGCGCGCGGCCGGGCCGACGGCGGTCGCGAGCGCCTGCCGGACGTCGTCCGGCGTCACGTCGCCGAGCGTCTTGAGAAACGGCGTCTCGATGAGATCCGATCGAGTCAGGTAGTAGTCGAAGGGGATCTGGCCGTACGGCTGGTGGAAGAGGACGAGGTCGCCCGCGCGCGCGCGCGAGATTCGACAGGGCGGCCACGCCGCGCCAGTCGTCCTTGTCCAGCACGGTGTAGTGGCGGACGAGCATGCCGTTCGTGAGCACGACGAAGACGATGAACGCGCCAATACGGTGACATACGGCGAACCGGAGCAGCCCGCGCGCCGCCAGGGCGAGCAGCGCCGGCGACGCGGCAATCGCGTATTTGATGGCGTAAGATCGATATCCCCGTCCTCGAGATCGCAAACGGCAACGCGATCAGGCAGAGGATCCACACCACGAGAAACGCGACTCGCGCGCGCGCATCGCGGCCGGCAGACCCGGCGAGGGCCAGCGGCAGCACGATCATGGCGACGAAGCGGCGCGCCCGTGTGATACACGAACGCCAGCGCGAGCTCTCCGAGCGTCGGCGGAGGAAGCCAGAACCGATCCTGCACGCCGGTCAGCTGACGGAAAAAGACCGGAAGCCACGGCACGAAGAGCAGAACGGCCGCGGCCTGCGCTGCGAGGACCGGCTTCCAGGCCGGCCGCGCGTCAGGCCTTCGCCGTGACCAGCGAAATCGCCAGCCAGACCGCCTGCGCAATCGGACGAAGAACGCGTACGCGTGCGTATACAGCGCGAGCGTCGTGACGACGACATAGGCGACGGTGACGAGAACACGACGCCGTGCGGGCGCGCGTCGATGAGACGAAGGAAACCGTCCATCGACAGGACGGCGAGCAGCGCGAGCAGCGCATACATGCGCGCTTCGTGCGCGGCGGCGATCTGGAATGGCGACACGGCAATGATCGCGGCCGCGATGACGCCGGTCGGCGGCCCGAACAGTACGCGCCGTCAGCCGGTAGAGCGCGAGAATCGTCAGCGTCGAGACGAGCGCTGACAACAGACGCGCGCCGGCCTCGGACGTGCCGGCGAATGCGATCCAGAAGTGCAGGAGCCAGTAGTAGAGCGGCGGATGGACGTCCTGGGCCGTCTCGGCGGCAATCTGGCCCAGCGGCCTTTCCGCCGCCTGGATTGACCACGCCTCGTCAACCCACAGGCTTTCGGCGCCGATGTTCAGGACTCGAAGCCAGCCGCCGATCACCATCGCCAGCAGGAGACCCACCTGCAGGCCGCGCGTCATCGTGGCGGGCCGCAACCCGGCCCGCCGTGCGCTCGTCACCAGGCGATTCCGTAGTCTTCGCCGTGGTTGCTCACGGCGCCCCACATGGTGCCGTGCCGGCGATCGAACCAGATCGCGGTGATGGGGCCCGACGTGCGCTCGGCGAACTGCAGCGTGTAGCCCATGCGTTGAAGCGCCGCGCGCGTCGCCGCCGTCGTCGAATTCGCGACGAGCATGCGGCCGCGCTGGGGCGAGTGATCGTCGAACGAGTTCATCATCTGGAACGAGTTGATGTTCGGCGCCTCGACGGACTGCTGCGGCGTCATGCCGAACTCGACGACGTTGAGGAAGTGCTGGAGCAGATTCTGATCCTGCGAGTCGCCGCCCTGCACGGAGAACGCCATCCACGGGAGGCCGTCCTTCATCGCGATCGTCGGGGTGAGCGTGACGCGGGGCCGCTTGCCGGGCTCGATGACGTTGTACGGATTCTCGGCCGGGTCGGTGACGAACGATTGCGCGCGCTGGCTCACGCCGATCCCCGTGCGGCCGGCGATCACCGACGGAATCCACGCGCCGCTGGGCGTCACCGAGATCACCCAGCCTGACGCGTCGGCGGCCTGAATCGACGTCGTGCCGGCATAGAACGCTTCCTCCCACGTCCGGCCCGCTCCGCCCGGATTGTCGATGCGGACCGGCTTCGGCTTGGGCGGCCAGGCCTTGAGCAGGTTCATGAACGGATTCGTGCCGCCCTGATAGGGATACGGATCGCCCGGCTTCACGTCCGGGTCGTTGCGATCGCGGCTCATCGTCTTCGCCCGGGCGCGCGCGTAGTCTTTCGACAGCAGGCCGCGAATCGGCTCCTCGGGCGGAAAGGCCGGATCGCCGTAGTAGAAATCGCGATCGGCGAACGCCAGATTCATCGCCTGATAGAGCGTGTGCAGGTACTGCGGCGTGTTGTACCCGAGCGCCTTGACGTCCACGGTCTCCAGGATGTTGAGCGCCTGCAACATCACCGGGCCCTGCTGCCACTCGCGCAGCTTGTAGACGTCGATGCCCTTGTAGCTCGTCGACACCGGCTCTTCGATCTTGACCTTCCAGTTCGCGAGATCTTCGGCGGTGAAGAGCCCGCCCTGCTCGCGCATGCCGCGGACGATCTCCTGCCCGATGTCGCCTTTGTAGAAGCGATCGTACGCGGCGAAGATGGCCTCGCGCCGCGACTTGCCGGCCTTGAGCGCCTGCGCTTCGGCCTCCACGAGTTTCCGCAGCGTCGCCGCCAGATCGGGCTGCCGGAACATCTCGCCGGCTTCCGGCGCCTCACGCGCGTCGCCGGCGTGCGGCAGGAACACCGGCGGCGAGTACTTCCACTGCTTGATCCACTTCTTGTTCGTCTCGATCGAGTTCGCCGTCTGCGCCTCGATCGGATACCCGTCGGCGAGCTGAATCGCGGGCGCCAGCACTTGCGCGAGCGACAGCGTGCCGAACTCCGCGAGCATCGTCATCAGGCCGCCGGGCGTCCCGGGCGTGACGGCGGCGAGCGGGCCGAACTCCGGCGGGTAGTTGTAGCCCTCCGATCGGTAGTGTGCGACGGTCGCGCCGGTCGGCGCCACGCCGAGCGCGTTGATGCCGATGACTTTCTTCGTGTTCGGGTTGTAGATCAGCGCCTGCGTCTCGCCGCCCCAGCTCAGCGCGTCCCACATCGTCGCCACGGCGCCGAGCATCGCGCACGCCGCGTCGATCGCGTTGCCGCCCTGCTGGAAGATCATCGCGCCGGCCGAAGCGCCGAGCGGCTTGCCGGTGAGCGCCATCCAGTGCTTCCCGTGGAGCGGCGGACGCTGCGTCTGCACGTTCTGGGGCGTGTCATGGTTTGGCTTCGGCGCCGGCTTCTGCTGGCCTTCGAGACGAGGCGCGCCAAGCACCAGCAACAAAGCCACGAAAGCGCGAATGGTCCGCATGGGTCTCTCCTGTGGGATGCCCGCATTATAGAACTTGTAAAAACGTAATCCGTCCCTGGCTTCCTTGCGTTCGTCCCATCCGAGTGGTAGCCTCCGCTCGTCCCGAGCCAACTGTCCGCGCGTCTGGCCCTGCGGGTTGAGAGTGGATTCCCATGGAGGGTGTATGAAGTGGTGTAAGCAATGGCTGTTCCCAGCAGTCATGATGATGGCCGTCGTCGTGTCGCCGGCCTACGCACAAACGGGGACATCGTCGATTACGGGCACCGTGACTGACGCGCAGCGGCGGCGTCATCCCCGGCGCGACGGTCCTCGTGACCGACGCCTCGGGCGGCAAGTTCACTTCGGTCACGAACACGCAGGGCGCGTTCGTGATTCCGGCGCTCACGCCCGGCACCTACAAGGTGACGGTGACGCTGCAGGGCTTCAAGACGGCGATCGTCGACAACGTTCGCGTGGTGTCGGGCAGTCCGGCCGCTGTCACCGTCAAGCTGGAGGTCGGCACGCTGTCGGAAACCGTGACGGTGACGAGCTCGACCGAGCTCGTGAACACGCAGACCGCGACCGTGTCGTCCACGCTCAACGCCGACCAGCTCAACCGCATGCCGACCGCGTCGCGCAACGCGCTGAACGCCGTGACGTTCCTGCCCGGCGTCAACACCGCGGGCGTCAACCGCGACTCGACGATCAACGGCCTGCCGGAGTCGATGCTGAACATCACGCTCGACGGCGTGAGCAACCAGGACAACTTCAACAAGACGACCGACGGGTTCTTCGCGTCGGTCTATCCGCGGCAGGACGCGGTCGAATCGGTCACGGTCACGACGGCGGTCGCCGGCGCCAACCTCGGCGGCAGCGGCGGCGTGACGATCGCGTTCACGACGCGCTCGGGCACGAACCGCTTCGCCGGCAGCGCGTACGAGTACTGGCGCCGCCCGTCGCTCAACACGAACAACTGGATCAACGAACGCAACGGCCTGCCGAAGAACGACACCAAGCTCGACCAGTACGGCGTCGCGCGTCGGCGGCCCGATCAAGATTCCCGGGGCTGTACGACGGCAGCGGCAAGGCGTTCTTCTTCTTCCACTACGAAGAGCTGCGCTTCCCGAACAACTTCACGAAGACGCGCTCGCTCATGAACCCGGCCACGCTCGACGGGACGTTCCTCTACAACGTCGCGCGGCGAGACGCGGCGCGTCAACGTGATGCAGCTGGCCGCGGCGAACGGCCAGATCGCCGACGTTCGACCCGGAGGTCCTCAAGCTGCTCAACCTGATCAACGCCTCGACGCAAGACGACGGGCCTGGTCGAGCACGACGACCGATCCGATGACGATGAGCTACGTCTACCAGAGCCCGGCGACGCTCCTCGAGCGGCAGCCGACGCTGCGCGTGGACTACAACCTCTCGCCGAAGCATCGCCTCAGCGGGTCGGCGTCGTCGCTCTGGGCCAAGCGCGATCCCGACTACCTGAACAACACCGAGGCCCGCTTCCCCGGCGCGCCGAACTACCGCGTGTTCGCGTCCACCCGCCCGCTCTATTCGTTCACGCTGCGCTCGACGCTGTCGGCGAACATGGTCAACGAGCTGAAGGGCGGTCTCACGGCGTACGGCGGCGCCGGGTCGCGCTTCGGACAGCCGACCGATCCGAGCCAGAGCGCCGGCTCGTTCGCCGACATCGGCGGGTACGCCGTGATCATCCCGTTCACGACCGACTGGTGGACGACAGCCGCTCCGAGCTGGCGCGCGGCGCCGACGTTCAACATCGACAACAGCCTGAGCTGGCAGCGCGGCAACCACAGCCTGAACATCGGCGGCTCGTACCTGAAGTCGAGCGCGTGGGAGAACGCGCAGCAGGTCGTGCCGGCAGATCGACGCTCGGGTTCGTGCAGGCGAGCGATCCGGCGAACGTTCATGTTCAACACGACCAACTTCCCGGGCGCCACGAACGGCAACCTGAACGACGCGCGGGCTCACTACGCGCAGTTGACCGGGCGCATCTCCGAGATCACCGGCCAGGTCGCCCTGGATCCCGCGACGAACCAGTACGTGCCGCACGGCCCGCGCCGCCGCGAGGGCCACATTCAGGTCATCTCGGCCTTCACGCAGGACTACCTGGCGCATGACGCCGACGCTGACGCTCAGCGCCGGCGCTGCGGTACGACCTGCAGACGCCGTTCGTGTCCGTCAACGACACGATGTCGGCGGTGACGTTCGACTCGGTCTGCGGCATGTCGGGCTCGGGCCCGAACACCACGGCGTTCAACAAGTGCGCGTTCTTCAGCCGCGCCAGCACGGGCGTCACGCCGCAGTACGTCCAGCTCGAACAGTGGGACACAAGGGCTACAAGACGGACTGGAACAACGTGGCGCCGAGCCTGAGCGTCGCGTGGCGGCCGAACGTGCAGAGCGGCTTCCTGCGCACGATCCTCGGCGAATCCGGAACAGGCGACGCTTCGCGGCGGTTACTCCGTGTCCTACGAGCGGCAGGGCCTCGGCAGTGTTCACGGGCCTCTACGGCGCCAACCCGGCAGCACGCTGACCACTCTCCGAAACACCAACAACGGCAACCTGGTGAACCCGGGCGAAACGCTGGCCGCTCCTCTACAGCCAGAAGAACCGGCTCTATCCCGGGCCCTTCCCGGCGACGGTGACGTATCCGATCGCCGTGCAGGCCAACCGCGCGAACAGCCTGAACGCGTTCGCGCCGGACATCAAGATCGCGAGCGCGCGATCGTGGACGGTCGGCTTCCAGCGCTCGATCTCGCGCGACATGGCGGTGGACATCCGCTACGTCGGCACGCGCGGCGTCGACCAGTGGTCCGACGCTCAACTACAACGCGCGCGACCTCGAGAGCAACGGCTTCATCGACGAGTTCAAGCTGGCCGTCGCCAACCTCCAGGCCAACAACGCCGCCGGCGGCACCGCGCACCGGCAGCTTCGCGTACTTCGGTCCGGGCACGGGCACGAGTCCGCTGCCGATCTACCTGGCCTACCTCAACGGTCGGACCGACGCCGCCAATACGGGCGCATATACGGGCACCAACTGGACGAACACGGCCATCACGGGCGACCTGATCTTCCGCAACCCGAGCCCGGCGAACTCGGCGGCGGACCTCGACGGGAACAACAACCGGCGTCTGAACGCCATCGCCGCCGGCCTGCCGGCGAACTTCTTCGTCCTCAATCCCGCTGTCAACGACAGTCAACGTCACGGACAGCGGCGCGTTCAGCGACTACCACGCGCTGCAGATCGACCTGCGGCGGCGGCTCTCGAAGGGCCTCTCGGCGAGCGTCAACTACCAGTACGCCATCGAAGGCGGATCCGTCGTTCGACGGGTTCCAGTACGGCCGCGTCGATGATGCCGACGGCAAACGTGCGTCACGCGATCAAGACGCAGTGGGACTGGACGATTCCCGTCGGCCGCGGCATGCGCTACGGGGCGGACATCGAACCCCTGGCTGGACGGCGTCCTCGGCGGCTGGTCGTTCAAGGGCGTCGGCCGCTTCCAGGCCCGCGCGCTCAACTTCGGCAACGTGCGCCTCGTCGGCATGACGGCCGACGACCTGCAGGGCATGTGGAAGATCAGGCGCGTCACCGACCCTGCCGTGAACAGCGGGCTGGAGACCGTCTACATGCTGCCGGACGACGTGATCCTCAACACGCGCCGCGCGTTCAGCATCAGCTCGACGTCGCTGAACGGCTACGGCGCGCTCGGCGCGCCGGAGGGCCAGTACATCGCGCCGGCGAACGGCCCGGACTGCATTCAGCTCCGGGCGGGCGACTGCGCGCCGCGCAGCCTGCTCCTTCGCGCGCCGTGGTTCGCGCGTCTCGACATCGGTCTGTCCAAGCGGATTCGGATGAAGGGCAGAAGCAGCGTCGAGGTCGCGTTCGAAGTGCTGAACGTGATGGACAACATCAACTTCACGCCGGTCGCCAACCCGGGCTCCGGCGCGACGATCTTCCAGACGACCGGCATCTACATGGACCAGAACAACACCTACGATCCGGGTGGCCGTCTCGGCCAGTTGATGTTCCGCATCAACTGGTAAGGTCCGACTCTGACAAGCCAGGGGCCGCGCGGCATGCTCGCCGCGCGGCCCTTGTTTTTTCTACCCAACCAGAGACGCCGGTCACGCAGTCAACGAGCTAGAATTACTCCCTCATCTTCAGATGATCTCAGTCGCCGGACGACGGATCGTGACGCCACTGGGCACGGCGGCGCTCGCCGTGCTGATTCTGTCGATGTCCGCGACGGCATTCCAGATCCCACCGCAGGGCACCGCCGCCCTCAGCGGCACCGTCACCGATGCGGTCACCGGGCAGCCGCTCGCCGGCGCGGTCGTCACGCTCGCGCGAACGACGAGCATGCCGCAGCCGCTGCCGCGAATGGTCACGGACTCGCGCGGCCGCTTCGTGTTCCGCAATCTCCCGGCGGCGCCGAACTACTACCTTGGCGCTCGTCGCTTCGGTTACGCGTACACGCGTTACGGCTGGACGGCGCCCGGCGGATCGCTGGCAACCCGGGACATCCTGCAAATCGGTCTCGCGGACGGACAGTGGCTCGACAACGTGAACATCCCGCTCTGGCGCCTCGGCTCGATTGGCGGCCGCGTCGTCGACGAGCGCAACGAGCCCGTCGTGGGCGTGGCCGTGCGCGCGTTTTCCGCCGTCCCGATTGCCGGGCAACCGCAGCTCGTCGCGGGACCGCTCGCGACGACGGACGATCGCGGCGTGTATCGCCTGAGCAGTCTCGATCCCGGCCGCTACGTCGTGTCCGTGCTTTCGGTGCAGTCCACCGTCCTGTCTTCGACTCCCGAGGCGCCGCAGATGCGGCCGGTCGGCGAGCTGGACTCCGGCGGGATCGGCGGCGGCCGCGGAGCGTTCGTCACGGCGCCCGGCATCGACGTCGACGGCCGTCACCGCCTCGTGATTACCAACTTCGCCACGCCGCCGCCACCGCGCGCGGGAGAATCGCGCGCCTACCCGCCAACCTTCTTCGCCGGCGCGACAAGCGCCACGGAAGCGACCGCCGTCGAGATTGGGTACGGGACGAGTCGCAGCGGAATCGACTTTCAGTTGCGCCCGGTCCCCGCGTATCGCGTGTCGGGTCGGATCGAAGGCATGCCGGGCACGCCGCCCGCGCTTCTGCTGCGGCTGATGCCGGCCGGCAGCGAGCGGCTGGGCTTCGGATCGGAGGCGGCGACGTCGGTGGTCGCGGCGGACGGCACGTTCACGTTCTTCAACGTCCCGGAAGGCAGCTACACGATCCTCGCGCAAGCCTCGGTGATGGACTTCACGAGCGGCAGCAGCTCGACCCGCATGGGCGACGCGCCTGGCTTCCCCGCCGGCGGGATCTCGGTCGGGTCGATGAACGGCGTACCGGGCCTGAGCTTTCTCACGCGAAATGGCCAGCCGTCGCCGATGTGGGGCCGCGCGTCTGTCGCCGTCGGGGCACGGAATCTCGACGACGTCGTCGTCACGATGCGACCGACGGTCACCATTCGGGGACGCATCGTCTTCGCCGAGGGCGTGAAGCCGTCGCCAAACGCGACGCACCTCGTCACTGCCCAACCGGCCAACGGCGATCCGAGCCTCGGCCAGCCGTTTGCCGCGACTTCCCGCACGGATCCGACGATGTCGTTCACGCTCGGCGGCTTGATGGGCGGCGTGTACGTCCTCGCCAACGACTTCATCGCACTTGGCATCGTCTCAGTGATGTCCGAGGGCCGCAACGTCATGGACACCGGCTTCGACGCTTCACTGGGACGCGACTTCGACGACGTCGTCGTCACGCTCACGGACAAGCACGCAGAAGTGACCGGCACCGTGCGCGACAGTCGAGGACCAGTCGCCGCCGCCGTCATCGCGTTTCCGATCGAGCGCGAGCGCTGGGTGAACTACGGCTGGAGCCCGACGCGCCTGCGATCCGCGCGATCGGGATCGACCGGCGCGTACCAACTGCAGTCGCTTCCCGAGGGCGAGTACTTTCTCGATCGCCGTGGACGGCTCCAAGGTGAACGCGTGGACGGACCCGAAGTTCCTCGCGGCCGCGTCTTCTCAGGCGACGCGCATCTCGATCAAGTGGGGCGACAAGAAGACTCAGGACCTGACGCTTTCCGAGGTCACGGTCAAATGACTGCGCGCTTGCTCCTGCTCGCGGGCGCGATCGGCCTGTCCGCCACGGCCGCGGCGCAGCAATTGCCCGCGCGCGACTCGGACGTGAAGCCCACGATCGGCACCGCCTCGATTTCAGGCATCGTCGTCACCGACGAAGAACGGCCGCAGCCGGTGCGGCGCGCGATCGTCTCGCTCGCCGGCGCCGAGCTCAGGCCCGGACGCGGTGCGATCACGGACGACGAGGGCCGATTCACGATCGGCGCTCTGCCCGCGGGACGGTTCACGCTGACGGTGACGCGATCGTCGTTCGTGACGTCGGTCTACGGCGCGAAGCGCCCGGGCCGTCCGGGCACGGCGATCTCCGTGGCCGACGGCCAGCGCGTGGACGGCCTCGTGGTGCGACTCTGGCGCGGCGCGGCGGTCGCCGGCGTGGTGCGCGACGACACGGGCGCGCCGGTCGAAGGCATCGGCGTCACGGCGATAGCGGCGCGCTCGAGCAACGTGCCGGGCATCCTTACGCTCAGCAACAACGGCACGACGACGAACGATCTCGGCGAGTTTCGGATCTTCGGTCTCGAGCCGGGCACGTACGTCGTGGCGGCGCGACCTGGCGCCGGCGGCCCGGGTCAGATCCTCGCGATGGCCGACGCCGAAGTGGACGCGGCGCTCGACGCCTTGCGCCGGAAACCCGCGCCAGGAACGCCCGGCGTGCCGCCCGCGGCCGCCGCGCAGGCGCCGACGCAGGCGAGGCCGTTCGACTACGCGCCGATCTACTTTCCAGGCACGCCCACGCTCGCGAATGCGACGCAGCTCACTCTTGCCCCGGGGCAGGAGCAGACAGGCCTCGACTTCGCGCTGCAACGTGTCGCGACGTCGGTGGTGAGCGGCGCAGTGGCGCGACCGGATGGCTCCCCTGCGGGCGGGACGACGCTTCAACTGACGGCGGTCGTGCCGTCCGGCGCCTTCTCATCAGGATCGCCGCTCGTGCTGAACGCGACCTCGCTGCCCGACGGAACGTTCCGAATCAATCAAGTCACGCCTGGCGAGTACCGGCTCGTGGCGAGAGCCTCAGCCGATCCGCGGCCTCCTGCGCCAACCCCCGGCATGGTGACGCCCGGTCCGACGGGGCCGCAACTCTGGGCCACGACCGACCTGTCGGTCTCCGGCAGCGACGTGAGCGGCCTCGCGCTCGCACTCGAGCCAGGCTTCACGGTGGCCGGGAGCGTTCGGTTCGTCAGCGACTCGCTCAAGCCTCCAGCAGATCTCACGCGGGTGCGCGTCGCGCTGGTGCCGCCAACCGTGATCGGCAGCAAACCGGGCACACCGGTGACGACGATCGCGTTCGTGCCGCCGGTCAATCTCCGCGCGGACGGATCGTTCGAGATCGCCGGACTCTTGCCGGGAACGTACCGGTTGCTCGTGAATGGGCTCGACGCGAGCTGGTGGGCACAGAGCGCGACCATCGGCGGACGCGATCTGTTCGATCGCGACGTCGAGATCACGCGCGCGATGTCGTCGGACCGGCTGCTGGTCACCTACTCCGATCAGCGATCGGAGCTGTCCGGCACGTTGCAGACGCCGGCCGGTGCGCCGGCGTCCGATGTCGTCGTCATCGCGTTCGCGACCGATCGCACGCTGTGGGGCTCGGGCGCACGACGCGTCCGCGCGGCCAGGCCCGCCCTCGACGGACGGTTCGTCATGCCCGACCTGCCGCCCGGCGACTACTTTCTCGCGGCCCTCGCCGACGTCGATCAGGACGAGTGGCAGGAGCCCGGTTTTCTCGAGCGCGTGATTCCGTCGGCGCTCAAAGTCTCCATCGCGTCCGGCGAGAAGAAGACTCAGAACCTGCGTCTCGGCGGGGGATAAGAGCATTCACCACGAAGAGCACGAAGGCCACGAAGAACCTCTTTTTTTGAGCAAGTTCTTCCCGAAACAGTCCTTCGTGTTCTTCGTGATCTTCGTGGTGAAGAGATCTACTTCTTTTTGCTCAGCTGCTCCATCGCGGCTTTCGCGGCGTTGCCGAGCGCCTCGTTCACCGTCTCCTGCATCTGCTGTTCGGACGGATCCACCGGGCCGGCCATGCCGGGCATGCCACCGGGCATTCCGGCGCCGAGGCCCATGGCCATCGAGCTCATCGCCGACGCGCGGGGATCGAACAGGCCGCCGGCCATCGACGCGGCGCTGCCGCCCATCCCCATCATCCCGTTCATGCCCATGCCGCCCATCATGCCCATGCTCAAGTACATCTGTCCGGCGAAGGCAGCGAGCCGGAGCGCGGAGCCGAGGCCGAACCCGCCATTCGACGCTTTCGTGTTGCCGTTCGCGCGCGGCTTCTCGGTCGCGCCGACGGCGAAGAGCTTGTAGTCCAGCTTCACGTCGTGGTTGTCCTTCGCGCCTTCGCCGCTCACCTTCTGCATCATGCCGCCGATCTTGCTGGGCTTCGACGTCTTGGCTTCGGTGACCTCGACGAGCAGCAGGTAGTCGCACTCGAGCCTGACCGCGTCCTGCTCGACCGCCGCGGCTGACGAGCCGGCGACGGCGAGCGCTTCGTATGGCGCCTTGTTGAATCGGCTCACCAGCTCCTGACGGAGGGAGCCAGGCGCCAGATCGCGCTGTGTCTTGTTCACGGGCTCGAGGACGCCGATGCGAATCGTGCCCGGCTTCTTCGGCGCCGCCGAGCTGGTGCCGTCGGCCGTCGAGCCCATGAGCGCATCGGCCAGGCCGCCGCGTCCGAGCGCCGGCACGATCTCGGCGCTGCTCGACGCCTCGACGTAGTCCGACGGGACCTCGAACAGCGCGCGATCGAGGCGCGTGACTTCGAGCTCGGTCACTTCCTGCGACGAGCTGATCACCTCGGTCTTGTTGCCCTCTCCGGTCGTGGTCGTCGACGTGGTCTTCACCGGGAAGCCAAGCTTCACGTCGCCGACGGTGCGGGCCTCGACGCGGTCCGTGCACGCGGCCGCATCAGGCGTTGGAGGCGGCGGAGCCGCCGCAGGCGGCCGCATACAGGCCGATTGCGCCGGCAGATCGACGTACCAGGCATCGATTTCCACCTTGAGCGGCGTCTTGTCGCACGCGTTGCTGCTCGCCTGCCTGACGATGACCGTCTTGACGCGACGGGCTTCGAGGCCGAACATCTGCTGCCGTTCGAGCGTGTCGGTGAGTGAGGTCGTCATCGTGATGACGCCGCCGCGCGCCGGCGGCTGCGGCACGGCAGGCGAGGCCATCACGGGATCGGCCGCCACCGGCGAGGCCGCCTGACTCGCGGGCTCGGCGTAGGGCATCGTGCGATAGCGCTTGGCGGAGTCGTTGAGCATGACCGTGCGCTTCAGGTCGCACTGATCGATGGAGACGACGCCGGGGAACTCGACACGCTGCCGCGGGCCCTGGAGGTACGTCACGTTCTGCGAGACCTGGGCGCCATGGGTGTAGGAGGTCTTCAGCCGGACGTCCGTCGCCGGCTTCGGTGGCGCCGGGTGTCGGGGCCGGAGCCTGCGTCGGGGCCGGCTTGGCGGTCGCCGGGGTTGCCGGCTTGGGCGCCGGCGCGGGCCGGGTGGCGGGTGGCCGGGCTGGCGGCGGCTTCTGGGTGGTCTGCTGCCCCGAGGCAGCCACGCCCATTGACAACACCGCCGCGAGGGAGAGGACTGAAACGGGTCGCACCATGACTCACCTCCGGGGAGGGGGGCTGTCCCCTGAGTCGGTACGCGCCATCCGTCGGAAAACGGGGTCAGGCCCGCGAAGGCGGGCCTGTCCGCCGTAGCCACGAGCGCAACGAGCGACCAGCGAAAACGGCCTGTCTTGCGGCGTATCTTCGCGGGAGCGAGACTGAAGAGGGACCAGCGCATCGGTCGGGGCTGGGTCCGCCGAACCCGGGTTCAGCGGCAGCGGCGACCTGACGGAGGCGGAAAACTACCAGCGGTAGCGCAGGCGACCGACCCGCGGTGCAGGTTGAGATTCGACCCGGATATCGCGACGCCGAGTAGGCGCGAAACTCCGGCCGCAACGACAGCGACGGGGTAAGCGCAACGTCCACGCCGAAACCGTTCCGAGCGCCAGCCCGGTGTCCTGTTCGGCACCTCGGACACGGTCGCCACGCCGCCGGTGACGGTCGTGACCGAATCGAATCTCGGGAAGAGGCGCGCCGAGACTCCCGACGACGTAGGGACGCACCCGCCCGGTTCGAAACAGGTAGCTCACGTTCCCGGACACCAGGGTGGCGCTGACGACGCCGTAGCGCGCCGATGCCCGTGCATGGCACGTTCACGACAGCGCACCGACCGTTTTGGGCGTGAGCCCCATGACCCATGGACCTCGACTTCGACGCCAAGCTGTCTCCATTGGATGCCCGCCGTCCGCCGCCGATGTTCGTGCCGGTTCCGAAGCTCTGATCTTCGTCGCGATACACGTAGGTGGCGCCGATGCTGCCGAACAGCGTCGCCTGGACCTTCTGCGCCCTGCTGGGCAACCGCTATCGAGACGGTCACGGCTCCGACGATCGCGGTGAGGACTCTCCGTGTCATGTCGGCCTCCTGACCGGGAATGCGCAGGCGGGCCGGATCGGGGCTCACGACGCGGCCGCCGGATTACGGTCCGCCAGTCGCGCGCTTGAACGCCGGCGTCCCGCCGACGATGGGCAGCTCGACGGTCGTGCCGTCGAGATCGATCGTGAGCTCGGTGCCGGGCTGGGGCCAGAGCGTGAAGTCGCGATCGCTCGAGAAGATCATCAGGCCAATGCGTTTGCCGGCGGGAACGATCTGATCGTCGGGCTGCAGGCTGAACGTGAGCGTGTAGAACCGCCCGGGCACGAGCGGCTCGCCGCGAGCGCGCGCGTGGTAGTCGCCGCCTTCCTTGAGCGACGCGTGGTTCTGCGGATCGGCCCAGCCGCGCGTGATCAAGTTGGCCGGACTGATGAGGCCGTCCGTCCAGGGCAACACGACGAGCCAGATGGAGAGATTCGCGGCCGGCTTGCTCGACGCGAGACGCACGGTCATCTTCGCGTAGCCCGAGAGATGCACTGGCTCCGTCAGCACCGCCGTGGCGTACAGCAGCCGGTTCGGTGACTGCTCCGCCTTCGCCAGCGCGGGGCCGCCGAACTCGACGTTGTCGATGACCTTCTCGGTCCCCTGCATCGCCGCCGCCGCAAGCACGAGGCCGCCTTGCGTCGCGCCGCCGGACTGCAACCGTATCGTCACGGGCGACGCCTCGGGATTGGGATAGTCCGCGTACGGAACAGGAGGCGGTTGCGCGCCTCGACCGCGGCCTCCCCCGCCGCCGCCCGTTGCCGCCGCATTGCCGGCGCCACCGGCTGCTCCTGTCCCCCCGGCCGCGGCGGCGCTCGCATCGCCAGCCGCGGGCGGCGGCGTCGGCGGCGCTTCGCGCACGATCCACGCCTTCGGGTCGCCCTCCACGCCGTTCTCGATGCCATACAGATAGCGCGTGAACCACTTGTTCATCATCGCGAGCGGCGGCGCGCCGCCGTGGCCGCCCTGATGGAAGTACGCCTGAAGCGGCACGCGGCCCTTGAGCGCCTCGTAGATCCGCACGCTGTGCTCCGGCACGACGTTCCAGTCGTTGAACGCGTGCGCCATCAGCACGGCGGCCTTGATGTTGGTCACCTTCGGGAGCAGGTCGCGCACGGCCCAGAAGTCGTTGTAGTCGCCGCTCGCGCGATCGCGTCCCTCGGCGAACTCTCCGTCGCGATACCGGTGGTTGCAGTACGCGCGGCGAGCGGGATCGCCGCTGTTCACGAAGTCGTAGAGGAAGTCGATGTCCTCGCCGAGCCATCCGCCGGGATGCCGCACGAGACCGTTCGATCGGTAGTAGTGGTAGTACGACGTGTTCGGCGCGATGGGAATGATCGCCTCGAGTCCCGCGACGCCGGTGACGGCCGCAGCCAGCGGAATCGTCCCGTTGTAAGACGTGCCCATCATGCCGACTTTGCCGGTCGACCAGGACGTCGCGACGACTTCTTCAGTGCCGTCGCTCGTCGTGAAGCCCTTCGCCCGCCCGTTCAGCCAGTCGATCACGGCTTTCGGCGCGAGCTGCTCGGGCGCGTCGCCAACGGTCGGACAGCCCTGCGAGAGGCCGGTGCCCGGCGCATCCGAATGGACGACGGCGAATCCACGCGGCACCCAGGTCATGACCTGCGAGGTCGAGACACTCGTGCGCGCGGGCTGGAACTTGATCTCGGGCTGCGACGTCCGTGGCGGCGGCTGCGCGCCGACTTCCTGATTCACGTTCCAGAGAAACTTCCGGTCGCCCGACGTGCCGGCAAAGTACGGCGACGACTCGTAGATGACGGGAACCTTGAGCCCTTCGGTCTCAGTCTGACGCGGGCGGGTGACGTCGACGAACACCCGGTCGCGCTTCCCGCTGCCGTCCGAATCGAACTCGGTCTCGACCCAGAGCGACTGCCGGATCCACTGCGCGGCATCCTGGAATCCCGGCACGATCTGCGCCTGCCCGTCAACGAACACAGGCACCGCGCGCTCAGCCGGCGGCACAGGCGCTTGCACCGCATTCTGCGCGGCCGGCAGAGCCATCAGCAGCGCCCACACGATGGGCGCGAGGGAGAGACGAAGGACAGAAGAGCGCATGCCCGCGATTATAGGCAGGCGGCGTACCTGTCGTACCCGTCGTACCCGTCGTACCCGTCTACAATCTCCGCATGACGCGACGCATCCTCACCTTCCTTGCCGGCCTCGCCGCGATCGCGATGGCGGTGGGCATTGGCCTGGCGCAATCGCCGTCAACCTCCAAGCCCGCGCCGCCGTCCACCGAGTGGCCGACCTACGGTCACGATCCGGGCGGGATGCGCTTTTCGCCGGTCAAGCAGATCACTCCGGACAACGTCGGCCAGCTCGAAGTCGCCTGGACGTATCACATGCGACCGCCGGCCCCGGCGCCGGCGGAGCCAGCCGCGCCGCCGCCAGCCGTCGCGCCGCCGGCCGGAGGTGCGGGCGCGGGCGCGCCGGCCCAAGGCCGAGGTCGCGGCGGCCGCGGCGGCTCGGGCTTCTCGGCCAGTCAGACCACGCCGCTCGTCGCGAATGGCGTGATGTACCTCGCCACGCCCTACGGCCGCGTCGTCGCACTCGACCCGACGAGCGGGAAAGAAGTGTGGGTGTTCCAGCTCCCGGCGGGTCAGCCCTCGAGCCGCGGCGTCGAGTACTGGCCGGGCGACGCGAAGACACCGGCTCAGATCGTGTTCGGATCGTCGAACGCGCGGCTCTATTCACTGGACGCGAAGACCGGCCTGCCGAACGAAGCGTTCGGCGAGAAAGGCAGCATCAATCTCAACACGCCGGAGATCCTGCAGGGCCTGCCCGGCAGCAACGCGCTGAGCTCGCCGCCGACGGTGTATCGCAATCTGATCATCACCGGTGGCCGGACGCAGGAGAATCCGCCACTCGGACCGGCCGGCGACGTGCGCGCGTGGGACATCCACACCGGCAATCTCGTCTGGACGTTTCGCTCGGTGCCGCGCGCCGGTGAGAAGTACGTCGAGACCTGGGCCGGCGAGAGCTGGAAGAATCGATCCGGCGTCAACGTGTGGGGCTTCATCACCGTGGACGTCCAGCGCGGCATCGTCTACATGCCGTTCGGCGCGCCGTCGGTCGATCAGTACGGCGGCGATCGCGCCGGCGACAATCTCTTCGGCACGAGCCTCGTCGCGGCCGATGCGAACACGGGAAAGTACTTGTGGCACTTTCAGGTGATCCACCACGACATCTGGGACGGCGATATCTCCAGCCCGCCGGCGCTCATCGACATCAGGCAGGGCGGCAAGACCATTCCGGCCGTGGCGGTGATCAGCAAATCGGGTCTCTTGTTCCTGCTCGATCGCGTCACCGGCAAGCCGATCTACGGCGTCGAGGAGCGACCGGTGCCGCCGAGCGAAGTGCCGCTCGAGCGCGCGTCGAAGATGCAGCCCTTCCCGCTGAAGCCCCCACCACTCTCGCGAATGACGATGAGCATGGCCGATATCGCGACGGTCACGCCTGAGATCGAAGCCGCGTGCAGGAAACTCGTCGAGGGCGTGCAGCTCGGCGGTCCGTACCTGCCGAACGGCTACAAACGTCTTCGTGTGCAGTTTCCGGGCAATCACGGCGGCGTCAACTGGGGCGGTACGTCGTTCAACCCCGAGCTGGGATTTCTCTTCGTCAACACGAACGAGCTCGGACAGCTTGCGGGCTTGACCGATCGCGAGCCGGGGGCGACGGGCAACGCGCAGGCAGCCGGTCAGGGAAACCGCGTCGATCCCGGCGGGCCGTATCAGAGCGTGCCGGGCGGCGGACGGTTCAGCATCACGCAGAGCGGATCGACGCAGCAGTTGCCATGTCAGCAGCCGCCGTGGGGACAGTTGACTGCTGTCAACGTCAACACGGGTGAGTTCGCGTGGCGCGT
Organism: uncultured Acidobacteriota bacterium; assembly: GCA_963724955.1. GTDB lineage: Bacteria > Acidobacteriota > Vicinamibacteria > Vicinamibacterales > SCN-69-37 > CAVRWQ01. The sequence continues at coordinate 131,706 of CAVRWQ010000011.1, forward strand.
GCCGCTCGGCATCACCGAGAGCCTGCCGCCCGACAAGCAGCGTACCGGCCGGCCGGGCAATGGCGGGTCGATCGCGACGGCCGGCGGGCTCGTGTTCATCGGCGTCACAGACGACGGGCGCTTTCGCGCGTTCGACGCGAAGTCGGGCAAGGAAGTCTGGACGGTGAAGCTCGGCGGCGCCTCGCAGGCCGTGCCGAGCACCTACCTCGGCCGCGACGGCCGGCAGTACCTGGTGGTCACGTCCACGGGCGGCGGGTTCTTCGGCGCGCCGGTCGTCGACGACAGCATCATCGCGTTCTCGCTGCCGGTGAGGAAGTAGACCGCGCGCTACGTCAAGGCGTGGCCCTTGCGGCGCAGCGTCACGCTGGAGCGTCCGACGAGGGCGGGCACGACGGGATCGAGGACGGGAGTGCGCTCGGCGCGCGGAATCAGCTCGGCGTAGGCGCCCATCCGCGCCTCGAAGCGCTGGTGGTGAAACGCCGGCAGCGCCGCCGACCGGCCTTCATGGAACGCCAGGAGTTGCGGGTCGGTGGCCAGGCGGTGGCGCACTGCTCGCAGCGCGCGAAGGTCGGCGCGCGTGCTCAACGTGCGCACGGAGTTGAGGAACCGGATGTAGGGGTGGGTGCGCGTCGAGATGCGCCGGGCCAGCATCCGCGCCGACCCAATCGTCTCGTAGATGTCGATGAGATGGTCGTAGAACTCGACGGGGTGGTAGTGCTCCAGCGTGGTCACCGGATAGTGCATCGTGAAGTACAGCGGCGAGCGGCATCGCCGTCAGGACGCGGCCTTCGCGACGCATCTGATCGAAGAGCGGCGTCCCGCCGAGTGGTGTCGGGATGTTGATCGTCGGCCAGACGCGCGCGGAGCGCCGGATGAACTCCTTGGTCAGTTCCACAGGCTCCGGCCCGCGATCGCCATCCAGCCCGAACAGGAAATTCGCCTGCAGCCCCGGCACGAACTGGCCGAGCAGATCGAAATGGCTCACGACCTGCTCGAGCTTGTCTCGACCCTGCTTGGCGCCCACGCCGGCTTTGTTGGAGTAGTCGCCCCAGGACTCGACGCCGGGCGCCGCGAAGACGCAGTTGGTGTCGCGGAGCCGCTGCGAGCCGCGCGGGCTTCATGATGGCCAGCGCGCTCTCCATGACGTAGCGGCTGCGACGGCCCGCGGGAATGCGCTCCATGATCGGACATCGTCTCGTCGAAGCGGACGCCGAAGTTCGGGTCGTGAAACGCCACCAGCGCGTTGGGCCAGCGTCGGACAGATAGCGCAGGTCGGCTTCGAGCCGGTCTCGCGACTGAGCGTGATGTAGGTCGTGTTCCAGTCCGTGCAGAAGTCGCACGTGTAGGGACACCCGACGCTCGACAGCAGCCCCACCATCGTCGCCGCGCGTCGGGCGCCCGCGATGGAAGACCGACGCCGCGATCTCGGGCATGCGCTCCTCGACGGTCGGGATCTCTTCGAGCGGCCGGCCGCTCGTGACGACCGACGGATAGTCGAACTGGCCGGTGAGGATGTCGTCGACCAGTGGCTGATCACATTCCTTCACGACGATGTCGAAGTAGCGCAGCGCAGTCGGCGGAATAGGCCTTCGCGTGGGGCCCGCCGATCACCGTGAGCGTGTCCGAACGGCCGAAGAGTTTGGCCAGCGCGTACGCCAGGCCGCTCGAGCGCGTGTAGGCGGAGACGAACAGCACGTCGAGATCGCGCGGCAGGAGGCTGATCCGGGATCGGCCTGACCGTAGTAGGTCGTGTAGTGCACGCGATGACCGCGTTGCCGGCACCAGATCGCCACGGCCTGCGGGGTGATGCTCGCAAACTGCTTGGTCAGCACATGCGGCGTACGCCCGATCGACCCAGCCGGACGTGCGCGTATCCGTCAGGAGCTCGATGATCCCGATGCGCTGGTGTCGTTTCGCGCGGGGTGCGACTGTGTCTGACACGGTCCCTGTAGGGTAAACGGATGGTAGCTCAGTTCGACGTCCGACGTCCGACTTGCTTTCAAAAACTTGAACCATGAAGGGCATGAAGGAAATCTTTTCGAAAACCTTACTGGCCGGCGCTGGCGCTGGCAAGAGCTTTGCTGGCAAAAGCTTTAACCATGAAGGACATGAAGGAATTCTTTTCGAAAACCTTACTGGCCGGCGCTGGCGCTGGCAGAGCTTGCTGGCAAGAGCTTAAACGGCGGAAGCGAAGAAAACCCAAGAGAATCTTCTTCGTTCGGCTCGCCGGTCACCGATGACAGCCTCATCGCGTGTTCGCTGCCGGTCAGGAAGTAGGGACTACTCGGCTCGCAGCGCTTCGAGGGGATCGACCCGTGCTGCGCGTCGCGCGGGCAAGTAGGCGGCCGCCAGGGCCGTCGTGAGCAGCAACGCAATGACGACGACATACGTCCACACATCACGCGGCGTCACGTCATAGAGAAAGCTCGCCACGAACCGGCTGAGGCCGGCCGCAGCGCCAACGCCGACGGTCAGGCCAACGGCCACTGGAACCAGCGTTCCGATCACGACGAGCCCGCGAACCTGTGAGCCCGTCCGCCCAGCGCGAGACGGATGCCGATCTCGCGCGTTCGCCTCGCGACGCCATACGAGACCACGCTGGCGATGCCGATGGCGGTCAAGAGGAGCGCGCACACCCCGAACGCACCGAACAGCCATGCGTTCAGGCGTCGCGGTCCCGCCGCGCGCGCGATCACGTCCTTCATTGTCATCACATCGCTGATGATCAGCGGGCCTGCCTGACGCTGGACCGCCTCGCGCACGGCGCCCGCGATCGAGAGCGGCGCGACGCCGGTCCGCATCACCAGCGTCAGCGCCGACGCACCACGTTCCTCCATCGGCAGATAGATCGTCTGCAGTGCGGGGCGTTCGAGCGCCATGTCACGGACGTCGCGGACGACCCCGACGATGAGCCGGCGATCTGACGCATCGGCGCCGACGAGGCCGAGGCCGTCGAGCCCCGCGATCGGGACGAGCCGTTCGAGCGCAGCTGATTCCGAAGCACGCCCGCCGGCTGGCGGGCTTTGACGACAAGGGGCCGGCGCTGTATGCGCGGGGCCAGCCACTCCGCGAAATCCTAGAAGTTAGTGGCCGGGATCGACAGCATCGAGTGGAACGCCCGCTCGCACCCGCGAAGTGCCCGACGCGGTCGTGGCCGAGCTGACGGCGTGGCAGGCGCGACCGCTCGAGCCGACGTAGCCGGTCGTGATCATCGATGCGCTGCCGGTGAAGTTCGCGACGAGCGCGACGTGCGCAGCAAAGCCGATGACCTCGCGCTCGCAGTCGCGCCGGAGGGACGCGCGAGATCGAGGCCTGGTTGAGCAGACGCAAAGGCGCGAAGTTCCGGCTGACGGCGTTCAACGACCTGAAGACGCGCGGGTGCGCTCGACATCACAGCGCCGTGACCGACGGTCGAAAGGCATGAGCGAGGCTCTGGCCGTCGCCGACCCGAGCACGACGGTGCAGACCTGCCTCGTGGCATCTCATCCGCAACGCGGGAGCTGGCCGGCTGGCAGGACCGCGAGGCGCTGGCGGCCGCCCTGCGGACGATCTACACGGCCGGCTGGCCGAGGCGGCCGAGCGCGGCGCTCGACGCGTTCGCCGAGGGCCCGTGGGGTCGCCGCTTTCCGACGATCGTGAAGCAGTGGCGCCAGGCGTGGGAGCACATCATCCCGTTCTTCGCCTTTCCGCCCGAGGTGCGCCGCGTGATCTACACGACCAACGCGCTCGAGAGCGTGCATGCGCGGGTGCGGAAGATCATCAAGACGCGCGGCCACTTCCCGACCGACGAGGCCGCGACGAAGCTGATCTGGCTGGCGCTTCGCAACATCACGGCCGGCTGGTCGCACGCCGGCGCACCACTGGCGCGCGGCGATGAACCAATTCGCGATCCTGTATGCAGAACGGTTCTGAAAGGACCGGCGTAAGACGCCGACGACGGGCGGCGGCTCCGGCGGCCGGCATAGATCAGCCGACCGCCACAGCCGCAAAGATCAAAACCGCCTCACACGCAGTCGCATGACCTCAGACGGCCGGCAAATGTCATTGTCAAACGTTTCCAGGGAATCGTAGCACCTGCAGAGTTCGAAGTTCGACGTTTTGAGGTTTTCGACAAGCGTTGTTGGCAAGAGTTGTCGGCAGAGCTCGAACTGGCGAAGAAAAACTAAAGGGTCTTCTTCATGGCCCTTCATGGTTCAGTCTTTGTCTATCGTGTCGCCCAGCCTGCCGACACGACGACGTTGCCGTCGCGCAGTCCCCAGCCGACGTCGAGCCGCACGCGACCGCCGATTCCTGGAGCGTTCACGCGCAAGCCTCCGCCCACGTCAACGTGCAGAATTGAAGGCGGTGCGCCGCCGAGGCGATGCCACGCGCGCGCGGTATCGGCGAAGACGGCCGCGCTGATTCGGGCAAACGGCAAATCGCGAAGCGGATGCTCGTACTCGACGGTGGCGTACGCCAGACGGCGGCCGAACACCTCGCCGGTAATGACGTCGTCCTCGACAAGGAGATGCCCTCGGAGCACCACGTCGCGTCCGTATCGGGCGCCCGCGCCCGGCCAGAGCGCAAGCGGCGCATCGCGACTCGCGACCGTGACGCCGGCGTTCGCGGACAGGAGCGGCGCCGACGTGTCGAGCCGCGACGTCCACTGGCCCGAGATTGTCCCGGCGGTGAAGTGACGCCCGCCGCCGAACGGCTGCCAGATCGCGCCCGACGCGCCGACGGCCACGCGGTCGCCGGCCAGCCGAATCTCACCGCCGCCGCTCAGGCTCGCGGTCGCGACGGTGTCGAACCGATCGTACGCGCCGCCGGCGCGCAGTTGCACCCGGCCGCTGATCCAGTCGGAAACGCTCACGCCCGCGTGCCGTCGAACGGCTGCGAACGTCGGATCTGGTGCGCCCGGTCCGGCACGATACGTCTGGCGCTCCCACGACAGGTCGGCGGTCGTCACGCCGGGCAACCAGCCTGGCGACGGCGCCGCAAGCTGAAGCGCAAGACGACGGCGCTTCGACGGCCAGCGCCAGCCGCCGGTCCAGACTTCCCCGCTGCCGGTCGGACTCACGACGTCGACGCGCACCTCGCGCGTGATCGCGGCTTGCGCTCCGATGGCAGCAAGCGGCACGAGACCGCGCGGAAGCATCTCGCGCTCGGCAGCCGACGCCGTCACGCGCGCCGTGCCGTCGTCCTGCGGCTCGTACCGCAGGCTCGTCGCGGAGGCAGCCGGCAGCGCATCGAGACGCCGCGCCGCCTGCCGGAACGCGTCCGCCGTCAACAGTTGTCGCGGGTGCATCTCCAGCATCGACACGACCACGGGATAACGCGTGCGCGCGATCCCTTTCACATCGATCAGATCCGCGCGCGGCTCGCCGACGTGGTTCCAAGCGTCGAGCGCACCGGCGAGGTCTCCTTCGAGAAACCGGCTGCCCGCCAGCAGCTCCCACGCCTGCCGTTCGGCCGGGGCGAGCTTCACGGCGCGTTCCGACAACTCGCGCGCCTCACGCCATCGCGATTGCAGGAACCTCACGCCCGCCAGTTCGACGAGCGGCGCCGCTTCGTCAGGGCACTGCTCTCGCGCGGAGATCAGCTCGCGTTCGGCGGCAGCGAGATCGCCGGCCCGGCCTCTGGCGACGGCGCGCTCCACCAACTCTCCGCAAGGCCGGTTGGCGGACGGCGGCGCGATGGGTTCTACCGTCGCGGCCGGCACGACGTGCGCCGCGCGACGGAGCTCCACTGGTGGCAGCACGATGAGCATCCAGTTGCCGGCGGCCGCGGAGCGCCGGCCGAACTCTTCGCGCGACAAGACACGAAACGGCGCACGTGCCGGATCGTGAACGACGACCGTCCTGTCGGTGACGCCGATGACGACGACGTAGTGATATCTGTTGGGCCGTTCTTCGAGCAGGGCAATCACGGGGCGGCCCCGCGCCACATGTGACGCGAAGTCAGCGTCGAGCTGCGCGACCGCGGTGCTGCCAACAATGGCCTGCCAGTCGCGATTCCGGATGGCCGAGACGAGCGCCGACGTGCGAATCCCGCGCTCGCGCGTGTCGAGCAGCGACGCGAAATCCTGGCCGAAGACGTCCCGCTCCCCCCAGTATCGCAGGACCATCGCGAGCGCGGCGCCGCCGCAGAGCGCTTCGGTCTGGGACAGATAAGGAACGTCGAGCAGCGGGGCGGGAAGCTGAGCCTCGCGTGGACTGCCGGCCGCTTCAGCAGCCGGCAGCCACGCGATGACCGCGAAGATCGTCAGCCACCGGGCGAGTGGCGTCATCGCACGCCCCGCCAGGTCACAACTTCACGAGCAAAACGAACAGGATCAGTATGAGCAGCAGCGTCGTGACGCCGATCACGACGACGTCGCCACCGGCGAGGTCACGCTCGATGTTGCGCGCCGACGCGGCGAGCGTCGAGAGCTCCTCGCTGCTCAGTGTGGGAATCGCGCGCTCGGCGCGCTCGAGATCCACGCCCATCATCGCCGCCGCGTCCCGCACCTCGCGCTGTTTCAGCACGCGGGTGAGCACGGCTCGGTTGGACGAGTCGTTCTGCACTTGTTTGGCGATCGCCTGACGCACGTCCGACACGTCGGCGACGTGCTTCTGCTGCGCCAACGCCGCGTTGGACCAGAGCAGCGCCGCCAGCACCAGACCCGTTGCGCTCAATCGCATTCGCATAGGCACCTCGAATCAACGGTCGCGCCACCACTCGTCGCGCGCCCGGCAGCGTGAAGTGCAAGAAGAATGCCCCTCCGGGCGTGGTGCTTCGGACGCGCTACCTGGTTGAAATGGGTAGAACGCGTTTGAGAATGGGAACGAGAGTGGGCGTGGTAGACCCGACGGAGACGGAGTGACACCTCGCTTGTCGCCAGGACGCCTTCGATACACCATGAGCCGCCACGGCTGACGCAGCGCGTGAGCAGGGCTTCACGTAGCCAAACAGGGATTGGGGATTGAGCATGCAGGACTCGGTGTCAGGCGGTCAGATCGATATCTGGGCGATGGTCGCGTCGGGAGTCAACCGATACGGAATGGCCGTTCTTGTTGGCTTGTTATCCTGGGTGCTCGCGGTGTTCGGCCGCGATCGCCGAAAGTTCCACGGACGTTGGGAGGCCACGATTGAATGGGAACCGGACTGGGGGAACAAGCTCCTGGGATGTCAGGCCACCAACCCAAGGTCAGTCGGAGATCTATGCTTGTCTTATGGAGCGGGCAAAGGCGGCTCGGAGTACTGGGGCCTCTCGGTGTGGAAGCTCCTGGACGGACTCGAAGAGTATGCGGAACTGTGCGTCGAGCTCAAGGATGTGCAGATAGGCCGGACATGGTTCCAATGGGAGTTTCCGTGGCTGGGTGGAAGTCGAATCGAGCGGCTCAAGTTGGAGTCGAGAATCAGACGGAAGATCAAGGAAAACTTCAAGTATCCGCAGTTTGCAGAATATGAGGTCGCATTCAAGATCACTGCGGTGAACCGGATGTCGGCCGACGTGAAGGTCAAGGAGTCAGGCAAGATGAGGAAGGCCGGTACGCTCATCGCGACACGAGTGGCGGGCTGACCGCCGCACGAGTCAGCGGCGACACCACAGGACTCGATGGGACGCTGGGGTCTCGGGCACTCGCGTTGGGCGAGATTCGCCGGTCTGGCGGGCGCGCTGGCAGGCACCCTCGCCTGCGGCCGTGATTCGCGTCCGGGCCCGTCGTCGCCGACGGTCATGAGCGTCTCGGTCGCGGGCGCCGCTCCGGCGCTCGGCGGGCGCACGCAGTTCTCGGCGAGCGCCACCTTCTCAGACGGACAAGTCCGGACGGTGACCACGGACGCTACGTGGATCTCGTCAGCGCCGTCGGTCGCGACGGTGAGCGGCGGTCTCGTGATCGCCGTCGGTCTCGGCGACGTGACGATCTCGGCGACGTTTCAGGGGGTCCGGGGATCGGCCCAGATCGCGGTCGCCTCTTCCGTAGACCTGAGCTCCTTCATGCGCGACTACATCGAAGCCCTGTTTCTCGGCACGGGTCCGCTCACGCCGACCGACGGCGTGCGGGGCTGTCCGCAGTCGTTCGGCCGCTGGCTCGGGTTCCCGTCCGGCACGAACGTGCAGCTGCTCATCTCGTCAACAGTGCCGCAGGTGAGCGCCATCGCGCTCGCCGATGCGGCGGGGACGGTCCCGGGGGCGAGCGCCGGGGCACTGTCGGTCACTGTGGGATCGACGTCCGACGCCAACCCGGCGCCGGCCGCCAATCAAGTGACGGCAACGACGCACCCGAATCCCCAGAGCGTGGGATGCGGCTTCGCCCAGGGCTGCACGAGCTTCAGCTTCGTGCCGGGGACGCCGCTGATTCTCTCGGCACGCGCCGTCCTGGCCACGAATCAGTTCACTGCCGCCTATGTGCACGACGCGATCGGACACGGCGTCCTCGGCCTGTGCCATGTGGACGGCAACCTGATCGGCGGAGCGCGCCTCTCGCTCATGAGCTTCGGCCCGGGCGTCTTCTCGTCCGCGCTTCCGCTCCAGCTCACCGACTTCGACCTGCTGGCGACGCGGACGGTGTTCAACTCGGGTCTCAATCGCGGCGCGACGCGCGACGATTTTCTGCGGATGGGCCTCGTCAATGCGGCGACCGGTCTCACGCCGGCCGCCCCGCGAACGCTCGCCGGCACGAGTCAGATTCCCGCGGTGCCTGTGCGCTGAAAACCCGAGCGCTGGCGCTGGCAAAAGCTAGCGGACAAAAGATTGAACCATGAAGGACACGAAGGAAACCTTACTCAGTTTGTTTTTTCGACAAACCGTACTGGCCAGCACTGGCGCTTGCAAGAGCTTGCTGGCAAAAGATTGAACCATGGAGGCTCATGAAGAAAAGCCAAACTGATCTTCTTCATGGCCCTCCATGGTTCAGGCTTTTTCGACAAGCGCGGTTGGCAAGCGCTAGCGCCGGCAAGAGCTTGGTGACAAGAGCTTGAGCCACTAAGAAAAACCAGAATGATCTTCTTCATGGCCCTTCATGGTTCAGGCTTTTTCGACAAGCCTCGTGAGAAACATCATCACGGATGTGAACACGGTGTCGTCGATCTGCACGACCATGTGCGGACGCAGGTGCAGGTCCTGGCGCAGGTCGACCGCGCGGTAGTCGTAACGCTCGTACACCGCGGAGTCGATCGGCTCGACGAGCGACAAGCCTGACGCCTCGACGAGCGCCTGAATGTCGTCGCGACTGAACGCTTCTTCGTACGCGGGCCCGCTCAGGATGTACTCCGTCGCGACGGCCAGCACCCCGCCGGGCTTCAGCACTCGCGCCATCTCGCGCATCGCGGCGCGTGCACCGGCGAGGCCGCCGAAGTGCTCGATCGACGACAGGGAGTAGACGACGTCGAATTCGTGGTCGGGAAAACCGAGGCGCGCGGCCGTCCATTCGCCTGAACGACAGCCGATCGGCCCGGTACGGGAAGGGCGCGTACTGCTCGGGGTTGTCCACCACGCGCTCGTCGCCTTCGCGCGCGCCGTCGGATTGCCAGCGGCCCTCATACGCGTCGGTCGCGACGACCCGGCCGACGCGGTTCGCCAGCCAATAAAGCACGCACTCGTGCCCGGCGCCGACGCTCAGGACCGAAGCCGATTCCTGCAGACGGCCAAGGCGCGTGAGGCCGAACAGCAGTTGCGTGAACTCGTAGCTCTTCCGGTGCATCGCGAGCTTGTGGTGCGGAAGCACCTCGAGCTCACGCAGGAGCCGCAGCCAGTCCGGGTTGTCCCACTTGGCGGGATTGGCCAGCTCGCACAACTGGACGTCGCGTGGCAGGTAGCCGCCCTTCTGCGCGGAAAAGCCCTTGTATCGCTCGGCAAATTCTCCGGACACGACGAGCACGCGAACGACTTCCCGGCGCGCCTCGCCGGCCGCGAGCGCGCGCGAGTAGTGCGCGAGGCCCTCGGCGTCGGCCGGCCGCCCGAGAAGAAACTCGTACGCTCGCGAGACGAACGCCGCATCGGATCCCAACCCGCGCAGACCTGTCTCGTGCGCGACCGGATCCTTCCCGATGCCGACGTCGTCGGTCCATCCGCAGAAGATGATGTGAAACTCCGGCGAGGACAGGAGCTCCGCGACGACCGCGCCGCTGCCGCCCTTCGCGAAGTCGGCGAGCTTCGCGAGCACCTCGTCGTCCGACGGCGCACGGCCAAGGACGATCCAGAACGCGTCGCGGATGGCCGTCTCAGTGGAAGGGACGTCAGGTGACGATGGCGGCTGACGGGAGCGGCGAAACACGGTCCGACATTCTGGCAGAGTTCGCGGGCAAAAGATTGAACCATGGAGGCGCATGAAGAAAAGACGGAACGATCTTCTTCATGGCCCTCCATGCTTGAGGCTTTTTCGACAAGCGTTGTTGGCGAGCGCCAGCGCGGCAAGAGCCTGCTGGCAAGAGTTTGAACCATGGGCGGTCCGAAGAAAAACCAGCAGGGTCTTCTCCATGGCCCTCCATGGTTCAGTCTTTTCGACACGCTATCGGGTCTGCGTCTTCGCGACGGCCGATTCGATCGGATCAGCTGAACTGTGGCGGAACCAGGCGGCGTCGTCGAAGAGGCTGCCGCGCAACCGAAACCAGTACTGCCGCAGGTGCGAGTCCAGGAGCGGCGTGCCGACGCGGGTGCGCGACGCCGCAGTCGCCAGCATGCGGAGCTGCTGGCCCAGGTGCGCGGCGTACGTGTTGGCTTTGTCGGCCGTCGCGATCTCACTCAACTCGAGCAGCCTCTTCTCCAGCTCCTGCCGCTGAACCGGCCCCAATCCCCCGTCCTCGAAGAGGATGGCGTCGATCGCGACAATCTGCGCCCGATGCGTCTCGGGATTGAGCGGGTCGCCCACCGGCAATTCGAAACGAGTTTCGCCGCACGCGACGCAAAGTGTGATCGCCAGCACGACGAAACAGGCCGAAATCCCGGAGGACGGGCTGGACACGCGAGTCTAAAAGCACGTTGCGTGCCTATCCGCCTTCGCCAAGGCTACGGCGAGACAGGTGCCTGGCTTCCTCGAACGCTCGGCAGGGGTGGATTCCGCTCGATCCCGAACTTGTGCTGATGCCAGTGCGGGTAGAGCTCGGGCAACGCGCTCACCGCGTCGAGCCGGGCCATCTCCTCGACTGACAGCTGCCAGCCGGCGGCGGCCAGGTTGTCACGAAGCTGCGCTTCGTCGCGGGCGCCAACGATCACAGTGTCCACGCCGGGTTTGTGGAGCACCCAGTTCAACGCGACCTGCGGCACGGTGACGCCGCGCGCGCTGGCGATCGTGTCCAGCACGTCGACGATCCGGTAGAGCCGCTCGTAGTCGATCGTGCCGGGCGCGTCGAGCTCGTTCAGCCGGCTGACGGCCGGCCGCGCGTCGCGCCGGAACTTGCCGCTGAGCAGACCGGCATGCAGCGGGCTCCAGGCCATCACACCGACGCGCTGATCGAGCGCGAGCGGAACGATCTCGCGCTCGACGTCGCGCGCGACAAGCGAGTAGTTGACCTGCTGGCATTCGTAGCGGGCGAGGCCATGTCGATCTGACACCGCGAGCGCCTTCATGACATGCCACGCGGAGTGATTCGAGCAGCCGACGTACCGCACCTTGCCCTGCCTGACCAGATCGTCGAACGCGCGCACCGTCTCCTCGACTGGCACGAACTGGTCGGGCTGGTGGCTGATGTACAGGTCGATGGAGTCGGTCTGGAGACGGCGGAGGCTGGCCTCGCAGCCCTCGATCACATGCTTGCGCGACAGGCCGGTGTCGTGCGGCCCCGGGCCCATGCGCAGGAACACCTTGGTGACGAGCACGAACTCGTGGCGCCTGCCCTTCAGCGCCTGGCCGAGAATCTCTTCGGCACCGCCCGAGGAGTAGGCGTCAGCCGTGTCGATCGTCGTGACGCCCGTCTCGCGAAGCATGTCGAGCATTCGCCCGGTCTCGGGCACGCCGAGGTTCCCCATCTTCGCGAAACGATCCCGGCCCCCGATCGTCATCGTCCCGAACGTCAGGGCCGAGACGCTCAGGCCCGACTGCCCCAGTCGTCGCTGTTCCATACGCGCACCTGCCGTCGAGAGGATAGTGCACGGCCGCCGATTCTGGCCTGTTTCTCGCATCAGTCCACCCATCACGGATGGCGGCGGGCCGGGTCGGACGTTCCAACCGGGAAAAGTGCCCTGTTCTTGCGCCTGAACGCAGTGTGGGCGACGATACGCGGACGGAAGCGTCCACGACCGGTCGCGGGCTGGCCACGCTCGGACGAGGACGAGCCCAAAGGAGACTCCCATGACACGCACGCGAGGATTAGCGCTGGCGATCGCCTGCGCGCTGGTACTGTGGCCGCTCGGGGTTCCGGGCGATGCACAAAGCCAGCAGAAGCCGGTCGTCAAGATTCCCGAGCCTGGCGTCCCTCAAATCATGACGATGGAAGGGGAGTTCGTCCGTGCCGCCTACAACAACGAGGGCTACGTCATCCTCGGCTATCGCATCGCCAACGCGTCGATCGGCGAGGAATGGCTGATGCTCGAGGTGGGGGCGGCGCTGCGCGAACGCCAGCAGGCGCAAAAGCTCATGCGGGACGAGGTCTCGCTCGAGATCCCCGACGGCAAGTCGATTCCGCTCGCGTCCAACCAGGAGTACAACGGGGCGAACCTGATGGCGCTCGAGCAGCGGAACAAAGTCATGCGCGACTCGATCAACTACTTCCCGCCGATGGCGTCGCAGGCGTGCCGGATCGGCTTCTTCGCGGAGCTCGGCAAGCCGGGAATGTCCTGGGACGAGGTCGAGCTGAGCCCGACGCGAGCGTGTCTCGGCCGGCTGTTCTTCAAGGTGCCCGGCGGCATCGCGTACGGCCAGCACTGGCTCAACGTCAAGCTCGATGGCGGGCTGCTCCGCGTGCCATTCCGGATCTTGACGAAGGAAGAAGAGAAACTCCTGTCCAGGAACTGGAAGGACATCAAGAAGCAGGTCGAGGACGCGTTCAAGCCGAAGAAGGGCTGACGCCGTCTCAGCGTGACGTGACGATCGCGAGAAAGACGAGCGGCAGGATGTAGCCGGACAGGCCGGTCGGGTTCTCCTCCCCAACCACCTGCCGGTGCCGTTCGTCCCATGATCAGTCCTCGACTGTTCAGGGAGGTACGTCATGAACGCTCCGCTCCCCGCGGCCGTGACGGCGTCTGCGGCCCTGCTGCTCACCGCCTCGGTGCTGGCCGCCCAGAACGCTCCGATCGCACCGCCTCGCGCTCAACCCGCGTGGGAATCGTGCGAAGAGATGCACGACACCTACGTCCAACGCTTCGTCTCCGCTGAAGGCCTCGGACTGGCGCGCATGAGAAGTCCGGTCATGATCGATCGTTCGGGAATCCTCGATCTTGGGCGCACTCGCTACACCATCGAATCCCTGGAGCTCATTGGCCTCGAACGGCGGGAAACGCCCGTCGTCTACGTCCCGAGAATGCACGGGATGCGCCCGGAGACGTTGCTCGCGAAGCTCCGGCCGCCCACCGCGTTCGAGTCGGGTGCCCTTGGCGCCCTCCGCGCGGGCCGTGACATCGCCATCGCCGATGGTGACCCGCCTGGCGTGATGCGGTGCGTCGGGGCGCTGCGGGCGCAGGCATCCTGCCTGCTCTGTCATCAGGAAAAGAAAGCGGGCGACCTGCTCGGCGCGTTTACGTACCGGCTGAAGGCGGTGACGAACCGAGTTCCGCAGTAACGGCCGCGTCCCGCGGGCCGGCAATCCGGCCCGGAATCCCATGCGTTAGTCCCTTGACCGGTCACTGCACCGGTGTATAGTCTGGCTCCGCGCCCCACTCCAACCGCTCGAGGTTGCCTTCCAGGAGCGACCGATGAGTCATTGCATGCGACGCCTGTTCCCGATCGCGCTGATCTCGCTTGTCCTCTCGACGCCGGCCTTCGCGCAAGGCGGCGCCACGTCGTCCATCACCGGAGTCGTCGTCGATACCGACGGCGGGTTCGTGCCCGGAGCCACCGTGACCGTCAAGAGCGACAGCACCGGCGCCGAATTCAGCGCCGTCACGTCGTCCGTCGGGGCGTTCACCGTGCCGACGCTGAACATCGGCACTTACACGGTCACCGTGTCGCTGACCGGATTCAAGACCGCGGTGCTGAAGGACGTCACGGTGACGGCGGGTGTGCCCGCTACCGTCAGGGCGAAGCTCGAGGTCGGCGGCGTCAGCGAAACGGTCGTCGTGCAGGGCGCGACGGAAGTGATTCAGACGCAGTCGGCCGCGGTGGCGACGACGATCAACACGAAATCGATCGTCAGCCTGCCCGGCAGCCGAAGCACGCTGGACTTCGTGCAGTTCCTGCCGGGCGTGCAGACGCCGGGCGGCACGCGCGACTCGCAGATCAACGGCCTGCCCCAGAGCGCGATCAGCATCACGCTCGACGGCGTGAACATCCAGGACAACACGCTCAAGTCGAGCGACGGCTTCTTCGCGATCGTCAGCCCGCGACTCGACGCGATCGAGGAAGTGACGGTCACGTCGGCCGCGCAGGGCGCTGATGCGAACGGCCAGGGCGCCGTCCAGATCAGGTTCACGACGCGCTCGGGCAGCAACACGTTTTCCGGCAGCGCGTATCACTTCTACCGGAGCGACCGGCTGAATTCGAACTCGTATTCGAACAAGATCCGCGGGCTGCCGAAAGGGCCGACGACGCTGCATCAGCCGGGCTTCCGCGTGGGCGGCCCGGTGCTGATTCCCGGCCTCTACGACGGCCGCGGCCAGCTGTTCTTCTTCATGAACTACGAGGAGTCGCGCTCGCCGAACACGACGACGACCACGTCCACGCTGCTCCTGCCGGACGCGCAGCGAGGGATCTTCCGCTACACGAACGGCCCCGCCGAGGGCATCGATCTGTTCGCGCTGGCGGCCCGCAATGGCCACACGTCGACGGCCGATCCGATCATCCTCAAGCTGCTGCAGGACATTCGCGGCGCGACCGCGAGCCCCGGCACGTTCGCGCCGATCAGCGGCAACCCGAACGCGGAACGCTTCACGTTCCAGCAGGACACCGGGTCGAAGACGCACTATCCGACGGTCCGCATGGACTACAACCTGTCGAGCCGGCACCGGCTGTCGTTCACGGCGTACCGGCAGGTCTTCGCCAATTCGGTGGACACGACCAACGACAACGAGCGCACCTGGCCGGGTTTCCCCGTCTATGGTGTGCAGGGATCGCTGCGAAACGCGTATACCGGCTCCGTCCGTTCCACGCTTGGCGCGATGCTGGTCAATGAGTTGCGCGTCGGCGAAGTCGGGCGCCCCCGTGCAGTTCTCGCCCAACCTCAGTAAGGACATGTGGACCGGCCCGCTGGCAAATCAGGCAGGCTATCAAGTCGGCATCAGCGCCGCCGGCATCACGAACGCCGGGCCGACGTCAGGGGGCAGCGCGCGCGACGCGACGGCCTTGAACATCGAGAACACTCTGACCTGGCTCAAAGGCGCGCACAGCCTGAGCTTCGGCGGCGCGTACGGCCGGTACGACATCTGGGCGGAGACGCGGACGTCGGTCCCCGGGATTACGCTCGGCACGCAGAACGGCGATCCGGCGTTCACGATGTTCTCCGGAACGCCCGGCACGCAGAACTTCCCGGGCAGCAACGCCACGGACCTCGGCAACGCCGCCAACCTGTACGCGGTCCTCACGGGCCGCGTGACGGCCATCACCGGAAACGCGCGGCTCGATCCGAACACGGGGAAGTACGTGTACATCGGCACGAGCAAGCAAGAAGGCCGACTCCAGGAAGTCGACGCGTTCATTCAGGACAACTGGCGGATGAGACCGAACCTGTCGGTCAACGTCGGCGTGCGGTATGCAGTGCAACTGCCCTTCTACGCGTTGAACGGCAGCTATTCCACCGCGACGCTCGACGACGTCTGGGGCCTCTCCGGAAACGTGCCGGGCTGCAATCAGAGCGACCCGACGCCGGAGACGTGCAATCTCTTCAAGCAAGGCGTCATGCCCGGCATACGCCCGACGTACCAGAACTACGGGGAAGGCGTCGAAGCCTACCAGACCGACTGGGACAACATCGCGCCCAGCATCGGCGTCAACTGGACGCCCGGCGGGCAGACCGGCTTTTTCAGAACGCTGCTGGGCCAGCAGGGGGACACGTCGTTCTCCGGCGGGATCAGCCGCTCGTACGATCGTCGCGGAATGAACGACTTCACGAGCGTGTTCAACGCGAATCCGGGCGTGTCGATCAGCGCCACGCGCAACACCGGCAACGGCAACCTCACGGTGCCGCTGCTGTTCCGCGACGGGTATCTCGGCCCCGCGCCGCTCTGCCCGCCGCTCCCGGCGCCGAAGCCGACCGGCTGTCTGCTCGAGGCGCCGGAGTATCCGCTGAGCAACACCGTGGCCACTGGCAGCGTCAGCGTGTTCGATCCCGGCATCCAGGTGCCGTACTCGGATACCTGGACGGCCGGCATGTCGCGGGCGCTCGGCCGGACCTCGGCCATCGAAGTGCGCTACGTCGGCACGCGAAGCCGCCTGCAGTGGACGAGCTACAACATGAACGAAGCGAACATCCTCGAGAACGGGTTCCTCGACGAGTTCAAGCTGGCGCAGGCCAACCTGCAGGCGAACATCGCCGCGGGCGGATCGCGTGCGGGCTCGTTCGCCTACTTCGGGCCCGGCACGGGCACGTCTCCGCTGCCGATCTACCTCGCGTTCTTCAGCGGCCTCCCGAAGGGACGATCGGAGGACGCGACGGCGTACACGTCGGGCAACTTCCGGAGCTCGAGCTTCGTGAACCCGCTCCAGATGTTCAACTCGAATCCGTTCACGCCGGCCGGAACCAATTCGACCACGGGTCTCGCGGGCGACCCGGGGCGTCAGACCAACTCGATCGCGGCAGGTCTGGCCCCGAACTTCTTCCGCGCGAACCCGGACATGCTCGGCGGCGCGAACGTCACCGGTCACGGCGGGTACACGACCTACAACGCCCTGCAGATGATGTACCGGCGCCGGCTGTCCGCCGGGTTGCAGCTCGACGCCAACTACGTCTTCGGCAAGAGCTACACCTCGTCGCGATACTCGTTCCGGGTGCCGAGGATCCTGACGCGTCAGACGGGCACCGAAGGCGACGTCACGCACGCGTTCAAGGTCACCGGCGTCTACGAGCTGCCGTTCGGCCAGGGCCTGCGCTGGGCGAGCGATGCCGGGCCGGTGCTCGATCGCATCATCAACGGCTGGACGATCAGCGGCACGATGCGCATGCAGAGCGGCCGGCTCTTCGACCTCGGCAACGTGCGCGTCGTCAACATGTCGGAGAAAGAGGTGCAGGAACTGTTCAGGCTGCGGAAGCTGGCGCCTGCCAACAACAACCAGATCATCTACGCGTGGCCGCAGGACATCATCGACGAGACCATCAAGGCCTACAGTCTCGTCGCGACGTCGCCGACCGGCTACGGTCCGCTCGGACCGCCGAGCGGCCGCTACTTCGCGCCGGCCAACGGCCCGGACTGCATCGAGACGATCGCGAACGGGTACGGCGACTGCGGCGTCCGTTCGCTCGTCGTGACCGGGCCGCTCGTGCTCAACGCAGACCTGAGCCTGCGCAAGAGGGTTCGACTGGCTGGCAAGATGAGCTTCGAGCTGCTCATCGACGCCTACAACGTGTTCAACCGCGTGACGTTCGTGCCGACCGTTGGGATCGGCAGCACGACGCTGGCAGGCTACCAGGCCGGGCTGCCCGGCTCGTCGCGGACGATGCAGATCGGCATGCGGTTTACCTGGTGACACTTCTAGGCACTGGGCGCTGGGCACTGGGCACTAGCAAGGGCCTACCCAGTGCCTAGTGCCTAGTGCCCAGTGCCTAACTTAGTGCCTAGTATGAAAATCGAGCATACGGCGTATCAGGTCGAAGATCCGGTCGCGCTGGCGCGCTGGTACGTGGCGCACCTCGGCATGACGATCAAACGTGCCCAGACGGCGCCGCCCTTCGGGCACTTTCTCGCAGACGACGGAGATGCCGTCATGCTGGAGTTTTACGCCAACCCGAAAGTGGCCGTGCCGGACTACCGGCGCATGGATCCCCTCCTCCTGCACCTGGCGTTTTCAACGGACGACGTGGCGGCAGAGCGTGCGCGTCTCATCGCGGCCGGCGCGACGGCTGAGGGCGACGTGCAACAGACGGAGGCCGGCGACGTGATGGCGATGCTGCGCGATCCATGGGGCCTGGCCGTTCAGCTCGTGCGCCGGCGAACGGCGATGATCGGGTGACGCCTCAGCGGGGCTCGGTGGTTCCGAGAAGGACGTCCCACAGCCCTGCTGCCCTCCGCATCACAGCCTGCACGTCGTCTGCGCAGCATGAACCGCTGCCGCACGAGATCCCGTGCCGCGCGAGAGACGCGCGCGAGGTAGTCCTCGCGACTCGCGTAGCGCTCTTCGACAGACGGGCGTGGATCTCCCAATCGCTCACGCTCCGCACGCGTCCGGGCGAAGGGCTCAAACGCGCCGCGCAGTCCCGCCAGGTAGCTCAGATCCGCAAGCTGCGGGACACTGACGTTCCAGCCTGTGTAGGTTCCAAGCGGCACGGCCACTTCCGGCGGGCGCACGCCGCCCGTGTCGTTACCATCGTCGTCCACTTGCGGCACCAGCACCAGCGTACGCGCCGACCCAGCACCGGCGGCTCGTTGGTGATGACGCGCGTCGCCTGATAGTCGGCGCCGTAGTCCATTCGCCAGACTTGCGGCAGATACGGAGCGAACGGCAGCGCCGCGAGCGTCGGAAACGTGACCGCGTCGCGCGGGACCAGTTCGCTGACTCGCGAACGGTCGGATACCGTGAAGGCGGCGGATGAGTGCCCGATCGGATCCAGGCCTGCAGATCGACGAGCAGCGCCCGCAGGACCCATCGTTGATCGGCGAAGTTCGGAGGGTGGCGCAGCGCCGGCACGCGCGCCGGTGGTGGCGGTCCTCCAGCGTGTGGCGTGCCCGCGAGGAAATAGAGGCGCGAGCGGTCGGCCAGGGGAACGTCTGCGGTGCCGTCCTCGGTCGTGTGCGTCAGCGAGCCCGCGCGCGCCCAGTACTCTGTGGATGAGAACGTGTAGAAGATCTTCGGCGTCGCGCCAGCCTGTCGCGCCTTCGCCAGCAGCCCGTCGTCGGTGAATGGCGGAAGATCGACGGGCCGGAGGATCGAGAGCACCGAGTTGCCGGCCTGTCCGGGCATCGCGAACCGATGATTGAAGCTGCCGCCGCCGGCGCCGGCGGACGAGATCATCATCGCGTCGAAGACCATGCGGCCGCGCTCGTCCACGTTGAAGCCGTCGCGCACGAGCTCGCGAAGGAACCGGCCGCTCTGCGAGTAGCCGAATCCCAGCACGCGCTGAAGCAGCGCAGGCTGCTCCCGGAGTGCCGCGCGCTCCGGCGCCGTGCTTCGAGGTACGACGCGAAGTCGCGCACGGCGGCCAGCCCGAGGCCCGCGACGGGCGACCCGCTCGTCTCGTAGATGGCCTCGTACAGTCCCTGCTCGAGTCCAGCCTCGACAAGGACCGAGCAGCCGTTCGGGCCGAATCGCCACGTCTCGCGCGGCAGCACCGTGACCGGCGCCATCAATCCGCGAGCGGAATGTCAGCCGCGCGTCAGGCTGTCGTGCGTCGAGCGCGCAATAGCCGAGACCGAATCCCCGGCTCTGTCGCGCCGTGCCGCCTTCGACGACGCTCGCGCGAACGAGTCCCTGCACCGGAACGGACGGCGCCTGAAGCGCGAGGCCCTGACTGGCGGCGACGTCGAACTGCCAGCCGATGAACGCCATCGTGAAGCCCTGCTCGAGCATGAACCGGTCGCCGAGGTCCCACTCTTCCGGCGACGCGCTCGATGACTCGCGCGCCGCTCATGAGACCCAACGACTGATCGCGGCCGCGATTGACGACCTCGAAGAAGACCGTGCCGTTGGCACGGCGGCCGTCCTTCGGGCGGATGAACAGCAGGTCGCCGGAGAACTCGACGAGCCCGGCGGCGTTCCGCGGCGCGATCGCGAGGTCGGCAATCGCGCGATTCGCCGGTAGCTGCGGGTCCACCGCGAAGTACACGCGTCCGACCACGCGTTCGTATCGTCCCTCGTCGATGCGCTTGTGAATCTCGACCCGAACGACCTCGGCCGAGGCGGCGCTCGCCGCGACCAGCGCGATCAGCAACGCGGCGCACGACGCGCGAACCTTCATCGGGAAGGATCTGTACGTCCCTTGTCTGGCGTAGGATCGGGCCGTGCCCCTGTCGCACACGGCGGCGATCACCTCGGCCGGCCTGGCGGTCGCCGGCGCCGTCGTCGTGCTCGAGGCGGGCGGACCATCTCGATTTCAGCAAGCACCACAATTTCGAAGCGGTATCGAGCTCATTGCCGTTGACGTCCAGGTGATCGATCGGGATGGTCAGCCGG
Source organism: uncultured Acidobacteriota bacterium (assembly GCA_963724955.1). GTDB lineage: Bacteria > Acidobacteriota > Vicinamibacteria > Vicinamibacterales > SCN-69-37 > CAVRWQ01. The sequence goes on from CAVRWQ010000011.1 coordinate 152,078, forward strand.
TGCTCGACCTCGCCGCCCGGGACTTCGACGTCACGATCGACGGCCGGCGCCGCGAGGTCGTCTCAGCGCAGTTGATTGCGTACGGGGCGAGCGGCGGTGCGGCGTCTCACCCCCCAGACCCGGCAGCGCCACCGGCACCTCCCTCGACGACAGCCACGACGCCAGGCCGGATCTTCGTGCTCGCGATCGACTGCCTGAGCTTCGATCCGGGGGTCTCTCGTGGAGTCGTGGACGCGGCCCGGCAATTCGTCAAAGGTCTGCAACCCTCGGATGCTGTCGGACTGTTCGCATTTCCGTTCGGCCCCAAGATCGATCCGACGACCGATCGCTCTGCCGTAGAGAAGGCTCTGGATCAGGTGACCGGTCAGCGGGATCCGCCGCTCTCCGGCGGCGTCAGCCTGGGCGCGTCCGAGATGGTGGACTACCTTGTCGACGGTGCAGCCCGACAGCGCATCAATATCCGCGTCTGCGGCGGTGCTCAGGCTCCGGGCGGAGCCATCACCACGCCTCCGGACATCAATTGCGTCACCACCCTTTCGGTCAACATTCAGACTCAGTTGGCGTTTCTTGAAGGCAACCTTCGCACGAGCCTCGAGATGCTCGGGCAGCTCTTCGACGCGCTGGCCTCGGTGCCAACCCGGAAAACCGTCGTCCTGGTCAGCGCCGGCATGCCGGTCAGCGACCGCCCCGGCGGCCGGCCCGATGCCGGGAATCTCCCTGTCCAAATCGGCGAGCGCGCCGCGCGATCGAACAGCACGCTCTACACGCTCTTCATCGATCGCACCGTGCTGGAACGCTTCTCAGCCGAGAAGCGCAGACCCATCACGTCGCCGAGCGGGCGCGACAGTCAGGTGGCAATGCGCTGGCTCGATCAGTTCTCGGGAACGGCAGGCGGAGCCCTGATGCACGTGCTCGTGGGCAGCGGCGAGTCGTCACTTCGGAGGGTCATCCGTGAGACGTCGGCCTACTATCTCATCGGCGTTGCGCCACTCTCTTCCGATCGCGACGGCCGCGCCCACGAAATCAAGGTGGACGTCGACCGTCGCGGCGCGACCGTCCGCGCGCGTCGGTGGCTGGTCATTCCGCGCGCTACCACCACCCCAGGCCAATCGCGCTCAGCAGCCCACTCATCAGCCACACACTGATGAACACCGGGACCGCGACGAGCAATCCGAGCAGTCCGGCCGCGGCCCAGACGAAGACGTAGTCGGCGCGATCCGGCGCTCGGCCCGGAATCGCGTGCCGTTCGAGCAGCGCGAGATTGGCGGTGTTCGCGCGCCAGAAGATGTCGCCCACGGTGCCGGCGATCGGGATGGCGCCGATGAGCGCGTCGATCAGGGCATTCAGGACCATCTTGATCAACACGACCTTCGGCACGCGCTGGTGGAGCCCCTGCACCAGCAGCAGGACGGTGAACGCCGGCGAGGCCAGCTCACCCAGTCCGGGAAGGAGCGACAGGATCGGATCGATGCCGAACCGGACGTTCGTGCCGGGAATCGTGAAGCGCGCGTCGAGCAGGTCCGCCCACCAGCGAAAGTGCCGCAGCATCGTGCCATCGTCAGTGTAGTGCCTGTCACTGAAGTGGCTGTCACGGCAGCGCCGAGCGAGCCGAGCCGGCCCACTGCAGCAGCACGCCGCCAATGTCAGGGAACTGAGCCGCGAAGAGCGTCAGCAGCGGCAGCAGCGCGAAGACGACGACGCGCCAGACGAACGCGCTGTCCCATCGTCCGGGCGATCCCGGCTCGGCCGCCGTCAGGCGGCGCAGGACTTCGCTGCGCTTCATCTGCACCAGCACGACGAGGATGGCGCCGAACGTCAGCGCGATGTACATCCAACCGAGCTGCGCAAGGAAGGTGTTCAGCTGGAAAGGAAACAGCGTATGGCTGCAGAACACCAGCAGCACGCCGCCGATCACGAACACGAGGTTGTGCTGAAGCCGCGCGAGCGCGTCGCGCACCACGAGGGCCGAGGCCATCTCGACGAGTCGCTGGCGGATGGCCGCGGCCTTGCGGGACGCGGGCTGCCCGGCCGGCGGCGGGTCCGTCGCGTCGAGGATCGCCTTCCATGTGCGGGACGTGGACCAGAGCTGGTGAGGATCCGCTTTCATGTCCTCGTGAAAGACCTCGGCCACCTGGCCGGTGAGCGGCTGGAGCTCCATGAGGCGAGGCACCCGCGGAAAGAGGCCCGGAGGATAGAGCGCGCGCGGCACCGTTTCGTACGCGGCCGCCTTGTGCCACGCCATCCGCTCGAGGAGCCGGCGGAGGACCGCCCAGAGGTACAGGAACTGGAGGAGCGACAGCGAAATCATCACCTGAACGATGAGGAGTCCGCTCGATACGAACCGCCCGAACCAGCGGCCTTCGATGGTGACGAGCGGCCGCACGAAAGGATCGAACAGGAAGAAGCAGGTCGCCGCGATCATGGCGACCGCGAACGCCGACAGCCACACGGGCACGGCCAGCGTGGATCGGTTCAAGAGGGCCCAGGAGCGGGACAGATGCTCCAGCCCGCCGCTGACCGTCTGGTGCATCAGCGCGCAGACGTGCGGATCGGCCAGCGCGACCTTCGGACTGCGCAGGCGCGCCAGTTCGGCGAGGCTCCACAGAGTGATGGCGGCGCCGAGGCACAGCACCGGCAGCGTCGGGGAGACGCCCGATCCCAGATCAGTGGCGCGCGTGACGAATCCGACCGCCGCGTAGGGCGAGTCGAGCGCATGGTTCCACACGTACCACATCAGGCTGCCGGCCGCCCAGCCGCAAAACAACATGCCCGCCAGCCGGCTCCATCCGCCGCGGGTCGCGAGATGGAAGCGCCGACGCAAGTGCCGACGATCGTGGGCCGTCATGTACGTCGCGAGACAGGCCGCGATGTCCACGAGCGCGGCGAGCGCCGCCAGCGCAGAGACGACGGCGGTCCACGTCCAGAATTGCGTCCAGCGGCTGTCCACCGGGTCGATCCGCAGCCGCGCGACCGCGACCGCGAGCAGGAAGAGCTCGATGAGGAACAGGCTCATCACGCCGACGAGCATGTAGGCACGGCCGCGTGACTGATCCGGGCCGTCGACCAGTGTCACGAACCGCTCGCGAACGGCACCCGCCAGGCTGCTCGACGCCGACCGCGCCGAGGCCCAGCACAGCAGGAGGCCGGCCGTGAACACGACGAAGACGGCGATGAAGGCGGGCGATGGAAACGTGGCGAGTCCTGCGGTGCTCCTCACCCGGCCGACCAGGGGGCGGAAGACGTAGTCGGACGCTTCGATCGGGTACGCCCGGACCGGCCACGCGCTGTTTCGTCCGACCACGCTGATCCACACGGGCGGCGCGCACCCGCCGATGCAATCGTCGCCGGGCACGCCGTACTCGATGAGGCTGGGCGGAATCCGGCCCTGAACCTTCAGGCTCGGAAGCGGACGGCCATCGTCGCCGTAGTTGAGCAGCGCCAGCGCGGCGTTGTAGATGCCCAGCGCGCTGCCGTTGGCGAACTCACGGCGCTCGGTCCCGCCTTCGAACCCGTAGCTCCACCGCTGGTTGCCGCTGTAGAGCGGATAGGTGGACGCGACGAGGGCGCCCTGGAGGTAGGACGAGTAATCCGGATGCAGGTAGAGCGAGTCGCTCTCGACCGTGAACATCGAGACGTTGGGCGAGTAGCGCGAAATCTGCCTCGCCAGGAACAACTTGTCCCGCGCGTCGGTGGCCATGAGCGCCACCGTCCGGACGCGCTCGGTGCTCATCGTCCGCAACATCCCTGAGAGCGCCAGCTCGACGTACGATGCGGTCGTGGACGGCGACAGCTGCGGAATCTGGTCGGCCGGCTTGCCCGCGGTATCCATCTCGAGCCGCCGGAACTTCGCCGGCATGCCGAGCACGTCGCCAAGTCCGCGCTTCTCGTCGTCCACGCGGTTGCGGATGCGCGAGATGTTCATCGAGAACGGCAGAAGAATCAGATCGGATCGACCGAACGTGGACGGGTCATGCAGCTCGTCCAGCAGCGAGCGGCCGTACTGCGTGTTGCCCTCGAACAGCACGGCAATCGGCCTCGGCCATCCGGCCGCGGAGATCTGTCGTGCCAGTTGCGGCAGCAGCAGGCTGTCGGGCTGCACCGTGGCATGGAAGCTGATGCGTGTCGGCTTGCAGGAGTCGACGCGACGCATCGAGACATGGGTGACATCCGCGAGCTCACAGGGATCCGCCAACGCGCTCTCGATCAGCTGCTTGTTCGCGTCATCGGTCGCACTGCCCGTGATGAAACGCACCGAGTAGTCGCCGAGGATCTGGCGCCGGTCCGCCTGCCGCAGCCCGCGGGCGATCGAGTCGGCCGACCCGGAGAACGTCGGGCCGAGGATCCGGATGGTGGCGTCCTCCCCTCTCGGCGTTTTGCCCGACCAGCCCGTGACCAGTCGAAGGGCATTGATCAGCGCCTGGATGTGCACGCCGGCGCTGGGGTTTTCGTGGATGATCAGCACCATGAGACGCTCGTGGCGCGAGCGCCCGGGCGCCTCCCCGGCGTCATCTCCGTCGACGGGTTTCGGCCGCCGCCCGTAGAGCACCACGCTCGATTCGATCTCGTGAGCGCGCCCGGCGGGCCCGTCGCGATGGCCCGCCTCCGCGTCGGGAAAGTGCGTCCGCTCGAAGATGTAGTCACTGGCGGCGACGGCCTGTGAGATCGCGTCGAGCATCGGGTCGAACTGCCATCCGGTGAACGAATCAATCGGATCGGGCAGCAGCGCGATCAGAAAGTTGACGTCCACGTCCTGTCGCTTGGCGGTCTGGCGAAGAACCGCCAGCTTGAGGGCGCTGGTGTCCAGCGGCTTCTGCTCGAAAAAGCACGAGACCAGCTTGAAGAAGTCGGTGTCGAACGGCCGCTGGCTCGCCGCCTGGATCTCCGGCGCGCCGTCCGATTTCAGGGGAGGCGGCGGTGTGCTTGCCAGAGAGCGGCAGTGCTTCGTCACCTCGGGCAACTGGTCGAATCGCGCACGCGCGATCTCGCGGAACTTGTGACGGAGCGCCTTGGCCTCGCTGCGCCGCTCGGGGCTCGCTGTCAGCTCGACGATGATGCGGTTCTCGCGTTCGGCCATGCGGCGGAGGCCGGCAGCCGACACGTCGATCCCGAACGACTCGGCGAGCGCGTTGAGCGCCTCGAACGGATCGTCGGGCACCGCGCCGGCCGAGGGCGGCGGCGCCTCGTGCTCCTTGCCGGCCTCCTTCTGGGTGGCCGTCGATGCCTGCCGGCTTTCCGGGTGCTCCCGCGGCACGAGCACCGCGGAGACCATCGCGAGAACGGCGACGCTCATGAGGGCGGGGGTCTTGTCCACGTGCAACTCCTCATGTTCAGAGGCGCAAGGCACGGGCAGAAGCCCGGTGGTGTTGGGATAGCGTTTCGATGGGGCCGTGGAACCCCTGCCCTGTCAGCGGGATGCGGGGCCGACGACCTCGCGGGCTGCGGGCAGGTCAGATACACTTTGCGCGGTCCCATGGAGCAGAGGCTCAACCGCGTCCTCAACGAATGGAAGCTCGGCGAGACGGTCATCCGCAAGATGACCCGTCTCGCCAACGAACACGGCGCCGTCAACTTGTCGCAGGGCTTCGCCGACTTCGACACGCCGGACGCCGTCAAGGAAGCGGCCGTCGCGGCGATCCGCAGCGGGCACAATCAGTACTCCTACACTTACGGAGTGCCTGAGCTTCGCGCCGCCATCGCGAAGAAGGCGGCGGCGTTCAACGGCCTCGAAGGCATCGACCCCGAGGACATCGTCGTCACGCTCGGCGCGACCGAGGGCATCACGACGGTGCTGAAGACGATCGCCAATCCCGGCGATGAGGTCGTGTTCTTCGAGCCGTTCCACGAGGCCTATCTGCCGCAGTGCCTGCTGCTCGGGCTGACACCGCGGGCCGTCACGATCGAACCAGGGACGCGAGCCTACGACCCGCGGGCAGTCGAAGACGCGATCACCTCACGCACGGCGGCGGTGATGTTGAACACGCCGCACAACCCGTCGGGCAAGGTCTTCAGCCGGGACGAGATGGAGCACATCGCGCGGCTGGCGCGGGAGCGCGACGTGCTCGTGATCACGGACGAGATCTACGAGCACATCACTTACGGGAACGCTCGACACATCAGCGTCGCCACGCTGCCGGGAATGCGGGAACGAACGTTCACGACCAACGCCATCTCCAAGACACACGTGGCCACCGGATGGCGCGTCGGCTGGACGATCTGTCCACCGAAGTACACGCGCTACGTGCGCGCCGTCCACGACATCAGCGTGATCCAGGCGCCCACACCGCTCCAGATCGCGGCGGCAGCCGCGCTGAATCTACCGGATGCGTACTACGAAGGTCTGCCGGACTTCTACCAGCAGCGTCGTGACCTGCTGGTCTCGGGACTGCGCGCGGCGGGTTTCGATTGCGCCGCGCCGGACGGGTCCTACTACGTCATGGCGGACTTCTCGAAGATCGACGCGGCCACGAACGCGAATGAGTTCGCGATGCGGCTGCTGTCCGAGGCCAAAGTCGCGGCCGTGCCGGGCTCGAACTTCTACATGACGCCAGGCCGTGGCGAAAAAGAGCTTCGGTTCGCCTTCTGCAAGCGCCTGGAGACACTGCAAGCCGCGCTGCGCAACCTGCAGGCGTTCAGAGCAGCGGCGTCAGCACCGCGGTGATCGCGAGCGCCGATCCCCAAATCAGATCCAGATTGATCCACGCCGCGCGGAGCAGCCGCAGGCCCGCCCAGCAATAGACCACGACAGCCATCACCCCGGTGACCAGCAGGTATCCGATCGTGTGAATCAGCGTCGCGATGAGCCCGCTCTGTACGTGGCGCGGCTTGATCTGGAAGCCGCGTCAGCGGTACGGCGTGACCTGGGAGCTGCGGCTCCGGCGACGCATGATGCGCGTGCACCGTTTCCGTCTGAGCCGGTCGATCGGACAGGAGGATCGGCAGCACCATCAATCCGGCGCCGTGCGCTGACGCCATCAGCAGCGACCACACGGCGAGATCTCGCATCCCGACCTGCATGCCGCTCCAGCGGCGGTGCCGGTGGCGAGACAGATGGCGCACAGCGAACGTGAGCAAGGCGGCGGCGACGACCCACTTGAGGTAACCGAGCGGGATCACCAGGCCGATGAGCGCCGCCAGCAGGATGGCGGCGCCGATGGCCAGCGCGTGACCGATCGCCAGCGGCAACAGCGCACGCCAGACCGCACGTGCGCTGCGCTCCTGCAGGCCGAGCGCCACGGCGAACAACCAGCCCATCGCCGGGATTGACGCCGTGCATCGCGCCCAGCAGCAGGAGCCACAGCCACGTCTGATCCACAACCATCTCCTACGCGAAGCAGAACGAGTCCGACGTCGAGTCACCGCCCTCGAGCCGCACCTGGTGCGGACGCTGCCCTTCCGGGCACTCGAGGAAGAACTTCTCGTCCAGGCTGATGCCGCCGCCGGGTTTCGCGTCGAGCTTGGCGATCCAGCCGCGAATCCCGTCCGGATAGAACTGCTCGTCCCACGGCGTGTAGAGGCCGTTCGTCAGATAGAGGCGCTTGCCGTCGCGGCTCACTTCGACCATCTGCGGTCCGCCGTTGCGCGGCGTGTTCGGGCTCGCCGGATGCGCCTTGCGACCGACGATGCCGCCGAGCCGCACGGAACCGGTGAGCACCGGGTTGAACGGATCGGAGACGTCGTACTGCCGGAAGTCACCTGTGCCCCAGCACGAGACGTAGAGGTAGCGATCGTCCAGCGAGAGGTTGATGTCGGTGATGAGCGGCGGGACTGCCTTGAACCCCTGGAGCAGCGGCGGAAGGTCCTCGGCCGCGGCCGGCTCGGCAGGAATCGTGATCACTTTCTTGATCTTCCACTCGCCACGGCCATTGCGAGTCCCTTTGCCATGCCGATCGAGGTACCACATCCACACGGACGACGAGAGGTCGGTGAGCGAGACGACCGAGCAGACGAACCCGTACGCACGCGTCGGGTTGTGGACCGGGCACAGCACCAGCGTCATCTGCTGGTCGGCGCCGAGGTCCAGCGCCTGGTGATGCTTACGCGTCTTCAAATCCCAGACGTGCAGCTGATGCCCGTACTTCCCGGCGAGCAGCAGCTCGGGGTTGACGCCGTTCTTGACCATGTTCGGCGTGCCCCACTCGCTCGAGATCATCACGTCCTGGCCGAGGTGCCACCAGAAGTCGTACGCGAGGTACTGCGGCCCGCGCTCCTGTTCCCAGGTGCCCGTGATGTCGAACGTCTCGTGATCGAGCAGGAAGATGCCGCCAGGGCCGTCGCCGGCAGGATTGCCGAGCGCGTTCATGTACACGCCGTCGGGCCCGCAGTGCACCGTGTGCAGCGTCTGGTAGCCGGTCTTCTTCGCCACTTCGTCGGCCTCGATGACCTTCACCAGCTTCGGATTGCGCGGGTCCGGCTTCGTGTCGAGGATGTGGATCCGTGAGGAGGCGGTGCCGGGCACGATGAGATAGCGCCGTTCCACGTGCGCGTTCGGAGCGGACGGACACAGATGCGAGCTGCACGCGTTCCACCCGAAGTGATGCAGCTCGTTGTCGCCGTTGGGCAGCGTGGTTTCCCCGACCAGTCGCCCGTAGGCCGGCGAATGCGGGTCGGTGTCCACCACGCCGATGGCGTCCTTGCGGCTTGCCCCGAGCCCGGTCGAGGGGCCGTGGCCGTTGGCAGTTGAGCAGCGCCACGTAGGCCAGCGACTCGGGCGGGGCCTGCATCGCCAGAGTGGGAGATGGATAAAACGTCGGATCGGGTCGCCACGATGCCATGAACGTGCTCCTTGGAGGGTGAAAGATGCGCCCTCCATTGAGACTGCGCATGAACCTGGCGTGAGAGGACATCGGCCCGGACGGGCGTGGCCGTGTGCTTGGGCCCTGGGCCCCTAGTACGGCACGTAGGTTCCAGGGGGCACCCGGTAGCGCTCGACGAGCGCCGCCTGACCGGACGCCTCGTAGAGCGCCATCAGCGCCCGCTTCGTCTCGACCGGATTGGGATGGTTCTCCGATGCGTACACGCTGGTGAGGAGCTGGAGCGACTTGAGCAGCTGCGCTTCCGCATCCGCGAACCGGCGGCGCTGGATCAGATAGCGGCCGTAGATCCGCCGTTCCGCGGCATTGAGAATGCTCAGGCGCTCATTGCGCTCCGGCTTGAGGTCGATCGCGTCCCTGAACAGCCGGTCGGCCTCGTCGTGCCGGCCCTTCCGCGCCAGGATCGTCGCGAGCGTGGAGAAGCACGCTGCCGAGGTCCGAATGACGCGGACCCAGCCGTGCCGTGAGCGCGGCGATGGCGTCGCGCGCGGTCGTCTCCGCCTCGGCCAGGCGGCCCTGGCGCTCGAGATCGCCCGCAACGCTGACGCCCATCGTCAGTGCGACCACCGGATGCTGTTCGCCGAAGGCGCCTTTGCGAATCCTCGCGACTTCCCGGTGCGAGCCGTTCCGCCTCGGCGTGCCGGCCCATTAGCGTGTGGAGGTCGCCCAGACCGTCGAGCGGGTGGATCAGCTCGATGTGATGCGAGCCGAGAGCGCGCTGCACGAGGTCCAGCCCCTGCCGGTACAACTGCTCCGCTTCCGTCAAGTCGTTCTCGATGTCGCGCACCTGGTCGGCGAGGTGCACCATGGCTTGTCCCGTGCGGAAGTGCGTCGGCCCGAAGACGCGCGTCACGTAGTCGAGCGCGCTACGGTCGGCATCGAGGGCTTCGGCGAGCCGGCCCTGACGCCGCAGGCTCGTGGCCAGACCATGCATCAGCCGCGCCTGCAGCTCGGGCCGGGCGCCGGTCCGCTCCAGGATCGCCAGCGCCTCGCGATAATGGACCTCGAGCTCCTGATTGGTCGCCGCGACGTACCCACGCTCGTAGACGGCCTCGGCGACTTCGGGCGCGTCCGGCGCGAACGCGCGACGGCGGATGTCGAGCACCTCCTGCGTGAATCGACGGGCCTGCTCGATGTCGCCGTTGCTCCGGTGCACCCAGGAGAGTTGAAGCAGGCTCTCGGCGAGCGGCGCCTGATCGCCGATTTTCCGCCGGATGGCCACCGCGCGCTCGAGCAGACGCATGGCTTCGTCGAACGCGCCGACGTTGTGCTGCATCTGCCCGATGACGTCGAGCAGGCGCGCCTGCGCGACGGGCTGATCCGCCAACGCGTCGGCGCGCGCCGCGCCGCGGCGCAGCAGATCGCGGACCGACACGTCGCCGGCCGGCCTGTGACGGGTCGGGCTCGGCCGATCGAAACATCTCCATCAGGAAGCCGCTGACTTCCTCGGCCTGCGCCAGCGCGCCGGCGGCGCGATCGCGCTCGAGGCGCGCCACCGCGGCCTGCCGCAGCGAGAGCACGGCGCCGGCGAGCAGCGCCGCCGCGACCAGCGCCGCGGCCGTGACCTCGAGCCGCCGGCGTCGGAGGAAACGGCGCCAGGTGATACCGCCGGCTCCCCTGCCGCGCGTTGATCGGCAGGCGCGCGAAATGCCGCTCGATGTCCTCGCTCAGCATTTCGGCCGAGCCGTAGCGCCGGCGAGCCTCCTTGCGGAGCGCCATCATCACGATGCCATCGAGGTCACCCTGAAGCATGCGGTGTAACCGCGCGGGCGATCCGTCGCGCGCGGCGCTTACCGTCTCCGGCGTGATCTGCAGTGCCGATCCGTTGTCGAGGACGACGGTTTCGACCTGCGCGATGCGGCTGCTGGGCCGCTCGGGATCGCGCGCGCAGACGACCTGCACGACTTCCTCCGGCGAGCTCGTCGTCACCCGATACGGCCGGTGCCCGCTCAGCAACTCGTAGAGAATCACTCCGAGCGAGTACAGGTCGCTCGCCGTCGTCAACGCCTCACCGCGGACCTGTTCCGGGCTCGCGTAGTCGAGCGTCATCGCGCGCTGGTCGAGCTTCGTCAGCGGCGCGTCGGCCGGCGCAAGCGACGGATTCAGCAGCTTCGCGATGCCGAAGTCGAGCAGCTTCACGTGACCCGCCGAATCGACGACGATGTTGGCGGGCTTGAGGTCGCGGTGAATGACGAGGTTCTGATGCGCGTGCTGGACCGCCGCGCAGACTTCGCGAAAGAGGCGCAGCCGCGCGTCGATGCCGAGCCGGTTGGTGTCGCAGTAGTCGGTGATGGGCAGCCCGTCGACGTACTCCATGACGAGGTACGGCAGCTGGCCGTCGGTCACGCCGCCGTCGAGCAGCTGCGCGATGTTCGGATGGCTCGAGCGACGCGAGGATCTGCCGTTCGGCGAGGAACCGCCGCTGAATGTGTCCGTCGTCGAATCCGCTGCGGACGACCTTGATCGCGACCCGGCGGCGAAACTGGCCGTCGTCCCGCTCGGCGAGATAGACGACGCCCATGCCGCCGCGTCCGAGCTCGCGCAGCACGCGATACGGGCCGATGTGGCGGATCGACGGGTCGTCCTCGACGAGGAGCGATGCCGCGAGGCCAGCGACCGGACGCTCGAGCGCGCCGTTCGGTCGATCGTGCGCCGCCAGCAGTGACTCGACCGCGGCGCGCAGGTCGTCGTCACCGGCGCAGGCGCCGGCCAGCCAGGCCGCGCGACCCTCGGGCGCCTCGTCGAGCGCGGCCTCGAAGAGATCCTCAATCTGTCGCCGGCGATCGTCGTTCACTGTGGGGATTCGGGGTACAGCGCACGATACAGCCAGGCGCGGGCTTTCACCCAGTCGCGGCGGACGGTGCGTTCGGTCAGGCCGAGCGCGGCGGCGATCTCGTGCTCTTCCATGCCGGCGAAGAAGCGGCACTCGACGACCTGCCGCTGGCGCGGCTCCAGTTGTTCGAGCGCCTCGTTCAGCGCGAGCATCTCATCGGGATCGAATTCCGCGGCGCGCAGGCCTTCGGTCAGCGTTGTCGAAACCCAGTCGCCACCCCGCCTGATTGCATGGCGGCGCCGCGCGTGATCCACCAGCACCTGCCGCATCGCCCGCGCGGCGACCGCCAGGAAGTGCGCGCGATCGGCGGCATCGACGCGGCCGCCTGCCGCCAGCTTCAGGTAGACCTCGTGCACGAGCCCGGTCGCGTCGAGCGTGCGGGGGCCATGTTCGCGGCCGAGCTGGCGCCGGGCGAGGCGACGGAGCGCGTCGTACACCAGCGGCAGGAGCTGGTCGAGCGCGTCGCGATCGCCACGCCGGAGGGCGCCCAGGAGCGCGGTGACATCCCGGCGCTCCGGTGCTCCGCCGCCGGCCGTGTCGGGCATGGGCTAGGATGACACACCGCACGGCGCTACCGTGCGACGGCCCCGCGCGCTTCGGTACGTCGCACGCAGCCGCTCGCGAAGCCGCAGGTAGCCGGGATGCGCTCGCAGCGGACCGAGCAGCGAATCGCGGTCGAACCACGGGTAGCACGGAAAGCCGGTGTCGGCCGCGTTCTGCAACCACTTCACGCTCTCATCGAGATCGCCGAGCTGAGCGAACGCGGCGCCAAGGCTGGTACGCGACGTGATGGTCCATGTACCGAACCGCGCGCGATCGCCTCAGCGCGAGCGCGCCCTTCGCGCTTCAGACCCGTGGCCGCTTCGATCGAAGCGAGCGAGGCCTGGGACCGCACGTCCGGCTGCCCGCCGCGTCTGGCGGACGCGAGGATCTCGCGCGCGCCCGTCGCGTCTCCCAGGTAGTAGTAGCGGGCCAATCCCAGATAGTGGGGGATCGCGGGTGCGTCTGACTTCGGCAACATTTCCGCGGCCTGTTCGGCGGCGGCGGCGAATTGCCCGTCGAACAGATGCGCCGCCACCTGCAGCCGGGCGGCTTCGGTCGTGGGCGTAGGATTCACCGCCTTCGCGAGCGCCACTTCTTTACGCACGTCCTCGAACAGACCCAGGTGGTAGAAGGCGCGCATCCGGACCACATGGGCGAGATCGAGCGACGGGTCGAGCGCGAGCGCTGCCGCGGTCCGTTCGAGCACGACCTTCCAGTTGAAGCCGCCGTAGAGCGTCCCGGCGGCGCTCGCGATCGCGAGGTGCGCGTCCGGGAGCGCGGGATCCTGATCGAGCGCCAGGCGAGCCTCCTGGTCTGCGCGTTTTCCCCACACGAGCGCTTCCGCCTCGTAGGCGTAGCGCACGCTGAACCAGGCCGTGGCCGTGGCAAGCGCGGCGCGCGCGAGGGCGTAACTCTGGTCCACGGCCAGCGCGCGCTCGAAGTTCACGATGGCCTCTTTCATCTTGGCTTCGGTGTAGTCGACGAGCAGCGCGCGGCCGCGAAGGTAGAGGTCATAGGCGGCCGGATTCTCCGTGTATCGGCGGTGCAGGCGCGCTCGCTCCGGCGGTGACAGCTCGACGCGCAGCGCCGAGACGATCTGCTCGGCGATGAGATCCTGCACTTCGAGCAGGCCGGCGCGCGCTTGATCGTACGTCCGTCCCCAGACCGCAACGCCGTCCGCGCGCACGAGCTGAACACTGACGCGATACGTTCCGTCCGCGGGCTGAATCGTCCCGAGCAGCAGATGCTGGACGCCCAGCGCGGCGGCCACCCGGGCGGGATCGGATTCCGGGTCCTTGTACCGCAATACCGCCCAGGTTGGCCGCAGCACGATCTGCCGGACGTTCGCGAGACGCGTGGTGATGGCGTCCGCGATGCCGACTCCGATGTACGACGCGTCCTCTGAACCCGCGCCGGTGACCACGCGGAGCGGCATCACGGCAAGCTGCGCCGCGGGAGCCAGACGTCGCGCGTTGCGATCCGTCCGCTCCACGTTGACGGGTGAGCGCCCAGATCAGCGATGCCGACGACGGCAATCAGCGCGAGCGCCAGCGCCCAACGTGGCATGCGAGCGACGCTTTCGAGCCGGCCGCGTTCCGGGACGGCGGAGCTGGCGTGACGCACTGGTGAGCGCCCCTTGGCCTCGCGTGTCCGGGGGTGAACCGTCCGGCGCAAGCACCGGAGCGACGAATCGATAGCCGCGACGGGCCAGCGTCTCGATGAACTGCGGGGACTCGGCGGAATCGCCGAGGGCCTGGCGGACTTTCTTGATCGCGGTGTTCAGACCGTGCTCGAAGTCGACGAACGTATCGGCCTTCCAGAGCCGCTCGCGAACTGCTCGCGGGTGGCGATCTCGCCCGGCCGTTCCAGCAGCATCGCCAGGATCTGTCTCGGTTGCTCCTGCAACTGGACCCGATGGCCTTCCCGGTACAGCTCCCCGGCGACCGGATCGAACTCGAAGTGCCCGAATCGGACGCGCCGGGGCCGATCCTCGATCTGCATGGTGCTGGACGGGAGCTTAGCGGCGCCGGGATGACCCGTCAACGGCGAGTTCACCTTCAGTTCACCAGCAAACGACGCGCAGTGCATCGCTTTCGCGGCCCTGCTGGGCGAGAGTTCACCACACAGGGAGCTCGCAATGATGCGCAACGTGGTCAAGCTGGGAAGCGCGATCGGCGTGATGGTGCTCGTCTCGATTTCCACCCCACTCGCGGGCCAGGTGGCCCCGGGCAGCGAGATTTCAACGGAAGAGCTTGAAACGATCCTCGCCACCGGCAGCGCGACGGTGCTCGATGCCAGGCCGTTCCTCGAGTTCGCCATCAGTCACATCCCCGGAGCCGTCAATGTCGCCCCGAAACCTGGGGTCCCGATGTCGATGTACGTCTCGGACATCGCAGAGATCGGCCGGCTGGTCCGCGGCAACAAGGCCGCGCCGCTCGTTCTTTATTGCAACGGACCGCACTGCGGCAAGAGCAAGCGGCTCGCGACCGAGCTCGCCGAGGCAGGCCACTCCAACGTCCGGAGATACCAGCTCGGCATCCCGGTCTGGCGCGCGGTTGGCGGGGTTGCGAGGTCGAGCTCGAAGGACTGCGGCACATCACGGCCAATGACGGCACTTCCGTCGTGATCGACAGCCGCGAGGCCGCGGACGTTCCAACGAGGCACCCTCCCGCGCGCACGAAACATCCCGCGCAGCCTCGTGCTGGAGGGCAAGGACGTCGGCGAGGTGAAGCGGCAAAAGACGATGGGCGCCTGCCGATGCAACGACGCGAATTCTCGTGATCGGGAGCGACGGCGCAACGGCGCGCTATGTGGCCGAGGCGCTGGCTCGGGAGGCGTTCCACAACGTGAGCTACTTCGCCGGTCTGTTCGAGACCGTGCGCGCGGCCCTGGGAAAATAAGGAGGACCTATGCACCGGCATCGTTTCGTCGTACGAGTATTCCTCGCTGCACTCGTCGGGGTTGTCGTCACCGGCTCGCTCGCCCTCACGAGTCGGCGACGCGCCGGGGGTTGGGCGGCACCATCTGGGTCGCGAATCGCGGCAGCGACTCGATCCGCGGCTTCGACGCCGCCACCGGCGCCGAAGTGATCACCATCAAGATGAGGCCGGGTTCGCAACCCGGCGACCTCGCGTACGCCAATGGCAAGCTCTACGTCGCGGAGGAGATCGGCCATTCCGCCGGCCATCGCCGTCGTTGACGCCGACACGAACGAGGTGCTCGATCGGATCTTCTTCGCAGTGAACTCACGGCCCCATCACGTGCACGCCAGCGTCGGCGGAAGACCTCGTCGCCGTGGGGCTCTTCGGCACCGACAGGGTCGCGGTCGTCGACACGAGCGACGACACGCTGGTCGGCCGTGGGACAGCAATCCCACGACGACCACCGGCCGAATCCACGCGGCCGTCTTTTCGCCGGACGGAAACACGTTGTATCTCGCGAACGAAGGATCGGGCCTGGTGACCGCCATGGACCCGCTCACGGGAAGCGTGTTGTGGGACATGACGGTGCCAGGCGTGCATGAGCTCGCCGTGACACGGACGGCAGGATCTTCGTCACCCGCCGGACGCTGCAACCAGCTCGCCGTCATCGATCTCGCGAGTCACACGTGGACGGACGTCCTCCCGCTGGGTCTGCCGGACACCCTGAGGTTGTCGGCCAACGAACGGCTCTTGACGGTCGGCCTCCGCACGTCTCCGGCACAGCTTGTCGTCGTCGACACGGAGACATTCGCGCACGAGATCGTCGACCTCGCCGAGCCCGGCCAGCTGACGACCATGGCGGGCCACCAGTGGACGTCACCTGAACGGGCGCTACACGTTCGCGGCGTTCGAAGGCGGCACGAACCCCGGCGTCGCTGTCATCGATCATCGAACCGATCATCAGGTGATTCAGAGGCTGGCTGTACCCCGGCAGACCGCACGGCGTCGATCACGCGAGCAGATAGCAGCCCACCTTTCTTCCGCTGTGGCCGCGCCGGCACAGGTGTGCCCCGCGGTCACGGTCGCTGACAGCGATCTATCGTAGAATCAACGACTTAGCCGACGGCCCGATTGTTGCTATTACGCACCGGCATGCGAATCCTGCGACTGCTCCTCCCGCTGCTGGCGCTGCCGCTCGTCGCGGCGGCCGCCCAGGAAACCGAGCCGCCGGACGGCACCCGGATCACGTCGGCGATCGTTTCCGGACTCGAGCTCAACCGCCTGAGCCAGGATCTGCAGGACGAGATCGGCAAGCTCGCCGGCAGTCGCGCTCAACCGGCAGCAGCTGCGCGATCTGGCCGTGCGCATCGAGACCGAACAGCCGCGCTACGTCGCTGGCGTGCGCGTCAGCTCAGGATCCCGATGGCGGCGCGCGCGTGGTGTTCGTCGCTGCGCGCCTGATGGACGAGGAGCACGACGCCAACATCAACACCAAGTACATCGTCGAGGAGCGTCGAGATCAACGGCGCGCCGAGCGCGATCTCGATCCGGCGCTCGTCGACGACCTGCACGCGCTCGCCGGCAAGCCGCTCGACTCCGAGGCCGCCGATCGTCTCGAGACAGCGATTGAAGGACGCGCTGCCCGGCTACGAGGTGAGCCGGCGGATGGTGCGAGGCAGCCAGCCCGGACACATCCGGCTGATCTTCGACGCGCAGCCGGCCGAGTGGGCGCGGTGGCTGCGCTTCGAGCCGATGGACGCGAACGCCCTCTATCACTCGGACCAGGGCTGGGGCGCGATGTTGCCGCTCACGATGGCGGACGCGACTTCCGCGTCAGGTGCCGATCGTCGCCTGGGACAACGGCGATGACCTGATCGAAGAGTATTCGGGCTTCGCGCTGCGTTTCGAAACGCGGAAGCTCGTCACCGAACGGCTCGGCATGTTCTTCGAGTGGTCGACGTTCGACCAGACCTGGCGGAACCCGACGCTCGCGGCGCTCACGTTCCGATCCGCGGCATTCCGCTGCCCTATCGCAACCGGATGGCGGTGACGCCGCTCCTGAAGTTCGCGATCACGCGGCAGCTGACGGTCGGCGGCGGCGTGCGCATCGCCGAGCTGGATCCGCTGCTGGCGGCGCGAGGACTCGGCTGCGTCCGTCGCAGATGGCGAACGCCGGCGATCGGATCGCTGCAGCTTCGGGCTGCGGTCGGACCGAAGGTCCGGCCGCGCACGACGCTCGATGCGGCCTTCACCGTGCACGCCGGGACGCGATCGCTCGAGAGCGATCTCGTCTACGAGCGCTACCTCGGTCAGGGCGACTACTCGTTCCGGCTGGCGCAGCCACGAGGTGCAGGTGTCCGGCATGGCCGGCGGCATCAGCGGCGACGGCGCCGCTGTTCGAGCGCTTCTCGCTCGGCGATTCGCGGACGCTGCGCGGCTGGAACAAGTACGACATCGCTCCGGCCGGCGGCAACCGGATGTTCCACACGTCGTTCGAATACACGTTCAGCGGACTCGGGATGTTCGTCGACGCCGGCGCGGTCTGGGATCACGGCGCCGAGTCGCGCGTGCGCGCGTCTCGACGGGCGTCACCTACAACCCCGGCCCGTTGTTCCTGACGGTGGGCTTTCCGCTCAACACCAACGAGTTCCGCGCCGTGTTCACGATGGGGGTGCGTTTCATCCGGGCGGCCCCGAGCGCTGACGTGCAGCGATCGCACTGACGGTCGCAATCGCGCACGCGCGGCCCGTTCACCGTCGCGGCGCTTTCGCCTTGCACTGCTGGGGTACACGACCATGGTCGCCCTCGCCCAATCCGTGTCCATCGCCCGGGCCGGCAACGCCGTCACGGTCCGCGCTCCGGGGTTCGACTTCATCAAGGGCGAGCCGCTCGATCGGCTGAAGGACGGTCGCTCCGTGCGCGTCGACCTCGAGCTCGACGTGCTGCCGGGTCCCGGCGGCGCGGCCGCCGCGCAGGGCCGGCAGACGTACGTCCTGAGCTACGATCTCTGGGAGGAACGATTCGCGGTGACGCTGGTGGGACCGCCGCCGCGGTCGATTGCGTACCTGACGTCGGTCGCCGCCGAGACCTGGTGCCTCGAACAGCTGACGGTGCCGGTGAGCGCGCTCGGCCGTCTCGGCCGCGAGGCTGCCCTTCTGGGTGCGACTGGGCTATCGTGTGCTCGACGCCGACAACCGCGCCGCACGGCGACGGCAGCGGCGATTTCACGCTGCGCGGCATGATCGATGCGCTGAGCCGGCGCCGGAAGGCGGATGCCGCTGACGCACTCGATCGAAGCCGGGCCGTTCCGGCTCCGAACTGAGCCGCACTGATCGATCGCGATGCACCGGCTCCGCAACCGCCTGATCGTCGCCTTTCTCGCCGCGACGGTGCTGCCGCTCGCCGCGACGATCTGGATCACGACGTCGCTCCTGGATCGCAGCCTCGGCTACGCGACGACGGGCGAGCTGGATCGGCTGTCGCGGACGCTCGAAGCGACCGTCCGGCAGTTCTATCAACGCGAGCGTGACGCGCTGAAACAGGACGCGCTGGCCGGCCGCGCGACCCCGGTGCTGTACGCCGTCGCCGACGCGGCGGCGTGGCCGGGCGCGGTCCGCGCGTTCTGGGAGAGCGGCGAGAGCCGAGCGTTTCGGCGTCTCGGGATCCGGCGGCGATCACGTGGACTACATGCGGCGAAGCGACGGCACCGCCGGCGCAGCCGCGCGGCGTCGCGACCTACACGCCGCGATCTGCGCGGCCTCCACATGGATCAGCTGACGAGCCGAGCTGCGGCAGACGCGCCAGCTCGTCGAGTCGATCGAGAGCCGCGACCTCCGGCGCGGGTTCACGCTCACGCTGCTGCTTCTGCTTGGCGCGACGTGGATCGCCGCGCTCGTGCCGCTGATCTTCATCGCCAATCGCATCAGCCGGCCGATCCAGCAGCTCACCGGCGGCGCTCACCGATTTCGCCGACAGCGACTGGTCGCGGCGGCTGGACGCCGGTCGCGGATCCGGCGACGAACGTCACGCGCGACGAAGTGGGGCGCGCCGTCGACGCGTTCAACCAGATGGCGGATCAGCTGCAGCAGAGCCGCGAGCGGCTCGTGCACCTCACGCGGATGGCCAGCTGGCAGTCGCTCGCGCGAAAGACGGCGCACGAGGTCAAGAACTCGCTGACGCCGATCCGGCTGACCGTCGAGGAGATGCAGGCGCGGCAGCTTGTCCTGAGCCCGCCGAACTGGCCCGATCGCGCGTTCATGGATCAGGCCGTCCAGATCGTCGTCAGCGAGATCGAGTCGCTCGAACGGCGCGTGCGCGCCTTCTCGGAGTTCTCCAGCGAGCCGCCGGTCAACCGCGAGGTCCTCGACGTCAACGCGCTGGTCACCGAGCGCGTCGCGCTGCTGCGGCCCGCGCATCCAGAGACCACGCTACGATCTCAGGCTCGATGCAGGGACGCCGCACGGGTGCACGCCGGCGCGGATCTCGTGAAGGGCATCCTGACGAACCTGCTGCAGAACGCCGCGGAAGCCGCCGGGCCCGGCGGCTCGGTGCTGGTCATCACGACGCTCGAACGGCGAGCACGGTCGCCATCGAGGTGCACGATTCCGGACCGGGCCTGAGCGCGGAAGTCGGCGGCCACGCTGTTCGAGCCGACGATCACGTTCAAGAAGCACGGCATGGGACTCGGCCTCTCGATCGCGAAGAGCCACGCGCTCCTGTCGGGCGGCGACATCACGCTCGTGCCGGGGACGCTCGGCGGCGCGGCGTTCAGAGTGACGTTGCCCGCGCTGGCCGGCGGCGCGGCCGGGGAAGCGCGCCTCGATGACTCGCACGCGCCACATCGTCATCGTCGACGACGAGCCGAACATCGGCCGATCGCTGCGGCTGATTCTCGAGGGCGAGGGCTATCGCGTCACCGTCTGCGAGTCGCCGCGAGGTTTCACGCGGAGCGGCGCCGGCGCACGCCGACCTGTACCTGCTCGACGTGCGCCTCCCCGACGGCAACGGCATCGAGGTGCTGCGGTCGTTGCGGCAGAGTGACGACCTGACGCCGGCCGTGATGATTTCCGGGCACGGCACCATTCGCGATGCCGTCGACGCGACGCGCAGCGGCGCGTTCGACTTCCTCGAGAAGCCGCTCGCGCGCGATCGCGTGCTGCTCGTGACGAAGAACGCGCTCGAGCGCTCCGACTCTGCAGCGGGAGAACCAGCGGTTCCGCGAGCTGGTCGGCGACGCGCCGAGGATGATCGGATCGCAGCCCGGCGTTCCAGCACGCCGTGGAACAGGCGACGCAGGTGGCGCGGTCGGACGTCAGCGTGCTCCTGTCGGGCGAGTCGGGAACCGGCAAGGAGCTGCTCGCCGCGCACGTGCATCGCGAGAGTCCGTTCGCGTCCGGACCGTTCGTCAAGGTCAACTGCGCCGCCATTCCGACCGAGCTGATCGAGAGCGAGCTGTTCGGCCACGAGAAGGGCGCGTTCACGGGCGCCGCGTCGCTGCGGCGCGGCAAGTTCGAGCTGGCCGACGGCGGCACGATCTTCCTGGACGAGGTCGGCGACCTGCACGAAGCGTCGCAGGCCAAGCTGCTGCGGATTCTGCAGGACGGCGAACTGCAGCGCGTTGGAGGCGAGCAGCCCATTCGCGTCACGGTGCGCGTCATCTCCGCCACCAACCGCCGCCTCGACGAGCTCGTCGCCGCAGGGACGTTCAGCGAGGATCTGTTCTATCGCTTGAGCGTCGTGCCGATCCGCCTGCCGGCGCTGCGCGAGCGCCCTCAGGACATCGGCGAGCTCGTGGCCTACTTCCTCTCCGAGTTCTGCGCCCGCAACAACTTCCGTCCGCGCCAGATCGATCCGGAGGTCACCGCCGTGCTCGAGCGGTACGGCTGGCCCGGCAACGTCCGCGAGCTGAGGAATCTCCTCGAGCGCATGGCCATCCTCACGCGCGGGGACCGCCTGACCGTGGAGTCGATTCCGCTCGAGGTGCGACTGCCCCAGTCACCGCGCCCGGCCGCGGGCCTCCAGGAGATGCGCGACGCCGCCGAGCGCGACCGCATCCGGCGGGCGCTCGACGAGACGGACTGGAACGTGTCGGGTGCGGCACGCCTCCTGGGCACGGAACGCACGAGCCTCCACAAACGCCTCCGCGCGCTCGGATTGAAACGGAAGTGACGCGAAGCGTTTTGGTCACCGCCCGTCCGCTTGACACGGGTCCGCGTTAACTGCTACAACTTGTAACGCTACAATGACTCGCACACGCCCGCTGCGCCATCGCACCCTCGGACATGCCGAACAAACCGTCATGGATCACGTCTGGTCGAACGGGCCCGTCACGGCCGAAGCCGTCCGTGAGGCGGTCGCCGATTCCTGGCCCATGAAGGAATCGACCGTCCGCACGGTGCTGAGACGGCTCGAAGCCAAGGGCTACGTGACGCACACCGTTGAAGGGCGGACCTATCTCTATCGCGCGGTGCACGCGCCGGTCGCCGTGGCCACCCGAGCGGTGCGCCAGCTCATCGATCGGTTCTGCGGCGGATCGGCCGAGGCGCTGGTGCTGGGACTGGTGGACGACGAGGTGCTGAGCCGGGGTGAGCTGGAGCGGATCGCGCGTCGAATCGCGCAGGCGAAGCAGGTGAAACGATGACGGCCCACGAGTTCGATCTGCTCGCGCGTGACGTACTGGCCGGCCTCCTCGATGTCGTCGTCCGCGCGCTCATCCTCGCCGCGATCGCCGGCGCGCTCCTGACGCTGTTCAGGGTGAAGCGCGCGTCCGTGCGGCTGCAGGCATGGACACTCGTTCTCTACGCCGCGTTGGCGTTGCCGATCGCCGGCCGTTTCCTGCCGGAGGTGCCGCTGCCGCTTCCGCTGTTCGTCATCGCGCCGGTCGCGCCTCCGAACGCGCCCGTGGCGCCGGCGCTCACCGCCGCGAGCGCTGGCGTCGTGACGTCGTCCGTCACGACCGTGCTGACCGGCGTCGCGATCGTCTACCTCGCCGGCGTCCTCGGGCTGCTGGTCCGCGCCGGACGCGGTTGGCTGGCCGCGCGTCGGCTGGAGCGGGCCTGTCGGCCTGTGACTGAGCTCGCCATCCTTGACCGTGCGTCAGCGCATGCCTCGGCGCTGGGTCTCTCGCGGCCGGTGCGCGTGCTCGAAACGGAAGACCTCGACGTGCCCGTCACGATCGCCGTGCTACAGCCGGCGCTGGTGCTTCCTGCCGGCTGGCGCGAGTGGCTGCCGGCCACGCTCGATGCCGTACTTCTGCATGAGCTGTCGCACATCGTGCGCGGCGACTCGCTCACACAGCGGCTGGCCATCCTCTATCGAGCGCTGACCTGGCCCAGCCCGCTGGCGTGGTGGCTGCGCCGGCGATTGACGGATCTCGCCGAAGAGACGAGCGACGCGGCCGCACTCTCGGGAGGTGTGGAACCCACTCGCTACGCCGAGATCCTGCTTGGCTTCTTCGTCGCCGTCCGCAACCGGCCTCAGCGCGTGGCGTGGCACACCGCCATGGCCCGCGGCACGAGGGCCGAGCGGCGAGTTCAACGAATCCTCGAATGGAAACGGAGCCGTCTCATGTCGATGCCCAGACCGCTCGCAGCAGCCTTGTTCGTCGTCGCCGTGCTCGTCGTCGTCCTGGCGTCAGCCATCCGTCCCGAGCCGATCTCGGCGTCGGTGCCCTCGTCGCCGTTTTCGATCGTGGCGACGTCGCCCGCGTTGCCGCTCGCGACGCCACCGCCGGACGTACAGGGGCCGCCTCCACCGCCGCCGCCACCGCCGCCGCCCACGATCCAATCCGCTCCGCCGCCGCCACCACCGCCGCCACAGACGATTCAGTCTGCTCCACCGCCGCCTCCTCCGCCGCCGCCGGCGAGTCAGTCCACGCTTCCGTCAACGCCGCCGCCTCCCCCGCCACCGCCACCACCTCCGCCTCCGCCTCCGCCTTCGTACTCGAGTCTCGTGCCCGACGATGACTTCGCGAAGGATGCGCTGCCGCAGGACACGCCGGGCCTCACGCGCCCGCGAGCGCTTCAGATGATTCAGCCGAAGTACACGTCGGCAGCGCTGCGCGCGAAGATCCAGGGCCAGGTCATCACGCAGATCGTCGTGGAGACCGACGGCAGCGTCGGCAAGGCACGAGTGCTGACTCCGCTCGATCCGGATCTCGACGAGCAGGCGCTGATCGCGGTGAGACAGTGGTCGTTCCGTCCCGGCTCGATGGGCGGGCGCGACGTGGCCGTCTCGTGCCTCGTGACGCTCGAGTTCCGCCTGCACTGATCGCTGAGCAAGGCAGAAGGCACAAGGCAGAAGGCACAAGTCTGGAAGCGCTGGCGCTGGCCATCGGTTTTCTCAAGAAGACCGATGACCCGCGTGAGTTCGTTCCTCATTTCTGCCTTCGCCTTCTGCCTTCGGACTTTTCCCTCGGCGTAGGTGGTAGCATTCGCCTCCATGCCACCTAGAGAGCTCACGCTTCGCGGCCTCGTCCTTGGCGCGCTGATCACGACGATCTTCACGGCCGCCAACGTCTACCTCGGGCTCAAGGTCGGCCTCACGTTCGCTTCGTCGATTCCGGCGGCCGTCATCTCGATGGCGATCCTGAGCGCCGTGAAGGACTCGTCGATTCTCGAGAACAACATCGTGCAGACGGTCGCGTCAGCGGCCGGCACACTCTCGGCGATCATTTTCGTGCTGCCGGGGCTGGTCATCGTCGGCTGGTGGGTGGGGTTCCCGTTCTGGCAGTCGTTCCTGCTCTGTGTGAGCGGCGGCGTGCTCGGCGTGCTGTTCACGATTCCGCTGAGACGCGCGCTCGTCACGACGTCGGATCTGCCCTACCCCGAGGGCGTCGCGGCGGCGGAAGTGCTCAAGGTCGGATCCGAGACCCGCGGCGAGTCGAAGGCCGAAGGCGGCCAGGCGCGAGAGGGCCTCACGGCCGTCGTACTTGGATCGGTCGCCTCCGCCGGTCTTGCGATCGTCGCGGCCACGCGTCTGGTCACCGCCGAGATCGCCGGGTTCTTCGCGCTGGGCGCGTGGGCGCCGGCCGCGCGTGTCGCCACGAGCGGCTACAACATCGCATGGTCGCTTGCGCTCTTCGGCGCGGGCCATCTGGTCGGCCTCTCGGTGGGGATGGCGATGCTCGTCGGGCTGCTGATTTCGTGGGCGGCCGCCGTGCCGATCCTCACGTACCTCCAGCCGTCGGCCGCAGGCGCGGAGCTCGCCGGCCACACGCTGCAGATCTGGCGGACGCAGGTCCGCTTCATCGGCGCGGGCACGATCGCGATCTCGGCGATCTGGACGCTCGCAAAGCTTGCGAAGCCGGTCATCGGCGGACTCATCAGCACCATCCGATCGTCGAAGGCGGGCGCGACCGGCGACGAGCGCGACCGCGACATCTCGCCCGGATGGATTGCACTGCTCACGGTCGTCTGTCTCGCGATCTCCGGGGCACTCGCCTACTCGTTCGCCGCGTCCAGCCCGCTCGCGCCGTACGCGACCACGCTCACACTCATCGCCGTGCCGTTCGTGTTCATCGTCGGCTTCCTCATCGCCGGCGTGGCCGGCTACATGGCCGGGCTCATCGGCGCGTCGAACAGTCCAATCTCCGGAATCGGCATCCTCGCGATCGTCTCGTGCGCGTCGGTACTGCTGCTCGCGGTCGCGCCGACGCCGGAGGTCCGACCGGCGCTCGTCGCCTTCGCGCTCTTCGTCACGGGCATCGTCTTCGCGTGCGCGACCATCTCGAACGACAACCTGCAGGATCTCAAGACCGGCCAGCTCGTCGGCGCGTCGCCGCGGCGGCAGCAGATCGCGCTCATCGTCGGCGTGATCGCCGGCGCCGCAGTGATTCCATGGGTGCTCAACCTGCTCGCGAAAGCCTACGGCTTCGCCGGCGCCGCGAACGTCGGGGTCGTCGCCGAGAATCCGCTGCCGGCGCCACAAGCGACGCTGATCTCCGCGCTGGCCCAGGGCGTCGTCGGCGGCAGCCTCGACTGGAAGATGATCGGCATCGGCCTCGTCGTGGGTGCGGGTCTCATCGCGCTCGACGCGGCGCTCGGCGCGATGAAGAAGCTGCGCATCCCACCGCTCGCGGTCGGAATTGGCATCTATCTGCCGATGTCCGCGACGTTCGCGGTCGTGCTCGGTGCTGTCGTCGCGACCTGGTACGAGAAAGCGACGAAGCACGTCAAGGATCCCGCGCGTGCGGAACGCCTCGGCACGCTCGTCGCGTCGGGCATGATCGTGGGCGAGAGCCTCTTCGGCGTCCTCCTCGCCGGGCTCATCGTCGCGTCCTCGAACGACGCGCCGATCGCGCTCCTCTCAGAGGAGCCGGGCTACGCCCGGATTGCCGGGGCGCTGGCCTTCACCGGGCTGGTGATCTGGCTTTACCGGTGGATGCTGCAGCGGGTCAGGGGGTCAGAGCTGTTTTCCACAGTCTCGCGCCGATAGGTGCCAGAGCTCGGGCGGGCGGACGCCCTAGCGAGCTCTGGCACCTTAGCGGCCCAGGCTGTGGAAAACAGCTCTGACCCCTTCAGACCCGTGCCGGCAGCAACAGCGGTTCCTTCAGCCTCAGCACCTGTTGCGTCTCGTCCTCTGAGATGACCGCAATGAGCTCGACGCCGTTCTCGCTTTCTTCGATGAGGATCTGTTGTGGACGGCGTATCAGATGATTGAGGCCCGGAAGGGCAATGTCGAGCAGGTCGTCGCGTGAGTCGTACGTCATCCCGAGCAGGGGCAGCCACTCCGCCACAATCTGGTCGCCGATGTCGAGCGAGGCCGCTTCGATCTCGACGCGCTTCCCAACGGACACTGCCGACAGGCTCTCGAAGAACGTCCGCCAGTCCTTCTTTGGAACCGTCAGTGATTTCGTCATTCCATCGCCCTCTAGGACGTCAAGCGCAAAGGCTGTGCCGCTCTTTCCTCGCGTGTTTGCGCGATTCAGGGCTGCCGGTCGCCAGCGACTGTGAAAAGCCGCTCAGGGTCTGGGCAGTGCAGGGTCCCAGCTATGACCTGCGGCTTCCCTCTCGGACCGATCATCGCCGCATAGATCGGCGCGCGGCGATAGATCGAGGGGCGGGAACCAAGCCACTGGATCGTGGCAGAGCCGGCATCGGTAAACAGGTCCTCGAGCGTCCGGCGACTGACTGGATACGGGACCCATCGGTTCGGCTCGTCCGTGTCGTACTCGACGATGAGAAAGCGACGCGGAACCTGCATCGCGGCCCCGCACAACTGAAGGAACGCGGGCTGATCGCGCACGTAGTGCAGCGCGTTCGCGAGCATCACGCCGTCGAGCGAGCCGAAGGGCCACGGCGGACTTGTGAAGTCTCCAACGTGAGTGACGATCGAGGTCCCGGAGTGCGCACGTGGAATCGATCGCAGCGCCCTCGCATTCCGGTCCATCGCGTGGATCGTGCTGCCCGCGGGCAGGAGCGTCGCGAGCGCGAGCGTGAATATCCCGTCGCCGCAGCCGAGGTCCGCCCACGTGGTGCGCGTCGCGCCGACGTGTGCCGCGCCGATCAAGTCGAGCGCGTCGTCAGGCGTCATACTGAGCCAGTATCGATTTCCGTATGTTAGGCTGGCGAGGACCTCGTCGATCCGAACTGAGTGCATCTTTCCCTCTCACTCGATCCTCACGACACGCTCGTCGTTCACCTTCGGGAAGGCACAGAAGTGACGGCCATCCAGGTGCGTCCTGCCGCGGCCGGTGCGGCATCCCTCTTGCGAGCCCTCGATGGCGCTCTCGCCGACGGCTACGGCGAGTGCTTCTGGCCGGGCGCCCCGGGCCAGTACTGGTGGATGCTCAAGCGCGACGACCGCTCGATCGAGGTCATCGCCATGTGGACGCGCGGCGGAGCGTCGCTCTGGGAGCACGTCTTCCGCGCCACCGACTCGGCAGACTGGCTGGAACAGCAGCTCAGGTCGGAGATCGATCGACTGGGATTGCGAGGCCGCTGATTACTCATAGGTTTCTCAGGGTTCGCTCACGACTCCGCGGCGAGCCGGCCGATAGACTCGCGCCATGTCACGCCTCAACACGGTCGTTGTCCTTGTCGTCCTGGGGCTTCCGGCCGCTGCGCGTGGCCCAGGCCGCAGCCGAGCCTCTTCAGCCAGCCCGCGAACGGATCAGCGTGGGCCTCGCGACGAATGTGGCCCTCGAAGGGAGCGGCCCATGGTTCGCGCCGGGCATTCGGTTCGGCGTTCCGCTCACGAGCCGGGTGAGCCTGGACATCGAATCCTCCGCGGTATTCGGCGGCACGCTGCCGCCGCCGTACGGCTCCATCACGAGCTTTCTGGCGGTGAACGCGCGACGGCTTCGGGACAACCGCGCATCAGATGGCACCGCCCGGTACTGGATCTTCGGATTGCGATACACGCCGATCAACTGGCCGCCGGAAAAAGCGCAGCCGCATGACGACCTCGCGATCACGTTCGGCCACGGGTGGGATCAGATCTTTCCGTCCCGCTGGCGCGTCGGCGGCGAGATCGGCTTCAGCGGCGGGAACGGTTTCCTGCTGTTCGCCACGGTTGTCGTCGCGCCGCCCATGTTCCGCTGACCGGCGGGTCGCGGAGCCAGGTTGCGGTCGGACAAGATGCTGCAGCGGGTCCGGACCTGAAACCGGGAACTTTTCTGCTCCAAAACTGAATACCTGTTGTGGGCGTCCAACCCCACGCTGGTATGTCTGACGCTGCCGCGCTTGACGAATTGATCGAAAGGATCGCCCGGGGCGATCGCCAGGCCTTCGCGCAGCTGTACCGGCGGTGCCGGCCGGACGTGTATCGATTCGCCGTCCACATGTGCGGGTCCCGGGCGGTGGCCGAAGACGTCGTGCAGGACGTCTTCGTCGCCGTCATCGAATACTCGGCTCGATATCGTCCCGGCGGATCCGGCGTCGTTCCGTGGCTGCTCGGCATCGCTCGCAACCATGTCCGGCGCTTGAGAAATCGGCGCGCGCTGCTGCCGTTGCCGGGCGAGGACACCGACGACGGGCGCCTGCTCGCGGTGGAGACGGACATCGTCGCGGATCTCACGGGCCGCCGCCGGCGGGCCGCGCTGGCCCGCGCTCTCATCGAGCTGCCTGCGCGATACCGGGAAGCGATCGTCCTGTGCGATCTACAGGAGCTCAGTTACGAGGCGGCCGCCAGCGTGATGGGCTGTGCCATAGGCACGGTGCGTTCCCGCCTGCACCGTGGCCGCGCGCTGCTTTTTCGCGAAGTCTGTGACAAGGAACGCCAGGTGATGTGCCAGCTGCCGGCAGCCAGGCACTCGTAGCGAAAGCCGAACCGCCATGACGAACGAACCACGCGACAGAGCACTCACCGACGCTCTCACACGACTCCGGGACGAGGTCGAGGTCCCGCCGGCCGATCCGGCGAGAGAGCGGGCGCTCCTTGCAGCATTCGACGCGCACTGGGCACGCCCGCGGCAGGCGCCCCCTCGATGGGCGTGGGTGGCAACAGCCGCAATGGCCACGCTCACGTTGGCGCTCGGTTCGATCGTCTCGCAGCGCGCGCCGCTGGTGACTCCAGGCGCACCGGATCCGGCAAACGACCTGGCGCAGTTCGTGCCCTGGCCGGGCGCTCAGACCCTGCCTCCGCTCGAGAGCGGAGAGTTGATCCGTGTCGGTCTGCCGGTCACCGCATTGCCGGCCCTGGGACTGCTGCCGCCTTCGTCGGCAGTGAGCGTCGTGCAGGCGGAGATCGTCGTCGGCCAGGACGGCTTCGCGCGGGCCGTCCGTCTGGTCCAGCAGTAAGCGGATTTCGGAGAGGACTCATATGAAGAGAATCATCATCGTCTGTTCAGCGCTCACGCTGTGCACAACCAGTGCGCTGCAAGCACAGCAGCCGGTGGATTGGACCGCGAGTTCGTACTGGTACTGGCTGTCCCACGATGAAATTCGCGGCCTTGTTCCGGTCTTGAACACGCCAATCGAGACACAGGTGGTCAAGGGCGTGCCGTATTCGGCAGAGATCGTGAGCGAAAGCGTTCAGACGCTCGCCGACGGCAACCGGATCGTGCAGCGCAAGACCGTCCGCGTTTATCGCGACGGGCAGGGACGCGTCCGCCGCGAAGAAGACCGGCCCTCGGGCACGCCGACGATTACCATCACGGACCCGGTGGCCGGCACGGGCTATACGCTCGATCCCGCTAACCGCACGGCCCGCGAGACGGCGCCGGTCCTCTACACGTTCACCGCGAGCGGGAGCATCAACGCCACCCGGTTGCAGTCCTATCAGCCGGGCGGGCGGTTCGTGCTCGAGACGCCGTTCAGCGTGGCGGGGCTCCCCGCCCGCGAGGTCCGGACCGGCACTCGGACTCGTGGCGGTGGTGATGCCGTTGAGGAAAAACTGCCCGACCGATCGATCGAAGGCGTGCTCGCCACTGGCATGCGCCGGACGACGACGATCGCCAAGGGCGCGATCGGCAACGAGCTGCCGATCAAGATCGTCTCCGAGGAGTGGACCTCGCCCGAGCTGCAGGTCCTCGTGCTGACGGACCACAACGATCCGCGCACGGGCCGATCCACCTACCGCCTGCTCAAGATCACCCGCCTCGAGCCGGATCCGGCGCTGTTTCAGGTACCCGCGGATTACACGATCCAGCGATCTGCCGGCAGAGGGCGCGGGCGTCAGGGGGTCCGCGAGCGTTAGGGGGTCAGAGCTGTTTTCCACAGTCTCGGGCCGATAGGTGCCAGAGCTCGGGCGGCGTACTCGCTGACGAGCTCTGGCACCTTAGCGGCCTAGGCTGTGGAAAACAGCTCTGACCCCTCGCGAGCCGCCGCCCATGTTCCGCTGACAGTATGATTGGGGCGCTGGCAGGACGGTCACGTCCTCGCAGAAGGAGCGCGCCCTATGACTGCGGTGTCGAGGCGGGAGTTCTTCAGGAGAACCGGCGCGGACCTGGTGACCATGGGACTACTCGCCGCCGGTCTGGACAAGGCGCTTCGCGCGAATCCGCTGGGGCTGCCGATCGGCAGCCAGACGTATCCGCATCGCGCGAGGATTCAGCAGGGCGACTTCGCCGGATTGTTGAAAGACATGAAGGCCATCGGCATCGAAGTCGTCGAGCTCTGCTCGCCGGGCTACAAGGAGTTCGCGAGCCTCGCCGACGGCAAGGCGACCAGGAAAGCACTCGATGATCACGGCATGAAGTGCACGAGCGCGCATTTTACGCTGGCGTCCCTTCGCACCGATCTGCGCAGTCAGATCCAGTGGGCAACCGACATCGGCATGACGCAGATCGCTGTGGCCACTCTCAGTGGCAGGGTGACCAACGGCATGACGACGCCGGATGAGGTGAAGCGGGCAGCAGACGAGTACAACAGGATCGCGGCCGAGACGAAGAAGGCCGGAATGCAGCAGGTCCTGCACAACGAGGGGTTCGAGAACTCGAGGCTGGAGGATGGCAGACTCACCTACCCGGTGCTGATGGAGTCTCTCGACGCCGATCTGGTGAAGATGCAGTTTCAGATGTCGTCGATGCTGACGACGGGCGATCCGATCATGTATTTCACCAATCATCCGGGACGCTTCATCTCGGCGCACCTGCAGGGCGTGGACGTGACGCAAGGGATGCGGGCCTCTCGTGCGGGCGCTCCCCCGGCCAAGCCGACGCCCGACGAGATCGCCGCGGCGGCGGCCGCGCGCGGCGCAGGGCGCGGCGCTGGCGGCAGACAGGGCGGCGGCGGTGGTGGCCTGGCGGTCGGCGAGGACACCGTTGACTGGCCGAAGGTGTTTGCGGCGGCGAAGATTGGCGGCTTGAAAAACTACTTCATCGAGCAGGCCTGGGAGCTGACCGTGAAGAGCGCCGCGTATCTGAAGACGCTGAACGTCTGAGCGGCGCCTACAGCTCGCGCGCGCGGACGTTACGGTACTTGATCGACCCCGCAAAGCCGCCAGATTCACCTGCCGGAGGGAACTGAAACCAGATCGGCGCGGCGTCTTTCCAGGCCGCTTCCGCCGGGTCGGTCGGATCATCGGTCATGTCAACGATCTGCGTGCCGTTCAGCCAGGCCTGCAGACGCGGCCCCTTGAACGTGATTCGAACGTGGTTCCAGTCTGCCTTCTTGCGGATCGCAGGAAACTGGTCGCAGTCTTCCAGATACCCACGTCTGCTGCCGCAGTCGCCTGACGACAACCAGGCGACGTTCCCGCGGATCGCCTCCGGAACCACGCGGTGCACGACGACGCCGATGTACTCGCCGGCCTCGCGGCGCCCGATGTTGAGCTGATAGCCGGTCCGCAGATACACGCCGCTGTTGAATGCGCAGGTTCTTTCCTCGCTGAGATTCGCTTGCTTGTCACCCAGCCTGGGCGTGCACTTCGTCCCTGCCTCGGCCAGCAGGAAGTCGAATTCGAGCTCGACATCCCTGAACTTCTCAACCGTGGCCAGACTGCCGCCTCGCTGGCCTGGCGCCGGAGGCACGCTCGTGATCACGCCGTCTTCGACCTTCCAGTTTCTGTCGGCCGGATTGGTGGACGGCGGCGGCGCGGGCGCCGCGGCAGCGCCGCCCGCGCGTGTACCGCTCACGAGGATCGTCCACCCGGTGAAATCTCTGCCGTTGAAGAGCGTCTTCCAGGGCCCGGGGGACTGAGCCGACGGTGCGGGCGATGCCGCAAGGAATGTCGCGATCAGGAGAATCGCCACTCGGCTCATGTCAGGGTTCCTCATTTTTCGTAGTAGTAGTAGCACCCGAGCAGCGTCGTCTTGCTCTTGCCGTTGTCGCCCGCCATCAGCATCAACGTTCGCTTCTGACCGACTTCGAGCCCGCAGGAGCGCATGCCGTCGCCGGTCTCACAGTTCTCGAGCGCCTTGCCGATGGCCTTTTCAACCTGCGGGCGTGCCTTGTCGAAGTTCGCGTCGAGCGTCACCGAGAATCCGACGCCCATCCCGACGCTCTCCGGAAACGCCTGCACGACTGGCAGTCCCACGACAAGGACGCTCCGTCTCGGTACCCACGCCTGACTGTTCGACTTCCGGACGAAGGCCGCATTGAAGCTCTCAGCAAGCGTCTTCGTCCGAACCGGGTCGTCCTTCCAGTCGAGCCAGGACGACTGGCAGGTCGCCAGGTGCTCGATCAGGTCGTCGGCGGGATTGGCAGTCTGAACCGCCAGGAGGGACAAGATCAGGAGCGCGGCGCACGGCACGAGTCGCATAGGCGCAAGAATAACTCAGCCCGGGGCGAACCACCGCCTCCGCGTGGGCGGGAGAGAACTGCGTAGTAAATAATCAGGTACACGAGAATGAGCGCGAGAGGAGTGACATGACTTCTTCAAGTTCGGGAACGGAAGTGGCTGCGGCGAAGCGAGCTGTGCGCCACTGGACCACATATCTGGTGGCGATTGGCATTGTCGTCGGCGATCTCTGTCTGGCGCGCATCTCCGCGCAGCAAGCCGGCCCGGCAACCACGCCGCCGGTTGCCCACACGTATCGCGAGGTGGACGGCACGGCGCTCAAGCTCTACGTCTTTACGCCTGCCGGCGCGCAGAAGAACGGTCGTGTACCGGCGATCCTGCTCTTTCATGGCGGAGGATGGGTCGCCGGTGCGCCGGATTGGACGTTCACGAGCGCGAGGCGCTACGCGGATCTCGGGCTGGTGGCCGTGTCCGTGCAATACCGGCTCTCTGACGACCGCGTCACTCCGATCGACGCGCTGGCGGACGTCTGCAGCGCGTTCCGGTGGGTGCGCGCCCGGGCCGCGGCGTTGGGCGTGGACGCCCGGAAAATCGCCGCGTCCGGCATTTCCGCCGGCGGGCATCTCGCCGCCTCTGCGGCGACGATTGGTTGCGGCAACCCCGAAGGCGAGTACGGCACCGGAGGGCCCGACGCGCTCGTGCTGTGGTCGCCGGCGCTTGACCTCAGCGGCGACGGGCATTTTCGCCGGCTGTTGCGCGGGCGCGCCACCGTCGAAGCCTATTCGCCGGTGGAGCACGTCCGCCCGCGCATGCCCCCCGTGCACATCGTTCACGGCGAACGAGACACGCTGACGCCGCTCAGCGGCGCGCGGCGGTTCTGCGAGCGCGTGACGGCCGGCGGTGGCCGCTGCGAGCTCGTTGTCTATCCCGGCGTGGGCCACCTGCTGACGCGCAACCTGGCGAATCAAGAGAGCGACTTCGATCCGGATCCCGCCGCACGCGACGACGGAAATGCGAAGCAACTCGCATTCGTGAAGTCTGTCTTGTTACGGTGATCTTCAGCACCGGGTCACGCAGGCGCGGCAGCTCGCAGGCCGCGCCAAGAGCCGAGTGCCGAGCGCCGAAGCCCATGCGAAGGCTTGGCATATACTCAGGGATCTGCGACTCCGTCGCGGGCCGGACCTGTGCCTGCGCGGTTGATCCAGGGCGCCGTCGCCAAGCGGTAAGGCAGAGGTCTGCAAAACCTCCATCCCCGGTTCAATTCCGGGCGGCGCCTCCAATTCCAACTTCCAAGTAATCAAGCACTTACGCGATTCGGCGAACTGTCCTGTTCCTGAGACTTGGGAACAGTTGGGAACAACTGCTGTTCGAGACGTTCGATCGCGAGCCGATGCGACGCGTCGACGACGTGCGTGTAGATGTTGAGCGTCGTCTGCACGCTGGCGTGGCCAAGCTGCTCTTGCGCGATCTTCACCGGCACGCCGAGGTCGTTCAGGAGCGACGAATGCACGTGGCGGAACTGATGCCACGTGATGCGTCCGAGTCCCGCCCGTTCGCCGGCCGGTTGTAACACGTGCGTGAGCAACTTCGATTCACGGAGCGGATCGCCCTTCCGATTCGGAAAGACCAAATCGTCGGGCGCCGTTCGCGCGGATCGCTGCCGGTGGTCGGTCAGGACCTGAACGGCGTGCGGCCCCAGTGGAATCGTCCGTAGCGCGCGCTGCGTTTTGGGGCGCTGGACGTTGCCCTCGAACACCGACTCGCGCACCGTCAGGGTGCCGATCGCCAGGTCGAGGCCACGCCAGCGCAGGGCGAGCATTTCCCCAATCCGCAGGCCCGTGAGCGCCACCAGGCCAATCATCGTTCGGTGCGGTTCCTCGACCTGCTGCAGGAGCGCCCCGACGTCCTCGCGACCGAGGAGACGAGGCGCCGTTCGCGGTGGCGCCAGCGGAAACTTGACGCCTCGCGCGGGATTGACGGCAAGCGCGCCGTACTCCATCGCGGCGTCGAGAATGCTGGACAGCACGATCCAGGTGTTCCGGACCGTTTGCCACGCCAACTGCTGATCGAATTTCCGCAGGACGAACTGCTGCACGTCGAGCTTCGTGATGTCGCACAGCCGCCACTCGCCCCAGTAGGGCGCCAGATGCTTCTGAAGCATCATCCGGTAGCCCCGCTGGGTCGAGAGCTTCAACGTCGGCAGCACCAGCCGCTTCCAGTCCCGATCGGCGAACTCGGCGAATGTCGCGACCGACTGCGGCATGTGAAGCCCACGATTGATTGGTCCCACCCGGAGATCGAGCGCCGCCTGCGCGAGCCGTCGAGTCGGCAATTCCGCGACCCGTCCGAGTACGACGGACCGCTGAACCTGACCGATCACGCCATCGACCTGCAGCACGCGCTCCCTCCACCGACCGACCGACCCACACCTTCCGTCGCTTGCCTCGCTGAAACACACATCCGCGTTGATACCGTTGACGAGCCATCACCACGACCTCCTCTCTTGCGGTGGCTCGTCTTGCTTTCTGCGCGCTCACGGTACCGCGATCGATCGGCAAGATCAACGACAGGATCTGATGCGGCTCTTTCGCTCGATGTAGTCCCAGAGGTCGGCGGGGCGAAAACGTAGGTATTTGCCAATCTTCACGACGGGCAACGCTTCGGGCGCGCCGCGTCGGGTGTGTTCGTAGACCCACGACACCGGAACATGAAGCATGGCGGCGACATCGTGGACCGTCAGGAGCTCGTGATTGGAGAACTCGGGCCGCGCCGGCCGCGATGAGTTGCGCGTCTCTCCCTCCAAGGGTTTCGTCAGGGCCGTTGCCTTCGTCGTCATCGGACACCCCGCGTCAGTTACCAACGCCGGATTTCGGGACAAGACGTCACGGCCGGAGCGCAGTAGCTCCGCCTCCACCGTGGCCGGGCCTCGAATTTCGGCGGGTGATTTGGGTTATGCGTCGCAGATGAGCAGCGCTGGTAGGTTCGAGCCCTGCGCCGCAAAACCTCGCTCTTGCCACGATAGCCGCGCCAGATGTATTCTGTCAACATGTATCGATACACTACTATTGAGGCTGTATGAAGCCCGACAAAGCGCAGCAACAGACCCTCTCTGTCCGGATCGATGACGGCCTCCGCCGCCGGTTGGAACGGGCGCGGCAATTGAGCGCCTCGAAGACGGGGGAGCCGGTTTCGACTTCGGAAATTGCGAAGCAGTTTCTGGAGTCGGCCCGTGATGACCGACTTGAAGTCGTGGATCTCCTGGCGGAGCCCACCGACAGTCTCCGACACATCCGGCGCAAGGGCGAGGCCGGCATGGTGCTGTCGCGAGCCGAGTGGACCGCCATCGCGCATTTCGTGCGGCACGGCCTGGAGGCGTCGCCAGACCAGACCCCGAACCCAGTGTCTCGAGAGTCTCTGATCGCGGTCCTGGATGCCTTCCTCGCCGTCTACGACCTGCGCGCCGAAGGCGTCTCGAGGCTGGACGCCTTCTATCTTGGCAACCTTCCGCCCGAGTGCCGGCCGGCGCCTGCCAAGCGCGCCGGCCGCGTCGTCCCAAGCTCGCCGGAGACCGTGCGTCGGACGGTCAAAGAAACGCGCCGGCGGGTGAGTGATCCCACGACGACGTGGCAGCCGATTCTGGCGGGGCGGAACCTGTACGTGCTGCTCGATGAAGAGAAGCTGCCTGGCGCGGAAGACATCACGCGAGCGCTGCGGCCGTTCTGGTCCGCGCTGTGGCGCCTCGCCGCTCGTGGGCACTACGTTCACGCACAGGAGCCCGTGCGCGATCCGGCCGTCGCTCGCGACGGCCTGTACCAGCTGCCGATTCCGTCGGTGACAGAGGGGCCGTACACGCTGTCGTTCGTGCGAGGCGCCGGCCGCGAGTTCTCGGTGTTTCTCACGTTCCCCGGCCCGCGTGGCTCGCTGTATCCGATCATCGGCTATCCGCGTCTGGTCGAGTTCCGCGCCATGCTGGCCGCGCTGCACGCCGATCCTCGGACTGGCGATTGGACGGGCGCCTACTTCTTCGCGGACCTCATCGCCGCTGATCCGAAGGCGCCGTTCGAAATCTGGTTCCGCGCCAACGACAACGGGATCACCTTCGGATTCTCGATTGAGGAGTGGGCCACCGTGAACACGTTGTTCAGCCGCGCATGGGAGCTGCCGGAGGTCCGTCGCGCCTTGGACGCACTGGCCCTCGAGTACGGCGAGCTCTGAGCCGCGACCTCTGCCGCAACCCGAAGCTCCTAATCCTAGTCCGAGATTCTTCTTTTCCTTCAAGACGGAGGTCACGATGCCCCAATCCGAGAAGGTCCGTGATCGCGTTCGCCTGATTGACGAGCGGCTCGCTCGATTGCGGGCCGAGAAGGACCGGCTCGTCGCGCGAGCCAATCAGGCTGAACGGAGGCGGGAGACGCGGCGCAAGATCGTGATTGGCGGCACCGTGCTCGCGGCGCTCGACCACGAGGGCGTGCCGGCGATGCGGACGCGATCAGAATTGCTGCGCTGGCTCGAGTCGCGGCTCACCCGTCCGCACGATCGCGCGGTGTTCGACCTGTCCGCAAGCAAGTCCGCCTGACGAGCGAGCTGATGCGAAACTCGGTGTCCCGCTCGACACTGCGGGCCGCGTTGTGCTCGTCGCCTGTGGCCGGCGCGCTGTCGGGGCGCAGCAGACGGATGCTGATAACGGCCACAGGCGCACTTTGGCGTTTCTTCGAAACGCCCTGCGTGCGCCTGTGGCCGGCGTGAGGTGTCGCCATGGAGTACCGAGTTCGATCGCAGCGTATCCGGGCGGCGGCCGCGCCAGGCGGCGGGGGTGGCTGTTTCCACCTGTCGTTTCGGTCCGGCTCCCGCGGCGGCGGCGCGTCCGCGCGCAGCGGCGTACGACTACGTCACGCGCAGCGACCGGTACGACGAGCGAGGATCGCGATCCGGCGATCTACACCGAGTCGGATCACATGCCGTCGTGGGCCGACGACGACCCGCGCGCGTACTGGGATGCGGCGGACCTGTACGAGCGCGCGAATGGGCGGCTCTACGTCAGTGCCGATTTCGCCTTACCACGCGACCTCGATCGTCGAGGATCAGATCGATCTGGCGCGCGAGTTCGCGCAGGAGCTGACCGACGAGGAGCAGCTCCCGTACACGCTCGCCATTCACGCGGGCCGGGACGAGGACGGTCGCGAACACAACCCGCACGCGCACCTGATGTTTTCGGAGCGCCGCAACGATGGCATCGAGCGATCGCGCGACGAGTGGTTCCGGCGCGCCAATTCCGCGCATCCCGAACGAGGCGGCGCGCCAAAGAGCCGGACGTTCCATGGTCGCGACTGGGTCGAGCAGGCGCGCGAGCGCTGGGCCGACGGACGAACACAGACGCTCGAGCGGCCGGGCGATCGGAACGCGTCGATCACCGCAGCTACGAGCGCCAGGGCATCGACAGGGAACCAGGCCACCACTATGGCCCGTCGCGCTCCGCACGTGCTCGGCCGGGGCGGCACGCACGAGCGTCTCGACGAGGCGCCTCGCGGTCGGCGATCGCGAGAAGGCCATCCGGGAGATCGACAAGCAGATCGCGCGACCTCGAGGCCGCGCGTGAGTCGCTCGTGCGGGACGGGCTGCCCGAGGAACGCGCGGGACCAGCGCGACTACTCGCACTCGTCAGGTCCGAGGACAGCAGCGACGACCAGTCCTGGGGGAGGTAGCGCATGGCGAGCGCCCTGGAGGAATTCCGTGCGCAGCGCGAAGCAGTGGAGGACGTGCACGCGCGGCTGATGGAGGTGGCCGAACTTGCTGCGCGCCGTTCGGGCGGAGGCGGTAGCGGTAGCGCGCGACGAGACTCTTCGGACGCTGCTCAGCGACGAGCAGATCTGGCTTCGGCGAGCGCAGGATCTCGTCCGCGAGGTTCGCCGCTTCCGTGAGCGGGAGATCCAGCCGCTTCTGGCCGGCCGTTTGGCGACGATGGGCTGTGGCGGCGGCGTTCGCGGTGGCCACCACCGCGGCGGCGGGTGCGGGCTACGTGTGGGCAGCCCGCCCCTATGAAACGGAAATGGAACAGCTTCGAGCTCGAGTCGAGCTGCTGGACTTCGTCGCCGCGCGCGTTTTCAAGATGACCCCTGCTGAGCAGCGACAGTTCGACGTGTTGATGAAATGGAACGAGCCGTTGAAGCGACCGCCCGCAGTCGGTCCGGCCATCGGTCGTTAATGGTGCCACGTGGACCGGCGGCACGCGTAGTCCTCAACGGGCACGGGCACTGCCTTCTCGCGCTGTCCTCACCTAATCGTGAATCTAACGTCTCGCCGCCGCGTGGCCTGACCCGCAAATGCTTCGAGGGATAGCAGGTATTCGCCCGGGGTCAAGGTCGAAAGCGGGACGTCGCGCTGGTAGTCGGCGGCCCCAGACGGATGGAAACGATCGGGAGCTAGCGACACGGTATCCTCAAGTACTAGATGGTTGGCCGTGTCCGTTATCCGCGTCAACAGGCGGACTGTAAGTGCAGACTGCCTAACCCGCTGATAAATCCGTAGGAACATGACCAGAACGTCAGATCTACGAAACTCGCGATTGGTTGTCGCTTGTACCGGCACGAGGCTGGCGATGGATTCGAGCCACCTCGCGCCCACGGGGGAGCGCTGCTCGAGAAACATGCCCGACAGGGACAATGGGTCGTTACGGAAATCTGGAACCGTTACAGATGCGTACGCACTTCCGACGCGGCCCGATTCCGACTGGCGCACTCCAACACGTATTTCGTATCGTCCCGGTTTCAAACTGAGACGTGAGGACACATCGTAGCGAACCGTACCAGACGTCGGCGGGCTTGCGCGGAGAGTCAGCCGCTGTCGTTCTTCCCCGCGCGGCTTCCAGTCGTCACTGAATGCAGTTGTCAGGATCTCCCATTCACCTTCTGTTGGATCCGGTGCCTCGATTCCAACCAGTATGGCAGCGGCCCCATCGCGCTGCGCTTGAGCTGCCACCGCGGCAACTAAGAGGGTTATCGGTGTATCCCGCAGAGGCATAGCGGCAGAAATCGTGTCATCGAGTGCGGAGCGCGGACCCTCCCTTACGGGAGCACCCCTTTCTGGCCGCCTCGCGACGTATCCTGCCCGCGCATGCACCTCCATGTCCGGTCGATTCACGTTGACTTTGATTCTGTGGAACCGCCCGTCGGGCGACGGACGAGTTGACTGAAAACCGATCACGTAATACGAACTGTTTTCGCGAAACACCTGCGCAACCGCCGTCCACGGTTCATTTCTGTTTGTCACTGCCCAACCACCGGTATTGTCAGCGAAGAGACGAAACCGCTGCTCTGAACCCCGGTTCAGCGCGAGACCCTTTGTATCGAACGCATACACGTTAACGTTCGCCTCGTGAAGCAAAGCAAACGTGTCGCGCAAGTCGTTCAGCATTGAAGGGTTTTCGAGAGCATCTGCTGAAAAGTCATACGGCGTCGTCCCTCTGCCAGTGATATACACCAGTGACTTTCGACGGCCTGTTAGGCGAAGCAACGAGCGCGCCGCGTTCCGAAAAGCATCAGTGACGCACTGGTTCGCCTCGGCAAGCGCCGCCGCCAGCAAAGAGACTATTGGATGCGAACCGATCAACTGAAGCGCGCAGGAGCCCGCGGTCGGTCGTAAACTCCTGCCCTTTGTTGCGATTGAATGTGTACACCACTGCTGCCACGTCTGCTGGCCCCAACTGATCAATTACTTCTCTCCCGATGCGCCTCGCCGTCTCCGCGTCCGATGGATTGAACTCGATGTTGAAGTCGTCGATCAGGACGACAACCACCCGCTGCATATTGAATTGATTTGAGACAACATCGCGCGCGATCTCACGCGTCCACGCAGCCGCCGTCATTTCCCAGGGCGGGAGATCAACTGCAGCGAAGGCAATGATCGGCTGGGCCTTGCCATCCTCGGTTATGAAAAAATCGGCCGCCTTGAGACCTCGAACGGGCTCACGCTTGCTGTCAAGCACGGACACATCGATCTCGACCGCTTCCACACCCGTTCGAAAGGTTTGCGGCGGTCCCAAAGGCTCATGGGCGGCGAGGCCTATCGAAACCGCGAGCGCGAGAACGGTCTTGAGCAACTGGGGTCCCGCTGAAAGGCGTTCTGGAGTGGGCATGCTGCACCCTCAAAAATCGCATCGGCGTCGCACTACTGCAGCACATGTGTCACCGCCGGGCCCGTCCTCTGCCTTGACTCCGCGGCGCTCGTTGTGGGCCGCCCGCTCGGAAAACTTCGCTGAACCTGCGGGCGCTGACGACAGGCTACTAACTCGTCCTGATTGCGGCGATTGTAGCAGTTTCATGGCGGCGTCCGGACAGCGACATCGAATGTCGCCGCGGCACCGAGTCGCTGCAGTCAAGTTTGGCGCTCGACAAGCGTCCGGCGCTTGGTAGCGCTGCTGGCCATAGTCCGCGAGTCTTCTGAGGACTGTTTAGCGGATTCCAGCGACAGCTCTGGTTCCATTCAAGTACCGGTCCGCGGGTTGATGTCACCGTTTGGAGATCATGCGGCGCACTTCGACCTCAAGGCTCCCCGGTTTTTGAAGTGACGGCCACGGAATCTGATTTGCATGAAGCCCTCGCGCCTCCCCGCGATCAGCTTGTTTCGATCTGTCGAATGCGTGCCTCGCTCGCGCCTAAGAGCGAGCCTTGGGGCGGCCTTCGCCAAGCCTCAACCAACGCCGACGGTAACGGCTCACCAGGCCGTCTGAGGGAGCAGGACAGTAGCAACGAGTGTCATGACGAGTGGTCAGGAAAGTCTTATCCAGTTGCACCACCGCGTGCTCGCTGGTGATCCCAGCGTCCGCGACGAGATGGCAGGGCTCATCCTGCCTTTGTTGGGTCACTACCTCCGGCGTCGTTGGCCGTACACCGATGAAGCGGCGATCCAAGACGCTGTAGAGGACGCGCTGCTCAGATATCTTCACACCCCGAGTGTCTATGATCCGTCGCGGTCACCCCTGGATCGCTATCTGGCGCTCGCGGCGACGACCAATCTCAAGGATGCCCTGCGACGCGACCAGAGAAGGCTTCAACATGAGCTGCCAATTGGCAACGATTCCCCAGACGTGGCTCTTGACGTCAAGCCCAGCGTTTCACGCTGGCGGGACTTGAGAACGGTCCTGCGCGCAGGCCAGACCACGCAAGAGCGGGCTTTCCTGCACGCGCGTCTGCGAGGCGAACGCCGCGTTGCCGTTCTCGCAAGAATCCTGAGACTTGAGCATCTGTCGGTGCCCGCCCAACGAGGAGAAGTGCATCGCACCTGGGTCCGACTGCGCCTTCGTGTTCGCCGTGCTCGCGCGAAAGAGTTAACCCGGCGGCTGCTCCGGTGACTTGTTCATTCGACTTGGAGACTGGGTGAACCGACCAGGCCACTGACCGCCGATGTTTCAGTCGGGCAAATCGCGGCGTATAGAGATTGGGCGGACAAGGGGAACGTTGTCAGATACCCACCTCGCTCGATTACCCGCGCCAAGCGTCGTCGGAGTACTTTCGATCTGAACGTCGACATAGGGTGAAACCATGAGACGCGTTAGAAACTTCAGTTTCGTATTGTTGACAGCCGCATACTTGATTGGCTTCCGACCGGCCGCCGTCAAGGCTGATGCGTATTTTCAGTCTTGCGCGACAACGAGTGGAAACATCTGCTACTGGAGCGGGTTGTTCCTTTGGGGATGCTCCGACAGTTGTGAAGTCATGGAGCAAGAGTGCGAGGAAGTTTGCGCATACTTCTGCGGGACCGCGCCTTGGTTTTATGGCTGCGATCCTGAGGGGAATCCGCGGAATGGCAACTGTTCCTGTCAGCCGTTCTGACCGGACTCGATGGACTGAATCTGTCGGCAGCGCATTATGTCGGTCCGTCTCTCTCGAACCTGAGCGGTTGCCGGGTCAGCCGAGAGTCTGCACGCCCTCGGGAATGCATCGTGACAGTTTGACTGCGGCGATCATCGGTGCGACGTCGCGAGAGTTGGTCGGTTACCTAAGGCGGCAGTCCCGGCATCCGCAAACGTGAGAGACAGCACGAGGAAAGTCCCTTCGGCGCTGAGGCTGCTTGCCATTCCCTCGGCGTCAGGTTCTCGATGTCTAGAGCATTGGGAGCCCGTAACTCGGCATCGCTTGTTATGACGCTGAGAATCAAGAGAGGGTCACTGTGAGCGACAGCCCGGGTTCAATCACCCGACGAAACTGGAATCCGCGAACTGTGCTCGATACCGTGGCCACGCTCGCAATTATCGTGGCCGCTGGCACACTGATCTGGGCGGCTCTCGGCCGGCGGGCCTCTGAAGCCAACATTGGCCGACCGGCGATTCCGGTTCCCAGTGAGCCTCTCTCTTTCGTCGGTGCCCCACTACTGGGAAGCGCAGAAGCCTCGATCA
Organism: uncultured Acidobacteriota bacterium; assembly: GCA_963724955.1. Lineage (GTDB taxonomy): Bacteria > Acidobacteriota > Vicinamibacteria > Vicinamibacterales > SCN-69-37 > CAVRWQ01. The sequence continues at coordinate 194,696 of CAVRWQ010000011.1, forward strand.
TCATCATCGTGTTTTCCGATTTTCAGTGCCCCTTTTGCGGGCGCTTTTCTCAGGACGTTCTTCCGGCATTGACGGCGAAATATATCAACGGTGGTGGAGTCGCCCTAGCATTTCGGCACTTGCCGCTGTTGCAGATCCATCCTAGGGCAAAACCCGCCGCCGAGGCTGCTGTATGTGCTGCTCAGCAGGGAAGATTCTGGTCTATGCACGATATGCTGTTCAGCGATCCAAAAAAACTCGAGGACTCGCATCTTCAGGAGTATGCGAAGTCTGCTGGACTTGGACAGTCGGAGTTCGAGTCGTGTCTACGTGGCGAGATCGTCGGGCAGGTGACCCAAGACACCGAGTTAGCCAAGAAGCTAAAGGTATCGAGTACTCCAACGTTTCTGTTTGGACGACGCATAGGATCGGGTCTCGCGAGAATCGAAAAGACCCTGGCGGGAACTGGTCCGATTGAAGCTTTCTCTGACGTCATTGACAGCTTGCTGAAACGACGCTAGGCGGTCGCACGCGCGCGCCAGTCCGAGATGAAACCCACTCAAGCGAGTCGACCCTGACAGGGTCGACGGGGCGAAGGCGTCGGTGACATCCAGCATTGAGGTGCACGAAGGTACTTTCGGGTGTTCGCATCCCGCCTGACCTCGGGGGCTTGGCACGCTCTCGGTAGACCCGCGTTGGCAGTCGCAGTGTATTCCGTCGTGGCGGCTGGCGCCACCTGGCCGTTGATACACGACTTTCGCTTTCGTCTGGCGGGCGATTCGCTCGATCCTTGGCAAACCCTCTGGGGATTCTGGTGGTGGCGTTCTAGCGGCGACTTTAGCGCGACGCCATTCTTCTCGCCTCTTCTCTGGTGGCCCGACGGAGTCTCTTTGTGGTTTCAGAGTTGGGACTTACCATCGACTCTTGTTGCATCCGCGCTCGCTCCGTGGTTATCTAGCATCTCTGCCTACAACCTGGCGCTGTTTGCTTCATTTCCTCTCTCAGGTCTAACGGCCTACCTGCTGTGCCGGGAGCTCAATGGCGGTCATCTCGCGCCGTTCTTGGCCGGCTGCTTGTACACGTTCACGACCTACCATTATGCTCATGCGCAAATGCAACTTCACATCGCGTCGATGCAATGGTCGCCACTGTATTTTCTCGGCCTGGTCAGGCTGCAAAGATTCGGGCGGGACAGAGACGCAGTCCTTGCGGCCATCGGGGCATCGATCGCGACAATGGCTTCGATCTACCACCTGCTTTTCTGCGTCATCGGAACTGTGGTGCTACTAGCTGCGGGATCGATTCAGCCCCGTGCCGCGATTACGCTCAAGGACCGTGTCCGGCTCACCGCTGTGTTTACGACTGTTTTCGGAGCTCTGACCGGCTGGCTTCTTGTCGGCATGGCCAACAGCTATCTCACGGAAGTTTATTTAGGTGGACATGATTCCGTCCGGTTTTCTGCCGATGTCCAGTCTTTCTTTGCTCCGAATGCCGTTAGCACTTGGTCTGGTAAGGTTCGACTGTGGCAGCAGTGGACCGGAAACGACTGGGAGTCTTCCTCCTACATCGGATATGTGACACTTGGTCTCGCACTCTTTGGACTCGCTCGGCGACGGTACGCCTGCGGCTTTGCATGGCTGGCGTTGTGCGGTGCAGTGCTGTCCCTTGGACCGTTCCTTCACGTAGGTGGCGCGATCAGTGACGGCCTCACCCTTCCCGCGGGATGGCTAGAGAAGTTGCTACCGTCCCTTGCTTTCAGCGGCCTGCCTGTTCGCTTCAGCTGGCTAACGACATTTGGGCTAGCTGTCGCGGCTGGCGCGGGCCTGAGTCAACTTTGTCAGGCTGGGCGCAAGAGTTGTGCTTTAGCCGTCGCTCTTACCGCGGTCGCGCTCTGCGAAGCGTGGCCACGGCCGTTCGTCACCACGTCTTGGGCGACGCCAGCGATACTGAAAGAACTTTCCAACGATCCCGGCGACTGGGCGGTGCTCGACGCAACGCACCCCTCTCAGGCTTTGTGGCACCAGACCCTCCACCGGCATCCGATCGTCGGTGGGTACGTAACTCGGGTCCCGGAACGTCTCTGGGACGGAGTGTACGAAAACGATCTGCTCCGTCGTTTATTCGCGACGCCGACGATGGGTCGGAGCGGACCGTTGGACATCGTGCCGCAAGAGGCATGCGCACACCTGCAGGCCATGCGAGTGCGTCTTCTAATCGTTCATGCGGACCAATCCGACTTACCGATGCGGCTGGGCCTCGCTGAGAGATATCGCGGCGAGGATATCGTGATCTACGAGGTGCCGACGCGGGCGAAATGTGAGGCAATCTCAACAGACGATCGGCGGAAAGTCTCCTGGCTTCCTGACAGGAGAACCTTTATGTCAGGTTTTTCTATTTACGACTATTTACGACGATAAGATCGATCCTGAGTCGTGTGCAGTACAATAGTCGCCGTCCCGAAGAGAACGCCCAATGGTGCGATTGATGCTCACGCTTGCACTGTCTGGCGCCGGCGTCTTTGCGGGGGCCATTACTCAAACGCCATTTCTCGGCAGAACTGATCTGGTGCCGATTTACGCGACGGTCTCGGACGCCGAAGGCCGGCTTGTGACAGACCTGACCCCAGAGGAGTTCGAAGTCCACGATAACGGCCGGCGACAGGAGATTGCGTTGTTCTCGCGAAGTCCGCAACCGATCACGGCCGTTGTCATGCTCGACCGGAGCGGAAGCGTGATGAGTCAGTTGGAGGTCGTGCAACACGCTGCAGAGCGGTTCCTTGAGAATCTCTTTCCGGACGATCGCGTCCGGATCGGCGCATTTGCGCAGCACATTCGGATGCTGCCGACAGACTTCACGAGTGACCGGCGCGAACTCATTCAGATCTTACGCGAGGGCCTTGAGGAAGATGTCCTTGGACCGTCTCCAGTATGGACGGCCATCGACCACGCCATTGGGGCCCTGAAACGGGCGTCAACCCGACGCGTGGTGCTGATCTTTTCTGACGGGCATGACGATCCTGGCGTGGAACAGGTTCGCACGCGTTTTGAGGATCTTGTTCAACGAGTCGTAGCGAACAATGTGATGGTCTACGCAATCGCCGTGCGCGGGAGTCCATCGCCTCGTAGCTCCGGACAGCTCGGTTCCCGGAAGTTTGCATCGGGGGTGAGCTCGAAGCGACCTGATCCGAGACTGAGAAGGATCGCCGACGCGAGCGGCGGCGGCTACTTCGAGCTCGATCGGGCTCAGAATCTCGACGCGGCTTTCAGACGAACCGCTCAGGAGTTGCACAATCAGTACCTGATAGCGTTCAAGCCGGCCCTCCTGGATGGCAAGGCACACGAGGTCGAGGTGAAAGTGAGGCGCAGGGGTACGTCCGTTCGCGCGAGAAAGAACTACATTGCTGTGCCCTGGAATCAACAACGAGAGGAGGTCACCTCGTCTCGGTCCCGGGGTGCGGGTTCCGAAAATTCTGACACCAAATCTTCCGGAAATTCTGGCACCACCGGCCGTGGCCGGCGGCGCTAAGAATCCCCTGCGCCCCGGCACGATCGGGGCAAGGGGGGAGGATGTTGGGCATGCTGAAACGACACGAAATTCAGGTCTTACTGAAGGCCGGACACTCGCGGGCGGAGGTGGCGCAGCTCACCGGGGTCTCGATCCGATCGGTCAAGCGGGTCGCCAAGGAGGCCGTCATCACCCAGGTCGACGATGCGGCGGCGCGAGTGACGCGGGGCATTGGCCGTCCCAGCCTGGTCGAGGATTTCCGGAAACCCATCGCGGATCTGCTCGATCAGGAGCGCGACGCTCAAGTCCGTGGAGGTGCTGCGTCGCATGCGCCTCGCGGGGTACACCGGCCAGAAGACCGCGCTCTTCGCCCTCATTGCGGCCGTCCGGCCGAAGGACCAGACGCCGCTGGTGCGGTTTGAGGGCCTGCCCGGGCGAATTCAGTCAGCACGACTTCGGGCAAGTGGACGTCGAGTATGTCGACGGCGCGACCCAGCGGATCCGCTTCTTCGCCTCGCGGCTGAAGTACTCGCGGACGATCCGCGTCTCGCTGGTCCCCGATGAGACGACCGAAACGCTTGATCCGCGCCTTCGCGGAGCATCTCCAGAGCTGGGGCGGGGCGCCACTGGTCAGCGTCTTTGATCGGCCCAAGACGGTCGCGCTCAAGTGGGGGCGCGACGGCGTGGTCACCGAATGGAATCCGAGCTTCGCGTACGCCGTCCTCGAGCTGGGGGTCGGCGTCGATGTGTGCTGGCCCTATCGGGCCCAAGAAAAAGGATCCGTCGAAAACCTGGTCGGCTTCGTCAAGGGATCCTTCTTCAAGCAGCGACGCTTCCACGATGCCGCGGATCTCCGCGCGCAACTGGCCGAGTGGCACCGCGAGGTCAATGACGAGCGTCCGTGTCGCGCCACGAACGACGATTCCCGCCGTGCGGCTGGCCGAAGAGCAGCCCCGCCTCCGGGCCCTCAAGGTCCGGCCCGACGACCTGGCGCTGCGCGTGCCCGGTGTATGTCGGGCCCACCGGCACCGTGGTGCATGACACGCATCCCTACTCGATGCCGCCGGAGGCGATCGGCATCGCCGGCACGCTCTATCTCTACCGCGATCGCGTCCGGATCGTCGCCGGTCGCTTTGAGGTCGTGCACGATCGGCAATTCACCCGCGGCGAAGGATCGACCTTGCCCGACCATCGGGCGGCGCTCGTCGCCGCGGTGTCCGGCAAGCGCGCGAAACGGTACCTCAAGCGCCAGCAGTTACTGGACCTCGGCGCGCCCGCGCTCGCGTACCTGACCGAGATCGTCCATCGGCGGCCCAAGGATTGGATCCGCGATGTGGATCAGCTCCACGATCTCCTGCAGCAGCATGGGCCCGACCGCCTGCGCGGGGCCTTTGAAGACGGGTTGCGCGAGCAGGTCTTCGGCGCGCCGCACGTGGCGCGCGCCCTCCGATCCTGACCCGGTCACTCTTTACGGAAGGGACGATTCAATGACGACGTCACCTGCCCGTCGCCCGGGGCCGGATCTCTCCACCGTGGAACTCGACGCCCTGCTGAAGCGGCTCCACCTCGCGAATATGCGCCACGTCCATGCCGAGGCGATCGCCCGCGCCGAAACGGAACAATGGTCCTATCGGGACTTTCTCGCGCTCCTGATCGCGGAGGAAGTCGCGCACCGCACGCAGACCCGGCTGCAACGGCTCACGCGCCGCGCGCACTTTCCCTACCTCAAGACGATCGAGGACTTTGACTTCACGCTGCAGTCCCAGCTGCGGCTCTCGCTGCTGGGCTCGTATCTCGCACCCGATTTCGTGACCGATGGCCGCTCGCTGATTCTGCACGGCAAGACCGGCCGCGGCAAAACACACCTGTCGGTCGCGATCGCGTACCGGGCGATCCAGCACGGCTTCGATGCGCTCTTCACCACCGCCGCGCAGCTGATCGAAGACCTGTCGAACGCGGGGCGGAAGGGGCGTCTGCACGAGGCGCTCGGTCGCTACACCCATCCGCACGTCTTGGTGATTGACGAGGTGGGCTATCTCACGTACGGCCCCGAGGCCGCCAACGTGCTCTACCACGTGGTCAACGATCGGCATCTGCGCAAACGGCCGATGGTCTTCACCACCAACAAGCCGATGCACGACTGGGGGCGGGTGCTCCACGACCCCGATCTCGCCTCCGCCATTCTCGATCGCGTCCTCGAGCGCGGCCGGTGGATCACGCTCGATGGGCCCTCAGGCCGCACGAAGCACTTGAAACTCGACCCTGCCATCCCTCAGGATGGTCCCGGTGCCACAGTTTCCGGAAAACTGGTGCCAGAATTTCCGGAACCCACACGGGGCGGTGAAGTTCGAAGATGACCCAACGCGATGAGTGTCCGCGGCTGCCGGCACCTACCGAACCTGCTGGTCCACTCTGGTCTCGCGAGAACCTCCCAAAAGACCTCCACCCAAACGTGGGAACAACTTGGGAACAGAACCGCCCGAATACCCCCTAAAACCACCGATCACGACACAACAGAAAGCAAGACGAGCCAACAACTTAGCGCCCACTGGACAGTCTGCAAAACCTCCATCCCCGGTTCAATTCCGGGCGGCGCCTCCAATTCTTCGGAAATCTGTGAATCTCGATTCGCTTTTCGGCGAAAGGTGGGAGGTCCTGAAAACCTCACACCCTCCGCTTTGCTTCAGCACAGCGCTTCTGCGCCAAGCCTCACAGCCGCCGCGAGTTACGGACCCAACCGTGGTCATCCGCCTCAGCGAGTCGGGAACAATTGGGAACGTTTCGACGACGCAGTCGAGGAGATGATCTGCGGCGATCGGACCTCGCGGCGAATGCTCGACTTGATCACCTATCGTAAATCTACGATAATCCTGGGTGGTGGCTGAGGTCGCGCGGAAGCCGATCCACTTCATCGCGTCGAGCCTGAACGACCTCCGCGACGTTCCGCCCGCGGTGCGAGGTGCGTTTGGCCGGCAGCTTCTCGATGTTCAGTACGGCGACATGCCAGCCAGCGCCAAACCGCTCAAGGGTTTCGGCGGCGCAAGTGTGCTCGAGCTGATTGAGGACGAGGACTCATCGACCTACCGCGCGGTCTACACCGTCCGCTTCGCGCGAGCGGTGTACGTGCTCCACGTGTTTCAAAAGAAGTCGACCACGGGGAGGGCGACGCCAAGGGCCGACATCGATCTCGTCAGGCGCCGCCTAAGGAGCGCGGCGGCTCACTACGAGCGGCACTATCGCCGAGTCGGAGACTAGAAGGAGGGTCACAGTGGCCAAGCAACCTAGACGATCACGACCGTCGTCACGAGCTGGTCGTGCGAATGATGCAAGGACTGCCGCAGAGACTTCCGTGGCGACGGTTGGGCCGAACGACAATGTGTTCGCTGCGTTGGAGCTCCCCGAAGCAGATGAATGGCTCGCAAAAGCGGAACTGGCGCGTGCTATTCAAAAACACATCGAGCGGCGGCGGCTGACGCAGGTAGAGGCGGCTGCCGCGCTCGGAGGCGTCCAATCGGACATCTCGAATCTCGCACGCGGCCGGTTGGCTGGATATTCAATGGAGCGGTTGTACCGTTTTCTAAACGCGCTCGGTCAGGACGTGCGGATTGTCGTCCAGCCGAAGCCCAGAACCCGTCGTCAAGCGACCGTACGGGCGCTGGTCCGGGAGACAGCATAGTGTCGCCACGACCAAGGGCACAGTCTTAAACTGGCCGGACTCAAGGGGTAGCGATGCACCGATTTCTGATCATCATCGAGCAGGCCGGCGACAACAATTTCTCAGCCTACTCCCCAGACCTTCCAGGCTGCGTCGCGACCGGCGCGACTCGGGAAGACACGGAGCGGCGGATGTACGAGGCGATCGAGTTGCACATCGAAGGCCTGATCGAAGACAAGCAGCCCGTTCCGCAGTCGATATCCTTCGCGGAATACGTTGTCGGCTTCGAGCCAGCCAAGCTCGATGACAAGCTGCACAAGCTGGAAGTGAAGATCAAGCAGCCCGGCGCGAAGGGGACGTACCGGCGACGCTCTACTGTTTAACCGGTCCGAGGTATTTGTCGAGCCAGTCCAGCGCCTCACGGACGAGCCCATTGAAGTCATTGGGGACGTGACCGCCTTCAAGCACGACGAGCTTCTTGTGTTCCGCGGGTGTACCGAGCAGCTCGAAGAGGCGAAGCCGCGCGGCGGCAGGTGCTTGGAAGTCGTCCTTGCCGTTTACCATGAGGACCGGCACCTTCACATGAGGTGCGAAGTTGGCGGGCTGTATCTCCGGGGCACGGTTGAAAACGAGTCCTCCGGACGCGAAGATGGCCGCCTTGATGCGTGGCTCGAGCGCCACCGGAATCGGGCCGAAGTACGCGCCCAGGCTCAGGCTGTAGTAGCCGAGGCGCTGCCTTGTCGACATCCTGCCTCTCTGCGAGATAGTCGACCGAACGAAAGAAATCCTTCGCCATCTGCACGTGCCAGTCCCGCCGGTCGCTCTCACCCTTGATCGGCCCTCTCCGTCGCTCGTAGGTTCCCTGATAGACCGGGTAGAGCACGGCGCGTCCGCTCCGCATGAGGAAGTCGAAGCGCGAGTAGTCGAGCAATTGGCTCGACGTCGCATTCAGCGCGTACGCGCTGGGGAACACGACCACGGTCTGATACGGTGGCGTGCCGTTTCGCGGGATGAACAAATTGGCGGGAACGCGCTCGCTCCCGTACGCGGCGTCGAAGCTGACGGTTTCCTTCCGCCAGTACGGCGAGCTCTCGTCGACATCCTCGACACGTACGTTCAGCGGTGTGCGGTCGTACTGGTAAAAGCGGCGATACCCTTCGACCTGCGCATCGGATGCGGGCACGACGGTCTTGGGATCGCCGTAGACACGCGCAATCGGGGCGCCGGCTTCACCGATGGCCCCGGCATCCTTCACGAGCCGGACGCCAAACCGTGTTGAGCGCCCCCAGGGATCCTGCGCGTCGGGTTCCATGTATTTATAGCTCGGTTCATCCCAGCTGCCGCCGAGAATGTAACGGAGCGTGGTCCCCTCCGTCAGGTTGGTGCACCATTCCTTGACGTTGCCGGCCATGTCGAGCGTTCCCCACGGACCAAGGCCTCCGCTCTCGCCAACTCGATGCGGACCTTTGCCCTCGAAGTTGCTGAGGCGGAGGATGTCCGACGAGATCTCGTCCATGTTGGCCGCTCGATACCAGTGATAGAGCGTGGGCAGGCTCTTTCCCACGAACTCGGCAAACGCGGCCGCCTCGAACCAGCTGATGCCGGCAACCGGAAAGTCGTCCTGCCCGACCGGGTAGCTGCCAAGCTCCCATGATGCCGGGCCGGGCCTGCCGGTGAGATCGCGGAAACGCGCCATGGACTCGTCGAAGCCGAGCACGCGACCGCCATGCTGGAAGGGTTCCTTCCAGAACTTTCGATCGCGGTAGCCGCCTGCGTCGACGAACCGTTTGAATTCGCGATTCGTGACCTCGTACTTGTCGAACCAGAAGTCCGGCAGCACGACTGGCTTCGCCACGCTGACACCAAACTCGCCGCCGGCCACCTTCACCATATTGGGTGGCGTCGAGCCCTCCGGCGCGAGCGTGATCGGCAGGCGCCGTCCGATCGCCGTGCTGCTGACCTCGACTGGCGAGTACCCGGCTTTCGAGATCCGGACACGGTAGTACCCGAACGGGAGCGTCTCCCGTCCGAGGCGTGTTCGACCGAGCGGTTCCCACTCACCGTTCACATCCATGTAGTTCTTGAACGACACCTCCACGTCCTGCGGCTGGGTGCTGAGGTTCACCGAGTGCCAGCCCTGCCGAAGCCACGCGACCTCCTCGGGCGCATAACGCTCGACCTGCCGCGCTCGCCGAACCGCCTGCGTAAACTGCTCAGCGGTCTGCAGCCGTCGGATTTCTGGAATGACCTCCTGACGGACCCAGCGCGCTCGTCTCGCCTGGACCGTTTGCCAGATGCCGAAGCCAGCCGCCGCGGTGAGCAGCAGCGCCACGGGGATCACGACGGCCGGCCGCCGCCACGCGGCCTCCGTCGGCCGGGTCAGCGCGGCGTGCGCCGCGGCGAGATCCGTGCGAAGCGCGGCGGCACTGGCGTAGCGTGCCGAAGGATTTTTGGCCAGACACCGATCGACGATGGCCTGAACCGTCGGCGGCACGTCGGCCCGCAGCGTCCTGACTGGTGGCGGCTGGTCGCGCAGAATCGACGTAATGACCCCGAGGTCCGAGTTGCCGGTGAACGGCCGTCGGCCTGCCAGCATCTCGTAGAGCACAGCGCCCAGAGAAAAAATGTCGGACCGCGGGTCAACCGTCCGGCCTTCGGCCTGCTCCGGCGACATGTACGCCGGCGTCCCCATGATCAGGCCCGGACGCGTGGCGTATGCGGTCATCGTGTCCTGATTTGGAGGGCGTTCGAAGAGCTTGGCCAGCCCGAAGTCGAGCACCTTGGCGCGTCCGTCAGGGGTGACGATGACGTTGGCCGGCTTGATGTCGCGATGGATGATGCCGCCTGCGTGCGCGGCCTCGAGCGCCGACGCGATCTGCGTGCCGAGATCGAGGGCCTTGGCCACCGGTAGCTGGCCGCCGGCCCGCATCCGATCGAGCGTGGTGCCTTCGACGAGCTCCATCGCGATGAACGTGGAACCGTCCGCCTCCTCGATGTCGTAGATCGTGACGATGTTGGGGTGGTTGAGCGCCGATGCCGAGCGCGCTTCTTGAACGAACCTGCGGATGCGGTCCGCGTCGGTCGTGACCTCCGCGGTGAGCATCTTGATCGCGACCGCACGCCCGAGGCGCGTGTCGCTCGCACGATAGACGACCCCCATGCCGCCGCGGCCGAGCTCGGCGTCGATGTGATAGTGAGAAACGGTACGAACCATCCTGCCGCATCGGATTATAAAGCTGGGCCTCGGCAGGGTGGTGTAGTAGTATCCGGGCTTCGCTTCGACAAACATCAACGAATACAATCGCAGGGCGTAGGGCGAGCGGCAGCGTTTTTGTCTCCCAGTCTCCCTTCCACGGATATGCGCCGTTACCGTCCGTTCGCCTTTCTGACGAGCCTGCTCGACCGCACGAGCGATGGAACCCGAGGGAATCTCCGGCTCCGCGCCACTGCGGGCGGGTCGGCGCGCGCGTTCGATGAAGCCGAGATCCTGCCGTAGCGTCGGGGTGGAGAAGCGTCAGGGGCCGCGCACGGAGGCAGAAGCGGCTCGGCCGCTTGTGCCCTCCACGTGTCCTCCAGCACGCGCTGGGAAACGACCCGTCTCGCGGCATTCGTCGAAGTTGTTGAACGTGAAGATCTTAGATGATGCTGAGCCAGAATCGAACTGGCGACGCCGTGATTTTCAGCCAATTTCTACAAGATCTTCGCCACCTTCGAGTGCGTCGAGAATCGCAGGCAAGTGATGTTCGAATCGAGCAAGCACCTCAGGACGCGTCGTGTTGCCGAACCGGACCCAGACGACGCGCGGCCCAGCCTTGTCCAGCACTTTACGAATGGCAAAGTCCTCGTCCTTTGTGACGATGACGGCGCCGATCTCGAGCGCTCCATCCCATATGCTCCGATCGTTTGCGCGCTCGAGGCCAAGCTCGAAGACGTGTGCGGCGACATGTCCTTGGCCGATGAGCCATTTCGCCAGCGCCGGCGGCAGCTGGGCATCGACCAGGAAGTGCATCAAGCTCCCCGTAACACGGGGTGGTCGCTCTGCGTGGCGGCGAATTGCAGGGCGGCGACGATGTCCTCGGCTTCGAGATACGGGTAGTCGGCGAGAATCTGATCACGGCTCGCGCCGGCGGCCAGCATTTCCAGGATGTCCTTGACGCGGATACGCAACCCACGAATCGCGGGACGGCCACCGCACACGTTCGGATCGACGGTGATGCGATGTAGCTGGGTCATCGGAGTCCTCAAGTAGCCGCGCAGGCCGCGCCTATTCTACCAACGGTGCTGGCGACATTCAGTGTGTCCCGGTGCTCGCCAGCGTCCAGGCGCGGCGCTGCGCGCCGCCCGCTTCGCGGCTGCGGCCTTGACGCCGGCTGCGCGCCGGGAAAGTCTGGCTATTGTCGCCAGCACCATGGTGGTCGCAAAAGGCGTTCTGTTCCCAAGAAACCTCCGAAAAACCTCCACCCAAACGGTCGGAGAAATTGGGAACAACTTGGGAACAGAACCGCCCGAATACCCACTAAAACGACCGATCTCGACACAACAGAAAGCAAGACGAGCCAACAACTTAGCGCCGACTGGAGAGTCTGCAAAACCTCCATCCCCGGTTCAATTCCGGGCGGCGCCTCCAATATTGATCTGGGGACTTCGTCCCCAGACCCCTTTGTATCCTTAAGCCGCTCCACAGAGCGGCGGTAGCCCGCATCTCCTTCGGTCCATGAGACCGTCGCGTAACATGGGCGCCGCCGCTCGTCGAGACGGCCGGAGCTCGAACAGGCGATCGAGGGCAAACCTCGAATGCCACAAAGCTGAGCGTGCGTCGTCGCCGTGGAGCGAAGGAGGCACATGTCCACCCTCTGCTATCTCGGCATTGACGTCGCGAAGGCCTCGCTCGAGTGGGCGACGACGCTCGCGCCGGCGAGCAGGCATGCGGTGACCAACGACGAAGCCGGTTGGGCCGACCTGGTGGCTCAGTGCAAGGACTTCGCCCCGGCCCTCATTGTCCTTGAGGCCACCGGGGGCTATGAAATCGGGATCGCCACGGCGCTGACCGTCGCCGGCTGGGCGGTCGCCGTCGTGAATCCTCGCCAGGTCCGTGACTTTGCGAAGGCGTCGGGCCTGCTGGCGAAGACCGATGCGTTGGATGCGCACGTGCTCGCGTTGTTCGGCGCGCGGATGCAACCGACGCCCCGGCCGCTCATCGATGATCTGCAGGCCGATTTGATGGCCCTCGTCACGCGCCGCCGGCAGCTGGTGGACATGCTGACCGCGGAGCGCCATCGCCTCGCCCAGGCCCGGGCGTCGGTCCAGCCGAGTCTCCGCGCGCACATTCGCTGGCGTCAGACGCTCTACATGGCCACGCTGGTTGCCGTTCGTCATAATTCGGTGCTCGCCGCCTTCTACCAACGCCTCTTGCGGGTCGGAAAAGCTCCCAAAGTCGCTCTGATTGCCGCCATGCACAAACTGCTCACCATCATCAACGCCATGGTGAAAACCGACGCCACCTGGGACCCTCCAACCGCCCGCTGACCTTGACATCCAAGACAGGTGTTACACGCTCTCTCGCGCGGCTCGCCTCCTCTGAAATGCACTTAGGCAAGTCGCGCTCCGTTTCCGCCTCCGCCAAGGCTACGGCGGAGCTCGCCGAAGCTTGGCGTGCATTCCCGGCCAAGCGAAGGCGGCCGCGTGGGCCGCGGCGCTTCGCGCGCGGCTTGCGCGCACAGCTAAGACTTCGTCTGCGACCCTTGACACGCCCTGCCTCGCCGAAGTCCGCGGAGCGGACGAAGGCGGGTCACTCGCGCGACTCGCCTCCTCTGAACTGCGCTTAGGCAAGTCGCGCTCCGTTTCCGCCTCCGCCAAGGCTACGGCGGAGCTCGCCGAAGCTTGGCGTGCATTCCCGGCCAAGCGAAGGCGGCCGCGTGGGCCGCGGCGCTTCGCGCGCGGCGGTGCTGCTGGGGACTTCGTCCCCTTGGGCGCCGGAGCCTTGGAGAAGGCGGCCAGCCTTCTGGCGCGCCTTGCGCGCCGCTCGCTCGTTCTTCTATCCGCGCGCCCCTCAATACACTTCCCTGACGCCGACGAGCTCCGTCGACGATGCGTGGCCCACGACAATTGACCGGTTAACATACGCGCAGTGGATTTCGAGATCGTCGGCGAGATTACGAACGTAGAGGTCATCACGACCGGAGCTAGTCTGCGTGATCGGCGTCGGTTGCGACGCGTTTATGGCAAGGGCCGCTGGCGCAAAATGAAGTGCATCGCCCGAATCCTGGTCGGTCGCGGTCCGGTGCGATTGGCTGAGCTACACCGGTATGAAGCACATGGGATCGGTCGCAAAGAATTCAAGCGGAAGGGGTACCTCGACGAGGGCTAACCGGCGGCGTCGGGGCGTCCGCTTCGCGGTGTGCATTCACAACACAGGCTACGAGGCCTCCCTGGAGCGCAACAAGATCTACGTCGTGATTCCCGACGAGACGGCGGAACGCGACGGCGATCTTCGCGTCGTCGATGAAAGTGGCGAAGACTACCTGTTCTCCGCTGATCGATTTGTCGCCGTTGACGTGCCGGCGACCGTGCGAGCGTCGCTTCTCGAGACGGCTTAGCGGTAGAGGCTTCTCAAGCCTCTGAGGGACGACGTCGTCGCATGGACCGTCGGAAGCGTCGGCTCCATTTCGGTGTTAGGCTGCCCCGAGTGATGCCCTGATGGTCGCCGCATGCGAGTCAAGCTCTTCTCGCGGCGGACGGCGCTACTGTGGAGGAAATCGGTGGCCGAAGCCGTCGCCCTGAAACCGCGGCAAGACATGTAGGTGAACGTGAAACACCTCCTGGCCCGCCGCCTCGCCATCAGCCAAGAGCAGATTGATACCCTCCGCCTTCATATCCGATCGGCGAATTGCTGCCGCGAGTCGCTGTGCAGCTTCGAAGAGCGCAGCGCCGGTGCCTGACTGAAGGTCGGCAAGATGGGTTGCATGGTTGGTCGGGATGACGAGCATGTGCCCGGCGTTCACGGGACAGATGTCCATGACCGCGATGCACCAGTCATCTCGATAGACAACACTGGCTTCCGATCGACCGGCGATGATGTCGCAGAAGACGCACTCTTCCATTTTTCGAACAATTCCGGTTTTCGATTGGCAGCCTAACTAATCTTGAAGTAGACCGCCAAGGCGTCCTCGCAGCCATCCGAGGCAGGGCGCGCCGACCAGACGTGCGATCTCTTTGAATGGCCGAATCTTAGCACGCGCCAGCACTGTTCGACAGACGTGTGGGCGCTCGCTCGAACTGTCCCGGCAGTTTGGAAAAGATCTCGACGGACACACCTCTCAGGAGCAACGAGCCTCAGCGTCGCCTGCGACTCGCAGGCCCCGCCGCGATCACGCCGCCGACGAATCCGCCGAGATGCGCCTGCCAACTCACGCCTGGCGCACCGGGTAGCACGCCCAGAACGAGTCCGCCCCACATGACTGTAACGATCAGACTGAGTAAGACGGTGCCGATGCTTCTCGTGAACCATCCGCTCAGCATCAGATAGCCGAGATAGCCAAAGATGACGCCGCTCGCGCCGATGTGCACTGACCCTCCAGCACCCAGCAGCCACGCAACGGTACCCGAGGCGAGCGCCGCCACAATCGTGACTCGCGTGAACGCGCGCGTGCCGCGCAACAGCACCAGCCAGCCGAGGACGACGAACGAGACGCTATTGGCGACGAGATGCGGAAGACTGCCGTGAAGAAAGGGACTGAGAGCAATGCCGCGCAATCCAATCACCGTTCGCGGAATGACGCCGAACTCGAGCAAGCGCCCGTGCAGAATCACATTGACGAGAAAGACTGCCCACAGCACGGCCAGCACGCTGCCGAGCACGCGTGCCTGCTTGTCCAGAGTTCCGGCCACACCCTCATGCGACGGCATCGCTCGCGTCACTCGAGTGCTCCAAGGAATATGGTTCGGCGCGGAGCGTGAGTCAGCGCCATCTCCATCAACGTTCGGCCGATACCCTGCCGCCGGCAACAACTCCGCGACAACTCGGCCACGCCTTGCGCGCTCTCGCGCATTGCCCGCATGGAGTTCGTCGATCCCGGGAACACCAAATTTGGTCCTGCTTTTGCCATGTGGCTCGCAGCGCTTTCAGGTTCTCGCCTTGGTCAAGATCCGGATCTCCGCAGGCGCACTTCGTGGGGTCTGAGGGTGCGATTGGACGCTACCGTCAGACATTTTCGTGCGCAAGAGCGGCGGACAGTTCGCGGTGGGCGTGAGCCTGAGCGAGGAGCGCCTTGGCCTTCGCCTCGAATGTCTGTACAGCATCGGCGCCGGCAGCGAAGCGGGCCGGCGGTTCCTCGAGGGCGATGAGCTTCACCAAGGCAGCAGCGAGCTTGGCGGGATCGCCACCTTGTTTCCCGTCCATTCCCTTCCAGGCCTTGACAATTTCCCTGGTCTGCTCCGCGTAGTCGTCGATTCTTGGCTCGGCATAGGTTGTCGAGTCGGTTGAAAGCAGCTCGGTGCGGAAGAACCCCGGCTCGACGAGCATCGTGCGGATGCCAAAGGGGGCGATCTCTGGCGTGAGCGATTCCATCCAACCCTCGATACCGAACTTCGCGGCGGCGTATGCCGTGCAGAACATTTGGCCGGTGATGCCCGCCGTCGAGGAAATCGTGACCACTAAGCCCGAGCGCTGCTTTCGCATGACGGGTAGGGCAGCGCGCGTGACATTCATCGGGCCGAACAACAGTGTCTCAATCTGACTACGGACCTGTTCGGGGCTGAGCTCCTCGAAGAAGCCGGCGAAGAAGTTGCCGGCGTTGTTGACGAGGACGTCGAGGCGGCCGAACTTCGCGACAGCCGTCTCGACAGCCGCGTTTGCTTCCTCCGGTCGAGTGACGTCGAGTGAGAGCGCAAGCAGGCCCTCGTGAGTACCCACCGCGGTCGCGACTTTCGCCGCATCGCGCCCGGTGGCGACAACGGCGTGCCCGGCGGCCAACGCAGCCCTGGCGGTGTCGACGCCTAACCCGCGACCAGCTCCAGTGATCAGCCAAATCATTCTTTGCGGCACGCAGCTCTCCTGATGTGGCACGTTCGCGAATTGAGACCACTATGCACCTGTGCGTCAGCTGCGGGTTGAGTACCGAGTGGTTTCGCCGCCAGAAAACCACCGAACAACACACAACAGAAAGCAAGACGAGCCCACAACTTAGCGCCGACTGGACAGTCTGCAAAACCTCCATCCCCGGTTCAATTCCGGGCGCCTCCAATATTGATCTGGGGACTTCATCCCCAGACCCCTGACACGCCCTGCCTCGCCGAAGTCCGCGGAGCGGACGAAGGCGGGTCACTCGCGCGACTCGCCTCCTTTGGAATGCTCCTAGGCAAGTCGCGCTCCGCCACCGATTCACCATGCTCGGTGGCGACGTTCAGCGCTCCAGCCTGACGGAGCGCCCGAGGCTATGGATGAACCCTGCAAGCTCGTCTTGTAGACGGTGGGCCGCCTCGGGCACGCGCATCCAGCGGCGGCGGCGCAGGCTGTCTTCCCTCCACTCTTCCATCACGGTAGTCACGCGCATCACGTAGACATCGACCAGGCAGGGCCCGTGGCCGTTGACGTGGCGATACCGCCCGAGCCGCCTCCGCGCGACGACGCCACGCAAGCCCGCTTCTTCCTCGGCCTCGCGGATGGCCGCATCGCGCGCCCGTTCGCCCTCGTCGATGCAGCCTTTCGGCACGATCCAGCCGTCGCCTTTCGAGGTCGTGACGAGCGCGACCTCGAGTCGTGCCTTACGTATCCGATACGGAATCACTGCGGCTTGCCGCCGGACGCGCGCCATGCGGTCCTCCTGTCGTGACCCTCGACTCAAATCGTTACGCGGTAGGAAGGTACCAAAGTCGAGTGCCAAGTACAAGATGGCCGTTGTGCTTGAACAGAACCGCCCGAAATACCACCGAATAGTACGGATCACGACCGAACAGAAAGCAAAACGAGCCAACAACAACCGCGACGGCCCTAATGTTTCCTACCGTTCCTGACTCCTCTCTGAGAACATGGTGATCGTCATGGGGGAGAGGCCCGATCGCTCGCTGCAGACAACCGCGCCCGACGCTCGCCGCGTTACCAGCAACGTGCTGCCGCCGGTGTCGTCGCTGGTCCGCCTCGATGTGAGCGCCCTGTCGCACGCAGGGCACCTTCGCGAGAACAACGAGGACCAGTTCTTCGTGACGAAGATGTCGCGCGCGCTCGAGACGATGCTCACGAGCCTTCCGCCCGGCGACGTGCCCGAACGGGTCGACGAGGTCAACTACGTGTTGATCGTCGCCGACGGGATGGGCGGTCACGCCGCCGGCGAGCTGGCGAGCCGGCTCGCGATCAGCACGCTCGTCAGCCTCGCGCTGGATATCCCCGACTGGATCCTGAAGCTCGACTCCGAGGCGGCGGAGGCCGAACTGGAGCGTCGCGCGCGGGACATCGTGCGGCAGGTCGGGTCGGCGATCTTCAAAAAGGGGCGCGAGGATTCGGCCCTGGAGGGCATGGGATCGACGCTGACGGCCGCTCGCAGCCTCGGTCGGGACCTGTTGATCGTTCACGTCGGAGACTCGCGCGCCTATCTGTTCCGGGCGGGCGGCCTCCATCGCCTCACCAAGGATCACACCGTCGCTCAGATGCTCGTCGACTCCGGGAAGCTCGAGGCGGGCGACATCCCCTCGTCTCGCCTGCGGCACGTTCTCACGAACGCGCTCGGCGGCTCCCGCGAGCACGTCGATGTCGACGTCGATCTGCTGCGTCTCGAGGACGGCGACCGCCTGCTCCTCTGCAGCGACGGGCTGACCGACCTGGTCGATGACGACACGATCGCGCAGACGCTGGCAGACCCGGCCTCGTCCGCCGACGCCTGCGCGCAACTCGTGCAGTTCGCCCTCGATCGCGGCGGACGCGACAACGTCACAGTGATCGTCGCGGCCTACGTGTTTCCAGACGAGCACTGATCTGGGGTTCAGGGGTTCAGAAGTTCAAGCCCACGAAATGTCGTGGGGACTCCATCAGACCGCAAGTGCAACGTCTCGCTCCGCAACCGTGTAGACTCTGATGTCATGTCGCCCACCGCGACGAGTGCTGCCTGCGCACTGACACGGCGGCGACCGTATCCGGGACCAGTCGCAGCGGGCTGAAACTTAAAGAAGTGGAGCAGGTACCCATGTCAAGTAAAGAAACCGAGAAACCGGCCGACAACATTCGCTCTGCAGAGAAACCCCTCGAGGTCTTTCGGGACGATCCGTTCGCGGATAACCGCCCACTGCTCTCACGGGCGGTTCCAGCCGGCGTGGATCGCCGTCATTTCCTGATCCGAAGTGCTGTCGGCGGTGCTGCCGCCGTGATGACGGGTTGTTCCGTCTCGGACGCGGAAAGAACGTCGAAGGCGGCCGCCACCGTGCCGCCGCCTCAGGCTGCGGCAGCGGCGCCGCCGCTCTCGGCGGACCTCAATGTCGTGAAGAAGGGCCAGGGGCCGGTCCTGACCACCGTGGACGAGTTCTACAAGGTTGGCCCGGGCCCGTCCAGCTCACACACGATTGGTCCGATGCGCATCACGTACGACTTCTACCAGCAAGCCGCCAAACTGCCGGCCGACAAGCTCGCTAAAGCGACGAAGCTGCAGGTGAACCTGTTCGGAAGCCTCAGCGCGACAGGCAAGGGACACGGCACGGAGCGAGCCGCGCTCGCAGGGCTGGTCGGGAAAGAACCGGCCACGGTCGACCCGAAGTTTCTCGACGGCCTGCGCGACAAGCCCGACCAGGTGTTCCCGGTCAAGCTCGGCAACAAGTCGATCGACGTGAGCCTCAAGGACGTCATCTACGATGCCACCAAGGGCGACTTCAAACACCCGAACACGATGACGGTGAAGCTCCTCGCCGGCAACGACGTGTTGCTCGAGCAGGAGTACTACTCAGTGGGCGGCGGATTCATCGAGTGGAAGGGCTATACGCCGCCGAAGAAGAACCCGCCGAAGTACCCGTTCCGGTTGATGAAAGAGCTGCGGGCCCACGCCGACAACAACAAGACCACGATTGCCAAGATCATGCTTGCCAACGAGATGTCGATCACTGGCAGGACGGAAGAAGAGGTCTACGCCTTCACCGACAAGATCATCAACGCCATGGTCGCGACGGTGAAGTCGGGGTTGTCGATGCCGGAAGACGACGTGCTGCCCGGCCCGATCAAACTGCACAGCAAGGCCGCCACCGTGTACAAGCGCGCCATGGACGACAAGTTTCAGTCAGACCGCGGCATCGGCGCGCTCTCGGCATTCGCGCTGGCGGCCTCAGAGGAAAACGGGCGGGGCCACCTCGTGATCACGGCGCCGACGGGCGGCTCCGCCGGCGTCATGCCGGCGTTGGTCTATGCGCTGATGGAGGTCCGAAAGATGGACCGGCAGAAGGTCCGTGAGGGCATGCTCGCGGCTGCAGCGGTGGGCTACCTGTGCAAGCACCATGCGACGCTGTCTGCGGCCGAGGGCGGCTGCCAGGCAGAGATCGGCGTCGCGTCGTCGATGGCGGCGGCATTGGTCGCGACGGCGTACGACGCACCGTCGCTGGTGGTCGAGAATGCTGCCGAATCGGCGCTGGAGCATCACCTGGGCATGACCTGCGACCCGGTCGCCGGTTACGTGCAGGTACCGTGCATCGAGCGGTGCGCATTCGGCGCCGTCAAGGCCTGGACCGCCTACCAGATCGCGAGCAACGAGGTCGCCTCCAGGCACCGCGTCAATCTCGACGCCACGGTGGCGGCTCTGGCCGAGACCGCCAAAGACATGAACGCCAAGTACAAGGAAACAAGCGAGGCTGGCCTCGCCCTCTCCGTCACGCTCTGCTGATCGAAGGGGTTCCTCGCCCGTCGATGCTCACCAGGCCACGGCAGAACGCCGTGGCTTGGTGGGCGTGTCGCAATCCCGGTAGCTCATTTCAAAATAGTGGGGACAATGCCCGTGTCGATACCCCGCGCATTCACTACGGCTTCAGTGGCATTGGCGTGGACGTTTGTGACGTTCTTCACGACTTCTGCCGCAGCACAATCTCCTGCAGCAACGACTTCTGTACAGACGACATCCGCTGCCGCACCGCAGACAAACAACGAACGCTATAGAGATGGCATCGTCATCTGGGAAACTCCTGAAGACGCCAAGGTGCCTTTCCTCCTGAAGTTCAACATCAACACTCAGCTCCGATATCTGAACACCCAGAACAGCGACGAGACCTTCACCGACCACCTGGGCGTGACGCGCGAGGTGAACAAGCGCAACGACATCACGGTCAACCGCGCGATGTTCATCCTGGGCGGCTACATCTTCGACCAGAGGGCGCGATACAGCTTCACCGTCTGGACCTCCGCCGGCGCCGCGTCGATCGTGATTGCCAGCAACATCGGCTGGCAATTCAGCAAGGCCCTCACGATCATGGCCGGTTACACCGGCGTTCCAGGCAGTCGATCGCTGGTCAACTCGTTCCCGTTTTTTACGTCAACCGACCGGACCATGGCTGACAACTTCTTCCGCCCCGGGTTCACGCAGGGAGCCTGGGCAAGCGGAGAACCCGTGAACGGGCTGAATTATCTGGCGTTCGTCGGCAACGGTCTCAATACCCTGAACATCTCGGCAAACAAGATCGATACGCATCTGGCGTTTTCGGGGAGCGTCTGGTGGGAACCGACGGGGCCGTACGGGGAACCCGGCAAATCGCGCAACATGTACGATGATTATTTCGCCAGCAAGACGGTTCGCACGCGAATCGGTACTTCGTATACCAGATCCCGCGAGGACCGGTTTTCAAATCTCGATCAATCAAGTCCCGAGAACACGTCACTCTACAATTCCGACGGCGTGCTGACCTTCTCGACCGGAGCGTTTGCGCCGGATATCACGGTCAACGAGGCGACGTATCGGATGTGGGCGGTCGATGGCGGCATCAAATGGAACGGGCTTGCGGTCAACGGGCAATACTTCATGCGTTGGCTCGACGATTTCGACGCCGACGGCCCGCTTCCCCTCGCATCCACCTACGATCACGGCGCGGAAGTCTCGGCGGGGTTTTTCGTCAAGCCGAAAAAAGTGATGGTGTATGGCCGCGGATCGTGGGTGCGTGGGCAGTTCGCCGACTCTTATGAGTATGGCGGCGGGGCAAAGTGGCACTACCTTCCGACCGAGCGACTTTGGTTCACCACAGAGCTGTTCCGGGTCAACAGAGCTCCGTATAGCGGGGCCTTTACTCCGTATACCGCAGGGATGACCGGCTGGGTGCCGATGGTGCAGGTCGTCCTCGCTTTTTGATCCTATCGGTCCCAGGGGAACTTCGCCGTCGGCGGATTGGCGTAGCGCTTCATCGCCAGCGTCAGCTTCGCGCCCGCACCCGGCGCGAGCTGCACGGTGAAATCACGCGCGTTGATCGGCGTGGTTCTCCCGTTTACTTCCGCCGACAGAATCTGGTGCTCGCCGTACCCGCCGCCCTGGACGACCACCGTCCGCGGAGTCGTCGGGCTCAGGTTCACCAGCGTCACGACCGTGCGGTCGTCCTTCAACTCCGACACCAGCGCGCCCACATCGTCCGGCACGCCGGCCCGGCGGCGAACGGGATCGAAATACCGCAGCCGCGCGCTCAACAGACTGCCTTCGCGACCGGGGACGAGCGCGCCCCACATGAGCTGCACCAGCCCGCCAACGGCCGCCGGGTTGAATTCCATCGCGTTGTCGGCCAGCCTGGTTTCCGCCGTCATGACATCCTTCTGCATCTCCGCGATCCGTCGCGGGATGCTGTCGAGATCGCGTTTCAACACCGTCTCGGGAAAACCAGGATTGTTGCCTTCCAGATAGTCAACCCAGGCATGGCGCCCGATGCGCGGCCGATCCTCGGGCTTCATCGACCAGTACCATAGTTCGAGCGCGCCGACGTTCCATGGCGCGGTTCGCCAGCCATACCAGCCGCTGTCCCCGTGCATCGTCGGATACTCGGATCGCCCGTCCACCGTGCGGACGTGGGAATTGACCGCATCAATCATCGCGCGCCACGCATCGGCGTACTTCTGATCGCCCGTCACGAGCAGCGCGTTGGCGAATCCGACCGTCGCCCGCGGAATCCGGTTGCGATCCTCACGTTGGCCGGTGACCGGATTCACCGGACTGAAGCCCCAGCCGTAGGCGTTGTTCCACCACTTTCCCTCAGGCCCGCCGATGGTGCCATCGAGTGCCACGTAGCTCGGGATGACGCCGCCGTTCTGCTTCATCCGCGCGAGCCACGCGTCCATGTACTCGACGAGCCAACGTCTGTACTTCGGCTCGTTGTCCACGAGATAGGCGTTGAGCGGCAGCGTGGTGGCGACGAGATTCAGGAAGTGATCGCCGACGACGTCGGTGTACTCCTGATAGTGCGCGAGGAATTGCTCGTAGCTGTTCTCACCGTGCAGCGCGACGAACTTCGAGACATCGAACGGATCGCCCACCCAGTCGAGCGACGTCGCCTTCCGCAGCATCGGGCCGCGGCTGCCATTGATCATCGACTTGATGATCTTGTGCCGGGGATCGTAGTTCGGCGCGTCGGGATCCTCGCCCATGTAGAACGCCGCGTAGGTCCGCGCCCGCTTCTGGTAGGCAGGCAGCGCCGGCGCCGACAGCGCAAGCACGTTGAAGGTCCGAAGCGCTTCGCCATGGTGCATCCAGTCGGACTGCACCGAAAAATCCTTGTAGTACATGCCCTGGCGGCCGATCGGCACATCGGTCGTCTTCGCCTCGGTGAACTGGCGAATCATGCCCTCCCACGCCCTCAGATGCAGCTGGAGGATCTCGTCGCTCGCTCCCAACGCGTGCATTTCCGGCCAGCCGGCCGTGTTCTCGAAGGCATCGTCCGGGCCGTCGTTGGCACCCCATCGGACGAAGTGCTGAAAGTAGCCCCGCTCGTCGAGTACTTCGCGAAGAACGCTTTCGCCGCTGGCACGCTGTCAGCGAGAATCCGCCGCTCCAGCCGTGCCCACTCGGGCGCGGGCATCGGGGTGGCGATGTTGACCGTGGTCTCTGCGGCACCAAGAAGGGCGAAAGACAGAAGACAGAAGACCGAAAGCCACGACATCTGAGGAGGCAGATTCATTCGACAACTCCACGGCCTTCCTCGAGAGCACGAGCCAAGCCCATTTGGTCTCACCGTGTTTTCAGAGACGAAAGGAACGCACGTATGCGACGTTCTGGATCTTCCGGATCGCTGAGAAACTGGTAGTGGTGCGCACGGTAGGTGAATACTTGCGCCCCCTTCACCTCGCGCGCGAACTGGGCACGCCGACCTTCGGCGCGAGCCTTCAGTTGCTCAAAAAAAGTGTCGCACGCGCGAGCATCGCGGGGTCATCGCGAAGAAACCCAAGCATCTCTGCCGCGGTCCCCTGGTCCGAGTAGAGCGACAGGACCGGCGACTGTATTTTCGCGAAGTCTGGCGGCACGATGGCCGCCAAGGTTGCAGCGGTCACGCGCTGCGAGGCGCGCGGGCCGCGAACACGTCCCTCGGTGTCGAACGTTCTCGCCGCGATGATCTCGCCGATCGGCCACTCGAGACCTCTCTGTCGCCGGACGAACTGCTGATACGCCTGGGCACTCGCGAGGTCGGCTGCACCTGGCCCTGGACGGGCCTTCATGATCTCCGCCATCTGCTTCTGATCCTCGGCGGTTCTCGTATGGTCCTGCGCCGCATCCAGGTAGACGAGCTCCGTTGCGCCCGACTGGCCGGGCGTGGGCGGCGACTGCTGCGCCGAGACTGTGGCGACGCCGAGCAGCGCACCACTCAGGCCTCTGGCAAGGCTTCGTGCGAACGGTGCCTGGTGCAAGGTCATGACGACCCCAAACAGGATTGCATCGCCGGGGGAGGCGGCAATGAGATGCCGACCGAACTGGGTGAGCGCCGCGATGCTACCACAGCGCTGCTCGCTGGCGTCAGGGCGCGTCGCGTCCACGGTCGCCTCTCTGGACGGTAAAGACTCCCGTCGAAAGCGCCAAACGAAACGCGCACGAACGAACAGGTAGTGCTCGTCCATTCTTGTTTCGTTCAAAGATAGGACCTCCGTCGCCTCGTGACCGAGCGATTTGAGGAATTATTGGGACGCGATGAGATCGATGTCCTGGGCGCTTCGATCACGCTCCGTTAGCGTGGCTTCGCGACGAACGAGGCCCGAGTACGAAGTAACGGCACCATGCGATGCGCCGATTGCCGTGCCATCTCACGCTCGCGCTTCACCCGCGGCACCTGTTTCTGCCCCTCAAAGCGCTCTGAGCGCAAAAAACAGAAGGATCGCGCAGGCTAAACCTGCTGAGCCCCAAAGGGCCAACATCACCAGGCAGCCCTTGCCCAGCCCCACCGTCGTTCTGTTATAGACACGATTGTAGGCAGCTTTCTTTGGATTCGTGAACCAGCCGTAACCCCTTGGGGCCTTCCAACCAAGAGAGTGTCGGGCGACCCGTTTCCATGACGTCCGAGCTGCAATCCGCTTCTTGAATGACGGTTTCCGAATGCCAAACTTCATGCGGCGAATCCCTATTATCCGCCTGACGCGCGGCTTGAGTTCTGTGCCTGGGCGATAGGTTGACACGGACCGTGGGGCCGCTTGAAGAGCCCTTTCGGGTGATGGGAGCTCGACGGCTACCGACCCGACATGCGCTCCTGGCGCAGCCGCAGAATCTCGTCGCTGGCGTCGAACCGCGAATCGACGAGCGGGCGAGGCGCCAGACCGAGCCCAATCAGCACGACGACGAGTGCCACGAATGTCCACGCTTCGCGCGGCCGCAACCCCAGCCGCAGGCTGGGATGCACCCGCACCTCGGAGCGGCCGCAGAAGAGCGAAAAGTACATCCGGAGCACGGCCAGGCCGGTCAGCGCCGAGGCAATGACGACGGCGAATCCCATGACCGGGAACACATCGACGGCGCCGTCGACGAGGAGCTCCTGACCAATGAAGCCGAGTGTTCCCGGAAAGCCGGTGCACGCGAGTCCCATGGCGAGAAAGCTGATCGCCAGCACCGGCATGCGCTCGTACCCGCCGTGATACGTGGTCAGATCGAGCCGCCCCCGGCGCGCCTCGAGGACGAGGACGCAGCGGGCGAGTCCCGCAAACCCCAACCCCGCCGACAGCCACACGACCAGGCCACCCGCCAGCGCGGTCACGCTCGTGCAGTCGAGGCCAGCCATCACCAGCGCCGACTGACTCATGAACAGGTAGCCGCACGCCCGGCGGGCGCTGCGCTGCACCAGCGCGAGCGCTGCACCGTACACGGCGGTCCCAAGCGCCAGCAGCGCGATGACCCGCAGCATCTCAGGCGAGGCGCGCGGCACGATCAGGACGACCGTCATGTAGGCGCCCACCTGCGGTGCGTTGAACAGGATGGCCGGTCCCAATCGTCCGTGATCGAAGACCTCGGGCACCCATGCGTGAAACGGGACAATCCCTTTCCGCACCAGCGCGGCGATCACGATCAACCACATGGCCGCCGTTTCGATCACCGTGTTCTGCACGCCAGGACTGATGAGCAGCGCGACGCCGATCGCCAAGCAACGAGCGTCGAGACGCCCAGATACACCGCCACGACGCGGCGCTGGTACTGATGCGCGGGATCCGCGAGTGCGGACAGGAACGTCCAGACGGAGGCGACAGACAAGATGAGGAGGACGACCGCGCTTTCCGTAAGAAACGACGCCAGCGTGATCAGCGTCGCAATGGCGGTTCGCCTCAAGCCTCGTCGATCGAGCGCTGCGCGCGGCGTGACCGCGACGGTGAGCAGCCAGAGTCCCGCCGCGAACGGCAGGAGCGCGGCCGAGAGCGTGTCGATGCGAATGATCTCTTCTCCGCCCGGAATCCAACTGAGCGCGAAGCTGCGAATCGAGAAGTCGCGCAGAGATGGCGATAGCGGGATGACAAGAGCCGCCAGCACCATCACGATCGCCGAAACGACTGCCAGTCGGCGCAGCCGTTCGACGTCAACGCGCAGGAAGGAGGCCCCGATCACGAGTGCTGGGCAGCGCGACCAGCCCGGCCAGCCACAGCCGTGCGTCACTCATCCTGATCGGCTCCGTCGACAGCGGCGGGCGGTCGCGCGGGCAGGACGGCATCGCACAGCCACTGGTCGAGACGTGTGAGCAGGTGTGCGAGTCGAGTAAAGGGGTCGACCACCGCACGTTCGAGGATGCTGTCAAGGAATCCGCGTTCGAGCGCGATCAGGAACAGCAACCGACGTGCGCGCTCGCGATTTCACCGCGACCCGGCGGCGGGCGTCCGGAGCGCGATGGTTGCCGATGGCGTCCTCGATGCCGTGCAGATCGTGGAGGACGTTCGGCGCGCTCAGGAATTGCAGCAGCCGAAAGCAGGCGTGTCCTGCCAGATGGACGAACGCGATCGTGTACCAGCCGATGGCGATTTCGACGACGATGAGGCCAACCTGCGTGAGGGACGCATACGCGAGCGACGATTTCACGTCGCTCTGGACGCGCGTCGTGATTCCGGCGAAGAGTGCCGTGGCCGCGCCAAGGCCGCCCGCCAGCAGCCGCGCCGCGGGTGCCTGTTCGAGCAGCGGCGCCGCACGCAGCAAGAGAAAGCAGCCGGCGTGAATCGAGAGCGACCCATAGTAAACGGCACTCGACGGCGTCGGCCCCTCCATCGCTCGCGGCAGCCAGCTCGAAAAGGGCAGCAGCGCGCTCTTGCCTGCGACGGCCACGATGAGGAGGACGGCAATGATGGTGGCGTTGGTGGCCGTCAGCGCGGCGTCGACGTCGCGGCCGCCGCCAAACAGGAGCGAGAGGCTGTCGGTGCCGGCGACGTGCCGCAGCAGGACCGCGGCCGACAGCATGGCGGCGTCGCTGATGCGGTAGACCGACACGACGCGAAACGCATTCGACGACCGCTGCGGGCCGCTCGTGGAAGAACGCGACGAGCAGCGCCGAGCTGAGACCGACGAGTTCCCACCCGATGAAGAGGACCGCCACGTTCCCGGCAAGCGCCACCAGCAGCATCCCGGTGACGAACATCGCCAGCAGCACGAAGTAGCGGTTGTAGCCTGGCTCGCGGTGCAGGTATCGATTCGAAAACGCCGACACGACGCCGGCGATCGCGGTCGACAGCACCGCGAAGGCGAGCGAGAGTCGATCGACGAGGAATTCGATCGCGATGCCGCTCTCGTGGGACGCCGACCAGGCGCCGTACGAGAGCAGTTGCGTGCCGGGTTCCGGTCATCCCGTACACGACGAACGCCACGAGCAGAGCGGCGCACGCCAGCGCCATCGAACTGGCGGCGAGCAGGCCCGTCCAGCGCTCCGGCAGAGGGCGGTTGACGAGTGAGGCGCCGCCGAGCAGCGCGAGCAGGAGAGCTGGCGATCCGACGCCGACCAGCACCAGCACGCGTGAGCGGAACGCTCGTCGTCACGCCTGAGCCCGCGCGGTGGCCGAGGTGGGCCGCGCACGATCGCCACCGGAGGAAGAAAGCCGCGCTTGCCCTGGTACCACGCGGCCGATTCGCCCGCGACCACCGAGAGGGCGTGTTCAGGCGTATGGGCGACGAAGCCAGTCGAGCGGAGCTCCCACAACACGCCGGACTCCGCATCGAGGCAGGCGAGCCAGATCCAGCGGTTTCGCACGAGCCGTTCGATGGTCGGGTTGCCCTCGACGACACGCCGCAGGCGATCCCGAGTGCCCTCCACCACAATCGCCAGTCGAGTGGGCTCGTGGATCTCGACCATCTGCCATGGAAGACCGGTGCGCAAGATCGCTCTGCGCACCGTCCATGACGCCAAGGAGCGATGTCACGTTGTGCGGCAGCTTGGTGCCGCACCCGTAGCCGGTCGGATCGACGTAGCTGAAGTAGTACTCGAGGCTGATCCCGGCGACGACGGGCACGACGGCAGCCATGATGCGCGCGAGGATCGCGCCATCGTCGTCGCGCGACGGATCGTAGGAGACCAGAAACGCCCGGCGATCGAGGAACAGTCCGCGTGTTCGCGTCCGCCGGCCGATGACGCAGAACGCGTTGGTGGCATGGCCGTACTCGGGCCGCGGCTGCGCCAGATCGTCGGCACGTCCCTGCACGTGCGCCAGCGCCGCGGCCGGCGGATACCAGCGCGGGACGCCGTCGAACCGTCGACACCGTTCGTGCGCCTCGCGACGCGCTCGTCGTCTCAATCGCGTCCACGGCTCGCTCGAAGAGCGGTCGGAGAGCTGCAGGGACGAGATCCTCGTCGAAGAACGTCACCTCGTTGTTGCAGGTGTTGCGCTGGGCTCCAATGAACCAGGTCGTCGCGTCGATCGGCAGCCCCTCCGCGGCCAGCAACTGGCGCACGCGCGGGTCGTTGGCCATCTGCGCGAAGGCGCGGGCGTTCGGCCCGCCTCGCCCGCCACCGCACGCACCACAGTCATGGGCCGACTCGTGCGGGTTGTTGAGACTGATCGATCCATGTCCGATCACCAGCACGAGCGGCGAGAGGCGATCGCGAATGCCGATGTCTTCGATGACGCGGCGGACGATATCTGCCATCTCCCGTACGGTGAACCCGAAATGCTTCCCGATCGGCGGCGTGTCGTCCTCGCGATCCAGTTGCAGACGGGTTCGCCTCGTCGTGATCGAGGTCTGCTGGATCCGGCGCCATCGTGACGAGAGCCATGGGAAGACCACGCGCAGGACCAGCGGAATGAGCGCCAGCCAGCCGAACGCCGTCATCAGCACGGCGCCGCGCATCGGCAGACGGCTTCCCAGATGCACGTTGTACCCGAGGAAGCCCGCGGCCCGCCGGTGCAGGCGCCGCGTGTGCTGCATGAGGCGATGACCGTCCGCTTCGATTTCGGCCACGTAGTGGTCGGGACGGATGGCCACAGGACAGAGCGGTCGCGGATGAGCGTCCGTGACGCCCTCGTGGTACATCGCCACGTTGAAGAAGCCGGCGGTGCTGAACGTTTCGCAGGCTGGCTCGACTTCTTCCAGGTGCCGGCGAAATGATTCCTCGCGTTCGTCGATGCAGAACACCGCCTGGAACGCCGGCGAGCCCGGCAGGCGCTTGCGCTGTGTGTTGCATGAGCGCGTCGTACAGGCGATACCGAATCGCTCGCTCGAACGCCTGGTGCAGGATGCGACGCCGGCGCATGCCGTTGAGCGCGTGCAGCTCGGATTCGAGCTCCGCCACGTGCTGCGGTGTCCACTGCTCGACAATCGACGGATCGAGGCCACAGAGCTGTGCGACGTGAAAGAGCGGCCAGGCCCGCTCGACCGCCGTCGGAGGCGGAGGCGACCGGGAGCTGATTGCGAAGCCAGCCGCGAAGCTCCGACACTGGGCCGACGAAGGACAGTTGTGCGCGCAGCCTCGTCGAGCGCGGATCGTTCGAACAGAGCAGGCGCACCGCGAGGTAGCCGCGCAAGGTGACAGTGAGATCCCGCGCCGGGACGCGGTCGGGCCGCTCTTCGATCTGACGCACGATGCCGGCCCAGCCGCGCAGGGCCAGCAATTCGGCGCTCAGATAGTCTTCGCACTCGTTCGTCCTGGACACCGAGCTGGGCGAGGGAGTGCGCGATCGAGTCGAGCGCGTTCGCGTTCGGCGGCGTGGTCTTCGGCAACGAGGCGCGGGAGCGTGCGAGCCCAGCGGCCACACTGCGCCGCCAGCGACGTGCGGTAGATCTCCAGAAAGCAACCATGGATCCCGCGCTCCCTCTCGGGCATCGACCAGTGCGCGAGGCCCTGATCGAGGTAACCAGCCAGGAATCGAATGAGCGGCGGATGGATCCAGGCATCGGTGTCGACAGCCGTCCACGGCGAGCAGCCAGTCCCGATGGCGAACCGGAGTCTCCCACGGTGGGAACCGGCGACGGGTCGGCGCGTCGCACGGCCTCGAGGCACGCGTTCCACAGCCGACGCACCGCCTGCCGTTCGTCGTCCACGCGCTCGCCAGGTTCGCGCAGCGCGGCCAACGCCGAACGAGCGCTCGGCCGGCACATCGGTGCGGAATCGGGAGAGCGCCTCGGTTTCTTCGAGAATCCACGAGAGCTCCACGCCCGCTGGCGGCTGGAATGCCGTGCAGCACGACCGCTCGCCAGAGATCGAGCCGCGATCCGACGCCGGCGATGTCCTGCGTCGCGCTGGCGCCCAGTTGTTCGAGGAGCAGCGCTTCGACGTCTCGGGGGCGAATGCGGCCGGACGCCAACTTGTCGCGATACCGCGACTCGGCCAGAAACGGCTCGCGGCCGAGCCGCATCGCCGCCTGCTTCGACCGCCTCTTCGAACGGCAGGTGCTCGAACGCATGCAGCGTGTTGTGGTGGATGAAGATGCTGATCGGCCCCTGCGCCGGCAGCAGGTGCGCGAGCTGATCGATCACGCGCGTCAGCGGATGATCCTGTGCACCGGAATCGTGGAGCATCGATGACTTGTAGTATATCAATATTACTATATTCTTGTTAACAAATGCCGCAGAAGCGAATGCCGAGGCACAGCGAACCGGTCGTCGCCGGCGAGCTCCAGACCTTCAAGGCGCAGTTCTTTCGTGCGCTCGCCCATCCCACCAGGATCCGAATGTTGGAAATCCTCGTGCGAGGTGGACGCACGGTCCAGGAGCTGCAGGAGGAATTGGCGCTGGACCAGCCGATCGTCTCGCAGCAGCTGGCCGTGCTCCGCAACCAGGGAATCGTGTCGGCACAGAAGGAAGGACCGTCCGTGCGATACGCGCTGCGCGACCCGCTCGTCGGCGCGCTGCTCGATGTCGCCCGGCGGATTTTTGACAATCGTCTGGGCAACTCTCGGGGACTGTTGCGTGAGCTGCGGCGGGAGAACCGTCGGGAGTAGACGGAACCAATATGAACATCAACGAATCGAGCCCTGGCTGGTCGCTCTCCGACGATCCGCGCAAGCGGCGACGCATCAGAAATCGTCTAATCCTGCTCGCCGTCGCGATACCCATCGCACAGCTCCTCCGATTACTGTTGGGCTGAGCCGACATGCGCAGTGTGCAGGTCATGCGCGGCGGTCGGACGTCAAGTTGCCGGCCACGCGGACGATTGTGTAGACTCAGAAGTCTGGCAGGGCGGGAATAACTCAGTGGTAGAGTGCGACCTTGCCAAGGTCGAAGTCGCGGGTTCGAATCCCGTTTCCCGCTCCATTCTTCATCCGGGGACTTCGTCCCCGGACCCCTTACACGCTCACTCGTGGGGACCCCGGCGCCCCACTCCGTTCGCGTGAACTTCGCTCGCTCCGCTCGCTCGTTTTCTTGATCCGGGGACTTCGTCCCCGGACCCCTTACACGCTCACTCGCGGGGGCCCCGGCGCCCCGCTCCGTTCGCGTGAACTTCGCTCGCTCCGCTCGCTCGTTTTCTGATCCGGGGACTTCGTCCCCGGACCCCTTACACGCTCACTCGTGGGGACCCCGGCGCCCCACTCCGTTCGCGTGAACTTCGCTCGCTCCGCTCGCTCGTTTTCTTGATCCGGGGACTTCGTCCCCGGTACCGCCTACAGCTCACTCGCGGGGGCCCCGGCGCCCCGCTCCGTTCGCGTGGGCTCACTTCGCTTCGCTCGTTCGCTCGGTCTTCGGGGACTTCGTCCCCGGCTTGTCCGCCGAAGCCGCACGCGAAGCGTGCGTTCGGCGGAGGCGGAACCCCTTACACGCCCTGCCTCGCCGAAGTCCGCGCAGCGGACGAAGGCGGGGCACTCGCGTCCCTCGACGCTGCTCGGGACGCCCTGAGCCTTGTCGAAGGGCGGGGCCCCGGCGCCCGGGCCCGCCAAAGCTTCGGCCGAGTCTACCGTGGCCTGGCCTGCATTCACGACGAAGCTGCGCGGGGGAGCGTGCACAGGCGTTCGTTGTGCGAACCCTTCGCCCTTCCGTCGACTTACGCGCCCGGCGCTCGGTACGTGAGCTTCTTCTTCGCGGCCTGATCGACTTCGTCCGGCGTGATGAGCGGGGTCGTGGTGCACCTGACAGCTCCGCTCGCGCCGACGGTGAGGCTGACCGCGGTCGCCGTCGCGGCGTCCGGCAGGTCAGCGATGACGAACGCGTCAGTGTCGCCGAACGCGAAGTACATCGCTTCGAGCTTGCCGCCAAGCTCCTCGATCACTTTTTTCACGGCGTCACGACGTTTCGTCCCGCCTTCGGTGAGTAGACCCTTGGCGCCCGCGGCCGTGTAACACGCTGCAATGAGATATTTCGGCATGGCAACTCCCCTCCGACCGATTCCCTGAGTGTGACAGAACGTACTTGCAGGACGTGGCTGAGGTCAAACCCATCGTGCGCCGGCAGTCGTCGAAGAGAAAACCGACGGCTGTTTGCCGCTTGACATCGCCGTCGCCGGTGGTGTATTAAACCTATAGGTTAATTAACTCATTGGTTTAATTAGATGCCAACCGATCAGCTCAGCACGACGTTCGCAGCCCTGGCCGACCCGACGCGGCGCGCAATTCTGGCGCGGCTGGCGCTGGGCGAGTGTTCCGTCAGCGAATTGGCCGAGCCGTTCGAGATGAGCATGCCGGCCGTCTCCAAGCACCTGCGCGTGCTCGAGCGGGCGGGGCTCATCACGCAGCGCCGGGAGGCCCAGTGGCGGCCGTGCCGGATTGAAGCCACTCCCCTCAAGGAAGTCGCCGAATGGGCGAAGCGCTACCGCCACATCTGGGAGCAGCGCCTCGATCGACTCGGCGCGTATCTGCAGGACACTGCAAGCGAAGGAGAAGAGACATGGCCGTAAGCCGCGTAGCAAATAGCGACACGTTCCAGTGCACCACGCCGTCCGATCGCGAGATCCGCCTGACGCGCCTGTTCGACGCGCCGCGGCGCCTCGTGTTCGAAGCGCTGACGAAACCCGAGCACATCCGGCGGTGGTGGGGCGTGCTCAGCGACAAGCACGGCGTCAGCGTCTGCGAAATGGACGCCGCGCCCGGGCGGCGCCTGGCGATTCGTCGGCTACGGCCCCAAGGGCGAGATTCCCGCGTTCTACGGCGTCGTCCGCGAGGTCGTGCCGCCCGAGCGCATCGTCTTCACCGAGACCTTCGAGCCGTTCCCCGACGCGCCATCGCTCGTGACGACAGTGCTCACGGAAGAGAACGGCAAGACGCGGATGACGGTGACGGCGGAGTATCCGTCGATCGAAGTGCGCGACATGGTGATCAAGACCGGCATGGCCGACGGTGCCGCGAAGAGCTACGACCGGCTCGAAGAGGTCGCGCAGGAGTTGCGGTAGGACCGGTTACGTGCTACCCGGCCGCGCGAAGACGTGCGGCCGGGTGCGGGACGCGGCGCCGAGCGACGTGTACGCGGCCGCGCCGGCGATCGCCGCGAGAACGACAAGCGCGCCGATGCCGAGGCTCGAGTACCACAGGCCGAGATCCGGCACGATCGGATAGGCCTCGAGCAGGTCCACCGTAAACCTGAGCGCGATGACCGCGAGCAGGCCGACCCGCACGAGGAGAAAGACGCCGAGGCCGTTGACGAGGAAGAAGCAGACGGCGGCGACGAGGGGATCCTCACTGAGCAGCACGTCGGGCGTCGCGAGGAGGGCCGCGGTGACGACGGCGGCGAGGATCTCGCGGCGCAGCCACTGGCGGACGAGCACGAGAAGAAAGAGCGCGGTGAACGACTCGAGGAACGCGTTGCAGACGAGCTGCAGCGCGAGGGAGATCGCCTGACGCGACCCGAACCACGCGCGCCACGTCGGGTTGATGAGCGCCTCGGCGGGCCGGTCGAGCCAGGACGGCACGAGCACGCTCAGCATGAGCAGGCACGTGACCAGCGCGCCCGCGACGCAGCCGATCAGCACATCGCGGCCGACGAGTGGATCGCCGGCGCCACCCGCGAGCAGCCGGCTCCAGGAGACGATCGTCGATGGCCAGTGCCGGCGCACGTACGGCTCGAACGCGACGTACAGGATCCAGAACAGCCCGCCGATCACGAGCGACGCGTCCGGCAAAGCTGGTGAAGAGATACCACTCGTGCGAGTCGAGCACATGATGCTCGTCGAGCAGCCACGCGATGGAGAGCAGGACGGTCACGAACCGCACGAGCCGCCTCGCGCCGCGCCGATCGCCGCGCCCGAGGCGCAGGTTGCGTTGCGCGAGCAGGAGTCCACCGAACATGGCGACGGCGGTGAACGCGATCCCGACGAAGTTCGCGGTCCGCGTCGCGACGCCTGGCGGCGGCCTCGGCGTGCGGCTCGGCGCCGTCCATGCGTAGACCGGCACAAAACTGACGGGGTGACCGCCGTAGGCTGCCGCCTCGACGCGATCCGGACGGTCTCGCTCCGCGGGTGCCGCTGACTGCCACGCCTGGACTCGATCCGTCGCGAACGGCGGCGTCCACGCCGGCGTCGTCTGCTTCCACGCCGACGGGTCGAGATTGGCGGCGCGGAAGAGCGGCGTCCACTCGACTTCTGCGGAGCCGCCATTCGGTGACGCGAGCTGCGACGGCACGGCGGTGAGCTCCACGAGCTCGCCGCGACCGTTGAGCACGACGCGGACCTCTCCGGACGAGGCGAGCGGCGGCTCATCGGCCGTGACTCTCGGACCGAGGCCGATGCTGAACGTCAGGCGTCGCAGTGGCTGCGCGCTCTGCCGGTACCAGAAGACCACCGCCGCCGGCGTGAGACGATTCCAGCGCGCCGGCGATCGATCCCGGTCGTGCACATATTGGAGATACACATCGTCGTACGCGATGCCGAACGAGGTGTCCTGCGCGGGCGCCGCGAAGCCGGCGGCGTCGATGATCTGACGGGCGCGCTCGGCGAGCGCATCGGGCGGCCGTGTGAGCGGCACGCGCCGGCTCAGCACCGCGCTCGCCCCGAGCCAGACGCTGACGGCCGCGCAGATCCCGAGCGCGACGAGCAGGGCGCCCGCGGCGCGCGGCCGCAGGCTCTCGGTCGGCACCGACGCCGCGACCATCTCCGGCGAGGGCGTCTCGCCGGCGGCGATCGCCGCGGCCAGCGGGTCCCCGCCCGGCAGCGCCGCGGCCACCTGCAGTACCGACGACGGCCGCGCGCGCGGATCCTTGTCGAGGCAGCGAAGGATCACTCGCTCGAGAACCGGATCGACGTCCGCGATGATCTCGGACGGCGCGGTCGGCGACGAGCGCTCCTTCTGGTGCCTCAGCTCCGCGATCGACGAGCCCCCGAACGGCCGCTTGCCGGTGCAGAGCTCGTAGAGCACGATGCCGAGCGCGTAGATGTCGCTCTGCACCGACGCGGGCTGCCCGGCCAGCTGCTCCGGCGCCATGTAGGGCGGCGTCCCGGAGATCTTCGCCAGCTCGCGCGTGTGATCGATGGCGACCGCCAGCCCGAAGTCGGTGATGCGCGCGAAGCCGCGGCCGTCGATCATCACGTTCGCCGGTTTCAAGTCGCGATGCAGCACGCCCTGGTGATGCGCCGCGGCAAGGCCGGCGCAGAGTTGTTGAGAAATCTCGTTGACCTTGCTTCCAGGCAGGTGGCCGATCCGCTTCAGCAGTGACGCGAGATCTTCGCCGTCGATGTACTCCATCGACAACGACTGCCGCCCATCGAGGTCCGCGATGTCGTACACGCGGCAGACGTTCGGATGCGAGACCTGACGGGCGATGCGGACTTCGGCATAGAACCGCTCGCGCTTCACGGGATCGTCGGCGAGCGATTCCGGCAGGAACTTCAGCGCGACGGCCTGGCCCAGCTTGAGGTCGTCGGCCCGGTAGACCTCGCCCATGCCGCCGCGGCCGAGCAGCCCGATGATGCGAAAGCGGCCGGCGAGAACCACGCCGGGCGCGTAGCCCCCGAGCGCGATCGTGTCCGAGGACGCGAGCCGGCCGACGCGCTGCACCGGCGTCCGAAGATGCAGGCCAGGCGCGGTCGGCGCCTCCCCCAGCGGGTCCAGAGCGGCGCCGCACGAGGCGCAAAACTTGGCAGCCGCCGACGCTTCGGCGCCACAGACGACGCAACGGGGGGACACGGAGACAGGGTACGACAGTTGGAAGGTACGAGGTCGAAGGTTGGAGGTCGAAGGGTACGACAGGACGACGAGTACGGCGCTGGCATGGGGGTTGCTCGTGATGGTCCGCGTGCAGAAACGCCGCGCAGCGCGAGCACTTCGATCAGGTGCTCGCGACCGGCTTCGACCGAAAGCGCGTCCTTCAGCTCGCCCGGATCGACCGGCTCGCCGTCCGCGAACGCCTCAATGACTTCCCAGGTTTCTGCCATCACCGTTCTCCCAGTCGCACCGTCAGCTGCCCCAGCGCCCGCATCGGGCCGTCGAGCGACGCGCGCAATTCCATCCGGGCGCGATGCAGACGTGCCCGGACGGCCTCGACCGTAATCTCACACGCCGCCGCAATCTCCGCGTAGCTCAACCCCGCGGTCTCTCGCATGAGAAAGACATCGCGGTCGAGCGGCGGCAACGCCGCAAGCGCCTCGTTGATCGCGGCGGCCAGCTCTTGCGTCGCCGGTCTCGCCGCATCGGTGAGCTCGACCGCGGGCAACCGGCGGCCGGCGTCGCGCAGATGATTCAGCGCGAGGTTGCGCGCAATCTTGAACACCCAGGCCCGGCGTCCCGCATCGTCAGTCGCGGGGACCTGCGCGCGCGACACCCGGAGAAAGACCTCCTGCGTGAGGTCATGGGCCATCTCGGCCTGCGCGACGATGCGGCACAGGTACCGGTAGACTCCCTGCCGGTGCACGGCGAACAGGACGTCGGCGTCAGCCACGCGAGCTCATTCCCTAAGAACCCCGATCCGGGCAGATCATGTCATCCGACCTGCGAAGCGGAACGATCTGACTCCGCCGGGGTCTTTAGCGTCATGAGATCACACAACGCGGTGGCGGTGGCGTTCGCCCTCATGCTTCTGGCCCGCGCCGGCGGAGTCGCCGCCCCCCAGGGCCAGGGGCCGCCGCCTCCGCCGACCGCGCCGCCGAAGACTGCGGCCATCACGGGCGTCGTCATCGACGGCGCCACGAAGGCGCCCATCGCCGGCGCCCTCGTAACACTGTCCCGCGTGGATCGCCAGATCACGGACGCAAAGGGGCGCTTCGCGTTCGTGAATCTCGCCGCGTCGCCCGGCCACACCATCACGGCGACCAGGTTCGGCTACTTCGACGGCACCTACGGACGCGAAGCGACATCGCAAGCGCCTGGCGCCGCCATTCCGCTGCGCGAGGGCGAGTGGGTCTCTGACCTTCGCGTCACGCTCTGGCGTCCCGGCGTGATCAGCGGGACGGTCGTCGACGAACGCGGCGAGGCGCTCGTCGGAGTCTGGGTTCGCGCGCTGGCACAGATTCCAGTCGCGGGCCGTATGCGGATGGCGGCCGGGCCCGCTGCGCTCACCGACGATCGCGGCACGTACCGGCTCGCGGAGTTGCGGCCGGGCCGGTATCTCATCAGCGTGCCATCACCACAGCCGTCGGTGCCCGCGATGCCGCCGGCCCCGGCCACGACACGCCCGGCCGGGCCAGAGATCGCTCCGGTGCGGCCACCCGATCCGATGCTCGACCTGTCGGCGACGACGCGGTTCGCAATCGGTCCATTCCCGACTCCGCCGCCCCCAGCCGACGGCCGCGCGAGAGCCTATCCAGTGACCTTCCATCCGGCGGCCCTCTCGGCATCGGCCGCCACGGCGGTCGAGCTCGCCCACGGTGAGGAGCGCGCGGGCGTGGACATTCGTCTGGAGCCCGTGCCGACCGCGCGACTGTCGGGCATCGTCCAGGGTCCTCCCGAAGCGTTCATGCGTCTCTGGCTGCGTCTGTTGCCTGCGGGACTCGAGGAACTGGGTTCCGGCAGTGAAACGGCGACGACGCTCGTCGCGCCGGATGGTACGTTCATGTTCCTCAGCGTGCCGGCCGGAACGTACACGCTGGAAGCGCAGCGATCGATCAGCGAGTTCACGTACGGCGCGACGCCGTCATTGCGAACCGGTCCGTCGTTTCCGCCGGCCGTGAGCCCTGTTGCATCGAGCTTCTCCGCCGGTCCCATCGATACGGGGCCCGCCGGCGCCGGCTTCATCACGCGGGGCGGCTCAGCCGAAACGGCCTACTGGGCCCGCATGCCGGTGACGGTCGGAGGACGCGACGATTCGGGTATGGCGGTGGTGCTGCGACCCGCCGTGCGGCTGCGCGGTCGAGTCGCCGTGGAGTTCGATCCGGCGCGGCCGGCGCCGTCGATGACGTCCACGCCGTCGGTCACGGCCGACCCGGCCACCGGCGATCCGGCGCTTGGCCGGCCGCCGGCCGGCTTTCAACAGGATGCGGGCGAGGGCTTTACGATCGAAAGCCTGCTGGCCGGATCGTACTTTCTGCGGCCGAGGGGATCGCTGGGCTGGTTGATCAAGTCGGCGATGTGGAACGGCCGCGACTACGCCGACGTCCCCTTCGACGCCACCACGGGCCAGGACATCACCGGTGTTCTGGTCACGATGACGAATGCGATTGCGTCGGTGGGCGGCATCGTGCGCGACGCGCAGAGCCGTCCCGCTGCTGGCGCGGCACTCATCGTCTTCCCGGTCGAACGCCGGCTCTGGTCGGACTACGGGCTGCAACCGTCTCGAATTCGAACCGTCTCGGCGTCGGCCGATGGCGCGTTTCTGCTCACGCCGCTGCCCGCCGGCGAGTACTACCTCGTCGCGGTGCCAGGCGCGGACATCGATGCCTGGCAGCGGCCGGACTTCTTCAAGAGCGTCGAGACGCGGGCCGTGCGTGTGAGCGTGGACTGGGGCGAGAAAAAGACGCAGGACATCGTGGCAGGAGGGGCGCGTGTCAGGTAACGCCTTCGCACTCGGCGTTGCGCTCCTGACGGTCTTTGTCGCCCAGGTCCCCCAGCGCGACGCAGGCGGCGGACCACCCAGCGGCACGGCCGTCATCTCCGGCCGCGTCGTGACCGACGACGCGACGCCGCAACCGGTTCGCCGTGCGATCGTCACGATTGGCGGTGATGCACCGGCGGGGCGAAGCGCCATTACAGACGACGACGGCCGGTTCACGTTCGCGAGCCTGCCGGCCGGTCAGTTCACGATCAGCGCGCGCAAAGCCGCGTACCTTCCCGGCGCCTATGGCGCCGTGCGCCCGGGCCGGCCCGGGACGCCACTAACGCTCGCCGCGGGACATCAGGCCGAGGTCACCGTCAAAGTGACCCGCGGCGCCGTCGTCACCGGCACCGTGCGCGACGAGCTCGGACAGCCTCTGGCGAGCATCCCGGTTGCCGTCGTGCGCGTGCCGGGATCGGGCGCGATTGAGACGCTGTTCAACAACGCGGAGCATGCGACCTCGGACGATCGCGGCGTCTATCGGGTGTTCGGTCTGGCGCCGGGCGAGTACGTCGTCGCCGCGCTGCCGCGGCTGCCCGGCAGCGGCGAAATTACGGGCTGGACCGCCGGGAACATGGACTCGGTGCTGCGGTATCTGGAACAGCGCTCGGGCCGTGGCACGACCGCGACCGTGCGGCCAGGCGCGGCGAACGAGGGCATGCCGCGCGTGTCGTCGTACGGATATGCGCCGACCTACTTCCCCGGCAGTCCGGTGTTTGCGGGCGCGACTCGAGTGCGACTCGCGCCGGGCGAAGAACGCGCCGGCATCGACTTCCCCGTCACTCCGATGCCTGCCGTCCGGCCCGGACCGCTACTCCCTCGGAAAACAAGGCGAATCGCTCGCGCGCGACGAACTGGAGCGGCGAGGGTACGCAATTCTTGCCACTCGATTCCGCACGCGGTTTGGAGAAATTGACATCGTCGCCGAGGACCGCGGCACGCTCGTCTTTGTCGAGGTCAAGGCGCGGCGGACGAACAAGTATGGAAGGGCGGCAGAGGCGATCTCGGTCTGGAAGCAGCGGCGAATCGGCGCAATGGCGCTCGACTATCTGGCGTATACGGGGCGGCTCGCCGACCCGTGCCGGTTCGACGTCGTGGCGATCGACGGGCTTGGCACGCACCGCATGACGCTGCGGGTCATCGAGGACGCGTTCGTGATCGACGGCTGACGGCCGCGTTCTTGAGCAGCGCGACGATCTCGCGCACGCGTGCGACGTCGAGTGGC
This sequence comes from uncultured Acidobacteriota bacterium, assembly GCA_963724955.1. GTDB lineage: Bacteria > Acidobacteriota > Vicinamibacteria > Vicinamibacterales > SCN-69-37 > CAVRWQ01. Next base: position 234,804 of record CAVRWQ010000011.1, read on the forward strand.
GTGGCGCCTGTCTTGTCGCGCCGCGTGCGGTCTCCGCCGGCGGCGAGCAGATCCTCCATCATCTTGACGTTGCCGCGCGAGGCGGCCTGATGGACGGCGGTCCAGCCGCGGTCGTCGGCGACGTTCGGGCTGGCGCCGCGCGCGAGCAGCAGGCGCGCCTGCTTGAACTGTCCCCAGCGCACGAGGTCGTTCAACACCGGTCTCCCCTGCTCAATGGACTTGTCGAGCCTGGCGCCATGCTGCAGCAGCAGGTCGAGCATGTCTTCCCGTCCATCCCAGGCGGCGCGGTGGACCGCCGTCGTGGCGTCGAGCCCGCGCGAGAGCAGGAACTTCAACATCTCGACCTGACGCGAGCCGATGACGAAGGACGAGACGTCCACGTCATGTCCCCAGCTGCGCGTCTTCGCGTTGACGTCCGCGCCGGCCTCAACGAGCAGGCGCGCGACCTCGAGCAGCCCGCCTGCGATCTTCGCGTCGTTCCGCCCGAGCCGCGAGCCGCCGCAGCACTGAAGGGCCGTCAGCAGTCCTCCGTCGCGAGCGACCGCAAGCCCCGAATCGGCCGCGAGCGACCTGGCGACGAACTTCGCGTCGCCGAGCGCGGCCGCGGTGAAGACATCGATCCGGGCGCCGCCCTCACGCAGGGCGCGCACGTACGCCGGATCGCCGCCGAACGCCGCGACGACGAGCGCGCGCGCGGCGGGCCAGGCGGCAGCAAGCTCGGGATCGGCGCCATGCTGCAGCAGCCATTCGAGACACGCGACACCGGAGCCGGCGTGGCCGATCCGTCACCGTGAGGCGTCTCCTGAATCAGCGCGTGGAGCGGCCGGTAGTTCTTGAAGCTCACGTTGAAGTCGGCGCCGTGCTTGCGCAACGCTCGAGGCCGGGCCTCCAGGCACGCTGCGCGGCGCCCACGATGGCCTGCGCTGGAATCGGGCCGTCGTGCTTCGCCAGCGCGCGCTTCAGCGCGGTGAGATCCAGCGCCTTGACGGCGGTCGCGATGGGAGTCGGCATGACCGTTACCGCGGGAGCGTCGCGAGAAAGCGATCGACGTCGGGCCAGATGTCCGCCGTTCTCGTCAGATCGTGCCCCGCAGAAGCGTACACGACTCGCGCGAAGGGCCGGCCTTCGCGGATGAGCTGGTCCAGGATCGCCACGGTATCGGCGTCGGAATGCTGCGGTCTTCTGCGCCGAGCAACCAGAGTCCCGGAACGTCGAGCCCGGCCAGCACCGGACGCGGATCGAACCCGCGCGCGCCCGTGAACTTCGTCAGGATCCCCGCCAGCTTCTCGAGCGGGGTCGTCGTCTCTTCGGCGAACTGGCTGTAGTACATCTCTTCGCCGACCGAGATCGTCGGGCCGACCAGCAGAATCATGAACGCGGCCTTCGCTTCGCGCGCGGCGATCGGAATGATCCAGCCCGCCTGGCTCGCACCGACGAGGCCGATACGGCTCCCGTTGATGTCGCGCAGCGTGCGCAGAAACCGGACGCCGGCCGCCATGTCGGACGCGAGGATCGGAAATCGCTCTTCGCTGTTCTTCGTGCCGACATTGACGTACGTGCCGGTGGACTGCCCGACGCCGCGCTTGTCGTAGCAGAGAACCGCGTACCCACGCTGGAGGAAGCGCTGGACCAGGAACCGGCACGCCTGCTTCGTGGTCTGACCCGAGCCGTGGCCGACGACAACGGCCGGGAACGGACCGGGGCCGGCCGGTCGCTCGAGCTGATAGCTGAGCTGGATGTCGCCGCTCGGGAACAACCCGGTCGCGACGGAAGGCTCCGCCGGGGCGGCGACCTGCCCCTCCGCGCGGCAACCTCCGATCCACAACAAAAACAAAAAACTCACCATGAAGAATGAAGACGTGAAGGGCTTTTTAGGGAAAGTCGCTTGTCGAAAGAGCTTTTCGATCAAACTCTTCACGTCTTCAGTCTTCATGGTGAGTTTTTCGTCTTCAGGTATTTGTCGAAGAAGCGATCGACGCGCGTCCAGGCGTCGCGCAGGACGTGCTCGCGCGTGAAGTAGTGGAACTCGCCCGGGTAGGTCATGAACTCGACGAGCGGCGCCCTTCCCGTTCTTCAGCGCCTCGTCGATCGAGCTTGACCGAGTGCAGGTACGGCACGTTCACGTCGGCGGTGCCGTGCAGCACGAGCAACGGCCGCACGAGCTTGTCGATGCGTGAGACCGGCGACGCCTGCGCGTAGACCTGCGGATTCTGTTCTGGACGCCCGATGCGGCTTTCGGTCCACGACCCGTGGTACGGATCCTCGTAGTACATCGCGTAATCGGCGACGCCGGCGACGTTGACGCCGGCACGGTAGAGCGTCGGCATGTCGGTGAGCGCGAGCAGGGTGAAGAAGCCGCCGTAGCTGAGGCCCCAGACGCCGAGCCGGTCGCCGTCGACGTAGGCAACGTCTTCAGGTAGTTCGCGCCGAGCGCGGCGTCACGAAAGTCCTTGCCGCCGACGTCCTGTAGACGCCGTCGCGCCACGCCGCGCCGTAGCCGATGCTGCCGCGATAGTCCGGCGCGATGACGACGTAGCCCTGCTGCAGCAGGTACTGATGAAAGCTGTAGTAGACGGCGTAGTTCCGCTGGATGTGCCAGCCGTCGTAGTTCTGGTTGATGCCGTCGCCGTGAATCCAGACGATCGCCGGGTGCTTCACGGACCGGTTGAGGTTCTTCGGCACGAACAGATAGGCGGGCACCGGCTTGCCGTCGGGACCGGGATAGTGCACGAGCTGCGGCTCGACGAGCCGCGTGCGATCGATGCCTGCGGGCAACGAGTCGGTGAGCCGCACGGGCGTCGCGCCCGCCGTCGTCGTGTCGATCGCGTAGAGATCCGCCGAGTTCTGCGGGTCGGAATGCTGATAGACGAGCTTGCGCCCGTCCGGCGACCAGACCGGCTGCACGTCGGCGCCGCGTCCTTTCGTCAGCATGCGAACCCAGGACGTCGACGCGTCGCCGGTGATGTCGGCGATGCCGATGTGGCGCGAGCCGGGATTCGGCCCTTCGTTCGAGTCGAACGCGATGCGCGTGCCGTCGGGCGACCAGGCGGGCCGCCAGACTTCGATGGTTGCCCTTCGTGATCTGAACCGGCGCCCCACCCGCCGCGGGCGCGACATACAAGTGATCCCAGCCGTCGCGGTCGCTCAGGAACGAGATCCACTTGCCGTCGGGCGAGGCCTGCGAGCCCGCGCCCGCACCGCCCGGAATGCTCCAGAACGTCGTCTTGACGTCCTCGTGCACCAGACGCGGCTCGCCGTCCTCGGCTGTCAACGACGAAGATGCTGCGACGCTTGAAATCCGGGCTCTGCCGATCGACCAGCAGATGCGTCGCTCCGAGCCAGCGCGTCGCCGCCGCGGCCGCCACCGGCGTTGCCGGTGTTGAACTTCTCGGGGCTGCCGCCCTGAGGCCGCAACGACGATACGCGTCGGGCGCGGGCCCCGGGACGTTCTCGTTCACCGTGTAGATGATCTTCGTGCCGGAGTAATCCGGCGTCTGCTCGTGGCGAATCGTCTGGCCCGCCACCGCCGCTCGTGAACGTCAGGTGCTCGCCGTCCGGTGTCCAGCTCACGGCGTTGACCGACCCGTTGAACGTCGCGACCGTCCGGTCCGTGCCGTCGATGAGCGACCTGACGTGGATCTCGGTCGGCGTCGGCGCCTGGGGCGTGTCGGTCGCGCGCGCCGCGGCGCCGCCGCACCACCGCCCGCCGCGCCCGCCTCGGCCGGCGCCACGACCGCCGCCGACGGGGCCGCCGGCGAGGTAGGCGACGAAACGCCCGTCTGGTGACGGCGCCAGCGCACGGCCTGGCGACTGCGCCCACACTGGCTGCGGGCCCTGTCCGCCATCGACCGTGACCTGCATGAGCGTCCCGCCGCGCGTGAAGTAGATGCTCCGATTGTCGGCGCTCCAGAATCCGCCGGCGACCTGCTGCCCGTCCGTCGTCAACGCGACCGGCTTTGCCGATCCGTCCACTGGCACGACGTGCAGGTTGGAGACGCCCGCGCGCTCCCAGAGGAAGGCGACCTTGCTGCTGTCGCGCGACCAGAGCGGGCTCGACGGGTGCCTGATGTCGATCAGCTTCTCAATCGTGAGCCCGCCTGACGCCGCAGGCGGACGCACCTGGGCGACAACCGGCAGGACGCCGAGCGCGACCAGGGCCGCAACAATCCGGAACATAGAAATTGGCATCGAACAAATTACCATCGATCGAAGTCCTTCGATCGATTGATCGATGCTACCTGGTCATTTTGTCAATTGGTCATTTCGAGATCTCTCGTCTGACCTGTGCCTCCACGGCGCGCGCTTCATCCGTCTCGTATGACGTGTCGCTGATGAGATAGCCGATCCGCCGGTACAAGGCGTGGAGCGTGACGTCGCCCGTGACGCCACTGGTCCGCGCGATCTCGAGCGCGTGCTGAAGCTCGTGGCCGAGCACTTCGATCCGCCGCCGGGGCTCGAGCCGCGAGCTGATCACGACACGCAGCATTCGTGTGCCGCCGGCGACCGTCGTCAAGATCGACGTCGTCCCGGCGGTGACCATCGGCTGCAGGCCGAGATCGATGTAGACGATCACGTTGAGCTGCTGGAGCTCGGTCACGAGCCTGACGATGGTCGGCGATACTTTCATCGCGCCGTTCAGAATCGAACGCGTCGTGTCCGAAAGCGGCCGCACCCGCGTCACACTCATCACTGAAGTGGTCGGGGGAACCACCAACAGCAACGCGACCAGAAGCGGCAGCACGATGGACTCAACGATGTGAGACGGAAATGGATCGGACTTCGTTGGCGGAATGTGATGGAGAGCAGTACGGCGGTGCCGTTGGCAGGTGGGGAGTGATCGATGTCACCGCGCGGCACGGACGTGAGTAGCGGCGGTGTCAGAAAGTGGAGCCCGCGTCCGATCTCAGTCAGTGACCGGTCGCGAACAGCGTGAGAAAACCGGGCCGGGTTCTTGCAGTCACTGTCGCCGGAACGAACTGGAGCGGCGACATGGTGTGGAGAGCGGCGATTAGTAGCGGGCGTGACGACGGCGGGATTGGGCCTGGCGGCAATCGGTCACGTCGCCGGCCGGGAGCTCCGGCCGCGAGCGACCCAGCCGGTGGTTCAGACCTCTGCGGTTCCGGCGGCGCCGGCGCCGGTCGTGACGAGCTTCGGGAAGAAGACGTTCAAGGTGCATCCCGAGCCGCAAACGCTCACGGTCTCAGGCGCCAACTTCTCGGCCGGTTCGACGGCGAGCCTCGAGGCGCCGCTTGGACTGGTCACGACGTTCGTTTCCGAGTCGCTGGTCGACCTGACGCCGACGTCGTTCAAGCTGACGGTCACGCTCGACGAAACCGGCACCTACCTGCTGCGAGTCCGCGCCGGCGACGGTCAGCGTTCCAACTCGGTTCCGGTGGTCGTCACGCGTTAGATGGCTCTCGCGCCTCGAATCTCGCGAGCAGCCGTCCTTGATCGTTGCCCCGAGATTACCAGAATACGCTCACACCGCCCATTCGGGTAGCGCGCCCGTGAGACGCGAGGCGTAGCATCACGTCATGGGCCCTGTTGCGGACGACGCCGAACTCCTCGATGCGTATTCGCGCGCGGTGATTGGCGCGGTCGAGGCGGTCGGGGCGGCCGTCGTGAAAATCGACGCGACGCCGGGTCGGCCAAAGAGCCGTGCCGATCGCGCCGGCGGCTCCGGCTCGGGTGTGATCTTCACGCCTGACGGTCTCGTCATCACGAACAGTCACGTCATCTCGGGCGCCGCCGCGTTGAAAGTGACTCTGCCCGACGGCCATGCGACGCGCGGCGACGTGGTCGGCGAGGATCCCGACACGGATCTGGCCGTCGTCCGCATCGACGGCGGGCCGCTGCCGTTCGCGGCGCTCGGCGATTCCAATGCCGTGCGCGTCGGCCAGGTCGCCATCGCGATCGGCAATCCTTACGGGTTCGACTGCACGGTCACGACCGGCGTCGTCTCCGCGCTCGGGCGCATCGCTTCGCGCGCGGACGGGCCGACTCATGGACGACATCATTCAAACCGACGCGGCGCTCAACCCCGGCAACTCGGGCGGTCCGCTCGTCACGTCGCGCGGCGAGGTCATCGGCATCAACACCGCGATGATCCTGCCGGCGCAAGGTCTCTGCTTCGCGATTGCAAGCAACACCGTGCGGTTCGTGGTCTCCCGGCTGATTCGCGACGGCCGCATCCGGCGGAGCTACATCGGCGTGGCCGGACAAAAGGTGCCGCTCTCCCGCCGGCTGGCCCGTCACCATGGCCTGGCGACACAGTCGGGCATCCTCGTTGCGTCTGTCGAGCCGGGCAGCCCGGCCGCGGCAGCCGGCGTGCTTCAAAACGACATCATCGTCTCGTTCGACGACTCGAGCATTTCGGGAGTGGACGACCTGCACCGCTGCCTCACCGAGGAACGGATCGGCGCCGCTTCGAGAATGCTGGTGCTGCGCGGTATCGAACGACTGGAACTTGATGTCGTTCCGGCTGAAAACTGAGGGCGTGCGCTGCTGCACGCGAAGTGGACAGGGGCTCGACTCTGCAGCCCTGATCACCAGCTGCTGCTGATTGGGCCCAGGCGACCGGTCAGAGAACTCGCATCGAGCTACAGATCATTCAGAGCGCTATCAGTCCTCTTCTGACCGCGCGGCGGACTGCGTCGGTACGGTTGCGCGCGCCGAGCTTGCCGGTGATCGACGCGACGTGGAACTTGACCGTCTGATCGCTGATCGCCAGCCGCGCGGCGATCGCCTTGTTCGGCAGCCCTTCGGCGAGCAGTTCGAGCACCTCGACCTCGCGTGGGGTCAATGGCTCGTCGGCGGCGACCGCCAGATCGTCCGGCCCGTTCGCGTCGACACCATCGTCCGGCGCCGGCTGTGGCCGCGCGAGCACGAACGCGTCGCTGCCGCAGACCATTCGCGCGCGCCACGGCGAGCGTCGGCGCCTCGCCAACGATCTCGAAGCCGGCCTCGGCAAGCTCCCCGCGCAGTCGATTGCGATCTTCCTGCCGGCCGACGAGGACGATGCGCATCTTTGATTCTACGTACGAGGCACTGCGCACTAGCCGGCTCGTCGCTGCAGCGGGGTCAACTAACCTTAGTTCGCGTGGGGCCCCACCCCCACGCGCGTGTCACGCTTCGGGGCTCGCTGAAGGCTCGCTCCCTCGCGGTGTCCACTAACTCTTGGCCCCCAGGCCCTTGTCCCTCTCCCCCACCGTTACCGCGATATCCTGCGCCACTCCCCCTCGAAGCACACGAACCGTCACGGTACGGCCGACGCGATCGCCCACGAGCAGATCGAGCAGGCGCTCGGGCGAGGTGATCGGCTCGCCGTCGAAGGCAGCGACGATGTCGCCGACCAGCAGGCCGGCGGTCTCGGCGGGGCTGCCGGCGACGAGCGCGACGACGAGGAGCGCCCGATCGGGATCGGTCGAGGCGCGCTGCCGATCGCTCAGGCGGACGGCCTGACCCGCGAGGCCCAGGTAGCCGCGCTTCAGTTTGCCGTGCCGGAGCACGTCGTCGGTCGCCTTCCAGGCGATGGCCGCGGGAATGACGACGCCCAGTCCGCGAATCTCGGCGGCCGTTGCGATGCCGAGCAGATGACCGGCCGTATCGACGAAGGCTCCACCGGCAAACCCGCTGTGCATCGGCGCAGTGGTGCGGATGACCTGGTCGATCCCGCGCCCGCGGCCCGTCGGCAACGGGCCGCCGATCACGGCGACGATGCCGTGACTCGCCGTCAGCGCGTTGCTCCACGACCGGGCGACCGCCAGCGCGAAGTGACCGACGCGCGCGGGCGCCGCCGCCACGACGGCGGGGCGCGTGTCGAGGCCCGGCGCGCGAAGCACGGCCAGGTGCGTCGCCGGGTCCCAGCCGGCCAGCTCCGCATCAATCGTCCGGCCGTCCGGCGTGCGGACGTGCAGCCCGTCCTCCCGTCCGAGCGCGCGCATCGTCGTCACGACCACATCGGGCGCGTACACGACGCCGCTCGCGGGCTGCCGCCGGCCCTGGACCTGGACGACGGACGCCGCTGCCGTGTCGACGGCATCGGCCAGTTCATTGGAAAGTGTCGCAAACGTTGAAGTGCTCATGCCGGCGATTCTGTCAGCGCCGGCGCGCCGGGCGCATCACCCGGATGGGCAGGGCGATGCGTCGCGCCGGCCTCAGAGCGTCGCGAGTGTCGTGACCTGGAACGTCACGCTCTGAATCGCCGCCTGCGAATTGGGACCGGAGCTCGTCACCGTGGCCTCGAATCGCAGCTCGACCTTGCCCGACTCGTCGTCCAGGCTCGCCGCGATGTCCTCGATCCGCCAGTTGCTGCTGTTCGCCTGCCCGGAGGTGTTGGTGTCGTGCTGCGAGATGTTGCCGAACCCGACGATCGCCGTGGCTCTCCTGAACTGTCCGGGAGCAATCACTGGATCGACAAGCAGCTTCACGCTCTGGGTCTGCGTCACCGAGTTGGGTTGCGAATTGGCGCTCAGGAAGAACTGCGCGATTCCGGTCGTGATGAACACCCGGCTGGTCCCGGCCTCCGGCGCGGGAACGTCGAACTGTATCGATTTGCTGACTCACACGTTGGCGACGATGGCCATGGACTCCTCCTGGACGTGGAGCGGCATCATCGCATGAAGCGCGGCCGGAGAGCCGCAATGGTATAGTGGCCCCGTTCCCTTTCACTGTTCGAGGAGGCCGTACAATGCGCCGAATTATCTCCGCAACCATCGCGATGGCTCTCGCGCTCGTTGCACCGATCGTTTACACCGCCGGTCAGGACGCCGACAAGAAAGTCGCCGGGGGTGGCATCGCCGCTCCGGGCTGGATGGGCAAGATCGACGCCTCGTCCGCCGCGAAGGGGATGACGATCAACGATTCCAAGTTCACCGCGAAAGGCCCCGACGTCCAGGTTCAGACGGGTCCCGCGGCAATCTACTGGAACGCGAAGAACATCGCCAAAGGCGACTTCGCTGTCAAGGCAACGTTCAAAGACATGAAGTCCGACGCGGGTCATCCGCACCCGGTGGGGCTCTTCATCGGTGGTAACAACCTCGAGACCGACAAGCCCACTTACCTGTATTGTGTCGCGTACACGAACGGGACGTTCCTCGTCCGCCAGTTCGTTGACGGTCAGGTGAGCACGGTCGTGCGCCAGGGCCCGAACGCCGCCGTCAAGGGACCGGACGCCAATGGCCTCTCGACGAATGAAGTTGGCTGGACCGTGAAGGGCGGCAAGGCCGAGTGCACGATCAACGGCGCGTCGGTCGCGAGCTTCGATCAGGGCGCGACGGTCGGCACCGCCAAGGTCACGGGCACGGACGGCGTCTTTGGCCTCCGCGTCGCGCACAACATGAGCGCGACCGTCAGCGGATTCGGATTGAGCACAATAGGAAAGTGACGCGACATGCTCAGTCGTCGCGATTTTTCGCGGCTTCTGGCGCTCTCGGGCAGCGCGGCGCTGTTTCCAGCGCCGTCGCTGTCCGGGGGCGACGACCTGCTTGCCCGCCTCGGCCTGTCGCGCGCGCCGCTCCCCCAGACCCCGGCGACGCCTGACGAGAAGTTCTGGCACGACGTCCGCGGGCGATTTCTGCTCCCGCGCGATCTGATCTTCCTGAACGCCGCGAACCTCTGCCCCACCTCACTGCCGGCGATCGAATCGCACGAAAAACAGTTGCGATCGTACGAAGCCAACCCGTCGCCTGAGGCGCGAACCGTGCTCATGCGTGGGCGCGAAGAGGCGCGCAAGCTCCTGGCCGACGCCCTGCGCGTGACGCCGGAAGAGATCGTCATCACGCGCAACACGACCGAGTCGAACAACTTTGTCTCGAGCGGCCTCGATCTCCGCGCCGGCGACGAGGTCGTGGTGTGGGCCGACAACCATCCGAGCAATCTCAACGCGTGGCGCACCAAAGCCCAGCGCTTCGGGTTCACGGTGGTCACGGTCCCCGTCGTCTCGCCGCATCCGGGCGCGCAGGGCTACGTCGATCAATTCACCAAAGCGTTCACACCGAAGACGAAGCTCGTCGCGATCACGCACATCAGCAGCAACTCGGGCGATCTGCTGCCGGCCGCCGAGATCTGCGCCGCAGCCCGCGAGCGCGGCGTCCTGTCGCTCGTGGACGGCGCGCAGGCGTTCGGCGTGCTCGATCTCGATCTGTCCGCGATCAAGCCCGACTTCTACACCGGCTCGATGCACAAGTGGCCGTGCGGACCCAAGGAGAAAGGCCTGCTGTTCGTCAACCGGGCGGTTCAGGACCGCCTCCATCCGTCGATCGTCGGCCTGTACGGCGGACAGGTGGGGCTGTCGCGAACGTTCGAAGCGAATGGACAGCGCGACGACGCGTCGATTTTCGCCACGGTCGAGGCGCTGAAGTTTCAGGCGGGAATCGGGCGCGCGACCATCGAACGCCGCTCGCGACAGCTCGCCGCGGCCCTCATTGAAGGCCTTCGGAAGCTGCCAGGCGTGACACTCTGGACGAGTCCCGATTCCGCCCGGTCAGGCGCCATCGTCATCTTCCAGCCAGGGTCGCTCGACGTTCGCCGCCTCGGCCCGGCGTTGACCGAGAAAGAACGAATCGTCTGCACCACGCGCACCGGACAGCAGAACCCCGGGCTCCGGATGTCCCCGCACTTCTACAACACGATGGACGAGATGGATCGCGTCGTAGGCACGATCCGGAAGTACCTCGCCAGCGGCGTCTAGCCGAGCTCGTCGCTTGTAGATGAGGCAACAAGGCAATAAGGCACATGAGGCAACGCTGAGCCAGGGGTAATGCTGAACAGCACTCAGCCATAGTCAGGCGTTGCCGGACTTCTGCCCGTTGCCTCATTGCCTTCTGACTTACACGATGACTTCTCAGGAACCAGCGTCACCTTCACGTAGCGGTTCGTGTCGAACGCTACGCGCGCCGCTTCCTGAACCGTCGCCGCGGTGAGCTGGCGATAGGAGTCCGGCACCTGAAGCAGCGTCTCGGGGGACTCGCCGAGCTCGTAGCGGCTCGCGAGCTGGGACAACAGGTACGCGTTCTGGCGGCTGTTCGTCTCGAAGTCGCGCAACAACGCCGCCTTCACGTCGGCGAGCTCCTGGGTGGTGGGACCGCCGGCCTTGAGGCGCGCGATCTCCTCGAACACGCGAGTGGACAGCGCGTCCATGCGGGCGGGATCGCTCTGAAAGGCGATCGTGGCGCTGTATTCCTCAGTCGGCCGCCTGGCCGTGGCGGCCGTCACGGTGACGTTGTAGGTCGCGCTCAACGCTTCACGCAGCGCGTTGCGCAGGCGCGTCTGCAGCACGTCCGCCGCCGCCTTGAGCGCCGCCGTGTGCGCCAGGTCGTACGGCATCGGACCGGTAAACACGATCCCCGTGCGGCTCCTGGGCTCGATGCCCTTGGCCACGCGCTTTTCTACAACGCCTGAGGGCGCACGAATCCCGACATCGCGCCAGGTCTCCTGGCGGCGTGTGGCCGGCAGGCCGCCGAGATAGAGCTCGACCAGCGGCCTCATCGCCTCGACATCGAAGCTCCCGACGAACACGAACGTGAAGCCGCTCGCGTCCGAAAACCGGTCGCGGTAGAACGCCAGGGACTTGTCCAGATCCATGCCGTCGATGGTCTCGCGGGTCGTCGGCCGGCTCCGCGGATGATCCTGCGTGAGCGCCGAGACCATGGCCGCCGTGAACGCGAAGTCGGGCGTCGCCGTCTGGTTCGCGAGCGCCGACCGGAGTTGGGACGTCAGCGTGCCGAAGATCACCGGGTCGCGCCGCGGCTGCGTGAAGTAGAGGTAGATCAGCTGGAACAGCGTCTCGACGTCTCGAAGCGACCCGCCACCGGCGAGCGACGACACGTAGGGCGCGATGATCGGCCGGACCGATACGATCTCACCGGTCAGCACACGACGCAGATCGCCGCTCGCGAACTTGCCGACGCCGAGGGCGCTGACGACCTGGGCCGAGGTCTGAGCCGCAATGAAGTCCGCATCCGACGCGAGCGAGGTCCCGCCGGCCCGGAGCGCCATGAAGACGACCTCGTCCTCTTTGAACGTCGTCGGCTTGAGCACGACCTTCGCGCCGTTCGACAATTCCCACTCGGTGAGGCCGAGTCGCTCGCGCGTCGAGATGCGGGTGATCTTTCCGCCGGCCGGCGGCTTGTCGAGGAGAGGCGCCGAGCCAGAGCGGGCGACGTAGGCTGTGAGCGTCGTCTCTCCCACCGCCTTCATCGTCGCGGCAAACCCCGCCGCATCGGGAACGACGACGCCAGGTTTCGCCGGTGCATTCAGGAGCACGACGCGATTCGATTCCGGGAGCCAGACTCTGGCGACGGCGCTCACCTCCGCCAGAGTGATCTCGGGAAGAAAGCGCCGCGTGAGGTCGAATTCGTACGGCAGCCCGGGAAACGGCTCATCGCGCGTGAAGTGACGCGTGTACTCCTGGGCGAGCTGCGCGGACGGGCGGTTGTCCCGTTCGGCCATCGCGCGTTCGAAGCTGCGGAGCGTGTTGGTCTTCTGCCGCTCGAGCTCCGGCGCGGTGAACCCGAAGCGCGCGATTCGCCCGATTTCCGTGAAGACCGTCCGCAGGCCCACCTCGATGGCGTCCTCTTTCAGCCCGGCCGTCAGGACGGCGGCGTCCGCGGTCCGGACCACGCGTCCGCGCGAGGCGCTCGCGCCGAGGAGCGGCGCGTTCGGACGCTGGGCGGTCTCTGACAATCGCGTCGAGAACATTCCCGCCACGAGGCGCTCGACGATCTCCAGGCGGTAGCTGCCGACCGTGCTCTGTGCGCGTGGCGGCTTCATTCCGTACACGGTCACGACCGCGCCGGTCGCCTCTTTGTCGGTGGCGGCGCCATAGAGCGTGCCCGGCTGCGGCGGCACCGGATAACTCGGTCGCGGCACGCTCGACGTCCGCGCCGGAATGCCGGCGAAGTGCTTGCGCACCAGCCCCTCGACGGTCGCCGGGGTGAAGTCGCCGACGGCGACGATCGCCATCAGGTCCGGGCGGTACCAGGTCGAGTAGAACTGCTTGAGTCGAGCGATGTCGAACTTCTGGATGATCTCCATCCGTCCGATGGGCACCCGATCGGCGTAGCGCGACCCCTTCAGCAGGACCGGGAACTGGGCGTCCTGCAGCCGCGCGGCGGCGCCTCTCCGCCCGCGCCATTCTTCGATGACGACGCCCCGCTCCTTGTCGACTTCGGCGGGATCGAACGTCACGTTCTGCGCCCAGTCCTCGAGGATGAGGAGCGCCCGGTCGAGGATCTCCGGCTTGTCGGTCGGCACCTGGAGCGCGTAGACGGTCTCGTCGAACGAGGTCGTCGCGTTCACGCTCGGCCCGAAGCGCATGCCAATCGACTGCATGAAGGCGGTGATGGCCTGCTTGGGAAAGTTCTTCGTGCCGTTGAACGCCATGTGCTCGACGAAATGCGCGAGCCCGCGCTGATCGTCATCCTCGAGAATCGAGCCGGCGTTGACGACGAGCCTCAGCTCGGCGCGCCCCACGGGTTGCTTGTTCGCGCGCACGTAGTACCGAAGGCCGTTCGGGAGGCGACCAACCGTGACGGCCGGATCGGCGGGCAGCGGCGCGGTGAGTGGCGCCTGCGCCGTGGCCTGCGGTGCCGCCGCGCGCCCGGCGGCAGTTGCCGCACCTTGCGGGTGCATGGCGCCGCTGTGCGCCTGGAGCCAGAGGAGCGAGAGAACGAGGATGAGCACGCGCATGTGACGGCCGCTCGTAATCATATGCTGCCGGTCCGGAGCGCCTGTTCAGAACCGGTCAGTTCCAGTTCCCGGACGAACCCGGACCGGGCTGGACACGTCGAAGGTCTGTGTAACCGGGGTGTATCATCGAAAAACTCCCCTAAAAACGCTCCTCAGGGGCGCTCGCCCGAGCGCGGGTGTCCGCCTGTCCAACGCGGGCTGAGGAGGCCCGCTCTCATGCGACGTAGCTCACTGGCAATGCTGCTGGCCCTCGTGGCCCTCGGCCTCGCGGCGCCGGCACCCGCCCTGGCTCAGGCAACGACTGGCGAACTGACTGGACGCGTCACCGATCCGTCCGGCCAGATTGTGGCGGGCGCGACCGTCACGGTACAGAACACCGCCACCGGCTTTCAGCGGAGCGCGACGACCAACGCCTCCGGCGAGTACACGATCACGCTCCTGCCGCCGGGCAGGTACACGCTCAGCGCGGAGCGCACTGGCTTCAAGAAGACCGTGCGCGAGAACATCGACGTGCTCGTCGGCACGCGACAGACCATCGCCGTCGAGCTGTCGATCGGCGCGGTCAGCGAGGCGGTCACGGTCAGCGTGGACACGCCGATCATCGACACCACCCGGTCGGATCTCGGCGGCGTGGTGACGTCCAAGGAAATCTCCGAGCTGCCGCTGCTCAACCGCACGTTTGCCAACCTCTCGATCGTCATGCCCGAAGCGCGACCGGCCGGCAACTTCGATCCGACGAAGACGCGGACCGGCAACTTCGCGATGAACGGCGGCGACGGCCGGCAGCTCGACGTGAACGTGGACGGCGGCGACAACAAGGACAACGTCGTCGGCAGCCTCCTGCAGAACTTCGCCTACGAGTCGATCCAGGAGTTCCAGGTGCTGCAGCATCGCTGGACCGCCGAGAGCGGGCGCGCGGTCGGCGGCGTCGTGAACGTCATCACCAAGTCCGGCAGCAACTCGCTGCGCGGGTCCGGTCTCTTCACGTTTCGCAACGAAGCGATGATGGCGAAGGACTTCTTCCAGGAGCGCGGCGCGGCGAAGCTGCCGTTCAAACGCTGGGAGTACGGCGGATCGGTCGGCGGCCCGATCGTCCGCGACACGCTGTTCTTCTTCGGCGCGCTCGAGCGGTTCGACGAGCCGTCGGGCACCACGCCGGTGCGCGCCGACGCGATCGCCCAGCTCGCGGTCGTCCCCGGCGCCGTGCCGGTGGACGCGATTCCGACGCCGTACGACGACACGCTGTTCACGCTGAAAGCCGACCATCGCTTGAACGAGCGGCAGTCGTTCTCGTACCGCTTCTCATTCCAGAAGAACAGCTCCCCCAACGACCAGGTCGCCAACCCGGCGTTGACCGATCTCTCAGGGGGGAGCTCGAACGAGAACAGGCTGAACGACTTCGTGGCCAACCACACAATGACCCTGGGATCGGACCGCGTGAACCAGTTCGGGTTTCACTTCCAGGACTTCAAGAACGAGATCCTGGGCGTCTCGACCGATCCGATCCAGATCTTCGGGACCGGCACGACGTTCCGCATCGGCCCGGCGCCGAACACGCCGCAGGCGACGCTCGAGCGCAAGTACCAGTTCCGGAACGATCTCACGTACCTCAAGGACCAGCATTCGTTCAAGTTCGGCACGAACTACATCTACACGCAGCTCGGCGGCTACTTCTATTTCGGGGCCTTCGGGTACGAGCTGCGCTGGTTCAACGACCCGCTCACGATCGCGAACAACAAGACGCTCTACCCGCAGGGCTTCGCGACGCCCGGCGCGCTCAACGAGATGAACTACTACACGGGCGCGGCCTCGCACGACCAGAACTTCCATCAACTGGCGTTCTACGCCCAGGACGACTGGCGCATCAATCGCAAGCTGACGCTGAACCTCGGCCTGCGGTGGGACGCGAACATCGGCCTGCTAACCGATCAGACCAATAACCGAACCATCCAGATCCTGTCGCAGTTGAACGACCCGCGCGCGGAGGCGATCACGGGCGATGCGGACAAGCTCTCGCGCACGACGCCGGGCTGGGCGGAGTTCCAGCCGCGCCTCGGCTTCGCCTACGACTACTACGGCGACGGCAAGCTCGTCGTCCGCGGCGGCTACGGGCTCTTCTACGACCAGATCTTCCAGAACCTGACGATCTTCTCGCTGTCCCAGAGCGGGGAGGAGATCTACTCGCAGACGCTGGCGCTCAGAAACACGGCGGTCGGCGCCGGTCAGATGCCGAACTTCCGGTACGGCGTCGATCCGCTGCCCGAGCCGCCGGCGACGGACTTCTCGCAGCTCCCGACGGGCTCGTTCGGCCGCATCAACGACCCGGACGCGAGCGACCCGTACGTGCACAAGCTCTCGATCGGCTTCGAGACGGTGCTGAAAGAGACGTGGACGCTGTCGAGCGACTACGTGCACACCGAAGGGCGCAACGAACCGCGGGTGATGAACATCAACCCGCAGATTCGCAGCGTGTGCGACACCACGTTTGCCGGCTCCAATCCCAACGACCCGCGCTGCGTGCGCGCGACCCGGTCCTCCGGGCGCTACTTCGACGCGGCGTTCGTCGCGGCCGGCATGCCCGCGAACCGGCTCGAGCAGATCAACATGATCGGCACCACCAACAGCTCGAAGTTCGATTCGCTCACGACGACGGTCAAGAATCGCCAGCCGTGGGGCATCATGTCGTTCTCCTACGTCCTCGCGAACTCACGCTCGTGGGGTGGCCAGCCCGTCGCGTCCTACAGCGGCAACGGCATTGCCGTCACGCCGGAACAGCAGTTCGCCGAGGCCGAGTGGGGACCGACGCGCATCGACGAGCGCCACCGCTTCGTGGCGAGCGCGACGTTCGACCTGCCCTATCAGATCCAGCTCGCGCCCATCGTCCAGTGGGCGTCGTCGCGGCCCTACACGGCGATCACGGGCATCGACACCAACGGCGACGGACTGGTGAGCATCCTGGATCGGCTGTGCGACGGCGTGGATCCGCGGGCGGTGTTCGACGTGCGTGCGAACACGGCGGCGATCCAGGCGCTCAACCCTAACGGCTGCCAGCTCGCGACAGTCAACAACCTGCGGTCGGGCCTCGTGGTGAACCCGGACGGATCGATCGAGGAGCGCAGCGGGCGGTTCTTCAACATCGATCTCCGCGTCGCCAAGGCATTCGCGCTCGGACCCAGGGCCAACCTGCGGGTCTACGTGGACTTCTACAACCTGTTCGACACGGAGAACCTGTCGTTCACACTGCGGCCCGAGCAGACCTCCGCCGCGGCTGCGACCTTCATGCAGCCGGTGTCACTGGCGGGACCAGGATTCGGACCGCCCGTGGGACGGCCGTTCACCATGAGCTTTGGAGCGAGGGTGACGTTCTAGGCTCTCGTGGCGCAGATTGGTTTGCAATCCGCGTAACAATCCGCGTACGCAGTCAGGGCGAGGCCGACATCCGGCCCGCCCTGCGATTTCGACGACGGCGCGTCAGTTCGGGCAGCGTCAGCGCGACGAGCGCGGTGTTCGCGGCGACTCCCGTCGCGAACACGATGTACTGCTTGCCGTTGTGCATGAACGTCATCGGCACGGCGCTCGTGCGCGTCTGGATCGGCACCGCGCCCACCTGCTTGCCCGTCGCTTTGTCCACGGCATAGATCCGGAACATGCCCTTCTCGTCGGCGGGCGGTCCGCCGTTCCGGCCGGTGCCGTAGATGACGAGCGACTTCGTCGTGATGACCTGCGCCAGGCCGCGCCCGCCGGGCTGCGGTGGCAGCTTCACGCCCGCAAAGAGCGCCGCGTCCGGAGAGGCCGCCACTCGGCGTCGGCACCGTCATCACGCCGCCGTTCGGAATCCACCACGCCTTGTCCCCGGTGTTCATGTTGTAGGCCGTGATGCCGCCCAGCTCGCGGGGCTTCAGGATCGAGATACCCGCGATTGTCGACGTGCCGGGCGACGCGTCCTTGTAGCTGCACCGCTTGGCCTCCGCCACCGCCACGGCCCCGCGCCTCCGCGCACCGCCCGCCGCCCGCCGCCACGCGCGGGTGGCACGTATCCCGGCGGTGGAGGCATGGCGCCCGGACGTCCGCAGCGTCTCCCGCGGTCCCTGCACGTACCGATGCTCCGAGCACGGGTCCTTCACCACTTCGGTCGTGCTGAGTCCGTACTGCGCGCCGACGTACATGAGGCCGGTTTCCGGATCGACGGCCGCGCCGCCGTCGATGTTCACGCCGCCGCTCGCGCCGGGCGCGTACCACGAGCAGTGATGCTTCGTCGTGCCGTCCATGGCCGACGGCGGAATGTAGTACGGCCCCATCTCGCAGAGCTTCGCCAGGTGCAGTGCCGCCGCCTTGATCTCCGGCGTGTAGTCGATGAGATCGTCTTCCTCGAGTCCCTGCTGCGCGTACGGCGCGGGCTTCGAGGGAATCGGTTGCGTCTTCGACGTCTCCTCGCCCGGCACCTGACTCTGAAGCACCGGCGTCTCGGGCATCGGCCAGATCGGCGACGCCGGTTTCGCGATCGAACGTGTAGATCCAGCCCTGCTTCGTCGTCTGCGCGATGATCTTGCGCACCTTGCCGTTGATCGTGATGTCGAGCAGGTTCGGCGCCATCGGCGTGTCGTAGTCCCAGATGTCGTGATGCACCATCTGGAAGTGCCACTTCCGTTTGCCGGTCTTCACGTCGAGCGCGACGAGGCTGTTGCCGTACAGATTGTCGCCGGGACGATGGCCGCCGTACTCGTCGCTGAGCGGCATGCCGACGGGAATGTAGACGAGACCCAGATCCGGATCCGCGGAATACGGCGCCCAGGCGTCGTTCTTGCCCATGCCCGGCGTCCCGATCTTCGATCCGTTCTTCCACGTGTTGGCGCCGTACTCGCCGGGCTGCGGGAACAAGATTGAACTTCCAGAGCTGCTTCCCGGTCCTGATGTCGAAGCCGCGAATCCATCCGGGAAGATTGCGGAGCTTCGTCGGATAGTAGCCGTGGATGTGCGAGCTGCCGACGACGATCACGTCGCCGATGATGATCGGTGGACAGCTGGCCGCCACCTGTCCGAGCTCGGGATCGATGCCGATCGTGCCGTCCGCGCCGATCTTCTTCTCCGGGATCCCACTTCTCACCGGGCTTGGCTCGACGCGCGAGGTTGAGGTCGCTGAATTCCATCGGACCGGTGTCATCCACCGCCAGCGGCACGAGCGGCAGCCCGAGCCCTTCCATCAGATCGACGACGCCGTCTTTGGCCTTCCCGACGGCCGGATCGCCCGCGCCGGTCTTCGCGTCGAGAATGCCCATGTGGTAGCCGGGCGTGACGACGACGATGCGCTCGTTGCCCTTGCCGTCGGTCCAGTACGCCAGGCCGCGACCGGCAAACTGTCGCGGCGCTTTCTGCCAGCGGATCCCTTCCTCCAGCTTCCACGACCAGAGCGTCGTGCCTTTCTCGGGATCGAGCGCGTACGCGTAGCGATGGGTCGTGGCGACGGTGAAGAGACGGCCGTTCGCGTAGAGCGGGGTCGTCCGGTAGTACTCGTCCGGCCCGTCCACCGCCGCATTCCAGCGCCAGGCGACCTGCAGCTTGTCGAAGTTCGAGGCGTTGATCTGATCGAGCGGCGAATAGCGCGTGCTCCAGGCGTCGGCGCCCCAGTAGCGCCATTCTCCGGGCGCGTTGCCGCGCACGAGCTTGTCCTGCGCGTCAGTCGACCCGCGGACCTGCAGGACGCCGACGAACGTCAGCCCCGCCACCATCGCCACGCCCAACGTGCGAACCGAAGTGAATCGTCGCGACATCTCTGTCCCCCTGGCGTTACTTGCCGAACTCGATACGGATGTCTTTCAGGAGTGTTGAATCGGACGGCATGTCCGTCTTGCCTGCCGGCATGTCGTTCACCTTCAGGATGTACGCGATGACTTGCGCGTACTCCGGAAGCGACAGGCTGCCCGGTTCGTTCTTCGGCATCTTCTCACTGACCGAGTCGAAGAACTCGGCGAGAGTCCGCCCATCCCAGTTCGTCTTGAACATGCCGCCCTTGTAGGTGCCAGGCGGATGGCACGCCACGCAGACGTTCATGTAGGTCTCTTCGCCCCGGGACGCCTGGGCCGGGCTGTAGACGCCCGTCAGGGTCGACTTGGCCGAACTCGACGAGGACCCGCCTGCCTGCTGCGGCGTCGCCATCGACCTCTGGCCGAGGACGAAGCAGAACACGAGGCCGAGACCGATCGGCCACAATGACACCTTGCCCACGGACGGAAACGGTAACAATGTTCGTGGATTCTGTCGAGGATCAGATGCGATTACTTTCCCTTGCCGTGGGGAGCCTGCTCGCTGCCGTCACGCTGCACCCGAGCCCCTCGCAGTCCCGCCCGGAAGCCACGTCCCTGCTCGGCCAGCCTCTGGTCTCTCCGGCCATCGCCGACGCTGCGCGCGTGAAGATGGAGGCACAGCTTGCCGAGGCGCGGGAAACGTGGAAGAAGGACCCGGCCAACGCGGACGCCATCATCTGGCTCGGCCGGCGCACGGCCTATCTGGGCCGGTTTCGTGACGCCATCGACATCTTCACCGACGGCCTCTCGAGGCACCCCGGCGACGCCAGGTTCTATCGCCATCGCGGACACCGTTACGTCACCGTCCGTGAGCTCGACCACGCGATCGCCGATCTGGAGAAGGCGGCCTCGCTGGTCAAAGGCCGGCCGGACGAGGTGGAGCCCGACGGCCAGCCGAATGCGCGCAACATCCCGACGAGCACCTTGCAGTCGAACATCTGGTATCACCTCGCGCTCGCCCATTACCTCAAGGGAGACTTCACGCGTGCCACGGCGGCCTGGACCAGCGCGCGCGACGTCGGGCGCAGCGCCGACAACCTCGTCTCCGCCAGTTACTGGCTGTACCTCTCGCTGCGGCGATCGGGCCGGACGGCGGATGCGGCGGCCGTCCTCGTGCCGATCCGCGCGGATCTCGACGTGATCGAGAACGGCAGCTATCACTCGCTGCTGCTCATGTACAAGGGCGAGCGGACACCGGAAGACGTCCTCGGCGCCGCGCCGGAAGGCGCCGGCGGCTCCGCCGTGCGCTACGGCGTGGGCGCGTGGTTCCTCGTCAACGGACGCCAGGCGGACGCCACCAGAGTGTTCAGGTCGATCGCGTCACAGACCGACTGGCCGTCCTTCGGGTTCCTTGCCGCGGAAGCGGAGCTTGCGCGAACGGGACGTTAGGGGCACACGTTCATCGGCAATCGGCGAATCGGCAATCTGGCAATGGCAGAGAAATGGGTAATCGCTAATGGAAATCGGCAATGTTCAATGGAAATCGCTAATGGCTAAACGGGAAATGGGGAATGGGAAATGGGGAATGGGACTGCAATCGGCAATTGCCAATGGACGCTGGCCGATCGCCGATTGCCCATTTCCATCCTCGATGGGGCCTGCCCATTACCCATTAGCCATTTCCATTACCCATTTCCATTAGCAATTACCCATTTCCATTTCCGATTACCGATTTCTCTGCCATTACCCGACTACCCATTGCCCGATTGCACATGCAGGTCAGCTGTTAAACTGCCTCCATGTCGCTGTCGCCGAACGAAGGGGCGGCGCTCGTCATCGCGATCTGCTTCGCGGCGGGCCTCAACGTCTACGCGACCGTCGCGACGCTCGGCCTGCTGGCCCGCTCGGGCTTCATCGACCTGCCCGGATCGCTCGACGTCGTCACGAACTGGTGGGTGATCGGCGCCGGCGGCGCGATGTTCGTCGTCGAGTTCTTCGCCGACAAGATTCCGGTCTTCGATCTGCTCTGGAACGCGCTGCAGACGATCATCCGCGTGCCCGCCGGGGCGATCCTCGCGTATGCGGCCTCGACAGAGCTCGGTCTGGGCTGGCAGCTCGTCGCGGCAACGGCGGGCGGAACGGTCTCGTTCGTCGCCCACAGTTGGAAGACGGCAGCGCGCGCCGCGGCGACCGCGTCGCCCGAACCCGCGTCGAACCTGATCCTCAGCCTCACCGAAGACGCCGTCGCGATCTTCATCACGTGGTTCGCGACGCAGTATCCGTACCTGGCGGCGGCCATCGTGATCGTCTTCCTCGGTACTGATCCTGCTGTCGATTCGGTGGATGATCCGCGTGCTGAGGCGATTCTGGCAATCGAGGAAGCGGACGGCGCCAGCCTAGACAAGAGCCTTTTGCCCAACCCCTTCGTGCCCTTCGTGTGCTTCGTGGTGAAAGTTCAGGTTGTGGCGATGACCGCGCCGATCGCCTCGTCGAAGATCTTGACGATCGTGTCGGCCTGATCCTTGCGTCAGCACGAGCGGCGGCGCGAAGCGGATGGCGTTGCGGCCGGCGCCGAGCAGGAGCACGCCGCGCTGGAACATCTCCTGCACGACGCGATCGCGCTCGGCCGTCGCGCGCTCCTTGGTGACGCGGTCGCGGACGAGCTCGACGCCGATCATCAGGCCCTTGCCGCGGACGTCGCCGATGAGCGCGTGCTTGTCCATCAGCGCGCGCAGCCGGCCCATGCAGGTACTCGCCCACGACCTCGGCGTTGCGGACGAGGCCGTCCTTGAGCAGCTTGATCGTCGCGAGCGCGGCGGCCGACGCTGACCGGATTGCCGCCGAAGGTGGACGCGTGCGCGCCGGGCGGCCACGTCATGACGTCGGACGCGCGCGCTGGTGACGCCGAGCGGCAGGCCCGACGCGATGCCTTTCGCGACGGTGACGATGTCGACGTCGAGCCCGAAGTGCTCGCAGGCAAACATGCGGCCGGTGCGGCCCATGCCGGACTGCACTTCGTCGGCGATGAGCAGGATGCCGTGCTTCTTCGTGAGCTCGCGCAGCCGCTGGTGGAACTCGCGCCGGCGGCACGACGTAGCCGCCCTCGCCCTGAATCGGCTCGACGAGCACGGCGGCGACCTCGTCGGGCGAGACGAGGTGGACGAGGATCTGATCCTCGAGGTAGTCGAGGCACTCGGCCGCGCAGGTCTCGGGCCGAGCGCCGACGCGGACACCGGTAGCAGTTGGCGTACGGCGCGTGAAACACGCCGGGCATCATCGGGCCGAAGCCGCGGCGCTGGACGTACTTGCTCGACGTCGCGCGCGAGCGAGCCGAGCGTGCGGCCGTGGAACGACCCGAGGAACGCGATGATGTTCACGCGCTTGGTCCAGTAGCGCGCCAGCTTGAGCGCCGCTTCGTTCGCTTCGGTGCCCGAGTTGCTGAAGAACGATCGCACGTCGCCGGTGCCGCCGCCGACGGGCACGATGGCGGCCATCTCTTCGGCCAGCTTGCACCTGCGGCTCGTAGTAGAAGTCCGTGCCCGACATGTGCAGGTACTTGCTGCGCCTGCTCGACGATGGCCTTCACGACGTCGGGATGCGAGTGGCCGGTGCCGGTGACGGCGATGCCGGCCGCGCAGTCGAGAAAGACGTTGCCGTCCACGTCCTCGACGACCGCGCCTTCGCCGCGGGCCATGACGAACGGATAGTCGCGCGTGTAGGACGGCGAGACGCGCGCGTTGTCGCGCGCGATGATGGCGGCGGCCTTCGGGCCGGGCAGCGGCGTCTTGATGTCGGGCGCGTGCATGGCGCATCACTTCCGTCTTCCAGCGCGTGCCCGTCGCGACTGTCTTCGAGCAGGATCATCCCACGCGCCTCGAGGTCCTTGCGGATCTCGTCGGCCCGCGCGAAGTTCCGCGCGCGTCTCGCCTCGCGGCGCTCCGCGATCAGCCGCTCGATCTCCTCGACGGGCACCGGCGGCTGCGCGTCTTCGGCCCGGCGCAGCGCCAGCACGCCCAGCACCGATCGAACTCGTCGAACGCGTCGCGAATGACGCGCCGCGTCCGGCGTCGCCAACCTCGCCGCTGATCGATCGCCGCGTTCATCTCGCGCACGCAGCTCGAACATCACGCCCTGCGCGCCGGGCACGTTGAGATCGGCCGCGATCGTCTCGCGAAACTCGTCGCGGGCCGCGGGCGACGCGCTCGGTCGACGCGCGGGTGCGCCGTCGCCGCCGTGGACGCCGTCCACGCGCGACCAGGAAATCCGCCAGGCGCGTCACCGCCGCGTCCGCCTGCGCCAGCACGTCCCAGTTGAACGTGAGCTGCTTGCGGTAGTGCACCGAGATCAGCAGGTACCGCAGCGACGACGCGCGGTAGCCCTTGTCGAGGATGTCGCGGACGGTGAACACGTTGCCGAGCGACTTCGACATCTTCTCGTTGTCGAAGTTCAGGAACTCGACGTGCACCCAGAAGCGGACGAACGGCCGGCCGGTCGCGCCCTCGGCCTGCGCGATCTCGTTCTCGTGGTGCGGGAAGATCGAGATCGATCGCCGCCGCCATGAATGTCGATCGGCGGCTCGCCGAGCAGCCGCAGCGCCATCGCCGAGCACTCGATGTGCCAGCCCGGCCGGCCCGGCCCGCAGCCGAAGTCCCAGGTCGGCTCGCCGGGCTTGGTGGCTTTCCACAGGACGAAGTCGCGCGCGTCCTGCTTCGTGTAGCGTGTCCGCGTCGACGCGCGCGCCGGCCTGAATGCCCTCGTGATCGAGGCGCGCGAGCTTGCCGTACTCCGGCAGCGTTGCGATCCGGAAGTAGATCGATCCGTCCGAGCGGTACGTGTGCCCGCGCGCCTCGAGCGACAGGATCATGTCGACCATCGCCCGCAGGTTGGCCTCGTCGGTGGCGCGCGGCTTCTCCTCGACGGGCTCGAGTCCCATCGCCGCCGCGTCCTCGTGGAACGCGGCGACGAAGCGGTCCGTGTACTCGCGGAGCGAGACGCCCGCCTGCTGCGCGGCGGCGATCGTCTTGTCGTCGACGTCGGTGAAGTTCATCACGTGCCGCATCGCGTAGCCCGTCCTGGTACTTCAGCGCGCGGCGCAGGACGTCGAGGCTCACGAACGTGCGGAAGTTGCCGATGTGCCCGCGCGCGTACACCGTGAGCCCGCAGGTGTACATGCGCACCGTCCGGCCGTCGGCCGGGACGAACTGCTCTTCAGTTCGGGTCAGGGTGTTGAAGAGCCGCATCGGTCGCTACTTGGTGGCGATCGGGCACGCGCACCGTCCGCACGTGCCCGTCGTGCGCCAGCTCGACTTCCACCGCGCCGTCGCTCGGCCGGAAGTCGAACCGGATCGTCTCGGCCTCGCGCACTTCGCGGATCAGCTGGTCGAAGGGCCTCGGTCAGCGCCGCGGCGAGCGCGGCGGCGTCGGCGGCCGACCCCCCGATGATCTCCACGTACCGGCTGGCCACATCGGGCACGAGTGTGCGGAATCGGCTGTCGGCCGGGACGGTCAACTGAAACGAGTCGGGCATGTGGGCACCGATCCTATCAGACCGAGATCTTCCCCAGGATTTCCGCCGCCCGTGGCACAGTCGTCCGCTATCCGGGCCGTCAACGCCGCGAGGTCGTCGAACTTGAGCTCCTCGCGAATCCATTTCACGAACGCCAGGCGGAGACGCTTGCCGTAGAGATCGTGCGAGCCGTCGAGCAGGAACGTCTCCACCGTCACCCTGCCGTCGCCAATCGTCGGGCGCACCCCGACGCTCGTCACCGCCGGATGCGTCACGTCGTCGACGACCGCGAGCGTCGCGTAGATGCCGAACGCCGGCAGCAGCTCGTTCGTCGACTCGCAGGTTGGCCGTCGGAAAGCCGAGCTCCCGGCCGCGGCCGTCACCGTGCACCACCGTCGCCGTCGATGAAGTAGTGGTGGCCGAGCAGCGCGCCGGCTTCGTCCACGCGCCCTTCGCGCGATGAGATGCCGGATCGCGCGTGCTCGAGACGACGAAGTCCTTGTAGCGCACCGGATCGATCTTCTCCGTCCGGAAGCCGCGATCTTCGCCGAGCGTCCGCAGCAGCGTGAACGTCCCCGACCGATCGCGGCCGAAGAGAAAGTTCTCGCCGACCCAGACTTCGGAGACCTCGCAGCCAGTCGACGAGCACGGTCTCGACGAACGTCTCCGGCTCCCACCGCGAGAGTTCGGGCGTGAACCGGACGATCGCGACGCCCCGCAGTCCCGCGCGTTCGAAGCGCCTCGAGCTTCTGATCGAGCGTCATGAGCAGCGGCGGCGCCTTGTCGGGGCGCAGCACCCGGGGCGGATGCGGATCGAAGATCATCGCCACCGGCGTGCCGGCCGCGCTCGCCCGCCCGCCGGCGAACCTGCTCGATGAGCTTCATGTGACCGCGATGCAGTCCGTCGAAATTGCCGAGCGCGGCGATCGGGCGCCGCCACTTCGGCCGGGGCGAGTCGGGAAAGTGGCATCGCATGGCCCCGCTGCCGCACGGCCCCATTGCCTCATGCCCCATTGCCGCATATGATGTCGACCGTCAGTCCGTCGTGCGCGAGCGCCATGCCCGGCGGGCAACGCCGCGCACGTCGCCTCGTGGCCCAGGTCGTGCGCGATGTGCGTGAAGAGCGTCCGGCGAGCGCCGATCCGCCGCGCCATCGCGACGGCCTGCTCGAGCGTGAAGTGCGTCGGATGCGGCCGCCGCCGCAGCGCGTCGAGCACGAGACAGTCGAGGCCCTCCAGCAGCGGCGAGCGTCGAATCCGGAATGCGGTTGCAGTCGGTCAGGTACGCGAACCGGCCGAATCGAAACCCGAGCATGTCCCACGGGCCGTGCTGGAGCGGCACGGGATCGACTTCCTGCCGTCCCAGGCAGAACGCGGCCGCCGATCGGCCACAGCCGCAGATCCGGGACGCCGCCGCCCTTCGGCGCCGCCGGCTCGAAGATGTACGCAAACGTGCGCCGGATCTCGCGCAGCGTGCGCGCGTCGGCGTAGATGGGCATCGGCGTCCGGCGAGCGCGTTGTACCGCCGCACATCGTCGAGCCCCATCAGATGGTCGGCGTGCGAGTGCGTGTAGACGATCGCGTCGATGCGCCGCACGTCGTGGCGCAGCGCCTGCGTCCTGAGGTCCGGCGTCGTGTCCACGAGCACGCGGAAGCCGTCGTCGAGGTCGACGACGATCGACGGGCGCGATCGCGTGTCGCGCGGATCGTCCGACCGGCAGACCTCGCAATCGCAGCCGATCATCGGGACGCCGTGCGACGTCCCGGTGCCGAGAAACAGCACACGCACGAAACGGGGATGGTACCATCCGGCATCGGCAATCGGCTAATCGGCAATCGGCAATGGCAGGGACATCGGCAATCGGGCAATGGACATCGGGAATGGGTAATGGACATCGGTAACGGACATCGGTAATGGGTAATGGCGATCGGCAATCGGCAGGCCCGGCGCGCGGCGCGGGCGCTCGCGCGATTGGTCCGAACCATGGCCACGCTGCGATCGCCCGCGGGCTGTCCGTGGGACCGCGAGCAGACGCCCGAGTCGCTGCGGCCGTTTCTGCTCGAGGAGACCTACGAGGCGCTCGAGGCGATCGATCGCGGCGATCTCGACGGATTGCGCGGCGAGCTGGGCGACGTGCTGTTTCAGTGCGTGTTTCAGGCGCAGATCGCGTTCGAGGCGGGACGGTTCGAGATCGCCGACGCGATCGACGCGGTCGACGGCCAAGCTGATCCGGCGGCATCCGCACGTGTTCACGCCCGCCGGCCGGCCGCTGCGGCCGCGTGCGCGGCAGCGGCGGCAAGCGCGCACGTCGCGTGCGGTCGTCGAGCAGTGGGAAGCGATCAAGGCCAGGGAACAGGGCGAGCGCGGGTCAGAAGAAGCGGCTGCTGGCCGGCGTGCCGCGCGTCGCTGCCGTCGCTCCTGCGCGCGCACGAGATCGGCACGCGCGTGGCCGCGGTCGGATTCGACTGGGCCGACGGCGACCGACGTCGTCGACAAGATCGACGAGGAAGTGCGCGAGCTGCGCGCTGCGCTGTCCGAGAGTCCGGCGCGCGCGGCCGAGGAATTCGGCGATCTGCTCTTCTCGATGGCCAATCTCGCGCGCAAGCTCGGCATCGAGCCGGAGTCGGCGCTGCGCGAGGCCAACGACAAGTTCACCGCGCCGCTTTCGATGCGCTCGAGGCGCTCGTTCGAGACGCGATGGACGCACGATCCACGACGCGCACGCCGGAAGAAATGGAAGCGGCGTGGCAGCGCCGTCAAGATGCCATTCGCGACGCGCAACGTCCAGCTGCTCCCGCGCGACCGTCTGCATCGCACGACGCTCCGCGCCGTCGGTCTCGACGCTGATCGCGCCGTCACGGTCGGTTCGAAAGATCTCCGCTCCGACACGTCGGAGCCGCGCGACCACGTCCGGCGCCGGATGCCCGAAGAGGTTGCCGCGACCGACGCTGACGAGCGCGACGTCCGGCCGGTAGCGCTGAACGAAACGCGTCGGAGCTGGACGTCCGGCTGCCATGATGTCCGACCTTGAGGATGCGGACCGGCGCCGCATCCGCCTCGTCCGTCGCACCGCCGCTCGAACTCCGCGCCCGCGTCGCCGGTGAGGAGCAACTCGACGTCGCCGTACCGCAGCCGGAGCACGATCGAATCGTCGTTGCGAACCTTCTGCCGCTCCCACTCTGGCGCCGGCGGATGCAACACGTCGACCGTCACGCCGCCGATCTCCATCGCGTGGCCCTCGCGAGTCGGTTCGCCACACCCGGCCGGACAGCCGCGCCTCGGTGCGCAGCGCGGCCAACTCGCGGTTTCGCGGAACCGGAATGCCCTCCCAGATCTCGCGCGGGCCAGATCGGCAGCCACGACCGGCGCACCGCCGAGGTGATCCGGTCGCCGTGTGTGATGACGAGCCAGTCGAGACGACGAACGCCGAGCGCCCACGCGGCCGGCGTCACCACTCGCCCGCCGATGTCGAACGAGCCGGCCGTGCCGCCGGTGTCCACGATCATCGAGTGGCCGGACGGGAACTGAACGACGATCGCGTCGCCCTGACCGACGTCGAGCACCGTGAGCCGCAGGCGGCCGGCCCCGGGCGCCGCCCGTTCGACACCGGCGCGGTCACGATGACGGCCAGGCATGAGAGGGACGCTGCGGCAGCGATCGCTGCGGAGCCCGCCTCGAGCGATCGGGAGCAGAAGCACGCCGCACGCGAGGTAGTACGCGAGCGTCCAGCCGATCGGCGTCGGTGGCACACGCCACGACAGCCACGGCGCCAGATCGACGAGACCGGCCGACCCGACGAGCACGTTGGCGCCGAAGCGCGCGACGCCAGCCGCAAGCATCGCGGCGCCGTCCACCAGCCGCCCAACGCGACCGTGAACGCACCGGCGATCTGGACGACCGCCATCGCCGGAATCGCGATCACGTTCAATGCAAGACCCGGCGACGCGTGACACGCCCGAAGACGGCCGCGGCAATCGGCATGAGCGCCAGTTCGGCCGCGATCGTCGCCGCGAGCAGCGCGACGAGGCTCCTGAGAAG
This sequence comes from uncultured Acidobacteriota bacterium, assembly GCA_963724955.1. GTDB lineage: Bacteria > Acidobacteriota > Vicinamibacteria > Vicinamibacterales > SCN-69-37 > CAVRWQ01. Next base: position 263,778 of record CAVRWQ010000011.1, read on the forward strand.
GGCACGGGCGACGGCGTCGAGCATCGCCGGCCCGGCCGGCTCATCTCGCCTCGGTGCGATGGGCATCACCCGGCGAACGATTCGGGCCGCGATCAGGACGATGCCGAGCGTCGCGCCAAATGACAGCCAGGCGCCGACGTCGATCGACGGTCAGCGGATCGACGATCGCGACGATGAGCGCGACGGCGGCGAGGACGTTGAGCGTGCGGGGCGCAAGACCGGCGAGGCCGGCGCCGAGATACAGGCACGCGGCGGTCACGGCGCGCGCCACAGACGGATCGCCGCCGACGATGCCGCCGTACGCCAGGATGGCGGCCATCGTGATCGCCCCGGCGGCGCGCGGCGATCGCACCAGGCCGCGGACGATGACGACCACAGCGCGGTGAGCAGCGCGACGTTGCCGCCGGAAATCGCGATGACGTGATACGTGCCCGCCGCCTGCAGACGGCGCTCGACGTCGTCGGCGAGCCCGGCGCGATCGCCGATCAGGATCGCGGTGACGATGGCGGCGGCGACCGGATCGCGCGGCGCGATGTGCGTCGACACGGCCGTCGCGGACATGCGCCGCGACGCGGGCGGCCGCCTCGTGCCACGACGCGCCGCGCCTCGATCTCGACGAGCGCCGCGCTCTTGACGGACGCGGCGAGGTCGAAGGGGCGGCGCAGCGCCTGCCAGCGCGGCGCCGGCCCGCCGGGATTCAGCGAGCTCGGCGGGCGGCGTAGCGACATCGGGCGCCCTGATCCGCGCGGCCCGCCGTCCAGTCGCGCATCGCGCCCGCGCGGCCACGCCGGCGACGTGCGCCTGGACGCGGCCAGGTGCGCGTCGCCACAACGAGCCGTCGCGGACGCGCTCGACGTCAATCAGGAGTCGCACGCCGCTCGCCGACGCCTGCGCGTCGGCGACGAGCGTGCCGTCGACGTAGACGACGTCGGCGGCGCGATCGCCCGCGCCGGCGGCGACCGTGTCGAACCAGCGCGCCAGCGGCGACACGAGGGCGCGATCGCGCGCGACCGCGCCGTGCGCGGTTGCGCCGAACAGCACCGCGACGGCCAGCAGCGGCCGTCGCCAGGCGCAGACTCGGCGGCGACGAGCAGCGACAGCGCGGCCAGGGCGGCGGCCCACGCGTCACGCGGCGCGACAGGCGTGAGCACGCCCGTCGCGACACCGGCGATGGCAGCGATCGTCAGCACGAAGCCGATCTGACGCGGCATCGTCATGACTCGCCGGTGCCTCGCAAGATCCGCGGCGCACGCGTCGCGGCTCGCACATCTGCGCCACAGATCGCGGGCGCGCATGGCAGGCATTGCGATCCGGAGGCGACGCTGCGGCAGCTCGACTTTCTGCAGATACTTCGCTATGCGCTCGAGGCTATGCAGTTCTGCATCACGCGCTTACCATCGACGCATGAAGCGCATTCTGCTGATTGCTCGCTCGGCGCAGGCGTCGCGGGGCTGACGGCGCGGCCACTCGCCCAGAACGTTCCAGCGATCCAGGCCGGCGACATCGTCATCACCGGCGGCCAGTTGTTCGACGGCGTGCGCGACACGCTCGTGCCGAACACCGGGCATCGTCGTCCGGCGCGGCGATCTTTCTCGAGGTCGGCGCGAATCTGGCGGGACGTGACCTCGACGCGGCGCGAGGTCATCACGCTCGCGCCTGAGCGAGACGATCCTTCCCGGGCTTCTTCGACCTCCACGCGCACTACGCGATCGATCTGTTCGGCGCAGGGCCGCGTCGACGAGTACACGGTCAACCCGCTCATCTTTCTCGCCAACGGCGTGACGTCGACGTTCCCCGGCGGCGAGGTCGATCCGGAAGGGATGATCGGCGCGCGGCGACGGATCGAGCGCGGCGAGCAGGTCGGCCCGCGCATCCACAGCTCCGGGCCCGTACTTCGGCACGGCGCGACCGGGCTGGGCAACAGCGACTGGACCGCCGAGCGGATCCGCAAGGAGGTCGACAACTGGGCCGCGCGCGGCGTGCGCGGCTTCAAGGCCAAGGGCATCCAGCCGCGAGCATCTGCCGGTGCTGATCGACCAGGCGCATCGCTACGGCCTGCCGGTCACCGGCCATCTCGACTCCGGCGCGCGGGACGTCCGTCAACCCGCGCGACGCGATCTACATGGGCATCGATCGCATCGAGCACTTCATGGGCGGCGACGCGATCGTCGTCGACGCGCGGCGCCTACGCGTCGCTCGAGGCGCTCGACGTCACCCGGCCCGAAGTCGACCACATCATCCAGCTCTATCTCAAGCGCAACGTCTACTACGACGCGACGGTGACGCGCGTACGGCTACTGGTACGACCCGAAGGACACGCGCGTCTTCACGACGTGGATGGACGAGCAGAGCTTCCTCACGCCGCACGCGCGCGAGGTCGCGAACGCGCGGCTCCCGCGCCCGCCGAACGAGCAGTTCCAGCGGATCTACGACGTGAAGTTCAAGGAGCTCAAGCGCTTCTACGACGCCGGCGGCGGACGGCTGATCACGGTCGGCACCGATCATCCGAGCTGGGGCGAGTTCCTCTCCGGATTCGGGTCGCACCGCGAGGTGCAGGCGTTCGTGCTCGCCGGCATTCCGCCGGCCGCCGCGCTGAAGATGGCGACGATCAACGGCGCGCGCGCGCTGCGTCTGGGCGATTCGCTCGGCTCGATCGAAGCCGGCAAGCTCGCCGATCTCTTCGTCGTCCGCGGCAACCCGCTCGCAGGACATCACGGAACACGCACAACGTGCGCCGCGTGATGGTGCGCGGCACGCTCTACGACGCGCAGTCGCTGCTCGATCGCGCCAGGGCCAAGCTCGGGCCCGGCGACGGCGGCAGACGACGACTGGTGGAAGGGAGACCTGAGACTTAAATGAGAATTAACAATTAACAACGACACATTGACCAAGATACGGAGGGCACGGAGACACGACGCTGCCGACGAACGTTCTTACGCCTCCGGCTGCTGGCAGCTTCCGCCCTCGGCCGAATCGTTGCGGCCGCGCCTTTGACGACGCCGGCGGTTCGGTATGCTGCGCGAAAGATGGCGGCCTCCTCCCGCACCGTGCCGATCTTCGCGACGAATTCCTTTCGCGACCGTGCCACTCCGGCAGCCCGGTGGTTTGACGCCACTGAGCTCGACGCTCGAATGAGCTGTTGAGCGACGTGCCGTGTCTCGATCGACCGCAGCAACGGTCGAGCGAACTCATAGGTGCTCAACGCAAACTCGAAAGTTCGTTCCTGCAGTTCCTTGGGATTCATGGCCTGCGATACTGCAGGTGTCGTGCCAGTGAAACCGCCGACGCGGGCCGCCAGCGAGCGGCAGACTACTGAAGAAACTGCAACCCTCCGGTCGCGAACTCCGTGCGGTCGCGCTTCAACTAGTTCAATGTCTCGATGCAGTAAGCTCTTCCGACCAGCAGTGTTTTTGAGACAAGCGGTCTTTCAATTGTTAATTGTGTCGATGTTTCGATGTTAATTGCTGATCATCTGCTCGTGGAACGCTTCGTGAGAAGCTCTGGCCCGGGCGGGCAGAACGTGAACAAGGTCGCCACGGCTGTCGAGCTGCGGTTCAATCTGCCGGCGTCCACGCTGCCAGACGACGTGAAGGCGCGGCTGAGCGCGCTCGCAGGCAGCCGCGTGACCTCCGACGGCTGGATCGTCATCGAAGCGCGTGAGAATCGAACGCAGGGACAGAATCGGGAAGCGGCGCGCGCGCGGCTCGAGGCGCTCGTGGCTCAGGCATCCCGCCGCCCGCGCAAACGGCACAAGACCAGACCGACGGCCGGTGCGCGCGAACGGAGGCTGTCGGCCAAGGCTCGCCGGAGCCAGATCAAACAGTCCCGCGGCCGCAGTGGAGACGAGTGACATAATTCGCCCATGCCCTGCTCCCCGGCTGCACGCGTCGTTGCGGTCGTGCTGCTTGCGGCCGGACACGCCGTCACACCGGCGGCCGTGCAGTCGGAGCTGACTCCGGCGTTTCTTGCCCATCAGCGCACCGTCGTCGAGCGCTGGCTGGACGACACCGGCCTCGCGAAGCAATTCGAAGTCATCCGGCTGCGCGCGAGCGAGCATCCGGATCCTGAGGCCGCGGGTCGGCGCGGATACCGGCTGGAACTGCGATTCCTGGCGCAAGGATCGCAGGACGCGGCGCGGACCGCCTTTCAGCGGTTCCTCGACGCCCAGCTCGCGGCGACCGGCCAGCCATTCACGGCCTCCTGTTTCTATCGCGTCGTGCATCTGCTCGGCGTCGGGCGTGAGCCCGTGTCGGTCCACTACTACGTGCTCGAGACCGAGTATGCGGTCTACCTCGAAGCCGCGACGCGCGAGCTGGTCGTCCGCGAGATTCTCGAACCGCGGAGTCCGCCGCTCGATGGCGGGTCCGGCGCCTGGCACTGCGGCGCCGCCGCGCGGACCGGCCACGTCCGTACCGCGCACGAACACGGCCAGTGATATCCGTCAGACCATCCAGAAGCTCCTCGAGGACTACTTCCGCGGCGCCGTGAAGCCGGGGCAGGCGTCGCCGACACTCGACTGGCGATCGTTCGAGGCCGACTATCTCGAGCTGGGCGTGAGCGGCCTGCGCGGCCAGGTCATCGGGTCGCGCAACTACTGGGAAAAGCTCAAGATTTCGCTCGTGATCAAGACCGACGAGAAGGAGTGGAAGCTCGACTGGTTCGTCGACGGCCTGTACGCGGCGGGCCTCGGCTCGAACCGGCCTGCCGACGATTCGTACTACCTCATGGAGAAGGACTACCAGCCGCAGCTCGAGACCTATGCCGATCGGTTGCTGAGCGCGCTCCACAAGTCGCTCACGTCCGGCCGCTGACGAGGAGCGCATGACCGAGGGCCGATTGCGTGCCGGGGTGGCCGTCTTCCTGATTGCCTCGCACGCCGTGATCCCGGTGCTCATCTTCGTGATGTATCTCCTGGGCGGCTTCACGCGCGACGAGCTGACCCAGTTGCTCCAGATCGTCGTCCCGATGGTGACGGCGTTCAGCGCCCTCGGGATTGGCTACGTAATCAGCGTGAAGGAATCAGAAGCGGCCCGCGCGAAGGGCGCGCAGCTGTCCCGGCTCTTCGTGACGGTCACGATCTCGTTCACCACGCTCTTCGTCGTCCTGCTCACCACGCTCATCCTGCTCAAGGCCTTCAACGCCGGCCTCCAATCGTTTCGCGATCTGGAGATGGCGTTGGCCACGACCGAAACGGTGTTCGGCGCGGTGACCGGCCGGTTGCTCGCAACGTTGTTCAAGGAAGGCGGCACGACATGACGACAGGCCACAAGGCGCCGGGGGCGAGGCTGCTCGGCGTGCTCGTCTTCGGCGTCGTACTGGCTGCGCAAGTGCCACCCCTCACGACTGAAGAGCGCGAGGTGCTGACGCTCGCGATGGACATGGCGCGCGCCAAGAGCCTCGACCAGTGGCTGACGGAGAACAAGGCGGCCATCACGCCGCAGGCGGCCACGACAGCGGATGGGCTCGCCGATCGTTTCCTCGTGGCGCAGCGCCCGAATGAGTCCTGGGCCTTGTACCTCCTTTGCCGGGATGACGCACCTGCGAACCGGTAACCGGCCGGGCGCGCTGCGGAGCATGGCGAATGGCTATCAGGTGCGCTTCCTGGTGGCCAATACGCCGGCTGAGTATCGATCGGTCCGTAGTGACGCCGTCGCACTGATCAAGAGCGCGGATTCCGTTGGGGCCGCAGACACAGCCTTTCGTCTCGCCATCCTCGCGGCCGACTGCACCTTTTTCACCGGAGTGCCGAGTGGCGATCGGGCGCCGGACGGCGCCTGGCTCATCGCGACCCTCGACGACCTCACCGTGGCGCTCGAGCGTGCCAGTTCCGGCAGATCGCGCGGTGATTTCGAGCGACTGGTGAGCTTGACCCAGGCCGCGGTCACCTCGAGTCTCAGCCATTTGCTCCGCGAGCAGGATCAGATCGAGACCCGCCTGCAGAAGATCGCTGCGCTCATCGAAACCGCAATCCCCGTCGACTTCGCCTACCAGACCGAGCTCGGCAACCAGGACAAGACGATGGGCACCGCCCGGGCGCTCGCCGAGCTGGCCTACCGTCACGGACGTGCCGCCAGCGGCAGCGCCCGGCTCGCGTTCGTGGCCGACCGCGCGAAGCGCGCCGGCGATCTCGACGAGTACCCTCTCGACCATTCACCTCCGCTATCGCGGCGAGCGGCGGACGGCGTCGCCGGTGCAGCTGCGGGACCTTCGCACCGCCGCACGCAGCGTCGCCACCGATATCCGCCGGGGCTATCGGTCCCGCGCCGGCCGCATCTGGAACTCCTACGAGTTCGACGGCCGCTACGGCGAGATGCTCGACGACGAGGCCGCCGACGCAGGGACGGCCAATATGGCGTCGCTCTTCGAAGCGACCGAATCGATGAAGGCCAGGACGCTGCTCGACGAGATTCGTCAGCGCCCGCTTCCTGAGCCGCCTGCTGCGCTGCAACCGCGCGTCAGCGAGCTCGAACAGAAGATCCTCGGCTTCGCCGCGCCGCGACCCGACGACAGCCTCATGGCGGAAGAGATGCGGCTGGCCAGTCAGTTGTCAGGCTTCTCCACGTTCTCATCCGGACCCAACCCGCGGGTCGCGGCCCTGGCCGATATCGAGAAGCTCTACGCCGACAACGCGCTTGGGTTCACGGCCGTCACGAGCCCCGCATCACTCAAGGCGATTCAGGACGCCCTCCAGCCGGGCGAGGCGCTGATCGAGTACGTCATTCCCTATCACCCGCTCCACCCAGCCTACAAGCTGGTGACACTGCTCATCACGCGAACGAGTGCCGTGCACGTCTATCAGGATCTCGACAAGGTCCTGCCGCGGAGCACAGGCGGGACGATGCGCATGTCGGCCGATGGCCGGGCGGCCCTCGACGTCAGCGGGCTCGGTGAACAGGTCGTGATACTCAGGGAGGCGCTTCGGCGCGCGGACGACAAGGTCACGCGCGCGAAGCTCTCCGGGTTCTACCAACTTCTGATCCAGCCGCTCGTCGAGCGTGGCTTCCGGCCGGAACAGTACGCCCGGCTCGTGGTGGTTCCGCACGGCGTGCTGCACTACGTTCCGTTCCTGGCGTTGACCGACGGCGGAGGCATTCCACTGATTCGGAAGACTGCAGTCACCACCGCTCCGAGCGCGTCCGTCTGGCTCGCGCTGCAGAGCCGCGCGGCTGTTCCCGTGAGTCGCTGGCTGGCCTTCGCCAATCCCGCCTTGAAGGACCCGACGCTCCCGTCGCTGGAGAGCTCGGCGGCGGAGGTCAAACGCATCTCGTCGATCGTGAGCGGCCTTCAGCCGCGGATCGACGTCGCCGCCGCGGCCACGCGCGCGCGGTTTCTCTCCTCGGCACCCACCGCGAGCCTGCTGCACCTGGCGACCCATGGCGAGTTTCCGGACGACAACGCCCTCGACCGGCACGGCCTGCTCCTCGCCCCCGGCGCCGGCGACGACGGCGTCGTGCGGGCCATGGACATCCGGCGCCTCGATCTGTCTGCGGTCCGGCTGGCCGTGTTGAGCGTCTGCAACGGCGGCCTGTATCGCATCGGCCCCGCCGACGAGCCATATGGACTCGTGCCGGCCTTCCTGCTGGGCGGCGCCCAGAATGTCGCCGCGACGCTCTGGCCAGTCGACGATCCGTTTGCGCGCCGGTTCACGGTCGAGTTCTACACTCACCTGCTCGAGGTTGGCCCGGCCGAGGCGCTGAGGCGGGCGGCGATCCGTTTCATCGACGAGGACGAGCTTGTCCGACGCTGGGCAGGATTCATCGTCGTCGGACCCGGACGGGCGTTCCGCAATTAGCAAGTAGCATCGATCCATCGATCCATCGATCCATCGGAAGAGCATGCTCGCCTTATGTGGAAGTGCGTGACGAGCAAGCTCTTCGTGACAAGCCAGCTCTTTCCCGTAATTGGTTCGATGTGTCGATGTTAGTTGGTAATTCCTGTTAGGTCTTCGTCAACTCCTGATGGTATTCCTGCAGCGACTTCACGCTCAGGCCCTCCGAGCGGAGCGCGGCGATCGCGCTGACGGCGGCGACGGCGCCGGTGAGCGTCGTGATGGCCGGCACGCCCTGCAGCATGGCGACGCTGCGGACGGCGCGGTCGTCGAAGAACGACTCGCGGCCGAGCGGCGTGTTGATGACGAGCGCGATGCGGCGGTTGAGCAGCTCGTCGCCGACGTGCGGCCGGCCTTCGTTCACCTTGAAGATGATGTCGACGTCGAGGCCGTGCGCGCGCAGATACGCGGCGGTGCCGCGCGTGGCCACGAGCTTGAAGCCGAGGCGCCGCCAGCTCGCGCGCGATCGGGCACGACGTGCGGCCTTGTCCTGGTTGTTGACGCTGATGAACGCCGTGCCCGCTGCGGCAGGTGCTGACCGGCGCCCATCTGCGCCTTCGCGAACGCCGACCCGAACGTCTCGGCGCCGCCCATGACTTCGCCCGTCGACTTCATCTCGGGCCCGAGCAGCGTGTCGACGCCCGGGAAGCGCACGAACGGGAACACCGGCGTCTTGACGAAGAACCCTGAGACCTCGAGATCCTCGGTGAGCCCCTGCTCGGCGAGCGTGCTGGCCGATCATGAGCCTCGCCGCCACCTTCGCGAGCGGCGTGCCGGTCGCCTTCGAGAGATACGGCACCGTGCGCGACGCACGCGGATTCACCTCGAGCACGTACACCACGTCGTCCTTGACCGCGAACTGCGTGTTCATCAGGCCGATGACGTTGAGCGCGCGCGCGATGCGGCGCGTGTAGTCGCGAATGGTCGCGATGTGGCTGTCGCTGAGCTTGAACGGCGGCACGACGCACGAGCTGTCGCCCGGAATGGATGCCGGCCTGCTCGATGTGCTCCATGATGCCGCCGATGATCGACGGCGCCGGTGGCGTCGGCCAGGCAGTCGACGTCGATCTCGGTCGCGTCCTCGAGGAACTTGTCGATGAGAATCGGATGCTCGGGCGACGCCTGGACCGCGTGGCGCATGTAGCGATCGAGCGCGGCCATGTCGTACACGATCGCCATCGCGCGGCCGCCGAGCACGTAGGACGGCCGGACGACGACCGGGAAGCCGATCGACGATGGCGACGGCGCGCGCTTCCTCCGGCGACGTCGCCGTGCCGCTCGGCGCCTGCGGAATGCCGAGGTCCCAGAGCAGCTTGGAGAATCGCTCGCGATCCTCGGCGAGGTCGATGGAATCCGGCGAGGTGCCGAGAATGCGCACGCCGGCCGCCTGGAGCGGCGAGCGCGAGCTTCAGCGGCGTCTGGCCGCCGTACTGCACGACGCAGGAGACGTCGCCGCCGGCGCTCTTCTCGCGCTCGATGATCGCGAAGCACGTCCTCGAAGGTGAGCGGCTCGAAGTACAGCCGATCGACGGTGTCGTAGTCGGTCGAGACGGTCTCCGGATTGCAGTTGACCATCACCGTCTCGTAGCCCTCGTCGCGCAGCGCGAACGCCGCGTGACAGCAGCAGTAGTCGAACTCGATGCCCTGGCCGATGCGGTTCGGCCCGCTGCCGAGGATGACGACCTTCGGCCGGCCGTCGGCTCGGCCTCGCACTCGTCTTCGAACGTGCCGTACATGTACGGCGTGAACGACTCGAACTCCGCCGCGCAGGTGTCGATGCGCTTGTAGGCCGCGACGATTCCGGCCTCGAGGCGGCGCGCGCGGACGGTGGCTTCGTCGAGCCCCGTCGCGAGCGCCAGATCGACGTCGCCGAAGCCGGCTCGCTTCAGGTCGCGCAGCATCGGCGCCGACAGATCGCGCGCGCCGACGACCGTCGCCGCCCGCGCGAGCGTCCACCAGCTGCTGGAACTGCGTGAGGAACCAGCGGTCGATGTGCGTGAGCCGATGGATCTCGTCGATGCTCCAGCCGCGATCGAGCGCGCGGAACACCGCCCACATGCGCCGGTCGGTGGGAATGCCGAGCGCCTGCTGCAGCGCGGTGTCGTCCTCCTGCTCGAACGGCCCGCCGGTCGCCTGCTGGCCGAACAGCAGCCCGCTGCGGCCCAGCTCGAGCGAACGGAAGGCCTTGAGGAACGCTTCCTTGAACGTCCGGCCGATCGCCATCGCCTCGCCGACCGACTTCATCTGCGTCGTGAGCGTCCGATCCGCCTGCGGGAATTTCTCGAAGGCCCAGCGCGGCACCTTGACGACGACGTAGTCGATGGTCGGCTCGAACGACGCCGGCGTGAGCCGCGTGATGTCGTTCGGGATCTCGTCGAGGCGGTAGCCGAGCGCGAGCTTCGCGGCGATCTTGGCGATCGGGAACCCCGTCGCCTTCGACGCCAGCGCCGACGAGCGCGACACGCGCGGGTTCATCTCGATCGCGACCATCCGTCCGTCGGCCGGATTGATCGCGAACTGGATGTTCGAGCCGCCGGTCTCGACGCCGACGCGGCGGATGATGCGGCGCGCCGCGTCGCGCATCCGCTGGTATTCCTTGTCGGTGAGCGTCAGCGCCGGCGCGACCGTGATGCTGTCGCCGGTGTGCACGCCCATCGGGTCGATGTTCTCGATCGAGCAGATGACGACGAAGTTGTCCGCGCAGTCGCGCATGACCTCGAGCTCGAATTCCTTCCAGCCGATGACCGACTCCTCGACCAGAATCTCGTGCACCGGGCTCATGCTGAGCCCGCGCTGCGCAGATCTCGCGGAACTCCTCGACGTTGTAGGCGATGCCGCCGCCGACGCCGCCGAGCGTGAACGACGGCCGGATGATGGTCGGGAACCCGAGGCGCGTCGCGGCGTCGAGCGCCTGGTCGAGCGACTTCGCGTCACGCGCTGTCCGGCACATCGATGCCGATCGACCGCATCGCCTCCTTGAACTTGAGGCGATCCTCGGCGACCTTGATCGCGGCGATCGACGCGCCGATGAGCTGGACGCCGTACTTCTCGAGGACGCCCTGCTCGTCGAGCTCGACGGCGAGGTTGAGCGCGGTCTGGCCGCCGACGGTCGGCAGCAGCGCGTCAGGCCGCTCGCGCTCGATGACGCGCTCGAGCACGTCCACGGTGAGCGGCTCGACGTAGGTACGGTCCGCGATCTCCGGGTCGGTCATGATCGTCGCCGGATTGCTGTTGACCAGCACGACCTCGAGCCCCTCGGCCCGCAAGGCCTTGCAGGCCTGCGTGCCGGAGTAGTCGAATTCACAGGCCTGGCCGATGACGATCGGACCGGAGCCGATGACGAGGATGCTTCTTCAGGTCCGTGCGTTTGGGCACTACGCGCGCTTCTCCATCTCGTCCAGGAACTGGCTGAACAAATAGTCCGCGTCGTGCGGCCCGGGTGAGGCTTCCGGATGGTACTGCACGCAGAAGACGGGCCTGGAGACGTGTCGGAGACCCTCGATCGTCTCGTCGTAGAGGTTCAGGTGCGTGACCTCGACGTCGGACGGCAGCGACTGCGGATCGACGGCGAAGCCGTGATTCTGCGACGTGATTTCGATCTTGCCGGAGCGCAGTTCCTTGACCGGATGATTCGCGCCGCGATGGCCGAACTTGAGCTTGAACGTCCGCGCGCCCATCGCCAGCCCGAGCATCTGGTGCCCGAGGCAGATGCCGAAGACCGGCACGTCGCTCTTGATGAGCTCCTGCGCGTTGTCGATGGCGTAGTCGAGCGACCGCCGGATCGCCGGGCCCGTTGCTCAGGAACACGCCGTCCGGCTTCGTCGCGAGCAGCTCGTTCGCCGGCGTCGTCGCGGGAAACACGCGGACCTGACAGCCGTGCTCCGTCAGGCGGCGCAGGATGTTCCACTTCATGCCGTAGTCGTAGGCCGCGACGCGCAGACGACGGGCGGCGCGGCGCCCCGGCGCCAGGACGAACCCCGGATCGGCGCCGGCGGATCGGTCGAAGTCGAACGGCGCGGCGCAGGTGACGTCGCGCACGAGATCGGCGCCTTCCATCTTCGGGATGGTCCGCGCCTGGTCGACCAGCTCGTCCGGGTCGGGACGGCCCGTGGCGATGACGCCGCGCATGACGCCCGACGACCGCAGCAGGCGCGTGAGCGCGCGCGTGTCGATGTCGGAGATCGCGACGATGTTGTTCTGTTTCAGGTATTCGGCGAGCGCGCCGATCGGCACGCCAGTTGCTCGCGATCGGCGACGCGCTTGCGAACGACGAAGCCGGCGACCTGCACGCCGCGCGACTCGACGTCCTCGTCGGTCACGCCGTAGTTGCCGATCTCGGGCGAGGTCATCGTGACGATCTGCCCGGCGTAGGACGGATCGGTCAGCACCTCCTGATAGCCGGTCATGCTCGTGTTGAACACGACCTCGCCGGCGGTCGTCCCTTCGGCGCCCGCGGCCTGGCCGCGGAAGCACGTGCCGTTTTCAAGCGCGAGGATGGCGTTCATTTCAATGTGATGGCGACGGTCGCGCGCACGCCGGCCTTGACCGCGAACTTCGACGTCACCGGCTCCGCGCCGGCGATCTCGAAGGTGACGACGTGCTCCCCGACGCTGAGCTCGGGGACGCTGAGCGGCGTGTGCCCGACGAACCGGCCGTCGATGAGCGCGCGGGCGCCGCGGGGACGAGAGTCGAGATAGACAGAGCCGGTCCGAGGCCCGTCGGTGGGAATCCCCGGCTTGAGCTCCATCGTCAGCGTCCGTGCCGGAGACGACGCGGTGAGATGCACCTGCTCGGACTGCGGCACGTACCCGGCGTGCGCGACCTCGACGGTGTGCGAGCCCAGGGGCAAATCGCGCAGCGTCGCCGGCGTCGTCTCTCCCTGGCGGCGACCGTCCACGAAGACCAGCGCGCCGCTCGGGACGGACCGGACGAGCAGGCGGCCCCGCGGCGCGGACGTGCGCTGGACGTCCGGCGGTCCGGGCGTTCCGGCACAGCGGTCGGCGCGGTGGCCGGCGGCTCGGTCGCCGGCGCCGCCGGGCGCGCGGCGGGATCGCTGGCAGCCGGTGGCGGCGCGACCGGCACGTCCGTGTCGGCGCGCGCGGACGTGGACGCTGCGGGCGCCGTCGATTGCGCCACCGTCTGCGCGCGCCTCAGGCCGAATTGATATGTGCCCGCGACGCCAATCGCGACTCCGGCCAGCAGCGCGGCCGCGATCGCCACCCACGGATATCGCGACCGCTCGGGTGGCGCCTGCCAGGCGTGGGAGCTGAGCGGCTCGCGCGTGAGCGATTCGTCAGGCGAGGTCAGGCGCAGCGGGCCGGTGGCCCGGCCGGAGGGCGGCCGCTCGGTGCTTCGCGCGATGGGTGCCGGTCGTGCGCCGGAGCTCGCCGCGACGACCTTAGGCGCCCGCTCGATTGCCGGCGTGACCGGCTCGGCAGGCGGCAAGGGCTCAGCCTCGGGGACGATCACCGATCCAGGCAGGTGTGTTCGCGGAGCCTCCAGCGGTGGCTCGGCCGCGACCGGTGGTACGGGCGCCTTCTGCGGAGCCGGTGGCAGCTCTGCGGACGGCCGGACGAGGACGTGCGGAACCTCAGGCGGCGCGGGCGGCACATCGCCGGCGCGCTCGTCCTCGGCCTCGCTCGCGAACGACCGCATGTCGGCCTTTTCGACTTCGATCGTCGTGGTCTCCGCCAACGTCACCGGCACGGGCGCGGTGGGGCCGGTCGCGGGCATGGCCGGCGTCTCGCCGCGCGAGGCCGCCGCGAGCGCCTCCACGAACGTCGTGGCCCGATCGAACCGGTCTTCGGGACGCTGTGCCAGCGCCGCTGCCAGCACGCGACGGAGGCTCACCCGCGTTCCGGGCTGCATTCCAGGCGCGAACACGCCGTCCTGTTCACCGGGGCCGGCGGGCCGGCGTCCCGCGAGCACCTCGTGCGCGATGACGCCGAGCGAGTAGACGTCGGCGCGCACGTCCCACGCCTGACCGCTCAGCCGCTCGGGCGCGGTGTACGGGCGCCGTACCGGCGGCTTCTCTCCGATCGACTCGAGCGCGCTCGCAATGCCGAAACCCGTGACGCGCACGTCGGGCGAATCGGACGACAGGAGGATGTCGCGCGGATGTAAGGCCCCGTGACGGCTGCCTTCGGCCCAGGCCGCATCGATCGCGTTGGCGACGACGGTCAGCCACGGCAACGCGCGATCGATCGGCCACGGCGCGGCGGCGGACCGCAGCGCGATGTCGAGCGATTCGCCCGGCGCGTACTCCATGGCGAGAAACGCCGCGGTCCCTTCGAGCCCGCCGTCGAGCACGCGAACGACGGCCGGATGGGTCAGCGGGCGGTCGACCAGACGCCGAAAGGCGTCAGCCAGACGCGCGACGGTCTGCGGAGGGATGTCGAGCCTGAATGCTTTGACGGCGACGAGGCGGTCGTGCTGCGGATCGTACGTGCGAAAAACCGGTCCCAGAACGCCGCTGCCGATCTGATGCAGGACGCGATACGCACCAAAGGCGAGCGGCGCGGTGTACGCAGCAGATTCGTCAAAAGGCAGCGGTCAAACTCCTGAGCTATTCAAGAACTTTACCATAGTCATTTCACCGAGCCCGCCTTCGCCGCGGCCTGCCCCGCCGAAGCTGCTCGCGAAGCGAGCGTTCAGCGCGAGCCTGCCCCGCCGAAGCTGCTCGCGAAGCGAGCGTTCAGCGAAGGCGGGTGTAGTAGATTGTGTCGGTGCCCACTCATCCCGAGACGCCGATGGCGACTGCGGTGCGCGCCGCGATCGACGTCCGGCGGTTCCCGTGGATTCGGCCGCTCGTCGCGGCCTACACCTCGTCGTTCGATTCGGTCGCAGCCTCTTCGCCGGGCAATCCTGCGGATCCATCGGCCTGGGCGAGCACGATCGCGCGCGTGCAGAAGTCGGCGCACGATCGCGCGGCGCTCGAGCGCATCGTGTCGGCGCAACTCGAGCGACGCGGCGCGCCACCGGCCGCTCGCGCCGCAGCCCGCTCGCTGGGCACGCCCGGCAGCGTGGCCATGGTCACCGGACAGCAGGCGGGTCTGTTCGGCGGCCCGCTGTACACGGTCCTCAAGGCGGTCACGGCCATTCAACTGGCGCGGCGGGTGCAGGCGGACCATGGCGTCACCGCCGTTCCCGTCTTCTGGGTCGATTCCGAAGATCACGATTGGGAAGAGGTGCGCTCCGCGACCGTCCTCGACGCGAACCTGGCGACGAGACAGATCACGCTCGCGGACGTCGAGGGCGCCGGCAGCCTCCCGGTCGCCGCGCTGTCGCTCGACGCCGGCATCGACGCCGCGCTGACCGAGCTCGAGGGCCTGCTGCCGCAGACGGAGTTCACGGCCGAAGTCCTGGACGGCCTCAGGCGGCGCTATCGTCCGGGCGCACGATTCGTCGAGCGCGCTTCGCCGGCTGGATCGACGACCTGCTCGGCCGGCTCGGCCTCGTGGTGTACGAAGCCGACGACCATGCCGCCAAGCCGCTCGTCGCCGACCTGTTCGTGCGGGAGCTGGAGAACCCTTGTAGAACCGCCAAGCTGGCCCTCGAGGCCGGCGACCGGATGGCGGCACTCGGCCACCAGCCGCAGGTCGAACCGGGCGAGGACAGCGTCGCGCTCTTCTATCTGGATGGAGAAGGGCGCCGCGCCATCAAGCGTCGCGGCGACGACTTCGTCGCCGGTGAGACACCCTTCGCAGCTAAAACCCTCCTCGACGAAGCCCGCACCCATCCCGAACGGTTCAGTCCGAACGTCCTTCTGCGACCGCTCGTGCAGGATCGGCTGTTCCCGACCGTCTGTTACGTTGCGGGACCGAGCGAGCTCGCCTATCAGGCGCAACTCGGCGGCATCTATCGGGAGCTCGGCGTGGAGGTGCCGCTCCTCTACTCGCGCGCGACGGCCACGCTGTTCGACTCGACGGCGATGCGGTTCCTCGACAAGTCGCGCCTGCCGCTCGAAGCGCTCCACGCGCAGGACGAGTCGGCGCTGAACAAGCTGCTCGAAAGCCAGTTGCCGCCGGCCCTCGACAAGGCGATCGACGAGACGGAAAGCGTGCTGGCGGAGCGGGCCCGGTTGCTCAAGCACGCCGTGACGCCGCTCGATCCGACGCTCACTGGCGCGGTGGACACGACGCTCGAGCGCATGCGCGAATCGCTGAAGAGCCTGAACAGCAAGATCATCCACGCGGCCAAGCGCAAGGACGACACGATCCGGCGCCAGTTCAACCACGCCCGCGCCCTCGCGTTCCCGGACGGCCATCCCCAGGAGCGCGTGCTGTCGGTCGTCTACTTCGTCACCCGGTTCGGCCCGTTCCTGGGCGACCGGCTGCGTCGAGGCCCTCCCCATCGAAACCGACAAGCATTACGTGCTGACGCTCTAAAAGGCACAAGGCAGGAGGCACAAGGCACAAGTGCGGAACGGGCTGGCGCTGGCCAATTTTCTGCCTTCTGCCTTGTGCCTTCTGCCTTTACACTCGATCTTTACACGTCAATCCCGGGCCAATGGAGGTCCTCAATGACGACGCGGCGCGTGGCGGTTCTCCTGCTGCTGGTCGCAAGTGTCTGGGCGCGGCCGGCGTTCGGCCAGTCTCAGGCGATCAACGGCACGATTGAAGGCACGATCACGGATGCCGGGGGGCTCGTGCTCCCGGGCGTCACGGTGACGATTACCAACGTCGACACGGGCACGCCTCGCGTGGTCGTGACCAACGAAAGTGGAACCTACCGTGCGCCGCTGTTGCCGCTGGGCAACTACAAGGTCGAGTTCGCCATGCCCGGCTTCGCGAAGTACGTGCGCCAGGGGCTGACGCTCGCCGCGGGCCAGACGCTGGTGCTGAATGAATCGCTCAAGGTGGGCGTGCAGGAGGACATCACCGTCACTGCCGACACGCCGCCGGTCGAGCTCGCGAAGACAGACGTCGGCCGGAACCTCAACGAGCGGGAGATCAAGAACCTGCCGCTCGTCTCGCGCAACCCGTACAACTTCGCGCTGCTCGAGCCGGGCGTCACCGGTTTCGAGAACGAAGAATTCGGCGTGCCGCGCTTTGCCGTGAACGGCCAGATGACCCGCATCAATTACCAGGTCGACGGCAACACGAACACGCAGAAGGATCGCGCCGGTCTTCGCCTGCTGCCGATGTCGGAAGTCATGATTCGCGAGGTCCAGGTCGTGAGCTCCGGCTACGCGCCGGAGTTCGGCCAGACGACCGGCATGGTCTACAACGCGGTGACGCCGTCGGGCACGAACCGGCTCAGGGGCGACGTCGGCTACCGGTTCCGCACGAAGGATTTCTCGGCCTGGCCGTTCTACGTGGACACGTCGAATCCGGCGAACAAGCCGGACCTCTCCCTGCGTGTGGTCACGGCGACGGTCGGCGGCCCGGTCGTGCAGAACAAGCTCTTCCACTATTTCGGCTTCGAGAACACGTACCAGAACCAGGAACGGAACGTGACCATCGATCCGGGAACGGCGCAGGCGGTGGGCCTCGCGCCGCAGCCGGGCAAGGTGCCCTCCTATCGCTCGGTCATGTTCTTCATCGGCAAGGCCGACTACGAGGTCACGTCCAACCATCGTCTCAGCGTGCGCGCCAACACGTTCCGCAACGACAACCCGTACCAGAGCGGCGGCAATACGACCGCCGTCGAGCGCGGGAACGACTTCGCGGATCACATGTATTCGACGGCCACGCAGCTCGTCTCGACGCTCGGATCGGGCGCGCTGAACGAACTGCGCGTGCAGTATGCGCAGCGTCACACGCAGCAGTACAGCCACGACGCGCCAGACACGACGATCTCGGTCAATGTCTCGGCGACGGGCGGTCTGAACAACGGCGTGAACTTCGGTCGCTACACCGGCGACGGGATGGACTTCCAGCAGCGGATCACGCAGGTGCTCGACAACTTCACGATCATCCGCGGCAACCACAACTACAAGGCCGGCTTCGACGTGCAGTGGATCGCCGACCATCGCGCGGTACCGCTGCCGGCGACCTTCACGTTCCCGACCCCCCAGGCCTACAACGACGCCCGGTTCGGCGTGAACCCGAAGAGCTATACGACGTTCGCGCAGACGATCGGCAACCCGATTTTCGACATGAACAACGCGTTGCTGGCGCTCTTCGCGCAGGACGACTGGCGGCTCTCGGGCGACTTCAAGGTGATCTACGGCCTCCGCTACGACTACTACATGTATCCCGGCGGCATCGAGGGCGCGCCGTACAACGCGACCTTCAATCGCGACAAGAACAACGTCTCTCCACGCGGCGGGTTCGCGTGGACGATCGGCGCCGATCAAAAGACGGTGCTGCGCGGCCACATCGGCCTGATGTACGACCAGCCGCTGCTCGCCATCATCGAGAACGCCTACGCCGCATCGGGGCTCGTGAACCGCACGACCTCGTTCTCGTTGAACGCGACCAGCCCGAACGCGCCGAGCTTCCCGAACACGCTCGCGAACATCCCGCCGAACATCGTCCAGGTGTCGAGCACCGTGCAGGGCATGGCGCCGGATTTCGTCACGGCGCGCACGTGGCAGAACGGCCTGACGTTCGAGCGCCAGCTCGGTGCGAGCTACTCGATGTCCGCCGGGTTCCGCTACACGCGCGGCTACAACCTGCCGGTCATCAACGACGTCAACCTCATCGGCATCGCGCCCGTCCGATTCCTCGAGGACGGCCGCGGCGTCTACAGCACGGCGATCAACGCGTCGACGCGCGTGGACCCGCGCTACAACCGCGTGCGGCTGGTCGAGTCGGTCGGCGAGTCCTGGTACAAGGCGCTGACGCTTCAGTTGACGAAGCGCTACTCGGGCGGTGTCCAGTTCAATCTCAATTACACGCTCGGCAAGGGCGAGGACACCGCGCCACTGGGCGGCGCCGTGCTCGCGGTGCAGGGCGACGCGGCGCGCTCCGACCCGCAGGACCTCCAGCGTGACCTCGGGCCGAACCAGCTCGACATCCGCCACAACTTCAACGCCAGCATCGTCGCCATTTCATCGACAAGCCGGTTCCGGCCGTGGGTCAACCAGCTGCTCTCGCAGAACCAGGTGGGCGTCATCCTGCAGTTCAACAGCGGGATTCCCGACTCGGTCCAGAGCAATATGGACCTGAACCTCGATGGCAACAACAACGACCGTCCGCTCTTCGTGGAACGCAACTCGATGTACGTGCCGACGCGCTGGAACGTGGACCTGCGCTACTCGCGGTTCTTCCCGATGGGCGGATCGCGACGACTGGAAGTGCAGGGAGAGTTCAAGAACGTGTTCAACATCGCGCAGCCGTCCGGCGTTGCCAACACGCTGACGGTGGACACGGCCGGCTACCCGCTCGACGCCAACGGCAACCGCCTGCCGCCCGAGTCGATCTCGCTGAGCGGCAGCGACTACGAACCGACGGGCGGACGCGAGCAGCGGAAGTTCCAGTTGGGGTTCAAGTTCTTCTTTTGATCGACGACACGTGTCGTTGGACACGGAGTCACGGGGGCACGGGGGCACGGGTATAGGTTTTCGAAAACCGGCCCCGTGTCTCCGTGCCTCCGTGATCTCCGTGTTAAGGCGCTTGGAGACACATCATGACAACTCGGCTTAGACGGTGGCTGCCGGCGATCGCCCTCGCGCTCGGCCTGAGCCTCGCGCCTGCGGGCGTGCGGACGCAGGTCACGCCGCTGAAGTTCGATCAGGGCGCGACCGGGCTGGCGCTCGCGCTCAGGCAGCTTCCGGTCGAGGGCTCTGTGCTCTACGTCACGGCGCACCCCGACGACGAGAACAACGGCGTGCTGGTGGCACTCAATCGCGGGCGCGGGCTGAAGACGTCGTTGCTCACCGTCACGCGCGGTGACGGCGGTCAGAACGAGATCGGCCCGGAGCTGTTCCAGGCGATCGGCATCCTGCGCAGCGAGGAGCTGGCCGGCGTGCACAAGTACGACGGCGCCGACCAGTACTACACGCGCGCGTACGAGTTCGGCTATTCGTTCAGCGTCGATGAGACGTTCGAAAAGTGGGGCAAGGAAGAGATCCTGCGCGACGTCGTGCGCGTCGTGCGGTCGGTGCGGCCCGACGTGATTCTCACGATGAACCGCGACGGCATGGGCGGCGGCCAGCACCACCAGGGCTCGGCCCGCCTCGCGCAGGAGGCGTTCCGGGTCGCCGCCGATCCGACGCGATTCCCTGAACAGATCAAGGAAGGCCTGCGCCCCTGGCAGGCGCGCAAGGTGTATCAGTCGGGCGGCGGCCCCGGCGGCGGGCGCGGCGCGGCGGCGGGCGCGGCGCCGCCTGCGAACCCTGGCGGCCCCGTTCGCGTGCCGACCGGTGACTACGATCCGGTTCTCGGCATGTCCTGGGGACAGTTCGGACAGATCGCGCGCGGCTACCACCAGTGCCAGGGCACGGGTCAGCTCGAAGCCTTCCCGGGCGACACCGGCGGCGCGTATGTCCTCTACGACAGCGAGCCAAAGATCGGCGCGCCCGAGAAGGACATCCTCGACGGCGTGGACACGTCGATTCGCCGGCTCGCGCAGTTCGCGGCCGGCGAGGACGCGAAGCTGCCCTCGCTCGCGACGGATCTGGCCGCGATCGAGTCGTCGGCGCGCGCGGCCCTCGATGCGTTCGATGCCCGTGCGCCGCACAAGACGCTGCCGCATCTGACGCAGGGACTGACCCGGACCAGAGAGTTGCGCGAGGCCGTTCGGAGCAGCACGCTCTCAGCCCCGGCAAGAACGGAGCTCCTCTGGCGTCTCGATCGCAAGGCCCGGGACTTCATGAAGGCGCTTCAGCTCGCGCAGGGCGTCGTCGTGCACGTCATCGCGAATGATGGGAACGTCGTCCGCGGTCAGACGTTCAACGTGACGGCGCAGGTGTTCAGCACCGGGCCGGATCCGATCTCCCTCGATGCCGTGACGTTGAACGTTCCGTCAGAGTGGAAGGCCGCGCTTCAGACAGGCCAGCCCGGCACCCTCGCGTACAACCAGTCGGCCACGCTCAACTACACGGTGACGGTCGGCCCGAATGCGCGCTACTCGCAGCCGTACTGGAAGGTCCGTCCTGGCGTCGATCGCTATGACCTCGACGTCCCGGAGCACCAGACGCTGCCGTGGAGCCCGCCCGACGTGACGGCGACCGTGAACTACACCGCGGCCGGCGTCCCGGCGACGCTGACGTCACCTGCCTACTACCGCTACGACGGCCCGTGGGTCGGCGGCCAGAAAGAAAAGATCGTCAACATCGTGCCGGCGCTGTCGGTGAAGCTCACACCCGACGTGGCCGTCGTCCCGCTCGCAGCCGGCGGACAGCGGCGGGAGTTCCGCGTCACCGTCGCGAACAACGCGAAGACGGGCGCGGCCGTCCAGGTGCGGCTCGATGCGCCGGCCGGCTGGAGTGTGCAACCGGCGAGCACGACGATCAACTTCGCCGTCGAAGAAGAGGAAGTGACGACGCAGTTCTTCGTGACGCCGCCGGCGCGCCTGCAGCCCGGCACGACGGAGATCAAGGCCGTCGCGGTGCGTGACGGCATATCGTACGGCGAAGGCTATCAAGTCATCGCGTACAACCACATTCAGGAACGCCATCTCTTCCGTCCTGCGACGTCTGCCGTGAAGATCTTCGACGTGACGCTGCCGGCCAATCTTCAGATTGGCTACGTCATGGGCACGGGTGACGAAGTCCCGCAGGCCATCCGGCAGCTCGGCGCCACCCTGACGATGCTGGATGCTGATGACGTGGCGTTTGGAGATCTGTCGCGCTTCTCGACGATCGTGCTTGGCATCCGCGCGTACGAGAAGCGCGCCGACGTGCGCGCGTACAACCAGCGGCTGCTCGACTTCGCGCGAGCCGGCGGACATCTGGTCGTCCAGTACAACAAGGTCGCGATGAACCAGCTGGGCGCGGGCGCCGCAGGCGGCGGCGGTCGCGGGTTCGGCGGCGATGTTCCGGCCGCGGGCCCGCCGGGTGGCGGGCGCGCCGCTGGTCCGGTCCCTGGCGGTGCGCCGCCCCCCGCAGGTGCTCCTCCTGGAGGGGCGCCCGGTGGCCGAGCCGGGGGCCGCGGTGCGGGTCCTCCGCCGGCCAGTCCGTACGTCCCCTATCCGGGCGGCGTGACGAGCAATCGCGTCTCGGTCGAGGAGGCGCCGATTCAGGTGCTCGAAGCAGCGGCGGCCGAGCTCATCGGCCCGAATCGCATTACGGCGTCGGATTTTCAGGGCTGGGTTCAGGAGCGCGGACTGTATTTCTTCGGCCCGAACGATCCGCGATACACCGACTTGCTCTCGTCCACGGACGCCTGGCCGAACAATCCTGGCGAGAAGCGCGGGCTGCTGACCGTGGCCCCACTCGGCAAGGGCACATGGACGTATGTCGGCCTCGGCCTCTGGCGTCAGTTGCCGGCAGGCACGCCAGGCGCGTATCGCATCATGGCCAACCTCATCGGGAGGGCGCGGAATAGATGAGACTCACCTGCCGATGTGCTAGAGGCTCCCCACCGCCTCGCTGAGCTTCTTTTTCGCCTCAGCGAGCGAGTCGCGCAGCTTCTCGAGTGACGCCTCATCGGCCGACAGCCGCGCGGCAGAGGTCTCGAGCGCGGCCGCCGTGGCTTCCGGTGCCGGGCCGCCGGGCGCGCGGCGGACGGCGATGAAATGCTCGGGACTGAGCAGACGCTCCAGTTCGACATCGCCCAGTCGA
The DNA here is from genome assembly GCA_963724955.1 of uncultured Acidobacteriota bacterium. GTDB lineage: Bacteria > Acidobacteriota > Vicinamibacteria > Vicinamibacterales > SCN-69-37 > CAVRWQ01. Next base: position 286,277 of record CAVRWQ010000011.1, read on the forward strand.
ATCTCGCGACCGGCGAGGGCGTGCGACGCGCGCGCGACGATGTCGCCGAGCGACGCGGCCCGATCGGTCTGCCGCTCGCGGACCAGGCGCGCGGCGATGCCGTGCGCGATCTTGAACGACAGGCCGTGATCGCGCACGAGCGTGTCGGCAAGCTCCGTCAGGGTCACCCAGCCTTCGCGCGCGCGCGCGGCGCATCTTCGTCGACGTCGAACTCGGCGCCGGCGCATCGCGACGGCGACGAGGGACACGCCGCGCGTCGCGTCCTTGAACGCCGACGCGACGAGCGGCTGCAGGTCGTCCTCGGTGTCGACGATGTCGCCGAACGGCGTGTTGTGCACGGCGGCGGCGGATCGCGTTCGTCTGGCCGAGCGCTTTCGACGAGCAGCGACCGCGCGTGCTCGAGCGCGACCGGATTGCGCTTCTGCGGCATGATGCTGCTCGCCTGCACGAGCCCGTCCGGCAGGCGCAGGTAGCCGACCTCGCTCGTGCACCAGAGCAGCAGATCCTGCACGAATCGCCCGACGCCGACGAGCGTGACTGCGGCGGCCGCCGGCGCTTTCGAGCGAGATAGTCGACCGTCGCGATGCTGCCGTAGGTATTCCCGGTCGGACCGTCGAAGCCGAGCAGATCGCTCGTCCGGTCGCCGGTCGATCGGAAATCCGGTCCCCGTGATCGCGCACGCGCCCGAGCGGATTCCGGTTCGTCCGCGCGTAGGCCGCGGCAAGGCGCGGCATGTCGCGCTCGAGCTCCTCGATCACGGCCAGCAGGTAGTGCGCGAGCGTCGTCGGCTGCGCCGGCTGGGTGTGCGTGTGCGCCGGGAAGATGCGTGCCGCGGTGACGCGTCGGCGAGGTCGATCGAGCGACGCGCCGCAGCGCGATCGTCGCCGCCAGCAGTCGAGCAGATACTCCCGCAGCACGCATGCGGTACATCGTCATGTCGATGTCGTTGCGGCTGCGCGCGGTGTGCAGGCGTCCGGCGACGTCCGGCGCCGCACGCTTCGCGGCAGATCGCTGATCGAGGTAGAAGAAGAGATCCTCGCAGGATCCGTCGAACACGGCGCCGCCGGACGGCCGGCGAGGTCGATGCGCGTCGAGCGCGTCGCGAAGCGCGCGCGCGTCGTCGCGGCTGACGATGTCCGCGCTCGGCGAGCATCACGAGGTGCGCGTAGTGCACCGCCATCAGCGGCGTCGAGGAGCAGCGCCTTGGCGTCTTCGAAGTTCTCGTTCAGCACCAGGCGGACGTAATCGGGAGAGAAGACATTTGGCGGCATTGTGGGACTTGGGCGATCCTCTATGCCGTACACTGGCTGCGAGACCGATGGCGACGCGCCCCCGCTCGATCGACCGCCGAAGCGGCCGTCGCTCGCCGGCCGTCGTACGCCAGCGCGTTCGCACGATCCTGGCCCAGCCCCGCAAGCGCTGGGTGCGCGTCGGCGTCATGTTCGGCGGTCGGCGTGCCGCTCGCTCCTGATCGCGATTCGTCACGGTCTACTTCTGGATCAGCTACGGGCGGCATGATCGACGCGAAGCTCGGCGGCGATCAGCAGGCCGATGCCGCGCATCTTCGGCCGGCCGTTCGAGATCCGCGCCGGCCGCGGCCTCACCTCCGGCGCAGCTCGTCGCAGCGGCTGAACGACGTCGGCTACGCCGAGCGGCCGAAAGCCGACCGCGCCCGGGCGAGTTCGCCTCGTGCGCCGGCGCCGATGACGCTCGTGCCGCGCGACCGCGCCGACCGACAAGCCGCGGACGATTCGCGTCGAGTTCTCGCGCGCGGCGTCGCCCGTGGTGTCGCGGCTCGTCGACGCCGGCGACAAGCCGGTCGACCGACGCTGACGCTCGAGGCGCCGCTGCTGGCGGCGCTGGCGCCCGGGCCAGAAGCGCCGGCTACGTCCCGCTGCGCGTCGATTCCCAGGCACATGGTCAACGCGGTGCTCGCGATCGAGGACCGGCGCTTCTACGACCATCCCGGCGTCGATCCCATCCGCGCGGTCGGCGCGCTCTTCACCAACCTCCGCGGCGACAAGCCGTATCTCGTCGGCGGCAGCACGCTCACGCAGCAGATCATCAAGAACACGTTCCTCACGCCGGAGAAGACGCTCCGAGCGCAAGGTGCAGGAACAGTTCATGGCGCTGGTGCTCGACTCGCGCTTCACCAAGGACCAGATCCTCGAGCTCTACCTGAACGACGTCGTGCTCGGCCAGCGCGGGCCGTTCGAGATTCACGGCGTCGCGCGAGGCCGCGCGCATCTTCTTCGGCAAGGACGTCAGCAACGTGACGCTTGGCGAGGCGGCGACGATCGCCGGCCTGATCCAGTCGCCGTCGCGGCTCTCGCCGTTCCGCAATCCCGAGCGCGCGCAGGAACGCCGCAACGTCGTGCTGCAGCGAGATGGCCGAGGCCGGGTTCATCACGCGCGGAGCAGGCGAACAAGGCGGCCAGCGAGCCGCTCAACGTCACGACGCGCGCGCTCGAGAACGAGGCGCCGTACTTCGTGGACTACGTCAGCCAGCTCGTCGAGGAGAAGTACGCCGGCCTGCTGCAAGCAGCGACGCGCCGTCGACGTCTACACGACGCTCGACCTGCAGCTGCAGCGCATGGCGCAGGAGGCGGTCGCCGAAGGCGTCGCGCAGGTCGACAAGCAGCTCGCCGAACGAAGAAGCAGGGCCAGCCGCAGGTCGCGCTGATCGCCGTCGATCCGCGGACCGGCGAGATCCTCGCGCTCGTCGGCGGCCGCGCCTACAACGCAGTCGCAGTACAACCGCGCGGTCACGACGCGCCGCCAGCCCGGGCTCGATCTTCAAGCCGTTCGTCTACCTCGCGGCGTTCGAGCAGATGGCGGAGGAGGGCCGCGCGCGATCTCACGCCCGCGACCGTCATCGTCGACGAGCCGACGATCTTTCAAGGACGGCGAGAAGGACTACGCGCCCGCCAACTACCAGGACGAGTACGACGGGCCGATGACGCTTGCGGCGTGCGCTCGCGCTCTCGCGCAACATCGTCGCGATCAAGGTCGCCGAGGCGACCGGCTACGACCGCGTCGCGAACGCTCTGGAAGACGCGTCGGCGTCGGCACGCCCGCCCGGCCGTTTCCGTCGATCGCGCTCGGCGTGTTCGAGGCGTCGCCGCTCGAGATGGCGACGGCCTACACGCTCTTCACGAACGGCGGCCAGGTCCGGCCGCTGCAGGCGATCACGCGCATCGTGCGACGGCGAGAAGAGCGATGCCGATTGACGCCGTGACGCTGCGGCCGATCGCGCGCCCGGAGACGACGTATCCTCGTGACCAACATGATGCGCAGCGTCATCAACGAAGGCACGGGCGCCGGCGTGCGCAGCGCCGGCTTCACGCTCGACGCCGCCGGCAAGACCGGCACGACGAACGATCTGCGCGACGCCTGGTTCGTCGGCTTCACGCCCGAGCTGCTCACCGTCGTCTGGGTCGGGCTTCGACGACAACCAGCCGCTCGGACTGAGCGGCTCGCAGGCCGCGCTGCCGATCTGGACGTCGTTCATGAAGCGCGCGCTGGCCGCGCGGCCCAGCACCGCCTTCGAGGCGCCCGAAGGGCATCACATTCGCCGAGCATCGACAAGGACACCGGCAAGCTCGCGACGCCGAACTGCCCGCGCACGTTCAACGAAGCCTTCCTCGCCGGCACCGAGCCGCACCGAGTACTGCGACGTGCACGGCGGCAGGGCTGCTCTCCACGATCGGCGGCTTCTTCAAGCGAATCATTCGGTAGACTGCCGCGATCATCCGCTGCCGTGGCCGCCGCCTCCCAGTCGCTCTGCATTCGTCACGCCACGATTCTGACGATGAACGACGCCCTGGACGTCGTCACGGGCGACGTGTGGGTCAGGGACGGGCGGATCGCCGCGGTCGGCGACAGTGCCGGCGGAGGCCGGGCGCGGCGCCACGACGATCGACGCCGGCGGCGCACTCGCTCCTGCCCGGCTTCGTCCAGACGCACATCCATCTCTGCCAGACGCTGTTCCGCGGTCTGGCCGACGACCTGCCGCTGCTCGCCTGGCTGCGCGCAGCGCGTCTGGCCGCTCGAGGCGGCGCACGACGACGCGACGCTCGCGGCCGCGGCGCGGCTCGCCGCCGCGGAGCTCCTGCTCGGCGGCACGACGTCGGTGCTCACGATGGAGACGGTGCACGACACGGATGCGGTGTTCGACGCGCTCGTGCCGACGGGACTGCGCGCGGTCGTCGGCAAGTGCCTGATGGACGTGCGCGGCGACGCGCCGGCGCGGCTGCTATCAGGACGCGCGACGGCGCTCGACGAGAGCCTCGCGCTGCACCGGCGCTGGCACGGCGCCGCCGAACGGCCGGCTGCGCGCGGCGCTCGCGCCGCGCTTTGCGCATCTCGTGCTCGCGCGACCTGCTCGAAGCCACGGCGGCGCTGTCGGCGCGAGCGCGGCTTGCTCGTGCACACGCACGCGTCCGAGCAGCGCGACGAGGTCGCGCTCGTCCGCGCGGCGACCGGCCTCGACAACATCGCGTATCTGGCCTCGGTCGGTCTCGCGACGAGCGGCTGTGCGCGGCGCACTGCGTGTGGGTCACCGACGCCGAGCAGGCGCTGCTGGCCGAGCGGCGGCGTGCAAGGTGCTGCACTGCCCCGGCTCGAATCTGAAGCTCGGGATCGGGCATCGCGCCGGTGGCGGAGATGCGCGCGCGCGGCATCTCCGTGTCGCTCGGCGCCGACGGCGCCGCGTGCAACAACACGCTCGACATGTTTCAGGAGATGCGGCTCGCGGCGACGCTGCAGGCGATGCGTCGCGGCCCCGGCGCGCTGCCGGCGCGCGACGTCGTGGCATGGCCACGCGCGAGAGGCGCGCGCGCGCTCGGCCTCGACCGCGAGATCGGCTCGATCGAGGTCGGCAAGAAAGCCGACCTCATTGTCGTCGGTCACGACGAGCTGCACCAGGCGCCCGGCGGCCGATCCGTACTCGACGCTGGTCTATGCGAGCCGGCCGTCGGACGTCCGCGCGACGATCGTCGACGGCGAGATCGTCGCGCGCGACGGCGCGCTCACATGGGCGGACGTCACCGGACGTGCGCGTCGCTGCGCACGAGGCCGCGCGCACGCTCGTCCAGCGCGCGGGATCTGAACGGCTGTCCCCGAGACAAGGATGTCCCGCGTACTGATCGATGGATCGACGGTACTGGTCATTTGCTATACTGTCGCTAGCACTCTCGCACCGAGACTGCTAATCATCGCATGGCACAGGACCTGACCGATCGTCAGCGGCGGATTCTCGCCCGGCTCGTCACGGAGTACATCGAACAGGGCGAGCCGGTGTCGTCGGCGTGGCTCGCCGAGCACAGCGACGCTCGGCCTGTCGTCGGCGACGGTGCGCAACATCCTGGCGCGGCTCGAGGAACAGGGCCTCGTCCACCAGCCGCACACGTCGGCCGGCCGCGTGCCGACCGATTCCGGCTACCGCCTGTACGTCGACGGCCTGCTCGGATCGCGCAAGCGCCGCGGCGGCTGCCCGAGACTCGAAGCGCGGCTGCGCCGCGCCGGCACGGTCGGCGACCTGCTCGAGAACGCGTCGCAGGAACTGTCGCGCGCCTCGCATCAGATCGGCTTCGCGCTGGCGCCGGCCAGCCCGTCGGTGCGGCTGCAGCACATCGACTTCGTGAACCTCGAAGGCCGGCGCGTGCTCGTCATCGTCGTCGCGACCGGCGGCCAGATCACGCACAAGGTGATCGAGCCGCCGGAGCCGTGCGACGACCTGCTGCTGACGCAGGCGGCCAACTACATCAACGCGCGAGTTCGCCGGCCTGACGCTGCACGAAGCGCGGACGGCCATCGTCGAGCGGATGCGCCAGGAGCGGATCCTCTACGACGCGCTCGTGGCGCGGGCGCTCGAGCTGGCGCAGCACGCGGCCTCGCCGACGATCGCGCCGGACGAGACGCTGCACGTGCAGGGCGCGTCGCTTCTGGTCGACGAGCTCGCCGGCGACGTCGGCCGATCGCGATCGCACGCTCGAGACGCTGCGCGCGCTCTTCCGCATGATCGAAGAGAAGCACCGGCTCGTCGAGCTGCTGACGCGAGTACATCGAAGCCAGCGGCCTCACGGTCGTCATCGGCTCGGAGCACTTCGTGGCCGACCTCCATCCGTTCAGCGTGGTGGCGTCGACGTTCCGCGACGGACGAACGGACCGGCACGGTCGGCGTGATCGGCCCGACGCGCATGCGATATCAGCACGCGATTTCGGTCGTCGACGGCGTCTCGCAGGCCATGACCCGGGTGCTGGAAGGCATCACCAACGCATGTCGAGTGAACAACTGAAAGCCGACGAAGCCGGCGACGAACGAGCCGGCGTCCGACGCAGTCGAAGCGCTCCGGCGCGAGCGCGACGATCTGCAGGATCGCCTGCTGCGATCGGCGGCGGAGTTCGACAACTACCGCAAGCGCACGGACCGCGAGCGCCGCGAGCTGTCGGACGCAGTCGCGGCCGATCTGATTCGCGACCTGCTGCCGGTCGTCGACGACCTCGAGCGCGCGCTCGCCGCCAGCGCCGGCGCGGCGCGACTCCGGCGCTTCGCTCCGGCGTCGAGCTGATCCATCGGCAGTTGCTCGAGGTGCTGCGCCGGCGCGGCGTCGAGCCGTTCGAGTCGGTCGGCCAGGATTTCGACCCGTCGTGGCACGAAGCGATCGCCAGCGAGCCCGCCGACGGCCGTCGCGACGGCGAGATCACCGCCGAGACTCCGGCGCGGCTACCGGATCGGATCGCGGCTGCTCCGACCGGCCCAGGTCAAGGTGGCCAAAGCGTGAGCCGGCGCGACTACTACGACGTCCTGGGCGTCGCGCGAGACGCCAGCGAGCAGGACATCAAGAGCGCGTATCGCAAGCTGGCGCTGAAGCACCATCCGGATCGCAATCCGGGCGACGACGGCGCCGAAGAGAAATTCAAGGAAGCCGCCGAGGCCTATTCCGTGCTCGGCGACGCGGACAAGCGCGCGCGCTACGACCGCTTCGGACACGCCGGCGTGTCGGCGCGGCGCGGGCGGCGCCGGGCTTCAACCCCGACATCTTCGCCGACTTCTCGGACATCCTCGGCGACTTCTTCGGCTTCGGCGGCGGCGGCGGCGTCGCGGCGGCCCGACGCGCGGCGCCGATCTGCGCTTCGATCTCGAGATCTCGTTCGACGACTCCTTCACGCGGCACCGAGACGACGATCCAGATTCCGCGCGAGGAGCACTGCGAGACCTGCACGGGATCGGGCGCGGCGCCCGGCACGTCGCAGGGAGACGCTGCCCGCAGTGCCGCGGCACCGGCCAGCTCCGCTACCAGCAGGGCTTCCTCGTCGTCGCCCGCACCTGCGGCCAGTGCGGCGGCACCGGCCAGATCATCAGCACGCCGTGCTCGACGTGCCGCGGCACCGGCCGCATCACACGCGATCGCCGCGTCACCGTCCGCATTCCGGCCGGCATCGCCGACGGCCAGCGGCTGCGCCTGCACGGCGAGGGCGAGCACGGCGTCGGTCGGCGGCCCGACCGGCGATCTCTACGTCGTCGTGCACGTGCCGGCGCATCCGCTGTTCCATCGCGAGGGCGACGACCTGTACGTCGAGGTGCCTGTGCCGTATCCGATGATGGCGATGGGCGGGTCGTTCAAGGTCGACGGCCCCGCCGGCGAGCTGACGTGGACGTCTCGGCCGGCACGGCGAGCGGCACGCTCATTCCCTTCCGCGGCAAGGGCATGCCGAGCGTCACCGGCCGCGGCCGCGGCACGTTGTTCGTGCGCGTGATCGTCGACGTGCCGAGGAAGCTCTCCAAGGACCAGAAGAAGATCATCGAGCAGCTGGGCAAGACGATGCCGGTCGACACGATCGCGCCAGCGTCACACGAGACCGAACGCGAGAAGCCGTTCTTCGAGAAGGTGAAGGACCTGTTCGGGTAGCGCAGTCCTCCAGCGTGCCCCGCTCCTACCCCGCACTGGAGATCAGCTGGTCGAGTCCGCCGGGTCAGGAGTACCTCGAACAACTGCTCGCGGCGGTCGATGACGAGGCGCCGGTCGCCATCGAAGAGACGCTCGACGGCCAGCGAATCTTTTTCTCCTCAGCCGCATCGCGAGACCGCGCCATCGGGCTCCTGAGGGCGTTCGCTCCGGCGCACCCAATCTCTTCGCTCGAGGTCTCGGACGAGGACTGGGCCGAACGCAGTCAGTCGTCACTCGGTCCCGTGCGTGTCGGCGACTTCGTCATCGTGCCCGGCAAGGACGCTCGTCAGGACCTCGGGGGTCATTTCCGCCCCAGTCTCCTGCGGAAATGACCCCCGAGGTCTTCGTCATCTTCATCAATCCCTCGATGGGGTTTGGCACCGGTCACCACGCCTCGACGCGCCTGTGCCTGCACCTGCTGCAGCAAATCCCGCTGGCGGGCGCGTCGGTTCTGGACGTCGGCACCGGATCGGGCATCCTGGCGATCGCGGCGCGCAGGCTGGGCGCGGGCGTCGTCGCGGCGATCGACCCCGATCCGGACGCGCTTCAGTCGGCCCGCGAGAACTGCGAGACGAACAACGAGCAGGCGACAATCGATTTGCGCGATGTCGAGCTGGGCCGCGCCGCCGCCGAGCTCGGCCGCGCGTTCGACATCGTGCTCGCGAATCTCACCGGCGCGCTGATCGCGCGGCACGCGCGCGGGCTGGCCGATCTCACGCGTGAGGGCGGACGCGTCATCGCCAGCGGCTTCCAGATCTACGAGGCAGACGACGTCGCGGGCGCGCTCGAGGACGTTCGCCTGCGCGTGACCCACCGGATCGAGGAAGAAGACTGGGTCGGCCTTGTCGCCAGCGCTCGCCCTGAGCGGAGTCGAAGGGCCTACCAGCCCCACACCGTCCACAGCGCGCTCAGCGCGACGACAGGCACGGTCTCCGCCCGCAGCGTGCGCGGCCCGAGGTGCAGCAGCTGCGCGCCCTGCGCCACCGCGCGATCGACTTCGTCGTCGACCCAGCCGCCCTCGGGGCCGATGAGGAGCAGGCGCGGAGGACGACGACCGGGAGTCGGTTCGTCAAAGGGGTCGTCGACGCGTTTCCCGGCTCCACGCACATGAACAGCCCGGCGGTCTCCACGCCCGATGAGCATCGTCGAACGCGGTCGACGGGCGCAATCGACGGCACGACGGCGCGCCCGCACTGCTTCGCCGAGGCGATCGCCACCCGCGGTCCAGCGCGCGATCGCGTCGCGACCGCCGCGCCCGCTGTTCGGACCGCCACGTGCGCGGAAGTCATCGGGACGATCGCGGACACGCCCAGCATCGTGGCGTCCCGCACGACGGCGTCCATCTGCTCGCCCTTGAGCAGGCCAATCGCGAGCGTCACGCGCACGGGCGGCTCCGGCACCGGCGTCACGGCCCGCTCGAGGTCGATGGTCGCGCCGGCGCGGCCGGTCGCCGCGACGCGCCCGCTCCATTCCCGCCCGCGTCCGTCGAACACCGTGACCTCGTCGCCGGCGCCAAGCCGCAACACGCGCGTCAGATGATGCGCTTCCGCCGCCGGCAGCCGCACGCTGCGCGCCCGCTCATCAACGGTCCGGAACTAGAAAACGGCGTCGCGACATCGAGAACCTCGGAACCCACGAACTCCGGAACCCCGGAACCCCGGAACCAAACGATATACTCTCAGCCGCAATGGTCTTTCGCGGGCAGACTCTGGGCAAGTACCGGATCATCGAGCCGCTCGGCAGCGGCGGCTTCGGCACCGTGTACCTCGCCGAAGATACCTGGATCGACAAGCGCGTCGCGCTCAAGGTGCCGCACCGGCAGAGCCTCGACTTCGGCGAGCTGCTGCGCGAGCCGCGGCTGCTCGCGTCGCTCAATCACCCGAACATCGTCACGGTCATCACGGCGGAGAAGCAGGACAACGTCTTTTTCATCGTCATGGAGTACGTGCCGGGCGATACGCTCGAGACGATTATCGCCGACCAAGGGCGCGCTCGATCTCGCGCATCGTGCTCGACTACACCTGTCAGATCGCCAACGCCGTCGAGCACGCGCACAAGCAGGGCGTCATCCACCGCGATCTGCGGCCCGCGAACGTCTTCGTCACCGAGAAGGGCCTGCTGAAGGTCGGCGACTTCGGGACGTCGCGCTTCCTGGAGATCGCCGCGCACGGCACGACCGTCATCGGCAGTCCGCCCTACATGGCGCCAGAACAGTTCGAGGGGCGCGCGGTCTTCGCGTCGGACATCTACTCGCTCGGCGTCACGATGTATCAGATGCTGACCGGCGGGCTGCCGTACGACACGCCTGCGCCGTCCGATCTGGATCGCCTGAAGCGCGGCGAGCTCGTGGAGCCGCCGCGGCGTCGAAACTCGCAGATCCCTGCCGTCGTCGACGACATCGTCATGCGGGCGCTCGCGGGCGATGTGGGATCCCGCTATGCGCGTGCGGAAGATCTCCTCGTGGACATCCTGAACGCGCGGCGAGAGGTCTCACAGCGATCGCCTGAACTGGCGGCGGCCGCGCCGGCCTCGCGCGCCCGTCCGGTGCCACCGCCGCGGCCGACACCGGCGCGGATCCGCACGCGCGAAATCAGCGCCGGGCGTTTCTGCTGGAACTGCCGAAAGCCGTTGCCGGCGCGCGGCACGCGCTGCCCGTTCTGCGGGGAAACACAGTAAAATTGCTGGGCGGGCTCGCCAGCCCCGTTCTTCAGGAGTCTTATGTCCTTCAGCGGCACCGGCAAGGTGTGGATGAACGGCAAGATCGTCGATTGGGCCGACGCCAACATCCACATCGCGTCGCACGTCATCCACTACGCCTCGGCGGTCTTCGAGGGCATCCGCAGCTACAAAACCGAAACGGGCTCGGCGGTCTTCCGCCTCGACGCCCATATGCGCCGGCTGTATGACTCGGCGCGCATTTATCGCATGGAATACGGGATCGAGCGCGACGCGTTCGGCCAGGCCGTCATCGAGACGGTTCAGGCGAACGGGCTCGAGGCCTGCTACATCCGCCCGCTTCTCTACCGCGGCTACCACACGCTCGGCGTCAATCCCCTGCCCTGCCCGGTCGACGCCGCGATCCTGATCTGGGAGTGGGGCTCCTACCTGGGCACGGACGTGTTCGAGCAGGGCGTTGACGTGTGCGTCAGCTCCTGGGCGCGCAACGCGCCGAACACCACGCCGTCGCTCGCGAAGTCGGGGGCCAACTACGCCAACGCCGGCCTCATCAAGATGGAAGCGGCGATCGAGGGCTACGTCGAAGGGATCGGCCTCGACTCGAACGGGCAGATCAGCGAGGGCAGCGGCCAGAATCTGTTCCTCGTTCGCGACGAGGTCATCTACACGCCGCCCGTCGCGGCCTCAGTGCTGCAGGGAATTACGCGCGATACTCTTGCTCACTCTTGCACACGACCTTGGCATCGAGGTGCGTGAGCAGGACCTGCCGCGCGAGATGCTGTACATCGCCGACGAGATGTTCTTCGTCGGGACCGCCGTCGAAGTCACGCCCATCCGGTCCGTGGACAAGATTACTGTCGGCGAGGGCCGCCGCGGGCCGGTGACCGGAGCGCTGCAGACGGCATTCTTCGACTACGTCACCGGGCGGACGCCCGACCGGCACAACTGGCTGACACCCGTCGACATTCCAACGACAAAACGGGAACCGGCAGCTGCGCGATAAATGACCTCGGGGGTCGTTTCACGGCAATCTCGTAAACTGACCCGCCGAGCGTCGCCATCTCCCGGCAAGACTCTTGCACTACCTGCGAGGCCGACAGGGCCTCATGACCTTTGATGAACTCGTAACCGCTGCCGGAGCCCGCGGGGCGTCCGACATCCATCTCCGCGCCAACCACGTCCCGCTCGTCCGCATCGACGGCACCCTCGAGCGCTGGTCGTCGGTGGCGGCGCTTCCGCGCCGACTATCTCGAAGCCATTGCCATGCGGCTGCTCCCGCCGGTCCATCAGGAGCGTCTGCAGACGAGGATGGAAGTCGACGTCGCCTGGCAGGCGCCCGGCGTCGGCCGCGTCCGCGCGAGCGTCTTCCGTCAGCGCGGCACCATCGGCATCTCGATGCGCTTGATTCCGTCGCAGGTCCCGTCGCTCGAGGCGCTGGGTCTGCCGCAGTCGGTCGTCTCGCTGGCCGAGGAATCGCGCGGCCTCGTGCTCGTCACGGGCGCGACCGGCAGCGGCAAGAGCACGACGCTCGCCGCGCTCGTCGATCTGATCAACCGGACGCGCGCGCTCCACATCCTCACGATCGAAGACCCGATCGAGTTCGTGCACAACGACTACCGCGCCGTCGTCACGCAGCGCGAGGTCGGATTCGACACGCCGGCCTATGCCTCGGGTCTGCGCAGCGCGCTGCGTCAGGACCCTGACGTCATTCTCATCGGCGAAATGCGCGACCCGGAGACGATCGAGACGGCGCTCGTCGCCGCCGAGACCGGTCACCTCGTGCTGTCGACGCTGCACACGCTCGATGCTCCCGAGACGGTCAACCGTATCGTGTCGGTGTTTCCGCCTCACCAGCAGGGTCAGATTCGACACCAGTTGTCGCGGGTGCTTCGCGCCGCGGTGTCGCAGCGCCTGCATGCCGCGCGCCGACGGGCGGGGCCGTGTCCTCGCGGCCGAAGTGCTCATCGCCACCGCGTATGTCAAGGACTGCATCGCGGATCCGGAAAAGACGAACGCGATTCCGCGACGCCATCGTCCAGGGCGTGTCGCAGTACGGCATGCAGAGCTTCGACCAGGCGATCCTGCGGCTGTGCCAGCAGAACCTCGTGACGGTCGAAGAAGCCGTAAACTGGGTGACGAACGTGGAAGAATTCAGGATGCGCCTGCGCGGCATCACGCCGGGCAGCGCGGCCGCCGTGACGCTCGGCGAGAAGGCGGCGATCCACCGCTTCGGAGGCTGAACGTGCCAGTCAGTCGGCGCCGGGCGAGCAAACCCACTCGCTCCGGGCCGGTCGAAGCAAGACCGCGCCGCGCGCGAGCGCGCGGAGCAGTGCGCTCGGCCTGCTGGGCCGGCGCGACTACACGGCCGCCGAGCTGCACACAAAGCTCCTGTCCAACGGCTATCCCGAAAGCGACGTCGCGACGACGCTCGAGACGCTGTCTCGAGACGGGCTCGTCGACGACCGGCGATTCGCCGCCGCGCTTCGCCCGGACCGCCCTCCGGGTCAAGGGACGCGGCCGGCTCCGGATTCAGCACGAGCTTCAGGCGCGCGGCGTGGACCGCGCGATCGTCGACGAGGTCATCGCCGGCGGCGAGGCCGACGACGAGGCGGCGGCCATCGAGAAGGTCCTGACACGCAAGCGCTGGCCCGCCCAGCCGACGCCCGTCGAGCGCCGGCGCATGTTCGAGCATCTGCTTCGCCGCGGGTTCATGCCCGACGCCGTCGCACGGGCGCTGAAGCACCGGCGCGGATCGCTGACGAGGACTGACCGCCCGTTCCAGTCCGTGGCGTCTCGCGGCCGGCCCGAACGCCTCCTGCATGCCCTTGGCGCCCTCCTCGAACCTGCGGCCTTCGGCCCTCGACCTTCGCCATCGACCTTCGCCCTTCGCCTTTCGTCCTTCGCCCTCTGTACAATGTTCTGTCGCATGACCGCCAACGAGATTCGCCAGAGCTTTCTCGACTACTTCGCACGCCACGGCCACCGGATCGTGCCGTCGTCCTCGCTCGTCCCGGCGGACGATCCGACGCTGCTCTTCACGAACGCGGGCATGAACCAGTTCAAGGACGTGTTCCTCGGCAAGGAGCGGCGCGACTACAAGCGCGCGACGACGTCGCAGAAGTGCATGCGGGTGAGCGGCAAGCACAACGACCTCGACAACGTCGGGCCGTCGCTGCGGCATCACACGTTCTTCGAGATGCTCGGCAACTTCTCGTTCGGCGACTACTTCAAGAAAGACGCGATTCCGTTCGCCTGGGAGCTGCTGACGAACGTCTGGAAGCTCGACGCCCGATCGGCTGTTCCCGACCGTGTTCAAGGGCGAGGCCGGCATCCCGCGCGACGACGAGGCGTTCGACCGCTGGACGACGCTGGTGCCGGCGTCGCGAATCACGGAGCTCGGCCTGGCGGACAACTTCTGGCAGATGGGCGACACGGGTCCCTGCGGGCGCTGCTCGGAGATTCTCTACTTCCGCGGCAACGAGATTCCGTGCCCCGAGCCGGTGTGCCGTGGCCCCGAGTGCAGTTGCGAACGCTACGTCGAGATCTGGAACAACGTGTTCATGGAGTTCGACCGCAGCGCGGACGGCACGCTGAATCCGCTGCCGGCGCCGTCGGTGGACACGGGCATGGGCCTCGAGCGCGTCACGTGCGGTCATCCAGGGCAAGCTCGCGACGTACGACACCGATCTGTTCACGCCGATTCTCGACCGCCATCGGTGAGCGCGCGGGCCGGCGCTACACGGCAGCGCCGGGTCCGGTCGATCATCCCGACGTCTCGATGCGCGTCGTCGCCGATCACCTGCGGGCGATGACGTTCCTCATCGGCGACGGCGTCGTGCCGTCGAACGAGTGGCGCGGCTACGTGCTCCGCAAGATCATGCGGCGCGCGATGCGGCACGGCAAGAAGCTCGGGTTCACGAAGCCGTTCCTGCACGACCTCGTCGACGTCGTCGTGGCCGAGATGGGCGGCGCGTATCCGGAGCTCGCGCACCGGCCGCGACGGCGATCGTGCGCACTGTTCGCTCCGAGGAGGATCGCTTCGAGGCGGTCCTCACCTCAGGGCTGCCGAAGCTCGAGGATCTGCTCGATCGCACGGTCAAGGCTCGGGGGCGACGCGTCGTCCGGGCGACGACGTGTTCCGGCTGTACGACTCGCTCGGCGTGCCGCTCGATTTTGCCGAGGACCTCGCCGGCCAGCGTGGTCTCGCGATCGATCGCGCGGCCTACGACGCCGCGATGGAGGCGCAGCGCGAGCGCGCGCGGGCGTCGAGCGCGTTCGAGGCGAAGGCGCGCAGTTCGAGTTCGCGACCGGGCGAAGCAGCGACAGCGGCTGGAAGCGCTGCCCGACCAGTTCACCGGGTATACCGCGACCGACGTGACGACGCGAAGATTCTGGCGCTGTTCGACGACGAGCGGCGCCAGGCCGGGTCGCTGGCGCCGGGCGCGAGCGGCTACGTCGTGCTCGACCGGACGCCGTTCTACGCCGAGTCGGGCGGCCAGGTCTCGGACACCGGCGCGTTGCTCGAAGGGCGGCCAGCGCATCGCGACGCGTCAGTGGCATGACGCGGCTGGCACCGGGCGGGCCACGCGTGCACCACGTGGCGATCGCGGCGCCGGTCGCGGCAGGCGACCGCGTCACCGCACAGAGTCGACGTCACGACGTGCGCGACGCCACTCGCCGCAACCACACGGCGACTCACCTGCTCCACGCCGCGCTCCGGCAGCGGCTCGGCACGCACGTGCGACAGGCGGGATCGCTCGTCGCGCCGGATCGGCTGCGGTTCGACTTCAGCACTTCTCCGCGCTCTCCGCCGACGAGAAGCGCGACATCGAACGCGTGGTCAACGAACAGATCTACCGGAACACGCCCGTCGAGACGAGCGATCCGAACGACAGAAGAGGCGATCGCGGCCGGCGCGATGGCGCTCTTCGGCGAGAAGTACGGCGACAAGGTGCGCGTCGTGACGATCCCGGGCTTCAGCGTCGAGCTCTGCGGCGGCACGCACGTCCGCGCGACCGGCGACATCGGTCCGTTCGTCCTCACCGAGGAGTCGGGCGTCGCGGCCGGCGTGCGGCGCATCGAGGCGCTGACCGGCGCCGGCGCAGTCGCGTATCTCCAGGCACGCGAGACCGCGCTCGATCGCGACGCTCGACGCGCTTGGCGTGCCGGCCGATCAGGCGGCGGATGCCATCGCGCGGCTGCAGGCGGACGCGAAGCGTCTGGCACGCGAGAACGAACAGCTGAAGATGAAGCTCGCGCTTGGCGGCGGCAGCCGCGGCGACGACGACGACACCATCGCCGATCGGCGATGCGAGGCTCATCGCACGTCGCGTCGACCGGCCTCGAGAAGGCGGCGCTCCGCGGCCTGTCCGATTCCCTGCGCGATCGTCTCAAGCGCGGCGTCGTCGTCCTGGCAGCCGAGAGCGACGGCAAGGTCCAGCTGCTCGTCTCGGTCACGAAGGATCTGACCGACCGCGTCAAGGCCGGGTCAGCTCGTGAAGGAGCTGGCGCCGATGGTCGGCGGCGGCGGCGGCGGCCGGCCGGATTTCGCCGAGGCTGGCGGCAAGGACGCGTCGCAGATCGACGCCATGCTCGACAAGGCGCGCGAGCTCGTGGCGTCCGCGCTGGCGAATTGAAGGTGGGTGAAGGTCGGGGGTCAGGTCTTGTATTACCAGGTGGTAATACAAGACCTGACCCCCTCTCAGAACCGGTACCCGACGGTGATCTGCATCGCGCGCTGGCGGGCCGACGGCGCGCCCGGGCCGGCGTACAGGTCCGTCAGACCGTACAGGTAGCGGAAGTCGAAGACCCAGCGGTTTCGCCACTCGGCGTGCGCCGCCGATCGACGCCGAGAGCTCGATGGACTCGAACGCGTCCTTGACGTCCTCCGACTCGACCGGCAAACGACTCCTGCGCACTGAGCAGCACGCCGAACACCGCGCCCCCAACGCACGTACCCGCGCCACGCGCCGCCACCGAAGACGCCCACGCGGGCGAGCACGGGAACTTCGAGGTACGTCGTCGTGTCCTCGATGAAATCCTCGAAAGTCACCCGGCGCTGCGAATACAGCGCCTCGGTCTGGAGACCGAGGCCGAAGAGGCGAAAGTTGAAGATGCCCCCGAACACGTAGCCCACTTCGCCTTTCGGGCTGAGCGAGCTCTCGTCCGGATCGAAATGGACGTTCGAGAGCGTGACACCGCCCTTCACGCCAAGCCATTGAGCCGACGCCAGGTCGGCGGACGCGAGCGTGAGGAACAGGCCAAGCAGAACGACGGTGACACGAGTCATCTAATCTCCTCTTGCGCGCGGGGCCCCACCCCCGCGCGCGCGCCCCCGACGGCTCGCTCCGCTCGCCTGGGGGCGGTCGGCGGTCATCAGAATAATGCCTCGATCCGTCGTTCCCACGTGCTCGTCGTCTCCACGCCTACCATGCGATGCGAGACGATGCCGTCGGCGCGGATGAAGATCGACATCGGCAGCGCGCCGAAGTATCCCATCGACGAGAGCACGTCTTCGCGCCCGTCGCCGACGAGCAGTCGGATACGGGACGTCGAACTGCTTCGCGAACGCGCGAATCTCCTCGGGCGAGTCGTCGATCGAGATGCCGATGATCGCCACGCCGCGCGCCTTGTATTTCTCGCTGAGCTCGACGAGCTGCGGCATCTCGGTGCGGCAGGGTGCGCACCACGTCGCCCAGAGGTTGACGACGAGCGGCTTGCCCGCGAAGTCCGACAACGCGACGTCCTGGCCGTTCATGTCCTTGAGCGTGAACGAAAGATCCGCGCGCTCGACAGCCGCCGGATCCGACGCCGAGCGAATAGCCATCGCGACGACGAGCAGCGCCGCGAGCGCGACGAGGACGATCCAGGCTCGACCGGGTTTCACTTCCTCACCGGAGACGGCAGCATCTCGGCACGCATCGCCGCGTGGTAGACGAACGCGGCCAGGATGATCGCGTTCTGTTTCAGATCGCTTTCCTTGATGCGCTCCGCGGTGTCCGCGTTCGTGTGGTGCTCGCGGACGTCGTAGTCCACGTAGTCCTGGATCGGGTTGAATCCCGGCACGCCGGCGCGCGATGAAGGCGAGGTGATCCGTGCTGCCGATCGCCCTGACGCACGTTCTTCAGCGCGCCGAGCTGCAGGTCCTTGAACGGCGCGAGCCACGCGTCGAAGATCGGCGTCAGCGCGTCGTTGTTCTCGAGATACCAGCCGTAGATCGGGCCCTTGCCCGGATCGATGTTGAAGTACACCGACATCTTCTCGCGCGCAGCCTTGTTGGCCTCGCCCTCGAGGTGCGCGCGCACGTAGGCGCGCGCGCCGAGCAGTCCCTGCTCTTCGCCGCTCCAGAGCGCGAGGCGGAGCGTGCGGCGCGTCTGAGAGTCCGAGCGTCTTGAGAATCCGGAACGCCTCCATCGACGACCGCCGACGCCGTCGGCGTTGTCGGTCGCGCCCGTGCCGAGTGTGCCACGAGTCGAGGTGCGCGCCGAGCATGACGACCTGATCCTTCAGGACCGGATCGGTGCCCGGGGATCTCGGCGAGCACGTTGTAGGAGTTGCGATCCTGATCGAGGAAGCGCGCCTGCACGTTCACGCGGAGCTTCACGGGGATGCTCCTGCTGCGAGCATACGCGCGATCATGTTGTAGTGCTCGCCGGCGAGCACGGATTCTTCGGCAGCGGGTCAGCCGGTGCATCGCGGCCGCCGGCCAGGAACACCGTGCCGTGCATGCCGCGGCTCGGCTGGATGCAGCACCGCGGCGCCGGCCTTGCCGATGCCTGGTCGCACCGTGCAGCGCCGCCTGCGGCGCCTCCCTGGCGGCCGCCGCCTCCGCCGGTGCGCCCCGCGGCGCCCTGTCGGCCGCCGGCCGCGCCCTGCTGGCCCGCCGCGGCAGGCGCAGGCGTCGGGTCGGGCTGCAGGGCCGGCTGGACGCGATCGGTCGCGATGAAGTTCGTCACGATGCGCGGCCTGAAGGACCGCCGCGCCCTTGAGCCGGTCCGGCATGGCCGCCAACGTCGTCGGCGGTCTTGCCCGGCGACGAACGACGGCGGGCACGATGACCTCGCCAGGCGTCGAGGGGCTCCAGGCCTCGGCGTAGCCGAGCAGCGGCATGTACCGCGGCTCGACCATCTCAATCGTGAACTGGTCGAGCGTCCAGCCGCGGCCGAATTCCCAGGCCTCCAGGCGCGGATTCGACAAGCCCCAGCCGGCCATCGTCTCGCGCGCCCAGTCGGCGGCGCGCTTGTGCTCGGGCGATCCCGTCAGCCGCGGCCCGATGCCGTCGGCGAGCATGCTGAAGAGCGCGCCGACCTGCGATCGGTTGAGACCCTCGTCGCGAATCTTGGCAATCGCTGACTGGTCCACGGGCTCCGCCGACTGGGCGGAGACGAGACCGCCAGCCATGGCGGCCGCGCAGACGACTCCGAGGACTGATTTGGCGTTCATGCGGACCACCTCTTAGACCTAGCGCGCATAGATTCCGTTGAACAGAAACTTGAACGTGCCGTGCGGCTGGGCCCGCTGCAGAATCTCGGCGCCGAAGAGAAAGACCCTGCCCTTGCCGACCGTGGCCTGCGCGGCGACGACGCCGTGCTCCAGGTACTCCTGTCCCCACGCCCAGCCGCTCCTGAGCGGCGTGCGCGAATCGAACCACGCGATTGGCCGGACGCTCTTCGCCGCGGCGTCTGGACCGAGCTTCCAGACCGGGCTGTTGTCGAAGAAGACGTCGGTGTGAGCCTTCATCCCGGCGGCGATCGGCAGCGTCGCGTCCACGCGGGCGCGCAGGACGGAGCCGGGTGCATAGAACTTGTTCTGGGGCAGCGGATCACCGTTCTCGACGAGGTGGTTCTCGAGCGGCAGACCGAGGAATCTCGCGAGATTCGTTGCCGAGGCGCCGATCGCGAGGATCGTCCCGCCGTTCTCGACGAACTGCTTGAGCTGCGGCAGCGTGCGCTCGACGGTCACGGTGCCGACGTGATGTCGAAACTCTTCCGGGATGTTGACCGGTCCGGCGCCGCCGCCGCGCCCGCCCGCGCCCGCGTCCACCGCCGCGGCCGGCGCCGCGCACCCGGAATTCCCCCTTCGACGAAGACGAGCACGTCGTACTTCGCGTTGAGGTTCCCGCCGTCGAGCTCCGGCGCGAAGACCCGATCGAACTGGAACTCGAACTGCTCGAGGATCCAG
Source organism: uncultured Acidobacteriota bacterium (assembly GCA_963724955.1). Classification (GTDB taxonomy): domain Bacteria; phylum Acidobacteriota; class Vicinamibacteria; order Vicinamibacterales; family SCN-69-37; genus CAVRWQ01. The sequence continues at coordinate 306,085 of CAVRWQ010000011.1, forward strand.
CGCGCCCAGCCGGCATCCATCGATCCGCCGTACTGATCCCAGAGCCCCACCCGTGGCCGCGTCAGGCGGGCGGCCGCTCCTGAGGCGCCCGCGGTCACCGCGCTGAAGTCCACCCCGCGCTCCGCCGCGATCTTCCGCACGAGCCCGAGCGTGCTCGGCCGGGTGGTGACGACGAATGTGCCGTCGGCGGCGCGACCGACTTCCTCGTTGGCCGCGAGGAGACGATTGACCGCGACGAAGCTGTCGACCTGCACGGGACTCACGGACAACGCAGCGGCCGTGCCCGCCGGCACACGGCCGGCCGGCGCGGGCAGGTTCCAGTCGGGCACGACCGAGAACGGTCCCGTAAAGCCTTCGAGCACCCGATCGAACTCGACGCCCATCTGAAGCGCGAGCGTCCAGCCGGCGTTGTCATAGGGCCGCGTCGGCGGCGCGCCCGGGTAGGCGAAGTTGTCGGGATGATCCTGCGGCTCGAACATGTCGATCACGTGCGGCCGGAACGCCTGACTGGTGAAGACGACGAACGAGCCGGCGGGGTACGAGCGGCCCGCGACGGTGAACGCGCTGGTGGCGCGGTGCACGCGAATACCGGTCTCGAGCAGCGCGTTGATGAACTTCGTCGCGGTCGCGAAGTCCGGCTGACTCGACGGCAGGATGTACGCGCGCGGATCGCGATCGTCGGGCTTGCGCAGCGCGGCCCAGAGCGCCTCTTCGTTCACGGCGGCGCCACCGCGTCCGCCCCCTCGTCCGCCGGCCGCCGCCGCGCCCGCCGGTGAGGGAGGCGCGACCTCCCGCACCGCCGCGGCATACCGATGCGGCTTCGGCGTCCACGTGTCGCGGCTCCCCCGCTCGATCGAGTTCCGGCCCATGACGTAGCGGTTGTAGAGGAAGTTCTCTTTCATCCGCGACGCGAGGTCGAGCACGCCGCGATTGCACGAGATCGAGTAGTCCACCGACTGTCGGAAATGCCAGACCTGCGGCGGGACCGGGAACGTCAGGTCGCTCGACGGCAGTTGCCGCTCCATGACGAGCGGCACGCGCGTCGGCGTCGGGCTGCCGATCATCTCGGTCAGGATGGCGATCGTGTTGTGGAACGCCGCGGTGTTGCGCAGGCCGCCGTTCCACCAGCCGTCGTACGGACCGCCCGATCGCGCCGTGGCGCCTGGCTTGCCCTCCGCGGCGAGACGCGTCTGCAGCGCGATGCCGATCGTCTGGATGCCGAGCACGAGCAGCGGGTCCTGGTTGTAGTTGAAGGGATCGCGCAGGGGCGGCGACCAGAGGATCGTGCCCTGCGGGCCGCTCTGATGGTGGTTGTAGAGAATCTGCGGATACCACTCGCGGTAGAGCACGCGGTTCATGTTCTCGGACTCGAGCTGCGTCGAGCCGAAGAAGTCACGGTTGTTGTCGTGCCCGATGTACTTGCTGGTACAGCCGCGGCAGGCCCGCAGACGATCGCTGCTTCGGATCCGGCGTCCGCATGTACCAGTCCGCCACGAGATCGTGCCCGTCCGGATTCGCGTGGACGAAGAGGATGATCACGTCGTTCAGAATCCGCAGCGTCTCCTCGTCGGTGCCGCTGACCATCTGGTAGACCATCTCGCCGAGCTGCTGCGCGCCCAGCACTTCGTTGGCGTGCAGCCCGCCGTCGATCCAGACGACGGCCTTGCCTTCCTTCGCGAGCGCACGCGCCTGTTCGGGCGTCAGGCCCTCGGCATGCGCCAGTTGCCGCGCGATGTCCTTGTAGCGCGCGAGATGGCGATGATTCTCCGGCGACGTGACGATCGCCATGAGCTGCTCGCGACCCTCGGAGGTCTTCCCGATCGACTGGACGGCCATGCGGTCCGACTCACGGTCGAGCTTGTGCCAGTACGCGGCGAGCTGCTTGTAGTTGGCGAGAAAGTAGTCGTCGCCGAAGTTGTTCCCGAACTCCGCCAGCGGGGTCGTCACGCGAGGCGCCTGAGACGTGACGGCAGGCGTCGCGACGAGCACCACGATGGCCGCGCAGCAGATCAGGCGAGTCATGCGCATAGTTTAAGGGGACGGGTCTGTTTTCCACAGAAATGAGCAGTTTAGGGACAGGCCTCCGCGGAGCACTTGCTCCGGCGAAGGCCTGTCCCCAAAATGGCTGAATCTGTGGAAAACAGACCCGTCCCCCGCCTCGACGTCTGGCTCGATGTCGCCTGCCTGTTCAAGACGCGCTCGGAGGCGCAGCGCGCGTGCAAGGGCGGCAAGGTGAACGTGAACGGTCAGTCCGCAAAGCCGCACCGCGAGCTGAAGCCGGGCGACGTGATCGAGATCACCAGGACGCTGGGGCGCCGGCAGCGGGTGCGCGTCCGGGCGCTGGCGGAGCGGCACGTCCCGAAAGCCGAGGCGCGCCTGCTGTACGAGGACATCACGCCGCCCCCGTCGCCCGAGGAACAGGCGCTGCTCGACCTCGTCCGGCTGGCGAGCCCGCGCCGGCGCCGGGCCGCAACCGGCATGCCCGATCGGCGGGAACGCCGCAGGCTGCGCCGCGAGAAGGAAGGCGAGGGCGAGGCGTAGGCCCGAAATGCTATACTTTCGTGTTTTGGCCCGGGAAAACGGGCCGAGAGGATCCTAAGTGGCCACTCGACATGCATCGGCGGTGAAGGCGCACCGCCAGACTCTCCAGCGAACCGCGCACAACCGCGAGCTGCGCGCCAAGCTGCGCACCGCCCTGAAGACCATCCGGACCGCGCTCGACGCGGGTCAGACCAGCGAAGCCAAAGCGGCCCTCAGCCGGACGTTCTCGATCGTCGACAAGATGGCCGCGAAGGGCATCATTCACGACAACGCCGCCGGCCGCTACAAGTCACGGCTCGTACGACGTCTGAAGTGACGTCCGGCGCCTAGTGGCCTAGCCGGCCAGCTCCACAATCAGCCGCTCGATCAGCACTCGTTCGTCGCCACCCGAGCTCTTGAGGGCCAGGTCGGTGCGGAGCAGCGCCTCGAGCGCCGGCTTGACGCGCCCGGGCGCCGACTGCGACAGCCTCTCCGACACCCACCACCGCAGCTGCCCCACCAGCATGTGCGGCGAGTCGCCGCGATCGAGCCGGTAGCCGGTCTCGCGAAGCGCCAGGGCGGGCTTGCCGTCGGCAATCGCATTCACCACCGCCCAGTCGTCCTCCACCGTCGATTCAACGGCCGCAATCTCGTCCACGTCATCGCGTGAAATCCGCGTCTGGCCCTCGGTGTACAGGAGGAGACGCTCGACGTCGCCGCGCAGCTTGGAGATGTCGCCCGCCGCGCGATCCACGAGCATCTCCAGCACCTTCGGATCGATCGTTCGTCCGGCCCGCTCGATCTGCTCACGCAGCTCCACGGCGGCCGCACGCTTCAGGTCGCGGCGTTCCTGCGGAGTATCGGCGTCGAGGCCTAAGAATTCGGCGACCTGCGCCTTCTCGTACAGCCGTTTCGTGAACCGTCGCGTACGGTCGACGTCGGTCGCGACGAAGACGACTGAGGTGGAGGCCACCGGCTTGGCGACGTACTCCTCGAGCGCGCTCAGATCGATGGCCGCCGGCTCCTCGCCGGCCGTGTCGACCGCCTCGATCTCTCCTGCTTTGCTGGCCCGCTTCGGTTTGAGGAACCGTTCGGCGCGCATGACGAAGACGATGCGCCGGTCGCCGAGCATTGGAAACACGCGCGCGGTCGCGACGATGTCCACTGGCGCACCTCCGGCGTCCGCGGCGTACAGGCGATCGACTGCGAACGGGCGATCGGCGGCGTCGATCGTTGATTCAATCTCGTCCAGGAGCTGCTCAATCCGCCTGACGTCGTCGCCGACGAGCAGATAGAGCGGGCCAAGGCGGCGCAGGGCGATCTGTTTCTGCAGGGCGGCAGGATCGATGTGCGGCACGGCCCGTCAGAACGCTTCGAGGATCGACGTGACGAGGCTCTGAGCGAAGTTGCGGGCGATGCGCTCGAGCGCGTTCTTGTCGGCGCTGAACACGACCGACGGATCCGGGACGGTCGCCGCGTTCGGGACGTTGTACTCGTCGGTCAGCCGGAACACCGGATTCGCCCAGAACGGCTTCTTCTCTTTCTCGTCGAAGAACTCGACGCTGGCAATCAGCGTCACGACGTATTTGGACGCCAGGCCCGTCGGGGAGATCTCGGCCGGAATCAGCAGGATCGGCTGAATCGTCGCCGTGAGCACGGCGTCCACGTTGGTGCGGTCCGGGACGATGCGATAGCGCCCGCGGGTCTTGAACTCAGCGCTCACCGCCTCGGTGAGCAGATGATCGAGATCTGCCGTCCGCGACTGGTTCGTGAAATTCGGGATGCCAATCGTCTTGATGTAGTCCGGCAGGCTGTTGCCGCGGCCCGCGAGCGCGTACCCGCACCCGGGGAGGCACACCAGGCACGCGAGAAGCGCCGACGCCAGAACGATCCGCAGCTTGTTCATTTGACCACCACACTCACCAGCCGGCCGCGGGCCACGATGACCTTCACGACCTGCTTCCCGTGAAGGTACGCCTGAATCTGCGGCGCCGCAAGGGCCGCCGTCTCGATGCCCTGATCGGACGCGTCGGCCGGGACCGTCACCCGGCCGCGGACCTTGCCGTTCACCTGCACCGGAATCTCGACCTCTTCCTCGCGAGCGGCGGCCTCGTCCAGCGCCGGCCAGGTGGCGTTGATGAGGCCGTTCTCGTAGCCCAGCCGCTCCCAGAGCTCCTCGGCCATGTGCGGCGCGAACGGCGAGATCATCAGCACGAGCGCCTCGGCCGCCTCTCGCAGCACGGCGAGCGTCTCTGGACGATCGACCACCGGCGCGGGCTCGTCCTCGCGGCCGGTCGGACGGATGAGGCGGCGCTCCGCGAACGCGTACAGGTCGTTCACCATCTCCATCAGCGCGGAGATCGCGGTGTTGAGATGCATGCGCGGCGCGATGTCATGCGTCACGCGCTGGATCGTGACGTGGGTCCGGCGCCGCATGGCGCGCTCCGCGTCGTCCAGCGCCAGGCCCGCTGGTGACGCGGCCGGGCGAATCGCCGGAATCAAGTGGTCCACCATGCGCCAGACGCGGCCGAGGAATCTGAACGAGCCTTCCAGGCCCGTATCGGTCCATTCGACTTCTTTCTCGGGCGGCGCGACGAACATCACGTAGAGCCGGAGCGCGTCGACGCCGAACCTCGCCACCACGTCGTCGGGGTCGACGACGTTGCCCTTGGACTTCGACATCACCGCGCCGCGGTTGAGCACCATGCCCTGCGTGAGCAGGCGCGTGAACGGCTCGTCGATCGACACGAGTCCGAGGTCGCGGAAGATGCGGCTGAAGAACCTCGAGTAGATCAGATGCAGAATCGCGTGCTCGACCCCGCCGCTGTAGAAATCCACCGGACCCCAGTACGCGACCTTCTCCGGATCGAACGGCATCGAGTGATTCCGCGCGTCGCAGAACCGGTAGAAGTACCAGGACGAGTCCACGAACGTGTCCATGGTGTCCGTCTCGCGGCGCGCCGGCCGCTCGCAGTTCGGACAGGTCGTGTTGACGAATTCGGGCACGTGCGCGAGCGGCGAATCGCCGCGGCCGGTGAACTCGACGATCTGCGGAAGCACGACCGGCAGCAGCTCGTCGGGCACGGGCACCATGCCGCAGGTGTCGCAGTAGACGATGGGAATGGGCGTGCCCCAGTACCGCTGGCGCGAGACGCCCCAGTCCTTCAGTCGAAACTGGACCGTGCCCTGGCCGATCCCGCGGGCGTCGGCGTCCTCGGTCATCTTGCGGATCGCGTCGGACCACTGCAGACCCGTGAAGGGTCCGGACGCGGCGAGGGTGCCCTCGCCATCGAACGCCGCATCGAGGTCCGACGCGCGCAGCTCGCGGCCCTCGGGCTGGATCACGACGACGATCGGCAGGTGGTACCTGGTGGCGAACTCGAAGTCGCGCTGATCGTGAGCCGGCACGCCCATGACGGCGCCCGTTCCGTACTCGACGAGCACGAAGTTGGCGATCCAGACGGGCACCGGCCGGTTCGTGAACGGGTTGATCGCGGTGCGCCCGGTGTCGAAGCCTTCTTTTTCGACTTCGCCGGTCATCCGGGCGGATCGATCCTGCGCGCGAAACTTCCCTGACCTGCGCGCGAAATGCGGCCGGGTCGGGCGACTCTGCGGCGAAGCGCTCGACGAGCGGATGCTCCGGCGCGAGCATCACGAAGGTCGCGCCGTAGATGGTGTCGATGCGGGTCGTGAACACCTCGATGGCATCGTCACCCGCGACGTCCGAGGATACCGCCGCGGCCGGCGTCGACGCGGCGCCGTCCGGCGGTCCGATCGGGAATCGCACACGCGCGCCCTCGGATCGGCCGATCCAGTTGCGCTGCATCGTCAGCACTTTTTCCGGCCAGTCCTTGAGACCCCCGAGCGACTCGAGCAGCTCGTCCGCATAGGCGGTGATGCGCAGGAACCACTGCTCCAGGTCGCGCTGGGTCACGATGGTGCCGCACCGCCAGCACGCCCCGTCGACGACCTGCTCGTTCGCGAGCACCGTCTGGCAACTGCTGCACCAGTTGACCGTGGACCGCCGCCGATAGGCCAGGCCGCGGCGGAACATTCGCGTGAACAGCCACTGATTCCAGCGGTAGTAGTCAGGCAGACACGTGGCGATCTCGCGCTCCCAGGCGTAGCTGATGCCCAGCCGCTGGAGCTGTCCCTTCATGTGGGCGATGTTGTCGAGCGTCCACTTCTCGGGATGCACGTTGTTCTTGATCGCCGCGTTCTCGGCGGGCAGACCGAAGGCGTCCCATCCGAACGGATGCAGCACGTTGTAGCCGCGCATGCGCATCATCCGCGCGCAGATGTCGCCGATCATGTAGTTGCGTACGTGGCCCACGTGCGCGTGGCCCGACGGGTACGCGAACATCTCGAGGCAATAGAACTTTGGTTTCGACCGATCCTCGGTCACTTCGAACGCGCGTGACTCAGCCCATCGCTGCTGCCACTTTTTCTCGATTTCCTGGGGACGATAGTCGGGCATGTCAAGGGGGTCAGAGCTGTTTTCCACAGCTTTCCCCACTCCGGTGCCAGAGCTCCCGCGGACTTTGCCCGACCGAGCTCTGGCACCGGAAGGGAAAAAGCTGTGGAAAACAGCTCTGACCCCTAATCTAACACGCCGATTGTCGCCTCCAGGCACTGGTGGAGGGCCGGCAGGTGATAGCCGCCCTCGGTCACGAGCGCGAGGCGGCCGCCCGAGAGCCGGGCCGCCGCATCGTGCAGCAGCGAGACGAGCGTGCGGTACCCGGCCACCGTCATGCGCATCCCGGCGAGCGGGTCGAGCTCGTGAGCATCGAACCCGGCAGACACGAGAATCGCGTCCGGCTTGAATCGATCGAGCGCGGGCACGACGACCGAACGGTACGCCGCCTCGAAGTCGGCGTCGCGCGCGCCGGCGGCGAGCGGAACGTTGACGGTCGTGCCGCGCCCCTCGCCGGCGCCCGTCTCATCCGCCGCGCCGCTGCCCGGGTAGTACGGATACTGGTGACTCGAGACGTACAGCACCGTCGGATCGCGATAGAACGCGTTCTGCGTGCCGTTGCCGTGGTGGACGTCGATGTCGACGATGGCGACCCGAGGCACGCGGTCGGCGCGAAGCGCCGCCGCCGCGACGGCGATGTTGTTGTACAGACAGAAACCCATGGCGCGATCGGGCTCCGCGTGATGACCCGGCGGCCGGACGAGCGCAAACGCCGGGACGCTGGTCTGCCACGTGTGCCGCGCCGCCTCGACGGCTGCGCCGGCGGCGAGCAGAGCGATCTCGTGCGACTCCGGGCTCGTGAACGTGTCGGCGTCGAGCATGGCGGCTTTGCCGCTCGTCGACGCCACGAGATCAAGATACTCGACGGTGTGAATTCGCGCGAGCTCCTCGCGCGTGGCCGGCCGTGGCGCGCGAACCTCGCCGCCCTGCTGCTGGAACGCGTCCGCGACGCTCTCGAAGACCTGGGCCCGTTCAGGACGTTCGGGATGCCCGGGCGGTGTGGTGTGTTCTGCAAAGCGCGAGGAAGAGATGAGCAGCATGGATTACGACATGCGAGTGACGAGCAGCGATTTCGCCCGCGCTTCGAGCGCGACAAGCGTCTGCTCCACCGTCAGACGTCCGGCTTCGATCGCCGCGCCGTCGGCGCCCGGCGGGATGTCGATGGGTTCGCCAATGGCGACGGCGACCTCCGTTCCAGGTTTGGGCACCTGATGGCTGTCCCAGCTTCGCACGGTCCAGAACTGTAACGCTTCGATGTGGAACGGCACGATTGGATTGCCGGTTGCGCCTGCCAGCCAGACGGCGCCCGGCTGGACGCGCCGGGCCGGCCCGCGCGGGCCGTCGACGGTGAACGCGGCCGGATGGCCATCGGCCATCTCCCGCCTCAGTCGCGCGAGCGCGCGCGCGCCGCCGCGTGACGTCGAGCCGCGTGCCGCGCGGTACCCGAACCGGCGCATCAGGCGCGCCACCCACTCGCCATCGAAGTTCTCACTGGTCATCGCGACGATGCCCCGATCGCGAAAGTACAGCGTCGCGGCGAATATCCGTCCGTGCCAGAGCGCGAGGATCGGCTGCCGGCCCTCGCGCACAACGCCGGCGAGATGTTGCGTCCCGTCCTCGCGCCAGTGATACGTCGCGCCCAGCGCCTCGACGAGCGGCATCCCGAGCGCCCCAATCGCCGCGGCCTGAAACCGCTTGGTCCGCGAAAGGGTCACATGCCTTCGTACTGGGGGCCTTCGCCGCCTTCAGGCGGCACCCAGTCGATGATCTGGTACGGGTCCATGATGTCGCACGTCTTGCAGTGCACGCAGTTCGACGCGTTGATGTGCAGCTTCTTCCCGCCGCTGCCGTCGTCCACCATCTCATAAACCGCAGCCGGGCAGAACCGCGTGCACGGGTTGCCGTACTCGACACGGCAGCGCGTCCGGCAGATGTCGGTGTCGTGGACGATCAGGTGCGACGGCTGATCCTCGGTGTGTCGCGTGCCCGAGTAGTGCACGTTCGTCAGTCGATCGAACGTCAGGCGGCGATCGATCTTCACCGGCGTGGCCGGCGCGTCGATCGGCGGCGGTTGGCCGTTGTAGTACTGCGCGAGCGTCCGCATCCGTTCGTGGCCGGCGTGCGACGGCATCGGATCGGAGACCCACCAGCCTCGAGTGGCGAGCGCCACCCCGGCGTACAGCAGGCCCGCGGGCAAGCCGTGCGAGAAGGCCTGGTGCACGTTGCGAACCGGATACAACTCGCGGCGCACAGCACTCCCGTCGATCAGTTGCTGGTAGCGCTCGAGCTTCGCCGCTGACACGTCGCCGGCACGCACGGCTTCGAACGCAGCTTCCGCCGCGAGCATGCCGGTGCGCATGGCCAGGTGAATGCCCTTGAGGCGCATCGAGTTCATGAACCCGCCCGCGTCGCCCGCGATGAGCGCGCCGCTCATGTGCACGCGCGGCGCCGTGTGCCATCCACCCTCCGGAAGCGCCTTCGCGCCGTATCGCACGAGCTTGCCGTCTTTCAGCAGGTCCGACACGAACGGATGCAGCTTGAAGCGCTGATACGTGAGGTGCGGATCGAACATCGGGTCGCGATAGTCGAGACCCGCGACGAACCCGACCGAGACCAGGCCATCCGGCATCGCGTAGATGAAGGCGCCGCCGAACTCCTCGAAGCGCAGCGGATAGCCCATCGTGTGCATGACGGTACCGGCAGCCAGGCGATCCTTCGGCAGTTCCCACAGTTCTTTGATCCCAAGGGCGTACGTCTGCGGGAGGCGTCCTTCGTCCAGCTTCAGCGTCCGCACGAGCGTCTTCGTCAGATTGCCGCGCACGCCGTCGCAGAAGATCGTCACCTTCGCGCGCACGTCAACCCCCGGCTCGAAGTTCGACTTGCGTTGCCCGTGCTTGTCGACGCCGCGATCGCCGGTCCTCACCCCGACGACGGTCGAGCCGTCGAAGAGCACTTCGGAGGCGCCAAACCCGCTGAAGATGTCGACACCGGCGGCCTCAACCTTCCCGGCGAGCCACTTCACGAAGCGGTTGATGGAGATGATGTAGTTGCCGTGATTCTTGAGCGGCGGCGGCGTGATCGGAAACCGGAACTTCGCGGTGCGGGTCAGGAAGTACACGAAATCGTGGTGAACCGTCGCAGCGAGCGGCGCGCCCTGCGTCTCGAAATCCGGAATCAGATCGCGGAGCGCCGACGGGTCGAGGACGGCGCCGGACAGCTCGTGCGCGGCCGGGTCGCGCGCTTTCTCGAGCACGGCGATCGCCAGAGGGTCGCCGCCGCGCGCCTGCTGCAACTGGGCGAGTCGGAGGGCTGCGGACATGCCTGCCGGGCCTCCGCCTACGATCAGGATGTCCAGATCGAGCGTCTCGCGTTCAGTCACTACGGAACATCATATCTCCGACGATCAGCCGCCGAAGTACCCGCGCTTTGCGCGAACGGTGTACCGCTTTTCGGTCAGCCGCGTCAGCTTGACCGCGACGTCGTGCCAGCCGTACCGCGGCACGCCGGAGAGCGTGTAGCGCAGGACATAGCTCTGGCGAAAATCTTCGAACACGCGCTTGAATCCATCGACAGCGTCGTCGAACTCGCCGGGCAGATGCAGGTCCCCGCCAGTCTCTTCTGCGGCCGTGCGGAGCGCTTTCGCCGTCGGCGGCGGCGAGCCTGGATACCCCGCCAGCACGATGTGCAGGACGGACTCGGCCCGGGTCGCGACGGCAGAGACCGTGGCCGCATCCACGACGCTCGCGGTATCCACGCCGTCCGTGAACGCCACGACCAGGCGTCGCCGCCCATGCGTGGGCGGCTGGACCAGCGCCAGCAGCAGCGCATCGTGGAGCGACGTCGTGTTTCCCGCCGAGATGCGGCTGTCTTTCAGCGCTTCGCCGCCCACGCGGTAGGGCACGACTTCGACGATGTCCGTCGCGAACGTGATGAGCCGGGCCCGATCCTTCTCCCGCAGCATCGCCACGATCTGTTGCGCCCTCGCTCTGAACCGATCGACGACCGAGATGGTGCTGGGACTGACGTCGAGGATCAGCGTGAGGTCGACCGGAACCTCTTCGATGACGATCGCGTCGATCGATTGCCGGACACCGTTGTCGAGCAACTCGAAGTCGGCAGCCGTCAGCCCCTTGACCGGCGTCTTGCCGGCCCGTACCGCGACATCCACTTCGACGACGTCGGTCGCGGCGCGGAAGACCTGGGGCGCGGCGCCGGGCGTCGCGGCCCAGACAGCCAGTACAACAAGCAAAAGGACGGGTCTCGACTTGTGGAAAACTCCAGCAACTCCAAAGGGGACGGGTCTCCCCCTGTGGAAAAGTCCCGCAACTCTGACAACTGGGTTGCAGGACTTTTCCACAGGCGGAGACCCGTCCCCTTTCACTTCAGTTCCGCCCTCAACTGCGCGATGAACAGCGGATAGAGCCGGTAATCGCCCAGCTTGTAGGTGCGCCACGGATCGAGCGGCGCCGTCTCGCCGTTGAAGAACAGTTGCACAATCGCGATCGCCTCGTCCTGGTGTCCTTCGGTGAACAGGCGCGCGGCGAGGAGCGACGTCGCCGATTGCGCGCGTGGGACGATGTCGAGCGCGGCGCGATAGGCCGCGATCGCCTCAGCCACGCGGCCCTGCCGATCGCGAATCACGCCGGTGAGCAGATACGCCATATAGGCGAGATGCGGGTCGCGCGTCGACTCGATGACGTCCTGGAGATGGCCGAGCGCGTCCTCACGGTCCGCCAACCGGAACGCGATGTGGGCCAGCCGCAGATGCGCCTCGGCCGAGACCGAGTCGTGGCGCGTCAAGTCGGCGTACCGGGTTCGAAGCGCTCGCACTTCCGGAATGCCCGCGAGATAGAGCTCGGCGAGGCGCGCGTTCCACGATCCCACACGCTGCGACCCATTCTCGCCCATGACCCGGCCCGCCTTCACGCGATCGATGTAGTCGGTGTCGATCTCGCCGGGCAGCAGGCTCGTGCGTTGATTGGCATCGCGACCGTGCCCGCCGACGACCGAGTTCTGGTTGTCGAGCGAGATCGCGGCGGCCATGGCGAAGCGCGGTTCCGATGGAAAACGCGCCAGGGCATGGCCGATGTGCCCGAGCATCGGTTCCTGCTGGAACGGATCGCGGCTCAGTCGCGGCGCCTGCCCCTTCGGCGCCGTTCGCCCGGTCAGCAGGTGCCAATCGTCCGCGCCGGAGATGGTGGCGACCGCCGCCAAATGCCACAGCCGCTCGGCGGCCTCGGGAACAGGATTGGCGCGGAGCTGAATGCATCCCCAGGTAATCAGCCGGCTGCCCCAGGCCCAGTTCGTCGGACCGCCGCCCACCCACTTGCTGGCGACCTCGAGCGCAAACGTCGCGGCGACGAGGCGACGCCGGCCGATGCCCGACCGATCGGCCTCGATCCACCGGCGCGCCTGATCCTCGAACGCACGCACCGACCGATCGACGCCGGGCCGCTGTGCAAACGTCGCCGCGGCACCGATGTTGCCGAGCGCATATTGGTCGAGGAGCGCCAGGACGTTGAGCGGTGGCTGAGATGGGGATGGGTTTGTCTGGGCCCTGCCGGTGGCCACAACGCAAGCCACCAGGGCACAGCCCAGGGCCAGACGTATGGTCGAGTGGGTCCGAAACATCGGCCGTCCTGCTAGTAAAGGCGTGATTATGCCACCTCAGCTAGAACGCTCTGTAAGAAATCCGTGGGTTTTCGCTAGGATTGAAAGACTCCGCGAAGCCCGCGACGATCAGGAGCGGCGCTGAGCGACGCGAGCGGGGGGGCCCCGCGTATGAAAAGTTGACCGCCGAAGGGCGAGCGTAGCGAGCCCGTGAGGCGCTGCGAGCGGGGGTGGGGCCCCCGCGAGCCACTAAAAAATGTCACTCGACTGGGCCCATCCTATCGTCCGGCAGTGGTTTCTGGGGCGGTTCGGCTCTCCGACCGAGCCGCAGCTCGCGGGATGGCCGCACATCCTCGCGAACCATGACACGCTGATTTCTGCGCCCACCGGGTCGGGCAAGACGCTGGCGGCATTTCTTGCGTGCCTGGACCGTCTGGTCCGGCAGGCGGTGGACGGGACGCTCGAAGACCGCACTGACGTCCTCTACATCTCGCCGCTCAAAGCGCTCGGCAACGACATCCAGAAGAACCTCGACGGCCCGCTCGCGGACATCGTCGCGCTGGCGCGTGAGCACGGGCACACCCTGCCCGAGATCCGCACGGCCGTCCGGACAGGCGACACGTTGATGCCGGCGCGGCAGGCCATGCTGAAGCGGCCGCCGCACATTCTCGTCACGACTCCGGAATCGCTGTTCATCCTGCTCACGGCCGAACGGAGCCGCGAGATGCTCCGCAGCGTTCGGACCGTCATCGTCGACGAAATCCACGCGGTCGCCGACGACAAGCGCGGATCGCATCTCGCGCTGTCGCTCGAGCGGCTCGATGCGCTGACAGGCCGGCGCGTGCCACGCATCGGCCTGTCGGCGACGCAAAAGCCGATCGAGCTCGTCGGGCAGTTTCTGTCGGGGTCCGGCCGGCCGGCGCCGACGATCGTGCAGATCAGCACCCGGCGCGCGTTCGACCTGGCGGTCGAGGTGCCCAGGAGCGAGCTGGGTCCGATCGCCACGCACGAGCTGTGGGGTGAGGTGTACGATCGGCTCGTCGAGCTCAGCAGCCAGCATCGATCGACCCTGGTGTTCGTCAACACGCGACGGTTGACCGAGCGCGTCGCGCACAACCTGGCCGAGCGCCTGGGACACGAGCTGGTCGCCGCGCATCATGGCAGCCTCTCGCGCCGGACGCGGCTGCTCGCAGAACAGCGGCTCAAGAACGGCGAGCTGCGGATTCTCGTCGCGACGGCCTCGCTCGAGCTGGGCATCGACATCGGCCATGTCGATCTGGTCTGCCAGATCGGGTCACCTCGTTCCATTGCGGGCGCCGTGCAGCGCATCGGTCGCGCCGGGCACTGGCGAGGCGCGGTGCCCAAAGGCCGCCTGTTCGCGACGTCGCGGGACGAGCTGGTCGAGTGTGCTGCGCTCGTGCTCGCGATGCGCAACGGCGAGCTGGATCGGCTCATCGTGCCCGACGCGCCGCTCGATATCCTCGCCCAGCAGATCGTCGCGACCTGCGCCGCGGACGAGTGGGGCGAGGACGACCTCTACACGCTCGTCCGGCGCGCCTGGCCGTACCGCGATCTCTCGCGCGCCGATTTCGACGCGATCGTCGAGATGCTCTCGGAGGGCATTGCCGCGCGCCGCGGCCGGTACGGCGCGTACCTGCATCGCGATCGGGTGAACGGCCGGCTGCGCAGCCGGCGCGGTGGCCGCCTTGCGGCGATCACCGGCGGCGGCGCCATCCCGGACACGGCCCTCTATTCCGTCGTCGTCGAGCCGGAAGGCACGGTGGTCGGCACGGTTGACGAAGACTTCGCGGTCGAGAGCACGGCGGGCGACATCATGCTGCTCGGCAACGCGTCGTGGCGGATTCGCCGCGTCGGGTCGGGACGTGTGATCGTCGAGGACGCGCACGGCGCGGCGCCGACGATCCCGTTCTGGCGCGGTGAGGCGCCGGCCCGGACCGTCGAGCTGTCGGAACACGTCGCCGACGTGCGATCGCGAGTCAGCGCGCTTGCGCCTGAGGCCAGACCTGGCGACGCGAACGAGAAGAAGCCGACGGCCGAAGCGGCCGTCGCGTGGCTCGAGACGCACTGCGGTCTCGATCGCGCCGGCGCGGAACAGGCCGTCGAGTACATCGTGGCGGGGCGCACCGTCCTCGGCGACGTCCCAACGAGAACGACCGTCATCGCCGAGCGCTTCTTCGACGAAGCCGGCGGGATGCAGCTCGTGATTCACGCGCCCTTCGGCGGCCGAATCAACAAGGCGTGGGGACTGGCGCTGCGCAAACGATTCTGCCGCTCGTTCAACTTCGAGCTGCAGGCGGCGGCGACCGACGATGGCATCAACATCTCACTCGCAGAACAGCACAGCTTTCCGCTCGCAGACGTGTTTCGATTCCTGAGTCCCGTCACGGTGCAGGAGGTGCTGGAGCAAGCCGTGCTGCCCTCGCCGATCTTCGGCACGCGCTGGCGTTGGGACGCCAGCCGGTCGCTCGCCCTTCAGCGATTCAGGAACGGCCGGCGCGTGCCCATTCAGATTCAGCGGATGCAGTCGGACGACCTGCTCGCGTCGGTTTTCCCCGACGCGGCCGCGTGCCAGGAGAACATCGAAGGCGACATCAAGATTCCCGACCATCCACTGATTCGGGAAGTGATGAAGGACGTCCTCACCGAGGCGATGGACATCGACGGGTTGAAGGACGTGCTCGCGCAGCTTGGCGACGGGCGCGTTCGCGCCGTGGCCGTCGATACGCCGGTGCCGTCGCAGTTCTCGCACGAGATCCTGAACGCGAACCCGTTCGCGTATCTGGACGACGCGCCGCTCGAGGAACGGCGCGCGCGGGCGGTCGAGATGCGGCGCGTGCTGCCCGCGTCGGTGCTCGAGGAAGTCGGGCGGCTGGATCCGGAAGCGATCGCCGAGGTCACGGCCGAGGCGTGGCCCGACGTGCGCGACGCCGACGAGCTGCAGGACGCGCTGCAGACGTTGATCGCGCTGCCCGAGCCGATGGGCGCTGCCTGGACCGCATGGTTCGACGAGCTGGTCGCCGAGCGCCGCGCGGCACGCGCGATCGCCGGCGGGCGCACGTTCTGGGTGTCGGCCGAGCGTGGCAAGACGTTCCGGCCGCTCTTCCCCGCGGCGACGTTCGAGACGGTGCTGCCGGACGTGCAACCCGCGACGCCCGAGCGTCACGACGCGATGTCAGCGCTCGTGCACGGCTGGATGTCGCACTCCGGGCCGATCACCGCGCAGGAACTCGGAGAGCGTCTTGGGCTCGACACGTCAGACATCGACGAGGCGTTGCTTCGGCTCGAAGCGAGCGGCACCGTCCTTCGCGGGCGTTTCAGGACCACGCCCGAAGCAGCGAAAGCCGCGCCGGTCGGCGCGGCTCGCGACGCGCGGGCACGCGTCCGCAAGCGAGCGAGCCGGGAGTCCGAGGGGCGAAGCCCCTCGGAGAGAAGTTGAATGGTGCGAGCGGCGCCTGCTCGCCAGAATTCACCGGCTCACGCTGGGCCGGCTGCGGCGCGAGATCGAACCCGTCACCGCCTCGACGTTCATGCGGTGGCTGTTCTCGTGGCAGCACCTCGCACCCGGCACGCAGACATTCGCGGATCGCGGCACGCTCGCCGTGCTCGAGCAGTTGCAGGGCTTCGAGGCGCCGGCCAACGCCTGGGAGCCGTGGCTGCTCGCGCGGCGCATCGCGCAGTACGACCCGAAGGTGCTCGACCAGCTCTGTCTCGCCGGCGCGGTGGGGTGGGGCCGGCTGTCGCCGCATCCGGCGGTCCTCGGCGCGGCGGCTGCGACGTCGCCCACGTTGACCGACGGCTCGCGGCCTCGCCGCGTCGTGCCGACCAGCGTCGCGCCGATCACGTTCTTCATCCGCGATGCGTCTGACTGGATGATGGCGCGGCACGACATCGACGAGACCGCCGGCATTCCCGGACTCAGCCGCCACGGACGGGACGTCCTCTCGTTCCTGCGGCGCGCAGGCGCGTCGTTCTTCCCCGACATCGTGCGCGGCATCCGCCTCCTCAAGTCCGAGGTCGAGACCGGCCTCTGGGAACTCGTCGCGGCCGGTCTCGTCACGGCCGACGGCTTCGACAACCTGCGGGCGCTCATCGATCCGCGCCGCCGCAGCGGACACGGCTCGGGCAAGACGTCGCGCCCGCGTCACAGCACCGGACGCTGGGCGCTGCTCTACGCGAGCGAGCCGCCCGATCGCGCCGTCGCGATCGAAGCGACGTGCTGGATGCTGCTCCGGCGTTACGGCGTCGTGTTCCGCGAGCTGCTCGCGCGCGAGACGATTCTTCCAGCCTGGCGCGAAGTGCTGATCGCCTTCCGCCGGCTCGAAGATCGCGGCGAGATTCGTGGCGGACGCTTCGTGAACGGATTCATCGGCGAGCAGTTCGCGCTGCCGGTCGCCGTCGAATCGCTTCGAGCCCTGCGCCATGTCGCGCCCTCGGGCGAGACGATCACGGTCTCTGCTTCAGATCCGTTGAATCTCGTCGGCGTGATCGTGCCGGGCGAGCGCGTGCCGGCGATCTCCGGCCGGCTCGTGACGTTCCGAGACGGCGCGCCAGTCGAGACAAAGACTCACCATGAAGAATGAAGACATGAAGAAGATTGGCTAAGTTCGCTCGGTCAGAAAGAAGCCTAGAAGTTCTTCATGTTTCTCCATGGTTCAGTCTTTTCGACAAGTGATTTTGGTATTACTGAATTCCCGAATATCCCTGCCTTGCGCGGACCGTGTAGTCGCCGGGCTTCGTGATCTTGACGGCGATCTCGTGGAACCCGCCCGCGGGGACGCCCGTGGGCGCGTAGTAGAGCGTGTAGCTGTGGCGGAACGCGTCGAGCGTCGATCGGAAGGATGAGACGACGCCGCGGTTTTCGCCGGTGGGCGGGTGCAGCACGCCGCCGGTGCGGGCGGCGGCTGTGGCGAGCGCGTCGAAGGCCGGGTTGGGCCACTCGTTGGGCGCCCCGCTCACGCGGACCAGCACGATGTTGAGGATCGCGTCGGTGCGGCCCGCCAACTCGGGAATCGCACCGTAGCTCATCACGCTCGCGTTGTCGTATCCGTCCGTGAACACGAACACGAGATGCCGGCGATCCGGCCGGCTCGCGCGCGCGAGCGCGAAGGTGAGCGCGTCGACGAGCGACGTCATGTCGCCGGTCGTGATCCGATCGACCGGCAAGCTGCGCGAGGATGGCTGCATCGGAATGGCCTGCCGGACCTCGGTGTCGAACGTGAGGAGCCGCACCTGCTCGTCGGGCCGCAGCATCCCGGCGATTTCCTTCACGTCGGAACGGAATCGATCGAGGCTGCCGATGACGCTGCCGCTCGTGTCCACGACGAGGGTGACGTCCACGGCGAACGTCGCCGGCGAGACCGCGACGATCTGCTGTCGGACGCCGTTGTCGTAGAGCTCGAAATCGGCGAGGCCGAGGCCCTTCACGAATTCCTTGCCTCGAAGGACGGACACGGGCACCGGCACCGAGTCGCTCACGGCGCGGAACGTCGGCCGCTGCGCGTCCTGCGCGGCGAGTCCTGCGCCGGCGAGCGCCATCAGCAGCACGTTCAGGACGCGCGCCCTCATTTGAAGGCCTCGCGCAGCCGGGCAATCAAGCCCCGGTAGGAGCGATAGTCGCCGAGCCGATAGCTTCGCCAGGGATCGTCGAGAGCCGCAGGTCCCGACATGAACTCCGTCGCCACCGCTTCCGCGTCCGAGAGCCTGTGATGCATGAACAGTGCTGACGTCAACAGCGTCGCCGCCGATCGCGCACGTGGAATGGCGTCCAGCGCCGCGCGATAGGCCGCCGCCGCCGCATCGACGCGGCCCTCCCGCGCGTGCGACCAGCCGTCATAGAGATGCGCGAGGTACTTCACGAACGGATCGGACGAGGAGGCGGCGATGCGGAAGTGATCGCGCGCGCGATCCGGCACGCCAAGTCGCAGCCGGCAGTAGCCGGCGCGCAGGTGCGCCTCGGCGCCGACCCGCTCGTCTGACAGCAAAGCGTCGAAGGCGGCCGCGGCGCGTTCGAGCGACGCGGTGCGTTCGGAGGCTGGTTCCGCCGTCGCCGGGTCGATCATCTCGGAGGCGATCTGATCGAACGTCACGGGTCCGCTCGCCCGGCGCGACAGCGGCGAGGGCCGCGGCGTCGAGGCGTCGAATTCGATGCCGACCGCTTCTGCCAGCTTGACGTAGGAATCGTCAGGAAATCGTGCGCGCGCTTCCGCGAGATAACCGGGCGACGCGACAGGCGCCGCAGAGCGGGCGCGCGGCGCCGTGGTCCTGGGCGCAGGAGGCGCGGCAGGAGCCAGGAACGACCACGCCTCGGAGCCTTCGGCCAGCGCAATCGACGCGCGCAACCAGACGGACTCCCACGACGGCAGCGACGTCCGCGCGACGTCACGCGCCCACTCGATGAGTGCGGGGGACAGACCCGGCCGTGACGCGGTGTACTCGAGCGCCATCGTCGCCGCTGCCAGCCGTCTTCGCGGCGCGGCTTCCGGGCCCGTCGCGAGAATCCAGTCCTCCGCTTGCCTGACGTTGAATCCGCCAAGCAAAGAGAGCCTCGCAATCGCTTCTTCGTACTGCCCGATGACGTAGCGCTCGAGCGCTTCGCCGGTCGCGGAACGCTGGCGCGGCAGGCGTCCCGGACGCTGCGACGGCGGCGGCTGCTGCGGACTACCTGGCGGCGGCGTCGACGGCGGCCGGACCGGTGGCGTCGGCGGCAGTTGCGACGTCGCGATGAGAATGACGAAGGTACAGGCGAGCAATACGCGCATCAGTGAGCGATCGCGGCAGGAGCGGGCGAAGCGATCTTATGACAGTTACCGCCCGCAGGCGAGCGGACGTCCTCTTCCTCAGTTGCTCGCGGGGCCCCACCCCCGCTCGCGCGCCCGCGACGGGCGGTCCACTTACTACTTTAGGCCGGTCTTTTGAGCAGCATCGGTTCTTCACGCAGTTCCTTCGCGAGCCGGCCCTGCTGGTAGCGCCAGAAGTCGAAACGAGCGGACATGGCCCGCATCATGCGCACGCGGTTCTGGTCGTGCGAGAGCTGCGCCGCCTGCTCGTAGAAACCCGCGCCGATTGCGGCGTACCAGTTCACGTTGTGGCGCCGCTTGAGCTGGCTGCCGAAAAAGCCGGTGAGCAGGAGACACTGTGAGGCTGCCGCTTCCATGAGCTCGGGATCCGCATGCTGGCTGCGGTCGAGCACGAAGACCTCCAGCACGGTGAAGAGATTGACCGGACAGCCGGGGAAATGAGTCGTCGACGCGGTGGAGGTCGTCGCGTAGTGCGCGAGCACACTCGCGTTGTAGAGCAACTCCCCCGTGGGCGGCCCATCGTCGTCGCTCACGTCTTTCAGGCGCTCGAAGAAGAACCGCAGCGCCTGCGCGTTCGTGACAGCCAGCAGCTGACGAGGATCCATGACTCCTGTCTCTTCTTAATCGGCGTAAAACGACGCCTTCTGTAGTGATCTACGACGGGACCCGGTCAAATGGTTTCGACCAGACCTGCGGCCGCCGTTGGCACGAGAGTTGTAGCTGCAGGCAGGTTGGGGTCAACCAAATCACACGAATGTGGACCTACTAGTTTTGGGCGGCGGCTCCATTTCGCTCGGGAGACAGTAGGTTACGTTGCCCGGATGCGTCACGTGGCGCATCGCACTCGGCGCAGGTTCCCGACGCCAGCACTCCCAACCGGCCCCAGGTCCGGCCGGCGCATACTTCGGGCGCCTTCACGCTCTCGGCAAGGCCCTCCAACACTTTGTCCGGACAGAGTCGCGATCAGCAGAGAATTCTCTTGACAGGTTTTCAGGCGGGGATCGTTTTCGTGCCGATCTATCCGCTCGCATTGGCTGTGGCCGCCCTCTGCTGTCACGCTGAGCGCACGTCGCCAGCGAAATCGGGCGGCTGGCAAATCACGCGCCGATCGGCCGCGTCGTCGCCGCGGAGAGGGTCGGAAAAACGCATGCTATACCGAGAGAATGACGACCACCTCCATTGCACAGCTCACCGATCAGGAACTTCTCGCCGCAACGACTCACGCCGTCGCCAACGAGCGTCGCACGACGGCGGAATTGCTCGCGCTGCTCGCCGAACTAGATATGCGCAAGCTGTACCTCGGCGCAGGCTACTCGTCACTGTTCACTTACTGCACCCAGATGCTGTATTTGTCGGAACCAGCCGCGTACAGTCGCATCACGGCGGCGCGTGTGGCACGCCGGTTTCCGCTTCTGCTGACGCAGATCGCCGACGGGGACATCACGCTCACCACTGTCAGCCTCCTGGCTTCGCATCTCACGGATGAGAACCATGAAGGGCTGCTGGACGCCGCTCGGCACAAGAGCAAGCGTGAGGTCGAGCGGCTGATCGCCTCGTTACAGCCGCAGCCTGAGATTCCGTCGAGTGTCCGAAGGCTGACCGGCCCGGTCCCACCGGAGGTGCTTCTTGCTCCACATGTCGAGATGCCGCCAGAGCCGGCGCCTGCCCAGAGCACTGGCGAGACGCCACGGCTCGTGCCGTCACGGCCGAGCCGGCCGGTGGTTGCACCCATCGCGCCCGAACGCTACCTGATGAGAGTCACTATCAGCGGCGACACGTATCGAAAGCTGGAACGCGCCCGCGATCTCCTACGGCATGTGATCCCGAATGGCGATCCCGCCGCCATCGTCGATCGCGCGCTCACTCTGCTCGTCGAGCGACTCGACAAGCGCCGGACCGGCAGGACAACGCGACCACGAGTGCGACCGCAATTCGCAGCCGCCTCGCAGCGATCACGACGCCTGCCGGCGTCTCTGCGCCGCGCGGTCTGGTCTCGAGATGGAGGCCGATGCGCCTTCGTTGGCGCGCAGGGACGTTGTCAGGAAATGGGATTCCTGGAGTTCCATCACGTCCGGCCATTTGCCGCAGGTGGGGAAACCACAGTCGAGAACCTCGAGCTGCGCTGCCGGGCGCACAATCAACATGAAGCCGAGCTTTACTTCGGGGGGGAACTCAGCGGCAGTCCATCGTAGAGAGACACTGACCCTCGAGCGCTCTTCACACCAAGGACTTCAAGCGCCTTTCTAGCCCTTGAGCGCCGCGATCATCGCCGGCACGATCTCGAACAGATCGCCGGCGATCCCGTAGTCGGCAATTTCGAAGATCGGCGCCTCGGCATCCTTGTTGATCGCGACGATCGTCCGCGCGCCTTTCATGCCGACGACGTGCTGGATGGCGCCGGAGATGCCGAGCGCGAGGTACAGCTTCGGCGCGACGGTCTGGCCGGAGCTGCCGACCTGGCGCTCCATCGGCAGCCAGCCGGCGTCGCAGATGGGACGGGAGGCCGCCAGCTCGGCGCCGAGCGCTTCGGCCAGCTGCTTGGCGAGCGCGATGTGCTCCTGGCCCTTGATGCCGCGGCCGACGGAGACGATGCGATCGGCCTGCGAGAGATCGACGGCCTGCTTCGCTTCACGGAACGGCGCTTCGGGCTTCTGGCGAATCTGCGCAGGATCGACGGTCGCGGCGACGTTGCGCACGGGCGCGCCGCTGCGCCCTTCTTCACGGCGTCGGCGCGGAACGCGCCAATCTGAAACGTCACCAGATGCGGCGCGGCGCCTTCGAGCACGACGTCCGCGTTGACCTTGCCCTGGAACATCTGCCGGACGAACACCGGTGCGCCGCCGCCGGTCTTGACGCCGATGCAGTCGGTCACGAGCGCGCGATCGAGCCGCGCGGCGAGCTTCGGCGCGAAGTCGCGCGTCTGGTAGGTGTGCGGGAAGATGACGAGCGACGGCGACTCGGCGGCGATGAGCGCCGCCAGCGCCTGCACGAATCCGTCCGGCGTGTAGACCGCGAGCGCGTCGTGCTCGAGCGCGATGACCTCGGCGACGTCGGCTGCCGCCAGCTCGGCCGCCGCCGGCGCGACGCCGGCGCCCGGCAGCACGACCTTCACCGGGCCGCCGATCTGCTGCGCGGCCGCGATCGCCTCCCACGACGCGCGGTTGAGCGTGCCGTCTCGTCTGTTCGGCGACGACGAGAATCATCAGATCACCCTCGCGTCTTCGCGCAGCACGCGCACGAGTTCCTTCGCCGCCTCCGCCGGCGAGCCGCCGATCATGCGCGTCTGCTTCGATTTCTCCGGCAGGTAGACCGCGACGATCCGCTGCGCGCAGCGGACGCCGGCGGCGGGCGGGCACCGCGCGAATCTCCTTCTTCTTCGCGGCCATGATGCCCTTGAGCGTCGCGTAGCGAAGCTGGTTGATGCCGCTCTGAATCGTGAGCACCGCCGGCAGCGGCATCGCGATCCACTGGAACCAGCCGCCTTCGAGCTCGCGCTTCACGCGCAACTGCGAGACCTCGACCTGCACTTCCATGATGATGGTCGAGTGGGCCATGCCGAGCTGTCTCGGCCAGCACGACGCCGACCTGCGCGAAGCCCTGGTCGTCGGACTGGAGACCCGTCAGCACCAGATCCACGCTGCTCGTCCTTGAGCGCCGCGGCGAGCGCGTCGGCGGCGGCGAACGCGTCGGCCGTCGCGAAGTGGTCGCCCTGCACGTGAATGGCGCGATCGGCGCCGCGGGCGAGCGCCTCGCGCAGCACCTGCGTCGACGCGCGCCGGGCCGGCCGAGACGACGACGACTTCCCCGCCGTGCTTCTCGCGCAGCCGCAGCGCCTCTTCGAGCGCGTAGGCGTCCGGCTCGTTCAGCTCCCAGCTCGCGTCCTGGTCGCGCACCCAGGTCTTCGCGTCGTTGACGCGCACCTGCCATTCGCGCGTGACGACTTGTTTGATACAGACGGCGATTTTCATAAAGGCAACTGCACAGTTTCGACGTTCGATTTTCGACGTTCGAAGTTACTCATATTCCTTCAGCAGCAGCGTCCCGTTGGTGCCGCCGAAGCCGAACGAGTTCGAGAGCGCGTAGTCGAATCTTCATCGGGCGCTTCGCGTTGGCGGCGTAGTCGAGATCGCAGGCCGGATCGGGATCGTCGAGATTGATCGTCGGCGGCGCGACCTGATGGCGCACCGCGAGCGCCGTGATGCCCGCTTCGAGCCCGCCGGCGGCGCCGAGCAGATGCCCGGTCATCGACTTCGTCGACGACATCACCAGCTTCTGCGCGTGCTCGCCGAACGTCGTCTTGACGGCCAGCGTCTCGGTCGGATCGTTGATCGGCGTCGACGTGCCGTGCGCGTTGATGTAGTCGATCTCGTCGGGCCGCACGCCGGCCTTGCGCAGCGCCATCCGCATCGATCGGACGGCGCCGTTGCGCGTCCTCGGGCTGCGCGGTCAGGTGAAAGGCGTCGCCGGACAGGCCGTAGCCGACGATCTCCGCGTAGATCGTGCGCGCCGCGCGCCTTCGCGATCTCGAGCTCCTCGAGAATCACGATGCCGGCGCCTTCGCCGATGACGAAGCCGTCGCGGTCCTTGTCGAACGGCCGGCTGGCGCGCGCCGGCTCGTCGTTGCGCGTGGACAGCGCGCGCATCGCGGCAAACCCGCCGACGCCCATCGGCGTGATCGACGCCTCCGATCCGCCGGCAATCATCACGTCGGCGTCGTCGCGCCGGATGATCTCGAACGCCTCGCCGATCGAGTGCGCCGACGCCGTGCACGCGGTGCACGTCGCGAGATTCGGGCCGCGGGCGCCGAAGCGAATCGACACCTGGCCGGCCGCGAGGTTGATGATGGACGCGGGAATGAAGAACGGGGAGATGCGGCGCGGCCCGCCGTTGAGCAGCTCGATGTGCTCGCGCTCGATCGTCGAGAACCCGCCGATGCCCGACGCGATGAAGACGCCGACGCGGTCGGCGATCTCCGGCGTGACCTTCAGCTCCGCATCGTCCACCGCGAACTGCGACGCCGCGAGCGCGTACTGGATGAAGACGTCCATCTTCTTGACGTCCTTCTTCTCGACGTACTGCAGGGGATCGAAGCCCTTGACCTCGCCGGCGATGCGCGCCGCAAACGCGCGCGGCATCGAAGTGCGTGATCGGGCCGATGCCGCTCCGGCCGGCGCAGCAGCGCCGTCCCAGTTGGCCTCCGTGCCGATGCCGACCGACGACAGCAGGCCGACGCCGGTGACGACTACTCGCCTGTTCAACGCGTCGCTCCGCTTACTTCTTCTTGGCGTGGCGCCTCGATGTACTCGATGGCTTCCTTCACGCGCGTGATCTTCTCGGCGTCCTCGTCGGGAATCTCGATGCCGAATTCCTCTTCGAAGGCCATGACGAGTTCGACCGTGTCGAGCGAGTCGGCGCCGAGGTCGTCGACGAACGACGCATCCGGCGTCACTTCGTCTTCATCGACGCCCAACTGCTCGACGATGATCTTCTTGACCTGGTCCGCAACCGCCATTCAGTCCTCCTGCGTGAATTCAGTTGGCGGCCCACAACCCGGGCCGCCCTACAAGTACATCCCGCCGTTGACGGCGAGCACGTGCCCCGTAATATACGCTGCCTCGTCCGAGGCGAGGAACACGACGGCCGCGGCGACGTCTTCGGGCGTGCCGAGGCGCTTCAGCGGAATCTTCGCCGCCCACTCCTCCTGGGCGCCGCCGGCAATCGCCCGCGTCATGTCCGTGTCGATCAGCCCGGGCGCGACCGCGTTGACCGTGATGTTGCGCGACGCGACCTCGAGCGCCAGCGCCTTCGTGAAGCCAATCAGCCCGGCCTTCGACGCCGCGTAGTTCGCCTGTCCGGCGTTGCCCGACTGGCCGACGACGGACGTGATGTTGATGATGCGGCCCGCGCGCTGCTTGATCATCGGCTTGAGCACGGCCTGCACGCACGGTGAACGCCGCCGTCAGATTCGTCTGAATGCACCGCGTCCCAGTCGTCGCGCTTCATGCGCAGCATCAGCTGGTCGCGCGTGATGCCGGCGTTGTTCACGAGGATGTCGATCCGGCCGTGACGCTCGAGCGATCGCGGCCACGGTCCGCGTCGATCGGCGCCGGCATCGGTGACGTCGAGCGCGACGGCCTCCGCCCGTCCGCCGCGCGCCGCGAATCTCGTCGACCGTCGCTCGCGCGTTCTCGCCGCGCGCCGCCGCCACCACCGTCGCGCCCGCCGCGGCCAGCGCCAGCGCGATCGCCCGGCCGATGCCGCGCGACGCGCCCGTGACCAGGGCCACACGGCCCGTCCAGGCTCCTCATCGCAACCTGCCTACTTCAGCACACGGCACGCGCGCACGCAACTTGCTGCAGATCAAGAGCTCACCATGAGTCTGCACCCTCATGGCGAGCCTTCGACAACGCAGCGCCTCGGCCAGCCGCTCGGTCATCCGCTGCTCGGCGAGCCGCGCGGCCATCGCGATGCCGTTCTCGACCGCCTGGGCCGACGATCGCCCGTGGCCGACGAGCGCGAGGCCGTTGACGCCGAGCAGCGGCGCGCCGCCGGATTCCGCGTAGTCCACGCGCTGCTTGAACCGCGCGAACGCGCGGCGCGTGAGCAGCGCGCCGATCTGCGACGACCAGCTCGGCGCCCAGTTCCTCGCGCAGCATCTCCTGCGCCAGCCTCGACGAGCCCCTCGCCGACCTTCAGCGCGATGTTGCCCGTGAACCCGTCGCAGACGATGACGTCGGCGCGGCCGCGTGAAGAACTCGCGCGCCTCGAGGTTGCCGATGAAGTCGATCGGCGCGCGTCCGAGCAGCGCGTGCGCCTCGCGAATGAGGTCGTTGCCCTTGCCGGCTTCCTCGCCGATCGACAGCAGCCCGACCTTGGGGCGCTCGACGTCCGAGCGACACGCGCGCGTACGCCGCGCCCATGACGCCGAACTGGCACGAGATGCTCGGCGCGGCACTCGAGATTCGCGCCGGCGTCGAGCAGGATCGCGGCGCCCGCGCGCGTCGGCACGGTCACGGCCAGCGCCGGACGATCGACGCCCGGCAGCATGCCGAACGCCGCGTGCGCGGCAGAGAACGTCGCGCCGGTGTGCCCCGCGCTGAAGAGCGCCGCCGGCCTCGCCGCGCGCCACGAGATCGGCCGCGACGCGAACCGACGACGCGCGGCTTGCGCCGGAGCGCCGCGAGCGGCGACTCGTCCATCGCCACCACGTCGGGCGCGTCGACGATCGTGAGCGCGCAGGCCGGCGCGCGCCGCCCTGCTGTCGCCATCTCGGCGCGAATGCAGCGCCGGCGGGCCCGACGAGCGTGACGCCGGCGATGCCGCGCGCGCGCCGCCTGCATCGCGCCGGCGACGACCGCGCCGGGCGCCAGGTCGCCGCCCATCGCGTCAACGGCGACATGGTGATGGCATGGGCAATGAGGCAATGCACGCGCTACGAGCGTCAGCTCGCTCAGTCTTCTCCTGACCGGCTCTGCACCTGCCGGCCGCGGTAGTAGCCGCAGTTCGGGCAGACCATGTGCGGCAGCTTCAGCTCGTGGCACTGCGGGCACTCGCTCATGCCGATCGGCTTCAGCGCGTCGTGCGTCCGGCGCTTGGCCGTGCGCGTCTTGGAGTGTCGTCGTTTGGGATTCGGCATCGATCTGGTCCGTCGTCATTCGTCAGCAGCTTCTTCAGCGGCTCCATGCCGCGGGATCGACCCACTCGGCCTGGCACGCGCAGCGTCTCGCGGTTGCGGTTCACGCCGCACACCGGACACAAGCCCCTGGCAGTCCGGCGCGGCAGAGCGGCTTCATCGGCAGCGCGAGATAGAACTGCTCGCGCATCACCTCGCCGAGGTCGATCGCGTCGTCCTTGTAGAACGACGACGCCGAGGTCGTCCTCGCGCACTTCGACCTCGTCGTCTTCGTCGCCTGCCGGCGCGGCGTCGGCCGTCGCCGGCAGAAACAGCACGTCGAACTTCGCGTCGACCGGGCACGGCGAACGGCTCGAGGCACCGGCTGCAGTCGCACTCGAGCGTCGGCACCCACCTGCCCGACGAGCCGCACCTTCTGCGCGTCCTTGCGGACGTCCGCCGTCAGCTCGCACCGGCGCCGGCGAGCCGGAATTCCTCGCCTCGCCAGCGACGAACGCCGGCCGGCTCGTACCGTCCGATCGAGCTGATCGAGCGGCTCGCCCCGGAAACCCGCGTGAGATCGAGCAACATAGCAGCCTCTGGCCGGGCCCACTCCGGCCAACCCGAAACGGATGCAATCTTAGCATCGGAGCCGGCTAGACGCTCCAGGAGCGCGGCACGAACAGCTCCTCGAACAGCGAGACGGCGTAGCGGTCGGTCATGCCGGCCAGAAAGTCGCGGGCGGCCGCGTCCAGGCCCTCCGCGTTCGATGGTCGACGCGATCGAGGTACTGCTCCGGGCCGCTCGCGCAGCTTCTCCCAGAGCCCGCCGAGGATGCCGGTGGCCTTCTCGAACTCGGCCGTCGCGCGCGGGTTCTCGTAGACGGCCTCGAACAGAAAGCTGCGCAGGGCGAGCGTCGCGCCGAGAATCTCGTCGCTCATCCGGACTTCGGAGAGGCCGCCTTCGAGCGTCTGCGTGGACGACGTCGGTCACCATCGTGTTGATCCGCTGCGAGGATGTCGGCCCGAGCACGTCGACCGCGTCGGCCGGCAGCGCCCCCTCGTCCAGAATGCCCGCCCGCACCGCGTCGTCGATGTCGTGGTTGACGTAGGCGACGATGTCGGCGACGCGCGCGATCTGGCCTTCGACCGTGCTCGCACGATGCTCGGGCGGCGCGCCGACCGGCAGGCCGTGCTTGCCCTTCGAGTGCCGCGCGATGCCGTCGCGCACCTCCCACGTGAGATTCAGCCCCTGCCGGCCGTTCTCGAGCACGTCGACGATGCGCAGGCTCTGCTCGTAGTGGCTGAAGCCGCCCGGCACGAGCTCGTCGATGACGCGCTCGCCGGCATGACCGAACGGCGGATGGCCGAGGTCGTGACCGAGCGCGATCGCTTCGGTCAGTTCCTCGTGCAGGCGCAGGACCTTCGCGATGCTGCGCGCGATCTGCGACACCTCGAGCGTGTGCGTCAGCCGCGTGCGGTAGTGATCGCCGGTCGGCGCGAAGAAGACCTGCGTCTTGTGCTTCAGCCGCCGAAACGCCTTCGAGTGAATGATGCGATCGCGGTCGCGCTGAAAGACCGGCCGGATGGGATCGTCGGCTCGGGACGGAGGCGGCCCCGGCTCGCGGCGCTTTTGGCCGCCTCGGGCGCCAGGAACTCGATGCTCGCGGGCTTCGAGTTGTTCGCGAATCGATGACATGAACAGGCGCCAGTCTATCGCAGGACTTCCGGCAGGAAGCTCGCGCCGTGCTCGAGCGGCTCGACGCCGAAGACCTCGGCGAGCGTCTGGCCGAGATCGGCGAACGTCGGCCGCGTGCCGAGATCGATGCCCGCGCGCACGGACGCCCCGGCCAGCAGGACCGGCACGTGCTCGCGCGAGTGATCGGTCGACGGCGTCGTCGGATCGTTGCCGTGATCGGCCGTGACGACGAGCAGGTCGCTCCCGGCTCAGCGCCGGCAGGAGCGCGGCCAGCCGCGCGTCGAAGCGCTCGAGGTTCGCCGCGTAGCCCGGCGACGTCGTTGCGATGCCCGTAGACTGCGTGTCGAAGTCCACGAGGTTCGCGAACGATGAGACCCCGGCCGGGCCGCGAGACCTCGGTCGTCGAATCAGCATCCATGCCGTGATCGTCGGACGTCGTGTGAACCGCGCGCGTCAGACCCCGGCCCGCGAACAGATCCTCGATCTTGCCGATGCCGAACGACCGCGGTGCCCGGCGATCCTTCAGCCGATCGAGCAGCGTGGCGCCAGCGGCTCGAGCGCAAAGTCGCGACGATTCGCCGTTCGCGCGAAGCGCCCAGGCTCGCCGACGAACGGCCGCGCGATCACCCGGCCGACGCCCATGCCCGCGCCCGACCAGATCGAAGGCGACGTCGCACAAGCCGGTACAGCTCGTCGATCGGAACGATCTGACTCGTGCGCGGCGATCTGGAACACGCGAGTCGGCCGAGGTGTAGACGATCGGCGCGCCGGTTCGCACGTGCTCGGCGCCCAGGGTCGTCGATGATGGCGGTGCCGGAGGCGACGACATTGCCGATCGTCCGGCGTCCGATGCGGCGCTCGAACTCGCGGATCAACGTCAGGCGGAAAACCGCTCTGGAAACGTCGGAAACGGCCGTTCGAGGACGACGCCCATCATTTCCCAGTGCCCGGTGACCGAGTCTTTGCCCGCCGACGTCTCCGCCATCCGCCCGAATGCGCCGATCGGCGACGCCGTCTCGCCCCCGATGTCCACGACGCGACGCGAGGCCGAGCGACCGCAGCGTCGGCACGCGCAGCGGCACCGCCCGCGCGATATTGCCGACCGTGTTGCTGCCCTCGTCGCCGTAGGCCGCGGCATCGGGGAGCTCGCCCACGCCGACGGAGTCCATGACGATGAGAATGACGCGGGTGATGGCGTTCACGTCGTGAGAAATCCCTCGACGAGCGCGCGGGCCTCCGCCTGAATCGCCGGTGTCTCCCCCGCCCCGTGCGAGCCAGCGTACGTCAGCTTCTTTACGAAACCAGATCAACTGCCGTCGCGCGTAGCGCATGTTCTCGCGCACGATGAGATCGCGCGTCGCGTCCTCGTCACGGGCACCGGCGAGCAGCTCGATGACCTGCCGATAGACGAGCCCGCTGAATGCATGCGCGGATGCCGGCACGCCCGCGGCGAGCAGTCGCTCGACTTCGTCGACGACTCCCCGCTCGATCTGCTGATCGACACGCCGGGCGACGCGCGGCCGCAGATCCTCGCGCGGCAGGTTGAGGCCGATGCGGCAGCACGCCGTAGCCCGGCGATCGGCCGACGCCGTGGCGTCGAAGTGCGACGTCAGCGGCGACCCGGTGAGCAGGTAGACCTCGAGCGCCCGCACGAGGCGCTTCCGATCGCGCGGCTGGATACGAAGCGCGGACTCCGGATCGACGCGCGAGAGCCAGCGGTGCAGCGATTCGACGCCGCGCCGGGCGGCGACGCGATCCAGACGATCGCGCAGCGGCTCGTCGCGCGCGGGACCGGGAAACAGGCCGCGCACGAGCGCCCGGTAGTAGAACCCGGTGCCGCCGGCGAGCACGGGCAGACGGCCTCGGGCCGTGATCTCGCGGACGGCCGTTCCCGCGTCGTGGCCAAAGCGTGCGGCGGTATAGGTCTCGGTCGGTTCGGCAACGTCGATCAGGTGATGCGGCACGCCGCCTCGCTCCTCGAGCGGCGGCTTGTCCGTGCCGATGTCGATGCCGCGATAGACGGCGGTCGAATCGCACGAGACGATCTCTCCGTCGAACGCGCGGGCGATCGCGACGGCCAGCGCACTCTTGCCGGTCGCCGTCGGTCCGACGACGGCTATGAGTCGCCGCGTCACGAGCCCGTCTCAGTCACAAAAACCTCACATGAAGTCTGAAGGCGTGAAGCGCTTTTGGGGAAGGACCGCTTGTCAGAAAGCTCTTCCCCCAACAAGCCCTTCACGTCTTCACCCTTCATGGTGAGTTTTTTCCGGCTCTTGGTTATTCGAGGCCTTCGTTGTAGTGGAACGTGACGGTGAAGAACACGCGGTCGGTGGGATACTCGGCCGGCAGCGCGACGGTGGGATTCGACATCTTGAGCGCGTTGAAGGCCGCCGTGTTGAACGAGTCGACGCCCGACGGCTGCACGACGCGGATGTCGAGAATGGTGCCGTCCTTGAGGACGTAGAACTGGATGACGACGCGTCCCTTGAGCATCCAGGCGGCTTGCGGCACGAACCAGTTGCGCTTCACCTGGGCGACGAAGCGGCGCAGCCACGGTCCGAACTCGACGCCCTTCGAGTCGAACTGGATGTCCGCGTCCAGATCGGTCTGGCCGCCGCGCTGGTTGTTGAAGTTCTCGTCCTGCAGATAGCGCTGCAGATTGCGAAGCGACGAGCCGAGGCTGCCGCTCGCGGGCGTGGGAGCCGGCGGAGTCGGAAGCGGGATCGCCGTCGCGTTGGCGCCTGGCGGCGGCGTCTCGCGCGCGGCGGTCATGGCCGGCGGTTGCGGCGTCTCCGGGCCCGCGGCCTTCTCCTCGCGCGCGCCTTCGGTCTTCTCCGGCGAGTTGCCGCGCGAGAGCGGCAGCGGGTTCACCGCGTCGGGCGCGCGTTCGCGCGTCGCGCTGCGGCGATCGGCGTCCGAGTGCTCCGCCTGGATACGCGGCTGCTGCACCCGATCGACGAGCGGCGTCATCTGCACGTACCGGACCGGCTCGTTCGCGGGCACGATCGGCCGTGGCTCGCTCGACGGGAACGCCCGCGGCAGGATCAGCACGGCGATCACGAGCAGCGCGTGCACGATGATCGACAGCAGTACGCCTTCCCGTCGCGAAATTGGCGACGGGACGCGGGGTGTGTCGGGCCGATAGTCTTCGAAATCGAGGTACATACGACGCCGTCTTTGCAGTATACGACGCCGGTGAGACCAGGCTGGCTGGAGGGCGTCTTATAATGCCGCGTGCCTGAGTCCACGGCGCCCGAGACCGAGGCACCACGGCGTCGGGTGAGTTGGCGCGTCAGGATCGTCGTCCTGCTCCTGCTTCTGGCGATCGCCGGAGGCGGCTTCTACGTCACCGAGCTCATCCTGCAGGCGTCGTTCGCCACATCGCTGTTTCAGGAGACGCGACGGCGCCCGCCGCACCCGTTCCTGCAGGTGCTGCCCGGCGGACAGGTCGAGCACGTCAACGCCCACGGCTTCCGCGGCGATCCCATCGAGCTCGCGAAGCCCGCGGGCACGTTTCGCATCTTCACCATCGGCGGATCGACGACGCTGGGCGTGTCGAATCCGTACGCCGAGAGCTATCCCTCTCTCCTGCAGACGCTCCTGCGCGAGCGTCATCCGGACATCCCGATCGAGGTCCAGAACGCCGGATCGGCCTGGTACACGAGCGCCCACGACCTCGTCGCGTACGACCTGAAAGTGCGCCGGTTCAATCCGGATCTCGTCATCTACTTCGAGGCGATCAACGACCTGACGCGCAGCTTCTCGCCGCCGTGGCTGGCGCGCGGCGAGTTCAAGCCCGACTACTCGCACTACCTCGGTCCGTATACGCGCCTGACCGGACCGGACGTGCAGTTCCTGTTCACGCCGTCGTCGTGGCTGACGATGAACGTCGTGCGGCGGCTGTTCCGGGGTGACCCGGACCCGTTCGGCCACCGCGATCCCGAGAACGTCGCGAAGATGGCCGCGCGAATGCGTGCGGTCGACAACCCCGCGTTCAAGAGCCTGCCTCACTTCCGCGACTACTCGGACGCGCTGGTGCAGGCCGTTCAGCGCAACGGCCAGAGAATCATCGTCGCGTCGCAGCCGTCGCTGTATCGCGCAGACAACACGCCCGAGGAGCGGCGCCTGCTGTACTTCGCGCCGCTCATGTGCGCCGACGGCGAGACGTATCCGTCACATGCGGCCATGATGCGCGGCATGCGGTTCTACAACGATGCGCTGCGCGACCTGGCCGCCGCACGAGGCGCGACCTTCGTCGACTTCGAGGCGGCGGTCCCCAGGACCGCCGAGCACTTTTCAGACGACGTACACCTGCGCCGGACGGGCAATGCGATCCTGGCCAAGGTGGCGGCGGACGCGATCGATCAGATGGGGATCCTGACGAAGCGGTAGACGGTGAATCGCCGACCGCGGAAAGAGCTTGCTGGCGAGCTGAACCACGGCGGTGCCGCTGACCCTCGACCGCACTGGACTAAGCCGCGGCGCACTGACTATCGACCGAGGGGGCCCCGCGGGTGCCAGACAGAAGAGCAGAGCCTTCATTAGAGTTTGTCGAGCGCCTTCTTCATGGCCGCTTTGATCGGCTCGGTCGGGTTGCCGCTCCGTCGGAGCTCAATGGGAGAGGAACGCAGTTCCCCTGATGACGTGCAGCTCTGCGTGCTTGTCGTCATACCAGCAGGCCACTTCACCCAGGCCGGCGAGGTCATCCGTGGCCTTCTGCGCGCAGATCCCCTTGGTACATAGCTACTGAGCTCGCCGGCAAACGGGTCAGGGTCAACTGGATCTTGTGAATGCCGGACCCGGTGTACTCGCAACTCGTCACAGTAGCGCCTGCCCCGCCCGACATAGGGCCAATCGACTTGGGCCCCGTAGCGGCTTCGCCCAGTGCCGCCGCCGCGTCCTCCTTGCTCAAGAGCGAACAGGCGTCGCCCTGCGCATGCGACCTCGCGGCGGAAGTGACCAGGGTTGCGACGATGACGATCGCGGCCCAACGGAAGGATCGTGACATTGTGCCTCCTCGTGAACTATCGCCGATGGGGCTGGTGTTGGTGGCGGCCAAAGTGGACAGCGGCGTTCAATCCATGGCTCAGTCTTTGTCGACAAACGTTGCTGGCGCGGCCCACAGCCCGGACCGCGCTACGACTTGCGCGCCAGATACAGATACACGATCCCGAGCGTGAGCGACTGGTACTCCACGCGCGTGAAGCCCGCCTGGCGGACGACGTCGGCGAAGGCCTCCGGGGTCGGGAACTTCTCGACCGAGGCCGGCAGGTAGGAATAGGCGTCGCCGTGTTTCGACACGGCGCGGCCCACTCGCGGCAGCACGTGCTTGAAGTACGCGCGATAGAGGGCCCCGATCCCGGGGACCCTCGGAAATCCAAACTCGAGAATCGCGAGGCGCCCGCCCGGTCTCAGCACGCGCGCGAACTCGCGACACGCCGCGTCAGGATCGACGACGTTGCGAATGCCGAAGCCAATCGTGACGGCATCAGCGCTGCCGTCGCCGAGCGGCAGGCGCGTCGCGTCGCCGCGCACCAGCCGGACGCGACCTCGCCAGGTCCGCGCGGACGACCTTCACGCGCGCGTGCTTCAGCATCTCGCCGGCGAAATCGAGGCCAATCACGTCGCGCGCCCGGCCGCCGGTCGCCGTCACCGCTTCAATCGCGAGATCGGCCGTGCCCGTGCAGACGTCCACGACGCGCTCCGTGCCGGTGAGCGCCAGCGACCGAACCGCGCGCCGCCGCCACCGGCGATCGAGGCCGGCGCTGAGCAGATGGTTGAGGGTGTCGTAGCGCCGCGCGATGTCGTCGAACATGCCGCGATTCGCGCAGGCGCTTTGTCGGTGGAAACCGTCACTCACCCTTCCACGGGGCAAACAGCTTCTGGTCGAACCCGAGCGCGTTGAGGATCTTGCCGGCGATGAACGACGCCAGGTCGTCGATCGTCTTCGGCTGCTGATAGAACGCCGGCATCGCCGGCAGGATCATCGCGCCGGCCTCGGCGCAGGCGACCATGTTGCGCAGCTCGGGCAGGCTCATGGGCGTCTCGCGCGGCACCATCACGAGCCGCCGCCGCTCTTTCAGCATGACGTCGGCGGCGCGCTCGATGAGACTTCGCGACAGCCCGTGCGCGACGGCCGCGAGCGTCTTCATCGAGCAGGGCACGATGACCATCGCGTCGGCCCGGTGACTGCCGCTCGCGAGCGTGGCACCCATGTCGCGGTTGCTGTGCATCACGAACGAGCCCTTGCGAATGCCGTCGCCGTACCGGCCCGCGACGAGCTCGGCCAGCCGATCCGATCTTCGCCTCCGGCCCGAGCTCGTCCATGAGCAGCCGGCGCGCCGTAGTCGCTGAAGATGATCTCGAGGTGACAGCCGAGCTCGAGCAGCGCGGCGATCGTCCGCACCGCGTAGATCGCGCCGCTCGCGCCGGTGACCCCGACGGCGATCGTCCGTCGTGCCTGGGTGTCCGGCGTCATGCGCTCATCCCCAGTAGACCGCGGCCGCGGTCGTCGCCAGATACAGGATGCCCACCCAGCCGTTCACGTCGAACGCGCGCTTGACCTGCGAGAGATCGTCCTCGCGGACGAGCGACTGCTCCCAGATGAGCAGCACGCCGACCGGCGAGCACGCCGATGACGTAGATGCCGTTCAGCCCGGCGTACCCGCCGACCATCGCGAGCGCGAGAATCGTCACGACGTGGAGCGCGCGCGAGATCGTGAGCGCGCGGCGGATGCCGAACCGCACCGGAATCGACTTCAGGCCTTCCCGCCGATCGAACTCCAGGTCCTGGCAGGCGTAGAGCACGTCGAACCCTGCGACCCAGGTGCCGATTGCGAGCCCCAGCCACACGGGCTCGGCCGTCGCCGGTCCGCCGGCCGCGATCCAGCCGCCAACGGGCGCCACCGCCATCGCGAGCCCGAGATAGGCCTGGGTGTAGGACGTCACGCGCTTGGCCAGCGAGTACCAGAACACGATGCCGAGCGCAACAGGCGAGAGCGCCAGGCACAGCTCCCCAAGCTGCGCGCTCGAGACGACGAAGACCACCGACGCGACGAGGACGAACATGCGGGCTTCCGCGGACGCTCATGCGCCCCGCCGGCAACTCGCGGCTCGCGGTGCGCGGGTTGCGCGCGTCGAACCCCGCGTCCACCAGCCGGTTGAACCCCATCGCCGCGCTGCGCGCCGCGACCATGCAGAGCGCGATCCACACCAGCCGAATCCACTCGAAGTCCACACGCCGCGAGGCCAGCAACGCGCCAACCAGCGCAAACGGCAGCGCGAACACCGAGTGGCTGAAGCGGACGAACGAGGCGTAGGTGCGAAGGCGTGCCAATCATCTGAAGAGGGCGCCAGTCACTGCAGGTGACGAACCGACGAGGCTGGCACGCCGCTGACCAGGTATTCTTCCACATCGGTCACGCCGGGCGGGACGGTCGACGGCGATGAGCGCGGCGCGCTTGCCCGGGCGTAATCGTCCCGAAATCGGCGTCGAGCCCGAGGGCGCGGGCGCCCTGCCGGGTGGCGCTGTCGAGGAGCGACGCCGCCGAGACATCGGGCGCGATGCGCCGCAACTCCTCGAGCTCGTCGAACAGATTGAGCGTGGGAACGGAGGCGAGGCTGTCGGTGCCAATCGCCACGGGCACCCGCGCCGCGTAGAAATGCGAGAGGCGCGGCAGCCCGGCGCCGACCCATTCGTTGCTGCGCGGACACGTCACGACCATCGCGCCCGCCGCCGCCAGCCGCGCCAGGGCGTCGTCGGTCAACTGCACGGCATGCACAGCCAGCAGACCGGGACGAAGGTAGCCCAGACGCCGCATGTACTCGACCGGGTCGGTCTCCGGCGCGACCCATGCCGGCGCCCACACGCCCAGGTGCTCGAGCAGCTCGCGAAACGGCCCGCGGCCCGTGCGAAGAAACTCGATCTCCTGCGGCGACTCGCCAAGATGGACGGAAAGCGGCGCGGAGCGCGTGTGACGCGACGATCTCGGAGAACAGGGCGGGTGACGTCGAATACGGCGCGTGGGCGACGACGCTGTACGCAGGTACCGGGTTCCGGGTTCCGGGTCCGGTCGGCGGCCCCGCCGCGCGGTCGATGCGGGCCCAGGCTTCGCGGACGAGCGCGCGTGGATCGGCGACGTTGAAGCCCAGCAGCTCGTGAAAGATCGACGCCGCCGAGGCCGGCTCGCGCCAGGGCGGGCGCGGATGTCAGCGTGTTGGAAATGTCGCCGACGAGGACGGTGCCGGTGGCGCGCATCTCGCGCGGCCGCGGCGTCCAGGGCGCTCTGTCGCGCGGCCTCGCCGGAGGGAGGCATGGCGCTGCGCTGACTGAGGAGGCTGCGAATCCAGTCGACCATCGAGCCGGCGGGCGGCACGCGGCCGGCCAGCCAGCTCAGCTCGAGGTGGGTGTGGGCGTTGACGAGCCCGGGCAGGACCGCGACGTCGCCCAGGTCCTGCGCGGCCGACGGCGGACGGCCCTGGCCGACCTCGGCGATGCGATCGCCCGCCACGTCGATCCAGCCGCCCTCGATCAGGGGCCGATCGATCGGGAGCACCCAGCG
Source organism: uncultured Acidobacteriota bacterium (assembly GCA_963724955.1). Taxonomy (GTDB): domain Bacteria; phylum Acidobacteriota; class Vicinamibacteria; order Vicinamibacterales; family SCN-69-37; genus CAVRWQ01. Next base: position 343,378 of record CAVRWQ010000011.1, read on the forward strand.
GGCGCGAATTGTCGTGGTGCCTGTGAGCACGGGCGTTTCAGTCCGACGACGTCTCCGTCTGACGCACCTTCCGGCCCGCGGCGCTGCGCGCTTCGTAGCCGCGCAGATCGTCGGCCTCGCCTGCCTGCGCCGTCGGCGCGCGCGACGGCGAGCTCGAGCATGCGCGGCACGATTCGCGCTCGCGGAAGATCGGATCGCCGAGAATCTCGTAGTGCATGTTGCGGCGTTTCGGCGCGAAGCCGGCATTCTCGATGTTGCGGACGACTTCGAACTCGTCCATGCAGTACTCGGCGCCGGCCGCGCGCACGACGTTCTCCTCGATCATGATGCTGCCCATGTCGTTCGCGCCGTAGCCGAGGCTGAGCTGGCCGACCTTGCCGCCCTGCGTGACCCAGGACGACTGCAGGTTGTCGAAGTTGTCGAGCACGAGCCGCGCGATCGCCAGCGTGCGCAGGTAGTCGACGCCAGTCGCTTCGATGCCGCCGAGCTCGGTGTGCTGCGGCTGGTAGCTCCAGGCGATGAACGCCGTGAAGCCGCCCGTCTCGTCCTGGAGATCGCGCAACCGGAAGAGATGCTCGAGCCGCTCCTCGTCGGTTTCCACCGTGCCGTACATCATCGTGGCCGTCGTCCGCAGCCCGGCGCGATGCGCAAGGCGCATGACGTCCAGCCACTCGTCGGCGGTCGCCTTGTTGTAGCAGTTGAGGATCTTGCGAACGCGATCGACGAGCATCTCGGCGCCGCCGCCGGGAATGCTGTCGAGGCCGGCGGCAATGAGCCGATCGATCACCGTCCGGCACCGGCAACTGCGAGAGCCGCGAGATGTGGATGACCTCCGGCGGCGACAGCGCGTGCAGCCGGAACGCCGGATAGCGCTGCTTGACGCTGCGGAACAGATCCTCGTACCACTCGAGCGGGATGTCGGGGTTGTGACCGCCCTGCAGCAGCAACTGCACGCCGCCAAGCCGAATCGTCTCGTCGATCTTCCTGTAGATCTCGTCGAAGCCGAGCGTGTAGCCCTCGCTCGATCCGACGGGCCGGTAGAACGCGCAGAACTTGCAGCGCGCGACGCAGACGTTCGTGTAGTTGACGTTGCGGTCGATGATGTAGGTGACGACGCCGTCCGGGTGCTTTCGCCGGCGGACCTCGTCCGCCATGCGGCCCAGCAGCGCCGTCGGCGCGTTGCGATAGAGATCGAGCGCGGCGGCCGGCGTGAGGCGAGGGGACAGGACATCGGGAGTCATTTCCGCGTTTGTTCCTGGGCGGACAGGACTCCCGGAGTCTTTGTTTTCTCAAACGGCACGATGTGCTCCCACTCGCTCGCGTCCGAGCGCGCGACAACGGCGACGACGGGCTCGGTGTCGCTGAGGTTGAAGACCTCGTGCGGGACGCCCGGCTCGATGAAAATGAAGTCGCCCGCTTCATTCTCGACCGCGAGCTCGAGATTGGCGCCGTACTCGTGGCGCACGCGACCCGCGAGGATGTAGAGCATCACTTCGAAGCCGACGTGGATGTGGGCCGCGGCGACTCCGCCTGGCGGAATCGTGGCGACGTTCATCGAGAGCTGCGTGGCGTTGACGTTGTTCGCCGAGAGCCCCGTCTTGTAGCGGATGCCGTTCCACGCGCGCGCGGCCCCGCCGCCGCGGAGGACGGCGATGCCGTCGTGCGCTTCGATGTCGTGCGTCATATCTGCTCCCGCGGCCAGAGAAGCCCGCTGCGCTACGATCCCCTCTCCCGATAGAACGCGATCATGTCCGTGCTCTTCGGCGGCGCGACGCCCAGCTGTCGGAGCATCGTCGTCACCTGCCCGCGATGGTACGACCCGTGATTGACGACGTGCTGGAGCATCTGCCAGAGAATCGAGCGGCCGGGCTGGCCGTTCATGAGGCGATAGTCGATACACCGTCGCGATGGTCGTCGTCGTCGAGGCCGCCGACAAATCGCCGAATCTGACCCTCGAGCTCCGCGCCACGCGGTCCGCAGCGACGGCCACGTCCGGATAGTCCTCGAAGTTCAGCGGCGCCGTCGGCGAGATGCCCTGCCAGCGCGAATACCAGACCCACTCGGCCGAGTAGGTGTGCGCCAGCGTGTCGCGCACGGACTTGAAGCTGTTACCCAGGTCGCGCGTGTACTGCTCCGGCGTGAGCGACCGTGACGGCGTCCAGCATCGCGGTCGCGCGCCCAGTAGTTGAAATCGAGCAGCCGGAGCAGGTCCTGATGGTTCATGCCGGAATCCTGGCGGCCGGCTCCTCGAAGAACGCGATCGGTGGCACGCCGCCGACGAGCTCCAGCGCGGCGGCCTCCCGGTAGTACGCCGAGAGTCCCTCGAGCGCGCGCGCGTCCAGACGAAACCTCAGATTGTCGCGCAGGTAGCGCCGCGCCATCGTGATCCTTTCGGGCCGATCTCCGCAATAGGCGTCGGCAATCTGATCGCTCCGGGCGCACGCCGGCCTCGGCCGCCTGCTGAAGCCGCGCCACGACAGCCGCACTGACGGCGCCGGGCCGGCCGGCCCAGAACGCCCAGACGAACGGCAGGCCCGTCATCTCGCGTCCACGCGGCGCCGAGATCGATCTTCTCGGCGCCCATGCGCGCGCTGGTCCACGAACAGCGCCGGATCGCCGATGAGCAGCGCCGCGTCGGCTGCCGCCAGCATCGCCGCGAGATCCGGCGCGTGCGGAACGAACGCCGGGGCGATGCCGAAGCGGCGCGCGCAGAGAATCCGCGTCAGCACCGCCGACGTCCGCGACGACGTGTCGAGCGCGATCGATCGCACGTCGCGGATCGGCCTGCGCGTGAACAGCGCGACCGACGCCACCGGCCCGTCCGATCCGATGCAGACGCCGGGCACGATGCGATCGCCGGGCCGATCGAGATAGCGTGATCGACGGCACCATGCCGAGATCGATCGCGCCCTCCGCGAGCAGCTCGGCGCACACCGACGGCACGTCGAACCGCAGGCTGACGTCGCCGGGACAGCGCTCGAGGCCGTACACGAGCGGCCGCACGTTGAGGTAGTCGACCGCGCCGAGCCGGACCGGCCGCGTCATGCCGCGGACGCTCGTAGCGGCCGTCGCGCTCGACCGGCGTCGGCGAACGCTGCGCGAATCTGGCGCTCGATGTCCTCGCGCGGCGCGCGGCGATGGCCCGAGGCCGCAGCGTGTCGACCGCGGCGACGCCGTCGATGTCGTCGGCGCCGTAGGCGATCGCCACCTGCGCGAGCTTCGGCCCGTAGAGCGGCCAGTCCACCTGAATCAGCGGGATCGTCCCGCACATCGACGCGCGCCACCGCAATCGTCCGCACGTCGTCGTACCCGGTCGACGGCGCGTCGGGCGGATCCAGGCGCGGCAGCGGCGCAAACGCGCGCAGCACGCCGGTCTCCGCGCTGCAGCGTCGACGGCGCGCTCGATGAGGTCGAGCGCGAGCATCGAGTGCCGCGCGATCGACCGTCGCCCGCCAGACGCCGAGGCCGCCGTGGCGCGACGGCGCGCACGACTTCGATCGCGTTCTCGGTGTCGCCGAGCCGGTCGAGCGGCGACTTCGGCGACCGCCTCGAGCCCGTCGGCGCGCAGCACTGCGCGACAGCTCCGCCAGCGCCAGATGATCGCTGCCGACCAGCTCGAAGCAGATCGGCCAGCGAGAAGCCGGTGAGCGGCCGCTCGCCGGCGAGCGCGCGGCGCTCGCGCACGCGCGCCCGCGCTTCGTCGACCGAATCCGGCGGCGCCCATGAGGCGCACCTCGCCGGCCTCGCCAGGCTCGACCGGCGCGGCCGTGCCAGCGACGATCGCAGCACGCGGCCGTACGTCACGCGATCGCCCGATCGCGCCTTGCGCGCGAGCTCGCCGAGCATGCCGACGCTGACGAGGTCGGGCGAGGCCAGCAGCGCTGCCGGCCTCGGCGCGCGTCAGCGACGTCGCCGGCCGCGACACGCGCTTCGAGATCGTCGCATGAAGACGTCGCGCAACGCGATCCACGGCTCTCCTTGATCTTCTCCCAGATCGCGGCGGCCTTCTGCGGCGGCCGCGTCGGTCATCACGAGCCGCTTCGGGCACTCGCGCGTGACGCCCTCGACGGCCACTTGCGCGTCGCGTCGATGCCCATCTTGCCGCCGAACGCCGGCATGATCGCGGCGTCGTCGAGGTCGTCCACCGGCCCTGTCGCGATCTCGATGTCGCGCGACGGATCGACGTGCGTGCCGGCGATCCAGGCGACCTCGGCCTCGTTCTGCACGTCCACGTCCTTGTCCACGACGACGATGCACTTGGAGAACATCAGCTGGCCGAGGCCCCAGAACGCGCTCATGATCTTGCGCGCGTGGCCCGGATAGCGCTTGTCGATCGAGACGAGCACGAGGTTGTGAAAGATGCCGGCCGCCGGAAAGTGCATGTCCACGATCTCCGGCAGCGTCTTGCGGATGAGCGGCAGGAAGATCCGCTCGCTCGCCTTGCCGAGGTAGTAGTCCTCCATCGGCGGAATGCCGACGACCGTCGTCACGTAGACCGGATTCTTGCGCATCGTCAGGCAGGTGCAGGTGGAACACCGGGAAGTCGTCGGCGAGCGAGTAGAGGCCGGTGTGATCGCCGAACGGGCCCTCGCGGCGCCGCTCGCCCGGCTCGACGTAGCCCTCGAGGACGATCTGCGCGCTGCGCCGGCACCTCGAGATCGACGGTCCGGCACTTGACGAGCTCGACGCGGCGCTTGCCGAGGACGCCGGCGAGCATCAGCTCGTCGAGCCCTTCGGGCATCGGCGCGGTCGCCGCAGTAGGTGCAGCACGGGATCGGCGCCGAGCGCGACGGCGACTTCGAGCCGCTTGCCCAGCCGCTCGGCGACGCGATGATGCTGCGCGCCGCCCTTGTGCCGCTGCCAGTGCATGCCGGTCGTGCGGCGGTCGTAGACCTGCATGCGGTACGTGCCGATGTTGCGCATGCCGGTTTCGGGATCGCGCGTGATGACGAGCGGCAGCGTGATGAACGGCCCGCCGTCTTCCGGCCAGGTCTTGAGCATCGGCAGCTCGTCGAGGCCGCCGTCGGTCTTGACGACTTCCTGGCACGGCGCGTCCTTGACGGTCTTCGGCATCAGATCGGTCAGCCGGCTCACGAGCGGCATCATCTTCAGCGCGTCCATGAAGCCGCGCGGCTGCGGCGGCGTCGTGAGCTCCTCGATCTCCTCCGCGAGATCGTCGAGCTTCTCGACGCCGAGCGCCAGGCAGATGCGCGACATCGATCCGAAGAGGTTCGCGGCGACCGGCATGTCGAACCCGGTCGGCCTCTCGAACAGCAGTCCCGGCCCGCCGCCCGGCGACTTGCAGACGCGATCGATGACCGCGGCCATCTCGAGGTCGGGGCTGACGGCTCGCTGATGCGCGCGAGATCCTTGCGGCGCTCGAGCTCGGCGATGAACGCGTGAGATGTCGGTGAACGTCATCAGCTCGCCCCTGCCTCGATCGCCTCGGCGACCCGCGTCGCGAGCGCCAGCGCGCGCCGGCCGTCGGCGCCGGTGACGCGCGGCGGCCGGCCGGTCGCGGATCGCGCTCGACGAAATCCTCGAGCTCGCGCCTGAGCGGCTCTTCACGCGGCACCTCGACTGCGCCCGCCCTCGATCGCCGGCCGCTCGCCCGGCCGCCGGCGCAGCCGCCAGACTTCGAGCTCCTGCGCGGCGTAGTCCACCGACACGTACATGTCCGGCTGAAAGAACCGCACCTTGCGCACCTTGTCGCGGCTGATGCGGCTCGCGGTGATGTTCGCGATGCAGCCCGACGCGAACTTCACCCGCGCGTTGGCGATGTCGATCTTCGGCGTCAGCACCGGCACGCCGATCGCGTCGACGGTCACGACCTCGCGTCCCGATCGACGGCCAGAATGATATCGAGATCGTGAATCATCACGTCGAAGATGACGTCGATGTCGAGGCTGCGCTCGGGAAAGCCGCTGAGCCGGTGCACTTCGATGAAGCGCGGCGTCCGCAGCGACCGGCAGCGCCGCCGCGATCGGCGGGATTGAAGCGCTCGGTGTGCCCGACGGCCAGCATCGCGCCGTGGCGGCTGGCCAGCGCGATGCAGCTCGTCGGCCTCCGCGAGCGACGCGGCCATCGGCTTTTCGACGAGCACGTGCGACGCCGCGCTCGAGGAACGGCCGCGCGACCGCCAGATGGCTCGCGGTCGGCACGGCGACGACGACGGCGTCGACCGTGCCGAGCAGCGCGCGGTCGTCCGTCAGCGCCTCGCCGCGGTGCCGGCCACGGCCGCGTGCGCGCGTTCTTCGACCAGGTCAACCGCCGCCGACGAGCTCGACGCCCGGCATCGCTGCCGAGCAAGCCGCGCATGGTGCCGGCCGAGATGGCCGACGCCGATGACGCCGATCGCGGAGTGGCGCGCGAGCAGCGTCGCTCATCGCCGTCTAGCGCCGCCCGACGACGACGATGCCGGCGTCGTCGGCCGCGCGGACGAAGCGCGTCGCCGTCGAGGATCAGCGTCCGCCCGGCGTCGATCGACAGCGCGTCGGCGCCCGCCGCCCGCATCGCGGCGATCGTCGCGACGCCGACGACCGGCACGTCGAACCGCATGTCCTGCGACGGCTTGGCGACCTTGACGACGCGCGCACCGGCGCCCGCCAGGCTGCCCGCGCGCGCGATCGCCTCGTCGGTGCCTTCCATCGCCTCGACGGCGACGACGGCGCGGTCCTTCACGACGATCGTCTGGCCGATGTCGAGACCGGCGATCGCATCGGCGACGCGGTAGCCGAACTCGAAGTCCGCGCGCATCGCGTCGGTCGGCGGCGCGCGCGTCAGCACACCGGGCCTGGCCAGCAGATCCGCGAGCAGCGCCGTCGAATCCATCAGCGTGATGCCCTGCCTTCCAGCACGTCGGCCACCGCGGCGATCAGCGCGTCGGTGTTCTTCGCCTTCAGCCGCGCCAGCACCGACAGCAGCGTCAGGTCCGGCATCACGCCGCCGAAGAGCTTGACGTGCTTGACCTGGCCGGCCATCACGGCCTGCGGCTCACGCCGCGCCCTTGAAGCGTCTTGATGCACTTGCCGAGCTGGCCGAGCTGGATCCACGTGAACGTCGTGCCGCCCAGCTCCGCGCGCGAGCGCCTTCGAGCTCGGGCGACGGCCTCGCCTTCGATCGCGACGACCGACGACGTCGTGGCCGAGCTGGCGCGCCGCGCGCAGCACGAGAAACGGAAACGTGCCGTTGCCGGCGATCAGGCCGATCGGCCACGGCGCGCCTACTCCACGTCGACCAGATCGTCCACGCGCTTGCGACGGCCGGCGCAGGATGACGCCGCGCTTGGCCGAGGTGATGAAGTTGCACGAGGTAGGTCACCTCCGGCGCGGCGAGCGTGCGGATCGCGCTCGATCAGCTCGAGCGCGCGGCTGGTGTTGTGCTGGACGCAGCTGCCGGTAGGCGCGGCGCAGCTTGCCGATCAGCTCCTGGCTGAATCCGCGGCGCGCCAGGCCGATCGCAGTTGACGCCGTAGATCCGCGCGCGGTTGCCGACGGTCTTGGCAAACGGCAGCGCGTCGCGCGTGACGACGGTGTAGCCGCCGATGAACGCGTGCTGGCCGACGCGGCAGAACTGGTGCACGCCCGAGTAGGCGCTGATCGTCGCGAAGTCCTCGACCGTCACGTGACCGCCGAGCGTCGCGGCGTTGCCGAAGATCGTGTGGCTGCCGACGTGGCAGTCGTGCGCGACGTGCGCGTAGGCCATGAACAGGTTGTGATCGCCGATGCGTCGTCACGCCGCCGCCGCCGGCCGTGCCGCGGTGAATCGTGACGAACTCGCGGAAGACGTTGTGCTGGCCGATGACGAGCCGCGTCGGCTCGCCCCTGATACTTCAGGTCCTGCGGCGCGAGGCCGATCGACGCGAACGGCGCAGATCTCGCGTGTGATCGCCGATCTCGGTCCAGCCGTCGACGACGCTCGACGCGCCGATGCGGCAGTTGCGGCCGATCGCGACGTGCGGCCCGATCGTCGCGTACGGGCCGATGATCGTGCCCTCGCCGATCCGTCGCGTCGGGATGGACGATCGCCGTCTCGATGGATCGAGCGGCGCGCCGTCGTCGCGGCGCCGTGCGCGTCCGCGCGGCTCGATCACGATGACGAGCTCGGCTTCGGCGACGACCTGGCCGTCGACCGACGCGACCGCCGCCGCGCGCACGATCCGGCCGCGCCGCCGGCCCATCGTGACCTCGAGCTCGAGCCGATCGCCCGGCACGACCTGGCGGCGGAACTTCGCGTTGTCGACGCCGCGCAGCCACGCGCACCGATCCGGCGGCCCGCCGCTGCCGAAGAGCAGCAGCGTCGCCACCTGCGTGAGCGATTCGATCATGAGCACGCCCGGCATGAGCGGCGTGCCCGGGAAAGTGGCCCTGGAAGAACTCTTCGTTGACCGTGACGTTCTTGACCGCGACGATGCGGCGGCCGGGCTCGTGATGGGTGACCGCGTCGACGAGCACCGACGGATAGCGGTACGACAGGCGCTCGAGGACGGGCAGGATGTTGCATCGGCGGTACACAATGAACGGACCGCGCGTCCGGCGGCCGGGCGTGCCGATGCGACGCCCGGCCGAGTCTCGGCCGCGTGACGCGACGTTACTTGCCGTCGCGTCGAGACGCTTGACGACTTCGGCCGACAGGTCGAGGCCCGGCGTGCGCCGCGGCGATCGTTCGAGCCGTCACCGAGCTGCGAAGACGATCCACAGCCCCTTCTCCTTGCGGATGGCTTCGACGATCGGCAGCACCTTGTCCTGGAAGCTCGTCGAGCAGCTCGCTGCTGCAGCTGCTCGACCTGGACCTGCGCGTCCTGCTGCATGAACTGCGCTTCGCGGCGTCAGCCGATCGAGCTCGCTTGCTCCATGCCGCTGCATCGACGGTCGTCGAGCGACCGACGCCTGCTGCGTCTTCATCTTCTCCTGCAGCGCCTGGATCTCCTTGTTCTTGCGCCGCGAGCTGCGCCGCTCAGCTTGTCGTTGAGCGCCTTCATCTGGTCGCTGCCCGGCTTGCCGAGCTTCGACTCGTGCACGACGCGCTGCAGGTCGACGAACGCGACCTTGGCGTCCGGCAGGAAACGGCACCGGGGTCGCCGGCGCTTGGGCGTCGGCGTGGCCGGCTTGTCCTGCGCGCCGGTCGCCGGGCGGCGGTGTCGTCGCCGGCGGCGGCGTAGGCTTGGCAGGGGGCGGAGTCTGGGTCGGCGGCGGCGTCTGCGCCAGGCGCATTCCCGGCGACCAACAGCGCTCCCAGCGCTAGCGTCATCGTCATACGTCTCATGTGGGTCAACACCTTAGGCAGCGAAAGATACCGTAGACAGCGGCTCAGGGCAAACGGCACCGAGACCTCGTGTCCTAAGACGCGGGCGTAGCCGGTCCGGCCGCTCTGCTGCGACAAACCCGCAGGCACGGGCATCATGAGTCTACCAGAGCCCGGCCCCGAGCCTGTCAGGCGGCCGGATCCGGCCCGGTCGAGCGGCGCGCGGCAGCCGGTGCCTGCGGCGCCCGACTATTTGGTTCGACTCGTCGTCAAGGAGAATGCATGCGTAGAGTGTTCCGTCCCGTTCTCGCGGCCGTCGCCATCGCGCTCGGCGCCGCCGCCTGCGATTCCGGCAGCCCGACCGCCCCGCCACCCCACGCCGCCCGCGCCGACCGTCACCGAGACGTTCAGCGGCACGATCGCGGTCAACGGCGCCATGACCTTCACGTTCTCGACGCCTCGCGGCAGGTCCCCTGGCCGCCCACGCTCAAGGCGATCACCCCCGACGCCACGATTTCCGTCGGCTTCAGCGTCGGCACGTTGGAACGGCACGACCTGTCAGGTCACGCTGGCGAACGACACCGCGCTCCAGGGCACGACCATCCTCGGCAACATCAACGGCGCCGGCATCTTCTGCGCGCGCATCTACGACGCCGGCAAGCTCGTCGAGGCGACGTCGTTCGAGTTCACAGTCACCCACCCATAGAGCCAGGGGAGCTCCCGGACTCCTCGAGTGCGGTGAAGTACTGGGTGAAAAGCACGGAAGTACTGGTGTGAGGGCACTACGAGACGACCTGGCGCCGCTTTCCACGACGCTCCGTACCTGACGTGCCTTTCAGACGTCTCGTGCTTCTCCTGAAGTCCTCTGCGCTGCTCTAGAACGTCGTGCCGACCGCGAAGCGGAAGGTGAACTTCGGCGTCGGCTGCAGGTTGTTGTTGAGCACGCCGCGGCGCGACGGGTTGTAGGCGGCGATCAGGCGGAACGGCACGTTCAGCACCGGCATGAAGAAGCGCACTTCGACGCCGGTCGACGTCTTGAACGCGGGCGTCTTGCCGACGACGCGTGTATCTCGGACTCGGATCGATGCCGATCGGCGTGAGCAGGACGGCGTCGTGAACGGATCGGTGAGGAGCGGCGGTATCGCCGGCGACGAGCTGGCGTGATCGGATCGTTCCAGCGCGAAGCTCTGGCCGATGTCCTGGACCTGGCCGGCGTCGTAGAAGCCGAGGACGCGCACGGGCCCGCCGATGTTGATGTAGAACTCGGCGTTGAACAGCAGCGTCTTGTTGCCGCCGGTGACGACGCTCTGGTTCACGGATCGCGCGGGCCGATGCTGCGGATGTCGAAGCCGCGCACGCTGTACTCGCCGCCGAGGAAGAACTTCTCGAAGATCGGCAGCGTCCGTGGTCCCGCCGTACGGGCCGGATGTACTGCCCCTCGGCGCGGATGCCGAACGACATGCGCGGCGTCGAGCGGCATGTACCAGATGCCTTCCAGCGCGCGACTGCAGGTACTGCGTGTTGCCGCCAAGACCCGCGATGTCGAGCGCGGCCGTGTAGCGCGTGCCGCTCGTCGGGAAGATCGGCTGGTTGACCGTGTTGAAGACGACGCTCGGCGAGATCTTGCTGACCGTGCGGCGGCCGCCCGTAGTCGAGCAGCAGCGACTCGCGCAGGATACGGGCTCTGCCGCAGCACCACCGGGTCGAGATAGCGCCGGGTTGATGTCGTAGACCTGGATCTGCTCGTAGCTGTAGCCCATGAACAGCCGCGTGTAGTCGGCGAGCGGGAAGCCGAACACGACGTTGCTGCCCGTCGCGTCCTGCGTGTACTGGAGTCGGGTAGATGTACTGGCGGCGTGAACACGTCGACGCCGACCGTGATCGGCCGGTCGAACAGGTACGGCTCGCTGAACGAGACCTGGTACTGCCGGGCCTGCGAGCCCTTCTGCAGCGAGACGCCGAGCGTCTCGCCGCGGCCGAGGAAGTTCGACGTCTGGAACGACAGCTGGCCGAAGAACCCGTCGAACTGCGACACGCCGGCGCCGAACGAGATCTGATTGCGGTTCTGCTCCTCGAACTTCAGCTTGATGTCGACCTTGTCGTCCATGCCCGGCGTCGGCGCGACGTCGATCTCGCCTTCCTTGCCCTCGAGCGGCTTGAAGTAGCCGAGCTGGTTCAGGCGGCGGACGCTCTCCTTGAGCGCCTCGCGTGTTGAAGACGCCGCCCTCGAGCACGCGCATCTCGCGGCGGATGACGCTGTCGTGCGTCGTCGTGTTGCCGGGGAAGGTGATGCGGTTGACGAAGAACTGCTTGCCTTCGACCATCTTCACCGTGACGTCGACGATGGGCGGCGGCGGCTCGGGCCCGAGCGGCTTGCCGGTCTCGGGATCGATGCCGCGCGGCACGGATGTCGACGTCGGGCGCCCACTGCCAGAAGCCGACGGTGCCGTAGATCTCCTTCGCCTTCTCGATGCCCTTGCGGATCTTCTTCGTCGTTGTAGAACTCGCCTTCCTGCATCTTGAAGAGCGCGCGCAGGACCTCGGTCCGGACCGCCGTGTTGTCGGCGATCTCGAACGTGCCGATCCGGTAGCGCAGCCCCTCGTCGACCGGGATGCGCAGCCGGATCCAGCGCGTCTTGCCGTCCTTCGAGTCCTCGACGGTCTCGATCTGCGGCTGCCCGACTGCGCGCGCGCACGTAGCCCTTGTTCTGGTAGAACTCGCTGACATCAGGTCGGCGTCGTCGGCGAACTTCGCTTCCTGGTACGTGCCGCTGCCGGTGATGAACGACAGCCAGTTCTTCGGCTTGTTCTCCTTCATCTGGCCGCGCAGCTTGCCGTCGCTGAACGCCTGGTTGCCGTCGAAGACGACCTCGCGAATCTTGAACTTCGGGCCCCTGGTCGATCGTGAACGTCAGGTGCACGAGCTTCGGGCCGGCCGGCAGGTCGGTCGTCGACGTCTCGATCTTCGCGTCGTTGTAGCCCTTCTCGGCATAGAGCTCGCGGATGACGCCCTTGACCGGCGGATCGTCGCCTCGTCGACGAACGCGTCGAGCCGGAGCTCGATGCTGTTCTCGCTTCAGCGCTGTCCTCGATCTTCGAGATCTCGACCTTCAGTCTTGGTCCCGACCGCCGGGACGTAGTCGACGACCTTGACGCGCGAGCGCTCCTCGATGTGGAAGATGACGTGCTTGCCCATGACGCCGTTGTCGTACGGCTCGTCGATGACCTCGATCCAGAGGTTGTCGAGGAAGTTGGTGCGCCAGAGGTTCCAGAAGTCGGCCTGGACGGCGTCTTCGTCGTACGGCGCCCACTTGTTCTGACTCGGCCAGCGAGGGCGCGGTCTTGATGTAGATAGCTGGTACGTCTGCTGCTCGACGATCGTCTCGTTCACGGGATGCGCGACTGAGCTCGATGCACCGGACCAGCACGGGCGAGCTCGGCGGGCGGCAGCTTCGCGGGCGGCCGGGCACGGCGCCACCTGGGCGTCGGCAGGCGCCGGCCAGCCAAGGGCAGCCAGCACGACGACCGCGGCAAAGATACGCGGAAGACTTGGAAAACGCATCTCGTCAGCTTCCACTTTACCCTGAATAGGGGGCGGCCCACGATTGGCGGCTCAAAGTTCGAGCCGCTCTACGTACGAGCCGCCCTACGTGGTCTTAGACGGTGACTGCCAGCCGACGGCCGTCCTCGTCCTGCCCGGCCGCGCGCCAGGCCAGGGTGCCGTGGTCCAGGTAGATCTCGATGACGCCCGTCCGCAACTGCCCGCGGATGAGCTCTTCGGAGAGCGGGATCCTCGATGTAGCGCTGGATGGCCCGGCGCAGCGGCCGCGCGCCGTAGGACCGGTCGCGGCAGGTCGCGTCGATGATCCAGTCGACCACCTCGGGCAGCACCTCGAGCTGCAGCTGCCGATCGGCCAGGTGCTGGTTCAGGTTGTCGATGAGCAGCGCGCGTGATCCGCCGCAGGTCGTCGTCCGACAGCGGGTCGAAGACGATGATCTCGTCGATGCGGTTGATGAACTCGGGGTTGAAGGTCTTCTTGACCTCGCCGAGCACCATGTCGGTGACCGACTTCTGGATCTCGCGCGCGTCGGGCGTCTGGAAGCCCATCGACGCCTTCTTCTGGATGAAGCGCGCGCCGATGTTCGACGTCATGATGAGGATCGTGTTCTTGAAGTTGACCCGGTTGCCGAGGCCGTCGGTCAGGTGGCCGTCCTCGAAGACCTGCAGCAGGATGTTGAACAGATCGGGATGCGCCTTCTCGATCTCGTCGAGCAGCACGACCGAGTACGGGTTGCGCTTGATCTTCTCGGTGAGCTGGCCGCCCTCTTCGTGGCCCGACGTAGCCGGGAGGCGAGCCGATGAGCTTCGAGACCGAGTGCTTCTCCATGTACTCGGACATGTCGAAGCGGATGAGCGCGTGGTCGCTGCCGAAGAGGAAGTTCGCGAGCGCGCGCGCGAGCTCGGTCTTGCCGACGCCGGTCGGCCCGAGGAAGATGAAGCTGCCGACCGGCCGCGTCGGGTTCTTGAGCCCGGCGCGCGACCGGCGGATCGCGCGCGACAGCGCGGAGATCGCCTTCTCCTGGCTGATGACGCGCCGGTGCAGCTCCTCTTCCATCCGGAGGAGCTTGTTGCCCTCGTCCTCGTTGACCGAGGTCAGCGGCACGCCGGTCCACTTGGAGACGACTTCGTCGATCTCGTGCTTGCCGATGGCGATGCGCGTGGAGCCCGACTTCACGTCGATCCGCTCGCGGACCATCAACTGGTCGCGCGACTGCGACGGCATCTCCTGGTCGCGATAGAGCCAGGCCTTGTCGCCAGCCCGCTCGGACGCGGGATCCAGCTGCTCGACGGCGACGCGGATGCTGCGGCCGACTTCGCCCATCTCGGCGTTCAGCTCGGCCTCGCGCAGCTTGGCGCGCGCGCCGGCCTCGTCGATGAGGTCGATCGCCTTGTCGGGCAGGAACCGATCGGTGATGTAGCGGCTCGACTGATACACCGCCGCCTCGATCGCCTCGTTCGTGTATTCGACGTGGTGGAACGACTCGTACCGGTCCTTGACGCCCATCAGGACCTGCACGGTCTCCTTCTCGGTCGGCGGATCGACCTTGATGGCCTGGAACCGGCGCTCGAGCGAGCGGTCCTTCTCGATGTACTTGCGATACTCGGCCGGCGTCGTCGCGCCGATGCAGCGGATCTCGCCGCGCGAGAGCGCCGGCTTGAGGATGTTGGCGGCGTCGAGCGAGCCTTCGGCCGACCCGGCGCCCACGAGCGTGTGCAGCTCGTCGATGAACACGATGATGTTCGGGTTCTCGGTGAGCTCCTTCATGATCGCCTTGAGGCGCTCTTCGAACTGGCCGCGGTACTTCGTGCCCGCGACGATCAGCGAGATGTCCAGCGCCAGGATGCGCTTGTCGGCCAGGAAGTGCGGCACGTCGCCGCAGACGATCTTCTGCGCGAGGCCTTCGACGATCGCCGTCTTGCCGACGCCAGGCTCGCCGATGAGCACGGCGTTGTTCTTCGTGCGGCGGCACAGGACCTGCTGCACGCGCTCGACTTCGATCCCGCGGCCGACGAGCGGGTCGAGCTGATTCTTCATCGCCGCGTCCGTCAGGTCGCGGCTGAACTCGGCGAGCAGCGGCGTCTCCTTCGGACGCGCCGGCGCGGTCTTCTCGTTGAGCAGCTGCACGATGTCTTCGCGCACGCTCGCGAGGCGCATGCCCTTCTCGTACAGGATCGACGCGGCGACCGACCGCTCCTCGCGCAGAATGCCGAGCAGCAGGTGCTCGGTGCCGATGTAGGTGTGCAGCAGCCGATCGGCTTCTTCCGCCGCGAACGGCAGCACGCGCTTGGTCTCGCCGCTGAATGGAATCTCGACCGACGTCGAGACCTTCTCGCGGAAGACCGTGCGGCCTTCGATCTCCTTGCGGATGCTGTCGAGGGAAAGGTGCGATCGCGCAAAAATCCGGCTGGTGAGGCCCTTGCCTTCGCGAATCAGTCCGAGCAGCAGATGCTCGGTTTCGATAGAGGTACTGCCGAGCTGCGTCGCTTCATAGCGCGCGAAGAACAGCACGCGACGCGCTCGTTCCGTGTAGCGTTCAAACATCCAGGGGTCCGGGGAGAATGGCGCACATCGGCGATCCCTACTTTCATTATATACGGCATGGGCGCGAATAACTTTGGCGACCGAATTGGTCGCCGGCGCGCCGTCACGTGGTCGGCATGAGGATCTGTGCAATCCTGGTCAGCAAATCGTCGGCCGAAAACGGTTTCTGAAGGAAGTGCCCGGCCTTCGGCAGCGTACCATGCTGTGCCAGCACGCCGTCCGCGTAGCCCGAGATGTACAGGACCGGCACGCCGGGACAGACCATCTCGAACGCGCGTGCCAGCTCCGGACCGGTGCCGCCTGGCATGACGACGTCGGTGATGACGAGGTGAATCGGCTCATTGTGCTCGCGCGCGCGCGCGAGGGCGGCTGTCTGATGCTCGGCGGCAATCACGCGGTACCCGTGCCGCTCGAGGACTTGAGCCAGAAACACTCGTACCGCCTCGTCGTCCTCGACGAGGAGCAGTGTCTCTTTGCCGCGCGGTAGGTCAGATGCACCAGGCCGCTTCCCGGCAATCGCCTCGGCGCGCATTCGCGCCTCTGGAAAGTACAGGCGGAAAGTGGCGCCCTGACCCGGCTCGCTCGCGACCGTCACGATGCCGTCCATCTGCTTGACAATGCCGTACACGGTGGCCAGCCCCAGGCCGGTGCCCCGCCCCACCTCTTTCGTCGTGAAGAAGGGCTCGAAGATCCGGGCCTTGGTCGCCTCGTCCATGCCCACGCCGCTGTCGCTGACTTCGAGCAGGACGAACTGACCGGCCGCGCCGTCCGGGCTGACTTCCTTCGCGCCGAGCCACACCATGGCCGTCCTGATCGACAGCCGGCCGCCCTTGGTCATGGCGTCGCGCGCGTTGACGGCCAGGTTGAGGACGATCTGCTCAATCTGCCCCCGGTCGCCGAGGATCGCCGCGACGTCCGGGTCCAGCGCGCTGAGGATCTCGATGTGCTCGCCAATCACCCGGCGGAGCATCGGCACGAGGTCCCCAATCAGGCGGGAGAGGTGAATCGCCGTCGGCTGCAGCATCTGGCGCCGGCTGAACGCGAGCAGTTGACGTGTGAGACCCGCCGCGCGCTCAGCCGCTTTCTGGATTTCGACGACCTGCAGCCGCCGCGGGTCGCGTCCGCCGAAGTCCTGCGCCAGCCAGTCGGCATAGCCGAGAATCGCGGTGAGCAGGTTGTTGAAGTCGTGCGCGATGCCGCCGGCGAGCTGGCCGATGGCCTCCATCTTCTGGCTCTGACGCAGGCGATCCTCGAGGTCCCGCCGTTCCGTCACGTCGCGCGTGACGGCGACGAAGCCGTCGAGATCGTCGACGTCGCTCTGAAGCCGGCGAATGACCGTCGCGCCGACGAACTTCTCGCCGTCGCGCTTGCGGCAGGGACCGTCCCGCTCGGCGTGACCATGCTGCCGCGCGTCGGCGAGCAGCCCCAGCCAGGCCTCCTCGGTGAGGTTGTAGAGCGCCGCGGCCGGCTGGTCCAGCATCTCGGCCGCGCGGTAGCCGAAGACGTGCTCGGCGCCGGGCTGCCACGACACCACGCGGCCGCGATGATCGATCACGAACATCGCGTAGTCTGTGATGCTGTCGAGCATGAGGCCGACGCGCGACTCGACTTCGCGCAGACGCCGGTCGGCCGCCTTGCGCTCGCGCTCGCGACGCTCGGTCACCAGATGCGCGTGGTCGAGTGACATGGCGGCGTACCGGCCGAGCTGCCCGAGCAGTTGCAGGTCGTCTTCGGGAAAGAGCGAGCCGCGCCGTTGCACGACAAGGACGACGCCCCACGTGTGCGCCTCGGTCGTGATCGGCGCGACGAGCACCTGCGTGCCGAACGCCGCGAGCCTCGCGCCGAGATCGCGATCGCAGTCGTTCGTCGAGCCCGTGACCGGCTGCCGGCTCTCGCACGCGCGCGCGACGAGCGCGGCGGCCGGCGCGAGCCTGAGGCCGCGCAGCGCCGGCGACGTCGTGGCGGTCACGACGAGGTCCTCGCCGGCTCGCGCGCTGCGCAGAGCGACCAGGCTGACGGCGTTGCCGACACTGCTCGCCGACGCCTGATTCAAGTCGTCGGCCGCGCTCGCACCCCGATCCTCGGCGTCACGCTCCGCCGTGCGGCTGAGGTACTTCGCCTGCTCGGCGCGCTGCCAGGCCGAGCGCAGGCGCCGTGGCGTGCTGAAGGCGAGGAAGTAGCACGCCAGGGCGGTCGCGGCGAGCAGCTGGTTCACCAGCCCGCCGACGCGGCCCATCGCCGCCGACCAGGGCCCAAGCGTGCTGAGCGTGTACGTGGCGGCGAAGAGCCACGTGCCGCCGGCCGCAAACACGAGGCGTTTGGCGGTCACGCCGGAGGTCCGCCCCGCTTCGCGCGTGAACGCGACCGCGGTGTACGTCTCGAGCGCGGCGCAGAGCGCCGAGACCACCGACGTCCAGATGAACACCCGGTTCGACGGCGCGTTCAGCGTCGCGACGAGACTGGCGGCGACGAGCGCGAGCGCGCCGTGCAGGAGCGGCGACGGCACGTCGCGAAAGTGACGCACGAGACGAAGCAGCAGATACGGCTGCGCCGCGAAGAGCGCCACGCGGGCGGCCTCGAGGACGCCAGCACGGCTCGGAATCACGCGCACGATCGCGAGTGACGCGACGAGAAACAGGATGTCGAGCCGGTGCGTCTCCCGACGCCGCCAGACGGCGTTGAGGGCACTCAGTGCCGTCAGGACAATGAGCGCGGCACCCGCGTAGGACGCGAACGCGATGATCCCAGCCATCTATCCGATCAGTCGGCTCCGTCGTTCAGTGAGAATCAGCGGTCGGGCGACAACGATAGCACGGCGCGAACGAGCGCTTCTTCCGCTTCCAGAGACGGCGCCCCCGTGTGTACGTGCCGCACCTCGCCGCGCCGGTTGACGACGACGACGGCCGGAACGATCGCCACGCGGAGCCGCCTGAGGTCGAGCAGCGTCACCGCGCCGTCGGCGAGGCCGATCGCGCGCGCGTAGGCACGATCCGCTTCGGGATCGTCCCGCCCCGCAATCATCGCCACGCCCAGTCCCGGCGTCTCGCCCAGGCGCGCCACGAGCCTTCTGATCATCGGCTGCTCGCGCTGGCACACGCCGCACCGGCTCTGCGCGAAGATGAAGAGCGTGTGCGGCGCGCCCGCGTACAGCGACTCAGGCACGTCGATGCGGTCACCCACGGCGTAGCCGGCGCTGGCAGGCGCCGCGAGCCCCAGCCGCGCCCGGACGAACGGGTACGCGAAGGTGGCCAGCGTCACGACGACGCAGAGGACGATGCCGGCCGACGCGATCCGGCGAACGAGATCGTCTCGGATCATGCACGCGTCTCGCGTCTAGCCGGCCATCCCGGCCCAGCAGAGGCCGTCACATGTCTCCGACCAGAGCCATCCGCACATCGGCCAGTCGTTGTCGACGGTGCAGCCGGTGTTGGCGCGGCAGTAGGTGCCCATGCCGTCGCACCCCCAGCCGGTCGCGCAGTCGCAGTTCTCCGCGCGCGCGAAGGCGACGACGAGGCCCCGCACCCAGTTGGCCAGGCGCTGCCCGATCGGCTCGGCGCTCGCGAACGTCCCGTCGCGCGGTCCAAGACGATAGAGCACGTGCTCGGCCTCGTCGCGTCCGATGAGCGACGCGAGCTTGCTCCCAACCTCCGCGACCTGCGCGCGATCGGCAGACGACGGCTGACTCAGCAACTCAGGTGTCACGAGATCCCTGGCGTCGTTGAGCACCGACACGATGGCCGGGTGCAGGCCGGGATGCGAATCAATGTAGTCGTTGATGTGCCGGCGCCACACGACGACCCGCGCCTCTGGGGGGAGCGCGCGCATGATCGCCTTTCGATAGACGACCGGATACGCCTGGATCTGCGCGGCGGCCGCATCGAGGTGTCCCGGCGTCAAATCCCCCACCCACTGACGCGCCGCGTCCTGGGGATCCGGCACTGAGATGGCGTTCAGCAGAAACGTTTCAAGTGGCAGCGTCAGCGCGACGGCCACGAGGCACACGACGACACGTCTTCGGGTTCTTGCAGTCAACAGACACACTCCTTCGAGGTCGGCATGCGGCAGGGACGATGCTGGCGGGCTGGCACACCGGGGGGAGCCTCGGCGGCACTGTAGTGGCGCGAATGCAGAGAGTCAATAACGCCCGCGTCATTTCGTGGTGGGATTTCGGTTGGTCCGGGCACCGGCGCGCGCGAGTGTCGCTTATGACCCATAGAGTCATATCGAGTTAAATCCCCGTGAGTTGCCCGTGTTCGAGGCGCAGGGTGCGGTCGCAGGAGGCCGCCAGCACGGGATTGTGCGTGACAATGACCGACGTGAGGCCGTGCTCGGCATGCATCTCCCGAAGCAGGCGCTGGAGATCGGCGGCCGTGGCCTCGTCGAGATTGCCCGTCGGCTCGTCGGCGAGGAGCAGGCTGGGTTGTACGACCAGGGCCCGTGCCACCGCGACGCGCTGCTGCTCGCCGCCCGAGAGCGCCCCCGGCCGGTGCGTCGCACGGCCGGCGAGCCCGACGCGCGTCAACAGCTTCTCGGCACGCGCCTGGCGCTCGGAAGACGGCCGATTGGCGATGCGGAGCGGCATCTCGATGTTCTCGAGCGCCGTGAATTCGGGCAGGAGGTGATGAAACTGGAACACGAAGCCCACGTGCCGGTTGCGGAACGCGACCCGCGCCTCGTCGTCCATCCGATCGATGACCGCGTCGCCGATACGGACCGTGCCGCCGTCGAACAGATCCAGCCCGCCGAGAACGTGCAGGAGCGTGCTCTTGCCCACGCCCGACGCGCCGACGATCGCGACCATCTCGCCGCGTTCGACCTGGAGGTCGAGCGCATGAAGCACTTCGAGCCGCCCGGACACGGCAGTGTAGGACTTGACGAGGCCACTCACTTCGATGAACGCCATCGCTACTGGTTCCGGAGGGCCTCGGCCGGATCGAGCCGGCCGGCCTGGCGCGATGGATAGATCGTGGCCAGCAGGCAGACGGCCATGACGGCCACGACGACGGTCACCACATCGAAAAACTGCACTTTGAACGGAATCCAGGCGATCTGATACACGTCCGAACCCAGCTCGAACAGCCGGTACCGGTCGGCGATGACACTGAGCGTCACGCCGAGGATCGTTCCGGCCGCGGTCCCGACCAGGCCGATCGTGACGCCCTGCAGCACGAAGATCCGGCGGATGGCCCGCGCGGGGGCGCCCATCGTGCGAAGAATCGCGATGTCGCGGCTCTTCTCCATGACGAGCAGCACGAGCGAGGCCACGATGTTAAAGGCCGCGACCATCACGATGAGGCCAATCGCGAGCGAGATCGCGACTTTCTCGAGCCACAGCGCCGAATAGAGCGGCGCGTTGAGCTCCGTCCAGTCGTCCACCTGATATTGCAGACCAAGACGTTCCTGAAGGTCGTTGCGAATCCGCGGCGCGGCTTCGACATCATGCAGCTTGAGCTGGATGAGGTCAGGGCCCTCCTTGCCCAGCATCTCGCGCGCGGTCTGCAGCGAGACGAACGCCTGGGTCGCGTCGGTCTGGTAAAAGCCGAACTTCGCGATCCCCACGACCTGGAGCGGCCGCTGTTTCGGCGACGCCGTGCCGGGTCCGACGACCAGGCGCGCCGTGATCAGATAGACGATGTCGCCGACCGACGCGCGGAGGTTGCGCGCCAGATCGAATCCAAGGACGACGCCGTCTTTCGCGTCCTCGGGTCGATTGACGAGCGCCTCGAGCGACCCGCTCTGCATCGCCTCGCGAATATCGGTGACGGCCGGTTCGTAGGCAGGATCGATGCCCTTCACTTCGACGAACGACTGATCGGCCGTCGTGGACTCGAGCATCCCCTTGCCGACGACAGCCGGCGCGGCGCCCGCCACGCCGGGCACCTTCAGCTTCTCCAGCTCCGGCTCGAGGTCTCCGACGTAGCCGCCGGTCTTGTACACGTAGACGTGCGCGGTGGCGCCGACGATGCGGTCGCGCAGCTCGCCCTGCACGCCGGTCATCAGCGCGAGCGCGATGATCACCGCCATCACGCCCACGCCGACTCCCACGATCGACACGAGGGAAATCAGCGAGATGGACGCCTGCCGGCGGCGGGCCGTCAGATACCGGCGGGCGATGAACCACTCAAATGACATGGGCAGCCGGCGATTGCCTGTTCACAAAGTTCACCATGAAGGCTGAAGACGTGAAGAGGTCTTTGGAAAGATCGCTTGTCGAAAGAGCCTTTCGATCAAAGGCTTCACCTCTTCATTCTTCATGGTGAAGCTCTGTTTGGGAAGGCTTGGGGGCCTTGTGGGGCCGCATGAGCGGGAACAGGATGACGTCGCGAATGGAGGGGCTGTTGGTGAGCAGCATCACGAGCCGGTCGATGCCGATGCCCTCGCCGCCGGTGGGCGGCAGGCCGTACTCGAGCGCGCGAATGTAGTCCTCGTCCATCTGGTGCGCCTCGACGTTGCCGGCGGCGCGCTCGGCAATCTGCGCCTCGAAGCGGCGCCGCTGCTCGTCCGGATCGTTCAGCTCGCTGAAGCCGTTGGCGAGCTCGAACCCGCCGGCGTACAGCTCGAAGCGCTCGACCGTGTCGGGGTCGTCCGGCCGCTGTTTGGACAGCGGCGAGACCTCGGTCGGAAAGTCATACACGAAGGTCGGCTGAACGAGCCGATCCTCCCACAGCGCCTCGAACACGTCCGTCGCAATGCGCCCGGCGCCATCTGACGCGGCAACGTCGAGGCCAAGCGCGCTCGCGACCGCCGCCGCCTGCGCGCGATCGCGGAGCATGGCCTCGGTCACGTCCCGGCCGAGCCGCCCGCTCGCTGCCTCCGCCGCAGCCGCCCGCAGCGACAGCCGCCGGAACGGCGGCGCGAACGACAGCACGTGCTCGCCGAACGGGGCGTCGAGGCTGCCGAGCACGTCGCGCGCGATGTCCGTCAGCATGTCCTCGGTGAGCCGCATGAGGTGCTGGTAGTCCACGTAGGCCTCGTAGAACTCGAGCATCGTGAATTCGGGGTTGTGCTGGGTCGAGATGCCCTCATTCCTGAAGTTACGATTGATCTCGTAGACTCGTTCGAACCCGCCGACCGTCAGCCGCTTGAGATACAACTCCGGCGCGATCCGGAGGAACAGATCGATGTCGAGCGCGTTGTGGTGCGTGACGAACGGCCGCGCCAGCGCACCGCCGGCAATCGGCTGCATCATCGGCGTCTCGACTTCGAGAAACCCGCGCGCCTCGAGAAACCGCCGGATGCCGGCGATCACTCTCGCGCGCGTCTCGAACACCCGGCGCGACTCCGGGTTGACCACGAGATCGAGATAGCGCTGACGGTAGCGCGTCTCGACGTCGGTGAGGCCGTGCCACTTCTCCGGCATCGGCAGCAGACACTTGACGAGAAAATGCAGCCGCGACGCCCAGACGGTCAGCTCGTTCGTCTTCGTCCTGAACAACCGGCCTTCGACGCCGATGTGGTCGCCAAAGTCGAGCAGCTTGAAGACCTGAAAATCCAGGACGGGCAGCGCGTCCTCCCGGACGTAGACCTGCACGCGACGGAGCCCGTCGGACAGCACCAGGAAGTTCGCCTTGCCGAACGTCCGCACGCCGACGATCCGTCCCGCGAGACGCACGTGCGGCCGCTCCGCTTCGAGCGCCTCACCCGTCCTGGCGCCGTGCGCCTCGACGGCTGCCCCGATCGTCGCGGTCCGATCGAAACGGCTGGGATATCCCGCCACACCCAGGCGCCCGAGCTCCTCGAGCTTCGCCCGGCGTTGCGCTGCCTGTTCGACTTCGTTGGACATGCTTTACTTGATCCTTGTCGGCGCTTGGCTCTTGGCGCTTGGCTCCTGGCGCTTGGCTCTCGGCGCGTCAGGCGCGAGTTTTTCGAGCGCCGAGCGCCTAGAGCCGAGAGCCCTCCAGTGTCTTCTTCACCGCATCGAGCACGCCATTCACGAACCTGACGGAGTCGTCGGTGCCGAACGTCCGCGCGAGCTCGATGGCTTCGTTCAACACGACTGGCGCCGGCGTGTCGGGCTGGTGCAGCAGCTCCCAGATCGCCAGGCGCAGAATCAATCGATCGATCACCGCGAGCCGCTCGAGGCGCCAGTTCGCGGAATGCTGCTCGACGAGGCGATCGACCTCCGGCAAAGACGCGATCGTCCCCCGGACCAGCGCGTCGGCAAACGCGCGCACCTCGTCGGAGTCCCCGGCGCGGTGCTCACGAAAGAACGTCTCGAGCGCCTCCCCGGGCTCGGCGCGACCCACCTCCCAGAAATAGAGGATCTGAATCGCCGCTTCGCGCGCCCGATGCCGGACCGGGATCGTCATGGCTTCAACCGGGCATACAGGCGCGCCATCTCGAGCGCGGCGATCGCCGCCTCACGGCCCTTGTTCGCGGGGCCCTCGCCGGCTCTCGCCACGGCCTCCTCGGCCGTGTTCGTCGTGAGGACACCGAACGCGATCGGCACGCCGGTGTCCTGCGCGGCGCGCATGATGCCGTACGACGCGGCCTGGGCGATGTAGTCGAAGTGCGGCGTCTCGCCGCGGATCAGGCACCCCAGGCACACGACCGCCGCCCAGTCTCCCGAGCGCGCCAGTTGCGAGGCCGCCTGGGGCAGCTCGTAGGCGCCCGGCACGGCAAACGTCTCGACCTCTCGGCCCTCGAGCCCGGCTTCACCGAGGGCGGCGCGCGCGCCCTGCTCGAGCCGCTCGGTGATGAAGGCGTGATAGGTCGAAACGACTAGCGCGATTCGCACGGTCGCACGTTGCACTGGTCAGGAGGCACGTGTCACTTGCCTTTGAAGTCGGCCTTGCGCTTCTCGAGAAACGCGCGCGTGCCCTCGCGCATGTCCTCGGTCGTCGCCAGCAGGCCGAACAGCGTGGCCTCGTAGTCCTGGGCGTCCTCGAAGGACATGTCCAGCCCGGCGGCCACCGCGTCCAGCGTGTATCGCACGGCGATCGGCGCCTTCGCGGCCAGCGCGTGCGCGAGCTTCTTCGTCTCTTCCATGAGCTCCGCCGCCGGCACGACGCGGTTCACGAGACCGATGCGCCAGGCTTCGTCCGCCGGGATCTGATGACCGGACAGCAGCAGCTCGAGCGCGCGGCCGCGTCCGACGAGTCGCGGCAGGCGCTGCGACCCCGCATAGCCCGGAATCAGGCCGAGATTGATCTCCGGCTGTCCGAACTTCGCCGTCTCAGACGCGAACCGGATCGTGCAGGCCATGGCCAGCTCACACCCGCCGCCCAGCGCAAACCCGTTGACCGCGGCAATGACCGGCTTCCCCAGCCGCTCGATCCGGTCGAACAGCCGCTGCCCCCGCCGCGCGTGTTCTCGTCCAGCCACCGGCGACTGCACGGCAAGCTCGTTGATGTCCGCACCCGCGACAAACGATCGGTCGCCGGCGCCAGTGAGCACGAGACATCGCACCGACTCATCGGAGGCGGCCTCGTCGATCGCGTGCGCCAGCTCATCGAGCATCGCGGCGTTGAGCGCGTTCAGCACCTTCGGACGATTGAGCTGAATCACGAGCACGCCGCCCTCGCGCTCGACGAGGATGTTCTCGTAGGGCATATCCGGTTGATTATACGTCGCGGTCCGCCAAGAGCATTCACCACGAAGACACGAAGGCCACGAAGAGTTCTTGGGAAGAGCCTCAGGCTTTTGGACGAGCGCGGCGGCGCCACAGGCGGGCGATCGCAAAGACCATCAGCGATCCGGCGATGGCGCCGAGCGCGTCCGCGATCCAGTCGTCCACCGTCGCCGATCGACCCGTCACGAAGCGCTGATGGAACTCGTCGCTGGCGCCGTAGAGCACGGCGATGACGATCGCGATCACCGCCGCCCGCGGCCGGACGCCACGCCAGGTCGCCGACGCGAGTGCCCGCACGAGCAGAATGGCCAGCAGCGCATAGCCGATGAAGTGGCCCTGGTGGTCGGTGAATCCCCCGGGCACTTCCTTGAGGTTCTCCTGGCCCGAGAAGATGAAAATGGCGATCATCTGGGCGAGCGGCGGGCCCCAGACCCAGACGAAGCGAAGCAGGCCGGACGTCACCTCAGCCGTAGAGGACGTACATCACCCAGCCGAGGCCGTACGCCCCGACTACGAGCGCGGTGAAGATGCGGCCGGCCAGCCGCCATTGATCGCGCGGCGATTCGCGCAGGAGCGCGCCGAACACCGCGGAGACGCAGGCGGCGAACAGGATCATCACGCCGAGATGCGTGGTCATGCGGACTTGCGTCCCCGGGCGAAGTCGACGGCGTCCAGCACGATGAGCGAATTCAGCAGGCCGGCCACGATGAGGAAGGTGTTGCCGTATTCATAAGTCACCGCGACGACGTCGCCGCGTCCCTGGCCCATCACCGCCGCAAGCAAGCGCGGGAGCGCGAGCACCCACTCGGCGGCCGCCGCGAGCACGACGAGCGGCTCGTTCCACTGGAAGGGAAAGAGCCGGCCGCCGAACGCGAGCCCCAGCACGAACATCGCGATCAGCACGATGAAGAAGATCACGCTCTTGCGGAGCTGACCGACGAGAAAATGTCCGGCGCCGGGGATGAGCCAGGCGACGACTGCGACCGTCGCGGGATTCATGGCCGAAGAGTGTACTCCATCGTCCGAACCGGCCCGGCCGCGACCCGCACGATGACGTACGCGATGAGCGCGCCCAGCGGGATGGCAGCCACGGCGCGCAGGCCGCTCGTCACGTGCGCGACGCCGGTCCACTCGAGCAGGACGGTCGCGATCGTCGGCACGCTCGCGAGCGCGAGCGCCCCCAGACCTCGTGACGGACGCCGGCGCCCCAGCGACACGCCGGCGAGCGCCCCGAGCGGCGCTCCGAGATAGAGGCCGGCGCAACGGCCGCACACCGGCCACTGCACACCGGCGGTGTGGAACGAACGCTCCGGCCGTTGATGACAGATGCGCGACGCCGCGACGTACACGACGCCCGTCCACCCCGACAATCCGTGCGCCGCGCGGTCCCAGAGCGCCCCACCGAGCAGAACCGGCCAGGCGATCGACGCGGCGACCAGCAGCTTCACCATCCGGCGACCCCGCGGAGAATTCGCGCCCAGGCCGGCGCCAGCGCCCACTTGAGCGCGAGATCCAGGACGAGCAGCGCGGCGCCCACCTGAAGAGGCGGCCGATGATCCCGGAGCGAGAACGGCACGCCCCGGAGACGGGAGAGCAGCGGACCGGAAAGGATCACGCCGATGATCACGAAGCCGATGACCCGCACGACCGCCCACGGGTGCCAGCCCAGCACGGCCGAGGCGATCGGGTTGGCGCTCCGCGCCGTCATCGCGCCGACGTACTCACCCATCTGATTGATGAGGACCGCGCCCATCGGCATCGACGCGAGGCCGGCAGTCGCGAGGGAGGCCGCGCTGAAGACGGCCGCGTACGTGAGATGGCGCGGCACGAAGACCGACGGCATACTCTCGGGGCCGCGGCCGCTCCGCACCCACTGGATCATCTCATCGCGATATGCGGATCGGAGAAAGAGGTCGCGGCCGTCCGCACGCCGCGACCAGCCCGACGCCGCCATGGCGGTCGACATCACCCCCATCGTCAAGGCCCAGACGAGCATGACGGCCACCGCTCGCCGTGTCTCGCCGCGCCTGAGCGCGCCGGCCATCAACCACCAGGGCACGGCGGCATTCAGCATCGGCACGAGCGCCGGCACGCCAATCAGCCAGCCGACGGCATACGAAGCGACGGTACTGACGATGACAACTACCATGCTGATGCTTGCATTTGGGATTTGCGATTTTGCGATTTGCGATTTAGAGCATCATGAAAGGCCGTAAATCCAAAAATCTCTCAATCTCTCAAGCTCTAAATCTCTAAATTTCTAAATTTCTAAATCGCAAAATCTCAAATGTTGAGCTTTCCAAAGTGTTGCTCGTACCGCTCCCTGAACTCCGCGAGCGTGTACGCGTGGCTCTGACCGCCGAGGTGCTCGAGGGCGTAGGTCGCGGCGACGCTGCCGAGTTTCGCGCAGTCGCCGAGCGGCGCGCCGGCGGCGAGGCCCTTCAGGAACCCGCCGCGGTAGGCGTCACCGACGCCCGTTGGATCGGCAATGCGATGTGGAGTGACCGCCGGGACGTTGACGCGCTCGCCGGGCTGGAGCACGGTCGACCCGTGCTCGCCGCGCGTGACGACGAGCACGGCCGCGCGTTCGAGGATGTCGGCTTCCCCGAGACCCGTTTTCTCGCGGATCAGCTCGAGCTCGTAGTCGTTGCAGATGACGACGAACGCGCCGCGCAGTCCGTTGGCGAGCTCGTCGCCCGACATGCGCGCGCACTGCTGGCCGGGATCGAAGACGTACCGGATGCCCATCGTCCGGCACTCTTCCGCGTACTGCGTCATGGCGGCGGGATCGTTGGGCGAGATGATGACGAGATCGACCGGGCCGATCGTCCGGAACGACAGCTCGCTCGCGTGGGCCATCGCCCCCGTATAGAACGACGCAATCTGGTTGTTGGCCTGGTCGGTGCTGCAGAAAAACGACGCCGTGAACTTGTCGGGGACTTCCTTCACGAGCGAAGTGTCCACGCCGGCCGCCTCGAGCCAGCGCCGGTACTCCGGAAAGTCCTGCCCCGCCGTCGCCATGAGGAGCGGCCGCTCGCCGAGCAGCGCCAGCGTGTACGCGATGTTCGGCGCGCACCCGCCGCGCCGCTTGTCCATCGTGTCCACGAGAAAGCTCAGGCTCACCCGCGAGAAGTGCTCCGGCAGGAAATGCTCGGTGAACTTCCCGGGAAACGACATCAGGTAGTCGAACGCGATCGAACCGGTGACGACAATGCGCATGGAGGCCAACTGTTCCTACAGATACTTCTGAATGATGGGCTTGAGCTTCTCTTTCGTCGCCGCCGGAACGGCATCGGGACGCGTGATGATGGCCGACTGCAGCGCGCGAGCGCATTCACACGAGCGCTCGATCGGCAGCGCTTCGACGGCATTGGCAATGACCTGCTGCGCCGTTCGCGCGTTCTGGGTCAGGTTCGCGACGATCATGTCGACCGTGACCGAGTCGTGGCCGGGGTGCCAGCAGTCGTAGTCGGTGACCAGCGCAATCGTCACGTAGCAGATCTCGGCTTCGCGCGCGAGCTTGGCCTCCTGCAGGTTGGTCATGCCGATGACGTCGTACCCGGCGGCCCGATACGCATTCGACTCGGCCACCGTCGAGAACTGCGGGCCCTCCATGCAGACGTAGGTGCCGCCCTGGTGCACCGTCGCGCCGGCGCGCGTCGCGGCCGCATACGCCACCTCGCTCAGCGGCCCGCAGAACGGGTGCGCAAAGCCGACGTGCGCGACGAGGCCGTCGCCGAAGAACGTGCTGACTCGTCCGCGCGTGCGGTCGAAGAACTGGCCGGGGATGACGAGGTCGAGCGGTTTGTAATCTTCACGAAGACTGCCCACAGCGCTCGCCGAGAGGAGCCACTCGACGCCGAGGAGCTTGAAGCCGTAGATGTTCGCGCGAAAGTTCAGCTCGGAGGGCAACAGCCGGTGGCCGTGCCCGTGGCGCGCGAGGAACGCGACGCGGCGGCCGCGCAGCGTCGCCAGCACGTACGGGCCGGAGGGATCCCCAAAGGGCGTCGAAATGACGTGTTCCGTGCGATCTGAAAGCTCCGCCATGTCGTACAGGCCGGAACCGCCGATGATGCCGATGGATGCAGAAGACATAGGAATCGGTGCTGGGTGCGGCGTGCTGGGTGCAGAGTGCGGTGGGTGCGGGGGTGCGTGCGACGCTAAATCCGCACCGGATCCACGACTTTGCGGCCGTTACGCTCGCGGATGATGCCGGCCGCTATGGCCGGATCGTGCTCGAAGAAGATAACGTACTCGCCGTCGATCGCCTCGCGAAGAAAGCGCTTCTTGTACGTCAGCGTGTCCATCGGGTACAGGTCGTAGCCCATGATCCACGGCTCATCGACGTGCGCGGTCGTCGGCATCAGGTCAGCGACGAAGACCGCTGTCTGGCCTCCGGAGACGATCTTGATCAGGTGGTGATGCATCGTGTGTCCGCCGGTGCGCCACGTGCTGATGCCCGGCAGCACGTCGCCGTCGTGCTCGATGAACCGGATCACGCCGGCCTCCTCGAGCGGCACGAAGTTCTCGGCGAGATAGCTGGCGCGATTGCGCTCGTGGGGGTGCGTGGCGTCCTCCCACTCGGCGCGGCGCACGAAGTGCGTCGCATTCGGGAACCGCGGCACAGGCCGCCCGTCGCGCATCACGGTGCAGCCGCCGACATGATCGAAATGCAGGTGCGACGTGATCACGGTGTCGATGTCGGCCGCGGTGAGCCCCGCGGCGGCCAGCGCATGGTCCAGGTGCTCGCGCCGATCGATCGCGTAGATGTCCGTCTCCTTCGCGCTCATCTTGTCGCCGATGCCGGCGTCGATGAGCACCGTGCGATCGCCCGTGCGCACGAGCAGGGGCCGCAGGCCGAGCGTGATGCGGTTGCGCTCGTCGGCGGGCGCCCGCCGTTCCCACAATGGCTTGGGCACGACGCCGAACATCGCGCCGCCATCGAGACGGAACGTGCCGTCGGACAACGGCGTGAGCTCGAAGTCACCCAGCTGCATCGGGAGCCAGCTCCTTGAGCTCGATGAGCAGCCCGTGCGTGCTGGACGGGTGCAGAAACGCGATGCGGGATCCGTGCGCGCCGGGCCGGGGCCGCTCGTCGATGAGCCGCACGTGCTTCGCCACGAGCGCCGCCAGCGCCGCGTCGATGTCCTCGACGACGAGACAGACGTGATGCAGCCCGGCGCCGCGCTGCGCGAGAAACTTCGCGACCGGCGAATCCGGCTCGAGCGCCTCGACCAGCTCGATCGTCGTCCCGCCGGTCTCGACGAAGCGCACGCGATGCCGGCCAACGTCCTCCGGCTCGCCGGTCGCGAGATCGAACAGATCCCGGAAGAGCGCGACCAGCGGCTGCGGATCCGCGACGGCCACGCCGACGTGGTCGATTCGCCCGGCACCTCTCGTCATGATCGACCGCGCAGCGCCGTACGGATCGATTTCCCGGTTGGCGATGCGATCGAGCAGGCGCTCGAACTCGCCGGGCGCCAGGATGTCCTCCTCCACGTGACGGACGTACCGCCTGCCGAGGATCTCGCGCAGCCGCCACTCGGCTCGCGCGCGCCGGCGGCTCCCGAGGGCCTGTTCGGTCGCGGCGCGGAAGCGGCCGATCATCGCGACCAGCTCCGGCAATCCCGCGCCGGTCGTCGCTGTCGTGCGGAGCACGGGCGGCCGCCAGCGTCCCGTCGGGTCACTGCTCGAGCGTGAGCATCGCCTCGATGGACGCGGCCGTCCGGTCCGCGCCCTCCCGGTCCGCTTTGTTCACGACGAAAATGTCGGCGATCTCCATGATCCCGGCCTTGAGCGCCTGCACTTCGTCGCCGGCGCCGGGCACCATCGTGACGATCGAGACATCGGCCGTGCGGACGATGTCCACTTCGTCCTGACCGACGCCGACGGTCTCGATGATCACGATGTCGAAGCCGGCGGCGTCGAGCACCATCGCGGCGTCCGCGGAGGTCCGGGCGAGGCCGCCGAGATGGCCGCGGGTCGCCATGCTCCGGATGAAGACGCCGGCGTCCTCGGCATGCGATTGCATGCGCACGCGATCGCCGAGGATCGCGCCGCCGCTGAACGGACTGGTGGGATCGACAGCCAGCACGCCGACCGAGGCGCCGGTCTTCCGAAACTCCGCGATCAACCGGTCCACGAGCGTGCTCTTGCCGGCGCCCGGCGGCCCCGTCACGCCGACCAGGTAGGCCCGGCCGGTGCGCGGATAGAGGCGGCCGACCAGCTCGGCGCCTTCCGCCGATTCGTTTTCGATGAACGAGATCGCCCGCGCGATGGCGCGTGGATCGCGCGCGAGCACGCGCTCTGCCAGCGAAGCGAGGGCCTGGGGCACCGGCGGGCTCACCGTCCGAGCAGGTGCCGCGCGATCACCAGCCGCTGGATCTCGCTCGTGCCCTCGCCGATCGTGCAGAGCTTCACGTCGCGGAAGTACTTCTCGGCCGGGTAGTCCTTCACGAAGCCGTACCCGCCGTGAATCTGGACGCTCTCCTCGGCGGCGCGCACGGCGATTTCGCTCGAGTAGAGCTTCGCAATAGACGACTCAGCCGACGTCCGCTCGATGCGCTGATCGCGCATCCAGGCCGCGCGGTACGTCAGGAGGCGCGCGGCGTCGATGCGCGTGTACATGTCCGCGAGCTTCCAGCGAATGGCCTGGAAGTTCGCAATCGGCTGACCGAACTGGCGGCGTTGGAGCGCATGCCGGCGCGCGGCTTCGTAGGCCCCCTGCGCGAGACCGACGGCGAGCGCCGCGATGCCGATGCGCCCGGCGTCCAGCACCTGCATCGCCCCGACGAAGCCTTCACCTTCGGCGCCGACCATCGCGTCGGCGTCCACGCGGCAATCCTGGAGCAGCACCTCGCTCGTGTCGCTGGCGCGCATGCCGAGCTTGTCTTCCTTCTTGCCCGCCGAGAGACCGGGCGTGCCGCGCGTGACCACGAACGCCGAAATCCCCCGGCGCGATTGCGTCCGATCGGTCACGGCCATCACGACCAGCGTCGCGGCACTGGTGCCGTGCGTGATGAACTGCTTGGAGCCGTTCAGCACCCACCCGCGCCCGTCGCGTACGGCGGTCGTGCGCATGGCGCCGGCGTCGCTTCCGGCATTCGCTTCGGTGAGCGCCCAGCCGCCGAGCGCGGCGCCGCTCGAGAGCGGCGGGAGGAACGTCCGCTTCTGCGCTTCGCTGCCGAACATGGCGAGATGCGCCACGCACAGCCCGTTGTGCGCGGCCACCGACAGCGCGATCGACGGATCGACGCGGGCGAGCTCTTCGATGCAGATGCAGTACTCGAGCGCGGACAGACCCGCGCCGCCGTACTCCTCAGAGAGCTGGATACCGGTCAACCCGAGCGAGGCCAGCCTGGACACCAGGCTCGACGGGAACTTCTGCGCCTCGTCCCACTCCATGACATGGGGGCCAATCTCGGTCTCGGCAAACTCCCGAACGCTGCGGCGCAGCAGCTCGTGTTCGCCCGTCGGGCGCAGATCCATCAGGGGAAAATATCACGCGGCGAGTTGGCGGGCCCAAGCCCGGCCCGCCCTGCGCTAAAACGCGAGGTTCACGCCGGCATAGAAGCGCTGGGGCGTCTTGTAGAGCGGACTGCCCCGAAGCGAATACACGCGGTAGTCGACCCTCAGCCGGAGCGGACCTGCCAGGGTGATCTTGACCCCGCCGCCGATATTCGTGCCGAAGCTCGTCGCGGTGTCGCCGAGGATATGCTCCCGGTAATAGCCGCCGCCCACGGTCCCGTACAACTGCACGCCGGACGTCGGTGTCAGCAGCAGTGCGTTGAACATCCCGGTCGTGAGCCCCGGTGCGGCCTTGAGCTCGTCCTCGCGCACCGTGCTGTAGTCGAACTCGAAGCCGACGATCAGCAGGTTGATGCCGAGCGCGAACCCCCTCGCCGGCCGGTTCTCGGGCGTCGGAGAAAACCCGACGAAGAACGTCAGGTCGGCCGAGGCGCGCGAGGGCACGCCGACCAGCGCCGTCAGCGCGAGCAGCGAGACGATGAGCAGGCGTTTCATGTTCCTCCTATCGGTCCGTCTGCCCGCGGACTGCACGTTTTGGCGGCCCGAAACCCGGGCCGCCCTACGAGTAGGGGCGCGGCGCGCGGCTGGTGTATGCGCGGAGCGCCGCCGGCGCCCTACCTCAACTTCCCGAGCCCCATTCGCTCGACGCGGATGATGGACGCCTTGAGACGGTCGTAGAGGGCCTGCGCTTCGGTGGGGAGGCCTTCGCCCAGGAGCCGCACGGGATCGTAGTCGGCGCCCGGCACGGCGAGGTCGAACAGGAAGAGATAGATCGTGGAGTCGCGCGCGACTTCGGCGGACTTGAAGATGCGCCAGCCGGCCGCCTGTTGCTTCCGGACCGGATCAGGCGTGGTCTCGAGCACGTGGGCGACGCGCGAGACGACGGCCTCGAAGTCGGCCGTGCGGTCCGGCCGCACGTAGAAGAAGAGCAGGCCCGCGCCACCGGGGAACGTGTAGGCCTGCCCGGCCGCAGGCGCCGCGGCCGCGCCCGAGGGCGCCCCCTGGGCGGGCCTCATCAATTCGGCCGCCGGACGGACGGGCAGGAGCAGAGAACATGCGAGCGACGCGGAGAGAACACGCTGCATGGAGCATCTCCAGAAACGCGAACGGGACGCCGGCGCATCTGCGCCGGCGTCCCGGGAACGAGGTCTGCTGACCCGCGGGCGAACGCGCGCCTAGTGCGCGGGCGCCGGGTCGCCCATGATCTTGATCACGGACTTGCTGATCCCTTTGATGTTCGGCCCGACCTTCTTGTAGATCTCCTGCACCTGGTCCGGGGGCAGTCCCTCCGCCAGGATCTTGAACAGGTCGTAGCTCACGCCCTTGGCGACCGGATCGAGAATCCAGATGTAGGTGAGGATGCCGTTGGTCGCCGCTTCGAGTTTGACGAAGAGCTTCCAGCTGGCGGCCTGTGCCTTGCGCTCGGGCTTGTCACTCTTGGACAGGACTTCCTTGACCTTGCCCATGAAGGCCTCGAAGTCCGCGGCGGCAGGCTCAGCGACCTGGAAGAACATCGTCACGGAGTCAACGTTGAACGTCAGACCGTCATCGCCGGCCGGAGCCTGAGCGGCTTGCCCCGATGGCTTTGCTGCGCCTACGGTTGTGGAGACAGAAAATGCGCACGCGAGCGCTGCCATCATCAACGCACGCCGGCGCCACGCCGGCTTCGATCCCGACCACGTCATGCCTTACCTCCCGGCCCGGGGGGCCACGGTGCCGTCACTAAACTTAACCGAGTAAAGGCCGATCCCCTCAGAGCCCGACCTTCGCGAGCGGCCAGAACTGAATGTTCTGCACCGAATCCTTCAGCTTGTTGTAGATCGCGTCCGCTTCTTCGCGTGTGACTACGGTCGCGCCCATAAGCGTATCGTAGACGATCTTCACCGGGTTATAGCTGTGCGTCTTGGACGGCGTGTCGATCTGGATGATGTAGAGCACCACCGGCGGCGGCTGTCCTCCCTGCGCGCCAAGATCGACCTTGTACAGCTTCTGCAAACTGTCGGCAAACGCCTTGACGTCCGGTTTGTCCGCGATCTTGGCCAGCCCGGCCCGAATCGCGTTCCAGGCGGATTCGAATTCCGCCGTCTTGTCGGGCTTGACCTGATTCATGAGCATTATGGGCGTGTCGAGGTTGAACTTGAGCTGATCGACTTCCTGCTGCGGTGCGGCAGGCGGGGGCTGTTGCTGCGCGGGGGGCGGCGTCTGCGCCTGGGCGGCGACGCCCTGGCTCGACGCGACGGCGACGAGCGCCGCGAATCCCACCCGAATCAACGCGCGCCGACGCGACGCTGCCAGTACACTTGCCCGCTTCATTGAGTGTCTCCCTGCCCCTTTGCGGGGCGTTGCGGCCGCCCGAAGTGGCCTACTTTAGCGTACTACTGTCAACGTCCCGCGGTCATACGAATGTCGTTAGGATTTCATTAGCCACAAGCATTCCGGGCCGCGTCAGGCCGAACCCCTCGTCGGTGCGCCACAGCAACCCATCGGCCACGTAGGGAGTGAGTGCCGTTCCGTAGCGAACCCAGGGATCGACACCGTAGCGGGAAAGAAAGTTCCGAATGTGGATCCCGGACGTCAGGCGCAGTCCCGTGAAGAGCGCTTCTTCGACGCGCTCGTCCGGGGAGAGCACCTGCCGGTCCAGACCGGCGGCGCGTCCCTCCGACACCGCCGCGACATAGCCGGTCGTCGACGCGATGTTCTTCCAGCGCACGCCGTCGACGGTCGAGTGCGCCCCGCACCCGAAGCCCCGCCAATCGCCCCCCTGCCAGTACTTGACGTTGTGCCGGCTACGAACAGCCGGGGCGCGCGACGTTCGAAATCTCGTACTGCGCGAGGCCCGCCGCATCGAGCGCTTCGAGTCCCGCCAGATACATGTCGGCCGCCTCATCGTCGGGCGCCTGGGACCAGGCACTGGGCGTCTCGGCGGGCACTGGGCGCTGGGCACTGGGCACTAGCCCACGGCGCTCGGCGCTCGGCAACTGGCCGGCGCGCGCCATCGCTTCCTTCGAGCGGCGCGTTCGGATAGAGCTCGAGCAGGTACAGCGACAGATGGTCGGGCGCGAGCGCGATCGCCTCGTCGACCGTCCGCCGCCACGACGCCAACGACTGGCCCGGCAGCCAGAACATCAGGTCGAAGCTGAGATTGTCGAATCCGGCCGCACGCGCCTCGCGGACGGCTGTCGCGCGCGCGGTCGGCCGAGTGAATCCGACCCAGCCGCGCGCAGCTCGTCGTCGTCGAACGACTGCACGCCGAAGCTGATGCGATTGACGCCCGCCTCGCGAAACGCCGCCAGCCGCTCGGGCGTCGCCGTTTCGGGATTGGTCTCGAGCGTGATCTCGGCGTCGGGCGCGATCGCGATACGCGTCGCGACACGCCTCGATCGAGCCGCGCGATCTCGCGCGGCTCGAGCAGCGACGGCGTGCCGCCGCCGAAGAAGATCGTGTCGAGCCGGGCGCGACCGTCGCCGGCTGCGCGCGGATCTCGCGCTCGAGCGCGGCGACGTATCGCGTCTTCAGCTCGGCGTCGAGCAGACCGCGATTGAAGTTGCAGTAGCTGCAGATGGACGAGCAGAACGGAATGTGGAGATAGAGACCGAGCATGTGCGCGCTCGGCCGGCTTCTGTCGATCCGCGGCCGATCAGTTGCCGTCCGGCCTTGCCTCCGGGCCACTTCAGTCCGCTCGCGGCTCGCGGATCTGCGCGCGGGCCTGGTCCCTGCGTCGCGCGCCGGGCAGCGTGCGCGTCGGCCTCGTTCTGTCTTCCAGAGCGTCGCGAGGTCGTCCGGCCCGCCGTTCGACGGGCATCATGCGGTAGTCGCCGCCGTCGTACTCGAGGAACTCGCACATTTCGTGCAGCCGCGAGTGCAGCCGGAAGCCCGACGCGCACCTTCAGCGAGTCGAGCTCGGCCTCGTCGGGCAGATCCTCGTAGTTGGTCGTGAAGATCGTCGGCCGCCGCTCGTTGTACCGCGTGTTGACGATGAGGTTCATCGTCTCTTCGACCCATTCGGAGGGCTTCTCGGCGCCGAGATCGTCGAGCACGAGCAGCTCGGCGTCCATGACGGGCCGCAGGATGTCCATCTCCGCGGTCCGGACGACCGGGTTGTAGGTCGAGCGAATCACGCGCAGCAGATCGCGGACGTCGTAGAAGAGCCCGCGCACGCTGCTTTTCGACGACGACGCTGGCGCAGCACGGCGACGGCGATGTGCGTCTTGCCGATGCCGGGCGGGCCGATGAGGCAGAGGCCCTTCTGCGACGGCGGGAAACGCGTCGGCGAACCGCCGCGCCTGGCCGACGGCCGCGATCAGCTTCTCGTTCGGATAGAGGAGGAAGTTCTCGAGCGTGCAGCGCGCGTAGCGCGGCGGAATCCTCGCGTCAGTCGACGAGCTGCGCGGTGACGCGTGTCCTGCCAGCACTCGCAGCGCTCGACACGACGCACGCCGTCGCGATCGACTGGCCGCCAACCCGTGCCGTCACAACGCGCACACGCCATCGGAAAGCGTCAGTCTAACACTTCGAGCGGTTCGCGCGTCTACGTCGTCTCGACTTCGGCTCGCGGCCGTCGTCGACGTGCGACGAGATCGCCGGGCGCCGACGGGCACGAGCGCGGTGTTCAGCCGCTGCTCCCAGTCGCCGAGCCCGCGCGCGAGCTCGCGCTTCACGTACTGCATGAACTCGTTGACCTCGCGCTGCATGCGATCCATCTTGCGCCGCATGTTGAGGATGATCTCGACGCCGGCCAGGTTCACGCCCAGGTCGCGCGTCAGCGCGAGGATCGTCTCGAGCTCCTGCAGATCCTCGTCCGAGTAGAGCCGCGTGTTGCCCGTCGGTGCGCGACGGCTTCAGCAGGCCTTCGCGCTCGTAGAGCCGCAGCGTCTGCGGATGGATGTTGTACTTCGCGGCCACCGCGCTGATCATGTAGTAGCCCTTGCCGGTGCCGGATACGCTTCGGCGGACACGACCTTCACTCTCACTTCGTTCGAACAGATGCGCTCGGACGTCGGCGTCGTTCAGCCGGCCGAACTCCCGCAGCAGCTCGCTGCGATCGCTCGTCCGGACCGGCGGCAGCACGATCTGAATCTCGACGACCAGATCGCCCGGCGTCCTCGGCCGTCGCCCGTCGCGGCGCCGGCACGCCCTGGCCGCGAACCCGGAGCCGCTGGCCCGACGGCGTGCCCGGCGGAATCCGCAGCCGCACCGGCTCGTCGAGCGTCGGCACGTCGACGCGCGCGCCGAGCGCGGCTTCGTGCACGGCGACCGGCAGCGTCAGGTGCAGATCGCGGCCCGCGCGCCGGAAGAACGGATGCGGCGCGACGTCGATCGTCACGTACAGGTCGCCCGCCGGCCCGCCGCCGCGCGCCGGCGTGCCCGCGTCCCGGCACCGCGATCCGCGTCGCCCGCCTCGACGCCCGGCGGGACGCGCGACCGTCACGACTTCGCTCCGCGGCTGCACGCCCGCGCCGCCGCACGGCCGGCACGGCTGCACGCTCAGCCGGCCCGGTGCCGTCGCAGTCGTCGCAGGCCTCGGTGAACACCATGTGGCCGCGCGCCCACCGCCGCGCGCCCTGCGCCGCCGCACGCGCGGACAGACGACCGGCGGCCGCGGCACGCGCCCGTCGCCGGCGCACGCGCGGCACCGCTCCTGGCGCACGACCGACATCGGAAACTGCGCCGCCGCGCACCGCGTCCTCGAACGACAGGCTGCAGCGACACGCTCGAGGTCCGCGCCGCGCGTCGGCGTCGTCGCCTCGCGCGCGGCGTCCTGAAAGACGTCCGCGAACAGCTCGGAGAACGTCGCCGCCGCGGTCCCTCGGCCGGCGCCGAGAAATCGAACCCGTCGAACGACACGGTCGCTTCGACCGGCACCGGCCCGGCCGCGCCGGCGCCGCGGTCGTACTCGCGCCGCCGCTCGAGATCGCCGAGCACGTCGTACGCCTGCTGGACCTGGCGGAACATCTCCTCGGCGACGCGATCACCCGGGTTGACGCCCGGGTGATACCGCCGCGCGAGCCGCCGATACGCCCGCTCGATGTCACCGGCCGACGCCGCTCGCGTCGACGCCGAGCAGGGCGTAGAGATCCATGACTATCGCTCGACGTTACTTCTTCTCTTCGACGACTTCCGCGTCGATGACGTCGTCGGCCTGGCCGTTGCCGCCGGCGCCCGCACGCCGGTCGGCCCGTCCGGTCCACCGGCGCCGCCGCGCCGGCCGTTCTTGTACAGGTTCTCCGCGGCCTTCTGCTGCGCCTGCATCAGCGCGTCGAGCGTGCGGTTGATCGCCTTCGCGTCGTTCGACTCGAGCGCCTTCTTCACGTCGTTGGTCGCCGACTCGATCGCCATCCGATCCGCCGGCTCGAGCTTCTCGCCCGACTCCTTGAGGAACTTCTCGGCGCGCGTAGACGGCCTGATCGGCGCGGTTGCGCGTCTCGACTTCCTCGCGGCGCTGCTTGTCCTCGGCCGCGTGCGACTCGGCGTCCCTCATCATCCGATCGACCTCGTCCTTGCTCAGGCCGCTCGACGCCGTGATCGTGATCTTCTGTTCCTTGCCCGTGCCCTTGTCCTTCGCCTGCACGTTCACGATGCCGTTCGCGTCGATGTCGAACGTGACTTCGATCTGCGGCACGCCGCGCGGCGCCGGCGGAATGCCGTCGAGGTGGAACTTGCCGAGCGTGCGGTTGTCGCGCGCCATCGGCCGCTCGCCCTGCAGCACGTGCACTTCGACGCTCGTCTGGCTGTCGGCCGCCGTCGAGAACATCTCGCTCTTGCGCGTCGGAATCGTCGTGTTGCGCGTGGATGAGCGTCGTCATCACGCCGCCGAGCGTCTCGATGCCGAGCGAGAGCGGCGTCACGTCGAGCAGCAGCAGGTCCTTGACCTCGCCCGACGAGCACGCCGGCCTGCACCGCCGCGCCGATCGCGACGACCTCGTCCGGGATTCACGCCCTTGTGCGGGTCCTTGCCGAACAGCTCCTTGACGATCTGCTGCACGCGCGGAATGCGCGTCGAGCCGCCGACGAGCACGACCTCGTCGATCTTCGACGGCGTGACGCCGGCGTCGGCGAGCGCCTGCTTGCACGGACCGACCGTCTTCTGCAGCAGATCCTCGACGAGCGACTCGAACTTCGCGCGCGTCAGCTTCATCGACAGGTGCTTCGGCCCGGTCTGATCCGCCGTGATGAACGGCAGGCTGATGTCGGTCTCCATCACCGTCGAGAGCTCCATCTTGGCCTTCTCCGCCGCTTCCTTCAGCCGCTGCAGCGCCATCCGGTCCTTCGAGAGGTCGATGCCTTCCTGCTTGCGGAACTCGCCGACGATCCAGTCGATGACGCGCTGGTCGAGGTTGTCGCCGCCGAGGTGCGTGTCGCCGTTGGTCGCCTTGACTTCGACGACGCCCTCGCCGACTTCGAGGATCGAGATGTCGAACGTGCCGCCGCCGAAGTCGTAGACGGCGATCGTCTCGTTCTTCTTCTTGTCGAGGCCGTAGGCCAGCGCCGCCGCCGTCGGCTCGTTGACGATGCGCAGCACTTCGAGGCCGGCGATCTTGCCGGCGTCCTTCGTCGCCTGGCGCTGCGAGTCGTTGAAGTACGCCGGCACGGTGATGACCGCCTTGGTCACCGGCTGGCCGAGGTAGTCCTCGGCCGCCTGCTTGAGCTTCTGCAGCACCATCGCGGAGATCTGCGGCGGCGTGAAGCGGCTTGGTCTGGCCGTCGATCTGCACCGCCACGCGGTCGCCGTCGCGCGACGACGCGGATACGGCACCATCTTCATTTCTTCGGACACTTCGTCGAAGCGCCGGCCCATGAATCGCTTGATCGAGAACACGGTGTTCTCGGGATTGGTGACGGCCTGGCGCTTGGCGACCTGCCCGACCAGCCGCTCGCCGGACTTCGCGAAGCCCGACGACCGACGGCGTCAGCCGCCCGCCTTCGGAGTTGGTGATGACGACCGGCTCGCCACCCTCCATGACCGCGACCACGGAGTTGGTGGTGCCCAGGTCGATCCCAATGATCTTGCTCATGCAACGTCTCCTCTGTGCCCGTTCCAGGCAAATCTTAGTCTTCACGATTATAGAATACTGAGCGTAATGATGTCAATACTCAATGAGCACTATGGACTCAAGCCCTTGGCAGCATTGCCGCCATTGTGCCGCCCGACCGTAGGTCCTGACTGCGCCGTGGTGCTATAGTCGAAATCGAGCCGCCCTGCCTGACTTGCGAGGTGTTCCATGGCGTGTCCACGGAGTCAGGCGTTATCGCTCTCCGCCAGCGCCCTCGCGGCGCTCATTACGCTGTTCCCTTCCGTTCAACGCGCAGACGCCAGTTCGCCGACCGGCACGGCGACGCCCGTCACGCGCCGAGCGCAGCGCGACTGGACCGACGACGTCCCGGCGCACTTCTCGGCTCGTCGACGGCGACGGCGACGCTCGAGCGCGAGGGCACGCGTCGAAGCCGCGCCGAAGCGAACATGCCGCTGCTCGCCGGCGATCGGCTGCGCACCGAGCGCGGCCGCGTCGAGGTGCTGTTCGCCGACGGCAGCGCGCTCGACCTCGACGAGTACTCGCGCGTCGACCTGCTGTCGGACTCGCTCGTGCGCCTGCTCGACGGGCCGCATTCGCCTGACGATCGCGCGCGCGACCGACGCGCTCGACTACCGCGATCGACGCCGCCGGCTGGCTCCGTGCTGGATTCGCGCGCCGGCGACTATCGCGTGGCGATCTCGGCGCGGCGCGCGGCCGATCCCGAAGCTGCAGCGTCACGGTCCTGCGCGGCGCGGCCGAGCTCGTCAACGCGCACGGCCGGACGCTGCGTGCGCGCCGGTACGAAGGCGTGGCGACACGAACGCCGCGCGCCGTCGCTGCCCTACGCGATCAACTCCGCGCTCGTGGGACGCGTTCGATCGCTGGGTCGAGGATCACGCGCGACGCGCGGCTCGGCACGCAGTCGTCGCGGTATCTGCCAGCCGAGCTGCGCTACTACGGCGGCACGTTCGATCGCTACGGCACGTGGGACTACGTCGCCGACTACGGCGGCTACGTCTGGTACCCGCGCGTCGCCGTCGGCTGGCGGCCGTACTCGCACGGGCGCTGGTCGTTCTACGCGAACTTCGGCTGGTTCTGGGTCGGCGCCGACCGCTGGGCGTGGCCGACGCATCACTACGGCCGCTGGGGCCTCAATCACGGGCGCTGGTACTGGATTCCCGGTCGCCACTGGGCGCCGGCGTGGGTCTCCTGGGGCGACGCGCCCGGCTACGTGAGCTGGTGCCCGCTCGGCTATCGACGGCGGACCCGTGATCGGCTTCGGCGGCGCGCACTACGCCAGTCCGTGGTCGGCGTGGACCGTCGTGCCGTCGCGCGTGTTCGTCAACAACGTCGTGCGTCCCGCACCACGCCGTCGGGTACGCGATCGATTGCGCCGGGAGTACGGGCGCCAGTTCGTCACGCGCGCGTCGGGGCCGACGATCGCGGTCGCCTCGCCCGCGCGCATCGCGCCGCTTCGCGCGCCGACCTTCGCTCGCGGCGCCGCAGTGACGCGTAACGGCGCCGACCCGCGTTCTCGCCCGTCGGACGGGAGTGCGCCGGTGCGGTCCGGTGCGTCACCCGATCGGTCGGCGTCGCCGAGTCGATCGGTT
This sequence comes from uncultured Acidobacteriota bacterium, assembly GCA_963724955.1. Lineage (GTDB taxonomy): Bacteria > Acidobacteriota > Vicinamibacteria > Vicinamibacterales > SCN-69-37 > CAVRWQ01. Next base: position 385,445 of record CAVRWQ010000011.1, read on the forward strand.
TCGCCGGATCGGTACGTGTCGCCCTCGGTGAATGCGGACGGACCGCGGAGCCGCTCGCGCATCCCGGCGGCCGAACCGCGGAGCATCGACGCGCCCAGATCGCAGTCGCCGAGCCGGGTCGAGGTCGCCTCGCGTGGACGTCCCGCGGGTCGAGACGCCCTCGCTCGGCATGCCGCCAGCGCCTCGCGCGCAGCCGCGATCGCGCGTGCCCACACGCCGACGACGCGCCCAGGACCGAGCGCGCCCGGACGCGTGTATCGATCGCGCGAGCCGTCGAGCGCCCCGAGCGATGAGCCGGGCGCACGCCAGTACCGGTCGCGCATCCCGAGCTCGCCGGCCGTCCAGGCGCCGCCGCGCGGCGGGTTCAGCGCCGACCGCAGCGCGCCGGAGCGGGTCACCGCCCCGGTCGACCGCGGCCGTCCCGAGAATTCAGCGGGCGCGAAGCCGCATCCCGAGCTCAGACGGGCGCGCGGCCCGATCCGGGCGGCGCGCCCGCGTGGCGAGATGAGGTCGCCCGAGCCGTCTTCGGCATCACCGCCGTCGCGCGCCGGATCCGATAATCGATCGGCGGGACGGCAGCCCTCGCAGCCGTCGCAATCTTCGCAGTCATCCGGCGGACGCGGCCAGGCAGTCCGCCGAGGAGGCGGCACGTAGCGTGGGTGTACGCATTACGGTGCCCCGCATTCGCGGGCCTGATTCGCAGCTTCGGGATCATCGCGCTGTTTCTGGCAGCCGCGCTGTTCGGCACGGCGAGCGGCGTGCTCTTCGCGTTCGTCGGCGATCTCCCGCAGATCTCGGCGCTCGACGACTACTCTCCCGGCACGATCACCCGCGTGCTCGGCCGCGACGGCGCGGTCGTCGGCGAGTTCGCGACCGAGCGCCGGCAGCTCGTCACCTACGAGGAGATCCCGGACGTCCTGCGCAACGCGATCATCTCGGCCGAAGACGGCGAGTTCATGAGCCACAGCGGCATCGACGGCCTCGCGCATGGTCTGGGCCGCGCGTCAGCGACGTCTTCGACCGCGGGCGCACGCCCGGACGCAGCACGATCACGCAGCAGCTCGCGCGGCAGATCTTTCCGGAATCGGTCGGCTCCGATCGGTCCTGGACGCGCAAGATCAAGGAAGCGCTCGTCGCGCTCCAGATCGAGAAGCGGTACACGAAGCGCGAAATCTTCACGATGTACTGCAACAAGATCTCCTGGGGGAACCGCGCCTTCGGCGTCGAGGCCGCCTCGCAGCTGTACTTCGGCAAGCCGGCCAAGGACGCTGACGCTCGACGAGGCCGCGATGATCGCCGGCATGCTGCCAGCGCAACGCAGCGGCACAACCCGTACGCGAACATGAAGGCCGCGACCTGCGCGGCGCAACTACGCGCTCGATCGCATGGCCGACGAGGGCTACATCACCGCCGCCGAGGCCGCGGCCGCGAAGGCACGCCCGATCGTCACGCGCGGCCAGCCGTCGCAGCCGCCAGTCGATCGCGCCGTACTTCCTCGAGAGCGTCCGGACGCAGCTCGAGGAGCGCTACGGCACGAAGGCGGTCTACGAGGGCGGCCTGGTCGTCAAGACCGGCCTCGACCCGGCGCTGCAGCGCGCCGCGAACCGCGCGCTCGACGACGGACTTGCGCCGGCTCGACAAGCTGCGCGGCTTCCGCAAGCCGGCGCGACAACATCCTCGCCGAGAAGCACAACGCTCGACACCTACCGGCATCCGCGCTGGACGCGCGATCCGGTCGAGGGCGACATCGTGCCGGCGCTCGTGCATCGGCACCGAAGGCGGCGTCATTCGCGTGCGCGTCGGCAAGTGGTCACGGCACGATCGATCGCAAGCGGCTACGCGTGGACCCGCCGCAAGGCCGAGGAGCTCGGTGCAGTCCGGCGATCTCATCGAGGTGCGGGTCGGCAAGCTCGACGCGAAAGGCGCGTTCGACGGCGACGCTCGAGCAGCCGCCGCTGCATCGAGGGCGCCGTGCTCGCGATCGACAACCACACCGGCCAGATTCTCGCGATGGTCGGCGGCTCGAACTTCGAGCGCAGCGCAGTTCAACCGCGCGACGCAGGCGCATGCGGCAGGTCGGATCGCTCTTCAAGCCGTTCGTCTACATGGCCGCGATCGACCGCGGCTACACCGCGGCGTCAGATGCTCGACGACGTCGCCGCGTCAGCTTCGACGCCGGCCCGGACCAGCCGCCGTACGAGCCGAAGAACTACGACCGCGAGTTCAAGGGCCCGATCACGCTGCGGACGGCGCTCGAGCGCTCGCGCAACGTCCCGACGATCACGCTGATGGACGACGCTCGGGCCGCGCGAGGTCATCAAGTACGCGCGGCATGCTCGGCATCACGACGCCGATTCCCGCGTACCTGTCGGTCGCGATCGGCGCGGCCGAAGGCACGCTGCTCGAGATGACGTCGGCGTACTCCGCGCTCCCCAATCAGGGCGTGCGCATGACGCCGCTGCTGCTTCTCGAGGTGACCGATCGCGAAGGCAACATGCTCGAGCAGCATCGGCCCGAGCCGCACGAGGCGATTCGCGCCGACACGGCCTACATCATGACCGAGCTGCTGCACGGCGTCGTCCAGCACGGCACGGCCGCGATCGGCCGCGAAGCTCAACTGGCCGCTCGGCGGCAAGACCGGCACGACCGACGACTACACCGACGCGTGGTTCATCGGCTTCGATCCCGACATCACGATCGGCGTCTGGGTCGGCTACGACCAGAAGAAGACGCATCGGCGACAAGGCAGACGGGCACGACGGTCGCGCTGCCGATCTGGACAGAACATCATGAAGACGTGGGTCGAGCGCCGGCGCAGCCGAGCTGCGCGAGCCGCCCGACTTCGAGCGCCCCGGCAACGTCGTGATCGCCGTCACGGCGAACGGGCCCGGAGTTCTTCATCGCCGGGACGGAACCGAACCGAAAGGGAATGTCGGAACCGGCGTTCCTAGTCGTCGTCGTCCTGTCCGCCGCTCCTCGAGCTTCCCAAGCGCCTTCTTCATCAGATACGCCTTGATGAACTCGTCGAGGTCGCCGTCGAGCACGCGATTGACGTCGCCGACCTGGAACTTCGTGCGATGGTCCTTGATCATCTGGTACGGCTGCAGCACGTAGCTGCGAATCTGGCTGCCGAAGCGCGATGTCCTTCTTCTCGCCGCCGAGCTGCTCGAGCTTCGCCTGCTGCTCCTTGAGCTTCAGGTCGTAGAGCCGCGACTTCAGCACCTTCATCCCCGACGCGCGGTTCTTGTGCTGCGACCGCTCGTTCTGACACGACACGACGATGCCGGTCGGGAGGTGCGTGATGCGCACGGCCGAGTCCGTCACGTTGACGTGCTGGCCGCCGGCGCCGCTCGATCGGAACGTGTCGATGCGGAGGTCCTTGTCCTCGATCTCGATGTCGATGTCGTCCGGCGAGCTCCGGCCAGACGTAGAGCGACGCGAACGACGTGTGCCGGCGCGCGGCCTGATCGAACGGCGAGATGCGCACCAGCCGATGGACGCCGGCTTCGGCCGACGAGCAGGCCGTAGGCGTAGTCGCCGGTCACCGAGAACGTCGCGCTCTTGATGCCGGCCTCGTCGCCCGGCTGCAGGTCGATGACCTCGCGCCCGAAGCCGCGGCGCTCGGTCCAGCGCAGGTACATGCGCATGCAGCATCTCGGCCCAGTCCTGCGACTCGGTGCCGCCGGCGCCGGGATGGATGGTGACGATGGCGTTCTTGCGATCGAGCTCGCCGGAGAGCATCGTCCGGATTTCGGCGGTCTGGACGTCGCGCGCGTACGCGTCGAGCGCCGCGGTCGAGGTCGGCCGACGACGTCCTCGCCCTGCCGCGCCCAGTCGACGAGCACGCCGAGGTCGTCGGTCTGGCTTGCGCAGCGACTCGGCCAGCGTCGCGATCGTCTTCGAGCCGGCGGCGCCGCTGCAGCATCTTCTGCGCGGCGGCCTGGTCCTTCCAGAAATCCGGGGCGGACGACCTGCGCTTCGAGGTCGGTCAGCTCGCGGGCGAGGCGGGCTTCGTCAAAGCCCCCTCCGCAGATCGGCGGCGCGGGCGGCGAGCTCGGCGTAGGCGCGGATCTGTTCGTCGAGCGTCATAGTGCACGCTGGCATCCTATCCGCTCTGCGACCGGTCCGGACGCGCACTGACCGGCCGCGCGCACGCGAGCATCACGACCGCCGCGACCGACCGCCGAGAACCAGGCGACGACGTCGCCGATGCGACTGTAGATCGTACGGCCGGTCAGCAGCCGGACGTCAACCGTCATCGCGGCCGCGCTCGAACAGCCGGCGTCTGCGCGAGCGACGCGGCCGTACGGATCGACGGCGCCGCTGATGCCGGTGTTCGCCGCGCGGACGAGGTAGCGGCCCTTCTTCGACCGCGCGCATCGCGCCCTGCTCGAAGTGCTGATACGCCGCCGACGACCGGCCGAACCACGCGTCGTTCGTGATCGTCGCGAGCAGCTGCGCTGCCGCGCGTCGACGAACGCGCGCGCGATCCACGGATAGATCGACTCGTAGCAGATCGCCACGCTGATCCGCCGTCCGTCGACGTCGAAGACGACCGGCTCGGTGCCCGCGCTGAAGTCGCTCACCGCCTCGACGAGCGGCCCGACGAAGAACAGCAGCTGCTTGAACGGCACGTACTCGCCGAACGGCACGAGCCGCATCTTGCGATACGTGCCGCGCGTGCGTCCGTCCGCGCCGACCAGCACCGCCGAGTTGTAGAAGCGATCCTGCCCGCCGGGTTCGGCCGCGCTCGAACTCGTCGGTGCCGATGATGAACGGCGTGCGCGACTCGGCCGCGAGCCGCCGGATCGGCGCGGCGAGCGCGCGCCTCGACGTCGAAGTAGAACGGCGTCGACGCTTCCGGCCAGATGACGAGCTGCGCGCCGGCGCCGATGCGCCTGGCGGCTGAGCCCGATGTACCGCTCGAGAATCGCGTCGCGGTACGCCGGGTTCCACTTTGACCTCCTGGTCGACGTTGCCCTGCACCAGCCCGACGCGCATGGACCGTGCCGGTCGCCGTCAGCGAGCCGCCTGCCACGCGAAACGCGCCACCGGCCGCGACGGACGACGAGCAGCACGCCGACGCCGGCGGCCGCCCAACGATCGACCGGACGCCGGCTGAGCGCGAGCGCGGCCGCCGCCGTGCCGACGAGCGCGACGAGCGCCGACAGGCCGTAGACGCCCGTCACGCTCGCGAGCTGCACGACGGGAATCACCGTCGCCTGCGACGAGCCGAGCAGCACCCAGCGGAAACCCGCTGCCGAAACCACGCGCGCAGCCATTCGGTCGCGACCCAGAAGACCGGCGCGAGCCAGACGCCCGACGACGCCGAACCGCCGCACGGCCATCGCGACGAGGAGCGCGAACAGTCCCGGGTACAGCGCGAGGTACGTGATGAGCAGGCAGCCCGACGAGCGCCGCGACCCAGATCGGCAGGCCGCCGAAGGCCGCCATGACCTGCACGACCCAGTAGAGCGTGCCGCCGAAGTAGACGAGACCGGCGAGCACGCCACAGCGGAACGCCCGTGGCCCGCGAGCCGTCACGACGCGGCCAGCGCCGACGGCGACGATGAGCGGCGCGAGCGCCACCCAGGCGAACGCGGGATGTCCGAACTTCGGGAAGCTGGCGGCGAGGAGCAGGCCCGAGAGAGCGGCTAGCGCGCAATTAACGGCGTGAATCCTTCCTTGACGAGACGGGCGGCCATGCGTTCCGCTTCAGGTCGCTGGGCATAGCGGCCCCAGCCGACACCTGGAATCGCGGCACCGGGCCGACTGGCGTGTACACGAACGCGGTAAACGCCTTCGCTTTCAATTGCTGGACCTGCTTTTCCGCGTTCTCCAACGTGCTGAACGTGTTCACCTGCACGAACCATCCGCTGGCTGCGGTTGGCAGCGCCGCCCTGGCGCCGGCCTTCGAGTCAGCCGCCTTCGTCGAGTCGGCCCCCTTGCTCGAGTCAGGCCCCTTCGCGGCGTCGGGTCCCTTCGTCGAGCCAGCCGCCTTGGTGTCGGCTGGTGCAGGCGGCGCTGGCGTGGGCGGAGCGGTTACGACCGGCGGCGCGGCGACGGCTGGCGCGGGTGGCGGCGGCTGGACGCCGGCCCCCGGAGTCGCGGGCTGCTTCCCCTGGAGCACGTCGTGGTACGTCAGATCACCCGGGCCCGCCTGCCGGGCGCCTGCGGCGGGCGCCGTTCCAGCGGGTGCCGGCGGCGGCGCTCACGTCCGTTCCGGCCGGCACCGCGTTCGCGCACGCCACGGCCGACCGACACGCCGAGCAGGAAGATCACGACCGCGACGACCACGACGCGGACATGAACAGAAAGACGAGCTGCTTGCCGCTCAGCTGGATCTCGCGAAAGCTCTGATCGGTCATCGAGTGCGGTGGTCATGTTACACGGGCCCGCCGGTCTTCTTGAGCAACTCCCGCGCTTCGGCTCGAGCGTCGGGCGCGAGCACGAGCGCGCGCTCGGCCTCGCGGCGCGCGGCGTCCTTGTCGCCGGACTCGAGGAGCGCGCGCGCCGAGCGCGACGCGCGCGGCGGCGCGTCTCGCGGCACCAGATCGCGACCTTGAACTCGTCGATCGCCTCGGCGAGCCGTCCGGCGCGCTGATACAGCTGGCCGAGCAGCAGGTGCGGCTCGTCTTCGTACGGCGCCAGATAGATCGCGCGCCGCAGCTCGCTCGATCGCCTCGCGATCGCTGCTGCGCCGCCATGAAGCGGCGGGCCTGCGTGCAGGTGAAACGCGCGCCGTGTCCTGCTGATCGCGCTGCGCGGGATTCGCGATGCGCGGCGTCGACCGTGCGCGGCCGCGTCGAGCTCCGTCTCGAGCCGCTCGAGCCCCGGCGGGACCTTCGCCGACGCGCTCGCCGGCGGCGTCTCGAGCGACGTGCCGAGCAGCCGCGCGAGCTCGAGCTCGCGCTGCGCCTCGGCGGTGCGGCCGGTCGCCGCGAGCACCGCGCTCATGACGAGGTGCGCGTCGCCGTCGGCGGCGTCGAGCCGGACGGTCTCGCGCAGCCAGTGCAGCGCGCCCGCCGCGTCGCCGCGAGCGCGCGCGCGTAGCCGAGGTTGAAGAGGTAGTCGGTGTTCGCCGGGATCCTCGCTCGACCGCGCGCTCGAAATACCGTGTGGCCGGACGCCGGCTCGGTCGTGCGGCCGCGCCGCAGCTGCACGACGCCGAGCGCGTTCGACACGGCGGCCGCGCGCCGCTGCGCCGTACGAGCGCCGTCAGTTCCTTGAACGCGCCGTCGAACCGCTTGAGCTCGATCAGCGACAGCGCCACGTCGAATCGCGCGCGCGTCGCGTAGCGGCGAGTCGGCGCGGCACGGCGCTGGCCGCCGCGAGCGCCTTGTCGTGCAGCGCCCTGCTCGGTGTACACGGCCCACAGCGCCGTGCAGGATCGCGGCCGTCGCGCGGCGCCTGCGTCATCGCGCGTCTCGAGAAACCGCTGCTGCGCGGCCGGCGTCGCCGCGACCAGGCCCTTGACGTAGTTCTCGAACGCTTCGAGCGGAGATGGCGGCGCGGCCGGCGCGGCGCCGTGACGCGGCGGCCGAGCGTCGTGCGCCAGCCGCTCCGACGACGCCGCTCGAACAGCGCGAAACAGATCGGCGAGCGCGGCCTCGTCCGCGACGTCCGGCAGCTGCCGGCTCGTCTGGAGATCGATCGCGCGCGACGCGCACCGAGAGCTTCGACCGAGCCGGACCTCGCCGAAGACGACTTCGGACGCGCCGACCAGCTCGCCGACGCGAATCATCGTCGCGCGCGTGAGCGATCCGCGACATCGGCAGCTGCAGCCGATCGAAGACGGCGACGCGCTCGTCGCGCGAGAACGCGCCGACGCCCGAGCTGCTCGAGGCTCGTCGCGAGCAGCAGCGGCCGCCGCCTCGCCGAGCCAGAGCGCCGCGCCGGCGCCGCCGGGCGCCTGCGGCTCGGCCTGCGCCGCAGAACGGCATCACGAGCACGCGCGGGCCGGACGGCGCCTGCGCCGCGGCGGGACCGGCGGCCGCAGAGCGGCAGCCATCAGCGCCAGGGCCGCAGCCGGACGGCCGCCCGCGTGCGTCATACGGATCAAGACGCCCGTCACGCGGCGATGGCCGGATCGATCGGCCTGACTCGGCGTCCACGAGCGTCGAGGGTCACGACGCACGGCCGCCCGTCGACGGCGCGGCACTGCGTCGATCCGGCGCCTGCGGCGCGAGGCCGAAGCGCTCGAGCGTCTCGACCGCCACCGCAGCGTAGAACGCCGCAGAGCGGCAGCGGCCTGCCGCTCGCGCACGGCGCAGAACAGCGACGATCGCGACGTCGAGCGCGGCACGCGGCCACGGCGGACGCGCGTCTTGACGCGTCGCTGGTGCTGCAGCACATCGCGGACGATCCGGCCGGCGACGCGCAGCGCGGCCCGCGCCCGCAACGGCCGCGGCAGCGCAGCGACTGAATCCGGCGCTGCGACGGCTGGCATCGAGAGCACCGTCCACTCGGCCGCCAGCGTCCCGGCGCGCGCCACCACCCGGCTCGTAGGCCGTCGCCTTCGGTCCGCAGGAAGCCGAGCACGGCCGTGATCGGCGCCAGGCCGATGCTGCCGTCGCGCAAGCCCGTCGGGATCGAGCCAGTCCTCGTAGAACTCGAGCCGCTGCGGCAGCACGTCCGACGATCGCCTGATGCAGGCACGCGGCCAGCAGACGACCGACGCGCGCCTCTGTCATGATCGGTCGCGTGACCCGCCCGACGCCTGCGCCGCCGCGATCCTCGCCGGCGGGCAGGCCCGCCGGTTCGGCGGACGGGACAAGAGCCGCCTCGTCGTCGACGGCCGGCCCATCATCGTACGGCAGCTGCGACGTCCTGCAACGGGTGGCTCGCCGCGTCTTCGTCATCGCGCCCGACGCCGGCTCGATTCGCCGACCTCGGCCTGCCCGTGCATCCCGGACCTGATTCCCGGCATCGGGCGCGATCGGCGGCCTCTACACCGCGCTCGAGGTCGCCGCGCGCGGATCGCGTGCTCGTCGTCGCCTGCGATCTGCCCTTTCTCGACGCCGGCCTGCTCGCCGCGCTGGCCGAGCTCGCGGCAGGCGCCGACGGCGCCTGGGTCGCGGACGCCGCGCGGCGTCGAGCCGCTGCTGGCCTGCTATCGGCGCGGCCGCGCGCGCGACGTTCGGCGCGCGATCGACGCCGGCCGCCTGCAAGCTGGCCGACCTCGGCGACGTGCTCGACATGCGCGGAGCTCGACGGGCGACGAGCTGGCGCGATTCGGCCCGGTCGGACCGCCTGCTCGCCAACGTCAACTCGCCCGAGGACTACGCCCGAGTACAATGAGCCAGCGACTGCCCGGCTCGCCTCCATGATTCTGCCCGTTCATCGCTCGATCCGCGCACCGGCTCGCAGCACGCTCACCGACACGCTTCGGCCTGCGCCGAGCCGATCAGCCGCCGATCGTCATCGAGACGCCGCCGCGCCGCGCGCTGGGCGACCTGGCGGTGCCGGTCGCCTTCGAGCTGGCGCGCCGGCTGCGCAAGGCGCCGCGCGCGATCGCGCAGGAACTGGCGGCCGCGCTCGGCCCGATCGACGGCGTCGCGCGCGTCGAGGCCGCGCCGAACGGCTACCTGAACTTCTTTCTCGATCGCGCGGCGTTCCTGCAGCGCGGCTGGCTCGACCCGGACGCAGCCGCCGGCGCCGGCGGACGCCGGCAAGGTCATCGTCGAGCACACGGCGATCAACCCGAACAAGGCCGCGCACATCGGCCACCTGCGGAACGCGACGCTCGGCGACACGCTCGTCCGGCTGCTCCGCTTCCAGGGCCGGCCCGTCGAGGTGCAGAACTACATCGACGACACCGGCGTGCAGGTCGCCGACGTCGTCGTCGGCTTCACGTCGCTCGAGGGCAGCGATCTCGCCGCCGTGCAGCGCGCTGGCCGACGACCCGGCGGCGCGGTTCGACTACTACTGCTGGGATCTCTACGCGCGCGTCACCGAGTGGTACGAGGCCGACAAGACGCGGCTCGAGGTCCGCGCGCACGCGCTGCACGCGCATCGAGGAAGGCGGCAACGCGCTCGCCGAGATGGGCGCGTTCATCGCCGACCGCATCGTCCGCTGCCACCTGCGGACGATGGCGCGGATGAACGTGGACTACGACCTGCTCACGTGGGAAGGCGACATCCTGCGGCTGCACTTCTGGGCGACGGCGTTCGAGCAGCTGAAGGCGCGCGGCGCCGTGTTCCTGCAGACCGAGGGCCGGCTGAAGGGCTGCTGGGTCATGCCGATCGAGGACGGCGACGGCGCACCGCGGCCGGACGACGCGGCCGATCCGCCGAGACGACGACGACGCCGAACAGCGCGAGAAAGTCATCGTCCGGTCGAACGGCACGGTGACCTACGTCGGCAAGGACATCGCCAACCAGTTCTGGAAGTTCGGCCTGCTCGGCCGGGACTTCCACTACCGCGTCTTCGAGCAGCGCAACGGCCGCCCGCTGTGGGCGACGACGTCGCAGCCCGGCGAGGCGCGACGGCGCGCCGCCGTTCGGCCGCGCGTCGGCCGTCTACAACGTCATCGACTCGCGGCAGGCGTATCTGCAGCAGCTGCTGAAGCAGGCGCTCGGCGACGATGGGCTTCACGCGGGAGGCCGACCAGTCGACGCACTTCTCGTACGAGATGGTCGCGCTGTCGCACGCGACGGCGCGCGCGCTCGGCTACGCGGACACCGAGAGCAGACGGCAAGCCGTTCGTCGAGGTGTCCGGCCGCAAGGGCCTCGGCGTGAAGGCCGACGATCTGCTCGATCGGCTGATCGACACGGCCGCGCGCGAGGTGCACGACGCGCAATCCCGAGCTGCCGGCGGCCGAGCGGCGGCGCACCGCGGAGGCGATCGCCATCGCCGCGGTGCGCTACTTCCTCGTGAAGTTCACGCGCGGCAAGGTCATCGCGTTCGACATCGACGAGGCGCTGAGCTTCGAGGGCGAGACCGGCCCGTATCTGCAGTACGCCGTCGTGCGCGCCAACAACATCCTCGCGAAGCTCGCCGAGCGCGACGGCGTCGACGAGGCGCGCCATCGTCGCGCGGCTCGCCGACGCTCGCGCGCGACGCGCTCGAAACGGGCGACGACGGCGACGAGCTGTGGGGCCTCGTGCTCGAGGCCGCGCGGCTCGACGAGATCGTCGACGCGTCGGTGCGCATCGCTCGAGCTGTCGGTGCTCGCCAAGTACGCGTTCGGCCTCGCGCAGGCGTTCAACGCGTTCTACCACCGGCAGCAGATCCTGCGCGAAGAGCGCGAGGACGCCCGGCTCTGGCGCGCCGCCGGCGTCGCGTACGTCCGCCGGCAGCTGACGCGCGCGCTCGACCTGATGGGCTGCGACGTGCCCGCACGGATGTGATCGGATGAGCGCTGCGTCCGCGTCATCGCCGTCGCGTGGCCCAAGCCGGACTACCTCTCGGCGCTCGAGCGCGCCGGGCGCCGAGGTGCGCGAGCTCGACCCCGGACCGCGACCCGCTGCCGCCGCGCTCGCCGAGTGCGACGGCCTGCTGCTCACCGGCGGCGTCGACGTCGACCCGCGCGAGTACGGCGAGACCGCGACGCCATCCGACGGTCGAGACGTCGATCCCGTGCGCGACGCTACGAGCTCGCGCTCGCGCGCCGGCGCTCGCGCGCGACCTGCCGCTGCTGGCGATCTGCCGCGGCGCGCAGGTGCTGAACGTCGCCGCCGGCGGCACGCTGGTCCAGGACATTCCGAGCGAGCACGCCGGCGCCGCTCCAGCACTCGATTCATCGAGCCGAGGAACGCGGTCGCGCACGACGTCGCCGTCAAGCGCCGGACACGTGCCTGGCGACGCTGCTCGCGACCGATCTCGACGGCGACGGCCGCGTTGCCGTCAACAGCCGGCATCATCAGTCGGTCAGAGACACGGCGCCCGGCTTCGTCGTCTCGGCGACGGCGCCCGACGGCGTCATCGAGGCGATCGAGACGCCCGCCGCGCGCTTCTGCGTCGGCGTGCAGTGGCATCCGGAGAACTTCTGGCGGACCGGCGAGTTCGCGGCGCTGTTCGCGCGGCCTGCGTGCGAGGCCGCGCGGTACGAGCTGCACATGACGAATCGAAGCCGCTGCATGGTGAGCTCTTCGTGAACACCGCGACCGTCTCGACGTGCGGCGTGTTCGGAAACAAATCGAACGCCTCGATCGACGTCAGCTGATAGCCCGCCTCGACGAACCGTCGCGGCGTCGCGCGCGAGCGTCGGCGGATCGCACGAGACGTAGACGACCCGCGGCGCGTCCCAGCGCGATGAGCCCGTGCACGGCGTTCGGCGACACGCCGGTCCGCGGCGGATCGACGACCACGACGTCAGGCGCCGGGTCGGGCGCCTGGTGGACCGCCTCCTCGACCGGCGCGTGGACGACGCGCAGCCGCTCGCGCCAGGGGCCGGCGTTCGCGGCGAGGTCGGCGCCGCTGGACCGATCGCCCTCGACGGCCAGCACGTCGTGCGCCGCGCGCGGCGAGCGCGACCGCGAACAGTCCGACGCCGGCGTAGAGATCGACGACGCGATCGTCCGAGCGCCACGTCGAGCACGCGCCGCACGAGCGCGCCGGTCAGAAAACGGTTGCCCTGAAAGAACGACGACGCGCGCCGCGTCCAGGTGACGAGGTCGCCGATCGGCGACTCGCCACGAAAGAGATCCGCCGCCGTGTCGGTGACCGTGGCGCTGCCGGCAAGCGTGACCGGCCGTCCCCCGAACGCAGTGGTCAGGCCCGTCACGCCGTCGACGAGCGCCACCTGGCGCGCGAGATCGTCGAGCCGCGCGCCCTCGCGCGGCTCGAGATGCAGGACGCGCTCGGCGGCCGGCGACGTTCTCGGCGACGACCACCGCGTCGCAGTCGGCCAGGCGCGCTCCAATCGCCCCCAGCATCCGCTCGACCGCCGTCGTCGTCTCCGGCCAGGAGCTGGCGCGTCGGGCGCCGGCGTCGCACAGCTCGTGCGTGCCCTCGCGGAAGAATCCGGCGCGCCGGCCGCGGACGTGCAGCCGCGCGCGCAGCCGATAGCCGGTCTCGGGCGACGCCGCGACGCGAGGCGGCGGCTCGAGCGGCAGCCTGGCCAGGCGGCGGAACGCGTCGGCGACGATCTCGCTCTTCAGCTGCCGTTGTCGCTCGTAGCGAATGTGCGCGTACGCCAGACCCGCCGCAGGCCGGATCGCAACGGCACGTCGCGGCGATCGGGACTCGGCTCGAGGACCTCGACGACGGTGGCCCAGCTCGCCTGTCGCTGGACGCGCTCGACCCGGACGCGGACGCGCTCGCCGGGAATCGCGCCGGCGACGAACACGACCTGGCCGTCGTGCCGCGCGAGCATGCGCCCGCCCGCGACGGGCCGCTCGACGTCAAGATCGAGAACTGCATCCATTTCCGAATTGCGAATTTCGATTGTCGATTGGCCCTACGGCCCGTCGCCGACGGTCGGCAAGCCGAAGCGATCGCGCAGCAGACGGGTCGACGGTCAGCTCGATCGAGCGCTGCCAGGCGTCGCCGGCGAGCCGGTCGCGGTAGGGCGCCAGGTCCTGCTCGGCTTCGGCGCGGAGCGCCGCGACCACTTCCGGGGCGGCGCTCGCGCGCGCCGCGTCGACCAACTCGCGATCGATCGCGGCCAGCCGGACGGACAGGTCGTCGCGCGCGGCGCCCCGCGCCTTTCTGGCCGCGTCGCGCAGCGCGACCAGTTGCTGCAGCACGCGATCCGCGGTCTCGCGAAAGGCCTCCGGCAGATCGAGCCGGCCGGCGGCGGCGCTCAGCCGATCGATGGCGCGATCGAGATGGCGACGTGAGCGACCGCCGTCTCGGTTCGACGGCCTCGCCTGACAATGCCGTCCGGCGCCCGGCGGCGTGCCGCGCGTGAGCCCGACGGCGCGCCGCCAGCCGTCGAACACGTCGCGCACGTCGGCCTCGCAGAACTCGATGCGCAGCGGCCGCCTCGCGCGTCCCGCGCGATGACGCTCCGCCCGCGTGTCGATGCCGCGAAACACGACGCTGAGCGGAATCCCGCTCCTCGGCCCACTGGCGCACCAGCTCGAAGCCGGGCCCGACGATGCGCACGAGGTGGCCGCCGTTGACGCGCGTGAGATGATCTTCGACCTGCCGGCAGTACTCGCCGACGTCGGAGGCTTCCCCGCCGCTCGCGCCAGTCTCGTCGTCACTCACGCCCGAGCCGCTCCCACATCACTTCACCGGCGACGAGTCGCTGCCGCTGCCCCGCCGCGTCGACGACGAGCGCGCCGTCTCGTCGATGTCGCGCGCCACACCGCGGCGCTCGTGTCCCTGCTCGTGCCAGCGAACCGGCGCGCCGCCAAGCCCGGCCCGCCGAACCTGCGCCACTCGTCGCAGACCCACGCGAGCTCGCCGCCGCCACAGGCGGCCGGTCACGTCGCGCGAGCGCCGCCAGCACTTCGACGACGACCGGCGCGCGATCGACGGCACGGCCGAGCTCGGCCTCGAGCGACGTCGCGCGATCGGCGAGCTCGGGCGGATACGCGGCCGGCCGGAGGTTGAGCCCGATGCCGACGACGACCGCGTCGACCGCGCCGCCGACCCCGACCGACTCGCAGAGCACGCCGCCCAGCTTGCGCCACGGCCGGCCGATCACGAGGTCGTTCGGCCACTTCAGCTCGACGGGCAGCCCGGTGGCCGCATCGATCGCCGCGCGCGACCGCCACGCCGGCCGCCAGCGTGACGAGCGGAAGCGCATCGGCCTGTCCGCGCGGCCGCACGATCGCCGAGAGATACAGCCCGGCGCCGGGCGGCGAGAACCACGCGCGGCCGCGCCGGCCGCGGCCGGCGCGCTGCGCGTCGGCGAGGACGGACGGTGCCTTCCGGCGCGCCCGCGTGCGGCCAGCGCGCAGCGCGAGATCGTTGGTCGACGGCACTTCCGCGAAATAGCGCACGTCGGCGAACGCGCCGAGGCGCGGCCTGGCCGCCACGAGCGCGGCGGCGAGATCGGCGGAGGGGCATGGACCGGCACGGCGGCTAACCGAGCTCGATCTCGAGGCTGATGTCGGCCGCCGGCGCCGAGTGCGTCAGCGCGCCGACCGACACGCAGTCGGCGCCGATGGCGGCGAGCGCGGCAGCCGCTCGAGCGTCACGCCGCCGGAGATCTCGACGCGCGCCCGTCCGCCGATTCGTCTCATCGCCTCGCGCATCTCGTCGTCGCTCAGGTTGTCGAGCATGATGACGTCCGCGCCGGCCGCGATCGCCTCGTCGACCTCGGTCAGGCTCTGCGCCTCGACTTCGATCGGGCAGGCTGCCGCCGCGCGTCGCGCACGCGGCGCACGGCCTCGCCGATCCCGCCGGCGATCCGGATGTGATTGTCCTTGATCAGGACGCCGTCGTACAGGCCGACGCGATGGTTCGTGCCGCCGCCGCACCGCACGGCGTACTTCGCCAGCGCGCGCAGCGTCGGCATGCGTCTTGCGCGTGTCGAGCACCGTCAGGCGGCCGCCGGCGGCGTCGACGAACTGCCGCGTCAGCGTCGCGATGCCGGACAGATGCTGCAGGAAGTTGAGCGCCGTGCGCTCGGCGGTCAGCAATCGACGCCGCGCGGCCCGTGAGATCGCGGCGATCCGTCGCCCGGCCGGCACGCGTCGCCGTCCGCCTTGATCGCGCTGGAACGCGACGCCGGCATCGACCTGGGCGAACACTTCGCGCGCGACGTCGAGGCCGGCGACGACGCACTCGCTCTTCGCGACGAGCGTCGCGCGCGCGATCCGATCCGCCGGCACGATGGCGTCGCGTCGTGACGTCGCCCGCCCCGACGTCTTCGGCGAGCGCGCGGCCGCACGAGGTCGCGATAGCCGGACGGATCGAGCGGGTCAGGCGATGACGTCATGGCCCGGCCGGCGGCGCTGAACTCGACGCCGAACTCGTCGCCGAACGTCACCTCGGCGCGACTGGCGTTGTTGCCGGCGAGGACGTCGCCCGCGACGGCCGGCCAGTCGGTCGCGCAGACGCGCCGGCACCTGCAGGCGTCTCACCGGCGACGCCGAACGCGAGCTTCTTCGAGCGATCGCTCGCGCCGGATGCAGGCGCGTCACGTCGGACGCGTGCGCGACGGCGCGCAGCGCGTCGGCGTCGGGCGCGCCGCCGATGAGCGCGCGTCAACTCCTCAGCGTCCGGCCACGCGCGCGCGATGCACCGACCCGCTCCTGCCACCACGACCAGACTTCCTCGGTCACGAACGGCAGGAACGGCGCGAACAGCCGCAGCATCGCCGACGAGCGCGGCGAGGCACGCGGTCGTCGCCGACGCCGCCTCGCGCCGTGTCCTCGGCGCGCCGCCGCTTGACGAGCTCGATGTGGTCGTCGCAGAACCACCAGAAGAACGTCTCGGTCTCGCGCAGCGCCGCCGTGTAGTCGTACTCCTCGAAGCTGGCCGTGGCGCGTCCGCACGACGTCCGCGAGCCGCGTCAGCATGCCGCGATCGAGCACGTGCGTGACCGGCCCGGCCGGCGCCGTGCTTGCCGAGCACGAACTTCGACGCGTTCAGCAGCTTGATCGCGAGCCGCCGGCCGACCTGCATCTGGCCCGGCATCGAACGCCGTGTCCACGCCCGGCCCGCCCTTCGCGGCCCAGTAGCGCACGGCGTCCGAGCCGTGCTCCTCGAGCAGCGCCATCGGCGTCACGACGTTGCCCTTCGACTTCGACATCTTCTTGCGATCGGGATCGAGCACCCAGCCGGAGATCGCGGCGTTCGCCCACGGCAGCGCGTCCGCTTCGAGGTGCGATCGCAGCACGGTCGAGAACAGCCACGTGCGGATGATGTCGTGCGCCTGCGGCCGCAGGTCCATCGGAAACGTCCGCGCGCCAGAGATCCGGATCCGTCTCCCAGCCGCACACGATGAACGGCGTGAGCGACGACGTCGCCCAGGTGTCCATGATGTCGGGATCGCCGGCGAATCCGCCCGGCTGTCCGCGCTGATCGGCGCGAAATCCCGTCCGGCACGTCGGTGGACGGATCGATCGGCAGCCGGATCTCCGCCGGGCACGAGCCGCGCGTCGTAATCCGTCGTGCCGTCGTCGCGCACGCGGTACCAGACCGGAAACGGCACGCCGAAGAACCGCTGGCGGCTGACGCACCAGTCGCCGTTCAGGCCGTTCACCCAGTTCTCGTAGCGCGCGCGCATGTGCGGCGGGATGCCACTGCGAGCTCCCGTCCGCGCGCGAGCAGCTCCTCGCGAAGCTCCATCGTCTTGACGAACCACTGCCGGCTCGTGACGATCTCGAGCGGGCGATCGCCCTTCTCGTAGAACTTCACGTGGTGCGTGATCGGCCGCGGATCGCCGATGAGGTCGCCGGACTCGCGCAGCAGCTCGACGATGCGCGCGCGCGCCTTCGACCGCCGAGAGGCCCGCGAGCGCGTCGTAGTGCTGCTGCGCGCCGGCCGCGTCGTGCGACTCCCAGCCGGGCGCGCCCCACGTCACCGGCCGCAGCGTGCCGTTCGGCCTGAATGATCGCGCGCACCGGCAGCGACAGCTCGCGCCACCACGTGACGTCGGTGACGTCGCCGAACGTGCAGATCATCGCGATGCCGGTGCCCTTCTCGGGATCGGCCAGCGGGTGCGCGCGGACCGGCACGGGCACGCCGAACAGCGGCGTGAGCACGTGCTTGCCGAACAGCGGCTGATAGCGCGCGTCGTCCGGATGCGCGACGAGCGCGACGCACGCCGGGAATCAGCTCGGGCCGCGTCGTGTCGATCTCGACGCGCCGTGCCGGATCCGTCGCCGGCCGCGAACCGGACGCGATGGTACGCGCCCGGCATCTCGCGATCCTCGAGCTCGGCCTGCGCGACCGCCGTGCGGAAGTCCACGTCCCAGAGCGTCGGCGCTTCGAGCTGATACGCCTGGCCGCGCGCCAGCAGCCGCAGGAACGCCAGTCTGCGAGACGCGCCGCGCGTGCCGGCCGATCGTCGCGTAGGTCAGCGCTCCAGTCGACCGACAGACCGAGATGCCGCCAGAGATGCTCGAACGCCTTCTCGTCCTCGGCCGTCAGCGTCGCGCACAGCTCGACGAAGTTCGGCCGCGAGACCGACGACCGGCGGCTTTCCGGCGGCGGCCGGCGGCGCGAACGCCGGGTCGTACGGCAGCGACGGATCGCAGCGCACGCCGTAGTAGTTCTGCACGCGGCGCTCGGTCGGCAGGCCGTTGTCGTCCCATCCCATCGGATAGAACACGGCCTTGCCGCGCATGCGCTGAAAGCGCGCGATGACGTCGGTGTGCGTGTACGAGAAGACGTGTCCGACGTGCAGCGAGCCGCTGACGGTCGGCGGCGGCGTGTCGATCGAGTAGACGCGCTCGCGCGGCGGCGATCGGTCGAACCGGTACGACGCCGTCGGCTTCCCACGTGCGCCGTCCACTTGCGCTTCGAGACCTTCGAGGGCGGGCTTTGTCGGGAACGTCGAGTGACATGGACAGGTTCCGGGGCGACCGAGGTTCCCCGGAACCGATTTACTCCGGATTCGCCTTGATCTTCTCGATCTCTTCGCGAATCAGCCGCTCGGCCGTGTCGACGACGATGCGCCGGACGAGGTCGTCGGTCATGCGCGACGAGCACGCGGCGAACGGCGTCTTCGACCGACGCTTCGGAGATCGCGACCGGGACGGCCGGCGGACCGGCGGCGCCGCGGGCTGGTCGACTGTTCGGCGGCCAGCAGCGCGGAGAACGCGTTCGCGAGCGAGACCTTGGCCGGCGCCGGCGGGCGCGGCCGGCTGCGGCGAGTGAGTTGTCGTGCGGCGTGTAGGCCGATCGCGTGTCCGCTGTCCCACACCGGTCGCGTCGGCAGCTCGAGCGGCTCAGGCGCGGGCGCCTGGGCGTTCTCGCCTGGCGCGGCCCGCAGGAACGCCGTCCCGCCCGCGTTCGCGGGATCCTGACGCGTGGACACCGAATCGAATTTCGACGCCTCGGCCTCCGCTGGCTCAGACCGGGACGATGACGCCGGCGCGAAGAATCGCCAGCGACGGCGAATCCGCCGGCCCGGAATACGTGGGCGAGTCCCGTTTCGGCCGCGCGCCGACCGACGCGCCGACACCGACCGCGCCGGTCGAGCAGTTCCTTCACGCGGGTCACGACGATGCTGCGGCTCGAACGGCTTGACGATGACGCCGTCGCAGCCGACCGTCGCGCGCGCGCTCCTGATCGACCGGCTCGAACGCGCCGGCGAGCAGCAGCACCGGCACGTGTCCGCAGCCGCGGCGACTTCTTCGAGTGCTGCGACGACGGCGTAGCCGTCCACCTCCGGCAGGTCGACGTCCACCAGCACGATGTCCGGCCGCTCGCCCTCGAGCCACTTGATCGTGCGCGCGCCCGTCGCGACACCGACACGACCCGGATGTCCTCGTGCGCGAACGTCAGCTCGACCACGCGCTGAATCGTGACGCTGTCGTCGGCGAGGAGGAGAGTCTTCGGCATCGGCGGCTCAGATCGCCTCGGCGCGGGGCTGCACCGCGCGGTTGATGAAATCGATGATGTCCTGCATCGGGCTGCCCGGCAGGAAGACGCCCGGCGATGCCCATCGCCTGCAGCTTCGGGATGTCCACGTCCGGAATGATGCCGCCGACGAGCACCGTCACGTGGTCGAGCCCTTTCTCGCGCAGCAGCTCCATCAGCCGCGGGACAGATGTGCATGTGCGCGCCGCTCAGGATCGACAGGCCGATGACATCCGCGTCCTCCTGCAGCGCCGCCGCGGCGATCTGCTCGGGCGTCTGCCGGAGGCCCGTGTAGATCACTTCCATGCCCGCGTCGCGCAGCGCGCGGGCGATGACCTTGGCGCCGCGGTCGTGGCCGTCGAGGCCCGGCTTCGCGATGACGACCCGCGTCTTGCGCATCGCTCCCGTTCCGTTCTCGGCCACATCGGGCATGGGTGCCACGCGCAAGATTGTAGCCCGTGCAAGCATCGTACCGCCTCGCATCCGCCTAGATCGAAGGGACTTCTTCGTATTCGCCCCACACCTCGCGGAGCGCATCGCACATTTCGCCGACCGTGGCGTAGGCCCGCACGCACTCGAGAAGCGGGGGCATCGTGTTGGCGGTGCCTCGCGCGGCCTCCCGGAGCGCCTCGAGCGCGCGCCTCACCCGGGCGTCATCGCGCGTCCGCGCGGACCTCGGCCAGGCGCGCCAGCTGCGTCGTCGGCCGCGCGTCTCGTCGATGTAGAGAATCGGCATGCGGCGGCTCGTTCTCCTCGACGAACGCGTTGACGCCGACGATCAGCTTCTCTTTCGCCTCGACGGCCTGCTGGAACCGGTACGACGATTCGGCGATCTCGCGCTGCGGGAAGCCCTGCTCGACGGCCGCGACCATGCCGCCCATCCGGTCGATCGATGTCGAAGTAGCGGTAGGCGCCCTCTTCCATGTCGCAGCGTCAGCCGCTCGACGAAGTACGACCCGCCGAGCGGATCGACGATGTTCGTGACGCCGCTCTCGTGCGCGATGATCTGCTGCGTGCGAAGCGCCAGCGTCGCGGCTTCGGCCGTCGGCAGCGCCAGCGCCTCGTCGAGCGAATTCGTGTGCAGCGAGTTCGTGCCGCCGAGCACGGCCGAGAGCGCCTGCAGCGCCGTGCGGACGACGTTGTTGTAGGGCTGCTGCGCCGTGAGCGACACGCCGGCCGTCTGCGTGTGGAAGCGCAGCTTCCACGAGCGCTCGTCCTTCGCGCCGAACCGGTCGCGCATCACGCGCGGCCCAGATCTTCCGCGCGGCGCGGTACTTCGCGATCTCCTCGAAGAAGTCGCTGTGCGCGTTGAAGAAGAACGAGATGCGCGGCACGAACTCGTCGACGTCGAGCCCGGCATCGACGCCCCACTGGACGTACTCGATGCCGTCGCGCAGCGTGAACGCCAGTTCCTGGAGCGCCGTCGCGCCGGCCTCGCGGATGTGATACCCGCTCACCGAGATCGTGTTCCACCTCGGCACTTCCTTCGCGCAGAACTCGAAGACGTCGGTGATGAGCCGCATCGACGGCCGCGGCGGGAAGATGTATTCCTTCTGCGCGATGAACTCCTTGAGGATGTCGTTCTGAATCGTGCCGGACAGCCGTCGTCCAGTCGGCGCCCTGCTGCTCGGCGACGACGAGGTACATCGCGAAGATCATCGGCGCCGGCGAGTTGATCGTCATCGACGTCGTGATGTCGGCCGAGCGAGATGCCGTCGAACAGCCGCTCCATGTCGGCCAGCGACACGACCGACACGCCGCACTTCCCCACTTCGCCGAGCGAGAGCGGATGCGTCCGGATCGCGGCCCATCAGCGTCGGCAGATCGAACGCGACGCTCAGCCCCGTGCCGCCGGCGGCCAGCAGCTGCTTGTAGCGCTCGTTCGTCTCTTCCGGCGTCCCGAATCCGGCGAACTGGCGCATCGTCCAGAGCTTGCCGCGGTAGCCGGTCGGATGAATGCCGCGCGTGTACGGGAACACGCCGGGATCGGCGAGGTCCCGCTCGTAGTCGAGACCGGCGACGTCGTCCGGCGTGTAGAGCCGGTCGATCGGCCGGCCGGAGATCGTCGTGAACGACCCGGCGCGCTCGGGTGATTTCTCGAGCGCCGGCTCGAGGACCTCACGCTCCCAGCGAGCTTTCGCCGTCTCGGGCGACGAGACTGATTTCATCAGAAGAGATTATATGGGTCAGCGGGCCTCGTGGACGACCCTGCCACCGACGATGGTGTAGAGGACCCGGGCCTTGAGGAGTCGGGCCGGATCCTTCGAGCCGACGTCCACGAGGTTCGTGTCGAACACGGCGATGTCCGCCAGCTTGCCCGGCGTGAGGGTCCCTTTGCTCGCTTCTTCGAACGACGCCCAGGCGGCATTCTTCGTGGCGGCCTCGATGGCTTCCTCGATCGTCAGGCGCTCTTTCGGGAACCATCCGGCCTTCGGCTCGCCGGCGAGCGTTTGCCGCGAGACCGCAGCGTACAACCCGTAGACGGGATTCAGGAAGTAGCGGGCGGCATTGGTCCCGGGACTGTCGCTGCCGAAGACGAGCACCGCGCCGGTGTTCTTGAGCGTCCGGAAGGGTAGGCCCTGCGATCGTTCGGCGCCGATGCGTTCCTCCATCCAGCGCATGTCGTCCGACACGTGGTACGGGTTCACTCGGCGACCAACCCGAGCTTGCCGAAGCGCGCGAAGTCGGATGGATGCACGACCTGCGCGTGAATGACGCGCCAGCGATGGTCCGTGCCGGCGAGCCCTCCTCGGTCAGCACGCGCTCGAAGATGTCGAGCAGCATCCGGTTCGCCTTGTCGCCGATCGCGTGCACGTGCGGCGTCAGTCCAGTGCGTGCCGCGACCTTCAGGAGTTTCTCGAGGTTTCCGGGCGGCGCCTCGGTGTAGTGCTGACTCACCGTCATCGCCGCCGCAAAACCCTCTTTGCCTTCGGGGGACATGATCGGACGAAGCGTGCCTTTGTTCGCCGCGTTGTTCGAGTACGGCTCGAAGAACATCGCGGTGCTCGCGCCCATGATGCCGTCCACCCACGCCTTGAACCCGATGTACTTCAGCCAGTCGTTGCCGAAGCCTCTCGTGATGCCGAGATCGGCGATGCGCTGCGCGTTGTCGAGCGTCGGACGCAGCATGATCCGTACCGTCAGCTCACCCCGCTGTGCGATCTCCTGATAGGCGCGAAGCTGATCGGCGCTCGTCAGATCCTGAATCGTCGTCACGCCGCCTTCACGCGCCTCGCGAAGCACGGCGCGCACCTGGGTCAGTCGCTGCTCGAACGAGACCGGTGTGACGGCCTTGCGGACGACCGCGACGGCCGAGCCGCGCACCAGACCGGTCAATCGACCCGTCGCATCGCGAACGAACTCGCCGCCCTGCGGGTTCTCTGTCGCTTCGGTCACGCCCGCGAGTTTCAACGCCAGGCTGTTGGCGAGAAACACCGACTGATCGAACCGATTCACGAGCACCGGATGGTTCGGCGTCACGTCGTCGATCAACCGCCGATCGGGCATGAACGGCCCGGTACCCGTCGTGCCCGTCGTACCCGTCGTACCTGCCGACCCCTGCGCCCACTTTTCGTACGCGCCCCAGTCGCCGCGCGTGATCCAACTGCCGGCGGGCAACCGCTTCGCCGCGTCGGCAAGCCGTTCGCGAAACGCCTTGGGCTCGTGCACTTCGAGAAGATTGGCGCCCGTGAGAAGCGCGCCGGTGCTTTCCACGTGCACGTGCGCGTCGTTGAATCCGGGCGACACGAACGCGCCGGCCAGGTCGATCACGCGGGTGTCCGCTCCAGCGAGTGTGCGAATCTCGGTCGAGTTGCCGACCGCCACGATGCGACCTGCGCGCACCGCGACGGCTTCGGCCCACGGCCGTGCAGCGTCCACCGTGTAGACGCGGCCGTTCACCAGGATGAGATCGGCGCTGCGGTCCGCGACGCCGCGGCCGGCCTGGCCGAGCATCGAACCCAGCAACAGCACGGCAAGCGCAAAAGTTCCACGCATAATTGGGCAGTTTACCGCGCCGGTGGTTGACTCGCCTCCCGCGGGCGGCTAGGCTCGACTGTTGCGCCCTTTGATACGTGCTCCGGCGGGCGACGGAGGGATATGGCCTCAGGCGAGAGCGTATTCAATGCGATGCTTCAGGAGTTCGACGGCGCGGCGCGCCTGCTGGAACTCGACCCAGGCATCTGGAAGATCCTCACCCACCCCAAGCGGCAGATCATCGTCTCGTGCCCGGTCCTGATGGACAACGGGCAGATTCAGGTGTTCACCGGCTATCGCGTGCAGTACAACATCACGCTCGGCCCGGCGAAGGGCGGCATCCGCTATCACCCGGACGTCACGCTCGACGAAGTCACGGCGCTCGCGGCCTGGATGACCTGGAAGTGCGCCGTGGCCGGCGTGCCGTTCGGCGGCGGCAAGGGCGGCGTCATCTGCGACCCGACGAAGATGTCGCGCCGCGAGCTCGAAGCGCTGACGCGCCGCTACATCGCGGAGATCGTCGACGCCATCGGCCCGGAGAAGGACGTGCCCGCGCCCGACGTCAACACCAACGAGCAGGTGATGGCGTGGATCATGGACACCTACAGCATGCACGTCGGCGTCACGACCACGGCCGTCGTCACCGGCAAGCCGATCGAGATGGGCGGATCGCTCGGCCGGCGCGAAGCGACCGGCCGCGGCGTGATGATCACGACGCGCGAAGCCGCGAAGCATCTCGGCATTGAACATCAAGGCATGACCGTCGCCGTGCAGGGATTCGGCAACGTCGGCTCGGTCTCGGCGCAGCTGCTCCGTCAGATCGGCGCGAAGATCGTCGCGGTCACCGACTGGAAGGGCGGCGTCCACAACGACAAGGGCCTCGACGTGGACGGCCTGCATCGAGTGGACGACGACGCACAAGACGGTCGCCGGCTTCCCGACAGCCGATCCGCTCGCCGGTCGACAAGCTCTTCGAGCTGGACGTGGACATCCTGATCCCGGCGGCGCTCGAGAATCAGATCACGATGGCCAACGCGCCGAAGATCAAGGCGAAGATCATCGCCGAAGGCGCCAACGGCCCGACGACGCCCGAAGCCGACAACTACCTCTGCGACAACGCGGCGTGTTCGTCATCCCCGACATCCTCGCCAACGCCGGCGGCGTGACGACGTCGTACTTCGAGTGGGTGCAGGATCGCTACGGCTACTTCTGGGAAGAGCAGCGAGGTCAACGAGCGGCTCGAGCGCAAGATGGACGAGGCGTTCAACAACGTGCTCGAGACGTCGCTCAAGTACAAGTGCGACATGCGCACGGCCGCCTACATCGTCGCGATCAACCGCGTGGCGTCGGTGACGAAGCTGCGGGGAATGTACGCGTAACTTGCAATTCGCCGACCTGTAACGGCTCGGCTTGACCTGGCGAGCCGCTACTCGTTCTTCGCCGCCGACCTCAGCATCATCGTCGCGGCGATCGTGACGACGCCGACGACGAGCCAGCGCACGTAGTAGATGTCCATCTCCTTGACGATGAGCGCGGCGATGAGCACGGCCGGCAGGCCGCCGATGCCGAGGGCCAGCGCCGGGCGGAGCGAGTAGGCGCTCTTCTGCACGAACTTCGCGCTGCTGATCGGCATCAGGAACGCGCAGGAACCCATCATGATCGGAAACGCGGCCTTGGCGTTCATGCCGAGCAGCCCGACGAGAATCATGCACGGCGCGTACATGCCGATGCCGAGCGTCATCAGCGCGCCGAGCGCGAAGTTGCCGACCAGGCCGAGCACCAGCTTCACGCCCTGGAGGTCGATCGTGCCGGTCTCGGTGCCGCCGCCGCCGAGGTTGCGCCAGGCGAACAGCGCCGCGGCCACGAGCAGCGCGCAGCCCATCCCGATCTGAATGTTGCGCTTCGGCCAGCTGGCGACGATGCCCGCGCCGAGCCAGGCGCCGGCGACAGCGGCGCCGAATCATCAGGATCAGCGTCTTCGGATCGACCTCGATCGCGACGGTGTAGATGAACGCCTGCGTGATCGTCGGCAGCGTGTGGCCGACGTTCGAGCGTGCCGGGGATCAGCCGGTCGGGCACGAGCTTGAAGAACTTGAAGATGGCCGTCGTCGGCGCGAACGAGCCGATGCCGAGCGTGTCGAAGAAGTTCGTGACGAAGCCCGTGCCCGAGCTCGAGCGCGATCTCCCTCGGCGTCGACTTCGTGACGGCGCTCCACCACATCGTGATGTAGAAGGCCGTGAACACGCCGAGAGCGGCGAGCAGACCGCCGAGGGGAGTGAAGATCGAGACAGCATGGCGGGGGATCTTACAAGGCAGCAGGCACAAGGCAGCAGGTCAAAGTGCGCCCGCCGGTTACGAGCTGATTCGAAGCGGACTGAGGGTTCGGCAAAACGCTCGTTGCGACAAGCGATCGTTTCCAGAAAAGCCCTTCACGTCTTCGATCCTTCATGGTGAGGTTCTCGAGACCAGGAGCAAGCGCAAGTGCGCTCATCCAGTGACGCGTACCGGCAGCAGCGTCCGTGAGGTGTCCTTGCCGGAGGTGGCGACGATTTCGATGAGGTAGTCGCCGGGCGGCAGCGGGCCGAGACTGAACTCGGCCTCGAAGCGTGCTGCCCTCGCGAGTGGCGGGCGGCGGCAGCGCGGCCATCGAGTCGCCCCGGCTGTTGAGCAGGCGCATCGCGATCGTCGGCGTCGGTGCCCGCCGGCCCGTACGCGTCGAACCGGAAGCAGATCCGCTCGGTGCGCGAGAACGGCGCGCTTGGCGGTCGGCACGGGCGCGGCGGCGGCCTTGCGGACCTGCAGGTCGCGCAGCCGTCCGCCGCGGAAGACGACCGGCGTCGTGACGATCGGGCCCGGCGTCGTGAAGTCGGGCACGTCGTAGCTCGACGTCCTCGCTGTCGATGCGCTGGCCCTTGGCGCTCTCAGCGACCACGCGCACGCGGACGGCGCCCGGCGGCGCGTCGAACGTCACGCGGCCCGCGGGAGTCGGCAGCTCCGGATCGCGCGGCACCGCGCCCTTGAACAGCAGCTCGCCGCCGATCGCGTGGGCGGTGATGTTGATGCGGTCGACCGCGTCCGCCGGATTCGTCGCCGCGGTCGCCGTCGTCTCCCAGGCAAGCGTGACGGCCGCTTTCTCCGCGGCGCCGCGGGCGGCGCCCATCCAGACGGTCGACCGGCCGGCGGCTCGTCGGGCTCGACGACCGCCGCGAGCGCCTCGAGCGCATCGGCCACGTCGCGCGGCGGGCCCGGCTTGGGCGGCGCGCTCGCCCGCTCGACGTCTTCGGCCGAGTACGCCCAGTAGCCCTTGCGCGCGCGCACCTCGACATCGCGGCGTTTGACGCGCACCTGAATCTCGTGGAACTTGCCGTCGCGCGCGCCAACCGTCGACGTGTAGCCGAGCAGGTAGTACGCGCTCATGTCGCGCACCATGCTGCGCCAGCTCGGGCATCGGATCGTTGCGGCTGACGATGGCGCGGCCGTCGGTCTGATCGGCGATCGTCCGCAGCAGGTCCGTCGACTCGTTCAGCATCTGCCGGTTCGTCTGGGAATCGACGTCTGTCGGCGATGTCGAACTCGCTCGGTGGCCAGACCGCGCGGGTCGAGCGTGTAGATCGACGTGTTGCCGCGCGCGGCCGCCGTGAAGACGTCGCGCAGCCGCATGATGAGGTCGGCGAGTTGAAGAACTGCTGTGACTGCCCCGGTGGCACGGTCGAGCCTCGGCCGAACATCGTCCCCGTCGTGTTGACGCCGGGCGGCAGCGTGCCGGTCATCCCCTCGCTCACGTAGCAGCAGCGTCTTGCGGCCGTCGCGCAGCGTGCCCAGATACGTGCAGACGCCCTGGAGCGCCGAGATGACGAGGTCGTTCCGCATCTGCTCCTGCGACTGCGGCGGCATCATCTGATAGCGCTCTTCGTACGCGTTCCGCGGCGTGTAGTCGTACTTCCGCCCCTCGAAGTCCATGATCGCGCCGGCCGTGCCGTCGTGATTGCGCGAGAACGTCGTCGCGTCGATGGGCGTGAGCGGATAGAGCACCGCGACCAGATCGCGCGGCGACAGGTTGCTGACGAACGCCGCCAGCTGCTCGCGGATGCGCATGCGCGTTGCCGCGCCGCACGTGGTAGTCGTCGAGCAAGATGACGAAGAGCCGGTTGTCCTCGCGGCCGTCTCGCGCTGCTGCTCGGCCATCGACAGGATCTCGCGCGGCGATCGCTGGTCGCGGCCGTCGTCGATGGTGATGAACTTGAACGTGTCGACCTTCTGCGGCTTCCCCGCTCCCTCGGATTTCGAAATCGTCGGCCGTGAGGTCGGTGACCGGATTGCCCTGCCGGTCGGTGACGATGACGTCGACGCTGACCGAGTCGACGCGGGTGCGGAACGTCGGCTGCTGCGGCTCCTGCGTCTGGCGGCGGCGGGCGGCGGCGGAGCGGACGTCGTCTGGGCGGCAAGCACCGCAAGCGACGCGAGCATCGCCGTGACGACCCCGGCGGGGCGACGGATCAAGCGAAGGCATGCCAGGCTGACCGTAAACGCAATGATAACATTCGGCCCATGACGACCCCGCCACTCGAGGTGCCGCTGCCGCTCACCCGCCTGACCGAGGACGAGACGCTCCTGCGGCCGAGCGTGCGCGAGTTCGCCGAGGCCGCAGATCCGGCCGCTCGTGCGCGAGATGGACGAGCACGCGAAGATCCCGCGTCCGCTCATCGACCAGCTGTTCGAGCTCGGCGTCATGGGCATCGAGATTCCCGAGACGCTACGGCGGCGGCGGCGGCCGCTTCTTCCACGTCCGTGCTCGTCGTCGAGGAGCTGTCGCGCGTCGATCCGTCGGTCGGCGTGCTCGTGGACGTGCAGAACACGCTCGTCATCAACGCCGTGCTCCGCTGGGGCAGCCAGCGAGATCAAGGCCCGGCTCCTGCCGGCGCTCGCGTCGAAGACCGTCGGCGCCTACGCGCTGTCGGAGGCCGTCTCCGGCAGCGACGCGTTCGCGCTCCAGACGCGCGCGCGCGAGGACGGCGACGCGCTACGTGCTCGACGGCCGCAAGCTCTGGATCACGAACGCCAACGAGGCCGACATCTTCATCGTCTTCGCGACCGTCAACCCCGAGGCCGGCTACCGCGGCATCACGGCGTTCATCGTCGAGCGCGGCACGCCGGGATTCACGGTCGGCAAGAAGGAAGACAAGCTCGGCATCCGCGCGTCGAGCACCTGCGAGCTGATCTTCGACGACTGCCGCGTGCCGAAGGCCAACGTGCTCGGCGAGGTCGGCAAGGGCTACAAGGTCGCGATCGAGACGCTGAACGAAGGGCGCATCGGCATCGGCGCGCAGATGCTCGGCCTCGCGGTCGGCGCGCTCGAGCACACGATCAAGTACACGAAGGAGCGCAAGCAGTTCGGCAAGGCGATCGCCGAGTTCCAGGGCGTGCAGTTCCAGCTCGCGCGCGCGGCCACCGACGTCGAGGCGGCGCGCCTGCTCGTCTACAACGCCGCGCGGCTCCGCGATCTCGGCCAGCCGTTCCTCACCGAAGCGGCGATGTGCAAGATCTTCGCGTCCGAAGTCGCCGAACGCGTCGCGTCGCTCGCCGTCAATCTCTTCGGCGGCAACGGCTTCGTGAAGGACTACCCGGTCGAGAAGCTCTACCGCGACGCGAAGATCGGCCAGATCTACGAAGGCACGTCGAACCTGCAGCTGCAGACGATCGCGAAGCAGATGCTGTGAATTTCGGGACTTAAGATTTTAGACTGGGAAATTTAGAGCTCTAAATCTCTCAATCTCTAAATCTCTCAATCTCTAAATGTTGGATCTACCGTGTTTCCAGCAGATGCTCCGCGATGATCATCCGCTGCACTTCGGACGTCCCCTGATAGATCTCTGCGGCGCGCACGTCGCGGAAGAGGCGCTCGATCGTCGAGCCGCGGCGGTAGCCGGCCGACGCGAGGATCTGCATCGCGCGATCGGCGGCGCGATGCGCGGCTTCCGAGGCCTGGAGCTTGGCCATCGCCGCTTCGACCGACGCGCGCGGCAGCCGATCGCGCGACGATCGGCCGCGCGCCACGTGAGCATGCGCGCGGCCTCGAGATCGGTGGCGAGATCGGCCAGCTGAAACTGAATCGCCTGGAAGTCGCCGATCGGCTGGCCGAAGACCTCGCGCTGGCGCGCGTACGCGAGCGCCTCGTCGAGCGCCGCCTGTCCGACGCCGAGCGCCTGCGCCGCAATCGCGACGCGGCCGCCCTCGAGCGCGCGCATCGCGATGCGGAAGCCGCGGCCGGCTTCGCCGAGGAGCGCGCCGGCCTCGACGCGCACGTCGTCGAACTCGAGATCCATGCAGCCGAGCCCGCGCACGCCGAGCGAATCGGACGGCGTCCGGCGGATCCCGGGCGCGTCCATCGGCACGAGGAACGCGCTGATGCCGCGCGCCGCGCGCGCCGGATCCGTCGCCGCGAAGACGATCGCGACATCCGCGGCCTCGGCGTTCGCCACCCAGACCTTCGTGCCCCGCAGGACGGAACCCCGGGCCGTCGGACTGCGCGACGGTCTGCTGATTGGCGGCGTCCGATCCGGCCTGCGCCTCGGACAGCGCGAACGCGCCGATCGCGCGGCCCGACGCCAGCGGCCGAGCCATGCGCTTTCTGCGCATCGGTGCCGAACTCACTGCAGCGGCTCGGCGACGAGCGAGTTGTTGACGGTCAGGATGACGGCGAGCGTCGCGCTCGCGAGCGCGACGGCCTCGACGGCCAGCGCGTAGGTCACGTAGTCGCGCCCCGCGCCGCCGCAACTCTTCGGGAATCGTCACGCCCATCAGCCCGAGCGCCGCCGCTTCCGACACGAGATCGCGCGGGATAGACGCCTGACTCGTCGATGCGCGCGGCGGCCGGCGCCACGCGCTCGCGCGCGAACGCACGCACCGTCGCGAGAAATGCCTCGCTGTTCGGGATCGAGCGCGAAGTCCATCGGACGCGCGCCTGCCGGAACGCGGCCCGCAGCCGGCCCGCGGTCGCCGGCAGCTCCTCGGGCAGCACCCGCGTCTCGCCGACGACCGACATGAAGTTGGTGTCGCCGTTCCAGCGCGGCACGACGTGCAGTGCAGATGGTTCGAGGACGCCGGCGCCCGCCGGCTTGCCCGAGGTTCAGGCCCATGTTGAAGCCGTGCGGCTCGTAGACCGCGGCCAGCACGCGCTCGGCCGCCTGCGTCAGCGCTCATCAGCTCCGCCAGCTCGTCCGGCGTCGAGGTCCGCCAGCCGGCCGACGTGCCGGTCCGGCACGACCATCAGGTGGCCGTTGTTGTACGGAAACTTGTTCAGGATGACGAACGTGCGGCGGCCGCGATGCGATCGAGGAGCGGCTCGTCATCGCCGCGCGGACAGCGCATCACAGAAGATGCAGCCGGCCGGTGCCGAGCTGGCTTCGGTCACGTAAGCCAGTCTCCAGGGAGTCCAGAGCCGATCCATCAGGGCAGGTGTGAGACTACGCCGTTCCTGTGTCGCTCTCCGCCGCCTTGTTGATGAGGTCCTTCAGTTCCTTGCCGGGCTTGAAGTACGGCACCTTCTTCGGCGGCACGTCCACCTTGTCGCCGGTCTTGGGGTTGCGTCCCTTGCGCGGCTCGCGCCGCCGCAGACGGAAGCTGCCGAACCCGCGCAGCTCGATTTTCTCGCCCCGGTGCAGCGCGTCGACGATGCTCTTGAACACCGTGTCGACGATGACCTCGGAGTGCTTCTTCGTGAGGTCGGACACGCGCGAGACTTCCTCGACGAGCTCGGCCTTGGTCATGGCGAACCGCACATTTGAGACTTCGAGATTTGACGATTGATAGATTGGCGAGCTTGCCCGACTCTAAATCCCCAAATCCCCAAATCTGCAAATCCCCAAATGCACGTGCTCACTTCAGGTGCTTGAAGTGATCGCCCAGCGTCACTTCCGGCCGTCCGGTGGTCTCGGAGTAGGCTTCCCAGTCGGCGCGGAACTCCTCGTCCTTGAGCGCGCGAATGCTGAGGCCGATCTTCCGCTCCTCCGGCACGAGCCGGATGATCTTCATCTGGTAGTTCTCGCCCGCCCGCAGCTCGAGCTTCTCGCCGCCCTGCGACGAGTCGAACTCCGAGACGTGAATGAGGCCCTCGATGCCGTCGGCCAGCTCGACGAACGCGCCGAAGTTCGTGAGCCGCACGACCTTGCCCTCGACGACGTCGCCGACGTGATGCTTGTCGAAGAACTCACGCCAGATGCCGGTCTGCAGCTGCTTCAGGCCGAGCGACAGGCGCTGGTTGTCGGCGTCGATGCTGAGCACCTGCGCCTCGACCGTGTCGCCCTTCTTCAGCACTTCGGACGGATGCTTGATCTTGCTCCACGACATGTCCGAGATGTGGATCAGGCCGTCGATGCCGTCCTCGACTTCGACGAACGCGCCGAACTCGGTCAGGTTGCGCACCTTGCCGGTGATCGTCGTGCCGATCGGGTACTTGTCGGTCAGCTCGTGCCACGGATTCGTCTCGACCTGCTTGAGGCCGAGCGAGATGCGGCGCGCGCCCGGATCGACGCCGAGCACCATCGCCTCGACCGGATCGCCCTGATTGAGAATCTTCGACGGATGCTTGACGCGCTTGCTCCACGACATCTCGGAGACGTGGATCAGTCCCTCGACGCCCGGCTCGAGCTCGATGAACGCGCCGTAGTCGGTCAGGCTGACGACCTTGCCGGTCACGCGGATGCCGACCGGGTAGCGCTCGATCACGTTGCTCCACGGATCGGCGACGAGCTGCTTGTGGCCGAGCGAGACGCGCTCGGTGCCCGCGTCGTACTTGAGCACGATCACGTCGATCTCGTCGCCGACGCGCACCACTTCCGACGGGTGCGTCACGCGGCCCCACGACATGTCGGTGATGTGCAGCAGGCCGTCGATGCCGCCGAGATCGATGAACGCGCCGTAGTCGGTGAGGTTCTTCACCGTGCCGCGCAGCACCTTGCCCTCCGCCAGCGTGTCGAGCGTCGTCTTCTTCTTCTCGGCGTTCTCTTCCTCGAGCAGGACCTTGCGCGAGAGCACGATGTTGCCGCGCTTCTTGTTGACCTTGATGACGCGCATCCGCAGCTCCTGGCCGCGCAGCGCGTCGAGATTGCGAACCGGTCGCACGTCGATCTGCGAGCCGGGCAGAAACGCTCGAACGCCGATGTCGACGGCGAGCCCGCCCTTGATGCGCTCGATGACGCGGCCGATGACGACCTTCCGCTCCTGGAAGGCCTTCTCGACCTCGTCCCAGATCTTCATCTTCTCGGCCTTCTCGCGCGACAGGACGACGTAGCCTTCGCGATCTTCGGTGCGCTCGAGCAGCACGTCGACGATGTCGCCGGGCTGCGCCATCACCTGGCCGGTTTCGTCGATGAACTCTTCGATGGGGATGATGCCTTCCGACTTGAAGCCGACGTCGACGATGACTTCCGTCGGCGTGACCTTGACGACCGTCCCCTTGACGACTTCACCTTCCGCGATGTTTCGGAAGCTGGTATCGTAAAGCTCGATCAGGCGCGCATACTCTTGCGGATCGATATCCTGCGCGTCGTGGCGTGAGGAGAATGTGGAGAAGCCTGAGTGGGTCTTCGCACCTCCCGAGAGAATCTGTGTTTTCTTTGTTGCGTCTCCGTTGCCCATCGTGTTTCCGGGTCCTCCCCAATCTCGGACAGTGTGTGCCAGATCGCAGCCCTGGCAGGCTGTAGGTCAGCTTCGCAGGGATTGCGATAAGCACTGAATTATCCGGTACTTAGGGAGCGAAGGTCAACCAGTTGCGCTGGAGAGCGGTCATGGCAGCCAGAGGACGACCCAAGCCGCGCCCGAAGAAACCGAGGAAGAAGGCGCGATCTGCGAAAAAGCCGCGCGCCCGGGCGCGCATCGCCCGACGGCCGCGAGCGGCGAAGAAGCCACGAAAGAAGACGGTCCGACGCAGCAAGCCCGCCCGCCGCCGGCCAGCCGCGAGGCGTGCCGCCCCGAAACGCCGGACACGTCCGCGCCCGGCAGCTCGAACGCCGAAGCCGCGGCCGGTCCGACCGAAGCCGCCTGCCGAAACTCCGCGAGCGGCTCGCCCCGAGCGGCCGCCCCTCCTCGACCGCGAGCGGCGCCGTCTGCCGGACGACGAGCGCCTCAATGCGCCGCGCGATCTGACCGACGACCATCTGCTCTCCGCGGCGCGGGCCGGCCACGACGAGTTGAAGGCAGAGCTGAACCTGCGAACCGAGACCAGCCCCGTGCTCACCGCCGGCGACGTCGACGCGAAATGGCAGGACGCGTACGCCGTCGGCGACGAGACCCCCGGCGGCGACAACCCGACGCCCGGTCAGGACCGGGTGGACGACATCGGCAAAGCGCTCGGCATCAACTACCGGGACGACGAGGAGCTGCAGGGCGGCGACGAGGTCACCGCGCGCGACCGCCACCGCTGGGAGCTCGACCCGGCCTCCTCCGAAGACTGGCCGCACGACAAAGAAAAGGACTGAGAACGCGCGGATTACAACCCAATCCGCGCTACCTGATTGATCACGAACAATTCGAAGCCACCTCTTTGACCGTCTGGACCGTGAGCCTGTTCAGCGCCTTTTCCGCCGTGTTGGCGCCCTGCGGCGGGGGCGGCGAGTCCTTGGCCTCGCTCTTCACACCGGTGATCGCAATCCGGTGATTGACGTGCGGCGCGAGGTCGACGCCGGACGGCACCACGAGCAGCAGATCCTCGAACCGGACCGTCCTGGCCGCGTCGCCCGGTGAGTCGGCCGCGCCGTCCGACGGGTCAGCCGCGCCTCTCAAAAGATAGATGCTCGACGTGCTCCCCGTGCGAAGACAGCCGGTCAGCGTGACGGTTGGACGCTCCTGGGCGCTCGTCTCCGCCGCAAGCGATCCGGCGGCGACGGCCGCGGCCATCGCGGCGGCAATCACTGTGCTCCTGATCATGACCACGCTCACTTTCTGATGACGAAAAACAAGTCCAGCCCCGCGGTCTCCGCGCGAGGCACGCTCCGCGAACGATCGGCGCCTTGTGCGAACGACGTCACGAGGCGCAGGAACTCGCTGACCCGGTATTCGAACGACACCTGACTGACATCGTCGGCGCCGAAGTTCTGACGGAAGCCGACGAACAGGCGGTCGTTCACCTGGCGGCCGACGGTGACCGTGCCGCCGGTCGAGACGTCCTCGTTGGTCTCGATCTCGAACAAGTCGAAGTCGAGCGCGCGCATCACCGAGTCGGCAATCGGCGAGGCCACCGCGCGCGCCGCGAGCGTGCCGGCGCGGCCGGCGAGCGACACTTTTTCGCCGGTCCCGAGCTCGTTCATCGTCTGGTTGAAGACGATGAGCGAGAGCACGTCGCCTTGATCCAGCGGCGGGTTGCTCGACAGCGCCAGCTCGGGCGATTTTGCGAAGCCCGTCACGCGCACCTGCGCCGTAACGCCGCCGATCTGCCGCTCGGCTCTGACGTCCAGGCCGGGATTGAGCGGATCCGTGCCGCTGAATACCAGCGCGCTGTCCCGGAGAATCGTGAATCGCCGGCCCTGGAACGAGTACTGGCCGCGCACGAACTCGAGGCGTCCGCGGATCGTCGTCGACTCCCCCGATTCCTTCGCGATCGTGAGCGCGCCACCGAGCGTCGCGTTGATGTCGCCCAGCCCGAACGATCCGCTTTTCGCTTTCAGGTCGCGCCCGCGCACGACGACGTTGTCGGGCAGCGCCAGCGTGAGGCTGTACGACGCGTTGTCGAGCGGGCCGGGCGACGGCTTGGCGGCGGATTCTGCCGCGGCTTCTGCAACCGCCTTTTCAGGGGCGACGGGCGTGTACCCCCCTCCGGCAAAGCGCTCGAGCAGGTCGTCCACTTCGAGGCGTGCCCGCTCCACTTCAATCGTCCCGACGAGGAGCGGCGTGTTCAGGTCTCCCAGCGCGTGGAGGTCGAGGTTCAGAGCGACTTCGCCGAGCCGGTTGTCGAGCAGGTGGAAGTTGCTCGCCGCAATATACAGGTCGAAGGCGTTCGGCGGCCCGCCAACCGAGACGTTGACGCCGCCCTGCATCGTCATCGCGTGGCGATGATCGTCTTCCAGGCGAAATTGCTTGATCGTCAACCGATCGCCGGCGAACGTCATCGAGGCAGAGGCGCCGCTATACGTGACCCCTGTCGGAGCGACTCGGAACGTCGCGCCGGTCATTGCGAGGTCGCCGGCGATCGCCGGCTTGGCCGCCGGCCCGGTCACCGTCAGATCAACCGTGCCGGTCCCCTGCAGCCCTTCGAGATGTGTCGTCATCGGCTGCAACAGGGCCAGACTGAGCGCCCGGCTGGTCACCCGCAGATCGAATGGCGGCGCGGAGGCGGGCGCGTTGGTCCCGAACCGGATCGGCATCGTGCCGGTCGCCTGCAGGTCGCCGGCCGTGCCCGCCGCGAGATGAACATCGAGCGCGAGACGATCGGCGGCGTAGTCAGCCTTCGCCGTCAGCCGATCGAAGGACACTCCCCCGACGGCGCCCGCCGTGACGGCGCTGTCCAGGCTGATGCGCGGTTCGGACAACGTGCCGGTCATGCGTGCCGTGCCGTCGAGCTGTCCGGCAACTTCCCGGGTGCTGAGGAGGATCGTGTTGATGTCTTCGACGCGGACTCGTTCGAACGACGCGACGAGCGGATCCGGCGCCGCACCAGTGGGATCCACCGTGCCATTGACGCGGATGACGGCGTCGTTGCGCGTCAGCTCGAGTCCCTGCACGTTCAGGCGATCGGATCCGTACTGAATCACGGCCTCCTTGCCGGCCGGCATGGTCCAGCTGATCTCCCCAACCGCGGCCGACAACGACCGGATGTGCACTTCCTGATGCTGCGGATGGGGGGCGAGGGAGCCGGCGAAGCGCAGCGTGCGTTTCTGCTGCGCCAGCTCCACATCGGCGTCCACCGTCCCGGCGTCATAGCTCACGGTGAAAGTCGTTTTGTCGATCTTCGTCTCGTTGATCTCGACAAACGTGGCGTCGCCGGTGAACTCGCCCTTGCCATTGGCGACGTCCCAGTTGGAGGCGGCGCCCTTGAATCGCCCGCCGAGCGTCAGCGCGCGAACTCCTTTCACATCAAGTTCGGACGATTTGACCTCGCCGCTGGTCGCCAGGTTCGTCCAGGGTCCGGTCACGGTGCCGGCGATGTGCACGCGCCCCTTCGGCATCGGCGAGAGGAATTCAGGCAGCTTCGTGAGATCGGCGACCGTCGCGTCGTACTTGAAATCTGATTCGCCCTCGCCTCGTATCGCAATCGTTCCGGCCCCGGTCGCCTTCACGTCCGGGGATTCGACGAGGAGCGTGCGCACGTTCACCAGGCCGTCCGAGAGCGCGGCGTCGACCTCGACGCGATCGATCGCCATCTCCATGACCGAGGACCTGGAGAGCGCCGCGTTGACCGTCCCCTTTGCCGTGTCCAGCCACTGCGGCGACTGGATGTCGGCGATCTCGACGTGCGCCGTGGCGGTGCCGTCGGTGGAGAACTTCGACGCGACGCCGACCGTCTCGTTCGACACGCCGCGAAGCGTCGTCTGGACGTCCGCGATCAAGCGCCGCGCGGCGAGCGACGCGGTGGCATCGAGCGCCGCGATCTGGACGCCGGCGACGGCGGACTCGGTGAGGCGCAGCCGCAGATCCGTTGCGGCGGTCGCGATGTCGGTGCCGCGGCCCTCGAGATCGACGTCCGCGTTCACGAGACCGGTGACGTACCGCAGCGCGCGCGGTGGCGTTCCCTTCTCGATGAAGGGCCGGAGCCGGTCGAGCTCGAGACCGATCACGCCGCCGCGGAAGCCGTAGGCCAGGTCGCCCTCGCCTCCCGACACGTGCACGGTCGTGCCCGGAGAAATCGTCGCGCCCTCGATTGACGACTGGTCGAGCGTCATGTCCGCGCGCCACCCGCCTTCCCGGCTGACCGCCGCTTCGTACTTCCCCGCGAGGCTGGTGGCGAGCGCAGGGATTGCCTTGAACCGTTCGACCAGGCGCCGCGCGTCCACGTTGGCCACTTCGCCCTTCGCGGAGAGCGCGCCGTCTGCCCATCGCACGTGCGAGCGCGTTCGCGCGCCGTACGCGGTGCCGCTGCCCTTCGCGTCGAGCACGCCGTCGCGGAACGTGCCGGACGCCTGCACCTGCTGGGCGCGGTACCCGGCAATCGCGACGTCGGACGCCTGTGTCTGGAACGCGACGCTCAACTTCTTCGCGTCGCCGCTCGGCACCGCCAGATCGACCTTCGAGCGGCCGGTAATCCGGCTGGCGAGATCCGGCCGTCCGATCCACGGCGCCAGGTTGAAGTTGGCGACGTCCACAGCGCCGTTGAAACGAACCGGATCGGTCGAGAGCGACGCGACGCCCTGCGCGTCGACGTTGCCCGCGCCGTCCCGCGCCGAGAGCGTGACGTCGAGCCGGTCCAGCGGGCCGCGCGCCGTCACGTGCGCACTCGGGACGACGGTGATGTTCGCGAACTGCGGAAAGTAGTGCGCCAGCTCTGCCGGCGACAGCGGCGTCGCGTCCACCGTTGCGTCGAGATCCCGGCCGGCCGTCACCGGCGTCAGCCTGAACCGGCCGGCAAGGCGGCTGGCGGCCGTGACCAGCTGAAGGTTCTCGACGGACAGCGCCTCCGATCCGAAGCGGAACTTCCCGGCGAGCTCGCGGATCACGACGGCCGTGTCGAGATCGCGGACCATCGCACGGTCCACGTTCAGGTCGATGCCCTTCGGGTCGTAGTGGAATGACGCGCGCAGGTTCACGTCCGCGAGATGGCGCTGCGCGCCCGCGATCGTGACGAGATCCACCGAGCCGCCGTTCACCTCGAGCCGCGCGATCGAGATCGACGGCCCGGTCCGTGGCGCGGTCGAGCGCGTGCGGAAGAGACCGGCGATGTTCCAGCCGCGAGAGGTCTCGACGAAGTCGAGATCGAGGCCGTTCAGGACGATCTCGTCGATCGTCCCCGTCGTGTACACGCGCCAGGGCGTGTACCGCGCGCTCACCGATCCAATCGAGATGACGGGCGCGTTGCCCTGGGTGACCACGACGTTGGCCAGCGTGACGTGGCCCCAGAAGGACCCGGTCACGGCGCCGATGCGCAGCTGCCCTTCCAGCATGTCGCTCACGCGCGCCTCGATCAAACGCCGGACGCGATCGTGCGCCCACGGCGTCTCGAGCAGCAGCACCACGCCGACGGCCAGCACGAACAGGACGACGAGCAGCCGGACGATCCACCGGATGAGCCGGCGCCCGAACGACTGAGGCCCGGTCGTCCTCAAAACGCGTGACCGATGCTGAAATGCACTCGCCACTGTCGTTTCTCGAGTTCACCGTCGATTTTGAGCCCGTCAATCGGGTTGAGCTGAACGCCGAGATCTGCCCGGATGATTCCAACCGGCGAGATCCATCGCACACCGGGCCCCATATCGACGCGCAAATCGCGGAAGCGCACCGTCGTCGATTCATCCCAGACGTTGCCGGCGTCGACGAACCAGACCACGCCAATGGTGCGCCACGGCCACAGACGCAGTTCCGTCGAGAGGTCGACCATCGCCCGGCCGCCGATCGGCAGGCCGTCCTCCGTGAGCGGCGCCACCTCATACCGGCCCCATCCGCGCAGGTTGGACGACCCGCCGAGAAAGTACCGCTGCGAGAACGGCAGGTCGTCAGCTTCCTCGGAAAAGATCGCGCCGATGCGTCCGCGGCTCGCCCAGACATGCCGCCGGCCGAGCGGGACAAACGCGCGGACCTCGGTCAGCGCTTCGTTGTAGCGGAACGTGCCGCCGAGCCACGGGGCCACGTAGAAAAAGCGGAAAGACGTCGAGTACCCTGCGTGCGGATCGGTGGGCCGGTCGCTCACGTTCCGCTGGAAATCGACGGAAAGCCCCGCCATCCGTCCTTCCCCGCCTCCTGTCGTCGGATCCAGACCCAACGCGATCAGGTCGTCCAACTGCGACTGGTCCGCGAGGGCTTCAGGGGTGATGGCGTAGTCCAGAGACTCGTTGACGTAGAAACCGCGGAGCGCGTGTTCGAGCACGCGCCCTCGTCCGCGCGTCAGCCGGCGAAACGTGACGCCGCCGCGCCCTCCGAGCGATCGGGAGTCGTACGTGGGCTCCTTGGTCCACCAGGCACCGGCGCGCGCGGTGAACGACAGGCGATCGGACACGAAGTACGGCTCGGTGAACTCGACGCCCGCCCCGCTCAGCCGCAGCGAGTACCGCGAGTCGAAAGAGAAGTGCCTGCCGTTGCCGAGAAAATTGAGATGCTCCCAGTTGAACGATCCGCGCGGACCGTCCTCCGTGCCGTAGCCGACGCCGACCTGGAAGCGTTGCGGCTTCCCTTCCGTGAGCGTCGCCTTGACCGGGATCACCGTCGACGGCGCCGCCGCGCCATTGCCATTCGGCGTGGTGGCCAGGTGCGCAAAATCAAAAATGCCGAGTGACGCGAGGCGCTGCTGACTCTCGAGCACGCGGCTTTCGCGATAGAGATCGCCGGGCTTGAACGTCAGCGATCTGAGGACGAACCGATCGCTCACCGTCTTCGCGCCGTCGACGGTGACCTCGCCGAATCGCGTTTCCTGGCCGGGCGTCGCGGCGAGCGTGACGATCACCTGGTTCGGTTGCGAGCCCGGCGCCTCCTGGCTCGTGACGACCGCATGCGCGAAGCCGCGATCGCGGAGCACATAGCCCATGCGCTCGCGCGCGGCGCTCACTACCTGCTGGTCGCGAACGGCGCCGGCCTTGAGTGGCAGGTCCTCGATCCCTCGAGTGATTCGCGGCGGCATGCCTTCGACGCCCGTGAGCACGACACGCTCGACGATGACGGGGGCGCCTTCGTCGATCACGACGCGCAGACGGACCGCGTCGTGCGTCTCGTTGAGGTCGACGTCCATCGACGCGATGCGGGCTGAGGGATAGCCGCGGTCCGCGTAGAAGCGGCGCAGCCGGTCGAGATCGGCTTCAAAGACGCTGCGGGTGAAATAGCGCTTCGGCGACCACGGGAGCATCCCGCTCTTGCGCGTCGCCATGACGGCGGCGAGCTGGCCGCCACTGAAGGCCTTGTTGCCTTCGAACGCGATGCTCTTGACCTGGACGTCTCCCTCCTCGTGACAGCCGGCGGATCCCATCGCGACGGCGACGAGCACAGCCAGCAGCACGACCGAGCGGCGAGACGGCAACACCAATCCTCCTGCTCCGCAATGCGGAGGCGGTGTACCGCGATTCAAGATGCATTCCAGCGGCGTGCGGTGGGGTCAGACCGGGGGGTCAGACCCCACGAGCCGCCCTTTAGTGGGCGGCCCGGAGTTCGGGCCGCCCTACTTTGCGCGGCGGAGCGGTTCGATCGCGACGACTTCCGCGGCGGGCCGCTCAGGACGCGGGCGCCTGACTTCGACGCCGGAACGACGCAGCGCGAGCGCTTGCTGCTTCTTGTAGAGCTCGTCGGCTCGCCGAGCGGCCGTCATCGCCTTCGACTCGTCGTAGCCCGCGAATCGGGTCACGGGCTTGTGCTCTCGCTCGAAGTTCGCGGGCCACTCCTTGCCACACACGTCGCAGAACCAGCGCGCGGGCAACCGCGTGCCGTCGTCGGCCGTGGTCGGAGGCAGGAGGCCGAGCGGCCCGGGGTGATAGCAACGAAACGCGCGCGCGCCGGCGATCGCCGCCGCGGCGATCCCGAGCACCACGCCCCATCCATTGCCGGCTGCAAACATCGCAACCGTGGCCGCGAGCGCGAGGACGAACAACAAGCGCAAGAGACCTCGTCTCATGATCTTCCTCCTTGCCTAACCCATCCCCCGGACGCGCGTCAGAACGCGCGCGGGGAGACGTCCGCAGTCGCGCGAACGTCTTCGGCGGCGCTTTCGACTTTTTCGCGCCCTCGCTTGAGCACGGTCCGTCCCTTGTCGACCAGGTGGCTCACGGCCTCGCTGGCCCCGGCATAGGTCGCACCGGCACGCCGCCGCATCTTGTCGGTCGAGTCGCGCAGGGTCCGGCGCATGTCGGCGCCGGTCTTCGGCGCGACGAGCAGGCCGAAGGCCGCGCCAATTGCGGCGCCGCACAGGAGTCCAATCAGAAAGTGGCTGGCGGGTGCACCAGCGTGGCTGTCGAGGTCGGTCGTATGCATGAGGTCCTCCCTGAATGAGCGGGACCGTCGCCACCGGCGGTCTGGCTGCAGCCCTCGCAATTCAAGCCGTGTACCACGGCGCTTCTGGAGAAACGAATGATTCCGGGCGCGATTTAGGCCCGGTCGCGTGGCGCCGCTGTGAGGCGAGCGAACGAGTGTGAGTAATGCCGCGGACACGCCGCGACATGTCGCGGTGCGCGCTGCTGACGGCATGACATTGAGGCCGTTCCCTGAGGGCGAGTCGGAGAGGTGCGAAAGGCCCGGCGTCCGCCAGCGCGTGCGCGCCGGCGGACACCGCGCCGCGTCAAATGGGTCGCCTGCCCTGAATCACCCGAATCAGCACGAGCGCGATCGCGACGATGAGAAGCAGGTGAATGAACCCGCCGAGGGTGTACCAGCTCACCATCCCCAGCAGCCACAGCACCACCAGAATCAGCAGAATGGTCGTCAGCATAGTGTTGTCCTCGCGGCTTGAAAGCGCCGTGCCGCTGGCGGTCGACTCTGCACGCTTCGTGCCCGCCGAGAGCCGTGAGGCGATTCCGTCACCTCGGGCTGACAGTGGCATCGGATTACCCAACGTCGGGACTGGATTGCCCATCCTCGCGGCGCGCGCTGTCGAGCAGTCGCGTGATCTCATTCATCAATTCGTCGGGATCGCAGGGCTTGACGAGCACCACTTCGAAGCCCGCACGTCTCGCGTCTTCGATCTGCTCGGCCGCCGAGTAGCCGGTCGCGGCGATGAGCGGGATGCGCGCGGTCTCGGGCATCGCGCGCAGACGGCGCGCCGCCTCGAACCCGCTGACGACGGGCAACGACAGGTCCATGATGATGAGGTCCGGATGCTCAGAAACGGCCCGATCCACGGCCTCCTGGCCATTGGCTGCCGTCAGCACGTCGTACCCCTGCATCTCCAGAAACACGCCCCACGTTTCGAGCGCGTCTGGGTAGTCGTCTACCAGCAAGATGCTTTGACGATGTCTACTCATACCCTTTGGAATGCCTCAAACGTCTGCCAGGCAGGAACGACACTCCGAATCTACAAGGCCCATGCCACCTGCCTGCTTCGACGCGCTGTCGTGGCAAGATGGGGAGTCGGCTACCACTGGCATGCGAGTTGAATTCCCGAAGGTGCTTCGTGTCGTCTCGCACGAGTTGCGAGGCCCCCTTGGCGTGATCCAGGGCTACCTCAGGATCCTGCGAACGCGGCGGGCCGACGACGAAACCGACGTGCGCATGCTGAATGCGATGCTGGACGCGACCGGACGCATCACGACCCTGGCCCGGCAGGCGTCCGACCTCGCCACATGGCAGGACGGCCGCGCGATCGCTGGCGAGCGCGTGACGATTCCCGCAAGCTCGCTGATCGAACGCGCGGTCGCGGGGGTGACGGGCGGCGTGGCGTCAGCCGAAGTGTCCGACGAGGCGTCGGCGCTGCTCGTCGAGACCCCGGGCGCCGGCGCGCTGGCGGCGGCACTCACCGCGCTGATCCAGGCCGTCGCGCGGGAGACCGAACCGCCGGTCCTCGTGAGCGGCCGGGCGATTGCCGGCCACCGGCTGGGGGTGGTGATTCGGCCCTCGGCCGCCACCGCAGCCGTGCCGGAGGATCTCGACGCGCTCGATGCGGCGACGGTGACGACGGGAAACCGGGCCCCGTTCGATGAAGGTGGTCAGGGACTCTCGCTCGTCCTGGCCGCCGAAGTGCTCGCCGCCCATCAGGCGAGCGTCCTGGCAATCGACCGTCCCACGGCATTCGTGGTGACGTTTCCTTCAAGAGGTCAACAGTGACTGCCGCAAGACTTGCTGTCGTAGACGACGATCCGGCGTTTGCGGATTACCTCGAAGACGTTGCTCGGCTCACGCGGCTACGACGTGAACACGTACTCGAACGGCGCGGATCTGCTCCAGGCCATCGGGCGCGGCGCGGCGCCCGACGTCGTGCTGCTCGACGTGCTGATGCCCGGCATGAACGGGCTCGAGACGCTGAAAGCCGCGCGGCAGGCCAACCCGGCCTGCAGGTCATCATGCTCTCCGGCCAGCAGGTGCCGTCGACGATCGTCGACGCCGTCCGCCTCGGCGCGGTGGACTACGTCGTCAAACCGGACGATCCGGACGGGATCGGCGAAGCCGCGCTCGAGATCGCGATTCGCAACGCGCTCGAGAAGGTGACGCTGACGAGCGAGGTCGCGCGGCTGCGGCGCAGGTCGCCGACGATCCGGACGGCACCCAGCTGTGCTGGGGCGACACGCCCGGCGATGCGCCAGGTGCTGACGATGATCGAGCGCGTCGCCGACAGCGACGTGAGCGTGCTGCTCACCGGCGAGAGCGGCGTCGGCAAGGAAGTCATCGCGCGCGAGCTGCACCGGCGCTCGGCGCGGCGCGGGAAGAACTTCGTCAAGGTGAACTGCGCGGCGCTGCCGGCCGATCTGCTCGAGAGCGAGCTGTTCGGCCACGAGCGTGGCGCGTTCACCGGCGCGCAGGCGACGCGCATCGGCAAGTTCGAGTACGCGAACGAAGGCACGATCATGCTCGACGAGATCGGCGAGATGCCGGCGTCGCTGCAGGCGAAGCTGCTGCACGTGCTGCAGGACAGCGAGTTCACGAAGCTCGGCAGCAACCGCCCGGTCTCGGTCGACGTGCGCGTGATCGCCGCGACGAACCGCGAGCTCGAGGGGATGATTCGCGCGGGCCTGTTCCGCGAGGACCTGTACTATCGCCTGCAGGTCATCGAGATCCACGTGCCGCCGCTCCGCGAGCGTCGCGCCGAGATCGTCCCGCTCGTCGAGTTCTTCCTGATCAAGTACGCGGCGCGCTACGGGCGCCCGGTCGCGCGCCCGTCCGCGCGGCTGCGCGACGCGCTCATCAACTACTCGTGGCCCGGCAACGTGCGCGAGCTGGAGAACGTCGTCAAGCGCTACGTCATCCTGCAGGACGACTCGCTGGTGCTCGCCGAGCTCCAGCGTTCGCAGGCACAGGAGCCGCTGACGGCAGGCGTGCCCGCGGTGACCGCGTCCGCGGCGCCGCCGCCTGTCGCCGCCGCGCCGCCACTCGCCGCGCCGCCGCAGACGCCCGCATCGGAGCCCGCGGCGGCGACGGCGACGACCGCGAACGCACCGGCGAACCCGATGGGCGATCTCGGCGAGAGTCCGAAACTGCCGGTGCTCGCGCGACAGGCCGCGCTCATCGCCGAGCGCGAAGCGATC
This sequence comes from uncultured Acidobacteriota bacterium, assembly GCA_963724955.1. GTDB lineage: Bacteria > Acidobacteriota > Vicinamibacteria > Vicinamibacterales > SCN-69-37 > CAVRWQ01. Next base: position 430,144 of record CAVRWQ010000011.1, read on the forward strand.
GGGCAGGCGCTCGATCGCTTCCGCTGGAACCGGCGCAAGGCCGCGAAGCTGCTCGGCGTGAGCTACAAGACGCTGCTCAACAAGATGAAGGAGTGCGGCATCCGCGAATAGCCGGGTGAGGTGGCGCGCGTTTTGCTCCGTAAGTGAGCGGAGGCGTCGCGACCCATGTCACCACTTCGTTTCGCGATCATCCCGGCACCGGACCCGGCCGATCCGAATCCGCCTGGCACGCCGGTGCCTGCACCGCCACGACCTGTACCCCTGATCCACCGCCGACGGTGCCGCCAACGCCGGCGCCGCCGACGGTGCCAACGCCGCGCGATCCGACCATGCCGCCGGCGGGGAGAGCCGAATCATGAAAATCGTTGGTATTGTGCTCATCGTCCTGGGACTGATCGGCCTCGCGTACGGAGGGATCACCTGGACGCAACGCGAGAAAGTCGTCGACTTCGGCCCCGTCGAGATCACGCGAGAGAACCGCGAGCGCATCCCCGTGCCGCCGGTGGCCGGAGGGCTCGCCCTGCTCGCGGGCGCCGCGCTCGTGCTGGCCAGCCGCCGAACCGCCACGGCGTAGCAGGGACGGCCGGTGCCCAGGTTGAGGGGGACGGGTCTCAGTTGTGGAAAACTGAGACCCGTCCCCTAGCGGACGCTGGCGCCGGCGACCCTGGCATCGACGACGGCGAGCACCGCCGCGACGACGCGCTCGACCGGGACGCCGGTCGTATCCAGGTAGATCGCATCCGCAGAGCGCGTGAGCGGCGAGATCGCGCGCGTGCTATCGCTCTGGTCGCGCGCCGCGAGCGCGTGCGCGACCGCACCGACTTCGCCCGACTCCCGTCCTGCGCTATGTGCCGCATCGCCCGCGCGCCGCCTGGCGCGCTCTTCCGGCGACGCATCGAGATAGACCTTCACGTCGGCGTCGGGAAACACGACGGAGCCGATGTCGCGCCCTTCCATGACGAGGCCGCCGCCCTTGCCGTACTCGCGCTGGCGACGAACGAGCACCGTGCGCACCTCGGCGTGGCGCGCGACGATCGCCGCCGCTTCGTCGATGGCGGGCGTGCGAATCGCGGTCGTGACATCCTCGTCGTCGATGATGGTGCGATCGCCGAGCGTGAACTCAGCGCGACCTGCCAGCTCGGCGACGGCGGGCCCGTCGTGCAGATCGAGGCCGACATGGCGCGCGAGCCACGCGACGGCGCGATACATGGCGCCGGTGTCCACGTAGCGGTAGCCGAGACGGGCCGCGATGGTCCGCGCGACGGTGCCCTTGCCGGCGCCCGACGGCCCGTCGATGGCGATGATGAGCGCGCGCGCGTTCATGACCGTCCACTATTATTGCCGGGATACGAATGCTCCGGAAGCGATGGCGCGTGGCCCTGGTGTCGGCGGCGCTCGTCGGCGGCCTGGCGCTCGCGCTGAGCTGGCCGTTCGTCACGAGCGCGGCGCTGCTGCTCGATCTCGCGGGATCGGAGGGTTGGCTGCGCAGGCTGCTGCCGGTGCGACTCCACGAGGTCGCGGTCGAAGACGTGAGCCTGGCCACGAGACACGGCGCCGTGGCCGCGCGGCTGTACCGGCCGTCCTCGGGCGGCACGCGAAGCGTCGTCGTGTTCCCGGGCGTCCATGCGGGCGGCGTCGACGAGCCGCGGCTCGCCACGCTGACCGCGCGGCTGGCGGCCGGAGGCGCCACGGTGCTGAGTGTGCCGCTTCCGGATCTGCGCGCATTTCGAATCACGCCGGCGTCGACCGACGTCATCGAAGACGCCGTGCTGTGGATGAGCGGCCGCGCCGATCTCGCGCGCGAGGGGCGCGTCGGCGCGATCGGCGTCAGCTTCAGCGGCGGGCTGCTGCTCGTCGCGGCCGGACGCCCGTCGTTACGCGACAAGTTGACCGCGGCCGTCTCGCTGGGCGGCTACGCGGATCTCCCGCGCGTCCTGCGGTACCTCTGTACGGGACGGTTAGCTGACGGGACCGTCCGGCCGCCGCATGACTATGGCCTGGCCGTGATGGTGCGCGCGGCGCTGCCGCGACTCGTCGCGCCCGGCGATCTCGACGCGGCCGATCGGGCGCTCGTGACGTTTCTCGGCGCGTCGAGCCTCGCCGCGACCGAGCCGGCTCGCGCGGCCTCACTCTTCAACGAGGCGACGGCCACCGCGAACGCACTCGGCGAGCCCGCCAGGACGATCCTGCGTCTCGTCAACGATCGCGACACGAGCGCACTTGGAGCGCGACTGCTGCCGCTGGTCGACGCCATCGGCGGCGATCCGGCATTGTCGCCGGCGCGTTCGCCGGCCACGCGCGCGCGCGTGCTCGCGATCCATGGTCGCGACGACAACGTGATCCCGTCCTCCGAGACGCCGCTGCTCGCCGCGTACCTCGCGGCCCGCGGCAATGCCGACGTGCAATGGCTGCTGACGTCAATCGTCTCGCATGCCGACCTGCAGGTCGATGTGTCCACACTCGAGGCCTGGCGGCTGGTTCGATTCTGGACCACCGTGTGGGCCGCGCTGGACTGACTTGATTCGGGGGACTTCGTCCCCCGAACCCCCTCACACGCTCACTTGCGGGGACCCCGCCGCCCCGCGCCGTTCGCGTGGCGCGCGTCGCTGCGCTCCGGCGCTTCTTCTCAGTTGCTGCCAGCGCGCCCATTCTGGGTCGAGCGAGCGCCCATTCTGGCCCGCTGAGTGGAGTCCTGGGGCAGGCCGGCTCCCGTCGATCACGGCACATGGCTTGCACTTCAGGGCCTGTGTCGTGAGACACCGACAGATGAGGAGTCACTTGTCATGATGATCAAGAGAGTGTTTCTCGTGGCGACGTTCGTCGCCGCCTGCGCGCTTCCGACGGCAGCGCGCGCGGACATCGTCTTCACGCCCTTTCTCGGCGTGTCGTTTGGCAACGACCTGGACACCAGCCGGACGACCCTCGGCGGATCGCTCAGTTTCATGGGCCCCGTCGCCGGTCTCGAGTTCGATTTTGCCAACACGTCGAACTTCTTCGGCGATCGTTCGCCGGTCACCGACAGCAACGCGATGACGTTCATGGCGAACCTCAGGTTCGCGCCTCGCATTTATGGCGCGGGCGTGCAGCCGTACGTCTCCGGCGGCATCGGCCTGTTCCGCAGCCGGATCGAAGTGGACAGCGTGTTCGACAACCTCGGCGGCAACGACTGGGGCTTCAACCTCGGCGCCGGCATCGGCGGATACTTCCATCGGAACGTCGGACTTCAGGGTGACATCCGCTACTTCCGGGCTTTCAGGGAAGTCGACCTCGACGAGCTTCAATTCGACGTCGGCAGTCTGGACTTCTGGCGGGCGACGATCGGACTGACGTTCAAATTCTAGGCGGGGGGACACGCCCCGCCGCGCCGCCTTACGCGCTTAGCGCGCGCCTCGGACTCTGGATCTGGTCCGCGAGCGAACGCGCGCGACTGGGATTCAGAAGCGCGCGAAGCTCGGCGGCCGTGAGGTCGCGGATGTCACCCGGCTTGAGTCCGGCGGCGGTGATGGTGCCGATGCGCGTGCGCCGCAGCCGCGCGACCGGATGCGCGATCGCGTCGCACATCCGGCGCACCTGCCGGTTGCGTCCTTCGCGAAGGACGAGCTCGATCACCGACTGCGGCGTCTTCCCCGGCACCACGCGCAGCAGCCGGACGCGCGCCGGCAGCGTCCGGCGGCCGTCGACCGCGATCGCCGCGACGCAGGCGATCGAGATCGCGCTCGTCGGGCACGCCCTCGACCAGCGCCTCGTAGGTGCGCTCGAGCTCGTAGCGCGGATGCGTGACGCGCTCGGCGAACTCGCCGTCGTTGGTGAGGATGATCAGCCCTTCGGAGTCGTAGTCGAGCCGGCCGACCGGATAGAAGTAGCCGCCGACACCGGCCGCGCCACCAGATCGATCACCGTGCGCCGGCGCTGCGGATCCGACCGCGTGCTCACGACGCCGCGCGGCTTGTTCAGCAGAAGATGGCGCTTGACCGGCTGCGCCTTGAGGCGCCGGCCGTCGACGCGGATGTCGTCGTGTCCGGATCGGCCTTCGTGCCGAGCTCGGTCACGACCTGGCCGTTGATCTCGACGCGACCCTGGGCGATGAGCTCGTCGGCCGCGCGGCGCGACGCGATGCCGTACGTCGACAGGAGCTTGTTCAGGCGCATGGCCGATCGTCAGTGAATCGACTCTGTCTTCCCGCGGCCCGGCGGTGTCGAACGGCAGCGCCGTCTGCGGCGCCGGCTCGGACACGGACGCCGGCAGATCGAAGCCGAGCAGCTCGGACATGTCCTCGACCTTCGGCAGATCGGACAGGTCGTTCAGGCCGAAGCGCTCGAGGAACTCGCGCGTCGTGCCGTAGAGGAACGGCCGGCCCGACGACCTGCTTGCGGCCGACGATCTTGACGAGCTTGCGCTCGATGAGCGTGCCGAGCACGCCGGCGGTGTTGACGCCGCGAATCTCGGCGATCTCCGGCGCCGTCACCGGCTGCTTGTAGGCAATGACGGCGAGCGTCTCGAGCGACGCGACCGACAGCTTCTGCGTCGTGCGCTCGTGGAACAGCCGGCGCACCCACTCGTGCAGCTCGGGGCGCGTGACGATCTGATAGCCGCCGGCGACCTCGACCATCTGCAGGCCGCCGGGACGGTCGTAGTCCTGCTTCAGCGCCTCGATCGCCGCGACGATGTCTTCCTTCGGCTCGGTGTCGAGCAGCTTCAGCGAGCGTCTTGACCGTCACCGGCTCCGGCGACGCGAAGATCAGCGCTTCGACGATGGCTTTGAGTTCAGACATGCGTGACCTGCTACCTCTTACCTCGACCTGCGACCTGCCACCTCTTGCCTTCGACCTGCTAAGGCCCTCGAACGCCGGCGCGCCCTCGGGACGCGCGCGCTTGTAGACGCGAATCGGCCCGAAGTTCGCCTGCTGAAAGACGCGAACCAGCTTCAGGCGAATCATCTCGAGCAGCGCGAGGAACGTCACGATCATGCCGGCGCGCGTCTGCACGTCGGCGAACAGGTCCTCGAAGCCGCACGCTTCGGTTTCCGAGAGCCGGGCGAGCAGCTGCTCGATGCGCGTCTCGATCGAGATCTGCTCGGGCGGCAGGACGACCACGGGGCGCTGCCGCGCGCGCTCGAGCACCTGCCGGAACGCCGCCATCAGGCTGAAGAGATCGACTTCGATCTCCGGCTCCGGCGCTTCGCCGACCACCTCGGCGACGCGGCCGTCGGGCCGGCCCCACTGCGCGCTGCGCTGGATTTCCTTCTCGTGCAGCAGCTCGGCCGCGGCCTTGAACCGCTGATGCTCGAGCAGCCGGCGCACCAGCGCCTCGCGCGGATCTTCCTCCGGATCCTCCTGCGTCGGATCGGGCCGCGGCAGCAGCATCCGCGACTTGATGTGGATCAGCGTCGCCGCCATCACCAGGAACTCGCCGGCGACGTCGAGGTTCAGCTCCTGCATCAGGTCGAGGTACTCGAGGTACTGCTGCGTGACGAGCGCGATCGGGATGTCGTAGATGTTGACCTCGTGCTTCTTGATGAGGTGCAGCAGCAGATCGAGCGGGCCCTCGAAGTTCTGGAGGCGGACCGGGTAGTCCTCGAGGATGGACTCGAACTCGAGCTGCTCGGGCGATCGTCCATCGTCTGTCAGTATCTCAGCTTCACGGCGTCGCGGACGCGCGCCATCGTCTCCTGCGCGACCGCGCGGGCGCGGCGCGAGCCCTCGACGAGCGATCTCGCGCAGGTAGCCCGGCCGGGCCAGCACCGCGGCGCGCCGCTCGCGAATCGGCTCGAGCAGCCGCGTTGACGGCGGCCGCCAGCTTCGTCTTGACCTCGACGTCGCCGACCTTGCCGGCGCGGTAGCGCGCCTTCAGATCCTCGACCTCGTCGCGGTTCGGGTTGAACGCGTCGTGGTAGATGAACACCGGGTTGCCCTCGACCGTGCCCGGGATGTCGGCGCGCACGCGCTTCGGATCCGTGTACATCTGCCGGACCTTCTTCACGACGTCTCCGGCGAATCCGAGAGGTCGATCGTGTTGCCGTAGCTCTTGCTCATCTTCCGGTTGTCGAGACCGGGCAGCCGCGGCGTCGGCGTGAGCAGCGGCTGCGGCTCGACGAACAGCCTCGCCGTAGAAGTTGTGGAACCGGCGGACGACCTCGCGCGAGAGCTCGAGGTGCGGCACCTGATCCTCGCCGACCGGCACGTAGTGCGCGTCGTAGATGATGACGTCGGCCGTCTGCAGCAGCGGATAGCCGAGGAAGCCGATGTTCGACAGGTCCTTGCTCGGCGAGCTGCTCGATCTGTTCCTTGTAGGTCGGCACGCGCTCGAGCCACGGAATCGGCGTGACCATCTGCAGCAGCAGGTACAGCTCGGCGTGCTCCGGCACGAGCGACTGGACGAACAGCGTGCTCTTCTCCGGGATCGATGCCGGCGCCGATCCAGTCGGCGACGTTGTCGAGCGCGTTCTCGACGAGCGCGCCGGTGTCGGCGTAGTCGCTCGTCAGCGCGTGCCAGTCGGCGACGAAGTAGAAGCAGTCGTACTGCTGCTGCAGCTCGATCCCAGTTCTGCAGCGCGCCGACCAGATGCCCGAGGTGCAGCCGGCCCGGTCGGCCGCATGCCGGAGACGACGCGTTTTCGCGGGCGTCACAGCAGCCATCGACAGAGCGATCGCGCTGCACCGGCTACATGATGTCGCTCGAGCACGCCGGTGAGCATCAGCGCGTACAGGACGAGGAAGCCGTACGGCCGCAGCTGGTCGATCACGCGCGCGACCGTCCTCGGGCACGAAGCCGGCGAGGACGTTGCCGCCGTCGAGCGGCGGCACCGGAATCATGTTGAAGACGGCGAGCAGGACGTTCATGCCAGACGACCATGCAGCAGGATCGCCGCCGGCGACGGGCCCGGCAGCGACAGCGCCGATCGCCAGGCAGCAGACGCAGCACGACGGCGGCGCCGACGCGCCAGAATCAGGTTGCTCACCGGCCCGGCGAGCCGCGACGAGCGCGAAGTCGCGCCGCGGCGACTGCAGGTTGCGCATGTTCACCGGCACCGGCTTCGCCCAGCCGAGCAGCGGCAGGTCCGGAATAGCATCGCGATCAGCGGAAACAGCACGGTGCCGATCCAGTCGATGTGCGCGAGCGGATTCAGCGTCAGCCGGCCGAGCATGCGCGCCGTCGGATCGCCGAGCCGGTCGGCCGTCCACGCGTGCGCGGCCTCGTGAAACGACAGCGACAGGATCAGGACGACGACCAGCGGGACGATGACGTCGAGCGACGGCAAGCGCGACAGACTGTACCACGAGAGGCGAGGCGGAAGGGCTAAGGCCGAGGGAGCAGGGCGGAGTCGACTCAGCGTCGGCGAAGTGCCGGATCACCGCGTCGGCGGCCTTCGCGCCGACCGACCGCCTCCAGTTCCTCGCGGCTCGCGCGCCGGACGCCGGCGACCGATCCGAACGCCGTCAGCAGCTGCTTGCGCCGCCGCGGCGCCGATGCCGGCGATGTCGTCGAGCTCCGACCGGAAGTCGCGCTTCGTCCGCGACGCGCCGGTGGAAGGTGACCGCGAACCGATGCGCCTCGTCGCGAATCCGCTGCAGCAGCCGCAGCGCCGGCCGACTCGCGCGGCAGCGCGATGCCCTCGACGCGATCGCGCGTGAACAGCAGCTCCTCCTGCTTCGCCAGGCCGACGGCGACGAGCCGCTCGAGCCCGAGCTCGCGCAGCGCCGCGTACGCCGCCGCGAGCTGTCCCTTGCCGCCGTCGATCAGGATCGAGATCCGGAAACGGCCCGCCCTGCTCGAGCACGCGCCGATAGCGGCGCAGGACGACTTCGTGCATCGCGGCGAAGTCGTCGGGGACAGGCCCAAGGCCCAGGGCCAGGGCCCAGAGGTTCTTGCGGTCTACTTGGCCTTCGGCCTTGGCCCTGGGCCTCTGATCCTGAACTTCCGGTACTCGCCCTTTGCGCATCCGCCCTTCGACGCAGACGACCATCGACGCGACGGTCTCGCGGCCCTGCAGCGTCGAGATGTCGAAGCACTCGATGCGGCGCGGCAGCGCCGGCAGGCGCGAGCACGCGCGCAGCGTGTCGAGCGCCTCGAACGCCGCGCGTCGCGCCTTCGCCGAAGTGCGTCTGGTACGCCATCGCCGCGTTGCGCGCCGCCAGGTCGAGCAGGCCGCGCTTCTCGCCGCGCTTGCGGCGACGACGAGCCGCACGCGGCGGCCCGGCGCGCTCGGACGAGCCACGCCTCGATGCGCCTCGCGCTCGTCGGCGTCGAGCGCGACCGGCACGTGCACCTCCGGCGGCGGCTGCGCGGTCCGCGTAGAACTGCTGCAGCGCCGCCGTCAGCACCTCGCGTCGGTCGATCGGCGCCGCACTCGCCGACGCCTCGGCGACCTCAGCGCGCGCGCGTTCGGTCACGAGCTCGCATGCGATCGACGACGCGGCCGCGGCGCATCTGGAAGACCTGCGACGACGGCGCCGGCCGGCCCGACCTTCAGCGCCGAACGCGTCGCGATCGCCCAGCGACGGCGTCTCCATCTTGTTGCGCCGGTCGCGCAGCGTCTCGACCGTGCGGATCGGCATCGCGCAGGTGCGCGGCGCGCTCGAACGCGCTCGCTCGGCCGCCGCCTCGTGCATCTCGTCGTGCGAGCGCTGTCGACGAGCTCGTCCTGCCGGCCTTCGATGAGCAGCCGCGCCTGCTCGACCGCGCGGCCGTACCGCTCGAGCGTGCAGATCGACTGCGACGCACGGCGCGAGGCAGCGCTTGATGTCGTACTCGAGGCACGGCCGGTCGCGCTTGCCGTCGATGATCTCGTTGCACGACCGGATGCCGAACAGCCGGTGCGCCAGGCTCATCGTGCGCCGCGCGACCGCCGCCGGCATGAACGGGCCGGCGTAGACGTTGCCGTCGCGCTCGACCCGGCGCGCGACGAGCAGCCGCGGCGCCGCGCTCGGTCGTCGTCAGCTGCAGGTACGGGATAGGTCTTGTCGTCGCGCAGCAGGACGTTGAAGCGCGGGTTGCGCTGCTTGATCAGCCGGTTCTCGAGCGCCAGCGCCTCGACGACCGAGTCGGTGACGATGACCTCGAGCGCGACGGCGTCGCGCAGGAGCGCGTCGATGGCGCGGACTCACGCCCTCGGCGCCGAGGTACGAGCGCACGCGATCGCGCAGCACGCGCGCCTTGCCGACGTACAGCGTCTCGCCCGCCGCGCCGAGGAACAGGTAGACGCCCGGCTGCTCGGGCAATCGCGCGATCTGGCCCTTGAGATCGTGAATCGCCATGGGCTACGATGCGGCCAGTCTTGCGAACGGCCGTGATCGGACTCCGACTCCTGTGACCTTCACTGGCGCCATCGGCCGCGGTGGTCACATTTCCCGCTGCGGCTGATCATCGCCGTCTGCGTTCGGCTTCGGATCCATCCAAATGTTCTCACGTTCACCGGCGTCCTCATCAACGTCGCCGGCCGGCTGGGCAGCTCGCGCATGGGCCACTTCCGTCGCGCCGGCGTGGATCATGATCGTCGCCAACATCTTCGACTTCATCGACGGCAAGGTCGCGCACGAGACCGGCGCCGTCAGCAAGTTCGGCGGCTTCTGGGACTCGGTGATCGATCGGTTCTCGGACCTGGCGCTCTCGGTCGGGCTGATCTGCCTCTACTCGTCGCTCGGCCGCACCGACTACGTGCTCATCACGTCGATCGCGATGGTCTTCGCGACGATGACGAGCTACACGCGCGCGCGCGCCGAGTCGCTGCATCACGAAGTGCAAGGTCGGCTTCATGGAGCGGCCCGAGCGCATCGTGCTCTTCATGATCGGCGCCTTCACCAACCGCATGGCCGCCGTGATGTGGGTGATCGGCGTGCTCTCGGTCGTGACGGTCATCAACCGCATCCAGTACACCTACCTCGAGCTCGAACGAGCCGGCCGCAGCCGCAGCCGCTCCGGGCTCAGCGGCCTCTTCGTGCGCGCCTTCTACTGGACCGACGAGCGCGCGACGCTCGCCTACGACCTCTGGGTCATCGCGATCCTGGCGTTCGTCTGGCTCACGCCGCCCGACTGGCTCGGCGATCCGATGGCCGCCGGCGCACGCGGACTCCTGCAGTGGCTGTTCTACGAGCAGGCACTCGACACTCGGCACTAGGCTCGCGGCCGCAGTGCCCCAGTGCCTAGTGCCTCAGTGCCCGATTACGTTAGTCACTCGCCAGCGTCGGATCGAAGCAGTGCCGGCACCGCGCTTCGTAGGTGCCTGACGCGCCGACGAGCACGCGCTCCTTCGACGCCACCAGCCGCTGCGTGTGATTCGCCGGCCCGCCGCAGACCATGCAGATCGCCAGCGTCTTGGTGATGTACTCGGCGATCGCCAGCAGCTGCGGCATCGGCTCGAACGGCTTGCCCAGGTAGTCCTGATCGAGGCCGGCGACGATCACGCGCTTGCCGGCGTTCGCCAGCCGGCCGCAGACCGCCGGCAGGTCCGGCGTCGAAGAACTGCCCTTCGTCGATGCCGACGACCTCGGTGTCCGGCACGCACCTGCTCGCAGCAGCTCGCGCGACGTCGCGACGTTCGTCCGACGGAATCTTCATCTCGCTGTGCGAGACGATCTCGGCGTCGCTGAAGCGGTTGTCGATCGCCGGCTTGAAGATCTGCACCCGCTGCTTCGCGATCTGCGCGCGCCGCAGCCGGCGGATGAGCTCTTCGCTCTTGCCGCTGAACATGCTGCCGGTGATGACTTCGATCCAGCCGGGCTTGAGTTGATGCTGATCCATTGACGCCTGCATCGATCAAGGACCATCGTCGATATCTAGACTCGCGACAGGTACTCGCCGGTCTCGGTGTTGATGCGGACCACGTCGCCCGCGTTGACGAACGCCGGCACGTTGACGACGAGGCCCGGTTTCGAGCGTCGCCGGCTTGACCTGCGCGGCGGCGGTGGCGCCCTTGATGCCGGGCACGGTGTCGGTCACCTTCAGGTCCACGGTCAGCGGCAGGTGGATGCCGACCGGCTCGGTCTCGTAGAACTCGACGTTGATCAGCGACTCGGGCAGCAGGTAGAGCGCGCTGTCGCCGAGCACTTCCTGCGACAGGTGCATCTGCTCGTAGGTCTCGGTGTTCATGAAGTAGAAGAGGTCGCCGTCCCGGTAGAGGAACTGCATCTCGTGCTCGTCGAGCGTCGCCCGCTCCACGTCGTCTTCCGACCGGAACTTGTGGTCGATCGAGGCGGCCGATGCGGATGTCGCGCAGCTTGCACTGCACGTGGCCGCGCTTGTTGCCGGGCGTGATGTGGTGCAGGTCGAGGATCCGGAACAGGTCGTCGCCTCGATCTTGATGAGCATGCCCTTGCGGAGCCGTGTCGCTTGAATTGAGCTCATAGGTCTCGAATCGCCTGCGAACGTGAACTGTCCATTCTAGCATTTTCGCAGCACCCGCACCCGGCACCCGCACGCCGCACCCAGCACCCAGCACGGATATGCGTTATGTTTAGAGGTCTATGCCCTGGGATCCGATGCGCGACCTGCTCACGATGCAGGAGCGTCTCGAGAGCCTGTTCGGCCGCGCGGCGCCGGGCTGGGTGCCGCCGGTCGACCTGTCCGAGCTGGCCGATCGGTACGTCGCTGACCGTCGAGCTGCCCGGCCTTCAGCCGCGAGGACGTCCAGATCGACTTCGACGGACGGCGTGCTGACCGTTCGCGGGCCAGCGGCCGCGCCAGGCCTGCTGCCCCGAGCGGTACCAGCAGCTCGAGCGCGGCCAGGGCCAGTTCTCGCGATCGTTCCGCTTCGCGCTGCCCGTCGCCGGCCGACGCGATCACGCGCGGACCTCGCCGACGGCGTCCTGACCGTCGACGATCCCGAAAGCCGCGCGGCGACCGACGGCCGCCAGATCGACGTCGAATAGACCAGGACCAATGACGATGCGACAGAACGTGCGTGATCTCTGCGTTGCCGCCGTCGGGTGCGGCTTCGTCGGCGGCCTGGTCCTGTCGGGCACGGATGTCCGGCGACGGCGCCGGCCAGCGCGACGCCGCCGCCGAACAGGCGCCGCCCGACGCCGTGCCCAGTCGTCGCCACCGCCGACCGGCGCGCTGCCCGGACCTGACCGCCGATCGCCGAGCGCGCGCTCCAGGCCTCGGTCAACATCTCGTCGACCAAGCATGGTCCGCGGTCGATCCGTTCTTTCAGCTGTTCTACGGCGCCGATCCCGTGCAGCCGCAGACCGAGCCTCGGGTCCGGCGTCATCGTCTCGGCCGACGGCTACGTCCTCACCAACAGCCACGTCGTCGGCAACGCCGGCGCGCGACGATCACGCGTCACGCTGGCGGACAACCGCGAGCTGCCGGCGACGATCGTCGGCATCGATCCGAGTGACCGATCTGGCGGTGCTCAAGGTCGAACGCGACCGAGGCTGCGCACCGCTGCCGTGGGGCGACTCGAGCAAGCTGCGCGTCGCCGAGTGGGTGCTCGCGGTCGGCAACCCGTTCCAGTTCAACCAGACCGTCACGCTCGGCATCGTCTCGGCGGCGAACCGGCGCGACCCGCAGCTGCGACGTCTACAACGACTTCATCCAGACCGACGCGGCGATCAACCCCGGCAACTCCGGCGGCGCGCTCGTCAACGCGCGCGGCGAGCTGGTCGGCATCAACACGATGATCTACAGCCAGACCGGCGGCTACCAGGGCATCGGCTTCGCGATTCCGTCGAACCTCGCCCGGCCGATCATGACCGAGCTCATCAAGACCACGGCGAGGTCGTCGCGCGGATCGATCGGCAACCTGTCGAGCTGCGCACGATCGGACCGCCGACCTCGCGAAGCGCGACCGGATCCATCGGCGCGACCGGCGTCATGGTCCTGCAACATGTACCGCAACGAGCCGGCCTACCGCGCCGGCCTGCACGCCGCGCGACATCATCGTCGTCGTTCAACGGCAAGCCGTGACCGAGCAAGACGCAGCTCGAACGGCTGATCGCCGACAACGACGAGTCGGATCGACGGCGCGCGTCGAGGTCGTCCGCCGCGGCGAGCGCCGCAACGTCGAGGTGCCCGTCGATCCGCATGGCGACGGCCGGCGGCAGACGGTAGATCGCCTTCGCCGCTCAGACCGTTCGCGCCGTGACACGCGCGGCGTGCTCGCCCAGTAGCAGCGCCACGGCTGCTCGGTGCCGACGCGAATGCCGATCCGCGGGGACCACGCGAGCGCGTGGCGGCCGGATGCCGTGATCTTCGATCGTCAACGGCCCCGACGTGAGATCGCGCGTGTTCTGCCGCGAGATCGATCGCCGAGCGCCACCGTCAGATTGCCGGGCCCGCGGCACAGCCGCGATCGTCGCGTCGTGCGCCGCGCGGTCGCGCGCGCGCCGGCGCGCCATCAGATCGCACGCCCTCGAGCGGCTCGAGCGCGCGAATCAGAACCGCCGCCGGCGATCCTTCGGCCTCGGTCACCGCATTCACCAGATAGTGAATGCCGTAGTTGAGGTAGACGTAGGCGCGGCCCGGCGGCCCGTAGAGCGGCGCGTTGCGCGCGCGTCGGTCCCGGCGCCGCGTGACAGGCCGGATCGTCTTCGCCGATGTAGGCCTCGGCCTCGACGATGAGCCCGCGACGCGCCGGCCGCGCACGTCGTGGACGAGCACCTTGCCGATGAGATCCTCCAGGACGGCGAGCGTCGGCCGCGCGTAGAAGGACGCGCGGCCGAGGCATCGTCAGCGCGTCGGCTCGGCATCGCGCCGCGATCGCGCAGCGGCCGCTCGAGCACGCGGCGCAGGTGCTGGCCCGTGTACGACGCCGGCGACGGTCGCGACCTGCTCGGGCGTGCCCGCCGCGACGAGGTAGCCGCCGGCCTCGCCGCCCTCGGGACCGAGGTCGATGATCCAGTCGGCGGTCTTGAGCACGTCGAGGTTGTGCTCGATCACGAGCAGGCTGTGCCCGGCGTGCAGCAGCTTCCGGAACGCCGCGAGCAGCTTCACGATGTCGTCGAAGTGCAGGCCGGTCGTCGGCTCGTCGAGCACGTAGAGCATGCGCTCGCCGCTCTGCGAGCCGAGGTGCGAGGCGATCTTGATGCGCTGCGCCTCGCCGCCCGAGAGCGTCGTCGCCGGCTGGCCGAGCCGGAGGTAGCCGAGGCCGATCTCGTCGAGCACCTGCAGCCGCCGCAGGACCTTGGGGGCGCCGGCGAAGAACGTCAGCGCCTCGCGCACGGTCAGGTCGAGCACCTGATCGATGTTCTTGCCCTTGTAGCGGACCTCGAGCACCTGCGGCCGGAAGCGCTTGCCGTCGCACTGCTCGCACGGCACGAAGACGTCGGCGAGGAACTGCATCTCGACGCGCACGACGCCTTCGCCCTCGCACGCCTCGCAGCGGCCGCCGGGCACGTTGAACGAGAAGTGGCTCGCGGTGAGGCCCCGCGACCTGCGCGTCCTTCGTCGCCGCGAACAGCTCGCGAATCGGATCGAACGCCTTGAGGTACGTCACCGGATTCGAGCGCGGCGTGCGGCCGATCGGCTGCTGATCGACCAGCACGGCGTCGGTGACGAACTCGGCGCCTTCGAGCCTGCGATGCGCGCCGACGCGCCGATCCCAGTCGCCCTTCGCGCGCTTGACCGCCGCGTAGATGACGTCGTGCACGAGCGTGGACTTGCCCGATCCGCTGACGCCGGTGACGCACGTCAGCAGGCCGAGCGGAATCTCGACGTCGATGTTCTTGAGGTTGTGCTCGGTCGCGCCCGAGATCCGCAGCCGCTGCACGCCGGGCCGGCGGCGCGACGGCCGGCACCGGAATCGCCAGCTCGTCGCGCAGGTACTTGGCCGTGAGCGATCGCGGGTCCTCCAGCAGGCCCGCGCACGGACCCGGCAGTAGATCACGCGGCCGCCCTGCTCGCCGGCGCCCAGGCCCAGGTCGACGACCTCGTCGGCGACGCGAATCATGTCGGCGTCGTGCTCGACGACGATCACCGTGTTGCCCTGATCGCGCAGCTGCAGGAGGATCGCGATCAGCCGCTCGTTGTCGCGCGGATGCAGGCCGATCGACGGCTCGTCGAGCACGTACAGCGTGTCGACGAGCGCCGAGCCCGAGCGACGTCGCCAGGTTGATGCGCTGCGACTCGCCGCCCGACAGCGTCGACGACAGCCGATCGAGCGTCAGGTAGTCGAGGCCGACGTCGGTCAGGAAGCCGAGGCGGCGGCGAATCTCGCGCAGGATCTTGTCGGCGACCGCCGCGTCCTTCTCGCGAGAGCGCCAGGCCGCTCGAAGAACGCCGCCGCGTCCTTGACCGTCAGCGCGCAGACGGCGTCGATCGTCCGGCCGCCGACGCGGACGTCGCGCGCCTCGCGCCGCAGCCGCGTGCCGCCGCACTCGCTGGCACGTCAGGTAGCCGCGATAGCGGCTGAGGAACACGCGGACGTGCACCTTGTATTTCTTGCGCTCGAGCCGGCGGAAGAATCCCTGCGACGCCTTCGTACTCGCCGTCGCCCCTGCGATGACGAACTGCCGCTCGTCGTCGTGACAGATCGCGCCACGGCACGTCGAGGCGGATCGCTGCGCTCTGCGCCGCGCGCTTCAGCTGCACGAGACAGCTCCGGTAGTGCGGCTTCGTCCACGGCTCGATCGCGCCGTCGTTGATCGACTTGCGCCGGATCGGGCACGACGAGCTCCATGTCGAGCTCGATGACGTTGCCGAAGCCGTGACACGTCGGGCAGGCGCCGAACGGGTTGTTGAACGAGAACAGCCGCGGCTGCGGAATCTCGTACGGGATGCCGCACGTCGCGGCACTCGAAGCGCTCGCTGAAGCGGTGCGTCGTCACCGGCGCGCCCGCGTCGTCCACTTCGATGGCGAACGCCGCGCCGTCGCCTTCGTGAAACGCCGTCTCGATCGAATCGATCAGCCGCGCGCGCACGTCCGGCGCCACTCTGCAGGCGATCGACGATGACGCGCGAGCGACGTCGCGTCGCGCAGCAGCTCGACGATCTGCGCGCGCGTCCTCGAGCGTCACGGCGCGGCCGCTCGACCAGCAGGCGGCCGAAGCCGCGGCGCCGCAGCGCCTCGAGCGTCGTCGACCAGCGGATCGGCGTCCGTGACCCCGGCGGGCCGCGCCGCGGTCCCGAGCCGCCGATCGAACGGCAGCGCATCGCCGTGCCCGTTGCCGTCGCCGTTCTCGTCGTCGGCGTCGGCGTCACGCGGCGTCGGCGGTCATCCGAAGCTTGACGATCGGATAGTCGAAGCCGATGAGCAGCCGCGTGCCCTCGGGCAGCGCGAGCAGCGCGGTCGGCGACGACCTCGGGCGACTCGCGCTCGACCGTCGCGGCCGCACTGCCGGCAGATCGTCCGGCCGACGCGCGCCCAGAGCAGCCGCAGGTAGTCGTGAATCTCGGTGGTCGTGCCGACCGTCGAGCGCGGGTTGCGGATGCTGTTCTTCTGGCGGATGGCGATGGCCGGCGCGATGCCGTCGATCGCGTCGACGTCCGGCTTCTCCATCCGCTCGAGGAACTGGCGGGCGTAGGCCGACAGCGACTCGACGTAGCGCCGCTGCCCTTCGGCGTAGATGGTGTCGAAGGCGAGCGACGACTTGCCCGACCCGCTGACGCCCGTGAACACGACGAGCTGGCGGTGCGGCAGCGTGAGGTCGACGCCCTTCAGGTTGTGGGTGCGGGCGCCCCGGACGACGAGCGCGCCGGCGGTCCGTTCGGCCGGCGCGGGCGTGAGGTCGGACATGGTCTCCATAGCGAGGCGATTTCGCCGTGGACCCAAAAGAGTCATGTTACTACCGATCATGCGCGGCACCCGCGCTCGGGCTGCGGCCGCGCTCCGCTTCGGCGGGCCGCGGTTGTCTTGCTGGCCCCGCGTTGGGCCCCCGCGCAGTGATAACTGATAAGCTTGACTGGTCCGCCGGCAGATCCGTGCTACTCTCCGTGACCACGTTCCCACGACACCGTGAGCAGCGATCCCTCCTATCTGGATTCCGTGACTCCGAACGTCTGCGGCGTGAGTTCCTGGCCGTCTTACTGGTCTGAACCTCTCCAGTCAACCTGCGAGGATAGTGTCAGTGGCTGTGCGTTTGTTCGTCGGCAACATGCCCTACGGGGCGACCGAAGCGGATTTGCGCGCGCACTTTTCCGGCGTCGGCGCGCCGTCGCAGGTCGTGATTCCCGTCGACCGCGAGACCGGCCGGCCGCGCGGGTTCGCGTTCGTCGAGTTCCTCGACCGCGCCATCGCCGAGGAGGCCATCAACCGCTTCAACCAGCAGCCGTTCATGGGCCGCTCGCTGTCGGTCAGCGAGGCGCGGCCGCGCGAGGCCGGCGGCGGCGGCGGCGGTGGATTCCGCCCCGCCCAGGCGGCGGCGGCGGCGGGTTCGGCGGCCCGCGGCCCGCCGGCGGCGGCTTCGGCGGTCCGCGGCCGGGCGGCGGCTTCGGCGGTCCACCGCCGGGCGGCGGCGGGTTCCGGCCGGCGGCGCCGGGCGCCGGCCCCGCGGCGGGACGAACTTCGGTCCGCCCAAGAAGAAGAGCGCCTCGAGCGAGAAGCGCTGGGAGAACAAGGAACGCGGCCCGAAGGGCCCAATCAAGGAGCGCTACACCGGCCGGCTCGGCGGGCTCTACGACGACCCGAACGACGTCAGCGGCCCGCTGACCGACTTCGACGATCGCGTCGCGCGCGCCGGACGACGACGACGAAGTAGCACCTCGCAGGAGGTCCGCCGTGGCACACGCACGTCAAGGTCATCGCGCGTTCTGTTCATCGTCGGTGGCGGCGTGCTGGTCGTGCTCGGCGTTTTTCGCCGATGTTCTGCTGCGCCTCGCTCGCGGGCGTCGTCAGCGCACTCCGATGAGGAAGGCGCCGCCGTCGGCGCGACCATCCTCGGGATCACCGGCGTCGCGCTGAGCGCGATCTTCCTCGCTGCTCGCGGTGCCGTATCGTCGTGACCGGCTGGGGCCTGCTGAAGTTCCAGCCGTGGGCGCGCATCCTCGGCATCGTCCTGGCGGCGATCGGCCTCACCAAGTTCCCGTTCGGCACGGTGTTCGGGATCTACGCGCTGGTGATTCTGTTCAGGAAGGACACCGAGGCGCTGTTCGCAGGCCGCGTCAGAGTGCCGGGTCTGAGCCTGCCGGTCGTAGACCTACCTACTTCAAGCCAGCGTCCGATCGTCCCGCGCCCGCCGCCGCCCCAGCCGATCGTTCCCGCCGGCGCGAAGCTGAACGTGTGGAAGCCCGGTCCTTCGATGACGCGTCCAGGTGCGGCCGTCGTCGTCGGACCAGTCGGCGCCCCGCGGGCCGATCGCGATCCAGCGACGACGCGCTGTCCCGGGCACGTACGCGACGACCGATCGGAATCCGGTGAGCCCGCGTCCTTCACCAGCGTCCACGTCGCGCCGCCGTCGCTCGTGACGGCGACGTTGTCGACGGCCTCGCGCTCCTTCGCGTAGTCGCCGCCGACGACGACGCCGTGCAGCGCGTCGCGAAACGCGATCGAGTAGATCCCGGCTGCTCGGCCCGGCCGCGAGCGGCGTCTCGGCGATCTGCCAGGTGCGGCCGCGATCGGTCGAGCGCAGCACGCGCGCCCGCGCCGCGGCGCCGGTCGCCGAACCAGACGTGGTCGCGGCCGAAGACCGTGACGTTCGTGCCGCTCGCGGCGAAGGCGCCTTCGTTCGGCAGCGCCGGCGGCAGCCGATCCGGCCGGCACGCGCGTCCACGTGCGGCCGCCGTTCTCGGTCGTGATGATCACGAACTGCGCCCTCGACCGAATCGCTGACGGCGATGCCGTGGTCGGCGTCCCAGAACGCCATCGCGTCGAAGAACGCCTTCGGATCGTCGTTCGTGAACTGCAGCGTCCAGGTCTCGCCGCGCGTCGGTCGTCTTGTAGATGCGCGACGCCGCGCCCGTCTGCCGATGCTGAGGACGTACGCCGTGCGCTCGTCGACCGCGTCGATGTCGCGAAAGTCGAGCCGATCGGCGGTCGGCGCATTCGTGCGCTTCCACGTCGCGCCGCCGTCGTCGGTGCGCAGGATCGTGTTGCCGGAGCCGCTCGCCCAGACGACCGTCGGCGCTGACGGCGCTGACGCCGCGCAGCCGCGCGGTGACGCCGGACATCTGCAGGCGTCCACGTCCGCTGCGCGACACGGCGCAGAGCCGACGAAGCACATGAAGCAGAGCACGCGACCGAAACCATGAAGCTTCTTCATGCGCGTCATGCCTCATGCCTTCATGTCGTTGACTACCGGCGCACGACGACGCCACCCTTCATGACGAACGATCGACCTTGCGCAGCGCCGCGATGTCCTTCGTCGGATCGCCGCTCGACGGCGACGAGATCGGCGCAGCAGCCCTGGCGCCACGCGGCCGATCTGCGTCTCCATGTGCAGCACGCGCGCGTCGACCGACGTCGCCGACGCGCAGCGCGGCGATCGGCGTCATGCCGTAGGCCACCATCAGCTCGAGCTCGCGCGCGCTCTCGCCGTGCGGAAACACGCCGACGTCGGAGCCCGCGGCGATCGTCACGCCGGCGTCGAGCGCGAGCTTGAAGCTCTCGCGCTTGCGGCGGATGCCGGCCGGCTCGGGATCCTGGCCCTTCTTCCAGCCGCCGTACTGACTCGTCGCATCGCCGGCGGCGAGCGTCGGACACAGCGCGACGCCGCGCTCGGCCATCAGCTTGAAGACCTCGGCGGTGCCGCCGTCGCCGTGCTCGATCGTCTCGGCGCCGGCCAGCACCGCGCGCCGCATGCCCTTCCGGCGTCGACGCGTGCACGACGACCGGGCGGCCGATGCTCTTCGCGGTCTCGACGATGAGCTTCATCTCGTCCTGCGAGAACGTCGGCATCGCCTCGCCACTCGGGCCGGCGCGATAGTCGCCGTACACCTTGATCCAGTCCGCGCCCTTGCCCGCCTGATCGCGCACGACGCGAATGAGCGCGTTGCCGTCGGCTTCCTCGGCGCCCTGCGGGATCGTCCACTCGGGCGAGAACCCCTTCGGCGCGTACGTGCCGGTCGCGACGATCGCGCGCGTCGTCACGATCATGCGCGGCCCGGGGATGATGCCCTGGTTGACGGCCTGCTTGAGACCGACGTCGGCGTAGCCCGCGCCCTCGGTGCCGAGATCGCGAATCGTCGTGAAGCCGGCCTCGAGCGTCGCCTTCAGGTGATTGACGGCGCGCGCGACGCGCAGCGCTTCCGGCTTCGTGCAGGACCTGATCGTTCCAGGACGTCTCGTTGTAGGCGTGCAGCAGGACGTGCGAGTGCGCGTCGATGAGCCCCGGCAGGAGCGTCGATCGCCGGCAGATCGATCGTCGATCGGCGCCCGCCGGCGCCGTCAGGCCAGCCGCCGGACCCGCCGCCTCGATGCGCTGCCCGCGCACGACGACGGCCCAGCCCTCGTGCAGCGTCTCGCCGTCGAAGACGCGCGCGGGACGCAGGACGACGACGCCGGCGCCTGCGGCGGCGCACTGCTCGCGCCGCGTCCAGCCTGCGCCGCCAGCAGCGGCGCGATCGCGACAAGCACGAGCAGGAGACTCAAGCGCCGCATCAGACGCTCCGGCACACGAGTATAGAACGCGTCTGACGAGCTCACCATGAAGCTGAAGACGTGAAGCGGTCTTTGGAACGACTTCGACAAGCGTCTTCGACGTCTTCAGTCTTCATGGTGAGCGTCTAGATGCCAGCGCGATCGAGCGGCCGCGTCAGGCACGTCGGTCCGCCGCCGCCTTTGAGGCTGATCTCGCGTCCGGCGTACACGAGGACTTCGGCGCCGGCGCGTTCGAGCCGCGCGCGCGTGCGCGGGTTGCCGTCGACCATCACGCACGCGGCGCGGCGCGATCGCCAGCACGTTCGCGCCCATCGACGTCGAACTCCTCGTCCGGCACCTCGACGAGCGCGATCGCCGCGCGCGAGCAGCCGCTCGCGAAACGGCACCGGCATGCAGCGGCGAGTAGACGACGGCGAGATCGCGATCGACCGGGCTGAGGATCGACATCAGGTGAAAGACGTCGCCGGGCCCCGCCAGTGCGGCAGCGGCACGACGATGAGCTCGTCGATGCGAGTCGCCGAGCAGCTCGCGCAACTGCCGAATGCCCTCGTCGTTCGTCCGGTAGCCGCGACCGACGACGACCGTCCGCTCGTCGAGCCAGACGACGTCGCCGCCCTCGAGCCGTCCTGGCGCTGCGGATCTCGCCGACGACCGGAACGCCCCACGCTCTGATAGGCGGCGCGCTTGCGCGGCGGGCTCGCCAGGCGCGCTGCGGCTTGCCCATGCTGCAGAGAATGACGCCGCGCGGCGCAGACGATCGACGCGTCGCGCACGTAGATCGAATCGAGGCCCGTGCCTGCGGCCGTCGGCAGACAGCTGAACACTCGGCGCCGGCCGTGCGACAGCAGCTCGACGAACCGATCGTACTCGTCGATCGCTTCGCGAAATCAGGCGCGCGCGGTGAAGTTGAGCGCCCGCCACTCCGCGCCGATCGTCGTCGGGCCCGCCGAACGCATCGCGCGCGTGCTTGACGACGAGCTCGGTGATCGCGCCGACCTCCGAGGGCAGGCGCAACGGCCGGCGGCTCATGCCGCCTCGCCCACGCCCGCCGCGGCGCACGACCCAGACGTAGACCGGCAGTCCGGCGAGGAGCAGCAGGAAGCCCGAGGTAGACGACCTCCTGCGCCGGCGCCGCCGACGGCGACCAGCGAATAGACGAACGCGAGCGCGGCGACGATCGCCGGGCCACGGCGACAGCGCCCGCCGATCGCGCGGGCAGCCGGCTTCGAGGAGAAACGCGGCCAGCGAGCAGAACACGTACGGCACGAGCGTGCTCAGCGTCGCGAGCAGGATGATGAACGTGAACAGCGCGACGAGCCGACTGCGAGTAGTTCAGGGCGATGAGCGCGGTGCTGAGCACGCCGGCGATGAGCATGCCCGCAGCCGGCGTGCCGCGCGCCGGTCGCGCGCGCGAAGCACCGGCGGGAACAGCCCGTCGCGCGCGACCGCCATCGGCAGCTGCCCGACCATCAGAATCCAGCCGTTCAGCGCGCCGAAGCAGGAAATCGCCGCGCCGATCGCGACCAGCGCCGCCGCGCCAGTCGCCGACCAGCACCCTGGCCGCGTCGGCGAACGGCGCGGTCGTCTTCGCGAGCACGGCCGGCGCGCACCAGGCTCATGACGCCCGACGGTGCTGACGAGATAGATGACCGCGGCGATCAGCGTGCCGATGATCGTCGCGCGCGGAATCGTGCGATCGGGATCGCGGACGCTGCCGCGCCGGAATCGTCGCGCACTCGAGGCCGAGAAACGCCCAGAGCGTGAGCGTCACCACCTGCCATCAGGTTGCTCCCGCATGGCAGGCGCGCTCGCGGCCTGCGATCGCGAAGTGCGCGGGCGTGAACGCCGCCAGGCCGGCGATCGCCGACGACCACCAGCGGCAGGATCTTGAGCACCGTCGTCACGACCTGCACGCGGCCCGCCGACGCGGACGCCGCGCGATGTTGACGGCGGTGAGCAGCCAGAGCGTCGCGACCGCGAGCGCCGCGGCCGGCAGGGCGACCGCACGATCGCCGGGATGAACGGGTCGAGGTAGCCGACGAACGCCACGGCGAGCGCGGCGTTCGTCGCACCAGATCGAGATCCAGTAGCCCCACGCGACGAGGAATCCGGCGAGATCGCCGAACGCATCGGCGCGTGTACGCGTACGGCCCGCCGGCGGCCGGATCGCGCGCGCGCGAGGCGCGCGAACACCAGCGCGAGCAGCATGCTGCCGGTGGCGGAGATGACCCAGCCGGCCAGGCTCAGGCCGCCGAACAGCGGCGAGCGAGGCCGGGCAGCAGGAAGACGCCCGAGCCGATCATGTTGCCGATGACGAGCGCGACCGCGGTCCAGAACCCGATTTCGCGAGTGGGCGCGGACACGCGGCTCAGTCGCTTTCCACGACGCACTGGGCCGCGAGCTCCTTGACGAGCTTGGCGGCGACACTCGCCGTGAGCCCGGCGAGATCCTGCTGCGGGTTGAACTCGACGATGTCGGCTCCGATGAGCTCACCGCCCAGCGTGTCGAGCATCGTCAGCACCTCGCGGACCATCAGGCCGCCCGGCTCGCGGTGCGAGACGCCGGGCGCGAACGCCGGATCGAGGCCGTCGAGATCGAGCGACACGTAGACGTGGCCCGATCGTGGACGGACGCGCGCCGTCCGCCCAGCGCGCATGTCGATCTGCTCGACGCCGAACCGCCGCGCCTGATCGCGCCCGTGCGCGGTCATCGCGCGCAATACCGACCTGCACGAGCCGCGTGACCAGTCCCTCTTCCATGATCCGCGCGAACGGACACGCGTGCGAAAAGCGATCGCCCTCGAACTCGTCGTAGAGGTCGGGATGCGCGTCGATCTGCAGCACGGTGATCGAGCCGTATCCCGCGCGCAGCCCGCGCAGGATCGGATACGTCACGGAGTGATCACCGCCGAGCGCGATGAACGGAAGCTTCGCGGCCGCGAACCCGCGAATGGCGTCTTCGATGATCGTGCGCGCTTCAGGCGTCGGCGGCAGGTCCAGATCTCCGGCATCGAGGAGCACGTCCGGCCCCACCGATTTGACGATCCGCTCGGCCCAGGGATTGCCGGCGGTTGAGTGCAGCGCCTCGCGAATGACCGGCGGCGCCAGCGCGGCGCCGCGCAGAAACGACGAGCTCGCATCGTACGGCAGATGCCGAGATGAGCGTCGGGACGAGGCAGGGCGATGTGACGAGCTCGCGGATCGTCTTCGACCACGAACGCCGCCGAGTATTCGCGATCGTCCCAACCGAGCGTGAGCGCGCCGCCGGTGGGCCGCGACGCGATCCCGAGCGTCATGCGTTCGACCGGCTGCTCGATCTTCGTCATCGTCATGTCCACGCGGCCGAGGTCGCGGCCCTCGTCGTAGACCGTGTGGTACTGCCCGATCTGCCTGTTGATGATCAGTTTCACCGACGCCGCCGTGGGCAGCGTGTAGATCGTGTATTCGCCCGCGGGCACGGTGAGACTGCCGAAGACGAGCGTCTCGCTGGTGGTGAGCGTGCTCGCTTCGTCGGCGCCGGGCATCCAGACTTTGTCCCAGGGCACGAGCGCCCCCCAGATCGCGCGGCCGCGTTTGGTCGGCCGGCCGTATTCGATCGCGAGGTGCGCGCCGTCCACTTCGGCGAGCGTGACGCCGCGCAAGCTGACACGCTGCCCGGTCGGCCGCCGCGGCAGCGTCTTGCCAGGCCCCGTCAGACCGTTGACGAACTCGACGATCGCCTGCGGCACCGCCGGAGCGACGGGCAGCGATGGATCCGAGTACGTCGGAATCTGCACT
The DNA here is from genome assembly GCA_963724955.1 of uncultured Acidobacteriota bacterium. Lineage (GTDB taxonomy): Bacteria > Acidobacteriota > Vicinamibacteria > Vicinamibacterales > SCN-69-37 > CAVRWQ01. The sequence goes on from CAVRWQ010000011.1 coordinate 454,387, forward strand.
GCCCGATCGATGGACGGGACCATCTTGAGCACGTGGTTCATGCCATCGACGATCTGAATCGTGGCATCCGATTTGGCCGCCTTGAGCGACTGCGCGTCGGACACCAGCACCTGGATGTCGGTCGTCCCCTGAACGAGGAGCACGGGAATCGTCAACCGGGCGACCTCGATAGCCGGCGTGTACTTGAACCACGAGATCAGATACGGCTGGACGCTGGGGCGATACAGCTGCGGGAATCCCGGGTAGGCCGGAACCGGGTCGACGGTCTTGCCCGCGTCGAGCGAGGCGAGGATGGCCTCGTTGGCCTTCGCGGCGTCCGGCTGCGCCGCGAGCTGCGACCCGATCTGCGTCCGGAGCGCATCCGAGGCCTTCCGCGCGGGGCCGGCGATCGATACGAACCCATCGGCGCGCGCCGCGCGTCCGGCCAGCATGCCGATGAGCGAGCCTTCGCTGTGACCGGCGACCGTGATGGTCGAAAACCGCGCGTCATTCCGCAGCCAGGCGATCCACGACGCCGCGTCGGAGACGAAATGCTCGAAACGGACGTCGCCTTCGCGAAAGTTCGCGATCCTGCTCGCGGCCAGCCCCCGTTTGTCGTAACGGAGCGATGCGATCCCTTTCGCGGCGAGCGCCTCCGCGAGCAGCCGATATGCGTTGTTCTTGCCCGGCAGGGCGGTGGTGTTGCCGTCGCGGTCGGTGGGCCCCGACCCGGCGATGATCAACACGACGGGTACTTTTTCTGGAGCCGACGCGGGCATGAGCAGGGAGCCCACGACCTTTCCGCCCGGCACCTCCAGTTCGACCTGCATTGACCCGTCGGCCGGCGTCTGAAAGGCCGCGGGACGGCCTGCCGCGAGCCCGGCCACGAGGCCGACCGCCACGAGGGCACGGCTCGCCGCGCGGGTCACGGACGCCTCCCGGCCGCCTTGGCCACCGCGTCGAGCCCTGCGTCGAACTCTTTCACCGCATGAATCATGGTCTCCACCGCGCGTACGTAGAACGCGTGCGTCATTGTCTCGTAATCGTCGGTCGCCCGGTGGTGCTGATCGAAGTCCTCGACGCCGAAGTACAGGCACGGAATCTTCACCTGGCAGAACGCAAAGTGATCGGAGTCGCGGGTCCAGTCCTCCTTCTCCGCCGGATTGTCGTGTCCCATCGTCAGCGTGACCGGCGCCCTGGCTGCGACCCGTTCGATGAAGGGCTTCAGAAACGGCAACTGGCGCGTGCCCGACACGTACAGGAGGTTCTTCGGGTCGCGGCCGATCATATCCATGTTCAGGTTGATGACGATCGCGGACGCGTCCACGGGCGGCTGCTTGACGAACGCCTGGGCGCCGCGCAGACCTGACTCCTCGCCGTCGAGCGCGGCCAGAATCAGCGAGTTCGCCGGCCGGTTCGCGCTGAAGTATCTCCCCAGGGCGAAGAGCGCCGCCGTCCCCGACGCGTTGTCGTCCGCGCCGTTGAAGACTTCGCCGTTGCGCACGCCGATGTGGTCGTAGTGCGCGGTGATGACGATGTACCGGCCGGTTTTGGCGGTGCCGTCGATCCGGCCGATGACGTTCGCGCCCGGCCGTTCGGCCGGCGTGCCGCGTCCCGTGAAGGTAAACGGCACGACGTAGCTCTCGCCGAACGGCGCGATGCCGGAGTCCTTGAAGCGCTGAACGACGTACGCGCGCGCTTTCTCGCCGCCCGGCGTGCCCACTTGCCGTCCCTGCATGTCGTCGGCCGACAGCACTTGAAGATCGCGCAGCAACGCCTTGGCGTCGAACAGGCTGCTCTGCGGGACGTCCTGTTGCGCGCCGGTGACGAACACCGCCGGCACAGCGGCCATGAGGAGCGTCAGCAGGTACGTAGCGCGGCTCGGTTTCGGAGCCGCGAATCGGCTCGGTCTCGGAGCCGCAAAGCGATTGACCATGGCGTGGGTTCTCTCCTCGTCAAGGATATCGCGGACGTGCGCCCCTTGACGTTACAGGCACCAGTGCGTTGTACTGCGCGGCTTGTGCTGATTCACGCTGGCGTCTTCTTGATCACTCTGTCGGGCCTCATCTTCGAGGTCGCGCTCACGCGCATCTACTCGGCGACGATCTGGTACCACTTCGCGTTCATCGCCGTCTCGGTCGCCCTCCTCGGCTGGGGCCTCGGCGGGTTCGCGCTCCATCTCGCGCGCAACCGCGGGCTGGCGCCGTCGATCGATCGCGCGGCCGCGTTCGCGGTGCTCTACGGGCTGTCGATCCCCGCGTGCCTGGCGCTCATCGTGCGGTTTCCGTTCACGCTCGAGCGCCTCCCGCTGTATTTCATCGCGCCGCTCGTGCCGTTCCTCCTGGCGGGCGTGTCGCTGTCGATGGTGTTCGACCTGCGGCGGAGCCAGAGCAGCTCGCTGTACTTTGCCGACCTGCTCGGCGCCTCGCTGGGCGCGCTCGGCGTGACGTTCCTGCTCCAGGGTCTGGGCGGCGAAGCGGCGGTGCTCGTCGCGTCGCTCGCGCCGCTCGTCGCCGCGGCGTGCCTGTCCTCGAAGCGGACGCTGCAGGTGACCGCGTCCGTGCTGGCCGTCGTGCTCGCGGCAGGCGCGCTGACGAACGAACGCACCGGACTGATGCGCGTGACGCCGGGCACCCTCAAAGCGATGCGCCGCCAGATGGACGAGCTGCCGTCGGCGAGAATCGCGCAGACCGGCTGGAACGCGTACTCGCGCATCGACGCGGTCGAGGGCTTCGCGTCGCCGTACCTCGCGCGGCTCTACATCGATTCCGACGCCTGGACCAGCATCCTCGAGTGGGACGGCCGTCTCGAGAGCGTGCAGGGCATGCGCGACTGGTACCGCGCCCTGCCCTTCAAGCTCGTTCCCAACGCGAACACCCTGGTCATCGGACCCGGCGGCGGATCGGACGTCCTCGTGGCGCTCGCGTCCGGAAGCCGCAAGGTCGGCGCCGTCGAGCTCAATCCGCTGATGCTGAAGTTCGTCCGGCACTACGGATCGCGCGCAGGCAACCTCTACGATCGGCCCGACGTCGAGGTCATCCAGAGCGAGGGCCGCAACTTCATGAGCCGGACGTCCGGACGCTACGACGTCGTGTTTCTCGGGTTCGTCGACTCGTGGGCGTCCGTGGCATCGGGCGGTCTGTCGCTGTCGGAGAACTACCTCTACACGACGGAGGCCTTCCGCGGGTACTACGACCGGCTGACAGACGACGGCATGCTCGTGATTCTTCGCTGGGGCGTGGACGTGCCGCGCCTCGTGGCCAATTCGGTCGCGTTGCTCGGCGCCGAGGAAGCGTCGAAGCGAATCGTCGCCGTCATCGAAAAACGCGTGGGCGGCCGCGACGAACAGCCGCAGATGATCTTCATGTTGCGAAAGCGGCCGTTCACGTCCGCTGAAACCGACCAGATCATGACGCAGTGGACCGCCGCCGAGCCGATTCTGGTGCCCGGCCGTCACGTCGCCCCGGAGTACTCGGAGCTGCTCGCCGGACGCGAGACGCTGGCCGAGTACGACGCGAAGGCGCCCCGGCGCGTGGGCCCGGTCTTCGACGACAGCCCGTTCTACTTCGCCACCGAACGTCCGCTCGGCATGCCGGCCCGAATGAGCGCGGCGCTGTCCGTGCTCGTCGCGCCCGTGGCGGCGCTCCTCGCCCTCTTCGTCGCCTTCGGCAAGCCGCGAAACCAGCCCGTGGGCCCGTACGCGACGTCGATCGTCTACTTCGCGTGTCTGGGTCTCGGCTTCATCACCGTGGAGCTGGCGCTGTTGCAGAACATGACGCTGCTCCTTGGCCACCCGATCTTCACGCTGTCGCTGCTGCTCTTCACGCTGCTCGCGGCCGGCGGGATTGGCAGCGCGATGAGCCGGCGCGTCCCGGCGCGGACCGCCTGTCTGGCCGTCGCGGTGCTCGGCGTGATCTATGCCTTCGCGCTCCCGGCGATCGTCCCGGCGCTGCTCCCGCTCGGCCTCGGCGCGCGCGTCGGCGTCGCGATCCTGTTCATCGCCCCGCTGGGCTTCGCGATGGGCATGCCCTTCCCACGCGGCCTCATGCGCGCCGGCACCGGATCGTTGCCGGCACCGGCGTTCTTCTGGGGGTTGAACGGCATCATGTCGGTCGTCGGGTCGGTCGGCACCGTCGTCATCGCACTGACGCTCGGGTTCCGTGCCGCGATGATCGCCGGCGCGGGCTGCTACTTGATCGCAGCATGGGCCGCGCGCGTCGCGGACACCAAGACCTCACCATGAAGGGTGAAGAGATGAAGGCTTTTGGGGGAAGATCTCTTGTCTCAAGTGCTCTTGCCAAGAAACGCCCAAAAAATCTTCATCTCTTCAACCTTCATGGTGAATCTTTGATCTACTTCGCGTCCAGCTTCCGTCCCGCGTTGAGGTGGTCGAAGTTCAGGATCGTGTTCCAGACGAGCGCGTAGCTGCCGATCGTCTCGCCGCGCCAGACCGGGTTGTTGGCGAAGATCACGACGTGCCCCTGCCCGACGGGCACGTCCACGACGACGGGGCGCTGCGCGATGTCGCCGCCGCCCTGCAGCAGGCCTGACACGAGCAATTCGTTCTGATCGGCGAACCGCAGCGCGACGCGCGGCCGGAACTCGGGCGGAATGATGTTCAGCGGGTTGCGCAGCTGCTCCTCGGTCGGCAGCGCGTACTGCCAGGGCCGCGGCGCCGCCGGGCGCTCGGGCAGCTCGTTTCTCGCGTCGAGCACGGGGCGGCCCTGCGCGATGTCCGGATCGTCGGGCGTGCCGCGTCCGGTCGCGCGCGTGCGCGGCGGCGCCCCCGCCGCGCCCGCCGCCGCCGCCGGCGCCGGCAGCTCACGCTGAAGCTCGCGCCGTTGTCGCTGTAGACCGCGAGCTGGTCCTGCACGCCGTAGACGATCGGGCTCGTGTCGTCCACGATTCGCGTCCGCAGGAGCGAACCGACGACGCGCGAGCCCGTGGCCGGCGGCATTGGTCGTCACGCCATGCGTGAGGCCGTACTGGACTGCGAAGTTGGCGCTGCTCGCGGCCGCGATGAACACGCCGCCCTGTCGCACGAACTCCTCGAGATGTGCGAGGCCGTTCCACCCGAGACCCGGCCGGACGTCGTCGGTCTGCGCGTAGGTGCCGATGTTCGGCGTCTCGGGCGAGTTCTTCCACGGCATCGGGTTGCGCCACATCGGCATGCCGTCGATGATCGCCTGCCCGCCGCCGCCGCCCGGCGCGAACATGATCACGTCGTACTTCGCACGGAGATTGGCGTCCTTCGCGACGTCCTGCACGCTGATGTACTCGTACGGCAGCTCCATGTTGTCGAACGCGTACCGCCACCAGCCCTCGGTCTGCGTGCTCAGCCACGTGTGCATCAGCGCGACGCGCGCGGCGCGCGCCGGATGCGTCTTCACGGTCGGCGCCGCGCCGAGCGCATAGGCCTTCACGCCCACCTCCGTCGCCGCGCTTGTCGAGGTCGGCCTGCGCGACGTTTCGCACGATGAACGACCCGCGGTTGAACTTCCGCCCGTCGGCCTCGAACGACTCTTCGGCGAGCTGGATGTCCGCCTGGCGCAGCTTGTATCGAAGCGTGAGGAGGGCGTTGTCGGCGTTGTGGTTGATCGCGAAGATCGCGCCCTGCCCCTCGACACCGGCCAGGGCGCGCACGGGTCCCGTGACACGCGTCATCGGCGCGTCGAGCACCTTCGGATCGATCACGCGGACCGCCTGCACGTTGAAGCCTTCCGGGAACGTCCAGCCGGTGTCGTCGTACGGAGTGGACTGCGGATCGTTCGGCGCCCAGTACTGATAGTCGAGCAGCGCGTCGGCAATGCGTGAGTACGGCTGATCCATCCGGACGATGTAGCTGCCGGCCGGAAACTCGCGCGTCTCGACGCGCGGCCGTCGCGGTCCGGTCTCCTCGCCGCAGCCGCGCCTGCACCTCCGGCCGCCGCCCCGGCGCCGGCGCCTCCGGCTGCTGCCGCGCCACCGGCACGCCCGCCGCCGGCCCCGCCGCCGCGGCCTGCGGCGGCCGCCGGTTGCCGGACCTGGCACTTCAACGGAGAACGCCGCCGTCGCCGCGCGAGATCTCCACGTGCTGCTTCTGCAGCACGCGCAGCAGCTCGGCCTGCGAGCCGAGGCGCGGATCGCTCGCCGGCAGCACGTACGCCGCCGGGCCCTCCATCTTCGCTTTCGTGATCGACCGCTTGCTCTTCTCGTAGAAGTTGCGCAGGAACAGCAGCCGGTTCGCCGCGAAGTAATGGAGCGACACGAGCAGGCCGGTCTGTTCGTAGTTGTTGTTGTTGCGCAGCGACCACTGCACCCGCGGCAGCGGCGGGTTCTGGCGGTACCACGTCCGCGACGTCTGGTTCGGCGTGAGCGTGCGCTCCTGCGTGTCGGCGCTGCCGCCGTTGCCGAACGTCTCGTACAGCCGGCTGATGCCGTTGTGCGTCGCCGCAATGAACATGAGATAGCCCGGCGACCACGTGTCGAACGTGCCGAACGCGAAGACGCCCGGCATCCCGAGGCGCGTCATCTCCTGGACGTTGTTCCAGCCGATCATCTGCCACTCGTTCGTGAGCAGCGGATCCAGCCACGCGTTGTACGGGCCGTCGCCGATCGTGTTGTCGTAGAGGTACGGCACCGACTCGTGCAGGTCGTGGAGCACCTGCGCCTTCCAGCCGACGTACGTGTTCATCACGTGCTCGGTCAGCTTCAGCGTCACTGCCATCGCGTCGCGATTGTTGTCGTGCGCGACGTACTTGCCCCAGTAGACGAGGTTCGGCACCGTGCGATCCGGGTACTTCTTGCGGTAGTTGTAGAGATCGACGACGCGGTCGCGGCCGTCGACTTCGACGACCGGCGTGATGAGCGTGATGAGGTTGTCACGGATGCTGCGGACGTAGGGGCTCTCGTCGACCGCCAGCCGGTAGGCCAGCTCCATCAGCGCCGTCGGCGCGCCGGCCTCGGGCGAGTGAATCGTCCCGGTGATGTAGTACACCGGCGCGGCGCGGCGCGCGATCTCGTCGGCCAGCGCGTCGTTCATGCTGATCGCGCGCGGATCGGCCAGCTTCTCCAGGTCGGCCCGGTTCGCGTCGAGCCGCGCCATCAGCGCCTCGGACGCCACCGCCACCGCGATCATCTCGCGGCCCTCTTCCGATCTTGCCGATGCTGTAGACCTTCACGCGCGGCGACGACTTCTCGAGCAGCCGCATGTACTCGTACACTTCCTTCGAGTACGGCAGCTTGCCCGGCGCGCCCGCGATGTCGCCGAGCACCGCCTTGGGCGTCGGCACCGTCTTCGACGCCGGCAGGTAGTCCACCAGCGGCGACAGGAAGAAGGTCTCGGTCGTGTACTCCTTGATCTTCTTCGTGTACTCCTCGTCGATCGGCTGCTTCGGGTCGCGGCCCGGCTTGGTGCCGGCCGGATCCACCGGCGCCGGCTTCGCTGTCTGCCGCGCCTGATCGGCCACGAGCAGCGCCGGCACGGCAACGAGCGCGATTCCCAGGAGCAGTCGAGTCACCACGGACTTGAAACGCATGCAGCAACCTCAGGACTGAGCATTGTATGAGAACTGCAACGCGCTCGGATGCGCGCGCCAATTGGTTGCATACTTGGTCCATGCGTCCCGCCGTGCTGATTCACGTCGCAGCCGCTGCGTTGCTCGTGACGACGATCGCCGCCCAGGGCCCGCCGGCGGCGGGACAGGGCGCGGGTGGACGAGGACGAGGCGCCGCGCCTGCCCCCGGAGGCACCGGCGCGTACGGGCACGGGCCTCATCGTCGGACGCGTCGTCGAAGGCACGTCGACGCAGGGCGTCCCGGGCGCTGTGGTCAACCTCAGCGGCGCGGGCGCGAAACCACAGCGCGTGCAGAGCGACGACGACGGCCGATTCGTGTTTCGCGACCTGCCCGCCGGAACCCTCGTGCTGATGGCGATCAAGACCGGGTACATCGGAGGGATGTCCGGTCAGCGGATCGCGCGTGGTCCGAACCGTCCGGTGGAGCTCGCCGACGGCGAGCGGCTCGGCGACGTCACGCTGCGCCTCTGGAAGCCGGGCGCCGTCAGCGGAACGATCACGGACGATCGGGGCGAGCCCGTGCCGGGCCTGCAGGTCCTGCTCTCCGAGCGCATCCTCTTTGACGGACGCCGGCAGTTGTCCGGTCCGCGGACGGCAGTGACCGACGACCGCGGCCTGTACCGCTTCGGCACGGTCGGGCCCGGCGAGTACATCGTGTTCGCGCGGTCCGAACCGGAGAGCGGGCGGGCACTCATGTCGATCGTCGGGTCCGACATGAGCGCGGCCATGTCGATCATGTCGCGGGCGATGGGCACCATGCGCCCGGAAGATCTCATCTCGCTCGATCCGTCGCTCATGGTCTATCCCCCGACGTTCTATCCGGCGGTACTCTCCGCGTCGCAGGCCTCACCGGTCGCGGTGAGGAGCGGCGAAGATCGGAGCGGCATCGATCTCCGCGTAAAGCTCGTGCCGATGGGGCGTATCTCGGGAACGGTCACCGATCAGGGCCAGCCGGTGGCCCAGATGATGATCCGCCTCCTGCTCGCCGACGAACCCGGTCACGAGATCGCGGTGACGCAGACAAGCACGGGCGCGGACGGCCGGTTCGCGTTCATCGGCGTGCCGGACGGCCGGTACGTGGTGCAGGGAACGCTGGCTCCCAGAGGACAGCAGGACTTCTCGCCGATGCGCGGCGCGCCGGCCGGTGGCCGGGGCCTCGCGCGAGGGCCGCTGCCGGCCGGCCCGACGCTGTCGGTTGCGGCGACGGTGGCGACCGACGATCCCGGGGCCGCAACGCTCGCGCTGGTCGCGACGCGCGGTGTCGCGTGGCGCGGCCGCGTCGTCTTCGAGGGCAGCGCGCCGCCGCCGGCACCTGATGCTCTTCAGCAGATTGGCGTGACCATCGTGACGACCGACGCGACGCGCGCGTTCGGGCTCAACCTGCTCGGACGTGTCGAACCCGACGGCACGCTCATGACGCTGGGCGTGCCGCCGGGACAGTACCGGCTCCGCGCCGTCGCGCCCTCACCGTGGCGCTTGAAGTCGGCGATGGCCGGAGGGCGCGACGTCGCCGATGTCGCGCTGGAGGCCGACAGCCCGGACGCGGCCACCCTGCTGCTCACGTTCGTCGACCGGCCGGACGCCACGCTCAGTGGCACCGTGAGAAACGCGCGCGGCGACGCCGATCCGGATGCGATCGTGTTCATCTTCCCCGCCGACGAGCGCCAGCGCACGGACTTCACTGCGCAGTCGCGTCGCATCCGCGCCGCGCGCACGACGAAAGCCGGGCTGTATGCGATTCCCGGCCTGCCTGCCGGCGACTACTTCGTCGCCGTCGGGGCCGACGAAGCGGTGGACGGCTGGCTCGAACCGGCGACACTGGAGCGGCTGTCGCGCGGAGCCGTCCGCGTCCAGATCGTTGACGGCGTCAACAAGAGCCAGGACCTGCGCGGAGGCGGGAAATGAGACGGGCGACGCTCGCGATCGCAGTCTGCGCGTGCCTGGGCTCCTCGTTCGCGCGAGCGCAGCAGGCCACGCCGGCGCGCGATTCGCGCGCCGATGCGCTCATCGGGCGTTCTGTGCTTGGCGGCGTCGTGCTGGCCGACGAGCCGGCCACGCCGCCGCTCCGTCGCGTGCAGGTGGCCGTGCTCGGCACGGAAAACGGTCTGATTCGGATCACGTCAACCGACGACAGCGGGCGCTTCGTCCTGGCGGCGCTCCCGGCAGGACGATACCTGCTGAGCGCGACACGGCCACCGTACGTGGACATGCTCTATGGCGCGACGCAGCCGGGCCGGCCGGGTACCGCGATTGCGATCGCCGAGGGCGAGCAGCGAACGGACCTGACATTGAAGATGATTCGCGGCGCCGTGATCACGGGCACGGTGACGGACGAACAGGGGCAGGCGGCGGTGGATCTCGGCGTGGATCTCGTTCAGCCGCACGAGGGCTCCAATGATATGCAGATGCTGCGAACCCTGCTCGGCACACCGCGCGCGATGACCGACGACCGTGGCACGTTTCGCTTCTCCGGCGTCGCGCCCGGAAAATACGTGGTGTCCGTCACGCCGCCGGACAGCGGCGGCACCGAGGTCCGGCAGGTGACGCCGGAGGAGGTGCGCACGGCAACGCAGGAGCTTCGCGATCCGCAGCGGCCGGGCGTCGCACCGGGCGCTGCGAATCCGCCGGCGAGCACGCTTCTCGGGGCGCGAGGCGGCGCGCCGCTGATGGCACTGCCGGCGAGCTCACCGGCTGGCGCCATGATGGGGTTGCCCGGCCAATCCGCGTTCTCACCCATTTACTATCCCGGCACCACGGACTTCGCGGAGGCCACGTTCATCGCGGTGGGCGCCGGCGAAGAACGCCGCGGCGTGGACCTCGTGGCGCGCCGCGTGCCGACGACCCGGATCGAAGGCGTCGTGTACGGACCTGACGGACAGCCCGCCGCCAACGTCAGCGTCACCGCGCGACTGACTGACCGGGGCGACGCCATCACGTTGCCGAGACTCGTCAGCATGATGTCGTCGTTGATGGCCCGCACACAGGCCGACGGCAAGTTCGTCGTGACGGGCCTCGCGCCAGGAAAATACTCGCTGGAAGCGCGCACGGCGTCGGGTACCGCGCTGGCGATGCTCGCCGGGCGGATGGGCGGTCCGGCCGCTTCACCTGCCACGGAGCAGTTGTGGGCGCGCGAAGAGTTCGTGGCGACCGGCCAACCGCTGTCGGGGTACGTGCTCAGGCTGCAACCCGGTTTGACGTTGTCGGGCCGTGTCGGATTCGACGCAGTCTCCGCCACGCCTCCCAAGGACTTCGCGAACGTCTCGGTGAGCGTCCGCCCCTTTGGAGACGCCGGGCTGCTGACGTCTCTCGCGATGGGCGCGGCGCAGGTCAACGAGAGCGGGAGCTTCACCGTCACCGGCCTCATGCCCGGCCGCTACGCTGTCATGGCGGCAGTGATGGGCGCAGGCGCGCCCGCCGACAGCCTGACCTGGCTCGGTCAGACCATCGTGATCGACGGCCGCGATTTGTCCGACTTGCCCATCGAGATTCGGGCGGACCAGCAGTTCAAGGACGTCGCCATCACGATGACCGATCGGCAGCAGACGCTGTCGGGCACCCTGCAGGATCCGGCGGGCCGGCCGGCGCCCGACTACACGGTCGTGCTGTTCGCGGCCGACCGGAAGTACTGGCTGCCGGCGTCGCGGCGCATTCTCACGACGCGTCCGGCGACCGATGGTCGCTTCGTGTTCGAGGGGCCGCTCGGCCCGCCGCCTGGCGACTATCTGCTGGCGGCGGTCACGGATCTCAAGACCGACGAGCAGTACGACGCGGCGTTTCTCGACGCGGTGTCCAAAGCCGCCGTGCCCATCACGCTGACACCGGGACAGAAGAAGGTCCAGGACCTGCGGATCGTGCGATGACGAGCCATTACAATCGTCAAGCGCATGTCAGACGCCTCTACCAGTGAAGCGGTCCAGGCCAAGCTGGACGAAGTCACTCGACTGTTGGAAAAGCATCGCGTGCTGACGACGCTCGCCGGCCGCCAGCAGACGGAGAAGCGGGACCTGCTCGAGGCGATCCAGCGGCGCGAGAATCTGGCCGACCTGCAGAAGCATCTGCGCGGGGTGCATCCTGCCGATCTCGCCGTCATCCTCGCCGCGCTGCCGGTCGACGATCGACTGCTGGTCTGGCGGCAGCTCGAGCCGCGCGACGCCGGGCTCGCGCTGGTCGAGCTCGATCCGGAGATTCGCAGCGCGATCGTCGATGCGGTCGAGCCCGGCGAACTGTCAGCGGCGGTGACGCAGCTCGACGCCGACGATCTCTCGTACCTCTCCGAGTCGTTGCCGCCCGAGGTGCTGGCGCAGGCGTCGCGGTCGCTGGCCGCCGGCGATCAGTCCTGGCTCGTCGGCGCCCGCGCCTACCCGGAGCACACGGTCGGACGGCTGATGAGCCGGGACGTCGTGTTCGTTCGCGCCGACGAGACCGTCGGGGACGCGGTGCGCACCCTCCGTGCGCGCGACGAGCTCCCCGGCCAGACCGACCGCCTCTTTGTCGTCGACGCGAGGCATTTCCTCAAGGGCAGCGTGCCGCTGCCGAACCTGCTTCGCGCCGATGCCGGGACGCTGGTGACGGCGGTCATGCTGACCGACATCGCCGCGTTCAAGCCGGACGATCCGGCCGAGCGGGCGGCGAAGGCCTTCGAGCGGTACGACCTCGTCTCCGCGCCGGTCGTGGACGATCTCAGCAAGCTCGTCGGACGCATCACGATCGACGCGGTCGTCGACTACCTCCGCGAGTCGTCCGAACAGGACGCGCTCACTCGCGCCGGCTTGCGCGGCGCCGAGGATCTCTTTGCCACGGTCTCGGAGTCGGTTCGCAACCGCTGGCCGTGGCTCTGCCTGAATCTGATCACGGCGTTCGTCGCCTCGCGAGTCATCGGCATATTCGAAGACACGATCACGCAGATCGTCGCGCTCGCGACGCTCATGCCCATTGTCGCGAGCATCGGCGGCAACACCGGCAATCAGACGGTGGCGCTCGTCATTCGCGCGCTGGCGCTCGACCAGTTGCGCGGCAGCCAGCTGCAACTCGTGCGCAAGGAGCTGACGGTCAGTCTCGTGAACGGCGTCACGTGGGGCGGCGTCATGGGCCTCGCGGCCGCCGCGATGTACCACAGCCTCGCGCTCGGCGCCGTCATGATGGCCGCCGTGGTGCTCAACCTCGTCGTCGCGGCGTTCGCCGGCATGGCCGTGCCGCTGGCGCTTCACTGGGCCGGACGCGACCCGGTGCACGGCTCGAGCGTGATGCTGACGTTCATCACCGACGGGATGGGATTCTTTCTGTTTCTCGGCCTCGCGGCCCTGCTGCTGACATGAACGAGCGCTCTTCAACTTGTTACTTGTTACTTGTTACTTGTTAGTTGCTAATTGCTAATTGCCGATGACTCCTGACGAATTCCGCAAGCGCGGACACGAGCTGATCGACTGGATTGCCGACTACCGCAAGCGCGTCGCGTCCCGGCCGGTGATGGCGCAGACGGCGCCGGGCGAGATTCGCGCGCGCATTCCTGCCGCGCCGCCGGACGCCCCGGAGCCCTGGGATCACGTGCTGCGCGACCTGGATGCCGTCGTGACGCCCGGCCTCACCCACTGGTCGCATCCGATGTTCTTCGGCTACTTCCCGTCGAACGGCGAGCTGTCCAGCGTGCTCGGCGACTACGTCAGCACCGGACTCGGCGTGCTCGGGCTGGCGTGGCAGTCGAGCCCGGCGCTGACCGAGGTCGAAGAAGTCGCCACGGACTGGCTGCGCCAGATGATCGGGCTGTCGGATCGCTGGAGTGGCGTCATTCAGGACACGGCCTCGACGAGCACGCTCGTCGCGCTGCTCTGCGCGCGCGAGAAGGTCAGCGGATTCTCGCTCGCGCGGGGAGGGCTGCAGGGCGAGGCCGCGCCGCTCGTGATCTACACGTCGGCGCACAGTCACAGCTCGATCGAGAAGGCGGCGCTGCTCGCGGGCTTCGGGCGGGATCATCTGCGGTTCGTCGCGCACGACGCAGCGTTCGCGATGCGCCCCGACGCGCTCGAGGCCGCCGTCGCCGCCGATCTCGCCGCCGGGCGCCGCCCGTGCGCCGTCGTCGCCACGACGGGGACGACGACGACGACCGCGGTGGATCCGATCGACGCGATTGCCGCCATCGCCGCGAAGAACGGCATGTGGCTGCACGTGGACGCCGCCATGGCGGGATCCGCGATGGTCGCTGCCCGAGTGCCGCGGCTGTGGCACGGCGATCGAAGGCGCCGACTCGATCGTCGTCAATCCGCACAAGTGGCTCGGCGCGGCGTTCGACTGCACGGTGTACTACGTGCGCGAGCCGGCCGACCTGATTCGCGTGATGTCCACCAACCCGAGCTATCTGCAGACGTCGGCCGATCGGGCCGTCAGGAACTTCCGCGACTGGGGCCTGCCGCTCGGCCGCCGGTTCCGCGCGCTGAAGCTCTGGTTCCTCATCCGCGAGCAGGGCGTGTCGGGGCTGCAGGCGCGCATCCGCCGCGACCTCGAGAACGCGCGCTGGCTCGCGGAGACCATTCGCGCGACACCGCACTGGCGCGTCCTGAATCCGGTCGTGCTTCAGACCGTCTGCGTACGGCACGAGCCGCCCGGCCTTGCCGGCGACGCGCTCGATCGCCACACGCTAGGGCTGGGTGGATCGCATCAACCGATCGGGCGACGCGTATCTCACTCCGGCGATGCTCGACGGCCGATGGATGGCGCGCGTGTCGATCGGGCGCTCGCGACGGAACGGCCCACGTCGGAGCCGTCTGTGCGCACGATGCAGGAGGCCGCACGATCGGTCCGTCGATCCTGAGCGGCTGGCGCGTCTGGAGCGGGAAGTCACGACGACCGGCCCGGGCGCGAAGCGGCGGCGAAGGAGCTCGCGATACCACGTGCAATGGCCTCAATCGCCAGTCCCGCAGTGCATGAGGGCTCGCGTGCGTATCCGGAGATCATCGCGCCGGGCGTCCGGCCGGCGCGATTGGCTCGGAACCCGGCGCCACGGGACGCGATCGTCCCGTTGCGTCGGGCGCACCGATCGCGGGAAGAATGGTGCCAGGAGCTTGGATGCCCAGCCGCCATGCCGGATTCTCCGATCGCGACCAGTTGCTCGTCGTCGAAGACGACGCCGCGCAGCGCGTCGGGCTGCAGCAACTGCTGAAGAGCTGGGGCTTCGCGGTCGAGGTCGCCAGCGACGGCCGCGAGGCCCTCGAGAAGATCGCCGCCGATCCGCCCGACGATCGTGCTGAGCGACCTGGTCATGCCCAAATGGGCGGCCTCGACCTGCTGCGCGCGCTGCAGCAGCAGGACGACGCGCGACATCACGGTCGTGCTGATGACGGCGCAGGGCACGGTCGAGACGGCCGTCGAAGCGATCAAGCAGGGCGCGTACGACTACCTCGACGAAGCCGATCGATCCGCAGCGGCTCAAGATCCTGCTCGACCAGATCGCCGAGCGGCACGACACGCTCCGCGAGGTGCGCGTGCTGCGGCGGCAGCTGCAGGAGCGCGGCACGTTCGGCCGGATGATCGGCGCGAGCCTCGAGATGCGGAAGATCTACCAGGTGATCGAGCAGGCGGCGCCGACGGCCGCGTCGGTGCTCGTGCAGCGGCGAGTCCGGCACGGGCAAGGAGCTGGTCGCGCAGACGATTCACCAGCTCAGCCCGCGCGCGTCGCAGCCGTTCGTCCCGCTCAACTGCGCGGCGATTCCGGACACGCTGCTCGAGTCGGAGCTGTTCGGCCACGAGAAGGGCGCGTTCACCGGCGCCATCGCGCGGCGCCAGGGCTGCTTCGAGCTGGCCAACCGCGGCACGCTCTTCCTCGACGAGATCGCCGAGATGACGCCGGCCACGCAGGCCAAGCTGCTGCGCGTGCTGCAGGAGCGATCGTTCCGCCCGCTCGGCGGCACGCGCGAGCAGTCGGTCGACATCCGCGTCATCGCGGCGACGAACGTCGATCCGCAGGAGGCCGTGCGGCAGGGCAAGCTGCGCGAAGATCTGTTCTACCGGCTGAACGTGTTCGCGATCCGGCTGCCGCCGCTGCGCGATCGCAAGGACGACATCCCGCTGCTGGTCCAGGCGTTCATCAAGGAGTTCAACGCGCGGAACAGCCGGACCGTCGCCGGCGTCGTCCGACGAGGCGATGGCGGTGCTCGAGCGCTACGACTGGCCGGGCAACGTGCGCGAGCTGCGCAACGTGATCGAGCGCGCGACGATCGTCGCGAAGGGCGCGCTCATCGACGCCGAGCGACCTGCCGCCGCTCGCCAGTCCGAGCCCGGCGGCCGCGCGACGGGCGGCGGCGGCGCCGGCGGCCTCACGCCCGGCACGACGGTCGACGAGGCCGAGCGGCAGCTCATCGAAGTCACGCTGCAGCACACCGGCGGCAACAAGACGCGCGCCGCCGAGACTGCTCGGCATCAGCCTCAAGACGCTGCACAACAAGCTGAACCGGATGAAGGAAGAGGGCGCGATCTAGCGCCTGCACGTGTCATGCGATTGAGCATCAAGACCAAGCAGGTCGCCGGCGTCACGGCCGATCGTCGGACTGGCCGTCGTCCTGCTGTCGCGGCTGGTACCTGGCGTCGCTCGCGAACATCCTGCTGCAGGAGAGCCGCACGCGCGCCGAGGCTCTGTCGAAGACGATCTATCAGCGCGCGTTCGACGTGCTGAGCTCGACGAGCGGCGGCGACGCGGTGCAGGCGGCGCAGAACCCGCACCTCGACCTGCAGAGCGATTCCGGCCTGCGCTCGATCCTCGAGTCGGTCGTCGTACTCGAAGAACGTGCTGTACGCCGCCATCGTCGACCCGACCGGCCAGATCATCGTCGCACGCCGACGTCAGCCGGATCGGCGAGCGGCTCGAGCCGCGCCGACGACCTCGACGACGCTGATCGACACGCGCAGGGCCGATCGCGACAGCTGCAGGCGATCTACACGCGCGGCGGCAAGACGTTCGAGTATCAGCGAGCCGCTGCTGCTCGGCGCCGACGGACTTCGGCTCGATTCGCATCGGCGTCTCGACGCCTGCTCATCCGCGCCGAGTTCCAGAAGCAGCTCCAGACGCCGCTCCTCACGGCGATCGCGGCGCTCGTCGGCGCGACCTTCGTCGCGATGCTGCTCGCGCAGATCGTCCTCCGGCCGATTCACGTGATCCGGAGCGGCCTCGCGCGCCTGGGCCGCGGCGAGCTCGACGTGAGCGTGGATCTGCCGCAGGACGCCGAGCTCGCCGATCTCGGCGACTCGTTCAAGCAGGTCACCGCGCGGCTGGCCGCCGATCGCACGCGAGCTCGCCGGACAGAAGGCGACGCTCGAGTCGGTCGTCGACCGGCTCGAGGACGCGGTCGCGCTGTTCGCGCCGGACGGCACGCTGCTCTTCGCGAATCCCGCGATGGAACCGTGCGCTCGGCGAGCGACGACCGGGCACGATCGCGTCGACGCTGCTGCCGGCCGATCATCCGTACCGCGCGGCCGTCGAGCGCGACGCTCAGCGGACGCGCGTCACGCGAGACGCTCGCAGCCGGTGCGACGTGCCCGGCGCCGGCGAGCGGCTGGTCCTGACGCATCTCGGTCGAGGACGCCGAGCGGCGGCCGCTCGGCGTGCATGCTCGTCGTCGCGCAATCTCGCGTACCTCAGCCAGGTCGAGTCGACGCTCAGCTACTCGCGCAAGCTCGCCGCGCTCAGCCGGCTCACCGCCGGCATCGCGCACGAGATCAAGAACCCGCTCAACGCGACGATGATTCATCTGGAGCTGCTGAAGATGCAGCTCGCGGACGCGCCCGACGCTCGAGCACGTGTCGGTGATCGCGGCGCAGGTCCGGCGGCTCGACGAGGTCGTGCAGGGATTCCTGAAGTTCACGCGGCCCGAGGATCTGCAGCTGCAGCCGGTGTACCTTGCCGGCGATCTTCGAGCGGCTGCATGCCGGTCATCTCGGCCGAGGCGAGCAAGAGCCACGTCGACGTGCGCGTCGACGTGCCGCCGGACCTGCCGGCCGTGCAGGCCGATCCGAGCCTGCTCGAGCAGGCGTTTCTGAATCTCGCGCTGAACGCGTGCCAGGCGATGCCGGACGGCGGGCGGCTGCGCATCGCGCGCGCGCGCCGACGCCAGGCCAGCAGATCGAGGTCACGTTCGAGGACACCGGCGTCGGCATCTCGCCGGAGCATCTGTCGCGGATCTTCGATCTGTACTTCACGACCAAGCAGCACGGCAGCGGCATCGGGCTGTCGCTGGTCTTTCGCACCGTCCAGCTGCACGACGGCGAGATCGAGGTGCAGTCGATGCCCGGCCGCGGCACGACGTTCCGGGTGCAATTACGGCAGGCCATGAAGATTCTCTCGCCCGCCGTCGCCGCGCCTGCGTCATAATGGATACAGGCCACGATGTCGTACCCACTGCGGGCAGCGGTGGTGCTCCTGTCGCTGTCGACCTTCGCGGCGTGTTCCAAGACGCCGGTCCGGCGCCCGTCGCGGCGCCGTCGCTTGCCGTGCCAACCCCGGACGCGCGGCTCGTGATTCCCGCGCCGCCCGTGCTGGCGCCGCCCGAGCCGCCGCCGCCACCCGGACGCCGCCGCCGTCACGCCGACGCCGCGCCCGCGCCGCGCGAGACCAATACGCGGCCGCCGCAACCGCGCGACACCGCCGTCACAGCAGACCGCGCCGCCCGCAGAACGAGGCGCCGCCGCCAGCCAGTCCTGCAGACGACGGCGAATGCCAGCGAGCTGCAGAAGCGCGCGGAGAGTCTCGTCTGCCGCCGCCGAACGCGATTTGGGGAAGGTCCGGTCCGGCGAGCTCAGCCGCGACGCGAAGGTGCAGTTCGACAACGCATGGCGATTCGTCTGGCAGGCCAAGCAGGCCCTGAGCGTGAAGAACTTTGTCTGGGCGGTGGAGCTGGCCGACAAAGCCGCGACGCTGGCCAGTCTGCTCGTGCGCGGCGACGTGACCGCCGGACGGGCCGCTACTCGTATTTTTTCTTCAAGTCTTCCCACTGCGCCTGAAGCGTCGCGAGCGCGGGACGCGCGTCGCCGTCCGGCGTGATCTGGCGAGCCCGCTCCGGCAGCAGCACCTTGCGTCACGAGCCGATCGAGATCGGCGCGTAACTCCGCGCCGTCGCTTGCCCATGTAGCGGGCGCGAATCCAGCCGGCAATCGCCGCGCCCCACGCGCGCTCGTAGTCCTCGACGACCGCGCGACGCCGCCGCGAGCCAGTACGTCGCCGTCGCGGACAGCTCGTTCCTCGCCAGTTCCTCTTCGCTCCGGCGAAGGATGCGCTGGTACAGCGGCTTGCGATCCGATCGGCGGTCCCATCTGCGCCTGGCGGTCGAGCGAGCCCGCCCACCATTCGAAGATGAGTCCGCGAGAGGTCAGATCGGCGTCCGCCGCGCGATCGAGCGCGAGCTCGAACGTCTGGGCGGCCGCCGTGTAGCAGCCGTCGAGACAGCCGTCGAGATAGAGCGACTCGCCGAGCCCGACGAGCAGCTCGACGCGATCGCGCGGCGTGAGCGCCGCGTGATCGACTTGTTTCAACGCGTCGCGCGCGGCCGCGAGGTCGTCCGGAGTGCGCGTGAGGCGAAACCGCTCGAGATGCGCGCGCGCGAACACCACGCGCGGCGGCGTTGGCCAGAGCCGGGACTTTGCGCGCCTCGGCGGCGGCCTCAATCGCCTCG
Source organism: uncultured Acidobacteriota bacterium (assembly GCA_963724955.1). Taxonomy (GTDB): domain Bacteria; phylum Acidobacteriota; class Vicinamibacteria; order Vicinamibacterales; family SCN-69-37; genus CAVRWQ01. The sequence continues at coordinate 473,573 of CAVRWQ010000011.1, forward strand.
TCGTACCGTGCTCGTTGTAGAGCTGGCGGGCCTTCAGCGAGGGGGTCCACCGGCGCCTGCACCTGGGCCATGCCCGCCAGGACGGCCACAAGCGCCACGACCGACAGATTTGCAATGCGCCCACAGCGCCCTGCCCCACTCAGTAACTCTTACACAGCCAAGTCGATTCCCGGCCAGAAAACTCGTAATGCAGGCTCCGAACCGGCCCGATAACGTTGGCAAGGAAGTTGAAGGAGGAGGGGGCAATGCGATTCGGACTCGTCGGGTTCCTCGGTCGCTGCTGCTGGTCGCCCCGCTCGCGGGGCAGGCCCAGACCCAGGAACCCCGCGCGACGTTCCGGACGAGCGTCAGCCGCGTCGCGGTCGCTGCCACGGTGCGTGACAAACGCGGCCGGCCGGTGAACAACCTCAAGGTACGAGGATTTCGAGTTGTTCGACGGCGGCGTCAGCCGGCAGATCGTCGAGTTCAGGACCGAGCGGACGCCGGTGAGTCTCGCGCTGCTGGCCGACTACAGCGGCAGCATGGACGTCGCGGAAAAGCGCGCGGCGTTGCGCGAGGTCGCGCGTCATCTGCGTCAGTTGGCTCGAGCCGACCAGATCGCGTCGGCCTCTGGGCGTTCGATCAATATCTCGACGAGTTGCAGCCGTTCGCGCCGGCGCCCGCTCAGGTGCTCGGAGAAGCTCGACTCGATCCGTCCGTTCGGCAAGACGAAACTGTTCGACGCGATTGCCGAAGCCGGCAAGCGTCTCGCCGCCGACGGCGGACCACGGCGCGCCGTCGTCGCGCTCACCGACGGCGTCGACAACGCCAGCGCGCTGACGCCGACGGAAGTGTCGGCCATGGCGAGCGCGATCGACGTGCCGGTGTACATCATTCTCGTCATCTCGCCGTTCGATCGCGCCGACCGCTCGGTCATCGACGAGGAACAGCTCCAGGCGCAGCTCGAAGGCCGCGTCGGCGATCTCGCGCGCTGGACCGGCGGAGACATCTTCGCGGCGGTCGGTCCGGCGCAGACCAGCATCGCCGCGCGGCAGATCGTCACGGAACTTCGTCATCAGTATCTGCTTGCATTCGAGCCGAGCACTCAGCCCGGATGGCACCCGATTTCTCTGCGGACGCGCGACAAGGATTTGGTCGTGCGCGCGCGCAGCGGGTACGTCGTGCACGGCCGGCAGACACTGGGCCCATCGCTCTTCTAGGAGGAGGCGTCACATGCGTAAGTCGTTATTCGCAGTCACCCTGCTCGCGTTCTGCCGTCGCTGGTACGACGGCGTGCGCGACCAAGGGCTATGTCAAGAACTCAGGTCGGCCAGGTCAGCAACAAGGTCGACACGCTGAGCACGTCGCTCGAAGAGACGCAGGAGCGCGCGCGCAAGAACGAAGGCAAGATCACCGAGGTCGATCAGAAGGCCGGCGCCGCGCAGACGGCGGCGGACACCGCGCAGACCGCCGCCAACACGGCCGACGGCAAGGCCGTCGCGGCCGGCGAGGCTGCCCGCCTCGCGTCGAACGATGCGAAGGCTGCCAACGAAAAGGCCGAAGCCGTCGAAAAGTCCAGCCGGCGCCTGGTCTACGAAGTGGTGCTGAGCGAGGACTCCGGCAACTTCAAGTTCAACTCGACGACGCTGCCGGACGAAGCCAAGGCGCAGATCGACGCGTTGGTCACGCAGCTCAAGGCCGATCCGAAGGGCGCGTACTTCGAGATCGAAGGCCACACGGACAACGTCGGCGACAAGCTGATCAACGAGAAGATCGGCATGCAGCGCGCCGAGGTCGTGAAGCGGTACCTGTACGAGCAGCACCAGATTCCGCTGCACCGCATGAACGTCATCAGCTACGGCGAGGACAAGCCGATGGCGCCGAACAACACGCGTGACGGCCGCGCGCAGAACCGCCGCGTCGTCATCAAGGTGCTCGCGTAACCGGACTTCAGCAGGGTTCTGCGTCACGCCAATGACGGCCGGCGCAGGCCACACGGTGGCGGACTCTCTGCCCGAGTCCGCCACCGTGCCCCCTTCAAAGACCTCGGAGGTCATTGCTCCGAGGTCTTTTTATATAGGCTTCGCCTTCAACACCCCCAGCTGCAGCAGCATGCCGGTGAAGTCGTAGAGCCGGCGCTCTCGCGCGATCTTCCCGTCCTTGAGCTCGAGAAACAGCACGCCCTGAATCGCAAACCGGCGGCCGCTCGGGGGACGCCGAACAGGTTGCCGGTATGCGTGCCCTGGACCGTCAAGACCTGCGCGGCCCTGCCGTCCTCAATCACGTCGTCCTGCTCATCGATCGTCCAGTCAGCGAACACCCGGAAGAGCTCTCGGTACGAGGTCTCGATCGCTTCGCGCCCGTGAATCGTGCCGAAGATGGGACTCTGCACGACGCCATTGTCCTGATGGCCGCGCGCGAGCATGACGGGATCGCGCAAGCGCCAGGCGTCACGGCGCTCGTCGAGAAACCTTCCGATTTCATGGCGGTTCATGGCAGTGTCTCCGGCGTGCCCGCTTCGGAAGCGCAGCGCGCAGCGATGATCGTCCCGACGAGATCGAGGAACTCCGTGCGCGACACGTCGCGCCCGCCCGGCCGCGTCTTGTGGGCGACGACCATGTCCAGTGCGGGGAGCACCGCAAGGTACTGCCCCACGGCGCCCATCCCGGTGTACGCGCCCTTGAAGGCCCCTTCTGCAGACGGGCCGTCCCACACCCACCACAGCAGACCGTAGCCGAACGGTCCCTTCTTGAATGCGTCGGGGTTCATGTCCGTGACCCGTGTGACGGGCGTCACCATCCGGCGGACCCACGCGTTGGGTACGAGCTCGCGACCGGCCCAGGTCCCGCCACGCAGCATCACGTACCCGACGCGTGCCATGTCGCGCGTGGAGAGATAGAAGTGATACGCCGGATGGCGCGATCGGCCTGCGGGCCCGGCGGCCTTCCGCTGCTGCGCCCGATCGAAGTCCTGGAGTCCGATGGGACGCGCCAGATCCTGCTCGAATGCGTCGTAGATGTTGAGGCCGGTCTCCTGCTCGAAGATCGTGCCCAGCGCGTTGAAGTCCCAGTTGTTGTAGAGGAAGTACGTGCCGTGCTTCACCGAGCCGCGCGGCGGCGGCTCGCCCACCGTGTCGCCGCCGGCGCTCGACGCCGCATTCGCCGCCGGATGATACACACCCGAGCGCGCCGCGAGCAGATCGAGCACCGTCGCGTCTTTTTCGACGGGCAACAGGCCCCGGCTGTCGTCGATCTTGAGATCCGCGAGCGTTCGATCGAGCTTGATCGTCCCGCGCTGCACGTACTTGCCGAAGAGCATCGCGAGAATGCTCTTGCGAACCGAGGCCAGGTAGCGTCACCTGCTGCAGATCGCCGTGCTGCCACAGCACCCGCCCGCCGACGACCACGATCACGCCGGTCGTCGCAAGCGTCTGCGCGCGAGACGTCGCCGCGTCGAGTCCCGCCTGGCAGTACCCGGCCGACTTCGGATCGGCGATGCGCTCCCACTCGGCCGCAGGGAACGTCGCGGCGGCGCGGCTCTGGGCAGACGTCGCGCTGGTGGCGATGCCCGAGACGGCCAGCAGGGCGAGGCAGACCACGCCGATCAGGCGGCGCATGGGTGTCATCTTGGGGCTCGGGGTCAATCGTAATCCGAAAAGTAGCGCGGATTGGTTTGCAATCCGCGGCGAGGAGGCTGGCCAGAGCCCGGCCCGCCCTACGTCAGAACGCGCGATGTCAGTCTTCGCGTACTGTCAGATACACCGCGAGCGGCGCGAGGAGGAGACAGGCGGCCGCAACCGCAAGCAACAGGCCGTGCTCGGTGACGAGCGTCACGAGCGAAGGTGGCAGTTCGGGCAGCCGGAACGAGAGCAGCGACGACAGCCCGCCGCCGAGCCACCGCAACGCGTACTGGAACCACGCGGTCGTCGCGCCGAAGATCGCGCCGACCACGCCGACGGTGGCGGCCAAGCCGACGGCCTGCGCGATCGTGATTGGGCGGACGGCTTCCCGCGCCGCCTCCTGGCGCGCGCGCATCTGCGCCCGCCACCAGACGAGGCCGGACTCGGGCACGCGCGCCTCGGCGCGCGCGATATCGAACTCTTCTTCGATCGCTTTCGCAACGGTGACGACGTCGGAACAGACGACGCAGCCCTGGACGTGCGCCCGGAGCTCGGCATCCACACGCTCGGGCCAGCGGTTCGTGTAGACCGCATTCAGGACGTCGGCCTCGAACCGGCAGTCGACGCGCTTCATGACCGCCCTCGCTCGAGCAGGCCGGCGAGCCGCCGCCGGGCGCGGAACAACAGCAGCTTCACGCTGCCGGTCTTCACGCCCATGGTGCTGGCGATTTCCTGGTGAGACGAGCCCTCCGCGTACGCCAGCCACAGCATCGCGCGATCGCGCGGCTTGAGGCCGGCCATCGCGCGCGTCAGATCGGCGCGCCGCTCGACCTGCCCCGCCGTGTCGCCCGGCGCGCTGAGACGATCGGTATCGGTCACGACCTCCGCCGGCCGCACGCGTCGGCGGCGATGCGCGTCGCGCGCCAGGTTGGTGGCGATTCGGAACAGCGCGTGGCGCCGGTGCGCTTCGCTCTCGTAGGTGGCCGAGGCCCGAAGGAATCGATAGTAGGCGTCCTGCACGAGGTCGTCGGCGAGGTGCGTGTCGCCCGTCAGGCGCGACAGGTACGCCCAGAGCGGCCGGGCGGTCCTATCGTAGAACGCGCGGAAGCCATCCTCGTCCATCACAAAGGCGACGTCGGCGTCTCCGGCCTGGGCGTCGAGCCGCTGGACGTCGGAGACAGTCATGTCACGAGTGAACATGGCAATCCATTCTCGAACACTCAGGCATCGCGCGGCTCACGGCGATCGGCCGCACCGGGAATCGCCGGCGCGTCGAACAGTCCCAGGCGCTTCGACAGCAGGAACGACGCCACAGCCGACAGCACGAACCCGATTCCGAGCGAAAGGGCCAGCACGCCGAGCGTGTAGAGCGGCTGAGAGACTTCCGGGTCTATCCGGCCGCTCACGAAGTAGAGCCCCAAGCCGCCGGCCCCGAGGACCAGGCCGGCCTGAACCGACCACAGGATACGCGTAAACGGCGCGCCCACGGCCTGAGCCCCCGGATCGAGCGCAATCGGGGCGGACTGGAGAAACTTCGACCCTGCTGGGGATTGGACGTAGGCGATGAGCTCGTCGTTCGCGGTGAACCGGTCCAGCAGCTTGGCGTGCGTCTCGGCCTGGACCCGCGACAGCCGGTTCCACCGGCGGTAGTCGATGAGGGTGCGGACCATCCACGCCAGCGCCGACAGCATGGTGGTGACGACGAAGAAGACCGAGAGGCCCACCATGATGTCTTCCCACATCTGCTGCGGGGCCGAGCGGTAGTAATTCCCGTAGTAGTCGCCCTCGACGGGTTCCAGGAAGAACGCGGGATTCCGCCTGACCTCGGGATGCTGGTTCAGGAAGGCCAGGAGCGCCGGATAGGGCGCCATGTAGGCGTCGTTGCTCAACAAGGACGGGTCGAGCTTCAACACGCGGGCGACGGCTGGCGGGTATTGCCTGAAGGCCTCCATCAGCTGCTTTCGGACGATTTGAGCGTCCTGGGACTCGACCGGAGTGGGCGCTTTGGTCTGGGGGGAGACCTGGGCGAACACGGTCGACCCCGCCGCGGCGAGGGTGGCGGCCAGGACAAGTGTCGCAATCGAACGGAACCGGCTCAGGAGCATGCGAAATCCTCTCTGCTCCAGTTACGCGACGCGAGCGGCGAGGTTAACTCTCCGCCTTCGTCCGCCTTCGTCCGCCTCCGTCCGTCTCCGTCCGCTAAGTGCGTGGACGCCGGACTTCGGCGGACTTCGGCGAGACTTCGCTCCGTCCTCCGTCGCATCTTCGCTCGTCTGCGATTGTTCTGTGAGATACTCGCGTCCCCAACGTCGGAGGTTTTCGTGGATCAGACACAGCAGGACAAGGGATCGGAGGTACTGAACACCGTCGCCGAAACGGTTGGCCGTGCGTTGGGCCACGCGGCGACAGGGGTCGAGAAGGTCACGGCAGGCGCCGTCGAGATGGCCGGGACCGCGAAGGATATGGCGGTGGCGGCTGCGCCAAAGGCGGCGAAAGCGGCGAAGACCGTGACCGCGACGGTCGCCGCGGCGGCATCGGCGGCGACCGAGGCGGCCAGAACCGTCGTCAAGACGGCGCGGGCCACGCGCAAGGCGGCGACGAAGCGCGTCGTGAAGGCGCGCAGGGCGACGAGGAAGGCGACGAGGAAGGTGCGCGCAGCGAAGCGGACCGTGAAGCGCGCGAAGAGAACGGTACGCCGCACGGTCAGGAGCGCGAAGCGCCAGGTCAAGCGCGCCGTACGGCGCGGCGGCCGCAAGATGGCGAAGCGCAAGAAGTAACGCGCCCGCACGTCCGCCCGATCCTTCCGCCGGCCGCTCGCGTAGCTCCGCTGGCTGCTATGGTAGGCTTGCTGAGATAGTTGTTGTGTGGTCCGCGCGGCCGTTCGTCTGCGGCCGCCGGACGCACGGCACGCCCCCGGCGCCGGCGTAGCTCAGTTGGTAGAGCAGCTGATTCGTAATCAGCAGGTCATCAGTTCAAGTCTGATCGCCGGCTCCAGCCTTCGCCAATCGCTCGCTTCGCTCGCGGCTTCGGCTGGCGAGCCAGCCTCAGTTCAATCGAAGCGAGCGCACGCGAAGGCTGTCCGCCGAAGCTGCGAGCGCAGCGAGCGCTCAGCGAAGGTGGACCCCCACCAGTTTCCTTTGCTAGCGAACCTCAGTTCAATCGAAGCGGATCATTCCGCGATTCTACTGCTCGTGGAGTCATGTCTTGAAGAGCGCGCGCGTAAGGTCAACCGGACTCGCGCCATCGAGTGGCAAGATGTAGAGTCCACTTGCGCGACGAGACACGTGCCGCAACGGAACTGACCGCGCTGCCGTCGCGACTGCTGCGGGCAACCCGACAGATCATCACGGAGGCATCGGTGGGTAGCGTCTGGCAGGATGTGCGGTTGGCTTTGAGAGGCATCCGGCACGCACCGGCGCAAGCCGGCGTGATCGTCGGGGTCCTGGCCGTTGGAATTGGTGGGACGACGGCCGTGTACAGCGTGCTGTCCGGCATCCTGATCCGCCCCTTGCCGTATCCAGATGCCGACCGGCTCGCGCTCGTCTGGACGTTCGACACGGCGCAGAATCAACGTGACGGAAGCTCGCCCCTCAACACCACCGACTGGGTGAGCCGCAGCACGACGCTGGACCAGTTGGCCCTGTACGTGCGACCGGAGTTTACGGCCGACACGGTCCTCATCGGAAATCGGCCTGTTCGGGTGCAGACCGCGTTGGTCGAATCGTCGTTCTTTAATGTGCTTGGTGTTCAGGCCAGGGCTGGCCGGACCTTTCTGCCTTCCGACCGGGCCTCCGGAACGCCGGCCGTGATCGTCCGGGAGGATTTTCTCGCCCGGCTCGGACTCTCGACAGCGACTGCAATTGGACAAGAACTGACCGTCGATGGCCGTCCTCTGACGATTGCCGGTGTCGTCGCCGCCGAGGTCACCCTGCCGACAGCGGACACGGCCCTGTGGCGGGTGATTGACCCGATGCGCCCCGGCAACATATTGAGCCGGCGTGATGACACCTATGTCGCCGTGATTCGTGTCCGGGACGCGTTCACGCTTGACGCCGCGGCCCGGGAACTTCGGGGCATCGCCGCGACATTGGCGGTGGAACACGCGGGCACCAACAGGGATTTCAGCGTTGAGGTGAAGTCGCTTCGCGACGAGGTTGTGGGCAGCCGTCTCCCGACCGTGTTGTGGATGCTGTTCGCCGCGGTTGGGCTTGTTCTACTGGTTGCCGCGAACAACGCGGCGCACCTGCTGCTGCTCCGATCGGAACGACGCCGACACGAGTTTGCCGTGCGTCTCGCGCTTGGCGCAGCCCGTCGGCGAATCATCAGGCAGTTGACAATCGAGGGGCTGGTATTGGGCGCACTCGCCGTGGCGGCGGGACTGGCGGGCGGCGCGGGCCTGCTCGAACTGCTGCTGTGGCTGGCGCCGTCTGACGTGCCTCGGCTCGATCAAGCGACCTTCGACGTCACCGTGGCCCTGGCCGGTGCCGCATCCGCGCTCGTCGTCTCGCCCGTGTTTGCCGTGGTACCGGCGTTGTCAACCGCCCGGAACGCCGACGTGGTCGTGTTGCGGTCGGGAGTTGGGCGGTCGACGCCGGCGCGCCGACGTCTCATGCGGTTTCTGGTAGCCGCCGAGCTGACACTGGCGGTCGTACTACTCGTCGAGACCGGCCTGGTGGTCCGAAGTGTCCGGGCGCTGGGAGCGGTCGACCCGGGTTTCGACGCCCGCTCAGTGTTGGTTGGCCGGATCGATCTGCCGTCGACGTACACCCCCGCGCGAATCGTTCAGTTCCATGATGAACTTCGCGCCAGGCTGACGGCCGTGCCCGGGATCGACGCGGTGGGGGCGATGGGAGATGTGTTCCTGCGCCGCTTTCCCGACCAGAAGATCATCGTTGAAGGACGGGACCAGCAGGTGGCCCCGCGCCTCACGGCCGAACTGGTCACGCCTGGATTCATCGACGCGCTCGGATTGACCCTGCAAGAGGGCCGGGCTCTGGCGCCGGCGGACACGTTGACGAGCGGACAGGTCGGCTACGTCGTGATCAGTCGTGCGATGGCCGACGCCTTCTGGCCTGGCGAATCCGCAGTCGGACGCCGGTTCTGGTGGTCGTCGCCGCTCGTCAGTACCTCGACCGATCCCGGATTGAGAGTGGTCGGCGTCGTGTCGGACTTCCGCCGCGAACGTCTCGACGCGCCGGCGTTCCCGAACGTCTTCGTCATCATTCCCATGGCCAGCATGGACCTGGTCATCAGGACTGCCGGGGACCAGCAGGCCGTCGCGGCGGAAGTGCATCGGGTCGTGCGGGAGATGGACGCCAGCGTGCCACTCACCGGTCTGGCTCCGGCCTGGAATCGCTACGCCGGTTCCATGGCCTCACGTTTTTTTCAGGTGTGGCTGCTCGGTGGATTCGCGACGCTCGCCGTTGGCCTCGCCGTGATCGGGCTGTTTGCCGTCCTCTCCCAGGGCGTCGTGTCGCGTCGTCGAGAGATTGGCATCCGGTTGGCGCTCGGTGCTCAGCCGGCGGCCGTCAGGCGCCTGGTCGTTCGTGATGGCCTTCAGTTGACCGCCCAGGGCCTGGCAGCGGGTTTGATCGTCGCGTGGTTTGCCGCCCGACTCACCCGCCAATTGCTGTTCGAAGTGTCACCCGGTGATCCGCTGACATTTGTGTGGGTGTCGGTGGGAGTCTTGCTCGTGGCGGGCGTCGCGACCTGGCTTCCCGCGTGGCGCGCCGGGCGGCTGCCTGTCGCCCGGATCATCCTGGTTGACTGACGAGCGGTGGTCCTCGATTGGTCCCAGAGCGCGGCGGTCGGGTCTGCGCTACGCTCGCGCTTGCAAGTGGAGGCACTCATGCGCCCGAAGACATCGTCTGTCTGGTGGAAGTTTCCTGTCGCGGCCGCTGCTGGCCTCGGCATCGCCGGCGCGGTCAGTTCGGCACCGCTGGCCCAGGAAACGGTCACGGCCTTCGAAGGCGCCCGGGTCATCGTCGGGGACGGCCGGCCACCGCTCGAGAGCGCGACAATCGTGGTGTCGGGTGGGCGTATCGCGCAAGTCGGTCCATCCGCCGGCGTGAAAATACCCGCCGGCGCCACGCGCGTGAATCTCGCCGGCAAGACCGTCATGCCGACGATCATAGATACGCACGTCCACCTGGGGACTACGCGCGAGGCACTGCTCACGGACCTCCGCCGGCGCGCGCACTTCGGTGTGGGCGCCGCGATGAGCCTCGGGCTGGATCCGCCCGGTGAAGTCTTCAAAGTGCGCGCCGAGGCGCCAGTCGGTGTCGCACGCTATTTCACGGCGGGCCGCGGCATCACGCTGCCGGAGCCGGGGCGGTCCGACGTCCCTTACTGGGTCACGACGGAAGCGGAGGCGCGCAAGGCCGTTCAGGACCAGGCCGCGCTCAAGGTGGACTTCATCAAGATCTGGGTGGACGACCGCGACGGCAAGTACAAGAAGCTGCCGCCGGCAATCTATGCCGCGGTGATCGACGAAGCGCACAAGGCGAAGCTCCGGGTCGCCGCGCACATCTTCAACTTGTCTGACGCCAAGGGCCTGCTCCAAGCCGGCATCGACGCCTTCGCGCACGGCATCCGCGACGTGGACATCGACGACGAGCTCGTCGCTCTCATCAGAGTGCGCAAGCAGGTCGTGCTCATCCCAAACATGCCCGACCGCGGCGTCGCCGCCGACTACAGTTGGCTCAAGGGCAGCGTTTCGGATGCCGAGCTGGCCAAGATCCAGGCGGCGTCGACCGACCGACCGCAGGCGCAGGCTGCATGGGGCATTCAGGCACGGAACCTCAAGAGGCTCGCGGACGCCGGCGTGACGATCGTGCTGGGCACGGACGGCAACACCGCCTGGGCGCCGCACGTCGAGATGGCCGACATGGTGGCCGCCGGCATGACGCCGATGCAGGTCATCGTGGCGGCCACCAGGCACGGCGCCGAGTTCCTGCGAATGAATGACACCGGCACCATCGCGACCGGCAAGAGCGCCGACCTCCTCGTGCTCGACGGCAACCCCGCCGAAGACATCGCCAACACGCGGAAGATCAGCGCAGTGTATTTGAAGGGCGTGAAGATCGATCGATGATCCGGAAGATCATCTTCGCGCCGTCGGGCCAGGTGGAAGTGAGCGGAAATCGACGCCACGCAGACGCCGATTTCCGATGGTTTCCAGCGGCGTAAGTTTGTCTTACTTCATTGGGAACCAGATGATCCCGACATGGAATCTGCGGGTCGTCACGCGAAAGGAATCAACAGGTACGTCGGTGCCATTGACCTTGAGGTTGTCGACGTTCCCGAGCGACCATGTGATTCCCGTGGTAAACGCCAGAGCCCGGATGAAGTGCACGTTGATTCCCCCGCCAAAGGCGAAACCGGGGCTACCGAACTCAACGATATCGACACCGTCATCCTGCCTCGCCGTTCGTGCGGAGAGCCCGAACTGAACGAACGGGACGACCACCTTGGCCGGCGCTAGAAAGTGCAGGCGCAGCCCGAGATCGAAGTGGCGGATAGTGTAGTCTCCACCTTCTTCGCCGACGCTGGCTCCATTCAGTTGCCCGTAGAGAGCGAGTGTCGACGTGAAACCGTAGCCGATTGTTATGCCATAGCCCGACCCGGAATCCGTCTCGTCGATGTCCTCAACGGCGACGCCGTTGTTTTCGTATGAACCGCCCAGGAAAAAACCGCGCGCACGTGACCTCCCCCCTTGAGAGAGGATCTCCTGCTGGGGGGCGGCCGCCGCCGCCGGCGCCGGCGTCGGCGCCGGCGTGACCACAGCCAGGTTCGTGGCCTCGGTCCTGGTCACGTCCACCTGGTCCCCCACCTTGAGCCCGGCGAGCACTTTGGCATCGAGGGTCTCGACAAGGCGACGCGTGTAGGTCTGGCCTTTGGAAGTGGTAAAGATCAGGATCCTCGTTGCCGGATCCCAGCTGTCAATCCTGACCGTGGTGATGCGCTGGGTCACTCGAATCCCGCCGGGGAGCATGCCCGGCGCAAGCGCCGTGGTCGTGCTATCCGCGCGATCTATGGGGGCCTCCCCTGCCGGCTTGAGCCGGACGCTCACGCGGTCGTAGTAGGTGGTCGTCACGACGTCGCCGACTCTGACCTGGTCGAAGCGGGTGTATGAGGCCGGCACGTCGAGCGTGACGATGTTCCCCTGATCGGTTTTCACCTTCAGGATACGTGCCGCATGATCCACGACGTCGACCGTCCCGCGGACCGTGATCTCCTGGATGACGGCCTCTCGTTGCGGTTCTTGCGCGCCAGCCACACTGGCGACGAGAACCAGAACGGCGACGGAAATGAGAAGTCGAAGCAAGTTGCGCATGTCTACGTTCTCCTAGCGTTCAGACAAACAGAACCGGGGGCTTGCGTGGGTTCGAGTGGCGAGGGCGCTCTACCGGACGCGCCTGCTGCTGACCAACAAAGCAAAAATCGGGCCGAGACCGGACCGTCACGGCATGACCTTCTCTAAGTTATTTGTTTTCAGTTAATTAGAACCGAACTGAGGTCTCTTCGGATGGCGGCCGTGTCGCGGAGATCCTCGGCATGCCGTGGGCGTTCAGCGAAGGCGGTACTCCGCCACTTTCGATGTTCTCTTGTTCCCCGCAGTGCCGCACAATGGGGCCTCCAAGGAGGTCCCCATGTCACGGCGGTTGAAGATCCTGTGGGCACTGATGCTGGTCATCTCCGTTCCTGCCATCGTGCTGGCCAACCGGCACGGCGCAACAGTGCAAGACAAAGGCAAGACCATCGATGCGATGGGCACGGTGAGTGCGGTCGCCACCGATTCGCTGACGGTGAAGGGCAAGGCGGCAGAGTGGACGTTCACCATCGACAAGGAGACGAGTGTCGTCGCCAAAGGCGCGACGACCAAGAGCCTGGAGCTCAAGGCCGAAGGCAAGAGCACCAAGCTCACCGACTTCGTGAAGGTCAACGACGAAGTGACGGTGAGTTATTACGACCAGGGGGCCAAGAAGCTCGCGGCCACCATCAGGGTCACGAAGCCGGCGGTCAAGTAACGAGCACGCCGTGGCGGTCGGAGATACCGGAGCATGCTTCGGTATCTTCGGCCCCTTGCGGCCACCCGCCGTGACAAGCCATCACTGGCGCAGCATTGCCAGCCATCCTGCCTCGGCGTCTTCAAGCGACAATCCAAACACCGAAACCATCCGCGACTGAATTGTCGTCGCGCGTTGCCCGCGAAACGCCATGGTGGTGGAACGCACCATTACTAATCCGGCCCCGAACACCCGCGAGGAGCGTTCCCCGGCACAGTAGAATCAACTTCTCATGACGAGAATCTCGCGGCGGCGGTTCATGACGCTCGCCGGCGCGACCGCGGTCGTCGGGCCGTTCGCGACGCCGACGCGAACCGGCCAGGCGGGCCTGACCGTGCAGGACGTCATGGCCCGCGTGCAGCAGGCGCTCGGCGGCACGGCGCCGGCCACCAGCGCCGATGGGCTGAAAGCGGGACGGCCGGATCTGCTCGTCACCGGCATTGCGACCGCGCCGATCGCCACCGTCGAGATCATCCGGCGAGCAAAGGCTGCCGGCTGCAACCTGATCGTGACTTGCGAGCCGACGTTCTACAGCCGGGCCGATCAACCGTCGCCTGCGAATCGCGAGAGCGATCCGACGTTCGCGCGCCAAACGCGCCCTCATCGTCCAGTCAGACGTCGCGATCTGGCGGCTCCGCGATCAGTGGCTCGCGCAACGGCCCTCGTCTTTGATTGACGGCTTCGCAGGGGATCTCCAGTGGCAGCGCTATCAGCAGCCCGGCTCGCCCTCGCAGGTGGTCATCCCTGCCCTGACGCTCAGGGATCTTGTCGCGCACGTGCAGCAACGGCTCGCCGCGCGCGCGCTCCGCGTCGTCGGCCAACCGGAGCTGCGGGTGAGCCGAATCGTGTTGAGCCCGGGACCGTCGGCGGCCGCGGTGACGTTCTCTAACCTCGCGTCGAATGACGTGATTGTGGCGGGCGATCCGCGTGAATGGGAAGGCGTCGAGTACGTGCAGGACGCCATCACCGCCGGTCAGCCCAAAGCGATCGTCACTGTCGGCCGTCTGCTCTCTGAGAACGGCGGCATGCGCGTGATGGCCGCGTGGCTCGGCGAGACGCTGCCGGGCGTTCGCATCGCGCCCCTGACTGTCACCGATCCGTACTGGAGGCCCGCAGCATGACCGCCGGCGAGATCGTCGATCGGATCAAGCAGGCGCTGGCCTCGAGCGGCGTGTCGTGGCGCGCGGAGACGGTCGATACGTTCAAGGCCGGCAAGCCCGAGACGCCGGTCTCTGGAATCGCCACGACGTTCATGGCGACGTTCGACGCGATTCAGCGCGCGGTCGCCGCCGGCGCGAACTTCGTCATCACTCACGAGCCGACGTTCTACAACCATCAGGACGCAACGACTGCGTTCGCGGACGACGCAGTGTTCAAGGCGAAGATGGCGTTCATCGAGAAGCACCAGGTCGTGGTGTTTCGCTTCCACGATCACTGGCACGCCAAGCGCCCCGACGGCATGCGCGTCGCGTTGTTTCGTCTGTTCGGCTGGCCGGACGCTCCAGGCGTCGTGACGCTGCCGCCGACGACGTTGAACGCGCTGGCCACGGACCTGAGAAAACGTCTCGATATCCGTGCGATGCGCGTCGTCGGCGATCCCGCGGCGCGCGTGTCGCGAGTTGCACTCGGGCTCGGCTACGGCAATCCGCAACTCTCGGCCGACGTGGACGTCGTCATCACCGGCGAGTATCAGGAATCCGACAGCCCCTGGGACAACCCCGCCTACGCGCTCGACGCCACCGCAACCGGCCAACCGAAGGGCGTGATCCTACTCGGCCACGAACAGAGCGAAGGCCCCGGCATGGACGAGTGCGCGACCTGGCTTCACACGGTCGTTCCTGACGTCCGCGTGAGCTTCATTCGAGCCGGCGAACCGTTCTGGGCACCAGGGTAGCCGCGCGCCGCGAGAACCCGTCGGGCACGTACCCTGCCGCCTACCGGAACACGTGCTCGACGTTGCTGCCGCGCAGGAGCAGTTTCACGACGTGCCGTTCGCCGTCCTTGCCGGTTTCGGTGTGCATCGTGGTGGTCTCGGCCGGCGCGGCCAGCTCCTTGCCCTTGCACGTTTCTTCGAGCACGATCCGGTTAGTGCTCACACGAATGAAGCTGATCTTGTGCGTGTCGCACACGACCCGATACGTATCGGCCCTGAGCACGTGCGTTCCAATCCGCACTTCGGATGGGACGATCATCAGGTCGCTCGCCTTCCGTTCCGTCGCGTTGTTGTGGCCCTGCGCCGCTGCGAGGGTGGCGGCGATCACGAACCCCAGCACGAGCGCGAATGACTTCCGCATGGCAGGTCCCTCCCGGACGCGGTGACGTGCAACAGCCGTTCCAGGGAGAGCGAGCCGCGTCAGAGGCAAGTCAGGACGCCGTACCGCCGGTTTTTCCGCACGCCGCGCGAAAAAATCCTGAGCTCAACGCGACGCGTTCCCCAACGCCCACTCGAGGACGGGATCCCGGCCCATACCGACATCCCCGGGGCCCGCGGTGACGAGGACATCGGGCGGGATGCCGACGTCCTCAATCGGCTGATTGTCCACCGTGTATTCAATCCACCGTGAGACCGTGTACGACCACCCGTTCGCCAGCGGGAAGGTGCCCGGATTCCCGGTAGAGCCCGCCGTGCGATCGCCGACGAGAGTCACGTGCGGCAATTGCCCCATGGCGGCGATGAAACTCTCGTTGCTGCTGGCGCAACGGCGCCCTATCAACACGAGCACGAGGCCGGTGTATTGCCACGGACCGCGCGGGTTCAATGTGCGCGTCGTCGCCGGCCCGAAGTTGCTGTGCAACGGGCCGTTGCGGAATCGCACCGAACCGAACACGACCGGCGCGGGGGCGAAACGGCCGGCGATTTCAAAGGCCAGCGAATCGTTGCCGCCCGGGTTCATCCGCACGTCGAGCACGATCGCTGGGGCGTTGCGAAAACGCTCGAGCGCGGCATCGAAGTCGGCCGAGCGAATGCTGTTGGTTCCCCAGCCGCCGATGGCGATGTACGGCACGCCGTCGAACGAGCCGTAGCCCCAGTCATTCTGGCCCTGCGTCCAGCCGGCCCGGGCAATGTACTGCTGCCACACGGATCGGTCCCAGTTCACGAACGACTGGGGCTCGTAGGTCGGTATCGACCTGCCGGTGGGGTCGCGAATGACCACATGCAAATCGTGAAGCTGCCCGAGCATCTCGCGGATGACCGCGATGAAGGCGGTCTGGTCCGCTGCCGCGGTCGCCCGAGGGCGATACGCCGAGCGGAGCGCGCTCCAATCGATCTGTTTGTGAACGAAGTACCAGGTACCTCGCGATCGAAGGTGCTCCACAGGGAGTCGAACTGCGCGGCAAGGTCAGACGATGGAGAAGGGGTCGTCGGCGACTTCGATCCGCAGGCGGTCCCTGCGAGCATCGACAGCCCCAACCCCACGAGCAGCAACAGCCTTGGACACGCCATCCTGGGAGATGAAAGAGCAAGCCCGGTGCCATGGTTCGCGCGTTCGTCACAACTTCGTCCCACTTGCGGAGCGCGTCTTCCGGAAGCTCGACACCGAGCCCCAGCTCACGCAGCATCGGCGTCTTCTTCGCCTGGTGGCCGTGCATGCGGCGAAGGATATCGTCGAGCGCCTGGACGGCCTGGACGATGTACGGGCCCTTGTTGAGCATGACGCACTCCGCGCGATGTGCTGGCATCCGTGGCACTCCTGTTGGCCGCGATCGCCCTCATCGCCACCTGGATGCCTGCGTGGCGAGCCTCGGCCGTCGATCCGATGGTGGCGCTGCGCGATCAGTAGAGCGACCCTGCGCTGCAGCGCGCCGCCAGCAGGCCGGTAGCTGATTCTGCCGTTGACCGCGTGTTTCGCGGGGCATAGGCTGGAGCCAACCAAGAATCCGGCATGAGCTGCCCTCTCCCCAGACTGCTCATCACGCTCATCTCGCTCGCGCTCCCGCACGGCATCGCGGCGGCCCAGACCGGCGCCGCGACGGCGCCGCTCTCAGGCATCGTCATCGATCAATTGGATGCCGTCGTGCCCGGCGTCACGGTAGTCGTCAGGAACACCGCCACAGGCGTGAGCCTCGCGCCGGTGACGACCAATCAGACCGGGCTGTTCGCCGTGGCGGCGCTCGATCCGGGTTCCTACACCGTCACCTTCTCCCTCCCGGGATTCAAGACGGTTGTGGTGAATGACGTCCGAATCGTCACGGCGACGCCGGCGGATCTGAAAGTCACGCTCGAGGCGGGACCGGTCACCGAGACCGTGGCCGTCCACGCGCGATCGAGCGTCATCCAGACGCAGTCGACGACGATCTCCTCGACGCTCTATTCGGATCAGATCCGCAACCTCCCGCTCAACACCAAGGACGCGCTGAACTTCGTCACGCTGCTGCCGGGCGTGGACACCGGTACGAGCCATGTCCAGCGGAACGCGACGCAGATCACCGGACTCCCGCTTTCGGCCATCCTGATCACTATCGACGGCGTCCAGACGCAGAGTCCCTTCGCCAAGTCGGGCGACGGGTTCTGGTCGTACCTCTCCCCGAACGTCGATGCGATCGAGGAAGTCACGGTGTCAACCGCGACGCCGGGCGCGGACGCCTCCGGCCAGGGCGCCATCCAGATCAAGTTCACGACCAGGTCCGGGACGGAGCGGTACGCCGGCAGCTTCTTCGAGACGTGGCGCCATCCGGTCCTGTACGCGAACTCGTTCTTCAACAAGGTCAACAAGCTGCCGGTGAACCAGATCATTCTGAACGACTACGGCGGCAACGTCGGCGGGCCGATCGCGCTGCCGGGGATCGGCGGCCGCAGCAACGCGTTTTTCTTCACCAACTACGATGAGCTCCGGCAGGCCTCCGAGCTCACGCGTCGCCGCATGCTCCTCACTCCCGCGGCGCGGACGGGCCTGTTCAGCTACACGAGCGGCGGCGTCGTGCGGACCACGAACCTGCTGGAGCTGGCCGCGGCGAACGCGCAGGTGGCCACCATCGATCCGACGATCGGCCGACTCCTGAGCGAGCTGGCGGCGGCCACCACGACGACGGGATCGACGGCGCCAAATGCCGACGGCAATACGAATGCGTATACCTGGGGCAGCCCCGATGATCTGCTGCGGCGGCATTGGACGAGCCGCGTAGACATTGGAGTCGGCCAGACGCATCGGCTCAGCGGGATCTACAACTACAACAGGTACGCGCGGGCGCCGGACACGCTGACGAGTCGCGATCCGAGGCTCCCGGGGACTGCCGAACTACGGCTCGAACAGCGCGCATCGCAACTCGGCGACGGCCACGCTCCGATCGACGCTGTCCCAGAGCCTGGTGAACGAGATCACATCGGGCGTCGTCTGGCTCACCAATAACGGCGCTCCAGAGCTGACGCCGGCGCGGTTCGCCAATCAGGGGGGCTACAGTCTGACGCTGTTCGGGGGGAGCAGCGCCTTTGCAGGCCTCACGCCCGCCACCGCCGGCCGAATGCTCGACGCCAACGGGAGCGGCAACCACCCCGGATCGAACCCGAACCGTCTGTGGAGCCTGGCCGACAAGGTGAGCTGGCAGCGCGGGCGCCATGGGCTGCAGTTCGGCGGAGAGCTGACTTTCGTCCAGGGCGGGCGGCGTGACCGGCAGGTGGTGCCAGCACTGAGCTTGGGCCTTGCGACGCAGGATCCGGCCGCTACGCTCTTCACGACGACGAATTTCCCCGGCGCCTCGAACACCAATCTCGCGGACGCTGCCTATCTCTACGCCTTGTTGACCGGCCGCGTCACGTCGATCACCACCGAACTGGGGCTCGATCCGACGACTTCCCAGGTCACGTCATCCAGGGCGTCACGGATCGGCGTTCGCACCAGCACGAGGTGGGACTCTTCGTACAGGACGCCTTTCGCGTCGTGTCGAATCTGACGCTCAACCTCGGGCTGCGGTACGACAGTGCAACTACCGATGCGACCTGACAACAGCGTGTGGTCGTCGAACACGATCGCCCATGCCTGCGGCCTGTCCGGCACGGGTCCGGGACCGGGGGGCCGGCCGTGCAACCTCTTCAAGCCGGGGACGCTGACGGGTGTCACGCCCGTCTACGACCAATTCCAGGCGGGCACCGCGCGCTACGAGACCGATTGGAACAACCTGGCGCCGAGCGTCGGCGTGGCGTGGCTGCCAGGTGTCAACGCCGGACTGGGGCGCACCATCCTCGGGAATCCCGATCTGGCGACAGTCCGGGTCTCGTACGCGCGCGCCTTCATTCGCGAGGGGCTGAACCGATACGGCATGGTGTATGAAAACAACCCTGGTCCGACCTTCGACGCGGTACGCGACGTGAACAATGGCGATCTCGTGCCGCCAGGCGAAACGTTGCCGCTGCTGCTCAGGGAGACGAGTCGTCTCGGTCCCGGGCCGGTTCCTCTGACACCGGTTTACCCGCTGGGAATCAGCCGCTCGGCGGGCGTCAACATGTTCGATCCCGGCTGGGGAAATCAGCCTGGCCGATTCGTTCAGCGCCGGGATTCAGCGGGCCATTGCTCGCGACATGGTCATCGAAGTCCGGTACATCGGCACGCGCCGGAAGACACCTCGTCGAGGTGGAGAACTGGAATGAAGTCAACCTCGTCGAGAACCGCTTCCTCGACGAGTTCAAGCTCGCACAGGGGAACCTGCGTCGAACATCGCCGCAGGGCGTGGCCAGACAATCGTGTACGCCGGGCCGGGCACCGGGACGTCGCCGTTGCCGACCTACCTCGCGTATTTCACCGGCTCGAGAAGCGCGAGCGATAGCTCGGCGTAACGGGCGACAGATGGAGGGACCCGGCGATCGTCGGCCGCTTCGCGCCGCTTAACCCGATCCTGGCGCGTCGGCAGGTGATCTGCACAACGACGCCTCCTTTCGCGCCAACGCTCTTCTCGCCGGCGTCCCGGCAAACAACTTCGTGCTCAATCCCGATGTAGGCGCCGTCAACGTCCACGTGAGCAAGGGCTCAACGCGTACGACGCGGTACAGGTGGAGCTGCGGCGACGGCTGTCGCGCGGGCTCGCCATGACTACGAGCTACAGCTACGCGAAGAGCTGGACGTCACGGCTCGATTCACTCCGGCGTCGATCGGCGCTGGTGCCGGCGGCCGGCGCCGTGCCCCACTCGTGGAAGCTCACCGCCAGCTACGACGTGCCGTTCAGGACGCGGCAGGCGGTTCGGCGCGGACGCCAGCTCGTGGCTCGATGGCCTCGCGGGGGCTGGTCCGTCAACGTGACCGGCAAAGTCACGAGCGGCCGCCTCCTCAATTTCGGCAACGTGCGGCTGCACGGCATGACGCTCGACGAGCTGCAGCGGTCGATCGAATACCGCATCGTGCCGGCCAGCGCGACGACGCCGACGCGTGTCTACAACCTGCCGCAGGAC
>CAVRWQ010000012.1:0-347024 GCA_963724955.1 uncultured Acidobacteriota bacterium
GGGTTCGATTCCCGTAGCTCGCTCCATCGCGCACCACGGCGTCTCGAGGAGACCCTCCATGCCGACGACAGCGCCTTCCGAACACGAAGTTCCGGTCCCGGCGACTGAACCCGCCCCCGTGCCTGGCCCGTTCACCTGCACCGCCCTCACGGTCGTGCTCGTGCGGCCCACGCGCTACGACGAGGACGGCTACGTCGTCCGGCACTGGCTCGGCACGCTGCCGAGCAACACGCTGAGCTGCCTGAACGGACTCACGCACGACGCGGTGGCGAGCGGCGCGCTGGGGTCGCTCGACGTCAGCGTCCACGCGTTCGACGAGTGCGTCGATCGGATCGACCCGCGACGGCTCGGCCGCAAGCTACGGCGCGCGGGCACCAAGGTGCTCGTCGCGCTCGCCGGCGTGCAGACCAACCAGTTTCCGCGCGCGCAGGATCTCGCGCGTCAGTTCAAGGCCGAAGGCTTCGACGTGATGATCGGCGGCTTCCACGTGAGCGGCTCGGTCGCGATGGCGCACGCGATCCCGCCGGAGTGCCAGGCGATGATCGACGAAGGCGTCACGCTGGTGCTCGGCGAGGTCGAAGATCGCTGGGCGGGCTGCTGCAGGACGCGGCGACGGGCCGCTCCAGCCCGGTGTACGACTTCCTGAAAGATCTGCCGGATCTGCGGACCAAGCCGCTGCCCGAGGTGTCGATGCGACTGCAGCGGAAGTTCGCCGTGCGCGGCTACGGCACGATCGACGCCGGACGCGGCTGTCCGTTCAACTGCTCGTTCTGCACGATCATCAACGTCCAGGGCCACGCGATGCGCAGCCGCGGGGCGGCGCACATCATCGATCACATCCGCGCGCACTATCGATCGGCGGCGGAAGAAGGGCATCTGGCACTACTTCTTCACCGACGACAACTTCGCGCGCAATCCGTAGTGGGAAGCGATCTTCGACGGGCTGATCGCGCTGCGCGCAGGACGAAGGCATCGCGATCGACTTCATGATGCAGGTGGACACGGCCGCGTCACGCATCCCGCGCTTCGTCGAGAAGGCGCGCGCGCCGGCTGCGTGCAGGTGTTCATCGGCATGGAGTCGCTGCGCGAGGACAACCTGAAGGCGGCCGGCAAGCGGCAGAACCGGTCGATCACGTACCGCGAGTCGATCGCCGCGCTGGCATGAGGCCGGCATCCTGTGCCACGTCGGCTTCATCATCGGGTTCCCGTTCGACACCTACGACCGCATCATGGAGGACGTCCGGACGCTGCGCGACGAGCTGCTCGTCGATCAGGCGTCGTTCTTCATGCTGACGCCGCTGCCCGGCTCGCGCGATCATCGCGCCGCGGTGGACGCCGGCACGCCGATGGATCCCGACTACAACAACTTCGACTCGTTCCGCGCCACGACGCCGCACCCGCTGATGTCCAGCGGAGGAATGGACCGCGGCGTATCGCGACGCGTGGACGGCGTTCTATTCGTTCGAGCACATGCGGAAGGCGCTGCTCCGCCAGAATCCCCACACGTACTGGGGCATGTTCAAGTGCTTCCTCTGGTATCGCGCGTCGATGGTCGAGGGCACGCACCCGATGGTGACGGGCTTCTTCCGCCTGAAGGATCGCCTGAGTCGCGCCGGCCGGGCCGGCCGATCGAGAGCCGTCTCGCGTTCTTCCGGCGGCGCGTCGCGCGAGATCGGCCACATCACGCTCGGCTACGCGAAGCTGCTCCTCGAGATGCAGGAGCTCTGGCTCGCGACGCGCATCCGGCGCGAAGAATACGGCTGGGTCGGCGACCTGCGCGCGCTCAAGACGCGCGCGGCCGCGATGCTCGAAGTGAAGACGAGCTGGGCGCGCCTGCACGCGGCGATGGCCGCGCGGCTCCGCGATCTGAAAGATGCCGCCGAGGCGCCGGCCGTCCGCATGAGCGCCGCGATGCACGACCGCTTCGAGGCCGTCCGCCAGGCCGCCGGCCGACGCGCCGACGAGCTCGCCCGCGCGGCCGGATCGACCTGGGCCGAGCTGCGCGTGGCCAGCGTGCCGCCCCTGCGCCCCCGCTCCGCCCTGCGCCGTCTCGGCGCGCGCCTGAACGTGGTGCGCACACCGACTCTCGAGGCCCGGCGGAAGTTGAGCGCCTACTGGACGCAAACCGAGCGCCGCGTGCGCGATTGGCAGTTCTGGCGACTGAATCCGTTCAGTCTCGCCTGGAACGGCATTCGCGACCTCAAGAACCTCGCCATCTTCGTAGGAGCGATGACGAAAGAGCGGGTACTGACGCCGGACCCTGCTATCTCACCACTCGTATCGCTATCAACTTTCTCTCAGTCTCTGTCCCCCGCCCTGCCGTGAGCTCGATGACGTAGTCCGCTTCGGTCAGCGGCGCGAGGTTGAGGTCGGCGGCGACGACGGGCTGGCCGTTGACGTCGCGCTCGGTCACGGTCACGGGAACGGGAATCGGGCTGCCGTTCCGGCCGAGCAGGCGCGCGTCGCGGCGGTCGAGCGCGCCGAGCGCGGCCCACTCGACGTGCAGCCGTTCGGTCCGCCGGAACTGCATGTCGGCCACCGCGCGCAGCGGAGCGTTGGCCGCGGGGGCCGCCCTGAACACGAGCGCATCGCCCACCAGCGTGCCGGTCGGTCGCGCGATGTCGGTTCGATCCTGCAAGGTCTCCCCACCGCCGGTGACCCGTGATGTCACCCGCCAGGGTCCCGCGCTCCCGGGCGCCAGCGGAATCCTCACGGACGCGCCACGCGCGCCTGGCTCGATCCGTCCTTCGCCGGTGGCGACGGCCGCGCCCGCGATGTCGGTGGCCGACACTTGCACGTCGGCGCCCTTCGCCCAACGGTCGCCGATCATCTGGGTGGCGGGCAACTCCACCGCGACCGCCAGTTCGGTCGCCGTCGCGACGCCGTGTGAGTAGACCTCGGCGGACGGCCGGAGACGCGACAGCGCGGCCAGCGCTTCGTCGACCGGCGTCTTTTCCCTGGCCGCCGCCGGCGTCGCCACACCTGGCCGCGCCGTGCCGCCCGGTGAATCGGCCGGGGCGAAGTAGCCCCGCCGCGCCCTCACGCGAAGCCCCGGCGGCTTCATCTTCACTTCGATGTTCCGGTAGCGTCCGTCGAACTTCAGGTTCGTCGAGTAGTACCCGAGGACGTAGTACGCCGAGACGTCGTCGGAGATCCGGCGGTATCCGGCTCTCAGGTCATTCGTCATGATCGCGATGCCGTCGGTCGCGCCGGCGAGCGTGCGCACGCTGTCCTCGCGCAGGCGCAGATCCGCCATCGCCGCACCGGCCGAGGGCGCGTTCATCACGTCAGGCGCCTCGAGGCCCGCCGGGTTGATCGGATAGAACGTGACGTTGTTGCGGTTCGCCAACGTCACCAGATCGCGCATCCGCTCCTCGAAATCCATCATGTAGAGGCGATACGCCTCGCTGGAGCAGCGGCTCTTGTCGCCGCCGACGCCGCGCGCCGGGTCCGGATTCGTCGTGATGCGGCCGCGCGGATCGACGCCGGGCGCCGGAATCCCGGGACCGCGGCCCATCGCCGCGTTGGCGGCCGCCTCGTCGCGTCCCGAGGAGGTGCCAGCCGCCCGTCAGGATGACGACCACCTTGCGCGCCTCGCGCAGGTTGCCGAGGTAGGTCATCAGTCCGTCGAGGCTGCTCAAGACCACGTCCATGCGCCGCCGAAGCAGCGGGATCTCGATCGGATAGCAGTTCGTCTGCCAGCTCGTCGTCTTCCGGCCGGACGGTCACCGCCCGGTCGCCCCAGTACCAGTACTTCGCGAGCTGTTCCTCGAGCGTCACCGTCTGCCGGCCCAGGATCAAGTCACGCGGCCGAAGCTTCGGCGTCATCACGCCGAACAGATCGTTCGGCGCGAGCATCCGGTTGAGGAAGTCCACCAGGGGACGCTGCGTCGAGTACGAGCCGGTGATGTTCGTGTGGTAGTAGTCGAGGTAGATCACGAACACGCGATTGTGCGGATCGGCCGCGAGCTGATTGCCCTCTTCCTGCGTGTTCGGATCGCGGCGGAAGCGCGTCGGGCGTGTTCGGCTCGATGCGGATGAACTCGACCGAGTCGACGGCCTGCGGCTTGCCGTCCTCGAAGACCTGAAAGTCGCCCGCGGTCAGTCCCTCGACGATCTTACCGTCGCGCGTCGGGTAGGCGTCCACCTGCACGAGGTTCGCGCCGCCGCGGAAGACGGGCGGCTTCTGGCCGATCGGCGGTGGCTGCGGTTGCTGCGCCGAGAGCACGGCGATCGAGACGACGAGGGCGATCGCGATCGCGGCCCACAATCCGGGCCGCGCTACGTACCTGGGCCGCACGATCGCGGCCCACAACCCGGGCCGCGCCACGTACCTGGGCCGCGCGATCCGTCGTAGGGCGGGCCGGGTTGAGGCCCGCCAATCGAACGTGTGTCTCTTCACTGCAGCACCCTGATGGCCACCAGCTTCTTTTCGGTCATCTCGCCTCGTCCGATCGTCAAGTCAATCACATAGTCGCCCGCGGAGAGCGGCGCAAGATTCACGTCGGCCGCCAGCACGGACCGCCCGTTCGTTTCCCGCTCGCTCACCGTGACCGGCACGGCCAGCGGCTGGCCGTTGCGGCCGAGCAGCCGCGCCTCGCGTCGTTCGATGGGCGCGAGCACGGGCCATTCGACGTGGACGCGCTCGGTGCGACGATACTGGAAATCGGCCACCGGCCGAAGCGGCGAGGCCGGTGCGGGGGTCGCACGGTAGATGACCGGAGGCCCCACGAGCTTGCCGGCATCGGCGGAGACTTCCTGCCGGTCATCGACCGGACCGTCGACGCCGTCGGTCACGCGCGTCCGGATCCGCCAGGGGCCGCTGCCTGTGACACCCACGCGCACCAACGCCGCGCGCGCGCCGACGTCAATCTTTGCCTGTCCTTCGCCGATGCGGCTGCCGCCTGGCGTCGGTGACCTCCAGGGCGATCGTGGCGCCGCGTGGCCAGGCGCCGCGTGCGACCCGCTCGCTGGCCAGCTCGATGACGGCCGTGAGTTCCGTCGCAGACACGGCCGCCTGCACGAAGATCTCGGCGCCCGGCTTGAGGCGCGCGAGCGCATTCACCGCGTCGCTGACGCCGCTGGCCACCACCGTTGTATCCCCCGCCGCCGCGCCGGCCGGTTTCGCCGGCCCCGCGACGTACCCGCGGCGGGCACGAACGCGCACGTCCGGCGTCGCGACTTTCACCTCAATGCGCCGGTACCGGTTGTCCTGGACCGCATTGGTCGACGAGTAGCCAATGCAGGTAGTACGCCGAGACGTCGTTGACGATCCGCCTCAATCCGCCCGCGAGGTCGTTCGTCTCGACGACCGCGATTCCGCCGGTGTTCTCGGCGATCGTTCGCAAGCCGTTCAGGCGATCGCGCATGCGGGCCGAGTCCCGCCCCAGAATTGTTTGCTCTGGCCCGACGATCGTCTGCCCTGTCATCGCCTTCGGATTCGGAATGACGCGTTCTGCCGCCCCACCGCCGTCGAAGGCCGCCAGTCCCGCCGGCCGCACAGGATAGAAGCTGACGTTGCGGCGATTGGCGCGCTCCATCAGATCGCGGAGGCGGCGGGGGTGGTCGAGCGCGACCAGCCGGTTCATCTCCGTCAGGCACTTCTGCCACTGCGCCACGCCGTCTCTCGTGTTCTTCGGACCGAGCAGCGCCGCCGCGCTGGGGACGCCGCTCTGCGTCCGGATGTCATCGGACGGCTCGGCTTCCCACGCGCGATTCGGCTCGAACAGGACCCAGCCGTCCGTGATCGGCATCAACACGCTGCGCGACTCACGAAGTTGTCCCAGGTGCTCGACGAGATCCTCGAGGCTGGTGAGCGTCCGATCTTCGCGCAGCCGCTCGATCAGGATCTCGTCGAAGAACCGCATGACCGCGCCGTCGGCGACCAACCAGTCAACCGGGATAATCTCTTTAGGATTGCGGGCCGGAATCGCCTTCAACTTGGTGTGAAAGCAATCCGTGAGCTCCTGCTCCCTCGAGTCCGGCGGCCGCAGGGGCACCAGGGCATTCCTTTCTCCCCAGGGCCAGTACCGCGACAGCTGATCCTCGAGGGCCATCAAGCGCCGTCCCAGCACCAGATCCCGCGCTCGGTGGTACGGGGTCGTCACACCGAACAGGTCGTTTGGAGCAATCATCCGATTGAGCGCGTCGATGAGCGGCCGCCGGATGGCATGCGCGCCCTCGACGGTGACGTGCGAGATGTCGAGCGAAACGACGAACACGCGGTTGTACGGATCGGCTGCGGCTTCCAGCATCTCACGCTGGTTGTTGGGATCGCGACGTTCGCTCTCGGAGAGCGCGCGATCGACCCGCACGAACTCGAACGCTTCGATCTTCTGCGGCTTGCCGTCCTCGAAGACCTGGAAGTCCGCCGCGGTGAGCCCCTCGACGATCTCTTCGCCGCGCGTCGGGTACGCGTCCACCAGCACGAAGTTGGCGCCGCCACGGAACACGGGCTTCTGGCCGCGTCTGCTGGGCGGCGAGCGTGACGAGTGGAGAGGGCGATCGCGGAAATCGCGGCCCACAACCCGGGCCGCGCTACGTACCCGGGCCGCGCCACGTGCTGTCGTAGGGCGGGCCGGGCTTCGGCCCGCCAATTGAATCTCATGGCACCACCCGAATCGCAAGCAGCTTCGTCTCGACTCTCGGCGCCGCTGCCGACGGTCAACTCGATCACGTAGTCACCCGCGGACAGGGGCGCGAGGTTCAGGTCGGCCGCGATCGATCGACGGCCGTCGACTTCCCGTTCGGTGACGGTGACGGGCACGGGCAGCGGCCGTCCGTTGCGGCCGAGCAGACGGGCCTCGCGGCGATCGATCGTCGCGAGCGCGGGCCACTCGACGTGGACGCGTTCCGTTCGGCGGTACTGGAAGATCGGCGACGGGACGAAGCGGCGACGTCGCCGCCGGCGTGGCACGAAATACCAGCGGCTCCCCCACCAGGCCTTTTGGCGGCGGACGTAGCTCGATCCGGTCGTCGACCGCGTCGGTGCCGGCTATCGCACGCACTTCGATCTTCCACGGACCGGCCGACGGGCTGGTTTCGAGCGGAACTCGCAGCAGTATGCCCCGGGTCGCCGGCTCGATCTGGCCTGAGAACTTCTTCGCGTCCTCGCCGGCCGCCGAGGCCACGGTCACGTGCACATCGGCGCCCTGTCTCCACGGGCCGTCGTAGAGCTGGGCGCTCGCGAGCTCGACGGCGATGGCCAGATCGGCGCCGCTGACGGCGGCGTACGTGAAGAGCTTCGCCGCGGGCCGGAGGCGCGACAGCGTGGCGAACGCCGCCTCGACCGCCGGCGAGACGGCCGCGACGGCGGACGGCGGCGCCGTCGGCCGCGCCGGGGCGTCCGCCGGCGCGTAGTAGCCCAGCCGGGCGTGGACCGTCAGGTCCGGCGGCTTGAGCCGGACGTCGATCTTTCGATAGCGCCCGTCGTTTCGTGTGTTCGTCGAGTAGTAGCCGAGCAGGTAGTACGCCGACACGTCGTCCACGATCTTCCGCATGCCGCCCGCGAGATCGTTGGTGTTCACGATCGCCAGGCCGTCCGTGTTCTCTGCGAGCGTGCGCAGCCCCTCCACACGATTGCGCATTCGCCGGCCCTCTCGCTCGAGATAACTGACCCCGGCTTTGTCCGGCATCTGGTTGATCGGCGTGTCGAACGCGGCCAGGCCCGTGGGTGCGACCGGATAGATGCTCACGTTGGCGCGATTCGCTCGAGCCATCAGATCGCGAAGCCGCTGCCGACTGTCCATCTGCGCCAGGCGCACGAGCTCGGCGTTGCAGGCCGTGCGATCGCCACTCCCGTCCATTTTCGTGACGGTGCCCAACCTGCCGGATTGATCGATCGTCATGCCCGGCGCCGCCTGCGTCCACCGTCCGGACTCGTTCATCAGCGCGTCCGAACGTCCGAAGAGCAACCAGCCGTCGCTGATCAGGAGGAGCACCGTTCTCGCGTCACGCAGGGTCGACAGATACGAGATCGAGTCGTCGAGGCTGGTCAAGCGTGCGATCTTCCCGGCGCCGATCGATCAGCACCTCGTACAGGAATCGCTCCATGCCATCATCGACCACCCTCCACGGACCGCCGTTTCGCGTGAACTCGAAACACCCGCGCAGAAATAGTTCGGCAGGATCCGTGGGATCCGCGGTGATCCGGTTCCGTTCTCCCCAGGGCCAGTAGCGCGTGAGCTGCTCTTCCACGGAGATCAGGCGCCGGCCCAGCACGAGATGTCGCGGCGGGAGGTTCTGCGTCATCACGCCGAACAGATCGTTTGGCGCCACGACGCGGTTCAACATGTCGATGAGCGGGCGGCGCATCGCGTGCGAGCCCTCGATTTCCACGTGCAGTTGATCGAGAAACGCGACGAACACACGGTTGTGCGGATCGGCGGCCAGATCGAGCGACTCGGCCTGCGTGTTGGGATCGCGCCGCTCGGATTCAGACAGGCTCGGCTCGACGCGCACGAATTCGAGGTTGTCGAGCTTCTGCGGCGTGCCGTCCTCGAAGATCTCGAAGTCTGCTGCGGTGAGCCCCTCGACGACCCGCCCATCGCGGCGCGGGTACACGTCGACCGTCACGAGCACCGCGCCCCCGCGAAACACCGGCGGCCGCTGCGTCTGCTGCGCAACGAGAAGGGCGGAAGAGGCGGCCGACGCGATGGCAATCGCGGCCCAGAACCCGGGCCGCGCTACGGACCGTGTCATTCAATGCGTCCTGGCGGTGCTGGCAGCCCGAGTGTAGCAGATTGGACATGCCCGGCCGGATTCGTTGGCACGATCGCGGGCCGAGTTACTGAACTGTAAGACCCGGCATTAAGAAGTGCGCAGTCCGTCACAACCGCCGTTTCCTGACAGGGTTGTCACGATTGGACCGAATCCTGCAGAGGATCGGCCACCGAGTCACCATCTGTGATGCTCGACGTATGAATCCAGTCCCCAATCTCGCGCCCGAACCTTCGCGTCCAGCCGACGCGCCAGCCCGTGGCCCTCGCCGGTACACGCTCGGCTTCACCGACGGGCTGGGCGAGCGCCTGCTGACGTTCGACAACAGCACGGGGATGTCGCTGGAATTGCTGCGTTTCAAGGCCGAATTCGGTGATTTGCCGGGCTTCGAGGCCGCGCTGCGCCAGCGGATCGAGCAACTGAGTCATCTGCACCACCCCGCGCTCGCCGTGGTCCGCGATGTCGAGCGGGTCGAAGCGGAGGCCGGCGGCGGCCTCGCCGTGGTGTCGAAACTCACACCCGGTCGACGGTTATCCGACCTGGTGCCGAAGGCCCGTGGCCCGGCGTTCGCGCTCGATCTCATCCGGCAGCTCACGCCCGCCCTGGTCGCGCTTCAGCAGTCGAGCGCCGGCACGGTGCATGGCGCACTGAGCGTCGATCGGATTGTGGTGGCCCGCGAAGGCCGGCTGGTCGTCGTCGAGCATGTGCTCGGCGCCGCGCTGGCGCTGCTGAAGCTGCCTGCGAGCCGCCTGCGATCCGATCTCGGGCTGGCCGTGCCCTCCGGCACCGATCCCATCGCGCTCGACGCGCGGCTCGACGTGATTCAACTGGGGTTCATCGCGCTGTCGCTGCTCCTCGGCCGTCGTCTCGAACCGGCGGACTACCCGGGCAACGTCAATGCGCTCCTCGATGAGTTCACGAAAGCGGACCCTGCCGGATCGTCGGCGCAGTCGCGCCTGCGGTTCTGGCTCGAGCGCACGCTTCAAATCGGCAGCCGTCCGTTCGGATCGGCTCAGGAGGCCAACGAGGCGCTCAGTGAGCTGCCGGAGACCGTCGACGCCGACCTCTCCGAACCAGCGCGCGCTGTCCTGGCGTTCCCGACCGAGACCCCGCCGACGCCCCCACCCGCGGCACTCGCGCCTGAGCGCAAATCGGACGCCGCCAGGGCTCCCGGCAAGACGTCCGCGCACGCGAAGGACGCGCCGGCGCCTGCGGCGTCACAGAAGTCCGGCGCCACGCCTGCGGCAGACGCGAAGAGCGCCGCGGCTGCGCGGCCGGCCGCAACGGCCACGGCCGACGCGAAGCGAACCGGCGGATGGAGCCTCGGCAAGCTGCTCGTCCCCGCGCTCGCGACACTCGTCGTCGCTGAAGGCGGTGTCATCGCCGCGCTCTTCTATTCGCGCCCGGCGCCTCTCGTGATCGAAGTGGCCGCGCCCACGCCGTCCGCCGCCGCCCTGGCGCGCGCGGCGGCCGCGCTGCCTCCGGCGGTGCCCGATCTGCGACCGGATGCCGCCACGAGCGGGGCCGGCGTGCCCGGATTCGTCGCGCCCGTCGCGCCGAAGCCGGCTGGAGAAGCCGCCACGCCGGCAGCCGCCACGGAACCGCCTCCTGCCGATCGACCGGCGGCCGCCGGACCGCGATTTGGCGCCGTCCGCATCCAGGCCGCGATCGAGCTGCAGGTCTTCGAAGCCGGAAGACTGCTCGGATCGACGGCGAGCCCCATCGCGATCAACGAAGGGCCGCACACGGTCGACCTCGTGAACGAGCAGCTCGGCTACAGGTCGCAGCAGACGGTCAGCGTTCGCGCCGGCCAGATGGCGGCCGTCACCATCGCGCTGCCCAACGGCCGCATCAGCATCAACGCCGCGCCCTGGGCCGAGGTCTGGATCGACGGCAACGCCGCCGGCCAGACGCCGATCGCGAACTTTGCGCTGCCCATCGGGCAGCACGAAATTCTCTTCCGGCATCCGCAGTTCGGCGAGCAGCGCCAGACGGCGCTGGTCAAGTCGGAAGGGCTCACCAGAGTCAGCGCGACGTTCCCGCGATGATCGCGAGGTAGACGATGACGACCATGCGCTCGAGCCATCGTGTTGCACCAGCCCTCGTGGCGCTGCTGGCCCTCTGTCCGTCGGCGGCCGGCGCGCAGGACACCCTCGCGCGCGCCAAGGACTTCTACGCGTCGGCTGCGTATGAGGAAGCGCTGCAGGTGCTGACCAACCTGCGCGGCAAGGCGCCGGCGGTCGAAGCCACGGAAGTGGCCGCGTATCAGGTGTACTGTCTGGTCGCGCTCGGCCGGAGTGACGAGGCGAAGAACGCCATCGAAGCGATCGTTCGCGTCGATCCGCTCTATCGTCCATCGGAAGCGCAGGTGTCACCGCGCGTGCGCACGTTCTTCGAAGACGTCCGACGACCGCTGCTCCCCGAGGTCGTCGGACAGTTCTACGCGAAAGCGAAGGACGCGTTCGACAAGAAGGACATGGCGGTCGCGACCGCCGGGTTCGACAAAGTGATCACGCTCCTGGACGAGATGGGCGGCAAGGACAACCAGGGCGCTGCCGATCTGCGCACCCTGGCGT
The DNA here is from genome assembly GCA_963724955.1 of uncultured Acidobacteriota bacterium. Lineage (GTDB taxonomy): Bacteria > Acidobacteriota > Vicinamibacteria > Vicinamibacterales > SCN-69-37 > CAVRWQ01. Next base: position 11,295 of record CAVRWQ010000012.1, read on the forward strand.
CGGGATTCCGTGACTTGAGCAAGGCGGCGTCCACGCCGCCGCCGGCGCCGGAGCCTCCCTTGCCTGCGCCTGAGTCGAATGTGACCGCGGAGATCGTGCCGGTGCCGGCCTCGTCAGCGCCACCGCCCGCAGCCAACGGGCCGTCGGGGGGCTACACGAGCACGGATATCGAGGTGAAGCGCCCGGTGGCGATCTCGCAGGGGATGCCGCAGTGGCGGCCGGAAAACCTGGTGGAGGAACGACAGACTTTCAGCGGCGCGCTGGAACTCGTGATCAGCGAGGACGGCAAAGTGCTTTCCGCGACGCTCCTCAAGAGCGTGCACCGCCGCTACGACGCCTCGCTGCTCCGGGCTGCTCAGGATTGGACGTTCAAGCCGGCGACCAGGAACGGCAAGCCGGTCCGGTACCGCTACACGCTCGCCATTCAGCTCGGCCGGTAGCGGCCTACCGCCCGCCGCCGCCCTGCTGGCGCTCGAGATTCACGCTGACCTTGGTGATCTTGTCGGCCGGCACCAGCACGCCGCGCGTCCAGCGGTGGTACCCCTCGCCTTCGACCCAGACGACATGGGAGCCCGCGCGCACGCGCGGAATCTGGAGCGGCGTCTCGCCGACGTATTCCCGATTCACGAACACCGCCGCGCCCGCAGGCTCCGACAGCACCGACAGCGTGCCTTCGAACACCGGGATGCGCTCGACGGCGGTCTGCCGCCGCACGGCGGGCACGACGTCCGGCGTGACCGCGGCGGGCACAACCTTCGGCGCGGGAGCGCGAGCCGGCAGCACGACCGGAGGGGCCGGAACCACCGGCGATTCGAAGCGCGCGATGGCGGCGACGGGTGGAACATCGCGACCGAGCACGCCCTCCCCGGGCGAGACCGTCAGCGCCGCGATCACCAGCAGGGCGAAGGCGCCAGTGGCGGCCGCATAGTCGCCGAGATGACGCGGCACCGTCTGCATCCATTCCGGCGCCGTGACCCGCGGCCATCGCAACCGGAGGGGCCGTGGCGTCATGGTCGCCACGAGCGCGCCCGTGTTGGCGCGAAGCTGCCGTGTGGACCACTGATGACGATGGTGATGCCGGTGCCCCAGCCCGTATGGCGGCGCCAGCGCGTCGATCTCATTCGTCAGGATGTCACCTTGCACGACGTACGGCGGCTCGTTGCGTAAGACGCGCTGCCGCACTTTCAGCGAGTGGGCGGCTTCCAGGCGCGCTTGCTCGATCCGCCGATGCTCGCTCGCGACACGCGACGCCAGGGCGCGCAACTGTTGAAGATCCGCTTCGAGCGCGTTCAGACGCGACTGCATCGTGAGCAGCATCGGATCGAGCTGCACGCGATCGTGCGGGACGGGTCGAACCTCAACCGGTTCCGCGTTTGCGCTTTCTGGTTCGTGCGGAAACAGTGACAGCGAATCCGAGCTTTGTGCCTGCCGCTCGACGTCGCTTGCGAGTCGTTCAGCGTCGGTCCAGAACGACGCGTGCGGCATACCTACTGGACCTAGGTGATATGGCATCGACCGACCAGCGCACGTGAGTGCATCAAAGGACGCTCCTGGGGAGTCGCGACTGCTTGTCGCCCGTAAGGCGGAACAGCTTATACCTATTGGCGTAACCGTGCCACAAACTCGATGAAGTCTGCCTGAGAGGTGTCTTTTTGGCTGCCGAAGGGGTTAACGAGTTTTCAACAATCGAGACCCGTCCCCTTCGATCGTGCATCGCACCGGCCCGCGGCTCACTGAGCCACTGAAGCCCGCGACGGCGCTTGGTGACAACGACGGGAATCGGTTGACGAGGCCGGCGTCCTCCGCCTGGGACCGCGTCATGCCGGCGCGCAGACCGCCGTCTCGCGCGGCGCGGATGGCGCTCTTCTCTGTCTCGGTCATCTGCGCGTTGACGAGCGACGGGTTCATCATGAAGTCGAGCTCGGCTCGGGCCGATGCATTTCTGATCACGTGCTGCATGCCGTACGCGTGGCCCAGTTCGTGCGCGATCGAGATTCCTCCGCTCGCGCCGTTCATGGTCACGATCGATCTGTTGCTGCCGACAGGCGCCGGACCGATATTCGCACACGCGATGATGCCGGCTCCGCCGCACCAGCCCGACAACACCCGGATCACGACGGTGAGGAGCGGCAGTTGCGAAGGGGTCGTGAGCGATTTCATGTCGTCAGGCGTCACCTCGACGCCGGCGGTGATCGCGCCGCCGATGACCGCGGCGTACTCATCCACGAACGTCTGCGCATTCGCACGTGCCGTGTCCCCGGACTCAGTGGACACGCGGACGGTGAGCCGCGTGCCATCCGCCCAGATGTTGGCCGGCGGATTGCCCCGGCCTGCGGCGTTTTGGGACATGGGCCCGAGCCCGAAGAACAGCGCGTCGATCACGTTGCGCATGTCGACGGTGAAGACGGGCAGCTCGGCGGCCGTGCTGGTCGCCGTGCCCTGCGTGGCCGCCACGCGAACGTAGAAGATCGCTTCGGTGCGCGGCGCCATCCAGGTGTACGACGTGCCGGTCACTTCGACGTTCAACAACTCCGAGCCACCAGACGCGGCGCCGGCAGACACGCGATACGTGGAGCCGCTGCCGCTCCAACTGAACTGGATCTCGTTGTTGGTGAACAGGACGCGCTGGAGAATCACCCGAAAATTCGTCGGCGAGACCAGCGAGCCGGCGGGTGGAGGCCCACTAGGGGCCGCCGAGCCACCTCCGCCGCATGTGGCACTGGCGACGGAGAGAAGGGCCAAGAGGGGCGCGCTCACCGCGAGTCTTCTGCGCATGGCAGGGGATTATAGCCGCCGCCGCTGTGCATAATGACGCATGCTCCTCAAGCAGGCGTGGCGCTCGTGGCGGAATGCCAGGGGCGTCGCGCTGCTCGCCGCCGTCGCGCTCGCCGCCGGAATCGGCTCGGCCACGGCAATCTACACCGTCGTCAACGCCGTCCTGTTGAAGCCGCTGCCCTATCGCGACGGCCACCGCTTCGTGGCCCTGTTCGGGGCCGCCGTCAACGACCCCGTGCACTACGGCTCGCTCTCGAAGAGGGACGCGCAGACCTATCAGGAACGGACCCGCGCATTCGATGCCTTCGGGTGGTTCCGCGAAGCCGGTCAAAACCTCACCTTCGCTGGCGCCCCGCATCACGTCCAGGGCGTCAGGGTCACGCTGCCGCTCGTTCGTCAGCTTGGCGCCGATCCGGCGCTGGGTCAGTGGTTCCAGGACGATTCCGGCGTGGTGATCTCGACCTCGCTCTGGCAACGGTTGGGCGCCGACCCGCTCATCGTGGGGAAGTCGCTCACCCTCGATGGACGCGTGTACGTCGTCACGGGCGTCATGCCGCCGGTATTTCATTTGCCCGTTGCCGGCGTCACATCAGCGGGCTTCCGCACCGACGTCTGGATGGCGCTCGATCCGAACGAAAACGTCGGGAACGACTACTTCGGGTATGCCCGCCGCAAGCCAGACGTCAGCTTTTCCGCGGCCGAAGCGGACGTCAAGCGTGTCGCCGCAGAGATAGCCGCCGAAGATCCCGCTAACCGGTCGGGCTACACGGCCCGTCTCTTCGACCTTCGCGAGAGCGTCGTCAAAGACGTCCGCCCCACCCTGCTGCTCCTGCTCGCGGCGGCCGGCCTGCTGTTTCTCATCACGTGTGCGAACGCCGCGGGCCTGTTGCTCGCCCGCTCGGTCTCACGCGCGCGCGAGACCGCGATCCAGGTGGCGCTGGGGATCGGTCGCTGGAGGCTTGCGGCGAGTTACTTTGCACAGAGCCTGCTCGTCGCCCTCGCCGGCGCGGCAGGAGGCGTGCTCCTGAGCCTCACGCTGACGCCAGTCATCGTATCGATCGCCGCCGACTACCTTCCGAGATCGGAAGACATACGAGTGGACTGGACCGTGATCCTGTTCGCGCTGGGCGCGGGTCTGGTCGCCAGCGTGCTGGCGAGCCTCGCGCCGCTCTGGCAGGCCGCGCGCACGGCGCCCGCCGACGTGCTTCGCGACGGCGTCCGCGCCTCCGCCAGCGCACGCAGCCGGCGGGTGTCGCAGTCGCTCGTCGTCGCCGAAATCGCGCTCGCCTTTGCGCTCCTGGCGGCCAGCTCGGCGTTCCTCCTCCACCTCCGGAGTCTCTCGCGCACGGCCGTCGGCTTCGACCCCGACGATCTCGAGACCTTCGTGCTCAACGTGCCGGGCACGATCGCCCGCGACTCGGACAGGCTCGTTGCGCACCAGCACCGGCTTCTGGATGCGATCCAGACGATTCCGGGCGTCAGCGACGTCGCGTTCGCGAACCAGTTGCCGCTCGACGGCTGCTGCTTTGGCACCGATATCTACCCGGAAGGGCGGTCGTCGGATCTGACCTCCTCGCAGCGCACGAGTCTCACCATGATCAGCACGGGATACTTCCGGACGATGCGCATCCCACTTCGCAGCGGGCGCCTCCTGACCGACGGCGACTGGTTCCCGGAGCCCAAGGTTCTAGCCATCGTCATAAGCGAGGCCGCCGCCAGACGGTACTGGGGCGGACAGAGTCCGCTCGAAGCCTACGGCCGCTTCGGGAATCCGAACGGGCCCCGCTTCCAGGTCGTAGGCGTCGTCGGCGACGTGAAGAACGACGCGCCCGGCAATCCGAGCGTGCCCGAGTTCTACATGCCGATCTTCCTCACGAAGACCGAGACGATGAACTTCGTCTTGCGCTCACCGAGGTCCGAGGCGTCGCTCATTCCGGATCTCCGCCGCGTCGTGCAGAGCATCGACCCCGAGCAGCCGATTCACGAAGTGGCCACGATGCGCGCCATCGTGCGGCGGGCCACGACGCTCGAGCGCACCAGCTCGCTTCTGACGTCGTTCTTTGCGGGCGCAGCGCTCCTGATGGCGATGCTCGGCGTCTACGGCGTCGTCTCGTACGCCGTGCGGCAGCGTACTGTCGAGATCGGCACCCGGATGGCGCTGGGCGCCACAGAGCAGGGGATCCTCTCACTCATCGTCGGCGGCGGGCTCAAGATGGCGGGCTACGGCGTGGCCGCCGGCGCGGCCGCGGCGCTCGCCGCCTCGTTCTCCCTGGGCCGAGTCTTCAAGATCGACGGCGCCTCGCCGGTGGCTCTGCTCTTCTCCACGTCGATCGTGGCGCTCGTGGCGGTCGCGGCGTCGATTCTGCCGGCGTGGCGCGCCGCGCGGCTGTCACCGATGGTGGCGATCCGCAATGAGCCCGATTCGATCTGGAAGGCCGGACGGCAGAAAGTGCGAGAGGCCGTCCGAGACCTGTCGGCTGGAGTCAAGCGCGCCGTGGTACCGCTCGGCACGCTGATCAGCGAGTTCGCGGGCTCCGTTCGTCGTGCGGACTCGTTTTCGGAAGCCGTACAGGCGTCTCTGGCCGCGTTGCAGGAACGAACCGGCGCCGCGTTCGTCATGCTGCTGCAGCAGGACGGGTGACCGCTATCGAGGTGAAGCCATCTCGCTTCCGGCAAAGGGATTCCTGCTCAACCGGCTCAGGCACTATCCGCATCCCCTTGCGCTGACCGACCTCGATCTGGAGGCGTGGCTGCGCTGGGCCAGGCAGTTCAAGTCGGAACACATCGCCGAGATCGCGCAGATCAGCGAGAACGGAACGCGAATGGTCGTCCCGCTCAGAACAAAGGCCGAGATCGTCGGACTGTTGCTGCTGGGGGCGCCAGCCGGGCGCGACCAGCTACACCGCCGAGGACAAGCAGGTGCTGAGCAGCGCCGCGGATGTCTTCGCGCTGATGATCGAGAACGCGAAGTTGAGCCACCGCGCGCTGGAGCAGGAGAAGCTGCGGCGCGATCTGGCGCTCGCCGGCGAGGTGCAGCGGCGGCTCCTGCCGCCACGGCCGCCGCGGAACGGCGTCGCCACGCTTGCTGCGTTCAGCCTGCCGGCGCGGACCGTCGGCGGCGACTACTACGACTTCATCGACCTTCCGGACGAGGGGATCGGCCTCGCCGTCGCGGATGTCTCCGGCAAAGGCATCGCGGCCGCGCTGCTCATGTCGGTCGTGCAGGCGTCGCTGCGTGCCATCTCAGCGGAAAACAACGTGCCTCCGTCAGGACTCACCGCCAGGATGAACGGCTTTCTCTACCGCTCGACCGGCACGAGCAAGTACGCGACGTTCTTCTATGCCGTGATCGAAGCGCACGGCCGGCGCATGCGATACGTCAACGCCGGGCACAACCCGCCGTACCTGCTGCGCCGCGCCAGCGGCGGTGTCGATGTCACTGAGCTCACGGCCGGCGGCACGGTGCTTGGCATGTTCCCGGAAGTCGACTACGAGGAGGCCGCCGTCGATCTCTCTCCAGGTGATTTGCTCGTCGCGTTCACGGATGGCGTGACCGAAGCGCTGAACCCGGCCGGTGAAGAGTTCGGCGAGGAGCGTCTGAAGGACCTGCTCCGCGGGGCGATTGGCGTCCCGGCGGAGACCGTGTCGGCGACGCTGGCAGAAAGAATGCGCGACTGGATCAGGTACCGCCGAGCAGCACGACGACCTGACGTTCGTCGTGGTCGCCTTGAACTGAATTCACGCGGCGACCGGCTTGAACTTCAGCGCGACGCCGTTGATGCAGTAACGCAGCCCCGTCGGCTTCGGGCCATCGTCGAAGACGTGTCCAAGGTGGCCGCCGCAGCGCCGGCAGTGGACCGACTCGCGGATCATGCCGAGCGACGTGTCCCGCGTCGTGCCGACGGCCTTCTCCAGCGGCGCCCAGAAGCTCGGCCATCCCGTGCCGGACTCGAACTTGGTCGTCGAGGAAAACACGTCGAGCGCGCAGCCCGCGCACGCGTAGGTGCCACGGCGTTTCTCGTCCAGCAGTTCGCTCGTGAATGGCCGCTCGGTCGCTTCCCGCCGCAGAACTTGATACTGGGCCGGCGTCAGGAGCTTTCGCCATTCCGCGTCGGTGTGTGTGACTTCGAACGACTGATCCGACGCCGCCTTGAATGACGTGCAGGCTGCCGCCATGGCCGCTGAGCCGGCGATGATGAAACTGCGCCTCGTCATCGTTATTTGGTTGCTCGCGGGGCCCCACCCCCGCTCGCGGCGCCGCCGACGGCTCACTACGTTCGCCTGGCGGCGGTCTACTCGGCTCACTTCTCCCTCGGTTTGAGGGCGCCGCGGAACTTGTCGGCGAGCGATCCGAATCCTCCGGCGGGGGTCTCGTCGATGTGCTCGCGCGGCTCTGCGGCGTCCTGGGGAGCGCTCGCCACGCCGGCGGCACGCGCGGCGCCTTCCGGAACGAGCGCGACACCCATGCGCTTCTTCTCGGGATCGATGCTCACGATCTGAAACGCGCCGGTCATTCCCACAGGAACCGATTTGGCCCAGACTTTTCTGTTCCCGGCTGCAGGAAATGTCGAAGCGTGAGCGAGTGCTTCCACGCCCGCCTCGAGCTCGACAAAGGCGCCGAACTCCGCGAGACGCGTCACGCGGCCCTGGTGGATCCGGCCCACCTCGTAGCGATCCTTGATCGTCGACCACGGATCGTCGGTGAGCTGCTTCAACCCAAGCGCGAGCTTCTGCCCGTCGTCCTCGACGCGAAGGATCTTGACCGTGATCTCCTCGCCCGGCGAGACGACCTCCGAGATGTCCGTCACTCGGGACCATCCCATCTCGGACACGTGCAGCAATCCCTGGACGCCGGCGCCGAGGTCAACGAACGCACCGAATTCGCGGACGGAGACCACCCGGCCGGTGATCACATCACCCACGGCGATCGACCGCCGGATCTCGACGGCGCGTCCCCGCTGTTCCTCCTCCAGTAACGCCCGCCGGGAAAGGACGATGTTCCTGCCCGATTCCTTGTATTCGAGGATTCGAAATGTGTAGACGCGGCCGAGATGGTCCGCCGGGTTCGTGTCGCGAAGCGTGTCGATTTGCGAGAGCGGACAGAACGCGCGGAGGCGACCGACACGAACTTCGTAGCCGCCCTTGACCGCCTTTTCGACTCTTCCTTCCACCGGCAGGCGCGCATGAAACGCGTCTTCGAGCTGCCGCTCGGTCGCGGCCGCGCGCGCCAGCTTTCGCGACAGCGTCAGTCCTCCCGCCGTAGACACCACGACGGCCTGGATACGGTCCCCGACGGCCACTTCGAGCGTGCCGTCGTCGTTCTTGAACTCGTCGATGGCGATCATGGCCTCGCCCTTGCCGCCGACGCTCACAAACGCTACCTCCGGGCCGATCGCGACGATGGTGCCTTCGATGGTCTGGCCCTTCTCGATGCGACTCGTCTTCTGGGACGCTTCGAACAGCGCGGCGAAGTCCTCCTCGGGCTCGGTCATGTGCTCTACAGAGAGTCTACGCTCACTCCAGCTCAGGCCGGACTATGATTCCCCCTCACTGGAGCTCGCATGCAGGCAATGTCCCGGACGTTCGTGTGCGTCGTCCTCCTGAGCGGCCTGTCAGCGTCCGGGTGTGCCACTGCCCAGTGGGCCAAGCCGATTGGAGACTTCAAGGAGTCAGTTGACGCGAGCGTCGCGGTCATCGGCGCGTACTACGAAGACCTCAATGCGTACGAACGCGCCCTCTACCTCGAGAACGCGTATCTGAACCCGAAGGAGGAGATTCTCTGGACCGACGCGACCGGAAAACCGACGCCGCTTGCCGGGCGCGTGTTCTCAGCGGATTCCATCAAGGCACGACTCGATGCGCTGCGGCTCGTCAGCACGTACGCGCGGCGTCTCGCGGACCTGGCCGGATCGGACGCGCCGACCAGATTCGCGAGCAACGCCGATGTGCTCGGGGCAAGCCTGAGCGGCCTCGCGACGAGATTCGGGGAGCTCCCGAGCGGCGATTCGTCCGCCAAGGCCTACATCGGTCCGGTCTCCACGCTCGTCGGCGTCATCGGACGGATCGTGCTGGAACGCCGTCGGGACGCGGCCATCTCCCTGGCGATCAGCGAAGGGGACAAGCCCGTCACGGACATCCTGAATCAGTTCGAGAAGGATCTGGCCGCCGTCGTCGAGCCGCTTCGCGCGACGGGCGAGAAGCTGGTGCTGGCGGAGCTGGTCAACGACTACAACATCTCGAGAGCCACGCTCCCCGCGGACGAGCGGCGCCGGAAGATCGATCGGATTGCCGGCGCGGCCGACAACTACTTCAAGGCCATCGCGTCGAATCCCGCGAGTCTCATCGCGGGGTTGAGAGACGCCCACCGCGCGATGGTCACGTACGCGGCCTCGCCGCGGCAGCCGGCAGACCTCGGCGAGTTCGCGGCCGCGCTCGAGGTCTTCGCGAATCGGGTCGAGGCCGCCGCAACCGGAGTCCGGGCGATCCGCGACGCCAGGTGAGGAGCGCCATGGACGAGAAGGTCGATGCGGTGACGTTGACGGCGGTGATTGATCAGTGTCTCGACAATTCCATGGATGGCCGGTTCCCGCAGTCTGCGCGATCGGAGTTCCTGATTCTGGCAAAGCGGCTGAGAGGATCGCTCCTGAACCTCCTCTCTGCGCGGTTTGACGAGGGGACCGATACGCTCGCGGAAGCGAACGCCGAGCTCGGCCGGATCAACAAACAGTTGAAGAAGAAGGCAGATACGCTCGCGAAGGCCGCCGACACCCTGGAAGACATCGCCGGCCTGGCCGGCTCGCTCGACAAGCTCATCGGCGTGGCGAGAAACTTTCTCTGAGCGGGCGCGCACTGCGCCGCATATACTCGAAAAACGTGTCGTCGCGAGCGATCGACGAGCCATTCCGCGATGAGCACCTTGGTGCGGAGCGCCTCGAGGATCGTGTCGTCGCGCTCGCGGCCCGCTTCACGACCGACCCGCGCGGACGCGCCCGCAGCGTCCTGCCGCGTTTCGATGACAACGCCCGGGCGCTCCGAAGCGCCTACGAGACCCTGGCGAGCGACGTGCGCGCGGGACTCTTCGTGACGGCCGCTTCCGAGTGGCTCCTCGACAACTTTCATCTCGTCGCCTCGCAGATCGCCGACGCCCGGCGCAACCTGCCCAGGACGTACTACCGGCAGCTGCCGCGACTGGCCTCGCGTGAGCAGCGAGGGCGGGCCCGGGTGTACGCGATGGCGATCGAGCTCGTCCGCTACGGCGACAGCCGGATCGAGCGGCGGCAGCTCGAGACCTTCCTGAGCCACTACCAGCGGATCGCGCCGCTCACCATCGGTGAGCTCTGGGCGTGGCCCAGCATGCTGACGATCGCCCTCGTCGAGAACCTCCGGCGGCTGGCCGATGAGATCCTGCGCGGACGGCACGCGCGGGCGATCGCGGACGACTATCTTCTGCGCGCCGAGACCAACCGATCGAGCGCCTGGCCAGACGGCCTGGACGCTCGGCTCGATCGTCCAATTGCTGCTCCGGACGCGCGAGTACGGACGAACGGCGGCCCAACTGCGACGCTTCGTCGATGCGGATCTCGAGGCGCGGCAGCTCACGGCTGAGGAAGCCGTACGCAGCGAGCATCAGCGGCAGGGGATGACGCAGGTCTCGGTCGCCAACGCCATCACCAGCCTGCGGCTCTGCTCGGAGATCGACTGGCGCGAATTCGTCGAAGGGGTGAGCCTGGTCGAGCAGGCGCTGCGGCGCGATCCGGCCGGCGTGTATGGCCGCATGGACTTTCTCAGCCGCGACGAGCAGCGCCACGCCATCGAACAGGTGGCCCCGCCGAGCGGTGACGCGCAGCTGCACGTCGCCTTGCGGGCGATCGAGAGCGCGCGGCAGGCCGCCGCACGCGGATCGGTTGCGGACCGCGCGGCCCATGTCGGCTATCACCTCGTCGGCCCCGGCCGCCCGGATCTGGAAGCGGATGTCGGGTATCGCCCGCCGCTCAGGACGCGGGCGCGGCGCCTCGCGCTCGGCCATCCGACGCTGCTGTATCTCGGCTCCATCGCGGCCGTCACCACGCTCCTCGTGGCGGTCACGGTCCGGTCCGTTCGCGCGGCCGACACCTGGCTGCTGCTTGCGATCGCGCTTGCGCTCCTGACGCTGCCCGCGCTCCATCTCGCCATCGCGTTCGTCCAGCGGCTCGTCGCCTGGCGAGTCGGACCGCGACGGCTGCCCCGCTTCGATTTCTCCGACGGCGTGCCGGAGCACGCCAGAACCATGGTCGTGGTCCCGACGCTGCTTGCCAGCCCGGAAGGCGTCGCGTCGTTGCTCGAGCATCTCGAGGTGCTCGCTCAGGGCAACCTGGATCCGCACATCCACTTCGCGATCCTGGGCGATTTCGTCGACGCGCCGTCGGCGACGCGGGAAGAGGACGAAGCGATCCTGTCGGCAGCTTCCGAGGGAATCCTGGACCTCAACGTGCGGTTCGGCCAGGAGCACGTCCGATCGTTTCTTCCTCTTCCATCGCGAGCGCCGCTGGAACCCTCGCGAGCGGGTCTGGATGGGCTGGGAACGGAAGCGCGGCAAGATCGACGAGTTCAATCGACTGTTGAGAGGCGCGACCGACACGACGTTCACCACGCAGATTGGCGAGCTGGACGTGCTGCCGAGCGTGCGCTATGTCATCACGCTCGACACCGACACCCTCCTGCCGCGCGACGCGGCGAAGTCACTCATCGGCATCATCGCGCATCCACTCAATCGGCCGGGCTTCGACGCACGAACCGGCCGGGTCACGGAGGGGTACGGCATCCTGCAGCCGCGTGTGAGCGTCACCATGGCGAGCGCCGCCGGATCGATGTTCGCGCGGCTCTACGCGGGCCATACGGGCGTGGACCCGTACACCACCGCCGTCTCCGACACGTACCAGGATCTGTTTGCCGAGGGCATCTTCACGGGCAAAGGCCTGTATGAGGTCGACGCCTTCGTCGCCTCGCTGCGCGATCGGGTGCCAGACAACACGCTGCTGTCCCACGATCTGTTCGAAGGACTCTACGCCCGCACGGCGCTGGTCACCGACGTCGAAGTCGTCGACGACTACCCGTCGAGCGTGCTGGCGCATGCGAAGCGCCAGCACCGGTGGGTCCGCGGCGACTGGCAGATTCTGTTCTGGCTGCTGCCGGTCGTTCCGACGCGATCGGGCTGGCAGCGCAACCACCTGCCGCTCATCGCGCGCTGGAAGATCTTCGACAACCTGCGCCGCAGTCTGATGGCCCCGGCCACCCTGGCACTGCTCCTGGCCGGCTGGATGTGGCTGCCCGGGTCCCCGGTCGCGTGGACGGCCGTGGCGCTGGCGCCGGTCGCGTTTCCCGTCGCCGATCAGGTGGTCGCGATGCTCGCCGCCTTGTGGCGCCCCGCTCGATGGCGGGCGCAGTTCGAGGATCTCCGGTTGGCCGCGGCGCGCGCGGTGCTCCAGGTCGTCTTTCTGGCGAGTGAGGCGTACGAGCGGCTTCACGCGATCGCCGTGACCCTCGTCCGCGTCGGCCTCACACGCGAGCGCCTGCTCGAGTGGGAGACGGCCGCGGCGGCGGCTCGTCGCGGCGGCACGCCGCGGCTTGGCGCCTTCGCGAAGGGCATGATGGCGAGCCCGCTCGTCGCGGCCGGCGCGACTGCCGGTGTCCTCGCATTCGCCCCACAGTCGATTCCCGCCGCGCTGCCGTTCGCGGCCGTGTGGCTGGCGGCGCCGGCGATCGCGTTCGCGCTGAGCCGTCCGGCGCCGTCACGCCGCGAAGCGCTCGACGCCGACGACCGCTCGTTTCTCCAGGCCGTCGCACTCAAGACGTGGCGCTACTTCGACACCTTCGTCGGGCCGGCCGATCACGCGCTCCCGCCCGACAACGTGCAGCTCATGCCCGAGCCGCAGGTGGCCCACCGGACGTCACCGACCAACATCGCGATGGCCCTGCTCGCGACTGTGTCCGCGCATGACCTCGGCTTCATCGACGTCGACGACATGGCCGAACGGCTCGACGCGACGCTTGACCACGGTCGAGCGCCTCGAGCGATTCGAGGGCCACCTGCTCAACTGGTACGACACGCGGACGCTCGCGCCGCTCCCTCCGCGCTATGTGTCCACCGTGGACAGCGGGAATCTCGCGGGCGCGCTCGTGACCCTCGCCTCGGCCTTGCCGCAGCTTGCCGCGGGCGACGGCAACGGCGGGACGGCGACACGGCTGCGTGACCTCGCCGCGCGCGCCAGTGCCCTGTTCGACGCGATGGACTTCAGGCCGCTCTATGATGCGCGACGGCAGCTGTTCGGCATCGGCTACCGGCTGGCCGACGCCGAGGGAGAAGGCCGCCTCGATCGCTCGCGCTACGACCTGCTCGCCTCTGAAGCGCGGCTGGCGAGCCTGCTCGCGATCAGCAAGGGCGACGTGCCCGAATCTCACTGGTTTCATCTCGGGCGCGCCGTCACGGCCGTGCACGGCGCGCCGGTCCTGCTGTCGTGGACCGCGACGCTGTTCGAGTACCTGATGCCGCTGCTCCTCACGCGCAGCTACCCGGACACGCTGCTCGATCAGTCGTCTCGTCTGGCGATCCGGCGCCACATCGAGTACGGCGCGAAGCGAGGCGTCCCCTGGGGAATCTCCGAGTGTGCCTACAACGCCGTCGATCGGCACGGCATCTATCAGTACAAGGCGTTCGGCGTACCGGGTCTGGGACTGAAGCGAGGCCTCGGCGACGAATTGGTCGTCGCGCCGTACGCGAGCGCCCTCGCGGCCATGCTGGTTCCGACCGAGAGCGCGAGCAATCTGAGGAGGCTGGCCGCGCTCGGTCTCGAAGGCGACTACGGGTTCTTTGACGCCATCGACTATACCGACCGCACGCAGAACGTGACCGGTGCGAGCGTCCCCGCCGACCCGGTGATCGTTCGTACCTACATGGCGCACCACCAGGGCATGACGCTCGTCGCGCTGGCAAATACGCTGCGGGACGATGTCGCCGTGGCCCGGTTTCACCTGGATTCGCGCGTGCGCGCCACGGAACGGCTGCTGCAGGAACGGCGGCCGCGCGAGGTGCCCGCGAAGCGCAGGCTGCTCGCCGACGACGTGCAGGTCGCCGCGCCGCCGCCGTTGCCCGTGCGGCGCTACCGCTCGCCGCACACGGTGTTCCCGCATGCCCAGGCACTCTCGAACGGTCGGCTCGTCTCGGTGGTCACCCACGCCGGCGGCGGCAGTCTCCTCCGCGAGGACGTCGCCGTGACGCGCACGCGCCGGGACGCGACGCTCGATCCCGGCAGCGTGTACCTCTATCTGCGGGACGTGTGGACCGGCGACGTCTGGTCCGCGGCGTATCAGCCGACCGGCGTCGAGCCGGACGATTATCTCGTCACGTTTCGGACCGACCGCGCGACGCTTCGCCGCCGCGATGGGACCATCGTGAGCCAGCTCGACATCGCCGTCTCAACCGAAGACGACATCGAAGTCCGCCGGCTCGCGATCAGCAACCAGGGCTCGCGCACGCGCGAAATCGACGTGACGAGCTACGTCGAGATCGCGCTCGCCATTCCGGCAGCCGACCTCGCGCACCCCGCGTTCGGCAAGCTCTTTCTCGAGACGGAGTACGCACCGGCGAGCTCCGCGTTGCTCTGTCACCGGCGCCGGCGCGATCCCGCCGAGGTGCCACTCTGGGCGCTGCACGTCCTGAGCCTGGAAGGGCGGACGCAGGGCGCGATTGAATGGGAAACAGACCGGGCGCAGTTCCTCGGGCGCGGCCGCGACCCGCGATCGCCCGCGGCGATGGACGGCCGCCGGCTCTCCGGGACCACGGGCATCGTGCTCGACCCGATTCTGAGCCTGCGCCAACGCATCCGATTGCCGCCCGGCGCTTCCGTCCGCCTGTCTTTTGCGACCGGCGTGGCGAGCAGCCGCGACGCGGCGCAGGCGCTCGCACAGAAGTACCGTGACCCGACGGCGACCATACGGGCCTTCACGCTGTCGCTCGGCCACGCGCAGAGTGCGCTGCATCATCTCGCGATCTCGAGCGACGAGGCGCTCCTGTTCGATCGGCTCGCGTCCCGTGTCCTGTTCTCCGACGGGTCGCTCCGAGCCGCCGCCGACCGACTGGCCGCCAGCCAGCTGGGCCAGCCCGGACTGTGGCGGCACAGCATCTCCGGGGATCTGCCCATCCTGCTGGTGCGCGCCGTTGAGGCGGACGACCTGCCGCTCGTCCGGCAGGTGCTCCAGGCGCAGGAGTACTGGCGCCTCAAGGGACTCAAGGCCGACGTCGTCATCCTGAACGAGGAAGAGGCGAGCTACCGCGCCGACACGCACGGCCAGCTCACGGCGCTGCTCGACGCCGGGCCGTGGCGCGGGTGGCGGCAACGGTCCGGGGGTGCGTACCTCCTGCGCGGCGACGAAATCACGGAATCCGAGCGGGCTTTGCTCGAGTCGGTCGCCCGTGCCGTCCTCAGCGGGCTCGATGGCGGTCTGCAGATGCAGCTCGATCGACCGTATGCCGGAGAGCTTCCGCTTCCGCCGCTGGTCGTCTCTCCCTCCTCCACCGCGCGGGAGCCCGTCCCGCCGGTCGTCGAAGCGATCCCGGTGCCGCCGCTCCTCCTGGCCAACGGCGCCGGCGGCTTTGCCGACGGCGGCCGCGCCTACCTCGTCGTGCTGGAAGGCGATCAGGAAACACCGGCACCGTGGGCGAATGTGCTTGCGAACCCGGGCTTCGGCACAATCGTGACGGCGTCGGGCGCTTCGCACACATGGGCTGAGAACAGCCGCGAGAATCGGCTCACGTCGTTTGCGAACGACCCGGTGGCCGACCCAACGGCCGAAGCGTGGTTCATCCGCGACGACGAGTCCGGGGAGGTCTGGTCGCCAACGCCCGGCCCGGTCCGGCGCGATCCAGCGAGCGGCCGATTCATCATTCGCCATGCCGCCGGCGTGACGCGGTTCTCGCGGACCCACCGCGACATCGCGCACGACCTCGAAGTCTTCGTGGACGTGTCAGATGCGGTGAAGTTCTCGGTCCTGACGCTCGTCAACACGGGCCCGCTGCCCAGGCGCCTCAGTGTGGTGACCTACAACGACTGGGTATCGGGCCGCCACGCGAGGATCAGAACACACACGTCGTGACCGAGTTCCATGCGGAGACCGCGACGATTTTCGCCACCAACGCCTACAACGTGGAGTTCGCGGGCCGGGTCGCGTTCGCGCAGGTGAGCGACGCCGTGCGATCCGCGACGGGCGATCGCGGGGTGTTCATCGGACGCAACGGCGCACTGGCGAACCCGGCAGGCCTGCGGACGCCGGAGCTGCCGGCGCGATTCGGCGCCGGGCTCGATCCGTGCGCGGTGCTTCACGTGGAAGTCGCGCTGGCCCCGGGCGCGTCACATCGTCTCGTGCTGCTGGTCGGCCAGGGCCGGAGCCCGGACGAGGCGCGTGCCCTGATCGCCCGGCACGGCGGCGTCGAGGCTGCGCGTGCGGCGCGCCAACGCGTCGAGGCCGAGTGGGATGGCACCCTCGGCGCGATCGAGGTCCACACCCCCGACGATTCGTTCGACGTCATCGTCAACCGCTGGCTGCTGTATCAGGACATCGCCTGCCGGTTGTGGGCGCGCTGCGGTTACTACCAGCCGGGAGGCGCGTACGGATTCCGGGACCAGTTGCAGGACGTCATGGCGCTCTCGTTCGCCCGGTCGGATCTGGCGCGGGCGCATCTGCTGCGCGCCGCCGCGCGGCAGTTCCTCGAAGGCGACGTCCAGCACTGGTGGCACGAGCCGAGCGGCCGAGGACTGCGATCCCGGTGTTCCGACGACTTGCTGTGGCTTCCGTTCGTCGCGGCCCATTACGTCGACACCAGCGGCGACGCCGCCGTGCTCGACGAGCGCGTCCCGTTTCTCGAGGCCCCGCCGCTCGAGCCGCATCAAGAGAGCGCGTACGGGCAGCCGGCGGTGTCCGCGATTCAGGCCTCGTTGTTCGAGCACTGCCTCCGCGCGATCGATCGGGGTCTGACCGAAGGGGCGCACGGACTGCCGCTCTTTGGCAGTGGCGACTGGAACGACGGCATGAACCGCGTCGGCGCCGAGGGGCGCGGCGAGAGCACGTGGCTCGGGTTCTTCCTGCACTCGGTCCTGACCGCGTTCGCGCCGATCTGCGATGCGAGGGGCGATCGCGTACGCGCGGATCACTATCGAGCGGAGGCGCAGCGCCTTGGCGGCGCTCTCGGTCTGGCGTGGGACGGCGAGTGGTACCGCCGCGGGTACTACGATGATGGGACACCGCTCGGTTCGGCCCAGAACGACGAGGGCCGGATCGATTCGATCGCACAGTCCTGGGCAGTGCTCTCCGGCGCCGTTCCGCTGAAGTTCGCCGACCGGGCGATGGACGCGGTGAGAACGTTCCTCCTGTCTCGTGCCGCGCAGGTCCTGCTGCTGCTGCATCCGCCGTTCGACGTCTCGGCGCAGGATCCTGGGTACATCAAGGGCTATGCTCCGGGCGTGCGTGAGAACGGCGGCCAGTACACGCATGCCGCGGCGTGGATCGTGATGGCGCTGGCCAGGCTCGGCAGCGGCGACGAAGCCGCCGAGGTCTTCCACATGCTCAATCCCATCAACCACGCGCGCAACGCGGCCGACGTCGGACGGTACAGGCTGGAGCCGTACGTGGTTGCCGGCGACGTCTACAGTCACCCGGATCACCGCGGCCGGGGCGGGTGGAGCTGGTATACCGGTTCCGCCGGCTGGATGTATCGTGCCGCGATCGAGAGCATTCTCGGCTTACGTCGCGCGGGCGCGACCTTCTCGGTGGACCCGTGCATTCCATCGACGTGGCCCGAGTATCAGATCGTCTGGCGGATTGGGGAGACGCGCTACAACGTTGCGGTGTCGAATCCGGGCCGGCGATGTCGCGGAGTCAAGGCGGCGACGCTCGATGGCGCGCTCGTGAACCCGCTGGCCATTCCGCTCGTGGAAGACGGCCGGGTGCACGACGTCACTGTCGTGCTTGGAGCGGCATAGCGCCGCGTCGGCTCGTCTCGTTCAGTCCAGGGGCGCGTTGCCTTCGATCCGGCGAATCAAACTCACCGCGCGCTCTCGAAGGTCCGCGGCGTCATGGGCGATCTGGGCCTCGCCCAGCCGCTCCAGCCGCGGCACACGGCGATCGAGGGCTTCTATGAGCCGGTAGAGGTCCGAGAGCATCTCGCTGGCGTGCGCGCACCTGTCGTCTTTTGTGATGGTCACCGATTCACCCGTACCAATAGTTGAGGCCGATGGGGGCCGGTCGGCGCGCACCCTTCTTGGGCGCTATTTCGAACGCAGGCGGGCGTCGAACTACTGGACTGACCTGACCAGTATATAGGCAACACTGCGCTGACGAGCCCGACACACGAAAACCATCGATTTTCATTGACGATTTCGAGAACGCGTGGTGCACTCGTCGTCGAAGGAGTCGGCGTGACCGGTCCGCCCGTGGTCGTGGTGGTCGCCGGGCCAAACGGGGCCGGCAAGTCGACGGTGGCGCCTTCCCTGCTGAGCGCGCTCGGGATAGCGGAGTTCGTCAACGCCGATGACATCGCCAGCGGATTGTCAGCCCTCACTAGGGAAGGCGCGTCAATCGCGGCGGGCCGCGTCATGCTCGGACGAATCAAGACCCTCGCAACCGCGCGCGCCACTTTCGCATTCGAGACGACACTCGCCAGCCGCTCGTTCGCACCTTGGCTGAACCGCCTGAAAAACGATGGCTACGCAGTGCACGTCATCTTTCTGTGGCTGCCGTCAGTCGAAACGGCCATCGCGCGCGTGGCGGATCGCGTCGCACGCGGTGGGCACTCCATTCCCACAGCAACGATTCAGCGTCGGTATCGGCGTGGCGTCCGCAACTTCTTCGAGTTGTACGTGCCATTGGTGTCAACGTGGCGCATGTACGACAGCTCCGATCTCGCACTCGTCCTTATTGCCGAGGGTTTGCCGGATGGAACCCAGAAGGTTTACGCTGAGGACAGATGGCGACTGGCCAGGCAGACTGCGACTGATACTGATCATGAAGCCTGAAACTGTAAAGGATCCTCATTGGATCTTCGTCGAGGACGGGCGTCGCATCGACGAAGCCTTGCAGCGTGGTGTGCGCAAGGCTCTTCTCGAGCATAAGCGGGAGGGTCGTCCGGTCGTCGTGTGTCGCAACGGCAAGACTATCCTGGTCGCGCTCGAGGAGATCGACGTCAAGTAGCAACGCGTTTTCGAGGGCTACTGGCACCGGCCAAGTAGCTCGTCTTGTAGAATGCCGGAGCTTGGCAACTAATGTGTTCATTCTCGGCGCGGGCGCTTCGCGGGAGGCAGGAGCGCCGTTAATGCTGGACTTTATCGACGTCGCTCAGGACCTTCGGCTGCGGGATCAGGACACAGAGCTGGTTTTCAAAGCAGAGCAGACTCTTCGCGCTGCCTATGCGAACGCAAATCTGGAGCTTCGAAATGTGGAGTCTCTCTGGTCGACGTTTGAGATGGCGCAGCTCCTGAACCAGGTTCCGGGATTGACTGCCGCAGAACTTAGTCGCCTTGACATTTCGTTACGACGACTGATAGTGCAGACTTTGAACCGAACGCTACATTGTCAGAACAGAAACTCAGACGACGCCGGCATGCCTGTTCCATATGACAAGTTTCGCAAACTCATGCATCGCGTCATGTATTACACCATCTTGACGTTCAACTACGACACCGCAGTCGACGTGGGTCTCGCCGAAGACCCAGGTGATTATTATCGAGATGACCGCGGGCCTCAGGACAGACTGCTAGTCCCTGATCAGAGCCGGATCTTGAAGTTGCACGGCTCGCTTCATTGGGCCCGCTGCTCGAAAGCCGATTGTCTGGCAATAACCGAGTGCGGCTGGAGTAGTCCGCTCGAAGGGCTGCGAGTAGGATCACAACTGGATCGGCATCGGTGCGCGGCTTGTGGCTCGCCATGCTCAGCGGATCCCGTCATTGTTCCGCCAACTTGGTATAAGGCCCAAGCTCATAAGGCACTCGGGGGAGTGTGGAAGCAGGCTGGAATTGAATTGTCGCGTGCCCGGAACGTCTTCGTCATCGGATATTCCCTACCCCAGTCAGATCGTTTCTTCCGAGACTTGTTCGGACTCGCGACAATCGGTGCTCCGCTCAGAAGGATCTGGATTTGCGATCCGAATGCAGCCGCTGTTGAAGCGCGGTGGCGTGCCTTTCTTGGTCCAGGCGCCGTTCCATACCTCAGAGCACTAAGCGTTCCATTTTCAGAAGCCATCGCGCCAATTTGGGAGTGCTTGAGCCGGGACAATCAGTTCGATTAAGTATCGAGGAGCTTGCCGGGATTCTGACTCACTGACCTGTCCCGACGTCGTGGCTGTTGCTGACACTCTTCAAGCCACATCCGCGACGCGCAGCAGTGGGGCCGAGGCTCCGGCCGGCGCCGCTCCAGAACGGGGAGACTGCGATTCGTGAGAAGATCGGCCCCAGGGCGCCGACGCGTCGCGCGCCTGGCGAGTTCCCCAGCTTGGCGGCCTTCGCGCGGAACTTCCTCACGAGCGGCTCGCCGAGCACTACGTCGATCGGCGCCGCTTATTAGGCCGTCGGCCTCTCGTACGTGATCCCAAACACGGTGTCGGTGAGCCAGCGCCGGAAGCCCTCGTTGTCCATGAACTGCTTGAACAGCTCCGTGTCGTCCTTCAACACGGCCGTCATCACGCGCCCCAGCGCCTTGTCGTGCTCGATGCGCGCGTTCTGCTTGTCGGAGTGCTGCTTTGCGTTCTGATACGCCTTGTCGGCGGCGACGCGGTTTCCGGCTCGTCAGAGGGTTCGACTACGTGGTTACTGCTGTTGAAGCCAAGCGTCTCGACGGCGAGAGGCCGTCAACGGGCGCCTATGCTTAGGGGATATCGCGATCCTCGTGAGTGCGACTTTCAACGGAGACATCCGAATGAGTCAGTTCACCAAAGCCCACATTGAAGCGCTCGGCCGCATCCTCCGTGCGCGCGTCTCGAAAGTACGGTCGTTGATTTTCTCAGGAGTCTGATTGCATTCGATCCGGCGGTTGGTAACGCCATCGTTTCAGGGTTCCCTTTTCGGCCCCCGTAGAACTCTTACGAAAACTGTACGGGTTGTTGGGGTCGCCGCCAGCGAATCCCCCCGGTCTCGAAAAAGACTCTTGCTGCCTTCATGACGGCCAACATTGCCAGAAACGACATCGTGCACAGACGTGCTCGACTACATGCGACTCGCCGATCTCCGTCAGCGGGTCGACCGCGAGGACGCGCTGATCCGCCACCGATTCTCGCCGGCGCGCGCGAGGGGCGCGACGACGTGCTGCGCGCGGTGTTCACGGCGCCCAATCCTCCGATTCACATCGGCGACGCGCAGCAGTGGGGGCCGATCGTGCGGCCGGCGCTGCTGCAGGACGTGGAGAGAGCGATTCGTGAGCGCATCGGGCCGCAGGGCGCCGACGCGTGGCGCGCGCGAACTCCGCTCCCTGGCCAGCTTCGCGCGCAGTGTGATCTCCGGCGGCGCGCCGACGGGCGTCGGCGTCGTGTAGGTGCTTCGATCTGGCGCCGTCCTGGACCGACGGCCCAGCTCGCGGCGTCAGACCAAGCGCCTCCCTCAGCCAAGCCGGGCCCGCGAGCTCGGTCTATGCCATCGGAACTAGCGCCGACGCACCCAGCGACGAAAGGCCACCAATCCGGTCCCGATCAGCAGCAGCGAAGTCGGTTCCGGCAATACCTGCGGATTGCTGCCGCTGACCGCAAAATGCCGCCACCCGGACAGCCGGGCAGGTCGCAGTTGCCACTGAAATCGAGTCTGAAAGCGAGATTTTGAAAATCCGGAAAATCCGGGGAATCGGGATCGGTCGCCCCGAACACGCTGGCGCAGAAAGGCCACTGGCACCAGACGAACGGCGTCCAAGAGATGGGCAAAGGAGGGGGTTGGGGCACCAGCGGAGGACCACTCAACCCGGTTTCGAGAAGTCGGATTAAACCCGGCGATGGGAAATTGAAGGTGAGGTCCCAGTTGAGTTCAAAGATCCCAGTCAACGTGTACTGAAGCCCGAGAAACGTGATCAGCGCCCTGAAGGTATAGGCGCCGCCTCCCGGAGGTCGTCCAGGCGCTCCAATTTGGAGGTTAACGTCCGGGTCAGCTGTAGAAGGATGGTTGCAGGAGTGCCCTGCGGAACGAGTGTCCCGTCGAAGGTCTGGCTTACAGAGCCGGTGAACAGGATGGAGACGGGGGTGGCCTCGGCCCGAGTCGGCGCCGCGAGTGCGAGAGAGATTAGACCGACTGCCCACGAAACGCTACGTACAAGCTTCGTCATAAGCGGCATCCTCGATAGCCGTGGTGTACGGGGTTGCTGCGTGTTTGGAGAGCCCTGTCTCCGTCCTCCCAACGGGTTTTGGCGAGGGCATACTGACCCAGGGACGTGATTGAGCGCAATAGAATTTACGCTTGGCGAATCACTCCCGGGCTCCGTCACAGCATTGGCACCCCCAAGGGGAAATCAGCGGTTGCCGTGGACGAGACCTCTGGCAAGAATGGTTCTGCCGGCCGGGTGCTAACCCATTCAGCCGGTTGCTGACGGAGACCGCATTCGATCAAGGGGCGCCATGCGGAGAAACCGCCGTCGTGCGGTCGTGATTCTTTGTCTTTGTTTCGTTGTCGTGGCTGTGTTCCACGCCCCTGCGATTCGTTCGCAGACCGCGGGGAGCTCAAGCCGAAATCTTTTTGGCATCCGTCTGGATGCCAAGCTCTCGGCTTTGGCGACCGAGGTAGAAAGGATGTTCGATAAGCCCATTCGCGAGGAATGGCTTCCCAGAGATCACCCGATGCCAGGGATGTCTTCGGTGGCCGAGGATGGAACGCCAATCGTCAGGCTGAATCCAACCACGGGCCTTGCGCAAGACGTGATCGTCCACGAGCTCTTTCATTTTGTCCTTCGCGACCGCGGCTATCCCGTCGTGGAGTGGAAATTCCCCGTGAGCATGAAGACCCAGTCGGGCGTATTTGATCAACTGAGAATCCTCCTGTACGACCCGATCCTGCACCACGTCTTCTACCGCGAAGCTCAGCGTCGCGTCGGCATCGATCCCGGCGAAACAATTCGCAGGCTTCGGGGAAAACTTCTAGCCAGCGATGCTGCCAAGAATTGGGATGACAGAACCTTCAGTCTTCAGTACTTCTCGATACGGTTAGAGTTGCTCGATGACGCGGCTCTCTTGCAGCAACTCGGGCGACTGGCGGAAGGCATGGGGAAGCAGGAACAAGTGAAAGAAGGCGAACGGCTCGCTGAAGTCGTGCTGAAGAGCAGTGTTAGCAGTCCAGAGGGCGCCGTGGCTGCTTTGGTCGCGTGCCTGAATCGTTACTTTCGGAGCCAATTCACCTTCGAGCCCCTTCCGGTCTGGTATCGACAGCTGGGAAAGCATCGGCAGCGTGTCGTTTCCCTGCTTTTGAAAGTCGGCTCCGGCGGTGAGGAGTAGATTCGCACACTATTCGCACAAGCGAGACCAAAAACACGAACGGCCCGGCTGAGGGCCGGGCCGTAACTTACTGACCACATCGGAGATATGTGGTCGGGATGCCGAGATTCGAACTCGGGACCCCTTGACCCCCAGTCAAGTGCGCTACCAGGCTGCGCTACATCCCGACACTAACTGACCATTGTAATGCGGGCAATGAGGCAATGAGGCAATGGGGCAATTCGGACTGCCTAGCGGCGTTTCCCCTTCGCTGCGCGCTTCGCGGCTGACTTCGCCGCGACCGGCCTTCGCGCGGGCGGCTTGCCGCGCGTGGGGCGGGCGGCGAGCCTTGGGGACGCGACCAGCACGCGATCCTCCGGCGTGACGCCGTCGCCGCTCAGCACGCCCAGAATCCACTGCAGGCCACGGCGCACGTCGCGCAGGTGCTGACGCGTCTCGTCGTCGATCAACTCCGCGACGTCTGCGTCGGTGACCGTCTCTTCTGTCGGCGAGGGCCCCTTCCTCGTTCAACCGCTTGCGCGCGCCGGCGAGCGTCAGGCCGTCGACGAACAGCAGATGCTTGAGGCGCAGGACCCGCTCGACGTCCGCCCGGCGATAGACGCGCGGGCTTGTCGCGGTCTTGGCGACGCCGAGATCAGGAAACTCCGCCTCCCAGCTGCGCAGGACGTACGGCTGGACCTCGGCGATGCTCGCAGACTTCCTGCGCCCGGAACACGGAACGATTGGGGATCGCGGCGGTCGTCACAACGAGTAGAACGCGGAGAGTATAGCAGAGCGAAAATTGGTCGGCGCATTCGGCGGCCCATAGCCCGGCCGCCCTACGCGGGCAATTGGCGCTCCACAACCGGAGCGCGTTCAGTTGGCGGCCCACAGCCCGGGCCGCCCTACTTCGGTCGCCGCCGCGGCGTCGCACGGTCAGCCGGATCGGCGTGCCTTCGAAGCCGAACGACTCGCGCAGCCGGTTGACGAGATACCGCTCGTAGGAGAAGTGCAGCTCCGTCGCGACGTTCGTGAACAGCACGAACGCCGGCGGCGCGATGCCCGTCTGCGCGCCGTAGAGAATCCGCACCTCGCGGCGGGTCTTGCTCGTCGGCGGATGCGCCGACGGTGACCGCCTCGAGGAACCGGTTGAGCTCGGCCGTCGGCACGCGCCGCTTGCGCGCCTCGGCCACGCGGTCCACGACCTCGAGCAGCTTCGGCGTGCGCTCGCCCGTCAGCGCCGAGATGTGGACGATCGGGGCGTACTCGAGGAACTTGAGCTGAAACCGCAGCTTGTCGTCGAACTCTTTCGCGAAGTCCTGCCCCTGCCCCTTCACGAGGTCCCACTTGTTGACGGCGATGCACGATGCCGCAGCCGGCTCCGTCGGCTTCGCCGGCGATCGCCGCCTCGCGATCGCCGGCGCCCTCGGTGGCGTCGACGACGAGCACGGCGACGTCCGCCCGCGCCATCGCGCGCTTGGCCAGGACGACGCTCACCGCCTCGACCTGCCCGCCGATCGCCACGCGGCCGGGCCGCCGCATGCCCGCCGTGTCGACGATCCGAAACGTGCGCTTGTGCCACTTCAGCACCACGTCGACCGTGTCGCGCGTCGTGCCCGGCATCTCGCTCACCATCACGCGCTCTTCGCGCAGCAGGCGGTTGACGAGCGACGACTTCCCGACGTTCGGCCGGCCGACGATGGCGACCGACGTCTCGTCCTCCGGGGTCTGGGCGGCCGCGCGGTCGGCGGGCAGCCTCGCGATGACCTCGTCGAGCAGCTCGGCCACGCCGTCGCCGTGCTCGGCCGCGACCTCGACGACGGGGTCGAATCCCAGCCGGAAGAACTCGATCGCGCGGCTGCGCGCCTGCTTGTCGTCCGTCTTGTTGACGGCGAGGATGACCGGTTTGCTCATCGCGCGCAGCACGCTCGCGCGATCTCCTCGTCGCCCGGCACCAGCCCCTCCTTCGCGTCCACGACGAAGACGACGAGGTCGGCGCTCTGCAGCGCCCTGAGGCCGTGCTCGACGACCAGCTCGTGCAGCGGATCGGTCGTCGCGCCGAACAGCCCGCCGGTGTCGACGAGCGTGAACGACCGGTCTGCGCCAGTCGGCCGGGGCCGACAGCGTATCGCGCGTCGTGCCGGCCACGGGCGCGACGATCGACCGCCGCTTGCCGGTGATGCGGTTGAAGAGGGTGGACTTGCCGACGTTCGGCCGGCCGACGAGCACGACCGTTGGCCCCGTGCTGGCGCCTGGTCACCTCACGAGTGTACGATCGCTGCACCGGTCTGTTCGATCACTTAGACCGTCACTTGACACCGTAAGTCCTTTTCTTTATTGTCACTTACAGGAAGTGGCGACCCGCTAAGTCATGATCAAAGTCGACATCGTCAACGAGGTGTCGCGGCTGGCCGACATCACCAAGGTGAAGGCCGAGGTGGCCGTCGACGCCGTCTTCGACGCCATGCGGGCCTCGATGATGCGCGGCGAGCGGATCGAGCTGCGCGGGTTTGGCGTCTTCCAGGTGAAGCCGCGCAAGCGCGGCATCGGCCGCAATCCCCGGACCGGCAAGGAAGTGCGAATCCCGCCGGGCCGAACGATTCGGTTCAAGCCCGGCAAGGAACTGCAGAACATCGGCGGCTAGCCCGAGTGACATCCGATCGCGAAATCTCTTCCCAACCGATGGACCCGTCCTCTGCGCCTCCCGCGCCGAGCGGCTGGCCTCCGGCGCCGCCGCTGCTGCCGCAGGCCAGATTCCAGCACCGCTACGGCCGGCATCTGCTGCTGTTCTTCGCGACGTTTCTCACGACGACGTACGCGCAGGCGCTCTTGTATCTCGGCCTGACCGCTGAACCTGCTGGCGTCATCCAGGCCGGGCTGTTCGGCTGGGGCGCATTCCTGAACGGGCTGTGGTACTCGATCCCGCTGCTGACGATTCTCGCGCGCGCACGAGTTCGGCCACTACTGCGTACTGCCGCCGCTACAACGTCGACGCGACGCTTCCCTACTTCCTGCCCGCGCCGTTTCTCGCTGACCGGCACGTTCGGCGCGGTCATTCGCATCCGCGAGCGCTTTCCGTCGAAGCGCGCGCTCTTCGACATCGGCGTCGCCGGTCCCATCGCCGGCTTCGTCGTGCTCGTGCCGTTCCTGTTCTGGGGCGTGACGAAGTCCGAGCTCGCACCGGTTCAGCCCGGCTCGCTCTGGTTCGGCGAGCCGCTGCTGTTCCAGCTCGTCGCCGCGCTGCGCTTCGGCCCGCTTCCCGACGGGTTGGAGGTCGTCGCCCATCCGATGGCGATGGCCGCCTGGTGGGGCATGCTGGCGACGGCGCTCAATCTGCTGCCGTTCGGCCAGCTCGACGGCGGCCACATCGTCTACGCGCTCCTCGGCCCGCGCGCGAAGACCGTCTCGATCGCTCACGCTCGTCGCGACGATGCTGCTGACGCTCAGGTCGCTGAGCTGGATCGCGATGACGATCATGATGCTCGTCATGGCGTTCTTCCTCGGCTTCCGCCACCCGCGCATCGCCGACGAAGATCAGCCGCTCGATCAGCCGCGGACGCTCGTCGCGTTCTGCGCCCTCATCATCTTCATCCTCTGCTTCACGCCGGTCCCGATTGAGACGTTCCTGGGAGATCGTTAGTAGCGCGGATTGGTCTGCAATCCGCGGCCAGTTGGCGGCCCACAGCCCGGGCCGCCCTACAGCGTCGACACGGGATCCACGTCCACTGTCACCTTTCGCTTCAGGTCCGGCCGCTCGTCGAGGGCGCGGGTGAGCGCGACGCGCATCGCCTTGCGGTTCTTTCCCTTGATGAAGAACTGCGCGCGGTACTCGTCGTGGACCTTCGCGAGCGCGGCCGGCGCCGGGCCGAGCACTTGGCCATGCGGGCCGTGATGCCGGACGCGCTTGACGAGATCGTGCGCATCCGCCATCACGGCGTCGGCCGACCGGCCTTTCACGACGACGTTGATGAGCGCGATCGCCGGCGGATAGCGCGAGCTTTTCGCGAAACTCCATCTCGCGCTCGAAGAACGCGTCGTAGTCCTGCGCCGCCGCGGCACGCACCGCGTAGTGCTCCGGGTACAGCGTCTGGATGATCGCCTCGCCCGGCGTCTCTCCCCGGCCGGCGCGTCCGACCACCTGCGTCAGCAGTTGAAACGTGCGCTCCGCCGCGCGAAAGTCGGCAAGCCCGAGGCCGACGTCCGCCGAGACGACGCCGACGAGCGTGACCGCCGGAAAATCGTGGCCCTTGGCGATCATCTGCGTGCCGACGAGGATGTCGATCTCGCCCCGCGCGACACGCCGCAGGACGCCGGCGATCGCGCCGCGGCGCCGGACGGTGTCGCGATCGACGCGCGCGACACGCGCCCCCGGAAACCGCTCGCGGAGGTCGGCCTCGAGCCGCTCGGTGCCGAAGCCGGACTGCTCGAGGTACTCGCCGCCGCACGCCCCGCACTTCCGCGGCACCGCCGCCGCGTAGTTGCAGTAGTGGCACCGGACACGGCGCTGCGCGCGGTGATAGGTCAGCGACACGCTGCAGTGCGGGCACTCGAGCGACGCGCCGCACTGGCGGCAGAAGATCGCGTCGCGAACCCGCGCCGGTTCAGCAGCACGAGCGACTGCTCGCCGCGGCTGAGGCGATCGTCGATCGCGTGCGACGAGCGGCTCGCTAAGCGTCACGTCGGCCCCGCGCGCGGCGTACTCCGCGCGCATGTCCACGATGTGCACGGTGGCCAGCGGCCGGTCGAGCACGCGTTCGTGAGTCGAATCAGGTCGTAGCGGCCGTCGCGCGCGTTCGCCGCCGACTCGAGCGACGGCGTCGCGCTGCCGAGCACCACGAGCGCGCCTTCCATCCGCCCGCGCACGACCGCCACATCGCGGCCGTGATAGCGCGGGGCCTCCTCCTGCTTGTAGGCCGCCTCGTGCTCCTCGTCGACGACGATGAGCCCGAGCGACTCGAGCGGCGCGAACACCGCGGACCCGTGCCGACGACGACGTCGACGTCGCCGCGACGGATGCGGTGCCACTGATCGTGGCGCTCGCCCGTCGAGAGCCCGCTGTGCTGAATCGCCACGCGCGCCCCGAACCTCGCGCGGAACTGTCCGGCGACGGCCGGCGTGAGCGCGATCTCCGGCACCAGCACGAGCACGCGCCGCGCCGGCTGCCACCACGAGCGCGGCGAGGCGGAGGTACAGCTCGGTCTTGCCGCTGCCGGTCACGCCGTGGAGGAGGATCGTCCGGAGACGGACGCGAGCGCGGCCTCCTCGAGATGCCGGAACGCGGCCGCCTGCTCGAGCGTCAACCCGCGACCGGCGAGCGGCTCGTGCGCGACCGACCAGAGCCCGCCTTCGCGCGCGTCGTCGCCGCCAAACGGATCGCGCTCGACGATCTCTTCGCGGAGCCGAAGCGAGCCGCGCTGCGCGAGCCGGCGGACGGTCGCCGTGCGTCACCCCGTGCTTCAGCAGCTCGGCGAGCGTGAGCCCCTGCGGCGCGGCGCCGAGCAGCGCGAGCGCCCGCCGTTGCGCCTCGCCCTTGAGCGCGGACGCGCCGGGACCACTTCCCGCGAGCTCCGCGACGCTGGTGGTTCGAAACGACGTCTTCTGCCCGCGCCGCGCCGCCGGCGGCATCGCGACCGCGAGCGCGTCGCCTGGACCGGACGCGTAGTACTCGCCCACCCACAGCGCGAGATCGACGACGGCCGCCGGCAGGAACGGCTCGTCGTCCACGATCTCCTGCACGTCCCTCAGTACGCCCGTTCGGGCGCCGAGGCGTCCGTGTCGACGACGCACGCCCGTGACGCGTGCGCGATCCGAGCGGCACGTTCACGCGCGCGCCCTTCACGCGGCGCGCGCCGTGTCGGGCACGCGGTAGCTGAGGAGGCCGAGCCCGGGCACCGGCACGGCGACGGCGATCACGCGGTCAGTCGTCTTCGGCGAGGAGGGCACGCACTTTCTTCATGTCTTCCCACACGTCGCGCTTGCGCTCCGGAGCTGCGCAGGAGGAAGGCGGGATGGAAGGTCGGAATGAGCTTCGAGCCGCCGCGAAAGTCGTGCACGCGGCCGCGCAGCCGGGAGATCGGCGCGTCGGTCTTGAGCAGCGCGTGCGCCGCGAACGTGCCGAGCGCGACGATGACGCGCGGCCGGATCGATGTCGATCTGCTGGAAGAGGAACGGCTCGCACGTCGCCACTTCGTCGGGCTCGGGATTGCGGTTGCCCGGCGGCCGGCACTTGATGACGTTCGCGATGTAGACGTCGGCGCGCTTGAGGCCGATCGCCTCGATGATCTTCGTCAGCAGCTGCCCGGCGCGTCCGACGAACGGCTCGCCCTGGAGGTCCTCGTCGGCGCCCGGCGCCTCGCCGACGAACATGAGCTGCGCGTCCGGGTTGCCGACGCCGAACACGACCTGCCGCCGGCCAAGCTTGTGCAGCTTGCAGCGCGTGCAGTCGCCGATGTGTTCTCGCAGCGACAGCAAGACTCGGCGCTCGGCGCTGGGCTCCCGGGCGCTTGCGCCGGCCGTCCGTGAGCGCCAGGAGCCAAGCGCCGAGCGCCGCTATCCTGCCGCGTCCGCCACGCCGCGTCGCGCGAGACGCCGTCCACACCCATCTCGACGAAGAACTTGAGGTGCTCGGCGATCTCGCGCCGGTCGGTCATCGGCCGACGGAGGCGACGGGTGCGGCGGCGAGGAGGCGTTCGACGCGATCGAGCACGGCGGAGGCGACGCTCGGCTTTGGACATCAGCGGCAGCGCTTCCGCGTCGTCGTGCGAGACGAGCGTGACCTGGTTGGTCTCGACGTCGAAGCCGGCGCCCGGCGCGGTGACGTCGTTGGCGACGACGAGATCGACGCGCTTCGCTTCGAGCTTGCGACGCGCCGCGGCCTACGGGATCGCCGGTCTGGGCGGCGAAGCCGACGAGGACCGGGCGGCTCGAGCCGGCGCGGCGGGCGCCGAGGTCGGCGAGGATGTCGGGCGTGCGCTCGAGGGCGAGCGTGAGCGCCCCGCCCTTCTCGATCTTCGTCGACGCCTGACCCGTGCCGGCGTGTAGTCGGCCACGGCGGCGGCCATGATGACGGCGTCCACCGAGCTCGCCCGCGCGATGACGGCGGCGTGCATCTCGCGCGCGCTTCGCACGCGGACGACTTCGCCGACCGGCGGCGGCGCGATCGCCGTCGGGCCGGCCACGAGCACGACGCTGGCGCCCCGGCGCGCGGCTTCTTCGGCCAGCGCGAATCCCATCCGCCCGCTCGATCGATTGCCGATGAACCGCACGGGATCGAGATCCTCGAGCGTCGGACCGGCCGTGACGAGCACGCGGCGTCCAGCGAGGGAGTTGCGCGCCGCAAACAGCGCGCTCGGCGGCCTCGACGATGGCGTCAGGCTCGGCGAGGCGTCCCTTGCCGACCCAGCCGCACGCCAGGTAGCCCTCGCCCGGATCGACGAAGCGGACGCCGCGCGCCGTCAGGCGCGCGACGTTGGCCGCGACCGCCGTCGTGTTCCCACATGTTCGTGTTCATCGCCGGCGCGAGGAGCACGGGCGCCTTCGTGGCGAGATACAGCGCGGACAGAAAATCGTCGGCGATGCCGTTCGCGAACTTGCCGATGATGTTGGCCGTGGCGGGCGCGACGAGCAGCAGATCCATCGCGGACGCGAGCGCGATGTGCTCGATGTCCGCGTTCATGCCCGGCGCGAACTGACTGGTGATGACGGGCTCGCGCGTGATCGCCTCGAAGGTGAGCGGCCCGACGAACCGGCGGGCCGATCGCGTCATGACGGCCTGGACGCGGTGGCCGCGCTTCTGCAGCAGGCGCGCGACCTCGACCGCCTTGTAGGCGCCGATGCCGCCGGTGACGCCCAGGCCGACAAACGCCATCGCTACTGCTCCGTCGACTCGTCGGTCCGGCTCACGGCGCCGACCGCCACTTCCTGCAGCGCGCGACGCGCCGGCTTCGGCGAGCCCTCGACCCGCGGCACGCAGCCCTGCAGCAACTGGCGGGCCCGGGCCGCGGCCACGGTCACGAACTCGAACCGGCTCTCCGGCTGCGTGGTGGATCGATCTGGCTTGGTCATTCTTCTCTCCTGACGTTTGACGCGCGGCTGACAGCCGTCGCGCTACGTACTCTCCGCGGCCCGAAACCCGGGCCGCGCTACGTACGTTCCTTGAACGTTCTCACAATCGGCTCAACGGCGGCGCGACGCCGTTCGCGGCGGGCGCGCTCGGCCTGAACGATCGCCGCGATCTCGTTCACGCATCGCTCCAGCACGTCGTTGATCACGACGTAGTCGTACTCGTCGACGGCCGAGACTTCGGTGCGGGCCGTCGCCAGCCGCCGTTCGATCGCCGCTTCCGGGTCCTGACTCCGCTCGCGAAGCCGCTGCTCGAGAATCCGGAACGACGGCGGCAGCACGAACACGCTGACGGCGCCCGTCGTGCGCTGGCGCACCTGCCGCGCGCCCTGCACGTCGATGACGAGCACCACGTCGACGCCCGACGCGAGCAGCGACTCGGTGTCCTGGCGTCTCGTGCCGTACAGGTTCCCGAAGACGTCAGCCCACTCCAGAAACTCGCCGGCCTGGACCAGGCGCTCGAACGTCTCCCGGCTCACAAAATTATAGTCGACGCCGTTCTGTTCCCCGGCGCGGGCGGGCCGGGACGTATAGGACCGCGACCGCGCCAGCGAGGGGCAGACCTCGACCAGCCGATCGACGACCGTGGTCTTCCCCGCCGCCGACGGCGCGGAAACGACGAACAGCAGGCCCCGCCCGAGCGCGGGACTACTCGACATTCTGCACCTGCTCGCGGATGCGCTCGAGCTCGGCCTTGGCCGCAATCACGATTTCCGTCGCCCGCGAGCCCTCGACCTTCGATCCGATGGTGTTGATCTCGCGGTTCATCTCCTGCACCAGGAAGTCGAGCTTTCGGCCGCACGGCTCCGGCCCCGCCGCGAGCGCGCGCCAGTGCTCGACATGCCCGCGCATGCGAACCACTTCTTCGTCCACGTCAGACCGCGCGACGAACCGGACGATTTCCTGGGCGAGGGAGGCGGGATCGGCCGCCACATCCGCGGGAAGGGCGGCAATGCGCTCGCGCAGGCGCGATTCGAGCTGTGCCTGCCCCTCGCGGGCGATCTTCTCCAGTTCGTCCACGAACGCGGCCATCGCGGTCACGCGAGCGCCAATGTCCCCGGCGAGGAAACGGCCTTCGGTGTCGCGCATGACGACGAGCGCGTCAACGGCGTCGCGCACGACGACCTCGACGAGCAGCGCGGCGCTTTCGGGCAGCCCCGCCCCGCCCGTCTCGCCTCTCGGCCGGATGTCGAGCACCTGAGGGATCCGCAGCAGGTCGGACACCGAGAGCGCGCCGGTCACCAGGCCCCGCTCGCGCGCGCCAGCGAGTGCCTGCTCGATCCGGTCGAGCAGCGGCTCGTCGAGCACGACCTCCTTCGGCGGCAGGGCGGTGAACTCGACCGCCAGCGTCACTTCGATGCGCCCGCGCGTGAGCTTCTGCCCGAGGATCGACCGCACGCGGCTCTCCACGGCCGCGAGCGTGTGCGGCGCCCGCACGAGGACGTCGAGGAAGCGGTGGTTCACCGACTTGATGGTGACGTTCACCTTCTCGCCGCTTTCCTCGCGGCTGACGGACGCAAACCCGGTCATCGATCGAATCACGTGCTGATATCTCCTACAGGCTCGGCGTGCGGCGCGCGGTTGCGGTCGTCGAACGCCTGCAGCGCATACAGCCGCGCGTAGACCCCGCCGACGCGCGACACGAGCTCCTCGTGCGTGCCGATCTCCGCGACATGTCCACGCTCCAGCGCCACGATCAGGTCCGCCCGGCGCACCGTGGACAGCCGGTGCGCAATCACGAACGTGGTCCGGTTCCGCATCAGGTTGGCCAGGGCGTCCTGGACCAGCAGCTCGGACTCCGCGTCGAGCGAGGACGTCGCCTCGTCCAGGATGAGCAACGGACAGTCTTTCAGAATCGCCCGGGCGATGGCGAGGCGCTGGCGCTGGCCGCCCGACAGCCGCTGGCCGCGCTCGCCGATCTGCGTCCGATACCCGCCCGCGAGCGTCCCGATGAATTCGTGCGCGTGCGCGGCGCGCGCGGCCTGCTCGACGTCGGCCGCGGTCGCCTCCGGGCGGCCGTACGCGATGTTCCCCGCCACCGTGTCGTCGAAGAGCACCGTCTCCTGCGTGACGAGCGCGATCTGCGCCCGGAGCGATGTCAACGAGACCTCGCGGATGTCCACGCCGTCGATCTCGATTCGTCCTTCGCTCACGTCGAAGAACCGCGGGATCAGGTTCACGAGCGTCGTCTTCCCGGCGCCGCTGAGGCCGACGATGGCGACGACCTGGCCGGCGCCGACGCGGAACGACGCATGCCGGAGCACGAACCGGCCGGGATCGTCCGCGTAGACGAAGCCCACGTCCCGGAACTCGACGGCCGAGCGGAGCCGCGCGAGCGCGGGCGCGCCCGGACGATCGGGCACCTCCGTATGCGTGTCGAGCATCTCGAAGATGCGCTCGGAGGCCGCGATGGTCTGCTGCAGGCTGGCATTCACCCGGCTCAGCTTCTTCACCGGGCCGTACATCATGAACGCGGCCGTGAGAAACGACGTGAAGTCGCCCGGCGTCATCAGGCCCGACGCAATGCGTCGCGAGCCGTACCAGAGCGCGCCCACCGCCGCGAGGCCGCCGATGAACTCCATGAGCGGCGGCAGCGCCGCCATCGCGCCCGTGATCTTCATGCTCGTCCGGTACAGCCGGTGCGAGGCACGTGCGAAGCGTGACGCCTCGCGCCCCTCGGCGCCGAACGCCTTGACGATGCGGTGACCGCCGAGTCCCTCGGCCCCCAGGTGCGTGAGGTGCCCCAGTTCCTCCTGGCTGCGGCGCGTGGTCCGGCGGACCCGCTGGCCGAGCCGCACCAGCGGGTAGACGATGAGCGGCGCCGCCGTCATGCAGACGAGCGCCAGGCGCCAGTCCTTGTAGAAGAGCCAGCCGGCGAATCCGATGACCGCCAGCGACTCGCGGACCAGATCGGCGGCCGTCTCCGAGACGGCGAGCTGCACCTGCGCGACGTCGTTCGTGAGCCGCGACAGCAGTTGGCCCGTCGTGCGGCGCGAGAAGAACGCGGCCGACTGATCGAGCAGATGCCGGAACAACTGGTTGCGGAGGTCCATGACCACGCGCAGCCCGACGTCGGTCATCACGTAGCCCGAGATGTAGCCGCCGAGGCCTTTCAGGAAGTACGCGGCCAGGATGAGGCCCGCGACCAGGCCGAGCTCGCGCTGCGCCAGCAACGCGTCGTCGATGATGCGCTTGACGAGCGCGGCGAGCCCGACCGAGCCGCACGCGTAGACGATCATCGCGAGGAGCGCGACCACGAGCCGCCCCTTGTATGGTGCCGCGTAGCGCAGCAGGCGCAGGAACTCGTTCACTCGGTGAACCGGTACTTGATCAGCACCCAGAGCGCGACGACCCCATCGCGCCATGTGATCTTCTTGCCCTCGTCGTAGCCCCGGCCGTCGTACGTGATCGGGACTTCGTAGACGCGATAGCCCCGCTTGAAGATTTTCGCGGTCATCTCCGGCTCGATGCCGAAGCCGTTCGATTCGAGCGCGAACGACTTGAGGACCTCGGTGCGCATCACCTTGTAGCAGGTCTCCATGTCGCTCAGCATCGTGTTGTACAACACGTTCGTGATGAGCGTGAGCAGGCGATTGCCGGCGTAGTGCGTGAACAGAAAGACCCGGTGACGCCCGAGAAACCGCGAGCCGTACACGACGTCCGCGCGCCCTTCGCAGATGAGCGAGATGAGCTCCGGAAACTCTTCCGGTGAGTACTCGAGATCGGCGTCCTGGATGACGACGAGGTCGCCTTTGACGTCCTGAAAGCCGCGTTTGAGCGCCGCGCCCTTGCCGCCGTTCTTCTCCTGAAAGATGAGCTTGAAGGGATACTTCTGCGCGAGGCCCGTGAGCAGGTCGCGCGTGCCGTCCGTCGATCCGTCATCGACGACGATGAGCTCGATGCGCAGCGGGCACCGCCAGGACCCGCGGGATGATCTCCTCGATGGTCGTCTTCTCGTTGTAGACCGGCATGACGACCGACAGCAGCGGATCCTTCAGGATCCCTTTGAGTCTCGACATTACGTTGCTCTCGCGGGCCTGTCTTCGTAGCCGCGGGGATGCGCCTCGTGCCATCGCCAGGCGGTCCGGACGATGTCGTCCAGCGCGCCGAGGCGCGGGGCCCACCCCAACTCGCGCCGCGCGCGCTCGTTCGACGCCACGAGCCGCGCCGGATCGCCCGGCCGCCGCGCGCCGATGCGATGCGGGACGGAGCGCCCGGTCACGCGGCTCACCGACTCGATCACCTGCTTGACGGACATGCCGTCGCCGTTGCCGAGATTGTAGGCGGCCGACGGCGCGCCGGACTCGAGCGCGCGGAGCGCCAGCACGTGCGCGTCGGCCAGATCGGCCACGTGCACATAGTCGCGCAGGCAGGTGCCGTCCGGTGTCGGATAGTCGGTCCCGAAGATCGTGAGCGGGAGGCCGCCGTAGGCGGCGCCAATCGCCAGCGGAATCAGGTGCACCTCGGGTTCGTGATCTTCGCCCACCAGTCCATCCGGGTCGGCGCCCGCCGCATTGAAGTAGCGCAGCGTCACCGACCGCAGTCCGGTCGCCCGCTCCACGTGGGGCAGCGCCCTCTCCACGGCCAGCTTCGTCTCGCCGTACGCGTTGATGGGACGCTGCGGGTGCGCTTCGTCGATGGGCGACGTCTGCGGCTCGCCGAACGTCGCCGCGGTGGACGAGAACACGAAGTGCTTCACGCCGGCGTCCGCCATCGCGCCGAGCACGCTCAACGTCCCGCTGACATTCGCGCGATAGTATCCGATCGGGTCGCGGACCGACTCCCCGACCGACAGGCGCGCCGCAAAATGCATCACGGCCGTCGCCCGTGACGATTGGAGCGTCGCGAGCAGGGCGTCACCGTCGAGGACGTTACCGACGACCAGCGAAACCGCCCGCTCGGGAAACGCCCCGGCCAGCCGTTCGACGGCCGCCCTGTGCCCCGCGGACAGATCGTCGTACACGACCACGTCGTACCCGGCGGCGGCGAGCGCCCTGACGCCGTGGGTCCCGACGTAGCCGGCTCCCCCGGTGACGACGACCGTGCTCATGGCCGGCCGATGGACGAGTAGGTGAACCCGAGCGCGCGAATCTGGTGGGGCGTGTAGATATTCCGGCCGTCGAAGACGATCGGCTGCTTCATCAGCTTCTTCATCCTGACGAAGTCGGGCTCACGGAACTCGTTCCATTCCGTCACGACCAGCAGCGCGTCGGCGCCCTTCAGCGCGTCGTACGCGTGCTTCGTCAGATCGATTCGCGAGCCGAAGATGCGTCGCGCGACCTCCTTCGCCTCAGGATCGAACGCGCGAACTTTCGCGCCCCGCGCGAGCAGCCCTTCGATGATCGGCACCGCGGGCGCCTCGCGCATGTCATCCGTCCGCGGCTTGAACGCGAGGCCCCAGACCGCGATCGTCCTGCCCTTGAGCGACCGGCCGAAATGCGCGTCGAGCTTCGACAGGAGCCGGAGCTTCTGCGCCTCGTTCACCGCCTCGACCGCCTCCAGGACGCGGAACCGGTACTTCTTGTCGGCCGAGAACTTGATGATGGCCTTGACGTCCTTCGGGAAGCAGCTCCCGCCGTATCCCACGCCGGGGAAGAGAAACGCCGGGCCGATCCGCCGGTCGGAGGCGACGGCCTGCCGCACCTTGTCGGCGTCGGCGCCAAACGCCTCGCAGACGTTGGCGATCTCGTTCATGAACGAGATGCGCGTCGCGAGCATCGCATTCGCCGCGTACTTCGCGAGCTCGGCGCTCGCGCAGTCCATGACCATGATCGGGGCGCCGGTGCGTGTGAACGGCCGATAGAGCTCGGTCATGATGTCGGCGCCCTTCGCGTCAGTCGATCCGATGACGACGCGATCGGGCTTCAGAAAGTCCTCGACGGCCGCGCCCTGCTTGAGGAATTCGGGGTTGCTGACGACGCTGAACGGGTGTCTGGTCTCGCGCCGCATCGCCTGGCGCACCAGCTCGGAGGTTCCGGCCGGCACCGTGCTCTTGTCGACGATGACCTTGTAACCGTTCATCGCCTTCGCGACGTCTCGCGCGGCCGCGAGCACGTGCTTCAGATCCGCCGAGCCGTCCTCGCCCGTCGGGGTGCCGACGGCGATGAAGATGACTTCCGAACGGCGCACCGGGCCGGCCAGCGCCGTCGTGAACGTCAGACGCTTTTCGCTCCGGTTCTTGCGGACCAGCTCTTCGAGGCCCGGTTCGTAGATGGGAATCTGGCCGCGATTGAGCAGGCGAATCTTGGCGGCATCCTTGTCAACGCAAATGACATCGTTCCCTGTTTCCGCGAAGCACGCGCCGACGACTAGTCCGACGTAGCCCGTGCCGATGACCGCAATTCGCATGTCGCTTCCGTTCCTCCGTCAACAAACTCTACACGGTAACATTGTCGTACAAAAGGGTCAACCGCTTGAAAGACAAGGAGTTGCGAGCCGGGGACGCCGCCTGATAGCGTGTCCGCGGTGCGCATTCTGCTCGACTATCGCCCGGCGCTCCGGGAACGAACCGGAGTGGGCGAGTACGTCCACGAGCTCGCCCGGGCACTCGTCGCGGGCGCGCCGGACGCTGACGAGCTCCACCTCTTCTCGTCGTCGTGGAAGGATCGTCTGCCGCTGAATGCCGTGCCGGGCGCCGAGAGCGTCGATCGCCGGATTCCCGTGCGCGTGCTGAATCTCGCCTGGCATCGTCTTGGATGGCCGCCGATCGAGCGCGTGACAGGCGCCGCGTACGACGTCGTCCAGTCGTCCCATCCGCTGCTGATTCCGTCGCGACACGCCGCACGCGTCGTGACGATCGCCGACCTCGATTTTCTCGACCATCCCGAGCGCACGCGCGCCGAGATTCGCCGTGACTATGGCGCCCTGGCCGCGTCACATGCCGCCCGCGCCGACCGCGTGATCGTGATCTCACGGCGAACCGCGGACGACGTCGAGCGGCGCCTGGGAGTGCCCGCCTCGAAGATCTCCATCTGCTATCCGGGTGCGCCGGCGTGGGCGCGCCGCGAGCAGGAACCGGTCGCGGGCAACGCGTGCGTGCTCTTTCTCGGCACACTCGAGCCCCGCAAGAATCTCGGCGTGCTGCTGGACGCGTACGAGCGGCTCCTGGCGCGGCACCCTGACGCGCCGCCGCTCGTGCTGGCGGGCCGCCTCGGGGCGGACGCCGGCGGGCTCATCGCTCGCGCCACGCGGCCGCCGCTCGCCGGTCACGTCGAGATTCCGGGCTACGTCGATCCCGACCGGCGCGAAGAGCTGTACCGTCGTGCGCTCGTCTTCGCGATGCCCTCACACATGGAGGGGTTCGGGATGCCGGCGCTCGAAGCGCTCACCGTCGGTGTGCCGGTCGTGGCCTCGCGCCGGGGCGCCCTGCCGGAAGTCGTCGGTGACGCCGGCCGGCTCGTGGATCCCGAGGACGCGGCCGGGCTGTCGGTCGTCCTGGGCGAGCTGCTCGAATCGCGCGCGACCCGGGATCGGATGCGCGAGGCGGGCTGGCTGCAGGCACGCCGTTTTCAGTGGAGCGACGCCGCCCGCGTGCTGCGTGGCGGATGGCATCTCGCCGTCGAGGAACGGCGCCGCCGCCATGGTTGAGCGCACGCAGGCGACCGTGCCCCTGCACATCGCGATCGACGGCCGCGAGCTCGTGGGCCAGCCGACCGGTGTGGGGCGCTATCTGCTCGAGGTCCTTCGCGCCTGGGCGGCCGATCCTTCGCTGCCGCACCGCTACACGATCGTCGTGCCATCGGCGCCGGCGCCGGAGCTGAAGCCGCTTGGCGCCCGGTTCGACTGGATCGTCGACGACTCGGGCCGGCCCGGCACCTGGTGGGAACAGACGACCCTCGCGCGCGCGGTGAGCCGGGCGCATCCCGACGTCTTCTTCGCCGCCGGATACACGGCCCCGCTCCGCCTCGCCGTGCCGTTCGTCGTGGCCATTTACGATGTCTCGTTCTTCGCGCACCCCGAGTGGTTCGGGCGGCGCGAGGGCTGGCGGCGCCGCTGGCTGACGCGATCGGCGGGCCGGAGCGCACATTCCATCGTGACGATCTCCGAGTTCTCGGCGGCCGAGATCGTGCGCTGGCTGGGCGTCCCGGACGGGAAGATTCGCCTCGCGCCGCCTGGGGCGCCCGCGCCGGACGGCTCCCTGACGAACGAACGCCGCGAGCCCATCGTGCTGTACGTCGGCTCGCTCTTCAATCGGCGGCGAATCCCCGACCTCATTCAGGCCTTTGCCATCGCGGCGGCCACGGTCGGGAAGGCGCGGCTGGTCCTCGTCGGCGACAACCGCACGACGCCGCGCATCGATCCTGTCGCGCTGGCCGCGGAGTGCGGCGTCCGCGATCGTGTTGAATGGCGCGAGTACGTCAGCGACGACGAGATCGCGGAGCTCTATCGGCGCGCGCGGGTCTTTGCCTTCCTGTCCGACTACGAGGGCTTCGGCATGACGCCGCTCGAAGCGATTGCGCACGGCGTCCCGGCCCTCGTCCTGGACACGCCGGTCGCGCGCGAAGTGTACGCGGAGGGCGCGCGTCTCGTGTCGACCGACATCCAGACCATCGGGCGCGAGATGACGTCGCTCCTGACCGATGACGCGGCCCACGCCGCGCTGCTCTCCGCCGGCAGGCGCCGGCTGGCCGCCTTCTCGTGGCCGCGATCCGCGGCGGTCGTCATGCGTGCGCTGGAGGAGGCGGCCGGCCGGCGATGACCGACGGACTCGACGTCATCATCGTGAGCTACAACACGCGCGATCTGCTGGCGCAGTGCCTCGCGTCGCTCCACGAGCATCCGCCCTCCCATCTCGCGTCGGTCGTTGTCGCGGACAACGGATCGAGCGACGGCAGCGTGGAGATGGTGCGCGAGCGGTGGCCGGGCGCCGTGCTCATGCCGCTCGGGCGGAACGCCGGGTTTGCCGCCGCGAACAACGCCGCGATTCGCGCGACGAGCGCGCCGCTGGTGCTCCTCCTCAACAGCGACACGGTCGTCGGCGCCGGCGCGCTCGACCGACTGGCGGGCCGCCTGATCGACACCGGCGCCGTGGCGGCGGGCCCGCGGCTCGTGGACGGCGCGGGACAGCCCGAGGTGTCGTTCGGACGCATGCTGTCGCCGCTCACGGAGCTCGTCCAGCGCACCCGCGTCCGCCTCGCGGCGAGCGGCACGAGCCTGGCGCGGCGCTATATCGCCAGGCTCCTCGCGCACGACCGGTGGGTCGACTGGGTCAGCGGCGCCTGCCTGCTCGTGCGCCGTCCGGCCGCCTCCGAGGCGGGGCTGCTCGACGAGCGCTACTTCCTGTACGAGGAGGACGTCGACTTCTGCGCGGCGCTTCGGGCACGCGGCGGCCGCATTCTCTTCACGCCCGCGGCCGAGGTCGTGCACCTGCGCGGGCGCTCGGTCTCGGCGGCGAGCGCCGAGGGCCCTTCGCACTACGACCGGAGCCATCTCGCGTTCTACGAGAAGCACGCGCCCCGCTGGGCGCCCTGGCTGCGCGCGTGGCTGCGCGTCCGCGGCCGGCGCATTCGATAGAATCACCGCGGTGACTCCGTTACGGATCGCGATCGACGCGCGCAAGCTGCACGACTTCGGCATCGGCACGTACGTGCGCAACCTGCTCAGCGAGCTCGCGCGGCAGGACGACGGCGCGACCTATGTCGTGCTGTGTCAGCCTCCGGACGTGGAGTTCGTCCGGTCGCTGGGCTCACGGTTCACGGCCGTCATCGAGCGCGCGCGCAACTACTCGATTCGCGAACAGGTCAGCGTCCCGATGGCGCTCTGGCAATCGCGCGTCGATCTCTTCCATGCGCCGCACTACGTCGTCTCGCCGCTCACGCGGTGCCCGTACGTCGTGACGATCCACGACTGCATCCATCTGCGCTTTCCGCAGTACCTCCCGAACCGCGCGGCGCACGTCTACGCGCGCACGATGATGTCGGTGTCTGCGAAACGCTCCAGGAAAGTGCTCACGGTGTCGCAGGCGTCGAAAGACGACATCGTCCATTACCTCGGCACGCCGCCAGACAAGGTCGAGGTCATTTACAACGCGCTCGACGAGCGGCTGGCCGAGCCGCCGACGCCCGATGAGGTGTCGCGCGTTCGAGAGCGGTTCCAGTTGACTTCGCCCTTCATCCTCTACGCCGGCAACATCAAGCCGCACAAGAACCTGGACCGGCTGATCGAGGCGTACGCCATCCTGCGCCGCCGTGACGTCGGCGACGTGAAGCTGCTCATCATCGGCGACGAGATCTCCAAGTACAAGCACCTCCGGCGGCTGGTCCATCGCTTTCAGTTGCACCAGGAGGTGCGGTTCTTCGGGTACGTGCCCGACGAGACGCTGGCGGTGCTCTATCGACTCGCCACGGTGTTCGTCTTTCCGTCGCTCTACGAGGGCTTCGGGCTGCCGCCGCTCGAGGCGATGGCCGCCGGCGCGCCGGTCATCACGTCGAACGTCTCGTCACTGCCCGAAGTCGTCGGCGACGCCGCGGTGCTCATCGACCCGATGGACCCGCAGGCGATCGCCGACGCCATGGCCAGAGTGTTGACCGACCAGACGCTCAGAGCCGAGCTCATCCGGCGCGGCCACGAACGCGTGAAGACGTTCTCGTGGAAGCGTTCGGTCGCCAGGGTCCGGCAGGTCTACGGCGAGCTCACCTGCAAGGCCACACATGGGTGAGCCGGCCGCCGCCTCCGGCGCGCGTCCGAGCCGGCTCGCCGGACGCCGCGTGGTGCTCGTGCACGACTGGCTGACCGGCATGCGCGGCGGCGAGAAAGTCCTCGAGTCGCTCTGCCGCCTGTTTCCAGACGCCGAGCTCGTCACCCTCGTGCACGCGCGGGGATCGGTCTCGCCGCTGATCGAGTCGCGGCGCATCCGGACGTCGATCGCGCAGCGGCTCCCTCGCGCCGCCAGGCTCTACCGGCACTACCTGCCGCTGTTTCCGACCGCCATCGAGCTCTTCGATCTGGACGACGCCGAGGTCGTCATCTCCACGAGCCATTGCGCGGCAAAAGCCGTCGTGCCGACCGGACGCGCGGTGCATCTCTGCTACTGCCATTCGCCGATGCGCTACGCGTGGGATCAGTTCGAGTCCTACTTCGGGGCCGAGCGCGTGGGGCGCGGCATGAGCCTGGCGATGCGCCCGGTCATGGCCTGGCTGGCCCGCTGGGACCGCGCGACCGCCTCGCGGGTGGATCGGTTCCTCGCCAACTCTCATTACGTTGCCGGTCGGATCGCGCGGTACTATAATCGTCGCGCGACCGTCCTCTACCCGCCTGTGGACACAGAGTTCTTTACACCCGCCGCCCGGCCGCCCCAGCCGTATTTTCTGGTCGTCTCGGCGCTGGTGCCCTACAAGCGCATCGACCTTGCGCTCTCGGCCGCCCAACGCCTGCAGGCGCCGCTCAAGGTCGTCGGCGCGGGCCCCGACCTGGACCGGCTGCGAGCCATGGCTGGTCCGACCGTCGAGTTCACGGGCCAGCTCGGCGATGAGGCGCTCCGCGAGGCCTACCGGGGCGCCACGGCCGTCCTGCTTCCGGGCGAAGAGGACTTCGGCATCGTGCCGGTCGAGGCCATGGCCTGCGGCCGGCCCGTGGTCGCGCTGGGGCGCGGAGGCGCCTGCGAGACGGTTCAGGATGGCGTCACGGGCGTGCTGGTCCCGGAGAGCACTGCCGAGGCCTTCGCCGACGCGATGGCGCGCGTCCGGACCCTGCCCGTCGACGCCGCCGTGCTGCGCCGCCACGCCGAGACGTTCGGCGTCGAGCGCTTCGAGCACGCCTTCCAGGCGATCCTGGACGAGACGCTCGCCT
The DNA here is from genome assembly GCA_963724955.1 of uncultured Acidobacteriota bacterium. Classification (GTDB taxonomy): domain Bacteria; phylum Acidobacteriota; class Vicinamibacteria; order Vicinamibacterales; family SCN-69-37; genus CAVRWQ01. Next base: position 54,439 of record CAVRWQ010000012.1, read on the forward strand.
CGGGGCGCGGATGCTGAGGCGCTACAACCGCCTTCTCGTCGTCTGCCACGTCCTCGCCGATGCGATCGGCGCCACGCTGGCGTTCGCGCTCGCCTACTACATCCGATTCAGCGACGCCGTTCGTCGGCTTGTCCCGATCACCAAGACGCAGCCGCCGTTCTCGCAGTATCTCGTCGCGCTGCCGGTCGTCGCGCTGCTCGTCCCGCTCGCGTTCCATGTCCAGGGCCTCTACCGGCTCCGGCGCGGGCGCACGCGCGTGGACGACTTCTTCGCGGTGCTCGTCGGCACGATCCTGGCGGTGCTGGCCGGCGTCATCATCTCGCTGTACGTGCAGATCTACTACCCGACGGTCCGCGACGACTACCATCCGATCTCGCGCGCGGTGCTGGCGCTCTTCCTCGCGCTGAACGTGCTCTTCACGTACATGTCGCGCGAGATCGTGCGCGACCTGCTGCGCCGCCGGTGGCGCGCCGGCATCGGCCTCAAGCACGTGCTGATCGTCGGCGCCGGCGATCTCGGCCGGATGGTCGCGGACCGGATCCTCGATCACAGCGAGCTCGGCTTCAAGCTCACCGGCTTCGTGGACGACCGGGCGGCGACGAGCGACGCGATCGGCTATCGCGGCCTCCCGCTGCTCGGGACGATCGATCAGACGCCGGAGATCTGCGGCGCACGAGCGCATCGACGAGATCTACGTCGCGCTGCCGATCGACGAGCACGTCAAGATGCTCGGCGTCGTCGAGTTCGCGAGCCGCGAGTGCATCAACATCCACGTCGTGCCGGATCTGCTCCAGTTCATCGCGCTTCGCGCGCGGCTGGAGGATCTCGACGGGCTGCCGATCATCGGCATCAACGACGTGCCGCTTCGCGGCTTCAACAGCCTGCTCAAACGCTCCGTGGACATCGCGCTGTCTGCCGGCGTCGTGGCGCTCGGCATCGTCCCGACGCTCGTCATCGCCTGGCTCATCCGGCGCAGCTCGCCAGGCCCCGCGTTCTACACGCAGGAACGCATGGGCCTCGACGGCAAGGCGTTCACCGTCTGGAAGTTCCGATCGATGCCGGTGGACGCCGAGGACGTCACGGGCCCGATCTGGGCGCGCGACGACGACCCGCGCGCGACGAGCATCGGACGCTGGCTGCGCCGGCACGACATCGACGAGCTGCCGCAGTTCTGGAACGTGCTCAGGGGCGACATGTCGATCGTCGGCCCGCGCCCGGAGCGGCCGTTCTTCGTCGAGCAGTTCAAGCACAAGATCCCGCAGTACATGCTCCGCCACAAGGTCAAGGCGGGCATCACCGGCTGGGCGCAGGTCAACGGCTGGCGCGGCAACACGTCGCTCGAGAAGCGCATCGAATTCGACCTCTACTACATCGAGAACTGGTCGCTCTCGCTCGACTTCAAGATCATGTGGCTCACCCTCGTCCGCGGCCTGCATCGAATGGCGTAACTGAATGAGAATCGTCATCACCGGCGCGGCCGGCTTCATCGGATCCCATCTGTCGGACGCGCTCATCGCGCGCGGACACTCGGTCGTCGGCATCGACAACCTGCTCACGGGCGACCTGGCCAACATCGCGCATCTCACCGGCAAGGACTTCGTCTTCGTCAAGCACAACGTGACGAACTACATCGCGGTGGACGGCCCGGTGGACGTCGTCTTTCACTGGGCGAGCCCGGCGAGCCCGATCGACTACCTGGAGTGGCCGATCCCGACGCTCAAGGTCGGCGCGCTCGGCACGCACAACGCGCTCGGGCTCGCCAAGGCGAAAAAGGCGAAGTTCGTCCTCGCCTCGACGTCCGAGGTCTACGGCGATCCGCTCGAGCATCCGCAGAAGGAAAGTTACTGGGGCAACGTCAACCCGATCGGCCCGCGCGGCGTCTACGACGAGGCGAAGCGCTTCGCCGAGGCGATTGCGACCGCGTATCACCGCTATCACGGCCTCGACGCGAAGATCGTGCGCATCTTCAACACCTACGGCCCGCGCATGCGGATCAACGACGGCCGCGCCGTGCCGACCTTCATCGCGCAGGCGCTGCGCGGCGAGGACGTCACGATCTTCGGCAGCGGCTCGCAGACGCGCAGCTTCTGCTACGTCAGCGACCTCGTCGCCGGCATCCTGAAGCTCATGGAGTCGTCGATCAACGACCCGGTCAACATCGGCAACCCGCACGAGATGTCGATCGAGGAGATGGCGAAGCTCATCATCAGGATGACGGGATCGAAGAGCCAGATCGTCCTGCGCCCGCTCCCGACCGACGATCCCAAGGTGCGGCAGCCCGACATCACCCGCGCCCGGACGCTGCTCGGCTGGGAGCCGAAGGTGCCGCTCGAGCAGGGGCTCACGTCGACGATCGATTACTTCCGCAAGAAGATGAACGTCCCGTAACATCTGTTGGATGCGCGGTTGGCTCCGCGTCGGATGCGCGACGGTCCTGCTCGCCTGGGCCGGCTGGGCAGTTCCGGCCGCGCGGCAACAGGCACTCCCTGCATCGGCACAGACCGGCGCCATCAGCGGCGTCGTCACCGATGGCGTCTCCGGTCCTCCTGTCGCTGACGCGCTCGTTACCCTGACGTTCAGACGGCCGGGCGCCGTCAATCCGTCTCGACTCACGCAGGTCACCGATGCGCTCGGCCGATTCGTGTTCCCGGAGCTCGAAGCGGGCGATGCCTATCAGTTGACGGCGTCGAAATTCGGCTTCGTCGAGGGCGCATACGGCCGCGAGAACGCGGAATCCAGGACTTCCGTCTCTGTCTCGCTCTCGACCGGGCAGTGGCGGGCCAATCTCAAGATTCCAGTGTGGCGGTATGGCAGCATCTCGGGCCACGTGACCGACGAGCGCGGCGAACCACTGGTCGGCGTGCTCGTCCGCGCGCTGTTACGCGTGCACGCCGCCGGCCTGAACCACCTCGCCTCCGGACCGCTCGCATCGACTGACGACCGCGGCCGCTACCGGATCCCCGGTCTCCCGCCCGGCTCGTACTTCGTGTACCTGCCGAACGTGCAGATGTCCGTGCCGTCGACGACGACGGCGGCGACAATGGGCCAGCGGCCGTTGCTTGACTATTCTCTCGTTCATCCCGCCAGTCGGTCACCCGGACCCGCAATCGTACCCACGATCGAGTTGACAGATACGACGCGTGTGGTCGTCGTTGGGTATCCCCTGCCGCCGCGCTCGCCTGACGGCAAGCTGCTCGCCTACCCTCTCACGTTCACGGGCGGCGCGACGTCGCTCGATCAGGCCCAGCCGATTGAGGTCGCCGCAGGCGCCTCCCGGGAAGGCCACGACATTCGCCTGATACCGGCATTGGCGTCCATCGTGCGGGGTGTCGTCGAAGGGCCGCCGGAAGAGAAGGCGAATCTCACCGTGCGTCTTCTCGCGCCCGGACTCGACGATCTCGGCATGGGCAGCGAAGTGGCGACCGCGCTCACCGCCGCGGACGGGACGTTTGCGTTTGGCGGCGTTCCCGCCGGCGCGTACACGATCGACGCGGCCAACTCGATCGGAGAGTACAGCGTCAACACGTCGATACGAGGGCAGGAGGTGCGACTGCCGCGGCTCCCCGGCCTGTTTCTCGAGACCGGCACGATCAGGTCTCGGCCGGCGCCGCCACGAACGATCGTCTCTGCGATGGGCGCGCGCTCGGGCTTTGCAGCCCGGGTCCCGGTCGTAGTGGGCCACGCGGCTGCTCCGCCGGTGACCGTCCGCCTGGAACTGTCCCCGACAATTCGCGGTGAAATACGGCTCGAGCTCGATGCGGACCATCCCTTCACGCCGGAGGTCATGCGGTACATCACGCTCGACGAGGCGACCGGCCGCGCGCGGCTGATGGACGCTCTACAGATCGCCAAGGAGCCCGACGAATTCGCCTTCAGCGTGCAGCCGGGCGCGTACCTTCTTCGCAGTACGAGCGCGACGCTCATGATCAAGTCGTTGACGTGCGGCGGCCGTGACTGCACCGACCAGCCGGTGGACGTCTCCGGTGGCGGCGACATCTCGAACATCGTCGTGACCGTGACCAACGCGGCGCCGAACGTGACGGGAACCGTGACCGACAAGAACGGCGCCGCGACGGCCGGCGCGATCATCGCTTTCCCGACGGACCAGGAGCAGTGGACTCACTACGGCTCGGCTCCGGCGAGGATCCGCTCTGTGCCCGCGAACGCTTCGGGCAGCTATCAACTGACGCTGCCCGCCGGCGACTATTTCGTCGTGGCGGTACCTTCGGCCCGGTCGGACGCCTGGATCGATCCCGAGTTCCTGCGGCGTGCGGCGTCGCAGGCGGAGCGGGTGTCACTTGGCTGGGGTGAAGCCAGATCGCGGGATCTCGTGCTCAACGAGATCCGGTGAGGCGATGACGACGACCCGAATGGCGTTTGTCGCGTTGGGTCTCTGCTGGTTCGCGTTCGCGGAGCTCATCGCGCAGCAGCCGCGAGACCGGCCGCCGTCCGGGTCATCCACAACCGGATCGATCGTCGGCACCGTGACGACCGCTGAGGGTCGTCCGATCGACCGCGCGGTCGTGACGGTCAGAACCGACGCGCTGCCGCTCGGGAGCTCAGCCATCACCGACGAGCGCGGCGCGTTTGCGATCCATCAGCTCCCGGCCGGACGGATGACCCTCACGGCGGTCAAGAACGGATTCCTGCCAGGCACATACGGCGCGATGCGGCCCGGTCGCCAGGGTACGCCCGTGACGCTCGCCGCCGGCGAGACGTTGACCGCCACGATTGTCATGACTCGGGGCGCCGTCGTGACGGGAGCGATCCGCGATGAGCGCGGGCAGCCGATTGCCGATGTGCCCGTCATGGTCCTCGACGCGCGCGTGGCGCCCGAAGCCCAGACGGAGGCAGTCGTCGGTTTGATGACTCTCGGCACCGGCTCCGCGCGGACCGACGAGCGCGGCGTGTACCGAGTCTTCGACCTGCGTCCAGGCGAGTACGTGATTGCGGCCTTTCCGCAGAGGCTCGGCGCCGGTGACGCCCCCCCGCGGAGCACCGCCGAAGTCGATGTCCTGCTGGCTCGCCTCAATCGCCGGTCCGACGTGCAGACGACCGCCGCCGCGGACGCGACGGCTCCAGCCGCTGATCCCGGGGGCCGATCGATTGCGGCGCCGATCTTCTATCCGGGCACGCCGGTGTTTGCCGAAGCGTCGCGTGTCTCGCTCACGGGCGGAAACGAGCGCGCCGGACTCGATTTCGTCGTACAGCCCGTGCCTGTCGCCTCCATTGACGGCGTTGTGACCACGCCGACCGGGATCTCAGCGAAGTACCAGTTGAGCATCACACCTTCGAGCTCGTTGCCGCTCGGCCTCGCCTTTGCCGGTCCGCGACTTGCCGCGCCGGGAAACGACAGCCACTTCAGGTATACGAATCTGATTCCGGGTCGATACCGCATCACTGCTCGTGGCAATCCGACGTGGACCAACGATCTCCCTCGCGGCGCTGTGTTCGGCGATCTTGCCGCCATGCTGTATGCGGTCGCGGAGGTGGATGTCGCCGGAACCGCCGTGACCGGCGTAGAGCTCAGATTGCGGCCAGGCGCGCGATTCGCCGGCCGGGTGGTCCTCGATCCGGCCGCCTCATCGAACCCTGGGCTCGGGCAGCTGCGCGTAACCGTCACGCCCGAACGCCGGACCTACATGGTCACGACCGGCTCGACTGTCGTGGGCGACATGTTCCTCGAACCGCGGCACGCCGTTCCAAATGCAAACGCCGAGTTCGAGATCGCCGGTCTCACGCCGGGACGATATCGGGTCGAATCCCGGTGGACAGGCGGTGACTCGCGCTGGTGGCTGCGATCGGTCGTCGTCAACGGACGCGATCTGCTCGATACGGGCTTCGAGGCGACGCCCGGGACCGACATCTCGGGCGTCGTCCTGACCCTCACCGATCGTCACACTGAGCTTGCAGGCACTCTGCAGACGTCAGCAGGACTCCCGGCGCCGGAATACTTCGTCATCGTGTTTCCGGCCGACGAGACGCTGCGAGTCGCCAACTCTCGCCGAATTCGATCGACCAGGCCTGCGACCGACGGATCATTCGCGTTCGCCGATCTCCCCCCAGGCATCTACCTGCTGGCCGCCCTCACCGACGTCGAGCCCGACGAATGGCAGAAGCCCGAGTTCCTGAGCGCGCTCGTGCCCGCGTCAGTGAAAGTCACACTGGCCGAAGGTGAGAAAAAACGCCAGGACCTGCGAGTCGTGCGGTAAGAACCCGTACCCGTCGTACCTGTCGTACCCGTCAACTCTCCTGTCGCCGGAACACCCTGAGCGTGTACTCAATCCCCGACAGCAGCGTCAGCGCGAGAGAGGCCCACACGAGGATCGTCGCCACGAGGAGCGGCTCACCGCGGTAGTTCGCGTACAGGACCACCACCCCCGTGACCATGTACGTCGCCGTCGTCGCCTTGCCGAGAAGCGACGGCTTGAACGTGCGCCGCGCGACGGCGAGGTTGACGATGGCGACGGTCATGATGATCGCGACGTCTCGGCTGATGACGAGCACCGTGAGCCAGAGCGGGAGGTGCTGCACCGTCGCGACGGTCGGCACCGACAGCATCACGAACATCGTCGTGAGCAGCAGCTTGTCGGCCATCGGGTCGAGCCAGGCGCCGAGCGTCGTCGGTCCGGTCCGCCGCGCGATGAGGCCGTCGAGCGCATCGGTGACGCCCGCGATCGCGAACGTCGTGAGCGCCCAGCCCGGCATGCCGTACAACATGCAGATCGCGAACACGGGCACCAGCAACAGGCGCAACAGCGTCAACTGGTTGGCTGCCGTGAGGAACGACATCGCGCTCAGCGGGCGGTGAGTTGTTCGATTCGGGCGATCGCCGCCAGCACTTCAGGACCGGTGGCGGGACGGAGCGGCTCGAAGCGGCCGCCTTCCTGCGCGGTCATGGCGCCCGCGGAGACGGCCAGCGCCGCCGCCGTGTAGAAGACGTTCGTCGTGGAAAGATCGGCGAAGCGTGGGCGCGCCGCTTTCCACTTCGCGAGCTCCGTCGTCCGGCCCGCGGCCGCCAGGTTCAGGAGCTGGCCGACGATCTGCGCGAGATGATCGCGTCGTACTGGCGCGGTGGGCTGGAACAGATGATTCGGCGAGATGTCCATGACGCCCGCCTGCGTGACCGGCAGAATCCACGTCGCCGCCCAATGCGTGCGCACGTCGGTCGCCACCGCCGTCACGCGCCGGGGCGCGCTTTCGATCAGCTTGTCGAGCCGCGTGCCGATGAGCGCGGCCACCTCGGCGCGAGTCACGGACGTGGCCGTCGGAATGGCGCGAAATTCGGCAGGCACCGCGGCCAGGTCGGCCTTTTCGCGCAACGCCTCGCTGCGGTCGCGCCATTTCGGATCGATCGACGCGGCCCTGGCGTAGGCGCCGGCGGCATCGCGAAGCCGTCCCCGCGCCTCGAGGACGCCGCCGAGCGCGGCATGCGCCTCGTCGTCATCCGCATCGACTTGCACCGCGCGCCGGGCATGCGTCTCTGCGGCTTCGAGCGCCCCGCGGGACGTCTCGAGGCTCGCGAGCTCGCGCAGAATCAACGCGCTCGTCGGTGAAAGCGCCAGCGCGCGCTCGAGCGACGCCTGCGCCTCGTCCAGCCGGCCCGCCTGCCGGTCGCGGCGGCTGGATTCGAGCAGCGCCTGCACCTGACGGAACTTCAGCAGCTCGAGACGCGTCCGGGCCGACTCCCGCTTCGGATCGAGCACGACGACGCGCTCGAGCGCGGCGATCGCTTCAGTGAAATTGCCGGCGCCGAGATGCGCCTCCGCGAGCCCCTGCCATGCGGGCAGGTACAGGTTGTCCCTGCCGAGCGCGGACGAGAAGCGTGTCACTGCGGGCTTGAACTCGCGATCGGCGAGCAACGCGTACCCGAGCCCGGTCTCGGACGGGTAGAACGCGGGCGAGCTCTTCAGCACCTCACTGAAATCTCGCGTGGCGCCGCGGAGGTCCCCCGCCTGCAGCCGGCGCCAGCCCGCCTCGTGACGCTCACGCAGGGCGGGGTCGGGCCTCAGCGCCGCGGGCACGACCGGCGCCGGATAGTCCGGAAACTTCGGCGCGACGGCGGCAGGAGGCACCGGCGGCGGCTTCGACGCGCAGCTCATGCCGAACGCGGCGACGAGCGCCACGACTGTGGTCCGCGCACGACGCCGGCCGATCCGGGTCATCACGCCGGCACCTTGGCCCGCCGGAATCGCGCCATCAGCCGCCGAGGCACGTCCGCCTCGATGGCGACACGCGCTCCCGCATTCACGTGGCTGACGACCGTCGCATGACGATAGAGGTCGGCCATCAACCGGCGATCGGCTTCGTGCCGTTCGTCGAGCTCGAGGCGCATGCGCTCCGCGTCCATGCCGAGGCGTGCGGCGATTGCCGCGACGAGCTCCGACCGGCCCGTGGACTCGAGCGCGGAGATGAACAGCGCCGCGGGCGACGCGGCCTTGAGCCGCGCCAGCTCGACCGCGCTCACGAGATCGATCTTGTTGAACACGTCGAGCGCCGGCACCCGGTCCGCGCCGACTTCGGCCATGACGGCGCGCACGGCGTCCGTGCGCCGCTCGCGATCGCCCTCGGACGCGTCGATGACGTGCAGGATCAAGTCGGCCGACGCGATCTCTTCCAGCGTGGCGTGGAACGCCGCCACGAGCTGATGCGGCAGCCGATCGATGAAGCCGACCGTATCGGAGACGAGCATTTGCCGGGCATCGCCGAGCTTCACCCTCCGCACGAGCGGGTCGAGGGTGACGAACAGCGCGTGTGACGTGAGCGCGTCGGCGCCCGTCAGCCGATTGAACAGCGTCGTCTTGCCGGCGTTCGTATACCCCACGAGGGCGACGGTCGGCACATCCGCGCGCTTTCGGCGCGACCGCAGGTAGCGCCGCCGGCGTCCCACTTCCGCGATCTCGGCCTTGAGCACGGCGATGCGATGGCGGATGCGCCGGCGATCCGTTTCCAGCTTCGTTTCACCAGGGCCTCGCGTGCCGATGCCGCCGCCAAGCCGCGAGAGGGCGGCCGACGATCCCGCGAGCCGCGGCAGCCGGTACTGCAGCTGCGCGAGCTCGACCTGCAGGTGGCCTTCGCGCGACCGCGCGCGGCGCGCGAAGATGTCGAGAATCAGCTCGGTGCGATCGATCACGCGACGTCCGGTCACCTCTTCGAGGTTGCGGGCCTGTGCGGGCGTGAGCTCGTTGTCGATGACGATCAGATCCGCGCCGGTCTCCTCGCACGAACGCGCGAGCATCTCCGCCTTGCCGCGTCCGACAAGCGTCGCGGCGTCGGGCAAGGCGCGCTCCTGCACGACGCGGAGGACGACCTCCGCCCCGGCAGCTCGCGCCAGGCCCGCAAGCTCATCGAGGATGATGTCAGGATCGACCGACCGTGACTTTCGAGTGACCAGACCAACGATCGCCGCGCGTTCGAGTGGCGGCTCGTTCGATCGAGCGCCGCGTTTCTTCATGCTTGCAGCGATTCTAGCACGCGGTTCCAGGGCACTGCGCCCTCGCGGATGAGGCGAGGCGGCGCCGCGCGCGCGTCGACGATGGTCGACGGCATCCCGCCGGGTGTGGCGCCGCCGTCCACGACCAGCACGCGACCGGAAATCAGCGGGTCGAGGTCCGCCGCGCGCCGGACGGGCGGCTGACCGTGCCGATTCGCGCTCGTGGACGTGAGCGGTGTCCCGAACGCCGCCGCGAGCGCCTGCGCGACGCGATGATTCGGCACGCGGATCGCAATTGACGCCAGGCCGCCGTGCACTCCTGGATCGACGGCGCCGGGCGCATCGAAGACGAGCGACAACGGCCCCGGCCAGAACTGCGAAGCCAGTCGTGCCGTAGCGCCGCCCAACGGGCCGCAGAACGATTCGACTTGCGCAACTGACGCGGCGACGAACGGCAGCGCAGATCCGTCCACCCGCCCTTTGAGCTGGACCAGATTCCTGACGGCGGCGGCTGACACCGGATCGATCCCGAGCGCATACAGCGTGTCCGTCGGAAACGCGACGATCCCGCCGTCGCGCAGCCACTCGACGGCAGGCGCGAGATCCGCAGGAACGCAGGTGTCGGGGTTGACGACAAGCAACTTCATACTTAGTTGCGCGCGGGGCCCCACTTCATTGTTCAATGCGCCGGGGCCCCACCCCCGGCGCTTTGGCTCAAGGCTGCTCGCGCGCCCGCGACGGATCGCCTGCCCTGAGTCTGCCGAAGGGCTACGCTCGCCTGCGGGCGGTCCCTGTCTCTACTGTAGTCATTTGACGGTGTACGGCCCAAGCCAGCAGCGCGAGGCCCACCGCGTCGGTCAGGAACACCGCGCGCATGCTGAGCGACCCGATGATGCCGGCGACGACCGGGCTGACGGCGAGCCCGATGAGGTTGGCGCGCGTGAGATAGCCGAACGCGACGCCGCGCGCATTCGCGGGAACCGCGTGTGTCGCGGCCGTGTAAATCGAGGTCGTGGCGACGCCGATGCCGTAGCCGAACGGCACGGCCGTGACGAGCAGCACCGGAACGGGCGGCGCCGCCCCGAGCACGAGCGCAGCGACCGCCGACATGCCCCCCATGATCGGCATCAGCGCCGCCACCTTGTAGCGATCCAGCAGCCAGGCGCTCGTCTGATTCCCGACAGCCGCCGCGACGGCCGTGATCGTGAACAGCACGCCGCTCAGGAACGTGGCGCGCTCGTCCGGGATGCCGATCTCGAGAAGATAGAGCGGCAGGATTGGCCCGAAGCTCCGGTCGACGAGCTGCAAGGCGAGCACGGCGGTGAGAAACAGCACGAAGTGCGGGACGATCCGCAGCGCTGAAAATGGAATCGCCGGAAACGGCGTGTCGGGCTCTTCCTCGCGCCGCGTGTCGACCTCGCGATAGCCGAAGAGCACGAGCAGGAACGCCATGAAGTAGAACCCGGCGGAGACGAAGAACGCGTTCCTCAGGCCCGTCGCCTGCGCGAGCACGCCGCCGATCACGGGCCCGAGCGCCGGCCCAAGCCGCTGCGCCGTCTGGACCCACCCGATGGCGGTCGCGAGATGTTCGGGCGGCGCCGACTCGGCCGCCATCGTCATCGCAATCGCGCCGTACCCGGCGAACAGCCCTTGAATCGTACGCAGCAGGAAGACCTGCCATGGCGCCGTGACGAGGCCCAGGATCGACATGATCACGACGAAGCTCGCCAGCGAGCGCGCCACCATCATCTTGCGCCCGAACCGATCGGCGAGCCGGGCCCAGAACGGCGCCATCGCCGCCGTGACCGCCGGCGTCACGCCGAGGCTCACGCCGGACCAGAGGGCGATCTCGCCGGGGTCCTGGACGCCAAGCTCGGCGAAGTACAGCGGCAGGAACGGCATCACCAGCGTGAAGCCGGTGAATCCAATGAAGGCGGCGGCGGTGACGGCGACCTGGTTTCGTCGCCAGGAAATGACCTCGGGGGTCATTTTACGATTTCCGTAAAATGACCCCCGAGGTCCTTCAGAACCGGATCCGGAAATCGTCATCCGTGCGGCGAACGTGGATCGTGTCGATGAAGCGAATCTGGTGCGGATCGTTCTGCATGACCAGCGAGCTCGTGCGGGTGCCGTGGCCGAAGAAGCGCACGCCTTTCATGAGCGCGCCGTCCGTCACGCCGGTGGCGACGAACGTGATCGACTCGCCCGACGCCAGGTCGGCGGCCGAGTAGATCCGCTTCACGTCGGTGATTCCCATTTGACGGCACCGTGCCTCGTGCTCGGGCGTCGTGACGACGAGCCGGCCGTAGATCTCGCCACCCAGGCAACGCATCGCCGCGGCGGTCAGGACGCCTTCCGGCGCCCCGCCAATGCCCATGACGGCGTGCACCCCGGAGCCCTCGACTGCGGCGGCGATGCCTGCCGAGAGGTCGCCGTCGCCGATGAGGCGGATGCGGGCGCCGGCCGCCCGGACGTCAGCGATCAGCCGTTCGTGCCGCGGCCGGTCCAGCACCACGACCACCAGGTCCTGAATCTTGCGCCCGAGCGCGTTCGCGATCGCCAGGAGGTTCTCCCGCACCGGCCTGTCCAGGCCGACGGAAGCCTTGGCCCTCGGGCCGACGACGAGCTTTTCCATGTACAGGTCGGGCGCGTGCAGGAGGCCGCCGCGCGTCGAGGCCGCAAGGACGGCAATCGCATTCGCCACGCCCGTTGCGCAGAGGTTCGTGCCTTCGAGCGGATCGACCGCGATGTCCACCTGCGGCAGCCCGTGGTGCCCCTTGGCGGCCTGCCCGACCTGCTCGCCGATGAACAACATCGGCGCCGCATCGCGCTCACCCTCGCCGATGACGATCGTGCCGTCGATCGGCACCTCGTCCAGCGTCTGCCGCATCGCCTCAACCGCGGCCCGGTCCGACGCCTTCCCGTCGCCCTGCCCCATCGTCTGAGCGGAGGCGATCGCCGCTTCCTCGACGACCTGCAGCAACTCGAGCGAGAGGTCGACACTGAGGCCTGACATCAGCGCCCTCCGTACGGAGGCAGCTCGCAGCGGATCGGCTTGTCGGTTCGGTAGCCCAGGACGTAGTCGGCCTGCATGAGCTTGTGGATCTCGCGCGTCCCTTCGTAGATGACCGCGCCCTTGCAGTTGCGATAGAAGCGGCCCACCGGGTATTCGTCGGAATAGCCGTTGGCGCCGTGAATCTGCACCGCGTCGCCGGCCGCGCGCTCGGAGGCTACGGTGGAGAACCACTTGGCGAGGCCGGTTTCACGCGTGTTGCGCATCCCGCGATTCTTCAGCCAGCCCGATCGCAGCCACAGCAGGCGCGACGTCTGATAGTCCGATTCCATGTGCGCGAGCATTTCCTTCACGAGCTGGTGCTGGCCGATCTCCACGCCAAAGGTGCGCCGCTCGCGCGCGTACTTCGCGCTCGCGTCGCGACAGGCACGGATGAGCCCGGTCGCGCCGGCCGCCACGGTGTAGCGGCCCTGATCGAGCGCGAACATCGCGATCTTGAACCCCTCGCCCTCGCGGCCGACCAGATTCTCGGAGGGCACCTCGACTTCGTCCATCTTGAAAAACCCGGTGTTGCCGGCGAGAATGCCCCACTTCTCCGTCAGGGTGCCGCTCGAGAATCCCTTGAACGATCGCTCGACGATGAACGCGCTCAGCCCGGCCGGATCCCGCTTCTTTTTCTTTTCGAGGTCGGACCAGGCGAATACCAGGAAGTTGTCCGCGACGTCGGCCAGCGAGATCCACATCTTCTCGCCCGTCAGGAAGAACCGATCGCCGCGCTTTTCCGCGACGGTCTGGATGCCGCGTGCGTCGCTCCCGGCCGAGGGCTCCGTCAGCCCGTACGTCGCGATCTGCTGGCCCTGCGCCTGCGGCGTCAGGTACCGGCGCTTCTGGTCCTCGGTCCCCCAGGAAAGCAGTGTCAGGCAATTGAGCCCCGCGTGCACCGAGATGATGACGCGGAGTGAGGTGTCCACGTACTCGAGCTCTTCGCTGACGACGCCGAGGCTGATGTAGTCCATGCCCGCGCCGCCGTACTCGGCGGGCACCGAGACGCCGAGCAGGCCGAGCGCGGCCATCTGCGGCAGCACGTTGCGATCGAACTTGTGCGCGCGATCCAGCTCGCGGATACGCGGCGCGACTTCACGCGCTCCCCAATCTCGAACTGTCTGCTCCAGGAGCCTGTGTTCCTCGGACAACTCGAAATCGATCATGAACGCCTCAGTTCGACCGGGTCACCGACGCCGACGCCGAGCAGCGCCGCGGCGCTCGCGGCGTGCGCCGCGACCTCCAGGTGATCGGTGCTCCCGAACAACGCGCCGATGTCGCCTGCGCCGATATCCGCAAACGTCGACACGATGCGGGCGATCGACTGACTGCCCACCGTGAGCTGCAGGCCGCCCGTCGACTCCGCGAGCCGTTCGCACGAACGGCGATCGAGGTTCGTCACGACGTTGCCGAACCGATCGATGCGCACGACCTGGCCGCGGAGGACCCCACCCTCGAGCGACGGCTTCGGCAGATCGATGAGGTGGTAGTCGGTAATCGCGCGGCCGAGCGCCTGCAACTGAATGCCCTTGGCAATCCAGGCCGCGGCCGGGGCGAAGCGATCGCGGCCTTCGAACGTGCGGCTGACGGTCGGGCGCGCGTACCGCCGCTCGGTCAGCTCGACCACACGCTTCGGCGGCGTTTCTTCGAACACGGCGGTCAGCACGCCGTTGTCGGGCGCAATGAACTTCCAGTCACCCGCCTCGGCAGCCAGTCCCCGCCGGGACGTCCCGACGCCGGGATCGACCACGACCACGAAGATCGTCCCAGGGGGAAAGAACCTGTAGGTGGCGGCCAGCTCGAGCGCGGCGCCGGGAATATCGTGGGCCGGCAGGTCGTGCGAGATGTCGACCAGCGTGACATCGGCCCAGATGCCGAGCACGACGCCCTTCAGGACACCGGAATAATGGTCTCTCGTGCCGAAGTCGGTGAGGAAGGCGATGATGGGCCGGGCCATAGGACGAGGTAGTGTTTCACAAGTCTACCCGGTCCCCTTCCGAAACAGCGTTTCACGCGTACTCGTCTTGAGCAGCACCGACTCGGTCACGACGAGCGGGTCGAACATCCGCGTGATGTCGCGGTTGAGGAGCGGGCTGCGCTGGATCTTCGTGGCCGGAGAGGTGCGCTGCTTGAAGGTGGTCTCATCGACGACGATGAAGCGCGTATAGTGCGTGAGCTCGACCGGCGTCGTCCCGAAGAATCCGTACAGCACGCCGCCCGGGCGAAGGAGCTTCGCCAGGCGCGCCGCCAGCGCCTGCGCCGTGGCCCGATCGAGGTAGTCGAACAGGTCCCAGCACAGGATGCCGTCGTAGTAGGACGATGCAAGACGCGAGAGCCGGGTGGAGAGCGTCTCCCAGAGTCCGTCGCGCGTGCCCCGCCGAGCCTGCGCTTCGAGATCGGCGAAGAAGTCTTCGACCTGAATCTTGCAGGCCAGCCGATCGCCGAAGAAGGCGACATTCGCGCCGACGACCGGCCCGAGATCGAGCAGGGCCGGCGACGACTGATGCGAGAGCGCCGACAGAAACTTGGGAAGGACCTTCGACGTGGTGAGCGTCTCGGGAATGACCGGCGTGGCTGTCGCCGACGCCGGCTCCCCCCTTTTCGCGCGCCCCATTGAAATAGACCCGGCAATGCGGGACCTCGTTGGGGTAGCCGCGCGTCCGCTTACCGGCCCGGCGGCGCGGCCGCCAGGCCCGGTGAGGCGGGCGCAGGCGTCGCGACCGGCTTGTGGTCCGGCGCGGCGGCCGGCTTGTTGTCGGTGGCCGGCTTCGTCGTGACGGCCTGGCCGCCCTGTCGCTGCATGTCAATGCTGCCGCGGAAGTGCGCGCCATCGGCGATGGCTACGCGCGGCGCCGACAGATCGCCATCGACGGACCCGTTGTCGCGGATGTCCACCCGCTCGGTCGCCGCGATGTTGCCGTGCACCTCGCCCTGAACGACGACAGCCTTCGCAAAGACCTGAGCCTTGATCTTGCCATTGGGACCAATGGTCAAGATGTTCTGGCGCAGCTCGATCTTGCCTTCGACCTGGCCTTCGATCGTCAGGTCCTCGCTGCCGCTGAGTTCACCCTTGATGATCACGCTTTTCCCGATATTCACCATGTCCCTCTCAAGATGACGAGCGGTTTCCGTGCGCGGCGTTGACGCCTCGGGCACTGGGCTCGGGGACGGCGACGCGTTAGGTTGAGGCGGCCGTACGGCCTCGTCTCGCTTCCACATGGATTGATCTCCAAACGAATAGCACCTGGATTTACTGCGAGCCGTGGACCCACGCGGCCCGCTGGGGAGTCAGGCGCGACCAGTATATCGGCCAGGCGACGCAACAGTATATCCGCCGTTGGCACATTTCTGCATGCCGCATTCTATGCCCCCGGACCCCGGGTGCTACGATGGGAAGAACCGTGCGTATCTACCTCGACTACAACGCGACCGCGCCCGTGCTGCACGAAGCGGCCGAGGAGGTCGTGCGGGTCCTCCGCCAGGAGATCGGCAACCCGTCGTCGGTGCACGCGTTCGGACAGCGAGCCAAGGCCTGTCTGGACGAGGCGCGTCAGGCGGTGGCGGCGCTGATTTCGGCCGACCCGGGCGAGATCGTCTTCACGGCCGGGGGCACCGAGGCGAACAACCTCGCCCTGCGCGGGGCGGCCGAGGCGCTGCTGGCCGGTGGCCGGCGGCGCATCGTGACCTCGGGGATCGAGCACGAAGCCGTGCTCACGACCCTCAAGGTGCTCGAGCGCCACGGATGGACGGTGGTCACGCTGAACGTCGGCGAGCGCGGCATCCTCTCGCCCGCCGCGCTCGAGGCCGCCATGACGCGCGAGACCGCCATCGTCTCGGTCATGCACGCCAACAACGAGGTCGGCACGATTCAGCCGGTCGCAGAGCTGGCCGCCGTGGCCCGCGGGCACGGCGCGTTGTTTCACACCGACGCCGTCCAGTCGGTCGGCAAGATTCCGGTGTCGGTGCGGTCGCTCGGTGTCGACCTGCTGTCGCTGTCGGGCCACAAGTTCGGCAGCCCGAAAGGCGCCGGCGCGTTGTGGGTTCGCCGCGGCGTTCGCCTCATCTCGCAGATGACCGGCGGCCGCCAGGAGCGCAATCGACGTGCGGGCACCGAGAACGTCGCGGCGATTGCCGGACTGGGCGTCGCCGCGCGGATCGCGCGCAGCCACCTCGCCGACTACGACTCGACGGTACGCGCGCTGCGCGACCGGCTCGAGCAGGGCGTCCTCGGGAACGTCTCCGGCACGGCCGTGAACGGCGACCGCGATCTTCGCGTGCCCAACACCACCAACATCAGCTTTGACGGGCTCGAGGCCGAGTCGCTGCTCATCGCGCTCGATCTCGACGGCGTCGCCGTGTCGACAGGCTCGGCCTGCTCGTCCGGTTCGCTCGAGCCGTCGCACGTCCTGCGGGCGATGGGTCATTCCAACTCCCGCTCGCGCAACTCGCTGCGGTTCAGCCTGGGTCCGAGCACGACGACCGACGACGTGGATTTCGTGATCGACATCATGCCGCGCCTCGTCACCAAGCTTCGCGGGCTCGGCCGCACGGCCGGAGCGCTTCGCTGATCATGCGTGTCGTCGCAGCGATGTCGGGCGGCGTCGACTCGTCGGTGGCGGCGAGTCTCCTCGCGGAGGCCGGTCACGAGGTCATCGGCCTGTCGATGCAGCTCTACGATCAGCGGGAGTCGCCGGAGACGTTCGGCTCCTGTTGCAGCCTCGACGACCTCTACGACGCGCGTCGGGTGGCCAATGCCATCGGCATCCCCCACTACATCGTCAATTTCGAGGAACGGTTTCAGACGACCGTCGTGGACAACTTCGTGCGGGAATACGCGGCCGGACGGACGCCGATTCCCTGCGTGCATTGCAACGCGGACCTGAAGTTCGCGACGCTCGTCGAGCGGGCCGCCGGCCTGGGCGCGGCGGCGGTGGCGACAGGCCACTACGCACGGGTCATGTTCGACGAAGACAGCCGGCGCTACCGGCTGCTGCGCGGCGCGGACGCCGGCAAGGACCAGTCGTACTTCCTCTTTTCGCTCACGCAGGACCAACTCGCGCACGCGATGTTTCCGGTCGGGCACCTGACGAAGCCCGAGGTCCGCGCGCACGCGGAGCGCCTCGGGCTCTCCGTGGCCGCCAAGCCGGATAGCCATGAGATCTGCTTCGTGCCTGACGGCGATGCCGGCGGGTTCGTCGATCGGCGCATCGGCGACCGCGATCGCACCGGCGACATCGTCGACAGCGGCGGCCGCGTCCTTGGCCGTCACCGCGGCATCCATCGCCTGACCGTCGGACAGCGAAAGGGACTCGGGCTGGCCGAGGGCCGGCCGATGTACGTGCTGCGCCTCGAGCCCGCCCAGGCGCGCGTCGTGGTCGGGCCGCGCGAGGAGCTCGGCAGCGTCCGGCTCTCGGCGTCGCAGGTGAACTGGATCGCCGGCGAGGCGCATCCGAATCCCCGTCGCGTGACCGCGCGCATCCGTCACCGGCACACAGACGCGCCGGCGGTCGTCACTTCTGAAGGCGACGGCCGCGCCTCACTCCTGTTCGACGAGCCGCAGATGGCCGTGACGCCAGGACAGGCCGTCGTGTTCTACGACGGTGAGGAAGTTCTCGGCGGCGGGTGGATCGAGTAAGGGGTCAGAGCTCAACTGTGGAAAACTCCTGCAACCCGGTCAGGGCAGAGTTGCAGGAGTTTTCCACAGTTGAGCTCTGACCCCCTAGTGTCCGTGATGCTCCAGGTACCGTTCGGCGTCGATCGCCGCCATGCAGCCTGAGCCCGCCGCGGTGATCGCCTGGCGATAGATGTGATCCTGCACGTCGCCACACGCGAAGACACCGAGCACACTCGTCTTGGCGCCGTCATGGGTGGTCAGGTATCCGGCCGCGTCCATTTCGATCTGACCGGCGAACAGGCCGGTGTTGGGCGTGTGGCCGATCGCGACGAACACGCCGTCGACCGCCAGTTCCTTTTCGACGCCGGTCTTGAGATTGCGCAACTGGATGCCCGAGACGTAGCCCTTCACCGGGTCGGTGACGTCGAGGACTTCCGTGTCCCACTCGAACGAGATCTTCGGGTTGTGGAACGCCTTCTCCTGCATGATCTTCGACGCGCGCAGCTCGTCCCGCCGATGGATCACGGTCACGTGCGACGCGAAGCGCGTGAGGAACGTGGCCTCCTCCATCGCGGAGTCGCCGCCGCCCACGACGGCAATCGGCTTGCCGCGAAAGAAGAACCCGTCGCACGTCGCGCAGGTCGAGACGCCGTGGCCCATGAGCGCCCGCTCAGACGGGAGGCCGAGCAATCGCGCGGACGCACCGGTCGCAATGATCAGCGCACGCGTCTCGAACGGCCCATCGTCCGTCGTCACGACGAACGGGTGCCGGCCGAGGTCCACCTTCGAGACGTTGCCGCGAATCGTGGTCGCGCCGAACCGTTCGGCCTGCGCGCGCATGCTCGCCATGAGGTCGGGGCCCATGATGCCGTCGGGAAATCCGGGAAAGTTCTCGACGGCCGTCGTGAGCATGAGTTGCCCGCCGGCTTCGAGCCCTTCGATGAGGAGCGGATGGAGATTGGCCCGTGCCGCATAGAGCGCGGCCGTCAGGCCGGCCGGCCCGGATCCGACAATGGCGACGTTGCGCACTGACATGCGAGGCGAGGCGTGCGTCAGCCGAGGTGCTTGTCGACCATCTGTTTGAGCGTGCCCTTGTCAACGAGACCGACGACCTGGTCCACGATCTGCCCGGCTTTGAAGAGGATGACCGTCGGGATGCCGCGCACCATGTAGCGCATCGTAATGGCGGGGTTGTCGTCGACGTTCAGCTTGCCCACGGCTACCTTGCCGACATAGTCGGTCGCCAGCGCATTGATGGCCGGCTCCATCGCACGGCACGGGCCGCACCATTCGGCCCAGAAATCGACCAGCACCGGGGTCGACGAGTTGAGCACGGTCGTATCAAAGTTTCCGTCGGTAAACGTCTCAATGTTCTGAGCAGCCATCGCGTCTCTTGTTCCTTTCGCAGCTCGTCGGCCGCGGCTTGTCCCCTCACGCACTTGGCGCGAGTGGGTTCTCCCTCTGGGCGGCATCGAGCCGAGCCCGTCTGTACACTTTGACATACTCTCTGGCCGAGGCGCTCCACGAGTGATCCGTTGACATTCCGGCGAGCATGAGCCGTCGCCAGACGGGCCGATCGGCGTAGACGCGCACGGCCTGTCGCACGGCGCGGACGAGCTCGTCCGGCGAGGCGTCGCGAAACTTGAAGCCGTTGGCGTGCAGCGCGCGGTTCGTGAACGGTTGAATCGTGTCATCGAGCCCGCCGACCGCATGAACGATCGGCACCGTGCCGTAACGAAGGCTGTACATCTGATTCAACCCGCAGGGCTCGAACCTCGACGGCATGAGAAACATGTCCGCGCCCGCTTCGACCAGGTGCGCGAGCGCCTCGTCGAAGCCGATGAACACCCCGACCCTGGACGGATGGCGCTCGGCGAGCCGCTTCAGAAAGCTTTCGTAGCGCGCCTCGCCGGTGCCGACGACGATCCAGGTCGCCTCCAGATCGAGCAGCGCGCCGCTGGCCGCTTCGACAAGGTCGAGGCCTTTCTGATCGACCAGCCGTGACACCAGCCCCACGACCGGCCGCGCGAGCGCGTCGTCTCCGAGCGGCAGCCGAAAGCGCTCGAGCAGGGCGCGCTTGCAGATCGTCTTGCCGGACAGGTCGCTCGCGCTGAAGTGTGCCGGCAGGAAGGGATCCGTCGCCGGATTCCACACGTTCGCATCGATCCCGTTCAGGATGCCGAGATAGCGTTCGCCGCGAGCGGCCAGTACCCCTTCCAGGCCCGCCCCGAAAACCGGCGTCAGCGTTTCCTTGGCGTAGGTCGGGCTGACCGTCGTGACGAAGTCGCTCGCCGTGATGCCGGCTTTGAGAAAACTGAAGCGGCCCCAGAACTCGCCGCGCTCCATCGCGAACATGTCCCACGGCAAGCCGAGCCTCGGCACCACATCGCGCGGAAACAGTCCCTGGTACGCGAGGTTGTGAATGGTGAACACGAGGCCGGCGCCGGCGAGGGCCGGCCAGCGGTGCGGATCGCGCCGCAGGAGCGCCGTCGCCAGGCCGCCCTGCCAGTCGTGCGCGTGCACGACGTTGGCGCGCGCACCCGTCTCGTCGTGTTGAGCGAACTCGAGCGCGGCGTGCGCCAGGAGCGCGAATCGCTCCGCGTTGTCGTCGTAGTCACGCCCCGCCGTGCCGTACAGCTCCTCGCGATCGAAGAGCGCCGGCGCGTCGACGAACACGACGCGGCGACGCTCGTCGAGCGTCACCACATGAAACGTGACGTCATGCGAGTACATGCCGAAGCGAATGGCGCGCGAACTGAGCGCGGCGCCGCTCGCCGTGACACGACGATACTTCGGCGTCACGATGGTGACGTGATGACCGGGCGCGGCGAGCGCGCCCGGTAAGGCGGCGACGACGTCGGCCAGACCACCCGTCTTCGCCCACGGCGCCACTTCGGACGCCACCATGAGGACACTCAGGCGCGGCGCGCGCCCTGCGAGACGAGGCACCCCCTCACTTTAGAAGTGAAGAGTGGAAAGTGGAAAGTGGAAAGTTAGCGGTCTTCGTCGCCGCCGACGAGGCCCTGCGAGCGGCCGACGATCCAGTTGAACAGATGGCGCGCTTCCCAGAACCTCGACGTGCTGTTCGCGGCGCCGAGGACGACCACGGCGACCTGCGGGCCTTGAGGCACGCGAAGCAGCGTCGCGAGGCAATAGCCGGCCTTGGTGATGAAGCCCGTCTTGCCGCCGAGCACGTCGATGCCCGTGCCGAGCAGCTTGTTCGTGCTGCGGATGGTGATCGGACGCTGACTGGTGCGCATCTGGTATTCGGCCGTGCGCATGATCGGCCCGAGCTGCTCGTCCCCGGCCGCGAACGCGATGAGATGCGACATGTCGTACGCCGACGACACGTTCGCCGCCTCGAGGCCGGACGGATCGGTGTAGTGCGTGTTGGTCAGCCCGAGCTCGGTCGCCATCTCGTTCATGCGTGTGACGAAGGCCGCGGTGCCGCCTTCGGACGTCCGCGCGAGCACGCGCGCCGCGGCGTTGTCCGACGCGATGAGCGTGAGATGGAGCAGGTCGCCGTAGCTGATCGTCTCGCCGGCGCGGATGTAGGTGACCGAGGCGCCGCGCATGTCGGCGCGAGTCACGGCGACGCGCTGCGTGAGATCGGGCGCGTCCGCCACGAACGTCACGGCGGTCATGAGCTTGGTCAAGCTGGCAATCGAACGCTGGTCGTGGGCGTTCTCGCCGTAGAGGACCGTGCCGGTCTGCGGGTCGTAGATCACGGCGGCCGCGGCCCGGACGTCGGGAATCAGGTTGCCGAGCAGGTCGCGCTTGAATCGCGCCGTCTGCGCTGCGGTCAGTTGGCGCTGGTAGGCGGCCTGCCGCGCGCGGGCGGCCGCCGCGGCGCGCGCACGTGCGAGCGCCACGCTCGAGCGCGTTCGCGCCGGCTTCGGCGCCGGCTTCGCCTGCGATGGGCTTTGCTGCGTCGAGGATTTCGAGGTGGAGGACTGCGCGGCCACCGGGGCCGGGCCAGCCAGAACGAGCGCCAGGGCGCCAAACACAGAAATACGGCCGAGGCGCTTGATCAAACTACCCCTCCTCCACGCGCTCTATGAGCGACGTTTGTCTGAGTCGAACGACGAGAGGATCGAACGTGAAAACGCTCCGACATCCTAGCATCCCAAGTCCTTCCTCCGCAATGGGTTTGGGTGACTCAATTCCCGTGCCACAACGCACTTCTGTAAGCTGGGGGGCGGCGGCCGATCCAAATCTTGTCTCCGCTATATATGTATCGGCGTAAACCCGATGATCCTGAGCGGATCGGAGGCGTTCCATGACGCTGGACATGCCGGAGCTGAGCCTCGAGGAGTACAAAGCCCTCCGAGCGACGATTCGGGAACGCGGAACCGTGCGCCTGATTGTCACGGCGATTACATTCGTGGCGTGGGCGGCGCTCGCTCTGGTCTTCACCTCGGTGGCCGTTGTGCCCGCGCTGGGTCTGATTCCCATGCTCGTGCTGGTCGCCGGGTTCGAGGTCATCTTTGCCCTCCACGTCGGCGTCGAGCGAGTCGGGCGGTTCGTCCAGGCCCACTACGAGACCGCCGGCCACCTGCCCGCGTGGGAGACGACAGCGATGGCCCTTGGAACGGCCCCGGGCGGGACGGCCGGGCTCGACTCACTCTTCGGCTCGGTCTTCGCAATCGCCACGCTCCTGAACTTTGCCTCAACCGCGCTCATCGCGACGGGCGACCCTGAATTCGGCGGGGCGTTCGTGGAGCTGCTGGTCATCGGGCTGCTCCACCTCCTCTTCCTGATTCGACTGATGACCGCGCGGCGCTTCGCCGCCGGTCAGCGCCAGCGCGATCTCGACTGGTTCGCCGGCCAGCGCCGCCCACGCTGAGGCCGTGATCCTGCGGCGACGTCGCTCCAGAATCCAAACGATTGGTGTCAAGAATCCAACGGGGGCGGTCAACCAGCCACGATTGCTTGCCACACAACCACGAGCCTGGTGTCCGCTCCATCAGAAATTGGAGCGCCAGTGGGCGAATCTGACTGCCAGCCATCGATACGACAGGACCGTTCTCACGGCATCACGATTGCATTCCACCTGATCGAGGTCCGCGATGAGTCTCGTCCGACTGCTCGGGTTCACGACACTCCAGTGCGGGTGTGTGTCCGGCCGGTACCGCGAGATGGGCACGAATCGTGAGATCACCTACATCGAAGAAAAAGGCGCCGGCTGCGGCCACGACGGCCACCAGCGCAATCAGCCGGTCAGCCCCGACCGCGTCGCCCATGGCTTCCGCTCCACAGACGTGAGAGCGTCTTAACCTCGGGCTTACCCCTGTACTTTTTGGCCGTTGTGGCCGACAATCCCTGTCGTATGGCCCTGGCCCTGGTGTCGCCGCGCCCGATCCGGGCGAGCTACGAGCTTGCGATCGGCCCGTCCACGCTGCGGTTCTATCTCGGTGACTGCCTGTCGGTGCTGGCCGAGCTGGACTCGCACTCGGTCGGGGTGATCGTCACTTCCCCGCCGTACAACCTGGGCATCAAGTATCGAAGCTATCGCGACGACATGCCCCGGAAGGACTACCTGAACTGGACGGACCAGTGGATTCGCGCCGTGAGCCGCGTGCTGGACGCGCAGGGATCGCTCTTCCTGAACGTCGGCGCCAAGCCGACCGACCCGTGGATTCCGCTCGAGGTCGCCCAGGTCGCGCGCCGGCGGTTCAAGCTCCAGAACACGATTCACTGGGTGAAGTCGATTGCCATCGATCGTGCCGCGGCCGGATCGGGCGTCGGACTGGAACGCGACGTCGCGGTGGGCCACTACAAGCCGATCAACAGCGATCGGTTCGTCAACGACTGCCACGAGTTCATCTTTCATTTCACGCCGGGCGGGCGGACGCCGCTCGACCGGCGCGCCGTCGGCGTGCCGTATCAGGATCCGTCGAACATCAAGCGCTGGGCGAAAGCCGGCGACGGACTGCGCTGCCGCGGCAACACGTGGTTCATCCCGTACGAGACGATCCAGAGCCGCGATCGCGATCGGCCGCATCCGGCGTCATTTCCGCCGAAGGTGCCCGAACAGTGCCTCCGGCTCCACGGTCTCGATCGCGCCGGGGTGGTCCTCGATCCGTTCCTCGGCCTCGGCTCGACGGCCATCGCCGCCGCGCGGCTCGGCCTCGACTTCGTCGGCATCGAGATGGACGAGCACTACCTCCTCGAAGCCGTCAAGCGGGTGAAAAGCACGTTCGAGCGCGCAACAGGCACAAGGCAGAACGGCAGAAGTGAAGCGAACATTCTGGTCGCGTGGCCATCAGTGCTTCACGCTTCAGCGCAACGATGGCCCGCGTGCAGCTTCGTTCCTCGGGCCGCGCCTCCGCGCTTGTCGCCTTCGGGGTCAGCTTCTTTAGAAGCGCACCCGCCCGCCAAGCTGCATCTGCCAGCGCGAGCGCAGGTCGCTGCGCGTGAGCGCCGTTGACGGTTGCCAAGCGTGGCCAGGTTCATGCCGGTGATCTGCCCGCTCGTGAGGATCGGGGTGAACAGCATGCGGTTGCTGAACACGTACTGAAACTGGCCGCTCCCGTCGTTCACGAGGTTGATCATGTTCAGGATGTCGAGCGTGATTTCCGCCTTGACCTTTTTGAACGGCAGGCCGACGTTGACGCGGCCGTCGAGCGTGTTGTTCCAGGGGCCACGGCACGAGTTGCGCTTGAAGATCTGCCCGACCTGCGACGCGCGGCATTCGTCGGCCTGGAAGAAGTTGAGCAGGTCCTGGTACGTGCCGTTCGTGTAGGTCAGCGGGTCGGTCGCCGTCGGCAGATACAGGATGTCGTTCGACGTCCTGGCGTCGCCGTTGACGTCGCTCCCGTACGCGAGCGTGTAGGGCCGCCCCGACTGGCCGTTGTAGAAGGCGGACGTGGTCACCGTGAAGTCCCCGCCGATCTGGAACTGGTACGACGTCGAGAAATTCACGCGATGGCCCGTGTCGAAGTCCGAGCGTGCGACCGGCCGGGAATTCGGGTCTCCTGGAGTGTAGGTGAACCCCCAGTTCGACGCGGCCTGGCTCGACGTGCCGTCCATCACCGAGTCCGACTCACCATACAGGTACGACCCGCCGAAGAACCAGCCGTTCTTGTAGTGGCGCTTCAGCTCGAACGTCATGCTCCAGGTGCTGCCCTGCGGGCTGTTCGTCAGGAAGATCACGTCGCTCAACGAGGTGACTTGTCGCGCATACCGCGGGCGGCCGTCGATGTTCTGCGCGCCGATCTGGCTCAGGTTCAGGTTCTGGTAGTCGATGTCCTGCACGTTGGTCGTGAAGAGCAACTCGGCCGTCCCGACCAGGCCCCACGGCAACTGCCGGTCGTATCCGATGTTGCCACGCACCACGGACGGGAACTTGTACTCAGGATCGACCATGTCGATCTCGTTCGTGAACGCCGTGCCGGTCGCGCCGGTCACGGCTTTCGGCTGGTTGAGCGCATCCGCGGCGAACGGAATCCGGTTGTTCACGTTGAAGCCGGCGCCGATTCGGGTGAATTCGATCCCCGTGTTGCCGTACTGATTCGACAGCCACACGTACGGCGTGCGGCCGGCAAACAGCCCGATCCCGCCGCGAATCTGCTCGGTCCCGTTGCCAGACAGATCCCAGTTGAACCCGACGCGGGGCGACCACATCGTGCTCGTGGGCACGACATCGGTGCCATACCCGAAGGCGTTCTCCGCCGCCGGATTCGCCGTGGGCGTATCCGGGAAGAGCGGGATGTCCACCCGGACGCCCGACGTGACGGTCAGATTCTGCCGGACCCGCCACTGATCGCCGACGTAGAAGCCGAGCTGATTGACGCCGAACTTGGCGGCCTGCTGCGGGTTGCTCGTCGCCGAGAAGCTGTGGTCGAACTGCTGCGCCGAATCCCTGCTCGAACAGGTCGAGGCTGTCGAACGTGTACGATCCCGTAGTTGTCCCGGATGAACAGGTTCCGGAACTTGAAGAACTCGTTGTGCGTGCCGAGCGTGATGGTGTGGTTGCCGCGCACGGTCGTGTAGTCGTTGTTGATCTCGATGATGTCCTGGTCGAGCTCGTTCGCGGCCGAGAAGTTCTCGCGGCCCGCGACCATGACAATCGACCCGCTGCCCGGGACATTGCGGACGGTCACCATCGGGAACGGCTTCGGCTCGAACGGCTGGCCGCCGCGGTTGTTGCGAATCGTCGTGAAGGTGACGCGGAACTCGTTGACGGCGTTCCCCAATCGCGAGTTGATCTGTCCGACCGTCGAGTTGGTCTTGTCGCCGATGCGATAGAACCGATCGGGGAGCAGATAGAAGGTCGCCGACGGAAACCCGATGTCGTTGAGCCCGTTCACGTAGTTGTGCCGGATCGTCACCTGGTGCCGTCCCAGGTTCATGTCGCCCCGAATGAAGAACTTGTCGCTGTTGGTCGTGCGCGTGAACTCGTCCTTGGCCGAGGCGCCGAGGTCGTAGCCGTAGCGATTCTTCAGGATGCCGAGGAAGCGATCGACGTCCGCTTCCCGGCCGAACTGGACGCCCGATCCATTCACCGAGAAACCCGACGGCGTGGACTTGCGTCCCCAGTCGGCGGTGGTGAAGAAGAACACCTTGTTTTCTCGAATCGGTCCGCCGAGGCTGAACCCGACCTGCTTGTCGTTGAAGTCCGAGAGCGCCCGGCCGTCGACGTTGTCGCCGACCCAGCTCTGGTTGCGGCCGAAGTAGAACCCCGTGCCGTGCAGGTTGTTCGTGCCGTTCTTGGTGACGGCGTTCAGGCCGCCGCCCGAGAAGCCGCCCTGCCGGACGTCGTACGGCGAGACGACGAGCTGCAGCTCCTGAATCGCGTCGAGGCTGATCGGCTGCGTTTCGGTCTGCCCGCCGGGGGTGCCCGACGCGGCGAGCCCGAACAGGTCGTTGTTGACCGCGCCGTCGATCTGGATGCTGTTGTACCGGTTGTTGCGGCCGGCCACCGAGATCGCCTGGTCTTCATTGAAGCCCGACGACGCGAAGTACGGATTCACGCGCGCGATGTCGAAGAGGCTGCGATTAATCGTCGGCAGCGCCTCTTTGACGCCGTACGAGATATTCGCGGCCGTGCCGGCCTGCGTGATGTCAATCGGCGGCACTTCGGCCGTGACGGTGACCGTCTCGCTGACCGTCGCGAGGATCAGGCTGAACGTGAGCGGCGTGTCTTCGCCGAGGCTGACGACGACGTCTTTCTGTTCGGCCTCTTTGAAGCCGGAGAGCGACACCTTCACGGTGTACACCCCGATGCGGGTGTTGAGGATCGAGAACCGTCCCTCGCCCTGCGTCACCGCGGAATAGGCCGACCCGGTGGCCACATGCGTCGCCGTGACGGTGACACCAGGCAGCGCACCGCCCTGTTGATCGTTGACGGTGCCGGAGAGGCTGCCCGTCGTGACGGTCTGAGCCGTCGCCGGCGCAGGTCCTGCCAACGCCAGGCCCAGCACGAGGCACAAGAACCACGCGTATTTCGAGACACGCTTCATTTGCACTTCACTCCAGTTAAGAACGGATTGGCAAGCCGGTGAAACCGCGATCGGGGGACGAGTGAGCGCTGCCCAGCGTCACCGACTGTCGGGCGGAAAGTATAGCAGTACGCAGGGAGGTACTGGTAAACAGGGTGAGACGACCTCGGAGGTCTTGTTCAGCGCTTCCGGCTCGGTTTCTTGAGGTCGTAGACCTCGGTGTACTTCGGCTTCTGAGCGCCCGCGCGGCTCACCCGAATCTCGATCTTCCGCCGGACCCGCAGCGGATCCGGGTTGCTCGACACGTACCCGATGAGGTAGTAGTCGCTCATCGCGTTGTCGACTTCCTGCAACCCCTTCTTGAAGTCGTTGGTCATGCAGATGCAGTGACCGCCGGTCTCATCGGCCAGGACCCGCAGCGAGCTCACCGACGTGTCCACGAACCGGCGCCATTCCTCCATCGACAGGTTGTAGGCGATCGAGGGGCCCGCATCGAGCCCCCGCGGATCCACCGTGTAGAACGACACGTTCGCCCTCCGCGCCGCGCGCACGAGCTCCGCCAGCTCCGAGATGAGGTCGGTCTCGGCAAACTGCTGCCCCTGCCGCTCGAACGGGTTCTCGGAGTTGTTCGGATCGGGTCCGGCCGTGCTCGACCCGCCCGTCGCGTCACCGCCGTTGTTCGAGTCCTGGAGCGGCATCCCGTACTTTTCCTGCTCGTACTTGTAGCGCGAGTCCTTGAACGGGTTGAAGTCGTAGCCGTTGCTCACGTAGATGAACGCCTTGCGGCGGTTCGTGATCTTCTCGGCCTGGGACAGCATGTCGTACGCCGTCGAAAAGGCGACGTGGGTGTTGTGGCGAAGGCCCGCCGGGCCCTGCGCCGTCATGTTGGCCTGGATGAGCTCGGTGGGCGTCATGCCGCTGCCCATGACCTTCTTGATCGACTCGTTGAACCGGCGGTGCTGGAAGTCGTACTGGACGTCCACCTGAATGGACGAGTAGCCGCTCGAGACAAGCCCGACGAGGTCGTTCTCGTGGATGACGGTGTCACGAATCATCCCGAGCACGCGCCGCACCTGCGGCGAATCGAGCGCCTGAAGATGCAGGTCGTCGATGAAGATGATGAAAATGCGGCCGGACGTATCGGACGACTGCTTGGTGGGCGGCAGAATCAGCCCTTCGCTCGCCGGCGCCATCGTCGGCGTGAGGTCCGTCAGGACGCGTCCGCCGATATTGCGCACGAATCCGACGATCTTCTGCGGAACGCCGTCCTCCAGCACCTCGAACTCGTCCAGGCGCAGGTCGGGAATGAACTTGCCGTCTTTGTCCCTGACGACGACGTCAGTCGTGATCAGGTCGGTCGTCGACTTGAAGGTCGGCGTCTGCTGGGTCGTCCGGGGCGTCTGCTGGCTCGCCAAGACCGCCGTGGTGAGAAGCGCCGGCACCGTGACGTGAAAGATCTTCCGGCGAATCGTTGTCATGCCCGTCATCTCCCCCATCCATTATGCCAGACGCCTCGACCGGCGACCCGGCAGGCCCCGCGGCGCTGGCAGGCTCAGATGAGGCGCCGGCGGGGGTATCAGACGGCGCCTGGCTGCGCCGGCGGCCGCCCCGCCGCCCTCGTCGCCGGGACGGCAGCTCAGCCGCGATCGCGTCCCACTCGGCCTCCACCGACTGGGCGTTCGACCGGACGGCTCCCTCGTCCGGCCACTCATCAGGGTTCAGACGTTGTGCGCGCTCGGTCAGCCGGTCGCGCTCCTCCGGCGTGCGCGATCGGCGGGTGATGCGCTGAACGAGCTCAGAGTAGTGCTGCCGCATGCGCGCGGCACGTGCCGCTCCGACGGCTCGTCCCAGCACCGACTCGTCTTCGAGCACCGGCGGCGGTGCGGGTGCGGGAACCGGGGGCTGGGCCGCCGGACGTGGGCGCGGCGGCCGCTCCTTCCGCCCACTTCGTTCGCCGCGTCCGCCCCGTTCGTACCGATCCCGGTCGCTGGGCTCCGGCCTGGGCGCCATGACATCCACCGTGAGCGATGTCCAGTCGAAGCTCATGTCCGGATGCGTGTGTTCGAGCGCTTCCCTGACCTCCGGGTCGAGCGGCTCGCGGCCGATCCGCAAGTGGGCAGGCGACCGAAACAGGTAGAGCACGCGCGTGCGGTTCGGCTCCTGGTGAGTGGGCCGATACGAGTGCATCACGTACGTCGTTTCGTGGCCGCCCTTGTCGCGAGTTCGACGGATGAACGGCACGGCCGCCTACCTCTTTCGGGAGGCTGTCGGACGCGCGCGGCCTGGCTTCTTCGAGTCCCTGGCGTTCGACTTGGACGCGGCCTTCGCGGCGGGCTTCGCGGACTTCACCGGCTTGGCGGCCGGCTTCTTCTTTGCGACGGCCGGAGCGGGTGGCTTGGCGGCCGCCTTGACGACGGGCTTCGCCGCGGCCTTCGGAGCGGGCTTGGCGGGCGGCGCAGTCTTCCTTGCCGGCGCGGACGTCGCCGCAGCCGTGTCGTGGAACATCCGGACGAGGTCGAAGCCTTCAATGGTCGGCCGATAGGTCCAGATCTCGGCGACGCGCGCCTGATGGGAATCAGCCAGCCGGCGCGCCGCGTCGTACGCGGGCACCGGCACGTACAGATGAAACGGGACGCGCGCACGGGAGAAGTGCACCCATTGCGCCATCGCCTCGAGGTTGTTGACCGACTCGCCGGTCTCGACCTCGACAACGCCGGCGAGCTTCTTCCCGTCCATCAGCACCACGTCCGGATAGAACGTGGCGGCCCCGAACTTCACCGGGGCTGCACGCTCCTCGCCTGGATTGATCAAGGCCTCGAACTTGCGCTTGTATCTGGTCTGGAGATGCCGAATCAGCCGGTCGTGCTCGAGTTGTTCCCGGACAGGCCGGACGAAAATGGGCGACAAGCTGCCTCCCACCGGTTAGGTCGCACGCCCGAGGCTCCAACCGTCGCCCAGGCAGTCACATAACGGCGACGGTATCGTAACACTTTCCAGGGGATAAACTGAGGGCGTGTCCCGTATTCTGCTCATCGACGACGACGCCACCGTCGGGATGACGTTGTCGAGGATGCTCGAGCTGGAGGGCCATCATCGTGACCCGGGCCGAGACCGCCCAGGAGGGGCTCGATGTGGCCGCGTCCAGCCCCCCGGACGCCATCATTCTGGACATGCGGATGCCCGTGATGGGCGGTCTGGACTTCCTCCGGCGGCTCCGCGCAGTCGCCGCCCTCGAACGGCTTCCCGTCGGCATCGTCACGGGCGATTACTTTCTGGATGAGCAGGTCATCGGTGAGCTGGGCGCGCTCGGCGCGACCATCCGGTACAAGCCGGTCTGGATGGAAGACCTGGCCGCGTTGACCCGCACGCTTCTTGGGCCGCCCCAATGACGCGGGCCCCGCACCTGTTGATCGTCCTTTTGATCGTCCTTCTCGCGGTCCAGACGACGCCGACGGTGCAACACACTCGCGTGGAAGTCTCGCCGGCGATCCTGGACGTGCTGAGCGAAATCAAGGCGCATGACGAGGCGCATGACGCCGTCTCCGAGGAAGACGGCCGTTTCCTGCGCATGCTCGTCGCCACCCGCCGCGCGCGGAGGGTGCTCGAGATCGGCAGCGCCAGCGGCTACTCGGCGATCTGGATCGGCCTGGGACTGCGCGAGACCGGCGGCGAGCTCGTGACGATCGAGTACGACGCGGCCCGCGCGCGTGAAGCGACGGCCAACATCGCCCGCGCCGGCTTATCTGATATCGTCCGCGTCGTCACCGGCGACGGCTTCGCCGAAATCCCCAGGCTCACGGGGACGTTCGACGTCGTGTTCCTCGACGCCTGGAAGCGCGACTATCTCCGGTTCTTCGATCTCGCGTTTCCGCGCGTCACGCCGGGCGGCCTCTTCGTCGCCCACAACGTCGTGAACAAGAAGGACGAGATGACGGATTTTCTCACCGCGATCGACACCCGGTCCGACGCCTGGTCCACTATCGTCTCGCCCTCGTTCGAAGGCATGTCGGTCACGTACAAGCGGCGATGAGGCCGCGCCGACCTCCGACCGTCGTGGCCCCCGCACCGTCCACATCCTCGGGGTCCCGCTCGATCTGGGCGGCGGACGTCGCGGTGTGGACATGGGGCCGTCTGCGGTGCGCATCGCCGGCCTCGGCGAGCGACTGGCCGGGATGGGCTGCGTGGTCGTGGACAAGGGCGACCTCGCCGCGCCGATTCCCGAAACGCAAGGCCGAACGCGATCCGAAGAAGCGCTACATTCGCGAGATCGCGCGCGTCTGCCAGAAGCTCTACGCGCTGGCGCTACAGTCGCACGAGGAAGGCGCGCTGCCGATCGTGCTCGGCGGCGATCATTCGCTCGCGGCCGGCTCGGTGGGCGCCACGGCGGACTTCGCGGCGACCGCACGGCGGCGATATCGGCCTTCTCTGGATCGACGCCCACGGCGACATGAACACGCCGGCGACGACGACGAGCGGCAACGTGCACGGGATGCCGCTCGCGGCGCTCGCTCGGACCGGAGCCGGCCGAGCTCTCGAAAATCGGGCAGCGCTCGCCCACGGTGCGCGCCGACCGGACGGTGCTCATCGGCGTGCGCAATCTGGACACCCAGGAAAAGCAGAACATCCGCGACTCGAAGATCGCGGTCTTCACGATGAAGGACATCGATCGTCACGGCATCGCGGTCGTGATGAAGCGCGCGCTGGCGATCGCGGGCAAGGACACGCGCGGCATTCACGTGTCGTTCGATCTCGACGTCTGCGATCCGACGATCGCCCCGGGTGTCGGGACGCCCGTCAAAGGCGGCCTCGACTACCGCGAGGCGCACATGGCGATGGAGATGATCGCCGACTCCGGGCGCGCTGCTCGCGCTGGATCTCGTCGAGATCAATCCGATTCTCGACATCCAGAACGCCACGGCCATCCTCGGCACCGAGCTCGCGCTGTCGGCGATGGGGATGCGGATTATCTAAAACGAGAAGCGCACCTGCACCTGCACCGTGCGCGGGTCCTGGTAGTTGTTCGCGACGCCGAAGCCGGCGCCGCGCGGCCGCGAACGCGAGTCGATGAGCTCGCCGGTGACCGGATCGTACGGCAGATTCGTGATCGCCGTCCGGCTGTTCGGATTGGCGAGATTCATCGTCGTGTTTCGGCCCGTGACGATCGCCTGATTCGGCGCATTGAACATGTCGGCGCGCAACTGAATGTTGCGACCGCCGCCGAGGCGGATATTGCGCGCGATCGAGAGATCGAACTTGCTCTGGAAACAGCCCCGCAGGTAACCGTTGCCAGATTCCAGGCCGACGCTGCCGACCATCGGGCCCTCGAATGCGCCGGTGTTGAACTGCTCGTACGGGTTGCTCGTGCAGCCATTGCTCGTGTCACCGACGACGAAAACGCGGGCGCCGAAGTCTGGCGATCCGGTGAGGTTGATGTTGCCGCCGCCGTTCTGGTAGTTCGCCGAGACGGCGTACGCGCTGCCGGTCGACGCGGTCCAGATACCGGACAGCTGCCAGTCGTCGATCACGAAGCTCAGGACACGCAGGAAGCCGCCGCTGGCGCGCAGGTCGGGCAGATCCCAGATGAAGTTGCCCTTCATCAGATGCGCGCGGGGATTGTTGTTGCCGAGCAGCGCTTCCGCCTGGGCCTGATCGGCGCGGACGCTGAACGTGCCATCGTCGGCATGCTGCAACCGCGGCGCCAGGTTCTGGCGGTCTGAGAGCCCAATGACGTCGTTGAAGCCGAACGAGATGCCGTTCCGCAGCCGGCGCTGGAACGAAATCTGGATCGAGTGGTACGTGCGGTGCAGGTAGCCCTGATTCTGCGTGATCGAGCTGTAGCCGCGAATCGCGCGCATCAGATCCTGCGACACGGCGGTGGCGCCTGGCGTGGTGCTCGGCGTCAGCGTGCGGTCCTGGTTCTTCTCGAGGAACGCGGCGCCGTAGTCCACCGCGTTGATGTTGACCGGCTGCACGATGTTGTAGCCGCGCTGGCCGACGTACGAGACGTCGAGCGCGATGGCCCACGGCAACGCCATCTGCACGCCGGTGTTCCACTGGAACGACGACGGGAGTGCCGCATCGACCTCGTAGACGCTGAGGGAGGACGGAGTCGTGGTGGTGAGGCCGCCGTTGCCGAGCGCCTGGAGCTCACCGTAGCGGACCGTGATCTGCTGTTGTGTCGGCGGATTCAGGATCTGGTCGAACACCGAGTTGCCGCTGGGCCGATCGAAGAACAGGCCACCGCCGCCGCGCACGACGATTTTCTGCTGGCCGGTGACGTCATACGCCGCGCCAAAGCGTGGCGCGTACCCCATCGTCGGGAAGTCGAACACGGTGTCGGGGATGCCCTGGCCGGAGAGGAACAGCCCGTTTGTGGTGTTCCCGGTTCCGGGGACGAGGGCGCCGATCGCCAGCGTGGTGTTCGTCCCCAGGAACTGCCCGGTCACCGGATCCATCGCCTGACGGTTCGCGCCCGTGCAGGGATAGACGTTGTTGGCGCAGCCCGGCACGTACATCCGCGGCGCCGCGCCCACGGTCCACGCCTCCGGCAGGAAGTTGGCCGACTGTCCGGTGATGTCGTACTGGGGCTGCTGGTGGACGAACCGGATGCCGTAGTCGAACGTCAGCCGGTTGGTGACCTTCCAGTTGTCCTGGATGAAGAACTCGGCGTTGTTGTAGATCCACGTGCCCTCGATGAACTTCGACGCTTGCTGGAACGACTGAAAAATGCCGAGTGCGGCGTTGGAAAACGGGAACTGTGAATCGAGCGGGTTGTTCGCGTCGTTGTTGAAGTTCAGCGTCCCGAACGGCGCGCCCCGATTCTGCCGCTTCAGCGCGTGCTGATGGTAGTAGCCCGCTTTGATAGTGTGACGCCCGGCGAGCTTGGTCAGGTTGAACGCGTAGTCGTTGACCGAGGAGTGATCGGCAAACCCGGGATAGCTGTTGTTTGGCGGGGCGTTCGTGACCCGGCCGCCGAAGCCGAAATTGGGTGGCAACAGCATGCGCGTGCCGTCCCACGGCGCCGGGTTGACCTGGTTCAACGCTTTGAACTGGTAGTAGCCCGGATCGATGACGTTGGCGTCGGGAAAGAGATACGGCAGGCCGGCCAGGCCCGTGTTGGCGCGGCTGGCGACGTCGTTGACCGGAAAGCCCGCGGTGCAGAAGTTGGCGCCGCCGCCGTTCAGCGCGCAGCCGGCCTGATCGTGCTGCGCGTGCCCGATGCTGGCTTCGAGAAACATCGTCGGGGTCAGGCTGTAGTTCGCGGTCGCTGCCCACAACGGCACGACCGGCTCGTTCATCTTGGTGTCGTTGAATCCCGGCAACGAGCCGATGACGGCGACCTTCGGCTGTCCCCACGAGGCGTACTTGAACGACAGGCGCAGTTCCTGCGTCGCCTGATAGTCGAGCTTCAGGACGGGCTGCCAGGACGTGATGCGCTGCGTCGGCCGGGTGATCTCGAAGTTGTAGGACTGGCCAGCCGGAATGTTCGTCAGGTTCGGCAACGGGTACTGGCTGAGGATGTTCAGGCCGACCTGGTACAGGCGATTGGTCGGGATCTTGCCGAGCACGCCGCCGTCGGCGTAGCACGCGGTGCGATCGGCATTGCTGCACGTCCCGGCGATTCGGTAATCACGAATGAACGGCCACGGGTTGCCGTTGTTGTCCGTCGTCGCGGAGAAGTCGCCTTGCCGCTCGGCTGCGGTCGGAAAGCGATGACGAATCACGTTGTTGCCCTGCTCGCGCGGCTGGAACTCCTGCGCGAAAAAGAAGAACAACTTGTTCTGGCCACCGGCCTTGCCGACCGGACCGCCGACCGAGAAGCCCCAGTCCCGCTGCTTCAGCGTCGTTTTCGGATCGTTGTTGAGGATATTGGTCTTGGAGTTCGAGTACCAGTCGGAGTTGCGCTCGACGTCGTAGAACGATCCGCGGAAGCGATTGGTGCCGCTGCGGGTCACGGCCGTCACCTGCAGGCCACTCGACCGACCGAACTCCGCCTGGTAGCTCGACGTGAGCACCTTCACCTGCGCAATCGATTCGGTGTTGACCGAGACCATCAGCCGGTTGCTGCCTGGTTCCATCGTGCCGACGCCGTCCATCATGAAGTTGTTCGAGCCGCCGCCGGTCGATGGCGAGTCCCCGGCGCGGTTCCCGTTGTCGACGCCGGGCACGAGGTTGATGAACTCGGTGAAATTTCGCGTCGCCATCGGAAGACTGGTCACGGCGTCGGTTTCGACCGCAAACGACCGCTCGCCGGTGGCTGACTGTACCAGCGGCGTTTCGCTGCGGACGTCGACCACCTCGGTGGTGCCGCCCACTTCGAGCGTGAGCGCGCCGAGCGTCGCTCTCGACCCTGGGCTGAGCGTCAGCCCGGACCGCTTCAAGGTCTTGAACGCCGGCATGCTGATCTCGATCGTGTACATGTCGGGTGGAACGTTCGGAAACTGAAAGTCGCCCGTCGCGTTCGTCACGACCGGCGCAGATCTGGTGCCTTGCGACTCGCTCACGAGGACGACCGTCGCGCCCGGGATCGCGCCGCCCTGCTGATCGACCACCGTGCCGACCATCGTGCCGGTGGTGACCTGGGCCGCGGCCGGCCACACGTTTATGAGGAGCGCCGCCAGGCATGCGGTCGCGCGAACAAAGTTCTGCAGGGTCATTGCCAATCCTTCGGGCGTCGGAGGGGGCGCCGGGCAGATGCTGGGGCCATCCCCCCAGGATCGCCGAAGGATACCGCAAGACGATGGGTTGGGGAGCTATCATCGCGTCCCGTGACCTCGATGGCCGACGCGGGATATGCGGACGATCGCGATCTCATCGATGCGCGCCTGCAGGGGGTTGCTCGAGCCGCAGGCACCGCAGGATCGCGAGCACCTTCTCGAAGCGCTGATCCAGCGCGACGTCCGTCCGATCGTTCGAGCCGTCGTGCGTCGCGAGCTCAGAGGGCAGACCGACTTTGCGGCGGCTGGCCTCTCACCCGAGGACGTCGAAGCCGAGGCGATGACGCAGATTCTGTCGCGGCTCTCGGATCTGGCGAGCGGGTTCAATCGCGATCCCATCCGCGATTTCGCCGCCTACGTCGCCGTGGCCTCCTTCCACGCCTGCCACGCCGCCATCAGGCAGCTCTATCCGGAGCGCGCCAAGCTCAAAAACCGGCTGCGGTATCTGCTTTCTCACGACGGCCGCTTCGCCACATGGGAATCAGGAGCGCGACGTCTCTGCGGCATGCGCGCATGGGCCGGCGGGGCCGAGTCGCCCGCAGCCGCCAGCCGGCTGCGCGACGTCACCGAGCCCGCCGCGGCGCTGATCGCGGAAGCCGGCGGAACCGCCGGCGGTGGCCCTCAGGAACCGTGGCTGGTGCTCGCGCTGCTCAGGCGGGCAGGCGGGCCCGTCGAGCTTGACGAGCTGACGGGACGAGTGGCGCACCTCCTGGACATCCGCGATCCCCAGGTCAGCCGGGCCACGCGCGACCATGTCGATGTGGACCGGATTGCCGGATCGACGGGCCTCGGTCGTCGACGAGCTGCTGGGGCGCGAGTATTTGCGCCGCCTCTGGGACGAGGTGTGCCAATTGCCGGTGCGCCAGCGAGTGGCGCTGTTGTTGAACCTGCGGGACGAACAGGGGCGAGGCGTGGCCGTCCTGTTGCCGCTGACCGGCACCGCCTCGATTCGCGCGATTGCCGAGGCACTCGAGATTCCGGTTGCGGAGTTGGCCGATCTCTGGAGCACACTTCCGCACGACGATGCTCGCATCGCCGACCGGCTGGGGGTCACGCGCCAGCAGGTGATCAACCTGCGCAAATCCGCGCGTGATCGCCTGGTTCGGAGACTCCAGCGTGTCTGAGCCGGGGACGGTAATACGAGGGGCGTGTGCTCCTCTTGACCTCATGCGAGCGTAAACATGGCCGAGCATCTGACTCGAGAGACGATCGACGCCTTCGGACGCGGCACGCTCGCGCCGGCTGCGCTGCTCGCGGTTGACGACCACCTGGCGTCTTGCGAGGCGTGCCGGGCCCTGGCGCGCTGATCTGAGCGCCGCGGCAGGCACCTGGCAGGCTGCGCTCGGCCGCCATCCCTCGGTCGAACATCCGTCGTACGAGCAGTGGGAAGCGTTCGTTGATGGCCGGACGGGGCAGGTCGATCTCGAGGTGCTGCAGACGCATCTCGCGCACTGCGCGATGTGTGCGGCCGAAGTCGGTGATCTGCGGACGTTCAAGGCCGCGCTTTCGGTGGCGTCCGACTCCTCGCGCGCTCGTGAGCGATCGGGGTTTCGGTGGCTCGTGGATTTTGTGAAGACGCCGGTCTTTCGGATCGCCGCACCGCTCGGTGCCGTGGGCCTCGCCGTCGTGCTGTGGGTGCTGCTGCCGCGGCCGGCCGTCTCGCCACGCGAGGTCGCGTCCACGACGCCGCCCACCGTCCAGACGTCGCCAGCCGTCGTCGCGCGCGATCCAGGACGCGGTCGGCTCCGTGACGCTCGATGCCGATGGGCGGCTTCAGGGCCTGCCGCCGATGACCGATGCCGAAGGCACGGCCATTCGACAGGCCCTGACCGATGGACAAGTGCCGGTCGCCGCGATGATGCGTGATGTCCTCACCAGCCGTCAGACGCTGATGGGGCGTGGCGACGCCCCGCTCGGGTTCGAAGTCGTGAGCCCGCTCGCCGCGGTCATCGAGTCCGACCGGCCGGAATTCAGGTGGAAGTCGCAGCCGGGGCGACGGCCTACGTCGTGGTGCTCTACGACGACCAGTTCAGCCCCGTCGCCGAGAGCCCGAGCGTCAGCTGGACTGTCGTGGCGTCCGGCGGCACCGCTCGGTCGAGGCCGTATCTACACGTGGCAAGTCCGCGCGATCACCCCAACAGGGACAGTCACTGCCCCGCGGCCGCCCGCAGCGGAAGCGCGCTTCGCCGTCATCGGGGTGTCGGATGCCCAACGGATCGCCAGCCTGCGCGCCGAAGTGCCGGCCTCACGACTGCGGCTCGCCGTGGCCTACGCGCAGGCAGGCATGCTGGACGCCGCGGAGGGCGAGCTGCAGGCGCTGCAGAAGATGAATCCGGGATCGCCCATCCTGTCGTCGCTCCTCGACAGGCTGCGCGCCCTTCGGCGCTGAAACATTCTTTTCATCCCCCGGTAATCTCGCCGAGAGCGCCTCTCTCTTCAGAACGGCGAGGAGAGAGCACAATGCTGACACTCGAACGGAAACACGGAATCACCCTGCGGTCGTCCAAGGTCTTCGTGGATCGGCCGCGGCCGCAGTACTGCTGTCAACCCTGGTCGTCGGCTGCGGTGGCGCAGGGAGCCCCACGACGCCGACCCCGAGACACCGACCCGCCACGCCGACACCCCCGGCACCGACACCCGCCGCCGCCGACCTCGTCCGGGCTGGTCGTTCCCGGCATCTACAACATGGAGACGATGCAGGACCTGCGTGAACGGCGGCCAATGCGGAACGACGTCGAGTTCCCGCGGGCCTCTTCACGTTTATCGAGCGGCGTGACCCATCTGCAGCTGCGCGGGGATATCCGCTTCGAGGCCGACGGCACGTTCTTCCACGATTCCTGGCAGCGAACCGATTCCCCGTTGGGCGAGGGCCCGGAGCAGTCGTTCTTCGGCGGCGGCACCTTCAACGTCGCGGGCGCGCTGGTCAGCTTCAAGGCCACCCCGGGAACTGTGGCCCCAGGCACGGTGACGATCGGTACGGACGGCAGCCTTCTTCGGTTCTACGACATTCCGCTCGAGCCACCCTTCGTCCCGCCGGCCGTCACCGTCAATGTGACGGAAACGTACCGCTTGATTCGTTGAGCGTCTGGCGGGCCGGGTTCCGATCCCGCCACGACTTGCGCACTAGAAGCCGTCGCCGACGACGACAAATGCGGCCCAGTAGAACGGGTGGCGAGACCGCGAGCTGCGAAGCAGCGGGATCGCCGCCTGCTGCAGGGCGCGAGCGGGCGAGAGCCGCGGAGCGCGACCGTTCGCGCTTCCGATCAGGTGGCGATGGAAGCCGAGCATCAGGTCGGACGTCGTGGCCGAATCGACGGACCACTGGCTGACGACCGCGGTGGAAGCGCCGGCGACGAAGAGCGACCAGGTCAGGCCGATGACGCCCTCGCCGCGCGCGACCCGGCCTCGCGCGGTCTCGCAGCCGGAGAGCACGACGAGCCGCGCGCCAAGCCGCAGCCGCGCGATCTCCCACGCCTGCAACTCGCCATCGTCGCCTGGCGTGGCCGGCGACGGCGCGAGGAGCACTCGCGAATACATCGGACTCGCGTCGTCGAGAATGCCGTGCGTGGCGACGTGGAGGATCGAGTAGTCGGCGGCCTCGGCTTTCAGGCGGTCCTCGCGAGCCTGCGCGCCGGTGTACACGCGGCTCCTGGTCGCGCCGTACAGACGCCCGAGGGTGGTCACTTCGACCGCTGAGCGGGCAGATCAGGACGCGAGGCGTCCCGAACGTCGACGGCTGACGCGCCACCGATCGCGACGCGCCGAGCGCCGGGTTGCCGAATGCGAGCAATGTCGGGACACTCCCGCTGTCGGATGGCGATGCCGACGCGCTTCGGCGAGCACGCTCAGCGACGGCGCATACGCGACGGCGCGCGACTCGACGACGTACTGTGAGGCGCCGACGGTTCCAGAGTGCCTGAAACGGCACCTGCCACAAGACGCCGTCGGGGACGATGACGAGGTCGGACCGGCCGGCCAACTGCGCCTCCACCGGGGCCAGCAAGGCGTCATACAGCGCTGCGGCGGTGGCCCTGAACTGCACGTCGCGCTCGGCGAGTTGGGTGGTCAGGCGTGCGACCGTCGTCGCCAGCTCGTCGGGGGCGATCGACAGACGCTGTGCGGTGAGCGCGCGCCGTACCTGACTCTGACGAGCGCGCGCGGACGATCACGAACAGCCAGACCTCGCGGTCGGTGACGACGTATTCGAGGGCGGCGCTTGGGCCGTCGGGGAGCGCGCCGGCCGCCTCCTCGACGGTCACCGGGTCCGCCTGGCTGCGCCGGATCGCAGATCGGGATGCGCCGCATAGAGGCGCGTTTCCAGATCGTCGCGCGCCAGGCGTGCGCGTTCGACGCTCGCGCTCGAGCGTCGCGACGCGAGCGGGGTCGAGCGTGAGTCCGGCGGCGTTCGGCCAGCAACTGCGCGTCGAGCACACGAGCGCGCGATGCGCGGCCCGTTCCTCGGCCTGCTCGCGGTCGCTCATCGCCGCCGTGACGCTGACGCGACCGCTCCGGAGGATGTCGAGGACGACACGAGCCTTGGCTTGCTCTGCGCGCCGGAACGCCTCGGTGGTCGCGCCGTCCTTCAGCAGGAGCGCGAGGAGCTCGTGGTACGGCGCCACGTTGCGCTCGAAAGCGCGCTGCTGATCGGCTTCGCCGCCGGCCACGTCCAGGCGCAGCCGTTCGATCGTGGTGATCGCGTCGGTGAATAGCCTCGCGGGCGCGCGTCCGATCGCCCGCTGCGAGCGCGGCGCGGCCCAGTGCCGTCAGCGCCTGCCACAACTGATCGCGGTCGCCGATCTTCCGGCACAGCGCGATCGCCCGTTCGCTCACGTCGATCGCCCGCGTATGCTGGCCGGCCTGGCATGAGCACGTGCTGCATGCCGATGAGCGCCTGTGCGATGCCACGCTGGTCGCCGATCGCTTCGTATCGCCGCAGGCTGTCCGCGTAGCGGCTCTCGGCGAGCTCCAGATTCCCCTGGCGTCGCGCCAGGCCGGCCAGGCCCTGCAGCGATTCTGCGATGCCCTGGCGATCGCCGATTTCTTCGCGGAGCCGAAGGCTTTCGAGCAGGGGGGCCTCGGCCTGGTCGAGCTCGCCGCGGCGCGCGTGCACGTTGCCGATGTTGTTCAGCGTCCGCGCCATTTCGGTCTTGATCCCGAGCTCGGTGTACGCCGCCAGCGTCTGGTGATACAGCTCCATGTGCCAGCGTCGTGTTCCCCTGGGCCGAGTGCAGCACGCCGATGTTCTTCAAGCGTGTCGACCACCAGACGGCGATCGCTCCGCCGACCGCGCGAGCGTCAACGCTCGACTGTAGTGGCGCAGCGCTTCGGCGTTGTTCCCCTGCTGTCGGTAGACGATGCCCATGTTGGAGAGTGTGCCGGCACACGCCGACCGTGTTGCCGAGACTCTCGTGCAGGGCAAGGCTTTGCTGATAGAACGTGATGGCCTCGTCGTAGTCGCCTTGCGCGACGTGCGCGACGCCGAGGTTGTTCAGTGTATTGGCGCGGCGCTGGCGATCGGCCTCGCCGTCGAGCAGCGCCAGTGCGCGGTGATGGTAGGCGATGGCGTCAGCGAATCGACCTTCCAGGCGAAACAGTCCGCCGAGGTTGGTCAGCGACGACGCAATGTCGGACCGGTTCCCGAGCGCTTCACGAATCGCGAGTCCCCGTTCGAGCGCGTCGAGCGCGCGGGCAAAGTCGCCCTGCGTCCGATAGGTGAAGCCGAGCCCGTTCCAGGCGTCAGCCACGCGTGCGCGGTCGCCTGCAGCCTCGGCGCGGTCGCGCGCGAGCCGGTAGCGTCTCGAGTGCCGCGGCGTACTGGCCCTTGAGCCGCTCCCGGTCCGCCTGCTGAAGCAGCGCCTCGGCCGACTGCGTCTGGCCGGGCAGCAAGCGTAGCCCATACGAAAAGCAGCGCAGCGGTCAGGGAGGAGGAGCGCGTCACTGGTGTGAGGGTCGAGACGCGAAGTCCAGGTTCTCCGTGAGCCGCGTGCCATCGTGCTGAAACGCCAGCATGACCATCCGTACGCGCATCTGCGCTTCGATCAGGTCGTGGTTGTCGAGATTGATGTTGAGCAGGTCGATGTACCAGGGCAGCTTGACGTCGTCACATGACGTAGGTCTCGACGATCTCGCGGGCGATGGGCAGCGTGGTGTTCTTCGAGACGTCGTGAACATCGCGGTTGCTCGCGGTGCGGCAGCTTCTCGTACTCCTCGGCGAGGAGCTGCAGGAACAGCTCCGACGTGAACGGGTCGCCCGCCTTCACGCCGATGTCGTCGTCGGCCGTCAAGGTCGCGTGCTTGTGAAGCCATTCCCAGAGGATGCTGAGGCGGATTTCGCCCGTCGCCATGTCCTCCATCAGATACAAGCACGTCGTCGTTGCCGAAAAAATCGGCGGGCTTGAGCGCCGCGGCTTGCAGGCCCTGTCCGAACGCGTTGCCGTACTGCAGCGCCGACGCTCAGCAGATCGCGCGCGCCACGGATCGTGCGCGGCGCCGGTTCGAGCAGCGTCAGACCGTCGGCGTCGGCGCGGGTGTAGGTGAGCGGCGGGAACTTGCGACCGAGCTGATTGTCCTGCCCGGCCTTCTCCCACACCGGGCGGACGATGTGGACCATCTTCCAGTGCGCGACCCACTTGCCGCTCGCGCCCTCGCGCTGCTCGCGTTCGGCGCCGCGCGATCGCCCTGGCCATTCCGCTCGCGACGCCGGCGTCCGACCCGACCGGAATGTTGGGTTCCATCCCGCCCTGCCACAGCGCGTACTGCCCGACGCGATCGGGCGTGTTGACGGCGCGCCGCACGCGGTCCTCATAGTTCCGCATGTAGCCGTAGGTCATCGTGATGGCGTCGATGTTCGGGTTGACGAACTGCCGGATCCCATGCCATCGCGTCTGAGACGCTGTTGATGTAGTCCCACCGGCCGGTGTTGAAACCGACGAAGCGCGGCCCGAGCGCGGCGCGGATCTCCATCAGCTGGAAAGCACGCTTCGATCTGCTCCACGAGCACGTACACCTTGATCGCGCCGACCGCCAGGCCGA
This sequence comes from uncultured Acidobacteriota bacterium, assembly GCA_963724955.1. Classification (GTDB taxonomy): domain Bacteria; phylum Acidobacteriota; class Vicinamibacteria; order Vicinamibacterales; family SCN-69-37; genus CAVRWQ01. The sequence goes on from CAVRWQ010000012.1 coordinate 97,733, forward strand.
GATGCGCTTCGAGCGCGGCAAGGATGTCGTGCCAGAGCGCCGCTTCCTCCGCCGTCTGAATCTTCGGCAGATAGAGCACGAGCGACGATCCCGCTGCCGCAAGCCGCTGATGGTTGTTGACGATGTAGAGCGTGGCGTCGACGATGGATGCCGAGAATCCGGAGCCGTCGGCGTGGCGGATGTGCCGGTCGTCGAGGTGAAGGCCGCGAGGGCGGAATATCTTCGTCGTGAAGTCGAGCTGCGCCCGCCAGTCGCCGACGATCGGCCGTTCGAAGCACCTGCCGCGACCAGTGATTCATCTCGGCGGCAATCTGCTCGGCCACCTTCATGAACACCTGATCGCGATGAATGGCCAGGCGGAGGTTTCGCTGGTTGTCCAGCGACATCGTGCTCGACCTGCCCGAGGGCGTCTTCGCCATCGAACATCCAGCCGTCGGCGCCGGAGAGCAGCGCATATGCGACGTTGCGAATGCTGGTGTCGACGGACGCGCCGGGCCGCGCCGCCGGACCGGTACCCTGAATCCACTGGCGCTGGAGATCCCGCGGAATCTCGCTGCCCGTGAAGGCGCCGTCCCTGGCCTCGCTGACGGTCATCGACGTGCGCGGAATGCGCGCATCCGGATCGAGGAACGCGATTCGCCGGCGATTCCTTGCGCGATCGGACCGTCGGGCGATGCGCGCGGCCATCACGGCTTTCCGGTCGGCGTCGAGCGGGGCCAACGCGCCAAGCGCATCGAGCGCCGTCTGGGTGAGGACATCGGCGTACTCGCGCGCCGGCCCGCTGCGAACTTGCAGGATCACGTTCATGGCGTCACCTGAACCGAGAGCGGCGGCAGGTCGATCCCTTCGACTTCAGCGGTCCACGTCTCAGCCGGCGCGATCGAAACGGGACGTCGTCAACGTTCCGGTGCTGATGACCTCGCCCGCCGAGAGTGGCGCGGCGCCGGGCCGGCCGGCGGCGGCTGACGCCAACTCCGCGAGACAGAGCGCCGGACTGCGCAGGACGTTCCTGCCGGAGCCCTCCTCGGCAAGCTCGCCGTCCCTGAGCAGGCGCACCGTGAATCGCGAGAGCGCCTCGGCGAGCGAGGGAATCATCCCGCCATCGACGCGGATCGGCGTGCCGACGATGAGCGCGGCGTGAAAGCCGTAGGCAGCGACGAAGTCGACGGGCTGAAACTTCCAGTCGAGCGAAGGGGCAATCGATCACTTCGAAACCCAGCGCAATCCACTCGACGGCCTCGAGCGCGCCGCGCTCGACGGCTTGGACCGCGGCGGCCGCGTCCGCGACGCCGGCGTAAATCGGCGCTTTCAGCTTCATCACGATCTCCGGCTCGATCTTCGGCGAGAACATCCGCGCGATTCGGATCGACGTGTCGTTCGTCGCCGCGTGATGAACCGTGTCGTCGTACATGCCCGCCCAGACGACGGTACTGAGCCCCATCACGCGCCACAGCGCCTTGTTGGCAAATCCGACCTTCCGGCCAACCGTGGCGTGGCCGGCTGCGTGCCGCCGGCGTGCGAGCTCCGCCTCGACGGCATACGCCGATCCAGCGTCAGCCCGGCGGCGCGCGCGGAGGGCGCTCGGCAATCGGCTGCCGATGCGCGTACGCGGCTTCGATCTCGTCAGCGAGCGCGAGCGTATTCATTTCGCCGAACGGTGAGCGGGCGGCACCTCACCCCTCCGCCAGGATCGACTTCGGGCGGAGGCCCAGCGCGCCGTCGGCTTGCGCGAAACGGCGCCTCATCGGCCTGAGGACGAGGATCGCCGCAAGCGCAGCGCTGAGGTCCAGGGCCGCCATCGTGTAGAGCACGCTGGTCCACGACCCGGTCGCCTCCATGAGGAGGTTCCCGAACGGCACGAGCAAAGCGGCCACGCCTTTGGCACAGTAGAGCAACCCGTAGATCTTGCCGATGTGCTTGGTGCCGAACGTGTCGCCGGCGGTGGCGCTGAAGAGACTGTAGACCTCGCCCCAGGCGAAGAAGACAAGGCCCGAGAGCACGATAAAGGCCCAAGGATTGCTGCCGTACCAGCCGAGCGCCAGAATGCCCACGGCCTCGAGCGAAAACGCGATGAACATCACCATCTCGCGGCCAATGCGGTCCGAGAGCCCCCCGAAAATCGGCCGGGACAGGCCGTTGACCATGGTGTTCATCATCAGCGTGAAGGGCAGCGCCGCCATGGTGAAGAAGTAGAAGTTGATCTGGATGTCCCTGACTCCGAGGTCCTGAGCGATCACGCTGAGCTGAGCCACGGCCATCAGGCCGCCGGTGACCGTGCTGGTGAACATCACGAGCATGACCCAGAACACCGGTGTGCGAAGCGCCTCGCCGAGGGTGTAATCGCGCCGCGACTGCGCGACCTTCGCGGAATACGTGATCACACCGGGCCGAGGCGCGCGCAGGAACCAGGCGAAGAGGAAGATCACGGCGCCCTGGATCAAGCCAAAGGTAAAGAACGCGGCCTGGTATCCTGCGGTCGCAATCATGTTCGCGATCGGAATGACCGTGAGGATCGTGCCGGAACCATAACCGGCCGCCGTCAACCCGACTGCCAGGCCGCGTTTGTCCGGAAACCACTTCAACGAGTTGTTGATGCAGGTCGCGTACACGGCCCCGACTCCGAGACCACCGACAACCGACCCCACGTAGAAGCCGGGGAGCGTCGTGGCATAGGAGTTGACGACCCACGCCAGGCCGGTCAGCACGCCGCCGATGAGGACCAGGACGCGTGGTCCGTAACGGTCGATGAAGTGGCCGATGAATGGCGTGCTCCATGTCTGAACGACCACGAAGATGCTGAACGCCGTCTGGATCGCGGCGCGCTCCCAGCCGTGCGCCTTCCGAATCTCGGGAACGAACTGCGTCCAGGAGTACTGGATGTTCGAGGCGGCGACCATACAGACGATACCGAAGAGCAATTGGGGCCAGCGGGATACCTGGGCCGGGACGAGGCCGAGAGACGTGTTCACGGTCGACGACATTGTCGTCTATCCTCCTTTATTGGCGTCCAAGAGTTTCACGCACGCGTACACCGCGCGCGTTGCGGGCATTGGCACGCCCAGCCGCTCGCCGAGCTCGAGCGTGGCGCCGGCAATCGCTTCGATTTCCATGGGCCGGCCGGCCTCGAGATCCTGCAGCATCGAGGTCTTGTGCGCGCCGGCCTTTTCGCCGCCCGCCATGCGCTGGTCAATCGAAATCGGAATCTCGATGCCGAGCCGGCTCGCCACCGACTCCGCCTCCGCCATGACGTCGCGGATCAGACGGGCCGTGTCCGGCTGGCGCACCATCTCCTCGAGCGTGCCCCGCGTGAGCGCGCTGACCGGATTGAAGCTGATGTTGCCGAGCAATTTCACCCAGATCTCGTGCCGGAAGCGCGTTGAAATCGGGCAACGGAACCCCGCGGCGATCAGCGCCTCGGCAATTCGCCGCACGCGATCGGATCGGGAGCCGTCCAGTTCGCCGAAGCTGATGCGATTACCTTCGTTGTGGCGGATGACACCTGGCTCGACGACGTCCGTCGCAAAGTACGCGAGCGATCCGATGACGCGCCTCGGCTCGATGGCCGCGGCGATGATGCCGCCAGGGTCGATGCGTTCGAGACGCCACCCTTCGAACTCGCCGCCGTGGCTTTGAAAGTACCACCACGGGATGCCGTTCTGGGTGCTGACGACGACCGTGTCCGGGCCGAAGAGAGGAGGCAGGGCCGGCGCGAGTGACGTGAGACCGTGGGCTTTGACGCCGAGAAACACGACGTCAGCGGTACCGATCGATTTGAGATCGCCGGTGACCTGCGGCCGGACGTCGAAGTCGCCTTCAGCGCTGTGCACGCGGAGGCCGCGTGCCTGCATCGCCTGCAGGTGTGGACCGCGGGCGAACAGCACGACGTCCGCACCGGCCCGCGCGAGGCGCGCGCCGATGTAGCCGCCGATCGCGCCCGCGCCGGCGATGACGATCTTCATTGCTGCGATCCGGGGGGCTTCGCCCCCGCGGACCCCCCTACGCGCTCACTCGCGGGGCCCCACGATCCCCACTCCGTTCGCGCGGGCTCGCTCACACGGTTCGCTCGCGACATACGTCACTTCATTGCTTACTGGCGAAGGCCTCGGCCACGATCCGGCGCTGAATCTTGCCGGTGGCCGTACGGGGGATCGTCTCCGTGATGTGAATCTGTTTCGGGCACTTGAAGGCCGACAGCGAGCCCTTGCAGTGCGCCAGCAAGTCGGCGACGCTCGTTGCCGCAGCGGCGTCTGCCTTCAGGACGACCGCGGCGGCGACTTCCTCGCCCCACGTCGGATGCGGCACGCCGAAGCAGACGGCCTCGGCGACCGCCGGGTGCGTGAGCAGGATCTCATCGATCTCACGGGGGGAAATCTTTTCGCCGCCGCGATTGATCAGTTCCTTCAGCCGGCCCACGAGCGTGAGATAGCCCTTCTCATCGAGGACACCTTGATCCCCCGTACGGAACCACTCGCCGAAGAAGCCGGTGGCGTTCGCTTCGGGATTGTTCTCGTAACCCTGCGTGACATTCGGGCCGGAAATGCAGACCTCGCCGCGCTCACCGGGGCCAAGATGCTTGCCGGTACTGTCCATGATGCTGATGCGCACGTCGGTGCCGCGGCCGACCGATCCGGCGCGGCGTTCTCCGGGCGGCAGCGGATTTGACGACATCTGATGCGCCGCCTCGGTCATGCCATACGCCTCGAGCACCGGCGCGCCGAAGGCGGCCTCGAGATCGTGCATGACCTGGGGCGGCAGCGAGGCGCTGCAGGAGCGAATGAATCTGAGTTTGGCGGCGCCGGCGGGCCTGGCCGCGCCAGGCTCCACGCGCGCCAGCAGCAATTGGTGCAGCGTCGGGACCGCGGAGTACCACGTCGCGCCATGCTCCTGCGCCGTCCGCCAGAACGACAACGGACTGAATTTCCCGGGGACGACCACGGTGCCGCCGGTGGCGAGCGTCGCGAGCGTCGACGCCACCAGTCCGTGCACGTGAAACAACGGCATCACGCACAACGAGACGTCGTCCGGGGTGAGCGCGTAGCTGCGCGCGACATTGCCAGCCGAGATGGAGAGGTTCGCATGGCTGAGCGGCACGCGCTTGGGCCGCCCGGTGCTGCCGCTCGTGTGCAGGATGAGGGCGACATCGTCTACGCCGGGCGGTTCGACGGATCGCTTCCCGGTCACCCCGGAAAGACTTACGGTCCCCTCGGCGTCCATCTCGACGGCCAGAATGGGAACACGATCGCCAGCGGCGCGCCGAGCCTCTTCCGCGCCGTCCGGCGGCAGCAGGAGCACTCGCGCCCCGGTGTCTTCGAGATAGAAGCGGAACTCGTCTTCCTTGTATCCGGGATTGAGCGGCGCCGCCGTCCCGGCCACCGATGCGGCGAGGAACGACACAATCGTCGGCAGGCCGTTGGGCAGCGCGATGCCGACCCGGTCACCTCGGCCGACGCCGAAGGCGGTCAGCGCTTCTGCGAGGGCCTCCACCTGGCGCCTCAGCGCACCATAGGTGACGCGAATGCCATGCTCTGGAACGATGACGGCCGTCTGGTCGGCTGGAGCTCCGGCCAGCAAGCCGAGCAGTGTTGATGATGCGGCGGCCGAAGGGGTCATGGCCGTAGAGTCTGCCACGAGTTGCCGGGCTTTGGGAGCAGGTCGTGGATCGGGCGGCGTCGCGTCCTCGGTTACCATGCCTCATGACCAAGCGCATCCTGATCGTGACCGGCGACGGTGGCGAGAGCTACGAAACCTGGTTTGCGGTGCACCGCTTTCAGGAGGCCGGCTACGAAACGAAGGTCGCGGCGCCGTCGAAGCGGCGGCTGCACCTCGTGATGCACGACTTCGAGCCCGGGTGGGACACCTACAAGGAAAGTCCCGGCTATGCGATGGAGTCGGACCTGACGTTTCCGGAGATCGCGGTCGCGGACTACGAGGCGGTCCTGCTCATCGGCGGCCGCGCGCCTGAATACCTGCGCAACGATCGGGGGCTGCTGGACACGCTGCGCGAGTTCGACCGGCAGGAAAAATGGATCTTCTCGATCTGCCACGGCATCCAGCTCGTCGCCGCGGCCGGGCTCGCGAAGGGCAAGACCGTGACGTGCTACGAGCACATCCGCCTCGAGGTCGAGACGTGCGGCGGCCGTTACGTCGCCCAGGACACCGTGCGCGACGGACGCCTCGTGTCGTCGCCGACCTGGCGCGAACATCCGGCGTTCTACCGCGAGATCTTCAGCTGCCTCAACACGCCGGCCGGCGTCATGGCTGGGGTCCGCCTTCGCGGCGGGAACTGACGCGTCACGCTGCTACGGCGGGCTGGCTCGCCAGCCGTAGCTCGTTCGCGAGCATGATGGGGTCCGCCTTCGCCGAAGGCTACGGCGGACAGCCTTCGCGTGCATTCATGAGCCGCTGGCTCGCCAGCCGAAGCTCGTTCGCGAGCATAACGGGGTCCGCCTTCGCCAAAGGCTACGGCGGACAGCCTTCGCGTGCATTCATGAGCCGCTGGCTCGCCAGCCGAAGCTCGTTCGCGAGTATGACGGGGTCCGCCTTCGCCAAAGGCTACGGCGGACAGCCTTCGCGTGCATTCATGAGCGAAGGCTGGTGGGCCGCGATGGGATCGAACCATCGACCCTCTGGTTAAAAGCCAGGTGCTCTACCACTGAGCTAGCGGCCCCGAGCTGACACCGACGATTCTATCGGCAATCGGCGAATGGGCAATCGGCAATGGCAGAGAAATCGGGGAATCGGCAATGGGAATTGCCGAATTTGGCAATGGGAATCGGTAATGGAAATGGGTGATGGAAATCGGCAATGGGAAATGGGCCGGGGCGGCGGGCGAAGCCGAGCGACGTCACATGTCCTGGCCCGCCCGCAGTCCCCGGTCCACTTGTGTGTTACTTCACTTCGACCCAGCCGTACATGCTGAAGTCGGTGAAGTGCGGCGCGAACGTGCAGATGGCCAGATAGCGGCCCGCGGTGTTGAACGTGTGCGTCAGATCCCCGGCTGGGCCGCAGGGCTTCGTGATCAGCGCCACGCGATTGTTGGTGTCGTTGATCATCGGGATCGGCGGGCACCCGGCCGGCAGCGGGGCAACGATGGTCGCATCGATGTCGTCAGGCTTTGTTCCAGGCGCATAGATCGCCAACTGATGGACGCCGAACGTCTTGAACGTCACGGTGCCGCCGCGCTGAATGACCACGGTGCGCGGGACGAGGTTGTCCTTGGCGTTGGAGGAGTGATCGTGCCCCAAAGGCGCGGCGAACGGCGACCCGACATTCGGCTGGCCGAACTGGATCGTCGCCGCCATCGGCGTCGCGAGTCCCAGGCTCTCGCCTGCGGCGGCACTCGGAGACAACCGGCCCGCCGCCTGCTGAGTGCAGGCCGCCGTCATGAGTCCCAGTCCCAACAAACACACACGTGTCAACATCTTCATGTTCATAGAGGTCCTTCATTTGGCGCCGCACGGAATGTGCGACGCGCCATGCGCAAGGCGAGGCCGGCGGGGAGACCCGGCGGACGCGCGCGAAGCAAGCCCGCGGACTATATCCCAGATCGCTCCGCGCGAAGTTTGGCCGATGCCAAGGCGCAGATGATGCTCGTCGCCGAAGGCCGAGCCGGGCGCGAGCTTCGAACTCAGCGGAAGTACACGACCGCCGCCACTACGGCTACCAGCGCCAGCAGGAGCCCGCCGATCGCAGCACCGTGGCGGGCACGACGATTTCGGGCAGCGATGAGCGACAGGCCGATGGCGCCACCGCCAATCAAGGCAATGATCGTGATCCACCGCAACTGCGGCAGAGCGAACGCCATCACCACGGCCATCGCGACGAGCCCGAGGCCGCCCCACCCGCTGACCGGGATCTTGCTGATGTTGATATCGCTGCCACGGTTGTCCTGAGTCATCAGACGCCTCCGCGTGTCTACGTTCGAAGTTCGACGTTCGACGTTCGAAGTTTGTCGAAGCACTGCCCTGCCAGTTCCAGACCTGCCGAAAAGATGTCGGGCCGCTGTCCGATGCCCAGCCGCAGGTGATGCTCGTAGCCGAAGGCCGAGCCGGGCGCGAGCATGACGCTGTACTCCGTCGCCAGCTTGTCGGCCAGCTCGAGCGAGTCCATCGGCAGCGCGTACTTCACGAGCGCGAGCAGCCCGCCGCGTGGGGGCGTCCAGCTCAGGTCATCCGCGCGGTCCGTCATCCAGCGTGTCGCGGTGGCGAGGTTCGCTTCGATGATGCGGCGGTTGCGCGCGATGATCTGGTCGCGATGCGTCATCGCGAGGCACGCGAGCGCGTCGTTGAGCTTGCCGGGGCTGAGCGAGATGTAGTCGCGCAGCGACCAGCAGGCGCGCACGAGATCAGGCGGCCCGGCGATCCAGCCGATGCGGAGTCCGGGCAGGCCGAACGGCTTGGAGAGCGTGCCGACGCTCACGCCGCGCGGACCCAGATCGAAGAACGGCTCGGCAAACGGGTCCCCCTCCGGCACGGCGAGCCACCGGTACGCCTCATCGCCGATGACCGTCGCGCCGACCGACTCGGCCAGCGCGTACACGCGCTCGGCCTCCGCCGGCGGAAGCATCGCCCCCGTCGGGTTGTGCGGCGTGTTGACGACGATGACCCTGGTGCGGGGGGTGATGAGACGCTCGAGCGCGTCCACGTCGTACCGGTAGCCGGTGTCGGGGCCGACGTGCCAGAGCGAGACGTCGCAGCCGATCGCGCGCGGCACGCTGTAGAGCTGCTGATACGCCGGATACGGCGCGATGACGTGGTCGCCCGCGTCGAGCAGCACGTTGAACAACAGAAAGTTCGCTTCGATCGCGCCCGTGGTGACGAGGATGTGGTCGGCGTCGCCGCGCGCGTACGTGGCGGCGAGGCGACCGCGCAGCTCTTCGGTTCCGCGCGCTTCGCTGTAGCCGAGCGGCAAGGCGAGCAGCCGCTCGAGCGTCGCCGCCCGATCCGCCGGTGGCTCGAAGTCCAGGAGGTCGTTCGTCGAGAGCGGCAGAATGCCGCTCTCGGCGATGTCGTACCGGACGTGCGTCTCGTGACGCGTCATCCAGCGCTCGAGGAGGAAGGGCTCGATCTTCACGGCTCGAATTGTATAGCGCTACGTCTTCGGTTCGGGCACCGCGCCGAGGGCGGTGAGACGCTGCTGCAGCAGCGCGGCGGAGCCGAGCAGGCCGCCCATGCCCATCGACTCGACGGCCGAGCTGGGCACGAGCATCATGGCGCCCTTCTCCTTCAGCCCCTCGTAGAGCATGTTCATCGCCCGCAGGTGGAGCGCCGTCGGGTTGTCGCGATACGACTCGGCGGCCTGGGCGAAGCTCTGAGCGATCTCGAGCTCGGCCTGCCCGAGGATCACGCGCGCCTGCTTCTCGCGCGCCGCCTGCGCCTCCCGCGACATCGCATCCTGCAGCGACTCGGGGATCACGATGTCGCGCATCTCGACCGACTGCACGGTCACGCCCCACGGCGTCGATCGGGCGTCGATCAGCTTCTGCAGCTCCTCCTCGATGTGCTCGCGGCCGCGAAGCAAATCCGAGAGCGACGTTCGCCCGATGATGTCCCGCAGCGCGGTCTGCGACGCCCAGCTCACGGCCTGCCCGTAGTCCTGGACCTCGAGCGCCGCTTTCTCCGGGTCGTACACCATCCAGAACAGGACCGCGTCGACGTTCACCGGCACCGTGTCGGACGTGAGCGTCTGCTCCGCTGCAAACGGCGTGGTGATGATGCGCTGGTCGATCCACGACGAGACCGAGTCGATGAACGGCACGATCCAGAACAGACCGGGTCCGCGCAGGCCGATGTATTTGCCGAGCCGCAGCACGACGCCGCGCTCCCACTGACTGGCGACCTTCGGCGACTGGGCCAGGACCCATCCGAGCGCCGCGCCGCCGATGACCCAGCCGATGGACTCGCCCCTGAGCGTGAGGGCGAGCCCGGCCACGGCCGGCACGCCGAACACCAGGATCGCCATGACGTGCAGCCGGACGCCCACGGACGAGCCCGACTCGTTCGACGATCGAAACCGAAGGTTGGACACCACGATCAGCCTCCTTGGCCCTGCGCCAGCGACTTCACCTGGCGCGCCACGTCATCTACCGAGAATCCGCGGGCCGCGGCTTCGGCGAGCCAGCGTTCGGCGAGCGCTCGCAGCTCCGCGTCCCGTCCACGTTTTGGTACCGCCGGCTGGCGCGCGGCGACGAACGTGCCCACGCCACGCCGCGTTTCGAGCACACCGGCCCGTTCGAGGTCGACGTACACGCGAGCCACCGTGTTGGCGTTGATCCGCAGCTCGACCGCCAGTTGTCGGACGGTGGGCAACTGCTCGCCGGCTTGGAGCCGCCCGGTGGCGATGGCGGCCCGAATCGTCTGGTCCAGTTGCGCCCAGATCGGCGTCGGCAGGTGCGGGTCGATGGTGAGCAGCCCCGACATGGATCCTAGTGTACTAGTACATTAGTACAATGTCAATCTTAGTCGGCGCGCGCCGCCGACGGCTCACTACGTTCGCCTGGCGGCGGTCATCCTCGCGTGGCGCTCAGGTCCACGGGTCGTGGTATCAACTCCCCATGACGTTCGACGAGTACCTCGCCACCGTCCGAGAGGCGCAGCCGCCCGCCGGCCTCACTCCCCCGCTGCTGGCGCTCTGGCATGACGCGCGCGGCGACTGGGATCTCGCGCACGGCGTCGCCCAGGACATCGAAGACGCGACCGGCGCGTGGATTCATGCGTATCTCCATCGCAAGGAAGGCGACCTCGGCAACGCGGCGTACTGGTATCGCCGGGCCGCGCGCGACGTCGCGACCGGAGCGCTCGACGACGAATGGACGGAGATCGTGACGGCGTTGCTCGCCTGAACGGTCGCCTCGCGCGGTATCATCGCGGTATCCCCAGCCACGAGGTCGCGTCATGCGATTGGGACGGCAAAGCACGAACGTCGAGGATCGGCGCGGGATGGCCCCGGGCCGCACGGGCATGCGCATGGGCGGCGCCGGACTCGGCGGACTCGGGCTGGGCGGTATCCTGATCCTTGCCGTCATCAGCTACTTCCTCACCGGCGACCCGATGGGCTTCCTGGGTGGCGGCGGCGTTCCGGTCGATCCCGGTCCGAGCATGGCGCCGCCGACCGGCGCCCCGCCCGCCGACGCGCAGGCCAAGTTCGCGACGCAGGTGCTCGCCGACCTCGAGGACACCTGGGAGCAGCTCTTCGCTCGCTCGAACCAGCGGTACCAGAAGCCTACGCTCGTGCTCTTCTCGGACGCGGTCGATTCCGCGTGCGGGATGAACTCGGCGGCGGTCGGACCCTTCTACTGTCCGGGCGACAACAAGGTCTACATCGACCTCAGCTTCTATCGCGATCTCGACGCGCGCTTCGGCGCGCCCGGCGACTTCGCGCAGGCCTACGTCCTCGCCCACGAAGTCGGCCATCACGTCCAGAACCTGCTCGGCGTCTTCGACCGCGTGCGCCGGAGTGGCGCCAGCCGGGCCGACGCCAACGCGCTCTCCGTCCTCCAGGAGTTGCAGGCCGACTGCTTTGCCGGCGTCTGGGGGCACTACGCCGCGGCTCGCGGCGCGCTGGATCCCGGCGACGTGGAAGAAGGCCTCACCGCCGCCGCGGCCATCGGCGACGACCGGATCCAGCGGCAGACGCAAGGCCGCGTGAGCCCTGAAAGCTGGACACACGGCTCGTCGGAACAGCGCGTCCGGTGGTTCAAGACCGGCCTCCAGTCCGGCCAGGTCCAGGCCTGCGACACGTTCAGCGCGGCACGCTAGCGCCGTTCGACCGTCAGGCACCCTCCGCTTGACGGACGGCGCGGACGGGGGCACCATGTTGCGCTCCCGGCTGGCTGACTGACTCACCATGCTTCAACCTGGCGCCGCCCAGCGCTCCGACACTCGGAAATCCGGCCCGTCCGGGGCAGACCCCGCGAGGATGCTGGCCGAGCTGCAGAACATCTACGCGACCGCGCCGGTCGGGCTGTGCTGCGTCGATGCCGCGCTTCGCTACATCAGCATCAACGACCGGCTGGCGTCGTCCAACGGCGCGCCGGCGGCCGCGCACATCGGCCGGACGCTCCGCGAGATGATTCCGAACCTGGCCGATACGGTCGAGCCGATGTACCGCCAGGTGCTCCAGACGGGCGAGCCCGTATTGGAGCAAGAGCTCGTCGGCCGGACGGCCGCGTCACCCGACTCGGACCGCACGTGGACGTGCACCTACTCGCCGGTGCGTGACGTCGAGGGCCGCGTGATGGCGGTGAACACGGTCGTGGTCGATGTCACCGACCGGAAGGCGTACGAACGGGAGCTCCAGGCGGTCAACGAGACGCTGCGTCAACGCGACGAGTTCCTGCATGTCGTCGGCGACAAGCTGCCGAAGGCGATGTTCTTCCGCGTCATCCACTATCCGGACGGCACGTTCCGGTTCACGTACTTGAGCGAAGGCGTCGAGGCGGTGACGGGCCTGACGGCCGAGTCCGTGCTCCGCCGTGCGACGGCGCTGACCGATCTCATCGTTCCTGACGATCACCTCCGGTTTTTCACGTCGATGATGCAGTCGCTCGAGACGCTCTCGCCGTTCGACCAGGTCTGCCGGCTGCGCTGGCCGGATGGCAGCCTGCACTGGGCGCACTTCCGTGCCGCGCCCCGGTCCGGGCCGGTCACCGGCTGCGTGAGCTGCGAAGGCATCGTGCTCAACATCACGGCCCGCAAGCGCGCGGAGGAGGCGCTCCTCGAGAGCGAGGCGCGCTATCGCGCCATCATGTCGGCGATGCCCGACATGATGTTCCTGTTCAGCACTGAAGGCACGTACCTCGACGTGCACGTGCGCGACGAGCGGGTGCTGCTCCTGCCGCCCAGCCAGCTCCTCGGCAAGACGATCTCGGAAGTGCTGCCGCCCGATCTTGCGCGGCAGATCCTGAGCTGCTTCGATCGCGTGCTCGCCGAGGGCTCGGCGATCGCGGACTACGCGCTGACGGTGAACGGCGAGCGCCGGCACTTCGAAGCGCGGATGGTCCCCTGCGGCGCCGACAAGATCCTCAGCATCGTCCGCGACGTGACCGAGGGCAAGCGCGCGCAGCACGAAGTGCAGCACAGCCGGCTCGAGCTCGCGCACATCTCGCGCGTGACGGTTCTCGGGGAGATCACCGCCTCGATCGCGCACGAGCTCAATCAGCCGCTGACGGCGATCCTCAGCAACGCCCAGGCCGCGAAGCATGCGCTCGCGAACGGCCGGCTGAATCTCCACGAAATCAGCGACATGCTCTCGGACATCATCGAGGCCGACCAGCGCGCCGGGGACGTCATTCGCCGCCTGCGCACCTGGCTCAGCCGCGACCAGTTCCTGCCGCAGCCGCTCGACCTCAACCAGGTCATCCTCGACGTCGAGCACCTGATTCGCAGCGAGCTCATCATGCGCCACGTGCGCCTGACGCTCGAGCTCGAATCGGCGCTGCCCGAGGTCGCCGCCGATCGCGTGCAGGTCCAGCAGGTCATCCTCAATCTCGCGCTGAACGGGATCGAGGCGATGGAGGATCGTCCCGCCGGCGAGCGCCATCTGGTGATTCGCACGTCGGCGTCCGGACGCGACGTCCAGTGCGCCGTCCGCGATCGCGGGACCGGCATTCAGGCCGATCACATGGACCGGCTGTTCGACGCGTTCTTCAGCACGAAGCCCGCCGGCCTCGGCATCGGCCTGCGCATCTGCTCGTCCATCGTGAGCGCCCACGGCGGCGAAATCTGGGCCGCCAACAACGACGACGGCGGCGCGACGTTCTTCTTCACGCTGCCGGCTGCGGGCGAAGACGAATGACCGGGCCTCGCCGCGCGATCGGCGTCGTCGACGACGATTCCGCGGTGCTCAAGGCGATCGGGCGACTACTCCGCGTCTGCGGCTACGAGGTGCACGTCTTCTCGTCGGCGCAGCAGTTCCTCGCGGAGCTGCCGAAGCTCGAGGGCCAGGTGGGCTGTCTCGTCGTGGATGTCCACATGCCGGGGCGGTCCGGGCTGGAGCTCAAAGCGGATCTCGATCTGGCGGGGAGCACGATTCCCATCGTGCTCGTGACCGGCGCGGCCGACGCGAAGCTGCGCAGCCGGGCGCTGGCCGAGGGCGCCATTGCGCTCCTGCAGAAGCCGTTCACTGAAACCGAGCTGCTGCGCGCCATCGCGCAAGGACTCGAGCGCGGCCGCGAGGGCCACGCCACACCGCCCACTGGCATCCGTACGTAACGCGCCTCTACCTTCCCCGCGATGCCGCGAGCCGGCGTCTGGCTTCGAAGTTGGCGCGGCCGCCGAAGACTCCGACCCGCACTCGATCCGGCGTCAGCAACTGAAATTGCCGATCGGCCTCCGTCCATCGCCCGCAATTGGCGAGCCGCATCGCGTACATGCTGCGGTCGTAGCCGGCGTCGGGGTATCGCTGCAGGAAGTCGTCGTACAGGCTCGCGATCTCGTCGCAGACGGCCTGCTGCATGAAGTAGTCGTTCTGCTTCGGCGGTCCTTTCGCGAGCATGTCGTGCGCGTCGAGCAGCGCCATCGGCGCGCGCACACCCCAGTTCCCTTCTTTGCGGAGGCCGCGCGCGAAGTCGAGCAGCTCCTCGTCGCTGCCGTACCAGCGAGCCTGCAGCCAGTCGAGCTTGCGCGTGTACCACCAGTAGTCGCCCGGCTCGAGCCTGCGTCCCACCTCGAACCACTCGTCGAGCTCTCCGCGGTCGTGATGGAGGCCCTGCGCGACGCTGCTCATGACTTTTGGAATCGCGGGATCCTGCGATCCCATCGCGACGGCGCGCGCCATTTCGGCTTCGGCGCGCTCGAGCCGCTCGAAGAACACCGGCCAGTTCTCTTCCTTCACCGTGCTCTGAAACCCGTCGCCCCGCGCGTCCCAGGCATACGACGTGTAGAAGCGGCCGCGCAGCACCGGCAGCAACGGATCGTGCTCGCCGCGCGCCTTCGTCACGAGGGGCATGGTCATGTCGAAGATCTTCTGCCGATCGCGCTGGATGTTGTCGCCGTACTGGTCGTGCATGTCGGTGACGTAGCGGAAGAGAAGCTGCGACGGCAGCCCCTTCTCCGCCAGCACCTCGGGCAGCAGATCGAACGACTTGTCCACGAGCGCCCAGAGCACTTTCCAGTTCCTGTCCCATTCCTCCCGGGACACGTTGCGGCTGGCATCGGTGAGCGCCTGCGAACCCACGAGGAACGCGTGACCCCGCAGGAAGGCCGAGTAGGTCGTCTGCTCGAGGCGCATGGCCGCCGCGATGGTCCGCTTCGCGATGTCCACGCGATCGAAATCGCTGCCGGACAGGCGCGCGAGCGCGTACGCGACGAGCGGGTCCTCGCACCCGAGATCCGCCGCGCGCCGCAGATGCCGCCACGCCTGATCGTCGACGTCACCCGGCCGCATCGGATCGAGCGACCAGGACCGCGCGACGAGGCTCAGGCCGGCTCGTGCCGCCTCGTCCCACCGGATGTCCCGGACACCGTGACGCTCGTAGCCGGCGACGAGGGCCTGCGTGAACCAGGCCTGGATCGCCTGCAGGCGTTTGTCCACCTGCGCCTTGTCGACCTTGACGTTTTTCGGAAGGAGCTTGCGCTCGGCCGTCAGGCGCACGCGCCCGCGCTGGAACAGAAACTGCCCGTCGAATCGCGGCGCCGGCGTAAGGCTGCAACCGGTGGCGACCAGCGCTGCACACCACAGCACGCCGGCGATCCGGCGCGTGCGCGCCGATCGTCGCGACGGCGCCCGAAGCAGGAGCCTGACAGAGATCATGGATGACACCCGTTCAAGTGCAAGAGCCAGTCCTCTCCTGGGCGGGCGAAACCGGCTGCCGATGTCCCGTAATCGTCAGGCCGAGCGCAAACTTGTGGCCCTGATCACAAATCAGGCATACTCCGCGGAGCGCGCGCTGGGGCGCCTCCTGTCCGCGGCAAGGGAGCCTGCTCCCACCCACAGAGTTTCGCGAACGTTCGAAACCTTCTTCCGGCCTGACGCAAGCGGACATCGGGCGACTACGGAAGGAAGGTTCACGTGCCTCGATCACTCTCCTCGGCGGCGAGCCTCGACACCCTCAGGAAAGAAGCCAGGCGCTGGCTGAAGGCGCTCCGCGCCGGTGACGCGGAGGCCCTGGAACGGCTGCGCCGCGCGCGTCCGAACGCGCCCGGCGTTCCGGTGTTACGCGACGTGCAGCACGCGCTTGCCGTCGAATACGGATTCGCGAACTGGAAGGAACTGGGAGCCGCCGTCGCGCAGATTCAAGCGCGCCGTGACGCCTCTCCGAGAGACGCGGCGCGCCAGATGTTGCTCGCGGCGGCTGACGCCGGAGATGCCGCGCGCGTCGGTGCGGTGCTCGACGCGCATCCGGAGGTCATCGACGAGCGCGGCACGCTGATGGGGCACACGGGTCTGCGTACCGCCCTCCACTTCGGCGTCCAGCATGAATCTGTCGTCAAGCTCCTTCTCGATCGCGGCGCGGACCCGAACATCCGCGACGAGGGAGACAACGCGTTTCCATTGCATTTTGCCGCCGAACGCGGCGATCGCTCTGTCATCACGCTCCTGGTCGAGCACGGCGCGGAGACGGTCGCAGGCGAAGTCGACGACCACCGGCTCGACATCATCGGCTGGGCGACGTGCTTCGGAGACGCCGAACAGGGACGTCGTCGACTACCTCATCGCACACGGCGCCCGGCACAACATCTTCTCGGCCGTCGCGACGGGCGAGACCGCCGTCATTCGCGAGTTGGCGGCGCGGTCGCCGGCCGATCTCGACATGGTCATGGATCACGCCAATCAGGGCCGTCGCCCGCTGCATCTCGCGGTGGTGAAACGGCAACGTGCGGCGGCTGAGACGTTGCTGGAGCTCGGCGCCGGCGTGAACGCGACCGACACGGCGGGCCTGACCGCGCTGGATCAAGCCGCGCTCGACGGCGTTGTCGAGATGGCGCAAGTCCTCATCGAGCGCGGCGCGAAGATCGAGCTGCCCGCGGCGATCAGCCTGAATCGCCCTGACGATGTCGAGAGGCTGCTGCGGGAGGACCCCGACTGCCTGAAACCGGCAAATCGCTGGGGACGACTGATCGTGCGCGCGGCCGAGCACGCGTCGGGAGAGGCCATCGAGACCTTGATTCGTCATGGGGCGTCAGTCAACGTGCGCGACGACACGGACACCTCGATTGACCACACGATGAATTACACGCCGCTCCACGCCGCCGCCTGGAACGGGAACATCGCGGCGGCCGCGGTCCTGCTGAAGCATGGCGCCGACCCGACGATCAGAGACGGCAAGTACTGCGGCACACCGGCTGGATGGGCCGACTACAACAACAAGCCGGAGTGCCGCGACCTCATCCTCCAGGCGAACATCGACATCTTCGATGCGATCGCGTTCGATCGGCCGGATCGCATTCCGGCCATTCTCGACCGCGACCCGCCGGCGCTCGTGCGCCCGTTCCGGGAGTACGCCGGTTGTGAACCTGGCGACGAATCGAGGCCCGTGCGCGACATGACCCCGCTCGAAGCGGCGACTGCCGCCGAACAAGACCGGCGCGGCTCGAATCCTCACCAGCCGAGGCGCAGAGCTCGCGGCCGGTGCAAACGTCGCGCGCACGCACGCCGATCGCGTGGCGGCATTTCTCAGAACCGCGTGCCTCGACTGGGCGGTCGGCGGCCCGGACCGCGACTACCATACGCATGCGGCGGGGCGCCTCCTCGCGCGGCATCCCGAGATCGCTCGCGACAACCTCTTCACGGCGGTCGCCTGTGGCGACCTCGCCGGGGTGGAACGGCTTCTGGCCGAACGGCCCGCAGCCGCGACTGAATCGGGCGGACCGCGTGGATGGCCGCCGCTGCTCTATCTTTGTAACGCCCGCCTGCCCAGGCCCGACGCCTGGAGCGACAACGCGGTGGCGATCGCGCGCGCGCTGCTCGACCGCGGCGCCGATCCGAACGCATTCCATCCGGGCGGCGATCCGTCCATCCACTACACCGCGCTCACCTGCGTCGTCGGACGCGGTGAGGAACAGGCTTCGACGCACCCTCGCGCGCGGGACCTGGCGGAACTGCTCCTGTCGCGCGGCGCCGAACCCTACGACCAGCAAGTCCTCTACAACGGGTTCGCCGGACACGCATCGCATCGCGACCTTGCGGACGACGACCTCGTCTGGTTGCTGGAGCTGATCTACACCCGGGCGATGCAGCTCGGGCGCGAACGCGACTGGCGCGATCCGGCGTGGCAGATGCTCCAGATGGGCGGTTACGGCGGCGGGGCGTGGTACCTCCTCGGCAACGCGCTGCGGGGGAACTACCTCCGCCTTGCCGAGTGGGTGCTCTCGCACGGCGCCAGCCCGAATCCGCCGAGTGCGACCGATCCACGCACACCCCGCGGCACGTTGTACGAACAAGCCGTGAGAAATGGTCAGCGCGAGTTCGCAGAGCTTATCGCACGGTACGGCGGAGGCGCGGACGTCGTCTCGCGCGGTCCTCAGGACGACTTCGCCGCGGCCTGCTTTCAACTGGACCGTTCGCGGGCGACGTCGGTTCTCGCGGAGCATCCGGAGTACCTTCACGACCCCACTCCCCTGCTGCTGGCCGCCGAGCAGGACCGCGCGGATGTCGTCAGCCTTCTTCTCGATCTCGGGATGTCGCCAAACCTCGAGCATCCACGCAACCGGACGCGAGGGCTTCACAATGCGGCCTACAACGACGCGCTGGCAGTCGTCCGTCTCTTGATCGATCGTGGCGCAGAGATCGACCCTCGCGACGCGGTCCACGGAACGACGCCGATCTACTGGGCCTACTGGGGCCGGAGGCTCCGTGCGGTCGATCTGCTCGCGCCGCACAGCCGTGACGTCTGGGCGCTCACCTCCGCCGGCAAAGTGGATCGGCTGCGCGAAGTCATCTCGGCCGAGCCACAGCTCGCGGCGCTCGGCGACGAGGACGACAATCTTCTTTTCTATCTGCCGGACGACGAGCACGCCGCGGCCGAGATCGCGCGGTTGCTCGTCGCGCATGGAGCGGATCGTTCCGCCAGGCGAAAGGATGGGACGACGGCCGAGCAGGTCGCGCGAGCGCGAGGGCTAGACGAGGCGGCGGAGGTGCTGAGGACTCAGTAGACGAAGCTGTACGTGTTCACGACGCGAAGGCCGTCGTCCAGGCAGACATAGACGCGCGACGTCGGGCCAGTCAGTTGGCGGACCCACTTTCCGATGCCGTCATTCGGCACGGGGTATTCGAGCGCCCAGGCCGACGTGGGATTGACCTCTTTGCTGCAGACGTCCTTTGGACTCCGGCTGTCGATCGCGCGCCTGACGGCCGGCACGCCTGCGGCGCTCACGACATCCGCTTCGGCGTCGCCGCGCTTGGCCATCAGTGCCTTCTGCACGCGCTCGTCGGACTCGGCGCCGAGCTGCAACGCGACGAAGGCAGCCACGCCCGCCAGTGCGATTGTCACTGCGACCAACGCCCCGATTCTTCCTGCCTCTGCGCATACCGCCTCTGTCTGCGAAGATCTGCCCAACACGTACTCGGCAGCATGGCTGAAGACTTCAATCGCGGGGTGTCGCGGAAAGGGAACGCCAGACGGCCGGATCAGCCAACGAATAGCCACTTTGGCCAATGAATTCTCCTTCATGACGGGCCGGCACTTCTGATACCAACTCGGGACAACGCAGGAGGCTCCCCGGTGCTGCCGCGACTCCCGTACACCTCCACTTGAACTGAGAAGCTTGACCGCCTCGGGTGGGCGGCCGGTCTTGCGTTCGTCAGCCATGGCGCGCGACTGGGTATTCGCGTCAACAACGCTGACGTCCTCGAGCGTCTCCCGGCCCTCCTGCCTCCCTCATCGGTCCGCTCCGAATCGCTCGTCGTGGACGATCTGTGCTCGCTCATCGTCGACATGAATCCGCACGACTCCAGGGTTCGGCGGTACAACCTGCTCTATTCGGGATCGGCGCGGCTCGCGCGCACGATGGATCTCGAGGAGGCGCTCGACGCTCTTCGAGAGCACCTGAAACTGCTCGTGGCCCTGCGGGCGCGAAGACGGCTCTTCGTACGGGCCGCTGTCGTCGGCTGGGATGGTTACGCGGTTCTCGTGGCGGGTGATCGCTCGTCGGCGATCGCACCTGTCGTCAACGCGCTGGTGCAGGCCGGAGCAGACGACTACTCGGACGAATACGCCATTCTGGACGAGCACGGACGCGTTCACCCGTACCCCTCGCGATTGGACGGTGCCCGACAGGCCCTGCGCGTTGGTGTCATCGCCGTTCGTGCGAAAGACCCACGAGCGACTCCTCGCGTGCTCTCGCCTGGGCAGGCTGTGATCGCGCTGGTGGGACACGCGGTCGCGAGTCGCATTCGTCCTGCGTACGCGCTCAAGGTCCTCGAGCGTGCGGTGACCGGTGCCACGGCACTCGAGGTCCAGCTCGACTGTGGGGACGCCGGCCTCGCTCCGCTCCTCGATCACCTCGGTGCCTCGCCCGCTCGACAACGTGCCTGCTGACAGAAAGGCGGTCGTCATGTTCCCCCACGCACGACGAGACAACCTGACCGTCCGACAAATGGGCAATGAGGTCGTCGTTTACGATCCCGAGCGCGATCAAGCCCACTGTCTGACGCCGACCGCCGCGCTGATCTGGCGTCTCTGCGACGGTCAACGCACGGTCGCCGAGATCGCCAGGCGCGTCGAACGGCAGTTACACGTCGAGGTCGACGAGGAGGTCGTCTGGCTCGTCCTGAATCGATTGGAGCAGGCGCACCTGCTGCGAAATCTCCTTCTCCGCCCGCGCGAGATCTCCGGCGTGTCGCGTCGTCAGGCCATCTCGCTGGGTCTCGCCGGCGCCGCATCCCTGTTGCTTTCCGGGTGCGGGGTGAGCTCGGTCACGGCGCCGTCAGCCGCCTCAGAGGCGCCGGGCGCGGGTCCGTCCAGCACGCCGCCAGTCAGATTGGAACGGCTACCCAGTCCGCCGCCACCGTCGGTCCCGCCACCGTCACCTCCGCCACCCTCGCCACCACCGCCCTCGCCCTCGCCGCCACCGCAAGCGTGCGGTCCGCTCAGCGGCGACATCTGCGATGTAGACCCCGCCAACCTGACAGCGGCGCGGTGCCAGACTCAGTGCGACCCGGGCACTCCTGCGTGCAAGACGGTCGCCCCGAATGACTTCTGCAGAGGCCAATACATCGGGCCCGTGTTCACACGGGTCGTCGGCCGCACGAAGTTCTTCTGCCGGCGCTGTTCCTGCATCTGCGGAACGTTCGTTCCGGGCCGATGAACTTCGCGGCGGGTTGACCGGTCGATCGTTGGTCAGTTGCGGCGCGGCCACGGGAGATCGAAGTACTCGGCAAACCAGTACTCGTCTCGTGTCTTGTGGTCGAGGATGTAGCGGCGATCGCTCTCGAGACTGTCACACCCTTGCTCGAACGTGGTCCAGACGCTGGCCCAGAAGTCTGGCCACGGCTCGTGGCGCGCACGACAGGCGGCCACCCAGGCCTCCCAGATCGCATCGTCGAAGTTTTTTCTCGCCATGCGCAACTGGTTCACCAGCGGCTGGACAGCGCCCACTTCGAAGTTGTCGAACGCCGTACGAAAACGGTGGCCGACGACCGCATCCGGATCGTTGAGGATCAGGGAACCCATGAACCAGGCCCTGAGCCCGAAGTCGATATCCTCGGATCCCCACTCGTGCATGCCCGTGTCAAATCCACGGAGCTCCTCGTAGAGCTCACGGCTGATGGCCGCGCAGCACCCGATCAACCCCGGCGTCTCGTAGAAGCGTCCGCGACGACGCAGTTGTGACGTCTCGCACCAACCGCACTTGAATTCCGTCAGTTCCACCCGGTAGCCATGACCGACGTTCGAGTCGTTCTCCCAACGGTCAGTGTTGAGGGCCGCAACGGCGGGCGTGAGAATCGCCCGACCGTCGAACGCTTCGACGTCCTCGACGAGGCGCGCGATCGCCCCGGGTTCGGGCTTGCAGTGTCCGTCCAGAAACACGATCACGTCTCCCAGCGCGCGGCGCGCGCCGAGATCTTTGGTCGAGGCGACGCCGCGGCGCCCTTCGTGCGCGATGATGCCGACGTCCGGAAATCGACTCCGCACTTCAGCCAGCGACGAGTCTCCGGAGTCGTCATCCGCGACGAGCAACTCGCAGTCCAGACGCTTGGTGGTCTCGAGACACGATCGCACCGTCTTCCAGAGACGATCGCCTTCGTTGAGCGACGAGACAACGAGTGTCGCTCTCACGAGATGAGGGAGGACCTGGAGGCGTCCGCCGGGTGCCGGCTCAGGCCGTGGGCCGCTCGATACTGTCGCGGCGAGATGCCGTACAACCGCTGGAAGTCGCGAACGAAGTGGCTCTCGTCGGCGAATCCGACCTGCGCCATGATCTCCTTGATGCTCAGGAAGGTCGTGACTGCCAGATCTCCGGCCTTCTGGAGCCTGAGGGTCTTGAGGTATTGCGAGGGCGTCGTGCCGGTTTCCGATTTGAACAGGTGCCGAAGGCGTGAGGCGGAGAGATTCACGCTGTGCGAAAGATCATCCAGAGCAAGCGGACAGCTGAGCGTCCGCGTAATGTGCTCGGCGACGACCTGAACTCTGGGATCCACAGTCGCACTCGCGCTGATCGGCATGAGTTCTAGATCAGGTAAGCGGCACTGTCAAGGAACCGGCGGGCCACGGTCTGCGTCTGAATCGTGGAGATTGGGGGGCGTCATGCGTGCAGCTGTGCTGGTCGGATTGCTCATCTCCGTGGCGATCGTATCTGCTCAGGACACGATGCCCAAGGAACTGGCCGCTCTTCAGGGCCGGTGGGTCCTCACTTCGATCGGCGGTCAGGTCCCCGGCCCGTCCGATCCCGAGGGCGCGTTCATGGTCACTGGGGACCAGTACGTCCAGGCCGTTGGCGGGAGAGTTGTCGAGCGCGGCACGCTCAAGATTGACGCGAGCAAGAAGCCGGTCGCCGTGGACTTCCTCATCACGGTCGGCCGCTACGCCAACACCACTCAGCTCGGCATCGTCGAGGTCACGGGCGACACGGTCCGCTTCCACCTGGGCCCCCCGGGTGGCACAGAACGGCCGCCGGACTTCAAGCCGCGTGAAGGCTTCGAGCTCGTGGCGGCGAAGAAGCGGCCTGCCGGCAATCAGAACTTGAAGCCGAACGCGTTCGACCAGCCGTAGTCGTTCTTGGAAAACCCCGGCTGCGGCTTGCTGTCGTAGTTGTCCCAGAGCCCGATCCGCAAGTACCAGTCTCCCGGCAGGTTGAAGTCCAGATCGAACCGATACGCCAGCCGGTGCCGGCCGGAAATCGTCAGGCTGGGATAGTACGTGAACCGCGTGATCAGGTCGGTGATCACCAGCTTCTCGGTCATGAACTCCGTTCCGAGATAGGCCTCTGCTGAGTCCTTCGACGGCACCGTCGGATCGGTGTAGTTCTCATTGGTCCAGGCGAGGCCTCCGCCGAGCGCCAGGTGTTGGGACGACGAGCGCATCAGGTATCGGCCGCCGCCGCCACCAATCGTCGTCCGCAGATCGAGGCCTTGTTCTTCGCTGTTCAGGAAGTCCTGGGTGGTGTTGACGTACCAGTGGGTCCCCAGGAGGCGGCGGAAGTCGTTCCCGAGGTCCCATCGCTGGGTCTCGGGAGCGTTGTCTTGCGTGCTGCTGAAGATGTTGGCGAACAGGGCGTCGGCATACCGCTCGTCGCGGTAGGAGAGGTTCGCCCCGAGCGAAAGCTGTTTCGCCGAGTTGGCGCGCGTCATGCTGTAGCCGAAGTCCAGGCCCGAATCGAACCGCGACCAGAACTTCCGCTCGAACGGCTGCACCGTCGACACCTCCGCCAGCGGCACGCTCGTCCCGGCGATGAGCACGAGCATCTTCTTGTCCGGGCCCGGCGTCAACGAACCCGACAGACGCTTGCCGTCGAAGGTCTCCACGAGGAACTGCCGCTTGCTTTCAATCGATGCGATGTTCTCCATCTTGATCTTGAAATCGACATCCGAATAGGGCGTTTCGATCGTCAGCACGTCCTTCTCAACGCTCTTGATCTCGCCGACCAGCCTGTCTCCAGCGGTCGTGATCACCACGTCCTGGGCCGACGCGACGCCGGCGCTCGCCAGGAACCCGGCGAGGCAGACGAACCCGACTCTGATTACCGGCGTACGCATTCCGACCTCCTTCGCGTTTGTCGTAATTGGGGGAGCCGGGCTGCTGCGCAGTTCGCCGGAACGGCACGCGCTCGCACCCGTAGCATAATCTTGGGGATGCGGGTTGGCTAGTGTTCAGCCACGCGCCCCTGAGCAATGTCACGGTCCTCAGTGGGGATTGCACGGGTGGGCGCAAGCGCCCACTCTTCCAGGAGGCCTAGGGTCGGATTGGAACAGCCTTCGACACGGATCCGTGCAGACGTACGGATGGCGGCCATCGCTGACCGCCATCGATACGTCCGCAAGTTGACTCGCTACGCGCGCTTCTTCAGCCGTCGCCGCGCCGCAACCGCGCTCAGGCCGGTGCCGAACAGCAGCAGCGTGGCGGGTTCGGGGACAGACGTCACCGCAAGGTTGTCGAGCACGAACCCCCCTTGGCCCCCGATCCCGTCAAAGATCAACCGGTCCACAGGTCCCAGTGACAGCCCCGATAAAGTCGTGTAGCCAAGCCCAAGATTCGCCAAGGAAATGGTGCCAACCAGCACGTTGTTCAGGTAACCGCGGATCTCAATCCCAACGGCTGGCAGGTTGCCCAGCGCGGAGCCGACATCAACACTGTCCAGCAGAAACGGAAGGAGCGACCCGCCTGTCTCGGTCACAAAGATCTCGGTGTCCCGGTCATTTACCAGGATGCCGGTGCCATTGTTGGGCAGACCGAATTGAGTGGAAGTGGCCTCGTGAAAATGCTGCTCCTGGCCTATCGGGTTGCCGATGTCGAAGCCCAGGCGGGTGATCGGACTCCCATAGACTGTATTGACCTGGCCCTCGAATGTGATCGTGGTCGCGGAGACAGGCGAGGCGACCGCGAAAGCGGAGGCAAGTGCGGCAGTCACGCCAAACAGTTTCAAACGAGTCATAGGACCTCCTGGGGTTGAGGCACTCACGGCCGGAATCGTCTGCAATTCTTCAGTCGTGTTGTGAACCTTATCGGCTGAATCCAGCCAGGCACACTTTACACGAGGTCGCTGAGAGATCTTCGTCCCCATTTTGTGTATTTTGGCGAACGGCCAGCCTGAAGGTCGTCGTGCTCAGCAATGACCACACGCGTCGGGCATCACTTTGCCTTTGAGTATCGAACTGTGTATGGATTCTGGACGGCCCCGGTCGCTTCAATGGTTTGCGTCACGTGTATGACGAGTGTGGCCCCCTCCAGGCGCATGACCGTCGTAAGCACGAACGGCGGAGCGGCGTCCTTGTACAGGCGTGCGCGTCACCAACGAATCCCCGTCCCAGACCGTGGTCGACACCTGAACGTGTTCCGGAGCGTTCGCCGGCTTCATGACGTTCTTACTTTCGGACCCGTCGAGCTTTTGGACCCAGCGAATCACGCCAGACGGAGACCGGGTCTCCTCAACTGTGAGCGTGTTGGCGGTCTGCGAGATGGTCATGGTCTCGACCGCTTCACCGGCTGACGAGGGGATCTTTGTCCACTTGCCGGAGAAGTCTGGTTTTTTCTGCTCCAGTCCGGCCGTGAGCGTCAGACTCAGAAGGACCGGCGCGACAACCAGCATCATGGGCACCTCGCTGCCCATCATTGCACGGCCGGTCGTGTGCATGCGGTGCTCTTTGCATCAGTCCTTGATGATAAGCATCACCTGTACATCGGGAGTGACGGCGGGCTTGCTCGCGTAGACCTAGACGATTTTACTGTTGCGGGCAAATTGACTGCACGGAGTGATTACAACCAATCGCTGCCAACGCTCCAGTGCTATTCGACACTGCCGACACGACAACTGTATGGAACGTTGTCCGTGTCGCGGACTCACCCTACAAAGGGCTGGATTAGCAGTGGCGTCCACGACAATGGCAATGTTTACACTGATCCGGCTGTGACCGAGCCATGGAAGCAGTTGGACGCAGGTGATGGCGGGTCAACAGCATTCGTCGAGGACAGTGGCCTTGTTCGAAACATCATTAACTTAGAAACGGGCGACAACTACTCCCGATCCGCTCAGCGGCACTTCAGCGGGTTGAAGGACAACGGAGTGCCACCACTTCCAGGACTGCCGCCTGGTGACACGAACGGGCTGAAATCCATCGTGGGTGATGTCGTTAGGCGTCCTGACTTCCGCAATGGTGCACGCCAGCTGTTGTACCTGGTAGCGGGCGCCGGACCGAACATCTACGGCCTGTTCCCAGACCACAACGCCCAGATGACCTACCATTGGGAATTGTTGGGTGTGTTGCCGGAAGGGCTGACAATATCGTCGGCAGGAGGCGGAATCGCCTCGCATTCAGGCCACACAGTCCTCGTCGGGGCCACCGGCGGACGTATCTTTGAGCTTGATTGCGCTAAGTCCTCATTCCGAGAGTTACCCGTCGTGCTACCGAAACCGATGCCAAACACGCCGCAGTCGGGAGGAAATCCGAACCGGATAGTCACTCTGAGTGGGACAGTGGCGTTCGCGGTCCTGAATCACACCAACCTAAAGAACAACTATGTGCTCCGGCTTGATCATTCAAAGTGGACGCTGCCATTGTTGGCAGGTTTGCCCTCAGACCAATACTTCTATGGATTGGAAGCCGTCAGAAGTGAGGACCGAGAAGTGGTCTTCGTTGCAACTGACGACCGCGTGTACATGAGCGAGGACGGCGGTCACAATTGGGTGCAGACATCCTTGGGACTGCCGCGCCGTCCTCACTGCGCCGATCTGCGCGTTGACATCAACGATGTACAGTCCTGGCTTTATCTAAGCACGTTTGGTCGGTCGGTCTGGCGGACCCGGCTCCCGAAGGTGCGCTTGGGTTGAGGGGTTGTGTGCGCTGGAATACCACGGGGCCTCTCCACTTCCCATGAGACGTTGGAACTCGGCTCACTAATACGGCGCGCGACGCCGAGGTGTTTGAAAGGCGCCGTCGTGCGATGAAGCGTCACATCTGGATAGATTCAGCCGAATCGTAGCCCTTGTAGCCGCGAGCACGCCGGACGATCTGTCAGCGTTCCAATGGCGGCCGCAGGAGGGCGCCACGATCTGGGCGGACCGTGATCGGGGCTGGTAGTCGGCAATCGTAACCGTCGAAAAGCTGGTGCCCTGGGCCGGCGAGAACGGCGATCGACCACCGAGAAACGTCCGCACGACAAACCGGGAATTGTCGAGGAAAACGGGCTGGTCTGTATGGCGTCCCCACCGAGCCTCGCGCGCATTCCTTCGTGCACATTCCATAGGTCGTTGCGCAGGGCGGTGTAGCGTGTCGTGGCATGCTAAAGCGAGCTGCCGTGAGTGGTCCTGCCGAGGATTCCGCTGTCGATTAGTTTGTAGGCCAGCCAGACAACAGCGAAGGCAAAGACCAGCACAAGCACGATGCGCTGCCGCGGCTCTAGCGTTCGACCGAGCCTGACGACGCCAAAAACAGCCAAGCCGAGAACGACAAGCATCAGGAGCACGTCGTGAGTATAGCCGTCGCACCGCGGCGCTGGCGGATGTGCAGAGTAGAGCGTTGGCGTCCCCACCGGGAATCGAACCCGGGTCTCGGCCTTGAAAGGGCCGCGTCCTGACCGCTGGACGATGGGGACGCGCGGCGATCCAATTAACGATATCAGAGGGCGGGCCTTGCCCGCGCGCGACTCCGCCAGCGTCGACGTCGTCTTCAGACCGAACAGCGCTTGTCGGGCCTCACGGCTAGCGGCTATCCTGTCGCTCATTACCTGCACGCTTGGAGGTCCGATGCGTCTGATGTTCGCCCGCTTGCTTCCTCTCGTCGTTGCGCTCTCTGCCACGCTGGCGGCCAGCCCAGCGAAGGGAACGATCGCATTCAAGAGCGGCGCGAGAGACCTCAATGTCCCGGTCAGGTTTGCGTTCTACGTGAAAGGCCCGGACACGATCGATCCGAAAACCGTCGTCCGCCGCTTGATTTTCAGCGCGACCGACCTCACGGCGACGCTGCAGAAGTGCGCGACGATGAGCTGTGCAGACGGGAGCGGGAGCGACGCCGTCATGGTGGATCTGGCCAAACCACGACTCACCTTCTGGATGAACCTGAACAATGGCGCGGTCCAGAACTCGGGGACGGCAGACGTGAAAGGGCTGACGCTGACCACCGACACGGCGACGCACCTCGCCGGTCGGATTGCGTTCGATGCGACCAAGGCCGGCGGACCGAGGGTGGACGCCGAGTTCGACGCGCCGCTCCTGAAGGAATTCACGCGCGCGCGCTGAGGGCCTGAGGAAATGAAGAGCAACCTCCTCCAGAGAAGACCAAGTGCGTGGATCTGCGTCGCGCTGTTTGCAGCCTTCACTCCCCTCCTGTCCCAGCTTGTGTCAGCGCCTCGCCTGGCTGCGCAGACACCGTTTCAGATCGAAGAAACCACCATCTCCCAGATCCACGCCGCCATGCGCGCGAAGCGGCTGACCTGTCGCGCGCTCGTCGAGCAGTACCTGAAACGGATCGAGGCGAACGACAAGCAGGGCCCCGCCCTGAATGCGATCACTGTGGTGAATCCCGAAGCCGTGAAGCAGGCCGCGGAGCTCGATCAGAGATTTGCACGTGGCGGGCTGACGGGACCGCTCCACTGCGTGCCGATGATCGTGAAAGACAACTTCGAGACGATCGGACTCCAGAGCGCGGCCGGGTCGATCACGCTGAAAGGCTTCGTGTCTGATCGCGACGCATTTCAGGTGAAGCAAATCAAAGCCGCCGGCGCGATCGTGCTCGCCAAGTCGAACATGGGCGAGTTCGCGTTCAGCCCGTACGAGACGCTGAACTCATTGCAGGGGCACACGAAGAACCCGTACGCGCTCGATCGCGTGCCGGCCGGATCGAGCGGCGGCACAGCGGCGGCTGTCGCCGCGAGCTTCGGCGCCGTCGGACTCGGCAGCGACACCGGCAACTCCATCCGCGGGCCGTCGTCTCACACGGCGCTCGTCGGCATCCGATCGACGATGGGCCTGACGAGCCGGGCGGGCGTGGTTCCGCTGAGCTATCTCGCTGACATCGCCGGGCCGATGGCACGCACCGTCGAAGACGCCGTCGCCGTCTTTCAAGTGATCGTCGGCGAAGACCCCGACGACGCGATGACCGCGCGCAGCCGGGGACGGGCGGTGCCGGTCTACGCGAAATCGCTCGTCCGCGACGGACTGAAAGGCGCGCGCATCGGCGTGCTGCGCCAGGCGTACGAACGGCCAGCGCCGAATCCGGGAGCGCCGCCGGCTGTGGACGAAGAGATCGTGACGGTGTTTGCCAGAGCGATCGAGGATCTCAGGGCCGCCGGCGCCGAGATCGTCGATCCGGCGGCCGTCGATCTGAGCAACGTCCGGCGGGCCCAGGGCGTCGGCGCGTGCCGCGGGTTCAAGTACGACATCAACGACTACCTCGCGACGCGTGGCGCGCGCGCGCCGGTGCACAGCCTCGACGAGATCCTGGCGTCTCCCCTCTTCGAGAAGATTCCGCCCAGCGCGCAGCAGCGGCTGAAAGGCGCGGCCGGCAGCACGCCGCAGGGACCGGACAGCGAGGCCTGCAAAGCCGACGCGGCCTATCGGGAAGCGTATGGCGCCGCGGTGACCAGGGCGCTCGACGATCTGAAGCTCGACGCATTCGTTTATCCGACGTGGAGCCATCCGCCACGCCTCATCGCGGAACCGTCGCGCGGGAACGACGGCGACAACAGTCAGCAGTTCTCGCCGACGTCGGGCTTCCCCGCCATCAGCGTGCCGATGGGCTACACGCGCAACAACCAGCTCCCGGCCGGCATGACGATCTTCGGCCGCGCCTGGGATGAGGCGCGATTGATCAAGCTCGCGTACGCGTACGAACAGGCCACGAAACACCGCAAGCCACCTCAACTCGCGCAGAAATAGCCGGCCGTTACTTCGTCGTTACCGCCACGCCTGGCCGCGGTCCGAGTACACCCACTTGTTACACACCCGTCGTCCGCGCATTACAGGCGGGCGCGAGACTGCCTCCAAACGTACGGAGGTGTGGGTGTGAACAAGATCAGGACTGCGGGTTTTCTCGTCCTCCTGCTGGGTCTCATGGTTCAGCCGGCCCGGGGTCAGGGCACGGCCGCGGGCACATTGACTGGCGTCGTGCAAGACGCTAATGGAGGCGTACTGCCGGGGGTGACGGTGACCGCCGCCCAGCCGGCGACCGGTCTCACGCGAACGAGCGTGACAGGGTCGCAGGGCGAGTGGACGATTCCCACGCTGCCGACGGGCGAATACACGGTGACGTTCGAGCTGGCTTCCTTCAAGAAGCTGGTCCGTCCGAACGTGACGGTCGAGTCGGGCGTCCCGCGCAGCGTGAACGTGACGCTGGAGCTGGGCGCCGTCAGCGAGTCGATCACGGTGACGGGCGGCACCGACCTGCTGGCGCCGACCACCGCGACGACGTTCCGGCGGCTGAGCGCGGAAGATCTGACGCTCATCCCGACCACCACGCGCAGCTTCACGCACCTGCTGTCGTCGGAAGCCGGCGTGAGCGCCGACCTTCCGCCCGCGCTGATCAACGGCACGGGCAACATCTCGCCGTCGGTCAACGGCACCCGGACGACGAGCACGAGCCTCTTCTTCAACGGCATCGACGCCACGAACCTGACGTCGAACGAGGGGTCGCTCTCGGACAACATCGCGCCCGCGCCCGAGACGCTCGAAGAGGTCAAGCTGCAGACGAGCCTCTATGACGCCGCGACCGGTCGATCCGGCGGCGGCAACTTCCAGCTCGTGACGCGCGCCGGGACCAACCTGTTCAAGGGGTCGGGGTACTACGACTTCCAGCATGAGGGGATGAACGCGAACGACTTCTTCTACGAGCTCGACGGCATCGAGAAGCCGAAGGCGCGACGCAACGAGGGCGGCTTCACGATCGGCGGACCCGTGCGCCGCAACAAGGTGTTCTTCTTCGGGGCGTATCAGCGCACGCAGGCGGAAACCGCGTTCGTCCCGACGGCGAGCAGCATCACCATCCTGCCGGCAGCGCTCCGGCTGATCCAGGGCGCGCGCACCAAGGAAAACCTGCACGCGGCGTTTGCGAGCCTGAATCCATCGTTCCTCACCTCGATTCCCAAGGCGCAGTGCAACAGCCCGGCCGACAATCAGTGCATCACGGACGTCGGCTTCGCGCTGTTCTCGCTGCGCAATCCGGTGACCGGCGACTACGCGATCCCTGCGCCGCGCGAGGGGCTCGCGACGACCGGCGTCGACATCGTGGCCGGCCCCTCGGTCGGCGGCAACCCGCTCGTGCGGCAGCGCAACGTGCAGCCGGCCGAGTTCCAGCAGGACCAGCTCACGGCCCGTCTGGACACGCAGTTCACCAACAGCCACCGGCTCTCGATTACCGGCGTTCTATTCGGATTTCCCGGCGCTGGATCCGTTCCCGGATCCGTTCAGCCTCGCCTCCCCGTTCACGCTGCGTCGCGCGGATCGGAACGGCACGCTCGCGATCTCCGACACGATGCTGATCGGCAGCCAGATGATCAACGAGCTGCGCGCCGGCGTCTTCTCGCTCAACAACTCGCGCCGGCTGGACGATCCGTTCCTCGGGATCACGAACGCCTCGATTGGCGTGCCGAACCCTGCGACGTTCTTCGACAGCTCGGACGCGACGCTGCGCCTCGGGCACTACGTCGGAGCGCCAGGCACGCTGATGGAGCGCTTCTCGATTGGCGGACCGAACGACACGTTCAACCAGCGGCGTCAGCAGACGATCACGGTCGGTGACACGCTCACCTGGACGCGCGGCTCGCACTCGGTCCGGTTCGGCGGCGAGTATCGCCGCAACGCGTTCGACACGAACCTGCCGGAAGAGCAGGCGACCGAGTTCGAGAAGTTCGAGAACTTCACGATGATCCTGCGCGGCCTCGCGCGTGAGGGCGACACGCAGTTCGGCGTGACCGACAAGCGCTTCCGGTTCCAGGACTTCAATGCGTTCATCGCGGACGACTGGCGCCTGTCGAACCGGCTGACGTTCAATTTCGGGCTGCGCTACGAGTTCTTCGGCTGGCCCGAGGAGCTCGACGGCCGGATCGGCAACGTCGACTTCGACGCAATTACGAACACCGAAAACCCGGTCGCCGGGTTCATCGTGCCGAACAACGTGCAGATGACGGGCTACGCGGCCATCGATTCGGCGATCTCCTCGTCGATCAAGAGCAACAACGGCCACACGCTCGAAGGGCCAGGACTGGGACAACGTGGCCCCGCGGCTCGGGTTCGCCTGGACAGCGGATCGATCGGGCCAGACCGTGGTGCGCGGCGGCTACGGCATCTTCTACGATCGGCCGTCGTCGGCCTTCATCAACACCGTCTTCAGCAACTACCCGTTCCTCCGCGAGCAGGAAGTGACCTTCCCGGCCCGCGCGGTGCCGATGAACGCAGCCTGGTCGCAGCAGAATCCGACGTACGGCTTCAACAACTACCTGCCCAACCGCGTCGTCCGCGCGACGGGCGCCACCGGCGTGTATGAAATCCGCGACGGGACGCAGGTCACGCGCGGCGCCGACGGCACGGCGAACCGCACCGATCCGCTGACGGGTCAGCCGATCCTGGGCAACGTCGCCGAGACGTTCGAGTTCCGCGCGATCTCGCGCGACCTCCAGACGCCCTGGATCGAGCAGTACGGCATCGGCATTCAGCGCGAGCTCGCGTCGAACCTGATGGTGGAAGCCCGCTACGTGGGCAGCCGCGGCCACAAGCTGCTCGAGTCGCGCGCGTTCAACCAGGGCTACGACCTGAACGATCCCGACGACGCCGGACTACATCTTCGAGCGCTTCAACCGGGCGTACGTCGACGCCGGCGCGCCGAACGGCGCCCTCAACGCCGGCGCGACGGCTCGCGCCCGGGGCCTCGGGCGCGCCTTCGGCTTCGCCAACAGCGCGCTCGGCGGCATGCTCGACTACAACCTGAGCAACGCCGCACCAGGCAACGTCATTCCGTTCGAGTCGCGCGCACCCATCCTCGGCTTCAACATTCCCGAGGCGGTGCTGCTCGACAACACGGGCCACTCGCTCTATCACTCGCTGCAGCTCAACCTGCTGAAGCGGCTGTCGAACGGGCTGCAGTTCAACCTGTCGTACACCTACTCGCGCTCGAAGGACACGAGCTCGACCGATCCGGGCAGCACGGCCGGCGGCGGCAAGCCCGACGTGCCGAACGCCGGCTTCATGGCGCAGGGCGATCAGCGCAATCTGGAAGCGAACTACGCGCTGTCGGATTTCGATCGCCCGCACCGGTTCAGCGGCAGCTTCGTGTACGAGCTGGGATGGGGCGTGCGGGTCTCCGGCTTCGTGCAGCTGCAGTCCGGCCTCCCGTACTCGATCTTCTCGGCGGAACCGGAAACGCAGACGATCGCGAACTACACCGGTCCGAGCGGGTTGCGCCTCGGGTCGGGCGGACTGTATCGGCTGGGGTTCGGGCGCCCGAGCGTGTGCGGACGCTCGACGCGCTTCGCCAGAGCAAGGACAACCCGTGGGAAGGCGCGTTCGACGCGACGCAGTTGTGTTCGCCGCAGTCGCTGGCCGGCGGGTACCCGAACAACCTCGGCTTCGGCAATCTCGAACGGAACGTCCTGCGCGGTCTCTGGCAGCGTCGCGTGGATCTGGGGCTGTCGAAGACGTTCACGAAGGGCCGGACGAACTTCGAGGTGCGGTGGGACATCTTCAACCTGCTGAACACCGTGAACTTCGCCCTGCCGAACAACGTCATCGGCGACCCGGGCACGGACTTCGGGCTCATCACCGACACGATCGGCGGCCCGAGGGTCATGCAGGTTGCCATGAAAGTGCGGTTCTAACCAGCCTGTCGGCGAAACTCCCGGGTGAGACGGCCCAGGACGGTCGTCCACCCGGGAGAGACGCCGCGGAGAACAGCCGCGCCACCCCTCGTAACGAGGAATTAACCCCGCTGAAACAGTCAAGTAACCCGATCCCCCTACAGTGAGTGCATGATGCTTCGTTCCGCCTGCTCCTCACTCGTGGGTGTTGCCGTCGCGAGCCTGGCCGTCAGTGCCTGCGGGCGGCCGCCGGCTGACAAGGGGGCGCCTGCCGTCATCGTCGTTGACGGCTCGAGCACGGTGTTCCCGATCAGCGAAGCCATCGCCGAAGAGTTCCAGAAGAAGAACCCCGGCACGCAGGTGACGGTCGGGCAGTCGGGCACGACCGGCGGATTCCAGAAGTTCTGTCGCGGCGAAAGCGTCGTCTCGAATGCCTCGCGCCCGATCAGCAGCTCCGAAATCGAGACCTGTGGAAAGGCCGGCATCACCTACGTCGAGCTTCCGGTCGCGTATGACGGCCTGGCCGTCGTGGTGAATCCGAAGAACACGTGGGCGCCCACGATGACCGTCGCGGAGCTCAAGACGCTCTGGGCGCCCGACGCCCAAAACAAGATGCACGCGATGGAACCAGGTGCGCGCCGGCTGGCCCAACCGCGAAATCCATCTCTTCGGCGCCGGGTCGGACTCGGGGACGTTCGACTACTTCACGGAGGTGATCAACGGCAAGACCAAGGCCAGCCGCGGCGACTACACGTCGAGCGAGGACGACAACATCCTCGTTCAGGGCGTGGCGGGAGATGAGCTCGCCCTCGGCTACATGGGGCTGGCGTACTACGAGCACAACAAGAACAAGATCAAGGTCGTCGCAATCGACGACGAGAAACCGGATAATGGCGCCGGTCCGATCGCCCCGTCGTTCGAGACGGTCCGCGGCGGCACGTATCGTCCGCTCTCGCGTCCTCTCTTCATCTATGTCAGCACGGCGGCGCTCTCGCGACCGGAAGTCCAAGGCTTCGTGCAGTTCTACGTCGATGCCAACGACGAGCTCATTCGCGAAGTCGGATACGTCCCGCTGGCCGATCCCGAGCGGCAGCTCGTCCGGCAGCGGTTCACGGCGCGCACGCCCGGCACCATGTTCGGCGGCGCGACGCAGTCGCAGATCACGCTCGAACAGCGTCTCAAGGGACAGCAATAGCCGGCACGTCGGCCTCGTCCATCCGTACGCGGCTCAATGAATCGCAACACCCGGCGCTGGGTTGAATTCGTCATCGAGCGCGGGCTCTTCTTGTGCGCGGCCGGATCGGTCCTCATCACCGCCGCCATCATCGCCGTGCTCCTGTTCGAGACGATGGCGTTCTTCGGCGAAGTGTCGATCTGGGAGTTCCTCACCGGCACCGAATGGACGCCGCTCTTTTCGGAGAAGCACTTCGGTGTCCTGCCGCTCGTTGCGGGCACCGTTCTCGTGTCGGCGATCGCGATGCTCGTCGCGCTGCCGGCGGGCCTGCTTTCGGCCATCTATCTCAGTGAGTACGCCCCGTCCGGCGTGCGGCGCATCGTCAAACCCATGCTGGAGATCCTGGCCGGGGTGCCGACCGTGGTGTACGGGTACTTCGCGCTGCTCTTCGTCACGCCGCTCCTTCAGCGGTTCATCCCGGAGATGTCGGGATTCAATGCCCTCGGACCGGGCATCGTGATGGGGATCATGATTCTGCCGCTGGTCTCGTCGCTCGCCGAGGACGCGTTGCACGCGGTGCCGACCGGCCTGCGCGAAGGCGCCTACGCGCTGGGGGCGACGCGCATGCAGGCGGCGCTCCGGGTCGTCGTGCCTGCCGCCTTCTCGGGAATCTCAGCCGCGTTCATCCTGGCCGTCTCCCGCGCCATCGGCGAGACCATGGTCGTGGCGATCGCCGCCGGTCAGCAGCCGCGGTTCACGGCCAGCCCGTTCGTGCCCATCGAAACCATGACCGCCTACATCGTGCAGGTGAGCCTGGGGGACACCCCGGCGGGGACGATCGAGTACCGCACGATCTTCGCCGTCGGCATGCTGCTCTTCGCGATGACGTTCGTGCTGAATCTTCTGAGCAACTGGCTGCGCCGGCGCTTCCGTGAGGAATACGCGTGACCGGACGCTACGCGTCGAGGCTGATGGGCGACCGCCTCCTGCAGTCGATGGCGCTGCTCGTGCTCGCGCTGGCGCTTGCCGCGCTCGGCGCGCTCGTCTACGACGTGTTCTCGGACGGCTGGCCGCGCCTGAACTGGCAGTTCCTGACGAGCCTCCCGTCGCGACGGGCGAGCGACGCCGGCATCTACCCCGCGCTCATCGGCAGCCTGTGGGTCATGGTGCTGACGGCGGCGCTCGCGCTGCCGCTCGGCATCGCGGCCGCGATCTACCTCGAGGAATACGGGTCGGGTGGCCGAATCTCGCGCCTGATCGAGATCAACATCGCCAACCTGGCCGGCGTGCCGTCGATCATCTACGGCCTGCTCGGGCTCGGGCTGTTCGTGCGCACGCTCGGACTCGGGCGGAGCGTGCTCGCCGGCGCCGCCACGCTCGCGCTCCTGGCGCTGCCCGTCGTCATTCTCTCGACGCGCGAGGCCCTTCGCACGGTGCCCAAGTCGATCCGCGAAGGCTCCTATGCGCTGGGCGCCACGAAATGGCAGACGATCTGGAACCAGGTGCTGCCCGGCGCGACACCCGGCATCCTGACCGGCCTCATCCTGGCGCTCTCGCGCGCCATCGGCGAGACGGCGCCGCTCATCACGATCGGCGCGTTCACGTACGTGCCCTTCGCCCCGGACAGCATCTGGTCGCCGTTCACGGTGCTGCCCATTCAGATCTACAACTGGGTCTCACGCCCGCAGGCCGACTTCGCCCAGAACGCCGCCGCCGCGATCCTCGTCCTCCTGCTCTTCCTGCTGGCGATGAATGCCACGGCGATTGTCGTGCGTGATCGGTTTCAGAAGGCGCGAGGGTAATGTTAGTTTCTAACGTTTGCGCGTTCTCCTCCTGACTTCTGCGGCGCTGCTCGGCTTCGCGGCGAACTCATTGCTCACGCGCGGCGCGCTCGGCAATGGGCTGCTGGATGCGCCGTCGTTCACGCTGATTCGGCTCCTGACGGGCGCATTGACCCTGGCGTTGCTCGTGCGCCTGCGGAGTGAGCCGCCAGCGGCGCGGGGGACGTGGGGGTCGGGCATGGCCCTCGCAGGCTATGCCATCGCGTTCACGCTCGCCTACACGCGGATCGGCGCCGCCATCGGGGCCCTGCTCCTCTTTGGCGCCGTGCAGGTCACGATGATCGGCGCAGGCATCGCGCGCGGCGAGCGGCCTGGTGCGCTCGACTGGCTCGGCATGGGCCTCGCAGGAGCGGGCCTGCTCGTCCTCACGCTGCCCGGCGCGACGGCGCCCAATGCGCCGGGCGCCGTGCTGATGATTGCGGCCGGGATCTGCTGGGGCGCCTACTCGCTCGCGGGCCGCGGGAGCCGGGATCCACTCGCGACGACGGCCGGGAATTTCTGGCGGTCGCTGCTGGTCACCGCGCTGGCGCTGGGTGCGCTTCTGCCGCGCGGGCATTTCACGACGGCCGGCGTGCTGCTTGCGGCCGCTTCCGGATCGATCGCGTCAGGCATCGGCTACACGCTCTGGTACGCGGCGCTGCCGCAACTTGCGGCCTGGCGCGCGGCGCTCGTTCAGACGATCACGCCGGTCCTCACGATTTTCCTCGCGGCGCTCCTCCTCGGCGAAACCGTCTCGTCGCGTCTCCTCGCCGCCACCGCGATCATCGTTGTCGGCGTCGGGCTGGCCACGCGGTCGGCGATGAGGCCCCGCCGGCGAGTGTGAGAAAATACCGGCCATGTCCGAGAAGACGGCTCCGTCGCTGTCGAAACTCGACGCGCTGCTGCCGATCCTGAAATCACTGCCGCCGTCGGATCAGAAACCCGAGCTCGTGGACGCCGCCGAGGCGCTGCGACGCGCTGTCGCGGCGTTCCACATGGAAGCCATTCGCTTTCGAATGTTCACGGTCGATCGGCTGCTCAAACAGCTCGGCGACCGAGACGACCGGCCGCCAGCTCTTCGAAGAGCTGCGGCACGAGCTCGAGACGGCTGGGTTTCACACGCGATCTCATTCAGCACCGTAGAATCACTTGTCGAAAGAGCTTGAACCATGAAGGGCATGAAGAAGAGCTTTCAGGTTTTTCTTCGGCTCAGTTCAAACTCTTGTCAGGCGCTGGCGCTTGCCAAAACCGCTTGTCGAAAAAGCTTGGACCATGGGTTTGAAAAGCCAGCCTGAGATCTTCTTCATGTTGCTCCATGGTTCAATCTTTTGTGATCACCCGCCAGGCGTCGAGCCACGGCTCCAGCGCGCGAAGTTCCGCAACAGACGGATCGGGACTCGCGGCTCCGGCTCTGTTGAACCAGATCGGACGCACGCCGGCTGCGCGCGCGCCCAGGATGTCCGTCTGCCACGCGTCGCCAATCATCACGGCCTGGTGCGGCTTCGCGCCGAGCTGTGACAGGGCCGCTTCGAAGATCCTGACGTCCGGCTTCGTCGCGCCGATCTCCTCAGACGTGATCAGCGCGTCGACGAAGGCATCCAGTCCGCATCTGGCCATCTTCATCCGCTGTTCCGACGCGATGTTGTTGGTGACAACGGCAAGGGCGAGGCCGGCGCGCTTGATGGCGGCGACGAGGTCCAGCGCGCCGGGCACGGTTCGCCACGCGCGCTCGTACTCGGATCGATACAGCCTGGCCAGTCCCGGCGCCCGGTCACACGCAGCACCGGATCCGTCGGCGTCGAGCAAGAGCCTGCGAAAGCGCTCCGAGCGCGCGTCTTCAATCGAGAGCCGCCCGGCGAGCACCTCCTGGTGCATGACTTCGAGGATCTCTGCGTGCCGGCGCTCGAGCTCCGCCGCCGGCCAGCAGCCGAGCGCGGGCTCGTCATCCTGAACACCCGAGAGCGCCACGCGCGTGGCGTGCGTGTGATCGAAGAGCGTGTCGTCGAGGTCGCAGAGGACTGCGCGAACGGCAGCGGACATCACAGGTCGAACACGAAGTCGAAGGCGAACGCGCGGACGCCGCCGCCCGGCGCCGGTCTCATGACGAGCTCGGGCTTGAAGAGCCTGTCACGATCGTTGCCGGCGTTGTCAGGAAAGTACAGCAACGTGGTGAGCGCCGGCGCGCCCGGCGGCGCCACGCGCACGTTGATGTGCCGCGCCCGGCCCGCCGGCGGGCCCGGCACGATCGTCTCGAAGCGATACTGCCCGTCCGCGTTCGTCCGCTGCTGCCCGCGATGACGGAAGCCCTGGTCGTAGGCACCGTTCGGATCCGCGTGCCAGACCTCGACACGCGCGTCCTTGATCCGCCCGCATTTCAACCCGATGACGAAGCCGGTGAGCGTCATCGCCGGGCCCGCCATTCCCGCCTCGACGAGCGACGCGCGCGAGGGCGAGCTCGGTTTGAAGTCAGACGCCGCGGCCGTGACGCCTGGCGTGACCTTCTCGTCCCGGCACGGCGGCGAAGGAATCATGAACTTGTCGAGGCTGCTCTGTGACGCTGCCGAGGCGACTCGAGAGGCCAGCACAGCGCCCGACATGAGCACGGTCCACTCAAGAAACCGGCGCCGGGTCGGAGGCGGCATATAATCGATCGTAGCAGCACATAGCCCTGGAGGCTGACCCTTGCCCTACCCCGAATACCTTATTGCGCCGATGCGTCAGGAACTTACCGCCGTCGGCGCCCGTGAGTGCCGCACTCCCGAGGACGTCGATGCCGTGCTGAAAAGCCCGGCGTCGTCATGATGGTCGTGAACTCGGTGTGCGGCTGCGCCGCGGGCAAGGCGCGACCCGGCATCGCCATGGCGCTCCAGCACCCGAACCGGCCCGACACGCTCGCGACCGTGTTTGCCGGCGCCGACATCGACGCCACCGATCGCGCGCGCGGCTACTTCACCGGCTTTCCGCCGTCGTCGCCCTCGATCGCGCTGCTTCGCGACGGCAAGCTCCTCTACATGATCGAGCGGCGCGACATCGAGTCGCGGTCGGCGCAGGCATCGCCGATCTGCTGACGATGGCGTTCGACAAGTACTGCACGCCGAAGCCGCCGCGCAGTAACGCGCCGCACACGGCGTCCGATTCCCTGTCGTACAATCACTCCGCGAGTCGCGGTGTGTCCGCGAGCCTGACCCAAGGAGTCCGTCTATGGTCTCGCCGGTCGCGGCCGGCTGCGCGTCCGTCTGGCCCTGATTGTCGCCGCTCTGCCTCGCTGGCCTCGGCGAGCCTGTCGCTCACCGCCCAGCAGACCGCCGGATCTGTTCCGGTCGATCGTCTTCCGCGAGATCGGCCCGACGCATCAGGGCGGCCGCTACGTCGACTTCGCCGTCGTCGAGAGCGACGCCGCGCATCTTCTACGCCGCCAACGCGACCGGCGGCCTCTGGAAAACCGAGAACAACGGCGTGACCTTCACGCCGGTGTTCGACAGCCCAGCCGGTCGCGTCGCTCGGCGCGGTCGCCGTGGCGCCAGTCGACGCCCGACATCGTCTACGTCGGCACCGGCGAAGCGAACAACTCGCGCAGCTCGTACTGGGGCGACGGCGTCTACAAGTCCACCGACGCCGGCGAGACCTGGACGAACGTCGGCCTGCAAGGAGTCGCACCACATCGGCCGCATCGTCGTGCATCCGACCGATCCGAACACGGTCTACGTCGCGGCGCTCGGCAAGCTCTACTCGACGAACGAAGAGCGCGGGCTCTACAAGACGATCGACGGCGGCAAGACGTGGACGAAGTCGCTCGCGGTCAAGGTCGAGGGCAACGCGACATCGGCGTCGTCGACGTCGCGATGGATCCGAAGAATCCCGACTGGTGCTCTACGCCGCGACGTACGACAAGGTGCGCCAGCCGTGGACGTTCGCCGAAGGCGGACCGGGCAGCGGCATCTACAAGACGATCGACGCCGGCAAGACCTGGACGAAGCTCGGCGGCGGACTGCCGGTCGGCGCTGCTCGGCCGCATCGGCCTCGTCGGTCGCGCGACAGGATCCGAACACGGTCTACGCGGTCATCGAGAACGTCGGCCTGCTGGACGATGCGACAGCGCAAGCGATTCGCGGAGGGCTTCGGCACGCAGGGCGGCGGTCGCCGCGCAGCTGTATCCGATCGGACGACGCCGGCAAGACGTGGCGGCAGGTGGCCCCGGCGCCGCCTCCTCCAACGCCTGCCCCGGCGGCCGGTGGTGCTGGCGCCGGCGGCGCAGGAGCGGCCGGACGCGGCGCAGGCGGTGGCGGCCGCGGCGGCTTCGACGGCGGCAATCCCGCGCTACTACTACGGCCAGGTGCGCGTCGATCCGAACGACAAGGAACACGTCTACGTGCTGAGCGTCGGCTGGTCGCAGCAGCACGCGACGGCGGCAAGACGTGGCAGGGCATCGGCTTCGGCGGCGACAACCACGCGCTGTGGATCAATCCGAAGGACAGCCAGCACATGCTGCTCGGCTACGACCACGGCTTCGGGCATCTCGTTCGACGGCGGGCGCGACCTGGCTCCGGCCGGACAACATCCCCGCCGCGCAGTTCTACGCCATCGGCTATCGACATGGACGATGCCGTACAACGTCTACGGCGGCGCTGCAGGACAACGGCTGCCACAAGGGCCCGAGCACGCGCCGCGGCGGCGGCACCATTCCGTTCGAGGCCTGGACGCGCGTCGGCTGCGGCGACGGCTTCTACAACGACGTCGACTGGACGCGACAGCCGCTGGCTCTACAACGAGAGCCAGTTCGGCGCGATCTCGCGCCTGGACCAGGTCACCGGACAGACCGGCAGAGCATCGGCCAGCCGCCCGGCCGCAGCGCCGAGGACGCGCGTACCGCTGGAACTGGAGCGCGCCGATTCTCGTGTCGCCGCACAACACCGACATCATCTACCACGCGCGCGCAGGTCGCTGCTGCGCTCGCCGTTCCGCGGCGAGCACGTGGGAGAGCATCAGCCCGGACCTCACCGTGAACGATCCGGCGCAAGCGCGGCGGCGGCGGCAACATCACCTACGCGACGATCACGACGATCGACGAGTCGCCGATCGTGCCCGGCCTGCTCTGGGCGGGCACCGACGACGGCAACGTGCAGGTCACGCGCGACGGCGGCGGCACGTGGACGAACGTGCGCGACAAGATTCCCGGCCATCCGGGCTACTGGGTCAGCCGCGTCGACGCGTCGCATCCGACGCCGGGCACGGCCTACGTGACGATGACCGGCTATCGCAACGACGACTTCCGGCCGTTCATCTGGAAGACGACGGACTTCGGCCAGACGTGGACGTCGATCGCCGGCAACCTGCCGCAGGAAGCGATCAACGTCGTGCGCGAGAGCCCGCGCAATGCGAACGTGCTGTTCGTCGGCACGGACCTCGGCGTGCTACGTGACGATCGACGGCGGCAAGGCGTGGACGCGGCTGCAAGGGCGCGCCGCTCGCCGGCGGCCGGTGGCGGCGGACGCGGCGGCGGTGGCGGCGGCGGCGGGCGCGGCGCGCGCGGCCGCGCGGCCTGCTGCCGACGGTGCCGGTGCACGACCTGAAGATTCATCCGCGCGATCGCGAGCTCATCGTCGCGACGCACGGCCGCGGCATCTTCATCGCGGACATCTCGGAGATCGAAGAGCTGACGCCGGCCGTGCTCGCGGCCGACGCGCATCTCTTCGAAATCGATCCGGTCATCGACTGGGTCAGCCGGCGCGCGCGACGTCGCGGCGTCGATGAACTTCGCGGGCATGAGCCGGCCGACCGACATGGGCATCAGCTACTACCTGAAGTCCGACGTCACCGGCGACGTGAAGGTGCGCGTCTACAACGGCGTCGCGGGTCATCGCGGAGATGGACGGCACCGAAGACGGCCGGCATCAACACCGTGCGCTGGAATCTGCAGGCGCGCCGCGAGCGCATCGCAGGGCGAAGCCGTCGCCGCGCCGGCGGCGGCGGCGGACGCGGCGGCGGTGGCGGCGGCGGCGGTGGCGGCGGCGCGGCGGCGCCGCGGCGCGCCGCCGCGCCAGGCGCGGCGCAGTTCGCGCACGTCGGTCGAGCGCCGGCGGGCACCTATCGCGTCGTGCTCGTCGGTCGGCGGCCGCGAGTACGCGCAGCTCGGCGCAGATCGTGCCGGATCCCGGGCAAGTAAGCGTTCAGGTACGACAGGTCAGCGATCGAGTCACGAGGTCTGCGCAGGTCGCGACGGATCGCGAGCCTCGACAGCCTGTGACTCCGATCGTGAGCTCTGATAGTCGTAGACGCCTGACTCAGATTGTCTAGCCGGTCAGAGATCTTCGTCGGATGATCGTGTGGTCGCGCTCGGAGCCGGTCGAGATGATCGCGGCCGGCACGCCGCTCGTCTCTTCGAGCCGCGCGATGTAGCGCGCGGGCTTCGGCGGGCAGCTCGTCGTAGTCGGTGACGCCGCGCGTCGGCTGTCGTCCAGCCCGGCACCGTCTCGTAGACGGCTCGCACGCCGCGAGCTGCGCGATGTCGCCCGGCATCTCGGTCAGACGTCTCGCCGCCGCACCGGTACGCCGTGCAGATCTGCAGCGTCGTCGAGGCCGTCGAGCACGTCGAGCTTCGTGATCGCGAGCGCGTCGAGGCCGTTGACGCGCGCCGCGTAGCGCACGGCGACGGCGTCGTACCAGCCGCAGCGGCGCGGCCGGCCGGTCGACGCGCCGTATTCCTGCCCCGTCTCGCGCAGCCGCTCGCCCATCTCGCCGAGCAGCTCGGTCGGCAGCGGTCCCCCGCCGACGCGCGTCGTGTACGCCTTGGCGACGCCGAGCACCGTGCCGATCGCGCTCGGGCCGACGCCGAGGCCCGTCGCCGCGCCGCCGGCCGTCGCGTTCGACGACGTGACGAACGGATAGGTGCCGTGATCGATGTCGAGCAGCGTGCCCTGCGCGCCCTCGAACATCACGCGCTTGCCTGCCGCCGATCGCGCGGTGCAGGTACAGCGACGTGTCGGCGACGAGCGGCTGCAGCCGCGGCCACGACGCCGCGCAGATCGGCGAGCACGTCCTGCCAGCCTTCAGGTCGGCGTTGCCGACGAGCCGGTTGCGCGCGGCGACGTTCTCGCGCACCGCGCTCGCGAGCGGGCCGTCGTCGCGACGCGTCCGCCAGATCGCCGACGCGGATGCCGCGGCGGCCGATCTTGTCTTCGTAGGCCGGGCCGATGCCGCGCGACGTCGTGCCGATCTTGCGCTCGCCGCGCCGCGCTTCGCGCCAGGACGTCGAGCTCGCGGTGATACGGCAGGATGACGTGCGCCTTGTCGCTCACGAGCAGGCGGCCGGTGACGTCGATGCCGAGCCGTCGCCAGCTCGTCGAGCTCCGCGAACAGCGCGTGCGGATCGACGACGACGCCGTTGCCGATGATGCAGATGACGCCGGGGTGCAGGATGCCGGACGGAATCAGGTGCAGGACGAACTTCCGGCCGCTCACGTAGACCGTGTGGCCGGCGTTGTGTCCGCCCTGATAGCGCGCGACGACGGAAAAGCGCGGCGTCAGCAGATCGACGATCTTGCCTTTGCCTTCATCGCCCCACTGGGCGCCGAGCACACACAGATTCATGCGCGCTAGCATGATACCTTCTTGCCGCGCATGATTCTGCTCGACGGATCGTCACTCACGCTCGACGCGCTCGATCGCATCGCGCATCAGGCGCGAGCCCGTCGGCGCTCGCGCCCGCCGCGATCGCGCGCGTGCGCGCGTCGCGCGCCGTCGTCGACGCGCACGCGGCGCGCGGCACGCCCGTCTACGGCGTCAACACCGGATTCGGCGCGCTGGCCGACGTCGCGATTCCCGCCGACCAGCTCGCCGCGCTGCAGCTCAATCTGCTTCGCAGCCACGCCGCCGGCGTCGGCGAGCCGCTGCCGGTGCCGGTCGTGCGCGCGCTGATGGCGCTGCGCGCGAACGTGCTCGCGAAGGGCTTCTCCGGCATCCGCGCTCGAGACGCTCGACGCGCTCATCGCGCTGCTCAACGCCGGCG
This sequence comes from uncultured Acidobacteriota bacterium, assembly GCA_963724955.1. Lineage (GTDB taxonomy): Bacteria > Acidobacteriota > Vicinamibacteria > Vicinamibacterales > SCN-69-37 > CAVRWQ01. The sequence goes on from CAVRWQ010000012.1 coordinate 142,606, forward strand.
TGCACCCGCGCGTGCCCGTCGCGCGGCTCGGTCGGCGCGAGCGGCGACCTCGCGCCGCTCGCGCATCTGGCGCTCGTGCTCGTCGGCGAGGGCGAGGCGCGACAGTGACTCGGAGGTCGTCACGGACGCGACGCCCGAGTCGTCCGGCGCCGACGCGCTCGCGCGCGCCGGCCTGCGGCCGGTCACGCTCGCGCCCAAGGAGGGCCTCGCGCTGATCAACGGCACGCAGGCGAGCACGGCCGATGCTCGCGCTCGCCGTGCTCGCCGCCGCGCGCCTCGCGCGCGCCGCCGACATCGCCGCGGCGATGTCGGTCGACGCGCTGCGCGGCTCGTTTCACCCCTTCGAGGCGCGCATCCACGCCGCCCGGCCGGTCCCCGGCCAGGCCGCGTCGGCCGCCAATCTCTGGCGGCTGGGCCAGGGCAGCGCCATCAACGCAGTCGCACGAGAACTGCGGCAAGGTGCAGGACGCCTACGCGCTGCGCTGCGCGCCGCAGGTGCACGGCTCGGCGCGCGAAGCCATCGGCTTCGCGCGCCGGCTCGCCGAGATCGAAGCCAACGCCGCCACCGACAACCCGATGGTCTTCGCCGACGCCGGCGACATCGTCTCCGGCGGCAACTTCCACGGCGCGCCGGTCGCGCTCGCCGCCGACACGCTCGACGATCGGCCTCGCCCAGCTCGCGACGATCAGCGAGCGCCGCACCGATCGGCTGATGACCCCGCACGAGAGCGGCCTGCCGCCGTTCCTCGTGCGCGACTCCGGCCTGAACTCCGGCCTGATGATGGCGCACGTCACCGCGGCGGCGCTGACGTCCGAGATCAAGACGCTCGCGCATCCGGCGGCCGTCGACACGATTCCGACGTCGGCCGGCCGCGAAGATCACGTCAGCATGAGCATGGGCGCCGCGCTCAAGGCGGCGCGCGTCGTCGAGCTCGCCGACGCACGTGCTCGCGATCGAGCTGCTCGCCGCGTGCCAGGCCATCGATCTGCTCGCGCCGCTCACGACGTCCGCCGCCGCTCGCAGCCGTGCACGCGCGCGATCCGCCGCGGACGTGCCGACGCTCGACGTCGATCGTCCGCCGGCGCCCGACATCGAGCGCATCGCCGCGCTGATCACATCGGGCGCGCTCGAGCGCGCGTGCGATCGATCAATCTCGTGTGAGTTGTCAATTGTTGACACGTCGCGCACTGCGTTCTTTAGAGTGCGCCTTCTTCCCGGCACGCGACTGGATCGCGCGCTTCGCACGTGCGATGTCCACCGCCACCGCGCACGATTCGCGCCCCTCGCGGCACCGCGCTCTCCTGCAAGGGATGGCCGCAGGAAGCCGCGCTGCGCATGCTGATGAACAATCTCGATCCGGACGTCGCCGAGCGGCCCGGACGATCTGGTCGTGTACGGCGGCATCGGGCACGCGCCGCGCGCAGCTGGCCGGCGTTCGACGCGATCGTCGCGCTCGCTCGCGATCGCTCGAGCACGACGAGACGCTGCTCGTGCAGTCGGGCAAGCCGGTCGGCGGTCTTCCGCACGCATCCGTGGGCGCCGCGCGTGCTCATCGCCAACTCGCTGCTCGTGCCGGCCTGGGCCAACTGGAAGACGTTCCGCGATCTCGAAGACCGCGGCCTGACGATGTACGGCCAGATGACGGCCGGCTCGTGGATCTACATCGGCACGCAGGGCATCCTGCAGGGCACCTACGAGACGCTCGCCGCGGTCGCCCGCCGGCATTTCGGCGGCACGCTGCGCGGCACGCTCACCGTGACCGCCGGCCTCGGCGGCATGGGCGGCGCGCAGCCGCTCGCGGTCACGATGAACGAGGGCGTCGCGCTCGTCGTCGAGGTCGATCCGGCGCGCATCGAGCGCCGGCTGGCGACGCGCTATCTCGACGAAGCGGCCGACGTCGCTCGACGACGCGCTCGACGCGCGCGCCGGACTACTGCCGCGCGCGGCGTCGCGCGGTCGATCGGCCTCGAGGCGAACGCCGCCGACGTGCTGCCGGCGCTCGTCGCGCGCGGCGTCACGCCCGACGTGCTCACCGACCAGACGTCGGCGCACGACGCGCTGCATCGGCTACGTCCCGAACGGCCTGTCGCTCGCCGAGGCGGCCGCGCCTGCGCGAGCGTCGATCCCGACGAGTACATCCGGCGCTCGATGGCGGCGATGGCCGACGCACGTCGCGCGATGCTCGCGCTGCAGGCGCGCGGCGCGGTGACGTTCGACTACGGCAACAACCTGCGCGCGCAGGCGCGAGCAGGCCGGCGTCGCGAACGCGTTCGACATTCCCGGCTTCGTGCCCGAGTACGTGCGGCCGCTCTTCTGCGAAGGCAAGGGCCCGTTCCGCTGGGCCGCGCTCTCGGGCGATCCGGCGGACATCCACGCGACCGATCGGCTCGCGCTCGAGATGTTCGCGCGACGACGAGGCGCTCTGCCGCTGGATTCGGCTGGCGCGCGAGCGCGTCGCGTTCCAGGGACTGCCGGCGCGGATCTTCTGGCTCGGCTACGGCGAGCGCGCGCGGTTCGGCCTCGCGCTGAACGATCTCGTCCGCCGCGGCGTCGTCAGCGCGCCGATCGTCATCGGCCGCGATCATCTCGACACCGGATCGGTCGCGTCGCCCAATCGCGAGACCGAAGGCATGCGCGACGGCAGCGACGCGATCGCCGACTGGCCGGTCCTGAACGCGCTGCTCAACACGTCGTCGGGCGCGACCTGGGTGTCGGTGCATCACGGCGGCGGCGTCGGCATCGGCTACTCGCTGCACGCCGGCATGGTCGTCGTCGCCGACGGCACGCGCGAGGCCGACGAGAAGCTCGAGCGCGTGCTGACGTGCGATCCCGGCATCGGCGTCGTGCGCCACGCCGACGCCGGCTATCCGGACGCGATCGACACCGCGCGCGCGCACGGCATCCGCATCCCGATGCTCGACCGCCGGCCGGAGACGCCGCGGTGATCGTCGAGCGCCCCGCGCTCGAACGCCGCGTGCTCGCCTCACTCGAGGCCGGCCGGATTCCGGTGCTGCCTCGGCGGCTGCGGCACCGGGCCGCACGTCGCTGCTGCTGCGCCTCGAGCAGCTCTCGGCCGCGAGCCGCGCGCAGTACCTCGACTTCGCGCGCGGCCGCGACGACGCCGGAACGCTGCCTCGCGCCGATCACGGCCGGCGAGCCGCGTCCGGCCGGCAGCCAGCCGGCCCGATCGCGCCGCCCTCGTCTCCGCGCGCGGCGTTCGACGCGCTCGCTCGCGTTCTTCGACGACGGCGGCCGCGCCCGGCGGCGAGCCGGCGACGTTCCTGCTCGACGAGGTCCTCGACATCCGGACGTTCGAGAACTTCCCCGGCCTGCGCCACGTGCAGCGCGAGATCGGTCGCGCGGCTCGCCGCGAGCCCGGCGCGCTTCGTGCTCGCGTCGCGCTTCACGGCGCGCGCGCATCGGCTGCTGCGCGACGCGCCCGCGCGCTTCGAAGTCATGCACGTGCCGCCGCTCGACGTGCGGCGAGGTCGTCGGCGCTCGCGCTCGCGCTCGACGGCGGACGCCGCGAGTGGGCCGCAGACATCGCGCCGGCCGTCGCCGCGCTCACCGGCGGCCGCGCGGCGTACGTCGCACCTGCTGCTCGAGGCGCTCGCCGTCGCTGGGCCCGGCGATCGATCCGGTCGCCGCGCTGGCGGCGCTCTTCGCGCCCGACGGCCGCCTCACCGCGCGCTGCCGCGAGAGCTACGAGTTCCGCCTGCATCGCGCGCGCGGCTACGGCGCGCTCAAGGCGATCCTCGGCATCCTCGCCGACGACGAGCCGCTGAACCTGACCGAGATCGCGCAGCACCTGCACCGCACGCCGGGCTCGACGAAGGACTACCTGTCGTGGCTCGAGGACGTCGACCTCGATCACGCGCGCAGGGCAAGCGCTACTCGTTCGACGATCCGCTGCTGCGCGCTGTACGTGCGCCTCTACGGGCGCCCGGTGCCGCCGACCGACGACGACATCGTGCGCGAGGTGCAGGCGTACGCAGAGGCCGCGCCTGCCGCCGATCCCGCGAGCCGCGACGCGGCACCGGCGATGGCCGCAGCGGAACGGCCGGCGGCGTCGGGGATCATCGAGATCGACTAGGACCTCGGGAGTCGTATCCGCGGACAACCGCGTCGGAAATGACCCTCGAGGTCTTTACCTGCTTTTCATTGTCGCCAGCGCCGCTTTCGCCGCCTGCTGCTCGGCTTCCTTCTTCGACCGCCCGCTCGCGCGCGCCGACCGGCTGCCCGCCGACGAGCACTTCGACGTCGAATCGCTTGCGGTGATCGGGCCCTTCGGCCGACGGCGAGCGCGGTAGTGCGGCAGGCCGCGGCCGTCGGCCTGCAGCCATTCCTGCAGCGCCGACTTCCAGTCCTCGGTGAAGCTCGCCTCGGCCGCGCTGATCGCCCGCGGCGGCGACGAGCGGCCCGAACCGCGACAGGATGAACTCGCGCGCGGCCTCGATGCCGCCGTCGAGATAGATCGCGGCGATCAGCGCCTCGAAGCTGTCGGCGAGGATCGCGTGCTTCTGGCGGCCGCCGGTCTTCTCTTCGCCGCGGCCGAGCAGCACGAAGCGGCCGAGATCGATGCTCCTCGGCCAGCCGCGCGAGCGACGCCGCCGAGACGATGCCGGCCTTCACCTTCGACTTGTAGCCCTCGCTGTGCGTCGGAAACCGCGTGAACAGCATGTCGGCGATGACGAAGCCGAGCACGGCGTCGCCGAGGAACTCGAGCGACTCGTTGTCGATGACGCCGCCCGACGCGTCCTCGTGCGCGCGCGATCGATGCGTCAGCGCGTGCTCGAGCAGGCCGAGGTCGCGGAACTGGTAGCCGATGCGCTCCTCGAGCGGCCCGAGCGTCTCGCTGAGCCGGCGCACTTCGGCGGCGGCGGCCTCGTCGAGGTGGCTGGCGATCAGCTCGCGGGCCCGCGCCGGCGGCGCCGCTCGGCACGCGTGACCCGGAACTCCGCCTGGCCGAACCGCATCGGAAACAGCGACGGCGACAGCGCCGACGACGACGCTCGCCTCGATGTCGTGCGCGTCGAGCAGCCCGCGGACGACTTCCGCCTCGATCGACGAGTGCGTGCGGAAGATTTCGACAGGCACGGTCGTCGCGCTGCGGTCGGTCTGCCATCACCTCAGGCGGCGCGCCGTTCCGGCCCGTCGATCTTCAGCACGACCATCGTCATGTCGTCGTGCGGCTCGGCGTCGCCGACGAAGGCTCGCACTTCGCGCAGCACGCGCTCGCGGATGCCGGCGGCGTCGAGATGCGTGATGGCTCGCGACGACCCGCGCGAGCGCCGCGTCGCCGAAGAGCTCGCCGTCCGCGTCCATCGCCTCGGTGATGCCGTCGGTGTAGAGCACGATCACGTCGCCCGGCGCAGATGGGCCGCGTGTGCTCCTCGAGCAGCTGCCTCGAAGCGCTCGCTCGCGCCCGGCAGCCGCAGGCCGAGCACCATGCCCGACGGGCACGATCACCTCGCTCCTGCCGCCGGACGACGACGATGAGCGGCGTGTGGCCGGCGCGCGCGCACGTCAGCGTCCGCGCCTCGAGATCGATGACCGCGTAGGTCATCGTGATGAAGCTGCGATTGTCGAGGTGCTCGGCCAGCAGGCGGTTCACGTCGATCAGCAGGCGCCGCGGCGACCGCTCGTTGTGGCTGAGCGCGAGCATCAGGCCCTTGAGCTCCGCCATGTAGAGCGCCGCCGACGTGCCCTTGCCCGAGACGTCGGCGACCAGCACGCCGAGCTGGCGCGGGCCGAGCTCGAAGAAGTCGTAGTAGTCGCCGCCCACTTCGCGCGCCGGTTCGCAGAGGTCCGCGATCGCCGAGCCCGGCGACGCCGCGGCGGCTCGACCGGCAGCAGCGACTTCTGAATCTCGCGCGCGATGCGCAGCTCGTCGTCGAGCCGCTGCTTCTCGCGCTGCACGTGCAGCAGGTGCTCGATGCTGCGCGCTCATGCGGTTGAACGAGTCGGCCAGATCGCCGAGCTGATCGCGCGAGTCGATGCGGATGCGGTGCGCGAAGTCGCCCTGCTGGACGCGCTCGGTGCCGACGAACAGCTCGTGCACGGCGGACGTGATCGACCGCGCGAGCAGCGCGCCGACAGGACGAGCGCCGCGCCCTGGATCACGAACAGGAGGACGCCGACCAGCAGCGACGACCAGCAGGATCCGCTTCGGCCGAGTTGCGCCGACTGCCCGGCGACGACGCCGCTGTAGAGCCGCCCGACCGGCGCGTCGAGGCTGATCGGCGACACGTCGCGACGTGCCCGTCGCCCAGTCGGTGCAGTCCATGAACGCGACGGTCCGCCGAAAGAGCGACAGCATGTCGCCCGAGCCTCGCGCGGCGGCCGGCGTCGGTGCGCCACCGCATTCGGGCGGCGACGGTGATCTCGCCCATCCGGACGTTCGTGCGGTCGTCGCAGCCGCGCGACCATGTCGGTGTCGACCGGCAGATCGGCGACGACGAGGCGGCGGCCGTCGGCGGTCGGGACCGCGACGCGAATGACCAGGTGCGGGTCGTCGGCGGCGCCCGGCGTCGAGGACACGATGACGCCGCGGAACCCGCCCGCGCGAGCGCCGCAGCCACGCGGGCGCCGATGCCGGCGGCGGCGCGTGCCGCCACGCGCCCGCGACGATCGGGCCTGCTGTCCGCGGTGGCTTCGCGCCCGGTCCGTTGCCCGCAGGCGCGGCGTCGGCCGCGGAGACGACCGCCAGCGACAGCTCCGGGAACTGCGCCGAGAGATTCTCGTACTTGCGCGCGAGCGCGGCCTCGGTGACCGCGGGCTTGCGGCCGATCTCGCCCGCCGACGTCTCGGCAATCTGCTGCACGTCGTCCGACAGATCGCCGAAGCCCTCGTGGAACATGTACGCGGCGACGTTGCCGTAGAGCACGACGCCGCCGACCAGCGCGAAGCCGACGCACGAGCACGACCGGCACGAGGCCGAGGAACACGTACGACAGGATCAGCTTGCGCCGCACGCGCCAGAGCAGCCGCGCCGGTTGCGCGCGATCGCGATGACGACGAGCCACGCGATCGCGACGATCAGCGCGAGCGAGACGACCTTGCGGAAGCACGTCGACAGCAGCTGCGGCAGCTCGACGAACTAGCCGCGACGATGAAGAGCAGCGAGCAGAGCGGACGCGAGCAGGAACAGCACGGCCCGGAGCGTGCGGCACCGGAGATCGGACGCGGAGGCAACGTCACGGGGTTCGGCAAATTGCAAAGCGCATGATAACAGACTATCGTGACGGCGCGCGGCATGAAACTCTCGGCACGCGCACGATTCTCCACCGTCTGCATCCACGCCGGACAGGAACCGGACCCGTCCACCGGCGCGATCATCACGCCGATCTTTCAGACGTCGACCTACGTGCAGGAGGAGCTCGGCCAGCACAAGGGCTTCGAGTACGCGCGCACGCAGAATCCGACGCGCAGCGGCGCTCGAAGCGAATCTCGCGGCGATCGAAGGCGGCACGCGCCGCGTTCGCCTTTGCGTCCGGCATGTCGGCGATCAGCGCGATCGTCGCGCGGCTCGCGACCGGCGACCACGTCATCGTCACCGACAACACCTACGGCGGCACGTTCCGGCTGTTCGACAAGGTGCTGACGCGCTACGGCCTCACGTTCAGCTACGTCGACACGTCGGATCTCGGCGCCGATCGAGCGCGCGTTCACGCCGCAGACGAAGCTGGTGTTCGTCGAGACGCCGACCAACCCGGTGCTGCGGCTCACCGACATCGCGGCCGTCGCCGCGATCGCGCACCGCCACGGCGCGCTCCTCGCCGTCGACAACACGTTCGCGAGCCCGTGCCTGCAGCGGCCGCTCGCGCTCGGCGCCGACCTCGTCATGCACAGCACGACGAAGTACCTGAACGGCCACAGCGATTCGATCGGCGGCGTCGTCGATCGCCACGCGCGACGACGACATCGAGTGGCTGCAAGTTCATCCAGAACTCCGCCGGCGCGATTCTGAGCCCGTTCGATTCGTGGCTCGTGCTGCGCGGCACCAAGACGCTGCCGCTGCGGATGGCGCAGCACTCCGCCAACGGCCTGGCGCTCGCGGAGTTCCTCGAGCGGCATCCGAAGGTCACGCGGGTCTATCTATCCGGGCCTGCCGAGCCATCCGCAGCACGCGCTCGCCCGGCGGCAGATGCCGAACGGCTGCGGCGGCATGCTGTCGTTCGAGGTGGCGACGCTCGAGCGACGCGCGCGGTCCTGAACCGCTTCAAGCTGATGTCGCTCGCCGAGAGTCTGGGCGGCGTCGAGACGCTCGTCTGTCACCCGGCGTCGATGACGCACGCCTCGGTGCCGCCGGAGCGGCGCGCGGCCATCGGCCTCACCGACAGCATGATCCGGATCTCGGCCGGACATCGAGGACATCGAGGATCTGAAAGAAGATCTGGAGCAGGCGCTCGAAGCGATGCTAGTCCCGGAGACTGACCGCCTCACGATTCCTTCTTCGGTCCGACACTCTCCTCCACCCAGCGCAGGTAGTCCTCGCTGCCGTCGATGACGGGCACGACGAGGAACTCCGGAACGTCGTAGGGATGCCGCGCGCGCAGCACCTCCCAGAGCGCGTCAACCTGATCGGACGTCGTCTTGATGAAGAGCTGCTGCTCCTGATCGACCTGCGGCACGCCTTTCCAGGTGTAGACCGACTTGATGCCCGGGATGATGTTCACGCACGCGGCGAGACCCGCCCCGACGAGGTCCTGCGCCAGCGGCGTCGCGTCGAAGTCGCCCGGGCAGCGTGGTCAGGGCCATCACGAATTCGCTCATGCCCCTATTTTCTCCTTGTACTGCTGTCGAAAAACCTGATACAAAGACCGCGATGAACGCCGAACTGCCCCTCGACGATCGACCGGCGCCCGAGCCCCAGCCGCGCGCTCGGCGCCGATTGCATTCGTCGCAGGAGGCGCGCACCCGGCGCCGGCGCATTTTCGCGTACAGCCTGTTCGTGTTCTCGCTCGTGCTGATGGTCAACGCGCTCGTCGGCGAGAACGGCTACCTGGCGACGCTTCGCGCGCAGCGCGAGCACGAGGCGCTGACCCAGGCGCTCGCGGCGCTGCAGGCGGAGAATCAGCGCCTCAGTGACGAAGCTCATCGCTTGAAGACAGATCCCGCCGCGCTCGAAGAAGCCGCACGCCGCGAGCTCGGTCTCATCCGCCCCGGCGAGACGCTCGTCATCGTGAAGGACGCTCGTCCTGCTCGTCCCGCACCGGCCGATCGCCTGCCCCGCTGATACCAGGATTTGACCGACATCATCGACTTCGTTCTTCACTTCGACCGCTATCTGGCCGAGCTCGTTCAGTCCTACGGCCCGTGGGTCTACGGCCTGCTCTTCGCCATCATCTTCGCCGAGACCGGCCTCGTCGTCACGCCGTTCCTCCCCGGCGACTCGCTGCTGTTCGCCGCCGGCGCGCTCGCGGGCACAGGCACGCTCAAGGTCGGGTACGCCGGCGGGCTGCTGTTCGTCGCGGCCTTCACCGGCAACGCCGTCAACTACTCCATCGGGCGGGCGATCGGTCCGCGCGTCTTTCACGCGACCGATCAGACGGGACTCTCGCACAAGCTGCTCAACCGCGACCACCTGAAGCGCGCGCACGAGTTCTTCGAGCGGTACGGCGGCAAGGCCGTCATTCTCGGCCGGTTCGTGCCGATCGTGCGGACGTTCGTGCCGTTCGTCGCCGGCGCCGCGCAGATGTCGCCGCCGTCGTTCGTCTTCTACAACTTCGTCGGCGCCGCCGCCTGGGTGGGACTGTGCGTCGGCGCGGGCTACTTCTTCGGCAACTTCCCGATCGTCAAGAACAACTTCTCGCTCGTGACGATCGGGATTGTCTTCGTCTCGCTGCTTCCGGTCCTCATCGAGGTGGTTCGCCACCGCCGGCAGCGCTCGCGCCCGTAATCTCGCGATACAACCACGCCTTCGCCAGCGCCCACTCCCGCTTGACGGTCGTGGGCGACACCCCCATGGCTTCCGCGGTCTCCTCCACCGTCAGGCCGGCAAAGAACCGCAGCTCGACGACCCGGCCCTGCGTCGCGTCGAGCGCTTCGAGCTTGGTCAGGGCGGTGTCGAGCGTCACGGCATCGGCGAGATCGACCGGGTCGGCGCCTGCCACTTCCGGCGCGTCGTCGAGGCTCACCCGGGGCGCGGCGGCGCCCCGCTTGGCGCGGCCCGTGCGCCGGGCATGATCGACGAGAATCCGCCGCATCAACTGCGCCGCCAGCGCGAAGAAGTGGGCCCGGCTCTGCCATTCCACGCGACGCTGATCCACGAGGCGCATGAACGCCTCGTGCACGAGCGCGGTGCGCTGCAGCGTGTGGTCCGACCGCTCGTGCGACAGGTAGCGCGCCGCCATGCGCCGCAACTCGTCGTAGACGAGCGGCGTCAGGCGGTCCAGTGCGTCGCGCTCGCCGCTCCGCCAGCGCTGGAGCAGGCTGGTGACGTCCTCAGGGGGTCCGGGAGCCTCGGACACCCTGAGAGGATAAACTACTTCACGAGCGCGTATTCAATGCGCCGATTCTGGAACCGCCCGAACTCGGTGTCGTTCGTGGCGCGCGGTTTCGTGTCGCCGTAGCCGGCCGTCGACAGCATCGCGGGACTCACGCCGGCCGTCAGGAACGCGTTCTTCAGCGCGTCCGCGCGCGACTGTGAGAGCCGCAGATTGCTCGCCGCATCGCCCGTGTTGTCCGTATGCCCGCCGATCTCGACCTTCGTCCCTGCCGGCGCGCGCTTGAGGGCCTCGGCCGATTGACGAACGACGTCCTGACTGTCCGGCGGGAGCTCGGCGCTGCCCGACGCGAAGTTGATGATGCCGAGGTTCATCGTCTGCACGAGGGTGTCGCCGGCCACTTTCGTGCTCGCGAGAGCCGCCAGGGCCGACGACGCGCGACTGTTTGCCGTGCGTACGGCTTCGGCGGCTCGATCGGCGAGCGCACTGAACGTCGCCTGTGTGCCGAAGAACGCACGCAGCTTGTCCGTGAGCGCCTGTCGTTCGGCAGACGAGAGCCAGCCGCCGAGGCTCACCGCATCCCCATCGAGCGAGAACTCCACGCCGGGACGTTTGAGATACCCGAAGAGCTCCCCGAGCCGCGTCGACCAGGCAATCCGCTTCACGTTGCGATCGACCCGCACGTCGCCGCTCACACTGGCGGCGCCGAACGTGGTGCGGAGCGCGTCGCCGATCGCGGTGCGCGTGCTTTCGTCGCGCACCAGGCCGCTGTAGGTGATGCGGCCGTCCTGGTTGGTCACCGTCAACTGCGGATTGATCGTGCCCACCGGCTCGCGGAACCATAACCACGCGAGGATGGCGAGCGCCGCGACAGCCGCCCAGGGCAACCACTTCGGCAGTCCACCTTTCGGCTTCAGGTGCTCGCCGACGGCGGCCACCGCCGCGCCCGGAAGCGCCAGGTAGCTCGACACCTGCGAGAGCAGCGAGCTCGTCGACGGCAGCACGCCGTTGGGCGTCAACTGGCCGATGAGCTTCGGCAGCACGCCCGCAATCACGGAGCTGGCCGTCGACCGGCTCAGGCCGGCCGAGTTCGCCAGTTTGTCCACGGCGTTGACGCCGAGCGCCGACTCGATCTGCGAGCCGGTGATCGTCTTGCTTTCCTTCCCGCCGAACCACGACGAGAAGACGTCGCCGAGACCCGCGTGCCGGAAGAGATCCATGAACCCGTTGACGCCGCCGGTGCGCTCATTCGTCATCAACCCGAGCAGCCCGCGGACGAGCGCGGCGACCGATGAGCTCCCCACGTTGAATCGCGATGCGATCTCGTTCACTAGTCGTTCGAACATCGGGGGCCTCCTTGGAGCGGAGCACTTTCAGCGAGGCGACGCGGGTGCCCTCCCGCGGCCGCGACCCGGGAGCCTGACCTCCGGAACCGCAATTGGCGTACCGGCGGCGACGTCAGAAACGGCGCGGCGAATTCGTCTGTCACGGCGGCAATCCGCGTCCGGCCGCGGCGGCCCGGCCTGGAAACAGGCGCCGTGTCAGGGCAGGGACATGATCGCCGGCGCTGCCACGAGATGCCGCGGTACGCCCACGGCCCACTACGCGCTTGCGGACGCGTGCCGGCGCTCGTATCCTCCATGACGTGATCGCTGCGCGTCACTCCCCAGGGACGGCCACCCCGGTTGATGTCGAGGCCATCCGCAGCCACTTCATGTTCCCGGCCACGGGACGGCTGGTGACCAACAACGCGGCAAGCACCCAGCCGCCGCGCGAGCTGATCGGGCTGTACGAATCGCTGGCCCCGGCGTACGACAACGTCCACCGGGGTCAATCGAGCGCGTCACGCGCGATGACCGCCGCGTACGAGGCGGCCTACGACACGATCGCGCGGTTCATCAACGCGCCGAGCCGGCGCAACATCGCCGTCTACCGCAACACGACCGAAGCACACAACGCCGTGATGTACACGCTCTTCACGGAGTTCCGGGACGGCGACAACGTCGTGACGACGTTGATGGAGCACAACTCCAACTACGTGCCGTGGTACGCGATGTGCCGCGAGATCCTGCCGAAGTTCGGCCGGCACGTCGAGTACCGGCTCGTGCGTTTCGACCCGGTCACCGGCGAGCTGGATCTCGACCACCTGCGCTCGCTCGTCGACAGCCGAACGAAGCTGGTGTGCTGCACCGGCGCGTCGAACTTCTTCGGCACGAAGAACCCGCTGGCCGAGATCCGGGCGATCGCGTCGGCCAGCGGCTACGTCCAGCCGAACGGCGATCGCCGCTCGTATCTTCTGATCGATGGCGCCCAGCTCGTGCCGAGCACGGCGGTGGACGTCGAAGCGCTCGACGTCGAGTACCTCTCGTTCTCGTTTCACAAGATGCTCGCGCCGCTCGGCGTCGGCGTCCTCTACGGCAAGGAGCACCTCCTCGAAGGGACGCGTCCGTTCCTCTACGGCGGGGACATGATTGCGGAGGGGCAGGTGTTCCCGGATCGCGTCGCCTACAACGACCTGCCGTGGAAGTACGGCGCAGGGACGCCGAACATTCTCGGCACTCTGATCTCCGCGCAGGCGATGCGCATCCTGCTGGATCTGGCGCTCTCGCCGCGTGCCTTTTCCTACTTCGGCACGGAGCGCGCCGTCACCCACGACGCGGTGTGTGACGCGATGGCGCGGGTGACCGCCTGGACCCGCCACCTGACCGCGCAAGCGATCGACCGGCTCGCTGCGATTCCCGGCTTGACGCTGTACGGGCCGCGCGATGCGTCGCGCCGCACGGCCCTCGTTTCATTCAACGTAGACGGCTGGGATCCGATCCAGTTGGCTTGCGCGCTGAACGATGCCGGCGTCGAGTCCAGGGCCGGCTGTCACTGCGCGACGCTTGCCCACCACCAGCTCGCGCTGGATCCGCCGGCGAGCTGCCGGCTGAGCTTCTATCTCTACAACACGATCGACGAGGTCGATCGTGCCACAGGCACGCTGGCGGAGATCGTTCGCGGAGCTCGGCCTTAGGACAGCGGCTGCGGCACGATGCGGATGTACGGCCGCGGCGCTTTCCACCCCTCCGGGTACGTCTTGCGCGCCTCCTCGTCCGACACCGATCCCGCGATGATCACGTCGTCGCCGCGCGTCCAGTTCGCGGGCGTCGCGACCTTGTGGCGCGCGGTGAGCTGGAGTGAGTCCAGCACCCGCAGGACTTCATCGAAGTTGCGGCCGGTCGTCATCGGATACGCGAGGAGCAGCTTGACCTTCTTGTCCGGTCCGATCACGAATACCGTGCGGACCGTTTGATTGTCCGCGGCGGTCCGCCCCTCGGCGGAGGCCGGGGCGCTCGCCGGCAGCATCCCGTAGAGCTTCGAGATGGCGAGCGTCGTGTCGCCGATGAGCGGGAAGTTCGGCGCGTACCCCTGCGTCGCGCGAATGTCTTCGGCCCACAGCTCGTGCTTGTCGACCGGATCGACGCTCAAGCCGATGACCTTCGTCTTGCGCTTGTCGAACTCGGGCTCGAGCTTCGACATGAGCCCAACTCGGTGGTGCAGACCGGCGTGAAGTCCTTCGGGTGCGAGAAGAGCACCGCCCACGAGTCGCCAATCCACTCGTGAAACCTGATCCGGCCCACGGTCGTCTCCGCCTCGAAATCAGGGGCCAGCTCTCCCAACTGCAGCGACATGGTGTTGCCTCCTTGCAGGGGATCACGACATTCCGTGGTGATTCCCGCCAGGAGCTGCCTCACGGCGCGATGCGCTGAAGTTCGTCGCAGACGAGCGTCACGGTCTCCATCAGGACCTCGTTCGAGCCGGCCTTGAGGCCGCTGATCTCGATCTTCGACGGCCAGGCGTTCTTGAGAAAAAACCGTGCGACGGGAGCGCCTGACGTGCTGTACATCACCAGGCTGCAGCTCTTTCGCGCCTGCGCCATCTGACCGGTGAGCACAGCCTCATGCCACGCGTTCATGCCCATGTCCTGATTCATGCCGCGCTTGAGTGTGACGGCAGGCGGAATCCGCCGCGGCACTTTCTCGCCGCCCGGGTCCTTCAGCTCCACGGGCTCGATCTCAGTCCTGATCCCGCTGAGCTCGGAGAACACGGCGATCTGGACGCCGTCGATTGTTATGGAGAATCTGGACGCAGTGATGGGGGCAGCAGCGCGAGCGTTGTCCGTCATAAGTCACCTCGGCGAAGGGGTCGGAGTGACCCCTTTCATACCACGGTATTTCGTGACTGACGCGACGCGAGGGTCGAAGCGAACCGCACGGGACTTCGCGGCACAGATCGTGCTTCGCTGTCCGCCTTAATGGCGATCTTGTTGCGGACCGCCGTGTGCGTCGCCTTGTCCTCCCTGGCGGCCTGCGCCAGTCTCGAGAACAAGCCGATCCGCCCTGACCTGCCGTGGCCGGAGATTCGCGCTGACTTCCGCCTGGAAGCGCTGCGGACGCGCATGCGGGAGTACTCGAGCACGTTCACCGCAGAGGTCGATCGGGCCGCTACAGCGATCGAGCGGCGGGCCGCCGATTCCGCCGTCCGGCGCAACGCCTTGCTCTGGAAACTCCGCGCCGTGCTCGAAATGCAGAAGGCGTGCTTTCGTGTCGAGCCCGTCAGTGCTCTCGTGGACGCGTGGACCCTCGCGCGCCAGATGGATCTGTTCTTCACCACAGGCGCCGGTGCCGGGGCCTTTGGCCCGTTCCAACCCGAAGTGGTCGAGGTCTCGGGGCGGCTCGTCGACCAGATGCGGGAGATCGGCGATTCGATTGCCGTGTCTCCGGAGGCCCGAGCGCAACTCGAGCGCTCCCTCGTCGAGCCCTGGCTCGCTTCGCATCCACTCGTCGACATGACGTTCGTCCGGGAATCTCCGATTGCGCGCCTGGCCGAACAGACCCGCGCGCGGGGTGACGTGCTCCAGTCGGTCGGTACGATCGACGACATGATTCTCTCGCTTTCCTCGCAAGCGCGAATCTACCTGGCGGATCTGCCCCGCCTGATTCGGGGAGAAATCGATCTGCTGCGCGCGGACGTGCTGCCTCCCGAGACGCTGGCGACAGTACTGCGCGACGTCAATTCGAGCGCTGCAGCGGCAGATCGCATCGCGGCGATCGCAGAAGGCGCGCCGGATCTTCTCCGGGAGGAGCGACGGCTCGTGCTCGACGAGGTAAATCGGCAGCGCGCACTGGTGATGCAGGCGCTTTCCGGTGAACGGGAGCTCGCCATGGCAGCGATGAACCGCGCGATTGTGATGGAACACAGCGCCCTGCTGCGAGACATCGAGGCGCAGCGGCTGGCCACGCTCGTGTGGGCGACCAGCGAGCGCCGCGAAGCCACCGAGGGCGTCCGCAAGGATCTGGCCGAGGCGATCCGAGTCTTGCGACAAGAGCGCGCCGCCGTCACGACCGACGTGCGGCGGATCGTCGATGTGGTGCTGGTGCGGCTGGCGCTGTTCGTCGTGGTCGCGCTGGCGCTCGCGCCACTCGTCGCGCACGTCTACGCTCGTGTCTGGCCGCGGCGATGGCGCGAGCGCCCGTCTAGCGGTCAGGAGCGCGTCCTGCCGCCGCGCTGACCACCAGGCGATCGCCCTGTCGTCGCGACGTCAGGCCGCTGGCCGGGAGCACGGCCGCCAGCGCCTCTTCAGGCAGGAGCCCGTCGATTGAGCCGTGAAGGACAATCCCGTCCGCGCGCGCCCGCGCGATACACACGGTGCCGAGCATGACCTCACTCCATTAGAGTGCATCAGGCGGTGAAATCCTTCCCCCGGGCCACGTCCCACTTGCGGGACAGCGCAGTCCCGCAGACGGGCCGTGCTGCCGCTAAGTCGTTGCGTTTACTGGATCAGCATCCGGCACGCGATTAGTATGCAGAGAGAGTGGTGGACCTCTCGAGTACCCTGCGAATCGCGTCACGAACGTGGCGTCGCAGCCCGGCGCTCGCGCTCGTGATTGTGTCCATGCTGGCGCTCGGTATCGGCGCGACGACGACGGCGTTCACGGTCGCGTACTCGATACTCGTCCAGCGGTTCCCGTTTCCCGATTCCGGCCGCTTGGTGTGGGTCACGACCCACGACACTCGGGCGGCGGACCGAAACGTCGCGGTGATCGCCTCGAATCGGCTGCCGCAGTTCGCGGACTGGCAACAGCACCTGACGTCGTTCGAGCAGATTGGCGCATGGTCCGGCCAGGCGCCTGACGTCTTCACCGTCACGGGCGCGGGAACCCCCGAACGAGTGAGCGGCCTTCGAGTCACACACCAGCTCCTTCCCATGCTTGGCGCCGCGCCGGACGCTGGCCGTCTCTTCCGCGAGGGCGACGACGCACCGGGCGTCGCGCAGTCGGTCGTGCTCTCGCACGGCTTCTGGCAACGGCGCTTTGCCGGCCGGCCGGACATCGTCGGACAGTCACTCACGATCGACAACGCACCCCACACGGTCATCGGCATCGTGGCGCCGGAGTTCCCGCTTTCCGGAAGCCTGTTCGCGGGCGCACCAATTGACGTGTATCTTCCGCTGGTCGTTGACGGGAATCGCGATATCGGCGGGTTCATGGCCGTCATCGGCCGTCTTCGGCCGGAAGTCAGCGCCGATCGCGCGCAGGCCGAGCTCGAACGCCGGCAGGCGGCTCTGTCGGTTGGCAAATGGGAGTGGATGACCGTCCTCGCGCAGGACGTCACACCGCTGTCTGTTCTGGTCGCGCGCGACGCGCGATTGCCCGTGCTTCTGCTGCTTGCCGCCGTGGGATGCGCGCTCCTCATGGCCTGCGTGAACGTCGCAAATCTGCTGCTCGTGCGCGCGAGCGGCCGCCGTCGCGAAATGCAGGTGCGAACGGCGCTCGGCGCCTCGATGGGCCAGTTGTTCGGTCAGCTGACCGCCGAGATCGCCGTGCTGGGTTGCCTCGGGGGAACGGCAGGCGTCGCGCTCGCCGTCGCAATCACCGAGGGCCTCCGCCGGGGAACGTGGCTGTCGTTCGCTCGGCTCGGTGACGTGCAGGTCGGATGGTCGACGATTGCGTTTGCCACTGCCCTTTGCGCTGCGGTGACCGTGATCTTCGGGAGCGTCGCGCTCCTGCAACTGCGGCGTCGCGACATGATGGATGCGCTGCGGCCGCATACCGGCACCACGACAAACCGAAGAGCCCGTGTACGTGCAGCGGCTGGCCGTCGCGACACAGGCCGCGGTGGTTGTCGTTCTCACCGTGGCCGGCGGGCTTCTGCTGCGGAGCCTGACCGCGTTGCTCGATGTCGATCCAGGCTTCAACCCGCGCGGCACGATGGCGATCCGCGTCGACCCCGCGGGACGCCTCGAGGGTCCCGCCCGTTTGCCGTTCTTCAGTCACGTGATCGAGACAGTCGAGGCACTGCCCGGCGTCGAATCTGCGGCGCTCACGATCCACGTGCCGTTGGGAGATCGCCCCAGCATGGGATGGGATGCGATCGCAGAGGGCGCGGTGTACAACCCCGTGACCGACAGCGCCGCGGGCCGCATCGTGAGCCCGGGCTACTTCGAGACCGTCGGTATCCGGATCATCGAAGGACGGGATTTCCATGCGCGCGACGTCCGGCCCAATCCGTTGGTGATGGCCATCAACGAGACGTTTTCGCGTCGAATCCGCGCAGACGGTGGCGACCCGCTGCAGGCCCGATTCCTCGTCCTCGGCAATGTCAGGCAAGTCGTCGCCGTCGTGGCGGACGTCAAGCACCGGAGCCTCGATGGCGACGCAGGACGCGAGGTCTACATCCCGATGGGCCAGGCGCCCGGCTTCTTCCAGGCCTACGACCTCGTGGTGCGCGCCGGGGACCCGATCGCTCTGGTGCCCGCGATCCGCTCCGCAATATGGGAAATCGATCGCAACCAGGCGGTCGGCACACCGGTCGCGCTCGAAGATTACATCGGCCGCAGCCTGCGGCCGCGCCGCCTGCTGACGGGTCTCGTCGGCGTGTTCGCGGTGACTGCGCTTCTGCTGGCCGCGTTCGGCATCTATGGCGTGGTGGGCTGCCGCGTCGCACAACGCAAGAAAGAGATCGCGATCCGGGTCGCGCTCGGCGCGCCGAGGTGGAGCATTACCGCCCTCGCGCTGGGTGATACGGTCGCGTACGTCGGCCTGGGGCTCGCCGCAGGCGTGCCGCTCGCGCTCGCGACGAGCTCGGCGATTCGAAGCTATCTCTTTCGCGTCGACCCGCGGGATGGCATGACGCTCGCGGCCGCCTGTGCCGTCGTCGTCGCGGCAGCGTTGCTCGCGGCCTATCTACCGGCACGCCGCGCGCAGCGCGTCGATCCGATCGCCGCGCTTCGGGTCGACTAGACGACTCACGGCCGACGCGCGCCAGCCTCTCCGGTCCACGTCCAGAGTCGGCGCTCGGCCGTCCCCTGCCGTCCGAGCTGATAGATGGCCGCTCCGGCAGCCGGCGGCGGCTCCAGCCGCTTCGCGGCCTGCACTGGCGCCGGGCCCGCGACCGCCTGCGCGCGGTAGTTGACGCCTGAGGAGTCCGGGACAAATCTCTCTATGGCCCGGATGACGTCGTCACTCATCTCGGCGCCATCCGGCGTGACGATGAACTCGTCCGCCGTTTCAGGATTCAGCGCGAACGGCCTCAACGCCTCGACCATTCGTTCCTCGAGACGCCGCAGCCCCGGAGAAACCTCGGGCGCTGCGGACTTCACGCTCAAGTCCTCCAGCCTCGTCGTCGCCATCACGTTCGCGACGGCTGATGAGAGCATGTGCACGTCGCTGCTCCTGACGAAGCCTCGCACCAGAGGGATGTACGACGATTGCCCGCCGCCGCCGGCCGACGCGCCGGGCTCGAGACCGACGTCCACGGCGACGATGGTGTCGCGATTTTCAGTGAGGAGGTAGGGCAAGGGAGCGCACCCGATCGCGGAGATCACGAGGAGTAGCGCGCAGATACGACGGCAGGACATAGGGGGTCTCCTTCTCGAGTCCCGCGGGGAGCCCTGCGTGAACCAGAATTGATCCTACGCGCGCAACTGTTTCGCCACTTGACAAACCAGTGCGCGATTGATCAACGCGGGAACAAGGTGGGATATTACCGGCGACAGCTGAACGTTGGCAACCTGATGGCTTACCCGGCAATTCCTCGCCGCCTCGGACGCTTCGCCAGCGCGGGATTCCGATGGGCTTTGCTGCCGAGTTTGCTCGTGATCGGTGCGACTGCGGGCGAAGCGCAGTCCAGAGTTCAACACGTCCTGCTGCTCCAATCGTTCGACCGCGGCAACCTGGTCGTTGACCACTTCACCGGCAACTTCCGCGTCGAGCTGGACGAGCGCGCAGGGAGACCCGTCAACGTCGTTCAGGTGGTGGTGGGGCCGACCGGGTTCGTCGGCGCGCCTGAACGAGAGATCGTCGACTACATCCGGGCGATCTTTGCCGATCGCCCGCAGCCGGACCTGATCGTGACCATCGCCGGTCCGGCGGCGGTCTTCGCGCGCAAGTATCGGCGTCAGCTCTTTCCCCACACGCCGCTGCTGTTTGCGTCCGTCGATCAGCGGTATCTGCGCGACGCGCCACTTGGCGACAACGAGACTGCCGTCACGGTGACGAACGATTATCCTCAACTCGTCGACGACATCCTGCAGCTGCGTCCCCAGACCAGGCAGGTGTTCATGGTGATGGGGTCCGGGCAACTGGGACAATTCTGGCGTCGGGAGCTCGAGGACCAGTTCAGGCGATTTCAAGGCCGGCTGACATTTGTCTGGTCCAGCGATCTCTCGCTTGCGGAGATTCTGCGGCGCTGTGCCAGCCTTTCGGACGACTCGGCGATCCTCTATCTCACCTTCGGTACCGACGCGCTGGGCGGCGCGTATCCAGACGAGCGAGTGGTCGGCGTTCTTCACCGCACGGCGAAGGTTCCCCTGTTCGCAAAACACGATGTGATGCTGGGCTATGGAGTGGTCGGCGGGAGGCTGGTGTCCATCGACGCCCTCGCCAGCAAGACGGCCGATGTGGCCAACCGGATTCTGAACGGCGTGCGGCCTGAAGGCATCAGCGTCCCGCCACAATCGGCAAGTCCACCGATCTTCGATTGGCGCGAGTTACAACGGTGGGGGATCGCGGAGAGCCGGTTGCCGCCTGCCAGCGTCGTCCGCTATCGCAGTCCGACCCTGTGGCAGGAATACAGGCTCACGGTGCTCAGCGTGATCGGCGCGCTGGTCATCCAATCGCTTCTGATTGTCGGACTCCTGTACCAGCGCCGCGCGCGACAACGGGCCGAGATCGAGAGCCGGAGGAACCTCGCGCTTGCCGCCGATGCCAGCCGTCGTCAGACCATGTCGGCGCTGACGAACTCGATCGCACATGAGCTCGGTCAGCCCCTCAGCGCCATGATCCACAACGCCCAGGCGCTCGAGATGATGTTCACATCGAATCGCGCGACGCCCGAGACGATCGGAGAGATCCTCTCGGACATCCGGACCCAGGGCGTGCAGGCCACGCAGATCATCGATCGGCATCGGACCATGCTCCGTAGTCATGAACTGGACAAGAAACCGATCGACCTTCACACCGTGACACATGAAGCTCTGGCGCTCGTCGCTCACGACATCAGAGCGCGTCAGATCGAAGCCGTCGTCAATCTGTCTCGGACTCCTTGTGTCATCAGCGGCGATCAGGTGCTCTTGCAGCAGGTGCTCGTGAACCTGCTGGTGAACGCCATCGACGCGATGGCCGAGATGCCGCCGACCAGGCGTCGCCTCACGATCGGGACCGAAGTCCGGGAGGGCGAGGTCGCCCTCTCAGTGCGCGACACTGGAACGGGTTTGCCTCCGAATATCGAAGGCAAGCCGTTCGCACCATTCGTCACGACGAAATCGCACGGCCTCGGGATCGGCCTCACGATCGCCCGGACCATCGTCGAGGCTCATGGCGGCACTCTCGATGCCCGCAATAATCCCGAAGGGGGTGCGACATTCACGGTCACGCTATGGCGCAGCGAGCCGCCAGAGATCGGTCAGGTGCCGACGTAGGCCGCGAGGTGCTTGCCGGTGAGGGTGGAGCGGGCGGCGACGAGGTCGGCGGGTGTGCCCTCGAAGACGATCCGGCCGCCGTCGTGGCCGGCGCCGGGGCCGAGGTCGATGATCCAGTCGCCGTGCGCCATCACCGCCGGGTGGTGCTCGATGACGATGACCGACTTGCCGGAGTCGACGAGCCGGTCGAGCAGGCCGAGCAACTGCGCGACGTCGGCGAGGTGGAGGCCGGTGGTCGGCTCGTCGAGGACGTAGACGCCGCCCTTCTCGCCAATGTGCGTCGCCAGCTTGAGCCGCTGCCGCTCGCCGCCGGACAGCGTCGTGAGCGGCTGGCCGAGGCTGAGGTAGCCGAGCCCGACGTCGGCGAGCCGGTCGAGGATGGCGTGCGCGGCCGGCGTGCGCGCCTTGCCGCCGAAGAACTCCCTGGCCTCGGTCACCGCCATCGCGAGCACCTCGGCGATATCACGCCCCCCGAATTTGTACTCCAGGACCGACGCCTGGAACCGCTGGCCCTCGCAGTCCTCGCAGGTGGTGGAGACACCGGCCATCATCGCCAGGTCGGTGTAGATGACGCCGGCGCCGTTGCAAGTCGGGCAGGCGCCTTCGGAGTTGGCGCTGAACAGCGCCGGCTTCACGCCGTTCGCCTTCGCGAACGCGTTGCGGATCGGATCGAGCAGTCCGGTGTACGTCGCCGGGTTGCTTCGTCGCGAGCCGCCGATCGCGCCCTGGTCGATCGACACCACTCCGTCTCGCCCTGACACCGAGCCGTCGATGAGTGAGCTCTTTCCAGACCCGGCGACGCCCGTGATGACGACGAGCACGCCGAGCGGGATGTCGACGTCGACGCGCTTCAGGTTGTGCGTCGTCGCGCCGCGGATCTTCAGCGCGCCGGTGGGCCTCCGCACGTTCTTCTTGACGGCGGCCCGGTCGTCGAGATGGCGGCCGGTGAGGGTGCCGCTGGCCCGCAGACTCTCGACCGTGCCCTGGAACACGACCTCGCCGCCGGCGGCGCCGGCGCCGGGGCCAAGGTCGACGACGTGGTCGGCGATCGCGATCGTCTGCGGCTTGTGCTCCACGACCAGAACGGTGTTGCCCTTGTCGCGCAGCCGCAGCAGCAGGCCGTTCATCCGCTGGATGTCGTGCGGGTGCATCCCGATGGTGGGCTCGTCGAAGACGTAGGTGACGTCGGTGAGCGACGAGCCGAGGTGGCGGATCATCTTGGTGCGCTGTGCCTCTCCCCCGGACAGGGTGCCCGATGGCCGGTCGAGCGAGAGGTAGCCCAACCCGATCTCCGCGAACGCGTCGAAGAGGTGTTGCAACCCGGCGACGAGCGGCGCCACCGACGCCTCGTGGAGTCCCCGGATCCAGTCGGCGAGATCGCTGATCTGCATCTTGCACACGTCGGCGATGTTCTTCCCCTTGATCTTCGACGACCGCGCTTCCTTGCTGAGCCGGGTGCCGTCGCACTCGGGACAGATCGTGAACGTCACCGCCCGCTCCACGAAGGCACGGATGTGCGGCTGCAGCGCGTCG
Source organism: uncultured Acidobacteriota bacterium (assembly GCA_963724955.1). GTDB lineage: Bacteria > Acidobacteriota > Vicinamibacteria > Vicinamibacterales > SCN-69-37 > CAVRWQ01. Next base: position 165,551 of record CAVRWQ010000012.1, read on the forward strand.
ACGTCCTTGGACAGGAACGACTTCTGGATCTGCGGGATCAGCCCGCTGTACGTCAGGTTGATCCCGTCGACCTTGATCCTGGTCGGCTCCTTGTGGAGCAGGTCGTGCAGTTCTTTCTTGTTGAACTTCCGGATCGGCTTGTCCGGGTCGAAGAAGCCGCAGCCACGAAAGATGCGGCCGTACCAGCCCTCCATGCTGTAGCCGGGGATCGTGAGCGCGCCCTCGTTGAGCGACTTGCTGTCGTCGTAGAGCGCAGACAGGTCGAAGTCGGTGACCGAGCCCATGCCCTCGCAGCGCGGACACATTCCGCCGAGACGGTTGAAGGTCGCCTTCTCCGTCTTCGTCTTGCCGGCGCCGCGCTCGATGGTGATCGCGCCGCTGGCTTTCACCGAGGGGACGTTGAACGAGTACGCGTTGGGAGGCCCGATGTGCGGCTTCCCGAGCCGGCTGAAGAGGATGCGCAGCATCGCGTTGGCGTCCGTCGCAGTGCCGACGGTGGATCGGGCGTTGGCGCCCATCCGCTCCTGGTCGACGATGATCGCGGTCGTCAGCCCCTCGAGCACGTCGACGTCCGGCCGCGCCAGCGTCGGCATGAAGCCCTGCACGAAGGCGCTGTAGGTCTCGTTGATCAGCCGCTGCGACTCCGCGGCGATCGTGTCGAACACCAGCGAGCTCTTGCCCGAGCCGGAGATGCCGGTGAACACCGTCAGCCGGCGCTTCGGGATCTCGACGCTGACGTCCTTGAGGTTGTTCACGCGCGCGCCCTGCACGCGGATCAGATCGTGGCGGTCCGCCTGCGCCGAACGCTCGTTTCGCTCGCGGCTTCGGCGCGACAGGTCCGCCCCAGCCGGACGCTCACTTCGCTCGCGGCTTCGGCGCGACAGGTCCACCCCAGCCGGAACGCTTACTTCGCTCGCGGCTTCGGCGCGACAGGTCCGCCCCAGCCGGACGCTCACTTCGTTCGCGGCTTCTGCGGGACGGGTCTGCCTTGCTCACGTCAGCTCAGCTCCTGGATGCGGCTCAGTCTAGCCTGGCAGTATAGTCATCCAGAACGTCGCGGTGGTGAATCGGCGATCTCGTCTATGATCGATGCTCAGCGTGAACAGTTGCTGAGTCGCGAGCTCGCGGCTCGGATAGACGCCGGACCCGCGGGACGCTCCGCCGGGGCATTGCTCCGCACGGTGGGCTACGTCCTGGCGAGCGCCGTCTGCTATTACGTCGCCACGCAGATCGCCTGGGCGCTGACGTTCCCCGACAGCAAAGTCTCGCTTTTTTTCCCCCCACAGGCGGTTCTGCTCTGCATCCTGCTGCTCGTCCCCACCCGGCACTGGTGGGCCTACGTACTCGCCGCCGCCGGCGCGCATTTTCTGGCGACCCAGCAGGCGGACTGGCCGCCGGTGTACGCCTTGACAGCCGAGGCGTTCGACGCGGTGAAATGCGTCGTCGGCAGCGGCCGGGATTCGCTTTCTGATCAAGTCTCCCCTCAAGGCGATCACGCTTCGTGACGCGATGCTCTTCGTCCTCATCGCGGTGGTGCTCGTGCCTTTCGGGACCGCCTTCTGGGGCGCGTCCTTTACGGTCTCCTACGGTTTCGGCACTCGCTATTGGATCGAATGGCGCAACCTGGGAATCTCGAATGCGGTCACGGCCGTCGTCCTGGTGCCGGTATTTCTGCTGGGTGCGCACCATCTGTTCGTCGAGACGCCCGAGAGCCCTGTCCCCTCGACGCGTGCTGGAAGCGGCTCTCGTCGGTGCGTGTACGGTGGCGGTAGGAATCTTCGTATTCGACACAACGTCCGCGGGTCCCAACGCTTCGCCCGCTCTCTTGTATGCGCCGATTCCTCTGCTCATCTGGGCGGCGCTCCGCTTCGGCCTTGGTGGAATCAGCGTCTCGATGTTGATCATCACGTTCCAGGCGATCTGGGGAACCATGCGCGGGCACGGCCCGTTCCTGGCCCAAACCCCCACCGAGAATGCGCTGGCACTCCAGCTGTTCCTCCTGGTGACAGCCACTCCGCTGATGCTGCTCGCGGTTGTCATCGAAGAGGAAAGACGCTCGAAAGAAGCGTTGCGTGAGAGCGCGAACCTGATGGGTCTCGCCGCGGAAGCAGGAAGCCTGGCCATGTGGGTGTGGGATGTTTCCGGCAACGATGTGTGGATGACCGAGCGGGGGCGCTCGCTGTTCGGCCTCGAGCCAGGCGCGCGCCTCGATTTTGCGGCAACGTTCGATCGCGTGCACCCCGAGGATCGCCCCGCGCGCGAAGGCGCGATCGAACAGGCGCTCCAGACGCGAGGCGAATACGAAGTGGAGTATCGCGTGCAGCAAGCGGATGGCACGGCCCGCTGGATTCATGGGCGCGGTCGTTGTGTGGAGCCTGACGACGGCACCGGCCCAAAGCTGTTCGGCGTGTCGATGGATGTCACGGCTCGCAAACAGGCGGAGGCGGCAGCCGCGCAAAAGCGGGCGGAACTGGAGCACGTCGCCCGCGTGGCCACACTCGGCGAGCTCACCGCAACCCTGACGCACGAGCTGAAGCAGCCACTCGCCGCGATCCTCACCAACTCCTACGTCGGCGTGCGTTTGCTCGACGCACCCGAGCCCGATCTCCAGGAGGTGCGCAGCACGCTGGCCGACATCTGCAAGGTCACCGAGCGCGCCGGCGAAGTCATTGGCGGACTGCGCGCCATGCTCAAGCGCGACAGCACGCCGACGGGCTCGACCATCGTCGATGTGAACAATGTGATCCGCATCGTCGAGCGCATCGTCGCACGGCGACGCGAATCTGCACAAGGTCACGGTCCACCTCGACCTGTCGTCCGACGTCCGCCCGGTCAAGGGTGACAGCGTCCAGCTTCAGCAGGTCATCCTGAACCTGATGCTCAATGCCTTCAGCGCCATGAGCGGAACCGGACTCGACAGTCCGCGGCGCCTGGTCGTGCGCACGAATTCGATTGATGAATCGAACGTGCTGGTCGAGGTTCAGGACAGCGGCACTGGAATCGCCGCGGAAAAGCTCGAGTCGATCTTCGATCCCTTCGTCACCAGCAAGCCGGAAGGACTGGGACTGGGCCTGTCGATCTGTCGCTCCATCATCGAACGCCACGGCGGCAGGATATCGGCTGCGAACAATCCCGACCGCGGCGCGACGTTCTCGATCACGCTGCCGGTCGCTCGCGAGTGAATCTGACCGTGCGGCACGCGATGCTGCATGTCTTCAAAAACGAAAATGGGCGCGAGGCACTCACGTGCCACGCGCCCGATGTGAAAGGAGCGACCGCGCTTACTTGCGAACGCGCTTGCGCAGACGGCTGGCAGCGCCGAGCAGCCCGGAGCCGAGCAGCACGATCGACGCCGGCTCGGGCACTTCCGCGCCCGTGCCAACCGGCGTGCAGGTCAGGCAGGTCCCGCTGCCGCCGTTACCATCGGCCACCCAGCCGCCACCACTCGCCTGGATTTGCGCCGCGGTGTAGAACGGACCGTGCTCACCGCCCGGCGTCGCCAGGAAGTTGAAGTCAGCCGCGGTCAAAGTACCAAGCGTCCAGTTGATATCGATCACGACGATATCAGCCGTCCTTGAACCGGTTGTTGTTGTGTTGGCCGTCGGGAACTGCGAAATGAACGTCGTACTTCCCGTCGCCGTCGGCCTGCCAATGGTCGGTTCCAGTTGTGGGCGTGGGTAACACATCGCCCACTGCCGCAACGTTGACATCGGCGAAGGTCAACTGAGTCGGGTTGATTGCAGGGTTCAGGCTGAACGCCCAATTGCGGATGAATTCGTTCCCCGTAAGGCTCAAGGCCTCCAGGGTGAGGCGAACGTCGTATTCGGCTCCCGCTGCCGCGTCATCGAACGTCGCCCGGAGCCAGGGTCCAGGTCCACCGGGTGTTGAGCCGCTGAACGCGACATCAGAATCAAAAACAAGGGTCGAGCCCTCCGCTACCTGAGGCACTGCGGCCAGGATAGTCAGGAGGCATACAGCAAGAAACTCATCAGGAACTCATCTCCTTTTATGTTCCCCGATGATTGCGAGGTGGTGCTGGGGAACGACGGCTAAGGAGAGAGCAATTAGTGCGCCAGCCTTCGCGAGAGCCAGTCAGCCTCGAATTGAGGCCAAAAAAGCTGGCTGTGGGCAGAAGTATTGTTCCGGCAATTCACAGCCGATGGGAGCGAGAGCACGATCACCCACTCCAACGGCGGTCAGTACCGTCGCCGCGATCCGTCGAACACGACCTGATCGTGCCACCAGAGCCGCTCGAACAGGGCGCGGCAGACATCGCGTTGCTCGTCGCCAGCGATCTCACCGATGCTGCGCTCCCCGTCGACGGCATCGACCAGGAGTTTCTCCCTCGCATCGATCGGCAAGTAGATGTCCGTGTCTGTATGAGCGCGGTTGATCAGGACCGCCGCAGCGCCCGGCGGCAGCCGCTCTTGAATGCAGAGCGTGTCCGGCACTCGAACGGGCACGTAGTCGAGCCACGCATCGCCGGAAAAGCTGATCGGCTTGGGAACGGCCGGGGCGATCGTCGCGGCGGACAATGACGCTGTGGCTCATCATCACGCCGCGAAACAGTTCGGCAGCGGCAAACTGCTGTGCCGGTTCGAGCGCGGCGATTCTCGACGCCTGCGGGAGCCGCGCCATCACCCCGCAGTGAGGGCTGTACGGCGCCTGCCTGACCCAGCGGCTGAACGTGAGCCCTGCGCCAGCCGATGACGTCCAGGAGCTGCGGCACTGAATACGCGCGATCCTGCGGGTGCAGCAGGGCGTCGGCCAGCGCCGCCTCCTGCCTGAAGTCCGGGGCCTCGTGTAGCAGCCGCGCCAACGGATGTCGCGCCGGCAATGCCCCGAGCGCGACGATGAGATCGCGGATCTCGTCGTCGGAGGGACGGATGCCGATGCGTCGGCAGAACTCCTGCAACAGGTAGATGCCCGCCCGTCCGTACGGCGCATAGACCATCAACTGCATGGCCCCGTCCGTGTCGAGCACGTCGCGCAATGCCCGGAGCGCCGCCTCAGGGTTCGCGAGATGGTGCAGAACGCCCGTGCACACGATCTCATCGAACGTCAGGTCCAGATCGCCGACACGATCGATCGGCAACTGACGGACTTCGAGGTTGGTCAGGTTGTACTTGCGCTTGAGATCGTCCGTGTGCCGCACGCTGGTCGTACTGAAATCGATCCCGACGACCCGCGCCGCGGGACAGCGCACGGCATGCTTCGCCGCCTGCGATGTGCCGCAACCGGCGATAAGGATCGTGCGCGCTTCAGCGTACGGCTTGTCCGGCCAGAACAGGTGGAAGGCCGCGCGGCGTCTGTTCGGGTCCTGCCACCGCCGTCGATAGTTGTCTAGATCGTCGGTCGGCCGCGGATACGGATACCGTTCGTAGAAGTCTTGAACGGTTGTCGCCACGTCTCCTCTTACCTGTCCGCTGGTGCTCGCCGACGTGAGCCTGTCAAGCACCTGATCGAGCGAGAAGCTGCCGACCTTCTGGCTCGGCGGGAAGTCCTTGAAGCTGGCCAGGTACTTCGCGACGTACTCCTGCGCCGGCACGAGCAGGTAGGTGCGGTCGATCCTCCACTTGCCGTAGTTCATGGCGATCTCTTCGGCACGCTCGAACGGATCGGAACGGAGGTTGATGATCTTGGGCAGACGCAGTGTGGTAAACGGATCCTGCCAGACGTCGAAGCCTTCACTGCGCTGCTCCTGGAACACGATCTTCCAGTTGGCGTAACGCAACCCCACCAGCGAGCCGTCGTCGTTCCAGTAGAAGAATTCGTTGCGCGGGTTCGGTCCCTTCCCCGCGAGCCGGTCAGTGATGTTGTATCCGTCCAGATGCACCTTGAAGGTCTTCTTGCCGGCCTTCATGCCCTTGAGCAACTGCTCCTTGACGTCTGGCACGCCTGCGGCTGCCAGCAGCGTCGGGAGCATGTCTTCATGTGAGAAGAGGTCGTTGTTGACCGTGCCGGGCTGGATGACACCTGGCCAGCGCATGACGCAGGGCACGCGATAGCCGCCCTCCCAGTTCTCGTTCTTCTCCCCGCGGAACGGCGTCGTGCCGCCATCGGGCCAGGTGAAGCACTCGGCGCCGTTGTCGGTCGAGTACATGACGATGGTGTTGTCCTCCAGGCCCAGTGCCTTCAGCTTGTCGAGGATCTGCCCGACGTGGCCATCGTGTTCGACCATGCCATCGGGATAGACACCGAGCCCGGTCTTGCCCCTGCTTTCCTTCTTCAGGTGCGTGTTGATGTGCATGCGCGTGGAGTTCCACCAGAGGAAGAACGGCTTGTCGGCCTTCTTGGCCTTTTCGAGATAGTCGAGCGTCTTCGCGGTGACCTCGTCGTCGATGGTCTCCATGCGCTTCTTGCCGAGCGGACCGGTGCTTTCGATCTTCTGCGTGCCATCCGGATTGGCCCAGCAGTGGATGACGCCCCGCGTCTTGTACTTCTCGATCAATGCCGGGTCCTTGAAGTAGTCCTCGTTCTCGAACTCTTCCTCGGCGTTGAGGTGATAGAGCGAGCCGAAGAACTCGTCGAACCCGTGCGCGGTCGGCAGCGTCTCATCCGCGTCGCCCAGGTGGTTCTTGCCGAACTGCGCGGTCATGTAGCCCTGCTCCTTGAGCAACTCGGCGATCGTCACGTCACGTGCCTGCAGCCCTTCCTTCGCGCCGGGCAGGCCGACCTTCAGCATGCCCGTCCGGAAGCCTGATTGGCCGGTGATGAAACACGCGCGGCCGGCCGTGCAGCTCTGCTGGCCGTACCAGTCGGTGAACACGGCCCCTTCTTTCGCGATGCGATCGATATTGGGCGTCCTGTAGCCCATCTGACCGAGGTTGTACGCGCTGACGTTCCAGTAGCCGATGTCGTCGCCCCAGAGAATCAGGATGTTCGGTTTCTTCGCAGCCATCGCTCTTCCTTTCGTCTGTCGTCCTTCGCGACTCGACCGAAAGCTGGCAGCCCCGAGAAGGGGCTGCCGGCGTGAGTGTGCCTACTGTCGCGCCATCGCGACGCGAATGGCCGTCTCAGGGTCAACCAGATGGTCGGTGCTCTCCGCGGCCTCGGCGATCGCGAGCTGTACGCCCTTGACCCGGCCGTTGAATGCGTTGCCGTGCGGCCCGTAGTCCGGGGAGACCGGAGCGCCGGTGTCCTCGCCGACATCGCAACCGTCGTCGGCGGAGAAGATGTTCGCCAACGTCGCGTCGACGGGGCCCTCCCCCACCTTCTTGCCGTCGGTGTAGAGCGAGACCGTGCCACCTTTGCCCAGGCCACCGCCGGCGTAGGCGAACTCCATGCGCACTTGATGCTCGCCGGCTGGAATCGGCGTGGTCGCTTCCACCATGAAGTGCTTGAAGCCGCCCCAGTTGTAGCAGTATTTGAGCTTGCCGCCCTTGGCGTAGAGGCTCCAGCCGCCGATGTTCGCGCCCTGCGCGATGATCACGCCCTCGGCCCCTTTCTCCGGCACGACGATCTCCGCGGTGATCGAGTGCGACTTGTTCTTGATGCTCAGGACGCAGTTCTCAGACAGGTGCCCCATCCCACCGAAGAGGACCTGGGTTTTTCCTTCGACGAGCCGCGGGCGGCCGGCCAGGTCGGGGTTGACTCTCTCGAGCAACCGGTCGTCGATGGGCAACACGTTGTAGCGCGTCGCCTCGATGACCCAGAGGCGCTGCAACTCTCGGAGCTTTTCCGGCATCTCCTTCGCGAGGTTCTTCGACTGACTCCAGTCCTTGTTCGTGTCGTAGAGCTCCCAGACGTCATCGTCGAGGGCTGGAGCCTTTTCCTTCGACCAGGGGTACGTATGTCTCGTCACCGCGGTCCAGCCCTGGTGATAGATGCCGCGATTGCCGAACATCTCGAAGTACTGCGTCTCGTGCCGCTCCGCCGCCTTGGCGTCTTTGAATGCATAGACCATGCTGACGCCTTCGATCGGTGACTGCCCGATGCCGTTCACCGAGAGCGGCTCGGGAATTCCTGCCGCTTCGAGGATCGTCGGCGCGACGTCGATGACGTGGCTGAATTGCGAGCGGACCTCGCCCTTCGCCTTGATGCCCTTCGGCCAGTGGACGACGGTGCCGTTGCGTGTCCCGCCCCAGTGCGAGGCGACTTGCTTGGTCCACTGGTACGGTGTGTTCATCGCATGCGCCCAACCGACGGCGTAGTGGTTGTACGACTCGGGGCCACCGAGCTTGTCGATCCGGGCCGTGAGGTACTCCGGCGTCTCGAGATCCTGCAGACCGTTGAAGTAGCTCATCTCGTTGTAGCAGCCGTTGAGCGAACCTTCGGCGGAGGCGCCGTTGTCGCCGGCGATGTAGTAGATGAGCGTGTTCTCGGCGATGCCCAATTTGGTCAGTGAGTCGACCAACCGGCCCACATGGTGATCGGTGTACTCCAGGAAGCCCGCGTAGACTTCCATCTCCCGGCGCAGCACCGGCTTGAATCCTTCAGGCATCTCGTCCCAGGCCGGGATCTCCTTGTGGCGCGGCGTGAGCTGACAGTCCGGCGGGATCACGCCCAGCTTCTTCTGACGGGCGAAGATCTCTTCACGCAGCTTGTCCCAGCCCTGATCGAACTTGCCCTTGTACTTGTCGGCCCACTCCTTCGGCACGTGGTGCGGCGCGTGCGTCGCGCCCGGCGCGAAGTAGATGAAGAACGGCCTGTCGGGCGCGAGACTCTTCTGTTGCCCGATCCAGCCGATCGCCTTGTCGGTCATGTCCTCCATCAGGTGGTAGCCCTCTTCGGGCGTCTTCCCCGGCTCGACGGGCGTGGTCCCCTCGTAGAGCGTCGGGTACCACTGGTTGGCCTCGCCGCCGATGAATCCGTAGAAGTACTCGAAGCCGGCTCCGCCCGTCGGCCAGGCATCGAACGGTCCGGCCGGGCTCGTTTCCCAGACCGGCACTTCGTGACACTTGCCGAACTGCGCCGTGGAGTAGCCATTCAGCTTGAGCGTCCTCGCCAGCGGCGACATCGAGTTGGGCAGCACCGAGCAGTAGCCCGGCGCGCCAGTCGCAATCTCGGTGATGCCACCCATGCCAACGGAATGGTGGTTGCGGCCGGTCAGCAACGCCTGGCGCGTGGGCGAACACAGCGCGGTGGTGTGGAAGCGAGTGAACTTCAGCCCGCCCGCTGCCAGTTTCTCCGCGGTTGGTGTGTGGCAGGGCCCGCCAAAGGCGCTGGTCGCGCCGAAGCCGACGTCGTCGATCAGGACAATCAGGACATTGGGCGCACCCTCGGGTGGTCTCAGTCGCTCGATTGGCGGAAACTTTGAAGCCGGGTCCTTCGAATCGAACGTGATCAGTCCCTTTTTACCCGTGTTCGGCATCGGCAAATGAGACCGATGCTTCTGGTCTTGTGCACTCATGTCGCTCTCCTGGATTGAAGGCCCGTGCAGTCGGCGATGTTGCTTAGCAAGACTCGGGCCGGTGGCACGAAGACAGGCCAATAGGCGCGTTCCGTGTGTTTTGAACCCAACGCTTCACGAAACCGAGCCCACCCGCGAAATGCCGTGACCATCCGGCCACGCCCGAAGACTGGCTGCCTGACCGAACCGCGCGTGAGGGTCTGTTAAGCTCCAGCCTCTCTCGCATGAGGTCAGGTCTCGGTCGAGTATCACTTGGCGTGGCACTCTGGTCGCTTGGAACCCTTCCGTTCCTGACCAGGCTGTTCTGGGGCCGGACGTCTCGCGACCTCGAGCACTACCTGTTGTCGGCGAACGCCTTGCTCGACGGCCAGCGGATCTACGTCGACGTGCCCTTCGAGTACCCGCCGTACGCCCTTGCGTGGCTTGCCGGGCCGGCGACATTGGCAGGGGACGTCGGCCAGTACCGATTGTTCTTCGGTCTGCTCATTCTGTGCCTGGACGCACTGGTCAAGGCCGCACTCCTCTGGACCGGCTTTCGCGACCGGCATCGCCCGCCCGATGTGCTGCCGTTTGTCATGTACACACTGGCAACGGCCGCTGTCGGCCATTTTCTCCTGCAGCGTTACGACGTGATTCCCGCGGCGTTGTCGGTCGCCGCCGTGATGGCGCTCTCGGCGGGATGGGCCGGCGTCGCCGGTCTGATGGCCGCCCTCGCCGTGGGGACAAAGGTCTACCCCGCAGTGTTCGTGCCTGTGCTGGCCGTGCTTGCCTGGCGCCGAAGCCAGCGCGATGCAAAGCGGTTCGCGATCGGCATGGTCGCCGGGTCTGCTGCCGCTCATCGCCTTGTCGTGGTCAGTGCCGTGGTGGAATTTCGCGACGGTTCATACCCAGCGTGGCCTGGAAGCCGAATCGCTGTGGGCATCGGCGATCTGGCTGTCTCACTTCGCCGGCGTGCCCGCGACGTGGGAACTGGTGAGCAGCGCCTGGTTTGAAGTCACCGGTCCCGTCGCGGAAGGCCTCGTCACGCCAGCCCGGATCGTGTGGGCGACCGCGACGCTGGGGAGTGTCGCCCTCGCCACGTGGGCCGCCTGGCGCCACAGGCTCAGTACTGGAGAGGATGCCGGCACGGTCTCGCTCTCCGTCACGGCCACGCTGCTGCTGCTGCCGGTCACGACATTCGTGGCGTTCAACCTCGTGCTGAGCCCGCAATTCCATCTCTGGCTCGCGCCGCTGGCGGCCCTGTCGCTGCTCGCCCGCCACCGGCCGGACGCCGCGGTCGACACTGTCGCCCTGTGGTGCATCTTCTTCAGTACGCTCCTCGTGCCCGCCTTCTCTCCGAGTTCGACGTTCGACAGCGGTCTCGATCTCGGACGGACGCTCGTCCTGGTGTTGAGGAACGCGCTGCTGCTGTACGCGACCTGGAGGCTGGTGCACACGGCTGTGAGGCTGGCCCGGCACTCCGACGAGCGCCGCCAAGGACCCATAGCGAGCGAGTTCAACGAAGCGAGCCACACGAACGGAGCGCGACTTCCAGACTATTCCGACCGGAGAGCGATGACGGGCTCGACGCGCGTGGCGCGGCGCGCCGGCATGAACGTCGCCAGCGCCGCAACAACGAGCATGGCCACGACGGCCGTCGCAACGGGCGGCACGCCGCCAGAGAGGTCTTCGATCGCCGTCGCGGCGAATCGTGTCCCCCAGAACGCGACCGGCGCACCGACAACGAACCCCGCGGCGACGAGCGTCAGCCCGCTGCGCAGCATCATCCGCATGACGTCGCCGCGCGTCGCGCCGAGCGCCATGCGAATCCCGATCTCCTTCGTGCGGCGCGCGACGGTATAGGCGAGCAGCCCGTACAGACCAATAGCCGCGAGCAGCGCGCCAACAGCGCCAAAGAATCCGCCCAGGATCGCCATCAACCGCTCGGGTACGAGGGCGGCATCGACCTGCTCGGCCAGCGTGGTCACGCGTCGCACCGAATCAGCGCCGAGCACGTCGGTAACGATGCGGCCCACGTCGGCGGCAACGGCGATCGGATTGACGTCCGTCCGCAGTGAAAGCGTGGTCGATCCTCTCGACATCGGAGCAAAGAGATAGACGATGGGCGGCGCCGCGAGCCTGATGTCCTGATACTTCGCATCGCCGGCGATGCCGACGATCTCGTAGGGATCGCGTTCGTTCTCGAGCCAGACGTGGAGGCCAATCGGATCGCGACCGGCGAAGTACCGCCGCGCCAGCGCCTGGTTGACGATGACGCGGCGCGGCTCTTCGGAGTCAGCGTCGCGGAAGTCCCGTCCCGCCAGGAGCGGCGTTCCATACGTGGCGAAATAGTTGGGAGACACCGAATTCAGCGATACCCGCCGCCTGTCCTGCACGGGTTCGTCGAATCCTTCGGCCTGCAGGAAACGGCTCGCTGCGCCGAGGGCAATCGGCGTCGTTCCGCTCGCCGCAACCGCACGCACGCCCGGAATCGCCTCCAGGCGCGGAACGATATCCCGGTAGATTGCCGCGAGCTGCTGCCGATTCTGCGCGCGCGACGTGTTGATTGAGATCAGCAGCACATCATTGCGATCGAAGCCGAGGCTGCGATCACGCAGGTGGCGCAGATGTGCGATGGACAGCTGCGACACGCTCAGGAGCGCCAGGGAGATGGCCACCTGCGCGACCACCAGTCCGTTGCCGAAGACGCGCCGGAATCGCGACTGTGCGGCACCGCTCTGGCGCAACGCCGGCGCCGGGGCGGACACGAACGCGGCGATCGCAGGCATGAGCCCGAAGAGGAGCGCCGCCAGCACAGTGACGGCGACCGTGAACATCAGCACTCTCGCATCGAGTGGAATGTCCAGACGCGGCAGACGACCTGGCGATAGCGTACCCGACATCATGATCCGCATCAGCATCGGCGCGCCGAATCGCGCGGCGACGATACCCAGGACGCCGCCCATCGCGGCGAGGAGCAACGATTCGGTCAGCACCTGCCGTACGATGCGGAAGCGGCCGGCGCCGAGCGAAACGCGTACCGCCATCTCCTGCTGCCGCGCGGCGCCGCGCGCGAGCAGCAGGCTGCCGATGTTGACGCACGCCAGCAGCAGCACGCCGCCCACCATCGCCATCAGCAGCAGCAGCGGCCCGCCGAACTGCTGATGCAGCGGGGTGGAGAGTCCGGTGCGCGCCGGCGTGACGTCGATTACGACCCGGAGCCACTGCGGATCTCCCTGTGCAAGGGCGTCGATTCGGGCCCGATCCAGCACCCGCATCTCGGCACGCGCCTGTTCGATCGACACGCCCGGCTTGAGCCGCGCGGCGAGTGCCAGCCCCGCCCGGGATCGCATGGCGTCCGGCACCGCGGAGAGCGAAATCCAGACGTCCGGCCGGTAGCCGACGACGAAGCCGGAAAACCCCGGTTCGGCGACGCCGACGACCGTGACATGCATGGGCGCGGGCACGCGGGTGTCTTCGATGTCGATGGCAGAGCCGAGGACCCGCTGGTCGCCGTTGAATCGACTCTTCCAGTACCGCCAGCTCACAACGGCGGCCGCGGCCGCGCCTGGCTTGTCGTCGGAGACGTCGAGCACGCGGCCCAGCGCCGGCCGCACGCCAAGCGCCTGGAAGAAGTTGCCGGTGACCACCTCGGCCGCGATCGGATCCTCACCCGTGCGCGACTCCGTCGTCAGCGGCGCGAGTCCGAACAGATCCGAGAAGACGTGGTTCCCGTCGCGATACTGCTCGTAATTGGCGAGACTGAAGATGTTCAGCGGCGGGTCACGCGGATACTGAAACGTGAACTGCACGAGGTTCGCAGGATCACGCACGGGCACGTCGCGAAACAAAAGCGGATCGACGAGGCTGAAGATGGCGCTGTTGGCGCCGATGGCGAGGGTCAGCGTGAGGAGCGCCACGACCGTGACCAGGGGCGCGCGCCGGAGCATCCGCGCGCCGAAGCGCGCGTCCTGTAGCAGATCCTCGAGCCACGGCAGACCGCGCTGATCGCGCCGCTGCTCCATCGCCTGCGACGATCTCGCTTCACTGCCGGACATCCGAGATGCCTTTGCCTCGCTATTCCTGCGTGAGCCAGCTGAGCGCCGCGCGCCGAACCACCTTCTCGTCGACGCTGAGCGTCAGCTTCGGCATGTACGTATGATAGCAATGCCATTCATAGGTATCGTAATCTGAGGGCTCACCGGGTTCCGCGATACGCCGGCTGACCTCGGTTGCCCAGGGCCTCGGCGTCCTCGTCGATGTCGGTCTCGAGACTCTTTGGCCTCCGGGGATTAGACCCACCATGAGCTGACGACGGTCACAGTCGGCGCAGAGCGCGTTCGAGCACCTCCTCCATCCGACCCGTCATCCCCTCGACGTCGAGCGGCGCGCGGCCGTCGATCTGGATCGGAAGGAACTGCTTCCACGAAGGCCCATACGACAGGAGCGCGTGAACGTCCCACCACGCGTCGACCCTGTGCCCCGATTCGGCTTCGTACATCGCACGAAAGCGGTCGGCCACACCCGCCGAGAAGAGGACGGTGAGGTTGAGGCGACAATGGCCCACGTCGACCTCTGGAGGCCCGATGCACGCTTCGCTCCAATCCACCACGCCGGTCAGTCGCTCGCGCGACCAGAGCATGTTGAAGTGCTGGTAGTCGCGATGCAGGAAGCAGGTGCGCGTAGGCGCGCGCTCCTCGGCGACCAGCGCGATGGCTTCCCTCCAAACGTCGGCGCGTGACGCGTCAGGCGGAGGCGACAGTTGGCTGCGGTCGAGCCACGATTCGAACGGTTTGCCGTCGAGAGCGAGAGCATGGATGCGCGCGAGCATTTGTGCCATCTGCCGCAGCCAACGTTCTCGATCGCGAGGCATCAAGTGCACCTTCCCAGGCATACGCGTCATGAGGACGGCGGGACCGCCGAGTGCTGCGTCGGTGATCGAGCCGATCACGCGCGGGGCGGGGATGTCGCTCCCTTCGAGCTTCGTGAGGACCGCTGTCTCCAGTGGCACCGCGCGAGCAATCCAGTGCTCCCACTCGCTGTCGGGCACCCACCAGCGCAGCACATACTCCTCGCGACGGCCGTTTCGCTCGACCGTCAACCGGTGGACGATCGACGTGAGACCGCCGGTGAGCCGCTTCCATCCCACTACTCGGGCACCGCTGGCCAAGGGTCTGTTCGACCCATGCGAGTAACTGGGCGGGCGGACGCGCGTCAGGCCGGGGCATTTGTCCAGTCTAGTGCGCGCCTTCGCTCGCCTGAGCGCGCCGAGCTACGGCGCGGCAGGCTCCGCCTTCGCTCGACCTGAGCGCGCCGAGCTACGGCGCGGCAGGGTGTGCGGGGGTCGGGGGCGAAGCCCCCGAGTCAAGCGCGGCCGAGCGAGAGCGAAGGCTGCCACACGAACGGAGCGCGACTTGCCGAAGCGGTCTTCAGAAGAGGCGAGTCGCGCGAGTGACCCGCCTTCGCTCGACTCGGTGGGCGCCGAGCTACGGCGCGGCAGGCTCCGCCTTCGCTCGACTCCGTGGCGCCGAGCTACGGCGCGGCAGGGTGTGCAGGGGGTCGGGGGCGAAGCCCCCGGGTCAAGCGCGGCCGAGCGAGAGCGAAGGCCGCCACACGAACGGAGCGCGACTTGCCGGAGAAGGTGTTCCAGCGGAGGCGAGTCGCGCGAGTGAGTGTGTAAGGGGTCCGGGGGCAAAGCCCCCGGATCAAATATTGGTTGCGGGGGGCGGTTCCCGCGTGGCCGTCACTCCGAGTCGCGGCATGACTTCCCTGCTCGATCACGCGCTCGTGCTCGTCGAGGACGCCCCGATCATCGGCTGGGAGTCATCGCCCCGGCCCGATCCGGTGGCCGAGATCCTGAGCGCCCTCGACGAGCCGACGGCCATCCGCTTAGCCGTCGACATCCTCACCACCTACCGCGAGGCGCTCGCGGTGGCGCTCACGCACCTCCACGCGGCACACAAGGCGCTCGACGACGAACGCGAGAAACGGTTCCAGTTGCTCGACGACCAACGACAAGCCGCGCTAGAGCTTGAGGTCGAGGGCCTGCGCTGACCTAACAGGTCGCGGGTACCGCGACGTGCTCCGCCGGTGAGAGCAAGCACGCCGTGGTCCCATCCTTTATTAATGCTGCGTGTTGAGACAAACCCAACCTAGGGCGTTGGCGGCAGCACGCTAGCGGCGTTTGTAGACCGTCTTGATGGGCGCTTCTGGCTTCCCGCCAAGGAACTCAGTTTCGATCACGAGTTGTCCATCAGCGTCTATCGCCCAAGTCAGCCGCCTGATGTCTTGCTTTACTTCAGGGAAATGGATCGTCACCACCAGCGTCTTGCCTTTCCAGACAGCCTTCGCAAGTAGAGGCTTCCCGTCAGGAGCGCTCATCTCGGTTTCGGAGCCGTCGAGTTTGAACGTGTGCTTGGTCGCGTTTGGCTGGCCCTCAAACGACAGCGTGGAGCCATCATGTTTGATGGTTAGTTCCCGAATTTCCTGTTGAGGCCCAACACCGATCCATGTGCCCGAGAAGTTTGGCCTATCTTGTGCGGCCAACCCGACAGCGC
Source organism: uncultured Acidobacteriota bacterium (assembly GCA_963724955.1). GTDB lineage: Bacteria > Acidobacteriota > Vicinamibacteria > Vicinamibacterales > SCN-69-37 > CAVRWQ01. Next base: position 181,439 of record CAVRWQ010000012.1, read on the forward strand.
CGAAGGCCGCAACGACAAGGACGAGACACAGAGTCACGAACTTCATTCGGGTTCCTCCTGTGGTCAGCCTTCCAGAACGTTTCGAGGATGCGCCGGGATGAAGTGATTCTACGTCACACGCCGGGGGACGGGTTAGTTTGAACTCCGGTGAGTGTTTGGCCTGTTGTGCTTCGTGGCAGAATGGGCCATGCCTTCCCGAGCAACCAAGTCGGCGTCGAAACCAGCCGACCGCGATCTCTGCGGTCGAGCGGCTGGAAAGGCAGTAACACAAATGCAAAGAGGCCAACTTCTTTGGACGGTGTCGCTGTTTCTTGGATTGCTGCTCTGGCTCTCTAGCGTTGGGCTATTCGACCACCCGGTGTACCGGACAGTCTTGATGCTCACGACGGGGTGCTGGTTCGGCTACGCCGTCTGGGTGCCAAGAACAAAACGAAACTGACCCATTACCGACGTGCCGACGTGTGCGCCGGACCCGCACGCTAGTCGTCGCGGTCAACTCGCTGTGCAACGTAACCTGAGCACTCGGGTTTCAATCTCATCGGTGTGGACCGCCGTCACTGCCCCGAAACCCGCCTTGTCGAACACGATGGTTTTGTTCCCCGATGTGTACCGACCCAACTCGACTTGACGCACGTCGTTGTAGAGGTACTCGTCGCGTGCCTCGGACGAAATGTAGAGCTTGCCTGCCGCGAACCGATACAGGTCGGTGCTTCTGAGTCGGTCGGTTTTGAGGTCGATGTTTCGAATGCTCACTACGTCCTCGCCACGGCACACGGAATTCGGAACGGTTGAACAAGAGGCGGAAATCGCCGCCGCGGCGGAGCCGGTGCTCCCCGCGCTCCCACCCGAACATGGCGACGATCTGACCCGCAGAAGTTCGCCCAGTTGGCGCCGGCGCTCGACGACGCCGCCGAGGCCCCGTAGCGAGCGAGTGCAACGAAGCGAGCCACACGAACGGAGCGCGACTTGCCGGAGGAAGTTCTTTCCACCGAAGGCGAGTCGCGCGAGTGACCCGCCTTCGCTCGACTCTGTGGCGCCGAGCTACGGCGCGGCAGGGTGTGCCGGGGGTCGGGGGCGAAGCCCCCGGGTCAAGCGCGGCCGAGCGAGAGCGAAGGCCGCCACACGAACGGAGCGCGACTTGCCGGAGAAGGTTGTTCCAGCGGAGGCGAGCCGCGCGAGTGACCCGCCTTCGCTCGACTCGGTGGGCGCCGAGCTACGGCGCGGCAGGGTGTGCAGGGGGTCGGGGGCGAAGCCCCCGGGTCAAGCGCGGCCGAGCGAGAGCGAAGGCCGCCACACGAACGGAGCGCGACTTGCCGGAGAAGGTTGTTCCAGCGGAGGCGCGTCGCGCGAGTGACCCGCCTTCGCTCGACTCGGTGGGCGCCGAGCTACGGCGCGGCAGGGTGTGCCGGGGGTCGGGGGCGAAGCCCCCGGGTCAAGCGCGGCCGAGCGAGAGCGAGGGCCCGCCACACGAACGGAGCGCGACTTGCCGGAGAAGGTTGTTCCACCGGAGGCGAGTCGCGCGAGTGAGTGTGTAAGGGGTCCGGGGGCAAAGCCCCCGGATCAATGTTAATTGCGGGGGCTCGCAACCAGCTTAGTTTGGCGAGGTGGTGGACGGCGGCGTGAACGGCCAGGCCGACAACGCTCACAGACTCGAAGCGCGTCCTCGCGATCTACGCGGCGCACTCTTCTTGGCAGCGGGGCGCCGCCGGGCGACCCGCCAGCGCTGCAGCGAGCGGCGCTCTCGCCCGATGGAAGGCCGAGCAGCAGACCTTCGACGGAGATATCCTCGTCGAGGGCCGGCCAGTGAATGCCAATGCCCGGGCCCGATGAGTTGCCATTGGCGTCGCTCGCTGGGTCTCCCTTCGGCAAGCCTTGGATACCACCGGAGCGGCACGGACACACTCCGACCGTCCTGGAGTTCCACAATGAGCGCCTCGTCAGTGACTCGGACTCGCTTGGCCGCCGGTGCTTCAGTTGCCGGACTTGAAGTAGTCATGCCACGCTTTCAACAACATGGCCTGGTGTAACTGCACCAGCGCCGCGATCTTGTTCAGCAGGCTGTGGACGGTTGACCCAACGAGTCCGTGAAGGATCGTGGAGCGCTCAGCCGTCACACGATCCACGATTGCCCCCTAAGTCGAGGAGAACGATCGCGTACTGCCTCTCGAGAGCCATCAGGCACCCAGACGAGGTCGCGTCCCTTTCGGAGCCACTAGGCTGCGACGACGCGAATCCGACCCGCCTTCCGCGAGCGCGGCTTTTGCCGAATCACGATCTCGACATCCTGGTCGAGCGCCGTCAACAGGTTCATCAGGCGTTCGACGGAAAAGCCCGCCAGCTTGTAGTGACGAAGCGCAGAGACCTTTGGCTGCGTCACTTCCAGCATCTTGGCGGCAGCGGCCTGGGAGAGCTTGCGCGCTTCGAGCACCTGATTCAGCGCATAGGCCAGGCGCAGCTTGGCCTGACGCTCGACGGCGTCGGGGAACCCGAGATCCGCAAACACGTTTCCGGTGCCGCGAGTGACCGCTGCTCTCTGTCTACCCTTTCGATGCGCCATCGGTGTCAGATGGTATCCCAGTTCTGGGATAGGTGGCAAGGGCATCTTCGGCGCAGTCGGGGATCCGTCATCAGGTTCGGACGAAGCTCTAGACCAGACATACAAGAACTTGTATGCTTGATCTCGTGTCGGTGAGGCCGGACAAGCCGCTGATCTTGCTAGGTAGTTCGCGTCGAGATTTGCGGGCTTTTCCGGCTCTCCCGCGACGTTTGGCTGGCTTCCAGTTGCGCCGTGTACAACAGGGGCTCGACCCGGACGATTGGAAGCCGATGCCGACCGTGGGACCGGGTGTGAGGGAGATCCGGATCCACGTCGACGGCGCCCACCGGGTGTTCTACGTGGCCACGCGGGCAGAAGCGATCTACGTTCTGCACGCATTCGAGAAGAAGACTCGGAAGACGGCCGCACGGGATCTGGAGGTCGGTCGAGATCGCTTCCGAGTACGAGAGAAGCTGAGGCAACAATATGGCAAAGAAGAACGCGATTAGAGTGACGCCTTCTACCGGGAACGTTTTTCGAGACCTTGGGTTCTCCAAGGAGGAGGCCGAGCACCTCCTGGTCCGTGCGGACCTGCTCATTCAGGTTCAGAAGGCGGTCGAGTCGAGGAGGTTGAAGCAGGCAGAGGCGGCGACGATCCTCCGCGTCACACAGCCTCGCATCAGCGATCTTCTGCGCGGGCGCATCGATTTATTCAGCACTGACTCGCTCATTGACATGCTGGCAAGGCTTGACGTCAGGGTGCGCCTCGTGGTCAAGACGCAACGGTCGAAGAAGGTTGCATGAGTCCCATGTCCTCCTTGACTGCTCTCAATCAATCGCTAGGCCTGGCGCAGCTTGTGCGACTCTTCCAAGCACTGCGAGCGCGCCGTCGGCCACAGTCAAAGCTCGCGATCCGAGTTCGACCTGCAACTCGGGGTCGTGCCGGTTGATCCGAACGAAGCGCGCCGTCGCAATGGATCGGGCGGTCCGTTCCATTGGCCACCGGACGACGCTGGGCGTGTTGAATCCAGAGCCGATATCCAGCACGAGCAATCGGTCGTTGGGTGCGGCGGTGACCCAGTCTCGCAGTTTGGCAAACTGCCGTCGCCACGGCGCCTCGACGAACCAGTCGCCGCCGCGCACGTTGAAGAACACGGCGCCACCGCACCTCGGACAGGTCGGCGCCAACTTGGGATCCCGCAGGGCTTGGGTCTCGGGATCGATGTCAGGCAAGAGAGGCTCGACAATGGGCGCGCTCGGCCAGAGCTGGTTCGAGCACGGCGTCAGACACTGCAGGAAGGCGAAGTCTCCTTGAATGGAACAGACGCGTGCAGGATCGAATCCGTGCCGCACGAACAAGGCATCGACGTTGGACGTCAGGACGCCCCAATCCTTCCGGCGCACGAGCTCGAAGAGCAGCTCGTAGACCCGCCGCCGGCCGGTGCTGAACCGGACGTCGTTCACGTGAAGCACCCAGTAGCCCCAGAACACTTCAGCCGGCAGCTGCGAGTAGCCGATCAACTGATAAGCGGCTCGGAGCCCGCGTTTCACGAGCGCCGGATACTTCGCAACGAAATCGGCTTCATCGGTGTAGTCCACGCCGGCGTCGGCCGATAGTCCCGCACCGGCACCAATGAGGATCCGATCAGACTCGTCGATCCACTGCCGGATCTGTCGTGCTTCGAGCAGAAGCTTCGTCGAGTCCCCTGCCGTCGTCATCAGCGGCGCCAGACGTCGCGGTAGGCGATTTCGTCGTCCTCTGCGAACACGTTGAACACGACCTGCTCGAAAGAATGGGAGTGCCGCTCGAGCCAGTTCCGGACGGTCTCAGTCGCGACACTTGCCGCCTCGCGTTTCGGGTATCCGAACACTCCCGTTGAGATGGCGCAAAACGCCAGAGAGTGAACGCCGATGGCTGCCGCCAGCGCCAGGCAGGATTCGTAAGAGCTTGCGAGGAGATCTCGATGTGTCGCGGTCACCCGACCGTTTGCCTCGATCGGCCCCACGGTGTGCAGCACGAATGTGGACGGCAGATAGTACCCGCGCGTGATCTTCGCGCTGCCAGTCGGCTCGAGATGTCCCTGTCGTTGGATAATTCGGCGGCAGTCTTCTCGGAGGCGGGGGCCCGCAGCCGTGTGGATGGCGTTATCGATACACGCATGCGATGGCCGAAAGCAGCCGAGCAGTTCCCTATTGGCGGCATTGACAATGGCATCGACGGCGAGCGTTGTGATGTCGCCCCGCCACAGCTGGAGTCGTGTGCCGGAAACGGCTGCGTTGTCCTCTGACGAGGCTGGGCTCGCCGGAGATGTCAACCACTGGCCGATGGGCGGCCTCTTCGCCAAACAGGTCGTCCAGCCTCTGCTGAATATCAGGGGGAATCGGGCGAGCCGGCCGGACGGTCAGCAGGCGGGTGATCAGCCGTCGCATAGCGTCCCTTCGATCCGGCAAGTGTGGTCCGGCGAGTCCGGCATCCTGAATCAACCAAGCCGTCAGGTCCTTCAGATCGACCCGCCGCTGCCGGTCGCCCGGGGTGTACGGTTGAACACCGCGTGGAGGTCAATGGCGTCTGCGTACGGAATTGGGTCGGGAGAGATGGTCACGTTCAAACAAGCGGCCTGCCGGGCGGACCGGTCGATCGGTTGGACGAGGGCCAGCTGCCAAGTGTGAATCCATCGCCTGCGTATCTTCACATCTCTGAGCTGACTCTCGTCTAAAGGAACAGATGCCGTCCACCCCGACGCTCGAAGACATCGTCCGGCAAGCCCTCGAAGGCGACCGGGATGCGCTCGACCGACTGGTCCGTGCGCTCCAGGGCGATCTGTACGGCCTGGCCCTCCGGATGCTGTGGAACCGAGAGGACGCCGAGGATGCGACGCAGGAGATTCTGGTTCGGATCGTGACGCGGCTGTCACAGTTCAACTTCCAGAGCCGCGTGAAGACGTGGGCGTACCGGATCGCGGTCAACTACATTCTGGACACGAAGAAAAGCGCGATTGAGCGGCTCCACCTCAGTTTCGACCGATTCGCCGAGGATCTCGTCGCCGGACTGGAACCCGAGAGCACTGACGACGCCGAGCAGTCGCTGCTGATTGACGAAGTGAAAGTCGGGTGCAGCCTCGCGATGCTCCAGTGCCTCGACCGACCGCACCGACTCGGCGTACGTCCTCGGCGAGATCATGGAAGTCCCCGGGCCGGAGGCAGCCGAGGCGCTCGAAATTGCCCCGGCGCTGTTTCGCAAGCGGCTTCAGATCGCTCGGCAGGCCATCCTCGAGTTTACAAGGGCCCACTGCGGACTGGTCTCAGACGCGGCGCCATGCCGCTGTCACCGTCGAGTGCCGGTGACGAAACTTTCCGACGGTCCGCAGCCGCTGCACTTCGCCCGCCACGCCATCTCCTTTCAAGAAGCCCGTGCCCTCGTGCGTCGGGTCGACGACGCCCGCTCAGCTCTCGAAGTCCACCGCACCAGCCTGCCGCGCGAGTCGTCCATCGACTTTGCTCAGCGATTGCTCGAGGCGATCGACCCGTCGGAGGGACCAGATCGGTCTTGAGGCCGTATAGTCGCGGCCGGGGCGCTGGAAGTACTGAGCCAGCGCCCGAGCCGCAACTGGTCGTGCCTCGCTACTTCGCGGCGACCGCGAAGTCGTAGGGCCCTTCCATCTGGATCAACAGCAGGCACTCGTTCGCCACACACTCGTCGCCGTGGGCGGCTTTGCCAGGCTGGTACCAGTGGCTGCCGGGACCGAGCGTCGCCGCCGTGGCTTCCCCACCGGCCGGCCAGTGCTTGGCCTGTCCGCGCACGACGATGCCGTAGTAGCCCGCCGTATGCGTGTGCAACGGGGCCGGACCTTTCGGCAATCTCAAGAACAGCGTGATCGGCCCCTTGCCCTGGAGGCTGCCGGAGACGACGGCAATTTTGGGGCCTCCCGGGTTCTTGGGATCCAGCGGGGTGAACTTGACCGCATCCGCACTAGTCACGTACTGCGCGGGTGGCTGGTTCTGCGCCCGCACCGCTCCGACGACCGACACCACGACACAGAACACCGAGTACGGCGAACACACGCTTAGACATCACAGCTCCTTGGAATGGGTTGGTTCGCGGCCAAGCGCCGCGTTTGGCGCCACCGATTCCTCGCTGTCTTTGGACGACGCAGGGCGTCAGCAGTGTGAACGCCCGACCGATTCACACCGGCTTCACACTCGAAAGGCGATCCTCGTCAAACAACATGGGACGAGTGCTTCCCTCAGGAGACAGCATGATGAACAGACGACAGGCGCTTCGGACGACGCTCACGATGGCTGCCGCGGCAGCCCTGCGCGGTGACTTGCTCGCCCGCCAAGCTGCCACTCCGAGACCCGCTGCCCCGGGCAGCACGCTCTACGTCAGTCCGGGTGGCGCCGACGCGAATGCCGGCGCCAAAGACGGGCCGCTTCGTTCCCTGGCAGAGGCGGCAAAGCGGGTCAACGCGAGCGACGGGCACGGGCGCAGCAACCGTCGTGCTCACGGAGGGCATCCACGCCATCGGCGAAACCACGTTGCTGAAACCGGCGAGCCGGTCGTTTTCTCGTGCGGAGCGGTTGACGATTCGTGCCGAGGTCTTGCCCGGGGAGCCCGGCTGGCACATCGGGCGAATGCCCACACTGATCCACACCCTGGCGCTGTCTCCAACGTGGAACGGCCGACCTGACCCGCTCGGCGGGGCGGCCGACGGCATGTTGATCGAGACCAGTCACGTCACGATCCAGGGTCTGCGGATCTTGGGAATGCCTGTCGTCGAAACGCCGCAGACCGGGCAAATCAAGCGTCTTTACGCGATCAGCCGGCTCCGGCGGGACCTGGAAGACCTGGAAATCGGGCAATGCTTATTTGTGGGCGACGACGAGACCGCCCCGAATCACGTGGGGATCATCGCGAATGGCAACGGCGTGAATGTGCACCACTGCATTTTCCGAGGCCTCAAGATCTCCGTCGTCTACTGGACGCCGGGCAGTACCGGGCACGCCATGACGAATTGCCTCTGCCACAAGGTCTACGGCAGCGGAGTGTGGACCGCTGGGATCAGTAGCGACTTCCTGTATCGCAACAACGTCGTGGACGGTGGCAACTACGTGTGGACGGCGCAGGGTGGAGCGTCCGCGTTGGCGGACGCCGGTGGTCGAGGCGGACGAACGGGCGCAGCTGCTCCGGCCGGCACTCCCACGCCGACGCAGCCGCAGCCGCCAATCCAGTACCGCATCATCGGAAGTTACTTTGCCAATAATCGGCGATTGGCGGGTTCGGGCACGGGGGCGAGGCTTCAGTACGCGGACATCGATCCGTCGTTCCTGACGCTCGTGGATACCAAAGTCACCGACCAGCCCATCGTCCTGGACACTGACTCCACAAAGCTTGACTATCTGCATCCTGTGGCGGGGTCTGAGGCGGCGAAGATCGGCGCGGGTCTGTTTGTAAAACTGCCGGCCTGAGTCCGACACTTCGTGCGTTCCACCCGGCGCCGTCGCCGCTCAGCCGCCGACGATTGTCGTCCTAGACCGGTAGGCCGACCTGGCCGCAACCATTGCCGCGGCAGAACGCGCGCAGTGCGCCCGACCGCTCCTTCACCCCGAGATGGGCACACTCTATCGCGAGTGGCTGATCGACGCTCGTGACGGGCTCCGAGACCCGGATCGGCGCACTGACGCGATGACCGCGCTCCGGGCGATGGTCGAAGAAGTAGTGCTCACGCCGGAACGGGGAAAGCCTAGAAGCCATAGCGAGCGAGCCCGCCTTCGCTCGACTCCGGGGCGCCGAGCTACGGCGCGGCCGGGTGTGCAGGGGGTCGGGGGGCGAAGCCCGAGTCAAGCGCGGCCGAGCGAGAGCGAAGGCCGCCACACGAACGGAGCGCGACTTGCCTAAGCGCTCTTCAGAGGAGGCGAGTCGCGCGAGTGAGTGTGTAGGGGGTCCGGGGGCAAAGCCCCCGGATCAATATTGGTTGCGGGGGCTCGCAACCAGCTTAGCTTGGCGAGGTGGTGGGTGGCGGCGTAGGCGATGGTTCGTCGCTTCCCTGGCACCTACGGCCGGTCAGCCGGTTCTCGAGACGGATGGTTACCTTGCAGCACACGCGAGCGCCGTGGCGTGTTGTTTGACCCTGTCTGACGCTTCGTCCTACACTCGGACCACATGCGCCAAGTGGTCGGCGGGGTCGCGGCGTTCGCCTTCACCGCGCTGTTCGTCCAGTCGCCCTGGGCGCACGTCCACACGGGCGCCCACGATTCCGATCAGCATCAGCAGCACCACCGCCAATTGGTTCTGGCACACGGCCACGACCTTGAGGCGCCGGGAAGCGGACCAGCCGTGCATGGTCCCGAGAGTCAAAGCGACGCGCGTTCGCTTGGCTCGCTGGTCGCCGTCTGCCTGAGTGCGATCACGATCCACGTGATTGTCGGTCGCACTGAGACGCTACCCGAACCAACGCTCACCGCAGTCGACTGGTACGCCGACTTTACCCCCCGAGCGCACGGGCCACCTTTACTCGGAACGCTCCAGCCTCGCGCGCCGCCCGCTTAGCCTTCCTCTGTTCCTTCCCGGATCCATCCGGGCCAGTACTCGTCTGTTCAGTTTCTAAGAGGTCGTCGCCATGCGCAATTGGCGTCCGGTCGCACGCGTGTCCGTCTCGTGCCTCGTCACGACTCTGCTGCCTGGATCGGTATACGGTCAAGTTCTGACGGAATCGGAGGCGATTGCCCGCGCACTTGCGGAGAGCCCGCGTCTTCGGGCCGTCCGCGCCCGTCCGGCTCAGGTCGCCGCCGAACAACAACTCCGACATGTCGCACCGAACCCCGTCGTGTCCTTCCAACAAGAGCGGGCTGGCGGCATTCGCGAACGGTTCGTGCTCGTCGAGCAGGAGTTGCCAATCAGCGGACGGCTCGGCCTGCTCAAGCAGGCAGGAACGGCCGCCACGGCCGTGGCGGAACTTCGAGTCCGTCAGGCCGAATTCGAGATCCGGCAAGACACGCGGACGGCTTTCACACGGCTGGCAGCCGCTCAGGTCCGTCTCGAAGATCTGTCGAAGACGTTGGCTGTCCTTGAGAAGCTGGCGGCACGTCTCGGCGAACGCGAACGTGCCGGAGACGGATCGAAGTTCGACCGCTTGCGTGCTGAGCGAGAGGTCGCCGAACTCCGCGCGGAACACCGAATTGGCGAAGCGGACTTGACTGCCGCGCGCACATCGCTGGCGGCGCTGATGGGCTTGACTGGCGCGCCGCCGCTCACCGTTGCCAACTCGGTGGTGACCGGAACTATGGCGAGCCCGCCACCAGTGCCGGCGCTCGACCTCGCGCTGACAACGGCGCGTTTGCAGCGCGCGGATTTTCTCGCCTCCGACGCCGAGGTCCGTCGTCTTGAATTTGATCGCGAGGCGGCGACGCGCGTGGGACGCCCGCATCCGATTCTGGGAGGCGGGTGGAAGAACACGGCTGGGGGCGCCGGATCGTCGAGCGGATACGCGTTCTCAGCCGGTCTCGTCATGCCGCTTTTCAACACAGGTCAGGCGGACGTCGCGGCGGCCAGTTCGGCGCTCACTGCGACCCGCGCCGAACGCGAGGCCCTGGCCGTCGAGATTGAACAGCAGGTGCGCGGCGCCCACGGGCGGGTGACGTCTCTATTTGTCCTCGCCGACGAATATCAACGGGAGGCCTTGGAACCAAGTCGCGAGCTGGTTCGCATTGCCGAGATCGCGTACGACGAGGGTGAGCTCGGCATTCTCGAATTGCTGGACGCGCACCGTTCGCTCGTCAACGCCGAACTTCGCGCGATCACGTTCAGGGCGGAAGCTCGCTTGGCGACGATTCAGTTCGACCGAGCGGTCGGTGAGGAGGTTTCACGATGACGCGTCTGTACTGGCTGATGATGCTCTCGGCCGGACTACTGAGCGGCTGTGGTCGAGGCGAGCCTGCCGCAGCGCCGGAGGACGAGCTGCCGACCGTGGCGACCACGCTGTGGACCACCAAATCGGAACTGTTCGCCGAGCACCCCGTTCTAGTCGTCGGCGAACCCGCGCGGTTCGCCATTCATCTCACGGACCTGGCGACCTTCAAGCCACTGACGACGGGGACGGTCCGCGTGTACCTAGAAGGACCGCGGACCGAGACCTTCTCGGCAGATGCGCCCTCGCGCCCAGGCATCTTTGGCGTGACGGTGAAGCCGACCACTCCGGGCCGCTACGCGCTCAAGATCGACGTCGCCGGCCCGCTGAACGACGCGTTCGACCTCGGGCAGGTCGAAGTCTTCGGCACCACAGAGCTTGCGCGTGGATTCAAAGTGGAGGAACCCAAGGAAGAGCGCATCGCGTTTCTCAAGGAACAGCAATGGGTCCTTGATTTTGGCACCGCCATAGCCGAGCGCCGCGCCCTGCGGCCGAGTCTCGTTGTGCCGGGTGAGATCCGTCCGCGCACGGGTGGAGAGACGGTGGTGGCGGCACCGGTCGCGGGCCGGCTCGTGAGTGCCTCAGCCGCGGCGATCGGCGCCACCGTGAACGCCAACGACGTGCTGGCCCAGATTCTTCCCCAGACGGGTGAGCTTGGTGATCGGCCGTCGCAGGAGCTCGCGCTCCGAAACGCGCAGGCACAGCTCGAATTGGCGCGTGCCGAACGCGCCCGCGCCGAGCGGCTGACGAAGGCCGGTGCCGCGCCGGCCCGCCGCCTGTCCGAAGCGTTGGTCTCGGAGAAGTCGGCCGAGAACGCGGTCGAGGCGGCCGAGAAGCGGCTGGCGCTGCTGGATCTGACGCGAACTGGGCAAGGACAGGCCGAGTCAGCCACGCGGTTTCTCGTGCGCGCGCCTGCCGGCGGCGTCATCGTTGAATCACGTGCGACGGCGGGAGCTGCAGTGGAACAAGGACAACTGCTCTTCCGCGTTGTGGCCGTGGACGTCGTCCACGTCATAGCGCACCTCCCCGAAGCTGACCTCCCCGCCGCCGCAAGCGTTGCCGATGCGGAGTTGCTGGCGGCCGGCCAGAACGCGCCGATTCCGCTCGGGCGACCCGCCTCGCGCAGCCGGGTGCTCGACTCGGCGTCGCGAACGCTCCCGTTGATTTTCTTGCTCGCACGCCCGCCGGCGGCGCTCGCGGTCGGCCAGCGTGTAATCGTTCGGCTGTTCACGTCCTCTGGCGTCGAGGCCGTCGCAGTCCCGGTGAGTGCGCTGGTGGACGACGCGGGACGGCCCGTGGTGTTCGTGCAACGCGAGGGCGAGTCGTTCGCGCGGCGGCCCGTCACGCTCGGCGCTCGCGACGGCACGTACGTTGGCGTCGAGGGTATCCAGCCAGGCGATCGCGTCGTCGTGCGGGGCGCCCCGCTGATTCGGCTCGCGGCGTTGTCCACAGCCGTGCCGTCGCACGGTCACGTGCATTAGGCCACGACCAGAACTCAGGCCAAGGACGAGGACCGACTCATGGTTGATGCGTTAATTCGCTGGTCGCTTCGGCACCGTGCCGTGGTGCTCGCGTTGGCGGGAGGCTTCCTGGCCTGGGGGATCTACCTCACGAACCAGATGCCCATCGACGTCTTGCCGGATCTCACGGCGCCAACGGTCACGACGCTCGCTGAGGCGCCGGGAATGGCGCCGACGGACATGGAAACGCTCGTCACCTTCCCGATCGAAGCGGCGCTCAACGGCGCCGCCGGCATTCGCCGGGTGCGATCAGCCACGGCGGTTGGCGTCAGCGTGATCTGGGCAGAGTTCGACTGGGGGGAGGACGTCTATCGCGCCCGGCAGACGGTCACCGAGAAGCTCGCGACGATTGCAGACTCCCTGCCGGCGGGCGTGCAGCGCCCGGTGCTGGCCCCGGTGTCGTCAATCATGGGTGAGATTCTCTTCCTTGCGCTCGAATCCGATACTCACGACGCCATCGAGCTCCGGACCGTCGCCGACACGGTCATTCGCCGACGTCTGCTGGCGGTGCCCGGCGTGTCGCAGGTCATCGTGACCGGTGGAGGCGAAAAACAGTATCAAGTCGTCGTCGACCCAGCCGCGGCAACGCATCATGGCGTTTCGTTCGCAGAGATCGAGAAAGCCCTGGCGACGAGCAGCCAGAACACCAGCGCCGGCTTCCGGGTCGCGGGCGGCCAGGAGTACCTGATTCAAGGCATCGGGCGCGTGCGCGGTATCGACGATCTCGCCCAGTCAGTCATCGCGGTGCGAGGCGATCGACCAGTGCTCGTTCGGGACGTCGCCACCGTCGCGGTCGGTGAGGCAATGAAGCGAGGCGAGGGATCCCACAACGGGAAGCCGGCGGTCATCCTCGGCGCCCAGAAGCAGCCGGCCCAAAACACGATCGAGCTCACACGCGCGCTGGATGTGGCCTTGGATGATATTCAAGCGGGACTTCCCGCCGGGATGCGGATCGACAAGCGACTCTTCCGACAGGCCGACTTCATCGAGACTGCCATCCACAACCTGCTCGTGGCACTACGGGACGGCGGCCTGCTGGTCATGCTGGTCGTGTTCCTGTTCCTCGCGAACTTTCGGGCGGGGGTGATCTCGCTGATTGCGATTCCGCTGTCGCTGGTCGCGTCGATTCTTGGCCTGAGTTTGGCCGGTTTCACCGTCAACAGCATGACACTCGGCGGGATGGCGATCGCCGTTGGCGCGCTCGTCGACGACGCCATCATCGATGTCGAGAACGTCTTCCGGCGTTTGCGGTTGGAGTCGCTGAAGCCCGAGGCGGAGCGGCGGCCGGCGCTGCAGGTCATCTACGACGCGACGTCTGAGATTCGTGGATCGATCGTGTTCGCGACGCTCATCATCGTCCTCGTATTTCTGCCGATCTTCTTCCTGAGCGGCGTCGAGGGCCGTCTACTGCAGCCGCTGGGTTTCGCCTACATCATCGCGCTCATCGCGTCGCTGATCGTCGCCCTGACCGTGACGCCGGTCCTGTCGGCGCTGCTGCTGCCGGCATCGAAGGGCGTGCGGACGGGCCACGAGCCCAGAGTGGTCCATGTCCTGAAACGCGGCTACGCTCCGGTGCTGCGGTTTGCACTCCGTCGGCCCCTGCTGGTCGTTGGCGCCGCGGTTGTCCTGGTTGTCATCACGGTCGCCGGGTTTCTGTCGCTCGGCCGGTCGTTCCTGCCGGAATTCAACGAGGGGGCCCTCACGGTGAGTGCGGTGACGCTGCCCGGCACCAGCCTCGCCGAAAGCAATCACCTCGGCGCCGCTCTGGAGCGAGTCCTCCTGACGGTCCCGGAGGTCGCCAGCACGTCGCGCCGTACGGGACGCGCCGAGCTCGACGAGCATGTCCAGGGCGTCGAGTCGGCCGAGCTCGATGTCCGGCTCGAGATGAAGGACCGGCCCAAGAAGGACGTTCTTGCCGAGATCCGGGAGAAGGCAACGCTCATTCCCGGGATGAACGTCACGGTCGGTCAACCCATCTCGCACCGTATCGATCACATGCTCTCGGGGACACGCGCGAACATCGCGATGAAGGTGTTCGGGGACGACCTGACGACATTGCGCGCGCTCGCGAAGCAGGTTGAAGCAGCGGCCCGTGGGGTGGAGGGTGTCGTCGATCTGTCGATCGAGCAGCAGACAGACATCCCCACGATCGCGGTGACGTTCGACCGAGCGTCACTCGCCACCTACGGACTGCCGGCGGCACAGGCGACGGAGGCGCTCGAGATGGGCCTGGTCGGCCGGGAGGTCGGCCGGCTCGTCGAGTCGGGCATCGCGGTGCCAGTGGTCATGAAGCAAGCCGCAATCAACATGGCCGACCTGGACCTGCTCAGGCGTATGACGATCGATACGCCCACCGGGGTCCGCGCGCCGATTGACGCCGTGGCCGCCGTCGCAGAGGATCGCGGCCCCAATTTCATCAGCCGCGAGAACGTCCAGCGGAAGATCGTCGTGCAGTCCAACGTCAGCGGCCGCGACTTGGGCAGCGTGGTCGCCGACCTCCAGCGCGACATTGCCGGGGCCGTCCCGATGCCGCAGGGCTACCGGATCGAGTATGGCGGCCAGTTCGAGAGCGCCGCTTCAGCGACCCGTCTGCTCTATTGGCTGGGGCTCGCCGTGGTGGTGGCGATTGTCATCATCCTGGCGACGGTCTTCCGCTCAGCCGTGGTGGCTACGATCATCATGATCAATCTGCCGCTCGCCCTCATCGGCGGCGTCGTCGGTGTCTGGCTCACCGGCGGAATCCTCACGGTGGCCTCGCTCATCGGGTTCATCGCGCTCTTTGGGATTGCGACCCGCAACGGCATCATGCTCGTGTCGCACATCCGGCACCTCCAGGAGCACGAGGGCGTCACGGATTTCTACGAAGCGGTCAGCCGCGGCTCGATGGAGCGCCTGGCGCCGATCCTCATGACCGCGATGGCAACCGGCCTGGCGCTGGTGCCAGTCGCCCTGGGAACTGGGGAGCCAGGCAGTGAGATTCAAGCGCCGATGGCCGTCGTGATTTTGACCGGCTTGCTCTCGGCGACCGCGCTCAACATGCTGGTCATTCCCGCCGCGTACTGGAAGTTCGTTCAGCCGCCGCCGTTGTCACTATCCAATCCACCCACTCAAGGAGTCACATCATGAGGCACCTCACCGCCGTCGTCACGCTGCGGTCGGCGGGGTTCTACGCCAGTTCAGCTGAATACCTCGATGGTCGCGCCATGGTCGAAGAAATAGTGCTCACGCCGGAACAAGGACAGTTGGGAATTGTGCTGAAGGGCGACTTGGCTGCGATGCTGGGGAGATGGTGGACGGCCGCGTCAGCGCCGTTCGTCGCTTCCCCGGAATTCACCAAATCACCATTCACCGCACGATGACGGTGCCGTGCAGCATGTTCATCCCGCACGCGAATGCGATGTCGCCCGTTTTCGCGGGCGTGAACTCGATGTCGACGGGCTTGTTCAAAGGCAGAGCACGCTTGAGGTTCAACGACGGGAAGACGACCTCAGTTCCGCACGTCTTGTCGGTCGTCCGAACGAATGTGAGCCGTGTCAGGACGCCGGCACGCAGAGTCACCCTCGGAGGTTCGTAGCCTTTCTCTCCCACGACAATCCTGGCCGTCTGAACACTCGCGCTGCCGCCTCCGCGACTCACTGCGGACGGCGTTCGACCCGCCCCGGTTGACGCGCTGCCGACGGACAGCCTGAGACCAAGGCGCTCGCGCTCGGCCCTGACGAAAAAGCTGCCCTCGGTCACGACGACGTCACCTGGTTGAACGCCCCCAACGATTTCGACCTGGTCTCCGGAGGCCCGCCCGGGACGGACCTCTCGTTCCACAAACTTCCCAGGCTCCTTAGGGTTCGCGAGATAAACAACAGTACGGTCACCGACGTTCTGCAGGGCCCTCCGTGGGACCGTCGGCGCCGAAGGACCAGACGCTCCGGTCACGACGACGTCGGCGTACATCCCGAGCCGCAGCTCTCCGCGCGGATTGGCGACCTCGACGCGCACTTTGGCCGTGCGTGTCTCAACGCTCACCTGCGGATCGATGTAGCTGATACGGCCGCGCAGCGTCAGGTCCGGTTGGGCTGACGTCGTGATCACGGCCTCACTGCCAACGCGGACCCGGGAGAGATCCTTTTCGTACACGTCCGCCACGATCCAGACCGTTGAGAGATCGACGACGGTAAACAGCTTGGTCGCAGGATCTACGTTGACTCCCGCATTCGCTGCGCGCTCCGTCACGACGCCGTCAATAGGCGCGGGCACACTCGTCGTCGCGCTGATCCTCGAACCGGGTGTCAGACTGTCGAGCGTCGTCGCCGAAAGACCAAGCAACTCGAGCTGCGACCGCGCACTTTGGACCGCGGCGGTCTGCGCCGCGTGCTCGGCGTGAATACGCTCGAGCTCTTGGCGGCTTGCCGCTCCGATCTCGACGAGCATCTCGGTTCGCTTCAACTCGCGGTCATGTGCGTCGAGCATCGCCTGTGCCGAGACGTATCGCGTTTGCGCCTCGGCGAGCGCCGGGCTGTAAATCTCCGCCAGTGTTTGGCCCTGACGAACGCGATCGCCGAGCGCAGCCACAGCTTTCGTAACCCGTCCGGCTGCCAGCGCCGTTACCACCACCTGACGATAGGCGTTCGGCTCAACGACACCGGGCAGACGGATCTCCGTAGCTGAAGTCCCGCTTGTCACCGATGTCACGACAATCCCGGCGCGCTCGACGGCCTCCTGACTGAGCGGAACGACGACATCAGGGAGCGGCGCGTTGTTCGCAACAGCGGGTGCAGATGGGGGCGGCTGCGCGGCTGCGGGAACCGCCATGTCTGCCATGTCTCCGCCGGCGCCGGCGTCGCGTCGCATCAATAGATACGTGGCGCCGGCCCCGGTGACGAGGAGGGCGACGGCGACGAGTGCAGCTGCGCCTCTCGGCATCGTCATACGAGTGTCAGTCGTCATTGCAACACTCCAAGCGCCCGCTTGAGCGCGGTTCGTGCCTCGTACGCCGCGCGCAGAGCCTCGGTGTACGCGCGCTCCACCTCGAGGTACCGCCGCCGTTCGGCCAGGACGTCGAAGACAGTGAGCCGTCCAAGCTCATAACTCTGCCCGACGACGGTCAGGTTCTGGCGCGCCAGCCTCTGCGCGCCTCCGCTATAGAGCGTCACGGCTTCCCTCGCGCGCTCGTCGCGTACGCGCGCGGACGCCAGTTCTGCCTCCGCGGCGAGTCGCGCGGCATCGTACGCCGCGCCTGCGCCCGCCTGCTCTGCACGCGCCACGGCGACTTCTCCCTGGTTCCGGTTCATCAGCGGAATGGCGAACTTCGCTCCAGCGGACCAGTAGTTGAACTGCCCTCGAACGCGCTCGAGGCCGCCCTCCGGCGCGAACCCGCGCTGCGGAAACCCGGCGTCCATGCGCATGTAGTTGGCGAAGACGCTGACATCGAAGCTCCCTTCCCCCTCCGCACGCCCGATCTTCGCCTCCGCCACGTCGACGCGCGCCGCCGCTTCGCGGACATCAGCTCGTTGTTCGACGGCCATCGATGCGCTCGCAGCGTGCGGGGCGACCGCAGATTCGCGCTGGACGAGATCTTCAAACCTGTCACGCACGGTGAGCGTGGCATCTGCTTTCATGCCAAGCACGCGTTTCAGCTCGAACACGGCGGTCTCAGTCCGTCCCGCGTGCAGCAGGCGCTCGGCCTGCACGCGCCGGAGTTCGACATCCACCAGGTCCCGCTCGAGCGGCGGCGCGGCGCCCGCCTCGACCCGAGACCGGAGCAGGTCGTATTGCGTTTGCGTCGCCGCCACCAGCTCATCGAGGAGCGCGAGATCCCGAATGGTCGCGAGGACATCTCCGTATCGCATGCGGACCTCGGCCGCGAGCAATCGCTCGCGATCCGCGGCAGCAAACTGCGCGGCCGTGACCTCGCGGTCAGCGACGGCGTTGCGCCCGCTCCGCCGGAACAGACCGAGCGGCCACTCGATCCCGACCGTCCTCAGGTTGTCGGTGCCCCCGGGTTCCTCACGCCATTCGAATGAGATGGATGGATTGGGCCTGAGCGACGCCTGCCCCTTCGCGGCTTGCGCCACATCGATTTGACTGCGCGCCGCCCGGAGGGAGGGCTCCTGCTCGATGGCGCGCGCAATCGCCTGTTCGAGTGACAGCCCGTTCGCAGGATCCACGAATCGGCCGGCAAGTGGCGCCTGGCCGGCTGGCGATTGAGCAGAGGTGGACGCACTCGTCAGCAGCGTCACCGTGAGGACGCTCAGCGCAATTCGCCTGGTCATTGCACGCCTCCCTGGAAGTTCACTGAACCCTGGCCGGCGGGTCCGTTCCACTCGATGGCCATCGGCCACGCGCCGGCCATGCCGAAGTCAGCCGTCGCGTCGTACCGGCCGGGCACACCGGTCGGCGTCACCTGCAGCCCGCCGGACATGACCATGCCGGGCATCGGCATGTTGGCGCTCGCGCGAACGGTGCCAACGTCCACCAGTGCGGTCGTGCCCGTGCGCCTGAACTCGATCCTGAAGGCGTTGCGACCCAGCTGCAGGGTGCCGGTCGACGAGAGCAGCACGATATCGAGATCACCTGCGCGGACCGTTTGCACGACCTTGCCGGTGCTCTGATCAGGGGCGCCGGTGCTGCTCGGCCCCCAGGTCCGCCATACCATGAACGAGATCAGTGCGAGGGCGATGACTCCCGCCGTTAGCGCTACGCTCCGACGACCTGTTCGCACGCGCTCGGCGGGCGGCAGCGGTTCGTGCTGCAGTCCCAGCCGGCGCTCACGAATCCAGAAGAAGATGACCGGCGTGACGATCAGCACGTGGAGCAGCGACGACACCATGCCGCCGAGCACCGGCGTCGCGAGCGGCTTCATCACCTCCGCGCCGGCGCGCGTGCTCCACATGATCGGGAGAAGTCCTGCGATGACGGTCGACACGGTCATCACCTTTGGACGCAGACGGAGCAACGCGCCTTCCATCACGGCCTCCTTGAGTGCGGCCCGCGTCAGCGCTCCGCCGAGCTCTCGGCGCTTTCGCTCGACGGCTTCCTCGAGGTAGATCACCATGACGACGCCGGTCTGCACGGCGGTGCCGAACAGCGCGATGAAGCCGACCCACACTGCGACGGAAAAGTTGTAGCCAAGCAGCCACAGGAGGTAGACACCTCCGGTCAATGCGAAGGGCACGGCCAGGAGCACGTGGGCGGCTTCGAGCGCCGAGTGATACGTGAAGTACAGGAGCACGAAGATCACGAGCAGCACGAGTGGCAGGACAATCTGCAGCCGGACTCGTGCACGTTCCTGGTTCTCCCACCGTCCGCTCCAGCCGACGTAGTATCCGGCTGGCAACGCGACGTCCCGCGCGACCGTGGCGCGTGCTTCCTCAACGAACCCACCGACGTCACGACCTTGGACGTTCAGGAGCACCGTCGCGAGCAGCAATCCGTTCTCGGAGGAAATCATCGCGGGACCGCGGGCGTGCTCGATCCGAACGACCTGGCTGAGCGGAACCTGCGCGCCGCCCGATGAGGCCACGAGTACTCGACCCAGCGCCTGGGGATCCGCGCGGTACTCGGGGGCGTACCGAACGCGGACTGGGAATCGCTGGCGCCCCTCGATGGTCATCGTCAGCGTGGTTTCGCCAATGGCTGTCTCAATCACCTGCTGGATGTCCCCCACGCCGATGCCGTAGCGAGCGGCGGCTGGACGGTCCACTTCGATGTTCAGGTACTGACCACTGGTGACCTGTTCCGGGTAGACGTTGCTCGCGCCGGGAACTCGACGCACCGAGTCAGCGACCTCCCGCGCCAATTGCTCGAGCACGGTCAGCTCGGTGCCGAAGATCTTCACGCCCACTTCCGAACGAATCCCCGTCGTCAGCATGTCGATGCGGTTGATGATGGGCATCGTCCAGATGTTGGAGACCCCCGGCAACTGAACGGCACGACCCATCTCCGCACGCAGGCCATCGAGGGTCATCCCGGGGCGCCACTCATCCTTCGGTTTCAGGTGAACGATGGTCTCGGTCATGTTGAGCGGTGCCGGATCGGTTGACGTGTCTGCCCGCGCCACCTTCGCGACGACGTACGCGACCTCCGGAAACTTCATCAGGGCGGCGTTCTGTCTGGCCGCGATCTTGGTGTTCTCCTCGAGCGAGATACTCGGATCGGCGATCGGCATGAACATCAGGTCGCCCTCGTTGAGAGGCGGCATGAACTCGCTCCCGATCCCACGAGCCAGCACCAGCGCTCCGACGAAAAGCACTGCGGCGGCCGTGATGGTGAGCCCCCGATGGGCGAGCGCACCTCGCAGCACGGGTTGATAGGCCCCGCGAAGCACGCGCATGACGGGGTTGGCCCCTTCGGGATGGAACTTCCCGCCGAGCAGCAGCGTGCAGAGCACCGGGACGAGGGTGACGGCGATCACCGTCGCCGCCAGCACGGCGAACGTCTTGGTGAACGCCAAGGGATGAAACAACTTGCCTTCCTGACCGGTCAGTGCGAACACCGGAATGAAGGCAAGGAGGATGATCGCCATCGAGAAGAACACGGGCCGTCCCACCAATCGTGTGGAGTCGCGAACGGTGTCCCAGATTCGGCGACGATCGCCGGGGTCGATACCACGCTGCTCGACGAATCGGAACGCGTTCTCCGTCACCACGATGCCCGCGTCCACAAGCACGCCGATCGCGATGGCAATGCCGGCGAGGCTCATGATGTTGGAGGAGATGCCGGCGTAGTGCATGCCCAGGAAGGACAGAAGGACGGCCAGCGGCAGCGGAAGGGTGACGATGAGGATCGATCGGAAGTGCAGGAGGAAGATGACGTGCGCCAGCGTGACGAGCGCAATTTCCTCGATCAGCGCCGTTCGCAGCGTACTAACGGCCTGCTCGATCAGGTCCGAGCGGTCGTAGAACGGCACAATAGTGACGCCCTGAGGGAGCCCCGGCGCAATCTGCGCGATGCGCGCCTTGACGGCATCGATGAGGTCCTTCGTGTTGACGCCGGTCCGTGCAACGACGACACCGCCGACGGCTTCCTGTGTCCCCTTCACGAGCGAGGCGACACGGAACGCGTCGCCGACGTGGACGTTCGCCACCTGCTCGACGTAGACAGGGACGCCGTTCGAGCCGCCGACGACGATGCGTTTGATGTCGTCAAGCGACGCGATCAACCCAACGCCTCGCACGATCAGCCAGGCACCGTTCGACTCCAGCACGTTGCCGCCGACATTCAGATTGCTTGCACGCACGGCCGACACCACCGCGCTGAGGGGCAGATTGTAGGTCCTGAGGCGATTCGGATCGACGTCGACCTGGTACTGCTGCACATGGCCACCGACCGAGGCCACCTCGGCGACGCCGGGCACGGCACTGAGTTGGTACCTGATGAACCAGTCCTGTAGTGTTCGGAGCTCACGGAGGGAATGCGTTGGACTCTCGACCGTGTACCAAAACACGTGTCCGACCCCGGTCGCATCAGGTCCGAGCGTGGGTGTCACGCCGGCCGGCAGGGTCTTCGTCACGAGGCTCATCCGCTCGAGGACGCGAGTCCGCGCGAAATACAGGTCCACGCTGTCCTCGAAGACGACGTAAATCATCGAGAAGCCGAAAGCGGACTGCGACCGGACCACGCGCACACCCGCGAGCCCTTGGAGGTTCGTGGTGAGCGGATACGTGACTTGGTCCTCGACCTCCTGGGGGCTGTGTCCCGGCCAGTCGGTGAAGACGATCACCTGGTTGTCGGATAGATCAGGAATCGCGTCGATCGGCGTGGCCGTCAGTGCCCACCAGCCCCAGCCTGCGAGGCCGAGGTACAGCACGACGACAATGAATCGGTTCCTCAGTGCAACGTCGATGAGTCGATTGATCATGCTTGCCTCGCCGAAGCCACGCCACCGTCAGCAGCTTGCCCGCAGTAGCCGACTGGTTGCGCGGCGAAAGCGGGTCATGCCGCGCGCGTAAACGCGCGAGCCTATTCACCCGGACACAAAGTCCGAGCAGACACACGACGACTGTGAAGGGCTAAATGAGGAAGACGGAGAAGAGAACGTGCTTCGGAATCGAGGCAGTGGGAATCGGCGTAGCCGTCCGCCAGCCATCGCTCAGAACGAGGGCAGGGACGCTCGGGGGCAGGACGATCGCCGTGCCGAGAACCGCGCTGGTGATCGCGGCGACAAACGTCGGACTCGACGGACTGGAGTTCTCGCGCTCAGATGACGCGCAGCAACTCTCGGCCTGCGCCTGGGTCACGACGCGATGAGACCCGGAACCCGACGCATCCGACTTGTGCATCGGACACGTGTCGTCTTCCGAACAGCACGCCATACGAGCTTCAGGCGTCGCCAGCCAGCCTGCGCAGACCGCGCCATTGCCCGCCGAAAGGGCCCCGGCCAACAGAAGGGCCGACACGCGCCTGATGAGGCTCGACACCTGCCTAAGCATGCTGGAGCCGGGGCAAAGTGTCAAACCAGACCTGACTCCTTGGGGCCAATCAGGAAGACACGGCCGCGGTCTTCAAGCGGCTCGCTTTCGTCGGCGTGCGGATCATCACGTTGGCTGAGGGTGAAATCGGGCATCTGCACGTGGGTTTCAAGGGCACGATGAATGCCCTGTTCCTCAAGGACCTCGCCGACAAGACTCGACGCGGGCTTCGAGCTTGGTTCGGACGCGGCGTCCGACGTACGTCTTCACCGGGCTCACGAAGTGCGGGTGTTGCGGAAGTGGCTTCACTATGGCGTCGAGCAATCGCCTCGCCTGTGCCGGTGCCCGCGACCGAGGCACGTGCGACAACCATCTCACCATCCGTCGCGACGAGGTCGAGGCGCGCGTCCTGAAGGCGATGGAGGACAGGCTCTGGAACGAAGAGCTCTTCGAGGAGTTCTGCACGGAGTTCACCCGCGAGCGCAATCGCCTGCACGGTGAAGCGGCAGCCGCAGCCGCGGCGGCGGCTCGCCAGCAACTGGCCATCGACGCTCGACTAGCCGAGCACATGGACTGGATTGCCACCGGCGAGTGGCGAACGAACCCCCAGTTGGATGCGCACGTTCGGCAGCAGATGACGGAGCTGTTAGCTGGGTAAGCTCTACCGCGCATGGGTGGCGAGTCGCGCGAGAGACCCCCTCCGCCAATGCTACGGCGTGGCAAGGTGTGCAGGGTCCGAGGCCGAAGCCGCGCTGAGTTAGCGAGCGAGTGCAACGAAGCGAGCCACACGAACGGAGCGCGACTTGCCGAAGCGCTTTTCAGAGGAGGCGAGTCGCGCGAGTGAGTGTGTAGGGGATCCGGGGGCGAAGCCCCCGGGTCAATATTGGTTGCGGGGGCTCGCAACCAGCTTAGTTTGGCGAGGTGGTGGACGGCGGCCTGAGCGACGATCGTCGCTTTCCCGCCTTTGGAGCGCGGGTGCTTGCCAGAACGCACAGCCTGCGGCACGTTCCAAGAGAATGAAGCGTTCGTGGCATCAGCGGCGGCGGTAGACCGCAACCTGCCAGGGTCCGGTCGCCTTCGAGAAGCAACCGAACGAGACCGGCCTCACTGGTCAGCCTATCGATCACGTCGGGCGAGGGCACAGACGCGTGGACGGGACCGCGCCACACGAGAAGGTTCATCACGCTGACTACCATCCTGACGGGCAGCGTGTCGCGTGGATAGACGAGGCCGTACAGGCGGCGAGCCCGTGCCGCGGAAGATGCGGATTAGCCGCTTCCAATCGGGATAGACGTTGATGACGCGGTCGAGCGTCACGATGTCGGCGGGAGGAATCGTTTCAGCAAGCTCGAGGAAGTCACCGTGGTAGTAGGTGACCCGGCCGGTGAGGCCTCGACGCTCGCTTTCCTCCCGCGCCGTTTGGATATAGGCGTCGGAAGCGTCGACGCTCGTCACATGGGCTGCGCCGGCGGCCAGCAGCTCGTGCTGGACCGCGCCGATTCCTCCGCCAATGTCGATCACTGTCGCGCCCTCGACGCCCTCTGTCTTGAGTGCATCGATCAGCATCTTCGTCGACGGAATCGGCCCCTTGTGGCGATAGCGGCGCAGCTCAGATGCTGCCTTCCTTGCGTTGTAGAAATCTCCGAACTCCCTCGTCGTTGGCACATCACGCCAGCTGCACTGGCCTCGCCGTCATCGATTGGGCTCGAGCAGTGCCTTGAGCCGCGCGAGATCGGCCTTGAATCCGTGCTGGATGATGCGTCCGACAAATGGCGCCGCCAGCCTGCCGATCCAGCCGCCCGGAATTCGATCGAGCTCGCCGACGACGGTGGCGACGACATCCATGTTCGCGCCGGCTCGCAGATGCACGCCGTCTTGAGCGGGAACGGCCCTTCGACGGTGCGGTGTGCGATTCGACGGCCCGGAACGTAGTCCGTCACTTCGTCGAGGAACTTCGTCGTCGGCCGAGGATCTTGATGACCATCCGGCCCCGTCGTCCGACATGGCTTGCCGCCCGAGTCGAGCCACTCCGACTGTATGACCGACGTCATCCACGCCGTGTCGTTCGCTCGATTCTCGAGGAACGTGAAGACCTCGTCCGGCGGGCGGCGAATAATCGCACTCTGTTCGACTCTCATGGCTCTGCCTCCTTCGTTCTGAGGAAGCATCGCACCCGACCGCGACCTGCGCATCGGTAGACCTACCTACCGGTCGCGGCGAAGGCTTTCGACTGAATTACCGGCGCATCAGGAGGTCGTGCTCGAGCGCGAAGAGGACTGCCGCGGCGCGGGTGGAAACGCCGATCTTGTCGTAGATATGCTGCACATGGTGCTCGGCGGTACGCCGCGAGATCCCGAGGCGTCGCCCGATCTCGGGGTTCGAGCAGCCTTCCGACGACAAGCCGCAGGACCTCGAGCTCACGGTCGCTCAGTCCGCCCGGACGGAGGTGTTGACGTCGAGCGGCGCGTGAGGTGGCTCGCGTCGAGAACGGCGGCAACGACCTCCGGGTCAAGTCTGCCGGCGCGCGCCTCGCCGAGCAGTTCGTCTCGTGCCTGCGCCGGTTCCAGCGCTGCGCGATGCGGGCGGCGCTGAGTCATCGCCTGGAACGCGTCCGCGCAACCCAAGACGCGAGCAGCGATATCAATGTCCTTGCCCCGACACCCACGGTGGTAACCCGAGCCGTCGATCCGCTCGTGATGCATCCCGGCAATGCGTGCCATCGGTTTCAACGCCGCAGTCGACGCAAGGATGCGCTCCGAATGGTAGGGATGCAGATGCACCTGTTCCCATTCGCCGGTCGTGAGTGGTCCGGGCTTCGCCCATATGCGATTGGAGACGCCTATCCGACCGAGGTCGTGGAGGTACGCGGCGATCTCGAGACACGCTGAGGTTCGACGATCCAGGCCGAGGCGGTCGGCTGTCGCCAGCGAGAGCCCGGTCACATTGCAGCTGAGTGACCATGTGTGAAGGGATTCTTGAGATCGGCCAACTCGCCGAAGGCGCGAGCGATGCGCGGCAGGTCGGCTTCGCCTATCTGCACGACCGGCGACGGTTCGGCGTCGAGGACCCGTGCACGCGGGTCGCCACTCGTTGCCTCCGTGAGGACTGCCGTGCGGGCGGATGCGAGGTGCTCGACGACCGCAGGGTCGAGCGTTTTTCCCGCACGGTGTCGCAGCGCGCCTACGACATCGCGAACTCCGAGACTGAGCAACTCCGAGGTCTCGGTCGCCACGCGTGCGATGCGCGCGGGTCGGGCAATTTGGTCGCCGCGCAGCGAACGAGCGCCGGCGCCGTTCCACCACTCATGAATGTCGTACAGACTGTTGCTGACAGCTGTCCGGGAAGCCCGATGCGACGAGAGACGGTCCGCGCAACCTCGCAACTTGCTTGATCGTGAGCCTTTCCGAACGCACGGCCCGTCACTGCCATGCGCACAGCTCCTCG
Organism: uncultured Acidobacteriota bacterium; assembly: GCA_963724955.1. Taxonomy (GTDB): domain Bacteria; phylum Acidobacteriota; class Vicinamibacteria; order Vicinamibacterales; family SCN-69-37; genus CAVRWQ01. The sequence goes on from CAVRWQ010000012.1 coordinate 207,246, forward strand.
CACGCGCGCCGCGGGCGGAAGGCCGCGTGTCGCTCCTGGAATCAGCGTCGCGAAGATGTCGCGCACGTCAGTGAAGTCCGTCTCCACGGCAGCCCGCCTGACTGCCTGGTCGTCCCCGAACAGCTCGAACGTTTCTTGAGCGTACGCTACGCATCCGACATGGAACAGCAGGCTGACGTAGAAGACATCAGCAACCTCGCGCTCCGGCAGATCCATCCGCCGCGCCACGGCCGTGCCGATCAGGCACGACCGCAATGCCGTTTCGATCGGCAGGCCGTATCCGAGATCGGAAACAATCGAAAGACCACTGAGAAGATCGGCAAGTCGAAGCCGTTCACTCATCGCTCGATTGACTCACGGCATTTGAGTCGGGGTGCTCGCACGCACGGCCGCGGCTGTATCAACCTACCAAAGTTTTCAGTCGTAGGGCCGGAGCCGCGAAGAAAACGCTGTTGGCGTGCCGCTGACGCCACGCGCTCGAATCGCCATCTGCGTTCAGAGCGCGCGTTCGAACCAGCGCTGGAGCCGGCTCGCGCCGAAATGGGCCTTCTCCGCGACGAGCGCTGCGGATGGCGTCAGGAAGGTACCCGTCGGCTTGGGGCCACTCAGGAAGTCCACGTCAACGCGCCCGACCTGGCCTTGGCCGAACTCCACGTAGCAGGATCCCTGTCCCTTGTACGCCTCCGGTGACGGCCCGCCCCGCAGTTGCGAGACGATCGCTGCGGCCACCACACGCGCGGAGCCTTCGGCGAAGACACCGGCTTTGGGAGTGCCCACACCATTCACATCGCCTACGGCGTAGACGCCTGGAAACTTCGTTTCGAGCGTCCGCTTGTTCACCGGCACCCAGTCCTGCGGATGCGCCGCCAGTCCCGAATCAACGACGACCTGCGGCACTCGATGCACGGGGACGCCGAGAAATAGGGCGTACGGCAACTCGGTTCCGTCGGTCAGCACGGCGACCTTGCGTCCCGGGTCGAGGGCCTTCACGAGCTGGTCCTTGACGAACGTGATGCCACGCTCTGCGAACGCGGCGAGGATCGCTGTCGATGTATCTGGCGACGGAGGAATCGGTGTGCCGAACGGCATCACCACCGAGATGTCCGTGGCTTCACGGCGACCGCGCGCGGCGAGGTAGTCGTGGAGGAGCAATGCGGCCTCGCTCGGTGCGGGCGGGCACTTGAACGTTTTCCCGCACACGCCGACGATGGCGGGGCCCCGCTCGAAATGCGGCAGCACATCGCGGAGACGTGAGGCGCCGGCCACACGAGTAGAACTCGTCGCCGCCTTCCGCGAGCCCCGGCGTGGCCGCGATGTCGTAGTCGGCGCCCAGGGCCACGACCATCACGTCCGCCTCGAAAGTTCCGGCGTCGGTCACTGCGCGCCTGGCCGAGGGATCGATGGCCCGCACAGTGGTTTGGAACAGCCTCACGCCGGGCTTGACGATGTCGCGATACGCATGTCGGACGGAAGCCGGTGATTGCCGTCCGAACATGAGATCGAGCTTCGAGAACCCGAACACGAACGCGTCAGCCTTGTCGATGAGCACGATGTCAACGGCATCGCCGAGCGCCTCGGAAAGAACTGTCGTCAACTCGAGGCCACCAAAGCCGGCGCCGAGAACAACCACTCGCATCGTCAGGCTCGGTTCTCAGGTTTGCTTCCGCGCATGACGATGGCATGGGCACCGAGGCCGTGAGCGGCGCGGCGCGTGGCCTCGTTGACGCTGCCCGCGAAGTAGTCCATGTCGCCGGAACACCTCGACCGACAATCCGGCGGCGCGCAGGAGCGAGACGTAGTCATCCTCGGTGATCGCGCCGACCACGCACTCGGCCCAGAGCCGCGGATCGGCGCGCGACTGCTCCGATACCGGCACCCGAAGCGCAATGTCCGAGATCTGCAGTCGACCACCAGGCTTGAGGACTCGAGCGATTTCGCCAAACGCGGCCGGTTTGTCCGGCACGAGGTTCAGCACTCCGTTGCTGGTGACCACATCGATGCTCGCGTCGGGCAGCGGAATCTGCTCGGCATTCCCTTCGATCACGCGCACGTGTCCGATCTTCTTCGCCGCCACGATGCGCAAAAGCTTCTCCCGCATCGCCCGTGTCATGTCGAGCCCGTACACGACTCCGTCCCGGCCGGTCAACATCGCCGCGATCAGCGCGTCGGTTCCGGAACCGCTGCCGATGTCGAGCACGGTATCGCCTAGGCGGATGACGTCCGCGGCGAACGGATAGCCGACGCCGGCGAACGACTCAACGGCCTCGGCCGGGAGGCAATCGAGCTGGCTGGCAGGATAGCCAACGAACAGACAGGCCGAGCGGCCCGTGGGAAAGTGGAACACCGTGTCGGGGCGCGAGGCCACGTCCGTGTACATCTCTTCGACGGCTTTGAAGATGAACTCCTTGTTGTCACTCCAGCGTGCCATCGTGGTGACTCCTTCGCCGCGGCCAGTCGGGTTCGTCACTCAAAACATCTTGATGAGATTCCGGACGCGGTCGCGCGAGGTCGACGGGACGTCCTCAGTCGAGAGCGCCGACAGCCGTTCCTTGAGCCGACTCTCGAACTCCATCCGTGAGAAGCAACCGCGACAGGTGCGCAAATGTCGCTCCACGCTGTCGTGCTCGCTGTCGGACAGCTCACGGTCGATGAACTCCAGGAGGCGTTTCAGGGCCAGCTCACAGCCGATATCGTCCGTTTCAGACATAGATTCCTTCCGGCGCACTATCCGTGAGTGCTGGCCGCCCGCGAGGCCTGGAGGCCATGATCGCGGGCGACATTCCATAGCGTTCGTTGCAGCGCGCTGCGCGCGCGAGCGAGCCTGGACCGAACCGTGCCGACGGGCACGTCCAGCGCCTCTGCAATCTCGCCGTACTTGAGTCCTTCGACGTCGGCCAGCACGACCACGACGCGGTGGTGCTCGGGCAGAGCGGCCAGCGCTCGATCGAGATCCTCGCGCAGCAGTTTGTCGAGGAACTCCTGTTCGGGATTGGCGAACCACAGCAGGAAGGGCTGGTGCAGACGCTCGAAAATCGAAAAGGCGCCCTCCTCTTCGCCGGACTCGTCCACGAGGTGTTCTTCGCGCGGTCGCGCCAGCGTCTTCCGCCGCTCGCTGATGAAGGTGTTGTTCAGAATTCGGAACATCCACGCGCGAAAGGCGCCCGTGTCCGCCAGCGACGCGCGGGCCCGCCACGCGCGTGTAATCGACTCGGCCACGAGGTCCTCCGCATCGGCCTCGTTCTTCGTCAAACGCCTGGCCACGCCGTGCAACGGACCGAGGATCGCCAGAACCTGGGTTTCGAAGTCGTCTTTCGAAATGGTCACTCTGTGCCCGCTCCCAAGACGCGCGGCCCGTCGAAATGGTTCCAACGGTCGTGCGATGGAACCGATTCTGCATTGGCCCGATCGGCGTCCGTGCGCTGGAACCATTTCGGACCACGGCGTCACCGCCCGCCGAGAGAGGAGGAACTGCTATGCGTATCCCTGGCAAGGCACGAGCGACTTAGCGCGGTCCGGTCTGGCAACCGTCACAGTGATCATGGCGACCGTCGCGACCCAGACAGCGACGGCGCAGGTGAAGCAGCCGTCGCTGTTCGAACGACTCGGCGGCGCCTACAGCATTGCGACGGTGGTCGACGATTTCATCGAGCGGCTGCTGGTGAACGCCACGCTCAATGCGAATCCAGCGATCAATGAGGCGCGGAAGCGGGTGCCAAAGGCCGGACTCAAGTTTCACGTGACCACCCTGGTATGTGAGGTGAGCGGCGGTCCGTGCAAGTACGCCGGTCGGGCGATGAAGGAATCGCACCAGCACCTGAATATCACTCAGGCGGAGTGGGATGCGATGGTCGCGGACTTCAAGGCCACGCTCAACAAGTTCAAGGTGCCTCAACGGGAACAGCAGGAATTGATCACGATCGTGGGAAGCACCAGGAACGACATCGTCAAGTAGGACAGTCATTCGTTCATGCGGGTCAGAGAAGCCCGAAAGAAGGAGAACGCCGATGGTTTATCTGCAGATCACGCTGAAGGTCGCTCCCGCCAACCGGCCTGCGGCCGCTGGTGTCTACCAGCGCTACAAGGCGCCGTTTCTCGACACGATCGCCGGTGCGAAGTCGAAGGAGTTGCTCGTCCGCGACGAGGACGTCGAGGTGCTTCACGGCTTCGACACGGCGGAGCAGGCGAATGCCTACCTGAAGAGCCGGCTGTTCACCTCCGACGTCGTCGGCGCGCTCAAGCCGCTGCTCGACGCCGAACCGGATGTCCGGATCTACAAGGCGGCCTGATGTGGCGCATGTCGAGCCGTCGACGTCGGCGGCTCGACATTGCACGCAGCGCCGAAGGGCCCGTGAGCTTCGCGGAAGGAGACTGATATGAGACAGACCCAGACCTTGCCGCCACGGACACGCCGTCTCCTGGATATTCAGGGGTTCGACACCGTCGACGTGCGGGAGCTCGCGCCCGTCGCCCCCTGGTTGCGCCTGGCGTTTGGGCTGTGCGCGTTGCTCGGCGGCGTGGGGACTCTCTTGGCGTCGCCCACCATTCTCCTCGCGCTCACGCTGATCGCGGCGCTTGCGGCGGCGTCGCCCGTTCACCCCTTCGACCTCATTTACAACTACGGGATCCGCCACCTCACCGGGACCGGACCGCTGCCCAGGCGTGGCGTGCCGTCCCGTTTCGGGTGCGGGATGGGCGCGGTATTGCTGCTGGTCACGGCGTGGGCGTTCTCGGCCGGACACCTGGTCTTCGGCTACGCGCTCGGCGGCGTGCTCACGTTCGTGGTGCTTCTCGTGAGCACGACGGACATCTGCATTCCGTCCCTGATCTATCGGGCGATCTTTGGCTGGCCGCGTGCCCCCGGTCAGCTCGCCGACTCTCAACCGCCGACGACATTGGCTTGACAGACTATATTCAAGTAGTCTATTGATTACTTGTATATGGCTGACGCCTCCCACCGCCGCTTCAAAGACCGGCTCTACGCGCAGTACGCTCGCATCGGCAAGGCCCTCGGGAATCCGCATCGGCTCGAGCTTCTCGAATTGCTCGCTCAGAGCGAGCGAACCGTCGAATCGCTCGCGAATGAAATCGGTGTGTCCATGGCCAACACATCCCAGCACCTGCAAGTCCTGCGGGGTGCCGGCCTCGTTGATACGCGAAGGACCGGGCTGTTCGTTCATTACCGGCTCGCCGATGACGCCGTGGTTCCGCTGAGTACGGCACTCCGCACGGTTGCCGAGCGGCGGCTCGCTGATCTCGACCGATTGGTGCGAGACGAATTCAAGGGCCGGGCCGCAGCTGAGGCGGTCAGCTTCGCCGACCTTCTGGAACGCTCCCGTCGAGATGACGTCGTCATCCTCGACACACGGCCCACGCACGAATACCAGGCGGGACACATCCCCGGCGCCCTGTCCGTTCCGGTTGATGAGTTGCAGCAGCGGCTCCGTCGCCTGCCGAAGGGGAAGGACTACGTGGCCTACTGCCGTGGACCGTACTGCGTGTACGCCGATCGCGCGGTCGAATTCCTTCGGGCGAGTGGCCGCAGGGCTCAACGGCTGAAAGAGGGGTTTCCGGAATGGAAGGCCGCAGGATTCCCAATCGAAGTCGCCCTGCGGGAAGGAGCTCGGTGATGTTGCTCGAACGCTCCAGGACAAGATCATGATTTTCAGACCCTTCACCTATTTCGATACTGGCTGCGCATCGTACCTGTTCGGTTGCGGCTCCCTCGGAAAATGCGCCGTCGTAGATCCACGCGCTGACGATGTGTGGACCTACCAGGAATTTGCCGCCTCAAAGGGGATGAAGATCACCCACGTCATCGATACTCATGTCCACGCCGACCATCGATCAGGCGGGCGTCAGCTCGCCGAGGCAACGGGTGCGGCGTACTGCCTGCACGAATCCGCCGATGTCGCCTTTGCATTCACGCCGCTCCGCGACGGCGAAGAGATTGAGCTCGGAAACACGCGCATCACGGTTCTCCACACACCTGGGCACACACCGGAGAGCGTGTGCCTCCTGGTGACGGACCTCAAGCGCGGCCCCGAGCCATGGTTTGTCGTCACCGGCGACACGCTCTTCGTCGGAGCGGTCGGCCGGCCCGACCTGCCCGGCCATGCCCGCGAGAACGCCGAGGCGCTTCATCGCAGTCTCCACGAGCGACTGCTCACGCTGCCCAATGACGTAGAAATCTACCCGGGCCATTTCTCAGGGTCCCTGTGCGGCACCGGGCTCAGCGGCAAGCCCTGCAGCACGATCGCCTTCGAGAAGCGATGGAACCCTCTGCTGTCGATGCCGCGAGAGGCGTTCGTCGAGGCACTCGCCCACGTGCCGGCGAAACCGGTCGCCATGGAGACCATCCTCGCTTTCAACACGGGCGTCGGCGTTCCGACCCCCTCATGACGATTCGCGCGACGTCGTACCCGACGCCCATTCGGCTCGGACTCCGCGAAAACGCAGGTCAGTTTGGCCTGCTCGTGCTCGTGAACGCCTTCGTCGGGGCGATGGCCGGCATGGAACGCAGCATCCTGCCGCTGATTGCCGAGGCCGAGTTCAGCCTGGTCGCGCGCACGAGCATCCTGTCATTCATTCTCGTCTTCGGCCTGACCAAGGCGCTGACGAACTACGCGGCCGGCCGCCTCGCGGACGATTTCGGCCGCCGGCGCGTGCTCATAGCCGGCTGGCTCGTTGCCGTGCCCGTGCCGTTCATTCTGATGTGGGCGCCGAGCTGGAACTGGATTCTGTTTGGCAACGCCCTGCTGGGGATCAGCCAGGGTCTGACCTGGTCGGTCACCGTCATCATGAAGATCGATCTGGTTGGCAGCGAACGTCGCGGCCTGGCCATGGGGCTGAACGAGTTCGCGGGCTACGTCGCCGTCGGCGGCTGCGGCCTTGGCGACCGGATGGATCGCGGCGCGGTATGGCCTCCGCCCTCAACCGTTCTACCTCGGTGTGGGTTTCGTGGTCATCGGGCTGCTCTTGTCGGTGCTCGTTGTCCGTGAAACAAGCGCGCACGTCGCCCTGGAGACGAAGCGCGCCGGCTCGGTGGGCCCGACACCGAGTCCCCGAGAAGTGTTTTGGCGCACCACCCTCACCGACCGGAGCCTGTCTGCCGTCAGCCAAGCCGGACTCGTGAACAACCTGAACGACGGCATGGCCTGGGGCCTGCTGCCGTCCGTGTTTGCCGCGTCGCAGATGACGCTGGACCAGGTTGGCATCCTGGCGGCCGTCTATCCTGCGACCTGGGGCGTCGGCCAGCTCGCGACCGGTGCGCTCTCCGATCGCCTGGGACGCAAGTGGTTGATCACGGCAGGGATGTGGACCCAGGCGGCCGGCCTGGCTGTGGTGTGTGCGTCGTCGGGTTTCGCCGGATTCATGTTGGGGGGCGTTTTACTCGGTCTCGGAACGGCCATGGTTTATCCGACGTTACTCGCCGCGATCGGTGACGTCGCGTCGCCGACGTGGCGCAGTTCTGCCGTCGGGGTGTACCGGCTCTGGCGCGACCTGGGCTACGTGGCAGGCGCCCTCGTCGCTGGCATCGCTGCGGATGCGCTGGGGTTCGTCGGCGCGATCTGGATCGTCGCCGCGGTCACGTTCCTATCGGGGGCTTTGGTCGCTGTTCGCATGACGGAAACGCTTCGACGGCCCGCTGCCGTTTCTTGACCCGATTCGGAAGGACTGACGCTGTGGCTGTTACCTGGAGCGAACGTGCACGCCCGAAAGCCTTGAAATCGCACCAATGAACTGCTGCGCGCCGACGACGGGCTCTGGCTGGGGCTGGTTCCCCGTGCTTTGCACGCCTTGCGAGAATCTCGAGCCCGAACCGCTCCAGTGGCTGCTCGATCCCGCGCCGACCCCAACCGCGGCGGCCCGCGACATTCCGGCACTGCCCTTGACTACGTCATCCAGACATACGCACGCGACCCCCAGAGCCTCACGGCCTGCATCGAAATGCTCCTGGCCGGTGGAGCCCACACGCGCTACAACATTCCCGGCATCGTCCCGATCCTCCGCGGCCGCACCGACGAACTGGCCACCCTTCTAACTGCCGACCCGGCGCTCATCCACCGCCGCTATCCCGAGCTGGACTGCGGTCCTTCCGGCAGGCGCCTGCTCGCGCTCCGAGGCGCAACCGTCCTCCACGTCGACGCCGAATACGGTTTCTTCGACGCCACCACGCCTCCTCGACCGCGGCGCCGACGTCAACGCGCGCGCTGACGTCGACGCAGACGGCGTCGGCGGTCAGACCCCAATCTTCCACGCGCTGACCCATTTCAAAGGCGTGAACCCTGAAGTCGCCCAACTCCTTGTCGATCGCGGCGCCGACCTCACCATCCGCGCCGCGTCCCCGGCCACTACGAGTGTCCGGGAGGACTCCTCACTGTGTCCGCAGCCGAGTACGCCGCGATCTTTCCGCTGCCTTAGGAGCCTCGACGACGAAGCTGTCGGAACCGAACTCGGAGGCAGAAGCGCTGCCCTGGTCAGTTTTTCCTCGGAATTGGCGTTCGATCTGAAGTGGCCAAGCGGGCGGAGGCTATACCGCGATTCACGGAGCCGCGGATTATTAGCAACGTCGTGTTGTGGGATTCTCCACAACACGACAGACCCTAAAACCACTCGCAGTCCAACTCTGCCGGAGGGGGTATTCCTCGTGTCCAGGGGACCCGACGATAGTCGTAACGAACTCAGGGACCGTGCGCCCGATCGCCAAGACGTGCTCATCGCGGACGCCACTGTGCCGCCACCCGCGCGGCGTCCCGAGGCGATTGATCATGGAGGCGCCGCCGTTCGACTGCCGCCAGTTCGCTTTCCTGCCGGGGGTCGCGTGTGGGGCCAGCGCGCTCTCCGGCACGCTGGCCCGGTCGGTGGCCCCGTCGTCGGCCCCTCGCGCTGGCCCCGCCACGTGAAATCCCACGCCGATTGGCGCGGGATCGCGCCCGAAGTCGGGCGCAGCGAGAAGGCTCTCTGGGGTCGTAGCCGACGGGGGAGCGACCCCACCCGGCGCCACGCGCTGCGCGCCCAGCGCCGGCCCCGCCCGTGTTGGTGCCGACCGCCGTGATTCGGTTCGTTCACGACTGTGAGTCGTGGCTCCTTGTTGCGCGCTTGGCCCACGCCCGCGCGGTCGCCGTGGCTGGCGGCCGTGCGGGATCACGGGCCGAGATTTTCCAGTCCGGTAAAATCTTCCCCGCCGCAGCCCGCGTGGCATTTGTTCCCGCCCGGTAAGAAATTCTCAGGTGCGGCGCGGTGAGGCGCCGCGCAATTGCGACTAGCATAACCGAGCCAGCGGTGTCAAGTTCGGGCCACACGTTCCCGTTCGGTCAGGGGACGAATCGGTGCGATTCCCCAGTAAAAACAGCAAAAAGGCCCTTGTACACGGGTCGTTTTGGTACTATCATCACGGCGTGCATTCGCCTCCCCCGCTCGCGCTTCATCCGTCCGATTCCGTCGAAAAGGGCAGCCTGCTGCCCGCCCGCCTCGACCGTCATCAAATCCAAGGCGGCGGTCCCCGTCATGGAACGCGGGCCGTCCCCGCCCCCCTGCCGCGGGCCGTGCCGTACCTGCGCGTCAGCACGGCCGAGCAAGGCGCGAGCGGCTTGGGCTTGGAGGCGCAGCAGGCGGCCATCGCCGCGACCGCGGCGCGGCTCGGCGTGCCGCTCGCCGCCGCGTGTGTCGATGCGGGCGTCAGCGGCGGCCTGCCGCTCGAACAGCGGCCCGCGTTGATCGCCGCGCTCGACCAGTTGCAGCCGGGCGACGTGCTGGTCGTGGCCAAGCGGGATCGGTTGGGCCGCAGCGTGCTCAACGTCGCGCTGATCGAGCGGCTGGTCAGTCGCAAGGGCGCGCGGGTCGTGTCGTGCGCGGGCGAAGGATCGGACGACGACGGGCCGACGTCGCTGCTGATGCGGCAGATCATCGATGCGTTCAGCCAGTATGAACGGGAACTGATCCGGCATCGCACGCGGGCGGCGATGGCGGCGAAGCGGCGGCGCGGCGAGTGGCTGGGGCATTGTCCGTGCACGGCACCGCGCGCAGTGCCGATGGCCGCACGCTCGTGCCGCACGAGGCCGAGCGCGCCACCCTGCGGCGGCTCTGGCACCTGCGGCGCGACGGGCTGACGTTGCAGGGCATTGCGGACGCGCTGAACGCGCAAGGCTCGCGCACGCGGCGCGGGTCGCCGTGGTCGAATCAGATGGTGAGCTTGCTGCTCACGCGCCATCGCGAGCCGGAGGCGGCCGCCTGAACGATCGGAGGGCCGATCGGACGCGACGATCGGACGGACGATCGGTGAGGCGAGTTGTGAAGTGCAGCACATCGTGCTAGCCTCACCGGCCATCGAACAAGGTCAGTGCGGTGCTGTCCTCGTGCCGGGTGAAGTCCCGGCGCGGAGGACCGCGTGCCCGCGTACCGCCACCGCACGTTCCGCGTTCCGACTCCCCTCGATGCCGAGTTCCGCCGGATCGCGCAGCGTCGCGGCACGCTCAGCCAAGGCGTTCGTGAGGCGATCGCGGATTACATCGCCCGCCATCGTCGTGCCCGTCGGCGGGATCGCGCCACGCCCGTCGCGAAGCGCGAGGCCGCCTCGTGACGCGCGCGGTGCCGATCGTCGGTCCGATCGTCGTGTCCGATCGTCGGTCCGATCGTCGGGCCGATCGTCGTGGCCGATCGTCGGGTCCGATCGTCGGGGCCGATCGTGCCGCCCGCCCCAGACGCCTCCACGACGACGCCCGCGAATGCGGGTGGCGGTCGAACCCGCATTGTCCCGACGCTCGCGGACGGCCGCGACGCCGACGCCGCGAATGCGCGCGGTACTGGCTCCGGCGGCGACCGCGTTCGCGCGGCTGCTGGCGCGGATCGTCGTCGCGCAGGCGCGGACCCGCGGCGAGGGGGCGCGATGAGCGGGCGCGGGAAAGCGGCCCCGTCGCTCGACCGCACGGGGACGCCGGAGACGAGGCGGCGGCTCGATGACATCATCCGCGCGGTGTTTCGCGGCGTGGCGGATCAGGGCCACTTCGTGTATGACCCGGACCTCGGCATCAACGGCACGCTGGCCGCGATGGTGCGCGACGAGTGCCGGACGGTCGGACTTCGGGTCTCGCCCCGGCACATTCTGAAACGGGTCGCGGATGTCGGGTTCGGCGACGTGGACGTCGAACCCCGTGGCGAGGGGGTCACGCACTGATGTGCGTGACCGGGAAGATCATCGACAGGCGATGACGACGGAGGACCCGACTCGATGACGCTGACGACGCGCGTGCTCGTGTACGCCCGGTACAGCACGAGCCATCAGGACCCGAAGTCTATCGGTGACCAAGCGCGGGAATGTGCGGACTACGCCGCGGCCCGCCCGGACTGGCGCATCGTCGCGAGCCTGCGACGACCCCGAACGGAGCGGCGCGGCGATGGCGCGCTGCGTCCCGGCTATCCGGCAGATGCTCGCCGGCCGTGCAAAGCCGGACGCGTCGACGTCGTGCTCGTGGACGACCTCTCGCGGCCTCGCGCGACATCGCCGAACCGTTCGTGTTCTTTCGCGAGTTGCAGTTCCGCCAGGTCCGGCTGGTCACCGTGCGCCGACGGCGAGATCAACGTGCTGACCTTGACGATGCGCTCGGCGATGAACTCGCAGTACCTCGACACCGTCCGAAATGGCAGACGCGCCGCGGACTGACGGGCGTGGTCCTCAGCGGCCGCTCCGGCGGCGGGTGCCCCTATGGCTACGTGCGTGGACCGGACGAAGCTCACGACGAACCGGCGCGGCGAGGTCGTGCCGGAGCGCGGGCCACTCTGACGATCGACCCGGCGCAGCCGCGATCGTGCAGCGCATCTTCCACGAGTTCGGCCTGCTCGGCCAGTCCCCGTTGGCGATCAGTCGGCGCTTGAACGCCGAGGGCGTGCCGCCGCCGTCCGCGCACTATCACCGCGACGCCGCCGCGCCCGACGCCGTGGAACCCGTCGACGCTGCGCGGCGACTTCACGAAGCAGAGCGGGATCCTCCGCAACACGCTGTACATCGGCGTGCGGACGTGGAACAAGCTCGAAGTACCGGAAGAACCCGACGGAGGGCCGTCGCGTCGGGTTCGTGCGCGAGGCGACCGAGGTCGTCACCACGAGCGTGCCCGCATCTGCGGATCGTGGACGACGTCGTGTGGCACGCGGCGCAGGCGCGGCTCGCGGCGATGCGGACGGCCTCACGGGTCGGCGCGCTCGCCGGAACGGGCACGACGGCCGCAGCACCTGCTCTCCGGGCTGGCGAAGTGCGAGACGTGCGGCGCGTCGTTCGTGACCACGACGACGGATCGATGCTCGCGCTGCCACAACCACGCGGTGACCCAGACGTGCCGGAACCCCGCGCGCTCCGGCGCGAGGAGCTAGAGTCGCGCGTGCTCACGGCGCTGAAGGGGCCGCTCGTCGCCGACGGCGGACCGTTCGACGCGTTCTGCGCGGACCGTCGCGGCGGAGCGGGAGCGGCCGTCCACGACGCGCGACGAGGGGCGCGAGGACGCCACGCGCGCACTGGCCGAGGTGTCCGCGGAAATTCAGCGTCTGGTCCGCGCCATTGCCAAGGGCGTCGACGCGCCCGAGATGGTCGCGGAGATGCAGGCGTTGCAGACAGCGCAAGGCGGCGCTCGTGGCGCGAACTGGCAGATCAGCAGCCGGCGGGAAAATTTGCCGCCGCTCGATGCGGCCGCGTTGCGCGTCGCCTTCACGGCGGCCGTCGCGCACCTTGAAGCAGCTGCTCGCCGCGGCCGACGAGACGCAGCGGGCGGAAGCGCGCGAGACTCCTGCGCAGCGTGATCGAGCGGATCGAGATCACGCCGGGCGACGGGCCGCTCTGGGTGGTCGGGAAGATCGAGGCGATTGTGCAAACGGCCGCAGGCGGGGATTCACGCGCTGCGGCCGACTGCAAAGCTGGTTGCGGGGGGGGGATTTGAACCCCCGACCTTTGGGTTATGAGCCCAACGAGCTACCGGACTGCTCCACCCCGCGTCAGGACTTTCCATAGTATCCCGCGCGACTCTGCCGGTCAACGACTGACGCCCCCCAAACTGGCCGTCTGACACCTTTTTCCCCCAAACGACGCGTATAGGAATGAGCCCGGATGTGCGGGCCGCAAAGGAGCCTGAAATGCGCCGAATGTTGACGACCCTTCTGACCTGCGCCCTGGTTCTCTCCCTGGCGACGCCGGCTGCCGTGGCAGCGTCGACCGACCGGGACGAGGCGCCTGCCAAGGCGACCGCCGTGGTCGCGACGGCCGCGCCGGTGAATGTGACCCTCAATTCCGCCCAGTTCCGTGCCTCGATCGACCGCGCAATGACCACCATCAAGACCGAGACGGTCGCCCAGCAGCGGCCCGGCCCCGTCATGCAGAAGCCGAACAAGAAGCTTCGGCACCAGGGTGGCGGCAAGACCGGCCTCATCATCGGCCTCGTGAGCACGGCTGTCGGCCTGGCGGCCACCTACTACATGGTCAAGATGATGCAGCAACAGCAGGAAGACCTTCAGAACCAGCAGTAGGCCGCGCCGCGCGTCCCGACCGAGACGAACGGCACGTCCGCACTGAGGAGGCCGCGCGGCGGCCTCCTCTCTCTTGTACCGCCCCCTTTGTGCCGCCGCCGACGTATTGCAAAATGTCGCAACCCCCGGCAACGAATGGCGAGGTGTCTGTGCGACGTGCGCTGATGGTCATCGTGTCTCTGTGGGCTCCCGTCCAGGCGGCGGCGCAGGCTCAAGCTCCCCCGCCACCACCCCCTCCGCCACGGCATGAGGGCACCGCCGAGCTGGCGTTCGTCGGCGTGACCGGCAACGCCTCCACCAGCTCGTTCAGCGCCGGCGGCGAATTCGTCACGCGCCCGGCGAGCTGGGTCGTGCGCAACCGCGTTTCCTTCGTGCGCAACGAATCGGAAGCCGTCCTGTCCGCTGAGTCGTTTCTCTACCTGGTCCGCGCCGAGAAGGTGCTGACGCAGCGTCTCTCCGCCTTCGGCGAGTACGCCTACTTCCGCGACGAGTTCGCCGGCGTGCCGCATCGCAACTCGATCAACGGCGGCCTCTCGGTGAAACTCGTGGACCGGGAGGCGCATCAACTCGTCACCGACCTGGGCATCGGCTACCTGAACGAGGACCGCCTCACCGGCGACGACGTCTCGAGCGCGACGTACGGAACGGGCGGCCGCTATCGCTGGAAGATCTCACCGACCGCGACCCTCGAGGAGGAAGTGCGCCTGACGGGCACGTTCGCCCGCGCCGCGGACTGGCGCGTGGCGCAGATCCTGTCGCTGACGTCGCAACTCACCGACCTGTTCTCGCTGAAGGTGTCCAACACCGTGCGGTACGTCCACCTGCCGCCGCCCGGGTTCAAGACCACCGACACGACCACGTCGATTGCGCTTGTCGCGAAGTTTACACGCCAGTAAGAAAGGCCCACCGGGACGGGACCAAGGGCGTAGGTCCTTGGGCTAATTGCGGGGCCTCCGGGAAAGGCCTACCGTGTAGCCACAACGAAATGGCAGCCCAAGCTCTTCGCGCAGTCGTTCCCGCCGTCCCACTGCCGTCGCGACTGGATCCGGGTCCCGCGGTCGTGGGCGAGAGCCTCGCGTGGCGCGACGTGATGTCGCGCGTCAATCAGGTAGCACCGACGCATGCGTCGGTGCTACTCCTCGGAGAAACCGGCACCGGCAAGGAAATGGTTGCGCGGGCCATTCATGCCCTCAGCTCCCGGTGCACTCACCCCTTCGTCGCCGTGAACTGCTCGGCGTTACCGGCGACGCTGCTCGAAGCGGAGTTGTTCGGCCACGAGCGCGGCGCCTTCACGGGCGCCGACGCCGCGCGGCAGGGCCGCTTCGAGATCGCCCACCGCGGCACCCTGTTTCTCGACGAGGTGTCGGACCTGCAGCTCGAGCTGCAGCCCAAACTCCTGCGCTCGCTGCAGGAGAAATCGGTCGAGCGGCTCGGCGGCGCTCACCCGGTGTTCACCGACGTCCGCATCATCGCGGCGACCGGCAGGAACCTCGCGGACGAAGTGCGCGAGCGCCGGTTCCGCGACGACCTGTACTATCGACTGAATGTCTTTCCGATCACCCTGCCTGCGCTGCGGGATCGCCGGGAAGACATCCCGCTCCTGGCCCAGCACCTGCTGGACCGCTACGCCGGCCTGCTTCGCAAGCCGGTCGATCGCATCGCGCCGGCAGCCATGCGGCTGCTGGAGAGCTACACCTGGCCAGGCAACGTTCGCGAGCTCGAGAACGTCATCCAGCGCGCGATCATCACCTGCACGGACGGCATCATCTCGGTGCGCGACGTGACGGGCCTTCAGAGCGAGGGCGGCACCTCCTCCGACACCAGCCTGAAGGGCGTCATGCGTCGTCACATCGAGCGGGTGCTGTCTGACAGCCAGTGGCGGATTGAAGGGCCCGAGGGCGCCGCCCGGACCCTGGGCCTCAAATCGAGCACGCTCCGCGGGCGGCTGCGCCGCCTCGGACTCAACCGGCACCCCTGAAGGTCTCGCGACCCATCCGCCCGTTCTCCGTCTTCGGAACGGGCGGAAGCTTCCCGCCCCCGAAATGCCGTAACCGGTCAGATCCTCGGCAGCGTGACGCCCTGCTGTTTGAGGTACTTCCCCTGCTTGTCCGCGTAGGAGCGCTCGCACGGCTCGTCGCTCTGGAGAAAGAGCACCTGCGCGATGCCCTCGTTGGCGTAGATCTTCGCGGGCAGCGGCGTCGTGTTCGAGATCTCGAGCGTGACGTAGCCTTCCCATTCCGGCTCGAACGGCGTCACGTTGACGATGATCCCGCAGCGCGCGTAGGTTGACTTGCCGAGGCAGATCGTGAGGATGTCGCGCGGGATGCGGAAGTACTCGATCGTCCGCGACAGGGCGAACGAGTTCGGCGGCACGATGCAGACGTCGGCTTGGATGTCCACGAACGACCGCGGATCGAAGTTCTTCGGATCGATGACCGTGCTGTTGATGTTCGTGAACACCTTGAACTCATCGGCCACGCGGATGTCGTAGCCGTAGGACGACAGACCGAACGACACGACGCCGGCGCGCACCTGTGAATCCACGAACGGCTCGATCATCTTGTGCTCGAGCGCCATGCGGCGGATCCATTTGTCGGACTTGATCGGCACAGGGAGTCCTCTCAGCGGCGGAAGAGCATGGCCAGAAGCGAGAGCACGAGGCTGATCACGAGGCAGGTGACAATCGGAAAGTAGAACGTGCCGGCGCCGCGCTGGATGACCAGATCGCCCGGCAGCCGGCCCAGGGGCACGCCAAGCTTCACGAGCACGCCGATCGCGATGAGCACCGCGCCGAGGATGATGAGAAGCCTGGCCACACCTTCGCCCTCCAGGGCCTGCCAACACTGCTTGTCACAAAAGATTGAACCATGAAGGACCATGAAGACGATCTTCCGAGGCTCTTCTCCATGAACCTCCATGGTTCAAGCTCTTGTCCGCAAGCTCTTCCAAGCAAAGTTCTTGTCACCAACGCCCTTCAACCTTCGACCTTCTCAACTCTCCATCCCTCGGAAGAAGTAGCCCAGCTCGAATGCTGCCGTTTCCGGCGCGTCCGATCCGTGCGTCGCGTTGTGCTCGATCGACGCGCCGAACTCCTTGCGCAGCGTGCCCGCCTCCGCCTTGCCGGGGTCGGTCGCGCCCATGAGCGTGCGCCACTTCTTGATGGCGTCAGGCGCCTCGAGCGCCATCACGACGCACGGGCCCGACGACATGAACTCCGTGAGGCTGGCGAAGAACGGCCGTTCGCGGTGGACCGCGTAGAAGCCTTCCGCTTCCTTCTTCGTGAGATGGGTCAACCGCATCGCGCGCACGGTAAATCCGGCGTCCTCGATGCGTGCGAGAATCCGGCCGGCCTTCCGGGCTTTGACGGCGTCGGGCTTGATGATGGCGAACGTTCGTTCCGAGGTCATATCCCGACGATTATAAGGGGACGGGTCTCAGCTGTGGAAAACTCGCCAACCATAAAAGACTGCGGTTGGCGAGTTTTCCACAGCTGAGACCCGTCCCCCTCAGTCCAGCCGGAACTCCATGATGATCATCACCGCCACCGGCACGGGCTGGCCGTCCAGCAGGCCCGGCTTGAACACACAGCTGCGCGCCGAGATCAACGCCGCTTCGTCGAGCCCGGACGCTTTGTCGAGTGACCGCGCAATTCGTGCGCTTCCGATCGTGCCGTCCGCCAGAACGACGAGATCGACCCTGACGGCGCCCTGAATCTTGGCGCGCATCGCCCCTGACGTGTATGCAGGTGGCGACTGCTTGACCATCCGAGGCGCGACCAGGCCCGGCGTGTGTACCGAGTAGGTGTCCTTCAGAAAATCGTCCGATGACGATTCGATTCGCGCCCATCGCGGCTGGACCCGCGGAGGGGCGATCGCGGATGGCCGTCCGCCCCGGATATCGAATCCCATGATGATGTTGACCAGCGTCGGGACCGGCTCTCCACCAAGGGTTCCCGGTCGAAACCGCCAGGTTCGAACCACCTTCACGGCCTCGGCGTCCAGCCCCAACACCTTGTCAAACCATTTCACTACCAGAACCTCGCCGGCCTTGCCATCCGGCAGAACGACGACCTCGAGTTCGACGCTGCTGCTGATCCAGGCGGGGCGAGCTTCGTTTGTGGAAAGGGGCTGCCCCGGCTGAATCATGGTCGGAAACGTGACCCCATCAGATCCTGCTTTGTAGATTCGCTGACCTGCGTCCCAACTACGGATCGGCTCAACCGAACGCACCTCGACGGAGGCAACCAGCAGGACTGCCGCAACCGTGAGGCGTGGAATCATCGTGATTCCCTGACCGTCCCCTTCAGTGCAGCCGGAACTCCAGAGACGATGGTCGTGGCGACCGCTACGGGTTGGCCGTTCAGAAGACCGGGTTCAAAGATCCAGGCTCGCGCTGCGACGAGCGCCTCCTCGTCCAGGCCGAAGGCTTTGTCGAGCGACTCGGCAATCCTGGCGCGGCCGACCGTGCCGTCCGGAAGGACGACGATGTCCACTTTGACGACGCCTTGAATCTTGGCGCGCATGGCATCGGCGGTGTACTTGGGGTGGAGTACTTCACGGCGCGCGGCGCGACCAACCCGGGCGTGCTGGCTGCGTACGTTCCCTTGAGGAACTCATCCTCCGGCTCGATTCGCGTGCCCTGCAGCGCCGGCGGCGACCCGGCAGTCGGCTGGCCGTCAAGCTTGAACTCCAGGATCAATGTCACGATCACGGCGACGGGCTTTCCTTCGCGCGTCCCCGGGCGGAAGAGCCACTTTCGAGCTGCCGCCACGGCTTCCTCGTCGAGTCCGTACTGCCGGTCCAGCGACTTCACGACGCGGATCTCCCCGACGGTCCCGTCCGGCAGGATGATGGCCCTGAGCTCGACGCTTCCCCCGATTCGCGCTCGCCTGGCCTGATCGGTGTAGCGCGGCTGTTCCAGGCGAATCAGGGTCGGGTAGGTCACGCCCGACCCCGCCTCGTAGATTGGCTGCCCATCGGCCGTCTGGCCAACGGACGACTGCAAAGCGCCTGTAGCGGCGCCGAACGAGACCAACACGACCACCACCGCCGCGAGACGTGACGTCATTGGGTCCTCCCGGGCTTTCGACGACGACAGCGCCGGCGTGGCCGGTCGCCCCGCTGGATGGGGACTCGCTCAATTATAGAGGCGGAATCAGACGACCTTGTCTCGCGACTTCCCTATCGAGTCGAGGTGCTTCTGAAGCGCCAGTCGATCCAGCTCATGGATGCGCAGACTGGTGAAGAGCTTGATGCGGGCGTCCAGCTCCTGGAACGTGCGGTTGAACGCACGTGCCTGGTCGGCGTCGGTGCCCTCGACGGCCGCGGGGTCCTCGACGCCCCAATGAGCAGTCATCGGCTGGCCGGGCCAGACTGGGCAGACTTCCTTCGCCGCCTGATCGCAGACGGTGAAGACGAAATTGAGCGACGGCGCGCCGGGCGCGGCGAACTCGTCCCAGCTCTTGCTCCGAAGTCCTGCCGTCGGCAGCTTGTACTTCCGGAGGACGTCCAGCGCCAGCGGATGCACGGCGCCTTTCGGATAGCTCCCGGCGCTGTACCCCTTGAAGCGGCCGCCGCCCCAGTGGTTGAGCAGGACCTCGGCGATGATGCTGCGCGCCGAGTTGCCCGTGCAGAGAAACAACACGTGGTATTCCGTCATGGCGTGTCCCGCAGGTCCGCATGATGACGCACGACGCGGCCCTCGACGAAAAAGATGAGGTCCTCGGCGATGTTGGTGGCGTGGTCGGCGATCCGCTCGAGCGAACGGGCGACGAAAATGAGTCCCAGCGCGCGCTCGATGGTGCCTGGGTCCCCCATCATGTGTGTCAACAGCACGCGAAAAATCGAGTCGCGACTCGCATCGGCGTCGTCATCACGAAGCAGCACGGACCGCGCGAGGGCCGCGTCCTGCTCGAGAAACGCCTTCATGGCGTCGTGCACCATGCCCTCGGCCACTTCCGAGAGACGGGCGAGATCGATCATCGGCCGGAGCGGGGGCAACGTGATGAGCCGAAGGGTCGCCTCCGCGATGTTGACGGCCTGGTCGCCGATGCGCTCGAGATCGGTGTTCACCTTGATGGCCGAGCGGACGTGCCGGAGGTCGGAGGCGACCGGATGCTGCAGCGCCAGCAGCCGGAGCGTCATGTCGTCCACCTCGAGCTCGAGCTCGTTGACCTCCTGGTCGCCGGTGGCGACCATCTCGGCGAGGTCTTCCCGGCGCTCGATGAGCGCCTTCATGGCCTCGTGCGTGCGGCGCTCGACGAGCGCGCCCATCTCGCCCAGCTTCTGGTTGAGCGCTCGAAGCTCCTCGTGAAAATGTCGTTCGATCATCCGAACCTCCCGGTGAGGTAATCGTTGGTGTGCTTCTCTCGGGGATTCGTGAACATCTCGGCGGTGTTGTTGTACTCGATCAGCTTCCCGAGCCAGAAAAACGCCGTCTTGTCGGACACCCGCGCGGCCTGCTGCAGGTTGTGAGTGACGATCACGATCGTGAACTGTTTCTTGAGCTGCTCGATCAGCTCCTCGACCTTGAGCGTCGCGATCGGATCGAGCGCGGAGCACGGCTCGTCCATCAGGACGATCTCGGGCTCGACGGCAATGGCGCGCGCGATGCAGAGCCGCTGTTGCTGGCCGCCGGAGAGCGACAGGCCGCTTTCCTGCAGCCGATCCTTGACCTCTTCCCACAGCGCGGCCCCGCGCAGGCTCTTCTCGCAGGCTTCGTCCAGCACCGCTTTGGTCCGGACGCCGGCGATCCGCAGGCCGTAGACGACGTTCTCGTAAATGGACTTCGGCAGCGGGTTGGATTTCTGGAAGACCATGCCGATGCGCCGGCGCACTTCGATGACGTCCGTCGCCGGATCGTACAGTTCCTGGCCGTGCACGTTGAAGGTGCCGGTGACCTTGACGTGGTCGATCAGGTCGTTCATGCGATTCAAGCATCGCAGGAGCGTCGATTTCCCGCAGCCGGACGGACCGATGAAGGCCGTCACCTGGCGGGCTTCGATGTCCATGGAGATGTCGAAGAGCGCCTGCTTGGCGCCGTAGAAGAGATTCGCGTCGCGAATCACGATCGCGGGCGGCGCCGTGGACTGCGCCGCGACAGGCGCGACGAACGGGACGTCCGTCTTCAGCCTGACGCGCTCGCCGCGTGCGTTCTCCGTTGACTCAACCATCGCAAGCACTCCCCTGCAGTGCCGCGCTAGAAGGCGGACGTCTGATACCGCTTCCGAAGCTGATTCCGTACCACGATCGCTGTGAGGTTCAGCGCCACGACGATGATGAGCAGAAGAATCGCCGTGGCGTAGACCATCGGCTTGGCGGCCTCGACGTTCGGGCTCTGAAACCCGACGTCGAAGATGTGATAGCCGAGGTGCATGAACTTCCGCTCGAGGTGCAGGAAGGGCGCGATGCCGTCGAGCGGCAGGTCGGGCGCCAGCTTGACGACGCCCGTGATCATGAGCGGCGCGACCTCGCCGGCGCCTCGCGCCATCGCGAGGATCAGCCCGGTGAGGATGCCTGGCGCCGCCGCGGGCAGCACGACGCGCAGGATCGTCTGGAACTTCGTCGCGCCGGTTGCGAGCGACGCTTCCCGCATCGATCGCGGCACCGCGCCAAGCGCCTCTTCGGAGGCCACGATCACGACCGGCACCGTGAGCAGGCCGAGCGTCAGCGAGGCCCACAGGATGCCACCGGTCCCGAACGTCGGCGTCGGCAGCCGCTCGCTGAAGAACGCCTGGTCGATCGACCCGCCCACGAAGTACACGAAAAAACCGAGGCCGAACACGCCGAATACGATCGACGGAACGCCGGCGAGGTTGTTGACGGCGATCCGCACCAGACGCACGAGCACGCCCTGGCGCGCGTACTCGCGCAGGTAGAGCGCCGCGAGCACCCCGAACGGCACCGCGAGGATGCTCATCAGGATCACCATCATCACGGTGCCGAAGATCGCCGGGAAGATGCCGCCTTCGGTATTCGATTCGCGCGGCTCCCCCGCCAGGAACTCCCAGAGGCGTCCCGCGTACACGCGAGAGCCGGCCCATGAACGACAGCTCGTTCGCTCGGTACGCGCGGAAGATGTCGAGCGTCGCCAGTTCCTTCTCCTGGCCGTCGGCGGTGGTGAGCACGACGCGCGTCCGCGACGCTTGCGTCACGGTCTCGGCCAGTCTGACTTCCGCGGCGGCGTACCTCGTCTTGAGATCGGCCAGCCGGCGCTCCCGCGCTTCACGTTCGGCCGTCGACGCGGCCGTGCCGGCCTGCGACAGGCTGCGCACTGCGAGCCGCTCGACTTCGATTTCGGCGTTGATCGCCCCGATTTCGTCGCGCTCGAGCTCGACGATGCTCTCGCGGTCGGCTTCGGCCTTGTGGATGAGGGGTTGCAGTGCGGTCCACACCGGATCGGCACCCGCCGCGACCTCCCGGTCGCCATCGAGCAGGCGGACTGGCGTGCCCAGGAACGGTCCGTACTCGCGCCGCTCGAGGTAGACGGCCTCACGGGGCCGGGTCTGTTCCTTGATGTCGGACTCGTCCATCCACCGGAAGTCGGCGCCCGAGAAATCGCGGTTGCCGACCTTCATCTGCACGCGCATGCGCTTCAGATGTTCGGGCGTGCCGGGCTTCGGAATGCCTTCGCGCGCCGCAATCTCGCCGAGCAGCACGGTGCCGTCGTTGAGCGTGACCCGCACCAGCGGTCGCGGCCAGAAGAAGCCGAGGCCGTTGACCAGGATGAGCCCGACCATGCCGACGATCATCAGGAGACTGATGCCGAGACCGGTGCCCGTGAACCAGATCGCGGGGTCGCCGCGGCGCAGCATCTCCCGGAGCGTCATCAGACGGCCTTGTACCGGTCGCGCAGTCGCTGGCGAACCAGCTCGGCGATCGTGTTGATGGTGAACGTCATGATGAAAAGGAGCGCGCCCGACAGAAACAGCGTTCGGTACAAGCGACCCGCCCTGCGGCGCCTCGGGGATTTCCACGGCGATGTTGGCCGAGAGCGTGCGAAATCCGTTGAACATCGACCAATCGAGCACCGGCGTGTTGCCCGTCGCCATGAGCACGATCATCGTCTCGCCGACGGCGCGCCCGAAGCCGACCATGATGGCCGAAAAGACGCCCGGGCTGGCGGTCGGGATCACGACGCGCACGGCCGTCTGCCAGCGGCTGGCGCCGAGCGCGAGCGACGCGGCCGACAGCGTGGCGGGCACGCTCGAAAACGCGTCCTCGGAGATCGTGAAGATGATCGGAATGACGGCGAAGCCCATCGCCAAACCCACGACGAGGCTGTTGCGCTGGTCATAGGTGATGCCCAGCGACGTCGACAGCCATTGACGCGCATCGCCGGCGAACAGGGCGCCTTCGACCGCCGGCGCGATCATCAGGGCGATCCAGGCGCCCAGGAGGATCAGCGGGATGATGACCAGCAGTTCCGCGCCGACTTTCAGGCGACGCTGAATCGCCCCCGGCAAGAGACGCCAGAGGAGGAACCCTGACGTGCCGAAGATCGGCAGCGTGACGATGAGCAGCATCACGGCGACAAGGTTGCGTTCGACCACCGGCGCCAGGTACAGGCCGGCGACGAAGCCAATCACGACGCTCGGCAGCGCCGCCATGATCTCGACGGTCGGCTTGATGCGCGCGCGAATGGTCGGGTGCACGAACTGGGAGGTGTAGAGCGCGCCGAGCACCGCGAGCGGAATCGCGAAGATGAGCGCGTAGAACGTGCCCTTGATCGTGCCGAAGACCAGCGGCACCAGACTGATCTTGGGCTCGAAGTCGTCGGTGGCGCCGGTGGACTGCCAGACGTACTCGGGCTTCGCGTAGCCCTCGTACCAGACTTTCCCGAACAGCGTGTGCCAGCTCACCTCGGGATGCGGATTGGCGACGGCAAACTGATCGATGACGCCGCTCGCCCGAGCGACGAGCAGCCCGTCGCTCCGGGGGGTCATGACGAAGTGACCGACCGCCTGAGTGCCTGGCACGCTGACCAGCGTTCGTCCCGACGTCTGGTGGCGCAGCACGATTTCGCCATCCTGGCTGGCGGTCGCAAATGTCCGGTCTCGTGTGGACGCCGCGATCGCGGTGATCGCGGACCGCTGCGGCTCGAACTCGAACGCCCGCACCAGCTTGAGCGTGTCGTCCGCCCCGGCCGGCGCGCGGAACCACGCGCTGACGTGGCCGTCGGCGCTTCCGGCGATGAGCGTGCGTTCGCCAATCACGTACCCGAGCGCGGTGATGGCGGCAGGACCGACCCTGGCTGCGTCCACACGCGTGGCGGTCTCTTCGAGCTCCCAGACGAAAACGTCGCCCCGGTCCGTTCCCGCGATGGCCGTCCCGGTGCGTCCCACCGCGATCGCGGTGACGACGCCGCCGTCGCCGGTCACGACCTGCTGGCGCGTGGCGCCGCCCTCCTCGGCCCACCAGAGCACGACCTCGATGTCGGACGTCTGCGCGGCGACGATCTTGCGGTCGCCCTCCTCGAGATACGCCACGCGGCGAATCGGCCGCCTGGCCGGGTCGATCGCGACGAGGCCGCGGTCGACGACGTCGACCTTCACGTCCTTGACCTCGCCGCCCTCGTGCACGGGCGTGAACCGCACTTGAATCAGCGCCACGCGCCCGTCGTTCGTGCCGAGCGCGACGAAGTCGTTGCTCAACGAACGCGAAGACGCCGTGATCGACGCGCCGGCGATCGGCGCCACGGGCCGATCGAACACGCGGGCGCCCGTGTCGGGGGCGTGGAACGACACGGTCCCGTTCCCGTCCACGCGGTAGATATACCGTCGCGACTCGTCCACCCCGAGCGCCGCCATCGTCGACGAGGTGTTGGCGGCGAGACCCGCCAGCGTGACGACACCTGTCGGCGTCGCCTTCGCTGCCCGGAACAACGGAATCGCTTCGGCGGCGATGAAGACGAGAATCCCGATGACGCTTGCGACGACCGCCACGCCGCCAAACGTGATGACGCTGACGGCGAGCCGATCGATCTGCTTGAGACGCCTGATGCGCCCGACCGCCGCCGCCATCTGACGGCGAACGCTCGATTCGGGTGCGGCGGCCGCCGCGACGGCGTTTGTGGGCCCCGAGGTAGCGCTCATGACGACACCGGCAGCGCGGCGCGCGACCGATTATTTGATCTTGGCCAGCTCCTCCTGCACCTGCTTGCTGAGAAGCGGCATGTAGCCGTCCTTCACCACGACTTCCTGACCTTCACGGCTGAGCATCAGCTTCAGGAATTCGAAGGGCAGCGGGTCCAGTGGCTTGTTGGGCGCCTTGTTGACGTAGAGGTAGAGAAATCGGCTCAACGGGTACTTGCCGCTGGTCACCTCTTCGTAGGAGCCCTCGAAGTACGGCCCCGCCTCGGTCTCGGCCAGCGGCACCGCTCGCACGCCGGACGTCCGATAGCCGGCGCCGCTGTAGCCGATGCCGAACCGATCCTCGGTCACGCCCTGGACGACGGAGGCCGAGCCGGGCTGCTCCTTGACGGTGTCCTTGTAGTCGCCGTTCTTCAGGACGATCTCCTTGAAGTACCCGTAGGTCCCGCTCGCCGAATTGCGGCCGTAGAGGCCGATCGGCCGGTTCGCCCAGTCACCCGTGAGTCCCAGGTGGCCCCATGTCGCCACGTTCTGCTTGTAGCCGCGGCGGCGGCTCTTCCCGAAGATCGCCTCGACCTGCGCCAGCGTCAGCTGCTTGATCGGGTTATCGCGATGCACGTACACCGACAGCGCGTCATAGCTCGTGCGGATCTCTGTCGGCTTGTAGCCGTAGCGCTGCTGGAACTGATCGATCTCGGTCGATCGCATCTGGCGCGACATGGGACCGAACTGCGCGGTGCCCGCGATCAGCGCGGGCGGTGCGGTCGACGAGCCCTTGCCTTCGACCTGCACCTTGATGTTCGGATAGAACTTCCGGAAGGTCTCGGCCCAGAGCGTCATCAGGTTGTTCATCGAGTCGGATCCGATGCTGCTGAGACTTCCCGACACGCCGCTGGCCTTCTGATACGCGGGCACGGACGGGTCGACTTTGACGAGTTGAGTTGCCGAAACGGCGACCGCAGCAACGGACGCCGCCGCGACAGCGACGAGAACACGATTCATGATCGGTCCCTCCAAGATGCGCCGGTGGCGTGGAACCCCGAAGCGTACGCCTGCCGTGCAACAACGGCGTAAACGCCCCCCGCCATCTGCTAGAAAATGAACTGCGACTGCATGCGGAACTCGTAGTCCTTTCGCGTGGTGCCCGCGGCCGCGCCCAGTCCGGTCCCGAGCCGGCCGACGTCGGCCTGGAACTTCAGCGTGTGCCGGCGGTAGTAGTAGCTGATCCCCCCGCGAATCTCGTCCAGGGTGTCGTTGCCCAGCCGGCTGTTGACGTCGCGTGAGCCGTAGCGGAAGGACGCCTCCCAGGTGCGGAACTGGTTCAGCATCACCCCGAACTGAATGAAGCCGCCGTCGGCGTTGAACTTGTTGCCCGTTTCAGGCGTGCGCTTCCGGTAGTAGTACTCGCCGGTGGCGAAAATGCCCTTGTACTTGTAGATGCCGTCGATGCCAAAGACGTCGGACTTGAGGTCGTTGCCGGTCGTCGTTCGATGGAAGTCGTTGTGCTCGTAATTGAACGCGAACGCGTAGATCGGCACGATCGTCGACTCGAAATCGGACTCCGAATAGAGCGCGCCGCTGATCCACGCTCGCTGCGCGAGCGGCTGGCTGCCGTTGGGCTGCCACATCAGGCGAACGTTCGACTGGAACGACGCGTTGTCATTGAGCGTCCGCGTCAACCCGTTGCCGTTGAAGATCCCCGCGCGGTATTCGATCGTGTTGTTGCGCAGCGCGCCCTGGACGGCGACCCCTGTGTCGCGGCCTCGCGAGAGATCGCCGGAGCCGATCCATCGATCCACCATCGACTGGTTGCCCGACGACGTCATCTCCTGGCGGCCGAACGGCACTTTGAACTGGCCGAACAGCACGCGGAACTTGCCGCTCCCGGTCGGGTCGACCGCGATTTGCGCGTCTTCCAGGATCGCCCCGATGTTGGCGCCGGTGAGCGCGGGCCAGTTGAGCTGCAGCTCGTACGAGATCTTCGGTTGCGTGATCGGAGCGGGGGCGACGCCCGGCGGGTGGAAGAGCCAGCCCTCGAGCTTGAACTTCGCGCGCCGGATCCGGAACGAGCCTCTCGAATCCCCAGGCCCACCGGTGCCGGGCAGCGTGATCGTGTCGTCCGGAAAATCGTGCGAGTAGCGGACCTGGATGCGGTTCGACATCTCGAGGTACGCGAGGTCCGTCGTGATGCGGGTTTTTCCGTCGCGCCACTCGACGCGCTGGGTGGGCACAATCGGATCCGGGACCACCTCCGACAGGCCGTGCTTGAAATAGAAGAGCTGCAGCGCGCGCTCGCTGTCGCCGACGACCGTCTCGCCCTTGGGTCCCGAGCCCGGCCGCGTCAGCGCCCTCCCCATCTCACCGGAAGCCTCGAACCGCGTGGCCTCGTCGGGGATGTTGAAGACGTAGATTCGATCGTCCTTCCGAATCTCCTTGTAATACAGGCCCCAACTGGTCGGCACGGGGTTCGCCCCCTGCTGACCCCACGCAAGCGCCGCCGGAACCAGCAGCGCGACCATCGTCACGGCTGAAACAAACCACTGACGTACCCGGCTCATCCGCACCACGGCAGCTCCTCAGGGGGCGACAGGGCCCGCGCTGGGCCAAGCCTAGGGGCGCCGTGTTACGTGAAGGGGTCGGGCCTGTTACGGCCGTGTGTACTTCAGCGCAGGCTTTCCATGATCTCGTCGAGGACGGCCTTTGGCGGTCGTACGGTGTCCGCCGGCAGGAACGCCAGCGGCGTCTCGGTGAGATTCAGGGTATCGATGAAGTCGTCCTTGTCCGGCTCGATGTAGAGGATGCCGGTCGCGAACTCGCCGCGGCGCGCCGTCTCGTGGAGCAGGCGCATGGCGGAGATCTTGTCGGATGGGTTGTAGTCTTCGGCGACCTTGCGGAGGAACAGCGACGAGCCGTCGTGCATCTTCACGGCGGTCGTCGAGCCGGCCTCGTATTCGATTTTGATGTCCTCGAAGTACGGCACGAAGCTGATCTCGCCGAGCGGTTCGTCGTGGTCCTTCACGTACGAGTAGCTCTTGGTCGAGCCGTCGTGGTCGTTGAAGGTGACGCACGGCGAGATGACGTCGATCATCGACGTCCCGCGGTGCGAGATGGCGGCCTTGAGGACCGTCAGCAACTGCTTCTTGTCGCCCGAGAACGACCGCGCGACGAGCGACGCGCCCAGCTCGATCGCGAGCAGGCACGTGTCGATCGGCGGCAGGTCGTTCACGACGCCGTTCTTGGCCTTCGAGCCGAGATCGGCCGTCGGCGAGAACTGCCCCTTGGTCAGGCCGTAGCACCCGTTGTCTTCGATGATGTAGATGAGCGGCAGGTTGCGCCGCATGAGGTGCACGAACTGGCCGATGCCGATGGCGCCGGTGTCACCGTCGCCGCTCACGCCAATCGCGAGCATGTCCTTGTTGGCGAGCACCGCGCCGGTCGCGACGGACGGCATCCGGCCGTGCACCGAGTTGAACCCGTGCGACGGATTCAGGAAATAGGCGGGGCTCTTGCTCGAGCAGCCGATGCCCGAGAGCTTGATGACCCGCTTCGGATCGACGCCCATCTCGAAAAACGCGTCGATGATGCGTTCCGAAATCGCGTTGTGCCCGCACCCCGCGCACAGCGTCGTCTTGCTGCCGCGATACGAGGTCACGTCCAGGTTGATGCGGTTCGTGCGCTTGCCGGGTGTCGGGGTTTCGGTGCTCATAGTTTGTCGTAGCGCGGGACTTCAGTCCCGCGCACCTTTTCCTGCTCGTTCACCGCGTCCGTGATGCTGCGCGCGTCGATGGGCAGTCCGTTGTAGTGGAGCACGCTGCGCAGCTTCGCGATCAGCGCCGGCTCGAGATTCATGCGCAGCAGGCTCATCATCTGCGCGTCGCGGTTCTGTTCGACGACGTACACGCGATCGTGGACGCGGATAAACGCGTCGAGCTCCGGCGTGAACGGATACGCGCGGAGGCGAAGGTACGAAGTCTTCAGCCCGGTCTCTTCGCGAAGCTGATCACGCGACTCCTCCATCGCCCAGTGGGTCGATCCGAACGCGATGAAGCCGACGGTCGCCCCCGTTTCAGACTCGACCACGGGCGCCGGCACCAGTGACTTGGCGGTGTCGAACTTGCGCCGCAGCCGGTCGAGGTTCTTGACGTAGTCGTCCGGCCGTTCGGTGTACTGGGCCATCTCGTTGTGGCCCGATCCGCGCGTGAAGTACGCCGGAGCGCCAGTGCCGGGCAGCGTGCGCCACGGGATGCCGTCGCCGTCGAGATCCTTGTAGCGGCCCCAGGACGCGCCGATCTCGCGCACCTTCGCCTCGTCGAGGACCTTCCCGCGATCGAACGGCTTTTCCGGATACGTGAACGGCTGCGACATCCACGTGTTCATCCCGAGGTCGAGATCGCTCATCACGTAGATGATCGTCTGGAGCCGCTCGGCGAGGTCGAAGGCCCCCATCGCCATCTCGTAGCACTCCTCCGCCGAGGACGGAAGCAGCAGCACGTGTTGCGTGTCGCCGTGGGAGTTTATCGCCGTGAACAGGATGTCGCCTTGCGCCGTCCGCGTCGGCAGGCCCGTTGACGGCCCGACCCGCTGAATGTCGAAGACGACCGCGGGGAGCTCGGCGTAGTACGCCAGGCCGGCGAACTCGGACATGAGCGAAATGCCGGGCCCGGACGTGGACGTCATCGCCCGCGCGCCAGCCCAGCTTGCGCCGACCACCATGCCGATCGCGGCGATCTCGTCTTCTGCCTGGACGATGGCGAACGTCGCCTTGCCGGTCTCCTTGTCCATGCGGTACTTCCGCATGTAGCCAATCAGCGTCTCGGGGAGCGACGAGGACGGCGTAATCGGATACCAGGCGACGACGGTGACGCCGGCGAACATGCAGCCCATGGCGGCCGCGGCGTTGCCGTCGACCAGGATCTGCCCCGCGGTCTTGTTCATCCGCTCGACCCGGTAGGGGTCCAGCTTCTCGAAGTGGTCCGCGGCGTACTTGCGGCCGCCTTCGAGCGCGCTCATGTTGAGCTGCATCGCCTTCAGCTTCTTGCCAAGCTGGCGCGCAAGGGCCAGCTCCATCTCACCCAGCTCGATCGAGAGCAGGTGCGACAGGATGCCGTCGTAGATCATGTTCTTCACGAGGCGTCGCAGCTTGGCGTCCGGACAGACCTCCGCGACGATCTTGTCGAACGGCACCGGATAGAAGACCAGGTCGCTCCGGAGCGCATTGAGCTTGAGCGGCTCGTCGTACACGACGGCCCGACCCGGCTCGAGCGAGAGCACGTCCTCCCGCGCCGTCTCCGGGTTCATCGCGACGAGAAAATCGATCTCTTTCTTGCGGCTGACGTAGCCGCGGTGGTTCGCCCGGATCGTGTACCAGGTCGGGAGGCCGGCGATGTTCGAGGGGAACAGGTTCTTGCCCGACACCGGCACCCCCATCTGGAAGATGGAGCGCAGCAGGACGAGGTTGGCGGTCTGGCTTCCCGAGCCGTTCACGGTCGCGACCTGAATGCTGAAGTCGTTGACGACGTGCGACCGCTGGGCGGCCTCTGCGGGAGCCGGGCTGGGCAGGGTGGAGCTCATCAGATGATTTATTTTATCGCGTTATCTGGCGCCGAGCGCGTCCTGGACCGCCCGGCCGATGTCCGCCGGACTCTTGACGACCGTCACGCCGGCATCGGCGAGCGCCGCCATCTTCTCGGCGGCCGTGCCCTTCC
Organism: uncultured Acidobacteriota bacterium; assembly: GCA_963724955.1. Classification (GTDB taxonomy): domain Bacteria; phylum Acidobacteriota; class Vicinamibacteria; order Vicinamibacterales; family SCN-69-37; genus CAVRWQ01. The sequence goes on from CAVRWQ010000012.1 coordinate 237,546, forward strand.
CTCCCGCGATGATCGCCCCGGCGTGGCCCATGCGGCGCCCCGGGGGCGCCGTCTGCCCGGCGATAAACCCCACCACCGGCTTCTTGAACGACGCCTTGACGTAGGCCGCGGCCTCTTCTTCCGCGCTGCCGCCGATCTCGCCGATGAGCACGACCGCCTCGGTCTCCGCGTCCGCCGCGAAGAGCCTCAGGACGTCGATGAACGAGGTCCCGATCAACGGATCACCGCCGATTCCGATGCACGTCGTCTGGCCCAGGCCCAGCCCCGACAACTGATGAATCGCCTCGTAGGTCAGCGTGCCGCTCTTGGACACGATGCCGACGCGACCCGGCTTGCAGATGTGGCCCGGGATGATGCCGGCCTTCGCCTGTCCCGCCGTGATGACGCCGGGACAGTTCGGGCCAACCAGCCGCATCGGTGTCTGCCGCATGAACGCCAGCGCCCGCATCATGTCGATCGTCGGAATGCCTTCCGTGATGCAGACCGCGAGCGCGAGTCCGGCATCGGCGGCCTCCATCACCGCGTCGGCGCCGCCGGCCGGCGGCACGAAGATGACCGAGGCATTGGCGCCCGTCGCTCGAACAGCCCCGGCGACCGTGTCGAACACCGGCCAGCCTTCATGCGTGGTGCCGCCCTTACCGGGCGTCACGCCGCCGACGACGTTCGTGCCATAGGCCTGCGCCGCTTTGGCGTGAAACGTGCCTTCCCGGCCGGTGAGACCCTGGACCAGGAGACGCGTGGACTTATCGATTAGTACAGACATTCGGGATCCTGTCGTAGCGCGGCTCGACCTTCGAGCCGCGTCGTCATGGCGCGCCAAAACCCGGCGCGCCCTACGTGGCCAGCTTCACAACTCTCTCTGCCGCTTCGCCCATCGAATCGGCCGTCGTGAAGTTGAGGCCGCTCTCTTTCAGCATCTGCTTGCCGAGCTCGACGTTGGTGCCTTCCATGCGGATGACGATCGGCACGCGGACGCCAAGATCGGTGACCGCCGCGATCACGCCCTGCGCGAGCACGTCGCACCGGAGGATGCCGCCGAAGATGTTGATGAGCACGGCCTTGACGCTCTTGTCGGACATCAGGATGCGGAAGGCGTTCTTGATCTGCTCGGCATTCGCCCCGCCGCCGACGTCCAGGAAGTTCGCCGGCTCCCCTCCCGCCAGCTTGATGATGTCCATCGTCGCCATGGCGAGGCCGGCGCCGTTGACCATGCAGCCGATGGTGCCGTCGAGCTTGATGTAGTTCAGTGAGAACTTCGAGGCCTCGATCTCGAGCGGTTCCTCTTCGCTGAGGTCGCGGAGCTCCTTCAGTTCAGCGTGACGGAAGAGCGCGTTGTCGTCGAAGTTGATCTTGGCGTCGAGCGCGATGAGGTCGCCGCTCTTCGTCACGATGAGCGGGTTGATTTCGACGAGCGACGCGTCAGTGCCCAGGAACGCCTGGTAGACCGACATCATCATCCGCACGGCCTTCCCCACCTGATCGCCTTTCAGGCCGAGACCGAACGCGAGCTGCCGGGCCTGGAAGGCCTGCAGACCAATCGCGGGGTCGATGAACGCCTTGAAGATGCGGTCCGGCGTCTCGGCGGCGACTTTCTCGATCTCGACGCCGCCATCCGGGCTTGCCATCAGGACGGGCTTCTGTGTGGATCGATCGATCACGAGCCCGAGGTAGAGCTCGCGCTCGATGTCGAGTCCCTGCTCCACGAGCACGCGGGACACGCGCTGTCCGGCCGGCCCCGTCTGGTAGGTCACGAGCTGCATCCCGAGAATTGCGGACGCCGCGTCATGCGCGGCCGCCGCGTTCTTGACCACTTTCACGCCGCCGCCTTTGCCCCGGCCTCCGGCGTGGATCTGCGCTTTGACCACCACGACGCCGCCGCCGAGGCGCTCGGCGCCTGCACGCGCCTCGTCCGCAGTCCCGGCCACTTCGCCGCGCGGAATCGGAACGCCGTAGCGGCCCAGAATCTCCTTGCCCTGGTACTCGTGAATCTTCATCGCGAGCGAAAGTTTATTGAAAGTTGCGCAGGTCGATCAAGCGAATCCCTGTGGTACGCTGAGCCTCCTCGGCTCAGCGTTGAGGTCGCCAATGCTCGCAGGCGTGGTCGGACACTACGAGATCCTCTCGACCATTGGCACCGGCGGCATGGGCATCGTCTACAAGGCCTACGACCAGCAGCTCAAACGCCCGGTCGCCATCAAGGCGATTCGCGAGCGCGAGACGCCCGACGAGCAGGCCAAGGACCGGCTCCGGACCGAGGCACTGGCGGCCGCCTCGCTCGACCATCCGTACATCTGCCACATCTACGAGCTGCTCGAAACCGAACAGGGCTTGCTCTGTGTCATGGAGTTCGTCGAGGGCGAAACGCTCGCGGCGCGCCTGCGACATGGACGATTACCGGCGGCCGAGGCTGTCCGCATCGCGAGCGAGATCGCCGAAGGCCTCGCCAACGCGCACGCGCGCGGCGTCGTGCACCGGGACATCAAGCCGTCGAACGTCATGGTCACGTCGCACGGCCACGTGAAGCTGCTCGACTTCGGCCTCGCCCACGCGACCGCGGCGCACCCGGACGAATTGACGCACACGGCCGACGAGGTCACCCGGCCACACGCGGGCACCCCGGCCTACATGGCGCCCGAGCAGGTGCTCGGACAGCGACTCACGCCGCAGACCGACCTCTTCTCGCTTGGGGTCGTCCTTTTCCAGTGCCTCACAGGCGAGCTGCCGTTCGAGGGCACCTCGGGCGCCGCATACGAGCAGAGCGTGCTGAACCGGCGGCCGAAGTCGTTGTCACGGTTCGCGCCAAAGATCCCGGCAGACGTGGCCCGCGTCGTCAACGCCTGCCTCGACAAGCAGCCGGCGGCGCGGCCGGCATCGGCCACAGAAGTCGCGGCCGCATTACGCCAGATTGCCGACCAGCTCGGGCCGCGGGCGAGCGGCGGAGCCGTGGCGCCGTTGGGCTGTCGCCGCGATTGTGCTCGGTCTGGTGACCACCGCGGTGCTGCTCGTCCGGCAGTCGGGCCAGTCACCGGCAACGGGACTCGCGGGCGAGCAGCGGCCGTTCGTCACCTGGCCGAGCGAAGAGAAGAGCAGCCGTGCGTCGCCCGACGGGCGCTGGGTGGCGTTCCTGTCCGACCGCGATGGCAGGTCCGAGCTGTTCGTCAAGCCCACCGCCGGTGGAGATGCCACCAAAATCATCCTGCCCGCCGGGACGGTCGAAAGCTGCGCCTGGTCGCCCGACGGGAGCGAGCTGGCGTGCGCCGTGCGGCTGCCCGATGGCGTGTTCCTCCAGATCATCCCGGCGCCGACCGGCGGCGTCATTCGGAAGAGTATTCGGCTCGAGGCCGCCAGCCTGCAGGTGCTCAAGTGGATCGGCGTCGGCATCTTCGTCCAGGTCGACCGGCGGCCGACCGTGCTCCAACGCGTCGACTCGCGACTCGAAACCGCCACCGATCTCAGCACGCAATGGACCCTTCCAGAGATCGACGGGCGGGCCGGCATGTTTCGTGGTTTCGACGTGTCGCCGGACGGCAAGCAGGTCGTCATGGCCGTGTCCGCAGGCGATCGGGAAGACCTCTGGATCGCCGGCCTCGATGGCTCGGCGATGAGGCCGCTCACAGCCACCGAGCACTTCGAGCGGCGTCCCATCTGGGCCGGTCGTGACACCGTCGTTTTCCAGTCCAATCGCGGGGGACAGATCGACATCTGGGCGATCTCCACCACCGATGCCCGGTCGTGGCCCCTGACGACGGGCCGGACCACGGAGATTCCGGAAAGCGCATCGGCGGACGGGGCGCTGATCACGTTCCAGCTCATAGACGAGACCGCGCACCTCTGGCTGCGGCCGGCCCCCGACAAGTCGAGGCCGACGGCGACCCTGGAGCCCGTCACAAGCGACACGCTCGCGGACCTCTCGCCCTCGGTGTCGGCCGACGGCGGAGTCGTGGCCTTTCAGCGGGCGCTCGAAAGCCCCCGAGAGGGATATGGCCCGCTCGACGGGCGCGTCATGGTCGGGATCCTCCAGGACAGGGCGCTCGTGACGCAGACGGAAGCCCTGGACACGGGCTATGCGCCGCTCCTATCGCCTGACAGCGCGCACGTCGCGTTCGTCGGCCCGACCCAGTCGAAGCCGTCGCTGCGACTGAAGACACTGAGCACGAAGGCTACGGATCTGGTGACGGACGCTCTACTGGCATCCGGCGCCTCGCTCTTCCCGACCGACTGGACCTCTCAGCCGTTCGCGTGGGCACCCGACTCGAGCCAGCTGTTCTTCCTCCAGCGGGCGCCGGGCGCGGCGATCAGGAGTTACCGACCCGGAACAGGCGTCGATCCCTCGCCAGTCGTTGCGGCCCGCGAAGGCGAGCGCCTGCGGGACGTCTATCCCTCGTCCGACGGCCGACAGCTCGCCTACCTTGCCGTGTCCCGCGCAGGTATCGAGTTGCGGGTCGTGGACCTCTCGACACGACAAAGCAGCGCCCTCCGACGTTGGGAGACGGGCGAGTTGGTGTCCTGCCGCGGCTGGACTTCAAACGATCAGGCGGTCGTGGTCATTTCCCAGAAAGAGGCGGCGATCCCCCCAGCCACCATCGAGCTCGAGACGGTCGCGACAACGGGGCAGCGCCATCCGGCGCATCGAATCGACGGGGTCTACTACTCTTCGGTCCGTGTGGACGCCCGGCAGTCCCTCGTCTACATGACGCGGCTGGAAGGATCCAGTCAGAACCTGTTCGCACTCTCTCTCATCTCCGGATCGCTCGAACGCCTGACGGAGAACCGGCTGTCGACCATTTCTTTCTCAGGCGTCCGGCCGCGCCCGGACGGCTCGTTGGTTTTCGCTATTGAAGACAAGAAACAGGACATCCACGTTCACGTCGCGCGAACGTCGCCGGCGCCGGGCACGAAGTAAGAACGACGCTCACAAGGAGAGGACCAGATGACGTTAGATTGGCAGACTGATGACGATGATGTGGCGGCGCTTGCGGCAATTCGCGTGCTGGCGCTGAGAATCGAGATCCTGGCGACGACGAAATACGTGACCGACCGCACTAACTTTGGGGACATCCTGCAGAAGCTGACGACCTGCACGCACTCCCTCAAGACCTTGAGCCTCGCCTCGGCCTGCTCGGTCGATCAGGACTGCCCCGGGAGCTGGCTCTGCAAGAGCGGCACGTGCGAGCCGCCCGAGAATCCGCAGGAGGCCGCCACGGCGGCGCGCCAGCGCGGCAAGCCCCGTCGGGGTGCGAAATCCGCGAAGAAGCGGTAACTCTCTAGAATCGTGGTCCGTCGCGCCGCATGCTGATCGCCGAGCCCCAGAGGCCGGCGAAAATCAGCAGGCAGCCGACAATGCTGAATAAACCCAACATGGCATCGCCTCGTGAACCGTAATCGACAAACACGGCTGCAAGGCGCATGCCTGGCGAGAAAAACAGCCTCGTGAGTTTGCCGGCCAGCACAGACGAAACTTGCCGAGAGTTGCGCGCGGCACATCGCACGAAGTCGTGAGCGGGACGACAGATGTGTGAGGTTCGTTACTCTTCCCTCAGGGCCACGGTGGGATCCAGCCGGGAGGCCCGCCAGGCCGGGATCCCGCACGCCACCATGGCAACGATCAGGAACAGAACCGCGATGCTCGCGAACGTCACCGGATCGGTGGGCGTGACCCCGACGAGCATCGTCCGCATGACCCCGGTAAGCAGATAGGCCACCCCCAGGCCGACGACGATGCCGATGAGGCTCAGCCGGAGCCCGTGGCCGACGACCAGGCCGAAGACGGTGCCCCGGGTCGCCCCGAACGCCATCCGCACGCCAATTTCGGCCGTGCGCTGCCGGACGATGGTCGACAGGACGCCGTAGAGCCCGACCGTCGCCAGCAGTGCCGCGATGACGCCGAAGATCCCGATCAAAACCAGGGCGAAACGCGTCGCGGCGGTGGAATCGTCAACGAAGTCGGTCATCGGCCGGACCTCCCGAACGAGCGGCGGCCCCGGCATCTTCGCGACCTCGGCCCGCAGCATTGGCACGGACGCCGCCGGGTCGCCGTTCACGCGCATGGCCCAGCGTCCACCGGGAATGCCGCCGATCAGGCCGGCGCTGAAGTACATCCCCTCGCGTCCCTCTTCGGCGAGCGACGTGTGGCGCTGATGTTTCACCACACCAATCACTTCGAAGCGTTCCGGCTGTTCCGTCCGGATCCGCGAGAGCAGCGTCTTGCCCACCGCCGACTCGCCAGGGAACGCCTTTCGCGCGAGCAGGCTGTCGATGACGATGTGCATCGCGCCCGGCGGGTCAGCGTCGGTGAACGTCCGCCCTTCAGCCACCGGCGTGCCGAGCGTGTTGAAGAAGCTCGGCGTCACGAAGTACGTGGTCGCCTGCTGGAACTTCGTCGAATCGGACGCTGCGGCTTCCGTGCCCCAGCGCGCATTTGCGTTGCTGCCGTCGAGCGGCAAGGTCGTGCCGACGGTGACAGCCTCGACTCCCGGCAGCGCTCCGAGCTTCGCGGTCATCTCCTGGACGAAGGCCCGAGCCGCGTCCGGACCGTTGAGCTGAAAGCCGCCAAGCTGGAACGTCAGGACGCCATTCGGATTGAATCCGGGATCCGTGCGCTGCAGCGCGATGAAGCTGCGGAGCATCAGGCCGGACCCGATGAGCAGCACGAAACAGAGCACGACCTCGGCGACGACGACGCCGTTGCGGAGCCCCGCGCCGGATCCCAAGCCGGCCGCGCGTCCGGCCTTCCGGAGCACGTCGATGAGATCTGGCCGCGCTGACCGAATCGCGGGCACGAGACCGAAAAGTACGGACGAGACGAGAGTCGCGAGCGCCGCGAAACCCAGCACCATCGGATTCAGCGACACGCCTTCCAGCCGCGGGAGGTTGTCCGGCGAGAGCGACAGCAGCAGCCTGATGCCGAAGTGCGCGAGGCCCAGGCCGATGAGGGCACCGGCCATCGCGATCGTGAGGCTCTCGGCCAGCAGCTGCCGCACCAGTCGCCCCTGCCCCGCGCCAAGCGCAGCACGCACGGCGAGCTCGCGCTCTCGTGCCGATGACTTCGCCAGCAGCAGGTTCGCGACGTTCGCGCAGGCAATCAGGAGGACAAAGACGACCGCGCCCATCAACGCGAGGATGGCCTGGCGGACGTTGGCGACGAGATCGCGGCCGATCGGCTCGACGTGAAAGAACAAGCCGGCCGTCTGCTTGATCTCGAAGCGCTCTCGAAGCTCGGCGGCGATCCGATCCGCCTCGCCCTGCGCCTGCGCGATGGTCACGTCCGGCTTCAGCCGGCCGAGCACGCGGATGCCGACGTTGTTGCGATTGCCCTGCGTGAAATCAACGCGAAGCGGGCGCCAGACATCGGGACGCTGTTCGACGCCGGTGCCCGGCCGGAACAGCAGTTCCGCACCCGGAGCGAGGATCCCGATCACTTCAATCGTCTGCAACCCGAGGCGCGTCGTGGTGCCGACGATGTTCGGATCGCCGCCGAAGAAGCGCTGCCAGAACTCGTGGCTGAGAATGACCCTGCCTGGCGGCTGCGGCAGAGGCGGCCCCGGATTGGCGGGCGGCGGACCGCCGGCGCGGGCGCCTCCGCCCGCCGGCACGGGTCCAGGTCCCTGCTGCGGAGGTGGCGGCGGAGGCAGGCCGTCTTCATCCGAGAAGTCCCGCCCGCGCGCGACACGTAGTCCCAGTACAGAAAAGATGTTGGTGGTGACGACCGCCGTGCGGAGCGTTTCGGTCTCGCCGTGCGGCCCTGCGATCGCTCCGCGGTTCGTGATCACGGCTGCCAGGCCGTCATAAGACGAAGATTGCGCGCGGACGTCCGCGAAGTCCGGGTTCGAAAACGGCCAGTCGTTCACGTTCCGGTTTCGGAGCTCGCCCCAGACCACCACGACACGATCCGCGTTGGCGTACGGGAGCGGCCGGAGAAGCACCGCGTTCACCACGCTGAAAATCGCGGTGGTCGCGCCGATCCCGAGACCGAGCGTCAACGCGACAGTCAACGTGAAGACCGGCCGCTTCCTCAGAACGCGTAGCGCGAACCCGACATCCTTCAGCAGCGTGCTCATGATCTATTGAGCGGAGGCAGGTTTCGTGCCTGACCGATTAAACGCTAACTTGTTGACAACAAAGGATCGCCGGCCGTCTGAGCGACGGCCGGCGTCTGCGGTGTGGGACAGCCGGTCGCGAAACCGGGAATTGGCGGGCCGAAACCCGGCCCGCCCTACGTACTTCGGCGGGGCGGGCCTAGTGCCTACACGCCAATAACGGAGGTGAGTTCCTTGACCGCGGCCGCCGACTTCATGAGGGCGGTCTGTTCGTCGCCGGTGAGCTTGATCTCGATGATCTGCTCGGCGCCGCCCTTGCCGAGCTTGACCGGCACGCCGAGGAACTGATCGCGCACGCCGTACTCGCCCTGAGGAACACCGAGCACGGCAGGATCTGACTTCTTGTCCTTCAGGATCGCCTCGACCATCTCGGCCGCGGCGGCGCCTGGCGCGTACCAGGCGCTCGTACCGACGAGCTTCGTGATCTCCGCTCCGCCGTTGGCGGTCCGCGTGCAGATCTCGTCGAGCTTGGCCTGGGTCATGCAGCCCCATGGCGACAAGCTCGGTCAGCGGAATGCCCGCGACCGTCGAGAACCTCGGCAGCGGCACCATCGTGTCGCCGTGGCCGCCGAGGACGAACGCGTGGATGTTCTCGACCGAGACGTTGAGCTCCATCGCGATGAACGTGCGCATCCGGGCCGAGTCGAGGACGCCGGCCATGCCGACGACACGCTCGCGCGGGAAGCCGCTGAGCCGGTAGACCGCCTGGCACATGGCGTCGAGCGGGTTGGCGACCGGCACGATGACGCAGTTGGGCGAGTACTTGACGACCTGCTCGGTCACCGCCTGCATGATCTTGTAGTTGACCTGCAGCAGGTCGTCGCGGCTCATGCCGGGCTTGCGCGGCACGCCGGACGTGATGACGACGACGTCCGAGTTGGCGGTCGCGGCGTAGTCGGTCGTGCCGACGAGCCGCGTGTCCGAGCCGTCGATCGGACACGCCTGATAGATGTCGAGCGCGATGCCCTGCGCCTTTTCCGCCGGCGATGTCGACGATCACGACATCGGCCAGTTCCTTGACGGCGATCGCTCGCGCGACCGTGGCGCCGACGTTCCCGGCGCCGCCGACGACGGTGACTTTACGATTCATTGACTCTGTCAGGTCCGCTCCTGCGTGTTCCAGCCCCTTACATGTTTTCGATCATCGCGGTCGCGAACTCGGACGTCTTGAGCTCGGTCGCGCCCGTCGATCAGGCGCGCGAGGTCGTAGGTCACGCGCTTCGATCGGCGATCGTCCTTCTCGAGCGACGCGATCGACGAGGTCGGCCGCTTCGGTCCAGCCGAGGAAGCGCAGCATCATCTCGCCGGACAGGATGACCGACCCCGGATTGACCTTGTCCTGGTTGGCGTATTTCGGCGCCGTGCCATGCGTGGCCTCGAAGACGGCGTGTCCGGTCACGTAGTTGATGTTGCCGCCCGGCGCAATGCCGATGCCGCCGACCTGCGCCGCCAGCGCGTCGGAAATGTAGTCGCCGTTCAGGTTCGGCGTCGCGATGACGTCGTAGTCGGCCGGCCGCGTCAGGATCTGCTGCAGGAACGCGTCCGCAATCACGTCCTTGATCACCAGGCCGTCCGGCAGCTTGCACCACGGGCCCGCCGTCGAACTCGACGGCGCCGAACTCGCGCTTCGCCAGCTCGTAGCCCCAGTCGCGGAAGGCGCCCTCGGTGAACTTCATGATGTTGCCCTTGTGCACGAGCGTGAGGCTCTTGCGGCTGGTTCGCGATCGCGTACTCGATCGCGGCGCGAATCAGCCGCTCGCTGCCCTCGCGCGAGATCGGCTTGATGCCGATGCCGCTGATGTCCGGGAAGCGAATCTTCTTGTAGAGCTTCGGAAACGCCGCCGCGAACAGCTTCTTGAACTGCGCGACCTCGGGCGTGCCATCGCGGAACTCGATACCCGCGTAGATGTCTTCGGTGTTCTCGCGGAAGATCACCATGTCGACGAGGTCCGGCCGCTTGACCGGCGTCTCCATGCCCTTGAAGTAGCGAACGGGCCGCAGGCACACGTAGAGATCCAGTTCCTGACGCAGCGCGACGTTGAGCGATCGAATGCCGCCGCCGACCGGCGTCGTCAGCGGTCCTTTGATACCCACGAGATACTGACGGAACGCCGCGAGCGTCTCGTCGGGTAGCCAGTTGCCCGTTGCGCTGAAACGCTTTCTCGCCGGCGAGCACTTCGAGCCACTCGATCGCGCGCGCGCCGCCGTACGCGCTTCGCGACGGCGGCGTCGAACACGCGCACGCTCGCGCGCCAGATGTCCGGTCCGGTGCCGTCGCCTTCGATGAATGGAATCGTTCAGCGTGTCGCTCGCCTGCGGCATTGTCGCGTCAATCGCCTTTTAGGTCACGTCCCTGACGGACGTCACGAGTTCTTCACAGAATCTGTGGAAAACTTTGTGGAAAACTCCGGCGGTGCCGGGATTTTCCGCGACTTTCCTGCGCTGTGAGCGGATTGCACCAACATGGTGCGCTCCACCACCCGCGCGGAGCAGCACATCATAACACTTCGCAGAAGTACGCTCCGCTTCGCAGAAGTGCGCTTCGGCGTTCGCTGAAGTACGACGGTGCTTCGCTGAAGTACGGGTGCGGCCTAGCGGAGCGAAATCCGGTGCGAGCGTGACGTCGTGTTGTCGACGATCTCGACGAAGTCGGCGCCGACGCTGCGCACGACGAACGTGTCGATCGTGTCGCCGGCCTTGAGCATGCGGACGTCGTCGCCATCGGCAAACACGGCAGTGCGCGCGGCAGACGCGGCCGCGCCGTCGGCGACGATCGCGACGAGCCTGGGCAGGACGGGCGGCGCGCGGTTCGAGAGCGACTTCGGGCGCGCTCACGGGCACGGCGGGCGCCGTGCGTTCGGTGCGCGCGCCGAAGCGGAACGGATCGCGTTCGGGCGGCGGAAATTGTCGGCGTGCTCGCGAGCCGCTCGCGCAGTCTGCTCGACCTGCGCGTTGACTTCCGCGACAACCGGTGACGCCTGATCGGCCGTCGATGCCGGCGGCGACGTCTGGCCGCCCGGCGACGCGGGCGCCACGGCCCACGAGACGAGCAGGAGCACGCCGCCGAGCAGCAGAAGCGCGGCCAGTCGGTTCATGGGATTAGACAAGTGAATCGTAGCATGAGTACGAGGTGCGCGGCTTACAACCCAAGCCGTCGCGTAGCGTACCAGCGCGCGACGTTTCGCGCGCGCGCGAGCCGTGCTAAGATTCGCCGTGCCCGTTGTTTTCCCGCCTGGGCTACCCGCTTCCATTCGCTCCGCTCGAGTCGTCGCCGTCATCCCCTCTCGATATCAATCGACGCGACTTCCCGGCAAACCGCTCGCGCTGATCGACGGCAAGACCGATGGTCGAGCACGTCGTACCGGCGCGCCGACGCAGCGCGCGCTCGTCGACGCCGTGCGTCGTCGCCACCGACGACGAGCGCGTCGCCGACGTCGTGGACGGCTTCGGCGGCACCGCCGTGATGACGCGCGCGCGACCACGCGACCGGCACCGATCGACTCGCCGAAGTCGCCGCGCGCCTCGACGGCGAGCTCGTCGTCAACGTCCAGGGCGACGAGCCGCTGATCAGCGCCGACGCGATCGACGCGGCCGTCAGGCTGCTGCTCGATCGGCCCGACGGACCCGATGGCGCACGCTGCGGCGGCGCATCGACGACCCGGCCGACCTCGACAACCCGAGCGTCGTGAAGGTCGTGGTCGACGCCGCGGGCTACGCGCTGTATTTCAGCGCGCAGCGCCGATCCCGTTCGTCCGGCCCGGACCAGCCGCGCCGCGTTCGTGGCGCCATCTCGGCCTGTACGTCTACCGGCGCGAGTTCCTGCTGACGCTGGCGGCGCTGCCGCCGACGCCGCTCGAGCAGGCCGAGGGCCTCGAGCAGCTGCGCGCGCTCGAGCACGGCTATCGCATCAGCACCGTCGAGACCGACGCGGACACCATCGGCGTGGACACCCCGGAGGATCTGGAGCGGGTGCGGCGGCTGGTCGAAGCCGGCGCCCGGACCTGACGCGATCTCATGGCCACAGACAGACCGACAGCGACCCGTGAAATACATCTTCGTGACCGGCGGCGTGGTTTCCTCACTCGGCAAGGGCCTGGCGGCCGCCTCGATCGGCTGCCTGCTCGAAGGCCACGGCTACAAGGTCGCGCTCCAGAAGTTCGACCCGTACATCAACGTCGATCCCGGGCACGATGAGCCCGTACCAGCACGGCGAGGTCTACGTCACCGACGACGGCGCCGAGACGGACCTCGACCTCGGGCACTACGAGCGCTTCACGAACATGGTCGCGACGCGCGACAACAACTGGACGACCGGCAAGATCTACCTGTCGGTCATCCAGAAGGAACGCCGCGGCGACTACCTCGGCCGCACCGTCCAGGTCATTCCCGCACATCACGAACGAAATCAAGGACAGCATTCGGGCGGCCGCCCAAGATGTGGACGTGCTGCTCGTCGAGATCGGCGGCACGGTCGGCGACATCGAGAGCCTGCCGTTCCTCGAAGCGATCCGCCAGCTCCGGCAGGACGTCGGCCGCGAGAACACGCTCTACATCCACCTGACGCTCGTGCCGTTCATCGCGTCGGCGGGCGAACTGAAGACGAAGCCGACGCAGCACAGCGTCCGCGACCTGCGGTCGATCGGCATCCAGCCCGACGTGCTGCTCTGCCGGACCGACCGGCAGCTCGACGCCGACATGAAGCGGAAGATCGCGCTCTTCTGCGACGTCGACGAGGAAGCCGTCATCACGGCGCGCGACGTGTCGAGCATCTACGAGGTGCCGCTGAACCTCGCCGAGCAGGGACTCGACCGGATCCTGCTGAACCGCCTGCACCTGCCCGCGACCGAAGCGCGGATGGACGACTGGCAGGACCTGGTCGAGCGCATCCGGAACCCGAAGGACGAGATCACGATCCACTTCGTCGGCAAGTACGTCGAGTACGAGGACTCGTACAAGAGCATCAACGAGGCGCTCTACCACGGCGGCTTCCACCACCGGCTGAAGGTCAAGCTGCAAGTACATCGAGGCCGAGGCGCTCGAACAGCCCGGACGGGCTCGCGCCTGCTCGACGACGCGGTCGGCATTCTCGTGGCGCCCGGGCTTCGGCGACCGCGGCAGCCGCGGCATGATGGCCGCCGCCGAGTACGCCCGCACCAGGCGGATCCCCTACTTCGGCATCTGCTACGGCTTCCAGTGGGCCGTCGTCGAGTTCGCCCGCAACGTCGCCGGCCTCGACGGGCGCCGACTCGACCGAGGTCACCGAGAACGCCGCCGCACAAGGTCATCTACAAGCTGCGCGACCTGCTCGGCGTCGACGACATGGGCGGCACGATGCGGCTCGGCAGCTACGCGTGCCGGCTCTCGCCCGACTCGCTCGCCTTCCGGCTCTACGGCGAGGAGATCATCCACGAGCGCCATCGCCATCGGTACGAGTTCAACTGCCTCTACGAGAAGACGCTGACCGACAACGGCCTGCGCATCGTCGGCCGGTCGCTCGACGGCAAGTTCGTCGAGATCGTCGAGCTGCCCGGCCATCCGTGGTTCCTCGCCGTGCAGTTCCACCCGGAGTTCAAGTCGAAGCCGCTCCGCCCGCATCCGCTGTTTGCCGGCTTCGTCGAGGCCGCCTACAAGCGGAAGATGGCGCTGCAGGGCGTCGCGACCAACGTGACGGCGATCGGCGACCGGCGCCGGAGCTGACAGCTAGCACGCGGGCACCTGATGAATCGACCGTCTGTGACCGGCCCGCTGTTTCGCCGCGCTCGTTCGCGAAGTCCGCATCGCCGACGGCGTCGTGCTCGGGCCGCCGGGCGCTCGTCCTCATCGCCGGCCCCTGCGTCATCGAGAGCGACGCAGCACGCGGTCGAGCTCGGCCGCGCGATCGCCGACATCGCGCGGCGCGCCGGCGTGCCCTACGTCTTCAAAGCGTCGTTCGACAAGGCCAACCGCACGTCGCTTGGCGTCGTTTCGCGGCCCGGGCATCGACGAGGGCCTCGCCGATCCTCGGCCGCGTCCGCGACGAGGTCGGCGTGCCGGTGCTGACCGACATTCACGAGCCGTGGCAGGCCGCCGCAGGCCGCCGAGGTCGCCGACGTCCTGCAGATTCCGGCGTTCCTCTCCCGCCAGACCGACCTCATCGTCGCCGCGGCGCGGACCGGGCAGGTCGTGAACCTGAAGAAGGGCCAGTTCCTGGCGCCGCTCGACATGCGGCATGCCATCGAGAAGGTCCGCGCGTCCGGCAACGACCGCGTGTTCGTCACCGAGCGCGGCTTCTCGTTCGGCTACAACAACCTGGTCGTCGACATGCGCGCGTTCCCGATGATGCGCGGCCTCGGCACGCCGGTCGTGTTCGACGTGACGCACAGCCTGCAGCTGCCGGGCGGCGGCGACGGCGTCACGGCCGGCCTCGCCGAGTACATCGAGCCGCTCGCGCGCGCCGGCGTCGGCCGCCGGCGTCGACGGCGTGTTCCTCGAAGTGCACGAGGACCCGTCGAAGGCCAAGAGCGACGCGCAGAACGCGCTCGCCGCTCGACCGCCTCGCGCCGCTGCTTCGAGCAGCTCGTCGCAGATCAACGCCATCGTCAAGGCGGCATCGACCGTCGGTCCGTAGCGAGCCGATGACCGACACCGAACTGCCGGACGATCCGCTCGACCTGGCGCGCCGCGTCCTCGAAACCGAGGCGCAGGCGATTCTCGGCCTGATCCCCCAGCTCGACGGCAACTTCCCGCGCGCGGTCGATCTGCTGCAGAGCTGCGCCGGCCGCGTCATCGTCACCGGCATGGGCAAGTCGGGCATCATCGCGCGCAAGCTCGCGGCGACGCTCTCGAGCACCGGCACGGCGGCGACTGTTCCTGCATCCGGCCGAGGCCCTCCACGGCGACCTCGGCGTCGTGCAGAGCGGACGACGTCGTCATCGCGCTGTCGTCAGAGCGGCGAGACCGAGGAGCTGGTCCGGCTGCTCGAAGCGATCCGGCGGATCGGCGCGCGGCTGATCTCGCTGACCGGCGACCCGCAGTCGACGCTCGGCCAGGCGTCCGACGTCACGCTCGAGCTGCCACGTCGCCGAGGAAGCCTGCCCGATGAACCTGGCGCCGACGGCCAGCACGACGGCGACGCTCGCGCTGGGCGACGCGCTGGCGATGGCGCTGTCGACGCCGCAAGGGCTTCAAGCGCGGAGAACTTCGCGGACCTGCATCCCGGCGGCCGGCTCGGCAAGCGGCTGATGCGCGTCGAAGTCGCTGATGCACGACCGGCGACGCGCGTGCCGCGCGTGCGCGCCGGACACGCCGATGCCCGACGTGATTCACGAGATGTCGCAGCAAGCGGCTCGGCATGACCTGCGTCGTCGACGCGGACGGGCCGGCTCGCCGGCATCGTCACCGACGGCGACCTGCGGCGGCACATGACGCGCAGGCCGAACCTGCTCGACCGGCACGGCCGCGGACGTGATGACCGCGCACGCCCGGTCACCATCCGCCGGCACGTGCTGGCGGTCGAGGCGCTGCGGATCATGGAAGAGCGCAAGATCACGTCGCTCGTCGTCGTCGGACGCCGCCGGCGACGGTCGAGGGCGTCGTGCACCTGCACGACCTCTGGCGCACGGAGATGATCTGAGCCATGCCGCTGACTCCTGGACGCAGCTCGACGCGCGCGCGCGCGCCGGTCCGGCTGCTGCTGTTCGACGTGGACGGCGTCCTGACCGACGGCATCGGTGCGTCATCGCGAGCGACGGCCGCGAGGCGAAGTCGTTTTCGATCCGCGACGGCGCGGCGCTCGTGTGGGCGCAGCGCGAGGGACTCGAGGTCGGGCTCGCTGAGCGGCCGGCCGTCGGAGGCGACGACGCGCCGCGCGGCGGAGCTGGGCATCGACCTGGTCGTCCAGCGCGGCCCGGACAAGCGCGCGGCCGTTCGCGCAGATGCTCGCGGAACGCGAGCTGACGCGACCGATCAGGTCGGCGTACATGGGCGACGACCTGCTGGACCTGCCGGTGCTCGGCACGGGTCGGGCTCTCGGCGGCGCCGGCCGACGCGCGCCGACGAGGTCTCGTCGCGCGTGCACTGGGTCAGCCGCGCAGCCGGCGGCCGCGGCGCGGTCCGCGAGTTCATCGAGCTGGTCCTGCGGGCGCGCGGCGCGCTGGGACGCGCTCGTCGCGCAGCCGATCTGGACTAAGCGTGCAGGACTACGGACGTCCTCGTCGGCGTGCTGCGTCGCCCTGCTCGTCGGCCTCGCCGCCGGCAAGGCGTGGGAGCGCTACAAGCTCGTCGAGGGCCGCTGGATCGATCGCCGGCGCGTGCCGGCAGTCGCCGCACTTCATCCTCGGCCTGAACTACCTCGTCGCCGGCCAGGTCGATCTCGCGATCGAGGAACTGGAGAAGGCGGCGCGGCTCGATCCCGGCGCGCTCGAGCTGCGGCTCGTGCTCGGCAACCTGTATCGCGAGAAGGGCCAGGTCGGCCGCGCGATTCAGGAGCATCAGGCGCTGCTGCAGCGGCCGCGGCTGAACCGGCTCGAGCACGCGAACGTGCTGCTCTGCCTCGGCCTCGACTACCGCCGCGGCGGATTCGTCGACCGCGCCGTCGCGGCGTTCACGGACGTCCTGAAGCTCGATCCGGACAACGAGGCCGCGCTCGTCAACCTGGAGAAGCTGCAGGAAGACCAGCACCAGTGGCAGGAGGCCTACGTCACGCGGCAGCGCCTCGCGCAGATCGCCGGCCCGCCCGACCAGCCGAAGTCGCAGTCGATCCTGGCGTTCCTCGAGAACGAGCTGGGCCTGCAGGCGCTCAAGGAAGGCCGCCTCGACGAGGCGGCCCGGCGCTTCGAGGCGGCGATCGATCTGGATCGGCGGCGTCATCCCGGCCTATCTGCACCTGGGCGACGTGCGCCTGCAGCAGGGCGACCTGCCGCGGCGCGATCGCGATCTGGGAGCGGTCGATCGACGTGTCGCCGGATCGCGCGTACCTGGCGCTCGACCGGCTCGAGCGGGCGTACGCGGAGACGCGGCGCCGAGCCGCGCTTCGCCGATCTCTGCCGGCGGCTCACCGCCGGCGTCGCCGCGCGAGTGGCGGGCGCGCGCGGCGCTCGCCCGCCACCTGACCGGCGCAGGGCCAGCCCGCGCGAGGCGCTCGAGCTGCTGTTCGACGCGCTCGAGCACAACCCGCACGCGCTGGCGATTCATCAGGCGATCTGGAACACGCTGTCGCTGCTCGACCTGCCGCAGGCCGCTCGTCGCGCGCTACATCGAGATCACGCGGCAGTCGGTCTTCTACCTCGATCCGCACGTCTGCGTGCGCTGCCGGTACCGCAGCACCGAGCTGCTCTGGCAGTGCCCGCACTGCCACGAGTGGAACACGTTCGTCGAGGAGCGAATCACGCCGGCCACCGACACCGAAGCCGAGATCCCGGCAGGCCTCGCCCAGTAGCCGTGACGAGCCCGCTCGTGTCGCGTCGCGCTCACCGGCGGCATCGCCACCGGCAAGTCCCACTGCCTCGCGCGGTTCGCCGCGCTCGGCGCGCCGACGATCGACGCCGACGTCCTCGCCACGACAGGCGGTCGCGCCGGGCACGCCCGGCTTCGACGCCGTCGTCGCGCGCTTCGGCGCCGGCGTCCTCACGGCCGGACGGCAGCCTCGACCGCGCGGCGCTGGCGCGCTCGTCTTCGCCGACGCCGGCGGCCCGCCGCGACCTCGAAGCCATCGTCCACCCGGCCGTCTACAGCGCGATCGAGCGCTGGTTCGAGAGCCTGAGTCCGCGGCGGACCAGCGCCGCGTCGCCATCGCCGACATCCCGCTGCTCTATCGAAACCGGCCGCGAGGACGACTTCGACCGTCGTCGTCGTCGCGGCCTGCCGGCCGGACGCAGCAGCTCGCGCGGCTGATGGCCCGCGACGGCCTCTCGGAAGAGCGACGCGCCGCGCCGGATCGCGGCCAGATGCCGCATCGCCGACAAGGCCGGCGCGCGCCGACTACGTCATCGACACGTCGGACGGACACGATTCGACGGAGACCGGACGCGTGACAGGTCGACGCGAGCGTCTGGGCCGAAGCGTCGAGTCTGAGCCGGCTGACCGCGCTCAGCGCGGCCGCGCGTCAGCGTGTTCTTGAGCAGCATCGCGATCGTCAGCGGCCCGACGCCGCCCGGGCACGGGCGTCAGCGCGCCGGCGACGTCGGCGACCGCGGGATGCACGTCGCCGACGATCGCCGAGCCCTTCTGCGTCGAAGTCGGCGAGCCGCGGGCTGTCGGCGCCGAAGAACTCCGACGACCTGCGTCGCGGTCGGTCGACGCGCGATTGATGCCGACGTCGACGACCGTCGCGCCCGGCTTGACGAACTCCGGCGTCACGAACGCCGGCCGGCCGATGGCGGCCACGAGGATGTCGGCCGTCGCGCGCGACCGCCGGCGAGATCCTGCGTCTTCGAATGACAGATCGTCACGGTCGCGTCGCGCTGCAGCAGCAGCAGCGCCATCGGCTTGCCGACGATCTCGCTGCGGCCGATGACGACGGCGCGCCGGCCGGCGATCGGGATCCGCTCGCGCATCGAGCAGCTCGATGACGCCGGACGGCGTGCACGGCGCGAGCGATCGCGCCGGCCCTGCACGAGCAGGCCGACGTTGTGCGGATGAAAGCAGTCGACGTCCTTGGCCGGATCGATCGCGTCGAAGACCTGCTGCTGCGGCCGCCTTGCCCAGCGCCGCGCGGCAGCGGCGACTGCACGAGGATGCCGTCGCAGCCGTCGTCGGCGTTCAGCCGCCCGACGAGCGCGAGCAGCTCGTCGCGTCGGACGTCGTCGCGGGCAGCCGATGGACCGTCGACGGTCAGGCCCGCCTCGCGCGCCGGCGCGTTCCTTGTTGCGGACGTAGACCTGCGACGCCGGGATCGTCGCCGACGAGGACGATGTCGAGCGCCGGCGGACGGCCCGCTCGCGCCTGAAACGCCGCGACTTCTGGGATCGAGCTCCGGCGCGGATCGCCGCGGCCAGCTGCCGCGCCATCGAGTCGTCGAGCGTGGCATCAGTGCTCAGTTACCGCAAACGAACGGGCCCGAGCGAAGGCTCGGCTCCCTGGGCCCGACGTCGAACTGAGCTAGCTCGCGCTGTTGAGCTTGCTGTGCTTCATGCTGTAGCCGAAGTAGATGACCATGCCGATCGCCAGCCAGCCGACCAGCCGCAGCCAGTTCGTCCAGCCCAGGCCGTAGATCATCGCGCCGCACGTCGACGATGCCGAGAATCGCCACGACCGGCAGCGCCGGCACCGTGAAGCCGCGCGGGATGTCCGGCCGCCGGACGCGCATGATCCAGACGCCGGCGCAGACCAGGATGAAGGCGAACAGCGTCCCGATGCTCGTCATCTCGCCGACGATGTCGTCCGGGAAGAACGCCGCGAACACCGCCGTGAAGACGAAGAACAGCCAGTTCGACTTGTACGGGGTCTTGTAACTCGGATGCACTTCCGAGAAGACCTTCGGCACCAGGCCGTCGCGGCTCATCGAGTAGAACACGCGGGACTGGCCGAGCAGCATGACCAGGATGACCGACGAGAAGCCGGCCAGAATCGCCACGGTCACGAAGTTCGACAGCCAGGCGTAGCCGGGCATGTAGTTCGTGATCGCAGCCGCGACCGACGCCTCGCCGCCGAGCGCCGGATCGCGGAAGAACTCGACCGGCGCCAGACCGCTCAGCACGCACGCGAACAGGACGTAGAGGACCGTGCAGATGACGAGCGATCCGAGGATGCCGATCGGCATGTCCCGCTTCGGGTTCTTCGCTTCCTGCGCGGCGGTCGAGACCGCGTCGAACCCGATGTAGGCGAAGAAGACGACGCCCGCCGCGCCGAGGATGCCCATGATGCCGCCGTAGGCGTGCGTGATGCCCTCAGCTGTTCGTGTAGCGTGCGTCGCCTCGGGAATGAACGGCGTGTGGTTCGCCGGATCGATGAAGCCCCAGCCGAGCGCGATCACCATCAGCACGATCGACGACCTTGAGGACGACGATCAGGCTGTTGACGAGCGCCGATTGCTGCGTGCCGCGGATCAGCAGCAGCGAGAGCAGGAGCAGGATGCCGACGGCCGGCACGTTCATGATGCCCGTGCACGGCCGCCGTCGCCCCGTGCCCGGCATGACCTGGAAGGGCGAGTGGTACCACTGCCACGGTATGTCCCACCCGAAGAACCCGAGGACCCGGTTGAAGTACTCGGCTCCAGGCGATGGCGACCGTCGCGGCGCCGACCGCGTACTCGAGCACGAGGTCCCAGCCGATGATCCACGCCACGAGCTCGCCCATCGTCGCGTAGGAGTAGGTGTAGGCGCTGCCGGCGATCGGAATCATCGACGCGAACTCGGCGTAGCAGAGTCCGGCGAACGCGCAGCCGATGCCGGCGACGAGGAACGCGAGCGTCACCGACGGGCCCGCGCGATCCGCGATGGCGGCCGCCGTGCGGACGAAGAGGCCCGCGCCGATGATGGCGCCGATGCCCGAGCGCGACGAGCGACCACGGGCCCAGCGTCCGCTTCAGCGCGCCCTCGCCCGTCGCCGCGCCGTCGGCCATGCAGGCGGTCGATCGACTTCGTTCGAAACAATGCACCAGCCACTATGTCCCTCCCTTCTCTTCGACTTTCGACTGTCGATGGTCGATGTCCGCAGGCCGCCGGCAAAAAGCGCCGCGATTATATCGTCAGTCGCAGCGCTTTCAGGTACTGACGGCAGCGCGTGCGCCGGATCGCCGGCGAGCAGGTCGGAGATCACCGCGACCGCGTCGGCGCCCGCCTCGATCACCTGCCGGCGCACGGTCGAGCGTGATGCCGCCGATCGCCACGAGCGGCCGCCCGGCGTGCGCGCCAGCGTCGCGCGGCCGCGCGCGCACGCCGGCCAGGCCGACGACCGGATCGGGATCGCGTCCTTGCTGCCGGTCGCGAACACGGGACCGATGGCCAGGTAGTCGACCGGCTCGTCGCAGGCCGCGCTCGACCTGCGCGTCGGTGTGCGTCGAGAGGCCGACGACGGCGTCGGCGCCGACGAGCGCGCGCGACGTCATCGCCGGCGGCAGATCGTCCTGGCCGACGTGCACGCCGTCGCGCGCCGGCCAGCCGCGCGACGTCGGCGCGGTCGTTGACGATGAACGTCGCGCCGGCCTCGCGGCAGCGCCGCCGCCATCGGCGTCGGCCAGCTCGAGCAACGGCCCGCTCGGCGAGCGTCTTCGCGCGCAGCTGGACCAGGCGGACGCCGGCGTCGAGCCAGGCGTCGAGCAGACTCGCAGCGGGATCGAGCGCCGCGCGCCGCGCAGCGTCGACGTCGAGAATGGCGTAGAGCCGTGGAAGCGGACGCGCGATGCCGGACCGCGCTGACTCTCAGGCGGACTCGGCCAGCTTGCCGCGGCCTTCTTCTTCGCTCCGGCATGAACCGCTCCATGAAGCTCGTGCTGAGCCGGCCGGCGATGAAGTCCGGGTCGGCCAGGATCTTGAGGTGCAGCGGGATCGACGTCTTGATGCCGTCGACGACGGTCATCTCGAGCGTGCGGCGCATGCGCGCGATCGCCTCGCGCCGGTCGCGGCCGTAGGTGATGATCTTGGCGATGAGCGAGTCGTAGTACGGCGAGACCGTGCACTCGGAGTGCGCGTAGGAGTCGACGCGCACGCCGGGTCCGCCCGGCACGCTGAACGCGTGAATCACGCCCGGGACTCGGCGACGAACGTCTCCGGATCCTCGGCGTTGATCCGGCACTCGATCGCATGGCCCCGGAACTCGATGTCGCTCTGCTTGAACGACAGCCGCCGGCCGGCCGCGATCCGGATCTGTTCCTTGACGATGTCGATGCCGGTGATGAACTCGGTGACCGGGATGCTCGACCTGGAGCCGGGTGTTCGCTTCGAGGAAGTAGAAGTGCCCGGCCGGGTCCATCAGGAACTCGAACGTGCCGGCGTTCGTGTACTGCACGGCGCGCGCGGCGTCGACGACGGTGGCGCCGAGCCGGCGGCGCTGCTTCTCGGTGAGCGCCACCGACGGCGCTTCCTCGATGAGCTTCTGATGGCGGCGCTGAATCGAGCACTCGCGCTCGCCCAGGTGAACGACGTTGCCGTGATGATCGCCGAGCACCTGGATCTCGATGTGCCGCGGCGACTCGACGTACTTCTCGAGGTAGACGTCGCCGACGCCGAACGCCGCCTCGGCCTCGCGCGTCGCGGTCTTGAGCGACTTCGGCGAGCTCGTCGGCGCGACCGGACGACGCGCATGCCGCGGCCGCCGCCGCCGGCGACGGCCTTGATGATGACCGGATAGCCGAGCTCCTTGGCGACCTTGATCGCCTGCGTCCTCGCCCTGCACCGGCCCGTCGCTGCCCGGCAGCACGGGCACGCCGGCCTTCTTCATCGCGCGGCGCGCGCGGGCCTTGTCGCCCATCAGCCGGATGACGTTCGGATACGGCCCGATGAACTTGATGTGGCAGGCCTCGCAGACCTCGGCGAGGTAGGCGCTCTCGGACAGGAACCCGTAGCCGGGATGAATCGCGTCGGCGCCGGTGATCTCGGCGGCGCTGATGATCGCCGGCACGTTCAGATAGCTGTCGAGGCTCCGCGCCGGGCCGATGCAGACGTCCTCGTCGGCGAACCGGACGTGCAGCGAGTGCTCGTCGGCCTCCGAGTAGACGGCGACGGTCTTGATGCCGAGCTCGCGGCACGCGCAGATGACGCGCAGCGCGATTTCGCCGCGATTGGCGATCAGGATCTTGTTGAACATCGACTCGGCTGCTGCCACCTTCACCGGCGAACAGCCGGTCGCCGAACTGCACCGGCTGGCCGTTCTCGACGTAGACCGCGGTGATCTCGCCGTCGGTGTCGCTCTCGATCTCGTTCATGAGCTTCATCGCTTCGATGATGCAGAGCACCTGCCCCTTCTTGACCAGGTCGCCGACCTCGACGAAGTCGGCGCGCCGGGCTCGGGCGCGCGATAGAACGTGCCGACGATCGGCGACTTGATGACCGCGAGGTCGACGCTCGGCGGCGCTCGTCGGCCGCCGGCGCGGCCGGCCACGGCGCCGGCGGCGCTGGCCGCGGCGCGACCGGCGCCGGCGCTGCGGCGACGATGGGCACCGGCGACGCCGGCGGCACGATGCTCACGTCGCGACCCGGCCTTGCGGACGCGGACCTTGAGGCCGTCGCGCTCGAGCTCGAACTCCGCCAGGTCGTGCTCGCGAACGAGGTCCAGGATCTGTTTGATGTCGTCGAGATTCATACGGTCAGACGACCAGCAGGTCGCGCGGCGCGTCCGTCAGCACCTCGCACCCCCCGGCCGTCACGAGCACGTCGTCCTCCAGCCGCACACCGCCAAGTCCTTCGACGTACGCGCCCGGTTCGATCGTGCAGACCATCCCGGCCTCGAGCCGGTGCCGCTGCGTCCGGATCCGTCGCCGCGCGATCCGCGGCGCTCTCGTGCACTTCCAGCCCGAGCCCGTGACCGGTCGCGTGGAGGAACGCCTCGCCGAAGTCCGCGGGCCTCGAGGACCTGACGCGCCGCCGCATCGACGTCCGGACGCGAGGACGCCTGCGCCGCACGGCCGCGAGCGCGGCCGCCTGCGCCTCCCGGACGGCATCGAACAGCGCCCGGGCTTCTGCCCTGACCTGCCCGACGGCAGCCATCCGGGTCAAGTCGACGCAGTATCCGTCTAACACCCCGCCGAAGTCCAGCACGACCAGGTCGCCGCTCCGAAAGGCGCCGATCGGTCGGACGGGCGTGCGGGATGCGCGCTGTTCGGGCCCCGACGCGACGATCGTCGGGAACGCCGGTGCCGAGAACCCCGCGCGCTCGAGCGCCGCGTCGATGGCCCGGGCCACTTCCCGTTCCGTGCGTCCCTCGGCGACCCAGTCACCGAGCCGGCGCGCGACATCCGACAGCGCCTGGCCGGCGCGCCGCAGCACCGCGACCTCTCCAGGATCCTTGATCGCGCGGCGCGCGCTCACGAGGCCCTCGGTCGCCGTCCAGGTGACCTGCTTCGCCGCCCGCTGCCACTGGCCCAGCGTCGCGACGCTGACGTCTTCGGCCTCGAATCCCACGTTCCGGACCGCCAGGCGGTCCAGGACCTCAGCCAATGACTGATCGTATCGGCGGGTCACTCCCACGACATGAACCGGACCCAGCCGCGCATCGGCCAGCCCCTGGTACGCGGCGGCGACGTACCGGCCGTCGACCAGGAGCGAGGCTTCCCCGCCGGCATCGACGAGCAGGCCGGCGGATCCCGTGAATCCCGTGAGGTACGTCAGATTGTGCGGGGTTGAGACGACGAAGCCGTCGAGTTTCAGCTTGCCGTAATCCTCGCGAAGTCTTTCGAGCCGTCCGGACCAGTCCGGACGGAGCGTCTGGCTCATGCCCTGGATTCTGACATCAGGGTCAACCTGCGGTTCTCGACCTGACGAAGGAATCGCTCGAGCGCGAGGAGAGACGGCGGCACCGGCGGCGGCGCCTGGATCACTTCGGGCTCGACCTCCGGAAGCGACGCAAGAAGATCGATCAGCGGGAAATCGCGCTTCACTTCCTCGAAGCCATCGAGGACGTCGCTGCCGGCGAGGTCATCCGGATCGACGGGCGCGGGGAAATCGTCGATCGTCGGATTCGTGAGCTCGAGGACCGGACCGGCCGGCACGTCTTCGACGATCGCATCGAGCAGCAACACCTCGTAGAAGTCGTTCCGGTTCCAACTGAGTCCGCGCGCGACGGCCGCCAGCTCTTCCTCGTCATCTTCGACCGGCAACGGGAAGTCTTCCGGCGTCGGATTCGTCAGTTCGAAGACTGGTCCGCTCGGGATGTCCGGCTCGGCCGCAAGATCGACCACGGGTTCCGGCGCCAGCGCCACTGGCGCGGGATCGAGGGAGTTGACCTCCGCGATGATGGCATTCAGATCGAGTGCGTCGGGAGCGCCAGGTCCGAAAAGCGGCTCCGACAACTCGTTGAGCTCCGCGGGCCTGGCCTGAGCCGCGTCGAAGGCCTCCGCGCCTCCAAGATCCTTGGCGATGTCGTCGAGGCTCAGAGCGGATGCGTCGGCGAGATCGACCACCGGAGGCGTAATCGTGTCTTCGATCGGCGCGAGGTCACGGATTGCGGCTTCGAGATCGGGGGCGGAGACTGGATCGGTTCCGGGGTTCCGGGTTCCGGGGTTCCGAGGTTCGCGAGCTGCGCGGGTTCCGGGGTTCTCACGTCGGCGGGAGCCTGCGCCAGCGGCGCGACGGGCGGCGCCATCGGTGCCTGCGCTACGGGCGCGGCGGGCGGCGTGATGGGAGTCTGTGCCACCGGCAGCGGCTCGACGACCTCCGCGGCGTTCACCGGCGGGGCCTTGGGCGTGTCCGGAATCTCAACGTTTACAAGATCCGCGACATCGAAGGTCTTCGGCCCGCCCTTCAGACTGACCGGAGCGGCGCGAGCCGGCTCCGGTGCGTGACGATGTCGGGTAGTGGCGCGACCGCGAGCGGCGCTTCGGCCACGACGGGCGCTTTCCCTACCTGCTCGCGGTGCTCGCGCCGCCTGCTTCTCGCCGACGCCCGCTTGCCCGCCTTGCCCTTCCTCGCGGGCTTCTGCATCTCCGGCGGAGGCGGCGCCTCGACAGGCTCGGCGGTCACGGTTGCCGGCACAGCCGCGAGGAACTCCGCGAGGTCCGGTTCCGGTTCCTGAGCGAGCTCAACGGAGTCCGCGGCCCGCATCGGCTCGGCGGCCGCCGGCGGCGGGTCCAGGACGAGATCGAGGGAGTCGTTTGCTGCCGCGCCCGGCTCGAGCGCGTCAATCGTTTCGGCGTCGGGCGGCCACTGCCCCGGCCCGTCCATGGGCAGGAGCATCGTGTGCTCGGCGCGATCGTGCAGCTCAGCCAGGCCGCGAATCGCGGCGAGGTTGTCGGGGGCGCGCTTGAGCGCCTGTTCGAGCTCGACGCGCGCCTCGTCGTACTTGCCGAGGTCGAGCAGCGACCACCCGAGCGTCACTCGCGCCGACAGGTGATCCGGAAACCTCTTGAGCCCGTCGCGGCAGAGCGCGACCGCTCGATCCAGATCTCCTGCGCGCCGGAACCGCTCAGCGATCCCGCCGAAGGCTGGTGTCTCTTCGGCGGGAACCTGGCGATTCCTGTTCAGCGTGATGCCCGCAGCCATCCAAACGCCTGCTGTTCTCTGCGTCCGGCGCGTGACTACGGCGTAATCGTCACCGTTCTCGTGACCGCGTTCTTCTGGCCGGCGCTATCCGTGACGACCAGGACGACGGTGTAGGTTCCGACCTGCGCATAGACGTGACTCGTGGTCATGCCGTGTCCGGTCGAGCCGTCGCCAAAGTCCCAATCGCAGGCCACGATCTCACGGCCGCCCGCGGCGGTCGAGAGCGAGGCGTTGAAGAGCACGTTGGTGATGCCCGCTCGCGCTGTGGCCGGGGACATCACGAAGTTCGCGGTCGGCAGCGTGTTGACCGAGACGCTCACGAGTTTGGGCGCTGACGTCACCGCGGTGCCCCGGTCGTCCGTGACGGTGAGCGTCACCGCGTAGCTGCCCGCGACCTCGTAGTCGTGCGTGGTCACCGCGCCGGATCCCGTTGACCCGTCGCCGAAGCTCCAGAACCAGGACACGATCTTCCCGTCGTCCCTGGACGAGCTGCCGTCGAAGGTCACGTCTTCATGATCCCTCGGCGTCGTCGGCGAGAAGAAGAAGAGCGGCTCCGGCGAGCCGTTCGGGAGGGGGTTCACGGGCCGCGCCAGGCGCAGCGACACCGAGCGCGACAGCGAATTCGCGGCGTTGCCCGGATAGACCTGGTTGGTCGCAATGGGCGTGACCTTGAATTCGATGATGGTGTCGCTCGGCGCGGTCGGCGGCGGAGGCGGCGGCGCCAGGAACGTCGCGGACGCGCGGCCGTCGTTGTTGGTCGCGACGGTGCGATTC
Source organism: uncultured Acidobacteriota bacterium (assembly GCA_963724955.1). GTDB lineage: Bacteria > Acidobacteriota > Vicinamibacteria > Vicinamibacterales > SCN-69-37 > CAVRWQ01. The sequence continues at coordinate 264,526 of CAVRWQ010000012.1, forward strand.
GACAACGTGCCGACGTCGGCGAGAATCCCGTCAACGGACGTCTCGAGGCGCAGGTTCAGGCCGCGGACCGGCTGGCTGTTGGCGTCGCGCGCGGTGATACTGATCACCGCGGTGGACGTGCCATCCTGCGTGAGGATGTCAGGCGATGCCGAAATTTCCAGCGACAGCCCCAACTCGGAGGGGCCAGCCAGTGACGGCGCGCCCTGCCGGTCGAGTGTGCACCCGGCGAACGCCACAAGCGCCGCCAGAACGAAGATTCGTCGTGTCATCACGTCAGCACCTCAAGTGACAGCTATGCCCAACACCTATCGATTCCGACCCTATTCGCCGCCGCCGTTGCCGTTGCCGTTTCCGTTCTCTTCCTTCTTCGGATCGGCCCAGTCGGCGAAGTTCACGCTGATCGTTGCCACGGCACTGACCTCACGCCCGGCCTGGTCCCTGCCGTAGAACGTCACCTCGGCGATCGTCGAAATCGCGACGGCGCCGCCGAGCCCGCGCAACGCCATGAGCGGCGCCTCGAGCTTCGCCTGCACGCGCACGATCGGGAACGACGCCGATCCGCCGGACGCCGGCGCGGTGAACGTGAACGCGCCGTCGAACTGGTACGGCACGTCGACGCCCTGCGTGTTGCGGCCGTCGGACCGCACGTACCTCACGTGATACCGGTTCACGGTAATCAGGTTGGTCGACGACGGAATCGTCGGGCTGTCAACCGAGCCGGGATCCTTCAGACGGTGCGCATCGACACCTGTCCGAGGTCCTCGATGATGCCGCCGTTCGTCTGCACGTCGGACGGCAGATGGCCGCCGAACTTGTCGGGCTCGGCGCCCGAGGACGCCGACAGCCCATCGATTTGCAGATAGGAGGACGACCGGCCCGCCGTCTGCTGGCTGGTGCAGCTCGTGACGGTTGCCACCGTCGCCAGCGCGACACCCATGCGGACGGCGATCCGCCCGATTCCGGCGCGACGGGGGCGCCCGCTCTTCACGACCTGGATCCGATCCGTATGCATGCTCATGGCTGGCCTCGAATGATGCGCGGAGTGATGAAGATCAGCAGTTCCTGGCTCTCGTTGCGGTTGTCCGTCCGCTTGAAGAGCCAGCCGAGCAGCGGGATGTTGCTCACGCCCGGCGTCTTGTCCTCGGTCATCGTTTCCTGCGTCTGCAGGATGCCGCCGATGACGGTCGTCACGCCGTCGGCCACCTGCACCTGCGTGTCGGCGCGCTGCGTGTTGATCGACGGGTTGCCGTTGACCGCGCGGCTGAAGTCCGGCAGCGCCGTTCTCGAGCACGATGCGCATGATGACGGTGTTGGCCGCCGTGATCTGCGGCGTCACCATCAGCTTCAGCGCCGCGTCCTTGAACTGCACCGTGACCGTGTTGTTCGGCGACGATCTGAATCGGAATCTGGAAGCCCTGCGTGACTTCCGCCGCTTGTTGTTCTGCGTCGTCACGCGCGGCGTCGAGAGAATCTTGACCTTGCCTTCGTGCTCGAGCGCCGATGATGCGCCATGTCGAGCCCGAACGCGCCGTTGATCGCGCCCATCGAGAGCCCGAAGCGCCGACGACGCGCCGACGACCGGCAGGTTGATGGCCGTGCCGGCGTTCTCGAGTCGCCGTCGCGCGCGGATCGTTCGGCCCCTGCTGCACCGCGCCCTGCTGTCACGACGCGGCCGCCGAGGCCGTGCCGCGGTTCGGGAACGCCAGGTCCGTCGTGTTGCCGAGCTCCGGCGCCACGCGGCCGTTGACGCCCCACTGCACGCCGAGCGCCTTGGCCGTGTCGCGGTTGGTCTGCAGGATCTTCGCTTCGATCTCGACCTGCGGCTCCGGCCTTGTCGAGCTCGGCGATGAGCTGCTCGACGTCGCGCGAGGTTCGCGGGCACGTCCTTGATGATCAGCATGTTGGTGCGCTCGTCGACCTCGACCTGCCGCGGTCGGAGACGATGCCGGGCGTCCTCGAGCAGCTTCTTCACGTCCGCCGCCGGCGCGTAGTTGAGCCGGATCCGGCGCATCGCCAGATCGGGCGCCGCCTGCGCTCGCCTTCTTCTGCTCGGCCTCGCGCCTGCAGCTCCTTCGTCCGCGCGTCGCGCGTGAGCACGCGCAGCACCGGCCCGTCGAGCTCGTAGGTGAGCTGGCCGCTCTTGAGCACCACGTCCATGACCTGGTCCCAGGGCACCTGCGTCAGCTTCAGGTCGACGCGTGGCGTCGGTCGGCACGCTCGGGTCGATCACGAGGTTGATGCCGCCGATCTCCGCCAGGTTGCGCAGCACCGTCCGCAGGTTGGCGGCCTGATAGTCGACGTCGATCGGCGTGCCGCTGTAGCGCCGCAGCCCTGGGCGACTCCTGCGGCGCTGCGGCGCGGCCCGCCTGTGCGCCCATGCCGACGAACGTCGCCGCCAGCACGAAGGTGGTCGACAGCAGGCAACAGGCGAATGCTTCTCATCGGATGACCTCTGCTGCCGGTCGCAGCGTCTTGCGAAGCTTCTTGCGGTCGCGCCGTGTCGCCGGGCTGCATCAGCTCGACGAACACGACGCCCTGCGCGTCGATGCTCTTGATCGTGCGCGTCCATGATCCGGTCGCTGCACTTTCGCGACGTACGACTGCCTGTCCGCGCCCTGCAGGATCGCCATGCGGTCGTCGCCCTTGCGTGACGATGCCCGGTGACCGTCACGTCGGCGACACTGAGATCGACGCCAGGCCGGTCGCCGGACGCCCGCGCGTCACCTGACCGGGCGCCGGGCGCTTGGGCGACGATGAGGCTCGACGAACGGGTCGCGACGGCCGCCGCTGTCGTAGCCGCGTCGAGGCGGGCTCGCCGACCCTGGTGCCCACCGGAATCTGCGCCGATCGCCGGCGCGCGCCACTCCGGTCGCCAACACGACGAGCGAACGCGAGGATGCGAATCTTCATGGCCGTCCTCCTGGCGCCGCAGGCGCCGTCGGCACCGGGTCTTTCTTGAACACGAACGTCGTCGCCAGGCACGTCACCGCGACGCTGCCGCGGCCGTTCGGCTTGGTTCTTCGTCTTGATGTCGAGATCGGACACCGAGATCAGCCGCGACATCGTCGCGAGGCGATCGAAGAAGCGGCCGAGGTCGTGATAGCTGCCCTCGAGGCCGAGCTGAATCGGCCACTCGGAGTACTGCGCCTTGGCGACGATCGGCTTCGGCTTGAAGCTGGCGATGTCGAGCGACGACTCGCTGGCCAGCTCGTGCAGGTTGCGCAGCACGTCCTGCGGATCCTTCTCGTCGGGGATGACGGCCGTCGTCTCGCGCAGCGCCACTTCGAGCGCGCGCACTTCACGCTGGAGCGACGGGCAGCTTGTCGGCGATCGCCTGCACGCGCGCCGACCTCGCCCTCGAGCTTGGCCAGCTGCGCCCGCGCGCGTCTCGAGCTCCGCGCGCTCGGGCCCGATGGAGCACCTGCCAGCGCGCCGGCGATCGCCAGACCGCAGAGCAGGACGAAGACGATCGATCTGCGCGCGCGGCGACAGTTCGTGGAAGCTCTTGGCCATGACTACACTCCCGCCTTCCGGCCGGTGCCGCAGGCGCGCCCGGCGCCGCTGGCGCGGCCGGGCCGACGGCGTGACGGGCGCGACCGGCTTGAGCACCTCGGCCTTCACCGCGAACCGCACCACGTCGCTGCTCCTCGACCACTTCGGTCGGTCGTCGTCAGAATCTCGACCGGCATCTTGAAGAGCCCGGAGCTCTGCATCGTCTCGGCGAAGTCGGTGACCGACGTCAGCGACATCGCGCGGCCGTCGACCTGCACCGACCGTCGCCGGTCTGCTTGATCTCCGATGAGCCAGAGTCCGTCGGGCATGCTGCGGCTCACCGTCTCGAGCAGGCTGACCGGCGCGCGCTTGGCGTCGCGCAGCCGATCGATCAGCGCCGAGCCGCTCGGCGAGCTCGCTCTTGCGCGCGCGCGGCCAGATCGACGAGCTTCACGGCGTCCTTGAGCTGCTCGAGCTCGCGTCTCGGCCTGCGTCGATGCGCGGCTTCGGTCGCGGCGCGCTGCGTGCTGGAGGTACCACCACCAGCCGCCGACGCCCGACGGCCGGTCGACGAGGAGCATCGCGAGGCCCAGCAGCGCGGAGCGCTGCTCCTTCGGGAACCACTCGCGCGGCGGCGCCGCGCCTGGACCGGTGGCAAGCAGGTTGACGCGAATCATCGGTCGCCTTCCTTCCGCATGGCGAGACCGACCGCGACGGCGTACGCCGGGCCCGACGACGTCCGCGCCCGATCGCGCGGCTCGAGCGCGTCACGCGCCGGAACGGATCGAACACGTCAACCGGCGCGCCGAATTCGCTGGCGAGCAGATCGACCAGGCCGACCGCCTGCCACGCGCCGCCCGACAGCACGATGCGGCTCAGCCGCTCGATCGGCGCCGTCGCGCGATAGAAGTCGACCGTCTTGCGCACTTCGAGCACGAGCTGCGCGCTCGCCTCGCGGAGGACGCCGGCCACCTGATCGGCGATTCACGTCGGCCGGGAACTGGCCGTGCAGAATCCGCGTGGCCGCCAGCTCGTCGACGCCGGTCGGACCGAGGTCGCGCAGGAGCGCGTCGAGGTGCACCTGGCCGCCGATCGAGATGTCGCGCGTGAAGATCGGCTCGCCGCGTTCGAGCAGGCACACGATCGTGACGCTGCGGCCGACGTGGATCAGCGCGGCGAGCGGATCGGTGCGCTCGGGATAGTTCATCTGGTAGGCGTTCGCGAGCGCGAACGCTTCGATGTCGAGGACGACCGGCCGGCGGCCCGTCTGCGCGATCACGCCGGCGCGATCGTCGATGCGATCCTTGCTCGCGGCGACGAGCAGCACGTCGAGACCGGACTTGGCGCGCGTCGGCGGCCGAGTTCACGACCTGGTAGTCGAGCTGGACTTCGCTCAGGTCGAACGGGATGTACTGCTCGGCCTCCCAGGGAATCGCTTCGTCCAGCTCCGCCTGGCTCATCGCCGGCAGCGACAGGCGCTTGACGATGACGGCGTGGCCGGAGAGCGCGCTCGGCCACGCGCGCGCGCCGCATCTTGCAGCGAGTCGAGCAGCCTGTTGACCGCTTCGCTGACGGCGGCGGGCTCGGCCACCGCGCCGTCCTGGACGCAGCCTTCCGGCAGCGGGGCTTCACCGGCCGCGACGAGCGACCAGCCGCCACGCCCGCGCTTGAGCGCGACGGCTTTCACGGCACTCGACCCGATGTCGACGCCAACCGTCGGAGGACGAAAGGCGGACGAGAACATCATGGCGAACAGGCTGTAGGGCAAGGCTGATGCCAGCCGCCGGGGCCGTGTGCAGTTTGATGCGAAGGGCCGTTCTGCGGGCATCTCCTCGCGATCCGGGGCCCGGGAGAACTGCTGTGAAGGCCGAGAGTTGTGGCTGATCTTTACGGTCCTGTAATCACAGGTACAACCCAATCACGTCCGTCAGTCGCCTGGCGTAACCGGCCCGGTTCAGGCGAAAAGATTGACATTTTTTCAATCGACTCCTATGATTTCGGTTTGCCGTTTCTGCAATACGGCTGAAAGGGGAAGGCATGGGCACGGCAACGCCCGCGGCCGCCGAGCGCGACCGGCAGTGGCACGTGATTGACGCGAACGGCCAGGTGCTGGGACGCGTCGCCAGCCGCGCGGCGCGTCTGCTACAGGGCAAGCACAAGCCGAGCTGGACTCCGTTCCTCGATCACGGCGACCACGTCGTCATCGTCAACGCGGCGCACGTCAAGCTGACCGGCCGCAAGGAAGAACAGAAGATTTATCGCCAGCACAGCGGGTACGAAGGCGGACTGCGCGAAGAACGCGCCAAGATCGTCCGCCAGACGACAGCCCGTGCGGCTGGTGGAAGAAGCGGTTCACGGCATGCTGCCCAAGACCAAGCTCGGCAACGCGATGTACCGCAAGTTGAAGGTGTACGCCGCCGGCGGATCATCCGCACGCGGCGCAGAAGCCGCACACGCTCGAGGTCGCGTAACTTGGCTACGACTCAGTATTACGGAACTGGCCGACGCAAGACGTCCACCGCCCGCGTGTTCCTCCGCCCCGGAACGGGCACCATCACCGTCAACAACGAGCCCGATCGAAGCCAGCTTCCCCACCGAGACGCTGCGGCTGGTCATTCGCCAGCCGCTCGTCCTGACGGAGACGGGCGAGCGCTTCGACGTGCTGGCGACGACGGCCGGCGGCGGCGTGGCCGGTCAGGCCGGCGCCCTGCGCCTGGGCATCGCGCGCGCGCTGGTCGACTACGACGCCGAGCTGCGCTCCACACTGCGCAAGGCGGGCCTGCTCACGCGCGACCCGCGCGCCAAGGAACGCAAGAAGTACGGCATGGCGGGAGCGCGTAAACGCTTCCAGTTCAGCAAGCGTTAATTAACACGTAGGGCGGACCGGGCTCCGGTCGCCGGGAACGCGGGCCAAACCCGGCCCGCGCTACGAAAAAGGAGACCAGGCAGCTTGAACGCGATCGCGATGAAAGACCTGCTCGAGGCTGGCGTCCATTTCGGACACCAGACCAAGCGCTGGAACCCGAAGATGAAGCCATTCATCTTCGGCGAGCGCAACGGCATCTACATCATTGACCTCGGCCGGACCGCCAAGCTCTACCGCGAGGCCGCCGAGTTCGTGACGCAACGTGGCCGGCCAGGGCGGCACGGTGCTGTTCGTCGGCACCAAGCGCCAGGCGCAGGACGCGATTTCGGAAGAAGCGCACGCGCTGCGGCATGTTCTTCGTGAACCAGCGCTGGCTCGGCGGCCTGCTGACCAACTTCACCACGATTCAGCGGAGTCTCGCCCGGCTGCGCGAGCTCGAGGCCATGACGCACCGACGGCCGCTACGAGACGCTCTCCAAGAAGGAAATCGCCCGGCTCGAGAAGGAGCGCCGGAAGCTCGCGAAGAACCTGGACGGCATCCGCGGCATGTCCCGTCTGCCCGACGCCGTCTTCATCGTCGACACCAAGCACGAGCAGATTGCCGTCGACGAAGCGCGCAAGCTCAAGGTGCCCGTCATCGGCGTCGTGGACACCAACTGCGACCCGGACGAAGTCGACTACGTGATCCCCGGCAACGACGACGCCCTGCGATCGATTCGGCTGTTCGCGGCAGGCATTGCGGACGCCGTCATCGGCGGCCGCCGCCTCACCGAGGCCGCGGCGCCCGAACCGGCCGCCGCCGACCACCGGCAGCGCGTGCAGGCGGCTCCAGCGACTGCGTAAGTTCAAGGCAGCAAGCTCGCAGGCAGAAGGCACAAGGACGAAGGCAGAAGTGAGGAGCCTTCTGGCGCGTGTCAGCGTCGCTTGGTGTATCTATGTCAACGAATATCCCCGCTGAACTCGTCAAGAAGCTCCGCGACCGCACGGGCGCGGGCATGATGGAATGCAAGGCCGCCCTCCAGGAAGCCAACGGCGATCTGGAAGAGGCGACGAACATCCTCCGCAAGCGCGGCCTCGCGTCGGCGGCCAGGAAGTCGGGCCGCTCGACCAGTGAGGGGCTGATTGGCTCGTACATCCATCTCGGCGGAAAGATCGGCGTCCTCGTCGAGCTCAATTGCGAGTCCGACTTCGTGGCACGGACCGATGACTTCCAGACGCTCCTCAAGGAACTCGGGCTCCAGGTCGCCGCGGCGAGCCCGCAGTACGTCCGGCGCGAAGACGTGCCGGTCGAGGTGCTCGAGCGTGAGCGCTCGATCTACCGCGCGCAGATGGAGAATTCCGGCAAGCCGCCGCAGGTCATCGAGAAGATCATCGAGGGCAAGCTGGGGAGCTTCTACGAGCAGGTCTGCCTGATGGACCAGCCGTCGATCCGCGATCCGAAGACGACCGTAGGACAGATGGTTCAGGCGGCCATTGCCAAGCTCGGCGAGAACATCGGGGTGGCCCGGTTCGTGCGATTCAAAGTCGGCGAGTCCAACTGAAGCTTATATAATCCGAGGCGAGTGCCCAAGCCCGCCTACTCTCGCGTACTCCTCAAGCTGTCCGGTGAAGCCCTCATGGGCGAGCAAACGTTCGGGATCGACCCGGTGGTTGCCACGCAAGTCGCCCGCGAGATCGGCGAAATCCAGCAACTCGGTGTGCAGACGTCCGTCGTCATCGGCGGCGGGAACCTGTTTCGCGGCCTGGCCGCCAGCACGCGCGGGATGGATCGGTCCACGGCGGACTACATGGGCATGCTGGCCACGGTCATCAATGCCCTGGCGCTCCAGGACGCCCTCGAACAGCTCGGCGTGACCACCCGGGTCGTGACCGCGATCGAAATGCGCGCCGTCGCCGAGCCCTTTATCCGCCGCCGCGCCATCCGCCATCTCGAGAAAGGCCGCGTCGTCGTCTTCGCGGCCGGCACCGGCAATCCGTATTTCACGACCGACACGGCCGCCGCGCTCCGCGCGATGGAGATGCGCGCCGAGGTCATCCTCAAAGGCACCAAAGTCGACGGCATCTACACGGCCGATCCCATGATCGACAAAACGGCTGAACGCTACGAGACGATCTCGTATCTGGAGGTCCTCGAGCGCGGCCTCAAGGTCATGGACGCGACGGCCATCTCGCTCTGCATGGACAACAAGCTCCCGATCGTCGTGTTCAGCCTGCGGCAGGCCGGCAACCTCCGGCGCGTCATCATGGGCGACGACGTCGGGACCAAAGTCACAGCGGCGAGGCGAAGCGACCAGGTGACCCGGTAGATTTCGCCTCCGCACTCCAGCGGCGAGCGAGCCATTTCTTACGAGGACCGCAATGGACGTGAACGACCTGAAAGGGCTGAACGCCGAAGTCAAGCGGCGCATGGACAGCACGATCGAGCACGCTCGCAAGGAACTGGCCGGACTGAGGAGCGGTCGCGCGTCAGTGTCGCTGCTCGAGCCGGTCCACGTGGATGCCTACGGCACGTCCATGCCGCTCAATCAGGTGGCGTCCCTCTCGATTCCCGAGCCGACGCTCATCGTGGCGCAGCCATTCGACCCGTCGCTCATGTCGGCCATCGAGAAGGCGATCCAGAAAGCGAACCTGGGTCTCAACCCGGCGTCCGACGGCAAGGTGCTCCGCATCCCGATTCCCGCCCTCACCGAGGAGCGGCGCAAGGAGATGTCCCGCCTCGTGCACAAATACGCCGAGGACAGCCGCAATGCGGTCCGCCAGGTCCGCCGCGACGCGAACGAGCGGCTGAAGAAGCTGCTCAAGGACCACAAGATCTCCGAAGACGACGAGCGGCGAGCGCTCGACGAAGTGCAGAAGATCACGGATCAGCACGTGGGGATGATCGACGACATGCAGAAGAAGAAGGACCAGGAGCTGCTCGGGAAGTAATGTCCTCGTTCTTCTCTCACCTGGAGTGCTCGGTACCCTGCGGCGCCGGGCCGTTCGATCCCCGGCAAGTTCATCATCTCTGCTCCTGCGGCGCCCCCCTGCTCGCGCGGTACGACCTCACCGCCGCGCGGCGCTGGCCGCGCGAGTCGCTGGCGGGCCGCGAGCGGTCGATGTGGCGGTATCGCGAGCTGATGCCGCTCATCGAATCGGGATCGGGTGTCGAGCCGCCCGTGACGCTGGGAGAGGGCTGGACGCCGCTGATTCACGCGCGACGGCTTGGCGAATCGCTTGGCTTGAGCCGGCTGTTCATCAAGGACGAGTCGCTCAACCCGACCAACTCGTTCAAGGCCCGCGGGCTCTCAGCCGCGGTCACTCGCGCGTTCTACCTCGGCGCCAGGGTCCTGTCGGTGCCGACAGCCGGCAATGCCGGCAACGCGCTCGCGGCCTACGCGGCGTCTGCCGGCCTTCAGGCGCAGGTCTTCATGCCGCGCGATGTCAAGGCGCCGTTCATCCGCGAGTGCGAGCTGTACGGCGCGGAGGTCACGCTGGTCGACGGCCTCATCACCGACGCCGGACGGATCGCGGCCGAGCGCGGCAAGCCGCTCGGCTGGTACGACGTCTCGACGCTCAAGGAGCCGTACCGCATCGAGGGCAAGAAGACGATGGGGTACGAGATCGCGGAGCAGCTCGGCTGGGAGCTGCCCGACTGGATCATCTATCCCACCGGCGGCGGGACGGGCATGGTCGGGATGTGGAAGGCGTTCGCCGAGATGTCGGCCATGGGCTGGATCGACCCGGCCCGGCGGCCTCACATGGTGACCGTGCAGGCCGCGGGATGCGCGCCGATCGTGCGCGCCTTCGGAGCGGGGACCGAAAAAGCCGCGCCGTGGGAAAACGCGCACACGATCGCCGATGGCCTGCGCGTGCCGCGCGCCATTGGCGATTTCCTGGTGCTGCGGGCGCTCCGCGAGAGCGGCGGCGCAGCCCTTGCCGTCGGCGACGCCGAGATGGTCACGGGCATGCGAGACCTCGGGCGCCTCGAAGGCGTCAGCGCCGCCCCCGAAGGCGGCGCCGCGCTCCAGGCGTTGCGTCAGCTCGTGCACGAAGGGCGCATCCACGCCGCCGATCGCGTCGTGATCTTCAATACCGGCGGGGCGCTCAAGTACCTGGACGTACTGTCGTGATGGGGTCAGGTCTTGTTTTGCCACATCGCAATGCAAGACCTGTCACCCGACTGACGATGTGGCAAAACAAGACCTGACCCCATGATCGGCGTCCTCTTCACCGGCGGCACGATCGCGATGAAGTTCGACCCGGCGAGCGGCGCCGTCATGCCGGCGCTCGGACCGAGTGACATCCTCGCGCAGGTCCCTGACATCGGCGGCGTCGCGGCGATCGAAAGCGAGGACTTCTCGCGGCTGCCGGGCCCGCACGTGACGCCGGAACAGATGTGGCGGCTCGCCCGTCGCGCGGCCGCCTGGGTCGAGCGTCCGGACATCGACGGCCTCGTCATCACGCACGGCACCGACACGATCGAGGAGACGGCGTTCCTGCTCGATCTCGTGCTCACGACTCGAAAGCCGGTCGTCCTCGTCGGCGCGATGAGGACGGTCTCCGATGCGAGCTGGGACGGTCCCGCGAACCTGCTGGCCGCGGCACGGGTCGCCGCCTGCCCCGCGGCGAATGGACACGGCGTGCTCGTCGTCATGGACGAGCAGATTCTCCCCGCGCGCGAAGTCCGGAAGGTCCATACCGAGTCGTCCGGGTCATTCGCGACGCCGGAGTTCGGGCCGCTGGGCGTCATCGACGCGGGCGCGGTGATCTTCCGCCGCGCGGCGCTCCCACGGCCGGCCTGGCGGGACCCGAAGGCCGAGACCGGCCTGCGCGTGTCGCGTCTCGAGACGCGCGTGGAGCTGCTTCAGACCTATACGGGCATGAGCGACGGCCTCATCCGCGTGATCGCCGGCACCGGCGCCCGCGGCCTCGCCGTCATCGGCTTCGGCCGAGGCAACGTGCCGCCGTCAGTCATGGACGCCCTCGCCGACCTCGTGCGGTCCGGCACGCTCGTGACGGTCTCGTCACGCTGTATCGCCGGCCGCGTCAGGCCCCGCTACGGATACGAAGGCGGCGGAATGCACCTGACGCGGATCGGCGCCATTCTCGCGGGCGATCTCTCCGGCGCCAAGGCGCGGCTGCTTCAAATGGTCGCCCTCGGGATGACCAACGACGTCGGAGCGGCGGCGGACCTGATACGCGCGAGCGTCTAGTCGGGCGTCTTCAAAACCTCACCATGAAGACGTGAAGAATTCTTTTGGGCAAACCGCTTGTCTGAAAGACCTCTCGATCAACCTTGACCAGCGTTCTGCGAACAAGCGATCTTCGCCAATCCGCTTCACGTCTTCATACTTCATGGTGAAGTTTTGAGATTCTGGCTCTAGTCCCCGAAACTGATCCCCACGCTCCGCGCAGTTCGAATCACGTCGCTCGTGACGGGCACCACGCGGATTCGACCGACAACCTGATCGAGGGGAACGGCCACGATGTCGGGCGATCGGAGCGCCGTCATGACGCCGAACTCGCCGCGTTGCAACAACTCCACGGCGAAGGCGCCAAAGCGGGTCGCGAGGACGCGATCGTAGCTGAGCGGCGACCCGCCGCGCTGCAGGTGCCCGAGGACGACGAACCGCGTTTCTTTTTTCGTGAGCACCGCGAGGTCGGCCGCGACCTGCTCGGCGATGCCGCCCAGGCGCTCGACTTTGGCCGCGTCGCCTGGCTCGATGACGGACCGCCGGCCCCCAATCGGGTGCGCCCCTTCTGCGGCGACGACGATGCTGAATCGCGCGCCGTACCGGTCGCGCGCGAGGATGTGCTCGGCGACGCGTTCGGCATCGAATGGAATCTCGGGAATGAGCACGACGTCCGCGCCGCCGCCGATCCCCGCGTAGAGCGCGATCCAGCCGGCGTACCGGCCCATCACTTCCACGACCATCACGCGGTGATGCGCCTCGGCCGTCGTATGCAGACGGTCGAGCGCGTCGGTCGCGAACGCCACCGCCGTGTCGAACCCGAACGTCATCGTCGTCTCGACGATGTCGTTGTCGATGGTTTTCGGCACGCCGACGATCGGAATGCCGCGCTTGTGAAAGTCGTGCGCGATGCTCAGGGTCCCGTCGCCGCCGATGACGACCAGCGCATCGAGCTTGAGCTTGTAGAAGTTCTCGAGGCAGCGATCCGAGTAGTCCACCGGCCCGTCGCCGGCGTTCACCGGATACGCGAACGGGTTACCGCGATTCGTCGTGTGAAGAATGGTGCCGCCGAGGCGAAGAATGCCGGTGACGTCGCGCAGGGTGAGCACGCGCGAGCGCTCAGGGTAGATCAGGCCGTCGAAGCTGTCCTCGAGGCCGATGCACTCGATGCCTGCCGTCGTGGCGGACTTCACGACGGCACGAATCACGGCGTTGAGTCCCGGCGCGTCGCCGCCGCCCGTCAGCACGCCGATACGTTTCAGAGAGGAAGTCACGGCACGCCAGTCTAGCAGGCGGAATGCGCCAGACCGCGACGCACGTGACGCGTCACACGCAATTCACGTGACGAAGTGTTCAGGTGTGTGAAGGAACGGGCACCGATCAACCGCCGGCCGCGCCAGGAGTGACGACGCCCCTGGCGCGCCGGCAGATTGTGTGACGTCGACCTCAACTCAGTCGCGCGGATTGAAAGTGTAGGTCCCGTCCCAGGCCCAGTTCTCGACTCCCGCCAGTTGCGTGACATTCGCGGACATCCGGAAGTGGGTGAACTTGCCGGTCCCGCCAGACAGAGTGCACAGTCCAAGACTGGTTACCTGATTGAGTGTGCAGTGGCCGAAGGCTTTGTTGTTGCCCGGACCCGGGTTGAGGACGATGTCGCTGTCCAGCACAGGAAAGCCTGCGGCCGACAGATAGACGATTCTCGTGCCGACCTCGATCTCCTTCACGTTCGAGGACGTGATCGTGCAGAAGTCGCCGGCCGCGCCGCGATAATCCCGGCACTCCTTCGTGATGTGGAGATCGCCGCTTCGTGGGAAGGCCCCGGCAGGCGAGGCAGCCGACGAAGCCACACTACTGCCTGGACTTGTCGGAACTCCGCGTCCGTCGGCACACCCGGCACTGCCTAGTGCTCCAATACCAAGACATCCGATGACTACGCATTTCACGGTGAGTGGAATCGTGAGTCTCATAAGGCTCCTTTGGGGCCGCTGACGCTCCCCCAATCGAGTCACGCGAGAAACGTGAAAGAAACGCCTCACCGGGGGTTGGTCGGAGGCCTCCGGGGCGTTGCGGCGCCTTGACTTGATGAAGGGCGATCGGCACGATAGGCACGCTGAGGTCGAACTGACGGCTGCTGACCGTGACGTGACAGGGTTGCTGCGCGCTTGGGGTCAGGGAGATCTCGCCGCGCGGGACCAACTCGTGGCGGTCGTCCATCAGGAGCTTCGCCGCCGCGCCGCATCGCGGCTTCGGCACGAGCGGCCCGGGCACGTCCTGCAGCCGACGGCCCTGGTCCACGAGGCGTACCTGCGGCTCGTCGACCAGCACCACGCTGACTGGCAGAGTCGCGGGCAGTTTTTCGCCGTGGCGTCCGAAATGATGCGGCGCATCCTCGTGGACCACGCGCGGCGTCGCAATATGGCCAAGCGCTCCGGAGGATGGGCCCGGGTGACGCTTGACGACGCGGTCGCGCCGACCGACCTGCCGAACGTCGATCTTCTCGATCTGGACCAGGCGCTGACGGACCTCGCATCGTTTGATTCACGAAAAAGTCGCGTCGCCGAGCTTCGATTCTTTGGCGGACTCTCGGTCGACGAAACCGCGGAGGCGTTGGGAATCTCGAGCGCGACAGTCGATCGGGAGTGGCAGGTCGCGCGCGCGTGGCTGTACACGCGGCTGACGGAAACGCCTCAGGCATGACGCCCGAACGGTGGCGGCAGATCACCGGAATCTTCCAGGACGCCCTGGCCCAGGAGACCGAGCAGCGCGACGCGTTTGTCGGACGTGCGTGTGGCGACGACCTCGAGCTCCGGCACGCAGTCGACAAGTTGTTGAATGCGCATCACAAAGCCGGGCAATTTGGCGAGACGCCGGTGAGCGCGCCGGCGCCGCCGCTCGAACCTGGGGCGCCGGTCGGTCCGTATCGGATCGTCCAACTGCTGGGCGCCGGCGGGATGGGGGAAGTCTATCGCGCCCACGACGCGAAGCTTCGCCGCGACGTCGCGATCAAAGTTCTGCCGCGGATCTTCAGCGCCGATTCCGAGCGGCGCGCGCGCTTCGAACGCGAGGCTCGCCTGCTGGCCTCGCTGAATCATCCACACATCGCCGCCGTCTACGGCACCGAAGAATCCAACGGCGTCCAGGCGCTGGTCATGGAGCTCGTCGAGGGCGAGGACCTCGCGGAGCGGATCGCGCGCGGCCCGATCCCGCTGGCCGACGCGCTGCCGGTGGCGGCACAAATCGCCGAGGCGCTCGAAGCGGCGCACGAGCAGGGGATCATCCATCGAGACCTGAAGCCCGCGAACATCAAGGTTCGCGAGGACGGCACGGTCAAGGTGCTCGACTTTGGCCTGGCGAAGGTGCTCGACCCGATGTCGTCAAGCGCCGGGGATGCCGGGAACTCGCCGACGATGTCGGGGCTCGCCACGCGCGCCGGGTTCATTCTGGGCACCGCGGCGTACATGTCGCCCGAGCAGGCGCGTGGCAAGGCGGCGGACAAACGGGCAGACATCTGGGCGTTCGGCGTCGTGCTTTACGAAATGCTGACCGGCCGGCCGCTCTACGCGGGCCAGACGGCGGCGGAAATCCTGGCCTGCGTCATTGAACGAGAACCCGACGTGAGCGCGCTCCCGCCGGCGACGCCACCATCGATCCGGGAACTCCTCGCCCGTTGCCTGACCAAAGATCCGCGCAACCGTCTTCAGGCCGTCGGCGAGGCGCGCATCGCCATCGATCGCGCGGTCAGACAGCCCCATGCGCCGCCCTTCGACGGTGCGCCCGGCCGCTCGCCCGGTGGCGCCGCAGATGCTGCGGGCGCGCGGGTCCAACGTCACGCGCGGCTGGCGTGGATGATCGCGGCCGTGGCGATCGCGGGCATTGGCGCGCTCGCCATCCCGGCCATCCGGTACCTTCGCACTTCGCAGGTCGACCGCCAGCAAGAGACATGGCAGGTCGTCACGCCCCCGACGAGCAGTACGAGCTCGTTCGCGATCTCGCCCGACGGTCTCCGAGTGGTTTTTTCCGCGACTGTCGCCGGCAAGGTGCAGCTCTGGATCAGGCCCCTCTCCGCGTTGACCGCTCAGCCCTTGTCGGGTACGGAGGGCGGAACCTACCCTTTCTGGAGACCCGACAGCCAGGCCATTGGTTTCTTTGCGGACAACAAGTTGAAGTGGATCCACGCGGCCGGCGGGCCGACGACGACGCTCGCGGCGGTGGGTCATGCCTGGGGCGGGTCGTGGAACCAGAACGGTGACATCCTGTTTTCGCCTCATCTGACAAAAGAGCTGTGGCGGGTCTCGTCGAATTCAGGCAGTGTGCCGGTCGAGGTGACCCGGTTGCTGCCGGCGTCGCAGTCAGGCCATGTCCTCCCCTGGTTCCTGCCCGACGGGCAGCACTTCCTTTACCAGGCCACCGGGAACGCCGAAGGCCGCGGCGTCTACATCGGCACGCTCGATTCGCCCGAGGGAAGGCGTCTGATCGACGACGAGACGGCTGCGGTGTATGCCCCGCCCGGGTTCCTGCTGTTTGCGCGCCAGGGGAGCCTCCTCGCCCAACGCTTCGATCTCGAGACGTTGGCACTCACCGGGCAGACGTTCGTCGTGGCAGAGCCTCCTTCATACAAAGGAGGACACTTCCAGTGCAGCGCGGCGGCCGGCACGCTCGTCTATCGCGACGGCTCAGGTACGGAGCGGCAACTGGCGTGGCTCGATCGCGCCGGCAAGCCGATCGGGCTTGTCGGCGACCCATACGCTTCGTCCGCCATCGGTGTGGATCTGTCTCCGAACGGAACACGTCTCGCCGTCGGTCGCGTTGCAGAAGGCAACTGGGACATTCTGTTGCTCGAAACGGCGCGACTCGGCGCGACTCGGTTGACCGACGATCCGGCCGGTGATTACTACCCGGTGTGGTCGCACGATGGTCAGCGCGTGGCCTTTGCGTCGGAACGACAAACCGGTGTGATGCAGATCTGGGAGCGAGCGGCGAGCGGTGCTGGAGCCGAGACGCTCTTGCTCGCGTCCGCACGGGATGTGCTGTCCCCCCAGGACTGGTCGCCGGATGGTCGGTCTCTCCTGTATGTCAAGGTCGATCCCAAGAGCAGTGCCGACTTGTGGGCGTTGCCGATGACCAACACCGGGGACCGCCGGCCGATCCCCATCGCGAACACCGCCTTCACCGAACGGTCGGGGCAGTTTTCGCCCGACGGGAAGTGGGTGGCGTACAGCTCGAACCGGCTGGGCCGTACCGAGATCTACGCGCAACCATTTCCAGGCCCGGGAGGCGTCACTCCCGTGTCGACGGCCGGCGGCACTCAGCCCCGCTGGCGCAGCGACGGCAAGGAACTTTTCTATATCGCGCTCGACGACTGGATCACGGCGGTGCCGATCCTCGGATCGGATGGCCAGTCGATGCGGGTGGGCGCCCCGGCGAGGCTGTTCCCGTCGCGGATGGCGTACCGGAACATCGAGAACTCGTACCTTTACGCCGTCGCGAACGACGGTCAGCGATTCCTGGTCGAGCAGACCAGTGAACGGGGTACCGCGACGCTGACGGTCGTACGGAATTGGCAGGCGGCGGACAAGCCGAACAAGTAGATATCGCGCTACGGATACTCGACGCGCTTGTCCGTGATGACGTCCGCGAGGTAGTGCGTCATGCCGCGGAACCCGCTCGGGTGCGACTTGATGTCTCCCGAAGCGCCTTCGGCGGTGTTGCACAGGAAGCAGTGCTCCCACATCGCGATGCCGATCACGTACGGCCCGTTCTGGCCGGGGTAGTCGGTCCAGTTCGGCGATCCGCTGTGACCGCCGCTGATGTCACACGAGATCCGGTAGTACGCCGCGACGTTGTCGAACGGCCAGGTGAAGCCCGTCGCCGTGCAGCCGGCAACCTGGCCCCAGGGCCGGTTCATCTTCGCCGCGCATCCCGCAGGGCTGCTCGGAAACCCACACGCCGGGTAGCCGTCGTTGTGGCTGACGGCGTTGTTGGCTATGTAGCTCTGGCCGTAGACCCAGTAGCCCATCCAGCCGGGGTGACCGTTGGGCGATCCGCTGAACGCGTTGTCGGGAAGGAGCAGAATGGCCCAGTCGTGCGGTGAGCACGGATCCCACCGGCGGTTCGTGTGACAGTTGTTCGAGACCCACTTGGTCGCGTACCAGTAGCCCACCGTCGTGACGATGCCGTACGGCGTCTGGGTGCCCGAGCGCCTGGCACGAAACGAATGCACGTTGTAGCTGAGGTCGGCGCGCACGATGCAATGCGCGGCCGTGAGCACGAGCCGCCGGCCGACGAGGGCGCCCGAACAGCCGCCGCCGTTGAGCTCCCCAATGCGCCGCAGCACGCGATGCCCGATCGGATAGGTGGTGCTGATCGACTTGTCCACGCGGTTGTCGGTGCCGCCGGCCCACGCCGCCGGCACGACCATCCACGGCTGCCCAGGCTCGGGCTCCTTCTGAATTCGCTCGGCGCTGGCGTTGTTGATGCCGCGCGCCATCGCCCGCTCGCCAAGCGCCGCGAGCTCTTTCGTGTCGTACTCGAGCTCGATCTCCTTGCCGTCGTTGCTCGCAAAGATGACGCGCTCTTTGCCGGGGGCGGCTTCTTCCGTCCAGCCGCTGCCGGCGACGTTCTTCCTGATCGTGGCCAGTTCGGCCTCGCCGGCCTTCGCCTCAGGCGTGTTGCTGAGATCGTACGGAGGCGGCGGCAGCCGCAGCTCCGCGGCCGGCCGCGGCGCATTGAGCGCCCGGCGCACGCGGATGACCGGCTTGACGGGCGCGAGCCCCTCGACGAGTTTTCTCTGCGCATCCGGGGTGGTCAGGTTCACAGTCTGCGAGGCAGGCGCGGCCACCTGGGCCTGCCCGGGCGGGATGACGACGATCGCGGCGAGCGTCACCGCGAGCACTGGTCCGGTGCATCCTGTCATGACATCCTCCGACAGCAACCGCAACGGCTTTGGATCTGGGGTCAGAATACGCCGGCCCGGCCTCCGAGTCCACCGCAAGGCGCATCCCGGAAATCGGCCTGCGCAGCGCGCTCAGGGCTCGTGGTGGGAGTCCGGTGCGCGTCATGTCCGGTCACCTCGTCGCCAGCTCCCTCACGCCGGTCGAGGCGCTGAGGAGCCAGTGAGACCCTCAACCTTCGACTGCTTCCTCTTGAGAATCCAGGCCGATAACAACGTCAGACCGAGTTCTTTCCCGATCTGCACGGCCTGGGTCCGGCGTTTCGCGCTCAACTTGTCGAACAGCCGGCTGGAATGAGTCTTGACCGTGTTTTCACTGACGAACAACCGCTCCGCGATTCCTCGATTGCTCAGCCCGTTTGCAATCAACTCCAGTATCTCGAGCTCTCGAGGCGTGATCCCCAGGTCGCCCAGCTTCGCTTCGTTGAGCGTGAAGGTTGCCGGCGCTTGCACAGGCACTTCCTTCACAACAACCACTTGCTCGGTTTTCGTGAGTTTGAGCCCTAGCCAGATCCCCACGGCGGCAAAGATCGCTGCGATGACTGCACCGTAGAGTTCGAGAGAGTACGAGAGAACCAGGAAGCGGTACTCCACCAGCTGCAAGACAATGATCAGCAGGCCACCGCAGACGCCATAAACGAGGATGTGGCGTTTCATTGGTGAAGGTCTCGCGTATTGTTGATCACCAAGCTTGATTTGCAGGGGGGCGAAGCCAGCCGTAGCTCGCTCTCGACACAGAAGAGCCCGCCTCGTATTTTTGGTTCTGGCGGGCCAGCCTTCACTCAGTGCGAGCGAAGGCTGGTGGACGGCGCGAGGCTCGAACTCGCGACCTCTGCGTTGCGAACGCAGCGCTCTCCCAGCTGAGCTAGCCGCCCCAGGAGCACTAGGTCCCGCCCGCGTGCGGCAGGACGACCTCCGACTTTATCACGTCCGCCGCGGCGTCACGACCCGGCGGACTTGCGCGCCAGCTCTTCAACGAGGCCGCGAAGCGCCTGTGCCGCGTTGGCCTGCGCAAGCGTCACGGCACGACAGGTCTCGAGATCGAGGCCCTGCAGGCTCCCCTGCTCGACGGCCTTCTCGACGGACGGCGCAAGATCGCGAAGCCGATCGCACGCGGCGATGACGCCGGTCCATGCGTTTTTCAAGGCCAGCAATGCGGTGGAGTCCATGTCTACTTCCTTTAGTTGCGAGCGGGGCCCTCGCCTCTGCGACGGCTTCGGCGAGCGCGCCGAAGCGCCTTCGGCGCGAAGGCGGGGCACCCCCATGCGCGGCGCCTCGCTCGCTCGGCTCGCTACGCTCGCGGCTCGGCGGTCATCTTTAGTAGCGCGTGGGGCCCCACCCCCACGCGCGCGCCTCGCTCGGCTCGCTACGCTCGCGGCTCGGCGGTCATCTTTTCTTATAGCGCGGGGGCTACAATAAATGCATGCCCATTTTCGAGTACGTGTGCCGCGACTGTCAGCAGCGGTTCGAGACGCTTGTCACGGCTGAGCGTCAGCCGGCTTGCCCGGCGTGCCGCAGCCAGGTGCTCGACAAGCAGCACTCTGTCTTTGCCGTCGGAGGCGCCCGCCAGGCGGCCTCGTCGTATTCGCCGGCTCCGTGCGGCAGCTGCGGGGACCCCCGCGGACCCGGGTCTTGCTCGGTGAACTGACGTAGACAAGGCAGAAGGCACAGCCTCAAGGCAGAAGGCGCAAGGCAGAAGGCAGAAGTCTGGAACGATCTGACGCAAGTCATCAGTTTTTCTTAGGAAACCAGTTGACGAGCGCTAGCAGCCTCCTCACTTCTGCCTTGTGACTTCTGCCTTCTGCCTTGAAGGCCACCCGGCCGCCCGCTCCGTAGTCTAAGTAGAATAAGAGGTCCCATGCGCAGTCTGGTCCTGGCCCTGGCGGTGCTGTCGCTTGCCCAGGCGGCCCCGCAGCCGTCGCCGGTCGAGCTTGCCCGGCGCGTCCAGGCGCACTACGACACGGTTCAGGACTTCACCGCCGACTTCTCGATGAGCTATCGCGGGCCCCTGCTTCGCCAGGCCACCGTCGAGAAGGGAGACGTCAGGCTCAAGAAGCCCAACCGGATGTGGTGGCGGTACACTTCGCCCGATAAGAAAGAGTATGTCGCCGACGGGACGCGGCTCTTTCAGTACTTCCCGCAGGACAAGATGGGCTACAACACCGCCCTGCCCAAGGCCGGGGACGCGTCCACCGCGCTGCTGTTTCTCGCCGGCAAGGGCGACCTCGCCAGAGATTTTTCCGCCGCGCTGCCGCCCGATCCACCCGAGGGCGAATGGCATCTCCTGCTGACGCCGAAGGTCAAGCAGCCGGACTACCAGACGATGACGCTGGTCGTCGATCGGAAGACCCTGGCGCTGCGAGGGCTGACGCTCAAGACCGAGGACGGGACGCAGACGTTCACGTTCACCCGGTTTCGCGCGAACACCGGCCTCAGGGACAGTGACTTCAACTTCAAGTTCCCCAACGGCACGGACGTGAGGTACCAATGATTCGCCTCGGCCGAACCGGCGCCATCGTGTGCGTCGCGCTCCTCACCGGCGTCGTGGCGGGCTGCGCCGCGAACTCCATGAAGAAGGCGCAGCAAGCCGACGAGCTGCGCGAATACGACGTCGCCGTCGCGCAATACCAGAAGGCGGTTGCCGAGAACCCCAACAATAAGGAAGCGGTGCTCGGCCTCGACCGGGCCAAGCTCCGTGCGTCGGACGCGCACTTGTTCCGCGGACGCCGCCTCTTCGCCCAGGGCCGCTACGACGATGCGGTCGTCGAGCTTCAGTTGGCGGTCGAGCTCAACCCGACGAACGCGCAGGCCGAGAACGACCTCCGTGCCGTGCGGTCTGCGCTCCGCGCGAAGCTCAGCGCGCCGGAGGGACAGACACGGCTCGAGTCGGTACTCGCGCGGACGCGGGAATTGTCGCCGGCCGGTCACGAGCTGACCGATACGAAGCTGCCTGCCGAGATTGCCACCGGCGCGGGCATGACCAGCCGGCTGCTCTACATCACGATTGCGAAGCTCACGAACATCAGCGTCACGTTCGACTCGCAGTTCAGCGAGACCCCGGCGCAGGTGAGCCTGCTGAGCGGCCTGACGCTCAGGCAGGCGCTCGACGTCGTCGCCAAGTCCACCAGCACGTTCTACCAGGTCACGGCGCCCACGTCGATCATCGTCGTGCCGGATACGCCGGTCAAGCGACGCGAGTACCAGGAAGACGTCTTCGGCACCATCGTCATCCAGAACGTGGACCTGAAAGAGGCCATGGACGCGCTGCGGGTCGTCGGCGACCTGCGAAACATCTCGCCCGTCACGGAACTGAACGCGATCCTCATCCGTGATACGCCCGAACGGTTTCTCGCCGCGCGGCGGTTCGTTGCCGCCTTCGACAAGGCGCGGCCGGAGATCGTCGTCGACGTCGAAATCCTGGAGGTCAATCGCGCGCGGGTCAGGGAGTACGGGCTGCAGTTCGCGTCGCCGGGCGTACCGGGAATCTCCGGCGCCTTCGACGTGAACCGCGCAGGAATGACGTTGCGCGACCTGCAGACCCTCAGCGCCGCCGACGTGCTGGCCACGAATATCCCGGTCCTCTACTATCGCCTGATCAAGACGGACGACCGGACGCGGACGCTGGCGAACCCGCACATCCGCATCATGGACGGCAAGACGGCCACCGCCAACTTCGGCGAGGCCGTGCCCGTGCCACGGACCATCATCGCGCCGATCACGCAGGGGGGCCTCAACATCCAGCCCCAGACGAGTTTCGACTACAAGAACATCGGCGTGAACATCGGCATCACGCCCCGGACGCACGCCAATGACGAAATCACGCTGACGCTCAACATCGAGCTCAGCACGATGGCCGGCGCCGGCTTCGAGGGGCTGCCGAAGTTCGGCGCGCGCACGGTGAGCACGTCAATCCGGCTCAAGGACGGTCAGACCAACATCCTCGCGGGCCTGATTCGTGACGACGAGCGGGTCGTCAAGGAGGGCGCGATCCCGGCCCTCGGCTCTCTCTTCGGCCGCAACCGCAAGGAAGCGAACCAGACCGACGTCGTCATCATGCTCACACCGCACATCGTCCGCGAGCTCGTCATCAACGAAGACGACCTGCGCCCATTCCGCGTCCCGCGCGACGGATCCGGCGTCGGCCTCGGCGATCCCGGTCCGGTCGTGCCGCCGCCGCCGATTATTCGGGGGGGTGGAGGGGGGGCGCGAAGGTAACAAGGCAGAAGGCACAAGGCAGAAGGCAGAAGTGAGGAACCTTCCTTCGGCTGGCCAACCTATTCACTTTCCTCGTCGCGGCGCAGTTTTTTGACTGAAGTCGTCAGCATCTTCCTGAACTCCTCGCTCTCAACAAGGAGCGGACGTAATTCGGCTAGAATCACCGGCCCTGGTGAAGAATCCGCAACACACTGGCTCTAATACGGTTGCAGTTTCTTCGAGCGTACCGTGATCGGAGATTGAGCAAAAGATGGCCAGCGCCAGCTCCCTCCTCACTTCTGCCTTCTGCCTTCTGCTTTGTGCCTTCTGCCTTGTCACTGTCCAACCCGCTCAACGTCGGCTCCCAGTGAAGTGAGCCTTTCCACGAGACTCGCGTAACCCCGCTCGACCGTCTCGATTTCCAGCACCGTGCTTTCGCCCTCGGCCGCGAGCGCCGCGGCGACGAGCGCCATTCCCGAGCGAATATCGCGGCTGTCGAGTGTGCGGCCGCGGAGCTTGGTCGGACCGGTGACGATGATGCGGTGCGGGTCGCAGAGGAAGAGATCGGCGCGCATCGCGCTCAGCTGCTCGAGGGCGAACAGGCGCAGCTCGTACATCCAGTCGTGCAGAAGCGTGCGCCCGCGGGCCTGCGTCGCGAGCACGGTGACGAGACTGACGATGTCGCTCGGGAATCCCGGCCAGAGGCCGGTGACGATCCGGCGCGCGGCGACGAGCGCCGAAGGACGCACGGCGAAGCGGCCCTCCTCGAGCTCGAGCTGGACGCCCATCTGCGCAAGGATCGCCGCGATCGGCTCGAGATCGGCTGCCGAGGCGCCGGTGACCTCCAGATCGCCGGCGGTGATGGCGCCGACGACGGCCCAGGAGGCGGCTTCGATGTAGTCGCCGCGCAGCGTGTGCGTGGCGCCGTGAAGACGCGCCGGCGGCTCGATGCGAACCGTCGAGAGACCGATCCCGTCCACGCGCGCGCCCATGGCCGCGAGAAACTCGCACAGTTCGGCCACGTGGGGCTCGCAGGCGGCATGGCGAATCTCGGTGACGCCCGTGGCCTGTGCCGCGGCCAGAAGCGCGGTTTCGGTGCCGGTGACCGACGCCTCGACGCAGGTACATCGACGTGCCCTTGAGGCCGTTCGGCGCTTCGATCCGGTGACCCGACGGCCCTTCGACCACGCGTCCGCCCATCGCGGCGAGCGCGTGGAGGTGGGTCGTGATCGTCCGCCGCGCCGGGAAGTCGCCGCCCGGCGGCGCCAGGCTCGCCTGGCCCGTGCGGCCAAGGAGTGCGCCGAGGAGCAGCACGGACCCGCGCAGCCGTCCCACCAGTCTCGGGTCCGGCTCGGAGGTTCGAATGTCCCGGCAGGTGATGCGCAGCGTCGTCGTGCCCAGTCCTTCGACCTCGGCGCCCAGCGACTGAAGCAATTCGACCATCACGGCGACGTCGCGTATCCGCGGGACGTTGCGCAGCTCGCAGGTCTCCGGCGTGAGCAGACACGCCGCGAGGAGCGGCAGCGCCGCGTTCTTGTTGCCGTCAACGGCGACGCGGCCCGACAGGCGGCGTCCGCCGCGAATGATCAAATCAGCCATGACACTCCGAGAGCGCAACGGAAAAGTGAAAATGCAAAGCTCTAAATCCTAAATCGAAAATCTCAAATCAAAAATGTCCCAGAAAGACGACTTCGTCGCGCAGTTCGACGCCGAACCGCTCGCGCACCCGGGATCGCGCCAGCTCGACGAGCGCGCGGATGTCGCTGGCGGTCGCCTGCCCGTCGTTCACGATGAAGTTGGCGTGCGCCGCCGAGATCGACGCGCCGCCCACGCGATGCCCCTTGAGCCCCGCGCGATCCACGAGCGCGCCGGCCGACGCCGGCACGCCGGCCGGCACCTGGTCGCGCGCCGGGTCGGGATTCTGGAAGATACATCCGGCGCTCGGCAGCGCGAGCGGTTGCGTCCGCTTCCGGTACGCCAGCGACTCGCGCGCGCGTGCGCGCAGCGCCGCGGGCTCGCCGGGCGAGGCCGCGAACTCGGCCCAGACGACGACCTCGCAGGTCTCGCGCAGCCGGCTCGTGTCGTACGCAAACTCCATGTCGTCGCGTGATGCCGTCACGAGCCTCCCGTCCGGCGTCACCAGCCCGACGTCGAGGACCAGGTCGCCGATGTTGCGTCCAGCGAAGTGCGCGTTGCCGAAGATGGCGCCGCCGACCGTGCCCGGCGTCCCGGCCCAGGCTTCGAGCCCGGCGAGGCCTCGGCCGATCGTCCACCGCACGAGGCCGTTGATCGTGACCCCGGCCTCCGCACGGACCCGGTCCGCGGCCGGCTGTGAGACCGACGACAGCAGCAGGCGAATGACGACGCCCCGGACGCCTTCGTCGGAGACCACCACGTTCGAGCCGCCGCCGAGGACGGTGACAGGCAGCGAGGCCTGACGCGCCGCCTCGAGCACGGCCACGAGCTCATCCGCGGCGCGCACGTCCACGAGCCAGTCGGCCGGCCCGCCCACGTGAAACGTCGTGAGGCCGGCGAGCGGCGCGTTCGCGCGGACCGCCGCGGTACCGACAATCGCAGTGAGCTGTTCGGTCACGACGCCTGGCGAGTCCCGTCAAGGCAGAAGGCACAAGGCAAAGGCAGAAGTCTGGTAGGCGCTGGCGCTGGCCATCTCTCTTGCTAAAGCACGATGACCTGCGTCAGCTCGTTCCGCACTTCTGCCTTCTGCCTTCTGTCTTGTGCCTTCACGAAGGTCCAGCCAGCGCAGTGAGGAGCTTCTCGTGAATGCCGTCGAAGCCGCCGTTGGACATGATCACGACGAGATCACCCTCGCGCGCCTCCCTGGCCACGGTGCGCGACGATCTCGGGCACCGACCCGATCTGGCGCGCGCGGCGGCCGGCGGCACAGAGGTGCTCGCACCAGCTCCTCCACCGACAGCCGCTCCTCGTCCGGCAGCGACGCCCGGAACACCGACGCCAGGATGACTTCGTCGGCGCCCGACTCGGAGAAGGCGCGCGCGAACTCATCCTGAAACACGCGCCGGCACGACGTCGCCGACCGCGGCTCGAAGATCGCCCAGATGCGGCGATCCGGCCGGGACGATCGGACCGCCCGCAGCGTCTCGAGGATCGCGGTCGGATGATGCGCGAAGTCGTCGAAGACCGAGACGCCGCGGGCCGTGCCGCGAAGCTCCAGGCGGCGACGCACGCCGCGAAAGTCCGCCAGCGCGCGAATCATCTCTTCGACCGACAACCCGGCCGCGCGACCCGCCGCCATCGCGGCCAGTGCGTTCCTGACGTTGTGCTCGCCGAACAGCGGCAGCTTGACGTGACCCATCTGCTCGCCGCCGACGGTGAGCTCGAACCTGACGCCCGTCGTGTCCGGCCTGAGCGCCGCGGCACGCCAGTCGGCATCCTTCGCGAGCCCGAACGTCTCGACCTCACAGCGGGCGAGGCTCGCGAGCGCCAGGGCTTCGTCGCTGTCGGCGCCGAGGATCAGCCGGCCCCGGCGCGGCACGAGCTTGACGAACCGGCGGAACGCCGTGCGCAGCGACTCCATGTCCGGATAGATGTCCGCGTGGTCGTACTCGAGGTTGCCGACCACGGCGATGTCCGGCAGATACTTCAGGAACTTCGCCGTCTTGTCGAAGAACGCGCTGTCGTACTCGTCGCCTTCGATGACGAAGTCGCGTCCGGACCCGAGACGGTAGCTGCCGTCGAGGTTGACCGCGATGCCGCCGACGAGCACGCTCGGGTCGCGCCCGCACGCCGTCAGCAGCCACCCCGTCAGCGCCGTCGTCGTCGTCTTGCCGTGCGTGCCGGCGATGACGATCGAACGCGCGTTCCACAGGAAATGATCCCGAATCGCCTCGGGCAGCGACTGAAAGCGGATCTTGCGATCGAGCACTTCTTCGAGCTCCGGGTTGCCGCGCGAGATCGCGTTGCCGACGATGACCGTGTCGATCTCGGAGGTGATCTGCTCGGCGCGATAGCCGTCGAGCAACGTGGATTTGTTCGCGCGACGAGGAAGTCGCTCATCGGCGGATAGATGCCGCTGGTCGGACCCCTGCACGTCGTGGCCGCGCGCCTTGAGCATGGCCGCGAGCGTCGCCATCGCGGTGCCGCAGATGCCGATGAAGTGGAAGCGCGTGCGGCTCATTCAGCCGCCGCCGCCTCGTCGAGAATCGAGACCGGCAGGTCCCCGGCGCGGCGACGACCCGCGCGTGCGACGCCGAACGGCAGGCTGACGAGCGGCGTCGTCGTGTGGCCGGACGGAAAGCCGACGAGCACCGGCCCCGGGAACCCGGCGAGCACCTCGCGAATGACGTCCTGGGCGCCGGACCGATCCGCCGGGCTCGTCGCAGCCGGGCAACTGTCCGAACACGACGGCGGCCGCGTCCGCGAGCCGCCCGCTCAGTCGCAGCTGCATCAGCATCCGGTGCAGCCGGTACGGCCGCTCGTTGACCTCGTCGAGGAACAACACGTGACCGGCCGGCGGACTGAACTCATACGGCGTCGCGAACGAGGCGAGAAGCTGGGTGAGCGTGCCGCCCGCCAGCGGGCCCGCCGCGCTCGCCGGGCTGAATCATTTCAACTGTCTCCGCGGTGCAGCTCGCCGAGCGGCTCCGTGCTCAGGCTTTTCAGAAAGCGTCGCCGCGTCGTACGCCCGAGGCCCGTCGCCAGCCGGCCCTCGATCATCGGTCCGTGCACTGACGCCAGCCCGACGTTGGCGCCGAGGAAGCTGTGGAGCGACGTCAGGTCGCTGTAGCCGACGAACGCCGTGCGCGAGGCCCGAATCCGATCGACGTCGAGCGAGCGGCAGCACCTCGACGCTGCCGTAGCCGCCGCGCACGGCGATCACGGCGTCGGCGTCCAGCTCGTCGAACGCCCGGAGCAGCGCCTGCACGCGGACGCGGGCGTGACCGGCCGTCATGCCCTGCCGCTCGAAGACGGTCTCGTCGTACACGGGCTCGAGGCCGAGGCGCTGCAGCTCCGCCACTCCGGCGTCGAACTCGGCCCGGTCGAACGGGCTCGCCGGCGCCACGAGCGCGACGCGGCTGCCCGGCTCGGACGGGCCGGAACTTGACGAGGCCCGCGGCGGTCCGCGGCATCAGCGCCACGCCGCCATCTCTTGCGCGACCGCCTGATGGCGCGCGCATCCGACCACGTCGAGTGGCGACCGGACCGCGGACGTGCGGCGCCGAGGAACCGCTCCTTGACGCGATTCTGCCGCGCGAGCGCGTCGTCGATCCGCTTCTGCGACAGCCGCCCGGACTCGGCGGCGCGAATCACCGCTTCGATCGCCGACCGCCTGCTCGTCCGTCGTCGAGTTGCACAGCAGGACCGCGTCGCAGCCGGCGGCGATGGCCTCGACGGTGGCGTCGGCAGCGGCCATCGTCGCGCTCACGGCCTTCATGCCGAGGTCGTCGCTGATGACGACGCCGTCGAAGCCGAGCGTCTGCTTGAGCAGCCCGGTCACGATCGCCGGCGAGAACGACGCCAGGCGGTCTTCGTCGAGCGCCGGGACCAGCACGTGCGCCGGTCATGATCGTCGCGACGCCGCTCGGCAATCGCCCGCCGGAACGGCACGAACTCGACGGCCTCGAGCCGCCGCGCGATCGTGCTCGACGATCGGCAGCGCGTGGTGCGAGTCGACGCTGGTGTCGCCGTGGCCGGGAAAGTGCTTGCCGCACGCCGCGACGCCGTCCGCCTGCAGCGTGCGGATGATCACGGCGCCGAGCCGCGGCGACATCGTCGGCCTGTGCCGCGAGCGCGCGATCGCCGATGACCGGGTTGTCGGGATTCGTGTGGACGTCGAGCACGGGCGCGTAGTCGAGGTTGATGCCGACGGCGCGCAGCTCGGCGGCGAGCGCCGTCGCGAACCGCGCCGCGAGCTCGTCGTCGCCGCTCCGGCCGAGCGTGATGGCCGGCGGCCACTCGGTGAACGGCGACTTCAGCCGCGCGACGCGGCCGCCTTCCTGATCGACGCTGATCCAGAACGGCCACTCGCGCGCGAGCCCGGCGCACTTCGCGCGAGAGCTCGCGCGACCTGCGCCGGCTCGACGACGTTGCGGGCGAAGTAGATGACGCCGCCGAGATCGAACTCGGCGACGAGGCGGCGGAGATCGTCGGGCACGCTGTGTCCGCTGAACCCGACGATGGCGAGACGACCGGCGTGACGCCGAAGCTCCCGAAGCGACATTCGCCGGCCATTATAATGCGCGCGTGCGCATCGACTCCTCGGCGCCGACGCGGATCGATCTCGCGGGCGGCACGTACGACATCTGGCCGCTCTATCTCTTTCACGACCGCGCGCAGACGATCAACGCCGCGATCAGCCTGCGCGCGCACTGCACGCTGACGTCGCGGCGCGACTACCGCGTCGTCGCTCGATCTCCGACGACACCGGCGAGCGAGGTCGAGGCCGCCGATCCGCGCGACGCTCGGCGTCGATCGCGCTGCCGCTCGTCGCGCGGCTCGTCCGGCACTTCGGCGCGCGCGGCGTCGAGGTCCGCACGCGATCGGAGTCGCCCGTCGGCGCCGGCATCGCCGGCTCGTCGGCGATGAACGTCGCCGTCGCCGCCGCGCTCGCGGCCTGGACCGGCCGGACGCTCGCCGACGACGAGCTGCTGACGATCGCCATGAACATCGAGGCGCAGGTGATCGACGTGCCGACCGGCGTGCAGGACTACCGGCCGGCGCTCTACGGCGGCGTGTCGGCCGTCGAGCTCGACGTCACCGGCGTCCGGCGGACGGCGCTCGGCGTCGATCTCGGCGGAGCTCGAGCGGCGGATCGTGCTCGGCCTACACCGGCGCGTCGCGCAACTCCGGCATCAACAACTGGGACGTCATGGTGCGCCGGATCAACGGCGATCGCGGCCGTCGACCGCCGCGTTCGACGGCATCCGCGACGCCGCGCTCGGCGTGCGCGAGGCGCTCGAGCGAGCGGACTGGGCCGGCGTCGCGCGGCATCTCGCCGCGGAGTGGACGCACCGCAAGCGGCTCGCGCCCGGCGTCACGACGCCGGCGATCGACGCGCCTGCTCGCCGCGGCGCGCACGCGCCGGCGCGCACGGCCGGCAAGGTCTGCGGCGCCGGCGGCGGCGGCTGCCTCGTTCTGTCTCGTCGAACCCGATCGCAGCGCGACGGTCGCCGCGGCGCTCGCCGCCGGCGGCGCCACGGTGCTGCCCTTCACGCTCGAAGCCGAAGGGCTGCGGCTCGTGCGGCAGTTGACAAGGAGCTCGCCAGTGGACCCGCTCGCCGAGATCAAGCAGCTCTACTACAACACCACGAAGGCGACGATCGCAGCGCGACCTGACGCGCGCGATCGCGCTGCTGAAGACGCATGACGACCGACGAGGACCGCGAGCGCGCCGCCGTCTACATGGACGGGCTGTCGCAGATGCGCTCGGAGTGGGCGCAGCAGAAGGAGTAGGGTCAGGCTTGTATGCCACATCGCCACGCAAGACACGTCCTCGCACAGCGACGTTGCAATCAGACCTGACCGCTCTACTGCAGATGTGCCGCCATGTTCTCGCGCGTCGCACGCCAGCGCCCCGTCGCGCCGCGCTTGCCCAGCGCTCGCGCGGCGCGCCGTTGATCGACCAGCTGAACGCGCCGGCGTTGCCGACCTCGAGCCACACTTCGCGCTCGGCGTCGAACTGCTGCTTCTCTCCCGGCTTGCACGATACGGTCCAGGACGACGCGACCCGTCGGCGGTCAGACGCGCACCCAGCAGTCGCCGACGAACGTCGAGGACTCGACCGTCAGCGGCCGCTCGCGCGGCGCGGCGCGGAGGCGACCGGCGTCGGCGCTCGGCGGCGGGCCGGACGGCGATGCCGCCGGCGGTGACGGCCTGCGGCTCTCGTCGCGCGGCTCCGCGCGGCTGGTCGCGCGCAGCGCCAGCCAGATCCAGGCCTCGAGGCGAGCGAACCCGCCGCCGACGACGACGAGCGACGACGCAGACCCGACGCGCAGCGCGCGAATCGCGCGCGCTGCCGTTCGAGGAACTCGCGATCGTCCGGCGTGATCTCGGCCGGCGCGCGCGTGCGGCGCGTTCGCGCCTCGCGTTCGCTGCGCGTCATCTCGACGAGGAACTCGTTCGACGGTCGCTTCGGGATCGAGACCGACCGCCGCGCGTAGGCGCGGACGAACGCGCGGCCGAAGATGCCGCCCGGCAGCCGCGCGAAGTCGTTGCGCTCGAGCGCCTCGAGCGCGCGACGGCGATCTTCGTCGCGGCCGCGATCTCGCGAAGCGACACGCCGCGCTGCTTCGCGCGCGCGCTTGAGCCGTGCCGCCGAGATCCGATCATGACAGACGGCGGTACTCTACCTGTGCTGGTTGCCGCCGTCGTCGCATCGCGGCCCGAAGCGTCGCGCACTGCGCGCGCCGGGCCCCAGCGCGCCGGGCCTGACCGGCCTGGCGGACAGGAACACGCCGATGGCCGCGACGCCGGCGGCGCCCGCCGTCGGCACACGCCGCGCGCGCGCGTCCGGCGTCGATCCCGCCGATCGCCAGCACCGGCGTCGCGCGCCGCCGCCGCGGCCGCCGGAGCACCGTCGAGCCCGGCGACCGGCGCGCCCGCCGGCTTCGAGGCGCTCGGAAACACCGTGCCGAAGAGCAGGTAGTCGGCGCCGCCGTCGCCGGCCCGCCTCCGCCGGCCGATGGACCGATCGCCCGACGATCCAGCCGGCGGCGCCGAGCGCGCGCACGCGGTCGCACGGGCGGCCCGTCGCCGCGCAGGTGCACGCCGTCGGCGCCGGCTGCGCAGCGCGACGTCGGCCCGGTCGTTGACGAGCATCGGCGTCGACCGGCCCGCGCGCGCGCGGCGACGACCGCGCCGCGACGCAGGCGCAGAGCGGCCGCGGCATCGAGGTCGCGCTCGCGGATCTGAATCGGCGTCGACGCCGGCGTCGATGGCGTCGTCGAGCCAGCGCTCGAGCGCCGCGCAGTCTCGTCGCGACGCGTCCGCGCCTCCGGACCGCGAGCCGGCGCCGGTCGGTGACCAGGTACACGCACGGGCGCGGCCAGGCGCGTCACGGCTCGGCGGGTCCGGCAGTCCGGCGCGCAGCGCGCGGCCGCCGTCGGACGCGCCAGGATCGCGCCGGTGAGGTCGCGCAGGCCCGCGAGCGCGGTGAGGACGCCGACGCCGGTCACGGCGCCGCGCACGAACGGGCTGCGCCATCCAGGCGCCCAGCGCCGGCACGAGGACGGCGAACGAAGTTGCGCTCCCAGAACGGCGTCCACGGCGCGACGATGAGCAGGAGCCCGGCCTCGACGAGGTAGGCCGCGACGAGCAGACGAGTGACGAAACGGATGGGGCTCTCCTGCCGGGAACGCGTCAGTCCGGGATCGTATCAAACAGCGACGGCGGCCTGAACGTGCGGCGATGCACCGGCCGAGTAGCCGAAGCGCCCGACGGCGTCGAGGTGCTCGCGCGTCGCGTAGCCCTTGTGACGATCGAAGCCGTAGCGCGGATCTGCGCGTGCAGATCGCCCATCAGTCGATCGCGCGTGACCTTGGCGAGGATCGACGCGGCCGCGATCGCCGTCGATCGCCGATCGCCGCCGATGACGGGCGCTGCGCCATGAGCAGATCCGGAATGCGGAACCCGTCGACGAGGACGAAGCCGGGCAGCGGCACGAGCGCCATGACCGCCTGCGCGCATCGCCTGCGAGCGAGGCGCGGTGGATGTTGATGCGATCGATCTCGCCGGCGTCGACGATCGCGACCGCGCCAGGCGACGGCGGCGTCGACGAATCTCGTCGAAGAGGCGCTCGCGATCCTCGGCCGAGAGGACCTTCGAGTCGGCGACGCCCGGCGACGTAGCGATCGGCTCGAGCACGACGGCCGCCGGCGACGACCGGCCCGGCCAGGCAGCCGCGCCCGACCTCGTCGACGCCCGCGACGTGGACGAAGCCGAGCCGCCGCATCTCGTTCTCGAGCGTGCGAGACGCGCGCGGCCGTGCCATGGCCGATACGACTGACACCGCGCTAGTCAGGCCGTGCGCTTCTGTTCCTTCATGCGCGCGGCCTTGCCCTTCAGGTCGCGCAGGAAGTAGAGCTTCGCGCGGCGCACCTTGGCGCCGCGCACGACTTCGATCTTGTCGATCGTCGGCGAGTGCAGCGGGAAGATGCGCTCGACGCCCTGGCCGAACGACACCTTGCGCACGGTGAACGTCGCGCGCGCGCCGCCGCGGTGCATGGCCGATGACCATGCCCTCGAACACCTGGATGCGCTCCTTGTCGCCTTCGCGCACCTTCACGTGCACGCGCACGGTGTCGCCCGATCGCATCGCCGGCCGCTTCGTCAGGTGTGCGCCGCTCGACAGTTTCAATCGCCTTCATGGTCGTCTCCTCCTTCGACATCTCTTCAGCTCGTGCGCCAGCTCGAGCTCGCGCGCTCTTCGTCGGTGAGCGTCGCGCCCGTTCGATCAGATCCGGCCGCCGCTCGCGCGTCCGGCGCACGCGCTCGCGGCGCGCCACCGCTCGATCTCGGCATGATTGCCCGAGACGAGCACGTCCGGCACCGCGCAGCCCGCGGAACACCGCCGGCCGCGTGTAGTGCGGGTGATCGAGCAGCCCCCGCACGAACGAATCGCGCGCCGACCGACGCGGCGTCGCCGACGACGCCCGGCACGAGCCGCACCACCGCGTCGAGCACGACGAGCGCCGGCAGTTCGCCGCCGGTCAGCACGTAGTCGCCGATCGAGATCTCGTCGGTCACGAGCGCCTCGGTGACCCGCTCGTCGACGCCCTCGTACCGGCCGCAGATCACGACGAGCCGCTCCAGCCGGCTCAGCCGCTCCGCGTCCGCGTGCGTGAACCGCCGGCCCTGCGGCGTCATCAGCACGACCGCCGACGGCCGGCCCGCGCTCCGCCGGCGATCGCCTCGACCGCGCGAAACAGCGGCTCGGGCTTCATCACCATCCCCGGCCCGCCGCCGTACGGCACGTCGTCGACCGTCCGGTGCCGGTCGTCGGTGTAGTCGCGCAGGTCGCGGACGCGAATGTCGACGAGCCCCGCGCTCGCGCGCCCGCCCGACGACGCCCTCGGCGAGCGCCGCCTCGACCATCGCCGGGAAGATCGTGATGACGTCGGCATCACGCTTCAACGTCGATCAATCCCCGTCCGGCGGATCGATCACGATCCGCTGTCGCGGCGACGTCGACTGCGCCGGCAGATCGCCTCGAGCGAACGGCACCAGCACTTCCCCGCGCCCGGTGCGCACGACCAGCATCGGCGCACCCGTGCCCGAAGTCGACCCGCTCGACCAGTCCCACGCGGTCGCCCGCTCGATCAGTCTCCACCTCGCATCCGACGAGGTCGTGCACGTAGTACCCGCCCGGCTCGAGCGGCTGCAGCGCCTCGGCGGGAATCCGCAGTCTCGGCCCGCGCAGCGTCTCGGCCTCGTCGATCGATCGCGACGCCCGTCGAAGCCGACGACCCAGCGGCCGTCGTGCTCCCGGCTCGCGATCGACTGTCGACCGGCGTCGGCCTCGCCGGCCGTCGCAACGCAGTGCACCGTCGCGCCGGCCGCGAACCGCTCGGCCGCGAAGTCGGTCTCCGGACGCGACCACGACCTGCCCCGATTGCCCTGCGGCCGGACGATGCGGCCGACCGTGACCATCGACGTCCACACGGTCGGTCCCAGCTCACCTAGTCGTCGCGGAAATCGACGGACGACGCGCAGGCCGTCGAGCTCGCCGGCCGCCGCCGCGAGCGTGCGCACCGCCGCCGCCGTGCGTCCCTGCCGGCCGATCACGCGTCCGAGCTCGCCGGGCGCCATCGTCAGCTCGATCGACGGTCTGTGCCGCGCCGCTCGACCTCGGTGACCTCGACGTCGTCCGGCGTCGCCGCCAGCGCGCGGGCGACGACCTCGACGACGTCGCGGGCGCGGCTCACGACGCGGCCGGCGCCTCGCTCGCGTCGGCCGCCGGCGCCGCCGGCATCCGATCGACCAGCGTCCGCACCGTGTCCGACGGCTGCGCGCCGGCCTTCAGCCAGTGCGCCAGCCGCTCGCGATCGAGCATCGAGCGTCTCGGGCTTCGTGCGCGGGTTGTAGTGCCCGAGCACCTCGACGAACCGGCCGTCGCGCGCCGACGCGCTCTCGGTCACGACGACGCGGAAGAACGGGCGGTTCTTCGACCCCGCCCGCCGCATACGAATCACCAACATTCGCTGCCTCCAGTTTGGTCACGGCACCGTGACCTACCGTGCTCGATGCCTCTTCAGCATGCCCCATCAGCCGCTGCCGTGCCCTTGCGCCCGCCGCCGGCCATCCCGCCGATCGGTCTTCAGCATCTTGCGCATCTCGCACGAACTGCTTCAGCAGCCGGTTCACTTCCTCGACGCTCGTGCCGCTGCCGCGCGCGATGCGCTTGCGGCGGCTGCCGTTGATGAGCGAGTGGTTGCGGCGCTCGCCCGGCGTCATCGAGTTGATGATCGCCTCGACGCGGCCGAGCTGCTTGTCGTCGATCTGCGCCCGCTGCTCGTTCAGCTCCTTGATCGGCCCGATCCCCGGAATCATGCCCGAGCACCTGCTCGAGCGGCCCCATCTTCTTGATCGTCCGCAGCTGATCGCGAAAGTCCTCGAGCGTGAAATCGTCGAGCCGCGTCTTCTGCTCGAGCCGCGCGCGGCTCTCGTCGTCGATCGCCTCCTCGGCGCGCTCGATGAGCGACAGCACGTCGCCCATGCCGAGCATCCGCGACACGAGCCGATCGGCGTGGAACGGCTCGAGATCCTGCGACCGCTCGCCGATGCCGACGAACGCGATCGGCACGCCGACGACGCCGACCACCGACAGCGCCGCGCCGCCGCGCGCGTCGCCGTCCATCTTCGTCAGCACGACGCCGGTCACGCCGATGCGGTGGTTGAACTCGCCGGCGCTCTTCACCGCGTCCTGGCCGGTCATCGCGTCGGCGACGTACAGCAGATCGGTCGGCTCGACGGCGGCCTTGATCGCCTCGAGCTCGGCCATCAGCTCGTCGTCGATGTGCAGCCGGCCGGCGGTGTCGACGATGAGCGTGTCGAACCCGAGATTGCGTCGTCGCCGCGAGCGCGCCGCTCGCGCGCGCGACCGGATCCATCTCGCCCGCCGGATCGTGCACGCGCACGCCCA
Source organism: uncultured Acidobacteriota bacterium (assembly GCA_963724955.1). Lineage (GTDB taxonomy): Bacteria > Acidobacteriota > Vicinamibacteria > Vicinamibacterales > SCN-69-37 > CAVRWQ01. Next base: position 300,318 of record CAVRWQ010000012.1, read on the forward strand.
ATCTGCTCCGCGAGCACCGACAGCTGCTCGATCGCCGCCGGCCGCCGCACGTCGGTCGAGACCAGCATCGGATGCTCGCCCTGCTTCGCGAGCCAGCCGCGCCAGCTTGGCCGACGTCGTCGTCTTGCCCGAGCCCTGCAGCCCGAGCATCAGCACGACGCGCGGCGTGCGCGCGGTCGGGCAGACCCGCCCGGCGCGTCGCCGAAGAGCGCCAGCATCTCGTCGCGCACGATGCGCACGACGTGCTGCGCCGGCGTCAGGCTTCGCAGCACCTCGTCGCCGACGGCCTTCGCGCGCACGCGCTCGATGAACGCCTTGACGACGCGGAAGTTGACGTCGGCTTCGAGCAGCGCCAGCCGAATCTCGCGCAGCGCGGCGTCGACCGACGCTTCGGTCAGCCGGGCTTCGCCGCGAAGCGACTTGAAGACGTCCTGGAGGCGGGTGCTGAGCGACTCGAACATTGGGGCAACGACCCGCCCGAACCGGAGGCCCCTTCTGGCACTAACCGGTTCCAGCGCAAACAGTTATGGTACGCGATGTCGGCCCACACCGGCAAGGGCGATGCGGCGCACTCAAGTCTTGGGCCTCGGCGCTCGGCTCGGCTCCAAGCCCACGGCCAAGGCTCAAGGCCCTCGTGTCTAGACGCCCTTCAGCTTGTGCCCGAGCTTGTCCTTCTTGGTCTTGAGGTACTTGCGCGTGAACTCGGTGGCGGGCCGCATCTCGAGCGGCAGCGACTCGACGACCGACAGCCCGTAGCCCTCGAGCCCGACGAACTTTCGCGGGTTGTTCGTCAGCAGCCGCATCGTCCGGACGCCCAGATCGCGCAGGATCTGGGCGCCGATGCCGTAGTCGCGCTGGTCGGCCTTGAACCCGAGGCGTCTCGTTGGCTTCGACCGTGTCCAGCCCCTGGTCCTGGAGCTCGTAGGCGCGAATCTTGTTGGCGAGGCCGATGCCGCGGCCCTCCTGATGGAGGTACAGCAGCACGCCGCGGCCTTCCTGCGCGATGCGCTCCATGGCGGTGTCGAGCTGCGAGCCGCAGTCGCAGCGCGTCGAGTGGAACACGTCGCCGGTCAGGCACTTGCGAGTGCACGCGCACCATGACGTCGGTGCCGTCGCCGATATCGCCGCGCACGAGCGCGACGTGCGACTTGCCGTCGATCAGGCTCTCGTAGACGTGAATCGTGAACTGGCCGTGCGTCGGTCGGCAGTGACGCGTCGGCCGCGCGCTTGACGAGCCCTTCGGTCCGCATCCGATAGCGGATCAGATCCGCGATCGTGATCATCAGCAGGCCGTGCTCGCGGGCGAACTTCGTGAGCTCCGGCACGCGCGCCATCGTGCCGTCGTCGTTCATGACTTCGCAGATGACGCCGGCCGGGTACTGAGCCGGCGATGCGCGCGAGATCGACGGCGGCCTCGGTGTGTCCGGCGCGCACGAGCACGCCGCCGGCGCGCGCGCGCAGCGGAAACACGTGTCCGGGCCGCGCGAGATCGCGCGGCCTCGTCTCGGGCGCGATCGCCGCTCTGAATCGTGCGCGCGCGATCGGCGGCCGAGACGCCGGTCGTCGTGCCGGCCTGCGCGTCGATCGAGACGCACATCGCCGTCTCGCGCCGCGAGGAGTTGTCGGCCACTTCGAGCGGGATCTCGAGCTCGTCGAGCCGCTCCGGCGTCATCGCCAGGCACACCAGCCCGCGGCCGTGCTTGACCATGAAGTTGATCGGCCTCGGGCGTGACCTTCGAGGCCGCCATCGTCAGATCGCCTTCGTTCTCGCGATCCTCGTCGTCGACGACGACGATCATCTTGCCGTCGCGAATCGCGCCGACGGCCTCCTCGACGGTCGCGAACGGGCGGCTTGCGACGACGTCCCTTGGCGAGGCGAATCGGTTTCATTGTGTGACCTGCGCTCGCCCGTCGAGCAGCCGCGCGACGTACTTGCCGATCATGTCGCATTTCGAGGTTGACGGCGATCGCCGGCTCGCGCGGCCGACAGCGACGTGTGCTCGAACGTGAACGGAACGATCTGAATCGCCGACGCGCTCGCCATCCAGCGTCGCGACCGTCAGGCTGATGCCGTCGATGGCGATCGACCCCTTCGGGATCGACCAGCGGCCGCGAGATGCGACGGCAGGTCGATGTCGAGCCAGTGACAGTCGCCGTCGCGCGTCAGGCGCGCGATCCGGCCGACGGCGTCGACGTGCCCGAGCACGAAATGCCCGCCGAGCCGGCCGTCGGCGCGGAGCGGCCGCTCGAGATTGACGACGCGTCCCTCAGTCGCACTGGAGAGCGTCGTCACTCGAAGCGTCTCGGGTGAGACGACCGCCGAAAATCCACCGGCGTCAGCGGCCGTCGACGGTGAGGCAGACGCCGTTCACTGCGACGCTGTCGCCAGGACGCAACTCGGCTCCAAGCGCCGTCGCGATGCGCAGCCCGGCCCCTCGATTTGCTCGGGGCCAGCCGCCTCGTCGGAGTCGATGCGACCAACTCGCCCGGTGGCTTCAATCAGGCCTGTGAACATCGAATTCAACCAGCACGTCGTCGCCGAGAGGAGTGACGCGCGGCGGCATCCCCCACACCAGTTCGCGTCCGGGACCGGCGGCGAGTGGCACGCCGTTCTCGAGCACCATCGTCGTCATCGCCCACTGGACGTGATCGACGAGTCCTGCCTCGAAGAACGCGGCGTGAAGCGTCGGACCGCCCTCGACCAGGAGCCAGAGGATGTCCCGACCCGCGAGATCTTCGAGCATCGCCGCGAGATCGCGCGCGTCGAACCGCGCGACGGTGGCGCCCGGCCCGCTCGAGGTCCGCGACGGCGCCGGGCCGGACCTCCGCCTCGTCGCGGGACACCATCATTATGACCGGCCCCGCCGCGAGGGTCGAGAAGACGCGAGCCGACGCCGGCACCCGGATTCGCCAGTCGAAGATGACCGCGAACCAGCGGGCGAACCCGGTAGACCTGGCGGGCGGTGAGCAACGGATCGTCGGTGAGCACCGTGCCGGAGCCGACCGCGATCGCGTCGACCGCGGCGCGTTGACGATGGAAAAAGCGATCGGCGACCGGCCCGGTCAGCTTCACCGGCCCGCCTTCGCGGCCCACGAACCCGTCGGCGGAAATCGCCGCCTTCAGCGTGACGAAGGGCCGCCGCCTCGTCGATCCAGGAAATGAACGGGCCGTTCAGTCGCGTGGCTTCCAGTTCGCCGAGACCTTCGACCACTTCGATGCCATGCGCGCGGAGATACGCGATGCCGGCGCCCGCGACAAGCGGATTCGGATCCCGAACGGCCGTCACGACACGCGTGACGCCAGCCGCGACGATGCGTTCGACGCACGGGCCCGTTCGTCCCGTGTGCGCGCAAGGTTCGAGCGTGCAGTAGAGCGTCGCGCCGCGTGCCTGCGATCCCGCTGCCTGCAGCGCGATGATCTCGGCGTGCGGACCGCCCGCCTGCAGGTGCGCGCCCTGCCCGACGATCACGCCGTCACTCGAGACCACCACCGCGCCGACGAGCGGGTTGGGCGTCGTCCGCCCCCGGCCGCGTTCGGCCAGGAAGAGCGCGCGCTCCATGAAGCGGGCGTCGTTCTTAGACGGGGGGACTTCGTCCCCGCCGTGCCCCCCTACGCGCTCGCTCGCGGGGCCACGGCGATCCCCGCTCCGCTCGCGCGGCGCGCTCGCTGCGCTCGCTCGCTCGCGGGAATCCATGTCAGACGGGGGGACTTCGTCCCCGCCGCTCTTTCCTACGCGAGAACCCATCACCACTTCTCTGTGAAGAGCGCGTCGACGTAGGTGCCGGCGTCGAAGGGCACGAGGTCGTCAATCGCCTCCCCGACGCCGATGTAGCGAAGCGGAAGCTTCAGCTCGTGGGCAATCGCGACGGCGATGCCGCCCTTGGCCGTGCCGTCGAGCTTGGTCAGGACGATGCCGTTCGCGCCGCTCGCGGCCATGAACTCGCGCGCCTGCACGAGCCCGTTCTGGCCGACGGTCGCGTCGAGGACGAGCAGGACCTCGTGCGGCGCGCCGGGCACTTCGCGTCCGACGATGCGGCGAATCTTGTCGAGCTCGGCCATCAGGTTGGCGCGCGTGTGCAGCCGGCCGGCTGTGTCGACGATGACGACGTCATGGCCGCGCGCCTTTGCCGACGCCACCGCATCGAAGGTCACGGCGGCGGGATCGGCGCCCGAGGCGGCGCGAACGAGATCGACGCCGGCGCGCTCGGTCCAGATCGCGAGCTGCTCGACGGCGGCCGCGCGAAAGGTATCGGCCGCGCACACCATCACGGACCGGCCGGCCGCGCGGTGGAGATGCGCGAGCTTGCCGACGGTCGTCGTCTTGCCCGTGCCGTTGACGCCGACGACGAGGATCACATGCGGCCGCGAGACGATGTCCGGCGCGGGCTTGACGTCCGACAGCAGCCGCCTCATCGTCCGCTCGACGCGATCGCCGATCGACCCCTGCCGATCGTCGCGAATCGACTGAATGATGACCTCGGTCGCCGGCAGACCGACGTCGGCCGAGATGAGCGCGTCTTCGACCGCTTCGAGCGTCTCCACTCCGACGCGCCGCGCGTCTGCCGGGCCGGAGTCGCTCGCGGAAGCGGGCACCGACGCGTCATCGCCGGTCAGGTCGCTCAGGCGCTCACGGATCTGACTGCGCAGTTTTGGCGAGACCGGCACGAACTGCGATCGAAAAAAGACGGCATCGACTAGCTCACTACCGCATCCTGCTCGCCGCGCTGCGGCCGCAGCATCAGCTCGCCGACGGCTTCGTGCGGCCGCTTCCGGCCGGCAAGCACTTCTTCCATCTGGCTGGCGATCGGCAGTTCGACGCCAAGCCGCTGGCCGATCGCCAGCGCGGCACTCGTCGTGCGCACGCCTTCCGCCACCATGCGCATTCCGGCGAGGATCTCGCCGAGCCCGCGCCCGCGGCCAAGCTCGAGGCCCACGTGCCGGTTCCGGCTGAGCGAGCCGGTGCAGGTCAGGACGAGATCGCCCAGCCCGCTCAATCCAGCCAGCGTCTCACGGCGCCCGCCCATCGCGCGACGACAGCCGCGAGATCTCCGCGAGGCCACGCGTGATGAGCGCCGACAGCGCGTTGTGGCCGAGGTTCATCGACTCGGTGACGCCGGCGGCGATCGCGATGATGTTCTTCAGCGCCGCGCCGATCTCGACGCCGACGACGTCGTCCGATCCGTACAGCCGAAAGGTCGGGCCGCGAAACTCCGCCTGGACCGATCGCACCGCGTCGTCGTCGGGCGACGCCGCAACGAGCGCGGTCGGCAGATGGCGCGCGACTTCCGACGCGAAGCTCGGCCCCGACAGCACGACCACGGGGTGCCGGCCCTGCGGTCTCGTCCCGAATGACTTCGGACATGCGCTGCAGCGTGTCGTTCTCGAGACCTTTGGTGGCGCTCACGAGCACGGCGTTCGGCGGCAGATGCCGCGCGGCGGCGCGGACCACGGCGCGCAGGCCGTGCGACGGCACCGCGACGATCACGTGACGCGCGCCCGACGAGCGCTTCGTCGAGCGATGAGGTCGGCCGGACAGGTTCCGGAAACGTGAGATCCGGCAAGTAGGTCGGATTGGCGCGACGGCGCGCCATGTCGTCGAGCAGATCGGCATCGCGTCCCCAGAGCGTGACGTCGTGGCCGATGCTGCCGAGATGAATCGCGAGGGCCGTCCCCCAACTGCCGGCGCCGAGGACCGCGGCCTGGTGCATGGCGTCAGAAGACATGCTCAGGACATTCTAAGGGGCACGCGGTGGACAGCAAGGTATCGCGGGGCCGCGCCGGACAGATCGCTCTTGAAGAGCACGACCTCGCGGACACGCCAGGACGACGGGCGGAACCGCCACGCTCGAGAGCGCCGCTCCGAGACCTCGGACCCTCCGCCGCTCGCGATCTCGCACCCGCGCCAGGGTCAGATGCGGCGTGAGCGGTCGCGTTTCGAGCGCGATGCCGCTGCCCTCCAGGCGACGCCCGAGCTCGCGGTGCACGCGGCCCAGCGCGTCGGCGCCGGCGCCAATCGACACCCACAACGTGCGCGGCGGCCCCGACGAAGGAAACACGCCAAGGCCGCCGAGCGTTGCGTCGAATTGCGGCTCGTCGAGTGACGCGCCGAGCCGCTCGACGAGGCGCGGCACGCGCGCCTCGTCGACCTCGCCAAGAAAGTGCAGGGTCAGGTGCACGTTGGCCTGGCGCGTCCAGCGCCAGGCCGACGCCGCGTCGCCCAACGCGCGCTCGGCGGCCGCCAGCAGGCCGCCGAGCGCGGCGTGGGCGTCCGCGTCAGGATCGCTGGCGAGAAACAGACGCAGAAATCCGCACCATGTCCAGCGCGGCCATCACTGACTGCTGGCGCACCATCTGACGGTCGCCGGGAAAGAGAAACGTTCGGGCGACCGTCTGCTCGGCGGCGACGCTGATGACGACCGTGCCGACCGGCTTGGCCTCCGACCCGCCGGTCGGCCCGGCGATGCCCGTGACCGCGACGCCGACATCGGCGCCAAGCCGCGCCCGGACGCCTTCGGCCATCGCGCGCGCGACCGGTTCGCTCACCGCGCCATGCGCGGCCAGGACCTCGGCGGACACGCCAAGGTCCTGGCGTTTCACGTCGTTGTCGTACGCGACGATGCCGCCGACCACCCACGCCGAGCTGCCGGAGACTTCAGTCAATCTGGCCAGCACCAGGCCCGCCGTGCACGACTCGGCCACCGCGATGCGCCAGCCGCGATCCCGCAGCGCGTCGCCGACGACGACTTCGATCGACCGGCCGTCCACGCTGAAGACGGCCGGCGCAAGCGCCGAGGCGAGCTCGCGCACGGCCGACTCGAGCGCCGCGTCCATGGCGCCTCGGTCCTGACCGCGCGCCGAGAGATGCAGCTCGACCTGACCCGGCGCCGCGAGAATCGTCGTCTCGATAGGCGTCGCACCGCTCTGGAACCTCGAGTAGATCGGAAACGCGACGTCCTCGACCAGCGACTCCGGCCGGCCCGTGATCTTGATCACGCGCCGGCGGATCTCGCGGCCGCCCGACAGCGCGCGCAGCCGCGGCATCGCGCCCGCGTCGAACATCGGCTCGAGCTCCCGGGGCGGCCCCGGAAGCAGCACGACAATCCGCCCTGCCGCTTCGATCCAGAGTCCCGGTGCCGTTCCGTGAAGGTTCGGCAGGACGATGGCGCCGCTCGGCACCAGTGCCTGCCGCCGGTTCGCTTCCGGCATCGTCAGGCGGCGCCGCTCGAACCGCGCGCGAATGGCCGCGAGAATCTCGGCGCTCTCTTCGAGCCGCCGTCCGAGCACCTCCGACACGACTTCGCGGGTCAGGTCGTCGGACGTCGGGCCGAGGCCCCCCGTCGTGATCACGAGGTCCGCGCGCTCCATCGCCTGGCGCAGAAACGACGCGAGGTCGCGCTTGTCGTCACCGACGATGGACTTCGCCCGCACGTCGATGCCGATCTCGTGCAGGCGGCTGGTGAGGAACAGCGAGTTGGTGTCCTGGCGGTGCAGTCCGAGCAGCTCGCTGCCGACGGCCAGGATCTCGGCGGTCTGAACCGGCCCCATCAGAGCACTCCGGGCACCATCCGCACTGCAGCCTGAAGAATGAGATTGCCGTAGACGGCGGCCATCAGATCGTCGGCCATGATCCCGATCCCGCCGGGCAGCCGCTCGAACTGGGCCGCGGGCCACGGCTTGATGACGTCGAGCACGCGAAAGACAAAGAAACCGACGATGGCGCCTGTGAGGCCGACGCCGGTGAACGACAGCGTCAGCAATTGGCCGGCGACTTCGTCGATGACGACCTGACCGGGATCCTCACGCGCGAAGTGCCTCGCCGCCGCCGATGCGGCCCAGGTGCCGACGACGATCAACGCCGCGAGCAGGCCGAGTTGCCACGCAACCGAGAGGTGCACGGCGTAGAGGTAGATGACCAGTCCGACAAGCGATCCGACAGTACCTGGGGCGATCGGAGCGTAGCCTGCGCCGGAGGCAGTGGCCAGAAAGACGGCCAGCCGACTCATGCACGAACGACGCGCGTCTGGGCGAGACGATCGTGAACGGCCGGGCCTCGTCCCATGAGCGCGGGGAGCAGTCCGGCGCCCAGCGGGAGCAGCGAGGGGAACGTCAGGATCACCCGATACGCCACCTGTCGCAGCGTCAGCCGATCGTCCGCGACGTCCACAGTCGGCGAGCCGATCACCTTGATGCCGGTCATCATCTTGCCGACCGTCTGTCCTCCGGCGGCAGTGAACATCGTCAAGTAGCCGAAGTTGATCAGAAACAGGAACCCGGCCAGCGGAGCGAAGACCTCGATGCCGACGTCCGCGGGCTGGATTTCAGTGAATCGGAACGTGACCCAGAGCACGCCCGCCGTGATCGCGGCAAGAAGCGTGACGTCGACGACGCCGGCGAACAGCCTCGCGAAGATGCCGACGTCGGCGCCTGGCGCTGACTCGGCCAGAGGGCGTCCCCGCAGCCGCGCGTCGGCGCGCGCCTGCCTGGCCTCTTCCTTCTCCACCCGCCGGAGGTCTTCGAGCAGGTCGCGGTCGAGCGGTCCGAGCTTGCGATTGGAGGACGAAGCCGGTGCCGGCTTCGGACGCGCCTTCGGCGGGTCGACCGTGCTTCGTCGAACGCCGAGAGGCGCGCGCGGCTCCGCGGGCACCGTGACGAGCGGCGCGTCAGGCTGAGCGATCGCTGGCGGCGCCTCATCCTGCGGCATGGCCTTCACGAACAGCGGCAACTCGGTCGTCGTGTGCGGAGCGCGTGGGCGCGCGGAGCGTCGCGTCGGGCCACCTGCGCGAGCAACGGTGAGACCGGCTGCGTCCGTTTCGAATGTCGACAGATCGACTCGCGCGTCGTGCACGGTCAAGCCGCGAGCGGGCTCAGCCAGGGCCGTCGATGTCGACGCGACGGCGGCGGCTCGCACCGGGGCCGCGACGGCGGGCTCGTTATCCGCCGCCGGATGAATCAGCCCCAGGCTCGCCGGCGCCCGACGCGACTGCACGCGCGGCGGCTCTTTCAGGGCAAGATCGGCCAGCGGCGCCGGCACGTTCTCGACCGGCCGGATGACCAGATCCGCCTCGGCGACGGCCAGGTCGTAGCCGCAGTTGCGGCAGCGCGGCTCTGGCTCAAAGCTCAGATAGTGACACTTGGGGCATCTCATCGTCGGTTGACGTCCGCCGCACGGCTGCCGGAGAGCTTTCGTCCGCTGGCGAGAAGGAGTTGCTGGATTCCGATCCGCAGATCATCGGCTGCGGATCTCTGGGGACTGTCCGGGTGAACACGGTCGAGCGATTGCAGGGCTTCGGCCAGACGCCCGCGATCGAACAACGTCCGCGCGCGTACGAGCGCGACATCCGAGCTCGAGAGCACGGGCAGCTTCACGGCCGCCATGTTGGGCCGCAGGCCGTCGGCGGTCGGCGCGAGCCCGAGCCGCTCCTCGACGACCGCGCCCGCCAGCCCAATGATCGCAAAGGCGATCACCAGCGCGAGCACCACGCCGAGGGCCGTCCTCGATCGGCGCGGCCATGACCAGCCAGGTACGGCTTCGGGATGCGTGACGACGGTCGCCGGCCCCGGACGGTCGGCGGCGTGGACGCGTTCGAGCCGCTCGAGCTTCGAGCGCAGGGCCGAGACATGCTCGTCCTCGCCGGTCGTCTCGACGGCGCGCGTCAGCAAGTGACGCGCTCGGGCGGTCTGTCCCTGTTCGAGCAGATCGTGACTGGCCTGAAGCAGCTCCTCGGCCTGGCGCTGGCGCTCGGCGAGCGCCGACCGGGCGCGGTCGATGTACGCGCGAGCGCGCGCGTGCGATCGATCGAGGAACAGCACGCGGGTCCAGAGGTGTATCGCTTCTTCGTAGCGGCCGTTGAAGTACCGATCCAGTCCGTCAACCAACAGCGCTTCCGCCTGGCTGTCGCGACCGGTAGCCTCCGGGGGCGGTGCCGCGTCGAGGCGCTTCGGTTCCACCATATCTCAGGCCTCGCGGATTATATCGGCGTGAGCGACGAAGTACAAGAGGGGTGCGATAATCCGCCCATGATTGAGTGCATCCCGAACGTGAGCGAAGGCCGGCGCAGCGAAGTGCTGGAGGCGTGTGCCGCGGCCATTCGCTCGACGAAGGCGCGGCTGCTCGACGTCAAGCCCGACACGTCACACAACCGGACAGTGTACACGTTTGCCGGAACGCCGGAGGTCGTCCGTGCCGCGGTGCTCGCGTTGTTCGAGACGGCCGTCAAGCACCTCGATCTGCGCCAGCACCGCGGCGAGCATCCACGCATCGGTGCCGTTGATGTCGTGCCCTTCGTGCCCATCGAGGACGCGACGATGGCCGACTGCGTAGCATTGGCGAAGGATGTCGGCCAGGAGGTGGCCCGGCGGCACAACCTTCCGGTGTTCCTCTACGAAGAGGCGGCCAGCTCGCCCGCGCGACGCAACCTCGAGGACATTCGCCGCGGCGAGTTCGAAGGCCTCGCCGCCAGGATGAAACAGCCCGAGTGGGCCCCCGACTTCGGACCGGCGGCCCCGCACCCGTCCGCCGGCGCGTCGGTCATCGGCGCACGCATGCCGCTCATCGCCTACAACATCAACCTCGCGACCAACCGCCTCGACGTCGCGAAGAGAATCGCGGCGGCGGTCCGGCAGAGCTCCGGCGGCTTCCGCTTCGTGAAGGCCATGGGCGTCGAGCTCGCCGACCGCGGCATCGTCCAGGTCTCGATGAACCTGACGAACTTCGAGAAGACGCCGATGTTCCGCGTGTTCGAGCTCGTCAAGCGCGAAGCCGAACGCTACGGCGTCGCGGTGCTCGAGAGCGAGATCATCGGCCTCGTCCCCTCGGCCGCGCTCACCGCCTCAGCCGCCTGGTTCCTCCAAATCGATTCCTTCAGCGACGACCAGATTCTCGAATCGAAACTCAGAAAGAGCAGCGCTTGAAGTGCTGGGCCTGAAACGCGCTCGAGGTCCTGGACCTGAAGGGCGCTCGAGGTGCTGGGCCTGAAAAGCACTTGACGTCCTAGAGCCGTTCTCACTTTCCTGTAGCGAGCAACACGCTCAATTCGGCCACATGTCTCGTGATCCAAGCCGGTTTTGCTCTACGCGGAAGTGAGAACGGCTCTAGCCCGGGGCCGGGGTCCGCGTGACCCGCAACTCCAGCGGCACGGAGCCCAGGTTCTCGAACCAGATCACGCCTTCAGCCACGAGGTCGACGCCTAGTCGGTAGTTTCCCTGAGGAGGCAGGGGGATCTTCACCGTCAGGTTGATGCTCTCCCCTGTGCGACGTCACGCGGGAGGTCATGCCTCGAATGGTCGATCTCGAGCAGGCTCCCGTCGGCCGCATAGAGGTGAGTTGCGAGGCGCACGATGCCAAAGATCTCGTCGTTCGTGCAGAGCCAGGCGGCCGCGCCGGTGTTGGACAGCACCACTGAGAGGTCCAGGCCCTTGCCGGGAGGCACTCGGAATTCCGACGCGGCGCATTGGATCTTGTGTGACAGCCCGACGTGGCTCCGGCTGTCAGGCCGGAGCGGACCTTTGTGAAGAAAGAAGATGGACTGGTTGAACATCGCGTCGTGCATGCCGGTCCAAAGCACGTCCTTCAGCTCAGGGGGAGCGGTCCCGCCAACGATTCTGCTGAAGTCGGCCAGCGAGATCTCCAAGCCGTTCAGGACCTTGACCGTCAACTCGGTAAAGCCAACAGGCTGGGCCAGAGCGAAAATGTCTTCCAGGCGAATATCGTTCTCGAGGACACGATGGTTGCGCATTTCGTATTGCGCCTGCGGCGATCGCGAGTGCGCCCGGCCGGGTTCACTAAACCCCGCGATGCCGCCAGGCCGCAAGACCCGCGCGAACTCCGCAATGACTTCGGCCTGATTCGGAACGTGGTGGAAGGCGTCGCAACAGATGATCCGATCCACCGAACGGTCGGGCAAATCGATGCGGTGCCCGTCGAACAGCAGAAACGTCGGTCGATACACGGCCGTTCCGAGGAGCGGGTTCTCGGTGAAGAGCCGCCGGCCAATCTCGAGCGCCGCTTCAGAGGCATCGCAGCAAATCGGCCGGCAGTTGAGCTGAGCCAGGCAGCGTGACAACCAGCACGTGCCCGCGCCGAAGTCGAGCACGGTCATCGTCTTGCCGAGGTGCAGACCGGACAGCAGCAGGCCAAGGCTGCGAAGGAGATCCGGTGTCTCGTGGAGAAACGACCACGGCTTGATCATCAACGGCGTCGGGTCGGTCACTCGCTTGTAGTACTGATCTGCCGTGGCCAGCAGTTCTGCCACTGTGTATTTCTGAATCACCTGCTCTGGGGCGATCAAATCCGGCGCGTCGGCAGGACCACGAGAAGACTGATCGTCGGTCGGAAGCGATCGATGCCCGGGATCCGGACCCACCGGCCGGTTCTTGAACTCGTCAGAACCGAGGAGGCTGTCGATGAGATCTGTGAGAGCGAGTCCCTGCCGAACCCGTTCGCTGTAATGAGCGAGCCCTTCTGCATCGGGTTCGCGGCGCAGGATCAGGCGATACGCCAACGCAATGTCGCGTTCCTCGGCTAAACGCACTGCATCGGGACCCTCAGGTTCTGGGCGGCGACGTTTCCAGAACGACAATTCACGCGCGAGCTTACCAGAGTGACCTCGAGCGCCTTTCAGGCCCAGGACTTCGAGCGCCTTTCAGGCCCAGAACCTCGTCAAGCTTCCTCGCGATGCCCTGGCGCGATGCCGAGGCCGCGCATTTTCTTGTAGAGATTGCTCCGCTCGAGTCCGAGCGCTTCGGCGGTCTTGGAGATGTTGCCGTCGAGAGCCGCGATGGCGCCGAGGATGTACCGTCGCTCCCAGACGTCTCGCGCTTCGAGTAACGGCTGAATCTCGGCGGACGCGGCGCCGGCAGGGACTTCGGCGATGTCGAGGAAGGCGAGATCCTCCGGGGCGACGAGCTCGCCGGGCACCGTGATCATCAGCCGCTCGATGATGTTGCGCAGCTCGCGCACGTTGCCGGGCCAGCGGTATTCGCGCAGCAGCACCGCGGCGCCGAGCGACAGCCGCTTGGGCCGGCGGCCGTACTCTTTCGCGAACTCCGAGACGAAGTGCTCCGCCAGGCGAATCACGTCGTCGCCGCGGTGGCGAAGCGACGGGACGAAGATCGGCACGACGTTGAGCCGGAAGAACAGATCCTCGCGGAACCGGCCGGCCTGCATCTCCGAGACGAGATCCTTGTTGGTCGCGGCGATGACGCGCACGTCCACGCGGACGCTGCGCTGCCCGCCCACCGGCTCGATGATCTGCTCCTGAAGCGCTCGAAGCACCTTGGCCTGCGTTTTCAGGCTCATGTCCCCCACTTCGTCCAGGAACAGCGTGCCGCCGATGGCGGTTTCGAACTTGCCGCGGCGGTCGGCGACCGCGCCGGTGAAGGCGCCCTTCGTGTGGCCGAAGAGCTCGGACTCGATCAGCTCTTCGGGAATGGCGGCGCAATTGACCTCCACGAACGGGCCGGTCCGGCGGTGGCTGAGCGCATGAATCTGTCGCGCGACGAGCTCCTTGCCCGTCCCGTTCTCGCCGGAAATGAGAACGCGGCCGTTCGACGGCGCCGTGAGCTCGATCTGGTCGCGAAGCTGCCGCATCACCGCGCTGTCGCCGACGATCGTGAGCCGCCGGTCCACGCGCGCCCGAAGCGCGCGGTTCTCGACTTCCAGCCGCCGCTGCCGCAGCGCGTTCCGCACGGTCAGCACCGTCTTGTCGAGCGACAGCGGCTTCTCGATGAAGTCGAACGCGCCGAGCTTCGTCGCCCGGACGGCGGCTTCCACGCTCGCGTGGCCGGAAATCATGATGACCTGCGCGTCGACGCTCCGCTCGCGCAGCCGCTCGAGCGTCGCCAGGCCGTCCACCCCGGGCAGCCAGACGTCGAGCAGGATGACCTCGTACGGCTGGTGCGTGACCTGGTCGAGGCAGGCCTCGCCGCTGTCGACCGTGTCGACGTTGTAGCCCTCGTCGCGCAGCACCGCGCCCAGTGACGCGCGCACGCCCGCTTCGTCGTCGACAATGAGAATGGAAGACATCAGGCCGCCGGCAATTCCACGGTGAACGTCGTCCCCGAGGGCTGGGCCTCACCCGCCTCGATGCCCCCGCCGTGCTCGACGACGATGCGGCGGACGATGGCCAGTCCGAGGCCGCTGCCCCGCCCCTTCGTGGAGTAGTAGGGCATGAACAGTTTGTCACGGTCGGCCGCCGGCACTCCGGGACCGTTGTCGCTCACGACGAGTCGAACGACGCCGTTCTGCGCGTCATAGGTCGTGTGCACGACGATCGTCGCCGGCACGGCGCCGGGCCGCGGCGGCGCCGACGGCCCCCCGAGCGCCTCCATCGCGTTGTCGACGAGATTGATGATGACCTGCCGAATCTGCTCGGCGTCCAGGCGCACCGGCGGGAGCGCCGACGCGAACCGGCGTTCGATGCGCACGCTCCCCTGCTGGAGCACGCCCGCATACAGGCGAAGCGCCTCGTCGACGAGCCGGTTGAGGTCGGTCGGCAACATGCGCGGCCCGCGCAGCCGCGCAAACTGCGCGAATTCGTCCACCAGGCCCTTCAGCGCTTCGACCTCGACGATGATCGCATCGGTGCACTCGCCGACGAGCGCGGCCGTTTGCGGCGGCGCATTGCCGAAGTGCCGCCGCAGGCGCTGCGCACTGAGCTGAATCGGCGTGAGCGGGTTCTTGATCTCGTGCGCCAGCCGGCGAGCCACGTCGCGCCAGGCCGCGACGCGCTGCGCGCGGATGAGCGGCGTCACGTCGTCGAGCACGAGGACCGCGCCTTCGGCGCGATGCGCCTCGCCGGTGAGCATCGTCGCCGCGGCGGCCAGGTTGACTTCCCGGTCCTCGCGCACGAGCGTGATCTCCTGGACGATGCCGCGCGAGTCGCGCTGCTCGATCGCGTGGGCGAGCGGCACGAGCGGCTGGAGGTCCTCGCGTGAGAACACGTCGCGGGCCTTCCGCCCCAGGCACTCGGTATCGAGGCCGAGCAGCCGCTGGGCGGCGCCGTTGACCGTCGAGATCCGGCCGTACGCGTCGAGCGAGATGACCCCCGTGGCGACCCGCTCCAGAATCGTCTCGATGTAGCGCCGGCGCGCGTCGACCTCGATGTTCTTCATGGCGAGATCCCGGCCGGATTGCTCGAGCCGTGTGCGGCTCGTGCTGAGCTCCGCGGCCATCATGTTGAACGCCTCGACGAGCGACCCCAGCTCGTCGCTGCTCTCGGGCTCGAGGCGCACGTCGAGCTGCCCGGCGCCAATCGCCCGCGCGCCCTCCGCCAGCTGCTGCACCGGTCGAGTGATCCGCTTCGCGAGATAGAGCCCGAGCCACGTCGCGCTGATCAGAATGAGCAGCGTGACCGTGAGGAAGATCGAGAGGTAGACGCCCTGAAGCGGGCCGCGCAGCATGAGAAGCGACTGATATTCCTGATAGGCGGTCGTCGCGCGCCTCGCTTCGCCGACGAGATCCTTCCCGAGATGCTGCGAGATGACGACGGCGCCGACGACGGCCTTGTCGGCGTCCCGAATCGGCCAGGCGGACCGGACGAGCATGCCGCCGTTCTCGAGCTGATCCTCGGCGGAATCCTCTTTGCCCGAGAGCACGATGCGCGAGGCGAGGCGATCGGCGGACGCGGTCGACGCCCGCACCGTGTCACGCGGCAGCGTCGGCGCCTCGACGGCCGTGACGAGCACGATGTCGGTCGGCTGGCCGGGCTCGGTCACCGCCCGGTAAATCTCGATCATCCCGTCGCGCAGCGTGGACAGCTCCGACCGCACGAGCGGCTCGATGCCGGCGTACGTGCCGCTCGTCACCTCCGCCGCGGGGAGCACGCCCGCCAGCTTCTCCGCGCGCAGCGTGAGGTTCTCCCGGTGCTCCTGGTACCACGCGCTCGCGATCATCTGCGATCCGCTCAGCAGTCCCTCGACCGGATCGGAAAACCAGAGCGCGGCGCTGTTGTTGATGATGGAGCTGCCGCTGATGAGCACGAGCACGGCCGGAATGATGCTCATCGCCAGCAGCGCCGCGACGAGCTTGCCGCGAAACCGCGCAAACGGCGCGGCCTGTCGCTGCTCGACCCAGAGCTTCAGCAGGTTGCGCGCGAGGACGAAGCAGAGCGTGAGCAGCAGCGCGACGTCCACCGCGAGCAGCGCGTAGAGCACGACGTCGGTGAGGAACGGCAGCGCGATTTCGGTGGTCCGGTCGGACAGCACCGACAGCCCGGCGAGCAGCGCGATGAGCAGCAGCGCCGCGGCAATCAGGACGCGGGGATTGTCGAGCGGCCGCCGCCGCGCCTCAGGCGCGGCGGCCGGATCGGCGGGGCTCGTGCGAAACAGCATGGTGTCGCGCGATCACCTGATGAACGTGAAGTCGGCGCGTCCCGACGCGTCGTCGCGCCCGAAGGGCCAGATCGACCACAGCGACACGGTCCGCCGCGGGCTGCAGTAGAGACGGACGCGCACGTAGTACTCGACGTTCGGCTCGAGCCGCGACCCTGGCTCCAGCGGAACGCGATCGAACGCCGTCATCCATTCGCGGACCTGCAGTTCCTGTTTACCCGGCTCGGACTGCACCACGCGGCCGTCGCGCAGCTTGGACAAGTGGTAGGTGCCGGTCAGGTTGTCGAACTTGACCGAGGAGGCGATCTGCACGCGCGCCAGCGTCGAGTCGAGCCAGATCGTCGATGGCCGCCGCAGATCGATGTCGAAGGAAAACGTGAGGACGAGCCCGCTCCGGACGATGTCGCGCGCCTCGGCCGTCCAGGCCGACGGCGCCGCGAACGACGCCAGCACGCGGCCGTCGTCGGACACCACGGCGGTGACCTTGACGTCGCTCGCGGCCTCGACCAGGACGAGCCCCGCCAGCCACGCCGCAACGACCACGACCCAGCGGCGTCCTCTCATTCGCGCGTCCTGAGCAGCTCGTTCAGCTCGTGCTTGAACTCGTCCAGATCGCGGAAATTCCGGTACACGGACGCGAACCGGACGTACGCCACCTTGTCGAGCAGTTTCAGCTCCTGCATCACGTACGCGCCGATGTCCTCGGTCGAGATCTCCCGCTCCGGCTTCTCCTGCAGCGCCATCTCGACCTTGTCGGCGATCACTTCGAGGGCGGGCACGCGGACGGGCCGCTTCTCGCACGCCTTGAGCAGCCCGGCGACCAGCTTCTGCCGCTCGAACCGCTCGCGGCGGCCGTCTTTCTTGACGACCATGTAGGGAATCTCGTCGATTCGTTCGTAGCTGGTGAAGCGGCGCCCGCACTCCAGGCACTCGCGCCGGCGGCGGATGACCTCGCCTTCCCGGCTCTCGCGCGAATCGACGACCTTGTCGCCAAGATGGCCACAGTAAGGACACTTCATGGATCGTCTCTCCGAGGCAGAAGCTCAAGTCAGAACTGCGGACCTCTCTGGCGGGCGAGCGTAGCACGTTCCCCGCCTCGGCGCTCATGGTCCCGCTCTCGAGTCCGGCGCCGAGGGTGAGTCCATCCTGCCACATGAAGACCAGCCCGAGCACCGACACCGGCACGAACGACACGGCGTGCAGCATGATGGCCGCGGCGCCGGCCGTGTCGGCGTCCGCGCCGAAAAACTGCGTCAGCGCGAGCAGATAGAACGCATGAAATCCGCCCGCCCCGCCCGGGGTCGGAAAGGCCACACCAATCGTCAGGTACCCCACCACCAGGAACGACCCGACAAAGGAAAACGTCAAATCGAAGGCACGAGACGTGAGCCAGATCCCCCCTGCGATGGAGATCCAGACGGGCACGGACCAGAGCACAGCGACCGCCAGGTGGCCCGGGCTCCGGAGCACGGCCAGCCCTTCGGAAAACGTGCGCGCAAAATGGGCCGCCGCCGCCGCGAACCGCGCGGGCAGGTGTCTGATGAGCCAGGCGACCGATTTGCCGAGACGTTCAGGATGGCCGGCGAGGACGAACAGCACCGCCAGGCCGATGACGGCGACGAGCGCAATGGCGAGGCTCCAGAACCGCGTCCGCTCACCGACGTCGACACCGGCGAACGCCAGCGCGAGAGCGAAGAGCAGCAGGACGGTCACGAGGTCCAGCAGCCGTTCGACGATGACGGTCGCGAACGTCGAGGCCGGCTTGAGCCCCTCGCGGCGCGCGAGGAGATACGCGCGAAGGACATCGCCGATACGCGCCGGCAACAGGGCAATCGCCATGAAGCCGATCACCGTCGTGCGAAATGCGGTCCGAAAGCGCACCGGGCCGAGCGGCTGCAGCAGCGCGATCCACCGCCACGCGCGAGCGATGTTCGTCGAGAGCGCCGACACGATCGCCGCGATGAGGTAGATCCAGTGCGCTTTGGTGATTGCCGCCCACGTCTGCCGGAGGTCGAGCCGGCTGAAGAAATACGCGAGGAAACCAACGGTCAGGGCCGCGATGAGTAGCGTCTGCCAGCGAAAGGGAGACTTGGAAGTCGGCGTGAACACCTCTAACTTGCGCCCGGCCGTTGCGGCAGGCGCATCGTTTCTACTATAAGATTGGCGGCAAGTCTATGGGAAAGCGAGAGTTACTCATCGCGGTGTGCTTCATCGCGATCGGCTTCGTGGCCTACCAGCTCACGGCGCCGCCTCCCAAAGAGGGCGAACGCGGGTTCTCGCTGTCCCGAATCTTCTCGAATATCCGCCACGAGATGCGGTCGAACTCGACCCGCGCCCAGCACAAGCACGAGGGGACGCTGCCCGTCTCGGCGGAGCTCGAGGAGCTGCGGCTGAATCCGGGCCGAAGCGCGGCCACGACGGTCACCGGTGAAGACCGGAAGGACATCGCCTACGAGTTGCAGGTCGAGTCGACCGCCCACGATGCGCCGGAGGCGCTCGGGCTCGCGAAGGAAACGGTCGTCCAGACCGACGACATGGGATCGGCGATGGCGCTGCGGGTCTTCTACCCGACCGGCGGCCGCCAGACGGTCACGCTGACGCTGCGCGTGCCGGCGGCGCTGGCGATCCGGCTGGAATCGGGAACGCGCGCGCGGGTGAAGGGCACGCGTGCCGTGCACCTGGGCCCCATGTCCGGGGAGACGGTGCTCGAGGATGTGAAGGGCGCGATCACGGGCACGCATCGGAACGGCGACCTGACGGTGACGAAGGCGGGGTCGGTGAACCTGTCACTCGTGTCCTCCCGCGCGAAGTTCTCCGAGATCGATCGCGGGCTGACGCTGAACGCCCGAGCGGGCGCGTGCGAAGTGACGCTGTCGCGCGGCCCGCTCGAGCTCACGGCGACGAACGTCGAGACCACCGTCAGCGGTCACGACGGCACGGTCCAGATCGGCGGCGAAGGCGGCGTCGTCCGCCTGAAGAGTCC
Organism: uncultured Acidobacteriota bacterium; assembly: GCA_963724955.1. Lineage (GTDB taxonomy): Bacteria > Acidobacteriota > Vicinamibacteria > Vicinamibacterales > SCN-69-37 > CAVRWQ01. The sequence continues at coordinate 319,631 of CAVRWQ010000012.1, forward strand.
GAAGCAGGAGAGCCGCGTGGACCTGCGGCGCGCTGAAGTGATCGTCGAGCTGCAGTTGCCGGTGCCGCTCACGGCCTTCACGACCGACGAGGCGTTGCGGCTGGAGCTCGAAGGCGCCGTGCCGATCGATCTGGATGCGAGCGCGAGCGACGGCGGCAACGTGCAAGCCTCGGATTTTTCGCTGCAGGCCGACAAATCCGGCGGCACGTCGCGGCTGCATCACGCGTTCGGCGAGAAAGCGCCGCGCGTCGTCCTTCGCAACGCCCGCGGAGACATTGTGATCGGCAAGCGTAAGTGATAGGCTTTCGCTCCTTCGCGAAGCCGCATGTCTCCGCCTGTTGTTCTCGAGACGAATCTCTCCGGTCTGACGCTCGCCCGTCGCGGCAAGGTCCGTGACGTCTACGATCTCGGCGCGCACCTGCTGATCGTCGCGACGGATCGCATTTCCGCGTTCGACTACGTGCTCGGCTCGGGCATTCCCGACAAGGGGAAGGTGCTGACGCAGTTGTCCGCGTTCTGGTTCGATCACGTGGGGGACATGCTGCCCCACCATGTCGTGGCGATCGACGTGGACACGTTCCCGCCAGCCGCCCGCGCGCACCGGGACGTGCTGCGCGGCCGGTCCATGCTCGTCCGGAAAACAGCGCCGCTGCCCGTCGAATGCGTCGCGCGCGGGTACCTTTCCGGTTCCGGCTGGAAGGACTACCAGCGCACGGGCGCCGTCTGCGGCGTGCCACTGCCCCCTGGGCTCACCGAGTCCGCGCGACTGCCGCAGGCCATCTTCACGCCCGCGACGAAGGCGGAGAGCGGCCACGACGAGAACATCACCGAAGCACAGGCCGGGGACATCGTCGGCCGCGACCTGATTCGCCGGCTGCGCGATCTCACGTTGAAGATCTACGATCGCGGTGTCGAGCACGCCGAAACGTGTGGCATCATCATTGCGGACACGAAGTTCGAATTCGGACTCGCCGGCGACACGCTGATGCTGATCGACGAAGTGCTCACGCCCGACTCGTCACGATTCTGGCCACAGGCCGACTACGCGCCCGGGCGCAGCCAGGCGAGCTTCGACAAGCAGTTCGTGCGCGACTACCTGGAACAGATCCGGTGGAACAAGCAGCCGCCCGTGCCGGCGCTGCCTGACGACGTGATCCAGAAAACGCGAGAGAAATACGTCGAAGCCTACAAGCGCATCACCGGAAGCGAGCTCCGCCCATGATGCGTGACGACCTCGCCGCGCTCGTGCAGCAGATGATCGATCGCGGCATCCAGTTCGACGATGCCCAACGCGAGTTCGAGCGCACGTTCATCACGCGCGCGCTCGCGAAGACCAACTACAACGTCTGCCGCGCCGCGAAGATGACGGGCCTGCACCGCAACACGCTCAGCCGCAAGATGGCGGCTTATAAGATTAAGAAAAGCGCCTGATTATCGGTAATCGATTGACAGGTTTTAGGCCCTTCACTATGATTAGCAGTCGGCCACATCGACTGCTAACAGTCCGTCACATCGACTGCCAGCAGCCGGCCCCGAAATGAGCTTCTAGCAGACGCCTGCGTTCTCCGGTCCCGCCGGGGAGCGACCGGCGACGTGGAAAGGACCGCCATGAGTTTGAGACCACTGCACGACCGCATCATCGTCCAGCGCCTCGAGGAAGAAGAGCAGCGCGTGGGCGGCATCATCATCCCCGACACGGCCAAGGAAAAGCCGCAGCAGGGGAAAGTCATCAACGTCGGCAAGGGCCGCGTCGAGAAGGACGGCAAGGTCACGCCGCTCGACGTCAAGGCCGGCGACACCGTGCTGTTCGGCAAGTACGCGGGCCAGGAAGTCAAGATTGACGGCACCGAGTACCTCATCATCCGCGAGGAAGAGGTCCTGGGCATCATCGAGAAGTAACTTCGAACGCCCCGAGCAGAGTCGAGGGCAAAGTTCGAAGCTCCTTAATTCATTCACGGAGTAGAACATGGCAAAGCAGATTGTCTACGGTGAAGAGTCGCGGCAGGCGATTCTCCGCGGCGTCAACGCCCTGGCCGACGCGGTGCGCGTCACGCTCGGGCCCAAGGGCCGCAATGTCGTCATCGACAAGAAGTTCGGCTCGCCCACCATCACCAAGGACGGCGTGACGGTGGCCAAGGAGATCGACCTCAAGAACCCGCTCGAGAACATGGGCGCGCAGATGGTCCGCGAAGTCGCGAGCAAGACGTCCGACACGGCGGGCGACGGCACGACGACGGCGACGGTCCTCGCGCAGGCCATCTTCCGCGAGGGGATCAAGATGGTCGTCGCGGGCGCCAACCCGATGGAGCTCAAGCGCGGCATCGAGAAAGCGGTCGAGGCCGTCGTCAACGAGCTGAAGAAGCAGTCGAAGCCGGTGAGCGGCAACATGATCGCCCAGGTCGGCACGATCTCCGCCAACAGCGATGAGACGATCGGCAAGATCATCGCCGAGGCCATGGAGAAGGTCGGCAAGGACGGCGTCATCACCGTCGAAGAGGCGAAGTCGATGGAGACGTCGCTCGACGTCGTCGAGGGCATGCAGTTCGATCGCGGCTACCTCTCGCCCTACTTCGTGACCGATCCCGAGCGCATGGAAGCGGTGCTCGAGAACCCGGTGATCCTGATTCACGAGAAGAAGATCAGCTCGATGAAGGACCTGCTGCCGCTGCTCGAACAGGTGGCGCGCGGCGGCCGGCCGCTCGTGATCATCGCCGAGGACGTCGACGGCGAAGCGCTCGCGACGCTCGTGGTCAACAAGCTGCGCGGCACGCTGCAGGTCGCGGCCGTCAAGGCCCCGGGCTTCGGCGACCGCCGCAAGGCCATGCTCGAGGACATCGCGATTCTCAGCGGCGGACGCGCCATCACCGAGGATCTCGGCATCAAGCTCGAGAACATCAAGATGGAAGACCTCGGCAAGGCCAAGAAGATCACGATCGACAAGGACAACACGACGATCGTCGAGGGCGCAGGTGCCCAGGGGGCCATCGAGGGCCGCGTCAAGCAGCTCCGCACCCAGGTCGAGGAGACCACGTCGGACTACGATCGGGAGAAGCTCCAGGAGCGGCTGGCGAAGCTCGTGGGCGGCGTCGCGGTCATCAAGGTCGGCGCGGCCACCGAGACCGAGATGAAGGAGAAGAAGGCCCGCGTCGAGGACGCGATGCACGCGACCAAGGCGGCCGTCGAAGAGGGCATCGTGCCCGGCGGCGGCGTGGCCCTGCTGCGCAGCTCGAAGGTCATCGACGGCCTGAAGCTCACCGACGACCAGAAGGCCGGCGCCGACATCGTTCGCCGCGCCATCGAGACGCCGCTCCGGTGGATCGCCCACAACGCCGGCGTCGAGGGCTCGATCGTCGTGCAGCGCGTGAAGGAGTCGAAGGACGCGGCCTTCGGCTACAACGCCGCCAACGACGAGTACGAGGACCTGGTCAAGGCCGGCGTCATCGACCCCACGAAGGTCGTGCGCTCGGCGCTGCAGAACGCCGCGTCGATCGCCGCCCTGCTGCTCACCACCGAAGCGCTCGTCTCCGAGATTCCCGAGGACAAGAAGGATGCGCCGGCCGGCGGCCCCGGCGGCGGCATGGGCGGGATGTACAAGGTCGAAGCTCAAGGTCGAGCTCGAAGGTCAGACCTCAACGACGCGAACGGCCCGACGGCATTCCAGTCGGGCCGTTTCTTTTGTCGCCGGACGTACGTAGGGCGGGCCGGGTTCGTGGCCCGCCCCCGACGCACTCGTCTTAATGCAGTCTGAACTCGAGAATCAGCGTGACGATCGTGGCGACCGGCTTGCCGTCCGGACCGATGCCGGGACGGAACAGCCACTTCCTCGCCGCGACGATGGCTTCCTGATCGAGGCCGAACACCTTGTCGAGCGACTTCATGATCCTGACTTCGCCAACGGTGCCGTTCGGGAGGATGACGGCTTCGAGCTCGACCGATCCCTGCACCTTGGCCCGCATCGCCTCGCTCGTGTACTTCGGCTGTTCCTGGCGGATGAGCGTCGGAAAACTCACCCCGCTGCCCGGCCGGTACGCGCCGCCGCCGAATCCGCCGCCCGTGCCCGGGCCGACGCCGTTGCCGGTGCCGGGGCCGATCCCGCCACCTTTGCCGCCGCCGCCGTAAGGCGCGAGCGACACCGAGCTCTGCCCCGTTGACTGCAGCACGGAGGCCGCGTTCGTCTCGATGGGCGCGACGAGCGTCGGCACCGGCAGAGGATCAACTGGCCTCGGGACGGGCACCGGCGCGACTTGCGGCGCCTTGTGCTTCGGGATTTCCATCGGCTTTGGCGGCGCCGGCGCGGGACTGCCGCCACCGCCGCCCCCGGGGCCGGGTTCCTGCAGGAAGACGACGTTGTACTCGAGCGGGGGTTCTTTCAGGAGCGTCTGCGGCGCGACGGTCAGCACGACCGCGAGGGCGAGGGCCAGTCCGATGTGCGCGATGAGCGAGGCGCCCATGGCGCGGCCGATCTTGCGGTCGTCCTTGCGATCGAAGATGGATTGCGAGCCCAGCCAGCCGGTCGCCACGACCCCGCGGTCAGGCTCCGGCCCCGGCAGCGGTGGCGGCGGAACGCCGGACAACGTCGTGTCGTTCGCACTCATAGCAGCTTGGGGCGCTCCAGACAGTATACTCACGGTTGCCCCGTTTCGTTTCCGACTTCACCTGCTGCAAGACGAATGCCCCGACCAGACCTCTGCAGCGCGCGGGAAATCGGCGGATCCTCTACTCGGATCGGCGGAAAGTGTCCTCGGAGGCATGCAGGGTTTCGTGGGCAGCGCCGTGCAGAATCGCCCGTGGGGCCCGGGAACAAGCTGCTAGAATCACGTATACGCCGGTCGTGACCGGCAGGAGTGCTTCATGCGCCTGGGTCTCCCGGAGTTGCTCGTCATTCTGTTCATCGTCATCCTGATCTTCGGCGCCAGCCGGCTGCCGGAGCTCGGCCGCGGGATCGGCAAGGGCATCAAGAACTTCAAGGAATCCACGAAGGAAGGCACCGACAAGTCCAGCGGCAGCTGATCGATTCGCCCGCCGCGCCGGCCTACAGCACGACCCGCTGATCTCCAACTCTACGCGTCACACGTTCGCGGTCCAGCCATTCGAGCAGCGGTATCGCGAATTTGCGGCTGAGTCCGTACTTCGTCTTGAACGTCGCGACATCGATCGTCGCCGATCCGGCCCCCGTGCCCGCGGGGCGCAGCGCCTGAATCTCCGCCTTGAGGCCCGCCAGCACCTGCGGATCGAACAGCGAGTCGTCGAGGCGAACGAGCGCCCGCTCGCGCGTGAGCGCGTGGAGCACGGGCGCGAGCGCCTGGACGGTCACGCCCGCTGACGAGGCGAGGGCGGCCGCGTCCGGCGGGGTGAGCCCGCCGTCGCGGACACGGCGCAGGACCGTCTCGCGCACGCGCGTGTCATCGGCCGACCGCGCCGGGCGATGCGCGACGAGCGCCAGCCGGTCCGTGCCCGTGACGACGCCGCGCGACGCGAGGCCGGTCAGCACGCTGTCAAACAATGCCACGGCGACGCGCGCCGCGATCTTGTCGCGCAGCGCCTCGCGCGCCATGCCCGAATCCTGCGGCTGGGCGCGATGGAACGTCTCGAGAGCGGCCTGCACACCGTTCGCAATGCGGTCCGCGAGCGCCGCGTCGAAGACGCGGCCTCCTGCTTCGACGGCACGCGCGGATTGCACCAGCGCGTCGAGCGCGGCGCGAGCTGCGGCGGGCCCCTGACCGCCACGCCCGATGAGCGCGCCGGCGTCGAGGCCGCGGCCGCCGGCCTCGGCGAGCCAGACGTCGAGGCTGGCTTCCGGATCCTCGAGGCGGCCGAATCGCTCGAGCGCCGTCTGTCGGCGGACGCCGCCCGATGACGCCTCCGGATCGAGCACGCGCGCGCCGCCAATCGTGACCGGCGGCGAGAACGCGCGCAGCACGAGCCGGTCGCCGCGCGTGAGCACGGCGGGGTGCTCGAGCCTGAGGCGCGCGTACGCGGTCCCGCCGGATGGCACGGCGATCCCGGCATCGCCGGGCCGCGCAGCAATCCATTCCCCGGCCTGCGCCGGGCGAACGGCCGCAATCGACACGCGGCCGACGACCTCGCTCGTGCCGTGGTAGACGCGCACGCGCGCGCCGTGCTGGAGCGGTCGCGCGCCGGGGAGCAGCTGCAGCGCGACGTCCACGCGGCGCGTGACGACGAGCGACCCGGACGTCGCGAGCGTGACGCCGCGCGAGAGCTCGCGCGCCTCGATGCCGGCGAGGTTGATCGCCACTCGTCGCGGCGCGCTCGCGAAGTCTGCTTTCTCGCCGTGCACCTGCACGCCGCGTACGCGCACCGGACGGCCGGCGGGCAACAGGACGAGCTCGTCGCCCGGCGCGACGCGGCCGGACACCAGCGTGCCGGTGACCACCGCGCCAAATCCCTTGACGGTGAACACGCGATCGACCGGAAGCCGCACGACGCTGGTCCGTGCCTGACGCGCCGGCGCGCCCGCCAGCGCGGCGATCGCCGCGGAGAGCGCCGGCAGTCCGGCGCCGGTGCGCGCCGAGACGGGAATCACGGGCGCCTCGGCGAGAAAACTTCCGGCGACCAGCTCGCGCACGTCGAGCGAGGCGAGCTCCACGGTCTCCTCGTCCACCAGGTCCGTCTTCGTGATCGCGACGAGGCCGTGACGAATGCCGAGCAGCCGGCAGATGTCGAAATGCTCGCGCGTTTGAGGCTTCACCGAGTCGTCGGCGGCGACGACGAGCACGACGGCGTCGATGCCGCCGGCGCCGGCCAGCATGTTGCGCACGAATCGCTCGTGGCCCGGCACGTCGACGAACGCGATGGCGGCATCACCCTCGACCAGATGCGCGAACCCGAGGTCGATCGTGATGCCGCGTTCCTGCTCTTCTTTGAGTCGATCGGGATCCGTCCCGGTCAGCGCCTTGACCAGTGCGCTCTTCCCGTGATCGATGTGACCGGCCGTCCCGACGACGAGGGTGCGCATCGCGTCACCGGCGTCGACGCCGTCCTCGGTCTCGCCCTCTTCCCCCGGTCTTCCTCGGGCTTTCGGTCCTCCTCGGATCCTCGGTCCTCCGACCTCCCTTCGTCCTTCGTCCCTTTCCTTCGCCCTTCGCCCTTCGCCCTTCGCCCTTGCCCTGTCGCCGGACGGCTTCGAGGATCTCCGCGAGACCGAGATCGATCTGCCGGCGCTCGAGGTCCACGCGGATCACCTGCACCTTGACGCGATCGCCCAGCCGGTAGACCCGGCCGTTCTTCTCGCCGCGCAGCACGTGCGCACGCTCGACGAAGCGGTAGTAGTCGTCGGCCATCGTCGAGACGTGGACCATCCCCTCGACGAAGTGCTCGACGAGCTCGATGTAGAGGCCGAAGGCGCTCACGCCGGTGACGTAGCCGTCGAACTCGTCGCCGACCTTGTCGGCCATGAACCGCACTTTCTTCCACTGCACGAGCTCGCGCTCGGCGTCGTTCGCGCGGCGTTCGCGCTCGGACGTGTGCCGCGCGATCTCGGGAAGTTCCTCGGCGATCTCCGTGCGCCGCTCTTCGGTCATCCCCTGACGTGACGCCCGGAGCACGCGGTGCACGACGAGATCCGGATACCGTCGAATCGGCGACGTGAAGTGCGTGTACGCGTCGGCCGCGAGGCCGAAGTGCCCGAGGTTGGCCGGGTCGTACCGCGCTTTCTGCATCGTGCGCAGCATGAGGAACGCGATCGGCTTCTCCTCCGGCTTGCCGCGAATCTTCTCCACGAGCCGCTGGAACCGCCCCGGCTCGAGGTCTTCGCCCGAGCTCGCGAGCGAATAGCCGAGCGTCGAGATGAACTCCTCGAAGATCCCGACCTTTGCCGGATCGGGCTCCTCGTGGATGCGATAGAGCGCCGGCACGCCGCGCTTCTCGAGATGGGCCGCGACGGTCTCGTTCGCGGCCAGCATGAACTCCTCGATGAGGCGATGCGCGACGTTGCGCTCGGACGCGACAATCGCTTCCACCAGTCCCTCATCGTCGAGCACGATCTCCGACTCCTGAAGGTCGAAGTCGATCGAACCGCGGCGCCGGCGGCGCGCGTTCAGGATCCCGAACAGCTCGTGCATGCGCTCGAACATCGGCACGAACGACCGGTAGCGCTCCATCACGTCGGGATCACGGTCCGTCAGGATCGCGTTCACGGCCGTGTACGTCATGCGCTCCTGGCTGTGGATGACGCCGTCGTGCATCTCGTACCGGATGACGCTGCCCGTGCGGCGATCGATCTCCATGAGGCACGACTGCACCAGCCGATCGACGTGCGGGTTGAGGCTGCAGAGGCCCGTCGAGAGCTCCGACGGGAACATGTGCACCGCGCGCTCCGGAAAGTACACGGACGTCGCGCGCTCGTAGGCCTCGGTGTCGAGCGCGCTGCCTTCCGCCACGTAGTGCGCCACGTCGGCGATGTGCACGCCGAGCCAGAAGTTGCCGTTCGGCAGCCGATCGATCGAGATGGCGTCGTCGAAGTCGCGCGCGTGCTCGCCGTCGATCGTCACCGTCGGCCAGCGCCGGAAATCGGTGCGCTGCTGGATGTCGCGATCGCGCACGGCCGCGCCGAGCCGCCTGGCTTCGGCGATCGCGTCGTCGGAATGCGTGTCGGGCAGGTTGTACTTCCGGATGATGACCGTCGTGTCCACGCCTGGTGCGTCCAGGTCGCCAATCACCTCCACGACACGACCGAGCGCCGGACGCGTGGACGTCGGCCAGCGCGTGATTTCGACCGTGACCATGTCGCCCGGCGTCGCGCCCCGCGCCTCGCCTCTCGGCACCTGCACGTCCATCACGATGCGGCGATCGAACGGCACGACGAAGCCGGGCCCCGATCCGTCCAGGTCGTAGCGGCCGACGACGCGCTGCGCGCTGCGCTCGAGAATGCGCACGATGCGGCCCTCGGCCTTGTCGCCCTCTCGGCGATGCTCGACCCGGACAACGACGCGGTCGCCGTGCATGGCCTGATTCAGGTTGCTGCCGGCGATGTAGATGCTGGACGGCCCGTCGTCTCCGGGCGTCTCGGGGTCCACGAACGCGAAACCCCGCGGATTGGTGGACACGCGGCCCACGATCAGATTCATCCGATCGGGCAGGCCGAACCGGTGGCCGCGGATCTCGACGAGCGCCCCCGACGCGACGAGCGCCCGCACTTTGCGCCTGAACGCGGTGCGTTCCTCGCGGGGAATACGGAGCACCTGAAGCAGTTCTTTGGCGGTGGCCGGATGGTCGACACGCTCGCGAATCAAGCGCAGTACCTGGTCTTCGGAAGACATCAAAAGTAGTCTAAACCTTTAGAATTTGGAGATTTAGAGAATTAGAAATTTAGATATTTAGAGATTCGGTGCTCTGGCTTGGCGACAGGATGCGGAATGATCTCTAAATTTCCAAATCTCTAAATCTCTAAATCTCTAAATCCCTGAATGAGGAATTTCCCAACCATCGTCAGTTCTGACCTGTCTATGTCCTCAGTGACGGCCGTCGTCGCCAATCTCTTGACGCTACCATCCGGCGCCACGAACCTGCGAGAACAGCCGGGATTCCGTCGAGGTGTCGGCGCTCGTGGCCGCCGCCCGTGACGGAAGCCGCGAGGCCTTCGGGGACCTCGTCCGGCTGCACGAGCGCGTGGTCTTTCGCACCGCCCTCGCGGCGCTGGGCACGCGCGAGGACGCGGAGGATGCCGCGCAGGAAGCGTTCGTCGTGGCCTGGCGCAAGCTGGCCGGGTTCCGTGGCGACTCCACGTTCCGCACGTGGCTGCTGACGATTGTCTGGCGCAAGGCGCTCGACAAGCGGCGGGTGCGAGTGCTGTGGCTGAAACGAACGCGCGGCCCCGCAGAGGCGGCCGGCGCCCTGATCGACGAGATCGCGGGCCACGAGCCGGATCCTGAGCGGGCGGCCGTCTCGACCGATCTCGTGCGGCGGGTCCGGGCGGAGATTCTGAGGCTCACGCCGAAGCTCCGGGACACGCTCCTCCTGGCCGCGTCGGGCGAGCACTCGTACGAAGAAATTGCCCGGCTGCTCGGGATTCCGCTGGGCACCGTGAAGTGGCGCGTCGCCGAGGCGCGCCGAATCGTCGGGAGCCGGATCGATGAACCTCGATAACCTGGTTGAAGACGTCGCGCGCGAGATGATCGCGGCAGGTCCGACGCCGGATCTGGCGCGGCGCGTCCGCGATCGGATTGCGGCGACGCCGCAGGGGCGCGCCTGGCCGTGGCGGCTCGCGCCACTGGCCGGACTCGCCGCGGCCGGAGCGATGATCGTCATCGCGACGCTGCCCAGGACCTCGGAGGTCGTTGCGACGAATTCTGTGAGGGACGTCGCGCACGCTGCGAAGACCTCGGAGGTCGTTGCGACGGTTTTGGGTGACAACGACCTCCGAGATCGTGTCACGAGCCAGGCTCGCGTCACGAGCCGTGCCGACGCCGACTGGCAGAGCCGCGCGATCCCGGCGCTCCCGGAAGTGCAGCCCCTGGCGATCGATCGCATCCAACCGATCCCGCTCAGCATCCCTCTTCTGGAAGTAGAGCCGCTCGTCGTGCCCGCCATCGGGGATGACAAGTAGCCACACCTTGGAGATTCCATGCGTAGATTCGCGATGATTGGTTTGTTCCTGATGCTCGCCGGCGCGCCGCTGGTGGCGCAGCAGACGCCGCCGCCGACCCCGGCACCGCCTGCCGTGCAACCGGGTCAGACACCGCCCCCGGGCCGGGGACGCGGACCGGCGCCGACGACGATGCCCACACCGCCGACGCCGCCGCCGGGCGTCCCTGGCACCGCGGCACCCCCCGCCCCCGGACCGCGGCCGGAGCCCCCGTCGAGCTGGCAGAACATCCGGGTTGAAGTCACGATCACGGACTCGCTCAGCGCGGATCAACAACAGCGGAAGGCCGTCAGCCTGCTCGTGCTCGACAATCGTAATGGCCAGGTGCGGTCAATGGCCGGGCAGGGAATCATCAACGTCGATACGTCTCCAATGATTCGTCCCGACGGCCGGATTTACCTTCGCCTGACGATCGAATACATCCCGGAGCTCAATGCGCAGGTCGCTCAAACGACGGGCAACTCCTCGCGCGCGATGTTCAACGAGTCGCTTTCGCTCATCGTCCAGGACGGCAAGCCACTGCTCGCCTCTCAGGCCGCCGACCCGCGAAGCGATCGGAAAGTGACGGTCGAAGTCACGGCCACCGTGCAGAAGTAGGGCGGGCCGGGTTGTGGCCCGCCAACTGAAGGCGGACCGAAGTTCGGTCCGCCTTACGATCCCAGCACCTTCAGCGCCTCGGCCGCGGCATTCTGAGCGGAGGAATCGAGCGACGCCGCCAGGCGCTGCGCATCGCGCAGATGGGAGAGCACAATCTCCAGGCGTCCGGCGCGCTCGGCCTGGCCGGCTTCGCGCAGCCGCGTCTGGATCTTCTCGACGAGCGCCCGGGCCTCTTCGAAGCGCCGGCTCGCGTCGCCGAAGTTCACGAGAAACAGACTCACCCGGCCGTCGAGGACGAGCGCACGCGCTTCGGCAAGCTGGGCTCGTTCGTCGCTCCGCGCGAATTCCTGTTCGGCGGTCGCGCGGCCCGACGCGCCGCTCAGCCAGCCGATGCCGAAGCTGACGACGAGCGCGAGGACGATTCCTCCCACAACTTTGAGATTCATCGTGGCTCCTCAAGCGGGGACTGACGTGCGTTGGTGGTGCGGACGAGGTTAATGAAGCTGTCGGGGTTCGGTCCAGGCGGAGAGTTTTGTCACGACGTCGAACTGGCGAAGGAGCTGGCCGACCAGCTCACAGGCGTCTTCGCGCTGACACAGCTGCTCCATCTCCTGGAGGATCCTCGAAAGCGCGTCTTCCGCCTGGGCGATCGCCACCGCGGAGTAGTACTCGCGCTGTCGCTCCAGACACTGATGATGTTTTCGAAATTCTTCGCGGAAAAACTCAACCATACACTGGCAGGGCGGACCATGTAACGGTCGCGGCTGACCCGGGGCGTCGACGGATGTCAGACGGCTCTTCAAGGCCATCGCGGCAGAGGCTACCCACCATAGTAGGCTCGCCGGGTATCGTGTGTCAATCGTGTGAAGCGATCAATTCGCGAGCGCCTTCTTCAAGAGCTCGTTGACGAGCTTGGGATTCGCCTTCCCGCCGCTCGCTTTCATGACCTGACCGACCAGGAAGCCGAACGTCGCCGCCCGGCCCGCCTTGAACTGCGCCACCGCGTCGGCGTTCGCGGCCACGACTTCGGCCACGAGCGCCCCGAGGGCGGCCTCGTCTCCGATCTGCCCGAGGCCTTCTGTCTCGACGATATCCGCGCGCGCCCGTCGCCGGTCGTCCACATCCTCTCGAAGACTTCCTTGGCGACTGAGCTGCTGATGACGCCCCGCTCGGCAAGGACCGACCAGCTCGGCGAGCGCGTTCGGGACGGATGGGCGACGCGTCGAGCGTCCTCGGCGCCGGCTTCCTTGAGCTTGCGCCGCACTTCGCCCTGAATCCAGTTGCTGGCCGCCTTGGCGGAGGCGCCGGCGCGCACGACCGCCTCGAAGTAGTCGGCGCCGCCCGGCAGCCGCACGAGCACGTCGGCGTCGTAGTCGCTGAGCCCGTAGCTCGCCGACGAACGCGCGCCTTGCGCGCCTCGGGCAGCTCGGGCAGCGTGCGACGGATCTCGTCGACCCACGTCGTCGTCGACGCGAAGCGGCGGCAGGTCGGGCTCGGGAAAGTAGCGGTAGTCGTGCGCCTCTTCCTTGCTGCGCATGGCGCTGGTCTCGCCGCGATCGCTGTCCCAGAGCCGCGTCTCCTGCCGCACGCGGCCGCCCTCGGCCAGCACCCGGCTCTGCCGCGCGATCTCGAACTCGAGCGCCTTCTGCACGATACCGGAACGAGTTGACGTTCTTGACTTCCGCCTTGGTGCCGAAGCGCCGTCGCTGCCCTGCGGACGCACCGAGACGTTCGCGTCGCACCGCAGGCTGCCCTCTTCCATGTTGCCGTCGTTCACGCCGAGCGCGACGAGCAGGTCGCGCAGGTGCGCAAAGCAGGCCGCGGCGTCGGCGGCCGACCGCAGATCGGGCTCGGTGACGATCTCGATGAGCGGCACGCCGCTGCGGTTGAAGTCGAGATAGGTGGCGCGGTCCGAGTCGGCAAACCCGTGATGCAGCGACTTGCCCGCGTCTTCTTCGAGGTGCACGCGCGTGATGCCCACGCGCGGCGCCGCCCGGCGGCTCGATCCAGCCGGCCGGTCGCGAGCGGCCGATCGTACTGCGAGATCTGATAGCCCTTCGGCAGGTCCGGATAGAAGTAGTTCTTGCGCGCGAAGATCGACTCGGGCTGGATCGTCGCAGTCGAGCGCCAGCGCCGCGCGGATCGCAAACTCGACCGCGCGCCGATTGAGCACCGGCAGCGCGCCCGGCAAGCCCAGGCAGACCGGACACACCGCCGTATTCGGCGGCGCGCCGAACGCCGTCCGGCACCCGCAGAAGATCTTCGTCTCGGTCAGGAGCTGCGCGTGGATTTCAAGACCGATGACGGCTTCGAATCGACGATCGAGCAGGCCCTGGGTCACCGCCTTACGCCTTCGGCCCTGCCGACCTTCACGCCGCGGCCGCCGTCTTCGAACGTCTTGAAGTTGTCGACGAACATCTGCGCGAGCTTCTTCGCCTGCGCGTCGTACGCCGCCTTGTCCTTCCAGGTGTTGCGCGGCTGACAGCACGTCGGCCGGCACGTCCGGGCAGCTCGTGGGCACGTCGAGGTTGAAGATCGGATCGCGTCTCGTAGCGCACGCCGTCGAGCTGCGCCGGAGAGCGCCGCGTTGATCATCGCGCGGGTGTGCGCGATCTTCATGCGCGAGCCGACGCCGTACGGCCCGCCGGTCCAGCCGGTGTTCACCAGCCAGACGCTGCGCCTGGTGCTTCGCGATGCGCTCGCCGAGCAGCTTCGCGTAGACGTTCGGATCCCACACCATGAACGGCGCGCCGAAGCAGGTGCTGAACGTCGCCTTCGGCTCGGTGACGCCGCGCTCGGTGCCGGCGACCTTGGCGGTGTAGCCGGACAGGAAGTGATACATCGCCGCCGCCGGCGAGAGCCGCGCGATCGGCGGCAGCACGCCGAAGGCGTCGGCCGTCAGCATCACGATGTTCTTCGGATGCCCGCCGCGGCCGCGACGGCACGGCGTTGTCGATGAACTCGAGCGGATAGGCGCCGCGCGTGTTCTCGGTCGCCCGGTCGTCGTTCAGATCCAGCGCGCGCGTGTGCGGATCGACCGTCACGTTCTCGAGGACGCGTGCCGAAGCGGCGCGTCGTCGCGTAGATCTGCGGCTCGGCCTCGGCCGACAGCCGGATCATCTTCGCGTAGCAGCCGCCCTCGAAGTTGAACACGCCGTCCGCGCTCCAGCCGTGCTCGTCGTCGCCGATCAGCCGCCGCTGCGGATCGCTCGAGAGCGTCGTCTTGCCGGTGCCCGAGAGGCCGAAGAACAGCGCGACGTCGCCGGCGTCGCCGACGTTGGCCGAGCAGTGCATCGGCATCACGTCGCGGAGCGGCAGCAGGTAGTTCATGACGGTGAAGATCGACTTCTTGATCTCGCCGGCGTAGTTCGTGCCGCCGATGAGCACGAGCCGCTTCGCGAAGTTCAGCAGGATGAACGTCTCGGAGTTCGTCTTGTCGGTCGCCGGCGTCGCCGTGAAGCCCGGGAGGTCGATCACGGTGAACTGCGGCTCGTGGCGCCGCTGCGCGGCCGCGTCGGCTCCGGGATGAACAGTGCCGCGCGAACAGGTTGTGCCAGGCGCGCTCGGTGATGATGCGAATCGGCAGACGGTAGGCCGGATCGGCGCCGGCCCAGCAGTCCTGCACGAACAGGTCCTTGCCCTGCGACGTACGCCTGCATCCGCGCGAGCAGGCCGTCGAACGACGCGTCGTCGATCGGCCGGTTGACCTTGCCCCAGGCGACGTGCTTCTCGCTCGAGGGCTCCTTGACGATGAACTTGTCGTTCGGCGATCGGCCGGTGTGCTGGCCGGTGCTGCAGACGAGCGGGCCGTTCGCGGCGATCACGCCCTCGCTGCGCCGGACGGCCTCCTCGTAGAGCGCCGCCACGCTCAGGTTCCAATGCGACCTTCGCCGCACCTGACGATCCCGATCGCGTCGAGCCCGACCTTCCGCTCACCCTTCGACATAGCACTCCATTTGCACGGCAAACAAACGCGTCATTCTAACGTATTGCGCGGTGCGAAACAGGTCAGGGGGCCGACGATCGCCGCCGCGCCGAGACTCTGGCGGCACGCCGGACGGGCGCCGCCGGCTGGCGCGCCGCCGGGCAGGCGGCGACGACCGCGCGATGCAACTGGCAGAGATCGACCGAGGGATGCAGCACCACGCGAGCCTCCGCGCGCAGAAAGTGTTCCGTCGGGATCGTCAGGCGCGTTGCTGTAGGCGGCGATCATCACGCTCCGGCCGTCGCGTCGCCGCCACGCGTCCTGCCAGCGCGCCGGGTCCGGTTCGACGACCACGCGATCGACGATGACGAGCGCCGGATCGTCCTCGGCGAGGCTTTCGAGCGCCTCGCGGAGATTGCGCGCGGGACGGACCTGACATCCCCACCCGACAGCGCCGCGACGAGGAAGTCGCGCGAGCCCGGAATCGCCGCTGCGCGACGAGCGCGCGGCCCTGGCAGTCCCTCGGTGGCCTCCGAGGTCGGCAGCCGGACGAAAAACGACGTGCCCTCCTCGCGCCGGCTCTCGACCCAGATCTCGCCGCCGTGGTCGCGCACGATGCCGAACACGATGCTGAGACCGAGACCGGTGCCCTCGCCCACGCCGCGCGTCGTGAAGAACGGATCGAAGACGCGCTCGAGATTCGCGCGCTCGATCCCGTGGCCGGTGTCGCGCATCTCGAGCAGGAGCGACCCGCACGCCGGCTCGGACGTCGCGATCACCTCGAGCCGGCGCGCCGGTCGCTGGACCATCGCCTGCTCGGCATTCAGCACGAGGTTCAGCAGCGCCTGCTGAATCTGCGACGCGTCGACGAAGATCGGCTTGAGATCCGGCGGCGAACGAGGTCGTGATCTCGATCCCGTTCACGCGCAGGTCGTACGCGCGAAGCTCGAGCACCTGATCGCAGAGAAACGCCAGGTCGTGATGCGCGCGCGCCACCGACTGGCGGCGCGCGAAGAGCAGCAGATTGCGCACGATGCGCGCAGCGCGATCCGCTTCGGTCATGATGTGCGTCACGTCCTGAAGCAGGTCCTTCGACCGCCTCGCCAGCTCGGGACGCCGCGCCACCTGCTGCTGCACGAGTTGCGCGTAGCCCATCACGCTCGTGAGCGGGTTGTTGAGCTCGTGCGCGACACCCGCCACGAGCTGGCCGAGCGCGCTGAGCTTGCCCGCCTGCACGACCTGTTCCTGCGTCGTCCGCAGGCGATCGACGGTCGAGCGCAGCTCGCGATTGGCGATCTGCAGCTCCTGGCTGAGCTCGCGGAGCCGCTCGGCGCGCGCGTGATCCTCGGTCACCTCGTGCGCCACGATCACGACCTCGCCCGAGGCCGCAGAGACCGGCAGCGCGGTGCCGGCGAAGATGCGGCCGTCGGGACGAACGAGCTCGCGACTGACACGCTTCTGGGCGCGCAGCGCCTCGTTCACCAGGCAGTCTTCAGCCGAGTCACCGCAGAGGCCGGTTTCCGCGCACGGCCGGCCGACGAGCTCCGCCGGGGTCTTGCCGCAGAGCGACGCCAGCGCGGCGTTCACCCGCAGCAACCGCCCCTTCGCGTCGCACAGGGCCAGCGGGTCGCCAATCGTGTCGAACGTGCGGACCCACTCGTCCTTCGCACGCCGGACGCGTTCGAACAGCCGTCCGTTCGCCACCGCCACGCCAATCTGGCGGCCGATGGTCGTCAGCATCCTCTCTTCGATGTCGCCGAAGCGCCGCGGCTCATTCGAGCCGACCGTCAGAGCGCCCAGCACTTCGTCACCCGCCCGGATGGGCACGGTGACGCTGCTTCCCCAGGGGTTGGCACGGTACGCGTCGGTTTCAGTGAATGGCTGATCGTGAATCCGGTCGACGCGGATCGGAAGGCCGTCGCGGATCACTCGTCCGGCCGGCCAGAGCTCGGGGTTTTCGTTGTACGAGCGGTCCGCCGCCTCGGCGGGAACGCCGACAGCCGCGACGATCCTCGCCTCGAGCCCGGCGCCGGTGCGGAGCCGGATGAGGACCGGCTCGGCGCCAAACGCCGCCCCCAGACGCTCCGCGGCCTGCTGAAGCACGCCGGTCGTGTCGAGCGACGACGAGACGAGCTCGGCCATCTCTTTGAGCAGACCAAGCTCCCAGGTCACCCGCTCGAGCTCGGTCCCCTGGTGCATCGCGCAACTGTCCACCCGAACGCGGGCGGACGTCAATACAGACTTCGCACCTGGAAGGCGCTCGAAGTCCTGGGTCTGGAAAGCACTCGAAGTGCTGGGTCTGGAAAGCGCTCGAGGTCCGGGGCCTGGAAAGCGCTCGAGGTCCGGGGCCTGGAAAGCGCTCGAAGTCCTGCGGGCGATTAGCGTCGGACTTTCGCGAGCGTGGCGTTATTGAAATAGGCCGCGAGGATGTCTGGAACGGTGTCGCCGCGACGGGCGCGCGCGGCCGCGCCGGCCTGGCAGAGGCCGACGCCGTGTCCGAAGCCGGACCCGGCAAAGACGTACTGCGGCCCGATTCGAGTGAGCGTGAAGCGCGTACTCTGAATCGCGCGGTCGCCAAGTGTCCGGTTGATGATCGTGCGCAGCGCTTCGCCGCGGACGACATGCTCCCGTTCGCCGCGAAGGGCCACGCTGGTGGCGCGGCCGCTGAGGTCGCGCGAGACCACGTCGATTCCCGCGAGGCGTGCACCGACAGCCGTGCGGGCGTCGCGGTTGAGCGCCGCGCGCAACGCGTCGCCAGTCACCGTGTGCTGCCAGTGACGATGTTGGAGCGTCGGCACTTCGTCGCTCGTCGGCACGAGGTACGGAAGCGCGCGCCCGCCCCAGACGTCTTCAGCGCTCGTCGTGGCGCCCCCGCAGTCGGCGTGGAACAGCGCCTCGACCGGCTGGGCGCCATGCCGCAGAATCTGACCCGACGTCCGGGTCACCGCCTGGCGCGCGGTCGTGGCGAAGCGCGACGTGCGAATGCGGCCAGGGTCGTACAGCTGACAGTGCGTCGTGTCGCACAGGTCGAAGCCGGCTGCTCGATGCCTGCCGACGTGCCGCGCGGCGTAGCTCCTGGCGATCACGGCCTGGACTTCGTAAATGCGCGAGACGACCGCGTCGCCTTCATTGATCGGCGTCACCTCGGCGAGCACGGAGCCCAGGACGTACTCCTCAATTGGAACCGGCACGATCCGGCCGCCAGCCCGAACGGTCACACGATCCGGCAGTCGCAGCGCGGGCGAGGGCGAGCGGGGCTCTGGGAGCGTGCACGCCGTGACGACCAGCGCCATGGCGCTCACCCAGAGCCGAACTCGGACCGACCTCCTCCCACTTATCGAGACGGGACCGTCAGGACTTCAAGTGCTTTCGAGGCCCAACAGGACCTCGTTCAGCCGCTCTCCAGTGCTAAAATCTCTACGTAAACGCCCTGCGCCCCCGAACGTATCCCATGTCAGGAGTCAATCCGCCGCCCGTGAGCGCCCGAGAAGCCGACGCCCGCGTGGCGGTCGACGTGAAGGCCCTGCCAGGCCGCCGGACGGCTCGACGCGGCGCGGGAGCGGTTTGCCGAGCTCGTCACACGGCATCAGCGCCGGGCGTCGCGCATCGCGTTTCACTACATGCGCGACGCCGGCGGATGCCGACGAGGCGGTGCAGGACGCGTTCGTCAAGGCGTACATGCACATCGGCACGTTCCGCGAGGAATTGCCGTTCGAGGTCTGGTTCACGCGCATCCTGATCAACGGATGCCTGGACCGGCTGAAGCAGCGCCGGCGCCGCGAGCGCTGGATCGCGCCGCCGCCGCTCGATCCGAACGGGGTCGAGCGCGATCCGGCCGAGTACCTGCCGTCGCGCGGGCCCGAGCCCCGAGGATCAGGTGCTCTCGGGCGAACGGCGGCAGCCAGTTGAACGCGGCACTGTCGCAGCTGCCGGAACGGCAGCGGCTGGTGTTCATGTTGAGTCACTTCGAGGGCCGGACGTCACGCGAAGTCAGCGCGATGACCGGCTGAACGAATCGACGGTTCGCGTGCATTTGTTCCGGGCCATTCGACGCCTGCGGGCGCTGCTCGCCGAGCACCGCGACAGCGGCCCCGTCGGGCAGGAGGATCAGTCGTGCGGCTCATTGATGCAGTGTTTCGTCAGGGACATCTGTCGGAAGGCGGCGCTCGTCGAGGCCGTCATGACCGGCGACCGTCCCGCGCACCTCGATCGGTGCGACATCTGCGCCGAGCGCGCGGTCGAGCTCGGCCGCTGGCTCGACGACGTCCGGACGCTCGGCGTCGAGGCCGCCGACGCCGCCTTTCCGCCCGAGCGGCTCGCCGCACAGCAGGCGCAGATTCTGCGCAAGCTCGAACAGCTCGATCAGCCGGCGCGCGTCATCGCGTTCCCGAGCCAGGCCCGGCTCGACGCAGCGCGAGCCCGGCGGCCGCCGCGTCGCCGCGTCCTGGGTGGGCGTCGCCGCCGCCGCGGGACTCATGATTGGCGTCGTCGGCGGCCAGCTCACTGCGCGGCTGGGCAATCGTCCCCGGCGCCGGCTCCGGTCGCGGCGCAGGTGCCGCGGCCGTAGGCCTCGGACACCGACGGCGCCGACACGCCCGTCGACTCGTCGCTCCTCGAGCAGGACTTCGACAGCGATCCAGCTGAAGGCGCTCGAGGCCATCGACGATCTGACGCCGCGGATGACGCCAGGCGCGGATCGGGGGCTGATGCCCTCGCTCATCTTCCGCAAGGGCCTCGACATGAAGGAGGCCGTCGCCGCCGAGCTGGCGGCGGCCTATCACAGCCGCATCGTCGACGAAGTCCGCGCGGCCGGCTTCGTCCGGCAGCACGGCCGGCTGACGATCCATCTCGCGCAGGAGTTCGGCTTCTGCTACGGCGTCGACCGCGCGGTCGACTACGCCTATCAGACGCGCAAGCGCTTTCCCGACAGACGCGTCTTCCTGACCGGCGAGATCATCCACAACCCGCACGTCAACGATCGGCTGCGCGCGCAGGGCATCCGCATCCTGACCGACCCGGGCGAAGACTCGATCGACGCTCGGCCCCGACGACGTCGTGATTCTGCCGGCGTTCGGCGTCTCGATCGGCGATCTCGCTCGAGCTCGAGCGGCGCGGGCTGCACGCTCGTGGACACGACGTGCGGCTCGGTGCTGAACGTCTGGAAGAACGTGCGGCGGTACGCGCAGGACGGCTTCACGTCGGTGATTCACGGCAAGGTCTCTCACGAGGAGACGCGCGCGACGGCCTCGCAGGCGACGCAGTATCCGGGCGGACACTTCCTCGTCGTGCGCGACGAAGACGAAGCGGCGATCGGCTGCGACTTCATTCGCCAGCGGCGGCGACGCGGCGGCGTTCGTCGCGCGATTCGGCGACGCCGTGTCGCCGGGATTCGATCCGGTCGCAGCATCTCGAGCGCGTCGGCTGCGCGAACCAGACGACGATGCTGATGACCGAGTCGCTGAAGATCGGCGAGATGTTCCGGCAGGCGATGCGCGACCGGTACGGCGAGGCCGGAGCTCGCGGCGCGCTTCCGGGCGTTCGACACGATCTGCAGCGCCACGCAGGAACGCCAGGACGCCGTCGTCGCCCTGCTCGACGCGCAGCCGCTCGACCTGGCCGTCGTCATCGGCGGCTACAACAGCAGCAACACCTGCAATCTGGCGCGCATTTGCGCCGATCGCGTGCCGACGTTCCACATCGCCGACCCGGACTGCCTGGTCTCGGCGACCGAGATCCGCCATCGCCCGATCGGCGCGCCGTCGACCGCAGTCGGTGCCGGAGCAGGTCACGGCCGCGCTGGCTCCCCGCGGGCCCGTGATCATCGGCCTGACTGCCGGGGCCTCAACGCCCAACAACATCGTCGGCCAGGTGATCGAGCGGCTCGAGGGCTCGTTCGATAGGCCAAGGGCCAAGGGCCGAGGGCCAAAGAGCAAAAGCAAGCGGGCCGCTCTACTTTGGCCGTTGGCCTTAGGCCGTTGGCCTGGCCCTGCCTCGTAAACGACAGAGCCGACAGGGCGTAAGTCCAGACGTGAACGCCACTCAGTCACGCCTCGTTCGTACGGGCGGGCTCATCCTTGGATTAGCCCTGTTCGTGGCTGTGCCGGTCATGGGCCACGGCCGACTCTTCGAGCCCGGCCAGACCACCCAGGCAGGTGGCCGACCGCCCCTCGCCCCCCCGCCCCCGTCCAGGGTCAGCCGGCCCAGCCGGGCCAGCCCGGCGGCGGCCCGCCCCGGCCGGGAAGCCGCGACTGGGAGTGGTGGAAGGACGCCGAAGTGCAGAAGACGCTTGGCCTGACCGAGGCAAAGGTCAAGATATCGCCAAGATCTTCGACGACCGCCTGAGGCGCAGTCAGCCGATCTGGGAGCACTTGCAGAAAGAGCTGGAACAGTTGGACCAGCTCACCGCGGAGCAGAAGATCAGCGTCGAGATGTACGCCATCGAAGTCAGGAAGGCCGAGGCGCTCAGGACGATGCTCAGCGAAAGCCGCCTGGTGATGCTGTACCGGATGTACCGCGAACTGACGCCCGAGCAGTACAAGAAGCTGCAGGAGATCCGCGACAAGATGCGATCCAGCGGCCGAGGGCGCGGGACCGGACCGCGCCATTAACTCGTCTAAGGAGTCGCGGCCGGCGCGTCCTCGCCGCCGCTCTTTCGGGAGCAGATAGGGAAATGACGAAGACAATGCGACACGTGCAGGTGTGGGCGCTCGTTGCCGCGATGAGCGGGATGACGGCGGCCGTTTCGGCGCAGCAGGCCCCGAAGACCGCGGGGACTCCGCAGCAGGGCTGCCGATCGATCGTTACGTGGTCGGCCAGGCCAAGCCACCCGACATCGCGGGCCAGCAGCTGCTCGATCTCACGCTCGAGCAGGCGATGCAGACGGCGCTCGACAAGAACCTCGAGCTGCAGGTGGCGCGCGTCAACCCGCAGATCCAGGACTACAACCTGGCGTCCGCGCGCGCGGCGTTCATCCCGACGCTCACCGCGTCGTTCAACCAGAACCGGTCGTCGTCGGTGACGACCAGCGCGCTCGACAACGTCAGCACGAATCTGACCAATCAATCGCAGGCGTACGAGGCGCTAGCGGCGAAAATCGCCGTGGTGAAGGCAAGAGATAAAGCCGCGGGCACAAGGCGGAGGATCATCCGCACATCGGACTGAACTGTTTGCCAGTCGTCAAGTGCGACGAATCACACAACAACCAGTCATCAGGGTGTCCTTGTTCGTATCCGATACAAGTTCACATCGTAAGGGTTGAAGTCATCGCTGAACTCGCCGTTGCGCACCGGGATGGTTCGGGAGGCGCCGGACTTCCACATTCGCATTCCCACTCTGTTCACTGACTTTGACCGCGCAACGACCGACTGATTACTGATGCCCACGGCAAAGATGTAAAGATGCTCGCCATGTCGCTTTGCCATCGTTGCAACAGGCGTGGACGAGGTCACGGTGAGCGCATTCGTGATTGTGGGGCTATTCAAAACGGGCGCCAGCTCGTGGATCTGGCGGTTGATGGCGGTGACGGCCTGAGCATTTCGGGGTCGGCGAGCAAGGCGGCTTCGATGAACGTGGGCTTGAACTGGTGCACGAAGTAGATGAGCCCGCGCGAGCCGCGGATCGAGCGACATCCAGACTTCGGCCTTCACCTGCTGCGGCGTGGCCTTGGCGTTCGGGGTTGCTGATGTGCGTGCATTCGATGCAGTTCCAGACCGGCTTGCCGTCGCCGGCCCATTTCCGCAGCCGGCTCACGCCGTCGGCCACGAACCACAGCTTGCCGGCCACGTCGGCGTGGTCGTGGCAGGCGGGGTAGATGTCGAACGAGGCGATGTCGCAGCCCTTGACGTATTCGGGTAATCCTCGGGATGATTGCGCCGCACGCCGCGGCCGATGTACTTGTCCCAGGCCACGCCCTGGCCGAGGTTCAGCAGGACGGGCCGCGAGGGATCGGCCTCGCTTCCGCCGCTGGTAGTCCTCGACGATCTTCTCCGGCAGGATCGGCGGCCCGTAGCCCTTGCCCGCCGCGGAGCGACTGGGCGTTGTCCGGCTCGTCGCCGTGCATCCAGGCCACGATGGTCGGATCGTCCTTGTGCGCGAGGCCGACAGCGTTCTGGCAGCAGATGACGCGCATGCCCGCGCTTGCAGGAGCGCCAGTTGCTCTTCGGTCGGGCCGCGCCACAGGCCGACGTACAGATTGATGCCGGCCTCCTTGTAGCGTTCGGCGTTGCTCGGCTCTGCACCCAGACGGCGATCGGAAAGTAATTCGGGTCGCTGGAAAGGCCGTTCGTCCACCGCGCGTAGGGACTGGTTTGTTCTGCACCGTCGACGCTGCGCGCCAGGATCAACCACGCACACGCGATCGCCACAGCCAGTGAAATCAAATTTCGCTTGTCGCATGAAGTTGTGACGGCTCAGAGCAGATTTACTTCAATCAAATTGCATCGTCCCAATCGACATTAAAGATGGTGGATGCAGGCACGCTTGTTGTTTACGCTGCGCACATGAAGCCCATCGACAGGTCATTCGCCCTGCTTTTGATGCTGGCCTGCGCCAGCCTTTGCAGCGCCCCATCGACCACGCTCGCAGCGACACCGCCAGCACTTCGTCTTGCGACCTTTCGACATCGATGCGACGCCGCCCGTGGGCAGTCACATGGCTTATGACCCGGTGACGAACCAGTGGGACCTCGGACTGCGGGCGCGCGGCGTGGTGTTGCTCGGGGCGGGCGAACCGATCGTGCTTTGCGCGGTGGATTGGATCGGCATCGCCAACGAAGGGCACGATGCATTTCGCGGGGCGCTGGCTCGCGCGGCCGGGACGCAGACCAGATCGTGTGGCGGTGCACACGCTGCACCAGCATGACGCGCCGGATTGCGATTTTTCGGCGGAGCGTATCCTCAAGCAGGCCGGCCTGGACCCGCTCCAGTACGAAAGCACGTTTCATCGGCAGGTGATTATCGAACCTCGTGGCCGCGGTCACCGAGGCATTGCCGCGCGCGCAACCGATGACGCACGTGGGGTTGGGCGAAGCGCGGGTGGAGAGAGTCGCCTCGAACCGCCGCATTTTCGGGCCGGACGGCAAAGTGTGCTGCGTGCGCTACACGGCGTGCAAGGATGCGGAGTTGCGCGCGGCGCCGGAAGGCACGATCGATCCCGTCGTCTCCGCGGTCAGTCTTTGGAATGGAGAGAAGCCGGTCGCCGTGCTGAGTTATTACGCGACGCATCCGCAAAGTTACTATCGCACGGGCATTCCGAATCCGGATTTTCCGGGGCTTGCGCGCTTCATGCGGCACCTGGCTGTCCCCGGCGCGTTGCACGTCCACTTCAATGGCGCGGGCGGAAATATCGGCGCCGGCAAGTACAACGACGGCTCGCCGACGAATCGGTTGTCTGGCGCAGCGTCTCGCGGACGGCATGCGGCGGGCCTGGGCGAACACGAAGCGTGAACCGCTCGACGGCCCGGCGTCGATTGGACCGTCGAAGCGGTGGCATTGCCGCCGTCAAAGCACCTCGACGCGCTCGATTCGAAGGAGGGAAAGTTCGTGACACAATGGGAGGCTTCACGAGTTGCCTGGCTGCGGCGCTGCCGCGCCGGCCACAAGGTCGAAGTCGCGTGCCTGACGCTGGGGCGCGCCCGCATTCTGCACATGCCCGGCGAATTGTTCGTGGAGTATCAACTCGCGGCCAAGGCGCAACGGCCAGACCTGTTTGTGGCGATGGCCGCCTATGGCGATTACGCGCCATGGTATATCGGCACGGCCGTCGCCTACACGAAGGCGGCTACGAGACGGAGCCGAGCTCCTCCAACGTCGCGCCCGAAGTCGAAGGGGTGTTGATGGGAGCAATCAAAAAGTTGCTGGGCGGTTCAGGAGGGAAGTAGCTCATCAGTGCCAGGGGCTTGCGGCGCCCGCCCTCCACTTCCGGCAGCAGTCCGATTTCTTCGAGATTTTTGCGACGCAGAGGTCTGCGCGCCTTATCGTCCGTCCATTTCAGATCGTCGATGTAGAATCGAGGGCCCTGGATGGTCACTCGGGAAATAGGTATCCTCGACGTGAGACTGATCTTCACGGGAACAAAGTTCTCGATTTGCTCAATGGTTTCGGCGGCGAACCTGACATCGGCGGTCGACCGGGCACGAACCTGATTCCGTGCGTCGTAACCGGTCATGGTAACGCGGCCAAAAGCCGAGACACCGTTGTAGCTAATGAAACCGGGTGAGAGCTTCGCTTCAACGTGGCGCACAGGCCTTGCAAATCGAAGCTCCCCGCCAAAGGTGCTGGCAGCAGCATTTCCGGACGTCGCGGCTGAAAGCGGAATCGCGCGCGAATCGCCGAGGTAGGCCGGATCGTGGACAAACAGATCGCCCACAAATGAGACGCCGTGAGCGATTCGCGAGACGGCCACGGAGGGTTCCCACGGCTTCACCAATCCTTCAAATGTGCCCGGCGCCCATCGCGCGGGAGGAGGAAGTCGCCGGCGCAGTTGCTCCGGGTGTAGCTGGAGTGAAGGTCAGGTCGTCAATATAAACGGATCCACAGCGCAACGCGACGTAAGCCAATGGCACCTCTCAGTCGAGTTCGATGCGTCCGGGCGGAACGCCCGAACCTGTCGACCGTTTCCGCGGCTGCACGAAGCAGGATGGTGCTGCGCTTCCTTTCGTTGAGCTGGATGTCGTAACCAGTCAGGTCGACGCGGACAAATGCCGACACGCCGCCCATCGTGAGAAATCCCCGGGGAGACACTCACGCCGACGTGAGACACCGGCGTCGCAAAGCGCATCGCCATTCCGGCTGTTCGTGCCGCGGCGGTTCCGGACGTGGCGGCTGATAGGAGGAACAGCTCGTCGAATTTCGGATTGATGCGGGGTCTTGCACCTCGACCTCGGCCAGGAAGCGCTCCTCGTGAAGGAAGGTGACGCCGGGAATTTGATGCGTCAACGGGACGAGGTCGCGGGCGGTGTGACCATCCCTTCGAACGTGACGGTTGCCGCCGGCACCGCATGGCAAAGGAGAATTGAGCCGATCGCAGCCGCGCCGAGCAATTGATCAGCAAATGACTTTTTCATGGGAATTCCACGGGCGTATAGATCGAGTGTAGTCCGAGGACGGATCGTGTCACAACAGCGAGAGAGCAAGGTAGGAACAGCGTCCCGACGTGGCTGGCTACGGCAGCAACCGCGCACGATAAAAGCGATTGGACCCCGGCGATGGATCAGTGATGACTGTTTCGGAATTCGTCCCAATGAAGGTGTGAAAATCGGACCAGTTGACGAGGTCTGCGGAACGGGAAACGGTGTGAGTGCGGCCTGTGCTGCCGCGGAGGATGGCTTCGAACGCACCGCTCACGAGCAAGCGAGGCTGGAGAAGGGTTGGGCGGAGCAGCACCGTTAGTGTGGCGTCCGAACTGATGATCTCCGGTGCAGGATTTACAACGTTCGTGACGATGACATTGTAAGTTCCAGCATGGCTGAGTTGGACGTTCGTAATAGTCAACGTGGGGTCGTCGATCTTCGTTACCAGGCTGATGCCGTTCCTGCGCCAGCGATAACCCAGCGGCGGAGTGCCGCTAACTGAAACCGCGAACGTCACATTATCACCCTCGATTGCAGTCCTCGAAACCGGCTGGGCAGTAAACGCCGGCGGCACGCGCACGACCAGCAGCGCAGAAGCGCTGCGCACCGTGCCATTATCATCCGTCACCTCAACGAAATACGAACCGTGATCATCCAGTTGAGCGTTGGTGACCGTGAGGGACGCCGATGTCGCACCCGAAATCGCATTGCTGTTCAAAAACCATTGATAGCTCAAAGGACCGGCGCCCTGCGCGGAAACCGAAAACAGGACGTTACTGCCCGCCAGAACCGAGCGGCCCTGCGGTTGAACCAATATCTGGAGAGCCGGAGTAACAATAAGTTGTGCCGCCTGGCTCGCTACCACGCCGGCCGGGCCGCTGACCAGCACGCTGTAATGACCGGCATCGGCGAGCGTGATATCCGGGAGTAAAAGCACCGGGCCGGTCGCGCCGGGGATGGCAGTGGCGTTGAGACGCCATTGGTAAGTCAGACCGGAGCCCGGTCGCACCCACACTGAATGTGACGGTGCTGCCCACATTGGTGCGCCAGTTCTGCGGATGTGCGGTGGTCGCCGGCCATCATCCAGAGGAACCGGAATCCTGATCCAGCTCCGGCTCTACTGGTACTGGCCAGAACGCGTTGGTGATGGGTGCGGTGGCCACGATTTCAGGGCTGGCACGTTGAAGCCCTGCAAAAACAG
>CAVRWQ010000013.1:0-790000 GCA_963724955.1 uncultured Acidobacteriota bacterium
TGGGAGGCAGGGATTCGAACCCCGATAACGGCGTCCAGAGCGCCGTGTCCTACCGTTGAACGACCTCCCAGTCGTGACGATCGAAGGAACGGAGAACCCTACAAACTTAGCAGTACGTCGCGCGGGGCGGCAAGCCGCCCGGCAGACGCACCTGCAGCCCGGACGCGAACCAAGCCGGGCCTTGCGCGTCGCAGAGCGTTTCCAGAAGCGTGTAGTGCGCTGCAGGCCGAATTTGCGGCAGCGCGTCCGACGGCGCGTTCATCCGGAGGGCGCGCGAGCGTGCCGCTTGAGGCCAGCAGCGCACTACGCGCTTCTGGAAACGCTTTACCGCAGCCAGGCCCGGACGGCGGCCTTGTCGAGCGTCTCGACCAGGGCGCGGTTGGCGCGGCACCCGGCAGGAGACGTGGAGTTGGCCTCGCGGTTGACTCAGCGGTGTCGAAGCAGCGCTTGATGCCGGTGATGATGACGACCTGCGGCGCCGACCGCGGCAGGGCCTTGTTGAAGTAGGCGTAGTTGGGGCGCACGAGAGGCTGGCAGTCCGGCGGCGCGACCGTCGGGAATCTGGCGCGCAGCGTCGGGCCCTTCGCCGCGAAGCAGGCCGGGGCCGCCTGCTGCGCCGGAGAGAGCTCGGCGATCGAGTCCGTGACTTCGGCCAGTGCGCGCTGCGCGTCGAGCAGATTCTTGCCGGTCCCGGCAGTCGGGCTCATCTGCTTCACCAGCGACGCCTCTTCAATGCCGATGGACTCCTCAATCTGCTTGATGAAGGCCTGTGGATTCGGCATCTTCGCGAGGGCGGCGGACTCTTGCGCCTCCTTCAGGCGCTTCGCGCGGTACGCGGGATCGCGGACGACGCCCAGCCGAGCAGTATAGGCCGCCATGCTCTCCTCGAAGCTGCTTACCGCGAGTTGCCGGGCCTTCACGACCAGGTCGAGCGCGCCGCGCTGCGGCAGTGGCGTCCACAGCGCCGCGGGATCCCGGGCGATGACCAGACCGTCGCCGTAACGAGGCAGGCCCGCAATCTCCCCCTGGGGCATCGGCTTCTGGAACGCATCCGTGTCGACCGGCCCCCAATCGGCCACGTGGCCGCGATCAATCAGTCCGCGTCCAATCTGATTGATCAGGAACTGCTGAAGCGCCGTTTCCCCGGTGTCCTCACGGATGGTCTTGCCGTTCCGGACGTACTCGAAGATGGGGAACGCGCCGAACGTGAAACCGCCTCCGAGCGGCAACCCGCCGGCAGCCGGCTGACCGGGTGCGTGCTCGGACACGCGGTATCCCGCCACGTGTCCCCAGGTTTCGACGCTGAATCCCACGGGAGACGCGACCCCGGTTGCGCGGCGCAGGATGGCGTTCAATGCCAGCAGTTCGGCTTCGAAGGCTTTCATGAGCGCGGGTGTCGCCGCCTGTTCCCGTCCCGTGCCGGTGGTGGTGGCCAGAGGCTTCCACGGTTTCCACGTGCCCGGCGCGTCGGGGAGATGCTTCGATTGCGGCCACACCGGAACGGCGCCGGCCACGGCGAACATGAGCATCAGCACACCGAGGCGACGTCGCACGGGATTCCTCTTCATAGTCAGGAGTATATGACTGTGGCAAAAACAGGCCATCGGTCAGCTAAGCTGGCCTCGTCGAGTTCGAAGGCCACCCCAGGCTCAAATGCTGTTCCGCCGCGACATCCTGCTGGGCATCGCCGAGGGGCGGGTGACGCTTGCCTTCAGACGCTGGCGACGTGCGCCCCCGGCGGAGGGCTCGTCACTTCGCTCGCCGGTCGGTGTCCTCTGCCTCGATCGCGTCAGTGTCGTCGACGAAGGCGACATCACCGCGGAGGACGTGCGCCGCACGGGCCTGTCACCCGACGAGTTGCGGGCGTCGATCGCCGGCGAGGGCACCCTCCTGCGCATCGAGCTCCGTCTCGGCGGCGACGATCCGCGCATTGCCCTGCGGGAACGCCTGCCGGAGCGTGCCGAGCTCGAGGCGATCGTCGCGAAGCTGGCCAGGATCGACGCCGCAGCGCCCGCGCCCTGGACGACGCGCTATCTTCAGCTGATCGCCGACCGGCCCGGCATCGTCTCGCACGTGCTCGCGAAGCGCGTCGACGCCGAGGTGCCGCCCTTCAAGCGTCGCGTCCGGCAACTGAAGGAGCTTGGCCTCACCGAGAGCCTCGAAGTCGGCTACCGCATCTCGCCGCGGGGCCGTGCGGTACTCGAGTACCTCGCCGGCAAACCGCGCTGAGCTCCGGCTACATCGCGCTCCCGGTCTCGAGCAGCGACTTCATGTCGCTGAGGATCCAGGCCCAGCCACCCGTGCCCATCTCGGAGAACGGGCTGGCTACCATGCCGGCCATGATCGGCGCGCCTTCGAGCTCGTGGACCACGGTGAGCCTCGAGAAGCCGGCGGCGACCTTCTCGATTTCCCAGGTGACGCGCGTGAAGCCCTCGGCCTTCATGGTGTCGCTGAACAGGAAGCGATAGGTGTGCACCAGTTTTCTCGGCGGATCGGCGGCTTCGACGACGCCGTCGATGACGACGTCCGGCATGCCCATCGCCCGCAACGCGGGCGTCGCGTGCGCCCGGTACGCGCCGCCCGGACGCAGCTCGTATTCGACGGCGCCCTGGTAGCCGTACTTCATCGTCCATTCCGGCGACGTGATGGCGTCCCAGATCGCCTGCGGCGAGGCTCTGATGTAGACCTCGTAGATTTGCGTCGTCGCTATGCCGGCTTTCGACTCTGTCGCCATGCCTTTGCCTCCAACTCGCTCTTGAGCTCCAACAGCGCCGACACGCGGCGCTCCGTGTACTTGTCGATCCAGCGGTCGTGAATCATCCGGATGGGCACCGGGTTCAGGAAGTGCAGCTTTTCCCGGCCCGCCCTGCGCGCGACGACGACGCCCGCGCGCTCGAGCACGCGCAGGTGCTTCATGACCCCGAACCGGGTCATCGCCAGCTCCGACTCGAGCTCCGTCAGCGTGCGACCGTCACGCTTGAAGAGCAGGTCGAGCAGGAATCGGCGTGTCGGGTCCGCGAGCGCCTTGAACACCGAATCGTCGTCGAACACCTCCCGATAATATGTGACCTTACGGTCACATGTCAAATTGGTCGCTCACGCTCGGCTACACTACCGGCGCTTCGGTTGCGCCGGAGTACTGGAGACTTGTCTTGCGTCACCTTCAAAGGTCGTTGCTCGTTGCGTCAGCCGTCTTGTGCGCCGCCAGTCCGATCGGCATGGCGTTTCAGTCGCCGCCGCCAGTCATCAAAGTGTGCTCGCTCCTGCCGAACGCGGAGGTCAAGAAACTGATCGGCGGCGACAAGGTCTTCGACATGTTCGCGCCCGAAGAGGAGGCCGTCGCCGGTGGTTCCTCCTGCAACTATCCAGGCGTCAGGATCCAGGTGATTCCCTTCCAGCAGAGCACGATTGACGCGGTGCGAAAGCGGGCGCCAGTGGAGGCCGTATCCGGCGTGGGAGACGAAGCCTATTTGCACGACAACCGGGGTCGCTATGCGGAGCTAATCGTAAAGATTGGGCCGCGCCTTTTGACGCTGCAGAGAAGTGTCGCAACAGGGCAGACGGTCGCTTCGGTGCGGCCGGGTGTGATCGACCTCGCCAAGGCGCTGGTCGCCAAACTGCGCTGACGTTACCCCTCTCTCAACGCCACGATCGGATCGAGCCGCATCGCCCGGCGCGCGGGAAAGTAGCAGGCGGCCAGCCCGACGATCGCCATGAGCCCGACGACGCTCGCCAGGGTCAGCGGATCGAAACGCGAGACATTCGAGAGTTGCGTCGCCAGTACCTTCGTCGCGGCGAAGCTCGCAAGGAACCCGATTGCGGCGCCAATCGCGACGAGCTTCAGTCCCATCAGCGCGACCATCCCGAGGACGCTCGACCGGCTCGCGCCGAGCGCCATGCGGATGCCAATCTCATGGGTTTGCCTCGAGACGGTGTAGGCGATCACGCTGTAGATGCCGATGGCCACGAGCACCAGGCCCACCGACGCGAAGACCGCGAGCAGGAGCAGGAAGAAGCGAGGGCCCGCATAGGAGAACTGCCTCAAATACCCCGTCAGTGAACCTGTCAGCGTCAACGCGACGCCGCGGTCCACGGCCCAGACTTCGCGCCGCACGCTATTGATGAGCGCCTCGGGATCGCCGTGCGTTCGCACGAGGATGCCGCGCTGGAAGCCGCCGGTGATCGTGTAGGGCACGAACACCTCGGGCATCACGGGCTCCTCGATCCCCTGGTTCTTCGCATCCGAGGTGACGCCGATGATTTCGAAGACCGGATCGTCGACCGGACCGTCGCGGAACGTCTTCAGCATCGACAGCGTGACGCGCTGTCCGATGGGATCGTCCTTTCCGAAGTAGCGCGTGACCAGCGTCTGGTTGACGACCGCCACCTTGCGCGCGTCGTTGACTTCGGCCGCCGAGAACGTGCGCCCCCTGGACAGCCGGAGTCCCAGCGTCTGGAAATAGCCCTCGCTGCACAACTGGAAGATGGCTCGCCATGGTTCCGTGTGCACCTTGCCACCGATCTCGATGTCGGTGCCGATGCCGCCATACGGCGGCAGCGTGGTCGTTTCCGTGGCGACGACCACACCAGGCAGCGCGTGCAGGCGATCGAGCAGGGTCGCGAAGAACTGGTGTTTCTGAGCCGCAGTGACGTATTGCTCGCGCGGCAGCGGGATCCGGGCGCTCAGGACGTT
The DNA here is from genome assembly GCA_963724955.1 of uncultured Acidobacteriota bacterium. Classification (GTDB taxonomy): domain Bacteria; phylum Acidobacteriota; class Vicinamibacteria; order Vicinamibacterales; family SCN-69-37; genus CAVRWQ01. The sequence continues at coordinate 4,694 of CAVRWQ010000013.1, forward strand.
TTCCGGATTGAAGCCCAGGTCGACGGTTCGCAGCGCGACGAAGCTCCGAATCAGCAGGCCGGCGCCGACGAGCAGCAGCAGCGACACCGCGACCTCCACGACGACGAGGACCCGTCGAAGCCTGCCGCGACGGAAGCCCCCGCCCGCCCCCTTGCCACCGTCCTTCAGCGGCTCGACCATCTCGCGCCTCACGGTCTGCAGCGCGGGAACGAGTCCGAAGAACAACGTGGTCACCATCGCCACCGCCATGCTGAAGACGAGGACGGGAGTGTTGAGGCGAATGACAGCTTCGCGCGGAATGAGGCCTTCAGGAATGAGCGCCGCCACCGCCTTGACCCCACCGTACGCGAGCAGGCAGCCGAGCATCGCGCCGCCGGCGGCAAGCAGTACGCTCTCGAGAAGGAGCTGCCGGATCAGCCGCCAGCGCGTTGCGCCGAGCGACACTCGGATCGCCATTTCCTTCTCTCGCGCGGTCGCCCGAGCGAGCAGCATGTTGGCGACATTGGCACAGGCAATGACGAGCAGCAGTCCGACGGCGGCCGCAAGCGTGAACAGTGTCGTCCTGAACTGTCCGACAATGTTGTCGACCCAACTGACCACGTTCACCGTGAACTGCTTGGGATAGTTGTTGGGGTAGACGGTGGCCAGGCGACGCGCGATGACATTCAGATCCGCGGCCGCCTGCTGAAGGGTCACGTCCGGCTTCAGCCGGGCCTGGAACATGAAGAATTTGTCTTTGATCTCCGCGTTGCCACGATCGAGGTTGACCGGCAGGTAGAGATCCGCCGCGAGCTTCGTAAATCGCGGCGGCATGACGCCGACGAGCGTCGTCGCGACGCCGTTCAGCACGAAGCTCTGGCCGAGAATGGCGGGATCGCGGTTGTACTTGACCCACATCTTGTCGGCCATCACGAACACGCGCGGCGCGCCGGGGGCGGCATCCGCTTCCGTGAGGCCGCGCCCGACCACCGGCGGAACGCCGAGGAACGAGAACATGTTTGCGGTGACCAGGCCGCCGGCATAGAGCTCGGTGCCCTCGGCCGTCGTCAAGAGCACATCCTCGCCAGTGCCTGCGATGACCTCTTCGAAGACCTGGTTCTGTTCCTGATAGTCGAGGAACTCAGCGGTCTGCATGAAACTCCTGCCGCCCGGTCTCGCCGACGTCGAGTCGCGGATATGGATCATGGCGACCCGGTGTGCATCGGTGTACGGGAACGGGTCGAGCAGGATGTTCTGAATCGCACTGAAGATGGTCGTCGTCGCGCCCATCCCCAAGCCGAGTGTCAGGATGGCCAGGGCGGCAAACCCGGGCCGGTTCCAGATGCCACGAAGTCCATACCGGGTGTCCTGCCAGAGTGTCCCCATGATGAAAGGTTAGACGGCACGACTTCCCGTTTCGGTTGCGTGCCGTGCACATTTTGACGGGGACGCAGGGTCGTCTGAGCGCGAGTGCTAGCATTCCGCCGAGCGCCAGGAGCCGAGAGCCATCAGATGATGTCCGAGACCGTTGTCCCTCTCGAGAAGATGCTGCGGTTGATCCTCACGAGCCGCGTCTACGATGTCGCGAGCGAGACGCCGCTCGAACCGGCTGCGCGACTCTCGACCCGCCTGCAGAATGACGTCCTCTTCAAGCGCGAGGACCTGCAGCCGGTGTTCAGCTTCAAGCTGCGCGGGGCCTACAACCGGATCGCGCATCTGACGGAGGCCGAGCGGGCGCGGGGGGTGATCGCCGCCAGCGCCGGCAACCATGCCCAGGGCGTGGCGTTTGCCGCGCGTCACCTCCGTCTCGACGCCCTCATCGTGATGCCGCAGACCACGCCCGAGATTAAGGTGGACGCCGTCCGCGAGATGGGCGCCGAGGTCGTCCTGTTCGGCGACAGCTACACCGACGCCCAGTCGCGCTGCGACGAGCTCGCGGCGGAGACGGGCCGCGTGTACGTCCACCCCTTCGACGACCTGCTCGTCATCGCCGGACAGGGCACCATCGGCGACGAGATACTGCGCCATCGCCTCGGGGACGTCGGTGCGATCTTCGTCCCGGTGGGCGGTGGGGGGCTCATCGCCGGCATCGCCAGCTACGTGAAGGCGCTTCGCCCGTCGGTCCGCGTCATCGGCGTCGAGCCCTATGAGGCCGACGCCATGCATCAGTCGCTCGCGGCCGGCCGGCGCGTCGTCCTCGATCGCGTCGGCATCTTCGCCGACGGCGTCGCGGTGCGCGAAGTGGGGGCGCTCACGTTCCCGATCGTCCAGGCCACGGTCGAGGACATCGTGCGGGTCTCGAACGATGAAATCTGCGCGGCGATCAAGGACGTCTTCGACGACACGCGGTCGATTCTCGAGCCTGCCGGCGCCCTCGCGGTGGCGGGCCTGCGTGCGTGGGTGGAGCGCACCGGGATCGTGAACACCCGGCTCGTCGCCGTGCTGAGCGGCGCCAACATGAACTTCGACCGGCTGAGGTTCGTTGCCGAGCGGGCGGAAGTCGGCGAAGCGCGCGAAGCGCTGCTCGGCGTGACGATTCCGGAACGGCCTGGTGCGTTCAGAGAGTTCTGTGCCGCGATCGGCCGCCGGGTCGTCACCGAATTCAACTATCGGCTGAGCGGCCGGACCGACGCCCACATCTTCGTCGGTGTCGCGACGGGCTCGCGGCAGGACGCCGACGCGCTCGTGATGATGCTGACCGAGCGAGGCTACCAGGCGGTGAACCTCACGGACAACGAGACTGCCAAATTGCACGTCCGGCACATGGTCGGCGGTCGCAGCCGGGAGGTCACCGACGAGGAGCTGTGCCGGTTCGAATTTCCCGAGCGGCCGGGCGCCCTCATGGCGTTTCTCGAGAACCTTGGCGGCCGGTGGAACATCAGCCTCTTTCACTATCGCAACCACGGCGCAGACTTCGGCCGCGTCCTGGCGGGCTTCGAAGTCCCCCCGGCCGACCGTGACGCGTTTGCCTCGTTTCTAGAGGGACTGGGCTATCGATATCAGCGCGAGCGCCAGAACGCCGCGTACGACTTGTTCCTGGCGTCGCCAGGAGCGATGGCCCCGTAGCTGGACTGATCAGCCCGCGACCGTGGCGCTGGTCTCGGCCTCGGGGACGGCAGTTGTCTGCTGACAACTGCCCCCCGGTCTCTATCTCATCTCCTACACGGTGACAGAACGACTACGTCACTTTCCGGGCTCGACCGACACCAGCACCGCTTCTGTCCAGACGATGTCGACCTTGTCGCCGACCTTCACGCTGCCGAGCGCCGCTTTGTCCTGCACTCTGGACGTGTACTTCCACCCGTTCGGACCGGTGAACGTGATCGACGGCGTGTTCGCGTCGATTGCCGTGATCGTGGCCGTGATCGTCCGCTGGGTGGCTTTGGTGCCCCCCGGGAGGGTCTGTTGGGAAGGCGTCGTGGCCTTGCCCCCGGTATCCACGTCAGGTTCGCCGGGTTTCTTGAGCCGGACGATGACGTTCTCGTAGTACCGAGCGTTGACCTTGTCGCCGACCTTGATCTCCGCGAACCGCTTGATGTCCGGCCCTGCGATCGTCGTCACGAAGGTGCCGTCCGGTTTCTTGAGCGTGACCGTGCGGCTCGCGGCCTCGATCGCCTCGACGGTAGCCGTCTCCGTTTTCATCTGTGAATAGATTTCCTTGGTCTGGGCCATGGCCGTTCGCGCCATCGACACCAGAACTGCGACTGCAATGAGTCCCACGACAAACCGTTTCATATGGCCTCCTGGGCCTGGCGCGACGATGCAGACTGCGTACCGCGCGAGGAAAGTGGGGGAGCGGCCGAATTCAGGAGGATATCAGACGTACCGGCGGTTTGCGCGGGAAACACCGCCGGGGCTCACCCGGCATGACGGAGGGCGCCCCGAAATACCGTGGGCTCAAACGAGCTGCGATACCCTCCACGCCAGCAGCGCCACGAGTGCACCGGCTGCCGCGTCAGCCGCATAGTGATAGCGGCCGACGACGCTCCCCACCACGATGCCGCACGCGACCAGGGCGAAGATCACTCCGGCAACCGGGAGATGCTCCGCGACGGCGAGCGCCGTGGCAATCGCCGTTGCCGCATGACCGCTTGGAAACGTGTTCAACTGGATGCTCGCCCGCCCGAGCACCCGCAGGTTGAGCGCCCTGGCGCGCAAACGCCGGCGATCGGTCTCGCTTTCAAACGATCGCGGCGACCGCGTCGGCAGCCACGGCAACACGCCGTAACAGAGAAACGCCGCGAGCAGGACGCACGTCCAGAAGCGGTCGCCCTGATCCGGAAATCCGGCGAAGTACAGCACGGCAAACCCGGCGGGCACGAGCGGATAGCAGAGGAGGTAGGCGAGCTCGAGCAGCTCGAGGATCCCGCGGGGCGCGCGTGCGACGAATGCGCTCAGTCCCTGACGGCCAAACAGCCATTCATCAGACGCCACGAGCACCCGTTCGAACCCGTGATGAATGTGCGTCACCACCATCGCAGGCAGCCAGTATCCGAAAAGGAGGAATGCCAGGGGCGCCCAATCCCGCAAGGCCAGGAGCGGCCCGTCGCGACCCGCACGTGCGAAGACAAGGATCGCGGCGGCCACGACGACGACTGCGACGAGGACGCGCCGGCGGCGGTCGGGAGAGAGCGGCCTGACCCACGCACAGCCGGCGAGGTACAGGACATATACAACGGTGATCGCCTCGGAGACACGGAGAGCCATGCGACTCAGACCGTGGTCACTCCCATGACGCCTTCATTGTAGTATCGCTCGCGGACTGTCGCAGATAGCCGCGAAGACAGCGGCCGGTCTACTCTAAGAGGAAATCAATGCGTCTCGTGCTGGCTATCCTGACGATCTGTAGCTCGTTCGCCGCATATCCCTCGCTTACATCCAGCCAACAGTCGCCCGTCCCCGCCACGGCACCTCTGCCGCAGCTCGAGGGGAAAATCGCCGATTACATGGCGGCGCGCGCGCGCGTCACCGGGTTCAGCGGCGCAGTGCTCGTCGCGCGTAGAGGACAGGTGGTGTTCCGACGTGCCTTCGGCGATGCGAATCGCGAGCTCGCCGTGCCGAACTCGCCGGAGACCAAGTTTCGGATCGGCTCGGTGAGCAAGCAGGTCACAGCGGCAGCGGTACTTCTGCTCGCGCAGCGCGGCAGCCTCCAGCTCACCGATCCGATCGACAAGCACCTGCCGGACTGGCCGCCGGCGTGGACCGAGGTGTCGATCCACCATTTGCTGTCGCACACAGCCGGCCTGCCGCAGCTGACGACGCGGGCGATGCTCGATGTGAGCGGACTCTCGGCGACGACGGCGATCCCGTTTCGTTCGGTTCGTGATCTATTCGCACCCGGCGAGGAGCTCCAACCCCTGGTCTCCGAGCCTGGCGAGCGCTGGTCCTATTCCAACGTCGGTTACATCGTGCTCGGTATGCTCGTCGCCAAGGTGTCGGGACAGAGCTTCTGCGATTTCGTCTCCCAGGCGATCTTCCGGCCGCTCGAGATGGCCGATAGCGGCTGCCAAGATCCGAGCGTCATCGTCAAGAATCGGGCGAGCGGGTACAACCGCGTTGAGGGAGCTCTCATCAACGCTCCCTACCAGGACGTTGGCTTCACGGGCGGCGCTGGTGCGTTCTATTCGACGGTTGACGATCTCTTGCGCTGGCATCGCGCACTCAACGCGAACAGGCTGCTCGATGCGGCGTCAACAGCCAAGCTGTTCACCGCTGTCAAGAACGAATACGGCTACGGATGGTGGATCCAGACCAAGTTCAACCGCCGCGTCGAGTGGCACGGCGGCAACGCCCCCGGCCTGGTGTCGCAGATCACGCGTTACCCGAAAGAACAGCTGTTCATCACGATCCTCAGCAACGTGTGGAGCTCCGCCGATCGTTCTCAGGTCCGCGCGATGTCCAACGAGCTCGCGGCGCTGATGCTTGGCGAGCCATACGAGCTGCCGCGCAGGCGCGAGCAGCGCGCGCTGGCACCAGCGACGTACGACGCCTACGTCGGTGAGTACCGCGGCAAAGATGTGTTCGCGATCGCACGCGATGGCGACCGCCTGGTCGTCCAGGTGCCGCCCGGCAACACGGTGTTCGAGATTGTTCCGGAATCCGAGACCCAGTTCTTCTGGAGGGATCGCGAGTACTACCTGACGTTCGACCGCAACCCTGCCGGCGAAGTCACCGGCGTCTCGATCCGCAACGAGGGCGAGCTCGCTCGCTGGACGAAGGTGCCTCGAACGCTGGCGAATACGAGGGATGTCATCGGGTTTCAGCGCACGAGGACGACGTGGAGCGTGCGCGGACCGTGCACGCCCTCCACGCGAGTGAGCTCGATGTCGCTCGTGGCGCTCGGTCCGGAAATCCACGTCTGCGGGCGTTCGGCGTGCGTGCCGAGCGCCCGCACCGCCTCCGGGACGCTGTGCACGACTTGATCTCTCCGGACGACGCACACGTGGACGTCCGGGACCAGAGAGATCGCGCGCCGGCCCTGATCCGGCTCGCCGTCGAGGACGATCGTCCCCGTCTCGGCGACCGCGACGCGTGCGGCGGTCACGACGGCGTCGACGCGGTCCAGCTCCTCGGCGGTCCGCGGATCCTCCCTTGAATCGTTGACGACGGTCGTGCCCGCAGGCAGATCGGCGAGCCACCGCCGGTCGAGACCGTGCGGTACGACGACGGCGCCGGCGCCGGCCAGGATCGTCGCCACGGTCGCGGCGATCCGATCGGACTCGGCGCGGTGCACCACAGCCCGGTAGTCCACCAGCCGGTTGACGAGCAGGTCGAGCGCGGCGTCCGAACCAGGCGAGTGCTCGCCGACGGCGCGGTACTCCCGCGGGACGGACGCTTCTGCGGCGGTCTGCCGGAGCGCGGATCGGACACCGGCCAGGATCTCTTCGCGTGCGCCGCTCACCGATCCTCCTTCTTCGACCCGGCTGACGTATGTTCGTCCACCCACCACTGCCGAAATGTCTGTTTCGGCGGCGCGGGCAGATCGCGCGCGCCCGTCCAGAGCGAGCCGGGAAACGGCATCGACGAGATCGTGCCCTTCCGGCCGAAGAGCACCCGCCCGATCCCCGCGACCTTCTGAGCGACGCGGAAGCGCCCCGCGCTGGACATGAAAAACGACGCCGCCTTCATGGCGAGGCCCCAGACCGTGATGCGGCGGCGATCGGCGTCGACACCGCGAGCGCGCAGGTGCACCAGCAGGGCCGGGATGTCGATCTTCACGGGGCAGACCTCAGCGCACGCGCCGCACAGCGTGGACGCGTACGGCAGCGCGTTGTTGGGGTCCGAGTGCCCGGTGGACCCCGTCAACTGCGGCGTGAGGATCGCACCGATCGGCCCGGGATACACGGAGCCGTACGCGTGCCCGCCGACGCGCTCGTACACGGGACAGACATTGAGGCACGCCGAGCATCTGATGCAGTGCAGCGCGGCGCGGCCGACCTCGTCCGAGAGCGCCCGGGTGCGCCCGTTGTCGAGCAGGATCAGATGGAACGCCTGCGGCCCGTCCCCTGGAGTGACGCCCGTCCACAGAGAGGTGTACGGATTCATCCGCTCTCCCGTGGAGGAGCGCGGCAGCAACTGCAGGAAGACCTCGAGGTCATTGAACGTCGGAATGAGCTTCTCGATGCCCATCACCGTGATGAGCGTCTGCGGCAGCGTGAGGCACATGCGCCCGTTGCCCTCCGACTCGACGACGGCGAGCGTGCCCGAGTCGGCGACGGCGAAGTTCGCGCCGCTGACTGCGACTTTTGCGGAGAGGAACTTGCGGCGCAGGTGCGCGCGTGCCGCCATGGCCAGCTCGCGCGGCACGTCGGACAGGTCGCGCGGCGCGTCTTCCATGCGCGTGAGGAAGATTTCGCGGATCTCCGAGCGGTTGCGGTGGATCGCGGGCACGAGGATGTGCGACGGCATGTCGTCGGCCAGTTGCACGATCAGCTCGGCGAGGTCCGTCTCGTACGCCGCGATGCCCTCCGCGGCGAGTGCCTCGTTGAGCCCAATCTCCTGCGTGGCCATCGACTTGACCTTGACGACTTCGTCGGCGCCCACGGACTTCACAAGGCCCGCGACCACGCGGTTGGCCTCCGCGGCGTCCCGCGCCCAGTGCACGACGCCGCCACGCGCGGTGACGTTGCGCTCCAGCTCGACGAGCAACTCCGGAAGATGGGTCAGTACATGCGTCTTGAGCGCGGCGCCCGCGGCGCGCAGCGCCTCCCAGTCGGGGACCTCGCCGACGGCCTTCGCGCGCTTGGCCCGGATGGTCGACGTCGCGTGGGCCATGTTGCGGCGCAGTTGGGTGTTCGCGAGCGCCTGCTTCGCGGCGGCGGGGAAGGGCGGGCCCCAGCGCAGCGGGGCCCTGGCCCGAGCAGCGTCGAGGGCCTGAGGGTGAGACGCGCCGGGGACGGCCGGGCTCATGGTGCGGAGTCCCTGGTGCTCGCGAGGATCTCCGCGAGGTGCATGGTCCGCACGCCGGCGCGGATGCGAGAGAGCCCGCCGCCGATGTGCATCAGGCAGGAGCAGTCGCCCGCAGTCAGCACCTCGGCCCTGGTCGATTTCACGGCCGTCATCTTGTCGGCGAGCATCGCCGTGGACGTCTCCGCGTTCTTCAACGCGAACGTCCCGCCGAACCCGCAGCAGCTCTCAGCGTCCGGAAGCTCGACCAGGTCGATGCCTTCGACGGCGCGCAGCAGCCGCATCGGCTTGTCGCCGACGTTCAGCATCCGGAGCGAGTGGCAGGTGGGGTGGTACGTGACCCGGTGCGGGAAGTAGGCGCCGACGTCGGTGAGCCCCAGGACGTCCACGAGCAATTCGGACAGCTCGTAGGTTTTCGCGGCGACGGCTTCGGCCCGTTCGCCGAGCCGCGCGTCTCCCTCCTGCCGGCACACCATGCCCTGCTGGTGGCGAATCGAGCCGGTGCAGGAGCCCGAGGGGACCACGACGGCGTCCCACGTCCCATCGAGCACCGGCGCGAATGCCTCGACGTGGTTGCGGATCACCGGCACGGCCTCGCGAAAGTACCCGGTGTTCACGTGCATCTGCCCGCAGCACGCCTGCGACGCCGGGACCACGACCTCATGGCCGAGACGCTCCAGCAGGACGACCGTGGCACGGGGCGCCAGCGGGAACATCGTGTCCGCGATGCAGGTAGCAGCCAGGGCGATGCGCATGTTCCCGGGTCAACGACCGAGAACCGACGCGACGATCTGCACGAAAAGAATCTTCACGACGGTCATCGATGGAAAGATCATCGCATAGCCGATGTCGGGTCGATCCGTCGGCGCGACGCGGCTCGCGTGGGCCAGAATCCCCGGATTGCCGGTGACTCCGGACACGACGCCGAACAGATCGTCGGCCGGGATACGCAGCAGCCGTCCCACGATCAGCGTGACCACCACGAGCGGAAGGAGGATCAGGGCGCCGAGCAGGACGAACACGAGGCCGCTCTCGGCGATCGTCGCGGCGAACTTGGGACCGGAAGACATTCCCACCTGGGCCAGAAATATCGTGAGCCCGAAGTTGCGCAGCACGAGGTTGGCCGACAGGGGAAGCGTCCAGACGATGTCGGACGTCCGGCGGAGTCTGCCCAGCACGAGCGCGACGAGCAGCACGCCGGCGAGCCCGAGCGTGACCCGCCCGGCTCCAGGAATCGGAAGCGGGACCATGCCGGCGAGCAGGCCCAGCGCCGCGCCCACGCCAACGGAGATGTAGCTGAAGTCGGCGGCGCCCTTGATCGAATCGCCAAAGAAGCTGCGCACCACCGGGAAGTTGGTGCGGTGGCAGAGCACGCCGACGCGGTCCCCGAACTCGAGCACGAGGTCGTCGTCCGGCATCAGGTCGGTGTCGCCCCGGCGCACCTGGACGCAGGCGTACTCGAAGCCGCCTGGAATCTTCAGGCTGCCGAGCGGCATGCCCACCACGCTGCGCTTCGACGCGTAGACACGGATGTAGTCGAGCTCGCTTCTGTCTGCGACGATGGCCGTTGACGAGGTCCCTTCACCGATGATGTGGCGCGCCTGCTCGATCTGGGCCGGATCGATCCCGACGATCAGGAGCACGTCGTTCGCCGCGAGAATCGTGGACGGAGTCGGTACCCGGTTCTGCAGCGCGTCGCGGATGGCGGCCACCTGAATCCCGCTGGGCAGCTGCTTCTGCAGCTCGGGGAACGGTTTGCCGAACCACGCGGCGTTCCGCACGGTGATCTCCACCGGTTGGATTCGCCGGGCCGGCGGCGGCTCAATCTTCGGCTTGAAGAAGGCGAGGTAGAGAGACATGCAGAGGATAGGCCCGGCGACGCCAAACGGGTACGTGACGCTGTAGCCGACCGCGGCGTCCTGGTTCTGCAGCGCGTCGAGGATCGCCTGGAGCGTCGGAGTGCTCGTCGCGGAGCCGGCGAACATCCCGAGCGCCTGGGGCAGGCTGGCCGCACCGGCCCCGTAGATCATCAGCGAGACGACGATCGCCGCAGTCAAGCCGCACAGCGCAGCGAAGTTGGCCTTCAGCCCCTCGGTGCTGGTGAGACCGCGGTACCATTCCCGTCCGTACTGGATGCCGATGCAGTAGAGGAAGAGCAGGAGGCCCAGGGTCCCGAGCATCCCTGGCGGCGCGGACTTCGGCGCGAACGCGCCGCAGGCGAGGCCGACGAAGAGCACGGCGCCCGAGCCAAGCGCGAACCCCTTGATGTTGACTTCTCCGGCGAGATACCCGACCGCGATGGTCAGGAACAGCGCCGTCATCGGCGAGGTTTCCAGGAGTGTCCTGAGCCAGTCCATCCGCTGCTCCTGGGTCGAGCGCGTCTACTGGACGAGCTTTCCCGGCATGTAGTCGGTCAGCGCCGCGACGTACTGCGCGCGGATCAACGCATCGACGTGCTCGACGTGCGTGGCGTCCTTGAGGCCGCGAATCGCGTCGACGGAGTCGAAGCGGTTCTCGGAGAGCCAGCGCTCGAGGCCGTCCCGCATCGTCGCGACGTGCCGCGGCCCATGCCGCAACAGGGCCGAGGTCGTCATGACGACGTCCGCGCCCACGAGCAGATACTTCACGACCTCGACGTCCGACTCGACCCCCCGGCTGGCCGCGAGCGAGCACGTGACGCGGCGTGACAGGAGGGCAATCCACACCAGCGAGAGCGGCAGCTCGGCAGCCGTCGACAACGGGAGCGACCTGGTCACGCGCAGCGTGGTGAGATCGATATCAGGCGCGTAGAAGCGATTGAAGAGCACGAGGCCGTCCGCGCCGGCCCGGACCAGTTCGGCCGCCATGTGCGGCAACGCGCTGAAGTACGGGGCGAGCTTGATCGAAATCGGAAGGCGCACGCTCGCCCTGACCTGGCGGAGGATCTCCAGGTGGCGTCGCTCGATCTCGGCGCCGCTGACCGAAGGATCGATCGGCACTGAGTAGATGTTGAGCTCGAGCGCGGCGGCGCCCGCCTGTTCGAGCGCGCGCGCGTGGTCGATCCATCCCTCGGAGGTCGTGCCGTTGAGGCTGGCGATCACTGGAATGTCGAGCGCCTGCGTGGCCAGGTTCAGCGTCTCGAGATGTCCGGACACCCCGCCGTTGTAATCGGCAAGCTCGGGGAAGTACGTGCCCGCCTCGGCCTGACTGTTCGAGCCGTGCTCCGTGAAGAGGGCGTAGGCGGTGTCCTCTGCGCGAATCTGCTCCTCGTAGAGCGACGCCATCACCACCGCGGCGGCGCCCGCGTCCTCGAGGCGTTTCATCCCGTCGAGCGTCGCGGTGAGTGGCGACGCCGACGCGACAATCGGGTGCGCGAGCGGCAGTCCGAGATACCGTGTCGCGAGACTCATGAAGTGACGTCCTGCGAGTCGGGCTGAAAGCGGCTGCCGTCGCGCGTCGCGAGATCCTCGTACACCCTGTACCGCTCCTCCACGCCGTGCTGCGCCCGGTCGAGCAGGCGCTTTGCGGTGTCCGGGTGCATCTGCGCGAGCGCCTTGAAACGCACCTCGTTGTAGCGGTACTCCTCGAGCGGAATGCGCGGGCGCGGCGAGTCGAGCCGGAACGGGTTCATCCCTCGCTGCCGCATGGTGGGGTCGAAGCGGAAGAGCGGCCAGTGGCCGCTGGCCACGGCGCGCGCCGCCTGCTTCATTCCGTGGCGCATGTCGGTGCCGTGCGCGATGCACTGCGAATACGCCAGGATCAGGGACGGCCCGTCGTACGCCTCCGCCTCGCGCATCGCCACCAGCGCCTGCTCGTTGTTCGCCCCCATGGCGATCTGGGCGACATACGCGTTGCCGTAGACGACGGCCATCAGCCCCAGGTCCTTGCGCGGCGTCGTCTTTCCTGCCGCCGCGAACTTCGCCAACGCGCCGAGCGGCGTCGCCTTCGACGCCTGGCCGCCGGTGTTGGAGTAGACCTCGGTGTCGAGCACCAGGATGTTGACGTCCTTTCCTGCGGCCAGGACGTGGTCGAGGCCCCCGAAGTCGATGTCGTAGGCCCAGCCGTCGCCGCCGATGATCCACACCGATCGCCGGACGAGAAAATCCGCGAGGGCGAGCAGATTCACGGCATCCGGCTCCGTCGCGCCGGCGAGCGCGGCCTTCACCGCGGCCACGCGCTGACGCTGCACGCGGAAGTCCGACTCGGTCACCTGCGGCGCCTCGAGCACGGCCGTCACGAGATCGCCGCCGATTCGCGGCGCGAGCTTCTGTGCCAGGGCTCGCGCCTGCGACGTCTGGCTGTCCACCGCGAGGCGATAGCCGAGGCCGAACTCGGCGTTGTCTTCGAAGAGCGAGTTCGACCACGCCGGCCCGCGGCCGTCGGCGTTCGCGGCCCATGGGGTCGTCGGCAGGTTCGCGCCGTAGATCGACGAGCAGCCGGTCGCGTTGGCAATCTGGAGCCGATCGCCAAAGAGTTGCGACAACAGCTTGAGGTACGGCGTCTCGCCGCAGCCTGCGCAGGCGCCGGAGAACTCGAACAGCGGCTCCAGGAACTGCACGCCCCGCACGTTGGCGAAGTTCACCCGCGTACGGTCGGCCCAGGGCAGCGTCTCGAAGAAGCGGATGCTCTCGCGCCCGGCCTCGAGGTGCTGGAGCCGATCCTTCATGTTGATCGCCTTGACGGCGTTGTCGATGGGGCTGTGCGCGGGGCAGTTTTCCACGCACACGCCGCACCCCGTGCAGTCCTCCACGTAGATCTGGAGGGTGAAGCGCGAATCGGGATAGCCGCGCGCGTTGATGGGCGCGGCGATGAAGGCCGGCGGCGCCCCTTCGAGGCGGCTCTGATCGTAGTACTTCGCCCGAATCACGCTGTGCGGGCAGACGATCGCGCACTGGCCGCACTGGATGCAGAGGTCTGATTCCCAGACCGGCACCTCGTCGGCAATGTTCCGCTTCTCGTATCGAGTCGTGCCGGTCGGATACGTGCCGTCCACTGGGAGCGCGCTGACGGGAAGCGTGTCGCCGCGCAGCGCGAGGATGGTCGCCGTCACGTTGCGCACGAACTCGGGCGCCGACTCGGGGACCAGGGTCAGACGCAGGCGCTGGCCCGTCGCCTTCGCGGGCACGCGAACCTCGTGCAGGTTCGCCAGCGCGTTGTCGATGGCCGCGAAGTTTTTCTGAACGATGTCCTTGCCCTTCCTCGCATACGTGCGCTCGGTGGCCGACTTGATCGCCTCGATCGCCTTGTCGCGCGGCATCACGCCCGACAGCGCGAAGAAGCACGTCTGCAGGATCGTGTTCACCCGTGAGCCCAACCCGAGGTCCGATGCGACTTTGGACGCGTCGATGACGTGGAGCTTCAGCTTCCTGTCGATGATCTGCTGCTGCATGTCGCGCGGCAGCTCGTTCCAGACGTCCTCGTGCGAATACGGACTGTTGATCAGCACGCTGGCGCCTGTCGCCGCGGCCCCGAGCGTATCCAGCTTGTAGAGGAAGTCGAACTTGTGGACGCCGACGAAGTTTGCCGACTTCAGGAGATAGGGCGCGCGGATGGGCCGGGGGCCGAAGCGGAGGTGCGAGATCGTGTAGGACCCGGACTTCTTCGAGTCGTAGACGAAATAGCCCTGGGCGTGGCGGTCCGGGTCCGAGGCCAGGATCTTCGTGGAGTTCTTGTTCGCGCCGACGGTGCCGTCGGCGCCCAGCCCGAAGAAGAGCGCACGCACGACGTCCGGCGGCTCGATGTCGAAGCTCGCGTCCACCGTCAGGCTCGTGTGTGACACGTCATCGTTAATCCCGACCGTGAAGCCGTGCTTCGGCGCGGGCTTCTTGAGCTCGTCGAAGACCGCCTTGGCCATCGCCGGGTCGAAATCCTTCGAGGACAGGCCGTACCGCCCGCCCACGATGACGGGCATCGACGAGGTGCGTCCCGCGCTGAGCGCTTCCGCAAACGTGGTGAGGACGTCGAGGTACAGCGGCTCACCGGGTCCACCGATTTCCTTCGTCCGATCGAGCACGGCGATTTTCCTGACGGTCGGCGGCAGCGCCGCACGAAAGCGCTCCGCGTCCCACGGACGGTAGAGCGCCACCTGCAGCACGCCGACCTTTTCACCGTGTGCGTTCAACCAGGCGGTGGTTTCGTCGAGCACCTCGAAGGCCGACCCGATGACGATCACGACGCGATCCGCCTCGGGATGGCCGCTGTAGCGGAACAGGCGGTACGAGCGGCCAATCAGGGCGCCCACGCGATCCATGGCGCGCTGCACGATGTCGGGAACGCGGGCGTAGTACGGGTTCGCCGATTCGCGCGCCTGGAAGAACGTGTCCGGGTTGTGCGTCGTGCCGCGGACGACAGGACGCTCCGGCGTGAGCCCGCGCGCGCGGTGGGCACGAACCAGCTCATCGTCGATCGCGGCCCTGATCTGATCGTCCGGAATGAGGGAAATCTTGTTCTCCTCGTGCGAGGTGCGAAACCCGTCGAAGAAAAACAGCACGGGCACGCGCGCTTCGAGCGTCGCCGCCTGCGCCACGAGCGCCAGATCGTGCGCCTCCTGCACGGAGGACGCGGCCAGCATCGCGAAGCCGACCATGCGCGCGCTCATCACATCCGAGTGATCGCCGAAGATGGACAGGGCCTGGGTGGCGATGGACCGCGCCGCGACATGGAACACGCAGGACGTCAGCTCGCCCGCGATCTTGTACATGTTGGGGAGCATCAGCAGGAACCCCTGCGACGCCGTGAACGTCGTGGTGAGGGCGCCGCTCTGCAACGCGCCGTGCACCGCGCCGGCCGCTCCCCCTTCCGACTGCATCTGCTGGATGACCGGGACCTGACCCCAGATGTTCTTGATGCCCTTCGCCGCCCACTCGTCGGCGAGCTCCGCCATCGTGGACGACGGCGTGATCGGGAAGATCGCGCAGACCTCGTTGACGCGATAGGCGATATGGGCGGCAGCGGTGTTGCCGTCCATGACGACCGACTTCGCGGACATGGAACCTCTTCTCAGTTGCTCGCGGGGCCCCACCCCCGCTCGCGCGCCGCCAACGCCTCGCTCCGCTCGGCTGGCGGCGGTCCACTTTCTTCAAGCTCGCGGGGCCCTCTACGTCCTTACCGTGAACCGGGCGGGCACTCTCTCCGGGCCGGTCGCTTCGGCCGGTCCCGCGACTCCCGGTTCGGGCGCCATCTCGATGGCATGGCACGGGCACTGTTCGAAGCACGCGGCACATCCGGTGCACAGATCGAGCTCGACCCGGTAGAACCGGCCCTTTCCCAGCTTGACAATCGCCTGCTCCGGGCACGCCGCGTAGCAGTTGTCGCACTCGAAGCAGTTGCCGCACGAGAGGCACCGCGTGGCCTCGTAGCGCGCTTCGGACTCCGAGAGCCCGGCGACGATTTCATCGAATCCCGTGCGTTTCGAGACCGGCAACTCCGCGTGCTCGCGCCGATCGGCATCCAGGAACACGGTCAGATTGAGCAGCTCGTACGGGACCGGCGGATGCGGCGGCGGTTTCTCGTAGACGCCGCCACGCAGCCACGCGTCGATGTGGCGCGCCGCCTTCTTCCCGTGGCCGACCGCCGCCGTCATCGTCCGCGGACCGCCGATCATGTCGCCGCCCGCGAAGATCCCGGCGCTCGCGCTCATGCGCGCGTCCACTTCGACGACATTGCCACGCCCGATGCGGAGGTCGGGCACCTTCTTCAGGAACTCGACGTCGGAATGTTGTCCGACGGCAAGCACCAGCGAATCGGTCTTGAGCGTCTGGAACTCCCCGGTACCCGTGCAGCCGGAGCCGTCGGGCAGCATCTCCATCCGTTCGACGACGATCTCGTTCTCACCGAACTGCTTGACCGTGGACAGCCACTTGATCTTCACGCCTTCGGCGAAGGCTTCCATCGCTTCGTAGGGATGGGCCTCCATCTGCGCCTTGTCGAAGCGGAAGATGATCACGGCCTCTTCGGCCCCGAGCCGCTTCGCCATGCGGGCCGCGTCCATGGCGGTGTTGCCACCGCCCACGATGCCGACGACGCGGCCCAGCGCCGGGGCGCGGCCCTTCTCCACGCGCTCCAGCAGCGTCACCGCATCGATGATCTTGCCGCCGTCCATGGCCGGAATATCGAGGTGGTTCGCGACCTGGGCGCCGATTCCGAGAAACACGGCGTCGAACGATCCCGCGGCCTTTTCGGCCAGCACGTCGTTCACGCGAGTGTTGCGAACGATCCGCACGCCCATCGCCTCGATGCGCGCGAGTTCCAGGTCGAGCCCCGCACGCGGCAGGCGGTAGGCGGGAATGCCGTAGTGCATCATGCCGCCCGGCTCCGCGTTCGCATCGCGAATCTCCACGTCATGCCCGAAGCGTCGCAACTGGTACGCGCACGACAGACCGGCCGGGCCGGCGCCGACGACGAGCACCCGTTTGCCGGTGGGGTGGCCGGGGGCGATCGTCCAGCCTTTCTCGTTGGCGAGATCACCGAGGAACCGGTCGAGCGAATGGATGGAGACCGCCTGATCGAGGAACTGCCGGTTGCACGCGCTTTCGCAGGGGTGGTAACACGCGCGGCCGTGCGTGCCGGGCAGCGGATTCTCCTCCATGTACTTCCGCCAGGCCTGCTCGTAGTCGCCCGCCTGCGCCAGTTCCAGCCAGGCCTGGATGTTCTCTCCCGCCGGGCAGGCGTGGTTGCAGGGCGGCAGATGATCGACGTAGACGGGCCGTTGCCATCGACGCGCGCCCGCGCCCTTGCCAACCGTTTCCAGGTAGACGGGCGTGAGATCTTTCGGAGTGAGGCTCAACCATGCCTCCTACGGAGTCGGATCGACCAATACTGCCACATAGAAAACACAGGCCGCGCTTCGACCTCGGTCAACGACATTGCGGGCACGAGTGACCCTGGCGGATATGCATGTGTAGTGCCCGGAGCCAAGCGCCACGGGATCTGAGAGAATCCGCGCGCCAAATCGTGCATGCCCACGGCATTCCGTGGGACTCCTGGTTCGCCGTGGGTTTTCACGCGCTCGTCATCAGTGTCCGTTCCCGTGGTTCACCAAATCGCCGCTACGAGACGCTATCAGCCGACGGGCGCGTCGCCGACGGCAGCGCCAACGCCGGGTCGCAGCCCCGGCACGCGCGTTTCCAACCCGTCGAAGAAGTCCGCCAGCGGCCATCGCGGCACGGGGCCGCGCGTCCCTCCGAGGAGGTACACCTCGCGTTCGAACACCGGGCGGAACGCCTGCAGCATCTGTGCGGGACCGGGCGGGGGATTCTTCAGCATGTCCGGCGTGATGCCGAACACCGACCGATGGGCCGCAAGGGCCGAGAACTTCCGCTCCAGATACGGCGTCGCGTCGAACGACACCGCGATCATTTCGGGCGCCGAAGCGAACGTGTCGGAGTCGAGCCCGTCGACGATGCCCTTGCCGCGGGTGGCGTCTGCAAGCTCACGGAACACATCACGGAGCATCGTGGCGTAAAACAGACGTTCGGGCGCCTCGTCTCCCATGACACCGCTGGAGAAGAACGCGGCGGTCGTGGCGCGCTGAATGGCGACGTGATCGGGGTGATAGTAGGCCCCGTGCGGTTCGAAGGTCACGATCACCTGCGGCTTCACGTCCCGGATGATCGCGCGAATGGCCGCTTCGACGTCGAGCATGTCCACGTTGGCCAGGGCATGCGGGTCGTCGTGTCGCTGCCGTTCCTTGCGTGCGGAATCGTGAAATCGGAGCAGCACGGGCTCCTCGATCCCGAGCCCCGCGCACGACAGCCGGAGCTCTTCGACGCGTCGCGCCCCGAGGTCGCCGACCGGACCAACCGACGGATGTGGTTTGCCGGCTTCACCGTCGGTGGCGCAGACGAGCGTCACTCGCACCCCGCGTTCGCTCAGACAGGCGAGGACGCCGCCGTGGAAGATCTCGTCGTCTGGATGGGCCAATACGACGAGGAGTGATGCGCGCCGGATGTTTGTCATAGCGTCACCTCGCAAACGTGCGTCATTCGACACGGACGAGTTTGAACGTGGCGGGATTGGCGAAGGGCCCGGTCTGATTTCGTTGCTGGGTGACCCACATCGTGTCGCCCTCCCGCTTGTACGAGTACGTGATGAACACGCCAGGGTCCATGACCGCGGGGTTCTTCGCGACGATGGGCCGCATCGTCAAGAGATTGCCCGCATTCAGTTCGTACGTGCCCGCCTCGGCGACGAATGGCCCCCACGTCGCCCGTAACTCGGCGGCGTCCGCCTTTGCCGCGTCCGCGAGAACAGGCCGCGGCCGTTCGGACTGATCTTCCACCCGGCTGTAGTGCCTGGCCGTGAGGATGACCAGGTTGGGCCGCGGTTCGCGGATGGTTATCGTGCGGGCTCCCGGTCCCGTGATCGTCACTTCAACCGTCTGCCAGACGCCTTGAATCGAGGTTTGCGCGGGTCCGCTGCCCGGCGCCGCGCTTTGGTGGGCAAGCCGTCCGGCGACATCCGCACCGGTGAGCAGCCCGACGGTCAGTGCGCTGAAGAGTAGTTTCGTCACGATGCCCCTCCCTTGAAGAACGCCCCGTATCGAGCGTGAGCCCAGTGTGCGGCCCGACGCGACGCGCCTCAAGCGCAACGATGTGCCACAGGCGGCGTGGCGCGTTTTGGCGCGTGTCCGGCTATGCTCGCCCTATGCGCGACGAGCACCGGTCGACGCCGGAGTCCGCCGATCCCCTCCAGGATCGGCTCGATTCCTGGAAGGAGATCGCCGCGTATCTCGGGCGGGGCATCCGCACCGTGCAGAGGTGGGAGCGTGAAGAAGGACTCCCGGTGCATCGGCTCGCTCACGAGAAGCGCGGCAGCATCTACGCGCGACGCGAGGAACTGGCCGCCTGGTGGGAGAGCCGGCGGCTCACGCTCGCCGCTCCGCCGGCTGCCGCAGTGGAGCCGCCGGGTGCGTCCCGTCTCGAACGGGTGACCTGGACGACGGCGCTGACCAGTTGGCCGGCGCTCTCGTCCGACGCACACCTCATCGCGTATGTGTCGGATGCCGGGCAGGATGGGGCGACCCCGCAGATCTGGATTCAGCAGATTGGCGGCGCGGCGTTGCGGTTGACGAACGGTGAGCGCGAGTATTCGCATCTTTCGTTCTCGCCGGACAACACCCGAATCCTCTTTACCTCCACCGACGATTCAGGTCCGAGCGTGTACGAAGTGCCGGCACTCGGCGGTGAACCGCGCGTACTGCAACGCGGCGCGAGTCGCGGACAGATTTCTCCAAATGGCCTTTGGCTCGCGTGTGTCCCGAACAACGCGCCCGGCCTTCGGATCGCCGCCCGCGGAGGCGCCGGATTTCGCACGATCGGATCTGAGCTCGTCGATGTGGCCTGCTCGACATGGTTGCCGGACAGCGGATCCCTGCTCGTCCATGCCCGGCCCGATCCGTCGTTCGAAGCGGATTGGTACATCGTGCCGACGGCCGGCGGCGCCCCGATCAACACCGGGGTGATTCAGCGGTTCCGCGATGCCGGAATGTTTACGGTGCCCACCGGTGTGGCGTGGCTGGAAGATTCGCTGGTGTTCTCGGCTGCCGGGGCACAGGGTGTCAATCTCTACCGGCAGCGGCTGGTGGCTTCGACGTTCCAGCCAACGGGTGCGCCCGAACGGCTGACGGCTGGAGGTGAGACGGCATGGCTGCCGACGGCTGCCGCCGGGCGCCTCGCCTTCTTCAGCAGCCGCGCGGACGCCAATCTCTGGTCCGTGTCGTTGGATGCGGCGACCGGCATGGCCCAGGGTCCGCTGCGCCGGATGACGCGAGGCCCGTTTCCTCTGGGCTACCTCACCGTCACCAGCGATTTCCAAACGCTTGCCTACTCCTCGTATCGACGAGGAGCCGGCGACATCTTCCTGAGAGATCTCCGCAGCGGCTCTGAGCGCGTGCTCACCGACGGCCCGGCGGAGGAGAAGGGGTATCCGGCGATCTCGCCAGGCGGAGCGCTCCTGGCCTACAGCACAAAGCCGCCCGGAGGCGGACGCGCGGTGCGTCCCCTCTTCGTTGCCAGTCTGTCCGACGGGACCTGGCGAAAACTGAGCGACGATTGCGGCGGCCGGCCGCGCCAATGGGTCGATGAACGCCGCCTCATCATCGAGCGGTTCGCGCGCCTGAACTCGATCGCACTCTTCGATACGGAAACGGGAGAGCAGCAGGAGTTGCTGACGAGCGCCGAACGGTCCGTCACCAATCCACGCCTGTCACCGGATCGACGATGGATGGCCTTCGATGCCTCGCGACCGGGCGAGCCGGTCAGTGTGTTTGTGTCTGCGTTTCGAACAGAGCCCGATTCCGGAGGCAGAATGGGTGCTGATCGATCGCGCCGCCAGCCATCCATTCTGGTCTGCTGACGCGCGGCTCCTGTATTACACCCCTACGGGCACGAACCCGTTGGTGCGCAGCGTTCTTCGCGCGCGGCCGGTGACATCCGATTCACGCCCGGTGGCAGGCGAACCGATTGCGGTGTACGCGTCCACTGAAATGCTGATGCCCGCGTACCTTCCAGGCACCGGGCCCATCGCCACGCCCGATCAGATCATCCTCGTGCTCGGTGATTTCAGGGGGGATGTCTGGTTGATGGACCTGAATCTGAACCCCTCCCCTTGACAGAAACACGCGAAATGACGCCAATGCCGCGCAAGATCAGTTTCAGGGCCGTCGAGGCCATCGGCCGGACGCTGCCTGACGTGGAAGTCACGACCACGTATGGGCAGCCGGCGCTGAAGGTGCGCGGCAGGATGTTCGTGTGCATCGCGTCGCACAAGTCCGCCGAGCCGGACACGCTGGTCGTGATGATGGAGTTCGCGAACCGTGACGCGCTGCTCGAGGAAGACCCCGGCACCTACTATCTCAAGGAACATTACGTCGGCTATCCGTGTGTGCTCGTGCGGCTCTCGCGCGTCCACCGCGACGCGCTTCGCGGCCTGGTCATCGGCGCGCATCGGTACGTGAGCGCGAAGCGCCGGGCCGCCGCGCGCCCACGTCGCCAATCCCGGGCGTGAGATCCGCGTGCTGGCCTGAGCCGTTGATATATAGACAGTCTTGATATAGAATCTCTCTACATGGAGCCACTCTACGGCGTGCTGGACCTCCTGGTCCTGCGCACGCTGCTGTTCGGACCGTTGCACGGGTACGCCATTGCCGGGGCCATTCGCGACACCTCGGGCGAAAAACTGAACATCGAGTTCGGGTCGCTGTATCCCGCGCTGAAGCGGCTGGAGCTGAAGGGCTGGATCAGCTCGAAGTGGGAGACGTCGGAACACAACCGCCGCGCGAAGGTGTACCGGCTGACACCTGCCGGACGGAAGCGGCTCCATCAGGAGACATCGGAGTGGCGAGGAGTTCGTGCGCGCTGTGGCCGGCGTGCTGAAGCCGGCCAGAGAGGTCGACTCATGATGTTCCTGGAAACGACTCCTCTACGTTCTGCCCTGGCGGCGCCGCGCGGCGGAGCGCGACATGCAGGAAGAACTGCGGTCGATCGCTCGGATGGCCGCTCCCGGCGAGCTGGGCAACCTCACCATCGCCGCCGAGGACGCGCGCGCCCAGTGGGGATGGACGCGGCTCGAGCAGGCGTCGCAGGACGTTCGCTACGCGGTGCGCACGCTGCGAAAGAGTCCGGGATTCACGGTGACCGCCGTGCTGTCGCTGGCGATCGGCATCGGCGCCAACACGGCGCTGTTCACGTTGATCAACACGGTGATGTTGAAGCGCCTGCCGGTGAGCGACCCGGAGCGTCTGCTCACGCTCGAGCAGGCGGGTCCGACCGGCGCCGCAAACGGCTTCACGTATCAGCAGTACGAGATCTTCCGGGACCACGGACACGCGCTGGATCTTGCCGCGTACGGCCGCGTCCGGCTGGATGTCGGCATCGATGGCCACCTCGAGCCGACGACGGACGCGCATCTCGTGACCGGCGAGTATTTCCCGCTCCTCGGTCTCCGTCCGGCGGCGGGCCGGCTGTTCGACGAGAGCGACGACCGTGTGCCGATGGGCCATCCGGTCGCCGTGCTCAGTCACACGTACTGGCAGCGCCGCTTTGGCGGCGATGCCGCTGTGGTCGGCCGATCGATCACGCTCGGAGGCCAGCCGTTCACGATCGTCGGCGTCACGCCGCCCGAGTTCTTCGGCGCCGAGATCGGAACGTCGCCGAGCCTCTACGTGCCGGTGATGATGCAGCCGGCCGTGATGCCCGCGAACGGCACGCTCCTCGTCACGCCGAGGGTGGCCTCGACGTGGCTCCGCGTACTCGGCCGGCTGAAGCCGGAGGTCACGATGGCGCAGGCGGCCGGACGGCTCGACGCGCTGGCCGGCAAACCCGACACCGAGTGGCGGCTGAAAAACAAATTCACCGGCGAGTTCGAGGACGTGCGGCTCAATGTGAAGTCGGCGGCGGCCGGGCTGTCGGATCTGCGGCGGCAGTTCTCGCAGCCGCTGTTCATCCTGCTCGGCATCGCGGGTCTCGTGCTGCTCATCGCCTGCGCGAATGTCGGCCACCTCGTGCTCGCGCGGTCGGCCACGCGCCGGGCGGAGTTCGCGCTGCGCCTGGCGCTGGGCGCCGGACGCGCGCGTGTGATGCGACAGGTGCTCGTCGAAGGCCTCGTGCTCGCGGGCTTTGGCGCGGCCGTGGGGGTTGCGCTCGCGTACTGGGCCGCGCCGGCCCTCGTCGCCTACGCGTCAACTGGTCAGGGCGCCCTGGTGCTGGATCTGTCGCCAGACCTTCGCGTGCTGGCGTTCACGGCGGCGGTCTCGATAGCCGCGGGCCTGCTGTTTGCGAGCGCGCCTGCAGTTCGCGCCTCGCGCGCGGACCGGTTGCGCCAGAACGCCGGCGATCTGGGCCGCACGCGGCACGACGGCGGCGAACGCGGGCCCGGCAAAGCGCTCGTGGTCGTCCAGATGGCGCTCTCAGTGGTGCTGCTCGTCGGTGCGGGGCTCTTCGTCCGGACCCTGCAGAATCTGAGTCGTCAGGAGAACGCGATCGATCTCGATCGCGTGGTCGTCGCGCGTCTCGACCCGCGAGGAAGCGGCCAGCGCAATGCGCCCGCCATCGCGCTGGCGCTCGACCGGACCTATCGCGACCTGCTGCCTCGAATCGAGGCGCTTCCAGGCGTGCAGTCGGCAAGCCTCGCGCGCTCGTCGCCGCTCGGGCCGAGCACGCTGGGCTTCGTGGTGTCGCTGCCGACCGGCGGCGATCCGAGGATGCTGCAAAGCACCATCGTGTACCCGCGCTACTTCGAGACGATGGGCATCCCGATCGTCAGGGGGCGCGACTTCGGCGACGACGACCTGCGGCCCGACGCGGCGCTCGCGGTGGTCGTGAACGAACCGTTCGTCCGCGAGTTCCTCAACGGGCGCGAGCCGCTGGGTGAGAGTCACGGCGTGACGCGCGCGCGGCCAGGACGGCCAGGACAAAGTGTACCGGCCGGCCCCGGGGCGCCACTGAACATCATCGGCGTGGTCAGAGACTCGGGGTTCCCGGGGCTGCGCGACGCGACGCCGCCGCGCGTGTACCAGACATTTCTGCAAGCCAACACGGGCTTCGGACAAATGGTCCTGCACGTTCGGACGTCGCGCGATCCTGCCGATGTCATCCAGCCGATCAAGGCGATCGTCCAGACGATCGAACGCGACGTGCCCATGGCGCCCGTGTACACGCTGGCCGACGAAGTGGACGCGGCACTCATGACCGAGCGGCTCGTCGCGACGCTCTCCGGCGTGTTCGGGCTCGTCGCGCTCGCGCTGATCTGCATCGGCCTCTACGGCCTGATGGCGTTCACGGTCGCGCGCCGGACGCCGGAGATCGGCCTCCGCCTGGCCCTCGGTGCGAGCCGATCGGACGTTCGCTGGCTCGTCGGCCGCCAGGTGCTCGCGATCGTCCTGGCGGGATTGGCCGTCGGCGTGCCGGCCGCGTGGATCATCGGGCGGCTCGCGTCACGACAACTCTCGTCACTGTTGTTCGGGATCACCGCGACCGATCCGATCACGATCGCGCTGGCGATCGGCGTCCTCGTCGTCGTCGCCATGGTGGCCGGCATGCTGCCCGCGCGCCGCGCGGTGCGCATCGATCCGATGATCGCGCTGCGCGCCGAGTGATGGTCCAAGCTCGCTGTTGCAAACCTGAAGCGGTACGCGCTAGGCTCTTCCACCCCCAGACGTCCCAGACTCCCCGGCGCCGCCGAGCCGGCGTCACGCTCCGGCTCAAATGGAGCACACCATGGCGAGCCACGTTGGAAAACTGTCGTTCGTTCTCGGGTGCCTGACGCTCTGCAGTTGTGGTCGCTCGGACCAGCCTCCGGCGTCGCAGCAGCCTCCCGCGGAACAGCAACCGGCGATTGGCTCGGGATGGCTGCAGCGTGTGGCGCAAAGGAATCCCGACGAATACACCTTCGCCGATTTCAAGAGCGCGTTCGACGCGCACTATCGCGCCAGTCCCGCACCCCGCGAGGACGTGACCCCGGTGCCTGCCGAGGGTCCTGCCGACCCCGATCGCAAGAGAGCGGCCGAAGAAGAGAATCTCTACCGGCGATGGGAATGGTTTACCGAGCCGAGGGTGTACCCCACCGGCCGGTGGGACAACGAGAAGGTCCTGGCCGAGCTGCAGCGCGTGGCGGCGGTGGACACAGACTTGATCGCCCGGTCGCCAGAGGCGGATCAGATCCTCAAGCTGCCGAAGTGGACCCCGCTGGGTCCCTTTGATGCGGTCGGCGGCACCAACGCCGGCAGAGTGAACGCCATCGCGTTCGATCCCGCCAATGCCAAGGTCATTTACATCGGGGCCGCCGACGGCGGCGTGTGGAAGAGTCCCGACAGCGGCGCCACGTGGACGACGTTGACCGACTCGTTGCCGACGTTGAGCATCGGCGACATCGCGATCGATCCGACGGCTCCAGCCACCATCTACATCGCGACGGGCGACGCCTTCGGCTACGGCAACCCGTTCTGGGGCGGCACGTACTCCATCGGGGTCTGGAAGACCACGAACGGAGGCACGACCTGGGCGCCGACCGGGTTGACGCTGCAAGTCGGTCAGACGCGAACGATTCGCCGGCTCGCGATGCATCCCACGAATCCGAAGATCCTGCTGGCGGCGACGAGCGCAGGACTCTTCCGCACGACCGACGCCGGCATCAGCTGGGCCAGCATCTGGAACACGTCCACCTTCGATGTCGAGTTCAACCCGAAGGACGGCAATATCGTGTACGCCACGACGAGCGTCGTGCAGAAATCCACCAACGCGGGGGCAAGCTTCGTGGCGCTGAAAGCCACGTGTCCGGGCACGCGCTACAACATCGAAGTGGCGAAGTCGAACCCCAACACGCTGTACACACTCTGCACGAACGCGGCCGTGCAGAAATCAACGGATGCCGGCACCACGTGGAGCACGACTGCCGCCTCCGGCGTGACGCTGTACGGCTACTACGACAACATCCTCGCGGTCTCACCAGCCGATCCCAACATCGTCATCGTCGCGGGATTCAACATGAAGAAGACGACGAATGGCGGGACCAGCTGGGCGAATGTGCCCGTCGCGGGTCATGTCGACAATCATTGCCTGCAGTTTGCGCCGGGCTCCAGCACCACCATCTTCTCCGGGAATGACGGCGGGCTGTTTCGTACCACCAACGGCGGGACGTCGTGGACGAGCCTCAACAAAGGATTGGCCATCACGCAGTTCTACCGGCTGGGGCTCAGCAAGATCACTGCCGGCCTCATGGTGGCCGGCGCGCAGGACAACGGAAACATGAAGCTCAACGCCGGAGCGTGGACGAACACCACGAACGCTGACGGGATGGGAGGCTTCATCGATTTCTCGAACAACAACAACGTGTACGCAGCGATTCAGTACGGCTCGCTGTACCGCTCGACGAATGGCGGGAGTACGTGGACGTCCATCAACACGCCGGCCGGAGGCGCCTGGGTGTCGCCCTTCCTCCAGAGTCCAACGGTCGCGAACACGATTTATGCCGGGACCGACAAGGCGTACAGGAGCACCAATCAAGGCACGGCGTGGACAGCGATCTCGGCCGCGCTCGGCGGCGTCGCGCAGTTGACCATCTTGAAGGTGCACCTCAAGGCGGATTTCCTCCTGGCCGGAGACGGCGACAAGCTGTATCGCAGCACCAACGGCGGCATGACCTGGACCGACATCACGGGCACGCTGCCGGTCGGCGCCAACTACCTGACCGACGCCGTGATGAACGACAACGACCCGCAGATGATCTGGGTGACGTTCTCGGGCTACAACGCAGGCCAGAAGGTCTACAAGACGACGAATGGCGGGGCCACCTGGACCAATCTGTCAGGCACGCTGCCGAACATCCCCGTCAATTGTGTCGTGTACGAAAACAAGACGCGGAATCCCATCTACGTCGGAACGGACGCGGGTGTCTATTACATCAAGGAAGGAATGAAGGATTTCGTGCCCTACAAGCTCGGGTTGCCGAACGTCATCGTCGACGAGCTGGAAATCCACTACGGCTCCAAGCGACTCGTGGCGGCGACCTACGGCCGCGGGATCTGGCACGTCCTGCTGAAGCCGTGACGATCGCGGCGGGTCACCGCATGTAGAGCGGGCTTCCTTTTTCGAACTTGCTGACGGGCACCAGGACGGATTTGCCGAGATAGCTCAGCTGAACGGCGGCTTTGTTCTCGCCAAGAACTCTGGCCGCGTTGCTGTCGGGTGTCTTGCCTGGTACTGGATCCTTGACGACGATTTCCGTGACCGTGTTGTCTGTCGCGGGAACGGCGAGGTTTTTTTCCGGTTGCGCCAGCTTCACCGGCGACTCGAACTCAACCGGCGCCTTTCTGACCGTCGTCTCGACCGCATGGTATTGCCCACCGATCCAGACGCCTTCGACGGCGAATTGGGCCTTCGGCCGCGTCTCGAGGTAGATGAAATACCGAGTCTGCCGGGCGGGAGCGCCCACGCCGGGTGGGCCGACGGGGATGGCGCCCACGACGTCCCGTTCGTACGCGTGGACCTTCACGGCGGGACTGTCCTGCGCCTCGCAAGTGGTGCTCAATCCCACGACGACGCAAATGAGCAGCGATGCCGATCGTACTGCGAGCACAAGTCGATTATGACGCACTGACGAACCGCGTCAAGGTCACGGCGGCTCACTGGGGCGTCACTCGGGCGTGACGTCTCGCGCGAGGATCCTGGCCACCAGGTCGCGGCACCGGAACATCAGCTCGCCACGGCTGTGCACCCCGAATCGCCCGTACAACCTGTGTACATGGCGGTTCACGGTGTGCACGCTCAGTCCTAAACGGTCGGCCGCCTGCTTTTCGGAATCGCCGTGCGCGAGGCAACTGAGCACCCGCTGGAGCTGGCGCGGAAGGGCTGGCTCATTTGCCTCGGATCCGGGTAACCTCAACTGCCGCCCGAGCATGTGACGGCGCCATGCCGTCGCATCGTCACCGAGTTCGCGGCACTCGCCGAGCAACCTGAAGACAGCACGCACATCAGCCAGTCGAAGTCGTCCCGACTCTGCCATGGTGCCCGTCGCCTTGCCGCTGGGTGGTGTCTTTACGGTAATTGATTGACGCCGCTCCGGCAAGCATTCTGCGTAGGCAACCCCGAGAGTGACTTCCATGGACAAGACGTCCTGCACGCCGCACGAACCGCTCATCAAGCTCGACCAGAACGGAAGCGCGTCGATCCTGAACTACAACCTGCCGACCTCGACCACCTATCAGGTCGTGAGCCTCGTCCGGTTGGGGATTGCCGGGACACGCTTCAACAAGAACGAACTGAACCCGCCCGCGGACAACTACTGGGAGCGGTTCGACCGCGAGCGCGAACAGGACCAGGTCTCGCCGCAACTCATCGCCGCCGTGCTGGGGGGCCAGGCCTACACCAGCCTGACCGAGGTCATGGACACCGGGTTGAATTTCATCGCTGAGGAGCCGGCCACGTCGACCGGCGTGAAGTTCAAGGCCGCGAACCTGACGGTCTCGACCCAGTCTGCCAGCTTCGCGCGGGAGTATGCGGCCAACAAGATCGCCGAAGGGTGCCGTCCGCTGATCGTCCGGCGCTCGTCGGGCAAGCAGGAAGTGCGATTCCAAAGGCGGCCGAAAGGCGCGCGACCCGCCATCTACATGGTGATGAAGATGCGCATCGCGTCCTACCTCGGCGACTACGGCGCGGGGCAGACGCTCAGCACCTTCAGCCTGCTGCCCGGCGAAAAGACGGTGATCGAGATCCGCGACTATCGTCACAACGAGACGACGAGCACGAGCAGCCAGTCGGTGCTGGACAGCTATTCGGAAACCGCGATGGACGACCTGCAATCGACCATCGAGACGTCGACCTCCACGAACATGGAGACCTCTGAGACCGACGTCGACTCCATGGCCATCGGCACGAGCGCCGAGGGCGGCGTCAACATGCTGATCTGGAGCGTGGGCGGCGAGACCACCGCCTCCGCCTCGTCCGTCAACACCACCTCGCAGTCGCTGGGCCAGCAGGTCAGCACCCTGAACAACGCCGTGAGTCACCATGTGCAGACCGCCGACACCCAGCGCCAGGTGGAGATCAACACGGATGTGACGTCCACCGCGATCAGCGAGACCGAGCAGACGACCACCCGGACGCTGGAGAACATCAACCGGAGCCGGGTCCTCAACTTCGTCTTTCGACAGCTCCTCCAGGAGTACTTCACGATCACCTACCTGGACGACGTGACGTTCGTCTATTCCAACGGCTTCGACACCAGCCGGCGGACCGGCACGCTGGACTCGCTCGACAACTTCCTGCGATCGGTGCTCCTCGGCCCGGAGCACGTCGAGGCCGTGCGCAACATGATCTACGTGGAGCTGTGCAACCTGACGGACTACACCGGCACCCGGGTGAGCTTCATCGAGAAGGTGACCGAGAAGCACGTCAACTGCATCGAGCCGAAGAGCACCGACAAGGAAGTCACCTACGTGCGCAAGCGGCGCGATCTGAAACAGACCTACCTGGACAAGACGGTCCACGGCATCATCCTCGACGTCACGCATCGCATCCTCCGCACGCCCGCCGTGATCGTTGACGCGCTGCTCGGACAGGGGGAGGCGCTCGACTGCTACAACCAGCAACTGCAGGAGGCGGCGTTCGACGGGGCGCACGCGGCCAACCGCAAGATTGAGCAGGCGATGGCGGTGATCGACGCGATTCAGGATCCAGTCGAGAAGGCGAGGCTCTACAACCACGTCTTCGGCACCTGCTGCCCGACGCCGCAGGTGGAGGACGAAGAGGAAGAGGAGGAGTGAGCGATGCCCGACTGGAGCTTCAACCTGTGGGAGCTGACGCAATGGGGGACCGATCCGGCGCGCGATGCGGCCCGCGACACCGCCAGGATGGGCGGCGGCCTGGCCGCGCCGAGCCTGGCCGAGGTGGTGCTACCGCACGGTGCCCGTGGCGGATCCGGACAACTACGCCCCGGCCGACTGGTTCGCGCAGTTGTCAGCCGACTGGCCAACGGTCGCCAACGTCATCCCGGCCGAGGAGCAGGTGACGTATCGTGACCAAAAGAGGTGGTGACTGGATCAACGAGAGCCTGGCGCCCGACGCCCAGCGGACCGAGGCTGGAGTGCTTCCACTTCGCGAAGTACCAGATGCACATCGCCCGTTTCAACATCTCCGGTCCGCCGGCGATCGATATCGACAGCATCCTCGTGATTAAAGAGTACCGCCAGGCGAACGGCGAAACGGTGCCGGAGCTGCAACTGATGGAAGCCGTCCGCGCGGTGGGCTATATCAAGAGCTCGCTCGTGGCCGGCACGCCAGTCATGCTCGGCGTCAAGATTGACGGGCTACGATGACCAGCCGAACGATATCTACGGCACGCCCTACGTCATCGCCACCGACCACTTCGTCGTCGCTGTCGGCCTGGGAATGGATGGAGACAAGCCGTACGTCAACGTCTACGACTATCTGAACACGTTCAACGAAGACGACCGGTTGTTCCTGACACCGCTGGTGATCCTGGAGTCCGAAGGTCATCGGCTACCGGATGATCGAGATGCGAGAGAGCTCTCCGCGCTGAGCCGCCGACCTCTCAGCCGGCGACCTCAGGAAGCATGGCAGCAATCCGGCCCGCAGCAAGTCTTCGCTTCCGGTTTCCGCGCGCGCACGAACGCACTTGCGAAGCGGTCCTGGACGTCGGCGGCCATCCTGTCGACATCGATGCCGGCTTCCGCAAGGAAGACCCTGGCGTCGTCGACCTTGTAGATCCGCCACGGTTCCACTTCGACGTCGGCGAACCCGGCAGCCTCGAGCTTCGTGACGTACTCCGTCTCCTCCAGCGCGCCGGCGATGCAGCCGACCCAGAGCTCCATGCTGCGCCGAATCTCGGCGGGTACCTCGCCGCGAACGACGACGTCGGAGACGGCGAAGCGGCCGCCCGGCTTGAGCACACGGAAGGCCTCACGGAGCACGGCATCCTTGTCGCTCGCCAGGTTGATCACGCAGTTCGAGATGATCACGTCCACGGATCCGGCCGGCAATGGAATCGCGTCGATCGTGCCCTTGAGGAACTCCACATTCGTGACCCCGGCTTTGCGCTGGTTGTCTCGCGCCAGCGCCAGCATCTCGTCCGTCATGTCGAGGCCGTAGACCTTGCCGGTCGGGCCGACGCGCCGGGCGGATAGCAGGACGTCGATGCCACCGCCGGAGCCGAGGTCGAGCACCGTCTGACCGGGCTGCAGCTCGATGAGCGCCGTCGGGTTGCCGCACCCCAGCGAGGCCGCGACGGCCCCGGCCGGCAGCCCGCTCGTCTCCGCGTCCGAATAGAGATTCGACGTGATGGGGTCGCCGCAGCCGCACGCATGCGGAC
Source organism: uncultured Acidobacteriota bacterium (assembly GCA_963724955.1). Taxonomy (GTDB): domain Bacteria; phylum Acidobacteriota; class Vicinamibacteria; order Vicinamibacterales; family SCN-69-37; genus CAVRWQ01. The sequence goes on from CAVRWQ010000013.1 coordinate 35,879, forward strand.
CGCAACATCCCGGACTGGTTGACGATTGCGCCACCGCCGTCGCAATGGCCCCGTACTTGTCCCGCACCGCTTGCTGAAGCTCGGACATCGCTGCCTCCTATATTCGTACTAACGTATATACAAGGCTAATGCGTTTCTGATATATTTGTCAACACAGATATATGGCGAAGCCCATCGACGAACTGGCGGGACTGTTCAGGGCCCTCGGGGATCCCACTCGTCTGCGAATCCTGGGGTTGCTGCTCACGGGCGAAGTGTGTGTCTGCCACCTGCATGAAACACTGAAGATCTCGCAGCCCAAGGCGTCGCGTCATCTGGCGTACCTCCGCCGCACCGGTCTGGTCGAGACACGACGGGACGGACTCTGGATCCACTACCGCCTCGCTGAATTCTCCGATCCGCTCCGCAAGGCGATCGGTCAGGCCGTGACACATGCCCTCACGCACGTCGAGCGGGTACAGCAGGATGCCGTGCGGCTCCAGAAAAAGACCGGCTGCTGTCTGCCGGTGACGACGTCCCCCACGATGCCGTGCTGCGCGCCGGCGAGTGTCGCTGAACTGGGAGGCTGATCGTGGACCTGGTCATCGAGCGCGCGGGTCTCGGGGATGCGGCCGCCATCATGAAGCTGCTCGAGGAGCGCGACCTTCCACTCGACGGTCTGGCACAGCATCTGGTGACGGCGGTCGTCGCCAGGAGTCACGGTCACGTCGTCGGGAGCGCGGCGCTCGAGGTCTACGCGGACGGCGCGCTGCTCAGGTCGGTCGCCGTGGCGCCCGATCATCAGCGACTGGGACTCGGCGCCGGCCTGACGAACGCGGCGCTCGGTCTCGCGCGCGACCTCGGCGTGCACACGGTCTATCTCCTGACGACGACGGCGGATCGCTACTTCCCGAAGTTCGGCTTCGAACGGATCACGCGGACGGACGTTCCCGCCTCCGTACAAGCGTCCGTCGAATTCACGTCGGCCTGTCCGGCAAGCGCGATCGTCATGCGGAAGCGGCTGTAGCGATCCAGATCATTGGTCGGCGAGACCAATGACCTGGATTCGACCGTCGCAGCGCGACGGGACGCGCGTGTAACGTCCTTGTCCTTCCGCAACTCCCACCAAGCCGTCGGTACCTGACAGGCGCCGTTAGTCACATTCCTCGCGTCGCCGATCCCGATCTATGAAAAATCGGCGTTGCTCTTGCTCTTCCGTTCATACCACGTGAGGTGCCTACAAATGATACGTGTTCGATTCGTGCTGGCCGTGATCATCGCGCTCGCCGTCACTGCGAGCGCCGTTGCGCAGAGTACGACCGGAACAATCTCCGGCCGGGTGACCGACGCACATCGGGTGCCGCTCCTGCCGGGCGCGACCGTCACGGCGAAGTCGCCGAACCTGCAGGGCAGCGCGGCAGGCGGTGGCGTCCGTGAATGGCGACTACATCTTCACGGGACTGCCGTCAGGCCCCTACACGATCGCGTTCTCTCTTTCGGGATTCGAGACGCAGACTCGCAACGTCGTGCTGGCGCCGACGCAGGTCCTCCCGCTCGAGGTGACGCTCGGCGTCGCCGCGGTCAGCGAGGAAGTGACGGTGGTCGGCAGCTCCGCCGATACCCTGACGAGAACCGCGCAGATCGCCACGAACTTCTCGCAGGACCTCATTGCGATGCTGCCGACGTCGCGTGATCTCAACTCGATCCTGATGATGGCGCCGGGCGTGCACCCCACCGGACCGGCGGGCGCGTTCTCGTTCGGCGGCTCGGTCAGCTACGAGAATCTGTTCCTCCTGAACGGCGTCAGCATCAACGAGAACATCCGCGGGCAGGCGTTCGACACGGCGATCGAGGACGCGATTCAGGAGACGACCGTCGCCAACGGCGGCGTGTCCGCCGAGTTCGGCCGGTTCAGCGGCGGCGTGGTCAACATCATCACGAAGTCGGGCGGCAACCGGTTCTCCGGCAGCTTTCGCAACTCGATCAACAACGACATGTGGCGGACGCTGACGCCATTCGAGACCGAGCGCCTGGCGACGACGCCAGAGCCCCGGATCGACAACGTCGTGCCGACGTACGAATACACGTTCGGCGGCCCGATCATGCGCGATCGGCTGTGGTTCTTCACGTCGGGACGGCTGCGCGACGAATCGCAGGGCCGGACGCTCATCGGGACGGCCGTCCCGTACGAGTTCCGGGAGGAGCAGCGGCGCTACGAGGTCAAGGGCACGTACTCCATGAACCAGACGCACCGCTTCCAGGTGAACTACAACCACCACGATCGCGCGCAGATCAACCACAGCTTCAACCAGAACGTCGACGATGGACCGCCGGAGCCTCGGGACGCGCACGTTGCCCGAGCGGCTGTATGCCGCCACCTACACCGGCATGCTGACGGACAAGCTCGTCGTCGAAGCGCTCGTCTCGAAGCGGACGTTCCAGTTCATCGGCTCGGGGGCCAAGTCGACCGATCTCATCGAGGGCACGCTGCTCATCGACAACAGCCGCGCCGGCGGCGCGCGCTGGTGGTCGGACACGTTCTGCGGCGTCTGCACGCCGGAAGGGACGCGACAACGCCGACATCTTCGTCAAGGGCTCGTACTTCCTGTCGACGCCGCGATTCGGGATCGCACAACTTCGTGTTCGGCTACGACACCTTCGACGACATCCGCACGGCGAACAATCACCAGTCGGGGAGCGACTACCGCATCCTGAGCGCCGGCGCGATCCTCACGGGCGCCGGGCGCCGGCGAGAACGACATCTTCCCGATCTTCCTCGGCGACGGGACCACGACGATTCAGTGGAACCCGATTCTCGAGGAGAGCGAAGGGTCGAGCTTCCGGACGCATTCCCTGTTCCTCAACGACACGTGGCGTGTGACCGATCAGCCTGACGGCCAACGTCGGCCTCCGCTTCGACAAGAACGACGGCAGCGATCAATCGGGCAACGTCGTCGCCAGGGACAGCGCCTTCGAGTCCACGGATCGGCATCATCTGGGATCCGACCGGCGAGGGGACGTGGAGCGTGACAGCCAGCGTCGCGAAGTACGTCGCGGCGATCTCGAATCCGGTCGCCGACTCGTCGGCCGCAGGCGGCAACCCGCAGACGCGGCAGTTCATCTATCGCGGGGCCAGCATCAACGGTCCAGGCACGTCCACACCGGTGCCGACGGCACAGGCAATTCGCTCGGTGTTCGACTGGTTCTTCGCGAACGGCGGTCCCAATCTGCCACTGAACGGCGCACCGACGATTCCCGGTGTCACGCCGCAGATTGGCGACCTGGCCTGTCGTCGCCGAGCGCGTGGGAGTACGCCGGAGGCGTCTCGCGACGGTTCGGCACGCGCGGGTCGCTGCGGGCCGACCTGCTGGTGCGGCACTACGTGGACTTCTACATGCGGCAGGCCGACACCACGACCGGCCGCGTGCAGGACCCGACCGGCCGGTCGTTCGACCTGACGCTCATCACGAACGCGCCGGACGGCCTGCTCTCCCGTGACTACGCGGGCGGCACGTTCACCGGGACGTACCGGTTCGGGACCCAGTTCGACATCGGCGCGAACTACACGATCTCGAGAGCGTCGGGCAACTACGACGCCGAGAACGTGGCGAGCGGACCGGTGCCGTTCGACTATCGGTACCCTGAATACAAGCAGGCCTCGTGGAACTTCCCCGACGGTGACCTCGCGGTCGATCAGCGTCATCGCGCGCGGTTGTGGATCAACTACAACCCGCCATGGGTGCCGGGGCTGACGGTGAGCCTGCTCCAGGCGCTCGAGAGCGGCGTGTCGTACGGCGCGGTGAACACGAACGGCGTGGATCCGCGGCCGTACGTGACGAATCCCGGCAACGCGTACCTCAATCCGCCGGCGTCCACGGTCACGACGTACTTCTTCGGTCCGCGCGACGAGTTCCAGACCGAGGGCCAGCGGCGCACGGACCTCGCGTTCAACTACGTGCGGGCGCTTTCGAGCCGGACTCGCGTGCAGCTCTTCGCGCAGGCGCAGATTCTGAACGCCTTCAATCAGTTCCAGCTCTGCGCCTGTGGCAGCACCGTGTTCGGCACCGGCAGCGCCGCCAACGCCGGTGGCGTCAACCTGCAACGCATCGACACGACGGTGCTCACGCCGGGCACGACCGCCTCGCAGTATGCGACCTTCAATCCCTTCACGACGACTCCGGTGCGCGGGGTGAACTGGGATTACGGTCCGAACTTCGGGACCGCGGCGAATCGCTTCGCCTACACGACGCCGCGCACGTTCAGGATGTCGTTCGGCGTCAGATTCTAGACACGAGCGGCAGGCCGGGTCTCTCGACCCGGCCTGCCGACTTCAGTCGCGCACCGATGCGTTCCGTCGCTTACGACTTCAGGAACTCCAGCAGATCCGCGTTGACCTGATCCTTGTGGGTACTGCAAAGTCCATGCGGCGCGCCCGGGTAGACCTTCAACCGCCCGTGAGGCACCAGCTTGACCGCGGCCTGCGCTGACGCCGCGATCGGCACGATCTGGTCATCGTCGCCGTGGATGAAGAGCGTCGGCACCGCCATCTTCTGGAGATCGGCGGTCTGATCGGTTTCCGAAAATGCCTTGATGCAATCGAAGACGTTCTTGAACCCCGCCTGCATGCCCTGCATCCAGAACGAATCTCTCAGTCCCTGAGAGACCTGGGAACCGGCGCGGTTGGCGCCATAGAACGGTACGGTCAGGTCCTTGAAGAACTGAGAACGGTCGGCGAGCACGCTTTTGCGAATGCCGTCGAAGACGTCGAGGGGCAAGCCGCCCGGATTGGCTGGCGTCTTCAGCATCAACGGAGGAATCGCCCCAATCAGCACAGCCTTCGCGACGCGTTTCGTACCGTGTCTGCCGATATACCGGGCGACTTCGCCGCCGCCGGTGGAGTGTCCGACATGCACCGCATCCTGCAAGTCCAGCGCCGTGACCAGCGCAGCGAGGTCATCGGCGTACGTGTCCAGATCATTGCCGTTCCACGGTTGACTGGACCGGCCGTGACCGCGGCGGTCATGAGCGATCACGCGGTACCCTTGTTCACCGAGAAACAGCATCTGGTCGTCCCAGGCATCGCCGCTGAGCGGCCAGCCGTGACTGAAGACGACTGGCTGTCCTTTTCCCCAGTCCTTGAAATAGATCTCGGTACCGTCATTTGTTTTGATCGTGCTCATGGATGTGCTCCCACCACATTCTGCCTGGTTTCAGCCCGTGCGAGACCACCCACCCGATCCGTTACAATCGCGTTCCCTGATGTCTCTCGTTCCGGGTACGCACGTCGGTCCCTACAAGGTCGTTGCCGTGATTGGCGCCGGCGGGATGGGCGAGGTCTACCGGGCGACCGACACGCGGCTCGGACGGGATGTCGCGCTCAAGGTCCTCCCGGACCGGTTTGCGTCCGACCCCGATCGTCACGCGCGATTCCAGCGTGAGGCGCGCCTCCTCGCGTCACTGAACCATCCGAACATCGCCGCGATCCACGGGGTGGAGGACGCCGCGCTCGTCCTCGAACTGGTGGAAGGCGCGACGCTGGCGGATCGGATTGCCAGAGGTCCGATTCCCCTCGCCGAAGCCTTGCACATCGCCGAACAGATCACTGCCGCGCTCGAAGCGGCACACGAGCAGGGGATCATCCATCGCGATCTGAAGCCCGCGAACGTCAAGGTGACCGACCGCGCGATGGTCAAGGTCCTGGATTTCGGCCTGGCCAAGCTCGTGGAGAGAACATCGCAGTCTTCGCCCGACGGCTCGGACCCCACGGAGACGTTGTCCCACATGACCGGTCCTGGAGGTGTCTTCGGTACCGCACCGTACATGAGTCCCGAGCAGGCGCGAGGCCAGGCCGTGGATCGTCGCGCCGACATCTGGGCCTTCGGCTGTGTCGTGTACGAGATGCTCACGGGCCGGCGCGCGTTCGCGGGAACGACGTCCGCGGAGGTGATCGGGAAGGTACTGGAGCGCGAGCCCGATCTGGCCGCGCTGCCGGCGACGACCCCGCCAAGCATTCGCCGGCTGCTCCGACGATGTCTCGTCAAGGATCCGAACGAACGGCTGCGCGACATCAGCGACGCTCGCCTCGAAATCAGGGAAGCGGAACTCCCGGCTGCGGATCTGCCCGTCGTGACCCGATCGCGTCTGGACTGGCGCTGGCTCGCTGCCGCCGCTCTCGTTGCCGCGACGGCGAGTGGCGTCATCGCGTGGCGCGCCGCCCGTTCCGATCCTGCCGCGCCGGCCGTCGTCCGCTTCGCGATCTCCAATCCACCGCCGGCGTCAACCGGGCGCTATCTCGCGATCTCGCCCGATGGCGCGCGGCTGGTGTACGGCACGGCGCAGGGATTCGCGCTCCGTGCGCGCGATCGTCTGGAGAGCACGTTGCTCAGGGGGCTCGGCACCTTTATCAATGCGCCATTCTTCTCGCCTGACGGTGAGTGGGTGGGGTACGTCGATTCGCCGATTCTGAAGAAAGTTTCCGTGGCTGGAGGCACACCGGTCGCGGTGGCTGAGGTCGGACCCGGTGCCGTCTGCGATTGGGCGCCCGAGGGGATCGTCTGTGCCGACGTTCGCGGCGTGTTCCGCGTTCCGAGCGACGGCAGCCCTGCCGTCCGGCTGGCGGTCGATGTCGAGGCCGGCGAACAGGCGACGCACCCCGAAATCCTCCCCGGCGGACGGGCTGTTCTCTACACGGTGATTCCGACCCGGACCATCGTGGTCGGCGGGTTCGAGGACGCCTCCGGAGCTCGAGTGGACGTGCTGGAGATCGCCACCGGCGCCCGGAAGACGCTGATTCGTGGCGCAAGCCGCGCGCGGTACGTCTCCACAGGTCACCTTGTTTATGCCTTCGGCGGTACGTTACATGCCGTTGGCTTCGATCCCGGGACGCTGGCCCTCCGAGGCCAACCCGTTGAAGTGGTCAGCGAGCCGGGATCGACGGTGTTTGCCGTGTCAGACGACGGCACACTCGTGTACATGTCTGGAACACGGGGGCCGGTGAGAACCCTCGTCTGGGTGGATCGGCAGAGGCGAGAGGAGTCTCTTGGACGCCCCGCCGCGTCCTTACACCTACCCACGCCTGTCGCCGGATGGCACGCGCGTGGCCATCGACGTTGCCGGTCCGCCCGATCGAGATATCTGGATGTGGGACGTCCGCAGAAAGACGCTCGAACGATTCACGGTAGACCCCGCCGCGAAATCCGCTCATGGCCTGGAGTCGCGATGGACGCCGCCTGGCATTCGGAAGCGACCGTTTCGGGCCGTCGAATCTCTTCATCCAGGCCGCGAACGGAAGCGGGGAGCCGGAGCGCCTGCTGTCGAGCGACCGGATCCAGATGCCGATCAGCTTCGCGCCGGATGGGCGTCTCCTGTTCTCGGAAGAGGTGCCCGGGCATGGCCGCGACATCCATGTCGTTGTCGCTCGATGGCACCCGGCGCGTCGAACGGCTCGTCCACACCACGGCGAACGATCTCACCGCGGAGGTCTCGCTGGACGGCAAGTGGATCGCATACGACTCGAATGAATCCGGCCAGTTCGAGGTCTACGTGCGGCCCTATCCGAACGTCAACGACAACCGCTGGCAAATCTCACAGGGTGGCGGACGACAGCCGCTCTGGTCTCGCGACGGCCGGGAGCTGTTCTATCGGGATTTCACTGGGGCGAGTGATGGGCGACGTCGGTGACACCGGACACCAACGTTCAGCGCCGGCGAGGTCACGCAGATCATCCCCGACGCAGGATTCCTGGGTAGCGGGCAACAGGGAGGAGGCCGGATGTATGACATCTCGCTGGATGGCAGCCGCTTCCTCATGATCAAGTCCACGGACACGACCGACAAGGCCAGTCCTTCGCTCGTCGTCGTCCTCAACTGGTTCGAGGAGTTGAAGCGGCGAGTCCCACTGAACTGATCGACGTTGTACGCTGAGCCGTGGCCGCGCGCACTGACTCCGGACTCCCTGCCTGGTCGACACGTCTGATCGCGGAGCTCGAGGCGAACGATCGGCATGCCGGCGAGCTCGCGCGCGGGCTGACCGCTGAGCAGCTCAACTGGAGACCGGCCCCACACGCCTGGGGCGTGGGCCACTGCCTGCATCATCTCTATGTGACCAACCACGTCTATCTGTCGGCGATCGCGAGGGCGCTGGACGATGGCCTGCCGTCGCCGTCGGACGTGCAGGAGATCACGCCCGGATGGTTCGGCCGATGGTTCATCCAGAACGTCATCGAGCCATCGCCGCAGAGCCGGCGGCGTCGAGCCCCGCGAAAGATCGTCCCCGCCGAGCAGATTGACGCCTCGATTCTCGACTTGTTTCTCCAGAGCAATGTCGGCACACGGGATCTGGTTCGCAGGGCGAGCGCCTACGACGTGAACCGGATCCGGTTCAAGAACCCTTTCGTGCCGCTGGTGCGCTTCACCGTAGGAACAGGCCTCGAGATCGTGTCGCGCCACCAACGGCGGCACCTGCTGCAGGCGGAACGGGTCACACGCACCCCGGGGTTTCCTCAGTAACCGGCGAGTGCGGTCGCTTACTGGATCCGGCCTCCGACGGGCAGACCGCTCGGCACAAGAGTAGGGACCGTCCGATCGAAGTCGGGATCATCGAGCGCGCGCAGGAAGGCGACGAGATCGCCTTGTCCTCGTCCGCCGAGATTCAGTCGTCGCGCCAGCGGGTCGATCTGATCGCGAGTCACCTGGGGATTGAGGCTGCGCCCGCCGCGGCCGCCGCCACGGCGTCCTCCGCTGACGCGCTCGTAGAAGTCGATCACTTCTGGAAGCGAAGAAAACACACCATTGTGCATGTACGGCGACGTCGAGCTCAGGTTACGCAGCGACGGCGTGCGGAAGGCGTACGCCTTGTTCACACCGGGATCCGATTCGGCAAGCCTCGGGTTGTCCGGCACGGCAAGCACGTGCGAAGCGAAGTCCGAGAACATCGGCCCGCTGTGGCAGTTGACGCATCCGGCCGATTGAAACCGCTCCATTCCCCGGACCTGTGCGGCACTGAGTGTCGTCTCACCACGCATGTAGCGATCGAACGGCGCGTTGACCGCGACGAGCGTCCGCTGGAACGCGGCGAGGGCCCGTCCCAGGTTCTGTTCGTTCACAGGCTGACTGCCGCCAAAGGCGCGGGCGAACAACTTGCGGTACTCGGGAACGCTATCCAGGCGCGCGACGACTTCAGCGACGGCCCGATCTTCTGCGTACGCCGTTCCACGCATTTCCTCGAGAGCCTTGAGCGGCTCCAGCGCTTGAGCTTCGAGACTGCGGACCCGAAGATCCCAGAACATCGGCGCGGCGGCCGGCGTCGCACCGGCATCAGCCGTGAGCCCATTGAACGCCGTGTTCACGACGGTCTGGCTGTTACGCTTGACGAGGCTTGACGGGTGACCTGCCGCGAAGGCTCGCGTTGAGCCGAGACCGACGCCGTTCGTCCCGATGGAGAGATCAAGGCCGTCGGAGTAGCCGAACGCGGGATGGTGGCACGTCGCGCAGGCGACGTCTCGCCCGCCCGAGAGGATTGGATCCCAGAACAGCAGTCGACCGAGCTCCACGCGTTCAGGGGTCGTCGGATTGTCAGCAGGCGCAGGAGCTACCAGCGGCAGCGGCGCCAGCCGGGCCTGAGCCGCCGGGTTCGATCCGCTCACCAGGATAACGAACGCCAATCCGGCCGCCGGCGCCGCAATCACCCAACGTGTGCCCGCCATTCGTCGGAACTCCTACTCACGACTATACGGCTGGCACCCGTCAGGGTTTGGCTGTCACGCTTTTTTCACGAATGCGCGAGCTCGCGAAGCGAGCGCTCGGGCCTGCCGCGCCGCAGCTCGCGAAGCGAGCGCCCGGGCTTGCCGCGCCGTAGCTCGCGAAGCGAGCGCCCGGGCCTGCCGCGCCGTAGCTCGCGAAGCGAGCGCCCGGGCCTGCCGCGCCGTAGCTCGCGAAGCGAGCGCCCCGGGCCTGCCGCGCCGTAGCTCGCGAAGCGAGCGCCCCGGGCCTGCCGCGCCGTAGCTCGCGAAGCGAGCGCCCCGGGCCTGCCGCGCCGTAGCTCGCGAAGCGAGCGAAGGCGGGAACCAGGAGTAGACGCTCTACGTCTAAGCCCGTAGACCGTCTACAGCTATGGCGAAAACGCTCGACGACTCCCGGCTCGAGCTCCTGCAGGGCACGCTCGACATGCTCGTGCTTCGAACCCTCCAGTGGGGGCGTCAGCACGGCCACGGCATCGGCCAGGCCATCCGCGCCCAGTCGGATGACCTGCTGAAGGTCGAGACCGGGTCGCTCTATCCCGCCCTGCATCGCCTCGAGAAGCGCGGGTGGCTGAAGTCGGAATGGGGCGTGAGCGAGGCGAACCAGCGCGCGAAGTACTATCGGCTGACCGCCGCGGGGAAGGCGCAATTGTCACGCGAGCAGAATCGCTGGTCGCAACTGGTGCACGCGATCGGCCGCATCATGAACCCGGCGCAGGCAGGCGAGGACTAGCCCATGCGGCCCGACGAGCGCGCTCTCGACGAGGAAATCCGCGGGCATCTTGCGCTCAGCGTGAGGGAGCGGATCGAGCGCGGCGAGGATCCCGAGTCCGCCCGGCGCGCCGCCCTGCGGGAATTCGGGTACGTCCCGGCCATCCGCGACTCGATGCGACGGGTCTGGTACAGCCGCTGGTTCGACGCCGTCGCCGCCCTGCCGCGCGAGATGCGGATCGGCCTGCGCTCGCTCATGCGGGCCAAAGGCATGGCGGCCACGGTGGTGATGACGCTCGCGCTCGGCATCGGCGCCAACGCCGCGATCTTCAGCGTCGTCCGCGGCGTGCTCCTGCGTCCGCTGGTCAATCGCGGCGAAGACCGGCTCTTGTATGTCCGTCAAAGCGGGCCGGGAATCGGCGCGACGAACATGAAGTTCTCGGTGCCGGAGATCGGCGACTTCAAGTCACGCGTCAGAACCATCGGCGCCTTCGGCGATTTCTCGACCGTGGACTTCACGATTCTCGGTCTCGGCGAGCCGCGCGTAGTGCAGGCCGGCGTCGTCAGCGGCTCGTACTTCGAGGTGATGGGGCTGCGTCCCGTTCTTGGCCGCCTCCTCGACGCGAGAGACGACGGACCTGATGCGGCCGGCGCCGTTGTTCTGACTCATCGATTCTGGACGGCCTCGCTTGCCAGCGATCCGGCGGTCGTCGGCAAGACGCTGCGGCTCGGTCCGCGAAACGCGACGGTCGTCGGCGTTCTCGAGCCCGCGGTACCGTATCCGGCCGACACCGAGATCATTGCCAACGTCGTGGCGAGCCCGCATCACCTCGACGCGACGATGGTGACCGAGCGTACGCACCGGATGACGGAGCTGTTCGGCCGGCTGACGCCCGGCGCATCCGTCGAGGCCGCGCGCGCCGAACTGATTGCGGCGCATGCCGCGATGATGAGCGAGCACGCCGAGGCGTACTCGGCGAAAGCCGACGTTCGAGTGAGCGTCACGCCGCTCCGCGATCAGATCGCGGCGCCGGCGCGGACGATTCTGATCGGGCTCCTCGCCGCCGCTGGCATCGTGTTCGTCATCGCCTGCTCCAACGTCGCCAACCTGATCCTTGCTCGCTCGGTACGCCGGGAAGGCGAGCTGGAAGTGCGGGCCGCGCTCGGCGCCAGCCGCGGCGCGCTCCGGCGGACGCTGCTTGCCGAGAGCCTGGTGCTGTGCGGCGCCGGCGCTGCGCTTGGCGTGGCGCTCGCTCGTCCGCTCGTTGACGTGGTTGCGCGCTATGCGTCCCGTTTCTCGGTGCGCGCCCTCGAGGTCACCGTCGATGCCAGCCTGCTCTGGGTCGGTGCCGGCCTCGCGATCGCCGCCGCGGTGCTGCTCGCGTACATCCCGCGATTGCCCTCCGCCTTCGCCCCTTCGGGGCTTCGGCGGACGGCCACGAACGGCCGGCTGCGCGCCTTCGCGACACTCCAGATCGCGTTTTCGTTCGTGCTGCTTGCCGGCGCCGGCACGCTGCTGGCCGCGCTCGTCGTGCTTCAGCGCGCGCCCACGGGCTACGACATGCGGCACGTGCTCGCGCTCGACGTCCCTCCTGATGCGACCGGCACCGCGGGCGCACAGGCGGTCAAGTTCGTCCAGGAAGCGACCGAGCGCATCGGCGCGCTCACCGGCGTGACGGGCGTCGCGGCGGGAATCGTCGTGCCCTGGCGGGACGCCGGCAGTCTTCTTCGTTTCAGGTTCGCGATAGAAGGACAGACACCGTCTGACGGCGAGGCGCTTTCGAACGGACGCCTGCGAATCGTCGCGCCCGGATTCTTCCGCGTCCTCGGCATTCCGCTCGTCGCCGGCCGTGACTTCACCGGCGCCGATCGTGGCGACAGCGAGCGCGTGGTGATCGTGAGCGAAAGCATCGCGCAGCAGCTGTTTCCGCACGGCGACGCCCTCAAGCGGAGACTCGCCTGGCACGAGCCGGTGCTGGGCGGGCCTGTTCCGCGCCGGATCGTCGGCGTGGTCGCCGACGTCGACGATGAGAACATCGTGCGCGGCCCGGCGCCCACGGTCTATCACCCCGTGCAGCAGATGGGGTTTGCCAGCCGGCTCTTCGTACAGACATCTGGCGATCCGTACGCGATCGAGCCGGCGGTGACGAAAGTCATCCGCGAGATCGCCCCGAACCAGCCAATCGAGCGTGCCGCCACGCTCGAGGACGTGCGCGCGGAAGTGCTGGCGCCGGACCGGCTGAACGCCTTCGTCGTGTCCGGATTCGCCGGCGTCGCGCTGCTGATTGCCGTCGTCGGCGTCTCGGGCGTGCTGGCGTTCTCGGTGCGCGCGCGCACGCGCGAATTCGGTGTGCGGCTGGCGGTCGGCGCGTCACCGCGCCTCCTGCTCGCTGGCGTCCTGCTCGAGGGCGTCTCAATCGTCGCGATGGGGGTCGTCGCCGGCGGCGCGGCCGGCGTTGCGCTGGCGAGCGTGGCGGCGACTTACATCGAGAACATGCGCCTGCCAGGCGCACTGCCGATCCTCGGGGCGGCAGTCGTCCTGCTCGGCGCCGCGATCCTCGCATCGCTGATCCCTGCCGCGCGCGCGTCGCGCGTCGACGTCCTGCAGGCGCTCCGATCGGAATAGAACCATGACCGCGATGACTGACTCAACGTCCCGGCCGCTCAGGCTCCGTCCTGCCGTTGTCCTCGTGATCCTGCAATGGCTGCTGTGGTTTGTCGTCCCCGTCGTGATCCCCGGCGCCGGATTCGTGGGCCTGCTGGGCGGTGTCATCTGCGGGTTGCTGATTGTCCTGTGGTGGCTGTTCTTCAGCCGCGCGCCCTGGGCGGAGCGCGTCGGCGCCATCCTCTTGATCGTTGCCGGCATGGCCATAACCAGGCGCCTCGTTCATGAGTCCATCGCGGGCGCTGGGATGGGGAACCTGCTCTTCGTCTTCTCCATCCCGATCCTGAGCCTCGCGCTGGTCGCCGGCGCCGCCGTCAGCCGGCGCTTCTCCGGCGGACTTCGGACCACTGCGATCGCCGTGGCCATTGTGCTCGGGTGCGGAGTGTTCACGCTCCTGCGAACGGACGGCGTCTACGGCGCCTCCGGGCTCCAGCTCAACTGGCGCTGGACGAAGACGGCGGAGGAGCGGCTCCTCGCACAGGCTCCCGAGCCGCTTGTCGTCCCGCCGCCGCCGGCCGCCGCGGCTCCGGACGCGGCGCCAACGTCAGCGCCAACTGCGACGACACCCGCCGCGGCCTCGGGTGTCGAGAAACCTGCGAACCTTCCCGCGACGCCTTCCGAGCCGGGAAGCACGCGAGTCGAATGGGCCGGCTTTCGAGGATCGGAACGCGACGGCGTCGTTCGCGGGGTGCGAATTGAAACCGACTGGACGAAATCGCCGCCAGTCCAACTATGGCACCGGCCGATCGGACCGGGCTGGTCGTCTTTTTCAGTGAGCGGCGATCTTCTTTATACGCAGGAACAGCGCGGCGATCACGAGATCGTCTCCTGTTACCAGGTGAGCACCGGCAAGCCCGTGTGGCAACACCGCGACGCCGTCCGGTTCTACGAATCGAACGGCGGCGCCGGTCCGCGCGGCACGCCGACCCTCCACGACGGTCGCGTCTACACGTTCGGCGCGACGGGAATCCTCAACGTCCTCGATGCGAGGACTGGCCGTCTCGTGTGGTCACGGAACGCGGCCGCCGATACCGGCGTGGCGCTTCCGATGTGGGGCTTCACGAGCTCGCCGCTGGTGAAGGATGACCTCGTCGTCGTCGCTGTCGACGGAACGCTCGCCGCCTACGACCTCACGACCGGCAAGCCACGCTGGGTCGGGCCGAAGCACGGCGGGAGCTACAGCTCTCCGCACCTCGTCACGATCGAGGGCGTCGAACAGATCCTGCTGCTGAGCCCGCCAGGCGCGGTCAGCGTCGCGCCCGCCACAGGCGCGCTGCTCTGGGAGCACGTGTGGGAAGGTGGCGCCATCGTCCAGCCCGCGCTCGTCGCGAATGGCGACGTCCTCATCAATGCCATCTCCATGATGGGCGGCATCGCCGTTCGCCGTCTTGCGGTCACACACACGTCCAGTGGCTGGCAGGTCCAGGAGCGTTGGACCTCGAACGGACTGAAGCCGTACTACAACGACTTCGTGATTCACAAAGGCCATGCCTACGGCTTCGACGGCAGCATCCTCGCGTGCATCGATCTCGAGGACGGCAAGCGGAAGTGGAAGGGCGGACGCTACGGCAACGGCCAGCTCATCCTGCTGGCCGATCAGGACGTGCTGCTGGTGCTCTCGGAAGAGGGCGAGCTGGCGCTCGTCGGGGCGAGTCCCGGTGAATACAAAGAGCTCGCGCGCGTGCCTGCGCTCGAGGGCAAGACCTGGAACCACCCGGTCCTCGTCGGCGACCTCCTGCTGATTCGCAACGGCGAGGAGATGGCGGCGTACCGGCTGAAGATCGCGCGCTGAGAGATCTTCACCACGAAGCACACGAAGAGCACGAAGAGTTCTTTGGGTTTGGCAAGAGCCGTACCCAAAACCCTTCGTGTGCTTCGTGCGCTTCGTGGTGAGGGAGTGAGACTGCAGGTATCATCCCGCCATGACAAAACGAGTCACTTTTACCCGCCGTAGCCTTGGCGAAGGTGGGCTTCTCCTCGCGCTGGCGTTCGGGCTTGGCCTTGCGAGCCATCCTTTCTTAGAAGCCCAGCAGGATCGGCTCGTTCCTGCGCCCGATCGGCGCAGTGGCGAGGGGCTGGGCCCGTTTCCCACGCTCACCATTCGCAACGTCATGGTGATTGACGGCACGGGCGCGCCGCCGGCCGGTCCGATGAACGTCGTCATCGAGCGCAATCGCATTGCTCGTATCACGAGCGCCGGCACGCCCGGCGTGCCGCCTCGTTCCGGCGCTCCTGCGCCCACCGGACCGGACGTCATCGACGGCACCGGCATGTATCTCATGCCGGGCTTCGTGAATCTTCACGCCCATCTCGGCGACAACAACAAGGCGCCGGACGCGGAGTACGTCTACAAGCTCTACCTCGCGCATGGCGTGACGACGATTCGCGGCGTCGAACTGGCGCCGCAGCCGCTGGCGTTGAAGGAAAAGGCCCGCAGCGCCGCCAACGCGATCGTGGCGCCGCGCATCATCAACTACCAGCGTCCCGGCGCGGGATGGACCGAGGGCGTCGTCGACACGCCTGAGAAAGCGCGCGCATGGGTGAGATGGTGCGCCGCCAACGGCGTGGACGGCATGAAGCTCGTCGCGTACCCGCCGCGGATCATGGCGGCGCTCCTCGACGAGGCGAAGAAACACCAACTGGGTTCGGTCGCGCACCTCGAGCAGCGTGGCGTCGCGCAGATGAATGCGCTGACGGCGGCGAAGCTCGGGCTCGGGACGGTGACGCACTTCTACGGCCACTTCGAGGCGCTGCTGCGCGACTACCGCGTCCAGCCGTGGCCCGACGCCATGAACTACAACGACGAGCAGTTCCGGTTCGGCCAGGTGGCGCGGCTGTGGGACCAGATCCATCCGCCCGGCAGCCCCGAATGGAAGGCGTACCTGCAGGAGCACGTCAAGCTCGGCACCATCTTCGATCCGACCATGACGGCGTATGCCGCAGGCCGTGACGTCATGCGCATGCGCAACGCCGACTGGCACGCGCGCTACACGCTGCCGTCGCTCATGGACTTCTACACGCCGAACCGCGAGAACCACGGCTCGTACTTCTTCGACTGGACGCTCAGCGACGAGATCGCGTGGCGCAACTTCTACCAGGTCTGGTTCAAGCTGCTCAACGACTACAAGAAGATGGGCGGACGCGTGACGGTGAGCGACGACGCCGCCTACATCTACAACACGTGGGGCTTCGGCTACATCCACGAGATGACGCTGCTGCAGGAGGCGGGCTTCCATCCGCTCGAAGTCATCCGCGCCGCGACGATGCACGGCGCGGAGGCGTTGCACGAGCCTAAGGGCATCGACCCGGAGTTCGGCAGCGTGCGCGCGGGAATGCTCGCGGATCTCGTGCTCGTCGATCAGAACCCGTTGCAGAATCTGTTCGTCCTGTTCGGGACCGGGCACGTGCGCTTGAACGACCGCACCGGCCAGAACGAGCGAGTGGGCGGCATTCGGTACACGATCAAGGACGGCATCGTCTACGACGCGAAGAAGTTGCTGGCGGATGTCGCGGCGATGGTCGAGGCGCAGAAGAAACAGCGGGCGGCGGGGAAGCAATAACGTCTGGAGGACGACATGGCTGATCGCGCATCGCGCCAGGCAGCAGGCGGACCGTTGACTGCAACGCTCTCGACGAGTGGCGCGCGTCCGAAGATCTCTCTGGGCGATCGGGCCGCCGCCGTCGCGGACCTGAGGCTCCGGCTGACCGGGGGCACGCCGGACGCAGATGTGACGGCCACCGTCACCGTCACTCTGAGCCTCCCGCTTGCCCGCTCCCGCAGAGCGCAACTGATCGACGAGGCCGCCAGCAGACCCGTTGCGTCGGCCACGACGAGCGGCTCCACGTTGGCTTTCAAGAAGGTGAAGCTCCCCCGGGGCAGCCGCTTTCGCATCGTCAACGTGCGGGCCAACGCCAGCGCCATTTCGTCGGCTTTCGGGCCAGTCATGGCGAAGGTGACGATCTCCGCCACCCCGCCGATCGCCGTGTCGAATGCGGACCTCGTGGTCGCATCACTCGTTCGACCACGCCTGGCCGCCGGGCGGAAGCGGGTGCGCTGACGGGGAATTGGCCGCGCGCAGGCTACTTTGCGCGCCGACCACGCGAAGGTGAAGTCGTGCCGGCGAAGTTCTTGCTGGCCTGCTCCGCCGCCTTGGCCAGCACGGTTCGAAGCGCATCGACGTTGACGTCCGCGAGCCGCTTGAAGCTGATGCTCGACTTCCCGATCTTCACGGCGCCGAGTTGCTTCTTGTACTTCTCCGCCAGGTACTGACCGCCTTCGAAGGCGTTGACGTAGATGCTGATGTAGTTCTTCTGCACGGCAAGGCCGACGAGAAACCAGTTGACCGCCTTCGCGCGCGACCCTTTGTAGATGAAGTCGCCGTAGCCGATGATCTGCTGCGTGCTTCCGCCCCAGAAGATCCCTTCCCAGAGCACGACCGGCAGCCCCTTCAACTCGGCCGCGATGATCTTGTGAAGCTGCGCGACGTCGTCGCGCACCTCCTCCGGCAGGGACTTGATGTGCGTGGTGGGGGAGGTCTTGACCTTTTCCATGGTGACCCTCGGCGCGACCGATTATAGGCGCCGTTCGATGACCATCGGCAGGCCGAAGCGCGGACGAAGCGTGATGAGGGGCCACGGCTCGACCCGCTGCTGCGGCACGAAGCGAAGACGATAGCCTTGCGCCAGCGTCGCCAGGATGACGTGCGCTTCAATCAGCGCGAAATGATTGCCGATGCATTGGCGCGGGCCCGCGCCGAACGGCAGATACGTGAACTTCGGGCGATCCGCAGCGCGCTCCGGCAGAAAGCGCTCCGGATCGAACGCGTCCGGATCCGGCCAGAAGGCCGGCAGCCGATGCAGCACGTACGGGATCACGAACGCGAGCCATCCGCGTGGCAGAGGGAAGCCGCCGAGCTCGTCGTCGGCCATCGCCTGCCTCGAGAAACCCCACGCCGGCGGATAGAGCCGCAGCGCTTCGTCGATGACCATGCGCGCGTACGGCAGATTCGCCAGGTCGGCGTAGTCGGGCGGGCGCCCGTTCAGCACGGCGTCGATCTCCTCCTGCAGCCGCCGCAGGGCGGCGGGATGCTGCGAGAGGAGATACCAGGTCCAGGTCAGCGCCAGCGCCGTCGTTTCCTGACCGGCGAGCAGAAACGTCGTGACTTCGACGCGGAGCTGGTCGTCGGTCATGCCTTCGCCCGTCTCTTCGTCGCGCGCCGACATGAGCATGGACAGCAGGTCAACGCGATCGGACGGCGTGCGCCGGCGCCGGCTGATGACGTCCTCCACCGCGGCCCTGAGCGTCGCGCGCGCCGCCTGGAATCGCCGGTTCTTCGCCGTCGGCAGCCTGTCGGTGAAGCCCAGCGACCAGAAGCTCTCGCCGACGTGCTGATTGATGATGGTCCAGGCCCGATCCACGGCCTCGCCCGACGACCCGAGGTCGGTGCCGAGCAACGTGCGAAGGACGACGGTCCGGGTGAGACGCATCATTTCTTCTTCGACGTCTACCGGCCGGCCGTCTGCGGCGAGGCTCTGCCAGTGGTGCGCAGTTTCGCGCGCCGCCTCGGCCATCCCGCCTGCCAGTTCTGCGATGCGCTGGCGATGGAAGGCGGGCTGCGCGATGCGTCGCTGGCGAAGCCAGAACTCGTCCTCGCTCGTGAGCAGGCCGTTGCCGATCGACAGCCTGAGCTTTTCGTAGAGCGGGCTCTTGTGGTAGTTGCGCGCGTTGTCCTGGAGCACGTGACGGATGTCGCGAGGATTGGTGAGCAGGAACCCGCGACGCGGGCCGATCTTGAAGTAGACGACCTCGCCGAAGCGGCGCGCGGCGTCCAGAAAGACGCCCGTCGGATCGCGCTTCACCGCCGGCAGCATGCCGAGGATCGGGACGCCGCGAGGGCCTGGTGGGCGCCGCATTTCTCTAACGCTACACCCTTCCGTGCTGCCGCCGCCGCGTCACGCGCCGGGCGGCAGGAGGTAGAGCGTCATCGCGAAGATCAGGTAGACCATCAGGAGGAGCACGCCGACGAACCACGCCGATCGCCCGTTGTTGGTCACCATCGAGGCGGTGAGCGTCGCGAACAGCATCATCATCATCGCGCCGGGCCAGAACTGCAGGTCCATGGGCGCGGGACCCATGACGTAGCTGAGCAGGACGAGCACCGGGGCCACGAACAGGGCGATCTGGGAGGCGCTCCCGAGTGCGATGCCGACGCTCAGATCCAGCCGGTTCTTGCGCGCGCCGGAGAACGCCGACGCCATCTCGGCCGCACCGCCCACGAGCGCGACGACGATGAAACCGACGAAGGCGGGCGTCATCCCGAACGAGACCGCGGCCTGCTGCACGGATTCGACGAACACCTCGCTCACGAGCGCCACGAGCAGCGTGACGCCGGCGAGCGTGGCGAGCGCCAGGCCAATCGGCCACGGCGCGTCCCCGCCGCCGCCGTGCTCAGCGGCCGCGAACAGCTCGCGATGTGTTCTGAGCGAGAACAACATCCCGAGTCCGTAGGACGCGATCAGCAACACGGACAAGCCGACACTCACCTGCTGCGTGAACGCAGCCGCCGGGCCGGCATCCGCCACTTTGACAACCGACGGAATCAACAGCGCGATGGTGGCCAGGAAGAGCAGGCTGGCCTGCAGCCGGGCACTGACCCTGTTGAATTCCTGCATGTGGTACTTCAGCCCGCCAAGGAGAAACGATGCCCCCAGCATGAACAGCGTGTTGGTGACGATGGCGCCGGCGATCGAGGCCTTCACCAGCATGTACTGCCCGGCGCGCAGCGCGGACAGCGCGATGATGAGCTCGGTGAGATTGCCCAGCGTGGCGTTGAGCAGACCGCCGACCGTATCGCCGGTTTTGGACGCGACCGATTCGGTGGCATGACTGAGCAACGCCGCCAGCGGCACAATCGCCAGCACGGACAGCACGAACAGCAGCGTGTGCGCTTCGGGCTCGAGTGCCTGCGTGATGAACACCGCGGGCACGAACACCAGCAGCCAGAGCAGTGGATTGTGACGAATCTCTTTCAGCAACGCATTCATGGTGTGGGGTTCATTGGTTTGGTTTCCGCCTGGAACATCCTGCTGAACACGGCGAAGAAGAAGCCTGTGGACCATCCACACATGAGGATGCCCGTCAGGGCCTCGATGCCGCTGAGCAACTGCCATTCTCGTGGCAGCACCACGTCGCCGTAGCCCGTCGTCGTGTACGTCACCGCGCTGAAATAGAGCGCGGATTGCAGGTCAGGTAACGCGTGCGTCCACACATAGAACACCGCCCACAGCGTGATTTCGATCAGGTGGAGCACGATAATCCAACCAGCGAGGCGAACGAACAGCCAGGTCCACGACCAGAATCGTTGCACCGGGGCGGCCCGGCGGCGCACGCCCACCCATGAGCAGGGCCACGCCCGTGGCGTGAATGGTCACGCACAGGGCCATCAGGGACCAGCCGATGACGAGCTTCGAGAGCATTGCGCTCCTGGCGGGGCGGACTGGGTGCTGTTGCAGTCTACTCGAACCGCCTAGAGGCGGATGTCCGTGCAGGTCTATGGGTACCTGGCCAGACGAAGTTAGAGTGATGACGTCACGCACATGAGCACCGTGCGCATCGCCCTTGCAAACCTCCAGGTGCCTGCAACGCCAGACGAGTCCGTGACGCTGGCTGAGGAGGCGATCGCGCAGGCGGGCGTCGCGCGCGCAGACATCGTCTGCTTTCCGGAGTGCTTCGTTCCCGGCTATCGAGGGTTCGGAAAGGACGTGCCCGCGCCCGATCCGGTCTTCCTCGAGCACGCCTGGTCCGTCATTGCGGCGGCGGCGCGGAAGGCCAACGTCGCCGTCGTCCTGGGCACCGAGCGCGTCGTGGATGACACCGTGCGAATCTCGGCGCTCGTGGTCAATCGCGACGGCACGATCGCCGGCTTCCAGGACAAGGTGCAGCTCGATCCGTCCGAGGACGCGATCTACTCGCCCGGCTCGGGACGACACGTGTTCCAGTGCGGCCCGCTGACGTTCGGGATCGCCATCTGCCACGAAGGCTGGCGATATCCGGAGACCGTCCGCGCGGCCGCGCGCCAGGGTGCACATCTCGTCTTCCACCCGCATTACCACCCCGCCGAGCCCGGCGGATATCGCCCCTCGACGTTTGCCGATCCCGCCAACACCTTTCACGAAAAGGCCGCGCTCTGCCGAGCCGCGGAGAACACGTGCTTCTTTGCGACGGTCAACTACGCGAGCGACGGATCTCCGACCACATCTGCGTTCGTGCGGCCGGACGGCACGCTCATGAGCTGGCAGCCCTACAACACGCCGGGCCTGCTCGTCGCCGATCTCGACCTCACTGAAGCCACGCGCCTGATGGCGATGCGCTGCGGCGAATCAGAAAACCGGAGTCACCGCCGGCGCCCGTGATCCGCAGACGGCCCACGATGTTGCCGTCGTTGTCGATCGCGCCCGCGACGACGAACTGGAACCTGGCCGGGTTGACGTCGTCGAGAGGGTGGTAGCCGGTCGCGTCGAGCAGGAAGCCGCGCACCTTCATGTCCTGTCCGTCCTGGAACATGCCGACGATCTCAGCACACTGGCCGACCTGTTCCAGGCCGTCCCTCGCTCACCGCGATAGCGCCAAGTACCACTCGGCCTGCCCATCTTCAGCATCGTCTTGCCAGTGAAGGCCTCGCGATCGCGCGCCGTGAGGCGGCGACCGCTGGCATGTCGGTTGCTGAGGTATCGCAAGGCAGAAGGCAGAGGAAAGGCAGAAGGCAGAAGTGAGGAACGAACTGGCGATAGCCATCCGGTTCACTTTAAAGACCAGAAGACGAGCGAGAGCTGGTTCCACACTTCTGCCTTGTGCCTTCTGCCTTGACCAGGAGGCCAGCATGACCGTCGGTACTCTCATGACCCCCAACCCCGCGTGTTGCACGCCCAAGATGACCATTCAGGACGTCGCGCTGCTCATGGTGAAGCACGACTGCGGCGAGATTCCCGTCGTCCAGGCGCCGGACGATCGACGGATGGTCGGCGTCATCACCGATCGCGACATCGTCTGCCGCGTCGTCGCCTCCGGCGAGAATCCAGCCGAGGCGCTCGTCGAGGACTCGATGACGCAGTCGCCGGTGACGGTGCGCGAGGACACGTCGCTCGAGGATTGCCTGACGCTCATGGAGACACACCAGATTCGCCGCGTTCCGGTGGTCGACGGGAACGAGCGGTGCTGTGGCATCGTCTCGCAGGCTGACATCGCGGTCGGCGTGCCGCCTGTCGAGACCGGCAAGCTGGTCCGCGAGGTCTCGAAACAGGCCTAGTGAGAACGGCGGTGGGCCGATGCCCGGGTTCCGCGGCGATACTCGCCGGGCGTGAATCCCGTCTGCCGTTTGAAGATCGAGGTCAGGCGGCTTTGCGTGCCGAACCCGGTGGCCACTGCCACGTCGGCGAGCGGCTGTGTGGATTCGGTGATGAGACGCTTCGCCAGGTCGATCCGGCGCTGCTCGACGAACGCACGCGGCGTCACGCCGGCGGTCGTCCTGAACGCGCGGGCGAAATGAAACGGACTGAGTGCCGCGCGGGAGGCGAGGTCGCGCAGATGAATGTTGTTCGCCAGGTTCGCGTCGACGAACAGTTGCACGCGCCGCAGCGCCGCCGGCGAGAGTCCGCCGCGCAAATGCGGCCGCCGCGCCGGGGAGGACGGCACCTCGAGCCACGTTCTGAGGTGCCTGGTCCGCGCTTCCTGAATCTCGCAGACCTGGCGCAGCAATGTCGCCATCGGCGACAACTGATCTGTAGGAAACGAATTGAGCAACCGGTAACCCTCCTCGCGGAGCGGCGCCCAGATGCGCTCGATCCACGCGCGCGCATGTTCGCTGAGCTCGACACGGGCGCCCTGACCCGGCTGCGTGCGACCGTAGCCTGCCAGCGTCAATCGCTCCATCGTCGTCGCGACATCGGCCCGCCGCATTTTGAGGGTCGCCGCAAGCTCGTCCGCTGACGCGGGCCCGCCGAACAGCAGCATCGTCATGACCGACAAGTCGCGTCGATCGAGCGCCAGGATCTCCGCCGCGAGGTCGTCGAACGCATTCGAGCCATCCTGAAAGCGCGCGATGTCGCTCCCGATCGACTGAATGAGCCGCTCGCGCCCGGCTCGGCGCCGGCGCGCCTCGGTTGGTCGCGTCATGGGCCCATCATGCCGAGCGCGGCGGAGGGGCGTCAATCGCCGGGCGCGAGTCACAGCAAGATCCAGCAAGACGCGGCAAGCACCTGAAAGACGCCGGCGCGTGCAGCTGCGATCCTGCCGGCATGAACACACCAACCACGCACCAGGCCATCGTCATCGGTTGTGGAATCGGCGGACCAGTCATGGCGCATGGCGCTCAAACATGCAGGGATCGACGCCACGATCTATGAGGCCTACGATCGCCCGGCAGATTTCGTCGGTTCGTTCCTGAACATCTCGTCGAATGGCATCGACGCGCTGCGAACGATCGGCGCCGAGCGCGGCGTACTCGCCGCCGGCTTCCCGACGCCGCGCATGGTGATGTGGAGCGGCAGCGGCAAGCGCCTCGGCGAGGTGGCCAACGGTCTCGCGCTGGACGACGGCACGGGCAGCCAGACCATCCTGCGGGGCGCGCTGCATCGTGCGCTTCGCGACGAGGCAACGCGCCGGGGGGTCGGGATCATCCAGGGCAAGCGGCTGATCGCGGCAGAACCGACGACGACGGGCGTGCTCGCGCGGTTCGACGACGGGACGGACGCGGCAGGGACCGTCCTCATCGGCGCGGACGGGCTCCACTCGACCACGAGACGGCTCATCGATCCTGCCGCGCCGGCGCCGCGTGATACCGGACTCATGAGCCTCGGTGGCCGTGCCGTCTCCGGCACCCTCCCGGCCACGCCCGATACGTTCCACATGATCTTCGGGCGGCGGGCGTTCTTCGGCTACACCGTCCGGCCGTCTGGCGAGGTGTACTGGTTCGCGAACGTCGCGGCCGCCGATAGACCTTCAGCCGAACGAACGTCCATCTCTCGAGTTGCGGGAGACCTGGAAGGCGCGACTGCGGGATCTGTTCACGGACGACAACGGCCCGGCGATCGAGATCGTCAATGCCACCGGCGATGACATCGCGGCGTATCCGATCTTCGACATGCCGACGGTCCCGCGATGGCATTCGGGACCGCTCGTGATCGCCGGCGACGCCGCGCACGCGACGTCACCAAGCGCCGGACAGGGCGCATCGATGGCGATCGAGGATGCCGTGGTGTTGGCGAAGTGCCTCCGGGACGCGAGCACGCTGCGGGAGACGTTCGAGGCGTACGAGCAGATTCGACGGCCGCGAGTCGAGCGCGTCGTGCGGTACGCCGCCCGGATCGACCACACGAAAGCCCCCGGCCCGATCGGCCGGTGGCTTCGCGATCTGGCCATGCCGCTGGCGCTGAAGCTGTTTGCCAGTCCCAAAGCGCACGCGTGGTTGTATCGCCATCACATCGACTGGAGCGAGCGGGTGGCTCTTGCCAGCTCCTAGCGCTTGCCAAAGACGCTTGTCGAAAAAGACTGAACCATGGAGGGCCATGGAGAAGATCTTCTGGCTTTTCTTCGTGACTCTCAGAATGACGGCTGCGATGGCGGCGGCGTGACTAACGGTTGTGGGACGTGGCGAACCTTGTCGCTCTCTTGATCGAAGCCGAATCAAAAAGAGCTGTCTGAGGCGAGTAGATAGCCCTAAGCTGGCCCCATGCTGCGTTTGGCATTGCTGCTTGGCATGTCGGCCAAGATCCTCTTGGGAAGGCAGCAGGCTAAGGATCTCGACCACGTTTAGCGCGACGGATGAACCATCAGGCAAGAAGCGAGACGTAATTACCATTGAAACACTATCGCTGGAAGGCGAAAAGCCTTGTCGTGGAGAGAATTGACGAAGCTATGGGTCCAGGCCTCGGCCAAGCGCCGCTTCGTCCGGAGATCTTGAAATCCTCAAAGCTAGTCTACAAGCGGGTGTCAAATCAGCCCTCTTCCATGGTTCAGTCTTTTGACAAGTGAACTTGGCAAACGCCAGTGCGGCAAGCGCGTGAACATGCAGAGCTCCGAAACCCAAACTGGTTTACTTCATGCTCTCCATGGTTCAATCTTTGCCATCAGCCTTGCGGCGCCGGATCCGGTCGGGTAGATTGGCCGCTGCGGAGGTCCTTATGCAGCGGCCAGGGCTGTGGGTTGTCATCGCGATCGTCCTCGCGGGCACGGTGCCGCATCACGTCGATCCGGTTGCGGCACAGACGAGGGCCACGGCGACCGACGTGGCGGTCATCCCGCACGAAGCGGTGCCCAACTTCTTCAAGAACCCGCCGGGGATCTACACCGGCGAGAACATGGGGATCGCGACCAGCTCGAAGGGCAGCATCTACATCTACCACCGCGCCTACGAGACGCGGCTCTTCGAGTACACGCCGCAGGGGGCGTTCGTCCGCGAGATCGGACGCAACAACTACGGCTTTGCGTTCGCGCATTCGGTGCGCGTCGACGCGCAGGACAACATCTGGGCGGTCGACGAGGGCACGGACATGCTCGTCAAGTTCAATCCCGCCGGGAAAGTGCTCATGACGATTGGCCGTCGAGAGGACCCCGTCGCGATGCTCGTCGAACATGCCGGGCGGCGGCAGCTTTCACGGACGCAACGCGAAGTACCGGTTCGGCCGGCAAACCGACGTCGCGTTCGATCAGCAGGGGAACATCTTCGTCTCCGACGGCTACTTCGACGCGCGCGTCGTGAAGTACGACAGGAACGGGCGCTTCGTCAAGGCGGTCGGCACGCGCGGCAACGGCAAGCTCCAGTTCAACACGCCGCATTCGATCGCGACCGACTTTCAGGGCAACGTGTACGTCGGCGATCGCGGCAACGCGCGCGTGCAGGTGCTCGACAACGACCTGAACTGGAAGGCGAACTACCCGAACGTCGGCAATCCGTGGGCGGTCTGTGTCTCCGGCGGGCCCGGGCCGAAGAATCCCGGGAAGCAGTACCTCTACGTCTCCAACTCGTGGCCTGACAGCGCGCCGGCGGCTGCGGCCGAGTTCACCGGCGAGGTCTACAAGATGGAGCTCGACGGCACGATCGTCGGCAAGTTCGGCCGTGCGGGCAAGGCGGCGGGGGAGTTCGCGACGATTCACCAGATGGACTGTCGCGATCCGGACGTGATCTACACGGCCGAGATCAACAACTGGCGCTCGCAGAAGATTCTGCTGAAGCCGCAGCGCGCGAAAGCTCCGGCGCCGGGCTCGGCCGCACCGGTCGCGGCGGACAGATCGGACCATCGTCGGCGGCAGCGGTCGGAACCGTCGCCGCGGCCCCCGTGACGCAGTTTCAGGTTCCCGAGCTCGCGTTCGACGCGAACGCCGATCTCCTGAAGACGCCGACCGACATCTATGTCGGCGAGGTCGCCGGCGTCGGCGCGAATTCGAAAGGGCAGATCTTCGTCTACACGCGCACGGGTCATCCGTATGCGACGCTCGGCGACAACCGCACGTTCTCACGCGGCGGATCGCGGCTGTTCCAGTTCGATCCGCCGGGCAAGTTCGTGCGCGAGCTCGGCCAGGACGTGTACGGCTTCAACGCCGCGATCGGCCTGCGCGTCGATCCGCAGGACAACGTCTGGACGATCGACGCGGCGGCCAATCAGGTCGTGAAGTTCGATCCCGAAGGGCGCATCGCGCTCGTGCTCGGGCGCAAGCCCGAGACGATCGCGGTCCGCCCGGCTCAGCCCGCGGCGGGCCGGGGCGGCGGCGCCACTCCGCCCTCGGCCGGTGCAGCTGCGCCTGCGGCGGGTGCCGCTCAGCCGCCTCCGCCAACTCCCGCTGCCCCCGCCGGCCAGGCGGCAGGGCAAGCAGGCGGCCGCGGCGGACGCGGCGGCGCGCCGGAGCCGGCACGCCGGGATCGAGCTTCAATCGTCCCACCGACGTCGCCTGGGATCGCGCGGGCAACATCTACGTGGCCGACGGCATCGGCACGAACAACCGCGTGGCGAAGTTCGACAAGGAGGGCCGCTTCCTGGCTCACTGGGGATCGACTGGATCGGGCCAGGGTCAGTTCAGCGGCGTCAAGGCGCTCGCGATCGACGCGCAGGACAACGTCTACGTCGCCGATGCGGGCAACAAGCGCATCCAGGTGTTCGAGCGCCGACGGCACGTTCAAGCCGGAGTTCGGCAACGTCGGCACGCCGCTCGCGATGTGCATGACGCGCGGCGCGACGCAGTTCCTCTACATCTCGCACGCCGGCGACGACGACGGGATGGAGGATGGCGGCATCTACAAGGTCCAGCTCGACGGCACCATCGTCGGAAAATTCGGATCGGCCGGGAAGCTTCCGAAGCAGTTCGGCCTGGCGAACTCGATCGACTGCCGCAACGAGAACGAGCTGCTCGTCGGCGAGATGACGAACTGGCGCGTGCAGAAGGTCACGATCAAGCGCTAGGAAAGAATGGTGAGTCCTTACGCTCGCGAGCTTGTTCTGCAGCTCGTTCCTACTGTGCTCGCAACGTCACCTCGAACGTAACGTCCCACGCGTACGATCTGGCCGGGAATGAGCCCATGGCCGGGCTGGCGCCCTTCCCCTTCATCGTCACGGTGACGGCACTGCCGGCCTTCAGCACGCCGGTGATCGCGATGACGCCGCACTGCTCACCTTGCGTGTTGTAGTCGAATGGCGAGCCTTTGAACTCGTAGAAGCCGATATGGCAGCCCTCGATGGACGCCGGCGTCAGGGTCGTCGTGCCCTTCTTCGGGCGGAGATCGATCACGGCGAACGGCGCGCCCTCGAAGCCGAAACAGCAGAACCCCTGCTTCAGCGCGCGCGTCTGCTGGGCGGCGTCCAGCGCTTTTGGAAACAACCCGACCGAGATCTCCTGCCGTGCCGGCTGCCACACGCCCATCGCAAACGACGGCGCCGCCTTCTCTGTGTTGAACGTCACTGTGCCTTTCACGGAATCGACCGCGCCGAGCGTGACAACACACAGCATCGCGACGACGGATCCGACGGAGACACGCACTCGGCTCATAGGCACCTCTGGGATTGTGAGTCGGCGCATCATACGCTCAATCAAAGAGTCCGGGTGGCGGGAACGCGCGCGTCAGGGCATCGTCACCTGATCGCGCGACGTTTTTCCGGATTCTCTTGACGGGGCCCGCTTCGTCGGCGCATCTTGGAAGCCCCCCAGAACTCGCGCGCCACGCAGTCGGACTCCCCACCCTCCCCGGCCGTCACGTTTTCAGAGGCCGTCATGACACGGATTGCCAGAACGCACCGACGCCATCGATCGCAGTCCACTCAGGGAAGACCGGGCGGGAGCCCGGCGGGACGCCGGCGTCCTCTGCGTCTCGAGGTGAAAGGCCTGCCCGCGCTCCAGGCCGGCGCGCTGGTGCGCGTCACGCCGGCAGGAGACCGGGTGCTGATCGCGTACGGCCGCACAGTCGATACGTACGAGCTCATCGTCGGCCCGGACGGCGCGCGTGCGCGCCGCATCGGCCACGCGACGCTGCCGGCGGCGGCGCGCGAGCTGATGATCGCGCCCGACGGCGCCGTCTTCGCGCTCACCGAGAAAGACAGTTGTGACGCGACCCTCCTGCGCGTTGACGGAGACCGCGTTGTATCGCTGCGCACGCTCGACGTGCGGCCTGAGACGGCCGTGGCGACGCGCAGCTTTCTGGTGCTGTCCGTGCCCGGATCGCATCTCGACGGCCCGCGCCTTGTGGCGCTGCACCGCCGCGACGGGAAGGTGGCCTGGTCGGAGCCGATCGCGTCCGCCCGCGTCAAACTCCGCGCGGGCCGCCACGACGAGATCATGGTCGGTGAGGGCGGCGCCCGGATGCGGTACGTCAACACCGCGCAGCGTGCCGCAGAGTGCGGGCCGCCCGATGGCAGCGTGCCCGTGCCGCCGCCGACGGTGCCACCGGGTCGGCCGCACAAGCCGTGCGGATGTCCGCCACCCCCGTGCGAGCACGACGGAGGCACCAGCGTGCCGGGACACCGGCCGCCGACTCCGCGCGATCCGAACGGTGCGTGCATCCCCGGCTACGACGTCGATCCCGATGATTGCGTTGTCACCTACGTGCAGGACGGCTGGGCCGTCAGCATCAATTTGTGCGGAGACGATCGGCCGTGCCATGCGCGACTCGGCTGGCCGGGTGGAAGCGTCAACCGAACGCGGCGCGCCGTCGCCGTCACGTCGAAGGACGGACGCCGGCTGGCGATCCTCGACGGCCGGACACTCGAGCGACTCTATGAAGTTCGCTCGCCGACACGGATCACGGCGCTCGCCTCCCGCGACTCGGATCGCATCTTCATGCTCGGCGCCGAGGGCACGCTCACTGTCCTGGATCCGACGCCGATCCTGCCGGACCTCAGCCCGCAAATCACCAGCGACACGAGCTCCGCCGTACACATGGGTGTCTGGCCGCCGGTCGCGTATGACCCAGGCGGCATCGCCACCGGCGGTCACCGGAACGTGCTCATCGTGCCCATGCGCGAGCCGGGCCAGACCTTCAACGGCGACACCAAGGACTTCAGAGACGATCTGCAGATCCAGGCCATCCTCGAACGGGTCGACGCGTTCTACCGGGAGGCGACCTATCACCGCGAGCCGGACCACTACGGCATGACCCTGGTCTTCCGCTGGTTCGGCGCGGATACGCCTTCGCTGTACACCGGACCGCCGCTCGTGATGCCGAGGAACTTCCGGACTTACTGGGGGCCGGCCTGGGACCCTGGCGCCGTTCGCGGCACCGTTCCCGTCCCCGGCGGCGGCCTCGCGCTCTCGTTCTCCGGCGACGAGACGCTCTCCCTGCGAGCGATTCCTTCGCCGGCCGACACATTCGATCCTCGTGTGTTCGACGTGCGCTTTCCCGCGGCGAGCTACCGCGGAAGGATTCCGGACGCGCTGCCGACGATCTCGTTCGGTCCGTCCATGGCACCGGCGAGAACGCTCACGATCGACGGCACGGACCGGAGCGGCTCGCCGTTCAGCATCTCCGTCGATACGACGGCGCTCTCGGGCACCACACCAGTCGATCTTGTTCGGAGTACGCTCGAGGACAACACCTCGCAGCAGGAGGCGCTCGCCGACGTGATCGAGGAGTTGCTCGACGCGTCAGGGTCCGGCGCGCTCTTCGAGCGCCCGTCCGTGATCTGGCAGGATGACGACAACCAGGCCGGCATGCTGCACGTGTCGTTGTCGTTCGGCGCCGCCGGTGGCGGCTCGGCGCCGCAAGTGACGTCGGTCAATCTCGACGATCTGCTGTCCGAGCTGGGCGCCGGATCCAGAGCAGCGACCTTCGCGCTGCCGGGCGACGAATCCTCGCTGGCGACCTACATCGCGCGCATCGTCGCGGACGCCTGCGTGCGTCACACCGACTTCGGCAGCGACCTGTCACGCGCCTACTTCGACTTCATCGCGCGCCCGCCAACTGTCACGATCGAGGGCGGCGACGTGGCCGTGCGCATCAATCTCTCCACGCGCCATGGCCGGATGCCAGCCACGATCGAGGTCGCCGATCAGTCCGGTCTCGAGAAGATCGGCATGGACGCTCCCGAGAGCATCGTCGGTGCGGACACGGGCTTCAGCGGCAGCGGCGGCCCGACATTCAAAGACGTCACACTCCACGATGATGTCTACACGGCCATGATCGATGCGATCATCGAAGCCTGGGGCGGCGACGAGGACGCGGCGATCAACGAAATCAACCGCTACTTCAATTGCGCCGGCCTCGAGGATTTGCCGACGCAGTGCGCGTTCGAGCTTATCCACTGCGTCGTCGTCACGCCCGTCTTTCCGGTGGTCTTCCACAGCGGCTCGGAACCTGATATCGCGACCCTGCGGGGCAACTGCAATCCCACGACGATGTCGGACCTGAAGGCGGAGTCGCGTTCCCGTGTCGTCCAGCCCATCGGCGCCAACCGGCGCAAGATCGTGATGTTCATCACGCCCGAGTCAATCGACGACACCAGCCGCGACGAAGCGAGCGCCGCCACCCTGGCGCACGAGCTGGGCCACGGCCTGCTTGCCCTGCCGGATCTCTACTCCGGAGGCGGGCTTCGAACCGACGTGCAGTACGTGGACAACAACTGCCTCATGGGATCGTCCAGTTCGTTTTCGCATTTTTGCGCGTACAACAAGCGGATCAAAGGCTGGCTCGCAGACGACGCCGCGGTCGTGATTGACCGGCCCGACGGGGCCGACCCCGTGAGTCGCGAGATCGTCCTGATCCAGCTGGAGCACTGGGATCCGTTGATGGACGCAAACGCGCGCGCCGTCCTCGCTCACTCGTTGCTGTCCGGCATGACGCAGGGCACGCCGGTCGTGGCGGCGGTGTTCCTCCGCCTCGGCGGAGACGGCCGCCAGTTCAACGTCATCGAGCTGCGCGGCCGTGGCGAACGCTTTTCACAGGAGATCAGCCCGCCTCGCATCGTGCTCACGAACGCGGTCGATCCGGAGGATGACACCCGGTATGCAGAGACCGAGCTGGAAGGGGCCGGCACGACGTGGGATGTCCTGGAGGCGTACCGCCGCAAAGTGCATCTCATCTTCGACGGGCTGACGAGCGATCTCCCTGTCCCGGCCTCGTTCGATTTCGCCACTGAGCCGGAGTTTCCTGAAGTTGGCCTGATTGTGACCGTGGAGGAGTGGGCAACCGGGTCCACCGGCACGTCGGATTTTGCCGTTGCGCGGGTGCGCGTCAACTGGACGCGAGGCCGCGCCATCGACGTCGGCTTCAAGGAATCGACGCCAGGCTGGCAGAGTCCGGACATCGTGATCTTCAAGCCGGAGGAGCTCGTCGACGGGCCCCCGGAGTTTCCAGAAGATCAGGATCCCGAGACCGAAGAAACGTTCCGCGTGCCCGGACCCAACGAGGATCCGCTCGTCCACCAGGTCGCCGTTCGCGTCTGGAACGTCGGCGACGCCGAGGCGCTCAACGTGCAGGTGCGACTGGTTCTGCGGCATCCGGAGGGCGATGGCGACTGGAAGAGCATCAGTAACCAGGAGGAGCTGATCGATCTCCTCAACCCGTCACGCACCGACCCGCCTGCGATCGTCCGCTTCGACTGGGAGGTCAGCAGTGAGGACGACACGCACGTCTGTTTCCGCGCCGAGATCGGTGACCGCGATGTGCCGGTGAACGATGCTGGCGTCGCGCTGGCGTCAGACGACACCAACCACCACAACAACTGGGCGCAGCAGAATGTCTTCATTCTCGAGTCCGTCGCGGACAGCCCGCCAAAGCCGGTCGAATTCATGTTCCAGGTCTCGAATACGGGCTCGTACATCGAGGAGGCCCGACTGGTCCCGCGCGGCATGGGACCGGGCGCACGTTTGACCGTCACGCCTGCCGTCCTGCGGATTGCGCCGCGATCCCGCGGCATGTTCCGCATCAAGGTCGAACTGGAGGAGTACCTGCTCGACGCGCGCTGCAACAAGGACATCACGTTCATCCTGGAAGCATGGCGCCGGGACGACGACAGCGAGGAGCGCTGGGGCGGCGCCAAGTACGTCATCAAGCCGCGCCGGCGGACCGAGACGGTGCTCGACGGCGGCATCATGTTCGAGCGCGTTCATCTTTTTGGGCACGTGAGCCCGGACGTCGGCGCGCAGCGGCTGCTGCTGCACATCCAAATTCCCGGACAGCCGTCGGTGTGGGAGACCATCACATTGGGTCCCGCGGCGACGTTCGACTTCGAGCTCGAGGGCGAATTCCCGGCAGGCGAGGAGGTCCTCGCGACGGCCCACTTCGACGGCACCGTGGAGTACGCACGTTCGGTGTCAGACACCTTGACGTTGTCCTGGCATCTGGAGGGTTGACGTCGCGGGCATGCCGTTTGCAATGAGCCTGGCCGCCCTGCCTGGACTATCGGGAGTACGACTCATGAGATCGCGTCGTCTTTTTCTGCCCGTCCTCACCGTCGTCGCCTGCCTCGCCGGCGCCGACGTGACATTCGCGCAGTCATCCGGACAGCGCTTCGAAGTTGGCGGACACGTGTCCCTGCTGAAGCTCAGCGACTTCTCGTCGTCAACGAACACCGGCTTCGGCGGACGCTTCGGGTTCGACGTGATGTCGTGGCTGGCCGCCGAAGCCGAGGTCACGTTCTTTCCGCATGACGACGCGTTGCTCCAGTCGGAAGAGACGCTCGGGATCGAGTACCGCCGCCGGCGGACCGAAGCGTTGTTTGGCGCGAAGATCGGCGTGCGGGGTGAGCGCGTCGGCCTCTTCGCGAAAGTACGCCCGGGGCTGACCAGCCTCGAGAACAAGGGAGTCGTGTGCCATGGCGACCAGTGCGCACTGATCCTCCTGGCGGTGCCCGAGTATCGGACCGAATTCGCGCTCGACCTCGGCGGCGTCTTCGAGTTCTATCCGTCACCGCGTTTCGTGGCGCGCTTCGACTTCGGCGACACGATGATGTGGCATCGGAGCTTCGCGCCTCCGTGCGCCGCCAGGGAATGCACGAGCCACAACTTCAGCACGCGATTCGGCGTCGCCGTGCGGTTCTGACTCGAGCCCGACCTATCGCTTGACGCTGTCCCTGAGCCGCTTGACGACCGCGGCGTGAGCGCCGGAGTCGGGAATCTTCACGATGCCGGTGTTGGTCACATATGGCGCAGGCTCCGGCGCCGTGTCCGTTGCGTTGTACACGCGAAGCGGAAGCCCGCGGAACGCCCGATCGCCGACCTGCACGGTCACGAAGATCTGATTGGGTCCGTCGGGGTTGAACGCGCCGATGTAGCCCCAGTTTCCAAACGCGACGGCCTGTCCGGTGCCGGCCATCGCCTTGAGATCGGACCACTCCGTCCTGACGTTCTGGGTGGGCGCTTCGGTCGCGGCAGGCATTCTGAAATAGAGGTAGCCCCGCGCCGCCGTCGCCGTCGTTCCGCTGGCCTGGATCCCGCCGTCCGCGAAGACGAACGCGCCCCAGAGCTTGAGTCGCTCCGGCGCCTGTTCGTTCGGCTCGAAGGCCACCTTCTCGATCACCGCGAACACGCCGACGGGGCCGCTCGCAGCCAGATCGGCCACCGCAGGCAGGCACGCCAACAAGATGATGAGCGTTCTCGCTGACTTCATGGAGTACTCCTCTCTCACTCCGGGGACTTCGTTTCCTGACCCCTGACACGCTCTTAGACGCACTGGCGGACCCCCTGGCCTCGGTGTATAACACCAGCGTTTCACCGCTCCAGCGAGGCCAGCAATATGGAATCGGCTCCCCACCCTTCCGCGCCGGCGAGTTCGTCGAGCGCGCGAGTTTCTTCTCTGCGAGCGCGTCTGAGCCGGCCGCTGCTGACGCGATCCGGTCTGGTCTTCCTGATGATCGTCATCGCGTCATTCGGCGCGGCGGTGGCGTACTGGATGGCCCGGACCGAACAGCACACCGCGAGGCTGCATCGGCAGCTCACCCTTGGCCAGATGGTCGAGCTGTCGCTCCGCCAGGCCATCGTGAGCGATCTGGGATTCCGCGCGATGCTCGAAGACCGGCAGCGCGCCTATCTCAGGCTCGCCTCGAGCCTCCAGGGCACGGCCGAGCGGATTCGCCAGCACGATGCGACGCAGGCCGGCCAGCTCGACGTGCAGGCCCAGCAGGAAAATGCGCTGGCGCGAATCGCCGGCGCCGGGCTCTCGGCGGTGCGCGACTGGCACGATGGCGGCTCGACCGAGGAGCGGCTCGCGAACGCGGTCACCTCGGAGCTGGCGACGCTCGGCTACATGAAGACCGGCGGCGCGAAGGCCGCTGAAGACGGGCACGGCGGCAGCTCCAAGGCCCCGCTTTCGTATGACGTCACCGTCGCGCA
Organism: uncultured Acidobacteriota bacterium; assembly: GCA_963724955.1. Lineage (GTDB taxonomy): Bacteria > Acidobacteriota > Vicinamibacteria > Vicinamibacterales > SCN-69-37 > CAVRWQ01. The sequence continues at coordinate 70,775 of CAVRWQ010000013.1, forward strand.
GCAGCAACTCAGTCTCTGGCAGCGGCTGACCGCCGACATCGCGCGGTTGCACCACAGCGTGCCGCCGCTCGCGTTCGGCGTGTTCCTGTTCATCGTTGCCCTGGTCATGCTCACGCTCGCCGATCTGGTCGAAGAGAAGCCGTTCCGCGTCAACGTGTGTGTGGCGACTGGTCTGGCGTCGTTCCTCCTCGCGGCGGTGTACGCGTGGATTCGCGACCACAGCGTCATCACGCCGATGGGGTTCGTCGCCGGCGTCTACCTGATTCCCGGGTTGATGTTCTGGAGGCTGGGCTGGCTGACCGTGCCGGCGCATGGCGAAGCCGCGCACCCTCCCGAGCTCGAGATCCGGCGGTTCCTGGGCGCGCACCTCGTGCTGCGCCACGTGCACGTCCGACGCGAGAAGCTCCTGGTCGCGATCATCGCGTTCACCGTGTTGATGAGCTCGTTCGTCGGTTTCTGGTACGCCGGCGCGACGACGCATGCCAACGCCGCCGCCCATCGCGCCTTCGCGACCGAAGTCGTGCTGAACAGCGCAAACGGCGAACGATGGCTCGAAGCGCGCGCCAAGGGCATCACGGGCGCCTTCGACCTCATCAGCGCACGAGTGCGTTGCGCGCTGGCCAGCCAGCGCGCGTTCTTCATGACTGACGACGCCGGCCTCGCCGCGATCAGGTCTGCCGATCGCGACCGCGAGCGCGATTGCAAGGTCCTCGAGAACGAGGAGCTGCGCACGCAGGCGAAGACGCTGGAGCAGTTCCAGTTCGACTCGGCGCAGGATCCCGTGCCGAAGCTGATGGCGGACCTGTACTACAAAGGCAACACGAATCCGGCCCAGCTCTATGCCCTCGCCGATGGCTACATCGGCCTGGCCGAGAAGTGGGAGGTGAAATCGACGACGTACATCCTCGCGCTCACTCTGTTTGCGATCGCCCTGTATCTGCTCGGCCAGTCACTCGGGATGGACGTGAGAGTGGACAAAGGCCGCGATCACGTGAAGCTCAAGGGCGAAGGCGTCCCGGCCACCGTCCTTGCCTTCGCCGGGACGGCGCTTGCGGTCGGGACGTTCATTCACGCCTTTGTCGTCTACCTCAGGCCGGCGCAGCCGTCGTCCACGTTGTCGGAACGCTGCGAGTCCGATCGAGAGAGATTTGCAGGCGAGCGCGACCGCGCGGAGCACACGATTCAGCTGGCGGCGAGCTTCTACGGGTCGGGGAAGGCGCTCATCGATCGAGCCGAGACCGGCGACGAGTACAAACTGGCGGCGAAGGAGCTGGACTGCGCCGTCGAGGCACGCCCTGATTTCGCGCGCGCCCAGTACGAGCGATCGACGGCGTACAGCGCGATCAAGCGCGCCGACCGTGAGGGCAGCTACACGAGCTTTCCGACGAAGGATTTGCTCCCCGACATCGCGCGATCGCTCGAAAAGACCGCGGCGGCGCTTTCGATGGCCGGATGGTCGCCGACGCCGAGGATGCTCAACCGCCAGGGATTCAATGCGACGCTGCTGGCCCTGACCAACGGCGACCTGTCGCGCCTCGATACGGCCATCGCAGTGCTCCAGCGAGGCGTTGACGCGACGGCCATCGAGAAAGGCGACAAGCTGGATCTCGATGTGGTGCAGAAGCTCCGGCCGGCCGACCTCAACATCGCCAGTCTGCTCTATACGAATCTGGCGCTCGCCCGTCTCGCGAAGGGCGACCGATTGCGCGCCGAGGCGATGTACGGCGCGGCGATCGAGCATCTCCGCCTGACCGCGGACCAGCAGCTCGTCGGCTCGATGATGACCGACTTGAACATCCTCGAGACGTACTGTCCCAAAGTGCACTCCGCCGGCGCCGTGTGTGGCGACACGAAAGCGGCCACGACCCGTATCAAGCGGCTGCTGCTCATGGGCGGCGCGGCGACCCCCTCGCCGGGCCGCGTCCGCGTCAGCGACCCTGAATTCTCGGTGCGGGCATCACGCGTCAGTTGGAAGGCGAAGTTCGAGAACTTCAATCAGGGCACAGATCGGTTCTCCGTCGTCTGGCTGACGCTCGTGCCCGAATGGAACGTGTGGCGGGTGGTGCTGCCGCTGTTCGGTCCCACCAACCAGAAACTGCTGCCGAGCACCGGACTGGGCGACCTGATGCGCAACTATCACGACGGAGCGTCCCACTGCCTGCCGCCAGGCCAGTACCGTGCCGAGTTCTATCTGAACGGCGAGCTGGTCGAGGCGAAGACCACCAAGCCCGTGCAGGCGCCGGCCTTCTCGAACTACCGATCCCGCGAAATGAACATGGCCTTCTGCCAGCCGGAGGGCTGGACGACCTCCGGGTCAGTGCAGATCGACGAGGGCCGCTATCTGATGCGGGAGTTCAAGACGCAGGATGCGAAGCCGGTGGGTTTCCTCTTCACGTTCTTCGCGTCAAAGAATGAGCCGGAGTCTCAGGCGAGAACGACGTACCGGCAGCGAGCCTGGACGCTCCTGAAGCGATGGACGCGATCGACCACGACCGATGAGCAGTTCAACGCCGCGTTGAATCGGTTCACCGGGTGCGATCAGCCCATTCCTGCCAGCACCATCCTGCACCGATCCTGGGTGATGCCGGACGGCATGATCCACATCGCGTTCGTCATCGGAGATCGGGTACCCGGTGGTGACGCGTGTCAGGTGCTCGAGTCGATCGGCAACTTCTACGGACGCAACGCGACGCAACTGTTCGCGCGAAACTGACGGCATCTACGTCAGTCGCGCGATCTCGTCGTCGCTCAAACCGGCCTCGCGCAGCACCTCGCGCGTGTGCTCGCCGAGGCGAGGTACGTGGCGGCCGACTGTCGGCGGCGTGTCGGACATCTTGATCGGCGAGCCCAGGGTCGGCAACGGGCCGAGCGCCGGGATGGTCGATCTCGACGACCATCTGTCGCGCCTGCACCTGCGGATCCGCGAACGCGTCGGCGTAGGTGTTGATCGGCCCGCACGGAATCCCGCGCGCTTCCGAGCCGCGCGAGCCAGTGTGCCTCGGGTATTCGTCGAGACGTCACGTCTCGATCGCGTCGATGAGCTCCTGCCGATTCCGGACACGCGCCGACGCGCTCGCGAAGTCCGCGCAGCGTGATCCACTCCGGATGGCCGAGCAGCCTGGCAGAGCTCGGCGAAGAGGCGATCGGTGCCGGCGCCGATCGTGATGTAGCCGTCGGCGCAGCGAATCGCCTGATACGGCGCGAGGAATCGATGCGCGGATCCGAGCGGCTGCGGCGTCACGCCTTCCGCGAAGAACTCGGCCGATTCCCACACCGAGAAGCGCGAGTCCGGCCTCGAGCGAGCGACGTGTCGATGTACTGTCCGCGGCCGGTCGTGTGGCGATGGTGCAGCGCCGCGAGAATCGCGGCGAGCGCGAAGAGTCCGGCGCCGAGATCGGTCAGCGGCACGCCGGACTTGACCGGCGGCCCGCCGGGCTCGCCGGTCACCGACATCAGGCCGGACACGCCCTGCGCGATCGAGATCGAATCCGCCCTTCGCCGCGTCCGGTCCCGTCTGGCCGTAGCCGGAAATCGACGCGTAGATCAGCCGCGGGTTGTTCCGGCCGACAGCGCCGGATAGTCCAGCCCGAGCTCGCGCATCACGCCGGGCCGGAAGTTCTCGATGAGGATGTCCGCGCGGGCCGCGAGCCGCACGAAGCGCCTCGCCGCCCGGCGGCCGACTTCAGGTCGAGCACGATGCCGCGCTTGCCGCGATTGAGGGCCGCGAAGCCGGCGCTGTCCGGTGCCGGCGCGCGCGCCCATCTGCCGCGTCGGATCGCCTTCCGGCGGCTCGACCTTGATCACGTCGGCGCCCATGTCGCATAGTTGCATCGCGCAGAAGGGACCGGCCATCACCTGCGTCGACATCGAGCACGCGGATTCCTTCGAGCGCGCTCGCTCATCGTGACCCATGTGCCATCGTGAGCGACCACGATCTTCTCGTCGAGCCGGTCCGGTCGGCGTACTTCACCATCAATCGGCCCGGAGGCCGGCAACGCGATGACGTGGGCGATGTACGACGCGCTCGTCGACGCCTGCGAGCGCGTGGACGCAGATCGCCGACCTGCGCGCGTTCGTCATTCGCGCGACCGGCGCGAGTGTTCTGCACCGGCACCGACATCAGCCAGTTCGCCGCGTTCACGACGCGCGAGGACGGCATCGAGTACGAGCGCCGCCTCGAAGACGTGCGTGGCGCGGCTCGAGCGCGTCGGCGTCCCGACGATCGCCCAGGTCGAAGGCATCGCCGCCGGCGCCGGCTGCGTGATCGCGCTCGCGTGCGATCTGCGCGTGTGCTCGCCGGCCGCCCGCTTCGGCGTGCCGATCGCGCGCACGCTCGGCAACGCGCTTGTCGTTCGAGAACTGCGCGCGGCTCGTCGAGCATCTTCGGCATCGCGCGGACGAAGGACCTGCTCCTCACCGGCGGATTCTCGACGCGACCGAGGCCGCGGCCAGCGGGCTCGTCACGCGGCTGGCAGAACCCGGCGACGTCGGATCGCGTCGTCGGCGAGCTGGCCGCGACGATCGCGCCGCAATGCGCCGCTCACGCATTCGCGCCGCGAAGACCGCGCTGGCGCGTCTGCGCGCTTCGGCGCTCCGCGACGCTGGCGAGATCGACGACGCTCGTCGCGGCCTGCTACGCGCAGCGCGGACTTCCGCGAAGGCGTCGTCGGCGTTTCTCGCAAAGCGCCCGCCGAAGTTCACCGGCCGCTGACGCCCACGCCGGCGTGCTCGGGGCTCGAGAGACACGTCGATCGCGGCCTGCACGCCGCCGCGCTGAAACGGCACGCCGGCCGCCGCCAGACCCAGCTCGACGCCGCCGAGCGTGCCGATCAGCATCAGCTCGTTGAAGTCGCCGAGGTGGCCGATGCGGAACGCGCGGCCCTTCAGGCGCCCGAGCCCGGCGCCGAGCGACATGTTGAATCGATCGAGCACGATCGCGCGAAACCGATCGGCGTCGTGCCCCGCCGGCATCACCACCGTCGTCACGACCGGACTGAGCTCGTCCTCGCGCTCGCACAGAATCTCGAGATCCCACGCGCGCACGGCCGCGCGCGCGGCCTCGGCGAGGCGCCGATGACGCGCGAACACGCGCGGCAGTCCTTCCTCCTGCAGCATGCGCAGCGCTTCGCGCAGACCGAACAGCAGGTTCGTCGCGGGCGTCGTCGGAAAGAAGCCGTTCGCGTTGGCCGCGAGCATCGGCTCCCACGCCCAGTACGCGCGCGGCAGCCGCGCCTGTCTTCGACGCCGCGAGCGCCTTCGGTCGCTGATGCGCGTTGAAGCTGAGGCCCGGCGGCAGCATCAGGCCCTTCTGCGATCCGGCGAGCGTGACGTCGAGGCCCCACTCGTCGTGACGCAGATCGATCGAGCCGAGCGACGACACCGCGTCGACGAGCAGCAGCGCCGGATGCTCGGCGGCGTCGATGGCGCGCCGGATCTCGGGCAGCCGGCTCGTGACGCCCGTCGACGTCTCGTTGTGCACGACGAGCAGCGCCTTGATGCGATGATCGCGATCGCCGGCGAGCCGCTCGCGCCAGCTCGTCCGGATCGACGCCGCGCCGCCAGGTGCCGGGCACGACCTCGACGTCGAGGCCGAGCCGGCGCGCGACCTCCGCCCAGTTCTTCGAGAACTCGCCGATGTCGAACGCGAGCACCGCGTCGCCGGGCGAGAGCGTGTTGACGAGCGACGCTTCCCACGCGCCGCTGCCCGACGCCGGGTAGATCACGACCGGCGACCGCGTCTGAAAGATCGTCTTCAGTCCGTCGAGCACTTCGCGGCCGAGCTCGGCGAACTCCGGCGCCGCGATGATCGATCGTCGGCGCCGCCATCGCGCGCAGGACGCGATCGGGCGTGTTCGTCGGCCCGGGAATCTGCAGGAAGTGGCGCCCGCACGCGAGCCATGCCGCGATTATAGGGGGTCAGGTCTTGCGCTGACGTACGTCAATACAAGACCTGACCGCCTATGATGCCCGCGTCGATTCGCCGCGCTTGCGCCGCGACCTCGAAGGCGCGCTCGACGGCGAGGTCCGCTTCGACGACGTCTCGCGCGCGCTGTACTCGACCGACGCCAGCGTCTACCAGATTCAGCCGGCCGGCGTCGTCATTCCGAAATCGCGCGAGGATCTCGTGCGCATCGTGGACGCCTGCCGGCGTCACGGCTGCCCGATCACGATGCGCGGCGGCGGCACGTCGCAGGCCGGCCAGGCCATCGGCGCCGGCCTCGTCGTCGACACGTCGAAGTACTTCAACCGCGTGCTCGAAGTGAACGTCGAGGAACGCTGGGCGCGCGTCGAGCCCGGCATCGTGCTCGACGAGCTGAACGCCGCGCTGGCGCCGCATCGGCTGCGATTCGCGCCGGACATCTCGAGCGCGAGCCGCGCCACCGTCGGCGGCATGATCGCCAACAACTCGGCCGGCGCGCGATCGGTGATCTACGGCAAGACGATCGACCACGTGCTCGAGCTCGCACGTGATCCTCTCGGACGGCACGTCCGCCTGGTTCCGGCCCGTGGCCGGCGCGGAGCTCGAGCGATCTGTGCGGCGGAGCGCACGCTCGAGGCCGCCTGCTATCGCGAAGTCCGCCGGCTGGCGCCGCGAGCATGCGGACGAGATCGAGCGGCGCTACCCGAAGGTGCTGCGACGCGTCGGCGGCTACAACCTCGACGAGTTCGTCGGACGACACGCGCCGTTCAATCTCGCGAAGCTCATCGTCGGATCCGAAGGCACGCTCGGCATCGTCGTCGAGGCGACGGTCAACCTCGTCCCGCTGCCGGCGGCGAAGGCCGTGCTCGTGATCCAGTTCGACGATCTGCTCGACGCGCTCGGCGCGACGCCGGCGATTCTGCGGCACCGGCCGTCGGCCGTCGAGGTGATGGACGCGTTCATCCTGAATCACACGAAGATGAACGCCGATCTGCACCGGCTCCGGCAGACGTTCGTCGACGGCGAGCCGGCGGCGCTGCTGTGCGTCGAGTTCTACGGCGATCGCGCCGACGAGCTGCCGCCGCGACTCGACGCGCTCGAGGCGGACCTGCGCGCGCTCGGGTTCGACTGCCGCTGCCATCGCGCGATCGAACCGGCGCGCAGCAGGCGATCTGGCACGTCCGCGAGGCCGCGCTCGGGCTGTCGATGTCGATGAAGGGCGACGCGAAGTCGCTGTCGTTCGTCGAAGACACCGCCGTCGCGCCCGAGCGGCTGCGCGACTACATCCGCGACTTTCTCGCCCTCGTGGACCGGCACGGCACGACGGCCGGCGTCTACGCGCATGCGTCGGTCGGCTGCCTGCACGTGCGGCCGGTCATCGATCTCAAGACGGCGGCGGGCGTCGCGAAGTTCGAGGCGATCGCGTCGGACGTCGCCGATCTCGTGCTGACGTACGGCGGCGCGCTGTCGGGCGAGCACGGCGACGGCCTCGTCCGCAGTCCGTTCATGGAGCGCATGTTCGGACCGTCGCTCTACGACGCGTTCCGGCAGATCAAGCGGACGTTCGATCCGGACGGCTCTTCAATCCCGGCAAGATCGTCGACGCGCCGCCGCTCTCGGCGAACTTGCGGTACGGCCCGGCGTATCGATCGCGTCGCCTGTGACCACGTCTTCGACTACACCGAGCACGGCGGCTTCGCCGGCGCGGTCGAGATGTGCAGCGGACTCGGCGCCTGCCGCAAGACGCAGTCCGGGCACGATGTGCCCGTCGTTCATGGCGACGCGCGACGAGGCGCACTCGACGCGCGGCCGCGCGAACGCGCTGCGGCTGGCGCTCGCCGGCAGGCTCGGCGATGCCGGTCTGTCCGACGACGCGCGTGCACGAGGTGCTCGATCTGTGCCTCGAGTGCCGGGCGTGCAAGACCGAGTGTCCCGGTCGGCGTCGACGTCGCGCGCATGAAGAGCGAGTTCCTGTCGGCGTACTGGCGACGGCGCGGCATGCCGGCGCACGCGCGCGTGCTCGGCCACGTCGATCGGCTGGCGCGGTGGGGCAGCCGGTTCGCGCCGATCTCGAACGTGCTATCCGCGAAGCGCGCTCGTCCGCGCTGCTCAACGAACGCCTGCTCGGCCTCGATCGCCGGCGCAGCGCCGCCGGCCTGGGATCGGCAGACGTTCCGCCGGCGGTTCGTCCGGCGTCACCCCGATCGGCCCGCCGACCGTCGCGCTCTTCGTGGACACGTTCACCAATCACTTCCACCCGGCGATCGGTCTGGCGGCGCTCGACGTGATCGAGCGGCTCGGGTACGGCGTCACGCTCGCGCCGAACGTCTGCTGCGGCCGGCCGCTCATCTCGCAGGGCCTGCTCGACGAAGCCCGGCGTCGCGCGCGCGAGAACGCCGAACGGCTGTTTCCGCTCGCCGAACGCGGACAGGCGCTCGTGTTTCTCGAGCCGAGCTGTCTCTCCGCCATCCGCGAGGACGCGCCGGACCTGCTCGCGGGCGACGATCGCGCGAAGGCCCGGGCCGTCGCGGAGCGCGCGCGCCTGTTCGAGGACTGGCTCGAGGCGGAATGCCGCGACGGTCGAGCGCGCCTCACGCTCGCGTCAGGGCCCGCGACGGTCGTGCTCCACGGCCACTGCCACCAGAAGGCGATGGGCGACCTGGCGTCCGGCGAAGGCGCTGCTCGCGCGCATTCCCGGCGCGACCGTCGTCGATCCCGATGCCGGCTGCTGCGGCATGGCCGGGTCGTTCGGCTACATGCGCGAGCACTTCGAGGTCTCGCGCGCCATCGGCGAGCGGCGACTGCTGCCGGCGGCGCGCGCGCTGGCCGCGATGCCGTGCTCGTGGCGAGCGGCACGTCGTGCCGGCAGCAGATCGCCGACTTCACCGGCGTTCGCGCGCTGCACGCCGCCGAACTCGTGCAGACTCTCCTGACGCCCTCATGAACCTCGCCATCGCTCTCCGTCTCCGCGCTCGCGCTCGCGGTGCTCGTCAGCTGCGTCAGCCGCCTGAACGTCGGCGTGCTGTCGATCGCGCTGGCGTGGATCGTCGGCGTCTACATCGGCGGGCTGCCGGTCAACACGGTGATGGCCGGCTTTCCGAGCCAGCTGTTCCTGACGCTGGCCGGCGTGACGCTGCTCTTCGCGATGGCGCAGTCGAACGGCACGCTGTCGCGAGCTCACGCACCACGCCGTGCGCGTCTGCCGCGGCAACGCCGGCACGATTCCGATCATGTTCTTCGTGCTCGGCGCGGCGCTGTCGTCGATGGGGCCCGGCAACATCGCGACGGCGGCGCTGCTCACGCCGATCGCGATGGCCACGGCGTCGCGCGCCGGCATCCCGCTGTTCCTGATGGCCATCATGGTCGGCAACGGCGCCAACTCCGGCGCGCTCTCGCCCTTCGCGCCGACCGGCATCATCGTCAACGGCATCATGGCGAAGAACCAGATGCCGGGCCTCGAGGCCGCAGGCGTATCTCTACAACCTCGCCGCGCACGCCTGATGGCGTTCGGCGGCTACGCGCTCTTCGGCGGCCTTCGGCTGTTCCGCGCCGGCCGGACGCTCGCCGACCTGCCGCCGGATCCGGAGGCGACGACGCCGTTCAATCGACGGCAGTGGATCACGCTCGGCGTGATCGCCGCGCTCCTCGTCAGCGTGCTCGCTGTTCGGCGTCCACGTCGGACTGGCCGCGTTCGTGGCGGCGGTCGTGCTCGTGCTCGCCGGCGCCGCCGACGACGGCGAGGCGATCAAGCAGATGCCGTGGCGGGTCATCGTCATGGTCTGCGGCGTGACGGTGCTCATTGCGCTCGTCGAGAGATTTCAGGGCCTCGACCTGATGGTCTCGCTCGTCGCCCGCATCTCGACGCCCGACACGGTCACCGGCGTCGTCGCGCTGCTGACGGGCATCGTCTCGGTCTACAGCAGCACGTCGGGCGTCGTGCTGCCGGCGTTTCTGCCGCTCGTGCCCGGGCTGGCGGCCCAGCTGCCCGGCGCGAGCGCCGCCGGGATCGCGATGTCGATGAACATCGGCGGCCACCTCGTCGACGTCTCGCCGCTCTCGACGATCGGCGCGCTGTGCATGGCCAGCGCGGGCGGCGGCGACAGCCGCAAGCTCTTCACTCAGCTGCTGGCGTGGGGACTCTCGATGGCCGTCGTCGGCGCGGTGCTGTGTTACGTGCTGTTCTAACTCACAGCTTGCCGGACGCGGTCCGCAGACTGCCGAGATCCTGTTTGGGGTTCGGCTCTCCCGGCGTCGTGCTCGCGTTGGGCGCGCCGTCGTAGCGATGCCACTGATTGCCCTGATCGTTGCCGGCGGCCGTGTTGCCGCTGTAGTAGGCGTTGTCGGCCGCCGCTGACAGATGCAGATCGGCAAGGCCCGCCGGCGCGGTGGCTTCGTCCTCTTCCCAGGAGATGAAATCGAGATAGACGTTGTCGGTTCCGGCGCTGCCGCCGTCGGGGCCCGGCAGATAGAGATACAGCGCGTCGCCGCCGGTCGAGAGCCCGGCGTTCAGAATCCCGCCAAGACGATCGACGCCGCTCGTGACGCCGGTGCCCGGCGCCAGCACCATTTTCCAGTCGCGTGCCGCGGGGTTGACGACCGTGTCGGTCGTCACGCCTGTGGCGATCGTCCAGATCGCGATCACCGTTCCGCGCGGCACCGCGGACAAGTACGCGTCGTTGCCGAGCACGAACACCGACTCGCCGTTGTTGAGCGCGCCGTTCCTGCCCGCCTCGTTGTCCGAGATCCGCAGGCCGCGCAGATCCACGTTGTTGCCGAGCACGAGCAGCTCGAAGAAGTCGTTCTCGTTCGTGTCGTTGTCGCCCGCGTACTCGTTGAAGATGACGTCGCCCGCGGCCGGCGGGGCGCCCGCGGCGATCGCCGGCAGGCTCGCGCCGCCGGTACCGATTGTCGCGATGAAGACGAAGGACGGGATCGCAAGACGCAGGTGGCGCACAGGCAACTCCTGGGTGTGGGGGTCATCATAGCAGCGCGCCGTGAGAGTTTCGTGCCGCCCACCGCACCGGAGTACACTTGAGGATTGGGCAGCAGGTAAACGAGGCTGTCTGTAATCCATGAGACTGCGGAAAGCGCTCTTACTCGCGATCGGCATACTGCTGCCGGCCGTCGCATCCGGCCAGACTTGAGCGGGTTGAGGCAACCCCTACCTCCCAGGCTGGCGAGGTGTGCTCACGGATGGCATGACGACGGGTCGGGTGCAGGCGGGGGTGTGGCTGCTCGCGGAGAATCGCGACACGCCGTACGACGGTTCGACTGAGACGCCCAATCCGTTGCAGGAACGCACGAGGGTTCGCGTCCTGCTCCTCACCGGGGACGTCCGGCTCACGATGAACATGGGACTTCAGATTTCCGCGACGATTCCTGACGTCACGCGCTCGGCCGTGGTCAATCGGCCTGAGGGTCCGCTCCAGTTCAGCGAGACCTTTCGCGGTCTCGGCGACACCTCGGCGATCGCATGGTACCGAGTGCCGAACTCGATCGGATGGAACGTCACGCTGAATGGCGGCGTGTCGGTGCCAACTGGAAAGACCGAGCGGCCACGATTCCGGAACGAGCTCGAGGACGACAGCCTGATTCCTGTCTCCCGCCTGCAGCGCGGCTCAGGCACCGTGGACCCGCTGTTCGGCATCAGCGCGAATCGAGCGTTCAGTGCGATTTTTCCGCCCGGCACTCGCGTCTTCGTCACAGGCGCCGCGCGCGTGCCGGTGTACGAGAACGAGTTCGGACTCCGTACCGGAGCGTCCTGGGAAATCGGCGCCGGCGCCTCGCGCGAGATTCGCTGGCACTCGCTGGTCGCGCTCGGGCGATTCAGTTGGCTTCATCGGCACCAGGACATCTTCAATGGCGTCCCGGTGCTGGTCGGCGGCGGCAGTTGGCTCGCCTTCGCGCCGGGAGTCGCGGTCAGCATCGGCAAGACGACGATTCAGGCGGAGTTCAAGTTTCCACTGCATAGAGCGCTGGCGAATCGACAGCTCGATTCGAAGTGGCAGGCGCAGCTGGGATTAGTCCATACCTTCTAGCCCATGAAAACACTCGCATCCATTCTGACCATCCTCAATTTGGCGATTGGTCTCGAGATCACGACTCGAGGCCAGACTCAGGATCCGCCCAAGCCGAAACGCGTCGAGATCGCCGTCACGCCAGAAGGCTTCTCGCCGAATCGCGTCGAGGTACAAGCGGGCGTGCCGATCGAGCTGGTGTTCACGCGCAAGACCGACAAGACGTGCGCGACCGAAGTCGTCGTGCCGTCGCTGAAGCTCAAGAAAGCACTGCCGCTGAACGAGCCGGTGACCATCGCCCTCACGCCTGAAAAAGACGAGGTCAGTTTTGCCTGCGGCATGAACATGCTGCGGGGAAAACTGGTCGTGAAGTAAGCTCGCGCGCGGAGGCATTCGTATGAGCCCGGGAGCCAGGCGCAACGCGTCGATCGCCGTGCGGTTGCAGCCCGTCGGCGTGATTCGTTCCGAGCTCCGGGCGCTTCGCGACGCACCGATGCAGGGATCGGAGGGGGCGCCCGACGCCTGGCTCGAGATACGGCCATCGCTAGCTGCGGCGCTCGACGGCCTGGCCGTGGGCGACAAGCTCGTCGTCATCACGTGGCTTCATCGAGCGCGCCGTGACGTCCTCAAAGTTCATCCGCGTTCCGATCCGCGCAATCCGCTCACCGGCGTCTTCGTCACGCGATCGCCCGATCGGCCGAACCCGCTGGGCCTGCATCCTGTCGTGGTGCGCGCGATCGACGGCATCGAAAGGGGTCAGAGCTCCCGTTGTGGAAAACTCCTGCAACCCAGCAGATCTTAGAGTTGCAGGAGTTTTCCACAGCGAGAGCTCTGACCCCTTATACCTATCGAAGCCATCGACGGGACGCCGGTCGTCGATATCAAGAGCGGTTGAATCACGACGTCCGCGGCTGGTACTGTTCGGGACCATCCATGAGTGTCGCCGTCATCACCGGGGCAGGCAGCGGCATCGGCCGGGCGATTACGCTGCGGTTTGCCGCTGAAGGGTGGAACGTTGCGCTGGTCGGCCGCCGGGCGGAAACGCTCGCGGAGACTGCGTCCGTGATCGGTCCAGCGGCCGACGGCCGCATCACGCTGTACCCGTGCGACGTCAGCGCGCCAGAGGCGGTCGCCGCCATGGGCGCGGCCGTGCTCGAACGGCTCGGCGAAGTGGACCTGCTCGTGAATGCCGCAGGCATCAACGTCCCGCAGCGAAGCTTCGAGACGCTATCGGTGGAAGACTGGCAGGCCGTGCTCGCGACCAATCTCCACGGCGCGTACTACTGCGTGCGCGCGTTCCTCCCCGGCATGCGCGAGCGGCGGACCGGCACCATCATCAACATCAACTCCGATGTCGGGAAGGTCGCGCGCGATCTCGCCGGGCCGGCGTACGTCTCGTCAAAATTCGGACTGAGCGGTCTGACGCAACAGATTAATGCGGAAGAACGCCGACATGGTGTACGCGCGTGCTCAATCTGTCCACGTGACGTCAACACACCGCTCCTCGACAAGCGACTGGAGCCGCCCTCGACTGCGCAGCGTGCGCGCATGCTCCAGCCCGAAGACATCGCCGCCTGCGTGTGGCTGGTCGCGACGCTCCCGCCACATGCCGTCGTCGAAGAAATCTCGCTGTCGAGCCGGTAGATCGCGTCACCTCATCGACACGATCGTGTAATAGACTGGGTTCAAGGCCTCCAGCTCACATCCTGTCTCGAACACGAGACGTGAACGCGTCATTCCTGTGACGCACGACGAGGAGGTCCTGATGACGAAAGCAACGAAATCTGTTCCTGCCGGAGCTCAGACGCTCACCGTGCAGCTGACACTCGATCGCGCCGCACAAACGATCGATTGGTACAAGAAGGCGCTCGGGGCCGAAGAAGTCACTCGCAACACGGGTCCCGACGGCAAGATCACGCACGCCGATCTCAAGATCGGGAACTCACACTTCATGGTGAACGACGTGATGCCCGGCCTGAAAGGGCTGCAGGCCTTTGGCGGCTCTCCGGCGTCGCTGTGGCTGTACGTCGAGGACTGCGACGCCCTCTTCGATCGCGCCGAGCGCGCCGGAGGCAAAGTGCAGATGCCGATGGCCGACCAGTTCTGGGGCGATCGAGCCGGCGCAGTGGCCGATCCCGCGGGCTATACCTGGTGGATTGCCAGCCACAGGGAGGATCTGACGTCCGAAGAGCTCGAGCAGCGCGCCGCCGACTTCTACAAGCAGCAGGCGCAGAGCGCATCGCGCTAGGCTGCGTGAGGCGGGGCATGCGATCCGGGTCCCCGATCGCGTGCCCCGCTTCTAGTCGCGGATCGCGGTGAGCTCGCTGGACCCGCCGAGCAAGGTGAGGTTCAGGGCGCCGCCGGTGAAGACCATCTCTTCGATCGCGCCGTCCACGGCGGCCTGCTGCAGCACGTTGTCGGGGCCCACTTCGAACTGGAACTGCGCAGAGCGACGCATCAACTCCTTGATGAAGGCGGGGCTCGCGCCCTGTGTTCGACGCACGATCAGATCACTCAGCGGCGCGGACACGACGAGATCGCGAGAGTACAGTGTGACGAGCCTCGTGCGTCCGGCCTCGTCCGGGAGCGGGAACTCAATCGCCTGATCGATTCGGCCGGGACGGGAAGCGAGGGCCGGCTCGAGCTGGTCGGGACGGTTGGTGGTCAGGATGAACAGCACGTCGGCGTCCTCGCGCAGGCCGTCCATCTCGTTCAACAGCTTGTTCAGCAGCATCTCCTGGCCTGGATGCTGGAGATGCGCCCGCTCGCGCGCGATGAGATCGACGTCCTCGACGACCATCATCGCTGGCTGCAGGAACCGCGCGAGTCGAAAGTACTCGCCGAGCAGGCCCACCTGTTCGGCGGTGACGAGCAGCGTGGTGTGCTCGGGCAGTTGAGATGCCAGGTAGTGGATCGTATGCGTCTTGCCCGTTCCTGGCGGACCGTAGAAGAGCAGTCCCTTTTTTGCCGAGAAGCGCAGATTCTTGATCCGATCTCGAACCGCCACGAAGCGGCCGACGTTGCGATCGAGGAGCGCCAGCGTCTTCTCCGGGAGGATCACGTCTTCCCGGTTCACCTGGTGCAGGCGATGGACCTTGACGCCGCCGGCGCGCCCGAGAAAGTCGCCGTAGCCTTCGAGCGACAGCACGCGGCCGCGATAGGTTTTTGCCGCGATCACCGAGAGCTCGAGCTCGCGGAACAGCTCCTGCGAGAGCGCCGCGCCAGGTTCTCCCGCAGGCACGGCGATTTCCACGAGCAGGCCGCTCATCTGCCCGAACTGTGTGGCACCGGCGATCAGGATCGCGAACGCAAGGCCGTTGCTGCGCGACAACCAGAGGCCGTTGCGCAGGCACCGGACGGGCGTCGCGTCCCCGATGTCCACCTCGTCGTGCTGAAGGGGACCGAGATCGACGGGAAATGGCCCCGGCACCAGCAGGTGGGCCAGGCTCAACCCCTCGTGTCCCATCTGCGAGTACACGCCGACCAGTTTCGAGCCAGGCCGCTTCCGGACAAGCTCTTCGAGCCCGGTCTGCACGTCGACGCGCGCCGTCATCGGGAACGTCCGCGACGCCGTCACCAGCCCGTCGAGCGGTGTGCCGTCGAAATGTACCCGCAGCGTCTTGCGCAACGCCGAGCGGCCGGTGAAGCTCCGGATCGCGTAGCCAATCATGTGGTGTGGACGGTCTATGGTAGTGGCGGCTGGCGATTCGGCTCAAGTCGGCTGGGCGATCTGCGGACCAGCCGATAATGGGCCATGGACCTGGCTCAGCTGCCGCCGTTCATCACGTCGAGCACGTTCCGTGTCGTCGTCGAATCGCCTCGCGGATCCACCGTCAAGCTGAAATACGATGCCGCGCTCGGTGTCATGTCGATGTCGAGACCGTTGACGCACGGGCTCATCTATCCCTTCGACTGGGGATTCGTGCCCGGTACGGAGGGACCCGACGGCGACCCGCTCGACGCGATCGTCGTATGGGACAGCGCGACGTTTCCCGGGATCGTCCTGCCGTGCCGTGCGATCGGCATCGTCCGCATCGATCAGCGCGAGCCGGGCAAGGCCGCGCGTCAGCGCAACGACCGGGTCGTCGCGTTACCCTTGAAAGCGCCGCGATTCGACCAGGTGCGATCCATCCGCGACCTGCCGAAACGGACGAGAGAGGAGCTCGAGCACTTCTTTCTTGCCGTGACCGCGCTCGAGAAGAAAGACGTTCGCATTCTCGGCTGGGACGGCCCACCGGCCGCGCTGAGGTACCTGAAGCACGGAGCTCGATGACGCGGCCGGCTCGTTCGCCGCGACGCCCCACGCCTCGACTTCCATCACGCGGCTGTACCCGTTCAGCGACTGAGTAATATGGATGCGAATCCTCGTCGTCGTGATCGGCGAGAACAGGAACTGGCGCCAGACCTTGTTGTTGTTCGTCACGGTCCCGCCCGGAACGGCCACCCAGCTCGTGCCGTTCCAGTACTGCACCTCGAAGGCGCGCACGCCCCAGTAGAAGAACGTCATCGTGAGCGTGGGCTCCACCGGCGCGGTGTAGTTGTCCTGCATGAAGAACACGTTCACTTCGTCCACCTGCACCGGTCCGTCGAAGTTCACCTCGAGCCAGTCGGGCGCCGAATTTGGCGTGCCGTCGTTCCAGCCGCCGCCCGCGCCCCAGCCGAGGCCGCGGCGATCTCCGTTGATGGTGCCTGAGGCCGGATAGTTCGGGCTGAGGGTGGACGATGCCGTCGCGAACCCGCCGTTCACCGCCGCCGCGAAGTTCAATCGTCCCGGCAGCGACGCGACCGTGATCTGCACCGGCGTGGACGTCGTGGTGGCGCTCTGATTGTCGGTGGCGACGGCCGTCAGCGTGTGGTTGCCCACCGTGACGTTCGTCCACGTGAAGCTGTACGGACTTGACGTGTCCGTCCCGAGCAACGCGCCATTGGCGAAGAACGACACCTGCTGGACGCTGCCGTCTGCGTCGCTGGCGTTCGCAGTGATCGTCACGTTCACCGGAGCGGTGAACGTCGCCCCCGTCGCCGGGCTCGCGATCGACACACTCGGCGGCGTGTTGCCGACGGCGACCGTGATGGTGACGGGCGCAGATGTCGTTGCCGCGCCGAGATTGTCGGTGGCCACAGCCGTCAGCGTGTAGCTGCCCACGGCGACGTCGTTCCACGAGACGCTGTACGGGCTCGTCGTGTCGGTGCCGATCGCCGCGCCGTTCGCGTAGAACACGACCTGCTGGATGCTGCCGTCGATGTCGCCGGCTGTCGCCGAGACGGTGATGTTCGCGGGTGGCGTGAACGCCCCTGCGCCGGCCGGACTCGTGAGCGAGACACTCGGCGCCGTGTTGCCGACGGCGGCCACGCCCCAGGCCTCCACCTCCATCAGTCGGCTGTGCCCGTTCAGTGCGCTCGTGATGTGCACGCGGATCTTCGTCGTCGTCACCGGTGCGAACTGCACCTGGCGCCAGACTTTGTTGTTGTTCGTGACCGCGCTGCCCGGCACCGTGGCCCAGACGGCGCCATCCCAGTACTGGATCTCGAACGCGCGCACGCCCCAGTACGAGAACGTCATCGCCTGCGTCGGCTCGATCGGCGCGGTGTAGTTGTCCTGCATCGAGAAGACGTCCACTTCGTCGATCGTCATCGGGACGACGAAGCTCACCTCGAGCCAGTCCGGCATCGCGTTCTGCGTCCCGTCGTTCCAGCCACCGCCGGCGCCCCAGCCGATGCCGCGGCGGTCGCCGTTGATCGTTCCCGACGCGGGATAGTTGACCCCGAGCGTGGACGACGCCGTCGCGACGCTGCCGTTTGCGGCCCACGCCACGTTGGTCCGGCCCGATGACAGGGTCACCGTGACGTGCACCGGCGCCGAGGTCGCGGTGGTCCCGAGATTGTCGGTGGCCACCGTCGTGAGCGTGTAATTGCCGACCGCGGCGTGATTCCACGTGATGCCGTACGGGCTCGCCGTGTCGACGCCAATCGGCGCGCCATTCGCGAAGAACGCCACCTGCTGCACGACGCCGTCACTGTCACTGGCCGACGCCTCGATCGTGATGGCGGCCGGCGCCGTGTACGCCGCCCCTTCGGCCGGACTGGTGATCGCGACGGTCGGCGGAGCGCTCGACACATTCACGTGCACTGGCGTCGACGTCGTGGTTCCGCCGAGATCGTCCGTCGCGATCGCGGTCAACGTGTAACTGCCGGCCGGGACCTCGTTCCAGGGGACGCTGAACGGACTCGTCGTGGCCGCGCCTATCGACGTCCCGTTCGCGAAGAACGCGACCTGCAACACGCTGCCGTCGGTGTCGCTTGCGGTCGCAGTGACGGTGATGTCGGCCGGCGTCGCAAACGTCGCGCCCTCGGACGGGCTCGTGACCGACACGCTCGGCAGATGATTGCCGCCGACGGCGCTCGCGGCGCGGAACGCGTTCAGCCGGCCGCCGGAGGCGACGACGCCGCTCCACTGCGGGAGCAGGTCCACGTTGTCGAGCATGAGCGCCTTGATCGCTTCGACCGTCAGCGAAGGATCGAGTCGCGCGAGCAGAGCCGCGACACCCGACACGTGCGGCGCCGCCATGCTCGTCCCGGACGCCGAGGCGTAGCCCGTTCCCGTGTAGGTGCTCCCGATGTTCTCTCCAGGCGCCGCAATATCGACGGTCGAGGCGCCGTAGTTGCTGAAGCTCGATCGATTGTCCGACGGCCCTGATGACGCGACGGCGACGATGCTCGTGAGCGGGTAGCTCGCCGGATCGAACGGCGTCGTGTCGTTGTTCGCCCCGTTGTTGCCGGCGGCGAAGATGTTGATGATGCCGGCGGCGCCGGCGGCGTCAATCGCCGACTGGAGCGCCGTGGCCGGCGGGCCGCCGCCGCGCGGCGCGCCCCAGCTGTTGCTCGAGACGCGAATGTTCACGCCGCGATTCTTCAGCGCGACGATGTAGTTGAAGCATTCGATGGCGCCCGCGTCCGTGCCCGACCCGGCGGCCGTCAGGAACTTGCACGCAAGAATCTTCGCATTCCAGTTGACGCCGACGACGCCGATGCCGTTGTTGCCGACAGCGGCGACCGTCCCGGCCGTGTGCGTGCCGTGGCCGTGATCGTCCATCGGATTGCTGTCGTGGTTGACCGAGTCGATTCCGTAGATGTCGTCCACGTACCCGTTGCTGTCGTCGTCAATCCCGTTGGCGGGAATCTCGCCAGGGTTCTGCCACATATTGGCCGCGAGATCCGGGTGGGTGTAGTTGACGCCGGTGTCGAGATCCGCGATGACGACGCTGCCGTCGCCGGAAGTGAAGTTGCTCCACGCGGCCGGCGCCTCGATCTTGAGCAGGCCCCAGAGCGTGCCGTCGAGCCAGAAGGGATCGTTTGGCGGCGCCGTCTGCGTCGTGCGGCGGATGTAGTTCGGCTGCGCCAGCATCACGCCGGGCATCGCGCGAAACGCGGCCACCATGGCCTCGACGGACGTGCCGGCGGGCACGCGCACGCGCTCGATGTCGAGCCGCGCGAACCGGCGCACGCGCACCGCGTTCCGGCTCGCGAGCATCGCGTCGCGCTGGAAGGTATTGGCCGCCGGATTGAACTTGAGCAGGACTTCGCCGGCGACGTAGTCGTCACGCTGTTCGGGTTGCTGGCCGCGCACGTCTGCCAGCACCAACGTCACCGCCATCAACGCCGCCGCGACAGACCAGCGACCGACCGACAAGGCTCCGCGTGCCATCTTTCCTCTCCTGGAGAAAGCTGACATGCGTCAGCACGTCCACGTACCCGGTACCCGTCGTACCTGCCGTACCCGTCGTACCTGTCGGACCTGTCGGACCGTCGGAAGTGACCCAGTCTACCGCCACTCGCCATTACATATCTGCCATCGCCTGGCATACTCCCCGGCAGCGTCTCGGCGGCCTTTCCCGAATGGCGCTTGACCCCCTGCGGAGGGGGGAGTAGCATCCGTCCAAATCGGCGTAATCGATTACACGTGAGCGCATCTCGCGATTGGCCCGGGCGGTCTGGAGGAGCACTCTATGCTTTACACACGACGTGAATTTGGAAAAGTCGCGCTGGCATCCGTGCCGTCGCTCGCGCTGCTCGATCGCTCGCTGCTCGCCTCGGCACTCGTTCAAGCCAAGCCGAACTCGCTGATCAACGGCGTGCAGATCGGCACGATCACGTACAGCTACCGCAGCATGCCGGAACAGACCGCCGAAGCGACGCTCAAGTACATCGTCGACTCCGGCATCAGCGCCGTCGAGCTGATGGGCGGGCCCGTCAACGACTACGCGCGCAAGAAGACCGGATTTACGCCGAGCGGCGGCGGCGGACGCGGCGGCGGTGGT
The DNA here is from genome assembly GCA_963724955.1 of uncultured Acidobacteriota bacterium. Taxonomy (GTDB): domain Bacteria; phylum Acidobacteriota; class Vicinamibacteria; order Vicinamibacterales; family SCN-69-37; genus CAVRWQ01. Next base: position 91,030 of record CAVRWQ010000013.1, read on the forward strand.
GGTGGACGCGCCGGAGGTGGCGGCGGCGGTGGCGGCCGTGGACGAGGCGATGCGGATCCGGCGACGCTCACCGCGTCGTGGAACGCCGTGCCGTGCGCGCCGGGCCGCGAAGGCGGCGCAGCACGCGGTGGCGGCGCAGCTCCGGCCGGAGCACCCGCGGCGGAAGTGCCTGTCGTCGGAGCACCTGCAGCCGGCGCAGCGGGTGGTGGCGGCGGAGGCGGCGGACGCGGAGCGCAAACACCCGAGCAGCAGGCCGCGGCCGAAGAGGAACGCAAGTGGCGCATGGGCCTGTCGATGGACGTCTTCAAGGGCCTTCGGAAGATGTACAACGACGCCGGCGTGAGCATCTACGCGGTGAAGGACGTCCGTCAGGGCACCGACGAAGATCTCGAGTACACGTTCGCCGTCGCGGAAGCGCTCGGCGCCAATCACGTGACGCTCGAGCTGCCGAGCGGCGCGAACGCCGCCGCGACGCTCAAGCGCCTCGGTGACTGGGGCCTGAAGAAGAAGATCTACGTCGCCTACCACACGCACGCGCAGGGCAGCATGACGGCGTTCGACGAGGCCTTCGCGATCTCGAAGGGCAACATGGCGAACGTCGACTTCGGCCACTGGGTCGCGGCCGGCAACGTCGGCGGCACGCCGATGCAGTTCCTCGAGAAGTACAACGGCCGGATCTCGAGCTTCCATCTGAAGGATCGGACGACGCCGAAGAACTGCTCGCTGAATCTGGCGTGGGGCACCGGGGAAACGCCGATCATGCAGATCCTTCAGCTGGTCAAGAAGAATCAGTGGAAGGTTCCAGGCTCGATCGAGCTCGAATACAACGTGCCCGAGGGCTCGGACGCCGTGAAAGAAGTCGCCAAGTGCGTGCAGTTCTGCAGGAACGTGCTGGCGTGAAACGCTAAGGAAAGAAGACCGCCGCCAGGCGAGCGTAGCCCTGCGACAAGCGCAGGGCAGGCGAGCCGTCGAGGCGCGCGCGCGGGGCCTCGGCCAAGGCGCCGGGGGTCGGGCCCCGGCGCGCGGGGGTGGGGCCCCGCGCGCAACTAAGGAAGATGACCCATGCCCACGATCACTCGGTCCCGGAATCTCTGGATGACTGTGTCGGCCGCGGTCGCGCTGGCCGGCTTCGTCCTTGTGGCACAAACACCTGTGACGACTCCACCGACACAGACGCCGGTCGTTCAAGGTGCAGGTCAGGCGCAGGCGCCGCCTGACGCACCGCGGCCAGGCCGGCCGTGGCGGCGGACGCGGACGCGGCGGGCCGGAGATCCTCGCCGGCGGCCCCCAGCTCGACGATCCGGCGTATGCGACCGCGGACTTCTCGAAGAAGGCGCCCGAGCTGCCGCGCACGCCGGAAGAGCAGCTCACGCGGTTCGTGCTGCAGCCGGGCTACCGCCTCGAGCTGGTGCTGGCCGATCCGATCATCCAGGAGCCGGCCGCGATCGCGTTCGACGGCAACGGCCGCATGTTCGTGCTCGAGATTCGCGGCTACATGCAGGACGCCGACGCGGGCGGCGAGCTCGATCCGATCGGGCGCATCTCGCTGCACATCGACACCAACAACGACGGCGTGTACGACAAGCACTCGGTGTTCGTGGACAAACTGGTGTTCCCGCGATTCGTGACGCCGTTCGGCCCCAACACGATCCTCACCAAGGAATCGCACGCGCAGGAAGTCTGGAAGTACACCGACACGAACAACGACGGCGTCGCCGACAAGAAAGAGCTGTTCGACACGGGCTACGGCCGGAGCGGCAACGTCGAGCACCAGGAGAGCCACCTCACGTGGGGCCTCGACAACTGGCTGTACAGCACGTACAACGCCTTCCGCGCGCGCTGGACGCCGCAACGGCATCATCAAGGAGCCGACGGGCAGCGGCAGCGGCGCGTGGGGCGTGTCGCAGGACAACGACGGCAAGATGTGGTTCCAGGGCGGCGCGAGCGGCATGCCCGGCTACTTCCAGTTCCCGATTGGCTACGGCAACTTCTCTCCGCAGGATGCGGTCGATCCCGAGCTCCGGACGACCTGGGGCGCGCCCGTGCGCGTTGCCGACATGCAGGGCGGCCTGAGCGCGACGCGCATGCCTGACGGATCGCTCCGCAGCACGACGGCCGGCGCCGGCGGCGACGTCGTACCGCGGCGATCGGCTGCCGAAGGATCTCGTCGGCGAGTACCTCTACGGTGAAGTCGTCGCCCGCATCGTGCGCCGCGTGCGTCCGGAACGGCGCGACGGCCTGACGTACATCCAGAACTGCTACGTCGGCAACGAGTTCATCAAGTCGACGGACCCGTACTTCCGGCCCGTCGATCAGACGACCGCGCCAGACGGCACGCTGTACATCACGGACATGTACCACGGCATCATCCAGCAGGCGACCTGGTCCGGACGCGGCACGTACCTGCGCGCGCGCATCGAGCAGTACGACCTCGACAAGGTCATCCACAAGGGCCGGATCTGGCGGCTGGTGTACGACGGCGTCAAACGTGACCGGTCGGACGCGCTCGATCGCGACACGACCTTGCCGCGCATGAACGACGAGACGCCCGCGCAGCTCATGACGACATCTCGGCCATCCGAACGGCTGGTGGCGCGACACGGCGCAGCAACTGCTCGTCCTGAAGCAGGACAAGGCGGTTGTTCCGGCGCTGCTCAACACGCTCAAGACCTCGACCAACCTGCTCGAGAAGTTCCACGTGCTGTGGACGCTCGAAGGCCTCGGCGCGCTCGACGCGGCGACCATCCGCCAGCTGATGGAAGACCGCGAGCCGCGGATGCGCATCCAGGCGATTCGCGCGAGCGAGACGCTCTACAAGGCCGGCGACCGATCGTTTGCGGCCGACTACCGCCGGTTTGCGCGCGACACGAATCCTGACGTCGCCATCCAGGCGGTGCTCACGCTGAACCGATGGAAGGTGCCGGAGGCGAACACGGCGATCAAGTCGGCGCTCGACGGCTCGAAGTCGAAGGGCGTGACGTTTGTCGCCAACGCGATTCTCAATCCGTCAACGAATGCCGGCCGCGGCGGCGGAGGCGGCGGACGCGGCGGCGGCCCGACGCCGACACCTGAACAGCAGAAGGTGCTCGACCGCGGCGGTGAAATCTATCGCGAGCTGTGCTTCACCTGTCACGGCGACGACGGCCTCGGCACGCCGAGGTCGAGCGGCACTGGCACCATGGGCCCGTCGCTCGCCGGATCGCCGCGTGTCACCGGTCACCGCGACTACGTCGTCAAGACGCTGCTGCACGGACTCACCGGCGGGGTGGACGGGAAGACCTACGCCGAGCTGATGATTCCGATGGGCATGAATCCAGACGAGTGGGTTGCGGCCATCAGTTCGTACATTCGAAACAGCTTCGGCAACTCCAGCGGGTACGTGACGCCGGCCGATGTGAAACGCATCCGTTCGGATGCCGGCAATCGAAAGACGCCGTGGACGGTGGCCGAGCTGACGTCGACCCTTCCGGCGCGCGCTGCTTCCCGACGACACCTGGAAGACGACGGCGAGCCACAACGCCGCGAATGCGAAGAACGCGTTCAGCCTGACCGCCTGGAACACGCAGACGCCGCAGACGCCGGGCATGTGGTTCCAGGTCGAGTTGCCACAGCCCGCGACGATCTCCGAGATCGCGTTCGAGTCCACCGCTGGCGGACGAGGCGGTGGCGGAGGAGGACGCGGCGGACGAGGCGGAGGACGCGGCGCCGCCGCCGCGCCTGTACCAGGCGCGCCGCCGCCGGATCCCGAGGTCGCGGCCCAGGCCCCGCCAGCCCCGCCCCCGGCGCCACCAAACGCCGGCTATCCGCGAGGCTACAAGGTCGAGGTGTCGTTGAACGGGACGGCGTGGACACCGGTCGCCGAGGGCGCCGGTGCCGGCGCGACGACGATCATCACGTTCAAGCCGGCGCCCGCGAAGTTCATTCGCCTGACGCAGACGGCCACGACCGAGAACGCGCCGGTGTGGTCGATCCAGCAACTGCGGATCTTCGAGGTGGCGAAGCCAGCGGGAAGATAGACAAAAGTAGCAGCTAGAAGCCAGAAGTGAGATCGGGGCCGGAGGCGAGATCGACTCCGGCCCCTTTTTCTTACACAATCTCCCGGATGAGTAACGCGATCGACAACCAGCTCCTGGAACACGTAGACGCTTCCGGACCGCTGCGCCCCAGGACACCGGCGGCGGTGCCGTGGCAGGCCGACTTCGACAGTGGTGACTTCACGCACGTCGGGGCGCAGGCCATCGACCTGCTCGGGTATCCCCTCGAGCAGTGGTACGAAAAGAACTTCTGGGCCGCCCACATCCATCCCGACGACCGGGAAGCCGCCGTCAACGCGTGCCTCGCGCTCAGCCGGACGGCCAGTCAGTTCGAGCTCGAGTACCGGATGGTCGCGGCCTCGGGGGAGACGGTCTGGGTCTACGACCTGGTCACATGTGAACGCGAAGATGGCCGGCCGATCCGCCTGCGCGGGTTTCTCCTCGACATCACCGAACGGAAGCTCGCGGAGCAGGCGCTGGACAAGGAGCGCCAGTTTCTGCGCCAGGTCATCGACGTCGATCCGAACTTCGTGTTCGCGAAGGATCGGAACGGGCGGTTCACGCTCGTCAACCAGGCCTTCGCGGATGCCCACGGCACGACGGTCGAGGACATGATCGGAAAGACCGACTGGGAGGTCAATTCCAACCACGAGGACGTCGCGTTCTTCCGTCAGGTCGACGCGGAAGTCTTCGACACGCTGCAGGAGCGTTTCATCCCCGAGGAGCGAATGACGGATGCGCACGGCCGGGTCCGCTGGCTGCAGACGGTGAAGCGTCCGATCCTCGACGCGAGCGGCGCCGCCCATCAGATCCTCTGCGCGGCCACCGACGTGACGCATCGCAAGGAAACGGAATCGGAGCTGCAGCTTCAACGGCAACAGCTCGCGCATGTGACCCGGATCTCCACGATGGGCGAGCTGGCGGCGTCGCTGGCGCACGAGCTCAACCAGCCGCTCGCGGTGATCCTCACGCAGCGCCGATGCGGCGCGGCGACTGCTGGACGCCGGCGCGCACACCGTGCCGCACGTGCAGGAGATCCTCGCGGACATCGTCCAGGCCAACAACCGGGCGAGCGAAGTCATTCGCCGGATGCGGACCCTCCTCGTCAAAGGCGAGCTCGACGTCGCCCCGCTCGACCTTGACGCCGTCATCCGCGATGTCGTCGCGCTGACGCACAGCGACGCGATCCTGAACGGCGTCCGCGTTTCGCTGCAGCTCGACGAAGGGTTGCCCCGGGTGCGCGGCGACAAAGTCCAGCTGCAGCAGGTGGTGCTGAACATCATGGTCAACGCGTTCGATGCCATGGCGCAGTCGCTCGACGGCGAGCGTTCGCTCGTGATCGGCGCGACGCTGAACGGGAACGGCGCCGTGCAGGTCAGCGTGTGCGACACCGGGATCGGGCTCGCGCCGGACCAGGCCGATCGGATCTTCGAGGCCTTCTACACGACAAAGCGGGACGGCCTCGGCATGGGGCTGTCCATCAGCCGGTCGATCATCACGGCGCACGGTGGAGATCTCCGGGCCGAGAACAACCCAGGCGGCGGGACGACGTTCTACTTCACGGTGCCGATCTACGATCACGATTTCGTGACGCAGTAACAAACCGGGTTGATCGGCGGCTCGTAATAGCCGCTCTGCCGACCGGCTCGGGTCTTGCACTGCACTCGGGTCGCGAGACCAGTGCGATGATCGCGTTCCGGTGCGGACGATGTGCGGAGCCCGTCAGGGCGAATGACGGAGAAGCCGGCCGGGCGCACACGTGCGCGCGGTGCGGGCACGTCAACGTCATTCCGTCGCGCCCGTCGCCACCAGCGCGCGCCAGCGGTCCCGCGATCGACGACGCCGGTCATCTGGACCTTGGCCGGCGTGCTGGCGCTTGCCGTGGCCGGCTGGGGCATCTGGTCCGTCGCCGGACCAGCCGGCACGAGCGCGGCGACAACTGCTGCGGCGACGCCTGCCGAAGCGCTGCAACAGGAGCTGCTGCGCAAGAACATCGGCGAGCCCGGCGATCCGATCCTCAATCAGATGTACTTCGACATCAGCACGCGCCACTTCGCGGCGAAGCTGCCGGCGATTCAGGTCCTGTGGGAACCGCGGCTGGCGGACGTCGGCAAGCTCTCGGCGCAGACGTTCACGCTGCAGGGCATGTTCGGCCACCTCGGCGGCCGATCGGTCATTCTTCTCAATCCTGCGTTGCAGGGCGACAAGCCGGCGGTCGCGCGCGCGCTCTGTCACGAGGTCGCTCACGCGTATCTGTTTTCGACCGGCGTCAAGACGAGCGATCACGGTCCGGAGTTCAAGAGCGTGCTCCGCCGGCTGGCGGACGAGGGCGCGTTCGAGGGCGTCGTGGCCAGCGACGAGGAACGCGTGAACCTGCGCGCATGGCTCGACGCGGAGTCTTCGCGGCTCGACTTCGAGCGCACGGAAATCGACCGGCTCTCGGCGGAGATCGAGCGCGAGCGGACCGGCGTCGAGCGCGCGCTCGCCGAGATCAACGCACGCGTGAGCGCCGGCAACGCGCAGGGGAGCGGCTGGCCGTCCCAGAGTGAAATCGCCGCGGCGAACGCCAGACGGGACGCCTACAATCAGCAAGTCATCGAGGCCAACGAGCGCGTACAGCGCGATCGCGCCGATCTCGAGCACTTCAACCGGGAAGTCGCCAGGTACAACCTGATGCTGGTCTATCCGGACGGCCTCGACGAGCGTGCGCTGCTCAAACCCAAAAACCTCGCCGTCAAGAACTCACCATGAAGGATGAAGACATGAAGGGCTTTTTTGGAAAGACTGCTTGTCGACAAGCGATTTTGCCAAAACACTCTTCACGTCTTCAGTCTTCATGGTGAGTTCGTGAGCATTCGTGATCGCGTTTCGGCAATACTTCCGAAGCGATGACGAAATCGAAGATTCCGGCTGAGATCAAAGTCGAAGTGCAGGCGGCGCTGGCGTGGCTCGAGAAGAAGAGCACGCGCCGCGACCGCGAGAACCTCGCGCGATTCGGCATCAACGCCCGCAAGGCGTTCGGTGTGTCGCTCGCGAACATCCAAGTATTGGCGAAACGACTGGGACGGAACCATGAGTTGGCCGCCGCGCTGTGGAAGACCGGCTGGTACGAGGCGCGGCTCCTCACTTCGTTCGTCGATGAGCCGGCGCTCGTGACGCCGGCGCAGATGGATCGCTGGTGCCGCGACTTCGACAACTGGGGTGTTTGCGACACCGTCTGCTTTCACCTGTTCGATCGCACGCCGCACGCCTGGAAGAAAGTCGGGGTGTGGAGCCGGAGCCGCGAGGAATTCGTCAAGCGCGCAGCCTTTGCGCTCATCGCGTGCCTGTCGACGCACGACAAGACCAGCGACGACACGCCGTTCGCGAAGAGCCTGCCGCTCATCGAGCGGGCGGCGACCGACGACCGCAACTTCGTGAAGAAAGGCGTCAGCTGGGCGCTCCGAGGCGTCGGCCGCCGCAGCGCCGCCCTCAACACCGCCGCGCTCGACGTCGCGCGACGTCTCGCAGCCTCCCCGGATGCCTCGGCGCGATGGATTGGGAAGGATGCGATCCGCGATCTGACGAGTGCAGGGGTGCGAGGGAAGCTACGCCTGTAAATGGGGCATTGCCCCATTGCCTCACTGCCCCATTGCCCCATTACTATGGATCGGTCTCTGAGGGGGATGTCCATGAGCGTCAGACGAGCTCTGCGGTTTGCCGGCGCGAGCCTGGGGCTCGCCGGTTTGGTCGTCGCCGCCGCCGGCGCGCAAGCGACCCGGCCGGAGCCGAAGACCTGGACCGCCGCGGAAGACCATCAGAACATGATGGAGCAGCTCGGCATCACGTCGCTTCGTCCAGGTCCGAGCGGCAACGAGCAGGCGCCGAACCACGCGAACTACGACGAAGCGACCGCGAATCCCTTCCCGAATCTGCCGCCCGTGCTGGCCCTGAAGAACGGCGCGAAGGTGACGACCGCCGATGCCTGGTGGAAGGCTGCGACGTCCTGAAATCGTGGAGGACTTCGAGCGTGAAGTGTACGGACGCATCCCGAAGAACGTGCCCAGGGTGAGCTGGACGGTCACAGAGACCGCGAACGGCGTCATCGGCGGACGCGCGGTCGTCGCGAAGCAGCTCGTGGGGCACGTGGACAGCTCGTCGTACCCCTCGATCAACGTTGACATTCAGTTCACGCTCGTCACGCCGTCCGATACCAAAGCACCGGCGCCAGTGATGATCATGTTTCGCGGCGGCGGCGTCGCGCAGGCGCTGGGGACCGCACCGGCAGCCGGGCGTGGCGGATTCGTTCCGCCGGCAGGGGCCGCGCCCGCCGATCCGCCCGCGACCGAGCAGCTCATCGCGGCCGGCTGGGGCTTCGGCTTTCTCAGCCCGGCGAGCATTCAGGCCGACAACGGCGCGGGCTTGACCCGGGGCATCATCGGCCTCGTGAACCAGGGGCAGCCTCGCAAGCCCGATGACTGGGGATCGCTTCGCGCCTGGTCGTGGGGCGCGGCGCGCGCGCTCGACTATCTCGAAACCGATCCTGCGGTCGACGCGAAGCGCGTCGGCATCGAGGGCGTCTCGAGATTTGGAAAAGCCGCGCTGGTGACGATGGCGTTCGAGCCGCGGTTTGCGGTGGTCCTCGTCGGATCGTCCGGCGCGGGTGGCGCGAAGCTGCATCGCCGCAACTTTGGTGAGGCCGTCGAAAACCTCACCGGCCGTGGCGAATACCACTGGATGGCCGGGAACTTCCTGAAGTACGGCGCCGACAAGGCGACCTTCGGCAGCAAGAACGCCGGCGACATTCCGGTCGATTCGCATCAGTTGATCGCCCTCTGCGCGCCGCGGTTGACGTTCATCAGCTACGGCGTGCCCGAGCGCGGCGACGCCAGGTGGCTGGACCATCAGGGCAGCTTCATGGCCGCCATCGCGGCCGGTCCCGTGTTCCGCCTGCTTGGCGCGAAGGACCTCGGGCGGTCGGACGACTACGACGTCGAGAAGATGCCGGCGGTGAACGTCTCGCTGCTCGACGGCGAGCTGGCCTGGCGCCAGCACGACGGCGGACACACGGACGGCCCGAACTGGAAGTACTTCATTCCCTGGGCCGACAAGTTCCTCAGGCGCACGACGGCGCAGGCATCAGCCGAACCGGCCGATCGCCCTGTTGCGCGGACCGATCAGAACTCACTGACGGCGCACGCCCAGTTGCTGCAGAAAGCTCGTCAGGGCCGGATCGATGTGTATTTCGTGGGCGATTCGATCGCGCGCCGATGGGGCGCGACGGACTATCCGGAGCTGCTCGCGAACTGGAGAAAGAACTTCTTTGGCTGGAACGCCGCGAACTTCGGATGGGGCGCCGACAAGACGCAGCACATCCTCTGGCGGCTCGAGAACGGCGAGCTCGACGGCGTTCGTCCGAAGGTCATCGTCATTCTTGCCGGCACGAACAACGTCGGCGCCGCGCCGGGCGATGACGCCAAGGTCGCCGACATCACGCGCGGTCTCGGCGCGATCGTGGACGTCTGCCGGCGGAAAGCACCGGACGCGACGATCGTCCTGACGGCGATCTTTCCGCGTAACGACAACATGGCCGTGATGCCGGAAATCGCGCGCATCAACGCCAACCTGTCGAAGATGGCCGACGGCAGGAAAGTGCGCTATCTCGATGTCAACGACAAGCTCGCCGACGCCAGCGGCAGGCTGATCGAGGGCGTGATGAACGAGCGGGACAAGCTCCATCCGACGATCGCGGGCTATCAGATTTGGGCGGACGGGCTGAAGCCGATCCTCACTGAGTTCCTCGGTCCGCCATCCGCCGTCGATCTCGCGCCGCCGCCTACCGGCGATCCAAGCGCCCGCGGGGGCCGCGGTCTGACAAATGTCGCGGGTACAACAGACTTCTGGCGTCGATGGTCCACTCCCTAACCACCAAGACCGGTACAGACCTTGCAAAACACCAGGTCTTTCGTTCATTTGATAGTGAAGGGACCACCGTGAGGTGGTCCCTTTTTTGTACGCGGCGGCGCTGCGTCAGGGTCGCGGCTCCCAACCCGAGCCGCGCTACCGCCGAGCCGCGCTGAGTTCGCGGCTCTAAACCCGAGCCGCGCTACTTCTGCGCGCGTCGGGCGATGTTGCGAGCGTCGTGAAACAGGTATCGATCGCGGTGCTGTTCGGGTTCGGCCTTCGGAGTGGCGTTGAGGCGCATGACCTCGCGCTGGCTGCCTGCGGCCCATGCCGGCCACGCGGGCAGCCCTGAGCCGTTCGGGTTGCCGGTCTTCGCGAAGTTCGTCCAGTAGGCGACCATCCATTCGGAAACCTGTCGATCGGCCGGCCGCCAGGCCAGCTTGCGTGAGTCGAGCGTCGAGAAGACGAACTCGATGTCGGTCGCGTGCGACGCGCCGGGATCGTCCGGCGCCGGCTCGCCCTTGACCGTGGGCACAATCTGATCGAAGAGATACCGGTACACCGGCGATCCGCCCGTGGCGCTGTGCGCCTCGATCCATTTCCACGTGCAGTAGCCCATGAAGTTGTCGCTGGCGATGGCGGTCGCCGACATTCGCGCCTCTGCGTCTGAGCCGGCGGGATACAACTTCAGCACTGCCTCCGCGTCATCTCCGAACTGTTTCTTCACCTGCGCTGTAAAGGCAGCGATTGTCGTCGGCGGCAGCTTGATCTCGGCCGAGTTCCAGCCCGCGAGGAGCGGCACACGCGCCTGGCGGCCGGCCGCATAGATGTCCCACGGATCGGCGGGGAGAAAGTGTCCGTCGAGCGTCGGCGCAAATCGCGTGGAGGCGCGGCCGAGCGTCTTGACGAGATCGGCTGGCGCCACCGCTCGCAGCGCGGCGAGTGACGTCGCGCCGACGGACGCCGCGAGATCGGTGCCCAGCTTCTCGGAAGCCGCCCGGGCAAGCAGGGGCAGCGTGTCGGAAAAGTACGCGCCGCTCTGACCGATGGCGCGATGGAACAGTCCCTTGGCGAGCGGCGAGGCCATCAGCACGCTCACGGACATCGATCCGGCCGACTCGCCGAAGATCGTCACCTGACCCGGATCGCCGCCGAACGCCGCGATGTTCGTCTTGACCCACTGGAGCGCCGCCACCTGATCGAGCAGGCCGTAGTTGCCCGAGCTCTTCGTCGGTGATTCCGCCGTGAGCTCCGGATGCGAGAGAAAACCCATCAGGCCAAGGCGATAGTTGATCTCGACGACGACGACGCCTTTGGACGCGAGGGTGGAGCCTTCGTGCCGGCCCTCGTCGCTCGCGCCGGAGAAAAACCCGCCACCATGAATCCACACCATCACCGGAAGTCGCGCGCCGGCAGACGAGGCCGGCGTCCACACCGACAGGGACAGGCAATCCTCGCTTTCGGCGGCGCTGCGGAACACCATGTCGGGGAATGGGTTCGTCTGTATGCAGCGATTGCCGAACTGATCGGCCTTGCGCACGCCTGTCCAGGCCGTGACGGGCTGCGGCGCCTTCCAGCGCAGCGCCCCGACAGGCGGCGCAGCATACGGGATGCCGCGGAACTCGCGCACCCCGGCGAGTGCTCCCTTGATGCCTTCGACGAGGCCCGTGGCGACGCGCACCTGGTCCGTCGTCTGAGGATGTCCGAGTGCCACGAGCGACAGAGCCAATGCAGCGAGCACAGTGATACGAACCATGGCGGAGATTGTATAGGGTACGGCCGCGGCTCAAAGCCCGAGCCGCGCTACGTCGCGGCTCACAACCCGACTTCGCCTTCGGCTTCGTCGGGGCCGCCATAGCCTTGGCAACGGCGGCCCGAGCCGCGCTACGTAACCGAGCCGCGCTACGATTCACCCATGACAGATAGCGACGCGTTGCCATTGGCGGGGCTGACGGTCATCGACTTCACCAGGGTGCTCGCGGGTCCGCTCTGCACGATGCTGCTCGGCGACATGGGCGCGGATGTGATCAAGATCGAGGATCCCCGGCACGGCGACGACACGCGCGCGTGGGCGCCGTTTGCGGACGGCTGGAGCACGTATTTTCTGAGCGTCAATCGCAACAAGAAGAGCGTCGCGCTCGACCTCAAGTCGGCGGAGGACGTCGCGCTCCTCGAAGACCTCGTCCGCTCGGCTGATGTGCTCGTCGAGAACTTCAGGCCGGGCACGCTGGAGCGTCTCGGCTTCGGGCCCGACCAGGCGCGTGCGATGAACGACCGCCTGATCTACTGCTCGATCTCCGGGTACGGCGCGACGGGACCGCGTCGCGATCTGCCCGGGTACGACCTCGTCATTCAGGGCGAGTCCGGATTGATGGATGTCACCGGCTTTCCGGAAACGGGACCGACGAAGGTCGGCGTCGCGATCACGGACTGCCTGGCGGCGCTGTACGCCGTCCAGGGCATCCTGCTGGCCCACATCAGCCGCCTGAAGACGGGGAAAGGCCAGGTCGTGGACATCGCGCTGCTCGATTCCGCCGTGTCCGTCCTTGGACTGCCCGCCGGCATCGTCGCGGCCACGGGCGCCAGCCCGGGCCGACTCGGCAACGCCCATCCCTCGCTGGCGCCGTACGAGCCGTATCCGGCCGCCGACGGCCAGGTCATTGTCGCGGTGGCGAACCCGCGGCTGTGGACGCGCTTCTGTGCCGCCGTCGGCGCCGCGCACCTCGAGCACGATCCCCGATTTGCGTCGAACGACGATCGTGTCGAGAACAGAACCGCGCTGAATCAGGAAATCGACAAGTTGTTCAGGCATCAGACCGTGGACTCGTTGATCGAGCGGCTCACGGCCGCGCGAGTGCCCTGCGGCCGCGTGCGATCGATTGAGGAGGTGCTGCGCGATCCTCAGCTCGCAGCGCGGCAGATGCTTCTCGACATCCCGCTCGACGGCCTGACCGTGAAGGTCCCGGGCAATCCGATCAAGCTCTCGGATGTTCAGAAGCTTCCGGTCGATCCGCCACCCGCGCTCGGACAGCATACCGCCAGCGCGCGCCTCATTCGGCGCGAAGGGCGACCGTCGGATTGACGCGCGCCGCTCGTCTCGCCGGCAGGAACGCGGACAGCAGCGCGACCACCACGAGCAGCGGCACGACGAGATAGTAGGTCTCGGTCTCGACGCGGTGACCGAACGGCACCATCCGTTCCATGAAACGCGTCGTCAGCGCGCTCAGGCCCAGGCCGGCGATCAGTCCGAACCAGGCCGGCGCCATGCCCTCGCGAAGCACCATGCGAACGATCCGCGAGTACGTCGCGCCAATCGCGATCCGAATGCCGATTTCACGCGTGCGCCGGCTGACGGTGTACGAGACCAATCCGTACAGCCCGACCATCGTCAGCGTCATCCCCATGACGCCCATGCCGCTGACCAGCTCCACGAGAATTGAACCCGCGCTGGTGACCCGCCCCGCGTAGAACCTTTCCATCGTCTGGACGTCGAAGACGGGCACGTCGCGGTCGATCCTGCGCACGAGCTCGCGGATCGGCTCCAGCGCCTCAGTGGAGTCACCGGCGGTTTGCGCGAGCAGCACCATCTGCCCGCGCGGCTGCTGGCGATACGGGAAGTAGACGGCGTTCTGTGGCAGCTCTCCCGGCAGTCCATACGTCGTCGTCTTGACGATCCCGACGATCTCGACCAGCTTCCGCCCGTCATCGAGCAGGTGAGCGCGCTGGCCGATCGGACTGCGATGGGGCCACGTGTGGCGCGCGAGGGCTTCGTTCACAATCGCCACAGCGGGCGCCCCGGCATCGTCGGTCGGCGCGAACGCACGCCCGGCGAGCAGCGGGATGCCCATGACCTCGAAGTAGCGATCGTCGATGCGGTTCGCCCAGGCCGGCGGCACCGTCTGTCCCTCGCGAACTTCCTCGCCTTCCGGCACGACGGCGGAGAACTGGAGAGGAAATGAGAAGAGCGGCATCGCTGAAGTGAGCGATGCGGAGCGGATGCCTGGCAGCGCGCGCGCCTCCTCCAGCACTCGCGTGAAAAAGCGAGCGGCCTCGACGTCGCTGTAACGAGCCTGGCCCGGATTGATCGTCGCGAGCGCGATCCCGCTGGTGCGGAACCCGGGACCCGTGTCGAGAATGCGCCGGAAGACCTGGATGGAAAACAGTGTCATCGTCAGCAACACGAGAGACAGCGCCACCTGAACGGCCACGAGCGTTGCGCGCGCCGTCAACTTGCGGCGCGACGTCCCTCCGCGGTCGGTTGACTTGATGCTGGTCGCGAGATCCACTCGTGTGGTCGTGATCGCCGGCCCGAACCCGACCAGCAGCGCGCTCGCCATCGCGACCACGACGCTGAACAGCAGCGTTCGCTCGTTGATCTCGAATGTGGGATGGACGATGACGTCAGTCGGATACTGAATCTGGCCGAGCAGCTTGATGCCGAGCTGACCGACGGCAATGCCGCCGGCGCCTCCGGCGATGGCGAGTCCCAGGCTTTCAGTCAGCAACTGCCGAATCAGGCGTCCGCGGCTCGCGCCGATGGCCAGCCTCAGGGCCATCTCGCGCGCGCGAACCGGCGCGCGACTCGCGAGCAGACCGGCGACGTTCGCGCAGGCGACACACAGCACGGCAATCGACAGCGTGCCGAGAACGACCACCGAGGCGGCGTCGTACGGACGCTGCTCGACAGTGAACTCCAGCTCCGTCTGCGCGATGAGCGCCAGCTTCTCGTTCGTCTTCGGGTACGCGCGTTCGAGATCCCGGGCGATCGTCTCGAGCTCGGCGCGCGCCCCGGACATCGTCGCCCCGGACCGCAACCTGCCCTTGAGCGTCAGCCCTCGCGCATCACGCGCCTCGAGCACGTCCGGTCTCCCGGTGTCGACGATGCGCGGCAGCATCGACATCGGCACGAACAACGAGTCTCGAACGTAGGGGTGCAGCCCGGTGAAGCGTTCGGGGGCAACGCCCACGACGATGAACTCGACGCCGGACACGCGAATCGTGCGGCCGATGACGGACGGTTCGGCGCCAAATTCAGCGCGCCAGAATCCGTCGCTCAAGACGACGACGGCGCCCTCGCCGGCGATCGCGACGTCGTCGGGCCGGAAGCCGCGGCCGAGCTCCGGCTCGACGCCGAGCACCTTGAAGAAGTTGTCGCTGACGAACGTCGCCACGCGGACGCGCGGCGGCGCACCAGGCCGCCCCGCGACGCCCACCGTGTCGAAACCCTGGGCGACGAGGCCGTCGAAGCTCTGCGCGCGGTCGCGGATGTCGAGGTAGTCCCTGTAGGAGGCGGTCGTCTGATAGAAGAGGCCGTGCTGAATCTTCGACCCGACCGTCAGCATCTCGCTCGGCCGGGCGACCGGGAGCGGCCGCAGCAGCAGCGCGTCAGCGACGCTGAAGATCGCGACGTTGGCGCCGGTGCCGAACGCGATGGAGATGACGGCAATCGCCGTGAGCCCTGGGTTGCGCGCGAACACGCGCGCGCCGTGGCGCACGTCCTGAAGGACATGATCGAGCCACGACCCGACGCGACGCACGGCCGCGCCTGCCATCATGCGACGCTGCAAGCGCGGGATCGTACTCTATCATTCCGAGCCCCGCATGCATCTGTCCCCAGGAAAAGAGGTCATCGTCATGGAGTACCTGATCCTCGTCTTTCTTCACCTTCTCTTCGGCATCATCTGGGCGGGCGGCGCCATCGCGGCCGGGTTCTTCATCATTCCCGCCGTCCTCGAAGCAGGACCGGCGGGCGGGGCAGTGATGGCCGGCGTCACGAGACGCAAGCTGCCGGTCGTCCTGTCGATCGCGGCCACGCTCGTCCTGCTGACCGGCGTTCGGCTGTACATGCTCCGCTTCACGACGCAGTGGTTCGTCACGCCCGAGGGCCTCGCCCTGACCCTCGGCGCGGTCCTCGGGCTCGGCGCATTCATCATCGGCCTGTTCGTCCAGACGCCGACGGCCGAGAAGCTCGGCGCCCTGGCGGCGAAGATTGCCGCGTCCGGCGCCCCGCCAACCCCGGCGCAGAGCGCCGAGCTCCAGGCGCTGCGCGGGCGGCTGGGCCGCGTCGCGAAGATCACCGCCTGGCATCTGCTCATCGCCATCGTGCTCATGGCCGGTCATCGGATCATCGCGATGATTCAGTCGATGTAGGTTCCGGTACTCCTTTCGCCGCAAGCCATCGTCTAATAGACGATTGACCCCGCAGGCGAGCATAGCGAGCCGTCGGGGCCGCGCGCATGGGTGGGGCCGCGCCGACGACCTGCGGCCCGCCGTAGCGGAGCGCGGGCCGCAGCCCGCGCGCATGGGGGTGGGGCCGCGCCGACGACCTGCGGCCCGCCGCAGCGGAGCGCGGGCCGCAGCCCGCGCGCATGGGGGTGGGGCCGCGCCGACGACCTGCGGCCCGCCGCAGCGGAGCGCGGGCCGCAGCCCGAGCGCATGGGGGTGGGGCCCCATGCGCAAAGAAAGAAAGACGGATGAAGTACGCCCGCGCCTTCCTCGTGACGATCGTTCTGGCTCCGGGAGCGTGGACCGCGCCCTCGGCGCAGCCGGCGCGGTTCGACGTCCGGACGGTGCTCACGGCGTACGCCCGTGGCGACGTCGACGGCGCGCTGTCAGCCGCCGGCCGGGCGACGCGCCAGCAGGCGCTGGCGTTCCGGTACGCGCTCGTGTCGGCGGGCCACAGTTGGATACACGAGCAGCCCGGAGATCTCTCCCGCCGGGCGCTGGCGGCTGCCGCCTTCGCGCTCGAGTTCGAAGCGGCGCGCGCCGAGAAGGGGGAGTGGCTGCGCCAGAGCGGCAGCCTGTGCTCGGGCCAGTGCGTGATCGAGTGGGCCTGCGTCGTGCTGCAGTCGCGCGGGCCGGCCGACGAGGCCGAGCGTCTCTGGCAGCTTGGCGCGATTGCGCTCATCGGCGGCGTGCGCGACTGGACATTTCTCGTCACGCCGCTCGCGCCACCCACCCGGTTCCCCGAGACCGGGCATTGGCAGCACGTCCGGCGGCGGCTGCCTGACGAGCCGCGCGTTCGACTGGCCCGCGCGGTCGCGATCGCGTCCCGCTTCGACATCACCATGGAAATGGAGGCCCCGCGAGAGGGACAACCGACGGCTCAGACCGGAGTCCGGCTGCCGGGGATTCAGATCAATCCTGCGCTCCCGGGACTCGATCGCCGCCGTCAGCCGTTCGACTACGCGACGCAGCAGATGTCGGACCTCGTGGCCGATCCTGTGGTCGGCGCGGAGGCGCGACTGCGCGTGGGGTATCTCCACTGGCGCTCTGGCGAGTACGAGCGGGCGCTCGCCGCCGGGCGCGCGGCGGCCGACGCGACGGCCGATCCGAATCTTCGATATGTCGCGTACTTTCTCGCGGCGCAGGCTGCGCAGACGCTGGGGCACTTCGACGATGCGGAAGCGCTGTACGAGCGGGCGCTGGCGGAACGGCCGCACTCGCAGTCGGCCACGCTCGGCCTCGCGGCGCTGCGATTCCTGCGCGGGAATGCCTCGGCCGCGTACGACCTCGTCGAGCGCTCCCGCACAGAACGGCCGAACGACGACGATCCGTGGCGGATGTTTCTCTATGGGGACTTCACGAAGCTGCCGGGGTTGATCCGCGAGTTGCGAACGAAGGTGTCTTGAAAACATGAAGGTCATGAAGGCAATGAAGGGCATGGAGAAAACCTTTCTCAGGGGGAAGAGCTTGGTGCACGCAGTCTTTCCCAGAAAACCCATGCTCTTCTCCATGCTCTTCATAACCTTCATGACCTTCATGTCTGCTTTTGTGGGGGCGCAAGGAGGGCAGCGGGTCTTCCGCGCGACCGCGGTCTCGGTCTCGGTCAACGCCTCGATCAAGCGCGGCAACCGAGTGGTCCCCAACCTGACGGCGCGCGATTTCCGGCTGACCGACAACGGCGTGGAGCAGTCGATCGAGGCCGTGTCGATCGAGTCGGTGCCGATTGACGTCACGCTGTTCCTCGACACGAGCGGCAGCACGGCCGGCAAGCTCGACGACATCAAGCAGGACGTCCAGGGCATCGTTCGCCTGCTCCGGCCCGGCGACAGGTTTCGGCTGCTCACGATCGGCGACTCGGTCTACGAGCCCGTGTCATGGGTCGCTGCCGGCACGCGCGTCGACCTGCCATTCGGCGCCGTCGGCGGCATCTCGCTCATTCACGACGCGCTTCTGATGGCGCTCCTGCACCGTCCCGAAGCCGATCGCCGGCATCTCATCGTCGGCCTGACGGATCGTCAGGACTGCGGCAGCGTCGTCTCCTCGGCCCTGCTCCGCGAGCTGGCCGGCCGGTCCGAAGCCGTGCTCCACCTCGTGGATCACTCCGGAGGCGGCGGCGATCTGACCTATCGGCTGCGGACCTGTTCGCCGCGCGCCCGAGTCGACGGCGTCAGCATCATCGAGGAAGCCGCAGCGCGCATGGGCGGCGAGCTTCATCAGCAGTCGTTCTTTTTCCGCTCGTCGTCGCTGCTGCGCGCGTTCAGGACGATCTTCGACGACTTCCGGCAGAGCTACATCCTGCGCTATTCACCCGCGGGCGTCGAGCCGAAGGGCTGGCACGCGATCAAGGTCGACGTGCCGGCGGTCAAGGGCGCGACCATCCGCGCGCGGCAGGGCTATTACGGCGATGTGGTGCGCTGACCGTCGTTATCGGCAATCGGGCAATCGGCAATTGGCAATGGCAAAGACATCGGCAGTCGGCAATGGGAATCGGCAATCGGCAATGGCAATGGGCAATCGGCAATCGGTAATGGGCAATCGGTAATGGGGACTCGCTAATCGACGAGCGCAGCGTGTGCGCGACGCTGCAGATACCGCCGATATCCGGTACCGAGACCAGCCGCGCCGATCAGAGCTGTCAAGATCACGGGCAAGCGATAGGCGGCGACGGCGTCGTACATGAACACGGCGCCGATTGCACCGAGCGTGACGACACCGAACGACAGCAGGATGAGCATCTGACGGTTCCGTCCGCGGGTGAACACGGAGGCGATGATGGCGCCGAGCGCCGCATGGAAGAGCAGGAACCCGCCAACTCCGTTCCGCGTCGCTTGCGCGAACTGCCAGTCGTAGCGGATGTGCCAGATCAGCATCACGTGAATCGTAATGATCGCCGCGACCACACGCCAGAACCGAATCGGCATGCGGCCGTGCGCAACAGCCATCGCTGTCGCGGCGAGTCCGGCATAGCCGAGAGGCGCGAGCGCAAACATCACGAACGTGAGCATCTGGCGCCCCGATTACCCATTACCCATTCCCATTACCCATTGCCCATTTCCATTGCCCATTATCCATTTCCATTCCCGATTACCCGATGTGTTTGCCATTGCCCATTCCCCGATTGCCGATTGAGTTGAGCGATAATCCCCCATGCTTCATCTCTTGTCGCTCGTAGCTTTTGCGGCGGTCTCTGCGGCCGCCTCCTTCCAGGCCCAGGCGCCCAAGCCACATCCCGAGGAGGCAGCGATTCTCGCCGTCATCGACAAGTTCATGGACGCCATCACCAACAATGATTCCGTCCTTATGGCGGAGATCCGTGTCAAAGAGAGCTTCACCGTCACGACGCGGACGGGGCCCGATGGCAACCCGCTGGTGAATCGCCGAGCCTACAACCCGGACGCGGCCAGCCGGGGCAGCAACCGCGAGCGTTACTGGGATCCCGTCGTGCACGTGCGCGGCGGCATCGCGGTGGTGTGGACGCCGTACGAGTTCTGGTCGAACGGCAAGACGAGCCACTGCGGCATCGACGTGTTCGACATGTTCATGGAGCAGGGCACGTGGAAGATCTCGCACGCCATGTGGACGGTCGAGCCTGACGCGTGTCCGTCGCTGCGTCCGTCCGATCCGTCGAAGATTCGTCCGGTGCGGTAATGACCTCGGGGGTCATTTTACGAAATACGTAAAATGACCCCCGAGGTCATTTTCTACGCGATCGGCACGTACAACTCCGTGATGAGCTTTTCCTTCGGGGCCGTGAGCGGCGTGTTGCGGTAGACCTCGAAGCTGGGGCCTTCGCCAACGCGATGGCCGCTCGCCGGCAGCCATTCGCCCATCAGGCGCGCCCACACGTCACCCAACTGCTCGTACGGACCGACGTGCTCGGTGCTCGCGTACCGGCCGGCAGGAATCTCCTGCTCCTCCAACCCTTCAGGCAGCTTCGCCTTCGGCGGCACCACGATGCCCGCGTCGGCTCGCAGCTCTTCGACGGGGGTGGACTCCGGATCGTCGTGGTAAAGCGCGACCATCATGGCGCCCGGCTGCTCGATGAGCCCGGCCGGTCCGGCAATGGCGCCGAGGCGTTCGAACGCCCGGGGAATCTGGTTGTACGGTCCGACGTGATGCACGGTGCCGACTCGCATCGACGGCAACTGTTTGACAGCAACGTCCATGGCTTGCCCTCCTGAATCGCGGGGAACGAACGCCGGCACGTGTCCGCCGGCATCGAAATGCACGCCGCAGGTGGCGGCGAGCTCGCTACGCGGATGCTTTCTCTTCCTGAAGCCGGAGGGGGACGTTCCGTACGCCGCGCGGAACGCCCGAGTGAACGCCTCGTGGGTCTCGTACCCTGCGTCGAAGGCGATCTCGGTGACTGCCGTTCCGTCCCTCGCCAGCCGCCACGCGGCGCGTTCGAGACACAGCCGCCGCCGCAGCTCGAGCGGCGTCTCGCCGGTCATGCCTCGAAAGACCCGGTGGAAGTGGAATGGCGACAGGCACGCGAGATCCGCCACCGCCTTCAGGTCAAGGGCGGAGTCAAGGTGGGCAGCAACGTACTCAATCGCTCGCTGCACCGCGCTCGCATAGAACGATCGCGTCTCCGGCTTCACTCAGCCAGAGTACAAGCAGGTCCCGGACCAGTGCTTGATATGGGTTGCTAAAAAGAACACCGGGAGTCGTTTCCGACTCCCGGTGTCTTTCATTTCTACCAGTTGAACCGAATCGACAGCTGGCCCAGCCGGCCGCCCGGATCGAAGTTGTTGTCCGGGTCGCGGTAGGCGCTGCCGACCTGGAAGATCGTCGCGCCGCCGCCGGGGTTGGCCGCCGGGTTGAAGTTGATGTTGTCGAACAGGTTCAGCACGTCCATCCGGAACTCGAGGTTCATCCGGCCCTGAAGAGGGAAGCGCTTGGTCAGGCCGATGTCGACCCGCGTGAAGAACGGCGCGCGGATGAGGAGCGTCCGTGCCGCGCAGTCGCCCGGCCGTGAGCTGCGACGCAGCCGTCGCTGCTCGCCGGCGCGAAGTACTTGCCCTCGGGCACGCCGAGCGCCGAGTAGCCGGTCGCGGACGTCGGACTGGTGTTGAACGCCCGCCGCGTGTTCAGAATGACTTCGTCCGGCAGCATCGTCACGATCTCCCGATTGGCGTTGACCGGATCGGGAATGATCCGGAACTTGTACATCGCCTGGAGCTCGTCCATCGTCATTCCGACCATGCGCACGTTGCCGAAGTCGACCGTCCGCGCCTGCACCCGTGCCGGCGCCGGTGAACTCCCAGCCGCCGACGATGCCGTCCAGCACCGGGTTCATGTCCGTCCCGTACCGGCGGCCCTGGCCGACGGGAATCGACCAGTCCCACTGCCACTTGATCGCGTGACGGACGTTGTCGGTCGGATCGATCGCGCGGCCGTAGTGGAAGCCGAGGAACGCCGAGCCGCCCTCGCGGGCGTACTGGTAGTTCGCGTTGAACGCCATCCCGCGCGACAGACGCTGGCGGACTTCGATCTGCAGCGCGTGGTAGTCGCTGTATGCGCCGCTATCGACGACGTTGACGGCGTTCGCGTGCGGATTGACGACGAAGAAGTTCGCCGCCCGCCCCGCCGCCACCGCGTTGTTTCGACGCGTGTTGTCCCCGTCGAGATCGGCGGCCGAGTTGAACGGCCTGCGCGTTCGCCTCGCACCATGTCCTGCGTGAGCGCGGTGTTCGTCCAGGACGCGCCGGTGTAGGCGCCGGTGTTGCCCGAGTCGGCCCGGCCGTTCAGGTACGCCAGGTAGATCGGCAGCTCGGACGTGCCGCTGCCGGCGCCGAAGTAGGCGAACGATCCGGCGCGGCTGCCGCCCGCGGCATTGTTCGCCGTGCAGGTTCGCCATCGCCATCTTGAACTCGTCGAAGAATCCGTTCTCGATCACGTTCCGCTCGTTGTAGTTGAGCGTGGACCACTGGTTGACGCCGCGCGTCCCGACGTAGCGCAGCTCCACGGCCATGTCGCTGGCTGATCGCGCGCTGCAGGCCGATCGTCCAGCTTCGCGCCGACGCGATCTGGATGTCGGGGTGGAACGCGTTGATGCTGTCCTGCCGGTTGGCTCGGACCGGGATCGGGTACGTCGGCGTCTGCGGGAACGTGCCCGAGTACAGCCGGTCGGTCTGGCTGAGCAGCACGGGCCACGACTCGCCGGCCGGCACGAGCCCGGTGTTCGCGTTTCGCGTCACGGTCAGCGTGTTGCCGGGATTCGGACCAAAGATGCCCGTGAAGGCGCCGAATCCCTGACGCTCGTAGGCGACCGAGAAGCCGCCGCGAAGCGTGGCCTGCTCGGGATCGCCGAGGAGCGTGCGCAGCCAGCCGGTCTCGACATTCGGCCGCCAGGCGACGCCGACGTTCGGCGCGATGTTGTTCCAGTCGGTGTTGTAGCCGCGCGGTGCCTTGCGTCGAACTGCGAGAACTCCGGCACCTTGCCGCCGCTCGCGCCGGGCGTGAAGAACTTGCAGGCGTCATAGATGCCGCCGTCGCCGAGTCCCGAGACGCCGCAGACATCCGCCAGGCTCGCCGCCGACATCGTGTCGTTCGCCGCGCGAGAACGGCGTCTGCACGTCCCATCGCAGTCCGGCGTTCAGCGTCACCGTCGGCGTCATCCGCCACGAGTCCTGGACGAACAGCGAGTAGTTGTCCAGCTTGCCGGCGCGCCGGCGCTTGCCGTTGAGGACGTACTGTTGGTGTCCGGATCGAGCGCGGCCATGCCGCTGATGGAGGCGACGCGGCCGGTGAGCAGCGCGTAGAGCGCCCGCGCGTCGCCGAGCTGGCCGCCGGAGGCGCCGGGGAAGTTCGTCGGTGTTGAAGAGGCCGATCGCCGGATCGTTGGTGTTGTCGAACCCCAGGTTGATGCCCTTCACCTGCTGCTGCGAGTCGTCCCAGGCGCGGCCGAGGAAGATCCCGCCGCCGATCGTCATCGAGTGGTTGCCCCTCTGCCAGGTCACCGTCTCGTCGAACGTGTACTGATACGCGCTGCGGCCCGAGAGCGTGTTCGACGTGTGCCAGTTGGTGAGATCGAGGCCGAGAGCCGATGGCGTAGCCGCCCTGGTCGGCGAACGTCTGCGGTCCCGCTGCTCGCGGCCTGGCCGAAGAACATCCGCTCACCGACGGTGATGCCGACGCGGAACTCATTCACCATCTGCGAGCGTCAGCGTGGACCGCAGCGTCAGCGACCGGCTCGGACGTCGCGACGACCGTGTGACGGGAGTTCGGCGCGCCCGGGAACCGCAGGTCGAACTCGTTCAACTGATCGGGATTGCGGTCCTGCCAGAGCTTGTTGAACGTGCCGGTGAGCCGATGCCTCGTTCCGAGGTTGTAGTCGATGCGGATCGCCGGCTGATGCTCGGTCTGCATCGCCGGGCTCAGCCAGGCGTACTCGTTGATCAGCGGATCGGTGGTCGCATTCACCACGCCGGTCGTTCCGGTCGCCGTGTTGATGTTCTGGAGCATGCGCATGACCGTCGGATCGATCGTCGAGATCTGTCCGTTCGCCCGCGCGAGGTCGAGCACGTTGCGCTGCGATGACGCCGGCAGCCGCCGCGTGTAGCGGAACACGCCGCTGAGCGCGCTCGGGTGCAGTACAGTCGCGTTGGCGCGAGGCGTCGTTCGGCAGCCGCAGCTGTTCGTAGTGCACGAAGAAGAACGCCGTGCCGCGGCCGTCGTACAGGCCGGGGATCACGATCGGCCCGCCGACCCGGGCGCCGAACTGATTGAGGCTGCACGTCGTTCTTCGGCAGCCCGTCCCGCGTGTTGAACCAGTAGTTCGTGTTGAGCGCGGTGTCGCGGTAGGTACTCGTAGACGCTGCCCGGAACCGATTCGTGCCCTGCCGCGTGACGAAGTTGATCGACACGGCGCCGTGCCCGCCGACGTCCGCGCCGCCGGCCGCCGTCGTCACCGTCACCGCTTCGATCGCGTCCTGGCGCGGCCGCACCGGCGCGAAGAACCCGTCCGTGGACTTGTTGAAGTTGTCGTTGTTGCTGACGCCGTCGAGCGTGATGTTGAGGAACGACTCCGGCAGGCCGTTCACCGTCGCGTTGCCGCGGGCGACACCTCCCTGGTTCACGCCCACGAGGAACGTGACGGCGTTGAGCACGTCGCGCGTCGGCGTCGGGAGCTGCGCGATCTGATCGACGTTGAGCGTCGAGGCCACCGTCGCCGTCGTCGTGTTGACGAGCTCGGCGCTCGCGCCCGTGACCGTGACCGTTTCCTGAATGCCGCCGACCTCGAACGTCGCCTTGATGTTCGCCGGAATGCCGGGCTGCACGCGCACGTCGGTGACGACGGCGTTCTTGAACCCCGAGAGCGACACCGTCACCGTGTAGGTTCCGGGTTGAAGCGCCGGCACGTTGAACGCGCCCGTGGCGTTGGTGATGGCCTCGATACTTCGTCCCGGTCGCGTTGCTGGCTGACGACGACGGTCGCGCCGGGGATGACACCGCCGGCCGCGTCCTGGACGACGCCGGTGATGGACGACGTGGCACCACCCTGTCCGTCGAGAGCGCTTGGAACAGGGTTCCCGTACGTGCGTGCGGCGAGTGCCACCAGGCAGAGACTTGCCAGGAACACCCGCTTCGAGCCGTGACCCATGTAGATCCTCCAATCCGATTCCGGGCCGCCGAAAGAACTGTGTCGGAAGAGTCCAATCTACGCCCGGAGGTGGCGGCGGTCAATGCTGTAGCCGTGAACGGCGTCCTGGCAGGGACGAAGAGGACCGGCCCAAGGCCCAAAGCCAATGGCCGAAGGCCAAAGAAGTTCCGTTGGCCCTTGGCCCTGTGCCCTTGGCCTACTGGGTTTTCGCAATCATGACCTCTGTGGACTTGATGATCGCGACCGCGTTGTCGCCGCGGCGAAGCTTCAGCGCCCGCACCGCGTCGGCCGTGATGACCGCGGTGAGCGTCTGGTCGCCGATCCTGAGGCGGACCTGCGCGAGCAGACCGTCGACGCGGACCTCCTGAACGAATCCGGACAATTGGTTGCGGGCGCTCAAGCCCGGGAGGATCCCGCGAGTGTTCGACCGGGCCCCGCGGGCCGCCGGCGTGCGGCGGGTCAGGAGACGATCGAGCTCGGCTTCGGAGATTCGGTGGTGGCCGCCCGGCGTCTGCGTCGTCCGGACCCGACCCTGATGAATCCACTGCTTCAACGTGGAATAGCCCACGCCGAGCTGGCCCGCGGCGGCACGGACGGTGATCAACCTCATGGGCGTTCCATCGCGCATGCTATCAGAGGTCTGCCGTTAGGAGTGAATCCGGTTTCATGCGAAAATAATCGGCCTGATGGGCGATTCAAGTCGATTCTGGCGCCTGCCGCCTCTCGCGCTCGCGGCCGTCCTGCTGGTGGTGACGGGCGATCCGACAGTCGCCGGACAGCAGAGCAATCCCGTGCTGGTCTTTGCCGCCGCGTCGCTGCAGACCGCGCTGGACGAGCTCGCGCGTCCCCTGGAGCAGGCCACGGGCGTGCGGACGCGCGTGTCGTATGCCGCCAGCTCGGCGCTGGCGCGCCAGATCGAGAGCGGCGCGCCGGCGGCGCTGTTCATCTCGGCCGACCTCGACTGGATGGACTATCTCGCGGAGCGCAAGCTGATCCAGGCTGGAACGCGCGTCAACCTCCTCGGCAACCGCCTCGTGCTCATCGCGACGCAAGGCGCGGCCTGTCGCGCTGAAGATCGACCGGAACTTTCCGCTCGCGGCGACGCTGGGACGCGACCGGCTGGCGCTGGCCAATCCGGAGGCGGTGCCGGCCGGCAAGTACGCGAAGGCGGCGCTGACCAGTCTCGGGGTCTGGGATCAGGTCGCGTCGCGCGTCGCGGCCGCCGAGAACGTCCGCGCCGCGTTGCAGCTCGTGGCGCGCGGCGAGGCGCCGCTCGGGATCGTCTACCGCTCCGACGCCATCGTCGAGCCGGGCGTCATCGTCGTGGACATGTTTCCCGAGACGACCCATCCGCCCATCGTGTACCCGGCCGCGCTCCTGCCGGGCGCGCCGCCGGCTGCGGCGAAGGTGCTCGACTTCCTCGAAGCGACGCGGCGCGGTCGGTGTTCGAGAAGCAGGGCTTCACGCGCTGCCCAGCCCGTGAGCTGACTGGACGCGCCGCCGAGCTCGGGATCGTCTGGCTCAGCCTGAAAGTGGCCGGGCGTCGCTACGCTCGCCGCGGCGATCCCGGCGATCGGCCGTCGCCTGGCTGCTCGCGCGCGGGCGATTCTGGGGCCGCACGTGGCTCGAACGTCCTGGTCCACCTGCCGCTCGTCGTGCCGCCGGTCGTGACCGGCTACTTTCTGCTGCGCGTGTTCGGGCGCCGCGGACCGATCGGCGCCTGGCTCGAGCAGTACCTCGGGCTGCAGTTCTCCTTCCGCTGGACCGGCGCCGCGCTGGCCGCCGGCGTGATGGCGTTTCCGCTCATCGTTCGCGCGATCCGCCTCGGCATCGAGAGCGTGGACCGTCAGGTGGAAGAGGCGGCGGGCACGCTCGGCGCGAGCCCCGCGTGGGTGTTCGTGACGGTCACGCTGCCGCTCGCGCTGCCGGGCGTGCTTGCCGGCTCGATCATCGGCTTCGCCAAAGCGCTCGGCGAGTTCGGCGCGACGATCACCTTCGTGTCGAACATCCCCGGCGAAACGCAGACGCTGGCGCTCGCCATCTTCACCCAGCTCGAGCGGCCCGGCGGCGATGCCGCGGCGCTGCGGCTGGCGTGGCTGTCGATCGTGATTTCCGTGCTCGCGCTCTTCGCGTCCGAGGTGCTCAGCCGGATCGTTCCGGCGGAGTCAGTCGTGAGTCTTCTCGTCGAGATGCGGCACGCGTTCAGCCGCGCTGCAGACTCGACGTGCGGCTCGAGCTCGGGCCGGGACTCACCGCGCTCGTCGGACCGTCCGGCTCGGGCAAGACGACGATGCTGAACGTCGATCGCCGGGGTCATGCGTCCGGACGCGCTGCCTGGTCCGCCTCGACGATGATGGTGCTGGCCGACACGGCGTCAGGCCTCTGGCATCCGCGCGCATCGCCGGCGCATCGGCTACGTCTTCCAGGAGCCGCGGCTGTTTCCGCATCTGACCGTTCGCCAGAATCTCCTCTACGGCCGCTGGTTCCGTCGCCGTCGCAACGGCGGCCTCGATCCCGACGGATGTCATCGATCTGCTGAATCTCGGCGCGTTGCTCCACCGCCGGCCGTCGCGGCTCTCCGGCGGCGAGAAGCAGCGCGTCGCGCTCGGCCGCGCGCTCCTCGCGCGCCCGAGACTGCTGTTGCTCGACGAGCCGCTCGCGTCGATCGATCAGACGCATCGCGAGGAGATCCTGCCGTATCTCGATCGCATCCGGGCCGAGCACGACGTGCCCGCGATGTACGTCACGCACACCTGGGCCGAAGTCGCCGGCCGCGCCGATCACGTCGTCCGGCTCGACGAAGGCCGCGCGACGTTCGAGGTCCTGGGCCCGAAAAGCACTTGAAGTCCTGGGTCTGAAAGGCGCTCGAGGTCCTGGGCCTGAAAGGCGCTCGAGGTCCTGGGCCTGGAAAGCGCTCGAGGTGCTGGGACTTGAAGTGCACTCGAGGTCCAGGACTTCGAGCGCTTTTCAGGTGAAGTGACTACATGCGCTATGATTGTAGTCACTATTTCTTGAGGAGACACAGCGTGCAGACCATTGGCGTCCGTGAGCTGAAGGCGAATCTCAGTGCCTGCCTCAGACGTGTGCGAGCTGGAGAGCGGCTGACCGTCACCGACCGCGGTCGGGCTGTCGCGACCCTCGCGCCGGTGGCGACCTCGCGGGCGCTCGACTGGGTGCAGGCGATGGTGTCGTCGGGCCGCGCCGAGTGGAGCGGCGGCAAGCCGGCGGGACTAACACGCCGCGTGAAGTCCCGTGGCAAGCTCGCCTCACGGATGGTGCTCGAAGATCGACGATGACGGTGTACTTCGCACCACTGCGACGCCGCGATCTGGTGAAGCTCTACCTTGAGGAATCGGAGAGCGATCGCATCCAGACACTGGTTCGTCAGGCAGATGTCGTGGTCACGTCCGTGCTGGCGTATCCGGAGGCGCGCGCCACGTTCGCCCGCAGGCGCCGGGAACGCCTGATGACGCCCGTCGAAGCCGCGTCGGCCCGCAATCAACTCGACGCTGATTGGCCGCGCTTTGTCGTGATCCCGTTCGGCGACGATCTGGCCAGAGCCGCGGGCCGACTTGCGGAAACGTACGGGATCCGCGGCGGGGATGCGGTCCATCTCGCGTCGTTCGAGGATCTGCTGACACGCTGCTCCGACGAGGACGTCCGCTTCTCCTCCGCCGACAAGCGGCTCGGACAGGTGGCGCGCGCTACGCACGTCACGACGAAACGGCGCGCCACAACCCGGCGCGCCCTACGTTACGTAGCGCGGCTCGGGTTTGGAGCCGCGTACAGCTTGCCGTCTCGCAGCGAAGATGGTCTGATCGAAGGCGGTGGCCGCCTCCGAGACGCATCGCACCATCGACGCCGTCTGGCGCATCGAATCGCCGAAGATGATCGCGGGGCTCGCGCGAATCGTCCGCGACGTCGGTCTGGCCGAGGAGCTGGCGCAGGACGCGCTCGTCGCCGCGCTCGAGCAGTGGCCGGCGTCGGGCGTCCCCGACAACCCGGGCGCGTGGCTCATGGGCACGGCCAAGCACCGGGCGATCGACCACTTCCGGCGCCTGCAAGCTGCTCGATCGCAAGCATGAAGAAGCTGGGTCATCGAGCTCGAGATCAGACAGGCGGAGACCGTCCCGGATCTCGAGGCCGCGCTCGACGACGACATCGGCGACGATCTGCTGCGGCTGGTGTTCACCGCTTGTCATCCGGTGCTGTCGACCGAGGCGCGCGTGGCGCTGACGCTGCGCCTGCTCGGCGGCCTGACGACCGATGAGATCGCGCGCGCGTTCCTGGTGCCGGAGCCGACGATCGCGCAGCGAATCGTCCGGGCGAAACGCACCCTGGCGAAGCAGCAGGTGCCGTTCGAGGTCCCGCGCGGCGCCGAGCTGGCGGAACGGCTGTCGTCGGTGCTCGAGGTGATCTACCTGATCTTCAACGAAGGCTACGCGGCGACAGCCGGCGACGACTGGATGCGGCCCGGGCTCTGCGAAGACGCGCTGCGCCTCGGCCGCATCGTGGCCGAGCTGATGCCCGACGAGCCCGAGGTGCACGGGCTGGTCGCGCTGATGGAGATTCAGGCCTCGCGATCGAAGGCGCGCGTCGGCGCCGTCGGGCGAGCCGATCCTGCTGCTCGAGCAGAATCGCGCGCTCTGGGACCAGCTGGCTCATTCGCCGCGGGTCTCGCCGCGCTCGCGCGGGCCGAAGCGCTCGACGGCCGCGCAGGGGCGGTACGCGCTCAGGCGGCGATCGCCGCCTGTCACGCGCGCGCCCGCACGTCCGAGGAGACCGACTGGGCCCGAATCGTCGCGCTTTATGACGATGCTGGCGCGGCTCACGCCGTCGCCGGTCGTGGAGCTGAATCGCGCGGTCGCGGTGGCGATCGCATTTGGTCCTGCCGCCGGCCTGGAGCTGGTCGATCGCACTGATGTCCGAGCCGACGCTGAAGAGCTATCACCTCCTGCCCGAGCGTACGCGGCGATCTTCTCGCGAAGCTCGGCCGGCTCGACGAGGCCGCGCGCGGAGTTCGAGCGCGCGGCCGCGCTCACGCGCAACGCGCGCGAGCGCGCCCTGCTCGAAGCGCGCGCGGCGGACTGCGCGCGCGGCACGGCGCCGGCCAGATAAGCCATGTCCGGGCCTCCACTGAAACGACGGTCGTTCGACCGCTCTCTCGTCGAAGGACCGATCGGACCGGCCGTCTGGAAGATCGCCTGGCCGACGATGCTCCAGAACGTCATCGCCGGGATGCAGGGCATCATCGATCACGCGATGGTCGGCCACTTCGTCGGCTACGAAGCGAACGCCGCGATCGGCGTGAGCTGGCAGATCGTCACCATCGTGATCGTCTTCGCCAGCTCCGTGTTCAGCGGGATGGGTGTGCTCGTCGCGCGGTTCGCCGGCGCGAACCAGCCCGAGAAAGTCAATCGCGTCGTCTATCAGTCGTTTCTCACCGCGGCGGGACTCGCGGCCGTGCTTGGCGCGATCGGCTGGTTCGCCGCGCCCGGTCTTCTCGATCTCGTCAACGCGGCGCCGGCGGTGAAAGCCGAAGCGATGCCGTTCCTCCGGGCGATGCTCGTCGGCATCCTCGGCATGATGATCTTCTTCATGCTGAGCGGCGCGTTCCGCGCGGCGGGCGACTCGCGGACGCCGCTCCGGCTCGGCGTGATGATGACGGTGCTGACCATCGCCTTCAACGTCGTCCTCATCCCGATCTGGGGAACGCTCGGCGCGGCGCTCGGCACGATCGCGAGCAGCTCGACCGTCGCCGCCTACGGCGTCTGGCGCATGACGCGGCCGGATTCGGTGATCCACTTCGAGCCCGGCATGAGCAAGGCGCCGGACCTGCCGATCATTCGCGAGCTCTTTCGATTCGGCCTGCCGACGGGCGTGCAGGGCATCGCCATGAACGTGGCGGGCGTGATGCTCCTTCGGTACATCGGATCGCTCGAGCAGAGCGCCGCGGCGCAGGCGGCGTACGCGGTCGGCTACACGGAGTTGTTCTCGCTGATCACGTGGACCTCGGTGGGGCTCATGGGCGCGACTGCGACGGTCGCCGGGCAGAATCTCGGCGCGGGCCGTCCCGACCGTGTTGTCCACGGCGTGTGGGTCGCCTCGCGGATCGGCCTGTGTCTGGCCGCGGGGCTCGGCGCGCTCTTCCTCGCCATCCCGAGCTACCTGCTCGCGCTGTTCGGGATGACCGATCCGATCGTGCTCTCAATCGGCACGCAGCTGCTCCGGTACCTTGCCGTGTCCGGCCTCTTCATCACGGTCGCGCTCTGCTTCACCGGCGCGCTGCAGGGCACCGGCGACACCCGGAGTCCTCTCTACATCTCCATCGTGTCGCAGATCATCGTGCCGCTTGGCGTGTGCGCAATCCTTCAGGCGACCAGCGGCCTCACCGCGGCCGGGATCTGGACCGCGATCGTCCTCGGCCACATGACGCGATGCGGCCTCAGCATCGCTCGATTCCGGCTCGAGAAATGGCGCGGGATCCAGGTGGAGATCGCGTGAATGTCGCACGCATTTGGGATTTCCGATTTTCGATTTGCGATTTAGAGCTTCAGCGCGAATCGCGCGATGAAGGTTGTTCACGAATTAGCAAGGAGGCCGCCAAATTACCCACTCCATTGCCAATTTTCCATTACCGATTTCCATTACCGATTACTCCATTTCCATTGCCGATTGTCAATTTCTCTGCCATTCCCCATTGCCCATTCCCCGATTGCCGATGGTGAGATCTGGCCCCCTACTGCTGGTGCAACGCAACCATAGGATCGACGCGCGTCGCACGACGCGCGGGCAGATACGCGGCAAGGATTGCGACCACGAGCATCAGCAGAATCGCGACTGAGATCGCCGTCGCGTCCATCGGGGACAGGCCGAAGAGCTGCGCGGTCACGTACTTGCTCGCCATGAATGCCGTGGCCAGCCCGATGACCATGCCCGCCGCGACGAGCAGCAGCGACTCGCGCAGCACCATGCCGACGACGTCGATGCGCTGCGCGCCGAGCGCCATCCGGATGCCGATCTCGTTCGTCCGCCGCGAGACGTTGTACGACATCACGCCGAACAGCCCGATCGACGCGAGCAGCGAGCGCCAGCCCGCCGAACAGCGAGTACGGCGTTGGCGAAGAGACGCTCCTGCGCGAACCGGCGCTCGACCTGCTCGGTCTGCGTCGCGACGTTCGTGACCGGCAGCGTCCGGATCGACGTCGCGCACGGCCGCGCGCACGGTCTCGGTCATCGCCGCCGGATCGCCGGCGGTGCGCAGGACGACCGCGATGGCCCCGCGCCGGCTGCTGCGACGTACGGCTGGTACAGCGTCGGCGGCGCCGGCTCGCGCAGGATGTTGTACTTCGTGTCGCGGATGACGCCGATGATCTCGTACTCGCTGTTCGTCTCGCGCGAGAAGCCGATCCGCGCTGCCGAGCGGCGGTTCGTTCGGAAACAGCGTCCGCGCCGCGGTCTCGTTGACGATCGCCACCTTCGGCGACTTCGGGTGTCGCGGTCGGTGAACCCGCGTCCGGCGAGCACGCGGGATCTCCATCGTGTCGAAGAACTCGGGCGACACGTCATCATGTGCACGTTCGTGCGGTCCGTCCGCCGTCCCTGCACGTGCAGCGAGCTCGTGCTCGTGCTGCCGGACAGCAGCGCCACGCGCGTCAGCGCCGTGGACCGGACGCCGGGCACCGCGTTGAGCTCGCTCCTGCATCTGCGTGAACAGCAGCGCGGTGCGGTCGGCGTCGTAGCGATTCAGCGACGGGTTGACGCTGAACATCAGCAGGTTGTGCGGGTTGAAGCCGACGTCCACGCGCGCGCAGGTTCTGCAGCGTCCTGCAGGAACAGAGCGCCGGCGCCGATGATCAGCACGAGCGACAGCGCGACCTGCACGACGAGCAGCCCCTTGCTGAGCCAGGACTGCGGCCGCCGGTGACGCTGCGGCTGTCTTCCTTCATGACGGCGGCGAGATCGACGCGCGTCGCGCGCAGCGCCGGCGCCAGGCCGAACAGCACGCCGGTCAGCAGGCTGAGCCGGCCACGAACGCGAAGACCCGCCAGTCGATCGGCGTCGTCTGGCCGAACGGCAGGAGCTGCCGGCTCCAGTAGCCGACGAGCGACGCCGAGCGCGCCGCCGAGCACAGAGAGCAGCAGGCTCTCCGTCAGGAGCTGGCGAATCAGCCGGCCGCGCGTCGCGCCCATCGACAGCCGGACGGAGATCTCCTTGCGCCGCGCCGTCGCGCGCGAGAGCAGCAGGTTCGCGACGTTCGCGCAGACGATCAGCAGCACGACCACGACGACGCCGCCGAGGATGCGCGCCGACTGGGTGGAGCTGTTGTCCAGGTCGTAGATGCCGCGGCTCGCCGGAGCTGACGAGCAGCTCTGGCACGTCGCGACGTGCTCCGCTGGTTGGTCGACAATCCGCGCTGCTCGTCCGTGAGCGCCGCCATGTAGGCGTCCATGCCGGCGCGCGCCGTGCTGCTGGAAGACGCCTTCGAGGTTGCCACGGACCTGGTCGTAGCGTCACGCCCGGGCTTCAGCCGGCCCGATCATCTGCAGCCACCAGTTCGTCGGCTGCGCTGATTCGCGTCTGGCCGAGGTTGAACAGCGCGTCGAGCGAGATCGGCACGGTGACGTCGGCGCCGTGCACGCCGAGCCGCTGCATGCCCGGCGAACTCCGCGCGGCGTGACGCCGACGATCGTGACCTGCTGGTTGTTCATCGTCACGACCTTGCCGGCGACGTTCGGATCGGACGCGAAGCGGCGCCGCCAGAACGCGTGGCTGATCACCGCGACCGGCGGCGCGCCCGGCTTGTCGTCGTCTTCGGCGAACGTCCGGCCGAGGACCGCCGGCACGCGCAGCACCTGGAAGTAGTTGCCGGACGACGCCGAGCGCCGAGGCGATCTCGGCCTCGTCGTTGATGACGACGTTGAAGCTGCCGATCGGCGCGCCGGCCACGAGATCCGTCAGCGTCTGATTCGCCTTGCGACAGCTCCTGGTACACCGAGTACGACAACGTCGCGCGGACGTTCTGGCCGTCGACCTGGCGCGAGAAGCCGTACTCGCTCGAGTTGCGCACCATGTCGTTCTCGCCGGTCCACTTGAGCCGGACGAGCGTGTCGGGGTTCGGCACGGCGACGGTCTGGAGCAGCAGGCCGTTCACGGCGGTGAACAGCGCCGTGTTGGCGCCGATGCCCGAGCGCGAGCGACATCAGGACGACGGCCGTCCAGGCCTTCGAGTGAAGCAACATTCGCGCGGCGTGCGTGAGATCCTGAAGCATATGACTGTGACCCCGCCCATCGAGCCGATGCTCGCCAAGTTGGCCGACGAGATCCCGTCGGGTGACGTATCTCTACGAACCCAAGTGGGACGGGTTCCGGGCCATCGTCTTTCGCAACGGGCCGGAGCTGTTCATCCAGAGCCGCGATCTTCGTCCGCTCGATCGCTATTTTCCCGAGCTCTGCGACGTCCTGCTCGCCCAGTTGCCCGCGAGCGCGTCGTCGACGGCGAGATCGTCATTGCCCGCCGGACGGCCTCGACTTCGACGCGCTGCAGCTGCGCCTGCACCCGGCGGCGTCACGCGTCGCCAAGCTCGCCAGAGAAACGCCGGCGTCGTTCGTCGCGTTCGATCTGCTCGCGCTCGACGGCCGCGATCTGCGCCCGCTGCCGCTGCGCGAACGACGGGCGCGAGCTCGAGCGTGCGCTTGCCGAGGCAAAAGCGCCGCTTCATCTGACGCCGGTGACGCGCGATCGGCTGGCCGCCGTGGACTGGCTGGCGCGCTTCGAGGGCGCCGGGCTGGACGGCGTGATCGCGAAGCCGGCCGACGGCGCCCTACGAGCCCGGCAAGCGCTCGATGATCAAGATCAAACACGTCCGCACCGCCGACTGCGTCGTGGCCGGGTTCCGCTGGCACAAGACGCGGAAAGGAGGCCATCGGGTCGCTGCTGCTCGGGCTGTACGACGATCGCGGCCGCCTGCAGCACGTCGGGCGTCACGTCGTCGTTCACGATGGCGATGCGAAAGGAGCTGGTGCACGAGCTGGCGCCGCTTCGCGAGCACGCGCTCGAGGGGCATCCGTGGCGCGAGTGGGCCGACGCGATGAGCCAGTACAGCGGCCGCATGCCGGGCGCCCAGAGCCGCTGGAGCGCGGGCAAGGATCTCTCCTGGGAGCCGCTGCGCGTCGAGCGCGTGTGCGAGGTGAAGTACGACCACATGCAGGGCGACCGGTTCCGGCACGCGGCCGTGTTCCTGCGGTGGCGGCCGGACAAGCCGCCGGCCGACTGCCGGTACGATCAGCTCGAGGTCACTCCGGCTTACGAGCTCGCGCGCGTGTTCGGCGCGGGGACGTACGCCGCCGGGTCCGTAGCGCGGCTCGGGTTCCGAGCCGCGCTCTCCGCCGCGCCACGCCGCTCCCACTCCGCCGTGATGTCCGGCGCGGCGTCCGGATCGAGCGGCTCCTGAGCGGGCCGCAGCTCGACCGGCACGTGCTGCAGGTTCACGCGAATGCGCGTCCACGTGTGAAAGCGGCCGCGCATCGCGTCCACGAGCACGTCCGCCGGCTGAAGGTGCGCCGCCGCCTCGGGATGGCGGGCGCGCCAGCGCTCGAGGCCGGCCAGCGCGTCGTCTTTCTTCTCGGCGCGACCGATCTCGATCGAGCGGATGCTTCGGCACACGGCGCCGCGACGGCTGCACGCGTGCGCGGCTCGCCCTGCTGCTTCTTGTAGTGCGGCGGCCACGGCGCGTCGCCGAGGCCCTCGCGCTCGTGACGAGCCGAGAGGTCGAGGAGCGCCGCAATCGAGCACGGCACGGCGTCGATTCCGGCATGACGGTCGCCGATCTCCGCGAATCGCTGCGGCATCGTCTTCAGCGTGAAGTCCTGCGGATCGCACGCGTCGATCTCGTCCCACGCGAGCGGCGCCGACACGCGCGCATCCGGGCGTCGGGCGCACGGAGTACGCCGCCGCGACGGTCCGATCCTTCGCGTTCTGGTTGTAGTCGATGAACACGCCGTGCCGCTCTTCCTTCCACCACTTGCTCGTCGCGATCGCCGGCGCGCGGCGCTCGACCTCGCGCGCGAGCGCCAGCGCCGCGCGGCGCACCTCGCCGAACGTCCACTCGCGCGTTCGATGCGCACGTTCACGTGGATGCCGCGCGAGCCGGACGTCTTCGGCCAGCCGATCAAGCCCGAAGTCCGTCGAGCGCGCCCTGCACGACCTGCGCGACCTCGCGAACCTGGGCCCACTCGACGCCCGGCACCGGATCGAGATCGACGCGCAGCTCGTCGGGATGATCGAGGTCGTCGGCGCGCACCGGATGCGGGTGCAGCTCGAGACAGGCGAGATTCGCCATCCACGCGAGCGCCGCGGCGTCGCGCGGCACGACTTCTTCCGCCGTGCGGCCCGACGGGAAACTCAGCGTGACGACGTCGATCCACTCGGGCCGCGACTCGGGCGCGCGCTTCTGATAGAAGAACTCGCCCTCGATGCCGTTGGGATAGCGCACGAGGACGTTGGGACGATGGCCGGCTGCCCGAAGGGCGCCGTCCGACGACGGCGAGGTAGTACCGCACCAGGTCCAGCTTCGTGTAGCCGGGCTCGGGGAAGAGCACCTTGCGCGGATTGGTGACCGCGACCTCGCGGCCGTCGATCGTCAGGAGTTCCTGTTCGGGCACCCCGACCAGCTTACACGCGTGACCACGCCGAACGCGTTACTTCGACGGCCCGGCGGTCTGGGCGGTGCGCTGGCTCATCTCGATCTGGCCGCGCAGGATGGAACACCATTCCTTGTGTTCAGCAATCGGCATGCCACATTCCACGCAGATCCGCACGCGCGGTTTCGGTGGCTCACTCTTTCCCAGGAGACGCTTCAGTAACGACATGGTCCCTCTTCCGGCCAGGTAATCACGACTTGATACGTTCGACGGTGCCGGCGGGTTCCGGGTTGGGAGGCCCTGGCAGGATCGCGAAGTACTGCCCGGAAGGAACCCGAAGTGCAGGGCTTGGAAAGATCACGAAGTACAGGGCCTGAAGGGACTCCGAAGTACAGGCATCACAGGCGGAGAAGTCCTTCAGGCTTTTGGGGACCTGTACTTCAGGGTTGTGTCAGTCGTACTTCAGGTGTTCAGACGCTCGTACTTCAGCGCTTAACTGCCCGTACTTCGTGAACCAGTTATCCTGTCCGTGTGAGATCGGATGCGACGACTCGCACCGCGCGATTCGAGCCTGCCCCGCCGAAGCGCTTTCCTGGTGCCACGCGCGAAGGCGGGCGACTGCTCAGTCCTGGCCAACTGGTCACCAGCCCGGAATCCGGGCTGAGCTACCGCGTCGATCGTCTGCTCGGACAGGGTGGCTTCGGGCAGGTCTATCGCGTCGACCGGGTCGGGCAGTCCTCGACGGTACCGGCGAGCCTGTGCCTCAAAGTCAGCTCGAAGATCGACGGCTGGGTGCGTGAGGCGTACTTCGGGCGGCTGCTCGACGGGCACCCGCGTGCGATTGGCGTCTTCGATACCTTCCCGATGGTTCGTCCGACGGGAGAGGTCCTGTACTTCCTTGCGCTCGAATACGCCAGCCACGGGGACCTGAGCGCGTTCCTGCACCGGACCGGGAAAGGATTCGCCGAGCGCACCGCGAGGCGGGAGATTGCCGGCATTCTCGAAGTGCTCGGCAAGCTGCACCGAGGTCAGGTGCTTCACCGCGATCTGACGCCCGTGAACGTCTTCGTCTGCGAGGGCCGGCGCCTGAAGCTCGGTGACTTCGGCATCGTCCGGCACCAGATCAATCGTCGCGGCATCACGGCGCGCACGCTGAATACGTCAATGGTCCCGAGCGACATGCTGGGCGGCGACGCGCCGAAGTGGCGGGCGCGAGACGACGTGTACCAGGTGGGACAACTGCTGGCGATGCTCGTCAAGGGCGACGCGAGCGCGCGGATCCGCCCGTCGGAGGTGCGACGCCTTCCGTGCAGCGACGAGTTGAAGGAGATCGTGTATCGCTGCATCGGCGAACGACGGAAGCGCTACGACAGCGCCGACGAGCTGATCGCCGCCCTCAACCACCCGCCGGTGCGCCTGAAACCCGGCGTGCTGCGGACACTCAAGGGCGCACATATCGCGTTCACCGGCATTCTCACGAAGCGCCGCCGCGACGCCGTCAAAGCCGCGCGGCGCGCCGGCGCCATCGTGCACGGCATGCCGTCGTCGAGGACGTCGGTCGTCGTTCGCGGACGGCCCAATCCGCTTCAGGCCGCAGGCCGCGAGGGCGGGCTGAAGCTGATGGAAATCAAGCGGCTCCGGCAAAAGGGGCACAAGATCACGATGCTCAACGAGCAGCAGTTCTGGCGTCTTTGCGCCGTCACCGGACGTCGGTCAGTCTGATCGATGCCCCGATCTTCATGAACGTCGGCTGAAACGCCTGAGCTTGCTGTTCAGGCACGATCGTCAGGTAATAGAACAGACTGCCGTCGGACAGGAACGTCGTGTAGAGCGTGATGCGTTCGACGCCGCCGAGCGGCGACGGGTTCGTGAGCGGCGTGCCGAGCGCGGTGCGCGATGACATCTTCACGTAGTGCTGCTCGCCGGAGAGCCGCAGATCCGGATTGCCCTGCGCTACCGCTGTGAGCCAGGTCTTCGTGGCTTCGCGAAGATCGCGCGAGGACGCCTTCGCAATCCCGAACTCGACGCCGTGCGTGAAGACGGTCTGACCCTGCATCTCGCCGTAGCCGTTCTCCGGCACGAACTTCACGGCGTTCGATCCGGAGACGGCGGTCCAATTCGAGGGCACGCTCGCCTGAAAGATGCCGCCGGCGCTGACGTCACGATACTGCGCGGCGGGCGGCGGTACCGGCTTGCCGGGTGTGCCGACCGACTTCGGCGCGTTGCCGCCTGCTTCACCGCGCTTGGCCAGCTCGGCGGCGGTCATCGCGGCCGGCTGGGCGGCGAACTTCGCTTTGATCGGAGTGAACTGGCTCGTGTCCGCGCGACCCGCGATGCTGAGTGCCGCGGCCTCCTTGGCGATGTACGCGGTCCGGTTGCCGGGATCGGGGTGGCTGCTCATCCACTGCGGCGCGCCCCCGCCTTTCGATTCGCGCGCAATCGTCTCGAACATGCGCCCGAGGTCGCGGGGGTCGTAGCCGGCCCTGGCCATGATCTGCGAGCCCAGCAGGTCGGCCTGCTTCTCGAAATCGCGGCTGTATCGCAGGAGCAGCGTGCCGAGCCCGAAATTCGTACCCTCCGAGATCATCGCGCCGGCGCCGCCACCGACCACCGCGCCGCCAATGGCGCCGGCAAGCTGGCCGAGTTGCAGCCACGGATTCTGCGCTTTCGACGCGTTGGCCGTGCCGTGGCGCAGGAGCACGTGGGCCAGCTCGTGCGCCATGACCCCGACGACCTCGCCCTCGCCGGCGGCCGCGTCGAACATGCCGCGCTGGACGAACATCGGCCCGCCCGGCAGGGCGAAGGCATTGATGTCCTTGAGATTCACCGGGGTGAACGAGTATCTGAACTCGGGCCGGTTGAGGTCGGCCGGCGCGACGGCGACGAGCCGCTCGCCCAGCATCGCGAGGTAACTCGCGATCGCCTCGTCCTTGATGATGGGGTACTGCTTGCGAATCTCGGCGGCGCCCTTCGCGCCGAGCTCGACGTCCTGCTGCGGCGTGAAGTTGTTCTTGGGCGGCTTGACGGGGGTGGGGGCCTGCGCGAACACGGCCGACCCGACGCACAACATCGCGACGAGCGCTGCTGCTGCCGGACACCACCTGCGTGCTGCCATGACCGTGGCCACCTGGATCGGTCCTTCCAGTATGCCGTAATATTCAGCTGTCATCGCGCGAAAGCCTCGGCTCCCCTGAGACGGACCGCGACCTCGATGGAGGCGCACGTTGCCGGGACGACGAATCGTACTGACCGCACCACTGACTGAAATCATCGACCACGCCGGCTACTTCATCCAGATGAGCATGGCCTCGCTGCCGGTCTGGCTCGAAGGCATCCTGAACCGGAAGTACCCGAAATGGCGCGAGCTCGAGTACGAGGCCGACGGCAGCGCCCGCTACATGCCGGCCGGCGTGCGCGTGCTCGAGGCGTCGCTCCTTCGCCGGTACCGCGCCGGCGACATCGTCTGCTGCGCGCCCACGCGCCTGGATCGATTCATCGGGCCGGACACGCGCGTCGTCGCCGTCTCGACGCACAATCCTCTCGGCGTGACGTTTGCGGCCGGCGTCTACACGTCGATCTTCGGATCGTCGAAGCAGGCGATCAACTCCTTCTACGCGCGGCAGATGTTTCACGCGATCAAGACGAGCCCGTACCGGCAGCACTTTCGCGTGATCGTCGGCGGGTCCGGCGGGTGGCAGATCGCGCAGACGGACTCGTACGAAGAGCTCGGCGTGGACTGCATTGTCGAAGGGCGCAGCGAGTCCGACGACACGCTGGCCCTCTTCGACCGCGCGCTGCAGGGCGAGCAGCTGCCGCGGCGTGTCGACGTCCACCATCCGAACGCGCGCGACGCCATCCTCTTCCCAGACAAGCGCACGACGTTCGGCGTCGTCGAGATGACGACCGGGTGCGGGCGGCGATGCCGGTTCTGCCTGCCGGACCTCAATCCGCAGATCGATCTGCCGAAGGACAAGATCATGGCCGCCGTCCGCGCGAACGTCCGCGACGGCAACCGCCAGATCTCGCTCGCGACCGAGGACATGTTCATCTGGGGCCAGGTGCAGACCGGCACGCCGTTCTATTTTCCGAACCGTGAGGCGCTGCTCGACCTGTACAGCGACATCGTCAACACGCCGGGCGTCGAGCAGCACGTGCTGAGTCACGCGACGATCGCGCCCGCCGTCGTCGATCCCGTGTTGATCAGGGAGCTCTCGGCGCGACTCCTCGACAAGAGCCCGATTCACCTGCCGCGGCTCAGCACGCACCCGAAGCACAAGGCGCTCGTGCCGCTCATCGGCCTCGAAACGGGATCGGTGCGGATGGCGAAGCAGATCATGCCGAGCAAGGCCGTGCCGTTCCCGATCGACGAGTGGCCGAGCGTCGTCGTGCACGGTCTCGAGACGCTCAACAAGAGCAACTGGTTCCCGGCGATGACGCTCATCGTCGGCACTCCGGGCGAGACGGACGAGGACGTCGCGGCGACGCTCGATCTGGTCTCGGAGGTCGAACGTCGCGGGCTGTTCGCGTTTTTCATCCCGTCGATCTTCACGCCGCTCCATGACACGAGAATGGCCACCGAGCACGGCGTGACCCAGACGCGCGATCTCACGCCGATGCAATGGCAGCTGATCATGAAGTGCTGGAAGATGAATCTGCGGCCGGGCCAGGCCAGCTGGTGGGCGCCCACGGCGTGGAGGCTCGGCGCACTGGGCCTCTGGGCCGGCCGGCTCCGCAAACTGAACGGGCCGGGCTTCACCTGGCCGCTGTTCATGTTCGCGAGCGTGCTTCCCGAATCGATGCTGGCGAAGCTCGGCAGGATCTACCGGCCACGACCGCTCGCCATCAAGACGCGGCAGGAACTGCTCGCGACGATCAAGCCCGCGCACTGGAAGCATCTACGCGAGGACACGGGGGACGTGCCGCGCACGATGCCGGTGTCAGCGTAGCGGCTCGCCCTCCGGCGGGCGTTTGGCCGTCTCGCCCACGAAATCGACTAACGTAGTGTCCTCATGCGCGGCGCGCTGCTCGTCGTGGCGAGTCTGTGCTACGTCTGGGCCTTCGTCCTCTATCTCGCCGGCGGATTCGATGCGTCGTTTCTCGGCATTCGCATCCGATCGAACAATCCGGACCGCGTCCTGCTCGTCGGATCGGTCGTGCTGTCGGCCTTCATACTCGCCGGCGGCTGGATCAGGGTGCGCCTGCCATGGCGTCCGGCCGTCCGCTGGCTGCAGGGCCTGGCGGTGGCGATTGCCCGGCGGCCCGGCTGGATTGCTGCGGCGCTCGCGGCCGCGACGTTCGCGATGGGGATTGTCTACAGCGCGCGAACCGCGACCGACTCGGACATTTACGGCTACATGAGCCAGGCGGATCTCTGGCTCGACGGACGATTGAAGATCGCGCAGCCGTGGATGGCGGACGTGCCGTGGCCGGAGAAGCGATGGTCGTTCTCGCCGCTGGGTTATCGGCCGGCCCCGGGCGCCGACGAGATGGCGATCGTGCCGACGTATTCGCCCGGCGTGCCGATGCTGCTGGCCGCCGCGAAGCTCGTGGCCGGTCAATGCGGACTCTTTGCCGTCATTCCGTTGATGGGCGCGCTGTCGGTCTTCGTGACCTACCGCCTGGGGCGGCGGCTGGGTGCGCCGATCGCCGGCCTGGTGGCGGCCTGGCTGATGACGACGAGTCCAGCCGCGCTGGGCGTGCTGATGGATCCGCTGAGCGACGTGCCCGCCATGGCGGTGTGGTCGCTGGCGTTCTTGTGTGCGCTCGGCCGCGGAGTGCTCGCGGCAGGCGCTGCCGGGCTGCTGGTCACGCTCGGCACGCTGATCCGGCCAAATCTCGTCGTCCTGGCGGCGCCGATCGGGTTGTGGTTTTTTCTGCGGCGTGACGTCCCGGCGCCGCGCGCCTGGCGTACGCGAGTGACGCAGGCCGGTGTGTTTGCCGCCGGCGCGTCAATCGGGATCATCGCCACGGCGTGGCTGAATCAGTACCTCTACGGGTCCCCGCTCCTCTCAGGCTACGGCCGGCTCGAGGACTTGTTCGCGTGGCGGCACGTCGTGCCGAACCTGCGGAACTATCTTGCCTGGTACGCGGAATCGCAGCATCCGATCGCGCTCGCGGGCTTTGCGGCGCTGGCGCTGCCATCGTCGCGGATCTGGCCGGGCGTCACCGATCGATCGGTGTTCATCGCCATCGGATTGTCCGTCGCGCTGCTGTGGGGCCAGTACGCCGCCTATCTGCAGTTCGACTCC
Organism: uncultured Acidobacteriota bacterium; assembly: GCA_963724955.1. GTDB lineage: Bacteria > Acidobacteriota > Vicinamibacteria > Vicinamibacterales > SCN-69-37 > CAVRWQ01. The sequence goes on from CAVRWQ010000013.1 coordinate 133,668, forward strand.
TGGGGATTTCTCCGGTTCCTTCTGCCGAGCTGGCCGTTCCTGATGCTGGGCGTGGCGTCCGTGCTCGTTGCGATCGCGCGCCTCGGCGGGCGCCGCGGCGCCTGGATCAGCGCAACGATCGTCGTCGCCGTCATCGTCGCGCTCGGCGCGAGGAATCTCACGTACGCGAAGGGCCACGGCGTGTTCGACGAGCGGCAGGCGGTCCGTCACGAAGCCGTGCTTGGTCCGCTCATTCAGAAGCACACTGACCCGAACAGCGTGATCATCACGATCCAGCGATCGGGAAGCGTGCGGTACTACGGTGGCCGCGTGACACTCCGGTACGACTATCTGCCGCACGACACGCTCGACCGGGGTATCGATTGGCTGAGAGGTCGCGGCGTACGCGCATTCGCGCTCATGGACGCGCGCGAGATCGAGGAGTTCAAGCGTCAGTTCGCCGGCCAGCGGACGCTTGCGGCGTTCGAGCAGCCCGTGTTCGTGTACGAGCCGGCTGCCGTCTCGTTCGTCGACCTCTCGCGCCGGCCCGACGAGGAAGCGCCGCGCCATCCTCGTCACGGAAGCGCCCCCCGACGGCCCGGACTGTGTGCCGCCGGTGCCCGCGCCTCGCATCACCTGGGGGCCCGGACGGTGAGGTGTCACAAACGACCCGAAACTCCGTTATACGCTTGAGCGGCCATTTCTGACCGCTCACCGGGGGCGGGATGATCAGAACGGGGGTTGCGGCGTTTGTGCTGAAGGCGCCCGCACGGACCATCACCGATCAGCGCAGTGCCTCGGATGAGGCGCTCGCGCTGTTCGAGGCCCACGGGCGGTCGCTCTATCGCTTCGCGCGCGTCACCGTCTCCGGTGCCCAGAACGCTGAAGACGTCGTTCAGACGGCTTTCGTGCGGCTGCTCGATCACCTCGCCGCCGGCGGCGACCGCTCGAACCTGAAAGCGTGGCTCTTCGCCGTCGCCGCGAACCTGTGCCGCGATCACGTGCGGCGCGAGCGGCGCTGGTTGAGCTGGGCGCCACAGCACGACCAGCTCATGCGCGCGGAGCCGAATCTCGAGACGCGCGATCCGCACGAGCTGTTTCTCGAGACGGTTCGGACGCTGCCGAAGCGCGATCGACTTCTTCTGGCGCTCCGGGCGCAGGGTCTCTCGTACCAGGACATCGCGGCGGCTTCGGGCGTTCGTGCAACGTCTGTCGGCCGGCTGCTCGCCCGCGCTCTGGCGCGATGGCACCGGGCCCGTGCCGCGATCTCATCTTCGTGAGGAAAATATGTCGAGTTGTTTGAACGAGACTCAGATTCGCGCGTGCGCAGACGATCAGGCGTCGGAAGCCGAGCGGCTGCACGTGGAGCGTTGTCCGGCGTGCCGCACACGCGTTCAGGCGGCCGTCCGCGCGTTCGAAGAGTTCAGCGTGATGGCGTCGAGTGTGCCGGTGCCCGTCTCGGTGACCGACGGCGTGACACGTGCGCTGCAGACCGGCGCGCGCGACCGCGCAGGGGCGACGACGCTGCGCCACGTGTCGCGGCGCCCGAAGCCTGTGGGTGCTTGGCTGACCGCCGGCGCCATCGCCGCGGCTGTCGTCATCGTCATGTTCCTCATGCCCGCGATTGACGCGCCACGGGCACTGTCGGCCGCGGAAATCCTCGGCCGATCGCTGGAGACGATGCGGCCTTCGAGCGGGATCGAGCGGCTCGAGTACGACCTCACGCTCGAATTGCCCAGCATCGCGGCGATTGACAACGGCACCTATCGGATCGAGCAGCTTTTCGATCACGACGGCGCGGGCCGCTATCGAATCCTGAAATACGCGCCGGACGGCACGCTGCTCAACGGTGTGAGTGAAGACACGGGGGCGGGACGGCGAAGTGTGCTGGTTCGCGTGGACAACCGGCCGTTCATCTTCGACTTCACGATCGACTCGCCGCAGCGCGTCTCGCTCCGGACGATGCAACAGCAGCATGTGGAGGCGTTCATCCGGATCCTGCAGTCGATCGCTGGCGACACCGTCAGCGAGATTCAGATCGACGGCGCCAGGCACTACGTCGTTGACGTGCCAAAGACCGTGTCACAACAGGCGCCCGGTGGCGCGATCGATCTCGAGCGCGCGCGCATCGTCGTGGACGGGACCGATTTCGAGATGGTCGAAGCCGAGGTCTCTGGCGCGTACATGGGCGAGGCGTTCTCCGTGTCGTTCCGCTTGCGGAATCGCGTCGCCGGCGCCGGCGTGATACCCGCGCCGGACTTCGCGTTGCCGGTCGATCCCGCAGCGGTGAGGATCGAGGGCAAGGGCACCGACGACATCGCGCATGACGTCCTCACCGCGGCGTTGATCCGGCTGGCGCGCGCCGGAGGCCGGTAGCCGTAGAACGGACGTGATGCCCAGCGCCATTCACCTCGAGCGTCTCACCAAGTACTACGGGCGCGTGGTCGGGCTCGAGGACCTCACGCTCGACGTGCCGGTCGGGGCCATCTTCGGGTTCCTTGGCCCGAACGGCGCTGGAAAAACCACGACCATCCGGCTGCTGCTGGATCTCGTCCACCCGACGCGCGGCACAGCGGCCATCGGCGGGTTCGACTGCCAGCGCCGTGGCCTCGATGCGAGGAGGCTGGTCGGCTATCTGCCAGGCGAGCTTCCGATCTACCCCGATCTCACCGGCGCCGGATTCCTCCGCTTTCTCGCGGCGGTCGGGCAGCGGCCGGTACAGCCGCAATGGCTCGAGGCGCTCTTTCACAGATTCGCCGTGAGCGAGACCGATCTCCAGCGGAAGATGCGCGACTACTCCCAGGGCATGAAGCGCAAGCTCGGTCTCATCCAGGCGCTCATGACGAGGGCGCCTGTCCTCGTGGTCGACGAGCCGACGGCAGGTCTCGACCCGCTCATGATCGAGGCGTTCATCGAGACGCTCGACGAGCTGAAGCGCGCGGGCGACACGACAGTGTTCCTCTCGTCGCACGTCCTGTCGGAGGTGGAGAAGACCTGCGATCGGATCGCGCTCGTCCGGCGCGGCCGCCTGGTCGCCGTGCGCACCGTGGCGGAGATTCGTGCCGAGATCCCGACGCGTGTCACCGTCGAGTTCTCGACGCCGGTGAACGGCGACATGCCGGTGGTGCCTGGCGTCACGGTCATCTCGCGAACGCCGCAGGGGTCGGTCCTCGATATCCGGGGCCCGCTCGGGCCCTGGCTGGCGTCGATGCGCGACTTGCCGGTACACGACGTCCGCGTCGAGCCGTTCGGCCTCGAGCAATACGTCCTGCGGTTCTATTCGGAGGAGGAGGCGTCCTGATGTTCGGCGCGCTGGTTGGACGGTCGATCGCGCGGATGCGGGGCGTACTCATCGGCACTGCCTGCCTGGTCTCGCTCTTTCAGATCGTGATCGTGCTTCAGGCGGCGTCAATCGACGAGACGAAGCGCTTCGAGGCCCTCGGTCAGATGATGCCGGCCTTCCTTCAGCGCTGGCTCGGCGAGGCGATCACGTCGTTCGCTTCGTTCGGCGGGCTGGTGACCGTCGGGTATTTCCATCCGGTGATCGTGCTCATGGTGGCGATGGTCGCGGCCTATGCCGCGACGGAGATCGCCGGCGACAGCGAAAGCGGTCACGCGGATCTGCTGCTCTCGCGGCCTGTGGCGCGGTCCTCGATCGTGACCCGATCGGTCGTCGTGCTCCTGGCGTCTCCGGTGGCGCTTGCCGCGCTGATGCTGGCCGCCACGTGGATTGGGGTGGCGGCGTTCGCGCCCCCCGCCGCACGTCCGCCATCGGCGGCGACGCTGGTCAACCTCGCGGTGCACCTGGTCGCGGTCGCGTGGTGTTTCGGCGCGCTGGCGCTTGCGCTCGCGAGCGTCATGCGGCGGCGCTCCAGCGCGCTCGTTCCCGCGGCCATCGCGGCGGTCTCGCTCTATCTCAACAACGTGGTGGCGGCCTCGTGGGCGCCGGCCCGTGCAGTCGACGTCCTCTCGCCGTTCCACTACTTCGAGGGCCCCGCCGTCCTGGCAGGCCTCGCCAATTCGCCGCGAGACTTCCTCGTCCTCGGCGTGGCGACCGGGGGCCTCCTCGCCATCGCCTACTGGCGGTATGGGGCGCGAGATGTTTAGGGGGACGGGCCTGTTTTCCACAGAAAACGGCCGTTTGAGACCCGTCCCCCGCACCCCGTTTTCTGTGGAAAACAGGCCCGTCCCCCTCTAAAATTGCTCTGATCCACGTTCGCCCCCAGCCCCCTTCCTGGGACAGGTCTATCTTGCCTGGGTCGGGGATGGGATCTCCCGTCTGGAGCGGAGGACGATGAGGCGTTCGAGTTGGGCGGTGACTGCGGCAGTCGTCTCGGTGGCCCTGGCGGCCGGGACGGGTCTTGCCCAGAGATCGCGGGCGACCGCTTCAGGCGCCTCGCTAGAACCCGTTGGATCGCATGCCCAGACGACAGGGCAGGCCGCGGCTACGAAGTCGAAACCTGCGCAGGCCGCCCGCCAGACGAATCAGAACCTCCTGCTCGACCTCACGGTCGACGGCTTTTGCGTCGATTGCCACAACGATGAGGAAAAGAAGGGCAACCTCACGCTCGAGTCCTTCGACATCGCGCACACCGCGGATCACCTCGAGCGGACCGAGAAGATGATCCGGAAGCTGCAGGCGGGCATGATGCCGCCGCCCGGCGTCGATCGTCCGGACGCCGAGACCTACGCCACGCTCATCGCGGCGCTCGAAGCGAAGGCGGATGCGGCGGCCGCGGCGCGTCCGAACCCGGGCGTCCGCACGTTCCCGCGCCTGAACCGCAGCGAGTACGCGGCCGCGATTCGAGAACTGCTCAAGCTGGACGTCGATGCGGGCTCCTGGCTGCCGCTCGATCCGATGAGCGCGAACTTCGACAACATCGCAGACGAGCAGACGCTGTCGGCGACGCTGCTCGAGGCGTATCTGAACGCCGCGGCCGACATCAGCCGCATGGCCGTTGGCGATCGGCACGCGCCGACGCTCGACCGCACGTACACCAACACGAGCTACGTCTCACAGCATCCGTGGGACCACGTCGAGGGCGCGCCGTTCGGGACGCGCGGCGGGATGGCGGTCAATCACGTGTTTCCGGTCGACGCCGAATACGTCTTCGAGATGACGTTCACCGGCGGCGACAACACGCGGATGGAGGACCTCGATCTGTCGGTCAACGGCCAGCGGGTCGCGCTCGTCCGGTACGAGACGGGTCAGGCCGGCGCCGCCGACGGACGCGGCGCGGTGCCGATGCGGACCGAGCCGATCCTCGTCAAAGCCGGGCAGCACCGCGTGGCCGCCGCGTTCGTCCGGAAGTTCGACGGGCCGTACGACGATCTGATTCGCCCGCACGACTGGTCGTTCGCCGGCGGCGGGTCAGGCGGCGCCACGATTACGACGCTGCCGCACCTGCGCGACGTCATCATCCGCGGTCCGTTCAAGGCCACCGGGATTTCGCAGACGCCGAGCCGCGAAAAGATCTTCACGTGCCGGCCGACGGGCGCGGCCGAAGAGCGGCCGTGCGCGCGGACCATCGTCACGCGACTGGGCGGCGAAGCCTACCGCCGGCCGCTGGCGGCCCGCGAAATCGACGGCCTCATGAAGTTCTACGACACGGGCGCGGCCAAGGCCGGGTTCGAGGGCGGCGTCCGCACGGCGATCGAAGCGATGCTCGCGAGCCCGTACTTCATCTTCCGTCTCGAGCGCCAGCCGCCGAACGTCCGCCCCGGCGCCACGTATCGCGTGAGCGACTTCGATCTCGCGTCGCGGCTGTCGTTCTTCCTGTGGGGCACGCCGCCCGACCAGGAGCTCATCGCGGCCGCCGGTCGCGGCGAGCTGTCGGTGCCGGCCTCGCTCGAGCGCCAGACGCGCCGCATGCTGGCCGATCCGCGCGCCGATGCGCTCGGCTCGCGATTCGCCGCGCAGTGGCTGCGGCTGCAGGACCTCAACAAGGTCCATCCGGATCCGAACTTCTATCCGAACTTCGACGATCAGCTGGCCGGCGCGATGCGCCGCGAGACGGAGCTCTTCTTCATCAATCTGGTCCGCGAGGACCGCAGCGTGCTCGACCTCTACCGCGCGGATTACACGTTTCTGAACGAGAAGCTGGCGCGCCACTACGGCATTCCCGGCGTTGCGGGCACGCAGTTCCGCAAGGTCACGTACCCGGACGACACGCGGCGCGGCGTGCTCGGGCAGGGCAGCATGCTGGTGCAGACGTCGTACGCCAATCGCACGTCGCCGGTGCTCCGCGGCAAGTGGGTGATGGAAGTCCTGATGGGCACGCCGCCTCCGCCGCCGCCGATGGACGGATCGGTGCCGCCCCTCGAGCGCACCGCCGAAGCGAAGGACGGCAAGATGCTGACCACGCGCGAGCGCATGGAGATGCATCGCGAGAATCCGACGTGCAACTCCTGCCACCGGTTCATCGACCCGATCGGCCTCGCGCTCGACAACTTCGACGTGACGGGCAAGTGGCGCAAGCGCGAGAACGGGATGCCGCTCGACACGCGCGGCGAGTACTACGACGGGACCGAGGTCACGACGCCGGCGGAGCTCTCGGCCGTGCTGCTGAAGCGCCCCATCCCGCTCGTGCGGACGTTCACCGAGAACCTGATGTCGTACGCGCTCGGCCGGCGCGTCGAGTACTTCGATCAGCCGGCGATTCGGGCCATTCAGCGGAAGGCCCAGACGAACGACTACCGGATCTCTTCGTTCGTTCTGGGAATCGTGTCGAGCGATGCATTTCGGATGAAGCGCGCGGACGCCGAGGTGACGAGCCCGGCGGCCCCCGGTGGGCGCAGGTAACGTATCGAACACTGAGGAGACGGAGATCATGAACTACATCACTGGCAAGCACATGCCTCGACGGACGTTCCTGCGTGGCATGGGGGCCACAGTGGCGTTGCCCTTCCTCGACGCGATGGTTCCGGCGGCCCGCGCCCGGAACAAGGCGACCGATCTCACCAGGCTCGTGTGCATCGAGGAGGTCCACGGCCTCGCGGGCTGCAACGTGCAGCACGGCGCGTCGAAGTTCCTCTACGCGCCCGCGACGGCCGGCCGCGACTACACGCTCGTGCCGGACAATCCGCTCACGACGCTCGAGGGCTACCGCGACGACATGACGATCATCAGCAACACCGATGTGCGGATGGCCGAGGCGTTCACCGCGCCGGAAATTGGCGGTGACCACTTCCGGTCGAGCGCGGTGTTCCTGACCCAGGCGCACCCGAAGCAGACGCAGGGGTCCGACGTGCTGGCCGGCACGTCGATGGATCAGCTGTACGCGCAGCGCTTCGGCCAGTCCCAGCCGTTGCCGTCGATGCAGTTCTGCATCGAGACGGTCGATCAGGCCGGCGGCTGCACCTACAACTACTCGTGCGTCTACACCGACTCGATCAGCTGGGCCTCGCCGAACGAGCCGCTGCCGATGATCCGCGACCCGCGCGTCGCGTTCGACATGCTGTTCGGGTCAGGCGGATCGCCCGAAGATCGCGCCGCAAGACGGCAGACACGGCGGAGCATTCTCGACTGGGTGCACGGCGAGATCACCGAGTTCAAGCGGCATCTGGGCGCGGGCGATCGCATGCGCATGGAGCGGTACCTCGACAACGTCAACGAGATCGAGCGCCGGATCCGGATGGTCGAGGCGCGCAACCGCAGCGGAGAGCCGCGCGATCTGCCGCTCGCGCCCGCCGGCGTGCCCGACTCGTTCTCCGAGCACATGAAGCTCCTGTTCGACATCCAGATCCTCGCGCTCGAGACCGACATGACGCGCACGATCTCGTTCAAGACCGGCCGCGACTCGGACAACCGCGTGTTCCCGGAGAGTGGATCGAATCAGCCGTTCCACCCCGCGTCCCATCACGGCAACAACGAGGCGCGCGTGATCGAGTTCAACAAGATCTGCAGGTACCGCGTCGCCCAGATGGCGTACTTCCTCGACAAGATGAAGAACACGATGGACGGCGACAAGAGCCTGCTCGAGAAGACCATGATCGTCTGGGGCTCGCCGATGGCCGACGCCAACCTCCACAACCACCGGCGCTGCCCGCTGGTCCTGTTCGGCAAGGCGAACGGCGCGCTGCAGGGTGGCGTGCACCTCAAAGCCGAGGACGGCACGCCGATGGCGAACGTCATGCTGACCGTGCTCCACAAGCTCGGCATGGACGACCTGAAGTCGTTCGGCGACAGCACGGGGGAATTCGCGCTGACCATGTAGGGCGCGCCGGATTGTGGCGCGCCACGGGGTGGGACATGACGAGAAGGTCTCTCGGTTTTGGTTTTGCGATCGCGATGAGTGTGGCTGCCGTGGCGGCGGCGCAGACATCGCCGATTGCCGACGCCGCGAAGCGATCCGACAGAGACGCGGTGCGCGCGCTGCTCAAGCAGGGCGCCGACGTGAGCGCACCGCATGCCGACGGCATGACCGCGCTTCACTGGGCGGCCGAGCAGGGTGACGCCGCGCTCGTCGAGATTCTGCTGTACGCCGGCGCGAACGCCGGGGCCGTGACACGGCTGGGTCAGTACACGCCGTTGCACCTCGCCGCGCGTTCGGGCGCCGCGACGGTCGTCCGCGCCCTGCTCAAAACCGGAGCCCAGGCGGCGGCGCCGTCCGCCAGCGGCGTGACGGCCCTGCACCTCGCGGCCGCGTCCGGAAGCGCTGACGCGGTGACCGCACTGCTCGATGCAGGGGTGGACGTGAACGTACGTGAGGCCGAATCGGGACAGACGCCGCTGATCTTTGCGGCCTCGGCCGGACAGTTGTCGACGATCACTGTCCTGCTGAAGCGTGGCGCCGACGTGAAGATCGCATCGAAGACCATCGACCTGGCGAAACAGCAGGCGCTGGATCGCCAGGCAACCGCGCTGCGGCGTCAGATTCTGCAGTCGACCGTTGCCCGCGGCGAACAGCCGACGCCGAGCCAGGAACAGGCGGCGATTCAGGCGATGCGCGAGCTGTACACGACCGGCAAAGCGCCGGAGCCTCCGGCAGCGGCAGGCGCTGGTGGCGGCCGGGGCGGTCGCGGTGGCGGTGGGGCGCCCGGCGGCGCGGCCGCAGGCGCGGGTGATCCGGCCGGCGCCGCCCCGCAGGGACGCGGCGGCAATCCCGCGGGCGCGGCCGGAGTCGCAGGACAGCAGTCGGCCACCGATCTGCAGAACGCCGAAGGGCCGCCACCGGCGATGTCCGCGAAGGGCGGCCTGACGCCGCTCCATCACGCAGCGCGGCAGGGACACATCAAGGGCGCCGTCGCGCTGCTCGACGCGGGCGCCGACATCAACCAGAAATCAGGCGACGGCCACACGCCGCTGCTCATCGCTCTCGTGAACGGCCAGTTCGACATGGCGATGCTCTTCATCGAGCGCAGGGCGAACCCGAACGTGACGGCCGAGGGACTCGGCGTCACGCCGCTCTGGGCCGCCGTGAACGCGCAGTGGCAGCCGCGCACGCGCTTCCCGCAGCCGCAGGAGATGGATCTGCAGAAGGCCACGTACCTCGATCTCATGAAGGCGCTGCTCGAAGCGGGCGCCGATCCTGACGCGCGCGTGCGCGTGCATCCCTGGTACATGGTGTACACCGGCTGCGGCAACGGCAACTGCGGCCTCACGAGCGTCGTCGGTTCCACGGCCTTCTGGCGCGCGGCGTACGGCACCGACGTCGAAGCGATGCGTCTCCTCGTGAAGTACGGCGCCGATCCGAACATTCCGACGATGGCGGCCGCGGGTCGCGGTGGTGGCGGCGGCGGTCGTGGCGGGGCCGCGGGCCGTGGCGGAGGCGCTGGCACCGCCGGAGCCGGCGGCGGCCCCGGGGCCGGAGGCGCTCAGGCGAGTGCGCCGGCAGCGGCGGGTCAGGGCGCGGGCGGTCAGGCCCCGGGCGGACAGGGCGCCGGTGGACCACAAGGCGGTCAGGGCGCGGGCGGCGGCGGCGATCAGTCCGGCCTGCCGCCAGTGCCGCCCGGTGGACCGGGCGTGCATGCGATTCACGCGGCGTCCGGCGTCGAGTACGGCGAAGGCTATGCCGGCAACGCCCATCGTCACGCGCCGGACAGCTGGCTCGCGGCAGTGAAATATCTCGTCGAGGAGCTCGGCATGGACGTGAACACGCGCGACAACGACGGCTACAACGCGGTGCACCACGCCGCCGCGCGTGGCGACAACGAGCTCATTCTGTACCTCGTCTCAAAGGGCGCCGACGTGAAAGCGATCAGCCGCCGCGGACAGACCACTGCCGACATGGCCAACGGCCCGGTCTCGCGCATCTCGCCGTTCCCGGAGACGATCGAGCTGCTCGTGAAGCTGGGCGCGAAGAACAATAACCGCTGCGCAAGCTGCGCTCCGTAGGGCGGGTACGACAGGTACGACGGGTACGTAGGGCGGGCCGAGTTCAGGCCCGCCCTTTTCTCTTCGTGCCCTTATTTACTTGCCCGGAATGAAATCCCCCGCCGCATGCTGGTGGATGAACAGGATGCAGTCGGTCGTGCCCTTGCAGATGTCGTTGTGCATCTGCTTGCCGGGCTGGAAGACGTACGAGCCCGGCGGAAGTTGGGGCACGGCCGTGCTGCCGGCGTTCGTGTGCACCCAGTTGCCCTGGACGTTCACGGCGTAGTAATCGCCCGTGTGAGCATGCTGGCCGGCTTCGAATCCCGCCGGGAGCTTCAGGAGCATGCCGTAGTCGTTCCCCTTGGCGCGATCGCCCCAGAGTACCGCGATCTGAAGCGGAGTTCCCGGGGCGTACGGCTCCCATTTGATGGCACTAGCCGGCGTGTTGACCGCCTGCCGGGCCTGCGCGGCGCCGGCGGCGTACGAGGCGACCGCCAGACCCGTGACGGCCACAACCAGCCCCAACCTCTTTGCGATGATTGCCCTCATCGTGACCTCCTCTTTGATCAACTGCCTTCCCCAGTTCTACGATGATTGGTTACCATAAGCAAGTAGGTACCTCCTGGTAACTAGTCAACGCCGATGCCCAAATGGAACGTCTTTGATCCCGCCTGCCCAACGCGGCAGTTGCTCGACCGTATCGCGGACAAATGGACCGTGCTCGTCATTGTCGCCTTGCAGGAGGACGGCCCAACGAGGTTTGGGGCGCTCCGCCGGCGCCTCGGCGGCGTCGCTCCAAAGGTCCTGACGGCCGTCCTCCGGTCCATGGAGCGGGACGGGCTCATCACGCGCACCGTTCATACTGGTTCGCCGCTCCAGGTGGACTATCGGCTGACTGATTTGGGCCGGTCGCTCCATGCGGTGGTCGAAGGGCTCAGAACGTGGGCCGAGGGCCGGATCGAGAGCGTCCAATCTGCACGCGGACGCTATGACCGTCGCCAACGGCAGTCAAAGTAGCCTCCTGCCCAGCCGTCATGTCACTTGACCTTGGGATCGTTCCAGGGAGTATCGTGATTGCGGAGGCTGCTATGCCGATGCTTGGACTTGTCCTGATGACGCTGGTGGCCGCCGGGCAGGCACACGATCACCTGAACGCCCGGGGCGCGAAGGTGATGGGCTTCGACCAGGAGAAGACCGCTCATCACTTCCTCCTCCACGACGATGGCGGGGCGATTGACGTGGCCGTCAAGGATGCCTCGAACACCAAGGATCGCGATGCGATTCGTTTGCACCTGCCGCACATCGCCGCGCTCTTCACGACGGGAAACTTCAACGACCCGATGCTCGTCCACGACACGAAGAACGTGCCGGGTACGGAGGCCATGGCAAAGTTGAAGAATCGGATCAGCTACAAGTACGTCGAGACGCCCAACGGCGGCCGCATCGACATCGTCACGAAGGATGTCTCAGCGCTCGCGGCTGTCCACGAGTTCCTGACGTTTCAGATCAAAGATCACCGCACCGGTGATCTGCTCGCGCCCGTGAAGCGACGCGGGAATTAAGCCTTCGGATAGAACTTGCGGAACGCGTCGAGGTTCCGGCGCATGCTCTCGAACGGATCGCCGGGCCGTTCGTACTCGATGATGTACCACTCGATGCCGTCCTTGCGGGTCTGGGCGACGATTTCGCTCCAGGGCAGCTGGTCGTCACCAAGGATGGCCTCGCGATTGGCGGTGGAGTAGGGCTTGACGTGCATCGTGTCCACGCGGCCCGGATTGCGGCGAAGCACCTGCAGAATGTCCACGCCGCCGGGCCGGGCGCCCTGCGCGTTGCCGGTGTCGAGCTGCATCACGACATCCGCGCGCGTGTGGTCCATCATGACGTCCCAGAGCTGCGGGCCCTCCGCGGGAGCGAACAGCTCGGTGTGATTGTGGAAGCCGACACGCATGCCGAACGGTTCGAGATCCTCGGCGATCCGGTTGAACTCCTCGAGCGTCCGCATGAAGTTCTCGCGCGGCGCGAGCTGGGCCTTGCCGAGCGATCGGACGATCAGGAACTTGTTGCCGATCGTGGCGTTGTCGTCGATGGTCTTCTTCAACGCGTCGCCGCTGAGCGTGTTGAGCGTGATGTGATTGCCCGCCGCTTGCAGGCCGTGGCCGTCGATCAGCTTCCGCCATTCCGACGGCGGCAGGTTGTGCCAGTTCTCGAACTCGACGCCCTGGTAGCCCATCTTCGCGAGCTCTCCGAGGGTACGGGACGGATCCTTGGGCAACTCGGCGCGTACGCAGTAGAGCTGCATCGCCACCCTGGGTGCAAAGAGCTGAGCCGAGCCGCGAAGCGGGCTCATCGCGGCGGCGACAGTGGCGCCGGTCACTTTCAGGAAGTCGCGTCTGGTGTGGGTCGTCATCGGAGCCTCAATTGCCGCCTCGTCCACCTGCCTGCGGCGCTTTCAACTGCCGGTACTGATTCAACGCGGCGTTGATCTTGAACTCGATCCCCATGCGTCCGATCTCGGCGGTGGCTTTCGTCGGATCGCCGGAGACGCCGGAATCCTGCGGGCCGCCCCAGGGCTTGATCTGATCCTTGCGCACGGCCGACGGCTTGACGTGCAGCAGTTGCGACGTGTCGCTGATGCCGGCGTGGCTGCCCGACCGTCTGGTCGTCGTAGCCGAACGCCGCCTCGAGCCACGCGCGATAGTGCACGCGGCCCTGCTCGTAGTAGTCGGTGAGCGCGAACACCTTGTAGTCGGTGCCCGCCCATTCCTTGTTCAGCGCCTCGGCGACGGCGCGCATGCCGTTCTGATTCCCGCCGCTGTCACCGATGAAGATGATGTCCCTGAATCCGTGCGCCTTGAGACTGCGCGCGGCCGCGTCGAGCAACTGGTCGTAGGCCGGCGACGGATGTGAGATGACGCCGGGACCTGCGCGATCGGGATTGCCCTCGGGCACGTATTGAATCGTCGGCGCGACGAGCGCGTTCTTCAGGCGGCGCGCCATCAGGTTGGCGGCGTGCATGACGATGATGTTGTGCTTGCCGAGAGCCATGTGGTACCCGTTCTTCTCGGTGCCGCCGGTCGGAATGATCGCGGTCGTCTTGCCGGCCTTGAGCGCGTCGCGTGTCTCCTCCCATGTGAGCTCGTCGATGAACACCGTGTCGGGCGGCTGGTTCGGCGAAATCCCCGCCGGCGCGGTCTCCATCGTCGGAGGCCGGGGCGCTGGCGGAGCGGCAGGATCTGCGCCGGCCGCCTGACCCCCGCGCCCGCCGCGCCCGCCACCGCGTCCGCCGCCCGCGCCCGGTTGAGGCAGCGCGGCAGGCTGGATCGTGCCCGCCATCAGGCCTTTGATCTGCGCGAGCGAGTTGTCGATCTTGATCTGGATGAAGATCTTGCCGAGCGCCGCGGTTGACTTCGTGGGATCGCCGCTCACGCCGCTGTTCTGATAGCCGCCGCCGGGCGCGATCTTGTTCTTCCGGATGTGCTTCGGGTTCACGAACAACATCTCGGACGTGTCGAGGATGTTCGCATGCCCGCCGATCTGATCGGCGGGAATGCCGACGTGATCGGTCACGTACTTGTTCTGATCGGCGTGAGATTTCGTGTAGTAGTCGTCCACCCAGAACGCTCGGGCCTCGCCCTTCCACAGCTCGTCCAGCCGGACCGCGGCGGTGCGCATGCCGGTGCGGTTGCCGCCCGATTCGCCGAGGAAGAGGATCGTCTTGAATCCGCCGGCCTTGAGGCTGCGGCCCGCGTTCACGAGCAGCTCGACGAATCGATCCTCTGGGAGCGTGATCGTGCCCGGCTTGCCCATGTGTCCGCCCGGGTTTTCCCAGTTGCCTTCGGGCACATAAGTCATGACCGGCGCAACGAGCGTCTTGCCCAGCGCGCGCGCGATCTTGTCGGCGGCATACTCCATGACGAACTTGTGCTCGCCGTCCACCATGTGCGGGCCCTTCTGCTCGGTCCCCGCGGTGCCGATGATCACCGTGGTCGTGCCGGCCGCGACGAGATCACGCACCTCGGCCCAGGTCAGATCTTCGATGAACACGGAGTCCGGCGGCTTGCCTGCGGGCGCCGTGGCGGGGGCGTTCGCGGGGCGCTGGGCAGTCGGCGTCACAAGAGCATTCACCACGAAGATCACGAAGCACACGAAGAACAAAATGGTTTTCGAAAAAGAGCCTTCGTGTCCTTCGTGCCCTTCGTGGTGAAAGATCTTGGACATGAGATCTCCTACCGGATGTCGCCCTTGATTCGGAACGTCCCGTCCTCCAGCCGCTCGCGGTGCGCGGTGTGACAGGTCTGGCAGATCTGCGCGAGGCTCGTGGCGGAGGTCTTGACGTCCTCCCACTTGCCGGCCGCGACGGATTGCTCCATCGACGTCACGAGCTTCAGCGCATCGCCCGCCCAGCCGACCGCGTCGGCCGTGCCTCTCGCTTTGAAGAACGCGCCCGCCTCACCGAACGCCGTCTTCAGTGTGGCGACCTGCTCCTTCGCCTGTGCGGCGTCCGGCGACTCGAGGCCGCTGCGCAGGTTGTTGAACGTGGGTCCGACCTGCTTCATCACTTTGTCGAAGGCCGCTTCGGCCGGAGTGAGCGGCGGCGGCACGCGCTTCGCCAGATCGAGCATGGCGGCGTTCACCACGCCGGTCGCCAGCACCGCAGGCCGGCCCTGGTACTTGGCGATGATCTCCGCGGGCAGGTCGAGCGTGTAGTTCTTCGCCTTCTTGGCGACCTCGGCCGGATCGAAGCGAATGACTTCGCCGACGACCGTCACGTAGGCGTTGGGCATCACGATGCCGGTGAGCGTGGGCGCCAGAACGAGCACCTCCTTGCCGGTGCTGCGCTTTGGATCCTGGTCCACGGTGAACGCGGTCTTCGACAGCATGCCTTCGACGGTGGCCATCATCGACACGTTCTCGCCGTAATAGGCGTCCGGGTTGAGCACGAGCGAGCTCGCCGCCAGCGGAACCATCGGCCTCGGCGCCGGCGCGGCGCCCTGCTGGGCGCGCACCACCACGAGCGACGCCATCACGACGGCGAGGGCCATCGCGGCCAAACCGACGCCAGACGAACGGCGTTGAGTGGATTCTGGATGTCGCACGAACCTTCCCTCCTGGAGGAGGGACTTAGCATAACTCCGCTGGGAGGCTGGTGCTATGGTGTGGCGCTGGCCAACGGGATGCTCGCGGGACAGACGATCCGCTGCCGACATCGCCGCGGACCTTGGGTCAGGCTGGTCCCGGCGTGGTCTGGCCGGAACCAATCATTTGGACCATGGTTATTGACTATCGTATAGAAGGTCTATGGACCACATGCCCATCACCAAGTTCAAGGCGACCTGCCTGGCCACGCTCGAACAGGTCCGGCGGACCGGGCGACCGCTCCGCGTGACGCGCTTCGGCAAACCGGTGGCGGACATCGTCCCTCCCGCGCCGGTCCGCGCCCGGCCGGGCTGGCTCGGCTCGATGCGCGGAACGGCCCGGATCGTTGGAGATATCACCGTGGAGAGTGCCCCGCTGCTGCGCTGGGACACGTTGAAATGAAGCTCCTGCTCAACTTGCTCAAGGGCCGCGGCTACGCAAAGCTCGCGAATCGGTAGCGTCCATGAGCGCCTACTTCACGCCGGCCTTTTTCAAGTTCCTGCGCGCGCTGAAGCGGCACAACGACCGGGAGTGGTTTGCAGCCAACCGGGCACGGTACCTCGCGGATGCCGAAGCGCCGATGCTTCAGTTCATCGCAGACTTCGGAGGTCGGCTGCGCCGGATCAGCCGCGCCTACGTCGCCGACCCGCGGCGGACCGGCGGGTCGCTGTTCCGCATCTACCGCGACATTCGCTTCTCGCCGGACAAGTCGCCGTTCAAGACGTGGATGGCCGCGCGGTTCCCTCACGAGGCGCGGAAGAAGACGGACAGCGTGCCGGCGTTCTACCTGCACGTCGGGCCGGGCGAATGCTTCGGCGGAGGCGGCGTCTATCACGTCGAGATGCCCGCCCTGACACGCATCCGCCAGCACATCGTGGCCGCGCCGAAAGCCTGGGCTGCGGTGCGTAAGAGCGGGATCGAGATCGAAGGCGACCGCCTCGTACGTCCGCCCGCCGGGTTCGATCCGGCCCACCGGTTCATCGACGACCTGAAGCGCAAGGACCTCTACACGATGACGGAGTTCTCGGAACGCGACGCTGTCTCGCCCGGGTTTCTGGATCGCTACACGGAAGCGTGCGAAGACGCGGCGCCACTGCTTGCCTTCCTGACGAAGGCGCTCGGACTGCGATGGTAGAGCCATGACTGCAGATGACTTTCGGGAGCTCGTGCTCGAGATGCAGGGCGCGATCGAGCGCGCGCACATGGGGCATCCGGACTTTCGCGCGAACGGCAGAATCTTTGCGAGCCTCCATTCGCACGACCGGTTCGGCATGGTGAAGCTGACGCCGCAGGAGCAGAAGGAGCTCATGCGGCGGTATCCCGCGATGTTCACGCCCTCGAGCGGCGCGTGGGGCCGTCAGGGGTGCACCAACGTACTCCTCGAGGCAGCGGAGCCCGCCGCCGTCCGCGGCGCGATTGTGCTGGCGTGGCAGGGCGTGATGGCCCTGCCGCGTCAGTCAGCTCGCGCTTCGAGCCGGAGCCCCCGGCGCAGGTCATAGTTCAAGCCCACCGGCCACGCGTCGATTCCTCGAGTTATGCGAAGGCTCGGGCTCGGCGCGCTGCTGGCGGTCCTCCTCGGGGCGTCTCCCGGTGCCGTACAGCTTCATACTCGTCAGGGCGCTGAAAAGGCGTGCCTCGCCGGCGATGCGGCCTCATGCACGCGCACGGGCGAGATGTACGAACGCGGCCGCGTGACGCCCACGAGAAACAGCGAGCCGGACCCGAAGGCCGCCGTGCCGTTCTATGAACGCGCGTGCAAGGCCGGCCAGGCCGATGCGTGTGCGCGGCTGGCCGCCGTCCTCGAGAAGGGCGGGGCCGTGACGCAGGATCTCGCGACCGCGGCGGCGCTGTACGGCAAGTCCTGCGACGGCGGACACTTCGCCGGCTGCGGCGGACTGGCGCGCATGCACGAACAGGGGACTGGCGTCGCACGTGATCCTGCGCACGCGAAGACCTTGTACGAACGAGCGGTCGCGCTCGAGGTCTCGGCATGCGATCGCGGCGATGCGCAGGACTGCATCGAGCTCGGGTTGTTCTACAGAGAAGGCACGCACGGCTTGGCGAAGGATACGGCGCAGGCGCTGCGGCTCAACGAGCGGGCGTGTTCGCTGGGCGAGCCGGCCGGCTGCTATCAGGCGTCGTACCTGCTCGGCCAGGCGACGCCCGGGCTGACGCTCGACACGAAACGCGCGCAGTCGTTCGTCGACCGTGCGCAGGCGCTCATCGTCAGTCAGTGTGATGCCGGCGTCATCGACGCGTGCCATACCCTGATGACACCGGCCGCCGACTACAAGGCCTGCCTGGCCGGTGATCCCGACGCATGCTGGCGCGTGGGCAGGACGTATGTCCCGGACACTCCGGAGCGTCCCGGCGACTACACGCGCGCGATGCATTTCTTTCTCAAAGGATGCGAGATCAGCGCGGAGCACTGCGTCCCAGCCGGCGAGCTCTACGCCGAGGGTCGCGGCGTGCCCGCCGACGTCAAGCGTGCCGCCGAGCTGTTCGGCCGCGCGTGCGACGGCGGGGATCTCGGCGGCTGTTTCGAGCTGGCCCGGCTCTACGAAAGCGGGACCGGTGTGCCACGCGATCCGGCCCGTGCGGCGACGTTGTACGAACGCATGTGCGCCGCCGATTCGTATGGGTGCACCAGACTCGCCGGGTTGCTCCTTGCCGGTCAGGGAGTGCAGAAGGACGCCGCGCGTGGCGTCACGCTGGCCGAGAGAGCCTGCCGCGAACATCGTGACTGGGAGGCCTGCCTTCAGCTCGGCCTCGCGCTGCGTGACGGCAACGGCATCGCCCGCGACGCGGTGGCGGCGCGCAAACAGCTGCAGGAGACCTGCAGGTTCGAAGCGTCACTCGGCTGCCGTGCCGCCTGCGAACTGGGCGACGCCGAGTCCTGCGTGAAGGTCGCCGACGCCGTGGACACGGGAAAGAGCGTTCCGCCAAACCCGGCGGAGGCCAACGCGCTGTACGAGCAGGCGATCCGGCTGTTCGACGAGGACTGCGCGCGCGGCAACAAGACGTCGTGTGACGGGCTGCTCGCGCTCTATCACCGCGTTCGTCCAATCCTTCTGAAAGATGCCGCGCTCGCGCTGCGGTTCTTCACCGGGCCTGCGACGCCAGATCCGGGGAAGGCTGTTACCACGCCGCGCGCATCTACGATCGCGGCGAAGGCGTGCCGATCGACCGCGCCCGGGCCGTGGCGCTCTATGTCCAAGGCTGCGAGAACGGGCAGCTCGACAGCTGCGTGCGCGGTGCGGAGATCTATCGCCTTGGACAGGGTGTGCCCGTGAATCCCGGGCGGGCTGCGTTCCTCACCGAGCGCGCCAACGAGATCCGGAGGTACCGACGCCGATGACGAGACGTCTCTGGTCCAGCTGGTCCACTCGGGCCGTCACGTTCGCCCTTGTTGCTGCCGGTGTCGGCCTGTTTCGGCACCGAGACCGAGATCGTCACCACCGCCGATGCCGTGCGGCTCATGGGCAGTTCGTTCGTTCACGACGACCAGGGGGCGCGCGAACAGACGACCTACACCTGGGATGACGCGAGGCGCGGGTACCTGGATGAGGATCGCACCTCGCTGGTGCGGTTCGGGCGGCTGAGGGGCGAGGCGTATCTGGCGCAGGTGCAGAATCTCGCGGACTTGTCGACCAGCCTTCCAGAGGTCGACCCCAAACTGCTGGCGGGCAAAACGGTCTACATGGTGGGACTCATCCGAGTCTCGCCCCCGCGCGTCCACGTGCAGTTTCCGGAGTGTCTTGGCATGCGCGATGAGACGCCGCGGCTGGCTCGCAGTCTCGGCGTCGAGCTCCAGGATTCGCGTGTCATCGGCGGCCTGAGGGGCAGCCGCGCCGGCATCATCGGGTTCTTTCTCGCCGGCCTTGCCTGTGAGCCCGGCACGGCGGACATCAGAATCCTGCCGCAGCAGCTCGCGCCTGGCGGCACCGAGATGGCGGCCGCAGCTGCGAAGCCGGCGCCGGCAGGCAACCCGGTTGTCGCGTATCTCTCGAAACAGTGCCTCGGCGGAGGCGCCGACGCTTGTCACAAGCTCGGTCAGATGTACGCGCGGGGCGACGGCGTGGCGGCCGATCCGGCGCAGGCGGCGAAGCTCTTCGAGCGCCTGTGCACCGGCGGCCGGATGGAGGGCTGCCTCGATTTCGCGATGCTTCTAGATACCGGCAATGGCATCGCGCGGGATCCCACCCGCGCCACGACGCTCATCAAGCAGGCCTGCTCGGGCGGCGAGCCGTACGCGTGCGAGCTGTTGAAAACGCGACGATGATGGGGCCCGTTTGCGTCAGCGAGTGACCACCTCGAGCCCGCCGAACCGCCGCTCGCGTTGTGAGAAGGCCTCCACGGCGGACGCCAGATGTTCGGCGGTGAACTCGGGCCACGGCGTGTCGGTGAACCAGAGCTCCGCGTAGGCAGATTCCCACAGGAGAAAATCGCTGAGCCGCTGTTCGCCACCCGTGCGAATCAGGAGGTCGACGTCGGGTACGGCCGACGGCGTGCCGTCGCCGCTCCGCACCGCCGCCGCGAAGGCGTCACGCGATCGCTCGCCCGTCCGGCAGACGCGATCGACCGCAAGCCAGATCGCCTCGCGGGCGGAGTAGTCGATCGCCAGCCGAAGATGCAGCGCGCCCCCGCCCATCGTTTCCTGCTCGACCGTCTCCGCCCGGAGTCGAAGGGCGGGCGAGAGGCGATCGCGACGGCCGACGAGCGTCAACCTGACGCTCTGCGCCACACATCGGCGCGCCTGCTCCCGCAGGTACTGATCGAAGAGGCGCATGAGCCCGGTCACTTCGTCGGGCGGGCGCCGCCAGTTGTCGGCGGAGAACGCGTACAGCGTCAACGTGTCGATCCCGAGGTCCGGCGCCGCCTCGACGGTCTCCCGGACCGCGCTCGCGCCACGTCGATGCCCGGCCAGGCGCGGCAGACCGCGCGACGTCGCCCAGCGGCCGTTTCCGTCCATGATGATCGCGACATGCATGCCGGCTACTGTCGGTCATCGGCGAGCGAAAGACATGAGCGAATTGTCACGGGGCGATGAGATCTCGCTCAGATCCGGCAATTAACATCGATGTTACTTGTTGTGGCTCGGTCTGTGTGTGAGTCCGAACGCGAGACCGGTGCCGAACAGCAGGCCCTCGAACGCGCTGACGAGCGTTCGCGTGATCGGCCGCAGCTCCTGTTCCCCGAGGAGTCTCGCAATCGGCGCGAGGCCGACGTCAGATCCGTCGAACGCGGCGGCCATCATGTCGAGGCTCGACGCGACGAGGTGGCGGTCGGCCAGCGTGAGCGCGGTCGCGGCCAGGCCGCAGGCGGCGCCGGTGGTGAGCGCTGTCTGAACGCGGGCGCGTCCGCGCGGACCCGCGAGGCCGCCGCCGGGTAGCGGCGACGTCGGCACCGCGTAGCCCAGGCCTGCGGCGGCGCCCAGCACCAGCCCCTCGAGCCAGCCGCTGATCTCCGGAAGATCCCGTCCGAACATGCCTGACAGCACCGCGCGCGTCAGCGCATGCGCCAGGCTGCCCGCGAGCGCGCCGCCGGCGGCGCCGCACAACGTCAAGGCCAGCCTGCGGGCCGACCGCGCGAGCACTTCGGCGGCCACCAGTCCGGCGCCGACGCCGGCCGCCCCGATCGCGCCCGCAAAGGCTCCCACGAGCGCCAGCGCCACGACGATGTCGTTCTGCGCCTGGGACTCCGGCACGAGCCGGAAGGCGATCCCGCCTGCGAGTCCTCCAACCGCGCCCGCCACCGCGCCACCCGACGCGGCGGCCGCCCAGCGGTTCGACGTCTCACGTGCCGCGCGGCGAAGACGCAACCGGACGACGTGAAAGATCGACGCCAGTGGCCGCGGCGATCCCAGCAGCGGGATCTCGCCCGCGCCCGGCACATCCCACCGCGCATCACGAAGGATCGCTCGCGCTTCGGCGTGTCCCGCCAGCGCGTCAAGGCGGCGAAGCGCTTCGGCGCTGCCGAGCGCGTGCAGTTGTTCGGCGGCTTCGCGGCGCTCCTCGTCTGATGCCTTCTCGAACGGAGGACGTCGCAGCAGCCGCTCGAGCGGCGCCGCGAAGAGGTCTGACGTCGCCGGTCCGGACGCCGTCGTCGTCACGGCCGGCAGCGCGCCGTCGTCGGACTCCTCACTCACGGCGGCATAGACAAACTGGTAGCCATGCCGTGAGACCGTCCGCACGAACTGGGGGTCGCGCGGATCGTCGCCGAGGCTCCGGCGAATCGTCCGGACCGCCTGGCTCAGGGCACCGTCCGAGACGACGACCTCCGACCAGACGCGATCGAAGATCTCCTGTCGTGCGACGACCCGATGACGCTGCTCGAGAAGCAGCACGAGGAGGTCGAAATACCGCGGGATCAGCGGGACGTCGGCGTCGCCCCGCCGCAGCACCCGGTGCGCCGGCGAGACGAGAAACGGTCCGAAACGGAACCGCGGCGTGGACATCCGGGAGGAATCCTACCCCCGCCTTCGCTGCCCGCGAAGCGGGCGCGCAGCGAAGGCGGCTTGGGTTATCTTGATAGCGGCCAGCGTACGGAGGACCTGATGACGGTGTCTCGCTCGAAGGGCAAGCTTCACGCCGCCGCGTTCGCCTGTCTGATTCTGTTCAGCCCGGCACTGTCCGCACCGCAGGGTCCGCTGGCGGCGTGGTTCACGCAGCAGTCCGCCCGGTCCGCATCGCTGCCTGACCGGCTGAGCGACGCCGACTTCTGGAAGCTCGTCACCGACATCTCCGAGCCGGGCGGGTTCTTCCGGATCACCGACAACTACACGTCGAACGAGCGCGAGATCGGCCAGCTCTTCACGATGCTTCGCGAAACCGGCGTGAAGGGCGGCGTCTATCTCGGCGTCGGGCCGGAGCAGAACTTCACCTATATCGCCGCCATTCGTCCGGCGATGGCGTTCATCATCGACATCCGGCGTCAGGCCGTGATGCAGCACCTGATGTTCAAGGCGGTGTTCGAGCTGGCGAAGGATCGCGCCGACTTCATCTCGCTGCTGTTCTCGAGACCGCGCCCGGCGGGACTGGACGCCTCGACGCCCATTCAGCGAATCTGGGACGCCTACTCGATGGCCGGCCTGGATGAAGACGCCGCCGCGAAGAACTACGCGCGCATTGCCGATCACCTGACGGTGAAGCACAAGTTCACGTTCACGCCGGAGGAGACCGAGCAGCTCCGGTCGGTGTTTCTGGCGTTCATGGGATTCGGACCGGCGATTTCCACGCGCGGCGGGTCCGTCGGCCGGCGGCAGCGTGACGTTCGCCGATCTGACCGGCTGGTCGTACGACGCGGCCGGCGAAGCGCAGAGCTTCCTCTCGACCGAGGATCATTTTCGCTTCGTGAAGACGCTGCACGAACGGAACCTCATCGTGCCGGTGAGCGGCGACTTCGGCGGCCCGAAGACGATTCGCGCGATTGCGTCGTATCTCGCGAAGCACCACGCCGTCGTGAGCGGCTTCTACGTGTCCAACGTCGAGCAGTACCTGTTCCAGGACGGCAAGCACCGCGCGTTCTATGACAATGTCGCGACGCTGCCGGTGAACAACGCCAGCGTCTTCATCCGTCCGTACTCGCTTCGTCGAGGCGGCGGCCCGGCGCAGTCACTGTGCGCCATCGCGAAGTTCATCGGCGCCGTCGGCGCCGGGCAAATCTACAGCAACAACGACGCGCTGGCCTGCGTGCTCAAGTAACGGTCACGCCGACTCAGGACAGCGACAGCACCGCGCGCAGCTTCATGAACCGGCCGTAGCGCTCGGCCGCCTGAGTCAGGGCGCGCCGCTCAGCCGTCGAGAGATCCCGGTAAGGCGCCACGCTGACGTCGGCGCGGTCCTTCGTTAACGTTCGCCGCCACACTCCGGCGAACCGGCCGCCAATCACGAGCGGATGTGCGTACGCGTCCATGCCCGTGCCCCAGCGTTTCCCGAGGGACGCATCCACGACGCCGGCGCGGTCACGGTAGGCAATCAGATACTCGTCGTAATTCGGCAGCAGGAACGTGGCTGCGGCCGCCGTGACCGGCGCGGCTCGCGCGTTCGACGGCGCCGACCAGTACGTCAGGTGGTCGATCGCCCGATGTTCGAGCGACGGCTTGACCATCTCGATGCCGGTCTTCGCCTGGCGAACGGTCAGTCCCGACCACCAGACGTAATCGCGGACGGTCGCCGGGCCGTGGCTCGAGAAATAGCGTTCGGTGAGCCGGGCGAGCGCTTCGTCAGCCGGCAGCGGCCGCATGGCGGGCACGCGCTCGTCGAACAACGCGTAGGTGAACTGCTTGCCTCTCCTCGGGCCACTGCACACAATCTGCTCGAGCTCGGCGTGAATCAGCAGGTATGCGAGTCGCAGCCCGTCGGCGGCAATGCCTGCGCGCGCGAGAGCCGAGGCGAGCTCCTCGCGCGTGAGGTGCTTGCCGCCCTGGAGCGCTCGCTCCATCGCGCGGCGGCTCCGTGAGAGCGTTCGAGTATCGAACTCGAACTTTCGGTACATCGATGCGCTCGCGGCATGCACCCGTGGCGCGCTGAGCGTCAGAATCCAGCGAATGTCCGGAGGCGTGACGAAGTGCCACGTCGGCCGCAACACGTGCGTGCGCAGGATGGCGCCGGCGTCGAACGCGCGATCGACATCGACGTCGCTGAGTTTCGCCGCGCGCAGCCCGATCGCCCACTTCGCGCCGCTGTAGTCCTGGGCTTGAACGGCGCCCAGCCACGCGACGACCTCGGTTGGCGTTGCCAGCCGGGAGCCGGCGAGCTTCTGGTTTCTCAAACGATCGCGTATGAGATCGCGCGCAGGGATCGACGTCACGTGAGGCGAGGCTCAGGCTATCATTGCAACGCGCCCCGATGACTCACCCAGCGCTCCGGCTGACCCTCGTCCTGCTGTTCGGACTGCTCGCGGCGTCTTATGCCGGGACGCAGGCGGCGTTCGACCCGGGCGGTGCGGCGAACGACGCCATCGTCCAGGCGAAGTCCGCCGCGCTCGAGCCCTGGCCCGACGCGAAGGTCATCGCCGACCGCCGCCGGTCGGCCGAGAATCGGCGGCTGTTCCGCAGCGCCGAGCCGCTCGCGTTCACGCTGACCGCCAACTTCCGTTCGGTGAACGGCGATCGCAATCCCAACAGCACGAAGACGGTTCCAGCCACCCTCGAGTTCACGAAGGACGACGGCACGACGGCCTCGATCGAGCTCCAGCTTCGCGGGCGGGGCCACGCCCGACGGCAGATCTGCGCGTTCGTGCCTCTACGCCTCGAGTTGCCGAAGGATCAGACGCGTAACACGGTGTTCGACAGCCACGGTCCTCTCAAGCTCGTGACGCATTGCCGGAACGGGGCCGAAGAGAACGTCCTGCGGGAGTACGTGGCCTATCTTATTTACAACCTGCTCACGCCCCGATCGTTTCGCGCGCGTCTGGCCACGGTGACCTACATCGACGCCGGCACGAAAAAGGCGCTGCCCGCGAAGACCGGTATCCTCCTCGAGGACGACGACGACGTCGCCAAGCGATTGGACGGGCGCATCGTCGAGCTCGAGAAAGCGACGTTCCAGCGCGTCGACATGGAGACGGTCACGCTGATGTCGATCTTCGAATACCTGATCGGGAACACCGACATGTCGCTGTTTCTTCAGCACAACATTCGGATCGTTCAGACCGTCAACGGACTGCGCTATCCGGTGCCGTACGATTTCGATTACGCGGGCCTGGTGGACACCGGGTACGGCGTGCCCGGCAAAGATCTCGGCATCACCTCGGTGCGCGACCGCTTGTATCGCGGCCCGTGCCGGACCGCAGGGGAATTCGCCCCGTTCTTCGATCGGATGCGCGCGATCCGCGCGGACGTCCAGGCCATCTACGACACCTTACCCTTCAGCAAAGGGTACCGATCGGACGCGCGCAAGTACCTCGACGAGTTCTATCGGACGCTCGATCGACCGTTCGACGTCAAGCGCGCGTTCATCGACGGCTGCAATGGGCGGCCGTACATGTAGGATATTTCTCTGCCGTTGGGATCCCTTTGTCGGCCGGAATATGTCAGGACGAGCCGCCCGCCTGTACTGGCGCGATCCCGGCGACTGGCCCCAACTTTGCACGGGGTGGGGCCCTCCAGTCCACGAAAGACTCCCCAGGAGGTTCGAATGCTTCGACGAGTTCTGGCAGTTTCGGCTCTGGTGCTCCTCACGGCAGCAAGCGCGTCAGCAACTCCGTTCCAGAACGGAAGCTTCGAGTCGGCTTCTGTGAATCCCGGCGCCGGGTTCACTGTTCTGCCGGCTGGAAGCACTGCGATCACGGGGTGGACGACCCTCGGGGTCATTGACTACATCGGCGGCTATTGGCAGGCCGCCGACGGTGTACGCAGCCTGGATCTGAACGGGAACGCCGGCCCCGGTGGGATCTTGCAGACCTTCGACACGGTCGTCGGGACCGCGTATGGCGTGCAGTTCGCGATGGCAGGGAACCCTGACGGCCCGCCGACCGCCAACGGCGTCTTTGCAACTGCCGGGTTGTTCGCGGGGGTCTTCAATTTCAACGAGCCGGCCGGCTCGTCACTGGGCAACATGAACTGGCAGTACCTCAATTACTTCGAGTTCACGGCGATCTCGACCTCGACGACCTTGATCTTCATCAGCACCACGGCCAGCCAGTTCTTCGGTCCTGCGCTCGACCGCGTGTCCGTGAGCACGGTGCCGGAACCAGCCACGCTGTCGCTGCTCGGCCTCGGACTCGCCGCGGCGGTTCGCCGACGCATGAAGAAATAGCAAATAGCAAGTACCATCGAGACAGAGTACCATCGACACAAGTACGGACGGCCTCCGTGGCCTCCGTACTTGGATCGATGTCTCGTTGTTTCGATGTCTCGTTGTTTCGTTGCCGCCAGTCAGCTACAGGTATTTCACGAAGACGACTTCATTTCGCTTCTCGTTGTAGAGCAGCTCGTCCACGCTCGCCTGAACCGTCAGTAACCCGAACCCGCCCGGGCGGATGCCCTGCTTTTCTCGAACGTGGACGTGCGCGATCGGATCGTCCTTTGGCTGGCCGATCGCCGCGTGCGGCAGGTTCTCCGGATCGAACCCCGGCCCCGGATCCGCAATGCGGTACAGCAGCATGCGGCGCGCCCGCAGGCAGGAGATGCGCACCGTCCGCTTCGGATCCAGTTTGCCGCCCCACTGAATGGCGTTCAGCAGCAGCTCACGGAACGCGTAGGCGATCGACTCTCTGAGCTTCGGCTCGAGATCCGTGTCGAGCTGCGACATGACTTCCTGCAGGCGTTCCGCCGCGTCGTAGGAACAGGGCACCACGAGCTCCACCCAGTCGGGGCGCGCGGAGACCACCTCGATTCGCGGCGGCTCGGGCGCGCTGAGCGCTTCGCGGATGGTCTGCAGGAAGACGGGCGGATCGACCGGCTTCTGCACGTACTTGAACGCCTGCTGGCGCACGACTTTGAGCAGCGTCGCCGGCGCGTCGTCCGAGGTCATGACGACTACGCGAGGGCGCGTCTTGCGGGCGTGAAGCTTCTCGAGCAGCTCGATGCCGTTCATCCTCGGCATCCAGACATCCAGGAGGATGAGATCGAACCGGTGGTTCTTCAGCAGCTTCAGGGCTTCCATGCCGTCCTTCGCCACGGTGGTCGTAAAGCCGGCGTTGGAGAGGATGCTCTGGAGCAGCAGCCGGGTGGTCCGGTCGTCGTCGACGACGAGCAGGCGGCTCATGTGCGCCTCCGGGTGCGGCGGGTTGCGCGACGCGTGGTGGGGCGGGCCCTGGGTTTCCTCTTGCGCGGTTCGGCCAGCTTCGCGGACACGAAGGCCTGGTCGAGCCGCACGAGGTGATCGCGAAGCCGCGCGAACGCGTGCGAGCCGCCGTTGAACTGATTCGACCGGCCCATCTCTTCGAGCTCCGCGGCCAGGTGCCGTCCCGCCGGCGATCCGACGGTCGCGATCGATCCTTTCAGGGCATGCGCCGACGTGCGAAGCGCCTCGGCGTCGCGCCGCGACAGCGCGCGCTCGATGCTTCGCAACGTCGCCGGATAGTCCGCCCGAAACAGCCCGACGATCTGCTTGAGCAGCTTGCGATCGCCGCCGGTGTGCCCGAGGGCGGCGCGCTCGTCGAACACCGTCGGCGTAAACCTCTCGACGATGGTGATGAGCTGATTCACGTCGATGGGCTTCGACAGGTAGTCGTCCATGCCGGCCTCGAGGCAACGTTCGCGATCGCCCTGCATGGCATGCGCCGTGAGCGCCACGATCGGCACGCGCGCGCCGGTGCCGCTTTCCTTCGCGCGGATCGCACCCGTCGCCTCCAGCCCGCCCATCTCCGGCATCTGCAGATCCATCACGACGACGTCGAAGCCGCCTCGGCCCGCGGTCTCAATCGCCGCAACGGCCGCTTTGCCGTTCTGGACGGCCGTCACGCGGTGTCCCCGCTTGCGCAGGAGCGTCTGAATGAGCTTCAGGTTGACGACGTGGTCTTCAGCGACGAGGACGCGCAGAGACTGCCCGGCCACCCGGGCGGAGGAGGAACGGGGCAGCGGCAGGCGGCGGTCGGGCGCGGCGGGCGACGCCGCGGAACGAACGAGGTCGTGGTCGCCCGTGACCGGCGAAAGCAGCGAGACGAGCGTGTCGAGCAGATCGGAATGTTTGACGGGCTTCGTCAGGTACGCGTCGATGCCGAGCCGGCGCACGCGCGCGGCGTCGTCGGGCCGGCCGACTGACGTCAGCATGACGATTGGCGTCGATCGAAGGCGCTGGTCGTGTTTGATCCAGCGCGCGAGCGTGAAGCCGTCGACATCCGGCATCTGACAGTCGGTGATGACGAGATCGAACCTGCGCTCGGCCGGCGCCTCCTGGAGCGCCGCGATCGCCGTGGCCGCGCTCGTGACCGGCATCGGTGTCATTCGCCAGTTGGTCAACATCTCTTCCAGGATGCGGCGGTTCGTCGCGTTGTCGTCGACGACAAGGACGCGGGCGCCGTCGAGCGCTCTTGGCTCCGACGGGAGCGGCGGCCGCCGCCGCGGTCGCGGCGGGTCGGCCGAACACGGCGGTGAAATGGAACGTGCTGCCGCGCCCGACTTCGCTCCGGACGCCGAGCTGCCCCCCCATCAGCTCGACGAGTCGCAGCGCGATGGCCAGACCCAGGCCAGTGCCGCCGTACCGGCGCGTGGTGGAGCTGTCGGCCTGCGTGAACGCCTGGAAGATCTCCGCCTGCTTCTCGGGCGGGATGCCGATGCCGGTGTCGCTCACGGCGAAGTAGAGCCTGACGTGATTCGGATCCCCACGGTCCGGACTGAGACTCACCCGCGCCACGACCTCGCCCTTGCTCGTGAACTTGACGGCGTTGCCGATGATGTTGATCAGCACCTGCCGGAGGCGTCCGGCGTCGCCGACGAGCGCGGCCGGCACGTCGCTGCCGACGTCGAAGGCGAGCTCGAGGCCTTTCTCGCCGGCGCGAAGCGCCAGCAGCCTGGCGGCGTCGGCGACGGTGTCGCGAACATCGAACTCCGCGCGTTCGAGATCGAGCCGGCGCGCCTCGATCTTCGAGAAGTCGAGGATGTCGTTGACGATGGCGAGCAGCGATTCGGCCGACGACTTGACGGTCGTGAGGTAGTCCTGTTGTTGCAGGTTGAGCCGCGTCCCGAGCGCGAGCGTCGTCATGCCGAGGATGGCGTTGAGCGGCGTGCGGATCTCGTGGCTCATGTTCGCCAGAAACGCGCTCTTCGTCTCGGTCGCTTCTTCGGCGCGCGCCGTCGAGATCTTGAGCTCCTTCACGAGCTGCGCCAACCGGTCCGCCTGGTCCTCGAGCTCGCGGTGCGTCGTGACGAGATCGCGGGCGTAGTCCGCCAGCGTCTCTTCAGCCGCCTTGCGATCGGTGATGTCGCGCGCGGCGGCGTAGATCACCTGGAGCTCGGGAAATGGCACGGACGTCCACAGCAGCCAGCGCAGGGTGCCGTCCTTGTGCACGTACCGGTTCTCGAAGTGCACGACCTCCTTGCCTTCCGTGAGCTTCTTCGCTTCGAGCGCCGTCGCGCGACGATCGTCTGGATGGACGAAGCCCATGAAGGGGCTGCCGAGCAGCTCCGATTCCGAATAGCCCAGCGTGCGCTTCCACGCCGGATTGACGCGCTTGAAGTACCCGTCGAACCCCGCCACGCACAGCATGTCGAGTGACAACGTGAAGAAGCGATCGAGCTCGTCCTGCGCGCGGCGCCGATCGATGAACATGCCGATCTGGTTGCCAACGGCGCTCAGCATCGACAGCAGGCCGTCGTCGGGTTCGCGGATCTCGCGGCTGAAGAACTCCATCACGCTCTGGACTTCGCCGCGCAGCAGGATGGGGAAGCCGAATGCCCCGTGCAGCCCTTCGCGCGCCGCGACGGCGGCGCGAGGGAAGTTGGTGTCGGCCGTGACGTCGGGGATCCACGCCGGCTCGCCCGACGCCCAGACTCGGCCCGGCAACCCGGTCCCTTTCGGGAAGCTCACGCTCCGGCTGATGGTGTCGAACTCCGGGAAGCAGCCCGGCGAGGCGTTCCAGACCTCGCCGCAGCGGAGCACATTGGCCTCGCGGTCGATCGTCCACAGGGCGGCGTGCTCCCAGCCGAGCGCTTCGCAGATGGCGCCAAGAATCTTCGGCGCGGCCTCGTCGATGGTTTTCGCGGAAAGCAGCGCGTGGGCCGCGACGTGCTCGGCCGTGAGGCGAGGGGACGACGAAGGGGTCGGAGCTCTCCTGTGGGAAACTCCACCGACGCGGTCATCCATGTCGGTGGAGTTTTCCACAGGAGAGCTCCGACCCCCTAGACTAAAACGCGACGCGCACCCCCAGCTGCGTCGTGCGCGGGAAATTGACCTGACTTCCCGTGTCCACGATGCCGAAGGCCGCGTTGGTCGGGTTCGTGTTCGGGGCGCCGTAGATCCGGACGTTGAACACGTTGAACGTCTCGATGCGGATCTGCAGCGTCGCGCCGCGCCCGATCGGCGTGGTCTTGAAGAACGAGAACGACCACTGGGGCGCCGTCGGCTCGTTGACACCGTGGAAGCGCAGGCCGACCACGCGGTAGTCATTCTGGCCGAGCACGCTCCACGCGAACGTGCCGTCCGGCCGCGGGTTGTTGAGCGCCGTGCTGCTGTTGTCGAACCAGCGGTTGAACGACTGCTCGCTCTTGTCGAGCTGCACGTCCGTGTCGAGCATGATGGCGCCATTGTTCAGCGCCAGCGGCCGGCCAGACTGAATCTCGCCGATCGTGTTGAACTGCCAGCCGCCGATCAGCATCCCGAGCACGCCCGTCGTCTCGCGCCCGATCGGCTTGCCGGGGCCGAACGGCAGATCGACGAGCGCCGTGATGACGAGGCGATGACGACGCTGATCGCCCTGGAGATCGCGGAACGGCTCGGCGTCGTACGTGTTGAGGAAGTTGATCTGGTCCTCGAGCTTCATCCACGTGTAGTTGACCGCGAGCATCACGCCGTTCGAGTACCGCTTTGTCGCGGCCGCCTCGAGCGCGTTGTAGTACGAGGTGCCGAGATTCAGCCGGTTCATCGTGATGCCCCCGAAGTGGGGCATCGGACGCACGAGCTGGCCCCGTGAGATCGTCGCGCCGTTGCTCCCGGTGCCCGGCAGCAATCCGGCAAACGGGTTGGGGAACGTCTGATTCAGGTAGCCCGGATTGCCGCCGAGGCTCGGGATCGCTTTGTCGTTCTCGGACTTCGGCACGTCGTTGATTCCGCGGCCGACGCCGAGCTTGCTGACCTTGTTGCCGACGTACGCGACGTCGAGGCCGATCTGCCAGGGCAACTGGATATCGACGCCGGCCATCCACTGATCGGTGTACGGGATCTCGTACTCGCGATTGGGCACGTTGCCCAGACCCTGGCCCAGGAGCGTCGAGAGTCCCTGCGCGCCGCTGAGCGGTTCGAAGAAGCCGTCCGGATACGGCGTCGCCCACGGCGTGGCCGGATCGACGCCGTTCGGCGCCATCGCGATGAACGGCGTCGTGCGCTGAAAGTCCTGCGTGTAGACGCCAACCTGCCCGCCGCTCGAGAGCCCGAGAAACGAACGCCCGTAGTTGCCGCGCACCAGCAGTCGATCGTTGAGACGGTGCGTCACGCCGATGCGGGGCTGAAAGTTGTTCCAGTCGCCCTCGTACGGCGACTGCGGGCCGCCGTGGTTGGCATAGACCAGGCCGCCCACGAGGTTCAGCGGTTGTCCGGTCGCTGGATTGATCGTCGTCGTGAGCCGCTGCTGGAGCGGGTTCTGGCTGGTGTCGTCGAACTGCGAGACCGTGAGATCGCCGGCGACGGTGACCGGCGTCTGATAGTCCCACCGCACGCCCACGTTGACTGTCGTGCGATTCGTCAGCTTCCAGTCGTCCTGAATGTACACCGCGGCGTAGCGGTACCGCTCCGTTCGCGGTGTGCCGAGCGTGACGCCACCGCCGGTCGGCAGACCGAGCAGGAACGTCGCGACCCCGTTGCCCGACGCGGCGCCGGTGTTGCTCAGCGGATCGCGGCGCGTGAAGTTGTTGCCGAAATCGAACGTGCCGTTCGAGGCGACTTCGTCCTGCCGCGCGAACTGATAGGCGCGCCACTCGCCGCCAATCTTCACGAAGTGCGTGCCCAGGCTCTTCGACAGGCTGCTGTTGACCGAGTACGCGTCGTTCTTCGGCTGCCGGAACGTGCGCGGGAACATCCCCTCGTAGCCCCCGATGTTGATTTGCGGGAACGGCGGCCCGGTCACCTGGTACGCGCCGAGGAACGGCAGCTGCGGGTCGACGTCGCCGTACTCCTTGTCATGCGGCTCGACGAACCGGTCCCACGAGAATCGCGTGTTCCACACGGTCGTCGCGTTCAGCGTGACGTTGTCGTCCATGGTCACCAGATAGTGGTTGCGATGCGTCGGGTAGTTGTCGCTTCGAATGGCCGGCTCCGGCAGCGCGTTCTCGTTGCGGTACTCGATGCCCCAGTTGCCGCTGTTGCTGAACGACATGCGATGCCGGTCGCTGAACAGGTGATCGATGCGCGTGAGGTACGAGTTGTACCGGTAGCGGCCGATGTTGGGCGAGCTGATGAAGTTGTTCTGACCGGACAGGTTCGTGGGCGTCGCGTTCGGACGCGGGATGTGCGGCAGGAGCGCCCGCGCGATCGGGTGCCACCGCTCCTGCGGGATGATGTTGCCCGCGAACGGCTGCCGTGTGCAGCTGGAGAAGTTGGCGTTACAGCTCGTCGTCGCCGGATCGTAGATGATGATCGGCGTGCCGTTCGCCGTCGTCGTCTGCGAGAAATCGCCGCGCAGCTGCGCCTCGGTCGGGATCGTGCGCGTCGTCGGGAACGGGATGTTCTCGTAGAACCCCTGATACCCGCCCATGAAGAATGTGCGGTTCCCGCGAATCGGCCCGCTCATCATCCCTTCGACGTTGTAGTACTTGTGCCCCTCGTTCGAGATGTTGTTGCGGATGTTCTGGATCTGGTTGGAGTCGAGCCATGTGCCGCGATGGAGCAGGATGGCCGAGCCGCGCATGTCGTTCGTGCCGGAGCGCAGTGTCATGTTGATCACGCCGCCGCTCGTGCGGCCGTACGATGCGTCCATCGCGGACATGCCGATCTTGAACTCCTCGATCGCGTCCACCGGCGGCGCGTAGTTCCAGTTGCCGGTCCCGCCGCCCGTGCCCGCGCTCGGCGCGCCCTCGATCAGGAACTCGTTGTTCGCGGTCCGGCTGCCGTGCACCGAGAGCGACCCGTTCACGTCCCAGGCGCGCGTGCCCGAAAACCCGGTCGCGCCGAACGTCGTCTGCGTGAAGAGCGTGCCGGCCGTGAGCTGCATCAGCATGTACACCTGACGCCCGTTGAGCGGCAGCTCGGTGATGCGCTTGTTCTCGATCGTCTGCGCGAACGTGCTCTCGTTCGATTCCACCGCACTGGTCGCCGCGCTCACCGTGATGGTTTCCTCCACGGCGCCGATGCCGAGCTGGATGTTCACGGTCACGGTCTCGGCCGTGTGCAGCTCGATGCCTTCGCGCGCGAAGGTCTTGAATCCCGGCAGCGTCGCCGTGACGCGGTACGGGCCCGGCAGCAGTTGCTGAATGGTGAAGTTGCCGCTCTCACCCGTCACCGTGTCGGTGCTGACGTTGGTCGCGGTGTTGGTGGCCTTGACGGTCACGCCAGGCACGACCGACCCTTGCGTGTCAGTGACCGTGCCGGTGATCTTCGCGCGAGTGTCCTGTGCGACCGCTTCCGTGCACGGGACCAGGAGGAACAACACGGACGCCATCGCCATCGATGCCGTCCAATGACGGGACAAGAAGCGAATCATCTGTCCACCCTTCTCCAGGACAGCCGGAACGCCTTGCGGCGGACGGGGAGTCGGCTTGACCGATAAAGCTGACGCTATTACGGGTCGGGGGCAAGTGCAAGGGGACCGTCCCCTCAATCCACTTCTCCCTGTCGTCCGTAGCTGCTCAATGGGCAAAGTTTTCCGTCGGGCGCCTGGAAGAGAGGGAGCGATGAAATCGCGAAGATTGAGCGTATGGGCGGCGGTGGCCGCGTCGTTGGGCATGGGACTGTGGCTGTCGGGCGGCGCGACTCGCGCCGCGAGCCACAGTGATGCGCCGCTGATCAAGCAGGATCCGCAGGCGAACATCACGGACGTCTACGCGTTCGTCGGCACGAAGTATGACGACAGCTCGGTGAAGGTCCTGAACGTGGTCGTGCACGTCCGGCCGTTCTCCGAGCCTGGCGACGGCGTCATCTACGATCGGTTCGCCGACGACGCGCTCTACAGCATTCACATCACGAACCCGGCGACCGGCGCCGAGGTGCTGCGGTACAACTTCCAGTTCTCCGAGGTCAACCCGCTGACACGCCCCGGCCTCAAGAACCCGAACACAATTCTTTCGTACGGTCTGGGCACGCAGGCCGGCCCGATCATGACGGTCGGCGACGCCCGGCAGAACTACACGCAGACCTACACGGTGACGAAGGTGAACGGCGGCGCGTCCACGTACGGTCGGCAGCGGACTGCTGACGCCGCCGCCCAACGTCGGCAAGCGCACGACGCCGCTCTACAACGACACGCACCGGCCGGGCGGTCTCCGGCGCGACGTCGTTCGCACGCTGGACTCGTACACCCAGCAGACCGTCTACGGACTGGCCTCCGGCGAGGCCGTCTTCGCCGGCCCGCGCGAGGACGGCTTCTACGCGGACACGCCGGGCATCTTCGACCTGCTCGACTCGCGCATTCTCGACAACAACGGGAACCTCGGCGACGGACTCGGCCAGGACGGCAACGGCGTCGACGGCTTCAAGGGCTACAACGTGCTGGCGTTCGCGATTCAGATTCCGATCTCGTCGCTGCCGACCTTCACCTACACCGCGCCGTTTGCCGATCTGGCCAGCCCGCTGCCCGCCCTCGGGCTCGGCGAACGGGCGTCGGGGTCTACGCGTCGGTCAGCCGCCCACGCGTCACGCTGCGCCGCACCGACGGCGATCCGCGGCCGATCGGGCCGCTGGATTCAGGTCAACC
Source organism: uncultured Acidobacteriota bacterium (assembly GCA_963724955.1). Classification (GTDB taxonomy): domain Bacteria; phylum Acidobacteriota; class Vicinamibacteria; order Vicinamibacterales; family SCN-69-37; genus CAVRWQ01. Next base: position 168,604 of record CAVRWQ010000013.1, read on the forward strand.
GCATGGGCAACCCGCTCTTCAACGAGGTGCTCGTCGCGCTGAAGGACAAGGACAACTACAACCGGACGCTGCTCCACCGGGCGACAAGCTCGCGTTCGCGACCTACGCGCTCAATCCCGAGCTGGCGTTCCTCATCAACTTCGTCTTCGGGACGATCGTTTGCGGCGAACGGGCCGTGCCGACCTCGCGGCGGTGTTCATCCCGGACGTGCTTCGAGTCGACACGACCACGCCTGCCGGTCCGCCTCTCCGGGCAGGCCGGCTTCAGCCGCTTCGGATTCGCCGGCGGCGACACCACCACCGACAACGGCGGCCGGATCAAGTCGAGCGGCTGGCCGAACGGACGTCGCTTCGGCGACGACGTCGTCGACATCGCGCTGACGGCGATTGCCAGCGGTCCGACCTACAACCCGGTCATCGTCGTCGGCGACAACGTCGCGGCGAACGATCAGGTCTTCAACCAGGTCTTCCCGTACTCCGCCACGCCTCACGCCGGTCCGCGCAATCAGAAGGACTCCGGTGTCAACAAGTGAGCCGTGCGTCGGCGTCTGCGGCACGCTTCTCGTCCTCGGCGCGCTCGTCGCGCCGTCGGCGCGTGGCTGGTGGCAGGCACGGGCCACGCCGCGCGCTGACCGCGGCCGAAGTGCTGTCCGCGATTCCCGCGGCGCCGGGCCCTCACGGACCGACAAGGCCGTCGCGACCTGGGCCGAGCGCGCGCGGCTGGACCCGCGCAGCGTCCTGGCCTGGACGAACCTCGGCGACGCGCTGATGCAGAAGGCGCGCGAGACGATGGACATCGCGTACTACGGCCGCGCCGAAGGCGGCCTTCCGACAGAGCGCTGGCGCTCAGCACCGGAGAACGAAGCGGCGATCGACCGGGCTCTCGTGGGTGCACGGCAGCCGCCACGAGTTCGAACGCAGCATCGAGTGGGCCAAGAAGGCGCTGCGGTCGATCCGAGACAGCCACGCCGCGTACGGCCTGCTGGGCGACGCCGCCGTCGAGATGGGCGACTACGAGGCCGCGTTCAGGCACTACCAGCGGATGCTCGACATCCGTCCCGATCTGTCGTCGTACAGCCGCGGCGCGCATCTGCTGTTTCTGACCGGCGACACGCGCAAGGCGAGCTGGCTGATGCAGAAAGCGATCGCCGCCGGCGCCACGCATGCCGAGAACACCGCCTGGTGCCGCGCGCAGCTCGCGCTGATGCACTGGCACACGGGCGCGCTCCTGGCCGCGGAGCAGGCTGCTCGAGGCCGGTCTCTCGCGCTGCGCCCGGCGAACTATCACCTGCTGGCGGCGATGGGGCGGATCAAGGCGGCGCGCAAGGACTACGCCGCGGCCATCGAGTACTACCAGAAGGCGATGCGCAACGGCCCCGCATCACGAAGTGGTGGTCGCGCTCGGCGACCTGTACGCGCTGCCGGGCCAGCACGACGAGGCCGAACGGCAATACGCGCTCGTCGAGGCGATTCACGCGGCGAACGCGAAGCAAGGGCGTGAAGGGCAGTCTCGAGCTGGCGCGCTTCTATGCCGATCACGATCGCAAACTTCCCGAGGCGCTGGCGATGGCCGAAGCGGAGTACAAGGCGACGCCCAACGTCTTCGCCGCCGACACGCTGGCCTGGTGCTACTACAAGAACGGGCGCTACGACGGAGGCGAAGACGGCTGATCGAGAAGGCGCTCAGCCAGAAGACGCCGGACGCGACGTTCCTGTTCCACGCCGGGATGATTCACGACAAGCTCGGCGCATCGCGCCGAAGCGCAACGGTTTCTCTATCAGGCGATCAGCCTGAATCCGAACTTCCATCCGTTGCAGGCGCCAGATCGCGGCGGAGACGCTGGCACGGCTGGGCCGCCAGTGACACGTGCGGCGGTTCCCGCTCGTCGCTGGATTCGGGCTGACCATGATGCTCACTGCGCTGCCTGCAGTGTCGCATCCGCTGGGCAAGTTTTCGATCGACCACTACTCCCGGCTGCGCGTCACGCCTGAGGCACTGCTTCTGCGCTATGTCATCGACATGGCCGAGATTCCCGCCTACCAGGAGCTGATGTCGGCCGACGCGAACGGCGACACGGAAATCAGCGAGTCCGAGCGACGCGCATATCTTCAACAGAAGGCGAGGGAGCTCGCCGCCGGCCTTTCCACCACGCTGGACGGCCAGCCTGTGCACTGGCGAATCGAGTACAGCAACCTCACCGCACCGTCGCGCGTTGTATCGCCTGCCGTCGGCGGCGGCACGTTCAGGATCCTCATGAACCTCCGGACGGATCTGCCGCCGGCGATGACGGGACCTCGCGTCGTGCGCTACGAGGACAAGAACTATCCCGCACGCACCGGCTGGAAGGAGCTCGTCGTCGTCGCGGACGCCGGGATTCGTCTCGTGCGGTCTTCCGCGCCGGGCAAGGATCTCAGCAACGAGCTGACGAGCTATCCCTCGAACCTGCCGGCGCCCCCGCAGGACGTGTCGGCTGAATTCACGTTCGAGCCCGGATCGGCAGCTCGCGTTCCGGTCGAGGTCTGGGTGCTTGCCGGCGGTGGCGTTGGCTCACCTCGCTGGCGTCAGCGACGCGCCTGAAGAGGACCGCGAGCGCTTTTCACGCGACGATTTAGCAAGTAGACTCCTTCCCGTCCGTGTCCCTCGAGCCCGGCTCCTCCTTCGGCGCGTACGAAATCGTCGCCGCGCTCGGCGCAGGCGGGATGGGCGCGGTCTTTCGTGCGCGCGACATCAGGCTCGGGCGGGACGTCGCGCTGAAGCTCCTGCCCGAGAGCTTCTCGCACGATCCCGATCGCGTCGCGAGATTCCGGCGCGAGGCGCAGGTGCTCGCGTCGCTCAACCATCCGAACATCGGCGCGATTTACGGGCTCGAGGAGTCCAACGGGGCGCAGGCGATCGTGCTCGAGCTCGTGGACGGCGAGACGCTCGCCGATCGGCTCCGCCGAGGCCCGGTGCCCCTGTCCGATCAGCTGCAGATTGCGCAGCAGATCGCCGAAGCGCTCGACGCGGCACACGACCGCGGCATCGTCCATCGCGACCTGAAGCCGTCGAACGTGATGTTGCGTCCGGATGGCGTCGTGAAGGTCGTCGATTTCGGGCTCGCCACACCCGTTGACGCCACTCGACCGGACAGCGGCGTGTCGCAGGCGCCGACGATGACGAGTCCGCCTGGCACTGGCGCGGGCGTCGTGCTCGGCACGGCGCCGTACATGAGTCCGGAGCAGGCGAGGGGCAAGCTCGTCGACCGGCGCACGGACGTCTGGGCGTTGGGCTGCATTCTCTACGAGCTCGCGACTGGACAGCGCGCGTTCGACGGCGCCACGACGACGGACACGATGGCAGCGATCCTCACGCGCGAGCCGGACTGGTCGCGCCTGCCGGCAACAGCCCCGCAGGCGCTGACCTCGCTCATCGGCAGATGCCTGCGGAAGGAACCGCGTCAGCGTGTGCAGTCCGCCGGCGATGTCCGCGTCGCCCTCGAAGAGTGCGAGCGCACACCGGCTGCGCCCGTGGCCTCTGTCCCGCGAAAGCGGATCAGCACGCTCGCGATGGCGCTTGCAGCGGCCGCCGGCATGGTGGTCGGCGCGGCGGTGTGGGCGTTCGTCGCGCGCGCACGGGCTGGCGCGCCGGTCGCGGCGCTGCCATCTGTCCGCGTGGTCTTGCAGCTTCCCGCCGACGCGCCGCTGTGGCTCGACGACGGGGAATCATTAGCCTTCTCGCGCGATGGCCGCATCCTTGCATGGGTCGGCGGCGCGGGGGCGGCGCGGCGCATTTTCCTTCGCCCCATCGACGGAATGGAAGCGGCGCCTGTGCCCGGCACCGAGGGCGCGACCAATCCGTTTTTCTCTCCGGACGGCCAATGGATCGGCTTCTTCACGATCGGGGCGCTGAAGAAAATCCCGATCGCCGGCGGCTCGGCCACGATGCTGGCGGCGGCCGGTGAGGCGACCCGCGGCGGTGCGTGGGGCGACGACAACACCATCGTGTTTTCGCCATCCGTCGACACGCCGCTGCAGCGCGTGCCGGCGGCCGGAGGCAACGCCACCGACGTGACGAAGCTCTCGGTGCTCAAGGCGAATTCGCATCGATTCCCCGCCTGGGTGCCAGGGCGGCAGGCGCTGATCTACACTCTGCGACTCGAGGCGTCGACGTCGGGGACTCGCGATCTCGCGATCGCCGCGATCGATCTCGCCACCGGTGCCGAGACCGTCGTCATCGCGGGCGCCGCGCATCCGGTGTTCCTGCCGACCGGCGAGCTGCTTTTTGTTCGCAACGGAACGCTCTTCCTGGTGCCCTTCGACGCGAGCCGGCTCAGCACGAGCGGCGCGGAGCAGCCAGTCGTCGCCGGCGTACACGTCGGCAGTTCGCATGCCGGGCAGTTTGCCGTCGGCGGCACGCGGCTCGTCTATGTGGCCGGCGGGATGAGCGACGCGGACGAACGCTCCATCGTCGTCTGGCGGGGTCTCTCTGGCGACGAGCGCGTGTTGATCGCCGGGCCGGGCACGTATCGCGATCTTCGCTTCTCGCCCGATGGCCGGCGGCTCGCGTATGCCGACTTTCCGGTGGGCAGCCTCGGATCGGGAACCGATCTCTGGGTCGCCGACCTCCAGCGCGAGGTGAAAGTCCGCCTGGCGGGAACCGCGACCGGGGAATGGCGGCCCGTCTGGACGACCGACGGCCGCGACATCATCTATGGGGACACCGGGGGCGGCATCCGCCGCGTTCGCGCTGACGGCAGCGGCGCGCCCGTGAAGCTCACCACCACGACGGTGTCGCAGGTTCCAGTCTCCATCTCGCCGGACGGCAAGTATCTGGCTTATCACGAGGAGCGCGATTTCACTGCCGACATCTGGATTCTTCCGCTCGATCCGGCCGGACCGCCGCGGAAGTTTTTCGAGGGCGCCGCGGCGGAAACGCTGCCCGTGTTCTCACCGGACGGACACTGGATCGCGTACACGTCCAATGAATCGGGCTCGCCTCAGCTCTACGTCCGGCCGTTTCCGAACGCCGATGCGAAATGGCAGATCTCGAGTACCGGCACGTTGGACGAACATGCCTGGTCGCCGGACGGGACGAAGCTCTATTTCCGGAGCGGCGACGGCTCGAAGCTGATGGTGGCGCCGGTCTCCTATCGCAGCAAACCGTTTGAAGTGGGCCGCGCCACGGCACTTTTCGATCTGAGCGCCGAAGACTACCCGGAGGTCGCCTTCTGGGGCGGCCTCGCCCTCGCGCCGGACGGCCGAGGCTTCGCGATGGTCAAGAAGATACAGGGACCGCCGCGCGATCGGCCTCGCCTGGTGCTGCTCGCCGACTGGCTCGACGCGGTCAGACGCGGCGCCAGTCAGGTCTTGCGATAGCTGCTGGATCAGACAAACTTCACCACTGCGATGACCGAGTATCTCGCTCCTGGCGTCTACATCGAAGAGGTCGCGTTCGGCTCTAAACCAATCGAGGGCGTCCCGACCAGCACGGCAGGATTTGTCGGCGCCGCGCCAGGTCCTCGCGACGCGGTCCTGCTCACGAGCTTTGTTGAATTCGAGCGGGAGATCGGGTCTGCGAACATTCCCGGCTTCCTGCCCGAAGCGGTGCGCGGCTTTTTCGACAATGAAGGAAAGCGCTGTTACGTTGCGCTCGGGTCTGGACACGATCCGATCTGCGACGCGCTGGACAGGCTCGAGCGCGAGAACGTCTCGATCCTCTGCTGTCCCGACGAGCACCAGTTCGCGGATGCCGGCGTCAGGCTTGCGGAGTACTGCGAGCGCCGCAAGGACGTCATCGCTCTCCTTCAACTGTCAGCGCCGCTTTCCGATCCATCGAACCCGCCGGTCCCGCAGTCGTCGTATGTCGCCTGCTACTACCCCTGGGTCGTCGTCCGCACCTTGAACGGGACGACGCTGACGATGCCGCCGGCCGGGCACGTCTGCGGCGCCTATGCGCGAACGGATCTCAACCGTGGCGTTCACATCGCACCGGACGGGATCCTGCTCGAAGGCGTCATCGATGTCTCGCACAAGGTCACGACCGCCGAGGCCGACACGCTCGTCACGTACGGCATCAACGTCGTCCGCCGGATTCCGAATCGCGGCATCCGTCTCTGGGGCGCCCGGACGCGGTTTGACGGCGCTCATTTGCAGTACGTCCACGTCCGGCGGACGCTGGCTTTCATCGAGCAGTCGATCGTCCGCGGCCTGCAGTGGGCGGTCTTCGAGCGGAACGACCCGCTGCTTTGGGCCAACGTCAGGCGGGCGATTGAGGACTTTCTGCTTATTCAGTGGAAACACGGCGCCCTCGTCGGACCAGCCGCGGACGCCGCTTTCTTCGTCCGCTGCGACCGTTCGACGATGACCCAGGCCGATCTCGATGCGGGACAACTGGTGGCTGTTGTAGGGATGGCGCTGCTCGAGCCGGCGGAGTACGTGATGTTGAGAATCAGGGTGCTGGTCGAACGCAAGAAGCGATGAACCCGCGGCGTTCCTCGCCGCCGGCTGTCACTTGTCTCGAAAAGCTAACCATGAAGAATGAAGGCATGAAGCCTTTTAGGGGAAGAGCTTTCTGGCCAAGAGCCTTTTCGACAAGAACTTTTTTTGGCCAAGAGCCTTTAAGGCAAGAGATCTTCCCCAGGAGAGCTTCACGAAGAGTCAGTAAGGCTCGCCGGCACGACCGTAAACGAGACGCGCATGATGCGATGATCGCGGCTCACAACCCGAGCCGCGCTACGAGTCGCCCTCTCACCTCCCGCAACACTTCTTGTACTTCTTCCCGCTCCCGCACGGACACGGCTCGTTGCGTCCGACCTTGGGCGGCGCGCGATAAGGCTCCTGCGGCTCGACTAGGCCGTCATCCGTCGCGTCCAGTTCGTCATCCAGCTCGTCCTCATCGTCATCGTCGTAGTCCCAGGCGTCATCCGGGTCGTCGCGATCTGAATCTATCGAGAACGCCGACCACCACGACGTCGCGACCGCCACGTCGTCGATAGGCGGCTCACGATCGCGGAACCTGGCGAGCATCTGGCCGCCCGGAGTGCGCTCGACGTCGTCCAGCTCCGACGCCGCCATGAACTGCGGGTCGATAAGCTCATCGGCATATGCCTGACGAAGTGCCGGGAACACCTCCAGTGCCTCGATGTCCGCGCACGCCGCGGCGAGGCTGTCCCACACGTGGACGGACTCGCGCTCGAGGCCCTCGCGGGCGAGCCAGAGAAAGTGCTCGACGATCGACTCGCGCGGCACGCGTTCCCAGGCGGCCAGATGCGCGAGAGCGCCGATGCCGGCGCTGCGGCCGTACTCGTGAACATCGCGATTGAGAACGAGCGCCTTGATGGGCTCGAGGTCATCGCCGTAGACGGCGGCAAGAATCCGAGCGCCAGGCTGCGTGAGGATGTCGCCGGTGATGCCGTCTGAGCCGCGCCACGAAAGCCGCGCTACGGCCGCGCTACAGCGTCGTCCGGAACCGCTCCCATTGCGCTTTGAGATCCTTGATGAATGCGACAAACTCCGGGTCCTTCCGGATCTTGTCCAGGGCGGAGTCGCGTTCGAACAACGGATAGCAGGGCATGCCCTCCCGCGTGGCTTTCTTGAGCCAGGGCACCGCCTCGCGTGCGTCGCCGAGCATCGCGTAGACCGCACCGATGTAGTACTGGACGTGATGCAGGTGCGAGAGCTCCTCGACGTTGCTCGCGGCGACCTGAACCTGCGCGATCTTCTCCCGCGCGGCTTTGGCGTCGCCCTGCTGGGCGAGAAGAAGGGCCTGAAAGCTCCTTACGCTGAGGTCGGCGATGTCGGCGCCTTTGTTTGCGGCGAGCTCCGCCGCGACCTTGTCGCGCTGGCCGAGGCAGAGCAACGCCAGCACGCGCATGCCGCGAGACTGATCCCGGCCGGCGCTGAACTCGAGGGCCTTCTGACATTCCCCCAGATAGACGTGCGCCGCGACCGTACGACCGAACGCTGCGCGGCTGCCCGGGTCGAGACGCAGGGCCTGGGCGTTCGCCTCGATCGACTTGTCCAGCAAACCGATGTGCAGGTACACCTTGCCGAGCTCGACGTGAGCATCGACGAGGCTCGGCTTGATCGCGAGCGCGCGGCGGAGATCCCGGACGGCCTGTTCGTGAGGAAAGCCATTCGGCAGGCTCCACGCGAGCTGGGCGCGGGCGAGGTAGCCCTCGGCGAGATCAGGGTCCAGCGCGAGCGCCTTCTCGATCGCCACGAACGCCTGCTTCTCCACCTTCCGATCGGCGTCGGCGTAGAAGAAACGCTGCGTGTACTGGCTGCCGAGGGCCGCATGCGCGAGGGCGAACTGCGGATCGGCCTGCACCGCCTCCTCGAACGACGTGATGGCGCGGTCGCGGCCCCCTGCGCGGTGGACGAAATACATCCCCTGCAGATAGGCGTCGTAGGCCTGCTCGTTGGCGGTCGGACGCTGCTCGCCGCGCCGCGCATCGACGGGCGAGAGCTTCAACTGCAAGGCATCGACGACGCGGCGTGAGACCTTGTTCTGAATCACGAACACGTCCTTGACGCTTTCTTCGAACGGTTCGGCCCAGACGTTGTATCCGGTCGCAACGTCGACCAGCCGGATGTTGACGCGCACCTTGTCGCCGGCGCGCTGCACGCTGCCGTCGAGCACATGCTTCGCGCCCAGCTCCCGTCCCGCCTCCTGCGGATCGCGCGCCTGATCCTTGTAGCGAAACACGGCGGCCCGCGCGATGACGGCGAGATTCTGGACGCGCGCGAGATCGGTGATGAGCGAGTCGGTCATCCCGTCCGTGAAGTACTCGTCGTCCGCGTTGCCGCTGAGATTGGCGAGCGGCAGCACGGCCAGGGTCGCGATCGCGCCGCTTGCGGCCGGTTCAGTGACCGACGGCGTGCCGAGACGCCAGATCCCGAACGCGACGGCGGCGACCACGAGCGCGGCTGCCGCGGCGAACAGCCACGTCCGCCGGCGTCGCGGCCGCGCGGTGATGCCGGCGGGCTGGTGCCCCGCGTCCGTGCCGGCGAGGACTTCGAGGCCGAACGCGATATCGCGCGCGGACTGGAATCGCTGGCGCGGATCTTTTTCCAGGCAGTGCTTGACGATCTGCGACAGCACCGGCGGCGCCAGGCGATCGGCGGGCGCCTCCACGTCGTTGAACGGATCGCGCGTCAGAATCGCGCTCATCGTCTCGGCCGGGCCCGCGGCCGCGAACGCCCGCCGGCCGGTGAGCATCTCGAACAGGACCGCGCCCAGAGAGAAGATGTCGGACCGCGCGTCCACCGCCGCGCCGCGAACCTGCTCGGGCGACATGTACGGCACCGTGCCGAGAATCAGTCCCGGTGTGGTGCCGATCGCGTGCGTGATCGTCTCCTGGTCGCCCAGCTCATCGACAGGCCCGCTCGCCTTGGCCAGACCGAAATCGAGAATCTTCACCTGGCCGTCCGTCGTGACGAAGAGATTCTCCGGCTTCAGGTCGCGATGGACGACGCCGCGCTCGTGGGCCGCGGCAAGGCCGCGCGCGATCTGCGTGCCGTAGTCGGCGACCTGACGGACGGACAGCGGGCCGCGATCCAGACGGGCACGCAGCGTCTCGCCGGACAGCAGTTCGCAGACGAAGTACGGCACGCCCTCGGCGGTGCCGATGTCGTAGACCGACAGGATGTTCGGATGGTTGAGCGCGGCCGCGGCCCGCGCCTCCTGGTCGAACCGCCGGAGGCGATCCGGGTCGGTCCGGAATTCCTCCGGGAGCAGCTTCACCGCGACCTCGCGGTCGAGCCGCGGATCGTGGGCGCGATACACCTCACCCATGGCGCCGCGCCCTAACTCGGCGAGGATGCGATACGGTCCCAGCGTCTGCCGCACGGATGTCCCAGACTGTATGCGACAACGACGGGCCTTTGTGGGGCAAATCGTTTGCCTAAACCTTCACCATGAAGGGTGAAGAGGTCACGCTCTCCCAGCAAACTCCCGCGTCTCCGTGTGCACCTTCACCTTCTCGCCTTCCTTGATGAAGAGCGGCACACGGATTTCGAGGCCCGTTTCGAGGACAGCCACCTTCGTGACGCCGCCGCTCGCGGTGTCCCCGCGCACGCCAGGCTCGGTGGACGCGACGCTCAGCTCGACGTGCGGGGGGAACTGCACGCCAATGGGATTGCCGTTGAACTTCTGAATCTGAACGGGGACGTTGTCGGCCAGGAGGTCGCGATCGTCCCCGAGCGTGTCGGCGCCCAGCGTGAGCGTCTCGAAGCTCTGCTGATCGAGAAAATGAAAGCCGCTGCCGTCGCCGTAGAGATACGTCGCGGGGATGACCTCGAGATCGGGCTCGGCGAACTTGTCGCCGGCCTTGAAGGTCTTGTCGAACACCGCGCGCGTGAGCAGGTTGCGCATCTTGAGGCGCACGAGCGTCTGCCCGCCGCGCGCCGTCGGCTTCGAGACCTCGACGTCCAGACAGTGGTACGGCGCGTTCTCGAACTCGAAGTACATCTTCCGTTTGATTTCGATCGCTTCAATCAGGCTGGGCACAGGTGAATATACTGGGTTCACCGTTCACGGTTCAGCGTTCGGTTCACCGTTCAGCGTTCCGCCGTCCTGAACCGAACGGTGAACCCTGAACCGAACGGTGAACCCTGAACCGAACGGTGAACCCTGAACCCTGAACCTGCTCTATCTCCGTCGAGTAATCCGCCAGATCCGTCCCTGCTGGTCGTCCGAGACGAAGAGCGCGCCATCGGGTCCCACCGCCAGCCCCATCGGCCGGTGCTGGGCCTTCGCCGGGTCGGACGGCGGCGTCACGCCGGCAAATCCGGTCGCGAACTCCTCGTACCGTCCCATCGGCTGGCCTTCGGCGAATGGCACGAATGCGATGAGGAAGCCGGCCTGATTCGGCGTGCGATTCCACGATCCGTGGAATGACACGAAGGCGCCTTCCCGATAGCGCTCCGGGAACGTGTTGCCCGTGTAGAACGCAATCGCCTCCGGCGCCCAGTGCGCGGGGAACGTCAGGAGCGGCATCGTCTTCTCGGCGCAGGAGCCGACGCTCTTGCCGCCGTCGCCGCCGTACTCGGGCGCCAGCACGTACTTGCCCTGTGCGCCATCGAAATAGCAGTACGGCCAGCCGAAGTCGTGGCCCTGGCCGACGCGCACGAAGAGCTCCGCGGGCAGCTCGTTGTTCTGCGCCGGCGTGTAGAGCTTCGGCCAGTTGTCGCCGAGCGCGTCGCGGCCGTGAATGGCCGCATAGAGCGCGCCGTCGCGCGGATGGATCGCCAGCGCGACCGTGTTGCGCGCGCCGGTCGCGAACCGCTCCTGCGCCGAAAACGTCTGCCCCGGTTTTCTGACGTCATAGCGCCAGATGCCCGCATGCGTCGCGAGCTCGCGGCACGGCGCGATGCCCCGCGATCCGGGCGCTCGATTCTGTTCCTGGCAGGAATCGGACATCGATCCGGAGTTCACGAACAGCGTCCCGTCGGGCGCAATCGCGAACGGATGCATGAGGTGATCGCCCTCGAGCGGGAGGCCGCTGACGACCGTGTCCGGCACGCCCGCCGGAACGAGCGACGCCGGGTCGAGACGATACCGGACGATCTTGTCGTACACCTCGACGTAGAGCGCGCCATCGAACAGCGCGATGCCCGTGCCGCCTCCGGGCTGCCCGTCCTGGTACGTCGTCCCGAACCGCTGGATGGTCTCGGCGCGTCCGTCGTGATCCGCGTCTCGAAGCGCCGCGATGAATCCGCCGGGGACGTTCGTCATCCTGGTGTTCTTGCTGCTCCACGAATTGACGTACACGTCGCCGTTCGGCGCAACCGTCAGGTGCCGGGTGTGTCCGAGATTCTCGGCAAACACGGAGGCGCAGAAGCCTTCCGGCAACGTGAGTCCGCCGTTGTTCTCATCGCAGCCGACACGCTGCGGCGGTGTGGTGGCCTCCGGGGGCGGGCTCGTCTTTGCGGTGAGCTCGACGTCGCGATTGCCCTTGTCGCACCCTGACAGAACGGCCGCAATGAACAAGGTGATGACGACAGCAAAACGAGAGAGCGGGCGAGAGAAGACAGTCATAACCAGTCATTTCGGTGCAAGAGCGGTTCCGCTGACCGATCCAAACATGGCGCCGTAACGACGTCACAACGTGGCACCGGGGCGCCTCAGGTCGAGCACTTCTGGAGCACAAGTACGAAGAAATTGCCATGCGGCCGCGTTCGATAACGCGGCAGCAACTTGGTAGACTCCTCACGGCAGGAGGAGTGGATGAAGCTGTTGGCAAGTGGAATGGCCGTCGCGATGGCGGTGGCGGGTGTCAGTGCGTGGGGCCAGGCGGCGAAGAAGCCCGTCGTCACGGTGCAGATCAATCTGCAGGTCGGCGGGACGGCCTTCACGGCAAACGGCCCTGGTGAGTGTGTGTTCACGAACCAGGGAAGCATTTACGAGGCCCCCGGCAGCATGTGGGGCGTCCGCCGGCACGATCAGGACCGCGACGTGAACTTCACGCTCTGGCGCCTCGCCAAGGGCGGCGACATGCTGACGCTCTTCGTCACCTCCGGCGGCAAGACCCATCACGTCAACACGCTTCTGGTCGGTCCGCCCGCGAGCCGGCGTGGGTCCGGCCGCGCGACGTTCGAGAAGACCGGCACGGGCGGCGCGTTCACGCTCGATGTCGTGGCCGACACGGGCGCGAAGATCACGGGCCAGCTCTCCTGTTCGGCCTTCACGAAGCCCGAGGACAACGGCAACTTCTGAGCCAGTCCCGACCCATGATTCTGCCGCCGAACAAGCTCAAAGCCGCGCTTCGCGACGGACGACAACAGATTGGCCTGTGGGCCTCGCTCGGCAGCAACATCGCCGCCGAGATCGTCGCCGGCGCCGGGTTCGACTGGATCCTGATTGACACCGAGCACGCGCCGAACGAGCCGCTCACCGTGCTCGCGCAGTTGCAGGCCGTCGGGGGCGGGACGGCCGAGCCGGTCGTCCGTGTCGCGTGGAACGACGTCGTCCTCATCAAGCGCATTCTCGACGTGGGCGCGCGCTCGATCCTGGTGCCGTTCGTCCAGACCGCCGACGAAGCGCGCCGCGCCGTCGCGGCCACGCGGTATCCGCCGCTCGGCAACCGCGGTGTTGCCGCGACCGTGCGCGCGAATCGCTACGGACGAGTCGCGAACTATCATCGCCAGGCGCACGAGGAAATCTGCGTGCTCGTGCAGATCGAGACGCGGACGACGCTCAGGGAGATTGAGGCGATCGCGGCGACCGAGGGCATCGACGGCCTGTTCATCGGGCCGAGCGATCTCGCCGCCGATCTCGGGTACCTGGGCAATCCCAGACAGCCGGAAGTTCAGGCTGCCATCGCGGACGCCTGTGCCCGAATTCGCGCGGCCGGCAAGCCGGCGGGCATCCTGGCGCCGGACGGCGAGCAGGGCGTCGCGTACCTGCGCGCCGGATTCTCATTCGTCGCCGTCGGCAACGACGCCGGGCTCCTCACGCAGGCGAGCACGAAGCTCGCGGCGTTCTGCAAAGAGCAGATCGAGCAGGGGTCTGACCCCGCGGTCTGACCCCACGGAGAAGAACGATGTCGAGACGCACCGACGTGCAAAGGTACCGATGGGACGAGATGCCGAAAGAACAGGTCAACCCGTTACTCGACCGGCGGCTCATTACCGGCGAGCGAATGATGTTGACCCACGTGTACCTGAAGAAGGGGTGCGTCGTCCCGACCCATTCACACGAGAACGAGCAGTTCACCTACATTCTCGAGGGGGCGTTGCGGTTCTGGATTGGCGAGGACGGCGCCGAGACGTTCGTGCTCGGCGCGGGTGAGGTGCTGGTGATTCCGCCGAACGTGCCGCACAAAGCGGAGGCGGTCGAAGACACCCTCGATGTGGATGTCTTCTGCCCGCCCCGCCAGGACTGGATCGATAAGACCGACGCGTACCTGCGGCGCTGAAGCCGTCAGCTGGTGCCGCGCGTCGCGTTCCAGCTGCCGCCGCGACCGCCGGTCATCGTTCCCTGCATCGACGTGCCGTTCACGCGACCTGTGTATTTCACGCCGCCCGCGGTGAACGTGATCTGGTCGCCGTTCATCTTGCCGTCGGTGATCTTGTTCGTGCCGATCGTCCCCGAGATCTTCTGGAACTCCTGCGCCAGGGTCAGCGTGCCCTCCGGCAGCTTCCACGTGCCCGCTACCTTCGCCGGCACCACCCAGAACAGCGCCTTGCACCAGCTCGTGCAGTCCTCCTTGACCTCCACTTCCTGATCGGGTTCCCATTCGCCCATCGTGAAGCTGTTCGACACGACGCGCGTCCCCGGCTTCATGTCGAGGATCTTCGGACGAAGTCTCAGGTTGATGTCGGGCAGCAGGAACAGCGTGACCACGGTCGCCTGCGAGAAATCGGTCTCGAAGAGGTCGGCCTTCATGAACGTGGCGCGGCTCGTGACGCCGGCTTCCGCGGCGTTTTTCTGGGACAGCTCGACCATGTCCGGGTTGTATTCGATGCCGAGCGCCTTGGCGCCCCGCTTTGCGGCGGTGATGACCGTCCGGCCGTCACCCGATCCCAGGTCGATCACGTAGTCCTGCGGAGTGACCTTCGCCAGATCGAGCATGGCGTTGACGAGAGGCTGCGGCGTCGGGACCCATACGACGTCCTTGCCAGGTTGACCGGACGACGGAACGAACGGCTTCTGCGTGGATTGGCCCTGCGCCTGGAGGCCAGCGCCGATCACCACCATTCCAACCGCCAGGACAGCCTGACGGATCAAACGACTTGCATGCATGAGGACACTCCTTTTGGGTAACTATACTTCTACCTTCCCGCAAGCGCCCGTACCCGGTCAATGGTGTCGGCGTCGGCTGCGGTCTTGTCGGTCCGGTAGCGCTTGACCCGCGCGAACCTGAGCGCCATCCCGCCGGGATAGACGGGGCTTTCCTGGATGTCGTTGAACGCCACTTCGACGACCAGCTCCGGTCGAACGTGGACAGTATAGGCATCGCGCCCGATCTCGAGCGAGAGCAACTTCCCGGTCTGCCACGTCAGCATCTCGTCGGTCAGCCCCTTGAACGTCTTGCCGAGCATGACGAAGGCGTTAGTGTCGGGATCGCGGGCGCCGAGGTGCAGGTTGCTGAGCCAGCCGCGCCGCCGGCCGTGGCCCCACTCGGCAGCGAGAATGACGAGGTCGAGCGAATGGGCCCGCTTGATCTTGAGCCAGGAGGCGCCGCGCCTGCCCGCGGCGTACGGCGCGGCGAGCGCTTTCGCCATGACGCCCTCATGACCGCGATCCAGCGCGTCGCCGGCAAACACTGCCGCCTGCTCACGTGTTGGCCGGATCACGCGCGGGACGGCCGCGGATCCTGCGACCTCGTGAAGCACGGCGATGCGGCGTTCCTGCATCTCGTCGAGCAGCACCGTGCCGTCGGCCAGCAGGCAATCGAAGAAGAAGGGCGTCAGCGGAAGTTCCGTACGCGTGTGCTCGACGTCGAGCTTCCGCCCGAACCGCCGCATCGTCACCTGAAATGGATGCGGCCGTCCGTCGGGGCGGAGGGCGATGACCTCGCCGTCGAGGATCAGGCGCCGGACGGGCAGAACTCGCACGAGCTCAACGACCTCGGGCGCGGCTTCGGTGACGTCGCGGAGCGTGCGTGAAAAGAGCCGGACCTCGTCGTCCGCCTTGTGGACCTGGATGCGGGCGCCGTCGAGCTTGTACTCGAACGTCGCGTCGGTCAGTTGATCGAGCGCTTCGTCGACGCTGCCGGCCGACTCGGCCAGCATTGGCTGGACGGGCTGGAGCAACCGGACGACGAACGCATCGAGCGCGGCCTCGCCTTCTGTCAACAGCGCGCGCGCGACCGGGCCGAGGTCGCCCGCCATCATGGCCGCGCGACGGACACGCGCGGCGCCGACGTTGCCCGCGCGCGCGACCGCGTCGATCAACACGCCCTCGAGCGCGCCCTGCCGCAGCTCGCCGAAGAGCAGGCGGCGGAGAAAGTCCTGCTCCGCGCGGGTACTGCGCGCGAAGAGATCCCGTAAGACGCGCGCTCGCTCCGCAGCCGAGCCCTTGCCGCCGATCCCGGCGAACGCGGAAAACGTGGCGTCGACGTCGTGAATCTCGAGCGACGGCTGCTCCTGCGGCGCGACGTCCGCCGCCGCCGAGATAGCCGCGTACCCGATGCCAAGTCGTCCCTGCCGGGTGGCTCCCGACAGAAAGGCGACGGCGGTTTCGATTTCTTCGCTGCCGAGCCGTGCGAGCAGGCCGGCGAGCCGGCCGATCTTGTCGAGCCGGCCGCCGACGCCTGCCACGTCGCCGGATGTCGAGACCAGCTCGGAAAAGCGCATCAGGGCTTATTTATCGAGCACGAACGTCACCTTCATCGTGACCCGGTACTCGACGATCTTGCCCTTCTCGACAACCACCTTCAGATCCTGTACCCATGCGCCCCGAATGTTGCGCAGGCTCTCGTCGGCCTTCGCGATGCCGTTCGAAACGGCATCGTCAAAGCCCTTTTTGGACGCCGAAGTGATTTCCGTGACGCGTGCGACCGACATGACAAAACCTCCCCGGGGGCCTCTGTAGACTAGCATCGGCAATCGGGAAATGGGCAGTCGGCAATGGCAGATACATCGGGCAATCGCCAATGGACATCGCCAATGTGTAATGGAAATGCCTTATTTCGATTTGTCCTGATACGGTCGCAGCACCCACTCGAAGAACACCCACGTGCGGTTCCATGAGTCGATCTGGGCGGGCGAGTCGTTGCGTTCGAGCGTCTGCGTATTCACACGACGGCTGAACGTGTGCCCGCCACTCGACGGTCCGGGATCCGGATCGACGTAGACCTTTGTCTCGGCGAGATCGGGCTTTCTCGACCGCAATGCGTCGACGATCTGCTGGTCCTCGACGAAGTCGACGTCCGTGTCGTTGGTCGCGACGTGGACGAGGAGAGGGATCTTCAGCTTGTCCACGTGATAGAGGGGCGATCGCTCGATGTAGAGCGCTCGCTTCTCGAAGGGCAGTCCCTGGATGCCCGCCTGCGTCGCAAAATCACGCTGATAACCCGGGCCTTTGTATGACAGGCGGAAGACGAGATTGGTGACCGGGACGATTGCCGCCGCAGCCTTGAGAGGATGCTCGTCGCGGAAGACGGAGAGCAGCGTGATGTAGCCGCCGTGACTCCAGCCCATCATGCCAAGCCGGTCGGGATCGACGTGCGGCAGCGTCTTCAGATAATCGACGGCACTGATCACGTCGTCCACTTCCTTGCCGCCGTAATCGATCGCCATGTGGTGCGCTTCGCCGTAGCCGGTGCTGCCGCGGTATTCGGGCGCGATGACGACGTAGCCGCGCTGCACGGCTTCTTTCACGAACGGGAAATAGTTGATGCCCCAGCTGCTGTGCACGCCGCCGTGCACCCAGATCATCGCCGCATGACCGCGGGGTCCGCGCTTGTTCAGGGGTTGAAAGAGATACGCGGGGATGTCCATGTCGCCGACGCGGCTGCGGTACTTGATCTTGGTGCACTCGAGCGCGCCGGCACAGGCGGCCGGGTACCGCGCGTCTTCCTTCGCCTTGGCGGCGATCTGCGCCTGGAAGTCCGGACGCGAGTGATCCTCGGGCTTGTTGGAGACGTAGAGCTGGCGCGTACGCGTCTCGTCCATCGGCCCCTGCCAGCCCCGGCCACGCTGCGCCGGCGCGGCGGGATCGGCGCCGCGTTGCCCTTGCGGCGGCGGCGGTTGCTGCGACGTCGGCGGCGGCGCAGACTGCGCGCTCTGGAGCGGCGCGACCGGCCAGGCCGCGGCCGCGAACAGGATGGCGAGGCCCATAACGGGCGCCAGGCGTCGCCAGGGGGCGGTGGGGAGTGGCATCGATTCCATCGGATCCTCCGGGGGTACAAGATGGCCGGCGTGCAGACTGGTGCCACTTTACGATAGAACTGAGAGACCGGTGCCCGCCCCCGCGTATCCCGCAGCCCGAGCCATTGCCCAACGCGTGCAGGCGCACTTCGCGCGGCACCTGGATGCGGCGCGCCAGCGTGCGACGGTGGCGCTCGCGGCCGAACCGGATGCCACCACGATTGAGCTGATCATCGATGCGGCGTTCTGGGCGAGCCTGCGCCGCGAGGAAAGCCTGACGCCCAAGATTTCGCTCGCGTTCGTGGCGCCCGAAGACGCGGGGCAGCCGCTGACGTTTGCCGCGCGCCTGCCGCTCAGTCCGCCGGCGCTCGCCCGGCTCGCGCCGGCCGTCGAACGCCCGGGGATTCACCTCGGCGTGTGGCGGCAGGGCGCCGATCTCGCGGTCTGGGGCACGACGCGCACCATTCCCGCCTTCTGCCTCGTCGTGGAAGTCGTGGCGTCCGGGCTGCTCGTCATCAAGCACCGCAGCGAAGCGTTCGGCAAGTTCGTCAACGTCGCGGTGCTCGAAGGCGATCAGGTCAAGATCGTGGACGAGGGCTTCTCGCTCACGCCGGACTGTCCCGGTCCCGTCAGGTCACTCCTGGGGTTCGACCCGCCGCACCGCCGCGACAGCGCCGTCGACGTCCTCGTGCAGCTCGCCGCATCGATGCGATCGCACGGTCGCGGCGGCGCGCTGCTCGTCGTGCCGGCCGAGAGCGAGACGTGGCATGAGTCGATCGTCGAGCCGATGCTGTACTCAGTGACGCCGGCATTTTCAGAATTGGCCGATCTCATGCGGCGCGAGACAACTGACGCCAGCACGCACGAATGGCAGGAAGATCTGCGCCGGGCGGTCGACGCGATCGCCGGGCTGACGGCGGTGGACGGCGCGACGATTCTCGACGACGACTACGATCTGCTGTCCTTCGGCGCCAAGATCGTCCGGCGCCGCGGTCACCCGTCCATCGAGCGCGTCGTCGTCACCGAGCCGATTGAAGGCGCGGAACGGCTGATCCTGACGCCATCGCAGCTTGGCGGCACCCGCCACTTCTCCGCCGCGCAGTTCGTCCACGACCAGCGGGACGCCATCGCGCTCGTCGCGTCACAGGACGGTCGATTCACGATCTTCAAATGGTCGCCGCACGAGGAGATGGTGCACGCGCACCGCGTCGAAGCGCTACTTCTCTAAGAGCACACCATGAAGAATGAAGACGTGAAGAGGTTTTGGCGAAAGATCGCTTGTCGAAAGAGCTTTTTCGACAAGCGTTTTTCGATCAATTCCCTTCACGCCTTCATGGTGAGTTTTTGGGAACGGCCGGCACCGCTTCCATCAGCAGCGTGAACGCATTGTTCAGCGTTCGTCGTCCCGCGGCCTGGCCGCGGAAGTGGCCCATGCGGACGATGACGAGCTGGCGCGACGGCACGATGAACGTGTTCTGCCCGCCCGCGCCGGCCATCAGGTACGTGTCCGGCGGCAGATTCCAGCTGCCGATGCCGTTGAGCCAGAACAGGCCGCCGTACTCCGGACGGCGCCAGCCGGGCGCCGGGGTGCTCACGAACTTGCTCCAGCCCTCGGGCAGGATGCGCGTGCCCTGCCACATGCCGTCCTGCAGGTAGAGGAGACCCAGACGCGCCCAGTTGCGCGGTGTGCCGTAGTCGAATCCCGTCAGCAGGAAATTGCCGAAGGGATCCGTTTCCAGCACCTGGCGGCGGATGCCGATGCGATCGAACAGCATGCGCTGCGGCCAGGTGAGATAGACATCACCGCGCTTCGTGACTGCCTGCTTGATGAGGTAGCCGATCGTGAGTGGATCGGAGTTGCGATACCGCCCGTCGGTGTTCGGAGCAAACTCGAGCGGACGCGTGATCGAGTACTCGTACGAGTCCACAGCGCCGGTGTAGATGTAGTAGTGATCCGGATAGCCCTGATACGCGCTGCCCGTCGGCTCCTGGTTGCCGACGAATCTCAGGCCGCTGCTCATGCGGAGCAGATCGATGTTGCGAATTTTCGATCGTTGATCGCCCGGCGCGCTCCACAACGGCACCGGCGCCGGCTGCTCGAGCGTGTAGATGCCGTCCTTCACGAGCAGCGCAAACAGCGTCGCGAGAATGCTCTTGCCCATCGACCAGCTCTCGAGCTGAGTGTCCTTCGTGATGCCGGGCATGTACCGTTCGCCCACGATCCGGCCCTTGTAGAGAACGACGAGGCCGGCCGTGAGCGCGGCGGGATCCGCGAAGGCGGCGTCCACGGCCGCGTCGATTTTCGCGCGGTCGAGCTCCGACGGAAACGGCGAGGTGTCGGGCCGATCGCCCATCGGCCAGGCTTCCGTGGCCGCGTCGGGCCGGCTCGAGCGCACCGGCACCGGCGTGAAGTGAATGCCCTTGCCCGTCAGCACGCAGCCCTGGTCGCCGAAGAACTTCGCCTCGCGCGTGACGTCGCCGAGCGACGCGCGTACGAGCTTCGCGTCGCGATCGACGACGAACGTGACTTTGGCGAGATCGCTCTGCGGCTGCAGCCACCAGTAGGCGCTCGCGCGCGAGGCTTCGTCCGGATCGCGGCCCGACACGAACACGGCCGAGCAGAGCACTTTCGTGTAGCCCGACAGCCCAAGCTCGGCCGGCGTCCCGACCGGCGACGGCACCGGCGCCGCGGCCTGGTGCAGGGCGACAATGGCAATGACGGCCGCGACGAGCGAGCGCGTCACTTTGCGCTCGCGAGTTTTCTCGCCTCGGCGATCTCCGGCCGGCCCGGCGTCGCGTTTTTCGCGAGCGCGAGCAAAGCCGACGCGTGTTTGCGCGCCGCGGCGGCGTCGCCGGCCGCTTGCGCGGCACGCATCGCGCCGGCGAGCGAGCGGAAGCGGCCGGGCTCGCGCGTCATCGCGCGCTCGAATGCCGCGAGCGCGTCCTTCGGGCGCCCGGCGTCGAGCAGGAGCTCGCCGAGCAACTCCCGCGCCGGCACGATCGGACCGGGCGTGACCGCATTCTTGTCGGTCCGATCCTCATCGTCCGCAGCCTGCGTCATGAGCGCGATGGCTTCTGCCGTCTTGCCTTCGGCCTGCAGCGTCCAGGCTTCAGCGCCCTTGCGCTGGATGTCCACCTGGCCGGCCCAGTACATCTCGCTCTTCTGACGCAGCGCCTCGGGGACCGGCGTCAGCTTCTCGACGTTCTTGCGCGCTTCGCCTGGCTGCTTGCTGCGCGCTGCGCCCAGCGCGCGCGTGAACCAGGTGATCGAATCCGCATGCGGAAATGGACTCGGCCGTGCCTCGAGCGTGGCGGCCTCCGCCCACGCGCCACGCTCGAGCGCCGCGCGCGCCGGAATCGCCGCGGCCGCGTAGAACGCCGCGAATCCGTAGTTGTTTCCGGGATCCATCGTGGAGATGACCTCAATCGCGTCCTTGCGCGCGCCGAGGGCGGCCGTGTCCTGCGCCATCTGCAGGTAGGCGTAGGTCTGATAGTCGAGCGCGTGCAGCTGCTCCCCCGGCGAGCTCGCTTTCTTCGCGGCAGCGGCCGACGCCATGTTGCTCGAGACCGAGTCGTCCCACGCGCCGACGCGCGTGAAGATGTGCGACGGCATGTGGAGCGCGTGCGGCGCGTCGGGCGCGATCGTGGCGTACCGCCGCGCCGCCGGCAGACCCTTCGCGGCGAGCGCCGGATAGTCGTAGCTGTGAATCAGGTAGTGCGAGATGCCCGGGTGCTTGGGCTGCGCGGCAAATGCCTTCTCGAGCAGACCGGCCGCCTTGAGCTGCTTTGCGTACGTCTGATCCGTCGGAGATGCGGCCGCGTCGAGCGCGACCGCATAGAAGATCGGCGCTTCGGTGTCGGCCGGGTACTTCGCGACCACCGACTCCATCGCCCGCTCGTACGCCAGCGCGCGCGTCGGATGGTCGAGCTTGTCGGCACCCGCGTAGAGCAGCTCGACCGCCGCGATGTAATCGCGCTCGCGTGGCGTGCCAGCGCCGGTCGCCTTCGCCTGCTCGACGGCGGCGGCGCCGCGGCTCATGGCCGCCGGCGTCCTCGTGCCGCCGAACGGGTTCCCCCAGACCGACATGGCCACGCCCCAATGCGCCATCGCGCACTTGGGATCGGCCTTGGCGACTTCAGTGAACGCGTCAATTGCCGCCGAATACCAGAACGAGTGGAGCAGCGCGACGGCGCGATCGAACTTGTCCCGCACGGCGGCGCTGCACGACGTCTCGAAATGCACGGTGCCCAGCCGTTCGGGCGTTCCGGGGTGCTCATGCTGCTGCGCAGGCAACGAGGCACCGAACGCCACCGTGACGACGAGTGCAATGGGTATCCGTCTACACATATTGGGGCTCCTGTAGGAGCTTACATTTTGCCATCATTCTTGGTTGCTCGCGGGGCCCCACCCCCGCTCGCGCGCCTCACTCGCCTCGCTCCGCTCGGCGGTTCGGCGGTCAACTTTCTTAATGGCGCCCGCGGACGGCTCGCGACGCTCGCCTGCGGGCGGTCATCTTTTCTTCTTACTTAGAGTTCACAATGTCTTCAGCTCCCCGTCACATCGGGCTCGTACCGTTGAGTCCTTCCTGCGAGGAGTGAGGCCATGTCTGAATCCAGGCTGATCGATCGACGTACGTTCATGCGTCGGGGCGCGATGGGCGCGGGCGCGTTCTGGGCACTGTCACTCGGTGAGCTCGCTGCGCGCAAGAATTACGGCTTCGTGAAGAAGGGCCCCAGCCCGTACGGTGACATCGTGCCGACCCTTGACGGCACGACCGGCCTGCCGTTGCTGCTGCTGCCCGAAGGATTCCGGTACCTGTCCTTTGGCTGGACCGGCGATCCAATGAACGACGGCGTCCGCACGCCCGGCTCACACGACGGCATGGCCGTCGTCGACACGTTGTTCGGCAACCCGGACTGGCTCGTGCTCGTGAGGAACCACGAGCAGGGCGGCGGCGCGCCGTTCATCCCCAACCGGCCGGACATCACCTATGGACCAAATCCCGCGGCTGGAGGCACGACGAACCTCGTGTTCGACGCAAGTCAGGAGCGGTTCTTCAAGGCCAACTCGAGCCTTGCGGGCACGACGACCAACTGCGCCGGCGGCGTGACGCCCTGGCACACGTGGATCACCTGCGAGGAGGCCGACGGCGGCGGCCACGGGTGGTCGTTCGACGTCGGTCCATTCGGCGGTGACCCCGCGCCCATCGTCGACATGGGCCGCTTCCGCCACGAAGCCTGCATGGTGGATCCTGCCACCGGCTACGTCTATCAGACGGAAGACAACGGATCGAACAGCGGGTTCTATCGCTTCATCCCGAACGTCGCCGGCCAGCTCAAAGAGGGCGGCGAGCTCCAGATGCTCAAGGTGAAGGGCCGGGACCTCGTCACCATCACGCTTGGCTCTCCGCTTGGCACGATCTGGGAAGTGGAATGGGTCCCAATCGCCGATCCGACGGCGGCCACACGGTCGGTGTTCAATCAGGGCCGAGACCTCATGGCCGCGAACTTCCGTCGCCTCGAGGGCTGCTGGTGGGGGCTCAACACCGGATTCTTCCTCGCGACCGAGGGCGGCGGTTCGCTCAACGGCCAGGTGTTCGAGTACGACCCGCAGGCGGAGACGATCACGCTGATCTACGAGTCCCCGACGCACGACGACCTCGACAACCCGGACAACATGGTGGCCACGCCGCGCGGTGGAATTCTCCTCTGCGAGGACCAGGCGGCCGGCAGCAACTTCACCCAGGGCGAGCGGATGATCGGCCTCCAGATGCACGGCGAAGTGTTCACCTTCGGGCAGAACAACGTGATCCTGCCCGTCGCGTACAACGACCGCGTGCCCGCCGGTAACTACACGGGCGGCGAGTTTGCCGGCGCGTGCTACAGCCCGGACGGCCAGTGGCTGTTCGTGAACATCCAGTCGCCGGGCATCACGTTCGCCATCACGGGACCGTGGGGGGCCGGGCCGCTGTAAACCGCGGAGGTACAAGGCAGAGGGCACAAGGCAGAAGGCAGAAGTCAGGAACCAGCTTCGCTGGCCATCTGTTCTTCACTCGGAAGCAAGAGTGACCGTTGGCACGCGACAGTTCGTTCCTCACTTCTGCCTTCTGCCTTGTGCCTTCTGCCTTGTTAGGCCTTCTGCCTTGTCAGCGTTCTTCCGGCGGCTTGAGATGCCGGAACGATTTGTAGAGCACGATGTCGTACGTGATCTTGAGCGCGCCGCCGATGATGAGCGGGCCGGCGAGTGAGATGTGTTGCATGACGAACCCGGCGACGATCGGGCCGAGGGCCCAGCCGAGGTTCCGTGTGAGGTTCGTGACGCCGCTTGCGTAGGTGCGTTCCTCCGGCCGGACGATGGCCATGACGTACGACTGGCGCGTGGGCACGTCCATCTCGACCAGGGCCTCGCGGGCGAGAAAGAGCGCGGCCGCGAGGCCGGCGGACGACGATGCCGGCGCGAGCATCAGGAAGACGCTCGACGGCAGATGCGTGAACACCATCGTGTTCACGAGCCCGAATCGCTGCGACAGCCACGCGGCGCCGAGATGCGACAGCGCGTTCAGGACTCGCGCCGCAAAGAAGAGCGCGGCGATCCCGCCGACCGAGAGTCCGAACTGCTCGAAGAACCAGTAGGCGACGAGCGCCGAGCTGAGGAATCCTCCGCCGAGGCTGTCGACGAAGAACAGCATTGCCAGGTTCCGGACGTTGCGGCGCGTGTCGATCGAGACCGCGCGCTGCAGGCCGGGGTCGCCGGCCGGCTCGACACGTGGCGAGAGCCGCGTGTAGAGGACGGCGCCTGCGGCGAGCGCCACGGCGCAGCAGGCGAGGGCAATCCGATGCGCGCTCGGCGATGACAGGTCCCAGACCGTGACGAGCAGCGCCGGCAGCGCCCCGGCGACCGCGCCCGCGGCGTGTCCGGCATCGAGCAGCAGGTTGTACCAGGCGAGCCCCCACGTGCGCCGCGTCTCCGGCAGCGTGCCGGGCAGCACGGCCTGCTCGAGCGCCCCCAGACCGCCGCGATCGCGGCCCATGCCGTTGACCATGCCCACAAAGGCCAGCGCGCCGAGCGCGGCCGCCGGCAGTGGCAACGCCATCGCGGCGTATCCGGCGGCGCCGAGCAGGGCGAGCAGCGCCAGCAGCCATCGACGGCCGACGACGAGGTCGGCGCGAAATCCGACGGCCGCCGTGCTGGCCGCGGCGCCCGCCATGCCGAGGCCGACGACCAGGCCGATCGTCGAGACATCGAGGCCGCGCTCGGCGAGATAGATCGCCACGAACACACCGGCGGCGCCGACGGCGGTCGCCCGCAGGAAGGAAGCGAAGTAGATCAAAACAGCGTCAGAACCTGAGTGCATGGCCGCGATGATTTAATTGAATTTCATTTCTTCGCGAGTTTGGCTCATAACAGGCTGTGCCCGACTCACAGTCCCCATCAGCTCAGGGACTCTACGATCCCCGCTACGAACACGACTCGTGCGGACTGGGATTCGTCGCGCACATCAAGGGACGACGGTCGAATGCCATCGTGCGTCAGGCGCTGCAGGTACTGATCAATCTGCTTCATCGTGGCGCGTGTGGCGCTGAACAGAATACGGGAGACGGCGCCGGCATCCTCATTCAAATGCCGGATCGGTTCCTGCGCAGAGAAACGCAACATCTTGGGATCGCATTGCCGCCGGCTGGTGAGTATGGCGCGGGCCTGGTCTTCCTGCCGCGCGATGACGAGGCGCGGCGCCAGATCGAATCCCTCTTCGAGCGCATCGTGGCCGAGGAAGGTCAGCGCGTCCTTGGCTGGCGCGACGTGCCGACGGACAACCGCCTCGTCGGCACGTCGGCCGTCGCCGTCCAGCCCGTGTTCCGGCAGATCTTCATCGGGCGCGGCGCGGCGTGTTCCGAATCAGTCGCCGCTTCCGAGGCGCGCGCGGCCTTCGAGCGGAAGCTCTACGTGATCCGCAAGCGCCTCGAGCATGCGGTGGACGCCCTGTCGCTCACGACGAAGCCGTTCTTCTACGTCGTGAGCCTGTCCTCCAACACCCTCACCTACAAGGGCATGCTGACGGCGGACCAGATCGAAACGATGTTTCCGGACCTGTCCGATCCGGACCTGGAGTCGGCGCTGGCGCTCGTGCACCAGCGGTTCAGCACGAACACGTTTCCGTCGTGGCCGCTCGCTCACCCCTATCGGCTCATCGCCCACAACGGTGAAATCAACACCCTGCGCGGCAACGTCAACTGGATGAAGGCGCGTGAGGCCCTGCTCGCGTCAGACGTGCTTGGCGACGACCTCCAGAAGATCCTGCCGATCATCCGCGAAGGCGGCAGCGACACGGCCATCTTCGACAACGTGCTCGAGCTCCTGGTCATGGCCGGCCGCTCGCTGCCACACGCCCTGCTGATGATGATCCCCGAGCCCTGGCAGGGCAATGACGAGATGAGCCCGGCGCGAAAGGCGTTCTACGAGTACCACGCGTCTCTCATGGAGCCGTGGGACGGGCCGGCTTCGATGGCGTTCACGGACGGCACCGTGATCGGCGCGGTGCTCGATCGCAACGGGCTTCGGCCGTCGCGCTACTACGTGACAAAGGATGATCTGGTGATCCTGGCGTCGGAAGTCGGCGTCCTCGATGTGCAACCCGAAGATGTGCTGATCAAGGAGCGGCTGCACCCCGGACGCATCTTCCTCGTCGATACGGCGGCGGGGCGCATCGTCGCCGACGAGGAGATCAAGGACAGCATTGCCGCCGCCCACCCCTACGGCGAGTGGCTGGCTCAGCATCTCATCAGCATCGACGACTTGCCGGCCGCGCCGGACCGACCGCCGCCCGACCACCGGACCGTCCAGCGGCGGCAGGCGGCCTTCGGCTATACGGAGGAAGATCTGCGGCTGCTTCTCGGGCCCATGGCGTCCAACGGTGAGGAGCCGCTCGGCTCGATGGGCACCGATACGCCGCTCGCGGTGCTCTCAGCGCGTCCACGACTGCTGTACGACTACTTCAAGCAGCTCTTCGCGCAGGTCACCAATCCGCCGCTCGACGCGATTCGCGAGGAGCTGGTCACCTCGATGGCCTCGACGATCGGGCCAGAGCGGAATCTGCTCGCACCGGAGCCCGAATCGTGCCGTCAGATCAAGATCAAGTACCCGATTCTCAGCAACGACGAGCTCGCCAGGCTTCGCGACCTCGATCTGCCCGGCTTCCGGAGCGTCACGCTCCCGATGCTCTTCCGGGTCGGGGAAGGCGCCGCGGGCCTGGCGCAGGCGTTGGACGAGCTCGAGGCGCGGGCGAGCGAGGCAGTCCGCACTGGACACACCGTGCTCATCCTGTCCGACCGCGGCATCGACGAGGACTGGGCGGCGATTCCGAGCCTGCTCGCCACGTCCGGCGTGCACCATCATCTGGTCCGTGAAGGCGCGCGCACGAAATGCGCCCTCGTCGTCGAATCCGGCGACGCGCGAGAGGTGCACCACATGGCGCTCCTCATCGGGTACGGGGCGGGCGCCGTCACCCCGCACCTGGCGTTCGAGACGCTCGACGACATGATTCGAGAGCGGTCGCTCGATGGCGTCACGAACGAGCGCGCGTCCGGCAACTACATCCGTGCGCTGAACAAGGGCATCCTCAAGGTGATGTCCAAGATGGGCATCTCGACGCTCCAGAGCTACTGCGGGGCGCAGGTCTTCGAGGCGATCGGCCTGGAGCGCACCTTCGTCGATCGGTTCTTCACGTCCACCGCGTCGCGGATCGGCGGGGTCGGCCTGGACGTCATTGCCGAGGAAGTGCGGCTGCGGCACGCCCGGGCGTTTGCGGGACGGGCGCGGCCCGAAGGCCTCGACTCGGGCGGCGAGTACCAGTGGCGACGCGAGGGCGAACATCACCTGTTCACGCCGGAGATCGTCCAGACCCTCCAGCACGCGACCAGGAGCAAGCAGGATCGGATCTATCGAGAGTACACGCGGCTCGTGGACGACCAGAGCGGCCGGTTGGGCACGCTGCGGGGCCTCTTCGACCTCCGGCTGGACGCGTCACCGATCCCACTCACCGAAGTTGAGCCGGTCGAGAACATTCTGCGGCGCTTCGCGACCGGCGCGATGTCGTACGGGTCGATCAGCCAGGAAGCACACGAGACGCTGGCGATCGCCATGAACCGTCTCGGCGGAAAGTCGAACACCGGAGAAGGTGGCGAGGACGCCGCCCGGTATCCGCGCGATCCCAACGGCGACTGGCGCCGCAGCGCGGTGAAGCAGGTGGCGTCAGGCCGGTTTGGCGTGACGAGCGAGTACCTCGTCAACGCCGATGATCTGCAGATCAAGATGGCCCAGGGCGCCAAGCCGGGCGAGGGCGGTCAGTTGCCGGGCCACAAGGTGTATCCCTGGATCGCCCGCGTGCGCCACTCCACGCCGGGCGTCACGCTGATCTCGCCGCCGCCGCACCACGACATTTACTCGATTGAGGATCTCGCGCAGCTCATCTACGACCTCAAGAACGCCAACTCGCGGGCGCGCGTGCACGTGAAGCTCGTGGCGGAGGTCGGCGTCGGGACGATCGCCGCCGGCGTGGCCAAGGCGCATGCCGACGTCGTGCTGATCTCCGGGCACGACGGCGGGACGGGCGCCTCGCCGCTGACCGCGATCAAACACAGCGGGGCGCCGTGGGAACTGGGCCTGGCCGAGACGCAGCAGGTCCTCGTCCTCAACCAGTTGCGCGACCGCATCGTCGTGCAGGTCGACGGCCAGATGAAGACCGGCCGTGACGTGATCATCGCGGCCCTGCTTGGCGCCGAGGAATTCGGGTTCGCGACCGCGCCGCTCGTCGTGTCCGGCTGCATCATGATGCGCGTCTGCCATCTCAACACGTGTCCGGTGGGGATCGCGACGCAGGATCCGGAGCTCCGCAAGAAATTCGCCGGCCGTCCCGAGTTCGTCGAGCAGTTCTTCCGCTTCGTCGCCGAGGAGGTGCGGGAGTACATGGCTCAGCTCGGCTTCCGGACGGTCGACGAGATGGTTGGCCGCGCCGATCGGCTGGACGTCAAGCGGGCCGTCAGTCATTGGAAGGCCCAGGGCGTGGACCTGTCGGCGCTGCTCTTCGAGCCCGACGTGCCCGCGACGGTGGCACGGCGCCGCACCCGCGCGCAGGACCACGGCCTCGAGCGGGCCCTGGACCAGGAGCTGATTCGCCAGTCCGCGGCCGCGCTCACCGACCGGCGGCCGGTCGAGCTGCACGTCCCGATCCGAAATGCCCATCGCGCCGTCGGCACGCTCCTCGGATCCGAGGTCACCCGGAGGTACGGCGCCGCCGGGCTTCCTGAAGACCGGATCACGATCCACTTCACGGGATCGGCCGGGCAGAGTTTCGGTGCCTTCCTGCCGAGAGGCGTGACGCTGAGGGTCGCAGGGCGATGCGAATGACGGCTGGGGCAAGGGCCTGTCGGGCGGCAAGCTCGCGATCCTGCCGCCGGAAGGATCCACGTTTGCCGCCGAGGACAACGTCATCGTGGGCAACGTCGCGCTGTATGGCGCCACCGGAGGCGAAGCCTACGTGTGCGGACTGGCCGGGGAGCGCTTCGCCGTGCGGAACAGCGGCGCGCTGGCCGTGGTCGAGGGGCTCGGCGACCATGGCTGCGAGTACATGACCGCCGGACGTGTGGTCGTGCTCGGCCGAACCGGCCGCAACTTCGCAGCCGGGATGAGCGGGGGCATTGCGTACGTCTTCGATCCGGCCGGCGATTTCAGTCGCCGCTGCAACACACAGATGGTGGATCTCGAGGCGCTCGACGATGAGGACGTCGAGGACGTCCTGGGGCTGATTCTCCGCCACGTCCGCTATACCAACAGCGTCCACGCCGCCGACATCCTGGCGGGCTGGGATTGGCTGGCGTCCGCGTTCGTGAAGGTGACACCGCGCGACTACAAGCGCGTGCTGCTGGCCGAGGCACGCGCGCGCGTCGAGAACCGCGAGCCGGCGTTCGCCGAACTGGTC
Source organism: uncultured Acidobacteriota bacterium (assembly GCA_963724955.1). Taxonomy (GTDB): domain Bacteria; phylum Acidobacteriota; class Vicinamibacteria; order Vicinamibacterales; family SCN-69-37; genus CAVRWQ01. The sequence continues at coordinate 198,374 of CAVRWQ010000013.1, forward strand.
GGAGTCGCGCGTGGGTAAAGCCACGGGCTTCATCGAGATCGCGCGGCTGAAGAGTCCCGCACGGCCCGTCGACGAGCGGGTCCGTGACTGGAACGAGGTGTACCTGCCGCACGCCGTGCAGCCGTTGCGTGACCAGGGCGCCCGCTGCATGGACTGCGGCGTCCCCTTCTGCCATCAGGGATGCCCGCTCGGCAACCTCGTGCCTGACTGGAACGACCTCGTCTATCGAGACCGCTGGCGGCCGGCATTCGAGCGGCTGGCCGCCACGAATAACTTTCCGGAATTCACGGGCCGATTGTGCCCGGCCCCGTGCGAGGGCGCGTGCGTGCTCGGCATCAACAGCGACCCGGTCACCATCAAGTCGATCGAGCTGGCGATCGTCGAACGCGCGTTCGAAGAAGGCTGGATCACCCCGCGCCCACCGGCGCAACGGACGGGCAAACGGGTGGCGATCGTCGGATCCGGCCCGGCCGGCCTCTCCGCGGCGGACGATCTCAACCGGGTCGGTCACCTGGTGACGGTGTTCGAGCGCGACGATCGCATCGGCGGGCTGCTGCGCTACGGCATCCCCGAGTTCAAGATGGAGAAGCGCTTCCTGCGCCGGCGCCTGGCGATCCTCGAACAGGAAGGGATCGTGTTCCGCGCGGGCATCGAGGTGGGCGCCGATGTGCCGGTCAGCGTGCTGCGGCGGGATTTCGATGCGATCGTGCTCGCGGGTGGGGCGTCTGACGCGCGGGATCTCGACGTGCCCGGGCGGCAGCTTGGAGGCGTTCACCTCGCCATGGAGTTTCTGTCCCAGCAGAACCGGCTCTGCGAAGGCGACGACATCCCGGCGGATCGGACCATCTCGGCCGCGGGCAAACGCGTGGTCATCATCGGCGGCGGTGACACGGGCGCCGACTGCCTGGGCACCGTCCATCGGCAAGGGGCGCTCGCCGTCCATCAACTCGAGCTGCTGTCGCGCCCGCCCGACGCGCGTGCGCCCGAGAATCCCTGGCCGCAATGGCCGCACATCTTCCGCGTGTCCTCAGCGCACGAAGAGGGCGGCCATCGGCTCTACTCGGTGGCCACCGAGCGGTTCACAGGCGACGACCACGGACGGGTCCGTGCCCTGCATACCGTCAGCGTCGAGCGCATCGCTGACGGCGGATCCGCGCGGTTCGAGCGCGTCGCCGGCAGCGAAGTCGTCCTCGAGGCCGAGTTGGTGCTCATCGCCATGGGCTTCGTGGGCCCGGAGCGAACGGGCGTCCTGTCCAGGTTCGGGGTGCGTCTGACCGAGCGGGGCACGGTGTGGCGTGACGAGAACTGGATGACGAGCGTGCCAGGGGTGTTCACCGCCGGCGACATGCAGCGCGGCCAGTCGCTCATCGTCTGGGCGATCGCCACGGGCCGCAGTGCAGCGCGTGGCGTGGACGCCTACCTGATGGGGCGCTCGGATTTGCCTGCGCCCGTGCACTAACTGATGGCGCTTCCTCTCGTGACCGAGCCGCGACGAGACTCAGGGCACCTGGCGACGCTGCTCGACATCAACCAGATTCTGTCGGCCGCCCCGAACCTGCGCTCCGGGCTCCGCCGGGTGCTCGAAATCCTGGATCGGCAGCACGGCATGATTCGGAGCTCGGTCACGCTGCTGACCCACGACACGAAGGAACTGCAGGTCGAGGCCTGCCACGCCGCCGGCGCCGAGGGCCAGCGGGCTCGGCACCGCCTTGGAGAGGACGTCACGGGCCGCGTGGTCGAGAGCTGCAAGCCTGTGGTCGTCCCGGACCTCAGCCGCGAGCCGGCCGACTCAACACGTTCATCTGTGTGCCGATCGTGCTCAATCGCAAGGCAGCCGGCGCGCTTGCCGTGGACCTCCCGGTCAAACGCGACTGTGATGACGACGACACGGCAAGGTTTCTCGGGGTCGTCGCCGCGATGGTCGCCCAGGCGCTCAAGGTCGAGCGGCTGGCCGACGCCGAGCGTCAACGTTTGATTGAGGAGAACACGCACCTGCGCGAGGAGCTGCGGGAGCGTTACGACTTCTCCCACATCATCGGGAACAGCGGTCCGATGCGCCGCGTCTACGAGCAGATTGCCCGGGTCGCGCGGACCAGCACGACCGTGCTCATCCGCGGCGAGTCAGGCACCGGCAAGGAGCTCATCGCGCACGCGGTTCACTACAACTCGCCGCGTTCGACCAGGCCGTTCGTGAAGGTCAGCTGCGCGGCGCTGCCCGACTCGCTCATCGAATCCGAGCTGTTCGGCTACGAGAAGGGCGCGTTCACGGGCGCCCAGGCGCGCAAGAAAGGGCGGTTCGAGCTGGCCGAGGGCGGCACGCTGTTTCTGGACGAGATCGGCGACGTCCACCAGTCCACGCAGGTCAAGCTGCTCCGGGTGCTGCAGGAACGGGAGATCGACCGGCTGGGCGGCACCGAGGCGGTCAAAGTGGACGTCCGGATGATCGCCGCGACGAACAAAGACCTGGAGAAAGCCATCGCCGCGGGCACATTCCGCGAGGACCTCCACTACCGGCTGAACGTGTTCACGATCTTCATCCCGCCTCTGCGCGATCGAAAGCCGGACGTCCTGCTGCTGTCCGATCACTTTCTCGAAAAGTATGCGATCGCGCACCACAAGAACATCAAGCGCATCTCGACGCCGGCCATCGACATGCTCATGGCGTATCACTGGCCCGGCAACGTGCGCGAGCTGCAGAACATCCTCGAGCGGGCGGTGCTCGTCTGCGACAGCAACGTGATCCACGGCCATCACCTGCCTCCCACGCTCCAGACAGCCGAGGCGTCGGGTACGGTGACGGATCTCTCGCTCGCCGAAACCGTCGACGCCTACGAGAAGGACTTGATCCTGGACGCGCTGAAGACGACGCGCGGCAATCGGTCGAAGGCGGCCAAACTGCTCCATTCGACCGAACGCGTGGTCAGCTACAAAGTGCGGAAGCACCGCATCGACTGCCGGCGCTTTCGTTCGTGAGTTTCCACTCTCGACATTCTCGTCGAAGGCTGGACCCACCGTTCTACATTCTTGTCGGGCTTGTCTGGCAGGACTCGGTCAGCCGCCGGTAAGCACCGCCCCATCCGCAGCGCCACTCCGACAAGTTTGTGGAACTCAGTCATCAGAGCTACTGCATTGTCGAAACGCCGCGGCGCCGCACGCGCGCCGCCGCGCGGTATCCGCGTATTCCCTGAGGTTTCGAACGTCCTCGAGAAGAGCGCGCGCGACCGGACGTGGCCCCGGTCTTGCTATCGACGACGTCCGACAGATCCAAGGAGACCCGCCCATGAGCTGTTCACGTCACGTCCGTCGAAGAACGATTGCGGTAATTGCCGCGGTTGGCTTGCTGGGATTGCCCGCGAGCGTGCTGGCCCAGGAGCCCGGCGCTCCACCTCCCATCAACCAGGCCGACACGGCCTGGATGCTGATCGCGACGGCGATGGTGCTCCTGATGACACCGGCCCTGGCCTTTTTCTACGGTGGTCTGGTCCGATCCAAGAATGCCCTCAACACCATGATGATGAGCGTCGTGTCGCTCGGGTTTGTCGGGGTGATCTGGGCGGTTGTCGGATACTCGCTGTCGTTCGCGCCAGGCAACGCGTGGATCGGCGACCTGTCGCGCCTGGGTCTCCAGGGCGTGACGCTCGACGCGCAGGGCACGATTCCGCACGTGCTGTTCATGGCGTTCCAGGGCACGTTCGCGATCATCACGGCGGCGCTGATCTCGGGCGCCATCGTCGAGCGGATGCGATTCTCCGCGTACGTCCTGTTCATCTCGTTGTGGGTCATTGCCGTCTACAGCCCGATCACGCATTGGGTCTGGGGCGGCGGCTGGCTCGCCAAGCTGGGCGCGCTCGACTTCGCCGGAGGCACGGTCGTCCACGTCAACGCGGGCGCCGCAGCGCTCGTCGCGGCGCTCGTCATCGGGAAGCGCCAGCAGTATCCGTCCTCGTCACTGTTGCCGCACAACGTGCCGTTCACGCTGCTTGGCGCAGGGCTGCTCTGGTTCGGTTGGTTCGGGTTCAACGCCGGGAGCGCGGTCGCCGCCAATGGCATCGCCGCACTCGCCTTCGTGACGACCATGTTTGCGCCCGCCGCGACGCTGGTCGTCTGGACGTTCCTTGACGCGATCCGGTCGCGCAAGCCGACCGCGGTCGGCGCGGCGACCGCGATTGTCGTTGGCCTCGTGGCGGTGACGCCCGCGGCTGGCTTCATCAGTCCGATGAGCGCGCTGGCGCTCGGCGGGATCGCGGCCATCCCGAGCTATCTGGTGATGACCTGGCGCGCCAAGTCCGCGCTCGACGACTCACTCGACGTCGTGGCCGCCCATGGCGTCGGCGGGACCGTCGGCGCCCTGCTGACGGGCGTGTTCGCGCAGAAGAGCCTGAATGGAGTCGCCGACGGCCTGCTGTTCGGGAACCCGGGCCAGCTGGCCATTCAGGCCACCGCGGTCCTTGCCGCCATCGTCTACAGCGGCGGGATGACCTTCGTGCTGCTGAAGCTCATCAGCGTGGTGCTTCCGCTGCGCGCCTCGAATGAAGACGAAAGCACCGGCCTCGACCTCAGCCTGCATGGCGAGGAAGCCTACCTGCACGAGGGCTCGAGCGGGCCGGGCCTGGCGGCGACGATCTCGACATCGGGCGAGGCTCGGATTCCCAGTCACGTCCTGGCCGTCTCCCATCCGGAGCTGCGGTGAATCGGGAAGGCGGGTAAGAGAGGGGGGCGGGTCTCCGGGAAGGTTGGACGCCGTTCAAGGAGAACCCACCCCACTGCGGAATCAGGTCGGTGAACCGTCTTGCGCAGCGGGAAAAGGATAGCACGGGCTCCGGGAGCGATCCCGGGTCCAGGCGCCCCTGCCAGGACGCGGCAACCACGCGCCGCGTCGATCGGCGCGCGTGTCGTGCGGCGGTCCTTCGCCGCGAACGGCATGTGAGTGGCGGGGGCAGCGATGAGGAAGATCGCGTGGAGTGTGTTCTTGACCGGGCTCGTCTCGACGTCGGCACTGGCGCAAGAGGCGGCGAAGCCCGCCATCCAGGCACCGTCGACCGCCGAGGCACCAGCGTCCAATGGGGCGCCGGCCGCGCAGCCCGAAGTGCAGCCGATCAAGCGAGTGACGGTGGCCACGGGGTTCGACTTCACAACCGCGTACATGTTTCGCGGCATCTTTCAGGAGGATCGCGGGACGATCGTTCCGCCCTACGTCGACGTTGGTGTGGTGCTGTACCAGGGCACGGGCACGATCAGGAACGTGACCGCTAACGCCGGGAACTGGAACAGCCTGCATTCGGGTCCGAGCGGGCAGTCCGGACACGGCAACGCCTGGTACGAGGCCGACTACTACGCCTCCGTCACGTTCGCCGTCGGGAACTGGAAGCCCGGCGCGTTGTTCACGTCGTACACGAGCCCGAATGACGTCTTCAAGACCGTGCACGAGCTGGCCGCCGTGCTCGCGTACGACGACAGCGGCCGCGCGTTTCCGCTGTCGCCGAAGGTGCTCGTGGCGTTCGAGCTCCAGGGGCAGGCCGACGGCGGCGCCAGCAAGGGCACGTACCTGGAACTCGGGATCAGGCCGAGCATCAAGTTGACCAGCGGCAAGTACCCGCTGAGTCTCGCGGTGCCCGTGAAGACCGGTCTCAGCCTGAAGGACTACTACGAGGGACCCGCCGGCGATTCGTGGTTCGGGTACTTCGACACCGGAGCCATCGCCAGCGTGGGCATCACGTCCGGAAAGGTGACGTGGGACATCCACGGCGGCGTGGACATGCTGTGGCTCGGCGACAGCATGAAGCGGTTGAACGGCGGCAATGTCTTCAAGCCGGTGGGCATCCTGGGCGTCGGCATCGCGTACTCAGGGGTCAGACCCCGGGGTCAGACCCCACTACGTCGCCGACACCGGAACCGATCCCAGGAGCCGCTCCGCTTCAGTGACCTGTGCCGGCGTGCCGATCACCGCGATGCGATCGCCCGGCCGCAGCCGCTCCTCGGGTGAGGGGTTGCCGATGAGCTCCGCCTGGCGGCCGATCGCGACGACCGAGACGCCGGCGGTCGTGCGCAGCCGGGATTCGGCGAGCGTACGGCCCGCGACCGGGCTCGCTTCGGTGACGTCGATCCAGACGACCTCGAGGCTGCGCGCGCCGCGGGTGAGATCGTCCAGCACGCGTGCGCGATCCGCGCTCGGGCGCTCCGACTCGTCGAGCCCCTCGCGCCGCACGAGCTCGGCGTACCGCTGCACTTCGCGCACGGGAAGATCGAGATCGAGCAGCGTGCGTCTCACGATCTCGACGCCGCCCTCGAGCTCCGGGCGGACGATCTCGTGCGCGCCGGCGGCGCGCAGCCGTCGCGCGCCCTCCCACGTCGACGCGCGCGCGACCATTCGCAGATCCGGCGCCTGCTTCTTCGCCGTCGCCACGACCGCCAGGGCCGACGCATCGTCGGGCAGCGTGATGACGAGCGCCCGCGCCCGGGTGAGGCCGGCATGCTCCAGGATGTCTGAGCTGCTGGCATCGCCGTAGAGCACCGGGATGCCAAGCTCCCGGAGCTTGGTCAGGCGCGTGGGATCGGCCTCGACCACGAGCCGCGGAATCTTCAGCCGTCCAAGCGCTTCGGCGATGTGACGGCCAACCCGGCCGCATCCCACGATGACGACGTGATCGCTCATCGTGTGCGAGGCCTCGGGCATCGCGATCGCAGGTCGATCGATCAATCGCCAGAGGCGCGGCCGCCGCCGGAGCGCACGCTCTGTCGGCTCGATCAGCCGCACCATCAGCGGGTTGATCAGAATCGACAGCATCGCGGCCGCGAGGATGATCGAGTACTGGGTCTGGTCGATCGCGCCGAGCCTGAGGCCTGTCTGCCCGACGATGAACGAGAACTCGCCAATCTGGCCCCGGCCGGCGGCGAGCACGAGCGAGGTGTGTGCAGGACAGCCAAGGACGGTGGCGAGGGCGCCTGAGATGAGGCCCTTCCCGATCACGATGAGCACCGTCGCGACGAGCACGCGTTGCCATTGATCGAGGACGAGCACCGGGTCGACCAGCATGCCGATGGACACGAAGAAGATCACCGCGAACGCTTCCCGGAACGGCAGCAGATCGGCGCCGATCTGCTGGCTGAAGGGCGACTCGCCGACGACGATGCCGGCGACGAACGCGCCGAGCGCGAGTGAGACGCCGAAATAGGCGGATGAGGCGAGCGCCGTGCCGACCGCGATCGTGAGCGCCACCAGCACGAACAGCTCGCGCGAGCGCATGCTGACCACACGGCCCAGCAGGGCCGGCACCACGCGATCGCCCGCGAACATCATCAGCGCGACGAAGAGCACGGCCTTGCCGACCGCGACGAGCGCGACCGTCCACGACGCCGTCGCGTTCGGCGTCGCCAGCACCGGCAGGAGCACCAGCACCGCGACCATGAGCAGGTCTTCGACGATCAGCCAGCCGATGGCGATCTTGCCGGTCGGCGTGTCCAGCCAGCCGTAGTCCATCAGCACCCGCATGAGGACGACGGTGCTCGCGACGGAAATCGCGATGCCGAACACGAGCGCGCCCTCGGTGGAGAATCCCCACCAGGACGCAATGAGCACGCCAATCGCCGCAGCGACGACCATCTGGATCACGGCGCCGGGAATGGCGACCCGGCGGACCTGCCAGAGATCCCGGAATGAGAAGTGCAGGCCGACGCCGAACATCAGCAGGATCACGCCGAACTCGGCCAATTGGTGGATCGCCTTCTCGTCGCCCCGAAATCCCGCCGTGAACGGTCCGAGCGCCACGCCCGCTGCCAGGTAGCCGACGATGGTGGGGAGCCCGACACGCCGGGCCACCAGCCCGCCGGCGAGCGCGTACCCCAGCGCGACGGCGAAATTGACGAGGAGCGGAAGCTCGGTCACGCCTCAATGATTACCCATTACCGATCTCCATTACCCATTGCCCATCTCCATTACCCATTGCCGACGGTTCTGCCATTGCCGATTGCCCATTCCCCGATTGCCGATGAACTAGTGACCCTCCCCACCCGTCTGATACATTCGGATCCCACGCCTGCCACGGAGGGTTCTGGTGACTACCCGGTCGATGACTGCGCTGGCGGCTGCCGTCATGACGGCCAGCCTGCTGTCGGCGCCCGCGTTCCATCCACTTGCTGTCGACGCGCTCCCCGGACAGAGCGATCTCGATGCGTTCATGCAGACCGTGCTGGCAGCACGCGACGAGAACTGGAAGAAGCTTCAGCAATACATCCTCGACGAGGACGAGCGCATCGAAGTGCGCGGCCCGACGAATCTGCCGGTTTGGGGCGACAAGCGGGAGTACGCCTGGTACATCCGCGAAGGCTATTTCGTGCGGAGCCCGGTGCGGGCGAATGGCGTCGAGGTAGGGGAGGGCGACCGGCGCAAGTACGAGGACGATTACCTGAAGAAAGTGAAAGCCCGCGACAAGCGCGGTGAACGTGGCCGCGGATCCGGCGCGGGCGCGCCGCCGGACGAGGCGCAGGCGGCCGGGGACCCGCAGGCGCCGGTGGAGCCACCGAAGAGTGTGGACGCGTTTCTCACCCAGGTCCGCCAGCCGCAGTTCGTGGACTCGGCGTACTTCCTCCGCTTCAAGTTCGAGCAGGGCAAGTACGCGCTGGTCGGGCGGGAGCAATTCGACGGCCGCGACGTCCTGCGTATCGAGTACTACCCGGCGCGCCTGTTCGCGCACGAACAGGAACAGCAGCAGAAACGTCAGGCCCAGAACAAGCCGAATCGTGGCGAGGACTTTGAAGCCACGATGGAAAAGCTCATGAACAAGGTGGCGCTCGTCACGCTCTGGGTCGAGCCGAAGTCGCGCCAGATCGTGAAGTACACCTTCGACAACGTGAACTTCGACTTCCTCCCGGCGGCGTGGCTGCTCCGCGTGGACGGTCTCAAAGCGTCGATGAGCATGAGCCAGCCGTTCAAGGACGTCTGGCTGCCGCGCGACGTCGAGTTCTATTTCTCCGCGATGCTCGCCATCGGCTCGTTCAGCGTCCGCTATCACCTCGACTACAAGGACTATCGGGAAGCCAAGACGAGCGGACGAATCAAGGGCGGGGGACAGTGACGCTCGGCGGTCATCCTGGTGCTGGCGCTTCTCGGCTCGCCAGTTGCAACGACTCGGGATCAGGCACTGGGCACTAGGCACCGGCACTGGATCCGAACCCACTAGTGCCTGGTGCCAGCGCCAGTGCCTAGTGCCGTGAGTGCCGTGCAGGCCGTGCCAGCCAGCAGAAACGTCAGAAGTCATCGCCGAAGTCCGCATCCACGGCAACCACGTGACGCCGGACGATGAGGTCCTGAAGATCTCGGGCATCACGATCGGTGCCCCGTTCACGAGCACGACGCTTCCAGAGGTCAGGAAGCGGCTCGAGGACTCGAACAAGTTCGAGACGATCGAGGTCCTGAAGCGCTTCGCCTCCATCGAGGATCCCGGCAAGATCGTCGTCGTCCTCATCGTCAATGAAGGCGCGGTGCGCATCCAGATGCCGTCGGTGCCCGGCGCGGAACCGAAGATCTCGAGGCGTCCGTGGTATCGCAGCCTGATGTACATGCCGATCCTCGATGTCGAGGACGGCTACGGATTCACGTACGGCGTGCGCGTGGCGTATCCCGGTCTGGTCGGCGAACGCAGCCGGCTGTCGTTTCCGCTGACGTGGGGCGGATTCAAGCGCGCGGGCGTCGAGCTCGACCGCACGTTTACGCGCGGGCCGTTCAGCCGGCTCGAGTTCGGCACGGCAATCCAGCGGCGCACGAACCCTGCCTTCGAGCAAGAGGACAGCCGCAAGCGCGTCTGGGCGCGCGCGGAACGGGCGCTCGGTCCGGTGCGCGCGGGTGTCACGGGAGGCTGGCAGCGCGTGTCGTTCGACACGATCGAGGACGACTACCCGTCGCTCGGCGTCGACGTCGCGCTCGACACGCGGCTCGATCCCATCCTGCCACGCAACGCCGTCTACGTGTCGGCGTCGATCGAGCGTCTGTTCTTCGAATCGAGGCCCGAGACGAATCGCACCCGGGTCGACGCGCGCGGCTATCTGGGCCTCATCGGCCAGAGCGTGCTCGTCCTTCGCGTGGTGCGCGAGGACGCGAGCGAGCCGTTGCCACCGTATCTGCAATCGCTCCTCGGCGGCTGGTCGAGTCTGCGCGGGTTCAGGGCCGGCGCGTTCGTCGGCGACACGCTCGTCAGCGGATCGCTCGAGCTCCGGTTCCCGATCTCGTCGCCCATGAGTTTTGGCAGACTCGGCCTGAGTGCGTTCGTGGACACCGGGACGACATACGCGAAGGGCGAGCGGTATCAGGATCAGACGCTGCAGACAGGCGCCGGCGGCAGCGTCTGGATTGCCGTGACGGCCTTTCGCATGGGGCTCTCGGTGGCGCACGGCCGAGGCTCCGGCACGCGGGTCAATTTCGGTGGCGGTTTGACGTTCTGATCCGCCGCGTCTTCTTTTCTTACTGGCTCGCGGGGCCCCACCCCCGCTCGCGCGCCCGCGACGGCTCGCTACGCTCGCCTGCGGGCGGTCCGCTTACTTGTCTCTCTTGATACAGTTTACAAACTGAGCAGCAGCCGCATGCGAGACCTCAAGTACGCCATCCGTTTTCTCTGGTTCCATAAAGCGTTCACCGCCGCAGCGGTCCTGACGCTCGCCATCGGCCTCGGCGCGAACACCGCGCTCTACGGACTCATCAACGCGGCGTTGCGCCCGCTCGACCTGCGGAACGCCGAGCAGATCGTCGCCATCGCCGCGGAAGTCAAGGGCGACGAGACCGGCGGCTTCCAGTACTCGTTCTCGACTGAGGCGTTGAAAGACCTGCAGGAACGCGCCGAGCCGTTCAGCGACGTCTTCGGCGTCATGTTGCGGATCGGCGGTCTGTCAGCCGAGGGCAAGACCTCACAGTTGTGGTTCGCTGCGGTCAGCGACAACTACTTCAACGCGCTCGGCGTGCGGCCGGCGGCCGGCGAGTTGTTCAGCAGCCGCTCCGGCTCGCCCGTGCATGTCGTCCTCGGTCATTCGTTCTGGATGAAGACGTTCGGCGGCGATCCGAACGTCATCGGACGGCCCGTGAGAATCGACGGATCGCCTGCGGTCGTGTCCGGCGTCGTGCCGCCGTCGTTCCGCGGCACGCTCATGGGCGTCGAGCTCGACGGCTATGTGACCCTCGACGACTACGGCGTGCTCGTCCCCGACGTGAACCGCTGGCTCTATCGCAACCGCAAGGCGAGACCGGTCCAGTTGTTCGGGCGGCTGAAGCCGGGCGTCAGCGTGAGCGACGCGCAGAAGGCGATGGACGTCCTGATGTCCTCACTCGAGGTGGAACATCCCGAGACGGATCGCGGCATCGGCGCGCGGGTGATTCCTGAGACGCAGGCGAGGCCGATGCCGATGCGGGCGGTGAGCGAGGCGATTCCGCTCGTCCAGCGGTTCGGCCTCGCCATCGCCGGGCTGGTGCTGCTGCTGGCGTGCATGAACGTTGCGAACCTGCTGCTCGTGCGCGCGACCGCGCGGCAGCGCGAGATGGCGGTGCGCGCGGCGCTCGGCGCGAGCCGGGGACGCCTCGTCCGGCAGATGGTCGTCGAAGGCCTCCTGCTCTCCGGGCTCGGCGGCGGCGCCGGCTATGTCGTCGGGCAGTGGGTCTCCGGCGCCTACATCTCGCGACTCGATCTGGGCGCCGACCTGCCGCTCCGGTTCGACGTGTCGTTCGATCTCAACGTGTTTCTCTTCTCGCTCGCCGCGGCGATTCTCACCGGCGTCGCCATCGGTCTCTGGCCGGCCTGGCGCGCCTCGCGCGCCGACGCGCGCGCCGCGCTGCACGACGGCGGCAGGAGCAACTCGGACGGCGTGGACCGCCAGCGTCTCCGCCGCTTGCTGGTCGTCGGTCAGATCTCCGGCTCCCTCGCGCTCCTCATCGTCGCGGGCCTGTTCGTTCGCACGCTGACCTCCGCGCAGCACATCGATCTCGGCTTCGACGCCGCGCAGCTCGTTTCCGTGCGGCTCGATCCAAAGCAGATCGGGTACGACGAGGATCGGATCAACGAGTTCTACAACGAGCTCCAGCGCCGCGTCGCGTCGTGGCCGGATGTGGCGTCGGTGGCCGTCGCGTTCACCACGCCGATGAGTTATCTCATCGGCGGCGGATCCATCTACATCGAGGGCCGTCCGCTGCCGGCCTCGAGCCAGCCACCGGCGACGTTCATGAATCACGTCGGCCGCAACTACTTCGAGACGATGCGCATTCCGATCGTTCGCGGGCGCGCGTTCGTCGAAGACGACGAGCGACAGCATTCGACGACGCGCAGGATCGCCATCGTCAACGAGTCGATGGCCGCGAAGTACTGGCCGGGCGAGAATCCGATCGGCAAACGCTTTCAGATCTTCAACCTCACCGAGCCCATGCTCGAAGTGGTCGGCGTCGCGCGCGACAGCAAGTACGTCGTCGTGTTCGAAGCGCCGCGGCCGTACGTCTATCTGCCGCTCGTTCGCGACATGTCGCTTCGGACGCTCCACGTGCGCAGCGACCGGCGATCCGGCCGCGCTGGCACCGCGTCTCGAGCGCGAGGTTCGCGACATGGCGCCGGACCTGCCCATCGCGGACCTTCGAACGATGAACCAGTCGCTGGCAGGGATCTTCGGCTATCTGATCTTCAGAGTCGGCGCGATTCAGGCCGGCGGGATGGGATTGCTGGGCCTGGTGCTCGCCATCATCGGCGTCTACGGCGTCGTGGCATTCGGCGCCAGTCTGAGAACGCGCGAGATTGGCATCCGCGTCGCGCTCGGCGCGCAGCCGCGCGACGTCCTGCGCCTCATTCTCGGGCAGGGGCTGCAGCTGGTGGCGGTCGGCCTGATCGCGGGCCTGGCGATCTCAGCCGGCCTCAGCCGCGTCCTCGCCCGTTTTCTGCCGCTCGTGGATCCCGCCGACTGGGTCACGTTCGGCGTCGTCTCCGTGGCGCTCGCCGTGCTCGCGCTCGCCGCCTGCTACCTGCCGGCCCGTCGGGCCACCCGCGTGCCCGTGATGACGGCTTTGCGGCACGAGTAGTCAAAAGCAGGACACGCGGGCGTTTCAAGGCGCTCAGAGATGGGCCTCTCTCGTAGGCACCGAGTTTGCACTCGCCAGACTAGACTTGGTACGTGCATCGCATTTTCGATTGGCGATTTACGATTTTCGACTTGGGGGTTCAGATGCATCGCCAGATGAGGGTTCTCGGCATCGCGGGCGTCGTGCTGCTCGTTGCGACAGGCGAACGAGCGAGAGCGAGTGAGCCGCGCGAGCGGAGCGGGGCATTCGGGGTCCCCGCGAGCGAGCGCGTCGGGGGGTTCGCGGGGGCGGAGCCCCCCGAACTGATCCAGACAGTGGATGAGCTCGTCGAGAAGAACCTGGCCGCCAAGGGCGGGCTCGCGCGGCTGCGAGCGGTGCAGACCGTCAGACAGACGAGCCGGATGTCGATGCAGGGCGTGGAGGCGGAAGTCACGGTCCTGGGCAAACGGCCGAATCTCATGCGGCAGCAGATTCTCGTCCAGGGGCAGACGATCGTGATGGCCTACGACGGCGCCGTGCCGTGGATGGTGAACCCGCTCCAGGGTTCGAGCAACCCGATCATCCTGACGGGCCCCCAGGCCGAGATGGTCCGCGAACAGACCGCCTTCGACGGCCCGCTCGCCGATTACAAGGAGCGCGGAACGAAGGTGGAGCTCGTCGGCGCCGAGACGCTCGACTCAGCCAAGGTGTTTCACCTCAAGCTCACGTCGAAGACCGGACAGGTGCAGCACTGCTATCTGGACGCGTCGACGTACCTCGAGATCAAGCTGGTCAGCGATGGCGTCGGCCGGATGGAGCAGGAGCTGTCGGACTACCGTGACGTCGAGGGCATCAAGGTGCCGTTCCGCGTGAGAATGATCCAGAACGGCGTGCTCCAGAGCGAGATCAAGGTCGACAAGGTCGAGTTCAACGTCAAGGCTGACGATACGCTGTTCAGGATCCCGAAGTAGGACGACCTCGGGGGTCATTTCCGCTGAAGATCGACCGGAAATGACCCCCGAGGTCTTTACAGCGGTTTCCCCAACTTATCCTGCAGCTTTTCTCGATAGCCGCGGCTCAGCGTCAGCCGCGCGCCGTTCCTGAGAATCACCACATATTCGCCGTTGAACCACGGCTGCAATTCCTTGATCCGCTCGATGTTGACGATGTGCGAGCGGTGGATGCGGAAGAACACTTCAGGGTTCAGGCGCGCCTCGATCGAGTTCATCGTCTCGCGGAGCAGATGCGCTTCGGCGCCGAGGTGGAGCCGCACGTAGTTGCCGGCGGCCTCGATCCAGTCGATTTCGTCGGCGCGGAGGAAGAAGAGCCGGCCGCCCGATTTCACGACGAGCCGATCGGTGCGTGCGGGACGATCCGATTTCAGATCGCGGACGAGCGCGAGCAACCGGCGGCCGATGTCGCCGGTGTCCTGCGAGTCGAGCTGACGGCGGACGCGCTTCAGCGCGCCCTGGAAGCGCTCGCCGTCGAACGGCTTGAGCAGATAGTCGAGCGCCTGGACCTCGAACGCCCGCAGCGCGTGCTGATCGTAGGCCGTCACGAAGACGACGGCCGGCATCCGTTCCGCGCCGACCGTCTGAATCACTTCGAAGCCGTCGAGCTTCGGCATGTGCACGTCGAGAAACACGAGATCGGGCGACTGGGCGAGGATCGCGTCCACCGCCTCCACGCCGTCCCGCGCTTCTCCAACCACTTCGACGTCGTTCTCGCCGCCGAGCAGCGACCGCATGCGGTCGCGCGCGAGCGGCTCATCGTCCACGATGAGCGTGCGGATCGTTCTGGCTGACATGTTGGGTCGTCCCTCAGGCGACGTTGGTCGTGCTGGCTATCACCGGATCGTGCTTGAGCGGAATCGCGACCAGCACGGTGAATCCGTCGCGATGCCGGTGGAACTCGAATCGGAAGTGCGCGCCGAACTGGTGCGTGAGCCGCGAGCGCGTGTTCGATACGCCGATGCCGGTCGTGAGCGCCGCCATCCCGGGCTCGTTCGGTCCCGGTCCGGTATCGGACACCGTCATCACGAGCGCCTCGACTTCCCGGCGTGCGCAAACGGACACCTGGCCCGGCCGGCCGAGCGGCGCGATGCCGTGCTTGATCGCGTTCTCGACGAGCGGCTGCAGAATCAGCGCCGGCACGACCGCATCCAGGACGTTGACGTCGACATCGAACTTCACGGTAAGACGATCTCCCAGCCGGACTTGTTCGATCTGGAGGTACTTCTCGAGGAACTCCATCTCCTCGTTCAGCCGGATCTCCGGATGCGCCACCGAGTCGAGCGTCATGCGCAGCAGATCGCCCAGTTGAACGAGCATGCGATCGGCGGCGCGGACGTCGCGGTGCATGAGCGCCGAGATCGCGTGCAGTGTGTTGAACAGAAAATGCGGATGGAGCTGGCTCTGCAGCGCCTGAAGTTGCGCAGCGACGAGTCGCGTCTCGAGCTGCGCCGCCACGATCGCGCGCCGCTGGGATTCGCGGTAATAGAAGAACGCGTGCGCGATGCCGACGATGGCCGCGCCCGTGATGAGCTCCCAGTCGATGAGCATGTTGAGCTGCAACGGGTAGCGCAGCAGCCAGGACGCCGACCAACTGCCCTCCGCAACGGCCTCCGGCTTCGTTCGCGCCACCCACGTCTGTGCCGTCGTCTGCAGCGCGACGTGCGCGAAGGACGCGAAGAGAATGGCGACCACGTGGATCGGCACCGCGAAGCGCGGGCGCCGGTCGACGCGCACGCGGTTCGCCAGCCATACGAGGGGCGCCGACAGCAGCACCCAGCCGTACCAGAACGTCCCGTTCAGGAGCGCGAGATTGCCGATGTTCGGCGGCGGGTAGCCGCTGGTGGCCTGCCGCGACAGCTCGATCTGATAGGACAGCGCCGTCGAGAACGCCGCGGCCAGGGAAGCGGCCAGCAGGACGACGGCGATCACGCGCCAGCGAACCTTCATCTCGTCACTATTGCGGCCGGTCCCTGCAGAGTCAATGTACCTGGGACGAATCGAGGGACGACAGGGACAGCATCAGGTACTGGAGTTTCTGGTGACTTCTGCCGAAAAATTGACAGTTGATCCTTTATCATTAGCGCCGTGAGTACAACCAGCCGTGTCACACGCACTTGGCGTCAGGGCGACCCCTGGACGGTTCCGGACGCCACAGAGCTCTACGAGATCGAGCGTTGGGGGAAGAGCTACTTCTCCATCGGTCCGAACGGGCACGTGCGCGTGCATGCGACCAAGGATCCAGAGCGCTGGATCGACCTCAAACAGCTGGTCGATCACCTGCAGTTGCGCGGCATCGGGCTGCCCATCCTGATCCGGTTTCGCGACATCCTCCGCCAGCGCCTGGCCGACATTCACGGCGCCTTCCAGACGGCCATCACCCAGCACTCCTACGACGGCCGCTATT
Source organism: uncultured Acidobacteriota bacterium (assembly GCA_963724955.1). Classification (GTDB taxonomy): domain Bacteria; phylum Acidobacteriota; class Vicinamibacteria; order Vicinamibacterales; family SCN-69-37; genus CAVRWQ01. The sequence goes on from CAVRWQ010000013.1 coordinate 214,806, forward strand.
TCTGCGTCTATCCCATCAAGGTGAACCAGCAGCGCCAGGTCGTCGAGGAAGTCCTCGACTTCGGCCGGCCCTACGATTTCGGCCTCGAGGCGGGGTCGAAGCCGGAGCTGCTCGCGGTGATCGCGATGGCGACCAACGAGACGCCGATCATCTGCAACGGGTTCAAGGACGCCGAGTTCGTCGAGATGGCGATGCTGGCCCAGAAGATGGGCCGGCGCATCATTCCCGTCGTCGAGAAGTACACGGAGCTCGGGTTGATTCTCGAGTACGCGCGCAAGGTCGGCGTCCGGCCGAACATCGGCATGCGCGTCAAGCTCGCGGCGCGCGGCGGCGGCCGCTGGCAGTCGTCGGGCGGCTACCGGTCGAAGTTCGGCCTGACCGTCGCCGAAGTCCGGCAGGCGCTCGAAGAGCTGAAGTCCGTCGGCATGCAGGACTGCTTCAAGCTCCTGCACTTCCACCTCGGCAGCCAGATCCCGAACATCCGCATCGTCAAGGGCGCGCTGAACGAAGCGGCGCGCATCTACGCGGAGCTGGCGAAGGAGGGCGCGGGCCTCGAGATCCTCGACGTGGGCGGCGGCCTCGGCGTGGACTACGACGGATCGCAGACCAACTTCGAGTCGAGCGTGAACTACACGCTCGAGGAGTACGCCAACGACGTCGTCTACCACATCCAGACGGTGTGCGACGACGCGGGCGTGAAGCATCCGACGATCGTCTCCGAGAGCGGCCGCGCGATCGTGGCGTATCACAGCGTGCTCGTCTTCAACGTGCTCGGCGTCGCCGGGTTCGGCGAAGAAGAGATGCCGCAGAACGGCCACGGCGACGAGCTGGAGCAGCCGCTCGTCGATCTGAAGGAGACCTATCAGAACCTGACCGCGCGCAACGCGCTCGAGAGCTATCACGACGCGCAGCAGGCGCTCGACATGGCGCTCAATCTGTTCAACGGCGGCTACCTGCCGCTCGGGACAGCGCTGCCTGGCGGAGACGTTCTACTGGGCGATCTGCGGCAAGCTGCGCAAGCTCGTGCAGCAGATGGACGAAGTGCCCGAAGACCTGCAGGATCTCGACGACACGCTCGCCGACACGTACTTCTGCAACTTCTCGCTCTTCCAGTCGATCCCGGACTCCTGGGCGATCAAGCAGCTCTTCCCGGTGATGCCCATTCACCGCCTGAACGAGGCGCCGACGCGCCAGGCGGTGCTCGGCGACATCACCTGCGACTCGGACGGCAAGATCGATCAGTTCATCGATCGGCGCGATGTGAAGCGCACGCTTGCGCTCCATCCGTTCAGCGGCGAGCCGTACTACCTGGGCGTGTTCCTCGTGGGCGCCTACCAGGAAATCCTCGGCGACCTGCACAACCTGTTCGGTGACACGCACGCGGTGCACGTGAGCCTCGACGCCTCGGGCAACGTCATGCTCGAGTCGGTCATCAAGGGCGACACCGTCCGCGAGGTGCTCGACTACGTGGAATTCGACGCCGACATGCTCGTCCGCAAGCTGCGCGACTCGGTCGAGGCCGCCGTGCGCGAGGGCCGCATCGATTTCGAGGAGTCCGGCCGCCTGCTCCGCTTCTACGAAGACGGCCTGCACGGTTACACCTACCTGGAAGATCCCAGTGAGCGATAGACGCATTTGCGACCTGGGATTGACGATTGACGACTTGGAGCTTCGGGCGGACGGATTGAGGATTGACTTCGTCTGAGCGCCGCTTCGGGCGCCGCGTGTTCCGGGGCGGCGCGCTGGCCCTGTGCGTGCTTGCCGCGGGGTGGATGGGCTACCTCGCGATCTCCGGCGGACGCGACTTCGAGATCTACGGCCTGACCGTCAGCGCGCATGAGCCGCGGCGTCCGCTGCTCATCCTCGCGGTGGCGCTCATCGCCTGGATCCTGTCCACCCCCGCCGTCGGCACGCCGTCCCGCCTCTGGCTTCGCATCCGTCTGGACGATCGCCTCATCGTGGCGGCGATTGCGCTCGGCGTCCTGTTCGTGGGCGTGCGTTACGGCACGGCGACGGCGGGCGGCGCAGATTCGTACAGCTACATCGGCCAGGCGCAGTCGTGGCTCAAAGGGCCGCTGAAGATCCCACTGCCGTGGAAGGAGCCGGTGCCTTGGCCGTTCGCCGCCTGGACGTACGCGCCGTTCGGCTACGTGCCGTCGTACGACGACACCGCGATTGTCCCCGTCGTGCCGCCAGGGTTGCCGGTGTTGATGGCCGGCGCCTCGCTCGTCGGCGGCTACTGTGCGATGTTCTGGGTCGTGCCGATTTCCGGCGCTGTCCTCGTCGTGAGCACATTTCTGCTGGGCCGGCGTCTGGGCGATTCGCGGGCCGCGCTCGCGGCCGCGGCGCTGGTCGCCGCGAGCCCGGTGTTCCTCTTCCATCTTCCGCAGCCGATGTCGGATGTGCCCGCAGCCGCCGCGTGGACGACGGCGTTTCTTCTTCTCTTCAGCCCGCCTTCGCTCACCGCTCGCTTCGCTCGCAGCTTCGGCGCGGGGCTTGCGACGGCGGTCGCGTTGCTCATTCGACCGAACCTGGCGCCACTCGCGATCCTGTTGCCGGCGTGGCTCGCCTACAAGGCGATGCGCGCTCCCGACGCGTCAGCGCGACGCGGGCGAATCGCGCAGATCGCGATGTTTCTCGTCGGGATGGCTCCGGCCGTCATCGTGCTCGCGCTCTTCAACTGGCAGGTCCATGGCGCGCCTGGCCGATTCGGGTACCGTGACGTCGGCGGCATGTTCGCGCTGGCGCACGTCGTGCCGAACCTGAAGAACTACGGCTCGTGGTTCGTCAGTATGGAGACCGCGTGGCCGCTCGCCGGTCTCGTGCTGCTCGCGATCCCGGCGGTCGCGCGGTGGGCCCGCGTGAGCGATCCGTCGTTCACGCTCGTCCTCGGCGGATTCGCTGTCGGCCTGGTCGCCGAGTACCTCCTCTACACGCCGTTCGATCACTGGTACTATCTGCGATTCCTGCTCCCGATCTTTCCGATGCTCGCCATCGGCCTGACGCTGCTCGGCCGGCGGCTGTTGCGCCACCTGTGGTTCGGTCCGTTGGTCGCCGCGCTGGCCGTCGGCGGATTGCTCGTACGCGGCGTGTCGCTCGGCGCGAAGGAACACGTGTTCGAGGTGTGGATCCTCGAGTCTCGTTATGTCTCGATCGCACATGCCGTCGCGGATCTCACGCGGACCGAAGACCTGGTGATTACCGGTCAACTCACCGGCGCCGTGCGGCACTACGCCGGCCGGTTCACCTTCAACTACAACGGCCTCGAGCCAGCGTGGCTCGACCGGACCGTCGCCTGGTTCGAAGAACGCGGTGTCACGCCGTACGTGCTGCTCGACGAGTGGGAGGTCGATGATTTCCGGAAGCGTTTTGTTGGCGAGAAGACATTGGCCCGTCTCGACTTGCCGCCGGCGCTCGCGTTCGAAGGCGCGAGCACGACGCGGCTGTTCGAGTTCCGCGACGCGGCTCGCACCCAGCCAACCGTTCGCGTGAGGGAAACGCCGCCGCCTCGCGCGCAGTGCGTGCATCCCGCCGAGCCTCCGCCAGTGGTGCCGGGATCGAAATGAATCGAGCGCTGCGCATCGTGACGAACGAGAGGTTGCTCGTGGCGGCGATGGCCGTCACCGTCCTCTTCGTGAGCTGGCGCTACTCGACGATGGTGGCCGGCGGCTCCGATTCGTACGGCTACATCAGCCAGGCCGATGGCTGGCGTCATGGCCGTGTCGTGGTTCCACAGCCGTGGATGGCCCGCGTCCCGTGGCCCGCGCGCCGCTGAGACGTTCTCGCCGCTCGGGTACAAGCCGTCGCCGGATCGTCTCGGTATCGTGCCGACGTATCCGCCCGGCCTGCCGCTGCTCCTGGCCGGTGCGTCACTCGTCGGCGGGTACTGCGCGATGTTCTGGGTGGTGCCGATCTCCGCCGCGCTCCTCGTGACCGGCACGTATCTGCTCGGCCGCCGGCTCGGCGGAGGAACCACCGGACTCATCGCGGCGGCGCTCGTCGGCTCGAGTCCCGTGTTCCTGTACATGTTCATCCACCCGATGACCGACGTGCCGGTCGCGGCGGCATGGACGATGTCGTTCGTGTTGCTGGTCGGATCGAGATCGCTCTCGGCCACAGGCGCAGGACTCGCTGCGGGACTCGCCGTTCTCATCCGGCCCAACCTCGCTCCGCTGATCGTGGTGCCGCTGGCGTGGCTCGCGATCGACGCTTGGCGCAGTCAGCCGTCCGAGCGTCGCGCGCGAGTCCGCCGCGGCGCCTGGTTCGTGGCCGGTCTCGTCCCCGCCGCCGTCGTGCTCGCGGTCCTCAATGCGAAGTGGTACGGATCGCCGTGGAGCTCGGGGTACGGTGACATCGCCGCGTTGTTTTCGTGGTCGAATCTCTGGCCCAACCTTGTGAACTACACGCGGTGGTTTGCGGAGAAGCACGTTTACCTGCCGCTCGTCGGCCTCGTGGCGCTCGTCGCGCCGGGACGCTGGCCGTGGCCCGAGACGACGGATCGCTTGACGGTCAGGATGCTCGGACTCTTCGTGGTCCTGCTCTGGCTGCAGTACTGCCTGTACTTCGTCTTCGATGCCTGGTGGTATCTGCGATTCCTTCTGCCGTGCTGGCCGATTATCATGATTGGCTTCGCCCAGGCGGCGACCGAGATCGCCAGGCGTTCCCGTACGGCCGCTGTGATCGTCGGCGTCGTCATCGCCGGGATGGTCGTCCATGGCACCTGGGTAGCCAAGACGGAAAGCACCTTCGTGATCTGGGGAAGCGAGCACGGCTATGTCAAAATCGCGGAACTGGTTCGCAGCGTGACGGCTGAGAACAGCGTCATCCTGACGATGCAGCACAGCGGCGCCGTTCGCTACTATGGCGGGCGCACGACGCTCCTCTTCAATTCGCTCAACTCCGATTGGCTCGATCGCGCGGTCGACTGGCTCGAAGATCACGGTGTGCATCCGTATGTCCTCCTCGATGATTGGGAAATCGCCCCATTCAAGGGAAGATTCGCAGACCAGAAAAGGGTGGCCCTGCTCGATGCGCTGCCCGTGCTTACGTACCAGACGGCCGGTCTCACGAGCCTCTACGACCTGTCGCGTGTGCCGAGGACCCATCCGACGCTGGCGATGAGGGAGTTCGCGCACAAGGGATCGCACTGCGCTCCGCCGGCGCCACCTCCCAGGCTCGTACTTCAGTGACCCGCCTTCGCCAACCGCTCGCTTCGCTCGCGGCTTCGGCGGGCCAGGCCCGCGCTGACGATGCGCCTGGATCCCGCTGGCTTCTCGTCGCCGCGACATACGTGGGGCTCACGCTCGTCTATGCGTGGCCGCTGCTCGGCAGGATGAGCACGGGCCTCCCGCACGACGTCGGCGATCCGGCGCTCAACGCCTGGATCATCTGGTGGAACGCGCACGCGTGGCCGCTCACCGAGGCGTGGTGGAATGCGCCCATCTTCCATCCGGCGACGGGCGCGTTCGCGTTGTCGGAGACCTTTCTCAGCGTCGCGCCGCTCACGACGCCGCTCCAGTGGCTCGGCCTGGACGCGATCGTGACCTACAACGTCACGTTTCTGATTTCGTTTCCGCTCACCGCCCTGGCCGCGCATGCGCTGGCGTACCGGCTCACCGGACGGCACGACGCCGCGTTCATCGCCGGCCTCTCCTTTGGCTTCAGTCCGTGGCGCACCGCGCAGATGCCGCACCTGCAAATGCTGCTGATGTGGTGGATGCCGCTCACGCTGCTGTTCCTGCACCGCTTCCTGCATTCGGAGAGAGATCGCGGCTCACAACCCGAGCCGCGCTACGCGTCACAATCCGACCCGTCCGACAGGGGATCAGCCTGGAACCTCGTATTCGCAGGCCTGTGCTGGCTGATGAATGGCCTCACGAGCGGATACTTCCTCGTCTACTTCGGCGTCCTCGTCGGCTGCTGGGCGATCTGGTTCCTCAGAACGCGTCGCGACTGGATCGTCGTCGCGATCACGCTGGTACTCTCGTCGCTGCCGCTCGTGCCGCTTCTGCTGGGCTATCACGAGATCCAGTCCGGGTACGGACTCGCCCGGAGTCCTGAGGAGATTTCTGCCTTCGCCGCCGATCTGTCGGCAATCTGGGCGACGTCACCCGACGTCTGGCTGCCGAGTCACTGGACGATTGCACCGCGAGCCGAAGGCGAGCTGTACCCGGGCGCGATGATTCTGCTGCTGAGCGTGATTGGCGCCGTGTCGGCGTGGCATGCGCATCGATCCGGGCAATGGCATCGCTTCAGGAAAATCGCCGCGATCGTGGCCGGCGTGTTCGCAGCTATCGCCATCGTCTCGTGGGCCATCGGCGGCTGGACGCTGTCGATTGGCGGCATCGTCATCTCGCTGACGCGGCCCGCCAAGGCGATCTTCATCTCCGTCTTCGTCCTGGCCGTCGCGATGTTGTGGGATCGCCGGCTGCCGGACGTGTGGCGCCGTCGCTCGGTGTTCTTCTTCTATGCGGCCGCCGCCGCGCTCATGCTGCTCTTCGCCCTCGGTCCCACGGCTCGCGTGTTCGGCCAGTCGTTCATGTACCAGACGCCGTATTCGTGGCTGATGGAGCTGCCGGGCGGCAGCGCGCTGCGCGTGCCGGCACGGTTCGGCATCCTGTTCATGTTCTGTCTCGGACAGGCGGCGGCGCTCGCGTTCTCCGCTGAGAAGGACCCCGAAGGTCGCTTTCGTCCGATCGCCGCGGTCGTCGCGCCGTCGTGTTTCTCGAGGGCTGGGTGCCGAAGCTGCCGGTCGATCCCGTCCCGCCGCACTTCGATCTCCTCCAGATGCGTGCCGAAATGCCGCTGCTCGAGATACCCATTTTCAGCGGGTACACGGAAGGCGCCGCCATGCTGCGCGCGACGCGGCACGGCCATCGGCTCGTGAACGGCACCAGCGGCTACAGTCCGCCGCACTACGATCGAATGGTCACGGGACTCCAGGAACACGATCCCACGGTGCTCGCGGCGCTCCAGGCGCACGGCCCGCTGGTCGTCTTCGTCAACAGCGCATTGGACGAGGGCGGCCGCTGGCGCGATCTGCTGGATCAGTATCCGGGCGCGAGCCCGATCGGACGGAGTCAGCACGGCGCGCTGTACGCCTTGCCGGCACAGACATCGGCGTCCGGACCGGCGCAGGGCAGCCCGATGCGCATCGCCTCCATCAACGTCAGCGCGCGGCCGGAGGACACGGCGGCGCTCACGGACAACAACGTCAAGACGCGCTGGGAGACGATTGGATCCCAAACGCCGGGCGATCAGATCGTCGTCACGTTCGACCGGCCCGCGACGATCACGCGGCTGGAAATCGATCTCGGCGAATTCAGCAATGACTACCCGCGCCGCCTGCGGCTCAGCGTCGGCGGCGGCGCCGGCCCGGAGCGCGTCGTGTGGGAAGGCGCCACGAGCGGACTCGTCGTCAACGCGCTGTTCAAAGACCACATCCGGCTGCCGCTCGCGATCGATCTTCCGCCCGGCACCGACGGCCAGCAGCTCACGCTGACCATCACTGAAGGCCACAAAGTGTTTTCGTGGTCTATCGCGGAGCTGAGGGTTTTTGGTAAATAGATAACTGTCCGTATCTCTGCGTCGCGTATCCCACGAGCAGCCCGACGATGCAGCCCGGGACCATGATCTCCACCCAGTAGTGCCCGCCCTGCTCGTTCGGCATCGCGGCAATCAGGAACGCGAAGAACGCCGACACCAGCAGGCCGACCAGGAGGCCCTTGCCAAGCGACTGCACGCGCGTCGCGTACCAGCCGACGAGCGCGCCGACGATGAGCCCCTTGACCGTGGATCCGATCACGATGCTGAGAATCAGTGGCTTGGTCTCAGGCGCCGAGATGAGGGCCGTCAGCCCGTCAAACGCGCCAAGCACGGCCCCGAGCATCATTCCAAGCACAGACTTGTTCATCGCACTCTCCTCAGCGTCTCTATTACACAACGGCGGCGACTGACTTTCGACTCCGGTTACCGCTGCAGGAACGCGAACAGCGTGCGCATCAGCAGGTACGCGAGCACCAGCAGGATGAACGTGCGGTACCGGCCGAACCAGCGGCCGGCGCGGTCGAGCCAGGTCTCGCGGTAGGCCAGAACGGCGTGGCCGGCGCGGTAGCGCGCGAGCTCGGCGACGACCTCGCCGGCGTGAGGATAGCGGTCGGCCGGAGAAGCCGCCAGGCACCGGAGGATGACCGCGCGCAGACGTCGCGAGGGCGGACCAGGAAGCGAGGACAAGGCTCGTGCGGTGTGGTCCGGCTCACCGGGGGCGGCGGTGCCGGTGAGCAGCCAGAAGAGGAGCGCGCCCAGGGCGTAGACATCGGCCGGCGGTCCGACGGCTTCGCTGTCGCCGGCGCGCTGCTCGGGCGCCATGAACGCCGGCGTGCCGATGCGCATGCCGGTCGCCCCCGCCGATCCCACGGCCTTCGCGACGCCCCAGTCGAGCACGAGGACCTCGCCGAAGCTCCCGATCATCACGTTGCCCGGCGCGAGATCGAGATGCACGATCCCGGCGGCGTGAGCGAACGCCACCGCCTCCGTCATGCGCTCGAACACCGTCAGCTTGCCGGATTCACCGTCGAGCCGGCGCCGCGTGCTCGGTAAGCGTCGCGCCACGCACGAGCTTCATCACATAGAACAGCCGGCCGTCGGCGAGCCGTCCGGCATCGTGAACGGGCACGACGCCCGGGTGCTCGAGCCGCGCGAGCACGCGCGATTCGGCGCGAAGGCGCTCCTCCAATCCGGTGTCGGGATGGGCGGCGTTGGAGACCTTGATCGCGACATCGCGATCGAGCAATGTGTCACGCGCGGCGTACACCGCGCCCATGCCGCCACGCCCGAGCGGGCGCAGGATCTCGTACCGTTCGGGAGGCAGCTCCGGCCAGGTCGCCACGCTTCGCAGATGGTCGACGACCGCGTCCGGCAGCCAGGTCATGTCTCGATGTCGATCCCGAACAGCTCGCGCGCCTCGAGCCGGAACTCCGCCTCGCTCGCCACGAGCGATCGCAGGTGCTGCAAGCGCAAGCTCGCGGAAACGGCGGCGGGCAGCGTGCAGGTAGTTGGTGACTTGAGACGTCGACAGCCCGAGCTCGCCGGCGACGCTCGCATAGCTCGCGTCCGACGCCGGCTTCAGGTCGTGGCGCTCGAAGACGCGAAAGACGATCGACTTGCCTTCAGACGCGTACACTCGTTCCATCGCGGCGACCGTGCGGCCGAACAGCGCGCGGACGGTCTCGTCGTGAAAGAAGCGATCGAGATCGGACGTCGACGGATCGCGCAGCAAGGACAGCGCGATCTCGCGACCCTCCAGCTCCAGCTCGGCGCCGGCGAAGTCGAGCGACAGGTGGGTGACCCCGCCTCCGCGCTTGTCGGCTCGCTCCGCTTTCTGCTGGTTCTGGAGGAACCGGTCGAGACAGACGCGAAGGAATGTCCGGAAGCGGGCTTTGGCCGGATCGAACCGCTCGACGTACCCCTTCTCGAAAGCCGTGGTGAAGAATGCCTGGACGGCGTCCTCGGCCGCTTCGGGCGCGAGGTGCCAGTGCAGCCGCAGATAGTGATAGCTCGGCCGCCAGTAGCCCTCCGCCAGGTCGCCAAACGCGATCCGCCGCTCCTCGGCATCCTCACTGCGAATGCGCTCGAGCACCGACCGGTGGGTGGCCGGGAAGGGAATCACGTGACAAGCGTATCGCATCGTGTGCAGGGAATCATGCGACCACAGCTCGCGAGGAGTTGGAACGAATGGACGTGCTGACGAACCCCCAGACGAAAGCGCCGGAGCGGATCGAAACGACGAGACTCGTGCTGCGCAAGCCGCGGCTCGATGACGCCGAGGCGATCTACGCGAACTACGCCAGCAGTCCCGATGTCACGCGATTCCTCGGCTGGCCGCGCCACGAGTCGGTCGAATCGACACGCGCATTCCTCGAGTTCAGTGAGACGGAATGGAGCGAGTGGCCCGCCGGGCCGTACGTCATCGAAGTGCGCGAGGGCGGCACGATCATCGGCGGCACCGGGTTCGGCTTCGAGACGCCGCATCGCGCGGCGACAGGGTATGTGCTCGCCCAGGGCGTGTGGGGGAGAGGCTACGCGACCGAGGCGCTCCGCGCCGTCGTCGGGGTCGCGCTCACGATTGATCTGGTCAGGCTGTACGCGCTGTGCCACACGGAGCACGCGAAGTCATGGCGCGTGCTCGAGAAGTGTGGCTTCGTGCGCGAAGGCGTACTGCGACGTCATGCGCAGTTTCCCAACCTCGGCAGCGCCGAGCCGCTCGACGTGTTCTGCTATTCGCTCGTGCTGCGCTAGATTCAGCCAGGCTCACGCTCCGGGAGGCACTCATGCGGCGGCGCGCCGCGATCGCCGGGATCCTCTTTCTTGTCGTCATCCCTGTCATCTCGGCGCAATCAGCGCGCGGGCGCACGACGACGCTGCCCAACATCGTCGTGTTTCTCGTGGACGACATGGGCGTGATGGATACGTCTGTGCCGTTTCTCACGGGCGCGGACGGTTCGCCGAAGCGGTATCCACTCAACGAGTACTACCGCACACCGAACATGGAGCGCCTGGCGGCCGCGGGCATCCGTTTCGGCAACTTCATGGCCATGAGCGTCTGTTCGCCGACACGTGTCTCGCTCCTGACCGGGTTGAATGCGGCTCGCCACCGCACGACGCAGTGGATCGCCCCGGACGTCAACAACCGCGGCGCGCACGGTCCGCCGGACTGGAACTGGAGCGGGCTCACCAGGCGTGCGGTCACGCTGCCAGCGCTGCTGCGAACCGCCGGCTACCGGACCATCCATGTCGGCAAAGGCCACTTCGGCCCGGAGGGTTCCGAAGGCGCCGACCCGTCCAACCTGGGCTTCGATGTCAACGTCGGTGGCCGGGCCATCGGACAACCGGGCAGCTACTACGCCCAGAGCGGCTACGGTGCGGGCGGCCGCTACGCCGTGCCGCACCTGGAGCGCCATCACGGAAGTGAGGTCTTCCTGACGGACGCGCTCACCATCGAAGCGAACACGCGCGTCGAGGACGCGGTCAAGGCCGGCCAGCCGTTCTTTCTCTCCTTCGCGCACTACGCCGTCCACGCCCCGTTCAACTCCGATCCCCGGTTCGCGGGGCGCTACGCTGACTCCGGCAAGCCGGCCCGCGCGCAGGCATTCGCGACGCTCATCGAAGGCATGGACAAGTCGCTGGGCGATCTCCTTGGTCAGCTCGAGAGGCTTGGCGTCGCCAACAACACGATGATCTTCTTCCTCGGTGACAACGGCTCCGATGCGCCGCTTGGACCCGAGCATGCGGTCGCGAGCGCCGCGCCGCTCAGAGGCATGAAGGGCACACATTACGAGGGCGGGATGCGAGTGCCGTTCATCGCGGCGTGGGCGAAAGCGGACGCCGACAACCCGAACCAGCGGCGGTTGCCGGTTCCGGCTGGCGCCTACCAACCCCAGCTAGCGTCAGTCGTGGACCTCTTTCCCACCATCCTCGGTCTCTCGGGCATCACTCCACCCGGGGGTCATGCGGTGGACGGATCCCGCCTGGACACGCTACTGTCCGGACGGCCCGACCGATCGCGCCCGGAAGAGTTCCTGATGCACTTCCCGCACGAGCATCGCAGCAGCTACTTCACCGCGTATCGTCTCGGTCACTGGAAGGTGATTTACCACTACTTTCCTTCGGCGCAATCCGAGGGTTCTGCCTACCAGCTCTACGACCTCGGCACGGATCCATTCGAATCTACCGACCTGGCGAGCCGCCAGCCGGAGCAACTACGCACGATGATGGACAACCTGATCGCCAGCCTGGAACGACATCAGGCTCTCTACCCGGTCGATCAGGAGGGCCGGCCGATGAAGCCAGTGCGCCCGCCATCGTAATTGATCCGGGGGGCTTCGCCCCCGCGGACCCCCCGACGCGCTCACTTGCGGGGACCCCGCACGCCCCGCGCCGTTCGCGCGGACTCACTTCGCTTCGCTCGTTCGTCGGTCCTGCACCGACGCGTACCTGCGCCCGGTCAGGCCTGACGCCAGCGCGTTCGCGCATCCGATGACGCCGGCCACCCCGCCGGCGAGCGCCACGAGCACCGCCAGTTCCGCCTGGCGCGTCCAATCCAGTGCGACGAGGACGTTGGCGGCGACGAGCGAAGTCGTGACGAGCGCCATCTGCATGGCGAAGATGCTGCGGACGCGCCGGTGAATCTCGGCCGCGGTGCGTCCGCCGTCCGCCTGCCCGCCACTCACTTCCTCGCGCATCCAGGCTTCATACAGGAGAAGGAACACCAGGCCTCCCAGCGCGAACGCCACAGCCACGAACGGCCGTCGGCCGTGCATCGGCTGCAGAAGCTGATAGACAAAGGCCGTGAGTCCCACGGCCGCGAGTGCGTACGGCACGAGCCGCCGGGCGAAAGGCAGGTGCGATCGCAGTTCGCGCGACTTCAGGCTCGCGACGCGCTCGGCGGTGTCAACCACGCGCGCCGGTGCCGTCGCGAGATCGATGGCCCCGAGCGCGGCGAATCCGAAAAACGCAGTCACGCCAAAGGCGCCGAGCGCCACCGCCGCGAAGATCAGGGACGGCGGCGTCACGAGAAACGCGACGACGCCGGCCACAATCGCAGCGATCACAGAGGACACCCGGAGTCGGCGGAAGGACACCCGGAGTCGGTGTATCTCAGACGACTCCGGGTGTCCTGCACGCGACCACGCCACCCGCACGACGATCCACGGCGTGACGGCGGCGAGAGCTCCGATACAGGCGAGAAGAAGGTGCATGCGGGTCACGAGGGCGTCCTTTCCTGAATCTGCTCCAGCGCTTCCTTGAAGACGTCGGTGAGCTCGCGGCGAGACAGCCCCTGCAGGCGCCCGACGGTGATCGCGTTGACCAGCTCGGCGCGCAGCGACGCCCGCGCCGCGGGGGTCCGGTCCGTCCCGCTTTCGAGGACGATGGTCCGGCGGCCCTGACGGACTGCGATCAGCCCCTCGTCCTGCAGGCGGCGGTAGGCGCGCGCGACGGTGTTCCAGTGCACGCCAAGATCGCCTGCGAGCTGGCGCGCCGAGGGCAAGGCGTCGCCGGGCGCCACCTCGCGTCGTGCCATGGCCAGGCGAAGGGCCGCCACGAGCTGGTCTTCGATGGGACGGGGGTCGTCGAGGTCGATGCGAATCACAGCACGACAGTATCAGACAATGATACAGATGGCAAGAACGGAGTTCATGGGCCGCACCGGCCGCGATCCTCTGGCCGGTGTAGCATTCGGGGCGGACTCATCATGGACACTCCCGACCTCGAGATCGTCGCCGGCGACGGATTGATCCATCGCCGATGGTTTCTCGCACAGACGGCCGGTGCCGCCGGCTGGGCGCTCCTGCGCGCCCAGCCCGGCGTGGCTGCGCAACAGGATGTGCCGCCATGGATGAAGGCGCCCGGCCAGCCGCTGCGGCCCTACGGCGAGCGATCGCCCCACGAAGCTCCCGTGCAGCGCATCGTCGCCCCGGTGGCGGGGACGACCGGGAGTGGATCGGCGAGGACGCCTCTCGAGTCTCTCGAGGGCATGATCACGCCAAACTCACTGCACTTCGAGCGCAGTCATAGCGGCGTCCCCGACATCCCGCCCGACCAGCATCGCCTGCTGATCCATGGGCTCGTCGATCGGCCGCTGACGTTCGACCTCGCCGCGCTCTCGCGGTATCCGCTGGTGTCGCGCATTCACTTCATCGAGTGCTCGGGCAACAGCACGGGGCTGTACGCGCGCGCAGCCGGCGCAAGTCGTCGGCAGGTGCGCTGCATGGCCTCTTGTCGTGCAGCGAATGGACGGGCGTGCCGCTCGGCACCCTTCTTCAGGAGGCGGGCGTGCGTCCGTCCGGCCGCTGGCTGCTCGCCGAGGGCGCGGACGCCGCGGCGATGAGCCGCAGCGTGCCGATCGACAAGGCGTTCGACGACGCGCTGATTGCGATCTACCAGAACGGCGAGCGTCTGCGTCCTGAGAACGGGTACCCGATGCGCCTCCTGCTGCCGGGTTGGGAAGGCAACACGAGCGTCAAGTGGCTGCGGCGCATCAAGGTGACGGACGCGCCCGTGATGACGAAGGACGAGACGTCGAAGTACACCGACTCGCTGCCCGGATGGCCGCGCGCTGCAGTTCACGTTTCCGATGGGCGTGAAGTCGGTGATCACTTCGCCATCCGGCGGACTGAAGATGCAAGGGCCCAGGGTTGTATCAGATTTCCGGCATCGCGTGGTCTGGCGCGGGCCGGGTCCGTCGCGTCGACGTGTCCGCCGATGCCGGCAAGACGTGGGCGCCTGCGGCCATCTCCGGACCGGTGCTGCCAAAGGCGTTGACGCGATTCCGCATGGCGTGGCGATGGGACGGCGCACCTTCGGTGCTGATGAGTCGGGCGGTGGACGAGACCGGCGCCGTTCAGCCATCACGAAAGGCGCTACTCGATGCGCGCGGCGCCGCGTATCGCTATCACTTCCACGGCATGCAGAGCTGGGGCGTGTCGGCCAATGGTGAGGTCCGCAATGTCTACGTCTAGCCTTGACCGATGACGCGAGGGTCGGCCGGCCAGGCGGACTCATCGCGATGTTTGCCGTGCTGACGCATCTGCACGGTCGTCCGGGCGCAGCAGCGTCCCGCGCCGCCGAAGGGGCCGGGGCTCGGTGTGCCGGCCACTCCGGCCGAGATCGCGAGTGCCGACATCAGCATTCCTCCCGACGGCGCAGGATTACCGGAAGGATCAGGCACGCCGGCACAAGGCGGGCAGGTCTACGCCGCGAAATGCATCGCGTGCCACGGGCCGGAAGGGGCTGGCGGCATCAACGATCGACTGGTCGGCGGACACGGCACGCTGACGACGACGGCGCCGGTGAAGACCATCGGGAGCTATTGGCCGTACGCGACGACCGTGTTCGACTTACGTTCGCCGCGCGATGCCCTATCCCGAGCCGCACTCGCTGACCAACGCCGAGGCGTACGCGTTGACGGCGTATCTGCTGCACCTCAACGGCGTGATTGCCGCCGATGCCGTGATGGACGCGAAGACCCTGCCGAAGGTGCAGATGCCGAACCGCGGCAACTTCGTCCTCGCGTTGCCGCCGGCGAAGAAAAAATAGTCTACGAACCCTTCTTCGCTACCGACTGCGCGAAGTTGAGGATGACCGTGATCGGCGGCGGCTTGGGCTCGACGGCGGTCTCCGGAGGGGCGACCAGCAGGAACCGCTCGCCCCGGTCGTCCATGCTGAACTGCCAGCTAAGTGGCGACTGTCGGCGGTGCGTGAAGAGCTGTACCGGCGTCGACGGACGGAGCGTGCCGTCCGCCGCGGTGAGCGTCACGGACATGATGGCGTCGTTCGCTGCGCGATAGACAATCTGGCGGTTGCCCGGCACCCACTGCGGGTGGCGGCCGGATGCGGTCGAGATGCGAATGCGCCGTCCGTCGGCGGGATACGGCTGGAGGTACACGTCGCTGTTGTTCGGCCCTGGCCCGGTGGTTTCTACATACGCGATCCACTTGCCGTCGGGAGAGAAGCTTGCCATCTGCTGAGCCGTCGTCGACCCGGGAAATACTTCAACCGGCTTCCGATCGCCCGAGAGGGGCAGCATCCAGATGCGCTGGATCGCCCCCAGTCCTCCCGTCAGGAGCAGGCGCTGATTGTCGGACGAGATGCTCGTCGGCGACGAGCGACTCCAGCCCCGACATGAGCGCCTCGTCGGTCGTTGCGCCGCCTCCGGCCTGACGCCGGTAGATCCCGACCTTCCCGTTCCGCGTCGACTGAAAGTAGACCATCGTGCCGTCGGGCGACCAGATCGGCGAGTCGCTCGTCGGCGGACCCGACAGTGAATCGCGTGAAGACGCCGCGCTCGAGGTCCAGGAGTGAGAGCGAGCGGATGCTCGACAGACTCGGCTCGAGAGCGATCATGGCCTGACGGCCGTCAGGCGAGAGCGTGCCCCCGCCGTACGATCCGGCAGCGCCAATCGGCCGTGCCCTTGCCCGACCGATCGAACAGCATGATCTGGCGACCGCTGGTGTCGGCAATGTCAGTGCCAGACACGTACGCGAGCACCCCCGATCGGGACACGGAGAATGCCGCGCGTCCGTTCGCCGTGTTGAACCGGATGTTCTCGACGACGGGAAAGGCGTCTCCGGTCAGGCGGCCGGCGTCCGCGTCGAACGGATGCGCCATCAACGTGCCATCGCGCTGATAGAAGAGGTGGCCGGCGGCGTAGTCCACGTTCGACTGTGCGTTCACGAGCAACGTCCGGCCGGGCGCGTCGAGCGAGCCCAGGAAGATCGCCGTCTTGGACGCGTCGGTGCTGCGCGCCAGAAACAGATAGCGGCGCCCGTCCGGGAGAAAGCTCGGCCATGCGATCGCCGTCTCCTGCCGTGACGGGTCGAGCGCCATGGCGATCACTGGCTGCTCCGCCGGCGTCGGACACACGATAGAGATCACGCTCGTCACGCCGGCGGCGCCTCCGACCTCGAACAGGACCACGCCGCTCGGACTCACGGCGGCCCGTCCGGTGGCACTGGGCGCCAGGGTCGTCGGCGCGCCTCCGGCGAGATCGATCTTCAGGAGCGGCGCGGACCCGCCGGACGCGGTGACGATGATGGCGCGACCGTCGGAGGACCAGGCCGGCTGCCACGCGCCAACGGCGCGGTCGATGCGCTGCGGCACGAGCGATCCAATCGCCCGGACCCAGAGCTGGCCGCCGTTTCCGGCGTTTTCCTGTCGCGTCACGAACGCGACGCGACTCCCATCCGGCGACACCTCGAGGAGACCGGGCCCTCCCGAGAGTGTCTCGCCCTCGGGCGCGTCGATGGTGAACGAGATCGGCGCGGGCGGAGGCGCCGCGCGCGGATACCACATGGCGGCGATGCCGGCGAGCGCGACGATCGCCGCAGCCGCGACGCCCATCCACACGCGCTCGCGTGTCCGCGATCCGGACGTCCGCGGCCACCGGTGCCGCTGACGGCCGTCGTCTCCGGCACGGCGCGGAGCCGCTCTTCATTGATCCAGTTCAGCTCGGCGGCGAGATCCGCCGCGGACTGCCAGCGGTCGTCGGGATTCTTCGCAAGGCACCTCGCCGAGCAGCCGGTCGAGCGCGCGCTGCGCCACGACGCGGCAGCGACGTCCGCGTGTCGGCGAGCGAGGTGAGCGGCGGCGGATCGGCGCTGATGATGGCGGCGATGATGCCGGCCTGGCTCTGCCCGTCGAACGCGCGGCGGCCCGACAGCATCTCGAACAGCAGCGCGCCGAACGCGTGGATGTCCGAGCGCGCGTCCACGTCGCGACCTTCGAGTTGTTCGGGCGACATGTAGTGGAGCGTGCCGAGGATCGCGCCCTGGCTCGTGAGCGGCATCGTGCGCGTCATGCCGTCGCCGAATCCGGCGACGCCCGCGGCGTTGTCGCCGCTCGCGAGCTTGGCGAGTCCGAAGTCGAGGAGCTTCGTGCCGGTCTTCGTCAGCATCACGTTGCCGGGCTTGAGATCGCGGTGGACGATGCCGCGGCGATGGGCGGCGTCGAGCGCCGTCGCGATCTCGGCGGCGTACTTCAGCGCCGTGTCGAACGGAATCGGGCCGCGCGACGATCGTCGAGATCGCGGTCTCCGCTGCCGGACGGCCGGCCGGCGTCGGGTCGGAGAGCGGCTTGCCTGCGCGCGCGAGGCGGTCGGCCAGCGTCTCGCCCTCGAGGTACTGCATGACGAGGAAGGACACGTCGGCTTCGCGGCAGACGTCGTAGAGGATGCAGATGTGCGGGTGGTCGAGCGCGGAAATCGCGCGCGCCTCGCGCTCGAACCGCTCGCGCATCTCCGGGCATGCCGGCCACAGCCGACTGAATGACCTTCAGGGCGACCGCGCGATCGAGCCGCGTGTCGCGCGCCTTGTAGACCTCGCCCATTCCGCCGGCGCCAATGGCGGAGAGGATCTCGTAGGGGCCGAGCCTGGTGCCGGGGGAGAAGGGCATGGCAGGGACAGTATAGACGGGGCGGGATTAGCTCGCCTGGTCGCGATACGCTGATAGCAGCCGCGACATGATCTCGTTCAACCGCATCAGCAAGCAGTACGGCAAACAGCTCCTCTTCGTCGACGCGTCGTTTCAGCTCAATCCCGGCGAGAAAGTCGGGCTGGTCGGGCCGAACGGGTCCGGCAAGACCACGCTCTTCCGCATGATCGTCGGGGAGGAATCGCCCGACGACGGCGAAGTGACGATGCCGAAGAAGCTCAGCGTCGGGTACTTCCGCCAGGACATCGAGGAGATGTCCGGCCGTTCGGTGCTGGACGAAGTGATCGCCGGCAGCGGCCGGCTGGGCACGTTGCACCACGAGCTGGAGGATCTGCAGCGTGCCATGGCGGATCCCGCACGTGCAAACGAGATGGACCGCATTCTTGCGCGGTTCGGCGAGGTCCAGGAAGAGTACGAACATCTCGGCGGCTACGCTCTCGAGAGCCAGGCGCGCGAGGTGCTGCACGGCCTGGGGTTCGACGACGAGTGGATCGACGGGGATGTCGGCGCGCTGTCGGGCGGCTGGAAGATGCGCGTGGCCATGGCGCGCGCGCTGCTCGGCCGGCCCGACGTGCTGCTGATGGACGAGCCGACCAACCATCTCGACATCGAGTCCATCGTCTGGCTCGAGACGTTCCTCAAGTCGCTGCCCGGCTCGCTGCTCATGACGTCGCACGACCGCGATTTCATGAACCGCGTCGTCACGCGCGTCGCGGAGATCGACGACGGCGAGATCACGGTCTACTCGGGCAACTACGACTTCTACGAGCGGGAGCGCGCGCTGCGCGAGGCCAACCGCGAGGCCGCGTACGCGCGTCAGCAGGCGATGCTCGCCAAGGAACAGCGCTTCATCGACCGCTTCGCCGCCAATGCCGCCAAGGCGGCGCAGGTGCAGAGCCGCGTCAAGGCCCTGGAGAAGATCGAGAAGATCGAGCTCCCGAAGAAGAGGCGCGTCGTGAAGTTCGAGTTCCGGCCGCCGCCGCGGTCGGGCGACGACGTCGTCGTCCTCGAGGGCGTCAGCAAGCGCTACGGATCCCGCGTCCTCTACGACAACTTCAGCCTCACCGTGCAGCGCGGCCAACGGTGGTCGGTGATGGGACGGAACGGCGCGGGCAAGACGACGCTGCTGACGTATGATCGCCGGCAGCGTGGCGCCCGACGCCGGGAACGATCAAGCTCGGCGCGAGCCTGACGATGGGCTACTTCGCGCAGCAGGCGCTGCAGCTGCTCGACCCGGATCTCACCGTCTGGGAGCAGATGCAGAAAGACTTCCCGCACGACTCGATTGGCGTGCTGCGCAATCTCCTCGGCGCGTTCCAGTTTTCGGGCGACGAGATCGACAAGAGATCCGGTCGCTGTCGGGCGGCGAGCGCACGCGGCTCGTCATCGCGCGCATGCTGCTCTATCCGCCGAACTTCATGGTCCTCGACGAGCCGACCAACCATCTCGATCTCGCCACGAAGGACATGCTCATCGAGGCGCTGCGGGAGTTCGAAGGCACGATGATCTTCGTCTCGCACGATCGATCGTTTCTGCGAGGCCTGGGCAGCCGCGTGCTGGAGCTCGGCGGCGAGACCGGCACGGACGCGAAGCCGCTCGTCTATCCCGGCTCCTACGTCGAGTACGTGGCACGCACCGGTCACGAGGCGCCGGGCGTCCACGGATAGGCGGCCGTGGTAACGTAACCGTTCCGATCCCATGGAGGCGTTCGATGGTGCGTGACGCACGTTTGCGGGCTGCCGCCGTCATCGTAGCGATCGTGTCAGCGACGTCCGCGGGTGTGGCCGGCCTCCAGCGGCCCGTTCCGCCACCCATTCCGGCCAAGGCCGGTGCCGCCGATGGGACGTTGACAGCCGGCAAGGTTACCGTCGTGTTGACGCACGCCTACGCCCTCGGTCCGATCGACTCTGCCGGCGGGATCGTGTACCAGATCGTGCTCACGGCCGGCCCTATTCCGCCGGAGGCACTCCCGAAAGAGCTCGCACGCGCGGGCGGTCAGGCGCTTCTCAGGGCCGGCAAGCTGAGCGGGCTGGGCCTTCTCGTCGATGAGAAGGGATACATTCGGAACATCGTGCCGTTCGTCGGCGACGACCTGCGCGGAAGTCGAATGATCTCCGGCGGCGACACCCTCCAGAACTTCGCCGTCAAACAGGGCACCGTGACCGGCCAGGGCAGCATGAGCCTGGCGAGCTCCATGGGCCAGGGCTGGAGCTACGCGGCCAGCTGGAACGCGACGGTCGTCCGACCTTGACGATGCGATCGAGACTTGCTCTCCTGTATTCCATGACCGTGGCCACGACGCTCGGATCTGCCTCGCCGCCAGCGCCCCAGGGTGGCCAGGCGCTGTACGGCTACCGCGTCATCAACGTCTACCCGCACGACACGCGCGCGTTCACGCAGGGACTGATCTTCCGCGACGGCGTGCTCTACGAGAGCACGGGACGGTACGGACAGTCCACGCTGCGGAAAGTGGAGCTCACGACCGGAAAAGTTCTCCAGCAGCACGCCGTCGATCCGAAGCACTTCGGCGAAGGGCTGACCGAGTTCCGCGGGAAAGCTGCTGCAGCTCACCTGGCAGGCGGGTCGTCGGCTTCGTCTACGACCGGGAGACGTTCAAGCCCGAGCGGACCTTCCAGTACAAGGGCGAGGGCTGGGGGCTGACGCACGACGGCAAGCGACTGATCCTGAGCGACGGCAGCTCGGCGTTGCGGTTCTTCAACCCGGACACCTATCAGGAGACGGGACGCGTCGTCGTGCGCGATCTCGGCAAGCCGGTCGATGAGCTGAACGAGCTCGAGTACGTTCGCAACGAGGTCTTCGCGAACGTCTGGCACTCGAACCGGATTGCCCGCATCGCGCTGCCGTCGGGCGAGGTCACGGGCTGGATCGATCTCAACGGCCTGCTGGCCCCTGCCGATGTCGGCCACAACCCGGACGCGGTGCTGAACGGCATCGCGTACGACGCGGCGGGCGACCGCCTCTTCGTCACCGGCAAGCTCTGGCCGAGGCTGTTCGAGATTCGGCTGGTAAGATTGGGGTCAGGTCTTGTATTGCAACATGGCGACGCAAGACCTGACCCCAAGTAGCCAGGTCTTGCATGGCGATGTTGCAATACAAGACCTGACCCCCAAGTTGGAGCCGAACATGACTTTCTCTCCAAACCGTTCGCGTGCGCTTGCCGTCCTTGGGTTCTCGCTGGTCGCGGTGCTCGCATCGACAGGCGGAACCGCCGGCCAGAATCCGCCGCCTGCGGGCGCCCAGCAGAACCCGCCGCCGCCACCGCCACCGCCGGGTGGACGACAAGGCGGCGCCAGGCAAGGCGGCCCCACCAGCTTCCAGCGCCCGCCGGCGCTGCCGTTTCCGACCGAAGCGAAAGTCCTCACTTCCACGACGCAGCCGTATCGCGTCGTGCCCGTCGCGAGCGGTCTCGTCAACCCGTGGAGCCTGACGTTCCTGCCTGGCGGCGACATCCTGGTGACGGAGAAGGCCGGCCGACTGCGCATCGTGCGCAACGGCACGCTCGATCCGCAGCCGATCGCCGGCACGCCGCAGGTCGTCGCGATGGGGCAGGGCGGGCTGCTCGAAGTCGCACTGCACCCGCGCTTCGCCGAGAACCGGTTCGTCTACCTCACGTACTCGAAACCTGGCGAACAGGGAAACACGACGGCGCTCGCGCGCGGAACGTTCGACGGCAAGGCGCTCACGGACGTGAAGGACATCTTCGTCGCTGATGCGTGGGCCAAGCAGACGCAGCACTTCGGATCGAAGCTCGCGTTCGCGGCCGACGGCACGCTGTTCATGACCGTCGGCGAGCGCAACGATCGAAATCGCGCCCAGGACACGACCCATCACGCCGGCAAGGTGCTGCGCCTGAAAGACGACGGCACGGTGCCGCCCGACAATCCGTTCGTCGGCAAGACCGGCTTCCGGCCGGAGATCTACTCGTACGGCCACCGCAACCTGCAGGGCCTCGCGTTCCAGCCCGGCACGACGACGCTCTGGGAGAACGAGCACGGACCGCAGGGTGGCGACGAAATCAACATCATCGTTCCCGGCCGCAACTACGGCTGGCCGGTCGTTACGTACGGGCGCGAGTACTCCGGCGAGATCATCTCGGCGCAGCCGTGGCGCGAAGGCATGGAGCAGCCCTGGACGGTCTTCGTGCCGTCGATCGGCATTTCCGGAATGGTCTTCTACACCGGCGACGCGCTGCCGGGCTGGAAGGGAAACCTGTTCGTCGGCGGTCTTGCGGGGATGAGCCTCTGGCGGATCGGCGTCAGCGAGAAGGGATTGCTCGGTCGCGAAGCGATCATGGCCGACCTTCGCCAGCGCATTCGCGACGTCCGTCAGGGCCCTGATGGCCTGCTCTACATCGTCACGGACGCCAACCCCGGGGGAATCCTGCGGATCGAGCCCGCGCCCCCCGTTGTCCCGTCTGGCCAGCGGTGACGCGCGCCTGGCTGTCCGCGATCGCGATTGGCGTCTGCCTGATTGACGCGGGCGCCGCGCCTCAGACCCCGCCGGGCGCGCCGAACATCATCCTCATTCAGGCGGACGATCTCGGCTACGGCGATCTCAGCGTCTACGGCCAGTCGCAGTTCGCGACACCGAACCTCGATCGCCTCGCGCGCGAAGGCACGCGGTTCACGCAGTACTACTCGGGCAGCACGGTCTGCGCGCCGTCGCGGGCGGCGCTCATGACCGGCCAGCACACGGGCCATGGCTGGATCCGTGGCAACGGCGACATTCCGCTCCGGCCCGAGGACGTGACTGTCGGCATGGCGCTCTCGGCCGCGGGCTACCGCACGGCCGTCATCGGCAAATGGGGCCTCGGCGTGCCCGGGACGACGGGCCAGCCCGATCTCAAGGGCTTCCAGCACTCGTTCGGCTTCATGGATCATCGCCACGCCCATCGTCAGTTCACGGACCATCTCTATCGCAACAGCGAGCGGGTTGCGGTGGACGCCGACCGCGAGTACGTGGGCGACCTCTTTACAGGTGAGGCGGCGCGCTTCATCGAGCGCAGCGATCCCCGTCCGTTCTTCATCTACCTCAACTACACGGTGCCGCACGCGGAGCTTCGGGCGCCCGACGACTCCCTGCAGGCGTTCAGCGGCAAGTTCCCGGAGAAGCCATTCGTGAACGCCGCCGCCGACGGCCGGAAGGCGGGTGCCGGCTTCGAGAATCCGTCACTCGGGTATCGATCGCAGCCGGCGCCGCGCGCCGCGTTCGCGGCGATGATCACGCGGATGGACCGCGACGTCGGCCGGCTGACTGAACTGGTGCGCACGCGCGGGCTCGACCAGCGGACGCTGTTCCTCTTCATCAGCGACAACGGCCCGCACCGCGAGGGCGGCGCGGATCCAGGATTCTTCAACAGCTCGGGCGGTCTCCGCGGGATCAAGCGCGATCTCTACGAGGGCGGCATTCGCGTGCCGATGATCGCGCGCTGGACGGGCACCGTTCCTGCCGGCCGCGTGAGCGATCACGTCTGGGCGCACTGGGACATGCTGCCGACGCTAGCCGAGCTTGCCGGGGCGCGCGCTCCGGACGGCATCGACGGCCGCTCGATGGCGCGCGCGCTCAAGGGACAGGCGCAGCCGTCGCAGGACTTCCTGTATTGGGAATTCCACGAGCGGGGCTTTCAGCAGGCCGTCCGGATGGGGACATGGAAGGCGGTGCGGCTGAAGAAGGATGGCCCGCTGGAGCTCTACGACCTCGCCAGGGATCCAACGGAGCAAACGGACCTCGCGGCCGCGCACCCGGAGGTCGTCGCCCGCATCGAGCGGTACCTGGCGGACGCGCGGACCGAATCGGCGCGCTGGCCCGTGAAATAGATGGAGGCGACGGTCCCGCTGGGATCGGCGTGCTCGATCCTCGAACAAGTCCTCCGCGGCGACGCGCGCCGGATCATCCTCGACGATGTGTCCAGAGCCGGCGACTTCAGCCAGGCGTTGCTGCGTCTCCGGGACGGCATGCGGGCCAACACCTGGAAAGCCGGCGGCGAACGCATCAGCCTCGACAGCGTGCTCAGGGCGTACGACGGCGATGCCCGGCGGACCGGCTTTCATGTCCGGCACGACTGGGACGGCCAGGCGGACCGGGTCAACGAAGACACGATTCCCGCCGACGTCCTCACCTACATGCTCGACAAGCGCACCGGGCCGCCGGACCGCTCGGTCCTCGCGATTCTCCTCGACTACTACTTCCTCTACGTTCTTGCGCTCCTCTCGCTCAGAGCGTGGGACGACGGAGATCCGGACGCGCATTTCAATCGGCTGAGTGGGCTGCTTGGCGATCTGCAGGGACCCGGCGGGAGCGGCCAGCGGTTCGCCGACAACGCCGAGACGCTCCTGCTGATCGCGACCTCGCACTACGAGCTGCAGGATGGCGGCTATGACGCGCTGCTGCAGCAGGTCCGGTCGCTCAACCTCGCCCACCGGACGAACATCGCGATCGGGCACGCGGCCTGCCTGGGCAGCCACCTCAGGTTCGGCTTCGAAGTCACGTACGCTCAGAGCATCGCCGCGATGCGCGAAGACAACGCCGTGGACTATCCGTGGTTGTGTTTCTCGCTTCTCGAGGTCATCGAGGAGTACATCCGCCTGCGCGATCTGGGAATCGAGGGATCTCGTCGCGACAACGTGGTCGAAGCACTCGTGAACGGCCTGTCGGCGGATCCGCGCGCATTCCTGACGGATCCGGGTCCTGCGCCGCTCGTCAGGCACGAGGCCGAGCGCACCCGGTTCCGGCAGTTGTTCGGACAATGCCGCGGGGAACTGCTCCAGGAGTGCGAGCGCCATCGTCCGACGGCCGAGCGATACTCGCCGATGTCGTTTCTGTTCAACTTCTCGCACAACGTGCTGAAGGGCGTCGTGGTCGACGCGCTGCTTTGGGGAGAACCGTGGCCGGTCTCGCTGAACGATCTGCTCACAGGGAGCCTCGCCGAAGACGAGAAGGGTACGGCCAAGGAACGGCTGGCCAGACTGCTCATGGGCTATGCGCGCTCGCATCCCGACAAGATTCGTGGCCGATTGATGCCCGTGATTGTTTATGATCCTGCCGCGGGTCGCCGGGCCTTCGCTCACGTGATTCGTGAAATGAGGGTGTGATTCTAACCAGGTGAACGACGACCGCATTCGCCGCTTGGCCGAGAAGATCTGGCAGTACCACCAGCTCGGTCATGAGCTGACACCCGCCGACGCGATCCTCGTGCTGTGCAGTCACGACACGGCGGTCGCCGCCCGAGGCGCCCGGCTCTATCTCGACGGCTGGGCGCCGCTGCTCATCTTCTCAGGCGGACTCGGCGCGATTACGAAGCACCTCTGGACAGAGCCCGAAGCGGAGCGATTTGCCGGCATCGCAATCGACATGGGCGTCCCGCGGTCCAGCATCCTCACCGAGACGCGCTCGACGAACACCGGCGAGAACGTCCGCTTCACTCGCCAGCTTCTCGCCGAACAGGGCCTCGATCCCGGCAGATTCATCGTCGTGCAGAAGCCGTACATGGAGCGGCGCAGCTACGCGACTTTCAAGAAGTTCTGGCCCGAGAAAGATCTGATCGTGACGTCACCTCCGGTGTCGTTCGATCAGTACCTGAGCGGGTATTCCAACGAATCGCTGTCGCGAGACGACGTGATCAGCATCATGGTGGGGGACCTGCAGCGGATTCGGATCTATCCTGCCAGAGGCTTTCAGATCCCGCAGGACATTCCGGACGATGTCTGGGAAGCGTTCGAGGAGCTCGTCAAGGCGGGATACGATAGGCACCTCGTGTAGACAGCTTGCATTCTCGATTTTAGATTTTCGATTTTCGATTGATGATTGGCGATTTGGGATTAAGGTAAGTCGTCAATCGAAACTCCTAAGTCGAAAATGTTATGGAACGAGGCAGAGATCACTGGCTGGCCGTGGCAGGGTCGGCGAACGCCGACGACCTGCGCGAGCACATCCTGACCGGCTACAAGGCCGGCAAGCCGTTCACGCCGTACCGGCCGACGTTCGCGCTGCCGTCGCCGATTGGAACCGTGCTCGACTTCGGCTGCGGGGTCGGGCGGAGCTTCTCGTTCCTCAGGACGATCGCCGAACACGTCACCGGCTTCGATCTGCCGCCGATGATCGAGCGCTGCCGCGAGCTCGCGGTCGAACCGGTGGACGTCCTTGCCGACGACTGGAACGACGTCAGGCCGCGGCGGTTCGATCTCATCTTCACGGCGCTGGTGCTGCAGCACATCGAGCCGGCGATCTGCCGCGCCTATCTCGAAGACTTCGCGGCCATGTCCCCGGCCGTGTACCTGCTCACGCGCGCGACGAGCGACTTCGACACGAGCGTCTTTCGTCTCGTCGCCGGCACCGGCCTCTTCGAGCCGGGACCGTGCGTCGAGGTCGATCACGATCCAGTGACCCACCAGCTGCGAGTGCTCGGCCGCGCGTCGTTCGACGAGGTGCTGCGGTCCGATTCATCCGGCCACTACGAGGTCCTTCTGCGTTCGACGATCCATGGAGGCCGCCCGTGACGCCCACGTCCAATGCCGCGCCCGGCGCCGATCTCGCCCAGCGCATCGTTGACAAGCGATTGCAACTGGAGAAGTTCATCGCGCGGGCGCTGCCGCGCAAGCGCCGGTTGTTGAACATCACGATCATCGGCGGGACGCTGGCGGCCGCGCTGACGGCGGCGCCGGCGATCGGCGGCCAGGCGTTCACGGCCTGGCTCACGAAAGCGTTCGGCCTGACCTCACCCGCGTGGCAGGTGCTGTGTGGTGCGGCGGCGGTGAGCTCGGTCCTGGCCACCGTCGCGACGCAGTTGTTGAAGTCACACAACCTGGAGGAGCACGTCACGCGGGCGCAGGGATGCCGCGCCAAGCTCGAGGTCATCGAGGTCGGCCTGGCCACCGGGCAAATCGACATCGCGCAGGCCACCACGGAATACATGAGGTGCGTCGAGGAGTCGGCGTTTCTGCAGGGGTCATAGTCCGCCTTCGTCGCTTCGCGACTTCGGCGAGACCTCGCTTCGCTCGGCGTTATAATGACCCTCGAAACACCCACGAGTTTTCTGAGGCCCGGAGCGTCGATGCGCACACGTGTCGTCGTCGGAATCGGCTTGATGCTGCTGGTGGCGAGTCTGGCGCTGCCCGTGCGGGCTCAGCTTCCGCTGGCGTCCGTCAAGTCGACCGGCCAGTCGGTCACTCCCGCCTACGAAGGGTGGTATCGCAACGCTGACGGAACGATCAGCCTGTCGTTCGGCTACTTCAACCGCAACGCGGAAGAAGTCGTGCAGGTTCCGATCGGGCCCGACAACTTCATCGAGCCGGGCAACCAGAACCAGGGCCAGCCGACCGAATTCCATCCCAGACGGCATTGGGGCGTCTTCGCCGTGAAGGTGCCTGCGGATTTTGGCGACAAGAAAGTCGTCTGGACGCTCAGGCACCGCGGCGCGACGTACGCGATTCCCGGCAGCCTTCATCAGAACTGGCAAATTGACGCGCTCGAAGGTGAGGCGGGCTCGGGCAATACGCCGCCCGCGGTGAAATTCGACGCCGCTGGTCCGGAAGGCAGCGGCCCGGGTGGCATCACCGCCGGGCCGCTCGCCGCCGCCGTCGGCAAACCGCTGTCGATCACGGCCTGGGCGCGCGACGACGGCAAGTCGGCGGCGAGCATCGCCGGCCGAGGGGCCGCTGCCGCCGTCACGGTGACGTGGTTCAAGCATCAGGGGCCGGCGGGCAAAGTCACTTTCGAGCCTCCGTCCGGACGTGCCGGCGCCGCCGGCGGACAGGTGACGACCCAGGCGACGTTCAGCGAGCCGGGCGCGTACGTCATTCGCGTCCGCGCGAACGACGCATCAGGCGTCGCCAACGCAGGCCACGCTCAGTGCTGCTGGACAAACGCGTTCGTGCGCGTAGAAGTAAAAAGATGACCGCCGAGCCGCCGAGCGTAGCGAGGCGCAGCGAGGCGCGCGCGTGGGGGTGGGGCCCCACGCGCCACTAAGAAAGAGAGCACCCATGTTTGCCGTACGACTCGCGCGCGCGATCGCTGGAACGTCGCTGCTCGGGGCCCTGACACTGGCGATTGTCTCGGCGTCCCAGAGTCCTGCCGTCGGGAGTCAGGCGCCCGGCGCCGCGCGTCAGCCGGCGTCAGGGACGGGATCGATCACGTTTGCGAAGGACGTCGCGCCGATCTTCCAGCAGAAGTGTCAAGTGTGCCATCAGCCGAACTCGATCGGGCCGATGTCGCTCATCACGTATGAAGACGCACGCAAGGTGGCCACGAAGATCAGGTCGCGAGTACGCGCGCGCGTGATGCCGCCGTGGCATATCGACAAGTCGGTGGGTATTCGCGATTTCAAGAACGACCGCAGTCTGAGCGACGCGGAGATCGAGACGATCGTCGGCTGGGTGGACGGCGGCGCGGCGCCTGGCGATCCGAAGGACATGCCGCCGCCTGTCGCGTTCCCCGACCCGACGGGATGGCAACTGGCGAAGCAGTTCGGCGCGCCTGATCTCGTCATCAAGTCGCCGCCGTACACGCTCGCGCCGCGCACGCAGGACAAGTGGCTCAGGCCGGTGAGTGACACCGGCCTCACCGAGTCGCGCTGGGTACGCGCGATCGAAATCAAGCCGTCCTTTCCCGACGGACGCCGCACCGTCCATCACGTGCTGACGACGCTGATGCAGCAGGAAGACGGCGTCACCGGCCTCGCGCACAGCGCCCACGACGTCCAGACGAGCGCCGGACTCTTCATGGAATGGGCCGTCGGCAAGGTCGGGGAAGTGTTCCCCGCGGACGCCGGCAAGCTCATGCTGCCCGGCTCCAGGATTCGCTGGGAGATCCACATGTTCGCCGTCGGCGAGGAGATCAAGGACAACCAGGTCGAGCTGGGCATTTACTTCTACCCGAAGGACGTCGTGCCGAAGCACCGCACGGTGCTCAGGATGTTCGACGTCAGTCGCGGCGCCGAGCTCGACATTCCACCGGGCGAGGTCGCGATGACGCAGAACTACTACGTCATGCAGGCGCCGGCCCGGCTCGAGAACTTCCAGCCGCACATGCACATGCGCGGCAAGGCGATGTCGCTCGAAGCGATCTACCCGGACGGACGCAAGGAAGTGCTGAGCGCGGTGAACAACTTCCAGTGGAACTGGCACGTCAACTACATCTACGCGGAGCACACGGCGCCACTGCTCCCGAAAGGCACCGTGCTCGTGTTCACGGCGTGGCACGACAACACGGCGGCCAACCCGAACAACCCGGACCCGAAGCAATGGGTCGGCTGGGGTGACCGCACCGTCGACGAGATGGCGCATGCGTGGGTGGACGTCACCTATCTCGATCAACCGGAGTTCGAGCGGCAGCTCGCGGAGCGGAAAGCCAAAGCGACCCGCCGGTAGTCGCGTCCCTTGACCGGGTTAGCTGTCGCCTTCCTCCTTGTCGCGATCGGGTGCGCGGCGCTCTTCCCGCGATGGCGGCGGGGCCATGGCGGCGCGCAGTTCATGTTCGCCGCCCTGCCGATGGCGCTGCTCCTCGTGACCTCTTCGGTCCCCTTTGCCGCCTGGGACGTGATTCAAGGCTTTCTGAGGCTGGCGCAGCAGCGCACTCGCGGCGTGCCCGACGCCATTGCCCAGCTCACGCTGGCGATGGACCGCAATCTTTTCATCGGCACCATCGGCTGTCTCGTCGTGATCGTGGCCGCGGGGGCGATGCAGTTCGCATTTGGGAGGCCGTATCGGGAGCCCGAGGAGCCCATCGGTCAGACCGTCGAGGACAAGACGCGATGGGAGGACTGGTTTCTCGTGCTGTCGGCCGTGCTCGTGCTTCCCGTCGCGTTCCTCACGCAGCTCACGCAGGGGCTCGCGCGATTCGTGACGGTCACGGCGATTGAGTACTCGCGTGACGACCGGGTCACGCGCAGCGTGGAAGAGCTGACCGAGGCGACCTCGGCCATTGCCACCGGGCTCATCTTCACGGTGTTCCTCGGCGCGAGCCTGTGCATCCTTCTGCTGCTCGTCGGGGCCACGAACATCCTCTTCGTCAGTTCGAGGCGCACCACGGATCGATTCAGGACGTTCGCCTGGATCGTGTACGCCGTGGTCGCCGCCGCCGCGGCATGGAACGCGATTCGACTGATCGTCGACCTTCGCTGGCTCCAGTTCGCGGTGCGATGAGTCGTTGTAGGATGCTGGGTATGAGACCGGCTGTCACACCGATGTCATTACTCAAGCGCGGCGACACACCGCGCGACATCGTGAAGTTCATCAACAAGCTGAAAGAAGATGTCCCGGACTTCCGGCGCATCCGATGCCCGTACTGCAACTGGCAGCCGGCGCCATCGAGCCTGTGGCGATGCGTCGATCAGGGTCATCCCGAACACTTCTCCGGCGGATGCGGGACGGCGTGGAACACCTTCATCACCCGCGGCTGGTGTCCAGGCTGCGATCACCACTGGCACTTCACCGCGTGCCTGCAGTGCGCCGCCTGGTCGCCTCACGAAGAATGGTACGTGGATGAGAGTCACTGACCGTGCTGCCTGATAGCTCCGACCGCACGAAATGACGGTTCGCCGCCTGCTTCGGGCGCTCGTTCTCGCCGTTGTCGTCGTCGTTGGATTCGTGGCCGGCGTGCTCTATTACCTCAGCGAGCGCGAGCTGCGCCGGACGTACGCCGTGCCGGCGGATGCCGTGCTGGTGCCGGACGACCCCGCGGCGATTCTTCGCGGCGCGCACCTGTTCAAGACCACGTCCTGCTCGCACTGTCATGCCGAAGACGGCGGCGGCTTGATCTACGCGGACATGGGCAGCGTCGGGCTGATTGCCGGGCCCAACCTCACACGAGGCAAAGGCGGCGTCGGCGCGGCGCGCACGGATCAGGACTTCGTGCGCGCGATTCGATACGGCGTGCGGCAGGACAGCACGTCGCTCATCGTGATGCCCAGCGAGGTGTTCACGCACCTGACCGACGCGGATCTGGGCTCCGTCATTGCGTACGTCCGCCAGTTGCCTCCCGTCGATCGTGAGCTGCCGGCGACGCGGTTTGGTCCGATGGGACGCGCGCTGCTGGCGACGGGCCGAATGAACATCCTGGTCGCGCCGAAGACGAAACGCGATGCCGGGGCGCCCGCGCCTTCAGGTGACTCGGCGGTGGCGATCGGCAAGTACCTCGCTGACATCTCCGGCTGCCATGGCTGCCACGGCTACGGCCTCTCCGGCGGCCGCGTGGCCGGACCGGCCGATCTGCCGCCGGCCTCCAATCTCACGCCCGCCGGCCTTGGCAGCTGGACGGCCGCCGACTTCGTTCGCGTCATGCGCGAGGGGCGCCGGCCGGACGGATCGGCCATCAACGAGTTCATGCCGTGGCGTGGTTATGCGGCGATGACCGACACTGAGTTGCACGCGCTCTGGATGTACCTGAGAAGCGTCCCACCCAAACCCTTCGGCAACAAGTAGCCCAGGCGCGAAGACCGGGGCGAAAGTGCCGTGGCATGGTGGTTGCACTTTTCCGGTCGTGCGCGCCTCGGCGCGTCCAGGAAGGGCACCGTGCGCTATATCAACATGTACTTGATCGGCTACGTCGTGCTCGTGATCGGAGTAATGCTCGCACTCTGGCGGGCCGGCATGCTGCAGCGTCTCGGGGCGGCGTGGGTCCTGATTGGCCTGGTGGTCGCGATCGGCCTGGGCATCATGCTGGCCGTTGGCTCGGGGAAGCCGACCATCACCCAGGAATGACGCCGGACCTCACGCCGGCGTGCGCGCCGCGTTCGCGACCTCTTCGTAGAACGCCTCGTACTGCGGCACGATCGCGTCGGTACAAAAGCGCGTACGGACCGATTCAGCCGCGGCGTGTGTGATCCGCCGGCGCAACGCCGGATCCGCCAGCACGTGCGTCCCGCGATCGGCCATGCCCTCGATGTCGTCGACGTGGCACAGGAAGCCGGTCTCGCCGTCGTTCACCACCTCAGGCAGCCCACCCACGCGTGATGCGACCACGGCCACCTCGCACGCCATCGCCTCGAGCGCCGCCAGGCCAAAGCTTTCCTGGGAGGACGGGAGCAGGAACAGGTCCGCCGCCGACAGCCAGCTCACCAGGTCCTGCTGCTCACCGGCAAAGACGACGTCACCCGACAGGCCGCTCTGCTCGATGCGCTTCTCGAGCGCGGGCCGATCCGGTCCGTCGCCAATCATCACGAGCCGCGCGGCCAATCGCTGCCGGATACGCGTGAAGATGTCGAACACGGCATGCACGCGCTTCACAGGCCGGAAATTCGACACGTGCATCACGATCGGATCGCCATACGGGGACAGGCGCTGCCGAAGCTCCGGGACCGGCCGCCGCCGGTATTCGGCGCAGTCGAGGAAGTTCGGAATCACCCGAATCTCCCGCTGAAGCCGCAGCGTCGCGATCGTGTCCTTCCGCAGGCTCTCGGACACCGCGGTCACGCCGTGCGACTGTTCGATCGAGAACGCGACGACCCGCTGATACGACGGATCGGCGCCTACCAGCGTGATGTCCGTGCCGTGCAGCGTCGTCACCGTCCGAAGCCGGTGCTGGCGATCGTCGGCGCTCAGGATCTGGTGGGCAAGATACGACGCCGTGGCGTGAGGCACCGCGTAGTGCGCGTGCACGATGTCGAGGCGGTGATCGCAGGCGACGCGCACGATCGCCGTCGAGAGCGCCAGCAGGTACTGCGGCTCCCTGAACAACGGATACGCGGGCGTGTCAACGCGCTCGAAGTGCAGCCCGGGCAGTCGTTCACGCCAGCGGAACGGCACTTCGCTGCTGATGAGGTGCACCTGATGGCCGCGCTGCGCCAGCGCGTGCGCCAGTTCCGTGGCGACGACCCCGCTGCCGCCCACCGAGGCGTAGCAGACAATGCCGATCTTCATGGCAGGTGCTTCAGCAGCGACGCCCGCTGCACGGGCTCACGGACGACGACCCCTTCGGCGAACGCGACGCCCGCGTTGGCGCCGAAATTCGCGTCGCGGCTCTCGATGAGCTGCTGGAACGTCGATGCCGTGAGCCGCGTGTCCACCGATTCCGGCGCGGACGTCGTGAACTGACTGCGGAAGCACGCGAGCGCTTCACGCTTCTTCGCATAGTGCGCCGAGACGTCGACGACGAACGACGGCGACGCCGCGTCGTTGATGAAGTAGTAGCACGTCCAGTCCGGGCGCCACGGCGGCAGTGCCTGTCTCATAGCGCCGCAGTCCGCTCTTGAACACCGCCGACGTCAGGACTTCGCTCGCGGCGACGTGGTCCGGATGCCGATCCTGCCAGTAGGGCGCGGCAACCACCCGGGGCTGATGCTTTCGAATGAGCTCGACCGCGGAGCGGATCATCTCCGGGGTGGACGCGATGCCGCCGTCGGGCCAGTGCAGACACTCGCGCCAGGCCGCGCCGAGGACGCGCGCGGCCTCGATCGCCTCACGACGCCGTTCTTCGGGCGTGCCGTTGCTGCCCAGCTCGCCGGCGGTCAGGTCGCAGAGCCCAACCGACCGCCCCTCGGCAGTGTGGCGGGCCACCGTGCCGCCCAATCCGATTTCAATATCGTCAGGATGCGGGCCGAATACAAGAATGTCGATGGGCACGCTCCGACTCTAACGCGGGTCTTGTGCAAGGTGCCAGACGCAAGGAATGATCTAGGAGGGGAGCCGTCCATGATCCGCACCGGGATGCTCGTGCTCGCAGCGTTCTCGTTGGTGTCTGTACGTGGGCCTGCGGTGGTGTCGCAGGCGCAGTTGCCGGGACAGATGGTGCCGCCTCAGGCCGTGCACCTCTACGCGAACTGGAAAGACGGCGAGACGTGGTCGCGCTACATCGAGGCGACGAACGAATCGGAGGCCGGTCTCGGCCTGCATCCGACCGGACCCGGCGGCACGATGCTGCTCGCGTTTTTCGCGCGATGGGACGGCCGGACGGCCAAGGGCGCGCCGAAGGATCTCTTCGCGCAGGCGGCGATTCCGCCGCTGCTCAATCCGACGATCCTCCGCACGGCGAGTCTCTCGTTCGTCGTCAACGCCGGCAGGAAGGACATGGCGGTGTTCGACATCTCGGGGCGCCTGCTCGTGAACGACAACTCGCCCGGCGGCATCGTCAGCAGCGGTCTCGGCCGGATCGATCCGAAAGAGATGGCGGCTATCGCGCAGGCCACTGCGCTCGCGGCGAGCATCTTCAACATCGACGTGGAGTTCACGCAGGCACAGCGGCAGGCGATCAGGACGTTCGGGCAGAAGATTGCCGGGAAGTAACCCGATCTCTCCGTGTTAGCGTCTTGAAGACCCATGCGCTTCCGCCGCTGGCACAAAGTCTCGCTCTCTCTGTTCGCGGCGCTCCTGCTGGTCGCCGGCACCGGCCTCGGCGTCAAGACGAAAGCCGAGGCGCATCGGCTCGTGACGAACCCGCGCGAGACGCGGAAGGTTCCGGACGAGACGCCCGCCAATCGAGGACTGGCGTTCGAGGAGGCCTACGTCACGACGGCCGACGGCCTGAACCTGGCCGGATGGTTCATCCCCTCGCCGGGCCGCCCGCTCGTCATCGTCGTGCACGGCTACAAGGACCATCGCGGGTCCGTGCTCGGGGTCGGGGCGATTCTTCGCCGCCATGGGTATGCCGTACTGCTCACGTCGCTCCGCGCGCACGATCGCAGCGACGGCGAGACGATCAGCTTCGGCGCGCGCGAGATGCAGGATCTGGCCGCGTGGTACGCCTGGGTCCGCGCGCGTCCTGATGTCGATCCCGAGCGCATCGGCATGTTCGGCGTGTCCATGGGCGCCACGCTCGCGATCCAGTTCGCCTCTGAGCATCCCGGCATCAAGGCGCTGGTCGCCGATTGCGCGTTCTCGTCGGTCGAGGACACGGTCGAGACGAGCGTCGAGTTCTTCACCGGCTTGCCGCCCTTCCCGTTCGCGTCGCTGATTCTCTTCTGGATGGAGCGCGAGCTTGGCGTCGATTCGTCCACGATCGACGCGAAGCGCTGGATTCCCAGAATCAGCCCCCGGCCCGTGTTTCTGCTCCAGGGCGGGGCGGACATCGTCGTCTCGCCCGAGAGCGGCGCGCGGCTCTACCAGGCCGCGCGCGAACCAAAAGAGCTCTGGTTCGAGCCCGACCTCGGGCACGCGGAATTCCTCAAGAAACGGCCCAGGGACTTCGAGAAACGACTCACGGAGTTCTTTGAAAAGCACTTGCCCACGGGGAAGAGCTAGAGGGCACGGAAAAGAGCTCCCCAAAGTAGAATCTCCACCTATGCGAAACAGACGTCTCTTCCTCGCGGTCCCGGCGTTCCTGCTCGCGTTCACCTTGACCGCGCCCGCGGCGTGGCAGCAGAAGCCGGCGGTCCAGGCGCCAGCCTCGCAGGCGCCCGAATACGGGCCGGCGAAGGGCACGCTCGTCATCGTCGGCGGCGGCTCCACCGAGGGCACGACGATCATGGAGAAGTTCATCGAGCTCGGCGGCGGGCCGGACGGCAAGTTCGTCATCGTGCCGACGGCCGGCGGCAACCGGAACAGGCGACGGCAGCTCATTCCGTATACGAGAGGAAGAGCGTCATCGCGGGCTGGCTGAAGCGCGGCCTGAAGAACGTGAAGATGCTGCACACGCACGATCCGAAGGTCGCCGACACCGAGGAGTTCGCGAAGGTGCTGCGTCGACGCGACCGCCGTCTGGTTCAACGGCGGCCGGCAGTGGAACATCGTCGATTCGTACGCCGGCACGCTGACGTACCGCGAGTTCCACAAAGTGCTCGAGCGCGGCGGCGTGATCGGCGGCAGCTCGGCCGGCGCGACGATTCAGGGCGACTACCTCGTGCGCGGCGACACGTCCGGGCCCAACGTGATGATGACCGAGGAGCCGAACCATCAGAAGGGCTTCGAGTTCCTGCGCAAGATCGCGATCGATCAGCACATCAACACGCGCAACCGCTGGGACGATCTGATTCCGGTCATCAAGAAGTATCCCGAACCTGCTCGGCATCGGCCTCTCCGAAGGCACCGCCATCATCGTGAAGGGCGACCAGTTCGAAGTGATGGGCAAGTGGAAGGTCGCCGTCCACGACAACACGCGGCTCTATCAGCCGTGGGAGAAGCCGTACTTCGTGCTCGGCGCCGGCGACGTGCTACAACATGAAGACGCGCAAGGTCGTGAAGTTCTCCGACGGCACCACCGGCCGCCGCGGCGGCGGCGGGGGGCAGTAAAGGTCGAACGCGAAGCACGGAGAGCGACTGAAGGTCGAATGCGAAGGCGTTCGACGGAGTTCTCCTGCCTTCGCGCACGTCCTTCGACGTGCCTCCTGACGGCCTTCGATCTGAGGTCTCGAACTCGGAGGATGCCCATGTTGCTGCGCCGTCTCATGCTCGGCGGTTGCTGTGTTGCTCTGCTCGCGTTCGCGCTTCGGGTGCCGCTGACGGCGACGCCTGGTGCACCGGCGGCGCCGGCGCCGACGCGGCTGCTGCGGCAGCCGACGGTCAGCGCCGACGCAGATCGCGTTCACGTACGCGAGCAACATCTGGGTCGTCGAGCGCGCCGGCGGCCTGGCGCGGCGCCTCACGAGCTTCCAGGGCGCGACGACCAATCCGAAGTTCTCACCCGACGGCAAGTGGATCGCGTTCAGCGCCGAGTACAGCGGCAACGTCGACGTCTACGTCGTGCCGGCCGAGGGCGGCGAGCCGAAGCGGCTGACCTGGCATCCCGGCGGCGACGCCGTGCAGGGCTGGACGCCCGACGGCAAGGCGGTGCATGTTTGCGTCGTCGCGCGCGACGTGGGCGCCGAGCGGCGCGCCGCGCTTCTGGACCGTGCCGGTCGAAGGCGGCATCGAGACGCCGCTGGCGCTGCCGCGCGGCTATCAGGGCAAGATTTCGCCCGACGGCACGCACATCGCCTATCGCATGAACACGTCGTGGGACGACGAGCGGCGCAACTATCGCGGCGGCCAGAACCGGCCCGATCTGGATCGTCGATCTGAAGACGTACGATCTCGTCGTCGCCGCCGTGGACCGACTCGAAGGACATCGATCCCGTCTGGCTCGGCGACACCGTCTATCTTCATCTCCGATCGCGACGGCGTCGCGAACGTCTGGGCGTTCGAGACGCGAAGCGAAGCGGCTGCGCCAGGTGACGAAGTTCACGGACTTCGACGTGAAGACGATCGACGCCGGCGCCGGCGCGCTCGTGATCGAGCAGGGCGGCTTCATCCACGAGGTCGATCCGGCGTCCGGCCGCGACGAAGCAGCTCGACGATCACGGCGACCGGCGACTTTCCCGTGGATGATGCCGCGCTGGGAGGACGTGTCGAGCCGCGTCACCAACATGGCGATCTCGCCGACCGGCCGGCGCGCGCGTGGTCGAAGCGCGCGGCGAGATCTTCACGATTCCGGTCGAGAAGGGCGACGTGCGGAACCTGACGCAGTCGAGCGCGTCGGCCGAGCGCGATCCGGCGTGGTCGCCGGACGGCAAGTACATTTCGTACTTCAGCGACAAGTCCGGCGAGTACCGGCTCGTGCTCGAGGAGCCGGACGGCCTGACGCCGCCGCGCGAAATCACGCTGCCGAAGCCGACGCACTACTACACGCCGTCCTGGTCGCCCGACTCGAAGAAGCTGCTCTACACGGACACGAACGTGAACGTGTGGGTGCTCGACGTCGCGACCGGCCAGGCGAAGGTCGTCGGCCGCGATCAGTGGATGGTGCCGGAGCGCACGCTCAATCCGGTGTGGAGCCCCGACTCGAAGTGGGTCGCGTACGCGGGCCGGCTGCAGTCGCTGCATCACGCGATCTTCGTGTCGAACGTCGAGACCGGCGAGACGAAGCAGATCACGGACGGACTCGCCGACGCGGTGTGGCCGGCGTGGGACGCGAGCGGCAAGTACCTCTGGTTCCTCGCGTCGACGGACTTCGGGCTCGCGATCGCAGTGGCTCGACATGACGTCGTACGACCACAACGCAGACGTTCGGGCTGTACTTCGCGATTCTGAAGAAGGGCGAGCCGACGCCGCTGATGCCGGAGAGCGACGAGGATCCGGGCGTCGGCCGGCCGCGGCGGCGCGCCGGGCAGGCCGGCGGCGGACGCGGCGGCCGCGCCGGCGGCGCGCGGCGGGCGATCCGGACGAGACGCCGGCGCAGGACGCCGCGCCGCGCGACGCCGCGGCCCGGTCACCGTTCAGATCGATTTCGACAACATGCATCGCGCGCATCGTCGCGGTGCCCGGCGTGCCGCAGCGCGACTACTCGCGCCTCAAGGCCGGCGGCCCGGGCACCGTGTTCTACCTCGAGACGCCGGCCGGCGGCGGCGCGACGCACGCTGCAGCGGTATCGGCTGTAGCGATCGTCGCGCGGCGCCGTTCGTGACCGGCGTCGCCGACTACGTCGTCAGCGCCGACACGCACAAGATGCTGTATCGCGGCGCGGTGGCGGCGGCGGCGGACGCGGCGGCGGCGCGTGGCGGCGCGCCGCGCCTGCCGCGGTCCGGCGCTGTTCATCGTCGACGCCGATCGCAATCGCGCCGCAGGCCGGCGCGGGCCGGCTGACCGTGACGCTGCGCATGTATCTGGAGCCGAAGGAAGAGTTCAAGCAGATCTTCAAGGAAGGCTGGCGCAATCAGCGCGACTACCTCTACGTGCCGAACATGCACGGCGCCGACTGGACGAAGATGGAGGAGATGTACGGCCAGATCCTGCCGCACGTGAATCATCGCGCCGACCTGAACTACCTGCTCGACAACATGGGCGCGGAGATCGCCGTCGGCCACTCGTACGTGCGCGGCGGCGACATGCCGGACGTGCCGACCGGGTCGCGGCGGCCTGCTCGGCGCGGACTTCGCGATCGAGAACGGCCGCTACAAGATCACGCGCATCTTCGACAACGAAAGCTGGAATCCCGAGCTGCGCGCGCCGCTGCACGCGCCCGGCGTGGACGTGAACGTCGGCGACTACATCCTGGCGATCAACGGCGTCGAGCTGCGCGCGCCGGACAACATTCATCGGCTGCTCGACGGCACGGCGAACCGTCAGACGCGGCTCACGGTCAACAGCAAGCCGGCGATGGAAGGCGCGCGGCAGGTGCACGGTGGTGCCGATCGCGAGCGAGCAGGGCGCTGCGCACGCGCGCGTGGGTCGAGGAGAACCGCCGCACCGTCGACAAGCTGTCGAACGGCCAGCTCGCGTACGTGTACGTGCCGAACACCGGCCAGGGCGGCTACCCGAGCTTCAATCGCTACTACTTCTCGCAGCAGGACAAGCTCGGCGCGATCATCGACGAGCGCTACAACGGCGGCGGATCGGCGGCCGACTACATCATCGACGTGCTGCAGCGCGACGTTCGACGGCTACTTCAACAACGTCGCCGGCGATCGCATGCCGTTCACGAGTCCGTCGGCCGGCATCTGGGGGCCGAAGGTGATGATCATCAACGAGATGGCCGGCTCGGGCGGCGACCTGATGCCGTACATGTTCCGCTACCGCAAGATCGGCCCGCTCGTCGGCAAGCGCACGTGGGGCGGGCTGGTGCACACCGCCGACACGCCCGGGCTTCATCGACGGCGGCTCGATGATCGCGCCGCGCGGCGGCTTCTTCACGCGCGACGGCAAGTGGGCGGTCGAAAACGAAGGCGTCGGCCCGGACATCGACGTCGAGAACTGGCCGAAGGACGTCATCGCCGGCCGCGACCCGCAGCTCGAGCGCGCGGTCGAGGAAGCGCTGCGGCTGCTGAAGGAAAAGCCGGTCGATCGCATGACGAAGGAACCGCCGCCGCCGCTGTGGGGCGTGAGAAAGGGAGGAGGATAAAAGGGAAGAGGATAAAAGGGAGAAGGACGAAGGGACTGCCATGAAGATCGCATTCAGTGGCCTCCTGTTGATCTGCCTGGTTCCGGCGCCCGTGGAGGCGTGCACGTGCAGGCAGGGTGTCGCGCCGTGCCAGAGCGTGTGGCAGGCGTCGGGCATCGTCGAAGCGACCGTCGTCTCAATCGAAGACCTCGGAGGTTCTCTCGGCCGGTCCAGTGAGCGGCTGGTTCGGTTGGAGAGCGTGCGGCCGATCATCGGCGAGCCGAGCGACACCGTTGTCACTGGCGCCGATCCGGTGATGTGCGGCTACAAGTTTGCCGTGGGTACGCGGTACCTGATTGTGATGCACAAGCGTCAGGCCGACGATCGCGCCACGACCAGCATCTGCTCCCCGACCCAGCCCGCGTCATGGGGCGGTCCATTCAAGAACTATCTCGAGGACCTCTCGAAGTCACTTTCGAGCGCGACGCTCACGAGGCGTCTCACGCCTGCGGTCTTGAAAGGCCGCGTGCAGTTCGAGGATGGCCGGCCGGCGGGCGGCGCGTTGGTTGTCGTTGAAGGCGCCGATGAACAACGTTGCCCGCGCCTTCGCGTCGGTGGAGGCAAAGCCAACGCGTCCGGTGAATTCGCTCTGGAGCTGCTGGAGTACGGATCGTACGAAATCGCGGCCCGACTCGAAGGGCTGTCCGCCGTTCCCGTCCGCGTTCGGGTCGTCCCGTCGGAAGATCCAATCACCATTGTTCTCAAACCGAAGCGCGCAGGACTTCGAGCGCCTTTCAGGCCCAGGACCTCGAGTGCGTTTCAGGTCCAGGACCTCGAGCGCTTTTCAGGTCCAGGACTTCAAGTGCGTTTCAGGTCCAGGACCTCGAGCGCGTTTCAGGCCCAGGACCTCGAGCGCTTTTCAGGTCCAGGACTTCAAGTGCTTTTCAGGCCCAGGACCTCGAGTGCGTTTCAGGTCCAGGACCTCGAGCGCGTTTCAGGCCCAGGACTTCGAGCGCCTTTCAGGCCCAGGACCTCGAGTGCTTTCCAGTCCCAGGACTTCTGATGGATCAACCCAAGTACTGCCCACGCTGTGAGAAGAAGTAGCAAGTGGTACGAAGCCGAGTGCCCGGACTGCCGGATTCCGCTCGTTGAGGTCCCACCGCTGGATGCCCCCGCGCCGGACGCGACCCTCGTGCAGGTGTTTCAGACGACGGAGCTGGGATTGTTGCCGCTGGCCGAGATGGCGCTCGAGCAGGAAGACATCGAGTACTTCGTGCGCGATGCCGGCGGGCCGATGTCGGCTGGCGGGCGGACGTTTCGCGGCGATGTGCCCGAGATGGGCATCGAGATCCTCGTCCGCACGAACGACGCGGATCGGGCCCGCGAGCTCCTGGTCGATCTCGAAGGCGAGGGCGCGCCGGACGCTGCGCCGCCTGCGTCGCCCCCGCCTCCCCCAGCGGGCGTGCCCGCTGCGCGCGGCGCCATTGACCTCTACGACAGCGAAACAGGCGCCGTCATCGGACAAGCGAGCGAAGCACAGCTCCAGTGGCTCGACGAACACCTCGAGCGCGAGTCCGACGCCGACGAGGACTACTACATCGACAGGCTGACGCTCGAGATGCTGCAGGATGCGAAGGGCGATCCGGCGCTGCTTTCCATGCTCAGTGCCGCGCTCGGCACTCGCGAAGGGATGGAGATCCGTTGGGCCCGGGAGGGCGAGGACGTGTAGCACAGCCCAGAACTTTCCCCTCTTGTCGATCGTCTACAATAGTCGGCAGGAGCGCCGAACCATGCCTCGTCCATCGAAGCCAGCGTCCAAGACCGCCGATCTGCTGCAGGGGACGCTCGATCTCCTGATTCTGAAGACCCTGCAGATGGGCCCGCAGCATGGGTGGGCGATCTCCCAGCGCATCCACCAGATGTCGGCCGAGGTCCTGCAGGTCAACCAGGGCTCGCTCTATCCCGCGCTGCACCGGCTCGAGGAACAGGGCTGGGTCGCGGCCGAGTGGGGCGTCTCCGA
Organism: uncultured Acidobacteriota bacterium; assembly: GCA_963724955.1. Classification (GTDB taxonomy): domain Bacteria; phylum Acidobacteriota; class Vicinamibacteria; order Vicinamibacterales; family SCN-69-37; genus CAVRWQ01. The sequence goes on from CAVRWQ010000013.1 coordinate 256,550, forward strand.
CCAGAACCGGCAGGCGAAGTTCTACCGGCTGACTCGCGCCGGCGAAAAACAGCTCGCGCGCGAGACGGAAACCTGGGCCCAGGTCTCCGCTGCCGTCACCCGCATCGTCGAGGCCTGAGGGACGACGTGTTCCTGCGTCTTTTTCAGGCGCTCCGGCTGGCCAGGCGGCAAGGCCGGCTCGACGACGAGATCGAGAACGAGGTGGCGTTCCACCTCCAGATGGAGATCGAACAGCGCGTGCGCCGGGGAATGACGCCGGACGAAGCGCGCCGGACGGCGTTGCGCGATTTTGGCGGCGTCGGTCGCGTTCACGAAGAAGTCCGCGACGTCCGCGGCGCCACGTTCTGGGACGACCTGCGACAGGACGTCCGGTACGGCGTGCGCATGCTCGCGCGCTCGCCGGGCTACGCGCTGGCGGCCGTGCTGACGCTCGGCCTCGGGATCGGCGCCAACGCCGCGATCTTTTCGATCGTCAACGACGTCCTCCTGAAGCCGCTGCCGTACGGAAACGGACACGAACTGGTGCGCATCCGGCAGACGGCGCCGGGAATCTTTCAGCCAGACGCACGGCTCTCGATTCCTGAAGTCGCCGAGTACCGCGCCGGGCTCTCGTCCGTCCAGGACGTTGTCGAGTACCACGCCATGTCGTTCGTGCTGCTGGGCCGCGGCGAGCCCGATCGCGTGGACACTGCCGTCGTGTCCGCGAACTACTTCGATCTGTTCCGCGTCAAGGCGCTCTTCGGGCGCACCTTCGCGGACGCAGACGACGACCTGGGCGCGGAACCCGTGCTCGTGCTCAGCCATCACTACTGGCTCGAGAAGTTCGGCGCGGACGAATCGGTCGTGGGCAAGCTCGTCGAGATGAACGACAAGGCTCACAAGATCGTGGGGATCCTGCCGCCGATTCCCGAGTATCCCGTCGAGAGCGACGTCTACATGCCGACGTCGGCCTGTCCGTTCCGTGCGGACGCGGAGAGGACGTTGCCGGTCGGCCGTCGCACGTTTGCCTCGCTGCGGGCGTTCGCACGATTGCGGCCCGGATCCACCGCCGAAAACGCCGCGGCGGAAGTGGCTGCGCTCGGCCGCGCGTGGACCGCCGATCACCCGAAGGTGTACGAGCCCGAGAGAACGAAGTTTGCGGCCGATGTCGTGACGCTGCGACGAAGAGCTGACAAGCCGGGCACGTCCGATCCTGTTCGCGCTGCTCGGCGCGACGGGTCTGGTGCTGCTGATCTCCTGTGCCAACGTCGCGAATCTTTCGCTCGCGCGCACGCTCCGGCGCGCGCGCGAGATGGCGGTCCGTTCGGCGCTTGGCGCCGGCCGCGGCCGATTGGCGCGCCAGCTTCTCGTCGAGTGCACGCTCGTCGCGTTCGCGGGCGGCATCGTGGGACTGCTGGTCGCGTGGTCGTCAGCCGGATTGCTCGCGTCATTCGCCGGTCTCTTTACCGCCCGCGTCGTCGATCCGTCGCTCGATCTGACCGTCCTGTCGTTCACGCTCGGCGTCGCGATCGTGACCGGTCTGGTCTTCGGAACGGCGCCCGCGTTTGTCTCCAGAACCGTGCTGACGGAAGCGCTCAAGGACGGCGGTCCGCAGGCGGGACAGAGCCCGAGAAGCCAGCGCCTTCGCACCTGGCTCGTCGTCGCGCAGGTCACTGTCTGCTTCGCGCTCGTCGCCGGCGCCGGGCTGCTGCTCGAGAGCCTGCGTCGTCTGTCCTCCGTGGATCTCGGCTACGAGCGCCAACACGTCCTGACCGCCGACGTCGCCGGCAACTGGTCGCGGCACACGACGCAGCAGGAGGTGCTGGAGTTCTATTTCTCGGTTCTCGACAAGGTGCGCGCCATTCCGGGCGTCGAGACCGCGGCGTTCACGAACGCGGTGCCCCTCGCCGAGAACATCATTCCCGGCGAGCGCCCGATTCAGATCGAAGGCATCTCCGGAGACGATCCCGCCGGATTTCCGCTCGCCGATCCAAATCTCGCCACCGATCAGTACTTCGAGACGCTCGGCGTGCCGATTCTCCGGGGCCGTTCCATTCTCCCGGAGGACCGCCGGACCCTGCCGCGAGTCGCGGTGATCAACGAGACGATGGCGCGACTGTGGGGCGAGGTCGATCCCGTCGGCAAGCGCTTCACGTTGATGACCGGACAGCCTCAACTCTTCACGGTGATTGGCATCGTCGGCGACGTGCGTCAGTACAGCGTCGGCAGCCGGCCGCTCGCGCAGTTCTACACGCCGATCTCCGAGTGGGGCATCGGCGGCGAACTTCTCGTACGAACCGCGGGCGATCCGATGGCGCTGTCCAACGAGGTGAAAGCCGCTGTCCAGGCGGTCGATCCACAGGTGCCGGTCGTTGGTTTCCGGACGCTCGAGACCGTCCGCGATGGCAGGATGACGTCGCCGCGCGTCACGACAGCGCTGCTGGTCGTGTTTGCGCTGGCCGCGCTCTTCATCACGATCACGGGACTCGCCGCCGTCATCGCGACCTCGATCAGCCAGCGCACCCGTGAATTTGGTCTCCGCATGGCGCTCGGCGCCAACGCGCGCACGGTGCTCGCGATGGTCGTCGGTCAAGGCCTGCGGCTCGTGCTCATCGGTCTCGCCGCGGGGACGGTCGGCGCGATGCTGTTCGGCCGTCTTTTCGCCGGCTACCTCTACGAGATTCGCCCGACCGATCCGCGCGTCCTCGCCGGCGTCGCCGCGCTTTTCGTCGTCGCCGCGGTGATCGCGTGCCTCATCCCGGCGCGCCGCGCGACGGCCATCGATCCGCTCACGGCGCTACGGACTGAATGACGGGTACGACAGGTACGACGGGTACGACGGGTACGGCGCGCCGGAGGGCGGCGCGCCCTACGTACGTAGCGCGGCTCGGGCTGTGAGCCGCGTCGGGTAATCGGCGTACGTAGCGCGGCTCGGGCTGTGAGCCGCGTCGGGTAATCGGCGTACGTAGCGCGGCTCGGGTTGTGAGCCGCGTCGGGTAATCGGCGTACGTAGCGCGGCTCGGGTTGTGAGCCGCGTCGGATGAGCCGCAAGGAGTTTCCGATGACCGCCTGGCTGGTTTTCTTCATTGTCCTTGTGTCTTCGCCTGTCCTGCCGCTCAGACTTCCGCCGCGGCAGGCTGGCGCCGATCCTGGAATGGTCGCGTCGCTGGCGTGGCTGCGCGCGAATCTCGAGAACCGGTCGGTGGTCGTGATCACGACGGGCTCGCGCGCGATTTACGACCAGGGTCACATTCCCGGAGCGCGATTCATCTCGCACGAGGAGACGCTCGCCGGTCATGGTGGCAGTCACGGACTGCTCGATCCGTCGGCGCTTGCGGCTGCGCTGGTGCGCGCTGGCGCGCGTGACGACGCGCGGATCGTCCTGTACGGCGACAGCGCGATGGCCACCGGCTGGTTGTACATGGCGCTTGCGTCCATTGGCCATGCCGACCGCGTGTCGATGCTCGACGGCAACATCGAGGCGTGGCGCGCGGGCGGTCATCCCGTGTCGACGGTGGCGCCCGCCGCGGCGACCGCGCGTCTCACTCCCCGGCCTGCTCCAGGCATCGTCGTGCAGGCGCCGTGGGTGCGCTCACACCTCGAAGACGCGTCGGTCAAGATCATCGATGCACGAACCCAGCGCGAATGGACCGCCGGCCGGCTGCCGAACGCCACGCTCGTGCTCTGGCAGGATCTGTTCGCCGACCTCAAGGAGCTTCGCTTCAAACCGCGTGACGAGATCCGCGCGCTCTTCAAGACGGCTGGCGTCACCGACAAACAACAGGTCGTGACCTACTGCGCCATCGGCATGCGCGCCAGCCTGATGTACTTCGCCGCGCGGTACGCGGGTCTTCCCGCGCAGGTCTACGTCGGGTCCTGGGAGGACTGGCAGCGGCAGACCGGGTATCCCATCGCCAAGTGAGGTCCGGGGCCTGAAGTGCGCTCGAGGTCCTGGGCCTGGAAAGCATCTGAGGTCCTGGCGTGACCCGGCTTCTCGCGTTTCTCCTGATAGGCGAGGCGATCTTCAGCGGCCTGCAGGTCGCCGGTCTGATCGGCGCGCTCCCGGGTCATGACACGACCGTGGTCGTCTTCATCCTTGCGCGTGGCATGGTCGCCGCGCTGCAGCTTGCCGGCGGATGGAGGCTCGCCGAGCGTCGGCCGAACGGTATCGCCCTGGCGCGCGCGGCGCTTCTCACTGGTGCGGTTCTGACGACACTCGACGTCGGCCTGAACCTCGCCCCGACGAGCGTGCCGTACTGGTATCGCTGGCACGCGACGGCGATTTATTGGATGTACGCTCTGGCCGCGGTCTGGTATCTGAACAGACAGCGCTGACTTCCGGTGGTTTCAGACGAGCAGAACGATCTTCCCAATCACTTCTCCCGCCTCGAGTCGTCGATGCGCCTCGGCCGCGTCGCCAAGCGGCAACGTCGCGTCGATGACAGGCCGCACTCGGCCTGATTCCAGCAGCGGCCAGACCTCACGCTCGAGCGCAGCGGCGATGGCGCCCTTTTCTTCGGCGGATCGGATTCGCAGCGTCGAGCCGGTGATCGTGAGGCGTCGCAGCATGATCGGGCGCAGCGGAACTTCTGCCGACGCGCCGCCCTGCAGGCCGATCTGCACGAGGCGCCCCTCTTTGGCGAGGCAGTCGAGATTCTTCGGCAGGTAGGGGCCGCCGACGATGTCGAGAACGACGTCGACCCCGTGATTCGACGTGGTTTCGCGAACGGCGGCCACGAAGTCCTCGGTCTTGTAGTTCACGGCGCGAGTGGCGCCGAGACGCGCCGTGGCGTCGCACTTCTCGGGCGACCCGGCCGTGGCAATGACCTTCGCGCCGCGCGCGACTGCCAGTTGAATCGCGGTCGACCCGATGCCGCTCGTGCCGCCATGGACGAGCAGCCACTCGCCGGCGACGAGCCGCCCGCGGTCGAACACGTTCGTCCAGACGGTGAAGTAGGTCTCCGGGATGGCTGCCGCCTGCTCCAGCGAGAGTCCGCGCGGCACCGGCAGGCACTGCAGGCCGGAGACGACGCAACGCTCCGCGTAGCCTCCGCCCGCGACGAGCGCGCACACCTCGTCACCAACCTGCCAGATCCGCCCCGATGCCGATCGAGGTGTGTCCGATCCGAGCGCGGCAACTCTGCCGGCGATCTCGAGCCCGGGAATGTCCGAGGCGCCCGGCGGTGGCGGGTACTGACCCTTTCGCTGGAGGAGATCCGGCCGATTCACTCCGGCCGCGACGACAGCCACCAGCACCTCGCCCGGTGCCGGCGCCGGATCGGGACGATCGACGAGCCGCAGGACGTCGGGCGGACCGGGGGCAGAGATCTCGATCGCTCTCACGGATCCTGCCGCAACGCCGATGGAAGCCGAGGTGACGCCAGGAGCTTCCCGAACTCCCGCCAGCGCGCCTCGGTGTTGGCCGCCGTGCCGCCGCGGCGCTCGATGTACTCGCGGACCAGGTCTTTCCCGTAGTTGTAGTTGATGACGTAGCTTCGATACTGATCGAAGAACCGCGTGCGCTGTTCGGCGCGTTCTTTGGGCATCATCGCCAACGTCTCGAGCCAGGCGATGGCCGCGGCTCGATCGATCTCGCCGTTGAGGTAGCGCCGCGCGGCCTCGTTGCCGGCGTAGCTCAGCTTGTCAATCTCGCGAGTGACGGCCGCGTAGCGCCCCGCCGTGGCCGGATCGAGCCCCGCCAGCGGATAGAGCACGCGCTGCTCGAACTTCGTGCGTTCCTCGCCGGGGAACGCGACGTCGATGCCGAAGTTCGCCGTGCCTTCCGCGATGAGTGACTGCGGCGAGAACAACGGATACACGGAGAACTCGTGCCACCGGCGGTCGCGAACAAGGGACTTCTCGAGCAGCACGTTGTAGACGTGATGGCCGGGGTAACCCTCGTGGCACGCGAGGTCGATCGCCCGGTCGATCGTGATCGGCAGGTCCGTATTGACCTGAATCACGCTCGTGAAGCTGCCCTTGTACCAGTTGTAGGCGCTCCACGACTTGCCGGTGACGTACTCGACGGTGAAGGTCTCGCCGCGCGGCAGCGTGAGCCTCGCCAGCGTCCGGGCGCGGCAGCCTTCGATAGCCGCCTGGAAGACGGCCGCGAGCTTCGCTACGGGAACGACGTAATGATTACGGAAGGTTGCGTAACGGGCCGCGAGCGGGCCGGGCCCCGGGAGGAGCCGCTCGATCTCGTTCAGGACCGCGCGAAACTCCGCGTCGGTCTTCCTCGGCGCGACCGCGTCGTACAGCCGCCGCGACTCCTCGTCGAACGGCAACTTCGCGCCCTGGAGCATCTCCAGCTTCGCCTCGACCGCCGCAATCTGCTTGTCCAGGTAGTCGTACCGCAGCCGGATCATCTCGTCGTCGGACGCCGGCGACTTCACCCGGGCGAGATCCTGCCGCAGGGCCGCTGCCGTGCCGGCGAGCGTCGCGAGCGGCGTCGGGGGACCCGTCGGCTTCCATGACTGAACGCCGTAGTACGCGTCCACGAAGTTGTCGTCGTGCTGGCCGACCAGAAGGACGAGCTTGACGTAGCGCTCCGCAATCTGATTCATGGAAAGACGCGGCCGCACCAGGCCGCACGACATCACGGACAGCGCCACCGTCAGCACCGTGAGTACCCGTCGTACCCGTCGGACCATGGTTCAGCATATCCTTCACCGTGTCATCCATGTCGCTTGCCCTCGAGACCACCGGCCTGCGAAAAGTGTTCGGCGACCTGGTCGCCGTCGACGGCATCGATCTCGTCGTTCCGCGCGGGAGCTTCTACGGCTTCCTCGGCCCGAACGGCGCCGGAAAATCGACGACGATCAAATGCCTGACCGGTCTGTTGAACCCCTCGGCGGGGACGTGCCGCATCCTGGGCACCGATCCGTTCGCCGATCCGGTCGCGGTCAAGAAAAAGATCGGCGTCGTGCCGGAAGACCTGGCGCTGTTCGATCGTCTGAGCGGCGTCGAGACGCTGGCGTTCGTCGGCCAGGTCCACGGGCTGGACCGCAGCAGCGTGCGCATGCGTTCCGCCGAGCTCTTCGAGCTGATGGATCTGAAATCGGCGGCCGGCGATCTCGTGGCCGACTACTCGCACGGCATGCGCAAGAAGCTCGCGCTCGCCACGGCGCTGCTGCCGGCGCCACGCATGCTGTTTCTCGACGAGCCGTTCGAAGGCATTGACGCCATCGCGTCGCGCCAGATCAAGGATCTGCTGTCGCACTTCGTGAAGGGCGGCGGAACGATCTTTCTCACGTCGCACATCCTCGAGATCGTCGAGCGGCTGTGCGATCACATCGGCATCATCAACAAGGGCCGCCTCGTCGCGCAGGGCACGCTCGCCGAGCTTCGCTCCGGCGCGGCGACAGGGCAGTCGCTCGAAGAGATGTTCCTGTCGATCGTCGGCGCCACCCACGCCGCCGGGCCCACGCTCGACTGGCTGGGAGCCGACGGGCGCTTGTAATGCTCCGCTCCTTGCGCGCGATCGTCTGGCTGAGATGGCGGCTGCTCGCCAACAGCGTGCGCGGCGGCAAGCGGCGGGATCGCATGGAACAGATCTCACGCGCCTTCGCGCTGGCCATGCCGTTCATCATCGCCGCGATGCTCGCCGGTTCCATGCTCGCGATGACCATCGTCGCGTTCCTGGGCGGGCGGGCGGTGGCCGCCGGCGGCGCACCGGCGCCGGTCGTCCTGCTCGTGCTTCGGGGCGTGCTGCTTGCGGTCCTGGTCGTCGTGGTCATCCTGGGGGCGGGATCGCCCTCGCAGACCACGCTCGGACGATACACACGTCTGCTGCTCCTGCCGATTCCGCGCCGGGCGCTGCACCTCGTCGAGGTGGCCGCGCATCTCACCGATCCCTGGATCGTGCTCGTGGCCTCCGGACTCTTCGCGTTTGCGGCCGGACTCGCCGCCGGCGGCCGGACCGGCGCGGCGCTCGTCGCGCTCGTTGCGGCCGTCGCCGTGCTGAGCCTGCTCGCCGTCGTCGGCGCGTGGCTCAGTTTTCTGGTCGGCTGGCTGTTCCGCAGCCGGCGCCGCGGTGAGCTGTTCTCGCTAGTCTTCGTGCTCGCGCTCACGCTCGTGTCGTTCGTCCCGATGTACTTCTCTGACAAGTTCGCGGCCGGGCAGCGGGAGGCACGCGCGGCCGGGCAGCCGCGGCCACAGCGGACGATCGACGGGTTCAACCGCAGCCTCCCCGTGTACGTCCGCGTGCTGCCATCGGAGCAGTACGGGGCCGCCATCTCCGCGGCCCTCGAGGGACGGGTCTGGAGCGCGAACGCCGCCGTGCTGATCCTGCTCGGCGAGGCCGGTCTGCTGTTTGCCGCATCAGCGGCCGCCCATGCCCGCATGCTCACTGGGCTCGAGGGCGATCGCCGCCGCCGAAAGGCCGGCGACCTGCCCGCCCCGGGCTTCCGCCTGCCGTTCGTGACGCCGGCGGTCTCCGCGGTGACGTGGGCGCAATTTCGCACGGCCAGCCGTTCCGTGCGGGGCCGTCTTGGCGTCCTGTTGCCCGGACCGCTGCTCGCGACGCTCACCGCCGTGCTGAGCCGCCTGCAGTCGGAGGACGCTGAGTGGGCGGTGACCGCCGCCGCCCACGGATACCTGGTGCTCGGCGGAGGCGTGGTCTTCTCGCTCTACTCGCTGCTGGCGTTCGTCATGAACCTCTTCGGATCGGATCGCGCCGGGCTGACGCTGCAGCTCCTCGCGCCGATCAGCGCGCGTGAGCTGGCCTGGGGCAAGCTGCTCGGCTGCGGCCTGCTGTTCTCGACGGCGATGGCCATCTGCCTCGTCGCGGCGCTCATCGTCGCGCCGGTCGGATCGCCGTACTACTGGATGGCGGCGATTCTTGGCGCCATGGCGACGTTTCTTCTGCTCGGTCCCGTCGCGGTCTGGTTGTCGGCGCTCTTTCCACTCGCGTCCGATCTGAGCAAGACCGGCTCCGGCGGCAACGCGCACTCGGTGCCCACCCTTGCCGGCACGTTCCTGGTGCTGCTGCTGGCGGCGCCTGCGGCGCTCATCGTCGCGGCCGCCCAGTTCTGGTTCAAGCAGCCCGCCCTCGCGCTCGTCGGCGTGGCGGCGTGGCTGGTGTTCGCACTCTGCGTCAGCGTGCCGTTCGTCAATCTTGCTGCGCGGACGATCACGGCCAGGAAAGAGAATCTGGCGCTGACGGCGCAGGGGAGATGAGAGAAGATCGAGAAGTACGGCGGTGAAAGGCATTGAAGTACACGAGTGAAAAGCTCATTAAGTACGGGCGTGAAAGGCGCCCAAGTACGCGCGTGAAAGGCTCCTGAAGTACGGGCGTGAAAGGCGCCCAAGTACGCGCGTGAAACGCGCTGAAAGTGCGCCCAGTGCCTAGTCCGAGTGCTACCGCGTCATTTAGGCAACCGACTCGTCCAATTGGTGACCAGTGTGAGCCACGGATCCGGCGTCTCGGCGCCGCGACGGTAGACCAGCAGACCCGTGTCGGAGATCGAGAATGCCGCCCGTCCGTTGTCCTGGCGGACGTCGCGCGCGATGAGCACCGGCTCGCCCGTGACGACGAGCCCGCGCGCGTCGAAGCGCTGGGCATGAAGCGTGCGCTGGCGCGCGAAGACAATGACGCCGGAACGGTGAAACATCGCCGCCGAATCGGCTGCGACGAGTCTGTCGGGGCTCCCGCGATCGAGCGATCCGATCCACAGGTAGCGGTCCGGGATGGACAGGTAGAGAAAGCGGCGGCCCGTCGGGAAGGAACCACGGAAACATGTGTGCCTGCTGGCCGAGCGCCGTATTCGGCGCCGTCAGATCCGCGGCCAGGCCGCCGTCTTCCCTGACGCGCCACAGGCCGCCGGACTCACGGCCGCCGAGGATCGTGCCGTCCGCCGCCCAGGTGCCGCCTTCGGACCCTGGCGCCGGCCCGACGATTCGCACCCTGCGGCTTTCGAGGTCGTACCACTGCAGTTTGCCGTCCGCAAAGAACGCCACCCGGCGGCCGTCGGGCGACCAGAACGGCGACCGGGCGCCGGCCGTGGAGGGAATCTCAATGGTGCCCGACCCGTCGAGCGTCCGCAGCCAGAGGCTCGCGGGCTTGCCGGGCCGGCCGGCCGCGAAGACGAGCGCGAGGCCGTCGGGTGAGAGGGCCGGAAACGGCGCCGAGGTCGCGCCCGGTTTCGGATCGAATTCCATGCCCGCCGGCGGCTGGATTTCGGCGGTTTGTACCGCGCCGGGTTCCGTCGCACCGCTCCACGGGCGCCAGATGGCGAGCGCGGAGATCACCAGCGCCGCGACGACGCCCACAAACCATCGTCGCCATCGCGATGGCCGCGCGATCGCGGGTTTCGTCCCCGGCGAGTCGTCCGAGTCCGCGAGCGTCGGCGCGCTCAGCGCGAACGCGAGATCACCGCCGGATTGAAATCGCGCCTCAGGCAGCTTTGCCAGACACCGGCGGACGATGCGTGCCAGCTCCGTCGGGATCTGACGGCCTGGCGGCGTCTCCAGCGGCGCCGGCTCGCCGTCGACGATCTCGGAGATCAGGCTCGCCTGCGTCGCGCCATCGAAGGCCGGCGTGCCCGCGAGCATCTCGTGGAGCACGCATCCCAGCGCCCAGATGTCGGCGCGCGCATCGACCTCCCGTCCGGAAAGTTGTTCGGGCGACATGTACTGAAACGTCCCGAGCAGCGTGCCGGGCACGGTCAGCGGATCGGCGGAGCTGCGATCGAGCGTCGGCGTATCGAGGATGACGGTGCCCGGCAGGCGCTTGGCGAGCCCGAAGTCGAGCAGCTTGGCCAGCGGCGCCGACGATCGATCGCGCGCGCCCTTGACGAGCATGACGTTGCCGGGCTTGAGATCGCGATGGATCACGCCGTGCCGGTGCGCGACGTCCAGGGCCTCGGCGATCTGCAGCGCAATCGCGATCGCCTCCTTGACCGCAAGCGGTCCGCCCGTGAGGCGCGACGCGAGCGTGTCGCCTTCGAGGTACTCGAGCACGAGAAAATCGATGCCCTGGTCGTGCCCGATGTCGTGCAGCGTGCAGATGTGCGAATGCGCAAGGCGCGCGATGGTCCTGGCTTCCCGATCGAAGCGGGCGCGGAATTTTCGATCGCCGGCGACGTCTTCCGTGAGCACCTTGATCGCGACCATGCGGCCGAGCCGCGTGTCGCGCGCGCGGTAGACCTCGCCGATGCCGCCGACGCCGATGAGATCGAGGATGAGGTAGTGCCCCAGCGTCTCACCCGGACGCACGCGTGCCCGCCGTTCCGGCTTGGGCAGGGGCGCAGGCGGTTCGAGGAACTCGTCGGCCGGATCGGCGTGCGCGAGCAGCGACTCGACCTCGCGGCGCAGCTCGTCGTCCGCGCCGCATTGTTCGGTCAGGAAGCCGTCCCGCTCGGCGGCCGGACGCGCGAGCGCCGCATGGTAGAGGGCCTCAATCTGCTGGAGCCGGTCCCCGGTCATGGCCGCCCGCCGCTCCCCGGCCGGTGCGGCGGTCTGGCGCCGTACCGCGCCTCTCCAGACAAGCAGGTATCCCACCTGTCCAGGAGGCGCAGAACATGGCGCGCGCGCGACGAGGCTTCAGAACGCTCGAAATAGCGCTGCTGGCCATTCTGCTGTCCGTCCCCTGGACGGTCGAGGTCGAGGCGGGTGGACGGGGGCTGCGGCGCCTCCTGCAGTCGCTGGACCTGACCAGTGACGGCGCGTCGCGCTGGCTGGTCGCCCTCGGGGTGGATGGAAGCGACACGCGCCAGGAGCGGCTGATCGCGATGACGACCTCGCGTGAGTTCGTCGGACAGATCGTCGGCTCCGACTTCGCCGTGACCATCGCGCCGGAGCTGATGGCGCGCCTCGACGAGCCCGGCGCGGACATCGTGCTCATCCACAATCATCCGAGCAGCACGAGCCTGAGCTGGGCCGACATCAGCTTTCTGACGAAGCCCGGCGTCGCCGCCGTCGTCGCGATCGGTCACGACGGCAGCGTGTATGCGGCGATGCGCGGACGCCGCTTCGCGTGCGAACGCGTGAGCCGCCTCATCTATCAGCAAGCCGCCGAGGCGGCCAGGCGCACGTTCGAGAAAAAGAGCCAGGCCCCCGTTCGTTGGCGAAGGACTGGGCTTGCCCCAGCATCTCAGCCACGTCATGGCGGACTCGCTGCGGGCGCTTCGCGTGATCGACTACCACGCGGTCATGACCCGGCAGCGGTCGGCGGCGTACGAGATCCATCGCCATCTGCTCGAGGGTCCGCTCTCGGCTCAGGTGGCGGCCATCCTGTCACGCCCGGTTTCCTGACAGCTCGCGCTTCAGCCAGCTCTTCGCGAATCGCCAGTCCCTGGCGACGGTGTCGGTCGACACCTTCAGCACCGCGGCGGTCTCCTCGACGGTGAGACCGCCGAAGTACCTGAGCTCCACGATGTGCGCCTTGCGCGGGTTGGCGGCGGCCAGCGCTTCGAGCGCCTGGTCGAGCGCGACGAGGTCCACGGTGTTCTCGGGCGCCGCGACGCCCAGCGCCTCGACCAGCGTCACCTTTGGCGCCGCCCCGCCGCGCTTCTCCGCATGACGCGCCCGCGCGGCGTCCACGAGCACCCGGCGCATGACGCGGGAGGCCATCGCGAAGAAATGCGCGCGGTCGCGCCAGTGCATGCGCTTGGCGTCCACCAGCCGCAGATACGCTTCGTTCGCGAGGGCCGTCGCCTGCAGCGTGAGACCCGCCCGCTCCCGCCGCATGTGCATCCGTGCGATGTGGCGCAGCTCGTCGTAGACGAGCGGGACCAGCTCCTCGAACGCCTTGCTGTCGCCGTCCTGCCAGGCGCGTAGGAGTCGAGTCACTTCGGCGCTGCCTGCCACCGTGAACCTCACAATAGGGGGGCTGGCAGGAATCTTACGCTGATTACCCGATGAACTTGTACCCCAGGCCGTGGATGGTGAGGATGTATTGCGGGTGCCGCGGATTGGGTTCGACCTTCTGCCGCAGCCAGGCGACATGCACGTCCACGGTTCGCGTGGACGGCATCGAGTGATAGCCCCAGACTTCGTTCAACAGCTCGTCGCGGGTGAGCGTGGCTTCACGGTGTTCGATGAAGTACTTGAGGAGCAGGAATTCCCGGGCTGAGAGCTCGATCTGCTGTCCGGCTCGTGTGACCTCCGCTTTGCGGAAATCGACGGCAATCTCGCCGAACGCGTATTGCCTCACGGCGCTGCCGGCGGCGGCCGTGGCGCGGCGCAGTTGCACCTCGATGCGGGCGACGAGCTCCATCATGTCGAAGGGCTTGGTCAGGTAGTCGTCGGCGCCGAGCTTGAGCCCGAGCACCTTGTCCACGACCTGGCCGCGCGCGGTGAGCATGATCACCGGCGTCGTGACGCCCTTCTGGCGCAGGTCGCGGCAGACGTCGAAGCCGCTCGAGCCCGGCAGCATCACGTCGAGCAGGATCACGTCCCAGCGCTCGCGAGTCGCGCGATGGAGCCCGGCCGGACCGTCGGCGGCGGCCACAACCTCGTAGCCCTCACTTTGCAGCCGGTCCGTCAGCGTCAGCACGAGCCCCGGCTCGTCTTCGACGAGCAGCACGCGTTTGCGGGCGACTTCCATCAAGCGGAGGGGCCCGCCGTGTCCGTGACGGGGTGACCGAACGATGTGGCCGCGGCTTCCGGCGACGCGGCCGGCAGATGCAGCGTGAAGGTCGATCCCGCGCCGGGCGCCGACGTGACCGTGACCCGGCCGCCGTGCGCCTCGGCGATTCGCTTGACGAGGCTCAGTCCCAGCCCGTTGCCGTGAATCTGCCGCTCGATCGCGTACCTGCCGCGGTAGAACGGCTCGAAGAGGTGCGGCAGGTCTTCGGACGCGATCCCCCGGCCGCGATCGCTCACCGAGATCTGCACTTCGTCGCCCGTGCGGGCCGTGACCTTCCGCGCGCTGACGCCAAGCCAGCGTCCCTCGGGTGCGTACTTGATCGCGTTCGTCACGAGGTTGTGGACCGCCCGGCGCAGCGCGCCCTCGTCGGCGATGACCGCGGGCAGATCCGGCGGGACGTCCACTTCGAGCTCGAATGACTCTGCGCCGGCGAGCCCGCCGCAGGACGCGGCGACGTCGCTGACGAGCGCGCTCACGTCGACCGGCCGCGCCATCGCCGGCCGGCGGTTCCCGCTGAGGCCGGCGTACTCGAGCACCTGCTCGACCATGTCCGTGAGGCGGCGCCCTTCGTCCTCGATCAGATCGCCGTACCGCCGCGCTTGCGTCGCGTCGTGAATGACGCCGGCTGAGAGATTCTGCGCGGCGGAGCGAATCACCGCCAGTGGCGTCCGAAGCTCGTGTGACACGGTCGCGACGAAATCCATCTGTTGCGCCGCCAGACGCTCGGACCGGCGTGCGTTGGTGACGATGAGGCCGACGCTCGTCGCGAGCACGGCGAGGATGCCGAAGCTCAGCCAGAGGTTGCGCCGGCGCACCGCGGCGACGGCGGCATCGAGCGATCCCGCGGAGTGCTGCACGAGGATCTTCCAGGCTCCGGGTGCGCCCACGCGCACCGCTGTGGCGCCCGCGCGTGCGGTCGTGACCGCCCGTTGCTCGAGCAGCACTGAAAACTGGCTTGCCGTGCCTCTGGCTCCCGGCGTCACGGTCGCGACCGGTCCCGAGTGCCGGCCGTCGCCGCCGGGTGCCGCGGGCGTCGACCAGCTCACCGAGGCGTCCCGGATCGCCTCGACGCCCACTGAGAAGAACGACTCCGTCGCGTCGGCGTGGTCCGGGTCGACCTGCTCGCCGGGCGCGAGACCGCGCGTGAGCATCGATTGCGCCTTGCCGTCCACGATCGACACCCGGTAGGCGTCCGACCCCGTGTCCGGAAAATGCTGCGACGCAATCTGCGGCAGCATCGTCTCCTTGAGCACCGCGTTGTCGAGCTCGACGACGAGCTGGCTGTGCGAGAGTCGCAACGCGACGAGCATGTCGAAGGTCTGGCCTGGCGTCGGACGCGGGAGCTCGCGATTCACGGACTCGAACACGGGAATCAGAATGGCCGGCACGTCGCTCACGATGGGCGAACTTCGGACCGCGAAGACGCCCTTCGTGATTCCTGTTGACGGCGTGATGCGCTCGACTGCCGTCAGCCGCGAGCGCACCGGCTCGAGTGACGCTGGCCAGTCGGCCGGCTCGAACCCTCTGTGCTCGGGCGAAAAGCGGTGCAGGTCGAAACCCGCAGGTGTCTGCCGCGCGAAGTAGATCCCACGCACGAGATCCGGAAATCGTGCGCCGGTCTTCCACTGCTCGTACTTCTGAACGAACCGCGTCGCGTCCGCCGGATCGAGCGGCGAGCCGTCCAGCTGCAGCTGCTGATAGAGTCGGCCGATCTCCCGATCGAAGTCGCTCGCGAATTCGCCCACGCGGCGCGAGAGCGACTCGCGCATCTGCTCGCGCCCCGCCTCGCTCACCTGCCCGACCCAACGGTACTGCAGCGTCGCCAGCGCGCCGACGACGGCGAAGAGCGCGGCCGGCGCGATCAGTCCGACGAGAAGCCGGCGTCGTCGCATGGACACGAGTCTAGCACGCGCGGATCGGAGGAAGATGGCTGGAAACTGTTGATCCATATGGTTTTACGTTCTTAACAATCTCTTTGCCCACGCTTAACCACGACCCTGCGACAGAAGCGCACCATCGGATCGTCCCGCCTTCGCTGAGCGCTCGCTGCGCTCGCAGCTTCGGCGAGGCAGGCTCCGCCTTCGCTGAGCGCTCGCTGCGCTCGCAGCTTCGGCGAGGCAGGCTCGTAGTAGCGCGGGTTGGGTTGCAACCCGCGTCGAGCTGGCGGGCCGAAACCCGGCTCGCCCTACTTGAGAGGTGAAGAAATGAAACGCGTGCTGCAAGGAACGTTCATCGTGCTGATGGCTGCCGAGGTGCTGGTCGTCGGTCAGACCGTCGACGTGAGCAGGATTCTCGCGGACCTGCGCGCCGCGCTCGGCGGCGACAAGCTCGCGGCGGTGAAAACGGTCTCGATCGAGGGGCGCTCGACGCGTTCGGGCCAGAACAACACCTCGACCACGAACGACTTCGAGATGGCGTTCGAGCTGCCGGACAAGTTCATGAAGCGCGAGGTCGTGGCGAACATGAACGGCATGGCGATCACGCGCCGCAGCGGCTTCAGCGGGCTCGCGCTGATCGAAGAGACCGACTCTCCGATGATGCACGGCGGCGGCATGCGCGTGATGTCCATGTCGCCGGGCGGGCCGACGATTGGCGGCCAGATGACGCCGGAACAGATCGACACGCAGCGCAAGCTCAGCCTGGCCTCCAACCGGCGTGAGTTCGCGCGGCTGGCGCTCGGGATGTTCGGGACGACGTCCGCGGCGTTCCCCGTGGAGTTCAGCTACGGCGGACAGGCCGAAGCGCCGGACGGGAAGGCTGATGTGCTCGACGTCAAGGGACCGGACGGATTTGCCGCGCGGCTGTTCGTCGATACCCGGACGCATCTGCCGCTCATGCTGAGCTGGATGGACAAAGAACCACTGCGCCTCTCGATCGGCGGTCCGGGACCGGGCGGCGTCACGGCCGTTGGAGGGGCGCGCAGGTCCAGACGATCACGCGTGGCGCGGGATCGCCCGAAGACGTCCAGCGCATGCAGCAGGAGATCGCGGAGCGCATGAAAGAAGCCGACGCGAAGCGACGCGTCGTCGAGTACCGCGTCTTCTACGCGGAGTACCAGGCGGTGAGCGGCGTGAAGCTGCCGGCGCGCATTCAGCGCATGATCGACGGCTTCGCGACCGAAGAGCTGACGCTCGAGAAGATCAAGGATCAACCAGAAGATCGACCCGAAGACGTTCGAAACTAAGTAGCGCGGCCCGGGTTGTGGGACCGCGTCATATCAACAGGAGAACTCGCCGTGTTGCCCAGATGCATCAGGCTTGTGCCGGGTGTCGCTGTATTTCTGGTCGTCGCCGCGAACGCGGCCGCCCAATCCGGTGCGCTGCAGCGAGCCCGGCTGCTCGTGACGGTGGCCGACCAGAGCGGAGCCGTCATTCCCAACGCGACCGTCACGGTCGCCGGCGAGGACGAGGGTCTCCGCCCGCGCACGATCGATCCCGCGCAGACCTCGGCCGCGGGCCTCGCGACGTTCGACGCGCTCGAACCCGGACGGTACACGATTCAGGCCAGGTTCCCGGGGTTCGAGACGGTCGTCGTGCGCGACGTGCGCCTGCGCCCGGGCGAGACGCGCCGAACCGTCGTCCTGCCGATCAAGAAAGTCGCCGAGGACGTCGTCGTCGGCCGTGACCGCCAGACAAGGGCGATCGATCCGCGCGGCAACGCGTTCTCGACCGTGCTGACGCGTGAGCAGATTGCGGCCCTGCCGGACGATCCCGACGAGATGGAAGCCGTGCTCAAAGCGATGGCGCCGCCCGGCGCGACGATGCGCGTGGACGGCTTCACGGGCGGCAAGCTGCCGCCGAAGTCGCAGATTCGTTCCATCCGGCTGCCGCGCATGGACGCGTTCGCCGCGCAGAACCACGGCGGCATGACCGCGATGCTGCACATCGACGTCATGACCGGGCCCGGCAGCGGGCCGCTCCGGGGATCGGTCGACATCGCGCTTCGAGACGACGCGCTCAATGCGAGGAATCCGTTTACGCCCGAGAAGGGCGACGAGAGCCTGAAGCAGGGCGGCGGCTCCATCAGCGGGACCATCGTGCCGAACCGGTCGTCGTTTTCTTTCGAGTGCCCAACACGCGCGGATGTTCGACTCGGGCAACCTGCTCGCCGCCCTGCCGGACACCACCGTCGCGCGCGCGGTCCGGCGCCCGGGCGAGCGTCAGCTCGTCAACGGCCGGTTCGACCAGGCGCTGAACCAGGCGCACCTGCTCCGGTTCTCATATCAGCGCACCGCGGTGGAGCTCAGGAACCAGGGCGTCGGCGGTTTCGATCTTCCCGATCGGGCGTTCGCGAGCCGGACGTCTGACAACATCTTTCGCGTTTCCGAGAACGGCGCCGTCGGCCGCCGGCTCTTCTCCGAGTCCCGCCTGCAGATCCGCTGGTCGGAGAGCGAGGCGATCTCGGCGATCGAGGCGCCGACGGTACGCGTGCTCGACGCGTTCACGAGCGGCGGCGCGCAGCGGCGGGGCGGCGTACGGGCGGCGGAGCTCGAGGCGGCGACGGACCTCGACTACGTCCGAGGGACGCATTCGTTCCGCACCGGCGTGTTGATCGAAGGCGGCCGGTACCGGTCAGACGACTTCTCGAACTACTTCGGCACGTACACGTTCGCGAGCCTCGCCGACTACGACGCCGGCCGGCCGTCCAATTTCTCTCGCCGCGTCGGCGATCCGACCGTCTCGCTACGACAACCTTCAGCTTGGCGTCTACGCGCAGGACGACTACCGCCTTCACAGGAGCCTGATGCTCAGCTACGGGCTGCGCTACGAAGCGCAGACGCTCGTTGCCGACCAGATGAACGTCTCACCGAGGCTCAGCGTGACGTGGTCGCCGCTCACGAGCGGAAGAACGACGTTCCGCGGCGGCTTCGGCTACTTCAGCGACTGGCTGGGGACGTCGATCTACGAGCAGACGATCAGAGTGGACGGCGTGCGCCAGCAGGAGTTGAACGTCGTCAACCCGGCCTGGCCCGATCCCGGGGCTGCCGGCACGATGATGCCGTCGAATCGGTACCTCCTGGCGAGCGGGCTGAGGCTGCCGGCGAGTCTCGGCGCCAACTTCGGCGTGGAGCAGACGCTCACGCCTTCATTCCGGCTGACGGCGACCTACACGTATCGTCATGGCGCCGGGCTGCTGCGCGGCCGCGACGTCAACGCGCCCGAAGACGGCGTGCGGCCCGATCCACAGTTCGGCAACGTCATCGAAGTGACGGGCGATGCCGCGTCGCGCTCCCACTCGGTCGGCCTCTCGGCCAACCTGATGAAGCTCAACTGGCGTCAGACGCTGCTCGCCGCGAACTACACGTTCACGGCGAGCGAGACGAACACGACCGGCGCGTTCGGACTTCCGGCCAACGGCGACGACCTCTCGACCGAGTGGGGCGTCCAGATGCCGCGCCATCGGCTCGGCGGTCTCTTCAACATGCGCCCGATGGGCAATCTGACGATCGGGTTGAGCTTCCGCGCGCTGTCCGGGATGCCGTACACGGTCACAACCGGCGCCGATCTCAATCGCGACGGCGTCTTCAACGACCGTCCGGCCGGCGTGGCCCGTAACTCCGCGTTGGGCGCCGCGCACTGGGACTTCGGGCTGCGCGCGGCGTACAGCATCTACTTCGGTCCCCGCGCGCAGACGGGAGGGACCGGCGGCGGGCCCATGATCGTGACGATTGGCGGACCCGGCGGCGGCATGCCCGGCAGCATCGGCGGCGCCGCGAGCGATCGCCGCTTCCGGATCGAGCTCTATGCGTCCGGACAGAACCTCACCAATCACTCGAACTACATCGGCTACAGCGGCGTCATCATCTCGCCGTTCTTTGGACAGCCGACGAACGTTCTGAACCCGCGGAAGATCGAGGTGGGGATGAGATTCGGCTTCTAAGCCGTCACCAAGATCTCACCATGAAGAATGAAGACGTGAAGTGGGTTTTTCGAAGAACACTTGTCGAAAAGCGCTTTCGACAAGCGTTCTTTCCCAAAACCCCTTCATGTCTTCATTCTTCATGGTGAGTTTTTCCTGAGAGCTCTGGCGAGCTGTTCACGTGTCGGGATAGCATGCGACGTCCTGTCGATGCCGCAACGCATGCTGCGCCCGCCTGAGCTCGTGACCTGGGCGGCGCTCTATCTCGTGGTCGCGACGCTGCTCGTCGTCACGAGCTTTGCGAGCGACGACCCGGACTCGGCGTTGTACGCCAATCTGTCGGCGCGACTCGCTGAGGGCCCCGTGTCGCACTGGATCGCGCCCGAGTGGTGGGGCTACTGGGACAGTCAGGGACTCTTTCGCGAGCACCCGGCGGGCGTGTTCCTGCTGCCGACGGCGCTCGCACGGCTCGGTCTGCCGCCCGTGCAGGGTTCCTATGTCGTCGGGACCGCGGTGGGACTGGGATCGCTGCTGCTCATCGGCGTCCTCGTGAGCCGGGTGACCTCGGGCCAGGCCGGCCGCGCGGCGCTGATCCTGCTGCAGCTCATGCCGGTGGCGTTTCTCTTTCGCATCCGCGCGAACCACGAGTACCCGATGCTCTTTTGCACGCTCCTCGTCCTCCTCGGACTGGACGGCGTCAGACGATCCTGGTGGTGGGCGGCTGTCGTTGCCGCCGCGTTCGTGGCCGCGCTGCTCGTGAAGGCCGTCTTCGTCGTGCTGATCGTCGTGGCGGCCGGGCTCTGGATCGCGCTCAATCCGGCACGCGTCACAGGATCGATCGCGCGTCCGATCGTCGCGCTGGCTGCTGCAGGTGTCCTGATGGCGATCACGGCCATGGCGTACGACGCCGCGTATTTTCGAGTCACCGGCGAGACGTTCTGGGGACCGTACTGGCAGCGTCAGCTCGGCCCGCTCACGATCTTGACGCCAATCGAAGGCGCCTCGACGCTAGCCGGTCACGTGTGGTTCTACGTCACGCGCCTGTTGTGGCATGCGACGCCGTGGAGCCTGACGCTCGGCATCATCGTCTGGCAGTGGCGGGGCCGGCTCAGGTCTATCTGGCAGGCGACGGCCGAGCCCGCCCGGCGAGGTATGATCTTCGGCGCGCTGTTCGTGGTGGTGGCGGTCGTCATACTCAGTCCGTCCAGCCGGTTCGCTGAACGCTACGCCTTTTCGGCGACGTACGCGCTCGGCACGCTCGGCGCGGTGGTCGCCTGGCACGCGTGGCCGGCAATGGCGCGCGCCTTCGGGTCCGTCGATCGGACGGTGCCGGCATTTCCGGCAGTACTCTGGTTCGCGCTCATGATCGGACGACTCGTCATCGGTCCGTTTCTTCCCAGAATTACCTGAGGACGCACATTTTTCTCATGCCCGCGAGCAACAACCACCCGGCGGGTGTCTTATTTCGTCTAAGAGAGGACCGCCCCCAGGCGAACGGAGTGAGCCGTCGGGGGCGCGCGCGTGGGGGTGGGGCCCCACGCGCCATTAAGAAAGAAGACATGCGCGGTTTCGGACAGTTGACGTTAGTGCTGTGTCTGGCAGGGGTGGTGGGTCTCGAAGGACAAGGTCCTGCCCGGGATGCCGCGGGGGTGCTCGCCCGGACGCGCGAAGCGCTTGGGGGCGAGGGCAAGCTCGCGGCGGTCAAGACGTTCGTCGTCACGGGCCGGACCCGCCGGGTGCAGGGCATCAACCTCGTGCCTGTCGAGTTCGAGATTGCGGTCGAGTTGCCGGACAAGTACGTCAGGAAAGACGAGATTCCCGCGCAGGAAAGCGGCCCGACGTCGCTCGGCTTCAACGGCGACGCGATGATTCAGCTGCCGTTGCCCGTGGCGCCGCCGCCTCGTCAGGGCGGCGCTCCCGCGCCTGGCGGAGCCGCGGCGTCGCCGCCGCGCCAGGGCGCACCGGCGACGGGTGCGCCGGCCTCGCCGCCGGGCGCGGCTGGCCCGCCTCCAGCGGCTGCGGGAAAGCCGCCTGCCGGGATGCCTCCCGGCGCCCGCGCCGGCGGACCGCCGGTCGATCCGCGGCGGATGCGTCTCCTGCAGGTGAAGCAGGACTTCGTCAAGTTAACCCTCGGCATGTTCGCGACGTCTTTCCCGTCATACCCGCTCACGTTCACGCTGGCGGGTCAGGCCGAGGCGCCGCAGGGTAAGGCGGAGGTCATCGATATCAAGGGCGAAGGCAACCTGGCGTGGCGGTTGTTCGTCAACAGTCAGACGTCGCTGCCCATCATGGTCAGCTGGACGACGCCCGCGACGAACGTGGTGATGATGCTGCCCGGTCAGCCGGCGCCGAAGGACGTTCCGCCCGGAGCGGTCCTGGTCGAGGCGCCGGCGTTGCCTCCGCCGACTGCGACGAAAGAAGAGCAGGACAAGTACACGAAAGACGTGCAGGCGTTGCGCGCCAAGGCGCTCGCCACGGCCAAGCCGGTCGAGAATCGCATCTACTACTCCGACTACCGCGATGCCGGGAATGGGGTGATGTTCCCGTTCCGCCTGCGTCGCGCCGTCGGCACCGAGACGGTGGAAGAGACGACGTTCGATCAGTTCCGAATCAACGCGCGGATCGATCCCAGGAAATTCGAGGTCGCCAAATGAGCGTACGGAGTGTCTTCGCTGTTGCCGCGGTGGCGTGTTGTCTTGCCGCCGTGCCTGTCCTCGCCCAGACGCCGCCGCAGGAAGCGCGCGTGCTCATCACGGTCATCGATCAGACCAACGCGATCCTCCCGGGCGCATCGGTGACCTTGACCGGTCTCGAGGACGCGACGAAGGCCAGAGCGATCGCGCCCCTCAAGACGTCCGACAAAGGCCTGGTCATCTTCGAGAAGGTGACGCCGGGGCGCTACAACTTGACGGGCGAGTTTCCCGGCTTCGAGATCGGCGGCCTGAAGGACGTCCGCCTCCGGGCCGGCGACAACAAGCACGTCGTGATCCTGCCGCTGAAACGGCTCGAGGATTCCGTGACCGTCTCGCGCGATCGGCAGGACGCGGCGACCGACCGCGCGCCGCTGTTCGGCACGGCGCTCACGCGCGAGCAGATCGAGCTCCTGTCCGACGACCCCGTCGAGATGCGGCGCCAACTGGAAGAGATGGCCGGCCCGGACGCCGTCTTCAAGGTGGACAGCTTCGAGGGCCGCGATCTTCCGCCGAAGGCGCAGATCAAGTCCATTCGCATCATGCGCGACCAGTTCGCGGCAGAAAGCCACTTCGCCGGCGGGCTGCACATCGAGATCGTCACGCAGCCGGGCCTCGGGCCGATTCGGGGCAACACGAGGTTCGGATTCCGTGACAGCGCGATGGACGGCGCCAATCCGTTCACGACGACGAAGCCCGCGTCGCAGAACCGCAACTTTGGCGGCGGCATCGGCGGTGCGCTGGTGAAGGACAAGGCGTCGTTCTCGCTCAACCTCAGTGGCACGAGCTCGTACGTGCAGCCGAACTACGTCGCCGCGCTGCCCGACGGCACGGTCTCGACGGTGGCGCTCATCCGGACGCCGTCGGAGTCGACGTTCGGCGGCGGGTATCTCGACTGGGCGGTCACGCGCGACCAGACGATTCGGATGTCGCTCAACGTCAACCGGAACGAGAGCCGGAACCAGGGAGTCGGCCAGTACGATCTGGTCACGCGCGCCTTTTCGAGCCAGGCGCGAGGGTTCAACTTCATGCTGCAGGAAGTCGGGCCGCTCGGGCGCCGGTTCTTCATGAACACGCGCTTCTACGGCAACTGGTCGAAGTTCTCGACCGAGTCCGCGCTCGAGGCGCCCACCGTGATGGTGAACGACGCGTTCACCTCGGGCGGCGCGCAGCAGAAGGGGTCGCGCAAGACGCTGTCGTACAGTCTGGCGTCGGATCTCGACTACGTGCGCGGCATGCACTCGTTCCGCGCCGGGATCGCGCTCGACGGCTACTCGTACCGTTCCGATCAGGCCACCAACTACCTCGGGACGTACACGTTTGCGAGCCTCGAGGACTACGAGGCGGGCCGGCCGCGCAGCTACACGCGCCGCATCGGCGATCCGCTGATCGAGTACTCCAACATGCAGGCGAACTTCTATTTTCAGGACGACGTGCGCATCCGCCGCGGCCTGACGATCACGCCCGGCGTGCGGTACGAAGTGCAGACGCACCTGTCGGACTACGACAGCGTCATGCCGCGCATCGGCATCACGTGGGCGCCGTTCAAGAGCGGCCGCACGACGCTCCGCGCGAGCTGGGGGATCTTCCACGACTGGATCAGCACGGCGACGTACGAACAGACGCTCCGGTTCGACGGGTTTCGCCAGCAGGAGCTCAACCTCATCAATCCGCCGTTCCCGGATCCGGGCCTGGGCGGGTCGATCCCGGCGACGAATCAGTATCGCTACTCGGACTACGTCAGGATGCCCAGGACGAAGCGGCTGAGCGCGGGGATCAGCCAGCAGATCACGCGAACGGTGACCGTGAACGCGACCTATGCCGAGCTGCGCGGCTCAGAGCGGGCGCGCGGCCATAATCTGAACGCGCCGGTCGAGGGCGTCCGGCCCCATCCGGCCTTCGCGAACCTCGTCGAAGTGGTCTCCGACGCGAGTCAGCGCGGCCGATCGCTCAGTACGAGCATCAATCTGAGCCTGGCGGCGCCGGGCCCCGCGCTCGCGCAGGCACGATGGAACTGGCGCCGTGCCTCAGTGGGCGGCTCGTTCTTCATCAACAAGTCGGAGAACAACACGGACGGCGCGTACACGATTCCGGTCAGCAACGGCGTCGAGACCGAATGGGGACCGAGCGGCGAGGACATCCGCTACCGGTACAACGTCTCGTTCAACAGCTCGATGCTGCGCAACCTGAACGCGGGGATCAACTTCTCCGGCGCCACCGCGGGGCCGTACACCATCCGGACCGGGTATGACGACAACGCCGATCTCGTCTTCAACGACCGGCCCGCCGGCGTCGGGCGCAACAGCGCCCGCGGCTCCGGTTCGTTCAACATGAACGCGAACTTCTCGTACACCCTGAGCCTCGGCAAGCGGAAGGTCGCGCTGCCGCCGGGCATCTCGATCACGAACGTCGGCGGCGCGATGACGGTCAGCACCGGGCAGGCGTCTGAAGCCAGCCGGTACCGGCTGGGGTTCAACGTCAGCATCTTCAACATCACGAACCACAAGAACTACGTCGGCTACAGCGGAGTGATGACCTCGCCGTTCTTCGCCCAGCCGACGACCGTCACCGGGGTGCGGCAGGTGAACATGGGCATGACGTTCAGTTTCTGACGGTCCGACGGGTACGACGGGTACGTTTGACGTGCCCTCGTGGGGCCCCATATACTTCTCTCACGTCAATGAACGCCGTGCGTCCACGTCCTGCGTCGCGAAAGCGAGTCAAGCGTATGAAGGCCAACGTGTGCGCATGACCGCGGGCTGACAGAGTCAGTCACAGAAGTTCGAACCCGCCGATGCGCGTACCGCACGGCGGGTTTTTTGTTTTGAATCGAAAGTCGAAAGTCGAAAGTCGAAAATGCGAAATCAGAACGTATGTGGCGAGTGGACAAACTGATGGCGATGAGAACAGAAGTCGGTGTGTTGGGCGCGACGGGCATGGTCGGGCAGCAGTTCATCTCGCGGCTCGCGTGCCATCCCTGGTTCGACGTGCAGTGGCTGGCCGCGAGCGAGCGGTCTGAGGGCAAGGCGTACGAAGAGGCCGCCCCGTGGCGGCTGGCGGCGCCGATGCCGGACGCGTGCCGGGGGAAACGCGTCGAGGCGTGTGTCCCCGGCCGCGGCCCGAAGATCGTCTTTTCCGCGCTCGACGCCAAGGCGGCCGACGAGCTCGAGCACGCTTTTGCGGCCGCCGGCCACATCGTCCTCAGCAACGCCCGCAGCCATCGCATGGATCCGCTGGTCCCGCTGCTCGTGCCGGAAGTGAACGCCGAGCACCTCGCGGTGATCCCGGAACAGCGCCGCCTCAAAGGCTGGACCGGCGCGATCGTCACCAATCCCAACTGTGCCGTCGTCGTGCTCGCGATGGCGCTCGCGCCCCTCCGTCAGTTTGGCATCCAGAAAGTGCTCGTCACGACGATGCAGGCGGTGTCGGGCGCCGGGTATCCGGGCGTGCCGTCACTCGATATCCTCGGGAACGTCATTCCGTTCATCGGCGGCGGCGAGGAAGAGAAGATCGAGAGCGAGACGGTCAAGATCCTCGGGACCGACAACGGCTCGACGCCCTATTCGTGCGTCATCAGCGCGCAGGTGAATCGCGTCCCGGTGATTGACGGTCACTCGATGACGGTGTCACTCGATCTCGGGCAGCGGCCGACGGCCGACGAGGTCATCGCGGCGATGCGGGCGTTTCGCGGCAAGCCGCAGACGCTGGGCCTGCCGACCGCGCCGGCGACGCCGTTGCTGGTGATGTCCGAGACGACTCGGCCGCAGCCGAGGCTCGACGCCGAGCTGGGCGGCGGCATGACCGTGTCGGTCGGCCGCGTCCGTTCGTGTCCGGTGCTGTCTCACAAGTTCGTGGCGCTCGGTCACAACACGATTCGCGGTGCGGCCGGCGCATCGATCCTGAATGCCGAGTTGATGAAGGCGGAGGGGCTGCTCGGATGATCGTCATGAAGTTCGGCGGCACGTCCGTGGCGGATCGCGCCGCCATCGAACGGCTGATTGGCATCGTGCGCGCGGCGCGGCAGGTGGCCGTCCAGCCGGAGAGCCGCGACTGGCGCGGGCCGATTCTCGTCGTGTCGGCGCTCGGCGGCGCGACGGACCGGCTGCTCGGCCTCGCCGCCGAAGCCGCGGCCGGCGACGGCGAAGGCGCGAGCGAACACGTGCACGCGCTTCGCGATCGGCATCTGCAGGTGGCGGGTGTCATCCGTCACGACGAGGAACGACGGGCCGTGGACGAGTTCATCCGTCGCGAGTTCGACGAGCTCGAGCGCATCGTCGGCGCGCTCTGCGTGCTTCGTGAAGTGACGCCGCGATGGCTGGACGCCATTGCCGCTGTCGGCGAGATTCTCAGCAGCCGGATCGTCGCCGCGGCGCTCACCTCGCACGGGCTCGCGGCGAGCTGGGTGGACGCCCGCCGCGCCGTCGTCACGACGGCCGATCACATGAGCGCGGCGCCGCTCTGGCCCGAGACGACGGCGGCATTGGGTGCGGCCGTCGATCCGCTGCTCGCTTCGCGGCGCATTCCCGTCGTCGGCGGATTCGTCGGCGCCAGTTCCGGGGGCGTGACGACGACGCTCGGGCGCGGCGGATCCGACTACTCAGCGGCGATCATCGGCGCGTGCCTGGACGCCACCGAGATTCAGATCTGGACCGACGTGGACGGCATGCTCACCGCCGATCCGCGGATCGTCCGCGACGTGCGCGTGGTGCCTCATCTCTCGTTTGCCGAAGCCTCCGAGCTCGCGTACTTCGGCGCCAAAGTGCTGCACCCTGCGACGATTCAGCCGGCGGTCGGCAGGAACATCCCCGTGCGGATCCTCAACTCGATGCGGCCGCAGGACGCGACGGGCACGTTGATCACGCGCGAACGGCCGGCCGGCGGCGGCCCGCTGACGGCTGTCGCGTCGAAGAAGGGCGTCACCGTCGTGGACATCGCGTCCACGCGTATGCTCATGGCCCACGGGTTCCTCAAGCGCATCTTCGAGGTGTTCGAGCAGCACCGGACCTCGGTCGACGTCGTGACGACCTCCGAGGTCAGCGTGTCGGTCACGCTGGACGACGCGCGGCGCGTGCCGGAGATCATGGCCACGCTCGCAGACGTCGCCGAGGTCACGCGCGAGGACGAGATGGCGATCATCTGCGCCGTCGGCGACGGCCTGCAGACCGACCCGTCGTTCGTCAGCCGGCTGCTCGAGGCCGCGGGCGGGGTGCCGATCCGGATGGTCTCGCAGGCTGCGGCGCGGCGTAACATCACGCTCGTGATTCGCGAGGCGGATCTGGAGACGACGCTGCGACGCGTGCACGACCGGTTTTTCAGCGGCGCGCGGGAAGGCAAGAGCGTGAGCGCCGGAGGCTAGGCCAGGGGCCCAAGGCCAGGGGCCCAGGTGGTGTCTGCCGTTCTTTGGCCTGTGGCCCTGGGCCTTTGGCCTCATGAGGAGGCGTCAGTGCGGCTGTTGCTGATCGGTCACGGGCGGATGGGGCGGCTGGTGGAGTCGCTCGCGCCGTCGCATGGCGCCACGGTCGCGGCCATCCTGACGACTCGATCGGGCGCGGCGGCGATCGCCCTTGGCGAGTTCGGTGACGTCGACGTCGCGATTGATTTCTCACAGGCGGCGGCCGTGCGTCCGAACCTCGCGCAGCTCGCCGCCCGGAAGATCGACGTCGTCATCGGCACGACCGGCTGGCAGGCCGACGAGCCGGCCTGCCGCGAGATCGCCGGCCGTGCCGGCATCGGCGTGATGGCGTCGGCGAATTTTTCCCTCGGGATGCACATCTTCCGCGAGGTGGTCGAGAAGGCCGCGCGGCTGTTCGGCAGCCGGAGCGACGTCGGCGCCTGGATTCACGAGCTGCATCACAGCGCCAAGAAGGACGCGCCGTCGGGGACCGCGCTGATGCTGCGGGCCGCGATGGAACAGGCCGGATTCTCGAGGGCGATCGACGTCACGTCCACGCGCGCGGGCGCCATTCCCGGCACTCACACGATCGGGTTCGACGGCCCGGCCGAGACCGTGACGCTCACCCACACGGTGCGCGACCGCTCGGTCTTCGCCCACGGCGCGCTCGAGGCTGCCAAGTGGCTCAAAGGCCGTCGCGGCTGGTTCACGGTTCGGGACATGATTGGGGAATAAGCACGGCGGAGGTCTTCGATGCGACTGACATTTACCGGCGTTGGAACCGCGCTCGTCACGCCGTTCACCAGGAGCGGCGCACTTGATGACGGTGCGGTGCGGCGGCTGGCGCGGCGGCAGGTGGACGCCGGCGTCCACTTCCTCGTGCCGTGCGGCACCACCGGTGAGACGCCGACGCTCTCGGCGGCGGAGCGGGTGAAGATCGTCGAGATCGTCGCCGACGAAGCCGAAGGACGCGCGCTCGTGCTGGCCGGCGCCGGCGGATACGACACGAAGGAAGTCATCCACGCGGCTGCCGAGATGCAGAGGGCCGGCGCGCAGGGCATCCTGTCGGTGACGCCGTACTACAACAAGCCCACGCCCGAAGGGCTGTACCAGCACTACAAAGCCATCGCCGAGAGCACCTCGCTGCCGATCGTCGTCTACAACGTGCCGGGCCGCACCGGCTGCAATGTCGACCCGGCGACGCTCGTTCGCCTCAGCGGCATCCCGAACATCGTCGGCGTGAAAGAGGCGTCGGGCAACATGACCCAGATGGCGGAGATCTGCCGCGCCGTGCCGTCGGCGTTTCTCGTGCTGTCGGGAGACGACGCGCTGACGCTGCCGCTCATGGCGGTCGGCGGCCGCGGCATCATCTCGGTGGCGTCGAACGAAGCGCCGGCGGAGATGGTGCAGATGGTCGAGGCCGCCGAGCGCGGCGACTTCGCGACCGCGCGGCACTTCCACGACAAGCTCCTGCCGCTCATGCAGATCAACTTCGTCGAGTCGAGCCCTGGACCGGTGAAGTTCGCCATGGCCGCGATGGGATTGTGCGACGGCGCCTTCCGGCTGCCCATGGTGCCGCCCCGGCCGGCGTCTCAGGAAAAGATCCTGGCCGTGCTCAGAGACTTCGGGCTGCCCGTCGTCGCCGGAGCGCGCGCTTCGTGAGTCTGGCGGAGACGATCTCGTCGCTGTTCGCGCAGGGCGCCAGCGCCGACAAGGCCGCTGCGCGCGCCGCGTTCCTCGAGCTTCAACAGCAACTCAGCCGCGGCGAGGTCCGCGCAGCAGAGCCTGACGGATCGACCCCGACCGGATGGCGCGTCAACACCTGGGTCAAGCAGGGGATTCTGCTGGGCTTCCGGTTCGGCGACACCGTCGACGTGTCGGCCGATCACGGGCGGTGGCCGTTCTACGACAAGGACACGATGCCGCTGAAGAAGCCCGGCGTCGCGGCCGGCGTGCGGATCGTGCCCGGCGGCTCGACCATCCGCGAGGGCGCGTACGTCGCATCGAGCGTCGTCTGCATGCCGCCGATGTACATCAACATCGGCGCGTACGTCGCGGAAGGCGCGCTCGTGGACTCGCACGCCCTCGTCGGATCCTGCGCGCAGATCGGCCGCCGCGTGCACCTCTCGGCCGGCGCGCAGATCGGCGGCGTCATCGAGCCCGTCGGCGCGCTGCCCGTCATCGTCGAGGACGACGTGCTGGTCGGCGGCAACACGGGGGTGTACGAGGGCGCCGTGATCAAGCAGCGCGCGGTCATCGCGGCGGGCGTCATTCTCACCGCGTCGACGCCGCTCTACGATCTGCCGCGCGGTGCGATCATTCGTGCCGCAGAAGGGCAGCCGCTCGTCGTGCCCGAAGGCGCGGTCGTCGTGCCGGGCGCGCGCGCGGTGACCGTCGGCGCCGGCAAGGACTGGGGTCTCTCGCTCGCGACGCCCGTCATCGTCAAGTACAGGGATCAGAGCACGGACACGCGCACGGAGCTGGAGTCGTGGATTCGCTGACTCAGATCCGACTCACGCGCGCGCTGGTCGACATCGATTCCACCACGCCGAACGAGATCGCGGCCGGCGAGTTTCTCGCCCGCACGCTCGGCAGCCTCGGCTACGAGGTCGTCACGCAGCCGGTCGTCGACGGCCGCTTCAACATCATCGCGACGGCCGGCCGGCCCGAGGTCGTGCTCACGACGCATTTCGACTGCGTGCCGCCGTTCTTTCCGAGCCGGGAGGAGGGCGGCCGGCTGTACGGACGCGGATCGTGCGACGCGAAAGGCATCCTCGTCGCCCAGATCGCCGCGGTCGAGCGGCTCCGCGCGCGCGGCGAGACGCGCGCCGGCCTGCTCTTCGTCGTGGGGGAAGAACGCGGCAGCGAAGGCGCGAAAGCCGCGAACCTCGTCGCGCCCGGATCGCGCTTTCTCATCAACGGCGAGCCGACCGACAATCGCCTGGCCGCCGCCACGCGCGGCGTCTATCGCGTGCGCCTCGTGGCGACGGGCAAGGCCGCGCATTCGAGCCTGCCCGAGCTCGGCGACTCCGCCATCGACAAGCTCGTGGACGCGCTCGTCGCGCTTCGCGCGGTCGCCTGGCCGGCCGATCCCGACCTCGGCGCGACGTTCTACACGGTCGGTCTCATCAACGGCGGCATCGCACCGAACGTCATTCCGCCCAGTGCCGACGCCGAGATGATGTTCCGCACGGTCGGCAGCCACGACGCCGTGCGCCGGCTGATCGAAGCGCACGTCGGATCCGGGATCGCCGTCGACGACGTGCTGGTCGTCCCGCCCGTCCGGCTCACCACGGTCCCGGGCTTCGAGACGCCGACGTTCTCGTTCACCACCGACATCCCGTTCCTCGACCGCTGGGGCGCGCCGCTCCTGCTCGGCCCGGGCTCCGTCGCCCGGGCGCACAGCGACGACGAGCATGTGGAGATTGCGGAGCTGCACAGAGCGGTCGATCTCTACGAACGGCTCGTTCTGCAACTGCTGGGCTAGCGGCGCGCCGATTGCCGATGGCCGATGGCCGATCTCCATTACCGATTGCCGATTTCCATTATCGATTGCTCGATTTCTTTGCCATTGCCAATTGCCGATTCCCCGATTGCCGATTGAAGTCAGCTATCCTTCTACCCCATGCCCGGCTACGGCTCTCGCTATTGGTCTGAACGCACTGCCAGCAATCGACGTCGCACCCATCCGGTGTTTCGGGGGCAGCACACCGCCGATGCCGTCGTGATTGGGGGCGGCCTGACGGGCGCGACCGCGGCGTATGTGCTCGCGTCCGGCAACCTCGATGTCGTGCTGCTCGAAGCCGATCGCATAGCCGGCGGTGCGACGGCCGGCAGCCTCGGTGTGATTCTGCCCGAGCCGGACGCCTCGTTTCGAAGCGTCGAAGCGCTGGCGGGGCGGCGGGTCGCGCGCACGGCGTGGGTCGATGCCCAGCGGAGCGCGCGCGAGTTTGCCGCGGCGCTGAAGAAACTGCCGACGAAATCGGATCTCGAGTCGGCCGCCTTCGTGATCAACGCGCGAACGTCCGACGAGAGTCAGACGCTCCGCAAAGAACAAGCCGCGCGTCGTGCCGCGTCCGTCGGCGCGCCCTGGTCGACACCGGCGTCGGCGCGGGCGGAGAGCGGCACCGACTCGTTCGGCGCCTTGCGCCTGAGTGACGCGTACGTCTTCGATCCCGTGCGTGCGACGCTCGGCCTCGTCGGCGCGGCCGAGCAGAACGGCGCACGGATTTTCGAGCGGTCCACCGTCAGGCGGACACGGTTCACTCGAAAGTACGCCGATGTCCTGCTGGCCGGCGGCCGCATCCGGACGACGCTCATCGTGGTCGCGACGGGTGAGCCGGGCACGCTGTTCGGGCAGCTTCGCCGTCACGTCCGGCGCGAGACCGGCTATGCCGTCGTCACTGAGCCCTGGTCGGCTGCGATGCGTCGGGAGGCCGGACGTCGAGACAGCGTGACCACGGAAACCGGCGACAACCGGTCCTGGGTGCGATGGCTGACCGACGATCGCGTGCTCTATGCCGGAGCGAGGTCCCGGACGCCACCAGCCCGCCAGCGCGACAAGTCTGTAATCCAGCGGACCGCTCAGCTCATGTACGAGCTGTCCCTTCGATATCCCGCCATTTCGGGATTGCCGGCTCATTGGGGCTGGGATCTCCCGATCGTGTCCACTCCCGATGGGCTGCCCTGGATCGGCTCGCACCGGAACTATCCGTTTCATTTCTTTGCGATGGCCTTCGGCTGGCACGGCGAAGGCCTGGCCTGGCTGGCCGCCCGGGCGGCCCTTCGGTATGCCCGCGGGGAACGGCGTCGTGAGGATGAGGCCTTCGGGTTCGTGCGGCATTTGTAACCGGGGGCCCGCCGGTCCGGTCTAACGGATACTCGTCCCCCGCAGGGGCTCACCGGGAGTATGCTTATGCGGACCCTGCACTGCTAAATTAGACGGGCGGGCTTCGGCCCTATCCTGGAAGGCGTCAGCTATGGCGACACTCACGCCGTTTGTCGAGCACCTGCTGCGCCGCGCCGCATTTGGCGCGACGCCAGCCGAGCGGGACCGATTTGCCCAGTACACCTATCCGGTGGCGGTGGCGGCCCTGACGGATTTCGATCCGAACGAGACGGACGTTGACGACCTGATCGGGACGCCCGGTTATGTGAGCAGCACGATTCGCATCGCCGAACACACAGATCAACGAGGCGCGCCAGCGCTGGCTGTTCCGGATGGTGCATTCGCCCGGCGCCGCTCCAGGAGCGGATGGCGCTCATCTGGCACCATCACTTCGCGACGGCGTACAGCAAGATCGCCGGCATCGTCGGCGACATCGACGCGACGAGGATGATGGCGGCGAAGCCGTCCACGGATCCCGGCGGCGCGAAGGGCCAGATCGAGCTGTTCCGCGAGCATGCGCTCGGCAACTTCCGGACGCTGCTCACCGAAGTGGCCAAGGATCCCGCGATGCTCGTACTGGCTCGACGGCTACCTGAACTTCAGGGCCGTGCCGCAGGAGAACTTCGGCCGCGAGCTGATGGAGCTGTTCACGTTCGGCGTCGGGAACTACACCGAGCAGGACGTGTACGCGGCCGCGCGAGTCTTCACCGGCTGGAACGTCACCAACCTTCGAGGCGGTCAGCCAACTGCGGCTCGGGCGTTCAACTACAACGCCGCCCAGCACGACACGAACGCGAAGGACTTCACGTTCGCGATCTACAAGGATGGCGGCAGGCGGATCCAGGCGCGCGCCGCCGCGGCGGGCATGCAGGACGGCATCGACCTGATCAACGCGCTGGCGATTCATCCGGAGACGGCCCGGCGCATGGCGCGGCGGTTGTGGACCTGGTTCGTGAGCGAGACGGACGCCCCCGACGGCCAGTTCGTGGACAACATCTCGAACGTGTACCTCAGGAACGACACGAACATGAAGCCGGTGATTCGCGCGGTGCTGTTCTCGCCGCAGTTCCTCGATTCGGCGCGGTTCTACCAGCGCTACAGCTGGCCGGTCGAGTACGTCGTGCGCTCGCTCAAGGAAGTGGGACACGTCGGGTTCGGTCTGAACAACGCGCTCGCGCCGCTCGTCAACATGGGCCAGCAGCTGTTCGAGCCGCCCGACGTGAACGGCTGGGATCTCGGGCCGGGCTGGTTCTCCACCGGCGGCATGCTGGCGCGGATGAACTTCGCGGCGACGCTCACGACCAACCAGCGCGTCGCGTTGCGGACGGCGGCCTCCGCCTCGCGCGAGACGCCAGAGAAGCTGCTGTCGTTCTGTCTCGAGGGGCTGTCGCTTCCTGAACCGAGCGGCGACGTGCGCAGCGCGCTCATCGACTACATCAACGCGGGCGGCGCCTGGACGGGATCCGACGCGCAACTGAACAACAAGGCTCCCGGGCTGGTCCATCTGCTGGCGGGGTCGGGCTCGTTTCAGATCGTCTAGGGGAGCGACACCATGAAGGTGACACGACGAGACTTCATCCGCGGTGGCGTGTCGGCGTTCACCGTGAGCTTCGGGGCGCCGGCGTTCATCTCCGATCTGGCTCGCGCGCAGGGCGCCTCGCGACGCAACCTGGTCGTGCTGTATCTCTCGGGCGGCAACGACGCGCTGAGCACGCTGGTGCCCTACACCGACCCGGCCTATTACTCGCCGGCGGCCGACGATCGCTGTGACCGCCGCGAACGTGCTGCAGATCGGACGCGACAGCAGCAACAAGCAACTGGGTCTGCACCCCCGGCTCACCGGACTGAAGACGATCTACGACGCCGGACACCTCGCGATCATCCAGCGCACGGGCTATCAGAACTCGAGCCGATCGCACTTCCTGGGCACGGATATCTGGTCGACGGGCAATCCGGGGAGTCCCACGGGATCTGGCTGGCTGGGCCGCTATCTGGACACGCTGCCGTCACCGGTCGATCCGCTGGCCGGCTGGTGCACGGTGCGCGAAGTGCCGCGGTCGCTCATCGGCAACAAGGTGAGCGTGCCCGCGATTCAGAGCCCGGCGACGTACGCCTTCCAGAGTCCGAACGGCGGCACGACCGAGCCGGTGTTCGCGCGCCAGGCGATGACGAGAATCGCCTCGCACCTGCCGCCCGACCAGCCGCACCTGTCGTTCGTCAACGGCACGACGCAGGCGGCGCTCGCGACGCTCGATCGCGTCGCCAGCGTGGCCAACTACAACGGCACCGGCGTGACGTACGGCAACGACGGCCTGTCGCAGGCGTTTCGCTTCGTCGCGGGCGCGATCAACCGCAGCATCGGGACCAAGGTCTTCTGGGTCACGACGGGCGGGTACGACACGCACGCCGGGCAGAATCCGAACTCCGCCGTCGCCGCCTACGGCGCGCTGATGAACACGATCAACACCGCGCTGTCCACGTTCTACAACGACCTCAAGAACATGGGCGTGCTGAACGACACGCTCGTCATCCAGTTCTCGGAGTTCGGACGCCGGGCGTTCGAGAACGGCAGCGGCGGCACCGACCACGGCGCCGCGGGCCTGATGATGGCGATGGGCGGCAACGTGCGAGGCAATCTCTACGGCACCGCGGCCAGCTTGCAGGTCGGCAATCCGACGCTCGAGAACAACAGCGGCGACGTCACGCACGAGACCGACTTCCGGTCGGTCTACGCGCGCGTCATCGACAACTGGCTCGGGGCGAATTCCGTGTCGATCCTCGGCGGGGACTTCAGGAAGCCGGACCTGACGTTCATTTAGCCGCCGTCCCGATCTTCGCGCGCAGATCCTTCGCTTTCGCCAGCAGCGGGAAGTCTGCGTCGGCGTTCTTCCACTGAGTGAGGAGCACGTCGAGCTCTGCGGCGGCCTGCGCATTCTTGCTCTGCTTGAGGTAGAGCTCGGCGATCGCGAGCCGCGAAAGCGGCACGACCGCACTGCCTCCGAGCGCGGGCGCCGCTTTCACCACGGCCTGATAACTCGCGATCGCGCCGTCGAGATCCCCTGACCGCTCCCGGATCTGTCCGATGTAGAAGTGCAGATCCTGCGCGCGTGGGACTTCGACCAGCGTCGCCTCCAGCAGGCCGACCGCCTCTTTGACCTGCCCGTCCGCGCCCTTGATGTAGGCCTCCATGAGGGCCGCCTGGTACTTGAGGCCCTCGTTGTTCGCGGATGCCTTCTTGAGCTCCGGCAGCAACGCCCGGCCGGGCGCGAGGTCACCGATCATTGCCAGTGCCAGCGCGGTCTGGGCGCGACCTGCCGTGGCTCCCGGAGGCAGCTTTGCGTGGAATGCCTGGAGCGCTTCCTTCTGTGCGCCGGTAAAGGTGGCCCGCGTGATCGTCTGGCCGAGGTCGAGACTCTCGACCGTGCCGGGGTTCTTCGCCGCCCGCGCCTTCGCGCGCAGCGCCTCGACGAGCTTGTCGTACGCGTTGATCTGGCCCTGCCAGAGCGCCAGCGCGGCCCGCTGCTGCAGCACCAGATCTTCGCTGGCGATCTTCACCGCCGCCTGTTCGAACTGGGGCGCGCGCGGATCGCTCGTCCGCACCGCGTGGCCCCACCGGGCGACCGCGAGACCGCTGTCCGGCCGGATGGAGAGCGCGCGCTCGATGAGCGCGTAGGCTTCCTCGCTGCGTCCGAGCTGCATCAGCACGTACGCCGCGTTCGCCATGGGCTGCGGCTCATCCGGCGCGATCTCCGTGGCGGCCTGGTACTGCGCGAGCGCCTCTTCGAACTGTCCCCGACCGTTGTAGTACACGCCGAAGTTGTTCCGGCCGGCGTAGTCACGCGGATACGCGGCCGTGAGCAGCTCGAGCGCCTCACGCACCTTCTTCTCGTCCCGCAGGACGCGGGAGGCATGGTTGTAGTTGATGTAGAGCTTCTCGTACTCGCTCACCCGATCGCGGAACTCGTACGCCTTGAGCGCATTCGTCTTGGCCTCGTCGGCGAGGCCGCGGTTCCCCAGGACGACGGCGAGCTTCGCGTAGGCCAGCGCGAAGTTCGGATCCTTCTCGATCGCCTGACGGAAGAACGGGATCGACGCCTCGTCGCCTTTCGTCGCGCGCACGCGCAGCGCCTGTCCGTACGCGCGCAGCGCCTCGAGAGACGACGTCGTGGCGTCGGTGACGGGGACGTCGTACTTCTGAACCGACGCGAGCGACTCGCCGAGGCGCCCGCGCAAGTTCGTCACGGCCTTGCCGAGCTCGGCGAGCACGAGTTCCTTCGACGCGGCCTGCGCCTGTTCCTGTGCGAGCGGCGCGCCGCTCTGGCAATTGTGGACGCCGAGATTGATCACGTAGCTCGTGCCGAGCGGCGCGATGGAACCTTCGACGCTCGCCTTCGCCCCCGACCGGATGCAGACATCGCGCGCGATCTGGCCGATGACCGCTTCGTTCTCGGGACGCTGCATGAGCCGCATCGTCTGCCGCACGCGCTGGTCGGGCAGCAGCGTCAGGAACGGCGTCTGCTGAAGCTGCACCGACACCGCCTGGCGGAGCGCGTCGTCGAACACCGGGTCGCCCGTCGTGTTCGCGAAGTCGGCGATGAGCACGGTGTCGCGCTCGGTGAGCGCCGGGGCCTGGGCCCGGTTCCAGAGGAAGTAACCCGCAACGCCCAGCGCGGCGACCGCCAGCGCAGCGATCGCGAGCCACGGCCGGCGTGAGCCGGGCGCGGTGACGGCCGCCGTAGCGGTTGTCGCAGGCGCGGTCACCACCGTTGTCTGTGGCGCCGCGGCGACCGGTGCCGTGCCGGTGCCGACCGGCATTCCCGGCGTCCAGCCAGTCGTGTCGCGCCGGATTCTCGCCAGCTCCGCCAGCATGTCGGCCGCCGACTGGAACCGCAGCCGCCGGTCCTTCTCGAGCGATCGCATGATGACGCGCTGCAGCTCGTCAGGAATCTGCGGGTTCATCTGCCGCGGCTCGACCGTCTGACGATTCAGAATCGCGTCGAACACGAGGGCGGTCGTCGGCCCGGCGAACGCCTGACGGCCGGTGGACATCTCGTAGAGCACGAGTCCGAGCGAAAACAGGTCGGTGCGCCCGTCGAGCTCTTCGCCGCGCGCCTGCTCCGGCGACATGTAGTTGATCGACCCGATGGCCATGCCCGCCACCGTCAGCACGTCGCCCGCGACTTTCGTCTCGGCCGTCGCGTCGTGCTCCTGCCGATCGCCGCCGAGCTTCGCGATGCCGAAATCGACGAGCTTCGCCTGCCCGCGCTTCGTCAGGAAGATGTTGGCGGGCTTGATGTCGCGATGGATCACGCCCTTCGCATGCGCCGCATCGAGGGCGTCGGCGATCTGGCAGCCCGCGTCGAGGATCGATTCGAGCGGCATCGGCTGCCCGTTCACGCGGCTGCGCAGCGACTCGCCTTCGAGCAGCTCCATCACGATGAACTGCCGGCCGTCGTGGACGCCGATGTCGTAGATCGTGCAGATGTTCGGATGATTCAGCGACGACGCGATGCGCGCCTCGCGCTCGAACCGCTCGATGGCCTCGGGCTCGACATTCAGGCTCTGGGGCAGGAACTTCATGGCGACGTGCCGGCCGAGGCGCGTGTCCTCCGCCTCGTAGACCACGCCCATCCCGCCCGATCCGAGCTGCCGCAGGATCCGGTAGTGCAGAATCTGCTGTCCGATCATTCGGGTGATTATAGAGAGAGCACTAGTGCCCGGCCAACGTGCCCTCAATGCTTCTCGTCTAATCTGTCACCCACGATATGACCGGCCTGTCTGTTCTCGACGCGATCGGCCGCGACGCCCGGTATGCCCTGCGCAGCCTGAGGCGGACGCCGGCGTTTACGGTGACGGCGATCTCCACGCTCGGCCTCGCGATCGGCGCGTGCACGGCGGTGTACAGCCTGGCCGATGTGCTCCTGCTGCGGCCGTTGCCGTATCCCGAGGCGGAGCGGCTCGCGTACCTCGAGCGGCGTGTCGTCTCGCCGCGCGGCCCGAGCAACAGCGTGGGTATGGACGGGCTCGCGTGGGAGATCGTGCGCGACAACGCGCAGCTCATCGACGCTGCGGCCTACGGCGCGAGCTTCGGCAACGGCGTCAACCTCGTCGTCGGCAACACGGCCGCCATTGTCAGGCAGCAGCGGGTGAGCGCCGGGTACTTCCGGGTGCTCGGCGTGGCGCCGTTCATCGGTCGCGAATTCACGATCGAAGAGGATCGCGCCGGCGGCCCGCAGGCCACCGTGCTGAGCCACGCGCTCTGGCAGCGCCACTTCGGCGGAAACCTCGACATCGTGGGGCAGAGCATCTTGCTTCGCGGCGAGCCGTACACCGTCGTCGGCGTCATGCCGAAGGAGTTCGTCAACATCGCGAATGCGGACGTGTGGACTCCGCTTCGAGGGTCTCAGAAGGGCGAAGGTGGCGGAACGAACTTCGGCGTCCTCGCGCGTCTCGACGCCGGCGCCGACTGGCGGCGCGCCGAGGCCGAGCTGGCGTCGCTCTCCGCCGGCAAGGCGCCGTTCAGGAACATCGGGTCGATCATGCGAGAGGACGTCACGGCCGTGCTCGGCCTCAGGCCGATACAGGACGTTCAGCTCGAAGGCGTCCGTGAGCCGATCGTCATGCTCGGCGCGGCCGTCGGCACGGTGCTTCTGATCGCCTGCGTCAACCTGGCGGCGCTGCTCATCGCGCGCGGTTCCGGCCGCATGAAGGAGATCGCGACGCGCATGGCGCTCGGCAGCGGGCGCCGCGCTGTTGTGCGCCAGCTCATGGTCGAGGCGGCCGTCCTCGCGTTCGCGGGCGGCGCCCTCGGCCTGCTGCTCGGGCAGTTCGGCCTCTCGGCGCTGAAGGCGCTGGGCGCCGAGACGTACGGGGAATGGAAGGAGGCCAGCCTGGATCTGCGCACGCTGCTCGTCACGATCGGGCTGTCGGGGGTGACGAGCCTGATCTTCGGGCTCGTGCCTGCGCTGCAGGCGAGCCGTCTCGACGTCAACGCCGCGCTCGGCGACGCCGGATCGCGAAGCGTCGCCGGATCGGCGCGACAGTGGCCGCGGCGTCTTCTGGTCGTGACCGAAGTCGCGCTTGGCGTCGTCCTGCTCGTGACGGCGGGGCTGCTGATCAGGACATTCGTCAACCTGCGGATGCTGGATCCCGGCTTCGATCCGCGGAATCTGACCACCGCGCGCGTGTCGCTGCTCGATGCGCGATATGCGACGGCAGCGAGCGTCACCCGTCTGTTCGATCAGAGCCTCGTGCGGCTTGCCACGGCGCCGGGTATCGAGTCGGCCGCTGTCTCGCTCGGCGTGCCGTACGATCGGCTCCTCAACATCGGCTTTCGTTTCCCTGAACAACCTCAGGACGAGTGGCGGACGACGAACGCGACGTACGTTGCCGGTGACATCTTCAGGACGCTCGGCATTCGTCTCGTCGATGGCCGGTTCCTCACGGACACCGATCGCGGGGGCTCGCCGCTCGTGGCCGTCGTGAACGAGTCGTTCGCGCGCCTGTACTCGAAGGATCAGCCCGCCATCGGCCGGCGGATTCGAATCTCAGGCATCGATCGAGAGATCGTCGGCGTCGCCGGCAACGTGCAGCAGCGGGGCTCGGGCTTCTCTGTCGAAGGGATGGTGCAGGGGCCCATCATGAGCCCGCCGCTCGTGTATCTGCCGGCGTCTCAGGCGGCTGCCAATCTCCTCGGCACTCACGTCTGGTTCTCGCCCGTGTGGCTGGTCCGCGCGCGATCGACCGGCGAGGCGATTGCCGCCATCCGTGACGCCGTGGCGAGCGTCGATCCACTGCTGCCGGTCGCCGAGCCGGAAAGCATGGAGCACCTCATGTCGTCTGCGGTGGCGCGGCATCGGCTGATGATGACGCTCGTCGCGGTGCTCGCGGGCGCGGCGGTGTTCCTCGCCGCGATCGGCATCCAGGGCCTCATCGCGCAGTCGGTCACCGAGCGCCGGCGCGAGTTCGGCATCCGGATGGCGCTCGGCGCGACGGCGGGCCAGACGGTCCGTTCCGTCGCGCTCGGCGGCATCGCGCTCGCCGCCGCCGGTGCCGTGGTCGGCGCCGGCCTGTCGTTCTGGGCCGTGCGGCTGATCGAAGGATTTCTCTGGCCGGCCAGGCAGAGCGATCCACTGACCTACGTCGCGGTCGCCGCGTTCCTGCTGCTCGTTGCCACGACCGCGAGCCTGCTGCCGGCGCTCAGGATTCTCAAGCTCGATCCGGCACAGACGCTCAGGACATAGACGATCGAGAAGTACTTCAGTGAAAGGATCTGAAGATCAGAGTACTTGAGTGAAAAGATCATGAAGTACGGGGCCTGAAAGGCTCAGTGAAGTACGGGGGCCCGGAAGGATCCTGAAGTACTGGCGTACTTCACGGGTCCAGACGCCCCTACTTCAGGTGTTCAGACGGTCGACTCAGGCGTTCAGACGCCTTCAGGTCTTCAGACACGCGTACTTCAGGTCTTTTTTTGATGAAGTCCGAACGCCGCCCCCTGCGGATCGGCGAGCACGGCGACGATTCCGTCGGCGCCGATGTCCATCGTGTCGACGTAGACATTCGCGCCGAGTGACTTGGCTTTCGCGACGGTGGCCTTGCAGTCGGCGACGGTGACGTAGATCAGCCAGTGCGGCGGCGCGTTCGGATCGCGCTGTTCCGGGGGCGCGACGCCGCCCTGCATGTCCTGGCCGTTGAGGATGTGGTAGTAGTCGCCCGGCTTGGCGGGCTGCATGTCCTTGCCTGTCACCATTTTCCATCCGAACAGATCCGCGTAGAACTTCCCGCCGCGCGCCTGGTCGGGCGTGCTGAGCTCGGCCCAGGAGACCGTGTTGTTCACGCCGCCGATGCCGGTGCCGATGTGCTGCTTCGGCTGCCAGATCGAGATCATCGCGCCGGTCGGATCCTGCAGGACGGCCATCCGTCCGTGCTCCATCACGTCGAACGGCGGCACGACGATGGTCCCGCCGAGCGACGACGCCCGATTCGCCGTCGCATCCGCGTCCGCGGCCGAGACGTACACCATCCAGTTCGGCGGCACGCCCTGCGCCGCCTGATCGGGCTGCAGCGTGCACGCGGCGCCGACGTCGCGGCCGTTGATCTTGAACATCGAATAGACCTGGTCAGGACCAATCGGCGAGTCGTCTACGCTCCATCCGAAGAGCGAGGTATAGAAATTCTTGGCCGCCTGCTGATCGCTCGTGGACAGCTCGAACCAGCAGAAGGCACCGGGGGCGTGGGAGGTAATGTTCATGGGAGCACTATAACGATTCCGCGCTGCGATTCTTTAAACTGTCCGTTTTCGGGCACGACGTTCATCGGCTCACGGCCATGATTCGCGCCCGATAGGCTCCTGGGTCTGTCTGCCGGCCTGCGACGGGATAGGGTGAGAGGTCCTGAAACTCGAATGACACCCCGTTGAACACGAGCGTCCGAATTGAGGCTTCGTTCAGCGCCATCTCGGACTTTCGCGCATCGCGGCCGACCGTAAAGGCCACTTCGATGATCGCGTCGCCAGCCGTCACGCAAGCTACACCCAGCGGACACCGGGAGTCAGACACGACACGGATGAACGTCACGCGGACGTCCGCCGAGCTCGCAGACTCCCCGGGCGCGAGGGTGAAGGTGACCGGCCCTGGCAGAGTGGGGCCGGTCCCGCAGGAGAACGAGATCACGCAGACAAAGATAGAGATCGCGGAGAGGAACAAGGGCGCTCGTCCTCGGGGAAACGATGATGTCTTCACCGCCGCTCTTCTCCGTGCCCTCTAGCTCTTCTCCGTGCCCTCGTTCTTGTGCTTCGACCAACTGTCTTTCAGCGTGACCGTGCGATTGAACACGAGCGCTCCGGGCCCGGAGTCGGGATCGACGCAGAAGTAGCCGAGCCGTTCGAACTGATAGCGGGCGCCGGCTGGGGCGGTCGTGAGAGAGGGCTCCACCTTCGCATCGGTCACGACCTCGAGCGAACTCGGATTGAGCTGAGTGAGGAAGTCGGCGTCGCCCGTGCCCGGCATCTCGACGCTGAAGAGCCGATCGTACAAACGCACCTCGGCAGCAATCGCGTGTTCGGCCGAGACCCAGTGCAGCGTCGCCTTGACCTTGCGGCCGTCGGGCGCATCGCCGCCGCGCGTGGCCGGGTCGTAGGTGCAGCGCAGCTCGACGATGTGGCCGGCCGCGTCCTTCACGACGGACTGACAGGTGATGAAGTAGGCATTGCGCAGCCGAACCTCGCGCCCGGGCGCGAGACGAAAGAACTTCTTCGGCGGATCCTCCATGAAATCGTCGCGCTCGATGTACAGCACTTTCGAGAACGGCACCTTCCGCGTGCCGGCGGAGTCGTCTTCCGGGTTGTTCACGACGTCCATCTCTTCGGTCCGGTCGTCGGGGTAGTTCTCCAGCACGATCTTCAGCGGACGGAGCACGGCCATCGCGCGCGGCGCGCGCCGGTTGAGATCCTCGCGGACGAAGAACTCGAGCAAGCCGACGTCGACGACGTTCTCCCGTTTTGCGACGCCGACCTCATCGGCGAACCGGCGGATCGACTCGGGTGTGTAGCCGCGACGGCGGATCGCCGTGATCGTCGGCATCCGCGGATCGTCCCAGCCGGTGACGTGCCCTTCGTTCACGAGCTGCAGCAGCTTGCGCTTGCTCATCACCGTGTAGGTGAGGTTCAGACGCGCGAACTCGATCTGCTGCGGCGTGCCCGGCAGCGGCAGGTTCTGGATGAGCCAGTCGTAGAGCGGACGATGATCCTCGAACTCGAGCGTGCAGATCGAGTGGGTGATGCGCTCGAGCGCATCGGAAATCGGGTGCGCGTAGTCGTACATCGGGTAGATGCACCACGCGTCGCCCGTCCGGTGGTGGTGCGCGCGGCGGATGCGGTAGAGCACCGGATCGCGCATGTTCAAGTTGGGCGACCCCATGTCGATCTTCGCGCGGAGCACCCGCGATCCGTCAGGGAACTCGCCTGCGCGCATCCTCCGAAAGAGATCGAGGCTCTCGCCCGCCGGCCTGGTGCGGAACGGGCTGTCGCGCCCGGGTTCCTTGAGCGTCCCCCGGTACTCGCG
Source organism: uncultured Acidobacteriota bacterium (assembly GCA_963724955.1). Classification (GTDB taxonomy): domain Bacteria; phylum Acidobacteriota; class Vicinamibacteria; order Vicinamibacterales; family SCN-69-37; genus CAVRWQ01. Next base: position 300,006 of record CAVRWQ010000013.1, read on the forward strand.
GATTTGATCGGCCGACAGATCGTCGACGTACGCCTTGCCGTCACGAATCAATGTCTCGGCGCACTCGTAGAGCGTCTGGAAGTAGTCCGACGCGTAGTACAGCCGGTCGTCCCACGAGAATCCCAGCCAGTGCACGTCGTCCTGGATCGACTCGACGTACTCGACGTCCTCGGTCACCGGGTTGGTGTCGTCGAACCGGAGGTTGCAGGTGCCGCCGAAGTTGCGCGCAATCCCGAAGTTCAGGCAGATCGATTTCGCGTGGCCGATGTGCAGATAGCCGTTCGGCTCGGGCGGAAAGCGCGTCGCGACACGGCCGGCGTGCTTGCCGCTCGCATTGTCGGCCGCGATGATCTCCCGGATGAAGTCGAGGCGGGGAGCCGCCTCCGGGGTGGTCTTCGACGACATATCCTGTCAATTCTAAGCTTGCCCGCGGTGGTTCGTGGTGCGCGTCCTCGAACCCGGAGTTTCTGTCCTCGGCCGACGGCACTGTCACAAATGGTTTGCCGCGATCGCGGAGGCAAGTCGTGGTACACCCATTGCAGCGCAATCTCACGCCACACCTGCGAGGTAACGCCGTGCGTCCTACCCTCCGCCGCGCTTTCATCCCTCTCGTCCTCGGTGCCGCGTCGCTGCTGTTCTGGCCGCAATCTGCCGAAGCCCAGGCCCAACGACGTGTCTCGACAGGCCGGCCCGTGACCGGCCAGGCTGTGCCAAGGCCGGTGGTCAACGTGCCGGGACGCGGCTATGGATACGGATATGGCCGTACGTACTACCCGTACCGCTACGGCTACGGCTACTACCCGTACTACCCGTACCGCTATGGGTATTACCCCTATGCGTATTCGTACGGATACGGCTACCCCGGGTTCGGCTTCGGGTTTGGGTATCCATTCGGCGGGTTCGGATTCAGCATCGGCTTCGGATTCGGCTACCCGGGTTTCTACAATCCCTGGTACGGCTACGGGTACCCATATGGTCCGTATCCCGGGGGTTACCCGTACGCCGGGTACGGCGGCTACGGCTACGGCTCCGGCTACCTGGACGACCGGACGAGCGCGCTCAGGATTGACGGCGATCGGGTCGATGCCGAGGTGTACATCGACGGCTACCTGGCCGGACGCGTCGATGACTTCGACGGGAATCTGCAGCGACTGCATCTCCGTCCGGGCGAGCACGAGTTGACGGTGTATCTCGACGGCTACCGGACGGTTCGTGAGCAGTTGTATCTGAACCCGCGCGCCACGAAGACGCTTCGCTTCAACATGGAGCCGCTGGGAGCAGGCGAGACGTCCGAGCGGCCGCCGGCGCCGGTCGAGCGCACCGAGCGCGACGATCCGTCGCGGCGAATCGATCCACAGGAGCCAGCCCCGCGCCCCTATACGCGCGAGCCGAGGCCATCTATCGAAGTCGCGCCGACACGCTTCGGCACGCTCTCACTTCGCGTGCAGCCAGCCGACGCCGAGATCCTGATCGACGGCGAGCGCTGGTCAGTGACCGGCGGCGAGGCCCGCATCGCGATCCAGTTGTCGCCGGGCCGCCATCGCGTCGAGATCCGCAAGGACGGCTACGAGGTCTACACCGAAGACGTCGGCATTCGCGACAACAGCACGCTGACACTCAACGTCAGCCTTCGACGGAGGGGCTGACGTTCGACGAAAGGAGGGGTCAGGTCTTGTTTTGCAACATCGCGTTGCAAGACCTGACCCTCGTCATCGCCGCGAATACACAAAGTCAGTTTCAATCTTTTCCCCGCGCCGATAGCGCTCGTCGTCCGCCAGATCGAAGATGCGCACGTCGCGATCGATTTGCGCGTACGGCGGCCATTCGAGTGCGCCGGCCCGGCTCTGCGCGGCGAAGCGCTGGCGGAACTGCGATTCTTCGTCGTGCTCGAAGAGAAAGTAGGGCCGGTATCCCCTGGCTTTGAGGAAGTCGAGCGAGCGATCGAGCCACGCGGGATCGAGCGCGTCCCATACGATCGTCTGCCGCCCCGAGTAGAAGCGCACGCTGCCACTTTGCTGAGTTGTCAGAACAACGGCGTTCGCCGGAAGCCGGCGCGCGACGTACTCGCCGCCGTCCCGATACCGGCGCTCGAGCTCGTGCAGCCGAAACACCGCTCGCCGCTCGGCGGTGAAGAGCTGAAAGGCGACGAGGCGCCGAGCGTGACGGTCGAAGCGCGAGCGCAGCCCGAGCGACCGCTGACGCGTGAGCAACGTGACGAGTCAGCACGCCCGCCGTCAGCGCGAGCATCGGCGGCCACGCCGGCAAGAGAAAACGCAGAAACCACCAGGCGTCGTACACGACGTACGGCAGATAACAGCCAAACGTCACGAGCACGAACGCGAGCAGCCACCACGCGGGGCGCGCCGTGCCAAGGCGCCGCAGCACCCAGGGCGCCACCAGCGCGATCAGTACCGCCGGCGTCTGCGTCTCGACCAGCCAGATCGGGTAGCGCGAGAGATTCGGGACGATGTGATCGACGGAGAAGAGGAGTTGCACCGCGCCATAACCCGACGTGAACGGCCCGCCGTAGGTCGCGTTCTGCAGCATCAGGAGCGCGACGGCAAACGGCAGGCCGCCGAGGCCGAACGCGATCAGTTGGCGGGCCCTCGTAGCGCGGCTCGGGTTTTGAGCCGCGAAGACACTCGCGAACAAAACCATCCCTGCCGTCACGAGTCCCAGCGGCGCAAGATTGGGCCGGATGAACAGCGCCGCGCCGGTCGCGGCTCCGCACAGGAGCGCCTGTCTGAAACCTGGAGATTGCAACGCGACCACGAGCGCGACGGCCCAGGCAGCGGCGGCAGGCACGTCCGACATCGGCTGGACGACCTGGTAGAGAAACGCGGGGCTGGCCGCGAGCAGCACGGCGGCGATCGCGCCGGCGATCGGCCCAGCGATCCGGCGGCCGATCAGAAACGTGCACCACACCGCGAGGCCGCCGAGAATCGGCACGACCCAGAACATCGCGGTGCGGCCGCCGATGATCCGCGCGAGCGCGAGCAGGGCCGGGTAGCCGGGCGGACACATCGGCACCGCGGCAAGATCGCCGGCCGGAGCCGGCACGTGTCCGACCGGAACCACGCTGTGGATCCGCTCCGGCCACGGCGCGTCCTGGATGATCGGCTGCGGGTCGCGGACTCGTCCGCTGACGAAGAGCTCCGCCTGGTTCAGATAGCAGTAAGAATCGGGCCCGCCGGCGACGTAGGTGCCCCACCACGCGCCGGCAAGGAGCGCGAGCAAGGGGGTCAGAGCTGTTTTCCACAGGTTTGGGCGGTCGGGTGCCAGAGCTCGCTTGTCGGGCTCTGGCACCGATCGGCCCAAACCTGTGGAAAACAGCTCTGACCCCCTAACGCGTGAACCGAAGTCGAATCAAAAGCAGGATCGCCGTGACGCCATCGCGCCAGCCGATCTTCTTGCCCGCCGCGCGCGAACGCGGCGTGAAACGCGCCGGCCGCTCGACGATGCGATGTCCGCCCAGAAGCAGCTTCGCGGTGATCTCCGGCTCGATGTCGAACCGATCCGCGTGAAGATCGAGACTGCGCACGACGTCGGTGCGCATGATCTTGTAGCAGGTCTCCATGTCGGTGATCGACGAGCCGTACAGGACGTTGGTGAGCGCGGTGAGCGCGCGGTTGGCGGCAATCGTCATGGCGGGCGCGTCCGGCCGGCCGGCGAGAAACCTCGAGCCGTACACGACGTCCGCCTCGCCCTTCAGGATCGGCTCGACGAGTCCGGCGAGCTGCGCGGGATCGAGCTCCAGATCGGCGTCCTGAATCGCCACGATCGTGCCGCGCGCTCTGGCGAATCCGAGGCGCAGCGCATGACCCTTCCCGCGATTCCGCTCCGCGTGAATGACGATGAGCTCGGGGTGCGCGACTCGCAGGCGATCGAGCTCGTCGCGCGTGCCGTCCGTCGATCCGTCGTTCACGACGATCACTTCACGCGGCGCCGGCAGGTCGATGGTGAGGACGCGGTCGATGACCGCGGCAATCGTGCGGACTTCGTTGTACGCGGGAACGATGATTGAGAGCAAAGGGGACGGGTCTCTGGTTGTGGAAAACTCCGGGGACCGTGCCGACAAGTCGGCCGCGGCGATGTCCCCGGAGTTTCCCACAATCAGAGACCCGTCCCCGTGGCTATGCAGTACAGGAACTTATATCCCCTCAGGTACATTTCGCCGTCCACGAGCGCGGGCGAGGCGTCGAAGCCGTCGTTGAGCTCGTTGATACGCGAGCACTTCCAGCTTCGGCCCGTGCCGGAGCACGACCGTCTTGCCCTCGCGTCCGGCGATGTAGACGCGGCCGGCGGCGCCGACGGGCGACGAGAAGACGTTGGGAATCGCTTCGATGCGCTGCGCCTGATAGTGCGGCTGCCCGGTCTTCGCGTCGAACGCGGAGAGCAGTCCGTTGTTGGTCTTCAGGAAGTACAGCACGTTGTCGTAGAGCAGCGGTGACGGGACGTACGGCGTGTCACGATCGAGCGTCCACGCGACGGCGCTCGTACCGGTGATGTCGCCCTTGGCCTCGTTCAGGCGGATCGCTTTCAGGCTGTTGCCGCGGAATCCGCTCATGAGAAACGCCATGCCGCCTTCGGCCACGGGCGACGGGATCGGATTCATCGTCAGGCCCGCCGTGAACCAGACGGTCTCGCCCGTCTCGAGGTCGTAGCTCTTCACCTGATTCATCGCGACGGTGATGACCTGCGGGCGGCCGTTGACCGCGACGACGAGCGGCGTCGCCCAGGTGTCGATTTCGGAGCGGTTCTGACGCCAGATCTCCTGACCTGTGCGCTTGTCGAACGCCGCGACGAACGACTGTCCCTGGTGATCCCAGACGACGACGAGGCGGTTGCCGTAGAGCGCCGGCGTGCTGCCCTCGCCGAACGTGCTGCGCATGCGCTTGTCGCCGAGGTCCTTCTCCCAGACGAGCTTGCCGTTCATGTCGTACGCGTAGTAGCCGAACGAGTCGAACGACGCGATGACGTGCTCGCCGTCGGTGACGGCTGACGCGGACGCCCACGTCCCGTTTTCAGGATGCGACGCCTCGTGCGGCGCCTGCTCCTTCGCGACGCGTTCCCAGACGACCTTGCCGGTCTTGCGATCGAGCGCCATCACCATGTACTTGTGCGGGACGAGGGGCTGGCCGCCGCGCGGTGAGTGCGCGGCCTCTGCGGCGACGCCGACCGGGACGGCCGTGAGCACGTACAGCCGATCGCCCCAGACGACGGGCGTGGCCGATCCTCGGCCGGGAATCTCGACCTTCCAGCGCACGTTCTTCGTCTCGCTCCACTCGGCCGGCGGCGTCGCCGTCCTGGACACCCCGGTGTTGTGCGGGCCCCGCCACTGGGGCCAGTAGCGGTCCCCGGCGGGCGTCTGCTGCGATCCCACGGTCGCGGGTGAAAGAAGCAGGAGCGCAATCAGGCCAGGCGCGGCAAAACGCATCGTGTTCCCCCTCGTGTCAGTTCGCGTTCGAAACGTGCCCCAGGACATCCTCGGCGTGTCCCTCGACCTTCACGTTGTCCCATCGTTTCAACACTTTGCCGTCGGGTCCGATGAGATAGGTCGTCCGGACGATTCCCATGTATTTACGGCCGTACCGGGTCTTTTGCTGCCAGACGCCGTATTTTTCTGCGACTTCGTGCTCCGGGTCGGCCAGAAGAGGGAACTCGAGGCCGTATTTGTCGGCAAACTTCGCTTTGCTCTGCTCGTCCAGGATACTCACCCCGAGGACCGCGGCCTTGCCGGCCGTGAATCTCGGGAGGTTGTCCTGGAACGAGCAGGATTCGGCGGTACAGCCCGGTGTGTCGTCCTTGGGATAGAAATACAGAACCACGGGCCGGCCGGCGTAGTCGGACAGCGACCGGACGTCGCCGGTCTGGTCCTTGAGCTTGAATGAGGGCGCCTTCTTGCCGGGATCGATAAGCGGCATGGACCGTATTTTGTGCTAACTTGACCCGTACTTTCGCTTCAATCGAGAGTTCAGGAGCTCTTCATGGCTGCCAAGAAGACTGACGACACGACCTCTCCGCCCGAATCCGCGCTCTCGAGGCGTGGGTTTTTCAAGGGGGTCGGCGGCGGCGTGGTCGCGGCCGGCCTGGCGCCGGCGCTGCTGCGCGGAGCGCAGGCCTCGGGCCCTGCGGCGACGTCGATCACGCTCAACATCAACGGCCGCGCGCGCCAGCTCACCGTCGAGCCGCGCGTCACGCTGCTCGACGCGCTGCGCGATCGTCTGGATCTCACCGGCGCCAAGAAAGTCTGCGATCGCGGGACGTGCGGCGCCTGCACCGTCATGCTGAACGGGCGCATCGTCTACGCCTGTTCCGTGCTGGCGATTGAGGCGCAGGGACAACGGATCGAGACGGTCGAGTCGCTGGCGAGTCCCAACGGCCAGATGCATCCCGTGCAGGCGGCGTTCGTGAACAACGACGCACAGCAGTGCGGCTTCTGCACGCCGGGGTTCGTGATGGCGTGCAAGGGCTTCCTGGATCAGAATCCGTCGCCCACGCGCGAGCAGGCGCTGAAGGGCCTCGGCGGAAATCTCTGCCGATGCGGCACATATGTCGGAGTGGCGGCCGCCGTGCTCGAGGCGGGAGCGAAAGGAGGACGGACCAATGGCTAACACCAAATGGCCCACGTCCGACAAGGCGAAGTACCTCACCAAGCCGGGCATCAACCGGATCGACGGCCCGCCGAAGGTGAAGGGCGAGGCGAAGTACGCGTACGACATCAATCGTCCGCAGATGCTCTTCGCCAAGATCCTGAGCTCGCCGCACCCGAATGCGGCGATCCGGAGCATCGACACGTCCGCTGCCGAGAAGATGCCGGGTGTGCGAGCGATCTCGATCATGACCGGGCCGGGCGCGGCCGGCGTGTCGGCGCAGAGGGCGAAGCTCACGCCGCAATGGGACGGCTTCGAGATCGCGGCGGTCGCGGCCGACACCGAGGACCAGGCGAAGGACGCCATTCGCGCCATCAAGGTCGACTACGAGATCCAGCCGCACCACGTGAATGCGTCCGATGTCGACGCGGCGCCGGCGGATCGCAAACCGAATCCGCAAGCCCAGCTGCAGGGCACCGAGGAGTCGATCGCGGCGGCGTTCAAGTCGGCCGCGACGGTGATCGAAGGCACCTACGGCATCGCGAGCGTCGCGCACTGCTGCCTGGAGGCCCACGGACAGGTCGCCGAGTGGCCGGCGCCCGACCGGCTGAAGTACGAGGCGTCCACGCAGAGCGTCACGACCTACAACGGCCAGGTCGCTCAGGCGTTCACGACTCCGGGGTCAGCCTTGCCCGCAGCCAACATCGAAGTGTCGTGCCAGTACATCGGCGGCGGCTTTGGATCCAAGTTCACCGTCGATACCTGGGGCCTGGTCTGCGCCGAGCTCGCGAAGAAGGCGGGCCGCCCCGTCAAGCTCATGCTGGAGCGCGATCAGGAGCTGCAGATCGCCGGCATGCGGCCGTCGTCGTTCGCCCGCGTGAAGGTCGGCGTGCGACGCCGACAACAACATCACGGCGTGGGAATCCACGACCTGGGGCACGCCGGGCATGGGAACGGGCAACCCCGGCGCCAACATTCCGTATGTCTTCGTCGGCATCCCCAACTCGAAGCGCACCGGCCAGCGCATCGCCACGAACGTCGGTCCGTCGCGCGCGTGGCGGGCGCCGAATCATCCGCAGGCGGCCGCCATCACCATGACGGCGATCGAAGATCTCGCGGCGGCGCGCAAGGTCGATCCGCTCGACTTCTTCATGAAGAACCTGCCGCTCACGGCGCGGCCGAACCTCACGATCGACTTTCCGAAGGTCTACCGCGAAGAGCTCACGATCGGCGCGGACCTGATCGGTTGGAAGAAGAAGTGGCGGCCGCGCGGCACCAGTCCCGGAGCGGTCAAGCGCGGCCTCGGGCTGTCGCTCGCCACGTGGGGAGGCGCCGGCCACGCGTCGCAGTGCATGTGCATCGTGAACAGCGACGGGACGATCGAGCTCAGAATCGGCACGCAGGATCTCGGCACCGGCACGCGCACGGCGCTCACGATCGTCGCCGCCGAGACGTTCGGCGTGCCGTTCGATCACATCACCGTGAGGATCGGGTCGAACACGTATCCGGCGTCGGGAAGCTCCGGCGGCAGCTCGACGATCGGCGGGATCTCGGCGTCGTCGCGTCGCGCGTGCACGGACGCGTTGAACCAGGTGCTGGCCAGAGTCGCGCCCGGTCTGGGCGTCGCGCCTGATGCGCTCGAAGCCGCGGACGGCTTCATTCGCGTGACGGCCGAGCCCGGCAAGCGCATGGCGTGGAAGGAAGCGGCCGCGAAGATCGGCCCGACGCCGGTCTCGGTCACGGCCGATCGCGACAAGCCGGGCGATCAGGCGCCGCTCTTCACGGGCAACGTCGGCGGCATCAACATGGCCGAAGTGAGCGTCGATACCGAGACGGGCATCGTCCGCGATCGAGGAGATGATCGCGGTGCAGGACGTCGGGCTGGTCGTGAGCCGCAAGACGTGTGAAAGCCAGGTGCTACGGCGCGATGATCATGGGCGTCTGCAGCGCGCTCTACGAAGAGCTGATCTACGACGACCAGACCGGACGGCTGCTCAACCCGAACCTCGAGTTCTACAAGCTCGCGGGCATCGGCGACATCGGGCGGATGCGGGTCCATCTGATGACCGGGCCGGGCTACGACGAACGTGGACCCGTCGGCGTGGGTGAGCCCGCGATGAACGGACCGGTGGCGGCGATCGCCAATGCCGTCGCCAACGCCATCGGCGTGCGCGTGCCTGTCGCGCCGTTCACCCCGGATCGAGTGCTTGCCGCGCTTCAGCAGGGAGGCCGCGCATGAAGAACTTCGAATACGCCAAGCCGACGACGCTGAAGGACGCGGTGGGACTCCTTGGCGCGTCGTGGAACGACACCGCGGTGCTCGCGGGCGGCACTGACCTCGTGGCTTCGATGAAGGACCTCGTGGTCTCGCCCGCAAGAGTCATCGACCTCAAGGGCATCAAGGAGCTGTCCGGCATGGGCTCCGCGGCGGGCGGATTCCGCATCGGCGCCCTGACGACGCTTGACGAGCTGGTACGCAGCAAAGACCTCTCGTCGAAGTACCGCGCGCTCTGGCAGGCGGCGGAGGCGATCAACAGTCCGCAAGTGCGCAATCGCGCCACGGTGGGCGGCAATCTGGCTCAGCGGCCGCGCTGCTGGTACTTCAGGCTCGGCTACGGACTGCTCGCACAGAAGGACGGAAAGCCGCTCGTTCCGACGGGGGATAATCGGTATCACGCGATTTTCGGCAACGCGGGTCCGGCGTACTTCGTGAGCGCATCCAGCCTCGCGCCGGCGCTGATCGCGATGGACGCGATGCTGACCATTCAAGGGAAGACCGGTCCGCGAAAGGTGAAAGCTGCCGATTTCTTCGTGACACCCAAGACAGCGGCCGAGCGCGAAAACGTCCTGCAGCCGACTGACATCCTGACCGAGATTCAGCTTCCGGCGGTGCCGGCGACGAGCGCGTCGTACGAAGTGAGCCAGAGGACGGGACTCGACTGGCCCCTCGCTGTCGCGTCGGTCGTCCTGACGCTCTCTGGCGGCACGGTCAAGTCCGCGCGCATCGTGATGGGCCACGTCGCGCCGACGCCCTGGCGCTCCGAGGCGGCCGAGGCGGCGCTCGTCGGCAAGCAGGTCTCGGAAGCGACGGCCACCGCGGCAGCCGAGGCCGCCCTCAAAGGCGCGACGCCGCTCAGCCGGAACGTGTACAAAGTGCAGCTCGCGAGAGTCGCCGTGAAACGTGCGATCCTCGCAGCCAGCACGTAAAGAAAGTTGACCGCCGCCAGCCGAGCGTAGCCCTTCGGCAGGCTCAGGGCAGGCGAGGCGTCGGCGACGCGCGCGTGGGGGTGGGGCCCCACGCGCTACTAAAGGAAGTAGACATATGTATCTCGAAGGACTAGCCGAACAGTTTCCGGCGCTGAAGAACGGGCACTGCAAGCACATCCTCTCCAAGGAGATGTTCTACGACGTGCCCCGCTCGGTCGTCCCCGACTACAGCGCTCGCATATACTGGTGTCAGCACACGCAACTGCCACTGGGGCCGGACAACAAGGCGTGCGGGATGGAAACCTGCCAGCCTGGCCGTGGGTGTTTTGAGTGCATTTAACAAGGCCATGGGCCAAAGGCCCAGGGCCCAGGACTCGCGGAGCTCTACTTTGCCCTCGGCCTCCGGCCAAGACACGCAGAGCTCTTACTTCGGCCCTTGGCCGTGGGCCTTGGGCCTCCTCGAGAGGGTGCCATGAAACGCCTGTTTCTTCTGTCGGCCGCCTTCCTCGCGTTGACCTCCACGATGTCAGCCGGTCCCGACCCGTCTCGGATTACCGGCAGTTACGTCGAGTCGCGCGGCTCGGACGTCTACGCCGGCGCCTGCTATGCGAACTCGCAGATCGGGCTGGCGGGCAAAGAGGGCACGATGGCGTGGAAGATCGCGGCCGGCGAGTACAACGGCGTGCCGCTCGCGGGCCAGTCGGTCGTGGTCGCCATGCTGGCCAATTCGACGATTGGGGACAAGTTCTCGAACTACCTGCCGATGCGATCGGTGCTGATTTTCGATACGCGGACGAACGCGCTGCAGCGCGATGCGCTGCGAGGATTCGTTGCCGCCGCCGCTGGGCCGCACCTCGGCATCGTCGTTCGCGAAGAGACGGCGCCGATCGCGTTCGAGCAGGCGCGGTGTGCGAGCGATCCGGCGTCCAGCCATCACGGCGCGCCCTCGAGCGCTGTCGCCGCTTGCATCAAGGTGACGGCGGGCGATCTCGTCCGTCTCGAGACGCGCAGCCTCCGTCACACCGACAATCTGTGCGCCAGCCCCGAGCTCTTCGGCCAGCCGCTGGCTCGTGGCGTTCGCAACGAGATGCCGGTCTACGTCCCGCAGATGATGTTCCGGGGCGCCGGCCTCGGCTCCACCTGGAGCATCCCCGACACGCGTGGTGGATTCGTCGGCGACTTCGAGCTCGAGACGAAGAGGTAGCGCGGCTCGGGTACGTAGCGCGGCCCGGGCTTTGGGCCGCGATCACACGCCCCGGGTTGAGGGCCGCCAATCGGCCCGATACAATGAGACTCATGCGGTCGAGACTCTTCACTGCGGCAGCTCTCGCTGCTCTCACCGGCTTCGTGGTCGTCGGCCAGGCGCAAAGCAAGGACGAATACACGGTCGAGGCGTTCACGGGGCCCGTCCCAACGGAAGTGGCGGAGCCCGTCCGCGCGGAGCTAGGCACGTCAGCGGTACGGGTCAAGAAGGGTGCCGAGACGGTCTGCGAGATCTGGCTGCGGACAGCCATTCCAGCCGAGGCGGCAGGCGATGGGCTTGGCCGTTCGTATCCTCAGATGCCGGACATGACGCTGATTGGCGCCATTCGTGTCGTCGCGGCAATGAAGGACAACCGGGACCAGAAGTTTCCGACGGGTGTTTACGTCATGCGGCACGGGATCCAGCCGCAGAACGGCGATCACACGGGCTCGAGCGACTTCATCGACTTCGCGTTGCTCCTGAACGCCAAGGGCGACCGCACCGTGAAAGCCTCCTATCCGACGCCGATGGACATGATGAAGCAGAGCATTGCGGACAAGGAGGGCGAGCATCCCATCGTGTTCGCCCTGCTTCCGACCGAAGTCTTCGACGCAACCGAGTCTGACGAAGAACGACAAGGACCGCTGGGTGCTCGAAGCCAAAGCGGGCAGCCAGGTTCTTGCGATGGTGATTGTGGGGACGTATGAGCATTAGTTTTCTGCTCGCCACGTTCGCGCTCGCGGTTTCTCCGGCGGCGCCGCTGGCGCATCCTCCTCATCCCGGTCACGCAATTCACGAAGAGGCGGCGGCAGGCGCGCAGATGGTCACCGTGCGCGGCCGGGTCGCGTGTCAGGGCGCGGACGCGTCCGCGCTCGAGTGCCAGTTCGACGCCGGACGAGGGCAAGCGCTATCCTCTCACTCGCGTCGTCACGTCGCGCGCGCTCTTCGAGGACGCGAATCTGCGCGCGAAGGAGCTCGAAGTCACCGGCCAGCTCGATCGGTCGGGCCGGCTCGAAGTGATCCAAACGCGCTCGCTCAAGAACGGCGTGCTTCACGACGTCTACTACTGGTGCGAGACGTGCCACATCCGCTCGCCGTTCGGCGGTGACTGCTGGTGCTGCTTCCAGCCGTTCGAGTTCAAAGAAGTGCCGATCCGGTAGCGGACGGGCTGCGCGGCTTCGGGCCGGCCGGCGTCCTCACGATCGTCGTTGTCCTGCTCGCAGGGAACATCGTCGGTCCCGTGCTGGTGCTCGCGTGGGCCTGGCGCTCCCGCACGCCGTGGAGCGAAATCGGGTTCGCCCCGCCGCGCAACTGGTTCCTGACTATCGCCGCCGGTATTCTGGCGGGCGTCGCGTTGAAGCTCGTCATGAAGGCGCTGGTCATGCCGCTCTTCGGCGCGCCTCCGATCAACCCTGCATACCATTTCCTGGCTGGCAACAGCGCTGCGCTACCCGGCATGCTCATCGCCGTCGTGCTCCGCGCCGGTGTCGGCGAAGAGATCGTCTGGCGCGGCTTCCTGTTCGAGCGTCTCCGCACGCTTCTTGGTTCCGGCGCGGGTGCGGCGGTGACGACGCTCCTGATCAGCAGCGCGCTGTTCGGGCTCGGCCACTACCCGGACCAGGGGCTGGCCGGTGTCGAACAGGCAGCAGTCGTCGGTCTGGTGTACGGCGGGATGTTTCTGGCGACCGGACGGCTATGGTTGTCGATGGTGACGCACGCGGCGTTCAACGTGGCCGCGGTGCTCATCATCTATTGGGACCTCGAATCCGAGGTCGCGCGTTTCATCTTTCGGTAGGAACCTCTCCCGGGAGCGATGACATGAGCGAGGAACGATTCCGCGTCGACGGCATCGACCATGTGGCCCTTGCGGTGCGCGACGTGGCCCGCTCGGTTCAGTGGTACCAGGAGGTTCTCGGCCTCGAGCGCCGGCACCAGGACGTCTGGGGCGACTGTCCCGCAATCGTTGCCGCCGGCGATACGAGTCTCGCGCTGTTTCCGGTCCAGACCGACTCGCCAAAACCTCGCCCCGGGCGCGACGTCCTCGCGATGCGCCATCTCGCCTTCAGGGTCTCAGCCGAGAACTTCGCCCGAGCCCGTCGTCAACTCGCCGCCCGCGGCATCGCGGTCGAGTTTCAGGATCATCAGATTTCGCAGTCGATCTACTTCCACGATCCCGACGGCCACGAGATCGAGATCACGACGTACGTGTAGAGGGTCAGAGCTGTTTTCCACAGAATCCGCCCATCTGGTGCCAGAGCTCGACTTGCCAATGCCCGCGAGCTCTGGCACTCTCTGGGCGGATTCTGTGGAAAACAGCTCTGACCCCCTAGAATCCCCGCATCGACGCTTACATTCGGCAGGCGGCGCCGTTTGCGCAACCCATCCTCGAGCACATCCGCCGGCTCGTGCACGCCGCGTGCCCCGACGTGCAGGAGACGATGAAGTGGAACATGCCGAGCTTTGAGCACAAGGGTATCCTGTGCGGCATGGCGGCGTTCAAGGCGTACGCGACGTTTGGATTCTGGAAGGCGACGCTCCTCGCCGGCCGGGGATTTGCGGAAGTGGGGTCGTCCCCGATGGGTGGACTCGGGCGCCTGACGTCCCTCGACGACCTGCCGAGTGACGCGCGGCTGAAAAGGATCATCAAGGCCGCCGTCGCCCTGAACGAGCAGGGCGTGACCGTCAAGCGCCCGAAGAGCGCGCCCAAGCCGCCCATCAAGCCGCCGGCGTATTTCATGACGGCCGTCAGGAAAAACAGGAAAGCGCTCAGTGCCTATGAGGCCTTCAGTCCAAGCCACAAGCGCGATTACCTGGAATGGATCACCGAAGCGAAGACCGACGCGACGCGCGATCGACGGCTGGCGCAGGCGATTGAGTGGATGGCCGCAGGGAAATCGCGAAACTGGAAATACGAACGGGCTTGACGCTCTCCTTCGTCATCCCGGCGCACAACGAAGAGCCGCTGATCGCGGAGACGCTTCGCGCCGTCCACGCCGCCGCGGGCGGCGCCGCCGTTCCATACGAAGTCATCGTCGTCGACGACGGATCGACGGACCGGACGGCGGCGGTCGCGGCTGCCAACGGTGCGCGCCTTGTCGCCGTGAGCGTGCGACAGATCGCTGCCGCCCGGAATGCGGGCGCGCGCGCAGCGACCGGCGACATCCTCGTCTTCGTCGATGCCGACACTCTCATCGGCCGAGAGGTCATCGCCGATGTGCTGCGAGTGATGAGCACGGGCGCGATCGGCGGCGGTGCCATCGTGAAGTTCGACCAGCGGCTCGGCCGTTATGCACGTGTCTGGGCCGCGACGTTCACCTGGCTCAGCCGCAGGATGCGGCTGGCCGCCGGCTGTTTTCTGTTCTGCTCGAGAGAGGTGTTCACCGCGGCGGGCGGGTTCGACGAAACCTACTTTGTCGCAGAGGAGATCGCACTCAGCCGGACGCTCAACCGGCGCGGCCGCTTCGTGATTCTCGAGCACCCCGTGACGACATCGGCCCGTAAACTGCGAACGCATACGACCAGGGAAATCGTCGGCACCTTTCTCCATCTGATGGTGCGTCCTGGCGCCGTGCGCCGGCGTGGTGCGCTCGGACTATGGTACGGCCCACGACGGAACGACATGAAGGACGTGGAGGGCGTGAGGCACATGGAGGGCGATGACAGCCCCTGAGGGCACTGATAAGGAAAGGCTGTCGTCGCCTCGCTTCATGTCGTGGTAAAAGCTTTGCCGGGTGATGAGATGCTGAGCAGACGCGGTTTCACGTCTTTGGTGATTGGCATGTTCGCAACGTCATGCAGCGCTCCGCCGGCGGGGCCGCCTGCCGGTGACGCGGCCGCGAAAGACGCCGCCGCAAAACAGGTCACGGCGCTCGCGGATGCGTACGTGAAGGAGTACTACGACGCCTTCCCGTACCAGGCGCTCGCGGCGGGAGCAGCCGACGTGCATCCCGGCAGGCTCGTCGATCACAGCCTGCCCGCGCTCAAACGCTGGGAGGACCGCGAGGATCAGCTCCTGGCTGAGCTGCGGAAGATCGAGCTGAAGCTCGTCGAAGGCCGTCCTGAAGCCACGACCTACAAGTTTCTCCAGAATCAGCTCGAGGCAGCGAAAGAGATGCGCGTCTGCCGGTCCGAGTTGTGGAACGTCAGTCCGACGTGGACCGGCTGGCAGGCGGAGCTGCCGGTCGTCGCCGGCATGCAGACGTCTGAGACCCCCGAACAGCAGAAGAACGTGCTCGCTCGTTTCTCGGAAGTTCCCAAGTACCTGGACGACGAGATCGCGAATCTCAAAGAGGGCGTCCGTCTCGGATACACGGCGCCGAAGGGCAACGTCACGTCCGTCATCAACCAGGTCAACGCGCTGCTCGCGGCGCCGGTGGGTGACTCGCCGTTCGTGAAGATCGCCCGGCCGGAGGCGAAGGCGTTCAGAGCGCAGCTCGAAGACCTCGAGACGAAGGGCATTCGTCCCGCGATGACCCGCTATAGAGATTTTCTGCGGGAGACCTACCTGGCGTCTGCGCGCGACGTCATCGGCGTGTCGGCGAATCCAAACGGGGCGGCGTGCTATCCGGCGGCCGTCAAGTTCCACTCGACCGTCCCGATGACGGCGCAGCAGGTGCACGACCTCGGTCTCGCCCAGATGGAGCGGATCCAGACGGAGATGCGCGAGATCGGGCGCCGCAGTTTCAAGACGGACGATCCGGTGAAGCTCATCGCGCTCGTGAAAAACAGCCCGCAGTACCGCTTCAAGAGCCGGGACGAGCTGATCAAATCCGCCGAGGCGGCGATCGCCCGCGCGAAGGAGGCGCTGCCCAAGGCCTTTGGCCGCATCCCGCTGGCGCCGGTGATCGTCGAGCCGTACCCGCCATTCCTCGAAAAGACTGCGCCGGGAGGACAGGCCGTGCCGCCGTCGGCTGACGGCAAGCCGGGCAAGTACCTCATCAACGCCTACAACGCGACGGCACAGAGCCGCGCGGGACTCGAGTCGACGGCGTTCCATGAGGCGTATCCCGGTCATCACATGCAGATTTCGATCGCCATCGAACGGAAAGACCTGCATCCGATTCAGCGGTATTTCTTCCTCTCGGGATTCGGCGAAGGCTGGGCGCTCTACGCGGAACGGCTGTCGGACGAGATGGGTCTGTTCGGATCGGACGTCGATCGCCTCGGCCTGCTGTCGAACGAGGCGCTCCGCGCGGCCCGGCTCGTCGTCGACTCGGGCATGCATGTGCTCGGGTGGACGCGGCAGCGCGCGATTGACTACGTGCTGGCGCACACGACCGAGACACCGGGTCATGCCGCCGCCGAGATCGATCGGTACATCGCGGTCCCCGGCCAGGCGACGGCGTATATGATCGGCAACCTCGAGATCCGAAAGTTGCGCGATCAGGCCTCGCAGGCCCTCGGATCGAAGTTCGATCTCCGCGCGTTCCACGATCTCGTCCTCGAGGACGGCTCGATGCCGCTATGGGTGCTCCGCGAGAAAGTCGAACGCTGGTCAAGGTAGGGCGGGCCGGGTCGTGGCCCGCCAACTGAAGGAGGAATACGCCGTGTCCAACGCCGTCGCTGCCGCCGTCACTGAGCTTGCGCCGTCCTTCGCGGGACGGCTGATTCCGCCGTCCGATCTGCAATTCAACACGGCCAGGATGGTGCACAACGGGTTGATCGACAAGCATCCGGCGCTCGTCGCGCAATGCCGCGGAATCGCAGACATCGCTGATGCCGTGCGTCTTGGACGCCGCCTCGGTCTCGACATCGCCGTGCGCGGCGGCGGTCACAACGTCGCGGGCCGCGGCACGATCGACGGTGGGCTCGTGGTCGATCTGTCGCTGATGAAAGGCATCCACGTCGATTCGAAGAAGCGCACGGCGCGGGTCGAGGGCGGCGCGCTGTGGCGCGAGCTCAACCGCGAGACGCAGGTCTACGGGCTGGCGACGACTGGCGGCGTGATCGGCACGACAGGCGTTGCCGGCTTGACGCTCGGCGGCGGGTTGGGCTGGTTGATGAGCAAGCACGGCATGGCGCTCGACAACCTGCTGGCGGTGGATCTCGTGTTGGCCGACGGCAAGGCCGTGCGCGCGGCAGAGGACGAGAACCGCGACCTCTTCTGGGCGGTACGCGGCGGCGGAGGCAACTTCGGCGTCGCCGCGTCGTTCGAGTTCCGGCTGCACGAGGTCGGTCCCACTGTGACCGCGGGCCTGGTCGCGCATCCTGTGGCTCACGCCAGGGAAGTGCTCCAGTTCTTCCGGACCGCGACGTCGACGCTTCCCGACGACATGATGCTCATCGCCGGCGTGCTCACGGCCGAGGATGGCGTCACGCAGATCGCCGCCATCGTCGGCGCGCACTTCGGCTCGGCCAAAGATGGCGAGGCGGCCATGCGGCCAATCAAGCAGTTCGGCCAGCCGATCCTCGATGCGATCGGGCCGATGCCTTACACGGCGCTCGCCTCGATGCTCGACGGTGGGTTTCCGCGAGGCGCCCGCAACTACTGGAAGTCACATTTCATGGACCAGCTGACCGATCAGGCGATCGACACCATCGTCGAACGGTTCGGTCACTGCCCGTCGCCGATGTCGGCGATCCTGCTCGAGCACTTCCACGGCGCCGCCACGCGCGTGTCTCCAACCGACACGGCGTACGCGCTCCGGTCGCCCGGCTACAACATGGTCGTGCTCTCGCAATGGAAGGACGCAGCCGACGACGCGCGCGGATTGGGGTGGGGACGTGAGAGCTACACCGCGCTCCAGCCATTCGTGGGCCAGCGCCGGTACCTCAATTACCTTGGCGACGACGAGGGCGATCAGGCGTTCGCCGAGGCGTACGGCCCGAACGTGTCACGGCTCCGGCAGCTCAAGGCGAAGTTCGATCCCGAGAACGTGTTTCACGTGAACGTGAACATCAAACCGTAGATACAACTAGGCACTAGGCACTGGGCACTAGGCACTGGAAATAGCTTTCTAGCTTAGCTAGTGCCTAGTGCCCAATGCCCAGTGCCTGATCTCAGGCGCGCCCAGCTCTCCTCTCGATCGCGCCGGCGAGCGCGTCGATGTCCTGCTCGTCGTTGTAGACCTGACACGACACTCTCGTCCAGAGGCGGCCGTGACCGGCGTGGACCTGGATTTCGATGTGGTCGTCGAACAGCAGCGCGTCGCGCAGGCGTGCGGCTTCGTCGGGCTCGCGGCCGAGACGTTCCGGAAGCGGGACGGTCACCATGAATCCGACGCGATCTTCAGTGACGCCAAACGCGGTGCCCCAGCGCGACGTCAGCAGCTCTGCGGCGCGCCACGCGAGGGCGTGGTTGTACCGCTGCACGGCGTCGAAATCCAGTTCGCGGAGAAACGCGATGCCATCAGGAGCCGCGAGCCAGGCTGACGGGTCGCGAGTGCCGACCCAGTCGAACTCGGCGAGCCAGCCCTGATCGAGTCCCCATGAGATGACCGGCGGATGAAGATCTCGCTGGCGCGATCGGTCAGCCCACAGAAAGCCGCAACTCCGCGGCGCATGCGCCCACTTGTGCAGGTTGGCCGTGTACCAGTCGACGCCGAACGAGGGGATGTCGAGCGACAGCACCCCGGGCGCGTGTGCGCCATCGACGAGTACCGGCACACGACGCCGGCGGCACAGCGCCGCCAGCTCTGCGAGCGGGAACACCAACGCGCTCTCCGACGTGATGTGATCGAGCACCGCGACGCGCGTTCGCGGTCCGATCGCGTGGTCGACGGCGTCGACGAGCGCGGCGGCGTCGAAGGCCGGGTACGGCACGGCGACGGTGCGCACCTTCGCGCGGCGCTCGCGCGCCACGAACCGCGCCACGCGCGCGGTCGCGCCGTAGTTGTGATCCGTGATCAGAATCTCGTCGTCCGGTTCGAGCGGCAGCGAGCGCAGGACCGCGTTGGCGCCGGTCGTCGCGTTGTCGACGAACACGAGATCGCCGGCGTCGGCGCCGACGAAGGCCGCCACCTGCGCAGCCGCACGACGCAGCCTCGTTGGTTCCTGACGAGGGACTCCAGCCAGGTTGGAGACCTCACGCAGCAGGAACTGCGACGGCCGGCGCTCCATCTCGTCACGAATGGCCTGCTGGGCTGCCAGCACGCGGCGCGGCGCGACGCCCACCGTGCCGTGATTCAGGTACGTGACGGACGGATCGAGAGGCCAGTAATCGAGCATCGCTCGGCCGAACTTCTTCGTTGTCACCCGTCCTCTTCCTTAGTTGCGTTTGGGGCCCCACCCCCAAACACGCGCCGCCGACGCCTCGCCTGCCCTGAGCCTGTCGAAGGGCTACGCTCGCCGGCGGGCGGTCTACCTTTACTATGGTTCATGCCATCGCTTGCCATCGTTCCGGCTGCGGGCCGCGGAGAGCGATTCGGCGGGGCGAAGCTTGCCGCCATGCTACGCGGCGAGGCGCTCCTGAACCACACCATTCGCTGTCTGCTCGACGGCGGCGTCGAGGCGGTCGTCATCGTCACGGCGCCCAACGCGCGGCTCGATCACGTGACGCTCGCCGCCGACCCGCGTGTGCAGCAGGTGGCCAATCCCGATCCGTCCCGAGGCATGTTCTCGTCGCTCCAGACGGGCCTGGCCTCCGCGCTGGGCGATCCCATTCTGATTCTGCCGGGTGACATGCCGTTCGTCACGTCGGACACCGTCGCTTCGGTGCTGGCGGAAGCGCGCGGATCGCAGCAGGTCGTGTCGCCCTCGCATCTCGGTCAGCGCGGCCATCCGATCGCCTTGCCGGCGCGCATCCGGCAGATGATCCTGGACGCAGGACCCGACACCACGCTCGCCGACGTCCTCGAGGCGGAGTCCACGCGCCGCGTCATCGAGCTGAACGATCCAGGCATCCTCAGGGATGTAGACGTTCCTGAAGATCTCTCGCCTCCCTGAGACTAGAAGGAAGCTATCTCATGAACCTGACGCTCGTTCCAAGGGTGCGAGCGAGCCACGCGACCGGAGCGCGTCGGCGAAGCGGCGCGCGAGAGCGCGTGTAGGGGAGTCCGAGGGGCGAAGCCCTCGGATAAGACTAGATGTTCGCTTTGTGCTGTCCGCCATCGACGACGATACAGGCGCCGGTGATCCAGCGCGACCGGTCTGAGGCAAGAAAGGTCACGACGTCGGCAACTTCTTCCGGCGTGCCCAGCCGGCCGGACGGGATGTTCCCGAACACCCTGTCGTAGAGAGGGCGATTCGTCTCCTTCGCCTTCTCCCAGGCGCCGCCTGGAAACTCGATGGAGCCTGGCGCCACCGTGTTTACTCGGATGCGCTGTGGCGCGAGCGCGACGGCGAGATTCTTGGAGTAGCTGATCACGGCCGCCTTCGCGGCAGCGTACGGCGGCGCCGGCCCGGCTTCGAGACCGGAGGTCGACGCGATATGGATGATCACGCCGCCGCCGGCGTCGGTCATCCACGGTACGACTTTCGTCGCCGCATGTACGGTCGCCATCAGGTCGATGTTGAGACTGGAAGCCCATCCCGCGGGGTTGTTCGTGAACCCGAATGCCGTCGCGTTGTTCACGAGGATGTCGACCTGACCGAGCGCGGTCCGCGCAGATTCCAGAAAACGTCCGAGCGCCTGCTCGTCGCCGACGTCGCACACGACGGCGTGGACCCGAACGCCTCGCGATCGAATTGCGGACTCGGTGTCACGAAGCGCCTGCTCGCCGCGCGCGCAAATCGCAACGTTGGCGCCCTCCGCGGCCAGGCCGAGCGCGATCGCGCGGCCAATGCCCTTGCTTCCGCCGGTGATGACGGCGCACTTCCCGCGGAGCCCCAGATCCATAAGCTACAAAATACTGCAGGAACGTGCCGTGACGCTGGACGCGGCCCCTCACCCAGGCCGCGCTACGGCATCCGGGATTACCTGTCGATGTCCTTGAGAAAGTCGCCGACCCGCGCCTTGATGCTCTCGTCCTTGAGTGACGCGTGGAAGTCGCGGATCAGAGAAGTGAAGCGCCAGGTCGCCCGGAAGCGGTTGATCGCATAGAGCGCCTCCATGCGTCCCTCGTCCGAGATTCCCGGCGCCGACAGCGCCTCGGCGAGCGCGTCAATCGCCCGCACGTCGTGAATCGTGTCGAGCGCGAGGACCAGCGCAAGGTACGTCGGCTCGTCGCGCTCGGCGCGTAACGCCGAAATCAGGGGTTCGACGGCACGCGGCCCCTTGGCGTCGGCGAGCGCTTTGGCCGCGTCACGCCGGGTCTCAGGATCGGCTGCCTCGAGCTTCGCGATCAGCGCATCGGACTCGTCGACCGTGATCGAGCCAGGCTGCGCGATGCGTACCTTGAATTCTGCGTCCGCCTTCATCTTCGAGGCGGCGTACTCGGCCTTGCTCTGGCGGTCGAAGTCCTCGGCGATCTTGCGGTTCCTGTCCGCTGTCGCCCTGGGAGGCCACTCACATCCGGCAGCAGACATTGCCGCGAGCGCGACGACGAGAACCGTGTGGCGTGAGCGCACCAGACCTCCAGGCCCAAAGCGGGTCATCCCCGGAATCGGCCGTGGGCCCGGAGACTTCAGGGCGCGGGCGATAATAGGGGGTCAGGTCTTGTATTACCGTACGGCAATACAAGACCTGACCCCCAAATGGCTGACCTTTACACCCGTCTCCTTGACCTCCAGAAAGCGGGACGACCTGCGGCGATTGCGACTGTCGTTCGCACGCAGGGCAGCACGCCCCAGGTGGTCGGCGCCAAGCTCATCGCGGTCGACGATGAGGAGCGGGGACGGGCGGCGGGAACGCTGGGCGGAGGCTGCGTCGAGGCGGATGCGATTCTGGCCGCCCGCGAGGCGCTGCGGAATGGCGGCCGATCGCTTCGTGCGTACGAGCTTTCGGAAGATCTCGCCTGGAACACAGGGCTCGTCTGCGGCGGCACGATGTGGATCCTGGCGGAACGGGGCGAGGACGCGCTCACCCTCGGCGGACGCAGCGTCCTGTCCGATCTCGCGCTGGCCGCCGACGGCGGTCCGCCGGCCGCAGTGGTCACGTTGCTGCGCCGGACCGGGCGTGAGCTGGCGTTTGGCGGGCGGCTGTTCGTCGACCACGCGGGCGGGAGACAGGGGAGTGCCGGGAGCGAGGCGCTCGATCGTCGCATGGCGGAAATTGGCGCGGCGCAGATGCCGCATGGCATCGCGCGCCTGATCTCGCTCGACGAATCGCACGACGTCCTCGTCGAACCGGTCATCGGCAAGCCGCAACTGGTGGTCGCCGGCGGCGGACACGTCGCCCTCGCGATCGCGCGACAGGCGCAGCTTCTCGATTTCGACGTCACGATTCTCGAGGACCGGCCGGAGTTTGCGCAGTCCGATCGTTTTGGCGGCGCGACCGTCGTTCAAGGTGACGTGCCGGCGACCATCGCGTCTCTCACGTACGGCTGGTCGAGCTACATCGTCATCGCCACGCGCGGCCACAAGCTGGATGCCGACTGCATTCTCGCGGCCGTCAAGACGCGCGCCCGCTACATCGGGCTGCTCGGCAGCCGCCGCAAGACCATCCTCATCGCCGACATGCTGCGCGAGCACGGCATCGCCGACGAGCGCATCCGGGCCATCCACGCGCCCGTCGGACTCGATCTCGGCGGGCGAACGCCAGCGGAGATCGCACTCTCCGTTCTGGCTGAGATTACGAAGGAGCGGTACCAGGGAACAGGAGTCGCGCTGTCCAAGGAAAGATGACCGCCCGTCGCGCGCGCGCGTTTGGGGGTGGGGCCCCAAACGCAACTAAGAAAAGAGGAACCGCTCCCGCACCAATCGCGTATCAAAGGACCATCCCCATGCTCCGAACACTCTTTCAAGATCTGCGCTTCGGCGCGCGCCTGCTCGTCAGAGACCGCGGCTTCGCTCTGACGACGCTCCTCACGCTGGCGGTGTGCATCGGCGCGAACGCGGCGATCTTCAGCATCGTCCGCTCGGTGCTGTTGCGCCCACTGCCGGTCCCCGGCTCGGATCGTCTCGTGTCGATGGCCAACAGCTATCCCAACGCGGGCGCGCCGCGATCGTCCACAGGCGTTCCGGATTACTTCGACCGCCTGCGGGAGATGACCGTGTTCGACGAGCAGGCGCTCTACCGCCGCGCGGGCCTGACGCTCGGCACCGAGGGCGGCGCCGACCGGTTGTCGGCGGTCCGCGCGACGCCGTCTTTCTACCGGATGGCCGGGGTGACCCCAAGTCACGGGCGGACGTTCCGCGACGAAGAAGGCGAGGAAGGAAAGGAACGCGTCGTGATGCTCAGTCACGGCGCGTGGCAGGCGCGCTTCGGCGCCAACCCGAACATCGTCGGCCAGTCCATTCGCCTGAGCGGCCGTCCCTACGAGATCGTCGGCGTGATGCCTGCCGGCTTCAGGTTCCTGTGGAATGACATCGACCTCTGGGTTCCGGCGGCCTTCACGGCACGCGAGAAATCTGACGAGTCGCGCCACAGCAACAACTGGAACATGATCGGCCGGCTGAAGCCGGGCGCGACGCTCCAGCAGGCGCAGCAGGAGCTCGACGCGCTGAACACGCGCAACGACACGAGGTTTCCGCAGTTTCACCAGATCCTCAAGGACGCCGGATTCCGGAGCCACGCCACGTTCCTCCAGGACGACGTCGTGCGCGACGTTCGGCCGGTGCTGTACCTGCTGTGGGGTGGCGTCGCGTTCGTACTGCTCATCGGCTGCGTGAACATCGCCAACCTGATCGTCATCCGGTCGAGCTCGCGGGCGCGCGAAATGGCGACGCGGTCTGCCATGGGCGCCGGCCTCGGCCGTCTGTCGAGGCAGCTCGTCACCGAGACCGTATTGCTCTCCGCGCTTGGCGGCCTCGCCGGCATCCTCTTCGGGTGGTGGCTGTTGCGATCGGTGACCGCGCTCCGCCTCGATCAGTTGCCACGGGGCTACGAAATCGGGATGGATCCGATGAGCGTCATCGTCATGAGTGCGCTGGCAATTGGCGTTGGGCTGCTCATGGGCCTCGTGCCGGTCCTTCGCCTCGCCCGGATGAACGTGAACAGCACGCTGCGCGAAGAAGGGCGGGGCGGCACGAGCAGCCGCGGCACGAATCTCCTTCGACGAACGCTCGCGACGGCACAGGTGGCGATTGCGTTCACGCTGCTCATCGGCGCCGGCCTGCTGCTCGCGAGCTTCAGGGCGGTCCTGAAGCTCGATCCCGGATTCGATCCGTCACACGTCGTCACCGCAGCGATCTCACTGCCGAGCTCGGCGTACAAGGACGCGGCCGCGATCATGACGTTTGCCGGCCGCGCGCTTGCGGCCATTCGCGGCCTGCCGGGTGTCGAGGCCGCTGGCCTGACGTCGCAGTTGCCCTTTTCAGGAGACCGCAACGACAGTGTGATTCTCGCCGAGGGCTATGCGATGCAGCCGGGCGAGTCGCTGATTTCACCAGTGCAGACGTGGGCGACCGACGGGTACTTCGAAGCAATGCGAATCCGGCTCGTTCGCGGCAGGTTCTTCGACGGCCGCGACACCGCGACCTCCGAGCGGACGATCATCGTGGACGAACGGCTGGCCCGGAAGTTCTGGCCGGGACAGGACCCGCTCGGCCGCCGAATGTACCCGCCTTCGAGTGCCGAGGATCTGCTGAAGGTTGGACCAGACACGAAGTACATGACCGTCGTCGGCGTCGTCGGCGAGGTGCAGATGGCCGATCCCAACGCGGACCAGAAACCTGTGGGCGCGTACTACATGCCGTTTTCGCAGGGACCCGAGCCCGGCGCGGGCCTTGTCGTCCGGACGGCGACGGATCCCGACGTCTTCATCAACCAGGTGCGCAAGCAGATCGCCGCGATCGATCCTGAGCTGCCGCTCTACTCGATCGAGACGATGGAGACGCGGCTGGACGACGGCTTCATCGGCCGCCGCGTGCCGATGCTCGTCGCGACGGCATTCGGCATCGTCGCGTTGTTCCTGGCGGCGCTCGGAATCTACGGTGTGCTCGCCTACGGCGTCGCACAGCGGCGGCGGGAGATCGGCATCCGGATGGCGCTCGGCAGCACGGCTCGCGAAGTCTTCGGCCTCGTGGTCAGCGACGGGCTCAAGATCGTGGGCCTTGGCCTGGCCGCAGGAGCTGTCCTCGCCTACTTCGTCGGCCGCGCGATGCAGGCGCAGCTGTACGAGGTGCACTCGACCGATCCCATCGTCGCGCTGCTCGTCGTGCTGCTGCTCGCCGGCGTCGCGCTCATCGCGATGCTCGTCCCGGCGAGACGAGCGGCGAGGGTAAGTCCGACAGTGGCGTTGACGGAGTAAGGGGTTCCGGGGTTCCGGGGTTCCACGCCCCGAACCCGAACGCCGGAACCCCCGGAACCCGCGGAACCTACTGAACTCTCTTCCTCGTCTCCGTCACCGCCCTCGGCGGCGCGTCCGGCGAGTACTTCGGAACGTTCCAGACATGTCCGCAATCCCCGCAACGATAGTAGTCGACGAGCGCGTCCTTGCTGGTTTCCGGGAGCCACTGGACGTGCGGGGAGCGGCAGACCGGGCATCGGGAATGAGGCATGGCCCCTACTTTTTCTGTCTTTGCGTCTTCTGCGCCGTGACCATCGCGGCGACATCGTCGAGCAGCTTCTTCGCGTCGTAGACGATGCCGTCCTTGATCGTGTACTTGATGCCGCCGACTCGCTCGGCGCGCTGCACCTCGTCGTTCAGCTTGACGGCGCCGGTGCCGTAGAGCACCTTGAAGTTCTCGAGCGGATTCTGATCGACGACGACCATGTCGGCCAGCATCCCGGGCTTCACGACGCCGCGATCGAGCGGCTTCCTCGTCGCGTCCGCGAGCGTGAGGCGCGCCGTTCATCGTGGCCGCCTGAATGACTTCGAGCGGATGGAATCCGGCTTCCTGAAGCATCTCGAGCTCGTTGATGTAGCCGAACCCGTACGTCTGATAGATGAAGCCGGAGTCCGATCCCGTCGTCACCCGGCCGCCCATCTTCTTGTAATCGTTCAGGAGCCTGAACCAGACCTGATAGAAATTGCGCCACGCGACCTCGTCCGCGGTGGTCCAGTAGAACCAGTACGCGCCATGACTCGCGCGGCTCGGCGCGTAGAAGTCCATCAGCGAGGGCAGCGTGTACTTGTCGTGCCACTCCGCCTCGCGGAATCGCATGACGTCGCGTCCAGCGGAGTAGATGGTGAGCGTGGGATCGAAGACCGTGCCCAGCTTGAGGTGCTCGTCGAGGTACGCCTTCCACTCCGGGCTGCCGGGCGGATGGATCTTGTCCCAGAGTCGCGCAACCTGGCCGAAGCGCCACTGCTCGTCGTTGTAGTTCATGTCCACGGGCCAGGGCTGCACGACGTAGTCTTTCAGCAGCGACTCGAAGTGCCCGTAGAAGTGCGTGACGCTCTGCAGGCCCAGCCGCGCGGCCTTGATGGCGTTCATCTGCGCGACGCCCGTCTGCTGCAGGTGCGCCGTCGAGCCCATGTTGTGCTTCTTCGCTTCGTCGAGCAGCGCGGCCATGATCGCCGGTTCCTCGGCGCCGATCTTCAGGCCGTCGATGCCGTTGGCGGAGCCCCAGCGCACCCACTCGCGCGCCTTCTCCGGCGTGTTCACCGCGCCGCCGCTCCAGCCGCTGCCCGGACGCTGGTAATTGACGATGTGAGGCGCGACGATCTCGTTCCTGGAGCTGCGGGCCTTCTCGTTCACGCTGAAGTCGTGCGCCGCGAGCGAGACACCGCGAACCGTCGTGACGCCGTGCGCGAGCCAGAGCTTGTAGGCGTACTCGGCTTCCGCGTTCTTGGGAGGTCCGCCCGCGTGCACGTGCATGTCGACGAAGCCGGGCAGCAGGTACATCCCCTGCGCCTCGATCACCTGATCGACGTTGGCCGGCGGCCCGCCCTGCCGGGCCGGCAGCCCCGGGGTGCCCGCGCTCGTGATGCGCAGGATCCGGTTGTTCTCGACGAACACGTTCATCGGGCCGTACGGAGGCGCGCCCGTGCCGTCGATCACCATCACGCCGCGGATGAGCAGCGACTTGAATGGCCCGAGTCCTTCACCGGCACGCCGTGCCGGTGCGGCAACGAACCCGCCACCGCCCTGGCGCCCGCCTTGAACCGCGGCGCCACCCTGACGGCCGGCCGGCGCGGGCGGCGGCGTCTGCGCCTCGACGTCGCGGGAGAGCATCGCGCCGCCGAGCAGCGTGCCCACCGCGGCGGACGTGCCAAGAATTGCCAAAAGTCGACGAGCTGCCATGCGAGCCTCCGGGTACGGCGGATTATAGAAGCTTTCTGAGGGTACGATGGTCCATCGATCGGAGGTCCTCGTGGCGATCCGGAATGTCCGCACGACGCTGCGTGTACTGCGAAAGCAGCCGTTCTTCACCGCCGCCGTCCTGCTGATGCTGGGGCTCGGCATCGGCGCCACCACGGCGATCTTCAGCGTCGTGTTCGGCGTGCTGCTGAAGCCGCTGCCGTTTCCGGACGCCGATCGGCTCGTCCAGGTCTGGGGCGCCGTGCCGGCGCGCGGCATCGAACGGACGTCGCTCACCGAAGCCAATTTCTGGGACATGCGCGACATGAACCGGTCGCTCGAGGAGTTCGGCGCCTGGCACGGCGCGAGCTTCACGCTGACCGGCTTCGCGACGCCGGAGCGCGTCAGCGGCGCCAGAGTGAGCGTGGGCTTCTTCCGAAGCCTGGGCGCGCGGCCGGTCGCCGGGCGCCTCTTCGAGCCAGGCGAGGACGAAGCCGGCGCCGCGCCGGAACGCGTGCTGCTCTCGCACGGCTTCTGGACGCGACACTTCGGCACCGACGCGAGCGTCGTGAATCAGGGCCTGCAGCTCGATGGCCGGCACCTACACGATCGTCGGTATCCTGCCGCCCGGCGCGCCCTGGCTCGATTCGGCCGACGTGTTCGTGCCGTTCATCCGGCGCGCGAACGCGAACCGCGGGAGCTGGGAGTACGTCGGCATCGGCCGTTTCAAGGCGGGCGTCACGTACGAAGCGGCGTTCGACGATCTCCAGCGCGTGGCGCGGGAGCTCGAAGCGAAATATCCGGAGAACAAGGGCCTTGGCGTCGCGATGCAGCCCTCGTCCTTCTGGATTGCGAGCGATCAGCTGCGCCGGACGCTGTGGATTCTCCTCGGCGCGGTGGCGCTGCTGCTCGTCATTGCCTGCGTCAACGTCACCAATCTGCTGCTGGCGCGGGCGTCCACGCGCGTGCGTGAAGGTGCCGTGCGCGCGGCGCTCGGCGCCACCCGTGCCGATCTGATTCGGGAACGGCTGACCGAATCGCTGATCCTGAGCGCGGCCGGAGCGGCGCTCGGCTGGATCGTCGCGACGGTCATGGTGCGCTTGCTGAAGAGCGTCGATCCCGGCGGGATCCCCCGCCTCGCTGAAGTGCAACTCAACGGCTGGGTGCTCGCATTCACTGTCGCCGCCGCACTCATCGTCGGTCTTTTCACGGGACTGATTCCGGCGCTGCAGATGCCGTTCGCGCAGATCGTGGCGGCGTTGAGGCAGGGTCAGCGCGGGACCATGGGCGATCGGAAACACGATCGCGTCCGGAAGATCTTCGTCGGCGCGCAGGTCGCGCTGTCGCTGGTGCTGCTCGTCGGCGCGGGGTTGCTGGTGCGCAGCCTGATGCAGGTCCTCGTCGCCGACCGCGGCTTCCAGACGGAGCAACGGCTGCTCGCGACCGTGAGCATTCCCAGCGCGTACGCAGCGGATCGACGCGCGCAGATCGTGAGCGACGTGCTCAGCCGGATCGGCGGGCTCCCGGAGGTCCTGTCCGTGGCGAGCGTGAGCGGACGCCCGCTCTCCGGCGGCAGCACCGGAATGGGGATTGCGGCGGATGGCCTGCCAATTCCGGATTCGAGCGTGCCGTGGGCGAGCTGGCGGATCGTCACGCGCGACTACTTCCGCGCGATGGGCCTGACGATGGTCGCGGGCCGGAGCTTCACCCCTGAGGACGTCCTCGGGAAACCGTGGCGCGTGATCATCAGCAAGCGCCTCGCCGAGCGGCTCTGGCCGGGGGAGAGTCCCGTCGGCAGGACCGCGCTTCTGTGGAAGGGCCAGAGCGAGCTCAAGAGCGAGGTCATCGGGGTCGTGAGCGACATGCGCGAGCGCGGGCTCGAAGCCGGTCCGACGCTCGCGGTCTACATTCCGGCCTACGGTCAGCTTGGCGTGACGACCCTCCAGCTCGTCATGCACACGAAGGGCCGGCCCGAGGATGTCGTGCCGGCCATTCGGGCCATCGTGACCGGCATCGACCCGGCACTGCCGGTCTCCGGCGTCCGCACGCTGGAAGAGATCGTGACGGCCTCAGTCGCAACGCGGCGGCTCACCATGCTCCTGCTGCTGACGTTCGCGGGCCTGGCGCTGCTCCTGGCGCTGGCCGGTGTCTACGGCGTGCTGTCGTACTCGATTGCACGCCAGACGTCCGAGATCGGCGTCAGACTCGCGCTTGGAGCGCAGCGCGGCCGCCTGCTCACGCGCACGATCGTGCAGGGGATGATTCCGGTGCTGACGGGCGCCGCCATCGGGTTGGCCGCGACGTACTGGCTGTCCAGGCTCATGACGTCGCTGCTGTTCGGGGTCGAGGCGGGCGATCCCGTGACGTATGCCGCCGTGGGCGGCGCGTTGCTCTTCGCCGCCGTGCTCGCGTGCTATCTGCCGGCGCGGGCCGTGCTGCGGGTCGATCCTGTGGTGGCCCTGCGCACAGAGTAGAGACCCTACGTTCGCAAGACGGTGATCGGGTCTACCCGTGCTGCCCGGCGAGCGGGCACGAGGCAGGCCACGACGGCGACAACGATCACCGCGAATGGCACCAGGCCGAAGCTCACGGCGTCATAGGCCGTGATGCCGAAGAGCAGTACGCTCAGCTGCTTCACCAGCAGAAATGCGACAGCGAGGCCGGCGACGAGGCCGGTGATCGTAATGCCCAGACTCTGGCGCACGACCGTCAGCACGACGTCGATGGGCCGCGCGCCGAGCGCGGTGCGGACGCCGATCTCGCGCGAGCGCTGCGTGACGCTGTACGAAAGTGCGCCGTAGAGTCCGACGCCAGAGACGAGGACCGCGAAGACGGCGAAACTCACCAGGAGCAAGCGCGTACAGCCTCGGGCGCGCGAGACTCGACGACAGGCGTTCCTCCATCGTCATCACCGATTGCAGCGCAACGGCTCGATCCTGCTCTCGGACGAAGCGTCGAAGGGTACTCGTGAGGGCCGACGGATCTCCGGTCGTTCGAATCGCGACCACGGGGGCACTGGCCTCCATTCCCACCGCGAGTTGTCGGTAGTTCACGTAGATCTGCGGCTGCGGCGCGTCTGTCGCCCGCCCGGACAGCACGTCGTCAATCTCACCGATCACGGTCTGTTTCTCTTTGCGGCCGGAATCGAACGTGATGGGCAGCACGGCGCCTTCGGCTCGACTGTTGAGGTACTGCCTGGCGAACGTGCGGTTGACGAGGACGACTGGCGGCGTCGCTCGCGAGTCGGCCTCGGTGAAATCACGCCCGCCGAGGAGCCGGAGACCCAACGCGTCGGCGAAGCCCGGGCTGACGATTCGCACGCTCGCCCGGACCGCGACGGTGCTGTCCGGCTGGCCGGCCGCCGTGGGCATCCTGAAGCTCATGACCATGTCGAACGGCATGAGCGGCAGGACATTGCCGGCGGCGGCATGAGTAACGCCGGGTGTCGCGCGCAGGCGGTCGATCAGCGTATCGAGCAGCGCGGCTCGACGCGCGCCGGTATAGAGCCGGTCGGGCAGTGGTATCTCAGCCGTCAGCACGTTGCGCGGCTCGTACCCGCGGTCCACGTTGAGCAGCGCGATGAAACTCCGCGTGAGCAGCGAGGCGCCGACGAGCAGCAGCGCCGCGACGGCAACCTGCGCCGCCATGACGAATGCCCGCGTGCGTCCGAGGCGCGACCGAAGTCCGCTCGCGACCGGCGCCAGGCTGTCTTCGGACAGCACCTCGACGAGGTTCACTCGCCGTGTGGTGAGCGCCGGGTAGAGTCCAAACACCAGCGTGGACACGAGCGCGGCCATCAGCGCGAAGGCCGCGATGCGCCAGTCGAGTGTCACGTCGTCCAGCCTGGGAAAATCGGCGGGCAGGAGCGACGGCAGCGCACCGTGGATCCAGTACGACAACAGCAGACCTGCCGCGCCGCCCGCCATGCCGAGCAGCAGGTTCTCGGTGACGAGCTGTCGCGCGAGGCGTCCGGTGCCGGCCCCGAGTGCCGCCCGCACGGCCATCTCCCGCCGGCGCGATGTCGAGCGGGCGAGCTGCATCCCGGCGACGTTGGCGACTGCCGTCGCGAGCAGAAGCATTACCGCCGAGAACAGGACGACGAGCGCAGGCTTGACCTCCGACGTCAGCGCGTCGACGTACCGAACAGCGGAGACGACAGGCTTGCCGTCGGTGCCGAACATCGCCATGCCGACCATGCCGAGGTCAGGCGCACTTCGGCCGCGCGCTGTTCCCTCCGCAGTGGCCTGCTCCGGCGTCGCATCTTGGCGCAGCCGCGCGATTGACGAGAAGAGCGAGACCGAGCGCGTGTTCGGATCCGCGCCCAGGACCGGGCGCACCTGGAAAGGAATCCAGGCAACAGGTTCCGCGGTCGGAAAAAAGAAGCCGCGCGGCATCACTCCGCGGATCGTGTAGCGGACGCCGTCGATTTCCAGCGACTGGCCGATGACGTCCGGCTTCCCGCCGAATCGGCGCTCCCAGAGCCCGTGCGAGATGACGACGACACGACTCGCGGCATACTCTTCCTCTGCCGCAGCGAACACGGTGCCGAGAGCCGGCCTGGCCCGGAGCACATCGAACAGGCCCGCCGTGGATCTGACGATGCGCACACGCTCTGCCTCGTTGCCGCCGTTGAGCGTGGCCGTGAATTCCGAGTAGGCCGCGAGATCCTGGACGGTCTTCGGCTCCTCGCGCCACGCCAGATACGTCGCGTTCGTCGTGGTGAGCCCCATGCGCCGCGTGCTGCCCTCGCGCACTTCGCTGATCCGGACAATCCGATCGGCCTCAGACCACGGCAGCGGCCGAAGGAGCACGCCGTAGGCGACGCTGAAGAGCGTCGTCGTCGCGCCGATGCCGAGCGCGATCACGAGGAGCGCCACGGCGGCGAACCCGGGCTGGCGGCGTAACATCCGGGCGCCGTATCGGAGGTCCTGCATCAGTCCGGTCAGGCCGCCCGATGTGGCCGGTGGCGGCACGATGGCCGCGGCGTGCCGCGGCCGGCGCTCATAGCTGGCCGCATCACGACACCAACCGTCGGCGAGCTCCGCGATTCGCGCAAGCGCCTCATCGGGAGTGGCGCCATCGGCCCGCGCGGCTTCATAAGCCGCAGCGGCGTGCGACGCCAACTCCTCGACGACGTCGTCGTCCGGGGCGGGTTGATGGCGGGCGAGACGGGCGCGAATGTCGGCGGTCCAGTCCATGGTCTCCTCCGCGATCGTGGTGGTCAGGCGTGACGGATCCTTGCGACGCGATCGAGCGCCTCGAAGAGGTTCTGCCACGCCGAGCGCTCGCGCGCGAGCATCTTCCGGCCGGCGGTCGTGATCCGGTAGTAGCGCCGCCGCCGTTGTCCGGCCCGCTCGACCCAGCGGCCCTCGATGAAGCCGCGGTCCTCGAGCCGGTACAACGTGGGGTAGAGCGACGCCACGTGAAAGATGAGGGCGCCGTGGGATCGCTCGTCGATCAACTGTGCGATCTCGTAGCCGTGCCGCGGCCGGTCCTCGATCAGGGCGAGGATCAGGACATCCGCGCTCCCGGCTTTGAGCGTTTTTGACGTAGGCTCCATATATGGACGGTCAATATATTACGCGCCGGCGCGGCCGGCAACTAAGATTGAAAAACGTATGAAAGTAGTCGTCGCCGGAGGGACCGGGTTCCTGGGCCGCGCGCTGGTCGCGCATCTGTCGACGAATGGCCACGAGATCGTGGTGCTTTCCCGCCACGCGACGCCGGCCGCGTCGGGCGGCAACGTCAGGCACATGTCCTGGAATCCCGACGGACAGATACCGTCCGGGGTGTCGGCCGATCTGAACTGGCCCCGTGAGATCGAAGGCGCGGCCGCGGTCATCAACCTCGCCGGGGCCGGCATCGCGGACAAGCGCTGGACATCCGCTCGCAAGCGTGAGCTGAAGGCGAGCCGCGTGTTCAGCACCCGAAGCCTCGTCACCGCGATTCGCGCCGCGACGAACCGGCCCGGCATCTTCATCCAGGGATCGGCCGTCGGCTACTACGGCACCGGCGGCGAAGAGGCGTTCGACGAGTCGTTTCCCCCAGGCATGGATTTGCTCGGTGAGATGTGCGTGGCGTGGGAGGCCGAAGCGCAAGGCGTGACAGCGCTCGGCGCGCGACTCGTGGTGCTGCGGTCCGGCGTCGTGCTCGGTCAGGGCGGCGGCATCCTGAAACAGATGAGCCGGCCGTTCCGGTTCTTCGTGGGCGGGCCCGTCGCGTCAGGCCGTCAATACCTGTCCTGGATTCATCGCGACGACTGGCTGAAGTTCGTGACGTGGGCGCTCGAGACGCCGTCGGTGTCGGGCGTGTACAACGCCACGTCGCCGGAGCCGGTCACGAACGAACAGTTCTCGACGGCGCTTGGCACGGCGCTCGGCCGGCCGAGCTGGTTGCGCGTGCCGGCGTTCCCCTTGCGCATGCTCTTCGGTGAGATGGCCAACGAGATGCTGATCCGCGGCCAGCGAGTCGTGCCGAAACGAGCGCTCGACGCCGGGTTTCAGTTCACGTACCCGACGGTGGACGCCGCGCTACGTAGCGCGGGACGTTCGTAGCGCGGGACTCCAGTCCCGCGTCCCGCGCCCCTTATTTCGCGATTCTGACACTTCCGCTGAACGTCTGAAAGTCGAGCGTCGCGCTGCCCGCGCCGCCCGGCAGGTCGGCGCTCACGCGATTGCGTGTCCGGCCGCGTCCGCCGTTCGATGAACGAAGCTGCAGCGGGATGTCGCTGTCGAAGCTGCCGCTGAAGCTGTCGAATCGGACGCCGCCCTTCGCGCCGTCCGCCACGCGCGCCCGGATCGATCCACTGAAAGTCTCGGCAGACAGATCGGGCGTCGCGCCGGCGGCGACGAGATCGACGTCAATCCTGCCGCTGAACGTCTTCGCGTCCACCGGCGCGCGCGCGCCCGTCACTTCGATGTCGCCCGAGAACGTCTCGAGCGTCTGCCGGCCTGCGACGCCGGTAATGGTCAACCGGCTCGAAAACGCGTTGACGTCGAGCTCGGCCGACGCCGGGCACCTGAATGTCGAACTCGGTCTCGACGACGTTCTCGCCGTCGCGATCGCGCACCGCGGAGTCCCGCTGGTTGGCTTCGATCGTCACGGTCGACCCCGAGGTCGTGATGTCGAGCTTGATGGTGTCGAGCCGGCTCCGCTCGGCCCGCCGGACCGCCTTGATCACGACGTCACGGCCGGTGGTCGTCGTGATGCGAACCGGACCGGAGAAGTTGTGCAGCTTGAGCACGCCCTTGTCCGGAAATGGGACAGTGCGATTGACGGTTTCGGTTTCCTTCTGTTGGGCCGTAGCACTCCCGACGCTGCCGAGAAGCCCGGCCACGACGACAGCGGCGCAGACGAAGGTTGTTTTGGGCATGATTAGCTATAGACGGGAGGGAATGCGCCGGGGTTGCTATAGAGGGCCATGCCGACGACGGCGTCGATGCGGTGCGTATGGAGCGTGTTGACCTCGTCCATGTTCCGAATGCCCCCGGCGACGATGAGGTGGCGGTCGGTCGCGGCGCGGAGCTCGAGGGCGGCCTCCAGGTTCAGGCCGCCCATCAGGCCTTCGCCGTCCACGAGCGTCGCGAGAAAACCCCCGGCAAACTGGCCGAGCGTCCGCACCGCGTCGGCGGCGAGCACCGCGGTCGTCGTCTTCCATCCGTGCACGACGACGCGTCCGCCTCGGCTGTCGACGGCGGCAATGAAACGTGAGGGCCCGATCGCGCTGGTGAACTCGGCTGCCTGGTCCGATCGCACGCCGCCGGCGTCGAACAGGGCCGAGCCGACGATGACTCTTTCGTGCGCCGGCGTCGAGCCGTGCCGCGCGTCGGCCGACCGTGCGCACACCGCCGCCGACCTGGCAGGGCAGTGCGCGCGCAGATTCTGCGGACCAGAGCGCGTCGTTACTGCCGTCGCGCTTCGCCGCGTCCAGATCGATCAACTGAACGATTGGAAACTTCGAAAATCTGCTCGATCCACGCGTCGACGTCGTCTGTGGCGAAGGCCAGCCGCTCGCCCTGGACGAGCTGAACGATCCGGCCGCCCATCAGATCGATGGAAGGAATCAGCACGTTCTCACCAGACGAGTCGCATCGGCACGCCCCGGCCGGCCAGAAACTGTTTGAGATCCCGCACGCCGTGCTCGGAGAAATGAAACACGGACGCGGCAAGCGCCGCATCGGCGCGGCCGGTCGTGAAGACCTCGGCAAAGTGTTCCGGCGAGCCTGCGCCTCCGGACGCGATGACGGGAATGCGCACGGCGTCGCTCACGTCGGCGGTGAGCTCGCAGTCGAAGCCGGTCTTGGTGCCGTCTCGGTCGATCGACGTCAGCAGGATCTCTCCCGCGCCCCGCTCCGTGGCTTCGCGCGCCCAGCCGATCGCCTCGCGCGGCTCCGGCGATGTGCCGCTGCGACTGAGGACCTGCGTATCCCGCCGGTCCCCTGCGCGCGTCGATGGCGACGATCACCGCCTGGCTGCCGTACAGCCGCGCGAGACTCGTGATGAGCGCCGGATCGCGAAGCGCTGCGCTGTTCACGCTGATCTTGTCGGCGCCGGCTTCCACGACCGCGCGGGCGTCGTCGATCGACCTGATGCCGCCGCCGACGGTGAGCGGAATGAACAGGTGTCGCGAGACCTCGCGGACGGTCTCGAGCATGGCCCCGCGGCCTTCGAGCGTCGCGGTGACGTCGAGCAGGACAAGCTCGTCGATTCCTTCGGCGTTGTAGCGTGCCGCAAGGTCGGCCGGACGGCCGGCCTGTCGCAGGTCGGCGAAGTTCACGCCCTTCACGACTTCGCCGTCGCGAACGTCGAGGCACGCGATGATGCGGCGGCTGAGCATCGGTCAGGCCTCTTTCGCCATCGCGAGGAAGTTGGCGAGCAGGCGAAGGCCGGTCGTGCCCGACTTCTCCGGATGGAACTGGACCGCGGCCACGCGTCCGCGCTCGACGACCGACGCGAACCGCACGCCGTGCTTGGTGACCGCCGTCGTCTCCGCGACGACGGGCGCGGCAAACGAGTGTGTGAAGTAGGCAAACGCCTCGCGCGGAAGTCCGTCGAGCAGCCGTGAGGACCGGCGTGTGGAATCCAGCGTGTTCCAGCCAACGTGCGGCACTTTGACGTCGCCGCTGAGCGCGAAGCAGCGCCCGCCGAAGACGCCGAGACCAGGTAGCTCGGGCGCCTCTTCGCTGCCGTCGAACAGCCACTGCAGCCCGAGGCAGATGCCGAGCAGCGGCCGGCCGGCGCGCGATCGCCTGCCGGAGCGCCTCCCTCCAGGCGTCATCGAGTGTCGCCGTCGCGGCGAAATGACCGACGCCCGGCACGACGATCGCGCCCGTGCCGTCGAGATCGCCGGGCGCGACCGCCAGGCGCACCTCGGCGCCGACGGCCGTGAGGCCCTTCGCAACCGACGTCAGGTTGCCGGCACGGTAGTCGACGAGGGCGACCTTCACGTTAAAGCAGTCCTTTCGTTGACGGCAGCATGCTCGCCAGCCGTCGATCTTTCGCGCATGCGACACGCAATGCGCGGGCGAACGCTTTGAACACCGCTTCAATCTGGTGGTGACTCGAACGACCGTACAGGACTTTGAGGTGCACGTTCGCACGCGCGGCGGACGCGAAGCCCTCGAAGAAGTCCTGCACCAGCTCGGCCGGCAGATCGCCGACCTGCTTCACGGCGAGCCGGAGATCGACGACGGCGAACGGGCGGCCGGAAAAATCCAGCGCCGCGACCGCGAGTGTTTCGTCCATCGGCATCACGAAATAGCCGGCGCGGTTGATGCCGCGCTTCGAGCCGAGCGCGCGGGCGACGGCCTCGCCCAGCACGATGCCGGCGTCCTCGACGGTGTGGTGCGCGTCCACGTCGAGATCTCCCCTGGCGATGAGCTCGAGGTCGAACCCGCCATGACGCGCGACCAGTTCCAGCATGTGATCGAGAAAACGAACGCCGGTGCTGACGCGATACTTGCCGCGCCCGTCGAGATTGAGCCGGGCGCGGATCGTCGTTTCCTTCGTCTTACGATCAATGCGTGCGCGACGCAAGGGCATCCTCCAGGGCAGTCAGGCAGATGTTCGTGTGATCGACGACACCGGCAGTGAGACGAATGCAGCCCGCGCAGCCGGGTGAGCGCGATCGATCGCGGATGAGCACGCCACCGCGCGCGAGGTCGTCAGCGAGCTCAGCCGCCAGCGGGCCGACGCGGACGAGCACGAAGTTCGCTTCGCTCGTCCAGTATTTGAAACCGTGCCGATCGCAGAAGGCATAGATCAGACGCTGCGACTCCACCGACTGCGCGACGTACCACGTCGAGATAGGCGCGATCCTCGAGCGCGGCATCGAAGCGCAAACACCGCCGCGATGTTGACGTTGTAGGGTGGCAGGATGCGTCGAAGGGGCGCAAGCGTGTCGGGATGCGCGATGAGCGCGCCCACACGCAGCGCCGCGAGACCGTGCGCCTTCGCGAACGTCCGTCCGACGAGCAGGTTGCGATGGCGTTCGAGCGCCTGACCGATGAACGTGCGCCCGCTGAACTCCGCATACGCCTCGTCGACCAGCACGAGCGCGCTGCGAAGCAGCCGTCGCAATCCGCTCGACCGCGCCCGGCGGAATCGCCAGACCCGTCGGGTTGTTCGGATCGGTGAGGTAGATCAGCCGCGTGTCGGTGCGATCGCCGCGAGTATCGCGTCGAGCGGGAATCGAAAGTCGGGTTCGGGCTGTATGTGCATCGCGCGAAGCCCGACGCCTCGGCGCACGCCGCGTACATTTCGAAGGCCGGTTCGACGATCGACGGCGCGCGGCCCCGCTGCGCCGCCGCCCGACCAACTGCGCGACGACGTGCAGCCCTTCGTCGAGTCCGTTCGTGAGCTGCACCCAGCCCGGATCGACGCCGAAGTACTTCTCGGTCGCCGACGTGATGGCCTCGTAGTCTGGGTAGAGGCTGACGTCTTCACGGCCAATCGATCGCAGCGCCTCCAGAACGGCAGGCGAACAGCCCGCGGTGTTCTCGTTGAAGTGAAGCCGAAGGCCCGAGGCGGGCGGCGGCTTGGTATAGGTCATGACAGTCTCAATCTGTACCGACTCGGCATGCCTCGACAGCCCCTCAGCCGCCGCGAGCGAGAGCGACGGCCGGGCCGATCGATCGCAGGCCGCGCGCCGAGAGCGTCTGGACGGTGAAGATCCGGACGAAATCGGCCGGGCTGAGCCCGCCACGAAACCGCGCCGCGCCGCCGGTCGGCAGCACATGATTCGATCCCGTGCAGTAGTCGCCGGCCGCCTGCGCGCTCCAGCGGCCGACGAAGATGGTGCCCGCCGCGCGAACTCGCTTCACGTCGTCCGGCCGATCGCACACGAGGTGCTCGGGCGCGAGGCGGTTCACGACGGCGCTCGCCTCGCTCGCGATCGCGTGCGACGATGATGGCGCCCTGGCGGCGAATGGCCGTGCGCGCAGGCCCATCGGCCGGCGACTGCGCCCTGACGGCTTCGGCGACGCGCTCGGCCAGACCTCTGCGAGTCGTGACGAAGATCGCTCGCGCGGCCGGATCGTGCTCGGCCTGCGCGACGAGGTCCGCCGCGATCCACGCCGGGTCGCCGGTATCGGACCAGACGACGATCTCGCTCGGGCCGGCATGGAAGTCGATCGCGCAATCGCGCGCGACGAGATCTTTCGCGGCGGCCACCCACGCGTTGCCCGGCCCGACGATCTTGTCGACGCGCGCAATCGACTCGGTGCCGTACGCGAGCGCGGCGATCGCCTGCGCGCCGCCGATCGGCAGAAGACGCGTGACGCCGGCCTCGACGCGCGGCGCAGAGCACGGCCGGCGCAGGTCGCGGACACACGACGGTGATGTCGCGACACGCCGGCGACGCGCGCGGGAACGACCGTCATGAGCAGCGTCGAGGGCAGCGGATAACGGCCGCCGGGCACGTAGCAGCCGACGCGCGCGAGCGGCTCGACGCGC
Organism: uncultured Acidobacteriota bacterium; assembly: GCA_963724955.1. GTDB lineage: Bacteria > Acidobacteriota > Vicinamibacteria > Vicinamibacterales > SCN-69-37 > CAVRWQ01. Next base: position 339,165 of record CAVRWQ010000013.1, read on the forward strand.
TGCTCGATTCGGATCGCCGGGCCGGACGGTGACGGCAAACGGCCGAGGACGCTGGCGTAACGACGACGATTTCGATATGTTTGAGGGCGAGGCGAATCGCGCGGCGCACGTCGGCGGGCGTCGCGCGCCAGCCTGCATCCAACTCCCGGCGGGAGAGTGCCAGGGGCGGCGGGGCCGCGCGGCGAGGCCTGTCCCCGAAACGGCCATTTCTGTGGAAAACAGACCCGTCCCCCAGTTTCACGCTCCAGCGTTCCAGGGCCGCGTCTCCTCGGCGCCGAACATCGCGAACGATGCGGGCGGCGGTGCGCGTGACGGCGGGATCGCGGGCGAGGTCGCGCGCGAGGAGTTTCGCCAGGGCCGCCGAATCGCGCGAGTCGATGATGCGCATCACAGCACGATCTTGTTGAGCGGGTATTCGACGATGCCCTGCGCTCGCGCGGCTTTGAGGCGCGGGATCAGCTCGCGCACGGTGCGCTCTTCGATGATCGTGTTCACGGCGACCCAGTGCTCGTCGCTGAGCGGCGAGATCGTCGGGCGCTGCAGCGCCGGCAGCAGCGCGAGGACGCCGGGCAGATCCGCGTCGCTCGACGTTGAGCATGAGGCCGACACGCCCGTGCGCCTCGATGGCGGCCTTGAGCAGCAGCGCGAGGTTCTCGATCTTCGGCCGCTTCCAGGCGTCGTCAAGCGCCGCAGGATTCGCGATGAGCTGCGTCGTGGACTCCATGACGGTGTCGATGATCGCGCAGCCGATTGGCGCGGAGCGACGATCCGGTCTCGGTCACTTCGACGATCGCGTCGGCGAGGACCGGCGGCTTGACTTCGGTGGCGCCCCACGAGAACTCGACGTTCACGTTGACGCCAAGCTTACGGAAGTACGCCTCTGTCGCGCGCACGAGCTCGGTCGCCACAGTGCGGCCTTCCAGATCCTGCGGCCTTCTCGAAATGGCGAATCCTCAGGTACGGCCAGGACCCAGCGCACGCGACCGAAACTCTGCTTCGCGTAGACGAGATCTGCCACCGGTACGACGACCGAGCCGCTTCGCGCGCCGGCCGCATGCTCGGCGATCCAGTCCTGGCCGGTCAGGCCGGCATCGAGGACGCCGTCTGCGACGTACCGCGCCATCTCCTGCGCTCGAATCAGCATGCACTCGATCTCGGGGTCGTCAATCGCCGGATAGTACGACCGCGTGCTCACGTACACGTTGAATCCGGCCCGCGCGAAGAGCTGCACCGTCGCGTCCTGCAGCGATCCTTTTGGAAGTCCGAGCTTCAGCTTCATGTCCGATCCTCGCGGGTGCGGTCCAGTAGCGCGGTCCGGGTTTGGGACCGGTGGGCGGTCCGGGTTGGGAAGGGGTAGCGCGGTCCGGGTTTGGCTCGTGGCGCGGTCCGGGTTTCGGACCGCGTAAAGCAGCTCCGCGTGCCCAGGTGACAGACATTGCCATCGCCCTCGCGCCTCACACGCACTAGCACCGTGTCCTCGTCGCAGTCAGCGAGGATCGACACCACGGCGAGGCGGTTGCCGGACGTCTCGCCCTTGCGCCACAGCGACTGTCTCGTGCGAGAGAAGAAGGTGACGTAGCCGGTCGCCTGCGTCTCGGCGAGCGCCTGTTCGTTCATGAAGCCGACCATCAGGACTTCGCCGCTCTCGTCGTCCTGAATCACGGCCGGAATGAGGCCGTTCAGTTTGGAAAAATCCATCGCCTGCGCCTCACGCGCCGGCCGAATCGGGAAGGGCTCAAAAACAAAAGCCCCGCCAGATCCGGCGGGGCTGCTGAAGGTGACTGACTGTCAGTCGTTCGTTACACGCAACTCCACCGGCCTGCCGGATGGCAGTGATGATGCCGATGGTGGTGGCGCGAAAACATTGGCATGAGCCTACTGGTACGAGGTTGTCGTGTCAAATGGGTGGCTTACCGCATGCGAGACGTGACCTACACGCTTTCGAACGGCGTGACGACCTCTGCTGACGAAGCGATCTTTACGGCTCAGGGCGTGGAGCTGTCCGGACGAGTGCGCATGACGCTGCCGCGGTGAGGCACGGCCTCCGTCGTTCCGCCCTTGCTCGGCACTCTGACATCACGTCCGCCGGAATCAGTCGGATGGTCAGCGCGATGCCCGCCGGGACGATCACGACGTCGTCCAGATAGCCGAGCACCGGGATGAAGTCGGGAATCAGGTCGATCGGGCTCAGCGCGTAGGCGGTCACCGCGATGGCCAGTATTCTGGCGTGCCACGGGACGCCCGGATGCCGCGCCGCAATCGCGAGCGCGATCACATCCCGTTTGATTCGCCTGGCCCAGTCTCTCAACCGACCGAACATGTCTTCAGCGCCCGTACTCTGAGCGCCAGCGCCGGTACTTCAGCGAAGCGCCAGGTACTTCAGAGATAGTGCCCGATTTGCTTGCCTTCGCCGTCGCGTCCCGCTTGTCCGCCACGCCGAACGCCGTGCCCGTCACGGGATGGAACCAGATCGATTGCGCCGATCCCTGCTGGCCCTGCACGCGCACGTCGTGGCCGAGCGCCTTGAGCGCGGCGAGCGTGGCCTCCGAGGCGCCGTTGCCTTCGATGTCCAGCCGATCCGGCAGCCACTGGTGATGCGTTCGCGGCGCGTCGACGGCTTCGCGTCCCGTGAGCTTCCAGGCCGTGACGTTCAGCACGACGTTGAGGACGGTGTTGATGATCGTCCGGCCGCCCGGCGATCCGGTGACGAGTACGGGCTTGCCGCCTCGCACGATGATCGTCGGCGTCATCGAGCTCAGCATCCGCTTGCCCGGCGCGATGAGGTTGGCGGCGGTGCCGATGTCGCCCGGTGAGGTTCGTCGTGCCCGGCTTCTTGTTGAAGTCGCCCATCTCGTTGTTGAGCAGGATGCCGGTGCCCTTGATGACGACGTGCGAGCCGTAGCCGCCTTCGAGCGTGTACGTGTTCGAGACGGCCATGCCGTCCTTGTCGACGACCGAGAAGTGCGTCGTCTCGTCAGGCTCTGATGGCAGTGTGGCTGTGACGATGTCCTTGCCGAGCTCGGCGCTGCTCGTCGCCTTCTTGAGATCGATTGACTTTGCAAGGGTGCGGGCGTGTGGCTTCGAGATCAGGCGCGCGACCGGCACCTGGACGAAATCGGGATCGCCGAGGAAACGCGCGCGATCGAGATACGCGCGCCGCATCGCCTCGGTGACGAGATGCAGCGCCTCGGCCGAGCCGCGCGTCTTTTTCTGAATCCCGGCCGCCTCGAGGATGTTCAGCATCTCGATGAGCGCCATGCCGCCCGAGCTCGGCGGCGGCATCGAGATGATCTCGAAGCCGAGGAACGTTCGACGTGATCGGCGCGCGTTCCTTCGCCTGGTACGCCGCGAGATCGGCTTTCGTGATCAGTCCGCCGTTCGCGGCCATGTCTTCGGCGATGCGATCGGCAATCCAGCCCGTGTAGAACGCGTCAGGACCGTCGTCGCGATCGCGCGCAGAGCTCTTCGCGAGATCGGTCAGCACGATTCGATCGCCGTCGACCCACGGCTGGCCGCCAGGCTTGCCGTAGGCGGCGACTGACGCCGGGAACGGGCGCATCGCGCCCTTGTCCGGCTGCAACTGGCCGTTCAGGCTCCGCGCGAGCGACGCCGACATGACGAAGCCCTTTTCGGCCAGCTCGGCCGCCGGCATGCACGACGTCTTTCCAGGCGAGCTTGCCGAAGTGCTTGTGCGCGAGCGCCATGCCGCGCACGGTGCCCGGCACGCCCGGCGCCAGATAGCCGGCGGCCGTGCAGCGCTGCGATCGATGTTCCCGTCCTCGCCCAGATACATCGTCGGCGTCGCCTTGCCGGGCGCGATCTCGCGGTAGTCGAACGTCGTCGCCTTGCCGTCGGGCGTCCGCACGATCATGAATCCGCCGCCGCCGATGTTGCCGGCGGTCGGATGCGTGACCGCGAGCGCGAACGCGGTCGCGACGGCCGCGTCGACGGCGTTGCCGCCGCGCGCCAGGACCGCCGCGCCGATGTCCGATGCGAGGTCCGACGACGAGACGACCACGCCCGTCCGCGAGCGACGCCCAGGTCGACCGGCACTTGAGGCGCGGCGCCGCCTGGCAGAACAGCCACTCCAAAGGCAATGGCAGCGACGATCGTTAATAGCTTGGACATGGCTTGCCAAGAAGATAGCCCGAGGCACAAGTCTAGCTCTGGTCCGACTCAGTGCTCGCAGTGCTCCTGAGCTCTTGGTGCCGCGTACCTGCCGTCACCTGACCTTCGGATCCTGCCTACCTCTGGATCCTGCTACCATCCCATCCACAGCTCCCTCCGGAGGGCCGTCATGAAACGTCTGCTTCCTGCGCTCGTCCTGCTCCTGGCCGTCGTCACGCTCGCGCCTGCCGGCGCGCAGGCCCCGGCGAAGCGGGCGATGGACCTCGAGGACATTCTGGCTTCCGCGCGCATCGGCACGACGGCGCTGTCGACGAACGGGCAGTGGCTGGCGTACCGCATGTCGCCGCTGCAGGGCGACAGCGAGGTGATTCTGCGGAACACCGCGGGCGACAAGGAGATGAAGTTCCCGGTCGGCGAGGGCGCGGGCGGCGCGGTGACGTTCTCGGACGACTCGACGTGGGCGGCGATCACGTCGCGCCGACGCGGCGGGAGGCGCAGGCCAACACGCGCGCGCGCCGGCCGAATCAGACCAGCGTGACGCTCGTCAATCTCGCGACCGGCGAGAAGACGAGCGTGCCGAAGATTCGACGCTTCGCGTTCTCCGGCGAGATGGGCGGCTGGATCGCGCTGCATCGCTACGGCCCGAGGCGGCCAGCGGCGCGGGCGCCGCGCCGGCGGCGGCCGCCGGTGGCCGGCGGCGGCGGGCGGGCGGCGCCGGCGCCGATGCGCCGCGCGACACGCGTCCGCGCGGCACGCGACCTGCATCCTCCGCGAGCTCAAGACCGGATCGGAGCTGAGCATCGGCAACGTCTCCGAGTTCGCGTTCAACAAGAGCGGCCGCTACCTCGCGCTCGTGATCGACGCGGCGGATCAGATCGGCAACGGCGTCCAGATCCGCGACATGCAGACCGGCGCCATCACGCCGCTCGAGACGAGCATGTCGTTCTACGAGCGGCTGGCGTGGACGCGAGGAGGGCGACGCGCTCGCGGTCCTCAAGGGCAAGGACGATCGTCAGTATCGCGAGCGGCTCTTCTGCGTCGTCGGCTTCACGGGATTCGACGCAGGCGCGCCGAAGAAGGTGACGTTCGATCCCACCGAAGACAAGACGTTTCCGGCCGGCATGTCGCGTCAGCGGCAATCGCCCGCCGCAGTGGACCGAGAGCCGCGATGCGCTCATCTTCGGCATCGCGACGCTGACGAAGGTTCCGCCGCGGCCGGCCGGCGGCCGCGGCGCAGGCGCCGCGCGAAGGCGAGGCGGCCGACGGCACTGGCGGGCGCGGCGCCGAGCGCGGCGGGCGACGACGACGAACAACACCGAGCGTCCGAATCTCGTGATCTGGCACTACAAGGATCCGCGCCTGCAGTCGCAGCAGGAGGTGCAGGAAACGCGCGACCGCGCAGTTCAACTACGTGACGATGTACCGGCCGGACGAGAAGAAGCTCGTCCGCCTCGCCGACGAGGAAGTGGCCGACGTCGCCATCACCGGCCGCGGCCGCTGGGCGTCGGCACGAGCGACGACTGCGTACGAGCTGCAGGGCAACCTCGACGGCCAGCGCTTCCAGGACGTCTACGCGGTCGACACGAAGACCGGCCAGAAGAAGGTGGTCAAGAAGGAGCTGCGGTGGGGCAACGCCGCGTCGCCCGACGGCAGCAAGTATCTCTACTACGAGAACCAGCACTTCCACGTCTACGACATGGAGATCGGGCACCGACGCGCAACATCACGCTGGGCGTGCCGGCGACGTTCGTCAACATCGAAGACGACCACAACATCGTCGATCCGCCGACGACCGTCGTCGGCTGGACGTGCGGACAACGCGCACGTGCTGATTTCGGATCGCTGGGACATCTGGAAGATTCCGGTCGCCGGCGGCGCCGGCGGTGAACCTGACGGTGAACGGCAGCAAGGATCAGATTCGCTACCAGACGCGAATCCGGATCGATCCGGAGGAGCGCGGCATCGACCTCGACCAAGCCGCAGTACTTCTCGGCGATGGCCGAGTGGACGAAGCGCGCCGGCTACGGCGTGCTCCAGCCGGGTCAGACCGGGCTGAAGATGCTGCTCTGGGAGGACGCGTCGATCGGCCGGCTGCAGAAGGCCGAGAAGGCCGACGTCTGGATCTACAGCAAGGAGACGCCGACCGACTGCGACGGCCATCTACGTGACGGACGCGTCGCTCACGAACGGCCGGAAGTTCGTCGACTACGGCGACGAGTCGACGCCGTTCCTCTGGTCGTCGGGCGCGCAGCTCATCGACTACATCAACGCCAAGGGCGAGAAGCTGCAGGCGTCGCTGTATCTGCCCGCGAACTACGAGAAGGGCAAGCAGTATCCGACGATCGTCTACATCTACGAGCGGCTGACGCAGGGCCACAACACGTACGGCCGCCCGACGCGAACGGCTTCAGCCGCCAGGCGTACACGAGCAACGGCTACGCGGTGCTGCAGCCGGACATCAAGTACTACGTGAACGATCCGGGCATGTCGGCGGTGTGGGCGCTCGTGCCGGCGGTGCAGGCCGCGATCAAGACCGGCGTCGTCGATCCGAAGCGCGTCGGCCTGCACGGCCACTCGTGGGGCGGCTATCAGACGGCGTTCACGATCACGCAGACGGACATCTTCGCCGCGGCGATCGCCGGCGCGCCGCTGACGAACATGATCAGCATGTATTCGATCATCTACAAGAACACCGGCGGCACGAACGGCGCGATCTTCGAGAGCAGCCAGGGACGGTTCACCGGCGGGCCGTGGGAACAGTGGGCGGCCTACACGCGCAACTCGCCGGTGGCGCACGCGAAGAACGTGAAGACGCCGCTCATCATCCTGCACAACGATCTGGACGGCGCCGTGGACTTCACGCAGGGCATCGAGTACTTCAACACGCTGCGCCGCCTCGGCAAGCCGGTCGTCCTGCTCGAGTACCCGGGCGAGAACCACGGCCTGGCGCGTCCGGCCAACCAGCAGGACTACACCGTGCGAATGAAGGAGTTCTTCGATCACTACCTGAAGGGCGCGCCGGCGCCGGAGTGGCTGCGAGTACGGCGTGCCGCGGCTGAAGATGCAGGAGCACATCGACCAGCGCCTGAAGGAACGTCAGGACAAGGAGAAGGACAAGGCCGCCGCGCCGGGGGCCGGCGGCTCGCGAGGCGGTGGACAGTGACGAACGGGCCGGTCGGCCACATCGATTCCGGCCGGGTCATCCTCGGCGGTCTCGTCGCCGGCATCGTCGCGAACGTCCTGGACTTCGCGTCGGGCATGCTGTTCATGGCCGACGACATGTCGCTCAACGCGCAGCGGCTCGGCATCGATCCCGCGATCGGCGCGGCCACCTCGACGATGGTGACGTGGGTGTTCATCGATTTCATCTACGGCATCCTCATCGTCTTCACGTACGCGGCCATGCGGCCCAGATTCGGACCCGGTCCGAAGACGGCGATCATCGCCGGCCTCACGCTCTTCGCGACGGTCACGATCTTCTTCATGGGGCTGCTGGCGCTCGGGTTCTTCATGCAGGCCGGGTTCTTGAAGAGCGTGGTCTTCACGCTGATCTCGAACGTGCTCGCGAGTCTGGCGGGGTGTGCGATCTACAAGGAGCAGACGTAGGGCGGGCCGGACTGCGGCCCGCCGAGCGGGGCGCGGATTGAAAACCAATCCGCGCAACGTACGTCAAAACCCGATGATTCCACTGGACGTCTGGAATCGCGGGTTCACGATCGTGTTGAAGATCGATCCGAAGCTGTAGCTGACGCCGACGCTGACGAAGTAGCTGTAGCCGGTCTGGAGCTGCCGCAGCCGCAGCAGGACTCTCCTCCGGCGCGACGTCGCCCTTGGCGAGCGCGATCTGATCGTTGATCTTGTCGTATTCGGCAAAGATGTTGAACGAGAAACCCTTGAACAGCCGCACGTCGGCGCTCCCGAACGTCGTGGCCCGGTAGAAGTTCGTGTCGTTGAGGTGCTGGGCGAACCTCGAGAAGATCTCCAGGGATCCCCACGGCTGGCGCAGGCCGATCGATCCAGCCAGCGCGTGCTTGGGCACCGTCTCCGAGATCTTGTCGTAGATCGTGATCTCGTTGTAGTCGTACCGCGCCGGGCCGACCGAGTACTGAATCACGAGACTGCGCCGGCTCGACTCGCTGTAGGGGAAGAAGTCGTACTCGATCCCGGGTGAGACGATGAACGCGCGATCGATGTTCGAGAAGCTCGATTGACCCACCTCGCCGCGCACGCCCAGCGACCACTGCGGCCCGAGGCTCTTGACGACGAGCCCGTTCAGGGACTGGGAGTTGCGCCGGCTGTTCACCGTCGTCTCCGTCGTCGATCTCGAACGTGTCGCGGTTGTCGTTGTAGTTGCCGGAGACGTTCAGCTTCCAGCTGATCCGTCGTGCGGTTCGCGGAGAACGACCCGCGGTACGACCGGAACTGGCTCGACGCCTCGCCGCTCATGTTCGTGTTGCCTTCGACGCGGAACACCCAGTAGTTCCACGGGTCCTTCGTCACCGGCGGCCGGCGCCGCGTCCTTCGGCCGGGTCCAGGTGACGTCGAGCTGCGGCAGCGGCAGGCGAGTCGGCCGCGTACCCGACGATGCCGATCTTGAAGATGCGCGCGAATTCCTTGCGGCGGTCGTCGTCGGTCGCGGTTTGAATCGTGGTGAACGTCAGCGTTCTCTCCTGGCCCTGCAGCCGGCCGAGGCCGATGAACTTCACCGTCCATGCCCGTCCGCCTCCGCCCGTGCCCTCCGTCGTGACCAGCACGTGCACGTCGGCGACGGCGCGATCGCGGACGTACTCGACGAACGCGACGTTCTGCCGCATGTACTCCTCGTCGCACTCGTAGCAGTCGAGAAAGACCTTGAGGAGCGCCGGCGCCTGTCCCGCCGTAGCCGAAGGCGAAGGCGCCTGTCTCGCCGTAGCCGAAGGCGAAGGCGGAGCATGTGCGAAAACGGACACGCTGGTGGCGAGGAGGAGGGCAACCAGGATGGACACTACTCGCGGAGACGTCGGCCGGGAGGAAAGGTTCATCCGGGGCTGTTAGACCTTTCGGCTGCTTCGGCAGCCGGGAGTAGATACGCTGGCGCCATCGCTGTGTCTGGTGCACAATGCCTGAGTCCGGTGACGGCGCGAGCGGCGCGGCCACCGGGCGCCTGCCTGCCTGATACTAAGGGGGAAGTATGCCGTTCGCGACGCTCTGGCTCGTGACCGCGGCCCTCGCCGCGTCGCCGCAAGCTCAGGATCCTCGTTCCGTTCCCACTCAGACGACCCGGCCGCACACGATCGGCCTCGGCGCGTCGATTGGCATCAGCAATCGCGGCGCCGGCGGGGGATTCCGCTACTGGTTCGGAGAGCGTGTCGGCATCGACTTCCAGGCGGCCTGGTACCGCGGCTATCAGCGCGCGACGTCGCAGGGCAACGTAAGCTCCGGGAACACGTTCCAGATGCTACCGTCGTTCCTGATCAACCTGAAGAGGCCGGATCCGAACGCCGACATCGACGTGCGTCCGTACGTGGGAGGCGGCGTGAACTACCTTCAGACGTCGAGGCCGACGGCGCCGCTCGCGTCACTCGATCAGCGCACGAACGGAGTCGGCGGTCAGGTGTTCGGCGGCGTGGAAATGACATTCAAAGACGCGCCGAACATGACGATCAGCGCCGAGGGGATCTACTATCAGCTTCCGATCCGCACGATGAACGCGCGACTGATCGGCGGGTTCAACTATTTGATCGCGTTTCACTACTACTTGAAATAACACGCCGCGCTCAGCCATCTTTCTTGAGTTCGCCGGGGCCCCACCCGGCGCCTGTCACGCTTCGGCCCTCGCTACGCTCGGACCTCGCGGTGTCAACCGATCAGCACCGCCGCGGCGCCGACCCACTTGAGGCCCTTGTTGTGGTCGACGCCCATCATCTTTCCGCGGCCCATGCGGCCGAGCGGCAGCACCGCGCGGTAACCGTCGCCGTCGCGGATCATCATGATCCGGATCTCGACCTGCGTGGCGCCGTGTGGCGTGTCGATGACGGGCGTGAACGACACGCGTTCCTGCAGGATGAAGTTGCGCCGCGCCTCGCGTGGAATGGCGGCGATCTGCTCGTCGGTCGGCGCAAAGACGATGCCGCCGCCGGCGAATGAGAAGAGCGGCTTCAGCAGCCAGGCCTCTCGAGGCTCCGGCAGCGTCTCGAGCTGATCCAGATAGAACGTCCGCGGCACCCACGGATGCGAGATCCACGGAATCGAGTACTTGCTGATCCGGAAGAACCAGTCCGGCCCGCCCGCCCACTCGACGTCCGGGTCGTCGTCTCCCGCAAACGGCCAGGCGATGCCTTTCCTCTCGAGCTCATCCGGGATCACGCGATTGTAGATTCGTGAGACGGGTGAGAGACGGCCGTCACGTTTGAGGAAGAGGCGCGAGCCGTGCCGTTCGATCTCGCGCAAGTCCACGGCGCGGACGCCCCAGGTCTGCTCGGTGACCGCAAAATCCGGCCACGTCTTCTGATGGCGTGGTTCGATCTCGAGCAGCACGACCTCTGCCGGATCGTGATCTCCCAGGATCGCCCCGGCCGGCCAGACGCACGTATTCCTCGCGTGAGAGGCCACCGGCATACGGCGTGACTTCTTCGAGGCCGTAATGCCTCCGCGCCGTCTCCGAAAGCAGCATCTGAAAGCCGTAGAACGACGGAAACGCCTGGAGCTCGACCAGCCGCGCCTCGAAGCCCTGCGGCGTCCGGACCAGCCCGAAGTCCACCTGCACGAACGTCGGCCGGTCCTCGCCCTTCGCGGTGCGGAACGCCTCGGGGACGACGGCATCTGCCGCGCGCCGGTACTCGGCGTTCCCGAGGAGTTGAGACACGATCGCCTGCGCCTCGGCGACGAGCCGGTCCATCAATTCCCTGGGGAGAAAACATGGCGTCTCGGAGAGATGGAACTCGACGTGCCCGCCGCACTGCCGCTCGAGCTCGGCGATGAACGACTCGTAACGGGCCGTCGTGAACGCTTCGTTGAACTTGGCGCGCAGATGCGGAATCAAATCAGGAATCGTCCCTTTTCCATGATCTTCTCGTCGTCCACCCAGATGTCGAAGTTGGTGCCGACGACGTCGATGTGGGTGGACGACCACCAGGTCGCGCCCGTGTGGCTGCCGTAGGGGTTGCCGAAGGCAATGTGCACGCCCGGGAACTTCTCGTCCTGCAGGATGTGTCCGATCACCGAGGTCAAACCGACATTCGTGCCAATCGCGAACTCGCCGACGCGGTCGCTGTTCTCGTCGGTGTGTGTGTAGGCCCAGAAGTCGTCGCGCAACGCGCGATCCTCGGAGGTGGCCTCGACCAGTCGATTTCGCTCCACGGTGATCTTCAGCGGCGTTTCCTTCAGCGAGCCGTACCGATCGCAGAGCCAGTCGCCGACGACGCCGTCGATGACGAACGTGCCGTTGACCTCACCCGGCGCGGTAAAGACCTCGCCGCCCGGCAGGTTGCCCCACTTCTCGGGGGAAATCAGCCCGCTCGTCTTGATCCAGCGGAGGTCGGGATCGAAATCGGCGCGGATATCGGTGCCGGCCGGCGTGGTGGCGCGAATCGTCCTGGCGCGGCGCACGAGGTCGAAGACACGCGTGCTGAGACGCTCGACGGCGTGGTAGTCCGCGCGCATGCCTTCGCGCATGATCCGCGGCGTGATGTTGACCATGTGGGCGTGCCGCATGCGCCGCCGGTTCACGATGTCGGTGAGCTGCATGCGGGCGCCGAGCTCGTTCGCCTGCGCGCGCGGCGGCGAAGATGCTCACGGCGCTCCGTTCGAGATCCGCGGCGACGGCCGGAGGCAGCGTCGTCAAGCGGCCGGGGCGCGATCTCCTCGAGCACGAACGAGGCGTACGGCGCGCCGACCGCCGCAATCTCCTGAATCAGCGCGCGCGCGATTTCGGCGCACGCCTCATCGGTGATCACCGTCACACGCTCGTGCGGCTGAATGTTCAGGCAGACCCGGACGGCATTACGCGCGCCCGGCAAAAGCTCTTCGAATCCCGAAATCCCCAAGTCCCAAATCCCCAGATATCAGAGTCCAATCTTCGTCTCGTCTATCATGCACCGGACCACCGCCTTGACATCCTGGCCGGACTCTTCGTAGGCGCGAAGCTGGCGATCGGCGCCGGTCCCGTGGTCGAGAATCCAGCGGATGTGCTCGATCTCCTCGCGGCTGTCCAGCTCGTCCACGCACGTCGTCGACGAATGCCAGGTACTCGAGGATGAGCTCGCGCTCGGGGACCTCGCACTCGCGGCCGAAGTCGATGAGCATGCCGTCGATGCCGTAGCGTAAGGCCCGCCACTTGTTCTCCATCAGCAGGGCGCGGCTGTACTGGCGCCAGCTCTGATTGCGCGCGTGCAGGCGGTGGAGCTTGACGACGGTGGCCTGAACCAGCGCCGCCAGCGCGATGGTCTCGTCCACGCGCATCGGGATGTCGCAGATGCGGAACTCGACCGTGCCGAAGAACGGATGCGGCCGGATGTCCCACCAGATCTTCTTGGCGTTGTCGATGCACTTCGTCCGGACCAGCAGGTTGACGAAGTTCTCGTAGTCCGCCCACGACGTGAAGGTGTCGGGAATGTTCGTCCGCGGGAAACCGATCGAACACCTTGCAGCGGTATGACTTGAGCCCGGTGTTCATGCCGATCCAGAACGGCGAGTTGGTCGAGAGCGCGAGCAGGTGCGGCAGGAAGTAGCGGAGCTGATTCATCAGATGGATCAGCGTCTCGCGGTCCTCGATGCCGACGTGGATGTGCAGGCCGAAGATCAGATTGGCCCGCGCGACGATCTGCATGTCCTCGACGACCTGCCGGTACCGCTCGTCCGGGTAGATGTCCTGCACGCGCCAGTCGGCAAACGGATGGGTGGCGCCGGCGACGAGCCGCAGCCCGTTCTCCTCGGTGAGCGCGATCATGCGGCGCCGCAGGTCCTTGAGGTCGGCCGCCGCTTCCTTGACGTTGCGGCACACGCCGGTGCCCACCTCGATCACCGACTGGTGCATCTCCGCCTTCACGCGCTCCTGCAGTTGCCGCTTGCCCTTCTCGATGATCTCCATCTGGATGTGCGAGCGGAGATCGAACGTGTCCGGATCGATCGTCTGGTACTCCTCTTCGATGCCGAGCGTGAAGGTCGGCGTGCTCATGAGAGGAGGGCGTCCCAGCGGTACTGGCGCGCGCGCGCCGGTTCGAGCGCCTTGCGAACGGCAAGGTCCGCCATCTCGGCGACGATCCAGTCGAAGTTGGCCTGGCCGACGGAGCGTGACCTCGGCGTCCGGCGCCGGATTCATGAAGTCGATCGCGTACGGCACGCCGTCCTCGACGGCGAACTCGACCGTGTTCAGGTCGTAGCCGAGCGCGCGGCAGAGCGTGATCGCGTCGCGCTCGACGCGCGCGAGCAGCGCCGGATCGTACGCCGGCGGGTTCTTCACGTACCGCTCGTGAAACGGCGCGCGCGGGTCGTACGGCATGATGCGGACCTTGCTCCTGGCCGACGACATAGCAGCGGAAGTACTCGCGGAAGTTCACGCCGCGCTGGAGCGTCATGCAGAGATCGCGCGATCTGTCGTAGGCCGCGAAGAACTCCTCGGGCGAATCGACCTTGAAGACGTCCTTCCAGCCGCCGCCGTCGAACGGCTTCAGAAACGCCGGGAAGCCGACGTACGCGAAGACCTCGTCCCAGATGAGCGGGAACTTGAGATTGCGCATCGACTTCTCGGTCGTGTTCGCGCGGACGCGTTCTTGTGCGGCAGCAGGACCGTCGGCGGAATCGCGACGCCGAGCCGAATCGCGAGCGCGTAGTTGAAGAACTTGTCGTCGGCGCTCCACCAGAACGGGTTGTTGATGACCGTCGTTCCGCCGAGCGCCGCGTTCTTGAGGAACGCGCGGTAGAACGGGATGTCGTGCGAGATGCGGTCGACGATGACCCGGTACCGGTTGGGTTCATCCATCCGCACCGCGCCGACCTGCACGGCCTCGGCCGTAACGTTCGGCAGCTTCATGCCGTTGATGCGATCGACCAGCGCGGGAGGAAACGACTCCTCCATGCCGAACAACACGCCTATGAGGTGCATGGATTGACTCTACCATCAGGGAATGTAGACGCCCGCCATCTTGCGCCACTCGGGCCAGTCGTGCTCCGAGCCGTTTCCCCAGACGTGCAGGCTGTGCGGGACGCCCTTGGCCGCGAGCAGGGAGGCGGCCTGTTCGGTGTCGGCGCGGCAGATGTCCCGTTCGCCGGTGACGAGCACCCACTTGTTGCGGCGGTACCGTTCCAGATACCAGGCATCCTGCAGGTTGGGCATGAAGTGCGGCGGGCAGAGCAGGTAGGCGTCCTGGTCGTAGTACCCGTCGAGAAACCGGCCGATGTCGAACGCGCCGCCCATCGGGATGCATGTCGTGAACCGATCCGGGTGACGCAGCGCCATCGTGAAGGCGTGGTACGCCCCGAACGAGCAGCCGGTCACCCCGGCCACCGGCGACCCGTTCGCCTGCTGCACGAGGGGCATGACGTCTTCGAGCAGGTAGCGTTCGTACGCGAGATAGCGTTCGAGGCGGGCGCGCGGATGGCGATCCTTCGCGTAGAAGCTTTCGCTGTCCACGGTCGAGACGCAGAAGAGCTGAAGGGCGCCGCGATTGATCTTCTCCGAGAGCGCGCCGACCATGCCGCGATCCTCGTACTCGAAGAACGCGCCCATCGACGTCGGGAAGACGATCATCGGCGCGCCTGAGTGGCCGAACACCAGCAGGTCCATGTCTCGGTCGAGCTGGCGCGCGCGCCAGCGATGGTAGGCTCGCAGCATGACGAGCCATTCTAAAGACAAACCGAGGGGCTCGCTCGCTGCCGCTCGCTCGTTGCGGCAGATCGCCGGCCGCAGTGTGCTCGTCCACCTGCCGCCCGGATACGACCCCGACCGCCGTGAGCCCTATCCGCTGCTCCTGCTGCAGGACGGCCAGAACCTCGCCGCGTGGCGGGAGGACGCGCGCGGCGGTTCCTGGCGCGCCGACGAGACGATCGATCGGCTCGTCGACGACAGCGTCATTCCGCCCATCGTCCTCGCCGGGATCGATCACGCCGGCGAAGACCGCGTCCTGGAGTTCACGCCGACGCCCGGCCGCCTCGTGGGAGCGGGACAGGCGGCGTCGTACGGCCGCTGGATCGTGGACGACCTGCTTCCGGCGCTCTCGGACGCGCTGCACGTCCGAACGGACTTCGAAGGCGTGACGCTCGGCGGGTCGTCGCTTGGCGGCCTCGTCACGCTCTGGATCGCGTCGACGTGGCCGGGGCGGTTCGGGCGCGTCCTGCTGATGTCGCCGTCGGTCTGGTGGGACGGCCGCGTGATTCTCCGGCAACTGAGAGAGCAGCCGCTCGATCGTTCCACACGCGTCTGGCTCGACGCCGGACTCAACGAAGGCCGGGTCGTCGTCCGCGACGCCCGCGCCCTCCGCGACCTGCTTCGGAGCCAGGCGCACCCGTCACTGCGCTACGTGGAAGACCCGGACGGCGATCACTCGGAGGAGAGCTGGGGCCGGCGCCTCAGCGATGCGCTCACGTACCTGATTGGCGCTGACGCTGGCTGACACTCACCATCACGGGTTTCCCGCCCCACTCCTGCGCCTGGGAGACGACCATCGACCCACCGACAGCGAGGAGAAAGGTCGCGATGGCCGTTTCCGTTTCGCGCCTGGGTGCCCTGGGGTCGGCCATCACCGCGTAAACCACCACTCGTGCGGCTTCGCCTTCCCTCCACGCCCTGATTCTGAAACTTGATGCCGCGACAGTTGCGCCTGGCGCAGCGGCGCTGACGGGGACCGAAGCCGATGGTGCATCCAGATAGATCTCGGTTCGCTCAAGACCCACCCACGCATCCATTGGTTGCGAGGAGTCGTATTGCCGAATCCCGACGACCGTTACCATCTGAGGGGATGTCTGCGAATAGGCGATTGATGTAGCTGCCGCGACGACGAAGAAACACGTTGGAACGAAGCGGCGCATGGTGCCTCCTTCAGGCAAGGAACAAGTGCCGTGGAGCATTGTCCCATTACACGCGTCAGTACAACTGTCAGTACCCCCGCGGCCCCGTCCTGTCCCCGTCGCCGCGGGCGCGGCGGTGAGGTCAACCGGCCGGCCGTCGATGAAGACGTGACGCACGGCGCCGCCGTCGAACAGGTCGCCCTGTGTGACGACGACGTTGGCGATCTTGCCTTTCTCGAGCGAGCCGATGCGATCGGCGGCGCCGGCGATACGCGCGGCGTCGATCGTCAACGCTCGCAGCGCCGCGTCAGCGGAGAGGCCGCCTTCCTTGATCGTGCGGCCGGCGTTGCGCACGAACTCAGCCGGCGTGGGGAGCGTCGCCTGACGTGAACGCGAACGCCACGTTGGCCTGCGCGAGTGCGGCCGGGATTTTCGGCGCGTTTTGCCTGCGCCTTCAGCTGACTGCAGGGACGGCGCGCCGCCGCCACCGCCGCGGCCGCCACCACCGCCGCCGGCGCCCGCGCCGCCGCCGCGTCCGCCGGGGAAATTCAGGCTCAGGATCACGCGCGCCTTGGCCTTCTGCAGCTCGGCCGTCCGGTCCGCCGCTTCCGAGGCGCCGACGACGATCGGATCGAGGTTGAACTCAGCCGCCATCGCGAGCGCGCGATCGATCTCGCGGGCTCAGGTTGGCGTCGAGGACCACCGGGATCTGCCGCGCGAGCGCCGGCTTCAGCGCATCGAGCGCCGGCTCGATCAGCGGCCGCGGCCCGCGTCCGCCCGTGCTGCGCGTAGTGCGCCTCCGCGTCGCGCTGCCACTGCGCGTCGAGCAGGCCCTGCCGGGTGAACGCGATCGTGCCGAGCAGCGAACTGGGATAGCCCTGACCGCCGCCGCGGCCCGCCATGTTGATGTGCGATCGCGACCGGCGACTTCACGACGGCGAGGCCCTTGCGGTAGTCGGCGATCGTGCTGATCTGCGGGTCGTCGGCCGGAACCGCGACGTTCACGAGCGCGCTCTGGCCCTTGAAGATGCCCGTCGACGGAATCGCGAGCACCGTCGTGACGCCTGCGCTCGCGAGTGCCCGACAGCTCGGCGCTCGTCGCCCGCAGGTTATCCGCCGCGATGAAGTCTGGTCGCAGAATCTGCGCGCGCTTGGCGCGCTCGGCCTCTTCGAGCGTCGCGAACGTCTGCGCCGCGCCCCGTCCGCCACCCCCGGGCGCCCCGCGTCCACCGCCCGCCGCGGCAGTGGTGTCCTCGCCGGTGTCGATCGGCGCGTCGTTGTCCATGTCGATGAGGCCGGGGTACACGTTCATCCCGGCGCCGTCGATGACGATCGCATCGGCCGGCGCCGTCACGTTCGCGCCGACGTCCTCGATGACGCCGTTGCGCATGACGATGGTGCCGTTGTCGATCGGCGCGCCCGCCGCCGTGAAGATCCGCGCGCCCTTGATCGCATAGAGCGGCCCGGCCGGCGTCGCCGCGCGGGTCGGGACGAACGTCAGCGCCGCCGATGAGCACGGCGGCGGAATGAATGATGACGAGACGTTCTCTGCGCATGTGGTCTCCGTCGGATTCGCGTCTGGGGTCAGTCCTGGCTACGCCATCGTCACTGCCTGTCTCCATGTACCGCTTGAACAGCTCGGTGTGCTTGCTCTCGAGCGGCACTTCGCGGCCGGCGATGACGACGTTGCTGAATTCGCGAGCGAATCTCGAGCGGATCGCCGGCGACGACGACGAGGTTGGCCAGCTTGCCGGGCTCGAGGCTGCCGATGGTCTTGTCGGCGCCGAAGATCTTCGCGGCGTTGATCGTGAGCGCCTTGATCGCGTCGTCCTGGCTGAGGCCCCACGCGACGGACATCGCCGCCTGGAACGGAACCAGCCGAACGTTCTCGTAGCCGCCGCTCGAGAACGCGAAGAGCACGCCCGCCTTCGCGAGCTCGCCGGCGGCCTGATACGTCGCGGCGTGGAACGTGTCTTCGCCCTGCGGCATGGCGAGCACGTTGCTCAGGATCACCGGCACGTTCTTCTGCCTTGAGCAGTCGCGCCGACGCCACCGCCGAGGCCGGACTCGTGCGAATCACGATGTTGAGTCCCTGCCGCTCGGCCCACGCGATCGCCTGGCGGATGGCGCCTTCGGTGCCGGCCTGGATGAAGAGCGGCCTGCTTCTTCTGGACGATCGGGACGAGCGGCTCCAGGTTCCAGTCCATCTGACGATTCGGATTGGCGCCGTACGCCCGCGCCTGCTGGAGCAGCTTGTCGAGCTTCGGCAATCGTCGCGCCGCCGCCGGCCGCGGCCGCCACGGCCGCCGCCACCGCCACCTCCGCGTCCGCCGCCGCCGCCGCCCGGGAACGTCATCGCGAGTCCCGACCGCCGGGCGGACCGTGTTCTCTTCCCAGGTCCAGCCGTCGAGGTTCATGAGCGGGACGTCACCGGTGAATGACGCCGCCGGTCATGAAGATGCCGGCGCTCGTGATGCCTTCGACGCGCGCGACGGGAATCGCGTCGCTGTCCGACTGGTACGCGACGCGCGTCCGCATCATCTGGTTGAAGTCGAGCATCTCGCTCACGTCGTCGTAGCCGCGAACGCCGGGCTCGTTGAGCCCGAGATCCGTGCCGCCGCGTCGATGAAACCGGGATAGACGTTGGCGCCGCGCGCGTCGACGACCTTGACGCCCGTCGGCGCGACGTTCGCGCCCATCGCCTTGATGCGATTGCCGCGATGACGATCGTGCCCTTCTCGATGACCGGGCCAGACACCGGGACGATGCGCGCATTGATGATCGACCAGGTCGGGCCGGTCGCGTTCAGCCGGACGTCAGCCGGCTGGCTCTCGATGTTGAAGAGATTGCCCGGTGTGGCGGAGGCGCCCCCGCCTTCGCGCCCGCCTTCGCGCGCCTCCGCGCCGCCATCCGCCGCCGCCACCGAGGCGGCCGGCCATCGCGGCCTTTTCTTTCGCCACCTGGTCGAGGCGTGCCAGTTCCTGCACGCGGTCGTAGTAGACGATGCCGTCGATGTAGGTCTTCTCGACGATGGCGTAGGTGCTGAGCGGGTGATGCGACCAGATCACGACGTCGGCGTCCTTGCCGACCTCGAGCGAGCCGACGCGCTGATCGATCCGCAGCTGCTTCGCAGGGTTCAGCGTCACCATGGCGATCGCCTGGTCGTCGTTCATGTCGCCCCAGCGCACGGACTTCGCGGCTTCCGTGTTCAGGCGCCGCGCGTGCTCCGCGCTGTCAGAGTTGATCGACACGTTCACGCCCTTGGCGGTCATGATCGCCGCGTTGCCGGGAATGGCGTCTTCCGCTTCGATCTTGTAGCCCCACCAGTCGGAGAACGTGGAGCCGCCGGCGCCGTGCGCGGCCATCTCCTTCGCGACTTTGTAGCCCTCGAGCACGTGCTGGAAGGTGGCGACCTTGAAGCCCATCTCCTCGGCAAGCCGGATCATCATCAGGATCTCGTCGGCGCGATAGGAGTGGCAGTGCACGAGCCGCTTGCCGTCGAGGATCTCGACGAGCGCGTCGAGCTGCAGATCGCGCCGCGGCGGCAGCACGTCCCGGCCCGCGGCCTTCGCCTTGTCGAACTCCTGCCACGCCTTCTGATAGACCTTCGCGCGCGTGAACGCGTCGCGGATGACGAACTCGACGCCCTGGCGCGTGGTCGGGTAACGGTACGGTCCCGCCTGCGCCTGCGCCGCGGGACGCTTCGGGTTCTCGCCGAGCGCGAACTTGATGCCCGGCAGCGCGCCCTGGAAGAGCAGATCCTCGGCCTTCTTGACGCCCCATCGCAGCTTGATCACGAGCGTCTTGCCGCCGATGGGATTCGCGCTGCCGTGCAGGATGTTCGCGATCGTCACGCCGCCGGCCACGTCGCGCTGGATCGAGATGTCTGTCGGGTTGAGGACGTCGCCCATCCCCGTCATCGAGCTCACGGCCGTCGCGCCCTCGTTGATCGCGTCGTTGGCGATGTGCGAGTGCGCGTCGATGATGCCGGGCGAGACGAACTTGCCGGTGGCATCGACGACCTGCGCCCCGTCGGGAACCTGCACGTTCGCGCCGACCGCGGCGATCTTGCCGTCGCGCAGCACGATGGTGCCGTTCTGAATCGTGCCGCGCGAAACCGTGACGATGGTCGCGTTGCGAATGGCGACGACGGCCGGCGGGGGAGTCTGCGCCTGGCCGGACACGCCGGCGGTCAGAATCGAACGAGCCGGCAGCACGGCCGCGGCGATCGCCGCGAGCGTGACGAGGGCAAGACGCAGATGTCGGCGTGCCAATGGGGCCTCCAGAGAGAAGTCGAGCGGCAGCACTGTAGCGTACGGAGGGAATTACGACCAGACGCGGGGGACAAACGCGGGCGGACCCAGGGCGTCGGGCTGACGCGGGGCTAAAGCCCCGCGCCACGTACGGCGGTCGACGGCCCGTGGAAGATCGCGTTGAACAGCAGCTTGAACGTCGCGCGCGGCTGCGTGCGGAAGTCGATCTGGCTGCCGTAGGTTACGACGTAGCCTTTGCCCACGCGGAAGGACACGACGTTGGCCTGGTCCCGCAGATACTCCTCCCCGAGCAACCAGCCGCTCTGGAGGATGTTCTCGCGCGGATAACGGGCGGCCACGGCGGTCTCGATGCCGAAGCCGGGTCGCAGGCGGTACGCCTGGTCCGACTCGAAGAAGACCGGCCATCGCGCCGGCATGCCCCAGGCGACCGGGTGCGCCGGATCGAACTCGTTCTGAAGGAGCGAGCCGGGGCAATAGAAGAGGTTGTCCGGCTCGGCGACGCGGTCGCGCAGCACCTGCATCAGACGCGCCGGGCTGCTGAACGCGTCGCGCAGCGCCCCATCGACCGTGCCCGGTCCGGCCGCGCGTCCCGTCCCGGCTGGCGCGCGGCCGCCGGCGCCCGCCGCCGGCCGGCGCCGCTCGCCGGCAGCGCGCGTTCGATCGGCAGATCGAGCAGCTCGCGCGCCGTCTCGACGGCCGATCCGATCGCGAGCAGCGTGCCGCCGTTTTCGACGAACGCTCGAAGCTTGCGCCATCCCTCGTCGCCGACGCCCGCGGCCCATCCGAACTGGGCCGGATCGTTGCGCTTCTGGTCGAGGCCCGACGACGATGCGCTGGCGCGTCGTCCCGGAGGGCAGCAGAATCACGTCGTACTTCGCCGCCAGATCCTGAAAATCTGTCGCGCTGACGACCTGATGGTTGATGCCGTACTGCTCGAGCAGCCACATCAGCCAGCCGCCGGGCATGTTGTTCGCGCCGCGGTACAGTCCGACGCGCGTGCCGGGCTTCAGCCGGAACCCTTCGACCGCGGGTGACTGCGGCGGCGGCATAGACCGGAAGACCCAGCGACGTCGCCGCATGCTCGACGATCTTCTGCGCTTCCGCCGTTGCCGGCAGAATCAACGTGCCCGGGCGCAAACGTCCGGCCACCCGACTCGAAGGACTTTGCCGCGCGTACCGTCGGCACGCCGGCTTTCTGCAGGGCAGCGATGACGTGAAAGACGCCGTATGACTCCGGCCCGATCAGGTAGGCGCCGGCCGTGCGCGCCGGCGCCGCGGTCGCGACCGGACGTACGGCCTTCACGAGATCGAGCGAGGCCTCGAACGGCGCGTCGATCTGATCGACGGTCACACCCATCAGCATCCAGAGCGTGTGCGCCGTGACGTCGTACGGCGGCTCCGGCGGTCCGCCGGGAAACAGCCGCAGATCCGGATAGTTCTGCTTCTCCAGCATCGTCTTCGCGAACGCGCCGTACGGCTGCGCGGTCTTGATCACCCACGAGCCCGCGGCGTACTGCCGGCCGCCGGCCGTGAACGGCGACGTGGCGCGATGGATCTCGACTTCTCCGAACTTCAGGATGTCGAGCATCTCGTACGTCGCGTACGGATCGCGCTGATCGGCGGGGACCACGAACGCGAATGGCCCCTTGGAGTAGCTCACCCAGTCGCGATGGACGCGATAGAAGTTGTAGAGCCATTCGCGGCCGTACTTCGCGACGTGCGAGATCCCCGCGAGCGCAGCCGTCACGCCGTAGTCGACCTGCTGCCCGAACGTCCACGTGTCCTTCGAGTAGGGCACCGGAAAGTTCCAGCGCGACTCCTGCGGGCCGATCGGCCGTCCCTTCTGCGGGTTGACGTACGGATCGGCGAGGCCGCCGCCGGCGATCTCGGTCAGGATGCGCGGCTGACCGTGGTAGACCATGTACTGCCGCGCCGGCGTCCACATGTCGTACTGCTGATTCCAGCCGACGCCTTCTTTCCCTTCCGCGAGCAACGCCGTCGCCATCGCCTGTCCGACCGTCGCCTGGCCGAGCGCCAGGATCGGATGGATGTTGACGTCGAATGGATCGGTGAACGGCGGCACGAAGATGCGCGATCCGTTGGCGCCCATCTGGTGCATGTCGTGCGTGATGATCGGCTTGAACCTGTTCTGCACCAGCTCGATGTTCATGCGCGTTTCCTTCTGCGTGAACATGAACCAGTCGCGGTTGTCGTCGTGCCCGACGTACTTGTGGTACAGGTCCGGATACGTGCGGTTGAGCGCCGTGCCCTTCGTCTTGTACCAGTGGTCGATGACCAGATGCTGGCCGTCGGGATTCTGCGACGGGATCAGCAGCACGACAGCGTTGTCGAGTATCTCGCGGATGAACGGCGAGTTCTCGGTCGCGAGCCGATGGACGATGTGGATGATCGCCTGCCCGTTCGAGACCTCGGTGGAGTGAATCGTCGCGTAGAGCAGGTAGAACGGCTTGCCTTCGGCCGCGAGCTTCTGCGCTTCGGCGTCGGACAGCCCGCGCGGGTCGGCAAGGCGCCGGTTGATCTCGACGAGCCGATCGAACCGCGCGAGATTCTGCGGTGAGCTGATCCTCACCAGCGCATACACGTTCCCCATCGTCGTCTTGCCGAGCTCTTCGTACTTGACGCGATCGGTGGACTTCGCGAGCAGCTGGAAGTACTCGAGGACCTTCGGATAGCGCGCCAGCTCGCCGTCGGCGCCGGGACGGAAGCCGAAGAACTGCTCGGGGGTCTGAACGGTCTGCGCCGCCTGGCCGGCGGAGAGCGCAGACAGCAACAGAATCAGAAGGACGATGGGGCGAAGCCTCGTGCGCATGCCGGGAGTATAGCGCCGCGGATCGCGGGCCGGCCACCGGTTAGCGAGGCCAGGTCAAACGAGCCGGTCGACGCCAGGATGCCTCACGCGCAGCCGCTGCTTTTGGGCGGCGATCGCGAGCCTTCCGTCGTAGGTGATGAAGGCGTCCGGATCGTCGCCGAGCGAGAGCGCCGCGGCAAGATGGATGGCGTCGAGCGCCCGAAGGATCGGGTCCTTGAACGACGCGGCGCGCGACAGGACCAGATCGTCGATCCGGATGAGCACCAGGCCCGACAGGACCGCGTCCGCCCGCGCGCGCACCGCGCGCGAGGCCCCGGCTCGCCGGAGCGCCCGATGCACTTCGACGACAACAAGTGCCGACGACACGCGGTCCGGCCATCGGCCGAGGTCGGACCAGAGTGCGTCCGTCTCCCGTTCCGGCACGACGAGCTTCACAATGGCCGACGCGTCGAGGTACACCGGCAGGAAGCTCATAGCCGATCGTCGCGGATGGCGCGCAGCGCCTCAGAGACCGACGTCTTCGTCCGGAGCGTCGGACGTCCGAGAGAGACGAGGTCTCGTGCTGCCGGAATGGCGCGTCCGCTGGCGATCAGGCGTTCGGCGGCCGTCGCCGCGGCGGGCACCGGAATCAGCAGCGCCACCTCGCGGCCGCGATCCGTCACGCGGAACACGGTCCCGGTGGCGACGCGGGCCAGGTAGACGCTGAGGTTCTGTCGCAATTCGCGCACGCCGACGGTGTCACCGGACAGGCTCGTCACTCTGGACATGTAGCACATTGTAGCACATTGCTGGCGCTGATGGAGACCGTTGAGTTCGCTGGAGTCACACTCCCAGCAGGCCCTCGTCCGGCGGCCGAAAGGAAAGAAGAAGGCTACGCAGAAACGCTAGCGTGTTCGCGCGTACAGCGCTTCTATATCCAAGCGTGGCACTGGCTCGTGAGTCACGGCTCCTGTAAACCTGTCGATTCTCACGAGGGCTCGTGCGTTTTGGCCTGCTCCGTCAACGGTGTACAGGTGCCACGAATACCGGTTCATCGCACCATGAGCGACTATGGCCGCAACAAGCACTAGAATCCCGATCCACCAATCGCGTCTCTTCATGGCTGCCTCCTCGAAGCCGTCAGTCTACCGGCTCATGTGGCACTCACGTCGGCTGGCGTGGCTGTCGGACTGTTAGACACCGAAACCGGTTGGTTGGCGGTCAGGTCGAATGACTCAGCGACAGGCCAGTGGCCCACTACCGTTCGCTGCGGGTCGATTGAAGCCTCACTGGTTCACGTGGACGATCGTGGCGGGCGCGAATCCATTGAAGTGTGTGCTGCTCGCCGCCGAGTACGCGCCGATGGTCGGTGCGTAGATGAAGGTCGCTCACGCGCAGCCACGCGCTCTCCGGCCACGGTCAGACTCACCGGGTCGAGGGGAACTGCATGGACTTCGCCCCGCCGTTGACGTACGTGAGAGACCCGTTCGAATGTCCCGAGCGCCCGTGCCGGTCACGTGGAAATGCGCTCAATACCCGGGAGCCCGTCGAACCCCGCGTCGAAGCTGAGGATGCGCTCGACGCCGTGATGGGCCATCACGGCCAGATGGAGCGCGTCTCGCGCCGACAGCTGATGGCGCGCGAGGACGGTCGCTTTGGTCTGCTGCATGATAGCGAGGTCGACGGGGAAGACCTCGTCCACGATGCCGAGAAGGACATCGAACGCAGGCTGGATGGCGTCGCGGCGATCGATGGCGACGTACCGATGCAGGATTTCCTGCAGGACTTCCGCGTCGGTGACGAGCCGTTCACGCTCGGAGATGAGCCGTTCCAGGATGCGCTGGCTGTCGGTCTTGTGGGGATGCGACGCGCCGACGAGGTACATCGGCACATTCGAGTCGACGAGAATCACCGGCCGCGGCGCTCCTGGTAGCCCTGTTCGATCTCGCCCAGCATCTGGTCGATGTCGGCTGTCGGGAAAACGTGTCGGGTGGCCGCCCGCACGGCGGCGATCTTGCTGCTGGTGTCACCCAGCGGTTCGCGGCGCCGGGCCGATCGGAGCGTCTCGCGCACCCACGCCGCGACCGTCATGCGGCGGGCCCGGGCCACGCGACGCAGCTCGCGCCACTCGGTCTCGTCCAACAGCACCTGGAGTCTCTTAGTCACATAATGAGTATACTTGACTCATCAGCATGAGTCACACACGGCACGCCGCTTTGAATCAACGCGATGGTCTTGAGCCCGGCGCTTTTCGGCACGTTCAGGAGGAACCGCGGGCCGTCAGGAGCGACAAGGCCCCAGTCCAACCACGAAAGATCCCGCTCTTCAGGCGACCCGACAACACCATAGCGCAGGCCTTTCGCGCCAGAGGAGGTCCTTGCAAGGATACGGCCGTCCGGCGAGACATCCAGGAGGTTGACGCCAACTGGGAGCCGAAGGAGCGTGCGTTGCCGTCCATCCAACGACACCGCAAAAAGTCCCGCCGTGTTCGCAATCGCGTCGAGTTCGGATGCGCTGAACCACACTTCTTTGCCGGTCGGAGACCAGTCCAGTAAGCCGGTCGTGGCCCAGCCGCTCGACAACGTGCGGACGTGACCCGAGCGATCGATCGCGACGATGCCTTCTCCTTCGAATAGCGCGATGTGTGCTCCATCTGGTGACACGCGCGCGGTGGTGACGAGTTTCTGTGTTTCGTACAACGTCTTGCCGAGCGGGAACTCCAGTCGATACGTGCCGCCCACGAGCCGCACGACGGCCAGGTCGCTGCTGCCGGGAATCCAATCGGCAGCGACGATGTCGTGGGCCAATTCTCTGGGTGCGGTTCCAGTCAGAAGGACGCGCGCAAAGTACCGCGAATGAAGCCGCCGGGATGGCTTGCGCGTAGAGCGATGGCCATCTCACCGGTGGGCGAGATGGCAAAGACGTCGGCCTCTCCCGAGGCCCAGGGCTCGTGAGTCCGGAGACTCCGGGCGGGTCGAAAACAGCTCGCGGGGACTGCCCAGAAAGCCGGCCGAATAGAAAACGGTCTGGCCATCAGGGGCGAAGCGGGCTGATGTGACGCCGCCGCGACGGAACGTCAGTTGCTGGTACGACACAGGCGAGACTGGCGGTGTCGAGAAAGCGGCAAATCGCCCGCTCACCAAGACGCCCAGCAAGGCGGCCGCGACCGCAACGCCGCCCCAGAGAAGATGGAGTCGTATGTGGGACGCTTTGCGCTCCTCGCTGACGCTCTCTCCGTCGCCGGACTCGATCCAGCCGAGCTCGAGCAGGATGTCGTGGAAGCTCGCGAACCGATCATCGGGATCCTTTGAAAGGCAGGTGCGTACGAGTCGGTCGAGCGCCCGCGGCAGTCCTGGCAGGACGACGGCGAGGGGCGGCGGATCCGCGCGCAGAATCGCCGCCATCAGCGCGGGCGAGCTCTGCGCCCTCGAAGGCCCGCCGGCCCGTGAGCATCTCGTAGAGCAGCGCCCCGAACGCGAAGATGTCCGTGCGCGCGTCGGCTGGGCGGCCTTCGATCTGCTCGGGCGCCATGTACTGGAGCGTACCGAGCACGGCGCCCGCTCCGGTCAGCGGGGCAGTTGCGGTCGGCGCCGGCGCCGCAAGCGCGTCCGTGTCGCCGCCGGACGAATCGGGCCAGGCCGAAGTCGAGCACCTTTGCGCCGTGCTTCGTCAGCATGACGTTGCCGGGCTTCAGATCACGATGGATGATGCCCTGCCGGTGCGCCTTGTCGAGCGCGTCGGCGATCTCCATCGCGCGCGCGAGCGCCTGATCGAGCGGCAACGGTCCCTTGGCCAGTCGAGTGGCGAGCGACTCGCCTTCGACGAGCTCCATGACCAGGAAGTCGAGGCCTTCGTCATGGCCGACGTCGTGGACCGTACAGATGTTCGGGTGGTTGAGTGCGGCGACGGCGCGCGCTTCGCGTTGGAACCGCTGGCGGCGGTCCGGGTCGGCGGCGAGATCGCGCGGCAGGACCTTGACGGCGACGGTGCGGCCCAGGCGCGTGTCTTTCGCCCGGTAGACCTCGCCCATGCCGCCGGCGCCGATCTGCGCCTCGACGGCGAACGCGCCGAGCTGCCGGCCGACGAGTGTCACCGGCGCCGCACGGTCAGCCGAGCGCTCGAGAAACGACGCGGCCGACGCGGCGTTGGCGAGCAGGGCGAGCGCTTCCCGTTCGAGCGCGGCGTCACCCGCGCACGCGGCGGTGACGAACGCCGCGCGCTGGGCGGGCGGCTGCGCCAGCGCGTCGTGGTAGATCGCTTCCAACCGTTGCCACCGTTCAGACATGGGGGGCCGTGTCCTTCCGAAGCTCACCGAGGAGCCAGGACTTCGCCATCGACCAGTCGCGCATCACCGTGTCGGTCGAGATCTGCAGCGCTTCGGCGATTTCCTCGTTGTTCAACCCTCCGAAGAAACGCAGCTCGACGACCTGCGCCTTGCGCGCATCGATCTTTCCCAGCGCTTCGAGCGCGTCGTCGAGCGCTTCGACGTCGTGCTCGCGCGAGGTCTTGACCATCGCGTCGATGAGCGTCACGCGGACCGCGCCGCCTCCGCGCTTCTTGTAGCGGCGGGCGCGGGCGGCGTCGACGAGGATGCGACGCATCTGCCGCGCTGCCATCGCGAAGAAGTGCGCGCGATCCTGCCAGTCGACCCGCTTGATGTCGATGAGCTTGAGATAGGCCTCGTTGACCAGCGCGGTTGGCTGCAGCGTGCGGCCGGGCCGCTCGCCGCGGAAGAACACGCGCGCCAGCCGGTGGAGCTCGTCATAGACGAGCGGCGCCAGCCGCTCCAGCGCGGCCGGATCTCCACCCCGCCAGGCACGCAGGACCTCGGTGACGACGGCTGGGGGCGGACCGCTCATCCACGTGCTCCCTTGTTTGAGTCCCAATCCTATACCGGCCACGCCGGTGCGGTTCCTGACGATCCCTTCTCGCCTCCCCCCCAGACCGGGGGGTGGGTATGCGGCGGGAGGGAGTCGAGACCGGGATTCTGGCGTCGGCGATTGTGATCGCGGCAGAGGCGAGCGTCGCGCCGCAGGCTGAGACGGCCGGGCCTGGACGGACTGGTCAAGGCCCTTGACCTCACGGAACGCGGAGCGCCCGGGTGGCTGTCGGCGCTGACGCGCGATCTCGACCCAGAGCAGGAACGAGTTCTTGCGGTAACGACTGCCGGAGCGTCCGTCGATTCGCTCGAGGGGCAGGCGGGCCACGTGCTGCTCACTCCCGCCTTCGACGCGCGGCTGCTGCAGCCCGGAGCGAACCTGGTGCTCGTGCACAACCATCCGAACGGGACAGGCCTGAGCGGAAACGACTTGATGCAGCTCGGCAAGCCCGGCGTGGTGGCGGTGGCTGCCGATAGGCCATCAAGGCAGCGTCTACGTCGCGATCGCGGGCCAGGCGTACGATCAGCACGCGTTCGAGCCTCGGCAGTATGCGATCGCGCAGGCGCATCTGACGAGCCAGCTGCAGGCGCGACAGGCGCGCGGACTTCCGGCGGTCGTCGCGGCGGATCACCGGACTGCATCTGACGTCACTCGTGCTGGCGCAGGCGCACGTGATCGAGTACCGCGCGACGCTCTCGTCCTCGCGCCGCGAGTCGTTCGAACGGAACAGGCTGTCGTTGCAGGGAAGCCGTCAACTTCGCCGGGAGTCGATTGAAGGCGGCGATGAAGAGGAAGTAGTTTCGTGCGGCGACGACCCGCGAGGCTCACTGGTTCACGTGGACAATCGTGGCGGGCGCGAATCCGTTGAAGTGTGTGCTGCTCGCCGCCGAGTACGCGCCGATGTTCGGTGCGTAGATGAGCTCCCCGAGCTCGAGATCGGGCAACTGCTCCGCCAGACTGATCGTGTCCAGGGCGTCGCAGGTCGGGCCAAACACCGAACAGATCTGGTTCGGACCCCGCTGGAAGCTCTTCAGCGGGTACTGGCAGTGATCGAAAATCACGCCGCTGAACGTGTGATACACGCCGTCGTTCACGTAGTAGCAGAGCTTGCCGCTCGCGGATGGCCTTGCCGATGATCTGCACGATGGCGGTCGCGGCGGAGGCCACGAGGAACCGCCCGGGCTCGGCGAGAATCTCGATGGGAGGAGGAAACAGGCGGTCCAGCTCCTGGTTGATGGCCTGGGCGAATGCTCTTGAACGCCGGAACGGTGTCGTCGTAGTGCGCCGGAAATCCGCCGCCGATGTCGAGGAGCTTGAGCTCGTAGCCACGCGTCTTCGCCTCAGCGAAGACGCTCGAGGCCAGGTGCAGGGACTGGATGTAGTTCTGCACGTTCGTGCACTGGCTGCCGACGTGGAAGCTCAACCCTTCGACTTCGAGCTTGTTGTTGTGCGCGAACGCGATGAGGTCCACGGCTTCGCCCGGCAGCGCCCCGAACTTGCTCGAGAGCTCCACCATCGACCCCGTGTTGGGCACCCGCAGCCGCAGCGCGAGGCCGGCGTGCGGCGCGTGTTTCGCGATCTTGATGACCTCCTCATGATTGTCGTAGGTCACGAGCGGCTTGTATTGATCCAGTTGCTCGAGCGTGTCGGTCGCTTTGATCGGATTGGCGTAGATCACGCGATCCCAGATGAACGCCTGTCGCTTCTCGTCGGGCAGGTCCTTCACGTTCTCGTGCACCGTCAGGAACTCCGCCATGCTCGCCACGTCGAAGCTCGCGCCGGCCTCGTAGAACGTCTTGACGATTTCAGGGGCGCTGTTGGCCTTGACGGCGTAGTACGCCTGGACGCGCGGCAGGTGCTTCCGGAACTGCCCGTAGTTCTCCCGCAACGCCTTGTGGTCCACGACGACGAGAGGCGTGCCGTGCGCCTTGGCGAGACGAAGCAGTGTCTTCTCGTCCATCAGTCGCCCTCGGTGATCAGAAAGTTCTTGAACTGCCACGGATCGGACCGGTCGAGCTGCGGCCGGTTGAAGCCCTGAAAGACGTTGGAATAGTGCTTCAGCGGGTTCCAGTCCGACGCGAGCGAGAGGAACTTGCCGAGATAGGGCTTGCTCGTCGCGAGGATGTGCTCGTGCGGCAGGTCGTCGGGCACGCACATGCCCCGCCGCGGATTCTCGAACATCCAGAGGCACGGCCGCCACCACCGAGATGGCGACCTGCATCGTCGTGGCGTTCTGATGTGGCACGAGGCGCCGGGACTCCTCGATCTCCAGGTCCGTGCCGCACCACCACGACTGGTACGGGTGCCCCATGACCAGGGCGCCGAGGATGTCGGCGCCGCTCGTGATCTCGTCCGTCATGATGCGGATGCGCGGCTGCAGCTCGTAATCGCGCCCGCGCAGCTCGTACAGCGACGCGATGGCGCAGTCGCACGGGCAATACGCGTAGTGCACCGTCGGACGGTACACCGCCTTGCCGTCCTGCCACACCGTCAGCTTCTCGGTGATGGTGAACGCTTCGCCGTGACGCACGACCATCCCGATGACATGGTGGGCGGGTGGAACCCAGGTGGCGACGAACGTGTTGATGCCCATGCGCGCCAGGCAGATCTGGCTGCGCGGGCCGTCGGGATGCTCGAACGCCAGGGCAGGCAGTTCCTTTTCGTGTGTGCCCCAGCCCATCTCGGCCGTCGTCGTGCCCTCCTCGCGGAAGCCCTCGACGCTCCAGGTGTTGACGAACTCGTCGACCTCTTTGGGCTGGTCGGTGATCTGCGTGTCGCGCTCGCTGCAGTGAATGACCTTGACGCCGAGCTGATGGGCCAGGTGATTGAACTCCCGGGCCGCGGCGTGGTGCGCGATCTTCTCCGCCTGGGCGCCGTCGAACTTCCGATCCGCCAGTGGCCCGCTCCGCGATGTCCAGCAGGGCGTGCTTGGTGAAATGGCTGATGAGTCCCGGGTTGGCCCCGTGCTCGAGCACCGCCGTCGGCCCGGGTTCCGTCCACGACGCCACCAGCTTTCGCAGCTTCATGTGGCGCCAGTAGAGCGTCCGCTCGGTGGGAGGCTTGTCGCCGGCGCCGGCGTACGGGTCCCACAGCTCCACGGACGTGTTGATGTAGAGGATGCCCCGGTCGTGACACCACTGCACGATCTCCACGCAGTCGATGTTCCACGCCAGATCGATGAGCAGATCGCCCGCTGAAAGGTACTTTCCGAGCAGCGCGCCCATGTTGTCTTCCGTGACCTTCTCCTGGACGAACGTCACGCCCTGCTCGATCCAGGGCCCGAGGATCGCGTGGTCGGGGTCGAAGTCCATGATCGTGATGCGTCTGGGATCGACGTTGACGTGCCGCAACAGGATGGGCAGCGTGCACCGCGCGACGGCCCCGAAACCAACGAACAGGATTCGATGAGAGAAAGTCGGCATCCCCATGTGCGCTCTCCAGGAAACGTCGCTACGTGAGCTTCTTCACCAGCACCTTGGAATTGCGGCCGCTCTGGTCGTACCGCTCACGGCGCGCAGGCGGCAGCACGTCTGGAGTGCCTTCGACGAAGCCGCCCTTGGACTGAAAATACGTGAAGGCCTGTGTGGAGAGCGCGAGCAGCTCTCTCAACCCCAGCTCTCGCGCCCGGTTCTCCACGAACTGCGTGAGCTTGCGGCCGATGCCCTGGTTCTCGTGCGAGGTGCTGACGTACAGGGACGCCAGCTCGCCCTGGTTCTGCTCCGGATACACGTGCAGGGCGACGCATGCCACGGGATTCTTGTCGATCTCGAAGATGAAGTAGTCGCTGAGGTTCTTCTCAATCATGCCCTTGGTGCGCCTGACCAGTTCGTCGGCCTCGACGCCCTGCTTGGTCAGCAGCTGGATGGCCCGGACGTCTTTCTTCATCGCGGGTCGGATGTTCTCGTACTCGTTCGCATGGATCAGCGTGCCCAGCCCCTGGTTGGAGAACACCTCACCCAGCAGGCCCTCGTCCAGGGTGCCATTGATGACGTGCACGCGCGGAACGCCGGCGTTGCCCGCCGCCGCCGCATACTGCGCCTTCAGGAGCATCCTGGGTGAGAAGCCTGCGCCGTCCTGGCGGACGATCTCATCGAGCTCTGGGGACGAGCATCTGCCGGATGATCTGGCCACGGTAGATCAAGCCGTCCTGCGAGGTGACGAAGATCAGCTTGACGGCTTTCAGGTGCTCGGCCACCGCCACCGCGACGCCGTCGGAGTTCACGCGATAGGTCTTGCCGTCGCCGTCGAAGCCAAGCGGCGGGATCGACGGGCACGACACCCTGGGTGAGCAGCGACTGGAGCAGCTCGGCATCGACGCGCTCGACCTTGCCGGTGAACAGATGATCGACGCCCTGGAGGATGCCCACGGGATGCGCGATGATGACGTTCGTGCAGGCCGCGCGCAGGTCGTTGGCCGAGAGACCTTCCAGAATCTCGTGGGTCAGCCGCGTGGAGGCCGTGAGCGCCAGGTCGAGCGTCGCCGCGTCAGTGATCCCGGAGCCGTCCACATCCGAGGCGACGACCTTACGTTCGGCTGGCGAGCTTTCGGATCTGGTCCGACGCGCCGTGGACGAGCACGACGCGGATGTTCAGCGACCAGAGCAGCGCGACGTCGAGCAGCAGCGTCGCGAAGTTCTCGTCCGTGACGATGTCGCCGTCAATCGCCAGGATGAACGTCTTTTCTCGGAATTGCGGGATGTACTGCAGGATGCCCCGCAGGTCGGTCAGTTT
The DNA here is from genome assembly GCA_963724955.1 of uncultured Acidobacteriota bacterium. Taxonomy (GTDB): domain Bacteria; phylum Acidobacteriota; class Vicinamibacteria; order Vicinamibacterales; family SCN-69-37; genus CAVRWQ01. Next base: position 371,969 of record CAVRWQ010000013.1, read on the forward strand.
CCTGCCTTCTGCACCCTTCACGGCTCGACCACGAAGCTGGCGAACTGCCAGAGATCTGCGTCACTGACCGCCGGCGCGCCCCACTTGGCGAACAGCCGCGATCGACTCTCGAGCGGCGTCCAGCTCGACCGGACTGACGGACACGGGCCCAGGTACGGGCCGGCGACCTCGAGAATCTCCCGGTGCGGCAGCTCGTCGGGGACCAGGATGCCCTCCGACGGATGGCCAATCATGTAGACCAGCGCGCCCAGCACGCCCGCGGCCACCTGGAGCGTGGTCGCGTTCTGACCGGGAACGAGCTGGCGGGACTCGTGGATATCGAGCTGCGAGCCGGTCCACCAGGTCGTGAGGCCGTGGCCCATCAGGAGGACGCCGAGCTCGTCGATGCCGTCGGTGATCTCGTCCGTCATGATGCGCAGCTTGGGCTGCAGCTGAAAGTTGCGCATCGTCAGCTCGTAGACGCTGAGAATCGCGTTGTCGCACGGCATGTACGCATAGTGCACCGTCGGCCGGTACACGGCCTGGCGCCCCTCGACCGTCTCTTCCCACGCCGTCAGGTGGTCGCTGATGGTGAACGACTCGGCGTGCCGGACGACCATGCCGATAATCGGCCCGCCCTTGGGCACCCAGGTGTGCACGAACGTGCGCATGCCCGGTTGCGCGAGGAAGATCTGATTGCCGGGACCGCCGACCGGCGCATGTGCGTGCTTCGGCAGGCGGCGCTCGTGCGTGCCCCATCCCATCTCGGCCGGCGCGGTGCCTTCTTCGAAGAAGCCCTCGATCGACCAGGTGTTGACGAACTCGTTGATCCCCTTCGGCTGCGACGACACCTGCGTGTCGCGCTCCGAGATGTGGATCACCTTGGTGCCGGTCGCCTGGCTCAGCCGCGCGAACGATCCGTCGGCATGGGCCTCGGCCGCGGCGACGAGCTGCTCGAACGCCCCGCGGTTGACTCCGGTGGCGGCCGGCAGGCCCTCTTCGAGCATCGTGGTGGCGATCTCGAGGAGCGCCCGCTTCGTGAAGTGGCTCACGAGGCCGGGATTCGCGCCGTGGTCGATGACCGCGGTCGGACTCGGCGTCGCGCGCGAGTTGAGCCGGTTCTTCAGTTGCCGGACCCGCATCTGCCGGGAGTAGAGGCTGCGGTCGTAGGGCGACTTGTTCTCGATGTCGCCGTAGGGATCCCATTCTTCGAGCGAGGTGTTGACGTAGCGGACGTCGCGCTCTCCGCACCACGCCAGCAGATCGAGCGTCTCGACGTTCCAGGACAGGTCGACGATGATGTCGCCCGGGCCCACCAGCTCGGCGAGCATCGACGTGTAGTTCTCCTTCGTCAGCCGCGCCTGTTTGAAGATGACGCCGGACCGCAACGGATCCGCGATGCTGGAGCGGACATCTTCGAAGTCCATCACCGTGATGCGGCTGGCCGGCATGTCGATGTGCCGGAGGATGAGCGGCAGCGTACAGCGGCCCACCGATCCACAGCCGAGCATCAGGATGCGTCCATTGAACGGAGTGCGTGTCGTCACCGGTCCATTATCCTCAAATCCGGGCGCGGCCCAGCTTCGAAGCGGTTAGAGGTGCAGCCACACGAGTAAAAAGATGAGTTGTGACGTTAACCCGCGAGCAGGGTCAGCAGCGCTTTCTGCACGTGCAGCCTGTTCTCGGCCTGATCGAAGATGATCGACGCCGGCGAGTCCATCACCGCGTCGGTCACTTCGAGCCCGCGATGCGCGGGCAGGCAATGCATGAAGAGCGCGCCGGCTCCGGCCCTGGCCATGAGCGCCTCGTTCACCTGGTACGACTGGAACACGCGCTCGCGGACCTCGGCCTGATCCTCTTGTCCCATCGAGGCCCACGCGTCCGTGTACACCGCGTCGGCGCCGGCGACGGCCTCGACCGGGTCGTTCATCGTCGTGACGGTCCCGCCATCACGGGCGACGGCCTGTGCCGCGTTGACCACGGCCGCCGGCAGCTCATATCCCGCCGGTGACGCGACACGCACGTGCATTCCGAGCATGGCGCCGGCCTGCGCGAGCGAGGCCGCCACGTTGTTTCCGTCGCCGACGAAGGCCAGCGTCCGTCCGGCCAGATCGCCCAGCCTCTCCTGCAGCGTGCGCATGTCGGTCAGCGCCTGGCACGGATGCTCCTCGTCTGTCAGCGCGTTCACGACGTGGAGGCGGGACGCGGCCGCGGCGAATTTCTCCAGCCGTGCCTGGCCGAAGGTCCGGACGACGGCCCCCCACACCCATCGTTCGAGATTGTGCGCGACATCCTCGACCGACTCACGCACGCCAAGGGCGGCGTCGCCCTGCGCGTCGATCACCTCGCCGCCCAGCTCCCGCACGGCAATCGCGAACGTTGTCCGCGTCCGGAGAGACGGCTTGTCGAAGAGCAGCGCGACATGCTTCCCGGAAAGCGGCTGCATCGAGTGCCTGCCCGCCGCACGCTCGGTCTTCAGCGCGGCAGCGAGATCCAGCACCCGCACCAGCTCTTCGTGGCTCAGGTCGAGAATGGAAAGGAAGTCCTTCGAGGACATGGGGAGTTGTGTCCATTCATCTTTTCTGATGGAAACGATTTCCGAGGTCTTGCCGACCCTGCTCATGTCCGATACTCCGCGTTGATCTTGATGTACTCCGCGCTGAAGTCACAGGTCCACATCGTGAACTCGTGGGCGTCGCCGGTCCCGAGATTCACGACGATGGTCACCGTTTTCTCGTCGAGCACCTTCGCGGCCTCGCCGGCGCGCTCGTCGTGCGGGACGCCGTCCACGAACACCGCGACGGGTCCAATCTCCACCCCGGCGTGATCGAGCACGAACGCCGCGCCAGATCGGCCTGCCGCAGCGACCAGGCGGCCCCAGTTGGGATCGCCGCCGTGAATCGCGGTCTTCACGAGCGGCGAGTTGGCGATCGTGCGGGCCGCGAGCTGCGCATCAGCGAGCGACCGGGCGCCGGTGACGCGCACGGTCACGAGCTTGGTCGCGCCCTCGCCGCCGCGCACGATCTCGCGCGCGAGGTGGCCGGCCACGGCGCGCAGTCCCTCGAGAAAGTGCGGATCGTCCTCGCGCGCGATCGTCACGCCCGACGCGCCCGATGCCAGCACGAAGACGCAATCGTTCGTCGAGCACTCACCGTCCACGGTGATGGCGTTGAAGGTCTCGTCCACGACGCGCCGCAAGGCGCCGGCGAGGACGGCGGGTTCGACCCGCGCATCCGTGGTCAGCAGTCCGAGCATCGTCGCCATGCGCGGCTCGATCATTCCCGAGCCCTTCGCCATGCCGCCGATGGTGAACACGCCGCCCGGCGCCTCGACTCGCACGGCGGCAGACTTCGGGAACGGATCGGTCGTCATGATCGCGCGCGTCGCATTCTCCGCGCCGGTCACGTCGAGGACGCGCGCCGCCGCGCTGACGCCGGCACGAACCCTGGCGGCGTCGAGCAGGACGCCGATGACGCCGGTCGACGCGATGAGAATCTGCTCCCGCGAACAGCCGAGCTCGGCCGCAGCCGCCTCCGCCATCTCATGTGCCGCGGCCTCGCCGGCCGCGCCCGTGCAGGCGTTGGCGCAGCCGCTGTTCATGACGATCGCCCGGGCCAGGCCGCCGGATTTCTTCAGATGATCTCGCGACACGGCGATCGGCGCGGCGGCGGCGAGATTGGTCGTGAACACGCCTGCGGCCGCCACGGGTTCGCCGGCGGCGATGAGCGCCAGATCGAGCGGCGCCGGGCCGCTCCGAGGCTGCCGCTTGAGCCCGCACGCCACACCGGCCGCGCGGAAGCCCTGCGGAGCCGTGATGCCGCCTTCGATGACACGGGTCATGCCGCCCCTTGCGCCACGGCCGCGCCACGCTGGGCCGAGGCCTGCGCCACCGCGAACGTCGAGACGTCGCGAAGCGGCAGAATCATCGCGTATTGCCCGCAGCGCCGGAAGAGCGGGCAGCCGAGACAGTCCGCCGTGATCTTCTCGGGGAACCAGAGGTGCGGCACGATCGAGAAGTTCTGGCGAACGAAAAAGCGCGCGTCGTGCGTGAACGCGCACAGCGTCTCGAAGCCCGCTGCCCGCGCACGCGCCTGGAGCTCGCCGACCAGCCTCGCCGCCAGACCGACCCGGCGAAATTCCCGCGCCACGACGAGCGAACGCACTTCGGCGATGCGCTTCGAGAGCGGCGCCAGCGCGGCGCAGGCCTTGACGACGCCGTCGACGTCGCAGACGACGAAATGACCCACGTGTCGCGCCACGTCGCCAGGCTCGCGAGGCAGGAGGTGCCCTTCGTGCCGATGCTCGCTGATGAGCGCGTGCAACGCCCCGGCGTCGGCGGCGGTCGCCGGGCGAATCTGCAGGCCGTTCACTTCAGGACCTCGCCCAGGATCCCGATCGCTTCGCTGACGTCACGCTCGGTGGCAATGTACGGCGGCAGGAGGCGGATGACGTTCGTCGCCGTCCGGTTCACCAGCAACCCGCGCTCGAGCGCCGCACCGACAACAGGCGCGACGTCGTTCGTGAACTCGATCCCCGCGATGAACCCGGCGCCACGCACACCGACAATCCGGTCCGCGTGACTCGCCTGCAGTTCCCGAAGCCGCTCGAACAGAAACGCCGACACGCGAGTGATGTTCTCGAGCAGTCCGCCCTCGAGCGCATCCAGGAACACGAGCGACGCGCGGCACGCGAGCAGATTGCCGCCATACGTGGTCCCATGGTCGCCCGGTGTCACTGCCTGGGCCACCTTGTCGCTCACCATGGCCGCGCCGATCGGCACGCCCGCGCCGAGCGCTTTGCCGAGCGCAACCAGATCCGGCGTGAGGCCGATCGTCGGGCTGTACAGGAACGTGCCCGTCCGGCCGGATCCGCTCTGCACCTCATCGGCGATGAGCAGCGCGCCCGTGCGCGCGCACGCCGCAGAGATGGCGCCGGCGAGTGCCGCGGAAATCGGCCGCACACCGCCTTCGCCCTGAATCGGTTCGACGATGACCGCGGCGGTCGCCTCGTCTACGAGTCCGGCGAGCGCGTCGGGATCGTCAGTTGACGCGAACGAGACTCCCGGCACGAGCGGCGCGAAGGGCCCGCGATAATGCTCGTCCCAGGTCACCGACAGCGCGCCCATCGTCCGGCCGTGGAACGAGTGGGTGAACGCCACGAACTTCGTTCGTGCCGTCTCACCGCGCGAGTGCCAGTAGCGGCGCGCGAACTTCAGGCAGGCCTCATTCGCCTCGGTTCCGCTGTTGCAGAAAAACGCGCGCTCGAGGCCCGTGTGCGCCGAGAGCCGCGCCGCCAGCTCGCCCTGCAGCGGATGAAAGTACAGGTTCGACGTGTGCACGAGCGTCGCCGCCTGATCGGCCAGGGCGCGCGCCAGGCCGGGATGTGCGTGACCGAGCGACGCCACGCCGATTCCCGACAGGAAGTCGAGGTACGCACGGCCGTGATCGTCGACAAGGCGCATTCCGGACCCGCGCTCGAACACCACCGGGAGCCGGCGGTACGTCTGCAGGACGTGCTGCGATTCGAGCGTGCGAACGTCGGTCGTCGGAGTCATCGTCATCGTGGTCCCCGCAGGGTTGGAGACGCGGGACGTAAGTCCCGCGCTACCTCCCGCGCTACGGCAGTCAGCGTCGTGCCGGGCGCAGCGTCCAGGCCGTGCGCGGCGTCGAGCGTCCGGCCGTCAATCAGTCGAATGCCCGCGACGCCGTCTTGCAGCGCCGTCCGGCAGGACGACAGCTTGGCGACCATACCAGCCGTCGCCGTGCCGCTCGAGATCAGGTCCTCGATCCCGGCGATGTCGAGGTGCGCGATCGTCGCGCCCGTGGCGTCGAGCACGCCGGGCGTCGCGCCGGCAATCACCAGCTCGCTGCCAGGAATCGACGCGGCGATGCGAGCGGCCATCACGTCGGCATTCACGTTGAGCACGCCGCCCGCTGCATCGACGCCAAGGCCGGCAATGACCGGCACGTAACCCTGCGAGAGCAGGAGCCGAAGCAGCGACGGATCGGCATCGACGGGATCGCCCACGAAGCCCAGGTCGACCACCGCGCCGGCCGTCGACCGATGGTCGGCGACCCGCACCGCGCGTCCGAGACCGGCGTCCACGCCGGTCAAGCCGACGGCTGACACGCCGTGGGCGACGAGCGCGGCGACGAGCTCGGTATTCGAGGTCCCGGCCAGCACCGACACCACGACGTCGAGCGTTGCGGCATCGGTGACGCGAAGGCCGTCGACTTTCTTCGGCGCAATCGCGCGCCGGCCGAGCTCCGCGTCGATCGCGCGTCCGCCGCCGTGCACGATGATGAGCGGCCGCGTGGCAGACACCGCCGACGTGAGCGATGCGATGCGCAGTCGATCGGCAGTCGATTCCAGCAGCTCGCCGCCAAGCTTGAGAATGAGCGTCCCGGTCACAGCAGCCCCGTCCGTTCATCGAAGCGACAGGCGACGTTGAAGTTCTGCAAGGCCTGGCCGGCTGCGCCCTTCACGAGGTTGTCGAGACAGGCCACGATGACCAGCCGTCGGGAGCCGGGATCGAGCCGCCAGCCGATGTCGCAGAAGTTCGTCCAGGCGACATGCTTGATCTCGGGCAGCGCCTCGCCCGTCAGGCGGACGAACGGCTCCTGTCCGTAGGCCTGCTCGAAGGCGTCGCTGACCTGTTCGGCGGTCGTCCCGGCCGGAACTTTCGCGTAGATGGTCTCGAGAATGCCGCGATCGAGCGGCACGAGATGAGGCACGAACGTCACCGACGCGCCCAGTTCCTGCTCCATTTCCGCCACGTGCCGGTGCTTGAAGACGCCGTAGGCCGACACCGATCCGTGATTCTCTGAAAAATGGGTCCGATCGCTCGGCGCGCGGCCGGCGCCCGAGATGCCGGACTTCGCGTCGACCACGACGCCCTCGGCTTCGTCGAGTAACCCGGCCTTCGCGAGCGGCATGAGCGAGAGCAGGGCCGCGGTTGGATAGCAGCCCGGATTGGCCACGAGCGCGGCATCGCGCACTTCGTCCCGGTAGTACTCGGTCAGGCCGTACGCCGCGCCTGCCGGCAGCGAGCGGGTGGCCGGGTACCAGTGGGAACGCGCGGCGTCATCGCGAATCCGAAACGCGCCCGACAGGTCGATGACGCGCACGCCGGCGCTGACGAGGGGGGGCGCCAGCTCGGCGGCCGCGCTTTCAGGCACGGCCAGGAACGCGACGTCCACGTCCGACGCCAGGCGCGCCGGATTGAGCGGTTCGACCTTGCCGTTCCAGGTTTTCGCGAGCCGTGGCAGCGGCCGCGCCGCAGAGTCAGCGCTCGACGACATCGCCAGTTCCAGCCGGACCTGGGGATGACGCGAGAGAAGCGCCAGCAGCTCCTGACCGGCGAACCCGGTCGCGCCAGCCAATCCAACACGTACAGGCGACGAATAAGTATTCATTGCAAAGCCTAGATATACATCGAACTGTCCCGGCGGATCAACAGGTTCGTACGAAATATTGAGTAAAACCATATACGGTCCATGTATACTCGGCGTGACGGGCTGCATAGTTATGAAGACTTGGCGTCAGGCGCAGATCATGGACGTGATTGACCATGAGGCGATCGACTCCCAGGAATCGCTGCGCGAGCGCCTCGAGCAGCGGGGGATCAACGCAACGCAGGCCACGATCTCTCGTGATCTCAAGGACTTAGGGCTGGTCAAGCGCGCCGGAGACGGCGCGTACGTCCGTCCAGGCGTGAGCCGCGGCCAGGGCCCTGTCGCCGAGCAGTTGCGCCGCGCGGTGTCCACGCTGATGCGCAGTCTGGAGCGCGTCGATCACCTGCTGGTGCTTCGCACCGATCGCGGCCAGGCACAGGGTCTCGCCGAATGGATTGACCGTGCGGAGCTGCCGGAAGTGGCCGGCACGATCGGCGGCGACGACACGATCCTGATTGTGTGTCGCGCCGGCTCGGCCGAAGCGCTGGACCGGCAGTTGAAGTCGATGGCGAAAGGGTGAGATCGAAATACGGCAAGCGAGCGAGTGGAGCGAGTGAGCCGCGCGAGCGGAGTGGGGATCGTGGGGCCCCGCGAGCGAGCGCGTCAGGGGGGTGCGGCGGGGACGAAGTCCCCCCGCGATGAGCATGGGGCGAATCGTCCTGGGGTACTCCGGCAGTCTCGCCACCTCGGTCGCCATTCCGTGGCTGGCCGAGACGCACCGCGCCGAGATTGTGACGTTGACGGCCGACCTCGGGCAGGGGCGCGAAATCGAGGACATTCGCGAGCGGGCGCTCGCGAATGGCGCGGTCCGCGCGCACGTGCTCGATCTGCGCGACGCGTTCGCGAGCGGCTTCGTTCTGCCCGCGCTCCAGGCCGGCGCGTTCTCGGAAGGCCGTGCCTCGCTCGGCCGGGCGCTCAGCCGTCCGCTCATCGCGAAGCATCTCCTCGAGATCGCGCGCATCGAAGGCGCGAGCGCGATCGCCCACGGCGGGTCGAGTCTTGACGGCCATCCCGGCCGCGTCACGCTCGCCGCACGCGCGCTCGATCCGTCGATTCCGTCAATCGCGCTGTCACGCGTCTGGAAGTCCACACCCGCGAAGCGGCTCGACTACGCCCGGGAGCGCGGCATTCCGACGCTCGCCGGAAGCCAGGACGCCGCTGAGGCCAATCTGTGGGGCCGGACGATCGGACGCGTGGCCGCGCCAGACTGGCAGGAGCCGTCGGAGGACCTGTACCTGCTGACCAGGCGGCCGGAGGACGCGCCGGACACACCCGCGTACGTCGAGATCGAGTTCGCTGGCGGCGTGCCGGTCGGGATCAACGGCGTCGAGATGCCGCTCGCCGAGCTGATTCAGTGTCTCGAGACGATCGTCGGCTCGCATGGCGTCGGCCGTATCGACAGCGTCGAGCCTCGCGGCACCGGCGGGACGATCCGCACGACTGTCGAAGCGCCGGCGGCCATCGTGCTCGACATGGCGCATCGTGAGCTCCAGACCGTCGTGACGCCCCCGGATCTCGTCCGGATCGCCTCTGAGCTCGGATCGAAGTATGGGAGCCTCATCGCGACGGGGCAGTGGTTCAGTCCGGCGCGCGAGGCGCTCGACGCGTTCGTCGCGCGCGTCCAGCAACGCGTCACCGGCGTCGTCCGCCTCAAGATCTTCAAGGGCGACTGCAGGGTGGTCGGCCGAAGGGGGTCAGACCACGGGGTCAGACCACTTGTGGCAACTGAAGGCGTCACTGCCGCTCGTCCGCTCGCCACCAGCCGCAAGACCACGTAGCCGCGGGAGCCTCGATGTCCACACTCTGGTCCGGCCGGTTCACTTCAGAGCCCGACAAAGACGTCTTCGAGTACGGCAAGTCGCTCGCGGTCGATCGTCGTCTGCTCGACGACGACATCACTGGCAGCCAGGCGTGGGCGGAGGCGCTTGGCCGGGCGCGCGTGCTCTCGGCGGCCGACGTCTCGGCGATCGTGAACGGCCTTGGCGAAATCCGTCAGGCAGTCGCCGCGCAGCCCTCGCTCATCGAGTCGGCGGCCGACGAGGACGTCCACAGCTTCGTCGAGCGCGAGCTCGTCGCGCGAATCGGCGATGCCGGCCGTCGCCTTCATACCGGCCGGTCCAGGAACGAACAGGTCTCTGTTGATTTCAGGCTGTATCTGCGCCGGCGGATTCCGGAGATCCAGCGCGCGATCGGCACGCTCATCACCGCGCTCGCGCACCAGGCGGAAATCTCGGGAGACGCCGTGATGCCGTCGTACACGCACCTGCGCCGTGCGCAGCCCGTGCTCGTCGCTCATGTCTGGCTCTCGCACGCGGCGGCGTTTCGTCGCGACGTCGAGCGGCTCGACGTCGCGCGGCACGAGGCCGACGTCCTGCCGCTCGGCTCAGGCGCGATCGCCGGCACGGCCTACGACATCGACGTCGACTGGCTCGCAGCACGGCTCGGGTTCTCGCGCGTGTCGAGCAACAGCATCGACACCTCCGGCGAGCGCGACTTCGTCGCGTCAGTTCTCTTTGCCTGTTCGCTCGCGATGGTGCACATCAGCCGGCTCGCCGAGGACGTGATTCTGTTCTCGAGCGACGAGTTCGGCTTCCTCGAGATCCACGACTCGGTGGCGACCGGCTCGAGCCTGATGCCGCAGAAGAAGAACCCCGATCCGCTGGAGCTCGTCCGCGGAAAATCGGGAAAGGCCATCGGCCTGCTCACCGGCTGGCTGACGACGATGAAGGGCCTGCCGCTGGGGTACAACAAGGACCTGCAGGAAGACAAAGCCGTGGTCTTCGAGGCCGAGGATCTGATGATTGCCTGTGCCCGGACGACGGCCACGGTGATTCGGACGTTGGCGCTTCGCCCGGACGTGACGCGGGCGGCCGCGTCGGGCCTGCTGCTGGCGACGGAGGTCGCCGACTATCTGGTCTCGCGCGGCCTTCCGTTTCGATCGGCCCACGAGGTCACGGGCCGCATCGTGCGCGAGCTGTACGAGGCCGGCAAGGACTTCAGCGCGATGTCGCTGGCCGACTGGCGGCGGTACCACGAGCTCTTCGAGGAAGGCGTGCTCCGCGTCGTGACGCCGGAGGCCGCGGTGTCGGCGAAGCGGACGCCGCAATCCACTCATCCCCAGGCGGTTGAACGGGCGCGGGCGGAGTTGGCCCGCTGGCTGGGCGATCGCGGATTCTAGGCGACTTATAATCTCCGGCAGTTCCTTTCCGGGAGGTTCCTTCATGTCCCACTGGATTCGCCGGCTCGGGCCGGCCGCTGTGGCGCTCGTGGCCGCGGGCGTGACACTCGCGGCCCAGTCGACCCCGAGGGTCACGTTCGTCGACACCCGACTCAAGAACGGCCTGCGCGTGATCATCTCCGAGGATCACACCGCGCCGGTCTTCTCGATTGCCGTCACGTATAACGTCGGATCGCGCGACGAGCGGAAAGGCCGCACCGGGTTCGCGCATCTGTTCGAGCACATGATGTTCAAGGGGTCCGAGCAGGTCGGGCCCGGCGAGCATTTCACGCTCGTGTTCAACAACGGCGGCAACATGAACGGGACGACCAACAAGGATCGGACCCTGTACTTCGAGACGCTGCCGTCCAATCAGCTCGATCTCGCGCTGTTCCTCGAGTCCGATCGCATGTGGTCGCTCGAGATCACCAAAGAGAACCTCGAGAACCAGATCAACGCGGTGCAGGAAGAGCGACGTCTCGGGCTGGACAATCAGCCGTACGGAAAGAGCTTCGAGCTCATCGACGAGCTCGCCTACGAGAACTTCGCGTACGAGCATTCGGTCATCGGGTCGATGGCCGATCTCTCGGCTGCCACCGTCCAGGACGTCGCTGCGTTCTTCAAGACGTACTACGCGCCCAACAACGCGGTCGTCTCGATCGTCGGCGACGTCAAGACCGCCGACTGCCTCGAGCGTGTTCGCAAGTACTTCGAGCGCATTCCGTCGCAGCCCGCGCCCGCGGCGGTCGACATGACCGAGCCGCCGCAGACGGCCGAACGGCGGCAGACGATCGAGGACGCGCTCGCCAAGCTGCCACGCGTGGACATCGTCTGGAAGACGCCGGGCGCGCTCCAGCCGGACGATGATGCGCTGACGGTGCTGGCCGCGGTGCTCTCGAGCGGCCGCAGCTCGCGCCTGTACGACAGCCTCGTGCGACTCCAGCAGCTCACATCCGGCGCGGGGGCGTCCGCCGCGGACACGCGAGGACCCGGCCTGTTCCAGATCGGCGGCACTGCGCTTCCCGGTAAGGCCGTGGCGGACCTCGAGAAGGCGATCTACGCCGAGGTCGAGAAAGTGAAAGCGGGTCCGATTGCCGACTGGGAGATCGAGAAGGCGCGCAACAACTGGAAGCGCAGTCAGGTGTCGGGTCTGGGCAGTTCGCTGCAGCGCGCCATCTCGCTGGGACGATACGCGCTGTTCTGGAACGATCCGGACCTCATCAATACGTATCCCGGCCGGATCGCGAAGGTCACCGCGGCCGACGTCCAGCGTGTGGCGAAGCAATACCTCACTCAAACCAACCGGACCGTCGTCACGACGGTTCCGAAAGGAGCCGGCGGAGCGGAGCGGGGAGGTGCCTCATGGTAGTGAAACGAACTCTGCTGCTCGCGTCGGTGTCCGCCCTCGTCGTGACGAGCCCGATGGTCTCCGCGCGGACGCCGCAGCAGGCGCCGCCGAAGAGCCAGCCCGTTGTCATCAAGGGGCGCGCGCCGGTGTCGAAGGACATCCTCAAGATCAAGCTGCCGCGCCCTGCCGAAGCCGACTTGCCGAACGGCCTGCACCTGATGGTGCTCGAAGATCGGCGGCTGCCCCAGGTCTCGTTTCAGCTCTTGATTCAGGGCGCCGGCGGGTACTTCGACGCGCCCGAGCTCGCCGGCGTCGCGAACGTCACGGCGTCGATGATGCGCGAAGGCACGACGTCGCGCAACACGCAGCAGATTGCCGAGCTGCTCGAAACCAAGGCGGCGACCGTGACCGTCAGCGCCGGCCCGTCGGCGGTGTCCGCGATCGTCTCCGGGTCGAGCCTGACGGAGAACTTCCCGACGACGTTCGCGCTCGCCGCCGATCTGCTGCTCAATCCGTCGTTCCCGCAGGATGAGCTCGATCGCTACAAGACGCGGACGCGCGCGGGTCTCGTGCAACAGCGGACGAGCCCGGGGTTTCTCGCCAACGAGATGATCTCGAAGATCCTCTACGGGAGCCATCCCGCGTCGCGCAGCACGCTCACGGCCGAGACTCTGGACAAGATCACGCGCGACGCGCTGGTGACGCAGCACAAGCAGCGCTTCGTCCCCGACCATGCGGTGCTCGCGATCGCCGGCGACATCTCGATGGCGGAGGCGCGCAAGCTCGTTGAAGCCGAGCTCGCGGCCTGGAAGAAGGCCGGGACTCCGGCGCCGGCCGTCGTCGATCCGCCGGCGATGGGTCCCGCGAAGGTCAGCTTCATCGCGCGCCCCAATTCCGTGCAGACCAGTCTCTGGATCGGGACGCAGGGCATCAATCGAGTCAGTCCCGACTACGACATCGTACAAGTCACGAATGAGGTCCTCGGCCGCGGTCCCACGGGCCGGCTGTTCACGCACCTGCGCGAGGAGAAGGGCTACACGTACGGCGCGTCGAGCAACGTGGCGGCCGGACAGTTCCGCGGCGCCTGGATCGCGGCGCTGGACGTGCGCACCGAGGTGACCGAGCCCGCGCTCCGCGATCTGGTCGCCGAGATCACGCGCATGCGTGACGAGCCCGTGCCCGCGAAGGAGCTGGAGGATCGGAAACGCGGGATGGTGGCGTCGTTCGCGCTCTCGCTCGAATCGCCGACGGCCGTGCTGAACAATTACGTCACGCGGTGGTTGTACAAGCTCCCGGCGGACTACTGGGACAAGTACCCCGATCGCGTGATGGCCGTCACGCAGGCCGAAGTGCAGGCCGCGGCGAAGAAGTACCTCGATCCGGCCCGGCTGCAGATCGTCGCGGTCGGCGCCGCGGAGAAGATCGGCGAGACGCTGAAGCAGTTCGGCGTGGTCGAGACGTTCGATACGAACGGGAGACAGATTGGTAAATAGGGAGCCCGGTTCGATCAACAATCGCCCTTCATGATCTACGCGTTCCCCCAGGATCTTGCGGCGCAGGTCCTCGAGCGGTGGGAGACGTTCGTCGCGCATCACGATCGGCACGCGCCACCGCTTCCGACCGAGGGCGATCTCAGACATATCCTCGCGACGGCGTTCTTCGCGAGCCTCGAGCGCGAGGAAGGGCGCAACCTGCGATTCGTGCTGTGCTGCGCGCCCGGGCTCGAAGTCCTGCGCGACGGCTTCGGCGAGCTGGTGCCGGCCGTGCCGATCAGCCCGCCGCGGCCGATCTCGGTCGAGGCGATCCGCGCGCTGGCGCCCGCCGTGAGTCCGGACAACGCCGCCATTCTCGTCCGGTGCCCGTCGGCCGACAGCCCGCAGGGGCAGTGCGAGATCGCAGGCGTGCTGCACGTCGGCAGCAACCTTGCGCGCGCTCGCACCGGGCGGTCTTTCTACTACCGGCCGGCGCCGTACGCGCTGATGATCGACGTCCAGGATGCCGGCGAGCTGCACGTCTACCAGGGCGGCATCAAGCTGGCGACGCTGAAGGCCGGCCGGCTGCACGATCAGATCGCCTATTCCGCCCTCGAGTTCCTGCCGATTGCCGACATCCTGTCGCGCGGCGAAGACGCGCTCCGGCCCCGCATCGTCGCGCCCGAGCACGAGCCGGCCCGCGAGACGTCCGACTTCGAGTGGACGGCGCTGCTCAACACGATTCTGTGCATCGTCAACGGCGTGCGCGCGCACGGGCACGGCGGCACCGTGATTGTCGTCGCGCCCGGAGCGGAGCGGTCGCTGCCGATTCGCGCGAAGTTCACCGTCGATGAGGAGCGATCGGTCCTCGCGGATCGGTTCGTCGAGTTCCTGAACACGCGTCACGTGCTGATGGAGGCGCGGCTCCATCGCAAACGCGTCGGCCAGGGCACGGTGCCGGACGCAGCGCTGTCGCACCTGCAAATCGCGGCGTTTGCCGCCGAGGAAAGTCTCGCGGACGCGGCCGACGTCGTCGCCGGCCTGACGGCGGTCGACGGCGCGCTCGTGCTCACGTCGGATCTTCGCGTGCCGGGGTTCGGCGCGGAGATTGTCCTCGACGCGGCGATGCCCGTCACGGCGTACGAGATGACGAATCTCTCACCGGTGGGCAGCACGTTGCCGGCCGTGGACAGCGAGGGCTTCGGCATGCGCCACCGGTCGGCCCTTCGCTGTGTCGGCGTGGCGCAGGGCGCTGCGGCGTTCGTCGTCTCGCAGGACGGGCGCGCGACGTTCTTCTGGAAGCAGGACGGACGGGTCCTGCTCAAAAGCGACGTCAACACGGCGAATCCGAATATGATTTAGCCCGCCCCCAGCTTCGGAGGTCCCCGGATGCCGAAGCGCTCGCTCATCATGGCCGGCGGCGGCCTGAAAGTCGGGTTTCAAGCCGGCGTGCTGCAGGTCTGGCTCGACGAGGCGGGCCTGACGTTCGACCATGCCGACGGCGCAAGCGGCGGGTGCCTCAACCTGGCGATGTACTGCCAGGGCATGTCGGGAACACAGATCGCCGAGAACTGGCGCAACTACGATCCGTTCCTTCCGGTTGGCGTGAACCTCGAAGGGCCCGGCGAGTTCGCGCATCGGCTCTCGTACTTCACGTACGACAACTTCCGCGCGAACGTCCTGCCGCGGTGGGGCATCGACTGGAACAAGATTCGACAGAGCCAGCGTCTCGGCACGTTCAACCTGTTCAATTATTCGAAGAAGCGGCTCGAGGTCGTGACCCACGACGGGATGGACGAGGATCGCCTCATCAGCGCGGTCTCGCTGCCGATGTGGTTTCCGCCCGTCGTGATCAACGGCGACAAGTACATCGACGCGGTCTACATCAGCGACGCCAACGTGGACGAGGCGATTCGCCGCGGCGCCGACGAGATCTGGGCGATCTGGACCGTGAGCACGCGTGACGAATGGCGTCCGGGGTTCGTCGCGCAGTACTTCCACATCATCGAGACGACGGCCGACACGAACTTCTTCACGACGTGGGAGCGCATCGAGAAGAACAACGCGGAGATCGCCGCCGGCCGCCCCGGCGAGTACGGGCGCAAGATCACGTTGCGGCTGTTGCAGGCGGAAGTCCCGATTCACTATCTCTTCAACTTCTCGCGCGATCGTATGGAAGAGGCCGTGAACCTTGGCGTCGAGGCTGCGCGCACGTGGTGCCGGGAGCTCGGGCTCGCGCTGAACTCGCCGCCGGCCGTCACGGCGCCGCCCAGGGACCCGACGACGAGCCTTCAGTTCACCGAGGACATGAAGGGCTTCGTCGCGCCCGGCGCGGATTTCTCCGCCGGTTTCGAGGCCGGCAAGAAAGCGGACACCAGGCTCGACGTTCACCTGACCATCAGGACCGAGGACGTCGACACCTTCGTGACCGACCCGCGCCACGAGGGCCAGATCAGCGGCTGGGTGGAGTCGCCGCTCCTCGGCGGCCGGTCGCCCGTCGACCGCGGCGTGTTCAACCTGTTCGTGCAGGCGGGCGATTCGCGAAAGAAGGAGATGCGCTATCGCGTCTTTACGCGTCACGCGGACGGCACGCCGCGAACCGTCGTCGGGACCAAGCACGTCGCCGACGACAAGAGCACGCCGGAGGTCTGGGACGACACGACGACGCTGTTCACGGCGGTCTATCGCGGCCATGTGGCCGAGGGCGCGGACACGCCGGCGGCGCAGGTGGCGGCCGGCATCATCCGCATCGGCCTCTTCGATTTCCTCAGGCAGCTGACGACGTTCCGCGTCGAGGGCCCGAACATCGGCGCGCAGGTCTCTGCGCTGACGCGCTTCTCGACGCTGTTCCTCGGCAAGCTGACGGATGTCTACGGTGGATTTCTGGGATTGAATTGACGGAGTCGCGTATGGCTGATGCTGATGTGATCGTGATTGGATCCGGATTTGGCGGCGCGGTCACGGCGTGCCGCCTGGCGCAAGCGGGCAGGAAGGTGCTCGTGCTCGAGCGTGGCCGTGAGTGGGCCCCCGACGCGTTTCCGCGCCAGCTCACGGACCCCTGGTTCTGGAATCCCGATGCTCCGGAGAAGCAGCACGGCTGGTTCGACATCCGCGTGTTTCCCAACATGACGGTGCTGCAGGGCGCCGGCGTCGGCGGCGGATCGCTCGTCTACGCCAACATCTCGGTCGAAGCGAAGCGCGACACGTTCGACGCCGGGTGGCCGCCGGAGATCACGTTCGACCTGCTCGCGCCGCACTATGCGGAAGTCGGCCGGATGATGGAAGTGAAGCGCGTGCCGAACAATCAGTGGCCGGAGCGGACGCGCCTCCTGCGCGACGGCGCTGTGGCCGCCGGCTGGCAGAACCGGTTCCGGCCGCTGGAGCTCGCCGTCCGGTTCGATCCCGGCTGGACGTACGGCGACGGTGCGCACGACCACACGCTGTCGAAAAGCGAGACGAACATTCACGGCGTCCAGCAGGGCACGTGCGTGCACCTGGGCGAGTGCGACATCGGCTGTCCGGTGAAGGCGCGCAACACGCTCGATTTCAACTATCTGGCGGTGGCGCGCCAGCAGGGCGCGCGCGTCCTGCCCCTGCATCTCGTGCGGGAGATCCGGTCGACGAGCAGCGGCTACGAGGTGCGCGCCGACGAGATCGTGGGCGGGAAGCTGGAAGCGAGAACCTTCACGAGCCCGTCGGTCATCGTCGCGGCCGGATCGCTGGGATCGACCGAGCTGCTGCTGCGGTCGCGTCAGGGCGGCGGGCTGACGAATCTCAGCGCCAAGCTCGGCGCCGGGTGGAGCAGCAACGGCGATTTTCTGACGCCGGCGATCCATCCGTTCCGTGAAGTGAATCCAACGCGCGGCCCGACCATCACCGCGGCCATCGACCTGCTCGACGGCGAGTACATGGGCCAGGCGATTTTTGTTGAAGACGGCGGCCTTCCGGACATCGCCCGCGTCGCGCTCGACCGCGCCGCCAGCCAGCCCAACGCGCACCCGCTCGTCCAGAACGGCGGGGCGACACTGCTCCCGCGTGCTGCGCGGCATCGATCTCGTCCTGTACGGTGATGCCGTGGTTCGCGCAGGCGCGCGATGCGGCCGACGGCAAGTTCTCGCTGAAGAACGGGCGTCTGTTCCTCGACTGGGACATCGCCGCCTCGGAGGCGACCGTCGGCGCCGTCGCGTCCGTGCATCGCAAGCTCGCCATGCTCACCGGCGGCATGGCGCTCACGCCGCTCACCTGGACGATCGGCCGGGATCTCATCACGCCGCATCCGCTCGGCGGCTGCAACATGGCCGCCTCCGCGGCCCAGGGCGTCGTGGATTGGAAGGGCGAGGTCTTCGGGCACCCGAGGCTGTACGTGGCGGACGGCGCGATCGTACCGAAAGCGATCGGCCTCAATCCCTCCCGGACGATCGCGGCGCTCGCCGAGCACATCGCGGCGGGCATCGTGGCCGCTCCACGACGGGCACGAAAGGCGAAGCGTCAGGCGCGTTCGAAGACAACAGGACGCGCGCCGACGCGGAAGACGGGAAAGAGAGTAGCGGCACCCAAACGCACGCGAACTACTCGGCGACGAAGGCGCTGAGTACAGGGTCTGAAGGGCTACTTCTGAGTTCTTTCTCTATTAGAATCCGTGCGTGGCCGACCGCGAGGTGACGTGGGAAGAAGCCGCGAGTCGCGGTGACGTAGCGGCGCTCGAGCGGTGGCTTGCGGCCGGCACGGACATCGACGCCAGGGATGCTCACGGCCAGACGGCACTCATGCTGGCGGCGCTCGAGGGACACGAGCGGACTGTGGCGTTTCTCGCCGATCGCGGCGCCGCGCTCGACCATACTTCCAAATATCATCTGACCGCGCTCATGCTGGCCGTGATTCGCGGCCACCGTTGGGTCGCGCAGTCGCTCGTCAACGCCGGCGCAGACGTCACCGTTCGCGGCTCGGGCGCTCCGGGGTTCGAGGGCAAGACGGCGATCGAACTGGCCGCGGTTCGGGGCTATGACGACCTCGTCGAGATCCTGCGGCGGGCCGACAAAGGGCGAATCAAGCATGTGGGGTGATGCAAGGCACAAGGCAGAAGGCACAAGGCAGAAGTGTGGAGCGAGCTTTCGCTGGCCAGCATTCTTGAGAAGGTTGGCCGGCGTCAGTTTGTTCCTCACTTGTGCCTTCTGCCTTGTGCCTTCTGCCTTGGTCAGCGCCGTGCAGTCGCCAGGTGCGCTCACGGCGACCGAGCGCGCGCTGGTGACCGCGATCGACACGGATCGCCCGGCCGCCATTGCCCTCCTGGAGCGCGTCGTCAACATCAACAGCGGCACGCAGAACCTCGAAGGCGTGCGGCAGGTGGGTGCGGTGTTTCGGGCCGAGCTCGACGCGCTGGGATTTCGCACCGAGTGGGTCGACGGCGCCGCGTGGCAGCGCGCCGGGCATCTCGTCGCGACCCATCCGGGCCGTTCGCCGAAGAAGCTGCTGCTCATCGGCCATCTCGATACCGTCTTCGAGCGCGACAGCCCGTTTCAGAAGTTCGAGCGCATCGACGAGCACACGGCGCGCGGCCCCGGCATCATCGACATGAAGGGCGGCGACGTCATCATCATCCAGGCCTTGAAGGCGCTCGAGGCCGTCGGGCTGCTGGATGCGATGAACGTGACGGTGGTGATGACCGGCGACGAGGAAGCGTCCGGCCGCCCGCTCAGCCGCGCGCGCGAAGCGCTGGTCAACGCCGCCAGGGGCGCCGCCGCGGCGCTCGGCTTCGAAGACGGCGACGGCCGTCCCGAGCACGCCGTCGTCGCGCGCCGCGGCACCACGGGGTGGGAGCTTGCGATCACGGGGACGACGGGCCATTCCTCGCAGATTTTCGGACCGGACCTCGGCGGCGGCGCGATCTTCGAGGCGGCGCGCATCCTCGAGAAGTTCCGCGCCGAGCTGGCCGGCGAGCCTCATCTGACGTTCAATCCCGGCCTCATTCTCGGCGGCACGGCACTCGACTTCGACGCGCCCATGGCGCGCGGAACCGCCTCGGGCAAGACGAACGTCGTCGCCGCGCGTGCGCTCGTCTCCGGCGACTTGCGCGCGCTCACGAAGGAGCAGTTCGCGAAGGCTGAAGCGCGCATGCGCGCGATCGTGGCGGCGTCGCTGCCGAAGACACGCGCCGAGATCACGTTCGACGAAGGGTATCCGCCGCTCGCGCCGGGCGCCGGCAACGAGCGGCTGCTCGTGCTCTACGACCGCGCCAGCCGCGATCTCGGGCTCGGGCCCGTCGAGGCGGTCAACCCGGACAGGGCCGGCGCCGCCGATGTGTCCTTCATCGCCGGCGAGGTGCCGATGATCATCGACGCCCTTGGCCTCAAAGGGCGCGACGGCCATTCGCCGTCCGAGACGGCGGACCTGCGGACCCTGACCATGCAGACCAAACGCGCCGCGGTTGTGCTCGCCAGACTGGCCGTTGAAAAATAGAACGTAGATGGCCATCTACGACTTCGAGGTGACGACGATCGACGGCGTGCCGCAGCGCATGGACGCCTATCGCGGCAAGACGCTGCTCATCGTCAACGTCGCGAGCAGGTGTGGCTTCACCCCGCAGTATCGTGGGCTCGAGGCCCTCTCCAGGAAGTACAAGAGTCAGGACGTCGTCGTGCTGGGCTTTCCCTGCGATCAGTTCGGTCACCAGGAGCCCGGTACTGACGCCCAGGTGCGCCAGTTCTGCACGGAGACCTACGACGTGACGTTTCCGATGTTCAGCAAGATCAAAGTCAACGGAGACGACGCGCATCCGCTGTACAAGTTCTTGAAGTCGTCGCAGAAGGGGCTCTTCGGCTCCGAAGCCATCAAGTGGAACTTTTCCAAGTTTCTCGTGGACCGCAATGGGGTGGTCGTCAGGCGTTACGGCTCCCGGGACAAGCCCGAGTCGATCGAACGGGATCTCGTCAGGCTGATCGCAGCCGATTCCAGTCCCGTGGCTCGTCCGTGACACGGCGCAGGATCAGATAGCTGACGACGATCATTCCGAGGAGCACGAGGATGGCGACCCCTTCGCCGGTGAGCACCTCGAAGCCGCTGCGCTGCACCAGGATGTACGTCGTGAGCGCCCAGAGGCCCGGCCCGGTGATCGCCGAGAAGCGCCCCACCATTCCGTACAGTCCGTAGAACTCGCCGACGCGATCCGGAGGCGTGAGCCGCAGCATGTACGGACGGTCGGCCGCCCACGTACCGGCCATCGCGATGCCGACCATGCAGGCGACGACGTACAGCCAGAACACGTGCAGGCGGAGGAATGCGATCGCCGCCAGGAGCGCGAATGAGGCCATCCAGAGGTACAAGACGAACGTGAGCGTGCGCTTCGGGCCGAGACGATCCGTCAGCCGTCCCCAGACGAAACCTGCAGGAATGGCAAACGTGATCGCGACCGCCATGACCAGCGACTTCTGCGTCGTCGCATCAGCCGGCGTCAAACCGCTTGCCGTGGACACGTGCAGCGTGAACAGCGCCATGAAGCCGATGACCGTGTTGATCGCGTCCGTGTAGAACACGCGGCCGATGAGAAAGCGCAGCAGCCCGGGATACTGACGCGTGGACTTCAACGTCCGGATCGTCTCGGCGGTCGAGTCCTTGATCACCGCCCAGTTGAACACGTTGATCGGCCTGCGAGGGCGACGTTCCTCGAGAAAGAGGAAGCACGGAATCGAGAGCACCAGGAAGCAGCCCGCGACCGCGAGAAACAGCGGCGAGAAATCCGAGGGGAGAACGAACTGGCTCTCGCCAATGAGCAACCCGAGTGCGACGGCGATGTAGGACCCGATGTAACCGACGCCAACGCCGATGCCGCTGATGCGGCCTCGATTCTCTTCAGTGGAGACGTCCGTCAGCAGCGCGTCATAGAACTGCAGCCCGGCCTGATACGCGGCGTTCGCGAGGATGAACAGGGCGGCCGAGAACACGAACGAGCCCGTGCCGAGGAGCGCCGTGGCCGCGACGCACAGCATCGTGCTCCACACGAGAAACGGCATCCGCCGTCCGGCGCGATCCGTCATGGCGCCGAGCAACGGCGCGACGACGAAGACGATGCCGTAGGAGATGGACTGAATCAGGCCGAACGTGCTGTCGGCCCGCGTCTCGCCGACCGTCTTCTCGACGAAGTGCGGAAAGAACAGCGAGATCACGCCCATCGAGAAAATCGTGTTCGCCAGATCGTAGATGACCCAGGACGACACCGCGAGCGATGGCGCTGGAGCGGGACGATTCATCGTGAGCGCGCGCTACACTATCACGCACAGAGCACTACAGAGCACAGCCATGCGCGTCTATCTCGTCCATCACGGCAACGCGCTCAGCGCGGAGGTCGATTCGCAGCGCGCGTTGTCCTCGCTCGGCCTGCGGCAGGCGGAGTGGCTCGCGACACAGGCGAAGGCGGCCGGCTTCGCGCCGGCCGCGATCTGGCACAGCGGCAAGCTGCGGGCGCGCCAGACCGCCGAAGCCTTTCTGCGCATCTGCAGTCCGTCCGCCGAATTCAAGATGGTGCGTGGGCTCCGGCCGGACGACCCGCCGGAATGGATTCGCGATGAGCTTGCCGGCGAGAGCCGCGACCTCCTCGTCGCCGGTCACATGCCGCACCTGTCCGGCCTCGCCCGGCTGCTGTCGGACGACGCGCGCGACTTTCCTCTGAATGGTGCGATGGTGTTCGAGCGGACCGGGGACAGACCGTGGGCGTTCAGTTCTGCTGTCGCTCCACCTGGACCGTGAGCGGTGCTGCCAGCCGCACGGTGAGCAGGGCGCCGGCCGGCATCGTCGCGTCGTTGCGGCCGCCGGCGGCCACGGTCGCCGTGCCGCCTGCCGCGCCTGCCGCGCCGCCGATGGCCGCGCCCTTCTTCCCGCCGATCACCGCGCCGAGAATGGCGCCGACCACCGCGCTCGCGCCAATCTTCGTCGTGGCTTCAGTACCCGGCGACTCGCCATCACGGAAAATCGTGTCCGTCTGAATCGGGAGTCGAAGGTTGTCGGCGAGCACGAGCGTGGTGAAGCGGATCCCGACGCGCGCGCGTTCCTTGAACTTGCCGCCGCGCTCGACGAAGACGACGGTGCCCTCGAGCGTCGCGCCCGCCGGAATCGCCGTGCGGCCGTCCGCGGTGACGTCGCGCGAGACGCGTGCGGTGACACGATCCTCGACGCGAGCAGTTTCAGACGAGACGGCGTTCTCGAGACGGATCCCGATGACGGCGTCCTCGCGCACCGTGACTTCTTCGAAGCGGGGCTTCGGTGGCGGCGGTGGCGGGACCGGCTCGGGAAGCGGGGGAGCGGCTGACGGAATCTCCGGCAGCGGCACGCCCGGGACCGTGACCGGTGCCGCCTGCGGCGTCACCACGGGCAACGACGTCGTCGATGGCGCCGGCGGGGGCGGGGGAGCCGGGCGCCTGGGTGCTGAAGCCGGAGCGGAAGCTGGGGAACTGGCCTTCGTCTCGCGCAACTCTGGTCGATCTGCCGCCGCCGTCGGCTCCGCCGGGCGACTGACCGGAGGCGGTTCGACAGCGACGGACGTTCCGATGACGGCTGGCGGGATCGGCGCTCGGGCAGCCGTCGCCGGTTCAGCGGACCCGGCCCGATCCGCGGAGTTCATCCGGACCGCCAGGAAGCTGCCGGCGCCGGCGGCCACCACAGCGGCGCCAATGGCAGCGGCGACGAGGGTCCTTGTGGACATCACATCAGGAGACGGAGCAAGGCCCGTACCGTACGCCTTGCGCCTGCTTTGGCCGGGGGTTTTCGCCCGGCGGGCGCTTCGGAGGACAGTTGCGCGTCCCCCGGAAGCCACATCAGAATAATGATACCGTCCAGTTCCCCGGCTGTCGCCCACGGCATTCGCGTTGCAAGAGAGGGCCCCATGCGTCTCATCCTTCGGGTCGTTCTCGCGTCCGCCCTGTTCCTCGGTTCTGCGGCGGCGCCCACGTTCGGGGCGACGATTCAGGATCTCATCAAACTCAAGGCCGCCGGCCTCAGCGACGACATTCTCATCGCCCTCATCGAGTCCGACGGGTCCGTGTTCCACCTGAAGGCGGACGACGTCATCGCGATTCGCAAAGAGGGACTCAGCGAGAAGGTCATCATGGCGATGTTGGCGACCGCGATCAAGAAGGCGCCGGCGCCACCGGTGACGCGCCCTGCGGCGACGTCGCAGCCACAGGCGCCGCCCCCGCCGGCCGTCGCGACACCGATGGTTCAGATCAACGAAAACCCGGAAGGCGGGTACGACACGTCGCAGACGCCCGCGGCGCCACCTCAGCAAGTCGCGCCGGTCGTGATCAACGTCACGCAGCGCGTCGAGCAGCGCGTGGAGGCGAGCCGCGCGGACATGAACCCGATGTACTCGACGTATCCCTATCCGTATTACCCGGTGACCTTTCCGGTATTCGTGGGCGCGACCGTGCCGGTCAAGACGACGGCGCCCGTCTTCTGGGGCTTTGGCGGTCAGCGCCGGCCGGGAACCTGGAGAGATAAGTAACCCCTCACTGTTTGGTTCTGGGCGCGGGCGTCATCGGCGTCTCGATCGCGGATGCACTTGCGGCGCGCGGCGTACGCGTCACCGTGCTCGACATGCGGTCGCCAGGTCGCGGCGCCTCACACGCGTCTGCCGGCATCCTCGCCCCGTACACTGAAGCCCACGAACACACGCCGCTCCTTGGTCTCGGGACGCGCAGCTTGTCGCTCTTCGACGCGTTCGTCGACGGGCTTTCGGCCGAGAGCGGCCGCCCCGTCGAGTACGCGCGCACCGGCACGCTCGAGGTTGCGCTTCGCGAGGGAGACGAAGCGAGACTTCGCGCGTCGGGCGCCTGGCTCAGCACGCACGGCGTCGAGAGCGAATGGCTCGGCGCGACCGAGCTGGCAGGATTCGAGTCCACCGTCGCGACCGGCGCCCGCGGCGGACTGTTCGTCAAGCCGCACGGATTCATCGGAGTGCCGTCGCTCATCGCAGCGCTCGTCCAGCGCGCACGGTCCCGCGGCGCCACGTTCGAGTCGCCACTCGAAGCGGCGGAAGTGATCCCGCATGACGATCGCGTCGACGTCGGCGCCGGCGACCGCCGTTACACGGCGGAGGCCGTGGTGATCGCCTCCGGGAGCTGGTCGCGGCGAGTGCGAGTGAAAGGGATCGCCGCGCTGCCGGTACGGCCGGTGCGTGGCCAGTTGCTGCATCTGAAGTGGCCCGCCACTGCACGGCCGGGGCGAGTCGTGTGGGGACCGCGGTGCTACACGGTGCCCTGGTCGAACGGCACGCTCCTCGTCGGCGCGACGGTCGAAGAGGCCGGCTTCGACGAGTCGACGACCGCCGGCGGCGTGCGCGATCTCACGGACGCCGTGACGGAGCTGCTGCCGGCGTCAAAGGACGCGGTGTTCATCGACGCGCGCGCCGGTCTGCGTCCCGCAATGCCCGACGGACTTCCTGCCATCGGTCCGCTGCGCGCTGCGCCGCGTGTGACCATCGCGACCGGCCACTACCGCAACGGCATTCTGCTCGCGCCGCTCACGGCGGAGGTCGTGGCGAGGTACGTGGTGGAAGGGGTGAGTGACCGGGTATTTGAAGTGACGACCCCCAACCGCTTCTTGTCTTAACGACATGAAGGGCGTGAAGCACCTGAAGGTCATGGAGAAGAGCTTCTACTTTTCTTCGGACGGTTCTTGCATAGGACGTCCCATTAAAAAACTCTTGAGGCCGTCAGTCAGGCGCTTCACGTTGAAGTTGATCAGGAGACCCTGCGGGACCCCGGCCAGGCGGAGATACGTGAGCACCTGCGCGTGATGAACGGGGTGAATCAGGTCGACAGTCTTCACTTCGATTAGCAGCTGGCGCTCGACCGGTCATGTAGCAATACTCGATCCGCGCCGTTCCGAGGGGCCGTGGTCGGATATTGCAGAATTTGCAATTGTGCAGATGCTCGAGCATTGAAAAAATCCGGTCAGTAAGCTCTTCTTCATGCCCTTCAAGCCCTTCATGACCTTCATGTCGTAAGACTAGCGATAGAATCAGGCAATGAAGCTCTCCGACACCGACATCACCACGCGCCTGTCGGCGCTTCCGAATTGGGCGCGGCAGGGCGACGCCCTGACCCGCAAGTTCACTTTCGCGTCATTTGCGGACGCCATCGCGTTCGTCACGCGGCTCGCGTTCGAGGCGGAGGCCGCCGACCATCATCCCGATCTCGGCGTGAGCTACCGCAAGGTCACCGTGACCTGGAGCACGCACAGCGACGGGGGCATCACCGAGAAGGACTTTGCCGGCGTCCGCCAATCGGACATGATTGCTGGCGAAGATCTGGCGTCCAGGGCCAGGGCACTGCGTTTAAAGACCAGCTACAGCGCGCGTGAAGTCGCGGCCCTGACCGGCCTGACGGCTCGGCAGCTGCAGGGCTGGGATGCGACGCAGGATCTTTCTGTCGGCGATCGCGCCGCAGACGAACGAGCTCGGGCGGCTTCACCGAGCGGCGGTACACGCCGGTCGACGTGCTCGAGCTGGTCGCGCTTGCCGAGCTGCGGCGGCGCGGGTTCACGCCGGCGTCGCTACGGCAGATGATGGACACGCTGCGCGATTGTTTCCGCCGCCGGCTGTCCGAGACGCTGGACGATGCGGGAGAGATGCGGCTGCTGACGGACGGTCGGGGCCTGTTCCTGCGAACCCGTCAGGGGCACATCTTCGATCTGCTCGTCGATCCGACGCAGCCGCTCGTCACCGGCGACGGATTGCCGCTCACGCCGGTCGCCGGCCACGCGCGGCGACGCAAAGCGCAAGCCTAAAGGACGGAAGACCGCCGCCGGCCGAGCGTAAGGAACACCCGATGCGGATTCTCGCCCGACTGATTCCGACACTCCTGCTGATCGTTCCTGTCCTGTTGCCCGCGCAGGCGCCCGCGGTGCCCGCGCCTGCGTCGGTCTTCGGATTCGAGCCCGGCGCCGACAACAAGCTCGCCAACTACGAACAGGTCATCACGTATTACCAGCGAGTTGTTGAAGCGAGCGATCGCGTGCGGCTCGTCGAAGCCGGCAAGTCGACGCAGGGGCGAACCTTCTACTTCGCGCTCGTGTCCTCGAAAGAGAACCTCGCCAGGATCGATCGCTATCGCGAGATCGCGCGGCGGCTGGCGCAGCCGGCCGGCCTGTCGGACGCGGAGGCGCAGGCAGCTCGCCGAGGAAGGCAAGGCGTTCGTCCACATCGACGGCGGGTTGCACTCCACTGAAGTCGCCGCGCCGCAGCACACGCCGCTTCTGCTTCACCAGATCCTGAGCCGGTCGGGCGAGCGCGGACATCGCCGCGATTCTCGACAACGTCATCCTGATGCTCTGGCCGACGATCAATCCCGACGGCCACACGATGGTCGCCGACTGGATCATGGCGCGCGCGGGGACGCCCGAGGCCGGCGTGCCGATTGCCGTCGCTCTACCAGGAGTTCGTCGGCCACGACAACAACCGCGACGCGTACATGCTGAACATGGTCGAGTCGCGCGTCATGGAGCACGCCTGGCGCCAGTGGGAGCCGAACATCATCTACGTGCACCATCAGTCGTCTCCGCCGCCGACGCGGATCTGGCTGCCGCCGTTTGCCGAGCCGATCGCCACGCACGCGCCGTACCTGATGTCGCGCGAGGTGAACATGATCGGCATGGCGATCGCGAAGCGTCTCGAAGAAGAAGGCAAAGTCGGCGCGACGCACATGGGCACCGGCTACGACGCGTGGTATCCGGGCTACATCGACTACGCGCCGATGTTCAAGAACATCCCGGCGTTCTGGACCGAGACGCAGGGACGAGGCGCGGGCCCGCAGCAGACCGACCCCGGCACGATTGCGCCGAACATGCGCCGGCCGCAGTCGCTGTACGCGAGCCCATGGCCCGGCGGCACCTGGCGGTTTCGCGACGCCGTCGAGTACATGACGACCGCGTCGATCGCGACGCTGGACTACGCGGCAAAGTACAAGAGCTCGCTGCTCTACAACCGGTACCTCGCCGGCCGGAATCAGATCGCGAAGGGCCGGACCGAGGCGCCGTACGCGTACGTCGTTCCGCAGGAGCAGCGCGATCCGGTCGCGGCCGTCGAGATGCTCCGGCGTCTGGCGTTCGGCGGCGTGCGGTGTCCGAGCTCACGGCGACCGGCGACCGTCGACGGTGTCTCGCTGCCGGCGGGCACCTGGGTCGTGCCGACCGATCAGGAGTTTGCCGCGCTCGCGCGCGAAGTGCTCGACGTCCAGAAGTACCCGGAGATTCGGGAGTCGCCAAACGGCCCGCTCGACACGCCGTACGACGCCGCCGGCTGGACGTTGCCGCTCGCCATGGGCGTGCGCACCATTGCGGCCGCGGCGCCGCTCTCAGACGACGTTCGGTCGAAGTTGCGTCCACTGGCCGGAGCGCCTGCTCCCGCGACGGCGGCGACGCCGTACAACCTGATCGCAACCGCCGACCCGTCGCCATTCGACACGGCGCCCGGAATCGGCTTCGACAGCGATCCGGTCGCGCGCGCGATCGTGCCGCCGGCAGGACGTCTGACCGGGACCGGTCCGGCGCTTGCCGTGAATCCCGCGGAGAACAACGCGTTCAAGGCCATCAACCGCGCCTGGAAAGCCCGCGCCTCGGTGCGATTCCAGCCCGCAGCCGGCGGGGCCGGCGCGCGGTACGTGATCACCGGACTCACTCCGGCGGCGCAGGCCGATCTCGTCAAGACGCTGGCGCTGACCGCGGAGCGCGTGCCCGCGGCGTCCGGCGCCGCACCGGCCCGGCCGCGCATCGCGTTGCTCCTTGCCAACACGAGCATGGACGAAGGCTGGACACGCTGGGTGCTCGACCAGTACGAGTTCGAGTTCCAGCGGCTTGCTGCGGCCGACTTGAGGGGATCGCTCCGCGATTCTCTCGACGTACTCATCGTCAGCAACGAATCGCGCGTGCTCGAGAGCGCCACAACCGGCCGTGGCGGGCGCGGCGGCGGTGGTGCAGGCGCCGCCCAACCCGATCCGGCGGCCATCGAGCGTACCAACAGCGAACGCCTCCGCGCGATCGAAACGTTCGTGCGCAGCGGCGGCACGCTCGTCTGCTTCAACGTCGCGCAGCAACTCCATCGTCGATCAGCTCAAGCTTCCGGTGAAGAACGTCGTCGCCGGTGTCAGCCGGCAGCAGTTCTTCGTCGGCGGGTCGCTGCTCAACGTTCTCGCCACGTCCACGCATCGCGTCATGGCCGGCATGCCGGAGCGCGCGGTCGTGTTCTACGACAGCGGGCCGGTCTACGAGCCCGCCGAAGGATTCAAGGGCACGGTGCTCGCGCGGTACCCGGAGAACGAGTCACCGCTGGCGTCAGGATTCCTGCTCGGGGAGAAGCTGATTCAGGGCAAAGCCGCGGCCGTGGACGTCGAGCTCGGCTCGGGCCACGTGATCCTGCTCGGCTTCCGCCCGCAATGGCGCGGCCAGCCGTTCGGGACGTTCCGGATCATTTTCAATGCGATGAATCTTCGCTAATCGATCGGAAAGACGTCTCTCAGCCCCTCGACCGGGTTGGGGATCACGTGGACGCCGATGAGCTCGCCGACCTTGCGTGCGGCGGCGGCGCCGGCTTCGGTCGCGGCTTTTACGGCGGCGACGTCGCCTCGCACGATGGACGTGACGAGGCCGGCGTCGACTTTCTGCCAGCCGACGAACACGACGTTGGCCGCCTTGACCATCGCATCGGTGGCTTCGATCATCCCGACAAAGCCGCGCGTCTCGATGAGTCCGAGCGCTTCACCTGGGAGGGAGCGAGAGGACTTCTGGGCGGCCATGGCAGCTGAACTCTATCAGGTATTGCGGCCTCTCGCGGCGACCGGCAGCCGCTCGATCACGCGCGAGCCGTCGACCAGCAACAGCTCGTTGGCCAGGTTCGTCACGACGCACGAGTGATTCGGCACGATACGCACGCGATCGCCCGGCTCGAGACGGCAGGACGGCTGCACGTGCGCCGTGCCGTGCTCTTCCGAGAGGCGCTCGATGACGATCGACGGGTCGGGCGTCGTCGTGTCGAGGCCCGGAAAGACGAGCCCATGACCCGTCGACGTCCCGAACCCGCGAACGCCGTCCGAGCTGAGCGTCTTGCTCCCGGCGTCGAAGATGACGCGCGAGGCGACCGGCCGGCTGACGACGGTCGAGATGACGGCCAGCGCGCAGTCGTCGATCGCCGCGGCGCCGAGACCGATCTGCGTGCGGTCGAAGAACACGTAGTTGCCCGGCCGCATCTCGGTGACGCCTGGCTGGCGGGCGATGCAGCGTGCGGTCGGCGTCGAGCCGACGCTGATCTCCGCGACCTCGACCCCCGCTTCTCGAGCGCGGGAGGCCAGCGCGTTCAGGATCCCGCTTTCTTTCCGGGCGATCGCTTCGATCTCCTCCTCGGACCTCGCGAGATAGCTCTGTCCCGCGTGGCTCAGCAGCCCGCGAAACCGCAGACCGCTCAGATCGGCAATCTCTCTCACGATGTCGAGGGCGCGCGGAGACTCGGGATCGATGCCGCACCGGTGAAACCCGACGTCGACTTTCACGAGCACGTCCAGCCGCTTTCGAGCCGGAATCATCCGCTCCGACCAGGCGCGCGCCACGTCCAGGTCGTCCACGATGATCGACAGACGAACACGATCGAGGAGCGCGAGGACGCGGGCGGCGTTCGAGGGATTGATCGGATAGGGCAGCCGGATGTCGGCGATCCCGGCATCGGCGAACACCTCGGCTTCGCCCAACTTCGCGCAGCAGACGCCGGCCGCGCCGGCGTCAACCTGCCACTTCGCGATTGTTGGACTCTTGTGTGTTTTCGCGTGTGGCCGGAGCTTGACGCCCGCTGCGGTGGCGCGGGCCTGCATGGCCGCGATATTCGCCCGCACCCTCGCCAGATCAACGGCGATGACGGGGGTCGGGAGGGTCGCTAAATCGGCGATCGGGGAATTGGTAATGGGCAATGGCAGAGAAATCGGGAAATGGGTAATGGAAATCGGTAATGGCTAATCGAAATGGCAAATGGAAATGGCTAATGGCCAATGAAATCGGCAATCGGTACTGGGAACGAGTTGGCCCTTATTACCCATTACCGATCGCTTTTGCCCGTTGCCGATGTCGATTGCCGATTGCCGATTTCACTGCCATTGCCGATTGCCGATTCCCCGATTGCCGATGTCAGAGGTCATCGGCAATCTATCCCATGAACCCGACCGGCTTCTTGTACGCGTAGCCCGGGAAGATCTTCGAGATGTCCTTCGCGCCGAGGTGCCGTGTCACGACCTCGGCGAAGACGTCGCGGAAGTCGGTGGTGACGGCGAGGTCGCGACCCTCCCAGCGTTGATCGCGGTCGAGGCCGGGCCACTTGCCGTAGACCTTGCCGCCTTTGACGCCGCCGCCGAGAATCAGCATCGCGTTGCCGTGGCCGTGATCGGTGCCGCGGTTGCCGTTCTCCTGGACCGCGCGGCCGAACTCGGACATGCTCACGAGCACGACGTCGGCCATGCGATCGCCGAGATCCCGGCGGAACGCGATGATGCTCTTCGCGAAGTCGTCGAGCAGTCCGGTCAGGCGCGCGGGCTGCTGCACGTGCGTATCCCAGCCGCCGACTTCGGCGAACGCGACCTCGAGGCCGAGATCGGACTTCACGAGCAGTGCGACCTGGCGCAGCGCCTCGCCAAACCCCGAACGCGGGTACTCGGCGCCGTTCGAGGGCATGTAGCTGGACGGATCGGTCTCTTTCAGCATCTTCACCGCGTCGAACGCTTCCTTGCCGGTCGGGCGGAGCAGGGAATCGGCGGCTTGCGCGTACTGCGCTTCGAAGTCGGCCGACATCATGTCGGTCGCGCGCCCGGCGCGCACGCCGAACTGGCTGAGCTGCCCGATCGCGAGCGCCGGCGCGGTGCCCTGCAGCGTGCGCGGGAGCTGCGGCGCGAGCGCGACGGCGCGGAACGGGCTCGCCTGCTCGTGCTCCTTGTTGTGCAGATACCGGTTGAGCCAGCCGTCGCGCGTGCTCTTCACGCCGGGCGTGCCGCTCTCCATGAAATCCTGCGCGTCGAAGTGCGACCGCGTCGGATCGTGCGATCCGCACGCATGGACGATGGCCAGCTCGTTGTCCTTGAAGAGCGGCGCGAGCGGGGCCATGCGCGGGTTCATACCGAAGAAACCGTCGAGATCGATCGCGCCTTCCTCGTTGCCGTTCCGCTGGCCCGGTCTCGCGACGTTGATCGACGGCCGCGCGCGATAGTAGTTCGGGTCGCCGAACGGCACGATCATGTTGAGGCCATCGACGGCGCCGCGCTGGAAGATCGCGACCAGGACCTTCTTGCGGGCCTGCGCCGCCTGTGCCGTCCGCGCGATGAATACGGGCGCGAACCCGAGGCTCACGAGAGCCAGGCTGCCGTTCTTGAGAAAGATGCGACGCGTCATCATGGTTCTGTCTCCGTCAACACCGCACTAACGACAGGCCTGATCTCATCGGGCCGGATCTCATCGTCTCTGAAACTCCGGCGAGCCGAGCGCGAGGGCGAGCAGGTTCTGCGGGCTGTCGGCGCGCGCGAGCGTCGCGCGCGTGCCCGCCGAGATGT
Organism: uncultured Acidobacteriota bacterium; assembly: GCA_963724955.1. Lineage (GTDB taxonomy): Bacteria > Acidobacteriota > Vicinamibacteria > Vicinamibacterales > SCN-69-37 > CAVRWQ01. Next base: position 403,999 of record CAVRWQ010000013.1, read on the forward strand.
CGCCGGCGAGCAGCGTCGCGATCAGCGCCTCGCGCGACGCGTCGCTCGTGTCCGGTGCGAGCGCGCCCAGATCCACCTGAATCGGCATCCGCGCGAGCTGCGCGGGCCGGAGCGCCGGCTGGAACGGACGCGCAGGCTGGCCCTGCCGGCCCGGTGGGGGCGGTGCGCCGCCCGGGGCTCCCGGCTGGCCGGCGCGACCGGCGCCGGCAGCGCGTTGCGCCTGGCCGCCGTTCAGCAGCTGCACGGCGAAGTTCATGCGGTTGAGCAGCGCGCCCGTGTTCACCCACGCGTCGGCCGTCATGCTGTAGCCGGTCGGCGGTTGACAGCCGTAGAGCGGCATCCCGAGATCGGTGCGGAGCGCCTGAATGACCGGCTGCGGGTTGACGATCCTCGCGTTCACGGCCCGCGCCGCGGACGCCACGAACTCGAGCGGCGTCTTGACCTTCGCGCGATACGCGTCAGCCGAGAAGAATTCATTGGACGTGAGGATGAGTCGCGTCACCTCTCGCAGGTCGCCCTTGCTGTCGAGGAACTTCTTCGCGGCGCGATCGACCAGCGCCTTGGGCGGCTCGTCGGCGACGAATCGCTGCGCAAGCTTGAACGCGATATGCCGCGCGGTCGACTGATGCCGCGCGAGGATGTCCAGCGCGCGCTCGCCCTCGTCCTGGCCGTGACCCGCCGGGAACTTCGTGCCGAGCAGTACTTTCTCGCCTGCGTCGTGCGCCTGCGGCCGGAACAGGAACGCGCCGCCCATCTGCGGGCGATCGATCGTCCAGCCCGTCAGGATCCGCGCCAGTTCCTGTACGTCTTTCTGCGTGTATCCGCCGTCGACGCCGAGCGTGTGCAGCTCCATCAACTCGCGGGCGTAGTTCTCGTTGAGACCCGGACGCTGGCGCTGCGGCGGACGAGGCGGTATCGGCATCTGACCTGGCAGCGGCTGGCCGGGTCGCACCTGGCCGGGTCGCACCTGGCCGGGACGCGGCTGACCTGGACGCACGAGCGGCTGTTTCGGATTCCGTCGCAGCGCGTCGATCTGATTCGGCTGCGCCGACAGCACCATCGCGCCTTCCGGCGCCTGGCTCTGGAAATTGTCGAGATAGAACAGCATCGCCGGGCTGTGCGCCGTCGTGCCGAGCATGTCGCGGAACTTGCCGAGCACATGCGGGCGGATGGCGTCGCGCTCGTACTCGGTCAGGTACTGACGGACCTGCCCCTTGCCGACGAAGACGTTGAAGTGGTTGAACCAGAAATCGACGAGGACTTCTTCGAGCTGCCGCTCGGAGAGCGTGGCGCGCAGGATCTTCGCCTGCATCAGCTCGTTCACGACGTTCTGCTGTCCCTGCTGAATCATCCGCTGTTCCGGCGTCAGCACGTCCGCCGGTCGAGGAGGCGGCGCCGCGCCGGTGGCCGTCATCTCGTCGGTTTTGGCCTTGGCTTCGGCTTCCGCGCGCGCCTGCTTGAGCGCCTGATCCCTCCGCAGCTCGATCGCCGGCCCGTAATACTTCTCCGAGAGCTCCGCGCTCGTCATCGTCAGCGTCGTGAATGCGACGAGACGCTCCTCGACGGCGGCGTCGGGGATGCGCTCGGGGTGCAACTGCTGATCGATGTACGCCGTCAGGCCCATCTGCCGCACGCGCTCGACGTCGCCGGGCCGCACGCCGTAGGTGATTCGGTTCAGGACATGCGTGATGGTCCGGGCGTCCGGCCTCGACGGCACGTCCACGCGCCGGGCCGACGGCGAGCCTGCGAACACGCACATAACGCCGGCCACTCCGGCGACCCACCGCAGACGGGAAAGATGAGGTGCCATACGCATGATTAGACCTGTACGCTTGGCAAAAGGAAAACACAGTTTCCCTATGCGCCTGATCACCGCCGACGAGGCCGTCCGAGAACAGATCATGGATGGGACCTATCCCATTTGGGGAGAAGGACTTAGCCGCGAAGCCTACTCCCGATGGAACCGTGGTCAGATGGCCACAGAATGGGGCCGCGACCACCTGCGCCGAGTGGCGCTCGTCAACGAGGCAGGCGTCCTCGCCAGCGCCAAGTGCTACGGCCTGCGCGCGCGCGTGGACGGACACGTGACGGACGTCCTGGGGATCGGCGCGGTCTTTACGCCGCCGGAGGGACGCGGCCGGGGCCATGCCCGCGATCTGATCGAGGCGATGATCGCGGACGCCACCGGTCGGGGCTGCACGCTCGCCCTTCTTTTCTCAGAGATCGGGGCCTCGTATTACGAGGCGCTCGGGTTCCGGGTGGTCCCGCGCCGGCAACTCACGATCGACGTCGCGCCCTTCACCGGCTCGCCGGCGACGCTCGTGCGCTCCGGAGAGCGTGACGATCTGCGCATCATTGCCGAGATCTCCGCGCGGTACGCCGGCGGCGCCGCATTCGCGCTCGAGCGCACGCCCGACCTCATCGCCTACAGCCTCGCGCGCAAGCGCCTCCTCGCCGGCCTGGGCCCGGACGGCCTTCGCCAGGTCGAGTTCTTCGTGGCCGAGGAAGCGCATCGTGCTGCCGCCTACGTCATCGTCTCCCGCGGACCCCGTGGATGGACCCTGGAAGAATGCGGCGATCGCGATCCCACCGGCGCGCGTGTCGGCGCCATGCTGCAGGTGCTTTCCGCCCGCACTCCCGCCGAGCCGCCGCTTCGCCTCACCGGCTGGCTTCCCGATTCGCTCCGGCCGCCGCAACTGCGCATCCTCGACGAGAAACCGGCCGAGGAAATCATGATGTGGCGCCCGCTCGCCGGCACCGACGGTCCCGGCGCGCCCGTCGTGTACTGGCCAATCGACGTTTTTTAGCCCGTTCGACGCCGCGTCATCGCGGCGCTCAGGGCAGGGGGACGGGTCTGTTTTCCACAGAAATCGCCCTTTTGGGGACAGGCCTCACGGCCGCCGGACGCGCGTACAATCGGCCCGGGGAGGCCAACATGAATCGTCGCGACTTCGTCCGCCTCACGGGCAGCGGGATGACGGCCGGCGCGCTCGCGGAGACGCTCGTCTCGGCGCAGGTGGCGTCCGCGCCGCGCGAGCGGGCGGGCCGCAACACCCGCGCCCGCGCGGATGAAAGCGGGCACGCAGCACGGCGACTCCGACGCCATCCTCCGCGTGCTCGCCGGGTTCGGCGTCACGCACATCTGCAGCCGGCTGCCCTCGGCGCGCATGGACGCCGCCTGGTCTGTCGAAGAGCTTTCGCGCCTGCGCGACCGCGTCGAGTCGTTCGGCATCACGCTCGACATGGTGCCGCTGCCGCTCAGCTCCAGCGAGATCTCGCGCAGCGAGAATCCGGCGATCCTGCTCGGCCGCGATCCGGATCGCGACCGGCAGATCGACGACATCTGTCAGATGATTCGCAATACCGCGCGCGCCGGCATTCCGTCCGTCAAGTACAACCTCACGATCATCGGCATCCCGCGCACGGCGCCGACCGTGGGCCGCGGCGGCGCGCGCTACAGCACATTTGTCTACGCCGGCGCCAAGCAGGATCCGCCGCTCACCGAAGCCGGTCGCGTCGATGCCGACACGTACTGGGAGCGCATCACGTACTTCCTCGAGCGCGTCGTGCCGGTCGCCCAGGAACACAAGGTCCGGCTCGCCTGCCATCCGCAGGATCCCGGCATGCCGAAGGGCCAGGGGCTGGCGCGGCGTCGAGACCGTGCTCGGATCGGTCGACGGACTGAGAGCGATTCGTCACGATCGCCGAGAGCCCGTACCACGGACTGAACTTCTGTCAGGGCACCGTCTCGGAGATGCTCGAGAAGCCGGGCGAGCAGATCTTCGACGTCATTCGCGAATTCGGCCGCCGCGGCAAGATCTTCAACGTCCACTTCCGCAACATCGCCGGCGGCTTCCTCAACTTCCGCGAGACGTTCATCGACGACGGCGACGTGGACATGCTGAAGGCGATGCGCGTCTACAAGGAAGTCGGCTACGACGGCATGATGATGCCAGACCACGTGCCGTCGATTGAGGGCGACACCGGCAACCTGCAGGGATTCGCCTTCGCTTTCGGATACATCAAGGCGCTCATCGCCGCCGTCTCGGCCGAGCCGTAGCGTGGATGACACCGAAGTTCTTTCGATCGCCCGCTGAGCTCCGCGCGTGGTTCGCGAAGAATCACGCGACCGCGAAGGAGCTCCTCGTCGGGTACTACAAGAAGAGCACGGGCCGTCCGAGCATCGACTGGCCGCAGTCAGTGGACGAGGCGCTGTGCGTCGGCTGGATCGACGGCATTCGCAGGAGAGGCGGCGACGAGAGCTACACGATTCGTTTCACGCCGCGTAAACCGACGAGCATCTGGAGCAGCATCAACATCCGCCGCGCGACCGAGCTCGCCAAACAAGGGCGCATGCGGCCGGCTGGACTCACCGCGTTCAAAGCGCGTCGCGAGAACAAGTCTGGTGTCTATTCCTATGAGAAGCGTCCCGAGAGCCTGCCGCCTCCATATGACGCAATGCTCGAGAAGCACATGGCGGCACGCACGTACTTTCGCGCGCAGGCCGCGTCGTATCGCCGAGCCATGATCTGGTGGGTGATCTCTGCCAAGCAAGAGGACACGCGCGTCCGGCGCATGAACACCCTCATCGATCTCTGCGCGCTCGGCGAGAGGCATCCGCAGTTCGAGACGATGAGTGGGAAAGTTTCTACCGCCTTTGAGCAGCCGGACGGCACCGCAGCATGGCCCAAGGGTTGCTTCCTCTTGTCGGATGCGAGGAGGCCGAGGCGATGACGAACAGAATGCGAACGGTGGCCGTGGCGCTGGCAGTTCTGGGTGTGAGCTGCTCACGAGAGGCCGACGTCGAGAAAGTTCCTGTCGGGTCGGAAGTCCAGCTCACGCGTGAGGACGGCGGCGTCGTCGAGGGCAAACTGGCGGCGCGTGACCAGCAGGCGGTGAAGGTCGACGTCGGACCGGCGACGCGCTCCGTGCCGCGTGACGAAATCGCCGTCGTCCGGGTCGTCGATCGTCGCGATGGCGCGAAGCCTGTGGCGCTGCCCGCCATTGCGAAGTTCCGCGAGTACACGTTGCCTGAGGGCACGAAACTACAGCTCGAGCTCGAGTCGCCAGTGAGCTCCGAGACGAGCAAGGTGGAGGATCCCGTCGAAGCCCGAGTCGACGAGCCGATTCTCGTCAACGGCGTTGAAGTCGTTCCGGCCGGCAGCCGAGTGACGGGCGAAGTGACGACCGCCGTGCCCGCCGGCAAGGTCAAGGGCCGCGCGAGTCTGGGCATCACCTTCTCGCGCATTGCTGCCGCCGGCGATACCTATCCAATCGCCGCGCAGTTTGCGATGACCGCACCGTCAACGAAGAAGGACGACGCGGCGAAGATCGGGATTCCGGCTGCCGGCGGCGCGATCATCGGCGCCATTATCGGAGGCAAGAAGGGCGCGGCTGTTGGCGCGGCCGTTGGTGGCGGCGCGGGGACGGCCGCGGTCCTGATGACCGAGGGCAAGGACGTGGCGCTCGGAACCGGCGCTCGACTTGCCGTGACGCTCACTCAGCCGGTGGAGATCAAAGTCCCAATCCGGTGATCCTTGCCCCACTGCGAAGAACACTCCTGGCCGCCAGCAGCCCCGGCAGTCCGGTGAGCCCGCCGCCTGGATGCGTACCCGCGCTGCCGAGATAGAGGCCGGCAATCGGCGTGCGGTACTGCGCCCAGCCGAGGAGCGGGCGCGCCAGCCAGGATTGGTCGAGCGTCGGCTCGCCATGGAAGATGTGGCCGCCCGGCAGCCCGAGGTGCGTCTCGATGTCCTCGGGCGTCAGCACGTCGACGGCGGCGATGAGCGCGCGCAGGCCGGGTGCGTGCGGATCGAGCACGCGCAGCACCGACTCGAGCAGCGCGTCGCGCCGATCGGCCCATCTCGCGCCGCGAAGGTGCCGCGGCGCGAAGTGCGCGTAGATCGACATCACATGCTGGCCCTCTCTCGCGAGCGACGAGTCGGTCATCGTCGGCACGACGAACTCGAGCCACGGCTCCTGGGACATCTGCCCGTACTTGGTCGCATCGAACGCCTTCTCGAGATACATGACATTGGGCGCGATGAGCAGCCGCCCGCGCAGCGGGACGGGATCGCCGTCGAGCTCGGCGAGGACCGGCGATCCGTTGAGCGCGAGGTTGATCTTGGCAGTGACGCCTCGTGCGCGGATGTGACGCACGCGCTCGAGAAACGTGGGCGGCAGATCGATCGGATCGACCAGATTCACGAACGTCTCGGCGGGCGCGACGGCGGAGAGCACGACATCGGCGGCGAGCTCGTCCCCGTTTTCCAGGACGACGCTCTTCACGCGGCCCGCACGCGTGACAATCTTCGTGACGCGAGCACCGGTGCGCACCGAGCCGCCATGATGCTTGACCGTCTGCACCAGCGCGTCGATCAGCGCACCCGGGCCGCCACGGACCGTCGCCCCGCTTCCCACTGGATGTGGATCGACGCCAAAGCGTTGCAGGAGCATGGCTCCGGTGCCGGCTGACATCGGCCCCGCGGGATTCCCGAACACGGCCTGCGCCGAGATGGCCGCCCGCAGCAGGTCGCTCTCAAACCACTCGGCGACGAGATCGGCGACCGACATGGGCATCCATCGGACGAGACGCGAAAGATCGCGTTTGCCCAGCGCTCTCGCCTTGCGACCGACCTGGAGCAGCGCCCACCAGTCGCGCGCGGTCACGTCGTCGACTGACGGCGGCGGCTCGCGGCTGACCTTCGACGCGAGACCGGCAATCCGCTGCGTGACCTTCAAGAACTCCGCCCATCGGACGGCGTCACCCGACGCCACTCGATGGATCGAACCGGCGGTCAGCACCGGATCGCGGTGAAAGACGATCGTCTTGCCGTCGCGACCGAGGGCGGTGAGCGCCGGATCGGGCAGCTTGAACTCGAGTCCGGCGCGATCCAGGTGCAGCGCGCGGACGACATCGCGATGCACCGGACCGAGCGCGTGACTCAATGCCGGCGCGCGAAATCCCGGTGCGAATTCCTTCGTCACCGCCGCGCCGCCGGCGACGGGATTCCGATCGAGGACGAGGACCGAGTTCTTTCGCGACGCGAGATAGGCGCCGGCGACCAGCCCGTTCAACCCCGCGCCGACGACGATGACCCTCATTGCTCACCAAGGGCGCGGCGTGCGGCATTCCGTCCCGGCGCGCCCATGATGCCGCCGCCCGGATGCGTCGCCGATCCGCACATGAACAGCCGCCGAATCGGCGTCCGGTAGTCGGCCCATCCCGGCGCCGGCCGCAGGAAGAACAGCTGCTCCAGCGTGAGCTCGCCCTGGAAAATATTCCCCTCTGACAAGCCGAACTCGCGTTCGAGATCCAGCGGCGTCAGCACCTGCCGGTGCAGGATGTGCCGTTTCAGGTTGGGCGCGTGTTCGCTGATCGTGTCGATGACGGTGTCACCAAACGCCTCGCGATGGTCGTCCCACGATCCTTCGCGAAGATCGTACGGCGCGTACTGCACGAAGCACGACATCACGTGTTTGCCCGGCGGCGCGACCGACGGATCGGTGAGGCTCGGAATCACGACGTCGATGTACGGCCGTCGCGAGTAGCTGCCGTACTTGGCCTGATCGTAGGCGCGCTCCATGTAGTCGACGCCCGGCGAGATCGAGATCGCGCCGCGCAAATGCGCGCCCTGGCCGGGAAGCGCGGTGAATTCAGGCAGGCCGTCGAGCGCCAGGTTGACCTTGCCGGACGACCCGCGGAACTTGTACCGGCGGATGTCCTCGACGAAGTCCACGGGCAGGTGCTCGATGCCGATCATCTTCAGGAACGTCTGTCGTGGATCGATGCTCGAGAACACTGACGACGCCATGTGGTAGTCGCCGTTCTCGAGCACGACGCCGGTCGCCTCGCCGCCGTTCACCAGGATGTGCCGCACCGGCGAACTGAGCCGGATGTCAGCGCCGGCCGCGCGCGCCGCGGAAGCGATCGCCTCGGAGATCCGGCCCGTGCCGCCCTTCGACAGACCCCACGACCGGAACGCGCCGTCGATGTCGCCCATGTAGTGATGCAGCAGCACGTACGCCGTGCCCGGCGACCGGACACCGAGAAACGTCCCGATGATGCCCGACGCCGCCATCGTCGCCTTCAACACGTCGGTCTCGAACCACTGGTCGAGAAAGTCGATGGCGCTCATCGTGAAGAGCTGGAGGTGGTTGTGCCGATCCTGTTCCGGCAGCGCGCGCAGCCGGTTCGCCAGCCCGGCGAGCGCGATGAGGTCGCGCGGACGCCTCGAAAACGGATCGGGCGGCGTCATCGAGAGGATGTCCTTGGCGAACCGTCCCATCTCGACCATCGCGCGGCCGTACTCGTCGTAGACCTCGGCGTCGAGACGCGAGTGGCGCGCGATCTCGCGGAACGTCCGCGCGTGATCGTTCACGCGCCAGAGGTAGTTGCCGTTCGGCATCGGCGTGAACGTGCCGTCGAGCGGCAGGATCTCGAGCCCGTGCGACGCCAGCGAGAGCTCGCGGATGATCTCCGGCCGCAGCAGCGAGACGACGTACGAGCACACCGAGTACTTGAACCCTGGAAAGATCTCTTCGGTGACGGCGGCGCCGCCGACGACGTGGCGGCGTTCGAGGACGAGGACCTTGCGGCCCGCGCGCGCCAGATACGCGGCGGCCGTCAGGCCGTTGTGTCCGGCGCCAATCACGATGGCGTCATATTTCGCGGGCACGCGCACCAATTCTAGTCTGAACCTATAATCGCCCGATGCCCGTCGGCACGCCGTTCCACTCGCGGACCCTCGCGCTCTGCGAGAGTCTCAGTTACCGCGACTGGGCCGGTTACTACGCGCCGTCCTCCTACGAGCCGCTCCACGAGCACGAGTACAACGCCATCAGAAACGCGACGGCGCTGCTCGACGTCTCCCCGCTCTTCAAGTACCTCGTCGTCGGTCCCGACGCGGCCAGACTCGTCGATCGCGTGATCACGCGCAATGCGATCAAGATGCAGCCGGGCCAGGTGATCTACACGCCCTGGTGCAACGAACAGGGTCAGGTCGTCGACGACGGCACGGTGAGCCGGCTGGCAGAAGACCGGTTTCGCTGGACCGCGGCGGAACCGAACCTGCGCTGGATCAGCGCACACAAGCCGGGCCTGAAGGCCCATGTCGAAGACATCTCCGAGCGTGTCGCCGCGCTCGCGCTGCAGGGACCGACGTCGGCGGCGCTGCTGCGTTCGGTCGCCGAGGCGGACATCGATGCGCTGAAGTACTTTCGCGTGACCCCGGCGCGCATCGCAGGCCGCGCCGTCGAGATCTCCCGTACCGGTTACACCGGCGATCTCGGCTATGAGATCTGGATCGATCGCGACGACGCAGGCGTCGTGTGGGACACGATCGTCAGGGCCGGCACGGCCTTTGGCCTCCGGCCGACCGGGCTGCTCGCGCTGGACGTCGCCAGGATAGAAGCCGGCCTCCTGCTGATCGACGTCGATTTTTTCAGCGCGCGGAAGGCCCTGACGCGCTCGCAGCTCTACTCGCCGTTCGAGATGGGATTCGATCGTCTCGTCGACATCGAGAAGGACGCGTACGTCGGCAGAAACGCGCTCGTCGCCGAGCGCGCGCGCGGACCCAAACGCCGGATCGTCGGGCTCGCGATCGACTGGTCCGACGTGGAGGTGCTGTACGACGCCGTCGGCCTGCCGCCGATGGCTGTCGCCACGGCATCGCGCGTGGCGGTGCCCGTGTTTGCCGGCACCCGTCAGATCGGCCGGATGACGTCGTCCACCTGGTCTCCCGTGCTGAAGGAGATGATCGGCCTCGCGACGGTCGAGACCCCATTTTCAGGACCCGGCTCCCTGCTCGAAGTCGAACACACGGTCGACGCGGTTCGCCACAGAGTCGGCGCGCGAGTGGTGCCCACGCCGTTTTTCAACCCGAGGCGGAAGACTGAAACTCCGCCCGCGTAGGCCGTCCAAGAGCCCAGTTCGCGCGTCGAAATGAACGGGTTCCAACCGAAGATTCCCGTTTGAACAGCAGGGGTGACCTATGAGGCATGCCGCACGAAGGTTTCTGGTGGCCGGGTTGGCGGTGGCGGCGCTGGCCGTGCCCGCAACGGCGAGCGATCCGATGGGGGTCTACTGCATTGTCGACCGCGTCGTGCTCGAGCCGGCGATTAGCCCTGACCGGGCGCAGGTCTGGGGTGTCTGTGCCGCGGCCCAGCTGGAGAGCTGGCAGTTCGAGGCTCCCGCGCGGGGCTACTTCTATTACTCGACGCCGCCGGGCCGCGAGGAGCAGGCCCGCGCCGAGTGGGCGGACCTCAAGTCCGTCGCGGGCACGGGCCAGGTCGTGGGATTCGGCCGCCGTCATTACTCGGCAGGCAGGTTCCGCGCGGGTACGGATCAAGCCCGGCGTCTCCGGATGTGTATCCCATTCACCTGGGCGTCCTGCGCATCACGGGCCGCGGTGTCGCGCCTGAAGTGAACGACATCGTGCAGCAGTTGAAAACGTTCAGAGGCAAGTAGCGCGGTCAACAACATGGCTTCGGCGCTGGTTCTCATCGCCGGCTCGACGCGTCCCACGTCTCGTCGCGTGGGACGCGGCGTTTGTCGGTCTGTCGATCGCCCACGCGGTCGTGCTGATCGTGTGGCCCTCGATGGCGACGGTCGCGCTCGGTCTCTGGTGGAACGCCAACACGATCGCGCACAACTTCATTCATCGTCCGTTCTTCAGGTCGCCCTCGGCGAATCGTCTGTACTCCGTCTATCTCAGCGTGCTGCTGGGACTGCCGCAGAGCGTGTGGCGCCAGCGCCATCTGCTTCATCACGCGGGACTCCATCGTCGCATCCGACTCACGAGCGACGTTCTCGTCGAGACCGGGCTCGTCATCGCGCTCTGGGTTTCTCTGGCCCGGCTCTCGCCGGACTTCTTTCTGACGACGTATCTGCCGGGCTGGGGGATTGGACTGGCGCTGTGCCAGTTACACGGCCACTACGAACACGCGCGCGGCACGACGAGCCACTACGGGCGCCTGTACAACCTGTTGTTCTTCAACGACGGCTTTCACGCCGAGCATCATCGGCAGCCGACGGCGCACTGGACGGAGCTCACGGCGGCGGTCGAGCCCAGCACGCGCACGAGCCGCTGGCCGGCCGTGCTCCGCTGGCTGGACGCGTTCAGTCTCGCAGGCCTGGAGCGACTGGTGCTGCGGTCTCCGCGGCTGCAGCGATTCGTCCTGGCGACGCACGAGCGCGCCGTGCGGCGTCTGATCGAGGTGGCGGGCCCCATCCGGAGTGTGACGGTCGTCGGCGGCGGGCTGTTTCCGAGAACAGCCATCGTTCTCGGCCGCGTGCTGCCGGGTGTGCCGCTCACGATCGTTGACGCCGATGCAGGGCATCTCGACATCGCGCGGGCGTTCCTCGGCGAACACGTCACGGCAGAGCATCGCGCCTTCCGCGCGGACGAATCCGACGCGGCGGACCTCCTCGTGATTCCGCTGTCGTTCGAGGGGGATCGTCAGGCGGTCTACGCCCGGCCGCCGGCACGCGCCGTGCTCGTGCACGACTGGATCTGGCGGCCACAGCCGCGAACGGCCGTGGTCTCATGGTGGCTGCTCAAGCGGTTGAATCTCGTCCTTCAGTGAGGGCGGCCAGTCTCGTCGCCGTCCTCCTCGTCGCGAAGGCGCTGGGTCTCGCCGGACGCGATCTTCCCGACTCGTGGTGGGCGTTCACCGGGTACATCTGGCACGACGTCGCGGTCGGGGCCGCCTTCTGGGTCGTGGACGTGGCGCTGCGGCGGCCGCGCCTCATGTGGCTGCCGTACTTTGCCATCGCGGCGTACGCCGCGCTGAACGTCCCGGTCACTCGAGCGCTGTCTTCGCCGCTCACGGTACCGATGTGGCGCGCTGCGGGGGGACCCTTGATGGACTCGATTGTCCATTACCTCACCATCTCCAATCTCGCGGCGATGGCGGCGGTTCTGGCGACGTCGATTGCGGCCCCACCGGTCCTGCGCCGCGCGCCGCGGCTGATGCGAGGCGGGCTGGCGGTGGCGGCGGCGGCCATCCTGGCCTCCGGACCGTTGGCGGTTGCGCGGCTGGACACGCTCGGGCTGCACCGGAATGCGATTACGGCGGTGCTCGCCACGCTGACGCCCCGCGTCGCGGCACGCGCGTATCGAGGCGACGTTCGCGCAAGTCCCTTCGCGGACGGCGCCGGCGAGGATCTCTCACGCCGCGGTGGCACCGCGGCCGGCATGAACGTCGTGCTGATCGTGCTCGAGTCGACGGGGGCGCAGTATCTCTCGATCTACGGCGCGGCGGACGATCCGACGCCGCGGCTGTCGGCGCTCGCCAGGCAGTCGATCGTGTTCGAGCACGCCTACGCGGCGTACCCGGAGAGCATCAAGGGACTGTTCGCCGTGCTGTGCTCGCGGACGCCGACGTTCGACGCTGACGCGGAAGCTCACGCCGAGCAACCGTGCTCGCCGCTCACCAGCGCGCTTGCGACGGCGGGCTACCGGACGGCCCTGTTTCACTCCGGCCGGTTCGGATACCTCGGCATGGAGGCCGTCCTTCGGCAACAGCGCTTCGACGAGACATTCGATGCCGGCGCCATCGGCGGAAACATGCAGTCGAGCTTCGGCGTGGACGAACCGGCCACCGTCTCGCGCATGCTCTCGTGGATCGACGCGCTCGGGCCGGGACGGCGCTTCTTCATCACGTACATGCCCACCGCCGGACATCATCCGTATGTCTCTCCAGAGCCTGGTCCCTTCAGCGACAGCACGGAGCTCGCCGCCTACAAGAACGCGCTGCACTACGGCGATCGTGCGCTCGGCGCGTTCATGGACGGGCTCCAGTCGAGGGGCCTGGGCGACCGGACGTTGTACGTCGTCTACGGGGATCATGGCGAAGCGTTCGGCCAGCACGACGGAAACTACGGACATTCGATCTTCATCTTCGACGAGAACGTCCGCATTCCGCTCATCGTTCACACACCGACGGGTACGACAGGTACGACGGGTACGACGGGTACGACAGGTACGCGTCGTACGACGCGTCGCTAGCGTGATCGACATCGCGCCGACCATTCTCGACCTGCTCGGCTTGCCGGCCGCTCCACTGCATGAGGGCGCGTCGCTCCTCAAGCCTCGCGAGCGCATGGCGCTGTTCTTTACCGACTACGCGCTCGGCTGGCTTGGCCTGCGCGACGGATGCTGGAAGGCCATCGTCGAAGTCGAGTCGCGGCGGTCGCGGCTGTTCGACGTCTGTCGTGATCCCGGCGAGACGTCCGATCTGTCACGTGAGCAGGCGGATCGGGCGGACGCTTATCGCGAGCGGCTCGAGGCGTGGGGAGGCTACCGATCCCGGTAAGCTGCGGCGACGCCAGGTGACGTGACGCGGAAGTTGAAGAGCTGCTTCAGGAGCGCCGAGTCGCCGGCGAGCATCATCTCGAACTCCGAGAGGCTGACTGTCTTCCGGGTCTCGGCGAGCGTCGCGCCTTTCGCTGCCGCGGCGCGCACCTGGTCGACGAGTGCGGTGAGGAGCCGCGCTTCGAGACGGACGTAGTCGAGGCCGTGCGTCACGGCACCGTGACCTGGAATCAGAATCTGAGGCTGCAGGGCGATCAGCTTCTCGAGCGTCGTCACGAAGTCGGCGGGACGTGACGTCGAGACCAGCAGCGGCACCGGCGTCACGACGAGATCGCCCGTCGCCATGACGCGATCCTGGGGCAACCAGACGACGAGATCTTCGCTGGTGTGACCGGCGCCGAGATGGAGGATCTCGATCGTGCGCCGGCCCCGGACGAGCGTCAGCTTGTCTTCGACGATCATCGTCGGCGTGACGACCGTCGTCGCCGGCGCCTCCGCGGCGAAGCGCTCGAGCGCGGCGATGTCGCTCGTGTAGCTTCGCCGCTCCTCATCTGAAATCGGTCCGCCCGCCATGCTCTTCGACTGCTCGAGCGACAGCCGGAGCTGCTGCGTCATCAACGGTCCGGAGACGTCCAGGCGCTGTTTTCGATTTGTCGCGCCCACCGTCGCCAACTGCTTCTCCGCTCGCGCGTGTCCGATGAACTGCACGTCCTTGAACGTGTCGCGGAACACCTGATTCCCGAGGATGTGGTCGTCGTGCCAGTGCGTGTTGACCACGTACTTCACCGGCTTCGGGGTGATCGTGCGCAGGACCGCCAGCATCGCCTTCGCCGTTGCCGGAGTGACGCCGGTATCGACCACCATGACCTCGTCGGCGTTCACGATGACGACGGAGTTGGCGTTCAGCGCGAGGCCGGGCGGCTCCTTGCGAACGAAGGCGTAGATGTCAGGGGCGACCCGCTGCACGTCGAAGCCGGTGTCTGCCGGCGCCGCTTGCGCCGGTGCGGGCTTCTGCGCCGGCAGCGACAGACCCGCGGCAACGATCATCAACAGGATCGCGACGACTCTGCGCATGCGCCGGCTCCTCAGTCGGCTTCGAGCGTCTCAACGATGAATCGATCGAACGCGTAGAGAAGGTCTTCGCGGTTGGAGTACGGTCCCGGCCGGTACGCCCGCGAGCTGATGCCGGCCTGCGCCAGCTCGCACACGTGCCAGTCCTGACGATTCGTCATGTCCCAGAAGGTCGTCGCATCGGTCAAATCGAACTCCGGTTTCGCGGCTTCCGCCGGGTGCACGAGCCACTCGCACACGATCTTCGTGCGATTGGGCGCCTCCGGCCACAGCGTATGCGTCAGCACGTAGTCCGGGTGCGGCGCGATGAGGAAATTCGGGAACAGGGAGTAGTAGTAGACGCGACGCCGTTCGACGGGCGGAAGGCCCGGCAGCGGATCGCGCGGACAGGTGCCGTCCATCGACATCGTCCCGACGCCGTCGTTGAGGTCCATCCGGCCGCCCATGTACGTCGGCTGGAGCGGCTCGTTCTCGCCGCTGAGGTAGTGCGACAGCGTGTTCAAGGTCGGGTGCAGGTTCGGACAATGCAGGCACTCGTTGTAGTTCTGGACGACGAGCTTCCAGTTCGCCTGCACGTCGTACACGATGCGATGCGCGCGGACGAGGTCGGACATCTGCCAGGCGGCGAATTTCTCGGGCAACTCCGCCAGATGCTCGGTCAGCGTCGGCCCGGAGTCCGAGAGCGACACGAACACGAAGCCGTCCCAGATGCCCACGCGCGCCGACGCGAGCGGGAAATCCGCACGCTCGAATCCCGGCGAGCCGTCCATGTGCGGCGCGCCGATCAGCCGGCCCTCGAAGTCGTACGTCCACGCATGGTACGGACACTGGATCGACCCGGCGAGCGTGCCGGCGGCCTCGCTGCACAATCGCGTACCGCGATGGCGGCAGACGTTGTGAAACGCGCGCACGGTACCGTCGTCAGTGGCTCGCACGATGATGAGGCTCTCGCCCGCGACCTCGCGGGTCATGTACGCGCCGCGCCGCGGAATCTCCGCCAGCCGGCCGACGCCGACCCACATCTGTCGATAGAAACGCTCGCGCTCCCGTTCGAAGATCGCCTGATCGGCGTAGTAGCGCGCAGGCAGCGTGAACGCCGTGGTCGGGAGTATGGCGCGCCCTTTGAAAGCCATGAACGGTTCCGGTTCATGATACAACCCGCTGACGCGTTTCTGGTGACCGGGGCACTTCTCTACGGGGTGGCGCGATGGCGAAGCTGATCCTGTCCGTTCTGCTTCTTCTGGTACCGGCAATCTCGGCGGCGCAACAGCTCGTGATTCTCGTGCGGCATGCCGAGCGCGCCGACGGCGGCGCGATGGACCCCAAGGCACAGAACGATCCGCCGCTCTCGGCCGCAGGCGAGGCGCGCGCGGCGCGTCTCGCGACGTTGCTGGCGGATTCTGACGTCAAGGCGATCTTCGTCACGAAATACAAGCGCACCCAGGACACCGGCAAGCCGCTTGCCGCGAAGCTCGGCCTGACGATGCAGATCATCACCGATGACACGAACGCACTCCTCGCGACCCTGAAGAAGAATCACGCGAACGACGTCGTCCTCATCGTCGGCCACTCGAATACGGTGCCCCCGATCATCAAGGCGCTCGGAGGACCCGCCGTCGAGATCCCTGACGCGGAGTTCAGCAACCTGTTCGTGCTTGCGCCGGCCTCGAAGGCATTTACGCGGTTGAGGTACTGATCACAGCCAGCGTCTCGGGCGTTGCGCCGACGACGGCTCTGAGCGGAATCCCGCGATCGAACGTCGCGAGCCGGCCGCGCATCTTCACCGCGAGCCCCAGCAGATAGATGTCGGTGAGCTGCCGGTGGCCGCTCGCGTACGACAGATCGAACACCGACCGGTCGGTGAGCGAAAGCATCTCTTCCCAGAATCTGTGATGGCCGCTCGCGCAGAACATGCGCAGACGGTCGACGATCGCCGCGGCCCGCCCTGTGTGGCCGCCGTACGCGGGACTTGCGACGACGCGCACGAACGCGGTCTCGGTCACGGCGCACGTCGCCCATCCATGCGTCACGTGCTCCGCGAACCAGTCGTGGGCGAGCTCGTGGTGCCCGTGATCGGGGTCGAAGAGCGCGACGAGCACGTTCACGTCGAGCAAGGCCACGCGCGTCATTCGTCATCCCGTAAGTCGTTCACGAGCTTCATCGAGGGACGCGCGGCGCCGGGCGGGCGGCTTGGCAGAAGGGGCACGCCGTTACGGACCTTGACCGACCGTGGCGGCAGCAGGGCCTTTCGGGCGAGGTCAGAGATGACCCTGCCCGCCGTTGTTCCCTGGCTGGTCGCTAACTCCTTTATTGTCTGAAGGATATCGTCGTCTATGTCCAGCGTCGTGCGCATGGCATCAAGCATCGTGCATCACGCATCAGATGTCAACGGCCGGAGGGGCATTCCGGCTCCAGCAGCTCCGGGAGCTCGACGCCCACGAAATCCGGCAACGTGATGCCGCACGTAGTACTTCACGACGAGCAAAAAGATACGCGCGCGGTGTACCATGCCTGCCGACGATCAATCGCCGCTCGACTCGCCGCGTGGTTTGCGGTTTGCATGAAGGAATCGCGAGTGGACCGCACCGAGATTTTCGAAACTGTCATCGGCGAATGCCCCGGTGAGGTTCGTACGCTCGACCGCATCACTGAGCATGCGTGCGAGATCGGCGGAGTGCGGGCCCGTGACGTTCAGCCCGGCGACTGGATCGTCGTCAGGACGCGAAACTCGACCTATTCACTGGCCGCGCTCGGCGAGGGCACCTACCGTGTCGCCGGCGGCTGGTTTGCGATGGAGCGCTGCGAGAACATCCGCGTGCGCATCGTCGGCTGCACCTGGGGCGGCAGCGCGATTCATACCGGCCTCATCGCCGCCCCCGGGATGTTTCTCGAGTTCGACAACGGCGTCCGCACCACGCGCATCCGCGAAGTGACGCTGATTCGCGGGGACGACGGGAACAAGCACTAGCTTAAGGGGTCAGAGCTCGATCTGTGGAAAACTCCTGCACCATCGTTGTCTAAGGTGCAGGAGTTTTCCACAGATCGAGCTCTGACCCCTTCTGTCCGATCGCAATCACGTGCTTCAGCCCCCGGAAAAAGATCACGCCGTCTGAGATCGCGGGCGAGGCCATCAGGATCTCGCCAACGGGATTCGTTGACAGCAGCTCGTAGGTGGGCCCGGCTTTGACGACGAAGACATCGCCGTCTTCGCTGGTGAAGTACACCTTTCCGTCCCCGGCCACGGGTGAGGCGCTGTACGAGCCGCCGGGCCCCAGCCGCTCCTGGTACACGCGCTGACCGGTCTTCGCGTCGTAGGTCACGACGACCCCGTTGTTCTGGCAGACGTACAGCTGATCGCGATAGAGCACCGGCGTCGGGATGTACGGGCCGCCGCGTTTCATGCTCCAGGCGATCGCGCTGTTCGTCGTCTCCTCGCCCTTGAGCGTGATGTCGCCGGTCGCGCCTGGCTTGATGGCGTAGATTGGCTGCACGCCGCGATACCCGTTCGTCACGATGATGAGTCCCGGCGCCATGATCGGCGTGGGAATCGCGATCTCCGAGTTGCCGCCGAGGCGCCAGAGCTCCTTGCCGGTCGCCGGATCGTAGCCACGCGTGAACCCCGTCGCCTGAGTGACGAGCTCCGCGCTGCCGCCGGGCGCTTCGTAGATCGCGGGCGTGGACCATGACGGAATCTCTTCGCGCGCCGTGCGCCACACGGGCGCGCCGGTCGCGACGTCGAAGGCGGCGATGAACGAGTCCTTCTGGATGTCGCACTGGACGATGACGAGGTTCTTCCAGATGATCGGCGAGCTGCCAAGACCCCATTCGTAGTCCGGGTCGTAGAACCAGCCCGAGTTGAGCACGCCAAGGTCGCGCTTCCAGAGGAGCTTGCCGTCGAAGTCGTAGGCGTAGAGGCCCTCGGATCCGAACGAGACGATCACGCGACGTCCGTCCGTCACGGGAGTCGCTGACGCCTGGCTGGATTTCGGATGCCGCTTCGTCTTCGGCACGCCCTCATGGGCCACGCGGTCCCAGACGACCTTGCCGGATCGCTTGTCGAGGGCAACGAGCCGCCACGTGTGCTTCGACTTGTCGTCAACCGGTTCGACGTCGCCGTAGAGACCAGCACGGATGCCGGCGTTGGGATCGCTGCTGACGGCCGTCGAGACGAACACGCGATCGCCCCAGACGATCGGACTCGAGACGGCCACACCGGCGACGGGCGTTTTCCAGAGCACGTTCTCGCCGGTCGCGGCGTTCCATTTCACGGGCGTTGGCTTGCCGTCGGCGACGCCCGCGGCGTTGGCGCCACGGAATGCGGGCCAGTCCTGGGCGGCGAGCGACGCCGAAGCCACGAGCAAGACAACGGCCGAAACAATGCGGCGCATGATCACCGTCCTCCAGTGCGAGTGTAAGTATTCGGTCCAATGACAATGGCGGCCGCCTGCCCCTCTTCGAGCTTTACCGTCAGTCGCAGGCCCGGCGCATCGGGGGAGACGAACGTCGTCTCGTTGCGAGCCACGAGCGCGAGCTTCGGCGGCCCGCCGACCTTCGACAGATCCATGACGAGCCGCCCGTCGTCAATGACAAGGACGATTTCGGCGCCGCTGGGCCCACGAAACGTCCCGGCGTACCTCGCCAGCTGTGCCGCCTCGATCTTGAATTCCGGATGCGGTTTGGCGCCGGCGGCCTCGAGCAGCGTGACGAGCTCGGGCTTCTTGGCGCGCGACGCCGCCTCGAGCGCATCGGCCAGTGACGTCGCCGACAGGCCGCCAGTGTCGAGGATGATCTTGACCATCGGCGCATCGGCCGCGGAAATCGCGGCCGACAGCGCGCCCTCTTTGCCCTGTGCCCCCGCCTTGAGCAGCAGGCCGACGATCTGGGCGTGCTCGGGCTTGCGTTTCTGTGCCGGACCGGAGGCCCAGGTCAGCGGCGTGGCGCTGTAGAACGTGTCCTTCAGATTGACCGTCGCGCCGCGCGCGAGCAGTACCGTGACGACCTCGAGATGGCCGTGATCGGAGGCATAGAACAACGCCGTGACGCCGTAGCGGAACTTCGCGTTCACGTCCACGCCCTCGTCGAGCAGCTTCGTGACCGTGGCGGCGTCACCGCGACGAGCGGCCGCCGCGAAGGCCTCGGTCTTCTCCGCCGTGGCCGGCGTCTGGGCCCGGGCCGCCTGGCCTGACAGCGCCATCGCGGCACACCACAAGACGACGATCGATCGCGTACGTGCCATCAGGTCCTCCGCTGTTCGACGTCCCGACTGCCTGTGAGAGTGAGCTCCCAGCATAGGAATGCCGGGGGATGGTGTCAAACGAGGCCGCATATAATCGGCCGGCCTCGAGATGTCCCAGCCCGCCCTCGACCGCGCGATTGGTCCGCTCGCGGCCACGCTCCTCGTCATCGGCGGCATCATCGGGTCCGGAATCTTCCTCACGACCGGCATCATGGCGGCCGCCCTGCCTTCGCCGGCGCTCATTGTCGGGGCCTGGGCCGCGGGCGGGCTGTTCGCCCTGGCCGGCGCGCTGACGTACGCAGAGCTCGCCGCGATGTACCCGCGCGCGGGCGGCGTCTACGTGTATCTGAGTGAGACGTTCGGTTCGTTGCCGGCGTTCCTTTATGGCTGGGCGATGCTTCTCGTGGCGCTCTCCGGCGGCGTGGCGGCGGTCGCGGTGGGGTTCTCGGATTACCTCAGCTACTTTTTTCCGCAGCTCTCGCACGCTCGCGTGCTCATGACGGTTCCGATCGGGTCGATCGCCTGGACGCTCTCGGCCGGTCAGGTCGTCGCGGTGCTCTCGATACTTTTTCTCGGCGGCGTGAACTACCTGGGCGTGCGGTCCGGCGCCGGGGCCAACGCCGTCCTCACGATCGCGAAGATGGCGGGGCTCGTGCTGCTGCCGATCTTCGCGTTGATGTCGGCACGCGTGGCGCCCGAGTGGATGCCGATCGTGCCCGTCACGCTGCCGTCGCCACTGACCGGATTCGGTCTCGCGATGATTGCCGTGCTCTGGGCGTACGACGGCTTCTATTTCCTGACGTACTCAGCCGGGGAGGTCCGGGACCCGACGCGCAACCTGCCACGCGCGCTGACGTATGGCCTGCTCACCGTGCTGGTGTTGTACCTCACGGTGAACATCGCGTACCTCGTCGCGCTTCCGATGCACGAGCTGGCCGGGACGTCGCGAGTGGCCGAGCGCGCCGCCACGGCGCTCGTCGGTCCGTCGGGCGCGACGATCGTCTCGCTCACGGTCGTGATGTCCACGCTCGGCGCCAACGCCGCCGCGATTCTCGGCGCCTCGCGGCTCTTGTACGCGATGGCGGCCGACGGTCTGTTCTTCCGCGCCGCGGCTTCTGTGCATCCGCGTTATCGCAGCCCGCACATCGCGATCCTCGGCCTCACGATCTGGGCATCGCTGCTCGCGCTCACGGGCACCTACCAGCAACTCTTCACTTACGTCGTCTTCATCTCGGTGCTCTTCAGCCTCTTCGGCGGACTCACGCTGTTCCGGCTGCGAAAGACCCATCCGGGGGCAGCGCGTCCGTATCGCGTGTGGGGCTACCCGGTGGTGCCGGGGCTGTTCGTTCTGGGATCAGCGCTGGTCGTAGCGAACACCCTGAGGGAGCGACCGTTCGAATCTCTGACCGGTCTCGGGCTGCTCGTCGCCGGGCTCCCGGTCTACGCGTATTGGAAGCGGGAGGCACGATGAGATTCGCTGTCGTCGGCGCGGGTGCGGTTGGGGGCTACTACGGTGCGATGCTGGCCCGGCAGGGCCATGACGTCAGCTTCATCGCAAGAGGGGCGCACCTCGAGGCGATTCGACAACGGGGTCTGCGAGTCGTCGGACCGCTCGGCGACTTCACGGTGCAGACGCCGGCCGAGAGCGACTCAGCCCGTGTCGGCCAAGTCGATGCCGTCGTACTTGCCGTCAAGACGTACGACAACGACACCGCGATCCCGCTGCTCGAGCCGCTCGTCGGACCATCTACTACGGTGCTCACGCTGCAGAACGGCGTGGACAGCGCCGAGGAAGTCGCCGCCGTCATCGGTGAGCGCGCGACGCTCGGCGGCGCCACCTACATCGCGACGGCGGTCGAAGCGCCCGGACTCATCCGGCAGACCGGCACGCACCGGCGGGTCGTCTTTGGCGAGTATTTCGATGCGACCGGCAAGGTGACCGATCGCGTTCGTGCGATCGAGCAGGCGATGGTGGGCGCCGACATCGAGGCGGAGGCGGTCGCCGACGCCAGGCCGGTCATCTGGGAGAAGTTCACGTACCTGGCGCCGTTTGCGGCATTCACGGGCGCGGCGAGGCTGCCGATCGGGCCGCTCTGGGCCGACCCGCACTGCCGCACGATGTTTCTCGCCGCCGTGGACGAAGTGTCGCGCCGTCGCCCGCGCCCATGGCGTCGTGCTGCCGGCCGATCAGCGCGAGCGGCTCGACGATTACATGCAGAAGCTGCCGCCCTCGACGCGCTCGTCGCTGCTCATCGACTTGTCGCAGGGCAAGCGCATCGAAGTCGAAGCGCTGCAGGGCAGCGTCGTTCGCCGCGGCCGCGCCAAGGGCGTGCCGACGCCGATCATGGCGGCGCTGTACGCCGTGCTCAAAGTTCAGAACACGGCGGGCGTAATGGGGCAATGAGGCAATGGGGCAATGGGGCAATGCTGGCGGCACGACAGGCACTTGCCGTACACACGCCCGGACGCGGCCAGAAGGACAGGCGCCTTTCACTCATTCAGCATTGCCCCATTGCCTCATTGCCCCATTGCCTCATTACAATCGTCAGCTCCTAGCGCCCGAAGCGCGAGCCCGTGAGCTTCACGTCCGCGCGCGCCCACGCCTTGTCGAGGCGCGCCTGGACCACCGTCGCCTGATCGTTTTTCCCCTGCGCCCTGAGCGCCTGCACCACGCCGACGAGCGCCCAGCCGTTGTCGGGGAATCGCTTCAGATCTTCCCAGTAGATCGTTTCAGCTTCGGCCGCTCGTCCGGCCTGCGAGGAGCACCGCACCCAGCAGATGCCGTGGCGGATACATCGTCTCCGACGGCTCGGTGTAGACGAGCGCATCCTCCAGTCGCACGGCGCGATCGAGGTGCGCGATTGCGACGTCGAACTGCTGCCGCGCGGCGGCGATCTCGCCGGCCAGCATCTCCGGGCGCAATGGCGAGCACCGCGACCGCCGTGTTGGGCGAGAAGAGCGGCGAGTCGAGCGACTTGTCCTTCAGCACCTGGCGGACGATCTCGAGCTCCTTCTCCGCCTGGGCCAGCTGGTTCTTGTGCACGTACGCCATCCCGCGCGCGAAGTGGAACGTGCCGAGCAGGTACGGCGTGACCGCCGGAGGGCGCCGGCTCGGCGAGCATCTCGTCCAAGCGGCCGAACCGGATGAGCGCGTAGTACGGCACGACCTTGAACGCCGCGAGCAGCGGCAGCTGCTTCAGCACCTCGGGATCGACCTTCGAGGCCGTCTTGCGCGCAGCTTCGATCGCGACCTTGCTCTGTCCGTCGAACGTCGCCGCGAACCAGAGAAAGTGCAGGTTGTGCGGGTAGTAGCCGATCGGATAGAGGCCCTGCGCGCGGCACTGGGTGATGTAGTCCTCGTCGGCGGCAATCGCGAGCTGGTTGCTCTTGATCGCGTCGGCGTAGCGGCCCACACGCTGATAGATGTGCGACGGCATGTGGACCATGTGACCGGCGGCCGGCAGCAGCGGGAGCAGCCGATCGGATGCCGCCTCCGCCTTCTTCGGGTGGAACGCCTCCATCAGATGAATGTAGAGATGCAGCGCACCTGGATGCTTGGGGCTCCGCGCGATGACGCGCTCGACAAGCGACACGGCTTCGGTGACGCCTTCGTACGGCTGGCCGTCGCGCATCCAGTAGCCCCACGGCCTGAGGTCCATCAACGACTCGACGAAGAGAATCGCGATGTCGTTGTCGGCCGGATACGCCTGGTGCACCTTGCGCATGGCCGCCGAGTACGCGCGATCGCGGGCGACGCGATCCTCGGGCTTGCCCGTGTAGCGCTGCGCCAGGGCGTCGATGAGCGCACGCTCTTTCACCGTGGCGCTCGGCTTCAGGGAGACGGCCTTTTGAATCGCCGCGTACGCCGGCCCCTCGTCTGTCGGTTCCATCGCCGCGTTGATGTTCGGACCGAGGACGAGCGCCTGCCCCCAGTACGCCATCGCAAGTTTGGGATCCAGCCGCGCCGCCTCTCGAAACGCACGCCCGGACTCTGCGTGGTTGAAGGCATACGACAGGTTCAGCCCCTGATTGACGAAGAGCTGCGCTTTGGGATTCTTCGTGTTGACCGGGAACGCGTAGGTGCCGAGATTCTGCAGGCGCGGCGCGAGCTGTCCGGTCGGTGATGGCTGCTGGGCCTGCTCGGCGTCGGCCACGTAGTGCTTGTGACCGGCCGATGGGGCCTGCGGCGCCGACTGGGCGACAAGGGCGTGCCCGGCACCGAACGCAAGAAGACAGACAAGCGTCAGACGAACGAATCTGGGGAACGACATCGAATGGGCCTCCGGAAAGACGGCAGTTTACTCGATCAGGCCGGCCCCGGATACGATCCCCTCCCGTGATCGCCGCGTTGCGCTACCGGAACTTTCGCCTGCTCTGGGTCGGCCTCATCGTCTCGTTCTCGGGATCGTTCATGCAGCAGGCGGCGCTGTTGTGGCATGTCGCGCTGCTCGCGCCGCCGGACCGCCGTGGGCTCGCACTGGGACTGGTCGGCCTCGTGCGTGTCGTGCCGATTCTCGTCTTCTCGATGCTGGCGGGCGTCGCGGCCGACGTCTTCGACCGGCGCAAGCTGATGCTGATCACGCAGCTTGGCGGCGCCGGAGTCGCCGCCATCCTGTCGGTGCTCACGTTTGCCGGGCTGTCGATCGTCTGGCCCGTGTACGTGCTCGCGGCGCTCGGCGCCGCGGTCGGCGCGTTCGATCCGCCGGCACGGCACGCCCTGGTGCCGATGCTGGTGCCGCGCGAGCATCTGCCGAACGCCATCAACCTCAACACCGCGATGGTCCAGGCCGCGTCGGTCGCCGGTCCGGCGATTGGCGGGCTCGTGATTGCGTTGGGTCACGTCGGCTGGGCGTACGCGTTCAACTCGGCGTCGTTTCTCGTCGTGGTCGTCGCGCTCCTGATGATGCGCGACGTGCCGAAGACGGATCGAACGGCTGTGCACGCTCGAGACCAGATGTCGCTCGCGGCGGCGCGCGAGGGCATGCGCTTCGTGTTCCGCTCGCCGATGATTCGATCGACGATGCTCCTCGATTTCTTCGCGACCTTCTTCGCGTCAGCGCTGGCGCTGCTGCCGATCTTCGCGACCGACATCCTGCACGTGGGATCGCGCGGCTACGGTGTGCTCGCCGCCGCGCCGGCCATAGGCGCGCTGGCCGGGAGCGCCGTACATCCTGCCGATCTCGCATCGGTTGACGCGTCAGGGGCCGACACTGCTCTGGGCCGTCGCGGCGTACGGGATGAGCACGGTGGTCTTCGGCGTGTCGCGGACGTTCTGGCTCGCCTTTGCCTGTCTGGCGCTCTCGGGCGCCGCCGATGCAGTGAGCATGGTGATCCGCAACCTCGTGCGTCAGCTCGAGACGCCCGACGCGATGCGCGGCCGCATGATCGGGGTCAACATGGTCTTCTTCATGGGCGGGCCGCAGCTCGGCGAGCTCGAAGCGGGTCTCGTCGCGCAGCGGTGGAGCGCGCCGACGTCGGTCGTGACCGGAGGGTTCGGCTGCCTCATCGCGACCGCGGCGATCGCGTGGGCGACCCCGGAGTTGCGACGGTACCGAAAAGCAGATCAAAGATGACCGCCGCAGGCCGAACGGAGTGAGGCCGTGAGCGGCGCAATCAAGGTATGGTTAGCCTCGCGATGAGAGACGCAGACACCTCGTCAATCGAACGGTGGCGGAGACGCATCGGGCGCGGCGGCCTGATGATCATCGCCATCCTGTTTCTGGCCGGCCTGCTCGTGTGGTTGACGGGCCAGCAGCGCGCGTCCGCGTCACTGTTGCTGAGCCTGGCCTGCGCCCTGCTCATCGGCATGCCGGTCGTGAATGTCGTCGCCGCGCTCGCTGAGGAAACCCGGCGCCGCGACTGGCCGTTCGCATGGGCGGCGGCGGTCGTACTGCTGCTGCTCGTCTACAGCATCGCAACCGCGCTGGCCTGAACCGGGCTGAAGGGACGACCTGTTGCCGCTGACCGTACTCGTGACGATGGTGGCCGGCGTGCTGGCCGGCACGCTTGGATCCGTGCTCGGTCTCGGTGGCGGCGTGTTTCTCGTGCCGGTGCTCGACAAGGTCGTCGGTCTGTCGTTTCTGACCGCGGCCACGGTGAGCCTGTGCTCGGTCATCGGCACGTCCACGTCCGTGTCGATCCTCGCGGCACACAAGCAACTGCTCAATCTGCGCCTGGGCGTGACGCTGCTCGTGGCGTCGGTGCTCGGCGCGACCCTGGCCGCGCGCGCGCTCGCCTACGGCGTCATTACCGCCGGCACCGCCGAACGCGTCTTTGGCGCGACGGCCCTGCTCATCGCGGGCGTCATGCTCTCACGTCTCGACCGGCGGAACGTGATCGCCGATCCCGCGGTAGACGTCGGCGTGCTGGGCGGGCGCTTCCACGAAGACGAGAGCGGCGGCGTCGTGTCCTATCGCCTGCGCCGGCTGCCGATCGCCCTCGCGTCCGCGGCCGTCGCCGGAGTGGTCTCGACAATCTCGGGCGTCGGCGGCGGCATTCTGATCGTGCCGGCGCTCAACTCCTGGTGCGGCGTGCCGCTTCGCGCGGCTGCGGCGACGAGCGCGTTCATGATCGGCGTGACGGCCGTGCCGGGCGTCGTCGGACACTATCGTCTCGGCCATCTGACGAATCTGGAGCTCGTCGCTGCTGCCGTGCTCGGCGTGCTCGCCGGCACGCGGGGCGGGATGTGGCTGAGCGGCCGGGTGCCGGTCAGGTGGCTCAAGATCCTGATGGCGACGATTCTGGCGCTCGTTGGGGTCGAGTACCTCATCATCGGCAATTGGTAATCGGGGAATCGGGCAATGGCAAACACATCGGGGAATCGGCAATGGGAATGGGTCATCGGCAATGGGAATGGAAAATGGGGAATGGAAATGGGCAATCGGCGATGGAGATGGATAATCCGCAATGTGGCTGTCGCCGTCGTCGCGAGTGCGTGTGGCGCGTCGCCCGCGACTGATGACGCGCACCGACGTCCTGCGGGCCGCCCGGTGCACACGTACTCGATCGTCGCGCGCGATGCGGCGACTGGAGACCTTGGCGTGGCCGTGCAATCGCACTGGTTCTCGGTGGGGCCGATCGTGCCGTGGGTCGAAGCCGGCGTCGGCGCAGTGGCGACACAATCATTCGTCGATCCGGCGTACGGCCCGCGCGGCCTCGAGCTGATGCGAAGCGGCCGAAGCGCGCCCGATGCGCTGAAGACGCTGCTCGCAGCCGATGACGCGCGCGACGTGCGGCAGGTGGCGATGATCGACGCGCAGGGCCGTGTCGATGCCTGGACCGGGCCGAAGGACATTCAGGCGGCGGGTCATCACGTCGGCAAGGACTACTCAGTGCAGGCGAATCTGATGCTGAACGACAAGGTCTGGCCGGCGATGGCGAAGGCGTTCGAGTCGGCGAAAGGCGATCTTGCCGATCGCATGCTGGCGGCGCTCGATGCCGCGCAGGCCGTTGGCGGCGACATACGCGGCCAGCAGTCGGCGGCGCTGCTCGTGGCCTCAGGAAAGTCCACCGGACAGCCGTGGAAGGATCGGACGTTCGATCTCCGCGTCGACGACCACCCGGAGCCGCTGAAGGAACTGCGCCGGCTCGTGACGCTCCAGCGTGCGTACAACCACATGAACGCCGGTGACCTGGCCGTCGAAAAGAAGGACAACGCCGGCGCGCTGCGCGAGTACAGCGCTGCCGAAAAGCTGGTGCCGACCAATGCCGAGATGATCTTCTGGCACGCCGTCGCGCTCGTGAACATGGGCCGCGTGGACGAATCGCTGCCGCTTTTTCGTCGCGCGTTCGCCATGGATCGCAACTGGGCCACGCTCACGCCCCGCCTGCCGAAATCGGGCCTGCTGCCCGACGACACGAAGATCATCGCGAGGATTCTCTCGGTCAAGTAGCGCGGTTCGGGTTTTGAACCGCGTCGCCGGTCCGGGTTTTGAACCGCGGCTCGAAACCCGAGCCGCGCTACGGCATCTTGTAGGCCTCGGCCACCGGCCGGAGCGGACGGTCGAACCACATCGGTCGCCGCGTGCCGTCGGGACCGGGCGCGGGCCGTGTCTTGGCCATCCACTCCTGATAGAGACGGTGAGACTCGTTCGTGTCCACGACGACATCGCCGTAGCGATCGTCCGGACCGGCCTTGTGCACGGTGACGCGCTGATGCCAGCAGTGCATTCCGCTCACCGGATCGGGTTGCACCGGAAACGTGAGGTTCTGGTGCACGCCCACCTCGCTCCACCAGACCCGCGCGCTGTCGGGATCCGCGCTCGCGAACGGCTGCGCGCCATGCACCTGGCGCATCGTGTAGCGGCCGCCTTCGTCGCGCGCGATTTTCACGAGTGACGACGCGCCGCGTGCGCCGCCGCGATCCTCGTGCAGCCGCCATCGACCGAGGTGGTGCGACATGCCCACGACGCCCGGCCGGATGCCCTCGGTGATCCAGGCGCGCGTGACGAAGTAGCCGATCTGCGTCTGCACCTTGACGAGATCGCCGGCGGCGAGGCCGAGCCCGGCCGCATCGCCAGGGGCAATCCACAGAGGATTGTCGTGCGAGATCTCGTAGAGCCACTTCACCGGCGAACGCGTGTGGATGAGTGTCGGCAGCCGGAAATTCGGCAGCAGATCGAACTCGTTGGCCGTTCGGTCCAGCTGGCGCCAGTAGACGTGGCCGGGGACGTATCGCGGGACCGCGTGCTCGGGCCATCCCCAGGCGGCGAGCGTGGGGGAGTAGAACTCGAGCCGGCGCGACGGCGTGTTGAAGCCGGCGCGACGAACGCCGTCGACGACGAGTCCGCCCGTCTCCACCGGTTGTTCATGCGCCTTGCTGTAGGCGACGTCGTCCACCTTGAAGGCGCCGTAGCGACGCATGTATTGCAATGGCGTGAGGCTTTCCTTCGCGGCGGCTTCCGGAAGTCCCGGCACGGAATGCTCGAACATCCACCCGTAGTACTCGTCGACGGTGATCTGCTGGCCGGGCCGGTACGGTGACTCGAAGAACTTCCGGATTCCCAGCGATCCGTCCGGATCGATCTTCCACGACAGCGCGATCCAGAACTCGGACTCCTCCCAGACTTCGCCGGGGTTGGCCTGGTGTGTGAGCTCGACCGGCTGCCCCTTCTTTTCGAGCGCGACGCGCCTGACCGGCTGGCGGAATCCGAGCCATCGGCCCGCGTGCGTTTCCTGACTCATCGTGTCGTGCCGTTCGGTGCCCAGGCCCATCGGCAGAACGTAGTCGGCGAACCACGCGGTCTCGCTCCAGATAGGCGTGAGCGCGACATGGAGACCGATCTTCGATTCGTCCTGCAGAACCTCCATCCACGTGAACCCGTCAGGATTCGTCCACAGCGGGTTGTAGACGCGCGTGAAGTACGTATCGAGACGGCCGCGGCCTTCCTTCAGGAAATGCGGCAGCAGAAAGCTCATCTCGAAGAACGCGAGCGGGAATTCCTTCGGGAAGAGCAGCTCGTTCCAGTAGTCCGGCGGCGGCGGGGGATTGGGATGTTTCGGGACGAACTTGTTGGTGACGTGCAGGTTCACGCCGCCCGGTTCGCCGATCGCGCCCATGAGCACGACGAGAAGGTAGAGACACCGGGTGATCTGCCAGCCCCAGAGGTGTCCCGACGTCGCGGCGCGCCAACTGTGCGTGGCGAACGCCGTGCCGGCGTCCGCGATCGCATCGGCGGCCTCGATGACCTGGCGCGCCGGAATCCCCGTCTCGATCTCCGCGTACTCCGGCGTGAAGAATTCATACTCCTGCTGGAGCGCGCTCTCGAACGACTCGAACGTGCGAGGCAGTTCCGGCCAGCTCGCTTCGAGGTACGCCTCCCAGTTCACCCATTTCCTGACGAACTCGCGGTTGTAGCGGCCGGTGTCGATCAACCGGCGCGCGATCGCCAGAAACAGCGCGGCCTCCGTGCCTGGATTCGCCGGCAGCCACATGTCGGCCTTGGCCGACGTGTTCGACAGACGGGGATCGACGACGATGAGCTTGGCGCCGCGCGACTTGCCCTCGATGATGCGCTGGGCATGCGGATTGAAGTAGTGACCCGACTCGAGATGCGAGGACAGCAGGAGGATCGTCTTCGCGTTCGTGTAGTCGGGTGAGGGCCGATCGGCGCCGGTCCAGAGAAAGTGCCCGAGCCGCGACGAAGAGGAGCAGACGTTCGTGTGGCTGTTGTGCGCGTCGAGTCCCCAGGCCTGCAGCACGCGATTCGCATAGCCGTCTTCGCCTGGGCGTCCGACGTGGTACATCACCTCGTGGCGGCGATCCTCCTGAATCGCCCGGCGAATGCGGCCGCCGATCTCCTCGAGCACCTCGTTCCACGTCACGCGCGTCCACTCGCCGCTCCCGCGCGGGCCGGAGCGTTTCAGCGGATACAGGACGCGATCGGGATCTTCGAGCTGGTTCGGCGTGACGACGCCCTTGGCGCACGTCCGGCCGCGGCTGCCGGGATGCACGGGGTTGCCTTCGATCTTCCGCACGTCGAGCGTCTCTTTGTCGACGTACGCGAGGATGCCGCACGCCGACTCACAGTTGAAACAGATGCTCGGAATGATCCAGTAGCGGCGGCGATCCTTCTTCGGCCAGCTCGTCGACTCGAAGTCGACGTAATCGTCCCAGTCCTTGGGATCGGGATGCTTGGGGAAGTCAGCCATTGGGGGTCAGGTCTTGTTTTGCAACATCACCCTGCTGGGGTCGGGTCTTGCCCGGCCATTGCGTGCGTTTCGCGATGCGACTCACGGTAGCGTAGTGCAACCCAAAATGATCAGCAATCGCCGCAAGCGTATATGTCCCACTCGCATAGGCACGTCGAATCGCGGCGTCTCTTTGGCCACTACAGCGGCGGGGTCAGGTCTTGCGTCTTGATGTTGCAAAACAAGACCTGACCCTAGGAAATCGGTACCGACTGCCCTGCCTCGACCCACACGTACCCCCACGCCACGCTGCCGGCAAGGGCCAGGACCGCGGCCGGAACCAGGATCACGAGTGAGAAGCCGACGGCCGAGGCAAGCCACACGAGCGCGAGCGGTGCGACACCGCCCAGGCCCAGCGCGCCGATCCAGAAATGGCGGCGATACGCGCCGAACCGGATCGCGCGGAGCGCCAGCTCGTGATGCAGCGTCGGGCTCGGCGTCACGAGGTGCTCGACGGCGAGGATCGTGAGATGGGCGAGCGCGGCGAAGGCCAGGGTCAGGCCGAGCACGCGGACCGTCGCCACGTCGCCGCCGGCGAACATCGCGGCGATCAACATCGCGGCGCTGCCTTCGGCTGCCGCGAGCACGATGAGATCGATCGTCGACTGCGGACCCTGCCAGAGGTCACGCGCGAGGCCCTGCGCAAAGAGCAGGCCCGTGTATCCAGTGGCCGCGAGCGCCGCGACGAGCGCGAGCGGCGCGAGCGCGAGCAACACGGTCGTCCATCCCAGCAGATACAACAGCACCCAGAGCCCGCCGATGGCGCCATGCGCGAGCAGCAGAAACGCCCCGCGCGCCATCCACGACGTCCAGTTCGGCCGCGTCAGGATGTAGAGGAACCGCGCGGGCCGCTCGAGATCGATCACGAGCACGACCGCCGTGAGGATCGAGAAGATCACCGACACGAGCGGACCGGCGAGGCCGACAAGCGGCGTGCGATCGCCCGTGAGCCAGAGGAGCGCAGACAGAAACATCGCGCCCGTTGAAATGCCCTTGGTGACCAGGTACAGCACGAGATCGAATCCCCACGCCTTCCGGTGCGGCGCGTCGTAATCGACGCGCGGACTCCCCGGATGGTGCGGGTCGGGCTCGGGCGATCCGATCGGCCTGAGGTAGGCCTGGCCCTCACGAAACATGAACGGCCGGACGGCGATTTCCGGCCGGATCGCGGCTTCATCCGCCCCGAGATAGAAGACCTTCGGCCCCGTGCCCTTTTCCGGCTTGCGGACCATGAAGGCCTCGCGCTGAGCGATCTTCGCGACCTCGCTGTCGGGATCGTCCAGATCGCCGAAGATCCGGCATTCGGTCGGACAGACGCTCACGCAGGAAGGCTGGAGCTGATTCTCGACGCGGTTCGCGCAGAAGTTGCACTTCTCGGCGGTTCGCGTGTTCGGATCGATGAACAGTTGATCGTACGGGCACGCGACCATGCACGCGCGGCAGCCGATGCAGGAATCCCCGTTCAGATCGACGATGCCGTCGCGCCGTTTGTACAGCGCGCCCGTCGGGCAGATCTTCATGCACGGCGCTTCCTCGCACTGATTGCACAGGACAGGGAAGAAGAGACGCTGCGTGTCAGGGAACGTGCCCTTCTCGACCGTCTTCACCCAGCAGCGGTTCACGCCGACCGGGATGTCGTGCTCAGCTTTGCAGGCGATTGTGCACGCGTGACAGCCGATGCACTTGCGCAGATCGATGGCAAACCCGTAGTTGGGCACCAACTCGGACTATAGCACCATGCGCCTGGCCGAACGCCGTACCGGCGTGGCTGCCGAGCTCAGGATCGGAGATAGATCGTCGCCAGCTTCCGCCCGCCCGGCAGGTAATAGCCGGCGAGGCCGCCCCCCGTCGGCATGCCGAACAGCGACAGCCCAACAAGAAATTTCTCGTCAGTGCAGCTCCCGCCGCAGTCCTTGAACGCGAGATTGAGGGCCGTCACGACGCCCGCGAAGGCGCCGATGCCGGCCCCGATGATCGCGCCCGTGATCGATCCGCGACGCCCCTGCCATCCCCGGATCTCGCTGACGTCGTCGCGCGCGATTCGAACCGTCGGTCGATTCGTGGTTTCCAGATCGACGGCCGTCAGCACCGCAGCGTCAACAGACACCAGCCGGTATTTCTTCATCGTCCCGCCGCGCACCGACATGAAGATCTCCGTCGATTCCGGAAGCTGCTGCACCTGCGCCCAGTTCGCACGCGGATCGAGCGTCGCCTGCTGGAAGGGGACGTCCGTCAGCGCGCGACGAAGGGCGCCCCGGTCGAAACGCGACCGCTCGGGGGCGGCCTCCTGCGCGCTCGCAGGAGAACCGACGCTCGCGAGCAGCAATGTCAGGAACGGGATCAGGCGCATCATGGAATCCTCCGGAGCGGATCAGGAACCTCTCTTCCTGGATGCGATTTCCCTGCCAGGCTGGGCTCACGGGATCTTCTGTGCGCCCAGGGCTCGAAGCGCGTCGAGCCGGTCCTGGGCCGGAACAAGTGGGAATCCCTGGAGCAGATCGTCGAAAGTCCGCTCATCAAAGCCGTACAGCCGGGCGACCGCGGCCTGAAGGGCTGCCCCGAGGCGGGATGACGCCCCGGGGCGGCTGAGCCGGCCGCTGAGGCGCGCAATCCGGCGCTGGTCGCGACTTCCGCTCCACTGCGGCACTGGCAGGCTTTCGACCAGTCCCGTCGTGACGTGACCACCCATCAGCATCCGGACGATCGCGTTGAGGACGTACGAGTTGAAGAGACCGCACAGGAATTGCTGACGGAGCAGCGGCATCGGCGTGCGCAGGCAGAACAACGTGTGGGTCGAGACGACGCCGCCAGGCAGGATTGCGGCGATGAGCGACAGGCGATTGCCGACGCCCGACACGTCGCGATAGGCGAGGCGCGGTCTCTCGAATCGGCGATCGGGGAGGAGCCGGATCGCGGCCTCTCGTGAGATCCGGGAGGTTGCCGCGGTCCGCCCGGTCACGAACGGCGCAACGTGCTTGCCCTCGACAATGGGCAGTCCGGCGCCGCCGAAATGGCAGCGATCTTCGGTCGCGTTGAGCTCGCGACCGAACTCGACGCGCCACCCTGCGGTCCCGCCGAGGGGCGGATGCTCGCGCGCCAGCCTTTCGAGCCACTCGAGATCGCGCGTGCGACGCAGATCCGGAATACGCTTCGACACGCCGCCGATTGCCGAAATCGTGCTTCGCGAGAGTCTCAACGGAAACGCGGATTCGTCGCCCGGTTCATCGGAGTCGGGCAGGGCCTCGAGCTCGGCAGCCGTGCGGACGCCAAATCGGGCGCGTGTTTCATGGGCCGCGCCTCCTGGGTTCGCGACCACGACGAGAAAGCGCAAGCCGCGGTGAATCGGAAACAACCCGTGACGGTTGTCGAGACCGACGACGGTGTCGAGCGCGCACCCGTCGAGCAGCCGCGTCCGAAGCGATGTCGCGCCCTCGTCGGCGGCGAGGCCCCAGGGCAGGACGAGTCCGACGCGGCCCTGCGGCCGGCAGAGCGACAACGCTCGTTCGAGAAAGGGCTGATAGAGATTCACGTGGCCGCGGTCGCAGGCGCCATACAGGCCCGAGTCGCGGATGAACCGAACCAGCTCCCGGCGCGTGGTGTTCCGAGCGCCATCCGCCGAGCGCCGAGAGCCGACAGGGTCTGCGCGCAGCATTTCCCATGGCGGGTTGCCGATGACCGCGTCGAACCCTGGCCGCGATCGCGGGTGTCCGGCGTCGTCGTAGAAGACGTCGGCAAACTCGAGAGGCCAATGGAAGAAACCGAGTTGGCCGGCGACCTCTCGCGCCGTGGCAAGCCATCGTTCGAGCGCCACGCGCCCCAGCGTCGTATCGCCTCGGAGAATCGCGTCGAGCGCCGCTCGCAGCTCCGCCGGCGACGGCGGACCATGATGCCGGGCGACGTCGTGGCCGTCCGGCCAGAACCAGCGCGCGCACCAGAGGCTGCAGGCCAGCCGCCACGGCGCCAGAGGCGACTGGTCGTTCGTCAGCCGGTTCCACAACACTTCCTTCGCATGCACGTCGTCCACCGAATCGTCGCGGCGACTGCTCAACTCGACGAGCGGCCGCGAGATCTGGCGCAGCGTGTCTTGAAGTCTGGCCGCGTCGAAGAGCGGCAACTCGCCGTCTGCGGCCGGCCTCAGGCCGGAAGCGCGCCACAGGTCGTCAGGCGACGCGCCGATGAGGCTGTTACCGGTGCGCAAGCGGTGATCGAGGAATCCAAGTGGCTTTCCCCGCGCGAGCGACGTCAGCCAGAGAGACAAGCGCGCCAGTTGTACGGCGACCGGGTTCGTGTCGACGCCGGCCAGGCATCGCTCCGCGATCAGGCGCCGGACGTTGGCACGCGCCTCAGGATCGAGATCGCTTTCGTGGCACCGCCCCTCGTCGACCAGCGCGCGCTCGTACGCGCCGGCCAGGTATCGGCACGCGGCGACGAGAAATGCTCCGCTGCCCATGGCCGGATCGACGACCCGCAGCGCAAGGACCGCGTCGGCTGACGCCCCGCGCACGAGTGGCGCGAGCGTGCGCCGCACGACGAACTCCGCCAGCGACTGTGGTGTGTAGAAGGTGCCAGTCTGCTTGCGATGAATCGAGTGCCGATTCTGGCGGCCCGCCTTCGCCGGCCGTTGGTCCGCCTTCGCCGGCTGGAGGCCGGCTTCGGCGGGGCGGCCTTGGAACCCAGGCCGCCCTACGTACGTGGGTTCCAGATCGAGCACGCGCTCGTACACGGCGCCCAACTGCTCGACTCCGAGGTCGGCGTACGAGATGGCTTCACGGCCGCCGCCTCCGGCTCTCGTTCCGAGCGCGACGAGGGCCTGGCCCATCGCCGCATCGCGCATGGCCGTCGATCTCGTCGGCCGCGCCACCTGCCGGCGCGCCTCGAGCGACGGCGCCGATCGCCTGGCGAACAGCTTTCCGTTGAATGGCCTGACGATGAGGTCGTCGGCACGGCAGCCAACTCGCGACAAACGCGTCACCGCCGCCAGGCCGTCCCAGAGGCCGCACGGCGCCGGGCGCCCGTCGAGCGCTTCCCGGCACAACGTCGTCATCGAGTACGCACGGCTGTAGATCGGATGATGCCGCGGGACCAGGTCTCGTGATTCGGCGAACAGCAGGAAAAGGATTCGGTAGACGAGCGTCAGCGCTTGATCGAGCGCCGGTGCCGTCAACTGGACCGATCGGCTTCGATCGATTTCCCTGGCGAGGGCGCTGAGAGCTTCAACAACCCCGAGCTGAAGATCTTCGCGCACGCGATCCTGAAATTGCGCCCCTCGTGCAGCAAGCCGCTCGATGACCCGGCAGGCGCCTCCGGGCGGCTCTGCCGTCTCTGTCGCGAGGTCGAAAGCACCGGCGCGCGCGAGGATCCAGAATGCGGTGAAGCTCGCCGGCTCGAGCGCCTCGGGCAGCGTGAAGTCGACACTGCGCCGAACGGCCGATCCTCTCGAATCGACGACGGACACGAACGGCGGCGCGACGAGCAGGCACCAGTCGGCGCCGACAGTTCGTGCAAAGGCGAGAAGATCTCGCCACGCGTGCGATCGCGCCGATCTCCACGGCAGGAGCACGAGTCCGACGACGGCGCCACCGCGGGTTTCGAGAGACACTTCCGCTCGCGTTCGCTCGAAACGCGCGTGGCGCGCGCGGAATCCAAGCAGGCCGGCCAGCGGCATGGCGACCAGATCGAACAGCGTGCGGAGCGCCGTGACCGGTCCGCACTGCGCCTCGACCCGTTGCCACCACGCGCCGAAGGCTCGGCGGTGGCGCTCGATCTCTCCGGGGTCGAGACCCGGCGGCAGATCTCGCGTCAGGACCGCCTCGAGATAGCGGCCGGGAAAGAGCGATCCGCCGACGCCGGCGAGCGCCCTCATGTTCGACTGAGAAAGGCCAACTCCAGCACCGGCCGCCCCGCGTCGATGATCGCCTGCCGGGCGCGAACGTCGCGCTCGGCGTCCAGTTCGCGCTCGAGCGAGAGTCCGGCGCGCCTCGCCGCCTCGAATGCGGCGAGCTCACGACGATCGAACAGGCCTGGCTGGGCTTCGGCCGGTACCCACTCGTCTCTGATCTCACTCGCCAGGCCGTGGTCGAATGCCGCCACGACGCCCAATCGTGCGCGCACTCTCCGCTGGACGCGACGCACGCGCTTTTCAACCGATCGCGCGGCGACTGCCCGAGCCGCTTCGACGATTCGGGCAAGCGCATGCGTTCCTCGATTGCGCTCGGAACAGGATCCTCCAGGGTTCGGTACGGAAAGAGCGACCACGTGCCGTTCCACCACCACGCCGGTGCGATCCAGGATCGGCACCGAGAAGACGAGAAAGCTGCCGCCAGCGGCGGCAGAGAGCGCGGTCAGGTGATCGACATGCGCCCGGCTCGTCCGATCTTCGTCAGCGGCCGGCGCGCGCCATCGATGAACGAACGTGCGGCCCCGTCCGATCTGGCGCGCAACCGCGAAGGCTGGACGTCGCCACGATCGACAGACCGGCACGAGTGGAGACTCGCCGGTCGTCTCGAGCGGCACGCGCTCGATGAGCGCGCGCGCGAGAGACGAGGCGTCCGGAGTGACGGAATCGAGAAGCCCGTCGCCGAGCGTCTGCCGGGCCACCAGGGCGCGCCGCGCAAGTGTCGCCAGCAGCCCGGCTTCGGCTTCGTGCCGTGCGACGAGCAGCGTCGCATGAACCGGCCGGGCCTGACCGATGCGATCCACTCGCCCGATTCGCTGCTCGAGTCTGGCGGGATTCCAGGGCAGCTCGAGGCTGATGACCCAGCGAGCGCGTGACTGGAGGTTCAGTCCCTGGCCGGCCACGTCCGTCGCAAGGAGAACGGACGCCGCGCCGTCGAGAAAGCGGTCCAGCTCGCGGCGCCGATCCTGCATCGACTGACCGCCATGCAAGGTCGCGACGGATCGCACCAGACTCAGCCGCCGCTCGACCGCGTCGAGCGAGTCGCGAAACTCCGTGAAGATCACCGCGGGGTCGCCGACACGTTTGAGCGTCGCTGCGATATGCGCGATCTTCCGGTCGTTGCGCCCGGCGACGTCGATGAGGCCACGGAGGCGCCGCAGCCACGCCCGTTCGTGCGCCGCGCTCATGCCCGTCCGGCCCGTCAACGCCGCGCGTTCGTCGTCGCCAAGATCATCGGCGTCCTCGTCGAAGCCAAGGCTCGGCTGCACCCAATCGATGTCGTCGTCTTCCACGGCGCCGAGCCAGGCGAGCCGGCGATCGATGGTCCGTGAGAGCGCGCTCATCGTCGACAACGCGCGCTTGCGGAAGACCGAAAGCAGCAGGAGCGCCGCGTCACGGCGTGACGATCCCGCCGTCCGAAGCAGGGCGGCCTCGAACGCCATCAGGCCGTCGAGAACGCGCCGTCCGGCATCCGACAACGCGATGCCGCGCCAGCGCACGCGCCGGTTGACTGCGAGCCCAAGACCCGCGCGCGTACGCCGGAAGATCGTCAGGCGGTCATGACGGGTCTGCCCCAGGTTGAGCAGCCGCTCGAACCGCGCCGCATCACCAGAGTGCGGTGTGGCCGTGAGCAGCACGCAGTGCCGCGACCGGCGCAGGATTTGTTGACAGGCCAGGTGCCGCTCGGAGTCTCCGCACGCGGCGTGCGCTTCGTCGACCACGACAACGTCCCACGGGTCGAGCGGCATCGCTTCGAGTACGTGCGTCTGTTTCAGAAAGTCGATCGACGCGATCCACACCCCGCACCGGTCCCACGGGTTCCCGTCCGGCGCACCGGTCCGCGCCAGTGATTCCAGCCGGCGTGCGTCGGAAGCGATGCACGCGATGCCGAATCTGCAGGAGAGCTCTTCCGTCCACTGCTGGCCGAGCGAGGCCGGCACGATGAGCAGGACTCGCGCGGCCGGATCGCGCCGCATGCACTCGGCGACGATGATGCCGGCCTGAATCGTCTTGCCGAGCCCGACGTCGTCGGCGATGAGCACGCGGCGCGTGCCGCGCACGAACGCAAGCGCCGGCTCGAGTTGATAGGGCAGGACGTCGATCCCGGCATCGATCGCGGCAGCGAGACTCCGCGATCCATATGCACGTCCGACGAGGTGCGCGAGACGGGCCAGGGCTTGTTGCGGCCGCACTCGCTGGAACCGTTCCGATCGAGGTACCGACGTCGGCCGATCGAACGGCGCGAGAAAGGTCAGCCGGCCGTCGCGACTGGCGACGTCGAAACGAACGACATTGCGGCTGCGGCGGACGCGCTCGATCCGCCAGCGGCGTTGCCGGATCCAGACCAGGTCTCCAGGCAGAGGCAGGCTGTGCACGATTTGCCATCCCGTCGCGCGCGGCATGTTGCAGAAACTGCAACATTCGAGCGATCTGCGCCCGAATCACGCTATGCGAGGGGAGACAGGGGCAAGAAACCTGCCAGAGTGTTCGTCAGCCAGCCAACCTGCAGCACGTCGCGCCCAGATGTGAGTCGGCGTCGTCCCAGAAGGCGGCGACGAGCGGATGGCGCTCGAGCGCGATCTGGACGATGCGCCTCTGCACGCCGCGGCCCCGGCCATGAATGATGCGGAGATCCCGCAGGCCGGCCTCGTGCGCGGCCCGAACGTACTCGTCGACGACGGAAGAGACGTCCTCCGGAAGAAAGGCGTGCAGATCCAGCTCGGGACCGATCGGCAGGTGGTGGACCATCGTCACGGCTTCGTGTACGAAGCGGTCACGTTGGTCGTGATGCCACCGCGCGCGCTGAAGGCGCCGGTGACCGTCATCGCGCGCGGCTGACAGACGCCGACCAGATCGTCGAGAATCCGGTTCGTGGCGGCTTCGTAGAAGATGCCCTGGTTGCGATACTCGAGCAGGTAGTACTTCAGCGACCTCAACTCGACACACAACCGATCCGGCGTGTAGCGGATCAGGATCTCGCCGAAGTCCGGCAGTCCGGTCTTGGGGCAGACGGACGTGAATTCGGGGCACCGGATCTCGATTTGGTAGTCGCGTTCCGGTCGGGGATTCGGAAAGGTCTCGAGCGTCGCGGACATATCGGTCATCTTGCCTCGAATAATTGACACGTTTCCAGCGGAAGGCTACGATACGGCCCGTTTTCGCAGAATCGTCGTGGGACCGACGCGCGCCCGGTTCCGGCGACAGACGCTGACACGCGCGCCCCAGCCAGGGAGATGAAGGCATGGCAGACGCCCGCCGTATGGGCAAGATGGAGCTCTTCGCGCACTTCGCGGAAAAGTTCGACATGAAGCGCACGCAGGTGCGCGATCTCTTTGAAGAACTCCTCCGCCTGTCCGAGAAGGAGCTGAAGCGGTCCGGTGAGTTCGTGCTGCCGGGCATGTGCAAGCTGGTGGTGCAGCGTCGCAAGGCACGCGAGGGCCGCAATCCGGCCACCGGCGAGCCCATCAAGATTCCGGCCAAGACCGTCGTCAAGGCCCGAATTGCGAAGCAGCTCAAGGACGCGGTTCTGCCCCGGAAGTAGACTGCAAAGTCGACGCTCGTTGATCGCGCGCGGTCGCGTCCGCCTGCGCCAGTCAACGGGCGTCCACGCCTGGTTCCGACGCCTTCTCGCAGTAGACTTGTCGAGATGCTGACTGTCCTCCTGTCAGCCGGAGGTGCGTTCCGTCGTGGCTGACCAATTCGATGTCGTCGTCATCGGCTCCGGAACCGGCGGCTACGTTGCGGCCATCCGCGCCGCGCAACTCGGCCTCAGAACTGCCGTCGTCGAGCGCCAGCCGATGCTCGGCGGCACCTGCCTCAACTGGGGCTGCATTCCGACCAAGGCGCTGCTCGAGCACGCGCATGCGCTGAAAATCGCGCAGGACGCCGCCGAGTGGGGCATCAGCTTCGGCAAAGCGGACGTCAAGCCGGCCATCGACATGGCACGCGTTCACGTCCGCAAGAACAAGATCGTGACGAGCCTGACCAAGGGCGTCGAGTTCCTCTTCAAGAAGAACAAGATCGAGTGGGTCAGGGGCACCGGCCGGCTCGCCGGGAAGGGGCGCGTGGACGTGAGCGGCACTGAGCGCCGCACGCTTGCCGCTCGTGAAGTCGTCGTCGCCACCGGATCGGCGCCGCGCGGCGTGCCGGGCATCGAGATCGACAAGAAACACGTGCTGACGAGCGATGAGGCCGTGCACCTTCCCGAGGTGCCCAAATCGATTGCCATCATGGGCAGCGGCGCCGTCGGCGTGGAGTTCGCGTCGATCTTTCGACGCTTCGGCAGCGACGTCACGCTGGTCGAGCTGCTGCCCCGGCTCGTGCCGAACGAAGACGAGACGATTTCCGCAGAGCTCGAGAAGGCGTTCAAGAAGCGCGGCATCACCGTGCGAACCGGCACCAGGGTCACTTCGGCCAAAGTGAAGGCCGGCTCGGTCACCATCGAGATGCAGAGCGCGACCGGCGGCAAGGCCGAGTCGATCACCGTCGAGCGGCTGCTCGTCGCGACCGGCCGCGGACCGGTCACCGACGGCCTCGGCGCCGAGGAAGCCGGACTCACCCTGGATCGCGGCTACGTGAAAGTGGACGAGCTCTTTCGCACCGGCGTCGCCGGCATCTCGGCGATCGGCGACGTCATCACCACGGGGACCGGCGCGCACGCTCAGCTTGCGCACTTGTCGTCGGCGGAGGGCATCGTCCTCGCCGAGCGCATCGCAGGCCACGACACGCGGCCCATCAACTACGACCACGTGCCGTCATGTACCTATTGCGACCCCGAGATTGGCAGCGTCGGTCTCACCGAACAGGAAGCGCGATCGCGCGGCTACGACGTGCGCGTCGGGACCTTTCCGTTCGGCGTCCTCGGGCGGGCGAAGATGGCGGGCGAGATCGAAGGACTGGTCAAGATCGTGGCGGAGAAGCGCTACGACGAGGTTCTGGGCGTGCACATGATCGGGCTGCGCGCCACCGAGCTCGTCGGCGAAGCGACGGTCGCGCTGCGGCTCGAGTCCACCGTCGAAGAGCTCGTGCGCACGATTCACGCACACCCGACGATGTCGGAAGCCATTGGGGAGGCCGCTCACGCTACGCTTGGGGCGGCCATACATTTATGATTTAGAGATTCAGAAATCTGCAGATTTAGAGCAATCTCCAAGTTTCAAAATCTCGTAAATCTCTAAATCTCTGAATCTCTAAATCTACCGAGGTCCTGTCTATGTCCACCGATGTCGTGATGCCGCAGATGGGCGAGTCGATCGCGGAAGGCACTGTGGTCCGCTGGATCAAGCGCGTCGGCGACGCGATCGACAAAGACGAGCCGCTGTTCGAGATCTCGACTGACAAGGTCGATGCGGAGATTCCGTCGCCGGGCGCCGGGGTGCTGCTCGAGATCAAGGTCAAAGAGGGCGAGACGGTGCCGGTCAACAGCGTCGTCGCGGTCATCGGTGCCGCCGGCGAGAAGCCGGCGAGCTCGGCCCCCGCGGCGAGCCCACAGGAGACCGCCCCGCCCGCGGCGCAGCCGTCCGGCAAGAACGGCGGTGAGCCTGCTGCACCCGTCGGTCCGATAGCCGCCGCGTCGACGTCCGGCGCCACGCTGGCCGATCTCAGGAGGACGAGGTCGTCGCCCCTGGTGCGGCGCATCGCGAAGGATCACGGCATCGACATCACGCGCCTGAGCGGCACCGGCATCTCGGGGCGCGTGACGAGGAAGGACATCGACGCGTTCATCGAGAGCGGACAGGCCGCGGCCCCGGCCTCGCCGGCGGCCGCACGTCCCGCATCCACGCCCGTTCAGATTCCGGCCTTCAAGCCGGGCGAGAACGTGCGTGTCGAGAAGATGGGCGTGATGCGCAAGAAGATCGCCGAGCACATGGTGTCCAGTCTCCAGACGTCGGCCCATGTGTACTCGGCGTACGAAGTGGACTTCGCCAAGATCGACAAGCTGCGACAGGCGAAGAAAGCCGAGTACGAGGCGGCGGGCGCGAAGCTCACCTACACCGCGTTCATCGCGAAGGCGACGATCGACACGATTCGGGAGTTCCCGTTCACGAACGCCTCGCTCGACGGCGAGAACATCGTCTACAAGCGCGACATCAACCTCGGCATCGCGGTCGCGCTCGACTCCGGGCTCATCGTGCCGGTGATCAAGCAGGCCGACGAGCGCAACCTGCTGGGACTGTCACGGGCCATCCAGGACCTCGCGCACCGCGCGCGGACGAAGCAGCTCAAACCTGAAGAGGTCCAGGGCGGGACGTTCACGATCACCAATCCCGGAATTTTCGGGGCGCTGTTCGGGCTGCCGATCATCAGCCAGCCGCAGGTGGCGATCCTGGGCGTCGGCAGCGTGGAGAAGCGCGTCGTCGTCGTGGACGACATGATCGCCGTGCACCCGATGTGCTACCTCACGCTGGGCTACGACCATCGCCTGATTGACGGCGCCGACGCCGGCAGATTCCTGCAGGCGCTCAAGATCCGGCTTCAGGAGTTCGACGAGAGCTGGGTGTGACGACGCGGCACGGTCATCCGGCGCCCGCAGCGGCGATTGCCGTTCGCCGCCTCGGACGTGTGGAGTACGACGAAGCGCTCG
Source organism: uncultured Acidobacteriota bacterium (assembly GCA_963724955.1). GTDB lineage: Bacteria > Acidobacteriota > Vicinamibacteria > Vicinamibacterales > SCN-69-37 > CAVRWQ01. The sequence goes on from CAVRWQ010000013.1 coordinate 446,790, forward strand.
CCCTGCAGCGCGAGCTCGTCGAAGATCGGCGCCACGGCCGGATTGGCGACACGCTGCTGCTCCTCGAACATCCGCCCGTCATCACGCTTGGCGTCAAGACGCGGGGACGCGCCTCGAACATCGTCGCCACGCCGGACCAGCTCGAACTGGAGGGCGTGGCCGTCCACGAAACCGGCCGTGGCGGCGACGTGACGTACCACGGCCCGGGACAGCTCGTTGGGTACCCGATCTTCGACCTGCGTCCCGATCGGCAGGATGTTCACAAGTACGTCCGCGATCTCGAGGAGGCGCTGATTCTGGCCGTGCGTGAGCTCGGCGTCACGGCGCGCCGTGTGACGGGCCTCACGGGCGTCTGGGTCGGCCAGCCGGGACGCGAAGAGAAGCTGGCGGCCATCGGCGTGCGCATCAGCCGCTGGATCACGAGCCACGGGTTCGCGCTGAACGTCTCGGCCGACTTGCGGCATTTCAATCTGATCGTGCCGTGCGGCATCGCCGATCGCGGCGTGACGTCGCTCTCGCGCGCGACGGGTCGATCGATTCCGATGGCCGGCGTCGAAGACGCCGTCGTGCGGGGCATGGAAGCGGTGTTCGCGCCATGACGAAACGGACGCGCAGAGCGATCGTCACGGGGGGATCGCGCGGGATCGGACTGGCGATCGCCCGCGCGCTCGCCGCCGCGGGCGACAGCGTCATGATCACGGGCCGCGATTCGGGTCACCTCGCCCGCGCCGTCCGCACGCTTCGCGGCGCGGCCACCGGGCAGGCGATCATCGAGTCGGCGGCGGTCGATGTTCGCGACCGGGCGGCCGTCACGAAGCTCGTCGCCGACACGGCGAAGCGATTCGGCGGCCTCGATACGCTCGTCAACAACGCCGGCGTCGGCGTCTTCACCAACGTCGCGTCGATGAGCGACGAGGACTGGGCCCGCGTAATCGACACGAACCTCACGGGGGTCTTCTACTGCTGCCGAGCGGCCATCCCGGAGATGACGCGCGCCGGGGGCGGATGGATCATCAACATCGCGAGCCTCGCGGGCCGCAACTACTTTCCGGAAGGCGGCGCCTACTGCGCCTCGAAGGCCGGACTCATCGCCTTCAGCGAATCGCTCATGCAGGAAGTTCGCTTCGACGGCATTCGCGTCAGCGTCGTCATGCCCGGCTCGGTCGCCACGGAGTTCTCAGGGCCTGTCTCGTCCGACGACGAATCCTGGAAGCTGTCGCCGGATGACGTGGCCGAGGCGGTCATGGACCTCCTCAATCATCCCGGACGCAGTCTGCCGAGTAAGGTCGAAATCCGACCGGCGAAGCCCAAGCCTGGGCACAGATAGCTGAAGCGTTAAGTTAAGTACATGGTGTGAAAAGCATCTGAAGTACGGGGGTGAAAGGCACCCAAGTACGGGCGGGAAGGGCACCCAAGTACGGGCGGGAAAAGCACCGAAGTACGGCTGGAAAAGCACCGAAGTACGCGCGCGCACTCCACCACTCGCTTTTCTGCTCCCGGTGCTCTCTGCTCCCGTTACTTCAAGTGCCGTTCACTCCCTGTACTTCTTGCGCTTTCCAGAAAGTACTTCGAGCGCCTTTCACACCCGTACTTCACGTGCTTTTCACTCAAGTACTTCCCCTGCCGCAAATCAGTTCGGTGATCACCTTCCCATCGACATTACGCCCTGACAGGATGACCCCAATGCGGCGGCCGGCGAGGTCGAGGCCGCCTTCGACGAGCGCGCCGGCGGCCGTGGCGGCGGCGCCTTCCGCAACGACCCGCTCGCGAAGGATCAGATCGCGCATGACGGCGGCGATCGTGGCCTCCTTCACGCGCACGACCCGGTCCACGAGATCGCGAACGTACTGGAACGTCACACTGTCCTGTTCCATGTTGCCCGCCAGGCCGTCCGCCAGCGTGGGCGCCACCGGGACCGTGACTGGACGACCCGCGGCGAGCGCGGCCGTGAACACCGGCGACGCGTCGGCTTCCACGCCGATCACGCGCGCGCCCGGTACGCGCGCACGCGCGACGATCGCCGTTCCGGACAGCAGTCCGCCGCCGCCCAGCGGCACGACGAACGTGTCGAGATCTGGCCGCGCGGCCAGCATCTCGAGCGCGACGGTGCCGGCGCCTGCGATCACGTCGGGATGACTGTAGGCCGAGACGAATCTCGCGCCCGTCTCGCGGACGTCGTTCGCCGCGGCGGCTTCGGCCTCGTCATAGGTCGGCGCATCGATCATCGTCGCGCCCAGTGTGGCGAGCGCGTCACGTTTGGCCGCGGGCGCTCCCGCGGGCAGATGCACTCTGACGCGGATTCCGAGACGGTGCGCGGCCGTCGCGAGCGCGAGGCCGTGATTCCCGGCCGAGGCGGTCGTGACCACGTCGGTCGCCGGGTGCGTTTCCTTGAGGCTCGTCAACGCGTTCGCGGCGCCGCGAATTTTGAACGATCCGGTCGCCTGGACGGTCTCGAGCTTCAGCCAGACCTCGCCGCCGGTGAGCTCGGACAACCACGGCGACGGCACGAGCGGAGTGCGCCAGGCAAAGCCCGCAAGGCGGCGTGCCGCCGCTTCGACGTCGTTCATCGTCAGCGCCATGGCAGAATCATAAGGCCGAGTGCGAACCTCAACCGCCGCCGCGCCGCCGTTCTTCAAAAATGGGTACGTCGTTTCGTGCGAAGCCACGCGCGAGGCGGTCCTGATCGATCCAGGGGACGAGGTCGAGAGCCTGCTCTACGTCGTGAAGCACGAGCATCTTGCCGTTCGCGCAATTCTGCTGACGCATGCGCATCTCGATCACGTGACCGGCGTCGGCCGCGCCAAGGCGGCGCTTCACGTGCCGATCTGGCTGCATCCGGACGATCTGTTTCTCTACGAAGGCGCCGAAGACCAGGGGCGGATGTTCGGTCTGAAGGTCGATCCGCTGCCGACCGTCGATCGGTTCTACGAGCCGGCCCAGCGCTTCCCGTTCGGCGAGTACGTCGTGGATGTCCTTCCGACGCCCGGGCACTGTCCGGGCGGAGTCTGCCTCGCCATCGGCCGCGCGGAACTGGCAACGCGCGAGTTGTTCGTCGGCGACACGCTGTTCGCGGGATCGATCGGCCGCACGGATCTGCCCGGCGGTGATCATGGGACGCTGATCAAGTCGATTCAGACGGTGCTGTTCGCGTTTCCAGACGACACCGTCGTGCACTCCGGGCACGGGCCGGACACGACGATCGGCGTCGAGCGACGGACGAACCCGTTCTTTTGATCTGCGGGGGGACTTCGTCCCCGCCGCACCCCCCTACGCGCTCGCTCGCGGGGGCCCCGCGAGCCCCACTCCGCTCGCGCGGCTCACTCGCTATCGCTCGTTCGCTCAGGCGGGGGACGTCGTCCCCGCCGCCCGCACTTCAGCGATAGCGCCCGTACTTCAGCGATAGCGCCCGCACTTCGGCGATAGTGCTCGTACTTCAGCGATAGTGCCCGTACTTCTACGTTCTTGACCGCCGTACTTCTCTGATGTTCTTCTATGCTCCCGCCTGGACCCGGAAGTCGACGCGTCCGACCGTCAGCGTGTCGCCGACGCGGAGCACGCCGCGATTGATCTTCTTCCCGTTCACGATGGTCCCGTTCGTGCTGCCGAGGTCCTCGACGACGAGCTGGTCGGAGACGTCTGCCGTCAGGCGGCAGTGGATTCTCGACACGAGCGCCGCGTCGACGATGAAATCCGCGCGCGCGGTGCGGCCGACGGTTTTCACCGCGCCCGGCGGCAGCCGGAGGACGATGGCGGGCGTGCCGCTGCTTTCGAGGATCCAGCCAGGCATGACCTCTACACTCCCAGTGGCTCGCGCACGCGCGGGTGCACGACGACGCCGCCTCGTGTGACGACGACTTCCTTCGTGATCTCGTCGTTCATGTCGAGCGTGATTCGCGGCGCGCCGGTCGGCTTGCCGTCCGGTCCCTTTTCGCGCTGCACCAGATGCTGCACGATCGTCACGACGTTGCGCGCGTACATCTGACTCGCGTGGTACGGCACCGTGGCCGGCAGGTTGGTCGGTCCCAGGATCGTGACGCCGTGCGCGACGACGGTCTCGTCCGGCCGCGTCAATTCGCAGTTGCCGCCCGTCGCGGCTGCGAGATCGACGATCACCGACCCCGGCGGCATCGCCTTCACCATCTCGGCGGTGATGAGGATGGGCGCGCGCCTGCCTGGAATGGCGGCCGTCGTGATGACGGCGTCGGTTGCCGCGACCGTCTTGAGCATCATCTCGCGCTGCCGCCGGTAGAACGACTCGTCCTGCGCCTTCGCATAGCCGCCGGCGTCCTGAGCGTCGCCGGCCTCGATCGGCAGCTCGACGAATCGCGCGCCGAGGCTCTGAATCTGTTCCTTCACTGCCGGCCGGACGTCGTACGCCTCGACGCGCGCTCCAAGACGCCGGGCCGTGGCGATCGCCTGCAGGCCCGCCACGCCGGCGCCGATGACGAACACCCGCGCGGCTGCGACCGTTCCCGCCGCCGTGTTGAGCATCGGGAACATCCGGGGCAGTGCAGACGCGGCGAGCAGCACGGCCTTGTAGCCGGCGACCGTGGCCATCGACGACAGCGCGTCCATGCTCTGCGCGCGCGTGATCCGCGGCACGAGCTCCATGGCGACGAGCGTGGCGCCACGTTCGGCCACCTGGCGTGCGGCGTCGACCGCGGTGAGCGGCTCCGCGAAGCCAATCAGGATCTGGTCGCGCTCGAGCCGCGCGACATCAGCCGATCCCGTTGCCGGGTTGGCGCCCGGCGTGCGGACGGCGGCGACGATGTCAGCGTGAAAGACATCGTCACGCGAACCGAGCGCCGCTTTCTCTGCGGTAAAGGCGGCGTCCGGAAACCCGGCGGCGTCGCCCGCGCCGTGTTCGATGACGACCTCGATGCCGAGCTTTCTCAGTGCAGCAACGACGGCGGGCACGATCGCGACACGCCGCTCGCCCGGAAAGGTTTCTTTGGGGACGCCGAGCTTCATTCGGAGAAAAGTCTACAGCACATGCCTGCCCTGAGCACCGCCTCTGCGGTGTCGAAGGGCGCTAGTTGCCGCGCCTGACCGTCGTCGCCTGGAACCACTCGACGATGGCGGATGTGACGTCGGGCGACACGGTCTTCGGGTTGAGCGACTCGTACTCGTCGACCTCACCGGTCTTTGCGGGAATCAGCAGGTGATTCGTGCCGGCGACGATGATCTTGCGATTGGAGGCGGCCGGCACTTTCCTGCGCGCGCGCGCGAGCGCCTCGAGCCGGTCTGCATGCGCAGGCGGAATGATCGTATCGAGTGCGCCGTGGACGATCAGGACGGGTTGGTCGATCTTCGGGATCGCCACCGCGGGATCGAACAGGAGCCAGCTCTTGAACCAGGGGGTGTCCGCCTGCCGCCGAAGCTCCGGCGGAAGCGTTTCCCAGCCCTGGCCAGAGACGACGGCGTCCATCACACGCATCTGCAGGGCGATCTTGGTTTGCTGGTCTCCTGGCGACTCCTTGAGTCGATCGAGCAGACGCTGCTGCTGTTCGAGCGACAGCTCGCGACCGGTGCGGCCCGGCGCAGCCAGCAGCGCAACCGACTTGATCTTGTCCTCGCGATCGGCCGCAAAGAGCGCGACCGCCGCGCCCTCGGCGTGCGCCACCACGGCGATGCGTTCGGCGTCGACGTCCCGCCGTTTCCGGAGCCAGGCGACGACGGCGATGAGATCTTCGGCGTACTCGGCGATGCCGGCGTGCTCGGTCCGGCCGCCGCTCTGACCCAGGCCGCGCTTGTCGTACCGCACGACGAAGTAGCCGGCTTCCGCGAGCCGGCCGGCGATCTGGCCGAAGATCGACACGCCATACATCGTCTCGTCGCGATCCTGCCGCCCCGGGCCGCCGACGAGAATCACCGCCGGCGCCCGGCCGGTGACGTTCTGCGGGACGGTGACCGTCGCGCCGAGGCTGAACCCGCGCGCGCCGATGTACACTGGCTCGTCGCCGGGATTGCGAACGCGTTCCTCCCGCGCCAGGACCGTCGCCAGGTCCTCGCGAATCACGAGCAGCGAGGCCGCCGGAAGCTCGACACGCGCCAGTCGCGAGCGCTCGTCGATCCAGACGTTGACGATCGTCGGGCTGGTTCCACCGCCGACCGTGAGCTCGTATTGCTTCAGGTCGGTGGCGCCCTCCGGGCTGACGATGCGTCTGGGTGTGATGCGGTTGATCGTCGCGTTGACTTCGGATTCCGGCGCCACGTAGACGGCGATCCGGCTGCCCTGGGGAAGCGATCCGAGCCGCGCCGCCAGCGCCTCGTAGGCGCTGAAGAAGTTGTTTGGCAGCACCACCGCGCGTGGCGACACCTGATGCGTGACCGACGCCCGCTGTGTTGCCTGGATGACGTCATTCGTCGCCGTCGTGAGACCGAATGTCGTCGACAGCGCGATGATCTGGTTGCGAAGCCGCCCCTCGATCGTGAGCTGCAAGGGCTGCCAGTCGTTGCTGTAGGTCATCTCGAACTTGTTGATGATGAGCTCGAACGGCGCCGCCAGCTGGCCGGATGCCGAGATTCGGATGCTGTTGGCCGTATGAGCGACGTCCACGAGCTCCGTGCCGATCCGCACACCCCGCAGAATGACGGCGAACCGGGCCGGTCCGTCGACGGGCTTTGCGGCCTGGGCCGCTGCCGCCTGCGCGAACGCCTCCAGCGCCCCCAGCGTTGTGAGGCTGAGAACGGCAACGCTAAGATGGCGTACGAGCCTTCGCGTGACGGACATAGACACTCAGTATCGCATCATCACGACAGGCGCCGGCTGGATCGAGAAAAGCCGCCGCGCACGTCTTCGATTCGACGGCAACGACCGCGCGTCGTTCCTGCAGGCGCTGGTCAGCAACGAGGTGATCTCGCTCGAGCCTGGACAGGGCGTGTATGCGACGTACCTGACGCCCCAGGGCCGGCTGATCTCCGACCTGCGCATCTACCACCGCGGGTCCTGCCTGCTCGCGGACGTTCCGGCTGAGCGCGCGGCGCGGCTGCTCTCCGCCTTCGAGTCGCTGATCTTCACCGAAGACGTCATCGTCACCGATGTCTCCGGCGCGCTGGTGCAGGTGGCTGTGTTCGGCAAGCACGCTGCAGACGTGATCGGCCGCGCCATCGGCCTCGATGCGGAAGCGCTCATGGCGCTGCCGCCTTTCGGCCAGCTGCCGGCCGGCGACGTGTTCGTGGCTCGCACCGACGATGCCGAGTGGCCGGCGTTCGACATGTTCCTTTCCGAAGCCGCGCTGCGAGCGATCGTCCAGAAGCTCGTCGCTGCCGGAGCGGAGCCGATCTCACAGGAGCTCGTCGAGCTGTTGCGCATCGAAGCCGGACGGCCCTCTTTCGGCGCCGACATGACCGAGGAGACGATTCCGCTCGAGGCCGGGCTGCTCGATCGTGCGATCAGCACGACGAAGGGTTGCTACGTCGGCCAGGAAGTCATCATCCGCGTGCTGCATCGGGGAGGAGGCCGGGTCGCGAAACGGCTCGTCAAGCTCGAGTTCGATCCCGCGCTGGCCACGCCACCTCCTCCCGGCTCGACGCTGCGCTTCGACGGGCGCGACACGGGCCGCGTGACGAGCGCGGCCTTCTCACCGGCGAAGAACCGCGTCGTTGCGCTGGGGTTCGTGCATCGCGATGCGGCGGTGGTCGGCCGGCAGGTGACCGTGCAGCGCGAGTCTGGCGAGGCCGCAGCCGAGATCGTCGCGCTTGCCGGGTGATCTGCTGAGATCGATCTCATATTTGGCCGCGTCTCGACGATTGCGTATATTCACGCGCATGCGTCTGGCGCTCGTGCTCTTGGTGCTGATGTCCGTGGCACGCCCCGCGGCCGCGCAACAGCCCGACGTCCCGACGACGATTCCGGAAAAATGGAACGCCTGGTGCGCGCGCTGTCACGGCCGCGATGGCTCGGGCAAGGTCGCACTGCCGACCGTGACAGTCGAGCCGATGGACTTCACCGACTGCCGGATTGCGACGCCCGAGCCCGATGCCGACTGGGAGATGGCAATCGTCAACGGCGGACCGGCGGTCGGATTGTCGTCGCAGATGCCGGCGTTTGGCGATGTGCTGTCGGCGGACGAGGTGCGCGGCTTCGTGCGCCACATTCGCGGTTTCTGCAAAGAAACCGGCTGGCCATCCGGCAACTTGAATCTGCCGCGGCCGATCTTCACCGAGAAGGCATTTCCCGAAAACGAAGTGGTCATCCTGCCGGTGTCCTCCCACGCGCCCGATCAGTTCGCCACATACGAACTGCGAACGGTGTACGAGCGGCGCGTCGGCCGCCGTGGACAGGTGGAAGCGGAGCTGCCACTCGAGTCGATCTACTTCGGCACGCGGCAGACAGGACTTGGCGACATCGAGTTCGGCGCGAAGTACGCGTTGACTCCGCAGGTCAGCCGCATCCTCGTGAGCGCGGGCCTCGACGTCGCCATCGGCACCGGTCAGGCGTCTCAACTCGCGGGGAGCGTCGGCGCGGTGATCGAGCCGTACGTCGCCGCGGCGACCATGGTGGGCAACGCGTACCTGCAGGGACAGTTCAAGATGGAATTTCCGACGAAGACCTCCTGGAGGTCGCGTGAGACCATCTTTCATGTCTATCTCGGCAGGGACACCAGCAGCTTTCCGAACACGTGGACCGTCGGCGTCGAGCTCAGTGGAGAGAATCGCGAGCTCGAACTGACGCCACAGGTCCGGAAAGGGTTGACTCGTACCGGCGCGCTCGCCGCGGCCTTCGGCGTCAGCGTGCCGCTCAACGAGCGGGATGAGCGAGGAGTCAAATGGGTCGGTTACCTCTTGTGGGAATACCTCGAGCCGGTCTTGGCGCGGCGCTGACGGGTCTGGCGCTGATCGCAGGAATCGCCCCGGCCCCGCCGGCGGCGACGCCCGTGTCTCTGACCGGATCGATCGCCGGTGTCGCGACGACGAAAGAGCCGGCGCTCCGTCCGATCCGCATCACGATCGATCCAGCGGTCTGTGGCGACTCGCTTCCGGACGAAGCGATTTCCGTCGACGCCGCCGGTCGCCTCGCCAACGTCGTCGTGTCGATTCCAGGGATGAAAGCGCCGGCGCCCGCTGAGGTCGTCGTCACCAACGAGCGCTGCCGGTTCGTGCCTCGCGTGTCGATCCTGAAGCCCGGCGGCACGATCAGGATGACCAGCCGCGACCAGACGATGCACACGATGCATGCCGCGACGAGCGGGGCCCGTGCGCTGTTCAACGTCAGCATTCCGCTGCCGAACATCACGTTGTCCCGGGTGGTCGACCGGCCCGGGCTGCTGGCGCTCACCTGCAGCACGCACACCTGGATGCGCGGCTACATGCAGGTGACCGATGACGCCACCGCGATCAGCGGCGCGGACGGGACGTTCAGGCTCGACGGCGTGCCGGCCGGCACGCACGAGCTGCGCGTCTGGAACGAGACGCTCAAGGTCGCCGCACCAGTGAAGGTCACCGTCAAAGAGGGCGCGACGACGACCGTGGAACTGACGCTGGTGAAGTAGGGCGGCTCGGGTTGTGAGCCGCCAGCGGGCCGGTCGTAGGGCGGCCCGGGTTGTGGGCCGCCAAGAGCCGCGGATTAAAGACCAATCCGCGCTACGATCGTCCTGTCAGCAGCACCCGAATCAGCTCCGTGTCGGCTTCCGGGAACGGCAGCGCCTTCATCTCTTCCTTCGAGACCCAGCGCATGTCCTGGCCCAACAGGGCCCCGGGCTCGTCGTCGATCTCGCATCGGCGGAAGTGCAGCCGAACCTGGCGGTCCGGGTACGCGTGTGACGTCGTGATGATCTCGTCGCCGACGCGCGCAGAGACCCCGAGCTCCTCGCGAAGCTCGCGTTCGAGGCACGCCTCGTGCGTCTCACCCGGTTCGCATTTGCCGCCGGGAAACTCCCAGTAGCCCGCCAGGTGTGTCCGGTCGAGCCGGCGCGTGACGAGAAACCGTCCGTCGCGCTCGATCACGGCTGCGAGCACCACGATGGTGGTCATGCCCGCTCATGCTCGGGGTTGAACGGGTACGACAGGCACTTCGACGTCATCGGGCACATCATGCATTGCGGCTTACGCGCGGTGCAGACGGTCGCGCCGAAGTCCATGAGCGCCTGGTTGAAATCGAAGACCTGGCGGATCGGCAGGACGGTCCTGGAAACGTCCCAGAGGTGCCGTTCCATCGCGCTGCTGCGCGCGTCTCCGCGTCCGACGAACACGCGAAACAGCACGCGCGCGACGTTGGTGTCGAGGATCGCGGCGCGCTTGCCGAACGCGAAGCTCATGACGGCGCCGGCGGTGTACGCGCCGATGCCTTTGAACGATCGCAGCGTCTCCTCGTCGCCGGGCAGCTCGCCGTTGTACTTCGAGACCGACTCGCGCGCGATCGCGTGCAGCCGGCGCGGCCGGATGTTGTAGCCGAGCGGGTACCACGTCTTGACGACGTCGGCTTCGGGCGCGGCGGCCAGCGCCTCGATCGACGGGTAGCGGTCCAGCCACTCGTGGTACTTCGGCAGCACCCGGTCGACCTGGGTCTGCTGGAGCATGATCTCCGACACGAGAATCCGGTACGGATCCCTGGTCTCGCGCCAGGGCAGGTCGCGCCCGTGCACCTTGTACCAACCGAGAAGCCGCCGCCGGAACCATTGCCTCGCCGCAGGAGCGGGCGGCGCCGGCAATTGACGACGTTTGGCGCGGGGCACCCGCGTAAGATAGTCGACGTGCGCATCTACACCAAGACGGGCGACACCGGCGAGACCGGGTTGTTCGACGGCACGCGCGTCTCGAAGGCCGATGCGCGGGTCGAAGCGTACGGCGACGTCGACGAGGTGAACGCCTGGCTCGGTCTGGTCCGCGCGCATCAACCGGGCGCCGAGCTCGACGGGCTGCTCGACCAGATCCAGCGCGATCTGTTCGCGCTCGGGTCGGTCCTGGCCGATCCGCGGCACCGCATCTCCGCGCGCGTCGACAAGGCGGCAGTCGATGCCGCGGACGTCACACGGCTCGAGCAGGCGATCGATCGGCTCGAGGCGACCTTGCCGAAGTTGCGCCGGTTCATTCTGCCGGGCGGTTCGCGCTGCGGGCGCGATGCTGCACCTCTCCCGCACGGTCTGCCGGCGGGCCGAGCGGCGCATCGTCGCGCTCGCGGCGGTGGACCAGGACGGCGTCCAGCCGATTGCGATCACCTACATGAACCGGTTGTCCGACCTGCTCTTCGTCATGGCCCGCGCGGCCAACCACCGGGCCGGAGCCGCTGAAACCGAGTGGTAGTCGCCGCGGCGTACGCGCGGTGCCTGCACCTCTCGCGGCAGCACTACGAGAACTTTCCCGTCGCGTCACGGCTGCTGCCGGCGTCGGCACGGCCGCATATCGCCGCGATCTACGCGTTTGCGCGGATCGCCGACGACTTCGCCGACGAAGGCCAGCGATCAGACGCCGCCCGCCTCGCGCTCCTCGACGACTGGGGACGCCGCCTCCATCGGGCCGGCGAGCGGCGCGGACCCCGCTGAAGACTCCGATGCCGGCGCGATCTTCCTCGCGCTCGGCGACACCATGCGCCGTTGCGGACTCGAGGTTCAGCTGTTCGAAGATCTGCTGAGCGCGTTCCGGCAGGACGTCCTGGTGAAGCGCTACGAGACCTGGGCCGACGTCCTCGACTACTGCCGGCGATCGGCCAATCCGGTTGGCCGGCTGGTGCTGCGCATCGCCGGCTACCGTGACGACTCCCTGGACCGGCTGTCGGATGCCGTCTGTATCGGCGCTCCAGCTCACCAACTTCTGGCAGGATCTGGAGCGCGACTGGCGCAGCGGCCGGCTGTACGTCCCGCAGGCCGTCGTGCGTGAGGCAGGCGCCGACGCTCGGGATCTCGATCGGCGACGCGTCAGCCCGGAGTGGCGCGCCGCCCTGACGATCGCGGCCCGGCAGACGCGGGACCTGTTCGTCACGGGCCGGCCGGTCGCGGATAGAGTCTCCGGACGCCTCCGCTGGGAGCTGCGCGCGACATGGCTCGGCGGAACGCGCATTCTCGATCGGCTGGAATCGAGCGGATTCGACGTCTTCCGTTCGCGCCCGACGCTGGGCTGGACGGACGCCGCGCGGATCGGCTGGCGAACGCTCACGTGGCGAAGATCTCCGGATGCCCCTTAGGCGCATGACATGACCCGCAAGACCAGCTTCTACTATTCGTTCCTCGTCTTGCCCGGTCGCCGCAGCGACGGGCGATCACGGCCGTGTTCGACTTCTGCCGCGCGGTGGACGATGCGGTTGATCTGGAGCCGGATCCGGCGCGTGCGTTGGCGGCGCTCGACGCTCTGGCGGCGCGAAATCGTCGCATGTCTTCGAGCACCAGCCGCCGGAGACCGAGCCGCGGCCGCGCCCTGCAGCCGTTCGTCGAGCCGTTCAATCTGCCGCGCGCCCAGTTCGAGGCGCTGGTCGACGGCGTCGCCATGGACGCCTCGCCGCGGCGGTACGAGACGTTCGCGGATCTCGAGCCCTACTGCCATCGCGTGGCGTCAGCCGTCGGTCTCATCTGCGCGGAGATCTTCGGCTACCGTGAGGCGCGCGTGCAGGACTACGCGCGCGATCTCGGCGTCGCGCTGCAGCTCACCAACATCCTGCGCGACGTCGGCGTCGACTAGCGGCGCGGGCGGATGCTACCTGCCCGCTCGAGGATCTCGCGCGCTTCGGCTGCACCGAAGCGGACGTCCAGCGCGAAGTGGACGAGGCGGGCGCCGGCGTGCGCTCCGATCGCCTGCGCGCCGTGCTCGAGCACCAGGCCGCGCGCGCGAAGATCTTCTTCGCCCGCGCGGCGCGGCTGCTGCCGGCCGAAGATGCGCAGGCGCTTCCTCGCCTGCCGAGATCATGCGTGCGATCTATTTCGAGCTGCTCCGGCGCATCGAAGCCGCGCGCTACGATGTCTTCACAGAGGTCATTCGTGTGCCGCAGGCCGGCGCAGGCACGGCTGGCGATTGTCGAATGGTGGAAGGCGCCGCGTTGAGTGCTTCCGCACCCGATGCGTCGTGATCGGCGCCGGCTTTGCCGGCCTGAGCGCGGCCGTGCAGCTCGCCAACGCGGGCCTGAAAGTTGTCGTCGTCGAAGAGGCGCCGCGCCTCGGCGGGCGGGCGACGGCGTTCACCGATCGCGAGACTGGAGAGCGCGTCGACAACGGCCAGCACGTGCTGTTCGGGTGCTATCGGGAGACGTACGCGTTCCTGCGGAGTCTCGGCACGTCGCAGCTCGCGCCGACTGCAACAGCGCCTGCGGCTGGCCATGGCGGGGTCTGACGGGCGGCTGCACACGCTCCAGTGCCCGCCCTGGCCTGCGCCCTGGCATCTCGCCGGCGGCGTCCTGCGATGGGGCGCGCTCCGGTGGCGCGATCGACTGAGCGCGCTCCATCTCGGGCGCGTGCTGCTGCGACGCGAGACGCCGCGGTGCCGCTGCCGTCGCCGCCGAAGTGCCGCCGGAAGAGACCGTGTCGACGTGGCTGGCCCGGCATCGCCAGTCCCAGGCGCTGCGCGACTGGCTCTGGCATCCGCTGGCGATCGCCGCGCTCAATCAATCACCCGACGTCGCGGCCGCCGCGCCGTTCGTCCGCGTCCTCGGCGACCTGTTCGGACCGCAGCCCGACGACGCCGCGATCGGCTTGCCCGCGGTGCCGCTCGACGATCTCTACGCCACGCCGGCGAGACGCGCTGATCGAGGCGCAGGGCGGGACTGTTCTGACGAAGACGCCCGCGTGCATCGTGCTCGACGACGGCGGACGGATCACGGCCGTGAGGGCCGGCGAGACGACGATCCCGGCGTCAGTCGTCGTCAGCACCGTGCCCTGGCACGCCCTTGGCCGGATCTGGGAGCGAGCGGCGCCGCCAGGCCTCGCGGCGCTCGTCTCGTCCGCCACCGGCACCGGCAGCTCGCCGATCGTGACGGTCAACTTGTGGTTCGACGGTCCGGTCACAGACGAGCCGTTCGTCGGGCTCGTTCACGGCCCGATGCATTGGGTGTTCAACAAGAGCGCGCTGTACGGCAATCAGACTTCGCACCTTTCCGTCGTGGCGAGCGGCGCCATCGAGCTGGCCGAGCGCGAGAACAGTGAGACTGCGCAGGCGGCGGTCGAGCAGATTCAGCGTGCCCTCCCGGCAGCGCGAAGCCGTCGTCTCCTGCGATCGGTCGTCGTCCGCGAGCACCGCGCGACGTTCTCCCTCGCGCCCGGCGCACCGAAGCGGCCGGGGACGGTGACGCCGCTCGGCGGCTTCTTCCTCGCGGGAGACTGGACGGATACGGGACTGCCGGGAACGATTGAAGGAGCCGTCTTGAGCGGACATCGGGCAGCGGATGCCGTATTGAGCCAAAAGCGAAGGCCATAACACGGAGGGCACGGCGGGACCGGAGAGCACGGAAGAGCGTTCTTGGTCGTGTCTGCCAGGCCCGGCGTCTGGCGGGCGAAGCCCGCCGGCGGCCGAAGGCCGCCAGAGCGGGTGCGAACGGCCGAACGACGAGTCGCTCAACGTCATTCCAGCAGATCCGTCGACACGACTCGTCGTTCGGCCGTTCGCACCCGCTCCGTGTGACGCCGGGCCTCGCGTAGCTCCGTGCCCTCCGTCTCTCCATGCCCTCCGTGTTGAGGATCGAGATTCTCCGGCGAGTTCTGACGACCGCGTCCGCACTGGACTTCCTCGTGCCCAGGGTCCACGATCACCCCGATGTCATCGGTCGTCGTCCACTACGGTGAGCTGGCGCTGAAGGGCCGCAACCGGCCGTGGTTTCTGACCACGCTGGTCAAGTCGATCCGCAGCGCGCTGCGCGGCCTCGATGTGGCGAGCGTCCGGCCGATGGTCGGGCGCATCATCATCAGGCTTGGTCCTCTGCGACCAGTGGGACGAAGTGCGAGATCGATTGTCGCGGCTCCCCGGCATCGGCAACTTCGCGCGCGCCATGCACGTTGCTGCCGGATCTGGACGCGATCGCCTCGGCGGTCGCCGAAGGCGTACGCGGACGGACCGCCGAGAGCTTTCGCATCACGGCGAGGCGCGCCGACAAGCGGTTTCCGATGCCGTCGCCCGACATCGAGCGCGAGGTCGGCCGCCGCGTGCAGCAGGCGACCGGCTGGCCGGTGAATCTCGATCGTCCGAACGTCACGATCCGCGTCGAAGTGCTCACGTCCGATGCGTTCTTCTACTTCGACCGGCAGCCCGGCGCCGGCGGCCTGCCGATCGGCACGAGCGGCAAGGTGATGTGTCTGCTTTCCGGCGGCATCGACTCGCCGGTCGCGGCCTGGCGGCTGATCCGGCGCGGCTGCCGCGCGCACTTCGTGCACTTCCACAGCTATCCGATTCTGTCGCACACGTCGCAGGACAAGGTGCGTGAGCTCGTCACGACGCTGACGCGACATCAGCTCAGGTCGCGGCTGTTCCTCGTGCCGTTCGGCGGCGTTCAGCAGCAGGTCGTCGTCGCCGTGCCGCCGCCGCTGCGCGTCGTCGTGTACCGCCGCCTCATGATGCGCATTGCGGAGCGGCTTGCCGAGCGCGACCGGCGCGCAGGCGCTCGTGACCGGCGAGCGGTCGGCCAGGTCGCGTCGCAGACGATCGACAACCTCGCCGTGGTCGGGAAGCGTCGCCTCGCTGCCGATGCTGCGGCCGCTCATCGGGTTCGACAAGGAAGAGATCACGCTGCGACGCGCAGCGGCTCGGCACGTACGAGACGTCGATCATTCCGGACGAAGACTGTTGCACGCTCTTCACACCGCGATATCCCAGCGACGCGCGCGCTCACGCGAGGAAGTTGACGCCGCCGAGCGGGAGCTCGACGTCGCGGCGCTCGTCGAGCGCGCGATCGAGCGAGGCCGTGGTCGAGGACTTCAGATTTCCCGGTGCGTAGAATTGCCGGTCCGACGCACGCGACGGACGAACGCAGGAGAGATGACGTGAAGCTCACCCCCGGGAAGCTGGCAGGCATGAAGGCGGTCGCGGACGAGCGCGGCGTGATCGCCGCCGCCGCCATGGACCAGCGCGGCTCGCTGCAGAAGGCGCTGGCCAAGGAAAAGGGCGGCGATGTCACCGACGCGATGATGGAGGAATTCAAGTCGCTCGTGACCGAAGTGCTCACGCAGCACGCGAGCGCGATCCTGCTCGATCCCGAGTGGGGGCTGCCGGCGTCGAAGCGCCGCGCCAAGAGCGCCGGCCTGCTGCTCGCGTACGAGAAGACCGGCTACGACAAGACCGGCCCGGGCCGCCTGCCGGATCTGCTCGACGAGTGGTCGGTGCGCCGCCTCAAGGAAGCCGGCGCGGACTGCATCAAGATCCTGCTGTACTACACGCCGTTCGATCCGAAGGACGTCAACGACAAGAAGCACGCCTGGGTCGAGCGCATCGGCGACGAGTGCCGCGCGAACGACATCCCGTTCTTCCTGGAGTTCGTCGGCTACGAAGAAGGCGCGGACGAAAAGGGCCTCGAGTACGCGAGGAAGAAGCCGGAGATCGTCACGGCGAGCATGGCGGAGTTCACGAAGGACCGGTACGGCGTCGACGTCATGAAGGTCGAAGTGCCGATCAACATGAAGTTCGTCGAGGGCGCGAAGTCGTTCGGCGGAGCAGACGGCCTACACGCGCGAGGAGGCCAAGAGCCTGGTTCCTGAAGGCGGCCAAGGTCGCGACGAAGCCGTTCATCTATCTTTCCGCCGGCGTGAGCAACGCCGAGTTCACCGAGTCGCTGGCGCTCGCCGCCGAATCCGGCGTGCGGTTCTCCGGCGTGCTGTGCGGCCGCGCGACGTGGAAGGACGGCATTCCGGTCTACGCGAAGGAAGGCGCCGCCGCGTTCCGGAAGTGGCTGGAATCGCAAGGGCGTCGAGAACATCAACAACGTCAACGCGGCGCTGAAGCCGCGCCGCGCCGTGGTTCTCGTTCTACGGCGCGGAAACCGCCGACGCGCTGGCCTGACCTGTCAGCGCTTCCCGAGTAATTCGGTCCCGCTCACCGGCCCGAGGCACGTCGTCCCGGAGTACGGGATCCGAATGTTGTTGCCGTCGAAGGTCGCCGTGCCCGAGAGCGAGATCGCGCAGGCATCGGGGACGCCGGGCCCGCCGGCAGTCGCTGTTGCGGACCAGTTGACCGTCGTGCCCGTGAGCGTGCCGCGCGCCGATCCGGTGATCTTGAGGACGCCCACGCACGTCGCCGAGAACGTCCCCGATCCGCTGCTGCCCGAGAACTCCGTCACCGACCAGGTGAAATTCGTGCACGCCTCCTGGACCGAACCCGATCCGACGCCCGGCAGAGACTGCGTCGGTGGCCCACGTGTCCACCGAGCAGCTGCGACGCGGCATTCGACGGGCTGGTGCGGCTCGACTCACGCGTGAGCGAGAAACAGCGCCGTAGCGAGCAGGGCACAGACGAGCGACGAGACGAGCACGTTCCGGGTCATTGCAAACCTCCCGGCGCCGTATCAGCTCGAGCCGGGGCGAGCGATATAGGGCCTTCTTCATATAATCACCGACATGGCGATTCTGAAGGTGGCACGCATGGGCCACCCGGTTCTTCGTGCAAAAGCCCGCCGGTTCCGCCCGACGAGATCGCGTCGCCCGCCATTCAGCGGCTGATCGACGACATGTTCGAGACCATGCACGAATACGCCGGAATTGGCCTCGCGGCGCCGCAGGTGCACGCAGGGCCTGCGCCTGTTCGTCGCCGGCGTCCGCGACGCCGCCGTCGGCCCGCCGAGATGACCGACGACGGCGGACATGCCGTTCGTGACGCTGATCAATCCCGGAGGTCACGCTCGTCGGCGCCGCCGACAGACGAAGGGTGGGAAGGCTGCCTGAGCATTCCCGACATCCGCGGCCTCGTGCCGCGCGCGCCCGAGGTGCGCGTGCAGGCGTACGACCGCACAGGGCAAGCGCATCTCGTTCACGGCCAGCGGGCCTGCCCGCGCGCGTCATCCAGCACGAGACCGATCATCTCGACGGCGTGCTGTTCTTCGATCGCATGCCTCGCTCGAGTCGCTCACGTTCATGGACGAATACCGGCGGTTCTGGACCGAGGACGAAGAATGAGCGTTCACCGAGGCCGAAGCGCGCGGCCATCGCGCCGTATTTCACGAACACTGGACTCGCCAGTCTTCGCGCTCGTCAACCTGCCCGAGACGGTGAAGGGCGCGCTGTTCGCGCGCTACTCGCGGTCGCCGAAGTCGCTGCGCCGGCTGTTCCTCGACGAGTTCGTCACGACAGTCGGGAGCGGCCCGTCCATCGGGCCGTCCGCGACGGACGACGTGGGCACCGCCCGCGCGGAGCGGCTCTATCAGCACGTGTTCAACGAGTACGGCGACGACTCGGTCGCGCAGCTCGGCGGCGTCCACCTGGCCGTCGAGGATGCGTCGAACATCCTGACCAAGGTGCTCGAGCGCGGCCGGCTGATGGCCTACCTCGAGCAGTCCACGCGCTACATCCCGTACACCGACCGGCGCGGCGACGCGTGGCGCTACCTCGTGCCCGCCGAGCTCGACGGTCATCCGCTGCGCGCGAGCGGTACGTCGCGACGATGAATCGCGACGTTCGAGATCGTACGCGCAAGTGGATCGACGCCGATGCGCGACTGGTTCGCGGCGCGCCATCCGAAGGCGCCGGCGGATTCCGACGGCGTGTATCGCGCGGCGATTCGCGCCAAGGCGCTCGACACGCTGCGCGGCCTGCTGCCGGCCGCCACGCAGTCGAACGTCGGCATGTACGGCACGGGTCAGGCCTACGAGGCGCTGCTGCTCCGGATGCGCGCGCATCCGCTGGCCGAGGCGCGTGCGACAGCCGACGCGATGCTGACCGAGCTGCGCAAGGTGATTCCGGCGTTTCTCACGCGCGTCGATCAGCCGGATCGCGGCGGCCGCTGGAGCGAGTACCTCGCGGACGCGCGGGATCGCACCGCCGACGCCGCACAGCGTCTGACGTCGGGCCCGGAAGCGGAGCGCCCGGCGGAAGTCACGCTCGTGGATTTCGATCCGGACGGCGAGCTGAAGGTCGTCGCCGCGGCGCTCTATCCGGTGTCGTCGCGATCCGACGCCGAGCTCCTCGACATCGCCCGGCGCCTGACCGCCGGGCGAGCGCCGTGCCGTGCTGGACGCGGCGGCCGGCCAGCGGACGAACCGGCGGCACAAGCCCGGCCGCGCATTCGAGCGCACGAGCTACCGATTCGACATCCTCACCGACTACGGCGCCTTCCGCGATCTGCAGCGCCATCGCCTGCTGACGATCGACTGGCAGGCGCTCACGACGAGCCACGGCTACACGCAGCCGGAGGCGGTCGTCGACGCCGGCGGCGACGCCGACTGGCGCGAGGTCATGGATCGTTCGAGCGAGCTCTACGACGCGCTGCGTGTCCGCTGGACTGCCGCAGGCGGCGCAGTACGCCGTGTCGATGGCATATCGTGTCCGGTTCGTGATGGACATGAACGCACGCGAGGCGATGCACGTCATCGAGCTCCGAACGGCGCCGCAGGGCCATCCCGCGTACCGCCGCGTCTGCCAGCAGATGCATCGGTTGATTGCCGAGGTCGCCGGACATCGTGCGATTGCAGACACGATGAAGTTCGCGGATCATTCTGCAGTCGAGCTCGAGCGGCTGCAGGAAGAGCGCCGTCTCGAGGCGAAACGCAAGCTGACGTAGCGCGGACCGATCCGGTCCGCCGTGGGGGCACACATGGCGCGCGCACTTCGACTTGGACTGCCCGTCGCGATCGGTCTCGTTCTGGCGGGAGGCGCTGTTTTCGAGAGCGCCCACGCGCTCCGCAACCCGGAGCGCGCCACGAACTTCCTCGCGCCCCACAACCCGGGGCGCGCCACGTACGCGCAAGGTCCGTCTTCGACCGGCCGGGCGCTCACGATCGAGGACTACTACCGCGTCCAAAGCGTCGCCGGCGTCCAGATCTCCCCGAACGCGCGCTGGGTGACGTTCTCGGCGACGACGCGCGTCGAATCGGACAACAGCACGCGGTCCGAGTCGTATCTCGTGCCGACCGATGGATCATCGCCGGCCACGCGCATCCGGCATCAGGAGAAGGACGTCGCCGGCACGAGCTGGACCGAGAACAATCTGCTCAGGTACACGGTCGAGCGAGAGACCTGGACGATCGATCCGGCGGCCCCGAGCTCACCGCCGGTGAAGACCGGAAGCGCTGCGGCCGGCGGCGGCGGTCGTGGCGGTCGCGGCGCGGGGGCCGGGACGGCCGGGTCGGCCGGCACGAGAAGCCCGGACGCCGCGTGGACGATCGTCCTGCACGACACACCGCGGCCGCCGGCGTCGATGCCGGTGCTGACCGAGTTCGAGCAACGTCACGAGAAGCGTTTTCAGGGCGCGACCTTCGACTGGATGGAATTTCAGCGGGACGGTCAGGCGTTCCCTGCGCCGAATCTCACGATCCGTCCCGCGCAGCGGATCGTCCTCGAGAGCGCGAACGGAAACGGGAGCGCCGCGCCGCGCACCCTCGTCGACATGGACATCCGACCCACCGGCGTCGTCTGGCATCCGGGCGGCAAACTCGTCGCGTTCATCGCCGACACGACGTGGCGGGACGAGCTCAAGTACGACCGGCCCGATCTCTGGACGGTCAGCGTCGACGGCACGTTGACGCGGCTGACAGACGACGGCTACGTGCACAGCGATCTGGAGTTCTCGCCCGACGGACGGTATCTCTCGTACGCGCGCTCGCTCGGCACCGATCTCATCATCGATCAGAAGCTCAACCACGGAGGGTCGCGCGACCTGTACGTGCGGCCCGTCACAGGCGGCGCGCCGATCAACCTGACCGCGAAGTGGGACCTCGATCCCGGCGACTCGCGCTGGTCGCCGGACGGGAAGTTCCTGTACTTCACCGCGGACAAGGGCGGCGAGACGCACCTGTTTCGCGTGTCCGTCCCTGACGGCGCGGTGAGCCAGTTGACACAAGGCGGGCGGAGGCACACCGGCCTCTCGTTCGATCGAAACATGACGACGATTGCCTACACGGTCGGCCGCCACGACGCGCCGCCGGATGTGTACGTCGCCCGCATCGACGGGACGGGCGAGCGCCGCCTGAGCGACGTGCACCGCGAGGTCGTTCGCGAGATCTCGTTCAGTTCGTCCGTCAACCTCAAATGGGCGAGCCGGGATGGCACGCAGATCGAAGGGTGGCTCACGTTGCCTTACGGCTACGATCGTGCGAGGGGGCCGTATCCGCTGATCGTGTTCAGCCACGGCGGACCGCATTCCGCGACGGGGTATGCCTTCGACTTCAAGAAGCAGTTTTTCGCGGCGAACGGCTACTTCGTCCTCGACACGAACTTCCGAAGCTCGACCGGCTACGGCGACGCGTTCAAGTGGGCCACCTGGGGCGCCTGGGGTGACAAGGACGGCGAAGACGTCGTCTCGGGCATCGACCACGTGATCAAGTCGTACCCGATCGATCCGAAGCGCGTCGGTCACACCGGGCACTCGTACGGCGGCTTCATGACCAACTGGCTCATCACGCAGTACCCCGACCGCTTTGCCGCTGCGGTCAGCGGCGCCGGCATCTCGAACTGGATCAGCGACTACGGCACCGCCGACATCTTTCGGACCAAGGAAACGGAGTTCTTCGGGACGCCGTGGGAAGAAGCCGCACGCAATCGCATGATCAGGCAGTCGCCGTTGACCTACGCGGCCCGCGTCAGAACGCCGACCCTGTTCGTTCATGGCGAGGTCGATCAGCGCGTGCCGTACGAAGAAGCCGAACAGATGTACTTTGCGCTGAAGCGCCGCGGGATTCCGGCCAAGATGATTCGCTACGCCGGCCAGCCTCACGGGATCGGCGGCCACTGGAACAACGTCCATCGGATGCTGAACGAGCTGCGGTGGTGGAACACGTATCTGAAGCAGGGCGGAGCGAAGTGACCGGCCCGCTGCTGTTGCGTCACCGTCTCGAGGTGCGCTTCAGTGATTGCGATCCGCTCGGTCACGTCAACAACGCCGTCTACCTCACGTACCTCGAGCAGGCGCGCATTGTGCTGTGGCGTTCGCAGGTAGGATCCTGGTCGAGGCGCGGCCCCGACGGACGGCGCGGCGAAGGGTTCATCCTGGCGCGCGCCGAAGTCGACTTCCGATCGGAGGCGCATGACGGCGACGAGCTCGAGGTGCGCCTGGCGCTGGCGAGCTTCGGCCGGACGAGCGCGACCTACGAGTACGAGGTTGTCGATGTGCCCACCGGCCGGCTCGTGTCGACGGCGCGCACGGTGCAGGTGTGGTACGACTACGATGCCGGTAAGCCTGTGCCGTTGACCGAGGAAACGAAGCGAAAGCTCTCGACGCCGGTCGAGGCCGGCGGGACGGCGCCTGGAAAGGCTGGCTGACTCGATGGTGACGATCTTCGGCAAGGACTCGTGCCCGTACACGCAGGCGGCGATTGAAGATCACGAGCGCCGCGGCATCGAGTTCGAGTACGTGAACGTCAAGAAGAACGCCGGCGAGCTCCAGCGCATGCTGGTGTTCAGCCGCGGTCAGCGGCGCGTCCCCGTCATCGTGGAGGGCGAGCGGGTGACGATCGGGTTCGGCGGAACGTGAGGCGTCTGACGTCCGGCCGGGCGCCGGACACCGCAGGAATGACCATGCAGCCGAAAGTCGTCGTGCGCGATCTGCACAAGCGGTACGGCGGCGCTCACGCCGCGCGCGGCGTGAGCTTCGAGGTCGCGCCGCGTGAGGTGTTCGGGCTGCTCGGTCCGAACGGCGCGGGCAAAACGACGACGGTCGAGTGTGTGATTGGCCTGCGGGAGCCCGACGAGGGGCACATCGAGATCTCCGGCATCGACGCGCGGCGTCATCCGCGGGACGTGAAGCAGAAGATCGGAGCCGCGCTCCAGACGACGGCGCTGCAGGACAAGATCACTCCGCGCGAAGCGCTCGAGCTGTTCGGCGCCTTCTACCGTGACCGCGCCGAGCCGCGGGAGCTGCTCGACCGGTTCGCGCTGGCCGAGAAGGCCGACGCGGCGTTCGAGACGCTGTCGGGCGGGCAGCGCCAGCGTCTTGCGCTCGCGCTGGCGTTCGTCAACAAGCCGGAGATCGTGTTTCTCGACGAGCCGACCGCGGGGCTCGACGCGCAGTCGCGCCGCGACCTGCACCACGCCATCCGGCAGATGAAGACGGACGGCCATACGGTGCTCGTCACGACACACAACCTCGAAGAGGCGCAGACGCTCTGCGATCGAGTGGCCATCATCGATCGCGGCCGTGTCATCGCGGCCGGCGCGCCGCGCGAGCTGACCGGCAACTCCGGCGCCACGCCGTCGGTCCTGGTCGTGACATCGCGGCCGATCGATCGCGCCTGGCTCGAGCGGCTGCCGGACGTGCGCGACGTCCGCTGCGATGGCCTCTCGGCCCGTTTCACGACGCCCGCGGTGAACCGGACGCTCGCGACCCTCGCCGGAGGCCTCGAGGCGCGGGGCATCGAGGTGATCGAGCTGCACGTCCAGAAGGCCACGCTCGAAGAGGTGTTTCTCGAGCTGACCGGCAAAGGGACCGACGAGTCATGAACGGCCTGGTCCAGCAGTTCAGGACGAGTCTGCGGCTCCATTTCAGGAACCGGATGGCGCTCCTGTACGGCTATCTGTTCCCGACCATCTTCCTCGTCGCGTTCTGGGTGCTCTACCGGCACGAGCGCGTCCCGCTCGTCCGGCACATCGGCGAGCTCCTCACCGTGACCGTCCTGGGCGGCGCCTGTTTTGGCCTGCCAACGACGATGGTCAGTGAGCGCGAGCGCGGGGTCTGGCGCCGGTACCGGCTCGTCCCTGCGCATCCCGCGAGCCTCGTGACGAGCACGGTGCTCGCGCGTTACGTCATGCTCCTGACCGCGGCGCTGCTGCAACTGGCTCTCGCGATGGCGATCGGCATGCCGATGCCGCGACATCCAATGGATTTGTGGGTCGCGTTCACGTTCTCGGCGTTTGCGTTTCTCGGTCTGGGTCTCGTGATCGCGATGATGGCGGACAACGTGCCCGCCGTGCAGGCGCTCGGGCAGTGCCTCTTCCTGCCGATGCTGATCATCGGCGGCGTCGCCGTGCCGCTCATGAGCCTTCCGGAATGGGCGCAACATCTCTCCGCGTTTTTCCCGGGGCGGTATTCGGTCGATGCCGTGCAGGCCACGGTGAACGGCAGCGGTCTCGGCGCCGCGTGGTTCACGCTGGTGGCGCTGTTCGTGATTGGTCTGTCGGGATGTGTCGCCGGCGCGAAGATGTTCCGCTGGGACTCAGGGCAGCGGTTCGCGACGCGCGGCGGCAAGGGCTGGCTCGCGCTCACCCTCGCGTCGTGGATTGGCGTCGGGCTGCTGGCCGAACAGCGTGGCCGGGTCGTGGCGACCCCGCCGCCGCAAGTGGAGACGGCCGCCTCGACAACCCCGGCGCCGGCGGCGCCTCAGACACCTGCGCCTGCCCCGAGCGGAGTCGAGGGGCCTGCCCCAGGCAGAATCACCCCGCCCCCGAGCGCGGAGATTCCGAAGGCGACTTCGCCTCCTGTGCCGGCGCCTGGCGTGCCGTCGATCGCGGCACCGCCGCAGAAACCGGCGACATCGGAGCCAGCGCCGCCGGCAACGCCGGCCACGACGCCATCAACCGCCGGCAAGCCGCCGTCAGAACCTCCGGCGAAAACCGGCCCCGCGTCGTGGCGTGCCGTGACGATGGCCGACATCGATCGTGATTTGATCTTCACGCGTCTCCCCTCGGACGGCGGCGTCGTCACGCCCATCGCGTCGGCCGATGAGCAGCCCGAGCAAGATGTGGCCGACGAGCTGGAGCTCGTTCGGCAGAAGCTCCCGGAGTGGGCGCCCGGCAAGGTCGCCGATCCCGTTCAGCGCGTGCGGAACTACCTGTATGTCGCCGCGGTTCCCGACATCTTCCAGATCCCCATCGAGCGGTTCCTGCCCGTCGTCGTGTTCACCGAGCTGCAGCAGAACGTCCCGAAGGACGACCTTGTCAAGATCCTGTACTGGATCGCGATGCACCCGATGGAAGGCACCGACTCGGCCGTGGACCAGCTGCATCCGCTTGGCCTCGGCAACGGACCCGGGGATTCCGATCAGCTGAGAGAACGAACGGCGATTTACGCCGTGAAGCTGCTCGGCAGACTGACAGGCAGGCGGCCTGCGCGCTAATTCTTGCCTTTGAGAATCTTTCCGACCTGCACGCCCATCTTCGGCTCGTCGCGTGTTCCGGTGATCTTGATTGGCACGACCGCACCGGCGCCGTTCTTTCTGAACAGCCCGTCGAACGGCTTGATGAAAATCGACTTGAAGCCGCCAACCGCGCGCGAGACGGACGCCTGCATGCTGAGCGTGCCCGCCAGATCGATCGCGCCGTCGTCGAGGCGGTAGGTCCCGGCGAGCGCCACCGAGGCTCCCGGCACGCGGAACGTGAGATCCTGCAAGTTCAGGACACCGGACTTCATGACGAATCGGCCTCTCAGATCGGTCAGCACGCGTCCGATCCGCTCGTCCTCGTCCTTGCCCTGACTGCGGCGGCTCAGCTCCTGGAGCTTTTCCTGCACCTGTGCGTTGGTGAACTGCGCGCGGCCGAGGCCGAACCGGCCGGTCATCGCGAGGCGCTGCGGGACCCTGGTTTTGCCGGGCGGAAGCTGCAGCGTGCTCTCGAGCGAGAGATCGCCGATGAGCATCGGCGTTGGCCGAGTCAATCGCGAGCGCCAGCACGTCCTCGATGCGCCCGTCTTCGATCGTGACGTGAAGCTTGACGTCGTGACGCCCGGGGCCTTCGAGGTTGGTGATTGCGCCCTTCGTGACGATCGAGGTGTTGTGCATCTTCGCGTCGACGCGCACGAGCTCGGTCGTTCCGTTCGTCCCGTCGACGATCGCCTGAAACTTCGTCTTGAGCGGGACGGGCTTGCCGCCGAGCTGCAGGCTGAAGTTTGGCGTGTCGGTCTCGCCGGTGACGGAGATCTCGGAGAGATGCCCTTCGTACTTGCCGACCGATGAGAGCGTGCCGCCGATGCCGTTGATCGTCGACAGGTCCGCGTCAGTGAAGGTGTAGTCGCCGCCCACCGGCAGGCTGCCCGGATCGCCTCGCTGCCATGGTCCGAACGTGCCGCGTGACTCGATGAGGCCGGTCGGCACCGCGTTGGTCAGCTTGGCGTAGAAGGGAATCACTCGATCGAATCCGAGATCGTCAACCTTCAGATCGTGAATCAGAAACGTCAGAGGGCGTTTCGTGGGGTCGCCTCGCACGAACGTCAGCTCGGCGTCGCGTGCGATGAGGTGATTGACGACGATCTTCGTGTCGGCCTTGTCGCGGGAGCTGGAGCCCCCCATCTCGCGCCGCTCGCCTTTCGGCGGCACGGCAATCTTCAGCCCTTCGGCGTAGACCGTGTCGACGTGCCGGCGGGCGAACGAGAGCAGGCCGACGTCGACCCACAGGTGGGCGATGCTGATGAACGGCGGCAGATCGCCGCCGTTCGGGACGCTGAGCGTGAGGTTCGTGACGTCCAGACGTGGTCGCGGAAGCAGGCGGATGCTCACCTCGCCCACGTTCGCGTCCATGCCCAGGTGTTCAGAGAGCCCTTCGACGAGATACGCCCGCAGGGCCGCCGGGCGCGCGAGCCACAGGAAGCTGAGGCTGAGCGACAGGAAGACCACGACGCCCGCTGCGATGATCCACCAGAGGACTTTTCTCTTCACGATGTGCCCGCGTCCCAGCATAGGCCGGGAACCGGGCGGCGGTACACGGCGCTGCAATATCGGAACCAGCAACGGCCGTTGCGCCATCAGGCGGACGCCGGACCGAGCGTCGTGCGACTCCCTGACGACGCCTCCAACCGGCCATCGATGTAAATCGATGTATCCATTGGAGTTAACAGGGCGCTTGACACCTTGTGAAAGATTTCACATAATTAGTCAGGTCGTTCCCGGCCCCATTTCTCGGTAACAGACCCTCACGGTCCCCCTTTCCCCGGGGATCGTCTGTCAGCGCAAGCCGATGTCTCGCCTTGCTATCTTGCTTCCTGATTTTGCTCTTCCTGAATACCGGGGCCGGGAACGAGCTATTCGCCCGACAAACAACTCCCGCCCGCGCCGTCGCGCCGGGCACGACCGCCGAAGAACGCGGCGCCTGGGTCGCGCGCCAGGTCGAGGACCGCGACACCGGCCACGACGGCCGCGATGTCCATGCGCATGCGCCTCTTCGACCGCCAGGAGCGCGTCCGCGAGCGCGCGCTCACGCTCCTCGTCGCTGCGCGGCGGCCCCGGGCGTCCGGTCCCGCCGATCGCACGCTGGTGCGCTTCACGTACCCGAACGACATCAAGGGCACCGGCTTCCTCGTCTGGGAGCAGCCGAACGGCGACGACGAGCGGTTTCTGTATCTGCCGTCGCTCGGCCGCGTTCGCCGCATCGCCGGCTCGGAATCGCAGGAGAGCTTCGTCGGCAGCGACTTCACCTACGAAGACATCGGCGGCCGCGAGTTCGAGGACTACACCTACCGCCTGCTCGACGCGCCCGACGCGAGCTGGACCGCGCCCGACGGCTCGACGCATCCGGTCTACACGCTCGAGTCGACGCAGCACGCGACGCCAACGCCCGCTTTCCGCGCGTCGTCTCGCTCGTCCGCCAGGACAACTTCGTCATCGTCCACGCCGAGATCCACAACAAGCGCGACGAGATCCAGAAGACGTTCGACGCCCGTCCGGCTCGAGCAGCGTCGACGGCTACTGGACCGCGCTCGAGATGCGCATGACCGACGCGCTGCAGCGGACGCGCACCGAGCTCGTCATCGAGAAGGTCGAGTACAACGTCGGCCTGACGCCGGACGACTTCAGCCGGCGCGAGCTCGAGCGGGGCAGCGGCCGGTGAGCCGGACGCTCGCCGCATTCCTCTACCGCTGGCGTCGCGTGCTGCGCGGCGCTGATTCTGGTCGGCGCGGTCGTCCTCGCTGCCGCGCGCCAACATCACCAACATCGACAACGACCTGACCGCGTGGTTCTCGCGCGAGGATCCGGTCTACCGCGAGTACGAGCGATTCCGCGACGAGTTCGGCGGCACGCGCACGCTGATCGTCGCGATCGAGGCGCCGAGCCGCGACCGGCTGTTCAGCCGCGAGGGCTTCGAGTTCCTCGAGCGCGTCGAGCGGCGACATCGAGCGCGTCGACGCCGTCGATCGCGTCAGCCAGCCTCGCGACGGCGACGGTCGTCGACGCCCGGCCGCCGGCGTCGCCGGACGACGACGCCGTGCTCGACGTCCGCCGGCTCGATCAAGGATCTCGAGACCAGGTCGCCGGCCGACGTCGGCGCAGCGCGCGCTCGACGACGAGCTGCTCCGCGGCGATCTCGTGTCCGACGACGGCACCGTCGCGGCGATCGTCGTCTTCTTCGACGAGCGGCGCGTCGACGACGTCCGCGCCGCGGTCATCGCAGCGCATCCAGCGCGATCGTCACGACGCAGCTGCCGGCGGACTTCCGCGCCCACTTCAACGGCAGCCTCGAGATCAGCGAGACCTACAACCGGATCACGCTCGACAACCAGACGAAGTTCACGCCGCCGATTCTGGTGCTGCACGCTCATCGCGATCTACGCGATGTTCCGATCGTGGCGGCAGACGCTGCTGACGCTCGGCGCCGTGCTCGTCAGCGTGATCTGGACGCTCGGCCTCTACGATCTGCTCGGCTTCAACTACAACGTGCTGAGCAGCATGATCGTGCCGCTCGTGCGTCGTCCTGGCGATCGCCGACGACGTGCACATCATCCAGCACTACGGCGAGGCGCGGCGCCGACGGCACGGCCGAGCAGGCGTTCACGTCGACGGTCGTCGCACCTGGTCGCGCCGCTGCTCGGCGCGAGCGGCACGACGGCGCTCGGCATGGCGTCGCTGGCGACGAGCAGCATCGTCGCCGTGCGCGAGTTCGGCCTCGGATCGGCCGTCGGCGTGATGGTCGACTTCGCGATCTCGATCGTGCTGATGCCGACGATGCTCGGCTGGCTGAAGCCGGAGCACAGCGCCGGCGCCGCAGGAAGACGTGGTTCGACGGGCCGATGCGATGCGGTCGCGCGCGTTCACGACGCGGCGCCCGCGCGCTGATTCTGGCGGTCGCCGTCGTGCGTGACGGTCGTTCGCGATCGCCGGCCTGTGCGCGGCTGCGCGTCGACACGAATCACATCAACTTCTTCAGCCGGACGCATCCGCTCGGCCAGTCGGCGGCGACGTCATCGACGACAAGCTGTCCGGGCATCTACACGTTCCAGGTCTTTCTCGAGGGCCCGCCGGACTCGCTGCAGCAGCCGGACGCGCTCGAGCGCATGGACCGGCTCGAAGCCGAGCTGCGCAAGCTGCCGTTCGTCCGGAAGGTGACCGGCCTCGTCGACTACGTCAAGCGCGTGCATCGCGAGCTCGGCGACGGCGCGGAGCCGTCGCCGCTGCCGACGCGAGCCGACGTCGTCGCGCAGGAGCTGTTCGTGTTCGGACTCGGCGACGAGGGCCGCGCCGAGCTCGAGCGCGTCGCCGCGAGCGACTTCTCGAAGGCGCAGATCACGGTCAAGCTCGCGTCGATGAGCTCGGACCTCGTCTTCGAGCAGATCGAGCACGGCCGAGCGCATGGCCGCGGAGATCGTTCGCGGGCACCGGCATCACGGCCGACGGTCACCGGCTCCGGCCGGCTGTTCGCGACGCTCGATCACTACCTGGTCGTGTCGCAGATCAGCAGCTTCGCGACGGCGTTCGTCACGGTGTTCGCCGTGATCTTCCTCGTCTTCCGATCGTGGCGGTTCGGGCTGCTCGCGATCGTGCCCAATCTGTTTCCGGTGCTGGCGATCTTCGGCGTCATGGGCTGGCTCGACATCTCGCTGAACGTCGCCACGGTCATGCTCGCGAGCGTCGCGCTCGGCGTCGTCGACGACGACACGATTCATTTCATCAGCCGGTATCGCCGCGAGACGGCGCGCGGGCGCGTCGACCGACGAGGCGATCGCGACTCGCCACCGCGCACGAGGGCCGCGCGGCGCTGACGACGGCGCATCATCAACAGCTGCGCGTTCGGGTGCTGGCGCTCTCCGAGTACAAGCCGACGGCCTGGTTCGGCGGCCTGCTGGCGCTGACGATGATCGTCGCGTTTCTCGCCGAGGTCTTCATCCTGCCCGCGACGATCAAGCTGATGCCGTCGCTCTTCGGCGCCGATCGCGTGCACGCGTCGAGGCGTGCGCTGGCGCGGGGCGAGTTGTGACGGGTCCGGCATGGATCGTTGCCGTCCTGCTGGCCGCGCAGCGCGCCGGCACAGTCCGCTGCGCCGCTCGAATCGCATCTCGGTTCACGGCCAGGTGTCCGTGCTCGCCGACGCCGTGCCGCGGGAGGACGCCGCGGAGCTGCGCCCGCGCGTTCGTTCGATGTCAGCGGGCGCCACGGCGAACGGCTTCGCTATCGGTTCGAAGCGTTCTTCGAAGGGCTGGCCGCCGATCGGGCCGGCACCGTCACCGACGCGATTGCCGCGCGTGCGGGACGGCTGGATCGAGCTCGGCGGCGAGGCCGGGGATCTGCGCGATCGGGTACGGACGGCTCGTCTGGGGCCGGCTCGACGAGATCCAGCCGTCGGACGTCGATCAATCCGCTCGAACATCGACGCGGTTCCTGCTCGACGGCCGCAGCGAGGCGCGGCTGCCGGTGGCGTTCGTCCGCGGACGGCTGATCGCATCGGAGCGGCTCGTTCTCGAGGGCGTCCTCGTGCCGGTCTTCCGGCGCGCGTACGTTCGACGCGCTCGACGAGCCGACGTCGCCGTTCAATCTGGTGAACGACGTCGTGCTCCCGCCGGCGTGGTCGCTCGCCGATCCGGAGCTGCGTCCACCTCGAGCCGGCGACGTCGCTGGTCGAACCTCTCCGGCGGCGGCCGCGCGTCGGCGACGATCGGCCGCGTCGACGTCGCGGCGGCCGTCTATCGCGGCTTCGACGGCTTCGGGCTCGTCAGCGTTCGAGCCGGATCCGCCACCCGTCCTGAGCGCAGTCGGGACCTGTCCTGGCGGTCGAAGGACGGCTCGTCGAGCGCTTCCCGCGCTTCACGATGATCTCGGGCGACTTCGAGACGGTCGCGGGCGAGTGGGCGATCCGCGGCGAGGCTCGCGGCGTTCGTCGAGAAGCAGTTCGCAGGCCGCCTGCGGCCCGGTCTCGTCGACGGCGCATGCCATCGATGCCGGCGATCGGCTTCGATCGCCGGACGGGCGACTATCGCGTCTTCGGATCTGTTCTGATTCACCGCGACTGGTCGGCTGACGATCCCGGTCGTCGCGCGCACGAACGTCAATCTGGTCGGCTCGATCGAGCGCACGTTTCGTCCGCGATCGGTATCTCGCGCGCGTCTTCGCCGTCGTCAATCCCGGCGACGCGTCGGCTTCGTGCGCGGGCTCGTCGTCTGGAACGCGCGCGACAACGTCGCCGTCGAAGGGATCGGCCGGCGCGTTTCTCGGCACCGGCGACGACACCCTCAGCCGCTTCAAGGACCGCGACTTTCTGTTCGCGCGGGTCAGGTACAGCTTTTAGGGGACGGGCCTGTTTTCCACAGTTTCGGTAACATTGGGGACAGGGCTCATTGACGTGAGCCCTGTCCCCGAACCCGCCGAAACTGTGGAAAACAGGCCCGTCCCCTCCCTGTCGATAACCCGGGCGCCATGACCGGGCGCGGGCAACAACACGTGGCTGCTCGATGGCGCCGAGCCGACGCTGATCGATGCCGGCATCGGCGATGCGGCGCACGTCGACGCGATCGCGCGCGCGCTCGGCGGCCGGCCGCTCGCGCGCGTGCTCGTGACGCACGGGCACGCCGATCACGCGAGCGGCGTGCCCGCGCTCCGCGCGCGCTGGCCCGGCGTCGACGCCGCGAAGTGGGTCCTGCCAGGCGACGCCGGCTGGCGGCCGCTCGCCGACGGCGATCGCGATCCGCGCCGGCGACGCCGAGCTCGTCGTCCTGCACACGCCCGGCCACGCGCCCGATCACGTCTGCTTCTGGAATCCCGCGACGCGCGCGATCTCTACGCCGGCGACATGCTCGCGCTCGGCACGACCGTCATGATTCCTGCGCGGCCGCGGCGGCAGCCTGCGCGCGTACCTCGCGTCGCTCGATCGCACTGGCGGCGCTCCGGCCGGCGCGCATCTATCCCGGCCACGGCCCGGTCATCGAACGGCCGGTCGAGCTGATCGCCGAGTACCTCGCGCATCGGCGGCTGCGCGAGACGCAGGTCCTCGCGTGTCTCGCCGACGGCATCACCGACGTCGACGCGATCGTCGCCCGCATCTACCCGGACCTGGCGGCGCCGCTTCGTGCCGGCCGCGCGCGCGACCGTCGAAGCGCACCTCGAGAAGCTGCGCGAAGACGCGACCGCGAATAAGCTATAGCCTCAATGTCTCCCATGCAGCCCACCGACGCTCTCGTGCGCGTGCGTCAACTGATGCTCGCGCTGCTCGTGCTCGGGCTGGTCGGGATCGGCGCGGAGCTCGTCGCTGCTCGCGCACTACGAGGACTCGTGGCAGCTCACGCCGCTGCTCCTGATCGTCCTGGCGCTCGTCGCGATCGTGTGGCACGTGGCCGGCAGCAGCCGCGCCAGCGCTCCGGGCTCTTCAGGCCGTCATGATGCTCTGCATCATCGCCGGCGCGCTCGGCATCATCCTGCACTATCGCGGCAACCTCGAGTTCCAGCTCGAGATGGACGCGTCACAGAGTCAGCTGGTCGTTGTTCAAGAAAGCGATTCACGCGAAGGCGCCCCCGGCGCTCGCGCCCGCCGTCATGGCACAATTGGGCTTGCTCGGTCTGCTCTACACGTTTCGACATCCCGCGATTGACGAAGGAGCCAGTCATGAGGTCCGCTCAGAACGCTGGGTTTGCTTGTTGCTGCCGTCATCGTTACTGTCGCCTTTGCCGCCGCCGCTCATGCGCAGGTCGGCGCAGGTCTGCTCGATCCGAACGTCGCCACCGAAGCAGCAGCTCACGTCTTTGCCGCACATGACGCCGGCCATCGTGAAGGGCCTCATCGCCCAGCGGCCATTTCTGCAGCATCGTCGACTTCAACACGTTCCTGCTCGGCCAGGGGCTCACCCAGGAACAGGCGACGGAGCTCTACGGCCGGGCATTCGTCCACGTGAACCTCAACACCGGCGACGCGCGAGGAGATTCTCCTCATCCCGCGCGCCGGCAAGCGCATGGTGCGCGAGTTCGCGGAATACCGGCCGTGGACGAGCTGGGCGCAGTTCGACAAGGAGATCGGCAAGTACTTTCCGGCCGATCCGAAGCGAAGTGCCGCGGCTGAAGCAGTACGTCTTCATCCCGATCAACCTGAACACCGCGACCGACGACGGACATCCTGACGATCCCGGCGACTGGCGCCGCGGATGCTCCGCGAGTTCAAGGAATACCGTCCCTGGAAGACGCAAGGCGCAGTTCGACAAGGAGATCGGCAAGTACGTCACGGCCAACCCGAAGGAGCTCGGCCGGCTCTGGCGCTATGTCGTGATTCAGTAGGCACTGGGCACTAGGCACTGGGCACTAGGCCGTCAATCTATGCGGGCTGCCAGCCGGGCGGCAGCTGCTTCGCCCGGGTGGGCGCGCTTTCCGCTTTCGGCAGCGCGTCGCGCACGACGCGCTCGAGCTCTTCGAGGTACGCGACGAAGCGGCGACGGCCGTCGGCGTGAGCCGCACGAGCGTCTGCGGCCGGCGCGCCTCGAATCCCTTCCAAATCTCGACCAGTCCCGACTCTCGCAGCACGTCGAGATGGCGGCTCAGGTTGCCGTCGGTGAGCGGGCACAGCGTCCGCAGCTCGCCGAACTTCAG
This sequence comes from uncultured Acidobacteriota bacterium, assembly GCA_963724955.1. Taxonomy (GTDB): domain Bacteria; phylum Acidobacteriota; class Vicinamibacteria; order Vicinamibacterales; family SCN-69-37; genus CAVRWQ01. The sequence continues at coordinate 480,538 of CAVRWQ010000013.1, forward strand.
GCCGTCTGGATGTGCGACGAGCGACGTGAGGATGCCCGAGCCGCGCTTTCTCGTGCAGCGCGCGATCGAGCCCTTCATAGGCAAATCGTCCCGAGTCGTCTGCGCCGGTCGTCTCACGCCTCTTACGGGCCATCAGTCCTGCCTTCGCTCGAGATTCCAATAGAGAGTGGCTGCGGCGAGGAGCTGTCCGACGCCGAACGTGCCGCCGACGCTCCACGGCGAGAGCGCGTCCACTCCCTCCGCCGTCCAGAGCAGCAGCAGGCCCGCCGGCCAGTAGTAGAGCGCGACCCAGACACTCGCCGCAGGCACGTACGGCCGCGTGGCAAAGATGCCGACGCCGAAGAACAGCGCCCAGAGCCCGGGAAGCAGCACGACGAGCGCCGGGCTCAGCCGTACGAGCGCGGCTGACACGATGGCGCCGGCGACCAGCGCCGGCAGAAACTGCATCAGGACTCGCCGCGACTGACGCCGTTCTGTCCCCGTCGCGTGGCGCGCGTAGTGCCAGACGATCTCCGAGCAGCCGACGACCAGCGCGACGCCCGCGACGGCCAGCCAGAAGACCGCGAAGCTCCACGGCTCGACCGGCCGGCCGCCACCGACTGCCACGCGGCGGCGCCGAGACCGACGATGCCGGACGCGGCGACCGGCAGCGATCGCCAGCCGCGGTAGATTTCGCCCTTCGCGAGCTGGTCGTGGATCGCCGCGATCTGGGCGAGCGCGCGGGTGACGTCGGGCATCGCGTAAGGTTTGCACTACAAAGGCAATCCGGTCAAGTATTCTTCGGCCGCCATGCTCGAGCGGCTGTTTCATCTTTCCGCGGCCCGGCACGACCGTCCGCACCGAAATCCTCGCCGGCGTCACGACGTTTCTGGCGATGGCCTACATCATCTTCGTGCAGCCGACCGTGCTCGCCGGCGCCGGGATGGATCACGGCGCCGTGCTGACGGCGACGTGTCTGGCCTCAGCGATCGGCACGCTGCTCATGGCGCTCCTGGCCAACTACCCGATCGCCGTCGCGCCGGCGATGGGGCACAACTTCTTCTTCGCCTTCACCGTGGTGGTGGCGCGCGGAACGCCGTGGCAGGCCGCCCTCGGCGCTGTCGCCATCGCCGGCACGATCTTCATCCTGACGGCAGGCGTCGGCCTGCGCGAGCGCGTCATCCTGGCGGTGCCCGAGTCGCTTGAAGCACGCCATCAGCGTCGGCATCGGCTTGCTCATCGCCATCATCGGGCTCAAGTGGAGCGGCGTCATCACCGCGGCGCCCGGCACACTTGTGGGTCTTGGAGACTTGAGATCGGCGCCGGTCCTGCTCGCGCTCGCCACACTCGGCCTCATGGCGGTTCTCCTGGCTCGCGGTGTCAAAGGCGCGCTGCTCATTGGCATGCTCGTGTCTACGCTGGCGGCGCTCGGGCTCGGCTTCGTGAGATTCGAGGGCGTCGTCTCGCTGCCACCGTCTCTGGCGCCGACATTTCTCCAGCTCGACATCCGCGGCGCTCTCTCGCCAACGCTCATCGACGTCGTCTTCGTGTTTTTTCTCCTCGCGTTGTTCGATTCGATCGGCACGCTCATCGGCGTCGCCAGCCGGATCGGCCTCCTCCGCGGCGGCACGTTCCCGCGCGCCAGGCAGGCGCTCCTGGCCGACGCCGTTGGCACCGTCGTGGGCGCGGGCCTCGGCACGTCCACTGTGACGGCGTACGTCGAAAGCTCGACGGGCGTCGCCGCCGGCGGCCGCACCGGCCTCGCGAGCGTCGTCACCGCCGGTTTGTTCCTGCTCGCGCTGTTCTTTCACCCGCTCGTCAAGATGATTGGCGGCGGCTACGCCGCCGCCGGCGGCGTGGTGCTGTATCCCGTCGTCGCGCCCGCGCTCGTGCTCGTGGGCGTCATGATGATGGACGGCACGCGTCACATTCCGTGGGATGACTACACCGAGTCGATTCCTGCGTTCCTGACGCTCGTCGTCATGCCGCTTTCGGTGAGCATCAGCGACGGCATCACGTTCGGCGTGCTCGCCTACGTCCTGCTGAAGCTCGCGACCGGCCGCCGGCGCGAGATTCACTGGCTGCTGTACGTGTTCGGGGGAGCGGGGCTGATTTCCACAGTGTTAGGCTAGCTGGGCACAGGTCTCGCCCACGCGGGAGCTCTGGCACCAAACCGGGCAAAACTGTGGAAAACAGCTCTGACCCCCTGATCTCGCCGTCCTCCGTGCCGGCGGCGGCGCTGACTATTGATGTGCGGCCGGCGGAGGAGTTCGCGGTCGGCCACCTTCCCGGCGCCGTGCATCTCGACCTCTGGGGTCTCAGTCTCATCGACACCAGCGAGGCGCCGCTCCGCGCGTTCATGTGGATGATCGGCCACCTGTTCTCTCTTCGCGGCGTCACACCGGATCGACCGGTGGTCGTCTACGAGCAGGACTCGGGGATGCGCGCCGCGCGCGCATTCTGGTTCCTCGAGTATCTGGGACATCCCGACGTGCGCGTGCTGAACGGCGGAATCAAGGCGTGGATGGCCGCAGGGTTGCCCGTCACGACTGAAGTCACCGCGCCCGTCCCGAGCGACTGGCACGGCACACCGGATACGTCAAAGCTGGCGACCTGGCGGCAGGTGGCTCGACAGGCTCGGACGCCCGGAGACCGCCATCATCGACACGCGCAGCGATGCCGAGTTCTACGGCGAAGCGGTGCGCGCCAGGCGAGGCGGCGCGATTCCCGGAGCCGTGCACCTCGAGTGGAAGAACAACCTGACCGCCGACGGGCGCTACAAGCCCGCGGACGAGCTTCGGTCGATGTACGAAACGGCCGGAGTGACGCCAGATCGCGAGGTCGTCACCTACTGCCAGGGTGGATATCGCGCCGCGCATACTTACCTGGCGCTCAGAATCCTGGGCTATCCCCGGGTGCGCAACTACACAGGCTCGTGGAAGGAATGGGGCGACCGGGAAGACCTCCCGCTCGAGGACGCCGCGACGTGACGGCCTGCGCGCAGCCGTGACGAGCCTGCGAAGGCGAGTTGCGGCATTTCGCAACCTGCTAGACTTCGATGCCCTCCGGAAGGCGCATGTCACAGTGAGCTGTTGGTTTGCCCAGCCGGTGCGGAGGTCTGAGCAATCTGCATGGTCGGTCACACGATCGGGAAATACCGGATCATCGATCGCCTCGGCCGGGGCGGCATGGGCACGGTCTACCGGGCCATTGACGAGACCCTCCATCGCGAGGTCGCCATCAAGGTCCTCAACACCGAACTGAACGATCCGGGTGTCGGCCGGCGCTTTCGCGCGGAAGCCGTCGCGATCGCCCGCCTGAATCATCCCGGCATCGCGACCATCTACGAGCTCATCCAGCACGAGGGCCAGTGGCTGATGGTCATCGAGTTCGTGCGCGGCGAGACGCTCGAAGCGATGATCGCGCGCGAAGGCGCGCTCTCTCCCGAGCGCGCGGCCGCGATCGTCGTGCAGGTCCTCTCGGCGCTCGCTCACGCGCACGGGATGGGCGTGGTCCATCGCGACCTGAAGCCCGCGAACATCATGAGCACCACGTCGGGCGCGACGAAGGTCATGGATTTCGGCATCGCGCGCGTCGCCGGCACCGAGCACCTCACGAGCGCCGGCTTCATGATGGGTACGCCCGCCTACATGGCGCCCGAGCAGGTGATGGGCGGGGAGATCGACGCCCGCACCGATCTTTATGCGATCGGCGTGGTCCTCTATTTCCTCGTGACCGCGCAGCTGCCGTTCAAAGGCGACACGCCGATGGCGATGGCAGAGTCGCGAATCAAGGATCTGCCGACGCCGGTGCGCGCCATTCGACCGGACCTGCCGCTCTGGTTCGGGCTGGTCATGGACCGTGCGCTCACTCGCGCGCTCGATCGCCGCTTTCAGACGGCGGACGAATTCTGCGAAGCGCTGCGACGCGGCGTCGCCGGTCTGCCGATCGAGCAGACGCCGCCGGTGCAGGTGCCGCCAGAGCTCGTCGCCACCGCGTTGCCCGGCACGATGGCCGTGCCGCCGTCGATCGGAATCACCGCCGCGTCAGGCGCCTTGCCGGTGTCAGCGGGCACGTCCGGCGCCGTCGAAAAACCAGCGACCGTGGCCACCGCCGTGCCAGCCACGCTGCCTGACACGTTGCCACCCGATCTGATGCCGACGATGCTCGCCGGCACTGGCGCTGTGGTGCAGCCGCCTCCGACCACGTCTCAGACAAAGACCGCAGCGCCGGTACCGGCGAGGGCGACAGCGCCGACGTCAGCTGCGCTCAACCGCTCGAACCTCATCGCGATCGGCGCAGCGGTTCTGGTACTGGCCGTCGTCGCGTTCATCGTCCTCCGTCGATCGGGATCGACGCCGCCGTCTGCGGCGCCGAGCACGGCAGCAACCTCGCCGGCTGCAGCGCCACCGCCGCCAGCGCCCGCTCAACCGGAACCGCCGTCGACGGCATCGACGTCATCGACCCCAGCGCCGCCGACAATTGCGTCGAGCGGCACGCCGGCGCCAACGGCGACCACTCCTTCCGGCGCCGGATCCGTGACCGTACCGCCGGGTCCACCACCGGTCGTTCCGGTGCCACCCGTCGTCGTAACTCCGGCGCAGCCCGCACCAAACGCGACGGGTCCCGGCGCATCTGCCAGTGCGGCGACAAAACCAGGCGGCCGCGAGGGCCGCGAAGCGGCGGCCACCGATCCCGTCGTCCGCTACGACCGGCTCAAGCAACTTCTCGTCAAGGGCCGCAACGGTGAAGAGCGCGACGTGCTGCTGTTCTTTGGAAGCGGCCTGATCTCACTGGTTGCGATGAACGATCAAGGCGCCGGCAACGTGCCCTACAAAGATCTGGTGGCCGCGACCTACGTGCGCGCGAAGGATCCGAAGTGGGACACCACGCTGCCCGGTCCGCCAGAGAACCTGGACGTGCCCGGCGGGGTATTTCGCTCGGCGCGGCACTGGCTCGTGATCCAGACCAGAGGCGCCTATGCGATCCTGCGGCTCGAGGACTCGAACTGGACGAGCGTTCTCGCAACGCTCGAGGCGCGTACCGGCGTCAAAGTCGCCCGTCCGGATCATTAGCGCGGTCTCCCCATGCTGCTGCTCCGGTACGAAGAATTTGGCAGTGAGAAGAGCTTTCAGCTCAAGCCGGGCGACGCCGTCGTCGGCCGCCTCCCGACCTGCGATCTCGTCCTGAACGATCCGAGCGTCTCGCGGCAGCACGCCACGCTTCGACTCGCCGACGGCCGTTGTCTCGTGCAGGACGCCGGCAGCCGGTTCGGCACGTTCCTGAACGGGCGGCAGCTGCTGCCGACCGAAGACGAAGCCCCCGCCGGGCCCGGCGACGGCTGAAGCTCGGCGAGATAACGCTGACGCTCGAGCAGCACATCCCGGAGACAGGATCTGCTCACCGAGGGGCATCAGATCGCGGAGGGCCCGGGCACGATCATTCAGCCGGTGGCGCCGGGCGCCCAGCGGACTCGCCGCGGCCGCCGACGCGCACCTGATCAAGCTGCTCGCGGAAGTCGGCCGCACGCTCGTGAGCAGCCAGTCGCTGCCGGACATCCTGAATCGCGTCGTCGACATGGCGTTCCCGGCGGTGCCTGCCGAGCGCGCGTTCCTGATGCTCCGCGATTCGGCTGACGAAGCGCTGTCGGCGCGCGTGCTCCGGCAGCGCGACGGCATCGATCCCGACGAACGCGACGCTCAGCCGCGTCGTGGTGCGCACGGTCATGCGCGAGCGCGTCGCGATTCTCGCGACCGACGCGACGACCGATCCAGGTCTCGGCGTCACCGACAGCATCCTGCGCTTCAACATCCGGTCGTTCATGTGCGCGCCGCTCTGGAGCCAGGACGAAGTGATCGGCGTGCTGTACGTGGACAGCCCGAAGCGCGGCGCGTTTCGCGCGCGCCGATCTCGACACGCTGACGGCGCTCACCAACGCGGCGGCGATCGCGATCGAGCAGGCGCGGCTGTCGAGTCAGCTGCTCGAGGAAACGAAACGGCGCGAGCGCCTGCAGCGGTATCACTCGCCGGCGGTCGTGAGCCGCATCATCCACGCACAGCGAGACCGACTCCGGCCCGAGCGCGCAGGAACGCGACGTCACCGTGATGTTCTGCGACCTCGTCGGCTTCACGACGATCTGCGAGCCGCTCACGCCGATCGCAGTCGGCGGCGCTGCTCAACACGTTTCTCACGCGCATGACCGACGTCGTCTTCGAGCACGAAGGGCACGCTCGACAAGTTCCTCGGCGATGCGCTGCTCGCGGTGTTCGGCGCCCCGTTCGATCAGCCGGATCATCCGCTGCAAGGCCGTCGAGGCGGCGCTCGGCGATGCGCAAGGCGCTGGCCGATCTGAACACTCAAGCTGCGAGCAGAAGCTGCAGATGCGGATCGCGATCAACACCGGCGTCGCGCTCACCGGCGACATCGGCTCGCCGCAAGCGCCGCGAGTTCACGGTGCTCGGCGACGTCGTCAACACCGCGTCGCGCATCGAGGACGAGGTCGCCAAGCCGGGCGAGATCGTGATTTCCGGCGCGACCTACGAGCGCGTCAAGAAGCACGTCAGCGTGCGCCCGCTCGGCGCCAAGACGCTGCGCGGCCGGACGCCCCCTCGGAGTTCTACGCCGTCGAGGGGTAGGCGCGGCCGGTTGCCGGCCTTTTCGGCAACCGTGCTATGACTGCGTAGACCGAGCCACATGGTCGGGCAGAACATCGGCAAGTATCGGGTGCTCGACCGCATCGGCCGCGGCGGGATGGGCACGGTCTACCGGGCCATCGACGAGACGCTGCACCGCGAAGTCGCCATCAAGGTCCTCAACGCCGAACTGAACGATCCGGAGGTCGCCAAGCGGTTCCGCGCCGAGGCGATCACCGTCGCGCGGCTGAGCCATCCCGGCATCGCGACGATCTACGAGCTCTTCCAGCACGACGGCCAGTGGCTGATGGTCATGGAGTTCGTGCGCGGCGAGACGCTCGAGCACATGGTCGAGCGCATGGGCGCCGCTGTCGCCGCAGCGCGCGGCCGAGCTGTGCATGCAGGCGCTCGCGGCGCTCGCGCACGCGCACAGCATGGGCGTCGTCCATCGCGATCTGAAGCCCGCGAACCTGATGATCACCGAGACCGGCGCGGTGAAGATCATGGACTTCGGCATCGCGCGCGTCGCCGGCACCGAGCATCTGACCAACGCCGGCTTCATGATGGGCACGCCGGCCTACATGTCGCCCGAGCAGGTGCGCGGCGAGGAAATCGACGCGCGCGCCGATCTCTACGCGATGGGCGTCGTCTTCTATCGCCTGACGACCGGCGAAGCTGCCGTTCAAGGGCGACACGCCGTTCGCGATGGCGCAGTCGCAGGTGAACGATCCGCCGACGCCGGTCGGGCTCGTCCGCTCCGATCTGCCGCCGTGGGTCGAGACGGTCGTCGTGCGCGCGCTCGCCAAGGCGCCGGAGGAGCGGTTTCAGTCGGCCGTCGAGTTCCACGAAGCGTTCGCGCGCTGCCTCGCCGGATTGCCGCTCACGACGGTCTATGGCTCGACGGCGTATGGATCGACGGCGCCGACCGAGATCCTCGCGACGCCGCCGCGTCCGTTGCCTACCGGGTCGCTGTCGATGCGGGGTCCGGGAACGGGCGGCGTGTCGATGCCATCGGGCGCGGTGGCTGCGTCACCGGCCACGTCGCCAGGCACCGTGTCGGAGGTCCCGCGTACGCCGACGGGAACGCAGCCGGCGGCTGCTGCGCCAGGCGCCGTGCCCGGAGCGACCGCGAGCGCGCCAGGCAAGCCCGCCGGATCGACGAAGAAGAGCGCCGCCGGCCTGGTCGTTGCCGCCGTCGCGGCGATGATCGTCATCGGCGGGATCGTCGGCACGGTGTGGTACCGGTCGCGCCTGGCCGCGACGCCACCGCCTCCGGATCCAGCGACCTCGGCGCCTACAGTGCCTGTGACCGTTCCGCCGCCCGAGCCCGCGCCGCCTCCGGTGACGCCGGTCGATCCGCCAGCCGCCACGGTTCCACCGGGCACACCAGGGACCCCGGCCACCGGCGCGGCAGCGTCGCCCTCATCCTCGCCCGCCGGAACGAAGCCGGCCTCCGGCACGCCACCGCCAGCCGGCACCACGGGACAGCCGGCGCCTCGGGGCACGACTCCTGGAGCCACGGCCCCTGCCTGGAACCACGGGCACGACACCCGCCGGACCGACGCGCCCACCGGCGGCACCGTCTGCGCCGGAGACGCTCGTCGCCTTCAACAACGTGAAGATGTACGTCGTGGCCGGGAAGCGAAGCAACGATCGCGACGTGCTGCTGAACTTCGCGAGCGGGCAGATCTCCGTTCTCCCGAAAGACGGCGGCGAGGCGATCTCGACGTTGCCGTACCGTTCGATTGCCAAGGCGACGTACGTGAAGGCCCGCGATCCGAAGTGGGATTCCTCGCTCAGCGCGCCGCCGGAAGGACTGGATGTCGGATCGGTGTTCCGTCAGTCCAGGCACTGGCTCGTCGTGCAGACGCGCGAGTCGTACGCGATCCTGAGGCTCGAGGACAACAACGTCGCGAGAGTGCTCGAGACGTTCGAAGCGCGCACGGGCGTCCGGCTCGATCGTCCGCAGTCGTCGGATAAGTAGGGCGGCTCGGGTTGTGAGCCGCCTGGGCCGGGTCGGGTTGCGAGCCGCCGTGCTCAGGCGTCGATAATCGCGCACATGGCATGCAGGATCGTCCGATGGACTTCCTGCACTCGCGCCGTCGACGTGACGGGCACGTTGATGTGAATCTCGGCGGCGGCGCCGACGGGACCGCCGTCGCGCCCGGTGAGCGCGATCGTCAGCAGTCCTTTCGATCGCGCAGCCGCGAGTGCCGCCTGCACGTTGGCGGATTGGCCGCTCGTCGAGATGCCGACCGCCACGTCTCCGGCGGCGCCAAGTGCCTCGACTTGCCGGGTGAACACCGCGGCAAAGCCATAGTCGTTTGCGATGGCCGTCACGACACTCGAATCGGCGCTCAGTGCGACGGCCGGGAGGCCCGGGCGTTCCCGTTCGAAACGCCCGACAAGCTCGGCCACCAGGTGTTCTGCATCGCCCGCGCTTCCGCCGTTGCCGAACGCCAGCACTTTCCGGCCTTCCCCGAGCGCCCTGCGGATGGCCATCGCGCCCGCGACCAGGGACGCCGTGCCCGTCTCAGCGAACCGCTGATGCGCGGCGAGCGAGTCCCGGAAAATGCGGCTGACGACCTCGGTTGAGTCTGACGCCATGTCCTCTCCTGAAATCGACGGCGATTGACGAGAACTATAGGCGAAGCGAGGCGTTTCGGTGGCAGACCTGCAGCGAGCGACGCTGGTGGCGATTTCGGTGGTGTACCTGGCGTTGGGAGGTCGTGATAGGGTGTTTATTGTCAAGAGGTTGTGCGCACTTCTGCACGGCGCCTGGTCGCCTGGCCTGACGAGGTGGCGCCGCCGCACTGGCTTGGGCCTCCAGCAATGACCAACGACGATCGGTCGACTGCCTTCGCTGCGTTCGTTGCAGATTTCGCGCGGCGCCGTGTGCTCGTACTCGGCGACGTGATGCTCGACGAGTACGTTCACGGCGAGTGCGGCCGGATTTCCCCGGAGGCCCCGGTTCCGGTCGTGCAGGTGCAGCGATCGCGACGCGTCCTCGGCGGAGCGGCGAACACCGCGGCCAACATCGTCGCGCTGGGTGGGGCAGCCACCCTCATCGGGCTCGTGGGAATGGACGAGGCGGGCCGAACGCTCCACCAGGCGGCGACGGACGCGAAGATCGATCTGGTGCCGATCGATCACGGACGACCCACGTTGAGGAAGATGCGAATCGTCAGTCATCAACAGCAGATGATGCGATTGGATTACGAGGACGTGCAGCCCCCCGGGGCGGCCCTCGAAGCTGCCGTGTACCACGCCGTCGATGCGCACGTCGCGTCATGCGACGTCGTCGTGATCTCCGACTACGCGAAGGGGTTCCTCTCGCTGGCACTGACGCACGCCATCATCGAGCGCGCGCATCAGGCGGACCGGCCGGTCATCGTCGATCCGCGACCGCAGCATCGTGACTTCTACAAGGGCTGCGACTACCTCACGCCGAACTGGAAGGAAGCCCGCGCGCTGTTGCGGGCCTCGGATGCCGAGCCCACCGCGAGCCGCGTGACCGAGACCGCGAGAACGCTGGCGGCGACGCTTCGCTGCAATGTCGTGCTCACGCTCGGCGCGCACGGTATCGCGTACTGCAGCGTTGACGGATCCGAGGAGTTCTCGCAGCCCACGATGGCCCGCGAGGTGTTCGACGTCAGCGGCGCCGGCGACACGGTCGTGGCCGCGTTTGCTCTGGCGCGGGCGTCGCAGATGGATCACGCGGGCGCGGTCTCGCTCGCCAACAAGGCGGCCAGCATCGTCGTCGGCAAGTTCGGCACGGCGACGGTGACGGGGCCCGAGCTGCTCGAGGAGGGCGACCGGCGGCGCATCGTCCCGCGTCAGGGGCTGGCGCTGCTCGCCGCGACGCTCCGTGCGCGAGGCCGGCGGATCGTCACCGTCAACGGATCGTTCGACCTGCTGCACGCCGGCCATCTGCACATCCTGAACGAAGCGAAGCGGTCGGGCGACGTGCTGATCGTCGGGATCAACAGCGATGCCTCGGTCCGCGCGTACAAAGGTCCATCCCGGCCGCTCGTACCTGAACAGCAGCGGGCGGAGATGCTGCTCGCCCTCCGGTCCGTCGACTACGTCCATATCTTCGAAGAGGCCGATCCGCGGGCGTTTCTGGCCGAAGTGCTGCCGGATGTTCATGTGAACGGCGCCGAGTACGGCGACGATTGCATCGAACGGGATGTCGTCGTGAGCGGCGGCGGCCGCGTCCAACTGGTCACGCGTCTCCCCGGCCTGTCGACGACGGGACTGCTTCAGGCAATGGACAAAGAGGGCGCCTGACGTGTCACATCCCGCGCGTCACGTCGATCTGGACTGCCGGTTCTTCCGCGGCGACCGCCCCTGCCGCTGGCACAAGGCGACCGGGGCGGTCTGCACGTGCGAGCACTACGACCGGATCGAGGAGCGCCTGCTCGTGATCAAGCTCGACGCGATGGGCGATGTGCTTCGGTCCACCGCTCTTCTGCCACCATTGGCCGAAGTCCATCCGCGAGCCGCGATTACGTGGATCACTCGAAGGGAATCGGTCGGACTGCTCGACGGTAATCCCTTTCTGGACGAAGTGCTCGAGCTTGGCCCGGACGCGCTGGCGCAACTTCAGGCGCGGGTGTTCGATCGCGTGATCAACCTGGACGCGGGCAAGACGAGCGCGGCGCTGGCGGCCGCCGCCCGGTCGCCCCGGAAAGACGGCTTCGTGCTCGATGAGCGCGGGATCGTCCAGCCGACCAATGATGCGGCGCGGCGCTGGTTCGAAATGGGCGTCTTCGACGACTTGAAACGCGCGGGCACGGCGACCTATCAGGACCTCATGGCCGACATTCTCGGTCTGTCCGGCCGCGCGCATCGCTATGTGTTCGAACTTCGCGAGACGGAGCGCGAAAAGGCGCACGCACACCTTGCCTCGATCGGCGTGGATCCGTCACGGCCGATCGTCGGGCTCAACCATGGCGCCGGGGACCGCTGGCCGCTCAAGCAGTGGCGTGAGGACGGCTACGTCGAGCTCATCGAGCGGATCGGCCGCGATCCGGACGTCCAGATTCTGTTGCTCGGCGGGCCTGGCGAGGCGGCGCGGAGCGAGCGGCTACGCGATCGGGTGCGCGTCCGGATCTGGGATGCGGGCTGCGACAACCCGGTCCGGCACTTCGCGGCGCTGGTCGATCAATGTCACGTCGTCGTGACGGGGGACACGCTGGCGATGCACCTCGCGCTGGCGCGAGGCCGCCGGACCGTCGTGCTGTTCGGACCGACGAGCGCGGCCGAAATCGAGCTCTACGGCCGTGGCGAAAAAGTCGTCCCCGACATGAGCTGCCTGAGCTGCTACAAGACCAGCTGCGACTTCGTTCCGAACTGCATGGATTTGATCTCGACCGACATGGTCGAAGCGGCTGTCCGCCGGCAACTGGCGATCGCCTGGCCTCTGGCGGCCAGGAGCTGATCGGCCGAATGCGCGTCCTGTACGTGAAGTCCTCCCTGGCGTGGCCCCGCACCAGCGGCCACGACGTGTACTGCTACTACATGATGAAGGGGATGGCCAACCTGGGGGCCGACGTGTCGCTCGCGACGAACACGCCGGTCGATCCCCGGGCCGTCGAGGGCGTGCGTCTCGCCTATTGCGCTCCGCTCGCGGCCGCAGGGCCTGCGGGTCCCGCGAAGATGACACGCCTGCAGGAACGGTACCGATCCTTCTGGGGAGTGACACATGAACAGATCGCGGCGGTCACCAACGCCGTGTCGGCAACGAACGCCGACGTCGTCATCGCGTTCGGGCTGAACGCGCTGCCATACCTTGCCGGCGTCGCCCGCGCGGTGCGCGTGTGGGCGATGGCCGACGAGTGGGTCTACCATCACCTCTCGCTGCTCCGGCCGACCGATCGTTCGACCTGGCACCATTTGAGGACGGCGATTGTGAAAGGTGTCTACGAACGGGCCTACAGCTCACTCGTCGATCGCGCGTGGGCGGTCTCGGACACGGATCAGCGCGCGGGGCGGTGGCTCGCGGGGATACGGCATGTCGATCTGCTCCCGAACGGCGTCGATACCGACTTCTACGCGCCGATCGACACGAACGTGATGCCTGAAACGGCCGTGTTCTGGGGACGACTCGACTTTGAGCCGAACGTCGACGCGCTCGTCTGGTTCTTCGACCGCGTCTGGCCGGACGTCCTTCGCGAGGTGCCGCGCGCGCGGTTCAGCATCATCGGCTATCAGCCGACGGAGATCGTCGCCCGCCTGGCGACGCGCCCGGGCGTGTCGCTTTCGGCGAACGTGGACGACCTGCGGCTGCCCGTCTCGCAGCATGCGCTGGTCGCCTTGCCGATGGTTTCCGGCGGTGGCATCAAGAACAAGCTCCTCGAAGGCGCCGCGATGGGCCGGGCGATCGTCTGCACACCCAGAGCGGCGATGGATCTGCGATCGCGGGGGCAATTGCCGGTCGTGAAAGCGGAACGTCCGGCGGATTTCGCCAGAGAGATGATCTCGCTCTGGCGCGACGATGGCCGGCGGCAGACCCTCGGACGGGAAGCCCGGGCCTGGGTGCAGGAGTTCTATTCGTGGGGGACGCCCGCGCGCAATGCGCTCATCGCGTTCCAGGAGTCGATCGACGCCCGCCGCTCGGCGTGACTACTTGCTCACCACGCGGAACCCGAGCTGGAACATGCGAACTCGAAACCGGTCGGTCGGATACGCGTCAATTCGCCGCTCGTAGCCGCCAAAGAACTCCACAGCCGCGGCCCGGCCGTTGATCCGGATTCCGCCTTCCAGCCGGCCGCCGCAGACGCGCTCAGCGCGGACGAGATGGTTCACGCCGATCACTTCGCCGAACGCCGACCCGATGAGCTCGGCGCGGCCGTTGATCGGATGCCGGATCCGGGCGCGGGCACGGCTCATCCAGACGTAGTCCACGAACGCCTGGTCCATCGCGCGCGCGATCTCGAGCTCGTAGGCATCGCCATCCCTCTCCCACCGAACGCGTGCTCCGGCCTCGTTCCACGAAATGGCCGGCGGATTGGGTCTATCCACGACATGCCGCGAGATGTGCGAGATGATTCCGCTGATCTCGGCTTCGCCGACGCGGTATGAAGTGGAGGCCTCGAAGAAGTAGTTTCCCTGATTGAGGTCGTACAGCCGCCGCTCCCGACCGAGCACGGCGTCGTAGCCGCCCCTGAACATCAGCCGTCCCGCGCCGTACTCGACGATGTCGAAATCGAACCGGATCCGTCCTTCCCACTCGAACCGCTTGTCCGTTGTGAACAGGCGCATCCAGGTGAACGCGAAGTCAGCGCGCGGCAGAAACTGCGGGACGTCCGAGGATGCCGGCGCCGCCTGTGCCCACGCGGCTCGCGGCGCGCCAAACAGGATCAGGAACGCCGCGATGGCTGTGACAACACACCATCGGCCGGCTCCGGACATCGCGGCACTGTACAACAGGACATCGGGAGTCGTTTTCTCGGGTGACCATTCAAGAAAACGACTCCCGATGTCTTATGCTGATTGCGTGAGATCCGTCCTCCTCTTCTCGGTTTCCATCGCTGTCACGGCAGCGAGCCAGGCATGCGCGCCGAAAAGTGCCGTGCCGGTTCAGACGCCTCCAGCCACGGTCCAGTCGCCGGCAGCCGCGTCTGCCGCGCCGGCCCCTCAGATTACCGAAACCACGATCCGCGCGCACATGGAGTTTCTGGCGAGTGATGCGCTGAACGGACGAGGTAGCGGAACGCGTGACGAGCAGATCGCCGCGACGTACATCGCGTCGCAGTTCCGGCTCTGGGGACTCGAGCCGATGGGCGATGACGGCGGGTTCGTGCAGCAGATCGAGATGGCATCGCTCGAAGCCGTCTCGCCGCCGGTCCTCCAGGTTGGCGATGTCATCCTGACGCACGGCAAGGACATGCTGGTCTGGACGATGACTGCGCCCGCTCTGTCTGGAACGGTCGTGAAGTACCGCACGGGCGCCGACGTACCGGCTGGTGCGGTCGTCCTCATGCCCGAAGACGCCGTGGTGACCGCGGCGCTCGCCGGCGTGGCGCTCGTCATCGCGCCGGAGACGGCCCAGGTGCGCGAGCAATGGGCCACTCGTGCCGCCCGTCAACCGGCCATCGCGCCACGCGCGCTGAAGCTCTCCGTGTCGCCGCCCGGCCGCCCATCGCTGATCTATCTCGACAAGGCCGCCTACTCGCGAGTGACCGCGCTTGCCGACGGCGCCAAAGCGAGCTTCAAGGCGGAGATGAAGACCGTGCAGCCGTCCACGTACACCTGGAACGCGGTCGGCACGCCTGACCGGCACGTGATCCCGCTCGCGTCAAGGGAAGTGCTCGTACTGAGCGCGCACCTCGATCACGTCGGCGCTCGTCCACCCTCGCCCGGCGTGGACACGATCTACAACGGCGCCGACGACGACGCGTCCGGAACGGTGGCGGTAATGGCTCTTGCCGAGGCCCTGGCGAAAGGACCGCGTCCGAAGCGCACGATCGTCTTCGCGCTGTTCGGCAGCGAGGAGCGGGGCGGCTTCGGCGCCGGCTTCTTCGTCGATCTGCCCGTCGTGCCGCTCCGCGAGATCATCGCGGACCTGCAGTTCGAGATGCTCGGCCGGCCGGACCCGCTCGTCCCGGCCAGGACGCTCTGGCTCACCGGCTACGAGCGATCGAATCTCGGAGAGGAGCTGGCGAAGCACGGCGCGCGGCTCGTGGCCGATCCGCACCCGAAGGAAAGCTTCTTCACGCGGTCGGACAACATCCGCTTCGCCCGCCGCGGCGTCGTCGCGCACACGGTGTCGAGCTACGGACTGCACAAGGAGTATCACCAGCCGTCCGACGAGATTCGCGCGATCGACTTCGCGCACATGACCGAAGCCATTCGCTCCCTGCTCGCGCCCGTCCAGTGGCTCGCGAGCTCCACCTTCCGGCCGGCGTGGAACAAGGACGGCTGTCCCGCGCCGTGCAAGTAAGCGTCTAAGGGGTCAGAGCTCGAATTGTGGGAAACTCCTGCAACATGAAGGACTGCATGTCGATCTCCCGCCGTTCCTTTCTGAGCGGGCTTGGCGGCGTGGCCGCGGCGTCGGCCGGCGTGTTTGCGAAGGCGCCGGCTGTCAGGCGCGGGCTCGAGAGCGCCCAGGCCCTTCGTATCGATGCTCAAAAGCTCCGCGAGCGCATCGAAGCGCTCAGCATCTTCGGGCGGCCGGCCGGCGGCTCGTTCGCCAGCGGCGTGAGCCGGGTGGCCTACTCCGACGCGGACGTCGCGGGCCGGCAGTACGTCATGGATGTCATGCGCAAGGCCGGGCTCGAACCGCGGATTGACCCGGCCGGCAACATCTTCGCCCGCCGCGCCGGATCGGACCCGGCGCTTCGTCCGATTCTGTTCGGCTCGCACATCGACTCGGTGCCGAGCGGCGGCAACTTCGACGGGGACCTCGGGTCACTGGCTGCGATCAGCGTCATCGAGGCCTGCGACACGGCCAGCCTTCGCACCCGCCATCCGCTCGAGATCGTCGTCTGGTCAGCCGAGGAGGGCGTGGCCTTCGGCCGCGGCCTGGCCGGCAGCCGCATCGTGGCGGGCGATGTGAAAGCGTCCGATATGGAGGCGGTCTGGAACGGCCTGCGGCGCGCTGACGGCATCCGGAAGCTCGGGGGCAATCCCGATCGCATCACGGACGCGGTCCGGCTGAAAGGCGCGCATCATGCGTACCTGGAACTGCACATCGAGCAGGGCGGAACACTCGATCGTGGCCAGGTGCCGATCGGCGTGGTCGAAGGCATCGTGGCCATCGAACGCTACACCGCGGTCGTCACCGGGTTCGCCAACCATGCCGGCACCACGCCCATGCCAGAACGCCGGGACGCGCTCATCGCCGCGTCGCAACTGGCGCTCGCCGTTCGCGAGAGCGTCACGAAGGAGCCCGGCCGGCAGGTGGGCACCGTCGGTCAGCTCGAGGTGTCGCCCAACGCCCCGAACGTCATTCCCGGCACGGTCCGGATGACCATCGAGCTCCGGGATCTCTCTGGTGAAAAACTTGGCGGCATCCTCGCCGACATCCGCCAGCGGGCGCGACAAATCGCGTCGAGTACGAAGACGGAGATCGAGATCAGCGAGCTCAGCCGCAACCCGCCCGCGCTCGCGTCGCCCGACGTTCAGCGTGTGATTGCGCACGTCGCCGGCAATCTCAATCTGACCTCGGTCCGCCTCCCGAGCGGCGCCGGCCACGACGCGCAGATGATGGCTCAGCTCGGCGCGATGGGGATGATCTTCGTGCCGAGCGTCGCCGGCATCAGCCACTCGCCAAAGGAGCTCACGCGCTGGCAGGACTGCGCCAACGGCGCAAATGTCCTGCTCCACTCAGTGCTGGAACTGGACAGGAGCTGAAGGGCGGCACACGGCCCTGAAGGGCACGGGAAGTACGGGCCCCGAAGGGCGCTTGAAGTACGGGCCCTGAAGGGCACGGGAAGTACGGGCCCTGAAGGGCAGGGAAGCGGGCCTGAAGGGCACGGGAAGTACGGGCCCTGAAGGGCACCTGAAGTACTTCATGGCTTTTGTTGCCCTGTACTTCCGGCCCGTCGTCAGTACTTCAGGTTGTTGACTTCAGGGCTCTTAGCCGTCGACCTTCAGGCTCTTGGCCGTCAGGTACTTCAGGCTCTTGACCGTCAGGTACCTTGGGGCTCTTGACTCGTGCTAGGCTCTCGGCTAGGCTCTTGTCTCAGGCAGTGGCGACCGCCCGGTCCTCTCGAGGCGCGACGGCGTCGCGGCGCGTCGGCCGGCAGCGGAAATATTGAAACGGGAGATGGCAATCGTGCTGGCGCAGGAAGGCCAGGAAGCGCTTGTAGTCTCTCTCGGGCATGTTGAAACGGCCGACGAGGAGGCGGTAGTTCCCGTTGGTGTCCTCGAGGCCGATGTGGATGATTCGCCGCAGGTCGCCGCGCGTCAGATCGCGCGACATGAACAGGGGATAGACCACCGACCAGAAGGACTCGCCGTGAGTGAGCATCATCGCCGCCAGGTCCTCGGCCGGGCTCGCCGGCCGCGGTTCCGTCCGGCCGTCGTCGCCAGATGTCGCGCCGGCCGACTGCGTGACGTCATGCGGCAGGTCCGCCGCCCCGACGATCCTGCCGGACTCGGTCAACACGAGGCGCTCGATGACGTTCTTGAGCTCGCGAATATTGCCGGGCCAGCGATAGGAACGCAGCGCATCCATCGCCTGGGTCGAGATCTGCGGCGCCTCGACGCGGTGCGCGCGGCTATGGAGCTGGAGGAAATGGCTCACGAGCAGCGGAATGTCCTCGACGCGCTCCCGCAGGGGCGGAATCGTCAGATGAATGACGTTGAGGCGGAAGTAGAGGTCCTCACGAAACGCTCCGGCCGCGATCTGCCCTTGCAGGTCACGGTTGGTCGCCGTGATCAGGCGGACGTTCACCCGCGTGTGGGCGCGATCGGCCCCGATGCGCTGGATTTCACCGGTCTCCAGGAAGCGGAGCAGCACGACCTGCATGCGCACGCTCATCTCGGCGACTTCGTCCAGGAAGACCGTCCCGTTGGGCGCCATTTCCAGGATCCCGGCCTTGTCTCGGCAGGCGCCCGTGAAGCTGCCACGCGCATGACCGAACAGCTCGGATTCGAGCAGGGAGTCGGGTACGCCCGCGCAGTTGAGCGTCACGAGCGACGCCGAGGCGCGCCTGCTCCGCTCGTGGATCAGACGGGCGACGACTTCTTTCCCCACGCCGGTCTCGCCGGTAATAAGGACCTTGGCATCGGTGCGCTCCGCGCACGCCAGCTCGTTCTCGAGCGCGCGGATCGCCTGACTTTTGCCGATCAGCTTGAGGCCGTGATCGGCGGGCCAGATCGCGCGCGGCCGCTGCTCGTCCACGTTCGATTTCCATGCTCGGGGGAAGTCCGGGGCAGGTTGGGTGATTCGATGCGCTTCATCTGCCTTGAAATGCCGATTCTCGAACATGCGATCGCCCACTCCGCGAAAAGGTGCAAGCCCCGCGCCACGGACCGCCCGGTGAGTTGTCAGCCGTTGATATGAGAGGCGGAAACCAGCGCCCTTTGTCCGCACCGCGGCGTCCCGGCGCCCGCGCGGCCGTGCTCATCGGCGTCGTGTGTCTCGCGGCCTGGGCGCTCTGGTCGTATCAGGCGGGCGGGCTGATCCACGTGCTGCTCTCTGCGCCGCCAGAAGGGCAGGGCCGGCTCGAGGCGCTGCGGCTCTACGTGCAGAGCTGGGGGCCGCTGGCGCCGCTCGTCTACGTGGCCGCCGTGATCGTGGAAGTGCTGGTGGCGCCGATTCCGGGCACGCTGCTCTACGCGCCGGCGGGCGCCATCTTCGGCGGATTCGTCGGCGGCACGCTCTCGCTCATCGGCAACGTGACCGGGGCCACCATCGCCTGCTGGATCGCCTCGTCGTTCGGCGCGACGTGGCGCTCGCGACTCGAGGATCGGTCGCGGCTCGCCGCGTATCAGGAACGGCTGGCGGCACGCGGCGCCTGGATTGTCTTTCTCCTTCGCGCCAACCCGTTCACGTCATCCGATCTGGTGTCGTATGCCGCCGGACTGGCCGGCGTCCGCCCGGGTCACGTCGCCCTTGGCACCCTGTTCGGCATGGCGCCGCTCTGTTACCTGCAGGCGTACTTCGCGCAGTCGGTCTTCGAGCATCTTTCGGGGCGGGCGCTGCTGGCCGTTGGCGCCGGACTGGTCGCGATCGTGCTCGTGCTGCTGATCTCGAGGCGGAAAAGATAGCCCGGCCGGGCGGTCCAGAGCCCGGGCCGGCCCGCGCTACATGGCGGGCCACAGCCCGTCGCGCCGGAGCTTCAGCGAAGGCGGACCTACACTTTGGCGATGGCCCGCGCGGGCGACGGGGCGTGCGCATGCATGCGCGTCGGCGCGGCGCGGAAGCGCTGGAACGGCAGGTGGCAGTCGTGCTTGCGCAGGAAGCTCAGAAAGCGTTTGTAGTCCTCGTTGCGGCATGTTGAATTGCTGAACGAGGAGGCGATAGTTCCCGTTGGTGCTTTCGAGGCCCAGCTGCACGATCTTCCGCAGATCGGTCCGCGTCAGGTCTCGTGACATGAACATCGGATAGACCGCCGACCAGAACGACTCGCCCTTGCCCAGCATCTGCGCGGTGAGCTCGTCGGCCGGCGACGACCCTGGTCGCTCCGGCCGGCTCGCCGCTCTGAGAGGTCGCGGGCGCCGGCGCGACACGGATGACATCCCCCGGCAGGTCCGCCGGCTTCACCGCTCGGCCGGTGGCCTTGAGGACGACGCGCTCGACGACGTTCTTGAGCTCGCGGATGTTGCCGGGCCAGCGGTACGCGACGAGGGCGTCCATCGCCTCGGGCGAGATCTCGGCCACGTCCACCTTGTGCAGCTGGCTGTACAGGTGCGAAGAAGTGACCGACCAGGAGCGGGATGTCTTCGCTGCGCTCGCGCAGCGGCGGAATGGAGAGACGAATGACGTTCAGCCGGAAGTAGAGGTCCTCGCGAAACGCGCCGGCGGCGATTTGCGCCTGGAGGTCGCGATTGGTCGCGGTGATCAGGCGGACGTTGACGCGCGTGTGCGAGCGGTCGGCGCCGATGCGCTGAATCTCACCGGTCTCGAGGAAGCGGAGGAGCACGACCTGCATGCGCGTGCTCATCTCGCCGACTTCGTCGAGGAAGACGGTGCCGTTCGGCGCCATCTCGAGGAGGCCGGGCTTGTCGCGGTAGGCGCCGGTGAAGCTGCCGCGGACGTGGCCGAACAGTTCGGATTCGAGCAGCGAGTCGGGCAGGCCCGGCGCAGTTGAGCGTGACGAGCGATGCCGACGCGCGCGCGCTGCGATGATGGATCAGGCGGGCCACGACTTCCTTGCCGACGCCCGTTTCACCGGTGATCAGAACCTTGGCGTCCGATCGCGCCGCGCACTTCGAGTTCCGTTTCGATCGATCGAATCGCGTCGCTTCGTCCGATGAGACGCACTTCCTGCTGCCTAGGGAGCACCGACAATGAATTTGTTCCTCTCTGTGACGACGCCACGATAGAGCGACTTTCGTCAGGGAAAGGCGATACTATCGGGAACTCCGGCTGTCGTCAATGACAAGTCTTGTAATGTGCGTAAGTCATGTTCGGACACGGAGTTAACAGCAATTTCGATTCTGTAACGGGCGTATCGCGGTTGCCTTTGTACTGCCTCACGAGTAAAAAAAGTCTGCCATGACAATGAACTTTATTCCCGGTAAATCAGCCCGGTACGCACCTTTCTGCCTAGTCGCCGAACCCGATTTCGAGGGCCTGGCGATGCCCTAAGCCTGTGTACCCCAACGCGATAGCCCGGTTTGGCCTCCGGGCCCAAAGTCCGGTGGCGCGTTTGCAGTAGAGGCGGCCGACGGAAGTCTGCGTCAGGCGGGCCTAAAGGCCTTGGGGCAGGGGAGACGATGAGGCAAATCGGAAACGTCCAATTGATTGGCACGAGCACAGTGATCTCCGACCTCAAGGCGGAGGTCGAGCGTGTGGCGCGCTCGGACGCCAAGGTGCTGATCACCGGGGAGAGCGGCTCGGGCAAGGAAGTCGTCGCCCGCGCCATCCACGCCGCCAGCACGCGCGCGGCCGTCGGATTCGTGCCGGTCAACTGCGCGGGCATCCCGGAGACCCTGCTCGAGTCGGAGCTGTTCGGGCACGTGAAGGGGAGCTTCACCGGGGCGTACCGCGACAAGCCCGGCAAGCTCGAGATGGCCGACAACGGCACCATCTTTCTCGACGAGATCGGCGAGATGACGCTGCGGATGCAGGGGCTGCTGCTCCGGTTCCTCGAGACGGGCGAAATCCAGAAGGTCGGCGCCGAGCGCATCGCGCAGCGCGAGCAACGTGCGCGTCATGTGCGCCACGAACCGCAACCTGCCGCACCTGATCGCGCAGGCGCAGTTCCGCGAAGACCTGTTCTACCGCATCAACGTCATCCACCTCGTGGTGCCGCCGCTGCGGGAGCGTCGCGAGGACATCCCGATGCTCATCGACTACTTCCTGAAGCGGTTCACGAGCCACGTGGACCACGGCAACGGGAACGGGTCGGGCAACGGCTCCCATCACCACAGCCCGGTGCGCACGATCGCGACCGACGCGATTGCCGCGCTCTGCGAGTACGGCTGGCCCGGCAACGTCCGGCAGGTCGAGAACGTGATCGAGCGCCTGGTGGTGACCGGCCGGCGCGAAGTCGTGCAGCTCGAGGATCTGTCGCCCGAGATTCGGACGCCGAGGCCTTCGGCGGCATGCGCCCGCGCCACGAGCGCCGGCGGACGGTGGCCGACGATCTCTTCAAGAAGCTCGTCGAGGACCGCGAGTCGTTCTGGATCTGCCGTGTACCCGCTCTACATGAATCGCGAGATCACGCGGAGCAACGTGCGCGATCTGGTGCGCAAGGGGCTCGAGGAGGCGCGCGGCAACTACAAGATCGTGCTGCGTCTCTTCAACATGGACTCGGGCGACTACAAGCGGTTTCTCAACTTTCTGCGGAAGCACAACTGCCAGCTTCCGTTCAAAGAATATCGATAGAACCGAGGAACAACATGCACACCTACACGCGCACTCTTCGTGTCTCCGCCGGGTTGATGCTGGCGGCGTTCTGCCTGTCGGCCGTGTCGATGGCCGCGCCGCAGTCGAGTGGAGCGAAGCCGCCGCCACCGCAGTCGAACGGGGTCAAGCCGCCCGCCGCCGCCACCGCCGGCGGTGCCTGGCACGATCGTGCCGCCGCCTGACTACGTGATCGGCCCCGAGGACGTGCTCGGCATCGCCTTCTGGCGCGAAAAAGAGATCTCCGTTCGCCGAGGTCGTCGTGCGCCCGGACGGCAAGATCTCGCTGCCTGCTCGTCAACGACGTGCAGGCGGCGGGTCTGACGCCGGAGGAGCTGCGTCTGGCGATCACCAAGCAGGCCAGCAAGCTGTTCCAGGAAGAGCCGACAGTGAGCGTCGGCGTGCGCCAGATCAACAGCCGCAAGGTCTTCATCATGGGCGCGATCGGTAAACCCGGCGCGTATCCGCTCAACACGACGCTCGACGTGCTGCAGCTCATCACGCTCGCCGGCGGCATGAGCGAGTACGCGGACTCGGAGAACATTCAGTTGATTCGCGTCGAGAACGGCGTGCCGAAGAACTACCGGATCAACTACAAGGAAATCGAGAAGGGCAAGAACCTGTTGAAGAACCTGATGTGGCTCAAAGTCGGCGACCGCATCATCATCCCCGAGTAGGCACGAACATGCGCAAGCTCTTTACTGGTTTCGCGTTGGCGGTTGCCGTCCTGACGGCGGTGCCGGCGTCCGCTCAGACTCCGCGGGAGCGACGTCCGTACCGTGGTCTGTTTGGCGGCGGCGGCGGCGAGACCGAGCAGATGCTGGCGGTGTCGTTCAGCGCCGCCACCGGGTACGACGACGACGTGCTGCTGTCACAACTCGGGGGCGCGCATCCGTCCGGCACTTCGTCCAGCAGCGTGTTCGGACAGGTCGCGGGGTCACTCAACTACTCCATGACCAAGGGCCGTGGATCGTTCGGCGCCTCGATTGGGACCAGCGGGTCCCATTACCCGTCGCTGGAGAAGACCAACTTCAATTACTACGGCGGCAACATGAGCGGGACGTATCAGTTGACGAGCCGGACGAACGCCGGCGCGGGCCTGATCCTCACGTACCAACCGTTGCACTTCATGACACCGATGCCGATCCTGTCCGACCCATTGGACCCACCGCCACTGTCGGCCGATATCCTTGCCCCCGATAGCGTGATGCCGGATCCCCTGCCGGTCCAGCCGCTCGCCACGGATCCGGCCTTGAGCATCGCCGTCAACAACTACCTGACCACGGAGGTCAGCGCCGGGATTCAGCACGCGTTCATGCGGCGGCTGTCCGGATCGTTCAGCTACTCGATGCGGGAGGCCAGTTCGCCAAACGGCGAAATGTATCTCAGCCGAAGCCTCGGCGGCGGACTCAATTACGGCCTCGGGAAGGGCGTGAACCTGCGCGCCGGCTACACGCTGTCCGAGTCACGTTACGGCTCCGCCCAGGCGGCCGATCCGGTTCGCCTCCACCAGGTCGACGGCGGGATTGACTTCAGTCATGGCCTCTCCCTGACGCGACGAACGACGTTGTCGTTTCGCACCGGCACGTCCGTGATGGCGGACGAATTCCAGACCCACTTCTACATCACAGGGAACGCCACACTGACGCACGAGCTGGGCCGGACCTGGTTCCTGACCGGCGCCTACAACCGGGACGTCTCGTTGAACGAGACGTTCAGCACTCCGGTGCTTTACGATTCAATGAATGCCGGCATCGGCGGACTCATCAGCCGGAAACTTCAGCTGCAGTCCAGTGTCGGCGCGACGATGGGCGACGTGGGGTTTTCGACCCTCGAGAACGGGTTCGCGAACTACTACGCGGCGACCTCCGCGCGCTACGGTCTGACGCGAAACATCGCGCTCGAGGTCAGCTATACCCTGTACCGCTATTCCTACGAAGCCGGCGTGGTGCTGCCTGAAGGCGTTCCCAGGAACACCGACCGGCAGAGTGTTCGCGTGTCGCTCAGCTTCTGGGCGCCTGTCTTTCAACGTGCTAGGAGATCCAATGCTTCCCGGTAAGAAATACAAGCCCGAGGACCTGCTTCAGGTCCTCAAACGTCGATTCTGGATCCTCGTCGTGCCCTTTGCCGTGATCTCGGCCGGGACGGCGGTCGCGGCGCGCAAACTGCCGGATCGCTACATGTCGATGGCGACCATCCTGGTGGTCCCTCAGCGCGTGCCTGAGGCCTACGTGAAGTCCGCCGTGTCGACGAACATCCAGGACCGGCTGCGGTCGATCCAGCAGCAGATTCTCAGCCGGACGCGCCTCGAGCGCATCATCGAGGAGTTCAATCTCTATCCGAACGAGCGCCGCAACGGCATCATGGAGGACGTCGTCCAGCAGATGCGCGACGACATCAACGTCGCCATCCGGCAGGGCGACGTCTTCTCCGTCGCCTACTACGGCGAGTCGCCGCGAACCGTGATGCGGGTGACCGATCGGTTGGCGTCGCTCTTCATCGAAGAGAACATCCGCGAACGCGAACGCATGGCGCAGGGGACGAACCAGTTCCTCGAAGCCCAGGTCGAGGACGCCCGGCGGCGCCTGGCCGACCACGAGCAGAAGCTCCAGGAGTACCGGATGCGTCACGCCGGTCAGCTCCCGTCGCAGCTCGACGCGAACCTGCAGGGCATGGGGCAGACGATGCTGCAGCTCCAGCACATCAGTCAGTCGATCAACACGGATCGGGAGCACCGGCTGTTCGTCGAAAAGCAGTTGAAAGAGCTGGAGGGGGACGCGAGCTCGGCTGATCCGGGCGCGGCGACGTTCATTCCGGCGACGCCGGACGCGCCGGCGCGCGTGATGGGCGGCACGGCCGCCATGCAGCTCGACGCCGCCAACCGGTTCCTGCAGTCGATGCTCCTGAAATACAGCGAGGGCCATCCCGATGTGAAGTCGCAGCGCCGGTTCATCAAGGAGCTGCAGGAAAAGGCCGATGCCGAGGCGCTGCTTCGTCCGCTGACATTGGGTGACGCCGGGCTGCCGCCGGCCGAGCAGGCGCGACGCCGCAAGGTTCAGGACCTGAAGAACCAGCTCGAGAACATCGATCGGAGCATCGAGAAGAAGCAGGACGAGGATCGGCGGCTGCGCCAGCTGGGGCAATCGCTCCAGGTGAAGATCGATGCGGCGCCCATGCGCGAATCGGAGATGACCGAGCTCACGCGCGACTACGCGACGCTGACGCAGATGTACACGAACCTCCTCAGCAAGAAAGAGGATTCCCAGATTGCGGCGAACCTCGAGAGCCGCCAGATAGGCGAGCAGTTCAAGCCGCTCGACTCGGCGCGACTGCCCGAGAAGCCCGCGAGCCCGGATCGGCCGATGATCAACCTGTTCGGCATGGCGGCCGGCATCGCCGTGGGCCTCGCCCTGATTGGGCTGCTCGAGTACCGGGACGCGACCTTCAAGACCGACGAGGAAGTCACGACGCAGCTCGCGTGCCCGGTGCTGGCGGTCGTGCCGCTCATGCAGTCGGACCAGGATCGCCGGAAGTCGACCAGGCGCCGGTGGCTCATGGGCTTCGGTCTCGGCAGCACGGTGGCGGGCTGCCTCGCGATTCTGGTCTACACGTTCGTGTTCTGACGCGGCCAACGACGATGTACGAGCAGTTTTTCGGTTTTCGTGAGCGGCCGTTCGACCTGACACCCAATCCGCGGTATCTGGTCATGACGGATTCGCACCGCGAAGCGGTCAGCAATCTCGAGTACGGGATTGCGAGCCACAAGGGGCTCACCCTGCTCATCGGTGAGGCCGGGTCTGGCAAGACGACGGTGATTCGCACGGCGATCGAGCGGCAGCCCGCGCGCGTGCAGTGCGTGCATCTGCACAATCCGACGCTCACGCGCGCCGAGTTCGTCGAGATGCTCGCGACGCGGTTCGGGCTGTCGGCCGAGGCGGTCAAGTCGAAGACGGCGATGCTGCTCGAGCTGGAGGCCCTGTTGAAGAAACGGCACGCCGAGGGCGAGACGACGGTGCTCATCATCGACGAGGCGCAGAGCCTGCCGCTCGATCTGCTCGAAGAGATCCGGCTGCTGGCGAACATCGAGACGGACGAGCAGAAGCTCTTGTCGGTCATCATCGCCGGCCAGCCCGAGCTGGCCGACCGGCTGAACGAGACGGCGCTTCGCCAGCTCAAGCAGCGCGTCGCCCTGCGGTGCCAGCTTCGCCAGCTCACGTTGCAGGAGACGGCCGGCTACATCGCCGGCCGGATTCGCGCGGCCGGCGGGATCGGCGCCCAGGTGTTCACGCGCGAAGCCGTGGCGCTCATTCACGAGCGCTCGCAGGGGATCCCGCGCACGATCAGCGTGATTGCCGACAACGCGCTGCTGGGCGGGTTTGCGGCCGGGCAGCGGCCGGTTGGCAGTCAGCTCGTCCGGGAGGTCTGCCGGGACTTCGATCTGAGCGGAGAGTTTGCGGGACCGGCGGTGGAGCCCCAGATGGCACCCTCGCTCCCACCGGCGGAAACGCGGCCGGACAGTGCACTGGCCACGCGCCGGCTCGTGGTGCCGAATCAGCCCGCGGCGGCGGTGGTCGCTGCGGGACCGGACGCGGGTCACAAGCAGCCGGAGCCGATCTTCAATACGTTTTCATCGAAGCGCAAGCGATTTTCATTTTTCTGGAACTGAGGAGACTCTCAAATGGGCCGGGTAGACGAGGCAAGACGGCGGGCCGCCGATGCGGCCGCAAATGCGCAGCCGGTAGCGGACGAGCCGGCAGCGGCGGTACCGCTGTCGACGGTCGACGACGCCGAAACACTGGCGCGTGAGCCGTATCCGATCGAAATCGCCGAACGGCGACGGGTGCGCGCGGTGACGCCGCCGCCGCCGGCCCAGGCGCAGCCAGCGCCGGAGCCGCCGAAGCCGACGACGGTGAGCGAGCCGCCTCCCGCGACGCCGCCGGCGAACGGACGTCTCTTCGAACGGCTGAACACGACGCTGTCCAAGAAGCTGGTCGTCGACGACGCGATGCTGCCGGCGTCGCGCGAACAGTACCGCCGGCTCGCCGCGACGCTCCATCAGCAGCAGGCGTCGAGCGGGCTCAAGGTCGTCATGATCTCGAGCGCGCTCGGTGGCGAGGGCAAAACGCTCACGGCGTCCAACCTCGCCCTGACGTTCAGCGAGTCGTACCGGCGCTCGGTGCTGCTCATCGACGGCGACCTCCGCCGGCCCTCGCTCCATACGGTGTTCAACATCAAGGATGCGGTCGGTCTCAGTGAGGGGCTCTCGTCGCTCGAAGAGAAGCCGCTGACGCTGCATCAGGTGACGCAACGGCTGACGGTCCTTCCGGCAGGGCGGGCCATCTCCGACCCGATGGCCGGGCTGACGTCGGACCGCATGCGCCGGCTGATCGAAGAAGCCAGGGAGGCGTTCGACTGGGTGATCATCGACACGCCGCCGGTCGGCATCCTGACCGATGCCAACCTGCTCGCGTCGATGGTGGACGGCGCCGTGCTCGTCATCAAGGCCGAAGCGACGCCGTACCAGCTGGCGCAGCGCGCGGTCGAAGCGCTGGGCCGGAACCGCATCCTGGGCGTCGTGCTGAATCGCGCGCTGTCGCCGCTCGACGGCACGAAGTACGGCTACTACAACTACTACTACGACGCGCAGAAACAACTGCCGTCCGGTGAATGAACATGCATCGCCTGACGTTGCGCTCGATTACCCTCGTGGTCTTCGAGACCGTGTTGATCGTGGCGGCCGTCGCCGCCGCGGCCTACATCCGTCTGGGCGATTGGACATATCTCTTCACCGGCACGGGCATCCTGAAGACGATCTTCGTCGCCTCCGTGGCGCAGGGCTGCCTGTACTACGCTGATCTGTACGACCTCCGGCTCGTGGCCGATCGCCGCGAGCTCTTCGTTCGTGTCGTCCAGGCGCTGGCCGCGGCCTCGTTTCTGCTGGCGCTCGTGTACTACTGGTTCGAAGATCTGGTCATCGGGCGCGGCGTGTTTGCGATTGCGTCGGTGTTCGTCATCACCCTTGCCATCGGGTGGCGTCTCGTCTTCGTCTGGCTCAGCCGGCGGGTGAGTCCGCGCGAGCGACTGCTGCTCGTGGGCACCAACGCGGCCGCCGTGACGCTCGCGCAGGAGATCTTCGACCGGCGTGACGAGCTGGGCGTCGAGATCGTCGGCTTCGTCGACCCGGATCCGACGAAGGTCGGCACCTCGCTCATCAATCCGGGCATCGTCGGCACGATCGAGGAGATTCCCGAGATCGTCAGGTCCAGGTCGGTGGACCGCGTGGTCGTGAGCCTGGCCGACGCGCGCGGCAAGCTGCCGATGGACAAGCTCCTCGACATGAAGCTGAACGGCGTGACATTCGATCATCTGGCGTCGGTGTACGAGGAGTACACCGGCAAGATCGCCGTGGACAACCTGCGCCCGAGCTGGCTGATCTTCTCGTCCGGGTTCAAGAAGAGCCATGTGCTCGCCACGGCCAAGCGCGCGCTCGATCTCTTCGTCGCCGGTGTCGGCGTGGTGCTCGCGCTTCCGCTGATGCTGCTCGTCGCCCTCGCCGTGAAGGTCACGTCGAAGGGGCCGATTCTCTATCATCAGCGCCGCGTCGGGCTGAACGGCCAGCTCTTCACCGTGCACAAGTTCCGGACCATGCGGCCCGACGCGGAAGCGGCGAGCGGACCCGTCTGGGCGTCGAAGTCGGGCGATCCGCGCGTCACGCCCATCGGCCGGATGATGCGCCGGACGCGGCTCGACGAGCTGCCGCAGCTCTGGAACGTCCTGATTGGCGAGATGAGCTTCGTCGGTCCGAGACCCGAACGGCCGGAGTTCGTCTCCGAGCTCACGCAACAGATCCCCTACTACGGCCAGCGTCACGTCATCCGGCCGGGCCTGACGGGGTGGGCGCAGGTGCGGTACACGTACGGCGCGAGCAAGGAAGACGCCCTGCAGAAGCTGCAGTACGACTTGTTCTACATCAAGAACCTCTCGTTGTCGCTCGATCTCTTCATCATCCTCGAGACCGTCAAGACCGTTGTCCTGCGGCGGGGCGCGTAGGCATGGCCATGCGCGCGGCGGCTCCAGACCATCCGGTCGTGAACGCGATGAGTGTCGACGTCGAGGACTACTTTCACGCGAACGCGCTCGCGTCCGTCGTCCCTCGTGCGGACTGGGATCGCATGGAAAGCCGCGTCGTGGCCAACACCCGGCGGCTGCTCGACCTCTTCGACGCGGCGGGCGTGCGCTCGACGTTCTTCGTGCTCGGCTGGGTGGCCGAGCGGCACCCGGCGCTCGTGACGGAGATCGCCGGACGAGGACACGAGATCGCGTCGCACGGATACGCGCACGAGCTCATCTACACGCAGACGCCCGAGGTGTTCCGGCAGGACATCCGGCGCGCGCGCGCGCTGCTCGAGGACATTACCGGCACGCGTGTGTCCGGGTATCGCGCGCCAAGCTATTCGATTACCAACCAGTCGCTCTGGGCGCTGGACGTCCTCATCGAGGAAGGCCACGAGTACGACTCGAGCATCTTCCCGATTCGTCACGATCGGTACGGCATTCCGGGATCGCCCCGGCATCCGTACGTGATCACGCGCAACGCCGGGACGATTCTCGAAGTGCCGCCGTCGACCGTGCGGTGGGGCGCCACGAATCTGCCCATCGCCGGCGGTGGGTATTTCCGCCTGCTGCCGTACTGGTGGACGCGTCGCGGGATCGCGCAGCTGAACCGCCGCGAACGGCGTCCGGCGATTTTCTATCTGCACCCCTGGGAGATCGACCCGGGTCAGCCGCGGCTCGCCGCGGGCACGGTGAGCCGCTTCCGCCACTATCGGAACCTCGACAAAACTGAGACGAGGCTGAAACAGTTGCTGCGGGATTTTCGGTTTGCGCCGATGCGGACCATCCTCGGGACGGTTCAGCCGGAAGGACTGGCGCCGGCGTTTGCGCCTCGAACCACGTGACGGCAACAGCAGTAGACGCCACTCGTCCGGTGACGCCGTCGTTCTTCAGGCCCGCCCGCCTGGACGAGGGTACGCCGCCTCAACTCTTCGTCGTGGTCGACACCGAGGAAGAGTTCGACTGGTCGGCCCCGTTCTCTCGCGAAGCGGTGGGCGTCACCGCGATCGACGAGCTCGGCCGGTTGCAGAATGTGCTTCGTCCGTACCGCATCAAGCCGACCTACGTCATCGACTACCCGGTGGCGTCGACGGCGTCGTCGGCGCATCGGCTGGCGGAGATGTGCCGCGGCGGCGAGTGCGAGATTGGCGCGCATCTCCATCCCTGGGTGAATCCGCCGTACACGGAGCCGGTGAGCGCCCGGACGAGCTACGCCTGCAATCTCGGCATCGAGCTGGAGCGCGACAAGATCGCGCGCCTGAAGGACGCCATCCGCGATGGGGTCGGCGTGTCCGCGCGCGTGTACAAGGCCGGCCGGTACGGCTTCGGCAGCACCACCGCGGACGTGCTCGAGGCGCTCGAGTTCGACGTGGACGTGAGCGTCAACCCGCACATGGACTTCTCGAGCGACGGCGGGCCGTCGTTCGAGGGCTTCGAGCCGGTGCCGTCCTCGTTCGGCCGGACGCGGCGCCTGCTCGAACTGCCGTGCACGACCGGCTTCACGGGAGCGGCCCGGCGGGTCGGTCCCGGACTGCATCGCGCGGCCTCGGCGAAATGGCTCGAGCCCTTTCGGACGGTCGGCGTGCTGTCGCGGAGCGGGCTGCTGAACAAGGTGATGCTCTCGCCGGAGGGCAGCACCTATGACGAGATGCAGGCCGTGACGGACAGCCTCTATCGCGACGGCGTCCGGACGTTTTCACTCACGTTTCACAGTCCGAGCCTCAAGCCCGGATGCACGCGGTACGTCACGACGGCGGGAGAACGCGACGCGTTCCTCGCGACGATCGATCGGTACTGTCAATACTTTCTGGGCCGGCTGGGTGGCGTTGCGAGCACGCCGGCCGCCCTTTTCGACACGCTGCACGAAGGTCAATCGCTATGAAGGTGCTGGGAATATCGCCGCTCGACAAGGATTCCACGATCACCGTCGTCGAAGACGGCGTGATCACCTATGCCGCTGCTGAGGAACGCTTCACGCGCGTGAAGCTTCAGGACGGCTTTCCGTGGCGCGCGCTCGAGGACGCGCTCGCGGCCACGGGCTCGTCGATCACCGAGTTCGATCGCGTCGTCTACCCGTTCCTGACGTATGACGAGGAGACGCGCCTGTTCGAACGCAACCTCGCCAGGGAGCGCGACTTCCTGGACGAGGTGCAGGTCAACGCGACGACGGATGAGCTGCGCGAGGCGCGGGAGCGAATCCCGACGGGACGCCCGCCCGTGCCGGGTCTCTCCAATCCCGACGAGAAGATGGAGAAGGGCCTGCTCAAGAGCGTGGCCTATCGCCTGCTCGCGAGCGAGGGCGTCGTCTCGCGCAATATCGCGAAGCGGAGCTCCGAGAAATGGGGACGGGAAGCCTCGGCCTTCCATCTGCGATGGCAGCAGGAGCTGGACGGCGCGCTCGCCGATCTCGACCTTCAGCCGAAGCTCAAGCGCGTGGAGCACCACTTGAGCCATGCCGCCAACGCCTACTACACGAGCGGATTCGACGAGGCGCTCGTGGTCACGCTCGACGGATATGGATCGGGCCTCGCCGGCAGCATCAACGTCGGGCGCGGCGGACAGATCGAGCGTCTGCACGGACAGGAGTATCCGCATTCGCTCGGCACGTTCTACGAGATGGTCACGTCGGCCCTGGGCTTCACGCCGAGCCGGCATGAAGGAAAGATCGTCGGTCTGGCCGCCTACGGCGACCCCACGGTCCTCGGCGACATCCTGCGCAGCCGCTTCGTCCAGAGCAACGGCGGGTTCCGGATCGTCGAGACGAACAACGTCTATTTCGCCCGATTGCTCGCGAATCAGTTTCCCAAGATCGACGTCGCGGCCGCCTACCAGCGGGTGCTCGAGGAGGTCGCGACCGACTACGTTGCGCAGTACATCAAGAAGACGGGTCTCAAGAACCTCGTGCTCTCGGGCGGGGTCGTCGCCAACGTCAAGCTCAATCAGCGGCTGCGCGACATCCCGGGCGTCGAAGGGATCTTCATCCACCCGAACATGGGAGACGGGGGCTGCGGCACCGGCGCGGCGCTTCTCGAGTTCGCCGGGCGGCCGGAGACGGCGAGACGTCTCAACGACGTGTATCTCGGGCCGGAGTTCTCGAGCGACCAGATGGCTGATGCGCTGAAGCGCGCGCAGTTGCCGTTCACCGAATACCGTCCAATCGAGCCGAAGATCGCGATGCTGCTCGCCGCGGGAAAGGTCGTCGCGCGGTTCGACGGACGCATGGAGTACGGTCCGCGCGCGCTCGGACACCGGTCGATCCTGTATCACGCGAAGGAACCGGCCGTGAACCAGTGGCTCAATCAACGGTTGGGCCGCACCGAGTTCATGCCGTTCGCGCCGGCGACGCTCTACGAGCACCGCGACGCGAACTACCTGAACATCAAGGGCGCGGAGTACGCCGCCCAGTTCATGACGATCACGTTCGACTGCACCGAGGCCATGAAGCGCGACTGTCCGGCGGCCGTGCACGTGGACGGCACCGCGCGGCCGCAGCTCGTGTCCGCCGAGTCGAGCCCCGGGTTCCATCGGATTCTCACGGAGTACTTCAAGCTCACCGGCATCCCGTCGGTCATCAACACGAGCTTCAACATGCACGAGGAGCCGATCGTCTGCACGCCAGACGACGCGGTGCGCGCGTTCCTGCAGGGGAATCTGGACTATCTGGCCATGGGCAATTTCCTGGTCGAGCATCCGTCTCACAGGAGCTGACTGTCGTGAAGGTGCTGGGAATCTCGGGTCGCGTCCGGGATGCCGCCGCGGCGCTCGCGGTTGACGGCCAGGTCGTGGCCGCGGCGTCCGAGGACTGCTTCACGAAGGTCCAGGGCATCGGGTACGGTCAGACCGGCGGCTTCCCGACGAGCGCGGTGGAGGCCTGTCTGGGCACGGCGGGGCTGACGCTCGCCGACGTCGAGCAAGTCACCGTCGTTGACGACGAAGGCGGCGAGAGGACCTCGGAGCTCGTTCGTACGATATTTCGCACGAACGACCTCCGAGGTCCTGTCCTGATCGATGGTCTGCATGCCGACGCGGTGCAGGCGGCGGCCTCGGCGGCTTCGGCGAGCACCGTGCTCGTGTGCAGCACGCAGCCGCCGGCCGTGGCGGCGTTCGTGCGTGATGGCGACCGGCTCGAGCCTCAGGGGCGCCCCCTCGACGCGGGCGCGCTCATGTCGTCGGCCGGATCGCTCGCCAGTTCGCTCGGTGTCAGCGCACGGGATCCGTTTTACTCACTCGATCGCCTGAGCGTCGGCGGCGAGTCCGAGTTCCAGGACGAGCTCGCGGACGCCATCGAGTGGCAGCCGGCGTCCGGTGTGCACGTGGACGAAGATCGTCTCTGGAAGCTCGTCGGTCGTGTCGGCGGGCAGCTCACCGGCAGTCTGGCCGATGCGTCGTCCTTGAACGTGCGGGTTCAGGATGCCCGTCGCGCGCTGGCGGCGAGCTTCACCTGCCGTCTCGCGCACGTCGTGCGTGAGGCCGCCTCGACCCTGTTCGGCCGCGACGACATTCGCGATGTCGCGTTCGGCGGCGCGATGCTCGGGAATCCGCGGCTCACGACCGAGCTGAGGCAGCTCGTCGGCGACGGCCTGTCGATGGCAGTCGTTCCGGAGCTGGCCGGGCGAGCGCTTGGCGCCGCGCTGTCGGCAGCCACCGGGTCCGGCGACCGGCTGCCGGGTCTCGCGCTCGGTCCGGCATTTGCCGACACCGACATCAAGCGCACGCTCGACAACTGCCGGCTGGACTACGTGTACGAACCCGACTGGCCACGGCTGCTGCTGCGTGTCTCCAAGATGCTTTCGCAGGGCAAAGTGGTCGCCTGGTTTCAGGGCGCGATGGGCTTCGGTCCACGCGCCCTCGGCACACGCAGTATCCTTTGCGATCCTTCGAGCCGATATGCGCGCCAGAACATGAACGAGTACCTCCGCCAGGTGCCGCTCGACGAGCCGCTGCCGGTCGTGTTCGCGCCGTCGGTCGCGTCAGAATGCCTCACGCGCCCGGTCTCGTCGCCGCTCGCGGCCGTCGATGCGGCCGTCAAGGACGAGTGGCGCGATCGGCTCGTCGCAGCGCTCGACTGGCGGCACTACGTGCGCGTACACGGCGCCAGTCCGGCGCATTCGCCGGAGCTGTGCGACCTGCTCGAAAGTCACTACGGCCGGACCGGCGTGCCGGCGCTCATCGAGACGAACCTCTGCGGTCCGGGCGAGCCGATCGCCTGCACCCCCCGCGACGCGGTGAAGACGATGTACTCGTCACCGATCGACGCGTTGATCATCGGCCGGTTCGTCCTGATGAAGGACTACTGGCTGCTCCGGAACAATGCTGACTGACGTCGCCGGAGGCGAGACCGCCGCGCGTCAGGAGAGCGCCTTGTCGGTCTCGGCGGCAACTGAGGCCGACCGGCCGGACTGGGATGCGTTCGTGGCGGCGAGCCCGCACGCCGCGGGGTATCACGAGTGGGCCTGGCGCACGGTCATCGAACGCAGCTTCGGCCACGAGTGCCTCTATCTCGTGGCGCGACAGCACGGCCGCATCGAAGGCGTGCTTCCGCTCGTCGTCATCAGGAGCCGGCTCTTCGGGCGGACGATGACCTCGCTGCCGTTCGTCAACTACGGCGGCGTGGTCGCGAACAACGGGGAGGCCGCGTATGCCCTGATCGACGCGGCCGGCGAGGCGGCCCGGCATCGCGGGTGCCGTCACGTCGAGCTGCGACACTTCGATCGACAGTTCGCCGACCTGCCGTACAAGCAGCACAAAGTGACGATGCGGCTGGCCCTGCAGCCGGGCATGTGGGATCGCATCGACCGCAAGGTCAGAAACCAGGTCCGGAAGGCCGAAAAATCGCAGCTCACGCTCGAGCGCGGTGGCGCCGAGCTGCTGGCGGATTTCTACACGGTGTTCGCCCGCAACATGCGCGATCTGGGCACGCCGGTGTACTCACGACGTCTGTTCGAAGAAGTGCTGCGGGCATTTCCCGGCCGCGCGCGAATCCTGTCCGTGAAGCTGAAGGACGTGCCGGTCGCCGCCGGCCTGACCTACCGGACCGGACCACTCGTCGAGGTGCCCTGGGCCTCGTCGATTCGCGAGTACAACAGCCTGTGTCCGAACCATCTTCTCTACTGGGGCGCGATCGAAGCGGCCGTCGCCGACGGCTGCACGACGTTCGACTTCGGCCGGTCGACTCCAGACGAGGGAACGTACAAGTTCAAGGAGCAGTGGGGCGCCTCGCCCGTGCCGCTCCATTGGGAGTATCGTCTGATGCATGACGGCGGTCTGCCCGATCAGAGCCCGAAGAACCCGAAGTTTCGCATGATGATCGACGTGTGGAAGCGCTGTCCGCTGTGGCTGACAAACGTGCTCGGTCCACGCATCGTGAAGTGGATTCCCTGAGCAGCGGAGGGAAGGCTGTGGCGTGGCAGGACACCTGGGTCCGGTTCTCCGAGATCGTCGGCTGGCGCTGGAGCGCGCTGGCGCAGAGACTCGAGCATCGGCTCTCGAATTCCAACGGCGAGTGGGTCCGAAAGGTCATGGACGAGGCCACCGACCGGCACGTGCGCGGCCTGGCCTACTCCGGAATGGATGCCCTCGAGATCAGCGGCGACAAGTGGAAGAACTTCGGGTTCCGGTCCTATCGCTCCGCGGACTTCGACACGTTCGATGTGTGTGAGCGTCCGCTCGCCAGCGAGGCTTTCGACATCGTCATCGCCGAACAAGTGCTCGAGCACGTGCTGTGGCCGTACCGCGCCGTCCGGCATCTCCATGAAATGCTCAAGCCCGGCGGCGTCCTCGTCGTCACGACGCCGTTTCTCGTCAAGATCCACGAGTGCCCTGTGGACTGTTCGAGGTGGACCGCGCTCGGACTGAAGCACCTGCTGGCCGAAGGCGGCTTCGCCCTGGACCAGATCGAGTCGGCATCCTGGGGAAACCGCACCTGCGCCCAGGGCAGTTTCAGAAGGGTCCCGCGATACATTCCCTGGTTTCACACCCTGGAGAACGACCGCTACTTTCCGATGGTCGTCTGGGCCTTCGCCAGGAAATCGGAACGGGACGGGCCCGGGCGGCCGTAAGTGGCCACGATCCTCGGGATTTCCGCGTTCTACCACGACAGCGCGGCCTGCCTGGTCGCTGACGGCGAGATCGTCGCCGCGGCGCAGGAAGAGCGATTCACGCGGAAGAAACACGACGCCGGCTTTCCGGGGCACGCGATCCAGTACTGCTTCGAACAGGCCGGCACGACGGCCCGCGACGTCGACTACGTCGTGTTCTACGAGAAACC
Source organism: uncultured Acidobacteriota bacterium (assembly GCA_963724955.1). GTDB lineage: Bacteria > Acidobacteriota > Vicinamibacteria > Vicinamibacterales > SCN-69-37 > CAVRWQ01. The sequence goes on from CAVRWQ010000013.1 coordinate 517,056, forward strand.
GTTTCGCAAGTTCGAGCGCCTGCTCGAGACCTACATCGCGTACGCGCCGAGCGGGTTGCGCAGCTTCAACATGGCGATTCCGGTCTGGCTCAAAGAGAAAGTGCGCCTGCCGAGCGTCATCCGAAAAGGGCTGGGTGAGGCATCGAAGGCGCCGATCGTCTTCACCGATCACCACGAGAGTCACGCCGCGAGCGCGTTCTTTCCGAGTCCGTACGACGAAGCGGCGATTCTGACGCTCGACGGCGTCGGCGAGTGGACGACCACGACGATGGGTGTCGGGCGGGGCAACAGGATCGAGCTCACGAAACAGATTCAGTTCCCCCACTCGCTCGGGCTCCTCTATTCCGCGTTCACGTACCACTGCGGCTTCAAGGTCAACAGCGGCGAGTACAAGCTGATGGGGCTGGCGCCGTACGGCCGGCCCGTCTACAAGGACGCGATCACGAAGCACCTGATCGATCTGAAAGACGACGGCAGCTTCTGGCTGGACATGAAGTACTTCAACTACTGCCAGGGGCTGACCATGACGAACGCCGCGTTCGACGCACTGTTCGGCGGACCCCCGCGCGATCCCGAGTCCGCCATCGAGCAGCGCCACATGGATCTGGCGGCCAGCATCCAGGCCGTGACCGAGGACGCGATGCTGGCCATCGGTCGCGAGCTGTTCCGGCAGACCGGGATGAGCAAGCTGGTCCTCGCCGGCGGCGTCGCGCTCAACTGCGTCGCCAACGGCCGGCTGCTGCGCGAGGGGCCGTTCGACGACATCTGGATCCAGCCCGCGGCCGGTGATGCCGGCGGCGCGCTCGGCGCCGCGCTCTTCGTGTGGCATCAGTTGCTCGAGAAGCCGCGACCCACCGCGAGCACCGACCGGCAGAAGGGCAGTTTCCTCGGGCCATCGTTCGGAACGGCCGGCATCTGCCGCTTCCTGGACGGCGCCGGTGCGAAGTACCACCGCACCGGAAGCGAAGCGGAGCTCCTCGATCGCGTCGCCGATCTGCTCACGGCGGAAAAGGTCGTCGGCTGGTTCCAGGGGCGCATGGAGTTCGGTCCGCGCGCGCTCGGCGCGCGCAGCATCCTCGGCGATCCGCGTTCTCCAAAGATGCAGGCGACCATGAATCTGAAGATCAAGTTCCGGGAGAGCTTCCGTCCCTTCGCGCCGTGCGTGCTCCAGGAAGAGGCGCACCGATGGTTCGCCCTCGAGCCGGGACAGGAGAGTCCGTACATGCTCCTCGTGGCGCCCGTTCTCGACGAGCACCGGATCGCGATCTCCGCTGAGCAACGTGCCATAATGTCGGGCGATCCGGATCTGCGCGCGCGTGTGAATGTCCCGCGATCGATGGTGCCCGCCATCACGCACGTCGATTACAGCGCGCGAGTTCAGACGGTTGACGAAGGACGAAATCCGAGGCTGTCGCGGCTGCTGAAGACGTTCTTCCGGAAGACGGGCTGCCCCGTGCTCGTGAACACGAGCTTCAACGTGCGTGGAGAGCCCATCGTGTGCACGCCGCCGGACGCCTATCGCTGCTTCCTCGGCACCGAGATGGACGCGCTCATTCTGGAAGACGTGATTCTGCTCAAGGAGGACGTCGGCGACACGCTCGACGCGGCAACGCGTGAGAAGTACCTGGCGCAGTTCCAGTTGGATTGAGCACTGTAGGGCGGCCCGGGCTTTGGGCCGCCGGGTTGACGGAGAAGAGCGCATGCAATGGAGTGAGATCGTCAAGCCACCAACGCCGAACTTGCTGCGGCAGTTTGCCGTGCTGTGGCTCGTGGTGTTCGGTGGCCTCGCCGGCTGGCGGGCCTGGCACGGGCAGACCGACGCCTGGACGCTGGTGCTCGCGCTTCTGGCCCTCATCGTCGGCGGCTCCGGCCTCGTCTGGCCGAAGGCGATCCGTTGGGTCTTCACCGGCTGGATGATCGCCGCGTTTCCGATCGGCTGGACGATCTCGCGGATCGTGCTGGCGGCGATGTTCTATCTTGTGTTCACCCCGGTCGGGCTGTTCTTCCGGATCACGGGCCGCGATGCGCTGGGGCTCAACCGAAGGCCCGGGCGCTCGTACTGGATCGGGAAGCCGGGGCCCGAGCGGCCGGAACAGTATTTCAGGCAGTTCTGAGGGCAGGATGGCCAAGTTCGAAGAGGCAGCGAAAACGAACCAGCGACAAGGCTTCGCGGCCGAGTTGCTCGACTTTCTCAGGCACAGCAAGAAGTGGTGGCTCCTGCCGATCGTGGTCGTGCTCGTCGTGTTTGGCGTGCTCCTGTTCCTGTCCGGCACGGCGGCCGCGCCGTTCATCTACACGCTGTTTTGATCGCTGGAGGGCGCACGCGCGACATGAATACGTTCGATCAAGCCATCGGCACGCTGGATTTATCGCTGTTCGCGAAGATTGCGAGTCAGTCGAGCGATCACGACAAGCGGTCGTTCCTCGCCTGTCAGCTTGCCGTCCGTTCTCTCCGCCCGACGTACCGGTACCTCGAGATCGGCTCATATCTCGGCGGCAGCATTCAGCCTCATCTGCTGGATCAGCAGTGCGCCCACATCTACTCGATCGACAAGCGGCCCACGCGCCAGCCGGATGAGCGCGGTCTCGACTTCGTGTATGTCAACAACTCGACGCAGCGAATGCTGGACAATCTTCGCAGCGTCGCGGCCGATCAACTTGGCAAGGTGACGACGCTCGATGGCGAGACGGGCGCCATCGACCCCGCAAAGATCGGTGGGCCCGTGGATCTGTGCCTGATCGACGGTGAGCATACCGACCGGGCCGCACTGCGTGACTTCGAGTTCTGCCTGCGCGTCCTCGCGCCGAACGGCGCCATCCTGTTTCACGACGCGCAGATCACTTACGGCGGCATCATCCAGGTCCTCAAGCTGTTGAAGCGGAGGGCGACGCCGTTCCATGCCTACGCGCTGCCGAACGTGCTGTTTGCGATAGAGATCGGCGAGTTCCCGCTCCACAAGCACCCGGCGATCCTCGAGCGCCTGGTGGACAATTACGAGAGCTATCTCTACGCCCTGCAGGACAACGATCACTACCGCCGATTCGCCAACCGGTATCCGTTTCGAGTGGTGCGCAACCTTGTCGCGCGCCTGCGCGGCAGTACCGTGAGCCGGTAATCCGGCGTCAGTCGCGCGGTGGCCAGCGGGCGAGTTGCGCTCGTTCGAGCGCGGCGCGGCGCCGGGACGGGACCAGCCACTTGTCACGGACGGCGCCAAGCATGCCGTCAAACAACTCGCGCGGGTACTTTCCGAAGGCCGTCGACTGCAGGAACAAGCGGGGATGCACGAGATCCATCGGCACTGGGGGAAGACGCCGGGCTTCTTCGGCGAGCCGCGGCCACTGGGCCAGATGCGACTCTTCAACCGCGAAGTACATGTTCTGCGCGTACCAGAAATCCACGGACACGTTCCGCCAGAGTCGCGGACGCAGCGAATCGATGGCGCGAAAACCGCGAGCGGCAAACAGGCCGGCCCAGTAGCTGGGCCACCGCTCGTTGATGTGGTGCGTTCCGCCCTGGTACGGAATGGCCGCCGAGAACAGGATGACCGATCCGAGGCGGGTGAGAGACTCGACGAACGTCGGCCCCGCCGCCGGAGGCAGATGTTCCGCGACCTCGAGCGAGACCACCAGATCGTAGCGGCGTTGCTCGACGATTGGCTGGGCGAGATCGACGACCCGGAACCGGTCTCGAGGAATCTGCAGGAGGGCCACGTCCACCCACGGGCCGTCGAGACCGGCGACATCATTCGTCCCGCGCCGGAGAAACGCGGCGAGCCACTCGCCCGTGCCGCAGCCGACGTCGATGACCGAACGGGGCTGGACATGTTCGAGGACGATCGGCAGCACTTCCTCCGCCGATTGTTGCGCCCCCTGATGGTGCGTCTGGTAGAACTCGCGGTCGTAACCTGACGGCATCGTGGCAGTATACGATAGGGTTTCTGGCGGCCTGACTGAGCGGATGCGTGTCCTGATCGATCAGCAATTCCATCCGGGTCATCACTATCAGTACCTCGCGAAGCTGCTTCCCGTGCTCGTGACGGTCGTGGACGACGTCGTCGTCGCCGTCACGAAGGAAGGACTGGCCTCTCCGGAGTTCCAGGCGTTCCTGGCCCCTTTGGCCCGCTCAGTGCGCTTCGAGCCCATCCTGCCCTACGCGAACCCGGGAGTCCCTCTTGGCGAACGGTGGCGCGTCCATCGCGATCTTCGTGAGGCGGTCCGGCAGATCGAGCCCGACTACGTGCTCATCCCCAGTGGAGACGCGCAATGGACCGCGATGCCGCTCTTCAGATTCGCAGGCCTGGCCGCGATCCCGGGGCGGATCCCCTGCGAAGTGGGCATCCACTTTGGATTCGGATCCGTCGGGCCCCGGGTGAAGGACCGGCTGCGGGACGTGTTCAATCGCGTGAACCTGTCGGCCACAGGGCTGAGACGGATTCACGTGGTGAATCATCTCTACTACGAACGGCTTCGCAAGCTCGGCTGGGGCGAGAATCTCACGCTCATGCCCCATCCGGTCGCGGCCAATCCGCGACCGAGCAAGGAAGCCAGTCGTCGTCGCCTGGACGTGCCGGTGGAGGGTCAATACATCGGCCTGGCGGCGTCGATCGACAGCCGGAAGGCCATCGCCGAGTTTCTGGCGGCCTTCCGTGCCGCGAATGTTCCGAATGCGCGGCTCCTGCTGGCTGGATGGATGAACAACACGCACCAGCGGACGATTGAGGAAGGCTACGGCGATCTTCTCCGGGAAGGCCGTCTCGTCCTGCGGAAGGGATTCCTCGAGCCTGACGTGTTCCAGACGGTCCTGACCGCGCTCGATGTCGTGTGCACGCCGTATCCGCGCTTCGAAGGACTCTCGAGTACGCTTCTCGAAGGGGTCGCGGCGGGGCGCCCGGTCCTGACCGATGCGTTCGGGTGGTCCGAGACGATGGTGCGCCGCTTCGGTCTCGGCGCGAGCTGCGATGTGCTGAACCACGCCGCCTTCACTCGCGCCATTCGAACCGCGCTCGAACAGTCCGGTGAGTACCGCGAGTCGGAAGCGGTCCGGCGCCTGCTCGCATTCCACACACCCGAGAATTTCGCGCTCGGCTGGATTCAGGGAATTCGGAAGACCCTCGGACAACCGGCCGACCCCATCCGGTCCTGGGACTGGGTTTGCGAGGCCGCAGTGGCGCAGTGAAGGAATGGCCGCGATGCTTGACTGCCGAACGGACAGGCTCTAGATTGCCCTTGGCTTCATCAGACTATGTCGCCTACTGACGCAGCTCTTCTGGAACGGATTCTCGCGGACCACCCGCGCTTTCACGGACGGTACACGGAAGTCAACCGTTCCTGGTCGCGCACTGAGAGTTACGCCGACCAGCGGCTCGTTGACGAGTGGGCGTCGCCGGGCTTCGCACACTACGGTATCGGAGACGAGGTGCTGAAGTTCCTCGCCGAGACCGTCACGCCCGGCAGCCGAACGCTGGAAACCGGGGCAGGATCGTCGACGTTGGTATTCGCCCTGCAGGGCGCCTCGCACGTCGCCATCACTCCGGCCGCGGAGGAATTCGAGCGTATCCGCGCCTACGCCGCCTCGATCGGTCTCTCGATGGACACGGTGACCTTCGTCGCCCAGTCCTCGGAGCGCTACCTGCCGTCGAGCGAACTGTCAGAACTGGATCTCGTGCTTCTCGACGGCAAGCACGCGTTTCCGTGGCCGATGCTCGACTGGTTCTACTGCGCAGATCGGGTGCATCGGGATGGGCTCCTCATCATTGACGATGTCCAACTGGGCAGCGTGGCCGTCCTTGCAGACTTCATGATGGCGGATCCCGGCTGGAAGCTCGTGCGTGACTTCGGCAAGACGCACGCCTACCGGAAGACCAAAGATACCGTTCTGGATGTCTCGTGGGACATGCAGCCCTGGACGGTCCGCGGCCGGCGCCTCACGGGTCTGGAGCAAGTGCGATCTCAACTCCGCCGCGTCGGCCGCGTCCTGCGTCGACGGTTCGTCCGTTCGAAGAGGTAGCTAGCGTTCTGCGCGGAGGTTCTGAACCAGGAGAACAATCTGCTGATTCGTTGCGGAGTAACGGGCACGCTGCTGCCACAAACCACGCAGGAGCCCTCGTCGAAAGTCCAGTTGCAGCAACTTCTTCCTGTCCCGTCCCGAGAGCATCCACTGAGAAGCGGCCCGGACGACATTCAGAGTCGCGATTGCGGTTCGGCCGAGCCACCACGCGCCGATGATTCGGTTATGACGCGGGCAATCGTCGAAGTGCAGCTTGTACAAGTCGAGAATCGGGGCGCTCAATCCGTTGGCGAACATCAACCGGCGCACGTAATTCCAGTCGAGCCTGCCGTCGTCCTGGGCATGGTCGAGAACGAGGGAGGGATCGTACCAAAGGCTCCAGCCTCCGAGCCGCAGGACGTACGACAACTCCACGTCGCCGCCTGACGAAAGCGCCTTCCCCTGCCGGTCCGTGACCAGCGACCTGAAGCCCGCCTTCAGCAGGCTGTCATACGCGCGTCTCCTGAGTCCCAGACCCGCGCCCCACAGGAAGCCCTGGCCGCTGACGCCGGCGTCGCCCTCGGCGGGCGCCTGACCGCCCAACGCGAACGCGGCGTGGACCGACGAGAACCACGCTGGTGGAGGTGCGCCAGTGACTGGACGGGCAAAGCCTCCGCAGGCCGCGCGGCCGGGATCGGCTGACAGGAGCTCGTAGACACGCCGGACGTAGTCCGGCTGCAGCCAGTTGTCGTCGTCCACGAACAGGATGACGTCGTAGGCAGATGCCGAGATGCCGCGGCTTCGCGCGTAGCTGAGCCCCAGCGTGGCTTCGTCGACGACACGAAGCGGGCACGGCGGGGCGGTGCCCCAGTGGATCCGCGCCGCCTCGGCCGTGTCATCCGTTGACCCGTTGTCAACGACGATGACCTCCCATGCGATGCCGCCGACCGACTGCTGCCGCAGGTGCGCAAGCGTCGGCTCGAGTCGAGAGCGGCCGTTGTGTGTGCAGATCACGACGGACACCCCCGGGCGGATCGTGCTGGCCCCAGCGATGGGCCGTGGTTCCCGGTGGTCGCCTGTCATCACGCGTGTCAGCGCCTGCGGAGCGACGACGTGAGAAACTGGTAGTCCGCCTCGAATCGGGATCGATCCGAAGCGTTCCAGTATTTCTGAGTATCGAGGCCGCTGGTCCGCACGACCAGTCCCTCCGTCCATGGCGATCCGGAAGCTTCCGCGAGATCGCGCAGCCGGCGCTCCACGACGGCCGTCGCCCGCTCGGCCGTCATGTTCTCGAGGACCCACGCGCGCGGCGAATAGCGGTGAGGCTGGTCAATCATCGACAGGATCGCTTCCGGCAGGCCGCGCTCGGTCGCGAAGGCCCCCGTCTGCTCGTTGATATACGGGTACTTGTAACCGAATGACAGCCCCTCGCGCACGATGACGGGTACGTCGGCGAGCATGGCCTCGATGATCGCGCGATTGGCGCCCTCCCGCCTCGACCAGAGGACGTGGACCTTCGATCGCGCCAGAAGGGCCGCGACCTCCTCCGGCGGGATGCGCTCGTACATCTCGATCTGATCGTGGACGCCGAAATGGCGCGCGAGATCTTCGATGTCTGCCCGCGTCAGATCGTAACGGTATCCCACGAGCGCGACTCTGAAACGATGGCCGCGCCGGCGCAGCTCGGACAGCGCGTGGAAGAAACTCCAGTGGCGTTTGAACGCGGCCCAGGCGGCCACCATGATGATGTCGATGTCGCGTTCGGCGCCGAGCCGCGGGCTCGAACGATGGTCCACCCACCAGTTCGGTGCGACGGCGACCGTCTTCAAGCTGGTCTCGAGCGACTCGATGAACTCGCGGTCTCGCGGTTCGACCGTCTGAACGAGCACCGGGTGCTCGAGCCGCCCGTAGTTGAGGATCTCCGGCGTACACAGGCCCGTCCAGCTCGGCTCGAGCACGATCGAGTACCGCTCGGCGATGGCCTTCAGGTCGAAGAGTCCGGCGAGCAGCGGAAACACGTGCGAGTAGTCCACGAGCAGGGCGCCCCGCTCGCCGGGCCGCCAGGCCTTGACCACCAGGATGCGGGATCCAATCAGCCGGTGGGGATCCGCGTTGGCGCTCGCGTGCCAGGCCTTCACCGCCTCGTCGACAACCTGCTCGTACAGCGCGAAAAGCCCGGTCGCCTGTCCGCTGCGCTCGAGCGCCGTCGCCTGCCGAATCTGTTTCGCGATTCGTCGATCGACCGACGGCGACAACGCGCCGCCATGCAGCCGCATCAGCCACGCGAACGCGCGGGTCTTCCGCGACAGGTTGCCTGTCGCGAGGGCCGCACGCGCGGCCTCGAAGGCGCCGCGCGCGACTACTCCACGAAGAGGGCCGAGATCGTGGGCAACCCGTTCACGAAGTTGTGCCTTGAGAATCGCGGAACGAACGCTCATGTGTCGAGATTATGGCCATTCGACACTGAGGTCGGCCACACGTCCGTTAGCTGATCTGGTAGACGTGCATCATCGGCAGCAAGGCGCCCGGAATCGAGGCATCCGCTTGATAGGCGCCAACATAGAGACGCCGCGTCTGGCTGTCGAAGTAGATGCTGCCAGCCATCTTCCGGCAGCCGAGCTGAATGGCATGGATGGCATTCGGGTCGAACTGCGCTGCCGGCGTCAGGTTCGCGCCCAGGTGGCCCGTCGCGACGCGCATGCACTGGTCAGGATCGTAGATCCACCAGCGCGGTTCGTACGAGGTGCCATTCGGGCCCTGACCGCCGCCGCACGGATTGTTGAGCCCATGGCCGCAGTTGTCGTAGGGGCCGTACCAAATATGTCCTGTCGCCAGGCTCCCAGCGAACAGGATGCCGTGTTTTTCAGGGAGATTGATGTAGGCACATCCGTTCACGACGTCCAACTGCGTGAAGGATCCGATGCCGCCATTGAGTTGAGGATTGACGTCGGTCGGGACTCCCCCGTTGAGCGGCTGGTGCCAGACGTAATTCCCGGGCCGCGGCAGGCTCGGGACCGTATGGCCCGGCACCACGCCGCCGTCCGGAGTGATTGAGTTGCCCGGATACGCATAGCGCACGTATCGCTGCGGAATGACCAGATCGGGGGCGCCAAAGCCTCCCGGAGTCGACGGCGTCGGAAATGGGACACCTGCGGTGAGCTCAGGGCCCCACGAGCTGCCGATGTTGCCCCCGGTCAGCGGCATGCCGACACCCATCGAGCCGTCAGGCATCTCGAGAATCCAACCGGCCGTATGCTTCACGCCGATGTCCGACCGCCAGGGGCCGAACGCCTGCATGTTCTGCGGGGAGGCGTTCAGTTGGGTCATTCCGAGGCACCAGTCCAATCGTCCGGAGACGTTGTAAAAGTCCTGGAAAGTCCAGTACAGGCGGTCGTTCTTGTAGGTCAGCCCGCCCGGAAGGATGTTAGGCACCGGCATCTGGTAGCCATCGACCCAGGTCACGCGTCTGCCCTGGTAGATGTCGCCCCAGCCAGTCAACACCGTCGCCCGCTGCGCTTGCGTGTAGTTCGGGTTGTAGCTCTGGGTGTCGGCGAACTCCCAGACATAGTCCATGCAGCCCCAGTTCGCCACCGCATTCTGCGAATTCTCGCCCGTCATGAAGAACTGGAGTCGATTGTTGACCTTTCGAGCGCCGAAAACCGCGACCGAAAAGGAACTCAACTCCCCGGGCAACCGCATGGCGCCCAGATACGCGAAGTCGCTGGCGTCGATCACGCGCTTGGACGCGAAGCAGGCCGACGCGGTCCGACGGGCACTGAGGCTGCTCGTGAGTGAGATAACAGGCGCGAGGCCCGCGCCAACCGCGAAGGTAGTGAGAAACCGCCGGCGGTCTACCTGTCGGGCCTTGGCCTGCTCAGAGGCCGGGGTTTCCCTGGGAGCGTGCCGAGCCATTCGTTGCCTTCCTTCTAAGGGGGTCAGTTGAGTTCAAAGGCTTGACCCCGCTGGGGAGGGAAGGGCAAGAGATGTACCCGATCCATTACGGAGAGAACGGCCGGTATCATGGCCGAAAACAGGGCCGATTACAATCAGAACTGTCGGTGGGCCGTCGTCCTTCGTGGCCCGTTCGCGCCGGTCGCGGCTTGAAGTTCGTGCGAGGCCGGGGGATGATTTGGCATTAGAGCTTAAGCAACGTCAATGAGCCAGAGCGTCGTCATCTTCGACCAGGTCTGGAAAAAGTTCCTGCGGGGCGAATGGCACAACAGCCTGCGGGACCTGATTCCTTCGGTGGCCCGGCGCCTGTTTGGCCGGGCGAGGCCGGAGGAGTTGGCCGTTCAGGAGTTCTGGGCGCTCAAGGACGTCTCGTTCGAGGTCAAACCCGGTGAAGCCCTGGGCATTATCGGCCCCAACGGCGCGGGCAAGTCGACCGCGCTCAAGCTCCTGACGAAGATCATGCGGCCCACGCGCGGCGCCTGCGCGATCAAGGGCCGCGTCGGGGCGCTCATCGAAGTCGCCGCCGGGTTTCATCCGGACCTGACCGGGCGCGAGAACATCTACCTGCAGGGCGCGATCATGGGGATGAAGCGCGTCGATATCTCGCGCAAGCTCGACGACATCATCGAGTTTTCCGGCATCAAGGACTTCATCGAGACTCCCGTGAAGCGGTACTCGTCCGGCATGAACGCCCGGCTGGGGTTCTCGATCGCCGCGAATCTCGAACCCGACGTGCTCGTGATCGACGAGGTGCTGGCCGTGGGCGACATGGCCTTCCAGCAGCGCTGCATCGAACGGATGCATGAGTTCCGTGAGAGCGGCGTGGCCATCGTGTTCGTCTCGCACAATCTCCAGGCGGTGTCGACGCTCTGCCAGCGCGCGGTGTTCCTGGCGGGCAGTGTCAAGGCCGAAGGGCCCACCGACGGCGTGATTCACGCGTACGTGACCAGCGCCACGGATGAAGTCGAAGCGGCGGACAACGACGCCGTGAGGATCACCTCAGTTCGTCTGGTGGACCTCGACGGGAGTCCGGTGAACAGGGGCGTGACTCCAGGCGAGTCACTCTGCCTGCGCGCCGCCTTCCTGCCCGGCGTCAGCGCCGAGAACGTGACGTTCGGCCTGCTCCTGTACCGATCGACGGACAATCTGCTCCTGTACGACGGGCACTTCACCAACGCAGACGTCGGCCTCCCCAGACTCACGGTGGGCCAGCCGGTGCAGGTCGACTTCGCGTTCCGCGCGAATCTGACGCGCGGGCACTATCACCTGGTCACACGGATCTACGACAACATCCTTCAACGCCTCCTTGCCCATGTCTGCCCGCACGTCGGCTTCGTGGTCGAGGAGTTGCAGACATGGGCCGGGATCGTCCACCTGGACGTGAAGCCGCGATTGGGCGAGGCGACGTTGAACCCGGAGGAGCCTGCCGTGCTCGAGAACCGGACATGAAGGCCGTCATCCTTGCCGGGGGCCTGGGTTCCCGGCTTTCCGAGGAGACGGTCGCGCGGCCGAAGCCAATGGTCGAGATCGGCGGCAAGCCCATCCTCTGGCACATCCTCAACATCTTCTCGTGCTACGGCGTGAACGAGTTCATCATCGCCGTGGGCTATCGTGCCGAGGTCATCAAGGAGTACTTCCTGAACTTCTACGCCTTCACCGGCAACCTCACGATCGATCTGGCCAACGGCGGCACGACCGTGCATCGCGGAAATGCGCCGCGCTGGAAGGTGCATCTCGTCGATACCGGGATGAACACCCAGACCGGCGGACGCATCAAGCGCATCGAGCACTGGCTGGGCGACGACGAGAAGTTCCTGGCGACGTATGGCGACGGTGTCGCCGACATCGACATCCGGGCGCTGCTGCGCTTTCACGAATCGCACGGCAAGCTCGCGACCGTGACGACCGTCCGGCCCCCGGCGCGCTTCGGCCAGATGATCATCGACGGCCAGAAGGTGCAGGAGTTCTCCGAGAAGCCGCAGACGGGCGAAGGCTGGATCAACGGCGGCTTCTTCGTCCTGAATCGAAAAGTGCTCGACTACATCGACGGCGACGCGACGCTCTGGGAGCGCGAGCCGATGGAGCACCTGGCGCGCGACGGTCAGCTCATGGCCTACCGCCATGAGGGGTTCTGGCAGCCGATGGACACGCTGCGCGAGAAGCGGCTGCTCGACGATCTCTGGAACTCCGGCCAGGCGCCCTGGAAGCTGTGGACATGACGGACTCGCGCGCCTTCCCAGCGGGCGTGCTCGCTCTGTGTGTCGCCGCCGGATCGGCGTGCGGCGCCGGGGCAGGGGGCGATGCGGCCGCCGACGGGCGATTCACGCGCGAAGTCGCCTGGGCCGGCCGCGGCACGTGGATCAAGGTCGACACCCACATCCACACGACGTTCTCGGACGGCGCGCACAGCGCGGCGGCGGTCGTGGCAAAAGCGATAGAACACGGCTGCCGCGCCGTGGCGATCACCGATCACGCCGATCGCAACCTCAAGGCGGCCTCACCCGAATACGAGGCGGCGATTCAGGCGCTGCGCAGCGCCCATCCGGAGATCGTGATCCTGGCCGGTCTCGAGTGGAACGTGCCGCCGTGGGACGGCGACGAGCACGCCGTGGTCCTGGTGCCGCCGGGGCCCAACGAGTGGAAGACGCTGGCGGAGTTCAAGGATCGATTCGATGACTTCAAGCGCCTGGCCGAGAACAAGGTCATCGTCGAAGAGGCGCTGAAGTGGCTGGCGGAAAACGGCGGCGACCGCAACCTGCCGCCTGTCGTCGTCTACAACCACCCGAGCCGCAAGGACCTCAAGAGCATCGAGAATGTCGCGGACGTCGAGCGCTGGTACTCAGTGAACGACGTCGTCGTGTCCTTCGAGGGCGGGCCGGGACATCAGGGCAATACGCCGCTTGGAAGCTACGAGTACAAGGAAGAGCTGATCGATCGCTGGGATCCGGTCGTGGCTCGCGTCGGCGATGCGTGGGACACCTTGCTTCAGAAAGGCATCGACCTCGGCGGCGCGCTGGCGACGTCGGACTTCCACAACGCCGATCGCGGCGCTCTCAGCGACTTCTGGCCGGGACAGTTCTCCGAGACGTGGCTGTATGTGCCCGAGGTGAGCGCCGCCGGCGTGCTCCGTGCCCTGCGAGCCGGAACGCTCGCCGGCGTGCACGGTCACATCGCGCGCAATGTGGAGCTCACCGTCGAGGCCGTGGGCCTCAGCCGCCCCGCCATGGCCGGTGAAGCGATCGAGGTGTCGCCGGGATCGAGCGTGACGGTCACCCTCGGCGTCGATGTCCCTGAGCGTGACTGGCAGAAGCAGCCGAACAAGCTCGATGCGATCGAGCTCATCGCGATCACCAGCGAAAAGGTAGAGATCGTCGCGAGCCGCCCGCCGCTGGCGGGCCGGCAGGTCTTGCGCGAAGTGGTGGCCGTGCCGCCCGGCGGCGTGGTGCTGCGCGCGCGAGGACGCAGAATCGTGGCCGATGGACCCGACTTGATGTTCTACACGAACCCGATTCGGGTGAACGTCAGATAACAGTGCGTGGGATCGTCCCCGCCCTGAGCGGCTCAGGTCTTCTCGAGAACGGCGAGCGCGGTGTCACCCACGCGGCGCAGGCCGGCAAATGCCGCGACGGTATCGCGCAAATCGTCGATCGCTTCGGTGACCTCACCAGTTCCGTAGTCGTGCCACAAGATGACGCCACGGCCGCCGCGCAGCAGGCGCAAGGCGTGCTGCGAGTCGCTCTTCACATACTCGTACGAGTGGGCGCCATCGACGAAGACCATGTCCATCTGGCCCTCGAACGGCGAAAAATCAAACGTTGCCGAGTCGCCGTAGTGCTGCACAATCCGCGACTCGCAGTCGGTGCCGCGAAAGCGGGCGCCAGAGACCGGCTTGTCGATGTACTTGTCATCGCCCGGCTTGACCTCCAGCTTCGTGAGGTGACCAGGAGGGAGGTCGAGCGTGTGCACCGTTCCGTCAGGACTGTTGGCAGCGAGGTTGATGGTCGTCCGGCCGTCGAAGGTGCCGATCTCGAAGATGGCCTTCGGCTTGTGCTTCCGGGCGATGCTCGCCAGGACGACGAGCTCGGTCAGCGAGACGTTGCCGTCCACGGCGTAGGACTCCCGGACCTGCACCGGACCACCGTCGAGAAACAGGGAAAGATCGTCAACCGGCAGCTTTGGCAGGGGCCGCGCCGGACCGAATCCGAGATCGCGCGGAAGGCGATCCATGACCTGGCGATTCTGTTTCCGCCAGAACCCGACCGTGAACAGGTAACCACAAGCGGCCAGGCTCTTGAGGTAGCCAGCGCCGAACGCGACGGTTCGCCTGACCACGCTCATCGGTCCCTCCCTGCGCTCGCGGCGTCTTTCAGGATGGTCTTGACCGGCGCGAGGCGTCCTTCCCACGAAAGCGAGGCGACGTCGGCCCGCTCGGCCATCGCGCGGCGTTCGTCGGGCGACATGCGAAGCAGCCGGACGATCGCGTCCGCGAAGGCCTGCGCCCCCTCGGCGGTCACGCACGCGGGTGCGATCTCAGAAGGCAGCCCGTCGCGGACGACTGGAGTGACGACCGTCGGGAGTCCGGCGGCCACGGCCTCCAGTACCTTGTTCTGAATGCCACGCGCCGTGAGCAGGGGGGCGGCGCCCACGGCAGCGTTCCAGAGATGCGGCCGGACGTCGGGAACGCGGCCGGTGACCGTGATACTGGCATCGCGTGCTGCCAGGTCCTGCACGGCCCGGGGCGGGTCGGATCCCACGACCTCCAGCCTCGCGTCGTTGCATTGCTTTTGGACGAGCGGCCAGACCTCGCGGCCAAGCCAGAGCGCGCCTTCCTCGTTCGGCGCGTAGTTCATCACGCCGCAAAACACGACCGTGGACGAAGGGCGTGGCGCCGACGGTGGCCGCAGCGAGGTGGCATCGACACCGTTCTGCACGACCTCGATGCGCGCACCGGGCGCGATCCGGGCGAGTGTGTCCCGTTCTTTCTCGGTGACGACCAGCGTCGTCCGGGCATGACGCGTCGCGGTGCCCTCGAAGTGCGCGAGCGTTCGTGCCTCGCGGCCGTACACCCACGATCGAGGCCAGCCGCTCACATCCACCAGCGCCGACCACTTCGCGGAATCGACGTCGACCATGTCCAGCACCAGGGGGAAGTCGCGGAGCGCCGGGGCGAGCGCCAGCCGTGCCATCCCTGAACAGTAGGCGAGGACCACGGAGGGCGGCCGCTCGCGCGCGAGCCGGGCTACCGTGTCGTCCAGCCCGGGCGCGTCGAGCAGGGTATGCGTCAGCGGGCGGCTCGTCGGCCAGGCGGCAAGACTCCGGGCCAGGTTACGGAGACGCGGCACGCGGACCGTGGTCACCGTCGAGGCCAGTTCGCCGCACTCGGGCGCGTGCGCCGCTTCTTCGTCGTCGTGGACGAGCGAGAGGAGATCGACGTCAGCCCAGCCGCGAAGCTGCTGCAGAAGGTGATAGGCCCGGACGCGGTCACCGCGGTTGGGGGCGTATGGCAGGCGATGCGTGAGAAACAGGACTCTCACGCGCGCGGCCTGAGGACCCGCGCCGGTACGCCGGCGGCCACGACGGCTTCGGGCACCGCGCTCGTGACCACCGACCCGGCGCCGACGATGGTGTTGCTGCCGACGTCGGCCATGACCACGGCGGCGCTGCCGATCCAGGCGCCGGCGCCGATCCGGACGAGCGTCTGCTGTCCCGGTTGCTCGCGGATGGGCTTGGTCAGATCGTCGGTCCCGTGTGTCTGGCGGCCGCTGGTGATGTGGACCCCGGAGCCGATGAGCACATCACGCTCGATGTGGACGAGTCCCAGGTAGCAGCCGGCGCCGACGTAGACATGATCGTCGAGCCGGGCGCCGGACCTGGAGAACACGGTGCCGAAGCTCACGGTCGCCGTCGCGGCGCAGTGCGCGATCGAGTGCGCCAGAAATGCCCGGCGGAGGTACTCGCCGATGAGGCCCGGAATGAGCGCGAGCATCTGCGTCGAGCCTTCGAGCGCCCGGTCGGGCCCAATCACTTTGCTGCGAATGACGTACGAGAGGATCGCCGGCAGGACCAGGGCCAGAGCCACGCCACGGGCCGTGGCCTTCAGGGCATCGCGCATGGGAGCCTTTCCAAATCCAGTACGATACTACGATGCACATTCCGATCTTGGCGACACCTGGAGGGGCCGAGCCCGGCCAGGACGCCCGGCGGGGCGAGCCGCTGACCTGTGGCGTGCCGTTCCCGAAGGGCCTGACCAGGACCACTGACGGTTGGACGCTCACCGACGGGGCAGGCGTCACGCAGCTCGTCCAGGCGCGTGTCCTCGATCGATGGGCGGACGGCAGCATCCGATGGGCACTGGTGGACACCCAGGCGGACGTCGCCGGGGGCGCGACAGCCCTTTCACTGCACGTCGGACCGAACGCTCCGCCCGCACCTCCGGGGGGCCCGGCTCTCAGGGTGACGGAGGCAGGCGGCGGCGTCGGTCGTCGATACAGGGACATCGCGGTTTCAGCTCCGGGCTGGCGGAAACTTCCCGTTCGATGGTGTCGTGACGGGAGACGCGCCGGTGATCGACAGCTCGCAGAGTCAACTCACCATAGAGGACTCTCACGGCACCGGTCACGGCGTCAGGGTCCGATCAGTTCAAATCGAGGAGCGCGGCGCGCTGCGAGTGGCCCTGCGGCTGACTGGAACCGCGGCGATCGACGGCGGCCGCAGTCTCGAGGTTTCGGCGCGACTTCACTTCTTCGCGGGTCTCTCAACCGTCCGCATGCTCATCACGCTGACGAATCCCGACGCCGCGACCCACAACGGCGGTTTCTGGGACCTTGGTGATCCGGCCTCCATGCTGCTGAAGGACGTGTCACTCAGGTTCCGGCTTGCGGGGAGTGGACCGTTCGTCGTGACGGCATCACCGGAACGGAGCGGGAATCAGTGGACAGGTACGAGGCGCCGCTGGAGATCTATCAGGACTCGAGCGGCGGTGAGAACTGGCAGAGCTCGAACCACGTCAATCGCGAGCGTCGCGTCCCGAACTCGTTCCGGGGCTACCGCCTGCGGTCCGGCCGTGTGACGAGCAGTGGCCTCCGCGCCACGCCGATTGTGCAGCGTGGAGCGGCACAGCGCGCAGGTGGCGGCGACGATCCCGCACTTCTGGGAGAACTTTCCCAAGGCGATCGAGGTGGCAGGTGACGCGTTGGTGCTCCGCCTGTTTCCCGGACAATACGGGGACCTGCACGAGCTTCAGGGCGGAGAGCAGAAAACCCACGAGTGCTACGTCTCGTTCGGCGCCGATCGGGTGACCGACCATGCCGCTTGCCTGGGCGCGAGCCCGAACGGTCACGGCCGTCGCGCCCGACTGGTCTCTGTCATCGCACGCCGTGCCGTTTCTCGCGCCGCTCGACGCGGGCCATGCGGCGCTCGTCAACGCCGCCGTCGAGGGGCCGGATCGGTTGGAAGTGAAGCGAGAGACGATCGACGAGTACGGCTGGCGTCACTTCGGCGACATGTACGGCGATCACGAGGGCGTCCATGAACCCGGCCCGCCGCTGATCGTCTCGCACTACAACAATCAGTACGATCCCGTCGCGGGCTTTGCGTGGCAGTTTCTCCGAACCGGAGACCCCCGCTGGTTTCAGATGATGACCGAGCTCGCCGCGCACGTCGCGGACATCGACGTGTACCACACGTCGAAGGACAAGTCGGACGTACAACCACGGCATGTTCTGGCATACGTACCACTATGGCGACGCCGACACCTCGACGCATCGCTGCTACCCGCGGCGAGGGCTCGGCCGAATCCACGGCGGCGGGCCGTCCGCGGGCCACAACTACACGCGCGGGCTCGTGCTTCACTACTTCCTCACGGGCGACGAGGCGTCACGGAGACAGCCGTGAGCCTGGCCGACTACGTCATCGCCATGGACGATGGCCGGCGCAACGTCCTGCGGTGGCTCGACCGGGGCGACACGGGATGGGCGGCCCAGTCAGCGCCTCGGTACTACGGTCCCGGCCGCGGCCCGGCGAATTCGCTGAATCGCGCTCATGGACGGGTACCAGCTCTCTGGCGAGGCGCGATTCAAAGAGAAGGTGGAGCAGCTCGTCCGTCGTGTGATCCATCCGGCTGACGACATCGCCGGGCGAAACCTCGACGTGCACGAAGAGCGGTGGTTCTACACGATGTTCCTCCAGGCGCTTGGCCGGTTTCTCCACTGGAAGGACGAGCTCGGCGAGCACGACCAGATCTACGCCCACGCGCAGGCCGGCCTTCTGCACTACGCGCGCTGGATGGTGAATCACACGTATCCGTACCTCGACAAGCCGGAGAAGCTGAGATATCCCACCGAAACCTGGGCGGCGCAGGACATCCGCAAGAGCGATGTCTTCTACTTCGCCGCCCTGCATTCCGCGGGCGAGGAGCGCGACCGGTTTCTCGAACGAGGTCAGTTCTTCTTCCGGTACTCGGTCGAGAAGCTGAGCTCGATGCCGACGAAGACCATGACGAGGCCGGTGGCCATCCTGCTTTCCTCCGGCTTCATGCAGACGTGGCGTCAGCCGGCCCGTTTTGCGTACGCCAGGATCGCGAAGGCCGAGTTCGGGCAGCCGGAGCAGTTCGTGGCCCAGCGTGAACGGGCCGAGCGCCGGCTGAAGTGGCTGGCTGCCGCCGGGGCCGTGCTCGCCGGCATTGCCGTCGCCGTGGCCATCGTCAGCCTGTAGGCAGACGCGCAGTCGGCGAATGACATGGTGAAGCGAACCGTCGCGGATGTGCTTCAGGACCTCGTCCTGCACGGCTGCAAGTGGTGCGGCCTCTTCGCGCTGTCACGCTTCATGACGCGCGGGGCGCTCAGAATCCTGTGCTATCACGCCTTTGCGTTGCGCGATGAAGAAGTGCGGTTCAGGCCCGGGCTGTTCATCAGCCTCCCGACCTTCACGCGTCGGCTGCGCACGTTGAAGTCTTCCTATTCCGTGATTGGACTGAGCGCGGGTCTGGCGGCTCTCGATCGAGGCGCGCTCGGGTCATGCTCCGTCGTCATCACGATCGACGACGTGTTCGACAGCGTCGCGACGCAGGCGGTTCCGCTGCTCGAGCAGTTTGCCATGACGGCGACCGGGTACGTCACGACGTACTACAGCGTCAAGCAGACCCCGGTGTTTCGTCTGGTGGTGCGGTACATGCTCTGGAAAACCCGTCGTCAGGAGCTCGTCCTGGAGACGCTCGATCGACGCCTCTCTGGAACGTTGCGGCTCGACGGTCAGCCGGCGCGAGAACATGCCCAAGCGGCGATCATCGAGTTCGGGGAAGCGCTGCCGAGCGAGGGGGAACGAATTCAGTTGTCACGTGACCTCGGCAGACTGCTGGACGTGGACTATGAGGCGATTGTCGCCGCGAAGACCTACCAGGTGGTCTCGCCCGCGCAGATTCGTGAGCTGGCCGATGCCGGCATCGACATCCAGCTCCACACGCATCGGCATCGGCTGCCGGTGGTGGAAGCAGAAGTCGCGCGCGAAGTCCGCGACAATCGCGCGGTGCTCGAGCCCATCGTGGGGAGAGCGCTGGACCACCTGTGCTACCCTAGAGGGATCTGGTCTCGAACAGTATGGCCATGGCTGGCAAGCGCGAATATTGTCAGCGCCACGACGTGCGACGCGGGATTGAACTATTCCGACACACCGCGACTGGGCCTCAAGCGAATCCTCGACGCTGAAGATTTGCCTCACATCCGCTTCGAAGCTGAGCTGGCGGGATTCAAGCCGCTGCTTCGAGAAGTGAAACGCCGGATTCAGAGAGCGATCGGGCGCACGACAGCCGAGTCTGAACCTGTCGCGCGAGCGATGTGATGCAACCGGCCGCTTCCCCGAACTCCGTGTGACTATGTCCTCAGGCGATCGACGACCACCCGATCGGGAATTGAGCATAGCGGTCGTCGAAGGCGATCGCGCTGTGGCGCAGCTGGCCGATCCGGAGTTCCTGAGCCGCTGGCGCGAGCTGTACGAACGCTGCGCCTGGTCCACGGGGTTTCAGACGGCGGCGTTCGCCGCCGCCTGGTACGACGCATATCGGCCCGCGTTCACTCCGCTGCTGATTACCGGCACGACGCCCGACGGCGTGCTCGGTGGTCTGATTGCCTGCGCCCGCGACAAGCGCGGGCAGCTCGTCGTGGCTGGCGGCCGTCAGGCCGAGTACCAGGGATGGATCGCGTTGCCGGAGTATGCGGAGAGCTTTCCGCCGATGGCGTTGACTGCCATGCGGCCCATGGCGGCGCAGGGGACGCTGACGTTCCAGTACCTTCCGCCCGGGACGCCCCTCGAGTGGACGGCTGGCGACCGGTTTCGGGATCTGTGCCTGGTCGAGTCGATCGGGCGGCCTCTGCTGAGAGTCTCCGATGAAGACAAGCGCGGTGAATCGCTCAAGAAGAAGAGCAACAAGAGCCGACTGAACCGCCTCGCCCGGCTTGGCGAGTTGAAATTCGAGCGGTTGACGAACGCTGAGGAACTGGCGGACGTCTTCGGCGACATCGCGGTGCTCTACGACCTCCGTCAGGGAGGCTTCGACGGGGACCTGCCATTTCGATCGGATCCCGCCAAAGCCGGATTTCATCTTGCGCTCATGAAGGCTCCCGGCCTCGTTCATGCCACCGTTCTCCGGCTCGGCGGCTCCGTCCTCGCGGCGCACGTCGGCGTGGCCAGTCGCACGGCTGTCCATCTCGGCATCCTGGCGCATTCGCCCGTCTACGCGCAGCACTCGCCTGGCAAGCTTCACCTGCTCTTTCTGGCGCAGCAGTTGGCCGCAGACGGAATTGATACCTTCGATCTGACGCCCGGAGGGAACTGGAAGGACCGGTTCGCCTCCGA
The DNA here is from genome assembly GCA_963724955.1 of uncultured Acidobacteriota bacterium. Lineage (GTDB taxonomy): Bacteria > Acidobacteriota > Vicinamibacteria > Vicinamibacterales > SCN-69-37 > CAVRWQ01. Next base: position 537,841 of record CAVRWQ010000013.1, read on the forward strand.
CCATGACTCGGTCGCCCGGCTGACCGTTTTTGCCAGTCGCTCAGCCGCGATCAAATCGGAGATGGTGGCGCGGACCGCAGGCGTCGCCCGCAGGCTGCTGAAGACCGCTCGGATCGAACCCGCTGCGATCAAAGCCGTCCTCGCGCGCGCGAGCCGCCGGCCAATGCGAGCCGTGACGTCGGTGCTGCGACAGTCGAAATCGAAGCTTTACCACCAGGCCGAGTTACGCGCGTACACGATGAACCGCGATCGCGTGCCGACCTCTGCTGAGCCGGGCAGTGCGTCCCGGGACGCGCTGGCCGACCTCCTCGAGTTCGTCGAAGCGCCGGGCACGCCGTCGCGAGCTGTGTTCTTCAGGACGGCCAACGCGAGACTGGAAGCGGGGCATCACGTCTACACGCGCGTGCAGAACGGACGGCTCGTGCACTGGGGGTGGCTGGCCGAGAACCAGGAGAAGGGGTTCATGGACGAAGTCCATCAGGAGCTCGTCTATCCCCCCGGGTCCACCGTACTGTACGACTTCTACACGCTTCCGGATCAGCGGGGACGCGGTCTGTATGCCTCCACACTGAGGCAGATGATGGGGGATGCGGCGGCGCTCGACACGCAAGCGCTGTTCATCTTCGTGCTCGCCGACAACGCCCCGTCGCGACGCGTCATCGAAAAGGCGGGGTTCGCGTATGCCTTCAGCCTGTTCGAGCGGATTCTGGTGGCGCGACCGAAGCGCTGGCGCGCGCCCGACGCCTGACGAGATCCTCGTAGACCGCTTCGACCTTGCGCATTCGCTGCTCGAACGAGAGGTCCGTTTCGACGCGCGCTCGAGCTGCCGACGCGCGCGCCCGCGCGGCTGCCCGATCAGCGAGCACCCGCCCGAAGGCGTCACGAAGCGCACGCACGTCGTGGCGCGGCACCAGCAGGCCATGAACGCCGTCTGTCATGAGCTCGCCAGTCCCGCCGACGTCGGTCGCGACCGCGGGCGTCTCGAGCGCCATCGCTTCCAGCACGGCATTCGGCGTGCCCTCACGCTCGGACGACTGCACGAAGACGTCGAACGCGTGGTGGAGGGCAATCACATCGGTCCGGTGACCGAGCAGGCGGCAGGCGGTCCCGAGGCCCAGCCGCGCGATCGCGGCTTCGAGATCGGCACGAAGGCGGCCCTCGCCCGCAATCGCCAGAATCACGGCCGGGTAGCTCCGGCGCAGATCGGCGACAGCTTCGAGCAGCAGATCGAAACGCTTCTCGGACTCGAGCCGTCCGACGGCGCCGATGACGATGTCCTCGGGCGCGAAGCCCAACTCCCGGCGAATGCCCTCACGTTTCGACGGATCGCGATGGAATCGGCGGTGATCGATGCCGTTGTTGATGACGGTGACCCTGTCCGGCTGAGAGCCCGTGCGCACCAGCTCCGCCTTGATCGGCAGCGACACCGCGATGACGCGCGGAAACCTGGCCAGCAGGCGTTTCTCGACGGCGTAGTAGAGCTGTTCACTCCAGCTGTCGCCCGCGAACCCATGTGCGGTTGACAGTGGGATGACGAGCTCGCGCTTCGAGAGCGCCCAGGTCAGCAGGTCCGTCTTGTGATCGTGGGCGTGAACGATGTCGATCTGACGGCGTCTCACGACATCGCGGAGCGCCGTCCAGATCTTCCTGTCGAACGAATGACGTTCGATGATCTCGACATAGTCGAGCCCGAGCTCCGCCGCCCGCTGATCCAGCGCGAACACGCGGTCACGGGCGTCACGGATGTAGCAGACGGTGGTGGCGACGTGCGAGGGATCCAGCAGCCTGGCGCCCGCGAGAATCGTCTTGTCGGGACCGCCGCCCGTGCCCCAGACGCTTCGGAGCTCGAGCACGCGGATTGGCGCGCTCATGTGATCGGCGCGCGTGCCGTAGACGGTCCCTGCGGGATCGCGCGATGGTGGGACGCGCGAGTGACGAGCGCGATCGCCCTGGCGGCGTCGTAGGTCAGGACGACGAGAAACGCCTGAATCATCGTCAACGGCCCGGACAGCCCGGCGCGAACGAGGACGCTGATGGTCCGCGCCGCGGCAAGCACGCCCACGACGACCACCGAACCCACGATCACCGGAATCACACGGCTGCCCACGAACGGCCATGAGAGCAGGCTGCCCACGAGCGCCGCGCCGGCGATCAGATCGACGATCGGAATGACGAGGCTCGGCAAATCGCCGATCGTCAACCGGCCGCGGAGGGTGACGCGGAGGTTGTCGCGGCCGCGCCAGCGCTCGGCGCGGAAGAGCGCGGCCAGCGTCGGCGGATCGCCGAGATGCACGCTCTTCAGCCGCTCATCGGCGACCACGCGCCAACCGGCCGAACGCAGCCGTTGGCAGAGATCCACGTCCTCGCAGGCCTCGAGCGCCTCGTCGAAACCGCCCACCGACTCGAACACGCCGCGCCGAACGGCGAGGTTCCCCGATCCGAGCCAGCCGACGTCCTGGCGGCCAACGGTCCGGCCGCGAAGCACGCCGTACAACCGCTGCACCCAGGTGCCGGGCGCAGGCGCGGTGTAGAGCGCGCCCACCGCCGCCGTGCGGTCGGCTGCCAGCGTCTCGACGGCGGCGGAGATCCAGTTCGCGGCGATTTCGTGATCGGCATCGACGAAGGCGAGGACCTCGCCGGAGGCCGCGGCGGCGCCGTGATTGCGGAGCTCGGAAACGCGCAGCCCCGGCCACGAGAACACCTGTGCGCCGGCGGCGCGCGCGGCCTCGGGCGTGCCGTCGGTCGATCCGTTGTCGGCCACGATGATCTCGACGGCCATGGACTGGTGGTCGTTGCTGGCGATGGAACGAAGACAATTGGCCAGCCGTCTGGCATCGTTCCTGACTGGAATCACGAACGACAGGCGTACGGGCGGTGCGGTCATGGTCAGCGGAGCGCGGGTAGAGGTTGCTGCACGCCAAGACGCGGCGTGGGCACCACCGCTTTGGCCGTGGCAAGCTCGCGCACGGTGATCGCATGCAGCGCCGCGGACAACCCGATGAAGTGCCAGAACATCTCGTTGTACTGGCTCGACAGGAAGGTTCCAGCGACCGCAAACACGCAGAAGCTTGCGATCAGCGCGTTGGCGTAAGCGGCCAGCTCCCGCCTGTCCGGATCGCGTTTCGTCATACGAAACACCCGCCAACACGAGAAGAGGGCCATCAACAGATTGCTCACGAGCAGTACCAGCCCCGGGTACCCCAGATCGCCCAGCACGCCGAACCAGGTACTGTGTGCCGCGCGTTCGCCGATGAACTTCGGATCGTTGTTGTAGTTCGGGTACGAGGCATTGAAGGCGTTGAGGCCCACGCCTGTGAACGGCTTCTCGCCGGCCATGATCACCGCAACGTTCCAGAAGTGAAGGCGGCCCGCGGCCGAGGAGTCTCGTTCCTCCTCCTCTTCGACCGTGATGGTATCTATGCGGGCCCAATACCGGACAGGCATGAGGTTCCACACCAGGATGGCTGCCGCGGTGACGACCACCAGGGTGCGGAGCTTCTTCTGCGAACGGAAGAACGTGATCAGGCAGAGCACGGCCGCCGCAAGAAACCCGCCGCGCGAGTACGTGCTGATCCCCCGTAAGAACACGCCAACGGCCACAAAGTGGTGGAGGTACTTCTCCCAGCGCTTCGATGCCGTTCCGGCGAGCGCGCCGAAGAGAGGAATGAGCATCATCGTACCGAGCGCCACGCCGTTGTTATCGCCCAGGAACGTGATCGGATTATCGTTCCTGGCACCTGGCGCGCGGTACAGGTTCGCCCACCCCTGCTTCGCGCACTCGAAGCCCAGCGACAGGGCGATGACCAGCAGCGCCATTCGAAACTTCTTTCGATCGTCCAGCAGGACAACCATCAGATAGCTGATCAGCAGGACCTTGGCAAAATCGATGAGAAAGGCCCTCGACCACTCCGTATGCTCGGACGTCACCGTCCCAATGACGGACTGGAATGCGAACAGGATGATCAAGCCCGTGCGCGCGTTGAGCTGTGGATTGGGCAGCGAGAACATCGTCCTGACCACCAGGTAGAACCCGATGATGTAGGACAGGTTCATCATCTGGACGTACGGCCCGTAGGTCCAGGCGTCTGGACGGAAGTAGGCGTTCCACAAGTAGAACAGCAGCGCGTAGAACGCGCCCCGCGCCGAGTAGAACACGCCGACGCAAATGATCATGAGGACGAAGATCATCCGAAGCATGGTGGCGCTCCGTCCTCCTAGGCTGCCAGGCTGCGCCGGGCGACGCCGGCGTACAGCTCATAGTACCGCTCGATCGTGCGATCGAGCTGGAATCTCGCGTGGACGCGGTCGGCGCCGGACTTCCCCATCGTCCGGGCCAGCTCGCCGTCGCGGAGCAGACGCAGCATGGCGTTGGCGATCGCCTGCACGTCACGGCGCGGCGCGAGCAGGCCGTCCACGCCATCGCGAACGATTTCCGGGTTGCCGCCCACCGCCGTGACCACAACGGGCAGTGCGCAGGCCATGGCTTCGAGCAGCGTGATCGACGCGGCCTCGCTCACCGAAGTCAGCGCGAAGACGTCAGACGCGAGCAGCAGATCGGCCACGTCGTCTCTCACGCCCAGGAAGCGCACGCGAGACGCCGTCCCGAGATCGGCCGCCAGCCGTTCGAGCTCCGACCGGAGCGCGCCGTCGCCGACGAGCAGCAGATCGACCTCCGGGCGGTCGCGCGCAACTTTTGCGAAGGCTTCGAGCAGCGTGCGATGGTCCTTCACCGGATGGAACCTGGCCACGGTCGTGATGTACCGGCGATTCGGATCGAGCCCGAGGTTGACCCTCAACGTCCGCACGTCCGTGTCCGCGGTATACCTCGGCAGATCGACGCCGTTCTCAATCACTTGAATCCGGCCCGGCGCGAAGCCGTCCTTCTCGCTCAAGGCGTGCGCGCTGAACTCGCAGACCGCGTTCACGTGATCGGCCAGACGATCGAACAGCAGCCGGTTGGCCAGCCGGCGTCCGGCGGACACGACGTCAGGATAGTGGCGGCCATGTTCGGTGAAGATCACGCGGGGACGCATGCGGGACAACCGCGCCGCAATCGCGCCGTAGAAGAAGGGCGTGTACTGATGGCCGTGGATGACCTGCAGCCGCCGCTCCTTGATCTCCCTGGCCATCCGGCGCGACACGCGCAGGTCCAGGCCCTCGCGGCGGCCGAACGCGATCACCGGGACCCCTTCGCCCTGCAGGCGCTCGCCGAGCACGCCGACTTCGTCCAGACAGAAGACGACCGGCTCGATGCGCGAACCGAGACGTCGAATGGTCTCGGCGACGAGCATTTCGGCGCCTGCGACGTTCATCACGTGCAGGACGAAGCCGACCCTGATCGGCGATCCGATATCCGGCGAGGAAGTCATCTCACACCACTCGTCGTCTCAAGAGGCGGCCCGGCGCGGCCGGCGCCTGGCCAATTCAAACAGGACCCGGAAGGGCGCCACGAACCGGGCCTGCTTCGGCTCGGTACCGGCCCTTGCGGCCGATCACGCCGTCGTGCATGCCCTCGATGACGCCGTTGGCCGAGTCGCTGAATCCCTGCTCGCGTTCCCAGCAGTACCAGTAATACATGTACTTGATGTAAACCACCACCGTCAGCCAGCGCGGCCGCCCGTTGAGCGTGGCCAGACGATGTTTCCGGAGCAGATAGAGCAAGTTCCGCGCGTCGTAGTACCGCGCCGACTTCTTGCCGGCCGCCTGATTGAAGGTGGCCGATCCCTTGTGCCACACCAGGGCATGGTCGATGATGCCTGACTTGCCGCCGGCTTCGCCCACCCTCAGGCAGAGGTCCGCCTCGTCGTGATAGATGAAGAACGCCTCATCGAACAGCCCGATCCGGCGGACCATCTCCGTCTTGATCGCCAGGCAGGCGCCGTTGACCAGATCGACCGACGTGATTTTCGGCGGTGTGCTCGTCGTGAGGTCGACAGCCTTCCTCAGAAAAAAGCCTCGCGGAATATTCGGGTTGAAGATCGTGCCGTCGACCATGACCTCGGTCGGGTCATCCATGTACATGATGACCGGACCGATCAGATCGAAATCGGGATGCGCGGCGGCGGCCTCGCGGAGCCGGTCGAGGAGCGAGGGATCGACCGTCGTGTCGTTGTTCAGGAACAGGATCCACTCCGCGCCGGCATCGAGCGCCGCCTTGATGCCGGCGTTGTTGCCCGAGGCCGGGCCGCGGTTTTCTTCCACGCGCAACCGCTCGCACCATGGGAACTCGGCGCCGACGGCTTCGTACGTCCCATCCGACGACCCGTTGTCCACGAGCATCGCGACCGCGCCCGGACGCATGGCCGGCTGCAGGCTCGTCAGACACTTTCGGGTGTCCGCGAGCCCGTTGTACGACAGCACGACGACGAAGAAATCAGGCGGCTTCATCGGAGATCAGGCTCAGGGCCTCGCCGGCGCCATGCAGTCGATGGCGCGCTGCGCGGCCTCCTCGCCGCTCACGAACGCCTCGTCGGTCCACTGATAACCCCAGTGGCCGTAGCGGCCGCAGTAGTGCACGCCGATCTCGTCGAGATAGCCGTGCACGAGTGACAACGCGCTGCGGCGCTCCAGATCGAAGATGACATTGGCGTACGGCACGAGAATCGAGCCCTGGTAGAGAATCCTGTCCGTGTCTCGAATCAGGCCGCAGCGCCGGAGGTCGTCGATGACCTTCGGAATGCACGCGTCGGCGCCGGTCGTGAGCGGTTTGTACTTCGACGAGAAGTAGACTTCGGCCTGAATGCTGCCCGTACCGGCCGGCGCGTTCTTCGACGAAAGCATGTGCGGAAAACTGAGCCGGCTGAAGCTGTAGTCGTCGTCGTAGAAATAGGTCCAGTGGTTCTCGGACACGTCGGGCCGATCGATGCCGACGTTGACGACCACGCACGTGGAACAGGCCAGACGCCGGGAGGCCGCGACGACGTCGGGCGGCGCGCCGGGGATGAGACGCAGCAGCTCGGGCAGCGGCACGGACGAAATCACGCGGTCGTACTTCGTGACGAATCCGTTGGCGAATGTCAGCGTCTGAGCCGTCGGGTCGAGCCCCACCAGCCGGTGATTCAGCCGCGTCTCCACGCCTTCGAAGAGCGGGCGCAGAAAGCTCACGAATCCGCCGTGTCGTCGGGATAGCGGAACTCGGTGATGTAGTGGACGTCCGGCGTCGACGGCGAGAGCGCGCCCGTCAGGACTTCCTCAGTCGACGGACGGTACAGGCGCGGTCCCAGCCAGTCCGTGCTCATGTTGGCCGCGTCGGTGGTGTGGTACTTGCGGCCGTACTGCATCGGGAACGTCTCGGCAAACGGACGGCCGAACGTCGCGACAAGCCACTCCTCGTAGTTCGCCGGCGTCTTCGCCTCGGCCGGCGGCGGCTCGACCATCGCTTTGATGATCTTGACGACGAGATCGGTCGGGAGCCCGTAGAGGTTGCACTGCGCCGGATGCTTGATCCAGTAGCCTTGCCAGTAGTTGTTCACACGGGCGTGAATCACCTGGTAGTCGCCGTCGACGTTCGCGGCAAAGAGATCCTGCATCCGCGAATTCTTCGTGAACGAGATGTGCGGCCCTTCGTCGAACACGAACCCGCCAGGCTCGTGATGCGAGGACGTATGACCGCCTGCATGGGCGCTCGCCTCGAAGAGGACGTGCGGGACCTTCTCCTGGCGGAGGCGATACGAGGCGCCGATGCCTGCCATGCCCGAACCGAGCACCGCTGTCAGGGCCATCAGGCCGTCTCCATTCGATCGAATTCCCGCGCGCGCCACCACGCGATGGTGGCTTCGAGGCCGCTGTCGAGATCGTAGCGCGGCCGCCACGCGAGCGTGCTCGACAGGCGCGTCGTATCCGCCACGACGAGCGGCATGTCGGTCGCCGCCGCCGGAATCGCCCCGAGCCGGATCAGGTCCGGGCGGCCGATGATCTCGCCCGTGCGACGGACGATGTCCTTCAGTCTCACGCCCTGACCGGACGCGATGTTGATCGGACCAGTGACCTCGCTCTCGACCAGGTCGACGAACGCCTCCGCCACGTCCGCCGCGTACAGGTAGTCGCGCACCTGGTTGCCATGCGAGCAGCGCGCCGGCTCGCCGGCGAGCAGCGCGCGAATGACGGCGGCCACCAGCCGATCGGGATGCTCGTACGGTCCGTACAGGAAAAAGATCCGTCCCCACGCCGTGGTCATTCCGTCGCCGCCAAGCGCAGCGGTGAGCAACTGGAGCGCGTGCTTGCAGGCGCCATAGACCGTGTGCGGCGCGCACGGGGTGCGGCTCTCCGAGCAATAACCGTAGCTCCAGTCGTACTCGAGGCACGATCCCGCGGTCACGAGCCGGGTGCCGCCTTCAGCGCGAAACGCGCCCGCGAGCGTCAGGCCGGCCTGCACCCAGTCGAAGTTCTCCGGGGCCGCCGCCCACCGTCCTGGCGCAATCGACCAGGCCAGGTGCATCAGGTGACTGGCGCGGACGCGGCGGACGAGCGCGGTCGCCTGATTGGCGTCGAGCAGGTTCGCGCGATGCCATTCGACGCCGGGGGGCCCTGACGGCGTCTCCCTCGAAGCGACCGCATGCACGTCCCAGCCGCGCGCCACGAGGATCGGCAGCGCCTGCCGTCCGACGCACCCGCTCGCGCCGGTGACCAGAATGCGCTTCATCGCTGGTAGTCCGGCCATCGTTCGTCCTTTGGCGACATTGTCAGCGACTGCATGAACGGCCACTCGATGCCGAACGCCGGATCGTTCCACCGGATGCCGCGCTCGGCGCCCGGCTGATGGGGCGTCGAGACCGGATAGACGACCTCGCTCGCATCCTCGAGCGTCAGGTAGCCGTGCGCGCACCCCTCCGGCACGTACAGCATCAGCCGGTTGTCGGCCGACAGCGTCGTCCCGAACCAGCGCGTGTACGTCGGAGAGCCCGGTCGAAGATCCACCACCACATCGAACACGGCGCCACGGACGCACCGCACGAGCTTCACTTCGCCGTGAGGCGCCACTTGATAGTGCAGCCCTCTCAGCGTGCCGCGGCGCGCGCTGAACGAGTCGTTGCACTGCACGAACGCGGCAGTCAGTCCGTGGGCCGCGAACTCGTCACGGCACCACACCCGCGCGAAGAACCCGCGCTCGTCCTCCCGCGGCTCCGGCTCGACGAGATACGCGCCGCTGACACGCGTCTCCGTGAATCGCATCAGTCGGCCACGGCCTGCTTGCCGATCGCCCTCTCCAGAAAGCGCTCGTACCAGCCAATCGTCTCCGCCAGACCCGCGTCGAGCTGGTGGCGGGCCGTCCACCCGAGGCGTGCTTTCGCCTTGCTCGAATCGAGGTACTGGTCTCGAATCTCGCCGCGCGCCTGATCCAGGATCACCGGCTCGAGATCGTCGCGGCGCATCAGCCGCTGAATGATCTTCGTGATCTCCAGCACGTTCACGCGCGTCTCCGGGCTGAAGTTGAACGCCTCGCCCTGCACGCCGACGTCCGTGCAGCGTTCGGCCAGCGCGATGTACGCGTCGACGACATCCTGAACGTAGATGTAGTCGCGCGTGAACAGGCCGTTGCTCCGGATGATCGGCCGCTCGCCGAAGTACAGGCTGCGAATGGTCCCCGGCACGATTCGGCTCCAGTTGAGATCGCCGCCCCCGTAGATGTTGCCACAGCGCGCCACCGCGACAGGCAGCTCGTACGTGTGGCCGTACGAAATCGCGAGCAAATCCGTGCAGCTCTTGCTGACGTCGTACGGATGGCGGCCGTTCGCCGGCATGTCTTCCGTATACGGCAGCGACGGCGCATCGCCGTACGCCTTGTCGCTGCTCGCGACGACGACGCGGCTGACGAACGATCGGTGGACGCGGCACGCCTCCAGGAGGTTGTAGCTGCCGCGAATGTTGGCCTCGAACGTCGGCAGCGGATTTCTGAGCGCCGTCGTCACGATGGGCTGCGCGCCCAGGTGAAACACGGTGTCGATCTCGTGCTCGTTGATCGCGCGTTCCAGCGTGGCGAAATCCTCGAGCCGGCCGTTCACCACGCTCGTGCGCATGACGTCGCCACTGCGCACCAGCTCGGTCTGCGGATCCCAGTCGCGAACGAGCACGACGACGTGCGCGCGCATCTCGATGAGACGCTTGACCAGCCACGAGCCGACGATGCCGGTGGCGCCGGTGACGAAGACACGCCGGCCGGTCCAGTCAAAGGGTGAGGCCACCACTCAGATCATCTCCGCGAAACGGTATTCGGTTCGATGGAACATGACCCAACCAGCCGAGAGCACGGCGACAGAGACAATGGCAGCCGCCGTGAGCGGCACCATGTCCGGGAGCGTGCCGCGCAACAGGATCGCGCGGTACGAATCGATGATCGGCGTCATGGGATTGAGCATCACAATGGTCTTCAGCGGTTCGTCGAGGCGGTCGACCGGATAGATCGCCGAAGTGGCGAACATCCACATCGTGATGACGACCTCGAAGAGATACTTCACGTCCCGGAAAAACAGGTTGGCCAGCGCCAGCAGCAGCGCCACGCCCGTGGTGAACAGCACGTGGATGACCACCACGACCGGCAGGAGGAGCACCGTGAACGTGACCGGAACCTGATACCAGATCATCATGACGGCCAGGAGAATGCTCCCGACCGCGAAATCCACCAGGGAAACGAAAATGGCGGAGAACGGGAAGATCTCTCGCGGGAAGTACACTTTCGCCACGAGATTGAAGTTGGCCGTCAGCGAGTTCAGCGAGAACCGGAGCGACGACGCAAAGAAGTTCCAGGTGAGCAGCCCGCAGTACGCGTAGACGGGATAGGCGACGCCGACATCGAGCTTCGCGACCTGGGTGAACACCACCGAGAAGATCACGGTGTTGATGAGCGGCATGAACACCGCCCAGCCGAACCCCATGATGGTCTGTTTGTAGCGCAGCAGCAGGTCCCGCCGGGTCATCTGATAGAGCAATTCCCGGAAGTCCACCTGCTCCTTCAGCATCTCTTTGACGTCCGCCGCGAGTGCGCGCAACACTCAGACTCCTCGGAAAACACGGGCAAAATGCCCAATCGGTCATTGTCACTTCGTAGCGCGGCCTGGGCTGAAGGCCGCGACCTGACCGCGAAGGAGCGCCTGCGACCGCCCCTGAGCCCGGGTCGCACACGAAACTGTAATCGTCAGACCAGCGGACATCGCTTAAACAGTCGCGCCGAACGAGCCTGCGAGGAGCGGAGCGGGCGGAGGCGGGCGGGGCGAAGCCCCCCGGTCAAGCGTTTGACCTTCGGGTGTAGGCTGACCGAATCCACCGCCGGCTTTCCAGGGCGCCGAGCGTCCTTCTGAAGGCCAGGGCCCCGTAGTTGCCTGTCCATGCCCCAAGCCAGGCCCCGGCGCCGCTGAACAGGACGTCGGTGATGTCCGGGTAGCGTCCGACAATCCAGCCCTGGAGGTATTCGACAGGAACGGCAATAGCGGCCGCGACCACGACTGAGGTCACGAACGCGCCTGGAGGAGGCGTAATTCTGGCGAAACAGAAGCCGATGGGGAAATACACGAGCAGCAGCTCGACAACGTGGCTGAGGGTGCCAAAGGTCGTGTGCTCGTAGTAACCCAGAAATGGCAGCCATCGGAGGGGCCGGGGGGCGGCGGCGATTTCAAACGGGCTGAGCATCAGCATGGCGGCGCCGACGCCGATCCCGGCGCTCACGACCCACGGCCAGGTGTGCCGCCGGCGGCCGCCCCGATCCCACTGCCAGAGCCCGGCGCCGGTGACCGCGCCCGCGGCGTGAACGAGCACGTCCTCGAGCCCGGGCATTCGTGACGTGATCAGGAACTGCGTGAGCTCGAGCGCCGCCGCCAGCGCGATCGCGGCCAGCGCCGCCCGCCTCGCCGCGTCCTGACGCCGGAGCGCGTGCAGCCAGGCCGCGACCGCGGCCGAGAGCAGCGCGTACTGAACGAAGCCGACCGCCTCGTCCGTCAGCACGGTGAATTGCCAGATGTCGCCCGCAAGCAGTCGGACCTTCGACACGAGCGTCCCGACTTCCAGCGTCACGTCGAACGGCTGCCACGCAAACAGGCAGACGACGATGGCCGCGACCATCATGGGATAGAACGTGCGCTCGTCGATCAGGCCTGCCGCGTTCATTTTGCGCAGCCCGACCTTTGACGCGCGGATCACCCGATCGGCGCCGAACGCGCCGGCGAACGCGCCGGCCGTGTTCATCGTGACGTCGGACACCGACGTCACGCGGTCTGCCATGAACAGTTGCAGCGCCTCGACGAAGACGCTCAGTGCCGCGCCGAGCGCGGTGACGAGAAACACGCCTCCGAGATCGAAGCGCTGCGTCCGCTTCTTCGAGAGCATGCCGAGCACGCCGAACGGCACGAAGAGCAGGACGTTCTGCACTGCGTCAGGGATCGAGATTCGGCCGCCCGTGACGGGCGACACGAACGGGCTGAGCGGCAGCGTCGAGAGCTTCTCCCCGGCGGAGGCGCCGCCCGCGGCGAAGTGAAACGGAATGGTGGTGCCGTAGACGATGAAAACTGCGAACAGGATCCAGAGCCTTCGGCTGAAAGTCGTGACGCCCCGTCCTTCGGCCGGGGGCTTCGCCCCGCCGACCCACGCGCTCACTCGGCCCCCGCTCCGTTCGCGCGGCTCAGTGCGCTCGTTCGCTCGCCGGCGCGCCTTCGGCGCGAAGCTCGGCCGGCCGACTTGGAATCTACCGCGAAGCGTCTGGAGCACGCGTCGCGCGTCGTCGGCGCCGGCGAAGTCCGGCTGGATCTGCAGGGCTTTTTCGAGCGTCTCGCGGGCCTGCGTGCGGTTGCCGTTCTGCGCGTAGGCCAGACCGAGGTGGTAGAGATACACCGCGTTCTTCGGGTCAGCCGCGACGCATTGCTTGAACGACGCAATCGCCATGTCTGACAGCTTCCGCTTGTAGTACACCCAGCCGAGCGTGTCGTCGACCTCATGCGATCTCGGCAGGGCCGATTTCGCTGTCTGCGCGAGCTGGAGCGCGATGTCCAGCTTCTCGTCGCGGTCGGCGTAGAGCTGCGCGAGGTTGTTGGCCGCGATGGCGGCGTTCGGATTGATCGCGAGCGCCTTTTCGTAGCTCTGCATCGCCTCGGGCAGCTTGTTCTGAAGCTGAAGCATCAAGCCGACGGCGGTGTGGGCGTAGGCGGATCGCGGCTGTCGCTCGGCGACTTTCTGAAACTCGGCAGCGGCCTCCGGCAGCCTGCGCTGCTTCGCGTAGAGGCCGGCCAGCAGCTGATAGGCGCTGAGGCTGTTCGGGTCGACGGCCAGCGCCCGCTTCAGCGCTGCCTCCGCGGCCGTGTCGTCACCGGTGGTCGAGTACGTCCGGGCGGCCAGGATGTGGAGCGCCGGTTGATTTGGCGCCGCCTTGATGGCGGCCTCGACCCGCGCCCGCGCCGCGTCAGGACGTTTCTGCTTCACGTCGAGAATCACCAGGCCCTCGATCGCGCTGTACATCACCGGATCTCTCGTGAGCGCCGCCTGAAACGCGGCACGCGCCCGGACGTCGTCCCCTCGAGCCGCCAGGAGCCGCCCGACTTCTACCTGCACGACGGGTAGCCGAGGGAAGTTCGCCGCGAGCACCCTCAGCGGCAGCTCCGCAGCTTTCGGATTCCCGTTGGCGATATGGGCGCGGGCAAGCATGAGGTGACCGTTGGAATAGGTCGGCACCGCGTCGATCGCGCTCTGCGCATATTGAACGGCCTCGGCGGGTCTGCCGGCCTGAAGCGAGAGCCGCGCCAGTTCGACGCTCGCCGGCGCGAACGCCGGGTTCGACTGGATCGCCGCCTTCTGCGCCGCCAGGGCATCGTCGAACTGGTTCTGTGCGCTCAAGATCACGCCGAGCTGGTACTGCGCCTGGAACGACGAAGGATCCGTCAGCAGTGCCGCGCGGACCGTCGTCATCGCCTCATCAAGCCTGCCGTCGGAAAACTGGAGGTGCGCCTTCCCGACCAGCGCATGAATATTCGTTTTCTCGGTAGCCAGAACCTCGTCCACGAGGCGGTACGCTTCAGCGCGATCGCCGGCCTGCAGGCTGAGCGAGGCCAGTCGCATTCGCGCGCTGCGAAGCGAACGCTGGATTCGCGGCGAGCTTCTGGAGGATGGCTTTGGCGTCAGGCAGACGACCGGCGGTCAGATAGTAGTCAGCCAGGGCGAACCATCCGGCGCTTCCTGGCGCAGTTTCGGCGACCACCTTCGCCGGCGCTTCCGCTTCGGCCATTCGATCGGTCCCGATCAGGATCATGACCAGGGCCCGGTTCGCGAGGACGTTCGTGGGGTCAACGTTGAGCGCAGACTTGACAGTCTGTTCGGCCTCGGGCCGGCGATTCGACGCCCAGTAGAGATTGGCGAGCGCCAGGTGGACGTTCATGTCCCTTGGGCTGAGCGAGAGCGCCGTCTTGAATGACTTCTCGGCCTCGGCTGTGTTCCCTTTCGCCATCTGCATGACGCCCATGACCGAGTACCCGATGCCGAGACTGGGATCCGTCCGAATGGCCGTCTCTATTTCGGCAAAAGCCCGATCGAGGCTCTTCAGTCCGGCAAATGCGTTCCCTTTCAGGATCAGCGCTTCGACGTTGGTCGGCTGAAGGGCGAGGGTCTGCTCGGCCCGGGTCTTGGCGTCCTCATGACGGCCTGCAAGTAACAGGAACTGCCCGGCTCTCAGCTGGAGAGCCGCGTCGGTCGGCGCGAGGTCCGCCGCCCGGACGTACTGTTCGAGGGCATCCTTCGGCTTGCCACTTCTGACGTATGCATCAGCCAGCTTCTGGCGCGCTGTCGCCGACCGGGGGTCTGCCTCAACGGCGTTCCGATACTCGATCAGCGCTTCGTTCGGCTTGTTCTGGGCCAGGAAGGCATCGGCGCGTTGGAGGTGCTCGTCCCGTGTCGTCTCAGGGCTCGTGGAGCAGGCGCCCACGAGGCCCAGGCAAAGACTCGCGATGAGAGCGAGGCGGTGTCGCCGCATGCTGCACTCCTAGGACTGGACGGTTGCCACCGGTACTATAACGGCCCGGCCCTGGCAATCGTCCGGCGAGACAAAAAAAACCCCCGGGGGCTCGGGCCCCCGAGGGTTTCGACAAACTCGATATCCGAACTAGCTGGCGCGACGACGACGAACCCGACGCGCGGCGTAGGCCAGGCCCGAGCCGAGCAGCAGGATGGACGCCGGCTCAGGAACCGCCTGGCCGATGACTTCCGGCGTGCCGGCCGCGCTGAAGCTGGTAATGAAGCCACCCGCGAACGTAAACGGTGGAATGACGTTCGCCGAGTACGAGAACTCGATCGGCATGCCGATCTCGAGACCGAACGGGAGGTTCTGGGCAAAGATGTTGCTTACAGACGCCGTGCCGGTGAAGGACAGTTGGTTGTTGCTGTAGATGAGCACGCCGCCCGGCTCGAGGTCCAACGCAAGGCCCCAGCCACCAGGACCGGCCGACGTCAGGAGATCGAAAAAGCCCGCCCCCGTATCGGTAAGGGTCGGTCCCACGGAGGCGATGCCGTCGTTCACCGGGAGAAAGAGGTCGCCCCAGATGCCCGGGAGAGTGAGCAAACCGACCAGATTGCCATCGACGATGAACGCCGCCGTGATGAGCGGATCGGCAGTTAAAGCGCTGCCGCCGCCGCCGGCGCAGCCGCCGGCGTCGCACAGCGTGCCGCCCGTGGCGTCGCCGGTGTAGATAAAGTTCAAGCCGCTCATCTGAATCTGCAGAACGGCCGCGGACGCCGGAGTCACCTGCACCAGAAGCACCAAAGCCAGTGCCGCCAAGCCGGTTGTCAATTTCACGAAAATCCCTTTACGCGCTTTCATCTAACCCTCCAATGTGGTGTCCGCGAACTGGACGAAGAATCCGAGTGCCCAACCCTACGAATATCCCGGTGCCTTCTTGTAGCAAGTTGACTGCCAATAGCCCTGACCCGCGCCGTTCCGCCGCCCTGCCCGATGCTGTCCTCTAACCAATTTAGAATCAGTCACTTGACGACTGCCCTGTACCGTCAGTCGTCCCGGTCGCTTTGAGAGCCTCAAAAAGATCCTGCCTCACAGCGGACTTTTCTCTGCTGATGCACTCAGCGCCCGAGTTTTGCGAGCGTCGCGCGGGCGTCGGCGATGCCGTCAAAGTCGCGGTTGGCGGCGAGCGCCTGCTCGATCGACTTGCGCGCCTTTGCCGGGTCGCCGGCCTGCATGTAGGCCACGCCCAGGTGGTAGTGCACCGCGGGGTCGCTCGGGTCGACCTTGATGCTCCGTTCCAGGTGCTGAATCGCCATCGAGCCCATGTTCTTCTTGCAGTAGACCCACCCGAGCGTGTCGTTGATATGCGGCTCGTCAGGCACCATCTGGTGCGCCGTCTGCGCCAGCTGGAGGGCCTCATCCAGGTTCCGGTCCGACGCCGCGTAGATCCAGGCCAGGTTGTTGGCGGCGACCGGGGCCCGCGGGTCGATCGCCAGCACTTTCTTGTAGTTTTCCTCGGCCTCGGGAATCTTCTTCTGGGCCTCGGACAGCATGCCGAGCATGGTGTAGGCCGGCACGGACTGCGGATTGCGCTCGATGACCTGGCGGAACCGGTCCTTCGCGTCGTCCAGCCGGTTCTGCCGGATGTAGAGCCCGCCGAGCATCCCATACGCCTGCAGGCGGGCCGGCTCCAGCTCGATGGCCTGCTTCAGGAGCTCCTCCGCCCGGGCGAAGTTCCCTGAGGCGACATAGGCCTGGGCGGACATGATCAGGAAGTTCCCGGTGGGTTTGCCCGTCTTGAGGTTCGCCTCGACCCGGGCGAGCGCTTCCTTCGAGCGGCCCGTGGCGACGTCCAGGCGCGTGAGCCCGGCGAGCGCCTCGAGATCGTTGGGCGCCATCTGGATGACTTTCTGGTAGGTCAGGCGCGCGGCCTCGAACTTCTTCTCCACCATCTGCTGGGCGGCGACGAGGTTCAGCACCGCCGGCGCATTGGGGAACTCTTTCTGCAGGGCGGCAAGCTGCTCGCGGGCCTTGGCGGCGTTGCCCCTCGCCAGCTCCAATCGGACCATCGTCAGCCGCGCGATCGGGTTCTTCGGCTGGATCGTGACGGCCTGCTGAGCATAGACCTGCGCCTTGTCCAGATTGCCGCTCGTCATGTGCAGCCCGGCGAGCGCGATGTTCGCGGCGACCGGCTGCGTCTGTCTCTGCAGCACTTCCTCGTACGCCTTGATGGCCTCATCCGGCCGGTCGCGACTCGTCTGGATCGTCCCGATGATCGCGTAGGCAGCCGAGGCGACATTCGAGGTCGGTTCCTCGGTGACGATGGCGGTCGCTTCCTTGAGCGCCTCGTCGCGCTTGCCGTCGAGGAGCAGCAACCTTGCGATGAGCACGCGGGCCGTCATGTCCTTCGGGTGCTTCAGCACGACTTCCTGCAGCTTGGTCAGCGCGCCCGTCCGGTCGCCCTGCGCGGCATCGACCGCGGCCAGCCGCGTCGTCGCGACTGCGTACTGATCCTCCTGCTGGGCCAGCTCCCGCAGGATCTTCCGGGCGTCGTCGTAGCGCTTGACGATCACGTAGTAGTCGGAGAGGCCGATCTTGGTCTCAGGCGTGCTGGCGACGCGCGCGATGGCCTGAAAGTACTTTTCCGACTCGGCGGCGCGGTTCGACGAGAGATAGAACGTGCCGAGCGCTCGATTCGCGATGAGGTTGTCCGGATCGAGCGCGAGCGCCGCCTTGAGCGTCTCTTCAGCCTCGGCCGCGCGGCCGGAGGACCACAGGAAATTGGCGAGCGCCATCCGCGCGTTGACCGACTTGGGCGCGACGTCCACGGCTTTCTTGAAGGTCGCTTCCGCTTCTGTTTTCTGGCCGCGGGAGAACTGGATCGCGCCGATGTTCGCGTACGCCGCGTCCTGACTGGGATCGAGCGCGAGCGCCTGTTGATACTCCGAGATCGCCGCGTCGAGATCCTTCAGCCCGGCGAGCGCATTGCCCAGCACGATCTGCGCCTCGGCGTTCTTCGGATCGATCTCGAGCGCTTTGGTCGCACGCGTCTTGGCGTCTTCGAACTGGCGCGCCATCAGGAGCAGGCTCCCGGCCTTGACCTGCGCCGTCGCGTCGTTCGGCAACAGGTCAGCGGCGTACACGTACTCGCGGAGCGCCGTGCCGAAGTCGCGGTTGCGCATCAGCAGGTCGGCGTACTTCAATCGCACGTCGCCGCGCTTGGGATCGGCCTGGATCGCCAGCCGGTACTCGACGGCGGCTTCCGACAGGCGCGACTGCTCGGCGGCCTCGTTCCCCTTCTTGAAATGCTCGTCGGCATTGGGCTTGCTGCAGCCGGCAATCGGCGCGATGAGCAGTGCGGCGAAGACAGTACGACGAATCGCTGCAGAGATAGACAACATCGGACTCCTGGCTCAGAGGGGAAGGAACGGATCGAGCTTCGGAAGCAGGTCTGTCGCAAACCTGACGGCGGTGCGGTCCGCCTTCTGCTCGGCGTCCGCGCCTTGACCCGCGATCGGGACGATGATCCGGACGATGGCGCCGTCGGTGCGATTCAGGCGCACGGCATCGGCCACGAGGTAGAACTTGCTCCAGTACTCGCTGGCGACGATGCGTCCGTGGCTCTGGTACCAATAGACCACCAGCTGCCGATCGATGCCCTTCTGCACGACGTAGCGATTGACCACGAGATCGGGCGCGCCGGGCTTGCGCGGATCGGGAATGTTCATCATGCCCTGCGACACCGGCTCGAAGCCGGCACCGGGGAGGCAGTTGAGCGGCGAATGGATCGAGTCGCCCTGCCGCTGGCTCTTCCAATAGCCGATGTAGAGCCCGGCGCCCGTGCGGTCGGGCAGGAAGTATGCGCGCGTGACGTAGTCGTCGACGCCCAGCACCTCGAGGACCCGCGGAGTGAACGGGGCCTGCTGCACACCCGACCACTCGCCGATCTGCAGGGGGAACAGCGCGAACGCGGTGCGCGAGGTCGGTTCCTCGGCGCGATCGGCACGCCCGACGGCGACGGCTGCGACCAGGAAACAGGCAAAAAGAATCAGGACGCGTTTGAACATAATCCCTCTAGACGGTCGCCGCGGCGTGAACCACCGGGCGCGACCGTGGAGCGGGCGCAAAGCGCAGGATGATCTTCATGATCGTCAGCATCATGACGAACGCCACGACAAACAGGGCCCAGCCTGAGAACTCATGGAAGAACCCTTCCGCGGCCTGCGGGCCAATCCAGTGCGCCGCCATGCCCGTGCCCGCCACGCGCGCACCGTTCGCCAGAATCGCGATCGGAATCGTCGACAGCACGATCACGCCCCGCACCCAGGTGCGCGAATCGGAGAAATAGCCGTAGATGATGCCGAGCGTGATGAGAGAGACGAGCGACCGGATACCGGAGCAGGCCTCGGCGACTTCGAGCGTCGTGTTGGCCAGGACCAGGACGTTCCCCTCGCGCAGCACCGGGATGTTCGCGGCCGAGATCGCCGTCTCACCGACCCGCGAGGCGAAGAGCTGGAGCGGGAAGGCGATCTGGTTCAGGATGATCGCCGGAATCGGAATCATGAGGAGCAGGAACGCGATCGGGAACGCCAGGATGCGCAGATGCGCCCAGCCGAACAGAAACAGCACGATGCCGCCGAGCGCTCCGATGAGCGAGACGCGGCTCAGGAAGAGCTCCGAGCCGTACAGGCCTGCAAGCAGGACCAGGATCGAGCCGGCGAGCACGACGAGCCCGAACCAGCTCGGCCGGATCGGGGTGGCCAGCAGCTTCTGGCGGCGTTCCCAGACGAAGTAGCCGGCGAGCGGGACGATCAGCCAGCCATGCGAGTAGTTGCCGTCGACGATCCAGGCCTCGACCAGCCGCTGGAAGACCTGCCAGTAGACGATCGCGATCCCGAACGCGATCAGGGCAACAGCAGACAGTTTCTTGACATCTAGGGTCATCGGGGGGCTGATATCCTCCGTCCAGACGAATAGCTCGCTGGCCTGGCCGTTCTAAAGCAATCTGCGGCCCGAACTGGCGCCCGGCGAAGGGTCGCCGCAACTCCCTACAGGGACGTCAGTTGCGGCGTCTGACCGCCGAAAGCTCTCGCGAGAGAGAAACTAAAGGTCGTATCCAGGCTGACTTTTATCCCCGCGAAGCAGACATCTTCTGCCTACTTGATTCTTGCGCGGAGCGCCACGACTTCCGGACGCTCTTTGACCTTGGGATCCAGCTTTTCGGCGGCGTCGAGCTCGGCCTTGGCGCGGGTGAGGTCGTTCAAGGCGCCATGCACGACCGCCGCATGCACGAGCACGTCGACGTTGCCTTGCATGGCCGCCACCGCGCGATCGATCAGCGGCAGCGCCGCGCGGTCGTCGCCCAGCAGGTGGTGAATCCATCCCAGGGTGTCGGCGATCACGGGGCTCTTGGTCAGCGTGTAGGCACGCTCCGCGAGCGGCAGTCCCTCTTTCGGCTGCTTCTGATGGACCGCCAGCAGATACGCGAGATTGTTCAACGCGACGGCGTTCTGCGGCTCGAGCGCCAGCACCGTTCGATACCGATCGCTCGCTTTCCCGTATTCGGCGGCCTCGTCATAGATGGTCGCCAGGGCCAGGTGACTGGAAATGAGCTTCGGCTCGAGTTCCGTCGCTCGAACGAGCGCTTTTTCGGCCTCGACACGATTGTCCAGGCGCATCTGGGCATCGGCCCTCATCGTGAACTTCAGCGCCTCGGGGTTGAACCCGGTTTTGCCGAGCGCAGCGAGCCGGCGCTCCTGGTAGAGGATCGGGAGATCCGTTTCGGGGTCGATGCCCTTCGAGAGCTCTTCCGGCATCAAGGCCTTCCGCGGAAACGGCACGCACAACGGATCGCCAATCACCACGGTCTGCCAGCTCAGAAAGGGCATGGCCAGATAGAAAGACTCCGCGAGGTTGTACCCGGCGAGGTAGGCCGGAAACAGCACCTGGGGCCGGATCGTGGCGTCGAGAAACGGCTCGGTCACGTGCGCGGCGACGCCCGTGATGCCGTCCCGGACCAGATCCGCCGCGAGCGACTGGGATCCGTAGCCCGGCCGTTTGGGGTCGTTGGGCACCCAGTCGGCGGGAGGCTCGTTGAACGTGCGGCCGTCGGTGCTCACGAACATGCCGGCCAGCGCGCCGGGCACGAACTCCATGCCGAACCGGCGCAGCTTGTTGGCCGGATCGTTCGAGCCCCAGGAGTAGTACCCGATGACCGGCCCGCCGGTCGACGCGATCGAGCGCGTCATTTCGAGCACGACACGCTCGCCCGCGCCGCTGTCGCGGAGCCGGTCGGCCGTTTGCTGGAGCCACTCGTCGCCGCCGCGATCGAGGAGCGTCGCCTTCTGATCGAGCACGATCCGCCCCTCGCGCTCCGGCGACTTCCCTCGATCGATCAGCTTCAGGACCTCGTCCACCGTGAAGCCGTCGAGACGCGTGACGAGGTAGATATCCGACGTGAGTCGCGTGAAAGGCCGCGCCTCCCCGAGCGGTTTCTCACCCAGAAAATAGGGATTGGCGACTTGACCGACGACCGGCACCGACCCGCCGGTGAGCCGGCGGTAGAGGAGCGTGAGCTCGGAGTCGACACTCGCCATCGAGCCGGAGCGCCCCTCAGTGCCGGCGATCCGCAGGGGCATCCCCTTGGTCAGCACCAGGTAGAGCACGCGGTCCTGAAGGTTCTTCTTCAGGAGGTGCGTCACGAGCGGTGCCTCGATGTTCCTGTCGTACTCGGGACGCTGCACCGTGTCGGTCGTGACGGTCTTCAGCCGCAGGACCTGATCGGCCGGGACGGCTCGAGCCTTGGCGTAGTACTCGCCAATCTGGACCGACGCCGGACTCGCCTCGTTGATCACGACGAGGACGTGCTCACCGGTCTGCGCCGAGGCGAGGGCAGTCACGCCAGGAAGACAGGCGACGGCGAGCGCGACGGTCAAACGGCGGCGGAAAGCCATAGTCGAAGCAGTACAGTTTCTCATGGTCGTCAAACAGGCACACTCCGCCGCCTGAGCGGAACAAAGTCAGCCTTCGGGGGACTAATTGAGAATCGGCACTACGTCGCCCGGCTGTGACGGTTCATCCAACCTCAATTGGACCAACACGATAGACAGCCTGGTCAAGGCCAGACCCGCCGCTGACCATCTGGCAGCGGAATTGAATCGTTTTTCGGCTCCAACGCTGGATTCCCTCGCCGCTCCTCCGAGGTCCAGCCCGTGGAGGCCTGTGTGAAAGTGGTCCCCCCGGTCTTCATCGCTAGGAGGATGCCTGTGAAAGTCAGAGTCGCCTCTCTCGCGCTTGGTTTGGCCCTCACGCTCTTTGTAGGGACGGCCCAAGCGGTTCCCATTGTCTATAGCGGAAATATCACACCCTGGGTCCCCGTCGTGGACGTGATCAACCAGGCCGCCGGCAACCCGGACAATCCGGTCGGTGCCGAATACTGGTCGTTCTTCGTCACCGCGGGAACGCCGGTTCAAGTCATTGGCGATCGCCTGGATGGCCCGTACGACATGGCGTTCCACATCTTCTCGGGCACGTACACGGACACCGTCCAGTTCGGCGCGACCTTCCCTGGACTTCAGGCGGCCAATTACATCGGATTCTTCGATGACAACGATCCGCCGAACATCCCGGGTCCATTCGGCGACCCGCACGCGACCTTCGTCGCGGCGGTGACGGGCTTCTACACGATCGCCGTCACGAACTTCGCCAGCGGTGCCAACCCGCCGTTCGACTTCCAGTTGAACGTGCAGACCACGCCGGAACCGGGCTCGATGATCCTGCTTGGCTCGGGCCTCGCCGGACTCGCGGCCGCCGCCCGTCGTCGCTATCGGAAGACCGCGAAGTAATCACGTCGTTTTAAACCACACCCAGGGCCCGCCCGTCGTGGCGCCCTGGGTCGTGGAGCTCGCTCGCTCACGCTCTCTCCCCGCACGCTACAGTTCTGTCATAAGGCGCCAGCTCGCCGCCGCGGCGGAACAAAGTCAGCCTCCCGGATGCTAACGGCGATCGGCATGAGGTCTGATCGGTGATTACACTTTCGTCAAGCAGTTTAGTTTCAACGAGATAGCCTGTAGCGGCGACTCCAACCTCCTACCTCGTAACTTGGCAGCCGAATTGGATCACTCTCCTGCCCGAAGCTAGGTTTTTGTTCTTCAATACCGGAATCTCGTTGGACTTGCGCACCTCGAGTATTCCGTCGGTCCCCGAGCCCCCCAGCGTGACGCTGCTGCTCGGTAGTGGTTTTGCGCTGGTGCGTCGATTCCGCAACGAGCGGACCCGGCGTTGATTGGCTCGTAGCTGAGCCATCGAACAAAGTAGGAGGATGCCTGTGAAAGTAAGAGTCCTTTCTCTCGCACTTGGCTTGGCCCTCTCGGTGTTTGTCGGGACGGCGCAAGCGGTTCCCATCGTCTACAGCGGGATCCTGAACCCGGGCGTGGTGCTGGTCGACAGCATCTCGCAGCCCAACGGCAATCCGAACACTCCGGTTGGGGCCGAATACTTCTACTTCTTCGCCCAGGCCGGCTCGCCGATCACGGTCACCGGCGACCGGCTCGACGGTGAGTACGACATGTCCTTCTGGGTGTACCAGGGGGTCTTCGCTGACACGAACGACTTCGGGGGCGGCTTCGGCGGGGCTGGCTCCATCGCCTTCGGCGATGACAACCAGGCACCGAACATCCCGGGTCCGTTCGGCGATCCGCAGGTGGGGTTCAACGCGCCGGTCACTGGGTTCTATACGGTTGCGGTGACGAACTTCCTCAGCGGCGCTGCGCCGCCCTTCGACTTCTCGCTGGTCGCCACGGGCTCGACCGCGGTTCCCGAGCCGGGCTCCATGATTCTGCTCGGCACCGGCCTCGCCAGCCTCGCCGGCGCGGCTCGCCGTCGTCTCAAGAAGAACAGCAAGTAGATCGATTCTCGTGTTCGAAGCCAGGGGCCGCGCCGTATGTGCGCGGCCCTTGGTCTGTACGCCCCCTTGGGGTCAGACCCGGGGGTCAGACCCCAAAACCGTTTCGCGGCTCGAAGCCCGAGCCGCGCTACGATCCGCCTGACGGGCGTAGCACGACTTCGAAGAGCATGCGGTATTTGACTGGCAGGCCGCCACGATTGGCCGGACGGAACTTCCAGGTCTTGGTGGATTCGAGCAGCTGCGCATCGTAGTAGCGCGAGACCGGCTCACGCAGCGCCGCCGACTCGACGGCGCCCGTTTCGTTGATGACGACCTCGACGACGCCGCGGAAATACGTGCGCTGGGCGACGGGGTTGGGTGGGACCCACGGCGGTAATCTCCGCTCGAGCTCGAGCGGCGGCACGATGTCGCGATCGGCGGCGGAGTAGATCCGAAGGACGGACGCCGATTCCGGAGTCGCCGCGCCGGCGCCCGGCGTGACGGCGGGAGGCGCCGCGGGGGATGCCGGTGGCGCGGTCGCGGCCTTGTCGGACGCCGCCACTTCGGCCTCGCTCAACCGCAGAAACCCCTCGGCCAGCATCTTCAGGTCGGACAGGCTGGCCGCCTGCCCGGCGAGCGCGCCATCGGCGAGAACCAGCAGCAGCTGCTTGAGCTGGGTCGAGGCCACGCCGTAATGCTTCGCATCGAAGCTCGCCTTGGCCGTTGCGTAAAGATCCTTCGCCGCCGCCGGCAGCAGCCTCTTGCGCACGTCGTGGAACATCGCGACGAGCTTCGGCGAGACCTCCGCTTCACTCATGGCGAACAGCGGCGCGCGCGAGACGATCTGCTCGAGCGATCGCTCGGCTTCGTCCGTGCGTCCGAGTGCCAGGTAGCAGAGCGCGCGATACTGGTCGATTTCTTCAGCGTTGTCGGCGGTGTCGGCTCGAGAGAGCCGCGAGAGCGCCTCCTCGTACGACGCCGTGGCGTAGAGCGCCTTGGCGGCGGCGAGGTTGTTGCCGGCGGATCCCGGAGGCGCCTGACGAGCGACGGCAGGCGCGGCCAGGCCGATGAACGCTAACGCACAGATTGCCGCGACCTGGACCTTCATCTTTACTTGCTCATCTTACCTGCTCAGGTCCACGCCCACTCGCACCGGCGTCACTCGCGTGACCGCGACGGCTTGCCGGCGCTCGCCGAGCTGTGGATGCCTCCAGACCACCTCGTGGTGGCCGATCGGAATCGAGAGATTCGCAAGCGGCGTCGTGCCGACGGCGCGGCCGTCGATCGAGACTTCTGCCCAGGGCAGCGCGTTGATCGACAACGAGCCATTCGGAACGGTCACCGAGGCCGCAGCCGTGCGGCCAGTCTGAATCTGCACGGAGAGCGGCGTGCGGAACTCGAACGTCGCGCTCACGAGCTCGAGGTCGTGCCGGCCGCCCGGGAGCATCAGGCGTTCGGCGCCCGTCACGCCGATGAGCTTGCCATTCTCCATGACGTGAAGCTCGATCGGTGACTGAATGGAGACCCACCCGGCCGCGACGCCGGCCGGCGCGAGAGACGCCATGACGGTCGAGGTCGCGCCGGCGGTGACCGTCACCAGCCGTGTCACGCTCCCGTCGCCATTATTGATGATCACACGACGCTGACCGGGCGTGACCGCCGACATCACCAGCGGAGTGATGCCGCGAAAGGTCCCATCCATCGTGACCCTCGCGCCCGGCGGATCGGAACTGATTTCCAGACGGCCGACCGAAACCGGCGCGGCCAGATCAATGTAGTGCGACGCGATCGTTCCGGCTTCGATCACGAGCGGCACCGATCGCGCGGAGGTCCCGTTCTGCAGGTCGAGTGTGTGCTCACCGACCGGCAGGGAAAGTCTCAGCGGCGTCACTCCGCGGGCAATGCCGTCGATCACGACGGCGGCTCCCTCCGGACGTGAGCTGATCGTCGCCGTGCCCGTCGCGACGATCGGCGCGGGTGCCGGAGGGGGAGACGCTGGCGGCCTCCCGACGCTCAGGTAGGCCGCGACCCCGGCGGCAAGGGACAGCGCGGTCAGGACGAACGCCGTGAACGCGCTCCACTTGCGGCCTTTGGGACGAGGCGACAGCGCGGTGACGCTGGCCGTCGACGAAGCCGTCTCCTCGTGAAAAGAGAGGAGGGCGTCCGGTTCGCCATGTTCCGAGGTCCTCGGCTGACGTGCGGCAGAGCTGGGCATCGGGGGCCTCTGTGACTTATGCGAACGACGCGCCACCAAACCTGTAGTTTTTTGGCCGATAGTGAGGGTGTTAGTGGTGAAAGGTCCGATGTCAGGCTGACTTATGACCTTCCGTGAGAAGAATTGAATTCGGGGCCGCTAATCCAGCGTCGAGAGAGCCTGCGCTTTTGGCGGCCCCGGTTCTGCCGGGAGCTCGTCGTGCCGCTCTGGTCCACTGTGTTGGTAGACCTGCGAGTCCGACGTGTCGATGCGGATCATGTAGGCGATCGGCAGCAAGTCGAGAATGCTCGACAGCGCGGCAATCACCGCGGGAGCGAGGATGTTCTCGTCTTCAGCCGTAAGCGACGACGTAAACCTGATGTTCACGGCAGGACTCTACGCAGCAATCTGTGTTCCCGGACTTAATGACGTTTCTGCAACGTGTACGGCGAGTTAGTCAACAATTCAGCTGACTATAATCCGCCAAGTACGGGCCTGCGGGGTTTTCGTGGCGTCAGGCGTAACTGAGGATGTTCCCTTTGTCCGCCGGATTCGCGAGCCAGGACGAAAGGGCCTGCACTGCATGACTGACGTCGTCACTCGGCGCCAGGCGGAGGGTTAGCATGTAGTGAGGCTGACCAGTCAGGCCGAGCTGCACCCAACGACGTCCGCCTCGATCGCACGCCCCGTACACCTGAAGGCGCCAACTGCGGCCGGAGACCGTGACCTGTCGACCGTCGAGTGCGACGAACAAGCCTTCGGTATCAGCCGAGGCGTCCTGCCCGATGGTGAAGGGCGCTCGACGACGGAGGAGCGGCGATTCCCCGCTCAGGCCAATACGCGCGCGGATAGCCATATTAGACCGCCGTGCAATTTACTCGCCGGATCCGGATCGCCGTGTTTACGGCCGATTCGCTCGCCCGGCCCACGAAAAGCCAAACAACCGAGGTAAGAATGACACGGTATCTGGCTGAAATACCGTGTCAACGCGTACCCATGGCCGCGCCCGCGCGGGTCGTTTCTACCCGCGCGGAACCGGGACCCATCCGCCGTTGACGCAGGTACCGCGAATCGTCGGATTGGTCGCGAATGGATCCGGACCGATGCAGGTGCCTGGAGCCGTCGGCGGCGCGGGAGCCGGCGGGGCCACATGGCCACCGCCGCCTGGCGGCACGACACCCGGCGGCAGCCAGCCGCCGTTCCAGCATGAGCCGCCGCCCATCGCGGCGAACGGATCGGAGCCGGTGCATCCGCCGCCACCCGACGGAGGCGGTATCGGCACGAACACTGTCGGCGGAATCGCCGGGTTACCCGACGGTGGCGCTGGTGGCGGCGGTGCCGGGTTCCAGTTCGGCGGCACCATACCCGGTGGCAGCCAGCCGCCATTCCAGCAGATCCCGCCGCCCATCGCCGAGAACGGATTCGGCGTCGGACAACCGCCTCCGTCTGGCAGCACTGGAACTGACGGCGGGGCCACTGGGGGAGCGGGACTCGGTGCCGGCGCGGGCGGCGCCGGGTTCCAAGTTGGCGGCACCATGCCCGGCGGCAGCCAGCCGCCGTCCCAGCACGTGCCCGCCGCCCATCGCCGAGAACGGATTCGGCGTCAGACAGTTCCCCGGTGGCGGAGCCGGCGGCGGAGTCGCTGGCGGCGGTGGCGGCGCGGGATTCGCGCCCGGCGGCACCATGCCTGGCGGCAGCCAGCCGCCGTTCCAGCACGTACCCCCACCCCCGAACGGATCGGGCCCCACGCATCCACCACCACCCGGCGGCGACGGCGGAGAACCCGGCGCGCCGTTGTTGCCCGTCGCGAACAGGAAGTTGTTCGAGATGGCGAGCGTGCCCTGCCAACTGATCGATCGCACGCGGTAGTTGTAGGTCGTGCCGGGCGCGAGCCCGGTCAGCGCCTGCACGTGATTGCTGACGAGCGTGGCGTCGAACGGCGACAAGTTGCCGTAACTCGTTGTGAGTCCGTACTCGACCTGTGAGCTCGCCGTCTGACCGGTGAGCCAGTTGATCGTCGCCGACGTGTCCGTGATGCCTGTTGCTGTGACGGAGAAGATCGGAGGCGCGGCGTTGACCACCGTGACGTTGGCGGCGTTCGACGTGTGCGTCGCGCCGCCTTCATCGTGCCAGACCGCCGTGACGGTGTACGGACCGTCGCCGTTTGCTGCGGTGTTCCACTCGGCGCTGCACGCACCTGACGTGATCGGGGCGCCCACCGGCGAGCCGTTGACTCGAAACTGCAGGTCGGACACTCCCCCGCCGTCAGCGAGCGCCTGCAGCATCACGATGCCGGAAAGCGCCTGACCGTTGGTCGGCAGTGTCAGCGAGAGAACGGGAAGCACGGCGGACGCGTGAACCGTCGGCATGAAGTGCATGCCTGCAAGGCCGGCCACGCTTCCAAGAGCCAACGCGCAGAATTCCCGTCGTGCGCGAGCCTTCCAGGCCATCACGATCACCCAAAGCGCTCGTGGCGCACGCTGGCCCCAGATCCAGACGTGCCCTCGAACGGCGACCGTAGGCTGCAGGCTGCGTGCCAGTCGTTTTCTCGGTGACGGAATGTGACCGAAACCTCCTGCTCACAACGACATAGCGCGATTCGTTACGCGCGGTTTACGGCGCGGTGACCGTGAAAGCCTTACCGATCTGAGGGTAAGAAGCGGGATTTCGTGGTCTGGTCACTCGCGCTCCGCTCGTGCGGTATGCTGGCCCAACCCGGAGATCGCCTGATGCTCAACGTCATCGACTTCATCCACGCCAACCGCGATCGCTACGTCACCGAGCTCAAGGACTACCTGGCGATCCCGTCGGTGAGCGCGCTGCCGCAGCACGCGGCCGACGTGCGCCGGTGTGCCGAGTGGACCGCAGACGAAATGCGACGTGTGGGGCTGGAGAACGTCCGGCTCATCGAGACGGCCGGCTATCCCGTCGTCTACAGCGACTGGCTGCACGCTCCGGGCGCGCCCACGATCCTCTTCTACGGCCACTACGATGTCCAACCGGTCGATCCCGTGGAGTTGTGGGAGTCACCGCCGTTCGAAGCGACCGTGCGTGACGGCGAGATCTATGCCCGCGGCTCGGCCGATGACAAGGGCCAGGTCTTCATGCACCTCAAGGCGATCGAGGCGCACCTGAAGAAGGGCCAGAAGCTCCCGCTCAATATCCGGCTGATCGTCGAGGGTGAGGAAGAGGTCGGATCGGCGCACCTCGACGAATTCATCAAGGCCAACCACTCGCAACTCTCGGCGGACGTCGTCGTCATCTCCGACTCGGCGATGTTCGATCGCGGCGTGCCGTCGATCTGCTATGCGTTGCGCGGCCTCGCATACTTTCAGATCGACCTGCGCGGGACGAGGAGCGATCTGCACTCTGGAGTGTTTGGCGGCGCCGTGGCCAACCCGGCCGTCGTGCTCGCGCAGGTGCTCGCGCAGATGAAGGATCGCGGCGGCCGGATCAAGATTCCCGGCTTCTACGACGACGTGCGGCCGATGTCGGATGCGGAGCGGGCGGCGTGGAAACACGCTGCCGTTCAACGAGAAGAAATACCGGAAAGATCTCGGCGCGCCGAAGCTCGCCGGCGAGAGCGCGTATTCGGTGCTCGAGCGCGTCTGGGCGCGGCCGACATTCGATGTCCACGGCCTGCTCTCGGGTTTCACCGGCGAGGGCGCGAAGACGGTCATTCCTGCCGTGGCGAGCGCCAAAGTCAGCATGCGGCTCGTGCCCGATCAGGATCCGGACACGATTGCGAAGCTCTTCGAGGCGTATGTCACCAAGGTCACGCCGAAGACCGTCGAGCTGAACATCACGCGGATGCACGGCGGCAAACCGTGGATCACCGAATACGACAATCCTTTCGTGCAGGCGGCCGGTCGTGCGATCGAGCAGGGATTCGGCAAGCCGCCGGTCTTCTGTCGCGAGGGCGGATCGATTCCGGTCGTGTCCACGTTCCAGAAAGAGCTGGGCCTTCCCGCGGTGTTGTTCGGCGTCGGACTGCCCGACGAGAATGCGCACGCGCCCAACGAGCGTCTCGATCTCTCCAACTTCCACAACGGCATCGTGGCGTCGGCGATTCTGTACGACGAAATCTCCGCCTCCGCTGAACGCTCGCTCTGCGAGCAGCTTCGGCGAGGCAGGCGACGAATTTCGGCACCTAAGCACAAACTCGAAATCGTGCACATGACTCTTTCACGCCCGGTGCGTGGATGAGGCGCAAAGGCCGGGTTTTCCGCCTGTTTGCTGGTACAGGACGTGCACAACGTCCCGTGATCTTTATATGTGGTCGAAGCTGCAGACGCTTCGCGCAGGTCTCGGGAGAGAGCAGACGATCCTCGTGTCGCTCGTGGTCGCGTACTTCGTCACGGGCCAACTCGGACTGCACTACGCGTACGCGCATCCGGCCACGACGCTGATCTGGCCGCCCGCAGGCATCGCGCTCGGCGCGTTTCTCGTGCTCGGCTACAAGGTGTGGCCGGCCATCCTGCTCGCGGCCGTGCTGCTCTACGCCGCCGTACTCGGCGCCGTGCCGCCCGTGCCGATTCTCGCGGCCGGCAACACCGCCGAAGGCATGCTGGCAGCCTATCTGATCAACCGCTACGCGAGCGGGCGTCACGCGCTTCAGACTCCACAGAACAGCTTCCGTTTTGCCGTGCTCACGGCCGTGGCGAGCACGACGATCAGCGCGACGGTGGGCGCGACGACGCTCGCGATCTTCGGCCTGGCGCAGTGGGGCGACTACGGCGCGATCTGGATGAACTGGAGTCTCGGCAACTTCGTCGGCAGCGTCTTCGTCGCGCCGATGGTGATGCTCTTCACGCACGGATCGAACACACGGTGGAAGCCGCGGCAGATGATCGAGGGCGTGGCGGCCCTCGTCTCCGCGGTGATCGTCGGGCTCGTCGTCTTCTACGATTTTCCGTCGGGGTTCCGCGGCTATCCGCTGCAGCTGCTGTGCGTGCCGGTGTTGCTCTGGGCCGCGTTCCGTCTGGGCCGGCGAGCCGCCATCGTCGCCACGACACTGCTGACGGCCCTCGCCGTCTTCGGCACCCTCGCGGGCTACGGTCCCTTCGTTCGAAACACGCCGACCGCGTCGTTGACGATGACGCTCTGCTTCATGAGCCTGACGAGCGTGATGACGCTTGCCATCGCCGCGCTTGCTGCCGAGTACGCGGTGGCCGAAGCGCAGCTGCGCGAGCTCGTCGTCACCGATCCGCTCACGGGTCTGCCGAACTACCGCCGCCTCGTCGAGGTCCTGGGATCCGAGATCGCGCGATCGAACCGCAATGACCGCCCCTTCTCGGTCGTCTTCTTCGACATGGACGGCCTCAAGCGAATCAACGACGAGCTTGGGCACCTGATCGGGAGCCGCGCCGTCTGCCGTTTTGCCGAGACGCTCCGGGCGGCGTGCCGCACGACCGATACCGCGGCGCGATATGGCGGCGACGAGTTCGTCGCGGTGCTGCCCGATACCGACGACGAGGGCGCGCAGTTGGTCATCCGCCGGGTCACCGAACGGCTGGTGGAAGACAAGGACAAGCCGGAGTTGTCCGTGAGCGCGGGCGTGGCCGTCTACCCGCGCGACGGCGGAACGCCGACCACGCTCTTGAGCGCAGCCGACCGGGCCCTCTACAGCGTCAAAGCCGACAAGGCGAACGCACGAAGACGCGGCGTCGTGCCGATACGTGAATGGAGTAGCGTGGGATAGGTAGGCCGTACCGCGACCAACCCACGAAAGCGCGCTGCCTCCCCAGCTTCCGAGTGCCCGAACGGACCAGAAAAGTCTCCGGTCTCGTCTGGCACAGAACGTGCACATTTTGCAGGTTTGTAGTCCGTGGTGTGCCTCATCGCGCCAGAGTGAGTCTCCATGCCGGGCCGACTTGACCGCAACCCGCTCGCGCTCGCCGCCGTGTTCGCGGTCTACTTCGGGCTCGGCTTGATCGGGCTCGTGGTCGCCGGCGTCGGCACGAGCGCGACCGCCGTGTGGCCGCCGAGCGGTTTTGCCCTGGCCGCGCTCATCATGTTCGGGCGCGGCGCGTGGCGCGCGGTCTTCGCAGGCGCCTTCTTCGTCTACTTCCTGACCAGCGGCGAGCTTCTGAAGTCGCTCGCCCTGGGCATCGGCAACACGTTCGAAGCCGTCGTGGGCGCCGTGCTCATCGAACGGTTTGCCGGCGGCCTCGATGTCTTCCGCAGCTCGCGGACCGTATTTCGATTCGCCGCCGTCGCGATGCTGAGCACGAGCATTACCGCCACGCTGGGCGCGCTGGGCGCGACGCTTCTCAGACTCCGGTTGGAATGACTTCGGGTACACGTGGCTCACCTGGTGGCTGGGCAACCTGACCGGCACGTTCGTGATCGCGCCGCTCGTCCTCCTCTGGGCGACGACGCCCCTCGTGCGGCCGCGGCTGAAGGACGCGCGTGAGCTCGTCGAAGGGTTCCTGCTCCTCGTCCTGCTCGTCGGCGTGTGCCTCGTCGTGTTTGCGGGGCTGTTCCCGTCGGACATCAAGAACTATCCGCTCGAGTTCCTCTGCGTGCCGCTGTTCCTCTGGGCGGCGTTCCGCTTCGGGCGCCGCGAAGTGGCGACCGCCACGGCGGTTCTTTCCGGCATCGCGGTCTGGGGCACGCTGCACGGATACGGGCCGTTCTACCGCGAGACGCAGACCGAATCGCTCGTCCTGCTGCAGGCGTACACGAGCGTGATGGCGATCATGGGCGCCGTGCTCGCGTCGGTCGTGGCCGAACACAAACACGCCGAGGCCCAGCTCCGCGAGCTCGCGATTACCGATCCGCTCACGGGCCTCGCGAACTACCGGCGGCTGCTCGAAGTCCTCCGCGTCGAGATTGCGCGATCGCGTCGCACGGGCCGGCCGTTCACCGTCGTGTTCGTGGACATGAACGGGCTCAAGGCCATCAACGATCGGCACGGCCATCTCGTCGGGAGCCGGTCGCTCTGCCGCGTGGCCGAAGCGCTGAAGCGATCGAGCCGCACGCTCGACACGCCGTCACGTTTCGGCGGCGACGAGTTCGCCGTGGTCCTGCCCGAAACGAGCGAGGACGGCGGTCAGGCGCTGCTCAAACGTCTCGCCGACCGGCTGGCCGCGGACACCGACAAGCCGTCGCTCTCGGTGAGCGGCGGGACCGCCGTGTTCCCGCGCGACGGCGACTCGCCGACGCTGCTCCTGCGCCACGCCGATCACGCCTTGTACGAAGCCAAAGCCGCCTACGCCGAAACCCGGCGCCGCGCGGCCGAGGGCCAGGGAGAGGATCGGAAAACCGGGACATCGTCGTAAAACACTGGCCGCGTCTGGACACGTGTCTTCAGACGCACCCAGCGCGTTACGATAGCCGGACATGCCCGACCCATTTGTCGTCGCCAGAACCGATGCCGGGAAAGAGCTCGCGATTGAGCCCGGCATGGCAAATCGCCATGGCCTGATTGCCGGCGCCACAGGCACGGGCAAGACGGTGACGCTGCAAGTCATTGCCGAACGCCTGTCTCCGACTTGGCGTGCCCACGTTCATGGCCGACGTGAAAGGTGATCTGTCAGGCATCGCGGCGGCGGGTACGGCATCGCCGAAGATGCGGGAGAGGCTCACGCTCATCGGCGCAGCCGAGCCCGAGTGGGCCGCCACGCCGGTGGCGTTCTGGGACGTCCTCGGGGCATCGGGGCATCCGGTGCGCGCCACGGTCTCGGACATGGGGCCGCTCCTCATCGGCCGGCTGCTCGGCCTGAACGACACCCAGCGCGGCGTGCTCACGCTGGTCTTCAAGATCGCGGACGACGCGGGTCTGCTGCTGCTCGATCTCAAAGACCTGCGCGCGATGCTGCAGTTCGTCGGCGAGCACGCGAAGAAGTTCACGACCGAGTACGGCAACATCTCGGCCGCCTCGGTGGGCGCCATTCAGCGCGGCCTGCTGGGGCTCGAGGAACAGGGCGCCGATCGGTTCTTCGGTGAGCCGATGCTCGACATCGACGATCTGATTCAGACCTCGAGCGACGGCCGCGGCGTGGTGAACATCCTCGCGGCCGAGCAGCTCATGAGCTCGCCGAAGCTCTACTCGACGTTTCTCCTCTGGATGCTGTCGGAGCTCTTCGAACGGCTGCCCGAAGTGGGCGATCCTGCGAAGCCGAAGATGGTGTTTTTCTTCGACGAGGCGCATCTCCTGTTCGACGACGCGCCCGACGCGCTCGTCGACAAGATCGAGCAGGTCGTGCGGCTGATTCGATCGAAAGGCGTCGGCGTGTTTTTCGTGACGCAGAATCCACTCGACCTTCCCGATCGCGTGCTCGGGCAGCTCGGCAACCGCGTTCAGCACGCGCTGCGGGCCTTCACTCCTCGCGATCAGAAGGCCGTGCGGACCGCGGCAGAGACGCTTCGCAGCAATCCGGAGCTGGACACGGAAACAGTGATCACCGAGCTGCGCGTGGGCGAGGCGCTCGTGTCGTTCCTCGAGCGCCAAAGGCGCGCCGGCCGTCGTCGAGCGCGCGTGGATCCTCCCGCCCGGATCCCGAATCGGTCCGGTCGCGCCGGAAGAGCGGACCGCGATCGTCAAGAGCTCGCTCGTGTACGGGCACTACGAAGAAACCATCGATCGCGAGTCCGCCTACGAAAAGCTCAAGGCGCGTGCGAACGAGCGGCAGCCCGAACCGGAGGCCGGCACGCCCGCCTCCCGCCCGGCGCCCGACGTCGCGCCGCCGCCCGCACGCACCACGCCAGGAACCGGGTCGCTCTCGGACATCCTCTTCGGATCGACCGGCCCGCGCGGCGGCCGCCGCGAAGGCATGCTCGAGTCGGCCGCCCGCAGCGCCGCCCGGTCGGTGGGCTCCGGCGTGGGGCGCGAGCTCATGCGCGGGGTGCTCGGGACACTTTTTGGGGGCCGGCGAAGATAACGGAACCTGGCTTCACACGAGGGGTCTAACATCGTATTCAAGGCAGGCCCAGGCCCATCCAGTGCCTAGCCTGTTCGAAGGAGGCTGGTGATGGCGAAAAGACGACGCGCGCTGTTTCTTGGCGGGACTGCTCGCACTGACGTTCCTGACGCAGGCGCCGGCGACCGGTCAGGGAAGACCGACCGAGATGGACCTGCTGCAGCGTGCGGCGCAACAGCCGGCAGAGATTTCGAACTACCTGGACCTCGCCGAGCTCTACATGAACACGCGTCGGTTCGACGACGCCGAGCAGATGCTGATGAAGGCGCTGGCGATCGTGCGACAGGGCAGGACGGCGCCCATCCCGCCAGCCGTTGGAACGATTGCGACGACCCAGAGTCCGGGCTTCGGCCGGACGCCGTCTGGCGCGGTCTGCCGGCGAATCTCAGCGCCGGTACGCGTCGGCGGCGACGTGAAAGAGCCGAGAAAGATCAGGGACGTCAAGCCCGTTTACCCCGACCTCGCGCGCGCGTCGGGCGTCTCGGGCATCGTCATCCTCGAAGTCGTCATCAGCTACGACGGCACCGTGAGGGAGGCCAAGATCCTTCGCTCGGTCGCCGTGCTCGACGAGGCGGCGCGTCGAGGCTGTTCGTCAGTGGCAATTCACGCCGACGCTCCTGAACAACCAGCCGGTCGAGGTCGTCATGACGGTGACCGTCAACTTCACGCTGGGCTGAAGGGGTCAGAGCTCTGCCCTGTGGAAAACTCCCGCAACTCGCGTCGAAGGAGGCGTTGCGGGAGTCTCCGCACAGGGAGAGCTCTGACCGCCCTATGTCATGTCATCGTCGACCAGGCCTACAACCGCAGGTCCTGGCACGGCACAAATCTTCGCGGGTCGATCCGCGGCGTCACGGCGAAGGACGCGGCATGGCGGCCCGCGCCGGGCCGTCACAACATCTGGGAGCTCGTCGTGCACGCGGCGTACTGGAAGTACACCGTGTGGCGCCGGCTCACCGGCGCCAAGCGCGGGTCGTTCGCGCTCGAGGGATCGAACTTCTTCGAGCGCCCGATCGATCCGAGCGAGAAGGCCTGGAAGGCTGACATCGCGCTGCTCGACAGGACGCACCGCGAGCTCCGCGCCGCCATCGCCGCGCTCCCGGCGTCGAAACTGAACCAGAAAGCGCTGGGACAGAACGCCACGAACGCGTGGATCATCTCCGGCATCGCCGCGCACGATCTTTATCACGCAGGGCAGATACAGCTCCTGAAGCGACTCAAACAATAAGCGGGTACGACGGGGACGGGTACGACGGGCATCGACGGGTACGCAGGGCTGTTACGATGTCCTCTGTCCGTGTCTCTGCCGTCCTTCGAGTCCGCCGCGACCACGCTTGCCGAGGTCGGGCAGCGCTTCTACCAGCGCGGCTGGGTGCTCGGCACGAGCGGGAACTTCAGCGCCGTCGTGTCGAGCGATCCCGTGCGGCTGGCGATCACGCCGAGCGCCGCGCACAAGGGCGCGCTCGATCCCCGCACGTTCCTCGAAGTCGACGAGCACGGCCTGCCGGTCGGCCCGTCCACGAGCCCGCCTTCTGCGGAGACGCTGCTGCATGTCGAGATCGTCAAGGCGCGCGGCGCCGGCGCCGTCTTGCACACTCACTCGGTTTGGAGCACGATACTCTCAGACCTCCACGCGACGGACGGCGGGCTGGCGATCACGGGCTTCGAGATGCTGAAGGGCCTCGACGGGGTCCGGACGCACGAGCATCGGGAGTGGATTCCGATTCTCGCGAACGACCAGGACATGTCGCGCCTCGCGGTTGGAGTTCGAACGACGTTGGACGAGCATCCGGAGGCGCACGCGTTCCTCCTGCACCGGCACGGGCTCTATACGTGGGGTGCGACATCGAGTGACGCGGAGCGGCATGTCGAGATCCTCGAGTTCCTGCTGGAGACGGTGGGACGGTTGACCGGTCATCCAGATTCGCAAACATGGAAGAGGTAGTCATGGCTTTCGTGAACATTCCCGCCGAGCAGCGCACGATCAAGGACGCCGACGAAGTTCGCGCTTTTCTGAGCGCGCAGGGCATCGACTACGAGCGCACCGAGCCGTCGGAGCCCGTGGGACCGGACGCGCCGGCCGACGTCCTGCTCGCCGCCTACAAGCCCAAGATCGACGAGCTCAAGGCCCGCGGGGGCTACGTGACCGCCGACGTCATCGACGTGTTTCCGCACACGCCGAATCTCGACGCCATGCTCAACAAGTTCAGCTCCGAGCACTGGCACGACGAGGACGAAGTCCGCTTCATCGTCGAAGGCCGCGGCTTGTTCCACATTCATCCGAAGGAAGGGCCGGTTTTCGCGATCGAGGTCGGCGCCGGTGACCTGATTCGCGTGCCGAAAGGCACGCACCACTGGTTCGACCTCTGCGTCGATCGGCGCATTCGGGCGATCCGTCTGTTCCAGGATCCGTCGGGCTGGACGCCGCATTACACGCAGAGCGGCGTGGACAAGGGATTCCAGCCGGTCTGCTTCGGGCCGATGTACTTTCCCGCAGCGGGCCGCGGCGCAGGCATGTGACCATCGATCTGGCCCGCCGGGGCCTGACCGCGGTCCTGCTCGACATCGAAGGCACCACCACGCCGATCGCGTTCGTTCATGACGTGCTGTTCTCGTTCGCGAGGACGCATCTCCGCGACCATCTCGAGAGCCATTTCGATTCGACTCCGATGAAGGAGGTCGTGCGCCGTCTCGGTGACGAACACGCCGGGGACGTCGCGGCCGGACTCCAGCCGCCGGCGCCCAACCTGGCGACGAGGGAGACGGCCATCGAGTCGGTCGCCGCGTACGTGACGTGGCTCATGGATCGCGATCGCAAGTCGCCGGCGCTCAAGCTGCTGCAGGGGCAGATCTGGGAGCGCGGCTACCAGTCGGGCGAACTGCGCGGCCAGGTGTTCGACGACGTGCCGCACGGCGATTCGCCGATGGCGCGAGCACGGCGTCGTGGTCGCCATCTATTCCTCGGGCAGCGAGCTCGCTCAGCGGCGGCTGTTCGAGTCGACCGGCCACGGCGATCTGACGCCGTTCATCGCGGGGTTTTTCGATACGGCGGTCGGCGCCAAGGTCAATGCCGACAGCTATCGCCGCATCGCGCGCGCGCTCGACCGGCCGCCCGCCCAGGTGCTGTTCGTGTCGGACGTCGCCGCGCGAGCTCCAGGCGGCGAGCGAGGCGGGACTGGCGGTCATGCTGAGCCTGCGGCCGGGCAATGCGCCGCAGTCCGACGCCGCACATTACGAACAGGTGACTTCGTTCGACGAGATTCGATAAGTTAGATGGCCGCCGCGTCCGGCGGCGCTGTAGAAAATGCGGACAGGCATAACAGCCGCGGAGCTCAGACGATGATGCGAGTCGGGATGGCCGCCGTGTTGGGTGCTCTTCTGGCAGGGGGCCCGGCGCTGGCAGACCAGGCGCCTCGGCCTGCCGGGCCGGAGCGATTCACCGTGCAGTCGGACGGCCATCCGATGGCGGTCTGGGCGCGGCGCGCGGCCCAGCCGAAGGGCGCGATTCTGCTCGTGCATGGCCGCACCTGGAGTGCGCGGCCCGACTTCGATCTTCAGGTCCCCGGCATGCAGCGGTCCGTGATGGCGTCGCTCGCGGCGCAGGGATTTGCCGCCTATGCCGTCGACCTGCGCGGGTATGGCGAGACGCCGCGCGACGCGACCGGCTGGATGACGCCGAAGCGCGGCGCGGCCGATCTCGTGAACGTGCTGACCTGGATCGCGCAGCAGCATCCGGCGCTGCCACGGCCCGCGCTCGTCGGCTGGTCGCGCGGCGCCGCGATGGCGGGCATCGCGGCCCAGTCGGCGCCGTCGCGCGTCTCCGCCGTCGTCCTCTTCGGGTTCGTCTTCGATCCGGATCTCCAGTTCATCGACGCGACCGCGGCCGAGAAGCCGCAGATGGAAAAGAACACGCCGGAATCTGCGGCGAGCGATTTCATCTCGCCGAACGTGACGCCGACGGCCGTGATTCAGGCGTTCGTCCAGCAGGCGCTCAAGGCCGATCCCGTGCTGGCGGACCTGAAGAACGACAGCGAGTTCAACACGTTCAAGCCAGGAAAGCTCACGACGCCGACGCTCGTCCTGTTCGGCGATCGCGATCCGGCGATCGTTCAGGAGGACGCCGGCAAGTTCTTCGCGCGGATTGCCGCCACCGACAAGCAGATGGTCGTCCTGCCCGGCGGCGATCACGCGGCCCAGCTCGAGGACACGCATGACGCCTGGATCGCGGCCATCGTCAGCTTCCTGAATCGTCCGGTGGTGAAGAGAAAACCGTAGCGCGGTCCGTACGTAGCGCGGCCCGGTCTGTGGGCCGCGAATTGAACGCGAACTGGAGGCGCCCGTGAAACACAAGATCCTTTCCGGACTTCTCGCTGCCACGCTGATCGCCGTCACCCTCGTGGCGCAGAGTCCGGCGCCTGCCCGCGCCATCGACGGCGGCCCTCAACCCGGGCCGCCCTACGACATCCCGGGCACGTTTTCAGTCCTCGGATTCGATCCCGAAACGGGCGCGATTGGCGCGGCCGTTCAGTCGCGGGTCTTTTCCGTCGGTAACGGCGTCATCTGGGCGGAGCCGGGCATTGGCGCGGTCGCGACCCAGGCGATCGTCGATGTCGGCTACGGCCCGAAAGGGATCGAGCTCCTGCGCCAGGGCCTGGCGCCCGCCGCGATCGTCAAGAAGATCTGGGACGAGGATCCCGATCCGGGCTACGGCAAGCAGAAGTGGCCGAAGGCGGGGCGCCAGTTCGCCGTGATCAACGCGAAAGGCGAAGTCGCCGCGTTCACCGGTCCGAGCGCGCCGCTCGAGTTCGGCGACGCGCAGGGCCGGTTCGTCACCGCCCAGGGGAACACGCTCGCCAGCAAGGACGTCCCTCTCGCGATGGTGAAAGCCTTCGAGGCGTCGGAGAAAGACGCGACCGGCGCCCGCACACATCTCTCGCTCCGGCTCCAGGCCGCGCTCGAGGCCGCACAGGCGGCCGGCGGCGACAAGCGCGGCCAGCAGTCCGCGGCGATGCTCGTCGTGAAGAAAGGCTGCGGCGTCTGGCTGAACAACGACGTCGAGCTGCGCCTCCAGGTCGATGACAATCCTGAGCCCATCAAGGAGCTTCGGACGACTGGTCGAATACTGGAACCAGCGGCAGAAGCGGCCGGGCTGCTGACACTGCATTCCAGAAGTACTTCACCAAAACCACACGAGGTACGGATGAAAAGTGCCTGAAGTACTTCGTGGAAAGCGCTTGAAGTACAGGGCCTGAAAGGCCGCTGAAGTAGGGCCGTCGGGCATCGCTGGCGCCGAGGTGCTTCAAGTGTCACTGCCGTACTTCGAGCGCTTTTTCACTGCGGTACTTCAGGCGCTTTTCACCGCCGTACTTCAAGCGCTTTTGAGGTGCGGTACTTCAAGTGCTCTTCCCGCCTGTACCTCTGGGGAAACCTGCGATTGTCCGGCCGTGAGGTCATGGTCGTGCATCGTGGTTCGTCCCCTGTGGGTCGTGTGGGCAGTCTTACTAAGGACTGGAGGTCGGTGTGCGTACTCGGACACTTTCAGCTCTATGCATGGCAATGGTCCTCTCCCTGGCACTTGCGGCGGCGCCTGCCGCAGCCCAGTCGAATGGTGCCCTTCTCGGCGGAGGCCTCTCGATCTTGAATGAGTTCGAGAGAACCGGCACCGGGTTCACGGTTGATGTGGCAAAGACCGTCAAGCCGCTGAGCAAGTCAGCCTTCGGAATCGTCGCCGATTTCGGCTCCGGCTGGTTTGACGGCGAATGGGTCAAGACCCTCGGCGGCGGTGTGCGCCTCACGGGCACGTCGAACGCCAAGGCCATGCCGTTCGGTCAGTTCCTCGTCGGCGGCGAGTTCTGCTGTGACAACAGCGCGTTCATGCTGCAGTTTGGCGGCGGCGTCGACATTGGGCTGAGCGCCAAGATGAACGTCCGCCTGCAGTACGACTACCGCCGTGCGATGTACGAGGGCGTCAGCTTCAACAACAATCGCTTCACGTTCGGCATCTCGACGAAGCTCGGCCAGTAGCGCGGATTGGGTTGTAATCCGCGTCGCTTGGCGGGCCGCAGCCCGGCCCGCCCTACGTTCTGACGGATGCGGGTGACACCGCATCCGTTTTTCTTTGTCTCTCGACTTCAGGTATCGTGACCCCGGAGGGCCATGTGCGATCCCGGGCCGGGTTGGGGTTGGGATTCTGTCTGCTCGTCATCGGCGTGACGCCGGCGGCAGGGCAGTCGTTCTCGATCGGACTGAAGGGCGGCGCCACCGTCGCCAACCTTCAGATCGTCGCGACCGACTCCACGCTCGATCCCCGGTACCGCGCCGGCCTCGTCGCCGGAGTCTTTGCCGGACATGATTTCGGCGGCGGGTTTGGCGTGCAGATCGAGGGGCTGCTCAGTCAGAAAGGCACGACGATCCGCGATCCGCGGTTCGACGGCGATCTCGACGTCAAGCTGACCTACCTCGATGTCCCCGTGCTCGCCAGATACCGTCTCCGATTGTCTCAGGGGACGTCGCTGCACTTTCTCGCCGGTCCCGTCTTCTCGCTGAGAGTCGCCGACAGTCAGAGCATCGGCGGCACTGATCTGGGCGAGGACGAAGGCCAGGCCTTCACGACCGGCGATCTCGGGCTCTCGATCGGCGGCGCGGTGGAGCTCGGGAAAGCCGTGATCGACGTTCGCTATGCCTGGGGCATCTCGAACATCAACGACGACATCGATCGCGACGAGCTGATCGTCAGGACGCGGACGTTTGGAGTGACGGTGGGATGGAGATGGAGATAGGACATTCCGATGTCTTTTTCCCCTTACTGTCCCCCTCGCCCTCCCGCCGGCAACGGCGTCACCGGCTTGCGCGGCAGTCGGTCTTCACGATTCGCCGCCAGGAACGCGAACGCCGCGGCAATTGTCGCGTTTCGCCGCATGTCTTCCGGCTGGAGCCGCTCGTAGCTGTCGAGGTTCGTGTGATGCGTCATCGAGTTGTACTCGATGGTGTCCTGAATGAACTGCCAGCCAGGAAGTCCGACCGCGTCAAAGGAGCCGTGATCGGTCCCGCCGGTATTGTTCACGTTCACGTGGGTCATGCCGATGTTCCGGAAGGGCTCCATCCACGCGCGGAAGATCGGCGCGACCGCCTGGTTCTGCTGCAGGTAGACGCCGCGAATCGAGCCCGTGCCGTTATCGATGTTGAAGTAGCCGGAGAACTTCGCATGGTCCGCGGTGGGAGGCGTTGGCGTGCCGCCGGCGCCGCGCCCGCCGCCACGCCCGCCGCCGAATTTCTGCGTGACGTACAGGCGCGAGCCGATGAGTCCCTGCTCCTCGCCCGTCCACAATCCGATGCGCACCGTGCGCCGTAGCCGGACGCCGCTCTGCTTCAGGATGCGCATCGCCTCGAGCATGGCCGCCGAGCCGGCCGCATTGTCGGTGGCGCCGGTGGACGCGTGCCACGAATCGAAGTGGGCGCCGAGCATGACCAGCTCGTCGGCCTTGTCCGTCCCACGAATCTCGCCGACGACGTTGAACATCGGGGGATTGGGGTAGTAGGTGTTCCTGATGTCCGCCTCGATCGTCACCGCGAGACCCTTCTCGAGAAGGCGCGCGATGCGGCTGTAGTGCTCGGCCGTGATCGTGATTTGCGGCAGCAGCGTTGCCGGATCGGCGCTGCGCGTGCCGCCGCCCACGGTGTACACCCCGTGGCCCCAGT
Source organism: uncultured Acidobacteriota bacterium (assembly GCA_963724955.1). GTDB lineage: Bacteria > Acidobacteriota > Vicinamibacteria > Vicinamibacterales > SCN-69-37 > CAVRWQ01. Next base: position 580,461 of record CAVRWQ010000013.1, read on the forward strand.
TGCCGCCGGGGGTCGAGAGCAGTCCGAGCGCCCCCTCCGTTTTGAGCCAGGCGTTTCGATTGAACCCGCCGCCCGCCGCGCCTCCGCGACCGCCACCGCCCCCGCCGGCCGGACCTGCGCCCGCGGCCGGCGGAGTGCCGGCGCACGGATTCGGCGTGGTCGCCGTCGGCGCGGCCGGTGCGTTCCCGCGACCTGCCGGCGTCGCTGCCGGAGGCGTGGCCGGTTGGCCCGCGGCCGGAGCTGCCGCGGGTGCGCCGCCCTGCCGTCCGCCGCGTCCGCCCGCTGCCGCCGCGCCGCCAGGCGGTGTCGATCCGAGCTCGTTCGTACGCGTCGGATTCTCCATGTTGTCGAGCTGTTCCTTCGTGTATCGCGTGGACGGCGGCGTCCAGTAAGCCTGGATCTCCCGCGGCGCGGCTGAGATGATCCACCTGCCCTTCAGCTTGCCGTCGCCGTACTTCGTCCGCAGCTCCTGCTCCTCGGTCTCTGTGACGAGGAGGACTTCACCCTTCACGAGTCCGTTCGTCCCGGGCGACCACGCCGACGGCGTGCCCGTGATCGGAAACGCTTGAGGCGAGACCGCCTGCAGGTAGAACTTCTCGTTGGCCCATCCACACGGGAAGCCGTTGTTGGATCCACCCGGATCGGCCGGCCACGGATCGAGCGCGGCGTTCTCGAGGCCCCATTCCTTCATCTTCGCCACGGACCACTCGCCCGCCTTCAGGATGTTGGGCGATCCGGTCAGGCGAGGCCCGTACACATCGGTGAGATAGCCGGCGATTTCCATGACCTTGGAATTGGCCGGGACGAGGCCTTGCGTCCGGATCTTGTTGATGCCGTCGTAGTCGATTGGCTCGTCGGCCGCGCGAAGCGGCAGGCCCAACGAAGTCGCGGCGAGCATCGCGCCAAGTCCAAGCCCCAGCCATTGCTGCTTTCTCATTGCCTTTTTTCTCCTTACTTAGTGGCGCGCGGTCAACATTTTTGATGGCGCGTGGGGCCCCACCCCCACGCGCGCGCCTCACGGGCTCGCTACGCTCGCCCTTCGGCGGTCAACTTTTTCTTACTCAGGGCTTGCCAGATCCGTCCGGACCCGCAAATATATCCCAAACCTTCGGGCCCGGGTCGGCCCGGAACAGGAGAGAGACGATGAGGAGAGTGGCGGTGTTCGCAGGCTGTCTCGCGGCGTTGTCCGCGGGCGCGGCGGCGCGACAGGGAACGGGCGGCGGGACTGCGCAGGCGCAGCCGCCGCAGTCGATTACGGCCGAGGTCAACGGCTACTACACGGCGGTGGCGGGCTTCATCTCCCGCGCGGCCGCGCAGGTGCCCGCCGAGATGTACAGCTTCCAGCCGACGCCCGAAGTGCGATCGTTCGGACGGCTGTTCGCGCACATCACGGACGATAACAACGGCGCGTGCGCCGCACTCGCGGGCGTCAGTCCCGCGCCCGCTCGCGTTGACGCGGGCAGTGCCGGGGCATGGGCGGCCGACAAGATGACGAAGGCCGATCTCGAGAAAGGGCTGAACGATTCGATCGCGCTCTGCCAGAAAGCCTTTGCCGCGCTGACGCCGGCAAACATGAGCGAGCCGTCCGGCGGTCGCGGCAATCGCACACGGTTCGGCAACCTGATCTACAACACCAGTCACATCAACGAGCATTACGGCAACCTGGTCACCTACCTGCGACTCAAGGGCCTGGTGCCGCCGTCGAGCGCGCCCCGAGGCGGCGGACCTGCCCCGAGCGGAGTCGAGGGGCCTGCCCCGAGCCAAGTCGAGGGGCCTGCCTCCGGTCAGCCGAGATAAACGCGCGGCATGCGAGCGACTGGCGTCCTCTTCGCGCTCGGGTCGATGGTCGTGGCGGCCGCCTGCCAGCCGTCCGGCGAACTGCCGGACCGGCCGGGCGGCCGCGATTTCACGCTCCAGCGGGACGTGGACACGATCGAATCCCGCGTCCCGCGCGACGCCACGCTCGAGAGCCTGCTTCGCCAGAACAACCTCCCGGCCGAGTTGACCGCCGCGCTCGTGCAGGCACTCAGCGGCGTGTTCAACCCGCGCGACCTTCGCGCCAATCAGAGCTACTGGCTGACCCGATCGCTCGAAGGGCTCTTCCGCGAGTTCCGGTACCAGATCGACACCGACCGGTTGCTGCGCGTCGTGATGACCGCGACCGCGAACGGCACGCCGCCGGCGTTCGACGCCACCGTGGTGACGCTGCCGAAGGACATCGAGCTTGCCGGCATCGCCGCGGTCATCGGCCGCGAGCATCCCTCGCTCGTCGGAAGCCTCGAGGCTCAGGGACAGAACATCCAGCTGGCGCTCGAGCTCGCGGAGATCTTCGGCGGGGAAGTGGACTTCAATTCGGATCTGCAGAACGGCGACCGCATCGAGGTGTTGTTCGAGCGCGGGATGCGTGAAGGCGAGTTCGTCGGCTACGGCGACATCAAGGCAGCCGTGCTGGAGAACGACGGCCGGCGGATCACGGCGATCCGGTTCGCGGGAGCGGACGGCAAGCCGGGATGGCACGACGAGCAGGGCCGGTCGCTCAAACGTCAGTTCCTGCAGTCGCCGCTGCCGTTCGAGCCGCGCGTGACGTCACGCTTCTCCTATCGGCGGCTTCACCCGGTCCATGGCACGAGTCGCGCCCATCTCGGCGTGGACTACGGCGCGCCATCGGGCACGCCGGTGCGAGCCGTCGCGTCGGGGATCGTCGAAGTCGCCGGCTGGTCCGGTGAGGCCGGCCGGATGGTGCGGTTGCGTCACGCCGGCGGCTATGAGACGGCCTACCTCCATCTCTCGTCGTTCGGTCCAGCCATCCGTCCCGGCGTGCGCGTGGACCAGGGACAGCTCATCGGCCGCGTCGGCGCCAGCGGCACGGCGACCGGTCCGCACCTCGACTACCGCATCATCAAGAACGGCGCCTACGTCAACCCGCTGGTCGAACTGAAACGGATGCCCAAGGGGGAGCAGGTCGCTCCCGGGTCACGTGCGGACTTCGAACGGACGCGTGACGAGGCGCTTGGAGAGCTCCAGACTCGACTCGCCGCCAGCCCGGCCGCGAAACCAGTCGCGCCGGCTGCCGCCCCCGGCAAATAATCGTCTGCATGTCTCTCGTGTTCCCGCTCCGCGCCCTGCGGCCTGCTCCGGACGCGGCGGCCAACGTGGCCTCCGTTCCGTACGACGTCGTCAGCACCGACGAAGCGCGGGCGCTCGCTTCAGGCAATCCGCTCAGCTTTCTCCGCGTGACGCGATCGGAAATCGATCTGCCGCCCGGCACCAACCCGTACGACGACGCGGTCTACCTCCAGGCGATCCGCAACTTCGAAGACCTGAAGCGCGCGGCGCCGATGGTGATCGACGCGGAGCCCTCACTGTATCTCTACCGGCTGCGGATGGGAGCTCACGAGCAGACAGGACTCGCCGGCGGCTTCTCGATCGACGAGTACGACAACGGCCTCATCAAGAAGCACGAGAAGACGCGCAGGGACAAGGAAGACGACCGCACGCGTCACATCGTCGAGCTTCGTGCGCAGACCGGCGTCGTGTTCCTGACGTACCGCGATTCGTCTGCGGTCGACGACGTCGCGGCGAGAGTGACGCGCGCGTCGCCGCTCTACGATTTGACTGCGCCGGATCAGGTGCAGCACACGGTCTGGCGCGTGACGGGCGCGGATCGCGATGCGCTGGTGGCCGCCTTCCGCGACGTGCCTGAGCTGTACATCGCCGACGGCCATCATCGCGCGGCCAGTGCCGCCCGCGCCCGGACCACGCTCGCGTCGAGAGGCGCGCCGTCTCCGGCCGCGGGTCAGTTCATCGCGGTCGCCTTCCCGGAGAGCCAGGTGCGAATCCTGGCCTACAACCGCGTCGTCAAGGACCTCGCCGGTGAGACACCGGAGTCGGTGATCGGCGCGCTCCGCGCGCGCGAGATCGTCGTCGTGCCGGGCAGGCCGGTGCCGGACCGGCCAGGTGTCGTCTCGATGTTCCTCGGCGGCGCGTGGTACTCGATCACCCTTCCGCGTCCCGCGGAGGGAACGCCGCGCGCCGACACGCTCGACGTCGAGGTCCTGCAGCGCCAGGTGCTCGAGCCGATCCTGCGGATCGGAGATCCACGAACCGACAAGCGCATCGATTTCGTCGGCGGCATTCGCGGACCCGCGGAACTCGAGCGGCTCGTCACCTCGGGCCGGGCGGCGGCCGCGTTCTCGCTGTTTCCGGTGAGCCTCGACGATCTGATGGCCATCGCGGATGCCGGCGGCATCATGCCGCCGAAGTCAACCTGGTTCGAGCCGAAGCTGCGGGACGGGCTGCTCGTGCACTTGATCTGACGGCCAATGATTGTCCTCATCGCCGACAAGTTCGAGCAAAGCGGGATCACCGCGCTGGCGGCGCTCGGGTGTGACGTGACGTATCAGCCGGGCCTTGCGGACGAGCTCCTCGTCAGCGCGCTCAAAGGGACCGGCGCGGCCGTCCTGGTCGTTCGATCGACCAGGGTCACCGAGGCGATGTTCGTGCCGGCGCTGAAGCTCGTGATTCGCGCTGGATCGGGCGTGAACACGATCGACGTCAAGGCCGCGACGGCGAAGGGCGTGCTCGTCGCCAATTGCCCGGGCCTCAACGCGACGGCGGTTGCGGAGCTCACCGTCGGGCTGCTCGTCTCACTCGACCGCAGGATTCCCGACAACGTCGCCGATCTTCGAGCAGGGAAGTGGAACAAGAAGGAGTACTCGAACGCCCGCGGGCTCAAAGGCGCGACCATCGGCCTGCTGGGCCTCGGGAACATCGGACGCGAGGTCGCCCGGCGCGTCGCGGCCTTCGGCATGAAGGTCGTGGTGTGGAGCCGGCGCTTCAACGGGCAGGATCGGAAGATCACGGCCGCCGAGGCCAATGAGCTCGGGCTGGACAATGCGCTGCGCCAGACGACGGTCGCGATCGCGCCGTCGCCCGCGGAGCTTGCGTCACGTGTGGACGTGCTGAGCCTGCATCTGGCGCTTGGTCCGGAGACACGGCACCTGGTCAACGCGGACGTGCTTGCGCGCCTGCGGCCCGGCGCGTTCGTCATCAACACGGCGCGCGCGGAGCTGATCGATCACACGGCGCTGCAGGCGGCGATTCAGGAGAAGAAGCTCAGGGTCGCGCTCGACGTGTTCGCGAGCGAGCCCACCACATCGACAGGCGACTTCACGGATCCGATCGTGCAGGCTCCCGGCGTCTACGGCACGCACCACATCGGCGCGTCAACCGATCAAGCTCAGGAAGCGATCGCCGCCGAAACTGTCAGAATAGTCAAGGTGTTCAAGGAAACCGGGAGTGCCCCGAACTGCGTGAACCCTTAGACAAGCGTTTTTCAATTGCTCATTGGTCATTGTTCATTGGTCATTGACTACTAGGAGTCATTAATGTCCGTGCATCGCGTGTACAACTTCTCCGCCGGTCCGGCGGTGCTGCCCCTGCCCGTGCTCGAGGAAGCGCAGCGCGACCTGGTCGCGCTGCCGGGCGTCGGCATGTCGGTGATGGAGATCAGTCACCGCTCGAAGACGTTCGACGAGATCATTCAGAGCGCCGAGGCGGACATGCGCCGGCTGGGCGGCATTCCCGACAACTACAAGATCGTGTTCCTTCAGGGCGGCGCGAGCCTGCAGTTCTCGATGGTGCCGATGAACCTGCTGACGCCCGGCACGACGGCCGACTACATCCTGACCGGTGACTGGGGCAAGAAGGCGCTCAAGGAAGCGAAGCGGGTGGGCGCCACGCACGTCGCGGCGACCACTGAAGAAGGCAACTTCAAACGCATTCCGAAGCAAAGTGAGATCAAGCTGACGCCGGGCGCGGCGTACGTGCACATGACGTCGAACAACACGATTCATGGCACCGAGTGGCACTACCTGCCCGACGTCGGCGGCGCGCCGCTCGTCTGCGACGCCTCGTCGGACATGTACTCCCGGCCGATTGACGTGTCGAAGTTCGGTCTCATCTACGCGGGCGCGCAGAAGAATCTCGGTCCGTCGGGCGTGACCGTCGTGATCGTCCGCGAAGATCTGCTCGCCCGGAGCGCGGATTCGCTCCCGACGATGCTGAATCTGAAGACGCAGGTCGAGAATGGGTCGATGTACAACACCCCGCCGGTCTTCGGGGTCTACGTCCTGCGGCTCGTCCTCAAGTGGCTCAGCGGCCTCGGCGGCCTGTCGGCGATTGCCGCGATCAACGACCGCAAGGCCAGGGCGCTCTACGACGAGCTCGACCGGACCGAGTTCTGGAGGCCGCACGCCGACGCCGACAGTCGCTCCCGCATGAACGTGACGTTCCGGCTGCCCAGCGAGGAGCTGGAGAAGACGTTCGTGAAAGAGTCCACCGCGGCCGGGTTCGACGGCCTCAAGGGCCATCGCTCGGTCGGCGGCCTGCGCGCGTCAATCTACAACGCGTTTCCCGAGCAGGGCATTATGGATCTCGTGGCGTTCATGAAGGAGTTCGAACGAAAACATGGTTAAGAACTCACCATGAAGGCTGAAGACGTGAAGCATTGGATCGAACGGCCTTTTCGACAAGAGCCTTTCCCCAAAATCCTTCACGTCTTCAGTCTTCATGGTGTGCTCTGTGGATTCGATCCCCCGCGACCGCGGCGTCTCCTTCGCCTGCGGCGTCGTCGCCGCGGCGGACCGTCGGCGGGAAGATCGTGGGCGGCATCGCGCGCGTGATCGGGCGCGTCAGCCGCCGGCGCCTGTCGCGGCGGGCGCGGTTTTTTCCAGTGATCGACCGCGTCGGGCGCATCGCCTGAGATGTCGAGCCAGGTGACGGTATCGGCGAATCCCGGCCGGTGGTGCATGCTCCGCGCAACGCGCGGCGGCAGGTCAGGGTCCGTGAGCCTCGGCAGAAACAGCATGAGCTGACGCAGCCGATCCAGATCCTTGCGCGAGACCGGGAGCATCCCGAACCACGATCGCCGCCGTGGTCGGCCCTGGCGTGAGCACTTTCGCGTCGCTCCAGCACGCCGAGCGGAACCAGCAGCGAACCCAGCAGAACGAGGCTCGACAGCTCGGGCGGAGGCGTCTCGAAGCGCTGGCGGAATCGATCGAGGCGCGCAAGCGAATCCCACACGGCGTCGGACGGCGACTTGAGCTCCGGCGCGATCAGCTCGAGCAGCCGCACGCGCGCCAGCGCGCGAATGCCCGCTTCGGCGTAGCCCGACCGGAGGATCTTGTAGAGCTCCTCCATCATCCGCGACGGCGAGGCCTTCAGGATGAGCGCGCGATGTTCGGCAATCGCCTCGACCACGAGCGCATCCAGGTCGAAGCCGAGGCGCGCGCCGAAGACCGCAGCCCGAAGCATCCGTACTGGATCCTCGACGAACCGCACGCGCGGATCCCCGATGGACCGAATCACGCGCCGCTCGAGGTCAGTCAGTCCACCGACGTAGTCGATGACCGACCGTGTCGCGATGTCGTAGAAGAGCCCGTTGACCGTGAAGTCGCGGCGGAACGCATCTTCTTCAGGGGTGCCGAACGTGTTGTCGCGATGGAGGATACCGTGGTCGCCGCGCTGCGTGTGGCGTCGGTCCGGCCCGCCCTGACGCTCGTGCCGAGGCGCCTCCCGTTCTTCCGGCGCCGGTGACCGTCCGGCGGCGAGGTCGCGACGACGACGGGATCGTTGCCGTCGGAGTCCGGCGGCGTGTCGGGGACGATCTTGCGAAACGTGGCGACTTCGATCGTCTTGGGACCGAACTTGACGTGCGCCAGCCGGAAGCGCCGGCCGATGATCCAGCAGTTCCTGAAGAGGCGCTTGATCTGATTCGGGTGCGCGTCGGTGCCGATGTCGAAGTCCTTCGGCTGCCGGCCGAGCAGCAGATCGCGGACGCTGCCGCCGACCAGATACGCGGCGTAGTTCTGCTGCTGAAGACGATACAGAACCCGGAGGGCGTCAGGGTCGATGTTTCGGCGCGAAATCGGATGGCCCGCGCGCGGGAGGATGACCGGATCCACGAAAGGCGATTATATGAGGCTCTTAGCCGCCGCCGCTGATCCGCAGGTCCTGGACCTTTCGCTCGCCCTCGCCGAGCGTGAACTGGTAGGACGCCGCCACGAGTTGCTGCAGGAATGACGGGTCGTTCGCCTCATTCGGGGCGATGTCCACGAGCGCGGCGATGCGATACTCGCCGGCCGGCAGATTCGTGACCGTAAACCGCCCGTCCGTGGCGGGACGGGCCGTGCGAATGCGGCGCGACTGCGGCGTCCAGTACTTGTTGTCGGCTGCGAAGACGACGATGGTGTAGTCGGGCGCGGGACGGCCGGACGGATCCTGGAGCACGCCGCTCACCTGCTGGGTCGCGTCCGTGAAGGTCAGCACGGCGTCGGCGATTTCCTCGCCCGGGCCGATCTCGATTGGGAAGTCGAGTGCGTCGCGGCCTTTCACGATGGCCGACTTCAGCGTCCACGCCTGGCCCGGCCCGGTGCCCTGCGGCGAGGGGGCGAGGCCGTTCAGGCGATATCGGCCCGGCGTCACGCCCGTGACCGTGAACTTGCCGGCGGGATCCACCTGCGCCGCCGGCAAGCCGAGTGAGATGCCTCCGCCGCCGGCCGCGGTGGGCGCCGGCGTCATCGTCACGCGGACGCGCGAGAGCTCCGGCGCGGGCGTCGCGCGTGTCGCCTTGAACTCGATCTGCCCGGACACCGTCATGCCCGGTTGCAGCGTGAGCACGACGTTCGAGATGGGCGAGCCATCGACGCTGACGTCGGCCATCGCCCAGTACGCCGCGCCCGAGCCGCCCATCTGCGTCACCAGTTGATCGATGCCGGCCGCGGCGCCGCCGGGTCCGCCGATGCGGACACCGAATTCCTGCGGCGCGCCCGCCTGCGGCCCGGCGCCTGCGCCGCCCGCGGGCCGCGCGCGCGCGGTGATCGTGTATTGACCCGGCGGAATGGCGTAGTACGAGAACTTGCCGTCGGGCCCGACCGCCGCGCGGTTGAGGAGCATCGGGCCGATGCCGCCGGCAAGCGCGCTCGGGCCGCCTGGCACCATTGCGAGCGTCACGCTCTGCGGCGACACGCCGGCCGGCGTGACGATCGAGCCCTCGATCTTCGTCGTCCGGACCAGTTGCAAAGCGAAGTCCACGCCGTTGCGCTCTTCACCGGCCGCGAGTGTGATTGTGGCGGCGCCGGTGGCCGACAGGGCTCCCGGAAAGTAGACAGGGGCAAATCCTACGGTCGTGCCGCTCTCGCGTGCCTGCGGCGGCGTGGACGCCTGCGACGCCGCCGCCCCGGTGGCGGCGATCGCCGGACTCTGCGCAGCCGGCTGCTGCAGTGCCGCCAGCGCCGCGCGGATCTCGGTGTCCGTCATCGCGCGGATCTCGCCCACGTTCGTGTTGCGCGGGGTCGCCGACACGACGTACTCACCTGGAGGCAGACCGAACAGGCGATAGGCGCCGCGATCGTCGGTCGCTTCGCCGATCAGGCCCGCCATCGCGACCGGCGCGAGCGTTCGCTCGCCCGCCTGCATGCGGTACTGAAGCACGCGGACCTGGACGCCAAATGCGGGCACACCGGTTTCATCGAGAATCGTTCCCGAAATGACGCCGCCGCGTGACATCTTGAGGCCAATGCCCGTCATCTGCTGGCCGTCGGCTAGCGTGATGGGCGTCCCGGGACGATCGAATCGCCTGGCGCCGTAGGCGACGCGAACGTAGCCGGGCTTGCTCGCGCTGAGCGTGTAGCGTCCCGCGGGCACGGCGGCGACGCTGAATCGTCCGGACGCGTCCGTCTGGGCCGTCTTCACCACGGCGGCGTCCGAGCTCGAGAGCGTGACCATCGCACGCCGCACGGGTTGCGGCGACGAGTCGTCGGTCACGATCGTGCCCGACACGACTGCCGTGCCGACCGCCGCCGGCGCGTCAAACCGATCGCGAACGACCTGCTGCGCCGACAGGGTACTCACGCACAGCAATGAGGCAGCGCCCGCGGCCCGCGCGAGGAGAGCGAGCCTGCGAGCGCCGCAGCGCGCGCGAGCGGGGTTCATCGCGACACCTTCACGTTCTCGGACCGCTTCTCGCCGTCGGCGAGCCTGATTCGTGTCGCACCGCTCGTGAGCCCCTCGAGGAATCTCGGATTCTGCCAGTCGGCCGCGATCTTGTCGGGCACGGCGGCGATGAAGTACTCGCCGGCGGGGAGGTTCGAGATCGTGTAGCCGCCGGTCTTGTCGGCCCGCGCGGTGCGAAGGCGCCGCGACGTCGAGCCGTAGCCGGTCCAGGCGTTGCTGTCGGTCGGAAACACGATGATGGTCGCGCCCTCGGGAGAGCCGGACTCGATCAGGACGTTGCCGCCGAGTTGCGTTGGCCGATCGGTGAACGAGAGCATGACGCCGGTGACATCGCCGTCGATCTCGAGCGCCGTGTCGGTGACGTCGCGTCCGCCGAGCGTCGCGCCGCGGAACGTCCACCCGGACGGCGCGCCCGCCACCCGCACGAAGTATCGGCCGGGCGGCACGCCCATCGTCGCGAACGTCCCGCTCGGCTCGACGCGCCCCCGCGCGTTGCCTGGGGCGCCTGGCCGCACGTCCGCCGATTCGAGCGAGACGAAGATCGACGGCAGTTGATCGGCGGTCGGACGGGCCGCGGCGCCATCGAACTGGAGCGTCCCGGTCACGCGCAGGCCCGGCCGCAGGGGCACAATCGCGTCAGTGATGTCGGTGTTGCCGACCGGCATCATCATCTCGGCCCAGAGCACGGGATCGGTCGGAAGCGGCGGCGGCGCGCCGGTGTTCGTGACACTGCGCGTGACCATCACCGCGCCGCCCTGCTGAATCACCGTCGTCTCGCCCGGTCCGCCGAACGCGACGCGCGGACTTCGCGACGCGCGCAGCGTGTACTGACCGGGCGGCACGCTCTGGAACGTAAACGCACCGCCGCTGTCCGTCACGGTCGTCAGCGTTTCGACGGAGCTGACGAGCTCTGAGGAATCTGCGGGCGAGAGCGTCAACATCAAGCTCCCGACGGCGCCGTCAGGCCCCGTCGCGGTGCCCGACACCTTCGTGGTCCGCACCGGCTTCAGTTGAAAGTCGACGTTGGTCCGCTCTTCACCCGAGCCGACGGGAATGACCGTCGCGCGCGCGGCTGAAGCGGACGTCGGGTAGAACTGCGTCGGATACGCAAGCGCGCGGCCGTCTTCGCCGACGCCGGCGCTCGGCCCGCCGAAGGCGTCGATGAACACCGGCATGTCGCCGCCGCCCCCGCCCGTGGCCACTGACACGCGCGCCGCCGCCACGAACGTCATCACATCGCGTGCCCCGTCGCCACCCATCGGCGGCAGGTCAATCATTCGCTCGCCCTGGTTCATCGGCACGACGACTACGTACTCGCCCGGCTCGAGCATGCCGATGCGGTAGGCGCCGCGATCGTCGGTCGCGTCCTGCGGTCCGGGCGTGAGCCGCCATTGACCGCCGACCACCGCGCGCTTGAGCGTCCGCACCGACGCGTTCACCAGCGGATCGCCCTGCTCGTCGGTGACGAAGCCCGCGATGGCCGCGTACTTCCACAACGAGATCGAGACGCCTGAGGCACGCTCGCCATCGGAGAGCTCGAAGGGCAGCGTGGGACCGGCCGGACGCATGCGCCCGTACGCGCCGTCCACGTATCCCGGCTTGGTAGCCGAGAGGTTGAAGCGACCCTTCGGCAGATCGCGAAACGCGAATCGGCCCTGGCCATCTGCGAGCGCGCGAATGGGCGTCGTGCCCGACAGATTCAGGGTCACGAGCGCGCCGCCGACTGGCCGCGTCGACCCGCCGTCGACGACCTGTCCAAAGATCAGCCCCGTGCCCATCGGCAAGGGCGTCGTCGGGCCGCCCGGCCCGGGTCCGGGGACAGGCGCTCCGATGTTGATGGCTTCCTGCACGATGCGAACTTCCTGCTGCGCCATGACGATGGCCGTCGCGATCGTGAGTAGCAGCACGCCGCCGAAGAGCGTTCGAAGTGTCCGGTTCATGGTGGGTGACCTTGTTGTGACAACCAGTCTCGCGCGTTTAGACGCAGCACGGGCCCTGTTCATTTGTTAAACGTTTGTAAGCTCTGGCAAACGCTCACCTTAGTGGCGTCGCCGTAACCCGTGGGACCAACGGCGGTTGGCGAGGGGCCGGCACGCGAAGGTCCTGCATCTTCTTCTCGCCCGCATCGTCGGATCGCGCGCGACGGTCCCGCGCACCATGACGCCCCGGACCGGCTCACGCGTCACGGCATCGACAACACGTCCGTCGATCGTCGCCGTCTTCGGCTCAGCCTGATGCGCGCTGGCCGGGGCAAAGGTGACTGCCGTTGCGAGCGCGATCCACCGCAGGCCGGGCCGCATGATGGTAACTGGAGGTGTCAGTGTAGCGCGGACAAGCGACTCGCGCGACGACCGCCGGCCTCGGAGATCGTGGCTCACTAAAATGTCGCTCACTAAGATATTGACTGCGCCGCGACGACGATGACATGCTCGTCGTCGGGGTCGTGGAAACCAATACCTTCGCAGAGTTGATGCGCCACCGGGACACCCGGAAGCGCCGTGCTAAACGAAAGGCGGGCCGTATGACGACGCAGGAGTATCTCGCGACCCCTGAAACAGGTACTGCCGCAGCAGCTCGCGTACGGAGTGTGGCAGGTGGCGGACGCGCCCACCGCCTGGCACCAGGAGATTGTTGCGCAACTTTTTCTGGTGCTCCATCAACACGTCCGCTCGCGAGGTCTGGGCAGGATGTGGTTCGCGCCGCTCGATGTCATCCTCGACTACGATCGCGCGCTCGTCGTTCAGCCGGATCTCCTGTTCATCTCGGAAGAGCGCGATGTCATCGTGACCGAAAGGGTGCATGGCGCGCCGGATCTGGTGATTGAGGTGCTTTCCCCACGGCCGCGCATTGGCGACATTGAAGAGCGGCTGGGCTGGTTTGCCGAGCACGGCGTGCGCGAGTGCTGGCTCGTGCATCAGTTCGAGCGATCGGTCGAGGTCGTTCACTTCGACGACCGGGCGATCTCGGCTCGTCGCCGGTTTGGCGCGGCGGCACGGATCAGCTCGACGGTGCTCCCTCAGTTCAACGCGTCCTTCGAGGACATCCTCAGGTCTTGAGGGAACCCGGCGGCCCACAGTCCGGGCCGCCCTACGAGGGTCGCAGCGTGAAAAACACGCCGAAGCCGGCTGTGGCTCGGCCGCCATACAAGGGCGCGAGCGACGCGGGCACGATCCCGGCCGAGACGTGCGCACCGGCGCCGGGGCGCCAGCCGCGCCAGGTGCGCAGATATCTCGTGTAGCCGATCTGAACTTTGCCGACGGTGAAGGTGCTGTCTCCGTCCACGCCAAGATCGTGCGCAGGCTTGCTGCCGATCTCGGCGCGGCCGAACAGCGCGTCTCGATCGGCAAACGTCACGCTCGTCTCGAACAACGCGGCGTCCGAGGCGTCGCCGTGGGCGGTGATGTTGCGCCCCCACGCTGCGGTCGACGCCCACAACGTGCTTGTGCCGAGTGGCCGGTGGTACGTTGCCGACGCAGTAATTCGATCCAGGTCTTCGCGTGTCGAGGAGCCGGGCGTCGCTTCGGCTTCTGTCAAGTGTCCGGCCGAGATCTGCAGCGCCCATCGTCTAGATGGCATCAACCAGACGCGGCCCGACCACGAATCGAGGGGGCCGAGGTCGAGACCCGCGCGTGATTCGTCTGGCTCGCGGCCGTTGAAGACTGACGCCTCGGCCTTCCATCGCGATGCGCTGATGCCACTCGTGACGACGCCGAAGGTGATGTGCGTGGCGTCGAGCCAGTGATGGCTGATCGGCGCGAGCAGGTTCGGCATCGCCGAGATCCGATGAGGAAACGCGACCGGCCCCAGCGCCGGCTCGCCCGCGGGTCCGCCGTAGATCTCCCAGCGGAGGGCGCCGCCGAGCGGCCGTTCGTATTGCACGGCCAGCTCCATCAGGAAGTCATGCGGATGCTGGCGGTCGTAGATCTTCGAGCCCGCGCAGGCCTCGCCGGTGGCCAGCAGGTCCGGATAGCCGCAACCGTCAATCGTCCACGGCTCGAAGCTCACCATGCCTCGCAGCGTGAGCCGTCCAGTGCCGGCCGGCCGGCTGGCCATCCCCATCAGCCAGTTGATGCTGCCCGTCTGGCTGTAACCGCGGTCGCCGCCGTCCTCGAGAAACTGTACGAACAGGCTGCCGTGCGCCGAGAGCCTCCACTCGCCCGCAGGTTTGTGCACCGCATACATCGGCGACTCGTCGGGCAGCCACGACGTACCGGACGCCGAACGCGACGACATCGCGGCCTCGGATGGCCCGTGCTGATGGCCGGGCGGCATCTGCGGCGCCTGAGACTGGGCGAAGGCTCCGAGTGGACACACCACGAACAGTGCGCAGACAAATACGCTCGTCTTGTTCATTGAACGCAACGTCATGTGGGTTCCGGGGTTCCGCGGCACCCGAACCACGGCACCTCGGAACCTCCGGAACCCCGTCTATGGCTTCGCCTCCGTCCAGTTCCCGCCGATGCCGACATCCACGTCGAGCGGCACGTTCAGCGGAAATGCCTTTTCCATGACGTCGCGCACCAGTGAGGCGACCTCGCCCGCCTGACCGGCGGGCGCTTCGAACAGCAGCTCGTCGTGTACGGTGAGGATCATGCGCGCGGGCGTGGACGCGCCCTGGTTGCGGGCGGCGAGCGCCGCGTGGACGTCGATCATCGCCTTCTTCAATACGTCGGCGGCCGTGCCCTGAATCGGCATGTTCACGGTCTCGCGTTCGGACGCGGAGCGGATCATGCCGTTCTTGCTCTGAAGCTCCGGCACGAGCCGGCGGCGTCCCGTGAGCGTGCGGACGACGCCGCTCGTGCGCGCGTCGGCCAGCGTCCGGTCGATGAATGCGCGCACGGCCGGGAAGCCGGCGAAGTATGCGTCGATGAACTCCTGCGCCGCCTGCTGGGAGACACCGATGTCTTTCGCGAGCGTGAACGCCGTCTTTCCGTAGAGCAGCGCGTAGTTGATGATCTTCGCGCGCCGGCGCAGCTCGTGCTTGTCGAGTCCGCTGTCACGGCCGAACACTCGCTCGGCCGTGCGATCGTGAATGTCGATGCCCTGCGTGAACGCGTCGAGGAGCGCCTGGTCGCCGGAAAGATGGGCCAGCACGCGAAGCTCGATTTGCGAGTAGTCGGCGGAAATCAGCACGCTGCCGGGCTCGGCGACGAACGCGGACCGAATCTCGCGCCCGAGCGGCGTGCGGATCGGGATGTTCTGAAGATTCGGATCGCTGCTGCTCAGCCGTCCCGTGGCCGCGACCGCCTGATTGAACGTCGTGTGCACGCGGCCGGTGACCGGGTGCACCAGCGCCGGCAGCGCGTCCACGTACGTGCCCTTGAGCTTTTGAATGCTGCGCCACCGCAGCACGAGCCTCGGCATCTCGTGCACCTGCGCCAGCTCTTCGAGCACATCCTGCGCGGTCGAGACGACCCGCGTCTTGCCGGTCTTCCTGGTCGGCTGCAGGTCCATCTTCACGAACAGCACGTCGGCGAGCTGCTTGGGCGAGTTGATGTTGAACTCGCATCCGGCGTGCCCGAAGATCGCACGGCACAACTCGTCGAGCTCTCCCTGCATCTTGCCGCCGAGCGCCGAAAGCGCGGCCGTGTCGATCCGGACGCCCGCCCGCTCGACGTCGGCAAGCACCGGAATGAGCGGCCGCTCGAGATCGTGGTAGACGCCGAGCAGGCCCTCCTTCTCCAGATCCGCCGCCAGGCCGGGCGCGAGCGCGAGCGGCACTTCCGCCCGCTCGCCGGCGTAGACCGACAGCGACGAGGCCGGCACGGCCTCGAGCGAGAGCGCCTTCACGCCTTTGCCGGTGACATCCTCTTCGGTCGTCGCGCGATAGCCGGCGCGTTCAAGGGCCAGGCCGTCGATCGAGTGGCTCGACCTGGTCGCATCCAGGAGATAGCTCGCGACCATCGTGTCCAGATCGATCCCGCGCAGCTCGATGCCGGCCAGGGCACAGGCCGTCACGGCGAACTTCAAATCGTGTCCGACCTTGACGACCGAGGGATCCGAGAGCACGGGCGCGAGCCGGTCGAGGACGTCACGCGCGGGCAGGTTCGGCGTTTCGACCAGGCCGACGTGGGCCACCGGAACGTATCGCGCCGATCCGGGCGCCGACGAAAACGACCAGCCGACGGTGCGAGCGTGCCTGGCTGACGTGCTGTCGGCGATCGCCGCGAGGCTGAACCGGCCGGCCGCGCGCAGGCTGGCGGCAAGCGCGTCCACTTCGTCGAGTGACGCGACGACGGCATAGTCACGCGGCGAGGTGTTCGCGTCCGGCGCGTACTCGACGACGAGCGTCCGGAATCCGAGCGACGAGAACAGCGCGTACGCGCGCTCGCGCGAGGGCCCGCGGTACCGCACGGCGTCCGCATCGAACGTCACGGGCACGTCGGTCCGGATCCTCGCCAGCTCGCGGCTCTCGCGCGCCGACCCGGCGTGGGCGACGAGCGCCTCGCGATGCCGTTTCTGCTGCAGCGCCGGCGCCGCCTCGAGCAGCGCCTCGAGGGTGCCGTGCGCCGAGATCAACTCGCGCGCCCCCTTCTCGCCGATGCCCGGCACGCCC
Organism: uncultured Acidobacteriota bacterium; assembly: GCA_963724955.1. Classification (GTDB taxonomy): domain Bacteria; phylum Acidobacteriota; class Vicinamibacteria; order Vicinamibacterales; family SCN-69-37; genus CAVRWQ01. The sequence goes on from CAVRWQ010000013.1 coordinate 597,031, forward strand.
TTGATGTTGTCGATGCTGTCGCCCATCAGCGCCAGCACGTCGACCACCTGATCGGGCCGCACGCCGAACTTCTCCTGCACGCCCGGCGCGTCGAACCACGTCCCTTCGTCGCGCGGGTTGTAGACGCGAATGCCGCCGCCGACGAGCTGGAAGAAGTCCTTGTCGCCCGTCACGATCGCGACGTCGAAGTCCGCCGCACGCGCCTGCATCGCGAGCGTGCCGATGACGTCGTCGGCCTCGTAGCGCTCGTAGGTCAGGACCGGCACACCGAGGGCCTCGCACGCCTCGCGCACGAGCGGCACCTGGTCCGCGAGATCCGACGGCATCGGCGCCCGGTTCGCCTTGTAGTCCGCGGACAGATCGTCGCGGAACGTCCGCCCTGGAAGATCGAACGACGCGGCGATGAACTCCGGTGAGTGATCCGCCAGCAGCTTGCGCAGCATCGTCGAAAAACCGTAGACGGCATTGGTGGACTTGCCGTCCGGCCCGGTGAGGCCGTGGATCGCGTGATAGGCGCGATACATCTGCGAGCTGCCATCGATGAGAAAAAGACGCGGCATGGACAATCGAGTCTCGGCAGTCCATGTATATCATTGCCCGGATGCGCGGTTGGGCTGCGAGGGCGGCGGCGATCGGGCTTACGCTGATTGCCGCCTGCAGCAATCCGCTGGGCCGCCAGTACCAGTACGAAGAACAGCTCTATCTCGGCGTCAACGGCGCTGCCACGGTCGTCGTGGACACCTCGCTGCCGGCGCTCGTCGCGTTGCGCGGCGTGACGATCGACACGTCAACGAACGCGCGAATCGATCGCGCGGAAATCCGGCGGCTGTTCGAAGCCGCCAACTGCCCCGTCCAGAACGTCGGGCAGCCCTGGCGGCGCAAGGGCCGCCGGTTCGTTCAGGTGCGACTGGCCGCAGGCGACGTGCGGACGCTGTCGAAGTGCGGGCTGCTCGGCTGGTCGGCGTACGAGTTGAAGCCCGTCGATCGCCTACTGCACTACCGTCAGGTCGTCGGCGCTCCGACGGTCCGCGATCCGGGAACCGTGAACTGGGACGGATCGGAGCTCGTCGCGTTCAAGCTGCACCTGCCGAGCCGCGTCCACTTTCACAACGTCAGGCGGCTGGAGGACGGGACGACGGGCTCCGTGGAGCGCGGCAACATCCTGACGTGGGAGCAGCGCCTGACGGATCGCCGGGCCGGCACGCCCATCGAGATGGAAGTGCAGATGGACGAGACGTCCATTCTGAATACGACGCTCTGGCTCTTCGGCGGCGCCTTCCTGGCCGCCGTCGTCACGCTCGTCCTCATCGTCTGGTGGACGATGAGGAGAGGACGCCGACACTTTCAGCGCGAGCAACGCGGCTCATAACCCGAGTCAACGCGGCTCATAGCCCGAGCCGGCGCGAACAACGCGGCTCATAGCCCGAGCCGCGCTACTTCACTCTGATGTCCTGGATCTTCCGTTCGCCGGGCGCGATGGAAATGCGGATTGCGCTCAGCGCCACCTGCTCCAGGAACGCCGGGTCTCGCAACTCGTCCGGATCGACGTCTGAGAGCGCCGCGAGATAGTACTCACCCGGCACCAGCCCGGGGAATTTGAACGTCCCGTCGTTCGCCGGCTGATTCGGCCCGCGCATTCTCCGGCTGCCGTTCCAGAGGCTGCGGTCGGTGGTGAACAGCAGGATCGCGAGGTCGGACATCGGCGTTCCAGTCGCGTTGAGCAGCGTGCCCGAAAGCTCGGTCACCTGATCGGTGAACACGACGGCGACCTCACTGAGGTTCTGTCCGGGCCGGACGTCGAGCGAAGAGTCCAGCGTGTCGCGTCCCTCGAACATCACGCCTTTCAGTTGCCAGCCCGACGGCGGAGCGCCCGGCTTCGCGAGAAGGGGCACGTTCAGCCGGTACTCTCCGGGCATGACGCCGTCCACCCTAAAACTGCCGTCAGCCGATACGGTCCCGACGTGTTGAGGAACCGTGCGACCCGGGGCGGCGTTCAGGATCACGGGCAGCTCGGCGAGATTCGCCGGCGGTTGCAGCGTCTTGCCTTCGAAGACGACGCGGCCGGAGACGCTCATCCCCGGCTGCAACACGAGCGTGATGCCAGTCTGATCCTCGCCCGTGATGTCGATCTCCTGCTGCGCCCAGAGCGTCAGTCGCGCAGGCGGCCGAGCGGCCGACGTCGCTGCCGGCACCGTCATCTCAATCGAGGCCCGGCCTCCCGGCGGGGGCGGGGGCGGCGGAGGTGGCGGCGGAGGCGGCCCGCCCCGGCCGGCGTCCGCTGCTGGATCAGGCGCGCGGGCCGTGATCGTGTAACGGCCAGGCGCAAGATTCGTACGGCTGAACTTGCCGTCGGGACCGACGCCCATGAACGCGGTGCTCTGCCCCGTAGGGGTCGTGGAAATGAGCCCCAGATCTACGAACGGCGTCGGACGGCCGTCGATCCCGATGACGGTGCCCTCGATCTTCGCGGTCGGCATGAGCCGTAGCGTCATGTCGATGCCAGTCAATTCCTGGCCCTTCGTGAGCGTGACGGCCGTCGCCTCGGTGGCGATCGGCGTACCTGGATAGAACAGCGTGGCGTACCCCACGGTGCGGCCGGGCACCCGGATCGACCCGCCAGCGGCCGGCGCCGGTTGGCCGGCGACCACCGTCGAAAGCGGCTGGCGTGCTTCGTTCAGCGACTGCTGCACGTCGTTCGAGGTCGGTTGCCGAATCTCGGCGCCGCCGCCGAGCGAGTCCGGGTAGAGCGCCACGACATAACTGCCTGGTTGCAGTCCGTACACGCGATACATGCCGCGATCGTCGGTCACGCTCGATCCGACGTCGCTCTGCAGGCGGCGTTCACCGGCGATGGTCACCGCCTGCAGGCATTGGAATCGCAGGTTGGGGACGGGCTGGCCGAATTCATCTGTGACCGTGCCGGAGATGACGCCGCCGCGCGGCATCAGGATCTTGAGGTCGTTCACCGCCTGTCCTGCGGCGAGCGCAACCTGCGAGCCCGTATCGCGGCCCGGCCTCCGCGCCCCGAACGCGGTCGTCACAAACGCGGGCTTCGAGACCGACACCGAGTATCGACCGGGCGGCAATCCTGCGACGGTGAATCGCCCTTCATCGTCCGTCAGCGTCGTGCGGCTCGCGCGAAGCTCGGATCCTGCCACCGTGACACGCGCCCGCCGGACGGGCTGCGCCCCGCTGTCATCGGTGAGTACCAGACCAGAGAGACTGGCGGTGTCTGGAGTGGAAGCGGCGGCGGGCGACGGATTCGGTCGCGTATCGCGAACCTGCGGTGTGTCGACTGCTGACGCCCTCGAATCGCCGTCCTCGACGAATGGACCGCGCGTCATGCGCGACGGATTCTCAGAGGCCAGCGCGTCGCCGCCAAGCGAGTTGATGTCGGTTCGCGAGAGGTCCTGCGTGGCCGTCTGGCCTTCGCCAATCGTGATCCGTGTCGCCCGACGCGAAAGGATCTCGAGCATCTTCGGGTCCTGCCACTCGCCGGCCAGCGCGTCGCTGATCGCGATCACGAAGTAATCACCGGCCGGCATCGCGCTGAACGAGAACGTGCCTCTCGTCGAGGTCCGCGCCGAGCGCATCCGGAGCGGATTGAAGCCGTAGTTCATCCACGCCCTGTTGTCGGAAGGGAAGACGATGACCGCGGCCGAATCGTCCACCGTGCCCTGGGCGCTGCGCACGGTGCCCGCGAGCGACGAGATCCGATCGATGAAGGTCACGACCACGCCGGTGAGATCGCGATCCGTGAGGTCGAACGGCGTATCGGAGAGATCGACGCCTCCGTGGAGCACAGATCTCGCCGTCCACCCGCCGGGTGCGTTGCCGATACGAAGCAGGTATTTCCCGGGCGGCGTCTGCGGGGTCACGAACTGTCCGTTGGGCGCGAAGGCGACCGGCTGCAGGGTCGCACGCGGCTTGCCGTCGGCCGGTTCGATGACGATCGTGACTTGCGCCAGCCGCTGACCTGGAGGCCGCTCGGACGTGCCTTCGAATTCAGCGCGGCCGCTGATCTTCAGTCCGTCCCGCATCGCGATCGTCAGCCCGTCCACGTCGTCGCCGGTCACCGTCAGCGGCGTCGCGGTCCACCAGGTCGGTTCGGTCGGCGGAGCGGCGGCAGACGTCTGTGTCATCGTGTAGGTCGCGATGCCTCCTTCGATGACGGCGCGCGTCGCGAGAATCCTCCCGCGCGGCGGACGTACGGTCTGAATCACGTACTGGCCGGCCGGCACGGCAAGGAACATGAACCAGCCGTCGCCGTCGGTGATCGCCATGGCGACGTCCGGATCCGCGGTCATGTCGCTGGTGTTCGACGGCACGAGATGGAGGGCGTAGTTCGCGGCGGAACCCTCCGGCGTCAGGAGACGGCCGGAGACGTTCGACGTCGGCACGAACTTCAGCACCATGTCGATGCCGCTCCGCTCCTCGCCGGAACCAACCACAACAGGCGTCGCCTGTGTGGCCGTCGCAGACGATGGGTAGTACGTCGTCACGTACGTGAACAGCCGGCCGCTTGCGTCCGGTCCTGTCGTCCGTATCGAAGGCGACTGCAGCAGGAATCTCGAATCGGGGGACACCGCGAAGCCGCCGGCCGTGATGCCGAATGACGTCACCCCGGGGGCCCGCATCGTGGCTGACAGATCCGGCGACTCCGCGCCTCGAAACGCGAAGCCAACAGGCTGGGACGACTGCGTCGTCGGCACCCCGACGACGAATTCGCCGGGCGGAAGATTGGCGAGCCGATACGCGCCGCGATCGTCGGTGGTCGCAGTTGTCTCGGCTGCCGTAAGGAGGCGGCGTCCTGCGATCAGGGTGCGCCGATACGCCCGCACGGTCATGCCCGGCAGCGGCTCACCGTGCTCGTCAATGACCGTGCCCGAGATCGTCGCGTTGCGAAAGAGACGCACGACGACGTCAGCGCGCCGCTCGCCGTCGCCAAGCTCGAGCGCCTGGGACGGACCGCTCGGTCGAAAGCGCCCGTAGGCGCCGTCCACGAAGCCTGCCTTTGTCGCGTTGAGGCTGTAGGACCCGCGCGGAACACTCCGGAAGAGGAACCGCCCTTCGCCGTCAGTGAGGGCGCGAGGCGGCGGAGCGGGCGCGGCCGCTCCGCCGCTGCGTCCAACGACCGTCGGCGGAGGCGGAACCGCTCCGCTGAGTGCCACGACGGCCCCCGCGACCGGCCGCCCGGTTCCGGCGTCGACGACCTGGCCGACGATGAGACCAGTCGCCGCCGCGGGCGGCTGCTGCCGGCCCGCGACAGGAAGAGCAAGAACCAAAGTGAACAGTGCCCCGCAGAAAGTGAGGGGCGCAAAGTACGAGCGGCGAAGGGCCGAGTCGCCAGGCATGTCGGGCTCAGAGGTAGTTTAGACTCCCGCTGGCGTCGAATGGCAACGCGGCTCAAAGTCCGAGCCGCGCTACGGCCATTCCGCCTTTGCAGACTAAAGGTAACCCTCAGGCAGAGGTTCTTCGCGCGCCGGGTCCCTTGGCTCGTCGGCCAAATGCGCGCCGCCCAGCAAGAACGCCCCAAAACAGGCGTATTTCTCGCAAGTACTTACCCAAGCGTGAATCCAGTGCAGTCGGGCGCTGGCCGGCACCTCTCTTGCTAAGACGCAACCCCAGAATTCTTCTCAGCCGCGAGCGAGGGCGACTTGGAGTCTGGCCTCGTGGGCTGGACCAGTGCGACTGTGGGGGGTCTTCACTATGAAAAGCATCAAGAGACTGATTCTCATCGGTGTCATGTGCGTTCTGCCGAGTGTTGCCAGCGCCACGTCGATTACCGGCGGCGGCACGGCGGCTGCCTTAATTGCTGCGTTGACCTCCCCTGGCACGGGCCTGACCATCAACAGCCTCTTGATCAACGGCCAGACCGCTGGTGGGGGGGTTTTCTCATGGGGGACCTACACGAACGCGTCCGGCACGTACGGCATTGGGCCCGGGATCGTCATCAGTTCTGGAGACGTGGCGGACTACGGCGACGGCCCCAACACTTCCGGCTCCAACACGACGGGTTACGGCGTTGCCGCGACCGCCGCCCAAGAACTCATCCTCGACGCGATTTCGGGTGCTTCTAACTACTTCGACGTGACGCAAATCGACATCAACTTCTCCCTCGACGCCCTGCATGACACGGTCTTCTTCAACGTGGTGTTTGGCTCGGATGAGTGGGCAGAGTTCGTCGGGAGTAACTTCATTGACGCTTTCGGCTTGCTGGTGAATGGAACCAACGTTGCCTTCACAGGTGGATTTCCGATCAATGTGAATCACCCAGGCATGGCGGCTGTTCCCGGAACGGAACTGGACGGAATCCTGGCGCCTGGTGGCAATCCGGTCCTGACATTCTCGAGTGTGGTCGGCTTTGGCGCCTCAGGTACGCTGACGTTCATCATCGCCGACCGGGGCGACACCGTTTTGGACTCGACGGCCTATATTTCGGCGTTGGGTGGCGAGCCGCCAGCGACCGCCGTTCCGGAGCCGGCGACTGGCCTCCTTGTGGCGGCCGGAGCGGCTGAGTTCTTCCGGCGGCGCCGACGGGCCGCCGCCGCCCGCAAGTAAGGGCTCCTACCGAATTCTGACGTTCCGACGACAGGGAGGTGCTGGCCGACGCCAGTACCTCCCTGTTGCATTTTCCGGCCGTGAAGTGACGCCCTGGCCCGCCGAAGCTGCTCGCTAAGCGAGCGTTCAGCGGGAGGCGGGCTATCGCACGCGGATGTCCTGGGTTTTCTTTTCGCCGTCGATCAACGTCACCGGGATCGATGCGTTGACGAGCTGCGACAGGAAATCCGGATTGAACCATTCGCCGGGCTCGACGTCGGTCACCGCCGTCAGCCGGTACTCACCGGGCGGCAGGCCGCGAAATGTGAATTTGCCGTCGGTGCCGGGGCGCACCGACTGAATGCGGCGCGCCTGCGGCAGCCAGTAGCGATTGTCCGACGGGTAGATGACGATCGAGTAGTCGGCGGTCGGCTTGCCCGCCGGATCCTGAATCGTGCCTGACACTTCCTGCGTGCGATCGGCAAACGTCACGACCGCGCCGGAGGCTTCCTGATTGGGTTCGATGACCAGGCCGAAGTCGACCACGTCGCGTCCACCCACGACCGCCGACTTCAGCACCCATTGCCCGCTTGGCGGAGCGCCGGGTGCGGCCGGGCCCGCGCCGCGGCCGCCGTCGCCAGACGGCGAGCTGGCGCTGATGCTGTAGCGTCCCGGCACGACACCGGTGATGGTGAAGCGGCCAGTCGCATCCACCTGGGCGGGCGGCACGCCACCGATTTCGAAGCCGCCCTGCTGCTGGCCGCGCGGCACGAGATTCACGCGAACGCGCGAAAGGTCCGTCGGCGCGACCGCGAGTCCCGAGCCCTCGAAGTTGACGCGGCCGCTCACCGTCATGCCGGGCTGCAGCGTGAGCGCGAGATTCGAGATGTTCTGTCCGCTGACGGAGATGTCCGCCGAGGTCCAGAGGACCTGCTGCGGAACCTGCGGACCGCCGCGGCCGGCTGGACCGGGAAATTCACCGCGGCCCGCGCCGCGCTGTGGCGCGTTCGGATCCACTGGTCTCACCGCCGCGCGCGCCATGATCCGGTACTGACCGGGCGTGACGTTCGAGAACGTGAAACGGCCCTCGCGATCGACGCGTGCCATGTTCGAGTTGACGCCTGGAACCGGCGGCATGCCCGACTGATCCGCGGGGACGAGCGAGATGCGTGTTTCCTGGACGGGACTGCCGTCAGGACCGATGATCGTTCCCTGAATATTCGCCGTCGCCACGAGCTGAAGCTGGAAGTCCACGCCGCTCCGCTCGTCGCCGATGGCGAGTGTCACCGACGACGCTGATGAAGGCGTCGCCGTGCCCGGGTAGTAGACGGGGGCATAGGCGACCGTTTGTTCCTGCTCCTGTTGCTGCAACTGCTGTTGAAGCGCGGTGGCGCGGTCCAGAAGCGCCTGACCTCGACCGCCGAGCATTTGTCCGGCGACACCCGGCTCGATCGTCACGGCACCAAGGCCGCCACCGCCTCGACCACCGCGGCCCCCGCCGCCGGCCGCTGCCGCCGCCACCAGGTCCGCCGGGTCGCGAGGCGCCGACGGCCTGCGCCTGCTGCACGAGCGCTTCGATCTCCGCCATCATCGTCTGCCTCAGATCGCCGAAGCTGAGATTTCTCGGCGCGGCGCTGACGATGTACTCGCCCGGCTGCAGTCCGTAGATTCTGTACATTCCGCGATCGTCGGTCTGATCCTGTCCGGCCGCCTGCAGCGTTTTTTCTCCGGTGCGCATGACGTATCGCATGACGCGCACCTGCGTGCCTGGCGACGGCTCGCCGTTCTCGTCGATGACGACGCCCGTCACGACGCTGCCGCGCGGGAGCGAGATGCTGGCCTTCTCGAGCTTCTGTCCATCGACGAGCTGAATCGGCGTGCCCGGCCGGCCCGGGCGCTTCGCGCCGTACGCGATGTCCACGAAGCCCGCCTTTGACGCCGTCATGGTGAAGCGGCCCGCCGGGAGCGAGGCGAACGAAAACTCGCCGTTGTCCGACGTAATGGCCGTCCGTCCGCCGCGCAGTTCGGTCCCGCTCAGCGTCACGCGCGCGCGACGCACCGGCGTGCCCGCGCCTTCGACGACAACCGTGCCGGTGATCGAGCCGGTCCCGACAGCCGGAGTGCGCTGGGTGTCGCGAGTCGGCTGCGTGGCCTGCCCAGGGGAGGGCGCCGCAGGCGGAACCGGCGGGGCCCCGCGCCCCTGGCCGGCGACGATAGCCACCGTGCCGGCCACGACCAGTGCCGCAAGCCCTGCCGTCAGAAGTCCCCGCGTGCCTGAGGCTTTCATCGTTCTCTCCAACTCTTTATGTCCTCTGCTCTAACGCTCTAAGTCTCAAATCGACAATCCCAAATCGAAAATGCAGATCCTTAGACAAGTTTAGACGGTCACTGTGGCAAATCGGTGGCGGCCGGCAGTCGCAAAGTCAGCTGCCGCGTCTCGCCGTCGCCGAGCCTGAACGGGGCGGCGGCGGTCCGCATCGACTCGAACCACGCGGGATCGGGCCAATTCGGGAGTGCCCGGACCGCGACAGCCAGATACTCCCCGTCGGGCAGCCCTTCGACGCTGAACGCGCCGGTCTCGTCCGCCGCGACGTATCGGATCCGGCGGGAACTTCGTGTCCAGTACCGCGCATCCGGGGCGAACAGCACGGCGAACGCCTTGCCGGCCGGCTGTCCTGCCGGGTCCTCGATCCTGCCCGTCACCGTCGTGGCCCTGTAGGTCATGTAGACCACGAGTCCAAAGACGCTCTGGTTGGGCTCGAGCACGAGCGGAATATCGACGGCATCCGTTGGCGGCAATCGTTTGTCCGCGGCCGGGACCATCACGGACTTCAGCTTCCAGCCCACCACTTCCGCGCCGGCCACCGTGATTTGGTAGGCGCCGGGCATGATACCCGCGAGGCCGAACCTGCCGTCGGCATCGACTTGCGCAAAATGCCCTGGCAGAAACGCGGCGGTCGCCGGCCGATCGCCAATGCGCTGAGCATCCACCGACAGGAAAATCCGTGTGCCGTAGAGCGCCGCGATGTGGCTCGCGAAATCGACCCTGCCGCCGATTGCGACCGTTGGTTGCGAGACGATCGGCACACGCGCGATCGTCTCGCCGCGCACCGTCACGTTGCGGACGGCCCATCTCGGTTCGTCAGGGCCTTTCTGTGGCGCCAGAATCAGCCGGTACTCGCCCGGCACCAGGCCGGCGAAGACGAACGAGCCGTCCGGTTTGATCCGCGTCGCGCGCACGATCGACACGGGCTCGCCCTGCGGCGGTTCGAGGATGATCTGCTTCGGGACGACGGACGTGTTGACGTAGCCGCCGATCCTGCCCTCGAGCCGCGTGGTCGGACCGGGGCGCAGACGGAACGCAAGTCGCCGATCGTCGCGCGCGTCGAGCGTCACGACCTCGGCGTCGCGCGCGGACGTCACGTCAGGAAAATAAAGCGGAGGATACCTGGCGAGCCGCGGAGTGACCAGATCCGGCGACGCAATCGCGCCGCAGCCCGCTGGCATCACGGCGGCGAGGTAGGCGCCATTCTCCAGGTGGTCGTGCTCGCCGACGACGAATTGCCCGCGCGCGTTTGTCGTCGCAGACGACGCGCGCGTGAAACGCAACTGGCCGGCTTCCGACGTCCGCCGGAGCAGGCAGACCGTGACGGCGGGGACGGGCGTGCCACGCTCGTCCGCCACGGTTCCGGCGATCACGACGCCCTTCGTGTAGTTCCGCGTCACCTTCTCTCCCGCGAGCAGCCTGACGCGACCAAGTTCCGTCAAGTGATCGGCGCGCTTGATGAGCACGATGTACGCGCCGGGCCGGATGTGCTCGAAGAGATACTGGCCTTCGATGTTTGTCGTGGTCTCGTGCACCGGAACGTTGCCGAATGTGGAGAGGACGATCGTGATGCCATCGAGCGACCCTCGGCCACCCGTGCCGTGGAGTGTGCCGGCCAGCGTCGCGGTGACCTTGGCGTCGGGCGAGAGCAGCCGCGAGAGATCCTGCGTCGTTCCCGCTGACGCGACGAGGCCGAGCGCGAACGCCGCGAGGGCCGTCTTCATCGCCGCGGACCCAGAGACAGCTCCAGCGTGCGTTTCTCGTTCTCTCGCAACGTGACGCGCGTCGCGGCATTGCGGAGGGCGGGAAGCCTCGTCGCATCCTGCCATCCCTCCGCGTCGGCGTCGTCGACCGCGAGGATGAAGTACTCGCCGGGTGGCAGGCCTTCGATGAAGTACACGCCTGAGCTCGCCGCGCGCACTTCGCGCATGCGACTCGGGTTGAGGCCGCGCTCGGTCATCGTGCTCGGCATGACGATGACGGTGGCGCCGGCGGCCGTCATGCCGCGCGTGTCACGAACGGCGCCGAGAATCTCGGTGCCGCGATCGGTGAACGTGATCACGACGTCCGGTGTCGTGCCGCTGGACAAGTCGAGCGGCTGTTCCGAGACGTCGCGGCCGGCGGCCATGGCGCCACGAACGAACCAGCCCGGCGGCGGCGCATCGACGCGAACGAAGTACTCGCCGGGCCGCAGCCCGAAGACCGAGAACTGACCGAGCGAGTCCAGGCGGGCGGTCATGACGGGCGCGTGCACGTCTGCCGGCATCACCGACACAGTCAGACGGTCGAGCTGATTGTCCGTCGGCCGTGCCGCGCTGCCGTCGAACGCGATCCGCCCGCGGATCGTGAGCCCGGGCTGCATGGTGACGACGAGATCGTCCAGATCGGAGTTGTCGAGCGTGAGCTCGACACGACCCCAGAGCGGCGGCCGCGCCGGCGTCTGCCCGGCATCCACGGGCCGTGGCGGCTGGGGCGCGGCCTGCGGCACCACGGCCGTGAGGCTCGCGCCGCTTCGTGCGTCGAGCGTGAACCGGCCGGCAGGCACACGAAGAAACGTGAACGAGCCGTCCGGCGCCGTCACCGTCAATGCCGTCTCGGTGCCGAGCCCGAAGTCGTTGCCGTCGTCGGGCAGCAGTCTGAGGAGCTGGTCCTGCACGGCGCCCTCCGGACCGATCACGCGGCCTTCGATCCGGAACGTGCGGACGGGCCGCAGGTCGAAGTTCACGTTGCGCTGATCGGTGCCGGGCGTGACGAGCACGGCCGTCGCCAGCTGAAGCGCCTGAGTCGCCGGATAGTACTGCGTGGGATACACGAACTCGCGCTTGCCGTCGGATGGCGGAGGCGTCGCGGCCGGCGCGATCATCACGTTCCGATCGTCGTTGTCGTAGATCAGCATGCCGAGCGGGTTGGCCCCGGGCGGCGCCGGCGGCCGCCACAGGCTCATGAGCGTGATCAGATTGCCGCCGCTGGTGCCGGTTCTCGCGACTTCCTCGATGGAGGCGATCGGCGCGGTGACCTTCACCGACGGCACGCCAATCACGTAGTCGCCAGGCAACAGATCGAACAGGCGATAGGCGCCTCGATCGTCGGTCACGTCGGTTCCCGAGCCGACGAATCGCCACTCGCCGGCGACGAACTGCCGCCGCAACGCCACGACGTGCACGCCGATGATGGGCTCACCGCCCTCGTCGAAGACGAAGCCGCTCACGGAGCCGGCCTTGAAGAGCTCGATCTTGAGGTCCGGCGCCGAGAGGCCCGGCAGGAGCGAGTAGGCCATGCCGTTGCCGCCGGCGCGCCGCTTGCCATACGCCCCGTCGAAGAATCCGGACTTCGTGGCGTTGATCATGAAGTCGCCGGGCGGCACATCCGCGAACGTGAAGCGGCCGCGATCGTCGCTGAGCAGGGTGCGTGCGACACCCCGGCCGCGCAGCCGCACGGCCACCCGCCCGAGCGCCCGCCCGCTGGTCGCGTCCACGATCTGGCCGCTGATGACGCCGATACGGTAGTCGGCCGGGCCGGGCGCGGTCGTGCGCGGCGGCTGCGGCCGGATTGGCGTCGTACGGGGAGGGATGGTCGTCGGAGGCGTCGGCGGCGTGGGCGGAATCACCTGCTGACCGGCTCCAACCGCCACAAACGCGATCAGCGCGATCGACGCGAGCCTCGCAGTCATTGAGGGATCCCGACTGATTGTAGACGACGTTCGCGTGGTCCTGGCCGGAACGTAGGGCGGGCCGGGTTCCGGCCCGCCAACCGCGTCAGCGCCTGTCGATCTTCAGCTCGTTCTTCACGCCGAACGATCCGCCGACCTGCGACAGGGCGAAGGCCATCGACTTCTCGACTTCGCTGTTCACGTAGCCGGTGAGCGTGATGTGTCCGTTCTCCACGATGATGTGAATGGGCGGGCTGGCCATCGAGGCGTAGTGCCAGAACGACGGGTGGCCGTAAATCGCCTGGGCGATGCGGACACGCAGGCTGGCGTCCATCTGGGAGACGGGCAGCACCTTGATGTCGTTCACGAGCGTGCGGATGCCGTCGATTTTCGCCACGCGCGCGCCGATGTCCTCACGTTTTCGCGGTGTCGTCACGCGACCGGTCAGCGTCACCACGCGATTGGCGATCTCGATGTTCACGTCATCGAAAATCGTGAAATTCGAGTAGCGCTGGACCGCCGTGGCGACGCGCTCGCCGAGGATCCCGTCCGAAATCTGTGCTTCGGACGCACGCGGCACCATCAGTGTCGCGAGAAGACAGGCAAGGAGAGTGAGTCGGGTCCGCATACTTCAGGAGCCGTCCTCAGTGGAGATGAGCAAGACCAGTACCAGGCCGGAGGCCGTGCCTGCCGAGCCGGCGTGGGCGCTCCCTGAGACGACTGTCCCGTCCAACGGACGAAGGCCGCGCGAAAGTGCCAGCCCCGCCCGTTTTCAGTTTAACGCCGCCAGACCACAATCGCCCCCAGCCGCCAAAAAAGATGACTGCCCCCAGGCGAGTGTAGCCCTTCGACACGCTCAGGGCAGGCGAGCCGTCGGGGGCGCCGCGGCTGGGGGTGGGGCCAACTAAGAAAGATGACCGCCGTGAGGCCGAGCGTAGCGAGGCCGTGCGGCGCGCTGGGGGTGGGCCGCCTCCGCGCCGAAGGCGCTCGGCGAGCTTCGCCGAAGCCTTGGCGGAGGCGAGGCCCCAGCCGCAACTAAGAATGAAGACTAAAGCAAAACGATCGTCAGAAGGCCCGCGCCGATCAGGACGAGCTGCCGGACGGCGTTGCGGTCGATCGCGCCGCGGTGCAGGGCGGGAATGAGGTCGGCCATGGCGACATACAGGAAATTTCCGGCCGCAAACGCGAGCACGTACGGCACGACGGCCGGTGCGTGCGATCCGAAGATCAGCATGAGCGAGGCGCCCGCGACGCCGCCCAGGGCCGACGCGAGGTTGAGCAGAATCGCGCGCGTGCGGGAATAGCCGGCGGCGAGCAGAATGGCGAAGTCGCCGGCTTCCTGGGGAATCTCGTGCGCGGCCACCGCGAGCGCCGTCGTCGCGCCGAACGGGACGGACACGAGCGTGGCCGCCGCAATCACCACGCCGTCAACGAACGTGTGAACCGCGTCGCCGACGATGACGAGCGAAGCCGTCGAGCGATGGATCGCGCACGTCCCGTCGTCGTGACAGTGCCGCCACAGCACGAGCTTCTCGAGCACGAAGAACGTCAGGATGCCCGCGAGGAGCGCCGCGAAGACAGGCGTCGGCGCGACGGTCTCGAGCGCCTGCGGAAGCAGGTTGAGCAGCGCCGCGCCGAGCAGCGTGCCGACCGCGTACGAGATCAGCCACGGGACGATCCGCGTGCGCGCGGCGCCGTCGACGAGCAGAAGCAGGGAAGCCGTGAGGAGGCCGCCCACGCTGCCGGCAATCGACAACGAGAGCGCCGCGGGCCAGACCACAGGGCAGATTATGACTGAGACGGGAAGTACTTCAGTGAAAAGCGCTCGTCGAGCGCCCTGACTTCGGTGCTCTTCAGACGCGCTGAAGGAGCCTTCGCGCCGGCGCTGAAGAGTTACGGGAGTGGACAAGCACCTTCGAATGTACTTCGAAGCTCGCCACCACGGATTCAGTTCGCGATGAAACCCCGTCGCGCCCTGACCGTGTAGTTTCCGCGCCGCACCTGGACTTGAATCGTGTGCCAACGTCCGTCTTTCGGCAGCGTGGACGTGTAGCCGAGAAAGTACTGGCGGCTGAGCTCGTCGGCGATGCCGGCCGTCGTCGGATCCAGATCCTTCGCGAACGTGATGATCTCCGTCCGTCCGCCGCTGTCGTCCGTGATCGAGCGAAGCGCGTCGGGATTGACCCGATCGGATGAGCGTGACGACGATCGCTTTGCGCTCGGTGGAGGAGGTGCCGGAGCCGGCGGTGGCGGCGGAGGCGCCGGACGCGTCGTGGGCCCTTTGCCGGGAAACGGCGAGGGCACCGGGATATTCCTGGGCTGAGTCTGAGGCGGCGGCGAAGACGGTGGCGAAGACGGTTGAGAGGATGTGCTCGTCCCGCTGCCGATGCCTTCCGACGCGTCGATGCCAATCGCGTAGACGAGCACCTCGCTCTCGCGAATGAGCTGCTGGACCGCGGCGATTGGCGTGCGGCTGCTCGTGTCGTTGCCGTCGGAGATGACCAGGAGGGCTTTCTTGCGGCGCGATCCGGATTGCGCCAGCGGGATCGATTCCGCCACGGCGTCGTACATCGCCGTACCGCCGGACGGCCTGACCGATCCCAGCGTGCGCGCGACGGCTTTCCGGTCTTCCGTCCATCCGTGCACGAGATCGGGCCGGCTGTCGAATCGATACAGGAACACTTCGTCCTGCGGTCCGAGCAGGTCGAACAGGAAGCGGTTCAGCGCGGCCTGCGCCGCGACGATCTTCTCGCCGAGCATGCTGCCGCTCGTGTCGAGCACCACGCCGAGGCTCACCGGCACGCGCTCGGAATCGAATTGAGAGATCGTCTGCTGCTTGCCGTCCTCGACGAGGACGAAATCTTCGGCGCGGAGATTCGGCACGAAACGCCCACGCTCGTCGGTGACGGTCACGGTGACGTTGATGAGCTCCACGCCGGTGCGGAACGAGAAACCCGGCCCCGTGGGCCGATCCTGAGGAGAGCGCGCCGGAGGCTCGAACGCGACGAGCGCCGTGCCGAGTGCGATCCAGAGCGCGTAGCCGAGATACCGATCACGCCTGTCCATGGCCTTGCCTTCCGTAGTCGTTCAGCCTTCCGAACGTCGCGGCGCGATCGGCGCACTGCCTCGCTCGATGGCGTCTTCGGTGGTGCCGCCGGGCACCTGCCCCCGGCGATCGACGTGCGCCACGACGCCGCCGTCGTCGAACCTGAAGCCCACCCGATACCGCGAGACGCCCTTCGCGCGCTGAATCTTTACGACGAACGGCGATTCGTCACCAGGCTCGAAGGACTTCACGTCGAGCGCGGCCCGGCCGCTCGCGAGAAACCGGCCGTCATGATCGAAGAGGTAGATCACCGCGACGACTGCGCGAAGGGTCTTCCCGGCGAGCGGGTTCTCGACGAGTCCGGTCACGACGAACGTGTCGCTGTCTTCGTTCGAGTGACGCAGCGACAACAGCTCCAGCGGCGGCGTACCGGAGGCCGGCGCGGCGCTGGCGATCGCGCCGAGCACATCCCAGGTGTGCAGCACGTACACCGATCCGGCCGCGAGCGCGATGATGAGGCCGACGGCGGCGAGCGCCATCATGCGGCGTCCGGAGGCGCCGCGCGACCGCCCGCCCGCGAACATCGGCGGGCCCTCGTCCGAGGACGCTGCCATGGGCTGCGCGAACATCGGCGCGGTCCGGACGGCAACGGCGGCGTGGCGCACCGGCATCGGCGTGCTCCTGACCATGACGGACGCCGGCGCTTCCCGAATGACGTCCGCGTCCCAGGCCTCGCGCTCGGGCTCGGGCTCCGGTTCGTACTCGGGCTCGTACTCCGGCTCCGGTGCCGGTTCGGGCTCCCGGCGAATCGGGCGCGCGACCACCGGCTCGGCCGCAGGCTCGCGTCGGATCGTGCGGATCGGTTCAGGCTCCGGCTCGACCAGGTCTGCGTCCCCGTCCAGGTCGGGCTCCTGCGCGAGCGTCTGAAGCACTTCGATCCGTGCCGCAGATCGACCACGCGAGTCTTTGAGCAGCCGCCACGCGACGATGGCCATGACCGCGCCAAGCGCGAGCGAGACGACCGTCACCATCATGAGCATCGATTCCATCAGGGTTACCTCAGCTTGAACTCCACGGAGACTTCGACCACGACGTCCACGGGCGCGCCATGACGCCGCGCGGGACCGAATCGCCACTGACGAACGGCATCAATCGCTTTTTGATCGAGACCGGCGCCCAGGCTGCGAAGCACACGCAAGTTGCCGACCGAGCCGTCGCGCCGGACGACGATCTCGAGCACGACGTCGCCTTCGATGGCGCGCCGGCGCGCTTCGTCGGTGTAGACCGGACGCACTTCGCGAATGAGCTGCGGCGGATCGATGCCGCTGCCAGGCTGGAACGGCCCGCCGCCCGTACCGCCTCCGGAACCGGGACCGATTCCGCCGCCCTGGCCCTCGCCGATGCCTGGACCTGCGCCCGTTCCGACGCCGCCACCCGTGCCCGGACCAGCGCTCGGCGCGGTGGTCGTGCTTCGGCTCAGCACACCGGTCGTGTCCACCGGATCGGCGGGCACCGGGACGACGGGCGCTTGGACCGCGGGCGCCGGCTTCGGCGGCTCGACCTGAATTGGCGGCACCACCGGCTCGACCTTTGGAGGCTCGACAGGCGGTGGGGGAACCGGGCGCTCAATCGGACGAGGCCGCGGGGGCGGCGGGGTCCGGCGTGGCGGCGGTACGGGGCTCGACGGGCGCTTGACGAGCTTGATGGGCGCCTTGCGTTCAGCTCGAGGAGGGGGGGCGGGCATCTTCAGGCCGCCGCCACCGCCACCGCCGCCCGGACCCAGCTGCATCAGGAACACCAGCCGGATCGGCTGCGGCGGGTTCTTCAAGAACTCTTCTGTGTCGTTGGCGGACAGCAGGCCCAGAGACGTCGCGACGATGAGCGCGAGCACGGCGGCCACATGGAGCACGCTCGACGCGGCGAGTCCTGCACTGGAACGCCGCTTCGATCTGGCATACCAGCTGAGCGGTGTCCGATCCCGGGACGACTCGGCCTCGCGGCCGGTCAGGATGCGCACGAGGCGCACCGCGTCAGGCTGGCCAAGGTAGCCGCCGAACGTACCCGCACGGCCAGCCTGGAGCGCATCGAGGACGCGCTCGACCGTAACACCTGCGGCTGCAGCAACTTCGTCCGGGGAGAAGACGTCGCTTCGGGAGAATCGACTGACGACTGACGCGCACTTGGATCGTTCCATCACGTCTTTTCGGACGATGAGGTGTGGGGCGTCAGGGGGTCAGAGCTGTTTTCCACAGATTTGGCCACGTAGTGGCCAGAGCTCGGCGGTAAACTCACCCCGAGCTCTGGCACCGGAGTGGCCAAATCTGTGGAAAACAGCTCTGACCCCCTCTTGAAATCCGCCATCGTCACGGGAGCGTCGTCGGGAATCGGGCGCGCCACGGCTCGCCGTCTGGCCGCGGACGGGTTTGCGCTGCTGCTCGTCGGGCGCGACGGCGGCGCGCTCGGCGAGGTCGTCCACGAGCTCGCAACCAGCGGCGGGCGCGCTGCCGCGATGGCGGCGGATGTGACCGAGGCCGGCGCTCCGGCCGCGATCGTGGCGCGCGCGAATCAGGAGCTCGGCGGCCTCGATGCACTGGTGAACGCCGCCGGGATCATCGCGTCGGGCGGCGTCGTCGAGACCACCGACGACGGGTGGGACGCGATGATGGACGTCAACGTCCGCGCGCCGTTCCGGATGATTCGCGAGGCCGCCGCGGCCTTGACGGCGCGGCGCGGCGCCGTCGTCAACGTGTCGAGCGTCGCCGGCTCACGATCGTTTCCCGGACTTGCGTCGTACTGCGTGAGCAAAGCGGCGGTCGATCAGCTCACGCGCGTCGCGGCCCTCGATCTGGCGGCGAAAGGCGTGCGCATCAATGCCGTCAGCCCGGGTGTCGTCGTGACCAATCTTCACCGGCGTGGCGGCATGGACGAGACGCGCTACGCGGACTTTCTCGAGCGCGCGAAATCGACGCATCCGCTCGGCCGCGCCGGGACGCCGGAAGAAATCGCCGATCTCATCGCGTTTCTCGTTTCGCCCGCATCGGGCTGGATCACGGGCGAAACCATTGCGATCGACGGCGGCAGACACTTGACGTGTCTTCGATAGTCGGTACGAGCGGGTACGACGGGTACGGCGGAAACCGGATGATATAGTTCTGCCCCGTGACTCAAGGGCTTTCCATTGCTCCCGCCGAGGGCAAAGTTGGTGTTCTTCTCGTCGGCCTCGGGGCAGTCAGCACGACAACCATCGCAGGCATCATGGCGGTCCGGAAAGGGATCGCGAAGCCTATCGGCTCGTTGACGCAGATGGGCACCATTCGGCTGGGCAAGCGGACGGAGGGACGATCGCCGCTCATCCGCGATTTCGTGCCGCTCGCCGGGCTCGACCAGCTCGTGTTCGGCGGCTGGGACATCTTCGAGGACAACTGCTACGACGCGGCCAAGACGGCCGGCGTCCTCGACGCCGGGCAGCTCGATCAGATCAAGGACGAGCTTCGCGCCGTGAAGCCGATGCCTGCCGTTTTCGACCGGCAGTACGTCAAACGCCTCGACGGTCCGAACGTCAAGAAGGGCAAGAACAAGAAGGATCTCGCCGAGCAGCTCATCGACGACATTCGTCGGTTCAAGACGACGAACGGGCTCGATCGCCTGGTGCTGATCTGGTGCGGCAGCACCGAGATCTTCTTGACGGAGGCGCCGGCGCATCAGTCGCTCGCGGCGTTCGAGAAAGGGCTCGACGCGAACGATCCGTCGATCCCGTCGAGCATGATCTACGCGTACGCGGCGATTCACGAAGGGCTGCCGTACGCGAACGCGGCGCCGAATCTGAGCGCCGACATCCCGGCGCTCCTCGAGCTGGCGCAGAAGACGGGATCGCCGCTCGCCGGACAAGGATCTGAAGACGGGCCAGACGCTGATCAAGACGATCATCGCGCCGGGTCTCAAGGCGCGACTGCTCGGCGTGGCCGGCTGGTACTCGACGAACATCCTCGGCAATCGCGACGGCGAAGTGCTGGACGATCCGGAGTCGTTCAAGACGAAGGAGGAGAGCAAGAAGTCGGTGCTGGACTACATCCTGCAGCCGAATCTCTATCCGGATCTCTACAGCGATCTGCATCACGTCGTGCGGATCAACTACTACCCGCCGCGCGGCGACAACAAAGAGGGCTGGGACAACATCGACATCTTCGGCTGGCTCGGCTACCCGATGCAGCTCAAGATCAATTTCCTGTGCCGCGACAGCATCCTCGCGGCGCCGATCGTCCTCGACGTCGCGCTGTTCCTGGACCTCGCGAAACGCGTCGGGTTCTCCGGCATCCAGGAGTGGCTGTCGTTCTACTTCAAGAGCCCGATGTACGCGCCCGGACTCTATCCCGAGCACGATCTGTTCATTCAGCTCATGAAGCTCAAGAACACGCTGCGCTACGTGCGCGGCGAAGAACTCATCACGCACTTGGGACGCGAGTACTACGACTGATTCGTGAATTTGGGGATTTAGGATTCGCGACTCGGGGCAGAGATCTGAGTCCACAATCCCCACGAGCAAATTCCGGATTCACTGAGGTGTCCATGGGCCGGTATCAACCAGCGCTGCTTGGCGGTCTGTTCATCGGCGTCATCTCGTCGGTACCGATTCTCGGCGCCGCCAATGTGTGCTGCTGTCTCTGGGTCGTGCTCGGCGGCGTCCTGGTCGCGTACCTCCAGCAGCAGCGGACGCCCGAGCCGCTCGAGACCGGCGACGCCGTCCTCGGCGGCCTGATTGCCGGGCTCATCGGCGCGCTGATCACCTCGGCCGTGGCGATCGCGATGTCGAGCTCACCGGTCCGCTGGCCATCGATCAGATCCGGTCGGAGCTCGAGTCGAGATCCCGACATGCCGCCGGAGGTGCGCGACATGGTCCTGAACTTTGTCAGCCGGCCGCGGGTTCGATGTTCATGCTGTTCGCGATCAACCTGCCGATCTTCGCGGTGTTCGCGATGCTCGGCTCGCTCCTCGGCCTCGCGTTCTTCCGGAAGAAGGTGCCGCCGCAGGCGCAGGCGTAATGGAATCGAAGCCCGAAATCGACGCGCTGCTGAACGAAGCGCGAACGTTTCCGCCGCCGGCCTGCGTGGCGGCGAACGCGCCCTCGCGAACGATCCCGGCGATCTACGCGCGCGCGGCGGCCGATCCTGAAGCATTCTGGGCCGACTTCGCGCGCGAGCTCGAGTGGATCGAGCCGTGGAAGACGGTCCTCGAGTGGAAGTCGCCTCACGCGAAATGGTTCGTCGGCGGCAAGCTCAACGCCAGCGCCAACTGCCTCGATCGCCACGTCCGGACCGCGCGCCGCAACAAGGCGGCGATCATCTGGGAAGGCGAGCCGGGCGATCGCCGGACGCTGACCTACTTCGATCTCTATCGCGAGGTCTGCCGCTTCGCCAACGTCCTGAAGTCGCTCGGCGTGCGCAAAGGCGATCGCGTCGCGTTGTACCTGCCGCTCATCCCGGAACTGGCGATTGCGATGCTCGCGTGCGCGCGCATCGGCGCCGTGCACAGCGTCGTCTTCGGCGGCTTCAGCGCGGAGTCGCTCCGCGATCGCATCAACGACGCGCAGGCGACGGTCCTCGTCACGGCCGATGGCGGTTATCCGTCGCGGCCAGATCGTGCCGCTGAAGCAGATGGCCGACGAGGCGCTGCGCGAGACGCCCTCGATCAAGCACGTCGTCGTCGTGCGCCGCCAGGCCGGCGACCCGGCGGCGGACGTCCCGTACGTCCCGACCTCCGAGAGCCGCGATCACTGGTACCACGAGCTGATGCAGGACGCCGGCGTTCACGTGTCCGCCCGAGCCGATGGACTCGGAGGACATGCTGTACATCCTCTACACGTCCGGCACGACCGGAAAGCCGAAGGGCATCGTCCACACGACCGGCGGCTACCTCGTCGGCGACCTACGCGACCACGAAGTGGGTGTTCGATCTGCGCGAGGAGGACGTCTACTGGTGCACGGCCGACATCGGCTGGGTGACGGGACACAGCTACGTCGTGTACGGGCCGCTCGCGAACGGCGCGACGGTGCTGATGTACGAGGGCGCGCCCGACTGGCCCGCGAAGGATCGCTTCTGGAGCCTCATCGAACGCCACGGCGTGACGATCTTCTACACCGCGCCGACCGCGATTCGCGCCTTCATGAAGTGGGGCACCGAGTGGCCCGCCAGGCGCGATCTCAGCAGCCTGCGCCTTCTCGGATCGGTCGGCGAGCCGATCAATCCTGAAGCGTGGATCTGGTACCAGCAGAACATCGGCCGCGATCGCTGCCCCGTCGTCGACACGTGGTGGCAGACGGAGACGGGACACATCCTGATCACGCCGTTGCCTGGCCTCACGACGTTGAAGCCGGGATCGGCGACGAAGCCCTTCCCGGGAATCGCCGCGGAGATTCGCACCGCCGACGGCAAACGCGTCAGCGAAGGCGGCGGACTTCTCGCGCTGACGAAGCCCTGGCCCGGCATGCTGCGCGGCATCTACGGCGATCCCGAACGCTTCGTGCAGCAGTACTGGAGCAAGTGGAAGGACGGCGTCTACTTCACCGGCGACGGCGCGCGCGTCGACGAGGACGGCGACTACTGGCTGCTCGGCCGCGTGGACGACGTGCTGAACGTCGCGGGGCATCGGATCGGCACGATGGAAGTCGAGAGCGCGCTCGTCGATCACCCGAAGGTCGCCGAAGCCGCCGTCGTCGGCCGGCCGCACGAGATCAAAGGTCAGGCCGTCGCCGCGTTCGTCACGCTCAAGGAAGGCGCGACCGCGTCACCCGCGCTCGTGGACGAGCTCAAGGAGCACGTCGTCCGCAAGATCGGCGCCCTGGCGCGGCCGGACCAGATTCTCTTTGCCGCCGATCTGCCCAAGACCCGATCGGGCAAGATCATGCGGCGGCTGCTGCGCGACATCGCCGAAGGCAAGACGCTCGGCGACACCACGACGCTCGCCGACCCGAACGTCATCGCGCGGCTCAAGGACGAGTATGAGAGCCTCGAGAGCTGACGGTGATTCTTGAATTTAGAGATTCGGAAATTCAGAAATTTAGAGATTTAGAGATTCTTACGGATCGCGTCGCTTCTACGGTCGGCGTCTCGCCGTCCCGTGCGAGTTCGTGAGGCAAAGCTATTGGTGGAACCAGACGGGCGTCACGCCCGTCTGAGGTGTAGAATCTCGGAGTCTCGAAGCTTTTGTTCTTGGCTCAAGCTTTAAATCTCTGAATATCCAAATCTTTGAATCTCTGAATTCGTCTATGTCCCTAATCGAAACGCAGGAACTCTGGAAGACCTACGAGATGGGCACCGAGGAGGTGCACGCGCTCCGGGGCGTGTCCATCCAGATCGACCGCGGCGAATACGTCGCGATCATGGGGCCGTCCGGGTCGGGCAAGTCCACGCTGATGAACCTGATCGGCTGTCTCGACACGCCGTCGAAGGGGAGCTACCTGCTGAACGGCAAGCAGGTGAGCCAGATGAACGACGACGAGCTGGCGCGGATTCGGAACGAAGAGATTGGTTTCGTCTTCCAGACGTTCAACCTGCTGCCGCGCGCGACGGCGCTGCACAACGTGGAGCTGCCGCTCATCTACGCCGGGATGTCATCGAAGGCGCGGCTCGAGCGCGCGAATGAAGCGCTGGACAAGGTCGAGCTGTCCGACCGCAAAACGCATCGGCCGAACCAGTTGTCGGGCGGACAGCGCCAGCGCGTCGCGATCGCGCGCGCGCTCGTGAACAACCCGTCGATCCTGCTCGCCGACGAGCCGACCGGCAACCTCGACTCGAAGACCGGTGTCGAGATCATGAGCCTGTTCGCGCGACTGCACGAGGGCGGCAACACGATCATCCTCGTGACGCACGAGGCGGACGTCGCCGCGCATGCGCATCGGGTGATCAGCATCCGCGACGGCCAGATCGAGAAAGACCTGCCTACTTCGCGTAGCGCCAGCCATCAGCCTTCGGCGTCAGCACCTTCCCCGGCGTCGCCTGCGTGAGCTTGCCGTCGTCGACGACGGCGACGCCGTTCACGAACACGAAGGGAATCCCGGTCGGATACTGATGCGGCTCTGTGAACGTCGCCTTGTCGGCGACGGTCGCGAGATCGATGACGACGAGATCCGCCCAGTGGCCCTTCTGGACGAGGCCCCGATCCTTCAGGCCGATGATCTGCGCCGCGAGCGACGTCATCGATCGGATCGCGTGCGGCAGCGAGATGACGTTGCGATCGAGCGACGTAGCGTCGGATCTTGCGCGGCATCGTGCCGTAGAAGCGCGCGTGCGGCGTGCCCTGGCCGAGCCGCGCGATGTCGCCGTCCGTGCAGGTCGCCGTGAAGTCCTGCTGCATGATGTGGTCGAGATCGATCTCCGACAGCGAGAAGCCGCGCATCCGCGCGCCGCCGGCGCGATCGGCGCCGTTCAGCTGCAGCCAGATCGCCGCGTCCACCGCCGACGTCTTCAGATCGTCGGCCACGAACTGCAGCGACTTCTGGACGTACTTCGCGTCGGGAAAGTCGCTGATGATGATGCGCGACGCGCCGCCGCGCCGGTCGATCTCGTGCGCGATGTCCAGCCGGATCTTGCGCACGTCGTCGTCGATCCCGAGGCGCGTGCGGAAGATCTCCTTCAGCGGCGGCCCTGCCCCACGCCCGCCGCGGCCGCCGGCCTGAAGCTGATCGCCTGCGCCTCGTCCCTGGCCCGGCGGCTGGAGCGCCCAGCCGGGGATGAGCACCGTGCTGCCGTCGGTGCCTGACGTCTCGTACGGATACTGATCCGCGTACACTTCGATGGCCCTGTTCACGCGCTTCGCGGATCAGCCGCGTGGCGACCGTGCTCGATCCCCAGTAGCTCGCGCCTTTGGCCTTGAGGTGCGACGCGACGACCGGGCACGCCGGTTTCGCGGCCGATCGTGATCGTCTCGTTGACCGCCTCGATCAGGCTGACGAACGGCGACGGATCGGAGGAGACCTTCCACATCGGGTCGGCGCCTTCGCTGCGTTCGTGACTGATGTAGAAGCCGCCGTAGGGCTTGACCATCCGCGTGAGCGCCGACGACTTCGCGCGTTTCCGAGATAGCGCCCGGGATCGTATTCAAGTCCGGTGCGACAGCCCGAACGCGCCGTCGCTCATGCCCTCGTCCACGAGCTTCTGCATCGCCTGGATGTCGGCGTCGGTCGCGAGCTGGTTGTCGCGCTGCGCGCCCATCACGCGCGTCCGCACCGTGCCATGTCCGACCATCAGGGCCGCGTTCGTGCCGATCCCCTGCTTCTCGTACAGCGCTTTCTGATCGCGAATCGGCCACCGCGGCGATCGACCGTCCTGGTTGACCACGGACAGCGTGATGCCCTGCGCCACCATGTTCGGAGCTGTGCCGCAGCTCCATCGTCGCCAGACCGCCGTCGGCGTGCGAGTGCAGGTCGATGAAACCGGGCGTGACGATCTTGCCGGTCGCGTCGATCACGCGCGTCGCCGTCGCGTTCGCGAGCGTGCCCACCGCGGCGATGCGGCCGTCCTTCACGCCGACATCGGCGTAGAACCAGGGGTTGCCGGAGCCGTCGACGACCTGGCCGCCCGGATGAGCAGGTCGTAGGTCGGGCGCCTGCGATTCGGGGCCGCAGACGCAACGGCACGGCGCGATACGCGATGCGGAAGCGAGCCATAGAGTCGCCGATCGGCGGATGCTATCAGTGCAGAGGCGCCAGTGCCGCGAATGCCTGGATGCCAGCAGCGTCTGATCAGACTGCGGCGAAGTGCCCTGCCGCGACCTCCCGCAGCTCCGTGCGTTGGAAGTGTGCCGGGTCGAACGGAATCCGCTCCAGGCGCTGGCCGGGCTGCAGGCGCGGAATCGCCGAGAGCAGCGCCTGCGTGTACGGATGCGCGGGCGCCGTGAACAGCTGCTCGGCCGGCGCGAGCTCGACGAGGCGGCCGCGATACATCACCGCGACGCGATCGCAGATCTGCCGGACGAGCCGGAGATCGTGCGCGATGAAGAGATACGTCAGTCCGAGCCGCTTCTGCAGATCGAGCAGCAGATTGACGACCTGCGCCTGCACCGAGACGTCGAGCGCCGACACGGGCTCGTCGCAGACGACGAGCGACGGCTCGAGCGCGAGCGCGCGCGCCAGGCCGATGCGCTGGCGCTGGCCGCCGCTGAACTCGTGCGGATACTTCGCGCATCGCCTGCCGGATCGAGGCCGACGAGCTCGAACAGCTGCCGCACGCGCGCGCGCCGCTCGTCGCGCGTGCCGATGCGATGAATGACGAGCGGCTCTTCGACGATGGCGCCGACGCGCATGCGCGGGTTGAGCGACGAGTACGGATCCTGAAAGACGATCTGAAAATGCCGCCGCGCGCGGCGCAGCTCCGCGCGCCGAGAGCGCGCGGACGTCCAGGTCCTTGAAGCGAATCTCGCCGGACGTCGGCTCGATGAGCCGCAGGACGCAGCGGCCGGTCGTCGTCTTGCCCGAGCCGGATTCGCCGACGAGGCCGAACGTCTCGCCGGCGCGCGATCGAGAACGTCACGTCGTCGACCGCGCGCACGCCCGGGCGCGCGCCGGAACCAGCTGTCCGCGCTGTCGGGAATTCCTTGACGAGGTGACGGACGTCGACGAGCGGCGTCACGCGCGCCCCCGGCCGGATTCATCCTGGCTGGCGCCATACAGGAAGCAGCGCACGTCGTGCTCCGGCGCGGCGGTGAACATCGGGCGGCGCTCCGTCGCACGGCGCGAAGCGATCGGCGCAGCGCGGCGCGAAGGCGCACCCGGCGCCGCAGCTGACCGAGCGCCGGCACGCGTGCCGGGAATCGCCGCGAGCCGCGTCGCCCGGCTCGCCGCCGGGAATCGACGCGAGCAGGCCGCGCGTGTAGGGATGCGCGGGCGCCGCGAAGAGACGCCGCCACCGGCGCCTGCTCGACGATGCGGCCGCCGTACATGACGGCGACGCGGTCGGCCATCTCGGCGACGACGCCGAGGTCGTGCGTGATGAGCAGCAGCGACAGGTCGAAACTGCTGCCGCATCTCGCGCAGCAGATCGAGGATCTCGGCCTGCACGGTCACGTCGAGCGCGGTCGTCGGCTCGTCGGCGATGAGCAGCGCCGGCTCGGCGGCGAGCGCGAGCGCGATCATCGCGCGCTGCCGCAGGCCGCCGCTGAGCTGATGCGGGTATTCGCGTCGCGCGCCGGTCGGGATCCGGCACGCGCACCGCCTCGAGCAGCTCGACCGCGCGCCGCTCGCGCGGCCGCGCCGCGCGCCAGGCCGTGCACCTGCAGCGTCTCCTCGATCTGAAAGCCGATCGTGTAGACCGGATTGAGCGCGACCATCGGCTCCTGAAAGACGAAGCCGATCCGGCGGCCCCGGACGCGGCGCATCGCCGCCTCGTCCGAGCTCGATCAGGTTGCGGCCGTCGAGCTCGATGCGTCCGCCGGCGATGCGCCCGGGCGGCATGACGAGCCGGATGATCGACAGCGCCGTGACCGACTTGCCGCTGCCGGATTCGCCGACGAGCCCGAGCGTCTCGCCGCGCGCGATCGTCGAACGACACGTCGTCGACGGCCGCGGCCTCGCGGCCGTCCGCCAGCGGGAACACCGTGCGCAGGCGCTCGACCCGGAGCAGCGGCGCGTCAGGTGAAGATGGTCACGGTGCTCGCCGAAGACGCGCCGCAGCGCGTCGGCGATCTCGCCGAGCGTCGCGCGCGCTTCGACCGCGGCGAAGCACGGGCGGCACGAGGTTGCGCGCCGTCGCGCGCGGCGCGCTCGAGCGCCGTCGATCGCGGCCTGCCACGCGCGCGGCGTCGCGGCTCTGCCGCACCGCCTGCACCGCCGCGGCCTGCCGCCGCTCGCTCTCCGGATCGATGCGCAGCAGCTCGATCGTCGCCGGCTCGTCGGTCGTGATAGCGATTGACGCCGACGATGACCTGCTCGCCGCGGTCGATGGCCTGCTGCGCGGCATAGGCGGCGTCCTGGATCTGCCGCTGAATCCGTCCGCTCTCGATGGCCGCGAGCGTGCCGCCGGCCGCGTCGATCGCGTCGATGAGCGCGCGCGCCTCGCGCTCGATCTCGTCGGTGCGCTGCTCGATCGCCCACGCGCCGCCGAACGGGTCGACCGTGTTCGCGACGCCCGACTCGGACGCGATGATCTGCTGCGTGCGCAGCGCGATGCGCGCCGCTTCCTCGGTCGGCAGCGCCAGCGCCTCGTCGCGGCCGTTGCAGTGCAGCGACTGCGTGCCGCCGAGCACCGCCGCCAGCGCCTGCATCGCGACGCGCACGATGTTGTTGTCGGGCTGCTGCGCGGTCAGCGTGCTGCCGGCGGTCTGCGTGTGAAAGCGCAGCTGCATCGCGCGCGGCTTTGTGGCGCCGAACCGATCGCGCATGATGTGCGCCCACAGCCGCCGCGCGGCGCGGAACTTCGGCGACCTCTTCGAGGAAGTCGTTGTGCGCGGCGAAGAAGAACGACAGCCGCTGGCCGAGCCGGTCGACGTCGAGGCCGGCGTCGCGCGCCGCCTCGACGTAGGCGATCGCGTTCGCGAGCGTGAACGCGACTTCCTGCACGGCCGTCGATCCCGCCTCGCGGATGTGGTAGCCGCTGATCGAGATCGTGTTCCAGTTCGGCAGCTCGCGCTCGCACCACGCGAAGATGTCGGTGACGATGCGCAGCGAATGGCGCGGCGGATAGATGTAGGTGCCGCGCGCGATGTACTCCTTCAGGATGTCGTTCTGAATCGTGCCGGACAGCCGCGTCGAGCGGCACGCCCTGACGCCGCGCGACCGCGACGTAGAGCGCGAGCAGGATGATCGCCGTCGCGTTGATCGTCATCGACGTCGACACGCGGTCGAGCGGGATGCCGTCGAACAGCACCGCCATGTCCTCGATCGAGTCGATCGCGACGCCGACGCGGCCGACTTCGCCGGCGGCCATGCGGATGGTCCGAGTCGTAGCCCATCTGCGTCGGCAGGTCGAACGCGACGCTCAGGCCGCTGACGCCCTGCGACGAGCAGATAGCGGTAGCGCGCGTTGGACTCGGCGGCCGTGCCGAAGCCGGCGTACTGGCGCATCGTCCACAGCCGGCCGCGATACATCGTCGGCTGGATGCCGCGCGTGTACGGGAAGACGCCAGGCAGCTCGTCGCCAGGCTCGGAGGGCGCGCGAGATCGCCCGGCCGCGCGAAAAGTCTCGTCATTGGGTGAATTCTAGATGAAGGACGCGTTCCGGCAACGTCTCGAAGCCGCCCGGGCCACGGATTCGTAAGGAACCGCAGACTCTATCATCCCTCCATGCCTCGCGCACGGCGCCACCGGCACTATTCGTGTTTGACACTCTGTACAGCGCATGTCTACAATTGCCGCAGTTTTCCGCATCTTCGGTTCCCTCATGATGAACGTCTCAGGTTCCAGCGCGCGCACATCGACACTTCGCCCGAAGCCTCGCTGTGTTGGTCGCCTGGTGTCTCCGCTGGTTACCCGGCCTGGCGGCGCGTGGAGGTCCGCATGGATTCGCTCGTGAACCAATTGGCGCGGGAGCTGACCGAGGCGATCTCCGCCGCCGTCGCCGATGACGCGCGCGTCGAAGCGTGCCGCGAGAAAGCGCGCGCGGCCGGCTTCGAGCTGCGCGTCTCGCTCGAGGCCGTCGTCGGATTCGTCAATCGCGAGAAAGGCGCAGCCGCGAAGGGCACCGCGCGCAAGTCCGCGCGACCGTCGGCGCTTCGAGATGAGCGCCAACGATCGCCGCTTCCTCAAGTCGCTGCGCATCTCGGCGGACGAAGTGCAGGAGAAAGAAGTCGAGTAGGACGCTCGGGGGTCATTTCCTGCCGCGTTCTTCCGCGGAAATGACCCCCGAGGTCTTCGTCTGATTCGCCACCGCCTCCGCCGCGCGCTGCGCGGCGTCGGGATCGCCGAGGTAGTAGTGCCGTGACCGGCGCCATTCGCCGCGTCCAGCTCGTACACCAGCGGAATCCCCGTCGGGATGTTGAGCTCGACGATGTCGCTGATCGGAGATGCGGTCGAGGTACTTCACGAGCGCGCGCAGGCTGTTGCCGTGCGCGGTGATGAGCACGCGCTGGCCCGCGCGAATCGCCGGCGCGATCGTGTCCGTTCCAGTACGGCAGGAAGCGCGCGACGGTGTCCTTGAGCGACTCGGTCGCCGGGCAGCTCGTGCCGGCGCGAGCGGCGCGTAGCGCGGATCGTGCGACGGGTGCCGCGGGTCGCTCGGCGTCGAGCGGCGGCGGCGGGATGTCGTAGCTGCGGCGCCAGATCTTCGTCTGCGCCTCGCCGTGCTTGGCGGCGGTCTCCGCCTTGTTCAGACCCTGCAGCGCGCCGTAGTGGCGCTCGTTCAGCCGCCAGTCGCGCTCCATCGGGAATCCAGAGCAGATCCAGCTCGTCGAGCGCGATCCAGCACGTGCGGATCGCGCGCTTGAGCACCGACGTGTAGGCGAGTCGAACGTGAAGCCCTCGCTTCGCGCAGCAGCCGGCCGGCCGCGGCGCGCTTCGTCGCGGCCCTTGTCGCTCAGGTCGACGTCGGTCCAGCCGGTGAACCGGTTTTCCTTGTTCCAGGTGCTTTCGCCGTGGCGGAGCAGGACGACGCGATGCGCGGTCTTCATGACGCCTGCCGGATGGCCGCGCGCCCGGCGAACGTCGCGGCCGGTCCGAGCGCCGCCTCGATGCGCAGCAACTGGTTGTATTTGGCGGTGCGATCCGAGCGGCTGGCCGAGCCGGTCTTGATCTGACCGGCGCAGGTCGCGACCGCGAGGTCGGCGATCGTCGTGTCTTCGGTCTCGCCCGAGCGATGCGAGATCACGCTCGCGTAGCCCGCCTGCGCGCGCCATCTCCACGGCGTCCAGCGTCTCGCGTGACGGTGCCGATCTGGTTGAGCTTGACGAGCAGCGCGTTGCCGATGTTCTGCTCGATGCCCTGCGCGCAGGATCGCCGGGTTCGTCACGAACACGTCGTCGCCGACGAGCTGGATGCGCGAGCCGAGCGCGGCGCGTCAGCCGCTTCCAGCCCGGCCAGTCGCCTTCGGCCAGGCCGTCTTCGATCGAGATGATCGGATACTGCCGCGTCCAGTCCTCGTAGAGCGCGATCATCTCGTCGGACGACTTCGTGCCCTCGCCGGACTTCTTGAGCACGTAGTGCTTCGGCGCGTCGTCCCAGAACTCGCTCGAGGCGACGTCGAGCGCGACGAACATGTCGCGGCCGGCCTGATAGCCGGCGGCGTGGACGGCTTCGAGCACCAGCTCGACGGCCTCGCGATTCGACTGCAGGCTCGGCGCGAATCCGCCTTCGTCGCCGACGCCGGTGGCGAGGCCGCGCTTCTTCAGCAGCGCGCGCAGCGCGTGGAACGTCTCGGCGCCGGCGCGCAGCGCCTCCGAGAACGTCGGCAGCCCGAGCGGCATGACCATGAACTCCTGGAAGTCCACGTTCGTGTCCGCGTGCGCGCCGCCGTTCAGGATGTTCATCATCGGCACCGGCAGCACCGGTCCGCCCGTCGCGCGCGTCGGCGGGCACGAGCGACGCGAGGTACTCGTAGAGCGGCAGCCCGCGCGCCTCGGCGGCAGCGCGCGCCACGGCCATCGAGACGCCGAGCACGGCGTTCGCGCCGAGGCGTCCGAGGTTGGGCGTGCCGTCGAGCGCGATGAGCCGCGCGTCGATCGCCCGCTGATCGGCGCTCGTGTCCGGCAAGCGCCGACGGCAATCTCGCCGTTGACGTGGCCGACGGCCTTCCGCACGCCCTTGCCGCCGTACCGGCGCTTGTCGCCGTCGCGCAGCTCGAGCGCTTCGCGCGTGCCGGTCGAGGCGCCTGACGGCACGGCGGCGCGGCCGCGCGCGCCGGACTCGAGCACGACGTCAACTTCGACCGTGGGATTGCCGCGGGAGTCGAGGATTTCTCGGGCTTGCAGGCTTCTGATTTTCACACTGGGCCGAATGATACCGGAAACATCTCACGTGATATGCCCGTGTTAACATGGCCCCGGCGCGACGTCCCCGACGCGTTACATTTACCGGGAGGGTGTATGCCCCGGCACGTTCCCGTCCTCGTCGCGGCCCTGTCGTTTGCCTCTGCCGTTGTGCCCGCGGGCGCTGCGTCTGCGCAGACTTCTGTCCCAACACTCGTCCCTGTCTCTACTCGCGCGTCGGTGCATCCGGGCCGCGTGACCGGTGTCGTGCGCGACGACGTGGGACGAGCCGTCAGCGGCGTGAGCGTCGTCGCGCTCGGCGCCGTGCTGTCGGCCGCGAAGAGCGACGATCGCGGCTACTTCAACATGGCGCTGCCGCCGGGCGAGTACATCCTCCGCGCGGTGCGCGACGGCTACGTCTCGACCTATCGCGAGGCCGTTCGCGTTCAAACGAGCGTCGAGCTCGAACGCGACATCACGCTGATTCGGCAGGGCGTGATCGCGCCAGCGGCTGAGTCATCTCTTGCCGCGACGGCCGGCGCCGTGCAGGCAAAGCCGACCGAAGCCCGTGGCGCGGATCACGCCCACAGCGAAACGGCCTGGCGGCTGCGGCATCTCACGCGCTCGGTGCTTCGTGATGGCAGCAGCCTGCCGGCAGGTTTCGACGAGCCCAGTGACACGAGCTTCGCGCCGCGCGCCTCGCTCTTCGATCGCGCGGTCGGCGGATCGGCGCGGCTCGCGACGTCGTTCTTCTCCGGCACGGATTTCGACGGCCAGGTCAACTTCCTCACGACCAGCGTGTTCAACGGCGGATCGGGCTGGCCGCAGGAACGATGGCCGCGCGGCGTCGCGTATCTCGCCGTCGGCGCGGCGGCGGGATCTCACGGCGACTGGCGGATGCGCGGAGCGATTACGGCAGGAGACGCGTCGTCCTGGGTCTTGCTCGGCGAGTATCAGACCCGCGACGATGCCGACCACGCGTTTCGCCTCGGGGTCTCCTACAGCGCGCAAGGCTACGAGCCGCAGTCAACGAGACCAACGTCGACGCCCGAGGCCAAAAACGTCGCGGGAGTGTATGGGTTCGATCGCTGGCGCCTGCATCCGTCGCTCTCGATCGACTACGGACTCCGTTTCGATCGGTACGACTACATCGCCACGCCAGAGCTCATCAGTCCGGAGGTCGGCGCGCGCGTGCGCGTGCTGCCGCGCACGTTCGTCGAGGGCACGGGCCGCGCGCTGGATGGTCGCCCCCGGCGCCGACGAGTTCCTGCCGCCCAGGTCGCAGACGCCGTGGATGCCGCCCGAGCGCACGTTCTCGTCGCTCGTTCGTGGCGCGCCGATCGACGCCGAAGAAGTTCGTCACCTGGAGTTCGGCCTCGAGCAGGAGCTCGGGGCAGGGTCGTCCCGGACGCTCTTCATTCGACGATTCCACCAGTCGTCGGCAAATCAGGTCGCGACGCTCTTCGACGCGGCGCGCGATGTCGGCCACTACTTCGTGGCGACGCCGGGGACCGTGGACGTCCAGGGCTGGGCCATGCGCTTCGCGGCGCACTTCGGAGCGCGGCTCGAGGGCAGCGTCGAGTACACCATCGCCGACGCGGAGTGGGGCAGAGAGCGCGGGCGGCAGGTCTGGGCCGTCCGGCGCGTCGCCCCCTCGGTGGTCCGCACCGGTCGCGAGCGGCTGCACGACGTCGCGACGTCGGTCGACGCCCTGATTCCCGAGACGAGCTCGCGCGTGACGGTCGTCGTCCACCTCAACAGCGCGTTCAGCGCGACGAGCGGCGAGCGCCTGCCCGTCGCCGACGGGCGGTTCGAAGTCGCCGTCCGCCAGGCGATGCCCTATCAACCCATCCGCGGTGGCCAACTCGAGTTGCTGTTCGCCATCCGGACACTCATGCGCGACTCGCGCGAGCGCGGGTCGTTCTACGACGAGCTGCTGACCGTCGCCCCGCCCATGCGCCTCATGGGCGGCGTCCAGATGCGGTTTTAATGACCTCGGGGGTCATTTTACGAAATTCGTAAAATGACCCCCGAGGTCATTTCTCTTGAATCCTGCATCCGAACTCTTGGATGACCAATTGTCAACATTTCGACACGTAGCCGATAACTGGCCTATCATGTGTGAGTTACCTGCAGCCGTCGAGTTGAGGCTGTCGGCACGTCGATTGCCTTTCTCGTCACACTCTTAACGGAACCGTCTCGTTCATGAGCCAGACGCACGCCGTCCGCCCGCTCCTTCGTGTGGCGCTCCCTGTCGCCATCGCGGTGGTGCTCGTCTGCCTGGCCATCCTCAACATGGCGTTGGTGAAGACGTGGCGCGGGGAGCCCGAAGACGGCGTCCTGTGGGCGCAGGACCATGCGAATGTCATCGCGCGCGAGGTGGCGCCGCGCGGCGCGGGCGCGCTCGCCGGCATCGCGCCGCGCGATGTCCTGCTGAAGATCGACAACAAGGTCATCGAGTCGGTCGACGACGTGATGGCCGTCCTCCATGCGAGCACGGACAGCACGCCGCTGACCTACGTCGTCTCGCGGCAATCGTCCGGCGACATGCCGCTCGCGGTGTCGCTGCAGCCGATGCCGCTCGTTCGCAGCGGTCTCTACTTTTCGCTGGCGCTCGTCGGCATTCTCGCGATCGTCGTCGGCGCGTCCGTGCGGTTGCGACGTCCCAGCGATCCGGCGACGCTCCACTTTTTCTGGCTCACCGTGGCGTTTTTCGGCGTGCTGGCGTTCACGCCGAGCGGGAGCTATCGCACGCTCGACTACTTCTTCGATTGGGCCGACGTCGTCGCGCGGCTGGCGCTGCCGCCGCTGTTCCTGCACTTCGCCTTCGTCTTCCCGGAACGTCCGAATCCCTGGGTGCGGACGCGACGCGGGTCGCGCGCTCTTGCCGGTCATCTATCTGCCGGCTCTCCTGCTCGGCGTCGGCCGCGTCGCGCTCGTCGCCGGCGCGCTCGGCAGCCCGGACCCGTCGCAGCTGCTCGAGCGGATCGAGACGATCGCTCACTGTCTATCTGGCGGCGTGTCTGCTCGGCGGCCTCGCGCTGATGATTCGCGCGCTCGGGCGTCACGCGGTCGGTCACGGCGCGGCGTCAGCTCCGCTGGATCGTCTGGGGATCGTCGCTCGGCGCGCTGCCGTTCGTCGTGCTGTACGTGGTGACCGTTTCTCTTCGGGCGCGTGCTGCCCGGCGCCGAATACACCGCGGTGCTCCTCGGGTGCATTCCGCTCGCGTTCGCCTCGGCCATCGTCCGCTACCGGCTGATGGACATCGAGGTCATCATCAAGAAGGCGCTCGTCGTCGCCGCGGTCGGACTGCTGCTCGTGACGATCTACGGCGGCACGCTGCAGCTCGTCAGCTTCGTGCTCGGCGCCGACGAGCAGGGCAGCCGGTTCTGGGCGCTCTTCGCGACGCTCATCGTCGCGGTCGTCGCGCCGTGGCTGTGGAAGGCGATGCAGTCGGCGCTCGATCGCCTCTACTACCGCGATCGCTACGACTACCGTCGCGCGCTCATGAGCTTCACGCGCGACTTGAACAGCGATCTCGACGTGAACCGCCTCAGCACGCGTCTCGTCGCCCGGATTGCCGAGACGCTGGGCATCGATCGCATCGCGCTGTTCCTCCCGGACCCGCGCGGCGAGACCGGCCGGTTCGTGGCCGTGGCCTCAGGCGGATTTCCGGGCGGCGTCGTGCCGGCGATCGAGCATGCCTCGGCCCTCGGGGCGAGGCTCGGGGACGGCCAGACGGTCGTCGTCGACGATCCGGTGCCGGCCCGGCGGCTCGCAGGGGATGAAGGGGCGCGCTGGCGCGAGGCCGGGCTGTTCAGCTTCGTCCCGTGCGTCTCGACCGATCTGACCATCGGGCTCATCGCGGTCGGACGTCGCGCACACGGCGAGCCGCTCAGCAGCGAGGACATGATCGCTGCTCGGCGCCGTGGCCGGACAGGCCGCCACCGCGATTGAGAACGCGCGCCTGTACAGTCAGCTTCAGGGCAAGGCCGACGAGATCGAGCGGCTCCGTCAATTCAGCGACAGCGTCGTCGAGTCGCTGTCCGACGGCCTCGTCGTCGTCGATCTCGACGATCGCGTGCTGCGGTGGAACCGGCGGGCCGAGGCGCTCGTCGGCGTGGATCGCGGCCGCGCGATCGGCCGGCCGGCTCCCGGCCGTCTTCGGCCGGTCGTTCGTGGACACGCTCGTCGGCGGCGCGCCGTGAATCGCCGCACGGCACGTCGCTCTTTCGCGTGCCGCTGGAGCCGGCGCAGGGGGAAAAACCGCGCGGCCTGCTCGTCAACACCGCGATCGCGCCGTTCCAGACGTCCGATGGCACGCAGGCCGGCTGGATCATCGTCATCGAGGACATCACCGAGCGCGCCAATCTCGAGGAGCAGCTCCGGTTGTCCGAGAAGATGGCCGCGATCGGCCTGCTGGCCGCCGGCGTCGCGCACGAGGTCAACACGCCGCTCACCGGGATCTCGAGCTTCACGCAGATGCTGCTCGAGCGATCGGAGCCGGACGACCCGAAGACGGAGCTGCTCGAGAAGATCGAGCGGCAGACGTTCCGCGCGGCGAAGATCGTCAACAGCCTGCTCAATCTCGCGCGGCCGGCGGGCACGGAAACCGGCCCGGTCGATCTCAACGGGATCGTCGGCGACGTGCTCTCGCTGCTCGAGCATCAGCTCAAGATGGGGCACATCCAGGTCCGCAAGGAGCTCGCGAGCCCGGCCGTCGTCGTGCGAGGCGTCGAGTACAAGCTGCAGCAGGTGTTCCTGAATCTCTTTCTCAACGCGCGCGACGCCATGCCCAAGGGCGGCTGGCTCTCAGTGTCGACGGGCGTCAGCGGCGGCGACGCGGTCGTCGAAGTGTCCGATACCGGCGGCGGGATTCCGCCCGAGCATCTGGCGCGCATCTACGATCCGTTTTTCACCACCAAGCCGGAAGGGCGGGGCACCGGGCTCGGACTCTCCGTCACGTACGGCATCGTGCGCGAGCACGGCGGCTCGCTGTCGTGCGACAGCGACATGGGACAGGGCACGCGCTTCAGGCTTCTGCTGCCGCTCGCGGAGCAGGCGGCGGCCAGCGCAGGGGGCGACGCGTAGGCGATTCATGGCAGACAGCCTCGTATCCATCCTGGTCATCGACGACGAGGAGATCATCCGCGAAGCGCTCGAAGCGCTGCTCATCGTCGAAGGCTATCGCGTGACGTCGGCCGCCACGGCCGAGCGCGGCCTCGACTGGCTGGCCAACCGCCAGTTCGATGCCGTCCTGCTCGAT
Organism: uncultured Acidobacteriota bacterium; assembly: GCA_963724955.1. Lineage (GTDB taxonomy): Bacteria > Acidobacteriota > Vicinamibacteria > Vicinamibacterales > SCN-69-37 > CAVRWQ01. The sequence goes on from CAVRWQ010000013.1 coordinate 633,745, forward strand.
CTCATGCTGCCGGACAAGAACGGCCTGGAAGTCCTGGAAGAGATCCGCCGTCTGGATGACGAGCTGCCGGTCGTGATGATCACGGCGTACGGGACGATCGACAATGCCGTCGCGGCGACCAAGCAGGGCGCGTTCCACTACTTCACGAAGCCGTTCAAGAACGACGAGGTGCTCGCGGTCCTGCGCAACGCCGTGGAGCGCCGCCGGCTCGTGCGCGAGAACCGGGAGCTGCGCAACCGGCTGCGATCGGGCGCGCATCGCTTCGACGAGATCATCGGTGGCGGTCCGAAGATGAAGGTCGTGTACGATCTCATCTCGCGCGCGGCGCCCAGCCGCGCGACCGTCCTCGTCTCGGGCGAGCAGCGGCACCGGCAAGGAGCTGGTCGCGCGGGCGTTCCATCGCCACTCCGCGCGAGCCGACAAGGCGTTCATCACCGTCAACTCCGGCAATTTGCCACCGGACCTGCTCGAATCGAACCTGTTCGGTCACGTGAAGGGCGCGTTCACCGGCGCGGTGTACCCGAAGAAAGGGCTCTTCGAGCTCGCGGACAAGGGCACGATCTTCTTCGACGAGATCGGCAACATCCCGATCGACACCCAGGCCAAGCTGCTGCGCGTCATTCAGGAGCGCGAGTTCATGCGGCTGGGCGGGGTCGAGACGATCAAGGTGGACGTCCGGATCATCGCCGCGACCAACGTCAACCTGCGCGAGATGATGGACGAGGGGCGGTTCCGCGAGGATCTCTTCTACCGGCTGAACGTGATCTTCGTCGAGCTGCCGTCGCTGCGGGAGCGCAAGGAGGACATCCCGCTCCTCGTTCAGCATTTTCTCGAGAAGTACGGCGAGGAGAGCCGCAGGGGCGCGCTGATTCTCACGCCGCCCGCGATGGATCGGCTGATGGCCTACGACTGGCCGGGCAACGTGCGCGAGCTCGAGAACGTCATCGAGCGTGCCGTCGTGCTCAGCTCGGACCGCGAGATCGGTCCCGACCTGATTCCCAACCACGTCAGCGCCAATCCGGTCTTCGAGGTCCCTGAAGTCGTCATCCCGAATGAAGGGATTCACTTCCGCGAGGTCATCATCGGCCACGAGCGCCGCTACATCGAAGCCGCGCTCGACGCGGCCGGCGGCGTCCAGAAGCGGGCCGCCGAGCTGCTCCACATCAAGCCGACGACGCTCAACGAGATGATCAGGCGCTACGACATCCGCCCGCGACGAAAGAAGGGCACCGGCGAGCCCGAGGCCGAGTCGGTGGCAGAGGGTGTCGGGGACGACGAGCTCTAGATCCAGAACGTCAACCGTGTTGTACGCTTTTCGACAATGCGCTGGACGATTCTCTCGCTGATCCTCGTCGCCATTGTCCTGATTCCCTTTTTTCTCTTCGAAGAGCAGTTCAATGCATTCGCGGCCGAACTGGCGCGGGGAGAAGGCCCGCGCTGGCTGGCCGCGGGCGGAATCTTCGCGCTCCTCGCGCTCGACGTGTTCCTGCCGGTGCCGTCGAGCATCGTCTCGACGGCGGCGGGCGTCCTGCTGGGGTTCGCCGGCGGGGCGGCGGTGGTGTTCACCGGCATGATGACGGCGTGTCTCGTCGGCTACTTCATCGGATCGCGCGCGTCAGGCCTCGCGCGGCGGCTGGTCGGCGACGACGGGCTCGCCCGGGCGGCGGACCTGGCCAGGCGCCACGGCGACTGGGCGCTCGTCGGGTGCCGGCCGGTGCCCGTCCTGGCCGAGGCGAGCGTCGTCTTCGCCGGCCTCGTGCACGCGCCGTTCGGCCGGTTCGTGTGGCTCACGGCCACGTCGAACCTCGGCATCGCCCTGGGCTACGCCGCCATCGGCGCGTTCTCGATGAGGGTCGAGTCGTTCCTCCTGGCCTTTCTCGGGGCGATGCTCGTGCCGGGGCTGGCGATGGTCATCGCGAAGGTCGTGTTCGGCAGGAAACGGGGTTCATAGGTTCGGGGGTTCGGGGTTCCGGTTCTTGTTGGTTCGGGGGTTCGCCGTGCTGGTTCGGAGGTTCGGGTTCACGGGGCCCGCGGGGAGGGGAGAACCGGAACCCATGAACCCGAACCCCGGAACCCCGGAACCCGCAAGAACCAGAACCCCGAACCCCCGAACCCCCGAACCCCTGAACCTGCTCTATTACGGTGATCTACGTTATGATTACGTAATCTAACGTAGTGGCAGTCATGCCCCCCGAGAACCCCTTCGTCTACGGCGAGATCGTCCCGCGGTCCGCGTTCATCGACCGCGAGACCGAGCTCGAGCGGCTCGATCGCCGACCTGGGCGACTGCCAGAAGGTCTTTCTCATCTCGCCGCGCCGCTACGGCAAGTCCTCGCTCGTGCGGCAGGCGCTCCTGGCGCTCGCCCGCGACCGGGTCGTGACGCTCGAGATCACCGTCAGCAGCTTCAGCTCGTACGTCGCGTTCCTCGAGGGCTACACGCGGGCCCTCGCGGCGCTCGACACGCGGACCGGCCGCGCGCGGAGCTGGCTCCGCGACATGTTCTCGGGCGCCAAGCCCGAGCTGCGCATGGACGCCGAGGGGCCCGGGCTGTCGGTGGCGTTTCCCAGCGTGCGGACCGCACGCGATGCGGCCCGGCTCGCCGAGGAGGTCTTCGTCCTGCCGTCGAAGATCGCGAGCCGCCTGAAGCGGCGCGTCGTCATCGCCTTCGACGAGTTCCAGGCCATCGCGAGCTTCAACGGCGGCAGCGTCGAGCAGGCGCTGCGCGCCGCCGCGCAGCAGCAGCGCCAGGTCGGCTACGTCTTCGCCGGGTCGGAGCCCAGCCTGATGGAGCAGATGATCGGCCCGCGCCGGCCGTTCTACAAGGCCGGCCCTGTGATGCGTCTCGGCAAGATCCCGGCGGACGTCTTCGCGAAGTTCGTCGAGGACGGCTTCCGGGCATCCGGGTTCTCGTCCGAGGACGGATTCGGGGCGGCGATTGTGGACCTGGCGGCCAACCTGCCGTACGACGTTCAACGGCTCGCGCACGAGACGTGGGACGATCTGAACCGCAGCCGTCGCAAGACGGCCCGGCTCGAGGATCTGCACGCCACGCTGCGCCGGCTGCTCGCCGAGCACGACACCTTCTTCGAAGCCGTGTGGCAGCGGCTCACGCTGGCGCAGCGGGCGGTCCTCCGCGCCGTCGTGATCGAGCAGGGCGTCGAGATCCTCTCCGGCGACACGCGCAGCCGCCACCGTCTCGGCGTCGCGTCCAGCGTGCAGGCCGCGCTCGCCGCGCTCCAGAAACACGACGTCGTCGCGCGCGAAGACGATGCACGATACAGCGTGATCGACTCGCTCATGCGCGAGTGGGTGGCACGGAAAACGTACTGACGCTCGACTGGGCAAAGGCAGAAGGCCAAGGGCCAAGAGGAACGAGCTTCGCGCGTCAGGCTTTTCTTCCAGGCAGAGCATTCTGTGGCTCGGCGCTCGGTCCTCGCTTCGGCCTTGTGCCTTCGGCCTTGGGCCTTGCGGCCTTATTCAGTCAAGTGTCGCCAGATCGTCTGATACACATCGACCGAGCGGATGTTGCCGGCGCCGGCGAGCCCGGCCTGGTGCGTCACGACGAGCGGGCCGTCGTCGCTCCAGTCGGCCGGGCGGCCGTGTGAGCCTTTGACGAGCGACGCGTCGAGCGGAATGACGTCCATCAACGTGCGGAACCCGGCCTTTTTCTTCGCGAGCGTCCACCCGATTTTCAGCGCCGGTACGCGGATCGCGGGATCGAGCAGGAGCTCGGCCGGATCGTAGCCAGGCTTGCGGTGGATATCGACCGTACGCGCGAAGTCGGGCGCGCGCGCGTCGTCCAGCCAGTAGTAGTAGGTGAACCACGCATCGGGCGCCGAGACCACCACCAGATCGCCAGCGCGCTCGTGTCCGATCCGAAGCGACGCCTGCTGGCTGCGATCGAGCACCATGTCCACACCCGGCACCTTCTCGAGGACGCCGCGCACCGACGATGTGTGGGCGGGGTTGTTGATGTACACGTGCGCGACCTGATGATCGGCGACGGCAAACGCCGAGCTCGCGCCCGGGTCGAGCAGCTCGCCGCCCATTTCTTCGCGGACGGCCAGCAGACCGTGCTCGCGAAGCGCGCGGTTGAGGTGCACGGGACGGGACACGTCAGTCAGGCCGTACTCCGACAGGACGATCACGCGCGCCCCGCGTTCCTCGTAGAACTGAATCAGGTCGCCGGCGACGCCGTCGACATCGCGCAGATCCGCGGTGGTTGCCGGATGGCCCGGACCGATGCGCTGCAGGTTGTAGTCGAGATGGGGGAGATAGATCAGCGTCAGCGTCGGCGTGAGGCGCTCTTCGACCCGTTTCGCAGCGTCCGCAATCCACTTCGTCGATGCGATCGACGCACGCGGGCCCCAGAAATCGAACAGCGGAAACGTGCCGAGCTCCTGCTGAAGCTCCCCGCGCAAGCTGGCCGGCGCCGTGTAGATGTCTGGCAGCTTGGCGCCGTCGGCGCGGTAGATCGGCCGTGGCGTGACGGAGTAGTCCACGGTCGAGTACATGTTGAACCACCAGAAGAGGTTCGCGCACGTGAACGCCGGGTCAGCGGCTTTCGCCTCGTCCCAGATCTTCCGGCCGTGCACCAGCCGGTTCGACTGCTTCCAGAACTTCACCTCCGCGTCGTCCCGCGAATACCAGCCGTTGCCGACGATGCCGTGCGTCTCGGGATACTGGCCGGTCAGGTAGTCCGACTGCGCCGTGCACGTCACGGCAGGGAAGGCCGGCTTGACGCGGATGACGCGCCCGCGCGCGGCCCACGCCGAGAGCCTCGGCATGGACGCGCCCAGCAGCCTCGGCGTGAGACCCGACGACGTTGATGACGACGGTTTTATGCATGTCGAAAGATCAAGATCAAAAGCTCACCATGAAGACTGAAGACATGAAGGGTTTTGATCGAATTGCTCTTTGGACAAGCGTTCTTTCCCCAAGAAGCTTCATTTCTTCATGCCTTCATGGTTAGCTTTTGTCTTTGACACGCATGGCGTCGAGCACCCACTCGTACTCGCGCGCGATCGAGTTGACCACGTCGATCTTCAGGTCGCCGGGCAGCACGTCCCAGGTGTACGTCTCGATCTCGAGGTGGCGCGTGAACGGGTGTCTCGCGCGCGAGCCGAAGCACGGTGCCGACGTCACGCTGCGTTGACCCGAGCCCGTCGTACTCGCCGGTGAAGAGCGGGACGTGGAAGTGGATGCGCCAATGCTGTCGCGCCGGCCTCGGACGTCGCGCGCAGCGCGTCGTCCAGATCCGGAAACTGCCGCTGGTGTGCACCGCGTCGCTCGACCACCTGGTGCAGATACACGGGATCGGCGAACGGCGTCAGGCGCCGGGCGATACGCGCGGCCTCGGCGGAGTCGGCCGGCCAGGGCACGTCGAGCGCCGAGCTGAACTGCACGCGCCCGATCCGAATCCCGGCGCGTTGGTACCGTTCCAGCGCCACCCGCGGATCTTCGTACTCGACGGAGACATGACAGCAGTCGAAGCACACTCGAATGTGCTCCAGCAGGAGCGCCTTCGCGGCGTCGGGACGGATCCCCATGCGAGCCGCGAGATCCACAGCTGCCGTCCGGGAGAAGCTTCCCCTCGAAGAACTGCACGGTCTCGTCGGTCGTCTCGAGCAGGCAGTCGGGCTCTGGCTCGATGTCGAGGTGAATCAGCGTGCCGCGCTCTTCGCCGCATGCGCGCGAGCGCTTCAGCGACGTGCGCCACATTCCGGGTGATGGTTTCCCAGCCGACGTCGTCATCGGCGCGCATCCAGGCCTTGTAGGACAGCGGCGCCGTCGACACGCCGCCGTCGGTCGGGCCAGGGCTGCCGGGCAACAGGCGGCTCAGGATCTCGATCAGGTCGAGCGTGTAGCGCACGCGCGCGTCGTTGCGCCAGTCGGGCGCGTAGACCTCGGCCTTGACCGGCGTCCCGTGGAACGGGCCGTACGGAAAGCCGTTGATGAGCGCGACGTACAGTCCCTCTGCGTCGAGAAAGCGATCGAAACTCGTCGAGCTGTCCCGGCTGCAAGCAGCTCGCGCGCCTCGCGCGCCGACAGGCGCAGCCCGAGGCCGAACGGACGCGGACGGCGCCAGGCGCGCTTTCAGTGCCGGCGCGATGCGGCGCAGGTTAGCGAGAACCGGCGTCCCAGCCGTCAGCGGGATGGATGTTGGTGCAGTAGGTGAGGTGAAGACCTTCGGGGGTCACGAGCAAGCGCGCTCCACATTTCTGCCTTCTGCCTTATGCCTTCTGCCTGGCTCAGCTGTCGGTCGACCTGGCGCGTCGAGGCGCACCTTGAACTTGCCCGACTGGCTCAGGAAGCGGATCGGATTCTCGAAGATCACGCGCTGGATCAGGTCCTCGGGCAGTTTGCGCCGGCGCATTTCCAGCGCGAAGCGCGGCACGGCCAGCGAATCGGACGGGCCCCAGTCGCACGCGCCGGCGACGCAGATGCGATCCGGGCCGAACTTCTCGATCATGTCGACGGCGCGCTGCGGCGAGACCTTCGTCTGCGGATACAGCGTCAGGCCCGCCCAGTAGCCGTCGGCCAGGATCATCTCGATCGTGTGCTCCTCGGCGTGATCGACCATCACGCGCGCCGGCTCGAGCTTCGGATAGCGAGCGAGCACGTCGATCGACACGCGCGTGCCCTTGAGCTTGTCCTCGAGGTGCGGCGTGTGAATCAGGATCAACTGGCGATGCGCCAGCGCCAGCTCGACCTGTTCCGTGTACGTCGCCACTTCGTTGCGCGTGATCCGGTTCATCCCGATCTCGCCGATGCCGAGCACGGTCGGGCGATCGAGAAACTTCGGAATCCGCTTCAGCACCTCGCGCGAGAGCTCACGATCGTCCGACTCCTTCGGATTCATCGCGAGCCACGCGTAGTGCTGCACGCCGTACTGCGCGGCGCGCTTCGGCTCGAACTCGGTGAGCTGACGGAAGTAGTCCTCGACGCTGTCGCCGCAGCTGCGGTCCCAGCCGGCCCAGAACGCGGGCTCGGTCACCGCCACGCACCCGGTGAGCGCCATCTGCTGATAGTCGTCGGTGGTCCGCGAGACCATGTGCGCGTGATGGTCGATGTACTTCACGACTGCACCCCCTTCCTGGCGTTTCCGTGATCGTAGGCGCCAAGCGCGCTCTTCCGATCCAGCGTGGCCAGCGGCTCGGTCGTCGGGTCGCTCAGCAGCATTTGAATCTGCGTCGACGTACCCGGGCTCGCGGCTCGCGAGCACCGCGAGCGCGTCGGTGAACGCGCGAACCCGGAAGTCGCGCGACGGCGCGCTCGGGATCGGCCCGGTCGAGCCGATCGAGAAACGCCGCGATCTCGAGCACGCGGTTGCGATTCTCGATGAAATATTCGTCCGCAAGTTCCTTCGGGCCGAGTGAGGAATGAGCGCTCATGTCGAACCTCGCGACGTGCTCACGGCGAGCGGTGGACCGGGCTCATGGCCGGCTGAGCCACCCGCAGGCCGGCCGTAACGGAGCCCGCCGACTCGATCGCCTTCAGGACGTCGATGCTTCGCACCATGATATCGCGGCGAATCTCGTGCACGTCGAACGCCCGGCCGATGCCCTCGAGCAGCATGATCGTGAGCTCGCCGCCCAGGTGCTCGCGAAACTCGGGCAAGCCGCGCAACACGCTGTCCGGATGCGCCTCGTCGTGCGGGGTGCCGGCCGAGCTCCGGGGCGTAGACCGCCAGGCCCAGCGCCCGGAACACCTCGATGACCCGGCGCCATTCGGCCTCGGTCAGGAAGCCCGCTGAGCCAGGCGTACGTCGTGTCCAGGGCGATGCCGATCGCCACGGCTTCGCCGTGGCGCATGTGATAGCCCGTCAGCTGCTCGAGCTTGTGCGCCGCCCAGTGGCCGTAGTCGAGCGGGCGCGACGATCCCAGCTCGAAGGGATCGCCGCCGGTCGCGATGTGCGCCAGGTGCAGCGCCGCCGACCGGCGAATCACGTGCTCCATCACCCCGAGGTCGCGCGCCTTGAGCTCGCGCGCGTGTTTCTCGATGAAGTCGAAAAACGCCGGATCGCGAATGAGCCCGGCCTTGACCGCTTCCGAGATCCCGCCGCGCCAGTCGCGATCGTGCAGCGTCGTGAGGAAGCTGAAGTCGTTGATGACGGCAAGCGGCGGCGCAAACGTGCCCAGATAGTTCTTCTTGCCGAAGGCGTTGACCCCGTTCTTCACGCCGACCGCCGAGTCGTCCTGCGCCAGCACCGTGGTCGGGATGCGAATGAGACGGATGCCTCGGTGCGCCGTGGCCGCCGCGTAGCCGACGACGATCGAGCACCGCGCCGCCGCCGATCGCCAGCACGTACGAATGCCGGCAGAGCCCGCCGTCCTGAATCACCCGCAGGACGTCATCGACGTGCCGCGGGTCGTTCTTCGACGGTCTCGCCGCCCGGGACGACGAGGACCGGCGCCGCGAGGCGAAGCACGTCCTGGTAATGCTGAAGATAGCCCTCGATCGACGTGACGAGCGCCGCGATGTGCGTCGACCACGCCGCGATCCGCGACGGCGACCACGTCGGCAGGCCGCCGATCGGCGCCTCCGGCGATCACGTCGCGGAGGAGCGGATTCGACGTCTCGAACACCCCGGCCGTAAAGTGCACGGGATATCGAAACGTGATGTGAAGATCCTGCTGGATCTGGTCCATCGTGGCTGATCAATCCGTGTTCACGTGACGGCAAACTGCCGCGCCAGCCAGCCCGCGACAAGCGCGGCCGACAGCACGATCAGGGCATACCATGTTCCAGCATAGACGGCGCTGAGTACGCGCGTCCAACAGCACGAGCGACAGCACGCCGGTCTTCACCGCGTGCCTGATGGTCTCCGGCCGCGGATCCGAACGAGCGCGCCAGAATGGCGGCCCGACACGCCAGGCCAGCACAAGCGTCAACACCACCGCGGCCGCGCGTCCCGCGGCCGACTGGGCCGCCAGCACCAGCAGCGAAACGAAGACGACGGAGAGGGCCACGAGCGCGAAGGCGGCAATGTTGGAGCGCCCGCCATGCACCTCGCCGCGGCTGACCACGGTCACCGCCCAGATGTACAGGAACGGCAGGAAGGCCAGCTCCCAGCGCTCCGCCAGGGCCGCGGGCACGGCCGCCACGCCCAGCAGCAGGTTCAGCCCGCGGCACGCGCCCATGTTGACCGGGCCGACGAGCGCGTTGTGCTTGCCCCACCGATCGTAGAGCACGGCCAGCAGCGCGATCGCGGCCGCGACGAGCGCGGCTTCGAGCGTCGCGCGCTGGGCGAAGACGATGCCGGCGAGGAGCAGCGCGCCGCCGAACGCCGCCGCGGTCGCCGGTCGCACGCGGCCGCTCGGAATCGGGCGTTCGGGGCGCTCGACCGCATCGAGCCGGCGATCGAAGTAGTCGTTGAGCACGACGCCGCCGCCGTAGAGGCACGCCGTCGCGCCGAGCAGCCAGCCAAGGCGCTGGGGATAGCCGAGACCGGCGGCGCCGTAGCCGGCGAGCACGTCCGCCAGCGCGGTCGTCACGTTTGGCGGCCTGAGGAGCTCGACGTAGCCACGCACGCCCGTATTAAAGTCGGCAGGTGCCGCGAACGCAAATCGCAGAAACACCGTCGCGATTCATTTTCGCGGTGCAAAACGTGGCACGCCGGTTGACCCCCCGGGGACCGGATGTTATAAGCGAAGGCATGTCGCGAATCCGCGTTCCAGTCGTCGCCGGGCTCATCGTCGCCGGCGGCTGTCACTTCAGTGTGAAATCACACGGCCAGGCGAACCGTGATCAGATCCTGGAACTGCAGCTGAATGCGCCGCCCGGGAAGAACCTCGCGGCGGGCCGGGCGTTGTTCGACAAGGCCTGCGCCACATGTCATCGATTTGGCTCGATCGGCACGGACGTCGGGCCGGATCTGACGACGATCAACAGCCGGTTCCAGAAGAAGGACCTCCTCGACTCGATTCTCTTCCCCTCGCGCATCATCTCGGACCAGTACCAGAGCGAAGAGATCAAGACGCCCACGGCGACCTACAACGCCCTGCTGCTGCGTGAGACGGCGACCGCGATCCAGATTCGCGTCAGTACCGATCCGTCGAAGCCGGTCGTCGTGCAGAAGGCGCAGATCGAGAGCCGCAACAAGTCGGCCGTCTCGTTCATGCCGGAGGCGCTGGTCGACAAGATGTCCCAGGCGGAACTGTCGAACCTGATGGGATTCATCATGGCGGGCCCCCCCAAGGACCCGCGTCCGCAGGGGCAGTGACCCGGTCCGCGTCCGATCTTCTCGACGCGGTTTCGATCTCCAAATCGTTTGCGGGCGTCCGGGCCCTCAAGGACGTCTCGTTCGATTTGCGCGCCGGCGAGGTCCACGCGCTCGTCGGTGAAAACGGCGCCGGGAAATCCACGCTCATCAAGATCATGACGGGCGCCGAGACGCCCGATGCCGGCGCCATCGTCGTCGGCGGGAAGACCGTGCGCGGCATGGACCCGCACACGTCCCGGGCCCTCGGCATCGCGGCCATCTATCAGCAGCCTGCGCTCTTTCCTCACCTCACGGTCGCCGAGAACATCGGGCTCACGCTCGAAAGCGGGCACGCGTGGCGCCGGGTGCACTGGCGCGTGCGACGTCGCAAGGCGACGGAGCTCCTGACGCGCGTCGGATCGACGCTCGATCCCGATCGGCTGGTCGAGACGCTGACCATGCCCGAGCAGCAGATCGTGGAGATCGCGAAGGCGCTCGGCGCCGACGCGCGGATCCTGATCATGGACGAGCCGACCGCGTCGCTTGGCGAGCACGAGGTCGCGAGCCTGTTCGCGGCGATCGCGCTGCTGCGCGGTCATGGCGTCGGCATCATCTACATCTCGCACCGCCTCGAGGAGGTCTTCGCGATTGCGGACCGGATCACCGTGCTTCGCGACGGCGACACGGTCACGACGCGACCGGCGCGCGAGATCGATCGCGGCGAGCTGATTCGGCTGATGGTGGGCCGCGAGCTGGCGGCCGTGTACCCGAAGCGCACCGTGCCGATGGGGGAGGTCGCGCTGGAGCTGAGAGATGTCTCGAGTCACGCCAGCGGCGTCCGGCACGTGTCGCTGTCGGTGAAGAGCGGCGAGATTCTCGGCCTGGCCGGCCTCGTCGGCTCGGGCCGCACGCAACTGGCCGAGATTCTGTTCGGGCTCGTGCCGGCCGACGGCGGTGAGATTCTTCTCGGGGGACGACCGGTGCGCTTCTCGTCGCCCCGCGAGGCGATTCAGGCCGGCATCGGCTACGTCCCCGAGGATCGGCGGCGGCACGGCGTGATCCTCGAGATGTCGGTCGCCGCGAATACCACCCTCGCGAATCTGAAGGCCGTGTCGGACGCCGGGCTCATCGACGGCGCCGCGGAACGGCGCACGGCCCAGCAGTTCGTGGAGCAGTTTCGGATCAGGACGCCATCGGTCGATGTGGATGTCGAGTCGCTCTCCGGCGGCAACCAGCAGAAAGTCGCGCTCGCACGGTGGCTCTCGACCAGTCCGGCCGTCCTGATTCTCGACGAGCCGACGCAGGGCGTGGACGTCGGATCGAAAGCGGAAATCCACGGCCTGATGCAGAATCTCGCTGAACACGGTTTGGCGATCATCATGATCTCGTCGGAATTGCCGGAAGTGCTGGGCATGAGCGACCGGATCGCCGTCATGCGGGCCGGCACGATGGCCGGTGTGCTCACTCGCGCGGAGGCCACGCAGGACACGATCCTCGCGCTGGCGCTCGGATGATCCGATTTCGACGCGAGATCTCCGTCGCGCTGTCGATTCTGGCGCTGGCCGTCGTGCTCGCCATGCTTGCGCCCGGCTACTTCGCCGGGGAAAACCTGAACGACCTGTTTCTCGCCAACATGCCGGTGTTGATCGTCGCGCTCGGCATGACGCTCGTCGTGCTGACGGGCGAGATCGACATCTCTGTCGGATCGATGTTTGCCGTCTGCGGCGTCGCGGCCGGTGTGCTGGCCAAGCTCGGACTGCCCATTCTCGTGGTGGCCTTCGCGACGTGTGGTCTGGGGGCGCTCCTCGGCGCGCTGAACGGCACGCTGGTCGCGTACGTTCGCATTCCGTCCATCGTCGTCACGCTGGCGACGATGGTGGCGCTGCGGGACGCGCTGCGCTGGATCACGCAGGGTGCGTGGGTGCAGGATCTTCCGCCCGGGTTTCAGTGGTTCGGACTGAGCCAGAGTGCCTATCCCTTCGTCGCGGCGGCGCTCGTCGTCTTGCTCGCGGTGCCGATGGCCTGGGGGCTTCGACACATCGCCGCCGGACGCGCGATCTATGCGACCGGATCGAATCAGGATGCGGCGCGGCTCGCCGGCTTCGACACCGCGCTCGTGAAATGCTCCGTGTTCATCGCCGCCGGGACGCTGACCGCGCTCGCCTCGGTCATGAACTCGGTCCGCTTCAACCAGATTCCGAGCAATGCCGGCCTCGGCCTCGAGATGAAAGTCATTGCCGCCGTCGTCGTCGGCGGCGCCGCGATCCGCGGTGGACGCGGCAATGTCGCGGGCACGCTGCTCGGCGTGATCCTGCTCGGCGCGATCGGACCCGCCCTGACCTTTCTCGGCGTGAGCGCGTACTGGGAACGCGCGATTCAAGGCGGCATCATCCTGACGGCCGTCGCCTTCGATGCGCTGCGCGACCGTCCCGTCCGTCACGCCGGCGTCGCATCGGAGCCTGCCCCGCCGAAGCGCGTCAGCGCGCAGGCGGGCCGCGCCTGACGCCGTGTCGCCGCGCCGATTCCTTCCGCATGGCGAGTGGGTGCTGATCCTGGCACTCGCTGTCGAGATTGCGATCTTCTCGCTCGTCGCGCCGAACTTCTTCACGACAGGAAATTTCTTCGAAGTCACGCGGTTCAGCGTCGAGCTGGGTCTGCTCGCGATCGCGTTGACGCCGGTCATCATCAGCGGCGGCATCGATCTGTCCGTCGGATCGATGATGGGCCTCGCGGCCGTGGTCTTTGGCGCGGCGGTGCAGGACTGGCAGGTGCCGGTGCCGCTCGCCGCGCTCGTCGCGCTGGCGGTGGGCGCGACGGGGGGCCTGCTGAACGGGATCCTCATCGCCCGCTTCAACATCCCGCCGCTCATCGTCACGCTCGGAACGTTCTCGCTCTTCCGCGGGATCGCCGAGGGCCTCACGCATGCCGCGGTCAACTACACGGGATTCTCGCCGTCGTTTCTCGCACTCGGCCAGGGCTACCTCTGGGGCGTCGTGCCGGCGCAACTGCCCGTGCTGCTCGTCGTGCTTGCGGCGTATGTCATCCTGCTGCATCGTTCCGTCATCGGACGGGCGATCTACGCCATCGGCTTCACGGCCGCCGGGGCGCGCTACGCCGGGATTCCGGTGACGAAGCGCATCGGACTCGTGTACGTGCTGTCCGGACTGGTCGCGAGCCTGGCGGCAATCGTGTATGTCGCGCACCTGGGCCAGGCGCGGTCGGACGCCGGCACGGGCTACGAGCTGGATGCGATCACGGCCGTCGTCCTCGGCGGGACATCCGTGTTCGGGGGCCGCGGGACGCTCTGGGGCTCGGTCCTGGGGTTGTTCGCGCTCTCGGTGCTGAGGAACGGGCTGCAACTGGCGGCCCTGCCGTCGGAGCTGGCGGGCGTCTTGACGGGCGCCCTGCTCGTGACGACGATTGCCGTCGATCGACTGCGTCGGCAGGGCCTGCGTCTCGGAGGGCGAGTGCTCGCCCGCGGTCCGCAAGCTGATCTTCTTCGGAGGAGTTCGAGGTGAAAAACGGCCAAGTCGCGATGCTCTGCGCCACCATTCTCGTCGGCTCGCTGCTCGTCGCGGGCACGAACGTCTGGCTCGTGCGATCGCTCCAGCCTGCGACGGGCGTCTCGGCGAGTTCCGCGACGGCCGCGCCTGGGCCCTCGACTGCGCTCGGGCCAGGCGGCCGACGGCTCGTCATCGCGATGATGCCCAAGGCGAAGGGCGATCCGTACTTCGTCAGCTGCCGCGTCGGCGCCGAGGAGGCGGCAAAGGAGCTCGGCGTCGAGCTGCTGTGGGACGGCCCGACGAGCCTCGACGCCGCGAGGCAGAACGACGTGATCGAGAACTGGATCACGCGGAAGGTCGACGCCATTGCGGTCGCGGTCGAGAATCGCGCCGGCATCTCGACCGTGCTGCGCAAGGCTCGCGAGCGCGGGATTCACGTGCTGACCTGGGACGCCGATGCGGAGCCTGACGCACGCGACTTCTTCGTGAACCAGGCGACCGCCGAGGGCATCGGCAACACGCTCACCGACGAGGCCGCACGCCTGCTCGGCGGAAAAGGGGAGTTCGCGATTCTCACGGGCGCGTTGAGCGCGGCCAATCAGAACGAGTGGATCTCGTTCATCAAGAAGCGCGTCGCCGAGAAGCATCCCGGCCTCACGCTCGCGACCATTCGTCCGACGGACGACGATCGAGACAAGGCATTCTCGGAAACCCAGACCGTGCTGCGCGTCCATCCGAACGTCAAGCTCATGATGGCGATCTCGGCGCCGGCCGTGCCCGGATCGGCCGAGGCCGTGCGCCAGGCCGGCCGCAAGGACGTCAACGTCATCGGGCTCTCGCTGCCCAATCTCAACAAGCCGTACGTGCACAGCGGCGTCGTTCAGACCGTGGTGCTCTGGAACACCGGCGATCTCGGTTACCTGTCCGTGTACGCGAGCACGCTCGTCGTCCAGAAGAGACTCGATGCGTCCGCGCGCTCGTTTACGGCCGGCCGGCTCGGGACGATCGAGATCCGCGGCAGCGAGATCATCCTCGGGCCGCCGCTGATGTTCACGAAGGCGAACATCGACAAGTTCAATTTCTAAACAAAGAGCACACCATGAAGACTGAAGACGTGAAGAACTTTTTTGGGAAAGTTCGCTTGTCGACAAGAGCTCTTCGATCAATCCGCTTCACGTCTTCAGTCTTCATGGTGAGTCTTTTGATCGGAGGGACGGCAGCGTCGCAGCAGGTGCGCCCCGAAGTCGACACCATCACCTTTCCGTCTCTGGGACAAGGCCGCGCCGGGCGCGTTGGGCGATGAGGACGCCGATCGGCCGACGTTGACGCTCTATCGCGCGAGGGGACAGAGCGGCACCGCGGTCATCGTCGCGCCCGGCGGCGGGTACCAGAACCTGGCGATGAACCATGAGGGGCGTCAGGTCGCCAACTGGCTCAACTCGCTGGGCGTGACCGCCTTCGTGCTCAAGTACCGGCTCGGCCCGAAGTACCGGCATCCCGTCGAGCTCGGCGACGCGCAGCGCGCGATCCGGATCGTGCGCTCGCGCGCGCAGGAGCTCGGCGTGCGGCCGGATCGGATCGGGATGCTGGGCTTTTCCGCGGGCGGTCACCTCGCGTCAACGGCCGCGACGCACTTCGACGCGGGCGCGGCCCAGGCGCCCGATCCCGTCGATCGGGCGTCGAGCCGGCCGGACTTCCTGATTCTCGGCTACCCGGTGATCTCGTTCGACCCCGCGATCGGACACACCGGGTCGGTGCGGAATCTGCTCGGCGAGAAGCCGGATCCCGCGTTGATCCAACTCCTGTCCAACGAGCTGCAGGTGACGGCCGAGACGCCACCCACGTTCATTTTCCACACGAACGCGGACACCGGCGTCGTCGCCGAGCACAGCGTGCGGTTCTACCTGGCGCTGCGCAAAGCGAAGGTGCCGGCCGAGCTGCACGTCTTCGAGACGGGCCCGCACGGCGTCGGTCTGGCGATGGGCGATCCGGCGTTGTCGGCATGGCCGACCCTTCTCGCGAACTGGCTCAGAAGCCGAGGGCTGTTGAACAAGTAGCTTCGGCCTAGAATGAATTGTCGTTCCCGGGGAGGCAGCAATGACCAAAGTACGAATCGTGGGAGGCGTTCTCATGCTGGTGCTTGGGCTGGCGCTCGGCCACGCGCAGGGCGACACCAGTTTGAGTTTCTTCATCACCAGCGTCGGTTCGGGTGACGGCGCCAATCTCGGCGGGCTGGCCGGCGCCGACAAGCATTGTCAGACGCTCGGGGCCGCCGCGGGCCAGGGCGGCAAGACCTGGCGCGCGTATCTCAGCGCGAGCGGGACGCCGGCAGTCAACGCGAAAGACCGGATCGGCAGAGGGTCCGTGGCACAACGCGAAAGGCGTTCGCGTCGCGGCTGACGTCGCCGATCTGCACAGCGACCAGAATCAGCTCAGCAAGGAGAACTCGCTCACTGAAAAGGGCGCGGTCGTGAACGGTCGCGGCGACAAGCCGAACACACACGACATCCTGACCGGATCGAACCTCGACGGGACGCTGATTGCCGATGCGACGTGCAACAACTGGACGAGCAACGCTGACGGCGCGGCGCAGGTCGGCCACCACGATCGGCAGGGCGGCGGCACGAATCCGAAGTCGTGGAACTCAGCGCACGCCTCGAAAGGCTGCAGCCAGGCGAACCTCGTCGGCACCGGCGGCGCGGGGCTGTTTTACTGCTTCGCGTTAGCAAATAGTGCGGTAACAAGGCAGAAGGCGCAAGGCAGAAGGCAGAAGTCAGGAACACGCTAGCGCTGGCCAACGATCCTCTGGAAACAGATGCTTGCGGCAGCTCGTTCCACACTTCTGACTTTTGCCTCTGCCTTGTGCCTTGTCAGGTCTCTCATGAACATCCCCCCGCGCTTCAATCTGACGGCAGCCCTCGTCGACGAGCACGCCGCCCGCGGCCGGGCAGGGAGCACGGCGATCGAGTGCGGGGATCGCGTGCTGACGTACGCCGACGTGGGCGATCTCGTCGATCGGGTTGGCCACGGCTTGCGCGGACTCGGGGTCGCGCGCGAAGAGCGCGTGCTCATCGTCCTGCCCGACTCGCCCGAGTTCGTCGCGGCGTTTCTCGGCGCGATCAAGAATCGGCGCGGTCGCCGTGCCGTGCAGCACGTTTCTCGGACCGAACGACTACCGATACTTTCTCAGCGAGTCACGCGCCCGCGTGATGGTGACGACGCCCGAGTTGCTCGAGCGGACGGGCGCAGCGTCGCTGATCGGATCGCCCGGGGTGGCGCTCGAGACCATCGTGCTGACCGGCGGCGCGGCCGCTCAGGATTCCCGATGGCGATCGTGGAACGAATGGACCGGCGCGACCTTTCCGCGGCTCACGCCGGCTGACACGCATCGCGACGAGCCCGCGTTCTGGCTCTGGACGTCGGGCAGCACGGGCGATCCCAAGGCCGCCGTGCACCTGCATCAGGACCCGCCGTGGTGCTGTCATCTCTACGGCGAAGGCGTGCTCGGCATCAGCGCCGCCGATCGCACGTTCTCGGCTGCCAAGCTCTTTCACGCCTACGGGCTCGGCAACGCGTTGTTCTTTCCGTTCTGGGCGGGCGCCCCGACGATCCTCTTCCCTGGCCGGGTGACCGCCGACGCCGCGTACTCGACGATTCAGGCGACGCGGCCCACGATCTTCTTCGGCGTCCCGACGCTGTTTGCGTCGATGCTCGACGTCGCCGATGCGGAGCGGCGCTTCGATCTGTCGTCGCTCCGGTTCTGCATTTCCGCGGGCGAGGCGCTGCCGGCCGACCTCTATCGTCACTGGCTCGCGCGGTTTGGCACCGAGATCCTCGACGGTCTGGGATCGACCGAAGTGCTGCAGATGTACGTCTCGTCGCGCCCGGGTCGAGTGCGGCCGGGCAGCTCGGGTCATCCCGTGCCCGGGTACGACGTGAAAGTCGTCGACGACGAAGGCCGCCTCGTCGGACCGAATCAGGTGGGCGATTTGATCGTGAAGGGGCCGAGTACGGCGATCATGTACTGGAACCGGCGCGATCAGACCACCCAGAAAATGCGCGGCGAGTGGTTCGTGAGCGGCGACAAGTACACGGTCGACGAGGACGGCTACTTCTGGTACGCGGGCCGGTCCGACGACATGTTCAAAGTCGCAGGCGAGTGGGTCGCGCCCGTGGACGTCGAGCGCGTCCTCTGTCAGCATGCCGCGGTGCTCGAGTCGGCGGTCGTGCCCTCGGCCGAGCCGTCCGGCGTGCTCAAGCCAAAAGCCTTTGTGGTGCTTCGCGACGGCCACAGCGGCGACGCCGAGCTGGTCCGCGAGCTCCAGGCATTCGTGCGGGAGCACACGGCGCATTACAAGTGTCCACGCGTCATCGAGTTCCTGACCGAGCTCCCCAGAACGGCCACAGGGAAAGTGCAGCGATTTAGACTAAGGTAGGACACCATGCTGAGACCTTCACAGAAACTGTCCTCGGGTATGTCGAGGGCGGCGATGCTCTTCGTCGTGTCGCTTCTCCTGTTGAGCCCGATCCGCGCCGATGGGCAGGGCGACGGCCGGCAGGGCCGGGGCGCAGGACGCGGCAACGATCCGTTCGCGGGCCAGCCGCGCGTCAACGCGCTCGTCGTGAGCGGCGGCTGCTGCCACGACTGGCTGACGCAGGGACGCGCGCTCATGGAAGCGATCAACCGATCGCTGCCGGTCGACTGGACCGTCGCCTATCAGGGCGATCGCGGGACGCGGTCGCGCTTCCCGGTCTACAACACTCCCGACTGGGCGAAGGGCTTCGACATCGTCGTCCACAACGAGTGCTCCGCCGACGTCGCCGACGAGGAGTTCATCCGCCGGATCACCGCGGCGCATCGCGCCGGGACCCCGGCGATCGTCATTCACTGCGCGATGCACTCGTACCGGGCGGCCAAGGTGGACGACTGGCGCGAGTTTCTCGGCGTGACGACGGTGCGGCACACGGCGCAGCACAACATCGCGGTGAAGTGGGCGCCGGACCAGGTCGTCGCGCGTGGCCTTCAGGAGGCGTGGGTCACGCCCATGGACGAGCTGTACGTGATCGACAAGTTCTGGCCCGGCGCTCAGGTCGTCGGCTCGGCGGTCAGTCCGGAGGACAAGAAGGAGTATCCGCTCGCCTGGACGCACGACTATCACGGCACGCGCGTCTTCGGCACGACGCTCGGCCACGGCAACGCGACGTGGAGCGATCCGGTGTTTCAGGAAATGCTGATCCGGGGATTCCGCTGGGCGCTCAAGAAGGACCTCCAGTGAAGACCGGGACGACGGCCGCCTGGATTTCGCTCGCCGGGTGCCTGACGTTCGCGATGGCGCACGCATCGGCTGACCGCGCTGCGGCCGCGGAGCAGGGTGCGCCGCCTCAGGGTCGCGGCGGCGCGCCGCCGCCGGCCGGCCCGGCCCCGGGTCGCGGCGGGGCGGCGGGACTTGGCGCGGGCCCGTTCGACCTGCCCGCCGTCGATGCGGCCGCTGCCGATCGAGGCCGATCGGTCTACGCTGCGCAGTGCATCACGTGTCACGGCACGCAGGCGCGCGGCACCGACAGCGGCGCGAACCTCGTGCGCTCCGAAGTCGTGCTGAGAGATCGCTTCGGCAGCGTGCTGGGGCCGTTCCTGAAGAAGGGGCATCCGCTGCAGAGCGGCTCGCCATCCGCGAGCCTGACCGAAGCGCAGGCGCAGGATCTGATGCACTTTCTCCGGCAGCGCGTGAACGACGGCCTGCGCAGCTCGCCGACGTTTCAACCCGGCAACGTCCTGACCGGCGATCCGAAGGCAGGCGCGGCGTACGTCAACGGCGAAGGCAAGTGCACGCAGTGCCATTCGCTCACGGCGACCGGAGGCGCGACCATCGCCAGCAGCCTGGCCGGCATCGGCACGCGCCTCACGCCCGTCAACATCCAGCAGCGCTTCGTGTTCCCGATGAGCGGACGCGGCGGACGCGGCGCGCGCCCCGGCGGCCCGGGAGCGGCGCCGGCGCCGAACACGGCGACGACGGTGACGATCACGCCGCCGTCGGGCCCGGCGCTCTCGGGCGTCCTCGTGCAGATGGACGACTTCGACGTCACGCTGCGCGATGACGCGGGCGTGCTGCGCACGGTCCGGCGCGTGTCCGGCATGAAGGTCGTCAAGACCAATCCGTTTCAGTTCCACATCGATCTTCTGGAGCGCATCACGGACAAGCAGATGCACGATGTCGTCGCTTTCCTGGAGACGCTGAAATGAAACGCCTTCTGACGCTCGCCAGTGTCCTCGGTCTGTGTGCCGCCTTCGCCTGGCCCACAGGAGCGAGCCACGCTACGGCGCCCCAGGTCGGCGTCACGCAAGGGACGCCGACCGACTCGTGGCCGATGTACAACGGCGACTACTCGGGCCGGCGGTTCAGCACGCTCACGAAGATCAACGACAAGAACATCGGATCGCTCAGCCTCGCCTGGATCTATCGCGTGAACACCGCCGGCGCGCCGCCGGCCGGCAACATCAAGGGCACGCCGATCATGGTGAACGGCGTGATTTACCTCACGCTGCCCGATCACGTCTGGGCGATCGACGCGCGAACCGGCCGGCAGATCTGGCACCACGCCTGGGCCTCGAGCGGCGGGATCCACATCGGCAACCGCGGCGCGGCCATTCACGGCGACTGGCTCTACTTCGAGACGCCCGACTGCCACCTCGTCTCGCTCAACATCAAGGACGGCTCCGAGCGATGGCGCCAGAAGATCTGCGATCTCGATCTCTTCTATTACGGCTCGGTGGCGCCGGTCGTGATCAAGAACATGGTGATCGCCGGCGTGAGCGGCGACGACCTCGACTTTCCGGGATATCTGCAGGCGCACGACATCGCGACCGGTGAGCTTCGATGGAAGTGGTACGTCGTCCCGCAGAAGATGGGCGAGCCGGGATCCGAGACCTGGCCGAACGAAGACGCGATGAAGCACGGCGGCGGCATGACGTGGCAGCCGGTGACCTACGATCCCGAGCTCAATCACCTGTACGTCTCGACCGGCAACCCGCAGCCAGTCATCGCGCACAAGAATCGCGCCGGCGACAACCTGTTCACGGGCTCGTTCGTCGCGCTGAACGCGGACACCGGGAAGATGGCGTGGTACTTCCAGTCGTCGCCGCACGACACGCACGACTGGGACTCGACGCAGACACCCGTCGTGTTCAACGGCGAGATCGACGGCCAGCCGCGCAAGCTCATCGCGCAGGCCGCGCGCAACGGGCACTTCTTCGTCATCGATCGCACGACCGGGAAGGCCGTGATCTCGTCGGAGTACGTGAAGACCAACTGGGCGTCCGGGTATGTTGCGAAGGGCCAGCCGATTCCCAACCCGGCCAAGGAGCCGCAGATCGACGGCGCGCTCGTCACACCCGACGCGGGCGGCGCGACCAACTGGCAGTCGCCGAGCTTCAGCCCCGCGACTGGCCTGTTCTATGTCAGCGCCGGTCGCTCGTTCAGCATCTTCTACATCTACGACCCGAGCGATAACCCGATGGGCTGGGGCGGCACTGGTGTGCGGCGGCTACGCGGAGTCGATGATCCAGGCGATCGACTACAAGACCGGCAAAGTCCGGTGGAGCCACAAGTGGGAAGCCAACCTCCGTTCTGGCTTGTTGAGCACGGCGGGCAACCTGCTCTTCACCGGCGGGCCGTCGCAGGACCTCGTCGCGCTCAACGCGACGACGGGCGACGCGCTCTGGCATGCGCGGCTGAACGCCGGCGTGAGCAACGGGCCGATCACCTATGAGCTCGACGGGCGTCAGTACGTCATCGTCGGGGCAGGAGATACGCTGTGGGCGTTCGTGATGAATCAATGACCAACAGAGCACAAGCATTGAGACGGACGGTTGGCTTACTCGCGGCGCTACTTGCCGCTTCGTGCGGCGGCGGCGGCGAGAAGGCCGCGGACGCGCCGAAGGCGGTGACACCGCCGGGGGCGCCCGTGCCGGCACTGCGTCTGTACGTCAGCGATGAGACCGGCGGCAACGTCGTGATCGTCGATCCCGAAGGCAAACGCGTCGTCGAGCGCATCGCGGTCGGCAAGCGCCCGCGCGGGTTGCATCTCTCGATCGATGGCACGCAGTTGTTCGTCGCGCTGTCGGGCTCGCCGATCGCCCCACCGGGCGTCGATGCGTCGAAGCTGCCGCCTCCGGATCGGGCCGCGGACGGCATCGGCGTCGTGGACCTCGCGGGCCGCAGGCTGGCGCGCACCATGCCGTCGGGCCAGGATCCCGAAGCGTTCGATTTGTCGCCTGATGGACGAACGCTGTACTTGTCGAATGAA
Source organism: uncultured Acidobacteriota bacterium (assembly GCA_963724955.1). Classification (GTDB taxonomy): domain Bacteria; phylum Acidobacteriota; class Vicinamibacteria; order Vicinamibacterales; family SCN-69-37; genus CAVRWQ01. The sequence goes on from CAVRWQ010000013.1 coordinate 655,757, forward strand.
GAGACGGCGGAGATGTCGGCGCTCGATCTGGCGACCGGCACCATTCGCGGCAAAGTGAAGGTTGGCGAGGAGCCGGAAGGCGTCACCGTGACGCCGGACGGCAGGCTCGTATACGTGACGTGCGAGGGCGACAACGAAGTGGTCGCCGTCGACACCACGACGCTCAAGGTGCTGGCGCGCATGAAGACGGCCGCCAGGCCGCGATCGATCGTGTTCACGACCGACGGCCGCTCCGCGTTCGTGACGGACGAGAATGCCGCCTCGGTGACCGTGCTCGATGCCGTCGCTCACAAGGTCGCGACGACGATCAAGCTGCCGCACGCGCCTGGCAACAAGTACCCGCCGCGGCCGATGGGCACGACCCTCTCGCCCGACGGCAGGCTCGTCTTCGTCTCGCTCGGGCGCGCGCAGTCGATTGCCGTGATCGATGCGGCGAGCCGCACCCTGGTCAAGATCATCGAGGGCGTCGGCGAGCGACCATGGGGCATCGACGTCAGTCCGGACGGACGGAAGCTCTTCACCGCAAACGGTCCGTCTCAGGACGTCTCGATCATCGACATCGAGTCGGGAAAGGTCGACGCGCGAATCAACGTCGGCGGCAGTCCGTGGGGCCTGGTCGTCGGCATGGGTCGATGATGTCGCTCGTCAGTTGGTTGCTGCTGCCGCTGGCAGCGGCAGCCCAGACCGCTCAGCCGCAGGCGCCTCAACCGCCGCCTCCTGCCTATAAGGAAGCGGTCGAAGTCGTCGGTGTCACGCCGATCCACGGTCTCGGTGTGCCGAGGCTGATGATTCCGTCGAACGTCCAGGTGCTCACCGCCGACGCGTTTCGGCGCGATCGCGGTCTGTCGTTCGGCGCGACGCTCGCGTCGCGCGTGGGCAGCGTGAACCTGAACGAAACGCAGGCCAATCCCTTTCAGCCTGACATCCAGTTTCGCGGGTTCGCCGCGTCACCGCTGCTCGGACTGCCACAGGGCCTCGCCGTCTATCAGGACGGCGTGCGCGCGAACGAGCCGTTCGGCGACACGATGAACTGGGATCTGCTGCCGGCCAACGCGATTGCGAGCCTCAACGTGATGCCCGGCTCGAGTCCGTTGTTCGGGCTGAACGCGCTCGGCGGCGCGTTGTCGATCCAGACCAAGACCGGCTTCTCGCACCCGGGTCACTCGATCGCGGTGTCAGGCGGATCGTTCGGCCGCGGCTGGGTCGACGTCGAGAGCGGCGCGCACTCCGACGAGCTGAGCTACTTCCTGGCCGCGCAACTGCTTCGGGAGGACGGTTGGCGTGACTACTCGCCGTCGCGCACGCGCAGGCTGTTCGGCAGCGTGGAATGGCGCGGCGGCACGTCGACGCTCGGCGGCTCGATCACGACCGGAAGCAACCGGCTGATTGGCAACGGCCCGGCTCCAGTCCAGTTGCTCGACGAGGATCGCGCCGCGATCTTCACGCACCCCGACGAGACGAAGAATGACGTCGCGCTCTTCAACGCACGAGGCAGCCGCGTCCTCGGCCGTGACGTGTCGCTTCACGGCGTCGTGTTCTACCGGCCCGGCACCGTCAGGACGTTCAACGGCGACGACACGAACTACGACGAGTGCGCGTCGCGCCTGTTCCGCGAGCTGCTCTGCGCCGACGACGGCGACGGGCCGCCGGTCGTCGATCAGTCCGGCCAGTTCGTCCCGGTCGATGACGACGACCCGTTCACCGGCACGAACAACACGTCGTCCACGCGAACGCGTGGGTGGGGCGGCTCGGCGCAGGTGACGGTCGCGCGCGCGCTCGGCGGCCGGACCAACCAGTTCATTGCCGGGGCCAGCTTCGACGGCGCCGGATCGCGGTACGAATCGGACACCGAGATCGCGCGCCTCACCGACACGCGCGGCACGGCCGGGACGGGCATCTTCGATTCGGACGCGGCCGTCCGGCTCGAGACCACCGCGACGCACACCGGCTTCTATCTCGCCGATTTCTTCACCGTCGTGCCCAAGGTGACGATCAGCGGCTCCGCTCGTTTCACGCACAGCGTCATCGACCTGCGCGACGAGCTCGGCGACGCTCTTACCGGCGAGCATCGGTTCAACCGCATGAACCCGTCGGCCGGCGTGACCTGGCAGTTCCGTCCGGAGGCGGCAGCGTATGGCAGCTTCAGCACGGCGTCGCGGGTGCCGACGCCCTCGGAATTGGGCTGCGCCGATCCCGAGGATCCATGCCGCCTGCCCAATGCTTTTGTCGCTGACCCGCCACTCGAACAAGTCGTCGCCTACACCTGGGAGGGTGGATTGCGCGGGCGCAGGCCGAACCTCAACTGGTCCGCCTCGTTCTTCCGCACGATCAACCACGACGACATCATCTTCATCAGCAGCGGCGCGCTGACCAACGAAGGCCATTTCGCCAACGTCGGCAACACCGCACGCAAGGGTCTCGAGATCAATCTCTCGGGCACCGTGGCGACACGCGTGCAGTGGGACGCTGCATACACGTACCTGCGCGCGACATTTCAGAGTCCTCTCGTGCTGAGCAGCCCCAACCATCCCGAGCAAGACGACGGCGAGATCGACGTCCAGCCCGGCGACTCGCTTCCCGGCGTGCCCCGGCACAACCTGAAGCTCAACGTCTTCGCGACCGCGGGCCGGTTCTCGATCGGCGGAGACGTCCTCTATACGTCGTCGCAGTTTCTTCGCGGCGACGAGGCCAACCTGCTGCCGCCCATCGCCGGCCGCACGTCCGTGAACGCCAGCGGGAGCTTCCGCATCCGTGAATGGCTGAGGCTGTCAGCCAACGCCGTCAACCTGTTCAACTCGAAATCCAGTACATTTGGCCTGCTCGGCGAGGCCGACGACGTCCTCGGGGACGACTTCGACGACCCGAGGTTCCTGAGCCCGCTTGCTCCACGGGCGGCTTGGATTGGCATCGAGTTCGTGTTTCGATAGGGCAATCAAATGATTGCGTTGCTCGTAGGTCTGCTTCTTCAGGCAACAGCTACCGACGCCGGCATCGTGTCCGGCGTGGTGCGGGACAGCAACGGCGGCGTCATTGCCGGCGCGGCCGTCATCGTTCGATCCAGCGCTGGCGCCGATCGCCAGAGCGTCAGCGGGCCCGACGGCCGGTTCAGCGTCACGAACTCGACCGCGGGTGAAGTCGTGCTCATCGTGCGGGCGGCCGGCTTTGCCGAGAAGCGGCAGCCGCTTCCGTCCGGATCGAGCCGGCGCGATCTCGAGGTCGTGCTGTCTCCCGCCTCGGTCTTCGAAGCGATTACCGTCACACCGGCACGTGGCGAGCAGCGGATGGGGGACATTCCGGCGAGCGTGAATATCCTCGAGCGCGAAGAGATCAAACGCTCCCCGGCCGTCGTCGCCGACGACGTGCTGAGGCAGGTGCCGTCGTTCAGTCTGTTCCGGCGCACGAGCAGCCTGTCGTCGCATCCGACCACGCAGGGCGTCTCGCTGCGGGGCATCGGCCCGAGCGGCGTCAGCCGCACGCTGGTCCTGCTCGACGGCGTGCCGTTCAACGATCCGTTCGGCGGCTGGGTGTACTGGACGCGGCTGCCCATCGAGCGCGCGTCCCGCATCGAGATCGTCGATGGATCCAGCTCGAGCCTGTACGGGAACTACGCGATGGGGGGCGTCATCAACATCGTGACGGCGACTCCGACGCGCCGCACCTTCGGCCTGCGGACCCAGTACGGCAGCCGCACCAGCCCCAAGCTGGATGTGGCGGCGAGCGACATCTGGGGCAAAGTCGGCGTGTCAGTCGACGCAAGCCTCTTCAGCACCGACGGCTTTCCGAACGTCGTCGCCGTGAATCCCGCCGGTGTGCCGGAGCGCGGACTGGTCGACAACGACGTCACCGTCGACTTCCGCAACTTCAATGTCAGGCTCGACTACGACCCGACCGATCGCGTCCACACGTTCTTCCGAAGCGGCTACTTCCGCGAAGAGCGAAACAACGGCAAGCACAGCACGATCGATCAGACGCCCGAAGCCAACGACACGACCTGGAAAACCGCCAGCGGCGGTGTGCGCGTGCGGCTGCCGGATACGAGCGAGCTCTCGGGGAACGTCTTCTTCGATTTCGGGACGTTCAACAGCAACTTCCTCGCGGTGCCCGCGGCCACGCCGCCGCGCAGCATTGGGCGGATGACACTCAATCAGACCGTGCCGAGTACGGGCGTGGGCTGGACGGTCCAGTGGTCGCGAACAGTGGCTGGCAACCAGGTGTTCACGGCCGGCACGGATGGGCGCTGGGTCGATGGCGACAGCGAGGAACACGGGCTCGATCCCGTCAGGGGCACGACGGTCGTCCTCGATCGCGTCTCCGGAGGGACGCAGCGAAGCTTCGGCGCGTTCGTTCAGGACCTCATCAAGCCGACCTCCGATTTGACACTCACGTTGAGCGCACGCGTCGACAGCTGGCGCAGCTACGACGGGCACAACCTCGAAGTGACAGTGCCGAGCGGCACGCCGACGCCGGGGAACGCGCCGTCGCTGCCGGACAAGGCGGACACGGCCGTCAGCCCGCGCGTCGCGGCGTTGTACCGCCTGACGTCGCGCATCAACGTCTGGGGCGACTTCGCGTGGGGATTCCGCGCGCCGACGCTGAACGAGTTGTACCGTCAGTTTCGCGTGGGCCAGGTGCTCACGCTGGCCAACTACCAGCTCGGCCCCGAGCGGCTGGTCGGCGGCGAAGCCGGGATCAGCGTGGCGCCGATGCCGAACCTCACGGTGCGGTCCACCTGGTATGCCAATCGCGTGACCGATCCGGTGTCGAATGTGACCATCAGCACCGTTGGCGCGAACGTCACCCAGCAGCGGCAGAACCTCGGGAGGACGCGCATCACCGGCCTTCAGACGGACGTCGAGTACCGCGCGGGCACGTTCTGGCGCTTTGCCGGCGGCTATCTCTACAACCGCGCGCGGGTGACCGAGAATCCCGCGAATCCGGCGCTCGTCGGCAACTACCTGCCGCAGGTGCCGCAGCACCGCGGATCGGTCCAGGTCTCGTACGCCAATCCGCGATTTGCGACGCTGGCCTTCGAGCTGCTCGCCATCGGCCGCCAGTTCGACGACGATCAGAACGTGCGCGCCGTGCCCGGATACGCGTATCCCGGACTTCCGAAGTACGCGCTGGTGTCGATCTCCGCCGACCGAGCCATCGGGTCCAGATTCGACGTGTTCGTCGGCGTGCAGAACCTGTTCGACCAGGAGTACTTCGTCGGCACGCTCCCCACGACCACCGGTTCGCCCCGGATGGTCACCGGCGGTATCCGCGTGCGATTGACGGGGAAGTAATATCTGGCGGGCCGAAACCCGGCCCGCCCTACGTACGTAGCGCGGCTTGCGGTCGTAGCGCGGCTTGGTCTGTAAGCCGCGAAATAACAAGGAGACGACGATGAGATCGAAGCTCGTGCTCTCGCTGTTGATGCTGGCTTCACTGACGAGCGCGCCGCTCGTCGAGCGCACCGGCGCGCAGCAGGCTCCGGCCCCTCCGGCCCCCGCCGCGCCGCGTCTGAAGGCGCTCGTCGTGAGCGGCGGCTGCTGTCACGACTACACGGGCCAGAACAAGATCCTGGTCGAGAGCGTACGGAAGGCGATTCCGACGGTGGACTGGATGATCGCGTACCAGGGCGGGACCGGCACCAACGCGCGCATCCCGCTCTACTCCGATCCGGACTGGTTCAAGGGCTACGACATCATCGTGCACAACGAGTGCTATGCCGACGTGGCCGATGAGGCGTTCATTCGCGGCATCACCGCCGCGCATCAGGCGGGCATTCCCTCGATGGTGCTGCACTGTTCGATGCACTCGTATCGCTCAGCGAAGATCGACGACTGGCGCGAGCTGATGGGCGTGACGACCCGCCGGCACACGAAAGCGCACCAGATCGCCGTGAAGATCGCGGCGCCAGACGATCCGGTGGTGAGAGGCCTCAAGGCCGACTGGGTCACGCCGACCGACGAGTTGTATGTCATCGACAAGGTCTGGCCGAACGTACGCGCGCTCGCCACCGCGGTCAGTCCCGAAGCCGGCAACCCCGAGTTCCCGGTGGTCTGGGTGAACGACTACCACGGCGCTCGCGTCTTCGGCACGACGCTCGGGCATGGCGAGACCTGGAACGACCCGGTGTTTCAGGAGCTGCTTGTGCGCGGATTCAAGTGGGCGCTGAAGAGAGATCCCGAGAAATAGATCAGCGCTTCGGCACGATGACCCACGTGCGGTGCCGCACGGTCACGCCCGGCTCGCGCACGGCGACCTTCAGCTCGCGGAGGCGGCCGTCCCGGTCGGCGGTCGCCGGTTCCACGCCGAGCAGGTAGTAGGCGGACGTCTCCATCAGGTCGAGCACCTGGACGTCCACGGCGATGAGGTCGACCGAGGATCGGAACGTGGGCGTCTGGGCGGGCCGGGAGGGATCCGGCGCAAAGGCGGCGCACAACACGGCTGCGACGAGCGCGGACACCGTCCTTGGCATGTGATGATCAGGTCGTGGACGTCGTTTCCCCCAACTGGTCGAACACGAGCGCGGGAGGCTCGGCCGCCACCAGGTACTCGAACTGGCGCCGGAACTCGCCCTCGGAGAGGTGCGCCGTGTTCGCGAGCTTGGCCAGCTCGTGCGGGTCGTCGAAGTCGTCGCGGCGGGCCCGGATCATGTACCGGCGCGCGATCGCGTAGCGGGTGGACGTGATGTCGACCAGCCGCACACGGGCGCGTCCCGTCTCGCCGTCCATCATGTCCGCGAACGACACCGGCACGAAGTGCCCGCCCTGAATCGAGATCATCGCCGCGTTGCCGCCCGCGAGCAGGTACTTCGCGGCGCAGTAGCCGAGATCGCGCGCGTATTCCATGTCGAGCGGGATCGGATCGGCGCAGCGCAGCTCGTACCCGATGTTCTTCGCGGCAATCGTGGTCGCGATGCCGAGCGCGCGCAGCCGCGCCTGGACCGCCGCCTTGAGAATCTCGCCCAGGTTCACTTCGGCAATCCGCAGGTGGCCGTGCGCGTCGCGCTCCACTTCCTGAAGCCCGGCAAAGTCTTCGGGCATGACGTCGAGCACGAGGCCCTCGGCAATGATGGCGACGCCGTCGCGGCGTCCTTCGCTGAGGCGCTTGATGATCGCGGCGGCCAGCGTGTCGACGATCGTCTTCAGCCGGAGCGGCGCGCTGAACTCTTCGGTGATCAACGTCAGCGTCGCGCCCGCGGCCTTGCCGATGCCGAGCGCGAGATGCCCGGCTTTGCGGCCCATCGCGATGACGAAATACCACCGCGACGTCGTCTTCGCGTCCACCATCAGGTTCTTGACGATCTCGACGCCGTAGTGGCGGGCGGACTGGTAGCCGAACGTGTCCACGTGCACCGGCAGGTCGAGGTCGTTGTCGATCGTCTTCGGCACGTGGACGATGCGGAGGCGGCCGGCGGCGCGCTGCTCGAGCTTCATGGCGGAGAAGGCCGTGTCGTCGCCGCCAATCGTGATGAGCTGCGACACGTTCATCCGCATGAGGGAGGAGATCGTCGTCTCGAGCCGCGCGCTATCGGTCGTGGGGTTGGCCCGCGAGATGCCGAGATACGAGCCGCCGCGGAAATGAATGCGGCTCACCGTGTCGATCGTGAGCGGCATCACGTGGTCGATGTCGCCCTGCATGATCCACTCGAAGCCATCGCGAATGCCGATGACCTCGATGCCTTCGAGCCGGGCGCGGATCGTGGCCGCGCCGATCACGCTGTTGATGCCGGGGGCGGGGCCGCCGCCGACGAGGATGGCCAGATTATTATGGTGGTCCATGCGCCGTCCCAGCGCATTATACGTGAATGTAATCGGTTGCAGCCTCGCGGCGGCGCTGCTGAGCTTTCGCGCGATCTACGAGCCGGACCTCTGGTGGCATCTCGCGCAGGGCCGTGAGGACGCGGGCGGCACAATCGTCCGGTCGAACCTCTTCAGCTTCGTCTCCCCCGACTACCCGCAGCACTACACGTCGTGGCTGTTCGACATCACGGCGTACCTGGCGTGGATGGGCGCCGGGGGGCTGGGCATCCAGATCCTGCAGGCGGTGCTGCTGGCGGCGACGTTCTGGTTGGTACTTGTCGGCGGCCAGAGAGAGATCCTCGCCGGCCATCGCCTTGCCGTCGTCCTGCTCGGTTTCGTCGTCATCGAGCCGCGCGCGATTCCACGGCCGCACCTCGTCTCGTTTGCGGCGCTGGCATGTGCGAGCCTGCTGGTCACGCGCGCCGTGCTCGCGAAGAGCGCGACGCCCTTGCGCTGGATGGTGCCGCTCGTCGCCGTCTGGAGCAATTTCCACATCGAAGCCGTGTTCGGCGTGGCCTTCATCGCGTTGTTTGCGCTCGCCGAGCTCGTCCGGCCGTCGGCGCTGACGCGGCGTGAGGCGTGGCAGGCGACGGGAATGGCCGGGCTCTCAGCGGCGGCGACACTGGCGACGCCGTACGGGTGGGGGTTCTTCCGCTACGTGTTCGAGAACGCCGGAGTGCCGGCGATGCTCGACATTGCCGAGCTGCAGCCGCCGTACCTGCCGGGCTACCGCGCGTTTTACTTCTATCTCGGGGTGTGGGCGGTGATGCTGCTCTCGCAACCGAAGCGGCTGACGCTCTGGGAGCTCGTGACCGGCGTCGTGTTCGCGGCGCTCGGGCTTCGGTATTTGCGGCTCACGCCGCTCGTCTTTCTCGTGACGGCGCCAATGCTCGCTTCACGCCTCGCGCTCTTCGTCGCTCACGGTCTGGATCGCCGCGCCGTCGTCGTGACCGCGCTCGCCGCCGCGGTCGTCGTCGCGCGCATTCCGTCCCGACGCTGCTCACGACCTGGCGCGTTGGCGGCGACGCCCTCGAACCTCCGTCGTTCTTCTCAGCGCGCGCCATGGATTTTGCGCGGACGCACGGGCTCAGCGGCCCGCTCTTCAACAGCAACAACCTGGGCGGGTACATCATCTGGAATCTGTACCCGCAGGCACGCGTGTTTCAGGACAGCCGCCTTCAGGCGTATCCGCCGGAGCACTTCACGCGGATTCGGTACCTCACGCGATCGCAGGCGGAGTGGGATCAGCTCGTCGCGCCCGTGGACTGGGCGATGTTGTCGCGGCCGCGACCTGGCGAGCTGTCGGGCGCCGGGCAGTTTCCGGCGAGCGACTGGGCCACGGTGTTTTCGGACGACGCGGTCGAGATTCTCGTGCGCCGGAGCGGCCGATATGCGGCGCTGCCCGAAATGCGCAGATGAACCCCAGTGCCTAGTGCCTAGTGCCCAGTGCCCAGTGCCTAGTTGTGCCTAGCCCCCGGAGATCCAAGCAGGCGCAAGCACGCGCACGTCGTTTCGCCGGACGCCGACGACGAGCCGGGTGCGGCGGGTGCCGCCGCCGGGCGCGTAGCTCACCTGGTACTGGCCCAGGATCTGTGCGGCGATCATCGAGAGCGCGGGCCCGAGCTCGGATCGCTTCGAGACGGTCACGCGCTGCCCGCCGCTCCGCACTGTCCCTGACTCGAGCAGAAGCTCGCGGTGCGCGCTCGGTGAGTTGCCGCCTTGCGTGAGGTCGCGTACGACCTCGACCGCCCAGAACGACGCGGCCGACTCGCGAAGCAGGTCTCCGACCTCGTCGGAGCGCATCGTGCTCTGATCTGGTCGATACGCCGAGACGAGCGCGAAGATGACGCGCCGAGATGTCGGCGCGCGAAGCATGAGTTTGGATGAGTCGGCGACGGCGTCGAGCAGCGTCGAGTCCGGCACGGCGCTCGAGAGCCGGCCGAGCGCGCGATCGAGCTCTGCGCCCGGGCTGCTGAATCGCGTCACGTGCGCGACCGGCCCGTCGAACGTGCTGAGCGCGATGCGAACGTCCGGATCGCCCTGTCGCACGGCCCTGACGAATTCTGTCAGCGCGCGTTGAACATCGAACTGTGTCTACGTGGTGCTGAGACCGAGGCGATCGGTCAGGAGCGCCATGGAGATCGGCCCGGGCGCAGGCACGACGCTCTCGATCGTCTGCCGCGTGCCATCGAGCGCGACGGCGAAATCGGACGCCGAGAGCCCGGCGACCGGCGCGCCGCGCGCGTCGATGACCGAGACGAAGACCTGCTGCAGATTGGCGCGGGGTGACTGCGGCGAGGGGAACGAGGTCGTCAGCGCAACGGCCGCCGCGACGCCGATTCGCGAAATGACCTCGGGGGTCATTTTACGAAATCCGTAAAATGACCCCCGAGGTCATTTACTTCACGACGGTGATTGTGAACGACGCGGTGCCTTTGTTGCCCGCGGCGTCGGTCGAGGTGCACGTGACTGCCGTGTCGCCGGCGGGGAACGTCGCGCCGGGGGCCGGAGCGCACGTGACGGGGCGAGGGCCGTCGACGAAGTCGATGGCGGACACCGCGAACTTCACGACGGCGCCCTCGGCCGAGGTGGCCGCGACCGTCATGTTGCCGGGCGTCGCGATCCCTGGCCCGCGCTTGTCGGGCGCGTTCTTCACTTCGTTCACGTCGAAGCAGCCGACCAGGCCGTCGCCGAGATGATCTTCCGGGCACTGCGAGCAGATCCGCGACCCCAGCGTGTTGCGGCAGAGCGTGAGCCGATCGCAGGCGCCGTTGCCGGTCGCGCATTCGTTGATGTCGACGCAGCCGGTCGCCGGCGTGCCCGTGAAGCCGGCAGGGCAGTTCGCGCCGCAGCGCCAGCCGCCGTCGACGTTGGCGCACTTCGCGTCGCCGCATCCGCCGTTCTCGACCGCGCACTCGTCGACGTCCAAGCACTTGCCGTCCACCAGTTGGAATCCGCGCGTGCAGTAGGTCTGTTGTTCGGCGAAGCTCGGCGGTCCGCTGAAGACGACGTTGAGCGCCACGACGGCGAGGACACCGAAGACTGATTGCGTGATCCAGCGAGGGATGAATGGTGCGGACATCGACAGTAATCCTAGCATGGGCGTTTTTGACTCGGGAACCGGCGTCCCCCCGGCGGGCTCGTTGCGTCCAGCAGAACGCCGGCCCCGCAGCAAACGCTTATTTCTTCGTATATTCCCTGTATGGAACCGTTACAAACGCGTTATGCGGTGCGAAATATCGGAATAGCTGTTGCGCCGTGAGGGCTGCCGGGCGCATCATCCCCGCAATCGATTACATGGCGAGCGGCTCGGTGAAATCGCGCCGGGGCTGACTTGTCTCGTCGTGCGGAGGCGTCCGATGAGCGAACAAGGCAAGAACCGCGGCATTTCGCGCCGGCACTTCTTTTTCGGCACCCTCCTCGCGGGCGCCCTGCCGCGCGTCGGCTTCGGCAGCATGCCGTCGCTCAAAGCACTTGGATATCAGTCCCCCAATGAAAAGTTGAACATCGCCGGCATCGGCTCCGGCGGCCGGGCGATGAGCGTCCTCGGCGGCTGCGACTCCGAGAACATCGTCGCGCTTGCCGACGTGGATTGGGCGCGCGGCGCGGAAGGATTCAAGCGCTGGGAAAAGGCGACGCGCTACAAGGACTTCCGTCAGATGCTCGACAAGCAAGGCAAGGGCATCGACGCCGTGACGATCGCGATTCCCGATCACATGCACACGATCACGGCGCTCACCGCGATGCAGCTCGGCAAGCACGTGTACGTCGAGAAGCCGCTCACGCGCACGCCATGGGAAGCGCGCCTGCTCACCGACGCCGCCGCGAAGTACAAGGTCGCGACGCAGATGGGCAACCAGGGGTACTCGCACGAAGCGACGCGCGTCGCCTCCGAGATCATCTGGTCCGGCGAAATCGGCAACGTCACCGAAGTCCGCGCGTACCGCGGCCGCGCGGGATGGCCGCAGGGCATGCAGACGCTGCCGGCGACTGAAAAGGTTCCTGACACGCTCGATTGGGATCTCTGGCTCGGCACCGCGGCGTGGCGCGACTACACGTCCGGCGACGACGCGTGGCGCAAGCAGTACGACGAGCAGCAGTACGGCTTCTACCTGCCGTTCAACTGGCGCGGGTTCTGGGATTTCGGCACGAGCCTGATCGGCGATTGGGGCATTCACATTCTCGGTCCCGCCAACTGGGCGTTGCAGCTCGGCAGTCCCACGAGCGTCGAGTGCACGAAGCTCGGCGAGGGACAGAGCCCGTACACGTATCCGACGGGCGGCGTGGCCGTCCGCTGGGATTTCCCCGCGCGCGGCAGCATGCCGCCGGTCAGCGTCTACTGGTCGGACACCGGCGACACGTATCTCCCGCCGGGCATGACCGCCGAACAGGCGCGTCAGATTCCGGGCACCGGGCCCACAGTCGCGAACGCCGCGGGCGCGGGCGGTGGGGGACGAGGTCGTGGGGCGGCGCCAGGCGGACCGCCGGCCGCGGCCGCGGCAAGTGCGGATGCGGCGGCACAAGCGGGAGCTGGCGGTCGCGGTCGTGGTGGACGCGGAGCCGGCGGCCAGGGCGGCGGTGGTCAGGGCGGCGGCCAGCAGGGCAGCGGCTACAACCAGATCTTCGTCGGCTCCAAGGGCTTCCTTGGCACGAGCGGGCGAGGCGAGGGCGTGGGTCTCCTCCCTGGCGAACGGTGGGCCGACTACCAGTTGCCCGCGCAAATCCTCACGCGATCGCCAGGCCACCAGCGCGACTGGATTCGCGCCTGCAAGGGCGGCGCGCCCGCGTGTTCCAACTTCAGCATTGCCGGCCCTTACACGGAATGGGTCGTCCTGGCAGCGGTGGCCGCGCATTTCCCGGGCGAGAAACTGCTCTGGGATCCCAAGAAGCTGCAAATCACCAACAAGAAAGAAGCCGATAAGTTCGTCAAGCCCACTTACCGCAAGGGTTGGGAGGTCAAGCTGTAGAGACGGTCGGAACCTCGGGGGCTTCGTGCAGTTGAGTGAAAACGCCCCCCGAGGTCGTTTTTCGTAGGCACTGTCAGGAGGAGTCCATGATCGGCAGAAAGAGTGTGCGAGCTCTCGCCGTGGCGATGATAGCCCTGCTGGCTATTGCCGTTCCCGCTTCGGCGCAGACGACGACCGCCACCGTGTCCGGCACCGTGAAGGACGGACAGGGCGGCGTGATTCCCGGCGCGACGGTGACGCTCATCAGCGACACACGCGGAGTCAAACTGGCTCCGACCGTGACGAGCACGACTGGCGACTTCGTCGTCCCGAACGTCGCGGCAGACACCTACAGCATCGAAGTCTCGATGAGCGGGTTCAAGACCCTCAAGCAGTCCGGCATCGTCGTCGGCGCGGGCAACCGCGTGGCCGTCGGCACCCTCACGATCGACGTCGGCGGCATGGCGGAGACGGTCGAGGTCAAAGGCGAGTCCCCCGTCATCCAGGCCAACAGGGGCGAGCGATCGTTCACCGTCACGACCGACTCGGTCGAGAACCTGCCGATCTCCAACCGCAGCTTTACCGCGCTCGCGTCGCTTGCGCCCGGCGTGCAGACGGCAACAACCGCCGTCGGCGGCGGCGGCGCCAACAACGTCATGATGGACGGCGTGTCGACGATGGACACCGGCAGCAACTCGGTGCTGCTGCAGATGAACGTCGAGTCGATCGCCGAGGTCAAGGTCCTCGTCTCGAACTACCAGGCCGAGTACGGCCGGTCGAGCGGCCTGCAGATCACGGCCGTGACCAAGAGCGGCACGAACCGCTTCCGCGGCTCGGTCTACGACGTCGAGCGCAACTCGACTGGAACTCGAACACCAAGATCAACAAGCTCAACGGCGATCCGAAGAACGTGTTGAAGAGAGCGCGACTTCGGCTATTCGATCGGCGGTCCGATCGGCAAGCCCGGCGGCAACAACAAGCTGTTCTTCTTCTACAGCCACGAGTTCGCGCCGCGCGACGGCAGGCAACGACGTGCAGACGCTTCCGGATGCCGACCGCGCTCGAGCGGCAGGGCGACTTCTCGCAGACGACGGACAACAACGGCAACCCGTTCCCGTACATTCGGATCCGCGCGCTGAGCGGCACCTGCTCGGCGACGAACCACGACCGGCGCTGCTTCGCGAGCGGCGGCGTGCTCGGCAGGATTCCGGCGGACCGGCTCTATCAGACCGGCCTGAACATCCTGAACATGTTCCCGATGCCGAACATCGCGAACGTCCCCGCCGGGCAGAACTACAACTACGAGATCATCCGGCCGAACCAGACGCTCCTCGCGTGGCAGCCGGCGATCCGCGTCGACTACAACGCCACGAACGCGCTGCGGACGTCGTTCAAGTACTCCGGCTGGCAGCAGCGGAAGGAGACGATCAACGGCATCGATCCCCGGCTTCAACGACACGCGATGCACAAGCCGGTCGTCAGCACGTGGACCGTGACGGCCAACTACAACCTCAACGCCGACGATGTTCCTCGAGGCGACGTACGGGCAGAGCCAGAACGAGCTGACCGGCTGCGCGCTGGCTCAGGACGGCACCGGCCCGAGCGACTGCCGGAACGCGTTCCCGATGAACCCGATGGCCGATCGCACTCCAGGCCGGGCTCGGCGGGCTGCCGTATGCTCTTCCCGGACGCGGCGTGATCGATCCAGGAGCGGTACTACGCGTATGAGGTGCTTCAGGGTGTGCCGACGCCGATCTGGCAGGACGGCCGCATCGTCGATGCCGCCGAACTTCAACTTGGGGCGGCCGCGTCGCCAACGCGCCGCCCAACATCCCGTTCCCGGGCTACCTGAACATCAACGCGACCAACGACATCGCGATCAGCCTGACGAAGGTCGCCGGCCGTCACACGATCAAGATGGGCTTCTACAACACGCACAGCTACAAGGCGCAGCAGCGCGGCGGCTGGAACGGCACCGTCAACTTCGGCAACGACACCAACAACCCGCATCGACTCGCAGTTCGGCTACGCGAACGCCGCGCTCGGCATCTTCAGCTCGTACCAGCAGGCCTCCGCAGTACGTCGAGGGCGCAGTTCGTCTACAACAACACCGAGGGCTACATCCAGGACAACTGGAAGGTGAACGACAAGCTGACGCTCGACTACGGCGTCCGGCTCGTCCACCAGCAGCCGCAGTACGACTCAGCGCGGGCAGGCGTCGAACTTCCTCCTGGACGAGTGGTCGCTGTCGCAGGCGCCGACGCTGTACGTCGCCGGCTGCGCGAACGGCGTGTATCCCTGCACGCGGCACCAACCGCCAGGCGATGAACCCGATCACCGGGCAGTTCCTCGGGCCGAACATCGCTGCTCGCCATCGGCACGACTCGTGCCCGAACACCGGCAACACGACGAACGGGCTGTTCCTGTCCGGCCAGGGCATCGTCGAGACGACCTACACGTGGCCGCTGCTCGCGCTCGCGCCGCGCTTCGGCATGGCGTACGACCTGACCGGCACGCCAGACGTTCGTGCTCCGCGGCGGCGCCGGCCTCTTCTTCGACCGGCCGAGCGGCAACTCGATCTACTCGCAGGTGCAGAACCCGCCGGTCTACAAGAGCGTCACGGTCCGCTACGGCGAGCTGCAGACGCTGGGCACCGGCGGCCTGACGACCGAAGGCGCCGCCCGCGCTCTCGGTCTTCGAGTACGAGAGCAAGCTGCCGTCGTCCACGCAGTGGAACGCGGGCGTGCAGATGATGCTGCCGTGGAACACGGCGCTCGACGTCGAGTACGTCGGCCAGCACAGCTACAACACGCTCGACGGCGTCAACATCAACGCGGTCGACTTCGGCGCGGCGTTCCTGCCGGCAGAACCAGGATCCGACGCTCGCGGTCAACGCCGACCCCGGGCGCGTCGGCGGTGTCGACGGACCAGATGCGCGCCTATCCGCGGCTACGGCAGCATCAACCAGCAGCTCGGCCGCGGCTGGCGGACGTACCACTCGCTGCAGTTCTCGTTCAACCGCCGGTTCGCGAACGGCTTCTCGTTCGGCTTCAACGACACGATCGGTCTCTACGACCGTCAGAGCACCGGCGCGCGCCTGCAGCACAACGCCGACGGCACGTGGTCGTACCGCGCCGATCAGGCGCAAGCCGACGAGCTGCTCGGCAACAACAATCCCGACCGCGCACACGATGAAGGCGAACTTCGTGTGGGATCTGCCGGATCTGCAGGCCGAGTCGTCCGCGGCTGAAGGCGATCGGCTACGTCGATCAACGACTGGCAGCTCTCCGGCATCTGGACGGCGCCGACCGGCGGCGCGTACACCGTCGGCTTCAGCTACCAGAACGGCGGCGGCAACGTGAACCTGACCGGCTCGCCCGACTACGGCGCGCGCGTCCGCGTCGTCGGCGATCCCGGCGCGGGCTGCCGCGGCAACATCTACCAGCAGTTCAACACGTCCGCGTTCCAGGGCCCGCTGTACAACAGCGTCGGTCTCGAGTCGGGGAACGACTACCTGCGCGGATGCTTCTCGAGCACGCTCGATCTGGCGATCGCGCGGAACATCCGGCTCGGCGGCAACAAGACGATCCAGCTGCGCGTCGACATGTTCAACGCGCCGAACGCGGCCGGCATCACCGGCCGCAACACGACGATGAACCTGAGCAGCCCGAACGATCCGGTCACGATCACGCAACCTGCCGTACGACGCGAACGGCAACCTGATCGCGGCGCGGTCGCTCCCGCGCGGCGCAGGCTTCGGCGTCGCGAACGACTACCAGAGCCCGCGCACGGTTCAGTTCCAGATCCGGTTCACGTACTAAAACGAGGACACGGAGAAGGGCTGGAGAGCACGCAGACAAACACTGGACGCTCGTCGCGATCGGCGACGGGCGTCCAGTGAGTTCGAAGTTCTGAGTTCAAACTTCAAGGCACACTCCTGCAAAAACAAAAGGGGAGGCTGACTCCATGACTGCACAAACGCGCTTGATGGCGGGCGCCGCTGTGCTCGCGGGCGCCGCCATGACTGGCCTGGTGCTCGCGCAAGCGGGTCAACAAGGGGGAGCCGGCGCGGCGGGCGCGCCTCAGGGCGGCGGAGGCCGCCGCGGCGGCTTCACGCAGTACACCCGTCCGCTGGCCTCGCCGGACGTCATCGCCCGCGGCAAGGCGCTCTACGAGACGAACTGCGCAAGCTGCCACGCGCTGGACCTGCGCGGCACGGTCGATGGCAAGAACCCCAACCTGCTGCGTTCCGGCATCGCGCTGAGAGATCAGAAGGGCGAGCTCATCGCTGCGGCCGTGGCCAAACATCGCCCCGCGCTCACGCTGATCGAGGCCGACACGGTCGCCATCGCCGAATACATCCACAGCGTCCACGCGACGATGGGCGGCCAGGGCAGCCCTCCAGGACGCAACCCGACCAACGTCACGCTGAACGTGCTCGTCGGCGACGCGAAGACCGGCGAAGCGACGTTCGAGACCCTGTGCGGCGCGTGCCACTCAGTGACGGGGAACCTGAAAGGGATCGGCGCGAAGTTTCCCGAACCCCGAGCCCTCCAGAACGGGTGGGTCAGCGGCAGCGCGGCCGGCGGCGGTGGCCGCGGAGGCGGCGGTGGGGGCGGGGCGGCGGACTTCCCGCGACAGTCACCATGGCCGACGGGTCGAAGCTCGAAGGCACGGTTGCTGCGCCAGGACGACTTTCTCGTCGTGCTGATGCTGCCGGACGGCACGCGCAAGAGCATGGCGCGCACCGACGGCGTGCCCAAGGTCGAGGTCAAAGATCCGAGGGCCGGGCACGTCAACACGATCGTGAAGCTCGCCCACGAGGATCGCGACAGCAAGATGATGCACGACATCACGGCGTATCTCTGGACGATCAAGTAGGACGCGCCGCAGCCAGCGCGAGCGAAGCGAGTCCGTCGGCGGCGAGCGCGAGCGCGGGGGTGGGGCCCCGCGAGCAACTAATAAAAGAAGACCCATGAAGAGACTATGCTCGCCGCGTCGCTGCTCGTCGCCCGCGCTGCTCATCGCGCAGCAGAATCCGAACTACGTGCCGAGCGGACCCACGCCGATCGGCCCGGGCCACCCCGACTGGAAAGGCCAGACCATTCAGAGCGGCCCGGCGCCCGCCGAGACCGGCGGTCTCGATCAGGCCAGGATCATGAAGCCGCTGTCGGACGAGTGGACCAGCTACTCGGGCGATCTCACCGGCAAGCGCTACAGCGCGCTGAAGCTCGTCAACAGGACCACCGTCAAGAACCTGAGCCTCAAGTGGATCACGCCGCTCACGACAGGGATGCGGTCCGACCGGCACGGGCATCGGCCCGGGTCCGGCAGCCGGGCGGCGGTGGCGGCGGTGGCGGACGTGGCGGCGGCGGCGCGGCGGTGGCGGCGGCGGGCCGAGCTATCCGATCGTCGTCGGCGGCCTCGGCAACGGCGACGCGAACACGTGCGGACCGGCGCGCATCGGCGGCGGGATTCTGTTCGTGGACGGCACGCTCTACGCCGCGTCGCCCAACAACGTCTTCGCGCTCGACGCGCGCGATGGCGCGGTCCTCTGGCACAACTACTGGAAGACGCGCGGCGGCACGACGACCGGCACGCGCGGCCCCGGCATGCTCGGCAACATGATCTACTTCTCGCAGCACGACGACTGGGTCGTCGCGCTCGATGCCGAAGACCGGCAAGGAAGTGTGGCGGCACGAGGTCGCGCCGTTCGACCAGCAGTACTTCTCGTCGAACGCGCCGATGCCGATCAACGGACACCTGCTCGTCGGCACCGGCAACGACCTCGACGCGCCGGCGTTCCTGAAGTCGCTCGATCCGCGCACGGGCGCCGTGAAGTGGATTCTGGTATGCGACGCCGCAGAAGGAGGGCGATCCCGGCCTCGAGACCTGGGCGAGCCTCGACGCGGCGCGGCACGGCAACGGCGCGACCTGGATTCCCGGCGTCTACGATCCGGAGACCAAGCTCTACATCTTCGGCACCGGCAACCCGACGCCGTCGTACACGACGGGCCGCGGCGAAGGCGACAACCTGTTCACGTCGTCGCTCGTCGCGCTCAACGTCGACACCGGCAAGATGGCGTGGTACTTCCAGACCTCGCCGCACGACACGCACGACTGGGACTCGACGCAGACGCCGGTGCATCTTCGACGGGATGTTCAACGGCCGGATGCGCAAGCTGATCATGACGGCGACGCGCAACGGCTACTTCTTCGTGCTCGACCGCACGAACGGCCAGCATCTCGTCACGAGCAAGCTCGGCCTCACCAACGTGTGGGCGCAGGGGCTCGACGAGAAGGGACAGCCGAAGCGCAATCCGCACAAGGACGCGACGATCGCCGGGTCGCTCGTCAACGGCAGCGTGCTGAACTATCCGCCGCCGACGTTCTCGCCGGAGACCGGCTTGTTCTACGTGCACGAGAACAGCGGGCTGTCGGTCAGCTACCTGATGGAGCCCGATCCGCGCGGGTCGATGGGACTCGGCGGCACCAGCGGTGGCGGCGGCGTGTCGCTCGGCACCAGCATCGTCGCGGTCGACTACAAGACCGGAAAGATCGTCGTGGCGCAAGCCGATCAACGGCGGCAGCGTCGGCCTGCTCTCGACGGCCGGCGGCGTGCTCTTCCTGAGCAACGGCCAGAACGTCGAGGCCTGGGACGCGACGACGGGGAAGGGCCTCTGGTATTCGCAGATCGGCGGACTGCAGAGTCCGCCCGAGACGTTCATGCTCGACGGCAAGCAGCACCTGCTCTTCAGCAGCGGCGGCTCGCTCTACATGTTCGTGCTGAATTGATCAGGTTCGCTTCTTCGGCACCGCCACCCACTGACGGCTCCGTACGGTGACGCCGGACTGACTGACTTTGATTTTCAGCTCGCGCAGCCGTCCGCGGTCTTCGTCGGTCGGTTCCACACCCAGCAGATAGTGCGACGAGGTCTCGAGGAGCACGCGATCGAGCGCGCCTTCGCCGGAGCCTACGAGCACTCGCATCATCGTTCCGCCGGAGGCGCCGGAGAAGATGTCGAGCAGGCGGCCGAGCATCACCGACTCGCGCTCCTGAGAGATGGGTGACCGGCTCGTGCGCCGCTTTTCGGGGGAATAACCCTGAACGAAGGACGTGTCGATGTGGAGGGCGTACACCGTTGTGTTGGTTTCGGCGGCCGTGCGCCCGAGCGCTTTCGCGAGGTCGTCCACGTTGGGCCGTCCGCCGGGCCGGTCGCTCGCCGTCATGCCGGCGCTCAGCAGCACGACGGTCTTGCGCGCCGCCGGGTCCGCAAACGACAGGTCGTGGATGAGCGACGTCAACCCGCTCATGGCCATCGTGGCCTGACCCTCGTAGAAGTACGACATCGACTCGGCATCGAGCCGAATGTTCGCCGCGCAAATCTGATCGATTTGTCCGCCGCACTCGCGCAACTGCACGCGCCGGAGCGTGCCGCTGTCGGCCGGATTGTTCGCGAGCGGCGCGACCTGCGTCGCGCGGCCCAGACTCGATGAGAGCGCCGCGGTCTCCGCCGTGATGTCCACGACCTCGGACGGCGACAGGTGGTAGCTGCTCTCCATCGACTGCCGCCCGCCAACGATGGTATCGAGCTTCGAGATGACTGAGCGGTGGTCGGTGCTTGGCGCCACCCGCGCTCCAACCGGGAACGCAAACAGGCCGACGAAGTCGTCCGGCCTCAGTCCTTTGATGAACCGGGTGGCGGAGGCCACGACGCCGCGCGAGTCGCCGACGCTGAAGCTGTTGATGTCGACGGCGACCATGAAGATCCGCCCCATCGGCGCCCCGAGCGCGTTGAAGCGGCGATCCTCGCTCGGCGGCGCCGGACGCGGCGCGCTGCTGTCGTCGTGCCGCACGAAATCGGCTGACACCACGCGCCGGCGCTTGCCGTCCATCGAGACTTCGAACTTCTCGGGACCGAGGTGTGGGATCGGACGGCCGTTGCGATCGACGACCTGGACGTCCACGGCGACGAGGTCCACCGTGGCTCTGAAAGTCGCCTGCTGATCGGCCCGCGCCGCCGGCTCGAACGCGCCCGCCGCCAAGCTCGCGCCGGCCAGGCTCAAAGCGACGAGCGACGCACGTCTGCCATAGGTCTTGCGGGGATGAGATGTCGTAGGGCCTCTCAGGACAGCTTAGGGGGGAACGGAGAGCAAGTCCAGCACTTCGATAGAGCGAGGACTTCGGCGAAAACCGCGAAGTACGGGTGGACAAGAGCCGTGAGTCCTCGGTCAAGAGCCGCGAAGTACGGATGGCCAAGGGCCGCGAAGTACTTCGGTGTTCGTTGCCCGAAGGACTTGAGAGTGCTCTTGGCCTACCTCACGGTACTTGGGCGAATTCTTGCTCTTGCGGCCAGGACCTTACTTCTGTGTTTTTTGGTACCAGAAGATCGTATCCCCGTTGTTCTGTCGGTCCCAGAAGACCTTCGTGGTCTGGCTCGGCGCAGATTCGAATGGCGGACGTGGCGACACGGCGTAGTTCGTGAGAAACACGCCGCCGGGACGCAGCATCGCCGCGATGTTGGCGAGCGCGAGCGCCTGCTCGAAGGGGTCGTAGTAGACCAGCACGTTCGTTGCGATGACGAGATCGAATCCGGCTCCCAGGACCGCCGGCTGGAGTTGCTCGAGCACGATGTTCAGGTCGTGAGGCACGACGGACGTCACGACCGAGGGTCGCACGCTGACGGCGCGAACTCTCAAACCCTTCGCGCCTGCCGGCGGCGGAATCGGCTCGACGACGTCGCCGACGCGATCGCCGAAGCGCTGCCAGTAGCTCACCAGATCGGGATGCCACTGTCGTTGTGCGTCGTCAGGCTCGAGCGGCAGCTGAAGGACGTACGCGTCGCCGGCGCGCGCCAGCTCGCTCGCCGTCGTGAGGTGTTGATTGACCCGCGGGCTCACATCGAACGTCGTCAACTGCACGTCGCCGGTCGCCGCAAGACCCAGCCGCGCCAGCGAATCGAGGACGGCAAACGGCTGGATCGTCTGCAGCGGGTAGAAATCGTAGCCTTCGGCCTTGTCGGTGAAGTCGAGGCCGGGGCCGATGATGGCGATCCGCCGGACGCTCCCGGGCGCGAGGTGTCCCTGGGTCTTGCCCGCCTCGAGCGCGTGCTCGATCGAGAAGTCCGCTGTGATCGACGTGTCCGAGGACAGGCCGCGTTCGCGATAGAGCGTCGCGAACGCATCGAGCTGCGCGCCCTCGGACGCCGAGACGCTTCGCCGATTCCGCCGCCTGCCGGTAGCGGTCGTTCTCTGCGATCGCCCGCGCGCGCGCCTCGACCAGATAAATCCGGGCCTGCTCCTGTCCGGCCGGCGTGGCGACGTTGATGCCCTTGCGTTCGACGACCTGCCTCGCGAATCGCACGCGCTCGTTGGTTGGCGAAGCCATCGCCGTCACCAGATCGTCGAGCCGGCCGACCAGCAGGTCCTCGGCCGCATCACGGTTGGCGAGCCGGGCGATGTCGCGCGCGGTCGCCCGCGGCCGGCTCGTGAACGACGTGCCGTAGAGCCAGAAATTGACGACCGAGTCTTCGTCGCCGCGCTCCAGCCTGAGACGGATCTCCACGTTGTGCCGCATGGCCCAGCGCGTCCAGGCGGACTCGACCTCGGCCGAGGGCGCCGATCGGAGCTCGACCGGCACCGCGCCGGGGAGCGTATCGAGTACCGCTTTCGCTTCGGCGAACGGCATGAGGCGCTTGAACGAAACGGATTGGGGGATTTGGGGATTGGGACGACGGCCCAGGGTGAGATAAACGACCAGCGCACCGGCGACGAGCGCGCCGGCGATCAGCCAGGGTGAGGCCGAACGACGGTGCCGGGGTTTCGCCCGCATGGCGCGTGATTATTGCCCGGCTTTCGGCTACCATCCGGGAAATCGAGAACTTCGACGCACACCCATCCGGTGTTTGCGTGGACGACAAGGGAGGAGGAGTCCATGATCGGAAGGATCCGTCGTGGAGTCAGTGTCCTGCTTGGGCTGGCGCTCATCGCCATGCTCGTGCCGGGGATTCCAGCTTCGGCGCAGACCATCACTTCGACCGTGACCGGGTCCGTCAAGGACGGTCAGGGTGGAGTCATCCCCGGCGCGACCGTGGTGCTCATCAGTGACACCCGCGGTACGAAATCATCCCCCGTCGTCACGAACACGACGGGCGACTTTTCATTTCCCAACGTTCCTGCTGACGCGTATGCCATCGAAGTCTCGATGAGCGGGTTCAAGACGCTCAAGAAGTCCGGCATCGTCGTCGTGGCCGGCAGCCGCGTCGAAGTCGGCGTGATCACGGTCGAGGTCGGCGGCATGGCCGAGACGGTCGAGGTCAGGGGTGAGACGCCGATGATCCAGGCGAACAGCGGCGAGCGGTCGTTCACCATCCCGACCGAAGCGGTGACCAACCTGCCGATCGCCAACCGCAGCTTCACGGCGCTGGCGCTGCTCGCGCCGGGCGTGACGCAGGACGGCAACAACACGCCGCAGCGCATCGGCGGCGGCGGCGATCCCAACATCATGATGGACGGCGTCTCGACGATGGACACGGGCAGCAATCGGCCGCTGCTGCAGATGAACGTCGAGTCGATCGCCGAAGTGAAGGTCCTCACGTCGGGTTACCAGGCCGAGTACGGCCGCGCGAGCGGCGTGCAGGTCACGGCCGTCACCAAGAGCGGCACGAATCGCTTTCGCGGTTCGGTCTACGACGTCGAACGCAATTCCAACTGGAATCCGAACAGCAAGACGAACAAGCTGAACGGGAATCCCAAGAACATCGCGAAGGAGCGCGACTGGGGCTACTCGATTGGCGGTCCGATCGGCAAACCGGGTGCGAACAACAAGGCTGTTCTTCTTCTACAGCCAGGAGTTCTCGCCGCGCACGGCCGGCAACAACGTCAATCAGTTCCGCGTGCCGACCGATCGCGAACGGCAGGGCGACTTCTCGCAGACGCTGGACAACAACGGCAACCTGTACAACTTCATCAAGGACCCGCGCGTTTCGGGCACCTGCTCGGCCGCGAACCAGACCGCATGCTTCGCCGACGGCGGCGTGCTGGGCAAGATTCCGACGAATATGCTCTACCAGCCGGGCTTGAATATCCTGAATATGTGGCCGGCGGCGAACCTCGCGATGCCGGTCGGGCAGAACTACAACTACGAGATCCGCCGGCCGTCCGAGAGCGTGCTGTCGTGGCAGCCCGCGGTCAAGGTCGACTACAACATCACGCAGACGTTGCGTGCGAGCTTCAAGTACTCCTCGTGGAAGCAGCGTTCGCAGACCTTCAACGGGTCGCTTCCGGGCTTCAACGACGCGCGCATGCAGGACAAGCCGGTCGTCAGCTACACGGTGTCGGGCAACTACAGCATCTCGCCGACGATGTTCCTCGAAGCGACGTACGGGCACAGCCAGAACGAGCTGGCCGGGTGCGCACAGGCGCAGTCGGGCACGGGTGCGATCTTCTGCACGGCGGCGATTCCGATGAACAGCAAGTCGAGCCTCGCCGGCGCCGGGCTGCAGAACTTCCCGTTCCTCTTCCCGAACGCCACCGTCCTCGATCCTGGCTACTACGCCGTCGAGGCGCTCAACGAGATTCAGCCGCCGTTCTGGGACGGCTCGCGGATGACGAAGACGCCGCCGTTCTCGTGGGGCAACCGCGTCTCGAACGCGCCGCCGAACATCGGCTTCCCGGGGTGGTTCAACATCAACGCGACCGACGACTTCGCGCTCAGCCTGACGAAGGTGTGGGGCCGCCACAACATCAAGGCCGGCTTCTACAACACCCACAGCTACAAGGCGGAGCAGACGAGCAACAACGCGTTCGGCAACATCAGCTTCCAGCAGGATGCGGTCGGGACGAACCCGTTCGACACGTCGTACGGCTACGCCAACGCGGCGATCGGCACGTTCAGCTCGTTCCAGCAGGCGCAGAAGTACGTCGAGACGAGCTCGGTCTACAACAACACCGAGTTCTACATTCAGGACAACTGGAAGATGAGCGAGCGGCTCACGCTCGACTACGGCCTGCGGTTCGTGCGCCAGCAGGCGCAGTACGACGAGCTCGGACAGGCGTCCAATTTCCTGCCGGACAAGTGGTCGTCGGCCGCGGCGCCGGTGCTGTACGTGCCCGGCTGCACGATCACCGTCGCGCCCGGCACGAGCTGCCCGGCGGCGAACCGTCAGGCGATGAATCCCACGACAGGCCAGTTCCTCGGGCCGAACACCACGCTGGCGTTCGGGACGATCGTGCCCAACTCGGGCAACCTGCTGAACGGCATCTTCCTGCCGGGTCAGGAGGGTCTGCCGAAAGCGACGTATTCCGCGCCGGCGCTCGCGATCGCGCCGCGCTTCGGCATGGCCTACGACGTGACGGGCCGGCAGAGCATCGTGCTGCGCGGCGGCCTCGGTCTGTTCTTCGACCGTCCCAGCTCGACGACGTTTTCGGGCGGCGTGAACAACCCGCCGACCTCGGGCACCATCACCGTGCGGTACTCGCAACTGCAGACGCTTGGCCAGGGCGGTCTCACGACGCAGGGCGTGCCGAACCTCGCGGCGTTCCCGCGTGACATCAAGCTGCCGTCGGACACCCAGTGGAACGCCGAAGCGCAGATGATGCTGCCGTGGGCGACGACCGTGTCGGTCGGCTACGTCGGCCACCACAGCTTCAACACGTTCAACGGCGTGAACATCAACGCGATCGACTTCGGCGTCGCGTTCCTGCCGTCGTCTCAGGACACCACGCTCGCGCCGACGACGCCGGGCTCGACGGCGCTGCCGACCGAAGTGCTGCGCCCGATCGACGGCTACGGCACCATCACGCAGCAGCAGAACCGCGGCTGGCGCACGTTCCACTCGCTGCAGCTGTCGTTCCAGCGCCGCTTCCGTGACGGCATCTCGTTCGGCTTCAACGACACGATCACGCTCTACGATCGCCAGCAGGCCGGCGCGAGGCTGCAGCACAACAGCGACGGCTCGTTCTCGTATCGCGACGATCAGGCGAAGGCTGACGAGCTGCTCGGCCGGAACTTCCCGGCGACGCACATCATGAGAGCGAACTTCATCTGGGACCTGCCCGATCTCCGTGCGGATTCCGGCACGCTGCGGGCCATCGGCTATGTGCTCAACGACTGGCAGTTGTCGGGCATCTGGTCGGCGGCCACGGGCGCCGGCTACACGGTGGGCTTCAGCTACCAGAACGGCGGCAACAGCATCAACCTGACCGGCTCGCCCGACTACGGCGCGCGGGTGCGGCTGATGGGCGATCCGGGTGCGGGTTGCAGCAGCGACCCCTACCGGCAGTTCAACACGACCGCCTTCGCCGGGCCGCTCGTCGGCACTGACGGGCTCGAGTCGGGCAACGGCTACCTGCGCGGCTGTTTCCAGAGCGTGCTCGACATCGCGATCGCCCGCACGATCCGGCTGCAGGGCGGACGGTTCATCCAGGTGCGCGTCGACATGTTCAACGCCCCGAACGAAGGGCGCATCACCGGACGTCAGACGCAGATGAACCTGAACAACCCGAACGATCCGACGACGATCACCAATCCGGTGTTCGACGCGAACGGCAACGTGCTGCCGAACCGCGTGCGGCCGAACCAGGCGGGCTTCGGCGCCGTGAGCGGCTACCAGGGCCCGCGATCGATTCAGGCGCAGATCCGTTTTTCGTTTTAGCGAGGAACGAGACGCGGAGAAAACTTATCCCGCGACTTTGGCCGTCGTTGACCGAACGATGAACGTGTGCGGGAGCGTGACGGAGACGGGCTGAATCTGGTCGCCGCGGAGGATCTCGAGCAGCAGCCGGACGCAGCCCTCGCCGATCTCGCGCATCGGCTGCGCGATCGTCGTGAGCGGCGGGTCCATGTAGCGCGCGAAGCGGATGTCGTCGAAGCCGACGACCGACAGGTCACGTGGAACGGAGACGCCGAGGCGGCGGGCGGTCTCGATGACGCCCATCGCCATCTCGTCGTTGAAGCAGAAGATCGCCGTCGGCCGATCCGGTCGTTTCAGAAAGACTTCCGCGGCGTTGATGCCGGACTCGATCGAGAAGTCGCCGTTGAGCACGGAGAAGTCCTGCTTCGCGCCGGCCTGGCTCGCGCGTGACATCGCGCCGCGCAGTCGATCGCGGCTGAGCGGGCTCACGAGCGGGCCGGTGACGACGCCGATGCGCCGGTGGCCGAGGTCGTACAGGTGGCCCATCGCCTCGTGCGAGGCCTTGGCATTGTCGATGTGGACGCTGGGCACGCCGAGCTGCGGGCTGAACTCACAGCCGTTCACGATGGGCGCGCAGCGATCGGTGGACGCGGAGACGAGCGCTTCGGCTTCCTTCGGGAGCCGGTGGCCGAGAAAGATCAGGCCGTCCGCTTCCTTCTTCTTCAGCATCGTCGCGTAGCGCTCTTCGCGCGCCGTGTCGTGCTGGGTGTCGCCGAGCAGGACGGCGTAGCCTTCCCGGAGCGCGGCGTCCTCGATGCCCTGCAGGATCAGCGAGAAGAACGGGTTCGAGATGTCGGGAACCGTCACGAGGAGCTTGCCGGACCGGAGCGTCCGCAGGTTCTTGGCGGCCGAGTTCGGCGTGTATTCGAGGAGCGAGACGGCGCGCATCACCCGCTCGCGAGTCTCGGGCGACACCGCGTCGCGCGGCCCGCTCATCACGCGTGACACCGTGGCGGTCGAAACCCCGGCGTGTTTCGCGACCTCGTAGATAGTCGGCATGTGCCAGCGTCCCCGGCGGCGCCCGTCATAATATCAGCAAGGCGGCTGCCCTACACCACATGGTTCGTCGAGCGCTCACGTCCCCTCAGCTCGGGCTCGTCCTCGTGATCCTGCTCCTGGGCGGCGCGCTGACGATGTTTGCCGGCACGCACGTCGATCCGCGGACCGGAGCGACCGTCAACAACTTCCTGAACTCGCACACGCTGATCCAGACGCTCACCGACGCCAGCTTCTTCGCGATCATGGCCGTGGGCGCCACGGTCGTGATCATCTCCGGCGGCATCGACCTCTCGGTCGGGTCGATCTACGCGCTCTCCGGCGTGACGGCCGCGATGGCGCTTCGCAGCCTGGGCCCGCTCGATCCGCTGGCCACCGTTGCGATCGGGTTCGGGGTAGCGGTCGGCATCGGACTCGCGGCGGGTGTCGTCAACGGGCTGATGGTGGTCGGCCTGGACGTGCACCCGTTCATCATCACGCTCGGGACGATGTGGGTGTTGCGGGGCGTCGCGTTCGTCGCGAGCAGCGCGGAAAGCATTCTCGTGCCCGGCGCGCTGACGGCCGTCGCCAAGGCCTCGCTCGGATTTGACGCGTCGCTCTATCCGGTGCCGATGCTGGTCATGATCGCCGTCACGATCTGCGGCGCGGTGTACCTCGGCTGGACCGTGATGGGCCGCCATGTCTTCGCGATCGGCGGCAACGTCGAGGCGAGCCGGTTGACGGGGTTACCCGTCCGCCGCATCAAGACCGGGGTCTTCGTCGTCTCGGGTCTCACTGCCGGGATTGCCGCGTTTCTCGGCGCGAGCTTCTACGGATCGGCCTCGTCCGCCGACGCGACCGGCTACGAGCTCTACGTGATCGCGTCAGCCGTCGTCGGCGGCGCGAGCCTGTCGGGCGGCCGCGGGAGCGCCGTGAGCGCGATGCTCGGCGCCGTGCTCATCGTGCTCATCCGCCAGTCGATCCGGACGCTGCACTTCGATCAGAACTATGAGTGGATCATCATCGGATGTGCCATCATCCTGGCCGTCGTGCTCGATCAAGCCAGCGCGCGGCTCGCGACGCGCCGGCTCGCGCAGGATGCCCCCTCGAGGAGAACCAGATGACCGTGAGAACTGGGAGTCGCGCGACCGTCGCGGCGCTGTTCCTGCTTTCGTCGCTCGCCGCGGGCTGTTCGCAGCCGGCGAGTGATCCGAGCCGGACGGCCAAGCCGGGTCTCAAGATCGCGCTGATCGCGAAGAGCTCCAACAACCCGGTGTTCTTGTCCGCGCGCACGGGCGCGGAGGCGGCGGCGAAAGAGCTGACCCAGAAGCACGGCGTACCCGTCGAGATCGTCTGGCTCACGCCGCCCGGCGAGGACGGGCAGGTGCAGGCGCAGCGCATCGCGCAGGCCGTGAACGAGGGCGCGAACGCCGTGCTGATCTCCTGCTCCGACGCGGGCAAGGTCACCGGCGCGATCGGCGACGCCGTCGCGCGCGGCGTGCCCGTGATGACCTTCGACAGCGATGCGCCGGAGTCGAAGCGGTTCGCGTACTACGGCGTGGACGACGTCAAGACGGGCGAGGCCGTGATGGACGAGCTCGCCAAGCAGATGAACGGCTCGGGCGCGATCGCCATCCTCGCCGGCAATCAGAACGCGCCGAACCTTCGCAAGCGCGTGGAAGGGGTCAAGCAGGCCGCGGCGAAGTATCCCGGCATGAAGATCGTCGACACCTTCTACCACGTCGAGCTGGCGCAGGACGCCGCCGCCGAGGTGATTCGTGTCCAGAACGCGTATCCGCAGGTCCGCGGCTGGGCGATGGTCGGCGGATGGCCGCTGTTCACACAGACGCTCCTGACCGATCTCGATCCGAAGAAGGTCAAGATCGTCGCCGTCGACGCGCTGGCCCCCATGCTGGCCTACGTGGAGAAGGGACTCGCGCCCGTGCTCCTGGCGCAGCCGACGTACCTCTGGGGCTACGTGTCCGTGCAGCGCATCTTCGACAAGGTCCATCTCAAGCAGGACGTGCCGGAGCGCATTCCGATGGAGCTCGTGCGCGTGACGTCGGAGAACCTCGGCGCCTGGGCGCGGCAGCTCAAGGACTGGGGCTTCACGGACGTGCCGGAGAAGTACCTCAAGTAAGGGGTCAGAGCTCGATCTGTGGAAAACTCATGCAACCCTCCAAGAACCCGATGTTGCATGAGTTTTCCACAGATCGAGCTCTGACCCCCTCGTCGGGCCGGAGCACGTGACCCCTTTCGTCCGCATCGCTCACCTCACCAAGCGCTTTCCCGGCGTCGTCGCGCTCGACGACGTGTCGTTTGAGATTGCCGGCGGGACCTGCCACGCGCTGTGCGGCGAGAACGGCGCGGGGAAGAGCACGCTCGGGCGGATCCTGGCCGGGATTGCGACGCCGGACGCGGGCACCATCCGCATCGGCGACGAGATCGTTCGCTTCGCGGGACCGGCGGACGCGATCCGCGCCGGCGTCGCGATGGTGCATCAGGAACTGGCCTTCTGCGAAAACCTGTCGGTCGCCGAGAACCTGTGTCTCGGCGCGCTGCCTGCGCGCGGGCTCATCGTCTCGCGCCGGGAAATGCGAAAGCGCGCCGCGGCGATGCTCGCCACGATTGACGCCGCGATCGACGTCGATGCCGTCGTCGGCGCGTTGACGATTGCAGAGCAGCAGTTGCTGCAAATTGCGGCGGCCGTGAGCGGCGAGCGGCCGAGCCGAAGGGCCGGCTCATCGTCTTCGACGAGCCGACGAGCAGCTTGTCGCAGCACGAAGCGGAGCGGCTGTACGAGGTCATCGGGCGGCTGCAGGGCGCAGGGCGTGACGTGCATCTACGTCAGTCACCGCCTGGAGGAGATACTGCGGCTCTGCGATGCGGTCACCGTCCTGCGCGACGGCCGGCACGTCGCGACCCAGCCCATTGGCGACGTCGACCAGGGGCGTCTCGTGGAGTTGATGATCGGGCGGAGGCTCGATCAGTACTTTCCGGCGCACGTCGAGGCCGAGCCTGGCGGCGAAGCCCTACGCGTCGAAGGACTCTCGAGTCTTCGGCGCTTCCACGACGTGTCGTTCTCGGTGCGGGCGGGCGAGGTGGTGGGTCTCGCCGGTCTCGTCGGATCCGGGCGCACCGAGGTCGCGCGCGCCCTGTTCGGGCTCGACCCGAATGCGACCGGGCGCGTGTGGATCGGCGGCGAAGAAGTCAGTCGCAGGTCGCCCCGGGAAGCGATCCAGCGCGGCCTCGGCCTGGTGCCGGAAGATCGCAAGCGTCACGGCCTCGTGCTGCCGATGACCGCCCTGGAGAATGCGACGCTCGGCATTCTCGATCGTGTCTCGGCGCTGTCGATTCTCAAGGCGCCTGCGGAACGCGCGGCCGTGGCGCCCTGGTTCTCACGGCTTGGCGTCGAACCGGCGTGGCAGTCGCTCGCGGCCGCGGCATTGTCCGGCGGGACGCAGCAGAAGATCGTGCTCGCGAAATGGCTCGCCAGACAGAGCCGAATCCTGATCCTCGACGAGCCGACGCGCGGCATCGACGTCGGCGCCAAGGCCGAGATTCATGCGCTCATCGACGAGCTGGCCGCCGGCGGGCTCGCGATCGTGCTGATTTCGAGCGACATGCCCGAGATCCTCAACCTGTCCACGCGAGTCGTGGTATTCCGCGAGGGCCGCGTCGTTGGTAAGCTGTCCCGCGCAGACGCCACACAGGACGTGCTCATGCGGCTCATGGCTGGAATCGCCGCGTGAGGACATTCTCCCTTCGAGAGGACGTTCAATGACCACCACCAGTCAGACGGCCTACACCCACGCGCGCGAGCGCTACCGCGAGCTGGGCGTTGACGCCGAAGCCGCCTTCAAGACGCTGTCGACCGTGCCGATCTCGCTCCATTGCTGGCAGGGAGACGACGTCGGCGGCTTCGAGTCGTTTGGCGAAGGGCTCGGCGGCGGGCTGGCGGCGACGGGGAACTATCCGGGCAAGGCGCGCACGCCGGACGAGCTGCGCGCGGACGCCGGCAAGGCGCTCTCGCTGATTCCCGGCACGCACCGCTTCAATCTTCACGCGTTCTACGGCGAGTTCGGCGGCAAGCGCGTAGACCGCGACGAGATCGGCCCGGAGCACTTCCGCGGCTGGATCGACTGGGCGCGATCGCTCGGCATCGGACTGGACTTCAACCCGACGTACTTCTCTCATCCGAAGGCGGCCGACAACTTCACGCTGTCGCATCGCGATCCCGCGGTCCGCGCGTTCTGGGTCGACCATGGACGCGCGTGCCGGAAGATCGGCGCCGAGATGGGCCGCGCGCTCGGGAAGGCGTGCGTCACGAATCTCTGGATTCCCGACGGGATGAAGGATACGCCCGTCGATCGCGCGACTCCGCGCGAGCGGCTGATCGAGTCGCTCGACGCGATCTTCAAGGAGCCGATCAGCCCGTCGCTCAATCTCGATTCGGTCGAGGGCAAGCTGTTCGGGATCGGCTGCGAGAGCTACACGGTCGGGTCGCACGAGTTCTACTACGGCTACGCGCTCTCGCGGCAGAAGCTCCTGACGCTCGACACCGGCCACTATCACCCGACGGAGACCGTCACGGACAAGATCAGCTCGATCCTGACGTTCCTGCCGGAGATCCTCCTGCACGTGAGCCGCGGCGTGCGCTGGGACAGCGATCACGTGGTCGTGCTCAACGAGGACCTCGAGGCGCTGGGTCAGGAACTGGTGCGCGGAAACTTCCTGTCGCGCACGCACATCGGTCTGGATTTTTTCGACGCGAGCATCAACCGCGTGGCGGCGTGGACGATCGGCACGCGCAACATGATCAAGGCGCTGCTCAAGGCGCTCGTCGAGCCGACGCCGGCGCTGCGCGACGCGGAAACCGCCGCCGACTACACCTCGCGGCTCGCGCTCCAGGAAGAGATCAAGACGCTGCCGTTCGGCGCGCTCTGGGACGAGTACTGCGACCGCGCCGGCGTCCCGGTCGGCGCGGCGTGGCTTCAGGAAATCAAGACGTACGAGCGTCAGGTCCTGGCAGGACGCGGCTGACGGCATTGCGCAAGGCGAAATGCTGCTAGGATAAGGCCGGCAGTATGAGCGCCAAGGAAGCGGGGAGCGGCCGCGACCGCTATCTCGTCAAATCGGTCGTCCATTCGTCCCGGCTGTTGTCCGCGTTCCGGACCTCGGGCGAGGCGCTGCCGCTTCGCGAGATCTCGCTCCGGAGCGGGCTGCCCAAGAGCATGGCCTTCCGGCTGCTCTACACGCTCGAACGCTGCGGGATGGTCGAAAAGGTCGGCGAGAACCTGTATCGGTCCTGCCTGCGCCCGTTCAAGCAGAAGCTCTACCGCCTGGGCTATGCCGCCCAGGGCACCGACTACCAGTTCTCCAAGGAGGTCTCGACCGGCCTCCAGCGCGCCGCGGCCGCCGAGGGAATCGAGCTGATCTGCGTCGATAATCGCTACAACGCGAAAATCGCACTGCGAAACGCGGATGTGCTCGTTCGGGAGAAAGTCGACCTCGTCATCGAGTTCCAGACCGACGAGCATGTGGCGCCCATCGTGGCGGCCAAGTACCGCGAGGCGAACATCCCGCTCATCGCGATCGAAGTCCCGCACCCGGGCGCGACCTACTTCGGCGCGAACAACTACGAGGCGGGTCTCATCGGCGGGCGCTTCCTCGGCCGCTGGGCGAAGCAGCATTGGCACGGCGAGGTGGACGAGATCGTCTTCATGGCGCTCGCGCGCGCCGGCAGCCTGCCGCGGATGCGCCTCACCGGCATGCTCGTGGGGCTCAAGGAAATCGTGCCGGCGCTCGAGAACTGCCGCGTGACGTTCCTCGACGGCGACGGCGTCTTCAGCCACAGCTTCGAAGTCGTCCGCAAACACCTGCGCACGAATCGATCCCGTCGTCTTCTCGTCGGCGCGATCAACGATCCAAGCGCGATTGGCGCGCTGCGCGCGTTTCAGGAAGCGGGACGCGCCGAAGCCTGCGCGCTCATGGGCCAGAACGCCTCACCCGAGGGCCGCGCCGAGCTGCGCCGTCCCGGCACGCGCCTTGTCGGCTCCGTCGCGTACTTTCCGGAAAAATACGGCGCCGCCATCGTCGGCGTCGCCCTCGACCTCCTGCATCACCGCCCGGTGCCGCCCGCCGTCTTCGCCAAGCACGAGCTCGTGACACCCGAGAACGTCAACCACGTGTATCCGAATGACGAGCTCATGCCAGTCGCGCCTGGAGCGACGGGTAGACGGTGACGCGCTTTAACCACGAAGGGCACGAAGAATTGACGAAGGGCTTCTGGGCAGAGCTTGCCGAAAAACGAAAGAGCCTTTCCAGAAAAAAGCTTCGTGATCATTACGATGATCCTTCGATCGATGTGAGGCTCTTACCTCAAGAAAGCCTCTGGCAGTCCGCCATCGACGGGAATCACGTGCCCGGTCGTCTTCGCGCTCTGGTCGCCGGCGAGGAAGCAGATCGCGTTCGCGCAGTCGGCCGGCAGGATCGGCCGCCGCGTGATCGTCCGCTGCGCGTAGAAATCGGCCAGCTTTGCCCGAAGCGACTCGGTCGACTCGTCGTCCGTGAAGGCGATCTTGTACTTGTTCAGCGACACGATCACCCGATCGCGCGGGAACATCGCCGAGCCGGCGACGACGGTCGCCGGCGCGATGCCGTTGACACGGACGTGCGGCCCGAGGCCGATCGCGAGCTCACGAATCAGATGGTTGATCGCCGCCTTGCCGACGTCGTACGGCTCGCTGCCGTGCTTGGGGACGACGGCGTTGGCCGAGCTGGTGAGGACGAGCGAGGCCGGCAGCCCCTGGTCGTTCAGGATCTGTGCGGCTTCCTGCGCCAGCACGTGATTGCTCGTCACGTTGATGGCGAGCGCCTGGCCCCACACCGTTTCTGGCGGGGTGGACGGATCGGGCGTCGGGTAGATCGCGGCGGTGTTGATCACGATGTCGACGCCGCCAAAGCGGAGCACCGTCGCGCGGAACGCCGCGCGCATGCTCTCGCGCGACGTCAGGTTCAGCTCGCACGCCATGCGTCATTTCCGCGGACGAGTGGCCGCCTGCTTTCTTCGCCACCGCCTGCGCCGCCGCCAGATTCAGATCGGCGACCACGACGTGTGCGCCCTTGCGCGCGAGCAGCAGGGCGACTTCGCGGCCGATGCCGCTCCCGCCGCCGACCACGAACGCGATCTTGCGGCTGAATTCCTTCTCCGCCGGCATGCGCTGCAGCTTGGCCTCTTCGAGCGCCCAGTATTCGATCCGGAACGCCTCGGAGCGGGGCAGCGCGACGTAGTTGTGAAAGCTCTTGAACTGCGAGCTCTGTTCGGGCCGCCGTGCCTGCCAGAACGCCGTCACCGGCGCGCCGGACTCGGCTTCCTCCAACGCGTTGGCGCCGGCCATCACATGAATCGCGTTGACGAAGAACTCGGAGGTGATCCGCGCCTCCCGTTTGTCTTTGGCAAAACCGAACAGCCCGAGCCCGGCGATCACGACGACCGACGGATCGGATCCGCGCTGCGCCGGAGATGCCGAATCCGCAAACGCCTGGTAGTACGCCGCGTAGTCGTTGCGGTACTCCGCGATGCGCGCGCGAATCTCGTTCCTCAGATCGTCGAGGCTCTGGGTCGCGGGATCCCACGCGATGAACATCGGCGAGATGCGCGTCCGGAGGAAATGATCCGGACAGCTCGTGCCCATCCGGCAGAGGTCCGCCGCCCACCGCGAATTCGCGAACGTCAGCGCGTCGTCCGAGCCGTCGAAGTGTCCGATGACTCGGCGGCTCGATGACACGACTCCGCGCAGGAACGGCAGGATCGCCGCGGCGGTGGATTCGCGGTCGACGCCACCCCCACGCGGCGCGCCGCCACCGAAGACCTTCCGGCCCGCGCGCCGCTCGTGGTCCTGAATGAACTCGCCCATCTGCTCGATGGTCGTCAGGCTGTTGATGTAGCTCTCGCGCTGCGTGTCGCCCCAGGTGAAGAGGCCGTGACTGCCGAGGATCAATCCGTCCGCGCCGGGCGTCGTCTGGACGGCCCGTCGCAGCATCAGCGCCAGCTCGAAGCCCGGACGTTGCCAGGGCACCCGGATGATCTTGCGGCTGTACTTGCGATTGAACTCTTCGATCTTCCGGTCGCCGTTCGCGCTCGCCGCGAACGCAATCGCCCAGTCGGGATGCAGATGATCGACGTGATCGAACGGCAGGAACGCGTGCAGCGTCGTGTCGATCGACGCGGCCACGCGGTTGTCGCCAAAGGCGCAGAGCGGATAGTACGAGACCATCTCGTCCTCGTGCGCCTCGCCGCGGTAGCGATCGACGAGCTGGTTGAGCTTGTCGAGATAGAGGATGGCGAACCCGCTCGTGCCGATCGAGCGCAGGTCGCCGCCGCTGCCCTTGACCGCAAGCACGCGCGCGATGCGCCCCGTGACCGGGTCGGGCAGATCGAATTTCGAGCTGGTGTTGCCGCCGCCGAAGTTCGTAATCCGAAGGTCCGTTCCAAGCAGGTTCGAGCGATACCGGAGCAGTTCGAGTGGTTTGTCTTCGAGGTTGGCCGCTTCGTTTTCGTCCCAGAGATCCTGCAAAAGCCCTGACGCTGCTTCCTTAGACATTGCCATCTTTCTTTAGCGGCGCGTGGGGCCCCACCCCCACGCGCGCGCCGCCGACGCCTCGCTACGCTCGGCTGGCGGCGGTCTACTTTCTTTAGATACCCATGACTGCCGTGTACTCCTGGAAGCGGCGGTAGTGCGCGTTCCACCGATCCGTGGCGTTCGGCTCGAAGCGTTCCAGCGGGAAGGAGCGCTCGATGACCTGTCTCGCTTCCCGGAGCGAGCTCACCGTGCCGGTCGCCAGCATCTGCATGGCGATGTTGCCGAGGGCCGTCGCCTCGACCGGGCCGGCGAGCACCGGCCGGCCTGTCGCGTCGGCCGTGAACTGATTGAGCAGTCGATTGCGCGAGCCGCCGCCGACGATGCGCAGGTGTGTGAACCGCGTGCCGGTGAGCTCCTCGAGTGAATCGAGGACGGCCCGGTACTTGAAGGCGAGGCTCTCGAGAATCGAGCGCGTGTAGCCCGGCTGGCCCGACGGCTCGGGCTGTCCGGTCTGCCGGCAGTAGGCGGCAATCGCCGCCGGCATGTCCGGCGGATGGAAGAAGCCGCTGTAATCCGGATCGACGAGCGATCGGAACGAATGCTGGTCGTCGCGCGCCGCTGCCAGCAGGTCGTCGTAGGTGAACTGCTGCCCGGCGTCGGCCCACCGGCGCACGCACGCCTGCAGGAGCCACAGCCCGCCGATGTTCTTGAGGAGCCGCGTCGTGCCGCAGACGCCGCCCTCGTTCGTGAAATTGAGCTCGCGGGCCCTGGTCGAGATGACCGGCGAGGGCACCTCGGCGCCGAGCAGCGACCAGGTGCCCGAGCTGAGAAACGCGCCGCCCCCGTCGGTCCAGACCGACGCAAACGCCGACCCCGTGTCGTGACAGGCCGGCGCCACGACCGGTGTATCCGCGAGCGAGGCGGAGACGACGTCACGAATGCCGCCGACGACCGCGCCCGGCTCGACGAGCGGCTGGAACAGCTGCGCCGGCAGACCGAGTTCGTCGAGCAGGCCCGTCGCCCACGTTCTCGCCCTCGCGTCGATCATCTGCGTCGTCGTCGCGATCGTGTACTCGGAGCAGAGCCGGCCGGTCAGCCAGTAGTTGAGGAGATCGGGAATCGTGACGAAGGCGCTCGCGGCGTCGAGCAGCCTCGGCGTCGAACGTTTGGCCGCGTACAGCTGAAAGAGCGTGTTGAACGTGAGGTATTGAATGCCGGTGATGCCGTAGATGCGCTCGGCCGGAACGATGCGGAAGACTTCGTCCCCGATGCCCGCCGTTCGCGCGTCACGGTAGTGGTACGGATTCTCGAGCAGGTTGCCGGTCTCACCGAGCAGCGCGTAATCGCAGCCCCAGGTATCGAGACCGACGCTCGCCAGGGTCACGTCCGAGACGAGCTCCAGCCCCTTTTTCATTTCGTGCCAGAGCCGGAGGATGTCCCACTGGAGCGAGCCGTTGCTCTGGACCGGCTCGTTCGCGAAGCGGTGCACGTCGCGCAGGTTGAGCACGCCCGCCTCGAGCCGGCCGAGGATCGCGCGGCCGCTTTCGGCGCCGAGGTCGAATGCGAGAAAGCGTGCGCTCACGGACGGCTCCTCCGGCCGATCGGGCGCCAGACGGCGCCGCCGAACGGCCGGAACAGCATACGCTCGGCGGAGGCAAACGCCAAAAGAGATTCCCCCGCTGGCAGGATTTTGCAGCGCGATATCGACAACCAAAAGCCGCTGTCGGGCGAACCGCTTCCCAGGGCCATTGCGCGTTTTGCGATACAAGACGGCTACGCCGGTGGGTAAACCGGCGGTCGGGCCCCAACACCGGCGGCAACAACGGCATCACGGACTTCACGACGTTCGGCACCGTCGCCAGCACGCAGTCGAACGACGCGCGCTTCGTGATGCTGACGTTTAAAGTGCTGTACTGACCGTCTTCTCTTGGTTGCGCGTGGGGGCTTCGCCCCCACGCGCGGCGCCGCCGCCGGCTCGCTACACTCGCTGGGTCCGGTCAACTTTTTTTAGTTGCGCGTGGGGCCCCACCCCCACGCGCGGCGCCTCGCTGGCCTCGCTACGCTCGGCCGCTCGGCGGTCAACTTTGTTTAGTTGCGCGTGGGGCCCCACCCCCACGCGCGGCGCCTCACGGGCTCGCTACGCTCGCCCTTCGGCGGTCATCCTTATTTGACAGTGCCCGGCGATTAGAGAACTATTGGTCCTCTTTTCGCCGGTTCGTTGCGATGTCCAGTTCGTCAGTTCCCTCACGCGCCCTTGTCGAGCAGCTTGTCCGTCAGGCCGTGTACGCGCGGCTTGGGAAGGCGGTGCCGTCTCCGGCGGTTGCGCCGAACCCGCTGGTGGTCAACGTCAGCGCGCGACACTGTCACGTGTCGCCTGAGGCGCTCGAGGCGCTGTTCGGCAAGGGCCACGAGCTGCACGTCCATCGGCCGCTCTATCAGACCGGGCATTTCGCCGCCGAGGAAACCGTCACGCTGATCGGGCCGCGGAGCCGGGTCATCTCGAACCTGCGAATCCTCGGGCCGTGCCGCAAGTTCACCCAGGTCGAGCTGTCCTACACCGACGGCATCGCCCTCGGCTTCGAGTTGCCTCACCGGATCTCCGGGGACATCAAGGGCACGCTCGGCGCGATGCTGATGGGACCGGCCGGGTTCTACGAGATGACAGAAGGCGTCATCCGCGCGATGCGGCACGTGCACATGGGTCCGGACGATGCCGCGTATTACGGCGTGAAGGCCGGCGAGAGCATGAAGCTCAGGATCGGCGGCCCGGCCGGGATCACGCTGGACAAGATGCTGGTTCGCATCGATCCGGCGTCGAAGCTCGAAGTCCACATCGACACCGACGAAGGCAACGCCTGCAATCTGCAGCCCGACACTCCCTGCGAGCTTGTGAAATAATCCGCGTGGCTGACAACGCGCGACACCGACAGGACCCCACATGGCCGAAGCAGCAATTGGAATGGTTGAAACAAAGGGCTATACCGGCGCCATCGAGGCGACCGACGGCATGGCCAAGGCCGCCAACGTGACGATCTCGAGAAGCATCCCGATCGGCGGCGGCCTGATCACGGTCATCTGCCGCGGCGACGTCGCGAGCGTCAAGGCGGCGGTGGACGCCGGCAGCAAAGCCGCCGCAAGGTCGGCGAGCTGCTGGCCTCGCACGTGATTCCGCGTCCGCACGACGAGCTCGTCAAAGGGTTTCTGCCGGAGGCGACTAAGAAGCAGACCGCCCGCAGGCGAGCGTCGCGAGCCGTCGCGGGCGCTGCGCGTGGGTGGAGCCCACGCGCCATTAAGGAAGAAGTCATATGGCTCAACCCGCACTCGGCATGATCGAAACGAAAGGGCTGTGCGCCCTCTTCGAGGCCACGGACGCTGCCCTCAAGGCGGCCGACGTCTCGTTCTCCGGCTGGGAAAAAATCGGCATCCGGCTATGTCACCGCGTTCTTTCGCGGCGACGTCGCCAGCGTGAAAGCCGCCACCGACGCCGGCGCCGCGGCGGCCGCGCAGATCGGATCGGTCGTGAGCGTCCAGGTGATTCCCGGCCGCACGACGGCCTCACCCTGCTCGGACGCTGGGTCCAGGTTGTAGAAGGTTCGAGGACGAAGGCCGGAGGCAATGAAGATCCTCGTCCCCAACGTGGGATCGACCTCGCTCAAGTGGCGGCTGTTCGAGTTCCCGAACGGCGCGGGAGCGTGTACTCCACAAGGGCGGCTTCGAGCGCGTGACCGATTATGCGCAGGCGATCGAGGAGTGCCTGCAGCAGCTCAAAGAGGCCGGCGCGCATCGAGGACGAGTCGGAGCTGGCCGCGGTCGGCTTCAAGACCGTCATCGCCGAAGGGATCACCGGCTGCGTTCGTGTCGACGAACGCGTGCTCGAGCGCGATGGAGGCGTTCAACGCGCTCGCGCCCGCGCACAATCCGCCGTACATCACCGGCATCCGCCTCTTCGCGAAGCGAATGCCACGACGTGCCGCTCGTCGCGCTGTTCGAGACCGCGTTCTATCAGTTCGCGCCCGAGGCCATGATGCGTTACGCCGTGCCTGAGTCCTGGCACGAGACCGGCGTCCGCCGCTGGGGCTTTCACGGCGCGAGCCACAAGTTCATCGCCGAGCGTTCGGCCGAGCTGCTCGGCCGCGACGACGTCGCCGAGCGCGCGCGCCGGCTGTACGTCGACGGCGGCACGTCGCCAGTCGCCAGGCCGGACCTGCGCGTGATCTCCTGCCATCTCGGCGGCAGCTCGAGCGTCACCGGCATCCTGAACGGCGTCGCCATCGGCAACAGCCTGGGCATGAGCCCGCAGTCCGGCCTGCCGCACAACAATCGCGTCGGCGATCTCGATTCGGCCGCCGTGCCGTTTGCGATGCGCACACTCGGCCTGTCGCTCGAGGAAGCGGAGCGGCAGCTCACGAAGGAATCCGGCCTGAAAGGACTGAGCGGGCGTCTCGAACGACATGCGCGACATCGAAGACGCGGCAGCGCGCGGGCGACTCGCGGGCCCGCCTCGCGCTCGACGTGTTCGTCGGCCAGCGCGCGCCACTGGATCGGCGCGTACTTCTTTGCGCTGAACGGCGCGGACGCGATTGTCTTCACCGCCGGCATCGGCGAGAACAGCGCGTCGCTCCGCGCGAGCAATCTGCGCCAACCTCGATCGGCTGGGCATCGCGCTCGACGCGGAGCGGAATGCGCAGACCACCGCGCGCGAAGGCGTCATCAGCAGCGCCGGACGTCGCCGGTGAAAGTGCTGGTGATTCCGACGAACGAGGAACTGGTCGTCGCGCGCGAAGCGACGACAGTCGCGATCTCGCTCGAAGGACACGAAGCACACGAATTCTGGGAAGAGCTCGTTCGTCCGAGAAAAAGCGCTTCGTGCCCTTCGTGACCTTCGTGGTGAACGATCGTTTGAGGAACTAAACCTATGGCAGAACAACAGCAGGCACTTGGAATTCTTGAAACCCGCGGTCTGGTCGCGCTCGTCGAGGCGACCGACGCGATGCTCAAGGCCGCGAACGTCGAACTCGTCGGACCGATGACCCAGGTCGGCAACGCGCTCGTCACGGCCGTCGTGATCGGCGACGTCGCCGCGGTCAAGGCCGCGACCGACGCCGGCGCGCAGGCCGTCAAGAGCCATCAAGGGCGAGCTCGTCAGCGTCCACGTCATCGCCGCGCCCGCACGACGACGTGAACGCGGTGTTGCCGAAGAAGAAGTAAGCGTGAGTCGTGCGGGCGGATGTGTCCGCTGCACGCATCACGACACTATGTTCCTCGCCAGAGTCGAAGGTCGTCGTCGACCAAGAAGGAGCCGAGCATGAACGGCCGCAAGCTGCTGCTGCTGCGGCCGCAGCTCGTGGACGACAAGGATCCGACGAAGTTCCGGCCGGGCGTCGAACACCATCGTGGCCGTGGACACCGTCGGCGCCGGCGATCGGCGAGATGGTGATGTTCTGCCAGGGCAGCAGCGCCCGGCTCGCCGGCGGACTCGAGCGACGCGCCCGTCGACGCCGTCATCATCGGCATCGTGGACTCCGTCGACGTGTTCGGGAAGCAGATTTACAACGCCAGGACAGTGACTATGAGCGCGATCAACGAAGCGGTCATTCGCGACATCGTCGCGGAAGTGCTGGGCCGAAGCTCGGCGCAGACGCCGACGACCGTCGGCACCCGCGCCGGCGGCTGGCACGCTCGCGGCGTGCGTGGCGCCGGGCGGTGACGCGCCCCGCCCTGCGCGGCAAGTTCGGCGTCTTCCAGGACGCCAACGAAGCGTGCGTCGCCGCGCACGAGTCGTTCCTGCAGCTCCGGAAGAAGGGCGTCGCCGCGCGGCGCAAGGTCGTCGAGATCGTCAAGACGCTGGCGCGACGACAAGGCCGAGTCGTGGGGCCGCCTCGAACTCGAGGAGACGAAGATCGGCCGGCTCGATCACAAGATCGAGAAGCTGCAGATCATCAAGCTCGTGCCCGGCGTCGAATGGCTTCAGCCCGTACGCGCTGCAGCGGCGATCACGGCATCACGCTCGAGGAGTACACGCCGTTCGGCGTCGTCGGCGCGGTCACGCCCAGCACGCACTCGGTGCCGACGCTCAGCGGCAACATCGTCAACATCGTCGCCGCCGGAAATGCCGTCGTCTTCAACGCGCATCCGGCCGCCGCGCGCTGCGCGGCGACGGCCGTGCGCGCGTACAACGAGGCGATCCATCGCGAGACCGGCATCGAGAACATCGCCTGCATCATCGAGCAGCCGACGCTCGAGAGCTTCGACGCGATCTGCCAGCCACGAGCTCGTGCAGCTGCTGCTCGTCACCGGCGGCCCGGGCGTCGTCAAGGCCGCGATGCAGACCGGCAAGCGCGCGATCTGCGCCGGCCCGGGCAATCCGCCCGTGCTCGTCGACGACACCGGCTGCATGAAGCGCGCCGCGCAAGGCGATCATCCAGGGCGCCGCCTACGACAACAACCTGCTCTGCATCGGCGAGAAGGAAGTCTTCGCGCTCGACAACGATCGCCGACAAGCTGATGACGCGAGCTGGCAGAGCACGGCGCGGTGAAGCTCACCGCGAACCAGCTCGACGCGCTGACGAAGGCCGCCTTCACCTTCAAGCCAGGCGCAGGGCGGCGGCTGCCCGCATGCGTCGGTGAACAGGGATTTGATCGGCAAGGACGCGCGCCGTGCTGGCCAGGGCCGCCGGCGTGAACGTGCCGCGCCGGCACGCAGCTGCTCTTCGCCGAGACCGACGCGAATCATCCGTTCGTCATGGAAGAGCAGATGATGCCGTTCCTGCCGATCGTGCGCGTCAAGAGCGTGGAGGAAGGCATCGAACGCGCGCTCGAGGCCGAGCACGGCTACAAGCACACGAGCATCATTCACTCGCACGACGTCGAGCACATGACCGCGATGGCGCGCGCGCTCGACACGACGCTGTTCATCAAGAACGGCCCGTGCATGGCCGGCCTCGGCCTGGGCGGCGAAGGCTACCTCAGCTATTCGATCGCCACGCCGACGGGCGAAGGCGTCACCAATCCGAAGACCTTCTGCCGCGTGCGGCGCTGCGTGATGGTGGACAACCTGCGGATTTACTGACGTGCAGTGACGAGGGTCGAAGCCGTGATGGCGCGAAGCTCGACCTTGCGGCTGCGCTCGCGTCGAAGGCAATGTGTCGCGACCCGGAAGCATCCGAGCCTCGATGGGCTGGCGGCTGCGATCTGCCAGCCGATCGGCGCAGACGGCACGCCGGAAGGCTCGCCGCAGAGTCGCCGATCGATCCGCACGGCGCCGGCATGCACCAGCGCGTGATGATTTCGTCGGACGGACTGCGCCAGCGCGCAAGACGGTCGGCGACGAGAAGAGCCCGG
Organism: uncultured Acidobacteriota bacterium; assembly: GCA_963724955.1. Classification (GTDB taxonomy): domain Bacteria; phylum Acidobacteriota; class Vicinamibacteria; order Vicinamibacterales; family SCN-69-37; genus CAVRWQ01. The sequence goes on from CAVRWQ010000013.1 coordinate 699,088, forward strand.
CGCGCTGGCTGCTCATCGGCATCGTGGACGAGAGCCGGAGCCGGCATGCGACCGGCATGAAGACTATGAGACTAGGCTCGTCATCGGCCGTGTCACGTTGAGCAAGGTCGCTGACGCAGCTCGAGGGCGCGCGCTGGCTCGTCGTGTCGCCGTTCACGCGCGAGCACTATCAGCACGGCACCGAGACGCCGCCGGGCATGAGCAAGGACCCGACGCTCGTCGTTTACGACAACCTCGGCGGCGACGTCGGCCAGACGATCGGCTACGTCGAAGGCCGTGAGGCCGCGCAGCCGTTCGACAAGCCCACTCCGATCGACGCCATCAACGCCGCGCTCGTGGACGAAGTTTTGTACAGGCCCAAGGCCTAGGGCACAGGGCCAAAGATTCGTTATGAAGCCGGTCATTACAGCAAAGCAGATCGAGGAGTTGTTGCGCACCGGCGGCGACGTGCGTCGCCTGCCGACGGACGCGATCTACACGCCGTCGGCGCGCGACCTGCTGCGCGACCTCGAGGCTCGGGCGAGACCGGCCGCGACGCGCGGGCAATCCCGCGGCCGCGACGAAGCGCTCCCGCCCGGCCGCTACAGCTCGAAGAGCCCGAAGGCCGAGCTCGAGGCGTTTTTCAATTCGCCGCACTGTCATTCGATCGAAGGAGCAGATTTGCGACATCGGCCGCCGGCTCTGGCAGCGCGCGTACGTGGACGGCAACGGCGGCAACATCGCCATCCGCGTCGGCGAGGACATCGCGCTCTGCACGCCGACGCTCGTGAGCAAGGGCTTCATGAAGCCCGAGGACATGTGCCTGGTGGACTTCGAGGGCAACCAGCTCTGCGGCGACGAAGAAGCGCACGAGCGAGATCCTGATGCACCTGCAGATCATGAAGCGCCAGCCGCAAGCGCGGTCGCGACGTGCCATTGTCATCCGCCGTACAGCACCGGATTCGCGGTGGCCGGCATGACGCCGCCGACGTGCATGATCCCGGAGTACGAAGTCTTCGCGTCGGTCGCGATCGCGCCGTATCGCACGCCCGGCACGCCGGAGATGGGCAAGCTCGTCGCCGATCTCGTCGACAAGCACAACACGATCCTGATGGCCAACCACGGCGTCGTCTCGTGGAGCCACAACAAGCGTCGAGGACGCGTACTTCAAGATGGAGATCCTCGAGGCCTACTGCCGCACCGTGCTGGTGACGGCGCAGCTCGGCAAGCCGGCCAACACGATGACGCCGGCGCAGCTGCAGGACCTGCTCAAGATCAAGCAGAGCCTCGGCATTCCCGATCCGCGGCATCGGCCTGAAGGAATGCGAGCTCTGCGACAACAGCGAGTGGCGTCCGGGCGTGCAGTGCGCCGTGCCGCCGCGACCGCTCGGCCGCGATCGCCCGAGTACCGATCCGGACATCGAGGCGGTCGTGCAGGCGATCACGAACCAGATCCTGTCGCAGCTGAAGACATAGGCAGAGCTAACGAGTGCAGCGAGCGAGCCGTGCGAGCGGAGTGAGGGCCGTTGGAGTCCACGCGAGCGAGCGCGTCGAGGCTGCGGCGGGACGAAGTCCCCCGCTGAAGACGATGAAAGTCACCATCATCGGCGGCGGCGGCAGAGTCGGATCGTGCGCGGCGTTCGCGCTGCAGTGCAGCGGCCTGGTGTCGTCGATGCAGATCCTCGACGCCAATCAGGACATGGCCGAGGGCGAAACGCTCGATCTGCTCCACGGCAGTCCGCGTTCGCGGGCGACCAGAAGATCTACGCCGGCGACTACGCGCGCGCCGCCGACAGCAACCTGTTCCTCATTACCGCCGGTCTGCGCCGCAAGCCCGATGAATCGCGCCTCGATCTGATCAACCGCAACGTCACGCTCTTCGTGCAGATTCTCGACAGCATCAAGACGGCCGGCTTCCGCAAGGACGCGCACGTCTTCGTCGTCTCGAATCCGGTGGACATCCTCACGCAGCTCGCCGTGCAGCGGCTCGGGCTGCCGTGGCAGCAGGTGTACGGCCTCGGGACGATGCTCGATACGGCGCGATTCAGCTCGTTCATCGCTGAGGAGCTGAAGCTCGCGCCGACGCAGGTGAAGGCGCTCATTCTCGGCGAGCACGGCGACTCGATGCTGCCCGTCTGGTCGAGCGCGGCGGTGAACGGCCTGCCGCTCACCGGGCTGCCCGAGTGCGGGCCCGCGTTCCAGGACGCGGTGTTTCGAGCGCACGAAGGGCAGCGGCGCGGAAGTCATCAAGAAGAAGGGCGGCGCGGGCTGGGCCGTCGGCGATCGCGATCCGCGACGTGATTCACGCGGTGCTGCTCAACAAGCTGGCGCTCCTGCCGGTGTCCACGCTGGTCCAGGGCGCGTACGGCATCCGCGACATCTGCCTGAGCGTCCCGACGATCGTCGGGCGCAAAGGCATGCAGCAGCACGTCGAGCTGAAGCTCTGGCCGAAGGAGCTGGCGGCGCTGCAACAATCCGCTCGCGCGCTGAAAGAGACGTTGGCCAAGGTCAGGAGCTGAGGCCGATCCGACGCCGGCGGGCGTCGTGTTTCGCAATGCAGAAAGTATCGAATCACGGAGCGAAGCGGTTCCAGTAGCGATTGGCGTCTTTTTTACCCGTAATCGATTAGCGCTTCCCACCCGAAACGTTTCTCAGGGCGAGATTTGGCGTTTCTGTGACAGTGCTTGACCGCCCTCAGGTCCCGAGATAGGCTGCCCCCGAACCGGTCCCCTGCACGGGCGTGCACAGGCACGGTCCGTATCCGTCCGGGTCACGGCGTTACAGGTAGGAGGCGCATTGTGAGATTTCGTTGGTCGGGATTGCTCCTCGCGGTCGCGATGCTCGCAGTGGTATGCGGCACGGCGACGCAGGTAAGCGCACAGACGCTGACAGGTCAAATCGGCGGAACCGTCGTGGACAGCTCCAAAGGGGTGCTGCCCGGCGCGACAGTTATCATCAAGAACGAGGCGACGGCCACGACGTTGACGGCCGTCACCGATGCCAACGGCGCATTTCTCATCACCGGCGTGATTGCCGGACGCTACAGCCTGACCGCGTCGCTCACCGGCTTCAAAGTGCACGAAGCCAAAGGGCATCGTGGTCACGGCCACCGAGCGACTGTCATGGCCTCCCATCACGCTGGAAGTCGGCGGACTGACCGAAACCGTCACGGTGCAGGCCGAGTCGCTGAAGGTGCAGACGCAGAGCGGCGAGCGATCGGCCGTCATCACGTCGGAGCAGATCGAAGACATCGGCCTGCGCGGCCGCGATTTCATGGGCACGCTGAAGACGCTCCCCGGCGTCGTCGACACGTCCGCGCGTGACGCGCCGGGCTGGGGCTCGGTCGGCGGCATGACTATCAACGGCCAGCAGAACTTCAACTTCTCGTACGATGGCGTCACGAACAAGGACACCGGCTCGAACTGCTGGTAACTATGCCGCCCCGGCCCTCGATTCAATCGCCGAGGTGAAGGTCCAGGCCTCGAACTTCCAGGCCGAGTACGGCCGCACCTCGGGCGCGACGATCGTCGTCGTCACCAAGAGCGGCAGCTCCAAGTTCCGGGGATCGGCGGCGTACTTCCGTCGTAACGAGAATTACAACGCGAATACCTGGGACCGGCGCCGCAGCTGCGACGCGAACCCGGTGGTGGACGGGCAGCCCAACCCGAACTGCGAAAAGGCGGCGTACCGGTACAACAACACGGCGTGGACGATCGGCGGCCCGGTCCTGATTCCGGGCACGTCGTTCAACAGCGAGCGCAACAAGCTCTTCTTCTTCTTCTCGCAGGATCTGCTGCCACGCCAGGATCCGGGCGGTCTGCAGCGACGGACGATGCCGACGGCGATCGAACGCCAGGGCGACTTCTCGCAGACGCGGGACAACCAGGGGCGCCTCCGGTTCATCCGCGACCCGCGCAAGACCGGGACGTGCAACGTCAACACGGGCGTCGGCGGGGCGTGCTTCGACGGCAACATCATTCCTCAGTCGATGATCAACCCGATCGGTCAGAACATCCTGAACCAGTTCCCGCTGCCCAACGCGACCGATCCGTCGGGCACGCGGCAGTACAACTACGAGTGGGAAGGGATCGTCGAGAAGCTGCGCACCGATCAGGTGCTGCGCGTCGACTGGAACGTGCGTCCCGGCACCACGTTCTACAGCCGCGTGCAGTTCGGTCATGAGGTCTGCGCCCGTGGCTACACCGGGGCGTGCGCCGGGTTGTTCCTGCAGGGCAACTGGCCGCAGATGCAGAACTCCTACGACATCGACACGTTCAGCATCGTCAACACGCTGATCCACAGCATCAATCCGTCGACCGTGTTCGAGTTGACGGGCGGCCTGAACTACTCGAAGCAGAGCGTTTACCACCTGTCGCAGGCCGACCTCGACGGCGTGCAGCGCTCCATCGTGGGCATTCCAGGACTTCTTTCCGTCGGCGAATCCGCAGAACCTGATCCCGAACATTACGGTGGACGGCGCCAATGCGTTGCCCAACACCGCCCAGTACGGCGGGTTCGGCAACCGCTACCCGTTCAACGCGACGAACCCCACGTGGGACTTCACGGCCAACCTGACGAAGCTCAAGGGCAACCACAACCTCAAGGCGGGGCTGTTCGTCGAGCTCGTCCAGCGGCCGGCGCGGCGGGCGTCCACGTTCAATGGCGCGCTGCAATTCAACGCGAACGCCAGCAACCCGCTCGACACAAACTTCGGCTTCGCCAACGCGCTGCTGGGCGTCGTCAACCAGTACCAGCAGTCGACGGCGCAGCCGTTCGCCGAGGGGCGCTTCAACCAGATCGAGTTCTTCGTGCAGGACAACTGGCGGTTGAACCGCAAGCTCACGCTGGATCTGGGCGTCAGGTTCGTGCACGTCGGCCCGACGTACGTCGCTGGTCAGGATGTCGCCTACTTCGATCCGGCCGCCTACGACCCAGCGAAGGCACCGGTGCTCTATGAGCCGGTCTGCCCTCCGGGCACCGGGCTCGTCTGCTCGGCCGCGCAGCGGGTGGCCAGGAACCCGCTGACGGGCGAGCTGTTCAACCAGACGTTAATCGGCAAGTTCGTGCCGGGCAGCGGCGACTTCGCCAACGGCATGGTCGTGACCGAGGGCACGCCGCCGCAGTTCAGAGAACAACGCGTACTATCCCAGCCCGCGTGCCGGGTTTGCCTGGGACGTGACCGGCGACGGCCGGACCGCGGTCCGCGGCGGTTTCGGGATGAACATCGACCGCTACAACGATGACACGATCCTGTCGCTCATCGAACAGCCACCGCTGATGGACACGCTGACCACCAACTGGCTGACCCTCCAGCAGCTGCAAGCGACGCCGACACTGCTGGCCGCACCGCGGGGAGTCTCCGCGTTCGCGGACTACAAGCCGGCCATCGTCCTCAACTGGAGTATCGGCGTGCAGCGGGCGCTGCCGTGGAAGCTCACGGGCGACGTCGCCTACGTCGGCAACACGCCGAGGAACGTCAACCGCAACATCCCGATCAACGACCTCACGCCCGAACAGTTGACGGATCCGCGCAATCTGGATCCGACCCAGAACCTCACCCAGCGCGTGGCCACGGACTTCCTGCGGCCCTACTACGGCCTGGGCGGGATCAACGAACGCCGATACTTCAGGGACGGCGTGACGTACCAGTCGATCCAGGTCTCGCTGACCCGGCGGATGTCGAACGGGTTTGCGGCGAGCTTCGCCTACACCGGGACACGCAGCTACGGGTTGCGCGACTGGGATTGGTACCGGACCGACGAAGACAACCGGGCGCGGAACACGACCGCCGCCGGCAGCCGGCCGCACAACTTCATCATCGGCTACAACTACGAGCTTCCGGGCGTGAGCCAGTTCATGGGCGACAACGGCATCGTCAAAGCCGCGCTCGACGGCTGGCAGTTGTCAGGAGTGACGTCGATGACCGGCGGCACGCGGGGCGGCTTCGGCTACGGGTTCACGGGCGCGCCGCAGGGCGACCTGACGGGCGGGCTGGGCGGCTCACGCGTTGTCCTCACGTGCGACCCGAACCTGCCTCGCGGCGAGCGGACGTTCGAGCGGCAGTTCCGGACCGAATGCGTCCGGCCGCCGGGCCCGCTGACCGATCCGAACGACACGCTCTACCAGGGCAGCGCGCTCGGCGACGAGTGGGTCCAACTGGGGTTCGTCAACCACGACATGACGCTGTTCAAGAACTTCTCGTTCGCGGGCAACCGCACGCTGCGCGTCCAGATCGAGCTGTACAACGCGTTCAACACGACGCAGTACAGCGCGGTCGACACGAGCGCGGTGTTCGACTTACGCGACCGGCGTCCAGACCGACGCGAACTTCGGTCGCGTCACGGGCGTCCGGGGCAACTCGAACCGCGTGATTCAGTTGGGGGCCCGCTTCACGTTCTGACGAAGAACGAGGGCACGGAGAAAGGCAGGAGGGCACGGAGAAGATCCCGTGCCCTCCTTCTTTTTGTCGTGCGCTGCGAAACCTGCGTCAGTAACGCCTCGTCCATCAAAAGCCGCTGAAACCGATATCATCGGTTGAAAACCGCAGAACCCTCCCAGTCGGCGTTCTCTCAGGCGAAATACTCTTGCGGCTTGACGGCTTCAGAAGGCAGGGCTAACGTCGGGCATTCGCCCCTCAGTCCGGCCGGAACTCCCGTACGGCCAGACTGCCGGGTTGTGTTCCGTTGGAGGAGGTCTAGTGAAGTTCTCTCCAGGACGTCCATTGATCCTCGTCGCGCTGCTGGCGGCTTGTCTCGCCACCTCGACCGTCGCATCAGCCCAGGGGCTGACCGGACAGATCCTCGGCACCGTCGTTGACAGTTCCAAGGGTGTGATTCCCGGCGTCACGGTGACCGTGAAGAACGCGGCCACGCAGGTGACCCGCGAAGCGGTGACCGACGTCACCGGCACGTTCACGATTACCAACCTGCTTGCCGGCACGTACGACGTCAAGGCGACCCTGACCGGGTTCAAGATGCACGAACAGAAGGGCGTGGTGCTGACCTCGACGGAACGTCTGTCGCTGCCGCCGATCACCCTCGAAGTCGGCGGTCTCGAGGAGACGGTCACCGTCTCGGGCGAGTCGCCACGAATTCAAACCAAGAGCGGCGAGCGCTCGGCCGTCATCGACGCCACCGACCTCGAGGACCGCGGCCTGAAGGGGCGCGACCCGCTGGGCACGCTCATGACGCTGCCGGGGGTCATCGACACGAGCAACCGCGAGGCGCCCGGGAGCACCGGCGGCCTGTCGATCAACGGCCAGACGTCGATCGCCTTTGCGTATGACGGCATCACGAGCAAGGACACCGGATCGAACGGCGGCAACTTCGCGCGGCCGGCGCTCGACTCGATCGCCGAGATCAAGCTGCAGGCCTCGAACTTCCAGGCCGAGTACGGCCGCAGCTCGGGCGCGACGATCGTCGTCGTGACCAAGAGCGGCAGCCGTGACTTCCGCGGCAGCGTCGCCTACTTCCGCCGCGACGACGCGTTGAACTCGAACACGTGGGAACGCGAGCGCGATTGCGCCGCGGGCCAGACGGGCAGCTGCAAGCCGGCGCTCTACGAGTACAACAACGCGACCTACACGTTCGGCGGGCCCGTCATCCTGCCGGGAACCAATTTCAACAGGGAACGCAACAGGCTGTTCTTCTTCTGGTCGCACGACATGCTGCCGCGCACGGACCCGGGCAGCCTGTCGCAGGTCAATATGCCGACCGAGCTCGAGCGTCGCGGCGACTTTTCGCAGACCCGGGACAGTCAGGGACGCCTCGTGTTCATCCGCGATCCGCAGACGAACCTTCCGTGCAACGTGACGTCGGGCGCCGGCGGCGGCTGCTTCGCTGGGAACGTCATCCCCTCGTTCCGGATCAACCCGCTCGCGGCGGTGATGATGAACCCGACCCTGCTGCCGCTTCCCAACACGACGGACTCGACGGGCCGCAACCAGTACAACTACACGTTCCAGAACTTCAGCGAGCAGCCGCGCTACGACAAGACGCTGCGCGTGGACTGGAACGTCAGCAACACGACGACGTTCTATTCGCGATTCCAGCAGGGGACGAACACGGTCCAGCAGGGCTACTCGGCCTCGCTCGGCGCCAGCGGCAACGGCGGGTGGCCGCAGTACTACTCGTCACGGCACGACACGACGGAGAGCCTCGTCAACACGCTGCTGCATACGTTCAGCTCGTCCCTCGTGATGGAAGTCACCTTCGGGATCAACTGGGCCGACCAGAACACGTTCCCGGTCAATCCAGACGGTGGAATGGACAGCCTGGGCAGCCTCGCGCGCAATCAGCGTTCGGCGATGCCGGGCTTGCCGCGCCTGTTCGACGGCAGCGCGAATCCGGACGACATGATTCCGAACATCTCGTGGGCGGGAACCAACGCGCTCGCGAACACGCCCGACTACCGGCTCGAGAACCGGTATCCGTTCACGGCGCGAGACGACATCCACAACCTGAACACCAACTTCACGTGGCTCAAAGGCAAGCACAACGTGAAGGTGGGCATGTTCCTCGAGTGGATGCAGAGACCCGCGTCACGCGCGTCGACGTTCAACGGCGCGTTCAGCTTCAACGCGTCCACCGAGAACCCGCTCGACGCCAACTTCGGGCTGGCGAACCTGTTGCTCGGCAACCTCAATTCGTACAGCGAGTCGAACCTGCACCCGTACGCGCAGGGCCGGTACCACCAGTACGAGTTCTTCGTGCAGGACAACTGGCGCGTGAAGAACAACTTCACGCTGGACTACGGCCTCCGCATGTACTACATCGGGCCGACGTTCGTCGCCGGCCAGGACATCGCCGTGTTCGATCCGGGCGCGTACCGATCCGGCGCGGGCGGTCGAGCTCTACCAGGCGACCTGCTCGAACGGCGCGGCGACTTGCTCGGGCGCGACCCGCGTGGCCGCGAATCCCGCGGGCGGCACGCTGCCCGCGTTCTTCATCGGCAAGGTCATCCCGGGCTCGGGCGACCTGACGAACGGCATGGTCATCAAGCAGCAGACCCCGTTCAAGGGTGTGTTCCGCCCGGCGCCGCGCATCGGCTTCGCGTGGGACGTCACCGGTGACGGCAAGACCGCCGTTCGCGGCGGCTGGGGCATGTTCTACGATCGCTACGGCGACGACACGGTCCTCCGGCTGATCGAGCCGGAGCCGCTCGTCACGACGCGGACCTACAACTTCCTCAGCATCAACGAGTTGGCCACGGCAGCGCCGGTCAACAGCCTGCTGGGAGGCGCGCGCGCGTTTACCCAGGAGTTCACGCCTCCGACCGTCTACAACTGGAGCATCGGCGTGCAGCGCGAGCTGCCGTGGAAGCTCGTGGGTGACGTGGCCTACGTCGGCAACTTCGGCCGCGACACGTCGGCGACGTACGACTCGAACGGCCTCGACTACGGCACGCGACGCATCGACCTGAACCCGAGCGCCGCCGATCCCACCCGCAACAACACGCAGGCAAAGGACGACTTCTTCTTCCGTCCGAACGTCGGCTACGGCGGCATCACGGAGCAGGAGTGGAGGGGCTACAACAGCTTCCACTCGATCCAGTTGTCGGTGAACCGCCGCCTGTCGAACGGCTTCGCGTGGGGCCTGTCATACACGGGTTCGACCCGCCGTTCGCTCAATACGTTCAACCCGTTCCTGTCCGACAGCGAGAACACGGCGCGCAACGAGTCGCGGGGCGGCTCGCGCCCGCACAACCTCGTCGTCAACTACAACTACCACCTGCCGAAGCTCAGCCAGGTCTGGGACAACGCGTTCGTGCGCGCCGCTGCCGACGGCTGGCAGGTCACCGGCGTCAGCACGTGGCAGAGCGGCACGTACGGCGGCTTCACGTTCGGCTTCAGCCCGAACAAGCCGGACGACCAGACGACGGGTGGCCCTGGCGGGATGCGAGTGACGCTCGTCTGCGACCCGAATCTTCCGCGCGGTGAGCGGACGGAGGACCGTCAGTTCCGGACTGAGTGCATCCAGATGCCTGGACCCACGACGGCAGCCAATGCGTCAGGCGGGTTCCTGCTGGATCCGACCGACATGTTCTACCTGGGCAACTCGCTCGGCGACGAGTATCTCGGTCTCGGGTACGTGAACCACGATCTGTCGCTGTTCAAGAACTTCAACTTCGGCAACCGTCGCTTTCTGCAGCTCCGATTCGAGTTCTACAACCTGTTCAACACGGTCCAGTGGGCCGGCGTCGACACGGGCGCCACGTTCAACCCGAACACGGGCATCCAGACGGATGCGGCGTTCGGCACGGTCACCGGCACCCGCGGCGGGTCGGCGCGCGTGATTCAGATCGGCGTGCGCTTCGTCTTCTAACGAAGAACGAGGGCACGGAGAAAAGCTGGAGGGCACGGAGACGATCTCCGTGCCCTCTTTTTGTACCCACAGAACTGTCTGAATCCACACGGTTTATGCCGGGCCGGGCGACTATTGCCTGTTGATCTGCACAGTCTGGCGAAACATCTGCCGTACTCTCGCCCCCCCGGACGTGGCACTGAGCTTGCTGCCGGACACAGGTCATGGCTCAGGCTCTTCGACGGTCGGCGGCGCGCCGGGGCAGCTCGGACGGGGAGAACCGCCTCGTTCCCGAAGTCGCAAGTGCGCGCGCGGCCGGCCTTCGCTATGCGCGTGACACCGAGCCCGGAATCGTCCGAAGGAAGAGCGGCCTGGGATTCGTCTACCGTGACGGCCAGGGACAGCCGGCGAGTCCGAAAACGCGGCTACGGATCCGCGCGCTCGTGATTCCGCCCGCATGGACGGATGTCTGGATCGCAGCCGATGCCCGCGCGCACCTGCAGGCGACCGGACGCGATGCGCGCGGCAGGAAACAGTATCGCTATCACCCGCGCTGGTCGGCCGTCCGGGACATGGCGAAGTACGACCACCTTCGAGATGTCGCGCGCGCCCTGCCGTCGATCCGGCGGCGCGTGGCGCGCGATCTCCGGGCGCGGCCGCTGTCGCGCGCGTGGGTCCTGGCCACCGTGGCGAGATTGCTCGAGCGCAGCGTCATCCGCATCGGCAACGAGGAGTACCGCCGCGCGAACGGGTCGTATGGACTGACGACGCTTCGAAACCGGCACGTCGAGGTGCAGGGCCGGACGCTGATGCTGAAGTTTCGCGCGAAGAGCGGCGTCCAGCAGGTCCTCGAGATCGTCGACGGCATGCTGGCGCGGCGAGTGCGCCGGTGTCAGGAGCTTCCTGGTAGCGCGCTCTTTCAATATCTCGACGAGCGCGGGCGGCGGCGGGCGCTCAGCGCGAGCGACGTGAACGGCTATCTCCGTGAGGCCGCGGGCGAAGAGTTTACTGCGAAGGATTTCCGGACCTGGGCGGGCACGCTCGAGATGTCACGCGCGCTCGACGCGGCGATGGCCCGGCGGCCGGCCTCGGCCGCCGCCAGCAAGCGCGAGCTGATTCGGGCGCTCGACGGCGTCGCGGCCCGGCTCGGCAACACCCGCGCGGTCTGCCGAAAGTGCTACGTGCATCCGGCGATCCTCGACCACTACTTCCACGGCCGGACATTGTCGACGCTCGGGGCGCAGGCTCGCGGACCCGCCGGTCTCCTCCCGGACGAGCGCGCGCTCGTCGCGCTGCTCGAGCTCCCGACACGGATCGCCAGAAGCGCCTGAGCGCCTCGCGCCCTGGTCACATCGTCGTCCGTCTCGGCGGCGAGTCGAGATCGCGCGGCGCCTGACTCAGTTGATCCCGCTCGGCGGGCGTCGTCCCGTTCGGCCCCGTGGCGGGGCCGTCGGGCGTCCGCTCGGGCTTGCCGTTCAGGTCTTTTCTCCACGGTTCAAACACGTTGGCGTTTTGGGTCTGTCGCATCGCACGAGCCATGTGGCCCTCCAGTCCGGGCGTATTCCGGCGGCTGTTCCAGCCAGCAAGAGGTGTTCCGATCCGCGCCCTGCGTCGCGACGCGCGATGCAGTAACCCGCGTTCCTATTAGAGGCAAGCGCGGTGTCTGTCAGAGAAGGAGGATGGATTGCCGCGCGGCCGGAATCGCCGCGCGCGCGCGGCGATCAGGGTACGTGCTTTGCAGACGCGAAGGAGCAGCAAAAGCGGCGCGGACCCGCAAGGGTTGGGCGACCGCGTGTGGAGAAGCACTGTGGAAAACCCAAGCTACGGCACGACAGGGACGAGCGCTCGCCCGAATGATCCCGCCTCAGACTGGGGCGACGAAGCCGCCGAGCAGGCGCGCCGTCTTGGAGACAAGGTCTCCGAGGGCATCGATTACGCCGCCGATCAAGTGCGGGATCACGTTGACAGCACGGTTGAATACTTCCGCACCAACGACGCCAGGCGGATGCTGAACGACCTCACGAGTTACGTGAAGTCGCATCCCACGCAGGCGCTCGTGGGCGCGGTGGTCGTCGGCTTCGTGGCGGCTCGTCTGCTGCGAAGAGGGTGAGTCTGCCAATGGCCGCCGCAGGCGATCGCCCGCTCGCCCGGGTTCTCGGCGATATCGTCGGGAATGTGCAGCACATCGTGCGGGCCGAACTGCGGCTGGCCAAGGCTGAGCTCAAAGAAGACGTCAGCCTGACCAGACGCGCTGCGCTGTTCGCCGGCGCCGGCGCGCTCGCCGGCGCCCTCGGTCTCACGTTGCTCTGCCTCGCAGCGGTGTATGCGCTGACGTTGGTCGTCCCGGCGTGGGCTGCCGCTTTGATCGTGGCCGTGGTCCTCTCAGCCATGGCCGCTCTGTGCGTGGTGGCCGCACGCCGGCAGTTCACGAAGCTGGGGCTGCCGCGGACCATCGCCACCGTTCAGGAGAATGTTGAGTGGGTGCAGACACGCGTCGAATAGAGGACGAGATTCGCGCCGAACGAGTCCAACTGGACCAGAATCTCCACACGTTGGAAACCAAGGCCAGGGAGCTCACCGACTGGCGCGGGCACTACAGCCGTCACGCAGGCGCCGCGCTGGGGATCGCCTTCGGTGTAGGGATGCTTCTCGGCATGGGTGGCCGCAACCGACGGTCGTCGTCACCATGGGCGCCCTCGGAACCGTCGCGCACGGTTCGGGCCGGCTTCAACCCGCTGAAGATCATCGGTGACAATCCGCGTGCGCGTCAGCAGGTGGGCGACGCCTGGCAGAATATCGTCGAGTCGTTCGTCGGGCTCGCCGCGGCGAAGGTCATCACGTGGATCGGCGACGTCGTGCCGGGATTTCGCGACGAGTACGAGGCCCGGCAGCCGCAGACCTTCACCAGGTCTTGAGCCGGATATTCCGGTACTCCACTTTCATGGGCGGCCCGACGTGCACCTGGACGCCGATGAGCCCGTCCACCGGCCGATTCGGCGCGTCGTCGTCGATCACCACGCTCATCAGCCGGCCGTTGATCATGTGGGTGAGCGTGTTGCCGCGAATGATCAGGTGCACCGCGTTCCAGTCATCCGTGATGTGACTCGCCAGCGCGTCCGCGTCGCCGAATGCCGACAACAGGATCGGCGGCCGGCCGCCGACGACGTGCGTGACCTGACCGCGAACGGCGAGAAACAGCCGTCCCTTCTCTTCGTAGTTGTTGCCCGGATACCGCTTGCGGCCATCGAGATCGCATTGATATCCACGCATCGCGAAACGGTTGTCCGGCGTGACCGTATCCGGGACGACCGTGCTCCGGTAGTTGATGCCGCTGTTGCCCTCGGGCGTGATTCGATAGTCGAGCTTGAGCTCGAAGTCCTTCGGGCGTCCGCCGCGCCAGATGATGAAGGTGTTGCTCTTGATGACCGTCTGCGGTGTGATTTCGCCGACGAGCGCGCCGTTCTCGACGCGCCAGTAGGTCGGATTGCCTTCCCAGCCCGTGAGCGTCTTGCCGTCGAAGATCGGCTGGAAGCCGGCTTCGTCGCCCTCGATCGGCGACGGCCGGTCGGCCTGTCGCGGGGTGTAAGGCGTGGTGGCCTGCTGCCGCGACGTCGCGCTCAGCACCACGCCACCGAGCGCGGCCGCTGCCGCAAGAAACCAGGTCGTCCGCAGCGTGATTCGCGTGGCCATATTCGCCTCCAGACTCAAGACACCTTATAACAAGGATCTTGTCTCACGTCTCTCGATCGACCTCGCTGGATCGCGTTGAGCATCGGGCGTGGCCGATGCCAGGCCGGCCCTGGGTGCTTCGGCAACGGTGGCTGAATCTGCTCTTCGCTCACTGGCCGGTGCCTGCCGCCGCGCTTCGATCGCTCGTTCCGCCTTCGCTATCGGTGGAGGAATTCGACGGAACGTCCTGGGTTGGCATCGTGGCGTTCAAGATCGAAGGCTTGATGTGGCGGGGGCTACCGGACCTTCCATATTTCTCGTCGTTCCCTGAAGTGAACCTTCGGCTCTACGTCTCGGCCGAAGGAAAGCCGGGGGTCTGGTTCATCAGTCTGGACGCGGATAACGCGGCGGCCGTCATGGGCGCTCGCGTGGCGTTTCGGTTGCCGTACTGGCGCGCCAGGATGTCGATCGCTCGCACCGATCGGATTGTGCGCTTCAGATCGGTGCGGCGCCGCCGGCCGGAGACGGCAATCGACATGCAGTACCAGCCTCGCGATCCCGCGAGTGAAGCGGTGCCAGGGACGCTCGACCATTTCCTGACGGAGCGCTACTGCCTCTACACGCTCCGCGCCGACGGCCGGCTCCGACGACTCGAGATCCACCATGCGCCCTGGCAGCTCCATCGCGCGGACGCCGACGTCGCCCGCAACACGCTCGCGTCGACGCAGGGCATCCAGTTGCCCGACACGGCGCCCATTCTTCATTTCAGTCAGTGCCAGGACGTGATCGCGTGGTGGCCTGAGACGGTTTGACTGAAACGTAAACGCCCTAGCAGTCCGTGGTGCAAGTCGTACATCCGATCGTCACCACAGGCCGGGTACGAGGCGCGCGGGAACGTGCGTCGCATATTCCCGATAGCCTGGCAGTTCCGTCGTGAGCGTGCGATCTTCTAGCGAGGTCCGTAGTACGAGCAGGATTACGATCAAGACGGCTGGTACCAGCGCGAACCACGACCCTAACATCAGCGCCGTTCCTATGATGAGGACAATGCGCGACGCGTACAGCGGATGCCGGACGAAACGATAGGGACCATGCTGTACGACGGTATGCCCACGTTCGCTCTGAATCCTCGTTTTGTCCGACAGGAAATGATTCGCAGCACCGCACCACCAGATGACGCCGATCGCTGCGATGACGGCGGCCGTCGCGATTGCCCGTACGACAATGGGGATGGCGGACCATCCGAAGCGCCCGGCATCAAGAGCCGCGGTTGCAAGACATATCGGCATCAGAATCCGATTGCCTCGCGCGATCAGTCGGTCCCCATGTGGAACATTCGACGCGGTTGTCAGCCGTTCTTTGAGCAGATCGGGATCGTGACGAAACAGCCACCATCCGCTGAGAACCAGATGACCGGTAAACAGCAATATGACGAGCCACGCGGCAGGCCAATCGACGCGCCCAGCGATACCGAAGAGCACGCCACAGAGGATCGCCAAGTCCACGACGCCCCTCACAAGGATCTTTACTAACAACGTTCGTCCCTCTGACGCCAGCAAGACGCTCGATGAATGAGCATCTTGCTTGTTCGTGAAAAACGCCACTTGTACCACGGGCTGCTAGCGGACGAGCAACCGGATCGTCCCGTCGGCCTTGTTGAGCAGGAAGATCTGATTGTTCGGACCCTGACCGAAGCGCACGTCCGCGCGCGCTGCGGGTGCCTTCCCTTGTGCGACGTTTTTCTCCTTGATCAGATCGAGAAACGTCCTCGCCGTGCCGTTGCTGTCGAACAGGATCCTGCGAATCGCGTCCTGGCCGCCCTGCGGGAGCTTGTTTGCGCTCACGTAGAAAATCTCTCCGCTCGGGAGATCAGCGAAGATCAGCAGGTTGGCGAGCTGCAGAATCTGGGCACCGCGGTAGACGATGACGCCGGTGGCGGCGGAGTTTTCCATCAGCAGCGGATCGACCTGTCCCCATTCCGCAACTGGATACGTCAGACCGGGATCACTGCGCGGTTTCTCAAGGGTGACCGCCTGCCGGCTCGCGAAGCGGTAACTGCCTTCCCAGTCGTTCCATCCGAGATTCGCGCCGGCTGTCACAGGGCTGATCTCCTCGATCGTGCCCTGACCGATGTCGGCGACGAACAGGGCGCCGTTACGCGAGTCCCACCCAAAGCGCTGCGGATTGCGCATGCCGTAGGCGTAGATCTCGGGCAGCGCCCCGGCGGTCTTGAGAAACGGGTTGGCGGGTGGGATGCCGTACTTCTTTCCTGCACTCGCGGCGAGCGGGTCGATGCGAAGAATCTTGCCGAAGGCCGACCCGACGTTCTGTGCGAGGCGCATCGGATCGCCGCCGCTGCCGCCGTCGGCGACGCCGATGTAGAGCAGGCCGAACTCCGCGCTGCCGCGCGCCGCAGTCGGATTGAATGCGAGGTGGCCCGCGTTGTGGTTCTGAAACGGCTGCCGGAACCGAATCACCTCACGTGGCGGAGCGCCATCATACGTGGCTGCGCCTGGCGTTTTCGCCGTCCACTCGAGGAGCACCGTGTCGTGCGTGCTCGTCGGATTGGGCGTGGTGAAATCGGCCGGCGGCGCCTGATTCGCGGTGTCCGTGTACGTGTAGAACTTGCCGAAGCCCCGCGCGCCCGACTCGCCAAACTGCGGGTGGAACGCGAAGCTCTGGAAGCCGCGTTCGCGGCCCATCGACTGCACGCCGACGCCCCACTTGGGATCGTTGATGTCGACGTAGGTCGTGACGGTCTTCCCGTCGTAGCTGACGCTGTAGAGTGGGCCGGTCATGTCGTTGACGAACAGGCGCTTCGTGCCCGGTTCGTCCACGAGCAGCATCATCCGGGCCGCGACGCCGTTGACGTCCGGCAGCGACGCGAACTCACGGACGTTGACCTTGATGACGCCTTCAGTCGCCGGAATCGGCGTCGGAAAGGGGTCGTTCGACTGACCCGGGAGGAGCGGCGCGGGCTGTCCTCTTCGCTGCGCCAGCACAGGAGTCACCGCCAGAAGCGCGCCGACGACTGCCGCAATCACCCGTTGCCACATGAGAGGTCTCCCTGCGGACAATCTTCGTCCAGAATGGACGTCTGGCTCAAGAAGGTGGGAAGAGAGACAATGAGGCCGATGCTTCGTGCGGTTGTGGCGATCGTGCTCGTGGCACTGCCTGGCGCGCAGTCGTCCGGCCGGCTGTTTTTTCTTGACCTTCGCGGCGGCCGCGTCGTGTCGGCGGCACCCGACGGGTCCGACGTGAAAGTCCTCGTCTCCGGTCGCAGCGGCACGCCCGACGGGATTGCGCTCGACACCAGCAGGGGCCACATCTACTGGACGATCATGGGGCGGCCCGCCGCTGACGATGGCATGGTGGAACGCGTCGATCTCGACGGTCGAAACCTCACGACCGTCGTGCCGGCCGGCGGCGCGTTCACGCCGAAGCAGCTCAGAATCGATCCCGTGCACCGCAAGCTGTACTGGGCGGATCGCGAGGGCATGCGCATCATGCGGTCCAATCTGGACGGGTCGAACATCGAGACGCTGATCGAAACGGCGCGCGGAGACGCCGCGCGGCGCGACGCCAGCAACTGGTGCGTCGGCATCGCGCTCGACGTGGCCCGCGGCAAGGTCTACTGGACGCAGAAGGGCGGCGGCAATGCCGGCGTCGGCAGCATTCGCCGGGCCGGTTTCGAGGTCCCCGAAGGGGAAACCGCGGCGCACCGATCGGACATCGAGCTCCTCTTCGACAAGCTGCCTGAGCCGATCGACCTCGATCTCGATCTCACGACGCGGCTGATGTACTGGACGGACCGAGGCGACGCGCCACGCGGAAATACCGTCAGCCGCGCGCCGATGGATCTCCCGCGCGGCATGTCACCGGCGACGCGCACGGATCAGCAGATCGTGATGAGCGACCTGAAAGAAGGCATCGGCATCGCGCTCGACGTGACGAGCGGCCGGATGTACGTCACCGATCTTGGCGGCACGGTGTATAGCAGTCGCCTCGACGGAGCGGACAAGAAGATCGTGCTCACCGGTCAGGGCAGCCTGACCGGCATCGCCTTCGTCGCGCCCGACGGCGGCCGCTGAGAGCGTTATGCGCATGCGACTTGCGCTCGTCGCCGGCACGCTCCTCTTCACAATCCAGGCACGCCCACCGGACATCGCGTTCGCGACTCACGCGATCGATCCGGGCGCGAGCGAAACCGCGGCGGTCGCCGATATCAACCGTGACGGCCGGCTCGACATCGTTTCCGGCGAGTACCTGGTACCAGGCGCCCTCGTGGACGAAGCGGAAGTTTCGCGAAGTCGGCTTCTCGAACAACTACATCGACAGCTTCAGCGTGATGCCGGTCGACGTGGACGCCGATGGGTATCCCGACATCGTGGACGTCTCGTGGTTCGCGAGAAAGATCGCATGGTGGAAGAATCCCGGACGCGCGGTGACGGGCGCGGGCCTCTGGCCGGAAGCCGACATCAGCACCGGCGGAAACGTCGAGTTCGCTGTGCTGGCCGACGTGGACAACGACGGCCGCGCGGCCGAGATCGTCGCGCAGCAGAACGGCACGCCGCAAGCGTGGTTCGAAGTTCGCAACGGCGCGTGGGTGAAGCACGTCGTGAACGATCGGACCTACGGCCACGGGATCGGCGTCGGCGACGTGAACGGCGACAAGCGCAACGACATCCTCACGCCGCGCGGCTGGCTCGAGGCCCCCGCGGATCCGCGATCGGGTCCGTGGACGTACCACGCGGCCTGGGAGTCGATCAATGCGCCGCCCGCCCAGCCCGCGCCTGGTGCGGCCGCGCCTCCCGCGCCGGCAGGGCAGCCGGCCGCGCCCCCACGAGTCATGGAACTGGGTTTCATTCATGTGCTCGACGTCAACGGCGACGGAAGGAACGACGTCGTCACCGCCGCCGGTCACGACTACGGCGTGTTCTGGTTCGAGCAGGGCGAGAATGGCAAGTGGACACGCAGGACCATCGACAACGCGTGGTCTCAGGGACACGCGTCCACGCTCGCCGATCTGAACGGTGATGGGCGAGTCGACCTCGTCACCGGCAAGCGCTTCATGGCACACAACGGATCCGATCCGGGCGAGAAGGAGCCACTCGGCGTGTACTGGTACGAATTCAGGGTCCGGGCAGGAACTCCCGGGTGGAATGGATCCGCCATCTCGTCGAGTACGGCGGGCGTGTCGGTGGCGGCATGCAGATTCCGGTGGTCGACGTGGACGGCGACGGAGATCTCGATGTCGTCTGTCCGGGCAAGAGCGGGTTGTTCTTCCTCGAGAACCGCTCGCGCGTCCGCTGAACGCGGCCGCGCCCGGTGGGCCCGAAGTCGTTGCGGCCCTCGAAACAGAGTCTCTAGACCATGTACTCGGTTCCACGGAAGTATGGCCGCAGGCGGACGCTTTTCCTGTGCTTCGCGTTTGTCATGCCGAAATGAACGCGGGCCGCCCGATTGCCTTTGACACCCTCCCTCGACAGGCGTAGTTTCCCGACAGATCAGATCACCTCAGTCCGCCTGTGAGGGTCCAGATGCAGAAACACTTCACCGTCGCCTTGCTCGTCGCCTCTGGCGCGGGCGTCCTGCTGTACAGCCAGGCGCAATACCAGCCTCGCGACAAGATGGTCGAGCAGGTCGTGGCGGAGACGAGGTTCCGCACGCAGCCCGGCTTCGTGATCGAGCGCATGAACCCTCCGGGGCGCAGCGACAGCTACGTCATCCTCACGTTCGATGCCCAGGGACGGCCGGTCGTCGCGAAGGAATACGACGTGCCGCTGAGGCTGCTCGACAAGGACGGCGACGGCATCTACGAGTCGGAACAGGTCATCACCGACAAGCTCAACACGTGTCAGGGCCTCTGGTTCGACGGCTCGACGATGTACGCGAACTGTCACGCGACCGAGACCGAGCAGGAGGTCGCGAAGCGCCAGGCTGATGTCGCAGACGTGCTCGCCAGCCAGACGGCGGTACGTGGCAGCACGATCCGGGCAGGTGGTGGCGGCGGTGGCGGCCGTGGCGGCGGCGCGGGCGCGGCAGGGCAGCAGGCCGCGGCGGGGCGCGGCGCGCCGGCGCCGGCGGCAGGACGAGGCGGCGCTGCCGTTCCGCAGCGCGTGAATGGCCCGGCCGGATTCTTCAAGGTCACCGACGCCAACGGCGACGGCGTTGGCGACTCCGTCGAGATGCTCGCGCAGCTCGTCGGCAACGTCGGCGATCACGGCCCGCATGCGATCCGGCGTGGGCCCGACGGGTCGATGATGATCATGTCGGGTAACAATGGCGGGACGCCGCTCAATCAGTATCTCGATCCAGATTCGCTGATCCTCGGCGACAAGGAAGCGCAGTTCCTTCCAATGCTCGCCGGTGGTGGTGGCGGCGCCGCGGGCGGCAGCCAGCGCGACGGCGTGCACAGCGCGCTCTTCCGGTACGATCCGAAGACGAACAAGTACACGGTCATCACCGGCGGCAACCGGAACACGTACGACTTCACCTACAACCTGATGGGCGAGGCGTTCTGGTACGACAGCGACCACGAGCCGGAGATCGGCGTGCCGTGGTACCGCCAGGTCCGTTCGGTGCACGGCATCCCGGGCGGGAACTACGGCTATCGCAACGGCACCGGGAAGTATCCGCCCTGGTACATCGACTCGCTGCCGCCCCTGCGCGATCTCGATCGCGGATCGCCCGTCGGCATGGAGACGTACCTCGCGTACGCGTATCCGCGCGCGTACTTCGACATGGTGCTCGAGGCCGACTGGTCGCGCGGCCGCCTCCTCTTCAATGTCGTGGCGCCGAAGGGCGCGACCTATGCGGGCTGGGCCGGCGGGCTGACGGCGCCCGAGTTCGTCTACGGCGAGCCGCTCAACATCACCGATCTCGAAGTCGGGCCGGACGGCATGGTGTACTTCACGACCGGTGGACGGGCGACCACCGGCGGGTTCTGGCGGATTCGATACACGGGCGCCCGGCCGCCGCAACCCGACCTGACCGGCATCTTCGCCGTTGTCCGGCAGCCGCAGCCGCTGTCGTCATGGGCCTGGGCCAGCATCGAGCGCGTCAAATCGTCGATGGGCGAAGCCGCGTTCGGCGCCGCACTCGAGCAGGTCGCGCGCAACGCGTCGGGCGATGCGATGGATCGCGTTCGTGCGCTCTACGAGATGCAGCGCCACGGGCCGGCGCCGAGCGACACGTTGCTGCAGGCGCTCGTGGCTGATACGAACGCGAACGTGCGCGCCGCAGCGGTCTACGTCGCCGGACACCGCGCGTCGCAGACGGCCTCAGGAGCGGCGCAGGTCGCCCGTGCCGGACTCAAAGATCCCAGTCCACTGGTGCGGCGCCGCGCGCTCGAGGCGATCGTGCAGATGGGGCAGCGGCCCGATCGGCCGAGCCTGGTGCCGGCCGCTGAGATCTACGCGCTTCTGAATGACAGCGACCGCTTCGTTCGCTGGTCCGCACGAATCGCCCTCGAACGCACGCCCCGCGCCGACTGGGCCGATCGCGTCCTCACCGAGACGAATACCACCGGGGTGATGGAAGGCATGCTCGCGTGGGTGCGGACCGCCAACGGCGCGAGCCTCGATCCGATCCTGCAGAAGCAGTTTCAGCTGATGAAGAACACTCAGCTGGCGGTCGAAGACAAGCTCAGGCTGCTGCGGACGTTCCATTTCACGACCACCGAGCTTTCGGCCGGGCTGGACGATCCGCGCCGGGAGCAGCTGTACGGACTCTGGGCGAACCAGTTTCCGGCGACGGACGATCGGCTCAATCGCGAGATCGCGTCGACGCTCGCGTACAGCCAGCAGCCGGGCGCGATTGAGGAAATCCTGGCGGCGATGCCAAAAGGCAACGAGAAGCAGGAGCTGCAGCTCCACTACATTTATTCGTTGCGCGCGATCGATCGCGGCTGGACGCGCGCGCAGAAGATGCAGCTCGTGGACATCTTCGCCAAGACCGCGACGTGGCGCGGCGGCATGGGTTCCGCGCTCGGCCAGATGTGGGAGAGCGCGATGCGGCTGTACCTCGCCGGAAGAACAGGATCTCGCCTACCAGCGCGCGCCGAACTTCGCCCTGTATCGGCCCGATCCAGCCGCAGCTGCGGCGGCCACCGCCGCGAATGCCGCGCCCGCCGCTGCAGCCGGCCGCGGCGGCGGCGGCGGAGCCGGCGGACGAGGCGCCGGGCCCGTGCTGCAGAGCAAGGAAGAGCAGTTCGACTCGTTGCTGTATCGCGCGGATCGACGCGGCGGCGACTTCGGCGGCCGCAACGCCCCAGCCGATCCGGCAGCCGGCCGTACGGTCTTCGAACGCCAGTGCGCTTCGTGCCATAAGGCCGGCCCGGTCGGCGTCGCGTTCGGTCCCGATCTCACCACGACGAAGCTCGACCGCCGGCAGATCCTCGAAGCGATCTTCTGGCCCTCCAGAAAAGTCGACGAGAAGTACCACACCACCATCGTCGAAACCACCGACGGCAAGACGATTCGCGGCCTGCTGCTCGCCGACACCGGCGGCGTCCTGAGGCTCAAGACCGCCGACGCTGCGCAGCCGATCGAGCTACAGAAGGCGCAGATCAAGTCGCAGCGCAAGGAAGCGACGACGATCATGCCGGAGCTCTTCGACAAGCTCGGCCAGAACGAATTCAGCGAGATCGTGGCGTTCTTGCAGTCGTCAGGGCGGTGACGAGTTACTTATCTTTCTTGGGTGGCGCGAGCGGCGGAAAGCAGACGAGGAAGTCCTTCCGTTCTTCGATCTTCTTGTAGTCGAGGCCGGGCACTTTCTTGAGGTCCGTGAGCGCCTTGCACAGCCCGACCGTGTCGAGGTATTTCAGCACGGCCGCGGCCTCGCGTCGGAGGAGACCCGCCACGCTTTCGAGCTCGACCTGGTTCGCGCTGTTGATGTTGAGGGGGCGCGCGGCCTCGCCCAGGAAGTGGGTCGAGAGGTACCCGAGAACCGCGGTGAACTCCTCGTCGGTGCCCTTCGCGCCTCGCTTGATCATGTCGCCGATGACTTCCTCCCACCCTTCGCGTGTCAGTCTCACGGCGGCTGCACGCTCCGGCTGATGGCAGGAGCCGCAGACCTTGGTGAGGGCCTCCTTGCCAGGACCATCCGGCAACTGCGGCCGAGCACCGCCAACGCCAACGACCGCGACGGCGGCCAGGCTGATCGCGGCGAACCCGGCGCGTCGAGCGACGAGACGTTCTTCTCGGTGTGCTCTCACCGTTCTTCTCCGTGCCCTCCTATTATTTCTCGATCGGGAACCCGAACGCATACAGCGTGCTGTCATACGTCGTCACGAACACCTGGCTCCCATTCGGGCCGCCGGCCGCCAGGCCGGACCGCGCGAACGACGTGATGTGCTTGCCGCTGTTCCAGAGCTCCTTGCCGGTCAGGCCGTCGAGCGCGTAGAGCACGGCCGGAAGGGAACCTTTCGCACGCTGCGCCGCGGACGTCGACGTGCCGCGCGACTCGCCGCTCGAGATTGCGAAGACGACGTTGTTGACGACGAGCGGTGGCAAGGGCGACGTCATGTCGCGCGAGGACCAGACCGGCTGAAGCTCGAGCTTGCCGCCCTGATCGACGAGCTTGAACGCGAGGATGCCGCCGCTCGGCGCGAGGCCGTTGGCCGCGATCTTCATGCCGGTGGGAATCGCGCCGGAGAAGGGCGCCAGAATCCAGCGGGTGCCCGACGCGGGAGCTTGAGGTGCTGCCGGCGGAGCGCCGGGCGTTGCCGGTGGCGGCGCCGCAGGCGTGACACCGCTCTCCCACGTCGAGAGCGAGCTGGAGGCGAAGGGCGCCGAGAACCTGACCGTCGCGTAGAGCGGCGTCGCGTGATTGGCGCCTCCGAGCGAGGTTCCGTCCAGCAGATACAGCTTGCCGTCGTTGGCAGAGACGGCGACGTATTCCTTGTTGTTGTAGCGGAACACCGTCGGCGACGAGTTGAAGTCGGCGCCGGGCACGGTAATCCAGTCCTTCAGCTCGAGCGTCTTCGCGTCGAGCGCGACGACCGAGTCGGAATAGCCGCCGGTGCCCTTGCCGACAGCGGCAAAGAGCCGGCCGCTCAAGCCCAGCGTCGGTCCGACGGAGCCGACGACGCTGCCGCCGTTGGTCTTCCAGACCATCGGATCCCGATCTTTGCTCGCCAGATCCACGGCCCACACCCCGTTTGGCGTTGCGCCGCAGCCGCCTGACGTGCTCGTGTAGAGCATGGCGGCTTCAGCCGCGCCATTGGCGTCGAAGTCCTGCTGCACGAGCAGCAGTGCCGACGGCCTGGAGTTCTCGGGAAGGAACTTCACCGGCGGAAACAGGTCGGCGCCGTTCGAGACGTTCAGGGCGTGAACGAAGCCGTCGCTGCCCATCGCGTAGAAGGCGTCGGTGAGGCCCATGACCTGCGGGGCGCCGCCACGGCCGCCGCCACCACCGCCTCCGCCGCCCGCGCGGGCCGGTTGACCCGGCTGTCCGGGTGCGCCGGCCGGCGCGGCGCCACGGCCCTGCCCGGCCAGCGCGAGATTGGGCGCGCCTCGACCGGGCTCGCCGACCGAGCCACCCGAACGTCCGCCGCGTCCGCCGCCACCACCACCGCCGCCAAACGCCGGTGGCGCAGCCGCGGTGGGCCGCGTGGCCGCCGCCATCAGCCCGCCCGGGCAATTCCAGGTCGACGGCGGAATCGCGTTGTCCGCAGAGTAATTGAGCACCGCGGTCCAGAGCGGCTTCGCAACGTCGTAGTCCACCGCGTACATCGTGTCGGCACTCGCGCCGACGACGGCAATTGCCTTGAAGCCGCGGAAGCCGACGAGCCGATCGAGCAGCACAGGCTGCGTCAGCGAGTTCAACTGCTTCGGCTCGTTGTGCAGTTTCATCTTCCAGAGAAACTGGAAGCCGCCGAACTTCTGCAGGTTCGCGGTCGACACCTTCGCGTCGGACCGGACCCACGACGATCGCTGCGCGTCGCCCTGTGCGGTGGTCCACTCGCCGCCGCCGCGGCCCTGGGCCAGAAGGTTGCCCGCGAGCAAAACAGTGGTCGCGAGCGCGGTTGAGGCTTTTGGTAGTGATTTCATGGCTTGGCTATCCCAAAACAATAGAGCGTGCCGTCATACGTGCCGATATACACGCGTCCGTTGGCGACCGAGAGGCCGCTGAAGTGGTTGAATGACTTGATCGCGTCGCCGCTCGACCAGAGCGTCTTGCCGGTCTGGCCGTCGAGCGCGTACAGCACGGCGTTCACCGATTCGGAAATGCGTCCGGCGGTCCCACCGGCGCGGGTCGGATCGGCGCGTCGCTGCACAGTGCTTTCGCCGGCGCCGAATCCGAATACCACGCCGTTCGCGATGACGGGCGGATCGCCCATGTTCATGTTCTCGGAAATCCACACGGGCGTGAGTTGCAGCTTGCCGGCGCGCTCCTCGAGCCGGAACGCGGCCTGGCCGCCGTGCACGATGTCGCCGTTTTCATATTCCGCCTTGAACTCGGAATGCTTCGGGCCCCAGAACGGCGCGACGATCCAGCGAATGCCTTTCTGGTCCTCCCACGACGCGAGCGCGCCCCAGACGCCAGTGACCGCGAAGTTCACTTCCTCGTTGCAGAAGAGCGGCGTCCGATGGACAGGCGTGCGATGGTCTTCGCCGCCCATGCTCGCCGTGTCGATGAGCCAGAGGCGGCATTCCTTGCTCGACTGAACGAGATATTCCTTGCCCTTGTAGTCGAAGACCGGTCCCGACACGTTCATGTCGAGGTCGCGCTTCCTCAGCCACTCGGCGTTCGACGGCGTGTACCAGTCTTTGAGAAACAGGGCTTTCGTTTGTGGGTCCTGCTTCACCCCGATGATCGTCTGGCCGTAGATCTGCTGCTCGGGTCGATAGTCGCCGTCGCCCGTTCCCGCGTAGACGGTGCCGTCCTTGCCAATCGACGGGCCCGATCGCGGCCACATGCCGCCGCTGCCGGGCATGTACTGACCGACTTTCTTCGTCGCGAGATCGAACGCGTAGACGGTGTTCGGATTCCCGCCGCACCCTTGCGCCGTCGTCGTGTAGATGACGCCGTTGAAGAGATTCAAGCCATACGGTTTGCCGTTCGGCGGCATCCACAACTCTGGCGGCGCGATCTCCTTGCCCGTCGCGACGTCGACCTGCCGCAGTCGCCCATCCCAGGACGCGGCGTAGATCGTGTACTTGCCCGGCGTGGCCGTCGGCGCGATGACCGGTGTCGCTGTCAGTCCGCCGGGACAGAGCGTGCCGCCGGCGCCCGGGTCGGCCTGAAAGGTGTTGTCGAAGTGCAGCCGCCAGATCTGCGTGCCCTTCTCGACGTCGATGCCGAACAGATTGTCTGACACGCCGGCGACGACGGCGATCTCACGCATCGCGCCATCCGGCATCGCGACGTTGCCGACGATGAGCGGCGGAAAGAGCGAGTGCATCTGGCGCGGCTCGTTGTCGAGCTTGATCGACCAGAGCAGCTTGATGTCCTTCGCCGTGGCGGGGGAGAGGATGGTCTCGTTCTTCTGCCAGGCCGTGCGCTGCACGTCCGCGCCGTCGGTCAGCCAGTCCGATTTGCGTTGGGTTTGTCCGTGGGGCGAGGTCGCGAACAACACCAACGCGATGGCAAGTGAGGTCGCGTGTCTGGTGAAGAGGGGCATGGCGTTACTCCAAGCGTTTCACGTAGACGTTCCGGTACCAGATCTGCCCGCTCCCCTCGAGTTGCAGCGAGAGGATGCCCTGGGGCGCGCGATCGGCAGGGCTGTCGTCGATGCTGATCGTGATGACCTGCCCGTTGATGATGTGCACGAGCGTGTTGCCGCGCGCGACGATCTGGATCTGATTCCACTCGCCTTCGATGCCCTTGTGCGCCTTGACGGCCTGCGCGGGGTTTTCAACGACCGTGCCGATGCGGATGTTCTGACGACCCGGCAGCAGTTGCACGATGCCGCCCGGCATGTTGACGATGCCGCGTCCCTGTCCTTCGTAGAGCTGACCGGTGTAGTTGTTGCCCGAGTTCAGATCGCACTGATAGCCGCTCACCTGCCACGGGTTCGGCGTGCGGCCACCTTCAACCGTGGTCGTGAGTCCGGCCTTGACCGCGGCGGCCACCGTCGTGACATCCGCGGGGAACGGTTTGCCGAGCGGGTTGTCGATCGATCCGCCCCGCGACGCGTGGAGCAGCCGGCTTCGGTACTGAATGCCGCCGTTGGCGCCTTCCGCGGACATCCGCATCTCCACTTTGAGATCGAAGTCGCGCATGACGGCGCCCGGTCCCTTGTAGTGAAGGTGGTGTTGTCCCGGGGTCTTCGTCGTGTCGGCGTGAATCGCGCCGTTGTCGATCGACCACACGTCGGTCTCGCCGTCCCAGTTGGTGAACGTCTGACCGTCCCAGAGTTTCGTGTATCCCGTGTAGTCGTCGTAGGCCACAGGCTGTGCGCCGCGCTGCCCGCGACCCTGACCGCCGGCTTGCCCGGCCTGTCCGCCCTGTCCGCGTCCGGCAGGCGGCGGCGTTTGCTGCGCGCCTCCGCCCTGAGTCTGGTCACCCTGGAGCGACGTGGCGCCCGGAAGCAGGAACGCGGCGACGATCCCGGCGAAAAACAGGCGACGCAGAGGCTGAGTTCGGTTCATGAGTAACCTCGGTCTGTTGCGCATAGCCATACGTTGGACGCTCGGGCGACGGTCCGTCTCACGCGAATCGAGGCGCCCGCCGCCGAACCGATCCGATTGGGCCGCGTTCGGCGGGAAGAGGCGCACTCCTGGTGCCGTTCCCCTGACTAAGTATCGAGCACCGGCGCGTGCTGTCAAGGAATTCGGCGGCTCGTTCACGTTTCGCTCTGCGAATTCGCGACGCCGCCTGCCGCCGCGCCGCGAAGGCGAGTATGCTGAGCGTGTTTCGATGAGCTTGATGCAGACGTCGGGCGCTCGCGGACGCCATTCGGCGCGAGCGCTGCTTGTTGCGGTCGTCAGCGCCGGCGCGTCCCTCAGTTCGGCGCAGCAGCAGCCCACGTTTCGTTCGACGGTCGATGTGATCAGGGTTGACGTGCAGGTCGTCGATTCGTCGGGCCGGCCGATGAGAGGGCTGGGCACGGACAGCTTCGAGGTCGAGATCGACGGGCGCAAGCGGCGCGTGGTCTCCGCCGACCTCGTGGAGCACGACACGACGGCCGCCACGCGCCAGCTCGGTTCCGGACCGGTGGCGTCGAACGATCTCCCGTCACCTGCAGGACCCGGCCGCACGTTCGTCGTGGCGGTTGACGTCGCCAGCTTCGAACCGGGCGCCTCGCTGCCGGTGATTCAGGCGATCCGCGGGTTCGTCGATCAGCTTCAGGCGCACGATCGTATCGGGCTGCTCACGCTGCCGTTTGGCGCCCGTCTCGATCCGACGACCGACCGCGCCATGCTTCGCCGGGCATTGGATACTGTCGTCGGACAGCAGCAGACGCACCAGGGCCAGTTCCACCTCAGCACGTCAGAAGTCCTGGACATCAACGCCGAGGCGTCCGGCCTCAATACCGCGAGCACGCAGCAGCTCGCGCAGGCCGGAGCGCGCGGCGTGCCCGTCCCGACGTCGACAGACACCGACACGCTGCAGCGGGTGCAGCTCCGCGAGTGTCGCCGGACGGCGGATCTCGGCTGCATTGAATCGATCATCAGCGAAGCGGCGAGCCTCGCTCACAACCTCGCGGAGCGAGTCAGACGTGGGCTGAACGGACTCGAGTCGCTCCTCGATCTGCTGCGCACGCTGCCCGACAGGAAGACCGTCGTCCTCGTGAGCGGCGGCATGCCGGTGAGCGATCGTCCGGGCGGCCGTGTGGACATCGGGGACGAGGCAAAAGTGCTTGGAGAGCAGACCGCGCACGCCAACGCGTCGATCTACGCGCTCCACGTCGACTTCGGCGCGCGCGAGACCTACACGGCGCAATCGCGTCGTGCCCGCGACGCCGGCGTGTCGATCGCGCGGGAGCGCGAGATCGGCGCGAAGCTGCTGGGCGAGTTCGCGGGCGCATCCGGCGGCGCGCTGCTGTACGTGCCGGTCGGCTCAGGCGAGATCGCGCTCGGCCGGGTCCTGCTCGAGACGTCGGCCTACTACCTGCTCGGCGTCGAGCCCGCGAACATCGACCGCGACGGCCGCGCGCATCAACTGAAGGTCAAAGTCGGTCAACGCGGCGCCGTCGTCCGCAGCCGCCAATGGGTCGTCATCCAGCCGGTGAAGACAGGGACTTCGCAGTAAGAGCTTTCACCACGAAGGGCACGAAGCACACGAAGGCACTTGGGGAAAAGCTCTTCCCCAAAAACTGCCGCAGTCAGGATAAAATCTGCCGCTCAACCGCCTGAGGCATGTAGGCCGGCGCTCGTCATCGTGTGTACGAGAGGCATATGAACATTAAACAGGACGGAATCACTCCGAACGCAGGCCGCCTCCTCTGGGCCGGTTTCGCTGCCATTCTCGCTGCTGGCGTGGGTTTTGGCGTTCGCGGCGGCATCCTCGCCAACTGGGGGGCGGAATTCGGCTTCACCGGCGCCGAGCTCGGACAGATCACCGGCGCCGGTTTCACCGGGTTCTGCTTCGGCATCATCATCGGCGGGCTGATCGTGGACAAGCTCGGCTACTCCAAGCTCGTCCTCGCTGCCTTCGCGTTCCATGCGCTGTCGGCGCTCGTGACGTTCGTCGCCTCGCCCGACCAGGACAAGATGACGGCCTACACCTTCCTGTACTGGGGCACGTTCATCTTCGCCATCGCGAATGGGACGCTCGAAGCGGTCGCCAATCCGCTCGTCGCCACCCTCTTTCCCTCCAACCGCACGCATTATCTGAACATCCTTCACGCGAGCTGGCCGGCCGGTCTCGTCCTCGGCGGCGCCATCGGCTGGGTGCTTGGTGAGCAATTCGGCTGGCATTGGAAATGGCAGCTGGGCCTCTTCCTCCTGCCAACGCTCGGGTACGGGTTGATGTTCTTCGGGCAGCACATGCCGCAGTCCGAAGCCGCGAGGAAGGGTCTCTCGCTCGGTCAGATGTTCAAGGACGTCGGCCTGCTCGGTGCGCTCGTCGTCTGTTTCCTGCTTGCGCTGTTCTTCAACGGCGCACTCGGCTTGCCGACGACGTGGGCGTACGCGGTGGCGGGCGCGCTGCTCGTTGGTGTCGGGATCCTCACGAACTTTTCGGTGGGCTCGTTCCTGCTGTTCGTGCTGTTCGTTGCCCACCTGCTCATCGGCGCGGTCGAGCTTGGCACCGACGGGTGGATTCAGAACATCACGGGCAACATCCTGGATCCCGCCGAAGGCAAGCTGCTCTTCGTCATCACGTCGCTCGTCATGTTCTTGCTGCGCTTCACGGCGGACTTCATCGAGAAGCGCATCGGCCTTTCGCCAATCGGTATCCTGCTGACCTGCTCGCTCTTCGCCATCGTCGGCCTCTTCATGACGAGCCGGATCGAGTCGTTCGCCGGAGCGGTGTTCGCGCTCCTGGTGTACGGCGTGGGGAAGACATTCTTCTGGCCGACGATGCTCGCGGTCGCGAGCGATCGGTTTCCGCAAACGGGTGCGATCGCGATCAGCATCATGGGCGGCATCGGGATGATGTCGGCGGGCATGCTTGGCGGCCCGGGCCTGGGCTACGCGAAAGATCGGTTTGCCGCCGCCCACCTCGAAGCGACGCAGCCGGCGGTGTACGCCCAATACAAGGTCGCGCAGCCCAGCGGATGGCTCGTCTTCGAGGAAGTCGCCGCCATCGACGGCCGGAAGCTCGGCGACGTGCAGGGCAAGCTCTCGGCCGCGCGCGCCGAGCTCGCCAAAACTGGCGTGAGTGATCCCGAAGCGGCCCTCGCGCGTCTGACTCCCGAAGAGCGGGCCGTGCACGCGTCCGCCATTCAGGGCGACCGTCAGACGCTCATTGCCGACGCGGTCATCCCGTCGATGATGGCGATCATCTATCTCTGTCTGCTGATCTACTTCCGCTCGATTGGCGGATACAAGACGGTACATCTCCGCGACTGACGGAAGTCTGTCCGGGAGGCGCCATGCGTGCCACATACGGGCTGCTCGCGGTGTTACTGTTCGGCCAGACCGGCTCCCCCGGTGTCGCGTTCAAGCTCCAGAAGATTGACGGGGGCCAGAGCGAGACCGCCGCGTTCGTGGACGTCAACAACGATGGCCGCCTCGACATCGTCTCGTCCGAGAGCTGGTACGAGGCGCCCGCCTGGACGAAGCATGTCCTGCGGAAGATCGAGTTCACGAACAACTACGTCGACAATTTCAGTGACCTGCCCGTTGACGTCGACGGCGACGGCTTTGTCGACCTGGTGCAGATTGGCTACTTCGCGCGCCGCCTGGTGTGGGTCCGGAATCCGGGCAAGACCGCGGGCTCGTGGGTCGAGCACGACATCGAGGCGGTCGGGCCCACCGAGTTCGCGTTCCTCGTCGATTTGAACAACGACGGCAAGCCGGTGGAGTTGCTGCCGCAGTTCACCGGCGCCGCCAAGGCGGGTCTCTGCTGGTACGAGCTTCAGGGCGGCAAATGGATCAAGCGCAACGTCAGCCCGCAGAGCCACGGTCACGGCATCGGCGCGGGCGACCTCAATGGCGACAAGCGCGCCGACATCCTGACGCCCGCAGGCTGGTTCGAGGCGCCGGCCGACGTACGCGCGCCCGGAGACTGGACTTTCCATCCGACGGACTGGATGGCACTGAAGATCCCGGTCGGCCCGCCGCCAGGCTCCACGCCCGCACCACCGGCTGGCGCGCCTCCAGGCGTGACGCCGCCGCTGCGGATTGAATTCGGATTCATGCACGTGCTCGACATCAACAAGGACGGCCGCAACGACGTCCTGACCACGATGGCGCATTCGTTCGGCGTGCTCTGGCTTGAACAGAAGGCCGACGGCACGTGGGCCCAACACCTGATCGACAACAAGTGGTCGCGATCGCACGCGTCGGTGCTGGCCGATCTGAATGGCGACGGCCAGGTCGATTTCGTTACCGGCGCGCGCTTCATGGGCCGCAACGTCGCCGAGGGCGAGCCGCTCGCGATCTACTGGTATGAATTCCGCGCCCCCTCAGGTCGCGGCCGGCAGGCGGCTGGATCGGCGCCGGCGGTCGAGTGGATCCGTCACGACATCAGCTCAGGTGGGGAAGCCGGCGCCGGCTTGCAAATCGCCGCCGCGGACGTTGACGGCGACGGCGACATCGACCTCGCGAGCGGCGGGAAGTCGGGCCTGTTCCTGATGCTCAATCAACGGCGCTGACGCGACGCGCGCGTATGTCTATCCGTCCCGAAGAATGGCCATCGGGCTCACTTGAGCCGCACGTCGCGCCGGCTGCCAGGCGGCCAACAGCGCGACGAGCACGGCCAGCGACGCCGCGATGAGATAACTGCCGGCATTGACGGCCGGAGTCTCGTAGAGCAGGCCCTGCAACAGCCTGGCCGTCGACGCCGCACCCGCGACCCCCAACGCGATCCCGGGAAGCGCTAACCGCAGACCCTGCGCCACGAACATTCTGACAATCGCCGGCCGGTCGGCACCGAGGGCGGCGCGAATCCCAATCTCGCGCGAGCGCATCGTGACTTGGTACGCCAGCGAAGCGTAGAGACCCGCTGCCGCAAGGAGCAGCGCGACGCCGGCAAACGCTGCGAGAGTCTCCGCTTCAAAGCGCCGCGAGCCGAGCCGCTCGTCGAGACGCGCGCCCGCGGTGACGATCGATGGAATCGGCAGCGAGGCATCGAGCGAGCGGATTTCCTGACGGACGGCCGGAATCAGCGCGTCGAGGCGGCTCTCCGCGCGAATCGTCATGTCCATGCTTCTCAGGAGCGCGGGAATGAAGGCGGAAAGGATGGGCGCGACCTCGAGTCCTTCACGTCGCATGTCTTCGACGACGCCGACGACCGTCGCCCAGCGATCGTCCCCCGGCGGCGAGCCGCCGCCGACGAGGCGCTTGCCAAGGGCACTTTCGCCTGGCCAGAACCGCCGCGCCATCGCGTGGTTGACGATGACCACGGGCGGCGAGTTCGGTTCGATGTCACGATCCTCGAAATCCCGCCCTTCGACGAGCTCAATCCCCATCGCACGGAAGTAGCCGGGCGTGACAGAGTCCATCACGAGCTTTGGCAGAGCGGCCGTCGGCGTCGGCGAAGGAGCGCCCTTCGATCGTGACCCGCTGGTCCGGGTTCCGTCGGATGAAGAAGTCCGTGATGCCTCCGACGGCGACCACGCCGGGCAGACGCCGCGAGGCGCTCTCGTGCGTCGAGGAAGAACCGCGGTGACGCCGGGCGATCGATGCGCACGATCAGCAGCTGTGCCGCTGGATAGCCGGGATCTTCGGCCTGCACGCGAATGAAGCTCTGCGCGAGGAGCACCGCGCCGATGAGCAGGGTCATCGCGCCGCCGATTTGCGCCGTGACGAGGACATTCTGGAGCCGATGTCGGGGCGGGACGAAGGGATCGCGACTGCGAAAGGCCGCCGTCGCGTCAGCCTGTGACGCGACCAGCGCCGGCACGCTGCCGCACAGCGCGACGACGACGAGGCCAGCGAGGAACGCGATGACCAGGGATGTCCCGTCCAGTCCGATGTCGTCGATCCTTGGCAATCCGGCCGGTCCGAACGCCACGATGAATCTGATCACTCCGAGCGCGAGCAGCAGGCCGAGGCCGCTTGCGATGGCCCACAGACTCACCGTCTCGGCGAGAAGCTGCCGGACCAGCCGGGACCGTCCGGCCCCGAGTGCCGCGCGCACCGACGAGCTCGCGCCGCCGGCGGGTGGCACGTGCAACCAGCAGGCCGCCGGCGTTCGCGCAGGCAATCGCGAGCAGCGACAGCACGGCGCCGAATCCAAGCCACAGACCACGACGGGTGCGCACACCGATGACGTGATCGACGAGGGGGCTGACTCGGATGTCGAGATTCTCGATTCTCCGGATAGCCGTCGCGCAGGCGCGCGGCGAGGCGCGCCATCTCCGTTCTGGCCTCGTCGATGCCAGCGTCCGGCCTCAGCCGGCCGATGACCTCGAAGCTGTCGCCGTCACGAACGCGTTGAGCGTTCTGCCACCACCGGCCCAAGCACCGCGAGGGGCCGCCAGAATCTCGTATCGGCAGTCGGCAGCTGAAAGGATCGCGGCATGACGCCGATGATCGTGTGGTCCTCTCCCGCGATCGTGAGCTTCCGGCCAAGGACATCCGGGGATCCGGCGAACTGCGCCATGCCAGAGGCTCTCGCTCAGTACGACGACTCGTTCGCCGCGGGCGAACTCCTCGCGCGAGAACGTGCGGCCGACGAGCGGCGGCGCGCCGACAAGCTCGAAGAACTCGGAATCGACGAGCCCTTCCTGGGCGCGCTGCGGCGCGTCGTCGCCGGCAAAGACGACCCTGCTTGCGCTTGTGCGGCGGTACAGGCTCATGCCCGCAAACGAGGCGCTCTGCTCGCCGCCAGTCGAGGAAGTTGGCGCCCGACGTGCCTTCGAACTGATTCTGAAGGATCGTGTGCGTGCTGAGGATGGCCAGCTCACTTGGGCGCGCGTACGGCAACGGCCGAAGGACGACGCCATTCAACACGCTGAACATCGTCACAGTGGCGCCGATGCCGCAAGCGAGAATGAGCGATCACCGACGCCGCGAAGAAGCGCTCGCGGTTGAGCGCGCGAAATCCCAGTCGGATGTCGCGGCCGAGCGTGTCGAGCCACTGGAGCGGACGCACGTCGCGGCATTCATCTTTCGCAAGGTCGAGCGAGCCAAACTCCAGGCTGACCCGCCGGCGGGCCTCTTTGGGCGACAGTCCGGCCCGAAGGTAGTCGTCCAGTTGACGCTGCAGGTGGAAGCGCAGCTCCGCGTCCAGATCCGCCTCACGCGAGCGACGCCGCCAGAGTCGCTTCCACGCGGTCATGAGCCGCTCGGTTCCGCGCCGCGCAGGATGCTGCCCACCGCCGCCGCCAGCCGGTTCCAGCTCGCGCGCTCGGTGTCGAGCTGGGCGCGTCCTTTCCTGGTGAGGCGGTAGTACTTCGCTTCGCGGCCCGTGTCTGAGGCGCGCCACTCCGGCGCCAGCAGCCGGCGGTGCTCCAGCCGATGCAGCGCCGGATACAACGAGCCCTGGCGCACCTGGATGACCTCGTCGGACATCTGCCGGAGCCGTTGGGCGATCGCGTACCCGTGCTGCGGGCCGGTTGCGACAATGGTGAGGATCAACAGGTCGAGAGTGCCTTGCGGGAGCTCGGACCTCGGGGCTGGCGCCATGATACCTATCGCTTCGACACGTAGCGTAGCACAGTCACGTGTCGAAGCGATAGGTGTCGGCGCTGCGCTCGCGGCTCCCAACCCGAGCCGCGCTACGATCGCGCCTCCCAACCCGAGGCGCGCTACGATCGCGCCTCCCAACCCGAGGCGCGCTACTTCGCGACTCGTCCCGGAATCGTCGCGTAGATGTCCGCCTTCTTGATTGGCCGATCGGGATTCGGTGCGTGCACGGAAATCACGGTGTCGTAGTCCAGCTTCAGCCGCTCGAGGTTGTCCACCATGACGACGTGCGCGAAGTTGGCCTCGGTGGGCGGCGCCGCGTTCGGGGCCGGCATGTTGAACATGTCCCCGTAGGCGATGATGCGCTCCTTCGGCAGATAGGCGATCAGCATGCTGTCGGCGTGCGGGAGGCCCTTGATGTGATGCAGCTCGACCGTGCGCGTCTTGTCCTGCAGGACGCGCCGGTCGCCGACCGTCTCGATGATCGCTTTCTTGCCCGACTTGGCCATCGCGTCCGGCGCGAGCGTGCGCGGATTGGCGAACGCGCGATCGAAGTACGGCTTGGTGCTCTGGTGCATCAGGATCGTCGTGCCTTCGGCGACGAGCGCGCCGATGCCGCTCGTGTGATCCGCGTGGTGGTGTGAGATCGCCGCGAAGCGCACCGGCTTGTTCGGCATCAGCCGCTTGGCTTCGGCGAGAATCGCGAGCGCACGCGCTTCGTTCTGCGGCCCACCCTCGAAGATGAAGATGTGGTCGCTGAACTCGACGGCGAGCGCCACGTATCCGCCGGTGATCCGCCAGACCCCGTCGGCGAGCTTCTCGGACGTCGCGCCGGCCGGCGGCTGAGCACCGCCACCAGGCGCGCCCCCGCCGCCAGGTCCGCCCGCGCGCCCCGCAGGCGGGCGGAGGCGGCGTCAGCAGTTCCTGGATGTTCGCGGGGTTGGCCGTTGCGTGGAGAATCTGCGCCTCGAACGTCGGAAACCCGCCGCGCTCCTGGACGATGACGCTCGGGAACTTCAACCCGTTGTTGTCGCGATACTGCGAGTACCGCACCAGCACCGGCAAGTCGCCGAAGATCGGGTTCTCGACCCACGTCTCGACGCGATCCACCAGGTTCGTCGTCGCGTTGATGTACCCGACGACGCGGTATGGCTGACCACCTGGTGATTTGATCGGCGCCAGCCAGCCCACGACGTGCTCGCGCTGTGCGCCCGTTCCCTGAGTTCTGAACGTCGCGTTGTTCGCAGCGGCGCCCTTCAGGAACCCCCACGGCGTGATCCAGATCTCCAGTTGCTGCGCCCACGTGGCCTGGGCCGGCGTGATGTTCTGCTGAAAGTTGGCTTGCGTCGCCGGCGTGCCCTGGGGAGGCGCCGCCAGGGTCACGGCCGTGGCGCGCGAGGCCGGCTGGCTGAAATCAATCGCGCGCCGGTAGTCGTTGAGGTTCGTGCGCGGCCAGGGTCCGTCCGGGTTGTTGGACTGCCCGAAACCGAAGTTCGCGCCTGACCCGTAGTAGAGAATCGACGTCAGCGAGTCGGCGCCCATCGCTTTCGAGGCCGCCGCGACGATCGACTTGGCATCCTGCGCGGACACGGGCATCGTAAGCAGTCCGAGCAGGAGACCCATCACGAGCAAATGACGTCTGGTCATGGCATCCTCCCTCAACGTGTTTCCGGAACTTCACGTTCGCCCGGGGGGCGCGAGCGAGCCGTGCGAGCGAGCCACGCGAACGGAGTCGCGCCGGCGAAGCGGCGCGCGAGTGGGCGTGTTGGGCGCGAGCGCGCGAGCGAGCCGTGCGAGCGAGCCACGCGAACGGAGTCGCGCCGTCGAAGCGGCGAGCGAGGGCGCGTGTCGGGGAGTCCGAGGGGCGAAAGCCCCTCGGATAAGTCTAGTCGCCGCCGATCGTGCCCGGCTTGATGATGTACTGCTGCTTCTCGTCCTGCGCGCGGTACACCATGTGGCAGGAGCGGCACGCCGCGCCGACTTCCTTCGCGGCGACGGTGGCGGCGGCGGCATCGACCGTGTCGGTGGCGACGAGCTTGCCGAACGCGTCGAGCTTCCCGAGCACGTCCTTGGTGAACTTCTGGGCGTCTTCCTTCTTGTGCATGATCCAGAAGCTCTCGGCGTCGGTCACGCCCTGCTTCACGATGGCGAGCTGCGCACGAACCTCTCCGTAGGCGCCGGAGGCGAGCGCCTTGTTCATCGCCTGGGCGGCCGGTCCCACCTTCTTCATCGCCTTGTCGTACTCTTCGGGATTGGTCACCTTGGTCTGCGCGGCGAGGAACACGACGGACCAGAGGGCGATGGTCGCGAACGCCAGTACACGAACACGCATAGATACTCTCCTTCGATTAGCAATTAACATCGATCCATCGATCCGATCCAGTTGAAACCCACGGTCACTCACAGCATCCGGCTGGCCAGATCCCGCAGGATCTCCAACTGCGGGGCCGTGAGCACGAACTCGTGGCCCCAGCACCGTCCCTGGATATGGGAAGCATTCACGAGCGTCAGGAAATCGGCAAGAGGCATTTTTGCCGAAGTCGCATAAAAGACCAAGCCGCCCGACCGGCTCATGGGCTGAGGGGTTTCCTCGAGCGCCAACGACCGGCCATCCGCCACGAGCCGCAGAGCCAGCGGCGGCCGGGCCGGGCGGGTCTCGCCATGGGTTTCGAACAGCAGCGACACCGACGTCGGAAGAGCCTTGGAACTCCCTGGCAGTACGTACGAGATCTGGAAGTCCATCTCCATCTGCGCGCCATTGGGTGAGTACAGACGCATGTCGTCTTCGCCCGGCAGGATCCAGACCTTCATGCCTCCAGTCGTCAGATCCTTGTCCGTCACAATTCGTGCCGAGTGGTCGAACGCGCGCCGGGGCGGGATGCGTTTCCTCAACTCCGCGTCGGGCAGCGAGGACTGCGCGACCAGGACGAGACCGGGCAGCGCGATCGCGAACGCCGTCAGGATCGATCCGGGCACGCCGGGATTGTACCTGCGAAAAACACCTGGCGCGGTGTTGTGCATTGCGAAATACGTGTTTGGAGCGCGTGACACACATTCTCTCGATTCTCCCTCTTAGTTTGGTAGAATCCACGCACTTCGGAGGTTTGAATGACGAAACTACGCCTTGCTGTCGTGGGTACTCTCGCGATGCTGGGAATCGCCGTCGTCTCGGCGCTGCCGCAGGCGCAGCAGGCCCCCCCGCGAACCGCGCCGGCTTCGGCCGAGCGCGCGCAGGATCAGCCGTTCCCGCCAGGATCGCCGTTCGCGCTGCTTCCGGGCTTCAAGATCGAGCGGGTCACGCCGGCCGATCGCACGGAGTCCTACATCGTCGTGACCTTCGATACGCTGGGCCGTCCGGTGGTCTCGCAGAGCAGCTCGGGCAACGGCGTGTCGCCGCGGCTCCTGCTCGACAACAACAACGACGGGATCTTCGAGACCGAAAAAATCGTCGCCGAGCAGCTCAACACCTGTCACGGTCTGTTCTACGCGAGCCGCACGACGCTCTACGCAAACTGCCGCGCGAACCTGCCTGGCGATCCGCCTCCCGATCCGGGCCGCGCCGGTGGTGGCGGTGGTGGCGGCGGCGGACGCGCCGGTCAGCCTCCGGCCGCAGGTGCTGCGCCAGCGCAGCCACCCGCACCTCCGCGTCCAGGCGATACGCCGCCGGCCAATCCCGGCATTTCCGGTCTCTACAAGCTCGAGGACACCAACGGCGACGACGTGATGGACACGATCGAGCGCATCCACCGCTACACAAGCGCCGGCATGGGCGATCACGGGTCGCATGCAATCCGGCGCGGCCCTGACGGCTCGGTCACGTTTCTCATCGGCAACAACACGTACCTGGGCGCGCCGCCGGTGAACGATGATCAGGTGGACAAGGAGGCGTCGCCCAACTGGAACAACGTGAAGGAGCGTCAGTTCCTGCCGCAGTACAACGACCCGCGGTTCGGCAACAGCGCGCGCATCGGCGTGCACGCCACGGTCTGGCGCCTGCAGCCGAGCAACAAGTCGGCGCTGTTCTTCAGCGGCATGCGCAATCCGTACGACTTCGCGTACAACCTGGCCGGCGAAGCGTTCGTCTTCGACAGCGACATGGAGTGGGACGTCAACTCGCCGTGGTATCGCGAGGTGCGCACGCTTCACATGATTCCGGGCGGCGACGCCGGGTACCGTAACGGCACGGGCAAGTTCCAGGACGAGTACTTCGACACGATTCCGACGCTGCGCCACCTCCGCCGCGGATCGCCCGTCGGCGTGGAGACGTACCAGAGCTACGCGTATCCGTCGCGGTTCTACGACATGCTGCTCGAGGCCGACTGGTCGCGCGGCCGGCTGCTCTACACCACGCTGACGCAGGCGGGCGCCACCTATCGCGGCCGCGAGGATCTGGCGGAGTTCGTCCACGGCGAGCCGATGCCGATCACCGACGTCGAGACGGGCCCAGACGGAAACGTGTACTTCACGACCGGCGGCGGCAACGGACAGGGCGGCCTGTACCGAGTCAGCTGGACCGGCGCGAAGCCGGCGCAGCCCGACATGGCCGGCATCCTCGCCGTCGTCCGTCAGCCTCAGCCCCTCTCCAGCTTCGGCTGGGCGGCGATCGAGCGCGTCAAGGCGTCGATGGGCGCGTCATTCGGCGCCGAGTTGGAGAAGCTCGCGCGCAGTACGACCGCGGTCTCGGCGGATCGATCGCGCGCGCTGCTCGAGATGCAGCGTCACGGCGTGCCGCCGAGTCCGGATCTGCTGAAGGCGCTCCTTACCGACAAGGACGCGAACGTGCGCGCCGCGGCGGTGTACGCCGCGGGCGTGCAGACGAGCGACGGCGCGAAGGCCGTTGCCGCGGCGGCGCTCAAGGACGCCAGCCCCTTCGTCAAGCGCCGCGCGGCCGAAGCGCTCGTCCGCCAGGGCCTGACGCCGAGCCAGCCGAGCTTCGCGCCGGTGGCCGACATCTACGCGCTGCTTCGTGAAACTGACCGGTTCGTACGCTATGCCGGCCGCCTGGCGCTGGAACATACGCCGCGCACCGAGTGGGCGAAGATGGTGATGAGCGAGACGAACGTCACCGCGCTCACCGAAGGCCTCCTCGCGCTGACGAACACGCTCGTGCCCCAGGCCGAAGCCGAGCTGCGTCCGCTCTTCGACAAGCTCATCGAGTTGATGAAGCAGCCCTCGCTTCCGGTGGAACAGCGCATCCGTGTCCTGCGTGCCTTCGAGGTCGCCGCGAGCGAGACACGCAACGGGGTCGATCCCGAGATTCGCAAGCAGGTCCACACCGCGCTGATCGGACAATTCCCGGCCACGCCGCCGGCCGGCATCCTGGATCGAGTGCACGAATCGCACGCTCTCGACCGGCTGCGGCCAGTTCATGCTCGTGCACCACCTGGCCAAGGTGCTCGCGTACACGGGCGAGCCCGACGTGATCGGCAAGATCCTCGCGGTGATCCCGAGGGGCGACGTCGATCAGCCTGGCCAGATCGACTACATGTACTCGCTGCGCGTCATCGACAAGGGATGGACGCCGGCGCAGGCGAAGGCCGCGACCGACTGGTTCGCCAAGGCGTCGAAGTGGCGCGGCGGCTCGACGTTCGCCGGCCACGTCAATCAGATCTTCGATGCGGTCGTCGACGCGTTCACGGACGAACAGAAACAGGCGGCCTACGCGGCGGCGCCGCTCTTCGCGCCGCTCACCGCAGACGAAGTCACCGCGGCCGCGAACAATCCCGGACGTGGCGGCGGCGGAGGTGGCGGCAATCGCGGCGCGGCACCACCCGCGGCTGGAGGTGCGCCCCCACCGGCGGGCGCGCCACCCGTTGTGGCTCCGCCTGCCGGGGCACCACCGCCCCAGGCGGCCGCGCCGGGCGGCGGTGGCCGCGGTCGCGGCGGTCCCCCGGCGAACTCACGCCAGGTCCCGCTCGATCGCCAGGAGCGCTACGACAACCAGGTCTTCCCGCGCGGCGGCGGCCCGGGCTCGCTCGTCGGCCGCGGCGGC
Organism: uncultured Acidobacteriota bacterium; assembly: GCA_963724955.1. Taxonomy (GTDB): domain Bacteria; phylum Acidobacteriota; class Vicinamibacteria; order Vicinamibacterales; family SCN-69-37; genus CAVRWQ01. The sequence continues at coordinate 740,217 of CAVRWQ010000013.1, forward strand.
GGCGCCGCCCAACGCCGACACCGGCGTGAAGGTGTTCCAGGACTTCTGCGCCTCGTGCCACAAGTTCAACGACGTCGGCACGACGTACGGACCCGATCTCACGTCGATCGGCTCCCAACCGCGCCGCGACATCCTGCGCTCGATCTTCTTCCCGCAGGAGAAGATCGATCCGAAGTACGAGAACACCGTCATCGTGCTGCGTGACAACAAGACGATCAGCGGCCTCGTCGTGAGCGAGGACGCCCAGAGCGTCAAGGTCAAGACCGCAGACGACGCCGACGTCGTCACAGTCGGCAAGGTGCTGATCCTCAAGCGGACGCGCGAGAAGACGTCGATCATGCCGGAGCAGCTCATCGATCGCATGGGAGGCGATGCCAACATCTCGCACGTCGTCGCGTACTTGATGAGAGGGAAATGACAGGAAATTTAGAGATTCAGAAATTTAGAAATTTGGAGATTTAGAGCCTTTAAGAGGTCCGGCGCTTCTTTCGCTCCCGTATCTTTCGGAGCGTTGTCGCGCGCGACTTGCTGAAAAGGGCCCTGAGTTCGATCGCCTCCTGCTGCAGGCGCCGCACGACTGTGGGCGCGCCATACTGCCTGACCAACAGGAAGTCCAGCCACAGTTCGCTCTCGTCAGCCTCTTCGACGACGACGCCAAGCTTCGACGCGAATTCGCGTGACGATCGGCTCCAACACGCAGCCCGATAGTTCGCGGCCACTCCCGTTCCGGCTCGAAGTAGCTGACGCCTGGCAATCTGCGCGAAATCATCGGTACCCAGCGTCATACAGATGTCGATGACGTCCAGTCCAAACTGTCTCGTTCTGCCCTTGAGCTCTGCTGCATCCATTCAGCTCCATAAGGCAAGGCGTGTGCCGCCGGGGATTAGAGGATTGTCCAGGGGATGAAGGAGGAGATTGCAGATTCTGCAATCTCTGACGAGCGGAGATGTTGAGGAATCTTCAGTGCGTTTATCGGACCAGCCACCGGCCGCTCTAAATCCCCAAATCTGTAAGGCTCCAAATCTGTAGGGTCTGAATCTGTAAAGCTCTAAATCTCTGAATTTCTAAATCTCTGAATTTCTAAATGTACGTATCCGTCATCTGACTCCGAGCAGAATCTCTACCGTGAGCTGGTCGAGTTTCTCGTACGCGAGACCCTTACTGCTGATGACCTGCCGATCGAACGTCTGGCCCAGTAGCTCGTCGCGATGCGTGGTGGAGTAGCGTGACAGCGCCGGCGCCTTGTGGCGGCTGGTTTCGGCGACGAGGGCCTGAATCTCCTTGTCGGCGTTCCAGCGCCTGGCCTTGTCGTTGAGGATGAGATACGTGCGCATGCAGCCGCGCGCGAAGTCCTTGACGCCGTCGTAGTCCTCGGTTCGATAGGCGTGCGCGTCGAAGTGACGCGGGCCGTCGTAGCCGACGTCCTCGAGGAACTTCACGAGGAAGAACGCGGACTTCAGGTTGGCGGCGCCGAAGCGGAAGTCCTGATCGTAACGGCCGAACGCCTGGTCGTTCAGATCGATGTGGAACAGCTTGCCGGCCTCCCACGCCTGGCGCGACCGCGTGCACGAAGTTCAGTCCGGCCATGTGCTCGTGCGCGACCTCGGGATTGACGCCCACGAGGTCCGGATGCGCGAGCGTCGGGATCAGACCGAGGTACGCGCCCGTGGTCGCCATGTAGATGTCGCCGCGCGGCTCGTTCGGCTTGGCCTCGAGCGCGAACCGGTAGCCGTACTTCCGGTCGATGGAGTACTCGCAGAGATAGTTGATGGCTTCGCGCAGCCGCTTCACGGCGTCGTCGGGCCGGCGGCAGGCGTCGGTTTCGGTGCCCTCGCGTCCGCCCCAGAGCACGAAGATCTTCGCGCCGAGCTCGGCGCCGATGTCCATGGCCCGCATCGTCTTCTGCACCGCGTAGGCGCGGACGCGCGCGTCGTTCGCCGTGAACGCGCCGTCGCGAAAGATGGGATCGAAGAACAGACTGACGGTCGCCATCGGGACGACGATCCTGTGCCGCTCGCAGGCCTGTCGGAATTCGCGAACGATGCTGTCGCGCTCGGCGGGTGTCGCATCGATCGGGACGAGGTCGTTGTCGTGCAGGTTCACGCCCCACGCGCCGCACTTCGGCGAGCAGCGCGACGGCGTCGGTCGGCGAGAGGACCGGCCGGACGACGTCGCCGAACGGATCGCGGCCGCGATTGCAGACGGTCCAGAGGCCGAATGAGAACTTGTGCTCCGGGCGAGGTGTGTAAGCGTCAGACATAGATTCCCCGCAGCGCTGGATACACGCGGCGGTACTCCGCGTAACGGCGATTCATGACGTCGATGGACCCGGCCGCGGGCTGGATCACTTCGGCGGTATGGACGCCTGCGTCGCAGGCGGCGTCGACCGACGGCCAGATGCCGGCGCCGACGCCGGCGAGCAGCGCCGCGCCGTACGCCGCGCCCTCCTCGGCCGTGACCGTCTCGACGGCGTGGCCGTACACGGCCGCCTGGATCTCGCGCCAGAGCGGCGACCGCGCGCCGCCGCCACCGACGCGAATGCGCTCCACCGGCACGCCGAGCTCCGAGAAAATCGTGAACGTGTCGCGCAGGCTGAAGGCGACGCCCTCGAGCACTGCGCGAATGACGTGCGCGCGTGTGTGGCTCGCCGCGAGGCCGACCAGGCCGCCTCGGATCGTGGAGTCGAGATGCGGCGTGCGCTCGCCCATGAGATACGGCGCCCAGAGCACGCCGTCCGACCCCGCGCGGCACCGTGGCCGCCTCGGCGGTGAGTTCCTCGTAGCCGACGGGGTCCGACGCTTCGCCGTAGGTCCACTGATCGCGCAACCAGCGCAGCGACAGTCCCGCTGCCTGCGTCACGCCCATGACGTGCCAGCGGCCAGGAATCGCGTGGCAGAACGTGTGCAGCCGTCCCTTCGGATCGAGCGCCGGTCGATCGGTCGCGGCGAAGACGACGCCCGAGGTGCCGATCGTCGCGCTCACCGCGCCGGGGCGCGTGATGCCCATGCCGACCGCGCCGGCGGCCTGATCGCCTGCGCCCGCGACGATCGGCGTGCCTTCAGGAATGCCCGTGCTCGACGCCGCATCCTTCGATACGCGCGCGCAGACCTCCGGGGACTCGAAGACCCGCGGCAGCCACGACTTTTGAATGCCCGCCGCCTCGAGCACCTCGGATGACCATGTCCGCTTCGCGACGTCGAGCATCAGCGTGCCGGACGCGTCCGCGACGTCGATGGCGTGTTCGCCGCTGAGGCGGAGCCGGACGTAGTCCTTCGGCAGGAGCACGTGCCGGACGCGCTTCCACTCGCCCGGCTCATGCTGGCGGACCCACAGCAGCTTCGTCAGCGTGAAATTCGGCAGCGCCGGATTGCAGGTGAGCTCGAGCAGCCGTGACGCGCCGATCTTCTGGTTCAGCCAGTCGCACTGCTCGTCGGTGCGCTGATCGCACCAGATGATCGCGGGGCGCACGACGTCGAGACGCTCGTCGAGCATCACCGCGCCGTGCATCTGGCCGGAGAGGCCGACGGCCGCGATCTTCGACGGCGCGACCGCCGTCTGCGTCAACACGTCACGCACGGCTTGCTGAGCCGCGCGCCACCAGTCGGCGGGATCCTGCTCGGCCCAGGCCGGCCCGGGCGACGCGAACGGCGCATGCTCGCTCGTCGCCGCGCCGACGACCGCGCCATCGTCTCCCACGACGACGGCGCGGGATCCGCCGGTGCCGATGTCGATGCCGAGAATCGGAATGATGAACTCCCTCGGGTGCGTGCGTAGGGCGGACCGGGTTGTGGTCCGCCCTACGCGGCCTTCAACCCAGGCCGCGCTACGTCCCAGGCCGCGCTACGTCCGGTATGCCTGCCGCCCGACGCCCTGAATCGGGATGTCCTGCGCCTCGAGCACCTCATGCTGCAGGGCGTACATGCACGCGGCCGCCTCGTCGATCCGGCGGACGAACGCGATCGATCCCGCGAGAATCGGCTTCAGTCGCGCGCGGTCCTGAATGCGCGCCTTCGGGTACTCGTGCTCGACGACGAGATGGGTGTTGGCGACGTCGAGCTTCAGCAGCTCGCGGGCCGCCAGCTGATGATCGAGCCAGTCCACCGTCCGGTTCTGCAGATACGCGAGCGGATCGTGTCGTGCCGTGCCCGGAAGCTCGTGCTCGCAGAGAATCACCTGCTTCTTCCAGGCGTTCACCTGATCGGCCGGGTTCGGCGACGGCTTGCCGTTCTTCCAGTCGCCACGCTCGACCGTCTGGCCGCCGTAGCCCCAGGCCGCGACGCCCTTCGCGTCGATGACCTGACCCTTCACGTGGAACCCGCCGATGAGGAAGTCGTAACCGCTGTCCTTCAGGTACTGAAAGATCGATCGCGTGTCCTGTCCCATCAGGATCGCGTGTGACGGGTCGTAGTGAATGCGGAACTGGTCGCCGACGCCGTGCTTCTCGCAGATGCGGTGCAGCGCGATCCAGGTGCCGGGCGTGTACGCGATGTTGTTGTGGAAGTTGTCGCCCGTCGTCCAGCCGGGCATCGGGCATTGCTCGACGCGGTAGACGAGCCCGCGCGTCTTCGCGTCCTTCAGCAGCGGGACGAAGTGCTGCTCGAAGTCGAGGAGGTTCTGGTCCATGCTGTGCTGCTGGTTGCGGCCGACGAAGCCGCAGACGGCGTTGACGCCGAGGAGCGAGGCGGCTTCGAACACGCGCAGCATGAAGTCGTGCTTCTTCTGCCGCATCGCCGGGTCGTGGTGCAGCATGTTGTCGAAGTAGCCGATGTCCGACAACCCGACCTTGGTGGATCGGAGCGCGGTCATCACGCGCGTGGCGCGCGTCTTGTCGAACGGCGTGCGCAGGTCGAGCGTGTTCGCGACCGGATCGAGCATCGCCTCGGGCGGCACGTCGGTCTCGGTGGGATGGAGCGCGGCCGAGAGCTGGATGTAGTCGGCGCCCAGCTCGTGCGCGAACTCCAGCCATTCCTCGATCGCCCGATCCGGATCCGGATCGCGCACCTCGCGCGGCGTGAGCTCCTGGAGCGCGGCCGTCAGGACGCCGACTTTCATGAACCTGGGTGCAAAGGGCTGGATCGACATCTAGTAGGCGACCTTCGTCCAGACGCTGCCGTTCCTGGCGCTGGTGAGAATGGCTTCGACGATGCAGTTCGCACGGTAGCCGTCTTCGAACGTGGCGAACGGCGGTGGATGCGGGTCGCTCGCCTTCTTGCCGGCGGCAATGAACCCGTAGATGTCGCGCATCAGATTGCAGAACGCGTCAGCCCAGGCCTCCTGATGGCCGCCCGGCAGGTGCGCGTACCCGCGCACGTCGGCGTCGATGAGCGACGGATCTTTCTGAAGGATCTCGTTGGCCTTGTCACGGCGTCCGATCCACAGCTCGTTCTGGTGTTCCTGCCGCCAGCGGAGTGAGGCGGTGGCGCCGCAGATCTCGAGCAGGAGATCGTTCTTGTGGCCCGCGCAGACCTGGCCGACCGAAAAGCTGCCCTTCGCGCCGTTGTCGAACTTGAGCAGCACCGACGCCAGGTCCTCGACCTTGATGTCGACGAGCTCGACGGCTTCGTTCCTGCCGCTCGCGGCAAACGCCTCGCGCGATCGCCTTCGGCTTCTTGCGTTTCGGAATCACGGTCGTGATGTCGCCGAGGACGTGCGTGATGCGAAGTCCCGTCACGTGCTGCGCCAGATCGCACCAGTGCGATCCGATGTCGCCGAGCGCCGACGACGCGCCGCCCTTGTCGGGCTCGAGACGCCACGAGTAGTCCGTGTCCTTGAGCAGCCAGTCCTGCAGGTAGTAGCCGACCAGAAAATGCGGCGTGCCGATGTCGCCGCGCGCGATCACGTGCCGCGCCTGCTGCACGAGCGGGTTGCCGCGGTAGTTGAACGTCACCGCGTGGACCACGCCGGCCTTCGTCGCCTGATCGAGCAGCTTCTTCGCTTCCTCGGCGGTCATCGCGAGCGGCTTGTCGGAGACGACGTGCTTCCCCTTGGCGATCGCGGCCGCGTTGATGGGGTAGTGAAGGTAGTTCGGCGTCGCGTTGTGGACGACCTGCACGTCCGGGTTGTCGAGCAGCGCCTCGTAGCTGCCGTACGCCTTGGGGATTCCGAGCGCCTGCGCTTTCGCGGCGGCCGTGTTCTGGTCACTGGCCGCCAGGGCGACGATGTCCACGAACCCCAGCCGCCGCACGGCGTCCACATGATGCGGTCCGACAAACCCTGCGCCGACGATCCCCATCCCGATCCGTTTCACGTACAGCCTCCCGAAACCTTCGTCCTTCTACCTTCGCCCTCAGACCTCGAGAAAAGGGGTGGTCATCATAACAAGTTCCCTGCGTGAGAACCGCATTTCCACCCGTTCGCGGCTGTGGCAGAATCGGGACCTTGAAGAAAAAACCGACGATCGCCAACGTCGCCGCCCAGGCGGGTGTCGCGGTCAGCACGGTGTCGCGTTATCTGAACGGGCACTACGTCAGCCGGCCGGTGCGCGCGAGACTGTCCGAAATCATCGCCACGCTCGGTTATTCGCGCTCGTCGACCGCGCGCAATCTCAGCCTCGGCCGCCGCGGCTGCATCGGCGTGGCCGTCGACTCGAGCGTGGACCCGTGGTTCGTGCAGTTGCTCGCGGGCATCGAAGAGGAGCTCACTGCCCAGGACACGAGCCTGATGCTGTCGAGCATGGAGCTGCGCGGCAAGTACGAGCCCGACGTCGTCTTCGGCTGGATTCGCGAGCACCGCGTCGACGGCCTGATCATCGCGAAGGCGCAGAGGCGCGAGCGCGGCCTGTTCCACGCGGCGTTCGAGGCGCAACTGCCGACGATCGCCGTCGGGCCGGACGAGATCGTCGAGCACGTCCAGCTCGTCCGTTGCAACAACGTTGGCGCCGGCACGGCGGCCGCCAATCACCTGGCAGATCTCGGGCACCGGCAGATCGCGTTCGTCGGCGGCCCGGAGCATTCAATCGACTCCAAGCATCGAATGCGCGGCCTGCGCGACGGCCTGGCGACGCGCGGGCTCAAGCTCGAGTCGCGTCACGTGTACGCGTGCGGCAGCTGGGAGATCGACGCCGGCAGCGACTTCGCTCAGACCTTTTTCGATGCCCCGTTGTCGGTCACGGCCGTCGTCCTCGCGAACGACGCGCTCGCGTTCGGCTTCATGCGCGTCGCGCACCAGCACGGGCTCCGCATGCCGCAGGATCTCTCGGTGGTGGGATTCGACGGGCTGCCGCAGGGCGCCGTGTTCTATCCCGCGCTCACGACGGTCGCGCAGCCGATGCGCGAGATGGGACGTGTCGCCTGCCGTCGCCTGTTCGAGACGATCGGCGACCCCGGCCGGCGCGAACGCATCGAGTTCCCGATGGAGCTCATCGTGCGCGAGAGCACCGGCCCGGCCGGTCCGGCGAAACCTGCCGAGCGACATCTGAGACCTGTTTAAGACCGGCGCCTGAAAGAGACGCAGACGCTGTAGCGACCACGGCGGCGCGTCGGTAACTGTCCCTGTCTGCGTGATCCGCACGAACTTCGCGCGCACCATTGGGAACGTCGCGGCGATGACCCCACCCGTGCCTGTGCCGGTCGTGGCTGTCGTCCACTTCGCGCCGTCCATCGAGACTTCGATCTTGAACTCACGCGGGAAGCCCATCACCGGCGGCGCCGGCGGGCCCGCCGGAGTCGGGGCGGGCGCGGCCGCAGGCGTCGGCGGCGGTGCGCCGCCAGGCACCGGCCCCCTGCCGATCGAAAACGCTCCCGTTGGCGTGCCGCCGCGTCCGCCGGCCGTCGTCTCGAATTGAACTTCGACCAGCGCGATCGGATCGGGCAGCTCGACCTGGAACCACATCCCGGCCTTCTGCGGCTCGCCCGTGGACCAGCCGATGAAGTTCAACCCGTACACGGCGGCAGTTCGAGTTGTGACTCGCGGTGGCCGTCCACGTCGGCTGCACAGGCAGCAGGACTGGCAGCGAGCCGGCCAGCTCTTCCACGGTCCACGGCTTGCGTCGCGAGACCGTGCCTTGCCGGACGCGCGCGACGTCGGTCGTGGTGACGATCGAGCCGGTGTTGCCGAACGCCGTACGGACGTACGACGCGACCGCGGCAATCCAGTCGTCCTTGTTGGTGCCCATCGGCACCATGACTTCGGAGTAGTTGTCGCCGTCCACGGGCCCGGAGACGCCGTGGAGCAGCGCTTTGATGACGTAGTCGCGATGATCCTGAACCCGCCGCGAGCCCGCGACCGCCGGCGCCATCGTCGTGCCCGCCGGCGCGCCCTCCTTGGGCGTGCCGAGTCCGTCTGGTCCGTGACACGTCATGCAGAGCTCTTTGTAGATCGTCTCGCCGCGCTCGAGGATCGCTGTCTCTTCGGGCGAGCGCCCGCGTCCGCCACCGCGGCCGGTTGCGGGCGGCGTGAGGATCCGCGTCGCCAGCTCGCGCACCCCGCGCGCCGGCATGCGCCCCTCCGCGGCCTTGACCAGCGTGGCGATGTCAGCCACCTTGAACAGGTTGAGCGTGAGCATGGCCTGCATCACGACGTTCACGTCGGCGTCCTTGAGAAGAGCGCGATAGTCATTGCCCAGACTCTTGTCGCCGTCCTTGTACAGCGTCTCGCTGGTACGAACGGCATGGATCCGCATTCTGGGTGACGGATCCTTCATGAGATCGCGGACGAGCGCGGCATCGAGCGCGCCGAGGCCTTCGAGCGTCCACAGCGCGTGCACACGCGCGTCAGCCGTCGACTGCGCTCGGGCCAGGTCCGGGCGCCCGTTCCGGGCCAACTGTTGCAGCGCCGGCACCACCGAGCGGTCCTGCTTGAGGATGAGCAATTGCTGCGCCGTGTCCCGCCACCACCCGTTGACATGTGAAAGATGCGCGACGAGCTGGGCAGCCGTCTCGCTGTTCATGCGCGGCGCGGTGCGGTCGCGCTCGATCCCGTCGTACCTGAGCCGCCAGATGCGGCCGTGCCGGACGACCTTGTCGAGCCCGTACTGATCGATTTTTGCGCGCAGATAGCTGCCGGGCCGCGTCCAGTTGCCCTCCTGGATGATCCCGCGGTACGTGTCCACGATGTACAGCGTGCCGTCGGGCGCCGTCGCCATATCGACCGGGCGGAACAGGTGGTCGCTCGAGCGGATGAACTCCGCGTGCTGCCACTGGTACACCTGGCGAAGCTGCGTGATGCCTTCTGTGAGGACCGGCGTCAGCCGCCGGACGATGCGCGCGACCGGCTCGCCGTAGATGTAGTCGCCGACCAGATCGGCCGGCAGTCGATCGCCGCGAAAGACGTCGTTGCCCGCGCCGCCCGTGACGCGCGCGAGCGTCAGCTCGCCCTGGCGGATCGCGCTCGTGCCGGGCTGGTAGTCGCCGAGTCCCGCGACGCCCCACGCCGTCGTGAGCCCAGCTTCGAGCTGCTGCGGCATGTTGAACGTGCCGTAGTGAATCGGAAACTGGAAGTACGTCGGCACGCCGCCTTCGCCGGTCTGGAAGAAGACCTTCCCGTCGCTGTCCTGCGTGATCCCCCACTGGCCGTTGTTCGTGCCGGTCGGCTCGCGCAGGACGCCCTTCGGCGTCCACCGGACGCGGAACGTGTTGTAGGTCGTGTACATCCAGTTGTCCATCGACATGAACAGGCTGGACTGCTGGTGCTCGACGTTGCCGGACCGCCCGAAGTTCGTCGTGAACAGCTCGCGCTTGTCCGCGACGCCGTCGCCGTTCGTGTCCGTGTAGCGATACACCTCGTCGGTGTTCGACTCCATCGACAGGATGCTGTTCGGACCGAAGGGCAGCACGAAGCGGGGGAACACGAGCTTGTCGAGAAACACGCCGTGTTTCTCGTACACGCCGTCGTTGTCGAGATCTTCGTGGACCGAGATGCGGCCGACCGGCTCGAGCTCGCCGGTCGCGTCGGCGTCCTGCATGTAGCCGAGATTCTCGAGGACGAACATGCGGCCGTTGCCGTCGAACGCGATCTGCATCGGCTCCTGCACGTCGGGCTCGGTGAGCACCGGCTCGAGGCGGTAGCCGGGCGGCAGCAGAAACGTCTTGAGCTGTTCCGCGACGGAACGCGCGCGAATCGGATCTTCAGGTGTGAGGTCCGCGCCGGCGAACGGATCGAACGTGCCCCGACCGGTTGGCGCTCCGGGCGTCGGGCCGGCCGGCGGGGTCGCAGGCGGCTGCGTCGGCGGCGGCATCTGAGTCGTTTGCGCCGGCGGCGGCGACGTCGTCGTCTGACCCTGAGGCGCGGCGGCGATGGAGAACCCGACGAGCCAGCAAACGAAGGCTCCGCCGAGCACGGGCGCCAAGCGTGGAAGCGGTTCCATAGGGCGAAACCTTATCACGGGGACATGCTGCCGGTTCAGGTGGGGACAGGGCGTGATCTGAAGCCCTGTCCCCGCTGTCGATGATTGAGGCTGGTGCCGGGCCGAGAGCTCAGCTTCATCAGCAGCTGAACTGAGTCTGTTCCCTGTTCACCAATCAGCAGCCTGCCTCAATCAACAACAGCGGGGACAGGGCTCAAGGGCAAGCCCTGTCCCCACCTGAACCGGCAGCGGCAGCTACCGCAACTTGATCGCGACGTTCCGAATCTCGAGCTTCATCGGCGGCCCCGTGTGCAACTGGAAACCGATGAGCCCGCCCATCGACCGTCCCTTCAGATCGTCGTCGACCGTCACCGACGTGACGTGGCCGTTGACAATGTGGATGAGCGTGTTGCCGCGGGCGATGAGATGGAACTGATTCCAGTCGGCGGGCTTGAAGTGCGCTTTCAGCATCTCGGCGGTCTCGAGCGTGCCGATCGTGCCTTTCGTCCCGTCAGGCGCGATGTACGAGATCGTCCCGCGGTTGGTCAGGAAGCCGCGTCCCGCTTCTTCGTACAGGTGGCCCGGGTATGTGTTCGCGAAGTCCATGTCCATCTGGTAGCCGCCGAGCCGCCACGCGTGGCCGTTGGCGCCGGGCGGGAGCAGCTTGCTGCGGTACTGGATGCCGCTGTTGCCGGCACTCATCCTGATCTCGGCCTTGAGCTCGAAGTCGCCAGGTGACCCGCCCTTCCAGATGAGGAAGGTGTTGGGCCCGACGACTTTTTCGGGCGAGCTTTCGCCGATCATCACGCCGTTCTCGGCGCGCCAGAACTTCGGATCGCCGTCCCAGTCCTGGAACATCGAGGCCGCGCCGCCACCACCGCCGCCGCCGCCGCGCCCGCCGCGTCCGGTGGGCGCAGGCTGGCCTGCCGCGGCCGCTGCCGCAGCCGCCTTGGCCTGCTCGGCCTCTCGCTCTTTCTGCAGCACGGCCTGGCGATCGGCGCCCGGCGTCAGGCTCTTGCCGTCGAACATGTTTTCGAAGGCGGTGCGATCCTCGAACGCGACAATTGGAAGCAGGTTGCCGCCCCCGCCGCCGCGTCCACCTTGGCGGCCTCCTGGCGCCGGATCGACCGGCGGCCGTCCCTGCACGGTCGGCGGTGGCTGCTGGGGCGGCGGTTGCTGAAATCCTGAAACCGGAACGAGCAACGACGCGACCGCCGCGGACACTGCCACCATGAGACCGGCGGCCGGACGGCGGCGATTCAGTTCGTGCAGAGCCATGACAGTCCTCCTTAGCTTCATTACTTGCTCGCGGGTACCGTCTACCCACTTCTGCTGCTTCGCCGACGCGAGCACGGCGTCGGTCACGTAGTCGGTCGCCAGGCCCTCGCGGAATGTCGGCGGGCATGGCTTGCCGCTTCCGGCCGCCTGCAAAAAGTCGGCGAACTGGTGAATGAACGTGTGCTCGTAGCCGATCTGCAGGCCCGGCACCCACCAGTGCTTCATGTACGGGTGATCGCCGTCTGTGATGTGCACGCTGCGCCAGCCGCGAAGCTTGCTTTCGTCCTTGTGATCGAACCATTGCAGACGATGGAGGTCGTGCAGATCCCAGCGCGCCGAGGCGTGCTCGCCGTTGATCTCGAGCGTGTAGAGTGCCTTGTGTCCGCGCGCGTAGCGCGTCGCCTCGAAGAGCGCGAGCGATCCGTTCGCGAACCGGCAGATGAACGCGCTGGCATCGTCGATGCCGACCGGCTCGACCTTGCCGGTGAGGTTGTGCTTTCGCTCCTTGATGAACGTCTCGGTCATGCCCGAGACCTGCGTGATCGGGCCGTTCAGCCAGAGCGCGGTGTCGATGCAGTGCGCGAGCAGATCGCCCGTGACGCCGCTGCCGGCGACGCCGACGTCGAGCCGCCACAACCCTTCGCCGCCCTGCGGCAGATCCTTGGAGATCGTCCAGTCCTGCAGGAACTGCGCGCGATAGTGAAAGATGCGCCCGAACTTGCCCTCGTCGACGAGTTGCTTGATGAGCGTGACGGCAGGAATGCGGCGGTAGTTGTACCAGACGGTGTTCGGCACGCCGGCGGATTCGACGGCCTCCACCATGCGCTTCGCTTCGGCAGCGTTGCGGCCGAGCGGCTTCTCGCAGAGCACCATCTTGCCCGCCTTGGCCGCGGCGACGGCGATCTCCTCGTGCGTGTCGTTCGGGCTCGCGATGTCGATGGCGTCGATGTCCTTGCGCGCGACGAGATCGCGCCAGTCGGCCTCGATGGAGCCGTAGCCCCAGTTGGCCGCAAACGCCTTGGCGCGATCCGGCTTGCGCGCGCAGATGGCCTTGAGCACCGGCCGGTACGGCACGTCGAAATAGCGCGGCGCCTGCAGGAACGCATTCGAGTGCGTCCGTCCCATGAACCCGTAGCCGACGAGCCCGATGTTGAGATCCTTCATACGCGTCTGTCGCTCCGGCGGGTCGAAGCCCGACCCGCCCTACGTACTCGTAGCGCGGCTTGGGTTCCAAGCCGCGTCTATCAATCCCAGCCGTGCGCGTTGCGCACCGCGATCATCGTCTTGAGCACGTCGTTCCACGTGCCCGGCTGCATCATCGTCGCGTTCGGGAACATGCAGCCGTCCCAGCAGATGTGCTGGACCTGACGCGTGATCTTGCCGGTGTCGTCGCGCAGCCAGTAGCCGGCGTGACGCGCGATGTCGAGCTTGCCGTTCGGATCGGTGGGCAGGCAATGCCGGCCGGTCTTGTCGTGCGAGCCCGATCCCTTGACGGTCGCGTCGTTCTGCGCGACGTGGAAGTCGATCGTCCACGGCCGGAGCGCGTGCGTCATCTTTTTCAGCGCCGCGTCGAGCACGTCCTTCTTCGCCCAGTCGAAGTTCTCGGGCAGCAGGCGATCCTCGGGTGCGTTGTAGCCCATGGTGAAGAGCAGCGTGTGGGCCATGTCGGCCTGGAAGCCGAGCGTCTTCGGACGATTCACCATCTCGAGCAGCTCGACGTTGTGCTTCCAGCTGTGCATGCCGCCCCAGCAGATCTCGCCTTCTGCGGCCAACCGCTCGCCGTAGTCTTCGGCGACGTCGCACGCCTGCCGGAACGTGTCGGCGATCTTCTTCGTGTTGCCCGCCGGGTCCTTCGCCCACTCCGCCGGGCTCGCCGCGGAGTCGATACGGACGACGCCGTACTTGCGAACGCCGAGGTCGCGAAGCTTTTTCGCGATCGCGCAGGCCTTGCGCACCTGCGTGATGAAGTTCTTGCGGTCGTCCTCGCTGCCCATCGCCGATCCGCCCCCGGTGGGCGGCCACACCGGGGCGACGACGGAGCCGACCATGAAGTGCTTGCGCGCGCACCTTGTCGGCCAGCTTCTTCAAGTCGTCGTCGGTCGAGTCGATGCTCGTGTGCGGGTCGAACAGGAAGAGATCGACGCCGTCGAACCGGACGCCGTCCACGGAAGCCGCGGCGGAGAGGTTCAGCATCGTGTCGAGGTCGATCGGCGGCTCGGCGCCCGGGCCGCCCTTGCCGACGAGACCGGGCCACATGGCGTTGTGAAGCGCGGGATACTTGTGCGACGTCGTGCTCATGGGATCTCCTGTTCGCGGGACTGAAGTCCCGCGCTACGTTTCTTCTCAGCCGTTCGTTGTCCGGGTTGCCCGGGCCGAAGTGCTTCAGGATGACGAGCGGATCGGTGCCGCTGGTGTTTTCGATGCGCACGCCCGCGCGCGCCGCGTCGGCCGTGACGAAGAGCTCGTCTTCCGTCATCTCGCCGAACCGGATCATCGACGGCGTCGCAACCGGCAGCGTGCCGAACGTCCCGTGTCCCTGGACAAGGATCAGCCCGTACGCCTCGGCGTCCTTGATGGTGACCGTGCGCTTCGGCAGCACCGTCAGTTCCTTCGCCGAGTACCAGCCGGTGCCGTAGCTGATCCACTGCTCGCGATAGCCTTCGCCTTCCGTTTCCGCAAACGGCTTGACGGGTTTCGGAAACACGCGGTTGTCGTTGGCGAAGTTCGGATTGACGTTCGCCTCCCAGTCGAGCATCTCGACCAGGTAGTCGAGGTCGTCGTGACGTTCGGGCAGCACGTCCTTCGTCAGCAACGCCCGCGGCGTGATGCGCCCTTCGACTTCAGACTGGAACATCGAGAACACGTCGCTGTTGACCTGCGGCTCGTACGTCACGAGCGATCCCGGTGCGTGCAGGATGCGCGGGTTGATCTGCCACCCGGTGCCCGGCTCGAGCCGGTACGCGTGCGAGAGGAACAGGATGCCGTTGTCCCCCTTGTTCCAGTTCTCGAGACACCGCCGCACCTGGGCTTTCGTGGTGCCGGGCGCGAGGCCCATGAACGTGTACGGAAAGTCGTTATCTGTCTTGTTGTACTGCGCCGGAAAGTAGTACGCCTCGGGCTTGCCGTGGCGTCCGAGAAGCTGCGCCTGTTCTTCGCTCTGGTGCATGTGATGGGGAATCGGCCCCATGTTGTCGAAGAACTTGCAGAGCAGGTTCCAGCCGCCTTCGCGCGACATGACGGCCGAACCGAGCAGCAGATCGCCGGCGGCCTCCACGGCCTCTTTGAGCAGAAAGCGCTGACCGCTCGCGAGCCGCACGTAGCTGAGGCCCTCGTCGGCCGGCGTTCCCGGTCCGTTGTCGGCATTGGTCGTCGACGAGAACCACCGCTCGTTGATGCCGCCGCGGTGGCCGCCGAGCGCATAGAGATCGTCCGGATGCAGTTTCAGCCGCCGGCCCGGAATCATGAACGAGCGCGGCACCCAGCTCGGCTCGAGCCGCACCACGCCAGAGCCGGCGCCAATCGCTGCTTCAACCTGAGATCGCGTCACCATGTGAGTTATCGCGGAGCGCGACCCGGGTGGCGGGCCGCGAGAGTGCCGAGGACGATACCAACCTCAGCGAGGGGAATCAAGGCGCGAAGACGTTTTGCAGAGCGAGATGCGCTAGGCGTCAGCGAACTCGTCGGCGGTCAATCCGCGCACGCCGGTGGACTCGATCTGAAAGACGCCGCCGGCTTGAGGGCAGTCGCGCAGCTCCTGCTCCGACATCTCCTGTCGCGCCGAACTGATCGCGACCTGTTCGAGTTTCGCTCCACCAAACGCCAGACATGTCGGGTTCCTGGCCGGAACGGCGACCTCGCGATCCAGCGTCCCGTCCGGCGTGAAGCTGCGAACGCGCGCTGCGCCCCAGGCCGCATTCCAGAGAAAGCCCTCTCGGTCGACGACCGAGCCGTCGGGCGATCCGGGCCGCGATCGCAAATCGACGAACACCTCGACGGCCGAGGTCGTGGCCGAGGCCGCGTCGTAGCGGGCGCGCATGATCCGCTTGTCCAGCGAGTCGCAGAAGTACATCGTGCCGCCGTCGGGGCTGAACGCGACGCTGTTGGGAATGCCGACCGTGCCGAGGCCGAGCCGGCGGAGCCCATGTGCGTTTGAATACTGGTAGAAGCTCCCGACGGGCACGTGGCCCGGCAACTCGCTCATGGTGCCGAACACGAAATTGCCGGCGCGATCGGTCCGGCCGTCGTTCGTCCGCGTGTCGAGACCGGGTTCGAGCCCGACGATCTCGCTCACGGCCAGCGCCTCGCCCTGCGCGGCATCGAGATCGGCGAACGCCAGACGCTTCGCCAGTGCGAGCAGTAGGCGGCCTGATTGACAGAGCGCGAACGACCCGAGCCGTTCCGGCAACGCCCACGACCTTGTCGATGCGTCCTTCGGGACGAACATCCACAACCGGCTGCCCTCGATGTCGGTCCAGAGCCAGGCCTGCCGGCGTGGACACCAGAGAATGCCTTCGCCCAGCGTACAGCGGCAGTCGACGAGAAGCGTGGCGCTCATTTGCCGGCGCTCAAGCCGCCGTCGATGATGAGGGCGCTCCCGGTGACGAACGCCGCCTCATCGCTCGCGAGGTAGAGCACCGACGCCGGCAATCTCCTCAGGCGTGCCCATGCGGCCGAGCGCCTGCGTCGCCGCCATCTCGCGATAGGCCGCTTCCGGATCGGCGTACTCGCGCAGTCGTGCTTTGACGAACGGCGTCTCCACGCGACCGGGGCAGACGCAGTTCACGCGAATGCCCGACGTCGCGTGGTCGAGCGCCAGCGCTTTCGTCAGCCCGACGACCGCGAACTTCGTCGTCGTGTACGCAAGCCGGTCTTTGATGCCGACGATGCCGGCGATCGACGCGGTGTTCACGATCGCGCCGCGGCGGCGGGCGAGCATCGGACCGATGAACGCCTTGGTGACGTTGAAGATGCCGCGCACGTTCACGGCAGTACATGCGATCGAGATCGCTGCCCTCGGTCGTCTCGATCGTCCCGACGTGGCCGGTGCCGGCGTTGTTGACCAGGATGTCGAGCCCGGCCGCGTGCTCGGCGTGAACGGCGTCAGCGGCGTGGCGGCAATCGGCCTCACTGGTCACGTCGAGATGGAGATACCTCGCGCGCCGGCCGCCGGTGGCAATCGCCTCCGTCACGCGCCGGCCATTCTCGTCGTCGCGATCGGTGACGTAGACGGTCGCTCCGGCCTCGGCGAAGGCGTGAGCGATAGCCTCGCCGATGCCGGACGCGGCGCCGGTGACGAGGGCGATCTTGTCGCTCGAGACTGAACATGCGGCTCCGCCTTTCGTCACTTCGCACTTTCCTGCGTCCTTTGCCCTGGAGCCTCCGTCCCTTCACTCCGTCCACGCCGGCCGGGAGAACAGGCCGCCGTCGACCCAGATCGTCTGGCCGGTGATGAAGCTGGCCTCGGGTCCGGCGATGAACGCGACGGCCTGGCCGATGTCGGCGGGCGTGCCGACGCGTCCGAGTGGCGCGCGGCTGCCCCAGAACCCGGCGTAGTCGGGCAGCTCGAGCTGCGTGCGCTCGATGTCCACCGCACCGGGCGCGATGCAGTTCACGCGGATCCGGTGCGGGCCGAGCTCGACCGCCGCGACCTTCGTGAGCATCTCGATGCCGCCCTTGCTTGCCGTGTACGCCACGAGCTTCGGGAACGCGATCTTGTTGCAACCGGATCCGATGTTCACGATCGCGCCGCCGCCATGGTCCTTCATGTACCGTGCGGCCGTCTGCGTACAGACGAAGCAGCCCTTGAGGTTGGTCGCAATGACGCGATCCCACTCCGCCTCGGTGACGTCGAGCAGATTCGTCCAGGTCTGCACGCCGGCGTTGTTGACGAGGATATCGAGCCCGCCAAGCCGCTCGACCGCCGCGTCGATCATTCTTCCAACGTCGGCCGGTACGCCCACGTCGGCGTAGACCGCGAACGCATTGACACCGAGCGCGGCGACTTCACGCACCGTCTCCTCGGCTCGCTCGCGCGAAGACTGATAGTTCACGGCGACGTGGCAGCCGCGCCGCGCCAATTCCAGTGCAATGCCTTTACCGACGCCCCGGCTGGCGCCGGTCACCACGGCCGCGCGGCCGTCGAGCGTTTTTGCGACGGACATCTCGGTTTGGGATTCTCGCACACCCTTCACCACGAAGCTCACGAAGCACACGAAGGCGTGGTAAAACGTCTGGGCCCATGGCGCATCGCTACCGAAACCGCCGGGCCGTGTCGATCGAGAACGCGGCCCTTCGCGTCACCGTCCTCGAGGGCGGCGGGCACATCGCCGAGATCTTCGACAAGCAGAGCGGCGTCAATCCGCTCTGGACGCCGGTCTGGCCGTCGCTCGAGCCGTCCGAGTTCGGCCCGGCGCACCACGACGCGTACGGCAGCGGCGCCGACGGCGCGCTGCTCGCCGGCATCATGGGCCACAACCTCTGTCTCGACATCTTCGGTGGCCCCTCAGCCGACGAAGCCGCCGCCGGCCTCACCGCGCACGGCGAAGCCTCCGTCGAGAAGTACGACATCCAGCTCGCGTCGGCGACCGAGCTCATCGCGCGCGTGACGCTGCCGCAGGCGGCGCTTCGCGTCGAGCGGCGACTGTCGCTCGCAGGTCGCGCCGTACGCATTCGAGAGTCGGTCGAGAACCTGTCGAGCTGCGACCGCCCGGTCGCATGGACGCAGCACGTCACGCTCAGCCCGCCGTTCCTCTCGAAGGGCCGGACCGTGTTCCGCGCGTCAGCGACGCGGTCGAAAGTCTTCGAGGCGATCTTCGGGAGCGCCGACTATCTCGAACTGGGCGCCGAGTTCGACTGGCCGATGGCGCCGGGGACGGGCGGCGGGGAAGTGGATCTTCGCGTGTTCACCGACGCGCCCGTCTCGAACGCGTACACCGCGCACCTGATGGACCAGACGAAAGACGACGCGTTCTTCGTCGCGTTCACGCCGGAGTACGAGCTTGCGTTCGGCTACGTCTGGTCGTCGCGTGACTTTCCGTGGATGGGCATCTGGGAGGAAAACCTCAGCCGTGCTCATGCCCCCTGGGCGGGCACCTCGATCACGCGCGGCATGGAGTTCGGCGTGTCACCGATGCCCGAGTCGCGCCGGCAGATGATCGACCGCGGCAAGCTCTTCGGCGTCCCGACGTACCGGTGGCTTCCGGCGAAGGGCAGGGTCGCGGTTGAGTACTGGGCGATCGCGAAGTCAGCGACAGAGGTACCTGAAACTTTTCAACGACCATAGTTGGTGCCGAGGTTCCGGGGTAGTTGCCACCTTCCCTGGCTCCGTGGAAGACTAAAGACCGAGGTCATTGTTCATGCGCGTTCTGGTCCGATCCCTTGTTGTCGTCGCTCTCGCCCTTGTCCCATTTCTCCCCGCAGCCGCCGCGCAGGCGCCGCGAACCGTCGACATCACGTCCACTGACGCCCTGACCTACAGCGTGACCACGATCACCGCCAAGCCGGGCGAGGAGATCAAGATCGTGCTGAAAGTGACCAGCGCGCTGCCGCCCGAGACGATGAAGCACAACTTCGTGCTGCTCAAAGCGGACACGGATGTCATGGCCTATGCCATGGCCGCGGTGATGGCCAAGGACCAGGGCTATCTGCCGGTCGCGCAGAAAGACAAGGTGCTCGCGTTTACCGACCTCGCCGCCGGCGGGCAGGAAGTGACCGTCACCTTCAAGGCGCCCGCCAAGCCCGGGACCTATCCGTACATCTGCACGTTCCCGGGACACTTCTTCGCGGGGATGAAGGGCAGCCTCATCGTCAAGTAACATCTCTGGTCGAGGCTCGAGCTCGACCTTCCGAGGAGTATTCCGATGGCGCGATGGACAATCGTCCTGGCGGTGGCGGCGTTTGCCGGCTCGATCCACCCCGGGTCCGCAGGCCAGACCACGGCGCGCACCGTCTATGTGTCAGTGACCGACGCCAAGGGCGCCGCCATCGCGGATCTTGCGCCAGCCGACTTCAGCGTCAAGGAAGACGGCAAGGCGCGGGAGGTGACGAAAGTCGAGCCGGCCTCTGAGATGTTGCACGTGGCGCTGCTCGTCGACGACAACGGCCTGGGCGTGAACGACATGCGGAACGGCAGCGCCGGGTTCATCCAGCGTCTGCAGGGGAAAGCGCAGATCGCACTTGTGACGACGGCCGGACAGAACGTCGTGCGCGTCGACTTCACGACGAACACGGCGGTCCTCATCGGCGGGGTCAGCCAGTTGTTCGCACGCACGGCGCCGCCGGGCGCCCATCTGCTCGAGGGCATTTACGAGGCCGCGAAGACGCTCGAATCGCGCAAGGCGGCCCGTTCCGCCATCGTCGTCGTGACGTTCCTCGGCGAGGAGTACAGCAACCTCCGTCAGGATCGCGTGCTCGATCAACTGCGCCGGAGCGGCGCGTCGCTGCATATCGTCGCGATCGGGAAGAACGAGGGGAGGACGATGAGTTCCGCGCCGGGAACCGCGTCCGGATCGATCGACGAGAACATCAATCTCAACAAGGTGCTTGGCGACGGGCCGAAGCAGTCCGGTGGGCGCCACGAGGAGATGGTCACCTCGGCGGGCGTGCCGAAGGCGTTGCAGCTCATCGCCGACGAGCTCCTCAATCAGACGGTTGTCACCTACGCCCTGCCGGCAGGTGTGAAGCCCTCGGACAAGATCAACGTGTCGCTCAACCGTCGCGGGGCTTCACTGCGCACGCCGACGCGCGTGCCGGATCGTCAATGAAACACATCAGAATCCTTTGTCTTGCGTTCCTGCTCTTCGCGCCGGCCTGCGGCGACGACAATCCGGCTGAGCCCTCGTTCGATCCGTCGCTGCCCACGTCGCAGGTCTTGAGCGGCATCCTGGAGCCGGGGGCCTCGGGCTCATTCCCCTTCATCGTCGGCGAGCCGGCCCAGGTCCGGATCACGCTCGCGAGCCTGGGCCTGAATCCGAACGGATCGGCGGTGTCCGCGAACATGATGCTCGGGTTCGGTACGCCGAGCGGGACGGAGTGCACACCGCAGACCTCGACGGACGCGTTTCCCGCGCTCACCGCACAGATCGTGAGAGTGATCGACAGTGCGGGAACGTATTGCGCCCGCGTGACCGACATCGGCAATCTCCAGAACGCCGCGGAGGTCGCGGTTCGCGTGCATATCGTGCCGTTCTCCGCGCCGGGGCCGCTCGTTGACACGGCGGGCACCGACACGTTCACGACCAACCTCTCGGCCGGGGGATGGATGTCGCGCAGCATCCGGTCGTCGCGGCCCGGCACGATCAGCCTGAGGCTGCATAGCGCCGGCCCCCCGGACACCATCATCCTCGGTCTCGGTCTCGGCGTGACGCGAACCGATGGCACGGGCTGCCTGCTGACTCAGGCCGTCGGCAGCAACGCCGGCGGCAGCCCGCAGATCTCACTGCCGGCCGATGCTGGTGTGTACTGCGCGCGGATTTACGATGTGGGCCAGATCACCGTGCCAATCACGTTCACGGCGGCAATAGTCAAACCTTGACACTCGAAAATCCTAAGTACGTCCCGTTTTCTTTGGTCCGCGCAGCCGTGCGAACAGCCGCTCGTACTTCGAGATGATCGTGCTCCAGCGGTAGTGGCGGTTCACGTACGCCTTGCCGTTGCGACCCATCGCCGCACGCAGCTTCGGGTCGCGCATGAGCAGCTTGAGCGACTCGACGAACTCCCAGCGGTCGGCATAGTACAGCCCGGCGTTGCTCTGGCGGCAGTGTTCGACGAGGACCTCTGACCTGGCGTTCGCCAGGACCGGTGTGCCGACGGCGAACGCTTCGAGGGCGAGGAGCGACAGGCTCTCGTGCGGTGAAGGCGCCGCGACCACGGTGGCGGCGTCGAGCGCGTGCAGGCGCTCTTCCTCCGGCAGGACCCCGGCGAAGCGGACGCGTGGATCGTCGGGCAGCGGCATGAGCTTGATGCCCATCAGCATGAGCGCCGCGTCGCCGCCTTCCTTGACGTAGGTCTGAAAGTACTCGAGCAGCTCTTCGCAGCCCTTGCCCGGATCGATGCGTCCTCCGTACAGCAGGAAGGGATCGTGGACGCGATGCCGGCGGCGGAACGCATTCGCGGGGCCCTCGAGGTGCGGAGGCAGCGGCTCGCGGCCGACCCCGGTGTCGCGCGGCGGCTCACGCGGCTCGTCCAGGTCCGCGGCGAAGGCGTCGCCTTCAGGCAGATCCACGCCGCATCCGACGACGTCCTCGACCACGGCGCGCAGGTGGAACATCGACGTCACGAATCGCCGTTCGACGTCGGTGTTCCACGCGATGCCGGCGGCGCTCGAAAAGACGTCGCGATAGATGCCGAGCCTGATGGCCGGCTCGTCGTGCGCCGTCGGGACGAGCAGGCTCTTCGACGGCGCCACGCGAATACCGAGCACCGTCGGCGCGTAGAGATAGGTGAAGAAGACGAGCACGTCGTACTGGTTGTGGTGCCGCTCGAGGTAGTCGATGAGGCCGGGGCTCCAGGGGCCCTGCTGCTTCAGCCATTCCATCTCTTCCTGCCGGCCGTGCGCCTGATGGAAGATCCAGTCGGAGTACTTGTTGAACGCCTCGATGTCGCGCGTTTTCGCGTTCGCGAAGCGGCGGACCGTCACGCCGCGCAGCCGATCCGTGCCTTCGGGGTACTCGTTCTTCCAGCTGATGTAGTCGCGGGCGCAGGTCGTCAGCACGTCGACCTGATGCTCCTCGGCCACACGCTCGGCGATCAGCCGGCAGTGGTATTCCGCGCCCCCGAAGATTTCGGCGCCGTAGCGTTGAACGACAAAGCCAATACGCATGATGTGAATGGGTCAGTGGCGCACGCCGGCGGCCGGACCCGACCCGAGCGTCGCCATCATCGCCTGAAGGCGCGGCGCCAGCCGTTCGCGGCTGAACTCCTGTGCCCGTCGCCGCTGGCCGGCGAGGACCTGCTCCCGCAGCAGTTCGTCATAGATCAGCGCGCCCAGGAGCTCGGCCGCGAGCTCCAGATCCTTTGGCGCGAACGCGAGGCCTGCGCCGCCAAGCGTCTCGGGCACGGCGGCCTCGGCATAGGCCAGCACGGGCACGTCCATCGCCATGGCCTCCACCAGCGGCGCGCAGAAGCCCTCGTGCTCGCTCAGTGACACATAGGCGTGCGCGTTACGATAGTACGCCGCCAGCTCCTCGTCGGGGACCGCGCCGGTGAACCAGAACCGGTCCGGCAGCATCTTGTATTCGGCAATCAGCGCGCGAATGGCGGCGTAGTACCGCGGCACCGCGTCCTGCTTGCCGACGAAGATGAACCGGTACTGGCTGTCCACGTACCGCTTGAACTGCTCGGCCAACCGGATGTGATCCTCGATCTTCTTGTTGGGGGCGAGCCGGCCGACGAACAGGATGTTCACGAGGCCGTCCTGGAGCAGGCGCTCGAGCGACGGCACGCGGCGCGCCGACCGCAGCCGATCGGCATCGACGACGAGCGGCAGCACGCCGGTCGGAGCGAAGCCCCACGTCTCGAGCTCCTTGCGGTTGTATTCCGACACACCCAGCGCGAGGTCGACCCGATCGGCGAGGGCGGCCACCTCACGGCGGCCGATCGCGACGAGCCGCGCAAGCTGCGGGTCGAACGGCGCGAAGAACTTCGCGGGCGTCACGTTGTGATACTGCAGCACCCTCGCGCCCGGCAGCGTCCCGAGCGCCGCGTTCATCGGCGAATGGAGCGCGTAGTGCAGAATCGTGACGTCGCCCTGCCGCGACGCGCGATCGTCCCAGGGCGTGATCTCGTCCTGGAGGTCGTCGTCAATCGTGAGCGAGTAGATCTCGGACTCGTGGCCCATCTCGCGCAGCACGTCGCGCACGGCGCGCGCATTGTCGCCGATGGCGTCGCCGCGGTGGGCGGCCTGCAGCCACTGGTTGACGATCATCGGCGGTGCCCCAGGTCGGCCACGAGCGCGTCGTCTTCCGGAGACACCGGCAGGGCGCGAAACGCTGCCGGACGGCGCTGCCGGATCGCCTCGAGCTCTTCCGCCTGACGGAACTGCCGCCAGAAATCATAGGCGACCGGCGCCGGCGGCCGGCGCGGGCTCTGGCGCACCTGGTTCACGAACTGCACCGCGAGCGCCCCGAAGTCCTGCGCGCGGAGGCGATCCAGCGCCGCGTCCTGAGCCACCAGCACCCGATCCTCGAGGCCGGCGTCGGTGAGGACGCCGTTCATGAGCGCGGCGACGCGTCTGGGATCGTCCGTGTCGTACAGGATCCCGCCGCCGTCCATCGTCGCCGGCACGGCGGTCGCCGCCAGCGCGAGGACCGGCACGCGCTTGTAGAAGGACTCGATGAGCGGGACGCAGAATCCCTCGTGCTCGCTCGCGCAGAGAAACAGATCCGCCGCGTCGTAGAGCGCCGTCAGCTCCTCGTTCGTGACCTGGCCGAGAAGGTGGACGTCCTGCACGCCAAGCCGGGCGATGAGCGAGTGCAGCGACGCCAGGTACGTGTCGAAGCCGCCGTACGATCCCGCGAGGAGCAGCCGGGCGCGCGGGTTGTACAGCGTCTTGTAGGCATGGAAAAAACGGATGAGGTTGTCCGGCCGCTTGTTGGGAATCATGCGGCCGACGAACAGCACGTTCGTCCACTCGTCGTCGTACGCGGCGCCGATCCGCGGATCCGGCCCGACGTCGAGATGCGCGAAGCCCGGCACCACGGGCAGCACGCCGGTGGGCGAGAACTGGAGCGCGTCCAGCTCCTGGCGGTTGAACTCGGAATCGCCCAGCGCCAGATCCACGCGCGACCGGTACGGCAGCAGCTCACGGCGGCCGTGATAGCACTGGCGCACGAGCTGATCGTGCACGCCCAGGAAGTACTCCGGCGGCGTGATGTTGTGGTAGATGAGGATCATCCGCGCCGGCAGCGCGAACGCCGTCCGCGACGCGCGCGAACCCAGCGAGAAGTGGTGAATCAGCAGATCGTCGGGACCGATGTCGCCCAGGATGTCCCGGTAGTCCACCGTGAGATCTTCGAGCCTGGGGTCCGCGGACTCGACGATGATCTCGGAGTCGAAGCCGGCCTCACGCAGCGCCCGCGCGATGCCCAGCACCTCGTGGCCGATCGCGTCGCCGTAGCCCAGCGTCGCCAGGATCTGGTGGACACCCATCTACCGCACCACCGGCCCGGCCGGCGCGGCGTTCATCACCTCGCGGCCCGGGCGCACCGTGCGCTTGCGGCGGGCAAAGAATCCGGGAAGCGGCTCCATCGCCGCGCTCGCGGGCTCGCGCTTCAGCCGCTCGAAGATGTCGAGGTACTTCCGCTCGATCACCGGCCAGGCGTAGTGACGCTTGAAGAACTCGCGGCCGTTGCGGCCGAGAATCGCGCCGAGCGGACCGGTGGCCTCGAGCGCGTAGAGCGCTTCGGCGAATTCTTCGAAGTCCTCGTAGTACAGACCCGCGTTGCTTCGCACCGCCTGGCCTCGCAGGACGTCACACCGTCCGTTGGCGAGCACGGGTTTGCCCATCGCCCACGCCTCCAGCGCGACCATCGACAGGCTCTCGAACTGTGACGGCATGATCAGCACGTCGGCGGCCGCCAGCGCGTCGAACTTGTCCTCATCGGAGAGGAACCCGGCGTACCGGATGCGCGGGTGTTTCGGAATCTCGAGCAGCTTCGAGCCCACGAGCACGAGATCGAGCCCGTGGGGATACATGACGGAATAGCGCTCGAAGAAGCTGAACAGTTCTTTACAGCCCTTGTTCTCGTCGATCCGGCCGATGTAGATCGCGAAGGGCCGCTTGACGTTGAACTTCTTTCGAAAGCGCCACGGCTGCGTGCGCTCCGGGATCTCCGAGCCGACGCCCACGATGACGCCCGCGCCCTGGCGGGCGCTGAGGCTTTGAATCAGCGCGCGTTCCTCGAACGAGTTGTACATGACGGCGCGCACGCCGCGGAACAGCGAGCCGAAGATGCCCAGTCCGATGGCCGGATCCCGCTCGGCGGTCGGCACGAGCACGGCCTTGTCGGACACCGCGCGCGCGCCGTGCCACGAGTGGTAGTAGCGGTAGCTGAAGAACACGAAGAAATCGAAGTCGTTCCGGACCTGACGGATGTGTCGAATCAGCTCGGGGCTCGTCGGCCCCTCGCTGTCGAGCCACTTCAATTCGTCAGCGATCGAGTGCGGACGTTCGAACACGAGCGCAGAGCGGCGCCCGAAGTCGTCGGTGTTTCTCGGCTTCGACACCGGGAACCGGCGCACGCCGAGCCCGTTCACTTTCGTCAGACCCGGCGGGAGCTCGTTCTTCCACGTGACGTAGTCGGTCGCGCACGTCGTCAGGATCTCGACGGTGGCATGGCGCGCCAGGCGTTCGGCGATGTATCGCGCGTGAAGCTCGGCGCCCCCGCTGATGTCCGCGCCGTAGCGCTGAACGACGACCGCCAGCTTCACTGATCGGCAGCTCCGCCGTCGTTGTCATCCGGTCCGTCGTCCGGCCCGTCGTCGTAGTCGGCGGCCTCACCCGGCTGCCCGGCACCGCCGGCGTCGGCAGCGCCGGCCGCGCCCCCTGGCGCGCCACCGCCCTGGCGGTCGGCCATCGTCTGTCCTGGCCGCCGGCGGCGGCGACGGCGGCGGCGGCGACGTCCGCTTTCCGGGCGCGCGCCCTGACCGGCCCCAGTGCCGCCACCCCCGCGCGCCGCGTCGTTCGCGACGGCGCCGTTGCCGGCTGCGGCGACAGGCGTGGCCGTCGCCGGGGCCGCGGCTTCCTGCGGCGCCGGTGCGGCCGCGCGAGCCTCTTGTGGCGCCGCCGGCGCCGGCGGCGCGTCGGGCCGGCCCGCGGGACGTCCCGAGGGCGCCTGTCGCGGCTGCCGGTACTGCACGACGCCTTCGAGCGAGCGCGCGCGCCGCTCGTCGAAGTCCATGCGGCTCGACAGCGATTCGACGCGCATGCTCAGGTTGTGCACCTCAATCCCGAGCCGCGTCACCTCGAGGACGAGGTTGTGCACGACCTCGTAGTAGAGCGGATCCATTTCTTCGCGCTGACGGAAGCGCTTGTGAAACTCGTCGTTCACCTGCTTCTGCACGTGCAGGGCATGGATGAGCGGATTCGGATTGATGAAGAGCTTGAGAATCGGGTGGAGCAGCTTGCGAATGAAGCGCAGCGGTCCACGATGCGTCTCATAGAGCGTCGTGTCCTCGAACTCGTACTTCGGCGGCTCGGGGCTGACGACGCGGTGACGGCGGAACTGGTCGACGAGATCGGAGCGGACCCCCCGCGGGTCGAGGAACTTCTCCAGCTTCACGCTGGCGAGCTGCTGCAGCTCGGCCTCGGTGTAGTCCGCGCCGCGCTTCTCGCGAATGCGCGCGCGGATCTGCCGCATGATCTGCTCGACGTCCACCGAATCGGATCGGACGTTGAACTCTGCCATAACTCAATGACTCTTTCAGTGCTAGGGCCACGGTCAAGGCCACGAAATGGGCACTAGGCCCTGGGCACTAGTTGAACCCCTAGTGCCCTAGCCTTGGCCTATTGGCCCTGGGCCTTGGCCTGTCTACCCGTGGGCCATTGGCCCTGGGCCTTCGGCCTTGTCGTCTTCGTCGACTCCGAACTCCGGCGCCTCTTTGATACACGTCGCCAGAATGCCGAGCGACCGGCCGAGCGCGCGCAGGCCGGTGCGGTGAATCGTCGCGCCCTGCTCCGGAATCGCGGAATATCCGCGCGCGTCCGGAGTGACGCGTTCCCAGTGACGGAACAGCCGGCCCCACGGGCTGTTCAGGACCTCCGCCATTTTCCGTTTCGCGAGCACCGGATACCAGAAGCTGTCGTGGTACACGACGCTCGCGATGTACGCCCACGGCGCCAGCACCGTCTTGAGCGACCACTCGACTGGCTTCTTGAGCGGTCCCCAGTAGATCTGGTGCTGCATCCGGGAGGCGAACGTCATCTTGCGAAACGGCCCGGTGAAGTGCCAGTTCTCCGCCGCCGCGCCCGCGTCGCCGACGATCTCGATCTCCTTCGGATCGCCGCAGCCGAGACCGAGGTCGTGCGCGAGGCGGATGAACTTGATCGACATCGGATCGAGGCCCATCAGCTTCGCCGCCACGGCGTCGATCGCCACCTGGTCGGCGCTCGCCAGGATGACGTTCTTCACGTGCGGCACCATGCACCGCGGCCCGGGGCCGTCGCCGGCGAACGTGCCGTCCATCACCGCGAAGACCCCGCGGTGAATCTTCTTCTGAATCATCAGCAGATCCACGAGCGTCTCGTGGATGACCGGGTGCGTCCAGTGACGGCGCTCGTTGAGCAGCCCGCCGAAGGCGTTCTTCATCGCGCCGGTCGTCGTCGTGAAGACGTGCGTCTTCACCGTCGGCAGGTGAATGATGTTCTCGCCGATGAACCGGCGCGGAATCATGAACCCGTCGGGATAGACCTCGTTCAGGCAGAGGAACTTCTTCGTGAGGTCGCCGACCGCGTCGCGGATGTTGATCCACGGCTCGTCCCCTTCGTACAGGTGGACGTTCGGCAGCCCGTGCGCGGAGACGACGTCGATCTGCTTGTTCTCACGCTCGCCGAGATGGGCGTCGATGACGACCGTCCGGTTGTGGCACGCGTGCATCAGCCGGGGGTCGTACCCGTCGGCCTTCATGGCGCGAATGACGCCCTCGAGCTGCCACGGCGTCGTCGAGCTGCCTGGAAAGAAGAAGTGCCAGGAGATGTTGACCTTGAGCGCCGTGTCCGCGTCGCGCGCGACGACCTGCTGGTAGTCCGCCAGGTTCATGAGCTCGTGGTAGTCGGCGAGCACAGTGGCCGGCGTGGTGCGGAGGATCGCGACTTTCGAACGTGGCATGACTATCCAGCGGCGCTCAGCGCCAGGGCCCGTACAGAATCAGGATGACCGTCGCGCCCCAGAGCGCCACGCAGAGAAGAATGGCCCGGTCCTCGAACAGGGTCTCGGACGGGTTGCCGCCCCCGGCCCGCTGGTGCACCAGGTAAAGGTACCGGAAGATGCCGTAGAGCGGAAACGGCACCGTCCAGAGCAGCCGATCCGTCCCGAACTTCATCACCGTCTCCGGGTTGATCGTATAGAACGCATACGCCAGCAGCGTCGAGGCGGTGACGACGCTGATCATCTGGTCCAGCAGGTAGGGGCTGTACTCGCCGAGGGTCGGGCGATGCGCCCTCGCGCCGGCCGCGAGCGTCACGAGCTCGGCCCGCCGCTTGGCCAGCGCAAGAAAGAGCGCGCCGAGCAGCGTGAGGAGCAGCAGCCAGTGACTGAAGCCCACGGCCACGGCCGCCGCGCCGCCGGCCGCACGCAGCACGAAGCCGACCGACAGCGTCAGGACGTCCAGGATCACGATGTGCTTCAGCCAGATCGAATACACGCCAAGCAGCGCGACGTAGCTCGCGCTCACCAGACCGAACGGGAGGTTGATCCAGAACGCGATGCCGAGCGCCACCGCGCCGAGCGCCGCCGCCGTGCCGAGCGCGGCCGCCGGCGTCACCTCGCCCGACGCGATCGGGCGCCGGGACTTGACCGGGTGCAGCCGATCCGCCTCGCGATCCTGCACGTCGTTGATGAGGTAGATCACGCTGGACAACAGGCAGAAGACCACGAAGGCGATGGTCGCCATCGCCACCGCATGTGGATCGCGCAGCTTCTCGCCGAAGATGAGTCCCGCGAAGACGAGAACGTTCTTCGTCCACTGACCCGGACGGAGCGAGCGCAGCAGGGGACGCCGCCCTACGACGAATAACTCTTCAGCGCTTCCGGCTCCGACTCGAACGTCTCGAAGACCGTCAAGAGCTTCGTGATGGACAGAAGATCCGTGATGCGCTTGGTCAGGTTGACCAGCTTCAGCTGGCCGCCCTGGCGACTGACGGTGGTGTAGGTGCGCACGATCTCGCCGAGGCCCGCGCTGTCGATGTACGGCACGTCCTCGAGGTTGAGAAGGATGCGCTTGCGGTTCTGATGGACGAGCGAATTGATCTTGTCTTTCAGGACCTCGTCGCCTTCGCCCAGCGTGATCTTGCCTTTCAGGTCGAGGATCGTCACGTCGTTGACGACCCGTTCCTCGATCAGCATGCCCGACTCCTCATCGTGGCCGCAAACGCGGCCGAAACTGGCTAAAAAGGGCCTTCAGTCTATGTGCGGAAGGCCGGATTCCACAAGGCCCGGAGCCGCCGTTGGCCGATCCGCGGGCGGCCCCGGGATGACCGTGCTAATCCGATTCCCTGCGCTGCTTCTTCCGCGAGCGCTTGCGGGCGAGGGCCTGCTTGGCGCGGCGTTTGTCGCCGGGCTTCAAGTAGAACGAGTGTTTCTTGATGTCCTTGATGATGTCCTCCTGCTGCACCTTGCGCTTGAATCGCCGGAGGGCACTTTCAATCGACTCGCCTTCCTGAATCTTGACTTCTGCCAAAGCTCGACACCCCCTTCCCCACGGGATTAGCCCCTGCCCGCCCAACGGGCCCAGGGCAACACGGTAAGGTATCACGCCCGGGCAGCCCTCGCTGCCCGTTCAGGAGGGGACAGGGCTTGATCTTTAGCCCTGTCCCCGCTGCCGTTGATTGAGGCGCGGCTCGGCCGTGAACAGAGCCCTGTCTCCGCTGCCGTTGATTGAGGGCGCGGCTCGGCCGTGAACAGAGCCCTGTCCCCGCTGCCGTTGATTGAGGGGACTCTCCGTCCGAGATCTCGTTCCCTGTTCCTCAATCAGCACCGGGCTCAATCTACAGCAGCGGGGACGGGGCTACAGGGCGACCCCCGTCCCCACCTGAACGTACAATCTCCCCCGTGCGTCTGCTCATCCTCGGATCCGGTGGCCGGGAACATGCGATGGCATGGCGGCTCGCGCGTGATCCCAACGTGCGCGAGGTCATCGTCGCGCCGGGCAATCCCGGCACCGCCGCGGTTGGCCGCTCGCTTCCCGTCGATCTGCAGTCACCGGCCGAGGTGCTCGCGCTCGCCGACCGCGAGCGGGTCGATCTCACGGTCGTCGGACCCGAAGCGCCGCTCGAACGCGGGGTCGCCGATGCCTTCCGTCGCGCCGGGCGGGCCATCGTCGGTCCCTCGGCCAGAGGCGCCGCGCTCGAATGCTCGAAGGCCGTTGCCAAGCAGTTCATGGAACGGCACTCCATTCCGACCGCGCGCTTCGCCATCTGTGACACGCCTGAGGCGGCGCTCGCGCGCTGTTTCCGGCGGAGCGTTCGGCTTCCCGGTCGTCGTGAAAGCCGACGGTCTCGCGGCGGGGAAGGGCGTCGTCATCGCCGCAGACCGGCGCGAGGCGGAAGGCGCAGTGCGCGCGGCGATGCTCGATCGGCAATTCGGTAACGCGGGCGCCCGCCTCGTGATCGAGGAATGTCTCTCCGGTCCCGAGGTCTCGCTGTTCGTGCTGAGCGACGGCAGTCACGCCACGGCGCTTGGCACCGCCCAGGATCACAAGCGCATCGGAGACGATGACACGGGTCCGAATACGGGAGGGATGGGGGCCTTTGCGCCCAGTCCGCTCGTCTCGGCCGATCTCATGCAGACCGTCACGACGCGCGTCGTCCAACCGGTGCTCGACGGATGTCGCGCCGATGGCGATCCATATCGCGGGTTTCTCTACGTCAGCCTGATGCTGACGGCCGACGGACCCAAGGTCATCGAGTTCAACGTGCGGTTCGGCGACCCCGAAGCGCAGGTCGTCATGCCGCTCATCGAAGGCAACTTCGCGGATGTGCTGCTCTCCTCGGCCACCGGAAATCTGTCGGGCACCACGGTGAAGCTCGGCCGCGATTGCTTCGTCGGCGTCGTGCTCGCCTCGCGCGGCTATCCGGCGACCTCGGAATCCGGCCGGATCATCAGCGGCCTCGACCGGGCGGGGCGCCTCGAGGACGTGCTGGTCTTCCACGCCGGCACGCGCGACGTGGACGGTCACATCGTCACGGCGGGCGGCCGAGTGCTCACCGTCGTCGGCCGCGGCGCGACGTACGAGTCGGCGATGGCTCGGGCGTACGCTGGCGTTGCCGAGATTCAGTTCGATGGCATGCAATTCCGGCGGGACATTGGCAGGAAGGCCATGGTGCTCACCTGATGGCGAACATTGACGTGTTGATCCTGATGGGCTCGGATTCCGACGCGCCGGTGATGGTGGCGGCGCGCGACGCGTTGACCGAGCTCGGCCTCCGCTCCGAGATGACCGTCGCGTCCGCGCATCGATCGCCAAATCGCGTGATGCGGCTCATCAACGAGGCGCCCGGCCGCGGCGTGAAAGTGTTCATCGTCGGCGCCGGCGCCGCCGCGCATCTGGCCGGTGTCGTGGCCGCGCACACCACGCTGCCCGTCATCGGCGTGCCCATCGACTCGTCGGCGCTCAAGGGACTCGACGCCCTGCTGTCCACCGTCCAGATGCCGCCCGGCGTGCCCGTCGCGACAGTCGCGATCGGCAAACCCGGCGCCACCAATGCCGGCGTGCTGGCTGCCCAGATGATTGCGCTCGGCGATCCGCAGGTGGCCGCGCGCTTCGCGACTACAAGAAAGAGCTCGAGGAGAAAGTCGAAGCCGCGGCGAGAGCGCTCGAGGGCAAGTAGCATCGATCCATCGATCCATCGATCGAATTACGGAAAAGACTGCTGGCCGCGATCCGTGTCTAGTTGAATTTGAAGCCTCACGGCCAGAGAGAGACAAGGATCGCGGCCCGCAAAGCTCTTTCCGAAAATGGATCGATGATCGATGTTTCGATGTTAATTGTTCTCGCCGAGCGTCCGTCCCAGTCGCTGAGCGCTCGTCCGCCTTTCGCCTTCGACGATGAGCTGACCGCAGGCCGCCCGGATGTCGCGCCCGCGGCTGCGCCGCACTGAAACAATGACGCCGCGCTCGGCGAGGATCTTTGCAAAGGCGTTGACGCGTTCGTCGGACGGTCGCGCGAACTCGATGCCCGCGGCCGCATTGAGCGGGAGCAGATTCACTTTCGCCTTGATGCCGCCGAGCAGCTTCACGAGACGACGCGCGTCGTCGGGCGTGTCGTTCACGCCGTCGAGCAGCACGTACTCGAACGTAATGCGGCGGCGCTTCGCCACTGGAAAGCGCTTGCACGCCTCGATCAGATCGTTGAGCGTGTACTTGCGGTTGATCGGCACCAGCCGGCTCCTGGCTTCATCGGTGGTCGCATGCAGTGAGACGGCGAGATTCGGCATGAGCGGCTCACTGGCGAGGCGCTCGAGCGCCGGCAGCACGCCAACCGTCGACAGCGTCACCCGGCGCGGATGCACGCCGAGGCCGCGCTCGTCCGCGACCATCCCGAGCGCCTTCATCGTCGCGTCGTAGTTGTGCAGCGGTTCACCCATGCCCATGAGGACGATGTTGAACGTGCGGTCGGCGAGATTTGTGGCATGCGCGAGCACGCGCACTTGTGCGGCAATCTCCCCGGCCGTGAGATGACGGGCCAGACCCATCTTGCCCGTCAGGCAGAACGCGCAGGCCATGGCGCAACCCACCTGCGTCGAGATGCAGAAGGTCTGCGCCGGCGTGTCGGGAATGAAGACAGCTTCGATGTGCCGGCCGTCGGCGAGCCGCAGGAGGAACTTGGTCGTGCCGTCCGTTGACGTCTGACTGGACTCCATCGCGGGCGTCGTGATCGAGAAGCGCTCGGCCAGCCTGGTTCGCAACGCCTGGCCGAGATCCGTCATTCGATCGAAATCAGTGACGCCGCGCCGGTAGATCCAGTGGAAGATCTGGCCGCCATGGAACCGCGGCACGCCCAACGCCTCGAGGGCGTCTTCGATTTCGGCGCGGCTGAGTTCGGCGAGGTCGATCATGGCGTCGGGGGTAGAAAACGCGCCCACCGCCATGCTATCATTCTGATCTTGAATAAATCACCTAAAGTCAATCCTGTTAACAACTTAGAGCCGGATCGTCAGGCAAGGACCGGCGTGAGGCGGATCTCATGGTCGTAGCCGAGACCCTGCCGTCCAGAATGCGGCTCGTGACCGAGGCGATGCCGCACGTCCGCTCCGTGTCGGTTGGCGTGTGGCTGGCCCGCGGTTCGCGGCATGAAAGCGACGCCGAAAGCGGCGTCGCGCACTTCGTCGAGCACATGCTGTTCAAGGGCACGAGCTCGCGATCGGCGCAGCAGATCGCGCAGACGATCGACTCGATCGGCGGGCAGCTCGACGCGTTCACCGCGAAGGAGTACGCCGGCTACTACATCAAGGTGCTCGACGAGCATCTCGATGTCGCGATCGACCTTTTGAGCGACATGCTGATGCGGCCGGCGCTTACGCCTGCCGACGTGACGAAGGAGCAGGGCGTCATCCTCGAAGAGATCAAGATGGTCGAGGACGCGCCAGACGATCTCGTGCACGAGGTGTTCGCGCAGCAGTTCTGGTCGAAGCATCCGCTTGGCCGTCCGATTCTCGGCACGCCGGAGACGGTGGGCTCGTTCACGTCCGCGGGACTCCGCAACTATTTCCACCAGACGTACGCGGCGCCGAACCTGCTCATCGCGGCCGCGGGGCACCTCGATCACCAGCGGCTGCGCGCGATGGTCGAGCGCGCGTTCGCGGACCTGCCGACGTCCACTCCGCCCGAAGAGAAGGCGCCGCCGGCCGTGACGCCGGGGATTGCGCAGCGATTCAAGGACATCGAGCAGAGCCACCTGTGCGTCGGCACGCCGGCGTACCACCAGTCGCACGACGATCGGCACGCGCTCTACGTGCTGAACACGATTCTGGGCGGGTCGATGAGCTCGCGGCTGTTCCAGCACATCCGCGAAGAGCGCGGGCTCGCCTACGCCGTCTTCAGCAACCTGACGACCTACAGCGACGCCGGCATGATCACCGTGTACGCAGGCTGCGCGAGCGACAAGGTCGGCGAGGTCGTCGATCTCGCGCTGGCCGAGCTGCGCGAGCTTCGCGACGTGCCCGTCCCCGCCGAGGAGCTGACCCGCGCGAAGGACCATCTGAAGGGCAGCCTGATGCTGAACCTCGAGAGTACGTCGAGCCGGATGGCGCATCTGGCCAGGCAGCACATCTACTTCGGGCGTCACTTCACGCTCGACGAGATTCTCGCGGGCATCGACCGCGTGACGGCCAACGACGTGCAGCGCGTCGCGGTCGATCTGTTCAAGGACACGGGGCTCGCGGCGACGGTGGTCGGGCCCGCCACGGCCGACGCGTTGTCGGCCGGGCAGCTCAGGGTCTGAGAGGATGATTGCTCGCTACACGCGCCCTGAAATGGGCGCTATCTGGAGCGACGCCAGACGCTACGACACGTGGCTGGAGGTCGAGCTCGCGGCGACCGACGCGCTGGCCGAGGCCGGCCTCGTGCCCGCCGCTGACGCGCGCGCGCTTCGCGAGCAGGCGTCATTCGACATCGCGAGGATCGACGAAATCGAGCAGGTGACACAGCACGACGTCATCGCGTTCACGACCGCCGTGGCCGAACGGGTCGGGCCGGCCGCGCGCTGGCTGCACTTCGGCCTGACGTCGTCCGATGTGCTCGACACGGCGCTGGCGCTGCAGATGCGCCAGGCCTGCGACCTCATCCTGCAGGACATCGACGCGCTCGCCGCCGCCATCCGGCGCCGCGCCGAAGAACATCGCGCCACGCCGATGATCGGGCGGACGCACGGCGTGCATGCCGAGCCGATGACGCTCGGCGTCAAGCTGGCGCTGTGGCACGCGGAAGTCGCGCGGAGCCGCGACCGGCTGCTTCACGCGCGCGCGGCGATCTCGGTCGGGAAGATCTCCGGGGCGGTCGGGATGTTCGCGCATCTCGATCCGTCGATCGAAGCGGCGGTGTGCCGGCGTCTCGGCCTGTCGCCCGCGCCGGTGTCGTCGCAGGTCATTCAGCGGGATCGGCACGCCGAGCTCGTCAGCGCGCTCGCGATTCTGGCCGCGTCGCTCGAGAAGTTCGCGCTCGAAATCCGCGGGTTGCAGAAGACGGAGATCGGCGAGGTCGAGGAGCCCTTCGGCCGCGGCCAGAAGGGCTCGTCGGCGATGCCGCACAAGCGCAATCCGATCGGCTGCGAGCAGATCACCGGCCTCGCGCGCCTCATTCGCGGCAACGCCGTGGCGGCGCTCGAGAACGTCGCGCTCTGGCACGAGCGCGACATCTCGCACTCGTCGGTCGAGCGGGTGATTCTGCCCGACAGTTTCATCGCGCTGGATCACATGCTCCGGCGGTTCACGAACATCGTGTCGGGCATGGTGGTGTATCCGGCCAGAATGATGGAGAATCTCGCGCGATCGCGCGGCGTGGTGTTTTCAGGCACCGTGCTCCTCGAGCTGGCAAAGCGCGGCGTCTCGCGCGAGCAGGCGTACGAGTGGGTGCAGCGCAACGCGATGCGCTCGTTCGCGGAACAGCGCGATTTCAAGGCGCTGCTCCTGGCCGATGCCGACGTGATGAAAGTGCTGGGACGCGACGCGCTGGAAGCCGCCTTTGACCTCGACGGGCAACTGCGCCACGTCGACGCGATTTTCGAGCGTGTGTTCGGTGGAGAGCCCGCCACCCGGCAGGAGGTCGCGGCCGGGTCGGCGACGGCGTAAGTAAGTAGGGCGCGGCTCGTAGGGCGCGACTTTAGTCGCGCCGAACGCGCCATTGACGCAAGGGAACCTGACGCATGAAAGCACGCGTGTTCGTGACACTCAAGCCGTCCGTGTTCGATCCCCAGGGCCGCACCATCGTCGAGGCGCTTCAGTCGCTTGGCTATGGATCGGTCGCCGACGTGCGACAGGGCAAGTACTTCGAGTTGGAGCTGGCCGTCCCCTCGCGCGGCGAGGCCGAGAAGCTCGCCTCGGACGTCGCGGATCGCGTGCTCGCGAATCCCGTCATCGAAAGCTTTCGCATCGAGCTCCCGGAGGGCCAGCCGTGACGTTCGCCGTTGTCGTGTTTCCGGGCTCGAACTGCGATCACGACGCGTATCACGCCGTCAAGCACGTCCTCGGTCAGCGCGCGCGCTTCGTCTGGCACAAGGACACGTCGTTCGGTGACGCGGACGTCGTGATTCTTCCCGGCGGGTTTTCGTTCGGTGACTATCTCCGGACCGGCGCCATCGCCCGGTTCTCGCCGATCATGGCGGCCGTCGCCGAGCGGGCCGCGCGCGGCGTGCCGGTGCTGGGCATCTGCAACGGCTTCCAGGTGCTGCTCGAATGCGGCCTGCTGCCCGGCGCCATGCTTCGCAACCGCGACGTGAAGTTCCACTGCAAGTTCGTCGGTCTGCGGGTCGAGCGAACCGACACGCCGTTCACGAGCCGCGGCGCGGTCGGACAGGTGCTGCGCATTCCGATGGCGCACGGCGAAGGCAACTACTACGCGCCGCCCGACGTGGTCGAGAAATTGAACGCCGGCGGCCAGGTCATCTTCCGGTACGCCGACGCCCACGGCGAGACGACCGACCAGGCCAACCCGAACGGCTCGCTCGAGAACATCGCAGGCATCTGCAACGAGCAGCGCAATGTCGTCGGCCTGATGCCGCATCCGGAGCGGGCGTGCGAGCCCGCGCTCGGAAGCGCCGACGGCCTCGTCATCTTCGAATCGGTCGTCGAGACGCTGTCCCAGCGAGGGTCCCTGGCTCATGCCATTTGACGCCGCCACGCTCGAACGTCACGGCATCACGCCGGACGAGTACGACCGGATCGTGGCGCTCGTTGGACGCGAACCGAACCTCACCGAGCTTGGCCTGTTCTCGGTCATGTGGTCGGAGCACTGCAGCTACAAGAGCTCGCGCGTCCACCTGAAGACGCTGCCGACGGAGGGCCCGCGCGTCGTGCAGGGTCCCGGCGAGAATGCCGGCGCGGTGGACATCGGCGACGGGCTCGCCGCGGTCTTCAAGATCGAGTCGCACAATCACCCGTCGTTCATCGAGCCGTACCAGGGCGCGGCCACCGGCGTCGGCGGGATCATTCGCGACATCTTTACGATGGGCGCGAGGCCGATCGCGCTGCTCGACGCGCTTCGGTTCGGATCGATCGAGGAGGCGCGCACCCGCCGCATTCTGCGCGGCGTCGTCTCCGGCATCGGCGGGTACGGCAACAGTATCGGCATTCCGACGGTCGGCGGCGAGGTGATGTTCGACGAGACCTACTCGGGCAATCCGCTCGTCAACGTCTTCTGCCTCGGCATCGCGAAGCACGACGCGCTCGTCAAGGGGCGCGCGAGCGGCATCGGCAATCCGGTGTACTACGTGGGCGCCAAGACCGGGCGTGACGGGATCCACGGCGCGACGATGGCGTCGGCGGAGTTCGATGAGAAATCCGCCGAGAAGCGCCCTGCGGTGCAGGTGGGCGACCCCTTCATGGAGAAACTCCTGCTCGAGGCGTGCCTCGAGGTGATGGCCACCGACGCCTGCGTCGGCGTGCAGGACATGGGCGCGGCGGGGCTCACGTGCTCGACGTGCGAGACCGGCGCCCGCGGCGGCGTCGGCGTCGAGATCGACGTCGCGAAGGTTCCCCAGCGCGAGACCGGCATGACGCCGTACGAGATCATGCTGTCCGAGTCCCAGGAGCGGATGCTCCTCATCGTCAAGCGCGGCCGCGAGGCCGAGGTCGAGCGCATTTTCGAGAAGTGGGATCTCCACGCCGTCCAGATCGGCGAGGTCATCGCCGAGGACAGACTGCGCGTGAAGCAGAACGGCGTGATCGTCGCCGACGTGCCCAATCGCGCGCTGACCGACGAAGCGCCTGTCTATCGGCGGCCGTTGCATCCGCCATCGGATCGTGAGGCGCTCCGAAGGATGCCGGACGCCGTGCGCGCGTCGCAGCCGCGTCCGGGCGACGCGTTCCTGATGCTCTTGTCGTCGCCGACCGTGGCGAGCAAACGGTGGATCTTCGAGCAGTACGACCACATGGTGCGAACGAACACGATTGCGCCCGCCGGACTCAGTGCGGCGGTCGTACGGGTGAAGGGCACCGGCTGTGCGCTCGCGATGTCGGTGGACGGCAACGGGCGCTACGGGCTCCTCGATCCGCGCCAGGGTGCACGGCTGGCGCTGGCCGAAGCGGCGCGCAACGTGGCCTGCGCCGGCGCCCAGCCGATTGGCGCCACCAACTGCCTGAACTTCGGCAATCCGGAGCGGCCGGAAATCATGTGGCAGTTCGCGGAGGCCGTCGCCGGCCTGGGCGAGGCGTGCCGCGCGCTCGAGATTCCGATCACCGGCGGCAACGTCAGTCTCTACAACGAGACGGACGGTCGCGCGGTGCTGCCGACTCCGGTCATCGGCGTCGTCGGCCTGCTCGACGACGCGTCACGCGTGCTGACGCGAGTCTTCCCCGCGGCGGGACTCGAGATTCGTGGTGCTTGGCGAGAACGTCGGCGAGCTGGGCGGCAGCGAGTATCTCAAGACGATACACGGGACAATCTCCGGCGCGCCGCCGGTCCTCGATCTCGAACGCGAGCGCGCGCTCCAGACGCTCCTGGTCGACCTCGCCTCACGCGGGCTCGTCAGGTCGGCGCATGACTGTGCCGAGGGCGGCATCGCGGTGACGCTTGCCGAATGCTGTTTCGACGGCTCCGGGACGGGCGCATCCGTGTCGATTCCGCACGCCGCGTCGGACGGCGGCGTCGATCGGCTGGCCGCGACGCTCTTCGGCGAATCGGCGTCCCGCGTCGTCCTGAGTGTAGAGCCCGATCGGCTCGACGCGGTTCTGCTGTCGGCACACAAGGCCGGCGTGCCGGCCGAGCGAATCGGGCGAACCGGCGGCCAGGCGATCCGCATTGCGGTCGCCGGTGAAGTCGTCGTCGAGTGCAACGTCGGCGAAGCCGAAGCCCGGTGGAGCTCGACGCTGGCGAACTGGATGGAAAGCAGCCGGGTGCAGGTGGCGTAAAGGCCCCAAAAGAAGCGGACCGTGAGCGTAACTGATCATGGACAAGTTCAAGGAAGAATGCGGAATCTTCGGCATCTACGGCCACTCTGAGGCGGCCAATCTCACGTACCTCGGTCTGTACGCGCTGCAGCACCGGGGGCAGGAGAGCGTGGGCATTGCGACCTCGGACGGCTTGAAGCTGCAGATCCACAAGTCGATGGGGTACGTCGCCGACAGCTTCGATGGCCCGACCATCGAGCGGCTGGCCGGGATGAGCGCGATCGGCCATGTTCGCTATTCGACCGCCGGCGAGAGCGGGATGAAGAACGCGCAGCCGATCCTCATCGATTGCGCTCACGGCGAGATCGCCATCGGCCACAACGGCAATCTCGTCAACGCGCAGGAGCTGCGCGACGCGCTCGTCAGGCAGGGTTCGATTTTCCAGACGACGAGCGACACCGAGGTGCTGCTGCATCTCTACGCGCGCTCGAGCGCCAGCTCACCGGAGCAGGCGCTGATCGAGGCGATCACGCAGGCGCAGGGTGCGTTTTCGCTCGTGCTCCTCACGAAGGATCGGCTCATCGCGATTCGCGATCCCCACGGGTTCCGGCCGCTGACGATCGGACGCCTCGGCGACGCCTACATCGTCTGCTCGGAGACGTGCGCGCTCGACCTGATTGACGCCGAATGGGTGCGCGACATCGAGCCGGGCGAGATGTTCATCGTCGGACCGGAAGGGGCAAAATCGGTTCACCCGTTTCCGCCCGCGCCGGCGGCTCACTGCATCTTCGAGCACGTGTACTTCTCGCGGCCGGACTCGTATGTGTTCGGCAAGAGCGTCAACGAAGTGCGGACGGAGCTCGGGCGTTGTCTCGCCAGGGAGCAGCCGGCGTCGGCCGACGTCGTCGTGCCGGTCCCGGACTCCGGCGTGTGCGCGGCGACCGGCTATTCGGAAGCGTCCGGCCTGCCGCTCCAGATGGGGCTCATCCGCAACCACTATGTGGGCCGGACGTTCATCGAGCCGCATCAGTCGATCCGGCACTTCGGCGTGAGGGTGAAGCTCAACCCGGTGAAGAGCATTCTCCAGGGTCGTCGAGTCGCACTCGTGGACGACTCGATTGTGCGTGGAACCACCAGCCGCAAGATCGTGAAGATGGTGCGTGCGGCCGGGGCGACGGAAGTCCACATGCGCATCAGCTGTCCGCCGACGATTTCACCGTGCTTCTACGGCGTGGACACTCCGAAGCGGGCGGAGCTCATCGCCGCCACCCACTCACTCGACGAGATCCGGCGGTATATTGGTGCGGACTCCCTCGGGTATCTCAGTCTGGATGGCATGCTGTCTGCGGTCGGCACGGCTCGGCGCTCGTATTGCACCTCGTGCTATACCGCCGAGTATCCGGTAGCGTTCCCGAGCAACGAAGCCGCGTACCTCCAACTGGCGCTCAAGTTGATCGAATGATGCGAAACCAATTCGTCCTTGTGATGGTCGCGATCCTCGTGTCTGCTGCGGGGCCGGCCTCGAGACAACAGGCGCCCCCGGCCGTCTCGGCTGCCGACGTCCAGGCGGCCGTCGACAAGCTCGGGTCGTTCGATTTCCCCGTCAGAACCGAGGCGTCCCGCCTGGTCAGGCGCGCAACGGCGGACGTCGCGGTGCCGCTCCTCGCGCGCGCGGCCCGCGCGCACGCCGACGAGTACGTGCGCTACCGCGCGCTCACCCTGCTCTCCGGGTTTGGCGGTCCGACGGCGGCCACGGTGATGCAGGAGTTGAAGTCGGACCGCAACGACCGGCTGCGGACGGTCGCCTTTGCGTGGTTCGAGCACCAGCCCACTCCGGCCGTGCTGCCGTCGCTGATCGAGGCGCTGCAGAAAGAGCGATCGGAGTTCGTCCGGCCGGCGTTGACGCGTTCCATCGCGGCGCACACAGGCGACCCGCGGGTGCGCGAGGCGCTGCTGCCGCTCGTTTCGCGCGGCGACGACTACTTTCGCGGCGCCGTCATCGAGGCGTTGGGCGACTACGACGGAAAATTCGCGCTGCCCGAGATCACGGTCGTCGCCAAGCTCGACGGTCCCCTGCAGGACGACGCGATCGCGGCCGTGGCAAAGCTCGGCGACAAGTCGTCGATTCCGATGCTGCTCGAGCTGCAGAAAACCGCCCCGCGCGAAGTGCAGCCGACCATTGCCGCGGCGCTGTGTCTGCTCGGCACGGGATGTCCGGTGGCCGAGGAGTATCTCAAGAAGACGCTGACGTTTGCGGCGACGAATGACGGCTACGCGTCGCTCCTGCGCGGCGTCGTCCATGCCTACGATCTGCTCGCGGTGCGCGGCCGGCCGGCGGCGCTCGGCGCGCTCTTCGACGCGGGCGTGCCCGCACGTGAAGCCGCGCGCGGGCCGCTCGCGCTCGGCGTCGGACATGTCGCGCTTCGCCAGCCGGCGACGATCATCACGGCGCTGGAATCCCGGACCGACCGCGCAGCCGCCATCGAGCTCCTCCGCGATGCGTTCGACATGCTGAACGAGGACTTCGAGGAGGAGCGATTCTTCGTCGAGGTCCGCAAGGTGTACTGGGCGTCCCCAGTCGGGTCCGCGCGACGGGCGATCGCCCAGGCGCTGATGGACAAGCTGGAGCTGTAGTTGGCCAACACCGACTATCGTGACGCCGGCGTCGACATCGACGCCGGCAACGAGACCGTACGCCGAATCAAGGATCTCGCGCGCAAGACGTACACGCCCGGTGTCGTATCTGGCGTCGGTTCGTTCGGCGGCCTGTTCGCGCTCGACCCGGCGATTCCCGATCCTGTTCTCGTCGCCAGTGCCGACGGCGTCGGCACGAAGCTCAAGCTCGCGTTCATGTCGGGCGTGCACGACACCATCGGCGTCGATCTCGTCAATCACTGCGTCAACGACATCCTCGTCCAGGGCGCGCGCCCGCTGTTTTTTCTCGACTATCTCGCGACCGGCCGCCTCGCGCCAGACGTCGCCGAGCAGATCGTCCGCGGGATGGCGCAGGCGTGCCGCGACAACGGCTGCGCGTTGCTCGGCGGCGAGACCGCGGAGATGCCGGGCTTCTATGCCGCCGGCGAGTATGACGTTGCCGGATTCATCGTGGGACTGGTATCGCGATCGAAGATCGTCGACGGGCAATCGGTCGTTCCTGGCGATCAGATCGTCGCCCTGCCGTCGTCAGGCTTGCACACGAACGGATATTCGCTGGCGCGGCACCTCGTCTTCGAGCGACTCCGCCTGCGCATCGACAGTCACGTGCCTGAACTCGGCGGGACGGTGGGCGAGGCCTTGATGCGCCCGCACCGATCGTATCTGCGCGACATCGCGCCGCTGCTCGATCGAGGCTGGATCAAGGGCATGGCGCACATCACCGGCGGTGGCATCACCGAGAATCTCCCGCGCGCGTTGCCTGCCGGCCGGGCGTTCTCACTTGACCGCCAGAGCTGGACGGTGCCGCCGCTCTTTACCTGGCTTCAGGGCGCGGGGCCGATCGACGACGCGGAGATGTTTCGCACGTTCAACATGGGCGTCGGCCTCACGCTGATCTGCTCGCCCTCGGACACGGCGTCCCTTCTCGCGTCCCTCCCCAGCGGCTGGGTGGTCGGTACCGTGGTCTAGGGCGGTGTCCAGGGGAGCGGTGTCTAGGGGGTCAGAGCTCTTTTCCACAGTTTTCCGGGTTTCGGTGCCAGAGCTCCCAGCCTCTCCGAAGCCGGACCGGAAGTGGATGCCCTCCTCGATCAAAACCTCGGCGATCCGTTCCTCGGTCGTCACGACGTTATTGACGTAGTCGATCCAGGCTTCTGACGTGAGAAACCGCGCCGGTTGCAGGGTCACTTTCGGCTTCGACTGCATCCGCTCGGCGAGGCTGCTCCACGGCCAGTCCTGCGCGCGCCGCACCAGGCCCGCCCGCAGTGCGTTGCGTTCGACATATCGGCAGACGCGAACAAGGTCAGCGACGCCGTCAATCTCGCGGCTGTAGTATCTCCCCTGGTACACCGGTCCCTTGCCGACGGTCTTGTGGTTCCGGTGCCATCGCATCGCATGGGTAGCTGTTACCCACTGCATGAACCGGATGAGCGCGCGCGTTCCCGACGGGGCAACGATCAAATGCCAGTGGTTCCCGAGAACGCAGTAGGCAAGCAACCGCACGGGGTACTTCGTGAGGCCCTGCTCGAGAGCGGTCAGAAACGCTCGATAATCGGGAGGTCTGCTGAAGATCGGCACTTGCCGCACACTTCGATTCACAACGTGGAAGAAGGGTGCGGTGATCTCCGATCGGCGACGTCTACCCATGTGAGGGCCTCCGCATTTAGCAACCGCCGTGCCGGAGCACCAGAAATGGAAGGCGAAGGAGCTCTGGCACCAAGTCTGGGAAAACTGTGGAAATGAGCTCTGACCCCCTAACGCCCGTCCCCCTCATTGCGGTCCTGATCTCCGGCCGCGGCAGCAACCTGCAGGCGATTGTCGAGGCGATTGCGAGTGGGCGACTGCGGGCGAGGATTGCGGTCGTGATCTCGAATCGCCGGGATGCGCCGGGACTGGAGATCGCGCGCGCGGCGGGCATCGAGACGCTGGTGATGCCGCACGGGGACCATCCGTCGCGCGACGCGTACGACCGGGCGCTCGTCGCGGAGCTCACGGCGAGGGGCATGAAACTCGTGTGTCTGGCCGGATTCATGCGGCTGCTCGGTCCGGCGTTCTGCGCGGCATTTCCGAATGCGATCCTGAACATCCACCCGTCGCTGCTGCCGGCGTTCCCGGGGGTGGACGCGCAGGGACAGGCGC
The DNA here is from genome assembly GCA_963724955.1 of uncultured Acidobacteriota bacterium. Taxonomy (GTDB): domain Bacteria; phylum Acidobacteriota; class Vicinamibacteria; order Vicinamibacterales; family SCN-69-37; genus CAVRWQ01. The sequence goes on from CAVRWQ010000013.1 coordinate 784,322, forward strand.
TCGAGCATGGCGTGAAAGTGACCGGAGTGACGGTGCACTTCGTCACGCCCGAGCTCGACGCGGGGCCAATCGTGATGCAGACCACGGTGCCGGTCGAAGACGGTGACACGGCCGAGTCGCTCGCGTCGCGCATCCTCGTCGAGGAACATCGGCTCTATCCGGCCGCGATCGCGCGCGTGCTCGAGGGGAGATGGAAGCTGGTGGGCCGGCGCGTGATCTTCGACGCCGCGGCGGCGGTATAGTCGGGGCCATGTCCAGCCGAGTCTCGAGAGCGGCGGCGTTCGTGGCAGTGCTCCTGGCCGGCGCGTGCGGTCGATCCCCTGCGCCTGAGCCGCAGAGGCAGGTGGTCGATCTCGGCCATGCCCTGGCGGCAACGGATCCCACCTGGACGGGCACGCCGGTGTTCAGTCACACGCCGACGGCGATGTTTCCCAAAGACACGTACTTCGCGGCGAAGTTCTCGTCAGATGAGCACTTCGGCACTCACGTCGACGCGCCGGCGCATTTCGCGGCGAGCGGCCTCACGGTCGATCGCATTCCGGCCGATCGGCTGGTTCGGCCGGGCGTCTGCATCCCGGTGACGGCGAAGGTCGCGAAGGACGAGGACTATCGCGTGACGGTCGAGGACCTCACGGCGTTCGAGCGGCAGCACGGCCGGATTCCCGAGGGGAGCATCGTCTTCGTGGCGACCGGCTGGGACGCGCGCTGGCCGGACGCGACGCGGTACATGAACGTGCGCGACGGCAAGAAGCACTTCCCGGGCCTGTCCGTGGAAGCGACGGCCTACCTCGCCCGTGATCGCCGTGTCGCCGCGATTGGCATCGACACACCGAGCGTCGACTACGGTCCGTCGGAGCAGTTCGAAGCGCACCGTGTGTCGAGCCCGCTCGACGTCTACCACATCGAAAACGCGACGCGTCTGACGACCCTTCCAGCGACCGGCTTCACGGTTGTCGTCGCGCCGGTCAAGATCGCCGGCGGCAGCGGCGCGCCGGCGCGTGTCTTCGCAGTCAGGGGGATCCCCTGATGACCATCGACGAACAATTCGCGTATCTGACCAAAGGCTGCGTGGACGTCGTCCGCGCCGGCGAGCTCAAGCAGAAGCTCGAGCGCGCGGCGGTCGCGCGTAAACCGCTCCTGGTCAAGGTCGGCTTCGATCCGACGGCGCCGGACCTCCATCTCGGGCACACGGTGCTCATCCGGAAGATGAAGCACTTCCAGGACCTGGGGCACCGAGTGGTCTTCGTCATCGGCGATTTCACTGGCATGATCGGCGACCCGACCGGCCGATCGAAGACACGGCCGCCGTTGTCGACCGAAGAGATCGCGGCCAACGCCGAAACCTACAAGGCGCAGGTCTTCAGAATCCTCGACCGCGAGAAGACGGTCGTCGACTTCAACTCGCGCTGGCTCAGCCCGCTTGGCGCCGAGGGACTGATTCGCCTGGCGGCTCGCTACAACGTGGCGCAGATGCTCGAGCGCCGCGACTTCAAGCAGCGCTACGAGGCCGGCAAGCCGATCGCCGTCCACGAGTTCCTGTATCCGCTGGCGCAGGCGTACGACTCCGTGTTCCTGCAGGCGGACGTCGAGCTCGGCGGCACCGATCAGTTGTTCAATCTCAACGTCGGGCGCGACATCATGCCGAGCTATCAGCTCGAAGCGCAGATCGTCATGACGACCCCGCTCCTCGAGGGACTCGACGGCGTCGAGAAGATGTCCAAGAGCCTCGGCAACTACGTCGGCATCACCGAACCGGCCGAGGAGATGTTCGGCAAGCTGATGTCCGTGAGCGACGAGCTCATGTGGCGCTACTATCTCCTGCTCACCGACCTGACCGAAGCGGAGATCGACGCGATGAAGCATCAGGTCGCGGCTGGTGCGTTGCATCCGAAGCAGGCGAAGGTCGATCTCGCGCGCCGCATCGCCGCCGACTTCCATTCGGCCGCGGACGCCGATCGGGCCGCGGCGGCGTTCGACGCCCGGTTCGCGCGGCGTGAGCTCGAGACCGAGACGCTGACCGAGGTGCCGGTGCCCGTGCCCGGCGGGTCGATCGGCCTCCCCAAGCTCGTCGCGGAAGCCGGGCTCGCGGCTTCGGCGAGCGAAGCCTCGCGCAAGATTCAGCAGGGCGGCGTGAAAGTCGATCGCCAGCGTGTCACCGACATCAAGATGCGGGTGGACCAGTCCCGGAAAAGCGTCGTCCTCGAGGTGGGCCGGAGGGCCGTTCGCGTGCGGCTGACCTGACCCGCCTCCGCGGTCGTCGCGGTCATTTTTCGTAGGAACGACCTCCGAGGTCGTGGGACACTCCCCGTCACGGAGGTCACCATGCGGAGTCGAGCCTTGCCCGTGCTGCTGGTCCTTGGCCTGCTCGCGTTCGGCGTCGTGCCGGGCGCGCAGAAGGCGAAGGCGCTCGATAAGTCCACCTACTTCCAGATGGAATCGGTCTCGAATCCGGCCATCTCACCCGACGGCGCGATCGTCCTGTTCTCGCGCGGCTACGTCGATCTCATGCGCGATCAGAATCGCTCGAACCTCTGGGCGATCAGCATCAGCGGCGACCGCCTGCGCCAGGTCACCGACGGCGCCTGGAGCGACTCGGCGCCCGTGTGGTCACCGGACGGCAAACGGATCGCGTTCCTGTCCGATCGTTCCGGATCATCGCAGTTGCACGTGATGTGGGCGGACACGCGCGAGACGCTGCAGCTCACCCGGCTCGAGCGCGCGCCGGGCGCGATCACCTGGTCGCCTGACGGCAAACTCATCGCGTTCACGAGCCTGATCCCGGACGAGTCGTCGATTCTGCCGGTTCGTCTCCCGCCGACCCCGCGCGGCGCGCAGCTCGCGCGCGGTGCGGTCGTCATCGACCGGCCGTCCTGGGCCTCCGACGGCTCGGGTCCGACGACCAAGGGATACACACATCTCTTTACCGTCGACGCCACAGTCGGCGGATCACCGCGACAGATTACGAGCGGTAACTTCAATCACAGCGCGCCGGCATGGTCGGCCGACGGCAAGTCGATCTTCGTCTCCGGCATTCGCAAGCCGAACGCCGAGTATCTCGTCGGCGACTCAGAAATCTACGTCGTCAATCTCGAGACCGAAGCGATCACGGCGCTCACCGATCGCAACGGCCCCGACTCGAACCCGGAAGTCTCGCCGGACGGACGATGGCTCGCGTACACCGGGTTCGATCAGAAGAACTTCACGAGCCATCTGGGCAGTCTGTACCTGATGGACTCGACGGGCGGCCGCAAGCGGCTGTGGGTCGGCAACCTGCCGAGCTCGCCGACCGGCGTCACGTGGGCCCCGGACGGGTCCGGCGTCTACTACTCGATGCAGGAAGCGGGCGAGGAGAACCAGTGGTTCGCGCCCGCCGATCAGGGATTGCCGCCGCGCAAGATCACGAACGGCACGCACGTGCTCGCCGACATCTCGCTCGCGAAGAACGGACAGGCGGCCGCCGTGCGTTCGAGCGTCAAACAGCCCGGGCAACTCGTGACCTTCGCCATGGCGCGTCCGTCGGAAGCGCGCACGCTCGTCGACGTCAACACCGACGTGCTCGCCGGCGTCACGCTGGCCGATGCCGAAGAGCTCCGCTACACGTCCAAGGATGGGCTCAAGGTGCAGGGCTGGCTCATGAAGCCGCCCAACTTCGATCCCTCGAAGAAGTACCCGATGGTGCTCTGGATCCACGGCGGGCCGTGGAGCATGTACAGCGTCGGCTGGAACTGGGCGTGGCAGAACTTCGCCGCCAACGGCTACGCCGTGCTCTGGACGAACCCGCGCGGCTCGACCGGGTACGGCCAGGACTTCGTCAACGGAATTCAATACAGCTATCCCGACAAGGACTACGACGATCTCATGGCCGGCGTCGACGCCGCGCTCGGCAAAGGCTGGATCGACAGCGAGAACCTGTTCGTTTGCGGCGGCTCGGGCGGCGGCGTGCTCACGGCCTGGATCGTCGGCCACACGAACCGGTTCCGCGCCGCGGTGTCGATGCGGCCGGTGATCGACTGGCACTCGTTCGTCGGCACGACTGACGGGATCAACTGGTACCGCCAGTTCAAGAAGTACCCATGGGAAGACCCGATGGAGTACGCCGTGCGCTCGCCCCTGCACTACGTCGCCAACGTCACCACGCCGACGATGCTGATGACCGGGGAGGCGGACTTGCGGACGCCGATCTCGCAGACCGAGGAGTTCTACCGGGCGCTGAAGATCCTGCGGAAGGCGGACACGCTGATGGTGCGGATGCCGGAGGAGTACCACGGGTGGCGCCGGCCCACGCACCAGCTGCTGCAGCAGCTCTATTTGATGGCCTGGTTCGAGAAGTACCGGACGCCCGCGAGCAAGCAGGCGGTTCCGGGGGTGGACTGAGCCGTATTTTTGAACGTGTTCAATAATTAGCTTGACACCCTCCCGGGAGTGCGAGATCCTCAGTTGAACGTGTTCAAATCGAACACGTTCAACTACCCTGGGAGGACGCGCCATGTTCGTCGTGCATACCTACGTCGCTTATCTCGTCCTGGCGATTCCGCTGACGATCTGGGTGGCCCGCACGCTCCACCGGAACGGCCGCGCGTTCCTGGTGGACGCGTTCCACGGCCAGGAGACGCTCGCCGACTCGGTCAACCACCTGCTCGTCGTCGGGTTCTATCTGATCAACCTCGGGTGGGTCGTGATGACGCTGCGGACCCATCTGCAGCTGGACACGGCGCGCCAGGCCATCGAGCTGCTGAGCGAGAAGATCGGCACGGTGCTGCTCGTGCTGGGCGTGATGCACTTCTTCAACCTGTTCCTCTTCAGCTACTACCGGCGCCGCGCGCTCGAGCGGATGGCCGACGCGCCACCGCCGATTGCGCCGTCGGGGTTGTTCAAGCCGCAGGAGCAGCCGCGGTGACCAGGCTCGCGGTCTTCTACGACGCGCGCTGCGGGCTCTGCTGTGCCGTGCGCGACTGGGTCGGCCGGCAGCGGCAGTTGATTCCCGTCGAGTGTCATCCCAAGCCGTCCGGCCGCGACGACCTGGTCGTCATCGCCGATACCGGAGAGATGTGGGCCGGCGACAGCGCCTGGCTGATGGTGCTCTGGGCCCTGGCCGAGTATCGAGGCTGGGCGTACCGGCTCTCGAGCCCCCTGCTGCTGCCTACGGCAAGAGCGGCCTTCGCCGCGCTCTCAGCCTACCGGGGGACGGTCTCGTGCGGGCTCGGCCTTTCGAGTGACGTGGAGTGACGTGAATGAGCGGGAAAGACAAGGACACCCGGAGCAAGATCCTCGAAGCCGCGCTTGCCCTGTTTCGGGAGCGCGGCTTCGCGGCGGCTACGATGCGCGATATCGCCGCACGCGCGGGCGTCGCGAGCGGGCTCGCGTACTACTACTTCGACTCGAAGGACGCGATTGTGCTGGCGTTCTATCAGCGGGCGATGGAGGAGTTGCCGTCCCGGCTGGAGGCGGCGCACGGCGAACGCACGCTCGCGCCCCGGCTCAAGGCGCTCATCGAAGCGAAATTCGAGTATTTCGAGTCCAATCGGCGGTTCCTGGGCGCCCTCATGGGCCATGCGGCCGATCCCGCCAGCCCGTTGTCGCCCTTCGGCGAGCCGTCGCGGCCGGTCCGCGAGCAGGATTTCGCCCAGTTCGAGCGTGCGATTCGCGAGACGGGCACCGCCGTGCCCCGCGATCTGACAG
>CAVRWQ010000013.1:792500-814409 GCA_963724955.1 uncultured Acidobacteriota bacterium
TCTACTCAGGCCCACCAGCCTTCGCCCCGCCGAAGTGCGCTGCGAACAAGCCGCACGAAGGCGGGCTACGGATGGGCAAGCCAAGCGAAGGCTGTCCCGCCGAAGCGACGAAGTCGCGAAGGCGGACGAGACCAGCGCAGGCAGGCTCAGGCGAAGAATGGTTGGAAAAGGAGACCATTTGCTGAAGAGCGGTTGATGACAGGTGCGCGCGTCGAGTGAGTGATCGCCCGCCACATGTAGCCTGCCATCAGTAGACAACCGCACGATTCAGGGGAATTAGCTCAGCTGGGAGAGCGCCTGGTTTGCAACCAGGAGGTCACCGGTTCGAGCCCGGTATTCTCCACCAGCCTTCGCCTCGCCGGAGCTGACGCGTAAGCGAGGCTTCGGCTGGGCCGGCCGAGTCAATGACACCGTCGCCGCGAGGCGAAGGCTGTCCCGCCGAAGCGACGAAGTCGCGAAGGCGGACGAAAGTTCACGAGTCCGCGGAGCGCCAGTGGCGCATGAGTGGACTCGAGCGGGTTTTACGGTCCATCGCGGTTGTGTAATGCAGCTGTGGACCGAGGCGAGCGAGCGAAAGCGAGCGAGCCCTCGTGAGCGGAGCGGGGATCGTGGGGTCCCCGTGAGCGAACGAGTGAGGGGGTCCGGCGGGACGAAGTCCCCCGGCTGATCTTTGACAACTGAATATCCTGCAAACGGTAGTTTTTCCGTATCCACAAAACACACGCAGTGTTTTTAGTGAGGGTGTGGAAGAGGGACTGTCGAGAGCGCTTCAATCGCGAAGGGCGATCGTCAGTTCTTGCATTCCAATGGTCAAGCTACTAAGGGCGTACGGTGAATGCCTTGGCGCTAGAAGTCGATGAAGGACGCAGTAAGCTGCGATAAGCCTCGGGGAGCTGCAAACGAGCTTTGATCCGGGGGTCTCCGAATGGGGCAACCCACGACGGGTTATGCCGTCGTATCTCCGCCTGAATCCATAGGGCGGCGAAGGCAACGCGGGGAAGTGAACCATCTCAGTACCCGCAGGAAGAGAAAACAACAGTGATTCCGCTAGTAGCGGCGAGCGAACGCGGAACAGCCCAAACTCTCGTGCTTGCACGGGGGGGTTGAAGGGCCGGTTAGGCCGCAAGGCCGGCGAGTCAAAAACCAGCACGGTAGTCGAACGACCTGGAACGGTCGGTCACAGAGGGTGAGAACCCCGTAGACGAAACCGCGCTGGCTCGCTGGACCGGTTCCTGAGTACCACGGGACACGAGAAATCCCGTGGGAAGCTGCGAGGACCATCTCGCAAGGCTAAATACTCTCTAGCGACCGATAGTGAACCAGTACCGTGAGGGAAAGGTGAAAAGCACCCCTGTGAGGGGAGTGAAAGAGTACCTGAAACCGTATGCCTACAAGCAGTGGGAGGGCTATGCCCCGAGGAGCAATCCAGAGGGAATGCCTGACCGCGTGCCTTTTGCATAATGAGCCGGCTAGTTTTTTTCAGTGGCGAGGTTAAGCGCAAGCGAGCCGTAGCGAAAGCGAGTCCTAAATGGGCGACAAGTCGCTGGAAAAAGACGCGAAGCGAGGTGATCTACCCTTGGCCAGGGTGAAGCGCGGGTAACACCGCGTGGAGGCCCGAACTGATGTTCGTTGAAAAGAGCTCGGATGAGCTGAGGGTAGGGGTGAAAGGCTAATCAAACTTCGTGATTGCCCGTTCTCTTCGAAATGCTTTTAGGAGCAGCCTCGGATGGTCGGCATTGGTGGTAGAGCGCTGGATGGACTAGGGGCCTTACCAGGTTACTGAATCCAACCAAACTTCGAATGCCAATGACCGCAGTCCGGGAGTGAGACAGTGGGGGCTAAGCTTCATTGTCGAGAGGGAAACAGCCCAGACGACCGGCTAAGGTCCCTAACTTCGTGCTAAGTGGGAAAGGATCTGAAGATGCTCAGACAACCAGGAGGTTGGCTTAGAAGCAGCCATCCTTTAAAGAAAGCGTAATAGCTCACTGGTCAAGCGTCTTTGGGCCGACAATCCAACGGGGCTTAAGCACGAGACCGAAGCCGTCGACTCAACATTCCTGCGGGAGTGTTGATTGGTAGAAGAGCGTTCTCTAGACGTTGAAGTCAGACCGTAAGGACTGGTGGAGACTAGAGAAGTGACCCTGCCGGCATAAGTAGCGAGAAGAGAGGTGAGAATCCTCTCCGCCGTAAGCCTAAGGTTTCCTGAGGAAGGTTCGTCCGCTCAGGGTTAGTCGGGACCTAACGCGAGGCCGAAAGGCGTAGCGGATGGAGGTCCGGTTAATATTCCGGAACTACCGAGATCACGTTTGTACGATGGGGGGACGCAGGAGGCTATGCGAGCCAGCTGTTGGATGTGCTGGTTGAGTGTGTAGGGGGATTCGCCAGGCAAATCCGGTGAGTCATTCAACCCTGAGAGCACGAAGCGAGCGCCGCAAGGTGCACAAAGTCGCAGACGCCACGCTGCCAAGAAAATCCTCTAAGGAGTGGTCTCGGTACCCGTACCGCAAACCGACACAGGTAGGCGAGGAGAAAATCCTCAGGCGCAAGTGAGAACCCTCGTTAAGGAACTCGGCAACTTGACCCCGTAACTTCGGAAGAAGGGGTGCTCTTTCTCGTGTAGGGGTTTACCCCCGAAGCGTGAAGGAGTTGCAATAAAGAGGCCCAAGCGACTGTTTACTAAAAACACAGGACTCTGCAAAGTCGAATACGACGTATAGGGTCTGACGCCTGCCCGGTGCCGGAAGGTCAAAGGGAGAGGTCAGCCGCAAGGCGAAGCTTCGAGCTCAAGCCCCGGTAAACGGCGGCCGTAACTATAACGGTCCTAAGGTAGCGAAATTCCTTGTCGGGTAAGTTCCGACCTGCACGAATGGCGTAACGATTTGGGCGCTGTCTCAACGAGGGGCACTGCGAATTTGTGGTACCGGTGAAGACGCCGGTTGCCCGTGGCTAGACGAAAAGACCCCGTGCACCTTTACTGCATCTTAGTAGTGAATGCTGCCGCCGTCTGCGCAGGATAGGTAGGAGACTTTGAACCCGGGTTTTCGGATTCGGGGGAGTCAACGGTGAGATACTACCCTGACTGCTGCGGCGTTCTAACCGAGTCCTGTCATCCAGGACCGGGACACTGCTAGGTGGGTAGTTTGACTGGGGCGGTCGCCTCCTAAATTGTAACGGAGGCGCGCGAAGGTTCGCTCAGGCTGTTTGGAAATCAGCCGGAGAGTGCAAAAGCACAAGCGAGCTTGACTGCGAGACTCACAAGTCGAGCAGGTGGGAAACCAGGCTTTAGTGATCCGGTGGTTCCGCGTGGAAGGGCCATCGCTCAACGGATAAAAGGTACGCCGGGGATAACAGGCTGATCTGAGCCAAGAGTTCACATCGACGCTCAGGTTTGGCACCTCGATGTCGGCTCATCACATCCTGGAGCTGTAGCAGGTTCCAAGGGTCCGGCTGTTCGCCGGTTAAAGTGGTACGTGAGCTGGGTTTAGAACGTCGCGAGACAGTTCGGTCTCTATCTGCCATGGGCGCAGGACAATTGAGTGGGGCTGACCTTAGTACGAGAGGACCGGGTTGGACGCACCTCTGGTGTACGAGTTGTCGTGCCAACGGCAGCGCTCGGTAGCTATGTGCGGAAGGGAGAAACGCTGAAAGCATCTAAGCGTGAAACCCTCCACAAGATGAGTTGTCCCGGGTCGCAAGACCCCTAAAGGCTCCTGGAAGATGACCAGGTCGATAGGTCGGGTGTGGACACATCGTGAGATGTGAAGCTTACCGATACTAATCAGCCGTGCGGCTTGACCATTGATTCTTCTTACGCCCGAACTGAAGTTCGGGCGCTACGAACACGCGCCGGTTTCGACCGACGCGTCCCGTAGAACACTCACAGTGGAGAAAGAGAAACTACCGTTTGCAGGGTATTCAGTTGTCTCAGTGACGCTGAATTTCGAGATTTCACGATTTGGGGATTTGACGATTGAGAGCGTTCAGCTCTAAATCACCCAATCGCAAGTCGGAAATCCTGAATGCAAGCGTCACCGTGAGATTGCGCGAGCGGCGCTCTTCGGAGCGACGCGGACGCAAAGTGCCGACGGGCGTATGTTCCGTCGCCACTCTTTGTAATTGAGTTTCCCGGTGGTCATAGGAGCAGGGTCACACCCGTTCCCATTCCGAACACGGAAGTTAAGCTTGCTACCGCCGATGGTACTGCATGGGTAACTGTGTGGGAGAGTAGGTCGCTGCCGGGATTTTTTCGAGGCCCGCTGGTCATAAACCAGCGGGCCTTTTTTTTTGTACAGCGATGATGTCCGCATGTTCGTCAATCGCCTTGACGACACGTTCCGCCAGGCCGTCGACGCCATCGATGCCGGTGACCTGCCGGCGCTCGAGCGGCTGCTGCGCGATCATCCAGAGCTCCTCCATCGGCGGCTGACGCGCCCGGGCAAGCGCGGACGTCAATTCGCGAGATACGGCCTGGCGCGGCACGCCGCTCGGCTGGGCGCATCACTACGTCGAGGAATCGAAGGACGCCGATCGGCGCCGACGGTACGGAGCGATCGCCCAGTACCTGTCGGCGCGCGGCAGCCGCGATGATTGACGCGGGCCGGCGACACAAGGACAAGAGCACTGAAGTACAGGGCAACAAGAGCACTGAAGTACGGGCGACAAGAGCGCTGAAGTAACGGGCGCGTAACTTCGAGCGACAGTGCCCGTACTTCAGCGATAGTGCCCGCACTTCAACGGCAGCGCAGTAGCGCCCGTATTTCAGCGACGAGTACCGATCAGCGTCAGCGTGTGGCTAGTGCGATCCCATGGCTTCCCGAGCGTCACCGAGAACCCGGCCGCCTCGAGGAGCTCGTGCAGCTGCCGGTACGTATACGCGCGATGCGTTCCGTGCCGGACCTCGGCCATGCCGTTCGACACGAACGTGTACTCGATGTCGAGCCTCCCGCGGGTCGCGTCGTAGTCGTTCTTCACCAGCAGATGGATGTCGCCCGCCCGGAACCACGGACGCTCCTCGAGCTGCGGCAGCAGGCTTTCGATCACCATCGGCGTCTCGAGCACGAACCGCCCGCCCGGCTTGAGCGCCGCGGCGACTGCGCGCAGAAACGCCTGGTCGCCCGCATCGTCGAGATACCCGAAGCTGTTGCCGTAACAGAATGCCGCGTCGAAGCGGTTCGGCCAGGGGAGATCGCGCATGTCGCGCGCTTCCCACGCGACGCGACGGTCGACGTCGGCCGCGCGCGCATGACGCAGACACTCGGGCGACAGATCCACACCGGTCACGCGGTAGCCTCGGGCCGCGAGGTCGAGTGCCAGCCGTCCCGCGCCGCACGGCACGTCGAGCACCTCGGCGCCCGCCTCCGCGGCGAGCAGCCGCTCGATCTCATCAGCCTCTTTGTGGGTGTGCTCAGGCGAGATCGCCTGCAGCCACAGATCCACGGCGACGCCGTGGAAAAAATGCTCGTACCAGTTCGAGGGAATATTCACGTCAGACCTCCTCAGGTCTCAAGAAAGACACTTCGACTGTCCTGGGAAAACGAACGAGGAGAATCTAGACGCGGGCGGCGGTCTTCAGAGGCGGTTCCACTCTCACCTTACCATAGACTACAGATCTTCATCGAACCCCATTCTTACGAATTCCATCGCGCGTGGAAACGCGGTGGCGACGGCTGCATCCAGCTCGTCGAGGCGCCGCGCCATCGCGGCCGGCACGCCGTCAGCCGTCGCGATTCCGGGTTGCATCAGCACCTGCCAGGCGTCACGTGACTCGGCAATGACCAGACGGACGAGCTTGGCGCACCCGTTCGAGTCGGACTGCAGGTTTGCCGGTCTGTTCTCGTCGTCGATGTCGTCCTCATCGCCGTCGTCGCTCGAACTTCCGACGAGGCGGGCACTGACGAGCCCGCCGGCGGCGCGCCAGGTCTTGATGGCGAGGAAGTAGGCGAACCGCTCGATCGTGTCGACGGCAGCGAGCGCAACTGCATCGCCGCGCGCTTCGAGCACGAGCCTGATGATGGCGGTCACATTCGCCGCGATGTCCGCGTACTCGCGGGCGGCGACCGACAGCGGATGTGCGGTCCTCAGTTCGAGCTGGCGATTCCAGGCGGCCTCGATGCGCGCGGCTTCCTCCGGCGACGGCTCCCGATTGGCGGCCTCGACGAGCGCCAGGAACTCGGCTCGCTGACTCGGGCTGACCGTGGCGTCGTCATCTCTTCCTCGTTCGTCTTGTCGGGCTCTGCCGCGGCTTGCCGGTTTCCTCAGTCCCGGCGGCCGACGTGACCGCCCGGTAACGCTCAAGGTCGCGATACAGCCGGCACCGTTGCTGAAACCGGCACCGCTCGCACCAGTGATCGCAGTAAACGTAGACGCCGGCGATGAACTTCCGCTTCGGTGTGCCGGAAGCGGCCGCGTCGAGTTTGTCAGCGCTCATGGCGATCGGGCATTGCAAGTTGCAGGCCCATTCGACTCGCCCTGGATCGAGAGGACACTGGCAGGAGAGGTTGCAGTTTCTGCGTACGGCTCGTCCTCGGGACGATTGCAGTTCCTGCGTACTCGGACGGCCGCGACGAGGCTGCTGATGTGACGTGAGCTAGAGCCGTTCTCACTTTCCTATGGCGAGCTCAGCGTCCAACTCCGGCCAATCTGCCCGAGATTCGTGCAGGGTTGTGCTACGCGGAAGTGAGAACGGCTCTAAGTAGACGCGCACCGTGCCGTCGGGAGCGACGCGCCGGACGCGCTGCCGTTGGTCGTCGAGGCCTCGAGCATCCAGATAGCAGTTGTGTCAGAGCCGTGATCTTTGCGTGTCTGAATCGAGGCCGGCAAGGGACGCCGCTGGCCGTGCGCTATACTCGGCGCAATCACGACCGCAGGAGGCCCCATGTCCCTGAACGACGACGCGATGGTAGGCCGGATTCTGAGCCGGCGCGAAGTGCTTGCTCTTCTCGGCGTGGCGGGAGCCGGCACGCTCGTTGGAGCGCCCGGCGCGCTGCTCGCGCAGGTCCCGGCCTGCGTCGTGGTGCCGGAGCACATGGAAGGGCCGTACTTCGTCGATGCGCGGCTGAACCGCTCGGACATCCGGACCGATCCGGGCGACAAGGCGGCGAGCCCCGGCGCGCCGCTTCGTCTTTCGCTGCGCGTCTCTCAGATGAGCGCAGCCGGCGCCTGTGGTCCGCTTGCGGGCGCGATCGTCGACCTCTGGCAGTGCGACGCGCTGGGCGTGTACTCGGACTTCGCCGACACGCGCGCCAAGTTCGACGCGCGCGGAAAGAAGTTTCTGCGCGGCTACCAGACGACCGACGCGAAGGGTGTCGTGAATTTCACGACGATCTACCCTGGGTGGTATCCGGGCCGCGCGGTGCATGTGCATTTCAAGGTCAGAACGAGCCCGACGGCAAAGAGCGGCACCGAGTTCACGTCGCAGCTGTACTTCGATGAGTCGGTGACCGACAAGGTCCACGCCAAAGATCCGTACGCAAGCAAGGGCCGGCGCGTGACGATGAACGCGAACGACGGGATCTACAGGAACGGCGGCCGCGAGCTGACGCTTCGGCTCAACGAGGACTCCAGCGGCTACGCCGGGACGTTCGAGCTGGCGATCAAAACCGCTTAGACCGTTTTCAAAAGCCTTCACCACGAAGGACGCGAAGCTCACGAAGAAGACCGCATCAGCCATGCATTGCCGTCGGAGTACCCTCTGGCCGGTTCTCGCTCTTGGCGCGGGCCTGTCTGGAGCGGATCTGGCCGGGTCACAGACGCCCCCGCCCGCCGGCTACTCACTTGTCTGGGCCGATGAGTTCAACACTGACGGCCCGCCCGATCCGAAGAACTGGACCTTCGAGAACGGCTTCGTGCGCAATCAGGAACTGCAGTGGTATCAGCCCGAGAACGCGCGCGTCGGGCAGGGCGTTCTCGTGATTGAAGCGCGCCGCGAGCGGAAGCCCAATCCGCGCTACGAGGCCGGCTCGACCGATTGGCGGCGCGCTCGCGAGCTCGCCGAGTACACGTCATCGAGCCTGATGACCCGCGGGCTCCACAGCTGGCAGTACGGCCATTTCGAGATGCGCGCGCGCATCGACACGCGCGCGGGGCTGTGGCCCGCCTGGTGGACGCTGGGGACCAGGGGCGCGTGGCCGCACAACGGCGAGATCGACATCATGGAGTTCTACCGTGGGACGCTGTTGGCCAACGCGGCGTGGGGCGGCGCCGATCGCGGACGCGCGGTCTGGGACGACGTGAGGAAGGCCGTCGCCGGATTTGGCGATCCCGCGTGGTCCGGCAAATTCCACGTCTGGCAGATGGTGTGGGACGAACGCGCCATCCGCCTCTCGGTGGACAACGAGCTGCTGAACGAGATCGAGCTCGACAAGACCGTCAACCAGGACGGGACGAACGTCAATCCGCTCCGGCAGCCGCATTACATGCTGGTGAACCTCGCGATCGGCGGCACCCAGGGCGGGGATCCGGCACAAACGGCGTTTCCGGCGAGATACGAGATCGACTACATTCGGGTCTACCAGAAGAAGGTCGACCGATGACCCTGCCGGATCGTCGCACGTTCCTCAAGACCATGGGCGCGGCCGCCGCCGCGCTGGGATCTCCTATGCACGCCGCCACTTCGCCCGCCGCCGCCCGCTTCGGCGTCGACATGTTCAGCCTGAACCAGCAGAACTGGACGCCGTTCCAGCAGCTCGACTTCGCCGCGAAGTGGAGCGTCAAGGTCGTCCACTTCAGCGAGATCCGTTTTCTGGGGTCGCTCGAGCCCGACCACCTGCGCCGGGTCCGGGCGCGGGCCGACGAGCTGAATCTCGACCTCGAGATCGGCATGCGGTCGATCTGCCCGACGTCGGCGATGTTCGACAAAGCCGCCGGCACGGCCGAAGAGCAGCTGGCGCGAATGGTCGACGCGGCGAAAGTCGTGCGCTCGCCGATCGTGCGCGCCGTGCTCGGCAGCAGCGCGGATCGGCGTGGCGGGATCGAGCGGCACATCGACGCGCTCGTGGCCGTGCTCAAGAGCTCGCGCTCGCGCCTCCTGGACGGCGGCGTGAAGGTCGCGATCGAGAATCACGCGGGCGACATGCAGGCGCGCGAGCTGAAGCAGCTCGTCGAGGCCGCCGGTCCGGACATCGTCGGCGTCTGCCTCGACTCGGGCAATCCGGTCTGGACGATCGAAGATCCGCACCTCACGCTCGAGACGCTCGCGCCGTACGTGCTCACCAGCCACATGCGCGACAGCGCGCTGTGGAGGACGCCCGAGGGCGTCGCCGTGCGCTGGACGCGCATGGGCGACGGCAACATGGGCATGGAGCAGTACCTCCGGACGTACATCGCGAAGTGTCCCGGCCGCGCCGTGTCGCTCGAGATCATCGTCAGCGGCAACCCGCGGATGATCCGGTACAGCGATCCGCAGTTCTGGGACCTGTACAGAAATACGCCGGCGTGGGAGTTCGCGCGGTTTCTGGCGCTCTGTGACAAAGGCTCACCGACCCCGGCGGCGCCGGCGGAGCCGGGTGTGACGCCGGCGCAGCGTCAGCTCGCGGACGTCGAGGCGAGCATCCGATGGACGCAGGAGTGTCTCGCGCGGCTGTAAGGGCCCAAGGCCCAGGGCCAAGGGCCAAAGTTCAGAGGTTCCTATGACTTCCTATCCGCGCACGATGGTTCTTGTTGCCGCGATCATGGCGGTCTTGCCGGCGTCCGCCACGCCGCGCGCGCAGGCTCGTTACACCGCCACCCAGACGGGAGACGTCGTGCAGCTCAGGGACACGCGCACCGACACGATCGTCTCGGTGATGACGACCGTGAGCAACGCGTACGAGATGGTCGTCAAGGGCCAGAACGTGATTCGGATCCCGTTCGCCTCGGTCGACGACTTCCGCGCGCGTCCCGGGCTCAACGGCATCCCGCTGCTTGCGCCATTCGCCAATCGGCTCGACGAGCAGGCGTTCTATGCGAACGGCAAGAAGTACAACTTCGACATGGAGCTCGGCAACGTCCGCGGCACGATCCCGATCCACGGGTACCTCAGCAGCTCGACGGAATGGAAGCTCGTCGAGGCGAAGGCCGATGGCACGGCCGCGTGGGTGACGAACACGCTCGACTTCTACCGGAACCCGCAGTACATGGCGCAGTTCCCGTTCGCTCACACGATGACGATGACGTACCGGCTGGAGAACGGGGTGCTCGAGGTGCGTACGCGCATCGACAACCTCAGCACGGAGCCGATGCCGGTCGGCATCGGCTTCCATCCGTACTTCCAGTTGACCGATTCGGTTCGTGAAGAATGGACGCTGTCGATCGCGGCGAAGACGCAGTGGCTCCTCGGGCCGAACCTGATTCCGACGGGGGAGACCGAGCCGATCGAGAAGTTCTTCCCGGACCCGCGCGCCGTCCCGCTCAAGGACTTCGGCCTGGACCACGTGTTTGGCGATCTCGTGCGTGATGCGCAGGGGCGCGCCGTGATGAGCGTCAAGGGCAAGGCTCAGCAGCTCGACGTGCTGCTCGGCGAGAACTTCCGGTCGATCGTCCTGTACTCTCCGAGGCCTGGCGCCGGCGGCGGGGGAGGCGGCCGCGGCCGGGGCGGCGCCGCGCCCGCAGCGCCGGCAACTCCTGCGTCTCCAACCGTGCCGCTCTCAGGCCGCGAGTCGCAACCGCCGCCGCCAAATCGGGGCTTCATCGCGTTCGAGCCGATGGTCGGCATCACGAACTCGATGAACGCGGCGCACAAGGGACTCTACAAAGAGCTGCAGCACGTCGCGCCAGGCGGATCCTGGCAGGCGAGCTTCTGGATCCGGCCAAGCGGTTTTTGAGTGTGGCTCAGCGCATTCCCATCCAGCTTCACGTTGCCAACGCGCTCCAGTGGTTGGGCACGCTCTATCGAAGCCCCGCCGAAGCGATCAAGGAGCATGTGAGCAACGCCATTGACGAGCACGTCAAGGCGAGGCTTGCCGGCACCGCGCACGATCGGTGTGATGTGACGTTCACCCTGGATCGAAAGCAGGTCACGGTGGACTACGCGTACGGGATGAGCCGCAAGGAGTTCGAATCGGCGCTCCAGCGCGTCGCGGATTCGGCGAAGCGTGCGAGCGGCGCGGGCACGATCGGCCGGCTCGGCATTGGCATCTTCAGCTTTCAGCAGATCGGCAAGCGGTGCACGTTTCTCTCACGCAAGACCGTGGCCTCCGAGACACTTCGCGTCGTGCTGAAGGAAGGCAGTGACGAAGCCACCATCGAGACGGCGCTGGCACGCGAGACGCTCGCCCGGCCGGGCCTGCGCGTCGTGATCTCCGAGTTGAAGTTCGATCCGACACGGTCGCGAGGACCGCTCGCGCCCGACTCGCTGCGGCGGTACCTTGCGGAGAAGTTCGAGTCTTACCTCCGCGAAGGTTGGCTCAAGATCGGGATTCGCGCCGGCATCGGTGAGTTTTCGGTGACGCCGGCCCGGGTACTGCTGCCGCGACTGCTGGGCGACCTGGGGGCGCTTTCGCTGTCAGGCGATGGACGCAAGACGGTTCGTCTCGACTTGTACTTCGACCACGCCGGACGTGGCCGAGTCGCGATTCGCCACCGCGGCGTCGTCGTGGTCGACGACCTGGCGATGCTGACGGCCTATGGCCTCGAGGACAGCGTGTGGGCCCAGGGCCATGTCCGGGGCACCCTGGACGCGGACTTCCTGTCGCCGCTGCCGGCCAGGTCCGGCTTCGACGAAAACGAGGACTGGATTGCGCTGCTCGACGCGTTGGACCAGTACGTGCCGACACTTCGCGATGAGATCGCGACGCAGCTCAGCGCGCATCGGGCGAAGGAGGCCGGAGTCATCGGCGAGCGCGCGCTGCGGCTGGCGCGCGACATCCTCGATCTCGAGCAGTTCCGTGATCTGGCGCTGCCGGGCGGTCTCGCCAAACGAGGGCGTCCCGAGGCGCCGGTCTCTCCGAGCCGGGAAAAGACACCACGCAAGCGCGCCGCGAAGGATCCCCCGACGGGCCCGGGAACTCACGCCTCGCCCCGTGGCCGTCGCATCGGGTACGAAGAAGTCCCGTTCGAGTCCGGTGCGCGCCTCCACAGTCGCTTCTCGGCCGGTGTTGTGCAGGTCAACACCCTCCATCCAGACTTCGTGGACGCCGCCGCTCGCGGAGACTCCCGCCTCGCTTACGCGGCGCTGATGATCGGCAAGGAGTCCATTGCCTGGAACGATCGCAGTGGCGTCGCCAGCGATTTCCTCGAAAAGATTCTGGATTTCTATTTCCGCCTGCATGCCCGCAAGCCGAAGCGCGGTCGCCGCCGGTCCGTCACGGACGACGCTCAACAGGAGTCGTTGACGCTCGACTCATGAGCGACGCTCGACATAAGCAGGGAACGCGGCCCACAACCCGGGCCGCGCTACGTGGATGGCTCACCCCACGCGCCAGAGCAGGTACGCCGCCGCAAGTGAGCCGATAATCGCGCCGCCATAGCAGAACGCGTTGATCACCTCGTTCAGGTGCTTGATCTGCAGCCCGTCGTAGAGGGTGTAGCGGAAGCGGTGCGCCCAGTGAAATAACGAGAGCGTGCAGAGAGCGAACAGCGCCAGGCGCGTCAACGGGTGGCTGACGAGCGCGAAGAGTGACGCGTGCGCCGGAGGCGAGATCCAGCCGAGCGGGAACGCGATGCCGAACAGGAACACGAGCACCGGCATCAGCATCGCGGCCATCACGCCGCCGGCGCTGAAGAGCAGCCACAACAGAGGTTCGGCCTGTCTTTTCGCCATCTTTCTCAACCGGGGGACTTCGTCCCGCCGGACCCCCCTTTCCCGGTCGCTCCGCTCCCGGGGGCGCGCCTGTGGCGCGCCTCTACCCCCCAAAGAGCAGCCAGACGATGGCTGCAGAAGCCACGATCCACGCGGCATAGTTCGACGCCGCGATGAAGAAGCCGGGCACCTTCCGCCCGCCGACGTGCACGACCATCGCCGCCGGCGCGAGGTTGAACCAGGTGACGGCGTGGAGCACGATGAACGCCAGCGTAACGATGTTCAGGCCCAGGACGAAGGGCGTGGCTGACCACTCGAGAAACTGCTCGTAGTCGAACCGGCCCCGCCCCACGGCGCGCACGAGCAGCAGCAGGTACACGACGAACCAGGCGACGAAGACGCTGCTCAGCTCGCGCAGAATGAACAGGAAATACGGCCACCGTTCCAGCCACCAGTAGGTGGACACCGCGGGCCTGAGCCAGCGCGGGTGATACGGCGTGTAGCGGGACGATTCATTCATCGCGCACCTCGCGGCAGCAGGTACGACTTGACGGTCTCGATCGCCGCCGTGAGCTTGTAGCGCTGGATGGCGCCGGCGGGATCGACGTTCTTCGGACAGGCCTGCGTGCATTCGCCGACGAACGTGCAGCCCCAGATGCCCTCGTGCTCGGAGAGCAGCTCGAGCCGCTCGCGTGCGCCCTCGTCGCGGCTGTCGAGGTTGTAGCGCTGCGCCAGCGCCAGCGCCGCCGGTCCGATGAACTTCGGATCGAGTCCGTAGATGGGGCAGGCCGCGTAGCAGAGCATGCAGTTGATGCACATGCTGAACTGCTTGTACTCGTCCATTTCGAGAGGCGTCTGCAGGTACTCGCCCTCCGCCAGCGGCTTCTCCTCGTCGCGTATGATCCACGGCTTCACGCGGACGAGCTTGCGCATGAAATCGCCGATGTCGACGACGAGGTCGCGAATGACGGGGAAGTTTCGCAGCGGCTCGACGCGCACCGGGCCCGGCGCGTACTCCGTGAGAAATGTCGCGCACGTGAGCTTCGGCTCGCCGTTGACCATCATCCCGCAGCTGCCGCAGATGCCCATCCGGCACGACCAGCGATAGGAGAGCGTGCCGTCGAGCTGGTCCTTGATGTAGTTGAGGCCGTCGAGGACGACCCACTCCTTCCGGCAGGGGATGTCGTACTCCTGGAAGCTCGCCTCGCCCTCGTCCTCCGGGCGATAACGCGCCACCACCATCCGGATGCGGTCTGCCATCGGCTACCTCCCGTACACACGCTCCGCCGGCGGCCAGCGCGTGATCGTGACAGGGGAGTACTCGACGCGATTCGGGCCGGCGGCCCCGCGGTAGATCAACGAGTGCGCCAGAAAGCGCTGGTCGTCACGCTGCGGGAAGTCGGTGCGCTGGTGGGCGCCGCGCGACTCCTCGCGGCGGAGCGCCGACGTGACGATCGCTTCGGCGACGTCGAGCATGAACGAGAACTCGAGCGCCGCGACCCGCTCGGTGTTGAACGTCCGGCTGTCGTCGTCGAGCGCGAGGTCGGCAGATCGTTCCTGCAGGCCCCGCAGCCGCCCGGCGGCGTGAGAGAGCGCCGGGGCCGCTCGATAGATGCCCGCGCTCTCTTCCATCGTCTTCTGCATTTCCTCTCGGAGCGTCGCGAGCCGCTCGCGGCCGCGCGCATGACGGACGAGGTCGGTCTCGAGGCGCCGCTGCTCGTCTTTGACCTGCGAGGCGACCGCAGGCATGGAATCGTGCCGCGTCGAAGCGTAGTCGGCCGCGGCGCGACCGGCACGCGCGCCGAAGACGAGAAGCTCCGGCAGCGAGTTGGATCCAAGCCGGTTCGCGCCGTTGATGCTGACGCAGGCCACTTCGCCGGCGGCATAGAGCCCGGCGAGCGGCGTCGCGCCGTTGATGTCGGTGTGCACGCCGCCCATCATGTAGTGCACGACGGGTCGCACCGGTATCAGCTCGCGTATCGGATCGATGTTCTGGTACTCGAGGCACAGCTCGCGGACGAACGGCAGCTTCGTCTTGATGACCTTCTCGCCGAGATGCCGGAGATCGAGATGGACGACGGGCCCGTACGGCGTGTCGGTCGTCCGTCCCTTTTCGACTTCTTTGGTGAACGCCTGCGACAGGCGATCGCGCGGCCCCAGCTCCATGCTGCGAAACACAGGCCTGGGTTCCGGCTTGCCGAGGTTGTAGTCCTGAAGGTATCGATAGCCGTCCTTGTTGATGAGGTACCCGCCCTCGGCGCGCGCGGCTTCGGTGATGAGAATGCCGGTGAACGGCAGCCCCGTCGGATGGTACTGGACGAACTCCATGTCCTTGAGCGGCGCGCCCGCGCGGTACGCGAGCGCCATGCCGTCGCCGTTCTTGATCGCGGCGTTCGTCGTGAACGGGAAGACGCGGCCGCATCCTCCAGTGCAGAGCACCACGGCCCCGGCCGTGATCGCCTCGACTTTGCCGGACATGAGATCCATCGCCAGCACGCCGTGCACGCGCCCGTCGTCCACCAGAAGCCGCGTGACGAACCACTCGTCGTAGCGAAACACGCTCGTGTATTTGAGCGACGTCTGAAACAGCGTGTGGAGCATGTGGAAGCCGGTCTTGTCGGCCGCGAACCACGTGCGCTGCTTTTTCATGCCGCCGAACGGGCGGACCGCGATGCGGCCGTCGGGCTCTCGACTCCAAGGACAGCCCCAGTGCTCGAGACGCAGGAGCTCCTCAGGCGCTTCTTTGACGAACGCCTCGACGGCGTCCTGATCGGACAGCCAGTCGCCGCCCGAGATCGTGTCGTACGCGTGCTCGTCGAGACTGTCGTCCGACCGCGCGACGCCGGCGGCGCCGCCTTCAGCGGAGACCGTGTGGCTCCGCATCGGGTAGACCTTCGAGACGACCGCAATGCTCAATCGTGGATTGGCTTCCGCAATCGCGATGGCCGCACGAAGACCCGCCCCACCGCCGCCGACGAGCACGACGTCGTGACGCGCTGTCACCGGCCATGACTCCGGTCCGGCACGGCGCGGCTATTCTGCGGACCGGAGCTCATCGACCAGAACCCGTCCGTCGTGACGGACGACCTTCTGACTCACGCTGCCATCGTGGTATTCGTGGCGGATGGCGCGGCAGCCGCACGCGTAGTCGACCTCTTCGGTGACCAGCGCCTCCTCGTCCTGATCCTGGTAGGTCTCACCATCCACGATGCGCCCGCAGGGAGCCTGCTGGGCCTTGAAGGGATTCGTGGACGCCATGGGTCACGCACTCCTTTCGACGAACTGTGCGACGACGCGGCATGTCGCTGCCGGTGGTGGCCGGCGGCGGCTGAATGCATCCTTTTAGTGTGGAGCGTACAGTTTACACCCACGAGTCAAGAGCAACGTAGGCACTGGCACGGGCACTGGGCACTAGTGCCACTCACGCCCGAACCAGCCAGTGCCTAGTGCCCAGTGCCTGATCTATCGCAGTTCTTGTTGCGGTTCGATACGACTGGCTCGCCGAGGCCCGAGAGCCGAGCGCCAAGCCCAGAGAGCCATCAAGTGTCCCCTGCTGGGCTAGAATGGGACTGCCGCGCCTGATGTGAGGGAATCATGAAACGTCTGCCCATGGTGGCTCTGCTCGCCGGGGCGGCCGGGACCGCACTCGTCGCGGCCGGTCAGGAGCAGAGATTCCGCGCCGACACGCATTCCGTTTCGGTCTACGCGACCGTCGTCGATGCCGAAGGCCGGCTGGTCCCGAACCTCACTCAGGACGACTTCGAGGTCTTCGATGACGGTAAGCGCCAGCCGTTGACCCTCTTCGACAACGACACCCAGCCCATCACCATCGTCGTCATGCTGGACCGGAGCGGCAGCATGGTGCGGCAGTTCGAGCTGGTTCGTGACGCGGCCAAGGAGTTCGTCACTCATCTGCTCCCCGACGACCGGGCCCGCCTGGGCAGCTTCAGCGGAAGGGTCCAGATCGATCCGGTGTCGTTCACGAGCGACCAGCGTGAGCTCGTCCGTATCCTTCACGAGGATCTGCAGGAGGCCGGGCCAACGCCGCTCTGGAATGCCATGTCCGCGGCGATGACGGCGGTCGCGCACGAATCAGGACGCCGCGTTGTCCTCGTGTTCACGGATGGTCACAACAGCCCTGACCGTCCGGATCTCAGTGTCAGCTTTGCCGAGGTGCGCGAGCGTTCCCGCGCCGAGGACATCATGGTCTACGCGATCGGCCTGGCCGGCGCGTGCACGCGTGGATCGACGCCAGCGCCGGTGCCCGGCGGCATCTTGTTTCAGGGCCGCGGCGGGCCCAGGGCGCCGGGCGGTCCCGTCGCCGGTCGCGGTTTCCCCGGCCGCATCCTCCGGCCCGGGCGGCCCGTTCCCGGCGGTCGCATTGGCGGCATCCCGTTTGGCGGCCGACCGCCAATCGTCGACCCCCGAGTGGGTCCCGGGCGCGGCGGACGTTCTGTGCCACTCGGGCCGCCGCCGCCCCCTCCCCGTGACCTGTGGGACGCCCCGTGTACATCGAGGCCCGATCCGGGGCTGAAGGAGCTCGCTCGCGTCGGTGGCGGGGGATACTTCGAGCTCGATGCGACCCACCAGCTCGGCGAGACGTTCACGCGCGTGGCCGACGAGCTGCATCGTCAGTACCTGCTCGCGTTCAATCCGGCAGCCCTCGACGGCAGGACACACAAGATTGAGGTGCGCGTCCGTCATCCCGGCATGTCCGTCCGCGCGCGCGAAAGCTACGTCGCGGCCGCGAGGTAGCTTCGAGGCAGCTGCCCGCCGAGCGCGGCTCTCCGCATCAGAGGACCGACTGATTTGCGGCGCGGGTGCGTCTTGCGGTATTGCTATCTATTCCGGCATACGGCGTGGAGGTGAGCTATGGCACTGCAGATTGGCGACGTCGCTCCTGATTTCGAAGCCGAGACGACCGAGGGACGCATTCGCTTTCACGACTGGATCGGCGACTCGTGGGCGGTGCTGTTCTCTCATCCGAAGGACTTCACGCCGGTCTGCACGACCGAGCTCGGCTACATGGCGAAGCTCAAGCCGGAGTTCGACAAGCGCAACACGAAGGTTCATCGGCCTCAGCGTCGATCCGGTCGACAATCACAAGAAGTGGTCGAACGACATCAAGGAGACGCAGGGGCACGCGCCGAACTATCCGATGATCGGCGACACCGATCTCAGCGATCTCGAAGCTCTACGGCATGCTGCCCGCGGCGACTGGACGGCACGTCGCGAGGGCCGCACGCCGGCCGACAATCAGACGGTGCGCAACGTCTTCGTCATCGGGCCCGACAAGAAGATCAAGCTCATCATCGTCTATCCGATGACGACGGGCCGGAACTTCGACGAGGTGCTGCGCGTGATCGACTCGCTGCAGCTCACGGCGAAGCACAAGGTCGCGACGCCCGTGAACTGGAAGCAGGGCGACGACGTGATCATCGCCGGCTCGGTGTCGGACGACGACGCGAAGAAGACGTATCCGGACGGCTGGAAGTCGCCGCGGCCGTACATCCGGATCGTGCCGCAGCCGCGAAGTAATGGGTTCGGTTCCGTCGGGTCCGATCCGTCCCGGAAACTCCTCGACCAGCTCGCGCGTTGCCAGCCGCGCCGGGCTTCCTTGCGCAGCTCTTCGAAGCCGACCTCGAGCGTGAGCGCGGCCGTGATACGGCCGCGTCGTGGTGATGGCGTCGAACACGTCCGCGATGCTGATGATCTGCGCGAGGAGCGGGATCGCATCGCCCGGCGAGCCCGTCCGGGTAGCCGCTGCCGTCCTGCCGCTCGTGATGGTGACGCACGATCGGCCGGACGCTGTGCAGCACGCGCAGGTCGCCGCACAGCTTGTCGCCGATGACCGGATGTTCCTTCATCCGCGCGTACTCCTCGGGCGTGAGCGGTCCCGGCTTCAGCAGAATCGAGTCCGGCAGCGCGATCTTGCCGATGTCGTGAAAGTAGCCGCCTCGTCCGAGCGCCATGCAGGTCGTCCTCCGGAAGCTGGAGCCGACGGCCGAGCGTCGATCG
Source organism: uncultured Acidobacteriota bacterium (assembly GCA_963724955.1). Lineage (GTDB taxonomy): Bacteria > Acidobacteriota > Vicinamibacteria > Vicinamibacterales > SCN-69-37 > CAVRWQ01. The sequence continues at coordinate 811,234 of CAVRWQ010000013.1, forward strand.
GCAGAGGCGCGCCAGCCGCTCGCAATGGCCCTCGGTGTACGAGTCGCGCGCCTCGATCATCAGCGCGAGGCTCCGCAGCACGGCTTCCGCGGAGTCGAGTTCGTCAGTGAAGCGCTTCAGTTGCATGAGTGAGCGCATGCGGGCCCGCAGCTCGGGCTGATCGATCGGCTTGCTCAGCAGATCGTTCGCGCCCAGCTCGATCGCGTTGATCCGATCGTTGGATTCTTCGGCTCCCGTCATGAGCACGATCGGCGTGAGTCGCGTCGCGGGCGCGGCCTTGAGCTCCCGGCACAAATCGAAGCCGTCGCGCTTCGGCATGCGGATGTCGGAGAGCACGACGTCGGGGGCCTCGCGCGCGACGACCTCGAGCGCCTGATCGCCATCCGACGCAGTGAGCACGCGATAGCCCTGCGCCGACAGCAGCCGCTTCAGCAGGTCGAGGTTGGTGACCAGATCGTCGACGACGAGAATCGTTCCGGCAGGGGGCTTACAGGCGCGCCATGTTATCGGCATGACCGCATCACACGGGCAGCGGCGTCGAGCATCTCGCGCACGATCCGACCGAGCACCGTCGGTGTGAACGGCTTCTGAAGAAAGGCGGTCCCGGCGCCCGCGCCGGTCTGACCGACGCGGATATCCGTCGTGTAGCCGGAAGTGAAAATGATCTTCAGGTCGGGCCGGCGCGCGTTCAACTGGCTCGCCAGCTCGCGGCCGCCCATCACCGGCATCACGACGTCGGTCACGCACGAGGGAGATTCCGTCGAGCTGCCCTTCGACCAGGCGCAGCGCTTCTTCGCCGTTGCTCGCTTCGATCACCTGGTAGCCGTGCCGCGTCAGCGCGTCGCGCGCCAGCGCGCGAACCTGATCGTTGTCCTCGACGAGCAGGATCGTCTCCGAACCGCGTGGGCGCGCCGGCGCTCGTCGAGCCGGCCGCGTCGTGCACGGCCGCCGAGGCGCCGACCGCCGGCAGGCACGACGTGGAACGACGATCCTGCACCAGGCTCGCTTTCGACCCAGATGTGCCCGCCGCTCTGCTGGACGATGCCGTACACGGTCGCCAGCCCGAGGCCGGTGCCCTTGCCGAGCTCCTTGGTCGTGAAGAACGGCTCGAAGATGTGCGACTGCACGTCGTCGGTCATGCCGTGCCCGGTGTCGCTCACCGTGAGCGACGACGTACGGGCCCGGTCGCCGGCGGCGCGTTCGGCACGTCGCTCGCGTGCGTCGAACAGCGACGTTCGACGTCGCGATCGTGAGTCGCCGCCGTCGCGGCATGGCGTCGCGCGCGTTGACGGCGAGGTTCAGCAGCACCTGCTCGATCTGGCTCGCGGTCGGCCTTGACGGGATCGGGCTGCGACTCGAGCTGCGAACACGAGCTCGACGTCCTCGCCGAGCAGCCGGCGCAGCAGGTTCTCGGTCGCGCTGACGACCTCGTTCAGGTCGAGGACGACCGGCTGCAGCACCTGCTTGCGGCTGAAGGCGAGCAGCTGGCGCGTGAGCGCGGCCGCGCTCCGGCCCGCCTTCTGGATGCCTTCGATGTCCGGCCGCATCGGGTGATCGCCGGGCAGCTCTTCGAGCAGCAGATCCGCGTAGCCGAGAATCACCGTGAGCAGGTTGTTGAAGTCGTGGGCGATGCCGCCGGCGAGCCGGCCGACGGCCTCCATCTTCTGCGCATGCCGCAGCTGCTCCTCGCGCTGGCGAAGCGCCTCGGCCGCTTCCTTGCGCTCGGTGATGTCGCGGATGACGCCGGTGTAGAAGACCTCGACGCCGGCCTTCCACGTCGAGAGCGACAGCTCGACCGGCACCTCGATCCCGTCGCGTCGAAGCGCGCAAAGCTCGACCGTCTTGCCGATCATGACGTCGTCGCCGGCGACCAGCTGGGCGACCTGGTCGGCATACTCGCCCAGTAGCGAACCGGGATCAGCCGCGTCAACGACTGTCCGATCGCCTCGGATTCGGCGTATCCGAACACCGACTGCGCGCGAAGGTTCCAGAACACGATGTCGCCCTGGCTGTTCACCGAGATGATCGCGTCGTTGGCCGAATCGCTGACCGACTGGAACCGCACGTAGGACTCGTGCAGCTGTTGCGCGCGCTCCCGCGCCTCGTGATGCCAATGGCTGAGCGTCGCGGTCATGTGGTTGAACGCCGTGGCCATCGTTCTGGCCTCGGCCGGTCCGGCCAGCGGCACGCGCCGGTCCCAGTTCCCGCCCGCGACGTCGTTGGCTGCGTCGACCAGGTCGCGGAGCGGGCGCGTCGTGCGCCGGGCGAGCACCAGCGTGCCGCCGACCGCCACGGCAAACGTCACGATGCCGACCCACATCAGCGCTGTCTGAATGTCGTGCAACGCCTGTTCGGTGGGCGTCACGTCCTGGAGCAGCACGAGCCGCGGCGGATCCGGCACGGCGTCGCCCGGATCGCCGACGAGAAACGACACGGCGCCGCCGACGTACGCCGTGTTGCCGAGCCGGCGCAACGAGGGTCTCGCGTCCGTGCTGCCCAGCAGCTCGGGTGACTTCCGGAGCATCAACTTCAGGGCGGCGCTGTCTGCTGCCGGAAGGCTGCTGCCGCAGAGCTGATTTCCCTCGCAGACGAAGCTCGACGTCGCAGCGGGCGAGGAGCGCCAGCTCTTCGGCGACACCGTCGTCCAGCCGGTAGCCTGCGGTGAGTGTCCCGACGACTTCATTGCCGAAGGTGGCGGGCTCGGACGAGCAGGAACAGCTCGTCCGAAGATCGTGATCATCTCCTGGAAGGATCGGCCGCCCCGGCCTGTTCGATCGCGATGCTGATGACCGGCGTCGGGCCCGCCGAGTCGGGCCAGCCCGTCTTGCCGATCCACAGGCCACTGGCGTCGCTCACGATGCAGAAGTGCGCCTCGATCTTGCGGCAGTACCCGCGGGTGAGCTCGGTAATCGTCGCGATGTCGGAGGCGACGTTGGGATCGGTCAGCGACGCGCGAAAGATCGGCAACTCGACGATGAGCTGTGTCTCGCGGACCGCGAATTCCGCGTGCATGTCGGTGATGCGCCGGAATGCCTCGCGAGCGGCGAGTAGATCGTCGCGCGACCGGCTGAGCGACACGCGGTTGACGACCTCGCTCGTGGCGCCGAACACGGCGGCCAGCGACACACCGGCAATCAACGTGACGCTGAAGAGGACACGCGCCTCCAGGCGGCGGT